>NZ_LMDU01000001.1 GCF_001425165.1 Pelomonas sp. Root405
CTGGCCGACGCCAAGACGGTGATGGCGCAGCTGCCCGCGGCCTTCGAGCACTTCACCAACGTGCATCCGCACTCGAGCCTGCGGATGCGGTCACCCAGAGAGTTCAGGCAACATCAACAGCGCGTCACCCAGACCGGGAGCGCGTCAACCAGCGCATAGACCGTGTCCGGTTATGCAGGGGCAAGATCAGCAATCTCTGAAAACGTCGGGCAACCGAGCCTCTTGACGCGGGTCGCTGAGAGCCACGCTGCGCACCCCTTTCCGATCATGTTTCTGATGGTCGCGCCGCCCCCCTCCGGGGTTCTGCTGGCCAACCAGAGCATCGCCCGACTCGGAGTCGTGCGTCCCCCCTGGGCTACGCCTGCCAGGCCTGAAAAATTACGGTGTTAAGAAGCTCCGCCCGTTCGAAAAGATCACACCAGCGTACGGATGTTGGCGATGACATCAGAGGAACCTTCCCCGCGACCAGGCAAGCGGCGATGGTGGGGTCGGTCATGGGGGCGGACTCAACCAGTCGACGCAACACATGCGGTTGAAAAGGGCAGACGAACCGATACCAGGAAACCGTATGGGAGGGCTCCAATGTCTCGGACGTACGAGGCCGGCCGCCGAATCCCTGAACTGGCGACCGCCGGGGATGGAGAAGGCGTCCGAGCTCTCGCTTGTCGGCCTTTCGAGCTAGTCTGACTTCGGCACAAGGGGTAAGGCGCGAGAGCCGGTACGACAAGAGGATCCACCTAACGCGCTGATTCACTGCGCCTCATCTTAGAGACCCCGACATGCGATGGCACGATTCCCATTCCCAGCGCACATTGCCCGCCCGAGCAGCCCGGCGATTGACCTCGTCGAGCCTGAGGCGTCCGACGCCCTTGCCGACTGTGGTGGCCACCACCCTCATGAGCCGTTGGCTGGTCCGACTGGCCCGGCTCTTAGGCGGACACCGCATGTGAAACAACCCTCTTCGACACAGTCGCCGACGACGCAGGCATTGGAGCCTCCTTGATGGCCATCCACTTGACCACCTCTGAGAGGCTGCTTGCAGCGTCATCCGAAGCTGCGGCCGATTGCAGAGGCCCTGGCTTCAAGGTCGTAACGCACAAACCGCCAGAGGCAGAGCGCAGCGTCCACCTACTTGGGCTGCGCCAGGCCCTGTCCGAGGGTGGCGGCATGATCGAGGCCGAGGTTCTGGTCGCAGTGTGGCGCGCGTACTGCAACCAACCGCCGTCTATGTTGGCACGGTGGATCGTGCAGCGCCAAGTGCTCTGCGTCGTCGTGGACGGTGCGTGTTGGTTGCCGATGTTCCGTGAGCGTCCAGCCACGCCACCTTGACCTAGCCCGGATGCGCCGCTACCGGTCCGCAGTGACCGCGCCGACGAAGGCCGACGCACTCCAAGAGGTTGAATGCGGCCAGCAGGAGGTACTTCTGGCCAGCAAGTCGTGGTCGCCGAGATAGCCGTAGGCAAACGCGAGCAGGTAGCGCTCGGCATGCCCGTCACAGAACTGCTGGATGGTCTTGGCGACCAAGTTTGGCGGCACCCTTCGTTGAAGCGCGCACGGTCCGTCAGGCGCTGCAGGTATCCCGCTTGGATGGTGGCTTCGTGCACGGGAACCCAGCTGCCAGCCGCTGCAGAGCCGACGTCAACTTGACAGCGGGCCGGGACAGTACTTGACCGCGCTGCGTGAGCCTTCTTGGTTTCCTGATTCATCGCCTGGCTCGTCGGACGGTCTGATGGCCGCGCGCCGGACACTGCGGCATGCACAGAGATCCGCATCTCTGCCGGAAGCGGTTTGGCCCACTTTTGGCCCACATGAGTTTGGCGCCATAGGCGCCTTTTGCGGCGAAAAATGCAAAAAGCCATGCATGTCAATGACTTGCATGGCTTGTGTCTGGTGCGCCCGGTTGGGATCGAACCAACAACCCCTGCCTTCGGAGGGCAGTACTCTATCCATTGAGCTACGGGCGCGAAGCCGCGCATTCTAGCAGCGAGGGGTGTGGTGCCAGAGTGGCTCGGTTGGCCCGCCTATAATTCGCCGGTTTTTCGTGCCGCGCGCTGCGCCGGCACGAGCGAGCCAGAACGATGAGTCGACCAGAGGAATCCATGAGCGCCAGCCACGATCACGACCACGACGACGCCCACACGGGGCCGATCAAGACGCCCAAGCAGCTCGCCTGGGCGGTGCTGTTCGCTTTCGTGGTGCCGATCATCGTCATCATCATGTTGGCCAATTACGTCAGCACGGCTGCCAAGCCTGCGGCCGGCACCGCGGCCTTCGATGCGCAGGCGGTGGCCGCGCGTATCGCGCGCGTCGGCCAGGTGGAGGTCAAGGACGTCAACGACGTCGCGACGATGAAGACCGGCGAGCAGGTCTTCCAGGCGCAGTGCGCGGCTTGTCACGCCACCGGCGCTGCCGGCGCTCCCAAACTCGGCGATGCCGCGGCCTGGGGCCCGCGCATCAAGACTGGTTTCGATGCTCTGGTGCATTCCGCGTTGAATGGCAAGGGCAGCATGGGCCCGCAGGGCGGCGGCGACTTCAGCGACTTCGAGATCGCCCGCGCTGTCGTCTACGTCACCAACAGCAGTGGCGCCAAGTTCGCCGAGCCGCAGATGGCCGCACCGGCCGCGTCGGCTGCCCAGTAACGCTGGCGTTTGCTGGACCGCACAGGGCTGCTTCGGCAGCCCTTGTCGTTTCTGGCGCTCAGGGGCAGAGCGCGGCCGGCGGCAGCAGCGCCGCCAGGTCGACGGCGTCGCCGGTCTGCAGCAGCTTGAAGTCGGGCTTGAAGCGGCTGAGCTGGCTGGCTTCGATGCGTTGCAAAGGCCAACCCAGCGCCTGCAATGTGCTGCGTGACAGCCGCAGTTCGACCTCGGTGCTGCGGCCGTCCAGTGTGACGGCGGCGCTGACCTGACGCGCCTCCTGCGTGCCGCGCAAACGGGCGGCCAGGCTGTGGACGGCACCGGCCGCGGGGGCGCTGTCGAGCTGCACCGAGAAGCCCAACACGACTTCGCGCACACAGGCCGGCAGGCCCTCGGCCTTCAGGCCCGTGAAGCGGAGCTGTGCTTGCGCCGCACCGACGTGGACACGGCGCGCAACGAGCAGCGGGGCGGCGGCACCCGGCGGTTGCCAGGCGGCTTGAATTTCATAGCCTCCGGCCGCCGGCGGTCGCCATTGCGCGAAGTAGGCGCCGGGCTCGGTGCTGATGCGCGCGCCGGTCGGGCCGGCCAGGTCCTGGCGCGCCTGCAGTTCGGCGGCGGTAGCGGCCGGCTGCAGCGGCGTCGCGCGCACGGCCAGCGTGGCGGGCTGCGTCACCGGGCGTCCCATATCCGTGGGGCGCACCGTCAGCAGCAGGGGCTGGCCGGCGGCGATGCTGTCGCCCGCGCTCCACATCGCGAGCGAAAAGCGCGGCAGCACGCGATAGCTCAGCGTCAGCTGGCCAGGTGATGAGGTGGGGGCGCTGCGTTCCAGGCGCAGCTGCCATCGGCCGGGCACGGGGCGCAGCACCTCGGGCAACGGAATGGCCTCGCCCAGTGCGGGCTGCGCTGTCTGCGCGCGGGGCACAGCGCCCAGCTCGGCCGGCGTGCGGCGCCAGACTTCGGTGCCGCGGGGGTCGACCAGCACGATGGCGCTCAGCGCCACGCTGCTGCGCAGCGTGCTGAAGACGAGGCGACCGCTGCCATCGCCGCCGACCTCAATCGCCACGCTTGACGTGGCGCCGGCGGTCAGCGCCTGCTGGACCAGCCTGGGCGCCGGCTCGGGCGGAGCGACCGTGGCGATGTCGGCCGCTGCCGCGCTGAAAGTCGCGGCCGTGGCGAACACAGCCAGCCAGTGCCGCGGCTGCGGTGTCAGTTGCGGGGGCAGCTGCCTGCGGCGCATTGGCGATTGACTGCTTCTCGGGCATCGAGGAGGTCGATCTTGCCATCGCCGTTGAGGTCGCGGCGGTCGCCCGGCACGCGTGGCACCTGGCCGCGCGATTGGGTGACGATGTCGCGGTCCGCCGCGCCCACCGCGCCGTCACCGCTGAGGTCGCCGGTGATGGTGGGGAAGAACTGCCAGCGCGAGAAATCGCTGCTCGACACCGGCACGCGCGAGGCCTGCGCGCTGCGGTTGCCGCTGCCGACGACCAGCACCGAGTCGATGGTGAAGGGGCCGTCACTGACCTGCAGACGATCCGCCAGCACAGTGGCGTTGACATTGTTCGCGCCGACGGCAAGCGCGGGGTTGAGGCCGAACTGACCGACCTCGACACCCTTGTTGTCGATGACCTTGAACGACACCTGGTAGTTGCCGGCCGCGGTGACGCGGATCGGCAGCGTGAAGCTGAGCTGGCCGATGAACCGACCACGCAGTCCAGTGGCGACCGTGGCGCTGCTGTTGATCTCGATGGGGTCGGCGCAGAGCTGGTTCAGCGCGATGCTGGGGAAGCTGAAGGCCGCGGCCTTGCGCAGCTCCAGCCAGGGCTGGCCGGCGATGAAGGACAGCACGTCGAGTGGGTCGACGCTGAACACGCCGCCTTCACCGAATTGGCTGCGGATCTCGGCCGCGCTGAAACTCATGCGGGTGTTGACCGCGCCCGGCGCGTCGAGGGCCGCGCTGCTGCGCTTGACCAGCGTCTTGCCGCTGGCACTCTTCAGCGTCGCGGCGGTGGCATAGGTGCCGGCCAGGCTGGCGCTGCCTGCCGTGTCGACATGCAGGTTGGCCACGCAGCCGCCGCTGCCGTTGGTGACCGAGCCGCTGACGCTGCCGAGCTGGTAGTTGGCGGGCACGATCTCGACGATGGCCTGGGCGCTGCGCTGGGCCATGCCGCCAGGCTGGGGAATGCTGACTTCGCCGAGCAGCTGATAGGTGCCAGGGTCGGTGAACACGGTGCCCTGGCTGTAGATGCCGTCGCCAGCAAGGCCGTCGTAGTCGGCCGGCTGGCCCGAGTCGCGCGCGTTCAGCACGAGCGGTGGGCCGCCGTCCTTGCTGACGCTGATGCTGGGCGTCAGTCCGGTGACTGGCTGGCCGTTGTTGACGACCAGCAGGCCCAGCGGCACGGGGTTGCCGACGCGGTAGACGTTCGAGCTCAGCACCAGGCCGACCTGCAGCGTGGACTGGGCGTAGGTGGTGAGCAGCGCGACGGTGGGATGGGGCGAGGCGGGGAAGTCGGCGCGCACCGTCCAGTCGCCGTTGGCGGGCGTGGCGATGTCGGGCGTCAGGAACTGGCCGCCGGGCAGGGGCGGCGTCAGCGCGGCGCCGTCCAGGAAGCCGACGTTGGGGTCGCCGGGCGCGAACACGGTCTGGCCTTGCGGGTTCAGCACAGTGAGCGTGACGCCGGGCACGGGCACGGTCACCTGCAGGCGCATGCTGGCCAGCGCTGACACCGGCAGCTTGAAGCTGGCCGAGGTCTGGCCGCTGACGATGGGTGAGGCCTGCGTGACCGGCAGGCCGACGGCGGCCTGACCTTGCTGGGCCTGGGCGGGCATGACGGCGGGCAGCGTGGCCAGCAAGGCCGCGGTGGCCAGTGGCAGCAGGCGGGCGAAGCGGCCGGCGGCGCGGTGGGGGCGGATGGTCTTGCTCATGTCGGCCTCAGCGCAGCGGGATTGCCTTGTCCAGGATCTTGCGGACATTGCCCGCGTTCTTGACCGTGGAGTGATTGGTGCTGGCGTTGTTGCCCAGCGGCGTGCCCCAGCCGGGGTTGGCGCTCGTGAAGCCCACCACCACGTCGTTGGGGTTGGGCGCGGGCGCAGCCACCGTGGCATAGGTCAGCACGGTGATCGGCGGAACGTCGGGGTTGAAAGTCGGCAGCACCTCGAAGTTGAGTTGCACGGCCGACGCGTAGCTGCAGATGGACTGGTAGGCCAGGCGCAGCGCGTTGTAGGTGTAGGTGCCGATCAGTGGCACGCCGCTGATCGGGTTCATCGGGTCGATCTGGCCGTTGGTGGGCGCGCTGCCGCACATCGGACCGGCATCGGCGCCGACGGTGTAGGTGTTGGCGACGTTGCCACGGATGCCGGCCGCGATGGCGTTGTTGGCCGACGTCGTCGTCAGGTCGACCAGCCCGGGCGGCTGCGGTCCGGCGCCAAAGCCGCTGGCCATGCCGGCCACCGTGCTGCTGACGAAGCTCTGCGCGAAGCCGTTGGGGTCGGCGCCGTTGTTGGTATAGATGTTGGCGACGGCGCGCTGCAGCAGCGTGAGGTCGGCCACCACCGAGCCGCGGTGCGGCGTGGACAGCGTGCCCAGTGATAGCACCTCGAAGGCCGGCGCACTGATGGCGGCCAGCGCCTGGCTGTCCAGGCCGCCCTTGCTGTGGACGATGAGGTTGACCTTCTTGGCCTTGTAGGTGTCCAGGTAGCCCTGGATCTGCGACTTGAGGCCGACGGCGTTGTCGGCCACCGCGCCGTTGGGGTTGGCGGTGGAGAAGCGTTCGTACAGCACGCCGGCCTTGTCCATCTCGGCAATCACGCCGGGGGCGTCGGCGTTCAGCCAGGTGTCGCGGTTGGCCGCGATGCCGTGGGCCAGCACGAACGGATAGGCGGCCTGGAACTCGACGCCCACCCAGTCGATGCTCATGCACCAGTACTCGTCGGTGTTGGCGGTGTCGATGTCGACCTTGAACTCGTTCAGCGCGCCTTGCGCGACGTCGCGGCCGGCAAACTTCACCTTGGCGATGTCGATCTCGAAGCTGTCGTTCACCCAGGTGTTGTTGAAGCCGGAGAGGGTCTGGATGAACTCGCCGTTCCAGGACAGGCGGTCCACCTCGGGCTGGTAGGTACCGTCGGTGACGGCCTTGTCGTCGATGTCGTAGACCGGGAAGGAGACCTTGACCCGCGGGCCAATGACCTTGTCGGCAATCAGCTTGGCGAGCTTGCCCGACTGGATTCGGCCATCGGCGTCGAGCATGCTGTCGTTGACCGGTGCCGGCACCTTCAGCTGCACGACGAGCGGCCCGCCGCTGCGATAGGTGCAGCCGGTGTCCAGGCCACCGCCACTGTTCTTCACGTATTTGCCCATGTCCTCGCTGGGCGGTGGGAAGGGCGACGAGGTCTGGGCATGGCTCGCGCAGACGCAAGCCCCCAGCAGCCAGGCAGCAAGCGCCTGTGGGCTAGGCTTCATGGGGTGTCTCCGGTGGAGGTGTCAGTTCGCCGAGAAGGTCGGCGCGTTCACTTTGATGGCATCGCCGCGTGGCAGTGCCTGGCCGCGCAGGCGCTGGCCGACCTTGTCGGCCGTCAGCGCGGGGCCGACGGTGACCCAGTACTCGCGGCCGTCGTCGGCGCGCACCTTGGCGCGTGTGCCGGCGACCTCGATGACGCGCACGTCGATGGGCGTGGGCTCGGCCGCCTTGGCTGCCGCCTGAGTCTGGGCGTGACTGGCCAGCGGGGCCGCCAGCGCGAGGCTCACCGCCAGTGCGGCGCGGCCCGCGCGCATCGATTGCCAGCGTGCCCAGACGGCGCCGAGCAGTGCGACCAGCGCAAGCGCCAGTGCCGCCGGCTCGGGGACGGTGTTGCCGCCGCCGCCCTGGGGGTCGATGACGAGCGCGGCGCGGGCGCTGATGAAACTGAGGTTGATCGGCAGGCCGGTGCCATCGACGAACTGCAGCAGCGGGTCGGCCAGATCGACGACGAAGTCAGTACCCGAGCTGGCCTGCAGCGCGATGAAGGTGAGGGTCAGGAAGTCGAAGGCGTCAGCCTGCTGCGCGTCGAGCACGGCGGTCGAATTGCCCGAGAGACCGAAGGCGTCGACAACGCCGCTGGCGGCCGTCGCATCGCCGATGAAGCCCAGGCCGGCAGGCTCGGGCAGGTCGAGCATGTTGCTGGCGCTGCCGGCATCGATGAAGCCAAAGCTCTGGAACTGCAGCAGGCTGTTGTCGTAGCGCAGGTCGAGATCGAAGCCGGCGAGCGAACCGATGCCGCCCTGGTGCAGGCCTGCGACGGCAAAGCTCAGCGTGACGCTGGAGCCGACCGTCACATGACTCGCGGACGACGACAGGTTGACGGTTGCGGCCGACACGGCACCCACCCAACCCAGCACCGCACAAACGACGGCGCGACGAAGACTGATCAGCCGCATGGGCTCCTCCCGGAATAGCTGGTGGGCGGCCTGGGGTCAGGCCTTGCTCGTATCGAAATGCATCATCCCGGCCCGGCTGTTTCGCCAGCCATCCCTAGCTCGGTGCTAACCCCCGAGTCAGGGGGTCATCTCATTTTGAAGCTTGGGGACGGCGCTCGAAGCCGAAGCGCTGCGGCATGTCAGCCGACGGCAGTTCCATGGGCGTCCAGCGCCCTTGCTCGACGGCATCCGCCGCCGGTCCCATATCGGCCGTGTGCACCAGGCCGAATCCGAGATCGGTCTGCAGATAGAGGCGGCCCTGCTCGTCGAGCCAGCTCGACGCGACGGTGGCTGCCAGACCGGTGTGGCTCAGCACGTGGCCATCGGGCTGCAGGCGCCAGATCCACGGTGTGCATTCCAGCTCGACGTAGACGCGCTGCGGGCCGTTCTGGAAGAACCAGCAGCCGGCGTCATCGGCCGCGTAGTTGCGCTCGATGAAGGCACGCAGCTTGTCGTGGTTGATGCGGCTGCCCTTGACCTGAGGGAACGCACCGGCCTGCTGGATGCGTTCGTCGCGCATGTACCAGTCGCCGCGCGCATCCAGCGCCAGCCAGCCATAGCAGTGGGGGACGTTGGGCCACTTCTTCAGGGCCGCCTGAACAATGTCATCCATCGATGAGCTCCATGGGCGACCTCCTTCAGCGTTGCTTGCAGAGCCAGTCGCAAACCTGCTCGGGCATGGTGAGCAGATGGCCCGGCAGGCGGCCGGCGGGGAAGCCGACATGGCCGCCGTGACCCGGCTGCCAGAGTGTCACATAAGCGCCCACTTCAGCGGCATGCGGCAGGCTGTGGCCGGGCACGAAAGGGTCGTTGCGCGCGTTCAGCACCAGGGCCGGGATGCGGATGCGGTGCAGATGCGGCTTGGCAGCCGCGCGGGTCCAGTAGTCCTCGGTGTTCCTGAAGCCGTGCAGCGGTGCGGTGAAGAGGTTGTCGAACTCGTAGATCGTCGTCGCACGCCTGAGCCCTTCGCCGTCGAACAGGCCGGGGTGCTGCTGCAGCTTGCGCAGCGCCTTGGGGATCATGGTGCGCAGGAAGCGGCGGGCATAGACCTGCCGGTTGAAGCCGCGGTCGATGGCCGCGCCCGCCGCGGCCAAGTCGATGGGTGAGCAGATCGAGCAGACGGCGATGGCCAGTTGCGCGGCGTTGTGGCCGGCCTCCTCGGCCCAGCGCATCAGCGCATTGCCGCCCAGCGACACGCCGGCGACGAGCAGGGGCCGGCCATGGCGTTCGCGCAGGCGCTGGAGGATCCAGCCGACTTCCTCGTAGTCGCCCGAGTGATAGGCCCGCGGGCCGCGGTTCAGCTCCCCCGAACAGCCGCGGAAATGCGGCAGCGCCATGGCCCAGCCGCGCGCGCGGGCGACGCTCGCGAACGCCACGCTGGAGTGACTGGTGCGGTCGCCTTCCAACCCGTGGAACAACACCAGCATCGGCGCATCGGCAGGCGCATCCGCCAGGAAGTCGACGTCGATGAAGTCGCCGTCCGGCGTGTCCCAGCGCTCGCGCGTCCAGTTCGGCGCGATGCCGTCATGCTGGCGGCTGAAGAGGGCGGGCCAGATGGTCTGGGCGTGGCCGCCAGGCAGCCAGCGCGGGGCGCGGTACTGCACGCCGCCGCCTAGTGGAGCGTGCCGGCGTCTGCCACCAGTTCCTGGATATCGCCTGCGTTGCCCGGGCTGGCGTGATGCAGCACCAGGCGCCAGCCAAGCGCCGTCTTCAGATAGACGTTGGTGGCGATGACCCAGGAGGTTGGCGCGGTGGGCTGGTCCTTGCCGTGCAGTTGCACGCGCTCCAGCACATGGTGGATGGCGCAGTCGCCGCTGTGCAGGCGCCGCACCCGCTCGGGGTGCACGTTGACATTGCCGCGCTGGAACACCGCCTCGAAGGCGGCGCGGATGGCCGTCATGCCGACGATGCGCGGACCGCCCGGGTGCACACAGGCGATCTCCTCGTCATCGGCCCACAAGGCCATCAGGTGGTCGAGGTCGGCGTGCTGCAGGGCCTCATAGAACTGGGCCTCGGTGTCGTCGGGCGAGGCGAGCAGGGCGGCGGTCTGGGCGGCTGAGCGGGGCATGGCGCGATTGTAGGAAGTCGGCTGGCCGGTGCGGGCGAGCGCTACATTGCGCCGGCCAGATCGCTGCAGATCACTGCCAGATGCCGTCCCCATGCCGCTGCTGAAAACCATCGCTTCCCTGTCGATTTCCCTGTTGGTGGCTGCCTGCGGTGGCGGAGGTGGCGGTGATGCCGTGCCAACCCCGCCGCCCGGCCCGGTCACGGTGCCGCCTCTCGGCACGCAATGCCTCAGCGGCTCCGTGGCGCGCCTGGCGCTGCCGGCCGTTGCCAGCGCGGGCCGCAACCAGGAACTGGCCCTGTTGGCCTGCGCCGGGTCGCGGCTGGAGACGGTGCAATGGCGCCAGACCGATGGTGCGGCGCTGCTGCCCGCGTCGGCGCGCTCGCAGGCGCTCAGCGTCGCGCCGGCTGCGGCCGGCCGTTATGCCTTCAGCGTGGACTTCACCGACGCCCGGGGCGCCAGCCACAGCGGCCAGGCCGAGCTGAGCGCGACCGCGCCCGACGCCACGGCCATGGTGATACGCGGCGAGCCGTCGGTATGGGCCGGTGGCCAGACCTCGCTGCGGGCCTGGGTCGATGGCCTGGCCCCGGCCGACTACCTGCTGGCGCAGGTGCGCTGGCGCCGCGTCGACGGCCCCGACGTGAACCTGGGCGACGCCACCCAATGGCGCGTGATCTTCACGGCCCCTGCGGTCACTGAGGACAGCCTGCTGCGCCTGCGCGCCGAGGCGACGCTGGCCGACGGGCGCAGCGTCAGCCAGGAGTTCAGCCTGCTCGTGCAGCCCCCGCCCGCGGCAGCGGCGTCGCCGCTGTTCGGCGCGGGCAACCTGTCCTCGCGCGTCTATCCCTACGTGGCAGGCGGCCCGCATGCTGCAGCGCTCCGCGAGTGCATCTACACGCCGGCGCTGACCACGGCCACGCTCTGCACGCTGGGGCGGCTGCCGCTGTTGGGCGCCGAGACGCGCGGCGAGCTGCCGAGCGTGGAGCAGGTGATGGCGCGCGTGCTGGTGTCCAACGACTGGATGGGCCAGCGCTTCGAGACCTTCCTGCGCGAGCAGGACACCAGGGGCGACTTCCGCCGCCTGCTCAACGCCACCACGGCCATCGTCATCGGCGGCCGGGTGCGGCCGGCTTTCTACTGGAGCGCCACCGGCGCCATCTACCTGGACGCGGACACGATCTGGCAGACGGCCGTCGAGCGCGATAGCGTCAGCGAAGCGCCCGACCCGCGCAGCGATTACGGCAGCGATCTGGCCTACACCATGCTGTGGCGTTATGTGCAGGGCAACCAATCGGTCGGCGGGCGCAGCCCCGTGCTGGAACGCGCATCACGCGACAGTGCCGCACTGATCCCGGCGTTGGGCCGACTGCTGTACCACGAGCTGATTCACGCCAACGACTTCCTGCCGCCGCGCGTCCACCTGCTGCTCAATACAAACCTGCGCGTCTACGAGGCCATACCCCCAAACACTGGGTCTGAACAACTGCGCGCGCAGCTGCCGTTCTACTCGCAGGAGATGGTCGACCTCGGTCGCGTGCAGTTCTTCGGTGTGGCGTCCACGGCGACGCAGCGCGGCTACCAGCCGGCCGACATCGCGCGCTTCTTCAGCGCCGACCGCGTGACCGACGACTACAGCTATTCCATGCCCGTCGGCCAGACCGTGCCGCGCGAGGATGCCGCCATGCTGGCCGAGGAGGCGCTGATGCAGCTGCGCCACGGCGTGCTGCGTGACGTGGCGGTGGTGCCGCAGTTCCTCAGCGGCGCCAGCGCCGACCAGACCGTCACCTGGGGCCAGCGCGGCCGCGTGGGTGACGCGGCCATCAAGCCGCGCGCGGCGCTGGTGCTGGCAGAGACCATGCCCTGGCTGCCGGCCGGCTTCACCAACGGTCTGGCGCCGCCGCTGCCGCTGCGCGCCGGTCTGACCTGGGGACAGAACCTCGACCAGGGCGCGCTGGCTGTTGGCATGGTGCGGCCGCTGACGGCCACCGAACGCGCGCTGGAGGCCGACCTGGACGCGCAACGCCGTGGCGCGAGGAACAACCGCGCCGCCGAACTGGCGCGTTAGTCTCGCGTTAGTGGCGCTTCAGTGACCGGCGTGGAGCACTTCGCCGGCCTTGAGCTTGTAGGCCGTGCCGCAGTAAGGACACTGGCCCTGGCCGCCGTGGGTCAGGTCGATGAAGACGCGCGGGTGTGAACTCCAC
Organism: Pelomonas sp. Root405; assembly: GCF_001425165.1. Taxonomy (GTDB): domain Bacteria; phylum Pseudomonadota; class Gammaproteobacteria; order Burkholderiales; family Burkholderiaceae_C; genus Pelomonas. Next base: position 12,349 of record NZ_LMDU01000001.1, read on the forward strand.
AGCGGCATCTTGGGGTTGGGGCAAAAGACGCTGCCGTTGTCCTGGCAATCCTTGGCAGTCACTTCGACGGTGGCGGCGGGGGTCTGGGTCGTGCTCATGTTTGTGCTTTCAGACGGCGGTCAGCCATTCGGCGTACTTGGCGTTGCGGCCGTTGACGATGTCGAAGAAGGCCGACTGGATCTTCTCGGTGATGGGGCCGCGCGAGCCGGCTCCGATCTCGATGCGGTCCAGCTCGCGGATGGGTGTCACTTCGGCGGCGGTGCCGGTGAAGAAGGCCTCGTCGCAGATATAGACCTCGTCACGCGTGATGCGTTTCTCGACCAGCTTCAGGCCCAGGTCCTGGCAGATCGAGAAGATGGTGTTGCGCGTGATGCCGTTGAGCGCACCGGCCGACAGGTCGGGCGTGTAGACGACGCCGCCCTTGATGACGAAGAGGTTCTCGCCCGCGCCTTCACTGACGAAGCCAGAGGCGTCCAGCAGCAGGGCCTCGTCGTAGCCGTCGTCGGTGGCTTCCATGTTGGCCAGGATGGAGTTGGTGTAGTTGGACACCGTCTTGGCCTGCGTCATCGTGATGTTGACGTGGTGGCGGGTGTAGGAGCTGGTCTTGACGCGGATGCCGCGCTTCAGGCCTTCCTCGCCCAGGTAGGCGCCCCAGCTCCAGGCGGCCACCATCAGGTGTACCTGGTTGCCCTTGGGGCTGACGCCCAGCTTCTCGGAGCCGATCCAGATCAGCGGGCGGATGTAGGCGCTCTTCAGGCCGTTGGCCTTGACCACCTCGCGCGTCGCTTCGTTCACCTGCTCCTGCGAGAACGGGATTTTCATGCGCAGGATCTTGCCGCTGTTGAACAGACGCTGGGTGTGCTCCTGCAGCCGGAAGATAGCCGTGCCGTTGACCGTGTCATAGGCGCGCACGCCCTCGAAGGCGCCGCAGCCGTAGTGCAGGGTGTGGGTCAGCACGTGGATCTTGGCGTCGCGCCAGTCGACGAGTTCGCCGTCCATCCAGATCTTGCCGTCGCGGTCGTGCAGGGGGGCGGGAACCATCGTTACTCCAATGCGTGCAGGGTGAAAGCCGGCGATTTTACGAAGAGCCCGCAGTTTCCCCGGCGCGCAGCAGCCGCCACTCGGCGAGCTTGCCTTTCACCAGCTTGACTTCCACCGTGTCGCCGCCGGGGTCGCGCCAGACAAAGGTCTCGGGGGCCTGCTTGACCCCCAGGCTTCCGGCCAGCCGGATCAGGTCCACCAGTTTCATGCCGACATGCAACTTGCTGTTGAGCATCACCGCATTGCCCACCGAGCCCATCGGCGCCGCGCCGGCCACCTTCATGACCCGCATCAGCCGCGACATCTGCAACAGCAGCCAGAAGACGATGCCTGTCATCGCGAAGATGACGCCCTGCCAGCCCAGCAGCGCGCCGCCGAGCACCAGGGCGGCGAGCGCCAACCCGACGCCGATCCATGGATTCATGATTGGGGGTCCTTGTTGCCGTCCGTGCGTGCCCAGGCATAGGCGCGCTCCACCTTGGCGACACGCAAGGTGTAGTGCTGGTACCAGTCGCTGCGCCCGGTGTCGCGCGCGATCTTGTGCTCGGCGTTGCGGCGCCAGGCGGCAATGTCCTCGGGGGTGCGCCAGTAGGACACCGTGATGCCGAGGCCGTCGTCGCCGCGCGCGCTCTCGACGCCGATGTAGCCCGGCTGCTCAGCGGCCAGCGCGACCATGCGGTCGGCCATGCCGCCATAGTCCGCGTCTACGTGCGTGCGCTGGCTGGTGAAGATGACGGCGTAGTAAGGGGGCTCGGGCAGGGCGCTCATGGGCGCGCATCCTGCCACGGAGTCGGGGTTGCGGGCCGAGCGCCGGGCCGCTCTCAAGCCGGCCCGCCTTGGGCGATGTGCATCGCGGCTCGATGCCGCGAGCATCGCCGTCCCCCGGGGGACCGATCAGGCTCGCCTGCGTCCAGCAGCGCGAGACTGGGCGAGGGGCCTCAGGTCGGCACTTTCAGCAGCACGCAGCGAACCCATTGGCCCGACTCCAGCGCCGCGTTGTGGCTCGTCAGGAACTGCTCGGCCGTCGAGTTGCGGGCGGTGAAGCACATGCCGTGCAGGATGCCCATGCGTGGCACCGGGCGCGACCATTTGCGCTCGACGACGCCGTTGAACCACGACACCTGCTCGTCGTCCGAGTCCACGTCGGCGCGGCCCAGCAGCAGCACGACCTCGTACTTCGACTCGGTCAGCGGTTCGGCGGCGCTGGTCAGCACCTGCAGGCCGCCGTCGCTCATGTTCAGCACGAGGCCGGCCGGCCCCTGGCTGAACTGCACCGGCTTGAAGACCCAGCCTGGCAGGGAGTCGGCATCGTGCTGTGCGGCCAGAAAGTCGGTGCGTGCGTGCTGCCTGAGATTGGCTGGATCGGACATGAAAGGGTTCCTCCGGGACGAGGCCCCGATCCTAAGCAGACTTTGGCGCGGCGTGCACCATGGAAACCTGTTGTCGCAGTCCCGGGTCTTGCTCAGGCCAGACCACGCAACACCTCGATGGCCTGCTCGACGCGTTCGACGGCATGGATCGTGAGCCCCTCGATGGCCTTCTTCGGCGCATTGGCCTTGGGCACCACGGCTACGCTGAAGCCCAGCTTGGCCGCCTCCTTCAAGCGCTCCTGCCCGCGCGGCGCGGGGCGGACCTCGCCGGCCAGGCCGATCTCGCCGAACGCGATGAAGCCCTTGGGCAGCGCCCGGCCGCGCAGGCTGCTTTGAATCGCCAGCAGTACCGCCAGGTCGGCCGCGGGCTCGCTGATGCGCACGCCGCCCACCGCGTTGACGAACACATCCTGGTCGCCCGTCGCCACGCCGGCATGCCGGTGCAGCACGGCCAGCAGCATCGCCAGCCGGTCGCGGTCCAGGCCGACTGACAGCCGCCGCGGACTGATGCCGCCGCTGTCCACCAGCGCCTGCAGTTCCACCAGCAGCGGCCGCGTGCCTTCCAGCGTGACGAGCACACAGCTGCCTGGCACCGGCTCGGCATGCGTCGACAAAAAGATGGCGCTCGGGTTGGTCACGCCCTTGAGCCCCTTCTCCGTCATCGCGAACACGCCAATCTCGTTGACGGCGCCGAAGCGGTTCTTGATGGCGCGCACGAGGCGGAAGCTGCTGTGCGTGTCGCCCTCGAAGTACAGCACCGTGTCGACGATGTGCTCCAGCACGCGCGGGCCCGCCAGTGCGCCTTCCTTGGTCACGTGGCCGACCAGCACGATGGCGCAGCCGCGCGCCTTGGCCGTGCGCGTCAGCTGGGCCGCGCACTCGCGCACCTGGGCGACCGAGCCGGGCGCGGACGACAGTTGCTCGGAGTACAGGGTCTGAATGGAGTCGATGACGCAGAAGTCGGGCTCCTCGACCTCGATGGTCGCGAGGATGCGCTCCAGGCTGATCTCGGCCAGCACGCGCACCTTGGTGACCGACAGCCCGAGCCGGCGCGAGCGCATCGCCACCTGCGCGCCGCTTTCCTCGCCGGTCACGTAGAGCACCTTGACGGTCTGGCTCAGCGACTCCACCGCCTGCAACAGCAGCGTCGACTTGCCGATGCCCGGGTCGCCACCGATCAGCACCACGCCGCCGGCCACGATGCCGCCGCCCAGCACGCGGTCCAGTTCCTCCTGGCCGGTGGGGGTGCGCTCGAAGTCGCTGGCCTCGATCTCAGACAGCGTGGCCACGGGCTGGCTCTTGGCCAGCGACTGGTAGCGGTTCTTGACGCCGCCCGTGGGTTCGGCGGTGCCCTCGGTCAGCGTGTTCCAGGCGCCGCAGTGAGGGCATTTGCCCAGCCATTTGGCATTGGTGCCGCCGCACTCGGTGCAGGTGTAGATGCTTTTTTGGGTGGCCATGCAGCCATTGTCGTCAGGGCGTGCGCCAGATCCTGGCGGCATGGGGCAGCGACTCGGCCTGGGGCATCCAGCGGTCCAGCGCCGCGCCCAGGCCCACGCCGGCCAGCAGCAGCGCTAGCGCGCCGGTCCAGGTGTGCCGCAGTGCGCAGCGCAGCCAGCCGCCGCGCTCGAACTGGCGCTGGTGCCGCCAGGCCAGGCCGGCAGCGAAGGCGGCCAGCGCGACTTCCACCGACACCGCCATCAGCACCTCCACGCCGAATAGCAGCGTCACACCGGTGCCGAGCAGCGCAGCCAGCATGAGGGCCATGGCGATCAGCGCAGCGATCGGCAGCAGCACCAGGGCGCCTTCGTCCAGGTCCGGCAGATCCAGCGAGCGCAGCGCACGGCCGCCCAGGCGGGCGCCTGCATCCGCGGCGTCGAACCCGATCTCGGCCGCATCGCCCAAGTCCGCGTCCTCACGGCTGAGCAAGTAGGCGGCCCACAGCCGCAGCAGGCCCAGGTAGACGCCGTAGCTGATGACGAGACTCAGGCCGAAGCGCAGAGACAGCGCGTCCACCCCTGCGGCGCGCAGCAGCGCACCGCTGAGCCACAGGCAGCCCAGGCAGCACAGCGCGATCAGCCCCACGTGCAGACGCAGCCAGCGGTGCGTCTGCAGCCAGCGGCGGGTGCTGAGAATCTGTCGTTCGACTGAGGGCGTGTCATCGCGGCGCATGGCGGCGATTCTGGTGCTGCCGGGCGATGTGGCGCGGTGAATAAAGCCCGCGCTGGCAGCAACGCGGAGCTGCATGGGACACTCGCGCCCCAGCAGTTTTCGGCGGAGCCCGTCATGGATTTCTCAGTCTGGTTGGCGTTCTTCGCAGCGTCCTGGGCCATCAGCTTGTCCCCCGGTGCGGGCGCCATCGCGGCGATGAGCGCGGGGCTGAGCCATGGCTTCAAGCGCGGCTATTTCATGACCTTCGGCCTCATCCTCGGCATCGTGACGCAGGTCATCCTCGTCGGCGCCGGCCTGGGCGCGCTGATCGCCACGTCGTCGTTGGGCTTTGCCATCGTCAAATGGGCCGGCGTGGCCTACCTGATCTATCTGGGCGTGCAGCAGTGGCGCGCACCGGCCAAACCGATGGTGGCAGCCGATGGCGGTGCCATTCAGGCCACGCGTCGCCAGCTGGTGCTGCGCGGCTGGGGCATCAATGCCGTCAACCCCAAGGGCACGGTCTTCCTGCTGGCCGTCGTGCCGCAATTTCTCGACTTGAAGGCCGCGCTGGCTCCGCAGTACCTCATCATCGGCGCGACGCTGGCCTTCACCGACCTCGTCGTCATGGCCGGCTACACGGCCCTGGCCGCGCGCGTGCTGGCAGCACTGAAAAGCGAGAGCCACATCAAGACGCTCAACCGGGTGTTCGGCAGCCTCTTCGTCGCGGCGGGCGCGTTGCTGGCCACGTTCAAGCGCACGGCCTGATGGCGCAGGACCGATCCGGCCGCCTGCCCACCTGGTTGCTCTTCCTGGCGCCGGTGCTGATCTGGGCCAGCACCTGGCACGTCATCCTGTACCAACTGGCGTCGTCGGTGCCCGTGCTGACCTCGGTGGGTTGGCGCTTTGCGCTGTCGGCGCTGCTGCTGGCCGCGCTCGCCAAGTGGCAGGGCGTGTCACTGAAGCTGCCGCGCTATGCGCACGGCTATGCGCTGGGCACGGGTGTCATCCAATATGCCGGCAACTACTGGGCGGTCTATGAAGCCGAACGCTTCGTGCCCAGCGGTCTGGTCGCCGTGCTGTTCTGCCTGATGGTGTTCATGAACGCGCTGGTGGCCTGGTTCCTGTGGCGCCAGCCGGTCAGCCGGCGCTTTCTCGTCGCGTCCAGCGGCGCGGTGCTGGGCGTCGCGCTGATCTTCTGGCCGGAACTCGCATCCGCCGGTGCGCGGCCTGATGCCGTGCTGGGTCTGGGGTTGAGCTTTTTCGCCGTTGTCGTCGCAGTCGTCGGCGGCTTCTTCACGCTGGTGCTGACGCGCCGCGGCCTGCCGCTGGTGCCGGTGCTGGCCTGGAGCATGGGTTATGGCGCCGCGTTCCTGTTTGCGCTGTCCTTGGCGACCGGGCGTGGCCTGCCGTTCGACTTCGCGTGGAGCTACGTCGCCAGCCTCGTCTACTTGGCCGCCTTCGGCTCCGTCATCGCCTTCACGCTGTATTTCAAGCTGGCCGAACGCAAGGGGCCGGCGCAGGCCGCACTGGTGGGCGTGCTGGTGCCCGTCATCGCGCTGATCGTGTCGGCTGCGCTGGAGGGCTGGCAGGTGACACCGCTGGCCGTGGCCGGCATGGCGCTTTGCCTGGTCAGCCTGTGCGTCGCTACTCGGCCGGCGAACGTCGCCCGGCCTTGATGCCGCTGCGTTTGGCCTTGCCGTCCAGCCGCCGCTGTTTGGAGCCATAGGTCGGCTTGGTCGCCCGCCGCGCCTTGGGGACATGGGCGGCGGCCTGCACCAGCTCAATCAGGCGCGCGACGGCGTCGGCCCGGTTGCGCTCCAGGCTGCGCGAATCCTGCGCCTTGATGACGACGACGCCGTCCGACGTGATGCGCTGGTCCGCCCAGTTCAGCAGCCGCGCCTTGACGGCGTCCGGCAGGCTGGAGGCGCGGATGTCGAAGCGCAGGTGGACGGCGTTGCTGACCTTGTTGACGTTCTGGCCGCCCGGGCCGCTGGCGCGGATGGCGTCGAAGTCCAATTCGCCGGGGCGCGGAGACCAGTTCAGCTCAGGCACTGCGGACTGGCACGCGCGTTGCGATCGCGCACATCAGCTCATAGCCGATGGTGCCCGCCGACCGGGCCACCTCGTCGATGGGCAGGCGCGACCCGTTGCCCCCAACCACAGGCCCCTCGCCCCACAGCGTCGCCTCACTGCCAAAGCCGCTGGCCGGCAGGGCGGTCAGGTCCACCGCCAGCATGTCCATGGACACCCGGCCCAGCGTGCGCGTCCTCTGGCCGTCAACCAGCACCGGCGTGCCCGTCGGTGCGTGGCGCGGGTAGCCGTCGGCATAGCCGCAGGCCACGATGCCCACGCGCGTGGCCTGCTCGGCGCGGTAGGCGCTCCCATAGCCGACCGTGTCGCCCGGCTGCAGCTGCTGCACGCCGATGACCTTGGAGCGCAGCGTCATCGCCGGCCGCAGGTCCCAGTGGGCGGCGTCGTGCTCGGGGAAGTCCGGCACGCCGCCGTAGACCATGATGCCGGCGCGCACCCAGTCGCCCGCCGTGCGCGTGGCGTGGCGCAGCGTGGCGGCGCTGTTGGCGATGGTGCGCTCGCCGGCCAGGCCGTCGGCGGCGGATTCGAAGGCGGCGAGCTGGTGGGCGATGCCGTCCACGCCCTGGCGCATCGCGTCGGCGTCGGAGAAGTGGGTCATCAGGCCGATCTCGTCGACCTGGGGCAGGGCCTCCAGCCGCGCATAAGCTGCGCGGAAGGCGGCCGGTGGAAAGCCGAGCCGGTTCATGCCGGAGTTCAATTTGAGGAACACGCGGTGCGGCTCGTGCGTCTTGTGCATGGCCAGCCAGTCGATCTGCTGCTCGCAATGCACCGTGTGCCACAGCTTCAGGCGCGAGCACAGCTCCAGGTCGCGCGGCTCGAAAACGCCTTCCAACAGCAGGATGGGGCCGCGCCAATCCAGCGCGCGCAGCCGCTGCGCCTCGTCCAGGTCCAGCAGGGCGAAGCCATCGGCCGCCCGCAGGCCTTCGAATGCCCGTTCGATGCCATGACCATAGGCATTGGCCTTGACGACGGCCCAGACTCGGGCATTGGGTGCCTGGCTGCGGGCGCGGCCGAGGTTGTGCGCCAGGGCGGCGGTATGGATCAGGGCTTCAATGGGACGTGGCATTTGGGCATTTTGGCCCGGCCGTCCAGGGGCGTCGGGACCAATTTGGGGCGTGCTATAAACCCGCGCCGTCTCCGTTCGCCGGCTTCCAGAAGATAGTCAGGATTGCGCCTCGCCCGATGAAACGCGGTTTCTACACCATCATGTCGGCGCAGTTCTTCAGCTCGCTGGCTGACAACGCGCTCTTCGTCGCCGCTGTCGAGTTGCTGCGGTCGTCGGGCTCTGCCGAGTGGCAGCGCGCGGCGCTGGTCCCGATGTTCGCGCTCTTCTATGTGGTGCTCGCGCCCTTCGTCGGTGCCTTCGCCGACGCCGTGCCCAAGGGCAAGGTGATGTTCTTCTCGAACAGCATCAAGGTGGTGGGCTGCCTGATGATGCTGTTCGGTGCCCACCCGTTGATGGCCTATGCCATCGTCGGCCTCGGCGCCGCTGCCTACTCGCCGGCCAAGTACGGCATCCTGACCGAGTTGCTGCCGCCGTCACAGCTGGTGAAGGCCAATGGCTGGATCGAAGGCCTGACCATCGCCTCCATCATCCTGGGCGTGCTGCTTGGCGGCCAGTTGATCGGCGACCGCATCGCTCCCCTGCTGCTGGGCTTTGATCTGCCCTTGCTGGACACCGGCATCGACACCGGCCCCGAGGCGGCCATCGCCAGCCTCGTCGGCCTGTATGTGCTGGCGGCGCTGTTCAATCTGCGCATTCCGCGCACTTCGGCGCCATTGCAGCCCTTGGCGCACAGCGTCACCGGGCTGGTGCGTGACTTCTCGTCGTGCAACAGCCGGCTCTGGCAGGACAAGCTGGGCCAGATCTCGCTGGCCACGACGACGCTGTTCTGGGGCGTCAGCGGCAACCTGCGCTACATCGTGCTGGCCTGGGCTGCGGCGGCGCTGGGCTATGGCACGACGCAGGCGTCCTCGCTGGTCGGCGTCGTCGCCATCGGCACGGCGGTGGGTGCGGTCGTCGCGTCGATGTACTGCCGCCTGGACCGCGCCACGGCGGTCATCCCGCTCGGCATCGCGATGGGCCTGCTGGTCATCTTCATGAACTTCATCAGCAATGTCTGGGTGGCCGCGCCCTTCCTGATCCTGCTGGGCGGCATCGGCGGCTACTTGGTCGTGCCCATGAATGCCTTGCTGCAGCACCGCGGCCACAACCTGATGGGCGCCGGCCGCAGCATCGCGGTGCAGAACTTCAACGAGCAGGCCTGCATCCTGGGGCTCGGCGCCTTCTACACGGCCATGACACGCTTCGGCCTGTCGGCCTTCGGCGCCATCACCATCTTCGGTGTCGTGGTGGCCGGCACGATGTGGTGGATCCGGCGCTGGCACCAGCGCAACCTGGTCAACCACAAGGAAGAGGTCGAGCACCTGCTCGACATTGCCCGCACCGACCACCTGCCGCAGGACCGGTAGCCGGCCGGCTACGGCCATGCTGCGGCTCCGGGTCAGGCGTTGCTGCTTGAGCCGCGGCCCTTGCGGCCCGTGGGCACGGGAATCAGGTGCTTGCCTTCCAGCACCATCTCAATGTGCTCGCTCCAGGCGCGCGCGATCTTGAAGCAGCCGCTGTGGTTGAGATGGATCTCGTTGTGCCAGTCACCGCTGATGCCGGTCGAGCCCGGTGCCGCCAGCGCCAGCGGCACGGCGGTCGAGTCGAAGACGAACAGGAACGGGAAGGCCTGCTTGTCCGCCGCCATGCTCTTGAGCAACTGCGCCAGGTGGAAGACCATCAGCCGGCTGACGGCCGCCCAGTCGGCTGCCGGGACGCCATAGGCCTTCAGCGCCGGGTAGAGCCACGGGCCGCCGGCGCCCAGGTCATCGCCGCCCTCGGCGGCCGCCGGGCGCGGCATGGGCACGGCGTAGCAGTGCATGAAGACGGGCTTGCCGGCCGACGGTCCCTGGTCGCGCAGGCTCAACAGGTGCTTGACGTTGGCGCGCAGGTATTCGGCATAGGTGGCCCAGCCGGGCTCCGAGAAATAGCGGGCGACGCCGGCGGACGGCGGGCCCCATTCGGTCTGGCGGCGCAACAGGCGCAGCTCCAGCGGAATGGGCTCGCCATTCCAGTTCATCGCCGGCGTGCGCGCGGCCGCGATCAGGTCATTGCCACCGACGGACAGCAACACGCCGTCCCAGGTCGGCGCGTCCGGCCCGGTCAGCAGGCGCACGAACTCGGGGCTGGACTCCAGGTCCACCATGTGCGACAGCGCATTGCCCGTGCCGGCGCAGTTGACGGCCGCCGTCTTGGCCGCGAACACGAGTTCCTGCAGCAGATTGGCGTGGGCGTTGAGCTTGGCCCGGGCGTTCGAGAACCAGGAGTCCCCCTGGGCGAGCAGCTTCCAGCGATAGGCGCCCAGGTCGGGCGGTGTGCGTCCGGCCAGATCGGCCGGGGTGAAGCAAGCCAGGTGATCCATGAACGTGGGTGGAGTCCGAAGTTACTGACCAGGCGGTGCGCCGGGGGCGCTGCCCTGAGTTCGCGCGATTGGAAGGCCAGCCGCGCGCCGGCCGCCATGCTACAAACCCTCGGGGCTGCCACGGTTAGCATGCGACCAGTCTTCTAGGGAGGCCAACATGAGTGAGAGCGTCTTCGACTTCCAGGCCGTCTCCATCCGTGGCGAGCCGGCCGACCTGGCCTCGCAGCGCGGCAAGGTGATGCTCATCGTCAATACCGCCAGTGAATGCGGCTTCACGCCGCAGTTCAAGGGGCTGGAGCAGCTCTGGCAGGACTACGGCCCCAAGGGGCTCGTCATCCTCGGCTTCCCGAGCAACGAATTCGGCGGCCAGGACCCGGGCGACAACGACCAGATCGCCAGCTTTTGCGAGATGAACTACGGGGTCAGCTTCCCCATGATGGCCAAGACCAAGGTCAACGGCAGCGAGGCCCACCCGCTGTGGAAGTTCCTCAAGAGCGAGAAGCCCGGCTTCCTCGGCACCGAGGCGATCAAGTGGAACTTCACCAAGTTCCTGATCGGGCGCGACGGCCAGGTCATCAAGCGCTACGCGCCCAATGACCCGCCTGAAAAGATGCGCAGCGACATCGAAGCGGCGCTGACCGCGAAATGACTCAGTGGGCGCAGGCCGGCTGGGCTGCCGCGGCCAGGCTCCGCAGGTAGTCGCGCATCGTCGGCGACTGCTGCGACGCCTGTTGGCGGATGCCGCGCACATGCGCCATGGCCTGCAGGCTGATCTCCGGCGCGATATGGGCCGCCAGGCCGATGCCGCCGCTGGGCAGGCGATGCAGGCCGGCCAGCAGATAGGACCAGTTCGCCACGCCGAACAGTGACAGCCGCCGGTCCAGGTCGGTCGGCGTCGGCACCTTGCTGTCCCACAGCGCCAGCAGCTCCGCCAGCCGCGGCGGCAGCGTCGCCTCCTCGGTGCAGACGCGCCAGAACGGCGTGTCCCGGCGCTGCGACAGCGCGTAGTGCGCCACGATGAAATCGCGCAGCTCTTCGTACAGGTCGTTGAAGACGCGGTTGACGCGCCCACGGCAGCCGTCACTGTTGCCACTGGGCGCCACATGGTCGACAAAGAGCTGCAGCATCCATTCGACAAGATACAGGCTGGTCGACTGCAGGGGCTCGATGCAGCCGGCCGCCGTGCCAAGCGCCAGGCAGTTCGCCTCCCAGGCGCGCGCCGCATGGCCGATGCGCAAGCGCTGCAGGCGCGGCTCGGCCAGTGGCCGCTGGCCCCCGCTGAGGGCCTGAAGCATGTGCACGGCCTCGTCGTCGCTGCAAAAGCGTGACGCATAGACATGACCGGTGCCGCGGCGGCTTTGCAGGTCCATCTCCCAGGTCCAGCCGGCGGCCTGCGCCGTGGCGGTCGTGTAGCTGCGCAGCGCCTCGTGCGGCTCGGCATAGGCCAGCGGCATCGTGGCGACGCGGTCGCAGGGCAGGTCGTCGGCATACGACATCCATGGCACGCCCAGACCCTGCTGCAGCAGCAGCGACTGCGAACCCGAGCAGTCGATGAAGAAGCTGGCCGCATGGCGGCTGCCGTCGGCCAGCTCGACCGACTCGATGCCGCTGTCGCCCCGGTGCACCCGCACCACCTGGCCGCGAACATGCTTGACGCCGCGCTGCTGCGCCGTCTGCTGCAGCAGCATGGCCAGCTTGACGGCGTCAAGCTGATAGCCGTAGCTGACCGGCGCCTGGTAGTCCGGCGAGTCCATCAACTTGGGCGAGCGGTGGCCGTCGAACAGCGCCGTCTGCACGGTGCAGGCTTCGGCCATGGGCTGGCGCGTCAGGCCGCGTTGCATCAGGTTGAGCCAGTGCGCTGTGGCGGCAAAACCGCTGAAGGGCAACGGCATGTCGAAGGGGTGGTCGTAGGCATCGCCGTGAGCCGCGTCGCCACCGCGGTGCCAGCCCTTGAAGCGAATGCCGTTGGTCAACGTCGCATCCGCCGCCGTGAACAGCGTGCTCTCCGGCAGACCCAAGGCCTGCATGGTGTTGCGCAACGTCGGCACGGTGGCCATGTCGGCGCCGATGCTGCTGACCTGCGAGGGCTCGATCAGCGTGATGGGCAGGGCGCGTTGGCTGACGGCGTCGAGCGTGCGCTGCAGATAGCAGGCCGCCAGCCAGCCGGCGGTGCCGCCGCCGACGATGACGATGGATTGGATATCGGACACGGGACTACTCCGGCAAAACCAGGCGCGCTTGAAGCTGCGTGCCCGGCAGTTGGCACATTAGGGGCAAAGCACGCCGCGGCGGCGTGTAACGCATCGGGCGAGCGTGCGTCCTGCACGCACTGCTTGAACGGCTCGCTACGGCCGCCAAAGCCAGCGGCCACGCCCGCGCCTGATCTGGCCGGCGGCCTCCGCGACAGCCAGCAGCTCGTTGGCCGTCTGGCGCGACACATGCGCCAGACGGGCCAGCTCGGTCTGCGTGGCCGCCACCTCCGTCCAGCCGCCGCCCGTGGCGCGGCCACGTTCACGCGCCAGCTGGGCCAGCGCCAACAGGAAGCGCTCGGGTGCGGCCTGGTGGCGCGCAGCCTGCAGCAGCCGCAACGTGCCGTCATACCGGCGCGCGAACTCGGCCAGCAGCGCGCGTGCAAAGCCCGGGGCTTCGTCCATCAGCAGCTGGTAGGCCTCGCGGCCGATGACCAGCACCTCGCAGGCGCCCCGGGCGACGGCCTCATAGCCGGCCGGCTGGCCGGCCGCGAAAGCCGCCAGGCCGAACAGCCGCGGCGGGCCGACGTGCTCGATGACCGACACCGTGCCATCGATGCCGGTGAAGCGGGTCTCCATCTCCCCTGCGATCACCGCATAGAAGGCCGTTGGCCGGTGGCCCTGCATGAAGAGGCTGCGCCCGTCGCTCAGGCATCGGCGACCCAACAGCACCGGCAGCCGCGCGGCAACCTCGGGCGGCAGTGCCAAGCCCGGGAAGCTGGCCCCCAGCGTCCGCCACAGCGCATCGTCGTCAGACATGCCGCATTGTCGGCTGGCCGACACAGGCCGCTGCCCGGCCTGCCTATGCTGGCGCGATGTCAAACGCCGATCTGTCCAACCTGTTGCGCCGTTTCGGAGAGGAGCAGTGCGTCCAGGAACCGCTCTACGCCGCGCTGTGCGCCACGGCTGCCGACGATGAGCGGGCGCTGGCGCTGCTGGCCGAGGCACCGCCCGAGCAGCGCAAGCCCAACCTCCTGCTGGCCGCCCTGCACGAGCGTGTGCTGGCGGGCGCCGCGCGCGAGCTGGCGGCCTACTACCGCAGCGCGGATGGCAGCCGCGCGCCTGACGCCGGCCTGGCAGCGGCACTTCGCGATTGCCTGGCGCGGGAGTGGCCGACGCTGCTGCGGCATCTGCGACATGGCGCCACGCAGACCAACGAAATCGCTCGCTGTGCGGCGGTATGGCCGGCCCTGGAAGCAGCAGCGAACGCGACCGCTGCCCGCGATCTCGCCTTGCTCGACTTCGGTTGCAGCGCCGGCCTCAACCTCGGCGTGGACGAGTACGCGCTTCGCTATCGCGGCGATGACGGCGCCTGGCATCCGCGCGGCCCAGCGAGTGACGGTCAACGGGCGGAGATCGAGTCGCGCTGGCTGGGCGGGTCGCCCCCGCCGGCTGCCGCGCACTGGCGGCTCGCGCTGCGCCACGGGTTGGACCCCGCACCCGTCGACGTGGCCGATCCCGTGCGGCTGCGCTGGCTGCAAGCCTGCCTTTGGCCCCACGACGCCGCCCGACGGGAACGCCTGGCGCGGGCGGCTTTCCAACTGCGGCATCTGCCCTTCACGCTGACGCAATCGAGCGACTGCATCAGCGCCATCGAGCCCTGGCTTCAGGCGCTGCCCGCCGGCGTCCAGCCGGTGTTGCTGACAAGCTGGGTGCTGTACTACCTCAGCGAGACCGACCTAGCGCGGCTGCGCGAGACGGTGGACTGCCTGGCACTGAGCCATGGCCTGGCCTGGATCTGCGGCGAGCTGCCGGCCCTGAGCGCGCGCGATGCAACGGTGCCGTCGCTGCCCGCCCTGCCGCCCGGCGAGCTCGCCTCGTCGGCGACGCTGTGGACCCTGCGTTGGTTGGCCCGCCGGCGCATCGCCGAAAGCGTCTTGGGCTGGTCGCATCCGCACGGACGTTGGGTGGCGTGGCGCAATGTTTGCCCCTAGAACCGACGAACTAGGGTGTCGGCGCGCTTTGCAGTTCTGTAAAGCGCGGCCACGCTGGCACGCATAAGTCCTTGATCGCGCGAAGATTTTTTATTTGGCACGGCTGATGCGTTATAGGGTTTAACCGGCCTGCAGGGTTCGTCAAGGGCGACGCAGTCAGAACACCAGGGGGGAGCCCTGCAGGCCGGGAAGATTCCGCCCTTCCAACCCAACAGTCGAGCAAGTCATGTCAATCATTTCCCGCTTCATGCGCGGCGCCCTGGCCTCCCTGGCCCTTGCCACCGCCACCTTCTCCGCGTCCGCGGCGCCGACCACTCAGCTTGGCTTCCTGATCGATGCCTCAGGCAGCATCGGCACGGCCAACTTCAACCTCATGCGAAGCGGTTACATCTCCGCTTTGGGCGCCTTGCCCACGGATGGCAGCGTCGAGGTGACCATCTACACCTTCTCGACCAACGCTGCGGTGCTTGTGGCGCCCCTTGTCGTGTCGAGTGCGGCCGATATCACCACGATCACCAACGCCCTCACCGCCTTCTCCTACGTCGGTGGCGGCACCAATACCGCTGATGGCATCAATGACATCTCGGCCGCGATGCTTGGCTCGGGCAACTACAACGCCGGCCTGCGTTCCATCATCAACCTCGCCACGGACGGCGTGCCTAACAGCCAAGCTGACGCCATTGCCGCCGCGGCTGCGGCTCGGGCCAGGGGCATCGATGCCCTGACGGCTGAGGCCATCGGCACAGCGGGCGCCGCTCCCTCGATTGCTCAGATGGTGTTCTCGCCCCTTTGCGCCGTCAACGCCGGCTGCGGCGTCATCCTGCCGGACGGAAGCATCCCCACCGATCCGATGAGCGCTGCTAATCCGTGGGTC
Source organism: Pelomonas sp. Root405 (assembly GCF_001425165.1). Lineage (GTDB taxonomy): Bacteria > Pseudomonadota > Gammaproteobacteria > Burkholderiales > Burkholderiaceae_C > Pelomonas. Next base: position 27,523 of record NZ_LMDU01000001.1, read on the forward strand.
CTCCAAGTCAACAACTTCGCTGATTTCCCCGTGGCCATCAACGCCAAGTTGCAAGCCATCATCGTCAACCGTCTGCCGGAGCCGGGCTCCCTGGCCCTGGTCGGCCTGACCCTGGGCCTTCTGGGCGTTGCCCGCCGCAGCCGCAAGGCCTGACGTCTCCCTTTCCGTCGTTTAGGCGGATGATCGAGACCGGCCTTTGGCCGGTCTTTTTGTTTCCGAACCCGAAAGCTACTGCCATGCGAATTTCTGCCTCGCGCGTCGTCGTCGCCAGCCTGCTAGGCCTGATCGGGGCTAGCGCCGTCCACGCCAGCTGCAGCACCACGGACCGCAGCGAACAGGTGGCCCTGGTGCTGTGCAGCGCCAACACCGACCAAGCGGCGTTGAAGGCCGCCGGCATGGCCGCCTGCAAGGACAAAAAGGTCTGCAACGCCTGGATCTGGGAAGACGCCAGCAAGCTGCCGCCCAAGGCGCCCGCCATCGACAAGGACCTGCCCAAGAGCGCCGCCGGCGCCGCGCGTGCCGTCTGGATCCACGACTCCCAGCATCTGATGGAACTGCGCAAGGCGCGTTGAGCGGCGAGCGGGCGTCGGCCGGACGGCGCCTCCGATAATCGGGCCTCCCCAACGGAGCCCCACCCATGTTCGAGCATGTCGATGCCTACGCCGGCGACCCCATCCTGAGCCTCAACGAGGCTTTCCAGAAGGATCCGCGCGCCGGCAAGATCAATCTGTCCATCGGCATCTATTTCGACAACGATGGCCGAATCCCCATGCTGCCGTCGGTGCGCAAGGCGGAACTGGCGGTCGTCGAGGCTGCCGGTGCGCGGCCCTATTTGCCCATGGAGGGCGCCGCCAACTTCCGCAGCGCCGTGCAGGCGCTGCTGTTCGGCGCCGACCATCCTGCCATCCAGGCCGGCCGCGTCGCCACCATCCAGGGCGTCGGCTCCAGCGGCGGCCTCAAGGTGGGCGCCGACCTGCTGAAGCGCTATTTCCCGGACAGCAAGCTCTATCTGTCCGACCCGACCTGGGACAACCACCGCGCCGTCTTCGAGGGCTCGGGCCACAGTTGCGAGACCTATCCCTACTACGACCCGGGCACCGGCGGCCTGCGTTTCGACGAGATGCTGGCCTTCTTCAAGGGCCTGCCGGCGCGCAGCATCGTGCTGATGCACGCCTGCTGCCACAACCCCACCGGCGTCGACCTGACGCAGGACCAGTGGCGTGCCCTCGTGCCGGTCATCCGCGAGCGCCAGTTGCTGCCCTTTCTGGACCTGGCCTACCAGGGCTACGGCGACGGCATCGAGGCAGACGCCTTCGCGCCGCGCCTGCTGGCCGACGAGGGCCTGGCCTTCCTGATCGCCAACAGCTTCTCCAAGAGCATGAGCCTGTACGGCGAGCGCTGCGGTGGTTTGAGCGTGGTCTGCCCCGATGCCGACCAGGCGGCGCGCGTGCTCGGGCAGATGAAGTTCATGATCCGCCGCAACTACTCCAACCCGCCGATGCACGGCGGCCAGATCGTCGCCCGCGTGCTGACCGACCCGACCCTGCGCGCGATGTGGGAGGCCGAGGTGGCCGACATGCGCGAGCGCATCCAGTCCATGCGCCGCGAGCTGCACCGCGTGCTTGCCGCCAAGCTGCCGGGCCGCGACTTCAACTACTTCCTGACCCAGCGCGGCATGTTCAGCTACACCGGCCTGACGCCAGAGCAGGCCGAGCGGCTGAAGACCGAGTTCGGCGTCTACATCCTCCGCTCCGGCCGCATGTGCGTGGCCGGTCTGAACACGCGCAACGTCGAGGCCACGGCCGAGGCCATGGCCGCGGTGCTCGCGGGTTGAGGCTGAAAGTGCTTAGGCAGGCGGCCGGCCTTGCGCTGGCCTGCGCGGCCGCCCCGGGTCTGGCTGGGCAAGCGCCCGAAGTCGAGGCCATCACCTGGATCGTCAGCAACACCATGACAGTGCCGGACGGCGAGCGCATGCGCCGCCCGGCCGAGGAGCTGACACAGTGGCTGCAGGCGCAGCTGCCCGGGGTGGTGTTCAAGCCCGTCGTGGCCAATGCCGAGCGCAGCTGGGCGCTGATCCGCGAGCGGCAGCAGGCCTGTCATGCCGGCGCCGCCCGCACGCCGGAGCGCGAGCGCCTGGCCTACTTCACCAACACCTGGCTGGTGCCGCCCACCCAGCTCATCGTGCGCCAGGACCGTCGCGCCGCGCTGCCGGTGGACGCGCGCGGCGCCGTCGATCTGGAAGCCCTGCTCGCCGACGCATCGCTGCGCGGCGTCTTCACCCAGGGGCGCAGCTATGGCTCGGCGCTGGACGCCATGCTCAGCGCCCCGACCGCCAGCGCGCAGCGGCAGGGCGTGTTCGGTGGTGATTACGGCAGCAACCTGCTGCCCATGCTCATCCAGAACCGGGCCGACTACACCCTCGACGCGCCCAACATGCTGGTAAGCCTCGCTGGTGGTGCCGAGGCCGACATGCCGCTGGTCGCGCTGCCCATCAAGGGCGCCAGCGAACCCGTCATCAGCGGCATTGCCTGCCCCCGCACGCCGTGGGGCCGCGCGGCCATCCGTCTCATCGACGCTGCCCTGGGCACCCCCGAGGGCGCCGCGATGTTGCGCGACACCCTGCGCATCTCGCTGCCGTCCGACGTCCAGCGCGGCTACCGCGAGGCCTGGGACGCCTTCTTCAAGCAACGCGCCCGGCCGACGCCCGGGCTCTGAGCGCGCCGAACCCGCCGCGTGCCCATGTCGCACGGTTATGACCGTGGCTGCCGGTTTCATTGGCAGCGCCCCCCTGGCGTCTTTACGCTGCCGGCAGTTTCAGGAAGTCCAGGGCAGGATGAAGCATTGCGTGGTGATCGGCGGCGGCGTGGTGGGCTTGACCACCGCCTGGGCGCTGCTGGAGCGTGGCCACGGCGTCACGCTGGTCGAGCGCGACGAGGCGGTGGCCCAGGGCGCCAGCCGCGCCAATGGCGGCCAGTTGAGCTATCGCTATGTGTCGCCACTGGCCGACGCCGGTGTGCCGCTGAAGGCGCTGCGCTGGCTGCTCGACCCCGACGGCCCGCTGCGTTTCAAGCCCGAGGCCAGCTGGGCGCAATGGTCCTGGCTGATCGCCTTTTTGCGCAACTGCCGCGGCCCCGTCAACCGCCGCACCACCGAGCGTCTGCTGGCCCTGGGTGCTTACAGCCAGGCTTCATTCGCGCGGCTGCTGGCCGAGGCGCAACTGGGCGACACCCTCGCGCTGCGGGCGCCCGGCAAGCTTGTCGTCTACCGCAAGCCCGCCGAGTTCGCCGGCGTGGCGGCACGCGTTAAGGGCAGCGCGTCCGAGCAGGCGCTGTCGCATGACGACTGCGTGGCGCTGGAACCGGCGCTCGCGGACACCGAAGCCACGTTGGCCGGCGGCATCTTCACGCCCGGCGAGGCGGTGGCCGACTGCCATGCCTTCTGCGCCGAGCTGTATGCGCGGCTGTGCCGGCATGCGGGCTTTCGCGGCCGGCTGGCCACGGCGGTCACCGGGTTCGCCGTCGATGCAGCCGGCGCCGTGCGCGGCGTGCGCACCGCCGCGGGCGAGCTGGCGGCCGACGAAGTCGTGCTGGCCGCCGGGCTGCAAAGCCGCGCGCTGGCCGCGACGCTCGGCGTGCGCCTGCCGATCTATCCGCTCAAGGGCTACAGCCTGACGGCGCCCATCGGCGCGGCGCACCGCCCACCCGAGGTCAGCGTGACCGACTTCGAGCGCAAGATCCTTTACGCCCGCATCGGCAGCGACCTGCGCGTGGCCGCGATGGTGGACCTGGTCGGCGACGACGAGTCCATCGACCCCCGGCGGCTGGCTTCTCTGCAGCGCTCGGTGCGCGCCACTTTCCCGCACGCGGCGGACTTCGACCGCGCCACGCCCTGGGCCGGCCTGCGCCCGGCCACACCCAACAGTGCGCCCATCGTCGGCAACAGCGGCGTGCCGCATCTGTGGCTCAACGTGGGCCACGGCCCACTTGGCTTCACCTTCTCGTTCGCCACGGCCAATATCGTGGCCGAGCTGGTGTCCGGGCGTGCCAGTCCGCTGCCGCTGGAAGGCCTGAGCCTGTGACTTCGAGTGACCTCGCCGACGCTCTGCGTACCGCCGTCCTGGCGCAGCGTTTCGAGACCACGCCCGACCAGCTGCAGGGCGGCGCCCCGCTTGGCTGGCATCCCAGCGTCGACCTCGCCGTCGCGGTGTTCCCCCGCGGCGCGGCGCCGGTCTGTGCCAACGTGCTGTTCTCGCGCGAGCATCCGAACGGCCTGGTTGCCAGCTTCGACGCCACGACCGGCGCGGTCGACAACGTCGCCTTCCACGCCGATGTGCGCGATGCCGCCGGCGACTCCATCGCCTGGCTGCCCGGCTCGGACTGGCGTCGCATCGCCTTCCCCGCCTGGTTCGGCAGCGGCCCGCGCTTCGTCGCGCCCTATCCGGCCTCGCTGCTCAAGGTGATGGTCGCCGTCGGCGTGGCGCGCCTCGTCGACCAGGGCCGCAGCGATTGGGCGCTGCCGCTGACGCATGCCGGCAAGACCCGACCCTCGGCCGACTGGCTGTTCGACATGATCACGGTCAGCAGCAACGAGGCCACCTCGGCGCTGGTAGCCCACCTGCACGAGCGCGGCGCCATCCGCCGGGAGTCCGGCCGCGACGGACACAACGAACTGCATGATCTCTTCGCGGCCGAGCGCCTGCCGGGCCTGAGGATCGCCAACACCCGGGCCGACGGCGGCTGGGGCAATGGCGCCGGCTCGGGGGTGGGCCAGATCCAGATGACGGCCTGGGATGCGCTGCGCCTGATCTGGCGGCTGGATGCCGGCGCGCCGCCGCCGCACTGGCTGCCAGCGGACGCACCGCCCCTCGTCAGCGCCGCGAGCCGCGACGTCCTGCGCCGCACGCTGGACTCGCAGAAGCTGCACCACAACCTCAGCAGCGAGTCGCTGCGCACGCTGCCTGGCTGGGTGCCCGGCATCCCGGCGCGCTTTGCGCACAAGACCGGAAACACGCAGAACTACGGCAGCGACGCCGGCATCGTGCACGACGACGCCACGGGCCTGCACTATCTGATCGCCGTGACGACCAGCCTGGGCACGCGCTACGCGCCCCATCCCGAGGCGTCGACGACCTGGAGGCTGCCGGCCCTGGGCGCGGCCATCCATGCATGGCTGAAGACCAATACCTGATCCCGCCGCTGCGGCCCGGCGCGCACATCGCCGTCATCGCGCCGGCCGGCCCGCCGAAACCGGGGCGGCTGGCGCCGGTGGAGGGCTGGCTGAGCGAGCGCGGCTATGTGCCGCGGCTGCTGCCGAGCTGCTTCGGTCCACCGCCATTGGATTTCCTGGCCGCGCCGGATGCCGTGCGCCTGGCCGATGTCCACACCGCCTTTGCCGACCCCGAGATCGACGTGGTGCTGGCGCTGCGCGGCGGCTCGGGCTGCATCCGCCTGCTCGACGCGCTGGACTTGCGCCTGCTCGCCGCCAGCCGCAAGCTGCTGATCGGCTACAGCGACCTCACCGTCCTCCATGCCCTGCGCAGCAACGCCGGCATCCCGTCTCTGCACGCGCCGATGCCGGCCAGCGACTGGGGTCTGCCCGGCGCCGACGCCGACACGGATGCGCTGTTCACGGGCCTGGCGCGCGGCTGGCGCAGCGGTGACGGGCTCGGCCGCGCCGAGCCGCATGAACTCAGCCACGGCGGCTGCGTCGGGCCGGTGCGGGGCCGCCTGATCGGCGGCAACCTGGCGATGTTCTGCGCCCTGCTTGGCACGCCCTTCATGCCCGACGTCGATGGCGCCTTGCTCTTCATCGAGGACATCAGCGAGGAGCCCTACCGCGTCGACCGCATGCTGAGCCAGCTGCGCCTGGCCGGCGTGCTGGACCGCATCGCCGGCCTCGTGGTCGGCAGCTTCAGCGGCGCGGAGGCCCCGGACGCCGTGCTGGCCGACCACCTGCCGCGGCTGCGCTGCCCCGTGCTGGCCGGCTGGCCAGCGGGCCACGGACAGCCGAACCGGCCGCTGCCGCTCGGTCTTGCCGCCGAAATGGATGTGGCGGCAGGAACGCTGACTCTCCGTTAGCAACCTGCTCGACTGCAACGGCGCAGGCGAGTCTTCTGCCGCGCCAAAAAAACAGCCCCGTCGAGCGGGGCTGGTGAATGCCGGCCTCGAAGCCGGGCAGGGAGTTCAGCAGATCAGCGGAAGCTGTAGCTGGCCGACACGGCCAGCGTGCGGCCGGACGGGTCAGCCACGCGTGGGTCCCAGCCGGCGCCGACGACGTTGTCGACGTTGTGATACGTGAACGGCGGCTTCTCGTCAGTCAGGTTGCGCAGGCCGGCGGTCAGCGTCAGGTTCTTGATGCCGGTGTAAGACGCGAACAGGTTGAAGGTCGTGTAGCTGTCGATCTTGCGGCGCGGCGTGCCGAAGCGAGTCAGGTCCTCGTCGTTGTAGCCGGACTTGTAGACCATGCTCAACGTGGCGGCCCAGCTGTCGCGCGCCCAGCCCACGTCGGCGGTGAACTTGTTGCGCAGGTAAAGGGTGCGTGTGCCGAATTCGCCGACCTGCTCGACCAGTGGCTGGGTGGCGATGGTGCGCTCCTTGTGGCTGAGCATGTGGGTGCCGTTGATGTTGGTCTTCCACAAGCCTGAGGCGAGCTTGAGTTGGTAGCTGGCACCCCAGTCGATGCCGCGGGTTGAGCTGTCGGCGGCGTTGACCCAGCCGGCTTCCACGAGCGTGACCTTGCCGCCGGCGTCGCGCTTGAAGCGGTCCGAGAAAATGGCGTAGTTGTTCTTCAGCTCGCTCAGCGTCAGCTTCTTGATGCGGTCATCGAGGTCGACGCGCCAGTAGTCAACGTACAGCGTCACGTCGCTGATCGGCGAGACGACGACGCCCAGCGTGCCCTGCTTGGACTTCTCCGGCGTCAGGCTGGGGTTGCCGGAGTCGATGTAGTTCACGCGCAGCGTGCATTGCGTCGGGTCGGTGGGGCACAGCGTCGGGTCCGGCCAGTCGGCAGTGTCCAGGCGCGGCGCGATGTTGGGGCTGAGCTGCTGGAACGTCGGCGCCTTGAAGCCGGTGTTGACCGAGCCGCGGAACAGCAACTGCTCGGCAGGCTGGTAACGGAAGGCGATCTTCGGGTTGGTCGTGCCGCCGAAGTCGCTGTACTTGTCATGGCGTACGGCGAGCTGCAGGTCCAGCCCCTTGAACACCGGCACGGCCAGCTCGGCGTAGACCGCCTTGACGTCGCGCGTCACCTCCGGGATGGCCGAATTGCCCGGGCAGTTGTAGACGATCTTGGACTTGCTGGCGTCGGACGCCGTCAGTGCATCGGCCAGACTGTCGCTGCAGGTGAAGGTGCCCGTTTCGGGCATGAACTCGAACGTCTCGCGGCGCAGATCGAAGCCCACCGCGAAGTCCAGCGGTCCGGCCGGCAGCTTCATCAGCTCGCCGGAGAGAGCGCCGTCGAACTGCTGCAGCGTCGTGTTGCCCCCCTGCAGGCGGCCACGGTCCTTGATGGACTCGATCAGCGTCATCGCCTCAGCCGACTGCTTCTCGCCCGGTTTTACCCAGGGGTTGATCTTGCCGGTGCGCAGCGCGTCGTTCAGTCGTCCCATGTTGGCGTAGCCGTCGACGAGGTTGGTCCAGCCCTCGGCCTTGGCGGTGGACAGGCCGAGCTTGTAGTCGTAGGCGCCGACGACGCCGTCCAGGCCGACCAGCAGGCGCTTGTTCTCCGCCACGTTCTCCAGTGTGCGATAGCCGAAGTCCTGCATGCGCCAGCGATAGGCGATGGGCTTGGTCGGGTCGAACTGGTTGACGCCGGCAGCCTGCAGGTTCAGGTAGTGCGGGCCACTGACGGGGTAGTGGTTGTTGGCGGCATTGGTGGTGCTGAACTGACTGGGCGTCAGCTCGGCCGTGACAGCGGTGCGCGAAGCCGTCAGCTCGACAAAGGCGGTGTGGTTGTCGCTGAGGGCGAGGTTGCCGCGGGTGACCAGGTTGTAGGCCTCCTTCTTGGGAGACAGCATGTACTGGCGGCCGTAGTCGGTGTTGCACAGGTACTTGGTGGACGGTGCCGTCGCGTTCCAGAGCTGGGCTTGGTAGCGCACGCCGGTCTCGATGTCGCTGCAGTCGTCGGTCAGGGCGAGCAGGTTGATGCGGGTGTACCTGACCGGGTCACCCGTGCCGACCGTGGAGCCGGCCGTGCCGGAGGCGCCGCCCAGCGCCGTGCCCGCCACGGTGCTGGAGTTGCCCAGCACGTTGGCGAAGGGGTGGCTGGACGAGTCCGGCGACAGCCGCCGGTCGGGCTGGAAGCCGTTGGCCCAGTCGCGGTCACGGCCGCGCAGCACGTCGTTGCTCTCCACGGACAGGCTGCCCATCACGTTGAAACGGTCCTGCTCGAGCGAGCCCATGCCGCCCGTCAGGCTGGCACGGCGCGTCGTGCCGGCGCTGGACTCCAACGGCTGCGAGAAGTCGACCTTGATGTCGGCCCCGATGAGGTCCTTCTTCAGGATGAAGTTGATGACGCCACCGATGGCGTCGGTGCCGTAGATGGCCGACGCGCCATCCTTGAGGATCTCGATGCGCGAGATGGCCGCCATCGGGATGGCGTTCAGGTCGACCGCGCCGCCGCTCATGCCCTGGGCGGAGATGCGCCGGCCGTTCAACAGCACCAGCGTGCTGCCGGGGCCGAAGCCGCGCAGATTGGCATTGGCCGAGCCGCCGGTCAGGCGGTCGGTGTCGGAGCCGAAGACATTGTTGTTGGAGATGGCGCTGTCGGCGCCCGTGCCGTTGATGCCCAGCTGGCGCAGCATGTCCTCGGCGGTGACCAGGCCGCGGCCGCTGAGGTCGGCAGCCGTGATGACCTGCACCGGCAGCGCACCCTCGCCCGCGATGCGCTTGATGCTGGACCCGGTCACCTCGACGCGCTCCAGCCTCTTGCCGTCGTTTTGCGCAAGTGCCGCACCGACGTGAGCCCCGAGGCCGAGGATGGCCAGCTGTGTCACCAGACGCTTCAACTTCATCGCAACGACTCCTTTTGATTCAATTGCCGGCGATGTTCGCCGCCGCGCCCCTGCCCGCCCAGGGGGCCGCACCCCAGGTGTTGCGCGCCGTTCAATGAATGCTTGTGCGCGGCACATAACCTGCGGGAATGTGTGCTGGCAGGAAAGCACGGCCGCGGTGCGCGCGGCCCCTCTACAGTGCCGCGCAACCTGTTCTGGAGTCCCGCGATGCGACTGATCACCGAGGCCGAAGTGGCGGCCGTGCTTGAACCCGACGACGCCCGCAACGCCCTGCACGCCGCCTTCGCCCAGCACGGCCGCGGCCAGGCGCAGGTGCTGGCCCGCCACCGCGCGACCAGCAGCCAGGGCGGCGCGGCGCTGGCTATCAGCGCGATGGGCGCCATCCTGGACGGGGACGGTGAACTGCCCGCCGTGCTCGGCACCAAGGTCTATTCGGCGCGGAACGGCAAGTACAACTTCCTCGTCAGCCTGTTCTCGGCCGAGACCGGGGCGGCGCTGGCGACGCTGGAGGCCAACGAGTTCACGCGCCTGCGCACGGCCGCCGCCAGCGCCGTCGCCGCGGACCTGCTGGCGTTGCCTGAGGCGCGCACGCTGGCCATCTTCGGCGCCGGCATCCAGGGCCGCGCGCACGCCGAGGCGCTGTGCCGCGTGCGCCGCTTCGAGCGCGTGCTGGTCTGCGCGCGCTCGGGCGGCGAAGGCTTCGCGCGGGACATCGAGGCGCAGATCGGCATCGCGGCCAAGATGGTCGATGCGGTCACCGCCGCCGCCGAGGCCGACGTGATCGCCACCGCCACGCGCTCGGCAACGCCGCTGTTTGATGGCGGCCTGGTCAAGCCCGGCGCCTTTGTCGCCGCCGTGGGTTCCAGCACGAAGACGGCCCGCGAGCTCGACGACACGCTGCTGGGCCGCGCGGCCCTCGTCGCCGTGGAGTGGTTGACCGCTGCGCAGCAGGAAGCCGGTGACATCGTGCTAGCTGCACCCGGCGTTGTCTCTGCCGAACGCCTGGTCGAACTGGGCGCGCTGATCGTCAGCCCGCGCTCGCGCGGACCGCAGGACATCGTCGTCTACAAGAGCGTGGGCATCGGGCTGGAAGACGTGGCCCTGGCACGCTTGGTGGCGCATCGCCTGGGGGTGTGCTGATGCGTGCCTGGCTGGTGTCGATGGCGCTGCTGCTGACGGGCTGCGCCACCACCTCGGTGCCCGACCCCGTGCAGGCTGCGCTCGACAAGGCCGGCCTGCCCGCCGACAGCCTGGGTTATGTGCTGCAGCCGCTGGATGGGTCGCGGCCGCCGCTGGCCCGCCGCGCCGACGACCCGATGGCCACCGGTTCGACGATGAAGCTGGTCACGGCCGTCGTGGCGCTCGACAAGCTCGGCATCAACCATCGTGGCCGCACCGAGCTGCTGGCTGCGGCGCCGCCGGTCGACGGGGTCATCGATGGCCCCTTGATCGTGCGCGGCGGCGCCGACCCGGACCTGGACTGGGCCAGCCTGTGGTGGCTGTTGCGCCAGTTGCGCGAGAGCGGCGTGCGCGAGATCCGCGGCGGCCTCGTCGTCGACCGCAGCCTGTTCAACCCCGGCCGTTTCGACATCGGCCTTCCGCCCTTCGACGACGCGCCCGAGCAGCCCTACAACGTCATCCCCGACGCCCTGCATTTCAACGGCAGCCTGCTGAGCCTGGAGTTCGCCTCGACGGCGGATGCCGTGACGGCGCGCGCGCTGCCGGCCCTGCCCGGGCTGCAGGTCGACACGTCGGCGCTGACGATGATCGACAGCCGCTGCCAGGACTGGAACGACAAACTCGCACCCAGCCGTGTCGAACCGACGGCGGACGGGCTGCGCGTGCAGCTGCTGGGCAGCTTCCCGCGCGGCTGCAAGCTGCGTGGCGACATGAATGTGCTGGACCGCCAGTGGCTGACCGCGCGCGCCGTGCGGCTGCTGTGGCAGGAGCTGGGCGGCACGCTCGGTGCGGGCGACGTGGAAAGCACCGCACCGGCCGGCGCGGTCGTGCTGGCCAGCCACCGCGGCCGGCCGCTGGCCGAGGTGCTGCGCAGTGTCATGAAGAGCAGCGACAACGCCTTGACGCGGCTGGTCTACCTGCAGCTGGGCGCCCGCGCCGCCCGGCCCGGCGAGCCCACGCGCGACGCCGCCGAGCGTGTCGTGCGCGACTGGTTCGCCGCCCGCGGGCTGGACGCACGCGGGTTGGTGCTGGACAACGGCTCGGGCCTGTCGCGCAGCGAGCGCATCCCGCCGGCGCTGCTGGCCGCGCTGCTGCGCGCGGCGCATGCCGGTGCGCAGCAGCCCGAGCTGCTGGGCACGCTGCCGCTGGCAGGCGTGGACGGCACGCTGACGCGGCGCCTGAAGGACGGCCCAGCGACGGGCAAGGCGAGGCTCAAGACCGGCACGCTGCGCGATGCGGTCGGCCTGGCCGGCTTCGTGCCCGACGCGAGCGGCAAGCCCTGGGTGTTCGTCGCCCTCATCAACCATCCCGAAGCTGCAGTCAAGGGGCGGCCGGTGTTGGATGCGCTGGTGAACTGGGTGGCAGGGCAACGCTGACGGCCGGCCGCATCAGCTGTTCAGCACCCACTGCAGCACCGGCAGCGGCAGGTTGCCGGCACGCAGCACCGCGTCGTTGAAAGCGGCCATGGCGTCGGGCGCGGCATGCCGGGCGAGCCAGCCCTGGCGCAGCCGCAGCAACTCGGCCTGGCCGATCTTGTAGCCACATGCCTGCCCCGGCTTGACGCAGTAGCGGTCGATCTCGTTCTGCACCGCCGCGGCCGAGCGGCCGGTGGCGTCCGCCAGTGTCTTCATCGCGCGTTCACGGCTCCAGCCGAAGGCATGCAGCCCGGTATCGACCACCAGGCGTGTGGCGCGCAACTGCTGCGCCTGCAGATAGCCCAGCCGCGCGAGCGGGTCGTCGGCATAGAAGCCGGCTTCATCCACCAGGTGCTCCGCATACAGCCCCCAGCCTTCGGAGTAGCCGTTGAACTTGAGCAACGAACGCACGGGATGCCGCTGCGCGATCTCCGCTTCATGCGCCTCCTGCCAGACATGCCCCGGCAAGGTCTCGTGCACGACCAGCGTCGGCAGCGTCCAACGCGGCCACACCGCGGTGTCGCGCAGGTTCAGGTAGAAGGCCGCGTCGCGCGAGCCGTCGAGGGCGCCCGGCGCCATGTAGGCACCCGGCGCGCCGGCCTCGGTCTCGGCCGGCACGCGCTTGACGGTCAGCGGCGCCCGCAGCGCGAGGCCCGACCATCGCGGCATCGCCGCCCGCAGGCGCGCGACCCATTCGTTGCAGTACGCGATGGCCTGCTGCCGGCCGGCGTCGGTATTGGCGAAGCGGTGCTCCGCCCGTTCGCCCAGCGCCCGCAGCCGCTCGCCGATGCCGCCCTGCGTCAGCCCCTGGCCGCGCAGCAGCGGCTCCATGCGCGCGGCGATCTCGGCAGCCTGCGCCAAGCCCATGCGGTGCACTTGCTCGGCCGACAGCCCCGTGGTCGTGCCGACCTGCAATGACCAGGCGTAGTAGCGCTCGCCGTCCGGCAGGCGCCGCACGCCCGCCTCCTCGCTGGCAGTGGGCATCGCCGCGCGCACCGCGTCGCGCTGGCGTTGCACGGCCGGCAACAGCTGCCTTTGCAGCAGGTCCAGCGCCGCCGCGCGCTCGCGCGCAGCGGCGACAGGTGCCAGGGCGTCGAGCAGTGGCGAGCGCTCAGGCGCTGCGGTCACCAGACCGTCGAGCTGGCTCGCCAGCGTCGCCAGGATGAAGCGCGGCGCGACGACGCCGAGAGCGGCGTCGCGCCGGAAGCGTTCGGTCTCGTTGTCGATCTGCGCGGGCAGCTTGCCCAGCCGCTCCAGCCAGCTCGCCACGTCGTCCGCCGTGCGCAGCGGATGCTGTGTTGCCAGGAACTGCGGCCCGCTCAGGGCCAGCCCGATCATCTGGTTGATGACATAGGGCGTGCACTCCTGGGCCAGCGTCGCCATGACGCCCTGGTCGCCGTACGCGAACGCCGCCCCTTCTTGGGCGCGCGTCAACGTGAACCGCGCGGCTTCCAGCGTGGCGGCCGCCTGCGTGTTCAGGGCGGCTCGGGGCACGCCGGCCAGGCGGTTCAACGCCGCCGTGTAGCGCCTGGATTGCCGCGGCGCGGCGTCGACAGACCGGTCCGGCCAGCGCCCGCGCAAGGCTGCCCGCGAGCCGACATCGAGGCCCAGGGCCGTGGCTTCATGCGGCGCCTCGGTCAGCAGCTCCTCCGTCCAGCCATCGAGCAGGACGTCCAGCGACCCTGCGGTCTGCGTTGCCGGGCTGGCGCCACCGGGCTGGCGAGCGCAGGCGGCCAGCAGTGCGCTGCCGCACAGGGCGCCGGCCGTTTGCAACAGCAGGCGGCGGTCCGGGGAGCTTGGCTGGAGGGTCATCGTGGTGTCGGCGGGTTGGGTCATGCGGCCATGCTCATTCATCCGCGCCGATGACAAAATGAGCAGATCCTCATGAAGGAGCCGCGCCGTGACGCAACCGCCGCAGATGACCCTGGGTCAGCTCGATCTCTTCGTCGCCCTGGTCGAAGCCGGCGGCTTCACGGCGGCGGGCGCACGGCTCGGCATCAGCCAGTCCGCCGTCAGCCATGCCATCAAGGCACTGGAGCAGGCACTCGGGACGGTCCTGTTCGACCGCCGCCAATCGCCGCCGGTGCCCACTGCCGGCGCCTTGCGCCTGTTGCCGCATGCCCGCGCGATGCTGTCCTCTGCCGAGGCCATCCGGCAGGAAGTGCAGGCGGAGCAGGGCCTCAAGTCGGGGTTGCTGCGCATCGGCTCGTTCGGGCCCAGCTCGTCGTTGTGCCTGCTGCCGCGGCTGTTGCGCGCCTTCGCCCTGCGCCACCCCGGCGTTGAGGTGCGGGTCGACGAGGAAGCCGATGGCGTGATTGCGCAATGGCTGGTGGATCGCCGCGTGGAGCTGGGTTTCGTGACGCTGCCGGAGGATCGCTTCGATACCGTGCACATCGCCAGCGACGAGTACGTGGTGGTGCTGCCGGAGCGCCACCCGCTGAGCGCGGAGGCCGCCATCCGCGCCAAGCAGCTGGATGGCCAGCCCTTCATCGCAAGCGCCGCCGGCTGCGGCGACGAGATCGCGCACATCCTTGCGCAGGCGGGTGCGCGGCCGCTGGAGCTGTTTCGCCTGCCCCAGGTGCTGTCGGTGCTGGGGCTGGTGCAGCAGGGGCTGGGGGTATCGGTGTCCGTGCGCATGGCGCTGCCGGACGCGTGGCCCGGCGTCACCTACCGCCCGCTGCGGCCCGCCGTGCCCCGGCGGGTGGCGCTGGCCATGCTGGACCGCGACAAGCTGTCACCTGCGGCGCAAGCCTTCCTGAAGATGGCCAGCGCCGAGGCGCTGCCGCAGCGCGCAACGGCAGCCTAGGGCTCAGGCCACAGCCGGCCCGAGCAGCCGCAGCGCGCCCGCGTCGGCATCGATCTCCGCCATGGCGCCCACCGGCACGGTCAGCTTGCGCTTGATGTGACCGATGGCCGCACCGCGGAAGACGGGAACGCCCAGCGGCAGGAAGTAGTCGTCGAACACCTCGTCCAACGTCAGGCTGCCGTAGCCGTCGCCGGGTTCGCACTTGGTGAAGCGACCGAGCCCGACGCCGGCCAACTGGCCTAACGCGCCCGTCAGGCGCAGCGTGGAGAGGCAGCGGTCGATGCGGTAGATGTATTCGTTGATGTCTTCCAGGAACAGGATGGCGCCGCGGCAGTCCGGGAAGTAGGGCGTGCCGGCCAGCGAGGCCAGCACGGTCAGGTTGCCGCCCACCAGCGGACCCTGCGCTTTGCCGGCGCGGATCGTCGTGATGCGCTCCTCGCGCACGACGAGGTCGTCGGCCGGCTTGACGACGGGGTTGCGCAACACGGCCGCCTCGGCATTCATGACGATGCTCTTGAAGCTCTGCACCGAGAAGTCGTTCCACTCCGACACGGCCACGGGGCTGTGGAAGGCGACCAGGCCGGTCTGACGGTGGATGGCGTTGACGAGGCTGGTCAGGTCGCTGAAGCCGCCAAAGAACTTCGGCTTGCGGCGGATCAGCGCGTAGTCCAGCTTGTCGACGATGCGGTTGCAGCCCGAGCCCCCGGTCATGGCCAGGATGCCGGCCACCGAGTCGTCGGCAAACATCGCGTTGACGTCGGCGGCGCGCTGGGCGTCGGTGCCGGCGAACGGCCCGCGCCGGGCGGCGACATGCTGGCCCGGCTTGACCTTGAAGCCCAGGGCCTGCAGCGACTCGATGGCGATCCTCAGGGGCTCGCGCTCGAAGGTGGCATTGGCCGGGCTGACCAGGCCGAGGGTGTCGCCAGCGCGCAGCCGCGGCGCCAGCAGCGGCGTCGACGCAGCGCGGGCGGGTTGGGCCGCTGCCAGCGCGCCGGTGGCGGCTGCGCTGAAGTGGAGTAGTTGACGGCGGGACGGGTTCATGGCGCGTGCATCAGTCAGGGGTGGAAAGCTCACCGCATACATGGCCGCGTGGACTCGACGACCGTGCGCGGCATTGTGTGCGCGCTGACGGCCAACGGCGTGGCTGCGTTCCAATGCGAGCATGAATCCTGACCTGCCTGCATTGCCCCCGCTGGCCCCCGGCCGCTACCGCCACTACAAGGGCGGCGAGTACGAGGTGCTCGCCGTGGCCCGCCACAGCGAGACGCTGGAGGTGGTGGTCGTCTACCGGCCGCTCTACAACGACAGCGGCTGGTGGGTGCGGCCTTACGACATGTTCACCGGCACACTCGCGGTCGACGGCATCGTGCGGCCGCGTTTCGAGCGCATCGGCGAGGCACGTCGATAGGATCCCGCCCGGGAGAGCTGCAATGGATGAAGGAACCGAGGCGCCGTTGCCGACGGCTGCGCCGCAAGATGACAGGCCCGCGCGCGGGCGCAGCGCATGGCTGCTGGAAGGCGCGCGGGTGCTGGTGTTTCGGGCGCCGCGATGGCAGGACCTGGCCGCGCGGCCGCTGACTCTGGCGCTGCTGGTGCTGGCCGGCTATGTGCTCGCATTCGGCCTGCAATGGGCGCTGGCCGACGAGGCCGCCAGGCCGCTGTGGACGGGCTTGCTGAGTGGCTGGATCGACGTCGCCGTCATCGCCTGGCTGTGCTGGGTCGTGGCGCGCTCGGCAAGCGGCAGCGATGCGCCGCGGCTGACGGCAGCGACGCTGATGGCACTGCTGTGGAGCGCGACCCTGGTGCTGAGCCTGGGCGAAGGCGCCCTGGCGCTGGTCCACGGCGCGGTGTGGGGCCCGACGGCGGACTGGCCGGCCAGCCTGCACTGGGTCAGCTGGCTGGTGGCGATCAGTTGGACGGCGCTCATGCAGATCCGGCTGCTGTGGCGCTTCGCCGGGTCGGCTGCTGCGCGCGGTGCGGTGTTGCTGCTGGTGCCGGTGCCGCTGGCGCTCAGCGGCTGGTTCGCGCCGACGGTGTTGTGGTGGGCCGAACCGACCGCCGAGGGTCAGGCCGAGGCCGAGGCCGCGCTGCCGCTGACCGACGAGATCGTCAGCGCCCAGCCGGCGCTGCTCGCCCAGGCGCTGGACGCGCTGCAACCACCGCGCCCGGGTCGCGTGAACATGTATGCGCTGACCTATGCGCCCTATGCATCCGAAGACGTCTTCATGCGCGAAAGCGCCGTGGTCGCCGAGACCCTGCGCGAGCGCTTTGACGCGGAGGGCCGGCTGGTGGAACTGGTGGTCAACCCCGCGACGGGCATGACCCTGCCCTGGGCCACGCCGCTGAACCTGCGCAAGACCATCGCGCGCATGGCCGCGTTGATGGACCGCGAGCATGACGTGCTCTTCCTTCACATGACTTCGCATGGCGGCGCCGATGGCAAGCTGGCCACCCACACCTGGCCGCTGCAGACCGAGCCGGTCACGCCGCAGTTGCTCAAGCGCTGGCTGGACGAGGCCGGCGTGCGCTGGCGCGTGATCTCGGTGTCGGCCTGCTACTCGGGCAGCTGGGTGGCGCCGCTGGCGGGTGACGGCACGCTGGTGATGACGGCGGCCGATGCCGACAACACCTCCTACGGCTGTGGCAAGCGCTCGGAGCTGACCTTCTTCGGCCGCGCCATGTACGAGGAGGCGCTGCGCAAGACCCGGTCCTTCAGCGAAGCGCATGCGGCCGCGCGCAAGGTCATCGAGGTGCGCGAGCAGGAGGCCGGCAAGAGCGACGGCTATTCCAATCCGCAGATCAGCGAAGGCGCGGGCATCAGGCCGGTGCTGGAGCGCCTCGCGGCCGAGCGGCGCACGCCTTGACCACCCGCCGTTGCACGACATGACCCTGCACATCGCTTTTGAATCGCCAGACCAGGCCGAGGTCATCGCCCTCATTGCTGAGCTGGATGCTTATCAGGATGCCCTCTACCCACCGGAAAGCCGGCATGCGCTGGATCTGACCGCGTTGATGCAGCCGGAGGTGCTTTTCGCCGTGGCCCGAGACGCGGCGGGGCAGGCGGTGGGCTGCGGGGCCGTCGTTCTGGGCGCCGAGTTCGGTGAACTCAAGCGCATGTTTGTCAGCCCGACCGCACGCGGTCAGGGGCTGGCGCAGCGGATGCTGGTCTTGCTGGAGGCCGAGGCGATCGCCCGCGGCTGCCGCCTGCTCACGCTGGAGTCAGGCCCCTTCCAACCCGAGGCGTTGGGCCTGTACGCCCGCGTTGGCTTCGAGCGCTGTGGGCCGTTCGGCAGCTATGCCGACGACCCCTTGAGCGTCTTCATGCAGAAGAGGCTTTAGAGCACCCGCGGCAGATCCCGGCGGACCGCTATCCGGTCGCCGAAGTCGAAGTGCCACCACTCGGTGGTGATGCCATGAAAGCCCGCCTCGCGCATGGCGGCGCGCAACCAGCCGCGCTCGATGAGGTGCTCGGGCTTGAGGACACCGAGCGCGAGGTGCTCGGCCTCGTGATCAGGATGCGACGCCAGCGTCATCTCATCAAAACCTGACCCCATGGCGACCTCGCGGCCCTGGGGGTCCAGCAACGTCAGGTCCACCGCCATGCCAAAGCTGTGGATGGAGCCGCGCTCGGGGTGGGCGAGGTACATCGTCAGCGGCGTGCCCTGCAGCTCGTCCCACAGGCGCTGCTGAACGCGTTGCGGGCGCAGCGCATCCAGCACCAGCAGGCGGTAGCCGGGGCGACGCGCTTGCAGCCAGGCGGCGGCTTGTTCGAGCGCATCGGCGGCCTCGCGGCGCAGCCAGTGGCAGTCGATGCCGTCGTACACGGAATGGCCGACGAAGTTGTCGGTGGTCGCATAGCGAAGGTCGACAGCGATGCCGTGGCTCAGCGTGGCCAGGCGCCGGAAGTCGAGGTGGCCGGCGATGTCTTCGATGGGAAGGGCGTTCAAGGCAGTCTCGCCAGATGCTCGTGCGCCGCGGCGGTGATGAATTTGACGAGGCGGCGCGAGGCTTGGGCGAGCGGCGCACTGGCCGCGCTGAGCAGATAGAGCTGCACCGGCACGGCAGGCGCCAGTGGCCGCACGCGCACCTTGGCGGGGTCTGCGCTGGCGGCGGTGAACGGGTCGACCAGGGTCATGCCGACGCCGGCCTCGACGAGGGCGCGCGCGAGCTGGTAGGTCTGCACGGTGATGCGGCTGGCCAGCGGTTGGCCCAGGGCTTCGCCGGCATGGTGCAGCAGGCCGGAGAGCGGGTCGTCGCTTTGCAGGCCGACGATCTCGGTGCGAATGTCCGCGAGGCTGAGCGGCCCCGTCGCTTGAGCTTCCGGGCTGCCGAGCGGGCACAGCGCCACCATCGTGCCGCTGGCAATCGGCTCGGCCTTGATGCCCGGATGGCGCGGGTCCTGCAGCGACAGGGCCAGGTCGGCTTCACCGAGCAGCAGGGCCGACACGATCTCGCGCGTGTGGTGGGTGGCCAGCGAGCAGCTGGCGTTGGGGTAGGCCTTGCACCAGGGCGTCATCGCGGCGGGCACGATGGCGGTCGCCAGTGCCGGTGTGGCGACGAGGCGCACCTGCTCACTCTCACCGCTCTTGAGGTTGGCCGCGAGGCGCCGGATGCCGACCAGGTCGCGGTTGAGCTTGTCGATCTCGACGAAGAGGCGCTGCGCCTCGGGCGTCGGGTAGAGCTTGCCGCGCACGCGGTCGAACAGTGCCATGCCGAGCTGCAGCTCGCAGTGCTGCAGCACCTTGGTGACGGCGGGCTGGGAGATGTGCAGCAGCTGGGCGGCACCGCTGATGGTGCCGGCCTGCATGATGGCGTGGAAGACTTCGATGTGTCTGAGGCGCATGAGTGAATTCAAAGGCAACCACGGAGCCACAGAGGCACGGAGCAAATGAATTGCTCTCTGTGCCGCTGTGATTGCATTTTTCGCAGCGTCACTTCCTGTACACGCCCTCGAAGTCGACGGACCCATTCGGTGCCATCTTGAACCCCACCACATCCTTGCGGACCGGGATGTACACGGTCGAATGCGCCATCGTGATCCAGGGCCGCTCGCGCTTGAAGATCTCCTGGGCCTTCTCGTACATGGCCAGGCGCTTGGCCTGATCGGGCGTGGCGCGCGCCTCGTCGATGAGCTTCTCGAACTCTGTATTGCAGAACTTGATGCCGCCGGCCTTGTTGGCCGCGCAGCTCAGGTTGGGCGTCAGGAAGTCGTCCGCATCGCCGGTTTCGCCGCTCCAGCCGCTCATGTAGACGTTGTGCTCGCCGTTGTTGGCGCGCTTGAGGTACTCGCCCCACTCGAAGGTCTTGATGTTGGCCTTGACGCCGATCCTGGCCCAGTCCTGTTGGATGAGCTGGGCCATCAGCTGGCCGTTGGGGTTGGTCGGCCGCGTGACGGGCAGGGCCCACAGGTCGATCTCGAAGCCCTTGGCAAAGCCGGCCTTGGCAAGCAGGGCCTTGGCCTTGGCGGGGTCGAACTCGTTCTTGAGCTTCTTGTTGTAGCCGGGAATGGCCGGCGGGAAAGCGCTGACCGCCTGCATCGCGTCGCCGCGCGGGAACAGCGCCTTGAAGATGGCGTCGCGATCGATGGCGATGTCCAGCGCCTCGCGCACTTCACGCTTGTCGGTAGGCGGCTTCTTCAGATTGAAGGCCAGGTAGGAGATGTTGAGCGCCTGGATCTTCTCGATGTTGACGTTGGCATTGCCTGCCAGCGAGGCGACATCGACATCGCGGATGGCCGCCGTCACGTGGCATTCGCCAGCGGCGATCTTCTGTACCCGCACGTTCGGCTCGCGGCTGATGCTGAAGACCAGGGCCGAGGTGGGTTGCTTGCCGCCCCAGTAGCCCGGGTGGGCCGTCATGCGCAGCACGTCGTCCTTGGCATAGCTCTTGAACTGGTACGGCCCCGCGCCGACAGGCTGGATGTTGATCTGGGACGCCTTGCCGTCTTTCAGCAGCTGTGCGGCGTACTCGGCTGAATGGATGCCCGCCCAGGCGAAGGCGAAGTTCGCGACAAAGGTCACGTTGGGCTGGTGGAGCCGGAAACGAATTGTGCGGTCATCGAGCTTGTCGATTCCCGCGATCAGCTTGGCCAGGCCAAGGTTCTGCGGATAGATGAAGTTGGCGGGAAACGCCTTGTTGAACGGATGATTTGGATCGATGAAGCGCTGGAATGTGAACAGCACATCGTCGGCGTTGAAATCGCGCGTCGGCTTGAACCAGGGCGTGCTGTGGAACTTCACGCCCTCGCGCAGTTTGAACGTCACGCTCTTGGCGTCGGGCGCGATCTCATAGCTGGTGGCGAGCTTGGGCGCCAGTTCGGTCGTTGGCCGTTTGAAGCCCAGCAAGCCGTCGAACATCTGCGCGCTGACGGTGTTGGTGCTGGCGCTGTCCCACAAACCGGGGTCAAAGCCTTCCGGGCTCGCGTCAGCACAGTAAATCAACGGCTTGCCCTGGGCATCGGCGAGGGTGGCGCCGGCCATGAGGGACAGCGCGACGAGGGCGGTGGACAAGGGCTTCATCACGATGATTTCAGAGGAGAAGAGGGCTGGGATTGTTTGGACCGGCGCGGTCCGCGACAAGCGAGTTGGCGGGCGCATTGCATAACGCAAACTTATACCGCCAGGCAATCCCGCGCCCGTAACGTTTCGCGACGGTCACTTCAAAGCGCGCCGTCAGAATCCGCTCCGCCACCTAGGCCCCCCCTAGTACCGAAGTGCAGCGATATGCGCTGCTAAGGATTGCTTTGCCATGACAGACCCCCAACGCCGTAAGTTTCTTCAGTACTCAGCCGCACTTGGCGGCACCCTGCCTTTGGCGGGTTGTGGTGGTGGAGGTGAAGCGGTCGCAGCGGAAGAGGCGACCGCTTCCGCGACCGCACTGCGCCCACTGCCGACCACGCCGGCCAAGCCGGCTCCTGCACCCGCGCCCGTTCCTGCACCGGCCCCAGCGGCTCCCGCGACCACGCTGGGCCTGTTCACCGGTGCCATGCAGTTCAGCCTGCTGAGCCCCAAGACCCAGGTCAAGGCGCCTTTCAGCCTGGGCTTCGCCTTCAAGCGCGGCGACATCCCCGCCGGCAGTTCGGTGGGTTCGAACCTGGCGAACCTGCAGGTCACGCCGCGTACGACCTGGCCCGACGGTTCGCTGAAGTTTGCCCAGCTCGCCGGTTTTGCCGATCTCACGGCGAACGTGCTGTCGACGATCCGCCTGCGCCGCATCGCCGCGGACACGCGAGTCATTTCACCGTTGACGCTGGCTGACCTGAAGAAGACCGGCATCACGGCCGAGGTCGGTGCCGGTGCGCTGGGCATTGCCAGCTTCGGCGCAGCCGACTGGGACGCACCGCAGGCCAACTGGGTCAGCGGTGCGCAGATGTCGTCCTGGGTCTTCCGCAAGCCGGTGGGTAGCGATGCCCACCTGGTGGCCTGGCTGGAGGTGCGCCTGTTCGCCGGCGGTGCCGTCGAGGTGCTGCCCTGGATCGAAAACGGCTATTTGATGGTGGCAGGCCCGACGAACAAGTCGGCGACGTACACCTTCAAGATCAACGGCACGCAGCGTTTCTCCGCAGCCATCGACCTGCCCCACCACTGCCGCACGCCGTTGATCAACGGCGCGGCGCTGTCGTATTGGCTGGCCACCGACCCGGATGTGACGCCGCGGCATGACCTGGCGTATCTGCAGGCGACCGAGCAGGTGCCGACGTATAGCGCGAGGGTGGATGCGAATGCGGGCATCGCACAGGCGCTTGCGACGACTTACACGCCGCTGGCCAAGGCCAACATCGTCTATTTCAACGACAGCATGCGCTCGCCGGGCTATCAAGCCCCGATCGGCCTGCTGCCGCAGCACGACGCGCTCTACCTGACCTGCGAAAGCGCCGCCACCTATGGCGCGGTGGTGCGCAATGGTTTTGCGGCCGGCCGCTACGCCGTGCACTATCGGGACGAGAAGACGCAGCGACCGATCCGCTTTTCGCAGCACCCCAACCTGGCCCTGAACCCTGAAGGCAGCGCCTTCGGCGACCAGGGCGGCTCGACACGCAGCCAGTACACGCCCAAACCGACCGGAACCGGTGCGCCCGGCTGGGATTGTGCGCACAGCCCTGCTGTGGGCTACATGGCCTATCTCGTGACGGGCCGGTTCTATTTCATGGAGCTGGTGCAGTTCGTTGCCACGGCCAATTACCTGGGCAAGGGCGACAACGATGCACTGCGTCGCGGTGCGCTGGGTCTGGTGCAGTCCTGTGCCGGCGCCTGGCAGGTTCGCTCTGCAGCGTGGCAGTGGCGCGCGTTGGCAATGGCTCTGAACGTGACGCCCGACAGTGAGAGCGTGATGCGTGGGGAGTTCCTGGGCAGCGTCCAGGCCAACATCGACAACTATCACGCCGTCTATGTTGCCCAGCCCAACAATCCTTACGGTTGGGTGCAAGGGGAAAGCTACAACAGCAGCGGCCCGTACTTCGATGCGCCCTGGATGCAGGACTTCGTGACGGCGGCCTGGGGTTTCTCGCTCAGCCTGGGGCTGCCTCTTCCAGCGGCCGTGGCAAGCAAGCATGAAGCCTTCTTCCGCTGGAAGGCGCGCAGCGTCGTCATGCGCCTGGGCTCCGCCAGTGGGTTCTGGTATGTGAACGGTGCGCCGTACACGATGAGCATCTCCCCTGTCTCCGCCCCGGACTTCCAGGGCGGCAAGGGGCCGTGGCATCCAAACGAAGCCGCCGTCTATGCCAGCACCTACGCCAGTCAGCCGAGCTGGTTCGGCAAGGTCGAAGGCCAACTGGCTGCCGAGATCATGCCGGGCGAGCGCGCAATGTGGGGCAACTTGATGCCGGCGCTGAGCTATGCCGTGCGTCATGGCGTGACCGGTGCGGCCACGGCCTATCAGCGCTTGACCTCGGCGAGCAACTACGCCGCGCTGCGCGACGCCTTCCACACTGCACCGGTTTGGTCGGTGGCGCCGGCTCGGATCACGCCGGCTTGGATGTCTGGCAAGCCGGTCGGCGAATGGTTCGAGATTCCCGGTACAGCGGGTGCCGGCGGCGCTGCGGTCGATGCCTTCAGCGGCATGGCGGTCAACGAACTGACCAACGAGCTGCTGATCGCGGCGGCCGGCGGGCATGGCGATTCGGCGGATAACCGCGTTGTCTCCTTGTCACTGGCTGCCGATACGCCAAGCTGGATCGTGCGCGCGGCCGCCAGCAAGGCGGTCCAGGCGAACGTGGCCTACTACACCGACGGCCTGCCATCGTCACGCCATCTCTACAGCTCGCTGCACTTTGTGCCGCAGGTCAATCGGTTGATGTTGTTCGGGTCCTATGGCAACTATGGGTCCGCCTGGGCATTTCCCAAGGTCGATGGATTCAACTTGGACACCAACAAATGGGATCCGGCCGGCACCTGGGCCGATATGCCGGCGGGCTATTACGGCGCCGGGCAGATTCGCTCCACCGGTGAAATCATCAGTACTTGGCTGAAGAAGTGGTCGCCCGTGGATCGGAAGTGGACAGACCTTGTCGCCAATCCGAGCGGCGACTCGGCACGCTGGCCCATGGCTGTCGACGCGCGTCGCAATCAGCTCTTCACGTTGCAGTGGGGCGATGGACAGGGATTCGATCCGCAGCGCCTGCAAGCGAGCCGTGTGCCGCTGAGCGGCGGACCGCAGGTTTCAGTCAGCTTCAACCCCAGCCCCGCGCTGACGCAATGGCTGGCCGAGAAGCCGAGCTATGCCGGCATGGACTACGACATGGACAACGACCGCTTCCTGTTCTACAGCGGCCAGGGTGATGCCGCCGGCCGTGTCTATGTGATCCAGCCCAACGACGGCAATACGTGGGACATGAGTGTGCTCAGCGTCGGTCCGGGCAGCGTCAAGATCGCGGCGACCAGCAGCGGTGGTCTGCAAAACCGCCTGCGCTACATCCCCGCGCTGCGCGGCTTCGTGCTGCTGGCCCGCGGCGGCGCCAACCTCTACTTCCTGCGCACGGCCTGACAGAATCGGCCCACCATGTGGGCCGGCTTTCAATCTCTAACCATCCAGCGTGACGGTGTCACGCTGTTTGCCCGCCAGGGCGGCCCGCTGGATTCCGGCAGGCCGCCCTTGCTTCTTTTGCACGGCCATCCGCAGACGATGGCGATGTGGCACCGCGTGGCGCCGGTGCTGGCGCGAACGCGGCGCGTCGTGCTAATGGACCTGCGCGGCTATGGCGACAGCGACCGCCCGCTGGCGGGCGAGGGCAGCGCCGCCTATGCCAAACGCGAGATGGCGCTCGACGCGATGGCGTTGATGCAGTCGCTTGGCCACGGTCGCTTCGACGTGCTGGCCCACGACCGCGGCGCGCGCGTCGCGCACCGGCTGGCGCTGGACCATCCGCAGGCCGTCGCGCGGCTGCTGCTGCTCGACATCGCGCCCACGCTGGCCATGTACGAGGGCACGACGGAGACCTTCTCGCGCGCCTACTGGCACTGGTTCTTCCTGATCCAGCCGGCGCCGCTGCCCGAGCGCCTCATCCACGCCGACCCGCTGGCCTATCTGCGCGACGGCATGGGTCGGCGTGGCGGCGCATTCTTCGCACCCGAGGCTTGGACCGAGTACGAACGGTGCATCGCCAGGCCCGGCACGGCCGCGGCCATCTGCGCCGACTACCGCGCCAGCGCGGGCATCGACCTCGACCATGACCGCAGCGACCGTGCCGCCGGCCGGCGCGTCGTTCAGCCACTGCGCGTGCTGTGGGGCGCGAACGGCGTCGTCGGCCGCTGCTTCGCACCGCTCAAGCTCTGGCAGTCTGCCGCCGACAACGTCAGCGGCCGCGCCGTGGACAGCGGCCACTACATCGCCGAAGAAGCGCCCGACGTGGTGCTGGCTGAGGCGGCCGAATTCTTCGACAAGGACGACAAGTGATGCAGAAGATTGCGGTGATGGCCGGCGACGGCATTGGCCAGGAGGTCATGCCCGAGGGGCTGCGCGTACTGCGCGCGGTGGCCGAGCGCTTCGCTCTGCCGCTGCGCTTCGACGAGTTCGACTTCGCGCATTGCCGCTACTACGAGCAGCATGGCCAGATGCTGCCGGACGACTGGAAGGCACAGATCGGCGGCCACGACGCCATCTTCTTCGGCGCCGTCGGCTGGCCGGACACCGTGCCCGACCACGTCAGCCTGTGGGGCTCGCTGCTGAAGTTCCGCCGCGAGTTCGATCAGTACGTCAACCTGCGCCCGGCGCGGCTGCTGCCCGGCGTTCGCTCGCCGCTGGCGGGACGCGGCCCCGGCGACATCGACATGTGGATCGTCCGCGAGAACACCGAGGGCGAGTACTCCAGCGTTGGCGGCCGCATGTATGCCGGCACCGATCGCGAGATCGTGCTGCAGGAGACGGTCATGAGCCGCATCGGCGTCGACCGCGTGCTGCGCTTTGCCTTCGAGCTGGCGGCGTCGCGGCCGCGCGCCAAGCTCACGTCCGCCACCAAGAGCAACGGCATCGCCATCACCATGCCCTACTGGGATGAGCGCGTCGAAGCCATGGCCGCGCAGTTCCCCGGGGTGGCGGTCGACAAGTTCCACATCGACATCCTCTGCGCCCACTTCGTGCAGCGGCCGCAGCACTTCGACGTGGTCGTCGCCAGCAACCTGTTCGGCGACATCCTGTCCGACCTCGGCCCGGCCTGCACCGGCACCATCGCCATCGCCCCATCGGCCAACCTGAACCCGACGCGCGAGTGGCCCAGCCTGTTCGAGCCGGTGCATGGTTCAGCCCCCGACATCGCCGGCAAAGGCATTGCCAACCCCATCGGCCAAGTCTGGGCGGGGGCCATGATGCTGGACTTCCTCGGCCACCGCGCCGCGCACGATGCCGTCATGTCGGCCATCGAGGCCGTGCTGGCCGACCCCGCCGCGCCCAAGACGCCCGACCTCGGTGGCACCGCCTCATGTGCCCAGCTGGGCGAGGCCATCGCCCGGGCTGCGAGAATTGCCGCACCATGAAGCCCATCGCCTACACCCGCGCCCAAGGCCTGCCAGTCCTGCTCCAGCAACGCATCGCCGTGCTCGACGGCGCCATGGGCACCATGATCCAGCGCTACAAGCTCACCGAGGCCGACTACCGCGGCGAGCGCTTCAAGGACCATCACAAGGACTTGAAGGGCAACAACGAGATGCTGATGTTCACGCGGCCCGACGTGCTGCTGGAGATCCACGAGCAATACCTCGCCGCCGGCGCCGACCTCATCGAGACCAACACCTTCGGCGCTACCACCGTCGCTCAGGAAGACTACGACCTGGCCAGCCTGGCCTACGAGATGAACGTCGAGGCCGCCAAGCTGGCCCGCGCGGCCTGCGACAAGTACTCGACGCCCGACAAGCCCCGCTACGTGGCCGGCGCGCTCGGCCCCACGCCGCGCACCGCGTCCATCAGCCCCGACGTCAACGACCCCGGCGCCCGCAACGTCGACTTCGACACCTTGCGCGCCGCCTACTACGAGCAGGCCAAGGGCCTGCTGGAAGGCGGCTGCGACCTCTTCCTCGTCGAGACCATCTTCGACACGCTGAACGCCAAGGCCGCCATCTTTGCGCTGGACGAGCTGATGGAAGACACCGGCGAGCGCCTGCCCGTCATCGTCTCAGGCACGGTGACGGACGCCTCCGGCCGCATCCTGTCGGGCCAGACGGTCACCGCCTTCTGGCACTCGGTGCGCCATGCGCGACCCATCGCCATCGGCCTGAACTGCGCGCTGGGCGCCACGCTGATGCGCCCCTACATCGAGGAGCTGTCCAAGGTCGCGGGCGACGTGGCGGTCAGCTGCTACCCCAACGCCGGCCTGCCCAACCCGATGAGCGACACCGGCTTCGACGAGACGCCGGACGTGACGGCCCGCCTGGTGGGCGAGTTCGCCAAGGCCGGCTTCCTGAACATCGCCGGCGGCTGCTGCGGCACGACGCCGGACCACATCGCAGCGATTGCCAAGGCCGTGTCGGCGTACAAGCCGCGCGTCAGCGGGGAGAAGTTCTTCAGCCAGATATTGGACGCCGCCTAGCCGGCTCGTTCTGCGCCCGCGAAGACGGGCTGTTGACAAATGAATTCAAACGAATACATTCGTGTTCGTTGGAACTCATTTGAAGGCGGTGCCGCATGGCGACGCAGACGATCACGATGGAGCCGCTGTCGGCTCGCATCCCCAGCGACCTCTATCTCTGGCTCGCGCAGCTGCAGGTGGACGGCGCCACGACGAACAGCGACAAGCTGCGCGTGCTGCTGGGCCAGCTCAAGCGCCAGCATGACGGCGCGTTTGACTACGTCGCCGCCCATGGCTGGGCGCGGGAGCTGACGCACCGGCTGCGCGAGGCGCTGGTGCGCATCGAGGGCAGCGAAGGCCAGCATTCCGAGGTGCTGAACCTGCTGGTGGAGCAGGTCACGACGTTGATGGCCCTCGTCATCAGCAGCGCGCCGCAAACCGCCGCGGACGCCGTCAAGCTGGAAGACGCGCTGGTGCGCCGCGCGGCGCTGCTGAGCGAATCGCTGCTGCGCCAGGCCACGACGAGCGCCGCCCATGCCTTCGACCCTGAGGTGGTGCGCCGCCACCTCGGCGCCACCGTCGAGATCGCCTCGACCCTGAACGTCCCCAACACCGCCAAAGGAGCTTGAGATGGCCGATTCCCTGAAGACCCGTGTGGGCCGCGTGATCGCCGGTGGCATGCATGCGTTGCTGGACAAGATCGAGGACATCAACCCGCATGCTGCTATGGAGCAGGCCATCCGCGAGGCCGACGGCGTCATCGACGAGGTGCGCCACGAACTTGGCATGGTCAGTGCCAACCGCCACCTGGCCCAGCAGCAGCATGCCAAGCTCAACCGCAGCCACGAGGAGCTGAGCGACCAGATCGCTCAGGCCCTGGCCACGCAGCGCGAGGATTTGGCGCGGGCCGCCGTGTCGCGCCAGCTCGATATCGAGGCGCAGATCCCCGTGCTGGAGGCGACGCTGGCCGACCTGGCCCGCCAGGAGCAGGAGCTGCAGGGCTTCACGGCCGCGCTGCTGGCCAAGAAGCGCGAGATGCAGGCCGCGCTGGCGGACTTCCGCAAGAGCCGCGCGGCGACGGAGTCGGCCGCCCAGCCGGTTGGCCAGTCGAACGTCGAGCAGCGCCTGGGAAAGGTGACGGACGCCTTCGACAAGATCTACCAACGCCAGACCGGCCTGGACGGCACCCAGCGCGCGGGGACGCTCGACCAGGCGGCCCGCCTGAGCGAGCTGGAGACCATGGTGCGCGACCACAAGATCGCCGAGCGACTGGCGCAGATCAGGGTCGGCCAGGCATGACACTCCTGCCCGTCCGCAACCCGGGAACATCTCGATGAACCTGTTCACCTCGCCCGAGACCCTGCCCTTCGGCGTCGCCGTGGCGCTGATCGTGGCCATCGCGCTGCTGGAGGGCCTGGGCATGCTGGTCGCGCTCAGCCCCAGCAACGTCCTCGACGACCTGCTGCCGCACGCCATGCCCGAGTCCGGCCTGGACCGCGTGCTCGGCTGGCTGCACCTGGGCCGCGTGCCGGCGCTGGTGTTGCTGCTGCTCTTCCTGCTGGGCTATGCGCTGTTCGGCTATGCGCTGCAGAAGGTGGCGTTCAACCTGGGCGGTGGCTTCCTGCCCGCCTGGCTGGCGGGTCTGCTGGCCGTGCCACCCGGGCTGGCGACGGTGCGCGGCCTGGGGTCGCTGGTGGCTCACATCATTCCGCGCGACGAGACCAGTGCGGTCAGCGAGCAGTCGCTGGTGGGCCGCGGCGGTGTCGTCAGCGGCGGTGCGGCGCGCCGCGGGCTGGCGGCGCAGGCGCGGGTGCGTGATGCGCATGGGCGCATCCACTACCTGATGGTCGAGCCCGACCTGGACGACGAAGTGTTTGAAGAAGGCGCGCAGATACTGATCGTGCGCAAGGCCGGAGCCTTCTACCGCTGCATCGCGAACCCGCATCCGAACCTGATCTGACAACAAGGGAGTTGAAGAAGACATGGACAACCTGATCGAAATCTCCGCCATCGCCGGCATCGGCCTGCTGGGCCTGCTGACCATCGGCTTCGTGTTCGCGCGGCTGTACAAGCGCAGCACCAAGGAGCTGGCCTTCGTGCGCACCGGCCTCGGTGGCCAGAAGGTCATCATGGACGGCGGCGCCATCGTGCTGCCGGTGTTCCACGAGCGCGTGCTCGTCAATATGAACACGCTCAAACTCGAAGTGCTGCGCCGCGAGCGCGAGAGCCTGATCACCAAGGACCGCATGCGCGTCGACGTGACGGCCGCCTTCTTCGTGCGCGTGAAGCAGACCGAAGAGGCCGTCAGCACGGCAGCGCAGACGCTGGGTGCGCGCACGATGAGCCCCAACGAGCTGAAGGCGCTGGTCGAAGACAAGTTCGTCGACAGCCTGCGCGCCACGGCCGCGACCATGACCATCCAGGAGCTGCAGGACAAGCGCCGCGATTTCGTGCAGGCGGTGCAGAACGCCGTGGCGGAAGACCTGGAGAAGAACGGCCTGGAGCTGGAATCCGTCTCGTTGACCAGCCTGGACCAGACCGACAAGCAGTTCTTCAACCCCAACAACGCCTTCGACGCCGAGGGCCTGACGCGGCTGACCGAGCAGACCGAGGCGCGCCGCAAGCAGCGCAACGACGTCGAGCAGGACACCGAGGTGCAGGTGCGCACCAAGAACCTCGAAGCCTCGCGCCTGAAACTGACCATCGAGAAGGACCAGGAGTTCGCGTCGCTGACGCAGAAGCGCGAGATCGAGATGGCGCGCGCGGAGCAGTCCGCGCAGATCGCGTCGCAGCAGGCCGAGCGCCACCGTGAGGCCGAGACGGTCAAGATCGAGGCCGAGCGCCAGGTGGGCCAGCGCCGCATCGAGGCCGAGCGTGAGATCAAGGCGGCCGAGATCGAGAAGACGCTGGTCATCCAGACGCGCGAGATCGAGCAGGAGCGCCAGACCGAGATGAAGCGCGCTGAGCAGCGCAAGCAGGTCGAGATCGCGCGGCAGGACACGCAGATCGCCATCGCCACCAAGTCGCGAGAACAATCGGAAGCCGACGCCGCCGCCAACTTGGCGCGCGCCGAAGCGGTGAAGGCCGAGGAAACCGTCAACACCGCGCGCCAGGTGGCCGTGGCCGAGCGCGACAAGGCCATCCAGCTGATCGAGGCCAGCAAGGACGCCGAGCAGAACGCCATCGCGGTCAAGGTCTCGGCCTCGGCCGAGAAGGAAGCGGCAATCGACCGCGCCGAGGCGCTGACCATCGAGGCCAAGGCCAAGCAGGCCGCCGCCATCGCCGAGGCTGAGGGCCGCCGCGCGATCAACGAGGCGCTGAATACGCTGTCCGCCGCGCAGGTTGAGCTGCAGGTGCGCACGCAGTTGCTGCAGCAGCTGCCCAGCATCCTGGCCGAGGCCGTCAAGCCGATGGAGAACATCGATTCCATCCGCATCGTGCAGGTCAACGGCATGCCCGGGCAGGGGGGCGGCTCGGAAGGCAGCGCCGCGAACGGTGCCACCTTCCCCGAGCAGGTCATGAACTCGGCCCTGCAGTACCAGATCGCCAAACCCCTGGTCGACGCGGTCATGCACGATGCCGGCCTGTCCAATCAGGGCATCACCGGCATTGCGCACAACCTTGCGGGCATGCTGAAGCCGGCCCCCTCGGCGCATGCACACGTGCCGGCGCCCGTGACGGCGGCGGACTGATCCTCAGGACGAGCGGGTCGGCGCGCTCGGCGCCTTCATTGCCGGCTTGGCGCTGCGCCTGGGCCCGTCGCTGAACGCTGTCGGCGGCTTCATCAGCGTGGCGTCGGGCTCGCCGCGCTTGATCTTCTCCAGCCGGTAGTTCTGCTCGCCCGAACGCGGGTCGGCGTCGCGGCTCTGGATGGTCAGCATCAGCTCGGGGCTGCGCCAGACCTCGCGCGTGCTGACGATGGGCTTCTCGTTGCCGATCTTGCCGGCCTCCAGGGTCCAGGTCGTGCGCTCGCCGTTGACCTTGACGCCGTCGATTTCCTTGCTCGGCAGCGCCGTCGTCACGCCACCCTCGCGCGGCAGCATCGGGCCGTGCAGCAGCAAGGGCATGGGCGGCACCGGCGGCGTGGGGATGGCCATCGGCGTCGGCAGGGAAGGCGGGGCTGGCATGGCAGGCAGCGGAGGCAGCTCGCTGGCGCGGATGACGCGCAGCTCGCGGCGGCGCTCTACCGCGCTGGCGCCCGACGCGGGTGGCACCGCCGGCACGGCGTACTCCCGCTCGATGACGATGCCAAGCTCGCCGGCCTGAGCCTGCGCGCGGCTGCGGACGCGCTCGACCTCCACGGTCCGGGCGCGCTCGGCCACACGCCCGCCCCATTCCTTCCAGCGCGCGGCCTGCTCCTTCATGCGCTCGCCCCACTCCTGCATGGAGGCCTGCCAGGCGGCATGCGCCGCCGCATCCGCGCCCGGCGCCCAGGCCACCGAGCCGCGCAGCTTTTGAACGCGCTTCTCGTCGGGGTAGACGACCCAGGTCTCCTTGGCCACCGGATCGTTCAGGTAGACGATCTTGGGCCCGCCCTCGCGCTGCACCTCGCGCCGCGTGCGGCCCTCCCCATCGCGGCAGAGCTGGCTCTCCTGCTTGCGCACGATGCGGTTGCCGTCGCCCAAGGTCTGTACGTTCTCGTGCACGGCCGTGGCGCAGTAGGGGGCGCCGCGCACGACGCGCTCGCCCTCCAGTTCACGCCCGGCGAAGGCGAGCGCCTGGTCACCCAGCGCGATGCGCACGGGCATGTCGGACAGGGCCAGCTGCACATGCCGTTCGACGTCCCGCTCGAGGTCGCGTTCGATCAGCCGGTCGGCCTCCAGTGCGGTGGCTGATGTGGCCAGCGCGATCAATGTCAGGGCGGTGAGGGGTGTCTTCATGTCGTGCTCCGTGATCAGTTCAAGATGCGGACGGCCAGCAACTGGCCGCTCGGGTTCAACATCAGCTCGGCCCGCACCGTCTCGTCGGCGCGGGCGGCGTCGAAGGGCAGGCCGAGCAGCGCCAGGCGCTCGCGCGGCAGCTCCGCCGGCTGCAGCCAGACCGCGGCGCTGCGGCTGGCGGCCAGCGCGGCGCGGAACTCACTTTCCGGCACCAGCGGGATGAAGCCGCTGCCGGTCGCCGGCGCGGCCCGTGCCGTCTGGGTGCCGGGCGGGTCCAGCAGCAGCACGGCGCTCAGCAGCACGGCGGCCGTGGCGCCAAGGGCGCCGCTGCCCCAGGCCAGGCGGCGCAGCCAGCGCGGCTCGTGGGCCTCGGCGGTCTCTGCCACGGTGCGGCGGATGCGCTGCACGCGCTGCTGTTCGGTCAGTTGCGCCAACAGCGCAGCGTCCTGGTCGGCGCCGGGTTGGCGCCGGTTGAACGCCACCCGGGCCGGCAGCAGCCAGGCCGGCGTGTCGTTGTCGTGATTGCTCATGGTCGTTCTCCCACGGCCAGCAGGTCGGCCAGACGTTGGCGGGCGCGGTGCAGGCGGGTGCGCAGCGTGTCGGTGCTGACGCCGGCAATCGCTGCGGCGTCGTCGTAGCTGCGCTCCTGCAGGTCCACCAGCACGATGGCCTCGCGCTGCGGCCAGCTCAAGGCCCGGATGGCGGCCCACAGGCCCTCATGCTGCTGGGCCCGGTGCAGCCGGGCATCGCTGGCGGGCGTCGGCTCGGCGCTGTCGTCGGTGTCGAGTGCGTCGTCCAGCGGCACGTGGCGCCGCGCATCGCGCCACTGGTTCAGCAACTGGTGACGCGCCATGCCGGCCAAGTAGGCGCCCAGCGAGCCGCGCCCGGCGTTGAAGGACTGCGAGCCCCGCAGCAGCTGCGCGAAGGCCTCCTGCACGGCGTCCAGCGCCGCGGCCTCGTCGCCGGCCAGCGCCAGCGCATAGCGATAGACCGACCCGCTCTCGCGCCGGTAGACCAGCGCCAGCGCCTCGGCGTCGCCATCGGCCATGCGGGCCAGCAGCGCGGCGTCGTCAGCTGCGGCGCCCGCGGCGGACGCGGCCGGGGCGACGAAGCCCAGGCGGGCGAGCCAGCTCATGCCGGGGTACATGGTGAAGGGGCCTGCAGGACTTGCATGCCGCTATTGAGCGTGGGAGCGCCGCTTCGTTACTCCGGACAAACCCGTCGTCACTTTCGTCACGGGGGCGGCGCGCGATGATGCTGGCGCCCCTGAAACGGAGACCACCGCCATGCTGAAGCTGCAGGGCATCGACCACCTCGTGCTGCGCGTCATCGACCTCGACACGATGGTCCGCTTCTACGTCGACACGCTGGGCTGCGCGGTCGAGCGCCGCCAGGACGAGATCGGTCTCGTGCAGCTGCGCGCCGGCCGCTCGCTGATCGACCTGGTCCCCGTCAACGGCAAGCTCGGCCGCATGGGCGGTGCGGCGCCCGGCGCCGAGGGCCGTAACCTGGATCACTTCTGCCTGCGCGTCGATGCTTTCGACGCCGATGCCATCCGCGCCCATCTCGCAGCGCATGGCGTCGAGGCCGGCAAGACCGAGAGCCGCTACGGCGCCGAGGGCGAGGGACCGTCCATCTACCTGAGCGACCCCGAGGGCAACGTCGTCGAACTCAAGGGTCCGCCGGGTCCCATCACCTGAGCCGCGGTGGCGCAGCGCCAAGGCGCCGGCAGAATCGCCCACCATGCCTGCCTTGCCCACCAAGCTGCCCAACACCGGCACCACCATCTTCACCGTCATGTCGGCGCTGGCCGCCGAACATGGCGCCGTCAACCTTGGCCAAGGGTTCCCGGACTTCGGCGCCGACCCGGCCCTGCTGCAGGCCGTGACGGACGCAATGGCCGCCGGCCACAACCAGTACCCGCCGATGACCGGCGTGCCCGCGCTGCGCCAGGCGGTGGCCACCAAGCTGAACGGAACGTACGGCTCGGCCTACGAGCCGAGCAGCGACATCACCATCACGGCCGGCGGCACGCAGGGCATCATCACCGCGCTGCACACCTGCGTCGGCGCGGGTGACGAGGTCATCATCCTGGAGCCGGCCTACGACAGCTACGACCCGGCCATCCGCCTCGGCGGCGCCGTGCCCGTGGGCGTGCCGATGACACTGGACTACCGCATCGACTGGACGGCAGTGCGCGCGGCCGTCACGCCGCGCACCCGCGCGCTGGTGATCAACACGCCGCACAACCCGAGCGGCCGCGTCGCCACGCACGAAGACCTGCTGGAACTGCAACGCCTGGCCGAGCAGCACGATCTCTTCGTCATCAGCGACGAGGTCTACGAGCACATGGTTTTCGATGGCGCGCCGCATGAGAGCGTGGCCCGCTACCCGGCCTTGCGCGAGCGCAGCTTCCTCGTCAGCAGCTTCGGCAAGACCTTCCACGTGACGGGCTGGAAGGTCGGCTTCGTCGCCGCGCCGGCGGCGCTGAGCGCGGCCTTCCGCCGACTGCACCAGTACACGGTGTTCACCGTCCACACACCGACCCAGCACGCGCTGGCGGCCTACCTCGCCAACCCAGCGCCATGGCAGGGCTTGAGCGACTTCTACCAGGCCAAGCGCGACAGCTTCCGCGCCGCGTTGGCGGCGACGCCGTTGAAGCTGATGCCCTGCGAGGGCACCTACTTCCAGACCGTGGACTACAGCGCCGTGTCGGACAAGACGGAGCTGGAGTTCGCCAGGTGGCTCACGACCGAGATCGGCGTCGCGGCCATCCCGCTGTCGGTCTTCTACCAGCAGCCGCAGGAG
This sequence comes from Pelomonas sp. Root405, assembly GCF_001425165.1. GTDB lineage: Bacteria > Pseudomonadota > Gammaproteobacteria > Burkholderiales > Burkholderiaceae_C > Pelomonas. The sequence goes on from NZ_LMDU01000001.1 coordinate 62,615, forward strand.
CGTCGGCATGTGCGCTTCTGCTTCGCGAAGCGGGATGAGACGTTGGCCGAAGCGACCGGGCGCCTGCAGCGCCTCGCCGGCAGGCAATGAAAAAGGGCGGCCGTGGCCGCCCGGATCAACGAGAGCCCAAGGCCTCAGTTGCCGCAGCCCAGCGAGGCGATGCGGTCATGCGCGGTCTTGGCCCGCACCAGGCCCCAGCCGAACTTGACGTCGCGGCCAGCCGCGCCGAGGTCCTCGGCGCTCTTGGCCAGCGTGCTGCGGATCTGCGCTGCCGTGCAGGTCGGGAAGTAGCTCCAGACCAGGGCTGCCACTGCCGAGACATGCGGCGTGGCCATCGAGGTGCCGTCGTAGAAGGCGTGGTTGGTCGCGGTGACCGCCAGCGTCGCGCTCTGGCCCAGCTGGGCCTTCATCGCCGCGCCTTCGGTGTCGGAGGCCGTCACCGAGGGAATCGTCGTGACCGTCGTGCCCAGCGTGCCGCCGAAACCGCCGGCCACGTTGTTGTAGACGATGGCGCCGACGCCGCCGCTGGCCTGGCAGTTGCTCACCTTGACGGCAAAGTCGACGGTGCCGCGGGCGATCAGGCAGACCTTGCCGTTGACGGCCGCGTTGGTCGTGTCGCCGATGCCGAAATCGGCGAGCGCCGCGGTCGCGGTCTTCTTCGGCGAGCCGTCCATTGCGCCGGGTGCATAGGCCACGCCACCGACGCTGAGGCTGGAGGCCGAGCCGGCGCCCATGGGCACGGTCGACAGCACGTTGACGCCCGGCGCAGAGAGCTCGACCTTGTTGTTGTACTGCGAGAACGTGGCCCAGGCCTTGGCCTCGTCCAACGCCCCCACCGACACCACGCTGGCATAGCCCGCCGGGTAGGACGCCGCCCGCGTGCCGTCATTGCCGGCGGCTGCGATGGACAGCACGTTCTTGCTTGCCAACGCGGCAAAGGCCTTCTCCTCCGTCTTGTTGGCGCGGCTGCCGCCCAGCGACATGCTGATCACGTTCGCGCCCGCTGCGCCGCACTTGTTGGCGGCGGTGGCCAGCGTGGACGAATAGGCCCAGCCGTCGGCGCCGAAGACCTTGACGATGTGCAGCTTGAGCTGCCGGTTCGGGTTGACGCCGACCACGCCCACGCCGCTGTTGTTCAGCGCCGCGATGGTGCCGGAGACGTGCGTGCCGTGGTGGTTCTCGTCGGTGTACCACCAGCCCGTGCCGCTGTCGTAGTCCCCGGTGATGCGGCTCGCGTCCGCGTCCAGGTCGTCGTGGCCGCGGGCATAGCCCGAATCGATGATGCAGACCTTGCGGTTGGCGGCATAGGCATCCGGCAGCTGGTCGGCCTGGACCATCTTGATGCCGTAGGGCACGAGCTGGCCCAGCGCATAGGGCGCGCCCGTCGACGGGCTGGTGCCGCCCAGCGGATAGCGCTTCACGTCCTCCTCGACGTATTCGACGTTCGGGTTGTGCTGCAGCCCCTTCAAGGCCTGAACCGGCACCTCAATGGCCATGGCGTCCATGCCTTCGATCTCATGCACGACGCGGCCCTTGGCGGTCGCGACGGCGGCGCGGCCCATCGCGGCGGCACCGGGCTTGAACATGACGATGACACGACTGGTATCAGGTGCGGCATGGGCGCCGCCGGCCAGGCAGAGGGATGCGGCGGCTGCGGCCAGCGGCAGGCGCGCGGCGGCGATGCAGGACGACAGGGGGCTTTTCATCGGGGATCTCCAACGATTTGAATGGCCGCTCCAGCGCTTGTGGCGGAGTGGGTCAGGTGACGTCGATGGTAGGAAGTGACAACGTTGCCCGAGAACTGGTATTCGCCCGCCCCGGGTTTGCAGGACTTGGCAGGGAAATGCACGCCGGGTTCCGGCGGTGGCGCCGGATGCGGCACCCATGACTGGCACGGCCCGTGCTAACCCTGAGAACGGGATCGACAGGCCCGCCGCGGGAGGCGTCGGCCGTGATCTCGTTCACGGAGGATTTCATGCTGCACCCACCGCGTGCCACCGGCGATGCACCAAGGCGAACCATCGCTGCACCCAAGCAGACGGCGGGCGAGCTGATCGGCAAGACCATCAATCTCTCCGGCCGGCGCCGCTTCACCTCGCAGCGCGTGGTCCTCTATGCGGTGCTGGCGCTGCAGGGGCGCGACGGCGCGCTGGCCATCGCGCGGGATGCGCTGGCCACCTTTGGCGAGGCGCATCGCGCCCTGCTGGAGGGCGAGCTGTCGCCGCAGGCCCTGGGCGGCGAGCTGACTTCGGCCTACTTCGGGCCGGACGGCGCCGACGCGCGCATTGCCGGCTTCATCGAAGCTGCCGCACGCGCTCTCGCCGCCATCGAGGCCCAGGCGCGCAGCGCGCCGGCGCTGCTGGAGGACCTGGTCGAGGCGGCCACACCGCTGCTGGCCACGCTGAACCGGTTGACCCAGCTCTATGAAGACCTCGCGCGTGACCAAGCGGCGGCGGCCAAGAAGCAACTCACCGCCGTGATGGGCGACATCGAGCAGATCGCCAGGCATGCGCGCATCGTCTCCTTCAACGCCCAGGTCGTCGCGGCACGAGCTGGCGCATCGGGCCGCGAGTTCGCCGTCGTCTCGGGCGAGATGACGCACATCACGGGCCAGCTCGATGGCCTGGTGCGCGAGGCGGTGCGCAGCGCGGTGGCCTGAAGGCCTGCCGTTCGACCTCAGAGGGCAGCTGGCCGCGTCCAGGGGAGGGACTGCGGCGGGGGTGATGCGGTAGGCTGCGCGCCCGAGCCATGCCCGCCGAGACAGAACCGCCATGCAGATCCAGCCCGCCGGTCGCTTTGCACCGCAAGTCGTCACCGGACGCTTGAGGGCCGTAGCGCCCGGTCCTTGCGCCGCACCCACGGCGCGCCTTCGGCTGCTGCTGGCCGCTGCCGCGCTGGTATTCAGCGGCGCCCCGGTGGCGGCGGACACGCTGCCGCAGCTGATCGCCCGCACCAAGCCTTCCGTCGTGGTGGTGGGCAGCTACGGCCTGTTGGACAACCCGCGCTTCGGCTTTCGCGCGACAGGGTTTGCCGTCGCCGACGGTTTGCATGTGCTGACCAGCGCCCACGTGGTGCCCACCGAGACGACCGGCCGTGTGGACCGCAGCCTGGCGGTGCAGGTCTGGATGGGCGACGGCCAGTGGCAGCTGCGCAGCGCCAAGCTGCTGGGCCGCGACCTGCGCAACGACCTGGCGCTGCTGGAGATCGATGGCCCCGCGCTGGCCCCGCTGCGCCTGGCCGGAGCGCAGGCGCCCGAGGGCGCGGCCATTGCGCTGGTCGGCTTTCCCATCGGCAACGCGCTGGGCCATTTCCACACGACGCACCGCGGCATCGTGTCGGCCTGGACGGCCATCGCGACGCCGGCGGCGGACCCGGCCGGCCTCAACCCACGGGCCGTGCGCCAGTTGCGGGACGGCGTCTTCAAGGTGATGCAGCTGGACGCCATCGCCTACCCGGGCAACAGCGGCGGTCCGGTGCTCGACGTCGAAACAGGCGAGGTCGTCGGCGTGGTGCAGGGCGGCGCGATCAAGGGCACCAAGGAGGCGGCGCTGAGCGCGCCTACCGGCATCACCTATGCCGTGCCGGCCAGCGCTGCGGCGGCGCTGCTGGCCGAGCACAAGCGCTGACCCGACCCGGCGGCTACCTCAGCGGCCTGCCCGCTCCAGCATCGCCTGCAGGAGCACATTGCACCCCGCCTCGATGTGCTTGGGCTTGGCGTCCTCGATCTCGTTGTGGCTGATGCCGTCCTTGCAGGGGATGAAGATCATGCCGGCCGGTGCCAACCTCGCCATGTAGACGGCGTCGTGGCCGGCGCCGGACACCGCGCGCATGTTGCTGTAGCCGAGCGTGTCGGCGGCCTTCTGTACGGCGGCGATGCAGTCGGCGTGGAAGGGCTGGGCCGGGTAGGCGCTGACCGGCGTGATCTCGATGGGCAGGCCGCTCTCAGCCGATAGCTTCGCGGCCACTGAGCGGATGTCGGCGTCCATCGCCTCGCACAGCGCGTCGGTCGCGTTGCGCAGGTCGATGCTGAACTTCACACGGCCGGGGATGACGTTGCGGCTGTTGGGGTGCACCTGCACCATGCCGACCGTGCCGCGACCGTGCGGCGGGTGGCGGTGGGCGCAGGCCACCACTTCCTGCATCAGCTTCGTCGCTACCTGCAAGGCATCCTTGCGCAGCGCCATGGGCGTGGGGCCGGCGTGGGCTTCCATGCCGGTGACGACGCAGTCGTACCAGCGGATGCCCAGCACGCCTGTGACCACGCCGATGGTCTTGTCATGGTCCTCCAGCACGGGGCCCTGCTCGATGTGGGTCTCGAAGTAGGCGCCGATGGGATGATCGCCAGGCACCTGGCTGCCGATGTAGCCGATGCGTTCCAGCTCGCCCTTGACGGTCAAGCCTGCGGTGTCGGTCGCTGCGTAGGCGTGCTCCAGCGTGAAGGCCTGGGCGAACACGCCCGAGCCCATCATGACGGGCACGAAGCGCGAGCCTTCCTCGTTCGTCCAGAAGGCCACCTCGATGGGCGCCTCGGTCTCGATGCCATGGTCGTTCAGCGTGCGCACGACCTCGATGCCGGCCAGCACGCCGTAGTTGCCGTCGAACTTGCCGCCCGTTGGTTGGGTGTCGATGTGGCTGCCGGTCATGATGGGCGGCAGGCTGTTGTTGCGGCCTGGCCGGCGCATAAAGCCGTTGCCGATCTGGTCGATGGTGACCGTCATCCCGGCCTCGCGCGCCCAGCGCGTGACGAGGTCGCGGCCCTGCTTGTCGAGGTCGGTCAGCGTCAGGCGGCACACGCCGCCTTTCTCGGTGGCGCCGATTTGCGCCAGTTCCATCAGCGAGTCCCAGAGGCGTTGGCCGTTGACGCGGAGCTTGGTGATGTCGGGCTTGGTGATAGCGGTGTCCATGATGCGTTCCTCAATGGAAATGCAACCACAGGGGCACTGAGGCACTGAGAAAAAACCTCAATGCATTTCCTCTGTGTCTCTGTGCCTCTGTGGTTGCCTTTTGTATTCAATCAACGTGCAACGGCGGTGGGCGCGAGGTCGAGGGCGCGCTTGGCGGCAGCGTCGAACTGCGGGCCGAACGGGGGGCGCTTCAGGTAGCGGCCCTTGCCTTGCTCGGCGCGCAACTCGCCGCGGGCGAACACGACGCGGCCCTGCGCAATCGTGTGGCTGGGAATGCCGCGCACGGTGCGGCCCTCGAAGATGTTGAAGTCGTTCTTGGAGAACTGCGTCTTGGCGCTCAGCGTCTTGGTGCCGGCCGGGTCCCACAGCACGAGGTCCGCGTCGGCGCCCTCGGCGATCACGCCTTTGCGTGGGTACATGTTGAACAGCTTGGCCGCGTTGGCCGAGGTGATCGCGACGAATTCGCTCGGCGTGAGGCGGCCTGAGTTCACGCCGGCATCCCACAGCACCGCCATGCGCTCCTCGACGCCGCCGCAGCCGTTGGGGATCTTGGCGAAGTTGTCCTTGCCAGCTCCCTTCTGCTCGGCGCAGAAGGTGCAGTGATCGGTCGCCGTCGTGTGCAGCTGGCCCGACTGCAGGCCGCGCCACAGGAACTCCTGATGGATCTTGGGGCGGAAGGGCGGGCTCATCACGTAGGCCGCGGCCTTGGCGAAGTCGGGATCGCGGTAGACGCTGTCGTCGATCAGCAGATGGCCGGCCAGCACCTCACCGTAGACGCGCTGACCACGGGCGCGGGCGCGCGCAATCGCCTCGGCGCTCTCGATGCACGACACGTGCACGATGTAGATGGGCACGCCCAGCACATCGGCAATCGCGATGGCGCGATTGGCCGCCTCGCCTTCCACCATCGGCGGGCGGCTCAGCGGGTGGCCTTCGGGGCCGGTGATGCCCATCTTGGCGACCTCAGCCTGCAGCAGATAGACCAGCTCGCCGTTCTCGGCGTGCACGGTCGGCATGGCGCCCAGTTCGAGCGCGCGCTTGAAGCTGTTCACCAGCGTCTCGTCGTCGCACATGATGGCGTTCTTGTAGGCCATGAAGTGCTTGAAGCTGTTCACGCCTTCCTCTCGCACGAGGGTGCCCATGTCGGCATGGACCTGCTCGCTCCACCAGGTCACCGCGACGTGGAAGGCGTAGTCGGCCGCGCTCTTCTCGGCCCAGCCGCGCCACTGTTGATACGCATCCATCAGCGGCTGCTGCGGGTTGGGGATGACGAAATCGATGATGCTCGTCGTGCCGCCGGCCAGCGCCGCTGCGGTGCCGGTGAAAAAGTCGTCCTGCGTGACCGTGCCCATGAAGGGCAGCTGCATGTGCGTGTGCGGGTCGATGCCGCCGGGCAGCAGGTACTGGCCGGTCCCGTCGAGCGTCGTCGTGCCGGTGGGCGCCTCCTTGGCGGCGCGGTCGCCGAGGGCGGCGATACGGCCGTCCACGCAAAGCACGTCGGTGCGGCTTTCGGCATCGGCATTGACGACGACGGCGCCGCGGATCAGCAAAGCGCTCATGCGGGAACTCCTTGGACCGCGGCGCGGCGCGGCATGCTGAGGTAGTAGACGGTGCCGGACACGGCCAGGCTGAAGAACCAGCCGAAATCGAACAGCGAAATCATCCAGGGCGCGACGGCGGCCTTGTCGACGACGCCGGACACCGCGAGGTAGCCCGGCAGGCAGGGCAGCACGCCAAGGGCGAGCGCGATCAGCGCGCGGACATTCCAGCCGCCGCTGTACTCGTATTCGCCGCCGCGGCGGTACAGGTCGGCGCTGTTCAGCTCCGTGCGGCGGATGAAGTAATAGTCGATCAGCAGGATGCCGGCGATGGCGCCGAGCAGCGTGCCATAACCGCCCAACCAAGTGAACAGGTAGCCGCCTGACGTGGCCAGCAACTTCCACGGCATGAAGAGCAGGCCGATGACTGCGGCGATCAGGCCGCCCATGCGAAAGCTGATCTTGCTCGGCGCCAGTTGCGAGAAGTCGTAGGACGGCGACACCAGGTTGGCCGCCACATTGGTCGTCAGGTTGGCCAGCAGGATGACCAGCAGGCCGATGCCCGCCGCCACCGGGCCCATCTTGGCCAGCAGCGCGTCGGGGAACAGCTCGGCCTTGCCGTAGAGGATGGCGCTGGCCGAGAAGCCGATGACGCCGACCATCGAGAACAGCGCCATCGGAATCGGCAGGCCCACGGCCTGGCCCAGCACCTGGTCCTTCTGTGTGCGGGCGAAGCGCGTGAAGTCGGGGATGTTGAGCGCCAGCGTGGCCCAGAAACCCACCAGGCCGGTCAGCGCGGCCAGCGTGTTGGGGCCGCCCGGCACTTCCTTGGCCGGCAGGCCGAACAGCTGGGCCGAGGGCACCTTGAGCATCAGCCACACGACCAGGGCCAGCGAGGCCGCGATCATCAGCGGCGCGGCGATGACCTCCAACTTGCGGATGGACTCGGTGCCGCGCCAGATGAAGACGAGGTGCAGCGCCCAGAAGGCGATGAAGCAGGCGAACTGCGAGCTGCTGATCGTCTCGCCCGGTGCGGGTGCGGCGAGACCGAAGCCCAGCACGTTCAGGAAGCTGTGCAGCGCCAGCGCGCCGAAATAGCAGTTGATCGAGAACCAGCCGCAGGCCACCAACCCGCGCAGCACCGCGGGCAGGCTGGCGCCCTTGACGCCGAAGGACGCCCGCGCCAGCACCGGGAAGGGGATGCCGTGCTTGGGCCCGACACGGCCGATCAGCAGCATGGGGATCAGCACGATGCAGTTGGCCAGCAACACCAGGAAGACGGCCCGTTGCCAGCTGAAGCCCTGGTCCAGCATGGAGCTGGCCATGGTGTAGGTCGGCACGCAGACGACCATGCCCACCCACAGGGCGGCGAAGTCCTTCCAACCCCAGTGCCGCTGCGAGGTGGTGGTGGGCAGCAGGTCGGCGTTGCTCAGCGTAGGGTCGGTCATGGTGCTTCCTGGTGCTCAGTGGTGCATGGCGAATTGGCGGGCCGAGCGCCGGGCCGCTCCCAAGCCGGTCCGCGTTTGGCGATGTGCTCGTGGCTCAATGCCACGAGCATCGCCGTCCCCGCGGGGGACCGACCAGGCTCGCCTGCGTTAAGCAAGGCGAGATTGGGCGAGGGGCTCATGTGTTCTGAGGAAAAGCAAATTGCGGTCCTTTGGGGAGCGAATCCGGCCATCGCTGCATGACCGCCTTGTGCTTCGTATAGAAGCGCACGGCCTCGGGCCCGTAGGCATGGTGATCGCCGAACAGGCTGCGCTTCCAGCCACCAAAGCTGTTGAAGGCCATGGGCACCGGCAGCGGCACGTTGACGCCGACCATGCCGACCTGGATGTGATGCACGAACTCGCGCGCCACATGGCCGTCGCGCGTGAAGATGGCCACGCCGTTCGCGTACTCGTTGGCCTCGATCAACGCGATGGCGCCGGCCAGGTCGGGCACACGCACGACGCAGAGCACGGGGCCGAAGATTTCCTCCGTGTAGCAGCTCATGTCGGCAGCCACGCCATCCAGCAGCGTGCCACCGACGAAGAAGCCGTCCTCGAAGCCGGCCACGCGGTGGCCACGGCCGTCGACGACCGCCTTCGCGCCGGCGGCCACGCCTTCGCCGATCAACTTCTCGACGCGCTGCTGCGAGGCGCGCGTGATCAGCGGGCCCATCTCGATGCCCGCGCCGTTGCCTTCGCCGATCTTCAACGCGGCGACCTTGGGCGCCAATGCAGCGACAAGCGCATCGGCCGCGTCACCCACCGCCACGGCCACCGAGATCGCCATGCAGCGCTCGCCGGCCGAGCCATAGGCCGCGCCCATCAGCGCGTCGACGGCCTGCTCCAGGTCGGCGTCGGGCATGACGACCATGTGGTTCTTGGCGCCGCCCAGCGCTTGCACGCGCTTGCCGTGGGCCGAGCCGACCTTGTAGATGTGCTCGGCCACCGGCGTGCTGCCGACAAAGCTCACAGCGGCGATGCCGGGGTGGGCCAGGATGGCGTCGACGATGTCCTTGTCGCCCTGCACGACGCTGAACACGCCATCGGGCAGGCCGGCTTCCTGCAGCCAGCGCGCCATCAGCAGCGACGCGCTCGGGTCGCGCTCGCTGGGCTTCAGGATGAAGGCATTGCCGCAGCCGATGGCCAGCGGGTACATCCACATGGGCACCATGGCCGGGAAGTTGAAGGGCGTGATGCCGGCGACGACGCCGAGCGGCTGTCGCACGCTCCACGCGTCCAACCCACGCGCGACCTGCTCGGTGTATTCGCCCTTGAGCAGCTGCGGCATTGCGGTCGCGAACTCGATGTTCTCGATGCCGCGCGCCACTTCACCGAGCGCGTCGGGCATCGTCTTGCCGTGCTCCCGCACCAGGGCCGCCGCCAGCAGCTCGCGGCGCTCCTGAACGATGTGGAGGAACTTGAACAGCACGCGGGAACGGGCGAGCGCCGGCGTCTGGCCCCAGGCCTTGGCGGCTTTCGTCGCGCTGGCGACGGCGGCGTCCAGATCGGCCACGCTGCCGAGCAGCAGCTTGCCCTGCACGGCTCCCGTCGCGGGGTTGTAGATGTCCTGCTGACGGTCGCCGTTGCCGCGGGAAATGGCGCCGTTGATCCAGTGGCCGACTTCGTAGTGACTGCTCATCTCAATTCCTTCAAGCGCATCCGGCACTCATCGGGTTGTTCGGGTGCGTCGTCCAGTTGGCATAGCTGCCATCGATGACACGGCCGGTGCGGGCGTCCGTCTCACCCGGCTGGAGGGCGCGCATCGTGATGGTGCCAGGGACGGGGCAGATCGACACGCAGAGATTGCAACCGACGCATTCCGCGTCGTTGACCTCGAAGTGCCTCTGGCCGTCCTTCATCGCAAAGATGGCCTGGTGGGAGGTGTCTTCGCAGACCACATGGCAGCGGCCGCATTTGATGCAGCTGTCCTGGTCGATGACCGCCTTCTCGACGTGGTTGAGATTGAGCTGGTTCCAGTTCTTCACGGTCGGCACCGCGCGGCCGCGGAAGTCGTCGAGCGAGGCATAGCCCTTCTCGTCCATGAAGGTGTTCAGGCCCGAGCACATGTCCTGGACGATCTTGAAGCCGTAGACCATCGCGGCCGTGCAGACCTGCACCGTGCCGCAGCCCATGGCGATGAACTCGGCCGCGTCGCGCCAGGTGGTGATGCCGCCGATGCCGCTGATCGGCAGGCCGGCCGTGGCGGGGTCGCGCGCGATTTCGGCCACCATGTTCAGCGCGATGGGCTTCACTGCCTGGCCGCAGTAGCCGCCGTGCGAGCCGAGCCCGTCGGTGACCGGGCTCATCGTCATGCGGTCCAGGTCCACGCCCATGATCGAGTTGACGGTGTTGATCAGGCTGACCGCATCCGCGCCGCCAGCATGCGCCGCGCGGGCCGGGAAGCGCACGTCGGTGATGTTGGGCGTGAGCTTGACGATGACCGGCATGCGAGTGTGCTTCTTGCACCACTCGGTCACCTGCTGGATGTATTCGGGCACCTGGCCCACGGCTGAGCCCATGCCGCGCTCGCTCATGCCGTGCGGGCAGCCGAAGTTCAGCTCCACGCCGTCGGCGCCGGTGTCGGCCACCTTGGCGAGGATGTCCTTCCAGCTCTGCTCGTTGACCGGCACCATCAGCGACACGACCATGGCGCGGTCGGGGAAGTCGCGCTTCACGCGGCGGATTTCGTCCAGGTTGATTTTCAGCGGCCGGTCCGAGATCAGCTCGATGTTGTTGAAGCCGATGACGCGCCGGTCCTGGCTCCACAGCGTCGCATAGCGCGGGCCGTTGACGTTGACGACCGGCGGGTCCTCGCCCAGCGTCTTCCAGACCACGCCACCCCAGCCGGCCTCGAAGGCGCGGCGCACGTTGATCTCCTTGTCGGTCGGCGGCGCGGACGCGAGCCAGAAGGGGTTGGGGCTCTTGATGCCGAGAAAGTTGGTGCTCAGGTCAGCCATGGCTGGCCTCCTTGTCGAGATGGCGGACGGTGGCAAGGCCCAGGGCGCGGTCGATGCTGATGGCGGCGCGCTTGCCGTGCTCCACCGCCTCCACGGTCAGGTCGCGCCCGCCGGCGCGACAGTCGCCGCCGGCCCAGACGCGCGCCAGGCTGGTCTGACCATCGGCGTCGGTCCTGATGCGGCCGGCCTCCAGCGCGATGGCGCTGCCGGCGGACTCGGTCACATAGCTCTGGCCGATGGCGCGCAGCACCATGTCGGCTTCGATGACGAACTGCTCGCCGGTGTCGACCAGCTTGCCGCCTTCGAGCCGGGTGGCCGCGAAGCGCATGCCGCGCAACACGCCGCCTTCGGCCTCGACACCCAGTGGCCGCGCCCAGCAGCGGATGGTCACGCCGTTGGTTTGCGCCCAGTGTTGTTCGTGGGTCGAGGCGGAGAGGTCGTCAGGCCCGCGGCGGTAGACCATGGTGACCTGCTCGGCGCCGAGCAGCTTGCTCTGCACCGCCGCGTCCACGGCCGTCATGCCGCCGCCGATGACGACGACCTTGCGGCCGACCGGCACGATCTCGGGCGCACTCTGGCGCAGCTCCGCAATGAAGTCGACCGCATTGCGCAGGCCCGGCAGTTCGGGCTCGACAATGCCCAGCGCGTTGACGCCAGCCAGGCCCAGGCCCAGGAAGACGGCGTCGTACTCGGCCAGCAGGCCGTCCAGCGTCATGTCGCGGCCCAGCAGGCAGTTCAGCTTCGGCGTGATGCCGCCGATGCTCAGCAGCCAGTCGATCTCCTTCTGCGCAAAGCCGCCGGCGACCTTGTAGCTGGCCAGGCCGTATTCGTTGAGCCCGCCGAGCTTGGCGTTGGCGTCGAACAGCACGACGTCATGCCCACGCCAGGCCAGCCCATGTGCCGCGGCCAGACCGGCCGGGCCGGCGCCGACGACGGCAATGCGCCGGCCGGTGCTGCCCCCGCGCTCGAACAGCGGCTTGCCCGGGTTGGTCAGATGACCCTCCACGGCATAGCGCTGCAGCAGGCCGATCTCGACCGGCTTGCTCTCGTTGGTGTTGCGCACGCAGGCCTGTTCGCACAGCACCTCGGTCGGGCAGACGCGGGCGCACATGCCGCCCAGCGGGTTGGCCGTCAGGATCGCCTCTGCCGCGCCGCGCACGTTGTCCTGCGCCACCCGCTGGATGAAGCTCGGAATGTCGATGCCGGTCGGGCAGGCCGTCTGGCAAGGCGCGTCGTAGCAGTAATAGCAGCGCTCGGCCTCGATCAGTGCCTGCGTGCGGTTCAGCGGCGGGTGGGCGTCGGCAAAGTTCTGCGCATAGTCATCGGGCGTCAGGCGCCCCGACTTCAGATCGGCAAGGTCCACGGAACTCTCCCAAGGGAAAACAGGCAAACATTACTACCCTGTAAAACTTGACCGAAGCGTAAAAACCCGCAGCAAGCGTTTGGTGCGCGCCGTCCAAAATGCGGCGCATGACCGATACCGCGACCGTGACGCGCACCCCGCGCGCTGCCACCCTGCGCAAGCAGGAGGCCATCCTGGCCGAGGCCGAACGCCAGTTTGCCCGCTTTGGTTTTGAAGGCGTCAGCCTCGACAGCATCGCCGCCGTGCTGGACCTGTCCCGTCAGAACCTGCTCTACCACTGGCCCAGCAAGGAGGAGCTCTACCGCGCCGTGCTCGACAGCGTCATGGGCGAGTGGATGGCGAGCATGAACGCCATCACCGAGGCCGACGAACCCGAGGCCGCCATCCAGTCCTATGTGGCTGCCAAGCTACGTTTCAGCCGCGAGCGGCCCAGCGGCAACGCCGTCTTCACGCGCGAGATCATGGCCGGCGCGCCGCGCTACGCCGACGTGCTGCGCGTCCAGGTCATGCCGCTACTGCATGCCGACGTGGCGCGCTTTGAAGGTTGGGCGGCCGAGGGCCTGATCCGCCGGCTGGACTTCACGCACCTGATGTTCCTGATCTGGTCGTCCACCCAGGCCTATGCCGACCTGGCACCGCAGTTCGCCCTTTACATGGGCAAGCCGCGCCTGGAAGAGGCCGACTTCGCCGCCGCGCGCGACCTGATCACCGGACTGATCTGGCGCAGCTTGAAGGTGGACGCGTGAGCCGCCGCGCCGTTCTTGCTGCGTTGGCGCTGTCCTTCGCCGGCCTGGCCTTCGCCGCGCCGCCCGCCGCGCTGGTGGCGCAGCTCAAGGCCCAGGCCGATGCCTGGGACCGCGCCATCCTCGCCAAGGACCGCGCCGCCATCGAAGCCAACATGGCCGACGACTTCCGCCAGATCGATTCGCACGGCAATGTCGAGACCAAGGCCAGCTTCGTCGAAGGCTTGATCACGCCCGACCTGGCGCTGGACCCCTACACCGTCGAGGAGTTCGAGGTGCGGGTCTATGGCGACACGGCCCTCGTCAGTGGCCGCACGCGCATGACCGGCCGCTACCAGGGCCAGCCCTTCAACACGCACTACCGCTACATCGACGTCTACGTGAAGCGCGACGGCGTGTGGAAGATCGTCAGCGTGCAGACCAGCCCGATCCCGTCGCGCTGACGGCAGCGTCGCCCTGGGCGGCTGCCACCGCGTCCGGTTCTACCGCCGCCTGCCAGGCCACCCAGCGGCCCTTGCCGGCCCGCTTGCCTGCCAGCAGCGCGTGGTCGGCGCGGCTGATCAGCGTGGCGGCGTCGCGGCCGTGCTGGGGATAAATGGCCACGCCGATGCTGACGCCCACGCGCACCTCGGTGCCGTCGGGCAGCGTGATCGGCGCGGCGAAGCTGTCCAGCACGCGATTCAGCGCATGCTGTTCGTCACTCAGACCGCCGAGCTGGTTGAGCACCAGCACGAACTCGTCCCCGCCCATGCGGGCCACCACATCATTGCCGCGCACACTGTCGCTCAATCGAGTAGCCGCGGTGCGCAGCACGGCGTCGCCCGCATCATGGCCGTGTATGTCGTTGACTGCCTTGAAGCCGTCCAAGTCGAGATAGCAAACCGCCAGCCAGCGGTCATTGCGCTCGGCATCACGCAGCAGAAATGACAGCCGCTCCTGCAGCAGCTGGCGGTTCGGCAAGCCGGTCAGCATGTCATGGAAGGCGAGGTGCCTGGCCTTCTCTTCGCTGCGCTTGATCGGTGTGATGTCGATCATCAGCCATAGCGACTCTCCGTTCGGAAGGGCCGTGCCGTTCAGGTCGATCCAGACCGCGCTGCCGTCCTTATGTCGCATGCGCAGCTGCGTGCGGTAGCTGCTCATCTCCTGCAGTTGCTGGTAGGCCAGACCCACCTGGGCATAGGACTCGTCGTCCAGATAGAGCAGCCGCGAAGTCCGGCCGCTCAACTCTCCCGGGCCGTAGCCGAACAGCCTTGCGAGCGCCGCGTTGTGCCAGACCTCGCAGCGATCCCGTAGCTTGACCATGCCGACCAACTCGTTGTCGAGCATCGCGCCGCGCTCGGCCGCCAGCAGCGCGATGCGCGCCCGCGCCTCCACTTGTCGCGCCTGTGCGCGGTAGATGGTCAACGAGGCCCCGAGCACCACAAGCATCAGCAGCGCCAGCAGCGCCGCCAGTTCGGCGACCTGGCGCCGCCACGGCGCAAAGAAGTCGTCAGTGGCCAGGCCGACCAGGATGAGCAGCGGATAGTCCGCAACGCTGGTGTAAGCGGCGACTCGCTCGACATCGTCCAGCACGGCGTGCGCGATGAAGCTGCCCTGCATGGGGTCGGCTGCCAGCGCGGTCGTCAAGGCCGCAGAGACTCGCGTCGTACCCAGCGCCGCCTCAGGCACGAGGCTTTGCGGTGAGTACCGCGCGATCAGCCGCAACGAGCGCGAGCGCAGCGCCACTGCACCGTGCGCGCCCACGTCGGCATGGCGGAAATGCGCCATGAAGGCGTCGGTGTTGATGCCTCCGTACACGATGCCGATGAAGCGACCGGACTCATCCAGCCGGGCCCGCGCAAAGATCAAGCCCCAACCGGTCTTGAGCCGCCCCTGCAAAGGCTCGGAGATGGCCAGTTGGGTCGGGTCTGCACGCGCCGCCCGGAAATAGTCACGGTCAGCCCCTGAGATTCGCGGCCCGCCGTCGGCATCCGGGTTCAGCACCCAGCCGTCCGCGTCGGTGACTCGCAGCGCATTCATGGCGGGAACCAGTGCCCGCTGTGCCGTGGTGATGCGTCTGAGATGAGCTGCGTGCAGCGCGCTCGGCGGTTGCTGCTCAATCTGGTTCAGCGTCGACAGCAGCGCGTTGTCAACCAGCCGGATGGTGGCGGCGACGCTCTGGCCGAGTGTGTCCGCCAGGCCGGCGGCGTTGGCGCGCCCCCGCTCCTCGTGCGTCCGGTAGCCGGCCGATACGGTGAGCACCGCTGCCAGCGTGACGATGCCCAGGATGACCAGGTTGCCCAGGATCAGGTAGCGGCGGAAGCGCGCCAGGCTGGTGGACAACTGCAGCGGGGATGTCTGTGGCATTGAAGAGGCACAAGCGGCGTGTGCAGGTGGCGGCCGTGCGTTGTGGCCAACCTGCCCCCTGAGAGCTGGGATCCTAAGGCCGCGGAGGTCGCGCGCGGAGGTTCAGGGCGCCCAACCCGCGTCGCGCACGGCGCGTTCCTGCTCGGCGTTCAGCGCCTCGCCGGCCATGGCCTCGTCCACGGCAGTCAGCACCGCCGGTGGCAGGCTGCTGGCCGCCTGCCGCATGCCACCGCCCGCTGCGCCGGCGGTCGCGACCTGCTGCAGTGCCCAGGCCCCGTCCGCTTCGCGGCAGGCCAGGCCGGCCACGGCACTCGTCGTGAAGCTGCGGCACCAGCGCCCGTCCTTGGCCTTGAAGCTGAGCTGCACCGCCACTTCGCCGCCCGGCGCGCTGGCCAGCTGCTGCTCCAGCGCCGTGGCGATGGCGCCGCTGGCCACAAGGCGCTCGTCGCCCCCGGGTGAAGGCGCCAGCCGGGTGCCGATCAGCGTGCCCAGCACCAGCGTGGCCGCCATGCCGCCCCAAGCCGCCCAGTTCGACATCGACCGCCGCTGCGCCCGCACGGCGCCCAGGTCGACCACCGGCTCCACCAGCAAGGCCTTGAGGCGATCCGGCACGGGCTCGTTCAGCACATCGTCGAAGGCGGCCGCGAGGCGCCGGCGTTCCGCCTTCAGCTGCTCGTCATTCAAGTTCATGGCCATTCCCCCAACAACTCTTGCAGCGCCTCGCGGGCGCGGGCGACGCGGCTGGTCACGGTGCCCACGGGCACGCCCAGCGCCTCGGCGGCTTCCTGGTAGCTCAGGCCTTCCACCAGCACCAGGCCGACGACGGCGCGGTGTTCGTCGCTGAGCTTGACCACGGCCTTGCGCACGAGGATGGCGTCCAGCTGCGAACCGGTCGCCGTGCCGTCGCCCACGTGCTCGCCGTCCTCTTCGGGCAAAAAGGTCTGGCCGCGCCGCTCGCGCGCCCTCAATTCATCAATCCACGCGTTCTGCATGATGCGAAACATCCAGCTGTCCAGACGCGTTCCAGGCGTCCACTGGTCGGTGCGGTTCAGCGCCTTCTCGATGGCGACCTGCACCAGGTCGTCGGCGTCTTCGCGGGCATGCGCCAGCGTGCGGCCGAAACGGCGCAGCCGTGGCAGCAGCTCGGCGATGGCCTGGCGAAGTTCGGAAGGGGTTTCGGGCATCGATACACGGACAACGGGCGAGGCATGGATTTTCTTCCCCGCCTCGCTCGTTATCCTCTTCAAAGCCACCGGATTGCCATGAAAGTCTTTGTTGCCCTGACCCTTGCGGGCGTGCTGAGCGCACCCGGCCATGCGCAGCTGCTGCCCCAGTTGCCTGGCGTGCAGCGCCTGCCCGGCGTCGTGGACCGCGTCGTCGGCCGCGTCGTGCAACCCCTGCCCGAACTGCTGTCGTCGACGACCCAGCTGCTGGACCTGCGCTTGACCACGACGCGCGACCTGTTGCGCCGCCACCCCGACCTCATCGAGGCCGATCCGCGCGGCGAGCCCATCCGCCGCCGCGAATTGGTGCTGGTGTCGCCCAGCGACGCCGCGCTGGCCGCGGCGGCGGCGCTCGGCCTGGTCACGCTGCGCGAGGAAAGCTGGCCGGAGCTGGGGCTGCGCCATGTCGTGCTGCGCGTGCCGCCGGGGCTTGACACCGCCGAGGCGCTGGAGCGACTGCGCGCGGCGCAGCCGGATGTGCAGGCCGATTTCAACCATCTCTATGCGCGCAGCGGCGGGGTCGCCAGCGACGCAAGCGGCACGGTGAGACAGACCGGCCCCGTGCGCGTCGGCCTGGTCGACGGCGGCGTGGACCGGCGCCACACGGCGCTGCGGCGGGCGGGCGGTGGCAGCTTCGGTTGCAGCGACAAGCCCGCGCCCAGCGAGCACGGCACCGCCGTCGCTTCATTGCTGGTGGGGCGCGATCGCGGCTTCGCCGGCGCGCTGGACCGGGCTGAGTTGTTCGCCGCCGACGTCTACTGCGACCAGCCCGACGGCGGCTCGGCCGAAGCCGTCGTGCGGGCCCTGGCGTGGATGGCGCGTGAGCGCGTCGCCGTCGTCAACGTCAGCCTCGTCGGGCCGCCGAACCGATTGCTGGCGCAGGGCGTCGCGGCGCTGGTGAAGCGCGGCCACCTCCTGGTTGCCGCGGTGGGCAATGACGGCCCGGCCGCGCCGCCGCTGTTCCCCGCAGCCTATGCGGGCGTGGTCGGCGTGACGGGCGTGAATGCTTCGCGGCGCGTGCTGCCCGAGGCAGCGCAAGGCCAGCAGGTGCTGCTGACGGCGCCGGGCGCCGACCTCGCCGTCGCCCGCACCGGCGGCGGTTACGGCATTGCGCGCGGCACATCGTTCGCGGCGCCGCTGGTCGCCGGCCTGCTGGCGGCCGAGCTGCGCCAGCCCGACCCCGTCGCTGCTGCTGCGGTGCTGGAGCGGCTGGCCGCCTCGGCCGTCGACCTCGGCGCACCGGGCCGCGACCCGGTCTTTGGCCGCGGCCTTGTGGCCGAAGACCTGCGCGTCGTGCCCGAGCAATTGCAGGCCCGCCAGGCACGCTGACAAACAGTTGCATCCGGGCCGGGAAGCAAGCCGCGGCGGCGGTCGTTGTGATCAGTGAAAGGGCCGGAAACCGCTGGCTCTTCCTCACACAACCACCTGGAGATCCAACATGTTTGCAACCCGTCGCACCCAAGTTCTTCGCACCACGCTGACCATTGCCGCCGTCGCGGCAGCCCTGCTGGCGGCCAACGCCCACGCCGGCCTGCTCGGCGGCGCTGGTGGCGGCCTTGCCGGTGGCCTGAACGGCGCGCTGTCGCCGCGCCAGCTCGACATCGGCGGCCGCGCCAATGGCGCGGCCAGTGCCGACGGCTCGCTGCTCCGCGGCACCTTGGACAAGACCAAGGGCGCCATCGGCGGCGTCAAGGACGGCGCGACCGCAAAGGTCGGCGATGTGAAGAACACCGTGCAAGCCCAGGCCGATGCCGCGACGTCCACGGCCAATGAGCTGAAGGCGACCGGCGAGGGCGTGAAGGACTCCTTCGGTAACACCGCCGGCAGCGCGTCCGGCAGTGCCGAAGGCAGCGTCAGCGGCGCACTGAACGGCGCGGCCAATGGCGTCAGCGGCAGCTTGGCCGGCCAGGGTGGCGGCGCGCTGAAGCAGGGCGACGCGCCCGCTGCCGCACCTGCGCCTGCGGTACCCGCTGCACCCGCTGCGACGGCGCCAGCCGCGCCGACGACTGCTGCGACGCCTACCCCCGCCGCACCGCTGATGAGCCTGGGTGGCAACGCCGGCGGTAGCGTCGGCACGAAGGAAATCGGCGCCAACGCCAGCGGCCAGGCCGCCGGCCGCAGCAGCCAGACCACCGGCAGCGCGTCGGCCAAGGCCTCTCGCACCGACCGGTCGGTGGTGGTGGATGCATCGGGCTCGGCCAAGCGTTGATCGACGCCAGCTGTGAATGACGGGGCGGTCTGCGGGCCGCTCTTGTCCGTCAGCCCTTGCGGCCCAATCGCCACAGCGCGATGCCGCTGCACAGCACCGTGAACCCCAGCAGCACCACAAAGGCCATTTCCGGCGCGATCCAGCGGAACTTGCTCACGTCGCCGGCGGCGAAGACGAGCTGGTCGAGATGGAAGTGCGGCCAGAACACGGTCTGGAAGTGCATGGACTTGGGCAGCGGGAAGAACACGCCCGACAGATACAGACCCGGCAGGTAGGCCAGGTTGGCATAGGCGGGGGCGGCCGAGCCGCTGGTCAGCGCACCGAGCATCACGCCAAGCGCGCAGAAGGGGATCGTGCCGGCGACGAGCACGGCGCTCATCGCCGCCAGCTGAGCGCCGCTCAGGTGGGCCTGGCCCGTGACCACGGCCAGCACGAGGATGGGCAGGTAGGCGAAGGCGCCGCAGGCCACGCCCGCGACGATCTTGGCCGTGAGCCATGCACCGGGGGGCGCCGGCAGGGCGCGTTTGAGCGTCAACAAGCCCTGCTCACGCTCCATCGCCAGGTTGGGGCAGGTGGCGAACAGCGCGGCCATCGTGACGGCCATCACCGAGAAGCCGGCGAACATGAAGCGGCCCGTGTCGGGGTCCTTGGCAACGGCCTCGCCTGCCACTGCAAAGGCGAACAGCAAGTAGGTGCCGACCGGCAGCAGGAACATCGGCAGCGCAAAGGCAGGCATGCGCAGCAGGCGCAGCAGCTCCAGCCGCATCTCCAGCAGGTAGACGTTGACGACGGAGTGGCCGGGTGCGTGCAGCGCCGGGGCGGTGTGAATCAGCGTGGTGGCGTTCATGCAGCCTCCTGGGTGAGTTCGTTGAAGGCGTCGTTGAGCCCGGCCTGGCGGACTTCCAGGCGCGAGAGCGAGGGGTCGGCGGCGAGCAGCCGACGCACGACGGATTCGGCATCGGTGGCGACGATGGCGAGTTGCGCATCGTTGGCGGTCACGTCCGTCACACCCGGCCAGCCGCGCACGTCGGCGGCCGCCAGCGTGGTCTCGCAGCGCACATGGCGGCGCGATACCAGCGCGCGCATCTCGTCCACGCTGCCGGAGGCGATGACGCGGCCCTTGCCGAGCACGGCGACGCGGGTGGCCAGCGCCTCGGCTTCCTCCAGGTAGTGCGTCGTCAGCAGGATGGAGCAGCCCTCGCGCAGCAGCGCGCGGATGTGGGCCCACAGCGCCTCGCGGGCCTGCACGTCCAGGCCCACGGTGGGCTCGTCCAGGAACAGCACCTTGGGCCGGCCGCAGATGGCGATGGCGAACTGCACCTGGCGCTTCTGGCCGCTGGAGAGCTTGCCGTAGTGGCGCTCGGCCAGGGCCTCGATGCCGGCGCGCTGCAGCGCTTCCCTCACCGTCATCGGCTGGTCGTAGTAGCTGGCCGACAGCGCAACGAGCTCGTGCACCTTGAGGTCCTTGGGCAGCTCCACGTCCTGCAGCATCACGCCCAAGCCGCGGCGGCGCGCGATGTCCTGCGGCGCGCCGCCCAGCAGGCGCACCACACCCGCATCGGCTTCGTTCAGGCCGAGCCACAGCGAGATGGCGGTGGACTTGCCGGCGCCGTTGGGGCCGAGCAGCGCGAGCAGCTCGCCGCGCTTCAAGTCGAGGTCGACGCGGCTCAGCGCTTCGAGCGAGCCGTAGCGCTTGGACACGCCGCGCAGCTGGGCGACGCTGCCGTTGTCGGTGTGTGGCGGTGGCGCTTCGACCTGCGGCGTGCGGCGCGGATAGGTCCGGCCGTTGAGCAGCTTGCCGATGGGGGTGGGGCGCACCAGGAAGTGATAGCTCAACAGCAGCAGCGCCAGCGTGGTCACGACGATGAACGGGTACTTCAGCCCCCAGTGCAGCGGCCAGTGGCCTACCCAGACCTGCAGCGCGGCGACGACCGGCAGGTGCACGAGGTAGATCCAGTAGGACGCGTCCGCGACGTAGCGGATGGCGGCGTTGTGGCCCGACAGGTAGCGCAGCGCCAGGCCGGTGATGGCGAAGCTCCAGGCCCAGGTGGACGCGACGAAGGCCAGCGTGAAGACCAGCTTGGGCTGGTCGGGCATGCCGAAAGGCGGCTGGGTCTTCATCACGTACAGGCACACTGCCGACGACGCGATGGCCAGCACGCCATGCAGCAGCCAGCGGCCCCGCAGTGCGGCGAGGGCGTCGGGCGCGCGGTGCACCAACCAGCCGAACACGAAGGCCACGCCGTAGCCGACGGTGGCGGGCAACTGCGGGACGAGCGACCTGTCCGGCGTGGGAATGCCGGCCCAGGGGAACCACGTGGGCGTGGACAGCAGCACGCCGGCCAGCGGCAGGCCCAGCAGCAACGCACCAGCGGGCCAGCGCAGGGCGCCGGTCACCGTGCGGTCCATGAGGCCGCGCAAGACCTGGCCCTTGTCGAAGCGCACGAGCACGCTGCGCGCCAGCAGCACGCCGGCATACAGCCACAGCAGCTGGTAGAGGAACCACAGGTGCGTCAGCGGGAAGGCGCCGGTCAGCTCGAACATCTCGGGCGGCGGGGGGGGCGGCGCACCGTTGAAGACCTTCTTCAGGCCGACATACCAGACCACCGCGATGGCCGGGAACAGCAGCAGCCAGCCCACCACCAGCGGCACGGCGATGCGCTTGCCGCGGTTGGCCCAGAAGCCTTTCGTGCCGTGCTTCTGATGCAGCAGCCGGCCGAAGTAGCCGGCGATGAAGAAGAACAGCGTCATGCGGAAGCTGTGTGCGACGAAGCTCGCGTCGCCAAGGAAGGCGCTGGGCGAGTTGTCGTTCATCGCCCACAGGCCTGCTGGCATGCCAGGGACGAAGGACAACATCGCGTGGAAGGCGACGCCCAGCAAAAGGGCAAAGCTCCGCACTGCGTCGAGGGCGTGCAGCCTCTCGCCGTTGGGTTGGGTGTTCATGGGATTCCTTAAAGGAAGTCGCGGCGGCGGGCCGCTATGAAAAGAGGCAGGGCCAGCGCGATCAGCGCGATCACCAGTTCGGCAGCCAGCAGCAGCCAGAACGTGGCGTTCCAGACGGCCTCGGGCTTGCCCATGTGGGCGCCGAGGTCCGGGATTCGACCGACGCCCATCATGAAGAGGGACACCGACATGTTGGTCAGCACAATGACGCCGCCCATGCCTGCCTCGGAGTTGATGTGCAGCACGGCGCTGAGCACCAGCGAGTAGTTCATCAGCAGGAAGGCGCACAGCAGCAGCGTGTAGGGCAGCAGGCCGTCGGCGATGCCGGGCATGACGAGCACCAGCCCCACGGCACCCGCACTCAGCGCCGCCCAGGGCAGCAGGAAGCAGGCAAGCAGGCCCAGCAGCTTGGCGCGCACATAGTCGCCAGGGGACAGCGGCAGGCTGAGGACGAACAGCAGCGAGCGCTCCTTGCGCTCGGAGGACACGCCGAACAACGCGAGCATGACGCCCAGCGCGATGATGGCCGTCAGCCAGACGAGGAAGCCGATGTTGAAGCCGAGTTCGCCGCTGGCCGCCGTCAACAGTGAAGCGAAGCCGACGCCGGTGACGCCGACAAGCAGCCAGCGATACATGAACAGCTCTTTGATGATGAGCTTGCGCGTGAGCAGGTTCATGACGGACGTGCCTCCCGGCTGTGCATGACGGTGGCGACGAAGACTTCTTCCAGGCTCATGCGGTGCACTTCCTGCACCGGCGCGCCGAGGCGGGCCAGGAAGCCGTCGCTGAAGCCGTCGACGGTCAGCGTGACGTTGGGACCGTCGACATCGCGGTGGACGATCTCGGGAAGGCGCCAGTCAGGTACGCCTTCAGTTGCCAAGTTAGGCAGCCGCAGTCGCAAGGTGCGCCAGCGTTCCAGGAAATCCTCCTTGTTGTCCGACGCGACGACGCGGCCGCGGTCGATGAAGGTGAGGCGGTCGGAGATGCGCTCCACATCCACCGTGTTGTGCGACGAGAACAGGATGGAGCGGCTGTCGTCTCGCAGCACGTCCATGAACTCGGTCAGCAGTTCCTGCCGGGCGACCGGGTCCATGCCCGACGTGGGCTCGTCCAGCACCAGCAGGCGCGGGCGGCGGGCCAGGGCCAGCAGCAGCAGCGCCTTGGCCTGCTCACCGGTGGACAGGCTCTTGGCCATCTGCGCGGCATGCAGGCCGAAGCGCTTGAGCAACTGGCCGGCGTATTGCGCGTCCCAGCCCGGGTAGATGGATGCGACGAAATCCATATGCCGGGCCAGCGTGGCCTGCGGCAGCAGCTTCATGTCGTCGCTGACGAAGCCGACGTCCTGCTTGGCCAGCGCCTGCTGGCCGGGCATCGCATGCCCGAGCAGGCGGATGTCGCCTGCATCGGCCGTCAGCAAGCCCATCAGCAGGCGGATGGTGGTGCTCTTGCCGGCGCCGTTGGGTCCGACGAGGCCCATGATCTGGCCGTGTTCGAGGTCGAGGGACACGTCTTCCAGCGTGAAGAAACGGAACGCCTTGCGCACGCCCGTCATCTCAATGGCCTTGGCGCTCATGGGTTCGCCTCCTGGTTCAGCGCGCTGCGCAGTCGTTCGGTCAATTCGGGCTCGGCCATGCCGAGCGAGCGGGCGATCTCGCCAGCGGCGGCGAGGTGGGTGTCCAGTTGGGCCAGCCGCATGTCCATGGCCAGGCCTTGGGCATCGGCCACGAAAGAGCCCTTGCCGTGGCGGGTGACGATGACGCCCTCGGACTCCAGGTCCAGGTAGGCGCGCTTGACGGTGATGACGCTGACGCGCAGGTCCGCCGCCAGCGCGCGGATGGACGGCAGCTCCTGCCCGGCCGGCCAGTCCCCGGCGGCCACGCGCTGGCGGATCTGCTCGACGATCTGCAGATACATCGGCCGGGCGTCCGTCTGGGAAATGAAAAGGCTGCTGTGCATAATGTGTATACACAGAATATATGCACAGTCAGGCCAATGCAAGTGCCGAAATGAAAAGAGCGGCCCGCGGGCCGCTCTTGCGTGTGGAAGGCCACCGCGAGCTACAGCTTCAACAGCGCTTCCAGGTTCACGCGCAGCTTGAATTCATGCGGCGCGAGGCTGGCCGCAATCGCCTGCGCGGCCAGCCGTGTGTCGCGCGGCACGGGGTTGCTCAGCGGGCTGCCGCTCTTGCCGATCAGCGCGGCGACCAGCGGCTCCGTCGCGCTGAAGCCGCGCTTGAAGACGATGCCGACCTCGCCGTTGGCCAGGCGCACGATGCTGCCGGGCGGGTAGAGGCCGACGGTCTTGATCAACGCCGCGCCGGCCTCGTCGGGCTGGCCGTTTTCGTCCAGGAAGACGGCGCGCGCCGCGGCGGCACCGCTGAGGGCCTGGCGGCTGCGGCGCGGCGACAGGCGGGCGCCGAAGAGGTCGATGCGGCGCAGCAGGCGCGCCAGCTTTTCGCCGTCGCCGCGGCTGCCGAGCGGGCCGGGCCCGGCCTCGTGGTGCAGACGCACCGCCGTCAGCCAGGCGCTGTTCTTGACCCCGACCTGGGCCAGCCGCACCGCCGCGCGGTCGCCGTGGGCGGCGAGGGCGTGCCGCTGCGCCGGCGTGGCCGGGTCGACCTGGTTGGCCATTCGGTCATGCGCAGGGCCGGCGCCGTAGTTCATCGTCAACGCACCGCCCTGCAGGGCCTCCCGCAGCTCGGGCGTGAGCTGCAGCTGCTGGGCGACGAGGTCGGCCAGCAACAGCGTCAGCAAAGCATGGCGCGCGCTGTAATCGCCGAACTCTTGGCTGCTTTCGAAGATCAGCAGCATCAGCGTCGCATCGGGGTGGGCGTGCAGGCGCTTCAACGCCGCGTCGCGCAGGGCGGCCAGGCGGCCGCTGAAGTCGGCTGGCTCGGCCTCGCGCAGCAGGGTGTGGGTGTGCAGCAGCAGGTCCGACCAGGCCTCGCGCGGGCCTTGCTCGACCTTGGCGGGCACCAGCGTGTCCAGCCGGAAGGCGCCGTCGGCCTTGGCAATGTCGGCCAGCGGCACGTCCTGCATGACCATGGTGTCCAGGCGGTGGGCCAGCGCCCGCTGGTATTCGATGGTGTCCGCCGAATTCACATAGGCGCCGCCGTCCACGAGGCTGCGTACCAGCGGCGAATCGCGCAGCACCTGGCCGCGCGCGAACAGCAGCTTGCCGTTGGAGTCGAACAGGTCGTAGGGCAGCGTCATGCCCAGCCGCAGCGTGCGGGTGGGTAGAGGAATGAGTTCAGAGGCCATGAATCCGCGCATTCTGATAGGGCTTCGGCTTTGGCAAGCCGTTCTTGAGCGAGGACGAAGGGGCGGCTGCGTAGAATTCCCGGCTCATCCGAGGAGCGCTGCGAGGTTTTCCCCAGGCTCGGATCGTTTTCAAACGGCGCTCATCGATCTCCCGCGTGGACCGCCATCGATGACCATCTCGCCGCCTCCCCTCAAGCTCTCTGGTCTGGAACCCGTTGCCATCGACGCGCGCAGCCTGTTCGTCAACATCGGCGAGCGCACCAATGTCACCGGCTCCAAGGCCTTCGCCCGCATGATCCTTGCGGGCGAGTTCGAGAAGGCCCTGGCCGTCGCGCGCCAGCAGGTCGAGAACGGTGCCCAGGTCATCGACATCAACATGGACGAGGCCATGCTGGACAGCCAGGCGGCCATGGTGCGCTTCCTGAACCTGATCGCCGGCGAGCCCGAGATCGCCCGCGTGCCGATCATGATCGACTCGTCCAAGTGGAGCGTCATCGAGGCCGGCCTGAAGTGCATCCAGGGCAAGGGCATCGTCAACTCCATCAGCCTGAAGGAAGGCGAGGACGAGTTCCGCCGCCAGGCCAAGCTGGTGCGCCGCTACGGCGCCGCGGCCGTCGTCATGGCCTTCGACGAGAAGGGCCAAGCCGACACCTTCGCGCGCAAGACCGAGATCTGCGAACGCGCCTACAGGGTGCTGGTGGACGAGGTCGGTTTCCCGGCCGAAGACATCATCTTCGACCCCAACATCTTCGCCATCGCTACCGGCATCGAGGAGCACGACAACTACGCCGTGGACTTCATCGAGGCAACGCGCTGGATCAAGCAGAACCTGCCGGGCGCCAAGGTCTCGGGTGGCGTGTCCAACGTATCGTTCAGCTTCCGTGGCAACGAGCCGGTGCGCGAGGCCATCCACACCGTCTTCCTGTACCACGCCATCCAGGCAGGCATGGACATGGGCATCGTCAATGCCGGCATGGTGGGCGTGTACGACGACCTCGACGCCGAGCTGCGCGAGCGCGTCGAGGACGTGGTGCTGAACCGCCGTGCGGATGCGGGCGAGCGCCTCATCGAGATCGCCGACCGCGCCAAGAGCGCCGGCAAGGACGACTCGGCGCGGCTGGCCTGGCGCGCCGGCGACGTCAACCAGCGGCTGTCGCATGCGCTGGTGCATGGCATCACCGACTTCATCACCGAGGACACCGAGGAAGCCTGGCAGGCCATCCTGGCTGGTGGCGGGCGGCCGCTGCATGTCATCGAGGGCCCGCTGATGGCGGGCATGAACGTCGTCGGCGACCTATTCGGCGCCGGCAAGATGTTCCTGCCCCAGGTCGTCAAGAGCGCCCGCGTCATGAAGCAGGCCGTGGCCCACCTGCTGCCCTACATCGAGGAAGAAAAGCGCCTGCTCATCGAGGGCGGCGGCGATGCCAAGCCCAAGGGCAAGATCGTCATCGCCACCGTCAAGGGCGACGTGCACGACATTGGCAAGAACATCGTCACGGTGGTCCTGCAGTGCAACAACTACGAGGTCGTCAACATGGGAGTCATGGTGCCGGCCCAGGACATCCTCAAGAAGGCCAAGGAAGAGGGCGCGGACATCATCGGCCTGTCCGGCCTGATCACGCCCAGCCTGGAAGAGATGCAGCACGTGGCTGCCGAGATGCAGCGCGACGAGTACTTTTCTTCGCGCCACATGCCGCTGCTGATCGGCGGCGCGACGACCAGCCGCGTGCACACCGCCGTCAAGATCTCGCCACATTACGACGGCCCGGTGGTCTACGTGCCCGATGCGTCGCGCGCCGTGGGTGTCTGCACCGAGCTGCTCAGCGATGACCGCGCCGCCGCCTACATCGCCGAGCTGAAGGCCGACATCGAGAAGACCCGTCAGCTGCATGCCAACAAGAAGCAGACGCCGTTGGTGACGCTGGCGCAGGCGCGTGCCAACAAAGCCTCTCTGGACCTGGACCGCGTGGCCCCGCCGCCGAAGTTCACGGGTCGCCGCGTGCTGAAGAACCTCGACCTGGCCGAGCTGGCGAAGTACATCGACTGGGGCCCCTACTTCCAGACCTGGGACCTGGCCGGTCCTTACCCCGCCATCCTCGACGACGAGGTCGTCGGCGTGGAAGCGCGCAAGGTGTTCGCCGACGCGCAGGCCATGCTGAAGAAGATCATCGACGGCCGTTGGCTGCAGGCGCACGCAGTCTTCGGCCTCTACCCGGCCGCGCGCGTGAACGACGACGACATCGAGATCCGCAGCGAGCCGCCGATGACCTGGCACGGCCTGCGCATGCAGAGCGAGCGCCCCGTCGTCGAAGGCGTGAAGCGCCCCAACCGCTGCCTGTCCGACTTCCTCGCGGAGAGCGGTGACCACATCGGCCTGTTCGCCGTCACCGCCGGCCTGGGCGTCGACAAAAAGGAAGCCGATTTCCTCGCCACCCACGACGACTACTCGGCCATCATGCTCAAGGCCCTGGCCGACCGCCTGGCCGAGGCGGCCGCCGAATGGCTGCATGAGCGCGTGCGCCGCGAGTTCTGGGGTTATGCGCCAGACGAGTCGCTGAGCAACCAAGACCTCATCGCCGAGAAGTACCAGGGCATCCGCCCCGCGCCCGGCTACCCGGCCTGCCCCGACCACCTGTCCAAGCGCGACCTCTTCAAGGTGCTGGCGCCCGACGAAATCGGCATGGGCCTGACCGACAGCATGGCGATGACACCGGCGGCCAGCGTCAGCGGCTTCTACCTGGCCCACCCGGATGCGGCCTATTTCAACGTCGGCCGCATCGGGGACGATCAGCTGGCCGACTGGGCCGCGCGCTGCGGCCTGAGCGACGCAGAGGCCCGTCGCGCACTCGCGCCGCTGCTCGGTTGACAGCCGCGCCCCCTGCTTTGGGCGGGTGAGCTTGCGGCGCCGTCCTACAGGCCCGCGTCAGGCGCGTCGGCATGCTGAGGGTCATCTCATACGCAGGAGCTTCCATGTCAACCCCCAACGTCAATTCCACCCAGATCGTCGCGGGCGTGGCGGTCGTGCTGGCACTGCTCGGCGGCGCTTACGCAGTCGGTCGTTCGCAGAGCGAACCCGAAGCCGCACCGATGACCGCGCCGACCACCGCAACCGCAACGACACCGGCCGTCGAAGCGCCTCCAGCGCCCGCACCCGCACCGCGTGTGATTGCCCAGGTCGAACCGCGCCGCGCGCCGCCGGCCGAGCCGGTTCGCTCGCAGCCCACGGCTGCCGACCGCGAGCAGCAGCGCCTGTCCCAGCTCTGCAGCAGCTGCGCGCTGGTGACCAGCGTGCGCACCGAGACGCGTGAGGGCGAAGCCACGGCGCTGGGCACCGTGGGTGGCGCCGTCATCGGCGGCCTGCTGGGCAACCAGGTCGGCGGCGGCTCCGGCAAGAAGATCGCCACGGTCGGTGGCGCCGTTGCGGGCGGCTATGCCGGCCGCGAGATCGAGAAGCGCCAGCGCAGCACGACCGTCTGGATCATCGAAGCGCGCGAGCGCGACGGCCGCCAGCGCCGCTTCGAGCGCAACAGCGATCCTGGCCTGCGCAGCGGCGACGAGATCACGCTGACCGACAACGGCTTCTCCCGTCGCTGATCAGCACCTCTCCTGGTGCTTGCTGCGCCCGGCTGTCGCCGGGTGCCAGCTACCGACAAATCGCCGCGCTCGTCGCGGCGCTTCTTTTTGCGGTCGGCCGGTTGCAGCGGTCGCCTATTGGCTGGCCTGCGGCAGGCCGCGCCGCAGCTGGATGGCCTCGGCCACATGCGCCACGCCGATCTCGGCCGCCCCGGCCAGGTCGGCCACCGTGCGGGCCACGCGCAGCACGCGGTGGAAGCTGCGTGCCGACCAGCCCAGCCGCTCGGCTGAACGTTCCAGCAAGGCCTTGGCAGCAGGCGCCAGCACGGCGTGCGTGGCCAGATCCTGCGCCTGCAGCAGCGCGTTGGACACGCCCTGGCGCGCCAGCGCCCGCTCTCGCGCCGCGGCCACGCGCTCGGCCACCACGGCGCTGCTTTCGCCCGGTGCCAGGTCTTGCAGGTCCTTGGGTGGAATCACCGACACCTCGATCAGCAGGTCGAGCCGGTCCAGGAAGGGGCCGCTCAGCCGGCCTTGGTAGCGCGCCACCTGGTCGGGCGTGCAACGGCAGGCGCGCAGCGGGTTGCCCAGGTGGCCGCAAGGGCAGGGGTTCATCGCCGCGACGAGCTGGAAGCGCGCCGGGAACTCGGCCTGGCGCGCGGCCCGGCAGATCAGGATGCGGCCGGTCTCCAGCGGCTCGCGCAGGGCCTCCAACGCCGCCCTTGGGAATTCCGGCAGTTCATCGAGGAAGAGGACGCCGTGCTGCGCCAGCGAAATCTCCCCTGGCCGCGGCGGTGAACCACCGCCCACGAGGGCGACGCTGGACGCCGAATGGTGCGGCGCCCGGAACGGCCGCTGGCCCCAGCGCGCGATGTCGAACTGACCCGCCAGGCTGAGCACCGCGGCGGACTCCAGCGCCGCGTCGTCATCCAGCGCCGGCAGCAAGCTCGGCAGACGCTGCGCCAGCATGGACTTGCCCGTGCCCGGCGGGCCGGCCATCAACAGCGAATGCCCGCCCGCAGCAGCGATTTCCAGCGCCCGCTTCGGCCCCGCCTGCCCCTTGATGTCGGCCAGGTCGGGCAGGCCGGTCTGGCGTTCGCGCGGCAGTGCAGCCGCACGGGGCAGGGCCTCGCCCTCGGGCTGCAGCGCGGCGACCACGTCGAGCAGGTGCCGGGCCTGCCGCACCACCAGGCCGTCAACGAGTGCGGCCTCGGCGGCACTGGCCTCGGGCAGCAGCAATTCGCGCGCACTGCCCGCCTGGCGCAGCGCCAGGGCCATGGCGAGCGCACCGCGCACGGGCCGCAGTTCGCCGGCCAGCGAGAGTTCGCCCGCGCATTCGAACCGGACGAGCTTGGCCAGGTCGATCTGGCCGTTGGCGGCGAGCAGGCCCAGGGCCATCGGCAAATCGAAGCGGCCACCTTCCTTGGGCAGGTCGGCCGGCGCCAGGTTCACGGTCGCCGACAATGTAGCCTGCTGGCTCTGTACAGGGTAGAAACACCTGCGGAGACTTCCAGTCATGACACTTGGCGCAGCTCAGGTAGACGCGATAGCCACGATCTCGACTCGATTTCGGCTGGTTCAGACCATCTATCGCGATGAGGTGATCCTGACGCACGATGAAATTGGCGTCGGTTCCGGCTCGTGGCTCTGGAGAGCTGTCCTGCAGAGAGCCCGCGAGTCGACGGTGCGACCCGTACACAAGAACGAGGCATTGAACCTCGCCAAGGGTCTCAAGGCCGCTGCGCAGTCCGACGGGTGGCTTGAGCTGGCGCGATTGCCCTGCTCCGCACTAAGGCGAGAGGCTCTGGTACGCGCGTTCGGCGCTTTAGAGGACGCGCTGGATATCAGGTTCGAGAGGCGCACCGCGGGCCGCATTGCAGAGCAGGTCCGCAGATTACTTTATGCCTTCCTTTGCTCCGTCGATCCGGACTTGCGACGTGCCGTCAAAACGGCGTTCAAGCCCCGGCTGACGCTGTCCAAAACCACACCTCGCCCGCTAATCAGCTCCATGCCGGGCTCGGCGTCCGATGGAACGCCGCGGCCGCCAATCGAAGCGATCTCCCACCGGACGCTACAAGACCTTCGAGAGAAGAGGCTACTGACTCTCATGGACGACATGAGGAAGATCGAAAACGCCTGTGAAGCCGAGTTTATGGCGCACGAGGACTTTTGCCGGAGGTTTGAAGCAGTTGAACGAGCCGAATTGCCGCCTCATATACGTTTGGCACTAAGTCAAGCAATCGCCGAATCTTCTGCCAGCATCAACTGGGAAGTAGTCGCTTCACTTAGGAACGTCGGATGCACCGGGATGCATTTGGCGTCTATCTACTGGGAAATGGCAGATAAGGCCAAAGCTGGTATCTCGGACTCGGAGCTGCCGCTACGAATGCGCAATCCCAGTTGGATAGCAGAGGGGTTGCGCCTTGAAGGTTCAATTTCAAATGTGCCTGATGACCCGTTTTCCTACTACCTCTATGGAAACGCGTACACGCGCACTGCCTGTATGTTGGCGCTTTGCGTACACACTGGTTGGAACGCAGACGCTGTCACAAATTTAACCGACAAAAATGTTCTTGGCGAAATCCCACCATACACGCTTCAGTCGTATAAAGGAAAGACGGGGAAGCACACCTCGGTTTCAATTGTAGAAAAGAGTAATGCTTTGGCAGCGCGCGCGCTGCAATTGCTCCGCGCGAGACTGTTCTGGCTGAAAGCTTTCAAGCTTGTCAGAAAGGACGATGACAGGCTATGGATCAACCCTGGCCGCCATGTCGATCCTGCTCGCGAGCTTCGGCAATATGTGGGTATACGCGCGGAGCTTAAGCGTTTCCAAGAAAAATACCATCTCCCGAACTTCTCTCACGATCAGGTACGAACCCAGTTTATTGGTTTATCTAGCGTGCGGGATGTAGACCTTGGGTTTACTCAGGATGTCGCAGATCACCAAAGCCTTGATACCACGGCTAGATATCTGCAGCAAGAACTTCTAGCCTCGCTAAATCAGGCCATCAACTTCGAATTCCAACGCAGACTTGAGGCCTCTGTCGATTACGAAGGCAAGTTGAAGGCAAGTCCCGGGCGGCGAGATTTCAAGCAGAGCATCCTCTATCCAATCGGGGACGGTTCGTCATGCGTCGATCCAGGACGACCGCCTGAGCCTGCATACCTTGTCGCTGGGTTTTGTAAGGGCGACCATTGCCATGTCGGCGAGTCTGGGTGTCCGAATCGTAGGATCGTCCTGAATGAACGTAGAGTTACCGAGAACGTCCATCAACTGCATTTCTATCGAGCGCACTGGCGAGCGCTGATGGATGCTTATCCCGAGAACTTCCGAAAGTACCATCTGCCCGCGATGATTTTTGCAGTGATGCTGGATGCAGTAATTTCCGCGGGCCCGCTCGCTGCAATTCGAGCGGCTGAGCTGGCCAAACTATTGAGTTCTGAGGGGCAGCAATGGAAAGAAAGCTGAAGCCAGAAACGGTTGCTGCGCTGGAGATCCGCAACGCTAAACGCATGAGGGCGGCAAAACTCATTCAAGGAGGACTTGGCTTCCGAGAAGTCTGCAAACAAAGCGGTGTCTCCACCAAGGTTTATCACTCCGTTAGGAATAGACTTAAGACTGGAGGCCTTGAAGCGGTGCCGGTCTCAGTATCTGGGGCGTGCCCAGGCCGCTTAATGCGATTGTCGGTGGAAGAAGAAGAGGAGCTCAAAGACGCACTCTATCGAGGCGCACCCTGTGATTTCGGCCAGCTTGATCTACTTTGGAGTTATCAAGGGGTCGCCCGCCTGATGGATGATGCCTTGGACGGCAAGACCAAGCTATCGGACAAAGCAAAGAAGGCCTATCTCAGCCGGTGGGGCTTATGTTTCTCGACCATCGGCCGCATTCAGCAAAAGGGGCCAGCAATAGAAGAGGTGCAACGATGGTTGGACACAGACGCGCCCGCATTAGTCAGAGAGGCGCGCAGCGCAGGCGGCCGAGTTCATTGGGTTTATCTTCGTGGAGTCGTGTCAAGCCAGTGCAGTCAGACGAACGCCAGCCGCGTGCAGATGACCGTATCAGTTGGTACGGCGAGCACACACTGGTTATGTCTCGAAAATGCCACGGAGGCGTCCCTGCTAGATGGACTTGCGGTTATCTCGGCATCTGTTCCAGGGAATCCATGGCTTGTCTTGGTGAGCCACTTATGTGAGCGCATCACCCTTTCTGAGTCAGCGATCCAAGTTGTTGCGCCAAACATTCGAATATCCAAGGTGCTCGGTGAAATTGTTTTCTCTAATCCGGTGGAAACGGAAACTGTTGCGAAGACTAGCGCGTCAAGCTCTGAAAAGAGCATCCAAGGCGGAGGCTATCGAATCAGCCTGCTTGATGGAATTTTAACGATCGAGTACCAAATCGCCGGGGTAGGTTGCATCACTTCCTGGTGCGAAGACCTTAACGACGCATGGCTTCCGGCGACCCCGTTCTCCGTCAGACCTAGACCCGTTGCGGATGAACCCGAGCTTTGCGCATTGCTTGTGGATTGCCTTACCGAGCAGATTCGAAGGAGCTCGCTGTCGAAGTCGCTGAGGCAGGCGCTCATGGCGACAAAGAGTACTTTGCTCAAGCTATTCGAGTGGAGCTGGCTGCGAGGGATTTTCCGCCCCCAAGCGCTCGAACAGCACGAGTTTGACGAACTGGCGAAGGACCTAGCCCTTGGAGGATGGAGCAGAGCCCTTCGAATATCAGAGCGCACCGAGGTTCATATTCGAACAGCAACCCGAACTCAGCTGGAGTCCTATTTCAATGACAATAGGAGTAGGAGAAGCATTTCGGTAAAGGCGGTGTTCGCGCAGGATATTGGCACTAATGCATTTGGCAGAGAGCTGCATCATGTCCGTAAGCTTTTGGGTGACGCCCTTAATCTAGCTCCAACGCCAAAGGAATTTGTTCCAAGAGCTAGCGTGGCAGCTGTTGAAGGGATGGTTGCGACTCAGCTGCGCCAATCGATGGCTGCAATAAATCTGATTGCTGATATCGATTCACCTCGCAGAGTGGACGTGTACCCATACCTGAATGCATACGTTCTGGCAAATAAACTAGGTAGGGCAGATGGTCAGACCCCCAATATCACTCCGGACGTAGTGGGGACATTGCTCTTTGAAAGCATCTCCACGTTACGTTCGCTAGCGCCGCCCCTAATAAGTGTTATCGAAGAGTATGTTGATGCGGTGATGCGCAAGCCAGTAATGCTGCACAAGTTCTCTGTGAGTTTGGCTACGCTGAGGCGGTGCCAGTCTTTGGAGTCCTTAGAGAGAATTGTTGGCGGGCGAATCACAATGATTGTAGGTAGAAACGTAAATATTAGGGAGCGAGATTTTTCGCTAAACTGTGTTATTGATAGGGTATATTCGGCGGCGGCCATTATTGTGGCATTTCTCAACGCCAGAAGAAAGGACGAGATAGTTGGCCGCAGCATTGGAATGTACTGCGGGAGTTTGCGTAGTCTCGATCCCGTGCTCGGCCTTTACGCTGCAGACTTCTACATTGAAAAGAGCAAAAAGGACTACTCAACCTTTTTGGTTTCAAGTTTTACTGTATTGGCTATGAGCACGCTGGAGCGGCTCAGTGGCCTCGCCCGAAGATGGCGGAGCGCTGCGGAGGTCTCTGGCGAACCGGCGCGCGGGGTATGCATGCTGTCTGAATTCCCTTCGCTAATACCTTCAAGTCGAAAGCAGCCCGTCTTCTTCAATTTCGGCGTTTCGGCCGGAGGCGGGCGAGCACACGATTTCGTTTCAGATGCGCTCGGCGAAGAGGCCGCATGGAGCTTTGGCCTCCATACGGGCCGACGCGCCTATGCCCTAATTCATCACTATAGATTCGAGTGTTCAACGCTTGTTGCGATTGCACAGCAATTTGGCTCCCTCTCTATTGAGTCAATACTTACATACATTCGTGATGGACCTGCAAATACGGGATTTGTGCGCGCCGTTCAATACGGTCCAGTTGCTTCTGAGAAACTCCGTTCCAACGCCGAGGCGGTGCTTGCTATTGAGGGCGAATTGGAGGAGATTTCGAAAGAGAAACTCATCGCGGTGATAGGGGAGATTTTGGCTGGAGATGGCCTTCGAGTGGGCGTGTTCGCGAAGCTAGTCACACGGTTCCGCCAAAAGATGATTGGACGCTTGGAAAACGACTTGTCCAGCGTCCTCCCGAGCTCTGAGGAAGTGGCGAATGCGTTCCTTGATCGCGGTCACCGTAGCCGCCCCTACCCCCATGGGAACTGCAACGCTGCGAAGGGGCGTCGTAATGTCGGAGCCAAGTGCAGATCAACGTCCGGCCATGCGCCGGTGCCCGAGCGCGCCAGCATCTCCGTTTGCACATCGTGCCCCTTCCATGACTTCACAACTGGCCACCAGCAATCCATAGCGATATACCGTCGAGATGAGCTCGCACGCCTTGAAGCTCTGAATGCTGATAGCGTCCTCGCAAGAGCAATCTCAAGGAACATTGAAAGCATCGATGCTTGGTTGAGGATTCGGGACGCGCGCTTCGCTGCTATGGGAGCAAAGTAGCATGCCGAAGCGGAGGATTGCGACCAAACCAAAGCCAACGGTTGCCTTTGAGAATCAGGCTGCCGCTCGGCTAAACATCATCAGCAAGATCGAGTTAATAGTCGGGGCGCTTGGCGCAAGGGCGCAACATGTGTCCCGTGCGACGCCACTTCCCGACGACTTGGCCACGGCGCTGCAGCCGCGCCTCCCGATCACGGTTCGACAGTTCAACAGGTGGAGTGTGGATGACCTACCGAGCGATCTTCATTCGAAGCTGAGCAAGTTCAAGCGAAACGCAAATCAGACCCTTCACGCGCAGGACCTGTACGAGTCTGCGGCGCTTGCGGTCAAGGCGGTTGTGGAGTTCAAGAAGCAGACTGCAGAAGCAAGGCCATTTGACACTTTGAACGGACTTCGGCGTCGACTCAGCATTGCCAACAAACTGCGAGAGATCGCGGAGAAGGAGATTCTTGCGCTTAAGGCAACTTGCCGAGCAAGGGAGGTCGAGGTGTCGAGCCTTCGCAAGCAATTGGTCGAGCTCTCGATTCGGGTGCGCTCAAAGTCATGATGTCTAAGATGACGCAGATGCCGGTGTCGGCAGCGGATCGTAGTGCAGCGGTCCGCGCCACCCGGGTGGTGTTGCGGCACCACGCTGCGGGTGAGGTCATCGCCTACGACATGCAGGGGCGGCGCCTCGTGCACGATCTGACTGACTACTCCATGTGGCTGGTCCAGGGAGGGCTTTCCCGCTTAACCATCCACCAAGCGCTGACAGGCATCGCTTCCTTCTATGACTACATCCTCGTCCAAGGCATGGGATATCCCGATCTGAGCGATCAAACGATCTTGTCCTATCGCAATGCTTGTATTGATTCTGCTGTGGGACTCGTCGGAGCATGGAAACGAGTTGGACCCGAGTTCCGACAGAGTGCCGTGACCATCAATCAGAAACTGCGCGCGGTCTACAACTGGCTTTGGTGGATGCAAGATCACGGGCGTGTTCCTGATTCAACGATCGGTGGGGATGGATGCCAGATCTATTCGTACCGGGTCCGAGGTAGGGGGCGAGGAGGCAAAAGCGGGATGTTGGCCCATTGCCCAGCCCTGTTTCCAGTGCGAGAGCTAAGGCCGACCGATTTAGCAGGACGGACGCCTTCCGACAAGCAGCTGGACGCCCTCAGCCAATATTTTGTGAATCGAACGGACAACACTTATCTGAGAGAGCGAGATCACCTGCTCTTCAGAATCAGCTTGGATACTGGGTTCAGGCGCGACTCGCTCGTTTCATTGCGCTGCGATCAATTCAAGCGGGAGGCTATCGAGAATAGTTCTTCGGATACGTTTCCGATTACCCCGGACCGACAAAAGTTCAGCTACGGAAACGAGTACAGCGTGCCGCTTGATGTGGCCGTTATGATTCTGGAGTTCATCGAGGGTCCCCGGCAAGCAATGTGCGAAGCGATGGGCTTTGGCCGCAAGGTGACGCGTGACGCGGTCTTCGTTTCATCGCGTGACGGCATGCCTATACAGCCGAGAAGCGTGACCAAGCTCTTTTCGGCGGCGATGCGTGCGGTGGGGTTGCCTAAAGGCTGTGCTGTACACGCACTGCGCCGGCGATTTGCAGACAACGAGATCTGCGATGAGATCAGGACACGACTCCAGTTCGGTCTGGATACGTCGTCGATCTCCATTGCAGAAGCGGTGGCGTCGAAGCTGGGGCACCGATCGGTGGAGTCTTTGCGCCGCTACATCTCCGTTAACGTGCGGCGCCTATATCGCAGTGCCGGAGGGGGCTGAAGCTTTCGGACTACCGGAATGACCTGCCCCCAGAACCCGTACCAGTCGATTTCAGGAATCCGCTGGGTTTAAGGAGATTACTCCTGGGTCTGTTGTGGCGCCGGGATGGCGCCGCTCGTAGTTCGACGATGCTGCGCCGCGAACTTCGCCGGCGGCATCCACCCGCAGCTGCTATGCGGCCGCACCTCGTTGTAGTCGATTCGCCAGCGCGCAATCTCAACGCGCGCCTGCTTCAGGCTCTGGAACCAGTGCTCGTTGAGGCACTCATCGCGGAACTTGCCGTTGAAGCTTTCGATGTAGGCGTTCTGCGTGGGCTTGCCCGGCTGGTTGAGGATGTGGCGCACGCCCTTGGCCTGGGCCCAGGCCATGAAGGATCGGCTGGTGAACTCCGGCCCTTGGTCGGTTCTCACCGCCTGCGGGTAGCCCCTGAAGCGCGCCACTTGGTCCAGCACTCGCACAACGTAATCGCCGCCGATGCCGTGATCGACGGCGATGTCCACGCACTCGTGGCTGAAGTCGTCGGTGACGGTCAGGCACTTGATGCGCCGCCCGCTGGCCAGGCTATCAGAGACGAAGTCCATGCTCCAGACTTCGTTAACGGTCTGGCATTCGTGCAGCGGCACGCGTTCGAGCTTCAGGCGCTGCTTGCCCCGGCGCTTGCGTACCGACAGGTCGGCCAGCTTGTACAGCCGGTATACGCCGTGTCGTTGACCTTGGTGCCTGCGGCGCGCAGCAGATCGCCGATGCGCCGGTACCTGCGCGACGTGCTGCAGCGGCTGCCCACGCACCCCGTCAGCTGCATAGAGCAACCTCTGCCTCACCAGTGGCAGACTGTCTAGCTCGCGCCGCCAACGCATAGGTACGTCTTATGGTCTTCCTTGCAATCACGCCCGCTGGGCTGGCTGATGTGCTTCGCACCGCCAAGGCTGATGAAGCCATCTGGTGCGGCAGCGACGCGATTACGGAGGCCAATTACGAGGCACTGGACCGCCCGAACTTCGGTCGGTTCATCTACGAGCTCGGAGACCGCGAACTGATTCCCGACGCCATCGGGACCATCGAAGAGCATCACCCCGGTCAAACCGTCTGGGTCGAAGCCGNTCATCTACGAGCTCGGAGACCGCGAACTGATTCCCGACGCCATCGGGACCATCGAAGAGCATCACCCCGGTCAAACCGTCTGGGTCGAAGCCGAATCGAAAAGCTAGGCAGAGGCGTTCCCCGGACGTACATGGACGCCCCCGGTTTGCCAAGCTTCCAGTTCACTGCTGCACGAAGAAAAGACTGCATCCCATTGCTTACCTTGAGCCATCGCCACGGCGGCCATCGAGACCCCCGGCTGCTGCGAAGCCTGCACGGCCTGAGCCTTGAACTCGTCGCTGTGAACTCGCCGGCGGCGGCCTGGTGCTGCTTGATCCATAGTGCGTACGTACCCATCAAGTCGTGAACTGACCGCAGAAAGTTGGACTCCACGGAGACCCCAACTTGAACAAATACACAGAGCAGCAGAAGCTCGATGCTGTCGAGACCTACCGATCCGGCGAGCTCGGCCTTAAGAAGACAGCAGAGCTTCACGGCGTCGATGTCGCATCGCTTCGCAAGTGGGTTGCCGGCTTTGCGGCGCTCGGCATCGCCGGCATCCAACAGAAGCGACGGCAGACCTACGACCTAAGATTCAAGCTCGACGTCCTTCAGCGGATGAAGGCCGACGGACTGTCGTGCCGACAGGCTGGGGCAATCTTCAACGTCCGCCGCTGCAACAGCATCGCTGAGTGGGAGCGCGCGTACAGCAGGGATGGAATTGCCGGTCTGATGCCCCATCACGCCACACGCAGGGCCAACAGGGTGCCAGAGGTCCCGGCCGGACCGCCGCCCCAGGACACTGGCCAGGAGGGACCGAGCCGACAAGCGTTGCTCGACGAACTGGAGGTCCTACGCGCGGAGAACGCATACCTAAAAAAATTGAGGGCCTTGGTTCAATCTCAAGCGGCATCAGCGCCAGGCAGAAGGCGCAAGTCGTGATTGAACTGAGGCCGAAGTTCGCCCTTCCTGCACTGCTTCGTGCAGCGGGCTTGCCGAGAAGCACGTTCTATTACCAGCAGGCCGCGCTTGCAGCTGAGGACAAGTACGCCGCCACCAAGGACCTCATCAAGTCTGTCTACGACCAACACAAGGGGCGGTACGGCTATCGACGGATCACTGCGACCCTCCGCCGGCTGGGCACCGTCATCAATCACAAGACGGTGCAAAGGCTCATGGACGAGCTGCAACTGAAGTCCATCGTCCGACCGAAGAAGTACCGGTCCTATCGCGGTCAGGTGGGCAAGGTGGCGCCAAACGTTCTCGAGCGCAACTTCAGCGCGTCAGGGCCGAACCAGAAGTGGGCGACTGACGTGACCGAGTTCAAGGTCGATGGCAAGAAGCTCTATCTGTCGCCCGTCGTCGACCTGTTCAACGGCGAGATCGTTGCATACGCCACCTCGCGAAGCCCCTTGTTCACGATGGTCGGCGCCATGCTGAATCGAGCCTTTGCGAAGCTTCGTCCGGGTGACCGCCCGGTCTTGCATTCCGATCAGGGCTGGCAATATCAGATGGAGCAGTACCGCCAGCGTCTCAGCGCCAATGCCGTCACGCAGAGCATGTCGCGCAAGGGGAATTGCTTGGACAACGCCGTGGTCGAGAGCTTCTTCGGGACGCTGAAGTCGGAATACTTCCACGTCAACAAGTTCAGCAGCCTAGATGAGCTCGAGGCTGGACTGCGGGGGTACATCCGGTACTACAACCACGACCGAATACGGTGCGGCCTTCGCGGAATGAGCCCTGTCGAGTACCGACAGCTCGCTGCCGGTGCATAGATCGGCACCATCGTTACGGAGCGGCCGGGGGCTTCGGACTGGGTGCCGCCCTTCGAGACCGGTTCTTCGAGTAGCAGGAATCACGCGTCTAACGGACAGTCACTTTGCGTCGACGCCGGTCCGTCAACTGCTGAGCACCCCATCAGCGCACCTGCGCGCAGTGCAATACGTGCCAGGTGTAGGGCGAGTCAGCGCGCCGGCGCACGAGGCGGCAACAACGCCATGGCCATTGCGAGATCGCCAGAAGCGGCGCGCTCGGCGGACAGCTGCTTCAAACGGCGCATCGACTCGCAGTCCACGTCTAGGTCCAATGCCCTCGCATGGAAGCGTTCTTCCGCGGCCTTCAACGTCACCGCGTCATAGGCTTGCTGGTTAGGCGGCACGCCGGTGCGATCTGCCAGCTTTTGCGCCATCTGCGCGTCGCCTAGGTCGGTGGCGCTGGCAAGCGCCTGGCGCGCAACCGTGCGGCAATGTGCAAGCCGCGTCGCGTCATTCAGCGCCTCGCCTCGGCAGGCCCGCCCCGGTGCTCCCATGTCGAAGCCTGGCATCGCAGCATCGATGCCAATGACGACAGCCAGCGCCTGGCCCAATTCGGCAGCGTCCGGCACGGCGTCCGCCGCTGCTACCGCCAAGGCTTCCAGCAGGAAAGACCCGCGCGAAAGCCCAGGCCGTGCAGCCGCCTGCGCCAACGCGGAGTCCACCGCGGCTTGGTCCTTGCGCGACTGCGCTGCCTGCATCATCCGCATCCAGGGCCGTGCGTCCAACGGGTCCAGCTGGGCCCAGCGGCCCGGATTCAATCGTGCGCAGTTTGGCGTGTCGCGGCGAGGCCAAGCGCAGGCGGTCAACGCCATCTGGTAGGCCTGTGCATCGGTGCTGCGTTCGGCCAGCAGGGCAGCGCCATCGCGGTCCTGCATCAGCAACCGCGCCGCCACCTGCTGGCGGTCATTGCCAGCCGCCAACCGCGCAGAAATCCGGGCCAACCCAGCTGCGCTGATGCGTTCCCTCTGGTCTTCGATTTGCTGAAGCTGCGTCTTTCCCCAGACCGGGTCGGCCTTCCAGCGGCGAAGTTCATTGGCCGGCACCCGCCGGACGCCACAGAATTCAAAGCCTTCGGGTGGGATATCCATCTCCCCTGAAGTCGCTGCTTCGGCCTCGATGGCCAGGGATGGTGCGGGAGCAGCAACGCGAGCGCGCGAGGACCCAACTGCAGTTCCGGAGTTTGAAGCCATGTAGCCGGCGGATGCCGCAGCAATGGGCGCCGCAGCCTCGTTCACTACTCCGGCCACATCCCGATGTCGCCAGTAAGCCAACGATCCACCTGTGCCAACCAAGACAAGGAGAAGAAGAAGTGCGAGACCGCGCTTGCTCGGTGGGGTCAAAGACCTTCCCATGCTCTCAGCTTATATCGCCTCGACCGTTTCGGCCAAGGGAGGGCGGTGCGCCAACGTCATTGCGGAAAACATACGTAAGACTAGCCGTCAGCAGCCGCTGCAAAGCCGTCCGCCGATCTTTTGTTCAACCCGGTTGCACATCATCGCCTAGGCACGGACACTGACTGTCCAACTTCTGGGGGTCAGTTCAGTCGTTGATGGACACGAGCATCCTAGGACCGGCTCAGCGGATCAACATGACATGTCAGGACGCTTACGGGCGTTTTGCGCCCCCGCGCGCCCGAGTCTAGTCCGGCCGCGACGACCTGCTCCTATCAGGCCAGCAGCACTACCGATGCATGACGCGGCCACTGAGGTTGTGACATTACTCGAACAGATCCCCTGTCTCTGGTCCGTTTGTCTCGGGCGGCGGGCTATGCGGCTTGGCACGCGGCACCTTGGCCGCAGCTTTGCGTGACGGAAGGGGGAACGGCTCGGCGTCGAGCAGTTCGGGCGGGTACTGCTTCATGAAACTCATCGCCTGGTCAACGCTACAGTTCAGCCACGCGTCCAAATCCTCGGGGCGCAGGATGACGGGCATCCGCTTTTCGTCGCCCGGCTTGTGAAGTCGCCGGTAGAGCACGTGGTCGTCAGCGTTCACCGTCAACATGGTGAACGTCGGCACTCGCTCCCCGGTCTTTGGATCCAACCACATGCCCCACAGCCCGGCGACGCCGATGGGGCCGCCTATCCGGCGAACAGCCCAGCGCACAGGGACGCCGCTTTCGTAGTTCGGCTCGTAGAGCTCCTCCGCGGGCACGATGCACCAGCGACGCTTCCGCCAAGCCTCCCGGAAGCTCGGCTTCTCCGCGGCAGTCTCTGACCTGGAGTTGTAGGTCTTCCGGCCGAGCATCAGGTCTTTCGACCATTCCGGCACCAACCCGTATTGCCCGACGAGCGCTTTGCGTCCCGAGGACAGCTTCGCTTTGTCGTCAGGTCGGACGATGAAGGGGGCGTTGTAGCCAGGCCATGATTCGGTCGGCGTCTCAGTGTCCGGACGCACCACGCCGAAATGCGCCAGTAGGCGATCCCGCAGCGTGACCGGCTTGTAGTTGGAACACATGGTCGCTCTAGACCAGCCAACCCGCCTCAAGGAGATCATTGGAAGCTTGACCAAGCTTGGCGCGAATGCGCTTATGCGTCGCAGGGTCGTTTTGGTCATCTACCCGGATCAGAAGCTGGCTGGGGTGGAAGACCGGTGGGCTCGATCCTCTTGGCATGCTTGGAATCAGCCGCGGCTTGGAGTAGATCAGCAAGGCGAACGCGTATGCGGGCCCTTCAAGGACTACCTCGTCGAAGGTGCGCCAATCGACGCGATCCAATTCGGTCTCGTCAACACGGGTCTGGGAGCTGGCTGTCGTCATGCGTCCTCTCCTTGTCGGAGGAGCAGTATGGCTGACCTCGTCGGACGGGAGAAGACGGCTGCCGGCATACTCGGCCTCCGAGCACCGGGGGAGCTATGGCGGCATGTGATGGCTGTAAAGGCCTGAAGAGAAACACGCTGGGGGTGTCTCCGCATGACAGGATGAAGGAAAGCCGGGCGCGATACGGCTGTCAGCTGCCAGGCGCGTCGAAGAGCTCGATTAGCTACTTCAGGTGTGAGGTGTGCCAGACGGCGTGGCAGTACAAACCGCACAAGGACGATTCCCCACCGGGCTTTTCGCTGGAGTAGCGGAATCGACCGCCTCAGCGTGCCGGCAGTTCCAAGCCCACGCCGAAAACTTCCCTTCGGCCTGGCCGCTACTGCTCCATGGCTGCGATGTCACTGGCGATCTTTGTTGACATGGCTGTGCATCGTTCGACCAGTTCCTGACTGAGATGACTTAGATCCATGTGCCAACTCGCGATCCTCGACAAGAAGTGGCCTTGCGATCCGGGCTTACTGCGATTCCAGACCTTGCCTATGGAGGGCAGTTCCGCCTTGGCAGAAGTGGCTTCGTAGAGGGCTGCATCCTTCAATGCAATCTCGCCCAATCGGATCTGGATTGTTCTTCGGTCTAGATTCGCTCTTGGCTCGAGAAGGGGCGCGCTATAGCTTAGAAGGTCCAGCAGTTCAGAGATCTTGGCCGCATGAGTGCTCGGCGACCCGCAGTGGGAGATCATGGGGTGGACGACGCTCACCAAGTAACCAGATTTTTGATCCGCAGCCGCGGATTTGGACTTAAAGGCCACGATGCCATGGGTGTCCAACGTAGTGGTCACATACGTGAAGGCCATTGAGGTCGCTTTCTCGTGTCCGTCTGACAGGGCCACTTCGAGAGGTGCGTCGCAATCAGGGCTGCAATCGAAATGTCCGATCGGCAATTCGTATCCAGGCGGCAGATGCCGGTTGTCAGCTAGTAGCGCAGAAATCTTGAACCACCGCTCGCGCATCTTCTCAATCTGCTCTACTTTCGCCGCTGCACTTTGCAGCGTCATCAGCTTCGTCTGTTGGCTCATGATGTAGGTCTGCATGGCCAAGAGCGCGGCGCCCGCGATTGACCCGAGGACGATGACCGTGCGTGGAAAGAGCCATGAGGCAGCAAAGCCCTTGATGGCTGCAAGCGAGACAGGAGGCCCGCCCTTCGACATTGCGACCATCTCGTCAATCAACGTCGTCGTGGCCCTAAGGCGATTCGACTCCCGCTCCTTCATTTCGACGCGGAGCTTTCCAATCTCCAAGAGCCATGGAAATGGCTCGTTGCATCCTGCACACTTCTCGGATGTAGGCGGTGACACCGCGGAGCAATAC
Organism: Pelomonas sp. Root405; assembly: GCF_001425165.1. GTDB lineage: Bacteria > Pseudomonadota > Gammaproteobacteria > Burkholderiales > Burkholderiaceae_C > Pelomonas. The sequence continues at coordinate 106,505 of NZ_LMDU01000001.1, forward strand.
GGGCACTTGATCTGATCTTGCACGGATCCCTCCAGGTGACGCCGGAACTCTAGGTGCAAGACGGTGATCAGGCATGAGGGAAAGTGTCCTTCCGCCTGACGATTGCTTGTTCAGCAGGCTTGGCTCAATGCGTCATTCAGCGTTTCTGCGCGTCTGCGCCCGGCCAGCGAGAGGTGGCCAACGAGGGCGCCGTCCCAGCGCGCTTGATAGGTGAGCGTCCAGCCGTCCCATATTGAACAGCGCTGATGCACCCGTGACGATGGTGCCCACCAATACGAACAGGTGGGCACCTATGCAACCCAGATCGCCGGCAGCGCGTTGGCCGGCCAGCGCGCGGCGGTGGTGATGAGCCTGGTGCAGTTGGCCAAGCTCAACGGACTGGATCCGTGGGCCTACCTGCGTGATGAGCGTAAGCGGCTGGCGTCAAGTCGGCGAGCGACAGCGTCGTTGGCGTCTTATGCAGTCGCGTCTGGGCGAAGTCCAGGAACAGCACGAACGCGTCCCGGTAGGCTGCGACGGTCTGTGGGCTCAACGCGCGCTGCTGCGTCAGGTGCTCGGCGAAGAAGGATTGGACCAGCGCTGCGAAGCTCGGCGAGGCCGGCTTGCGGTGGTCAGCGCTACTCATCGTCGCCCTCCGCGACGTCGGCGAAGCATTCGAATCGAGCGCCGGCCAGCGCCATCAACTCCGGCACGCCGCTCAGGTACCAGTAGGTGCTGGAGATGTTGATATGGCCCATGTACGTGGACAAGGCCAGCATCCGTTGGTCGAGGTTCGCTCCCTGCTGATGCCACAGGATCATCCGCCTCACGGCGAAGCTGTGACGCAGGTCGTGCACGCGAGGTCGGCCATGGCCGCCGCGATCGACCCAGCCCAATTGCTCGCGCAGTTCGCAGAACACTCGATGTACCTGTCGATCTCCCAGCGGCTCACCTCGATGCACGCCTCGCGAGCCCACGAAGAAGGGCATCTGAGGCTTCGCAGGCACGTGCTGTCGGCGCAAGGCCCGGTAGGCTGCCAGAGGACCGATCACGCTGGGGTGCAGCGGCACCATGCGGGACTTGCCGAACTTGGTCTGCTGGATGGTGAGGGCGCCGCCGTCCAGATCGGCATCCGCGTCGGCCAGGTTGATCGCTTCGGAGACCCGAAGCCCGGCCGATGCGATCAGGCCGAACAGCGTCGCATAGGTAGCGGCACGAAGGCCATCCGAAGGGCCGAGTCGGCGTGCCGCGACGATCAGCGCCGCGATCTCGGCTTCGCTGTAGATGTGAGGAGCCACGCGGCGCGGGATCGGGCCGAAGCTGGAGTCGTCTGGAACCGCGACGGTCGGATCGAACTGCTGCAGCCAGCGCATGAAGGGGCGCAGCGTTGCCAGTCGGCGCGCTGCGGTGTCGACGCTGGCCTGGCCGTCCACGAGGTACCGAGGCTGCACCTGGCGGGCCCACTGGACCATCATGTCCACCGTCAACGTGTTGCCCTGGGCATCGCCGGCCATGAAGCAGGCGAAGTGACGAACGGCAAGATCGGATGAACACGGCTTGAATCCGAGACGCAGGCGTTCAGCCAGGTACTGCTCGACCTTGGCGGTGAGGTCGATGTTCGCCGATGACGCGGCCCTCATGATGCGCTCCCAGGCCAAGGCAGAGCGACCTCGGCAAGCAGTTGCAAGTCGAGCTTGGCGTAGATCAGCGAGGTGTCCAGCGACCGATGTCGAAGCACATCGGCAACCTCCTTGATCGAACTGCCGCTGTTGACTAGGCGGCAGGCCAGCGTGTGGCGCAACGAGTGGCAACTACGTGAGATGCCGGCACCTCGCAGGGCTCGCCCGATTGACTGGCTCACTGCGTCGACGCCGATGGGCTTGTCGTGTGGCGCCACCCGACGGACGAACAGCGACGGCAGCATGGTTGCAGGTCGCTCGTGTCTCATGTACTCCGCCAGCGCTTGCCCGGTGACAGCCAGCAGCGGCAGTACATCCTGGCGCTGAGACTTCGTTCTCTTCAGGGTCACCGTGCCGGCTCGCCAGTCGAAGTCGCTGATGTCCAGCTTGGCAATCTCGCCCACGCGCAGTCCGAGATCCAAGGCCAGGCGCACCATGGCCAGCAGGCGCAGCGGTGCCCGCTTGGCTTGGGTGCAATGCGCTTCGAGGCGCTGGACTTCCTCGGTCGTCAGCGCGCGCGGCAACGACGCCTGGCTCCATCGCACCGGCGACGAGATAGCGCCGAGTAGGGCATTCACTGCGTCACCGCAAGTCCCGCGGTATCGGAAGTAGGCCCGCAGCGCCGCAGTGACTGCGCTGGCATGCGATGCGCTGCTGACCCGAGTGAGCTCGGTTGCTATGAAGCCGCGAACGTCTTCCGGCTGCAACTCGCCGATGGCGACGGCCTTGCCCGCGACTTTGCATTGCAACAGCAGACTGATGCACGCGAGCCGATCCTCTCGGGTGCCAAGCGCCAGGCCCCGAGCGTCGCGCATGTGGGTGTTGTAGCGGGTCAGTTCTTCCGCCACAGGACCGCTGGGCCCGGGCAACTCGACGATGACATGCTGTTCCCGCAGCAAGGCAAGCAAATGCCCAAGACTGGCGCTCAAGTCGCTGCGTGTGCGCAGCGCCGCGAGATTGCAGTCGCAGCGCGGCAAATGCGAATCCAGGAACTGCCCGACAAGGGCCTCGTCGATCTGCTCAGCAGATAGCTGGCACTTCGTCATCCAGTGCGCAAAGTGCGACCAGCCACGCAAGGCCGCTGCCGAGCTGCCTTCCGCGTACCGGCCTCGCTCCAGCAAGGCCCGAAATGCCTCGACGTACGAGGACAGCGGGCCGTCGAGCAGCCAAGCCCTGGCCAACGGGTGCATTGAGTGGATCAAGTCCATGGCGATCTCCAGTTGTGAGATCGCCATCCATGCGCCGGCCGCGAATTTATGTCCAGTTCAACGGCACCTCTCCTGGCAGCACGCCCAGGGAGATCGCGGCTTGCAGCCGGATCAAGCCCCAGAACTGTTCATAACTGCGTGCTGTGCATAACGCTGCTTATGGAAAGCTCTCCATAAGCAGCGGGTGCCTACTTTGGTTTGCTGAGTCGGCTGTCAGCAATGTGCCCCAAAGCCGAAATTGACCGAGCTCCAGCAATCAGGCTGGCTGCTGTCACCCAGATTTCGCAACCCAATGGCCGCTTCCGGCGGCAACGGTCATTCGGCGCCTCGCAGCCTGGGTGACCGCTACGCATCCGGGTGCTGACGCTCTGGGAACATCGTCCCCGCAACGCCCGAGGTCAAGGCCTCACGCAACCCAGCTGCAGTTCTGAAGAGCTTTGAGTCGGCGCTATCCACGCGGGCATCGCGCTGCACGGGGCGGTGGGCTTCGAGTCGCTGGGTGTGTATCGCAACGTCGGATTCAAGAACGGTGCCTGGCGCGACGTGGGCTGGTGGCAGAAGAGCCTTCGGTCGCTGGATGTGCCATCAGCGCCGACGTCCTTCGCAAGCGCTTAGGCGCGGCCCTGCGGCCAGAACATGATGACGGCCATGCCGACGAGGCTGATGGCCGCGCCGACCCAGTCGCTCCTGGATGGTTCGATCTTGTCCACCAGCCACAGCCACAGGATGGCAACGCCGATATAGACGCCGCCGTAGGCAGCGTACACACGTCCTGCGGCCGTGGGATGCTGGGCCAGCAGCCACGCAAACAACGCCAAGCTGAGCGCTGCGGGCACCAGCAACCAGGGCGATTTGCCTTGCTTCAACCAAAGGTACGGCAGATAGCAACCGACGATCTCGGCCAGCGCCGTCACCACGAACAAACCGAAGGTCTTGAGGATTTCCATCAGCTCATTGTCCTCAGCCAGCGTTGGCAAGAACTGCTTGCTCCTCAAGTGGCTTGAGGTTCTACCTTGTCGGCCGTGTCATCAAGGAGCCCTCATGAAACCCTGGAAACTTGCTCTCGGCCTGGGCGCCGCCTGTGCCGCGTGCTGCGCGATCCCGCTGCTGGGCATAGCAGGCGGGCTCGCAGCGTTCGGAAGCGCGCTGTGGGCTTGTGCCGACGAATTCTTGCCCGCCGCCGCTGTCCTCGCCGTGATTGCGGTGGGTCTGCTTGGCGTTTGGTGGTGGCGGCGTCGTGAAGCCGCTCGCCGTGCCAAATGCGCGTGCACCGAGGCTTGCTCGACAGAGGCCCAGCATGCTTGCGGCTGAACCAACGCACATCGCCTGCACGCTTGGACCAACGCAGAGGGGCGCCCGCCTGGCCCGGATCCGCCGACTCACTCAAGCTCACATGCGGGGTCACACGCTGACTGGCTCGACGCTGCACCTGCTCTATGACCCTGCTGCCGTCGACGAGGTGGTGCAGATCGTGGAACTGGAAAGAAGCTGTTGCGCCTTCCTGGAGTTCCGACTGACATCCGACGCCGACGCCGTTCGCCTGGACATCACAGGCCCTGAGCAAGACGCGGCCAGCGCTCGCTGGCTGTTCTCCCAGTTCCTGCCCGATGCGAAACCTGAAGTCGCGCCAGCTTCGGGCTGCGGATGCAAACGCTAAGCTGAGTGCATGAACAAGTCGCCAAACCGCTCCATTGGCGTGGTCGCCCAGCAGACCGGCTGCTCGGTGCCGACGATCCGGTACTACGAGGAGATCGGGCTGCTGCCGCCTGGGCCGCGCACGGACGCCGGTCGACGGGTCTACGGTGACGCCGCCGTAGGTCGGCTGACCTTCATTCGGCGCTGCCGCGATTTCGGGTTCTCCATCGAACAGGTGCGCGAGCTGGTGAGCTTGGTCGACCAACCTGATCGGCCTTGTTTGGAGGTGCGCGACATCGCGGCGCGGCACCTGGACCAGGTTCGGGAGAAGCTCGCTGAACTGCAGGCGCTCGAAGCCAGCATGACCCAGTTCGTCAACAGCTGCGACACCGCCTGCGCCGGTGGAACGGCAGTCGATTGCGCCATCCTGGAAGACCTCTCGCTGCCACTCGCAGCAACCCGTGCCGCTTGCTGCGCCGGGCAGACTTGAAGCCGTTCAGAACCGCCGAGCGGCGAGGTCCGATATGAAAAAGGCCGGCGATGAAGCCGGCCCGGACTCACGTCAATGAGACCTTACAGGCAGCACAGCAACTGCTGGATGCAGCAGGCGATGTCGCCGCAGCACGCCTGTGCGGCGAAGGCTGCGGCAGAGCCGCCGAGCAGAGCGACCGCAGCGGCGATCTTGATGAACTTGGATTTCATGGATGTCCTTTCGATGGTTGATGTACTTGCGAAGCAGGCATCAACCTAATCGGGAGGGGTCCACGGTTCGCGACGCGGGCCAGCGTCGAAGGACATGGTGGCCGACGGCCAATGGGGCTCGTCCGCCGGCAGCTTCACCTTGGCTTGCGGAACAGGTGCAGGCTGCGGCGCCGCGCACGCTTGGCAGGTGGCGCTTGCGCAATGCACCATGCCCTTGCAGCCCTGAAGGCAGCAATCGCTGTAGCCGGCCGACGCGCTCGCAACCGCTTGCCCGACGAAGGTCAGGCAACCGAAGAGCACCAGGAGGACGGCAAACAGCTTGCGCATGCGTCGATGATATTCCCGGGGTGACTGCGCTGGGGATCAGGGGCTATGGACCGATTTGAGGTGCCCGCGTGCTTTCGGCACGGCAGCAGGTTCCTGCGCAGCCTCAGACAGGCCAGCAAGAATGCCGCACTGGTCAGCGGACCTGGCTGCGCCGCACCGCTGCCGCAGCTCTGTGAGTTCGCGCTGCAGCGAAGTCAGCTCAGCCATGCGCCGGGAGACGTGGCCGATGTGCTCGTCAAGCAGCACGTTGACGTCCCCGCAGTTGTCGTCTGCAGGATTGTCCTTGAAGCGCAGCAGCACTCGCACCTCGTCGAGCGACATGTCGAGCCCACGGCAGTAGCGGATGAACTGGAGCCGCTCCACATGTTTCGTCTCGTAGATCCGGAAGTTGCCTTCCGAGCGAGCTGGTGCCGGCAGCAGCCCTTCGCGCTCATAGAACCGGATCGTCTCGATGACGGTCTCCGTGGCGCGGGCAAGCTCACCGATTTTCATGAGCCGTCCCTCGGCGTTCCATGTGGACACTGCGCCGACGCGATCATGCGGGCCAGGTCTGGCGGCACGGGCAGCGGCTGGAAAGGACTGATGTCGGCGCCGCCCGTGTTGCCAGTCGGCACCCAACCAAGCGCCGTCTTGGTCGCCGCGCCGATGACGCGAAGCACTTGTCCTCGCAACTCCTTCCAGACGCGGTGCCTCAGCGACCAGGCAAGCATCTGAAGGTGCACGCGGACGTGCTGGACGGTTGATGCCTGGCCGAGCACATGCGCGCGCTCCAGGTGAGTGAAGCTGGCGGCCACGGCGCCCGACGCTTCAAGACGCCGCGCTTCGGCGATTTCCGCGTCGACGTGCGGCGCGATATGTCGAGAGAAGTGAGTCACGGCAGGCCCTTCAATCAGCATGGGGCGGCTCGACCTTCGCCTTCAGCAGGCGCAGACCGTTGGCCACAACGAGCAGGCTGGCTCCCATGTCAGCGAAGACAGCCATCCACATGGTCGCGGTGCCGAACACCGCCATCACGAAGAACACCGCCTTCACGCCCAGCGCGAACGAGATGTTTTGCCAAAGCACGGCGTGGGTCTTGCGGGATAGCCGGATGACGGTCGGGATGCGCTGCAGGTCGTCGTTCATGATGACGATGTCGGCGGCCTCCATGGCCGTGTCCGTGCCTGCGGCACCCATGGCGATGCCGATGTCTGCCTTGGCCAAGGCCGGCGCGTCGTTGATGCCGTCACCGGTCATGCCGGTGAGGCCGAAGCGCTTTTGCAATTCCTCGATGGCCTTGAGCTTGTCCTCCGGCAGCAGGTTCCCCCGCGCCTCCTCGATGCCAGCCTGGCTGGCGATGCTCTGCGCCGTGGCTTCGTTGTCGCCGGTCAGCATGATCGGCGTGACGCCCAGGGAGATGAGATCTGCGACGGCGGCCTTCGACGAGGGCTTGATGGTGTCCGCCACCGCGAATAGCGCGATGACGCCTTGCTCGTCCGCCATCAGCGTGACCGTGCGGCCATGCTGCTCGTGGCGCTTCAGTTCGTTTTCCAACTCGGAGTTGCATTGCCCCCGCTCCTCGATGAGGCGATGGTTGCCGAGCACATAGGTCTTGCCGCCGATGCTGCCTTGCACGCCACGGCCAGCCAGCGCGGAGAACTGGTCGACCGCGTCGTGTTCGAGGTTCAAGCCCTCGGCGATGGCTTTGGACACCGGATGGTCAGATCGACCGGCCAGGCTTGCCGCCAACCGCAGGACTGCTGCGGCGTCGTCGCGCATGGTCTTCTGGTCGACGAGCTTGGGCTTGCCTTCGGTGATGGTGCCGGTCTTGTCCAGCGCCACCGCCTTCAGGTTGCGTGCGTCTTCCAGGTAGGTGCCGCCCTTGATGAGAATGCCGCGCCGGGCGGCCGCCGCCAGCGCGCTGACCACCGTGACGGGCGTGGAGATCACCAGCGCACAAGGGCAGGCGATCACGAGCAGCACGAGTGCCTTGTAGATGCCCTGCAGCCAGGTGGCATCCGTCAGCAACGGCAGCAGCACGGCCACGGCAACAGCCAGTGCAAAGACGGCCGGCGTGTAGACCGCCGCGAAACGGTCGACGAAGCGCTGTGTCGGAGCGCGCGATCCCTGCGCCTGCTCGACCGCATGGATGATGCGTGCCAGCGTGGAGTTGGAGGCCGCAGCCGTCACGCGGACCTCCAGCTCGCCGGTCTCGTTGATGGTGCCAGCGAAGACAGGATCGCCGACGGCCTTCTCGACCGGGATGCTTTCGCCGGTGACGGGCGCCTGGTTGATGGCGCTGTCGCCCCGCGTGACCGTACCGTCCAGCGGCACGCGATCACCAGGGCGGATGCGAACGATGCTGTCGATGGCAACCGACGCGACAGGCACCGTGGTCCAGGCACCGCCCGGCTGCTGGACTGTCGCTTCCTCAGGCGCCAGGTCCATCAAGCCCTTGATGGCATTGCGCGCCCGGTCGACTGACCGCGCTTCGATCAGCTCGGCGATGGCGTAGAGCGCCATCACCATTGCTGCTTCCGGCCATTGGCCGATCAAGAATGCGCCGGTGACCGCGACCGTCATCAGCGCGTTGATGTTGAGCTTGAGCCGACGCAGGGCGGCAAAGCCCTTGGTGTAGGTCTCGACGCCTGCGAGCCAGATGGCGACCACGGCGAGCACCATGCCCAGGCCCTGGTTCGCCCGGGTGTCCGGCAGCACGAACTCGATACCCTCGGCCGCAAGGGCGACCAACAAAGCCAATCCGAGCCGCGCCATGCCTGAGCCCATGCCGTGCTCATGGCCGTCCGATGGCGAGGCCGTCGAAGTGGCGGCAGTGGGTTCAACGGGTTCGGGTTTGAACCCGGCCCGACGAATCGCTTCAAGCGCGGTGGGCAGCACGTCTGCTGGCGCGGAAATCGTCAGCCGTCGCGCACCGAGCTGGAAGCCGAGCGACGCAATGCCGCTGACAGGCTCCAGCGCGCGCCGGATCTCGGCCTCTTCGGCTGAACAGTCCATCGTGGGGATGCGATAGGTCTTGCCGCCGGCAATTGCGGGCGCATCGACGGGCTGGGAAGTGCTGGAGCAGCTTCCGCAGGCGCCGGACGAGCAGATGGAAGCCGCGGATGAGGTGTCGTCTGTTTTGCTCATGAATGAATTGAAAACCCTGTAGCGGCTCCAGAGTCAAGTACTTTTTTTGATCGGCTTCGGCTGTTGGCGATGCTCCATCAGTCGCGGCCCGCCGCGGCGCCATCCTGGGCGACAGCTTCGGAGGCCTCGACAAGGATCTCCCGGCCACCGTTCGCAGCAATCGCCGCCACGATGAGGCCGAGGATCAGGTCTGGCAAATTCGACTCCCACCACATCACCAAGCCCCCGGACAAGACGATTGCGAGGTTCACGATGGAGTCGTTGCTCGTGAAGATGGCCGACGCCTTGAAGTTCACGTCATCGCCCTGGTGGCGCTTCAGCAGTTTCAGGCAGACCAGATTCAGCGCGGCATTCACGGCGGCCATGACCATCATGGCCGGCCCGAGCGGTGGCTCCCCGCCGAAGAAGCGGCGCAGCACTTCCACGAGCAGCAGCGCCGCAAGGGCGATCAGCAGCCAACCGGACAGCCGGGCTGCCCGCACCTTGATCGCTGCGGCTCGGCCCACGGCGTACAGGCTGACGGCATACACCGATGCGTCGGCCAGGTTGTCCAGCGCTGCGGCGATCAACGCGGTGGAGGCCGCCCACACACCCACAGCGACGCCTACGGCGCACTGGCCCAAGTTGATCAGCAGCACCGTCAGCAGAATGCGGCGGTCGTCGGCCTGATTGGCGTCCATCGTGGATGGGCCGCTCTTCTTGCCGCTCTCCTTGCCGCCGTTCATCGTGCGCTCGGTGCGGTTGGCTTCACGGGGTGCCGGCGCCCGCCTTTCCTGTGCGCGCGGCGCTGCTGACGGCGCTCCTCCTGGCGCAGTCGCTTGCGCCTGCGGTGGTGCAAGGTCGCATGGATGGTGAGTGCGATCAGCACGACGGCCAGGATGCCAGCGCCTATCGCCCAGACGGCCACGCCGGAGCCGACCGAGTCCAACATGCGTTCACCGCGGCCGTGCATGTTGGCTCAGCCGAGCAGCGCCGCGGGCAGCTTCACTTGATCGCGAATCGCAGGTTCGCCGGTTTGCGGCCTTGCAGTTCCACCGTGGCGACGATCTTCGTGCCGGGAACCACCTTGAAGCTGCCTGCTGCCTGCAGGCGGTCGGCAGCCGGCTTGAGCTCGACGACCGATTGCTCAGTGCCGCTGAGGATCGTCAGCTTGGCGCGGGCGCCCTGCATGCTGACAGGCTTGCCCTTCTCACGGGCATGCAGGGTGATGGCGTCCGGCTTGGCGACGAGCTCGTACTCTGTCGGGCCCGACTCGGCCAGGATGCCGCCGTGCAACGGCTTATGGTCGTGACCATGCTCGTCGGCAGCGTAGGCGGGGCCAGCCACGGCGATGAGGACAGCGGCAAGGGGAGCGAAGAGTTTCATGGAGGACTCCTGTTGGGATGGGTGGTTCTGATCTACAGGGCTTCCGCCGTACGGTCGCTGGCCAGGCGCTCGGCATCGCGCCGGCCGAACAGCCAGAACATGGCGGGCGTCAGGAAGGTGTCGAGCAGCGTCGAGCTGATAAGCCCGGAGAAGATGACGACGGCGACCGGATGCAGGATCTCGGTGCCGGGGCGCTCGGCTTCGAACAGCAGCGGCGCCAGCGCAAAGGCCGTGACCAGCGCCGTCATCAGCACCGGGCTCAGCCGCTCCAGCGAGCCGCGCACGATCATCTTCATGTCGAACTGCTCGCCCTCGAAGCGCATCAGGTTCACGTAGTGGCTGACCTTCAGGATGCCGTTGCGCACCGAGATGCCGGCCAGCGTGATGAAGCCCACCAGCGCCGCCACCGACAGCGGCTGCCCGGCCAGCGCCAGACCGATGACCGCACCGACGAGCGCGAGCGGGATGTTGGCCATGATGAGCAGGGCCAGCCGCGTGCTCTGGTAGCGCGTGTACAGCACGACGAACATCAGCACGGCGGAGACGATGGACAACAACCCGACGAGTCGGGACGCCTCTTCCTGCGCCTGGAACTGGCCGCCCAGCGTCACGAAGTAGCCCTCAGGCAGCTTGGTCGTGCTGACCACCGCGCGGATGTCGGCCACGATGTCCGACAGCGCACGTCCCTGCGCGTTCGCGGACAGCACGATGCGGCGCTTGCCGTCGTCCCGGCTGATCTGGTTCGGGCCGTCGGCATCCTCGATAGTGGCGATGCGAGAAAGAGGGATGCGGCCGCCCGGTGTCTCCACCAGAATCTGGCCGAGGCCTTCGACGGTGCGTGCGGACTCGGGCAAGCGCATCACCAGCGCGAAGCGCCGGCCGTTCTCGACAATCTGCGTGACCTTCTCTCCCTCGACGAGGCTTTGCAGCATGGCCAGCACCTGCGGCGCCGGCACGGCGTACTGGGCTGCGGCGGCGTAGTCGATGCGCACCTTGATCTGCGGCGCAAGCACCTGCTTCTCGATCTCCAGGTCCGCGATGCCAGGAATGGTGGCGAGGCGCGAACGCAGTGCATCGGCCTGGCCACGCAACGTGTCGAGGTCCTCGCCGAAGATCTTGATCGCGATCTGCGAGCGCACGCCCGACAGCATGTGGTCGATGCGGTGCGAGATCGGCTGGCCGATGCCGATGGCCGCCGGCAGGTTCACCAGCCGCGAGCGGATGTCCGCGTTGATCTCGTCCATGCTGCGCGTGATCTCGGACGGTGGCTTCAGGCCGACGTCGAGTTCGCTGACATGCACACCCTCGGCATGCTCGTCCAGCTCGGCACGGCCACTGCGGCGGCCGACGTGCGTGACCTCGGGCACCTGCTTGACGAGCACTTCGGCCTGCTGCGCAAGGGCAGAGCTTTCGGCGAGGGTCACGCCGGGGTTCAGGCGCAGCCCGATCAGCAGCGTGCCTTCGTTGAAAGGTGGCAGGAAAGTCGTTGCGAAGAACGGCACCGCCGCGCCGGCCAGCACCACCGCTACACCGCCAGCCGCCAGCGCTGCGCGCGGCCGGGCCAGCACCGAAGCCAGGCCCGTGTTGTAGTGCCGCTTGAGCCAGGCCAGCAGCTTGGTGTCGCCATGGTCCAGCGACTTCATGCGCGGCAGCAGGTAAAGGCTCAGTACCGGCGTCACGGTGACCGAGACGATCAGGCTCGCCAGCGTCGAGACGATGAAGGCGATGCCCAGCGGCACGAACAGGCGGCCCTCCATGCCCGGCAACGCGAACAGCGGCACGAACACCAGCACGATGATGACCGTTGCGTACAGGATGGCCGAGCGCACTTCCATGGTGGCCATCGCGACGACCTCCAGCGGGCTGCGGCGCTTGTCGGCGTCGTGCGTACGTTCCTCCTTCAGCCGACGCATGACGTTCTCGATACCGACGACGGCGTCGTCCACCAGTCCGCCGATGGCGATGGCCAGGCCGCCGAGGGTCATCGTGTTGATCGACAGCCCGAAGTAGCGGAACACCAGCGCCGTGATGAGGATCGACACGGGAATCGCCACCAGCGCGATGACCGTCGTTCGGACGTTTCCGAGGAACAGCAGCAGGATGGCGGCGACGAAAATGGACGCGCCGACCAGCTTGCCCTGCAACGTCGTGATCGACGCCTCGATGAAGCTGGCCTGGCGGAAGGTCACCTGTGGCGTTTGCATGCCGGTCGGCAGCGAGCGCTTCATGTCGCCGAGCGCCGCCTCGATGCCCTCGGTCAGCGCGATGGTGTCCGCCGTCGGCTGTTTCTGGATGCCCAGGATGACCGCCGGCTGTCCGCCGAAGCCCGCGTCGCCGCGCTTGGTGGCCGGCGCGAAGGTCACGTCTGCCACCTGACGCAGCAGCACGGCCTGGCCGTTGCGGGCCGTGATGGCGAGGTTGCGCAGGTCATCGAGCCTGGAGGTGCGACCGAGGTTGCGGATCAGGTACTCGCGGCCGTTGAGTTCCAGGAAGCCGCCCGAGGTATTGGACGAGAAGCCTTTCAGTGCGGCTTCGAGCTGGTCGTGCGTGATGCCGAGGTCGGCCATTCGCGCCGTGTTCGGTTGCACCTGGAACTGGCGCACCTCGCCACCGATGGGGATCACCTGTGCGACGCCGGGGATCGCCATCAGTCGCGGGCGCAGCACCCAGTCCGCATACTCCCGCACCGCCATGGCCGAGACCTTGGTCGTGTCGATCGGGATCGCGATCTGCATGATCTCGCCCATGATCGAGCTGATCGGCCCCATGCGAGGCACGACGCCTTCGGGCAGGCCTTCCTCCATCGACGACAGCCGCTCCGACACCATCTGCCGCGCACGGAAGATCTCGGTGCGCCAGTCGAAGGTCACGTAGACGAAGGACAGGCCGGCGCTGGATGTCGAGCGCACAGACTCGACGCCCGGCAGCCCGTTCATGGTCGTTTCCAGCGGGAAGGTGATGAGTTGCTCCACCTCCTCGGACGCCATGCCGCCCGCCTCGGTCATGATGGTGACCGTGGGCTTGTTCAGGTCGGGGAACACGTCCACCGGCATGCGCGACAGCGTGAACACGCCGTAGCCGACCAGCACCAGGCTGGCGATGATGACGAGCAGCCGGTTGGCCAGGCTGCTGTCGAGTAGCCACTTGAACATGCGTGAACCTCAGCGGACCTGGTTGACCAGGCCGGCGCCTTGCACCGCCACGCGCTCGCCCGCCTTGAGGCCGGACGTGACGATGACGTTCGCGCCGTCCAGCGGCTCGGTCTGTACGACCCGTGGCGAGAAGCGCTCAGGCGCTGCCTTGATCCAGACGATGGTCTGGTTGGCGGGGTTTTTCATCAGCGCGGCGGCAGGCACCGGCACGCCGGCGATCTGGCTGCGCGTCTGCGCGATCACCTTGACGGGCTGGCCGACGGCGAACGAGCCCAGGGAGCCCCCGCTAGCGGTGAAGGCAATCGGCAGCGCCTGCTCACGAAGCGCGCGCGCTGCCCCGACGAACTTCAACGTCACCTTGTCCGTGCCGCTGGCGATGAATCCGCCGGCGATGTCATTCGCGACGGCCGCGTCGAACGCCACCGCCTCGACGCGCAGACGCGCCGGGTCGACGATCTCGAAGACCAGTTCGCGCGCATCGATCACTTGTCCGGCGACGGCCTGGGAAGACGCGACGACGCCCGATGCCGGCGCCAGCAGGGCCTCGCGGCTGTTCAAACCAGCGCCGATAGCAGCAGCACGCGCGCTGAGGCTGGCGACCTCGCTCTCCGCGGCCTCGATGTCCTTGCGCGGGACGGTGTCGGCCAGCTCGCGCAGCCGGGCGACCCGCTTCTGCGCAAGATCGCGCGAAGCGCGGAGCTCGGCCAGTTGCGCCGCCTGGCTACCTCGCTCCAAGGTGTCGGAAGCCGGTACCACGTACGCCAGCACTTCGCCCTTGCGCACGGTTTGACCAAGCGCCGGGAATCCTCGCGGGCCGGACTCCAGCCGGCCGGCAACCATGGCCTGAACACGGCCGCCGGCGTTGGGGTCCATGACGATGCGGCCATTGAGTTCAACGGCGCGAGGCAGTTGCTGCTGCGTGACCTCGACCGTGCGCACACCCATCTGGCGCTGCGCGGGCTTGGGGAGGAAGACGCTGCCATCGGGCAGGCGCTGAGGACCGCCAGAGACGGTCGGTGCCGGCCCGTGGTCATGGCCGTCATCAGCAAATACCGGCATCGCAGGGGCCAACAGCAGTGCGCCGGCAATGGTCAAGGCGCAGGCGGGGAAAAAGCGGGCGGCGCGGGTCATGCCGTCTCTCCGAAACGGTTGCCGCGGCGCATGCGCTTGCGCAACGCAGCGAGGCCGCCCAGCACCACGGCGGCGCCAACACCCCAGGCGGCCCAGAACTTCCACGAGCGATCCACATGGGTGTCGGCGTGCTCGTCGGCGTGAATGTCGATCTCGCCCGCCAGCAGGTCTGACTCGTTCCCGGCCGTGATCGTTGCCGTGACCGGCGTGACGCCTGGCTTCGGCTCCTGCGCCAGCGTGGCCGTGAACTCGCCATCGCCCTGGGCCTTGGCTGCCAGCTGTGCACCGCCGATATTCAGCGACAACTGAGCACCCTTGACCGGTGCATTCGTCGGCGCGTGGTCGAGGTAGAGCGTCAACTGCTTGCCGTCGATGACGCCGACCAGCTCGAACGCTTCGGACGTCGCCGTGAAGCGCGGCAAGGCGGCTGCCGCCGGCTCCTTGGCGCCGTCACCGTGGTCGTGGCCGTCGCCAGCTCGTGCCGTGCTGGGCCAGGCGGCCCAGACGGCGAGCGGCAGGATGGTGGCGAGCGCCAGGCGTCGCAGGGGGAGGGTTTGCAACCGTAGGGAGGTCATGGTGTATCACTCGGGCAGCAGGCCCAGCGCCTGCCGCAAACTGGAAATTGCCTGGTCGACGGCGATGCGAGCGCGGGCGTTCTGCCGCTCGGCCTCGAAGGCATCCAGCTCGACGCGAAGCCGCGTCGGCAGGTCCGTCTCGCCAAGGCGGAAAGACTTGTCGTAGAACGCCCGCGTGTCCCGGGTGAGGGAGGCGCGGCGAGCGGTGGCTTCCTGCGCAGCGCGGGCAGCAGTCAACCGGGCTGATTGCGCGGCGATGTCCGCAGCGGTGCGTTGCTGCTCCATGACCAACAGCTGCTCGGCTTCGATCAGATCAGCCTGCGCCGTGGCAGCACGGATACCGGACTCGCTGCTCTGGCCCAGCGGCAGGCGCAGGCCGAACGTCACGGTCTGGCCATAGCGCTCGCCCGCTCCGCCTCGCTCGCGGGTGGTGAGCAAGGTCAGTTCGGGATTGGCGCGCCGCTGCACGGCGGCCAGGCCACGCTGCTGCTGCGCGAGGCGCACCAGGTCGGACAGTTCCGCCAGCGCGGGGTGGGCTACCGCCGTTTCGGCGTTGACCGGCACGTCGGGTGAGCGTTCGCCGGGTACCACATCGCCTGCAGCCGGGAGGGCTCCCCAGCCCTGGAGCGCGGCCTGCGCCTGCGCGACAGCCGCTTGTGCAAGAGACAGCTCGGCTTGCGCGGAGGCGACCGCAGCATCTGCCTGATGCTGGTCGGCGCGCGAGAGGTCGCCCGCCGCCGCACGGCGGCCTACGTCGGCGGCCAATGCCGCTGCGCTGGCCCGGCGCGCCTCGGCCAGGCTCGCATCGAGTCGGGCGAGTTGCAGCGTCCACCAGGCCTCGCGCACCTGGCCTGCCACGCGCCATTGCGCGGCGGCCACGCGGCTGTCCACCGTGGCCAGCTCCGCATCGGCCACCGCCTGGCTGCGGCTGCGCTCGCCGGGCAGCCACAGCGGCAGGGCGACGCCGGCCTCGTACTCGCGTGCGCCGGCATTGCGGGTGAGGCGGTCGGTGCGAGCCGAGGCTTCCAGCGACGGAGCGTCGGCCGTCCAGCGCTGCGCGGCAGCTTTGCGAGCCGCAGCAGCGTCACGCCGGGCAAAAGCCGCAGCGCCTTCAGGTTGTTGCGCCCAGGCCCGCTCGAAAGCCTGACGCAGCGTCATGGGACTGGTGACCGCGGCCGATGAAGAGGCGGCGCCCTGCGCGTGAAGCGACAGTGGCATGCCCAAGAGCGCCAGGGCCAACAAGGCACAGGTGCTGCGGATGGGAGATCTGGGGGTGCTGTGGGAGGTCGGGCGTGAAAAGCGGGGCATACCGGGCGATGAATTCCTGGGCCTTCGGCGACGCCACTCGGGAGGAGGCGCCGCATGCAGGCTCACGTTGAGCGGCACTCTAGGAAGCAGGCCACGACACAGGCCCAACGCCAAGATGACAATTTCGTAATCTGGCCGGCGCGCGCTCGGCGGCCAAAATGACCTGCATGAAGCTCTTGGTCGTGGAAGATGAGGCGAAGCTGGCGGACTACCTCAGGAAGGGCCTGACCGAGGAAGGTTTCGTGGTGGACGTGGCGCGCAACGGCGTGGATGGCCTGCACTTGGCAGCCGAAGGGGATTACGACCTGGTGTTGCTGGACGGGATGCTCCCGGGCATCGACGGGTTGGCGGTGCTGGCCGCGCTGCGCCAGAGCCAGCAAACGCCGGTACTGATGCTGACAGCACGCTCCCAGGTCGAGGATCGCGTCAAAGGGCTGCAGGCCGGCGCCGACGACTACCTCGTCAAACCCTTCGCGTTCTCCGAACTGCTGGCGCGCATCCAGGCCTTGCTGCGCCGGGGCCGCCCCGCACAAATGCCCTCGGAAGCGACCGTTCTCAAGCTCAGCGATCTGGAGCTGGACCTGATCCGCCGCAAGGCTGTGCGCGCCGGCAAGCGGCTGGAGCTGACCGCCAAGGAGTTCAACCTGCTGAGCCTGCTGCTGCGCCGCGCGGGCGAGGTGTTGTCACGCACGGAGCTGGCCGAGCAGGTCTGGGACATGAACTTCGACAGCGAGACCAACGTCGTCGAGGTGGCCGTGCGCCGTCTTCGCACCAAGCTCGACCAGCCGTTTGACCGACCGCTGCTTCACACGGTGCGAGGCATGGGGTACGTGCTGGAAGCGCGCGAAGCGTGACGACCGCGCACACGGCACCCGGGCTGGGTGCGGGACTTTCGCGCAGCTTGGCGCTGCTGACCGGCATCGGGTTGGGGCTAGTCTGCGCCGCCGTCTATGCAGTGCTCGCATTGACGTTGTTGCAGCGCCAGGACGAAACACTCGATCAGAAGCAGGCGGCCATCGCGCAGTTGCTTGGTGAACGAGGCCCGGGTCATAGCGTGGCCGAACTTCAGCATCTGCTCAGCGACGTACTCGCCGGACATGCCGAGCTGTCACTGCGCGTGACAACTGGCGACGGTGAGGTCATCTTCGACAAGGCTTCTGCGCAAGCCTGGCCGGCCAAGCAGCGACGCTTCAACGTGCCGGTGGCCGCGACCGGGCCGGCCACTTCAGTGCTGTTGGCTTTGGATCAGCGAGGCGATGACGCGCTGCTGCAGCGTCTGGCGTGGACGTTGGCATGTACGGCCGTCGGCGGCGCGCTCGCTGTGTCCGCTGGCGCCTACTGGCTGGTCCGCCGAGGGTTGGTACCGTTGCACCGTTTGGTGGACCAGACGAGGTTGGTGACGGCTCACGATCTGGCCAGACGGCTGGACGGCTCCGGCCAGCCGATGGAGCTGCAGCCGCTGATCGAGCAGTTCAACGCGCTGCTGGGTCGACTGGATGGGGCCTACCGGCAGATGGAGGCTTTCAACGCCGATGTGGCGCACGAGCTGAACACCCCGCTGTCTACGCTGATCAGCAGTTGCGAGCTGGCACTGCGCCGTTCGCGAAGCGCAGAGGAATTGCGCGATGTGCTGGGTTCCAACCTGGAAGAGCTGCACCGCATGGCCGGGATCATCGGTGACATGCTTTTCCTGTCGCACGCTGATAGCGGGTCCGACGCGCGACGCGAACGCGTGGACAGCCTGGCGCATCTGGCCAGCGAGGTGATCGATTTCCACGAGGCCGCCCTGCATGAAGCAGGGCTGAGGGCGGCGGTCGTCGGCGAGACGGCCGCTCAGGTCGATGCGCGGCTGCTGCGCCGAGCGATCTCCAACTTGCTGGGCAATGCAACGCGATACGGCCTCCCGGGCACGACGGTGACCGTGCGAGTCAACCGGGTGGATGCGTCCAGCGTCGCGGTGTCGGTGGAGAACGACGGCCCGGTCATCGCGCCGGAGCACCTGCCACGCCTATTCGACCGCTTCTACCGCGTCGACGCGGCTCGCGCCGACGCCGACCGCAACCATGGCCTGGGTTTGGCCATCGTGGCGGCCATCGCGCGGATGCACGGGGGCCGCGCAACCGCCGAATCCAGCGGCGACACGACCCGCGTCGGCCTGCTGCTGTGCGACGCCTGACGCCAGATCAGCCGCGCTCGCTCTCGGCGCGAGAAACGTAGACGATCAGGTCCGGAGCGTTGAAGTCTGCGGGGGCGATGGCCTTCAGGTCGAAGCGTCCGTGGTTGGGCACCTCGAACTTCCAAGTGAACGACTTGGCGCCGCTTCGGAAGGTCACCACATCGCCGCAGTCGACATTGAGTGCTTTGATCTTCGTGACATCGACCGTCTTGCCTGCGGTGGTCGCCTCGGCAACGGGCTTGCCGAGCCAACCCTTGCTCGCAGCTTCGCGCTTGTTGTCGTGAGCCATTGCGCTCGCCGAACCGAGCCCGAGGACGGCGGCGATCAGGGCGATAGGGGCAACATGGGTTTTCATGGGGAACTCCTCGTTCGCTGTTCCGGTCGCTCTCGACATGAGGCATCCGACAGCTCAGAAGAGACTCTAGAAATCGCGCCGCGTCATCAGCCCAACGGCCAGATTACTTTTGCGTCAGCGGAGAGCTGGCCTTATCCCGGCACGCCCCCGAGCTGACGCGGCGGGCCTTGGTGTGACAACGGGGATACCTGGCGCTGCGTGCCCGGTATCCCGTGGACAACGCTTGCGCGTTGACCCCCGCGAAGATTGGCGACTCCTTCGACACCGCAACAGCAATAGATTTAGTGGTCAGGATCAGCGGACCGCTTGATTAACAGCATGGATTCACTGCTCAAGTGCACTGGATTCCCACCATTCCAACGCCTCAAGCAGCAGACCTTCCAGCGCAAGTTGACGGCGACAGCCGAGGTCTGCCTGGTCGGACGACCGCAGCGCGCTCAACACCAGTCGTTGAGGCAGCTAACCGGCCGGGTGAACCGACGGCTGCTTCGTGCCAGGCAGCGTGAACTCGGCGTCTGCTCGCCGAAGACAGCAACCGCAGCGGTCCCGTCTTTCGCCACCGATATCGAGCTTCGGCTATGGGCACAAAGCTGCGTCACCCGGCTCTGGCGGCTCGGTGCCCGCTGCCGCCACTACCGGTCGTTGAACAAAGTGCAGGTCGAGAGCCCGCTGCACATCTAGGACCAGGTAGAACTCGTGCCTCGGGCAACTAGGACTCAAGGCGGTGCGCCAGTATGCGGCACCGTTTGAGAGCTTCGAAACTGGCGCTGTGCACTTGTAGCAGTCACCCGCGCCGCCACCCGGTAGCAGCTTCCCGACGAAGCTCCGTGTTCACTTGTTCTTCTGGAGCCAAGCGTCCAACTGGGTGATTTCCTTGCTCTGGTCTTTGATTATCTTCTCCGCCATTGCCTTCATTTCAGCCGACTTGCCATGTGCCACCTGGGCCTTGGCCATGTCCAGGGCTTGCTGGTGATGCATCTTCATCATCATGGCGAAGTCCTTGTCGGTGTCGCCGGTCATCTTCATGCCCTGCATGTGCTGCATGCCGGACATCATGCTTTTGTGCATTTGCTCAGAGCCGTGGTTGGACGATTGGGCGGCTGCAGCGCCGCACAAGCCGACGACGAGGCCGGTTGAACAAAGTGCGAGGCGGACGGATGTGGCAACAGAACGGTTCATGGAAAGGCTCCTGGATGGCTGGTTTCGGCGGATGACCCGCCGACGCATACCCGGCAATCGACACTCCCGCTGCAGCTGTTCAGTCCGCGAGCTCGTCCAAGATGGGGCAGTCCGGCCGCTGGTCGCCCTGGCAGCAATGAGCCAGCCGCTCCAGCGTTCGCTTCATGGCATCGAGCTCTTTCATGCGCCGGTCCAGGTCGGCCACATGCGTGAGGGCGATCCGCTTGACGTTGGCGCTCGCCCGGCGCCGGTCCTGCCAAAGCTTCAGCAGCTCCGCGATCTCGGCCATGCTGAAACCCAGATCGCGCGCCCGGCGGATGAAGCGCAGCGTGTGGATCTCCTTGCCGGTGTATTGCCGGTAGCCGGAGTCCGTGCGGCCCACCTTGGGCAGCAACCCGAGCGACTCGTAGTGGCGCACCATCTTGGCCGACACGCCGGAGCGGGCAGCGGCCTCCCCGATGTTGAAGGGTCCGTCGGTATCCGTGTTGACCGTGCTCATTGCTGACTCCCTTTCCAACTGCGCAACATCAGCGCGTTAGTGACGACGCTCACACTGCTGAAAGCCATCGCGGCAGCTGCCACCACGGGACTCAACAGCCCGAAAGCGGCGAGCGGGATGCCGATGACGTTGTAGATGAAGGCCCAGAACAGGTTCTGGCGGATCTTGGCGTAGGTGCGCCGCGAGATGTCGATGGCATCGGCGACGAGCGCCGGGTCTCCGCGCATGAGCGTGACGCCAGCGGCATGCATGGCCACGTCGGTGCCCGTGGACATGGCGATGCCAACGTCTGCCGCGGCAAGGGCCGGCGCGTCGTTGATGCCGTCGCCCACCATGGCCACCCGGTGGCCGCCGTTCTTCAGCGCGGTGACGATCTCCGCCTTGTCCTCGGGAAGCACCTCGGCGCGGATCTCGTCGATGCCGAGCTGGCGTCCCACGGAATCGGCGCTGCCCTGGTTGTCACCGGTGAGCATGACCGTCTTGATGCCCAGGCGGTGCAACCCCTCCACGGCACGAGCCGCAGAGGCCTTGGGCGCATCGGCGAAGGCCAGCAGCCCGATCAGCCGCGGTGTTTCACCCACGTCCGCGAGCCAGGACACCGTTCGACCGCTTGCCCGCAGCGTCGGCGCGCGCGCCTCCAGCGCCGACAGTTCGACGCCCAGCTCCTGCATGTAGCGGCTGCTGCCAAGTCGGAGCTGGCGGCTGCGCACGACCGCACTCATGCCGCGCCCGGCAACTGCCCTGACTTCGCTGGCTATGGGCACGCCGACGCGCTCACGCTTGGCGGCTTCCATGACCGCTCGCGCCAGCGGATGCTCGCTGTTCGCCTGGATGGCGGCGGTTGCACCCAGCAATCCAGCGTCGTTCCCGTCCACAGCGTCGAAGGTCACCAGCTCCGGCTTGCCTTCGGTCAGCGTGCCGGTCTTGTCAAAAGCGACGACCTTGACGCTGTGCGCGACCTCCAGTGCTTCGGCATCCTTGATGAGGATGCCGTGGCGCGCAGCCACGCCCGTGCCTGCCATGATCGCGGTTGGCGTGGCCAGGCCCAGGGCGCAAGGGCAGGCAATGACCAGCACCGCAACGGCGTTGAGGATGGCCTGCTCCCAGTCACCGGTACCCAGCCCCCAGCCCAGCAGCGTTGCTGCGGCGATGCCGATGACCACCGGGACGAACACGGCGCTGACGCGGTCAACCAGGCGCTGGATGGGTGCCTTCCTCGCCTGAGCGGACTCCACCAGGCGAACGATCCTTGCCAAGGTGGACTCGGCCCCCACCGCCGACGTCCGGATCAGCAGCAGGCCCTCGGCGTTGACCGATCCGCCTGTCGCGCGGTCACCCGGGTGCTTGGCAACCGGCAGGCTCTCCCCGGTGATCATGGACTCGTCGATCTCGCTGGCACCTTCGACGACTTCGCCGTCTACGGGCACCCGCTCTCCTGGGCGGACGACCACCAAGTCGCCAACGCGTACGTCGGCAAGGGCCACGTCCACGTCGGCGCCGTCTCGGCGCACACGGGCGCGGTCGGGGCGCAGGGCTTGCAGCGCGCGGATCGCCTCGGTCGTCTGTCGCTTGGCGCGCCCCTCCAGCCATTTGCCGAGCAGCACCAGCGTGATGACCACCGCCGAGGCCTCGAAGTACAGATGAGCCATCGCGTGCTCGCCGTGCTGCCAGAGCTGGTAGACGCTGAGGCCGTAGCCGGCACTGGTGCCCAAGGCGACAAGAAGGTCCATGTTGCCGGCACCCGCGCGCAGCGCCTTCCAGCCGGCTCGGTAGAAGCGCGCGCCGAGCCAGAACTGCACGGGGGTGGCGAGCAAAAGCTGAAGCCAGCCGGGCAACATCCAAGGCTGATCGGCGAATGCAGTGAGCATCGGCAGCACCAGTGGCGCGGACAGCACACCGGCGGCTGCAACCGACCACCAATCAGGAAGGCGTCGCTTGATGCGGGAGTCCTCCGCTGACTGCACGCCTACTGCGCCTGACTCGGACTCGGTCGCGGCGCGCGCGGCATAGCCGGCCCGGTCGATGGCGCGCAGCAACGCGGCGATGTCAACCTCCCTTGCCACCAGCTTGACGTGGGCTTGTTCGGTAGCGAGGTTCACCTCCGCAGCTGTGACGCCCGGAACCTTCAACAGCGCTTTTTCGACTCGTGCCACGCAGGACGCGCAGGTCATGCCGTCGACCTGCAAGGTCAGCGACTGCTCAGGGACGTCGTAGCCGGCCTTCTCCACTGCAGCTCTCAATATGCTGAGGTTGACTTCTGGTGCTGTGTCAACTGTGGCCGCCTCGGTCGCCAGGTTGACGTTGGCTTGGCGGACGCCCGGCACCTTCGCAAGGGCCTTCTCGACTCGGGCGACGCAGGAGGCGCAGGTCATCCCTGCGATGGGGAATGACCAGCGGCGCGCGTCTGCCACCTGAGTGGTGGGTGCAAGTGACTTCATTGATTCCTTCCCGGCCGGCTTCAGTGCCGACCCATGAACGGAAGTCTCAAGCTTGCCATGGTGGGAGAGTCAAGAGGCGATGCAGAGATTTTTTGGTCTCGATGCCACGGAGCCATGGCGGTGTCACTCACCAGCGGCACCATGCAGAAGATGCTTGGAGACACTGCACGCTGCATCACGTCTCGGTTGTTGGCGGTGCTACTTCTTGCCGTGCTGACACCGATGGCCAGCGCAGCAACGTCCGTTCCTGCGGCACTTGCGTGCCAGAGCACGACCCTGACCGATGAAAGAGCCGAAGCCGCGTGCACGCTGCCAGGTTCATTGGTCGGCAAAGAGGTCCGCTTCAAGGCTCATTTCTTGGGCAGCCACGACGACAGCAAGGTGTCGTTTCTGTCCGTCATGCTGAACGAAACGCCGGTCGCCTGCCGGACGGGCAGCAAGACCGAGTCGAGATTCGAGGATGGGGAAGTGACGTTGGACTGCGGTTTCACCGCACCTGCGGCTACGGCTACGGCCAGCGTCAAGGTCAGCATTTCCCTGCATCACTTGCAGCTGGACAAGACCGAATTGGTCGTTGACTAGATCCCGCCGCCGGGGGTGGCAGCGCGCCGCGCGTCCATACGGTCTGACGAGTTCGCCCAGTTCCAGCACGCCTACCTGTTCTCACCTGTACCCACCTCCAGATCGTCACCTGAAACCTGAGGCCGCCACGCGAACCAGGAGACGCAGGCTCCGACGATGAGCACGGATGCAGCAATCCAGAACGGGGCCGTGGCATTTAAGGCAAACGCGCTACCGGCGCCAACTGCTCCTACCGCCTGGCCCAGATTGCCGGCGGCTGCCAGTTGGCCGAGCAACAAACCCGGAGCGCCGGGGCGGTTGTTGAGCAGCGTGTACGACAAGACGGGGGCGATCATTCCAGCACCCAGGGCGACGACAGCGACCATCAGGCCCAGCGCTCTTGCGTCGGACGGAGTGAACAGCAGCGCCAGGGCTGAAGCTGCAAAGGTGGCCGCCAGCCACCGTTCGTTGAGCCGGCGCCGCACCGCTGCAAACAGCAGGCTCAGCTGCGCTGTCAGCATGACCAGGCTGCAGGTGGCGAACATGGCTGCGATGGCGCTGGAGTTCATTCCGAGCGTCTGACTGCCGAAGAGGTTGAAGCCCACATCAAAGGTTCCCACCGCAACAGAGGCCAGGAAGGCAAGCAGCATGGACGAGCGAATAAGGCTGCGCGACTTTTCTGGGTCGCTGCAGGGCTGCGCTGAGCGAGCGCGCTCGCTGCCGAGCGCCCAGGGCGTGAGCGCCAGGAGAACCGTCCCGAACGCCGCAATCGCCCAGGCCGGCCAGTGCAGCATCTGCGCCATCTGCCCCACCGGTTCGCGCATCACGGGCCCGGCCAACCAGGTGCCGAACGCGGGGCCGGTGATCAGGCCGATAAACGCCATCGTTCCCAAGACGACAAACCGGCGGCTGCGCACCACCGGCGTGCTGATGTCGGCGATGTAAGCCTGTGCAGTTGGCACTATCGCGGCGGCGCCCGCGCCGGCCAGCAACCGAGTGGCATAGATCCAGCCGATCTGCGTGGCCAACGCGGTCAAGGCGGTACCGACCAAGAACAGGCCGAAGCCGAGCATCAGCACCGGGACGCGACCGATGCGATCCGAAAGGCGCCCCCAAACGAGCGCGAACGTGAACAGCGCGAAGAGGTAGGCCCCGCCCAGCCACCCCACCTGACGGGAGATTTCCTCCGCGGACACGGGGCCCAGATGTCGCAGCAACGTGGGCTGCAACAGCGGCTGGGCTGCACCGTAGGCCAGCGACACCACAAAGACCATCGCAGCCAACAACGCGATGGCCCGCGCGGGATGCCCGTGCGGCTTCGTTAAGGGAAGCATCACGGCAACTCAGCGCTTGGTCAGATAGCTGACCACGGCGGCGAGCCACACGAGAGCTGGGGCGAGGAGCAGCCACCGGAAGTCCGAATGCAGCACGAAGTTGGTCGCGCTCATCAATGTCACGGTCAGCAGGCCTGCCAGAGCCAGAGTGGTTGCCGTGCCACGCGGCCGAAGCGGCATGAGCGCCCGGGCGATGAAGACCACAAGAACGCCCGCACCAGCCATGAAGCCACCCATGACGGTGAATACCTTGCCCAGCCAATGCTCGAGCCCCGGCGCGGCCAACCGGAGCGCGTCAATGCTGGTACCCATGAAGCGTGGGTCTTCCGGCAACAGCGCCGGGCGCAGGAAGATGAAGTAGGCGCCTAGGCCCACCAGCCAGACGCCGCATGCCAGAAGCAGCCAGCTCGACAGGCCGTGCTTTGGCTGCGGACGCACGTTCATTCGATGGCCGCCTTGCGCAGGCGCAGTGCATTGGTGATCACCGAGGCCGAGCTCAGGCTCATCGCCAAAGCCGCGATCATGGGCGACAGCAGCCAGCCGGTGAACGGGTAGAGCAGACCGGCTGCGAGCGGCACGCCTAGCGCGTTGTATACAAAGGCGAAGCCCAGGTTCTGCTTCATGTTGGCCACGGTCGCCACCGACAGGCCGCGCGCCGTGGCGATGCCGCGCAGGTCGCCCTTGACGAGCGTCAGCTGAGCGCTGTTCATCGCGACATCGGTGCCCGTTCCCATGGCGATGCCCACGTCGGCGCGCGCTAGCGCGGGGGCGTCGTTGATGCCGTCACCGGCCATGGCCACCACGCGGCCTTCGGCCTGCAGTTGCTCGACCAGCTTGAGCTTGTCGGCGGGCTTGACCTCGCCGTGCACTTCGTCGATGCCCAGGCGTTGGCCAACGGCGCGCGCTGTCGTCAGGCCGTCGCCGGTGGCCATGATGACCCGCAGCCCGGCTTGGCGCAGCGAGGCAAGTGCCTCGGCCGTGGTGGCCTTGACGGGGTCGGACACGGCCAGCAGGCCGATCAGCTTGTTGTCAACCGCGAGGTGCATCACGCTGGCACCCTCGGCGCGCAGGGCCTCGGCCTGGCTCGTCAGGGCCGCCACGTCGATGCCCAACTGTTCCATCAGTGCCGTGTTGCCGAGCGCCAGCGCCTTGCCGGCCACCGTGCCGCGCACGCCGATGCCCGACTCGGAGTCGAACTGCTCGGGCTTGTCGAGCGCCAGGCCGCGCTCCTTCGCTGCCGTGACGATGGCCGCCGCCAGCGGATGCTCGCTGCCCTGATCCAGGCTGGCCGCCAGGCGCAGCACCTCATCTTCGGCAATGCCCGGCGCCGCAACCGCACGTTCGAAGGTCGGCCGCCCTTCAGTCAGCGTGCCGGTCTTGTCGACGATGAGCGTGTCGATCTTGCGCAGGTTCTCGATCGCCGCTGCGTCGCGGAACAGCACACCGCTGGTAGCGCCGCGGCCCGTGGCTACCATGATGGACATGGGTGTGGCCAGGCCCAGCGCACAGGGGCAGGCAATGATCAACACCGCGACGGCGTTGATGAGCCCGTAGATCCAGCTCGGCTCGGGTCCGAAGAAGCCCCAGCCGAAGAAGGTCAGCGCCGCGATGCCCACGACGCCGATCACGAAGTAGCCGGCCACGGTGTCAGCCATGCGCTGCATGGGCGCGCGGGAGCGCTGCGCCATGCCGACCATCTGGACGATCTGCGCCAGCACGGTTGCAGAGCCGACGTGCTCTGAGCGCATCACCAGCGCGCCGCTGGTGTTCATCGTGGCGCCGATCACCTTGTCACCCGGCCGCTTGGTGACGGGCAAGGGCTCACCGGTGAGCATGGATTCATCGAGCGCGCTGCTGCCCTCAACCACGACGCCATCGACCGGCACCTTCTCACCCGGGCGCACGCGCAACAAGTCACCCACGTGCACGTTCGCCAGCGGGATGTCGGCCTCGCTGCCATCGGCGGCAATGCGGCGTGCCGTCTTGGGTGCCAGGCCGAGCAGCGACTTGATGGCTGCCGAGGTCTGCGATCTCGCCTTCAACTCCAGGATCTGCCCGAGCAGGGTCAGCGAGATGATCACGGCGGCCGCTTCGAAGTACACCGCCACCCGACCCATCGACACGAAGGATGCCGGAAATACCTGAGGCGCGACGGTCGCCACCACGCTGTACAAGAAGGCCGCGCCCGTGCCCAACCCGATCAACGTCCACATGTTTGGGCTGCGGTTCGCCACCGATTGAGCGCCGCGCACAAAGAACGGTGCGCCGGCCCACAGCACGATGGGCAGGGTCAGCACGAGTTCGATCCAGCTCTGCCTGGCCATGTCGAACCAGCCGAGGCTGTGCCCGAACATCGCGAGCAGGGTCACCACCACCGTCAGCGGCAGGGTCCACCAGAAGCGGCGCTTGAAGCTCTCCAGCTCGGGGTTCGCTTCATCGTCAAGCGAGGGCAGCACCGGCTCCAACGTCATGCCGCACTTCGGGCAATTGCCTGCATGATCCTGGCGGATCTCGGGGTGCATCGGGCAGGTGTAGATCGTGCCCGCTTCCGCCTGCACCGGTGGCGCGGCCTCGGTCGATACCGCAGGCACGCTGAACTGGTCAGGGTCAGACGCGAACTTGCCCTGGCACTTGGCGCTGCAGAAGTAGTACGGCCGACCCTTGTGCTCCAGCCGGTGTGGCGACTTTTCCGTCACGGTCATCCCGCAGACCGGGTCTTTGAGGGTGGCCGCACCCTGGGGCGGCGCTGCAGCTTCGTGCTCGTGGCCCTCGTGATGCACGTGCGTGTGAGCAGCCATGATCAGCTGACCTTGGTTTCGGACGGGCTGGATCCCGTGTCGTCGCCGTGACCGCCATGCCCGCCGTGCCCATGGAAGAGGTGCATCAACGGGCAGGCCAGCAGCAAAAGATAAACCCAGGAGCCGGCGAGGTGGGCCCAGTGCTCGCGCAGCAGGAAGAACAAGCCGATCAGCGCGACCATCACGATGGCGCCCTGTACGGCACGTCGCGACAGCCCGCTGGACTCGGGCTGGGATGGGTGAACGTGGTTGGTTGACATGTCAGCGTTCCTTCCTGGGTTGGTTTCGGTGATGGAACTTGGCCGCCCGCCGCAGAAGCGGGTGCCTTCAGCGTCGCCGCGGTGCCTGCATGGTCAGCAGCGGCTGCATCGCCCCCCACCCGCAGGTAGGCAGGGGCTATCGGTCTTGCCGGATGAGGGGCAAGCGGCGAGCCGTCTCACCGGCAGCCGCCACAGCAGCCCCCGCTTTTGCCGGCGGTGGGCGGTGCAGCTGCGCCCACAGCTTCGACCGGCGTGTAGCCCGCGTCCAGAATGGCCGCCTTGAACTCGTCAGCATCCGCAGCGCTCGAGCTGATCTCCACGCGCTTCGATGCGAGATCGATGGCAACCTGAGCGCCTTTGTCGGCGTTCTTGACGGCCTTGGTGATCATGCTGACGCAGTGTCCGCATGTCATGTCATTCACTTCAAACGAAATCATCACTGGCTCCTTCAATACGATGGGGTGAGAGCAACTCTGAAGCTTCCCACCGTGGCAAGGTCAAACCAGGCTCTCAATTGGCCTTTTGAGCGAAAGGGTTCTATCCAATTGCACCGCGCCGTACGAAGCGGGCGATCAGCAGATCGTGCCGAAGTCAGGTCACTTCTACATTGACCCCGGTCAACGCAAGATGACGCGACTGAGCCGGGTGCGGACGAGGAACCTCTTGATAGTTACGGGCCGTCACGCGCCCAAAGCGGCCGGCTGAGATAAAGTTTCTGAATGCGCGTGATGCTCCGTTGCCTCTTGATCAGCCTGCTGATCTTGACGCTGCCCCTTAAAGGGCTGGCGGCTGCGGGCTATATGGCTTGCGGCCCGGGGCACACCGGCGCCGCTGTGGCGCAGCATCACGCTGCTGTGGGCGATTCGTCCGACCATCATCACCATGCCGACGCGACCACGTCGCACGCTGCTACACATGCTTCGATAGACGAGGCGCCGGGCGATGCCGAGGACGGATCGAGCAAGTCAGACTCGGTCAAGGGAACGAAGTGCGTGCAATGCGCGCCTTGCTGCGGCGCTGTTGCGCCCCAGGCCGAAGCACCTGTTATGGCGACCGATGTCAATGCCGACACGGTCGTGCAGCAGGTCTGCTCCCTCGTCGTGGGCGGTCGCAACGACCGCATTGATCGCCCTCCGCGAAGCCTGCCCTGAGTCAGCTTCGCGGCTGCGCGTGAGCGCCAGTCCCGATCCAGCCTCTTTTTCGAATGCGAGCCCGCGCGCGCCTGCCTCACCGGCAGCCGCTGTTGGCGGCTCCTCGATCAACCTCTCCGCCGAGGACATCATGTTCTGCAACTCCATGAACGACGGGCGCTCAGCTGCCCGCGTGGCCGGCTCACGTTTTGCCGTGGCCATAGGAACGACTCTTGTTTTTTCCGCAGCGCTACTACCCGCGCTGGCCCAGGCCCAGACCGCAGCCAAGGCCAGCGCCGCCGACCCCACCGACTCACAGGCCAGCGTGCCAGCGGTTCGCTATGCCGGTGCGCTCGCCCGCTACCGCGCTCTGCAGGAAGCGCCGCCGGCCTCGTGGCAGCAAGTCAACGAGAAGGCCAATCAGGCCGGCGGATGGCGCGCCTATGCCCGCGAAAGGGCGGCAACCGATGACAGCCCTGCCGCCCCTGCCGCAGCAGCGTCATCTGCCAAAGGGCATGAAGGCCATGCGCCGCGCTGAAGGACCCCAACAGATGAATCAATTTCGACTACCTCTCTCCCTGCTAGCCGTTGCTCTGTTGGCGGGATGTGCCTCGGTGGAACCCGGTGCCGCGCTGACCCAGGTGCAATCGCTGACCAAAACCCACACCGATTACGCGCTGACGGTTGATCGCTCTGCCGAAGACCTGGCTCGCACGAACGGCAAGGTGGTGGAGCTGCTGCGCCAGCCGATCGGTGCCGACGCGGCCGTCCAGATCGCGCTGCTGAACAACCGCGGCCTGCAAGCCCGGCTGCAGCAGCTCGGCATCACCGAAGCTGAAGTGAGCCAGGCGTCACGGCTACCCAATCCCGGATTCAGCTTCGGCCGCCTCACCAAGGGCGACGAGGTGGAGCTGGAGCGCGGGCTGCATTTCAACCTGGCCCGATTGCTGACGCTGCCGCTCGTCAGCCGGCTGGAGGAGCGCCGGCTGCAGTCCGTTCAGCGCGAGGTGGCGATGGACGTGTTGAGCCTGGCCGCCGACACACGCAAGGCCTGGGTGCAAGCCGTCGCGGCCGGGGAAAGCGTGCGCTACATGCGCCAGGTGCAGGAGGCTGCCGAAGCCAGCGCCGAACTCGCCCGACGCATGCAGCAAGCCGGCAACTTCAATGCACTGATGCGCCTGCGTGAGCAGGGCTTCTATGCGGACGCGGCGCTCGGCCTGGCCCGCTCAGAGCAAATCCATCGCGCCGCGCGCGAGCGCCTGACCCGCCTGCTCGGGCTCTGGGGCGAGCAGCTGGACTTCCAACTTCCCGAGCGCCTGCCAGACTTGCCGGACGCGCCCAAAGATCAGCCGGACATCGAACGCCAGGCCCTTGCCCAGCGCCTGGATGTGCAGTCGGCCCGCCTGGCGGCCGAGCAGACGGCGAAGAACCTGCGCCTGACCCAGGTGACGCGCTTCGTCAGCGTCTTTGAGCTTGGCTTGGTCCGCAACTCGTCCAACGAGGCGCCACGTCAGACCGGCTGGGAGGTTGGCCTCGAGCTGCCGCTGTTCGACTGGGGCGGCGCGCGAACCGCCAAGGCTGAGGGCCGCTACATGCAGTCCCTGCACCAGGCGGCGGCCACGGCCATCAACGCGCGCTCGGAGGTGCGCGAGGCCTACGGCAACTACCGCGCCAGCTACGACATCGCCCGTCATCACCGCGACGAGATCGTGCCGTTGAGGAAGCGCATCTCCGAGGAGCAGCTGCTTCGCTACAACGGCATGTTGATCGGCGTGTTCGAGCTGCTGGCCGATGCGCGCTCGCAGGTCGGCAGCGTCAATGCATCCATCGAGGCGCTGCGCGATTTCTGGCTCGCCAAGGCTGAGCTAGACGCGGCGCTGATCGGCCGCGCGTCCCTGTCCATGCCCACCGCCTCCGCTGTACCTGCCGGCGCCGAAGCCGGTGCGGGCCACTGAACCCATTCAAGGAATACACATGTCTTTCAATCGACGCTCCCTTCTGGGCGGTGCCGGTGCCATCACTGCAGCCGCCTCAATGACAGCGGTCAGCAAGGTCGCTATGGCGGCCTTGCCCGAACCGGTGCTGCAGACCAAGCCCGACACCATGCCGCCGCTGGTCCCCAACACCGGCCGCCCTTACAACCCCGTGGTCACGCTGAACGGCTGGACCTTGCCCTGGCGCATGAACCAGGGCGTCAAGGAGTTCCACCTGGTGGCCGAACCCGTGGTGCGCGAGATGGCGCCCGGCTTCAAGGCCCACCTGTGGGGCTACAACGGCCAGAGCCCCGGCCCAACCATCGAGGTCGTCGAAGGTGACCGCGTGCGCCTCTTCGTCACCAACAAACTCGGCGAGCTGACCAGCATCCACTGGCACGGCCAGCGCCTGCCCAACGGCATGGACGGCGTCACCGGCCTGAACCAGCCCGGCATCCCGCCGGGCAAGACCTATGTCTACGAGTTCGTGGCGCGCCGCCCTGGCACCTTCATGTACCACCCGCATGCCGACGAGATGGTGCAGATGGCCATGGGGATGATGGGCTTCTGGGTCACGCATCCCAAGGGCAAGCACCCGCTGATCGACGAGGTGGACCGCGACTTCTGCTTCCTGCTCAACGCCTACGACATCGATCCCGGCGCGGCCACGCCCAAGATCATGACGATGCTGGACTTCAACCTGTGGAGCTGGAACAGCCGCATCTTCCCCGGCATCGACCCGCTCGTCGTCGGCTTCAAGGACAAGGTGCGCATCCGCATAGGCAACCTGACGATGACCAACCATCCCATCCATCTGCACGGGCATGAGTTCCTCATCACCGGCACCGACGGTGGGCCCACGCCGAAGAGCGCCCGCTGGCCGGAGATCACCACCGACGTCGCGGTGGGCCAGATGCGGCAGATCGACTTCCTCGCCGACGAGGAGGGCGACTGGGCCTTCCACTGCCACAAGAGCCACCACACGATGAACGCCATGGGCCACGACGTGCCCACCATGATCGNCCTCGCCGACGAGGAGGGCGACTGGGCCTTCCACTGCCACAAGAGCCACCACACGATGAACGCCATGGGCCACGACGTGCCCACCATGATCGGCGTCGACCACAGCGGCCTGGCCGGCAAGATCCGCAAGCTGGTGCCCGACTACATGGTGATGGGTGAGCGCGGCATGAAGGACATGACCGAGATGGACATGCCGCTGCCCGACAACACCGCGCCCATGATGGCCGGCCAGGGGCCGTTCGGCGCGGTCGGCATGGGCGGCATGTTCAGCGTCGTCAAGGTGCGCAAGGGCCTGAAGAAGGGGGACTACAGCGACCCGGGCTGGTACCAGCATCCGCCCGGCACGGTGGCCTACGCGTTCAAGGGCAGCCTGCCCGACGCCGCCCGATTCCAGTCAGAAAGCGCGGGCCTGATGCCGGTGGTCCAGCGCCCCAAGACCGATGTCGAGGTCAAGGTGCGCAAGCCGGCGGGCGGCCATTCGGGCCACCACTGAGTTGCGTCTCAATCACCGACGCAAGGATTGACATGAACCCCTTCCTGAAAAACGCGCTCGGCGCGGTTGCGCTTGCCATCGCAGCTCCTTCATTCAGTCAGGCCAGCCCGTATGCGGGCGAGCAGGACGGGCCCATCAAGGCACTCAGTTCGGCCGATGTGACTGCGCTGCGCCAAGGCCAGGGCATGGGCTTGGCCAAGGCGGCAGAGCTCAACGGCTACCCCGGCCCGCTTCACACCCTCGAACTGGCCGAGCAGCTCAGGCTCACACCGGAGCAGGTAAGTGCCACGCGCCAGCTGATGGACGCACACAAGGCGCGCGCGCGAGCACTGGGCGATGCGCTGGTAGCGGCGGAAATGGCATTGGATCGGCTCTTTGCAGAGCGTTCTGCGACCCTTTCCGGTGTCGACGAAGCCACGCAGCAGATTGCAAAACTGCAGGCGAAGTTGCGCGCCGAACACTTGGCCACCCACCTGATTCAGACAGCGCTGTTGTCGGGCGATCAGGCGCAACGCTACGCCGCCTTGCGTGGCTACGGCAGCGGCGGGCACGGGGATCGACCCGCTGCTGGCCACCATCACTGACTTAGATCGACACAGAAGGACTTTCCATGAAAGATTCAATGAATCAGCACAAAACCCAGCCGCATCGGCTCGGCGGTCTCGTCGCCGGGGCCCTAGCCATCCTGTTGACCTCGTCAGCGGCGATAGCGCATGGCGAAAAGCCGCACGGCGCCAAAACGCCGGTGCGACAAGAGCAAAAGGCCTGGGGCATCGCGGGTGACGCCAAGAAGGTCACACGTACCGTCACGCTGAAGATGACCGACAACATGCGCTTCACGCCGGATCGCGTCGAGCTGAAGCTGGGCGAGACCGTCCGCTTCGTCGTGCACAACGACGGCAAGATGCTCCACGAACTGGTCATCGGCACCAAGAAGGAGCTCGATGAGCATGCCGCGCTGATGCTGAAGTTCCCGACCATGGAGCATGACGAGCCCTACATGGCGCACGTCGACCCCGGCAAGAAGGGCGAGATCGTTTGGAACTTCAACCGCGCCGGCGAGTTCGATTTCGCCTGCCTGATCGCCGGCCATTACCAGGCCGGCATGGTTGGCAAGATTCTGGTCAGCGCCAAATGAAGCCCGCCTCAGACCCCTGCATCACACCCTTGAAAGGAACCCGCATGAACCGCAACAAGCCACCCCGTCTAGGCCTGATCGCCGCAACCCTCCTCACCGCCGCCCTGCTCAGCCCCGCAGCGCGCGCTGCCAGCCATGGCACGCCGCCTGCGCAGGCCAGTACACCCGCAGCCAGCGCCGACATGACCGACGCCGAGGTACGCAAGGTCGACCGCGAGGCCGGCAAGCTGACGCTCAAGCACGCAGACATCAAGAGCCTGGATATGCCAGCGATGACCATGGTCTTCCAAGTGCGCGACAAGGCGATGCTGGACAAGCTGCAGCCCGGCACGCGCATCCAGTTCAAGGCCGCCAACGAGGGCGGCAAGTTCGTCGTCACCGAGTTGAAGGTGGTGCAGTGATGGCGGTCGCACCGTTGCATTCGGCATTGCCGCTTGCCGGCGTGTTGGCATTGCTGCTGGCACCGATGGGGACTGCTGTTGCCGCCAATCACATCGTGGACATCCAGTGGGATGCTGGCGGCCAATTCGCCCACCAGGCTGAGGTTCCACCAGCCAAGTTTGTTGAGGTCTGCGGCAAGCTCAAGCCGGGTCAGAAGGTCGCTTGGTCATTCAAGAGCGGAGCGCCGATGAACTTCAATATCCACTACCACTTGGGGAAGGAGACGGTCTATCCCGTCAAGCTCAGCCAGGCTAAGGACGGGGCGCAGACCCTGCCGGTGGAAGTTGAGCAGGTTCATTGCTGGATGTGGTCCAACAAGACGCCCGCGACGGCATCGCTTGACGTTGCGTTGAAGATCGAGCCTTGAGCGCCTGACGCCTATCGGTTCGCGAGGTGTGGCCAAACCTTCATTTCGCACCGTGGCGTCTAACGGTCCATCAAGCGGCAGTGCCAAAGCCCGCTCTGCTGCCTTCGCCCCGCCGCTCTTGTCGCTCTTTGCGCGACCAGCTCTCCCTAAGCCTGCAGGCTGCTGCATTTCTCGTATTGGGCGGCGTCAGTTCGAAGCTGCTTGCAGCAACATTGAACCGCGCCAGCTGACGGGGCGAGCTGCAGCCTGCGACGCCGGAGGACCGCTGCGTCTAAAAGACCGGTCGTCGAGGCAGGCGTTCGGCAGATCAGTGAATGACGGCTTTGTGCCGCGTACCGTGAACCCAGCCCCTGGCCGCGAGTGACGGCAGCCGCTTCCATGCCGTCTGCCGTCGTCGAGCTCGGATTTCGGCTTTGGGCACATAGCCGCCGGCCGTTGGACTCCCCGTCGACGGCTGCACCCAATCGTGGGAACGACCGCCAGAGGGACCGGTCATGCACGCGCCGCAAGCAACTCTCGTAGGGGCGCGTCGAGGCCCAGGCATGTGGTCAGATCTCGTCAGAACGCGTGGTCAGGACAGGCTGGATTGAGTGCTCAAGTGAGGCCGGAATATGTAATCCTCGAAGTCGTTCCGGGCAGGATCGCAACACAAGCATTTCAGCCGTACGTGGAGGCAAGATGAACCCTTTGTCCAGGGAAGCACTAGAGGGGCGGCTTGCGCTGCTGGTGAATGCTCAATTTGCTGAGCTTCGAGGCCTGACACTCCCACAGGACGAGCAGCAAGACCGACAGTTTCATCTGCGTCTCGCAGAAGCAGACCTGAGGGAAGTGGACCTCCTTGATTGCTTCGAGCGTTGGGCCTCGGTCGATGAGTACGCAGCCTGCCAAACCCTGCTTCCGGCGCTCGGCTTGTCCGCTCGGGCCGACGCCATCCGGTTGGAGCGCCTTCTGCGAATGGTTCAGGAACGCCCCGATTCGCGCGCCAACTACATCTCGGAAACGCTTCAGGTTAGGTTCGCCAGCGAGCCTTCGCTCCCTCTTGACCTAGCTGCGTCTTTCGATTCGGAGGTTCCCATCGACGACAAGGCCTGTCGGGTATGGGCAACCAGTTTCGCCATGGCTCACCCTGTCGCGGCGGCCCAGTTCGTCATTGACCGGCTGGAGCCGTCAGCCGGCGATCAAACGGCCGCCAGCGCTCTCGTGGTGGCAATTCCTTGGCGGGCAGTTGAGGTCAGAGACCTGCTGGCGTCCCATCGCCAGTCCCTGCTGACCTGGCTGAAAGGCCTGCTGGAGACAAACGCCGACGACGCTTGGTACTGCCTTGTCCAGCTTGGGCAGTTCGATGCCGACGCGGACATGCTGGTTGCCGACGCCCTCAAGCATGGCGTCTCGGCAGCCGCCTTCCACGTTGCGCGGTCCCTTTTCAGTATCGGCGGAACCACTTATGGGGCTGGCAACGCTCCCTTGGGCGGCGTCCTTCAGCGTCTGGTGACGCTTGCCTGTGCCGACAAATCGCTTTGCGGCAACGTAGACCTTGCCCTCAGCTCCTGTCTCAGGAAGGCAAGTCAGCGACCGCTTGCGATTGACTGCCTGCGTAGGTTGGGGGATGGCCCAAACGACGTCCTTGAACGCTTCAATTCGGTCTTCTATGCCGTGTGCAGCGACGCAACCTCGTTTCGGGACATCCTGACCGGTTGGCTGCTCAGTCCCTCCGCTTCCTTGACGGTCATCAGCGGCATGCTCAACCAGGTCACGATACAGCGTGCGCGCGCCGAGTTGGATGAGCAACTGCTGGCGCAGGTGTCGCCGGAGGCAAGGACCAAGGTGGTTCGCCGACTTCTTGGGTTGCTCGGGGACGGCAGCGCGCTATGTCAGTTCGCCGCAAACATCGCCAGGATGGTGAACTTGGGAGACGCCGGTCTTCAACTAGCGAATCAGATGTTCAACATATTGAAGGACGAGTTCCCTGGAGCTACCGAGGAGTTCCTGAAACCCCTGGCGGACAAGGCACGACGGCGAGAGCGAGGCGGCCCGATCTTCGCCGGCATCTACGCATCCGTCCTGCAATGGAGGCAGCACCTAGAAGGGCTACCTCTTCGGCCGGAGCTGCGAATCAGTGATGCGGGCGCGCTGGCGCTTCGAAGCGCGCGTATGAAGCAGCAGGCCATCATCCACCGCGGAGCGGAGGAGATGTCGGTCTTTGCATCCACGATGACCAAGATTCGCGTCGCGCAAGGCCACCGCTTCACAAGCCACATGGCGGACGGGCCCATGGAAATCAGCTCGATGGGGCACTTCAGCCATTCCATTGAGCTGCCGTCGTCAGAGCTGTCCGATCCGATGCGTGGCTTTATCCATCGAATGAAGATGCTGGAGAACTCGCGATGAACGATGCTCTGCAGCTTTTAGTTGCCGACTACCTCAGCTTGATGAGGGAGTCAGGCGAGCTTGACGCCTTCATGCCATTGCTCATTGCGGGGATGGGCCACCAGGTTCTGCACACGGCCCAACGAGGTGTGCGGGAGCAAGGCGTAGATATGGCGTCCGTTGGAAAAGATGACAAGGGACGCAAGACGCTCTTCATGTGGGTCCTCAAGTGCGGAAACATCGGTCGGATCGAGTGGAACGTCGGGTCCCAGTCGATTCAGCATTCATTGGACGACCTCGTCCAGGTTTACGTCCGCGCCAACATTCCTCCGGAGCACAAGAAGCTTCCAAGGAAGGCCATGGTTGTCACGAACGGCGAGTTTTTGTCGAGCGTGCAGCAGAACATGACGGGCTTGTTCGAATCTTTGAAGGAGCGGTACGACCTGGATGTCTCGGCCGTCAACAACTCGGTCCTGGCCGCTTGGACGGTGGATCATCTCTTCGACGAGCACATCCTTCCGGTTGAACGCCGCATGCTCTTTCGCCGGATGCTGGCCAACGTGAGCCAACCTGACCTTTGCATCAGCATTGGGAGGCAGCTGATAGACGGTTTGGTGGCGGACCTTCCTGTCACCGAGGGTTCAAAAGGCTCCCAGAAGAAGCGCACGCTGCTGGCGCTGAGGGGCGTGCGTGCGGTGCTCTCCGCGCTGACGCTTCGAGGCGCCGCCGAAGAGAACGTCCTGGCGCCGTACAGGCTCTCTGAGTACGCAGTGCTCGCCGTGTGGTCGAGGCTGCACGCGGAACTGGCTGGAGCCGTACTGCCAGCCAATGCCAAAGAGTTCGCACGGCTCGTCCGTGAGACCATGACCATTGCCTTGCGGTATCACGAGCGGCTCGACGGGTACTACCGGACCCAAGACGCCTTCGCTTACGTCCTCCCGCACAACCTATTCCTGTCCCAGCGCATTTTTGAGGAGGCCGGGCGGCTCGGTTTTCAGGGTTGCTTCTGGGCTTGGCAGAGCCGCGCGAGCGACAAGAGCCTTGGGCTGCATTGGGCCTACGCAAACAAGCTCGTCTGCTTGTTGCAAACCCACTCTGGCCTTCAATTTCCAGCATTCGATCATCAGGCGACTGACATCCATCATGGCTTGCTGCTGCTGAGCATCACGGGCTACATGGACGAGGCAAAGAACTGGGTCAACGCGCTCTGTCAGCGGTTCAGCGTCGCTCGGGCAAAGAAGGAGTTGTGGCCGACAGTCCAGACGCTGGAGCAGCAGCTGCAGGTCCGCTTCGACTTCGAGGAGCCTACCGACAATGGAGTGTCGTCGTCGACGCTCATCCCGATTTTGCTGCTCTGGACTGCGGCGCTTGGCCTTGATGAGGGCTACAAGTTCCTCCGTGAGGTTCTGATTCCTGAAACTAAATGGAGCACGCCCAACTTGTGGAGTCCTGACGCCGGGTACGACGGCATCCTTGATGACCACCGAGAGCTGGCGAGCCATGGCGTTGGTGAGGCCCTGGCATTTGTTCCGGCTGAGCCGACTGAATACCTTGCAAGAATGGCCAAGGTATTGCCAGGCGTAGAGCCCATCGCGAAGGCGGATTGGTACAAAAGCAACCACC
Organism: Pelomonas sp. Root405; assembly: GCF_001425165.1. Lineage (GTDB taxonomy): Bacteria > Pseudomonadota > Gammaproteobacteria > Burkholderiales > Burkholderiaceae_C > Pelomonas. Next base: position 144,847 of record NZ_LMDU01000001.1, read on the forward strand.
CGTTTATACCCATGCTGGCGGCCCTTCACTGGGGACTGCAGTTGCCTCGGGAGATGCTCGTCCAGCAAGCGGTGGCCTTCTGCGAAGGCGGACAGGCGCTCGCGCTGAGGCTCCAGGCTTCAGGATCGGCGTCAAAGGGCGCAGGTCATATGCAGTGAACCACGTGCCACCCGGCGCTCCGGCGCCCTGGTCGCTCACTGGAACCCCAGCGCCTCCTGAACGCCCTTGCCCTTGAACTCCGCAACCGGCCAGCCCTTCACGTTCCGCGCTTCGAACTTCCCGTCGTAGCCGATGTGCACGAACATCAGGCGGTAAGCCAGGGTCAGCAGCTTGTAGAGGTCGTCGAAGTGAATCTGCATGCGGTCATCTTTGGGCTCCCAACTGCCATGTGCGGTTGGGTTCCTCAAGTCACTCCAGGCCTTGATTTCCTCGCCCGTCACCGCGCCAACGTCCTTGAGCAGCCTCAGCGCGTCGATGGTCCGGCCGCCTGCGCTTAGCAAGCTAAGGACCGCGTCTAGCCGCTCGGGCAAAGGGCGCTTGTCTGGCAGTTTGTTAGCCTCGCCAAACTGCTTGGTCAGGTCATCGAGCTCGGGCAGCTTCAGGACGGTAGTTTTGATTGACTCGACTACCGCCAGATGCTCAGGCGTGGCCCTGAACCGGCCCGCGAGCTGTCCGGTCTGCGCCAATGCTTCAACGGCCACCGCGAGGCTCAGGGCGATAGCCGCCATAGAGGCGCCGCTCATGTCGAACAAGCTGCCGATCTTCCGCGTCAGCTGGGACATGCGTTCGACGTCCCCGTCCTTGCAGGCATGCTCGTAGTAGGCCGTCGCGAGCTTGTAGAAGTCCTGCTCGGCGAAGCGATCTTGTATGGGAGGCGCGACGAGACTAGCGTGGACTGGCCGGTGCTTGGTAAACAGGATCGAACGCAGCGTCGCGTGAGCCACTTCCGTGCAAATAGGCTGCGCCAGCAGCGCCGAACAGAACATCATCGCCTCCTCGACTCGCACGTCGAAGTGCCTCGGAGGGATAGCGCCGCCCACAGCGTGCACAGTCAGCTCGCCGCGCTCTACCGTTTCGTCTCGGAACCGCCGGACATAGTTGAGTTCCAGGTTTGCCAGCCGACCCTTGGACCCATCTCTGCCAATGAATCTGCTCCCGTTCCGGCCCACCTCGTCAACGCGGTGGTTTTCCGGCATCCGCAGTTTTTCGATATAGGTCAGCCTGGCGGCGTAGGCAGGCTCCTCAGCCTGCGAGATGTTCTCGACGTAGCTTGCTTCGAAAAGAACCGCGCACTCGTCCTGACCCGGCCGCTCTCGCACCGTGACACGCGGGCAAGTCCAATGCACGCCCTCGCTTGTCATGGCCTCAAGCTCGAAATACTGATCGTCCCGGACGAGCTGCCCTAGCTCGTAGTTCTCCGTCATTGACAGCTGCGCAAAGGCGTCCTTAATGGAGCTGCCCGGCTTCGGTGCTCGAAGATCGCCTTTCACGCCGAAGGATTTACCGAGTTCTAGGGTCCCCGGCGCTTCGTAGACCGTCGGCTTCTCCACGGCCAACTGGGTGAGCCGGATTCGAACGCACGGAATCCGCAGCTTGTCTTCAAGGTACTGATGGAGGTATTCGTCTCGTGACGTAGGTGCGGTGTCGAGCAACGGCTGGGGCACAGATGCCATTTGGTACTCGAAAACTGAGCGTCCATCAGGGACGGTTCGGGTCAAGGCTACGTTCACGACGCGATGCGAGCGTGTGTGCCAGCATGCTCCCGCAGCAGATACAGCAGGCCTCCACCGTCGATGAGCTCGAGCGGCTTATCCTTCGAAAAGTTGTAGGCATCCGTGCCGTAGCCGCTCGTGCACACGAGGATGCCCTTGGAGGCGCCCTCGTTGAGCATCGTTCCGTACAAGTCGCGCACCGCGCTCACCCCAACCGTGTCGCGGTATCGCTTAGCCTGGATGACGACCTTGCCGCCCAGGACTGGGCGAGCGTCAAACGCTACGGCATCAACACCACCGTCCCTAGACGAGCGCGTGAGCTTGGTTTCGAGCCCCATCTTGCCGAACAGGTTCGATACCAGGACCTCGAACTCACTGGGCGTGAGGTCCATGAGATTCGGCCGTGACTCCAGGCCGGAGAGCGCATCGCCTTGCTCGATGAACCGCCGGTCGACCATGTCGAACTCTACGATTGGCTTCACCGCTTGAAGTTCATCAGGTCGGCTCGACACGTGCGATCCCAGGTTCCGAAGGCAGACCACCTTGTCGACCTTGTCCAGACGAATCTTTTCGAACTCGGCCTTGGGGGCGCGGACGCTGATGACCGGTACACGTACCTCACGGCCAGTGGCCGGGTCGAGGGTGTCAAGGATGCCCGTGAACGTGACCAAGGCCAGCGCATCAGCCTGATCCGCTTCGAACAACTCATGCAGGGTCCGAAGCGAGACCGAAGCCACCAAGTCCTGGTACAGCTTTCTCGTGTCCGCAAGCTTGCGAGCTTTAGACTCAATCTCGTCCCGCGACTTGATATATCGGTACTCTGCCTCTGCTGGAATCACCGACGACAGGGGTAACTCGTACTCGACCACCAACTCGCTGGACGCCGCGTTGTAGGCCAGCCGGAAGTTCTGTGGGAACCCCTGTTCTGGATACTCGGATCGCGAGAGAACCATCTCGTTGTAGGCGACGACGGCATCTGCGTCTTTTGCCCGATAGTCGGCCTCGAACTCGTCAACCTCCGCATTCCTCCGCTGCTGCTCGGCTTCAAACGCCGCTTTGCGTTGAGCGTGTTCATCCAGAGCCTTGGCTGTCGCTGCCGCCTTCGTTGCTTCGACACGTTCATGCTCAGCCAGCGCAGATGCGTGAGAGGCGCGGTTCGCCTCGACGGCTCGAGCATGCTTCGAAGATGCACCTGGGATGAGCTTCTGCATCCAAGAGAGCGGCTCGACAACAGCGGGTGTGGGGGCCGGCTTAGAAACCAACGCAGACGGCAGCTTGAACGGCTCGAACGCGCTGCGGTTGCGAAGCGAATTGAAGCTGATGCGGTCGTCCACTCGCAGCGTATGAGCCAGAACACCCTGCACGGCATCGAGTTGATCCTTGACCTCGGAGTTGAGGTCCTCGGTCTCAGCCTCGCGGTCGGCCAAGTATTGAGCCTTTGTCTCCTTGGCTAAGGTTTGGTCAGCACGCCGTAGCTGATTGGCGGCCGTCCGTTGATGCCGCTCAAGCTGCCGCTGTTGGGTAGCCGCCGAACGAACGGATCGTTGCCTTTCTCGCTCGGCCGCCGCCATGGCGCGACCGGCAGCGCGCAAGAACCCCTCGACCCCCGACCTACGTCCCATGTTTTTCTCCCTGCGTTCTATAAGGTGCAGCTCTAGGCCGCGAGACGATTGGATGTCGGGTTTGGAAACTCGTCAATTGAAGCTCACCCGGCGCCGGAACGTAGCGCAAGCAGGGGCGAACACGCGAGTTTGGCGGCTTCACGCCCCGCGAGGCATCACTAACGTGCGACACACAAGCAAAAACGGGCCAGCCAGGGGCAGCCCGGCAGGCCCAAACGCTGTGCGTCGAGGAGACCCGCAGAACTGCACTGTGAGACGCGCATGCAGCGCGCGGTACGGTTAGGCCGCCATGGCCAAATCGCGACGAAGCATCTCGACCGAACTCATCGCGGCACGGCGATCCGACATCTGCGCGAGGTGCTGGTCTTGCTGGGCGAGCGACTTGCTCAGCAGCGCCTTTAGGTGCTCGCTGGTCGCAATTCGTCGTTGGGCCGCGCGGATCTTCTGACCGAACTGCGGGCGCGAAAGCAGCATCTGCTCGAGCGCGGCATCGTGCCGAGCGGGGAAGACGGACCACCAACTGAGGATGCTTTCGACGTCGTTGAGGTTCAAAAACATGGTTCGGCTCCGTGCCTTGACGCCCCAAAATTCGGGGCTTACCAACACTGCAATTCCATCCAGCTATCGGCGCAAGCCGCTCCGCGGTGGAGAACTCTCTCGCGGCCGCATGCCGTCAGCTGCCGACGCGCCAAAAAGGAAGCCCCTGGCATGGCCAGGGGCTGAACCTACGCTGTCACGCGAAGGCCTGCTCAGGGAGGAAAAGCAGGGGGCCAAAGCCCGAAGCGGATGCTATGTGCCCTAACTGACGACGCGCTGTCAGCAGCACTTTGCCTTGACCTTCACAATCGCAGCAGCTCATTAAGGAGTTCAGATGCCAGCAGCAACCATAGGCGCAGGCGGGGTCATTAACCTACCTCCGCAGGTGCTCAATGTGCTGAAGCTACGTGACGGCGACCGCATCCAGATCGTCATTCTCGGAGATGGCGAGTGCCTCTTGGTCCCGGTCAACAGGTCAGTGACGGAACTCCGTAGCATGTTCGGCAACGCTGCATGACGTGTATCAATCGAAGACATGAATGACGCCGCGGACATCCAGGCTGCGGCGTGCAAGGCTAGGCTCGCGCCAGTTCACAGGTCGTCGATGTGCACCCGCTCTTCGGCCCACCTCCTCACCAGTTCCTGCGCGTCAGCGCGAGCATCGTCAAGCGCTTCCTCGCGGGTGTCGCGGTGTCTGACGCACTCGTGGCGCAGCGCGCTTTTGCTGTTCGAGTCCACAACGAACCTGACAACACCGACGAAGCCCAACGCATAGAGCTGCACGCCGGCCAACGCCGACGCCGAGCCGTCACGGGCGAAGTACATGTTTTCCATCGAAGCTCCACCAGGTAGGCGCGACCGGCGCAGGTCTTCCAAGCCTAGGACGAGCCAGCAACAGCTTCAAGGCAGATCAGCGCCGCCGCCGGTGGCGTGAGGGACGGCGGCTCGCGCGGCGTGTCTGGCATGTCGTGCACTTTGAGGCTTGTCAGCCTACAAGAACTGGCGTGATGCCTCAACGACCGCTCCGACGGTTGCAGTGGGGATCGCTAAGGTCACGAGGATCCGGGCAGCATAGCGACAACCCCACCGGAGGCACAGTCGAATCGTTGGCTGCACTGCCACCAGCACGATGCACTGCGCACTTCCACTTTGCTGACTCCCGCGACGCTTGGCCTGCGGCTGCAATGGGTCGAGAGGGCCGTTCCATCGCTTCGAGCAGCAGACATTCCGGCGCGAGTCGATGGCCACGGCCGGTACCAGCCAGGCTGGACGACCGCGTCACCCTCGACACCGGTCGTTCAAGCCGTCAAACGGCCAGGTGTGCCGGCGACCGCTTCATGCCAGGCATCGTCAACTCGACGACTGACCGCCGATGACGGCAACCGCTGCGGAATTGATCTTCACCCCTGGTCGCGGACTTCGGCTTGGGGCACATTACTGACCCACGCATGACCAGCGCGCCAGAATGGCGCGCACACGTCGAGGAATGCGTCGCCCGCATGGCCGACTACCGGCAGGTCGGGTAGGCTGTGTCAACGGTCCGATCTGATGGGTAGAACTCGGCGTTGCTGCGCGTCCTGCACGAGTCGCTGTGCGCGCCAGGTCGCTAGCCCTTCTGGCCAGTGGTGTTCATCACTCCGATGTTCTCGCCGACAGATTGCAGCGTGGTTCCTGGCGTCCAGCGCTTGGCCGATTCCGACAATGCGGCCAACTGCGCAGAGAACCGGTCCAGATCGGCGACCGGAATGAAGACCCACTGCGTATGGCTCGGCGTGGGGCCCGGCTCGGCAATGACCGTGGTGTTGATTCTGAGCTTGAGATACCGGGTCGAAGTGCCGTTCATATTTAGGTCTCCGATGAAGGCCTCGGCGCCGCCGAAGTGGTGGAACTCTTCGTTCGGGTCGATGAAGTCCATAGCGTCCTCTCGGTCAATCAAAAAGGTCGCCCGTCGTGGGCGGGGGCGATTCAGGTGCGGCCGGCGCCTTGCTCTTCGGCCTGAATCTCCTAGCTTTCAACATCCGCGCTTCTGGATCTACAGCGGCGTCGCGCCACTCGTCCTCGAACATGTCGGGCGCGTTGGCCCACGACGCGGGTTCGGGTAACTTCTTCCAAGGCGCTGGTTCAGGATAGGTCTCAAGTAGCTCGGCCGGAAAACGCTGCAGATACTTGCCGGCGTCAGCCACTGGGCAATACAGCCAGTCCAGACGGTCTTCCATGCGCAGGATGACCGGCATGCGTTTCTCGAACCCGGGCTCGTGCAACCGGTCATAAACGCCGTGACCATCAGCATTCACCGTCAGCATGGTGAATGACAACACCTCTATGCCGTGCTGGTCGCGCCACATCCCCCATAGGCCCGCCACTGCCATCGGGTCGCCATTGCGCTGCTTTACCGCCCAACGGACTGGGTCGCCGCTTTCCCAGTTGTCCTCGTACAGCAGCTCTGCAGGGATGACGCAGCGGTGGCCACTGAACCACGCTTCCTTGAATGAAGCCTTGGTGCGCATGGTCTCCGTCCGGCAGTTATAGGTCTTGCGGCCGTAGACAAGGTCTTCGGCCCATTCAGGCACCAGGCCGAACTGCCCTGAAACACATTGCGCGGCCAGCTCGGCCTTATGGTCATCGCGGATGATGAACGGGGATGCGAACCCGACGTAGGTCTCCGGTGGTGAAGCGTCGTCCGGCCGCACCACACCGAAGTGGGCTAGCAGGCGGTCTTGTAGGGTGACGGGCTTGTAGTTGGAGCACATGCCGTTCGTCCGCCTGCATCAGCCTTAGTTCGCCACGCTGACGGTGGTCACGGTGCCGTCTTCAGCCATCGGATGCCTGGTGCCATTGCCCCATATCCGTGAGCCGAAGAGGCGGTTGTACTCGGCGACGAAGAGCTGGCGTTGCTCCCAAGTCCGAAAGCAGCCGTAGTGCATCACTGAGTCTGAGTAGCACCACAACGGGTGCATTGGAGACTCAATGAAATGTGTGGTTGCAACCGTCTCTTGCCCGCCTTCAATCGGCTGGTCACATAGCGGGCAGGTCGATACGCCGAGGATGAGGAGGGCCATCGTCAGGGGGCTTAAGCGGTTGCTGGCGATTCTGGCGCCGCCCGACTCAACGCGGCTTCACCACGCTGTTCAGAGCTTCCGCCAGGCGTCGCCCAGCAAGGGCGATCTGTGCGACCAGGGTGCCATCCCAGCGCGCGGCGTAGGAAGGACCGGTTGTCCGATCCAAAGGGTAGAACCCCGCAGCGCTCCTGACTATGCATGACTCTCGCGCCCAGCGAGCTGGGTCAACGGTGTCATGGGTCCTCGGTGCCGCCGCAGACGCCTCTTGCAGCAGTTGGCTCATGCCACCAGCGCGGCGCCGGATGAGATCGCCGTCCCAGACCGCATGAAGATTCGATCCTCGGCCGAACGCGCGCACCTGAAACTGATTGCCCCCCTTGTCGCTGGCCAGGCCGACATGGAGAGGTTGGTGGATGTCGCCGACGAAGTGGATGAGGTACTTCATGGCGAGCAACCGCTCGGTATCAGGTGCAGCGGACTTCAGCACCTGGACCTTCGTCACGATCGCTTCTACCAAGCACCGGCCGCCCGCGCAGTCGCGCTCTCGGCGGTATGTGCAGTCGCCTTCAGGTAGGTTGACGTAGTGCAGCGGCGCCGTGACGCCGGACCGTTTCTCGTCGGCCCAGGTGGATACCGAAACCATCGTGGCGCCCGGCTCCAGGCTCAGCAGTCGGCCAACCTCTGCGGCGGCGGCAGGCGATAGCTGCGACTCGGCCAGTTCGGCGATGAGCCGATGGCCGTCAGCGCCCCAGGCTGACGCGCTCAGCGGCGCGGCGAGGCCGGACAGTACGGCGAGATGTGTAAAGAACCTCATTCGGAGATGCGATGAAGCGGCGTGCGCCGCGTTGAAGCTGTATAAATATACAGTATGTGGCTTGATGTCATTTGTACGAGGCAGCGCGGACGCAAGCTGCCGCAGGAGCATCTTGAAGGGCTGGTGCCGGCACGCGCCAGGCTCTGGGTGACGGTGATGCGGGGGTGGGCCGACGACGGTTCGCGACGGCCTATGACTGCCTCGCTTCTTGGTGTGCGGGGCGGCCCAGATCTTCGATGGCGCCAGCTTGACCATGCGAGGGTCAAGATCCGTGACGGCCAGATCATGGTCCTGGGCTACGAGGATCACGGCTTCAGCCCGAAGGCGCCGAAGCTCGTGCCGCAAGTCTGGTGGTGTGATCCCGTCCGCGATCCCGTCGATGAGCATGAGGCCCGAGCCAAGGCCAAGTTCCCACCCACTATGAACAAGGCCAGGCGCGCAGCACTCGGGCTGCAAATCACGCCGCCAGCCTGGGCAGATCAGGACGCGCCAAAGGATCTCAGATGAAGTACGACGACACCCATGTCAACGAAGCTGCGCTGAGCGTGGTCAATGGCTCTGATTTCGATATGGCGGTGATGGCCGATGAGTCGGGCAAGCCCATGCGCTACCTGTGCAGCTGCCCACCGCTCGGCGTGCCATATGTGCGTCGTGAGTCGTGGCGGCGACTTGTCGTACATGTCGCTGACTGCGACGCGCCAGGCCTCCAGCAGCGACTGCTCGACGCGTTGGGCGTGGATCTGATGGACGTGCCGTTTTAGGACGAGGGCGCTTGCCGGGGTGTGTGTGCGTCAGGCGGGAGCGACGATTGCCGCGATGGCCGAGCTTGCGTTCAGGAGGAAACATGGCAAACGAACCGATCCAACCGCAGCCTGGCAGGCGGCCGGTCTACGCAGTTGACTCAGACGCGGAAGACCAGCGGGTGACCAAGCCAGGTAGGGCGCTGCCTCCACTGCAGAAGCCGAATCTGCCACCGCCCGGGGCTAAGGACGATCCCGCTTCAGACGAGAACACCGAGTCTGCAAACCATCCCAATGATGAGTAGCCTGGGCGACAAGACGTTGGTCGCCTTCATACCCGTTCAGCCAAACCAGACTGGCTGGAACGCCTCGTTGGCTTGAATCCAGGCGTCCATGCTGATCTCGCGTACCTCGACGCCGGATAGAAATTTGACTCGACGGTTATGGGACTGCGTGCCGCTCATCTGGCGAGTGCAGCGCAGGATGCTGTCGCGGACCGCGTTTGCATCGGTCCGCTGCACATTGCGCTGGATCGGTTGGAGCTTTTCCAAGGAGTGCGTGAACAGGCTGGGGAACTGGATGGCGCGGTGGGCGGCAGTGGTTACGACGGCTTGCATGGCTGGCTCCTGGGGCTGCTTTCGATGACCGTCAGTGTCTCGACCGCTCCAAGCTCAGGCCATCGCCCTTAAGGGGGAATTTGGTGAGGGGTCTCCCCCTTTTGGGGGATATGAGGGGGATAGCCGTTCGCAATCGCATCTCGGGCGGCTTGGGCGCGGTGCGCTAAACGCAGCATCCTGTCGATAGACTCCACCACGTAACTAATTGGAGTTTTGAATGACAAAGTCCCTCGCGAAACTGAACGAGCAAATCGCTAAGCTTCAAAAGGAAGTCGATGCGATTCAGTCGACTGTCATCGCACGCATCAAGCGCGAGATTGCACTGCACGGGCTCACCGCTGAGCATCTTTTCAGTTCGACTGACAGTACGTTCGTCGGCAATGGCCGCAAGGGTGCCGCGAAGACTGCAAAGACCAGTGCAGCCAGGAAATCGGGCGCCGCCAAGCCGGCGAAGTACGCCGACGACCAGGGCAACAGCTGGCATGGAATCGGTAAGCGCCCACAGTGGATTCACGCGGCGCTCAATGCAGGTCATGCACTCGAAAACTTCCTCGTGTCACAAGTGAAGGCAGCGTCGAAGAAGCCGACTGCTGCCGTGACTCCGGCCCCGAAGACGGCGAAGAAGACCGTCCCCAGGAAGAAGGCTGCACCTGCGGAGAAGGCGACCAAAGCGGCGGTTGCCGCGAAGACACCGGTCAAGAAGACCGTCAAGGCAGCGCCCGCAAAGAAAGCTGCGGCGAAGAAGTCCACAAAGCTGAAAGGCGGTCCGGCACCGTCCGGAGAGGCCTGAAGCTGGGTTCACCAACTCGCCTCGAACGGCACGCCATGTCCGTCGATGGATGCTCGCTCGTCGTGAGTCTGGTTCGATCCGGCGAGGCAAGTCCAGCGACTCCCCGTGAATGACTGGCCGTGAGTCGGGTTCCTTTGTCCTGACGAGATTGCTAGAAGACGCCGCCTCGGGTCGCAGGACCGGCTCGCGCCAATCGCATGAAGCTAAAGCCCGGTCTGAGGCCGATGGCGGCTCGGCAGCGACTGCAGGCTTCCGCGGCCTGTAGCCGGCTTCACGGTTCGGGACACGAAGCCGTCATCGGCTCACCTCTCGACTTGCCAACGGCGATGACTGCTGTAGGGGGTGAAGCAGCCACCCAGGCGGCATTGCCGCCGCTCACTGCGCCAACCTGCAACGAATGTCTGCTGCTCGAAGCGTCGGAATGGCGCTCTCGACCCGTTGCAGACGCAGCACTAGACCTGGTGAGCCGCCCTAAAGCTGTCGTTCAACGCCGGATCTCAGGCGAGGCCTCACCGAAGGCGAGGACGTCGCACTGGAGCACCTTGTTGGGCTTCATTGGCTCAATCAAACGGATAGTCATCGTGCCTTGTGACTACCGGAATTNGGCCTCACCGAAGGCGAGGACGTCGCACTGGAGCACCTTGTTGGGCTTCATTGGCTCAATCAAACGGATAGTCATCGTGCCTTGTGACTACCGGAATTTCTTTGTCAGCCTTCAACACRCTTTCCACGGTATCGACCAGGCCTAGTACATCCCCTGWAGCGTCAACGCTCCTCAGCTTTGACCAAGACCACGTCTTGGCCTTMTGAATTGATGGCAGGAGCGCGTATCGCTCCGGATGGTTAATTGCTGYWGGATCGGAATAGACGCAAAGCCCCATTTTGAAACCACCGCGYTCTAAATCTACCCACCAACCCCAGTCCTCGTTATTGAACGACGGCACGTTGATGCCGGCGCCGGGTAAATGGGACTGGAGGTACAGGCAGAGGGCTTTGCCGTACATNGAAACCACCGCGTTCTAAATCTACCCACCAACCCCAGTCCTCGTTATTGAACGACGGCACGTTGATGCCGGCGCCGGGTAAATGGGACTGGAGGTACAGGCAGAGGGCTTTGCCGTACATGCGCTCGTTCGTAAGCTCCTCATCCTCGCCCGACAGGATGGGAAACTTCTTCGTTTCGATAAGCAGGCAACTTTTCGGTATCACTGCTTGCCCTCCTCTATGAGGCCCAACTATTAGTTAGTCCAGCACGCCATGCCGGGAAAGCGGCGTTCACTGGCACGACTTTGCCAGCCGCTCGAACCCGCCGCAACGGTGGAATTTCCGGGCCAGCNGTTAGTTAGTCCAGCACGCCATGCCGGGAAAGCGGCGTTCACTGGCACGACTTTGCCAGCCGCTCGAACCCGCCGCAACGGTGGAATTTCCGGGCCAGCGGCCTGGCAAACGAGGCCTCCCGGGCTGCCATGCTCGTGGCCGCATAGCAGCCGTTCATGGATGACGGCTCCTGGCCGGGACCGGGTCTTGCTTGGCCTGCCGTTAGCTGACCTTCCCAGGAAAGGTCTGTCCATTTGAGTCGGCACACGTCCCATCAGGTGTAAGCCCGCTCCCGTAAATAAGCCGCCGCCGTGGCGCTGCCCGTGGACAGCTTCACCGAGTCTCAGCCGTACCTCAACCCCTGCCGAATCTGCTCGGCGGCGAAGGCCAGCGGCAGGACGAGTATGGCCAGCAGTTTGGCAGCGCCCGAACGAGCCGCCAGCGCGATACACAGCGCCGGCAGGCCCGCGAGCTGCACGCCCGCAGCGGTCACGCTCAAGCGGCGGGCTGCGGGTCTGTGGGTGAAGCCAGCACCCAGCAGGCGGTGCAGGAGCTCGGCACTCAGCAGGGTTGCCGGGCCTTCGCAGTGGATGCCATCTTGGTGCGCGTTGGCCAGCAGGCGCCAAGCGTCGGCGAAGCGGGGCGAGCCCAAGGCGGCTGATGCCGGTTCCGCGCCGTCCAGCGCCCGCAACTCAGGTCGCATGGCCAAATCCTCCGGCAATCGGATGCTCCAGATCAGGCCCAGTTTGCGCAGCACGAGCAGCATCCACCAGCCAGGGTCCCACTCGCCGGCATACAGGCCGAGGCGCGCCGATCCGGGGAAGGCGTGGTGGTTGTTGTGCCAGCTCTCGCCCATGGTAAGCAGTGACGTGAGCGGGATGTTTCGGCCCTGTACGGCGGCGCCGTCCACCACATGGTGCATGCCGCCGTGGTTGTGCGCGAAATATCCAATCAGCCAGTGGCCGAACACGCACGCCGTGACGCGGGCGCACGTACCCCAGAACACGAAGCTCCATCCGCCGACGGCGAACAGCAGCAGCGCGGGCGGGAACTGCTGCAGCATCCAGGTGCGCTCCAAGAATCGGTAGAAGCGGTCGCCCGCGATGCGCGACTCGATGTGTATGGCGGGCTCGCGCTCAAGCCGCAGCTCGCAGTGCAATTGCCACCAGGCGTCGCGCCAGAAGCTGCTGCCATGGCGCAAGTAGTCATGGCAGTCGGGCAGGCGTTGGGCATAGTCGCGCAGCTCGTGCTGGCGAAGGAGACCGAGAGGACCAGCCAGCCCGACCTGCACGCCGCTGTAGACCAGGGCGTACTCCAGCCACTTGGGCGTTTGGAAGCTGTCATGGATGAGCTTGCGGTGGCTGCCGAGCGAGTGGCCGAACAGCAGCACGAAGGCGGTGCTGGCCAAGAAGACGCCAAACGCCGCCCACGTGAAGGTGGCGAGTCCGCCAATGACGGCCGCCAGCGCCATGCTGGTGAACCAGAGGGACTTCAACGGCGACCAGGCGACGCGGCCCCGCAGCACGTCGGACGGGACGACGGCGCGTACGCGGTGGGTGTCGAGAGCGGCGGGGCAGGTGGGCATGGCATCAGCTTTTGACGGATTTCAGGGCGGGCTTGGGTGCGCGAAGCTTTGCGATGGTCTTGGACTCGCGCTTGAGCGGACGTCCCACCGGGCATAGCTCGAAGGCGTAGCCGGTGAGGCTGGTGACGAGGCTGTCGCGGTTGATGGCGTAGTGCACGAACTGGCCGCGCCGCTCGCTGGTGACGAGGCCCGCGTTCTCGAGCACCGACAAGTGGCGCGAGATGGCCGGCGCGCTCATGGCGAAGCGCTGGGCCAGGTCAGAGGTGGTCAGCTCGGCCTCGGACAGGTAGGCCAGGATCTGCCGGCGCGGGCTGGAGGCAAGGGCTTCGAAGATCTTGTCGAGCGCAGCGGTCATTTGGTCGCGGTCAAGCATTAGCAAATTCGTTAATTCATTATTTGCTGAAGGCTCTACGTCCGTCAAGCAAGGGGATCCCGACATGAACCGAAACCCGAGCACCCTGGGCGGCGTTGCTGTCAATGCGGCTGTCGTACTGGTCCAGCCGCTTGTCTTGGTACTAGCGGCCGCTTCCGCAAGGGACGGCCGCCGTAGGCTCCCTCAGATTTCCGTCTGCTCAGAGATTTCGAGGGCGTCATCGACCTCGATGCCAAGGTAACGCACCGTGGACTCCAGCTTGGAGTGCCCGAGCAGCAGTTGCACAGCGCGCAGGTTCTTGGTCCGCCGATAGATCAACGTAGCCTTGGTCCTTCGCATGGAATGCGTCCCGTAGTCGGCGGGGTCGAGCCCTAGCTCCTCGACCCAGCCCTCAAGGATTCGGGCGTACTGCCTCGTCCCCAGATGCGGCGACCCGTGCATGCGACTCGGGAACAGGAAGTCCTCGGATCTCAGGCCGGCTTGCTTAATCCAACGCTGCACCGCGTCGCGGGTCACCGGCGTGATCTCGAACTGAACGGGGCGCTGAGTCTTGTGCTGCATCACGACTGCCCGACTGGCCACAGTGTCGCCGTGGCAGACATCTCGGACCTTGAGCGAGACGAGGTCGCAACCTCGAAGCTTGCTATCGATGCCCAGGTTGAACAGCGCGAGCTCGCGAACGCGGTCCTCCATTTGGAGCCGGACTCGGAGTGCCCAGATGTCCTTGACCTTGAACGGCGCCTTCTGGCCGACGATCTTTGCCTTGTTCCACGGCTCGCGCGACAGGGTGTTGGCTGCTGATCCCATGATGGTCTCCCATCGAGTTGAGGGCCAACAAGCATGCGCCTGGGCCGCCCGCATCGATAGGCTTGGCGCCTTGGCCCTTCCTTTCCTGCCATGCTTCAAGGTCCGCTTTGCGGCGCATGAACGACCTCACGCTGCCGGCCACAAGCAGCCGTTGGGTGGTGCGTCCGGAAGCGGACGTCGATTACCCAGACCAGCTCATTGCATCAAAGCTTCGATCAATGGGCAGGTGGGCGGAGCGGGCGTCGGCGCCTAGCTGAAGGGTAATCGCGTGTCGCCGAGGGCTGAACCTTCGACATGCGAAGCGGGGCCGGGACGTTAGCGGGCAGCCCCAGCGGTCGCATCTGCCTGGGCGATGAACGCCAGCAACGCGGGCGTCGACTGCTTCTGGCGATGCACAACCAGATGACATTGCCGAAGCTGCCGCGGCAATGTCGTGGCGACGCGGCACAGACGTCCGGCCTCCAGCGCATCGTTCACTACCCAGGCGGACAGGCAGGCCACCCCCAACCCTTCCTGAGCGGCACGCTGGATGGCTTCCGAACTGCCCAGCTCGATGCTCCGCCGGTAAGAGCGCAGGTGGGGCAGCAGGCTCTGGTCGGTCGCTTCGCGTGTGCCTGAGCCCGATTCGCGCACCAGCCACACCGCCTCACGCAGCGTGCGCTGGGGAATGCGCTCGCCTGCCGTACTCGACCGGGCCAGCGCACTGTCGGGTGCAGCCACGACCACCATCTCGTCTTGGAGCCAGGGCGTGACCACCAGCGCTGGCTGGTGGCAGGGCCCCTCGATCAGTCCCACGTCGAGTTCGAATGCGGCCACGGCATCGCAGATGGCGGCGGTGTTTCCGATCACGACCTTCGATCGCCAGGCGGCGGCGCTGCCAGGTTGCTGGGCCCCCATGAAGCCGGCGAGCAGCTTTGGCAACACGTAGTTGCCGATCGTCGTGCTGGCGCCGATGCGCAGCGACTGCGCCTGCGCGCTGCCGTCGCGCGACATCTGCTCGATGCCGGCGGCGCCATCCAGCAAAGCCAAAGCCCGCGGCAAGAGCGTGCGGCCGTTGTCGTTCAGCAGCAGGCGCTTGCCGACGCGGTCGAACAGGCGCAGCGACAGCAAGCGTTCCAGTTCGTTAACGGCCGAACTGGTGGCCGATTGCGATAGCGCGATCTCAGCGCTGGCCGCCGTGGTGCTGCCGCTGCGAGCCACTGCCACGAAGATCTGCAACTGGCGCAGCGTGAGCCGCAGTACATCCATCGGGGTTGCCTCTATCTAGCGATTCGGTCGTTTGATCTTACGCAGATAACCCGTTGGACCGATCACAAGCCAAGTCCGAGACTCGCCTTCATTCCCTCCTCTTGCCTGAAAACCCGCATGACCACCACCGCATTTCGACGCACCACAGAGTCTTCAGCCGCCACGCCGCGCGCCTGGACCCGCCTGCTTCCCGGCCTGGCCCTGAGCGGCGCGCTGGCCGCTGCCGGCGTGGCGCTGGGCCGCATCGGCTGGCTGCAGGACCACGGCTTCAGTGCGCTGACGCTGGCCATCGTGCTGGGCATGATCGTCGGCAACACGGTCTATCCGCTGGTCCCGCGCCTGGCCGCGGCCAGCGGTGCCGGCGTCAACGTCTCCAAGCAGAACCTGCTGCGCCTGGGCGTGGTGCTGTACGGCCTGCGGCTGACGGTGCAGGACATCGGCCATGTCGGCATCGCCGGCGTCGCCATCGACGCGCTGGTGCTGGGCTCGACCTTCGCGCTGGCCTGCTTCATCGGCACGCGCTGGCTGGGCCTGGACCGCAAGACGGCGATGCTGATCGGCGCCGGCAGTTCCATCTGCGGTGCCGCCGCGGTGATGGCCGCCGAGCCGGTGGTCAAGGCGCGCGCCGAGCAGGTCACGGTGGCCGTCGCCACGGTTGTGGTGTTTGGAACGCTGGCCATCTTCCTGTACCCCGCGCTGTTCCAGCTGAACCAGCACTTGGAGCTGATTCCGGGCGGTGCCAACGGCTTCGGCATCTATGCGGGCTCGACCATCCACGAGGTGGCTCAGGTGGTGGCTGCGGCACGGTCGGTGGGCCCGGATGCGGCCAACTCGGCCGTCATCGCGAAGATGGTGCGCGTGATGATGCTCGCACCCTTCCTGGTGATGCTGTCGGCCTGGCTGGCGCGCGACGACAAACGCCACGCCAACACGTCGACCGCAACCGACCAGGCCAAAGGCAAGCTCGCCGTGCCCTGGTTTGCCTTCGGCTTCGTCGCGGTGGTGTTGTTCAACTCGCTGCAGTGGCTGCCGGCCTCGGTGGTGGCGGTGACGACCGAGATCGACACCGCGCTGCTGGCCATGGCCATGGCCGCGCTCGGCCTGGCCACGCATTTCGGTGCCATTCGCAAGGCAGGGGCCAAGCCGCTGCTGCTGGCGCTGATCCTGTTCGGCTGGCTGATCGTCGGCGGTGCATTGATCAACCGCTGGGTGCCGGCCCTGCTGGGCTGAGGCCTCGA
Organism: Pelomonas sp. Root405; assembly: GCF_001425165.1. Classification (GTDB taxonomy): domain Bacteria; phylum Pseudomonadota; class Gammaproteobacteria; order Burkholderiales; family Burkholderiaceae_C; genus Pelomonas. The sequence goes on from NZ_LMDU01000001.1 coordinate 161,306, forward strand.
ATTCACGGCCCGACGGAATATGCCGCCGGCCGTCAACGTCCACCAAAGCGAACCTGTTTCCCTTTTCATCCCTCCACGAAAGACATCCCATGAACACCTTCTTCCGCACCACCGCGCTGGCCTTGTGCAGCACCTTCGTCCTGGTGGCGGCCAGCCTGCCCGCAGGCGCCGCAGAAGCCACCCCGGCCCGCGTCACCTTCGACGGCCAGATCCGCAACAACTCGCTGGCGCTAAGCCCCGACGAGGCCACCGCCGTCGTGTCCTACAGCGAACGGCCCGATGTCATCGTCTACGACCTGGCCACCGGCGCCGTGCGCGGTGTGCTGCGCGGCTACGTCACGCCGCGCAACATCGTCTTCGCGCCCGACGGCAAGAGCTTCTATGTCTCCGACAGCAGCCTGGGCACGGTGACGCGCCTGGACACCACCACGCTCAAGCCGCTGGCCACCGCGTCGACGCTGGCGGCCGGCCCCGGCGCCTTCGGCACCGCGCTCAGCAAGGACGGCAGCGCGCTGTACGTCAACAACCAGGCCAGCAGCACCGTGACGCGACTGGACACCGCCAGCGGGCAGGCCAAGGCCGTGATCACCGGCTTTGCGCAGCCGCGCCAGGGCGTGCGCCTGAGCCCGGACGGCAGCAAGCTCTACGTCACCAACTTCCTGGGCGACAAGGTCACCATCGTCGACACGCAGACCGACAAGATCGAGGGCGAGATCGCGGGCTTCAACAAGATCCGCGCCATCTCGGTCACCGCCGACGGCAAGACCCTGTTCGCGGCCAACAGCGGCAGCAACGACATCGCGGTGGTGGACATCGGTGCGCGCCGCGTCACCAGTACCGTGCCGGTGGGCCGCGACCCCTACGGCGCTGCGCTCACGCCGGATGGCCGCTTCGTCTACTCGGGCAACCTGGCCGACAACACGGTGTCGGTGATCGACGTGGCCACGTTGAAGGTGGTCGCCACCATCGCCGGATTCAAGCAGCCGCGCCAGGCCATCGTGTTCACGCGCGACGGCCGCACAGCCTATGTGCTGAACGAGGACCTGAGCATCTCCAAGGTCGAGCGCGCCGGGCAGCGCATCGTCGCCACGGTGGCCGCACCGCAGGCGTTGACAGCGTACTGAATCGCCGGCCCACGGCCCAGAATGAAGCGCCCGAGCCGGCGGCCGCCGATCAGCGTGACTCCGCGCTCAAGGAACTTGGAAACGTCGTTCGCGGCACCGGCCGCATCCGCGCTCAATCCCCGATCTTGGGCTGTCAGAGGATCTTTCGCCGTGCGACCAAGCCCAAGGCTTTCCGCTTCCGGCTGGCCTTGCTGCCCCCCGCATAAAGGACCGAATGAAGACGCTTACCAACCCTTGCCGGCGCCGATGGGCGTCGCTCTGCCTGGCCTTGTGCACGCTGCCCGCGGCGTTCTCAGCTCATGCCCAGACGGCTGCCCCGCCTGCGCTGGAACTGGTGGTGCTGGGCTCGGGCGGCCCGGGTGCCACCGGCCGCGCGGGTTCGGCCTATGCCGTGCTGGTGGACGGCGTGGCGCGGGTCTTCGTCGACGCCGGCCCGGGCTCTTTCGTGCGCCTGGGCGAAGCCAAGCTGGCGCTGGGCCGGGCCGACATCGTGCTTCTGACGCACCTGCATGTGGACCACGCTGGCGGACTGCCGGGGCTGTTCAAGGCCCGTGCGGTGTCCAGCCGCGGACCGGTCGAATTCAAGATTTTCGGGCCGGCAGGGCGGCGTGCGGTCAACGCCGACGACGCTGACTTCCCCGCCACCAGCCGCTTCATCGACCTCTTGTTCGGCAAGCAGGGCGCCTTCGGCTACCTGAAGGACTTCTCGGCGCCGCTGCGCTTTCAAGTGAACGACATCGACGCACCCGCCACGGCGTCAGCCCTGCCCGAAGTGCGCACGGTGTTCGATGAGGGCGGCCTGCGCATCAGCGCCGTGGCCGGCCACCACCGCGACGCACCGGCGGTGGTCTACCGCATCGACCACGCCGGCAAGAGCATCACCTTCAGCGGCGACATCGACGCCAGCGGGCTGGCGGGTCTGCGGCGAATCGCCCAAGGCACCAGCCTGCTGGTCTTCAACAGCGTGGTGCTCGACCCACCCGGCTCGCCCGACGTGCTGTACACCTTGCACACGCCACCCAAGGCCATCGGCGAAGTGGCTGATGCGGTGCGCGCCGGCCAGCTGCTGCTGAGCCACTTGTCGCCCGCGCTCGACGCGCAGCGTGACGCTGTGAAGGCGTCGATCACTGCGCACTATGCCGGCGGGGTGGTGTTTGCGCAAGACGGTCAGCGGCTGGCGCCCTGAGGCGCGCAGCCGCCGGCGATAGTGGCGGTACCAGCCCCGAGTTCGACGCCCGTGCCTACCGACCCCACGAAGGTGATCACGCGAGCCATGCCGTCGGGCCACAGGAACACGGCGGCGTCGAACTTCATGCGCTGGCCGACCGATGGGCTGCCGCTCACGAAACCTTCGGTGCCGACACCGCGGTCCAGGCCCCGCAAGTAGAAGGCGCCCGCCGTGGTGCCGAGGGCGTCGGCAAAGGTGCCCGAGAAGCTGAAGGTGTCGCTGGCCGGGTCGTAGCCGGCGAACGCGCTCGCCACATCCACGTCGCCGTTCTGCGGACCGATGTACGTGGGCAGTAGGTCGCCAATGGGGTCGGTGATGCCTTGCGCCAGCGCACCGGTCGCGGCGGTGAACAAGCTGGCCAGCAGCAGGAAGGTCAGGGTTCGCTTCATCGGAGCAATTGGTGGAGCGTGTCGGGCGGGTCAACTGCCGATGGCGTGACAGAAAAAGTTTTTGCGTGGGCCGGAATAGACCGCCTGCCGGCGCCGTCTGCCCTTGTGTCGGGACCTCATGGACCCTTCATCCACCACCGACCACCCCTCACTTCACCTCAAGCCTTCAACGGAGCCCTCCATGTTCAAGACATTCGCCTTTGCCGCCACTGCCCTGACGCTTGCCGCTGGCAGCGCCTTCGCCGCCCCTTCCGACGACGCCCGCACGCACTTCCAGGCCATCGCTTCGGGCGACACCCAGATCGTGATGCGCGCCTACGCCGACCATGCCCAGCTGAACTGGGTCGGCGGCCCGCTGGACGGCACCTACGCCACCACCGACGCCATCCGCGGCACCTGGGAAAAGTTCGGCAAGGCCGTCGGCCCGCTGAAGCTCACCATCGGCTCCATCGAAGAATCGGCCAACCCCAAGGGCTCGACGGTCTCCGCCAACGTCGTCTTCGAAGGCAAGCAGCCGATCAAGGTGCGTTACGTGCTGACCTACCGCGAAGGCAAGATCGTCAGCGAAACGTGGCAGATCGACCCCAAGCTGAACGTCGCCCTGGCAGCCACTGCCGAAACCGCCGGTAAGACCGCGACCTACTGATCCACCAGCGCCGCGCCGCACCGGGCCAGACCGGGGGCGGTGCGCACCTGCGTCGTTCGGGTTCATTCCCCGCAGTTGACAACGGAATACCCGCAAGCACCCGTGCGTCGACCTGTTTGAAGTGGTTGACGCACTGCTCACCCGTCCACCCAGGAGCTCCCCATGCGACACCCGCTTTCCAAACTTTCGGCTGTGCTGATGCACGCTGCTCTCGCGGCCGCGGCAGGCCTTGCTTCACTGCCCGGCCACGCCGCAGACGGCGCTGAATCCCTGACCTATACCAACATCACCAAGATACGCGACGGCATGGGCGCACGGGGCGACCTCGCACCGATCGCACGCATCGTCTCGCCTCTGGCGGATGCGCAGATCGTGCCGGGAGAAGGCCGCATTGGCGCAGGCAGCGTGAATGGCACCGGCTTCGTGCTGAACATCGAGGTCGTCACGCGCGACGCGACGCCGGTCGCCGCGAAAGAATCGCTCAACATCAGAAACACCGCGCTGCTCGGCCAGGTCAACCCGAACATTCCGGGCCTCTATGTCTTCCTCGACACCGACCTCGTCAAGCCCGACGGTGGCGTGATCCCGAAGAACACCAACCTGGCGAACCTCTTCAACATCCTGGGCACCGACGACACGCCCGGCGCGGGCGTGACGATGTGGCTGGGCTGGCACGTGCTTGAATCGCTGCCGCTCGACACGAACCGCTTCAACATCACCACCGCCGTGGTCGACACCGCCGGTCGGATCGGATTCGACCGGGTCTCGATGGCGGTGCTGCGCGGCGGTATCACATCGGGGCAGGCACTGACGCCCCTTCCGATCGATGTGTTCGATGACGGCATCGACGACGCGGACGGACCGGAGGTGACGATGATTGCGCCCCGCGTGCCGTCGCGTGTGTCACCTGGGCCGCAAACCGGCAATCCGACGCCGCCTGCGAATGCATCGCTGTTCTTCATTCAAGTGGCGGCGCTGGACCGCTCGCGTCACGGCATCGGCGTCAGCGAAAACGGCCAGGGCACGGCGGCCCGCTCGGTGTTGGGAACCATCCTGGATGGCAGCCAGATCCAGAACCCGATCACGCATCCCAGCAACGGCACGAACCGCAATTTCCCGGGTCTGAACGTGACCTTCGACGTGCCCTTGCGTCAGCCCAACGGCAACGTGGTGCCGGCGGGCTCGAACCTGGCGCCGATCTTCAACGTTGCCGGCAGCGAGCTGGACGCTGACGGCTATGTCGTGACGACGGCCGATTGGGTGGTGGGGGGATCGCTCCTGATGCCTGCGGGCAAGCGTTCGGTCACGATCACCGCCCGGGTCACCGACAACGCCAACCGCACCCGCAGCGTCAGCCACGTCGTGGGCATCAGCCCGGTCGAGAACGGCCAAAACCTGACGCCCGCACCCTGAGAACGAGGCCGCGCGGCTCCGACCATGGAGCCGCGCTGGACGCACAGGGCAGCGGCAGCCTGCCACCCTGCACAACCAACACCCCATCTTTTTTTCACGCCTGCGGAATAAAAGGCCTGAGCGTGCCGTCTGCCCCGATGTGAGCAACATCTCACCCACGCTGCCCGATCCGCCACCACCTCCACGGAGCTTCCCATGTTCAAAACCCTCGCCATCGCCGCATCTGCGGCAACGTTTCTGGTCACTGCCGGCTGTGCCAACCTGGCTGAGCCGCCTGCCAAGGCGCCCGCCATGTTGTCTGGCGGCGCGCTCGTCACACCCGCTGGCATGACCCTCTACACCTTCGACCAGGACGTGGCGAACAGCGGCAAGAGCGCCTGCAACGGCGGCTGCGCCGCGCTCTGGCCGCCGATGATGGCCACCGCCACCGACCGGACCACGGGTGCCTACAGCATCGTCACTCGCGACGATGGGTCACGCCAGTGGGCCTACAAGGGCAAGCCGGTGTACACCTACAAGGCCGACCAGAAGGCCGGCGACCGCAGCGGCGACAACTTCAAACAGGTCTGGCACATCATCAAGGAATGACGCCTGTACACCCGCCTGCACACCCAGCTTCGCGCGGGCTCACCCCATCTTCAACATCTTGATGAACGACGACCATCAACTGCTGAGCTGGGTGCCGCGCTTGCGCCGCTATTCCCGGGCGCTGGTGAACAACCGCGACGACGCCGACGACCTGGTGCAGGACACGCTGGAGCGGGCCTGGGCCAAGTCGGGCCTGTGGGGCAGCGTGGCGGACATGCGCGCCTGGCTCTTCAGCATCATGCACAACCTGCACGTCGATGGCGTGCGCCGGCCCAGGCTGCACACCGTGACCATGGACGATGACACCCCCGAGGTGCCGGTGATGCCGACGCAAGGCGACAGGTTGGCGGTGCTGGACCTGCAGGCCGCGCTGGACCTGCTGCCCGTCGAGCAGAAGGAAGTGCTGCTGCTGGTGGCGCTGGAAGACATGGCCTATGCCGACGTGGCGCAGGCCCTGGGCATTCCCATCGGCACGGTGATGTCGCGCTTGTCGCGCGGCCGTGAGCGCCTGCGCGGCCTGATGGAAGGTCGTGCCGAACCCGTGCGGCTGAAGGTCGTCAAATGAATGCATTGCGAAGCACCCTATGAGTACCGATCGCCCATCGCCGCCCACCCTCCCGCCCACCCCCCCGGTCACCGAGGCCGAGCTGCATGCGTTTGTCGATGGCCGTCTGCCCGCAGAGCGTGAGGCCGAGATCGCTGCCTACCTGGCCGCGCGCCCCGACGATGCGCAGCGCGTCGAGGCCTACCGTGCGCAGAAGCGCGAGCTGCACGCCCTGTTCGACCCCGTGCTGGACGAGCAGCCGCCGCAACGCCTGCTGAAGTCGGCGCGCCCGCGCGCCGTATCGCCGACGCCTTGGTACCTGCAGCGCTTGGCCGCCGGGCTGGCTATCGCCGTCATCAGCGGCGCCACGGGCTGGGGGCTGCGCGGCGTCGGACCTGGAACAGCCGGTGACGATGCAGCCCGCATGGCGGCTGTGCAACCGGCCCCAGGTGGTTTGACTTTGGTGTCTGCGGGTGGCTTCGCGCAGCGTGCCGCCGTCGCGCACGCGGTCTACAGCCCCGATGTGCGCCGGCCCGTGGAAGTGGACGCCGCGCACGAAGACCAGCTCGTGGCCTGGCTGTCCAAGCGCATGGGCGCGCCGATGAAACCGCCGCACCTGCAGGCGCAGGGCTACACGCTGGAAGGCGGGCGCCTGCTGCCAGGTGGCCAGGGGCCGGTGGCTCAGTTCATGTACCGCAACGAGCAGGGCAGCAAGCTGACGCTGTACGTGTCCAATGACGTCGCTGACGTGGGCAGCGCCGCGGGCTCGGGCGGGGCCGCGAAACCGGATGCGAAACCGGGTGCGAAGAACGCTGACACCGCCTTCCGCTTCGCGCAGGAAGGCGCCGTCAACGTGTTCTATTGGGTCGACGGGCCCTTCGGCTATGCGCTGTCGTCCGACGCCGACCGCAGCGTGCTGGCGCGGGTGTCGGCCGAGGTCTACCAACAGCTGGGCGCACCGCGCTGAAGGCCACGGCAAGTCCCGCAGCGCAGGCGGTTTGCACCGCCATCGAATGAATTGGCCTGAAGCGCGCTCTTTGCTGCGAGCGCCTGACGCACCGACACAGCCCGTCGTTGGGTGCAAGGTCGCGCGTCACAGGCCCCAGTCCACCTTTGCACTGAACAAAGAAAGCACCCATGACCACCCAACGTCGCGACATCCTCAAATACTCGCTGGCCGCCGCAGCCGCCAGCGCGCTGCCTGCAGCGCAAGCCCAGGCGCCGTCCAGCGCCGCCGCCGCCACCGGCATCGACCCGCGCGACCGCGTCTTCATCACCAACGAAGACTCCAACACGCTGGTCGTGATCGACCCCAGGACCAACACCGTCGAGAGCACCATCAACCTGACCAGCTTCGACGAAGACCCGCGGCCGCCCTTCCGCTATGTCACCGCCGGCGTGGCGCCGACGCACGCGGCGATGATCCACAAGCCGCTGTACCACGGCTGCATCGACGCCCACGGCGCGGTGCCGTCGCCCGACGGCCGGCTGCTGGCCACCAGCGGGCGCGGCTCGAGCAACATCTACCTCGTCGACGCCGAGCAGCGCCGCGTCATCGGCAACACGCCCAACCCGGCCGCTGGCATGACGACCAACCCCGAACGCCTGAGCAGCGGGCTGCTGCTGGGCCGCGAACCGCACGAGCCCACCTTCACGCGCAACGGCAAGGAGCTTTGGGTGACGCTGCGCGGGGAAGACCGCATCGCCATCGTCAACGTCGAACTCGCCCTGCGTCAGTTGAAGGGCACCGACAACACAGGTTCGACGGCCATCCGCCAGTTCCTGCCGACGATCAACGGCCCGGCCCAGGTATGGTTCAACCGCGAAGGCACGCTGGCCTTCGTGGCCAGCCAGAAGGTGTCGCAGGTCGACGTGTTCCGTGTCAACCCGGGCGCCGATGGCCACAGCCAGCCGCAGCGCGTGACGACACTGGACATCAGTGCGCAGGACAAGCCCGGCTTCACGCCCTTCATGAAGACCACGCCCGACGGCGCCGAGGTGTGGTTCTCGCACAAGCTGGCCGATGCGCTGTCTTCTCGCTCGACGCGGGGCGGTTTCGACCTCATTGACAGCGTGCCGCTGGGCATGGGCGCGCGGCCCAACCACGTCGAGTTCGTCAGCAACGCGCGCGGCAGCGTGGTCTATGCCAGCCTGGCGCGCATCGACGACGGGGGCCCCGGCGGCGTCGCCTCCAGCCCCATCGCCATCATCGACCGCAGCGCAGCCAGCGGCCAGCGCAAGGTGGTCGGCACCTTCTTCAGCCACGGCCGCGAATCGCACGGGCTGTGGACCAACCCCGAGAACACGCTGCTCTACGTGGCGCACGAGCAGGACGAACTGCCCGGCACGCCCAACGCCGGCCAGACGGTGTGCAGCGCCTTCGACGTCAGCGACCCGCTGAAGCCGGTCTTCATCGCGCAGATTCCGCTGGGCAACCTGACCCTGCCTTCCGGAGCGCTGCGCAACAAGAAGAGCATCAACCTGGTCTACGTGCGCGTGGGTGCCAAGGGGCAGACTGCATGAAGGGCATGAAGGGCATGAGGGGCGGACACGCCCAACATGGAGTCAGTGCCTTCGAGCGCGAGATGGACGCTTCGATGGCCCGCATGATGCAAGACATGCACGGCCCGGGCTTCGTGGGCCAGGCCGACATCGACTTCCTGGCGATGATGATTCCGCACCACGCCGGCGCCGTCGACATGGCGCGGCTGGTGCTGCAGCACGGCCGCGACCCGGCCACGCGGCAACTGGCGGAGGAGATCATCGCCGGCCAGACCATCGAGATCGAGAGCATGACGCGGCGGCTGGCGGCCTTGCAGCAGCGCTCTAGCGCGGGTTCGGCAGCCGAATTTCCATCGCTGGGTGGCACGCGCGGGCCGTGATGCCCAGCCTGAGGGTAAGCACTGACGATGGCGATGGAATGAACCGCAGCGCTGTCCGCTCTTGATCACCATGCTGTTCCAGTCTGCCGAGTCCCGCTACAACCAATGGGTGCGGGACCATTACCGCTTCCTGCTGCGCAGCGCCTGGGCGCTGACGGGCTCGCGTGCCATCGCCGAAGACGTGGTGCAGGACTGTTTTGCCAACGCCTGGAAGCACCGCGAGCAGTTGCGGGATGGGGCGTTGGCGCGGGCCTGGCTGTTCCAGATCATGCGGCGCGCCGCCTTCCGCCAGGCCGCGCCGGGCATGCAGTCGCTGGACGACGACGAGCAGCCCGAGCAGGCCGCCCCCGACGCCGGGCTGGACGACAAGCTGGACGTGGTCAAGGCGCTCGCGCGGCTGGCGCCCATCCACCGCGAGGTGCTGGTGCTGTTCTATTTCGACGACATGCCCACCGCGCAGATGGCCGAGGCGCTGGAGATTGCGCCCGGCACCGTGCTGTCGCGCCTGGCTCGCGCGCGCGACGCGCTGAAGCAGGTGATGGGCGTGCCAGTGCGGGCACCCGGCGGCGCCCAGGTCACGCCCTTGCGGAAGACCCCGTCATGAAGCGCGAACTCCGGCCGCCCGAGTTGCCCGACAGCGCGTTCGACTTGCGCACGCGCGCCGAACTGGCGCTGGCCTTCGAGCCCATCGACGCCCCGCCGCACTTGTACCGCAAGGCGCAGCCGCTAATGGCGCGGCGCAGCTTCCAGCGCGCCGTGCTGGGCCTGCTGCTGGCAGGCAGCGGCACCGGCGCCGTGCTGGCCATGCGCCCGCCAGAACTCGTGCGCGGCGCCATCGAACACGAATACTTCGAGCGCACGCTGCGCGGCACCTTCATGGCCAGCGCGCCCTTGCTGCAGCACCTGGGGCTGGCCGGCCAACAGGTGGTGCCCGGCTTCCCGCAGCTGATGCGGCCTTGCGACATCGACGGCCACCTCGTCTACCACCTCACCACCTTCTTCGAGAAGGGCGGCATGGTCACCGTGTTCGCCTTCGACAAGGCGGTGGCGCTGACGGAGGGCAGCGGCTGGTGGGGCAACGTGCACTGGAAAGTCATCACCTCGCGCGACGGCAAGCCGCTGGTGCTGGTGGCGCAGAAGAAGCAGGCCCTGGCCGTGGCGCAAAGCCAGTTCGGTCCAGCCACCGACATGTCCCCACCGAATTCCACACCGACCCCCAAGGAGACCCGATGAACAAGACCTTGAACTCGCTGCCGCGGCGCCAGATGCTGGCCGGCAGCGCCAGCGCCCTGGCCGCGGCCGGCCTGGCCACTTTCACGCGCGGTGCCGCCGCGGCTGGCGAAACCCCAGTGGCCAGCGCCACGCCCAAGCCGCTGCCCGCCTACGTGGCGTGGAAAGACCCGGCCAGCGTCATCGTGCACAGCAGCACCACCATCGAGACCAAGCGTGCAGCCTTCGGCAGCGGGGTCATCACGCCGGCCGAGCAGCTCTACATCCGCAACAACCTGCCGGCGCCCGACGCGTCCATCGTCGCCGACCGCGACGCCTGGCAGGTGGCCATCGAAGGCGTGAAGGCGCCGCGCACGCTGACGCTGCGCGAGCTGAAGACGATGGGCGTGGAGACGACCGCGATGGTGCTGCAGTGCTCGGGCAATGGTCGCGGCTACTTCCCCAGCAAGCCCAGTGGCACACCCTGGCAGGTGGGCGCGGCGGGTTGCGTGATGTGGACCGGCGTTCCGGTGCGCGTGGTGGCCGAAGCGCTGGGCGGCGTCGTGCCGGGCGCCGGTTACCTGACCGGCACCGGCGGCGAGAAGCTGCCCGAAGGCCTGGACCCGCTGAGCATCATCGTCGAGCGCTCGGTGCCGGCCGCCGCGATGGCCGACGCGCTGCTGGCCTGGGAGATGAACGGCGTGCCGATCTCGCTGGCCCACGGCGGGCCGCTGCGCCTGATCGTGCCCGGCTACACCGGCGTGAACAACATCAAGTACATCAAGCGCCTGGCCTTCACGGCCAAGGAAACCGAGGCGAAGATCATGTCGCACGGCTACCGCATCTCGCCGCCGGGCGGCAAGGGCGACCCGAGCCAGCCGTCGGTGCAGGAGATGTCGGTAAAGTCGTGGATCAACTCGCCGGCGCCTGATGCATCCAGCGTCAAGGCCGGCCTGGTGCAGGTGCAAGGCGTGGCCTTCGGCGGGCTGAACGGCATCAAGCGCGTCGAGGTGTCGCTGGACGGCGGCAAGACCTGGAACGACGCGCGGCTCACCGGGCCCGACCTGGGCCGCTATGCCTGGCGACAGTTCGTGCTGGCCGCGAAGCTGCCCGCTGGCAGCCACACGCTGGCCAGCCGCGCCACCGACACGGCCGGCAACGTGCAGCCCGAACAGCGGATGGAAAACGCCGGCGGCTACAACAACACGAGCTGGGCCGACCACGCCGTGAAAGTGACGGTGGCCTGAACATGCGCAACACCATCCACCAGCACTTCGTGGTGCATGCCTTGAAAGTCGCGTCGGTGCTCGTCGCAGGCCTGGCACTGCCCGCTCTGCCCGCGCTGGCGGCCGACGAAAGCGCGCAACTCGTCCTGGGGAAGAAGCTCTTCCTGCAGGGCGTCGTCCCGTCGTGCGCCGTGTGCCACACCTTGCAGGCCGCAGGTGCCGAGGGCGCCGTCGGCCCGGTCCTCGACGAGTTGAAGCCCGACGCCGGGCGGGTCGCGAAGGCGCTGCGCAACGGGCTGGGCCAGATGCCCTCGTACAAGGACAAGCTCACCGACGCAGAGATTGCGGCGCTGGCGCTCTACGTGTCGAAGGCCAGCGGGGGTGCCAAGTGAAACTTCAGGTGGGTGGAATCTGTGGTGCATCCCCACCGATAAAGGCTCGTCCGCGCGGGCCGCAAGACGCTGACTGGCACCGAAACGCAGGGCATCTTCATCGGTCGCCGCCGTCGGCAGCGACTGCTTCTCAACTCCTCGACAGACTGGATTGGGTCGAGAGCGCCATTCCGACGCTTCGAGCAGCAGACATTCCCGGCGCGAGTTGATGGCGACAGCCGGGACCAGCCAGGCTGGACGACCGCAGCACCCTCGACACCGGTCGTTCAAGCCGTCAAACGGCCAGATGCGCCAGCGACCGCTTCATGCCGGTCATCGTCAACTCGGCGGCTGACCGCCGATGACGGCAACCGCTGCGGAATTGATCTTCACCCTGGTCGCGGACTTCGGCTTTGGGCACATTGCTGCCCCACGACTGACTAATCCGAGCGGCAGCAGCCAGCCTGAATCTGACGTCGTGAAATCGGAGTCGTCTGACAGGGGCGCGAAGCGGCTCGGTCTACCTTCGGTTGTCCCCTTTACCGGAGCACCCGATGGCAGATGACAAGTCTCAGAGCGGCGGCCAGGACCGCAAGCGCATCAGCCTTTCAGAAGACTACGAGGTCCGCGACTGGGCCAAGAAGTTTGGCGTCACGGCTGACGAGCTGAAGGCGGCCGTCAAAGCTGTCGGAAACGAAGCGGCTGCCGTCGAGGCGCGCCTGAAGGGCAAGAAGGGCTGACCTTCGTGGCGATCGCTCAGCGAGCGTCGCCGCGGCCCGCCAAGCCGGCCGCCAAGGCGACGGCCGCTACCCGGGGCAGGCAGCGCGCAAAGGAAGCTCCGCCCGATGTCCCGCTGGCGAAGTACAACGCCAAGCGCGATTTCAGCGGCACCGCCGAACCTGCGGGCAAGGTCGCGCGCCGAAAGGCGAAGGACGCGCTGCGCTTCGTCATTCAGAAGCACTGGGCGTCCCGCCTTCACTACGACTTCCGGCTGGAGCTGGATGGCGTGATGGTTAGCTGGGCGGTGCCCAAGGGGCCCAGCTACGACCCGGCGGTCAAGCAGATGGCGATCCACGTTGAGGATCACCCTATCAGCTACAACTCCTTCGAGGGGGAGATCCCGAAGGGCCACTACGGCGCCGGCACGGTCATCATTTGGGACCGCGGCACCTGGACGCCGGTCGGCGATCCGCGTGAAGGGCTGGCCAAGGGCAAGTTGATCTTCCACCTGCACGGCGAAAAACTCGCGGGCCTTTGGGAGCTGGTCCGCATCTCCAAGCCAGGCGCAAAGAAACAGGACCAGTGGATCTTGTTCAAAAAGAAGGGCGACGCCTGGGCGCGTCCGCTCGCCGAATACGACGTCATCACCGCTTTGCCGGATAGCGTCGTCGAGCAGCCGCTTGGCCTGGTTGAAGAACGAGAGCCGCGCGTCCTCGCCGCCCCTTCAGAGAGCGGCGGCCCTGATCTGTCGCGCGCCAAGAAGGCCGCCATGCCGCTGAAGCTGGAGCCGCAACTTGCCACCCTGGCCGCCTCGGCGCCCAGCGGCGGCGATTGGCTCATCGAAAACAAATTTGATGGCTATCGCATGCTGGTGCGCATCGCCGGCGGCAAGGTGCAGCTCATCACCCGCAACGGCAACGACTGGACGGCGAAGCTCCGGCCGCTGGCGGACGAGCTGCAGCAGGTCGGCATCACGCAGGGCTGGCTCGACGGCGAGATCGCCGTCCTCAACGAGCACGGCCTGCCGGACTTCAACCGGCTGCAGAACGCCATCGATAACGCGCGCACCAAGGACATCGCGATCTTCTTGTTCGACGTGCCTTTCCTGGGCGACACCGACCTGCGTGACGTGCCCCTGCGCAGCCGCCGCAGCGTCCTCAAGAGCTTGCTGGAAGGTCGTATCACCGAACGGGTGCGTTTCAGCGAGGAGCTGCCTTCGTCACCCACCGAAGTGCTTGCCGCCGCCTGTCAGCTTGGCCTTGAAGGCGTGATGCTGAAGAATTCGGACTCACCGTACGTCTCGCGCCGCGCTGACAGCTGGCTCAAGCTGAAATGCCAGCGACGCCAAGAGTTTGTTGTCATCGGCTTCACCGACCGGGCCAACTCCACACGCGACGTTGGCGCGCTGCTGCTGGGCTACTACGAAGCCGGCAAGCTGCGCTACGCAGGGTCGGTCGGCACGGGCTGGGGCGCAGCCCAAGGCAGCGAGCTGTTTGACCAAGTGGCCAAGTTGGAGACGAAGACGCCGCCCGTCGACACGGCGGAGGTGGACCCCGGCCGCTGGTCCAAGCGGGCCAAGGGCACGGAGCGATGGGTGAAGCCAGAGATGGTTGTCGAAGTGGCGTTCGGCGAGTGGACGGCGGACGGCAAGGTTCGGCATGCGACCTTTCGGGGTGTGCGGACCGACAAAGACCCGCGCTCCATCGGTCGCGAGCAGTCGGCGCCGCCGCCGCCTGCCAAGCCGACCAAAGCGACGAAGCCGAAGACGGCGATCAAGATCTCCAACCCGGACCGCGTCATCGACCCATCGACCGGCCTCAAGAAGATCGACCTGGTGCACTTCTACGAGAGCGTCGCTGATCGCATCCTGCCGCACCTGAAGGATCGCCCCGTGTCCCTGGTGCGAGCGCCGCAGGGCATCACCGGTCAGCTGTTCTTCCAGAAGCACTCCGACCAGGAGATCAAGGGGATCAGCAACCTCGATCCGGCACTGTGGCCAGGCCACGACTCGCTGATGTCGATCGACACGGTCGACGGGCTCATCAACGCGGCCCAGCTCAACGTCATCGAGTTCCATACGTGGAACTCGGTGACGAAGCGCATTGACCAGCCCGACCGGGTGATCTTCGACCTGGACCCAGGCGAGGGCGTGTCCTGGCAGAACGTTCAGGAGGCAGCCGTCCTGACGAAGACGATGCTGGATGAGCTGGGTCTAAAGGCCTGGCTCAAGACCAGCGGCGGCAAGGGCTTGCATGTGGTGGTGCCGCTGGCGCCGAAGCTGGACTACGAGGTGGTCAAGGATTTCTCCCGGGCCGTCGTCGCGCACATGGCCAAGACCATCCCGCAGCGGTTCGTGGCCAAGAGTGGCGGCAGCAACCGTGTGGGCAAGATCTTCATCGACTACCTGCGCAACGGGCACGGGCAGACCACGGCAGCAGCGTTCTCGGCGCGCGCCAGGCCGGGGATGGGGGTATCCGTGCCGATCAGCTGGGAGCAGCTGCCGTCGCTCAAAGGCGGGGCTCAATGGACCATCGGCACTGCGCGTGAGTACCTGAGCTTCGAGAAGACCGATCCCTGGGCCGACTACTGGAAGGCCCGGAACACTCTGACCGCAGCCCGAAGGCTGCTCAAGGTGCCGTAACAGGTCATCGGCGCCAAGTCCGGCCAGCCGCGACGGCGCACCCAGCCAGCAGGAGCAGGATCAGCGCGCCCATTGGATTGGTCTGCAGGGTCTCAACCATGCGGCAAGCCGCATCGATGACCGAGGTGATGTTCAATCGTCAGTCCTTTCTTCGTTGATGGCCAGGTTCGGCATCGACGCTGACCCTGGTTGCGATGCCCCCAGCCGGAAAACCCGTTGGCGGCGCGAACTCGTGCATTAGGGGTACCGAAACGAAGCCGCCGGCCCAGACACCCAGAGAAGCACCGTGAAAGCGCTCAGATCGAGCCAGCCTCAGGGGTCCGGATAGGTTCGGTTCAACCAAATTCTCCATGCCAACGCACCGTATAAGGTGTAGTCGTTAAAGGTGCGCGGTGAGCCAATCCGGGTCGGAATCGACCCGTGATGAGTCTCAAGACAACCACTCCAAAATTCGGCCAGGCGCTACGTGCCTTGCGGCTTGAGCGAGGACTGTCGCAAGAAGACTTTTACGAGGTCTCGGGACGTACCCACCTCAGCCGCCTTGAGAACCAGGGCGCCAGCCCATCCCTCAAGAAGGTTGTGCAGCTGGCTCAAACCATGGGTGTGCATCCGTTGACCTTGCTGACGCTGTCGTTCTGCAACAAGGGCAACGCCGCTGAGGTCGACAAGGTGTTGTCCGCCGTCGGCGAGGAGATTGCCTCGTTCTCGAACCTGCGGCTGGGCACGCGCGAGAAGCACCGCCGGGTCACGTGAACCAGGGGTCAGCGCCGGTCGATGTTGCATTCGCCGCAGAGCTGGCGCAGCTCAGGCTTCACGCCGGACTGAGCCGGCGCGATCTTGCAGATGAAGTCGGCATCCAGCCTTGTGACGTAAGCCGAAGTGAAGCCGGTCAGCGCAGTGTCCATGTGGTCGAGCTGTTCTACTGGTGCCTAGCCTGCGGCTCCTCTCTCGATGTCTTTTTCGAGCGCATGGATCGGCGCCTGGCACTGGACATGAGCAAAACCCGCCACTGAGTGGGGCCCATCTCACTTTGCGCCTGACGCACGTCGGCCTGTTGCGGCCCCCGCCGCCCGCTTGCGTGGCTGTGCGCGCAGACGGACGCTTCCAAGCCAGCGCAGCTCGTCGTCCAGCTCCTGCAGGAACTCCATAAAGCTGTAGTCCAGCGCTTCAATCCATTCACGAAGCTCGATGACGTTGAGGGTGGTCGCGCCGCTCTCGACATAGCTGACCCAGCCCTGGCTGCGGCCAAGCAGGTTGCCGAGGTCGGCCTGCCGCAGTTGGCGCGACTCGCGCAGGCCCTTGAGCTTCTTCAGAAAGGCTTCGTTGTGGCGGCTGTACAGGGATTTGGACATGGAATTCTCTCAGCGTCGCACCGTATCCCACCACTGTCCATATCAAGAATTTGCATATGGCACGCACCCGGCCGCCTGGGATGTCACTCTTACTCGTCAGCTCCGAAGCGCGCAACGACTTCCTCTAATTTCGGCATGCGGGCGGGTTCTAGGCGGATATTCAGTTGCAGAGCTGATAGCACCGCAAATAGCGAAGCCACTGAGGTGTCGTGACCAGATTCCAGACGGTAGATCACGTCGCGCACCCTGCCAGCCTTCTCGGCGACCTCGGTGATGCTCATTCCGGCGGCCTGGCGGGCCTGCTTGAGCGCGGCCCCAAGGTCCGAAGAAAGCCGAACAATGTCGTTCATAGACGACATTGTGGGAGATCGCTGTCGTGATGTGAATCAGTTGTCGTTCAAGAACGACAAATTCGTCCGGGTTGCTTGGACAGGACATCAGCCTGCGTGTCCCCCATAGCCCCTCATCGGCATATCAAGAATTTGGATACGGCCTGGCCGTCTGAACAATCCGCCGGAGTTCAACAGTCCAGCCGGCGAACCCTCACTGTTCACCGCCAGAGCGTCATGTTCGTTTCCCAGCCGGAGTATGAGTTTCCGTTCCCTCCTGACCTCGGCCCTCCAGGCTGCCAACAGTGGCGCGTTGTCGAGCTAACCTTGGACGCGCCGTGGTTCCTGGTGTCGGTGGAGATCTTCGACGCTGAGGATCCAGGTTGCAGCGTGACCCGCACGTTCTGTGTTGCGTGGGATTCCGACGTGGTGGAACTGCTCAGCACACTGGAACCTGATCGCGTGAAGGGCATCGTCTGCATGATGCCGGCTTGGCAGTCGCCGACAGGCCAATGGACGTCGCGCGAGATTCGTGAAGTGTGGCGTTGCAGGTCAGCCGCCGGCCACAGCGTGGAGCTTGCCGATACCGCAGGTGATAGGTTCGACTGCGGCCTGGTGCCCGACCATGAAGAGCCCATTGAGCATGAGCTGGTGCTGCGCATTGCCGTCACGCGGACGCGCCAGAGCTCCGGGTCCACAACTAACAACCCGCTGCGCCGAACTAACGCACGCAAGAGCGGAGCGTGACCGTGGTCGAACCCGATATCAAGGTCGCCGACGCTGGCAGGTTCGGCACTGCCTTTCTCGACATCGACGAAGTCCTGTGTATCGGCCAGCACGAGGCCTGTCTGAGCTTGTCTCGGACGCTTGCGCGCGACGAAACGCCAAGCCAGCACCAGTTGTCCGCTCTCTTCACGCCGGTCGCGCGCAACGCCCTGGCTGTGTCCCATCGTCGATCAGCAGGCATGAAATACGTGATCAGCAGCAACTGGCGCGAGCATTTCACCCGCGAACAGATGATGTGGGTCTTGAACGGAGGCGGCCTTCATTTCGTCGCGAACAACCTGCATGAGGGCGACGCCTGGCGGTGCGTTCCAAAACGGGTCTATCGAGAGCGGCGAGCCGAGATCCTGCATTGGCTTGAAACCCATCACCAAGGTGAACCCTTTGTGGTGCTTGACGACCACCATAGCGCGGGGGAACTGGCCTTCGCCGATCCGTCCCCGGACAACCCACTGTTGGGTCGCGTCGTCCTTTGCACGCCTGGCATCGGTCTGACGATGGATCACGTGGACGCCATCGTCCATGCGCTACAAAGGCCGGCACGCTCAATGCGGCAGGCCCATCACGCGGGTGCCAAGCCCACCGAGGAGAGGCTCCAGCCATGAGGAATGCCGACGACGCCGGCATTGCCTTCGACAACGAACGCGGCGCGCTGCCACCCGAGGAAGATCCGTGCGAGGTGCACTCATGGCGCCTGTTGAAAGCGCCGTCGGGCGAGCTTCACCTGGGAACTCGCAGGGATCGCAAGACCAACCGTGCCGTCGTACGCCTGACGTCAGCTCTGGCTGGGTTCGACATAACGTCGCGGGCGGTCAAGACGACGTCCCGCCACCGCTGCATGCTGATGGCGCCGCCGAAAAGCCGCCCACTGGAGTGCATGGCAATCCGCAACGGCGCTGCACTGCTCGGGCTGTCCGGCGGCATCGATATAAGTTCCCAGTTCTGGGCGCAGCTGCATCCAGCCGACTCGCTGCATCCGGCTCCAGGACCGACTTCACCGACCAAGCACCAATGACATCCGCCACCGACGCCTTCATCGCTGAAAAACGCGCTCTCCTGGACTGCCTGGAGCGCTTCGCAACCACTGCGGACTACCAGCGTCTGGTGGAAATCGTGGCGCCGCTGGCCGCGGGCGATCTGGAGCCCTGGCTCGCCGAGTGGCTGATCACCCGAGCGTTTGGGCTTGGAGAAAGGCCTATCGATATGGTTGTACGACCAGGCGGCATGCAGGCGGTCGAGCAGCACTTGATGCAGATCGGCGCAGGTGGAGTGGGTTGATGTCTACGGCACTGGCCATGAAGATCCTCGTCCTGTCAGATCTGCATCTGGAGTTCGGCGCGCCTTGGGTGCAGTCGACCGGCACCGAGTACGACGCCGTCGTCTTGGCCGGTGACATTCACAACCCCGGCCTGGCGGCCGTGGAGTGGGCCAAGGCTGATGGCAGGTTCGGCCGCAAGCCGGTGTTTCTCGTACCTGGCAACCACGAGTTCTATCGGTGTGAAATCAACGCGGAGCTTGGCGAGATGCGCCAGGCTTCAGCGGGCAGCAATGTTCACCTTCTTGATCGGGACGTTGTGGTCTTGAACGAAGTGCGGTTCATCGGCTGCACCCTGTGGACCGATTTCCGACTCGGCGTGAGGCAGCCTGATGGCTCGACGACATCCAGCGTCCAGCGTGCGATGAAGGCGGCGGCCGCTGGCATGAACGACTTCCGGCTCATCCAGGTTTTAGCGTGGCCCCACGGACAACGGTCCGCTCGAGCCCTGCGCGCAGAAGATGCCGTCGCCATGCACGAGAGGGACCGAGACTGGCTGGCCCAGAAGCTTGCTGAGCCTTTCCCGGGACCCACCGTGGTGGTGACCCACCATGCGCCTTCGAGCGGTTCGGTAGCGCCGGAGTACGCCGCCGACTGGCTGACGCCGACGTTTGCCAGCGAGCTGCCAGATGGGCTGTTTGATGTGCCGGCTCTCTGGGTTCACGGCCACACCCATACCTCGTTCGATTACGAGCGGGGCAACTGCCGGATCGTCTCTAACCCCCGTGGCTATCCCATGAGGAACGGCAGCTTCGAGAACCGGCTCTACGACCCGGGCTTCATTGTCGAAGTCGTATCAGCCCCAGGCAACGTGCTGCCTGAAAACGTTGAGGAGTTATAGACACCATGGTTGCAGCGCCGAAGTCGAATGCGTCGAAGGAAGACCGAGAGAAAGCTGACGCGATGCTGGCGCGCATGCGCGCCAAAGCTTTTCGAATGGTGATGGACGGCACAAGCTGGCTATCGGCAACGGAGCTGTTCGCGGAGCTTCCGGACAAGCCTCTCAACGCGGACACCATGCTGGCCGGCTGGCTGGAGCAGGGGCGAATATTTGCGCTTGAGAAGAACGGGGTGCCGATCTACCCCCGTTATGCATTCGACGCCATGCTTGAGCCGGTACCGATTGTTCGCGAGGTGCTTGAAGTCTTGCGCGGCCGCGCGCCGTTCCAGATCGCCGCGTGGTTTGAGTCCGCCACAACCTACCTCGACGGCAAGCGACCGCGCGAGGTGCTGGTGGAGGAGGGCGCAGCCGTGGTGATAGCCGCTCAGCGCATGGTTGAAGGCCCCGTACATGGCTAGCCCCGCAGACCAGCCTCGAGCTCGTCTAGGCTGCTGAACTTGTTGACGTGGAAGTATTCCGACTTCAGCGTCCCAAAGAAGCTATCGACCACAGCGTTGTCCAAGCAGTTGCCGACACAGCCTGCCATTAGGATCACGGAGCTCTTACCGCACAGCTGGCGACCTGCGAGCAAATAGCGGTTGCTTCGACGTCAGGGTGGCTGGGTTGAGAACAAACTGAGGAGTTAGTCGTGGCCCTTCAAGACCTTACCCAAGAGCAGCGCGACCTTGCTGACTTCATCTCCGAAATCTCGGAGCGGCGCTATCGAGCGGCTTGGATGCAAGGCATTGAAAACGAAGTGTGGGAGGCAATGCATGCGCCCGAGCTCGGTCGCGGGGCACTGCGCCTGACGGTCGAAGAGGCTCAAAAGCTTTACGCAATGAGCGCGAGGTGCAGGGGCTGGATCGTCTTCGATGAAGTCCATGAGGAATCATTCATCCCGATTGAAGAGTGGAGAGGCCGCCAGACTGTCTGAGGTATCAGGCGTGCGGCCTGACTCGGGTGACTTGCCCGGACGCATACAGACGGTCTCGGTTCAAACAGCTTGCTCATGGCATTGACGTTGAACGGCCCGGACGCTGAAAAGCCGGTGTTCCTCCACCAACAGGTGCTGGCCGACTATGCGCTGGTGCAGGAAATGACGGGCTTGTTGGTGAACTCAGTGCCGCAGCACTTCAAGCTGTAGGGCTCAGTTGGCGACGCTGACAGTTGTCACCGTGCCATCGTCATCCATTGGGTGCCTAGTGCCGTTTCCCCAGACCCGCGAGCCGAAGAGGCGGTTGTACTCGGCGACGAAGAGCGGGCGCTGATCCCAGGTTTGGAAGCAGCCGTAGTGCATCGCCGCGTCGGAGTACCGCCATAGCGGGTGGTCCGGCGATTCGATGAAATGCGTCGTCGAGATGGTTTCCTGCCCCGCCTCAATCGCTTGGCGGCAGAGCGGGCACTGGGTCATGCCGAGGATCAGAAGGGCCATCAGGCGGGCGTTTCGAGGTGGCGGTTTTGCGATTGTGAGGTCGCCGTTCAGCGCTGCTGCAGCGCGTTGTTCAGGACATCCGCCAGGCGCCGGCCGGCCAGCGAGAGTTGCGTGACCAGCGAGCTGTCCCACTGCTCAGCGTAGGCCGGACCTGCCACCCGGGTCTCGGGATAAAACCCGGCGGAGCTTCGGACCGCACACGATTCGTGCGCCCATGTGCCGGCAGGCGCGGTGTCCGACGGCTTCCGGCTGTGTTCGCACTTCGGGCAATGAAGAATCACCTGTTCCCCCCTAGTTTTTAGGAACTGAGCTGCCGCGCCGGCTGCGGGAATCGCCCGCTCAAGTGGCTATCTACCCCCTGAAGAAGCTGATATCGCCCTTGCGATGTGCCGCACCAGGACCGTTCCTAGCTTGGGTTACAGCAGCGTGATGACGCCGGCCTCGCCGACGCGCTGCCAGGGCAGGCCAAGCACCAGGGCGTCGAACTGAGTGCGGCTCTCGTGCATAACGCCCACCGCTTCGTCGAAGAGTGTTGATCCCCACGCCATCCTGACCCACCGGGGGTGCGGACAAAAACTTGGACTGGTTAAACAGCGATCCCCAAGCTTCTGCGATGTGCGGCGGGGCTGAGGCCGCCGAGCGAGATCTTGATCCGCGTCTCGTTGTCCCAGCGGATGTAGGCTTCTACGAGCATGCTAAGCGGCGGTGCTCACCAGGTATCTCGCTATTCCTGTCGCATGGAAGGGCCGGGCGCTGCGCGCCCGGCGGACTGTGGACGACGCGGGGCGTGGACCACAGTCAATAGTCTGCCTAAAGCTCCGTCTGTGTGAGCTCTATGGCGTTCGAGTTCTACCTTGCACAAATCGCGAGAAAAGTGCTTGACTACATTGAATTCTTTTATTCGTCGGGAAGGCCAGCCCGCTGTTCTGCAGCGCCGCCCGTACCCGCTCGCGGGCTTCCTTGACCTCGGTGTCGGCCAGGCCCACCACGGTGAAGCTCGGCAGGCCGTTGGCCAGGTGGACTTCCACCGTGACCGGCGCGGCGGCGAGGCCGTCGAGGGCGCGGCTGTGGACGGTGGCGAGGGACATCAATAGGGGAAGGTGTCGGTGTGCGGGCGCTGGCGCGCGGGGTCCGGCGTGCAGGGCTGCCTTTTGTGGCGGACCAGTCTAGCCGCCGGCTTGGCCACGGGCGGTCCGGTGCTTTTCCCTGCAATGCACTTCTGCGGTGCATCTTCCGAGCGGGATCTGTGCCAAATTGGTGCGAGCGTCTCCGATCCGGGCGCCGTAGGCCCAGTTTCGTGCGGCGTGACAAGGCGTGACCCTTGGCACGGAAGCTGCAAATACCCGCCAGACGTATCCCCAACTTGAAACAGGAGCCTCTGCCATGAAGTTTTCCCATTCGCTGCTCGTGCTGGCCATGTCCGCGGTCGCCCTGCCCGCAGCGGCCCAAGAGGCACCGAGCCCGCTGACGTTCAACGTCGGCGTGGTCAGCGATTACCGCTACCGTGGCATCTCCCAGACTCGCCTGAAGCCGGCCCTGCAAGGCGGCATGGATTACGCCGACCCGAGTGGCTTCTACATCGGCACCTGGGCGTCGACGATCAAGTGGATCAAGGACGGCGGCGGCGACTCTGACGCCGAGATCGACGTCTACGGCGGCTACAAGACCGAGGTGGCGCCCGGCCTGACGATGGACGTCGGTCTGCTGCAGTACTACTACCCCAGCCACAAGCTGGGCGTCAGCCCCAACACCCTGGAGGTGTATGGCGCGCTGAGCTTCGGCCCCGTGACGGCCAAGTACTCGCACAGCACGTCCAACCTGTTCGGCTTTGCCGACA
The DNA here is from genome assembly GCF_001425165.1 of Pelomonas sp. Root405. Classification (GTDB taxonomy): domain Bacteria; phylum Pseudomonadota; class Gammaproteobacteria; order Burkholderiales; family Burkholderiaceae_C; genus Pelomonas. Next base: position 184,215 of record NZ_LMDU01000001.1, read on the forward strand.
GCAAGGGCAGCGGCTACCTGGACGTGACGGCCAGCTTCGACCTGGGCGATGGCCTGATGCTGTCACCCCACGTCGGCCACCAGAAGGTGCGCCGCAACTCCGCCGCGTCCTACACCGACTACTCGCTGACGCTGTCCAAGGACTTCTCCGGCCTGATCGCCAGCGCCGCCATCATCGGCACGGATGCCGACGGCTATGTCGGCCCCAACGGCAAGGACCTGGGCAAGGCCCGCCTCGTCGTCGGCCTGAAGAAGACCTTCTGATTGCATTGCACTGGAGAGCGACATGAAACTGATCACTGCCGTCATCAAGCCTTTCAAGCTCGACGAGGTGCGTGAGGCCCTGAGCGCCATCGGCGTGCAGGGCCTGACGGTCACCGAGGTCAAGGGCTTTGGCCGCCAGAAGGGCCACACCGAGCTGTACCGCGGTGCCGAGTACGTCGTGGACTTCCTGCCCAAGGTCAAGATCGAGGCGGCAGTGAACGACGACGTCGTCGAGCGCGTCATCGAGGCCATCGAGTCCTCCGCCCGCACCGGCAAGATCGGCGACGGCAAGATTTTCGTGTCGCCGCTGGACCAGGTCGTCCGCATCCGCACCGGCGAAACCGGCAACGACGCGCTCTAAAAGCGCGCGTCCATAACAACCGTTTGGAGAACCCTCAAATGAAGAAACTCCTTGCCGGCCTCGCCCTCGCGGCGGGTCTGCTCGCGCCGGCCGCCTGGGCCCAGGATGCCGCCTCGGCGCCCGCCGCTGCCGTGGCGACTGCCGCTGTCGATGCGGCTTCGGCGGCCCCCGCGCCCGCCGCCGCTGCGCCGGCCGAAGCGCCTGCTGCCACTGCCGCCCCGGCGCCTGCGCCCAACAAGGGCGACACGGCCTGGATGCTGGTGTCCACGCTGCTGGTCATCCTGATGACGATCCCGGGCCTCGCGCTGTTCTACGGCGGCCTGGTGCGCAGCAAGAACATGCTGTCCGTGCTGATGCAGGTCATGGTCGGCTTCTCGCTGATGATCGTGCTGTGGGTGCTGTACGGCTACAGCTTCGCGTTCACCGAGGGCAATGCGTTCATCGGCGGCACGGACCGGCTGTTCATGAAGGGGCTGTGGGACAACGCCGCCGGCACCTTTGCCAACGGCGCCACCTTCAGCAAGGGCACGCCGATGTACGAGATCGTGTTCGCGGCCTTCCAGGCGACCTTCGCCGGTATCACCGCCTGCCTGATCATCGGCGCCTTCGCCGAGCGCATGAAGTTCTCCGCCGTGCTCGCCTTCCTGACGCTGTGGTTCACCTTCAGCTACCTGCCCATGGCCCACATGGTCTGGTACTGGATGGGCCCGGATGCCTACACCTCGGCTGAAGTCGCTGCAGAGATGACCAGCAAGGCCGGCCTGATCTGGCAGTGGGGCGCGCTGGACTTCGCCGGCGGCACCGTCGTGCACATCAATGCCGCCGTGGCGGGCCTGGTCGGTGCGTACATGGTCGGCAAGCGCGTCGGCTACGGCCGCGAGCAGTTCACGCCGCACAGCTTGACGCTGACGATGGTGGGCGCCGCGCTGCTGTGGGTGGGCTGGTTCGGCTTCAACGCCGGCTCCGCACTGGAAGCCAACGGCTTCGCTGCCCTGGCCTTCTTCAACACGCTGGCGGCTACCGCTGCTGCCGTGCTGGCCTGGTGCGTGGGTGAGGCGCTGCTGAAGGGCAAGGCCTCGATGCTGGGTGCTGCCTCGGGTGCCGTCGCCGGCCTCGTCGCCATCACGCCGGCTGCCGGCAACGTCGGCATCGGTGGTGGCCTGGTCATCGGCCTGGTGGCTGGCTTCGCCTGCCTGTGGGGTGTGTCGGGCCTGAAGAAGCTGCTGGGTGCGGACGACTCGCTGGACGTCTTCGGCGTCCACGGTGTCGGCGGCATCGTCGGCGCCATCCTGACCGGCGTGTTCAACAGCCCCAACCTGGGCGGCCCGAGCGCCGTCGGCGACTGGGTCACCGTTGCGATGGTCGCGCCGGAGGCCTACTCCATCGCCGGCCAGGTCTGGATCCAGACCAAGGCCGTGCTGCTGACCCTGGTGTGGTCGGGCGTCGTCTCCTTCATCGCCTACAAGCTGGTCGACCTGACCATCGGCCTGCGGGTGACGGAAGAAGAAGAGCGCGAAGGCCTGGACATCTCGTCGCACGGCGAAACGGCTTATCACAAGTGACTTGGGGGCCAGTCCGGCCCTCTTTCACGCCAAGCCGCCCTTCGAGGCGGCTTTTTCTTTGTCCCCTCGGGCCCGTCGTTATGCTGACCCGCATGGATGTGATCACCCTGTTGGTGGCCGTGCTCGTCAACGCGTTGCTGATGAGCGTGGCGTTGGCCGTCGGCGTTGGTATCCGCACTCGCAGCGGCCTGCAGTCCTGGCAGTTCATGCTGCTGGGCCAGGCGATCGGCTTCGGCCTGCTGATCGCGGCCACGCAGACCACGCCGCGCCTGATGGCCACGCTGGGGGTGATGGCGCTCAGCGCGTCATGTTCGGCCATGGTGCTGACGGCCTACCGCTTCCTGGGTCGCCAGGCGCCGCTGCGCTGGCTACTGGCACCGCCGCTGATGCTGGGCTTCGTGCATGCCATCGTCTTTCGTGACCAGCCGCTCGCCACAGGGCTCACCAACTTCACCATCGGCGTCCAGACGCTCTGGGCCGGCTGGCTGCTGCTGCATGGCGCGGGCCGTGTGCGCTGGCGCTGGTTGTGCGGCGTGGCGGCCCTGGCCAACGCACTGCTGACGCTGGGCCGGGTCGTCCTCGTGTTCGGCTGGCCCGAGGCCTATCCGCGCTTCATCGCCCCGCATCCGTTGAACTTTGCCCACCTGTTGATGCTCAACGCCAGCCTGGTGCTGGGCACCATGGGCTTTTTGCTGGCGCACCGCGACGCCGCCGAACAGGCCCTGGTGCGGCTGGCCTCACTGGACACGCTGACCGGCCTGCTCAACCGCCGCGAATGGATGAGCCGGGCCGGCCAGGCGCTGAAGACGGCCGGCGAGCCGGGCGTGCTGCTGATGCTGGACCTGGACCACTTCAAGCGCATCAACGACGAGCGCGGCCACCCGGTCGGCGACGAAGTCATCAAGCTCACCGGCGAGGTGCTGCGCGGCGAGCTGCGCGCGACCGACCTGGTCGGCCGCTACGGCGGCGAGGAGTTCTGCCTGCTACTGCGCCACTGCGAGCCTGAGGCCTTCAGCCGGCTCGACGCCCGCCTGCACCAGGCGCTGACGCGGCGCTGCGAGGCCAGCCTGGGTTTTGTCGTCGACTTCAGCGCCGGCGCCGTGCGCGTGGAAGCCGGCGAGGCGCTGGCCGCGGCCATCAAGCGTGCCGACGACCAGCTCTACCGCGCCAAGCACGCCGGCCGGGGCCGCACCTGCTGCGCTGACGGCGTCTTGTGATCCGCGCGGCAGCCCTCAAGTGGGGCGGCCTGTAAGTTTGAGATCATTCGGCCATGGTTCCCCATCTCATCACCGCCCTGAACGGCCCCATCAACGAGCTGGAGGCCCGTGTCCTGGAGTCCATGCCGGCCACGGAGCGCTGGTTCAGGCTGGAATGGATGGAGCACACGCCGACCTTCTATGCTTCGGTGGACCTGCGCAACGCCGGCTTCAAGCTGGCGCCGGTCGACACCAATCTCTTTCCTGGCGGCTTCAACCACCTGACCGCCCAGATGCTGCCCCAGGCCGTCCAGGCAGCGATGGCGGCCATCGAGAAGATCTGCCCCGAGGCGCGCAACCTGCTCGTCATTCCCGAGACGGGCGCGCGCTGCAGCTTCTATCTGGACCACCTCGCCACGCTGGCGCGCATCTTCACGCAGGCCGGGCTGAACGTGCGCTTCGGCACGCTGGACACCAGCATCAAGGAGCCGACCGAACTGCCGCTGGCCAGCGGCGGCAGCCTGGTCGTCGAGCCCCTGGTGCGCAAGCGCGGCCGGCTGATGCTCAAGGGCTTCGACCCCTGCACAGTGCTGCTCAACAACGACCTCTCGGCCGGCACGCCGCCGCAGCTGATGGGCCTGCACGAGCAATACCTGCTGCCGCCGCTGCATGCCGGCTGGACGGTGCGGCGCAAGAGCCAGCACTTCCGCGCCTACGAGGAAGTCGCCAAGCGCTTCGGCAAGCTGCTGGGCATGGACCCCTGGCTGATCACGCCGATGTTTCAGAGCGTCGACATGCACGGCAGCAAGGGCTTGGACGCGCTGCAGGCGGCAGCCGACGCGCAGCTGACCAAGGTGCGCCGCAAGTACAAGGAATACGGCATCAACGAGAAGCCCTTCGTCATCATCAAGAGCGACGTGGGCAGCTACGGCCGCGCGGTGCTGACGGTGCGTGACGCTAAGGACATCGAGGCCCTGGCTTCAACCCTGCCCGAAAGCCTGGGCCAGGACGTCATCGTGCAGGAAGGCGTGCCCACGCATGAGCGCGTGCACGAGGCCGTCGCCGAGCCGGTCGTCTACATGATGGACCGCTACGTCGTCGGCGGCTTCTACCGCGTGCACGCCCACCGCGGCATCGACGAGAACCTCAACGCCCCAGGCGCCAGCTATGTGCCGCTGGCGTTCGCCGAGTCGCCCCACCTGCCGCGCCCCGGCGAGAAGCCCGGTGCGAGCGCGCCCAACCGCTTCTACATGTATGGCGTCATCGGCCGGCTGGCGATGCTGGCCGCCAGCTATGAACTGGAAGCGACGGACCCGCAGGCGGAGGCCGAGGCGGCCTGATCTTTGGCGGCCTGGCGGGGGTGCCGGTCGTCATGGTTGTTGCTGCAATGTGTCGTTCCGCCTCGGGGTAAACGCGGCTTTGGGGGCCTCACTTTTGGCATCCCCCGGGTGGCGCTTTTACGGTGCCTGGTCTCAGCCATCCCGCTGTGTTCCAGGAGCTCCTCATGCACCGCAATCCCCCAATGCACAAGCATTGGATCGCCGCCGCACTGACCGTGCTGGCCGCCCAGGCCCAGGCCCAAACGCCGTCTGAGCCCACCAAGATCGAACGCGTCGAAGTCACCGGCTCGCTGATCAAGCGCGTCGACCGCGCCACGCCCTCGTCGGTCCAGTCCATCACCCGTGAAGACATCCGCGGCTCCGGCTACGCGACCATCGACGAGCTGCTGCGCGCCAACAGCGCGGTCGACGCCAGCTCCATCCAGGACGGCGCGGCCACCGGCTTCGTTGGCGGCCTGTCCACCATCTCGCTGCGCGGCTTCGGCTCGCAGGGCACGCTGGTGCTGATCAACGGCCGTCGCATCGCGCCCGTCGGCGCCGTCGACATCAACTTCGGCCGCGGCACCCTGCTCAACACCAACACCATCCCCAAGGGCGCCATCGACCGCATCGACATCCTCAAGGATGGCGCCTCGGCTCTCTATGGTTCCGATGCCATGGCCGGCGTCGTCAACTACGTCCTGCGCAAGGACTTCGAGGGCATCGAGGGCAATGCCGGCTACAGCGCCAACGACAAGGGCGTGGGCGGCCAGAAGACCGGCGGCATCACCTTCGGCTTCGGCAACATCGGCACGCAGCGCTTCAACGTGTTCGGCGGCGTCGACGTCTCCAAGCGCGACTCCGTCATGCATGCCGACATCAAGGACCGCGGCAACCAGGGCGCCTATGACCGCTACCTGAACGCCACGGCTGCCGGCGCCACCAACGGCCTGAATCGCTTCACGCCGGACTCGGTCGCCTCGATGTACAGCAGCTACTACCGAGTGCCGGCCAGCACCGCGGGCAGCTCGACCGTCAACGGCGCGACGGTGGCCAACAGCAGCCCCTTCGGCATCAACTACCTCGGCACGTTGCCGGGCTGCCCGGCCGAGCGCACCGTCGGCCAGGGCGTGGCGATCCGCCCCGACGGCCTGGGCCCAACCAGCCCGAGCCTGCGCCCCGGCCAGTGCCGCTTCAGCCTCGACGATGCCGACGAGGCCATCTCGGCCCAGGAGCGCGTCAGCGGCATGCTGCGCGGCACCTTCGCGATCAGCAACGACCTGACGGCCTATGCCGACGTGATGGTCTCCAAGACCAAGACGACCGAGCGGGGCATCCCGCGCGCGCTCACCACCGGCATCTTCAGCACGGCCACCGCGCCGTCGGCCGTGACCTGGCCCAAGCTGGACGGCTCCTTCCTGCGCCAGAGCGCCATCGTGCTGCCCGTCGGCCACCCGGACAACCCGACCAACGGCACCGCCAACGCCCAGCCCGTGCAGCTGATCCATCGTTTCGAGGACGTGCCCGCCAACGACATCTCGACGCTGGAATCCAGCCGCTTCCTGCTCGGCATCGAGGGCGTGGTGGCGGGTTGGGACATCGACGCCGCCGTCATGCACAGCAAGCAGGAGAACGAGCGCGTGCAGCAGAACCGCCTGCGTGCCTCAAAGCTGACGGCCTCCATCGCCTCGGGCACCTACCGCTTCGGCAAGATGAACACGCCCGAGGCCATCGCCAGCATCGGCTCCGACGCCATCAACAACGGTGATTCCACGATCACCAGCGTCGACGTGCGCGCCAGCCGCGAGATCTTCAGCCTGCCCGGCGGCCGCGCCGCCATCGCCGTGGGCGCCGAGTACCGCCAGGAAGAACTCAGCTCCACGCCCGACGCCAACTACCTGGCCGGCGACTACATCGGCCTGGTGGCCAACGGCGCCAGCGGCAAGCGCAAGGGCAGCGCCGCGTTCAGCGAGCTGAGCCTGCCGGTGCACAAGCAGGTCGAACTGCAGGCCGCGCTGCGCTTCGAGCACTACAGCGACTTCGGCAATTCCACCACCGGCAAGCTCGGCTTCAAGTGGTCGGCCATCCCGTCCAAGCTGGCCATCCGCGGCACGACCGCGACCGGCTTCCGTGCGCCGTCGATCTCGCAGATCGGCGACTCCTACCTGGCCTCATTCCACAGCTTCCAGGACTACGCCGTCGTCGACAACCTGCGCTGCAACAACGGTGTCAGCCGCGGCGACCCGCCGGTGCTGCGCGACTGCAATGTGCTGGGCCGCACAACCACCAACGCCGCTGGCAACCTGCCCACCGTGGTCAGCGCCAACCGCAATCTCAAGCCCGAGGAGTCCAAGTCCTTCACGCTGGGCGTGCTGGTCTCGCCGTCGCAGGAGATCGACTTTGCACTGGACGCCTGGTACTTCCGGCGCGACCAGGAGATCCGCGTGCAGCGCGGCGTGGACATCATGGAGCGCTTCAACGCCGACCCGGCGGCCAACGCGGCCAGCGTCATCCGCGACCCCAACCCCGCCACCTGGCTGCCGGGCATCGCCAACAGCGGCCCCATCCTGGCCTTGGTGCGCCAGTACGGCAACTTCCAGTACACCAAGACGGCGGGCCTGGACTACGAGGTCAACGTGCGCCTGCCTGCCGGCGAGTGGGGCAAGTTCGGCGGCAAGCTCAGCGGCACCTATACGCAACGCTTTGACCAGTTGGTGCTGGCCGGCGGCACCGTGGACCGCTGGGCGGGCACCTCGTCCGCCGACCTGCCCAAGACCAAGGCGACGCTGGAGGTCAACTGGAAGGGCGACACCGCCTCGGCCTGGACCCGCTACAACCACCAAGACGCCATGTGGCGCCCGACCACGGCGGCCTGCCTGACCTCCACCTCGGCCGCCAACGTCATCCTGCAGGAGAGCGAAGGCTGCCATGTCGGTCGCGAGGGCACGCTGGACATCGGCGGCGCCTACCGCGGCTTCAAGGACATGGTCATCTCGGCAAGCATCCTGAACGTGACCAACAGCTACCGCCGTTCCATCAACATCCCGTCGGCCTTCACCTATTGGGATACCGGCACCACGGCGCAGCTGGGACGGCGCTTCAATCTGTCGGTGGACTACGTGTTCAGGTAGACCGGCACGGCTTGCCACGGACGGCGCCTTCGGGCGCCGTTTTTGTTTGCCAGACCGCCATGAGCCGGGTGCGTTCGGAAGTCAATAGGTTGCCGAGAGAATTTGCTGCGCTGCACAAAACGCCCAAAACCGGGCGCAGAATTCCCACTTTCGAACAAACGCCACCCCAAGCCGGTGGCCTCTCGCAGTGAGTTCTTCACACGCGGCTCGCAGTCCCTCGGCCATGGCGGGCCTGACCCTGGGCGCCCTGGGCGTCGTCTATGGCGACATCGGCACCAGTCCCCTGTACGCGCTCAAGGAAGTCTTCCATGGCGGCCATGTCGCCACCACGCCGGACAACATCCTCGGGGTGCTCTCGCTGCTGTTCTGGACGATGACGGTCATCGTCTCGGTCAAGTACGTGCTGCTGATCCTGCGCGCCGACAACAACGGCGAAGGTGGCCTCATCGCGATGCTGGCCCTGGCCACCAATGCCGTGAATGACAAGCCCCAGCTGCGCCGCACGCTGATGCTGGTGGGCCTGTTCGGCACGGCCATCTTCTATGGCGACGCCGTCATCACGCCAGCCATGACGGTGCTCGGCGCCATGGAAGGCATCGAGGTCTACAAGCCTGAATACCACGGCGCCGTCGTGCCCCTCACGCTGGTGGTGCTGGCGGGCCTGTTCGCGGTGCAGCGCTTCGGCACCGGCGGCATCGGCAAGGCCTTCGGGCCGGTCATGCTGCTGTGGTTCCTCACGCTGGCGCTGCTGGGCCTGCCGCAGATCATCGACAACCCGCGCGTGCTGGCGGCCGTCAACCCAATCTATGCGCTGAACTTCTGTTTGGAGTACCGCTGGGTCGCCTTCGTCGCCCTCGGCGCCGTCGTGCTCGTCGTCACGGGTGGCGAGGCGTTGTATGCCGACCTGGGCCATTTCGGCAAGAAACCCATCCGCCTGGCCTGGTACGGCATCGTCATGCCGGCCCTGGTCATCAACTACTTCGGCCAGGGTGCCATGCTGCTGAGCAACCCGGAGGGCGTGAAGAACCCCTTCTTCCTGCTGGCGCCGGACTGGGCCGAGATCCCGCTCTTCCTGCTCGCCACCGCGGCGGCGGCCGTCGCCTCGCAGGCGCTGATCACGGCGGCCTTCTCGGTCACGAAGCAGGCCATCCAGCTCGGCATCCTGCCGCGGCTGCGCATCGTGCACACCAGCGTGCGCGACATCGGCCAGATCTACGTGCCCTTCGTCAACTGGGCGCTGTTCGCCCTGGTCGTCGTCGCCGTGGTCTTCTTCGGCTCGTCGAGCAAGCTGGCCGGCGCCTATGGCGTGGCCGTCACCATCGACATGACGATCACGACGGTGATGACCTTCTTCGTCATCCGCTACGGCTGGAAGTACCCGCTGGCGCTGTGCGTCGCCGCCACTGGCATCTTCTTCATCATCGACGTCACCTTCCTCGCGTCCAACCTGCTCAAGGTGCCCGCCGGCGGCTGGTTCCCGCTGCTGATCGGTGTCTGCATGTTCACGCTGATGCTGACCTGGAAGCAGGGCCGCCGGCTGCTGTCCGACAAGCTGCGCCAGGACGCCATCGAGCTCAGCGCCTTCCTCGAAGCCGTCTTCATCAACCCGCCGACTCGCGTGGCCGGCACGGCGGTCTTCCTGGCTTCCGAGAAGGGCTCGACGCCGAACGCGCTGCTGCACAACCTCAAGCACAACAAGGTGCTGCACGAGCAGAACATCTTCGTCACCGTCAGGCACCACGAGGTGCCGTGGATTCCCTTCGAGAAGCGCTGCGAGGTCGAGGCCCTGGGCCATCACTGCTGGCAGGTGGTGCTGCACTTCGGCTTCAAGAACGAGCCCGACGTGCCCGACGCGCTGGAGCTGCTGAAGAAGCGCGGCGTGCAGCTGGAGGAGATGGAGACCAGCTATTTCCTCAGCCGCGACATCATCATCCCGACCATCGGTTCGGGCATGGCGCTGTGGCGCGAGAAGCTGTTCGCCAGCATGCACCGCAACGCGTCGGCGGCGGCCGACTTCCTGCACCTGCCGGCCAACCGCATCGTCGAGCTGGGCTCGAAAGTCGAGATCTAGTCAAGCCAACGGCCGCCGCTCGATGCGACCGTCGTGCACATGCACGACCTCGTTGCGTGCCAGCGGCGACCAGGCCTCGGCATCGTCGCCCAGCGGCTCCGACGCAATCGCCCAGCCGCCGCGTTGCGGCTTGATGTAGAGGCTGGGCGGCTTGTCGTCGCTGGCCCAGCGCAGCGCCCACAGCTGCTCGCCATCGGCCAACGCGGCCGAGAAGCGCAGCGGCGCCGTGATGCCCAGCGCCACGGCCGCGCTCACGGTGTCGCACAGCACGCGGCGCGACGCCTCCTCCACGCCGGCGCCGTCCTGCATCCGCGCCATCATCAGCAGGAAGAGCAGCTCTGAGTCCGTCGCCCCGCGCCTCAGGTCGTAAAGCTCGTCGGGCAGCTGCGCCTCCAGGCGCCGCCGCAGGCGCGGGAAGTCGCCGACCTGGCCGTTGTGGATGAACAGATAGCGGCCGAGGTGGAAAGGGTGACAGTTCTGCCGCGACACGCCGCCGCCCGTCGCCGCACGCACATGCGCCATGAAGAGACGCGACCTGACGTTAGCGCACAGGGCCAGCAGGTTCTCGTCGCTCCAGGCCGGCATGCATTCGCGGTAGACGCCCGGCGTCTCGCGCTCGCCATACCAGCCGATGCCGAAGCCGTCGCCATTGGTGGCGGTCTTGGCCTCCGAGGCCTGCAGGCTCTGTCGCACCAGCGAATGACGCGGCTTGCAGACCAGGTCTTCCAGGAATATCGCGTCGCCCGAGTAGGCGAGGAAGCGGCACATGCTTGGGGGCTGTTGGGATTGAAGTGGTGGCTATGCTGGCCGCATGCGTTCTCTGCTGCAAGACTTTTCGCCCTCCACCGTCGTGGCCGGCTTCGTCGCGGTGCTGGTGGGCTACACCAGCTCGGTGGCCATCATCTTCCAGGCCACCGTCGCCCTTGGCGCCACCGCCGCACAAACGGCGTCCTGGCTGTGGGCCCTGGGTCTGGGCATGGGCCTGACCAGCCTGGCCTTGAGCCTGTGGACCCGCCAGCCGGTGCTGACGGCGTGGTCCACGCCCGGCGCCGCCCTGCTGGCCTCGACCTCGGGCCTCGACATGCCCGAGGCCATCGGCGCCTTCATCGTCTGCGGCCTGCTGATCGCTTGGGCGGGTGCCAGCGGCTGGTTCGAGAAGCTGATGGACCGCATCCCCGTGGCCATCGCGTCGGCGCTGCTGGCGGGAGTGCTGGCGCGCTTCGGGCTGGACGCGGTCGTCAGCGTGAAGACGGCGCCTGGCCTCGTGCTGGCGATGGCCGCGGCCTATGTGCTCGGCCGGCGCCTCTGGACACGCTATGCCGTGCCCGGCGTGCTGCTGGTCGGCGTCGCCTATGTGCTCGGCGAGGGGCGCCTCAGCTTTGCCGGTGTCGACACCAGCCAGCTCTTTGCGCTGCCGGTCTGGACGGCGCCTGCCTTCACCTGGCACGCCGCCATCGGTGTCGCCCTGCCGCTGTTCATCGTCACGATGGCCTCGCAGAATCTGCCCGGCGTCGCGGCCCAGCGCGCCAGCGGCTATGCCACGCCGGTGTCCGCCTCCATCGCCGTGACGGGTGCGGCGACGACGCTGCTCGCACCCTTCGGTGGCTATGCCTTCAACCTGGCGGCCATCACCGCCGCCATCTGCATGGGCCGCGAGGCGCATGAAGACCCGGCGCGGCGCTACACCGCGGCCGTCAGCGCGGGCCTCTTCTATGTGCTGCTGGGCCTGGCCGGCGGCGCGGTGGCCGCCCTGCTGTCGGCCTTCCCGCGCGAGCTGGTTGCGGCAATTGCCGGTCTGGCCCTGCTTGGCACCATTGCCGGCGCCATGGCCGCGGCGCTCAAGGACGAGGGCCACCGCGACGCGGCCATCCTGACCTTCCTGGTCTGCCTGTCGGGCATCACCGTCTTCGGCATCGGCGCCGCGTTCTGGGGTGTGGTGGCCGGTGGCATCGCGACCGTGGTTGCAGGCTGGCGACGCCAAGGGAATTGACGCTGTGCAACACTGGCCGGCGCTGATCTGAACCACAGGCCCGACCCATGAAGCTGCTCTTCGTTGCCGACCCGCTCGCCACCTTCAAGACCTACAAGGACTCCACCTTCGCCATGATGCGCGAGGCCGCCCGGCGCGGCCACCGCATCCTCGCCTGCGAGCCGCAGCAGCTCGTCTGGCTGCGTGGCGGCCGCGTCACGGCCCGTGCTGCCATCGAGATTGCGCTGACCGGTGACGCGGACGATTGGTACACCGTCACGTCCACCGCCGACCTGGCGCTGGCCGACGTCGACGCCGTGCTGATGCGCAAGGACCCGCCCTTCGACAGCGAGTTCTTCTACACCACCCACCTCCTCAGCCAGGCCGAGCGCGAGGGCGCCCGCGTCTTCAACCGGCCCAGCGCCTTGCGCGAGCATCCCGAGAAGCTGGCCATCCTGGAGTTTCCCGAGCTCATCTCGCCGACCCTCGTCACACGCGACCCGGCCGAGATCCGCGCCTTCCACGCCGAGCAGCGCGACATCATCCTCAAGCCCCTGGACGGCATGGGCGGCATGGGCATCTTCCGTGTCAAGGAAGACGGCCTCAACCTCGGCAGCATCATCGAGACGCTGAACAAGGACGGCACGCAGACGGTGATGGTGCAGCGCTTCATCCCGGCCATTACCGACGGCGACAAGCGCATCCTCATCATTGGCGGCAAGCCTGTGCCTCACTGCCTGGCGCGCATCCCGCAAGGCAACGAGGTGCGTGGCAACCTGGCGGCCGGCGGCAAGGGCGTCGCCCGCGCGCTGAGCGCGCGCGACCGCGAGATCGCCGAGCACCTGGGGCCCATCCTTGCCGCACGCGGGCTGCTGCTGGTGGGCGTGGACGTCATCGGCGAGCACGTCACCGAGATCAACGTGACCAGCCCGACCTGCTTCCAGGAGATCACCGACCAGACAGGCTTTGACGTGGCGAAGATGTTCGTCGATGCGCTGGAAGAGGCGATGGCATGAAGCGGCGCGAATTCGGCGCCTCCAGCCTGGGCGCCTTCGGCCTGGCCGCGCTGGGCCTGCCGGCGCAGGCGCAGGTACAGGCACAGTCGAGCGCCTTCGACCCCCTGGCCGACGACTTCCTGGAGAAGCTCTGGCAGCTGGACCCGGATGCCGCCGTGGCCGCCGGCCGCTTCGAATTCGCCGAGCGGCTGGTGCTGCCCGGCGCGGCCTATCGCGCCCGCAAGCGGGCCTTCCTGCAAACCTGGCTGGCCCGCTTCGAGCGTGTGGCCGATGCCAGCCTGAGCACCAGCCAGCGCATGGACCGCGCGATGCTGCTGGGCAAGCTCAAGAGCGACCTGTGGCGCCTGGACGTGCTGCGCGAATGGGCCTGGAACCCGTCCGACTACAACCCCGCCGGCCTGATCGACCTGGTGTTGAACACCGACTGGGCGCCGCTGCAGCAGCGCGTCAAGGCCCTGCACCGGCGCGTCCAGCAACTGCCGCGCTTCTACGCCGATGCCCGCGCCAGCGTGGCCGGCGTCACGCGCGAACACACCGAGCTGGCGCTGCAGCAGGCACCCGGCGTGCTGTCGGTGCTGGACGATGTCGAGTCGCGCGCCCAGCAGGTCGGCATGGGCCAACTGACGGCGCCCGCGCTGCGCGCCGCGCGCCAAGCGGCGGCCGGCTGGCAGGCGCACCTCAACAAGCTGCTGCCGTCGGCCAGGCGACCCTGGCGACTGGGCGCGGCGCTGTACGAGCCGAAGTTCGTCCACGACATCCAGTCCGCCCGCACGGCGCGCGAGACCTATGAGCTGGCGCTGGCGCGCCGCGAGGAAGTGCTGGCCAGCATGCAGACGCAGGCCGCCGCGCTGTGGCCCACCGTCATCGGTGCCGAAGCCCCGCCGGCCGACCGCTTTGCGCTGATCGGCCGCGTCATCGCCAAGCTCAGCGAGCGGCATGTGACCCGCGAGCGTTTCGTCGACGAGATCCGCGCGCAGATCCCGCAGCTCGAAGCCTGGGTGCGCGAGAAAGACCTGCTCAGCCAGGACGCCAGCAAACCGCTGGAAGTGCGCGAGGCGCCCCTCTACCAGCGCGGCGTGGCCGGGGCCAGCATCGAGGCGCCCGGTCCCTACCGGCCGCAGGACCGCACCTTCTACAACGTCACGCCGCTGGACGACCTGACGCCCGAACAGGCCGAGAGCACGCTGCGCGAATACAACCACTGGATCCTGCAGATCCTCAACATCCACGAAGCCATTCCCGGCCACTACACGCAGCTGCTGCACGCCAACCGCGCGCCGAGCAAGGTCAAGGCGCTGTTCGGCAGCGGCTCCATGGTGGAAGGCTGGGCCGTCTACGGCGAGCGCGTGATGATCGAGAGCGGCTACGGTGCCAGTCCGGAGATGACGCTGATGTACGGCAAATGGCATCTGCGCTCGGTCACCAACACCGTCCTCGACTACAGCGTGCACGTGCTCGGCATGGGCGAGAAGGAGGCCCTGGACTTGCTGGTGCGTCAGGCCTTCCAGACCGAGCGCGAGGCCAAGGAGAAGTGGCGCCGCGTGCAGCTGACGTCCGTGCAGCTGACTAGTTATTTCAGCGGGTACAGCGAGATATTTGCGCTGCGGGAGCAGCTGAAGTCACGGCCGGGATTCAACCTCAAGGGCTTCCATGAGCAGTTCCTCAGCTATGGGAGTGCGCCGGTGAGGTTGATTGCGGCGGAATTCCTGTAAGCCCCTCGCTCAGTCTTGCCTGCTGGACGCGGCAAGCCTGATCGGTACCCCGAGGGACGGCGATGTACTCGCGGCATTGAGCCGCAAGTACATCGCCCGCCGGCCGGCTTGGGGGCGGCCCGGCGCTCGGCCGGCAACCCGGTAGGTTGGGATGAGCCTGCAAACACCAGCATAGCCCGCCTTGCGCGCACGACTACGCCGCCTCCAGCATGAACTCCACCTTCACGGCATCGAAAGGGAACTCGACGCCGCCGAAGGGCGTCCGACTGAGCACGCCAGCGTCCAACAAGGTTTTCACGTCGCCATGCACCGCCTTCACATCACGGCCAACGCGCCTTGCTGCCTCGCGGATGGACATGGAACCCGCGCCACACATGGCCTTGAGCAACTCCCAACGCTTGGCCGTCAGCACTTGCCACAGCAACTCAGGCGTGGCAAAGCCGATGCGGGCTTCACGCTCGGCACGGCCTGAGTGCATGGCGCGGGCCGCGTCGGCAAGCGTGTCGGACAGGGATCGAACCTCAAGAATGACCGTGTTCATGATTCCACCTCGCAATGTCAGCGTTGAAGTCGAGCATCAACTGTTCCGGCTTTGAGAAGACGTACGCCATCTCCTGCGTCCCGAAGTGGCGGTGATCGCCCTTGCCGCGCTCGTTGTCGTATCTCAACACGCACCCAACGCGGCGAACCACCGCTCACGAGACGAACCGGTCACGCACCCGAGGCGCCGTCGCCTCCGCATCGTCGGCCGCCCAGACCGGCCCGGCTCCTGCATTGCGCTTCCACCGCCGCGGCACCCGATCCAGCGCAATGAACCACGCCGTCAGCCCACCACTCGCATCGATGCGAAACCGCAGGAACCCCTTGTGGTCCTGCCCGTCCAGAGCCGCGTAACCGTTGTTGGTCAACAGCCCCAGTTGGGACATCAGCGCCAGGTAGCTGCCGAAGATCAGCGCGCCCGCCCCCGTGCCGCCGATGAAGACACCGAGGCCCACCAGGCCGGCATGGATGGTCAATCCTCGCAGGCTGTCGCGATTGGGAATCCAATCCCAGTCCCCTACCAGCTGATGCAGGCCGAAGGTCAGCGTGAAGATGGCCGCCACGTGCACCACGGCGTGGACGAAGCCGATGCCCCAGGTCGCTCCCCAGCGCCAGGTCTTGCCGGCGTCGGGCGGCAGCTCGTTGACCGCCTCGCGGCCCATGACCATGCAGCCGAAGGCCATCGCGGCATTGATCACCAGGCTCAAGGGGCTGAACACCATGGCCTTGAGCCACAGCGCCGCCGCCAGGCCGTACTCATGCAGGTCGAACTCCCACACCGGCCGGAACAGGTCGGGCACGAAGGAGCGCGTGAAGGGCGTGGAGTTCAGGTAGGCGTTGAAGCAATAAAGCAGGCCCAGCAGCAGCGCGAAGCTGTAGTTGCCGCGCCAGCCCGTGGGGTCGCGTCGGAACAGTGCCCACAGGTTGCCCTTGCAGCCGGCCTTGGAGGTGGCGAGGTCGGGATAGACGGTGGCCTCCTGCCGCTCGAATTCGTCGCCCGGGTGCGCGTCCTCGGTCAGGCCGATGGCCAGCGATGGGTGCGAGCTGATCGGCTCGGGCGGAATGCAGTCGCGCGTGTCGAACTCGCGCAGCCGCACCGGCCGGGTCGTCGGCTTCGTATGCGTCGGGTGCGTGAACGCGCCGCCGGTGCCGCAGGTGACCAAACGGCCCCATGACGCGGACTCCCAGCGCATGTAGTGGTGCAGGTCGCCGGCCAGCCGCAGCTTGACGCGGCTGCGCAGCAGCCCCTCCAGCCGCTGGTAGCGCTTGGGGTGGCTCTCCTCGGCGCCGTCGCCGATGGGGCGCGTCCAGTAGGGCTCGGGGTAGATCAGCAGCACGCGGTCGTCCGGCGCGATCTGGTACTCGTGGCCGTCCTCCGTGACCAAGCCGCGTTCGCTCAGCAGCGCCTCGAACTGCTCGTACTGGTCGCGGTCGATGTCGTGGTCCAGCGCGAAGTCCAGTCCCAGCGCCCACCAGCCGCCCGGCAGCTTGATGCAGAAATAGGTCTGGCGCTGCGGGATCTTGGCGCCCAGCAGCGGTGCCGAGTCGTTGCGGCGCGTGAAGTAGCGGCTGAAGGTGGAGGCCGAGTCCATCCAGTCGTGGTTCTGCGGAATGGCCGCCAGCGTCAACCGCCGGCCGCGCACGAAGCTGGGTTCATGGCTGTTGCGCACGGCCTCGAACATCTCGACGAAGCGGTAGCGGTAGTCCTGCGTGCTGGCGGCCGGGTAGGCCAGGTCGCCGCCGAACAGCAGCAGCTGGCCGCGCGGCAGGCGCTCGCCGTCCAAGTGCAGCTCGTTCGCCAGCGCCGCGCTGGCTACGGCATAGCAGGCATTGCCGCCGTCGCCCGTGTCGGCGATGAAGTCGAACCAGCAGTTGCCGGCGAAGGCGCCTTCTGACTCGGGCTGGCTGCGGTCGATGACCTTCATCGGCACCGGCTGGCTCTCGCGGCCGTCGCGGTTGCGCAGCTGGTCCAGCGACGACAGCACCTGGCGCGCAGCCGTCCACAGCACGTCCGGCTGGTACCAGGCGACGGGATGGCGTTCGTGGGGCGGGACGGCGCGGCCGAGCTTGGGGGAGGGCATGGGGCGGGATGATCGTCGCCTGGGCGGCGACGTCAATATCCACCGCCAGAGCTGCGCGTCGGCGCCGTGCGCTACCCTTTCGGGGCCATCACCAACCTCGGTTCAGCATGACCCACCCCGACACCCCGAAAGACGGCGACTTTGCCGAGTTCCTCGAGCGCAAGGTTTCCGACGTTTTGCTGGCTGGCGCAGCTGCCGTTGCGCCGGCGGCGCCGGACGGTTTGGCGCCTGACGCCTCGCCGCAAACTCTCGACGACGTGCTTATCAACGGCGAAGAGCCGACGACGGAGTTGCTGGAGGAGATGGACGCCCTTCGGCAGGCCGCGCCCCTGTCGGACGAAGAGCTGGCGCGGCAGGCGCTTGAGCACCCTGGTGCTGACGGCGATCCCAGCACGCCGGAGTAGCGTGCCTGACTACCGGCTGCCCTGCGTCCGGTGCCCCGCCGCGGCCTTGTAAGTGTTGATCTCTGCCGCCACCTCAGCCGGGTCGATGACGTCCTCCAGCCGCGCAAAGCCCTCCGGCGCCAGCGCCTCGACGCGGTCGAGGATGGCGTCCAGGCCTTCGCGGCGGTTCATCTCGACAATGCGCGCGCACAGCGGGCGGCGCTCGTCCTCATAGGCCGCCAGCGCCGTGTCCAGGTCGGCGTGGTTCGACAGCGCATCGGCCAGCGCCTGCGCATCCATGACGGCCTGCGTCGCGCCGTTGGAGCCGATTGGGACCATTGGATGCGCCGCATCGCCCAGCAGCGTCGAGCGGCCGAGCCGCCAGCGCGGCAGCGGGTCACGGTCCACCATGGGCCACTCCAGCATCTGCTCGGCGCGGTTGATCAGGCCGGGCACGTCCAGCCAGTCGAAGTGCCAGCGGCCGAAGGTGGGCAACAGGTCGGTGGTGTTGCCGGCGCGGCTCCAGTCGGCGCGGTCGGGTGCGGTGAGGCCGGGCGTCGGTTCCTGCACGCGGCGGTCGGCAATCCAGTTGATCAGTTGCAGCCCATCAGCACGCGGCGCGCCAATCGGGTAGACGACGAACTTGGCCTGGCTGTGGCCGGCCTGCACCATCGTGCGGCCGTCCAGGAAGGGCGGCGCCCAGGTCGTGCCGCGCCACATCATGACGCCGCGCCAGCAGGGCGCGCCTTCGTCGGGCGCCAGCCGCTTGCGCAGCGCGGAATGGATGCCGTCGGCGCCGATGACGAGGTCGGCCGCCTGCTCGCGGGGACCGTCCGCCGTCATGATCTCGGCGATGGCCTGGCCGCCCTCGTCGCGCACGCCGACAACGCGCTGGCCCGCCAGCACCGTGAGCTTGGCCGAAGCCTCGGCCCACAGGCGCATCTGCAGCTGGCCGCGGTGGATGCTGAACTGCGGGTGGCTGTAGCCGCCTGCCAGCCCGCGCGCATCGCGGTATATGGCTTGGCCGTGCTTGTTGGCGAACACCAGCGCCGCCGTCTCGACGGCCATGGTGCGCAGCGCCGGCAGCAGCCCCAGGCCGTCCAGAACGCCGACGGCATGCGGCAACAGGTTGATGCCGACGCCCAGCGGTTTCGGCTCGCGCACCGACTCCATGACCGTGACGTCATGCCCGCGCGCCTGCAGCGCCAGCGCCGCCGTCAGCCCGCCGATGCCACCGCCTGCAATGAGAACTTTCATGACTTCAGGGTAAGCGAGATGGTTGCACTGTGCAACTAAAACTAACCTGTGGACGTGAAGACCGACAGTCCCGACCCCGAAGGCCTGATGCTGCCCGTCCCCGGCGTGGACTACGGGCCGCTGGACGGGCTGCTGGGCTATGCGCTGCGCCGAGCGCAGAACGCGCTCTATCTCGACTTCTACCGGGCTGCCGCGGAGTGGGATGTCAGCCCCCAGCGTTTTGCCGCCCTGGTGCTGATCTCACGCAACCCCGGCCTGCGCCAGGGCCTGCTCGGCCAAGCGATGGGCCTGCACCGCAGCGGCGCGCTGCGCCTGACCGACTGGCTCACCGTCCAGGGCTGGGCCGAGCGCCACGACGCGCCCGGCGATGCGCGCGCCTGGGGCCTGCATCTCACGGCCACTGGCAAGCGGCGCCTCGCCAAGCTCGAAGCCGCCGTCGCCGAACACGACCGCGCCCTGTTGGCCGCCCTGGGCGAGCACGGTCCCGCACTCAAGGCCGGCCTGGACCGCCTGGCCTGGGTGGCCACCGCACAGAGCACCACACCGCAGAACAAACCAAGGAGACAGAAATCATGATGGATCGCCGCCTCGTTCTCGCCTCACTCGCCGCTTTGCCCACCGTCCTGACAACGGTTGCGCGGGCACAGGGCCAGCCGCCCCGCATCCTCGTCGGCTTCCCCGCCGGCGGCTCGGTCGACGCGACGGCGCGCCGCGTCGCCGAATTCAGCCGCGGCAAGCTGGCCGAGACCGTGCTTGTCGAGCAGAAGGTGGGCGCCGGCGGCCGCCTCGCCATCGCCGCGCTGAAGGATGCGGCGCCGGATGGGCAGACGCTGCTGCTCAGCCCGTCGTCCATGTTCACCATCTACCCGCACGCCTACCGCAAGCTGGCCTACAACCCAGCCACCGACGTCATCCCCGTGGCGCCGCTGGCGCTGTCGACCTGCGGCTTCGGCGTCGGTCCGATGGTGCCCACCACCGTGAAGACGCTGGCCCAGCTGGCCGACTGGCTGAAGGCCAACCCCGACAAGGCGGCCTACGCCTCGCCGGCGGCCGGTGCGATGCCGCACTTCCTCGGCAATCAGTTCGAGCACGCCGCTGGGCTGAAGCTGACGCACGCCCCCTACCGCGGCGCCGCCCCCGGCCTGCAGGACCTGATGGGCGGCCAGATCGCCTGTGGCTGTTTCTCCATCGGCGACTTCGTGCCGCATCTCGCCGCCGGCCGGCTGCGCCTGCTGGGCGTGACCGACAAGGCGCGCTCGCGCTTCGCACCCGACGTGCCCACCTTCGAGGAGCAGGGCTTCAAGGGCATCGTCGGCGTCGAGAGCTATGGCCTGTACCTGCCGGCCAAGACGCCGCAGGCGATGGTGGACAAGCTGGCCGACATCGCCCGCGCCGCCGTGCGCGAACCGTCCGTCGTCGAGGCGCTTGCCAAGCTCGGTTTCGAGCCGCTGTCGCTGTCGCCGGCCGACTACGCCAAGCGCCTGGCGGCCGAGCGCGACTACTGGGGGCCGGTCGTCAAGGCCTCGGGTTTCTCTTCCGACGATTAGCATGCCGGCTCCACTTCATGGAGCCTGAATGCCCTGGCGTCGACTGGCTGTTGGCCTCGCTGTCTGCCTGACCCTGAATGCCGCCACTGCGGCCGCCGACACGAGCCGCTTGCAGGCGCTGCTGACGCAACAGCAGTACGTCGCGGCGCGCCCTGAGGTCGACGCCTTGCTGCGCGCTCGGCGGCCCGATGCCGCCGAGCGCGCCGTCATCTACCAATGGCTGTTCGCCCGCGACGACGGCGCCGCCATCGACCGCCGCACGCGCGCTGTGCTCACCGATGCGAACGCCGACGCCGTTGACCTGCTGGCCGCCGGCCGCCTGGCGCTGGACCGGCGCGATTTCGAGCGTGCGCGGCTCTGCTTCGAGCAGGCGCTGGCCAAGGCCACGCGGCCGGCCGACAAGGCGCAGGCCTTGCGCGGCCTCGGTCAGCGCCACTACCAGCTGCGGGAGTTCGATGCTTCGCTGAAGCAACTGGAAGCCGGGCTGGGCCAGGCCCGCACCGCCGACGGCCTGGCGGCGTTGGCCGACACGCTGATTCGCCTCGGCCGCACCGAGGACGCCATCGCCGCCGCCGAGGGCGCCGTCGCGCTGAACCGCCACCACGAGGCCGCCCGCTACCTGCTGGGCAACGGCTATGTGCGCGAGAACTACACGCAGCTCGCGGCCCGGCTGGGCGACGGCTTCGCACCGCTGCTGGCCGACGTGCGGCGCGCGTCCGATGCCTTCGAGAAGGGCGATTTCGACGCGGCGCTGGCCCTCAGCCTGGCCGTGCTCGAACGCTGCCCGCAGCTCGGCCGGGCGCACGCCATTGCGGCCAAGGCGCTGGAGTCGCAGCGCTTCGCCATCGACGTGCACCGTGCCGCCTACGAGCGCCGCTTCAAGGCGGCACGCATGCCCGTCGTGCCCGGCATCGAGAAGTACGTGCTGAACTGGCAAGACCTGTCACCGCGTCACCAGAAGCGTGTCGCGCTGTCCATCGCGCCGTGGAAGGCCTTCATCCCCGTCCTCGTCGAAGGCGGCGCCACCCACTTCATCAAGCCGATGTGGATGCGCCTGTCCGAGACACCGCAGGCCCATGCGCTGAAGGATGCCCGCATCGACTACGACTCGCGCCTGTGGGACGACGTGCGCGGCATGGGCGGCCACTTCACGGTCACCGGCATCGAGGACGTGGAGCGCAATATCTTCGACAAGTACAACACCGTGCTGCACGAGTTGACCCACCAGGTGCACGGCGTGCTGACGGCCGACCAGGCGCGCGAGATCGAGGCGCTTTACCAGCAGGCCAAGGCGCGCGAGGCCCGCACGCGCAACGGTTTCCTGTCGCGCTATGCCGGCGGCTCGGTGTGGGAGTACTTTGCCGAGGGCGCCAATGCCGAGGCATCGCCCAGACGCGATGCCTATGACGGCCGCGAGATCGTGCGCGAACGCCTCGTCGCGATGGACCCGGCGTTGCGCGCGTTGGTGAAGCGCCTGTTCGCCCAGCGCGACACGCGGGCCAGCCTGCCCATCGCCCTCGTCAATGCCGGCAGTCAGCAGCTGGAGGACGGCAAGTTGAGCGACGCCAAGCCGCTGTTCGAGCGCGCCTTGAAGCTGGCGCCCAGCGATGAACGTGCGCTGGCTGCCCAACTGAACGTACTGGCCATTGAAGGCCGCGGCGCCAGTGACCTGGCCGCACGTGAGCTCGCCGCCCACCCGCGCAGCGGTGTGCTGCGCGTCGGCGTGGCCGATGCGCTCTGGCATGGCGGCCGGCCGCTGGCTGCCGAGGTCGTGCCCGCATTGGCCCGCGACGTGGAGGCATTGAAGGGCGAGGACCGCTTCCGTGTCGACCTGGCCCTGGCCGACCACCATCGCCGCCTCGGCGACGTGCCCCGCGCGTTGGCTGCCTACCAGGCGGTGCTGGCCTACCAGGGCGACCAGCCGGAGGCGCTGTGGGGCCGCGCGGCGACGCTGGCGCTGGCCGAGCGTTGGGACGAGGCCTTTGCCCAGTACGAGGCGGTGCTGCGCCTGCGCACCGGCCTCGTGCCGCTGCGCCGCGACTACGCGCTGGACCTGCTGCGCGCCGGCCGCCGTGATGCCGCGCGCGAGCAGGTCAAGGCGGCGTTGCTGCTGGACCCCCGCGACCCCGACACGCTGGCGTTGAAGGGTTGGCTGGCACTGGCCGATGGTGACGCCGCTGCCGCGCGGCGCACGGCCGATGAGGCGTTGGCGCTGGGCCCGTGGAGCGACCTCGCGGTGATCGTGCAGGCTGCCGCGCTGCAGTCGCTGGGCCAGCCCGATGCCGCGCAGGCCGCGCTCGCCCCGCTGAGGCAGCGCATCGCCGGCGGTGCGCCGCCGCGCTATGTCTACCGGCCCGAGAAGTCGGGCTGGTTCTCCGTGCACCAGTTGCCGGCCAATGAGCGGCGTGTCATGGAGATGCTCGTCAAGTGAGATCACTCAAGCGGCTGGAGGCCCCCCATCTCAACGGCATCAGCGTTGCGCTGGGCGTGGCGGCCACCCATCTTGTCATCGGCGCGCTGTTTGGCGAGACCGCCGGCCTGGCCGCCGTGGGTGGTGCCGTCTGCGCCAGCCTGACCGATGTGCCCAACCCGCCGCAGCGCGTGTTGCCGCGCGTGCTGCCGGCCGCGGCGGCGGCGGCCTTGGTGACGCTGCTGGTGGGCGTGACCGACCACTCGCTGGCCCTGACCGTGGCGCTGATCGCCATCGTCAGTTTCCTGTCACTGATGACGCTGGCCTGGGGCCTGCGCGCCGGGCCGTTGTCCTTTGCGCCGGTGCTGGCGATGGTCTTCGCGATGGCCTGGGACCCGGCAGCCGGGGGCGCCATCTCGCCGCTGGCACATGCGCTCTGGGTCGGTGTGGGCGGCTGCGTCTATGCCGCCTGGGCACGCGGCAGTGCCGTCTTGCTGCGCCATCGGCTGCGCGAGCTGGCGCTGGCGCATGCGCTGCGCGCCACCGAGCGGCGGCTGCGCTCGCGCGCCCAGCGCATTGCCGGCGCGGTGGGCGGTGCCGAGGCCAGCATCCGCGCGTCCATTGCCGATGACGTCGTGCTGGCCGACGCGCTGCAGGCCGCACGCGACCAGGTCTTCGCCGCGCGCCGCTCGCCACGCAGCCGCCGCCAGACCGACCTGGTGCTCGGCCTGATCGAGCTGCGCGACCTGTTGCTGGCCAGCCGGCTGGACATCGAGCTGCTGGGCCAGGACTTTCCCGGCCGCCAGTGGCGCGCCGCGCTGGCCGACACGCTGCGCCACCTGGCCGACGTGCTGGCCGCGCTGGCCGACACGGTGACCGTGGGCGCACCGTTGCCCGAGGTGTCGGCCGACGCCTGGCGCGGCCAGCTCGCCGCCCGCCTGGCCGATGTCAGCGCGCCGGCCGGCGACTCGCGCAGCCACCTCGTGTCGGCGCTGCAGTCGCGTGTCGGTCACATGCTGGACGATGTGGCCACCATGGTCGCCCGCCAGGCCGCCGCGGACGACCCGGCCAGCCCCTGGACGCCCGAGCGGCTGGCGCCCTTCGTGTCGCCCGAGGGCTGGCCGCTGGCCGCGTTGAAGGGGCACCTGACCCTGCAGTCGAGCGTCATGCGGCATGCGCTGCGCTCGGCGCTGGCGCTGTCCTTCGCCTATGCGCTGGGCGCGGCCCTGCCTTGGGCGGCGCATCCGTTCTGGCTGATGCTGAGCGTGGCGGTGGTGCTGCGCGGCAACCTGGAGCAGACGCTGTCGCGCCGCAACGACCGCATCGTCGGCACGGTGCAGGGCTGCCTGCTGGTGATGCTGCTGGCGCATGTGGAGTGGGTGCCGCTGCTGAGCCTGTGCTTCATCGCCGCCGTGGGCGTGGCCCATGCCTATGTGAACCGGCGCTACCGCGTCGCGGCGACGGCGGCCACCTTGATGGCACTGCTGCAGCCGCTGATGCTGGCGCCCGGCAGCGACCCCTTCATCGGCGAGCGCCTGGCCGATACCGTCATCGGCGCCGGCCTGGCCTGGCTGTTCAGCTTCGTGCTGCCGTCCTGGGAGCGTGCGGCTGTGCCGCGGTTGGGCGCGCAGCTGCGTGGCGCGCTGGCGCGGCATGCCGGCAACATGCTGCAGTGGCGGCCCAGCGCCGACGCGCAACTGGCACAGCGTATCTCGCGCCAGCAGGCCTACACCGCACTGGCGGCGCTCGCCGGTGCAGCCCAGCGCACGCGCGTGGAACCCGAGAGCGTGCGCCTGCCGGACGCCGAGATTGAGTCGGCGTTGAGCCACGGCTACCGCTTCATGGCCCTGCTCGGTGCCGTGCAGCACCAGGTGCAGCGCCGCAGTGATCGCCTGGACCCGGCCCGCGCCGAGACCGCGCTGCCGCTGGCCCGCAAGGCCTGTGTCGACGTTCTCAACGGCGAACCCGCCACCGGCACCGACCCCGCCGAGATCCCCGACGCCAATGCCGGTGCATGGCCCGAGCATCTCGGCCAGCCAGACCTGACACCGTGGCTGCTGCGCCGCCTGCGGCTCTGCCGCATCGAGGCGCGCGAGTTCGTCGCCGCACTCAACCAACTTCAACCCACCGCAGGAGAGCACCAATGAGCATCCAGACCCGCGCCGCCGTTGCCTGGAAGGCCGGCCAGCCGCTGACCATCGAGACCCTGGACCTGGAAGGCCCGCGCGACGGCGAGGTGCTGGTGGAGGTGAAAGCCACCGGCATCTGCCACACCGACGACTTCACGCTGTCGGGCGCCGACCCCGAAGGCCTGTTCCCCGCCGTGCTCGGGCACGAGGGCGCGGGTGTCGTGCTTGAGAGCAAGGTGCCTTGGCTGAAGCCTGGTGACCACGTCATCCCGCTCTACACGCCTGAATGCCGCGAGTGCAAGTTCTGTCTGAGCCGCAAGACCAACCTCTGCCAGGCGATCCGCTCGACGCAGGGCAAGGGCCTGATGCCCAACGGCACGTCGCGCTTCTCGCTGAACGGCGAGCCGATCTTCCACTACATGGGCACCAGCACGTTTGCCAACCACATCGTCGTGCCGGGCATCGCGCTGGCCAAGATCCGGCCGGATGCGCCCTTCGACAAGGTTTGCTACATCGGCTGCGGCGTGACCACCGGCGTGGGTGCCGTGCTGTTCACGGCCAAGGTGGAGGCGGGCGCGAATGTCGTGGTGTTCGGCCTGGGCGGCATCGGCCTGAACGTCATCCAGGGCGCCAAGATGGTGGGCGCCGGCAAGATCATCGGCGTGGACATCAACCCGGCGCGCGAGGCGATGGCGCGGCAGTTCGGCATGACGGATTTCGTGAATCCCAAGGACGTTGGGAATGTCGTCGACCACATCGTGCAGCTGACCGATGGCGGTGCGGACTACTCGTTCGAGTGCGTCGGCAATGTGCAGCTGATGCGCCAGGCGCTGGAGTGCACGCACAAGGGCTGGGGCCGCAGCATCATCATCGGCGTGGCGCCGGCTGGTGCCGAGATCGCGACGCGGCCGTTCCAGTTGGTCACCGGCCGGCATTGGGAAGGGTCAGCGTTTGGTGGCGCGCGTGGGCGGACCGATGTGCCGAAAATCGTCGACTGGTACATGGAGGGCAAGGTGCGGATCGATGAGTTGATTACGCACAAGCTGCCGTTGGAGCGGATCAATGAGGGGTTTGATCTGATGCGGCGGGGGGAGTCGATTCGGTCGGTGGTGGAGTTCTGAAGGGGTGCTCCTGCGGTTGTTCTAACGACTCGCTGCATTGCCGGACGGGACTCCCGGCAATGCAGCGGGCAAACACACCCTCCGCACAAGCAACCTCAGGAACTCACCCCTCCCGATCCCAAACCACCCCCTCCTCCGTCAACATCGCATCCAGCGCCACATCCAATTGACTCGGCTTCAGCAGCGGCAAGAAGCCATGCGCATACCCGATGCCCACCGCAGCGGGCCTCGGGTCCATCTCGCGCAGCGTCTTGTCCATGAAGCCGCCGCCATAGCCCAGCCGCAGGCCGCACGGCCCGAAGCCGAGGCAGGGCACCAGCATCAGCTGGGGTTGAAACTCCTCGGTGCCCTTGGGCTTGGGAATGTGGAAGGCGTCTTCCTCCATCGGGCAGCCCGGGTACCAGACGTGAAAGCGCAAGGTGCCGTGGACCTTGTCCACGACGGGCAGGCCGATGCGGCGTTCGGGGTGGTCTTCGGCCCAGCGATACAAGGCCGGCAGTGGGTCGAACTCGCCCTTGATGGGCCAGTAGGCGCCGATGGTGGTCTCGCGCCGGCGCAACAGCCAGACGCGCAGAACCTCCTGCAGGTCGGCGGCCAGTTCCAGCCGCTGGGGCAGGGCCAGGCGTTGTTCGATCAGCTTGTGCCGGAGCGCGGCGCGGTCGTTCGCATCCATGGGGCGCGAGCTTACAGTTGCCGGCGTGACTGAAGACTTCACCAATCTCTGCGTCGAGTTGCTGTCGCCCCTCGGCCCCGTGCGTACCCGACCGATGTTCGGCGGCCGGGGCTTCTATGTGGACGGCCTTTTCATGGCGCTGATCGCCGACGGGCAGTTCTTCCTGAAGACGGACGACGTCAATCGCGAGCACTTCGTCGCCGCGGGCTGCGTGCCGTTCAGCTTCTCGACCAAGGACGGCGAGCGCATCGTCATGAGCTACTTCCGGGCGCCGGAGGAGGCGCTGGAGTCGCCGCCGCTGATGCTGCCGTGGGCGCGGCTGGCCTTCGAGGCCGCCCTGCGTGCCGCGAACGCCAAGGCAAAAAAGCCAGCCGCCAAAAAATCAAAGGCCGTCGCGGAGCGGGCCGCCCCATCAGCGGCCAAGAAGTCCGCCGCCAAAAAAGCGGCGACCAAGCGAAGCACGGCTGGCCGAGGCTGAGGTTGGCGGCACCAGCAGCTCGAAGTCGGCCGCGGGCCAGCCTTCCAGCACGGCCGTCTGGCCCGGCGCCAGGGCCAGCGCCTCGCCGGCCTCCAGCCACGTGTCCTCGGCCGGCTGGTCGGCGGTGCCGGACAAGGTCAGCCAGACGCGGCCACGGGCCACCGCCACGCGGCGCGCTTCTGCGCTGCCGGCCAGGGTCAGGGCCCGGCCACCGTCCAAATGCCATGTCGATTGCGCATCATTCATGATGACTCTCCTGGGTTGATGTCAGGGATTCTGCTGAGTTGCCCCAGGGCGGTCCAATGACTCCGCCGCGCGGATTGATACCATCCGCGCATGAATCAGCCCGTGCGCCAGAGACCCCTCTCCGTCGGCCCCCTGCGTGCTTTTGAGGCCGTGGCGCGGCTGCTGTCCTTTCGCGCTGCGGCCGATGAGCTGAGCCTGACGCAGTCGGCCATCAGTCGCCAGATCCAGTCGCTGGAGGAGGAGATCGGCTGCGTGCTGTTCCTGCGCGGCACGCGCCGGGTCGAGCTGTCCAGCGACGGCGCGCAGTTGCTGCCGACCGCCGTGGCCGTGCTGTCCAAGCTGGACCAGGCCGTGCGCCAGATCCGCCGCTCGCGCGGCCGGCGCGTCGTCAATGTCAGCACCTTCGCGTCGTTCGCGTCGCTGTGGCTGATCCCGCGCATGGAGGCCTTCCAGCGCGAGCACGAGGACATCGACATCCGCGTGTCGGCCTATGACCGCAAGGTCGACCTGGAGGACGGCGAGATCGACCTGGCCCTGCGCTACGACGACCGTCCCTCGGTGCCCGCGGACGCCGTGCAGCTCTTCGAGGAGACGCTGTCGCCCTGCGTCAGCCCTTGGTACTTGCAAAAGCCGCCGGCGCCGCTGAAGAAGCCCGCCGACCTTGCCGGCCACGCCCTGGCCGAAGAGGACGACGCCCGCCCCAGCGCCGAGTTCCTGAGCTGGCGGCGCTGGTTGACGGTGCAGGGCCAACCGGACCTGCAGCCGCGCCGCTGGCTCTACCTGAACTTCACCTACCAGCAGGTGCAGGCCGCACTGACCGGCCAGGGTGTCGCGCTGGCCCGGCTGCCGCTCGTGCACGAGCACGTACAGCGCGGCGAACTCGTCGAGCCCTTCGGCAAGGCCGGCCGCCTGGGCTGCCCGTTCAGCTACTGGCTGATCACCGGCCCGAACGCGGCGCGCCGGCCCGAGGTGCAGCAGTTTGCCGACTGGGTGAACCAGCAGGCCGCCATCACGCGCGACCAGCTGGCCGGGGTCTGAGGATGTGGAGGCGCGTAGCCCTCTATGGCCTGGCCCTTGCTGCGGGTACGGCGTTGCTGCAGTGGCTGGACTACCGCCACCTCGCCCGCGCGCAGTCCGAGACGGTCTATGTCGCGCTGGTCGCGGTGGCCTTCCTGGGCCTGGGCGTGTGGGCCGGCGTCCAGTTGCCCGGCCGCCGTGCGCCGCCGGCCGAGCCCTTCGACGGCAACCCGCAGGCGCAGGCCTCGCTGGGCATCAGCCCGCGCGAGCGCGAAGTGCTGGAGCTGCTGGCGGCGGGCCTGGCCAACAAGGAGATCGCCGAGCGCCTGCATGTGTCGCCGCACACGGTCAAGACGCATGTGACCCGGCTGTACGAAAAGCTCGACGCCCGGCGCCGCACCGAGGCCATCCTGAAAGCGCGCGAGCTCGGTTTGTTGCGTTGAAGGGCTGATTTCAGCGAAATCACCCATTTGTCCGATGGCCCTGGCGGCCCGAACATCGTTTCATGGCGGCATCTTCCACGCTGCCATGAGGTCCCCATGCTGAAAACCGTCCTGTCCTTCGGCGTTGCCGCCGGTCTGCTTGCCGGCGTGCCGTTGTTCGCGCTGATCGTCCTGAACCGGGGCGCGCCGCCGGAACACGGCATGGTCATCGGTTACCTGATCATGCTGGTGGCCCTCACCCTCGTCTTCGTCGCAATCAAGCGCCGCCGCGACAGCGAGCTGGGTGGCGTCATCCGCTTCTGGCCGGCCTTCCTGCTCGGCCTGGGCATCAGCCTGACCGCCGGCGTCGTCTATGCCGCGGCCTGGGAGGTGACGCTGGCCGTCACGAAGATGGACTTCGGCACCGAATGGGCCAAGGTCTACCTGGCGCAGGGCAAGGCCAAGGGCCTGCCCGAGGCCGAGCTTGCCAAGCTGGCCGCCGAGATGGACGAGTTCAAGCGCCTGTACGCCAACCCGCTGTACCGCTTCCCGATGACGATGGCGGAGATCGTGCCCGTCGGGCTGCTGGTGTCGCTGATCTCCGCGGCGTTGTTGCGCAACCCGCGCTTCATGGCGTCGAGACGCCGTTGAGACGCTGCCGCCTTCCCGGCGGTTCACCAACGCCTAGGCTGCTTCGGCCGACACCGCGTGCGCCAGCGCGTCCGCCAGCGCCGCATGGGCGCGCAGCACTCGCGTCACGCCGGTGTCGCGCAGCCACTGCGCTTCCTCGTCCGTGCGTGCCACCACCGCGCTCTTCAACGTCGGGTTGAGCTGCTGCGCGATGGCGAGCATGGCGGGCACGCCGCGCACGTCGGTCACCGTGACGACGAGCCAGGCGGCCTGCGCGATGTGGGCCTGCACCAGCGTCATCGCCTCGGCTGCCTCGCCCAGCACAGCCGCCTGGCCCGCGGCGCGAAGCCGCTCGACGATGTCGCGATCGCTGTCGACGACGACGACCGGCCGCGCGCTCAGCCGTTCCCGCAGCGCGGCACCGAGGGAGCCGTGGCCCACCAGCACGATCTGCCCGGCCAGCGCGCTCTCGGGCGTGTCGGCTGGCAACTCGGCCAGCGGGTCGTCGCGCGCCTCCAGCTGGCGGGCCCAGGCGGAGCGCTTCAGCACCCAGTTGCGCAAGGGCTCCACGCCCGCGAACAGCACGGGGTTCAGCGCGATGGACACGATGGCGCCGGCGACGACGAGACTGGTCGCTTCCGGCGGAATGAGGTTGAGGCTCTGGCCCAGGCCCATCAGGATGAAGCTGAACTCGCCGATCTGCGCCAGGCTGACGGCCACGGTCAGCGCCGTGGACAGCGGGTACTTCAGCAGGATCACGAGCACGCCCGCCGCCACCGTCTTGCCGACCAGGATGACGGCCACGGTCGCCAGCACGGCCATGGGCCGCTCGATGAGGATGAGCGGGTCGAACAGCATGCCGACGGCGACGAAGAACAGCACCGCGAAGGCGTCGCGCAGCGGCAGGCTCTCATGCGCGGCACGCTCGCTGAAGGCCGACTCGCGCAGCACCAGGCCGGCGAAGAAAGCGCCCAGCGCGACGCTGACCCCGAACAGCGCCGCCGCCCCCACCGCCAGCCCGATGGCCGCCGCCACCGTGGCCAGCGTGAACAGCTCGCGCGAGCCGGTGCGGTTGACCTGCCACAACATCCACGGCAACAGGCGCCGGCCGGCGATGAGCATGACGGCCACGAAGGCTGCGACGGCCAGCAGCGTGGTGACGATGGTGACGGCCAGATTGCCTTCAGACCCGCCGTCGCCCTTGCCACCCAGCACCGGGATCAGCACCAGCGCCAGCACCATGGCCAGGTCTTCCACGACCAGCCAGCCGACCGCGATGCGGCCATTGCCGGTATGCAGCAGCGAGCGCGACTCCAGCGCGCGCAGCAGCACCACCGTGCTGGCGACGGACAGCGCCAGGCCGAAGATCAGCGACGCGCCCACGTCCCAGCCCCACCACCCGTGCGCCATCGCCGCGCCCATGGCCGTTGCCGCGGCCATCTGCACCAGCGCGCCGGGCAGGGCGATGTTTTTGACCGACATCAGGTCGCCGACCGAGAAATGCAGACCCACGCCGAACATCAGCAGCATCACGCCGACCTCGGACAGTTGCTGGGCCAGGTGCACGTCGCCGACGAAGCCCGGCGTGTGCGGCCCGATCAGCACGCCGGCCAGCAGATAACCCACCAGCGCCGGCAGCCGCGCCCATTGCGCCAGAAGGCCCAGCACCAGGGCCAGACCAAAGGCGGCGGCCAGCGTGGAGATCAAGGTCATGTTCTCGTGCATGTCCGCCTCAATCCGGCGTGACGAGCTCGCGCTCGGTCAGGATCAGGGTCAGCGCGCGGTCATGCGCCTCGACGGCGAAATGCGTCTCGCTGCCCGACCAGGCCAGGCCGATGGCCGTCACTCCGGGATGCGCCGCCATCCAGCGGTCGAAATAGCCGCCGCCGTAGCCCAGGCGAAATCCTTCGCGCGTGAAACCGACGCAGGGCACCAGCACGACATCGGGCACGGCAACCGCGCCGCTGGATGTCGCGATGCCGCACTCGTCCTGCGCGGCGGGTGCGCTGCCGTCCCAGCGCCGGAACACCATCTCGGCCGGTTCGCGGCGCGCAAACGGCAGCGCGCGCGGGTAGGGCAGTTCGCCGGGGTCGAACTCGCCCGCCAGCGGCCAGTACACGCCCAGCAGCTCGGGCTCCAGCTGCGCCAGCAGCTCGGGCAGCGCTTGGGTGAGGGCGGCCTGCGCGGTCTGGAAGGCCGGGCTGGCCGCAAAGTCGCGGCGCGCGGCCAGCAGCTCGCGGCGCAGGGTCGGGCGGTCGGGGTGGGCAGCGGTCATCGGCCAATTAAAACCCAGGGCGCGTGTCGGTCCTCAGGGCTGGGGACGTTCCTGGTTGTCGCGCTGCTCACCAGGCGCTGTCAGGGGCTATGGTCGTCTTTCGTCTCCACCACGGAAGCCGCCCATGCCCACGCCCGACGCCCCCTACCACCCCATCATCTACGTGCGCGGCTATGCGATGTCGCGTGGCGAGATCGATGAGACCGCGGCCGACCCCTTCTGCGGCTTCAACCTCGGCTCGACCATGTACCGAGCCGTGCCCAACAAGACCGAGCGCCCGCGCAAGTACGTCTTCGAGTCGCCCGTCGTGCGGCTGGCGTCGGAGTACCAGTACCAGGACGTCTACGAGGACGGCTACGACATCATCGACGACGAGTGGGAGCTCGACTCCATGGGCAAGCCCACCGGCAACAAGCTGGGCAACCGCTGCATCGTCATCTACCGCTACTACGACGCCGCCTCCACCCATCTCGGCAACGGCAAGACGCCGGAGATCGAGGACTTCGCCAAGGGCCTGTCCAAGCTGGTGGCCCGCGTGCGCGACCTGGTCTGCAAGAACCCCGACAACAAGATCAAGCCGGCCGATTTCCGCTGCTACCTGGTGGCGCATTCCATGGGCGGCCTGGTCTGCCGCGCCTTCCTGCAAAACCCGGCGCTGGATACCGAGAAGGTGGTCCAGCATGTCGACAAGTTCTTCACCTATGCCACGCCGCACAACGGCATCGACGTGCTGGGCCAGAACATTCCGTCGTGGCTGGGCGTCAACGACATCTCCAACTTCGACCGCGACAAGCGCATGCCGGACTACCTGGACCTGGCCGCTGCCGCCAAGAAGCACAAGCGCGTGGACCTGGTGCCGGAGGCGCGCTTCCCGTCGCGCCGCATCTTCACGCTGGTGGGCAGCAACCGGCTGGACTACGAGGCCGCCGCCGGCATGTCGCGCAGCTTCGTCGGCCATGGCAGCGACGGCCTGGTCAAGATCGAGAACGCGACGCTGTGCGGCCTGGACGCCAAGAACAACATCACACAGCAATGCGCCAAGGCGGTCGTCTACCGCGCCCACTCGGGTTACTTCGGCATCGTCAACAGCGAGGAGGGCTTCCAGAACCTGGCGCGCTTCCTGTTCGGCGACGTGCGCGTGGATCTGTGGCTGGAGATCGAGGACATCCGCCTGCCCGACAAGGTGCAGGCGGAGGCCGACGCCGGGCGGGCCGTCAACGCCCTCTACCAGATCGAGGTGCTGGCCTCGCCGCGCGGCAAGCTCTGGTACCTGACCCGGCGCACGACCGAGGAGGACTCGGTCGCCTGCGTGGCCCATGCCGACTGGCAGAAGAACGCCAGCCTTTACCTCAGCTCGGTCTTCCTGGCCAACCGCGCGCGGGTCAACATGCAACGCAAGTCACTGGCCTACGGCATGACGCTGGGCGTGCGCGTGCCCGACTACGAGATCGAGAAGCGGCTGTGGCTCAACGAGCACTTTGAGGGCGGCTATCTGTTCCGCAATGCGCTGATCCTGGAGATGGTGCCCCCGGCCAAGGAAGGCGAGGACTGGAAAGTCAAGTACGCCTGGCAGGACGCCGGCGTGTCCATGGCCGACACCGAGATCAAGGCCACCCAGCTGAAGTCCGGTCGCATCGAGGTCAGCGTGCCCTTCGACAGCAGCACCGTCGGCGCCAACGGCAAGATGAAGCCCAGCAACCCCGGCATCCGCGGCCGCCTGCGCTTCGAGATCGAGGGCTGGAACCAATAGGGATTCCCCCTGGGTTAAATTCGTCCGGTGGGCGTGAGCGCCGGACGCAGAGGTAGTAGGCATGACGGCGGTGAAGTGGTGGCTCGGGATGAGCCTGATGTGGGCCCTGGGATGCGGGGCACAACCGGGGCCGGGCGACCTGGCCGTGCAGGCCCGTGAGGCCTGGGTCAAGCGCGACCGCCCGCGGCTGGCGTCGCTTGCCGACACCGCGCGCCGCCAGAACGATCCGCTGGCCGGCTGGGTCGACTACTTCGACCTGAACGCGCGCATGGCCGAGATCCGCCAGCCCGACATGGATGCCTTCTATGCGCGCTACCCCGGCAGCTATGTCGAGGACCGGCTGCGCAACGACTGGCTCCTGGAACTGGGCCGCCGCCGCGACTGGGCCAACTTCCGGCGCGACCATGTGCCCTACCAGATGCGCGATGACCGCGAGGTGGCCTGCTATGCACTGCTGGCCGACCATGCGGCCGGCAGCAAGGTCGCCACCGACACTGCCCGGGAAGCCTGGATGGGCCAGAAGGACGGCGACGACGGTTGCCAGCAGCTGGCCAAGGCCATGCTGGAGGCCGGCCAGTTCAAGCCCGACACTGTCTGGGCCAAGGCGCGCTTGGCGATCGAGCAGAGCCGCCCGCGCGCCGCGCGCCAGGCCGTCGCGCTGCTGGGCAGCAAGCCCTTCGATCAGAAACTGGCCGAACTGCAGGACAACGCCGGCCGCTACCTGACGCGCAAGGCCCGCACCTCACCGCGCGCGGAAGCGGAACTGACGGCGCTGGCCCTGGCCCGCGTCGCGGCCAACGACCCCGAGCAGGCCGGCGACCTGCTGGGCGACAAATGGAGCCGCCTGCCCGCCGACCTGCAGGCCTGGCTGTGGGCACAGATCGGCCGCCAGTCGGCGCTGCGCCTGCGCGACGACGCCATGCCCGCCTTCGAGCGCGCCGCCAAGCTGGCGGCCGAGCTGGACTGGAGCGACGACACGCTGGCCTGGGCCGCGCGCGCCGCGCTGCGCGCCAAGCAGCCGGCCGTCGCGCTGCGCGCCATCGAGAAGATGAGCCCGGCCGAGCAGCGCGACCCGGCCTGGGTCTACTGGAAGGCCCGCGCGACGCGCATGCAGGGCGATGCGCCGACGGCACGCGCCCAGCTCGCCGCGATGGTGGCGTCGCCCCAATACGGGCCGCTGAACTACTTCGGCCGCCTGGCCGCCGAGGACCTCGGCCTGCCGACGCCGCTGCCATCCCCCCCCGCGCCGCTGACCGCCGAGGAGCGCCGCGCCGCCCGCCAACACCCCGGCCTGACGCGCGGCCTGCAGCTCATCGAGTTCGGCCTGCGCAGCGAGGGCGTGCGCGAGTGGAATTTCTCGCTGCGCGGCATGGGCGACCGCGCCCTGCTGGCCGCCGCCCAGGAAGCCTGCGACCGCGAGGTCTGGGACCGCTGCATCAACACCAGCGAGCGCACCAAGACCGAGATCGACATCGCCCAGCGCTACCCCCTGCCGTTCCGCACCGAACTTCAGCGCGAGGCGCAGAACGCCGGCCTGGACCCGGCCTATGTCTACGGCCTGATCCGCCAGGAATCGCGCTTCGTGCTGGACGCGCGTTCCCATGTCGGCGCGTCGGGCCTGATGCAGGTCATGCCCGCCACGGCCAAGTGGACGGCCAAGAAGGCCGGCCTGGACTACAGCCCCGCCCGCATCCACGACCGCGACTTCAACCTCCGCATCGGCACCCATTACCTGAAGCTGGTGCTGGACCGTTTCGACGGCGCCCAGGCCCTGGCCGCGGCCGCCTACAACGCCGGCCCCGGCCGCCCGGCGCGCTGGCGCGATGGCCCCGTCATCGACGCGGCCATCTGGGCCGAGAACATTCCCTTCACCGAGACGCGCGACTATGTGCGCAAGGTGCTGCTCGGCGGCGCGGTCTACGCCCAGGTGCTGGGCCTGCCGGCCACGCGCGTGCGCGAGCGCCTCGGCGCCAGCGTCGGCCCGGCCGGCATGCGCGCCGCAGATGTCAGCGATGTGCCGCCGGCGGCGGCGGGGGATGCCAAGTCATGAGCTTTTCGGTCCTGGTTCTGGGCGGCAGCGGCTTTGTCGGCCGCGCGCTGTGCGAGCAGCTGATGCGCCGGCTGGGCGCCGGCGTGCGCATCACCGTGCCGACGCGCCGCCTGGCCCATGCGCGCGACCTGCAAAGCCTGCCCGGCGTGACCGTGTTGCAGGCCGATGTCTTCCGCGACCTGGCCACGCTGCTGTCTGGTCATCACGCCGTCGTCAACCTCGTCGCCATCCTGCAAGGGAATGCCGCCGCCTTCGAACATGTGCACGTGGAGCTGCCCAGGCGCATTGCCGCCGCCATGGGCGCGGCCGGCCCGCGCCGCCTCGTGCATGTCAGCGCCCTTGGCGTGGCTGAGCACGCGCCCTCGCGCTATCTGCGCAGCAAGGCCGCCGGCGAGGCCGTGCTGCAGGTCGCCACCCAGACCGGCGCGCTGGAGCTGAGCTTGCTGCGCCCGTCGCTCGTCTTCGGCGACGGCGACAAGAGCGTCAACCTGTTCGCCCGGCTGCAGGGCCTGTTCCCGCTGATGCCGTTGGCCGGCTCCGGCGCACGGCTGCAACCGGTCTGGGTGCAAGACCTGGCACGCGCCATCGTCGAGGTGCTGATGCGCCGCGACACCATCGGCCAGACCTTCGAGATCGCCGGCCCGCGCGAGCTGACGCTGGCCGAACTGGTGCGCCTTGCCGGCCGCACCGCCGGCCACGAACGCACCGTGCTGGCCCTGCCCGGCCCGCTGGCCACGCTGCAGGCGCTGGCCATGGAATGCCTGCCTGGCGAGCCGCTGCTGTCGCGTGACAACCTGGCGTCGCTTTCCGTGCCCAATGTGCCGAGCGGCCAACTGCCCGGCCTGGCCGAGCTTGGGATCACCCCGGCCTCGCTGGAGGCGGTGCTGCCGACTTACCTGGCGCCTGGCGCCGGCGTCGCCCGGCTGAACGCCTGGCGCGCCAGGCGCTGAACTGAAGCCCCTCGCCCGGTCTTGCCCGGCTGAACGCCGGCAAGCCCAGTCGGTCTTGCAGACCGCGCTGCGGCAGTGCCGCAGCCCTTCGGCAGGCACATCACATCCACTGGATGTGATGTGTCCGGCCTCAGCCCCCTGGGGGACGGCGATGCTTGCGGCATCGAGCCGCAAGCACATCGCCAGCGCGGGCCGGCTTGGGGCGGCCCGGCGCTCTGCCCGAAATACTTTCTTTATGCGCAGCGGCGGGCCGCACCGGCCACCAGTGCCAGGCCGGCCAGCAGCAGGGCATAGGTCTGCGGCTCGGGGATGGGCGCATTGATCGACAGCGCGACGAACTGGGTGAACTGGCTGCCGCCGAAGTTGTTGTCGGACACCAGGATCAGCGTCTGCTTGCCATCGATGACCGGGCCCAGCGTCAGACCCTCGATGTTGTCGAGAGCGAGCGCGCTGCCGTCGTCGTGCTTGAGCGTCGACAGGTCCAGCAGCAACTCCTTCTTGACGGCCGTCACCGCTGCGCCGGCAATCGAGGTCAGGCCCGACACATCGGTCGCCCCGCGCGCATCGGCATAGAAGAGGCGGATGGTGTTGCCGGTGGGCTGTCCGTTGGTGGTGGCCGCCACGCCGGGTGTGGCCGCGCCGACGGCAAAGCTGCGTTCGATGGTGATGAACTGGCGGTCACCGATGGCGAGCATGTCGGCCAGGCCGTTGGTGGCGAACAGGCCGGGGAAGATCGGCGGCAGGGCCACCGGGGACACGTCGTACACATACTCCGCGCCGGCCAGGCCGGTGGCGGCGTCAAAGCCCAGCAGGCGGGCGCGGCTGCCGTGGGTCACGCTGCTGGGCGGGCCGTCCTGGGCCAAGGCGTTCTCTGTGGCAGTCCACAGCGTCTTGCCGTCGCGCGACAGGGTCAGGCTCTCGAAGGCGAGGTTGTTGTAGATGCCGGTGTCACCGGCGTTCAGGCCACCGCTGGAGCCGGCCGGCTTGTAGTGGGTCGGCACGGCAAAGGTGCTGACGTAGCTGCCGTCGAGCCTCATGCTGCGCACGGTAGGGTCCTGGAAGCCGGCCGACGTGCGTTGACCTTCGTTGCTCCAATAGAGCTGGCCGCGCGCCGCGTCGTAGCGAATGCCCTCCGGGTCGACCTGGTTGGTGCCGAAGGGCAGGCCGTCGACGTTGGCGATGCTCGTCACCGCATGGAAGCTGACACCCAGACTGCCCGGCGTGGCGCTGCGCTGGAACTGCGCCAGGTCCAGCGACAGCTCGTAGAAGCGCGCCGGGTTGAGGGCGCTGCGGTCGTCGCTGATGGCGAAGTGCCGCTGCGTCAGCGGGTTGTAGTCGATGCCGGACAGGCCGCCCACCGCCGTGCCGCCGAACTGCCGGCCGGTTTCGACGATCTGCTGGCCCAGATAGACGAGCGGGTCGGCATGCGCCGGTGGGAGGGCGAGCGCCGACACAGCGAGGGCCAGCGAAGCCACCAGGGGTTTGGGCAGGATGTCCATGGGTCGGCCTTCATGACGTGAGGGGGAGGGACTCGCGGCAATGCGCATGCCTGCAAAGGCGTCGCAGCCTAGTCGCCCGACATGACATCGCTGCGTCGCGCATCAATGCCATGCGGATTGCTCACCGCCGGCCGCCGCGCGCCGGCATAAGCTTGCACGGCCCCCATGAATGAAAGGTCCCATGAAGCTCTACATCGGCAACAAGAACTACTCGTCCTGGTCCATGCGCAGCGGCGTCCTGCTGGCGGCTTTCGGCATTCCCGTCGACGAGGTCAAGCTACGCTTCGACTTCAGCGAGGGCTCTGAATGGAGCCGCGTCATCTCGGGCATCACGCCCACCAAGCGCGTGCCGGTCATCGTCGAGGATGACGGCTTCACCGTGTGGGACACGCTGGCCATCACCGAGTACATCGCCGACCGCCATCCCGAGCACGCCATCTGGCCGCGCGACGTGAAGGCCCGCGCCCGGGCGCGCAGCCTGTGTGCGGAGATGCATGCCGGCTTCATGCGGCTGCGCACCGTCTGCCCGATGAACATCGAGGTGTTCTTCCCCGATGTCGGCGCCAGGCTGTGGGCCGAGGACGAGGCGCTGCGTGCCGATGTGGCCAGGCTGGATGCGGCCTGGAGCGATGCGCTGGCCGGCAGCGGCGGCCCCTTCCTGTTCGGCGCCTTCAGCGCGGCGGATGCCTACTTTGCGCCGGTCGCCGTGCGGCTGAGCCGATTTGGCTTGCCGGTATCCGAGGCGGCAGCGGCCTATCGCGACGCGCTGCTGGCGCATCCGGCGGTGGAGGACTGGGTGGCGGACGCGCTGCGGGAGCAGGACTTCATCGTCGAGGACGAGCCTTACCGCAAGAGCCGCTGACCCAGTTGGCGTTGCGTCCGGGCTGCGAGCATTGCGGGGCCCTGCTGCCGCCTGGAAAGTGCTCGCGTCTTTGCGGCGGCGGCGTCTGCCAGACAATCCAAAGTCCACCGTATCGCCACAAGCGATGCCCCAAGCTGCAAGCCGAAACCGCTGAGATCCAGGACCGCCGCATGAGCCTTTACCTCGACCATCTCGCCACGCTGCAACGCCAGGCGGAATCCGCGCTGGAGCGAACCGGCTTCGACATGCTGCTGATCGCCTCCGGCATCGAGAAGTACGCCTTCCTCGACGACCGCCCCTATCTCTTCCAGCCCAACCCGCATTTCAAACACTGGCTGCCGCTGACGAATCACCCGCACTCCTGGCTGGCGGTCAGGCCCGGCAGGAAGCCGCGCGTCGTCTACTACCAACCCGACGACTACTGGCATGTGCCGCCGAGCGCGCCCAGCGGTGAATGGGTGGATGCCGTCGAGCTCGTCGTCATCCGCGAGCCCGAAGATGCGGCCAAGGCGCTGGCCGATGTAGTCACGCCGCGCTCCGCCATCCTCGGCGAGCCCGACGCGGCCCTGCCTGGGCTGCTGCCCAACAATCCCGAGCCGCTGCTCAACCTGCTGCACTGGGCGCGCGGCGTGAAGAGCCCGTATGAGCTGACCCAGATGCGCGCCGCCCAGCGCCGCGCTGTGCCAGGGCACAACGCAGCGCGCGCGGCCTTCCTGCGCGGTGAGAGCGAGGCGGGCATTCATCGCGCCTACCTGCTCGCCACTGGCCACACCGACCGCGACCTGCCCTACAGCAACATCGTCGGTCTCAACGAGCATGCGGCGGTACTGCACTACCAATACCAGGACGAGAGCCCGCCGGCCGAAGTGCGCAGCTTCCTCATCGATGCTGGCGCGCAGGTGAACGGTTATGCCAGCGACATCACACGCACCTGGGTCGCGCCCGGCCATGACGAATTCGCGGCGCTGGTCGCGGCAATGGAGCGTGAACAACTCGGCCTAGTCGACCAAGTGCGTGAGGGCGTCGACTACCGCGACATCCACCTCAGTACCCACCGCCGCATCGCCCGCGTGCTGCGCGGGGCGGGCGTCGTCAACATGAGCGAGGAGGCCATGGTGGAAGAGGGCGTCACCAAGCCCTTCTTCCCGCATGGCATCGGCCACCTGCTGGGCCTGCAGGTGCATGACGTCGGCGGTTTCATGGCCAGCGAGACCGGCGGCGTGGCCGACAAGCCCGAGGGCCACCGTTACCTGCGCCTGACACGGCCGCTTCAGGCCGGCATGGTGGTGACCATCGAGCCGGGGCTCTACTTCATCCCGACGCTGCTGCGCCAGCTGCGCGCGTCGCCGCAGGGCGCGAACGTCGACTGGGACTGCGTCGAGCGCTTGTCGCGCTACGGCGGCATCCGCATCGAGGACGACGTGGCCTGCCGCCCCGCCGGCGAGGCGCCGGAGAACCTGACACGGGACGCGTTCGCAGTGGGGTGACGCGTGCAAGCGGTGCTGAAGTGCGCAGCAAGCCTCGTCTTGGCGAGTGGCGCCGCCGCGGCGGCGGCGAGCGCGGAACTCGTGCTCCCTTGTCCAGGCTACAGCGGCCAAGCGGTCCCTGACACCATCGTCAAGGCGGTCCGGGAAGACTACAGCGGTGCGGAGATCATTGGCAGGGGCAGCAATGGCGTCTGCCGGATCGTGCTTCCGCCGGGGGCCTTCTGGGTGAAGGCTGAGTCGTCTGAGGCGCGCTCCGTGGCAATCCGCGTAGTCGACGCCACGGCGCCGGGACGCATTCTGCGCATGCTGCCGTTGAAGGGTGCCGAAGCAGACTTGCAGCAGAGCTTGGCAGCGATGGTCCGGCGTGATCAGCAGGTGCGCCGCGCCCTTGAGGCCGCGCAGACCCAGGCCGATCAGACGCGCATTCAGGAGGCAGAGCGCGCGTTGATGGAAGCAGACGCGGTCCATGCGTCCGAACTCAAGCGTCTGCTGGAGACGCGTGGTATCCCCACGGCTGCCGAGGTGGGTATCGATGGCGTCGGCGCCGTGTGGCTGCTGCTTCAGCATTCACCGGACCTGATGGCGCAGCACATGCCGGGCTTGCGTGCGGCGGCGGCGGCGGGAGAAATTCAACGGTCCAATCTGGCGCTCAGCGAGGACCGCGTCGACATGATTCAAGGGCGACCGCAGCGCTACGGCAGTCAATTGCAACCCGGCCCGGACGGAAGATTGGCGCGGTACAGATGGGCCGACCCCGACGACGTTGATGTCCGTCGCGCAGAGATGGACCTGGAGCCACTGCGCGCCTACCTGAAGCGCTTCGATCCATGAGGGGTGCATGCTTGCTTTGCATGGCAGTCGGTGCCGCCGGTGCGTGGGCCGCGGACGCGCAACTCGGCCGTGTCGAGGTGCAGGGCGAGGCGGCCATCGCGCGCGAGAAGAAGACGCTGGCCCAGCTCTTCAAGGCCCAGGCGCTGTTCGAGAAGTACCACGCGCTGGCGCCCGCCGCTGCGCTGAAGTTCAAGGTCTATGCGCGCACCCAGGCGGAGAGCGCGCAGCGCCTTGAGCTGGCCCTGGTGACGCCGGCGGGCCGCCAGCCGGTGCCGCTGGACGACGAGGACCGCTTCGTCATCGACCCCGCCTGGCGCGTGCTGGATGAACGCATCGAGCTGCGCAGCCGCCTGGGCGATGGCCGCGTGACCTGGCGGCCCGACATCCGCACGCCTGGCGTGGCCGAAGGCGAGCGCCGCCTGGGCGACCTGCGGCTGCAATGCCGCGTCGGCTTCGGCAGCGGCGTGGCGCGTGGCAGCAGCTGGTTCGGCGGGCTGCTGTCCTTCAGCTTCGATGACTGCTGGGACCCGGACTGGAGCCCCAGCAACTTCGCCGACCGGCCGGTCTTTGCGGTGACGCTGGTGCATGGCGAGCGCCGGCGGGTGCTCGGCGCGCGCCTGCTGCACGGCCTGCGCGACGACGGCGGGCCGGACTACGACTGGGGCTATTCGCTGCGCGAGCGCATGTTTCGGCTGCCCATCGGCGACACCAGCTGGCCGGACGACACGCGGGTGGTTTTCGAGGCCATGGACGACCCGCCCGCCCCGCCCGACCCGGCCGTGCAGGCGCTGCCGCAGTCTTGGGCCAAGGCGGCGCTGGCCTTGTCACCCGGCCTGTCGCCGGCCGAGGTGGCCGAGCGCATGGGCGCGGCGCGCGACGACCTGCGTTTCGAATCGGGCCGGCGGTTGCAACGGCACCTGCACGAGATCGGCACGCCGGATCAGCCCCGGCAGCTGGAGCTGGTCACGCTGTTCGACGCGGAGGACCGGCTGCTCAAGTCGTCGTTGCGGCGGCTGGCGCCGCCTGTCAAACGCTAGCGGCTGTCACGTTGCTAGGGCCTGGGGTCGCCGTAGAGCACACCCCGCCCATGCGTGCCGACGTAGACGCGGCCGTAGACCTTGGGGTCGCCGCTGACATGCAGGATCAGCCCCCACTGATGCGCGTCGTCCTTGATGCGCCGCCAGGTCGCTGCCCCGTCGGTCGAGCGGAAGACGCCGTACTGGCCCGAGACGGTGCCGACGAGATACAAGGCGGGCTCCGCAGCGCCGGGCGCCGCGCGGCCGAAGCCGAAGGCGTGGATCTGCGTGACGGCGGGCTGGCGCTTGAAGGCCTTGCCGTCGCCAGCGCGGTACAGCCCGTGGAAGGCGGCCAGCCACAGATCGCTTTCGCGACCCGGCGTGGCGTAGAGGCGGTCCTGGCCGCCGCGGCTGTCGCCCCGGCCGGTGAGGTTGTGGCTGCCGGTCGTGGCGCGGGTGACGGGGCCGTCAGGCAGGGCGAGGGGTCGGGCGCTGAAGCTGAGCCCCGCGTCGTCGCTCGCATAGATCTTGTCGTCGAACAGCGCCATCGCGTGGAAGCGCCGCGGGTTCACGCGGTCGGCGATGACGCGGGTGCCGGCGGGGAGGCCTTTCACGGCCGTCCAGCTGTCGCCGCGGTCATGGCTGACGTGGGGCGTGCTTCCCTTGGGTGTCCAGATCCAGGCCTGGCCGTTGGCGGACACGGCAACGTGGCCGTCGCCCGATTTGGCAGCGGGGACGGTGGCGGGTTGGTGCCAGGTCTTGCCGCCGTCCAGCGAGTAGCCCAGGTTCTTGCCGCCGTCGCGTGCGTTGCCGATGCGCACGATGACTTCGGGCGCGGCTTCAGCGCCAGCCACGTCGTGCGTGTTGCCGAAGAAGGGCGGCTTGGGGTTGCCGGGTGCGGGCTTGTCGAGGTCGGCATGCACGAAGCCCGAGTAGTCGCCGATGGCCGTCACCAGTGGCACGCCCTGGGTCGGGCTGTGCAGGGCCAGCGCGACCGTTTCCTCGATGCCGGTGGCCATGATGCGCCAGTGCGTCGGCTTGCCGGCGTCGGCCTGCGTCAGGTCCAGCGTCTCCCAGCCGCCGTAGCCGGTGGTGAACAGCGCGTGGTCAGGGTTGGCGGGGTTGATCTTGACATCGTAGAGCCAGTGCAGGTGGGTGTCCGCGGCGTAGGGCGCAAACGCGGCATCGAAGCTGGCGCGATTGAACAGCGGCTGCCAGGTGGCGCCGCCGTCCGTGCTGCGGAAGAGCTCGTCCCCACCGGGGCGGCCGGCGGTGCTGGCGAGCAGGCGCTGCGGGTGGGCCGGGTCGACCGTCACGGTCGCATAGCCGAAGGGCTTGGTGGCGCTGGGGCGCTCGGGGGTGATGTCGGCCCAGGCCTGCTTGGCGACGTCGTAGCGCCACAGGGCGCCGTCCTTCATGCGGTGCGGGCCGGGATCGCTGGCGTAGGCGACGTACAGGTGCCCATCGCTGGCCAGCGACGCCCGCATCGGGCGGTGCTGTGTGGGCGCGCCGGGCACGGCCTGCCAGCTGGCGCCGGCATCGCGGCTGACCCACAGGCCGGGCCGACCGACGACCGACACGCCGGCGTAGATCGTGCGGCTGGGCTGGCCGCGTGTGCCGCTTGCGGGGTCGAAGAGCACGAAGTTGATGGTCGCCTTGCCATCGCTGCCGCCCCAGCTCGGCAGCGGGCCGTCAGCGGCGTCGCGGCGCCAGGCCGAGTCGGGAAAGGCATCCACGCGCTGGAAGCTGGCGGCCGCGTCGGTGCTGCGCCAGAGGCCGGCCTGGCGGCTGCCGAGGTAGAGCACGCGGCCGTCGTTGGGGTCCACCGCCAGGCGCTCGCCGTTGCCGCGCCCGCCCTCATTGCCACCGAGCTTGAAGGGCAGGTCGGTGCGCTGGAAGGTGCGGCCGCGGTCCTTCGAGCGCAGCACCGCGCCGTTGGGCACGGCGGGGTTCGTGTAGGTGCCGCAGGCGAGGTAGAGCGCGTCGGGGTTGTTCGGGTCGACGGCCAGGCTCTCGACACCCATGAGGTTGACTTCGGCCAGCGGCA
The DNA here is from genome assembly GCF_001425165.1 of Pelomonas sp. Root405. Classification (GTDB taxonomy): domain Bacteria; phylum Pseudomonadota; class Gammaproteobacteria; order Burkholderiales; family Burkholderiaceae_C; genus Pelomonas. Next base: position 228,516 of record NZ_LMDU01000001.1, read on the forward strand.
GCCAGTCCAGCAGCGGTTGCCAGGGGCCGGTGGCCGTGTCGCGGCGGTAGGCGCCGCCCATGTCGGTGCGGGCATATGTCAGGCCCGGCACCGCCGGCTGGAAGACGATGCCGTCGACAAAGCCGCCGCCGACGATGGCGACGGGCCGCCAGTGGTAGGGCGCATGGGCCGGCGGCGCGGCCTGGGCCGATGCGCTGGCGAGCGCCAGCAGGGCAGCGCCCAGCAAGGGCTTGATGGGGTTCATGTCTCCGGCACCGTCTCGTTAGATGTGCCGGCAATCGTAATTTGTTCGCCTGGCGAACAAATCAGGCTTACCCCCGGAAACTCGCTGTCACCGCCGCTGGTTCAGCGCTTGCGCAGCGTGGCGATCAATCCGTCGCAGGCGGCTTCCACCAGGTCCAGCACCTCGTCGAAACCCGCCGCGCCACCGTAGTAGGGGTCGGGCACATGCTGCTTGCCGGTATGCGGCGCGTAGTCCAGCAGCAGCTTCAGGCGATGGCGCTGCGCCGGCGGGCAAAGGCGTTCGGCATGGGCAAGGTTGTCAGCATCCATCGCCAGCACGAGGTCGAAGCGCTCGAAGTCCGCCGCCAGCAGCTTGCGGGCGCGCAGCGGGCTCAGGTCGTAGCCGCGTTTGGCGGCGTGCTCCTGGCTGCGTTCGTCGGGCGGCGCGCCGATGTGATAACCGTGCGTGCCAGCGGAGTCGACCTCGATGTCCAGCCCCGCCGCCTTCAGCTTGGCGCGCATGACGCCGTCAGCCGTCGGGCTGCGGCAGATGTTGCCCATGCAGAAGAAGAGGATGCGGCGCGTCATGGCCGCATTCTCGGCGCGCTCAAAAGCGCATGTCGGCCCGCAGCGAGATCACCCGGAAGGTCTTGTTGCGCGACCAGCTCTCGGTCAGGTATTCGTGCTGGGTGACGCTGTTGCTGCTGATGCCCTCAGAGCGCGCCTCGGCATCTCGCGGCAGCAGGTTGGCCATGGACAGGCGCCAGTTGATGCCGTCGCGCACCGCGCCGCTGCTCCACGACAGGTAGGCGTCGAACTGGCGGCGGGCGTTCTCGTCGCGGCGCAGCGTTTGCGTCTGTTGCACGCGCGTGCCGGGCACGTAGCTGGCGTTGAAGCCGCTGCCGAAGTTCTGGCCCAGCGCCTTCCAGCGGTGGTCGATACCGAAATTCAAGCTGCCGCGCGGCTGCTGGTCGAGCCGGTTGTTGGCACCGGAGATGCCTTTGACCTTGCTGTCGAAGACCGCGAGGTTGAAGCGCAGCAGCATCAGCTGCAGCTCCGCCGGCGCGTCCTCCCAGAGTTCGTCCATGCGGGCCTTGAACTCGAACTCGACGCCCATGGTGCGCGCGCCTTCCATGTTGCGCGGCCGGCTGACCCAGCGCTGGGCCGTGTCCCAGGAGACGGTCTCCAGCATCACCTCGCTGCGGATCAGGCTCTTGATGTCGCGCACAAAGGCCGTGCCCGAGATGACGCCACCGGTCGGCAGCCAGTGCTCCAGGCTCAGGTCGACGCCGGTGGCCAGCTCGGGCTTGAGGTCCGGGTTGCCGGCGCGGTCGGCATGGGTCTGGTAGTTGGGGCCGTCGGGGTAGGTGGCGTTGATGCTGGGCCGGGCGACGAGGTCGTTGAGGTTGGGCGAGCGATAGCTGCGCGTCAGGCTCAGGCGCACCTGGTCCTTGGGGAAGGCGGCGGGCTTCCACAGCAGGTGGAACAGCGGCGACACCACCTGCGACACATTGCGCGTCTCGGGCAGCACGCCACTGGCGTCGGCCGTGGTCTCGATGCGCTCGTAGCGCAGGCCCGCGTAGACGGACCATTGCTTGGTGGGGCTCCACTCGTCCTGGGTGTAGGCGGCGAAGCGCTCGTTACGCGAACCCAGCGTTTTGCCGAACCTCACCAGGCCGGGCAGCACCTGGCCGTTGACGAGCGTGTCGCGCACCTGCGTGCGCTCGCTGCGCTCGGCCTCGAAGCCGCTGACCCACTGGTGCTCCTGCGCGGTCTTCAGGCTCCACTTGCCGCCCAGGCTGTTTTGCGTTTCCTCGACGCTGTTGTGGTCGTCTTGAATGCGCTGGGTCGTGACGCCCGCAACGGTCAGCGTGTCGCGACGGTGGCTGTTGCCGGTGTTCTTGAAGCCACCCGTGCCCAGACGCAGGTCAAAGCTTTCGCCGACCTTGGGGCGGTAGTTGGCCGACAGGTTGAGCCGCACGTTGTGCATGCGGCCGTCGTTGTCACCGCTGATGTCGCGAAAGCGTGTGCCCTCGGCGTTGCTCTGGCTGCTGCCCTCGTTCTGCGAGAAGGCGAAGAAGGGCGAGATGTTGAAGCTGAGCGTGTCGCTGTACTTCCAGCGCAGCCGCGCGTTGCCGTTGAGGTTGGCGCTGTTGCCTTCGCTGGTGCCGACCTGCGTCGTCTCCTCGACGATCTGGCCAGTCTCGGTGTCGGTGACGCGGTTGCCCGAGTCGATGTTGTTGAAGCGCCGCCGGATGCCGCCGTTGGTGGACACCGCGCCAACGAACTCGTCGTTGTTGGCGCCGCCCCAGCGCAAATTGCGCGTCCAGCTGAAATCGGCCTGCGGTTCGTTGCGGTCCTGGCCCAGCGTGAAGCGCAGTTCGTGGTTGGCCTTGACCAGCGGCTCGCGCAGGATGATGTTGATGGTGCCGGCGACGGCCCGCGCACCGGTCTCGGCGGTGGGGGCGCGGTAGATCTCGATGCGCTCGATCTGGTCGGGCGGCAAGTCCTCGACCGCAAAGCCGGCCGGCGCGCGCTCGCCGTCCACCAGGATTTGCGTGAAGCCGCTGCCCATGCCGCGCATGCGGATGTCGCCGCCGCGGCCCGGGCGGCCACCAAGGGTGACGCCGGGCAGGCGGCGCAGCACGTCGCCCAGCACGGTGTCGCCGTACTTGTCCAGGTCCTCGCGGTCGATGACGATCTTGCTGGCCGTGCTGTTACGGCGCCGGCTGTTGGCCGTGGGGCCGCTGCTGACCTCGACGCGTTCGAGCTGGTTGGCGCTGCTGGCGGCCGACGCCGGTACGCTGGCCGCCGGGGCGGATTGCGGGGGCTGGGCAGAAGGGCGGGCGGGCGGGGTCTGGGCCGTGCAAACGGCGCTGACGCAAAACCCGGCCAGCGCGAGGAGTAGGCGGCTCATGACGGCCGCGATTCTCTATGCGCGGGCAACCCGCCCGCCATGTAAAGCGCGCATTTACATGATCAGAAGCGCCAGCCCAAGCCCACGCTCGCCAGCGTCGGGTCGACCTTGAACTTGCCGACCGCCGCGCCACCGGAATACACGGTGGTCTTGAGAGCCACCTTCTTCAGGTCGACGTTCAGGGAGAGCCCCGGGCTGATCTCGATGTCGGCACCGGCCTGCCAAGCCAGGCCGACGCTGTTGTGCTTGATGCTAGGTTTCAGCGCGGCCTGCACGGCGGGCGCGAACTTGACGCTGGAGAAGTTGGTGTAGTTCAGGCCCGCGCCAACATAGGGGCGCACGCCGCCTGTCCGGTTGAAGTGGTACTGCAGCGTCAACGTGGGCGGCAGATGCTTGAGCGAGCCGATCTCGGCGCCGTTGGAATACAGCCTGTGCTTTTGCGGATAGGTCAGGACCAGCTCGGCAGCGATGTTGGGCGCGAGGAAGTAGCTGATGTCCAGCTCGGGAAAGGTCTTGTTGTTGACCGACAGGCCCAGGCCCAGGCCCGTGCCGTCCTTGTTGGCCGAGTCCAGGTGCAGGGCGCGCACGCGCACCAGCCACGGGCCTTCGTCGCCATCCTTGGCCAGGGCGGGCTGCAGGCTGAGTGCGGCAGCGGCCAGGGCGGCCAGGCGCAGGGCGGGGAGGAACTTCATCAATGACTCCAGGTGATGGGACGAATCCCGATGGAGACATTGCACGCGCCGCCGTGCCGGCGCGATTTGAGGCAACACAAGCTCGCGTTCAAACGCGAGCCGGGTCAGTCGTGAGTTTGCGTTGGATCAGACTTGCGGGCCGAGCGCAGGGCCGCTCCCAAGCCGGTCCGCGTGGGGTGATGCTTGCCGGTCGATCCGGCAAGCATCAACGTCCCCAAGGGGGACCGACCGGGCTTGCCCGCGTTCAGCGAGGCAGACCGGGCGAGGGGCTCTGACGATCGAGGCCGAGGCGCTTGCATAACTCCAGCGTCAGCGCGCTCTGGTTGAGCGTGTAGAAGTGCAGGCCCGGCGCGCCGCCGGCGATAAGGCGCTCGCAGAGCTTGGCGGCGACATCCAGGCCGAACGCGCGGATGCTGGCCGTGTCGTCCATGAAGCCTTCCATCTTCATCTGCACCCAGCGCGGGATCTCGATGCCGTCGCGCTGCGCGAACTGGGCGATGCGGCCATAGTTGTGGAAGGGCATGATGCCCGGCACGATGGGTTGCGTCACCCCGAGCCTGCGGGCCTCGTCGACGAAGTGGAAGTACGCGTCGGCGTTGAAGAAGAACTGCGTGATCGCACCGTCGGCGCCGGCGTTCATCTTGTCGGCGAAGTGCTGCATGTCCTTGGCGGCGTAGCGCTGCTGGGGGTGCACTTCCGGGTAGGCCGCGACCTCGATGTGCCAGTCCTTGCCTTGCGTCTCGCGGATGAAGCTGACCAGCTCGGACGCATAACGGAATTCGCCGGCGGTGGCCGTGCCGCTGGGCAGGTCGCCGCGCAGGGCGACGACGCGGTGGATGTCCTGGGCGCGATAGGTGGCCAGGATCTCAGCGATGTTCTCTCGCGTGGAGCCGACGCAGCTGAGATGAGGCGCGGCCTCGAAGCCGGCCGCGGCAATGTCCATCACCGCGCCCAGCGTCTTGTCGCGCGTGGAGCCGCCGGCGCCGTAGGTGACGCTGAAGTATTGGGGCGCGAGCGCGCCCAGCTCCTGCACGACGGTCTTGAGCTTCTCGACGCCGACGGGCGTGTTGGGGGGGAAGAATTCGAAACTGACAGGGGTGGTCATCGAGTGGCCCACAAGAAGAATTCTCGGTTGCCATCACCGCCGGTGATGGAGCTGTCGAAGTAGTCGAGCACGCGCAGGCCCAAAGCGGTGCAGGCCAGGCGCACGCGGCCTTCGAGGCGGGCGTAGTCGGCCGGGTCCTTGACGAGGCCGCCCTTGCCCAGGGCCTGCGGCCCCAGTTCGAACTGCGGCTTGATCAGCACCAGCAGATGGCCGTGCACTTCCAGCCAGGGCAGCAGCTCGGGCAGGCTGCCCACCATGGAGATGAAGCTCAGATCGCCGACGATGAGCGGAAAGCCACCGGTCGGCGAGTGCGCGCGCAGCACGTCCAGCTCGCGCACATGCGTGCCCTCCAGCGCCGTCACGCGCTGGTCGTCGTGCAGGCGGGCGTGCAGCTGGCCGTGGCCCACATCGATACCGACGACATGGTTGGCGCCATGGGCAAGCAGGCAGTCGGTGAAGCCCCCGGTGCTCTGGCCGATGTCGAGTGCGGTGACGCCCTTGATGTCGGCCTGCGTGCGGGCGATGGCGCCTTCCAGCTTGAGCCCGCCGCGCGACACATAGCGCAGCTCCGCGTCGTCGGTGACGCGCAGCTGCGCTGTCTCGTGCAGGTCCTCGCCCGCCTTCTTCAGCGCGGTCCAGCCGGTGGGCGAGGCCCATTCGGCTGCGCCGTTGCCGATCAGGCGCTGCGCGGCCGAGCGCGTGGGTGCCAGGCCCTGGGCGACGAGAAGCTGGTCAGCGCGCATCGACTCTTTTCAGTATCGGTAGGTGTCGGCCTTGAAGGGGCCGGCCCTGTCCACGCCGATGTAGGCCGCCTGTTCCTCGGTCAGCGTCGACAGCTGTGCATTCAGCGTGGTCAGCTGCAGCAGGGCGACCTTCTCGTCCAAGTGCTTGGGCAGCACATAGACCTTGCCGGCTTCGTAGCGGTCCTGGTGGGCGAACAGCTCGATCTGGGCGATGGTCTGGTTGGCGAAGGACGAGCTCATCACATAGCTCGGGTGGCCGGTGCCGCAGCCCAGGTTCACGAGGCGGCCCTTGGCCAGCAGGATGATCTTCTTGCCGTCGGGGAAGCTGACGTGGTCGACCTGGGGCTTGATCTCGTCCCAGCCGCAGTCTTCGATGGACGCGACGTCGATCTCGTTGTCGAAGTGGCCGATGTTGCAGACGATGCTGTTGTTCTTCATCGCAGCCATGTGCTCGCGGCGGATGACGTTCTTGTTGCCCGTGGCGGTGACGAAGATGTCGGCCTTGTCGGCGGCGTATTCCATCGTCACGACGCGGTAGCCCTCCATCGCGGCCTGCAGCGCGCAGATGGGGTCGATCTCGGTCACCCAGACCTGGGCCGACAGTGCGCGCAGCGCCTGCGCCGAGCCCTTCCCCACGTCGCCGTAACCGGCCACGACGGCGATCTTGCCGGCCACCATCACGTCGGTGGCGCGCTTGATGGCGTCAACCAGGCTTTCGCGGCAGCCGTAGAGGTTGTCGAACTTGCTCTTGGTGACGGAGTCGTTGACGTTGATCGCGCGGAACTGCAGCGTGCCCTTGGCGGACATCTCGTTCAAGCGGTGCACGCCGGTGGTCGTCTCCTCGGTCACGCCGATGATCTCGGCGGCCTTGCGGGTGTACCAGCTGGCATCAGTGGCGATCTTGGCCTTGATGGCCGCGAACAGGATGCGCTCTTCCTCGCTGCTCGGGTTGGCCAGCACGGACAAGTCCTTCTCGGCGCGCTGTCCCAGGTGCATCAGCAACGTCGCGTCGCCGCCATCGTCCAGGATCATGTTGGGGCCTTCGCCCGGCTCGCCCTTGCCGCCGAATTCGAAGATGCGGTGGGTGTAGTCCCAGTAGTCTTCCAGCGTCTCGCCCTTGTAGGCGAACACGGGTGTGCCGACGGCGGCCAGCGCGGCGGCGGCGTGGTCCTGTGTCGAGAAGATGTTGCAGCTGGCCCAGCGCACCTGCGCGCCCAGCGCCTGCAGGGTCTCGACCAGCACGGCCGTCTGGATGGTCATGTGCAGCGAACCGGTGACGCGCGCGCCCTTCAGCGGCTGCGTGGCGGCGTACTCTTTGCGGATGGCCATCAGCGCCGGCATCTCGTGCTCGGCGATCTTGATCTCTTTGCGTCCCCAGTCGGCCAGCGACAGGTCCTTGACGATGTGGGCGGGAAGATTGGCGGTCATGCAGAGCTCCTTCAAGCGAATGAAGCCGCTGGTGCACGCGAGGGGATCAGGACATCACCCAGGCACGGTCGGCCAGCGGGTGAGCGCAGTTGCAAGAAGAGTTCCGAGCCTGGCCTCAAAAGGTGCTGAGGTTGCAACGCTCCTCGGAAGCCGCGCATTCTAGGCGGCTCGACAGGGCCTTTGCAGCTCGCGCGATGATGACCACAAGGAGTTCCCCGATGACTAATGCCGTTTCCGCACAAATCCCGCCCCGCCGCCTGGGCGCTGGCGGTCCCGACGTCTCGGCACTCGGCCTGGGCTGCATGGGCATGTCCGACTTCTACGGCCCGGCCGACGATGCGCAGTCGCTGGCGGTGCTGCACCACGCGCTGGACATCGGCATCAACTTCCTCGACACCGCCGACATGTACGGCATTGGCGCCAATGAAAGGCTGCTGGCCCGGTTGCTCGCTGAGCGCCGCGACGAGGTCGTCGTGGCGACCAAGTTCGGCCATGTGCGTGCACCGGACGGCGCGGTCTTGCGCATCGACGGCAGCGCGGCCTATGTGCGCGAGGCCTGCGATGCCAGCCTGCAACGCCTGGGTGTCGACCACATCGATCTTTATTACCAGCACCGCGTCGACAAGCGCGTGCCCATCGAGGAGACGGTGGGCGCGATGGCCGATCTCGTCAAGGCCGGCAAGGTGAAGCATCTCGGCCTGTCCGAGGCCGGCGCGGCGACCATCCGCCGGGCCCATGCCGTGCATCCGATTGCCGCGGTGCAGACCGAATACTCGCTGTGGAGCCGTGACGTCGAGGCCGAGGTGCTGCCGACCTGCCGCGAACTCGGCATTGCCCTGGTGCCCTACAGCCCGCTCGGGCGCGGCTTCCTGACCGGCGCCATCCGCTCCGCCGACCAGCTGGCCGCGGACGACCGCCGCCGCATCCACCCGCGCTTCCAGGGCGAGAACCTGGACCACAACCTGGCGCTCGCCGATGCGCTGTCGGCGCTGGCTGCCGAATGGAGCTACACGCCGGCCCAGCTCGCGCTGGCTTGGCTGCTGGACCAGGGCGACGACATCATCCCCATTCCCGGCACGCGCAGCATTGCCCGGCTGGACGAGAACGCGCTGGCGGCGCGCGTTCAGCTTGACGCCGCGCGGCGCGACCGTATCGAGGCATTGCTGGCCGCGCATGCCGTCGCCGGCACGCGCTATCCGGCGGCGCAGATGCCGACGTTGAACGCCTAGAGGCCGAGGAAACCGGTCAGGCGCTGGATCTCTTCCTCCAGTGCCGCCTTGAAGCCGGCGTCGCGCGGCGCGCGGCCACTGACATAGCCGCAATCCACCTGCAGCTGCCCGCCGCGCACGCCAGCGTTGGCCCAGCCGATGACCTGGTCGCGCCACAGCAGCGGCAGCGCGTAATGGCCGCGCACCCGCTTGGCCGCCGGCGTGTAGGCCTCGAAGCGGTAGGCCCAGCCCCACAGCAGCTCGAAACGCCGGCGGTCCCAGACGACGGGATCGAAAGGCGCCAGCAGCCGCACTTGAGACGGGATGCGCCAGCCACGCGCCGGGTCTTCGTCGGCCGGCCAGTACCAGTCGGTGCCGTCGATGGTGGCATGGCCCAGGCGTTCCTTGGCACGCTGCAGCGTGGTCTTGCGTAGGGACTCCCACTGGTGGGCGCCGTGGAAGAGCATGTTGATGAGCTGGGACAGGCTGCCCGCCGGCAGCGGCGCGTATTTGCGCACCAGCACGTCGGCCATCGCGTCCATGGCGGCCTGCGGGTCGGCGTGCGCCTGCCAGCCTTCGGCCAGCCGGTAGACCCGCGTGCCGCTGTCGCGCCGGACGACGTCGAGATGGCCGCGGTAGTGCAGGCCGTCAAGCAACTCGGTCGACAGCCGGCTGTTGCCGCCGAACCAGTTCTTCACCGGGCCGTGGCCGAGCGCGGCGTCGACCTGGGCGGGGTGGGCCTCGCCCAGGCGCTCGACCTCGGCCAGCACGGCCCGGGCGAGTTGCCAGCGCGGCTCTTCCCAGACGCGGCGTGCCGTGCGCGGATGCATCAGCGCCCGCAGCTCGGGCGTGACGAAGCCGTAGTTGATGAAGAAGTCTTCCTGCAGCGGCAGGCGCGGGTAGCGGCGCTCAAGGTCGCCGGCCTGGTAGCCCTTGACGCGGTGGCGCAGCGTCAGGTCTTGCGCGCGGGCCGGTGCGCGCAGCGGGTCGGCCTGAACGAAGCCGCCGAGCTTCTCGATGGCCTTGAGCAACGTTGTCGGTGTGAACAGGCTGCGCGCCACGGCATGGCGGCGCAGCGCCGGGAGGTCGAGGCGAGAGTCAGGGCTTTGAGGCATTGCTGGTGGGGGGCTGCTGCTTGCGGGCGTACATGTCGGCGTCAGCATGCCGCAGCAGGCCCTCGGTGTCTTGGCCGTCGTCGGGATAGAGGGCGATGCCGAAGCTGGCGCCGAGCTGGAAGTCGGCTGGCGCTATTGCCCCCAGGCTTTCCAGCGGCGCGCGCACTGCGGCCTCCAGGTGGGCGCGCGCGGCTTCGGCATCGGCGCGGTTCTCGACCGAGTCGAGCAGCAGCACGAATTCATCGCCGGCATAGCGCGCCACGATGTCGCCGATGCGCACGCCCGCTCGCAGGCGCTGCCCGGTCTCCTTCAGCACCGCATCGCCGACGCCATGGCCGAAGCGCTTGTTGATGTCCTTGAAGCGGTCGAAGTCGATGAACATGACGGCGAACGGCCAGCTGTCGCCGCGGCGGCGCTGCTGCAGGATGCGGTCCTCGATGCGGCGCAGGATGGCGCTGCGGTTGGACAGGCCCGTCAGCTGGTCGGTCAGCAACCGCCTTTGCATGTCGGCAAAGCTGCGCGCAAGCTCGCCAAGCTCGTCGGTGCGGTGCACGTCGGGCGGCTCGTCCAGCACGCCGTCGCCGACGCGGCGGGCGGCTTCGGCCAGCTCGCGCAGTTCGCGCGTGACGATGCCCAACACGGCCCAGCCGAGGCCGAGTGCGATCACCACGCCAAGGCCCGCCAGCACGGCGGCCTGCACGAAGTTGCGTTGCACGCCGGCCAGGAAGTCGGCGCGTGGCACGGCGACGATGATGAGCCAGTCCAAGCCCAGCGCCGGGTCGAGGCGGGCATAACCGAGCTGCACACTGCGCCCGTCGGCGTCGCTGAAGCTGGTCGTGCGCGGCGCCGTGCCGGTCGCGTCGCCGCCGGTGGCGCCCTGTCGGCGCACGGCGTCGAAGGCGGCGGCCACGAGGGGGTCGGGGCTCTGGGCCGCGGTGAGGCGCTCGTGCCGTCCTGCGGCCAGCGTCTGCATGTGCGCGCCACGCGACACGCCGATGAGCTGGCCATCGGCCTCCATGACCATGGCAACGGCGTTCTCGGTCAGCGCTGCGCGCTGCAGCAGGGCGTTGACCTGCTTGAGCGGCAGGTCGGTCGCCGCCACGCCTTCGGGCTCGCCCACGTCGTTGCCGACGCGCTTGGTACGCGTGGCGACCAGGTCCAGCGTCTTGAAGTCGATGTAGACCGGTGTCCAGCTCAGGGGCGCGGGACTGGCCAGGGCGGCCTGGTACCAGGGCCGCTCGCGCGGCTCGAACACCTTGTCTTCGATCACCGGTGAGCGGGGCTCGCCCGTGATGCCGCTGAGCCGGTAGAGGGTGCGGGGACCCTCCCCCAGCACTCGCAGGCGCAGCTCGGCCTCCTGCTCCGAGAACCGCCACAGACCAATGAAATGACCATGCCGGTCGCCGTAATAGACGTAGTTGTTGGGATCGCGATGCACCGATGTGGCCAGCCAGAAGCGGCTGCGCAGGCTGTCCAGCTCGCGCTCGATGTTCCCGGGCGCCGGCAGGCCGGTGGGCGCCGCCGCTTCGAGCACGGCATCGGCGCCGCCGACATGGCCCTCAAGCGCCGCTGCGATGCGCCCGACTGCCTCGACGAGGAGCTGGCTGGACAGGGTGTCCACCGTGTCGCGCCCGGCCCGCCAGGACAGCGAGCCCATCAGCAGCACCAGCGCCAGCACCAGCACGACGTAGGGCAGCGTCAGCAAGCGGCGCAGGCTCAGTCGGTCAGTGAGTCTCCTGATCGGCAAGGAAGTGTTCCGCAGCGGTGGTGGCCGCAGCAGGTTAGCAGGCCGCGGGGCGCTCGCGCAGCTCGGCCGACAACGCTGGCCAGAGCGAGAACAGCGCCGCACTAGAATTCAAGGTTGCTCTGCAGTTTGTCGCGGCGGCTCACCCAAGGAATTCAACGTGTTCATCTCCAACGCCTATGCCCAGGCCGCCCCGGCGGCCGCCAGTTCCGATTCCGGCCTCCTCGGCATGCTGCCGCTGGTGCTGATGTTCGTGGTGCTGTACTTCGTCATGATCCGGCCGCAGATGAAGCGCCAGAAGGAACACAAGGCCATGATCGAGGCGGTGCAGAAGGGCGACGAGGTCGTTACCGCCGGCGGTGTCCTCGGCAAGATCAGCAAGCTGGGCGACAACTTCATCCACCTTGAAGTCAGCAATGGCGTGGAACTGCAGATCCAGCGCAGTGCCATCACCCAGGTTCTCCCTAAGGGCAGCTTGAAGTAACCGGCCCTGCGCCCATCTCCGTCGGCAGCCGTCTAGGCGCCGACAAGGAAGTCCCCATGAACCGCTATCCGCTCTGGAAGTACGCGATCCTGCTGGTCGCGCTGCTGATCGGCACCCTGTACACCCTGCCCAACCTGTTCGGCGAAGCGCCCGCGGTGCAGGTCTCCAGCGCCAAGGTGACCGTCAAGATCGACACCTCGGTGCAGGAGCGCATCGAGGCAGCGCTCAAGGCTGCCAGCATCCAGGCGGACTTTGTCCAGCTGGAAGGCAATTCGATCAAGGCCCGGTTCGGCGACACCGACACCCAGATCAAGGCCAAGGACACGATCAGCAAGGCGCTGAACCCCGACCCGGCCGACCCCACCTACATCGTCGCGCTGAATCTGCTGTCGCGTTCGCCGCAATGGCTGAGCAAGATGGGCGCCTTCCCGATGTACCTGGGCCTGGACCTGCGCGGTGGCGTGCACTTCCTGATGCAGGTCGACATGAAGGCCGCGCTGACCAAGAAGGCCGAGGCGCTGACCGGCGACGTGCGCCTGATGCTGCGCGAGAAGAGCATTCGCCACGCCGGCATCAGCCGTGACGGCAACGTCGTGCAGATCGCCTTCCGTGACGCGGAGCAGCGCGCCAGCGCCACCGAGCTGCTGAAGACGCAATTGCCCGACGTGGTCTGGACCCCGCAAGGCGAAGGCGGCGAACTGCGCCTCGTCGGCAGCCTGGCACCCCAGACCCAGGTGGCCGTGCAGGAAGCGGCGCTCAAGCAGAACATCACCACGCTGCACAACCGCGTCAACGAGTTGGGCGTGGCAGAGCCCGTCATCCAGCAGCAGGGCCTGGACCGGGTCGTGGTGCAGTTGCCCGGCGTGCAGGACACAGCCAAGGCCAAGGACATCATCGGCCGCACCGCGACGCTTGAGCTGCGCATGGTCGACGACAGCACCGAAGCTTTGGAGGCGTTGCAGGGCAATGGCCCTGTGCCCTTCGGCACGGAGCGCTTCATCGACCGCGGCTTCGGCCCCATCATCGTCAAGCGCCAGGTCTTGCTGACTGGCGACAGCCTGAACGACGCTCAGCCGGGCTTCGACCAGAACCAGCAGCCGGCCGTGCACCTGACCGTGGACGCCAAGGGCGCGCGGATCATGAAGGAAGTCTCGCGCGAGAACATCGGCAAGCGCATGGCGATCCTGATCTTCGAAAAGGGCAAGGGCGAAGTCGTCACGGCCCCCAAGATCAACGACGAGCTCGGCAACCGCTTCAGCATCTCCGGTGCCATGACGACGCAGGAAGCCGCTGACACGGCGCTGCTGTTGCGCGCCGGCTCGCTGGCCGCGCCGATGGAGATCATCGAGGAGCGCACCATCGGCCCGAGCCTGGGCAAGGAGAACATCGAGAAGGGCATCGCCAGCGTCACCTGGGGCTTCGTTGCGGTGGCTGCCTTCATGTGCGTCTACTACCTGTTGTTCGGCGTGTTCTCGTCGCTGGCCCTGGGCTTCAACCTGTTGCTGCTGATTGCGGCGCTGTCGATGATGCAGGCCACGCTGAGCCTGCCGGGCATCGCGGCTATCGCGCTGGTGCTGGGCATGGCCATCGACTCCAACGTGCTGATCAACGAGCGCGTGCGCGAGGAACTGCGGGCGGGCGTGTCGCCGCAGCAAGCCATCCACCTCGGCTACGAGCGCGCCTGGGCGACCATCTTTGATTCGAACGTCACGACGTTGATCGCCGGTGTGGCCCTGCTGGTCTTCGGTTCCGGCCCGATCAAGGGCTTTGCCGTCGTGCATTGCCTCGGCATCCTGACGTCAATGTTCTCGTCCGTCGTGTTCTCGCGCGGCCTCGTCAACCTCTGGTACGGCCGCAAGAAGAAGCTCAAGAGCGTGTCCATCGGGCAGATCTGGCGGCCAGACGCCGACAAGCCCGCCGCAGGGGCGACCGAAGTGACCGACGGGGCCGCCAAGGCTTAAGGATTCAAGATGGAACTCTTTCGCATCAAGCGCGACCTGCCGCTGATGAAGCATGCGTTGATCTTCAACGCCATTTCCTTCATCACCTTCGCCGCCGCCGTGTTCTTCCTGGTCACGCGCGGCCTGCATTTCTCAATCGAATTCACCGGCGGGACTGTCATCGAGGTGGCCTATGCGCAGGCCGCCGAAGTCGAGAAGACCCGACATACCGTCGAGCAGATGGGCTACGGTGAGGTCCAGGTGCAGAACTTCGGTTCTTCGCGCGACGTCATGATCCGCCTGCCGATACGTCCGGGTGAGAAGCAGACCGAAGTAGTCGACAAGGTTTTCAGCCAGCTTTGCAAGGCCGAGGTGGGGACCGTCACCCACCACAACCAGATCACACCGCAAGGCGAACAGGTCGACAAGCAGATCTGTGCCAAAGCCGATGGCGCCGAACCGATCAAGCTGTCGCGCTCAGAGGTTGTCGGCCCTGCCGTCGGCGCGGAACTCGCGCAGGACGCAGCCAAGGCGCTGGCCGTGACGGTCATCGGCATCATGATCTACTTGGCGATCCGCTTCGAATGGAAGTTCGCAGTCGCCGGCATCATCGCCAACCTGCACGACGTGATCATCATCCTGGGCTTCTTTGCCTTCTTCCAGTGGGAGTTCTCGCTGGCGGTGCTGGCGGCCATCCTGGCGGTGCTGGGCTACTCGGTCAACGAGTCCGTCGTCATCTTCGACCGGGTGCGCGAGGCCTTCCGCAAGTTCCGCAAGATGAACACGCACGAAGTCATCGACCACGCCATCACGTCGACGATGAGCCGCACCATCATCACGCACGGCTCCACTCAGCTGATGGTGGTGTCCATGCTGCTGTTCGGCGGCCCGACGCTGCATTACTTCGCCGTCGCGCTGACCATCGGCATCCTGTTTGGCATCTATTCCTCGGTGTTCGTTGCTGCGGCGATCGCGATGTGGCTGGGCGTCAAGCGTGAAGACCTGGTGAAAGTGGCCGTCAACCGCGACGACCCCAGCGACCCGAACTCCGGGGCCGTCGTGTAGAGTGAAGCGAACCCCGCCAACCAGCCGAGTCGCCGCCCTCGCTCCATGACCGCCGCCCGCAACCAGGCCCTGGCCACCCAGGCACGGCGCGTCTATCTTGAAGCGCTGGTGCGCGGCTTGACGCCCCTGGTGGCCGCGGTCGGCCAGGGTGCCGGCCAGCTGCTGGCACAGGGTGCGCCGCACGCCATCATGATGGCGCGTCGTGACGCGGTGCAGGCCTGGCAGAAGTTGGGGCCGAACTGGCAGATGGCGGTCGTTGGCGCGCTGCGCCACGCGGCCCTGCACGGTGTCTCAGACAACGCTCGCGACCCTGAACCTGCGGCGCCGGCCCAGTCGCAGAAGATGAGCCTGGTCGACGACTCGACCATCGAGCGCGAGATCATCAGCTCACGCCTGGCCCTGGTCATGATGGACCGTGCCACCTGGGAGTTCACCGACCTGCGCACCCGCATGCAGGTGCTTGAGGCCCATGATGATCTGGAGCCGCTGGACCTGCTGCGCGCCCATGTCATTGCCCGCGTTGCCTTGGATGCCTGGACCCGCGTTGGCCTGGACGCCAACGTCTGGCAGCTGCTGCACAACGAGCTGCACGAGGAGTTCGCCCAGCTCATCAGCGAGGCCTATCACGAGACCAACCGCTGGCTGATCGCGCAGAAGGTGTTGCCCGACGTCGACCTGCGGCCCTTCATCCGGCGCACCGCCCAGACCCCGGTGGCGGCAACGGCCCCGGCTGCGGGTGTGCCTGCAGCCCCGTCAGCGGCGCCGTCAACATCATTCCCCCCCTTTCCGCCGTTGCCGCCGGTTTCGCCGGGCCCTGGCCTCGGCCCCACTTCCGGCCCGGGGGCCATGCCCGCGCTGCCCTCGGTGCGCAGCAAGGCCAGCAGCCAGGCCGATGAAGTCATGGCCCAGCTGCAGCGGGTGCTGGCCCGTCACGTGCCGGGCTTTCCGGTTACCAAGAGCCAGGTGCCCGCCCGGCCTGGCGGCGGCAAACCCAGCCTTGCCGACGTGACACCGAGCCACCCGGGCGCGCTGACCGGCGGCGCTGGGCGCCCGGTCGCCGACGCTGCCAGACCTTCGCTGGCTGACGCGCCGTCGGTCGCCGCCTCGCCGCGGCTGATGGGCGCCATCAAGCATGCCCAAGAGTCGCTGCAGCGTCGCCCCGCCAGCGCTGGCGATACCGGCGGCGGTGCCATCAGCACACCGCGTGCGCTGGAGGAGATCGGCGCGCGCAACCAGGCCTTCAAGCAGGTCCTGAAGCAGGCCGCCAACACGCCGGCCGAGCGCGCGACCATCGAGATCGTCGCGATGATGTTCCAGAGCATCCTGACCGAAGAGCGCATCCCGGCCACCGTGCGGGTCTGGTTCGCGCGGCTGCAGATGCCCGTGCTGCGCGTGGCCGTCAGCGAGCCCGACTTCTTTGCCGCCGCCGACCACCCGGCGCGCCGCCTCATCGACCGCATGGGCGCCTGCGTGATGGGGTTCAACACGGCGCACAACAGCGGCCCCGGCACCGAGCGCGCCAGCAGCGATGCGCTGGAACGCGAGATCAAGCGCGTCGTGCAGGTCGTGGAGGCCTACCCCGACACCGGCCGGCGCGTCTTCGCGACCGTGCTGACCGAGTTCGAGAAGTTTCTCGACCACTACTTCGAGAACGAGAACCAGGCTTCCAAGCGCGGCGTCTCACTGGCTCAGCAGGTCGAGCAGCGCGAGACGCTGGCCATCCAATACACCATCGAGCTGCGCAAGATGCTGTCCGAAGTGCCGGTGCAGGACGGTGTGCGCGACTTCCTCTTCCATGTCTGGGCCGATGTGCTGGCCGTCACGGCCGTGCGCGCCGGTCCGCAGGCCGACGTGACCAAGGTGATGAAGCGCGCCGCGGCCGACCTGATCTGGAGCGCAAGCTCCAAGGCCTCGCGCGAGGAGCGCGCCGACGTCATCCGCCGCCTGCCGCCGCTGCTCAAGACGCTGCGCGACGGCATGAGCCATGCCGGCATCCCGATCGACAAGCAGGATGAGCATGTGCGCCAGCTCAACAACGCGCTGGCCGCGGCCTTCACGGCCAAGACCGCCGCCATCCCGCGCGAGCGCCTGGACGAGCTGATGGACCAGCTCGAAACGCTGGAGGCCATGCTGCCCGAGAACGTCGACGGTGACACCCATGTCGACGAGATGCTGGTGCGCGACCTGTCCGGCCACGAGTCCGACGGCATGGAAGTGGTGGCCGAGGGTGGCTCCGCGCCGACGCCGGCCATGGTGGCCTGGGCACGCGAGCTGCAGGTCGGCGGCTGGTTCATGCTGGACTACCGTGGTCGCAACGAACAGGTGCAGCTGGCCTGGCGCGGTCTGCGCAAGCAGCTGGCACTGTTCGTCACGCCCAAGGGCCGTGGCGTGCTGTTCTCGCTGAACCGCATGGCCGCCTTCCTGCAGGCCGGCCTGTTGCTGCCAGCGCAGGACGAGGCGCTGACCGTGCAGGCCACGCGCAAGGCCCTCGCCAAGCTGGATGCCGACCCCGAACAGCTGCTGAAATGACAAACGGCGCCCGGGGCGCCGTTGCTGCGATATGGGCGATCTCAGTGGATCAGCCGGTCCTCAGGGGCGACGAACAGCTCGTCGAGGATCAAGGCATCGGGTTCCTCGCCGAGGCTCCAGAACACCATCAGCACGATGATTTTCAGATCCTCGAGATCCATGGGTGCGCCGGGAATGGCCATCGCGCGGTCGATGACCATCTCGCGCATCGGGCCGGGCAGCACGCCAGCGGATTCCAGGAAGCTGACGAAACCGACCGAGGCTTCGCCCAGGTGCTCGATCTCGACGGGCGAGTAGACGCGCATGGCGTTCTCGCTCTGCTCACCCTGGTAGGACTCGCCGGCCGCAGCCAGGCCGTCAAGCCAGGACAAGGCTTCCTGGATTTCGTCGTTCTCGAACCCTACCGCCGTCAGCTTGCGCGCGAGCTGCGCGTGATCGGGGCAGGCGTCCGGGCGCCAATACGTCTCGTAGAGATAAACCAGGACATCGAACATTGTGAGGGGATGATAGCCCAGGGTCCGGAGCGCCCCTGACGCGAATAACCCCGGGGATCGGGCTCTGATATCCCCGGTTAAGCTCTTCAGCCCTGACCCCTGCGCTGGAACAGTTGGCCCGCCAGCCGGGCGACCCGGCCGTCCAGTTCCAGCTCCAGCAGCGCCCCGCTGAGTTCGGCCGCCGGCCAGCCGCTGCGGGCCATCAGCGCGTCCAGGCTGACGGGGTCGAAGCCCATCGCATCCAGCAGCGCCTGTTGTTCATGAGGGGTTTCCGGCATTTCCGGCGCCTTTTCACGTGGGGTTGCGAGCGGACGCAGTTCCTCCAGCACGTCCTGCGCCGATTCGACCAGCTTGGCACCCTGACGGATCAATGCGTGGCAGCCACGGGCCTGCGGCGAATGGATGGAGCCGGGGATGGCGAACACCTCCCGCCCCGCCTCGACCGCCAGCCGTGCCGTGATCAACGAGCCCGACTGCACGGCGGCCTCGACGACGAGGCAGCCCTCGGATAGGCCGGCAATGATGCGGTTGCGCTTGGGGAAGTTGGCCTGCGTGATGGGCGTCCCCAGCGAGTATTCGCTGACGATGAGGCCGCCGCCGGCCAGCAGCCGGGCGGCAAGATCTGCGTTGCGGCGCGGGTAGACCTGGTCCAGCCCGGTGCCGACGACAGCAATGGTCGTGCCGGTAGCGTCGAGCGCCCCCTCGTGCGCTGCGGCGTCCACGCCCAGGGCGAGGCCCGAGATGACGGTGTAGCCCGCACCGGCCAGGGCCCGGCCAAAGGCGCGGGCGTTGTCGCCGCCCTGGGCAGTCGGGTTGCGGCTGCCGACGATGGCGATGGACGGCGTGCCCAGCAGCTCGCGCCGCCCCTGCAGCCACAGCAGCAGCGGCGGGTCGGCGGTGGCCAGCAGGCGCGGCGGGTAGTCAGGGTCGCCAAGCACCAGCAGATCGTGACCGGGCTCCGCCAACCAGGACTCGGCCTTGACGAACAGCTCGTCAAGATGCTCGGGCGGCCGGTTGAAGGCTTCGCGCTGCTTGGCCGTCAGCGCCTGGTCGAGTGCTGCCGCGGGCAGCCGCAGAGCAGCCTCGGGGTTGCCGGCCATGGCCAGCAGGCGCCGCACCGAGCCGGCGCCGAGGCTTTCGGTCAGCCGTAGCCAAGCGGCCAGCTCGGCCGGGTCGAGCATGCGCTCAGGGTTGGGTGAAACGATCGCCCGGCTTGACCGGCTCGTTGACCGAGATGATCAGCGCGTAGGAGACGCGCTCGTACACCTCGAAGACGAAGAGCACGCCATGGCGTTCGTCCGGCAGCTTGATCGCCTGGGCACGTGCCATCGTCTTGTCGACGGCGGCCTCGCCGTCACGCCAGAGCGCCAGCACATGGCCGCGCTCCACGCCGTCGCGCTTGCCGCGGTTCAGGGCGACGATCTGGTTCTGGCCCGCATTCAGCGCGTCGCCGTAAATGGCCGCGATTTGACCCGCCATGGGTTTGTCGGGCGCGTGGGGCACATAGCGTTCGAGGTTGCGCTGTGGCGCGGGGGCCAGGCGGTCGCCGACGCCGACTTCCTGCTTGACCTGCTTGACCTGGATGGTGGCCGGCACGATCTCGGTCTTGCCATCGGCCGTCGCGCGGTTCTCGCCGCTGCGGATCAGCTCCGCCGTGCCGACGTAAGGCGCCTCGTAACCCAGGATTTCCCGGGTGGTCGGGTCGCGCAGCGTGCGGGCGGTACGGAAGACGCGGAAATCCGTGCCGTTGCCAAAGTCGCCACGGGCATAGGCGAGATCGCCCTTGCCGACCAGCACACGCCCCTCCTGCGTCGCGACCACGCGCGGCGCCGTGGCCAGCGCATCGGTGTCGAAGACGACCGCGTCGGTCAGGAAGGGTTGGATCAGGTGCAGGGGGATGGCAGCAATGGGGCTGCTGTCCATCGCCGAAACGCGCATCTGCGGGCGCAGCTTGACCGTGTCGCCCGTCCCGCTGCCACCGCGCCCCTGGGCCAGCTGCAGCCGCGCGCGGCCGTCCACCTTGACGAGCATGAGCACCTGGCCGGGGTAGATCAGGTGAGGATTGCGGATCTGCTCGCGGTTCATGCCCCAGAGTTCGGGCCAGCGCCAAGCGCTTTTCAGGAACAACCCGGAGATGTCCCACAAGGTATCGCCCGGCTGCACCGTGTGCTGGTCAGGCGCGTTGGGCGCCAGCTCGGACAGCGGCACGCCGACGCTGGCGACCTCGTCGGCGGTGCGGCGTTGCTCCTGCGTGATGGGCAGCGTGCTGGTTTGGGCCCAGGCCGCAGTCGTCGCGAGGGTCAGGCAGGCCGCAAGGACGGAAAAATGGGCGGGGCGAGCAGCTGGTATCAAGCGCGGTCTCCGAAGGGATTGCCGGATCGGCGAAAATCCAGGCGATTCTGCCCGCATTCAGAAGGGGCAACCAACAACCGCTAGCGCTCGTTTGCGAGTGCTTACAAGGCGCCATGGCCCAACTTGACATCCTCCGCTATCCCGATCCACGTCTGCACACCGTCGCCAAGCCGGTGGCGGTGGTCGATGAGCGCATCCGCGAACTCGTCGACGACATGCTGGAGACCATGTATGCCGCCGACGGCGTCGGCCTGGCGGCGACCCAGGTCGATGTGCACGAGCGCGTCATCGTCATCGACACCTCGCAGGACCGCGACACGCCGCGCGTGCTGATCAACCCCGAGCTCGTGAAGACCAGCGAACGCATGGTCGATGGCGAGGAAGGCTGCCTGTCGGTGCCGCAGATCTACGACAAGGTGCCCCGCCATGCCGAAGTCACGGTGCGCGCCACCGGCCGCGACGGCGAGGTCTATGAGTTGGAAGCGGATGGCTTGCTGGCCGTCTGCGTGCAGCACGAGATGGACCATCTGGCGGGCAAGGTCTTCGTCGAATACCTGAGCCCGCTAAAGCGCGACCGCATCAAGACCAAGATGATCAAGAAGGCGCGCGAGGAAGAGATCGAGGCCAAGAAGCGCAACCAGAGGTTCTGATGCGCGTCATCTTTGCCGGCACGCCGGAGTTTGCCGCCATCGCGCTGGATGCGCTGCTGCAGGCCGGCTTCAGGGTGCCACTGGTGCTGACCCAGCCGGATCGCCCGGCCGGCCGCGGCATGAAGCTGCAGGCCTCCGCCGTCAAGCAGCGCGCCGTCGCGGCGGGTATCCCGGTCGCGCAACCGCAGGGGCTGAAGCTCGACGGCAAGTACGCCGCCGATGCCGAGGCAGCGCGCCAGGCGCTGATCGCCGCCGATGCCGACGTCATGGTCGTGGCGGCCTATGGCCTTATCCTGCCGCAGTGGGTGCTGGACCTGCCACGCCGGGGCTGCCTGAACATCCATGCCTCGCTGCTGCCGCGCTGGCGCGGCGCCGCGCCCATCCACCGCGCCATCGAGGCCGGCGATGCCGAGACCGGCATCACCATCATGCAGATGGACGCCGGCCTCGACACGGGCGACATGCTGCTCATCGGCCGTGAGACCGTCCGCGCTGACGACACGACGGCGGCGCTGCATGACCGCCTTGCCGACCTGGGTGGCCGCTTGATCGTCGAGGCGCTGCAGGCCGCCAGCCTCACGCGCACGCCGCAGCCGGCCAATGGCGTCACCTACGCCCACAAGATTGAGAAGGCCGAGAGCGTGATCGATTGGACGCAGCCGGCCGCCGAGATCGAGCGCCGCCTGCGCGCCTTCGATCCATTCCCCGGTGGTGTCGCCATGCTGGCGGGCGAGGCGGTCAAGGTCTGGCGCGGCGAAGTGGTCGAAGGCAGCGGCGCGCCGGGCGAGGTCATCGCGCCCGGCCCGGTCGTCGCCTGCGGCGAGGGCGCGTTGAAGCTCACCGAGGTGCAACGCGCCGGCGGCAAGCGCGGGCCGGCGGCGGCCTTTGTACAGGCCCGGCCGATTGCGGTGGGCGAACGCTTCGGCGCTTGAAATCCGGCGCGCGTGGCACCATCTGCCACGCCATTCGTCACCGCAGGAGCACCCTGAGATGTTCAACCTGGTCAAGACCGCTGTCCTGATGGCCGCCATCACGGCGCTGTTCATGGCCGTCGGCGCCATGATCGGTGGCCAGACTGGCATGCTGATCGCGCTGGCGGTCGCCGTCGGCATGAACTTCTACAGCTACTGGTTCTCCGACAAGCTGGTGCTGAAGATGTACAACGCCCGCGAGGTCGATGCGAGTTCGGCGCCGCAGTTCTACGGCATGGTGCGCGAACTGGCCCAGCGCGCCAACCTGCCGATGCCCAAGGTTTACCTGATCGACGAGGCAGCGCCCAATGCCTTCGCGACTGGCCGCAACCCGGAGAACGCCGCCGTCGCCGCGACGACCGGCATCCTGCGCGTGCTGTCCGAGCGCGAGCTGCGCGGCGTGATGGCGCATGAGCTGGCCCACGTCATGCATCGCGACATCCTGATCAGCACCATCAGCGCGACCATGGCGGGTGCAATCTCGATGCTGGCCAATTTTGCCGCCTTCTTCGGCGGCCGCGACGAGAACGGCCGGCCCAGCAACCCGATTGCCGGCATCGCGGTCGCCATCCTGGCGCCGCTGGCGGCCAGCCTGATCCAGATGGCCATCAGCCGCGCGCGCGAGTTCGAGGCCGACCGTGCCGGTGCCGAGATCTCGGGCGACCCGCAGGCACTCGCCTCGGCGCTCGACAAGATCCATCGCTATGCCCAGGGCATCCCGATGGCGCCGGCCGAGGCTCACCCCGAGACGGCGCAGATGATGATCATGAACCCGCTGTCCGGCGGTGGCCTGCGCGGGCTGTTCTCCACCCATCCGGCAACCGAGGAGCGCGTCGCGCGCCTGCTCGCGATGGTCAGGCGCTGATTCAAGTTCCCGGTGGCGAGGCCGATACCTGAGCAGATGAAGCGCATCCTTCTTGCCCTGCCCCTGCTTGCAGCCCTGTCGGCCTGCGAGCAGTTGGGCATCGACGACCCTGCCAAAGTGGCCGCCAACAAGGAGGCCGAAGGGAAGGCCATCGGCAGCGCCTGCCGCCATGCGATGCGCGCCATCGAGGACTGCTACGTGCTCAACCCCAAGGCGCAAAAGGCCGCTGTGTATACCGGCTGGCGTGAGATGGACGAGTACATGCGCGAGAACAAGCTCGAAGGCGTCGTGCCCGTCGTGCCGCGCCCGGGTGCCAAACCTGCCCAGGTGCCCGACGAGGCCGAAGCCAAGGCGTCGGAGCCGTCCGGTGAGAAGGCCAAGACCAAGTGATCCGACGGCTGGGCACGCGCCCAGCCGCCGAAATTGCATTTCGGGCCTCCTATCCTGCGCATCGTCGCGCCGCCTTTCCAGGGCAGCCGGGGCGCCGGCAAGATGCGAGCCATCACAACCTTGATGGAGCCCGCCATGAACACCACCCGTCGCCTCTTCACCGTCGGCCTCATCTGCGCCGCCGCAGCCCTCAGTGGAACCGCCCAGGCGTGGAGCTGGAACAAGGGTGAACGCGTGACCGGCAATGGCGACATCGCCACCGAGGCGCGCGACGCTGGCGCCTTCGATGCGGTGTCACTGAGCGGCGGCTTCAATGTCGTCGTCCGGCAGGGGCAGGCCAACAAGGTCGAGGTCAAGGCCGACCGCAACCTGCTGACCTACATCGAGACCCGCGTCGTCGAGGGCAGCAAGGGCCGCACGCTGGAAATCGGCCCGAAGAAGGGTTTCAACATTTCCACCTCCAACAACCCCAGCCTCGTCATCGAGATGCCGGCCCTGCGCGCCGTCGCGGTGGCCGGTTCGGGCACGATCAAGGTCGAGGCCATGAAGACCGGCGGCGTCGATGCCTCCATCGCCGGCTCGGGCGACATCCGCTTTGCCGGCCTGGATGCCGAACGCCTGGGCATGAAGGTCAGCGGCAGCGGCGACATCGTCGCGGCCGGCCGCTGCGGCAGCGCGACCGTCTCGATTGCCGGCAGCGGCGACGTCAAGGCGGCCGAACTGGTCAGCGACGAAGTCAAGGTCAGCATCGCCGGCAGCGGGGATGCCCAGGTCAATGCCACCAAGAAGCTGAATGTTTCCATCGCCGGCAGCGGCGACGTGAAGTACGCCGGCTCGCCGGAGGTCAGCTCCTCCATCGCCGGCAGCGGCAAAGTCCGTCGTCTGGAGAAGTAATCCGCTTGCCGCCGAGAATGGCGGCATGAGTTTGATTGCCAGGCTGCGCGCGCTCGCGGCCGACCCCGATTTCCGAGCCGGCGCGCGCGACATGGCCTCGCCCTCCCTGGGCCTGGCGGCCTGGGGCCTGGTGACCGGCATGACCATGATCAAGAGCGGGCTGACCATCCCGCTGGCGATGGGTATGTCGCTGCTGGTGTTTGCCGGCAGCGCGCAGCTGACGGCCCTGCCACTGATCGCCTCCGGCGCGCCGCTGTGGGTGCTGCTGGCCACAGCCTTCTGCGTCAACCTGCGCTTCGTCATCTTCAGCGCGCAGTGGCGCCACTACTTCGGCCACCTGCCGCGCTGGCGCCGGCTGATGACCACCTACTTCGCGGCTGACCTGAACTTCGTCTATTTCGTCAAGCGCTACCCCGACCCCGTGCCGGCGCCCAGCCAGCAGCGCTATTTCTGGGGTGGCGTCGCCGTCAACTGGCCGACCTGGCAGCTGACCGCCTTGGCGGGCATCCTGCTGGCCGACCGCATCCCGACCCACTGGGGCATCGGCTTCGCCGGCGTGTTGGCCCTGCTCGGCCTGTCCTATTCGCTGCTGACCGAGAGGATGCTGTGGTGGGTGGCCGTGACCGCGGCTGCCGTGTCGATTGCGACCTATTCGCTGCCCCTCAAGCTCAACATCCTCTGCGCCATCGTCGGGGCGGGCGCCGTGGGCTGGTGGCTGGACAGCCGGAGGGCGCGCAATGCCTGAGTGGCTGATCTGGATCGCCCTGTTCGGCCTGGGCGCCATCACGGTGGTGACGCGGGGTTTCTTCATGATCGGCGACCGGCAACTGCCCATCCCCGACTGGCTGCGCGAACTGCTCAAGGTGGCGCCGCTGGCCGCGCTGGTGGCCGTCGTCGCGCCCGAGGTCTTCATGACGCAGGGCCAGGTCATCACCACCTGGCAGGACGCACGCTGGCCGGCCGCGGTTGTCGCCACCGGCTATTTCTTCTGGCGCCGCGACATCCTCGGCACCATCGTCAGCGGCATGGTGGTCATGCTGACGCTCAAGCTCGGTCTCGGCTGGTAACTGCGCGGAACCCGGGGGCGGAGAGAATCGCGGCAGTTTTCTCAACTGCCTCGCCCATCATGAACGTCATCCGCTTCTCCGACCTGATCGCTGCCGGCAAGGCCTCTGGCCAACGCGTCTTCATCCGTGCCGACCTCAACGTGCCCCAGGACGATGCGGGCAACATCACCGAGGACACCCGAATCCGCGCGTCCATCCCGGCCATCGAAGCCGCGCTGAAGGCGGGTGCGGCCGTCATGGTCACCTCGCACCTGGGCCGTCCCACCGAGGGCGAGTTCAAGCCCGAGGATTCGCTCGGCCCCGTGGCCAAGCGCATGGGCGAGCTGATGGGTCGCCAGATCCCTGTGGTCGCCAACTGGGTGGACGGCGTCAGCGTTGCGCCGGGGCAGCTCGTCATGCTGGAGAACTGCCGCCTGAACAAGGGCGAGAAGAAGAACAACGAGGCGCTGGCCCGCAAGATGGCGGCGCTGTGCGACATCTTCGTCAACGATGCCTTTGGCACTGCCCATAGGGCCGAGGGCACGACCTACGGCATCGCGCAGTACGCGCCCATCGCCTGCGCCGGCCCGCTGCTGGCCGCCGAGATCGACGCCATCACCAAGGCGCTGGCCAACCCGCGGCGGCCGCTCGTGGCCATCGTTGCCGGCTCCAAGGTCTCGACCAAGCTGACCATCCTGAAGGCGCTGTCAGCCAAGGTCGATGGCCTCATTGTCGGTGGCGGCATTGCCAACACCTTCATGTTGGCCGCGGGTCTGAAAATCGGCAAGTCGCTGGCTGAGCCCGACCTGGTGGGCGAAGCCAAGGCCGTCATCGAGGCGATGGCCGCCCGCGGCGCCGCAGTGCCCATCCCGGAAGACGTCGTCACGGCCAAGACCTTCGCCGCCGGCGCCACGGCGGCCGTCAAGGCCGCCACCGACGTGGACGACGACGACCTCATCCTCGACATCGGCCCCAAGACCGCCGCCAAGCTCGCCGAGCAACTGAAGGCGGCCGGCACCATCGTCTGGAACGGCCCGGTCGGCGTCTTCGAGTTCGACGCCTTTGCCCACGGCACCGAGGCCATCGCCCGCGCGATTGCCGAGAGCGTCGCCTTCAGCATCGCCGGCGGCGGCGACACGCTGGCCGCGATTGCCAAGTACGGCATCGAGAAGGACGTCGGCTATATCTCCACCGGTGGCGGCGCCTTCCTCGAAGTGCTGGAGGGCAAGACGCTGCCGGCGTTCGAGATCCTCAGCCGACGCGCAGCCGGCTGATACAAGTCCGCCCAGCCTCGACGGACCGATTTCACGCACGGCCGGGGGGCGCGTGACAGTTTGATGACGGCGGCCACCACAATGGCCGCATGGTCCTACGCTGGCTGCTTGCCCTGCTCGTCCTGGCGACGCTGCTGGGGTTGTATGCCAATGAGCATTGGATGACGCGCCGTCTGTCGCTGGACGGGCGCGGCGTGGGCCAGCACCTGGAGCTGGTCGACGACCGCGGCAGCGGCGGTGCCAGCAGCGCGGTGCTGGAGGCGCCGCCCAAGGGCCCGCTGACGATGCGCTGCGAGATCCGCGCCGGCTTTGAGTGGCCATTCTGCGAGCTGCAGATCGAGATGCGGGAGCAGGACCTGGACCTGCGACCCTTCAGCCATATCCGCCTTTGGTTGCAAGCCGAAGGCCCGACCAAGGACCAGGGCCCGGCGCAGGTCCGCGTCTTCCTGCGCAACTTCAACCCGGCCTACTCCGGCCAGGGCGGCGCCATCGACCTGAAGCCGCACGAGGTCATCTTCTCGCCCAGCGCCCAGCCGCAGCCGGTGGAACTGAGGCTGTCGCAGTTCATGGTCAGCTCCTGGTGGGCGCAGACCCATCCGCTGCCGGTCGCCCTGGTCGGGCCTGAGCTGGACCGCATCCGCATCATCAGCTTCAGCACCGGCGGCCAGACGGCGCCTGGCAAGCACTTCATCCGTGTCAACCGGGCCGAACTGGTGGGCAACTGGATTGCGCCCGAGACCTTCCGCCTTGGCCTCGTCGGGTTGTGGATGTTCAGCCTGCTGGGCTATCTCGCGTGGGAAAGCTGGATGGTGCGCGGTCGCCTGCGCCTGTCGATGAAACGCTCGCGCGCGCTGGAGAAGATGGCTCTGCGCGACCCGCTGACCCGGGTGGCCAACCGCGACGGCATGGACCGCGCGCTGGAATTGCTGCTGCAGGTGCAGGGCGAGATGGGCTTCCCGCTGTCGGTCGTTTTTGTCGACGTGGACCACTTCAAGCGCGTCAACGACGAGCACGGCCATGAGATCGGTGACCAGGTGCTGGTGCTGCTGGCGCGTACGCTGCGCGCCAACCTGCCGCGCGACGACCTGCTGGCGCGTTGGGGCGGCGAGGAATTCGTCATCGTCATGCCGCAGACGCCGGTGGACGAAGCCATCGCCGTGGCCGAGCGGCTGCGCATGGTGCTGTCCCAAGTCGAGTGGCCGGCCGGCCTCAAGGTGACGGCGAGCTGGGGCGTCGCCCAGGCCGCAGCGGCGGCGGATGTCGACAGCGCGCTGCGCGAGGCCGACCAGGCCATGTACCGCGCCAAGCATGAAGGCCGCGACCGCGTGATATCCGCTTCGGCATAGATCGCCAAAAAACCAGCATCGGCAGGCGCCGAAACGCGGCGTAATCTTCAGGGTTCCCCCTGGAGACACGCCCTCATGGAAAAGAACAACGCTCCCTTGTCACCGGCCGAAGCCGCGCTGCGCGACGCCGCGCTCGACTACCACCGCAGCCCGACGCGCGGCAAGATTTCGGTCACGCCGACCAAGGCGCTGAGCAACCAGCGCGACCTGTCGCTGGCCTATTCGCCGGGCGTGGCCTATCCCTGCCTGGACATCGAGCGGGACCCGGGGCTGGCGGCCGACTACACCTCGCGCGGCAACCTGGTGGGCGTCATCACCAACGGCACCGCGGTCCTGGGCCTGGGCGACATCGGCCCGCTGGCGGCCAAGCCGGTCATGGAAGGCAAGGGCTGCCTGTTCAAGAAGTTCGCCGGCATCGATGTGTTCGACATCGAGCTGGCCGAGCGCGACCCGGACAAGCTCGTGGAAATCATCGCGGCAATGGAGCCGACGCTGGGCGGCGTCAACCTCGAAGACATCAAGGCGCCCGAGTGCTTCTACGTCGAGAAGAAGCTGCGCGAGCGCATGAACATCCCCGTCTTCCACGACGACCAGCACGGCACGGCCATCATCTCGTCGGCGGCGTTGCTCAACGGGCTGGAGCTGGTGGGCAAGGACATCGCGAAGGTGAAGGTCGCGGTCTCCGGCGCGGGCGCGGCGGCCATCGCCTGCCTGGACGTCATGGTGGGCCTGGGCGTCAAGCGCGAGAACGTCTTTGTCTGCGATTCACGCGGCGTCATCCAGAGCGAGCGCGAGGACGCCAAGGCCGGCAAGCTGGACGAATCCAAGCAGCGCTATTGCCAAATCACGGCGGCTCGCACGCTGGCCGATGTCGTCGATGGCGCCGACGTTTTCCTCGGCTGTTCGGCCGCTGGCGTGCTGACGGCGGAGATGGTCAAAACGATGGGCACGCAGCCCATCATCCTGGCGCTGGCCAACCCCGAGCCCGAGATCCGGCCCGAGCTGGCCAAGGCCGTGCGGCCGGACTGCATCATGGCCACCGGACGCAGCGACTACCCCAACCAGGTCAACAACGTCCTGTGCTTCCCCTACATCTTCCGCGGCGCGCTGGACTGTGGCGCGACCAAGATCACCGAGGGCATGAAACTGGCCTGCGTGCGCGAGATCGCGGCACTCGCCAAGGCCGAGACCAGCGATGAGGTCGCGGCCGCCTATGCCGGCCAGGAGCTGGCCTTCGGGCCCGAATACCTGATCCCCAAGCCCTTCGATGCGCGCCTGATCCTGCGCATCGCGCCCGCCGTCGCGGCGGCCGCGGCGGCGGATGGTGTCGCGACAAGACCTGTCACCGACCTCGTCGCCTACCGCCAGTCGCTGGAGCGCTTCGTCTACCAGACGGGCATGTTCATGCGCCCGGTGTTCGCCGCCGCCAAGGCCGCACCGGCGCGGGTGATTTATGCCGAAGGCGAGGACGAGCGCGTGCTGCGCGCCGTGCAGGTGGCGCTGGACGAAGGCCTGTGCAAGCCGACCCTGATCGGCCGCCCCGAGGTGCTGGCCACGCGCATCCAGCGCGCGGGCCTGCGCCTCAAGCTGGGCGAGGACGTCGCCGTCATCGACCCCGAGGACGACCCGCGCTTCCGCCTCTACTGGGAGGCCTATCACGCGCGCATGAAGCGCAATGGCGTGACGCCCGAGATGGCCAAGTCAGCCGTGCGGCGCTCCAACACGGCCATCGGTGCGCTGGCCATCGAGCTGGGCGACGCCGACGCCATGATCTGCGGCCTGGTCGGCCGCTTCGACCGTCACCTGGAACAGGTGCGCGACCTCGTCGGCCTGGCGCCGGGCGCACGCCAGTTCGCCGCGATGAACGCGCTGATCCTGGAGCAGATGACGCTCTTCATCACCGACACCTTCGTCAACGATGACCCAAGCGCCGAGGAACTGGCCGACATCGCCGCGATGGCTTCGGAAGAAGTCAGCCGCTTCGGCCTGCCGCCCAAGCTGGCCTTCGTCAGCCACTCGATGTTCGGCTCATCGACGCGCCCGTCGGCGCTGAAGATGCGCCGCGCCCACGAGCTGTTCGCGGCGGCGCATCCCGAGGTCGAGTGCGACGGCGAGATGCATGGCGACGCCGCACTGTCAGAGAGCGTGCGCCTGGCCTTCCTGCCCGACAGCAAGCTCAAGGGCGCCGCCAACCTGCTGGTGCTACCGACACTGGACGCCGCCAACATCCTGTTCAACGTGCTGAAGATCAGCGCCAGTCACGGCGTGACGGTCGGCCCCATCCTGCTCGGCGCCGCGGCGCCGGTGCACATCCTGACCCCGTCGGCGACGGTGCGCCGCATCGTCAACATGACGGCTCTGGCGGTGGCGGACGTGCGGGAGGCCCGGGCCGTGAAGGGCTGAACTGCGCGAGGGCGACACCGGCAAGGATGACGCCGGCGCCGAGCAGCTTGGGCGCGCTGAACTGCTCGCCGCCCCACAGCCACGCAATGAGGCCGGCGACGAGCGGCATCAGGTAGATCAGCGGCGCGGTGCGGGCCACGCCGCGCTTCTCGTTCGCCCAGCCCCAGGCCAGCCAGCCGATGAAGCCGCCGCCGGCCACCTGCCAGACGGTGCCGCTCCAGACCCAGGCCGGTTGCGCCTGCCAATCTAGTGCGGCCAGCGACGGCGCGCACCACAGCAGCATGGGCAGCGTGCAGACCAGGCTACCGTATCCCAGCACCGTCACGCCGCCGTGATGCAGGATCAGCGGCTTGCTCGCGACCGTGTAATAACTGAACAACGCAGCGGCGGCCAGCAGCGTGAGGTCGCCGATGCCGGCATGCCAGTCGGCTGCCAGCAGCTTGTCGGAGGTGAACAGCAGCGCCCCCGCGGCGGCCGTCGCCACGCCCGCGACCTGGCCACGGGACAGCCTTTCCACGCCACTGGCGCGCAGGATCAGCAGCGTGAACACCGGCCCGCAGGCCAGCAGCACGCTGGCGCTGAAGGCGGTGGAGCCCTGCATGCCATAGGCCGACAGCAGCAGGTGCAGCCCCTGGCCGATCAGCGTCAGCCGCACCAGTGGCCAGACTTCGCTCCGGTCCAGTCGTGGCCAGCGCCAGCCGAAACGCCAGCACAGCAAGGCAATGGCACAGAAGGGCACGATCAAGTAGCGCAGGCCCAGAAAACCGACCGGGCCGACCTGGCCGAACAGCGCCTTCTGCAGCGGGAAATTGAAGCCCCAGGTCAGCACCACCGCCAGCGCGGCGATCAGCGGGGCAGTGTGGCGATCTCTCATATCGGCTAGCATATTCCCGTATGAGAGAAAAGTTCTCTGAAATGAACGACGAGGGTCAGTTCGAGCTGCAGCTTGCCGAGCGCCTCGCTGCGTTGCGCCTGGCCGCGGGCTGGTCCTTGGACGAACTGGCCACGCGCAGCGGCGTCAGTCGGGCGACGCTATCCCGGCTTGAGCGTGCCGAGGCCAGCCCGACCGCCACGCTGCTGTCGCGCCTGGCGCGCGCCCATGGGCTGCCCTTGAGCCGGCTGCTGGCCGACGCCGAGGCCCTGCCGGTGCGGCTGCTGCGCGCGGCCGACCAGCCGCGCTGGCACGACCAGCAAAGCGGCTTCGAGCGCCTGATGCGCTGCCCGCCGCTGGCCGGCTTCGCCACCGAGGTCATCGAGGCCCGCCTGGCGCCTGGCGCCGAGCTGGTCTACGAAGAACCCACCGTCGCCCGGCTGGAACACCACCTCTGCCTGCTCGAAGGCGACGTCAGCCTGACGCTGCAGGGTCAGGTCTATACCTTGACGGCGGGTGACTCGATCAGCTTCCGTGTCACCGGCCGCAGCGTTTTCGCCAACCCCGGCACCGAACCCGCGCGCTACCTGCTCGCGATGACCGTTCCCACCCTGTAACCGCCATGCAGCTTTCGCCACTCGACCCGACCAGCCCCGACGCTCAGGCGTTGATCGCCCAATCCGAGGCGCTGATGACGGCGCTCTACCCGAGCGAGAGCAATCATTTCGAGCCTGCGGCCAACCTGCGGCCGCCGCACGGCGCCTTCTGGGGCGCGTGGGTGGACGCCCGCCTCGTGGGCTGTGGCGGCGTGAAGCACCATGCGCCCTCAGGAGAGCCGGCTTACGGCGAGATCAAGCGGCTCTTCGTGCTCGACAGCGCCCGCGGGCGCGGCGTTGCCAGGCAGCTGATGGCGCGACTGGAGGCCGAGCTGACGGCGCGCGGCGTGGGGCTGGCGCGGCTGGAGACCGGCATCCACCAGCCCGAGGCGCTGGCGCTGTACCGACGCCTGGGCTACCGCGAGCGCGGGCCCTTCGGCGACTACGCGCCTGACCCGCTCAGTGCCTTCTTCGAAAAGGAGCTGACGCCCACGCAGATGTGAAATACGAAGAAACTCGCGCCAGGCTTGGCGGACCATAATTCCGCGCCTTCCAAGAATCGAGACAGCCATGACCCGCGCCACCAAGATCGTCGCCACCCTCGGCCCTGCTTCCAACACGCCGGAGATCTTGGAGAAGATGCTCCGCGCCGGTGTCGACGTGGTGCGGCTGAACTTCTCGCACGGCAAGGCGCAGGACCACATCGACCGCGCCACCATGGTTCGCGCGGCGGCCGAGCGGGTCGGCAAGTCGGTGGCCATCATGGCGGACCTGCAGGGCCCGAAGATCCGCGTCGGCAAGTTCGAGGGCGGCAAGATCGAGCTGATCCCCGGCAACAAGTTCATCCTCGACGCCGACCGCACCGAGCTGGGCAACCAGGACATCGCCAGCCTCGACTACAAGGAACTGCCGCGCGATGTGAAGCCCGGCGACACCCTGCTGCTGAACGATGGCCTGCTGGTGCTGACGGTCGACCATGTGCGAGGTGCCCAGGTGCACACCACCGTCAAGCTCGGCGGTGAACTGTCAAACAACAAGGGCATCAACAAGCAGGGCGGCGGCCTCACGGCACCGGCGCTGACCGGCAAGGACATGGAGGACATCAAGACCGCGATGTCCTTCCAATGCGAATACCTGGCCGTCAGCTTTCCGAAGAACGCCACCGACATGGAGATGGCGCGCCAGCTGGCCAATGTGGCCGGCGAGCCCTATCGCCACAAGCCGGCCATGATCGCCAAGATCGAGCGCTACGAGGCCATCCCCCACCTCGAAGCCATCCTCAAGGCCAGCGACGGCATCATGGTCGCGCGCGGCGACCTGGCCGTTGAAGTGGGTAACGCGGCGGTGCCGGCGCTGCAGAAGCGCATGATCAAGATGGCCCGCGAGCTGGACAAGGTGTCCATCACGGCCACGCAGATGATGGAGTCCATGATCGTCAACCCGGTGCCCACGCGCGCCGAGGTCAGCGACGTGGCCAACGCCGTCCTCGATGGCACCGACGCCGTCATGCTGTCCGCCGAGACGGCCGCCGGCCGCTACCCTATCGAGACCGTCGAGCAGATGGCCAACATCGCGCTGGAGGCGGAGCGCGCCGAGTTCGTCAGCCTGGACACCGACTTCGCCGGCCGCCAGTTCGGCCGCATCGACCAGTCCATCGCCATGGGCGCGCTGTTCACCGCCTACCACCTCGGCTGCAAGGCCATCCTGGCGCTGACCGAATCCGGCTCCACCGCGCTGTGGATGAGCCGCCATCGCATCCAGGTGCCCATCTTCGGCCTGACGACCCAGCCGATCAGCCAGCGCAAGATGGCGCTGTACCGCAACGTGCTGCCGCTGCTGATGCCGAAGTTCGACGACCGCGACACGGCCCTGGCTGCGGCCGAGAAGATCCTGGTCGAGCGCGGCGTGCTGATGCCCGGCGACACCTATGCCATCACCTGCGGCGAGCCGATGGGCTACCCCGGCGGCACCAACATGTTGAAGGTCTGTCGCGTGGGTTGACGACCTAGTGGCTGTGCCCCACGTGGCCCTTGAGCGGTAGCTCCGCCCCGGGCTGCGCCAGGCCTTCCAGGATGGCGCAGGCCGGCTCGTCGCCCTTGCAGCGCGCCCGCAGCGCCAGCAGCTCCGCCTGCAGTTCCTGCAGCGCCGCGATGCGCGCGCTGACATGACCGATGTGCTCGTCCAGCAGCGCATGGGCTTCCCCACCATGCCCGCCGCCCTGCAGGGCCAGCAGCGCCCGCACCTCCGCGAGGTTCATGTCCAGCGAGCGGCAGCGGCGGATGAAGTGCAGGCGTTCGGCGTCGGCCGGGCCGTAGACGCGGTAGCCGGCATCCGTGCGCGGTGGCGGCGCCAACAGGCCCTCGCGCTCGTAGTGGCGGATGGTGTCGACCGGGGTCGCGGTCTGGCGGCTCAACTCTCCGATGCGCATGCAACGATTGTGAGCTTGACTCTGGAGTGGCTCCAGGGTTTGCAATGCAGGCCTGTGTCGTCCAAGGTCTTCTCATGAGCCACGCCTGTCATCACCACCATCACGAACCCAGCCCCGGCAACACGCCGGCCTACCGCCGCGTGCTGTGGGCGGCGCTGGTCATCAACGCCGCGATGGCCGTCGTCGAGATCACGGCCGGCTGGCGTGCCGGCTCGCTGGCGCTGTGGGCCGACGCGCTGGACTTCGTCGGCGACGCCGCCAACTACGGCGCCTCGCTCGCCGTGCTGTCGGCTGGCCTGCTGTGGCGAGCCCGGCTGGCCTGGTTGAAGGGCTTGGCGATGGCGATCTTTGGTGTCGGCGTGCTGGCGCGTGCCGCCTGGGCGGCGCTGCACGGCGAGCCGCCGCAGGCCGCGACGATGGGCATCGTCGGCACGCTGGCCCTGCTGGCCAATGTGGGGGTGGCGGTCATGCTCTACGCCTGGCGCGAGGGCGATGCCAACATGCGCGCCGTCTGGCTGTGCAGCCGCAACGACGCGCTCGGCAACGTGGCCGTGGTGGCCGCCGCCGGTGCCGTGGCGCTGACCGGCCAGGCCTGGCCGGACCTGCTGGTGGCCGTCGTCATGGCCAGCCTGGCCCTGCATTCGTCGCGCGACGTGCTCCGGCAGGCGCGGGCCGAGATCCGCTCGGCAGCCTGAGGCCGACTCGGCGCCACGCCGGTTTCCGTGCGCTGCGCACGTTGGCGATCAGCCCTGGGCGCCCACAGGCCATTTCTGCGCGGCATGATGCCGGCCATGAAAAGGGCAGGGCGTCGCTGGATACGGCAGGCATGGGCGGGTCTGGTCGCCCTGTTGCTGTGTCCGCTCGCCAACGCCGAGCCGAACCGGCCGCCGCTGGTGCTGCTGGTCGAGACCAGTGCCCTCATGCCCCATGCACGCGTCGACGGCGACCAGGTGGTCGAGGGCCTGAACCTGGACATCGGCCGGGCGCTGGGACGGCGCCTGGGGCGCGAGCTGGTGGCAAAACCGGTGCCCCGCAAGCGACTGGCCGAGGCCCTGCAGCGCGGCGAGGGCGACCTGCTGTGCGACTACCAGAGCGACTGGCTGCCCGGCGCCTTCGCGTGGAGCCGCGCCTTCATTCCCGACCAGGCACTGCTCATCAGCGCCGCCGCGGTGCCTGCACCGAAAGGCCTGGTGGGGGTAGGCGGCCAGCCGGTGGGCACGGTGCGTGGCTATATCTACCCCGAGATGGCCGACATGCTGCGGGCCGGCTTCCTGCGCGACGACGCGCCCGACGCGGTGACCAACCTCGAGAAGCTGGCACGCGGTCGCGTGAACCATGCGCTGACGGGCCGGCGGGTGCTGGAGTACCAGCAGCGCATGGGCCACTTCAAGCTGGCACTACACCCGCCGCTGGTCGTCTCCGAGGTGCTGGCGCAATGCGCGCTGTCGCCCAGCAGCTCGGTGGGACTGGCGGCCTTGAACGCGGCCATCCAGGGCTTGGTCAACGAGGGTGAGCTGGCGCGTCTGATGGCGCGTTACCGATAACCCGCTGACCGTCGCTAGGCTGCCGTCAGCTCGCGGTGCAGCCAGGCGCGGGCCAGCGCCCAGTCGCGCTTGACGGTCGTGCGGCTCAGTTCCAGCACCTCGGCGATCTCTTCAAGCTCCAGCCCGCCGAAGAACTTCAGCTCGACAACCTTGGCCGCGCGCGCGTCCTGCTGTTCGAAGGCCAGCAGCGCCTCGTGAACCCGCAGCACGTCGGCGTCCACGCTGCCGGCCACCTGCTGGGCCTCGGTGAGCGTCAGCGGCACCAGCAGGGCCTCGCGCTTGGCGGCCTGCTTGGCCAGCGCATGGTTGACCAGGATGCGCCGCATCATCAGCGCTGCCACGCCCAGGAAGTGGCTGCGGCTCTGCCACGCGGTACGCGTCTGATCGGCCATGCGCAGCCAGGCTTCGTGGGTCAGCGCCGTGGCGCTGAGCGTGTGGCCGGCGTTCTCCTTGCGCATCTGCGCGGCAGCGCAGCGGTGCAGCTCGTCGTACAGGCTTTGGTTCAGCGCATCCGACGGCGCGGCAGGTTGGGGCATGCAGAAATTCTTGCATGCATGGTCCTGGATGGTCCTTTTGGAAGCGGTCCGCTGCGTGTAGGGGAGGAGGCCCGGCAGTTGTCGGGCTCGTTCACCCCAGGAGCTTCCATGTCGCCCCGTTCCTTCGCCATCGCCGCCGTGCTGTGCGGCAGCCTGCTGCAGCCCGCCCTCGCCAAAGACCCGGCGGCGCTGCCGTTGCCCGACCCCTTCGACGTCGCGTCGGCGGCGGCCAGCCTGGTCGAGGTGTCCGGCGTCAAGGCGCTCAAGGACATCAAGGGCAACCGGCGCGTGGCCGTGCCGCAGTTCAGCATCGAGTTCGTCACGCAGGACAGTGTCAGCTCCGAGACCTCGGGCTTCGCCGCTGCCGGCCGTGCCAGCGTCAGCGGCTACTACCGGCTCACCGGCGTGGCCGAGCCCGAGTTCCAGGCACTCACCGAGCAGCTCTACGCCAGCTTTGTGCAGGCGCTGCAGGCGCAGGGCCTGGAGGTGCTCACGCCTCAGCAGCTGGCCGCGTCGCCCACCTGGGCCAAGCTGACCGCCGGCGGCGTACAGATGCCGGTGCGCGGCGAAACGTCCATCACCGTCGCACCGCCCGGCATGGCCCTGTACGGCACCCACCGCATGCTGGCCAACACCAGCAAGAAGGGCGCGCTGGCCGCGCTGGCCGGCTTCGGGGCGGCCGTCACCGGCATCTCGGAGTCGGTCGAGAACGTCACCCTCCAGAAGGAGCTGGACGGCGCCGCGCTGGTGGAGGTGTCGATGAAACTGCACTTTGCACAGTTGAAGAACGAGAACCGCGGCTTCCTCAGCGGGCTCAGCAACACGGCCGCCGTCAGCGCCAAGCTGCACCCCATCCTGACGCATGCGCGCATGACCGTCATGTCGGGGCCGGAGGGCTCGACGCTCAGCACCAAGGCGCCGCTGCTGCTGGACCCGGCCGCCTTCACCGAGGTGCGCAAGGAGGCCGCGACCACCGGCGAGATCGCTGGCGCGGTGGCTGTGGGCCTGCTGCGCATGGCCATCGGCTCCAAGGACAGCAGCTCCAGCGAGAAGTACGAGGTCGTCGCCGAGCCGCAGCGCTACCGCGAGCGCATCGCCGCCAACCTGGCGCAGACCCACGCGATGCTGATTGCCCGCATGGTCAGCGAGCAGTGAGGCCGGGACACTGGGGCATGAGCAAGCCCGAAGAGTCCTGGAACCGCGTGAAGGCGTTGTTCGATGCGGTGGCCGAGCTGCCTCCCACCGAACGCGACGCAGTCATCGCCGAAGTCGCACTGCCGCCAGAACTGCTGGCCGAGTTGCGCAGCCT
The DNA here is from genome assembly GCF_001425165.1 of Pelomonas sp. Root405. GTDB lineage: Bacteria > Pseudomonadota > Gammaproteobacteria > Burkholderiales > Burkholderiaceae_C > Pelomonas. The sequence continues at coordinate 265,677 of NZ_LMDU01000001.1, forward strand.
GCTGCAGCACCACGACGACGCCACCGGCGGCTTCCTCGCTGCGGCCGCGGCCATGCAGGTCGACGGCTGGACCGGCCGCCGCCTGGGCGCCTGGCTGCTGGTGCGGCTGGTGGGCGCGGGCGGCATGGGCGAGGTCTACGAGGCTCAGCGGGCCGATGGCAGCTACGAAGGCCGCGCGGCCATCAAGCTGCTGCAGGGCGGGCGCGGCGCCGGCTGGCTGGCGCGCTTCGAGCAGGAGCGCCGGCTGCTGGCGCGTGTCAACCATCCGCACATCGCCCAGCTGATGGACGCTGGCATGACGCCCGAGGGCCAGCCCTATTTCGTCATGGAATTGGTCGATGGCCAGCCGCTGGACGAGGCCGCGCGCGGCCTGCCCGTCGAGGGCCGCATCGCGTTGATGCTGCAGCTCTGCGACGCGGTCGCTTTCGCGCACCGTCAGTTGCTGGTGCACCGCGACCTCAAGCCCGGCAACGTGCTGGTGGATGCGCAGGGCCGCGTGAAGCTGCTGGACTTCGGCATCGCCACGGCCATCGCACCCGACGGCGCCGGGCTGGAAGATACGCAGGCCGGCGCGATGACGCCCAACTACGCCAGCCCGGAGCAGGTGCGCGGCGAGCCGGTGGGCACGGCCACCGACATCTACAGCCTGGGCGTACTGCTCTACCTGCTGCTGACCGGCGTGCGCCCCACCGGCCGCGACGCCACCACGCCGCAGGAGGCCGCCCGCAGCGTGCTGGAGGACGAACCTAAGCGCCCCAGCCGCCTCAGCCCCGATGACGTCGGCAACCCGCGGTGGCAGGCGCAGGCGCGCACGCTGCAGGGTGACCTGGACAACATCGTGCTGAAGGCGCTGGAGAAGCAGCCCGAGCGCCGCTACGCCAGCGTCGACGCGCTGGCCGCCGACCTGCGCGCCTACATCGGCGGCTTCCCCGTCAGCGCCCGCGCGCCGACCTGGGGCTATCGCACGGCCAAGCTGCTGGCGCGCAACCGGCTGGCCAGCGGGCTGGCGTTGGTGAGTGTGCTGGCCTTGGTGGGCGGACTGGCCGCGACGACTTGGCAGGCTCGCGAGGCGCGGCTGGCGCAGGGGCTGGCCGAGCAGCGGCTGGCCGAGGTCAGGCGCGTCACGCACGACCTGGTGTTCGGCTTCGGCGACAGCGTGGAGTACCTGCCGGGCGGGCAGAAGATCAAGCTCGACCTGCTGCGTGACACGCACGCTGCGCTGGAGCGCCTGCTGCCCACGCTCGGCGGCGACACGGCGGTGGTGGCCGACATGGCGCAGGTCCAGGTGCGCATGGCCGAGGCGCTGATGCCGGGCTACCCCGGTTCGCTGGAGAAGCAGGACGATGCGCGCCGCCATGCCGAAGCCGCCATGGCGCTCGTGGCCCGGGCCTGGCCCACGCAGAAGCGCAACGCGCTGTTCGCGACCTATGCCTCGCGCGCCTACAACGTGATGGCTTCGGCCGAGCAGGAGGCGGGACGCCTGGAGGAGGCCGTCGAGCTCACACGTCACGGCCTGAAGCTGGCCGAGGAGGGTTTTGTGCTGGCACTGCCCGGCGTGGACCGGCTGCGACTGTTGGGCGCCATCACGGCTTCGCAGTTCAACCTCGGCCTGCTGCTGGACGACAACGGGCAAGGTGTGAACCGGCCTGCTGAGGCCATGACGGCCTACGAGGCAGCGCGAGCAGGCGCCTTGGCGCAGCTGGGCATGACGGCGGAGATTGCTGCCGTCAACGCAGGCTTGCGGCCCGAGGAGACGCGGCTGGAGGCCGAGCTGGGGCAGACCCAGTCCGTCATCGCGGGCGCCATCGCGTCCTCCCGGCTGCGTCGGGGCGATTACGCCGGCTCAGCCGAGGCGCGCCGCGAGAACGTCCAGCATCTGCGCCGTGTGCAGCCCATGCACCCCGAGCAGCAGCAGTTCTGGGCCAGCCTCGCGACCACGCTGTTCCTGCAGGCCGAACTGGCGCTGCAACTGGCACATCCGGCCGAAGCGTTGACGGCGATGCGCGAAAGCATGACCTGGACCGGGCGCCTGCTTGAAAAGGACCCCGACAACCCACGCTGGCCCGGCGACCGGGATTCGCGTGCATTGACGCTGGGCACGGCGCTGGTGCTGAACGGCGCCGCGGTCGAGGCCCGGCCCTGGCTGGAGCGGACGCGCGCCTACTGGTCGGCGGAGACGGCCAAGGCTGGCAATGCGCGAAACCGGCGCTCGCTGGCCTTGAGCGAGCTGCGGTTGGCTGGCCTGCATGGCGATGCGAAGGCGATGAAGGCGGCCGCCGTGGCGCTGCAGGCACTGTCGGACGCCGAGCCCCGAAGCGCCGACAACGCGCTGGCCGCCGCCGAAGCTGCCTACATGCTGGCCGACAAGCCCGCTGCTTGTGCCGCCTGGTCCCGCGCCGCGCCGCTGCGGCCGCTGCCGCCGCAGGCGCAGGCCTGGCGCGCTGAACTGGGCTGTTAGGCCGGGCAGCGATCAGCCTTCGGTGATGCGCTTGGCCAGGTGGGCCAGCGCGTCCTCGACCTGGTCCACCAGCACCAGGCAGAGGTCACCCGGCTGCAGGCGTTCCAGCGCACGGTCGATGGCTGTGAACTCGCCGATGATTTCCTCGATGTGCCGGGTGCGTGACGCCCCTTGCAGCCCCGCGCGCAGCAGCGCGACGACCTCGCCTGCCTCGCGGCCGCGCTGGCAGGCATCTTCGTAGAGGATGACCTCGTCGAAGGCAGCGCCGAGGATCTCGGTCTGTACGCGGATGTCCTCGTCACGCCGGTCACCGGCGCCGCTGATGACGACGCTGCGTGTCTTGGCTGGCAGGGCCGCGACGGCGCCGACCAGGGCCTTCATCGCGTCGCCGTTGTGGCCGTAGTCGGCAATGACCGTGGCGCCACGGTAGTCCATCACGTTGAAGCGCCCGGGCGCGTTGTCGGCGTCGTTGGAGAAGCTGCCGACACCGCGGCGGACGGTGTCCCAGTCCAGGCCCACGGCCCAGGCAGCGGCCACCGAGGCCATCGCGTTCTCGACCTGGAAGCCGATCAGGCCACCGCGGGTGATGGGGATGTCGCGCAGCGGGATGCTCTCGCGCCACACCCCTTGCGCGGCGACGAGTTGGTCGCCGTCCACGTAGACGCAGCGCTTGCCTTGCGCGCGGTGCGTGGCCATGACCGGGTGGTGGCGGTCGGCCGCGAAGTAGATGACCTGGCCGGGGCAGACGGCGGACATGCCGGCCGTCAGCGGGTCGGCCGCGTTCAGCACCGCATAGCCGTTGGGCGCCACGTTTTGCACGATGACGCGCTTGACGAGGATGAGATCTTCGGCGGTGTTCAGGAAGTTCATGCCGAGGTGGTCGCCCGCACCGACATTGGTCACGACGGCCACCTGGCAGCGGTCGAAGCCCAGGCCCTCGCGCAGGATGCCGCCGCGCGCCGTCTCCAGCACGGCCGCTTCGACATCGGGGTGCATCAGCACATTGCGCGCGCTCTTGGGGCCGGAACAGTCGCCGCTGTCGATCTGGCGGCCGTCGACATAGACCCCGTCGGTGTTGGTCATGCCAACCTTGAGGCCACAGCTGGCAAACATGTGGGCGATCAGCCGCGTGACCGTCGTCTTGCCATTGGTGCCGGTGACGGCGACGACCGGGATGCGGCCATCCTCGGCCTTGGGCCCCTGACCGAACAGGTGGCCGACGATGGCCTCGCCGACGTTTCGGCCCTTGCCGTAGCTGGGGCTCAGGTGCATGCGCAGCCCAGGTGCGGCGTTGACCTCGACGATGCCGCCGCTGATCTCCTCCAGCGGGCGCAGCACGCTCTCGGCCACGACGTCGACGCCGCAGACATGCAGGCCCACGACCTGGGCTGCCGCGATGGCGCGGGCGGCGACTTCCGGATGCACGTCGTCCGTCACGTCGGTGGCCGTGCCGCCCGTGGACAGGTTGGCGTTGTTGCGAAGGATGACGCGCTGGCCCTTCTCGGGCACCGACTCGGGGGTCAGGCCTTGCTGGGTCAGGCGCGCGACGGCGATGTCGTCAAAGCGGATCTTGGTCAGCGATGTCGCATGGCCGTCACCGCGCTTGGGGTCGGCATTGACCTTGTCCACCAGCTGCTTGACGGTGTGCATGCCGTCGCCGATGACGTGGGGCGGGTCGCGGCGCGCGGCGGCGATGAGCTTGTCGCCGATGACGAGCAGCCGGTAGTCCGACCCGGGCAGGAACTTCTCGACCATGACAGTGCCTATCTCGTCGGCCGCCTTGTAGGCCGCCTCGATGCCTTCGCGTGTCGTCACGTTGACGGTCACGCCCTTGCCCTGGTTGCCGTCCTGCGGCTTGACGACGACGGGCAGGCCGATGTCCTGCGCAACTTCCCAGGCGTCATCGATGGACTCGACCGGCCGACCCGTCGGCACCGGCACGCCGGCGGCCTGCAGCAGGCGCTTGCAGAGATCCTTGTCCTGGGCGATGGATTCGCTGACGGCGCTCGTCGCGTCGACCTCGGCGGCCCAGATGCGGCGCTGCTTGGCGCCCCAGCCGAACTGCACGAGGCTGCCCTGCGTCAGCCGGCGGTAGGGGATGCCGCGCGCCAGTGCTGCGTCGACGATGGAGCCGGTCGAGGGGCCGAGGCGGATGTCCTCGTCGAGCTCGCGCAACTGCGCGAGGACGGCGTCGGCATCGAACTCGCCGCCGCCCTCATCACGTTGAAGCGCGGCCAGCACCAGCTTGAGCGCATGCTCGAAGGCCAGGCGGCCGACGTCTTCCTCGCTGTATTCGATGACGAGCTGATAGGTGCCGGCCTCGGGCGTGACATGGGTCTGGCTGAAGGTGACCGGGCAGCCGGCCTGGGCCTGCAGGGCCAGCGTTGCCTGCTCCAGCACCTGGGCCAGCGAGGCGTCGCGGCGCAGCTCGCCGATGGTGGGGAAGAGCTGGCGCAGGCGCGACTCGAAGCCGGGCAGGCGTTCGAGCGACCGCTCTGACTCGTTGCAATGCACGACGGCCTCGATAGCCGTGTGGCGGCTCCACATATTGGGGCCGCGCAGCGCGCGGGTGCGGGAAACGTCCATGGGTTTTTGGAGTTAGGCGAGGTGGAGTTCAGGCACGAAGGTGTCGAGGCCGGCGGCGATCAGTTCGGGTGAGATGCCCAGCGCCCAGGCCGCGGCAACGGCGGCAAGCAGCGTGGGCGCGTCGACGACCTGCGCGCCGAAACGGCGCAGCAGCGCTTCGATATTGGCCCCGGGCGTCTCCGCCGGGCCCTGGGCGAGCACGGCAGCGCCGCCGCGCAGGAAGACGGCACGGCCGCCGCGGTCGCGGTGCTGCTGGATGGCTGGCAGCGCGCCGTCCTCGGCATAGAAGACGACCTCGCCATCGCTCAGCTCGGCCATGTCGACCAGGCGCGGATGCGCGGCATTCAGCACGCTGGCGCCGTCGCTCAGCACCACGTCGACCTGCGTGCGCAGCACCTTGTAGAGCTGGTCCTCGTCCTGCACGTCGAACTCGGCCAGCGCGGCGATGCCGTCCATGTCGGTGACCACGCCGACCTGGCAGCGGTCATAGGCCAGGCCATCGCGCAGCACCGAGGCCGGGTCGTTCTCGATGACGACGGCATTGACGCCGCGGTTCATCAGCAGGCGGTGGGCGGCGTCCCAGCGGGCACTGTTCTTCTTCTCGACGCGGCGCGTGCCGAGGAATAGGCCGTCGCGGCAGGCCAGGCCGACATGGCGGCCGTTGAGGTGCAGCAGCCAGGCGACGAGGCGCGAAATCTGCGGGCCACCGCGCGAGCCGGCCACGCCGACGATGGGGATGCGGCCGCTCTCGTCCTCGGCGAACAGGTGGTCGATGATGGCCTGGCCCACCGGCTGCGGCGCACCACCCGCGGGCTTGAGGTGCATCAGCAGGCCCGGCCCGGCATTGACCTCGACGATGGCGCCGCCGGTTTCGCTCAGGGGCTTGCCGATGTCCTCGGTGACGAGGTCGACGCCGGCGATGTCCAGGCCGATGGTGCGCGCAGCCAGCGACACGGCATGGGCGACCTCGGGGTGGACCTCGGGCGTGCAGTCGATCGCAACATTGCCGTTGCGCTGGATCAGCACCGACTTGCCCTGCGGCGGCACCGACTCGGGCGCAAAGCCCTGGCGCTGCAGGTCCAGCAGCACGACGGGGTCTTCGCCAAGGGTGATGCGGTTGAGCGGGAAGTCCTCGGTCAGGCCGCGGCGCGGGTCGGTGTTGATCTGCAGGTCGATGAGTTCGGCAACCGTGTGCACGCCGTCGCCATGCACCCAGGCCGCCTCGCCGCGCGCAGCGGCCACCACCTGCCCGCCGACAACGAGCACGCGGTGCTCATTGCCGCGGATATAGCGCTCCACCAGCACGGAGGAACCCTCGGCGTCGGCGAGCAGATAAGCCGCCTCGCAGTCGGTCTCGTTGGCGATGTCCAGCGTGACGCCACGGCCATGGTTGCCGTCGCTGGGCTTGATGACGACGGGCAGGCCCAGGTCCTGCGCGGCGCGCCAGGCTGCGGCGGCGGTCTTGACTTCCTCGCCCGCCGGCACCGGTACGCCGACGGCCTTGAGGAGGGTCTTGGTCAGGTCCTTGTCGCCGGCGATGCCTTCGGCGATGGCGCTGGTCATGTCGGTCTCGGCCGTCCAGATGCGGCGCTGGCGCGCACCGTGGCCGAGTTGCACGAGGTTGCCGTCGTTCAGGCGGATGTGCGGGATGCGGCGGTCGGTGGCCGCCGCGACGATGGCCGCGGTGGAGGGCCCCAGGTAGCAGTCGTCCAGCTTGTCGCGCACGCGGGCGACCGCAGCGGGCACGTCGAAGGGCTGGTCGTTGATGATGGCCATGATGAGGGCATGGCCCTCGGCCAGCGCCGCGCGCGCCACCTGCTCGTCGCGGGCGCGGAAGACCATGCGGTAGACGCCGCGTTTGGAGGTGGAGCGCGTCTGGCCGAAGCCGGTGGGCATGCCCGACAGGTTGAGCAGCTCGATGACGATGTGCTCCAGCACGTGGCCCATCCAGGTGCCGTCACGCAGGCGCTCGATGAAGCCGCCACGCTCGCCGACGCCGCAATGGTGTTCGATCAGGTTGGGCAGTGCGGCCGTCAGCCGGTCGTTGAAGCCGGGCAGCAGGTGGCTGGGGTGGTCCTCCAGCTCGCCCAGGTCCAGCCAGACCTCCAGCACGGGCCGGTAGGTCCACATGTTCGGCCCGCGCAGGTAATTGATGCGCAGCAGCGCGATGTCGTTCTTCTGGCTCATGCAACGTATCGAGTGAGGGGTTGTGCGCGGTGAAGGCGCGTGGAATTGTGCGCCGAAGTCATCAGCCAGAATCGCGACCGCCCGTCGCAACGAACAACAACATGCAAGACCTTCCTCCCGGCACCGCGCCGCATCCGCAAATGGCCGCCCTGCAGGGGCGACTCCAGGCTGGCGAGAACGTTGTGGCCACGCTGGAGGTTGACCTGGACGCCCAGGCGCGCTTTGCGCAGGGGCTGATCGCCCTGACGAATTCACGCCTGCTGACCTTTGATCCGGCCGCCGGCGGCTGGGCCGAGCATGCGCTGGCCCCGGGCCAGAGCCTCAAGCTCAGCGACCATGGCGGCCTGGCCTTCATGGAGCTGTTCGGCGCCGAGCGGCGCCTGGCGCGCTGGCGCTTCACGCTCGCCTGCAACCCGGCAGCGGTGCGCCTGGTCGAGGCGTTCGAGCGCGAGGTGCAGCGCCTGGCCGGCCATGCCATGCCGGAGGACGACGCAGCGGGCGAGGACTCGGGCTTCGACTTCGGCGAGGCCAGCAAGCCGCCCAGCACCTGGGTGCTGCTGCGCCTGTGGCGCTTTGCCCGACCCTATCGGGGCCAGCTCTTGCTCGGCTTCGCGTTGATGCTGGGGGCCACGGGCGCAACGCTGGTGTCGCCCTATTTGACGATGCCGCTGATGGACCGCGTGCTCATCCCCTTCCAGAACGGCCAGCAGATCGACCCTGGCCTGGTCGGCCTGCTGCTGAGCGGCCTGTTCGGTGCCGCGCTGTTGTCCTGGGGGCTGGGCTGGGCCAAGACCTATCTGCTGTCGCTGGTGTCTGAACGCATCGCGGCGGACCTGCGCACGGCCACCTTCGAGCATTTGCTGGGGCTGTCGCTGGAGTACTTCGGCAACAAGCGCACCGGTGACCTGATGGCCCGCATCGGCTCCGAGACCGACCGCATCTCGGTCTTCCTGAGCCTGCATGCGCTGGACTTCATCACCGACGTGCTGATGCTGGCGATGACGTCCATCATCCTGTTCAGCATCCACCCCGGCCTGGCGCTGGCCACGCTGGTGCCACTGCCCTTCATCGCCTGGCTGATCCACCTCGTGCGCGACCGGCTGCGCACCGGCTTCGAGAAGATCGACCGCGTCTGGGGCGAGGTCACCAACATCCTGGCCGACACCATTCCCGGCATCCGCGTCGTCAAGGCGTTTGCACAGGAAAAGCGCGAGGCCGCGCGCTTCCGTGACGCCAACCAGAAAAACCTGCAGGTCAACGACCGGCTCAACAAGACCTGGAGCCTGTTCACGCCCAGCGTGGCGCTGCTGACCGAGATGGGCCTGCTGGTCGTCTGGGGCGTGGGCATCTGGCTGATCTCGCACCAGAGCATCACCGTCGGCACACTGACCGCCTTCCTGGCCTACATCGGCCGCTTCTACGGCCGGCTGGATTCGATGAGCCGCATCGTCTCGGTGACGCAGAAGGCGGCGGCGGGTGCGAAGCGCATCTTCGACATCCTCGACCATGTCTCCAACGTGCCCGACCCGGTCAACCCGCAGCGTTTCGAGAACGTGACGGGTGCCATCTCCATGCAGGGTGTCAACTTCCGCTACGGCTCGCGCTCGGTGATCCGCTCGCTGAACCTGGACATCCGGCCTGGCGAGATGGTCGGGCTGGTGGGCCACAGCGGCTCCGGCAAGAGCACGCTGGTCAACCTGATCTGCAGGTTCTACGACGTGACCGAGGGTTCCATCCGCGTCGATGGCGTGGACCTGCGGCGCATCAAGGTGACCGACTACCGGCGCCACATCGGCCTGGTGCTGCAGGAGCCCTTTTTGTTCTTCGGCACAATCGCCGAGAACATCGCTTACGGCAAGCCCGACGCAACGCGTGAGGAGATCGTCAGCGCGGCCCGCGCTGCCCATGCGCACGAGTTCATCCTGCGCTTGCCGCATGGCTATGACAGCTTGGTCGGCGAGCGTGGCCAGGGCCTGTCGGGCGGCGAGCGCCAGCGCATCTCCATCGCACGCGCGCTGCTGATCGACCCAGCCATCCTCATCCTCGACGAGGCCACCAGCGCCGTCGATACCGAGACCGAGAAGGAGATCCAGAAGGCGCTGGACAACCTGGTGAAGGGCCGCACGACCATTGCCATCGCCCACCGGCTGTCGACGCTGCGCAAGGCCGACCGCCTTGTCGTCATGGACCGCGGCGAGATCGTCGAGTTGGGACCGCATGACGAACTGATCGCCATGCAGGGCCACTACTGGCGATTGTGGGAAGCCCAGGCTCGCCGCGTCGATCAGGAAGACCTGGAAGAACACGACGTTGCCCCCAACCCCAGCGCGCACACGGAGAACGCATGACCGACCTGCCTTTCCGCGACCTGGCACTGGACGCCGCCGGCAAGCTGGTGCTGATCGATCTTGACGGGGTGGCCCATGTGGGCGTGACGCCCGTGCGCGCCCACCCGATTTCCGCGCCCGACGACGGCTTGAGCCTCGTCGGCGTGCATGGCCATGAGCTGGCCTGGGTGGCGCGCCTGTCGGCCCTGCCAGACGCCCCGCGCGGCCTGCTCGAAGCCGAGCTGGCCGCGCGCGAATTCCACCCCACGCTCAAGCGCCTGATCTCCGTGAACACCTTTGCGACACCCAGCACCTGGCGCGTCGAGACCGACCGCGGCGAGGTCGACTTCGTGCTGAAGAGCGAAGAAGACATCCGCCGCCTGGACGAGGGCCGGCTGCTGATCACGTCCAACCATGGCGTGCAGATGCAGGTGCCGGACCGCTGGGCGCTGGACAAGCAGTCAAAGCGCCTGCTGGAGCGGTTTCTCTGACGCATGAAAAAGCCGCCTGCAAGAGGCGGCTTCGCTCGGTGACGCGGGTTGTCGGCTGATCAGCTGGCCTCGCCCATTTGCGATTGCAGATAGTTCTGCTCGCCGACCGCGTTGACCAGCTCCAGCTGGGTTTCGAGGTGGTCGATGTGCTCCTCGGTGTCTTCCAAGATCTGTACGAACAGCTCGCGTGACACGTAGTCGCGCACGCTTTCGCAGTAAGCGACGGCTTCCTTCAGGTGCACATGCGAGGCCTTCTCGATGATGAGGTCGCAGCGCATCGTCTCGACGGCGTTCTCGCCGATGTAGATCTTGCCGAGGTCCTGCAGGTTGGGCAGGCCGTCAAGCGTCAGCACGCGCTCGATGAGCTTGTCAGCGTGCTTCATCTCCTCGATGGACTCTTCGTATTCGTGCTTGGCCATCTTCAGCAGACCCCAGTTCTTCAGCATGCGGGCATGCAAAAAGTACTGGTTGATGGCGGTCAGCTCCAGCTTGAGTTGCTGGTTCAGGTGGACGAGGACCTGGGCGTCGCCTTTCATGGGGAACTCCGATTCGTGAAATTGAGCCGGAGTATCCCCAGCGAAAGCCCCCCAGCAAAACCAGTCTTTTTGCTAATGAGATCGATTCGCATTAGACTCTGCATCCATGATTGTTTGCGTCTGCCACCGCGTCTCCGACCGAGACATCGCGATTGCCGCGTCCAGCGGTTGCCCGAGCTTTGAGGCCTTGCAGGACGACCTGCGCGTGGCAACGGCCTGTGGCGCTTGCCGGGACTGCGCCTGTGCCGTCTTCGAGGAGAGCCGCGTGGACGTCAGCGGGCCGCGAAGCCGCAGCATCGCTGTAACGATCAAGCCGTTGATGGCGGCCTGAACTAGAATCCGCGTCGGCGCCGAATTCCGGCGCCTTTTTGTTGGTCTTGTTTCCTGAACGTCGTTGTGAACTCCGCAGCCGCTCTGGGGCGGGCCACGCAGCACGACACACAGTAAGGAAATTCCATGAGCACCCTCCAAACCGGCACTGTCAAATGGTTTGACGACGGCAAGGGCTTCGGCTTCATCACGCCGGCCGACGGCAGCAAGGACTTGTTCGCCCACCACAGCGAAATCAAGAACAACGGCGGCTTCCGCACCCTGGCCGAAGGCGCCCAGGTCGAATTCGAAGTGAAGCAGGGCCCCAAGGGCCTGCAAGCCGCGAACATCCGTTCGCTGTAATCCTCACGGCTTCGGCCGTTGAGTCAAGCCCGCGCACTGCGCGGGCTTTGTGCTTTTTGGGCGCGCCCAACGACAATCGCTGCTATGTCTGCCTTACCCCTTCCGCCCAAGGCGCTGACCGCTTACCGCCCGTTCTGGGCCAAGCGCTTCGGCCCTGCGCCCTTCCTGCCCATGTCCCGGGCGGAGATGGAGCAACTCGGCTGGGACAGTTGCGACATCATCATCGTCACGGGCGACGCCTACGTCGACCATCCCAGCTTCGGCATGGCCGTCATCGGCCGCACGTTGGAGGCCCAGGGCTTTCGCGTCGGCATCATTGCGCAGCCGGACTGGCAGAGCGCCGACGCCTTCAAGGCGTTGGGCAAGCCCAACCTGTTCTTCGGTGTCGCGGCCGGCAACATGGATTCGATGATCAACCGCTACACGGCTGATCGAAAAATCCGCAGCGACGATGCCTACACGCCGGGCGGCGAAGGCGGCAAGCGCCCCGACCGCGCGACGCTGGTCTACACCCAGCGCTGCCAGGAAGCCTTCAAGGACGTGCCCGTCGTCATCGGCGGCATCGAGGCCTCGCTGCGCCGCATCGCCCACTACGACTATTGGCAGGACAAGGTGCGCCGCTCCGTGTTGGTGGACGCCAAGGCCGACCTGCTGGTCTACGGCAACGCCGAGCGCGCCATCATCGAGATCGCCCACCGCCTGGCGCGCCGCGAGCCCATCGAGGCGCTGACCGACGTGCGTGGCACGGCGTTCATGCGCCGCACCGACGACCCGACGGCGGACGGCTGGTTCGAACTGGACTCGACCGAAGTGGACCGCCCCGGCCGCATCGACAACCTCATCAGCCCTTACCAGATCGTCGATGACAAGGTCTGCGAGACCGCTGAGCCCGACGCGCCCAAGCCGATCACCATCCACAAGATCGGCCGCATCCAGATGCCGCCGCGCGACCACACCGTCGTGCGACTGCCGGCCTACGAGCAGGTCAAGAGTGACCCGGTGCTCTACGCCCACGCCAACCGCGTGCTGCACCTGGAAACCAACCCCGGCAACGCCCGCGCGCTGGTGCAGCGCCATGGCGAGCGCGACCTCTGGATCAACCCGCCGCCCATCCCGCTGACGACGCCGGAGATGGACCACGTCTTCGACCTGCCGTATGCGCGTGCCCCGCACCCGAGCTATGCGGATGAGGCCGGCAGCCACGACGGCGCGACCAAGATCCCCGCGTGGGAAATGATCCGCTTCAGCGTCAACATCATGCGTGGCTGCTTCGGCGGCTGCACCTTCTGTTCGATCACCGAGCACGAGGGCCGCATCATCCAGAGCCGCAGCGAAGACTCCGTGATCCGCGAGATCGAGGAGATGCGCGACAAGGTCAAGGGCTTCACCGGCATCGTGTCGGACCTGGGCGGCCCCACGGCCAACATGTACCGCATCGGCTGCAAGTCGCCTGAGATCGAGGCCGCCTGCCGCAAGCCCAGCTGCGTCTACCCCGGCATCTGCCCGAACCTCAACACCAGCCACGACCCGCTGATCAAGATGTACCGCCGCGCCCGCGCGCTGCCGGGCGTCAAGAAGATCCTGATCGGCTCCGGCCTGCGCTACGACCTGGCCGTGCAGTCGCCGGAGTACGTGAAGGAGCTGGTCACGCACCACGTCGGCGGCTACCTGAAGATCGCGCCCGAGCACACCGAGGGCGGCCCGCTGTCCAAGATGATGAAGCCGGGCATCGGCAGCTATGACCGCTTCAAGCAGATGTTCGAGGCGGCCAGTGCGGCGGCCGGCAAGAAGCAATACCTGATCCCCTACTTCATCGCAGCACACCCTGGCACCAGCGATGAGGACATGATGAACCTCGCCGTCTGGCTGAAGAAGAACGGCTTCCGCGCCGACCAGGTGCAAACCTTCTACCCCAGCCCGATGGCCACGGCCACGGCGATGTACCACTCGGGGCTTAACCCGCTCAAGGGCATCAGCCGCGACGAGGCCCGCGGCGAGAAGGTCGACATCGTGCGCGGCGAGCGCCGCCGGCGCTTGCACAAGGCCTTCCTGCGCTATCACGATGCCAACAACTGGCCGCTGCTGCGCGAGGCGCTCAAGGCCATGGGCCGCGCCGACCTGATCGGCAATGGCAAGCACCACCTGATCCCGAGCTACCAGCCGCTGACCGACGGCAGTTACGACAGCGCGCGCCGCAAGAATTCCACCGTCGTCAAGCCGGCCGCCACGCCGGCATCGGCGCCGCGCAAGGGCCAGCTCTTGACCCAGCACACCGGCCTTCCGCCGCGCGTCACGGGCGCGGCGCGCACCCCCGCCGCGCGTCCGGGCAAACCCGGTAAGCGTTGACGCGAACTGCGGGACATTTGCCCGCGCTTTTCGTGGCAGCCCCTGCGCGGATGCACTACGCTTGCGGCTCTTGACCGACGAGGCTGCCGCTGCCCTGGCTGGCGCCCGTGCCCGGAGTCCTCGCCCCCATGCAAGAAACGCCCGCCGCAGACGACGATCTGCTCGAATTGCTCGACGAGCCCGAGCACGCTGAAGGCGAACACCGCCCGCAGGATCGTCCCTGGCGCATCCTCATCGTCGACGACGACGGCGACGTCCACAAGGCCACCGAGCTGGCCATGCAAGGCCTGACCGTCGAAGGCCAGCCCCTGGTCTTCCTGCACGCCAGCTCCGCCGCACAGGCCCGACAGCTGCTGGCCAGCGAAGAAGACCTCGCCGTCGTGCTGCTCGATGTCGTCATGGAGAGCGAGGACGCCGGCCTGCAACTGGTGCGCCACATCCGCGACGAGTTGCGCATGAACGCTGTGCGCATCGTGCTGCGCACCGGGCAGCCTGGCTATGCGCCCGAGATCGAGACGGTGCAGGCCTATGACATCAACGACTACAAGACCAAGTCCGAGCTGACGCGCACGCGCCTGTACACGGTGCTCACCGCGGCCGTGCGCTCTTACCGCCAGATCTGCGCGCTGGAAGCCAACCGCCGCGGGCTGGAGATGATCGTCGAGAGCAGCACGTCGCTGTCGCGCATGCGCGGGCTGTCGCGCTTTGCTGAAGGCGTCGTCACCCAGCTCTGCGCGCTGCTGGGCATCCTGCCCGAGGGCCTGGTCTGCGCCCAGGTGGGCGGCGAGACCGGCGACGAGGTCCGCATCGTTGCGGCCGCAGGCCAGTACAGCGGCCTGATCGACCGACCGCTGGCCCAGGTCAAGATTGCCACCGTGCGTGACCGGCTAGAGCGCTGCCTGCAGGAGGAGCGCAACCTCTACGACGACGGCACCGTCCTCTACTTCGGCATGGGCCAGGGCCGCGCGATGGCGGCGTTGGTGGACGTCGGTCGCCAGTTGGACGAGCTCGACCAGCAACTGCTGCGCGCCTTCTGCTCCAACATCGCCGTCGGCTTCGAGAACGTGGTGCTGTACAGCCAACTGCTGGACCAAGCCTACAACGACCCGTTGCTGCGCCTGCCGAATCGCAACCGCTTCGTCGAACTGCTCGACAAGAACCTGAAGGACCCGGCCGGCGTCACGCTCGCGCTGATCGACATCGACGACTTCTCGGACATCAACGACGCCTTCGGCCACCACTTCGGTGACCAGGTCCTGCAGGCCGTGGTGCATCGCATGAGCGAGATGCTGGGCCTGAACACCGCGATGGCCCGCGTCGGCGCCGACACCTTCGGCGTGCTCGGGGAACACGCCAAGGTGTGTCCCGAGACCGTCAGCGGCGTCTTTGCCGAGCCCTTCATGGTCGCGGGTGAGCGCCTGCAGCTGTCGGCCACCACCGGCCTAGTTCGGCTGGGCGAATCCAAGGCCGTCGGCTCCGAACTGCTGCTTGATGCGCAGATCGCGCTCAAACGCGCCAAGCAGCAGCAGCGCGGCTCATCTCAGTATTTCTCGGCCGCCATGGGCAGCGATGCGCGCGAGCGCTTCAAGCTGCTCAAGGGCCTGCGCACGGGTTTCGAGGAGAGCCATCTTTTCGTCGTCTACCAGCCGCAGGTCGAGCTCAGCACCGGCCGCGTCATCGGCGCCGAGGCGCTGCTGCGTTGGAAGACGCTCGACGGCCGCTTCATCCCGCCCGACCAGTTCATCCCGCTGGCCGAGCAGAGTGGCTTGATCATTCCCATCGGCGAGTTCGTCATGCGCACGGCTTGCGCCCAGCTCAAGAAGATGCAGGCGCTGGGCCATGCCGACTTCCGCATGGCTGTCAATGTGTCGATGGCGCAGTTCCGCCACCCCGGCTTCATCGACATGCTGGACCGCTCCTTGGGCGACTGCAGCGTTGTCGGCGAGAACATCGAACTCGAGATCACCGAGTCGATGGCCATGGAGGATGCCGACCTCGTGCTGCGCGTGCTGGCCGACATCAAGCGCCTGGGTTTCAGCGTCGCCATCGACGACTTCGGCACCGGCTTCTCCTCGCTCAGCCAGTTGCGCCAGTTGCAGGTGGACCGCCTCAAGATCGACCGCGCCTTCGTGCAGGAGGCGCAGGCCTCTTCCGCCGGCTCGACCATCGCGCAGATGGTCATCAACCTGGGTCGCGGCCTGGGCCTGACCGTCATTGCGGAAGGCATCGAGACCGAGGAACAGCGCCAGTACCTGATCGGCCTGGGCTGCCACGAAGGCCAGGGCTGGCTGTTCGCCAGGCCCATGCCGGCCGATCAGCTCGAAACATTCATGGCAAGAACCTGAAACCCCTCGTCTGGTCACGCCGCGCTGAACGCGGGCGCACCCAGCCGGTCCCCGAGGGGACGGCGATGCTTGCGGCATTGAGCCGCGCGCACATCGCCAGACGGGCCGGCTTGGGAGCGGCCCGGCGCTCGGCCCACAAAGACCACTGAAGCCCTGATTGCGTCGTCGCGGTGGAGTCCTAAACTCCGCCGTCCTTTCGACTGCCAGGAGCGTTCATGAGTCTCGCCAAGATCCTCGTCGCCCAGGGTGGCGGCCCCACGGCCGTCATCAACCAGAGCCTCGTCGGCGTCGTGCTCGAGGCGCGCCGCCAGGCGGGGGTGGGCAAGGTCTATGGGGCGCGACACGGCGTGCGCGGCATCGTCAACGAGGACTTCGTCGACCTCACGCAGGAGACCAGCCACAACCTGGAGCTGGTGGCCAGCACGCCATCGTCGGCGCTGGGCTCCACGCGCGACAAGCCCGATGCCGCCTACTGCCACGAGATCTTCACGGTGCTGAAGGCGCATGGCATCACGCACTTCTTCTACATCGGCGGCAACGACTCGTCCGACACCGTGCGCATCGTCTCTGAAGAGGCGCAGGCCGCAGGCTATCCGCTGCGCTGCATCCACATCCCCAAGACCATCGACAACGACCTGGTGGGCAACGACCACACGCCCGGCTATGCCTCCGCCGCGCGCTTTGTCGCCCAAGCCTTTGCCGGCGCCAACCTCGACAACGCGGCGCTGCCCGGCATCTACGTCGGCGTCGTCATGGGCCGCCACGCCGGCTTCCTGACGGCCGCTGCGGCCCTGGGAAAAAAGTTCGACGACGACGGCCCGCACCTCATCTACCTGCCCGAGCGCCACTTCGACACCGAGCAATTCCTGCGTGACGTGAAGGCCACCTACGAGCGCTACGGCCGCTGCGTCATCGCCGTCAGCGAGGGCATCCACGACGCGAGCGGCACGCCCATGCTGTCCAAGCTGGCCGGCGACCTGGAGCGCGACGCGCATGGCAATGTGCAGCTCAGCGGCACCGGCGCGCTGGCGGACCTGCTGTGCGAGGAAATCAAGACCAAGCTCGGCATCAAGCGCGTGCGTGGCGACACCTTCGGCTACCTGCAGCGCAGCTTCCTTGGCTGTGTCAGCGACGTGGACCAGCGCGAGGCCCGCGAGGTCGGCGAGAAGGCCGTTCAATACGCCTTCCACGGCGACCGCGACGGCTCCGTCGCCATCAAGCGCGTCGGCTACTACTCGGTCGACTACGCGCTGCTGCCGCTGACCGACGTGGCCGGCAAGACGCGCACGATGGAAGACCACTTCATCACCGACAGCGGCACCGACGTGACCGACGCCTTCCGCCTCTACCTGCGCCCGCTGCTGGGCTCGGGCATGCCGGATGCGTTCAGGCTGCGGCCGAATCCGGTGGCCAAGGTGCTCAAGCGCGGCTGACGGACTGGGCGCGCCCAGGGCTTCATGGCTTGGGCTTCACCAGCCGCGGATGCCACTCGTTGACCGCCAGCAGCGCCGCCGAGCCCATATGGCGGTGCAGGTCAGCCACCATCTCACCATTGACGATGACGGGGTCGGTGTCCACCGCCTTGCGTGCGGCGTCCATGTCGGACGTCGCCAGGATGAACAGCCCGCGCAGGCCCTCCTTGCCGTCCAGCGGGCCGGCATACACCAGCAGCCCTTCCTTGGCCAGACGCGTCATGTTGGCGAAATGGCCCTTGAACATCTCGTCGCGGGCCGGGCCTGCGGCCATCGGCTTGGGGCCGGTCTTGAGCAGCACGAACACGTAGGACCGCAGGCCCTGGTCGCTGGCGCCCCAGGCCTGGGCCTTGGCGGCGTCGTAGGCGGCGGGCGTTTCCTGGGCATGGCTGGGCAGGGCGCTCAGCAGCGCGAGCAGGCACGCGGCGAGCTTGGCAAAACCTACGGTGTTCATGGTGTGGCGGTGCAGGAGTCGGAATGCGAGGATTGAACCGCACCCCAGCTCTGCGGAGACCGCGATGAAACCCACCCCACCCGGCTGGCCGCGCCTGGCAACGGCGCTTTACTGCGACGACGCGCGTGAGGCCATCGCCTGGTATGCGCAGGCCTTCGGCTTCGAGGTCCGGATCATGGTGGACGGGCCCGGCGGCAGCGTCGCGCACAGCGAACTCAGCTATGGCGAGGCCGTCATCATGGTGGCCGACAGCAGCGCCGAACGCGACGCCCGTTTCGGCGCCGCCGGCCGCAGCCCGCGCGACGTGGGCGGCGCCAACACGCAGAGCCTGATGCTCTATGTCGACGATGTCGACGCCCATTGCGCGCGCGCCCGCGCGGCCGGCGCACGCGTGACCTACGAACCGGCCGACAGCGACCACGGCCCCGAGTACTGGTGCGACCGCACCTACGCCTGCGTGGACCCCGACGGCCATCTGTGGTGGTTCAGCCAGCGGCTCAGAGACCCACCCACCTGACCCCTGCCGAAAGCCACTTGTGCCACTGCAGTTCGTTCAACTACATTTGTAGTACGACAACTGTAGAAGACGCAAGAAATGGACGACGACACCGGCAGCGGGGACGTGTCGCTGAGCGAGCTGCAGCTCAGCCTGATGCGCGTGTTGTGGGCGCGCGGCGAGGCCAGCACGGCCGACGTGGCCGAGGCGCTGCGCGGCGAGCGCGACCTGGCCCACACGACGGTGGCCACCTTGTTGACGCGGCTGGAGAAGCGCGGCCTGCTCAGCAGCCGCCGCGACGGCCGGGCGCTGCTGTACACGCCGCGAGTCAGCCAGGCCGACGTGCAGCGCTCCATGGTCGGCAGCCTCGTCGACAGCCTGTTCGCCGGCCGCGCCAGCGCGCTGGTCAGCCATCTGCTGGATGCGAAGGGGGTTGACGCCAGCGAGCTGGCGGAGCTGCAGGCGCTGCTGAAGCAACGCAAGGGAGAGACACGATGACCGATGGGCTGTTGACCTGGCTGTGCAGCTATCTGCTGCACAGCAGCTTGTTGATCGGCGGCCTGTGGGCGGCGGAGCGTGCTCGTCTGCTGGTGAGGCTGGCCACGTCGACGCAGGAGACGCTGTGGCGCATAGCGTTGCTGGGCGGCTTGCTGAGCGCCAGCCTGCCGCTGTTGCCGGCGCTGCCGCTGCCGCATTGGTCTGCCGACATCGCACGGCCGCAATTCGCCGCGCAAGGCCTGGCCCCGACGTCGGTCAATGCAACGTCCACGCTCATCGAGGCGCCTGCTGCAGCGCGACCCGCGGCGCAACTGGGCGCGCTGCCGCTGGCGACGGGCATCGTGTCGCAGGCGCAGGACATCGCCATCGGCTTCGTCGCGCTGTGGCTGGTCGGTGCGGCGGTGATGCTGGCCGCGCTGGCGCTGCAATGGGCCTGGCTGGGCCGCACGGTACGCCGCCTGCCCGAGTTGGCCGATGCGCGCTGGCGCCGCCTCGCCGCGGCGCTGGCCGCCGACCTGGGCCTGCCGGTGCCGGCGCTGCGCCATGCCCGCGTCGGTTGGGCCAGCCCCCTGATCGCACCCGGCCGCGTGCTCTGCCTGCCGCGCTGGTGCCTGGACCTGCCCGACGACGAGGCCAGAGCAGTGCTAGGGCATGAGCTGGCCCACCTGCATCGTCGCGACCCTGCGTGGCGGCTGCTGACTGCGACCCTGCAGGCCCTGCTGTGGCCGCAGGTGCTGAACCGCGTTGCGCTGCGGCGCCTGGACCTGCTGGCCGAGCTGGCTTGCGATGCCGCCGCCGCGGCGCCGGGCGGCCAACGCCTGGCACTTGCGCAGAGCCTGCTGCGTTGCGCCGAGGCGCTGAAGCTGCAGGGCGCCGGTCATGGGCCGGCTTTGGCCTGCGGCGCGGCCAGCGCGGGCTCGCCGTTGCTGACCCGCGTGCGCCGCCTGCTGAAGGCCGATGGCGATGCGCCGCGCGAACGCCGCGGTGTGCGCTGGGGCCTGGTGGCCGTCATGCTGGCGGCACTGGTCGCGTTGCCGGCCGTGGTCGTCAGCAACACCCATGGCGGCGGGCTGCTGGAGCGCCTCGAATTGGGCGGTGTCGCCGATGCCATCGACCTGCCCGGCTTCGTCAACAAGAGCGGTTCCAAGCGCGTCTACAGCCGCTATCCCGGTGGCAGCTTCGCCATCACGCTGGACGGCAGCGTCAGCTTCAACGACGCCGAGGACGACGTGCAGGCGCTGTCCGGCAAGCTGCGGGTGCGCGAGCGCGAAGGCGGCGTGACGCACGAGATGACGCTGACCTCCCTGGGCGAGGGCCGCATCCAGCGCGACTACCGCCCGGGTAAGGAAAGTCGGCCGATGGACGACGCGGCACGCCAGTGGTGGGCCCGCGCCGCGGCACGCATGGCGGAGCACCTGGCCGACCCGCTCGTGCGCGCGCAGCGCCTGTTTGCGCGTGGCGGCGTGGATGCCGTGCTGGCCGACATGGAACGCGCGAGCGACGACTTCCCTCGCCGCCAGCGCGTGGAGGCGCTGATGCGTCTGAATCAGACGTTGCCGGCGGCGGCGCAGGACCGCCTCATTGCCGTGGCCGGCCGCATCGGCGGCGCATTCGAGCGGCGCCAGGCGCTGCAGGCCATTGCCGGCCAGGTGCTGGCCGAGCCGCAGCAATTGGCCTGGCTGAAGGCCGCGGGCGGCATCGACGGCGACTTCGAGCGCCGCGAGGCCCTGGGCGCGCTCGCCCCGCGGCTGTTGACCAGCCCCGACGTGCTGGCGGCCTGGCGTGACGCGCTGGGCCGCATCGGCGGCGACTTCGAACTGCGTTCGGCCATCGAGGCGCAGGTGGCCGCCACGCCGCAGCCCGCCGTGCTCGGCGCGGCGGTGCAGGCCGCCAGCAGCATTCGGGGCGACTTCGAGAAGCGTGAGGCACTGGGCGCCATCGCACGCAGGCTGCAAGGCGACGAGGCCGCGCTGGTTGACGCCTATGCGCGCGTCGCCAGCGGCATCTCCGGCAGCTTCGAGCGGCGCGAGGCGCTCAACCAGTTGCTGGAGCGGCCCAGGCTGGGCGCGGCGGGCCTGGAGCGTGTGCTGGCCAGTGCCGAGAGCATGGAGGGCGGCTTCGAGCGCCTGCAGGTGCTGCTGCGCGTGGCCGAGCGCCTGGGCCAGGCCAGCCCGGTGGACGCCGCCCTCATCGACCGGCTGCGCCGTGCCGGGCGTGGCATGAGCGAGCAAGAGCGCGGGCAGATCGAGAACGCGCTGGACCGCATCACCTAGCCGAAAGTCACTTCCCTGCCGATGGCCTTGCTGCGATGCTGCGCGCCGTTCCACCGGGATCGGAGCCCATCTTGCAAAGACGAATCTTCATGGGCAGCGCCGCGCTGGCGGCTGCCACGGCGGCTGCCGCCGCCGAGCCCGAGGCGGCGGCCATCGAGACCTGCGCGCGCGACTACATCGAGGGCTGGTATGCCGGCGACGCAGCGCGCATGGAGCGCTCGCTGCACCCCGAACTGGCCAAGCGCATCGTCAAGCGCGGGCCGGACGGCCGCGGTGAGTTGCACAACATGGGCGCGATGGCGCTGGTGCAGCACACGCGCGCTCGCAGCGGCAAGCCAGAGGCGGGCAAGCGCGCCGACGTGAAGATTCTCGACGTCTTCGGCCGCACCGCCAGCGTGCGCGTCGATGCCGAGGCCTGGATCGACTACATGCACCTGGCCCAGGCCGACGGCCGCTGGCGCATCGTCAATGTGCTGTGGGAGCTGCGCGGCTAGCCGACGCGCTTTGCGAGCACGGCCCGCGCCACGCGCGACACCGGCGGGCGGCCGAGCACGCCGGAGATGAAGGCACCGGCATCGACCAGCTTGTCGAGGTCGATGCCGGTCTCGATACCCAGGCCGTTCAGCAGGAACACGACGTCTTCGGTCGCCACGTTGCCCGTCGCGCCCTTGGCATAGGGGCATCCGCCCAGCCCGGCCACGCTGGCGTGGAAGCTGTGGATGCCCAGCTCCAGGCTCGCGTACACGTTGCTTAGCGCCTGGCCGTAGGTGTCATGGAAGTGCCCCGACACCTCGGCGAGCGGAAAGTGCTTCAGCGCCCGCTCCATCGCGGCCTGCACCTTGCGCGGCGTGCCGACGCCGATGGTGTCGGCGATGTCGATGGCGTCCACGCCCAGCTCGCGCAGCGGCTTGACGACGCGCTCGACCTGATCGGCGGTGATCTCACCTTCATAGGGGCAACCCAGTGAGCACGACAACGCCGCGCGCACCTTCACGCTGGCGGCATGCGCACCCGTGATGACGGGCGCAAAGCGCTCCAGGCTTTCGGCGATGGAGCAGTTGATGTTCTTCTGCGTGAACGCCTCGCTGGCCGCCGTGAACACGAGGATCTCGTCGGGCTTTGAGGCCAGCGCCGGCTCCAGCCCCTTGAGGTTGGGCACCAGCACCGAATAGCGGACACCGGCGCGGCGGGCGATGGCCGCCATGACGGCCGTGTTGTCGCCCATCTGCGGCACCCACTTCGGGCTGACGAAGCTGGTGACCTCGATCTCTTTGAGCCCGGCGTCCTGCAGCATCGCCACGAGCTGCGCCTTGTGCTCGGTGGCGACGTTCTCCTTCTCGTTCTGCAGCCCGTCGCGCGGGCCGACGTCGAGGATCTTGACGTTGGTGGGAAGGGTCATGACGGGCTTATGGCTGCGGAGGATCCAGGGCTTCCAGATCGACCTGATCTTTCAGTCTGCCGCTGGCCTTCTTGTTGGCGATGAAATCCGTCAGGCCTATGACGTTGAGCGGCACGCCGCCCAGTACGGCTGACTCGCGGCGCTCGAAGCAGGCGTCGAAGTCCACACCGTCGATGGCCGTCAGGATGTCGATGCGCCGAGGGGGCTGACCAAGCTGGAGGATGGTGTCGTGGTCGAAGTCATGCACGTTCAGGCCCAGTGAAGCAAAGCCAAACACCTGTAAAGCGTCAAGCAAACGCTGGACATTGTCGTGACCGAGGCGAATCCAAAAATCGATGTCGCCGGTGTAGCGCGGGTGTCCGTGCGCAGCCAACGCGTAGCCGCCGACAACCAGGTACTCAACGCCGTGTGCGTTGAGTAACTCTGCAAACTCTTTGAAGTCTTGGTTCAGCATCGCCGGACTCGTGCGGAGGCAATAGTTGCTGGCGCAGCGCTTCCACCGCAGCGATGCGTTCAGCCATGGGGCGCGAACGCCAGAAGGCCAGATCGTCGGCGCCCTGGCTCTTGCGGTTGGTGATTTTCATCGTGCGCAGCATGGCCAGATTGTCAGGCTTCCAGCTTCAAAAGCTCGGCCCCGTCGCCGACTTGATCGCCCACCACGAACAGCAGCTCCGCCACCTTCCCGTCGCGCGGCGCGCTGATGGTGTGCTCCATCTTCATCGCCTCCATGACGGCCAGCGGCTGGCCCTTGGTGACGGTGTCGCCGGCCTGGGCGAGGAAGGCGATCAGCTTGCCGGGCATGGGCGCGGTCAGGCGGCCGCCTTCGCTGGGTGCGTCGCCGGCGTGGGCGATGAGGTCGACCTCGGTCAGCACGGCGGAGCCGTTTGCGCCAAAGACCGCGACGCGCTCGCCCTGCGCATAGGTCTTCACACGGACGCGGGCCGTGCCGAGGAAGAGTTCGTGCGTCTCCGCATCGCTGGACTGCACGGCGAACTCGATGGCCTCGCCTTCCACCGTCAGCGTCATGCCGCCGCGGTGGTGGCGGGACAGCAGCACCTCGTGATGCGTGCCGCCAGCTTCCAGGTCGAAGCGCCGCGTGGCGGAGCCGAACAGGCGGAAACCGTCGCGGGCGCTCCACGGGTCACGGCCCTGCGTGGCGCCTTCGACGGCCAGCGTGTGGGCGACGACGGCGGCGGCGCTCACTCGCAGGGGCAGGCCGGGCTGGTCGAACAGCGCGGCCTTTTCACGCTCGATCAGGCCGGTGTCGAGGTCGGCGTTGGCGAATGAGTCCGTCGCAGCGCAGCGGCGCAGGAAGGCGACGTTGGTCTGCAGTCCGACGATGTGGGTGTCGCGCAGCGCGAGGTCCAGCCGGGCCAGCGCCTGGGCGCGGTCCTCGCCCCAGACGATGAGCTTGGCGATCATCGAGTCGTAGTAGGGGCTGATGGCATCGCCCTCGCGCACGCCGGCGTCGATGCGCACGTTGCCGCGCTCGAAGCTCACATGAGCGGGCCAGCGCGCCACGTCCAGGCTGCCTGTCGCGGGCAGGAAGCCGGCGTCCGGGTTCTCGGCGCAGATGCGGGCCTCGATGGCGTGGCCGTGCATGCGCAACTCGTGTTGCTTCAGCGGCAGCGGCTCGCCGGAGGCCACGCGCAGCTGCCACTCGACCAGGTCCTGGCCGGTGATCGCCTCCGTCACCGGGTGCTCCACCTGCAGCCGCGTGTTCATCTCCATGAAATAGAAGCGACCGTCCTGCTCGGCGATGAACTCGACCGTGCCGGCGCCGACATAACCGACCGCCTTGGCGGCGGCCACGGCCGCCTCGCCCATCTGCGCGCGGCGCTCGGCCGTCATGCCCGGCGCCGGCGCTTCCTCCAGCACCTTCTGGTGGCGGCGCTGCACGGAGCAATCACGCTCGAACAGGTAGACGCAGTCGCCGTGCGAGTCGCCGAACACCTGGATCTCGATGTGGCGCGGCTTCTGCACGTAGCGCTCGATCAGCACCGCGTCGTCGCCAAAGCTGTTGATGGCCTCGCGCTTGCAGGAGGCCAGCGCGGCGTCGAACTCGTCGGCGTTGTAGACCGCGCGCATGCCCTTGCCGCCGCCACCGGCGCTGGCCTTGATGAGCACCGGGTAACCGATGCGCTCGGCTTCGCGCTTGAGCAGCGTCGGGTCCTGATCGGCGCCGTGATAGCCCGGCACCAGCGGCACCCGGGCGGCTTCCATCAGCCGCTTGGACTCGGCCTTCAGGCCCATCGCCTGGATGGCGCTCGGCGGCGGGCCGATGAAGGCGACGCCGGCATCGGCGCAGGCCTGGGCAAAGGCTTCGTTCTCGCTGAGGAAGCCGTAGCCGGGATGCACGGCCTGCGCACCGGTCGCCTTGGCGGCTTCGAGGATGCGCTGCCATTGCAGGTAGGAGTCGCGCGGCGCCGGGCCGCCGATGTGGACGGATTCGTCGCAGGCCTGCACATGCTGGGCTTGCGCGTCGGCGTCGGAATAGACAGCCACTGTTTGAATACCAAGGCGGCGCGCGGTCGCGGCAACACGGCAGGCGATCTCACCGCGGTTGGCGATCAGGATCTTCTTGAACATGGGTTTATCTCCTCAGCCGTCTTCTTGTGGATTCAGGATCGGGGCGCGTCGCGGACCTGTGGGTCGCTGCGTCGCTTGGTCGTCAAGGTGGCAAGGCGTTCAATGCGCCCGGCACACCTCGACCTTGGCTGCCGCGTCGGACGGCGTCAGCGCCGCCTCGGTCGAGCAGCGCATCCCCAGCCGCTCCAGCAGGGCGCGGTCCTTCTCGGCCTGCGGGTTGCTCGTCGTCAGCAGCTTGTCGCCGTAGAACATCGAGTTGGCGCCGGCCAGGAAGCACAGCGCCTGCATGGTTTCGGGCATCTCCTCGCGGCCGGCGGACAGGCGCACCATGGCGCGCGGCATGGTGATGCGGGCGACGGCGATGGTGCGGATGAACTCCAGTGGGTCCAGCGGCGCCACACCCGCCAGCGGCGTGCCTTCCACCTGCACGAGGTTGTTGATAGGCACGCTCTCTGGGTACGGGTCGAGGTTGGCGAGCTGCGCGATGAGCCCGGCGCGCTGGCGGCGCGTCTCGCCCATGCCGACGATGCCTCCGGAGCAGACCTTCAGCCCCTGCTGGCGCACGCGCTCCAGCGTGTCCAGGCGGTCTTGATACGTGCGCGTCGTGATGATCTGGCCGTAGAACTCGGGCGCGGTGTCGAGGTTGTGGTTGTAGTAGTCCAGGCCTGCGCTCTTCAGCTGCTCGGCCTGGCCGTCTTCCAGCATGCCGGCGGTCAGGCAGGTCTCCAGTCCGAGCGCCTTGACCTCGGCAATCATCTCGCCGATGGCCTCCAGATGACGCGGCTTGGGGCTGCGCCAGGCGGCGCCCATGCAGAAGCGTGTCGCGCCGTTCTGCTTGGCCGCGCGGGCGGCTTCCATCACCTCCTGCAGCGGGATCAGCTTCTCGGCCTTCAGGCCGGTGTCGAAGTGGGCCGACTGCGGGCAGTAGGCGCAGTCTTCCTCGCAACCGCCCGTCTTGATGGACAGCAGCGTGGACAGCTGCACCGCGTTGGCGTCGAAGTGCTCGCGGTGCACTTGCTGCGCGCGGAACAGCAGGTCGTTGAAGGGCAGCTCGAACAGCGCCGCGATCTCGCTCACGGTCCAGGGCTTGGCCTGGCGGCGGTCGGCGTCGGTCGTCGGGGTGAGGGTCTGGATCTGGTTCATGTTCAGAGCAGCGGAGAAAGATCGAGGCTCGCCGGCGCAGCCAGCGGGTCGGACAGTCGGGGCAGATGGCCCAGGCAGGGCGCCTTCAGGCCGGCCTGCAGAAAGGCCAGATTGTCAGCGACGTGGGTTTGGTGCGGGTCCACCGTGTTGGCCACCCACGCGGCCAGCGTCAGGCCGCGTGCGCGGATGGCCTCGGCCGTCAGCAGCGCGTGGTTGATGCAGCCCAGGCGCAGGCCGACGACGAGGATGATGGGCAGGGCCAGGTCGACGGCGAGGTCGGCGGTGTCCCAGCTGTCGATCAGCGGCACGCGGAAGCCGCCGACCCCTTCGACCAGCGCGATGTCGGCCTTGGCAGCGGTCGCCCGGATGGCGGCCAGCAGCGGTTCGCGCTCGATGCTGCGCCCTTCGAGGCGCGCGGCGATGTGGGGCGCGCAGGGTTCGCGGAACTGCAGCGGGCCGACCTCGGCGTCGGTCAGGTCCAGGTTCTGCGCGGCAAGCAGCGTGGCGACGTCCTCGTTGACCCATCGGCCGTCGACGAATTCCTGGCCGGCGGCGAGCGACTTGATCGGCGCCACGCGGAGGCCGCGAGCGGCCAGCGCCCGCGTCAGCGCCGCGGTGACGAAGGTCTTGCCGATCTCGGTGTCGGTGCCGGTGATGAAGAAGCCCCGCGTCATGCGGCCCGCTCCTGTGCGGCGGCGGCGCGTTCCAGCGCTGCCAGCAGCATGTCGACGTCGGCTTGGGTGTGCGTCGCGCACAGCGTGATGCGCAGCCGCGCCGTGCCGGCCGCGACGGTCGGCGGGCGAATGCCGGGCACGCGCAGGCCGGCGGCTTCGAGCGCCGTTGCCAGCGCCATCACTTCGGCATTGCCGCCAACGATCAATGGCTGGATGGGCGTGGCGGAATCGGTCATCGTCCAGCCCAGGCGCGGATGCTGGTCGATCAGCGCCAGCAGGCCGTCGCGCAGCCGGGCCTGCAGTGTGACGAGGTTGGCGCGCCGCGCAACGCCCACCGGTCCGTCGATCAACTCGAAGCTGGTCAGCAGCGCATGCTCGATGGCCGGTGGGGAGGCGGTTGAGAAGATGAAGTTGCGTGCCGACTGCAGCAGGTAGTCGACGATGGTGGCGTGGGCCGCGACAAAGGCGCCTGAAAGGCCTGCGGCCTTGCCCAGCGTACCGACGAGGATGAGGCGTTCGCTGCAGAGGCCAAAGTGTTCGAGCGAGCCGCGACCCTTCTCGCCCAGCACGCCAAAGCCGTGCGCGTCGTCGACGATGAGCCAAGCGTCGAAGGCCTCGGCCAACGCCAGCAGCTCGGGCAATGGCGCCAGGTCACCGTCCATGCTGAAGACGGCGTCGGTGACGATGAGCTTGACCTTGGCGGTGCTGGCCGCCAGCAGCGCGCGCAAGGCCGTCACGTCGGCGTGGCCGTAACGGGTGACCTGGGCCTTGGCCAGCCTCGCGGCGTCGATCAGCGAAGCGTGGTTGAGCTGCTCCGAGAAGATCTCGGTGTGCTCGTCGCCGAGCGCCGTCACGACGGCCAGATTGGCCATGTAGCCCGTGCAGAAGCCGAGCGCGCGCGCCTGCGGGATGTAGGGCGCATACCAGCGCGCCAGCGTCTCGGTGACCGCCTCATGCGCGGCGCTGTGGCCGCTGACCAGCGGCGAGGCACCCGAGCCGCCGCCCCATCGCCGCGCGCCTTCGGCAATGGCCTCGGCGATGGCCGGTTCGGCAGCGAGGCCCAGGTAGTCGTTGGAGCAAAACATCAGCAGCTCGTGGCCGTTGATGCGTTGACGCGACGCGGTGCCGTTGTCGGCGCGGCGCAGGCTGCGGGTCAGGCTCTGCGCCGAGATGGCGTTGAGCTTGGCGCTCAGGTGATCAAGCAAGGACATCGTTCAACGTCGCCGTCACGGCGTGGGCCAAAAAGGCCGCGGTCGCGTCGTCGATCAGGTAAGGGGGCATCAGGTAGACGGTCGATCCGATCGGGCGGATCAGCAGTTCGTGCTCGCGCGCCTTCAGGTGGAAGGCCTCCGCGAAGCGCGGGGGCGCTTCTGGCACATCGAAGGCCAGGATCATGCCGCGTTGGCGCAGATGAGTGACACGCGGGGCCAACGGTGCAAAGGCGCGGGTCAGGCGCTCGGCCTGCACGCGGTTGGCGTCGAGCTGGCCGGCGTCGAAGCGGTCCAGCACGGCATTGGCCGCCGCGCAGGCCAGCGGGTTGCCGGTGTAGGAGTGCGAGTGCAGGAAGCCGCGCGTGACGTCCTCGCTCCAGAAGGCGGCGAATACATCGTCCGTCGTCAGCACCAGCGACAGCGGCAGCGTGCCGCCCGTGATGCCCTTGCTCAGCAGGATGAAGTCCGGCCAATCCGCGCCCGTCTGTTCCCACGCAAAGAAAGAGCCCGTGCGCCCGCAGCCCACGGCGATCTCGTCGGCGATCAGGTGGACGCCGAACTCGCGCGTCAGCTCTCGCAAGCCCTTCAGATAGGCCGGCGAATACATGACCATGCCGGCCGCGCCCTGGATCAGCGGCTCGACGATGACGGCGGCGATATGGTCGTGGCGATCGGCCAGCAGCATCCGCATCGCGGCGAGCGCCTCGGCCTCGTTGCCCAGCCGCCCGTCCGGCGACGCGATGATGTGCGCTCGCATCAGCAGCGGGTCGTAGGCGTCGCGGAAGACCTGCACGTCGGTCACGCTGAGCGCCCCCAGCGTCTCGCCGTGATAGCTGTTCTTCAGGCAGACGAACTCGCGCTTCTCGGCCCGGCCGCGGTTCTTGAAGGAATGGAAGCTCTGCTTCAGCGCGATCTCGACGGCGCTGGCGCCATCGCTGCCGAAGAAGGCGTGGCCCAGCGCGCCGTCCGTTCGGGCGGACAGCCGCTCGGCCAGGCGCACGGCGGGCTCGTGCGTGCAGCCGGCCAACATCACATGCGGCAGCGTGTCGAGTTGCGCCTTGATGGCGTCGTGCAGCGGCTTGTCGCTGTGGCCGAACAGGTTCACCCACCAGGACGAGTTGGCGTCGAAATAGCGCCGACCGTCGGTGTCGAACAGCCAGGGGCCGTCGCCGCGGGCGATGGGCAGCGGCGGCACTTGGGCCAAGCGCGCCATTTGCGTGCAGGGGTGCCAGACGGCGGCGCGGCTGCGGTCTTGAAGGGAGGTCATGCGGAGGCGGGGCGTCGCACGCGGCGCACGAGCGCTCGCACAAACTTGAAGCAGAACCAGGTCAGCACGGCCATGACGGCCAGCGCCGTCACCAGCAGCGGGAAGAAGATGAAGGGGTGCGCCCAGGCCAGCCACAGCATCGTCGGCACGGCCACGTCGCCCGCCAGCGACAGGCCGATGTTGGAGAAGGGCTCGGGCGAGGTGTTGGCGGCCGCGCGCGTGCTGGCCTTGGCCGTGTGCGCCGCTGCGGCCAGGCCGCCGCCGAACAGGGCGGCGATGACCGTCCAGGCCTGGCCCTGGTCACCCGCCCAGCCGCTGGCCAGCCCGGCCACCAGCGCCGCACCGGCGGGGATGCGGATGAAGGTGTGCAGCGCATCCCAGGCGCTGTCGACGAGCGGGATCTTGTCGGCCAGGAACTCAACGCAGGCCAGCGCGGCGGCGCAGCCCATGACCAGCGGCGAGGCCAGCACCTGCAGGCCGGGCGGCAGCGCGATCCAGCCCCAGTGCCCTGCCATGCCGACCAGCAGCACGGTCAGGTACAGGCGCAGGCCGCTGGCCCAGCCGAGGGCGGCGGCAAGGGCGATCAGCTGGAGGGCGTCGAGCTGGGGCATGGGATGTCAGGGCAGGCGCGGCTTGAAATGCGAAACTGTGGCGTTGAACAGGGCCACCGCGGCGGCGCGGTCCGGGGCGCAGAACATGGCGAAGTGCATGATCTTGCGCGCGCTGACGTAGCCCAGGCAAAGCTGCAGATGCTCGTTTGCGGCCTCTGCGATGAAGGACAGCTCCAGCGCCTTGCCGTTGGTGTGCGGCCGGATCTGCTGCTGCAGCACCTGCACCGGCGCCGTGCCGGCTGTGCTCATCGCGGCGATGCGACGGGCGATCACATGCTCGGCCATGGTCTGTAGCTGGTCGGGCGGTGTCTGGATGAAGTCCACCGAGACGATGAGCGCGGCATCCGCCGTGCTGTCGTGAAAGCTCAGCGTGTTGTCCTCCGTGTTCGGCTGGGGCTGCCATTGGGGTGGCAGGTCCAGCGTGAACTCCGAGTAGACGTGGGCGAGCGTCACGGCCGGCTCGGCCTGTGCGCCGGTCGGGGTCAATGAGACGCTGTAGCGGTAGACCACGGCTCAGCCCGGCAGCCAGCTCGGCTTGCTCTTGTTCAGAAAGCTCTGAACGCCTTCGCGCCCTTCAGCGCTGGCGCGGATGTCAGCAATGCGCCGCGCCGTGTCGTCGCGCAGCGCAGCGGTGATCTCGCGGCCGGCCACGTCCTTCACAAGCTGCTTGCAGGCGCGCACGGCGGCAGGGCCGTTGGCGGTGATGGCGGCGACGACTTCGTCG
The DNA here is from genome assembly GCF_001425165.1 of Pelomonas sp. Root405. Lineage (GTDB taxonomy): Bacteria > Pseudomonadota > Gammaproteobacteria > Burkholderiales > Burkholderiaceae_C > Pelomonas. Next base: position 296,436 of record NZ_LMDU01000001.1, read on the forward strand.
ACCTTGGCATCCAGCGCGTCGGCCGCGACAACTTCGTGCACCAGGCCATGCACCTTGGCATCGGTGGCGCTGAAGCGCTCGGCCGTCACGAAGTAGCGCCGCGACGCCTGCTCGCCCAGCGCCTTGACGACATAGGGCCCGATGGTGGCGGGCAGCAGGCCGAGCTTGGCTTCGCTGAGGCAGAAGCCCGCCGCATCCACAGCGACGACGACGTCCGCGCAGGCCACCAGGCCCACGCCACCGGCATAGACGTCGCCCTGCACGCGTGCGATCACCGGCACGGGGCAGCTGTAGATGGCCCACAGCATGTCGGCCAGCTTGCTGGCGTCGGCGTGGTTCTCGTCCCAGCTGTAGCCCGCCATCGCCTTCATCCAGTTCAGGTCGGCGCCGGCGCAGAAGGCCTTGCCTTCGGCGGCCAGCACGATGGCGCGCAGGTCGTCACGCTCGCCCAGCACATTGAACGTGCCCGTCAGCTCGGCGATCAACGTTTCGTTGAATGCATTGCGAACCTCAGGGCGGTTCAGCGTGACGCGGGCAACAGCCCCGTGGATGGAGACGGTCAGGCAGGTGGTGGTCATGGCAAGGCGGGTGTGGGTTGCACGGCGTGCAGTGGCTTGCACATCAGCACGGAGCGGTAGGTCTTGCCCTGCCATTGCACGACGCCGACCTCGGCGTAGCCGCGGCGGGCGTAGCGGTTGCGCAGTGCGGCGGCGGGCTCGGCGGTGTCCAGCGCGATCTGGTGCAGGCCCTGGGCAGCTGCCCAGGTCTCGGCGGTGTCGATCAAGCGCTCGGCGACCCGCTGGCCGCGCCAGTCGGGATGCACCCCGAGCTGCGACAGGATGGCCGTGCCGGGCGTCGTGTAGAGCGGCGGTGGCGGGTCGGCGATGTAGGTCTCGCCGGCCGGTTTCGGGCCGCGGATGGCCACGGTGCCCACGATCTGCCCCATCGCCACGGCGACGAAGGCCTGCGCGTCGTACAGCCGCTGCCGCGTGACCTCAACGGGCTGGTCGACGGCCGTGAAGTTCCAGCCCCGCGCGGCCAGGCTGGCGTAAGCCGCATGCAGCAGCCGGGTCAGGTCGTCGAGCGAATCGCTCGCTTGCAAGGGGCGGATATCCATCACATGCGGAACACGCCGAACTTCGTGTCCGGGATCGGCGCGTTCAATGAAGCCGACAGGCCCAGCGCCAGCACGCGGCGCGTGTCGGCCGGGTCGATGACGCCGTCGTCCCACAGCCGCGCGGACGCGTAGTAGGGGTGGCCCTGGTCCTCGTACTGCTGACGCAGCGGCGCCTTGAAGGCTTCCTCCTCTTCGGGCGACCACGCGCCGCCCTTGGCTTCGATGGCATCGCGGCGGATGGTGCTCAGCACGCTGGCCGCCTGCTCGCCGCCCATCACCGAGATGCGTGCGTTCGGCCACATCCACAGGAAGCGCGGGCTGTAGGCGCGGCCGCACATGCCGTAGTTGCCGGCGCCAAAGCTGCCGCCAATGATGACGGTGAACTTGGGCACCTGGGCGCAGGCCACGGCCGTCACCATCTTGGCGCCGGCGCGGGCAATGCCGTCGTTCTCGTACTTGCGGCCCACCATGAAGCCGGTGATGTTCTGCAGGAACACCAGCGGAATCTTGCGCTGGCAGCACAGCTCGATGAAGTGGGCGCCCTTGTTGGCGCTCTCGGCGAACAGGATGCCGTTGTTGGCGACGATGCCCACCGGCATGCCCTCGATGTGGGCGAAGCCGCAGACCAGCGTGGCGCCGTAGCGGGCCTTGAACTCGTCGAACTCGGAACCGTCGACGATGCGGGCAATGATCTCGCGGATGTCGAAGGGCTTGCGCGTGTCGGTCGGGATCACGCCGTGAAGCTCGGCCGGGTCGTGGGCCGGCGCCTTCGGTGCCTGCATCGCCAACGGGTTCGGCTTGGTCCAGTTCAAGCGGCCGACCGACTGGCGGGCAATCGCCAGCGCATGCGTGTCGTTGTTGGCCAGGTGGTCGGCCACGCCCGACAGCCGCGTGTGCACGTCACCGCCGCCCAGGTCCTCGGCCGTGACGACCTCGCCAGTCGCGGCCTTCACCAGCGGCGGGCCGCCCAGGAAGATGGTGCCCTGGTTCTTGACGATGATGGTCTCGTCGCTCATCGCCGGCACATAGGCGCCACCGGCCGTGCAGGAGCCCATGACGACGGCGATCTGCGGGATGCCGGCGGCGCTCAGGTTGGCCTGGTTGAAGAAGATGCGCCCGAAGTGGTCGCGGTCGGGGAAGACCTCGTCCTGATTCGGCAGGTTGGCGCCGCCGCTGTCCACCAGGTAGATGCAGGGCAGGCGGTTCTGCTGCGCGATCTCCTGCGCGCGCAGATGCTTCTTGACCGTGATCGGGTAATAGGTACCGCCCTTCACCGTGGCGTCATTGCAGACGATGACGCAGTCGACGCCCGACACGCGGCCGATGCCCGCCACCACGCCGCCACCGGGCGCGGCGTTGTCATACAGGTTCAGCCCGGCCAGCGGGGCCAGTTCGAGGAAGGGCGTGCCGGGGTCCAGCAGCATCTCGACGCGGTCGCGCGGCAGCAGCTTGCCGCGGGCGGTGTGCTTGGCGCGCGCCGCATCGCCGCCCCCCTGGGCGATCTGGGCGAGCTTGGCGTTCAGGTCGTCGATGAGGCCGCGCATCGCCTCCGCATTGGCCTTGAAGTCGGCCGAGCGGGGGTTGAGCTGTGTGTTCAGAACCGGCATGGAGTCTCCCGCGAGCCCGGCCTGGTGAAGATTAAGCAGGGCTCAACTTGATCGTTGGCGGCCTTGTGAGCCGCGTGAGGCGCGCCAGAATAATCCAGGGCGAACATGGATGCAATCGCCACTTGAGTGATCCTCAATAAATGCGCAGAATGCGCCCCCGATGACTGCCCCTGCCACCGCCACGCCTCAACGCCGCTCGCCCGCCGGACCCAAGGCCGAGCAGCGCGTGCGCGACATCCTGCGCGTGGGCCGCGAGGTGTTCGCCGAGCGCGGCTACGAGCGCGCAACGACGACCGAGATCGCCCAGCGCCTGGCCATCTCCGAGGCCACCGTCTTCACCTATTTCCGCGGCAAGCGCGAGCTGTGCATGCGCGTCATCCAGGACTGGTACGACGAGATCATCGCCGCCATCGAGGCGGGCCTGCCGCGCGAGGCTTCGGTGCGCGAACAGCTGGAGTTCGTCGTCTTGACCCATCTGCGTCTCTTCCTGATCCAGGGCACTGGGCTGTGTGCGTTGGTGCTGTCGGAAGGCCGGACCAAAGGCCAGGACCTCGGCGAAGGCTTCGTCGAACTGCAGCGCCGCTACACCGCGCCGCTGATGGACCTGCTGTCACGCGGCCAGGAGGCCGGCGACGTGCGGCGCGATATTCCGCTGCGTCTGCTGCGCTCGCTGGTGTTCGGGCCGATGGAGCACATGCTGTGGGAGGTCGTCATTACGGGCCGCCAGATCGATGTCGAGGCCAGCGCCCGCGATCTCGTCGCGCTGCTGTGGCCGGCCCTGCAGGCACCTGACCAGGAGCTGCACAAGCTGCGCCGCCTGCGCAGCCAGCTGCAGCAGGCGCTGTCAGCAAGTGAATGACTGCACCAGCACCGTCTCGCAGACCTTGAACATCAGCCAGGCGGTCATCGCGCCCACGGACGAGATCGTCAGCTCCAGCAGCTGACGCAGCCCGCCGTCCTGCAGCGCCTGCCAGCCGTGTTCCGACAGCAGCGCCGCATTCGCGCCCACCAGCCGCACCAGGTCCAGCGTTAGCAGGCCGAAGGCCATGAAAGCCAGCACCATCAGCCCGAAGCAGGCGAGGCGGTGCCGGCGCAGCCAGCGCGTGAAGCTCGAAATCGTGAACATTGCGCGCGCTCCTCCGGTGTTCGGCCGTGTCCGGCGTGGCTAGTATTCGACATTCCCGCCAGGGAAGGGAGGCTGCAATGAAAGCAATGAGAGTGTGGCTCGCCATGGGCCTGCTGCTGCTGGGTTGTGCCGGCGCGCGTGCGCAGGCCGAAGGCGCCGACGCCGATTGGCGCTACCGCATCCAGCCGGGTGACACGCTGATCACGCTGACCGAAGCCTGGCTGGCGCCGCCCAGGACCTGGCGCGACCTGCAGAAGCTCAACCGCGTGCCCGACCCGCTGCGACTGATGCCCGGCTCGACGCTGCGCATGCCCGTGGCCTGGCTGAAGCGCGAAGCCAGCGTCGCCGAAGCCGTGTTCGTGCGCGGCCAGGTCACGCGCCAGCGCGGCGCCGCCACCGAGGCGCTGGCGGCAGACAGCAAGCTGCAAGGCGGCGACCGCATCCGCACCGGCGCCCAATCCAGCGCCAGCCTGCGCTTTGCCGACGGCTCGCGGTTGCTGATCCCGCCTGACAGCGACGTCATGCTGGAGCAGTTGTTGGTGCTCGGCCGCGGCGCCATTCCGGCGGTGCGCATCGGCGTGCAGCAGGGCGGTGCCGACAGCCGCGTCGCGCCGAACTCGCAGCGCGTGCCGCTGTACGACGTGCGCACACCGCATGTCAACCTGGGCGTGCGCGGCACCGAGTTCCGCGTTCAGACGGCTGGGGCGCAAAGCCGCATGCAGGTGCTGTCGGGCGCCGTGCAGGCCGACGGCCTTGGCGCCGCCGTGGCGGCAGGCCAGGGCCTGCTGGCCGAGGGCGCGGCGCGCAACGTTGCGCCGCTGCTGGCGGCACCCGATCTGTCGGGCCTGGTCGGTGTGGCGGAGCGGCTGCCGCTTCACCTGAGCTGGGTCGGCGGGCCGACCGGCGCGGTCACCTGGCGTGCCCAGCTCTATCCGCGCGGCGACTTCGACCGCCTGCTGCTGGACGCGACCGTGGGCGAACCGGCGGTGACCTGGCCCGAGGCTCGCGAGCTGGCGGACGGTGACTACATGCTGCGGGTGCGCGCCGTCGATGCGCGCGGCCACGAAGGCGCGGCGGCCGATGCGGTCGTGCGCCTGCAGGCCCGCCCCGAGCCGCCCTTCATCCAGGCGCCGGCCGCTGGCGCCGTCAGCTACACCGGCGGCATGGGGCTGGCGTGGACGCGCAACACCGCAGCGCCCGCTGTGCGGCTGCAAATCGCGCGCGATGCCGGCTTCAAGGACCTGGTCTTGCAGCCGCCCCCCATCGACGCAGCGACCCATGAGGCCAGGCTGCCGGACGGCCTGTATCACTGGCGCATCGCCGCCGTCGAGGCCGGTGGCCGCGCCGGACCGTTCAGCGACGCGCAGACGTTCGAGCTGAAGCCGCCGCCGCCCGCCCCGCCGCCGGCCGAGCCGGAGGTCAGCGGCGACCAGTTGAAGCTGCGTTGGCGCGCCGACGCGGGCGTCGTGCGCTACGAGCTGGAGTGGTCCAAGGCAGACAGCTTCGACCGTATGGAAGGTAGCGACCTGCAGCGCATCGCCACCGACAAGCCCGAGGTGACGTTGCCCAAGCCCTCGCCGGGCAAATACTTCCTGCGGGCGCGCGCCTTCAACGCGGCCGGTGCAGCCGGCCCCTGGGGGCAGACGCAGATGATCGAAGTGCCCTATCCGCGCTGGCTGTGGCTGCTGCCGCTGCTGCTTGTCCCGCTGCTATGAAACCCTTGCCTTGAAACGCTGGCCCTGGCTCGCCCTGCCCGGCGCCTTGCTGCTGTGGGCGCTGCTGAACCTGACCGGCGCCCAGGCGCGCATCGACCGCGCCATCGGCGACCTGCTGCTGCGCACCGCGGCGCCACCGCCACCGGCCGTGGCCGCCAGCGTCATCGTCGACATCGACGACGCCTCGCTGCGCGCGCTGCGCCAGCCGCTGGGCGAGTGGCCGTACTCCCGCGAGGTCTACGCGCTGATGCTGGACTACCTGGGCCAGGCGGGCGCCCGCCTCGTCGTCGTCGACATCGTGCTGGCCGGCCCGCGCGAGGGCGACGCGCGGCTGGCCGCGGCGCTGGTGTCCGGCCCGCCCACGGTGCTGGCCGCGGCCGGCCTGGCGCCGCGCCAGCGCGCCGGCGTCGAGCTGGCGCCTGCCAGCGCGGCGGAGCAGCGTGCGCTGCAGCGACTGGGGACGGCGCGTGCGCCAGGGCTCGATTGGGACGCGCTGACGGCGCCGGCCGATGCGTTGCTGGACGCGCTCGTCGAGCCGGCCAGCCTGGGGGTCATCTCGGTCACGCTGGACGACGACGGCCTGCTGCGCCGCCTGCCGTTGCTGCACCGCGTGCAAGGCCGCAGCCTGCCCAGCCTGGCATTCGCCGCGCGGCTGCGTGCGGATGGTGCCCTGGCGTGGCGGCGCGAGGGCCACGAGCTGGTGGCCGGCGCGCGCCGCTGGCCGGTAGACGAGGCGGGCCAGCTGCGCTTGCGCCTGCCGCTGCAAGGCGGCGCGCTGCCGCGCGTCAGCTGGCAGCGCTTGATGCGCGCGGCGCTGGGCGAGGTCGATGACGCTGAGCTGGCACGTCAGCTGGCGGGCCGCAGCGTCTTCGTCGGCAGCAGTGCCTTCTTTGCCGACGACGTCATGACGCCCGAGGGACGGCTGTCCGGCGCGGCCTTCAACGCGGCGGTCTTCGAGGCCCTGGGGAAGGCGCCGCTGCCACGGCTGCAAGATCGTGGCGCTGCTGTGTGGGGCGTGAACGCGCTGCTGTTCGTGGCGGGCGCGCTGCCGCTGCTGCTGCGCCGCCAGACGCTGGCGGCCGGTATCGCGCTGGCGGTGCTGGCGCTGGGGTCGTGGATCGCGGTGCTGGCCGGCTTGCTGCCCACGCCCGCGCCGGGCCTGTACCTGCTGGTGCTGGCGCTGCTGCTGACGGCCATCGAGCACGAGCGCCATACCCGCGAGCGTGAACGCGAGCTGACGCGCGAGCGCGAGCTGGCCGAGGCGCGCAGCCGCGCCAAGACGGAGCTGCTGGCCCAGGTCAGCCACGAGATGCGCACGCCGATGAACGCCGTGCTCGGCTTCTCCGACATCCTGGCGCGCTCGCCGCTGCAACCCGAGCAGGCCCGCTATGTCGAGGTGCTGGGCCATGCCGGCCGCCAGGTGTTCGCCCTGATCAACGACCTGCTCGACAACGCCCGCATCGAGAGCGGCCGCCTGGAGCTGGCGGTGCATCCCTTCAACCTCGCCGAGCTGGTCGAGCTGCAGCTCGAACTGCTGCGCGCGCGGGCCCAGAGCCAGGGCCTGTGGCTGCGCGTGTTCGCACGCCCCGAGGCACCGGGCTGGGTGCTGGGCGACGCGCAGCGCGTCGCGCAAATCATCACCAACCTGGTCGGCAACGCCATCAAGTTCACCAAGACCGGCGGCGTCACCGTCGAGCTGTCGCGCAATGCAGCTGGCCGCGTGCTCGTCAGCGTGCAGGACACCGGCATCGGCATCCCGGCCGAGCGGCTGGAGCGCATCTTTCAGCCCTTCGCCCAGGCCGACGCTTCCATTGCCGAGGAGTTCGGCGGCACGGGCCTGGGCCTGGCCATCACGCGCAGCCTGGCACGGCTGATGGGCGGCGATGTCAGCGTGCACAGCCGGTCCGGCGAAGGCAGCCGCTTCGAGGTCAGCCTGGACCTGCCGGCCACGGCCACGCCGCCGACCGCACTGGCGCAGGGCGACGTCCGGCGCGCAGAACGCATCGCGCCCACACGGTCGCTGACGCTGCTGCTGGCCGAGGACAACGAGGTCAACGTGCTCGTCATCGAGGGCATGCTGGCGCCGCTGGGCCACCGCATCACCCGGGCGCGCGACGGCGCACAGGCGCTTGCCGCGCTCAACGATGGCGACTTCGACCTGGTGCTGATGGACATGCTGATGCCGGGCCTGGACGGGCTCTCGGCCACGCGGCAATGGCGGGCCATTGAAGCGGCGGAGGGCAGGGCGCGCACGCCCATCGTGGCGCTGACGGCGAACGCCTTCGACACCGACGTGCAGCAGTCGCTGGCCGCCGGCTGCGACGCCCACCTGACCAAGCCCATCAGCCTGGCCGCATTGCTGCAGGCACTCGCGACCCACGCGCGCCCTTGAGGCCGATCGGCCCACGCAGCCCTGTGCGGGAAGTCAGCCCCTAGTTCGGCTGCTGCGATTGCGCCACAGCCTGACTTCCCGCAGGGGCGGTCGCGGTGAGGGCGGCTCAAAACTTCTTGGCGTCAGGGCAGAACAGCCGCGCCGCGGCAAGGGTCGGGGGCGACCTTGAGCGACAGCCCCAACGCAACGAGGAGCAACCATGCAGAACAACCGCCACACCCGCCTGGCGCTGGCCTTGCTGGCCGCCGGCATCGCCGGCCCGGCGCTGGCCCAGCAGCAGCTCGACCGCATCTCCATCACTGGCTCGTCGATCAAGCGCGTCGAGTCCGAGACGGCCCTGCCCGTCACGGTGCTGACTCGCGACCAGATCGAGAAGACCGGCGCCACCAATGTCGAGGACATCCTGCGCCGCATCGGCGCCAACGCGGCGCTGCAATCGGACACGACCCAGGGCGCGGGCTATGCGCAGAGCTTTGCCAACCTGCGCGGCCTCGGCCCCAACTCGACGTTGGTGCTGCTCAACGGCCGCCGCCTGGCCAACTTCGCCTTCGGCTCCATCGGCGGCAACTCGTCGGTGGACCTCAACAGTATTCCCTTCGCGGCCATCGACCGCATCGAGGTGCTGCGCGATGGCGCCTCGGCCGTCTATGGCACCGACGCCGTCGGCGGCGTCATCAACTTCATCACCCGCAAGGACTATGAAAAGGGCTCGCTGACGCTGAGGTATGGCGAGCCCGAGGAGGGTACCGGCGGCAAGGAGAGCGGCGCCTCCATCGCCTTCGGCATGGGCGGCCTCAAGACCGATGGCTACAACCTGCTGCTGACCGCCAACGTCAAGAAGCAGACCAAGCTCAGCGCCATCGACCAGAAGTGGTATCTGCGCGGCCTGACCGAGATCCCGGGCTCCGACCCGCCGACCTCGGGCCGCTCCTTCCCGGGCCGCCTGGTCGACTTCAACATCACGCCGGGCGCCTACGCCAATGCGGGCGCAGGTTTCAGCCCCTGTGACCCCGACTTCAACACCATCCAGACGCTGGCCGCGACAACGCCCAACGGCACGCCGATCAAGCGCTGCCGCTTCATCTATCCGGCAATGCAGGAGAACCTGCCCGACTCGAAGAAGGCCGACGCCTTCGGCCGTCTGACCTTCGACATGGGCGGCGAGTCGCAGCTCTTCTTCGAGGGCAGCTATGCGCGCAGCGAAGGCATCGGCCGCACGGCTTCCGTGCCCATCGACTCGACCGCCGGCCACGTCAAGCCCGATGGCACCTACCCGTCCTTCGCGCTGCCCATCTCCAGCAAGTATTTCCCCGCGGCGCTGCTGACCAGTCTCGGCTACACGCCGGCCCAGTTCGACACGCTCGGCGGCGGCTTCACCGAGATCGCGATGCGCTCGGTGCCGCTGGGCCCGCGCACCAACAACACGCTCAATGAACAGACCCGCTTCGTCGCCGGCGCCAGCGGCGTCTTCGACCGCTGGGACTATGACGTCGGCCTGACGGTGTCGCAGGCCAAGGGGACGCTGGACTACTTCAACTACCTGCACGAAGGCCGCTTCATCACCGAGCTTGCCTCGGGCGTCATCAACCCCTTCGGCCCGCAGGACGCCGCGGGTCTGGCAGCGCTCGACCGCGCCCGCATGGAAGGCCCGATGCGCCGCTCCAAGAGCACCACCTATGCCTTCGATGCCAAGGCCAGCCGGGAAGTGATGAGCATGGCCGGCGGCCCGATGATGCTGGCCCTCGGCACCGACCTGCGCAAGGAAAAGGCCAAGGACCGCGCCGTCAACCCCGACTACGAGCAGGGCCTGCACATCGGCGGCGAGGGCACGGTGCCCAACACCACCGCGTCGCGCAGCATCTATGCCGTCTTCGGCGAGGTGGCGATGCCCTTCGCCAAGGGCTGGGAGGCGACCGTCGCCGCCCGCTACGACCACTACAGCGACTTCGGCAGCACCTTCAACCCGCGGGCGGCGCTGCGCTTCCAGCCCAGCAAGGCGGTGCTGTTGCGCGCCAGCATGGGCACGGGTTTCCGCGCGCCGACGCTGTGGGACGTCAACAGCCCGACGGCCTTCACCAACACCGCCAATTCCCTGGTTGACCCGCAATGCCCGCCCGGCCAGGCCGGCGACCCGCGCTGCGAAACGCAGTTCAACGTGCGCCTGTCCAGCGACCCGACGCTCAAACCCGAGAAGTCGCGCCAGTACGCCGTCGGCGCCGTCTTCGAGCCCGTGCGCGACCTGTCCATCGCTCTCGACTACTGGCACATCCAGAAGAAGGACCAGATCGGCGTCATCGGCGGCGACGCCATCATGGCCGACGCGACGCTCTATCAGCGCTACCTCGGGCGGGTCAATCGCCAGGCCAATGGCTTCATCAGCTTCATCGAGACGCCCGTCGAGAACCTCGGCGAGCTTCAGACGAACGGCATCGACGTCGATGTGAAGACCAGCTGGAACTTCGGCAGCCTGGGCCGCCTGGGCGCCAGCTTTGCCGGCACCTATGTCAACGAGTGGAAGCAGCAGAACGGCAAGGGCACGCCCTTCGTCTCCTATGCGGGCACGGCCGGCGACGGTGCGGGCGTCCAGCCGGTGCCCGAGTGGCAGCACACGCTGGGTCTGGACTGGAACCTGGGCAACTGGAACGTCACGCTGGAGAACGTCTACATCAAGGGCTGGACCGAGTCGGCCGGCTTGGTCGAGGCCAATGTCGGTCCGGCCGTCGAGTACAAGGTCAAGGACAGCAGCCGCTGGAACATGGCGGTGGGCTGGAAGCCCATGCCGGCACTGGCGTTGCGCGTCGGTGCGCGCAACCTGCTCGACCAGGACCCGCCGTTCACCGCGGTGTCCAGCTACGGCTCGCATGTGACCGGTTATGCCGGCTCCTTCGTCGACCCGCGCGGGCGCTTCTGGTACCTCACCGCCAGCTACCAGTTCAAGTAGGCGGGGCGCGGCGCGCGTACATCGATCAGGGGCTCCGCAGAGCCCCTTTTTGCTGCCGTCTTGGCGGGCAGTTATCGTTTGCCCTCAACTGCCGAACCGAACGCCTGCCGCATGACCGAGCCCATCCACGCGCCGCGAGATCTCGACACGTCGTTCATGGCTGGCGGCGGCGGCTTGGGCGCCCTCATCCGCGCCCACGACTGGGCGGGCACGCCGCTGGGCGAGCCTGCCGGATGGCCGCGCAGCCTCAAGACGGTGGTGCGCATCATGCTCACGTCGCGCCAGCCGATGTGGATCGGCTGGGGCCCCGAGTTCATCAAGCTCTACAACGATCCCTACAAAGCCATCATCGGCGGCAAGCATCCGCATGCGCTGGGCCAGCCGGCGGCGACGGTCTGGCGCGAGATCTGGAACGACATCGGGCCGCTGCTCAACGGCGCGATGACCGGGGACGGCAATTTCCAGGAAAGCCAGCTCCTCATCATGGAGCGCAACGGCTACCCGGAGGAGACCTACTACACCTTCTCGTACAGCCCGATTCCCGGCGACGACGGCGTGCCGGCCGGCATCGTCTGTGCCAATACGGATGAGACCGTGCGCGTCATCGGCGAACGCCAGTTGACGCTGCTGCGCGAGCTGGCCGCGCGCACGGCCGATGCACGCTGCGTGGCCGATGCCGTGCAGCGTTGCACGGCGGCGCTGGAGACGGACCGCAAGGACGTGCTGTTCGCCCTGGTGCTGCTGCGCGCACAGGGTGCATCGGCCTTCGAGCTGGCGGGATCTGCGGGCGGCCAGGGCGACTGGGTTGCCGCGGCCGGCGCCCTCGATGCCCGCGAGCAGCCCTGGTGCGCCGACGAGGTGCTGGCCACCCAGCGGTCGCATCTCGTGGCGGCGCTGCCCGCCGGCATCGCCTGGCCCGGCGGCGACTGGAAAAGCTGCCCCCGCCAGGCCATGGTGCTGCCCATCCGCCCGTCGGGTGATGCCGGCCGCGAAGGCGTGCTGATCGTCGGCCTCAACCCCTACCGCCTGGCCGAGGGGCGCTACACCGACTTCCTGGGCCTGGTGGCGCAGCAGCTTGCGGCGGCCATCGGCAACGCCGAGGCCTACGAGCTGCAGCAGCAGCGCACCGACGAGCTGGCGCGCCTGGACCGCGCCAAGACGCAGTTTTTCTCCAACATCAGTCACGAGATCCGCACGCCGCTGACGCTGATGCTGGGCCCGCTGCAGGACGCGATGGGCCACCCGCAGCTGCCACCCGCGGCACGCAACCGGCTGCGGATGGTGGAGCGCAACACGCTGCGCCTGTCCAAGCTCGTGAATGCGCTGCTGGAGTTCTCGCGCATCGAGGCGGGTCGTGCGACCTCGGTGTTCAGGCCAGCCGACCTGGCCTCGCTGACCGGTGAGCTGGCCAGCAGCTTCCGTTCGGCGATGGAAGCGGCCGGCCTGGCCTTCCGGGTGGCCTGCGCGCCGCTGCCGGCGCCGGTCTATGTGGACCGCGACCACTGGGAGCGCATCGTGCTGAACCTGTTGTCCAACGCGCTGAAGTACACGCTGCAGGGCAGCGTGGCGGTGCGGGTCAGCGCGCAGGACGGCCAGGCCGTCGTCGACCTCGAAGACACCGGTGTCGGCGTGGCCGAGCACGAACTGCCGCGACTGTTCGAGCGCTTCCACCGGGTCGAGGGTGTGCGGGCGCGCACGCACGAGGGCAGCGGCATCGGCCTGGCCCTGGTGCAGGAGCTGATGCGCCTGCACCGCGGCAGCATCGAGGTGCGCAGCCAGCTCGGCCAGGGTACGCGCTTCACGCTGCGCCTGCCCTTCGGTCACGCTCACCTGCCACCGGAACAGGTCCGGCACGACCGGGCCGAGCCGCACAGCGCCAGCCTGGCGTCGTCCTATGTGCAGGAGGCGCTGCGCTGGCTGCCCGACGAGCCGGCCGCGGTCGAGGGTGCCGACGGCGGCGCCATCGACGCGGTGGAACAGATCGGCGAGCGCTACCGGGCCACGCTGGGTGCGCACATCGTCATCGCCGACGACAACGCCGACATGCGCCAGTACCTGCGCGGCCTGCTGGCGCCTTACTACCGCGTCGAGGAAGCGGCGGACGGCGAGCAGGCGATGGCAGCGGTGCGCCGCGAGCGTCCGGCGCTGCTGCTGTCCGACGTGATGATGCCCAGGCTCGACGGCTTCGAGCTGGTGGCCGCACTCCGGGCCGACGAGCGCCTGCACACCCTGCCCGTCATCCTGCTGTCGGCCCGCGCCGGCGAAGAGGCGCGCATCGAGGGCCTGGGCGCCGGCGCCGACGACTACCTCATCAAGCCGTTCACGGCGCGGGAGCTGCTGGCGCGCGTGTCCGCGCTGATCGAGCTGGATCTGCAACGCCGCGCCGGTGAGCAGCAGCTGCGCCTCTTCCTTGCGAACGCGCGCATGTTCAGCTGGGAGGTCGAGCTGCGCACGCAGCGGCTGGCGCTGTCGGACAACGCCGTCGACGTGCTGGGTGCGGTGCCGCGCGATGTCGACGAAGGCCTGGCCCTCGTCCATGGCGACGACGTGCCGGCCCTGCGCGAGGCCATGGCCGCGGTGGTGCGCGACCGGAGCGGCTTCACGCTGGAGCTGCGCATCGTGCGGCCTGACAACGGCGATTTGCGCTGGGTGGAGGTGCGCGCCCAGACGCTGTGCGACGCGGCCGGCGAGCCGCTGCGGCTCTCCGGCATCTCCTTCGACATGACCGAGCGCAAGCGCATGGAGGAGTCGCTGCGCGATGCAGACCGGCGCAAGGACGAGTTCTTGGCCATGCTGGCCCATGAGCTGCGCAACCCGCTGGCGCCGATACGCAATGCCGCCGAGCTGATGCTGCGCACGACGGCGCCGGGCGCGACCGAGCGCCGCGCCGTGGAGATCATCAACCGCCAGGTCAAGCAGATGACGCGCATGGTGGACGACCTGCTGGACGTGTCCCGCATCACCCACGGGCGCATCGAGCTGGAGCACACGCCCGTGGCACTGGCGGCCATCGTCGCGTCGGCGGTGGAGGCCGTGGCGCCGGCGATGCAGGAGCGCCGCCACCGCCTGAAGGTGGTTGAGGGCCCGCCGCTGACGGTGCGGGGGGATGCCGCGCGGCTGCAGCAATGCCTGGTCAACCTGCTGTCCAACGCGGCCAAGTACACCGACCCCGGCGGCGACATCGCCGTGGAGCTGGCGCGCGAGGGCGACGAGGCCGTTCTGCAGGTGCGCGACAGCGGCGCCGGCATCGCGGCCGACATGCTGCCCGTCGTCTTCGACCTGTTCGTGCAGAGCTCGCGCACGCTCGACCGTGCCCAGGGCGGGCTGGGCATCGGGCTGTCCGTGGTGCGCCGCCTGGTCGAGATGCATGGCGGCCGTGTCAGCGCCCGCAGCCCGGGCGTGGGCAAAGGGGCGAGCTTCGAGATCCGCTTGCCGCTGTCGATGCAGCTGGCCTGGGCCGAGCTGCCGCCGCAGCCGGCTGCGCACCCGCCGCGCCGTGTGCTGCTGATCGACGACAACGTGGACGCTGCCGAGTCGCTGGCCATGATGCTGCGTGCTGACGGCCACGAGGTACGCACCGGCTTCAGCGCGCCGGATGCGCTGGCGATGGCCAAGGACTGGCTGCCCGATGTCGCCTTGCTGGACATCGGCCTGCCGGGCATGGACGGCTACGAGGTCGCCCGGCGGCTGCGCGCCGAACTGGCCACCGCGCCGCTGCGCCTGGTGGCGCTGACCGGCTACGGCAGGCCGGAGGACATCCAGCGCTCCGCCGACGCCGGCTTCGACGGCCATCTCGTCAAGCCGGTGGGGCTGGACGCGCTGGCCCACGCCATCCAGCCCACGTCGCCGGCCGGCGGCAAAGCCTGACTGATGTACTGGACGACCGCTTCTCGCTAGAGTCGCTCGCTTCCCACCCCCTGCCAGGAGCTCCCATGATCAACATGACCGTCAACGGTCGCGCCGTCTCGCTGGACGCCGACCCCGACATGCCCCTGCTGTGGGCAGTGCGAGAGGAGCTGCAGCTGACCGGCAGCAAGTTCGGCTGCGGCGCGGCCCAGTGCGGCGCCTGCACCATGCATGTGGCCGGTGCGCCGGTGCGCAGCTGCCTGACGCCGATCTCGTCGGTGCAGGGCCCCGTGACCACCATCGAGGGCATCGCCACCGACAAGGTCGGCCAGGCGGTGCAGGCGGCCTGGGTCGAGCATGACGTGGCCCAGTGCGGCTACTGCCAGAGCGGCCAGGTCATGAGCGCCGTTGCGCTGCTCAAGGGCAACAAGAAGCCCACTGACGCGCAGATCGACGCGGCCATGGCCGGCAACATCTGCCGCTGTGGCACCTACACCCGCATCCGCGCCGCCATCCATGCGGCCGCGGCCAAGATCGCTTGAGGAGGCTGCCATGCTGAATCCCCGTCGCATCGACCAAGTCATTACCGGTGGCCTCTCCCGCCGCGCTTTCGTCACCACCACCGTCGGCGGCGCCGTCGGCCTGGCGCTGTTGCCCGGCGTCGTCACGGCGCAGGGCGCGCCTGCCAAGCCCGGCGCCAAGCCGACCGAGCAGCCGCTGGCCTTCGTCACCATCGCCAAGGACGGCACCACCACCATCCTGTGCAACCGCATGGACATGGGGCAAGGCATCGAGACCGGCCTGGCCATGATCTGCGCCGAGGAGTTGGACGCCGACTGGAGCAAGGTGCGCACCGGCTTTGGCGACCAACGTGGCGAATACGTCGACCCGCTGTTCGGCATGCACCTGACCGGTGGCTCCAACTCGGTGAAGAACAGCTACCAGCAATACCGCGAGCTGGGCGCGCGCAGCAAGGCCATGCTGGTGGCCGCTGCGGCGCAGGCCTGGGGTGTGCCGGCGGCTTCGCTGAAGGCGGAGAACGGGGTCATTTCGGGCGGCGGCAAGAGCGCCGGCTATGGCGAATTCTTCGACGCGGCGATGAAGCTGCCGGTACCCGAGGCCGTCGCGCTGAAGGACCCCAAGACCTTCAAGCTGATCGGCCAGCCGACGACGCTGGTCGTCGCCAAGGACAAGAGCACCGGCGCCCAGGCCTACGGCATCGATGTGCAGCTGCCCGGCATGGCGGTGGCCGTCATCCAGCGCCCGCCGGTCTTCAACGGCAAGATCGCCAAGCTCGACCTGGCCGAGGCGATGAAGGTCAAGGGCGTCAAGGCCGTGGTGCCGGTCACGCTGGACCGCGGCGGCCAGGGCGTGGCCGTCGTGGCCAGCGGCTACTGGGCGGCCAAGAAGGGCCGCGATGCGCTGAAGGTCGATTGGGACCTGGGCGGCGTCGCCAAGGCCGACACCGCGGCGCTCACCAAGCAATACCTGGCCCTCGCCAAGACGCCCGGCACGCCGGCACCCAAGCCCGAGTTCCAGGCCGACGTGAGCGGCTGGAGCAAGGCGCCGAAGAAGATCACGGCCGACTTCGTCTTCCCCTACCTGAACCATGCGCAGATGGAGCCGCTGGCCTGCACGGTGGACCTGAAGGCCGACCGCTGCGACGTCTATTACGCGGCGCAGATGCCCGGCCTCGACGCGATGGCCATCGCCAAGACGGTGGGCTTGAAGCCCGAGCAGGTGCAGATCAACGTGCAGATGGCCGGCGGCGGCTTTGGCCGGCGTGCGACACCCGCGAGCGAATGGCCGCGCGAGGCGGCCGCGGTCGCTGTCGCGCTGGCGCAGGCCGGCCAGCGCATGCCGGTCAAGGTGATCTGGAGCCGCGAGGACGACGTCAAGGCCGGCTACTACCGGCCGATGACCGTGCACCGCGCCGAGATCGGCTTCGACGCAGCCGGCAAGGTGGCCGGCTGGCAGCACCGCATCGTCAGCCAGAGCATCCTGAAGGGCTCGCCGCTGGAGGGCTTCGGCTACCAGAAGGGCGTGGACGGCACGACCACCGAGGGCATGCGCGACCCCTATGCCATCCCGATGAACCTCAGCGTGCACCACCCCGACGTCAACGTGCCGGTGCTGTGGTGGCGCTCCGTGGGCGCCACGCACACGGCCTATGTCATGGAGACGCTGGTCGACGAGATCGCCTTCGCCACCAAGCAGGACCCGGTCGCCTACCGCATGAAGTTGATGGACGGCAACGCCAAGGCCGACCGCCACCGCGCGGCGCTGCAGGCCGCCGTCGACAAGAGCGGTTATGGCAAGCGCAAGCTGAAAGCCGGCCAGGCCTGGGGCGTGGCCCTGCACGAGAGCTTCGAGTCCGTCGTCGCCTATGTCGTCGTGGCCAGCATGAAGGGCAAGGGCAAGGACCGCCAGCCGGTGCTGCAGGAAGTGCATGCCGGCGTGCACTGCAACCTTTGCATCAACCCGCGCGCCGTCGAAACCCAGGTGCAGGGCGCCGCCATCATGGCGCTGGCGACGACGATGCCCACGCACCATGTCACCTTCAAGGACGGCGTTGTCGAGCAGAACAACTTCTACGACATGGCCATGCCGCGCATCACCGATGCGCCCAAGGTGATGACGGTCAGCGTCGTGCCCAGCAACGACCCGCCCAAGGGCATGGGCGAGCCGGGCCTGCCGGCGCTGGCACCGGCGCTCGCGAATGCGGTCGCTCGGCTGACAGGCAAGCGCCAGCGCGAGCTGCCGTTCAGCTTCGCCTAGTCTTGTCCAGGGGCCGGCGTATAGCCGGCCTCGATCAATGCGGCGACCAGCGTCTCGCGGGGCAGGGCGCTGTCGACCGCGGCACTGCGGGTGGGCAGGTCGATCTCGACGCCGGCCCGTGAATCGGCCGCCTTCAGCGCGTCGGTGATGGCGGCCACGCAGTGGCCGCAGCTCATGTCGGGCAAGGTGAAGTGGTGCATCGCTGGCATCATGCCCTCATCCTCTCCTGCGGTACCCGCCATGCACATCATTGCCCTCAGCGGCGCGCTGCGTCGCGCCTCCTACAACACCGCCCTGCTGCGCGCGGCCATCGCGTTGGCGCCCGAGGGCGTGACCATCGAGCTGCGCACGCTGCACGGCATTCCGCTCTACGACGGCGACGTCGAGGCCGTCGGCATCCCCGAGGCCGTCACGACGCTGCGCGAGGCCATCCGCGCCGCCGACGCGCTGTTGATCAGCACGCCCGAGTACAACAACGCCATTCCCGGCGTTTTGAAGAACGGTTTGGACTGGCTGTCGCGCCCGAGCGGCGAGGGCGCCAAGCTGTTCGGCGGCAAACCCACTGGACTGATGGGCGCCACGCCCGGCGGGTTCGGCACCGTGCAGTCGCAGGACGCGATGCTGTCGGTGTTTCGTACTTTCGGCAGCGATTTCTGGATGGGCGGGCGGCTGATGGTGTCCAAGGCGGGCACCGTGTTCGACGCCGACGGCCAGCTCGTCGACGAGAAGGTGCGCGAGCAATTGCAGCGCTTCGTGCATGGCTTCGTCGACTTCGTGAAGCGGAGGCAAGCATGAGCGTCCTGGTCGAACGCATCACCAGCCACGTCGGCGACGTCGGCGGCCTGCCCATCCAGCGCGTGCTGCCGAACAAGGCCCGCCGCTCCGTCGGCGCCTGGTGCTTTGCCGACCACGCCGGCCCGGCCACACTGCCGCCCGAACGGCGCATGAACGTCGGCCCACATCCGCACACCGGCCTGTCAACCTTCAGCTGGATGATCGAAGGCGAGATCCTGCACCGCGACAGCCTCGGCTCCGAGCAGGTGCTGCGCGCCGGCCAGGTCAACCTGATGACGGCCGGCCACGGCATCTCGCACAGCGAGGAGTCGCTGTCCGACCGCATCCACCTGGCGCAGCTGTGGATAGCGCTGCCGGATGCCGAGCGCGAGCGGGCGCCCAGCTTCCAGCACTTTCCCGACCTGCCGCATGCCGCCCTCGGCGACGGCTGGGACGCCACCGTGCTGGTCGGCGAACTTGCCGGCCAGCGCTCGCCGGTGCCCAGCTTCACGCCGCTGCTTGGCGTCGACCTTGCAGCCACCGGCCCGGCCTGTGCGACGCTGGCGCTGGATGCCAGCTTCGAGCACGGGCTGATGCTGCTGGAGGGCGAGGTCGATATCAGCCCCGCCGGCCATGGCGCGGTCGAGACGGTCACGCCCGGTACGCTGCTCTACATCGGCCCCGGCTGCGAGGCGGTCGAACTGCGCTGCGCGGCATCCACGCGCCTGCTGCTGCTCGGCGGCGAGCCCTGGGCGCAGCCGCCGCTGCTGTGGTGGAATTTTGTCGGCCGCGAGCCGGTGGAGATGCAGGCCTGGGCGCTGGACTGGTCGCGCGAGGATGGCGGGCGCTTCGGCGCCGTGAAGGGCTACAAAGGCCCGCGCATCCCGGTGCCGCCGGTGCCGGCGCTGCGCAGGCCCTAGCCGGCCCGGGCGCTCCTCACCAGCGCCTCGATGCGCGGGCTGGTGTTCACGGGCACCAGCTCGATCTGCGGGTTGGCCTTGGCGAACACGCGGAACAGCTCGTCCGTGAAGCCGTGGCCGACGTCGGTCACGCCGTCGAAGTCGATCTCCGCGCGCCTGAACGTCGACAGCCGTGAGCCCACGCGGCGGGCGGCGGCGCGGGAGTCCAGCGCCTGGCCTTCGGTCGTCAGCAGGCGCAGCTGCACGCGCGTCTGGTCGAACTCGATGCCGTCGCCCTGGATGCTCCATGCCTGCATGATCCCGTCGAGCGTGCGCGTCGTGTTCAGCGCGATGGCCATGTAGATGCTGCTGCCCTGGCGCGGCAGCGCGCGGCCTTTCTTCCAGCCGCTGCTTTCCCAGGCGCGGCGCTGGTAGGCGGTGTTGTTGGCGTGGATGTCGAAGACGTCGGCCAGTTGGCTGCTGAAGAACAGCCCGCGGCCGGTGTGCGCGTCCGGCGCGCTGGTGAGCCGGCCCTTGCTCAGCTCCAGCATCGCGTGCTGGGTGTCTTCGAGCTGGAAGGCGGTGCAGATCTTGTCGAACACGCCGCAGCCGTCGTCGCTGACCAGCAGTTGCACATGGGTGGGTGTCTGGCGCAGCGACACGGTGACGCTGCTGCCGCCGCTGTGGTCGGCTGCGTTGTTGACCAGCTCGGTGAAGCCGTGCTGCACCATGCGCTCGACGTGCTTGGGCAGCGCGAAATGAGGCGCGAAGTCGCGTTGCCAGGGCAGGTCTTCCTGCAGGCCGTGAAGCGTGTAGCAGCGCACGACCTGACGCAGCGCGCCTGGCGCAAAAACGGGCCGGCGCGAGGTGCCCGAGCGCGCCAGCCAGCCGGCCTCGATCAGCCGCTTCAGGGCGGCAAGCGTCGCGCGGTGGCTGGCCCCGGTGCGCTCCTCGATATGGCCGGCCAGATCGTGCGAATGCTCGCTGGCGGCGGCCGTGATCCAGTTGGTGAGGTGGTCGAACACCAGTCTTGTCATGAGCGCGCATTGTGCTGATTACTCTCATCCATGGGGGTGGGGCATGCCCGACAAGCCTGTCACTGTCCATAGAATCCCTAGCCAGTTACGGCGCGGTTACGGCCTAGTGTGCGTATCGCAGTCGGCCCAGATTTCTCAACTCCACCCGGGGAAATTCCCATGCCTCTCGTTTCCATGCGCCAGTTGCTGGACCACGCCGCCGAAAACGGCTACGGCATCCCAGCCTTCAACGTCAACAACCTGGAGCAAGTGCAGGCCATCATGTCTGCGGCCGACGAGGTCGGCGCACCGGTCATCCTGCAGGCCAGCGCGGGCGCCCGCAAATACGCCGGCGAGCCCTTCATCAAGCACCTGATCCAGGCCGCCTGCGAGGCCTACCCGCACATCCCGCTGGTCATGCACCAGGACCACGGCACCAGCCCCAAGGTCTGCGCCGGCGCCATCGACCTGGGGTTCGGCTCCGTCATGATGGACGGCTCGCTGATGGAAGACGGCAAGACGCCGGCCTCGTTCGAATACAACATGGAAGTGACCCGCAAGGTCGTCGAGATGGCGCACCAGGTCGGCGTCACCGTGGAAGGCGAGCTGGGCTGCCTGGGCAACCTCGAAACCGGTGAGGCCGGCGAGGAAGACGGCATCGGCGCCGAAGGCAAGCTGGACCACAGCCAGATGCTGACCGACCCCGAGGAAGCCGCCGTCTTCGTCAAGGCCACGCAGCTGGACGCGCTGGCGATTGCCATCGGCACCAGCCACGGCGCCTACAAGTTCAGCCGCAAGCCCACCGGCGACATCCTGGCCATCGGCCGCGTGAAGGAAATCCACGCGCGCCTCCCCAACACCCACCTGGTCATGCACGGCTCGTCCAGCGTGCCGCAGGAGCTGCTGGCCATCATCAACCAATACGGCGGCAAGATGAAGGAGACCTTCGGCGTGCCGGTCGAGGAGATCCAGGAGGCCATCAAGCATGGCGTGCGCAAGATCAACATCGACACCGACATTCGCCTGGCGATGACGGGCGCGGTGCGCAAGTTCCTGGCTGAGAACCCCGACAAGTTCGACGCCCGCGAATGGCTCAAGCCCGCCCGCGAGGCCGCCAAGGTCATCGCCAAGCAGCGCTACATGGAGTTCGGCTGCGAAGGCCAGGCCGGCAAGATCAAGAGCCGCACGCTGGCCGACATCGCCGCCGCCTATGCGCGTGGCGAGCTGGCGCAGAAGGTGCAGTAAACAGCGCTGTGACGGCCCACGTCTTCGCCTACGGCTCGCTGATGTGGGCCGACATCATGGCCCGCGTCTGCGGCAGTGAGTTCACCAGCGAGCCCGCCTCGCTGTCCGACCACACGCGTCGCCCCGTGCACGGGCAGGACTATCCCGGCCTGCAGCCACTGCCCGTCGGCGTCGTGCCGGGGCGGCTGTATCGCGACGTCGATGCCGTCGCCCTGGCGCGGCTCGATGTCTTCGAGGGCGACGAGTACGAGCGCATCGGCGTGATCGTGACCCTGGCCGACGGCAGCACGCTGTCGGCCCAGGTCTACCGCTTCCGCGCCGGGTTCGCGGACCGGCTTTTGCCGGGGGACTGGGACGCCGAGGCCTTCGGTCGTGAAGGGCGGGCGCGCTTTGTCGCACGCTATGTCGGCTTCGACCTGATCGAGCCGCTGGCCTGATCCCGGCAATACGCCACGCCGCTGGGCAGTATTCCCCTGCCTGCAGGTCCACAATGCCCGGCATAACCCCTTGGTCGTTGGGGGCGGGAGGGTGGGATGGACGAGCTGACCGGCATCGTCGCGCGCGCAGGGTTCCTGCCGCACGGCTACTGTTTTCAATGGTCGCCCGGCCTGCTCTGGACGATGGTGAGCGCCGACGTCGCCATCGCCCTGGCCTATTTCTCGATCCCTCTGGTCATCGCCCGCTATGCGCGCCAGCGGCCGCAGGTCAACCTGGGCAGCCTGGCGACGCTGTTCGCCGTTTTCATCTTTGCCTGCGGCATCACGCATCTGCTGGATGTGTGGACGATCTGGCGGCCCGACTACGAGCTGCAGACGGCCGGCAAGGTCATCACGGCCGTGGCTTCGGTGATGACCGCGGCCGTGGCGTGGCGGCTGATGCCGCAATTGCTGGCCGTGCCGTCCGTGCAGGAGATGCGCGTGGCCAACGAGGCCCTGCGCCACGAGGTCGACCGTCGGCACAGCGCCGAGGACCATTTGCTGGAAACCGAGCAAAGCCTGGCGGCCACTTTGTCGACCATCGATGCGGGCTTCATCACGACCGACGGTGACGGCCGCGTCACGCGCATCAACACAGTGGCCGAGCGCATCACCGGCTGGCCGGCTCGCGAGGCCCTGGGTCGCCCGGTCTGGGAGGTCTTCCAGCGCGAGGGCATGCCGGCCGACCTGAAGACGCGCAACCCCATCGACGTGCTGCGCGAGCGCGATGGCGAAGGCGCTTTCCGCCGCCAGGCTGTCTGCGTCGCGCGCGACGGCAGCCTGCGCCCCATCGAGGTCCAGGCCGACCTCACCCACCATGCCGACGGCCGCGTGCGTGGCATCGCCATCGTCTTTCGCGATGTCGGCCGCCTGACCGAGGCGGAGGCCGAAGTGCGCCGCCTGGCCGCCGTCGTCGAGTCCACGGCCGACGCCATCATCGTCAAGTCGCTGGACGGCCGCATCACCAACTGGAACGCGGCCGCCGAGCGCATGTTCGGCTACACGGCCGACGAGGCCGTGGGCCAGCCGGTGCAGATGCTGATCCCGCCCGAGCGGGAGGCCGAGGAGATGCGCATCGTCGCCAACCTCGCCCAGGGCCAGCAGATGCCGCCCTTCCGCACCGTGCGTATCGCCAAGGACGGCCGGCGGCTGGAAATTTCCGCCCAGGTCTCCCCGCTGCGCGACGCGGCCGGCCGCATCATCGGCGGCGTCAAGTCGGCGCGCGACCTGACCCACCAGCGCCAGATCGAGGCTGCTTTGCGCCAGAGCGAGGCGCGGCTGCGTTTCGCGCTTGAATCCGCGGCCATCGGCGACTGGGAACTGGAGCTCGACAGCGGCCTCATCCACCGTTCGCGCCGTTTTGACCAGTGCTTCGGCCTGCCCGATTCCGTCGACGCCTGGGATCGCGAGCGCATGCTGGCGGCCGTGCATCCCGACGACCGGCTCCAGGTGGCGAGCGGCCTGAATGCCTTGCTGGCCGCCAGCGAAGGCCAGCTGCCCTGGCATGCCGAGTTCCGCGTCGTCTGGCCGGACGACAGCCTGCATTGGCTGCGCCTGGACGCCCGTGTCACGCATGACGACGCGGGTGCGCCGCGCCTGGTCGGCATCGTCGCGGACGTGACCGCCATGCGCACCGCCGAGCAGGCCCGCCAACAGGCCGTCTGGCTGGCCGCCGAGAACCGCCGCGTGCAGGAATCCAGCCGGCTCAAGAGCCTGTTCCTGGCCAATATGTCGCACGAGTTGCGCACGCCGCTGAATGCCGTCATCGGCTTTGCCGACCTGCTGACGATGAGCCAGCAACCGCTGGACTCGGCGCGCCAGCGTGAATGGCTGCAACACATCGCCAGCAGCGGCCGCCATCTGCTCAACATGATCAACGATGTGCTGGACCTGTCCAAGATCGAGGCCGGCAAGATGGACTTCCACCCCGAACCCGTCGAGCTGCAGCCCATCGTCGACGACGTGATGGCCACCGTGGCGGTGCTGGCTGATCAGCGCAGCCTGAACCTCAGCGCTTCGGTCGCCCCCGACCTGCGCGACCTGGTGCTCGACCCCGCGCGGCTCAAGCAGGTGCTGCTGAATTACCTGTCCAATGCCATCAAGTTCACGCTGACCGGCGGGCGCATCGAGCTGCGCATGGTGGGCGAGGGCCCGCGCCTGTGGCGGCTGGAGGTCGAGGACAGCGGCATCGGCATCCCGCCCGAACGCACGGGTCAGCTCTTCGTCGAGTTCCAGCAGCTGGACGATGGCCTGACCAAGCGCCATCAGGGCACGGGCCTGGGCCTGGCGCTGACGCGCCGTCTCGTCGAAGCCCAGGGTGGCCGGGTCGGCGTCTACAGCGATCCTGGGCAGGGCAGCCGCTTCTACGCGGTGCTGCCGCGCCAGCCGCTCGGCGTCGCCACCGAGGCGCCGCGTTCGGCCCAGCTGATCGCGCTGCGCGACCACCCGCTGCGCGACGGCCTGGCCCGCGAGCTGTCCCAGGCCGGCGTGGCGGCCGACACCGCGGCCACCGCGGCCGACGTGCTGCGCCTGACGCGCGCGCGCCGCTATACCGAGTTGGCCATCGACATGGGCCTGCAGGATTCGCCGGGGCTGTCCCTGCTGGCCGCGTTGCGCAGCGGTGGGCCGTCCATGCATGCAGCCGTGAAGGCCTTGGCACTGACGCCGCCATCAGGCGCCGGCGTGGCCTTCCCGGTGTCGGAGGTCCTGGCCAAGCCACTGCGCCGGCCGGCGCTGGCCCGCGCCCTCGTGCCGCTGCGCGACCGCCTCGGTCCGGGCCGGCCCGTGCTCGTTGTCGATGACGAGGCGTCGTCACGCGAACTGATGTGCGCCGCGCTGCAGGCCGCCGGTATCGAGGCGGTCGCCGTGGCCAGCGGCGCCGAGGCGCTGCGGCGCCTGCCCGCGCTGGAGCCCGGGGCCGTGGTACTCGACCTGATGATGCCCGGCATCGACGGCTTCCAGGTGCTGCATGAATTGCGCAGCGACCCGCGCTGGGCTGAACTGCCCGTCATCGTCTGGACGGCGCTGTCGCTGACCGCCGAGGACATCGAAGCCCTGGTGCGCTCGGCCACGGCCATCGCCAATGCCGGCGAAGCTCAACCCCTGGCCGAGGTGCGCGACGCCCTGCTGCGCGCCGCCCGCCACGACCGCCGCGGCCGCCGCCGCGATGGAGAGGGCTGAACCATGGCCGCCTTGCGCGTCCTCGTCGTCGACGACAACCAGCTCAACCTCGAACTCGCCCAATACGTGCTGGAGGCCGACGGCTTCGTCGTCGACCTCGCGCTGGATGTCGACGCAGCCTGGGTGCGGCTGCGTGCCTGCCGGCCGGACATCGCGCTGGTCGACATCCAGCTGCCGGGTACCGACGGCTTGAGCCTGGTGCGCGCCATCAAGGCCACGCCCGACCTTGCCGACCTGCCGGTGATCGCCTTCACGGCGTTTGCGATGCAGGGCGACGAGCTGCGCTTTCGCGCAGCCGGCTGCGACGGCTATCTGACCAAGCCCATCGACGTGCACAGCTTTGCTGCCGCGGTACGAAGCCATCTGGCTGGAGGCGGCACCTAAAATCGCCGCCCATGCCCCAAGCCCTTTACGAATCCAGCCTGACCTCCCTGCCGCTGCTTGGCCGCGGCAAGGTGCGCGAGAACTACGCCGTCGGCGACGACCGCATCCTGATGGTCGCCAGCGATCGGCTCTCGGCCTTCGACGTCATCATGGGCGAGCCCATCCCCGGCAAGGGCGCGCTGCTGACGAAGATGGCGCTGTTCTGGTTCGACAAGCTGCAGGGCATCGTCCCCAATCACCTGACCGGCGAAGACCCGCTCTCGGTCGTCACGCAGCAGGAAGCCGAGCAGCTGAAAGACCGCACGATGCTGGTCAAGCGCCTCAAGCCCCTGCCCATCGAGGCGGTCGTGCGCGGCTACTTGGCCGGCAGCGGCTGGGCCGAATATCAGGCGAGTGGCAGCGTCTGCGGCGTCAAGCTGCCGGCGGGCCTGCGCAATGCCGACAAACTGCCCGCACCCATCTTCACGCCCGCCACCAAGGCCGAGATGGGCGACCATGACGAGAACATCTCGTTTGAGCAGGCGGCCGACATCATCGGCACGGAGCTGGCCACCCGCGTGCGCGACATCTCCATCCAGCTCTACCAGCGGGCCGCCGACTTCGCGCTGACCAAGGGCATCATCATTGCCGACACCAAGTTCGAGTTCGGCCTGGACGCCGACGGCACGCTGACGCTGATGGACGAGGTGCTGACGCCCGACTCCTCGCGCTACTGGCCCGTCGAAAGCTATGCACCGGGCAGCAACCCGCCCAGCTACGACAAGCAGTTCGTGCGCGACTGGCTGGAGGCCGCGCGCATCGACGGCCAGCCCTGGGGCAAGACCGCACCGGCGCCCGCGCTGCCGGCCGAGGTCATCCAGCGGACCGTGCAGAAGTACGAAGAAGCGCTGCAGCGGCTCACCGCATGAGTGCAACCGGGCCGGTGAAGCTTCGCAGCCGACTGGCCCAGCGGCTGGACGGCGAGATCGCCGCCGTCGCCTCCATGCCGGCGCGCGCAGCCGTGCTGCAGGCCCAGCGCGCCATCCTGTGGCTGCGCCATGGCCGCGAGGCCGAGGCCCGCGAGGAGCTGAACCGCCTGCAGGCGCGCGCCCTCGTGCATCCACGCATCGAGCTGGCGGCGTGGCTGCATCTGGCCGAGGGCCTGACGGCTTATTTCAGCGCCTTCGGCGGGGGTGCCCGCGAGCGCGTGCGCCGCGCCCACGTCATGGCCGGCGCTGCCGGGCTGCGCGCGCTTCAGGCGCTGTGCGACGCCTGGCTGGCCCAGATGGCCTTTGTCGACCGCGACATTGACCGCCTGGTCGCGCATGCCGCCGCCGTGCTTGCGGCGCCGCCGGACAACGCGGCCGCCTGTCGGGTTGCGTCGTCACTGGGCATGGCCTGGGACCTCGCCAATGACCAGGCAGCCGCGTCAGCCTGGTATGCCTGGGGCCGCCGCGCCGCCAGTGCCGATGGCGACGATGCCGGCCTCGCGGCGCTGCTCTACAACCAGATGCAGATGCGCGCGTTGCGCATCCGCCATGCCGCGCTGGCCGGCGAGCCCGGCGAGGCGCCCGCCGTGCTGCTGGGCGTGGACTCCATCGGCCATTTCGACGACGCCGTCGGCGGTTCGGCCCGTGCCGACCTGACGCCGCTGCTGCGCGCCCAGCTGCTGACCGTGCAGGGCGACTTCACTGCCGCGGCCGCGCTGCTGGAGGCCCATCTGCCCGAAGCCATCGCCGCCGGCCTGGCGCGCACCGGCGGCAGCCTGCTGGCCGACCTAGCCTGGTGCTGGGCCAACAACGGCGAGGCCCTGCGCGCCCGCGCGCTGGCCGACCAGGCCGCCGTCGAGGTGCAGGCCGAGGATGCGGCCCACTGCGACCTGGACGAATGCGCCGCCCTGCACGCCCGCCTGGCGCAGGTCTACGCGCGCCTGCACGAGGACGCGCTCTCGGCCCGTCATGCCGACGCCGCCCAGGCCGCCTGGGCTGAGGACGCCGCGCAGCGCCGCCTGTGGGCCGGGCGCCTGGGTTCGGCCGGTTTGGGCACTCCGCCACGCTAACCGGGCTTTTTCCGGGCTCTCGGTACGGCGGGGCTGCGTTACCCTCGCCCGCCTATGACCGCCGACGCTCGCGACGACGAAGCCATCAACGCCTTGCCCGCGGGCACCCGCTTTGGCGAGCTGGAAATCCTGGGCACGCTCGGCGTGGGCGGCTTCGGCATCGTCTACCTGGCGCGGGACCACTCGCTGGAACGCGAGATCGCGATCAAGGAATACATGCCCAGCCAGTTCGCCTCGCGCGACGGCCGTTCTCAGGTGTCGGTGCGCTCGGTGTCGATGAAGGAGACCTTCGAGCTGGGCCGGCGCAGCTTCGTCAACGAGGCCAAGCTGCTGGCCCGTTTCGACCATCCCTCGCTGCTGAAGGTCTACCGCTTCTGGGAAGCCAACGGCACCGCGTACATGGCCATGCCGCGCCTGGTCGGCCAGAACCTGCGCGAGGCGCGCAAGACCCAGCCGACACCGCCGCCCGAGGCCTGGGCGCGGCGCGTCTTCGACGCCGTGCTGGGCGGCCTGGCCATCCTGCATGCCCAGCAGGTCTGGCATCGCGACGTGGCGCCCGACAACATCTTCATGCCGGCCGATGGCAGCCCGCCCATCCTGCTGGACTTCGGCGCCGCCCGACAGGCCATCGGTGACCGCACCCAGGTCTTCACGGCCATCCTCAAGCCCAGCTTCGCGCCCATCGAGCAGTACGCTGAATCGTCGGCCCTGCGCCAGGGCGCGTGGACCGATTTCTATGCGCTGGCCGCGGCCATGCACGAGCTGCTGACTGGCCGCCCGCCGCCACCGGCCACCGCGCGCGCCATGGGCGACGAGCTGGCGCCGTTGCAGGTCGAGGGCTACTCCCCCGCCTTCCTGGCCGGCCTGGACTGGGCGCTGCGCATGCCGCCCCACCAGCGCCCGCAGACCGCCGCCGCCTGGCGTGAGGTGCTTGATGGCCGGGCCGATGTGCCCGCCGCCCAGCCGGCGCCGCCGCGGATCACGCTGGCACCGGCGCCCGCGCCCGCCGAGCCGCTGGACCTCGCATTCGCCGACACCGTGCAGGGCACGCCGTCGCAACTGGACGACCTCTCGGCCACTGTCGTCGTGCCGCTGCGCAAGAAAGCTGCACCGCCTCCGCCGCCCACGCCCAAGCCGCCCGCCAAGCCCGAGGCCGCCGCACCGCGCTCCCGGCAAGGCCCGGCCGTCATCGGCGGCGGCGTGCTGGCGTTGGTGCTGCTCGGCCTGTTCGTCCTGCAGTTGCGCCCGCAGACCACGCCGCAGGTGCTGCCCGAACCCGCCGCCTCGGCCGTCGTGTCGGCGCCGCCCCCCGCGCCGCCCGAAGCGCCGGCGGCTTCGGTGCCGAGCGCCGAGGTGGTGTCGCAGGCGTCTGCACCATTGCCCGACCCCGTCAAACCAGTGCCCGTGGCGGCCACTCGGCCGGCGTCAGCCCCCGCCATGACAGCGCCGCGCCGCGAGGCGGCGCCCAAGCCGGTGCTGACCGAGAAGGCCGGTGATTTCCGCCCTGTGGCGCGCAGCCCCGTCATCGCGGCCCCCGAGCCGGCATCGCCGGTCCGTGCAAGCAATACCGCCGCCAACAAGACCGCGCCGGCCTCCGCGGTGCCTCCGCCCGTGGAGCCGCGCTCGCCCGCCGAGGCCTGCGGCAGCCGCGTGCTGTTCGCGCGCGCCTGGTGCATCGACCGGCAGTGCGAAAAGCCCATCTACCAGAACGACCCCGAGTGCGTGAAGCTGCGCGAACTGCGCAGCAACCGCGGCGGCGTGCCCTGAAGGAACGCCGCTCAAGCAGCGGTCAGAACAGCGCCATCGACAGCTTGCGCCGGTAGCTGTCGATCAGCGGGTCGCTGTGCCCGACGGCCGCCTTGCCGGTCAGCTCCAACGCACCCGCCTTGGCTTCGGCGGCGGGCTTGGGCGCCGGCTTGGTCAGCAGCTCGAGGATGGCGACATAGGTCTTGCGCGCGGCCTCGCCGTTCCAGGCCTTGTCACGCATGATGATTTCCAGCAGCTCGTCCATGGCCTCGGTGAAGCGCTGGGCGGCGAGATGCGTCTGGGCCAGCGTGAAGCGGGCATCGAAGTCGCGCTTGTTGGCCGCAATCGCCGCCTTCAGCGCGCCGGGATCGGCGGCTTCGGCGGCATCGAAGGCGGCCAGCCAGATGGCCAGGGCCGCCAGCCGGGGCGAGGGCGTCAACGTGTCGGCTGCCTTGACGGCCACTGGCGCGAAGGCTTCGCGCGCTTCTGCCACCAGGCCGAGTTCCAGCAGCGCCTTGACGTAGTCGAAACGCGCGGCGTCGTTGGACGGGTCGGTCTGTACCGCATGCGCGAGCTTGCCGAGCGCGGCTTCAAGGTCGCCCTCGGCCATCAGTCCTTCAGCCTCGGCCACGTCGGCGTCGGCTTCGGCTTCGAGCATTTCGCCGGGCGGCACATGCTTGTCCAGGAACTCGCGGATCTGCGCCTCGGGCAGGGCACCGACGAAGCCGTCAACCGGCTGGCCGTCGATGAACATCACGCAAAAAGGGATGGAGCGCACGCCGAACATCTGGCTCAGCTGCGTCGCGATCTCGGGCACCTCGTCGCTGTTGAGCTTGGCGAGCGCGAAGCGGCCGGCGTAGGCGGTCTCCAGCTTCTCCAGGATGGGGCCGAGCGTGCGGCAGGGGCCGCACCAGGGCGCCCAGATGTCCAGCAGCACGGGCTGGTTCCGGGAGGCGGTGATGAGTTCGGCTTCGAAGTTCTGGAGGGTGATGTCGATCATGGCGGACAGGAGATTGGGCCCGAGTGGGAGGTTGAGCCTCGGCTTCTACAATTCAAGGCTTTCCTGAGCCCCGGAGCGCGCTTTGTCCACGTCAGCCCCTTTGAACCCAGACGCCGTCATCGGCATCGTCATGGGCTCCAGCAGCGACTGGGAAACGATGAGACTGGCGGCCGAGATTCTGACCGAGTTCGGTGTCGGCTTCGAGGCCAGGGTCGTGTCGGCCCACCGCATGCCCGACGACATGTTTGCTTACGCGGAAAGCGCCGCCACCCGTGGCTTGAAGGCCATCATCGCCGGCGCGGGCGGTGCGGCCCACCTTCCGGGCATGCTGGCCGCCAAGACGACGGTGCCGGTGCTGGGTGTGCCGGTCGCCAGCCGGCATCTGCAGGGCGTCGATTCCCTGCACTCCATCGTGCAGATGCCCAAGGGCATCCCGGTCGCGACCTTCGCCATCGGCAATGCCGGTGCCGCCAATGCGGCGCTGTTCGCGGTGGCGATGCTGGCGACCGGCGACGCGGCGCTGCTGGACAAGCTGAACGCCTTCCGCGCCAGGCAGACCGAGGCCGCCCGCGCGATGAGCGAGGAGCTGCGTTGAGCGCGCTCCTGCCGGGCGCCGCGACGCTGGGCGTTTTGGGCGGCGGCCAGCTCGGCCGCATGTTCGTCCACGCAGCCCAGGCGCTGGGTTATCGCTGCGTCGTGCTGGACCCGGACGCCATCAGCCCCGCTGGCGTGGTGGCCGAGCAGCATGTGAAGGCCGACTACCTGGACTCTTTCGGCCTGGCGCAGCTGGCACGCGACTGCGACGCGATCACCACCGAGTTCGAGAACGTGCCGGCGCTGGCGCTGGAGACGCTGGCGGGCATGCGCATCGTGGCCCCGTCGGGTGCGGCGGTCGCCGTCTGCCAGGACCGCGCCGTCGAGAAGGCGCATTTCGAGGCGGCCGGCGTGCCCTGCGCGCCGCACGCCGTCATCAGCAATGAGATCGAGCTGGCCGCCGTGGACCCAGCGCTGCTGCCGGGCATTCTGAAGACCAGCCGCATGGGCTACGACGGCAAGGGCCAGGTGCGCGTGGCCACCGCCGCCGAGCTGGCGGAGGCCTGGAACAGCCTCAAGCGCGTGCCCTGCGTGCTGGAGCAATTGCTGCCGCTGAGGGCCGAGCTGAGCGTCATCGTCGCGCGCGGCGCGGACGGGCAGCTTGTCAACTACCCCGCGCAGCAGAACCTGCACCGCGGCGGCATCCTGGCCGTCACCGAGGTGCCGGCGCCTGACATCCCGGTCGAGGTGGAGAAGCTGGCCATCGCCGCCGCCCGCCAGGTGGCCGAGGCGCTGCGCTATGTCGGCGTGCTGTGCATCGAGTTCTTCTGGCTCGACGACGGCCGCCTCGTCGTCAACGAGATGGCGCCGCGGCCACACAACTCCGGCCACTGGACGATGAACGGTGCCGACGTGTCGCAGTTTGAGCTGCAGGTGAGGGCGCTGGCCGGCCTGCCGCTGCCGATGCCGCGCCAGCATTCGGCCAGCGTCATGCTGAATCTGCTGGGCGACCTGTGGTTCACCGAGGCCGGCGGCCCGACCCCGCCCGCCTGGGACCGCCTGCTGGCGCTGCCGGGCACGCATCTGCATCTCTACGGCAAGGCCGAGGCGCGCCATGGCCGCAAGATGGGCCACCTGAACATCACGGCCGAGACGCCGGCGGCGGCGCATGCCGTCGCCATGGATGCCGCAGCGATTCTGGGTCTGCCCACCGACTTCTGATGCTGCTGCTTCCTGGCAACGATCCCGGCGCGGTGCAGGCCGCTGCGCGCCGCCTGGCCGATGGCGAACTGCTGGGCCTGCCCACCGAGACGGTCTACGGCCTGGCAGCGCGGGCCGACCGCGACGAGGCGGTGGCCAAGATCTTTACCGCCAAGGGCCGGCCGAGCGACCACCCACTGATCGTCCATGTGCTGGACGCCGCTGGCGCGGAGCCGTTTGCCGATCATCTGCCGGCGAGCGCGCGCCGCTTGATGGCCGCCTTCTGGCCCGGGCCGCTGACGGTCATCGTGCCGCGCAAGAGCGGGGTGGCCGAATCCGCCGCCGGCGGGCAGGCCACGGTGGCCCTGCGTTCGCCCGCTCACCCGGTCGCGCGCGCCGTGCTGGCCGCCGCGCGTGAGCTGGGCGTCAATGGCGTGGCCGCGCCCAGCGCCAACCGCTTTGGGCGTGTCAGCCCGACGCTGGCCCGGCATGTCGTCGAGGAATTCGGACCGGAACTGATGGTGCTGGACGGCGGCGCCTGCGAGGTGGGCATCGAGTCCAGCATCGTCGACTGCAGCCGAAGTGACAGTCATGGCCCTGCGCTGCTGCGCCCCGGGCTGATCAGCCGCGCCGCGATTGAGGCCGTGCTCGGCGAGCGGCTGGCCGAGCCCGACGCCGCGGCGCCCAAGGCCTCGGGCACGCTGGCCGCGCACTACGCGCCGAGCGCCCATGTGCGCCTGCTTGCATCCGAGGCGCTGGCTTTACGTCTGGCGACATTGGCCGCCAGCGGGGGCGTCGAAGGGGTGGCGGTATATTCACGCGCCCAGTTGCCGGCCTGGCGTTGGCAGCCGCAGCCGGGCGACCCGGCGGCGGCGGCCCACGAGTTGTTTGCGGTGCTGCGGGCCCTGGATGCGGCCGGCGCCCGCGAGATCTGGGTCGAGGCGCCACCGCGCGACCCTGCCTGGGACGGTGTGCGGGACCGGCTCAGCCGGGCCGCCGCTGCCTTCACCGATTGAGTTTTCCTGTCCTGAGTTGATCGTCATGCAACGTGTTGTCTCCCAGAAATTGAAGCGCGGCCTGGCCCTGGCCGCGGTGGCGGCGGCAGCGCTGATCGCCGGTTGCGGCGGAGGCGGCACCGCGCAGATCGACCCGTTTGCGCCGACACGCGTCATCGCCTTCGGCGACGAAAACGGCGTGATCCTCAGCAGCGGCAAGAAGTACACCATCAACGGGCTGAACGCCGACACCAAGCAGGTCGACTGCCGCTTGAGCCCGGGCTGGAGCCAGATCCTGGCCAGCGGTTTCGGCTTCGTCTACCCGCAGTGCAACAGCGACTTCGTCGCGCTGCCCCAGGGCATCATGTACGCCTTCGCCGGTGCCAAGGTGGCGGACGTGCGTGACCGCATCGACCAGCACCTGTCCAACGACCGCTTCGGGCCGAAGGACATCGTCGGCGTCCTGGTCGGCGTCAACGACATCGTGGAACTCTATCGCCAGTTCCCGGCGCAGAGCCGCGACTCGCTGATCAACGAAGCCAAAGCACGCGGCAAGCTGCTGGCCGACCAGGTCAACCGCATCGCCAACGCCAACGGCCGCGTGGTGGTGGGCACCATCTTCGACGTCGGCCTGACGCCCTTCGGCCAGAAGGAAAGGCAGCAGCAGACGGACATCGACCGCGCCATCTTCCTGGACGACCTGAGCGTGGCCTTCAACACGGCGCTGCGCCTGAACCTGCTCAACGATGGCCGCCTCATCGGCCTGGTGCTGGTGGATGAAACCGTCCAGCAGATCGCCCGCTTCCCCGGGGCCTTCGGCTATTCCAACGTGACGGAGGCCGCCTGCCGCAGCGACGTCGCGCCGCAGGATTGCACGACCGAGACGCTGGTGCCCAACGCGAGCCCCACGCAATGGCTGTGGGCTGGCGACACCTTGCTGGGGCCGAACGCGCAACAGCGCATCGGCACGCTGGCGCTGAGCCGCGCGCGCAACAACCCCTTCTAAAGGCGCTGGCCGCCGCCGGGCGGCCGCCTCAGGCCGTCGCCGAGCGCAGTTCGCGACGCAGGATCTTGCCGACGTTGCTCTTGGGCAATTCGTCGCGGAACTCGATGAACTTGGGCCGCTTGTAGGCCGTCATCTGCTGGGCGCAGTAGCTGGCCAGGTCTTCCTCGGCCAGGGCGGGGTCGCTCTTGACGACGAAGAGCTTGACCGCCTCGCCGGACTTGGCGTCCGGCACGCCGACGGCGGCGCACTCCAGCACGCCGGGGTGCAGATTGACAACCT
The DNA here is from genome assembly GCF_001425165.1 of Pelomonas sp. Root405. Classification (GTDB taxonomy): domain Bacteria; phylum Pseudomonadota; class Gammaproteobacteria; order Burkholderiales; family Burkholderiaceae_C; genus Pelomonas. The sequence goes on from NZ_LMDU01000001.1 coordinate 330,730, forward strand.
GTTCGATCTCGGTCGGGTACACATTGAAGCCGCTGACCAGGATCATGTCCTTCTTGCGGTCGACGATGCGCACATAGCCGCGCGTGTCCATGATGCCGATGTCGCCGCTCTTGAAAAAGCCGTCGGCATACATGACGTTGGCGGTCTCGTCAGGGCGCTTCCAGTAGCCGGCCATGACCTGCGGCCCGCGGATGCAGATCTCGCCGCGCTCGCCAATCGGCACGTCACGGCCGTCGTCGTCGCGAATGGCAATTTCTGTCGATGAAATCGGCAGGCCGATGCTGCCGTTGAAGGCGCGCTGGTCCAGCGGGTTGATGGTGGCGGCCGGGGCGGTCTCGGACAGGCCGTAGCCCTCGACGACCGGACAGCCGGTGACCTTGAGCCACTTCTCCGCCGTGGCCTGCTGCACGGCCATGCCACCGCCGTTGCAGATGACCAACTCGGAGAAATCGAGGCGCGAGAAGCCGGCGTCGTTGGCCAGTGCGTTGAACAGCGTGTTGACGGCCGGGAAGATGTGGATCTTGTGGCCGCGCAGCGTCTCGATGAAGCCGGGAATGTCGCGTGGGTTGGGCACCAGGATGTTGAGGTGGCCCATGCGCGCGCCGAGCATGAAACAGGCCGTCAGCGCGAAGATGTGATACAGCGGCAGCGCGCAGACATTGGTGAACTGCTTGTCCTGCGGCAGCTTGGCCAGCATGGGCTGGAACCAGGCCTCGACCTGCAGGATATTGGCGACGATGTTCCGATGCAGCAGCGTGGCGCCCTTGGACAGGCCGGTCGTGCCGCCGGTGTACTGCAGGAAGGCGACGTCGTCGGCTCCGAGATCGGGCTTCTTCAGGTGCAGTCGCTCGCCATGGGCCAGCGCCTCGTTGAAGCGCACGACGGTGCGCCCCTCGCCCGTCCCAGACGTGAGTTGCAGGCGGAACTCCGGCACCATCTTCTTCAGGTGCCGCACCGCGAAGTTGATCAGCGGGCCCTTCCACCAGTTCAGCAGGTCGCCCATGGACGCCAGCACGACGTGCTTGATGTCGGTGGCGTCGATGACCTCGGCCAGCGTGTGCGCGAAGTTCTCCAGCACGACGATGGCGCGGGCGCCCGAGTCCTTGAGCTGATGCTCCAGCTCCCGCGGCGTGTACAGCGGGTTCACGTTCACGACGACGAAGCCGGCGCGCAGGATGGCCGAGATGGCCACGCCGTACTGCAGCAGGTTGGGCATCATGATGGCGACGCGGTCGCCTTGCTTGAGCCCCTGGGCCTGCAGCCAGGCACCGAGTTGCGTGGACAGCTGGTCCATCTCCGAGAAGCGCATGCGCTGGCCCATGCAGACGGCCGCGTCCCGCTGGGCGTGCTTGCGGAAGGCCTCGTTCAGCAGGTCGACGAGGGAGCCATACACGCTGGTGTCGATCTGTGCCGGCACGCCGGCCGGATAGCTGGCCAGCCAGGGCTTGTCTCGGGTGCTCAGGACGGGTGCTTCATCAAGGGCGGCAACGGCGGCGGTCATCAGCGGGCCTCGGCGAAAGAAGGTCGCTGATCTTGGATTCGGTCGTGTTACACGCCTAGGGGGGTTGCCCTACGTCGCCGCCGTGACAGCGCACTCAGGCGCTGAACAACTCACGCGCCAGGGCTTCTTCGCGCTGCTTGACGGTGGCGAGGAACTCGGTCGCGCCACGCATCGCGCGGAAGGTGTCGAAGCCGGTCTCCAGGAAGTGCTGCAACGCCCCCAGCCCTGCCATCTGGGCCGGGCCACGCATCAGCTTGAGCGTCTGGCGCAGCAGGGGCTTGCGCGTCAACCTGTCCAGCGATTCGCCGACGGCCATGGTCAGGTCGATCTGCTGCTGGCGCGAGGCCGGCTCGCCGCAGGCGCGCCAGGCAATGGCGTAATCGGCGAGCGTGATGTCGGTGCTGGGCATGTGCTCGGCCATGCGCGTGTCAAGGTGCTCGGACAACGCGTGCAGGCGCGCCAGCTTGGCAACGGTGTCAACCACTTCGGCCGGGAACAAGCGCGTCAGCGTCGGGACCACGCGGGCGAACTGCGCATCGCGCTGGCGGTAGTCGCCGGGACCATAGAGCTCCTGCAGGAAAAAGCGCGTTGCGGCCTCGTAGCGTGGGTGGGCCAGCAGGTCAGCATAGGTGTTGGCAAAGCGGCGCTGCTGCCAGGCCTTGAGCGCGTGCACGCGCGCCTGGAGCGCCGGGTCGGCCGCGCGGCGGGCGCGTTCGGTGTCGACGGCACGCAGCTCTTTCAGCAGGGATTCGGCGCTCAGTTCGTCCATGGGGCAGGGGTCTGTGAGCACTATGGCAGCAGGCCGCGTTGTGGCCAGAAAGGCCGCGAGCAAGGCGCAAACCGCAGCCGGGTTGGACACCCGGCGAGGATTTGCAACGCCGCGCGCGACCTTTCTGGCCACAACCCGGAGGGAAGGCCCGCCGCCAGGGGCCACTCTGCGTTGCACCGCTTGCCCGCATATCAATGCGGGCGGCGCGCTGCGCCTTGGTTGGCCCCTGGCGGCGGGCCTTCGCGGCCTACTGCCGTAGTGCTCACAGGCCCCCCATTTTGCCCGCTTAGACTGGCGCGATGAATGGGCGGCTTCAGCGCATCTGGGTCCTTGTGCGGCTGGCCGTGGCGCTCAGCGTGGGTTGGCAGGTCGGCTGGATCTGGGGCCTCCTGACACTGGGTCTGCATGCCGGCGTCCTGTGGCTGGGCTTCGTGCAGCTGCGCTGGGTGAACCGGCCGCCACCCACCTGGCGGCAGCTGCTGCGCGCCTGGGCGGGCGAAGTCGTCGCCAGCGAGCTGGCCTTCTCCTGGCGCCAACCCTGGCGGGAATGGGCCGAGCCGGATCACCTGCCCGCGGGCGCTCGGGCCGGCGTGCTGCTGGTGCACGGATTCGGCTGCAACCGGGCGCGCTGGAACGGCTGGATGAAGCGCCTGCGCGCGCAGGGCGTCGCCTTCGTCGCACCGACGCTGGAGCCGGCCTTCGGCAGCATCGACGACTACGCCGACGACATCGAGCGCGGCGTGCGGCGGCTGGAGGCCGTGCTCGGCCGCCCGCCGGTGCTGGTGGCGCATAGCATGGGCGGCCTGGCGCTGCGGGCCTGGTGGCGCGCGCATGGGGCCGGGCACGCGGTGCCGCCGCGCGTCATCACGCTGGGGTCGCCGCATGGCGGCACCCGCATGGCGCGCTTTGGCCAGGGGCACAACGCCCGCCAGATGCGCCTGCGCAGCCCGTGGGTGACCGAGCTGTCGCTGCTGACCGACGTGGACTGCTTCTGGACACCCTGCGACCAGATCGTCAACCCGGCAGAGACGGCCATCCTGCCGGGCGCGCGCGCGCACCGGCTGGATGGCGTCGGGCACATGGGGCTCGTCCATTCGGACGAAGCCTGGCAGTGTCTTCAGACGGCCTTGGCCGGCTCGTCCTTGAGCACACCCCGGCGGATCTGATCCAGCTCGATGCTCTCGAACAGCGCCTTGAAGTTGCCCTCGCCGAAGCCCTCGTTGCCCTTGCGCTGGATCAGCTCGAAGAAGATCGGCCCGATCACTTCCTTCGTGAAGATCTGCAGCAGCAGTTCGTTGTCCACGCCCAGGTGGGTCGCGCCGTCGATGAGGATACGCAGGCGGCGCAGCTCGTCGACGTTCTCGCCGTGGCCCGGCAGGCGCTTGTCGATCAGGTCGAAGTAGGTCTCGATGGTGTCCTGGAACTGCACGCCGGTGCGCTTCATGCCTTCGACCGTGCCGTAGATGTCGGTCGTGCCGAGCGCCACGTGCTGGATGCCCTCGCCGTGGTACAGGTCCAGGTACTCGGCGATCTGGCTCTTGTCGTCGCTGCTCTCGTTGATGGGGATGCGGATCTTGCCGCAGGGGCTGGTCATGGCCTTGCTCTTCAGGCCGGTCAGCTTGCCCTCGATGTCGAAGTAGCGCACCTCGCGGAAGTTGAAGAAGCGCTCGTAGAACTCGGACCATTCCTTCATGCGGCCGCGGAAGACGTTGTGCGTCAGGTGGTCGATCTCGGTCAGGCCGTGGCCGACCGGGTTGGGGTCGACCGGCTGGCCTTGCGCGTCCAGCACGGGCACGAAGTCCACGTCGTAGATCGAGATGTTGCCGATGGCACCCGCCGCCGCGCCGCCCTTGCCCTGCCAGCGATCGACGAAGTAGATCAGCGAGTCGCCGATCCCCTTGATGGCCGGGATGTTCAGCTCCATCGGGCCGGCCTTGTTGTCGAAGCCCCAGGCGCCCAGCTCCAGCGCGCGCTTGTAGGCGTGGCCGGCGTCCTGCACGCGGAAAGCGATGGCGCAGATCGACGGGCCGTGCAGGCGCGCAAAGCGCTGCGCAAACGAGTCGCTCTCGGCGTTGATGATGAAGTTGACGCCGCCCTGGCGATACAGCGTCACGTTCTTGTGGCGATGCTTGGCCACGGCGGTGAAGCCCATGGTCTGGAACAGCGCGCCCAGGCCGGCCGGGTCGGGCGCGGCGAACTCGATGAACTCGAAACCATCGGTGCCCATCGGGTTGTCCCAGGGGGTGAACTTGGCCATGCTTGCCTCGCTTGCAATGCGTTGAAGCCGGAAATTCTGCGGCGCGGCAGGCGCAGGTTTCATGCAATCACGGGCGTCGTTTCGGTCTGACGCGCAGGAAACCTGCAAAATCATTGGAATGGACGCTGCCATTGAACTTGACGCCATCGACCGCCGCATCCTGCGCGCGCTGCAGGGCGATGGCCGCCTGACGTATGACGCGCTGGCCGCCGAGGCGGGCCTGTCGTCCTCCGCCGTGCTGCGCCGCGTGCGCCGGCTGGAAGAGGCGGGCGTCATCGCCAGCTACGTCGCGCTGGTGCCGCCCGAGCGCGTCGGCCTTGGGCTGACCGCCTACCTCAACGTGCGCCTGGAAAAGCAGACCGACAACCCGCTGCGCAACCCGCGCGACCTGTTCCGCGCCGCCGTTCAGACCTGGCCCGAAGTCGTCGAATGCGCCGCGCTGACCGGCGAGATGGACTACCTGCTGCGCGTGCTGGTGCAGGACATGCAGCACTACGCCCGCTTCATCAGCGACACGCTGCTCAAGCATCCCAGCGTGCAGGACTGCAAGACCAGCTTCGTGCTGGAGCGGCTGAAGAACACCACCGCGGTGCCGGTCTAGCGCCGGTTTGAACCTCCGCGCCCGCCGGTGGCATTCACCGGCCATGGCTGTCGCCGACCGTTCCTTCACCCCTGCTGCCTATCCCGACGCGGCCGAGCTGCTCGCCGCGTTGCCGCGGCTGCGCCGCTACGCCCGGGTGCTGCGCCGCAACCGCGAGGACGCCGACGACCTGGTGCAGGACACGCTGGAGCGCGCCTGGTCGCGCGCCGGCCAGTGGCGCGGTGTGGGCGACATGCGCACCTGGCTGTTCAGCATCATGCACAACCTGCACGTCGACGCGCTGCGCCGCGGCCGGCTGGACACGGTCGACCTCGATGACCGTACGCCCGAGGTGCCAGTCGCCGCCACCCAGGACCAGATCCTTGTCGTGCGCGATCTGGGCGTGGCGCTCGCCGTGCTGCCTGTCGAACAGCGCGAGGTGCTGCTGCTGACCGCGCTCGACGGCCTGGCCTATGCCGAGATTGCGCAGACGCTGGCCATTCCCATCGGCACCGTCATGTCGCGCCTGTCGCGCGGCCGCGAGCGGTTGAGGAGCCTGATGTGAGCCGCGTTTCTAGGGGGTGCCGGAATAGCCCGCCGCCCCAGCCGTCCATGCAAGGCGGGGCGACAGCAGCCGCCAGCCCGCTGACCATTTTTCAACCCCCGGAGTTCCGCATGCGCCTTTTCGCCTCCCTGTCCGCCGCCACGCTGCTCGCGCTGCCGCTGGCCAGCCACGCTCTCACCAGCATTGACGATGCCCAGGGCGACTTCCTCGCCACCTTCGGCGGCAGCAGCGCCAGCACCGACCTCGACGTGCTCAGCGCCAGCGTGACCTACGCCCCTGGCACGGACCTCTTCACGCTGACGGCCACCATGGATGGCGTCATCGGCAGCACGGCCACCGGCCTGTATGTGTGGGGCGTGAACCGCGGCGCCGGCACGGCGGGCTTTGCTGGCATCGGCATCAACGGCGTGCGCTTCGACCGCGTCATCATCCTGCGCCCCGACGGCACTGGCACCATCGGCGGTGTTGGCGCATTGCCCGCAGGCTCGGTCACGCTCAGCGGCAAGACCATCACCGCCACGGTCAGCGGCAGCCTGCTGCCCAGCACCGGCTTTGCCAACAAGTTCGACTACACCTGGAACCTGTGGCCGCGAGACAGCGCCTTTGCCGGCACGGCGGCCATCTCCGACTTCGCGCCCAACAACGCCAACTTCACGACCTCGCCGGTGCCCGAGCCCGCGACGTTCGCCACGCTGCTGGGCGGGCTGGGGCTCGTGGCCTTCCTGGGCCGCCGCCGTCAATCAAATTCGTGAAGTAGCTTGAGCGCGTGGGCTTCGCTGAGGTTGAGCAGCTCGGCGATGTCGTGCAGGTCATCCGGCACGCCGGCGTCGTCCCAGCCCCGGGCCGTGTGCCGTGCCAGGCGCACGGCCAATTGCACGCAGCGCACCTGTGGGTCGCGCTCATGCTTGTCGCCGGTGATGCGCATCAGCAACTCCGGCAGATGCCAGCGCCGCATCAGCGCCTGTTCCAGCTCGGCCAGCTCGATGCCCAGCACCTGACGCTGGGCGGCCGCGCTGCGCAGATGACGGTCGGCCTCCTGCAAGGCCGCGATCTTCAGCGCCAGTTCCGGCGCATGCACCCACAGCAGCATTTCGGCAAAGTCGTGCAGCAACGCGGCGCTGTGGATGACCGCGGCGTCCGGGTCGGCACGGTGGGCCGCAAAACCCAGCGCGAAGCGCGACGCTCGCTCGGCGCGCTGCATCACGCGTGACAGGCCGAGCAGGGCGTCGTCGTTGTCGGCGAGGACTTCTTCCATCGTCGGCTGCGGGCCGAAGTCGCGGAAGAAGGGCGTGATGCCCATCAGCACCAGGGCCGCGGTGACCGTCTCGGCGTCGGCCCTGAGCCCCTCACTGCGGCCACGGCGCTGCTCGCTGGCGTGGGCCAGCACCTTCAGCGTCATCAGGGGGTCGGCCTCGATCATTTCGCCGATGCCGTGGGCATCGACATCGTCCTCCGTCGCCCGCATGTGTTCCAGCGCTTCGGCCGTTTCGGTCAGCACCGGGATCTCGGCACGGGCGAAGGCGTCGACCCAGGCGTCGAGGCTGGGCAGCGGGGCGGTCAAGCGCAGGCGGTCGGACATGCTCCGAATGCTAGGCCTGGGCGGGGCCACCTGCTCGTCGGAGGCGACCCCGTTTTGCGCTGCAGTTCACAGCCTGCGCACCCCCTCCAGCTGCGCTGTCAGTTGGCCGTCGATGTAGAGCGCCCCTTCGGGCGCGCCGGCTTCGGCGTAGAACTCAAGGTGGCTGCGGGCCCGGCGCCGGCGGTAGGCCGGCGAGAACACCAGGCGGATGGCGCGGGCCGCGCGCTTGATGCGCTTCCAGCGCTGGGCCCAGGCGGCGTGGGTTTCGGCGGCATCGGGGCCGCGCAATTCGATCAATCTCATGAGGGTCTCCTTCGGCGCCTGGCCGGCGGCCCTCATCACATGGATCGAGGGGCGGGTCGGCGCGCTTGATTCAGGGGCTGTCGTCGGGAAAGCGGTCGCGCAGCAGGCGGCGCAGTTCGAGGCGTGCCTGTTGGCGCTGCGCATGCGCTTCATGCGCGCTGCGGTGGGCGCCGGCCTGGCGCTGCATGGCCGGGGCGACAAGCGGATTGCGCGGTTTGCGTGCCTTGATCTGCATCGGGCGCGGGGAGGTGAACTGGGGCATGGAAAAGGCTCCGGTTGGCCGCACGGGGCGGCGGGCAATGCAGCGGCTCGACCCGGGTGGGCCAGCGTTTGCGAGGATGGAACGAGGATGCCCGGGGCCAGCGCTCGAGGCAGGCGGGCCGGGCGGTCAGAGGGGTTCAGGTGTGCGACCTCGCCGTGATGCCAGAGAACTGCATGCATCACGACTTGCGCAAATGATAAACAAACGTTTCTCTTGCGCAAGCGGTTTTTATCCAACACCCCTAACGTGCGGGAGCGTGCCCCGTGCGACGACGGGTGCCGCTGACTGTCAGCGCTTCTTGGGCTTGAGCGGCTCGATGCGGGCCTGCAACTTCCGCCATTCATCCAGCTCCGCCTGCGGGCTGGGGGCGGCAGGCTTGGCGACCGGCGGCGGTGCCGCAGCGCTGGGCGTGAGCACTTCGCCGAGCAGGTCCAGCAAACGCGTGCGGGCACGCTGTGGATGGCGGCGGTAATAGGTCAGCACCAGGCCGACGATGAAGCGCTCGTCGTCGTCCTGCGGCAGGCTTTCGTTGCTGCCCCCCGCGTTGAGCGACTCATTCGGCTTGGTCGCTGCGAAGCCGGCGGCAACCGGTGCAGCGGCGCTGCCATGCTCGATGTCCATCCAGCCCGGCGGCTTGTGGCACAGCTGCTCGAACTGCCGCGCCAGGCGTTCGCCGATCTGGCGCGAGCGGCCCTTGATCTGGCTCCAGTAGCTGGGCTGGATCTGCAGCCGCTCGGCAAAGCGCCGCTCCAGGCCACGCAGGGTGGCGGCATCGGCATTCTTGACAGTGGCGCTGACGAACTCTTCGAACAGCCGCATCGCGTTGTCCAGTCGGATCTGCGCGACGTCGCGGGGGGCGCTGGGCATGGGGCGCAATGATAAATGGAGCTTCACCTCGGCTCTGCCCGTAGGAAGCGTCTGACCGAGGGCGTCTGGCGACTCCTACCGCAGGCATGCCAACGGCTGCCCATATTTTGGTTTTGGGCCGCTAAAGGAGATTGGCATGCAGGCAGCAGAAAGAACCCTCATCGCGCTGGAAAACAAGTTCTGGCAGTCCATGGTGGACGAAGACACGGACACCGCGCTCTCGATGTTGGACGAACCCGCGCTGATGGTGAGTGCTCAGGGCGCCATACAGTTCGACCACGCCCAGTACCGCGAGATGGCCGAGAAGGGCAACATGGTCATCAAGTCGTTCGAGCTGAGCGACATGAACGTCATGTTCCCCAACGACGACACCGCGGTGCTGACCTACCGCGTCAGGCAGGCGATGGCCGAGCGAGGCGAGGATGAATCAGAGGCCGTCGAGCAGCTGATGGCCGATTCCTCGGTTTGGACGCGCAAGGACGGCGAGTGGCGGTGCGTGATGCACACCGAGACGGAAGTCGAGGACGACGACGCTGACGACGAGGAGGACTGAGGGCTCAGTCGCCTTCGTCCCCTGCCTTGTAGGCGCCGACCAGTGCCGCCTGCGTGTTCGGCGGCACGGCCTCGTAGTGCGACAGCAGCAGCGTGTAGCGCCCCTCGCCGGCCGTGATGGCGTTGAGGCGCGACTGGTAGCTGGCGAGCTCGGCCAACGGTGCCAGCCCCTGCACGGCCAGGCTGCCCGGCACAGCGGCGCGCGTGCCGTTGACCTGGCCGCGGCGTGAGGCCAGGTCGCCGGTGATGTCGCCGATGCTGTGCTCGGGCGCCGTGATCTCGACCTGCACGATGGGCTCCAGCACCAGCGGCCTGGCTTCGCGCACGGCCTCCATCAGTGCGCGGCGGCCGGCGGTGACGAAGGCGATTTCCTTGCTGTCCACCGAATGGTGCTTGCCGTCGTAGACGATGACGCGCAGGTCGACGAGCGGATAGCCCGCGATGACGCCGCTGGCCAACGCCGAGCGCACGCCCTTCTCGACGGCGGGCATGAACTGGCCCGGGATGGTGCCGCCCTTGACCGCGTCGACGAACTCGAAACCGGCGCCGCGCGCCAGCGGCTCCACGCGCAGGTAGACCTCGCCGAACTGGCCGGCACCCCCGCTCTGCTTCTTGTGGCGGTAGTGGCCTTCGGCCGGCGCGGAGATCGTCTCGCGGTAGGCAATGCGCGGTGGCTCGGTCAGGATCTCCCCCTTGTAGAGCTCGCGCACCCGGTCCAGCAGCAGCCGCAGGTGCAGTTCGCCCAGGCCGTAGACCAGGGTCTGGTGTGTCTCGCCCGCCTGCTCGATGCGCAAGCAGGGGTCTTCGTCGACAAGGCGGGCCAGCACCTCCCAGAGCTTTTGCTCATCGCCGCGCCGCGCCGGGCTGATGGCCAGGCCATGCACCGGCGTCGGGAAGTCCAGCGGCTTCAGGTAGATGTGTTCGTCCTCCTGGGCGTCGTGCAGCACCGCGTCGAAAGCCAGGTCGTCGACCTTGGCAATGGCGCAGAGGTCGCCCGGCAGCGCCTCGTCGATGTCCACATGCTTGGCGCCCTGCAGCATGAAGAGGTGGCCGACGCGGATGGGCTTGCGCGCATGGCCGACGAAGAGCTGGCCGCCCTTGGCGACGCGGCCCTGGTGCACGCGCATGACGCCCATCTTGCCCAGGTAAGGGTCGGCCACGATCTTGAAGACATGCGCCAGCACATGGCCGGCCGGGTCCGGCTTGGCCGGGTAGGGCGCGGGCTCGGTGCCCTTGCCTTCCAGAAAAGGGGGCGGGTTGCCTTCGGCCGGGTTGGGCATCAGCGCCTCGATGGCGCTCAGCAGTTCGCCGATGCCCGCGCCCGTCTTGGCCGAGCAGAAGCACACCGGGATCAGGTGGCCTTCGCGCAGCGCCTGCTCCAGCGGCGCGTGCAGCTCGCGCGGGTCGATGTCGCCCTCGGTCAGGTAGCGGTCGACGAAGGCGGCGTCCACCTCGACGACCTGCTCGACGAGTGCCCGGTGGGCATCAGCCACCGACGAAAAATCGGCGTCTCCTGACGCCGCGAAAAAGCAGTCGGCGACGCGCTTGGCGCCGTCGGCCGGCAGGTTCAGCGGCAAGCACTCCTTGCCGAAGACCTCGCGGATCTGGGCCAGCAGGCTGGCCAAGTCGGTGTCGGCGCAGTCGATCTTGTTGATGACGATCAGCCGCGCCAGGCCGCGCTCGCCGGCAGCCGTCAGCAGGCGCTGGGCCATCAGCTCGATGCCGTTGAGCGCGTTGATGACGACGATAGCCGTGTCGGCCGCCTCCAGCGCCGGCAGCGCCTGGCCGACAAAGTCGGCCGCGCCGGGCGTGTCGATGGCATGCACACGGATGCCGCCGTGCGTGAAGTGGGCCAGGCTGGATTGCAGGGAATGACCGAGGCGCTTCTCCAGCGCGTCGTGGTCGCTCACCGTGCTGCCGCGCTCGATGCTGCCCGCCTGGGCGATGGCGCCGGCGTGCGCCAGCAGCGCGTCCAGCAGCAGCGTCTTGCCGGCGCTGGCGGGCCCCACCAGCGCCACCGTGCGGATCGTGCTTACTCGTGAATCCAGGTCCATCGAACGCTCCTCGGTGCCGGGCCAGCGTAGAACAACGCCGCGGCGACGGCAAGCGCCAGAATCCGTCCCATGCGCTTTCAACCCGCCGCCCTTGTGCTCACCCTGCTGGCCGCCACGGCCCAGGCCCAATCCCCCGCCGACGACCTCAAGGCCATGCTGGCCGAGGTCAGTCCTGCGCGCATCGAGGCGCGCATCCGCAAGCTGGCGGCTTTCGGCACGCGCCACACGCTGTCGGACATCGCCTCCGAGACGCGCGGCATCGGGGCTGCGCGGCGCTGGATCACGGCCGAGCTGTCGGCCTGCGCCAAGGCGGCGGGCGGGCGGCTGCAGGTGGAAGAGCAAAGCTTCATCGAACCCGCCGGCACGCGCATGCCGCAGCCGACGGAGCTGGTCAACATCGTCGCGACGCTGCCCGGTCGCGGCGCCAGCAAGGCGCGTGTGCTGGTTGTCAGCGGCCACTATGACTCGCGCAACAGCGATGTGATGGACTCGCTTGGCGAGGCGCCCGGCGCCAACGACGACGCCTCGGGCACGGCGGCGGTCATGGAGCTGGCCTGCGTGATGGCCAAGCGACAGTTCGACGCCACCCTCGTCTTCATGGCCGTGCCGGGCGAGGAGCAGGGCCTGCTCGGCGCCGCGCAATGGGCACGCGAGGCGCGCGCCTCCGGCGTCAACGTCGAGGCCATGATCACCAACGACATCATCGGCAGCGCCACCGGCGACGCCGGCCAGCGCGACCCCAAGCGCATGCGCCTGTTCGCCGACGGCCTCGATCCGCTCGTGCGCCTGCTGACCGCTGCCAGCGCCAACCGCCCGCCCAGCGAGGCCGATGCCCGGTCCGCCGCCGCGATGCAGGCCGAGCTGCTGCCGCTGTTGCAGGCCGGCGGCAGCGAGGACCTGCCCACCCACCAGCTCGGCCGCCATCTGAAGGCTGCCGCCGAGGGCGCCATGCCCGGTTTCACCGTGCAGCTCATCCAGCGCCGCGACCGCTATCTGCGCGGTGGCGATCACCTGCCCTTCCTGGAACGCGGCTATGCCGCCGTGCGCTTTTCCGAGCCCTTTGAGAACTTCGCTCACCAGCACCAGAACCCGCGCACCGAGAACGGCGTCGTCTACGGCGACCTGCCGGAGTTCGTCGACTTCGCCTATGTGGCCGACGTGACGCGCGCCAATCTCGCCGGCCTGGCGACGTTGGCCTGGGCACCCGCGCCGCTCAGGGGCGTGCGGCTGGACGCGCGCGAGCTGACCAACGACTCCACGCTGGAATGGCAGGCCAGCGACGACCCCGAGGTGGCCGGCTACCGCGTGGTCTGGCGCGACACCGACGCGGCCACCTGGCAGCAGTTCAAGGACGTCGGCCGCACCACCCGCGTGACGCTGCCGGTGTCCAAGGACAACGTGGTCTTCGGTGTACAGGCGGTGTCGAAGAAGGGCTTCGCCGGTCTGGCGAGTTATACGCTGCCCAGGCGCTGACGCGGCAATACTTGCTTACGACGTGTGGCGCGGCTTTGAACCATCATCCAGCGCCATGCCCATGCTGCCCTACGCCCGGCTCGCTGCACTCGCCCTGCTGGCCGGGCTCACAGCCTGTGGTGGTGGCGGCGGGGGTGCCGATGCGCCGCCCGTGCCGACACCGGCGCCGCCCGCGTCTACCCCCGTTCCTCCCGCGCCCAGCGCGCCGCGCGCCACGGTGCAGGCGGCCACGCTGTCCAACCCCTGGGGCCTGGTCCAGCTGCCCGACGGCAGCTGGCTGGTCACGCAGCGCAGCGGCAGCCTGGTGCGCGTGGCGGCCAACCTGGGCAGCAGCCAGCCGGTCAGCGGCGCGCCCGCCGTCAGCAGCGTCGGCCAGGGCGGCCTGCTCGACGTCGCGCTGGACCCCGACTTCGCCACCACGCCCTGGGTCTACCTCAACTATGCCGAGCCGGGCACCGGCGCCGACGCGGGCCGGGCCGGCACGGCGGTCGCGCGCGCCCAGCTGGTGGGCAACGCGCTGCAGGGGCTGATGGTGATCTTCCGCCAGGCGCCCAAGGTGAGCGGCAGCGGGCATTACGGATCGCGCCTCGTCTTTGCGCGTGACAAGACGCTGTTCATCACGCTGGGTGAACGTCAGCTCGCGAGCCCGTCGCAAGACCTGCAGCAGACGCTTGGCAAGGTCGCGCGCATCAACCGTGACGGCAGCGTGCCGGCCGACAACCCCGTCTTCGCCGGCGGTGCGCGCGCCGGCATCTGGAGCCTGGGCCACCGCAACCCTCAGGGTGCAGCCCTGCATCCGGCCACGGGCGAACTCTGGGTCTGCGAGCACGGCCCTCAAGGCGGCGACGAGATCAACATCGCCCGCGCCGGCGCCAACTACGGTTGGCCCACCGTCACCTATGGCTGCAATTACGGTGAGCCGGTGGGCGACGGCTGCCGCCTCGGCAACGGCACACACGCGCCGCGCTTTGTCGAGCCGCTCACCTTCTGGGTGCCCACCTCCATCGCGCCGGCCGGCATGGCCTTCTACAGCGGCGCGATGTTCCCGGAGTGGCAGGGCAACCTTTTCGTCGCGGCGCTGGCCGGCCAGGCGCTATGGCGGCTGACGCTGTCGGGCGACACGGTGGCCAGCCGCGAGCGCCTGTTTGCGGAGCTGGGCGAACGCATCCGCGACGTCAAGCCGGCAGCCGACGGGTCACTGCTGATGATCACGGACAGCGGCAAGCTGATCCGCGTTTCACGCTAACCGCGCTAGCAGGGCAGGCTGGCGACCTGCCCCGCGCAGGACTGACTGTCCAGCTGCAGCACCAGGCCATCGGGCATGCGCCCGGTGATGCGCAGCAGCTTGTAGTCGGAGGTGGCCAGCGCTGTGGTGCCCAGGGTGGGGGTGAACGCTGCAGTGGTTGCGCCGGCGGTCAGCTCCAGTTCGGCCAGCTTGCCGTTGCAGGCGGTGTCGGTGCAGAGCTGGGCACGGTTTACCGCCAGGTCGCGACGCGGGAAGGTCCAGCTCGGGCCATAGCTGACCTTGGCGTTGGCGGTGCCCTTCAAACTGGCCAGTGCGGTGGCCGATGCGGTCGCCAGCGCCGGCCAGGGCTGGCCGCTGTGGCTGGATGCCGCGATCGGCAGCAGGCCGGGCAGCTCCACGCTGATGGCCGGCCCGTCCGCGCCGGTGAGCGGCGTGGCGCAGGCGGCGTCGCCATAGAGCTCGATCTTCAGCGCGCGCCCGGCGCGCGCGAAGTTCCGCACCGTCGTGTCTCCCGCCGCGCCGGTGGGCACCTGCAGGGCGATGACATTGGCGCCGCGCGTCGCGCCCGTGGCGGGGTCGAGGCTGGGGGTTGCGTCGTTGCTGCTGACGCTCCACAGGCTGAGCATGCCGCCGCCGCCACGCTTGAACAGGGCCAGCGCGACGTCGGCGCCGCCGCTGTCCTTCTGGCTGACACGGGCACATTGCAGGGTGTCGCCGCCACTGACGCCGACGGCCGGAATGCTGATGTCCAGGTAGCGCGCATAACTGTCTGGCGCCGCGGCATCCACACGCCTGACCAGCACCAGGCGGGCGCTGGCGCTGGCCTGCACCTCCAAGCGGTTGCCCAGGAAGGCCCAGCCCGTGGGCCGCTTGACGGCGACCTGCTCCTGGCCCAGGCGACGCTGGTACCCCTTGCTGTTCTGGAAGACGAAGTTGACGCGGCAGACCGGATCGCCGGCGTCGAAGTCGCAGCGTCCCAGCGTCGTCGGCAGCAGCTTGCCGCCGAACAGCACTTCGCCGTCGCCGAGCACGCCGCCCAGGCGCAGGCAGATGACCTGGGCGGCCTGGCCGCCACTGAAGGTCGTGCTCGGGTCGAGGCTGGCCCGCACGTTGGCGTCGAACACCGCGGTCAGGCCGGGCTGGCAGCTGGCATTGCTGGCCATGGCCGTGTTCATGCTGGCAAACAAGGCATCCAGGCCGATCAGGTCCACGGGCCCGGCGGCGGCATCGATGCTGAAGCTGCCCTGGGTGGTGCCGGGCTCCAGGTAGGCGGTGCCCGCCCCCAGTCGCGAACTCAGTGTGACGAAGGCCTTGGTGTCGAAGCCCAGGGCTACGGCAACGGCGTCCAGCACGCGGTCGTGACCGGTATGCAAGCCGGGCGTCAGTGCGCCGGCCAGCAGGTCGAAATCACTGGCCAGGCCGGCGTCGGCCAGGGCCGGCGCTAGGGCGGTGCGCAGCTGGGCGTGGGCGCTTGCCACGGCCTCGTTGGTCAGGCCCTGCGCCGCGCCGGTCATCAGCGTCTCGGGTGACTGACCGCTGGCAAGCACCGTGATGGCACTGGTCAGCGGTGTCAGGTTCAGCGTGCCGCCGTCGTTCGTCGCGCCCCAGACGCACAACGGCTTGTCGCCCACGCTGCCGCAGGCTTCCACGCGGAAGGGCCCCTGGCCGACCAGCGGCACGGGGCCGTAGGCACCCGTCGTGGCTGACACCGGGCGGCCGGTCGCGATCACCTTGCCGGTCGGATCCAGCACGCGCACCGTGGCGCCGCTCAAGCCCAGGCCGGCCGCGACGACGCCGGAGACCGGCGGTGGAGGAGGAGGCGGGGGCGGCGGGGGCGGCGGGGGCGTCGGCGTCGGCGCTGGCGCTGGCGCTGGCGCTGGCGCTGGCGCTGGCGCTGGTGACGGGCTGGGAGCGGGACTCGGCGCAGGGCTGGGGCTTGGTGCGGGGCTGGGGCTTGGCGCCGGAGAAGGGCTCGGGCTCGGGCTCGGAGCCGGGCTCGGCGATGGAGATGGACTGGGGGATGGGCTGGGCGAAGGACTGGGTGTCGGCACCGGGACCGGCATGGGCAGCGGGCTGGGCGTGGCCACCGGGGGCGGCGGTGGCGGCACGTCGGGCGCGCCGCTGTCGCCGCCGCCGCCGCAGGCAGCGAGCGCCAGCGCCATGGGCCAGGCATAGGCCGACAGCCGGCGCGGCGCCGGCGGCAGGGTCAATGGGGGCAGGGCGGGGGAGTGGTCAGCGTCGGGCATCCGGCCAGCCGCGGGCGCGGCACATCGGTCAGGGTCTGCTCGACTTTAGGCCGCCCTGCCCGCCGGTAATGGCCGGAACTGAGCCGCACCACCGGCCAGTTGAGGCCTTCTACGGTCAATCAGTGATGACCGTGCCCATTGCCGTGCCCGTGCCCGTGCCCGTGCCCGTGCCCGTGCCGGTGCCCGCGGCGGTGATGATCGTGCCGGTCGTCGCGGTGATGGCGGTCGTGGCCATGCCCGCGCCGATCCCGCTCGCGGTGGACGATGACGTTCTGGCGGTACCAGCCGTCATCGACGAAGTAGACCGGCGCGCCGCAGGCACCGTAGCGACCGCAGTGCCGGCGCCAGTCGCGGCGGTGATCGTTCGGCACCCACAGGTAGACCGGGTCGACGCGATAGCTGGGCCGGCTGATGATGACCGGTTGGGGTGCGACCAGCATCGGCGCCGGATAGCGGCCGACGTCCACGCGGCCATGCAGGCCGGGTTGGCTGAAACCGATGGAGACGCTGACATCAGCAGCGCGCGCCGCCGGCAACGCGGCCAGCGTGAGAAGGCCGACGAGGGCAGGGGCCAGCCAGCGGGTAAGGAGATGGAATCGGTTGATCATGCTTGCTCCTGATGCGGGCCGCGCGGAAACGCTGTGGCCTGGCTCTGTGAACGCCCCGCCCGCCGCAGTGGTTGTCCGTCGAACCGGCTGTGCCGTGTAAACCTGCGTGGCTCGCTGTCAACGCGGTGTTGTCCTACGTTCTGACATGCGCCGTGCCGACGTTTTGACTACGCCGCCGGGCGTGATGCTTCTCAGTTGTCAAGTCGGAGTGAGCATCGATGAGCGAAACGCTGCTGACGGGTGCGCCCGCAGGCGCCGCAGCGGCGTCCGCCGCGCAATTGGCGCTGGCGCAGAACGCACGTTTCCTGGCGCGCTGCAGCCGGTTGGCCGGCGTGGGCGCCTGGGAATGGCAACCTGACACCGCCAAGCTGACGCTGTCCGACTCGGCTTGTGAACTGCTGGGCCTGCCACACGGACAGGTGCCGACGCTGGCGGCGCTGCTGCAGCGCTTTGGCCCCGATGGCGCGGCCATGCTGGACGCCGCGCTGCAGCGTGCGGCGGCTGAGGGCCAGGGCTGGGATGTCGAACTGTTCTGCGACGGCGCTGGCGCTGGCGGGAGACGGGCTTTGCGTGTCGTAGGCCGGCTCGACGACGACCGCGAGACGGAGACCGGAGGACGACGCATCGGCGTGGTCATGCTGGACGTGACCGAGCCGGCCGAGGTCCGCGCCGAGCTGGAGCGCGCCCTGGAGCGCCTGGCCTTGGCCACGCACAGCGGTGGCATCGGTGTGTGGGACCTCGACTTGCGGGTCGGCCATGTGGCGTGGGACGACGCGATGTGGAAGCTGCATGGCGAACCGCGGCGCGGCACGCGCGTCAGCCTGGCGCGCTGGCGCAGGTGCCTGCACCCGCAGGACCGCCGCGCCGCTGCGCAGGCGGTGCGCGATGCGCTGCGCGGCGGCCCGCAGCTGGAAGGCGAGTGGCGGGTTCGCTGGCCCGATGGCAGCGTGCACGTGTTGCGCAGCTCAGGCCGGGTGCTGCGTGATGGCGCGGGCCGGGCGCTGCGGCTGTCGGGCGTGTGCTGGGACGTCAGCGATGCACGCCGGCTGCAGCAGCAACTGGAGGAGCAGCGTGAGCTGCTTGAAGTGACGCTGCAGTCCATCGCCGACGCGGTGCTGACGACTGATGCGCTCGGCCGCGTCACCTGGCTCAACCCCGTGGCGCAGCGCTTGACGGGCTGGGCGGCCAGCGAGGCGCGTGGGCAGCCGTCCAGCCTGGTCTTTCAGCCGCAGCGCGAAGAGAACAATGAGCCGCTGGACGACCCGGTGCAGCGCTGCCTGGACACGGGCCGGCCGACGCGGTTGCCCACGGGCGCCGTGCTGCTCAGCCGCAGCGGCGAGCTGCATGCCGTGGAAGATTCGGTCGCGCCCATCCGCGACGCGGAGGGCCAGGTGCTGGGCGCGGTGCTGGTATTCCGCGACGTGACGCAGCAGCGTCGCCAGTTCGACGAGATCCGCTGGCGCGCCAGCCATGACGGGCTGACCGGCCTGGTCAACCGCGCGGAATTCGGCCAGCGCCTGGCGCGCACGCTGGAACGGGCCAAGCGTGATGGCAGCCAGCACGCGCTGCTGGCCCTGGACCTGGACCGCTTCAAGCTCGTCAACGATCACTGCGGCCACGCCGCTGGCGACGAGGTGCTGCGCGAAGTGGCCCGGCGCCTGGAAGCCGGTGTGCGCGGCCGCGACACGGTCGCCCGCCTGGGCGGCGACGAGTTCGCGGCCATCCTTGAAAACTGCTCGCAGGACGAAGCCGTCCACGTGGCGCAGAAGCTTTGCGATGCGATGGACCAGTACCGCTATGTGCACGGCGAGCAGCGCTTTCGCATCGGCGCCAGCATCGGCGTGGCGCCGCTGGACGGGCGCTGGCCCGATGCCGACGTGGCGATGCGCGAAGCCGATGCCTGCTGCATGCTGGCCAAGGAGCAGGGCCGCAACCGCGTCCAGCTGTGGGCACTGGACGACGTCACGCTGCGCGCTCACCAGAACGAGCACCGCTGGGCAACCCGGCTGCAACAGGCGCTGGACGAGGACCGCTTCGAACTCGACCTGCAGCGTGTGCTGCCGGCCCAGGGCGAGGATGACGGCCGCCTGCGCGGCGAGCTGCTGCTGCGCCTGCGCGAGCGCGATGGCAGCCGGGTGATGCCCGGCGCCTTCATGCCCGCGGCCGAGCGCTTCCATCTGGCGCCGCGGCTGGACCGCTGGGTGCTCTGCCAGGCCGTCGAGCTGCTGCAGCGCGACGGCGGGCCCGACATCGCCTCGCTGTCGATCAATGTGTCGGCGCTGACCTTGCAGGACGCGGCGTACCACGAGGAGGCGCGCACCTTGTTGACCGCGCTGGGGCCGCAACGCGCCAAGGCACTCTGCATGGAGATCACCGAGACGGCGGTCATCACCCAGCTCGGCGAAGCTGCGCGCTTCATCAAGCAGATGCAGGCGCTGGGCGCGCGGGTCGCACTGGACGACTTCGGCGCCGGCTCGGCGTCATACGGTCACCTGAAGGCGCTGCCGGTGGATGTGCTCAAGATCGACGGCCAGTTCGTGCGCGGCGTGACCACCGACCCGCTGGACCAGGTCGCCGTGCGGAGCTTTGTGGACGTCGCCCGCACCCTGGGCCTGACCACCGTCGCCGAGTCCGTCGAGACGCCCGAGGCGCTGCTGGAGCTGGTGTGCCTGGGGGTGGGCGAGGTGCAGGGCTTCTTGCTGCACCGGCCGCAGCCGCTGGCCGAAGTTCTGGCCGGTGCCGAAGCGGCGGCGCCGGCGTGAAGCCGCTTCTAGCGGCCTTGGCGCTGCGGTGCCTGGTCGACGACCCGCACCGGTTGATTGCGGTGGTCGGCGTCGACTGCCAGCGCGACCGCAGCGGGTGCAACATCACGGCCATCGGCCACGGCAAGCAATGACACCTGCAGGCCGCGTGACAGATGGCCGTGCAAGGCCTGCAGACTGTCACCGGCCTTGTGCATGGCAGCGGTCATCTGCACGTCCAGCGGTCGCGCGTCCTGGACGGCCTTGAGGCCCGCGGTGGCTGCCAGCGCTGCAAATGCCACGACCAGAGCCGCAGCATGAAAGCGGCGGCTGTACAGAGACGGTGACATCGCGTCGGCATCGCGCGACGCGGCGTGCATGGAATCGGGAAGCTGCATGGCCCCTCCTGGGTGATGTGCGGGCCACGCATCGCGCAGTTCCCTGACGCCAGTTTGGATGCGGGGCTCGTGCCGGCCTGTCGGCCCCGGCAAGCTCGCGCTGTAGGACTTCAGGCAGGCGGTTGAGGCAGCGGCGTCGCCGCGCCCAGTTCACCGGGCGCGGTGACCGGCGGCGTGTCCTGAGGCTCTGGCTCGACCAGCAGGGGCAGGCGCGCCAGCACCAGCGTGCCGCGGCCCGGTGCCGACAGCAACTGTAGCGTGCCGCCGAGGCTTTCGATGCGGTAGCGCATGCCGAGCAGGCCATGGTGCCCGGCACCGACGGCCTCGGGATTGAAGCCCTGTCCGTCGTCGCGGATGTGCATCTGCAGCCAGCCGTCGGCCTCGCCGAGGTTGACGCGCACATGCTTGGCCTTGGCATGGCGCATCACATTCGTCAGCGCCTCCTGCACCAGGCGGTACAGCGCCAGACGGCCGGCCTCCTCGGTGGGCACGTCGGCCAGCTCCAGGCTGAGCTGCAGGCCCGAGCGCTGGGCGAACTCCTGGGTCAGGATCTCCAGCGCCGGGATCAGCCCGAGGTTGGACAGTGCCGAGGGCCGCAGGTCTTCGATGATGCGGCGCTTGAGCGCAATGCCCTGGTCGAGCAGCTCGCTCATGTGCTTGAGGCGTTCGTCGATCTCGGGCGCCGCCGTCTTGGTCATGCGGCGGATGCGGGCGACATCGAGCTTGGCGGCCGTCAGCAGCGCGCCGAGTTCGTCGTGCAGCTCGCGCGCCAGGTGGGCGCGCTCGTCCTCTCGCACCGTTTGCAAATGGCGGGCCAGCTCGGTCAGCTCGGCGGTGCGGCGCGCCACCTCGCGGTCGAGCCGGTCGCGCTCCTGCGCGAGCTCCTGGGCATGTTCGCGGCGCGCGGCATGCAGGGCCTCGTTGCGGCGCAGGAAAACGGCCAGGCCGAACAGGCTGAGGAGCGTCAGCCCATGCACGCCGATGCGGCCGTAGTTGAGGGAGCGGAAGACCGCATCGCGTTCGCTGGCGATCTGCGTCAGCTCATGCTCGTCGAGCTGGGCGACCGCCTCGCGCACGGCCTGCATCTTTTCGCGGCCGATGTCGGACTCGACCAGCCCGCGCCATGCCGAGTCGGTGCCGTCACGGTAGAGCTGGACGACCAGTTGCAGCTCCGAGAGCTTCTCGCCGGCACGCCGGCTGGCGTCGGCGACCAGCGCCTCCCATTCGGAGCTTGCGTACTGGCCACGCAGCCGCGAGAGCACGGCGGGCAGCTCGCGCTCGGCAAGTTTCAGTGGCACCAGATAGTCGTCGCGCCCGGTCAGCAGGTAGCCGCGCTGGCCGGTCTCGGCGTCGGTCAGCAGCTCGCGCAGGCGCAGGCCGTCGTTGCGCGCCTGGTGGCGGGCCTGGGCCTGGCTCAACGCTGCGTCGGCACCCCAGAAAGCGGCTTCACTGACGCCCATGACGGCCGCGGCAGCCAGCGCCGCAAAACCCACAGCCAACCCCCGATTGCGGCTGGCGCCCTCCAACCAGGGATCGAGATGACGCAGCACGGGAAGCCGCTCAGGTGGCTGCGGCGGCAGGACGCGCTGATGCATGTTCGGCCAGTTCGGCGCAATAGCTGATCAGGTCATCCAGTTCGCGGCTCTTGTCGAAGACGCGCTCGGCACCGAGGCTCGCGCAGCGGCGGCGCATCTCCTCGGTGGCGTAGTTGGTGAGAACGACGCGACGCGCCCGCAAGCCGAGTTGCTGGGCAGCTTGCAGCACGCCCAGCCCAGTGCCGGACCGCAGGAAGACATCGACGATGAAAAGGTCGGCGTTGGCGTCGGGGTCGCGGCTCATCCAGCGCACCGCGCCGGCCTCGTCCGCGACAGACCCGACAACCTCCACCTGGGCCAGCTCCTCCAGCGTCGCGATGAGGTTCTCAAGGATCACCGGACTGTCTTCGACGATGAAGGCTTTGAGTGCTGGCATGGCCCGACGGCGCGGTGGGGAGGATGAGGCTGAAGTATGAACCGCTTCAGCGTCGGCCCGGCATTGCCGGGAACGCGTCGCGCTGTAGGACTTCTCCTAGGGAAAGGCCCTTAGGAGCCTTGTCGCACGACGATGTCGTTGCGCACCGCGACGACGCCGGAGGTCTCGCGAGCCAGCTTTTCGGCCATCGCGCGTTCCTCTTGCGACTTGGCAAAGCCCGACAACTGGACCGTGCCCTTCAGGGTCTCGACGCTGATGGCCATGGCGCTGACCGTCGTGTCGGCCGCGAACTTGGACTTGACCCGCGTGGTCAGCGCCGCATCGTCGATGTAGGCACCGACCGTCTCCTGATTGCGCGAAACGGCGCAGCCGCTGGTGGTGACCAGCGTGGCAGCAAGGGCGGTGGCGAAGGCGACGGTCAGGATGGATTTGTTGAGCATTTGATTCTCCTGTTGTGAGGGCGCGACTCCTGAGGAGCCGCTGGAGGCGACTATCAGGCTCGCCCGCACTTTTCGGCATAGTCCCGGAGCGCTGTGCCCTGTCGGACGGCACTGGCGCCCGTGTAGGACTGAAACCCTCGCGGCGGCTGCACCAGCCTGCTACGCTGCCGGCAAACTCTGACAAGCTGCTCAGCCATGATTCGCATCGGCATCGTCGACGACCACGCCATTGTTCGCACCGGCCTGCGCCAATACCTGTCGGACCACGTCGACTTGCGTGTCACCGGCGAAGGCTCCAGCGGGCATGACGCGCTGGAGATGGCGCGCGCCGGTGACGTCGATGTGCTGCTGCTCGACATCTCCATGCCCGACCAGAGCGGCGTCGACGCGCTGGCCGCCATCAAGGCGCGCTTCCCCGAGCTGCCCGTGCTCATCCTCAGCGGTTTCCCTGAGGCGCATTACGCGACGACGCTGCTGCGCCAGGGCGCCAGTGGCTACTTGAACAAGGAATGCGACCCCGAGGAGATCGCCAACGCGATCCGCCAGGTGTCGCGCGGCCGCCGCTACATCAGCGCGGCCGTGGCCGAGCAGCTGGCCGACAACGTGGCCGGCGGCCCCGGCGGCGCGGCTTCGGACAAACCGCTGCACGAGGCGCTGTCCGAGCGCGAGTTCCAGGTCTTCCTGCGCCTGGCCCAGGGCGAGACCGTGGGGCATATCGCCGAGGCGCTGTTTCTCAGCGTCAAGACGGTCAGCACCTATCGCACGCGCGTGCTTGAGAAGCTCAAGCTGCAGACCAACAGCGATCTGACTTATTACGCGCTGAAGAACGGGCTGATTCAGTAAGGCGGTTGCACACCGTCGGCCGGCCCGTCGACCCCCAGCGTCCAGGGCAGGGCGGACTCGTAACCCAATGCCGCCTCGGTGCTGGCAGCGGTCGTCGACAACCAGCGTGCCAGCGGGGCCCATGGCGGGCGCTGCGGGCTGGTTTCGAGGGCGTGGCTCAGCGGCAGTTGGGCGTCAATGGGCATGTGCGGCTCCGGACTAAATTTCGCTGCCAGCATCGTCGTCAGTCGGTCGTCCACGTATCGGCGGGCGGCGCGGCGGTTTGTCGGACCTGGCTGACAAACCGGCTCAGAATGCCGGCGTGACCGTCTTCTTGCTTTCGCTTCGCATCGGCCTTTTCTGGTTGGCTCTGATTGCGCTGCCAGCGTGGGCCTGTGAAATGCGGGTGCGCTGGAACCCCGACCCGCCCTACAGCATGCGTGACGGCAGCGACCGCGTCGTCGGCCTGCAGGCCGAGCTTGTCGAGGAGGCGCTGGAGCGCATCGGCTGCCGCGCCGTCTGGGTGCAGCTGCCGTGGGCACGCGCCCTGGTCGAACTGCAGGCCGGCCGGCTTGACGTGCTGCCCGGCGCGCTGCGCCGACCAGAGCGCGAGGCCTATGCGCACTGGGCCGAACAGCATGTCGTGGTGCCCAACCGTCTGTACGTGCGGGCCAGCCAGCGTGCCGGCTTTGGCAACGCGACCCGCCTGCGCGACGTGCTCAAGCCGGGGCTCAAGCTCGGCGTGCAGATTGGCGTCGTCTACGGTCCGGAGTACGCCGCCCTGCTGGCCGAGCCCGACTTCCGCGCGCGGCTGACCCAGGCGGCGGCGCGCGGCAGCCTTTGGCAGATGCTGGAACTGGGCCGCGTCGACGGCGTGCTGGCCAGTGAAGCCAGCGCGCGGTGGGAGCTGGCCCGGCTGGGCCTGGTCGCGCAGATCGTGCCGACCGACGTGCTGCTGTCCGACGAGGCGGCCCAGATCATGTTCAGCAAGCGGTCGGTCGACGCCGCGCTGGTGCAGCGTTATCGACAAGCGGGCGCTGCGATGGAGAAGGACGGCACGCTGGCGCGCGTGGTGCGCAAGTACTTGGTTGACTAGTCAGCCAATGCGGCGTCCAGCACCCGTGCCGCCTGCGGCAAAGCCAGTGTGCCGACCAGGCGCCCGTCGCTGCCAAAGCGGGTGGCGACAAAGGCATCCGCCGTGGTGGTGGACGATTGCTCGCGCATCAGCACACCTTGCGCGCACAGCACCAGGCCCTGCGCGATGCGGCGGGCCTGGGCCTCCAGCGCGGAGGGATCGCCCTTCAGCAGGTGGCGCAGGGTTGCGGCCTCGGCACGCACCGGCGCATCGGCGCTGGCCTCAAAGTCATCCAGCAAGGCCATGGCCACATCGGGCTCGCGGGCCACGGCGCGCAGCACGTCCAAGGCCATCACATTGCCCGAACCTTCCCAGATGGAGTTGACCGGCGCCTCGCGGTAGAGCCGCGCCAGCACACCGTCTTCCACATAGCCATTGCCGCCCAGCAGCTCCATGGCCTCGCCGGTGCACTCGATGGCGCGCTTGCAAACCCAGAGCTTGGTGGCCGGCGTCAGCAGCCGTTGCCAAGCCGGCTCGCCGTGCTCGAAGCCGTGCGCCAGCCGCAGCATCAGGCGCATGGCGGCCTCGCTTTCCAGTGCGAGGTCGGCCAGCACGGTCTGCATCAGCGGCTGCTCGGCCAGGCGCTTGCCGAATGCGAAACGCTCGCGGGCATTGTGCAAGGCCTGCACGAAGCCGGCGCGCAAGAGTGCTGCGCTGCCGATCACGCAGTTCAGCCGTGTGTAGCCGGCCATCTCGATCAGCGTCGGGATGCCGCGGCCCTCGTCACCCAGGCGCCGGGCCCATGCGCCATGGAACTCGACTTCGCTGCTGGCATTACTGCGGTTGCCCAGCTTGTCCTTGAGCCGCATCACCCGCACCGCGTTGCGTGCGCCGTCGGGCGTGTAGCGCGGCAGCCAAAAGCAGGTCGGGCCAGCGGCGGTCCTGGCCAGCACGAGGTGGGCGTCGCTGGTGGGCGCTGAGAAGAACCATTTGTGGCCGGTGATCGCGTAACTGCCATCCGCCTGTTCGACGGCCTCGGTCGTCACGCGGCGCAGGTCGGAGCCGCCCTGCTTCTCGGTCATGCCCATGCCGACCCAGATCGACGGCTTCTCGGTCAGCGGACGGTCCAACGGGTCGTGCTCGCGGCTGAAGAACTTGTCGCGCAGCGGCGCGAACAGCTCGGGCTGCTTTTGCAACACCGGGATGGCCGCCTGCGTCATCGTCGCGGGGCAGAGCGATCCAGCCTCGACCTGCCCGTGCAGGTAGCAGCCGGCCGCGAATTGCGCCCAGCGGCCGGGCGTGTCGGTCGCGAACACATCGGCCACCAGCCCTTGACGCCGGTACATCGCCAGCAGCGCTTGCCAGGCGGGGTGGAAGTCGACCGCGTCGATGCGGCGGCCGCGGGCGTCCAGCTGGCGCAGGACCGGACCGTGGCGGTTGGCGTCGCGGGCGAGCTGGGCGGTCTCGGCGCTGCCCAGCTCGGCGCCGTAGCGGGACAGCGGCTCGATGGCCTGCGGTGCGGCTTCGCGCAGGGCGGCCAGCAGCGCCGGGTCGGTGGTCAGCAGGTTCTGGCCGACCCATTCATCAACCAGGTTGTCTGCCGCAGTCAATCGGCCACCCCGGGTTCGGCCATCAGCTGGCCGCGGCCGGCGCGCTGGGCCTCATAAAGCGCTGTCTCGGCGCGGCGCTGCAGATCCGCCAGGCCACGGTCACCGGGCCGCAGCTTGGCCCAGCCGGCACTGAACGACAGGTTCATGCCCAGCTCGCCCGGCGTGCGCGCGGCCAGCGCCGTGCGCAGGCGCGCATCCAGCGCCTGCGGCCCTTCGGGCAGGCAGCGCGCCATCAGCACGCCGAACTGCTCGTTGCCGATGCGACCGGCCAGGTCGCCCAGCCGCATCTGGGCCTGCACGCAGCTGCCGAACAGGGCCAGCGCGCGCTCGGCCATGTCCTCGCCCTGCTCGCCCTGCAGCGTCGCGAAATCGTCCAGGTCGAGCACGACCAGGGCCAGCGGCTCGTCGTAGCGCCGGGCCATTGAGATGAGGTCGACGGAGCGCTTGGTGAAGGCGCTGCGGTCGCACAGGCCGGTCAGGCCGTCGGTCTGCGTGAGGCTCGCCAGCTCGGCCTCGATCTGGCCGCGCCAGGCCAGCAGCAGCATCGGCAGGGCCAGCAGCAGTGCGAGCTGGCCAGTCAGTGCCAGCAGCAGATCGGGCCCGGGGCCGTGGGCATCCAGCAGTGTGGTGGTAGCGCGGTAGAGCATCGCTGCCAGCAGCGGCAGCACGGCCGCCAGGCCCAGCAGCCGCCAGCGCCGGCTGTTCAGGCCCTGCAGCACGGCGCTGCGGCCGGGCAGCAACAGCGCGATACCCAGCCAGCCGAGCTGCGAGCCCAGCACGACGTCGGCCAGCGTCTGCGCGGCCATGCGGTCACTTCCCAGCAGCGCGTGGCCGGCGCCCAGGGCCAGCGGCGCCGCCGTCATGGCCCAGCGCCCGGGCCGCGGCGTCAGCCACAGGCCGAGCGCCCACCACAGCGCCGACAGGCCCAGGCTGACCCCCACGACGCCGACGCTCAGCAGGCCCTGCGGCGCGCTGAAGCGGTTGCCCAGCGCCGGGCTCAGCAGGGCCAGGCCGACCGCCACGGCGAGCATGCCGACCTGGGCCCAGCGCCCACCGGCATTGGCGCCGCGCCAGCCGACGAGGGTGATCAGCACCAGCGCCGCCGCCAGTGCCTGCATCGGCATCAGCGCGAAGAGGGCCTCGACAAAGCTCATCTCTTCACCGGGATCGCGGTCTCGCGGCCCACCGGCACGGCGGTGATGCTGTTCTGCGGCGAGCCGTCGATGAGGCGGTCCGAGTAGGTCAGGTAGACCAGCGTGTTGCGCGGCACGTCCACCATGCGCACGATGCGCAGCCGCTTGAAGACCAGCGAGATGCGCTCGCTGAACACTTCTTCCTGGGCGGGCAAGGGCTGCTTGATGACGATGGGGCCGACCTGGCGACAGGCGATGGAGGCCTCGGCCTTGTCCTCGGCCAGCCCGATGGCGCCCTTGATGCCGCCGGTCTTGGCGCGCGACACATAGCAGGCCACGCCGCCCACCTTGGGGTCGTCATAGGCGTCGACGACGATCTTGTGATCGGGGCCGATCAGCTTGAAAGCGGTGTCGACGGAGCCGATGGGCTCGGCCTGGGCGAGTGCCGTGGCGGCGAGCAGGGGGAGAAGGGCAAGGTGGGTCGCTGGCTTCATCGGCCCAGTCTAAAGCGCGCAGGCGCCCGCCGGGCTGGGCACCGGCGTCTGGCGCGGCATGAAGCGCGGCGCCTCGGGCCGGCTGACGTCGAAATGGCTGAGCTGGTCGCTGCGCTGGTTGCAGACATACATATGCGAGCCCGCGAGGCAGGCGCTGCGCGGGTAGCTGCCGTGTACCCAGTGGTGGTCCAGCAGCGTCGGGCTGCGTGCTTCGGCCAGCGAGATGACGGCGAGGCTGTCGTGCAGCCGGTTGAAGGCGTACAGGTGTTGGCCGCCGGGCGCGACGATCAGGTCGGACGCGTAGTTGGTGCCGGCGAAGCCGCCAGGCAGCACCGAAATTTCATCGAGCAGGCGCGGCCCGTCCGCCGTCAGCTCGACGGTCGACAGCGTGGACGACTCTTCCTGCAGCACGTAGACGATGCGCGGGTCAGCGGGGTGGAAGGCGAAGTGGCGCGGGCCGGACCCGGGGCTGAGGACGAGCTCCCGCGCCGCAACGGTGGGCGCGCCCGGCGCGAGCGGCCAGACGAGCACGCGGTCGCGGCCGAGGTCGGTGCCGACCAGCCATCGGGCATCGGGGCTGACTTGGATCATGTGGGCGTGCGGCGCCTCGTGGCCGCTGTTGGCTTGGCTGCCGGGCGGCGCCTTCGCCGCGCGTTGCGGGCCGGACCGGCAATCGGGCCCGGCGCAGCTGGGCCAGCTTTTGGCAGCCCCCAGGCGGCCATCGGCCTGCAGCGGCAGTGCGGCGAAGCGGGCATCGCCGTAATGCGCGACCCAGGCGTGGCCTGCGCTCAAGGACAGGTGGCAGGGCGAGCTGCCGCCGCTGGGTTCGCGATGTAGCAGGCTCAGGCCGCCCGTCGTGTCCTGCGTGTAGACGGCGATGTGGTGGGCGCCTTCCTCGGCGGCGTAGATGCGCTGACCGGCGCTCGCCAGCCAGCTCGGGTTGCCCGCATTGGGCGTGACGCCGAGCGGCCTCAATGCGCCGTCGGCGCCGATGGCGAAGCTGTACAGCCCCAAGCCCTGCGGCGCATAGGTGCCGACGTGCAGGAAGCGGTGCGATGGCGGGGCGGCGGCAAGTGCGGGCATGAGGTGCAAGGCAGGCAGGGTGAGCAGGTGGCGGCGGCGCATCGGCGCTTCTCTAGAGTTTGAGCCGCACGCCCGCGCGCAGCAGCAGGCGCAGCAGCACGAGGACGGCGGCGAGGAAGACGACGCCACGCGCGATGCCGGCCCAGCCCGCGCCCAGCGCAGCGGGCCACTGCGCCTGCAGCAGCGCCAGCACGGCGCCGATGACGGAGGGCAGCAGATAGGCCAGCAACGGGTGGCGGGCGGCGTCGCCGAGCACGCGCATCGCGGCACGGCCGGGGGCGGCATCGGCCAGCGGGCGCAGTGCCAGGTAGACCAGCAGCGTGGCGCCCGCGCAGGCCAGGCCCCAGCTCGGCGTCGCGTTGATCTTGGAGAGCGGGAAGTGGTTGCGCAGGCTCAAGCCCACCGCCAGCAGCAGGAAGCCCAGCAGCAGCGCGGCGCGCGTGGCGCGGTCGGGCGCAAGCATGTGGTCGGGGTCGTGCAACAGCACGGCGGCGGCCAGGCCGGCCAGCACCAGCGCCGTGTGCGTGGCGTGCCCGCCGCCGCCGACGTACGGCGCGCCCCAGGCGAACCAGGCCACGCACGCCGCCATGCCCGCCAGCGCCAGCGGCACCCGCCCGCCGGGTGAGGCGAAGATGAACAGCAGCGCCGCCAGCCCGTAGGCCCAGCCGATGAGGCCGAGGATGCCCCACCAGTGCACGCCCATGCCGCCGGGGTAGACGGCAGCCAGCGCGATCAGCAAGACGCCGCCCGCGCCGCGCCAGGGCCAGGCCAGCGGTGGCCCGCCGCGCACGCTGCCCCACACCAGGAAGATGCCGAGGAAGGCGCCCAGCAGCCAGGCCGGGGCGTTGAAGCCGGCCCGCGCCATTTCCGCGTTGACCATGAAGAGCCCGGTGACGATGAGCGCTGCGGTGCGCTCACCCACCGCAAGCAGCGCGCCCCGCCGGCCGGCCTGCGCCAGCCGGGCCTGCAGCGCGAACGGCAGCGACATGCCGACGATGAACAGGAAGGCCGGGAACACCATGTCCACGAAGGTCATCGCGTCGGCGTCCGCCGGCACGTGCTTCATCCATGCCGGCAGACCCGCCACGCCGGCCCATTCGTTGACGAGGATCATCACGGCGACAGTGAGGCCGCGCAGCAGGTCGATGCCCGGCTGGCGTGGCGCGTTGTGGGTTGCATTCATGGCCGCAGATTGCACAACAAAAAAGGGCGACCCCCGTGAGGGTCGCCCAACGTGCGGCAGAAGCAGCTGCCACAACGAGGAACGTTGTCGACCCCGTATTGCGGGCCGAGAGCCGGAGGGGTCAATAGTTGTACCGCAGCACGGCTTGGTAACGCTTGCCGGTGCGGTAGATGCCGCGGGTCAGCAACTCGGTCTTGGCGACGCCGGCCACGTCCGCGTAGTTGCGGTACTCGCTGTCCAGCAGATTCATCGCGTCCACGCCCAGGCTGAGCTGATCGGTCAGCTTCACGCTGGCGCTGGCTGCCAGATCCTTGCTGCCGTCGGTGATCAGGAAGTTGCCGCGATCGGCCTGCGTGTAGTACTTGGAGCGGTAGGTGTACGTCACGCGGGCGCTGAAGCGGTCGCTTTCATAGAACGGGCTGACGCTGTACTGGTGCTTGGAGTTGAACGGCAGGTGCGAGCCGGCTTGGGCTGCCTTGGCGTCCGAGAAGGTGTAGTTGGTCAGCGCGCCGAAGCCCCAGCCGATGTTGGCCTGCAAGGCCAGGCTCGCGCCCTTGATGGTGGCGCTGCCGGCGTTGTTCGGGCGCGAGACGGCGTAGGTGGCGTTCCTGCGTTCGAACTGGTTGTAGTGAACTTCCGGCGTCGTCGTCACGAGCACGTAGTCGGTGACCTTCTTGTTGAAGATGGTGCCGGCCAGGATGGCGTTCCTGGCGAAGTACCACTCGGCCGAGAAGTCCAGGTTGGTGGATTTGTAAGGCTTGAGGTTGGGGTTGCCGCCGCCGCCGGAGAGCGTCTGGTCGCCGATCCACAGGTAGCTGGACATGTCGCCGTAGTTCGGGCGTGACATGACCTTGGCCGCCGACGCGCGCAGCACCAGGTCGTTGCGCAGTTCGTAGACCACGTTCAGGTTGGGCAGGATGTTGAGGTAGTTCTTCACCACATTGGTCTGCACATACTTGTCCGCCGGGCAGGCCTGCCCTGTGGACACGGTGCAGGCCCAGCCGCCGCTGTTGGAGGTGGTGTCCACGATGCGCACGCCGAAGTTGCCGCGCAGCGCGTCAAGGGCGTAGTCGGCCTGCACGTAGGCGGCGTCGACGACTTCCTTGACCGACCAGGTGTTGGCGACGAAGGAGGGATCGTTGAACGTGGCGGGCTGCGGCATGGTCTGCCACGGGGCGAGCCATTTGCCACTGGTGATGAAGCCGGCCAGCGCTTCACCGTCGATGGTGTAGCGGTTGTTCAGGTCGCCGACGTTGCCGAAGCCGCTGAGATAGTTGCCCGGCAGTTGCTTCGGAGAGAACTGGCTGGCCTTGGCATCGCCATAGCCCCTCACCGCAGCCAGCGACACGCCGCCCATCGTCTGCGTGGTGTTGTGCTCGCGGTGCTTGGCGCCGAAGCGCAGCTGGTAGATGGGCCCGTCGAACTTCAGGCCGCCGTCCACCTGCATGAACTCTTCCTTGTCCACCGTCGGCTTGAAGACGATGTTGCCGCCCCAGCCGGTGTTCCAGGTGGGCAGGGCCGGGTCCGCGCCCCAGCCGCCGTCGATCTGGAAGGCGGTCGGGTCCTTCAGCGGGTTCGCGCCGGTGATGTTCAGCTTGGGCGTGCCGCTGCTGATGTCGTAGCTGTAGTCGGTCCAGTTCAGGAACTCGCCGAAGACCTGCAGCTTGGTGCCGCCGGTGGCCTTGGAGGCGCCGACGTGGAAGGAGGCGAACCAGCGGTCGTCCTTGTAGTTGCCCTTGAGGTCGTAGGACTTGGTGTCCACCGTGGCCTTGCGGTCGATCAGGTCGTACACCATCAGCGCGTTCTTGAACGTGCCCTTGGTGATGACGCCGCCATCCACGGCCAGGTCGGTCATCTTCATAAGGCCGTTGTAGGCGTTGCCCGGGAAGGCGAACATCGAGTGGCTGCGGTTGTCGTAGCCGGCCTTCACATTCAGGGCGTTGAACTCGAAGTCGAGCTTGTCGTTGGCGCGGGCCTGCAGCGACAGCGACAGCGTGTCGCGCTTGCGCATCTGCTCGAAGTAGTGCGCGCTGATGGAGTTGGGGCCGACGGCGTTCGGGTTGGCCAGCAGCGTGGTGGCGCAGCTGCCCACGCAGGTGGCCGGCTTCGTCGGTTGGCTGCCGTCCGGGTTGGGGGGGACGGACCAGTCGGTCGGCAGGTTGTTGATGGAGCCACCACCGCCGCTGCCGTTGATGTAGTTGCTGCCCTTCACGGTGCCGTACGCCTCAAGGCCGTCGCGGCGGATGCCCTCTTCCGAGCGCTGGGCCGAGAAGATGACCCCGAAGGTCTTGGCCTCGTTGCGCCAGCCCACCAGGCCGGCCAAGGTGGGCTCGCCCTTGCCGATGCGATCGTTGTAGAGAAAGCCGACCGAAGCCGCCAGCGTGAACGCCTTTTGATCCAGCGGCTTGCGGGTGGAGATGTTCACCGTGC
The DNA here is from genome assembly GCF_001425165.1 of Pelomonas sp. Root405. Lineage (GTDB taxonomy): Bacteria > Pseudomonadota > Gammaproteobacteria > Burkholderiales > Burkholderiaceae_C > Pelomonas. Next base: position 362,972 of record NZ_LMDU01000001.1, read on the forward strand.
CGCCGATGGAGCCTTCGTCGAGCCAGGCTTCGGGCGACTTGTAGACCTCGACCTTGTTGATCAGCTGCGGTGCCAGCAGCGAGTAGTTGAAGGTGCGGCCGGGCTGGTCGGCGATGAACCAGTCGGCCGAGGCGATCGTCTGGCCATTGATCAGCGTGCGGTTGAGGGCGGGGTCGGTGCCCAGGATGGACACCTTCTCGCCCTGACCGAAGGCCTTGTCGATGGTGACGCCGGGGATCGTGGTCAGTGCCTCGGCGACGTTGGTGGCGGGCAGCTTGCCCACGTCTTCTGCGGTGATGACGTCGACGATGGCGTCGGCATTGCGCTTGGTCTGCAGGGACTTCTCCATGCTGGCGCGGATGCCGGTGACGACGACGGCCTCCAGGGTTTCCTTCTTCGGGGCCTCCTGTGCCAGCGCCGGCAGCGCCAGGCTCAACAGCACGGCGGCCGCGATGGCGGTCTGGGGGTGGATGGACTTCTTCTCTCGCATGGTCGTTTTCTCCGGGTGGGTTTTCAGCACCCCAGCGGGTGCATGAGCGGGACGCCGAACAGCTCACTGGCGTGTTTGTAGAAGTCGCTGCGGCGGGCGTTCTTGCGCAGCGCGTCGGGATCGGTGGGCTTGTCGCATTCCAGCGGGCCGTTGATGGCGCGCGTGGTGGCGCCAAAACCGGCGCCGCTGCGCAGCGCGGCATGCGCGGTCTGGGTCGATTCGCCGGGCTGCGTCATCCAGTACCACAGCGCCGTGCGCCAGGCGACGGTGGAGTCGCGCGCGACGCGGTCGGGGTCGCTCCACAGGTCGATGCCGAGGAAATCACCCGCGGCCTTGTACTGGTAGTTCCAGCTCAGCTGGATGGGGCCGCGGCCGTAGTACTGCTGGCCGGGCGCGCAGGACAGGCGGGCGTCGTTGCGGCAGTACTTGTCCCAGTTGGCGCGCTTGTATTCACGCTGGGCGCGCAGCTGGTCGGACTCGTGCGCGATCTGGCCCAGGAAGGCCGCCATCTCCTGGCGGCGCTGCGTCTCGTTGCCCCAGCTGGTAAAGCCGGGCGTCTGGCGCACCGCCTCGACAAAACCCTCGTAGCTGTAGAAGGCGATGCGCTCCGGGAACAGCTGGTCGAACTGAGCGCGGCTGGGCACGAAGGCCAGGTCAGCGGCCGCGGCGGACGGCGCCGACAGCGCCAACAGCAGTGACAAGGACAGGCAGAGTCGGGCGAGAACGGAAGTCATGCGCAGGAGCAGGTGCATCAAGAATGGAGCGACTGTCTGCCGGGCCGCCTACACGCTGCTTCAACGACTTGTTAAGGCCGCCTTAACGCGGATGTCACTAAAGTCGGCCTCATGCGAATCTGCCTGCTTGAGGACGATCTGGAACTGGGGCGCTCGCTGCAGGCCCTGCTGCAGAACGCCGACCATGAAGTGATGTGGCTGCGCCGCATCGCCGATGCCAAGCTGTGGGTGGGCGAGGGCGGTTTCGACGCCGTCGTCATGGACCTGGGCCTGCCCGATGGCGACGGCATGGAACTGCTGCGCCAGCTGCGCCGCCAGCAGCGCAAGCTGCCGCTGATCGTCATCACCGCGCGCGACGCCATCGAGGACCGGCTGGACGGCCTGGACGGCGGCGCCGACGACTACCTCGTCAAGCCCTTTGCCGGCTCCGAGCTGCTGGCGCGGCTGCGCGCCGTGGTGCGGCGCAGCCAGGGCGACGCCGCCGAGGCCGGCGCCGCCGAATGGCAGCTGCGCGACCTGGTGCTGGACGAGCCGCGCATGGAAGTGCGCCGCGGGCTGGAGCGCGTGCCGCTGTCGCGCACCGAATTCAGCATCCTGCTGACGCTGATCAAGCTGCCCGACCGCGTCGTCACCCGCCGCCAGCTGGAGAACCGTGCGCCCTGCCAGATGGACGGCCGCAGCCTCGACGTGCACATCTCCAACCTGCGCCGCAAGATCGGCGAGGGCTATATCCGCACGGTGCGCGGCGTGGGCTACCTGGTCGAACGCGAGTGAGCGTGGTCCGGTGAGCCCTACACCGCAGCGCTCGCTGTTCAAGCGCAGCCTGGGCGCCATGTTCGCCGTGCTCTTCATGATCTGGCTGTTCCTGGTCGCACGCGAGCTCATCGACATCCGCGTGCTGCAGGTCAGGAACGGCCAGGCCGAGAACATGCTGTGGGCCGAGCTGGCGCTGGAGCGCTCGCGCGACACGCATGCCGATGCGGCGCAGCTGCAGGAGGCGTTGCTGCACCTCGAGGGCATGCGCGCCCGCGAGTGGCGCCTCAAGGGCCACCGCACGCCGTTCCGCCTGCTGCAGGTGCTCAGGCGCGACGAGCTGCTGGCCGAGCTGACCCCTGACCTGACCGGCCGCGACCGCGTGCTGCCGCAGGAATCGGTGCCGGGCCAGGACGACCGCTGGCTCTACACCGAGGTGCGCGACGACGCGCGCGAACTGGTCGTGCGCCGCTGGCAGGAGCGGCCCGGCGACTGGCACTTCAGCCTCGCCGGCCTCAGCTACTACGCCCGCCCGCTGCTGTACGGCCTGCCGCTGCTGGCGCTGCCGCTGTGGCTGCTGTTCCGCCTCGGCTTTGCGCCGCTGCAGCGCATCGGCGCGCAGATCTCCCAGCGCTCGGCGCAAGACCTGACACCGCTGCCCGCCACGCGCTACGTGGAGCTGGCGCCGCTCGTCAACGCCGTCAACTCGCTGATGGCGCGGCTGCAGCAGCGCCTGGACCGCGAGCACGAGTTCCTGGCCGACGCGGCGCATGAGCTTAAGACGCCGCTGGCCGTCATCCAGCTCAACTCCGAGGAGCTGGACCAGGCCGACCCGCGCGCCCGCGACGAGGCCCGCGAGCGTCTGCGGCTGGGCGTGCAGCGCGCCACGCACACGGTGCACCAGCTGCTGGCGCTGGCTCGCTCGGGCGCCGACGCGCTGGACCTCAGCAAGGGCCGCCATGACCTCGTCGACCTCGTGCGCGAACGTGTCGCGCTGGCCGTGGGCCTGGCCATGCAGCGGCGCATCGAGCTGGAACTGGTGGCGCCCGAGGAGCTGCCCATGTGGCTGAACCGCGAGTCGCTGTGCAGCCTGGTCGACAACCTCGTCGACAACGCCATCAAGTACTCGCCGCTGGGTGGCCATGTGACGGTGGCGCTGGTGGAAGCTGGCGACACGGTCGAGCTGACCGTCAGCGACGCCGGCCCGGGCATCCCGCCCGAGTTGCGCGAGCGCGTCTTCGAGCGCTTCGTGCGCCTGGCCGGCGACCAGCAATGCCATGGCAGCGGACTGGGCCTGACCATCGTCGAGCGGGCGGCGGCTCAGCATGGGGCAACCGTCGAGCTACTGGACGGGTCCAGTGGCCGCGGGCTGACGGTGAAGGTCTGCTTTCCGCGGGCGGAGGCTTGAGGGGCGCTGCTACTGCCCGAGTCGACGAATATCGGCCTAAAGTGCCGCCATGCTTCTCGATGCAGCATCTTTCATTGCCGCGGCGGCCAGCCTATCTACGCGGCAGATCAAGCAAGCCGGGCAACGATACACACCCGGCATCGAACCAGGTGCACCAAACCTCAAAATTGAGGCGCTGTCGACAGCCCTCGACAACGTAGCCTGCGGAGCCGCCGCACGAGCCAGATTCGACGCCGTCCTTGAGCAGGTTTCAGAGGGATGGAAGCGCGCCAAGGGCAGTAGTCAGCGAGCTGCGGAGATCGAGTCGCTGACGGCGGCTGCGACCGCGTTCATCCCAGCAATGATGAGCAGGATGCTCTCGCAGGACGCCGCCGTGGGCGATGTTTGGTCGACGCACCTGTCCGGGATCGAATCGCTGCTGCTCGAGGATGGCGCCTACTGGCGGGCGGAGGAAGCAAAGCTAGGTCCCGATGATGGGAACTACTCGTCGGCGCGCAACACCATTCGCGGCCACATTCATTCGATTGGCACGTGTTTGAGCGTGGTGCGCGACGAACTCGAATATGCAGGCAGTTCTTCGTTCAAGCTGCTGTACGGTCCGAACCTACTCATCGCTGGGGAATGGGGCACTGGCAAGACGCACCTGCTTTGCGATGTCACCACTGAGCGCCTTGGACGCGCGGCACCCACGATCCTGGTGCTCGCTAAGAACTTCCAGGGCGACGTGTTGGCAGATATTGGCGCCCAGATGGCCGCCGGCATCTCGTTGGAAGATCAGTTCGCATGTCTGAACGAGGTGGCGGGCAACGCGGTGGAACGTGCGCTTGTGATCGTTGACGGCATCAATGAAGGGCGGCGCCGCGAGTGGCGTCAGGCTGTTGCCGCACTGCTGTCCCTCGCGGCCGCACACCCGAACGTTGGGTTGGTCGTGTCATGCCGCACGCCGTTTGAGCCGATTGCAATTGACAAGGCGGACCTTCCCAAGTTTTACCGGCTGCAGCACTACGGCTTCGATGACCAGGAGTTCGACGCACAGGCGGCCTTCTTCCAGCACTACCAGTTGCCGCTTCCGGAGGTCCCGCTGCTGGATCGGGAGTTTTCTCGCCCGCTCACGCTGAAGCTCATCTGTCAGTCGCTTCAAGAGCTGACAGATTCAAAGAAGGCGAAAGGATTTGTCGGCATCGCTTCAGGGCAGCGTGGGATGACGTTCGTCCTGGAGGCGTTTGTCAAACGGATCGGCGCGTCGGTCGAGAGCGAGTTCGGGTTGAAGAGCAAGGGGTGCTGGCTCTTACTGAAGGGTGACGACCAGTTCGCCGATCAACATACTGCCGGCTTCGCTCCGTGCATGGCCGCGAAACTGCGCGGCTATTTACTTCCATCCGAGGTAGATGGGATCGTGGCCGCGAGCTACCCCGCAATGTCGCCCTCCAAGCGCCGGCAGCTCATTGAGGCCATGCGCACGAACGGCCTGATCGAAGAAGACGCCATTTGGTACTCAACCAAGACCGGCGCGCACAAGACAAGGGTGGTCTTCAGGCTCCCTTACCAGCGCTTCAGCGACCACCTCGTCGCGAGACATTTGCTGAGCGCCTACCTCGATGCGACGTCCGCCGACACCATCAAGCAGAGCTTCGTCGGCGAGTCGCCTCTCGCCCGGATATTCCGCCTGTCCAAGGGGCACTACCGCCAGTACGAGGAGCCGGGCTGGGCTCAGGCGCTCATCACAGAGTTCGCTGAAAGGGCTGGCAAGCTGCCGCCCAAGGAGCGGGAGTTGTTTTTCGCGCTGCCAAAGTCGGCGCAGGACTGGACCGCCTATTTCGAACCGTTCATCGAGGGACTCTTCTGGCGCAATCCCAAGGCGTTCACAGAAGGAACCGTCGCGGCCCTGAACAAGTACCTGGGCGCCAGCGGAGGATCGTGGGACCGGGTCATGGATGCCTTGGCCGCCGTCTCAACAAAGCCTAACCACCCATTCCACGCCAGCCGCCTCTATAAGTACCTCGCACAGTATCCGATGGCCAACCGCGATCTGCGGTGGTCCGAGTACCTGCGGAGGAGGTATGCGTCACCGACCATCCACCGACTGCTGACTTGGGCGGAGAAGCTCGAAGGTGTGAGCATGAGCCGCGCCTCAGCTGCGGAGCTGGTCGCCCTCCTCTCCTTGGTCCTCACGACCGTTGTCCGCAGGGACCGCGACTTGGCCACCAAAGCGCTTGTCCTGATTGGCGAGCGCTTCCCGGACGTACTGTTCGCGCACGCCCTGGTGACTTTGGACTTCAACGATCCGTACGTCCCAGAACGCATGCTGGCAGCAGCGTATGGCACGACACTGTCGCTGGTTGACTCGGACAAGGTGCCGGACTTCAAGGACCATCTCGGCGGCCTCGCCGAGATGCTCTACCGCCAGTTGTTCGCGCCCCGTGCGAGGCACAGCACGCACCACACCCTCATGCGGGACTACGCGCTGGGCATCATCGAAGTCGCCCAGCGCGCTGGCTGCGTAAAACTGCCGAAGACATCAGCGCGTCATCTCAGCCGACCATTTCCCAGCATCCGGTCGTCCTTTGCGGGAAATGGCGTGCCCGATGCTGCGGTTACTGATGCCATCGGGCACGCCATACAGATGGACTTCGGCAACTACACCATCGGCAGGCTCATCCCCAAGCGGGCGAACTACGATCACAAGCACCCCGAGTACCTCCGCGTGCGCTCAATGATCGAACGGCGCATGTTCGACCTCGGCTACAGAGAAAAGCTGTTCAAGGACGTCGAGCACGACCTCGGCAGGAACTCTTGGAACTCAAAGGACGAGCACAAGGTTGATCGGTACGGAAAGAAGTATTCGTGGATCGCCTACTTCGAGATGTGGGGCGAGCGGGCTGCGCATCGGAAGCTGCCCGACTGGAAACAAGACCATCGGACTTCAGACTGCGGTATCGACCCGACATTCCCAAAGCGTCCGCCTGACTGGTCGCCGCCTATGCCTGACCTGTGTGGCGAACCAAGAGCCTCTACCGAGGAATGGGTGGCCAGTGGCTATACGCCAGACTGGCGATCGCTGCTTGTAGTCCCTGAGATCAACGGCTACCGGGGCGATTGGGTGCTCGTCGAGGGCTATGTCAACGGCGATGACCACGCTCACGACCGGCAGATGTGGGGCTTCCTACGCGGAGTGTTTGCGAGCCGTAAGGATGTCGAGACTCTACGACGCAAGTACGACGCAGTTGCCTTTCAGGGCAGTGATCGGATTCCGGAATCAGCGTCCGAGTACTACGTCTATGGCGCAGAGCCCGGCCATAGAAACAACTATGGGCACAACCTGTATCAAGCCAATGGCAAGTACCGTCGGCAGACGCAACGCGCCTTCGACGAGTACGTGGAGGACCCCGGGCCGCCGCGGAGGCGCTCATTCACGATAAAGATCGCCTCAATGGCCAAGACTGGCATCGCGCTGGACAAGGAGATCCTGCACGAATTCGACATCCCGATTAGGCGCCTTGTGCCGGGCGTGCGGCTTGAGTTGCCATCTATGAAGTTTGCCTGGGAGTCCTATCACTCCGTGCACAACGCCTTCTCAAGCTTCAGCCTGCCCGCGCCAAGCCTCATACAGCGCCTCGGCCTCTTTTGCCGCGACCGCCAGATCGACTTTTTCGATGCGACCAGGCAGCCCGCCACGCTCTTCCGTGAGGCCGGCGATGGCTGGAAGGGAGACCGGCACGCGCTGCTGTACGTCCGGGCAGATTTGCTACGGCGATACCTTGCCGAGACTCGCCAGGTGCTTGTTTGGTGCAACTGGGGGGAGCGTGACTGGCTGGAAAAGATGGACGGGGTCGATGTGCGTGCCAATCCGGCGAGGCAGCGTGTTTACCAGGATCAATCACATATCCACAGATCGTTCATGCAGTGGTCGGCCAAAGACTCAACGATCGTGTAGCAACGGGGCCCATGGATGCGTCCGATATCCGGCCGCTCGATGAGCGAAAAAGGGACCGGCAGCGGTGGGTGGCTGCTTCACCCGTAACCGCGGTCAGCGGGTGGATCAGGATGCGGTCCACGTCGTCGGCGTGCATCTGGAAGTGGGAGGCGCCGCCCGGCTGCAGCCGCGTGACGGCCCCGGGTTCGCTGACGCCCCAGTCGCGCGCAATGTCGGCCAGCCTGCGGCTAGCCAGGTCGGGGGGCGCCTCGCTCCACGTCAGGCGGATGGGCGTGAGGCCATCGACCAAGTCCTCGCGCCGCACCGTGGAGCCGGCCGGGTCGAGGTCGTGCGGTAGGTCGGGGCGAACGCAGTTGCCTGCTCAGTACGCGCCCATGTAGTCCTTCTTGCCGATCTGGATGCCGTTGTGGCGCAGGATGGCGTAGACGGTGGTGATGTGGAAGAAAAACTGCGGCAGTCCGTAGTGGGCCAGGTAAGCGCGGCCGCTGAACTTCCTCTCCTTGGGCGTGCCAGGGCGCAAGACGATCTCGCGCTCTTCGGCGGCTTCGAACTGTGCGGGCTGCAGGCTGTCCAGGAACAGCAGGCTTTCCTCCAGCATGGCGGTCAGGTCGGCGAAGGTCTTCTCCTGTCCGTCATTGGCGGGAACGGCCACCCCCGCAAGACGGGCGCTGACGCCACGCGCAAAGTCAGCCGCGATCTGCACCTGCTTTAGCAAGGGAAACATGTCGGGGAAGAGCCGCGCCTGCAAGTAGGCCGCAGGCTCGATGGCGTGAGCGGTGGCATGGGTGTCAGCCTTTGCCAGCACGGCCTTCATGGCAGTCAGCATCTGCTTGAAGACGGGAACCGATTGCGTGTACATGGTCGAGGTCATGTCTGTTGTCCTGTTAGGGCGTTGAACTTGGCGCGGATGAGGCGGCCGTGAGCAGCCAGTCCGCGCAGCTTGAATCGTGGAGAAGGGCCACGTTCGCAAGCGCGCATCATCGCCGCCCGTTGCGGGGGCGCTATTGGGCCGACTTGGCAAGCACCCGCCCGGCGCGCGCGAGTGGCGTGTGGCCGTCCAGTGCCAGTTCGCCGTTCACCCACACGGCCGCGATGCCGGCGGCCGGCGTCGTCGGTTCGCCGTAGTCGGCTCGGTCTGCCAGTCGCTCGGCGTCGAACAAGACCAGGTCCGCCGCCGCCCCTTCGCGCAGCACGCCGCGGTCTAGCAGTCCGAAGCGCTGCGCCGTCAGCCCCGTCATCTTGTGCACCGCCTGCGCCAGCGTCAGCAGGCCGCGCTCGCGGCCGTAGTGCGCCCAGACGCGCGGGAACGCGCCCCACAGGCGCGGGTGGGGGAAGCGGTCGTGCGGCAGGCCGTCGGAGCCGATCATGGCCAGCGGGTGGGTGAGGATGCGGTCGACATCGTCGGCGTGCATCTGGAAATAGCAGGCGCCGCCCGGCTGCAGCCGCGCCACGGCCTCGGGTTCGCTACACGCCCAGTCGAGCGCAATATCGGCCAGCCAGCGGCCGGCCAGTTCGGGGTGGGCCTCGCTCCACGTCAGGCGGATGGGCGTGAGGCCATCGGCCAGGTCCTCGCGCAGCACCGTGGAGCCGGCGACGTAGGGGTAGACGTCCAGCCCCAGCGACTGGCGTTCGGCCAGCCGCTCGATCAGCGCCAGCGTCTGCAGGCTGCGGCCCCATTGCGCGCGGCCGGCGCATTTGTGGTGGGAGATGACCAGGGGCAGGCCGGCGGCGTGCGCGCAGTCGGCGGCCTCGGTGATGGCGTCGAGCACATCGGCCATCTCGTTGCGCAGGTGCACGGCATACACGCCGCCGTGGCGGGCGGCGATGCGGGCCAGAGCCAGCAGCTCCGTGGCGTCGGCCGCGGCGGCGGGGGCGTAGAAGGTGCCCGAAGACAGGCCGGCTGCGCCCTGCTCCATGGCCTCGTCGAGCAGGGCGCACATGGCGTCGCGCTCGGCATCGGTCGCCGGGCGGTTGAGGTCGCGCATGCAGCGCAGCCGCAGCGCCGTGTGGCCGACCAGGCCGACCGCATTGACGGCCGGCCGCGCGGCGTCAGCGGCCGCGCGCCAGTCGGCAAACGACGCATGCCGGAACTGCTCGCGCGCGAGCAGGTTCATCGGCGGCGGCGGGTCGGCCGTTACCAGCGGCGCCAGCGAGATGCCGCAGTTGCCGGTGACGACGGTGGTCACGCCCTGCGTCAGCTTCGGCAGCATGCCGGGCGACGTGATCAGCGCCGCGTCGTCGTGACTGTGGGCGTCGATGAAGCCGGGCGCCAGCACGAGGCCGCTGCAGTCGCGCCGCGGCACGGCCGGGTCAACCTGCAGTGCCGTGCCGAGGGCCGCGATGCGCTCGCCGGCTATCAGCAGATCACCGACCCAACCCGGCGCGCCACTGCCATCGACGATCAGCGCGCCCTGCAGCAACAGCATCAGCTGAACTGCGTCGTGATCGCGTCGACGACGCGGTCATCCTCGTCCACGACGGCCATCCACGCCCATTTGTCGAAGGTCGTGCACGGGTGGGACGGCCCCAGCGCGACGCGCTCACCAACGGCCGGGCCATCGGTCTCGGCCGGGTCCCAGCGCAGGTAGGCGTGTTGGTCGTTCAGCCCCGTCACCTGCCACCCCTTGGGCACTTTCCGCCTGCCACCAACAAGATGCCACACGGGCACCGGCCAGCCCTGGTCGAAGGACACGTCGCGTCGGCCCGCGTTCAGCAGCGCCAGCCCGGGCTCAGGCGCGGACAGCACCTGTGTCCACACCTCCAGCGCCGGCTGCAGGCTGGGCGCGCCGAGTGGCGTCCCCATGCGCTCGTCCATGGCCTGCATGTAGCGGCCGTAGTGCGCGTGGTCGTGGCAGATGTAGCAGCCCGAGCGCAGCAGGCCGATGCGATTCGGCCGGCTCTGCAGCACCGGCGCGACAAGGTCGAACAGCGCCGAGCCGCCACCGCTCAGCCACAGCGGCTGCACGTCAATCAGCCCCTCGGCCTCGATGTCGGCCAGCAGCGCCTCGACGCGCGCCTGCCATTGCTGCATCAGCGCCCGGTCGGGCGCGGTCTCGCCGACCACTTGGAGGCCCTCGTAGAAGCCGATGCCGCGCAGCCGCAGCGCGGGGTGGGCTTTTAGCGCGCGAGCGAGCGCCAGCGCCGGGCCGTGCTCGCGCAGGCCGCAGCGCTTGTCGCCCAGCTCGATCAGCACGTCCAGCTTGGCCTCGCCCGCACCCAGCTGCGTCCAGTGCGCGGCCAGCAGGTCCAGCTGCGCCTGCGAGTCGACAAAGAAGGCCAGCTCTAGGCCGGCGTGGCGGCGCCGCAGGTCCAGCAGCTCGGCCAGGTCCGCCGCGCTGATGACCTGGTTGGCAATCAGCGCCCGCCGCGCACCGGCGGCCAGGCCCAGGCGCAGCTGGTGCACGTTGGCAAACGTCAGCCCCCAGGCGCCGGCGTCGAGCTGGCGGCGGAACAGCTGCGGGCTCATCGTCGTCTTGCCATGCGGCGCCAGCTGCACGCCGCGCTCGGCGGCGAAGTCCTGCATCCACTGGATGTTGTGCGCGAGCGCTGCCTGCCGCACGACGGCCAGCGGCGTCGGCAGCTCATCGAGCCGCCAGCCGCGCTGCGCCACATCGGCCAGCGCCACGGGCGGCTGCAGTGCCGGAAAGCCCTTCAGCCAGGGGCCCAGCCAGCCAGGGCGCGGCGTGTCGTCGTCTTGCATGCGGCCATCATCGCGCCGCTGTCTGAAGACCGTCTAAAGGCGGCCCTTGCGCGCGGCGGCCGAGCCCACCAGACTGCCGCGCCATGACCCAACTGACCTTCCTCGGCGCCGAGCCCACCGCCAGCGACCGCCAGCCCCGCCCGCTGTCCCCCGCCGTGCGGGCCGGCGACTTTGTCTATGTCTCCGGCCAGGTGCCGGTCGACGCCAGCGGCCAGATCGTCGACGGCGGCATCGAGGCGCAGACGCGCCAGGTGTTCGCCAACCTCGAAGCGGCGCTGGCCCTGGCCGGGGCCACGCTGGCCGATGTGTGCAAGACGACGGTCTGGCTGGAAGACGCGCGTGACTTCGGCGCCTTCAACCGCGTCTACATGGGCTACTTCCCGGATGGCAAACCGGCACGCTCCACCGTCGAGTCGCGGCTGATGATCCCGGCGAAGGTGGAGATCGACGTGGTGGCCTACCGGCCATTGGCTTAGGCAGCAGCCAGGCCGGCGCGGCGGTAGTTGACCTCGACGGCGAGGGCTTCCTCGCCGGCCGGCGTGATGTTGAACATGCGGATGTCCAGGTGCTCGGCGTCGGGCTGCGTCAGCTCGGTGCGCCAGCCCCAGCGCGGGCCGCCGGCCCCATCGCCATAACTGCCCAGTGCGCCAAAGCGGCCGTCTTCCACCTTGCCGGTGCTGAACATGATGGACGTGCCGGTGCCGAAGCTCTCGCCCCAGGCGCATTCAAAGGCCTGGTCGTCGAGGTGGTAGGCCCACAGCGCGACGCCCTCGAAGAGCTCGCCGCTGCAGCGGCCCTCGTACTCGTGCAGCAGGAAACGGCCGCCGGCGAGGAGCCGGATGCGGCCACGCTGCACCGACTCGTCGGCCAGCTTGCCCGGCTCGAACCAGAGGCGGAACCGGCCCTCCCACTCGCCGGCCATTGCGGCCAGCCGATGATGCGTGCCGCCGGGTGCGGCGGAACGCAGGAATGCTTCTTTGCTCATGACGCTTCCTCTGGTGACAAACGCCGCCGGCCGGTGTGCCGACGGCGAGGCTGTGTCATCGTAGTGGGGCGCTGCGGTGCGGGCCAGATGCGCTCGGTTGTGCCGTCAGCAGATCAGGTTCTTCAGGAGTTCTCATGTTCGACCATGTCAAGTTTGGCGTCAGCGACTACGCGGCCAGCAAGGCCTTCTTCCAGCAGGCGCTCCAACCGCTCGGCGTGGGGGTGGCGTCTGAAGGGCCGCCGAGCTACGGCGTCGAGCTGGCCAAGGGTGAGGCGTCGGTGTGCCTGTTCCAGACGGCCGAGGCGCCGGCTCATCTGCACCTGGCGTTCAAGGCCGAGAGCCGCCAGCAGGTCGACGCCTTCTACCGCGCCGCATTGGCTGCGGGCGGCAAGGACCACGGCGCGCCTGGGCTGCGGCCCAAGTACCACGCCAACTACTACGCTGCTTTTGTCATCGGCCCCGACGGGCACAACATCGAAGCCGTCTGCCACGAACCCGAGGCGGGGGCCTGACCATGGTTGCCCACCGGATCTTCTCGACGCCCTTCGCCAAGGTCTACCCGATGTACGTGCAGAAGGCCGAGCGCAAGGGCCGCACGCAGGCCGAGGTCGACCAGGCGATCTGCTGGCTGACCGGCTACGACGCTGCGGGGCTGCAGCGCCAGATCGAGCGGCAGGTCAACTTCGAGACCTTCTTCGCCGAAGCACCCGCCCTGCATCCCCATGCGGCCCTGATCAAGGGCGTGATCTGCGGCATTCGCGTGGAGGACATCGAGGAGCCGCTGATGCAGAAGCTGCGCTGGCTGGACAAGCTGGTCGACGAGATCGCCAAGGGCAAGGCGATGGAGAAGGTGCTGCGCGGCTAGCGCCCAGGCAGCGTCGCCATCAACTCGTCGACCCAGCCGATGAAGGCGCGCAGCCGCGGGCTGACATGGCGGGTGGGTGGATAGGCCAGGTGCATGGCCATCGGCTCGATCTGCCAGTCGTCGAACAGCCGCACCAGCTCCCCGCGCGCCGCATGCGGCTCGGCCATGTAGCGCGGCAGCCAGAGCACGCCCATGCCGGCCAGGCCGGCGGCGAGATAGGCATTGCCATCATCGGCCGAGACGACGTGGCGGCCCTCGACAGTCAACATCTCGTCACCCCGCCGCATCGGCATGGCTGCGACCTTGCCGCTGCTGGAGCGCAGGAAGCCGACGATGCGGTGGTGCGTGCCCGCCAGCTCGCGCGGATGTGCCGGCGTGCCCGCGTGCTGCAGATAGCCGGGCGCGGCATAGACGCCCAGCGGCAGCTCACCCACACGCCGCGCGATGAGCGACGGCACCGTGACCTCGCCGCCGCGCAGCACGCAATCCACGTTGTCACCGATGACGTCCACCACGCGGTCGCTGACGCCCATGTCGAGCTGGATGTCGGGGTAGCGGCGGTGGAAGTCGGGCAGCGCGGGCATCAGAACCAGCCGCGCGAAGGGGCTGGGCACGTCCACGCGGAGGCGGCCCGCCGGCGCGCCCGCATCACCGCTCAGATCGCTGTCCGCCTCGGCCAGGTCGGACAGCACGCGCACGATGCGCTCGTAGTAGGTCGCGCCCTCGGTGGTCACCGTCACCTGGCGTGTCGTGCGGTGCAGCAGCTTCACCCGCAGCCGCGCTTCCAGCTGCTGCACCAGCTGCGTCACGGTCGTCTTGCTCATGTGCAGCGTCAGAGCGGCCTTGGTGAAGCTGCCGGCCTCCACCACGCGGACGAAGGCCTGCAGCGCGTCGAATCGGTCCATCGGGGTTCCTGTTGTTTGGCCCGGCCAAACAGTGTTTGTGCGCCTTGGCTGTTTATCGACCGGCGCGGCGTCCCTAGAGTTTGCGTCCTCGACACCCCATGCTTTCAAGGAGCACCCCATGACTCAACGCGACGTCGTCTTTCCCCCCGGCCGCCAGGCCCTCTACGAGCTTCATCGCTACTCGCCGGCGGTGCGCGCCAACGGCCTGCTGTTCGTGTCGGGCCAGGTTGGCAGCCGCGAGGACGGTTCGCCCGAGCCGGATTTCGAGGCCCAGGTGCGGCTGGCATTCGCCAACCTCAAGGCCGTGCTGGCCGCGGCCGGCTGCAGCCTGGATGACCTGGTCGACGTGACCACCTTCCATACCGATCCCGAGCGCCAGTTCGAGACCGTGCTCAAGGTGAAGGACGAGATGTTCACGCAGGCGCCGTATCCGAACTGGACGGCGGTTGGGGTCAACTGGCTTGCAGGGTTTGATTTCGAGATCAAGGTGGTTGCGAGACTGCCCGATGCGCTTGGCGCGGTTGCCTGACCCGGCATGCTGGTGACGTTAGCGGGCCTTGGCTTGGTTGTGGGTCACCGCCGCCTTGATCAACGCCTTAAACGCTGGCGCATCCACCTCATCCGTCGGCCCGAAGTCGATGGCCCGCCGGACCTTGCCGTCCAGGCTCGAATTGAACAGCCCCTTCGGGTCGTCCAGCGCCGCCCCATGCGCCAAGGTCAGCTTGACCTTGGCCTTGTAGGTCTCGCCGGTGCACAGGATGCCGGCGCACTCCCACACAGGGCCGTCCCATTTCCAACTCTCGACGACGCCCTCATCGGCCGCGAGGATGAGCTCGCGCAGGCGCTTCAGCGTGTCGGCGCGCCAGTCGCCCAGGCCGGCGATCTTGGCGGTGATGAGTTGGGCGGGGGAGTCGGCGGCCATGGCATCTCCGGTGCATGAAAGTGATGACCGTCGCATTCTGGCGTTCTCGTTCTTGAGACAACCTTCAGATGGGCTTGAGATAGCCCCTAGCCATGCCGGCAGAAGATCGCCGCATGCCGACTGCCCCGCTCGCCGACGCTCTGCTGCCCACGCCGCAAGCCCTGACCCTGCTGCCCGGCATGGGGCCTGCGGTGGCCGGCTTGCGGGGCGTGCCGTTGGGGTGGCGGGCGCTGCTGCCGACGGACGAATCGGCCGGCGCGGCGCGGCTGGTGTTGCCCCATCTGGCGCCGCGGCTGCCGCACCTCGGGGATGACGAGTCCTTCCAGCTGCGCCTGGCGGCCGATGCTGTCCATGTACAGGCGGCCACGCCGGCCGGCGTGCAGCATGGCCTGCATGCCCTATCGCAGCTTTGGCATGCGGCCCGCACGGCCGGTGCCGCGACGCTGCCCGCACTGCAGATCGACGACGAACCCTGCCACCCCTGGCGCGGCCTGCTGGTGGATGTGGCGCGCCGACCGCTGCCCTTAGCCGCGCTGCAGCGCCTGCTCGACGGCATGGCCGCGGCGCGGCTCAACGTGCTGCACTGGCATCTGACGGACGATCAGGCCTGGCGGCTCGAATCGGCGCGCTACCCGCTGCTGCAACAGCGCGCCAGCGGCGGCTTCTTCTACACGCTGGACCAGGCGCGCCGACTGGTGGACGAAGCGGCCGTGCGCGGCATCCGCGTCGTGCCGGAGCTGGACCTGCCCGGCCACTGCTGGGCGCTGGGGCTGGCCTACCCAGAGCTGCTGTGTGCGCCGGCGCCGACCGAGGCGCAGCGCGGCTTCGGCGTCTTTGGCGCCGCGGTGAACCCCGACAGCGACGCGCTTTACGAGGTCCTCGACGGCGTGCTGGGCGAGTGGGCCGAGGTCTTCCCCGACCCTTTCATCCATCTCGGTGGCGACGAGCTGGAGCCTGCTGCCTGGACGCGGCTGGCCGAGCAGCGTGGCGGCAGCCTTGCGGCGCTGCAGGCTGCCTATCTAGCCCGCGTCGGCGCGCTGCTGCAGCGGCATGGTCGCAAGCTGGTCGCCTGGGACGAGATGGGCCAGTCGACCGCGCTGCCACCGGGCACGCTGCTGCAATGCTGGCGCGGCGAAGAGGCGCTGCGTCTGGCGCCATCGGGCCTGTCCGGGCGGCTGCGCAGCGCAGGCTTCTATTTGGACCAGATCCACCCCGCGGCCTACCACTGGCGCCGCACGATGCAGCCGCCGGCCAGACCGAGTGCGCCTGCGGCGGGCGCCCAGGCCTGGGCGCTGCAGGCGACCGTCGGCACCTGGCAAGTCGAAGGCCAGCTGTGGCTGAGCGGCGCTGAGGCGCGGCTGCACCTGCGCAGCAGCGGCACGCTGGACGAATGGCTGGCGCCGCGCGTCATGCCAGGCGCGGTGCCGTGGCGGCTGCAAGTCGACAGCGACCTGGGCGAGCTGGAGTTTTGGGGGCCGCTTGGCGACAGCGGCGGCGGCTGGCTGCGCGTGGGTGCGCTGCGCCAGCCCTGCGACTGGCAGCCGCTGGTGGACGAGGCCCCGGCCTGGCCGGCAGCCCCCGCCGCCGGGGCGCCGGTGTCCATGTTGGGTGGCGAGGCCGCGCTGTGGGCGGAACTGGTGGAAGAACCGCAGCTGGCACTGCGCTGCTGGCCGCGCGCGCTGGCTGTGGCCGAGCGGCTGTGGAGCGACCCGGCGGACGACAGGGCCCTGACGCAACGGCTCGCGGCCACGCAGCGCTGGCTGGTCGACACCGGCCGCATCGATGCCGACCCTGCCGCGCCGCTGTTCGCCGCGCTGTGCCCCGACCCCGCCGACCGCGCGCTGCTGCGGTCGCTGGCGCTGTGGCTGGAGCCCGGCGCCGGCTATGCGCGCCAGCATGCCAAGAAGCGCGCCCAGGCCTACACGCAGGACGAAGCGCTCAACCGGCTGGCCGACGCGCTGCCGGCCGAGAGCCCGCTGATGGCCGCGCTGCGCGATGCCCCATCGTGGCTGGCGGTGTTGACCGAAGCCCGCCAGCAGCTGCCCGCCTGGCGCGCGATGCTCGCCGCATCGCCCATGCTGGCACCGGCGCTGCCGCTGCTGGACGTGCTGGCCGATCTGTTCGCGTTGGGCGACTCACTGTGGACGGGCCACAAGCCCGCCGACGCGCAGCGGCGCCTGCATCACGCCGCCGCCCTCGTCGACGAGATGCTGCCCGCCCTGGTGCAGCCGCTGCAGCGACAGCTGGACGCGCTCGCATGAAGCGCTTTGCGCTCATCGCGCTGCTGCTCGCCGGCAGCGCGCGCGCCGCCGACCTGGAGCTGCTGCACGGCTGGACCTCGGGCAGCGAGGCGGCCATGGTGGCCGAGCTGAACGCTGCGGCCAAACGCGGCGGTGTCGACCTGAAGACGACCGCCGTGGCCGGCGCGTCCAACGCCAACACGCTGCTGAAGGCGCGCTTCCTGTCCGGCCACCCGCCGACGCTGGCGCAGACCGACAAGCCGCTGCGCATCTGGGCCGAGGCCGTGCCGCTGGCCGACCTCGGGCCGGGTGTGAATGCGCAGTTCGCGGCCCTGCCGCATGCGGTGGCCGCCGAGCTGCGCGACGGCGGCAAGAAGCCCGCCGCCATCCCGCTGAACGTGCACCGCCTGAACACGCTGTGGAGCAACCTGCGCCTGCTGCGCGCGCACGGGCTGGCCGTGCCGCAGGGCTGGGACGAGTTCCACCGCACTGCCGAGGCCTTACGCCGCGCCGGCGTGCTGCCGCTGGCCATCGGCAGCTCGGCCGGGCAGAAGCTCAGCCTCTTCGTCGCCGTGGTGCTGGGCCGCGAGGGGCGCGACTTCTTCGAGCGCGCGCTGGTGCAGGCCGACCCGGCGCTGCTGGCCAGCGCACGCATGGCCGCGCTGTTGCAGGAGTTCCGCCGGCTCAAAAGCTACACCGACGCGGGCCAGGTCAGCCGCGACTGGGCGGGCGCCACGGCCTTGCTGCTGCAGGGCCGCGCCGCCTTCCAGTTCACCGGCGACTGGGCCAATGGCGAATTCCTGAAAGCCGGCTGGCAGGCCGGGCAGGACTACGACTGCACGGCCGCGCCCGGCCACGCCGGCCTGCATTACTTCGAGTTCGACCGGCTGGTGTTCTTCGCGCAGCCCGCGCGACTGGGCGCGCAGCGGCGCCTGGCGGCGCTGCTGCTGCAGCCGCAGACGTCGGCCCGGCTGGCGCAGATCAAGGGCGGTATCCCGGTGCGGTCCGACGCGGACCTGGCCGGCTTCAATGCCTGCGCGCAGCGTTCGGCCGCTGACTTCCGCGCCGGCGAGACGCGCGGAGAGCTGGTGCTGGCGCTGAGCGCGCGCCTGGGCGAGAGCGCCTATGGCGGCCTGCGCGACGTGTTGTCGGCCTACTGGGCCAGCGAGCGCATGACGGTGCAGCAGGCGCAGACGCGGCTTGCGCAAGCCCTGCGGCAGGTGGACTGATGTCGGAGCGCCGTACCGCACTCGCCTGCCTGATCCCGCTGCTGCTGATCGGCGCGGTCTTCTTCTACGGCTTCCTGCTGTGGACGGGCTGGCTGTCGCTGACGCGCTCCAACCTGCTGCCCAGCGCCGAGTTCATCGGCCTCAAGCAGTACGAGCGCCTGCTGCTGGACCCGCGCTGGCAGGCGGCGCTGTGGAATCTGCTGCGCTTCGGGATCGGCTTCGTCGCGCTGCCGCTGCTGATCGGCCTCGGTCTGGCGCTGCTACTGGACCAGAAGCTGCGCGGCGAGGGCGCGCTGCGCTGGGTGTGGCTGCACCCGATGGCGCTGTCGATGGTCGTGACCGGCAGCGCCTGGCGCTGGCTGATGGACCCGGAGCAGGGCGTCGCCGAGGCCGTGCGCGGCTGGGGCTGGACAAGCTTTCGCTGGGACTGGCTGGCGCAGGAGGAGATGGCGGTCTATGCGCTGGTCGTGGCCGCCGTGTGGCAGATCAGCGGCTTCGTCATGGCCATCTTCCTGGCGGGGCTGCGTGGCATCGACGAGTCCATGCTGCAGGCCGCGCGGCTGGATGGCGCACAGGGCTGGAAGCTGCTGCGACGCGTCATCCTGCCGCAGCTCGGGCCCAGCCTGTTCTCGGCGCTGCTGGTGCTGCTGCCGGCGGCGATCAAGACTTTCGACCTGGTCGTCGTGCTGACGGAGGGCGGGCCCGGCCAGGCCAGCGAGCTGCCGGCCTTCTACATGTTCCAGATGGCCTTCGAGCGCAGCCGCCTGGGCCTGGGCGCGGCCAGCGCGATGGTGCTGGTGATGATGGTGCTGAGCATTGCCTTGCCTTACGCGGTGGTGCGCTCGCGAAAGAGCACCGCATGAAAAGACTGACGCTCTATCTGCTGGCCATGCTGGCGGCCCTGGTGATCGCCCTGCCGCTGTTGCTGATGCTGATGAACAGCTTCAAGGGCGCGGCCGAGGCGCAGCAGGGCTTCCTGGCATTGCCGAGTGATCCGAGCTTCGCCGCATGGCGCCTGGCCTGGGAGAAGCTGCACGGCAGCTTTGGCATTAGTCTGATGCTGGCTGTGCCGGCGGTGGGGCTGTCGGCGCTGCTGGCGGCCGTCAACGGCTTCGTGCTGTGCAAGTACCGCTTCCGCGGCGAGCGCTGGGTGGGGCTGCTGCTGGTGCTGGCCTTCTTCCTGCCGATCAAGGTCTATCTGCTGCCGCTGGCCATCACGATGGCACGGCTGGGGCTGGATCGGTCGCTGGGGTTGCTCATCGCCATCCACGTCATCTACAGCCTGCCGCTGGCGCTGTTCTTCCGCAACCACTTCCTGGCCTTCCCTGACGAACTGCTGCAGGCCGCGCGGCTGGACGGCGCGGGCTTCTGGCGGCTGCTGTGGCGCGTCGTGCTGCCGCTGTCCCGGCCCATCTTCGTCGTCGTGCTGATCCTGCAGTTCACGACGATCTGGAATGAATACCTGTTCGGGCTGGTGTTCGGGCCCGAGGACGCGCGGCCCATCACGGCGGCGCTGGCGCAGCTGAGCGCCCAGACGGAGACCGGCGCGCGCGCCTACCCGCTGGAGATGGCCGCGGCGCTGCTGGCGGCGGCGCCGACGCTGGTGGTCTACCTGCTGGCCGGGCGGCACTTCACGCGCGGCCTGGTGGCGGGCGCTGTCAAAGGCTAAGAACTCAATGCAACCACAGAGACACAGAGGCACAGAGGAAATGCAAGGGGCTGCTTCTCCGTGGCATTCACTCAACTGATATGACCGAAGAAGAAGCTGGCCTGCGCATCAGCGGCCTGACCCGACGCGTCGGCGCACACACCATCCTGGACGACATCACGCTGAACCTCGATGCTGGCGAGATGCTCATCCTGGTCGGCCCGTCGGGCTGCGGCAAGTCGTCGCTGCTCGGTGTCGTCGCGGGCCTGCAGCCGCATTGCAGCGGCGAGATCCAGCTCGACGGCCGGCGCATCGAGGGCTTGAGCCCGCGCGAGCGGGACATCGCGATGGTGTTCCAGAACTACGCCCTCTACCCGCACATGAGCGTGGCCGAGAACATCGGCTTCGGCCTGGAAATGCAGGGCTGGTCGCGCGCGCGGCGGGAGGCGCGGGTGCTTGAAGTGGCCAAGCTGCTGCAGCTGCAGGCGCTGCTGGCGCGCAAGCCCGCGCAGCTGTCCGGCGGCCAGCGCCAGCGCGTCGCGATGGGCCGGGCGCTGGCGCGCCAGCCGCGGCTTTTCTTGTTCGACGAGCCGCTGTCCAACCTCGACGCGCAGCTGCGTGCCGAGATGCGCAGCGAGATCAAGCTGCTGCACCAGCGCCTGGGCCGCAGCGCCATCTATGTGACGCACGACCAGACCGAGGCGATGACGCTGGGCCAGCGCATCGCCGTGATGAAGGACGGGCGCGTGCAGCAGTTGGGTACGCCGCAGACGGTCTACCAGCGGCCGGCCAATCTCTTTGTCGCGCAGTTCCTGGCCAGCCCGCCGATGAACCTGCTGCCGGCGCGGCTGGAGCCGGAGGGCGAGTTCACGCTGATGCTGCGGGGCGCGGGCTCAATGAGCTGGCGGCCCGACGCCCTGCCTCGTCGCGAGCGCCTGCTGGGCCGGCCGCTGCTGCTGGGCTGGCGGGCGGAGTCGGTCGGCGTGGCGAGCAATGGCCCGGCGCTGTCGCTGCGCGCGCCGGTGCTGCTGGTCGAACCCACCGGGGTGGACAGCCTGGTGCAGCTGCAACTCGGAGAGCATCGCCTGCACTGGCGCTGCGCCGGCTGGCCGACGCTGCGGCCGGGCGACGTGGTGACGCTGTCGCTGCCGCTGGCGGAGCTGCTGGTGTTCGACGCCGAGACCGGCGAGCGGCTCTAGGCGCCAAGGCGGGGCGGGCCGAGCGGGCAAGCCGTCTAGACTCGCAGCCCGCTTCCGCTCCTCGCCCACCGTCCGTGAGAACCCCGTTTCTGGCGCTGCTGTTCGCGCTGTCGTTAGAGCCAGTGACCGCCCTGGCCCAGTTGCCCTCGTTGACGCTGGAGCAACTGCCCCGGCCCACCATGCCGCCCGGCGAACGCGGCCCCGTCGTGCCCGCGCAGGTGGAGCGTTGGCGCCAGGAGGCCAAGGCGCTGGAGTACGGCGACGGCGTCAAGCGCGACGAGGTCGCCGCGGCCAAGCTGTATTGCCGCGCGGCGCGTTATGGCGATGCGGAGGCGCAATTCAGCCTGGGCTGGATGCTGACGAATGCACGCGGCATCCAGCGCAACGACGCCGAGGCCGCCCACATGTTTGCCGCCGCCGCCGAGCAGGGTATGGACCAGGCGCAGAACATGCTGGCGCGCATGGGCGGCACGCCGCTGGGCGACCCGCCGCCCTGCCTGCGTCCGCCGGAGACCGACCCGCCCGTGGCCGTGGCGCCGCCGCCGGTTCGTGGCGCCAAGCCGCCTGTGTCGTTGTGGGCCTCGTTGCCGCTGCCCGACCGTGCGCCGGCCGCCATCGTCAACTACGTCAAGCTGCTGGCACCCGAGTACCAGCTGGCCCCCGCGCTGGTGCTGGCGGTGATGGCACAGGAGTCCAACTTCGACCCGCTGGCCGAGTCGCCCAAGAAGGCCATGGGGCTGATGCAGCTGATCCCCGAGACGGCCGCGCGCTTTCGCGTCACGCGCATCACCGACCCGTCGCAGAACATCCGCGGCGGCATGGCCTATCTGCGCTGGCTGCTGGCCTATTTCGAGGGCGACGTCATGCTGGCCCTGGCCGCCTACAACGCCGGCGAGGGCGCGGTGGACCGCTACCTGGGCGTGCCGCCCTATGCCGAGACGCGCCTGTATGTGCGCAAGATCATGGCGGCTACCGGCGGCCAGCGCCTGCATCCCTTCGACCCGAAGGTGACGGGCGCGTCGCCCATGCTGCTGCGGGTCAAGGCCGCGATGCAGGCCATCCAAGCACGTTGAAGCCATCGGACACCGCATGCTCAAGCCCATCGCCCTTGCCGCAGTCGGCCTCTTTGGCCAGGCTCAGGCCGGCCCCGAACAACAGGCCCAGGCCCTGCTGGATGCGCTGCGCGAGGTGAGCGGCGTGGCGGGCATGTCCGCCGCGGTCTGGCAGGACGGCAAACTGCGCTGGCAGGGCGGCAGTGGCTGGCGCGACGCCGAGCAGCGCCTGCCGGTGCAGAGCGACACGCGCTTTCGCCTGGCCAGTGTCTCCAAGCTTTTTGCGGCGGTTGCCGTGGCCCAGCTGAAGGCCGAGGGCAAGCTTGATGTCGACAAGCCGGTGGGCGCGCTGCTGCCGGGCCTGGAGCCGGCGCTGGCCGCGCTGACGCCGCGTTTGCTGGCCGCCCATCTGAGCGGCATGCCGCACTACGAATGGCGCGACGCTGGCCGCGGCAGCGTGCACCACGCGACGGCGCGTGACTCGCTCGGCCATCTGAAGGATCGGCAGTTGCAGACGCCGCCGGGCAGCCGCTACCTGTACTCATCCTGGGGCTACACCCTGCTGGCTGCCGCGGCCGAGGCGGCGGCGGGCCAGTCATATCTGCAGTTGTTGGCCGAGAAGGTCGCGCCGGGCCTGGCTATCGGGCCGGATCAGACGGGCCAGGCGCCGGGCATGTCCAAGGCCTATGACTTTGCGGCCACCGGCTGGCAGCTAGCGCCGGCGCACGACTTCAGCTACAGCTGGGGCGGCGCCGGGCTGTCCGCCAGCGCGCCGGCCCTGGCCGAATGGGCCGGGCGGCTGCTGCAGGGCCGCATTGTCGATGCCGCGACGCGTGACTGGCTATGGCAGCCGGTGCTAGACGATGCCGGCAAGCCGGTCGGTGAGCGCAGTTTCAAGATGGGCTTCGGCTGGCGGCTCGACACCGACCTGCAGGGGCAGAAAGTCGTCCACCACGCCGGTTCCACGCTGGGCGCGCGCAGCGTGCTGCTGCTTTGGCCCCAGGGCGACGACGCTGGCACCAGCGTCAGCCTGCTGTCCAACGTGATGTGGACTTCGTCCATCGAGCGCAGCGCCGAGCTGCTGAGCGCGCCGCTGCGCCGACCCGTGCCGGGTCTTGTGCCGCAGGCCTGCCCGCTCAAGGCCAGCCGCTTCGAGGGCGAGTTGAACGGCGCCGCGCTGGAGGGCAAGGCCAGCTTCAGGCGTGATGCCAACGGCCTGTGCCGCGGTGAGCTGAGCTTGCCACCGGCGCTGGCCAAGGTCGTCAACCTGGGGCCGCAGCCGGCGGCCGAGCGCCTGCTGGTCGTCGGCCTGCAGGGCGACATGGCGCGGGCCGCGGTGGTCACGCCCATCGGGCTTGCCGACTGGCGGTCCCAGGCCGACGGCAGCATCAGCGTCGACGGCGTGGCCGGGCGCCGCCTGGTGCTCAGGCTCAAGGAATAGGTGGCCCGGCGTGAGAAAAGTCATGGCGCGGTGCCGGCTACCTACGGCAGTAGCCTCGGGTTGCACCCATCGTGCGGACTTCGCCCGAACTGACTGACGATGGAGCCCCTTCACGCCGACACCCTGCTGCGCGTCTTCCAGCTGGTCACGACCATGCTGGCCCTGGCGACGCTGGGCGGCGCCTGGCACGTCAAGGGCGAGCGTGCGCTGTGGTTCTGGGCCGGTGCCTTTGCCGCGGCGGCGCTGACACAGGCGGCCCGGGCCCTGGCCATCGCGGTGGAACTGCCGCGCGTTTTCTGGGTCGTCGGCCACAACGGCGGACTGATCTCGGCCTTGCTGCTGCTGCTTGGCCTGCGCGTCTACCTCGGCCGGCCGCTGGACTGGCGCTGGCCGGTCGCCTTCACCGGCCTGACCTGCATCGGCTCGTTCACGCTGACGGCCTGGCTCGGCCAATTCTGGCCCTCGCTGACGCTGACGCTGCTGGCCACTGCGGCGCTGACCATTCCGGCCGCCCATGCCGCGCTGCAAGCCTGGCGAGAGCAGCGCGGCTTCCCGATGCTGCTGCTGGCTGCGGACCTGATCATCTGCGCGATGGTCGAGGTGGCGCGCGGCCTGGCTGTCAGCCCATTGATCGCGGAGACCCGCGTGCAGCTGATGCAGTACAACGCCATCGGCCTGCTCGCCACCATCGGGCTTGTCATCGGCCAGGCCCTGGCCATGCTGCTGCTCTTGCAGGACCGAGCGCTGCGCCAGATTGAGCGCCTCATCGAAGTCGACGTGCTGACCGGCCTGCTGAACCGGCGCGGTTTTGACGAGCGCCTGCGCCGCCTGCTGCAGCGCGATGACGCGCACCCGCCGGTGCTGGCTCTGCTGGACGTGGACCACTTCAAACGCATCAACGACACACACGGCCATGCGGTGGGCGACGCCGTGCTCAGCGGCATCGGCGAGCGCCTGCGCGACACGCTGCGGCCGCTGGACCTGGCCGTGCGCCTGGGCGGCGAAGAGTTCGCGGTGATCTGGGCCCAGCCCGAGGCGGGCGGTGACATGCGCCTGGGCGAACGCGTGCGCACCGCCATCGCCTGCCAACCCTTCATGACCACGGCGGGCCCGCTCGCCGTGACGGTCAGCGTCGGCGTGGCGCGGGCGCACGGCGTGCAGGAAGCACCCGAGGCGCTGTTCAGCCGCGCGGATGCGGCGCTTTACGAAGCCAAGCGCAAGGGGCGGGATCGGGTGTTGCTGGCGGCGTGAGGGCTGGTGCAGCTACAGGTCGGCCAGCGCCTGCGCGATGCCATCCACACCAATCACCTCCACGCCATTCTTCAGCGGGAAGGGCCGCGCAATCGGCGCCACGACAAAGGCGGCGTCCAGCTTCAGGTCGTCGATGGCGACCCAGAAGCCTTTGCTGACGGCGGGTGCAGAAGAGAACTTGATCTCGAAGCCGATGGTGCGTTGGCCCGTGCTGACAACGACATCCATCTCGGTGCCGGCCGCCGTGCGATAGAAGCCCAACTGCGCGCCCTGCGGCAGCGCTGCGGCGATCTGTTCGATGACGAAGCCTTCCCACGATGCGCCGACGATGGGGTTGCCCTGCAGCATGTCGAGGTTCTGGATGCCCAGCAGCGCATGCAGCAGGCCGCTGTCACGCACATAGACCTTGGGTGATTTGACGAGGCGCTTGCCAATGTTGACGAGGTGGGGCTCCAGGCGGCGCAGCATCAGCGCATCGGCCAGGGTGTCGAGGTATCGCTTGACCGTCGTGTGCGCCACGCCCCCGAGCGACTCGCCAAGCATGGACGCATTGAACTGCTGGCCCTGCAGGTGTGCCAGCATGCGCCAGAAGCGGTGCATGCTCTCGGAAGCCACCCGCACGCCCATCTGCGCGAGGTCCCGCAGCAGAAAGCTGGCGATGAAATCCCGCCGCCACTCAAATGAAGCCGCCTCGTCCGGCGCCAGCAGGCTCAGCGGAAAGCCACCGCGCAGCCACAGCTGCTGCAGCGTGGCCAGGTCGTTGGGCATCTCGGCCGCCAGCACCGGCGGCAGCTCCAGATAGCTGATGCGGCCGGCCAGGCTCTCGCTCTTTTGGCGCAGCAGCGCGCCCGAGGCGGAGCCGAGCAGCAGGAAACGCCCCGGGCGACGTTCGGCATCGATCTCGGGGCGCAGCGCGAGGAACAGCTCGGGCATGAGCTGCACCTCATCCAGGACGACGAGACTGTCGCGGTAACGCCGGAAGAAGAGTTCGGGTTCCGCGAGCTGGGCTTGGTCGGAGGCGCGCTCCAGGTCCAGCACCACGGTGCCGGGTTGCCCGCCCGCAACGGCGCGGGCCAGTGTGCTCTTGCCGACCTGCCGCGGGCCAAGCAGTAATACGGCGGGGGCACGGGTCAGGCGGTCGGCCAGGCGAGCTTGTGCCCTGCGATCAATCATCCTTGAATTTTGAGCGTAGACCGATCAATTTGCAAGGATGACTTATGGGTAGCTGGACTGCCTCACATGCTGCGCCGGTACTGCCCTCCGACCTCGAACAGCGCGCCGGTGATCTGGCCCAGTGAGCAGACCCGAACGGCCTCCATCAGCACATCGAACACATTCCTGTTCTCGATGACCGCCTGCTGCAGTCGCGCCAGCATCGCGGGCGACTCGGCTGCATGGCGGGCCTGGAACTCGGCCAGGCGCGTCAGCTGAGACTGCTTCTCCTCGTCGGTCGAGCGCGCCAGCTCGATGTGCTCCGGCACTGTCTCGCCATTCGGGTTGCGGAAGGTGTTGACGCCGATGATGGGGTACTCGCCGGTGTGCTTCAGCATTTCGTAGTGCATGGACTCTTCCTGGATGCGGCCACGCTGGTAGCCGGTCTCCATCGCGCCGAGCACGCCGCCGCGTTCGCTGATGCGCTCGAACTCGGACAGCACCGCCTCTTCGACCAGCTCGGTCAGCTCGTCGATGATGAAGGCGCCCTGTGACGGGTTCTCGTTCTTGGCCAGGCCCCACTCGCGATTGATGACGAGCTGGATGGCCATCGCGCGGCGCACGCTCTCGTCAGTGGGTGTCGTGATCGCCTCGTCGTAGGCGTTGGTGTGCAGCGAGTTGCAGTTGTCGTAGACGGCGATCAGCGCCTGTAGCGTGGTGCGGATGTCGTTGAAGGCGATCTCCTGCGCATGCAGGCTGCGGCCGGAGGTCTGCACGTGGTACTTCAACTTCTGAGAGCGCTCGTTGGCGCCATAGCGGTCGCGCATCGCGATGGCCCAGATGCGGCGGGCGACGCGGCCTAGCACGGTGTACTCGGGGTCCATGCCGTTGCTGAAGAAGAAGCTCAGGTTGGGCGCGAAGTCGTCGATGTGCATGCCGCGCGCCAGATAAGCCTCCACGAAGGTGAAGCCATTCGACAGCGTCAGCGCGAGCTGGCTGATCGGGTTCGCGCCGGCTTCGGCAATGTGATAACCGGAGATCGACACCGAGTAGAAGTTGCGCACGTTGTGATGCACGAAATACTCGGCGATGTCGCCCATCACCTTCAGCGAGAACTCGGTCGAGAAGATGCAGGTGTTCTGGCCCTGGTCTTCCTTCAGGATGTCGGCCTGCACGGTGCCGCGCACATTGGCCAGCACCCAGTCCTTGATCTTGGCGGCCTCGTCGGCGGTCGGTTCGCGGCCGTTGTCGGCGCGGAACTTCGCGAGGTTTTGGTCGATGGCCGTGTTCATGAACATGGCCAGGATCGACGGTGCCGGGCCGTTGATCGTCATCGACACCGAGGTGGTCGGGCTGCACAGGTCGAAGCCGTCGTACAGCACCTTCATGTCGTCCAGCGTCGCGATGCTCACGCCGCTGTTGCCGACCTTGCCGTAAATATCCGGCCGCGGCGCGGGGTCGGCGCCGTAGAGCGTGACCGAGTCGAAGGCCGTGGACAGGCGCTTGGCCGGCATGCCCTCGCTGACCAGCTTGAAGCGGCGGTTGGTGCGGAAGGCGTCGCCTTCGCCGGCGAACATGCGCGTCGGGTCCTCGCCCTCGCGCTTGAAGGCGAACACGCCCGCCGCGTACGGGAAGCTGCCGGGCACGTTCTCCAGCATCAGCCACTTCAGCAGCTCGCCGTGGCACTCGTAGGTCGGCAGCACGACCTTGCGGATCTTGGTGCCGGACAGGCTCTGCGTGACCAGTGCGGTGCGGATCTCCTTGTCGCGGATCTTCACGACGTATTCGTCGCCGGCGTAGGCCTTGACCATATCGGGCCACTGCTGCAGCAGCTGGCGGGCGTCGCCGTCGAGCTTGGTGCGGCGCTGCTCGGCCAGGTCGCCCAATGCCGTGCGGGCGCCTTGCTTGTCCGGGTTGGCGGCTTCCAGCATCGCGCGGCTGGCTTCCAGTTGCTGGATCTCGCGGGCCAGTGCCGCCTGCTTGCGGGCGCGGGCCTTGTAGCTGCGCACGGTGTCGCTGTTGTCGGCCAGGTAGCGCACGCGCGCGGCGGGGACGATGGGGGTCTGGTGGGTGCTGTGGCGCGTGTCGACGCGTGGCAGGCGCCCTTCGCTGAAAGGGATGCCGAGGTCGGCGAGGCGGACCTTCAACGCCTGGTACAGCGCCGTCACGCCGTCGTCGTTGAAGCGGCTGGCCATGGTGCCAAACACCGGCATCGTGTCCGGCATCACCGTGAACGCCTCGCGATTGCGCTGCACCTGCTTGGAGACATCGCGCAGCGCGTCCAGCGAACCCTTGCGGTCGAACTTGTTGATAGCCACGAACTCGGCGAAGTCCAGCATGTCGATCTTCTCGAGCTGGCTGGCGGCGCCGAACTCGGGCGTCATGACGTACATGGGCACGTTGACCAGCGGCACGATGGCCGCGTCGCCCTGGCCGATGCCCGAGGTCTCGACGATGACGAGGTCGAAGCCCGCCACCTTGGCGGCGGCGATGACGTCGGGAAGCGCAGGGGAGATCTCCGAGCCGAAGTCGCGCGTCGCCAGCGAGCGCATGAAGACGCGTGCACCGCCGCCCCAGGGGCTGATCGCGTTCATGCGGATGCGGTCGCCCAGCAGCGCGCCGCCGCTCTTGCGGCGCGAGGGGTCGATGGAAATCAGTGCCACGCGCAGCGCATCGCCCTGGTCCAGGCGCAGTCGGCGGATCAGCTCGTCGGTCAGGCTGGACTTGCCGGCGCCGCCGGTGCCGGTGATGCCCAGCACGGGCGTCTTGATGCGCTTGGCTTGGTCGCGCAGCGCGTCGACGATGCCGGCATCAGCCTTGCC
Source organism: Pelomonas sp. Root405 (assembly GCF_001425165.1). GTDB lineage: Bacteria > Pseudomonadota > Gammaproteobacteria > Burkholderiales > Burkholderiaceae_C > Pelomonas. Next base: position 391,702 of record NZ_LMDU01000001.1, read on the forward strand.
GTTCTCCAGCGCGGTCAGCAACTGGGCGAGGGACCGCCAGGCCGATTCGGAATGGCCGGTGATGGCGGACAAGGACTTGGGCGCATGCACGCTGAAGTCCTGGTCAGCCTTCATGACCATCTCGCCGATCATGCCTGCCAAGCCCATGCGCTGGCCGTCCTCGGGGCTGAAGATGCGCACGCCGTGCTCGGCCAGCTCGCGGATCTCGGCCGGCACGATGACGCCGCCGCCGCCGCCGAACACCTGGATGTGCTCGCCGCCGCGCTCCTTCAGCAGCTGCACCATGTACTTGAAGTACTCGACATGACCGCCCTGGTAGGAGCTGATGGCAATGCCTTGTGCATCCTCCTGCAGCGCCGCGGTGACGACCTCGTCCACCGAGCGGTTGTGCCCAAGGTGGATGACCTCGGCACCCATGCCCTGCAGGATGCGCCGCATGATGTTGATGGCGGCGTCATGCCCGTCGAACAGGCTGGCGGCGGTGACGAAACGGACCTTGTGGGTCGGGCGGTACTCGGCCAGCGCCTTGTAGTCGCTAGAGAGGTCGGTCATGGCGTGTCTCCTTGATCGGAGCAGATTCTAGGTCGCCAATTGACGTTAACGTCAACCAGATGCCGGGCGAAAAAAAGGCCGCCCACAGTGGGCGGCCTTCGGCAGCGACCGACTGGTGCTTCAGTCGGTCGAGCTGCCGTAGCCAAACAGGCTCAGCAGGCTCGTGAACAGGTTGAAGATGGACACGAATAGGCTGACGGTGGCCAGCACATAGTTGGTCTCGCCGCCGTTCACGATCTGCTGGGTCTCGTACATGATCAGGCCAGCCGACAGCAAGGCGACGACGGCCGAGACCGTCAGCGCCAGCGCCGGGATCTGGAAGAAGATGGCCGCTAGGCCAGCCAGCAATGCGACGATCATGCCGGCGAACAGGAAACCGCCCATCCATGACAGGTCACGCTTGGTCGTCGTTGCATACGCCGACAGCGCCAGGAATACCGCGCCCGTCGCGCCCAGGGCGAGCATGACGGCCTGGCCGCCGGACGGCAGCGACAGCGTGCGGGTCAACAGGGGGCCGAGCGTCCAGCCCATGAAGCCTGTCAGCGCGAACACCAGGCCTACCGCAGCGCCGCTGTTCTTGAGCTTGTGGATGCCGAACAGCAGGCCGAAGTAGGCGACCAGCGTCAGGACGATGCCGGGCGCCGGCAGGCTGAAAGCGACGGCGGCCCAGGCAACGGCGGCACTGAACAGCAGCGTTAGCGACAACAAGGCATAGGTGTTGCGCAGCACGCGGTGGGCGGTGCTGCGGTCGACCGCGCCGCCGTAAGGCGTCGCAATCGCAAGGGTACGGGTCTGGTTTTGCATGCGGGCCTCCTGAGCCATCAACAAGGCCGTCACAGTAGTCGGCCAAGCCCGCAAGAAAAAGCAGAAAATCGAGAAGCGTTACTTCTCAATAACTTGGTGTTAGTCCATGAGCCTGAGCTTCAGTTATCGCCATCTCTACTACTTCTGGGCCGTGGCCAAGGAGGGCGGCCTGACGCGCGCCGCGGAGCGCCTGGGCCTGTCGGTACAGACCGTGTCGACGCAGGTGCGTGAGCTGGAGCAGTCGCTGGGCGCCGCGCTGTTGAAGCCGGCCGGCCGCGGCCTGACCTTGACCGACGCGGGCCAGGCCGCGCTGCAGATGGCCGAGCAGATCTTCGCCCTGGGCGAGGCCCTGCCCGAGCGCGTGCGCGACGCCGCGAGCGCGCCGGCGGTGCGGCTGGCCGTCGGCATCTCGGACGGCCTGCCCAAGCTGGTGGTGCAACGCCTGCTTGAACCCATCATCGACACCCCGCACCTGCGCCTGCTCTGCCACGAGGACGAGTTCGACGACCTGCTCGGCGACCTGGCATTGCACCGCCTGGACGTCGTGCTGGCCGACCGGCCCGCCCCGCCCAACCCCAACCTGCGGGTCTACAGCCACGCGCTGGGCAGCTCGCCCATGGCTTGGTTCGCCAGCGCGCGCTGGGCGCCGGCGGCGGCGCGCGACTTTCCCGCGTCACTGGCGGACGTGCCGCTGCTGCTGCCCACCGCGCATGCGGCCGTGCGACCACGGCTGGACCATTGGCTGGAGCGCCACGGCGTGCGCGCGCGCATCGCCGGCGAATTCGAGGACAGCGCGCTGCTGGCCACGTTTGGCGCGGCGGGCATGGGTGTCTTCCCCGCCGCGGCGCTGATGAGCGACAAGCTGGTGGACCGCGACGGCCTGGTGCGCGTGGGCGACTGCCTCGGTGTCGAGGAGGCCTTCTACGCCGTCGGCACCGACAAGAAGATCGCCCATCCGCTGGTGCGCCGCCTGCTGCCCCAGCCGGCCTACGCCGCCGGTTGAATCGCCCTCCGCTTGCTACAGTTGACGTTTACGTCAACCAAAACGCGCCCGCCGCCTGGCTACCCGCCGGGCCGACCGGGCGGAAAGGAGACTTGCCCATGAATCTGCCCGGCCTCAACTTCCAGCTCGGCGAAGACATCGACGCGCTGCGTGACGCGGTGCGCGCGTTTGCCGATGAAGAGATCGCCCCGCGTGCCGCCGAGATCGACCGCAGCGATCAGTTCCCCATGGACCTGTGGCGCAAGATGGGCGAGCTGGGCGTGTTGGGCATCACTGTGCCGGAGCAGTACGGCGGCGCGGACATGGGTTACCTGGCGCACATGATCGCGATGGAAGAGATCAGCCGCGCGAGTGCGTCGGTGGGTCTGTCCTACGGCGCGCACAGCAACCTGTGCGTGAACCAGATCAAGCGCAACGGCAATGACGCGCAGCGCGCCAAATACCTGCCCAAGCTGATCAGCGGCGAGCATGTCGGTGCGCTGGCGATGAGCGAGCCCGGCGCAGGCTCCGACGTGCTGTCGATGAAGCTGCGCGCTGAGGACAAGGGCGGCTATTTCGTCCTCAACGGCAGCAAGATGTGGATCACCAACGGCCCCGATGCCGACACGCTGGTCGTCTATGCCAAGAGCGAGCCGGAGCTGGGCGCGCGCGGCGTGACGGCTTTCCTGATCGAGAAGGGCATGAAAGGCTTCAGCATTGCGCAGAAGCTCGACAAGCTCGGCATGCGCGGCTCGCACACCGGAGAGCTGGTGTTCCAGGACGTCGAGGTGCCGGCCGAGAACGTGCTGGGCGCCGTGAATGGTGGCGCCAAGGTGCTGATGTCGGGCCTGGACTACGAGCGCGCCGTGCTGACCGGCGGGCCGCTCGGCATCATGCAGAGCGTGATGGACAACGTCGTGCCCTATATCCACGACCGCAAGCAGTTTGGCCAGAGCATCGGCGAGTTCCAGCTCATCCAGGGCAAGGTGGCAGACATGTACACCGTGCTGCAGGCCGCGCGCAGCTTTGCGTACACGGTGGCCAAGAACCTCGACATGTTGGGCGCCGAGCATGTGCGCCAGGTGCGCAAGGACTGTGCCTCGGTCATCCTGTGGACGGCCGAGAAGGCGACGTGGATGGCCGGCGAGGGCGTGCAGATCTTTGGCGGCAACGGCTATATCAACGAGTACCCGCTCGGGCGGTTGTGGCGCGATGCCAAGCTCTACGAGATCGGCGCAGGTACGTCGGAGATCCGCCGCATGCTGATCGGCCGCGAGCTCTTTGCAGAGACGATGTAACTCCCCGCAGAGACAATGCCGGCATGACGATCACCAACCACGAACTGCAGGATCTCCTCGACAACAACAAGCGCTGGGCGGCCGAGACCGAGGCCCGTGAACCGGGCTTCTTCTCGCGCCTGCTCAAGCAGCAGACACCCCAATACCTGTGGATCGGCTGCGCGGACAGCCGCGTGCCCGCCAACGAGCTGGTCGACCTGCTGCCGGGCGAGCTGTTCGTGCATCGCAACGTTGCCAACGTGGTGGTGCATTCGGACCTGAACTGCCTGTCCGTCATGCAGTTCGCGGTTGACCACCTGAAGGTCAAGCACGTCATCGTCGTTGGCCACAGCAACTGCGGCGGCGTGCGCGCGGCGCTGTACGACCTGCGCGTCGGCCTGGTGGAGAACTGGATTCGCCACGTGCAGGATGTGCGCCGCATGCACCAGGACTGGCTGGACGGCGTGCTCGAATCCCAGCGCGTCGATGCGCTGTGCGAGCTGAACGTGCTGGAGCAAGCCCGCAACGCCTGCCACACCACCGTCGTGCAAGACGCCTGGGCACGCGGCCAGGAGATCGTCGTGCATGGCTGGGTCTATGGCCTGCACAACGGACTGCTGGAGGACCTGGCGCTGACGGCAGCGTGTGCCGAGGATGTCGAGCCGTCTTATCGCCGCGCGCTGGCCAACGTCAAGTCCCGCTACGCCACGGCCGCTTGAACCCTGGCCGCTAGAGTCGGGGGCATGTTCCCGACGCAGCTGACCGACTCACGCGCATTCGAGATCGCCCAGGCCCTGCTGGGCGGCTTTGACCGCCACTACCGGCTCTTCCGCGCCACGTCGGCCGAGGCCAAGGCCCGCTTCGAGCGCGGCGACTGGCATGGCCAGCAGCGCGCGCAGGCGCTGCGCATCGAGTTCTACGACGCCCGCGTGGCCGAGGCCATCGCGCTGCTGGAGAGCCGCTTCAACGCCGCCGCGCTGCCGATGGACGTTTGGCAGCAGGTCAAGCTGCACTACATCGGCCTGCTGACCAACCATCGCCAGCCCGAGCTCGCCGAGACCTTCTTCAACTCGGTGTGCACGCGCATCCTGCACCACGCTTACTTCCACAACGCCTTTATCTTCGTGCGCCCGGCCATCTCGACCGAGTACATCGAGAACGACGAACCCGCCGCGCTGCCCACCTACCGGGCCTACTACCCAGCGCCAGGCAAACTGCGCGAGACCTTGCAGCGCGTCATCACCAACTTCCAGCTGAACGGCGAGTTCGTCGACCTCGGCGGCGATGTCGACCGCGTGCTCACTGCCGTGAGTCAGCGGCTCGGCGAATTCCGGCGGCGCGCCAACTTCCAGCTGCAGGTGCTGTCCAGCCTGTTCTACCGCAACAAGGGTGCCTACGTCGTCGGCAGGATCATCAACGGCTTCACCGAGACGCCGTTCGCACTGCCCATCCTGCGCAAGGAAGGCGACGGCCGCTTCTTCATCGACGCGGCCCTGTTCGGCGAGGACGACCTGCTGGCCCTTTTCAGCTTTGCGCGCGCCTACTTCCTCGTCGACATGGAGGTGCCCAGCGCCTACGTGCAGTTCCTGCGTTCGATGATGCCGCGCAAGCCCCGCTCCGAGATTTACTCGGCGCTGGGCCTGCAGAAGCAAGGCAAGAACCTCTACTACCGCGACTTCCTCTATCACCTGCGCCATTCGAGCGACAGGTTCCGCATCGCGCCCGGCATCAAGGGCATGGTGATGCTGGTGTTCGACCTGCCGAGCTGGCCCTTTGTCTTCAAGGTCATCAAGGACTTCTATCCGCCCCAAAAGGACACCACGCGCGAGCTGATCAAGGCGAAGTACCTGCTCGTGAAAGCACACGACCGCGTCGGCCGCATGGCCGACACGCTGGAGTACACGCGCGTGGCCTTCCCGCGCCACCGCTTCGACGATGAGCTGATCGCCGAGTTGAAGCATTTCTGCCCCAGCCTGCTGGAGGAGAACGGCGACGACCTCGTCATTAGGCATGTCTACATCGAGCGCCGCATGGTGCCGCTCAACATCTATCTGCAGGACGCCACGCCCGAGCAGTTGGAGCGCGTCGTCGTCGAATACGGCAATGCGATCAAGGACCTGGTGGCCGCCAACATCTTCCCCGGCGACATGCTGTGGAAGAACTTTGGCGTCACCCGCCACGGCAAGGTCGTCTTCTACGACTACGACGAGATCGAGTACCTGACCGACTGCAACTTCCGCCGTGTGCCCGAGCCGCGCAACGAGGAGGAGGAGATGTCGGGCGAGGTCTGGTACACGGTCGGCCCGCGCGATGTTTTTCCCGAGACTTTCGCGCCCTTCCTGCTCGGCAACCCCCAGGTGCGCGAAGCCTTCATGCGCCATCACGCCGATCTGTTGGATGCCAGCTTTTGGCAAGGGCACAAGGCCCGCATCCAGGCGGGGCATGTGCACGACGTGTTCCCGTACGACCCGGCGCGGCGCTTTGCCGTGGCTTGAGCGGCGCGGCCCTGTCCGACAAGCGCCGAGTCATCTGGCGCCCACAATCCCGCGGCCGCAGCCCTTTGTCCCTGGAGACAGCCGCATGATCTTCGACGCCATCCGCGAAAGCCACGACCTGCAACGCGACCTGTGCCGCAAGCTCACCGCGTCGCGCGGCGACATGGCGGTGCGCCAGTTGCTGTTCCTGCAGCTCAAGGTCGAACTGATGGCGCATGCCGCGGCCGAGGAGCGCTACCTCTATGTGCCCTTGCTGATGGAGGACGGCGGCCTGGATGCGTCCCGGCATGCGCTGCACGAGCATCACCAGGTCGACGAACTGCTTGAAGACCTGTCGGTGCGCGACAAGCAGCAGGACGGCTGGATCGCGACCGCCAAGCAGCTCAGCTTCAAGGTGCGCCACCACCTCAAGGAAGAAGAAGCCAAGTTCTTCCACGTCGCTGGCCGCCTGCTGTCAGACACCAAGAAGCAACAGCTCGCCGGCAAGTACACGAGGGAGATCGTGCGCATGCGCAAGCACTACGCGGCCGAGTACCAGTCCGTGGCGGTGTCTGCGGCGACGGGGCTGGTCAAGCCCGCCAAGCCCGCAGCCGACCGGCCGGCAACGCGCGGCAATGCCAGCGCTGGCGCGCTGCTGCGCGGCAAGGCCAAGCCCCGCCGCACGCGCTGAGGCCGGCGCATGACGTATTCCCCAATGACGTCAGCCACGGGTCCTTCGTTAAGGTTCGGCGGCGCGCGTTTGCGCGAGGGAGCAGAACATGTCCAACGGATCCGGCGGTGGAAACGGTGCGGTGTGGATCGCGTTGATCGGTCTTGTCACGACGGTATCGGGCGGTGTGTTCGCCAACTGGGACCGCTTGTTCCCGCAGCAGCAGGAGCAGATCCTGGAAGAGTATCCGCCTGGAGCCGGCGCCGCCGAGGCTGAAGTGGCGGCGCCGGAGGACGCGGCGTCCGCGTCCGATGAAGCGGAGAGCGAAGAAGCGGCCGCCTCCGCTTCAAGCGCTTGAATCCACAGCGGCAGACGATCAAGACCGGGCCCGAAGGCCCGGCGTAGCTCTTACGGCTTGACCGTCGCGAACTCGCCAAACGCCTTCAACTGCTCGGCAATCTTGGCCGCGTCACCGACCACGACCCAGCTCTGCTCGTCCGGGTTGAAGTACTTCTTGCCCACGGCCTGGACTTCGGCCGCCGTGACCTTCTGAATGGCCGGCACGAAGTTGCCGAGGAACTCGGCCGGCAGGCCCACCAGCCAGTTGCTGGCCAGCTGCCGCGCCACGGAGCCTTGCAGCTGCGTGCTGACCAGGTAGCTGCCCGCCATGTAGCGCTTGTTCATGCCCAGCTCGGCCTCGGGCACGGGCTCGGTGCCGATGCGGCGGTACTCGTTGATGTACTCGGTCATCGAGGCGGCCGTCACCTCGTTGCGCACGTCGGCGCCGCCGGTGATGGCGCCACCGACCCGCCAGGACACGCCGCCAGCGCGGGCGCCATAGGTGTAGCCCTTCTCCTCGCGCAAGTTTTGGTTGATGCGGCTGGAGAAGCCCTGGCCGAGGATGGTGCTGGCCAGGCGCAGGGCGACCTGCTCGTCGCCGCTGGCCGCCATGCCGGGGCGGCCCAGGCGCAGCGTGGCCTGCACGCTGCCGGGGCGTTCCAGCAGCAGGCGCTGCACGGGGGCGGTGGCTGGCGGCGGGGTCAGCTCGGGGACAGCCTCGCCGCTGGTCTTCCAGTCGCCGAAGGCGTCGCGCGCCAGCTTCAGCGCCGCGGCCGAATCGATGCGGCCGGTGATGACGAGCAACGCGCGGTCGGGGCGGAAGCGCCGTGCATGCTCGGCGCGCAGACCTGCGGCCGTGACGGCATTGATGGCCGCTTCGGTCTCCTGCGTGCGGCCATAGGCGTGGCCGCCGTAGATGGCGCCGTCCAGCGCCTTGGCGGCGCGGAAGGCCGGCTGCGTGCTGGCGGCCTTCAGGCCCTGCAGCGCATTGGTCTTGGCGAGCTGTACCTCGCCGTCCGGGAAAGCGGGCTGACGCGCCACTTCGGCCAACAGCTTGGCCATGGCACCGGCGTGCGAGGCCAACGCATTGCCGGCGACGCTGATGCCGTCGTTGCTGGCTGACGCACCGACCGCGCCGCCCATGGCCTGGGCGGCTTCGGCGATCTGCTTGGAACTGCGTTGCGTCGTGCCCTCGGACAGCAGGCCGGCCAGCAGCTTGGCGCGGCCGGGCGCGTCGGGCGCATCGGCGCCGAAGCCCGCGCCGCGCACGGCCAGCACGTAGTCGACGCGCGGAATTCCATTGCGCGGCACCACCCAGACCTGCAGGCCGTTGGGCAGCGTCTGCTGGGTGATCTTGGGCACGGCCAGCGGTTTGTCCTTGCCGAACGGCGGCAACTCGGCGGGCGTTTTCACGGTGGCGGCCTGCACGGCGCCGGCGATGGCGACAGCGGCGGCAAGGAGGCCGAGGCGGAAAGCGGGAGTGATGTTTTTCATGACAGCTCCGACATCAAGGTTGGGAAGCCGGCTTGGTCGGCGCGGGCGCTGACGCGGCCGAAGCCGCGGCGGCAGGCGCGGCCAGCATCCCGGCGGGCTTGCGGTCGATGACCGAGCGATTGGCCTGGGTCAGGTAGGTGGCGGCCACCCGCTGCACGTCGGCCGACGTGACGCCCTCGATCCAGCCCGGCACCTTGTTGACGACGTTCGCGTCGCCCCACAGCGCCTGCAGCTTGGCCAGGCGGTCGGCACGCAGCAGGAACATCTCCAGGCTGTTGTACCAGTCGGCCAGCAGGGCAGTCTTGAGGTTCTTCAGCGTCGCGTCGTCCACGCCGTCCTTGACGACGCGGGCCACCTCCTCGTCGATGCCGGCCAGCAGCGCGTCGGCATTGGTCGTCGGCTTGTAGAGTGCGAACACGGTGAACAGGCTGGGGCCGTCGTACTCCCAGATGCTGGTCAGGCCGTAGAGCGAGTTGACGTTCAGCGCCAGCTCGCGGCCCTTGACCAAGCCCTGGTAGAGGCGCGAGGCGTCGCCGCCCGCCAGCAGCTGACCCAAGACGGCGAAAGGCGCCTGGTCCTTGCTGGCGCGGTCCGGCAGCTTCCAGGCGGCGGCAATGGCCGGTACCTGGGCCAGCTTGTCGGGCTGCGTCAGGCGGCGTTCCTTGGTGTTGAGGCCTTCGCTGAAATCGGTGGGTTTGGGCGTCGGCCGTGCAGCGATCTTGCCGAAATACTTCTCGGCCAGCGCGAAACCCTGGGCCGGCGTCACGTCGCCGGCAATGGACAGCACCGCGTTGTTCGGGCCATAGAAATCGCGGTGGAAGGCGCGCACGTCGTCCAGGTTGGCGTTCTCCAGGTCGACGAAGCTGCCGTAGCCGTCGTGGGCGTTCTCCCACTTGTCGAAGGCCAGGGCCGAGATGTCCAGCCACATGAAGCCGCCATAGGGCTGGTTCTGCACGTTGACGCGGATCTCCTCCTTCACGACGTCCTGCTGGTTCTTCAGCGTCGTGGGGTTGAAGTCCAGCGTCGTCATGCGGTCGGCCTCCAGCCACAGCATGGTCTCCAGCGCCGACGACGGCGCGGTCTCGATGTAGTTGGTGAAGTCGGGCCGCGTCGAGCCGTTGTTGTTGCCGCCGCCGGAGGTGATGACCTGGTCGAACACGCCCTTGGGTGCCTTGGGCGTCCCCTGGAACATCAGGTGCTCGAACAGGTGGGCGAAGCCGGTGCGGTTCTTCGGCTCCAGCCGCATGCCGACCTTGTAGACGACGCTGATGCCCACGGTCGGGCTGCTGGCGTCGGGCGAGATGACGACGGTCAGGCCGTTGGCCAGTTTCTTGGTGTGGACGGGAATCTGCCAACGGTCAGTCTGGGCGGCATCCTTGGGCGCAGCGGCGGTGGGGCCGGCGGCGAACGCGAGCGTTGCGGCGCTGATCGCGCCCAGCACTGCGCGGCGGGTGGTCTTCAACATGGGGTCTCCTGTGCGGGAACGGGCCGCAGTTTCCACTCTTTCTAATGGTGTGCCGCTCGGCACACAGGGAAATCCCCGGGCCCTAACTCACCCCCGACGAGGCCGGCGCGGCCTTGTCAACGGTTGAGCGCGAGTCGAAGTCGAAGCGCTGCGTGAAAACGTGCTCCCCCGGCTGGCAGCTTGCCTGGCGCAGTGCCTGCTCGATGGCCATGACCATCGCCCGCTGTGGACGCCGTTCGACGACGCCCTTCAGCCCGCTGATCTGCACCGCGACGACGCGCCCCCCCTTGACCTGGGCCGTGGCGAGGTAGGCCGCCTGGCCTTGCCATTCCAGCCCGGGCACCTTGGGTGGCGGCACCTCGCAAATCGGCGCAGCTTGCTGGGCCTGAACGCAGGTGGCCAGCAGCATCGCCGCCAGGCCGGTCAGGAAGGTGTTCATGGCTACTCCTCGCCGACAGCCGGCGTGCGCAGCAGCCTAACCGCCCTGTCGCGGTGAATAGTCACCCCGCTGATCCCTGCTCCGGGGTCTTTTGCGTCCTTGTTGGGGAGCCGGCATGTCGCCGCGCTTCAACCACCGGAGACCATCATGGCCGCATTGCCCGTCACCATCGCCCTGACCAAGATCAAGTGCCTCATCGAGACCGACGAGATCGGTGCCGATGAGCCCTATGTGCTCGTCACCGCCGTTGACCTCAGCAACCCGCTGCTGCCCAACGCCGAGGTCACGCTCTACGGCCCCTGGGGCGATGTCGACGCGGGCGAGACCCGCACGACCCAGCCGCTGCAGCCCGGCATCAACCCCAGCGACATGCCCTTCATCATCTGGCGCCGCAATGCCTGGGGCCCGTCCGGCAGCGCCAAGGTCATCGCCAACCCGGCCCACGCCATCATTCTCGTGTCGATGATGGAGCACGACGACGGCAAGCCCGGCACCGCACGCGAACTGACCAAGGGCGCCTTCGTCAGCTCGCTGGCCGCCTCGGTCGGCATGACGCGGGCGCAGCGTGTCGACAAGCTCAAGGCCGACATCAACGGCGCGCTCGGCATCCCGACAGGCTTTCCCAACTTCGATGACCGCGTCGGCTCCACCAAGGAGTTCGCGCTCAGCGCCAACCTGCTCAACGTCGCCGCCGGCCCGAAGAACAAGACGCTGACCATCGTCGGCGATGGCGGCAAGTACGCGGTGACCTTGCAGGTCAAGAAGGGCTGACCTGGCGACGGCTGCGGCGGCCCTCTAGGCCACGAGGCTAAGGCTGTGCTAAGCCTGCGGCATCAGCATCGGCCGATCACTTCGGAGCCCCTCGATGCCCACACCAGCCCCGTCACCGCCGCTGCCGGCGCCGCGCCCGGTCGTCTCCTTCGCCCGCATGCTGGTGCTGGCGCAGCGGCGCTTTCGCCAGCAGCAGCAGGGTCACGCTGCCGCGCTGCCCGCCTAGCTATCGGCGCGACCGCCTGGTGGCGAGCGCGCTGTCCAGCGCTTCCATCAGCCGCCTGGGTTCCAACGGTTTGGTCAGGTAGCGGAAGTAGCCGGCGGCCAGCCCCGCGGCTGCGGCTTCGGGCATGGCGTTGGCGGTCAGCGCAATGATGGGGATCTGGGCCGTGCGCGGGTCCAGCCGCAGGATGGACTGAGCCTCGCGGCCGCTCATGCGCGGCATGTTGTTGTCCATCAGGATGACGTCGGGCAGATGCTGCCGCGCCATCTCGACGCCGCGCTGGCCGTCGTGGGCCGACAGCAGCCGGATGCCGCCGCGCGCCATCAGCAGCTCCTCGACGAGCTGGCGGCTGGCGGGGTTGTCCTCCACATACAGCACCGTGGCCTCGGCCTGGCCCGCGCGCGGCGCCGCGGTCAGGCCCGACAGGTCGCCCCAGTCGGTCTCGGCGTGCGGCAGCGCCGGCAGCTCGCTGGCCAGCAGGTCGACCCAGAAGACGCTGCCTTCGCCCGGCTGGCTCTGCACGCCGATGCTGCCGCCCATCAGCTCGACGAGGCGCTGCGTGACGACCAGGCCGATGCCCGTGCCCTGCTCCGGCCCGCCTTCCTGGCCCAGCCGGTTGAAGGGCTGGAACAGCGCCTGCACCTGCTCGGGCGCCAGGCCGGCGCCGGTGTCCTTGACGGAGATGCGTACCTGCTGCGGCCCCAGGTGGATGCAGTCCACCCACACCGAACCGTTGGGGCGGTTGTACTTGATGGCATTGCTGACCAGGTTGAGCAGCACCTGCTTGAGCCGCATGCGGTCGGCCAGCGCGACGCAGCCGCTGCTGCTGGCGAAATGCGTGGCGATGCCGCGCTGGCTGGCCAGCGGGTCGATCATCGTGCGGCAGTCGTCCAGCACGTCGTCGAGCCGCACCGGCTCGACCGACAGCTCGACATGCCCGCTCTCGATGCGGGCGAGGTTGAGGATCTCGTTGATCAGCGTCAGCAGGTGCTTGCCCGCGCCGACGATGTGATCGACGAACTCCTGGCGCCGCTCGGGCTTGGCCTCGACGATGTTGGTGCCCAGCAGCTGGCCAAAGCCGATGATGGCGTTCAGCGGCGTGCGCAGCTCGTGGCTCATGCTCGACAGGAACTCCGACTTGGCTCGGTTGGCTTTCTCGGCCGTGGCGGTGGCCAGCTTGAGTTCATCGTTGGAGGCTTCGAGCTGGGCGGTGCGCTCGCGCACCCGCGCCTCCAGCTGCTCGTTCAGGCGCAGCACTTCGCGCGAATGGCGTTCGATCTCGGCCAGCATGCCGTTGAAGGAATCGGCCAGCACGCCGACCTCGTCCTGGGTGACCTTCGGCGCGCGGCGCGAATAGTCCTGGCGCTGCATGACGTCGCGCGCCACGTCGCTGATGGCCAGGATGGGCTGCACGACGGCGCGTTGCAGCCGCGACGACAGCAGCAGCGCGATGCCCAGGGCCACGGCGGCGACGATGGCCGCAATGCCCAGATAGCTCAGCACGCGGTCATAAAGCGCGTATTCGGCGCGCAGGTAGACGCTGCCGATGGTGCGCCCGTCCTGCACGATGGGCAGGGCCACGGCGATGTCGCGCTCGACCCGCTCCACGCGCTCCCCGCGCTGCACGGCGCGCACGTCGGCCCGGGCCGGCAGGGCCGCCGCGGAGCCTTCTGCGGCGTAGGACGCGAACATCTCGCCCTTGCTGCCATACACCGCCGCGGCACGCACGCGCGGCTGGGTGCGCAACAGCGCCAGGTTCTCGCGGGCCACCTTGACATCGTCGAACTCCAGCGCCGGCGCGGTTGAATGGCCGAGCAACTCGGCCTGGGCCTTCAGGTCCGCCGTCCAGCCCGCGTGATAGGCGTGCAGGTCATAGGCCACCATCGCGCTCAGCGCGACCAGCAAGGCCACCAGCGACGTCAGCATCGTGACGCCGAGCAGTCGGCGTTGAAGGGACAGCTTGAACATCCGCATCACCTACCTTCGACCCGCCGAGCCACGCCCAGCAGGCGTGCGCTGATCTTCAGGCCGCTTTGCGATGCCGCCGGCAACAAGATGTCAAAGCGCACCTTGTCGTTGACAACGATGAAATTGACCATGCCGGTGCTCGGGGTCGCATCGAGCTCGGTGATGGTCAGCACCGGCCGGCCGCGTGCCGCGGCGACGATAGCCGCGGCGTGCGCCGACATCGCCCGTGTGACGAAGACGGCATGCAGCCCATCGGGCAGCTCGGGGCGGTGCAGCGGGTGAACCTCGATGGGCCGGCCGCCGACGGAACTCGCCGCGGCGGTGCGGCGGAACTCTTCCAGCACCGCCTCGCTGCCCAGCAGGCCGATACGGAAGGGATCGCCGGCTCCACCCATGACCTGCGCGGGCCATTCGACGTAGTTGCCGAACTTGCAGACAAAGGCGGCCTTGACCTGGTACTCCACCAGGTTCTCCTCGGCAGCCGGGGCCGGTGTGGGCGCAGCCAGGGCTGCCAGCGGCGCCAGCAGCAGCTTTCGACGAGCGAGCAGGGCCGGCGCCATCAGTCGAAGCGCAGGCGCACTTGCAGCGCCAGGCTGCGGCGGAACTCGCTGCGCGTCTCGACGGGCGTGAACTCGCCATGGCCACCAAGCAGGTTGCTGGCGGTCAGCGCGATGTCGGCGTCGGCGCCGAGGCGCGCGCCCAGGCGCAGGTCGACGGCTGTGTAGGCCGGGACCTCGGGCGTGCGCAGCGCCGAGACATGGCGCAGCGTGAGGTCGAACTCGGCGTCGCGCGGCAGGTTGAAGGCGGCGCGCAGCCGCCACATCCGCCGCGGCATCGCGCCCTCGGCGGCCGACACGGACGACGCGTTGTCAGCGCTGCCGGGCTTGAGCGCCAGCCGCGGGCGCAACAGCGTCACGCCGCCGTGCAGCCGCAGCCAGGTGGCGGTCTGCACGCTGCCCCAGGCCTCCAGGCCACTGACGCGGCCCTGCATGCCATTGCCGAAGAAGACGGCGGTACCACTCGGCGCCAGCTCGGTGGTGCGCAACCTGTCGTAGTCCCCGTGGAAAGCCGTGGCCGACAGCGTCAAAGGCGACAGCGGCTGGCCGCGGTAGCCCAGCTCCAGCACCTTGGCCACCTCGGCGCGGAAGCCCGGGCCGCCGTTGAGGATGAAGGGCGGCTTGTCGGGCACGTAGGCGTCGCGGTCCAGCCGCGAGGGCGCACGCACGGTGCGCGCGGCCGAGGCCCACCACAGATGGGCCGGCGAGGGTTTCCAGGCCAGCCGCAGGTTGGGCAGGATTTCGTTGCCGGTGTAGTCGTTGCGGTCGATACGGGCGCCCAGCGTCAGCCGCAGCGCGTCGCTCAGGGCCATCTCGTCCTGCGCATACAGGCTGGTCCAGCTCTGGCTGAGCTTCTCAGGCAGGAAGGCGAACTCCGGCGCGTCGTGGCCCACGCGGTCGTTCGATCGGCGGTGGCTCGCACCCAGCACCAGCGTGTGGGCGGTGGCGGGCCGCAGCGTGTATTGCACCTCCAGGTCGGCGATGTTCAGGGTCTCGTCGAAGGTGGGCGGGTTGACGCGCACGCTGCGGTCCAGATAGCCCTGCACGCTGAGCTCGCCACCGCGCAGCGGCGTCTCCCAGCGCGCCAGCAGGTTGGCGCCCGACACGCTGATGTTGTCGAGCGCGAAATTGATGCCTGTCAACGCGATGCTGCCCGGATCCGGCTGGCCGTGGTTGCCGCGGTAGGCATTGCCCAGCAGCGTGACGCGCTGGCCGCCGTGACGGCCCCAGTCGGCGCGAAAGCCGCCGCGGATCAGGTGGCCGGCGTCGTCCACAGGCGTGCCGGCGGCCGTCTCGGAGGCACGCACGTCGGTACGCTTGATGTGCAGGCGCATGGCGCCATCATTGCCCAGCGACCAGCCATGGCGCAGCAGCGCCATGCGCTCGCGGTTGCCAATGGCTGCCGAGGCCAGCGTGCCGCGCGTTTCCGAAGCCCGGCGCATGATGACGTTGATGACGCCGTTGACCGCGTTGACGCCCCACAGCGTGCTGCCAGGGCCGCTGCTGACCTCGATGCGCTCGACGTCGTCGAGCACCACATCCTGCACGTCCCAGAACACGCCGGCGAACAGCGGCGTGTAGACCGAGCGCCCGTCGATCAGGACGAGCAGCTTGTTGGCCGAGTTGGCATTGAAGCCGCGCGCGGTGATCGCATAGCCGCCGTTGTAGACCTGGGCGACGTGCAGGTTCGGCGCCAGCCGCAGCGCTTCGGGCAGGCGCGTCACGCCGGCACGGCGGATGTCGTCGGCCGTGATGACGAACAGCGACGTCGGCACGTCGGCCAGGCGCTGCTCGCGCTTGGCGGCCGACGTGATGGTCACATTGCCGAGTTCTTCCAGGCTGAGGTCAACCAGGGGCGCCAGCGCATGGCCCGGCGGCGCGCACAGCGCGGCTGCTGCAAAGCAGCAAATCCGGCTCCGTGACATTGCCATGCACCCTCCCGGCGGTGTCCTTGGTCAGCTGCACGATAACGCAGCGGTCGATGGGCGGCAACGCGACGGCGCCGGGCAACGTCGCGCCCGCATGGCAGCGCAGTCCTACGCAGACTTGCGCTGAAGGATCACGCGCATGAGTCGCCCGCGGCGCCAGAGTCGGAGCATTCTTCCGACTGGAGCCGACGATGGATGCGACCATGGATTGCCCGCCTGAGACCCTGCCGGCGCAAGCGCAACAGGCCACGGTTCTGATCTGCGTGATCGGCACGACCGAGGTCATGCAGAGCTGCGAGAAGGAACTGGCCGTGCTGGCGACCGACGCCCGTGTCAGCCGCCTGAACTGGCGCCTGGATGATGAGTTCGGTGAGCCGCCCGTCGAGGCGGACTGGGCCGATGGCCTGATCGTCTTGAACGCTGACGCCTGGGCAGCGCCGACGGGCTGCGCCAAGCTGCAGGCGCTGCTGAAGATGGGCTGGCGCTGCGGCCGCACCATTGCCCTGTGCGGCGATGCAGTGAATTCGCTGATCACGCTTGGCTTTGCCGCCGATGTGCCGGCCGAGGCCGAGGGCCTCTTCCTTTGCCCCGAGGGGCCGTGCGTCGGCACCCTGCGCGAGTTCCTCGACGCCATCCAGGAGCAGCCGCATCGAGGTCGATGATCGTCGTTGTACCCAAATAGCCAAGCGGCCCTGAGTGATCAGGGCCGCTTGGCTTCGGAGTTGCCGGCGCTATCTGCGGATCAGACCCACGACCAGGCTGATGACGGCCAGGATGATGAAGCCATAGAACAGCAGCTGGGCGATGCCCGCTGCGCTGGCGGCAATGCCACCGAAGCCGAACACGGCGGCGACGAGGGCGACGACGAAAAAGATGATCGCGTAACGGAGCATGAAGGGTTCTCCTTGTTGGGGTACTGACAGCGCTAATTTAGGACCGCCGCGGCTCCGCCAGTGACGGCCCCGGCCGCGAGGCCGGGTAGGAGGGCGCCGACGCCGCGCGTGCGGGCCGGCCCTGCTCGGCGCGCGGCGCATCGGCCGGCCCGTCGCAACTGACCGGCGGCAGGTCTTCGCCCGGGTCGACGAAGGCCAGCAGCGCAGCGGGCGGCGAGAGCGCGCCGAGCGCGATGGCTGCAATGGCCTTGCCACCCAGGGACTTGCCCTCCAGCGCCACCCGCGGGTCGGCCAGCGTGCCCTGCACGCGCACCGGCGAGCGCAGCGAGAACAGCGACAAGTCCTTGGGTTTGGCAACGACGCGCAGATCCATCGTCTCGTCGGACAGGTTGACGCGGCCGTCGATGTCGATGCGGGTGTCGCGGTTGTCGACGACGGCCGAGCGTGGCCGCAGCACGCCGGCCTTGAAGCGGCCGTCCAAGCGGGCGCAGTTCAGCTCCAGCTTTTTGTCGCCACGCAGCCAGACCATCAGGCCCTGGGCCACGTCCAGGCCGCTCGCCTCGGTCAGCAGGTGGGAGATGCTGCCCCGGTCGATCTGCAGGCTGACCGGCCCGTCCATCGTCGCCAGCAGCTCGGCCGTGCTGCGCCCGCGGCCCTGCACGTCGACGTCGGCGCGCAGCCGGCCGGTCACCGGGTCGGCGCCCATGCTCTTGGTCTCGAACTTGAGCCAGCGTTCGATGGCCATGCCGCGCACGTCCAGGCCGATCTGCCACAGCGGCGGCGTCTGGACGGTGTCCAGCCGCGCGTGGCCCGAGGCCTCGCCGCCTGCGATGCCGGCGTTGAAGCTGTCCAGCCGCAGCACGCCGTTCTCCAGCACCAGGCTGGCGTTCACCGGTGCGAGCGGTGCCAGGTTGGCGGTGCCGAGGTCGAGCTGGCTCAAGGCGATGGCAACGCGCGCGTCCATGGCCTTGAGCGACGGCAGGTCGAGCGGCCGGTCGGGAAGCACCCGGCCGGGGCGGCTGGGCGCCTTGTCTGCGCCGACCGCGGGGCCGAGGTCGGCCAGGCGCAGCGGGCCGCCGCGCAGCAGGCCGCTGAGCTGAGAGCGCGCCGGGCGGGTGTCGAAGGCGAAGTCCCCGCCGAGATGGCTCTGGCCGATGCGCGCCTTTGCGCCGCCAAGCTGCCAGACGCCTGCGGCATGGCGCAACCGTCCGCTGAGGTCCACCGAGGGCGTGTTGGGCAGGGTGATGCCGAAGGGCTTGCCGATGTCGGCCAGCGAGCGGCCCCGGACCTGCAACTGGCCGTCGAGCGCGCGGGCGTCCAGCAGCGACGCGGCCGTGCCGTCGAAGGCGATGCGGCCGTCGCGCTGGGTCAGCTCGGCGCGCAGCCGCACCGGTGGCAAGCCGGCCTCGGGTGGCGCCAGCAGCGCCAGGCCAGCGCCGGCTTCGGCTTTCAGCGCCAGTTGCTGATCGCGCAGCTGGCCCTGCATCTGCGCGGACCAGCGGCCGTCGGCAGCCGTGGCGAAACGCGCGTCCGCCTTCAGGCGCAGCGGCGCATCGTCCAGCTTCGCTTGGCCGCGGCGGATGACGAGATGGTCGACTTGGGGCAGCTTGGCCGGTTCGTCGCGTGTGCCGCTGGGCTGTACCGGCCAGGCGGTGCGGCCGTTTGCATCGCGCTGCCAGTTGAGCGACAGGGCGTCCGCCTCCACCAGGCGCAGCCTCAGCGGTTCACCGCGGCGCCAGGCCCGGACGTCGCCCCACCGCCAGTTCAGGCGGACCGCCTGCGCCTGTGCCAGCGGCTCGCCGCCCTGACCGACGACGTTCAGGCGTGCGGCTTCCAGCCGGGGGTTCCACAACAGATGAAGCCGGGCGCCATCGTCCATGTCCAGGCCTCGGTCGGCTTTGGCAGCCAACCAGGGCGCTAGGCCAGGCCAGCCGGCCAGATCCAGGCCCACCAGGGCAACCACTGCGGCCAGCGCGACGCCGGCAAGTTTGACGGCGACTTTCATGGCCGAATGCTGGCGGCCGGCCGGCCTGCTTCGCGTGGGACGGGCGCGCCGGCGGTTGTAGGACAGCGCCCGGCGGCCGCCTTGTCGGCGTGGTCCCACAAGCATTCGGCGCGCTGACTTAAACAGTTAGGCCGTCGGCGCGTCCAAAGTCACCGCACCGGCCACCAGTGGCCTTTGTTGTCGAAAGGACGCCCGATGAAACAGCCGAACCTCTCCACTCGCATGCCTCTGATTGCCGCCCTGATGCTGGCTGCTGGCCTGACCGCCTGCGGTCGCCAGGCCGAGGATGCCAGCACGATGCCGCGCTCCGACGCACCGGTTGCCGACGCCAGCCAGCAAACCCGAGACGCCGCTGCTGACATGCAGCGCTCGGCCAGCCAGGCTGCCGACAACGCCGGCGGTGCGGCAACCGACATGACCATCACCGCCAAGGTCAATGCCGCCCTTGCCGTGGACGACCGCCTGAAGGCGACGCAGATCAATGTCGACACGCGTGACGGCCAGGTCACGCTGTCAGGCCAGGCGCCCGACGCGCAGTCGCGTGAACGCGCCACGACGCTGGTGGCGGCCATCGAAGGCGTGAAGCAGGTCAACAACCAGCTCGTCGTCGGCCAGAACGGCTGATCGTCGCAGCTGATTGGGGGCGCCCTTCGGGGCGCCTTTTTTGTTGCCGGACCGCAGCGCTTCGGCGTGCCGTCCGACAACCCGCGTCAGGGGCCCCGGCTAGCCTTATCTCAACAACATCCGCTCACACCATGGCCGACGCTCCTGCTTCCGCGCTGAAACGCTTCATGACCGTCGCCAGGCCGTACTGGGTGGGCGACCGGCGCGTCTGGGCCTGGTGCTTTCTCGGCGGAATCATCCTGCTGATGCTGGCCGAGACGCAGTTCGCCGTCTGGCTGAACAAGCAGACCGGTGAGCTGACCTCGGCGCTGGCGGCGCGCGACGAGGCGCGCTTCTGGGACGCGGTACGGGCGATGTTGTGGATCCTGGCGTTCGCGGTGCCGATCTTCGCCATCTACTACTACGCCCGCGACGCCTATGCCAATGACTGGCGGCGCTGGCTGACGCAGCGCTACCTCGACGGCTATCTGCGCGAGCGGCGCTATTTCCATATCGCCGCGGACGAGATCGACAACCCCGACCAGCGCATCGCCGACGACATCAACACCTTCACCGGCCGCTCGCTGCACTTCCTGCTGATCATGCTGGGCTCGCTCATGCAGCTGGTGGCCTTCAGTGCGGTGCTGTGGTCGTTGTCGCACACGCTGGTGGGCTTTCTGGTCGTCTATGCGCTGGCCGGCACGCTGCTGTCGCTGGGCTTGTTCGGTCGGCCGCTGATCCGGCTGAACCACTGGCAGCTCAAGCGCGAGGCGGACTTCCGATTCCGGCTGATGCGGGTGCGCGAGAACGCGGAGTCCATCGCCTTCTACGGCGGCGAGGAGCAGGAACGCCACCAGCTGCAGCAGCGCCTTCGCGCCACGCTGCTGAACACGCGCAAGCTGATCCGCGCGCAGTTCTGGCTCAACCTCTTCCAGCGCGGCTTCAGCCAGCTCAGCCTGCTGGTGCCCTGCGTGGTGCTGGCCGGCGACGTGCTCGGCGGTCGGCTGGAGGTGGGCCAGGCGGTGCAGGCCGGCGGCGCCTTCGCGGCGGTGCTGGGCGCGGTGTCGCTGATCATCGACAACTTCGAGAGCCTGTCTCGCTTCGTCGCCGGCATCGACCGCCTGCATGTGATGGCCGAGGTGCTGGAGACCCCACCGCCCGAGGCGGGCATCGCCCGCGAGGAAGGCCGCGAGCTGCACATCAAGGACCTGACGGTGCACGCCCCCGGCAGCGACCGCGTGCTGGTCGAGAAGCTGTCGCTGAAGGTGCCCGAAGGCGGCTCGCTGCTGATCACCGGCGCCAGCGGCTGCGGCAAGAGTTCGCTGCTGCGCGCCATTGCCGGCTTGTGGACGCAGGGCAGCGGCCAGGTCGCGCACCCGCCGCGCGAGGACGTCTTCTTCCTGCCGCAGCGGCCCTATCTGCAGACCGGCACGCTGCGCAGCCAGCTCATCTACCCGAGCAAACAGTCCGAGCTGGACGACGACGCCCTGTTGAAGATCCTCGACGAAGTGCAACTGCGCCATCTGGCAGAAGGCGAGGGCGGCCTGGACCGCACGGCGGACTGGGAGAAGCAGCTCAGCGGCGGCGAACAGCAGCGCCTGGCCTTCGGCCGCCTGCTGGTGCATGCGCCGCGCCTGGCCATCCTGGACGAGGCCACCAGCGCGTTGGACGATGCCAACCAGAAGCGCCTCTACGAACGCCTGCGCGAGCGTGGCACGACGCTGATCAGCATCGCCCACCGGGCGGCCGTGGCGGGCTTCCACCGCCGCGTGCTGAAGCTGACCGGCGGCGG
This sequence comes from Pelomonas sp. Root405, assembly GCF_001425165.1. Taxonomy (GTDB): domain Bacteria; phylum Pseudomonadota; class Gammaproteobacteria; order Burkholderiales; family Burkholderiaceae_C; genus Pelomonas. The sequence goes on from NZ_LMDU01000001.1 coordinate 412,938, forward strand.
TCGCTGGACGCTGGCCAAGACGCCTCGCCCGAGCGCCGAGAAACCTGCCGACTGACCGCACTGCGCTGTCTCTGGGTGATATCCCGACCGTGCGGTCGGCAAATCGCCGATACCATCGGCGGGCCACCACGAACGCGCCGCCATGGACCTCACGATTGCCGCCATCCTCGGCCTCGACGGCCTGACCAACGGGGCCATCTACGCCCTGGTCGCCCTGGCCCTGGTGCTGGTGTTTTCGGTCACCCGCATCATCTTCATCCCGCAGGGCGAGTTCGTCGCCTTCGGTGCGCTGACGCTGGCGGCGATGCAGATGGGCAAGGTGCCGGGCACGGTGTGGCTGCTGTTGCTGATGGCGATCGCCGTCGCGGTGCTGGACCTGGTGCAGGGGCTGCGTGAACGCTGGCCGCCGATGCGAATCTCGCGCAGCCTGGTGTCGACGCTGATATTTCCTTGCATCGTTGCCGTGGTGGCGCCGCAGTTCGTGCAGCGGCAGCACAGCTTGATCGTGCAGGTGCTCGCCACGCTGGCCATCGTCACCTGCATGGGCCCGCTGCTCTACCGCCTGGCCTACCGCGCGCTGTCCGGCGCCAGCGTGCTGACGCTGCTGATCGTCTCGGTCGGCGTGCATTTCGCGCTGACCGGCGTCGGCCTGGTCTTCTTCGGCGCCGAGGGCTACCGCACGCCAGCTTTCTGGGAGGCGCGCTTCGACGTCGGGCCGCTGAGCTTCACCGGCCAGACGCTGATCATCTTCGGCGCGTCCATCGTGCTGCTGCTGGCGATGTTCATCTTCTTCGAGCGCACGCTGATGGGCAAGGCGCTGCGCGCCACCTCGGTCAACCGCACCGGCGCGCGGCTGATGGGCATCTCGGGCGACGCGGCCGGCAGCTTGAGCTTCACGATGGCCGCCTTCATCGGCGCGCTGTCGGGCCTGCTGATCTCGCCGTCAACGACCATCTATTACGACACCGGCTTCCTGATTGGCCTGAAGGGCTTCGTCGCGGCGGTGTTTGCCGGCCTGGCCAGCTTCCCCATGGCCCTGGCCGGCGCCATCGGCGTGGGGCTCATCGAGAGCTTCGGTTCCTTCTGGGCCAGCGCCTTCAAGGAGGTCATCGTGTTCACGGTGATCCTGCCCATCCTCCTGTGGCGGTCGTTCGTCGACCCGCACCACGAGGAGCACTGAACATGACCCGCAACCGCCTGACAGCGGCCGCCGCCGTCCTGCTCGTCGTCCTGCCGTTCGCCCCGGTGCCGGACTTCTGGATCACCCAGCTCAACTACATCGGCCTGTTCTCCCTTGTCGTGCTTGGGCTGGTGCTGCTGACCGGTGTGGGCGGCCTGACGTCCTTCGGCCAGGCGGCGTTCGCCGGTGTCGGCGCGTATGCCACGGCCTATCTGTCGGCGACCCTGGCAATGTCGCCGTGGCTGGGCCTGCTGGCGGGCCTGGTCGTCACGCTGCTGCTGGCATTGGCCATCGGCGCGATGACGCTGCGCATGTCGGGCCACTATCTGCCGCTGGCCACCATCTGCTGGTGCCTGGCGCTGTACTACCTGGTTGGCAACCTGGAGGCGCTCGGTAAATACGACGGCCTGCTGGGCCTGCCGGCGCTGACCATCGGCGACTTCAGCTTTCAGAGCGAGCGCCGCATCTACCTGTTGATCTGGCTGGCCGCGTTGCTGGCGGCGCTGGCGGTGACGCGGCTGCTGGACTCGCGGCCGGGCCGCATCATGCGCGCGCTCAACACCAACCGCGGCGGCGGCGCGACCATGCCCGAGGCGATGGGCGCGTCGACCTTCCGCTACAAGCTCATCATGTTCGTGATCGCGGCGCTGCTGGCCTCGGTGTCGGGCTGGCTGTATGCGCACATGCAGCGCAGCGTGAACCCCTCGCCCTTCGGCATCAAGTTCGGCATCGAATACCTCTTCATGGCCGTCGTCGGCGGCATCGGCACGGTGGGCGGCGCCTTCGCCGGCGCGGCGCTCGTCAAGCTGGCCGAGGACCAGCTCAAGGTCGTGCTACCGCTGGTCTTTGGCGGCTCGGGCAACTACGAAATCATCGTCTTCGGCGTCGTGCTGGTGCTGGTGCTGCGCTTTGCGCCAGATGGCCTGTGGCCCTTGATCTCGCGCTGGCTGCCGGCAACGCGCGCCCGCCCGGTGGACGACGCGGCGCCGCCCTTGAGTTCGCGCGCCCACCCGGCGCGCGGCGCGCCGCTGCTGAACGTGCGCGCCGTGCGCAAGGAGTTCGGTGGGCTGGTGGCCGTCAACGACATCAGCTTTGCCGTGGCCACCGGCGACATCGTCGGCCTCATCGGCCCCAACGGCGCTGGCAAGAGCACCACCTTCAACCTCGTCTCCGGTGTGCTGCCGCTGACGCGCGGTGAGGTCGAGCTGCTGGGCCAGCGCGTCGACGGTCGCGAGAGCCGCGACATTGCCCGCGCCGGCCTCAGCCGCACCTTCCAGCACGTCAAGCTGGTGCCCGACATGACGGTGCTGGAGAACGTGGCGCTGGGTACCTACTTGCGCACCCGCAGCGGCACGCTGAGCGCCATGCTGCGCACCGACCGTGCCGAGGAGGCGCAAGCCCGCGCCGAAGCGATGCGCCAGCTGCGCCGCATCGGCCTCGAAGGGCAGGCGCATGAGCTGGCCGGCAACCTGGCCCTGGGTCCGCAGCGCCTGGTCGAGATCGCGCGTGCGTTGGCCAGCGACCCTTCCCTGCTGCTGTTGGACGAACCCGCCGCCGGCCTGCGCCACCAGGAGAAGGAAGCGCTCGCCGAGGTCCTGCGGCAGCTCAAGGCCGAAGGCCTGTCGCTGCTGCTGGTCGAGCACGACATGGACTTCGTCATGAAGCTCACCGACCGCATCGTCGTCATGGAGTTCGGCCGCTGGCTGATGGAAGGCACACCGGCCGAGGTGCAGGCCAGCCCGGCGGTGCGTGCGGCTTATCTGGGGGCGGAGGAATGAGCGCGCTGCTTGAGGTGGCTGACCTGCACGCCGGTTATGGCCGTGCGGAGGTGCTGCATGGGCTGAGCTTTTCGGCGCAGGAGAAGAGCGTCGTCACCGTCATCGGCCCCAACGGTGCCGGCAAGTCCACGCTGCTCGGTGCGCTGATGGGCCTGATCCCGTCGCGCAGTTCGGCGCTGCGATTTGCGGGCGAGGACATCGCCCGGCTGACGCTCGAAGAACGCGTCATGGCCGGCCTGGCCCTGGTGCCTGAGAAGCGCGAGCTGTTCGGCACGATGACGGTGGAAGACAACCTGCTGCTCGGCGGCTGGCGGCCGAAGAAGCTGGGCGACAAGCGCTGGCGCGACGGGCTGGACAGCGTCTACGCGCGCTTTCCGCGGTTGAAGGAGCGCAGCGAGCAAGCGGCTGGCACGCTGTCGGGCGGTGAACGTCAAATGCTGGCACTGGGCCGCGCGCTGATGGGCCAGCCGAAGCTGCTGATGCTGGATGAGCCCAGCCTGGGCCTGGCGCCGCTGATCGTGCGCGAGATCTTTGCCATCGTCGACGACCTGCGCGCGAGCGGTGTCAGCATCCTGCTCGTCGAGCAGAACGCCCGCGCCGCGCTGCGCGTGGCCGACCACGGGCATGTGCTGGAGACGGGGGAGTTCGGGCTCAGCGGGCCGGCGGATCAGTTGGCGGCGGACCCGAGGGTCATCGAGACGTATCTCGGTGCGGGACGCAAGGACTAGTCGCTTCGGCGATGCAGATATTCAAGGGCACCATGCATATTCCCCCCTTCTGCATCCATTGCTTGGCTTGTTCACCATGGATGTTGCACCGGGTGTGTGGTGGATGATCGTTGATGAGTACGCAGAAGCCACGTCGCCAGCGGAGTTGGAAGTAGTCGTGGATCACCTTGGACGCCTTGCCGCCGCGGGCCTCACCGACACTGAACTTTCAGCGGCACTGATTGAAGCTGGGTGCTTCTACTGGCCGGGGGAGGAGGCGAGTTACGCGTATTGGTTGGGAGCTGTGGCGTCTCGACTTGGAGCCTGTAGGTTGAGGTGAGCGTAGTGAACCCCAACAAGAGCGACGCGAAACACTACGGTTGAGGGTGTGTCTGCGATGAGCCTTCTGACTCGGTGCCGTGATGCCGGGAGTCCGCCCCGGCGGGCGGGTAACTTTCTTCTGCGGCGCCAGAAGAAAGTCACCAAAGAAGAGGCGCTGAACCGCACACGAGCATCGCGGCGCCAGGAGCGGCGCGCGAAAACAAGCGCCTCCATGCCGGGAAGACGCGACCCGCTGCGCTCTCGCTGCTGTCCCTATCACCAGCAGCATCCATCGCACCACCTGCCCGCTTAACGCGCGGCTGCACGCCGTGCTCACGAGAAAGCCCAAGAGCGTCGCTCGGGCGACGTGTCGCTGTGCAGCATCCACCGGGGCGTCGCCCCAGCGACGCTGTATTCCTGGTGAGCCCGGCGTGCAGCCGCGCGTTGAGCGACCTGAAGCGGGCACCATGGCCCTCGTCATAAGGTCAGCAGCGAGAGCGAAGCGGTTCGCGTCTTCCCGCTCAACGAGCGGCTGTTGCACGGCGCAGCGCGTGCATGTGGTGATGGTGTGCGGTTCAGGGCCTCTTCTTTGGTGACTTTCTTCTGGCCCCGCAGAAGAAAGTTACCCCGCCGCCGGGCGGGACTCCCGGCAATGCAGCGATGAGGCGCGTTCTCTGCCAAAGCATCCATGCAACGCAGACACCGCAGCCCGGTAGGTTGGGTTGCCAACCCCAACGCTGTGCGGCGGCCTCATGTTGGGGTTCGCAAGCTCGCTCCAACCTACTGCTTTCACAGCCGTTGCTCACGCAGATACCCGTCCGCCGTCAGCAGCGCCGTGTTCGCATCGGCCGAATGCGTGCCCGGCCCGTTGTCCATGCCGCCGAGCAGCCAGCTCCCATCGGCGCGCGATGCCAGCGCCCGCAGCTGGTTGTGGCGCGGGCCGGCCACCAGCGTGATGCGTTGCTGCCATTGCCCGTCTGCCGACAACAGGCCCAGCAGCGGCTTGGCGTCTTCCGAGATGCTGGCGCCCGCGGGGTTCTGGGTGTATCCGGTGCTGCCGGCCACCAGCAGGCGGCCGTCGCTGCGCAGGGCGACATCGAAGACCACGTCGCCGGCATCGGCGTGCAGCACGCGATAGGCCGAGGCCGCCGTGGCGCCGGCTGGCACCAGCGCCAGGAAGCCATCCCAGCCTTCCGGGGTCTGCAAAGTGCGCACGCGGCCAGCAACAGCCACCTGGTCGCCCACCCAGCGCAGCGCATGCAGCTCCGAGCGCTGGCGGGTGTCGATGAGGGCCGTGCCGAGGCGCTGCCCGCTGCCGTTGAACTGGCTCAGCAGCAGGCCGTTGGCGACGGCCGGGTCCAGGGCCTCACCGAAATGCTGGCGGTGGCCATCGAGCAGGTCGGTGTCGTGCAGGCTCACCGCCACGGCGATGCGGCCCTGCGCATCGGCATCCAGCGCGACGCGCCACTGCTGGTCCAGGCTCTTGAAGGGGTCGAATGTGCCGGAGGTGATGAAGCGCGCGCCGATGAAGACGCCCGGTTCGACCAGGCGGCGCCATTGCTTGGCGAAACCATCCGTCGCCGTGTAGGCGAGGCGGTGCAGCACGACGGCGTGGCGCCCCGAGCGGAAGGCCAGCGCCACGTCCTCGCCGATGGCTGCCAGGCGGGCGGCGTCGCGCGTGTAGTGGGGCAGCAGCGACTGGTGGTCGCGCCCAGACAGCGGGTCGCCGACGAAGGCGTCGGTGGCCACCTGCAGGTCGACGAAGGGCTGGTCGCGCAGCGGCTGACCGATGGCCGACAGCCGCTGCAGGCGCAGCTCGCGGTCGCTGGCCAGCAGCAGGCTGATCTCGCCCGAGGCATGCAGCGCGAAGTCCAGCAGCGACCAGCCATCGGGCGGCAGGTGGCTCAGCCGCAGGCTGCGTCCGTCGGCCTGCGAGATGAGCAACTGCCGTTGCGGCTTGGTCGGGATCTCCGGTGACCGCGCCTTCTCGGCCAGCGCCACCCAGCTGGTCGCGCCGCTGCGCAGCTTGATCACTGACACGCCCGGCGTGGCCAGCTGCAGTGGTGGCGGCGGGTCACCACCTCCGCCAGCGCTGCCGCCACCCCCGCCGCAGGCCGCCAACATGGCCAGCAGCACCGCCGCCGCGCCACGCCGACGGATCATCCTCGCCAAACGCCATTCCATCTTTTGTCACTCCCCGGGCTTGAACTTGCGCGTCGTTGCCAGGTTAGGGCGGGGAGCGTCGGATGGCAAAAGTTTGCCGGCGGTGGCGTTGTGCCGAGCGCTGCAGGCCGCTCAACCGGCCGAATGCCCGCCGTCGATCGCCACGGTCTCCCCCGTCAGGAACCGCGAGCGGTTGCCCGCCAGGAAGACGATGGCCTGGGCGATCTCGTCGGGTGCGGCCGCGCGCTTGCCGACCATGCCAGCCAGCATCTGCGCCTTGGCGTCCTCGTCGTTGCCAGTGAGGCGATTGAGCATGGGCGTGTCGACCGGGCCCGGCGCCACGCCGTTGACGCGCACGCCGTGGGCCGCGCCTTCCAGCGCCGCGGTGCGCGTGAGGCCGTCCACCGCGTGCTTGCTGGCCGTGTAGACGCCGAAGCCGGCGTAGCCGACGCGACCGAGCACGGACGACACGTTGACGATGCTGCCGCCACCCTGGGCCTGCATCACGCGCAGTTCGTGCTTCAGCGAGTTCACGACGCCGCGCACATTGGTGTCGAAGACGGCCACGTAGTTCGCGTCGGTGGTCTCGCTGATAGGGCCGTAGTCGCCCTCGATACCGGCGTTGTTGACGGCCACGTCCAGCCGGCCGAAGCGCTCGACGGTCTGCTCGACGAGAGAGCGCACTTCGGCTTCATGGCGCACGTCGGCGCGGATGAAGGCCGCAGCGGGCGCGCCGGCCGCGCGCAGTTCGGCCACCAGCGCCTGGCCTTCGGCTTCGCGCCTCCCGCTGGCGACGACGGTGGCACCTTCCTTGGCAAACGCAAGCGCGGTGGCGCGGCCGATGCCGGACAGGGCGCCGGTGATGAGAACGATGGGTGAAGTCATGCAGAAAGCTCCGTGGAGTGGTTGAGTGACTTCACTGTGATTGCCGCTCAGGCAAAGCGGTAGCCGGCCGGATTGCCTAAGATTTATTCCAATCAGGCATGGAAGGCGAAGAGAGATGGACCGTTTGCAGGCAATGCAGACCCTCGTGCGGGTGGTCGAGCTGGGCAGCTTCTCGGCCGCGGGGCGCGAGCTCGGCAGCACGCAGAGCGCCGTCAGCAAGCAGGTGGCGGCGCTGGAGAAGCAGCTGGGCGCGCAGCTGCTGTCGCGCAGCACGCGGGCGCTCAAGCTGACCGACGCGGGCGAGCGCTATGTGGAGCAGGCGCGGCGGCTGGTGGCCGAGATTGCCGAGGCCGAGAGCGAGCTGCGCGCGGGCGAGCACCGGCTGCAGGGCTGGCTGCGCGTGGCGGCGTCGGCCAGCTTCGGCCGCATGAAGCTGATGCCGCTGGTGCACAGCTTCCTGGCTGCGCATCCCGACGTGAAGGTGGACCTGCGGCTGGACGATGGCTACATCGACCTGGTCGAGCATGGCATTGATGTCGCGGTGCGCATCGGCGAGCTGGCGGACTCGGGCCTGGTGGCGCGGCGCATCGGCACCGTGCGCCGTGCCGTGGTGGCGCGGCGGGGCTACTTCGAGGAACGGGGCATCGCACCGCCGGCCGAGCCGGCCGACCTGCAGCAGCATGACTGCATCGTCTTCACCGAGCTGCGCGCCGGCCCGGTGTGGGCCTTCGAGGCGGAGCCGGGCGCGTCCGCACCCGTCGGCAGCCCGGCCAGCGTGCGCGTGGCCGGGCGCCTGCGCAGCAACAGCGGCGAGGCGGTGCGCGAGGCCGTGCTGGCGGGCATGGGCCTGGCCTATTCGCCGGGCTGGCTGCTGCAGGACGAACTGGCGAGCGGCAAGGTGCAGGTGGCGCTGCCGCATTGGCGCGGGCGGGCCCTGCCCATGCACCTCGTCAGCCCGCCGCAGCGGCGGCTGTCGGGCAAGGCCAAGGCGTTCGGCGACCACGTGGCCGCGGGTCTAGCGAGTTAGGCGAGCCCAGACCAGCAGCTTGTTGTTGGCCGGCATGTCGATGCGCTCGCGCAGCCGCAGGCCCGCCGTGGCCGCTTCTGCGGCAACGTCTGCCAGCCGGCGGATGCCCCAGCTGGCGTTGCGAGCGCGCAGGTCCTCATCGAAGGCGAGGTTGCTGGGCGCCGTCGGCTCGTCGTCGAGCAGGTAGGGCCCGTAGGTGATGAGCAGGCCCTCGGCCGCCAGGTGGCGCGCTGCGCCCCGCATCAGCCCGGCCGTGCAGGCCCAGGGCGCGATGTGGATCATGTTGGCGCAGTAGATGGCGTCGACCTGCGCGGGCACGCCGGGCCAGGCGGCGTCGAGCACGTTCAGCGTGATCGGTGGGCGCACGCGGGCCAGGCCGTCGCACCACGCCGAGATGGAGGGCAGCGATGCGGTATCGAAGTCGCTCGGCTGCCATTGCCAGTCGGCCAATCCTTCGCTGAGAAAGGCCGCATGCTGGCCGGTGCCGCTGGCGATTTCCAGCATCACGCCCGTGGGCGGCAGCAGGCGGTGCAACGCGGCCAGGATGGGCGGGCCGTTGCGTTCGGCGGCGGGGCTGTGGCGGCGTGGGTCCATGGACTGGGATTGTGCGGCGCGGCGATTGCCGTCAGGCGCCGAAAGAGTGGCTTGCGGCGCGCGCCCTTTCGCGATGGCAGGCGGCTCGGCACAGTGAGCCTTGTTGCTTTCCAAGGAGCCCTCATGACCCTCAAGCTGTACCGCCATGCCCTGTCAGGGCATGCCCACCGCGCGGAACTGGCGTTGTCCCTGCTGGGCCTGCCGCATGAACTCGTCGACATCGACTTCGCCACCCGCGCGCACAAGACACCCGAGTTCATCGCCCGCCATCCGTTCGGCCAGCTGCCGCTGCTGGAGGACGACGGCCACTTTGTCTGGGACAGCACGGCCATCCTCGTCTACCTGGCCAGCAAGTACGACGCCGCCGGCCGCTGGCTGCCGCAGGACGCCGCCGGCCGGGCGGCGGTGCAGGCCTGGCTGTCGGTGGCTTCCGGCCCCATCGCCTTCGGCCCGGCGGCGGCTCGCCTGGTCACCGTGTTCGGCGCGCGCCTCGATGCCGACGAGGTCATCGGCCGTGCCCATGGCTTGTTCAAGGTGATGGAGGGCGAGCTGTCGAAGCGGTCCTTCCTTGTCGGCGATCACGCGACGCTGGCCGACATCGCCGGCTACAGCTACATCGTCAATGCGCCCGAGGGCAATGTCGATCTGGCGCCGTACCCCGCGCTGCGTTCCTGGCTGGCCCGCATCGAGGCGCTACCGGGCTTCGTGCCTTTCAAGACCACTGCCGCCGGCCTGCGCGCCGCAGCCTGAGGTCTGCCATGAATGCACAGACCTTCCATGCCGGCGAGGTCGCCGTGCAGGCGCGCCTGGGCGTCGCCGAGCGCATGGCCGAGATCGGTCCGCGGGTCGTGCGCGACCACATGCCCGAGCAGCACCAGCGCTTCTACGAGCAACTGCCCTTCATGCTGGCCGGCAGCGTGGACCCCGCAGGCCGGCCCTGGGCCACGCTGCTGGTCGGGCCGCCGGGCTTTGTGCAGGCGCCGGATGCCTCACATCTGACTTTCGCTGCCATGCCCATCCCTGGTGATCCGGCCGCGGCCGGCATGACGCCGGGCGCGTCGCTCGGGCTGCTGGGCATCGAGCTGCACACGCGCCGACGCAACCGCGTCAACGGCAAGCTGGTGGCGGTCGAGGCTTCAGGCTTGCGGCTGCAGGTCGAGCAGACGGTGGGCAATTGCCCGCAATACATCCAGGGCCGCGAGGTCGACTGGGTGCGCGATGCGGCCGACACGCGGCCGCGTGCCATCGAGCGCATGACGGAACTGGGCGACGACGCGGCCTGGCTGATCGCCGCCGCCGACACGGTGTTCGTCGCCACGCATGCGGGCGGCGCCGGCGCGGATGTGTCTCACCGGGGCGGCCCCGCCGGCTTCGTCATGCAGGAGGACGAACGGACGCTGCTGGTGCCCGACTACTCGGGCAACCGCATGTTCATGACGTTAGGCAACCTGCAGATCGATGGGCGCGCCGGCCTGCTCTTCATCGACTTCGAGCGCGGCGACCTGCTGACGCTGACGGGGCGGGCGGAGATCGTCTGGGATGGCCCGGAGCTGGCAGCACTCGACGACGCGGAGCGAGCCTGGCGCTTCCAGCTCGACGAGGGGTATTGGTTGCGCGATGTCCTGCCGCTGCGCTGGCGTTTCCGCGACTGGGCGCGGGAGAACCTGCCGGCTTAACGCAAGGCCGGATTCGCGCGCAAGCTGTCCACCGCCAGGTCGATGAAGGCGCGCAGCTTCTGCGTCATGTGCCGCCCCTCGTGGTGCACGATGTGGACGGGGACAGGCGGCAACTCGAAGCTCTCCAGCACCGGCAGCAGCTCGCCACGCGCCAGTGCATCGGCGGCCTGGTAGCTGAGCAGGCGCACGATGCCAAGCCCCGCCAGCGCGAACGAGCGGGCGGCATCGTTGGTCGTCGTGCGCAGCCGTGGCCGGATGCGCTGCACCAGCGGCCGGCCGCCTTCGGCAAAGCGCCATTCCGGGTAGGGCGCCACCTGGGTGGGATGGATCAGCGTGTGCCCGGACAGATCCTCGGGCCGCTGCGGTCGGCCATGCTGGGCGATGTAGCTGGGCGAGGCCAGCAGCATGCGCCGCACCTGGCCAACGCCGATGGCACGCAGCGCGGAGTCGGGCAGCTCGCCGATGCGCACGGCCACGTCCAGGCCCTCGTCGACCAGGTTGACGACGCGGTCGACGAAGACGCATTGCGCGTCGACGTCCGGGTAGCGCTGCAGATAGTCCGTGACGATGGGCGTCACATGCAGGTTGCCGAACAGCACCGGCGCCGTCACGCTGAGCAAGCCCTTGAACTGGCTGCGGCTGCCACTGGTGGCGGCCTCCGAGTCGCCCACGTCGGCCAGGATGCGCCGGCAGTCCTCGGCATAGCGGGCGCCGGCCTCGGTCAGGCGCACCGCGCGGGTCGTGCGCGTCAGCAGCCGCACGCCGAGGCGCGCCTCCAGCTCGGCCACGGCGCGCGTGACGACCGGGGCGGACAGGTCCAGCTTGCGCGCCGCCGCCGCGAAGCCGCCGCTGTCGACGACGGCGACGAAGACCTCCATGGCCTGCAGGCGGTCCATTCGATCAGGCCAGCCTGCCAGCCTGGAAGTCGCGCACCGCCTGCACCAGCTCGGCCTCGGTGTTCATGACGAAGGGCCCGTACTGCGCGATGGGCTCGCCCAGCGGCTTACCGGCGATCAGCAGTGCGCGGGTCGGCTTGTCGCTGGCCTGCAGGCGCACGCCGTCGCTGCCGGGTGTGTTGGCAAGGATGGCCATGCGTCCCTCGGGCTGCTGGCAACCGCTGTCGAACTTCAACGCGCCTTCGTACACGTAGACGAAGGCGTTGAACTCGGGCGGCAGCGGCTGCTCGAAGCGGGCACCGGGCGCGAAGTGCAGGTCGAGGTAAAGCGGCTCGGTGCTGTCGCGCTGCACGGCGCCGGTCACACCATGGCTGGTGCCGGCAATGACACGCGTCTTCACGCCATCGCGCTCGAACTCCGGCACCTCGTGGCTGGCCACGTCGCGGTACCACGGGTCGCGCAGCTTGTCCTTGGCCGGCAGGTTGAGCCAGAGCTGGAAGCCGGCCATGCGGCCTTCGTTCTGCTCGGGCGTCTCGCTGTGGATGACGCCGCGACCGGCGGTCATCCACTGCACGCCGCCGTCGCTGATCAGGCCTTCGTTACCGGCCGAGTCGCGGTGGCGCATGCGGCCGGCGAGCATGTAGGTGATGGTCTCGAAGCCGCGGTGCGGATGGTCGGGAAAGCCGGCGATGTAGTCGTCGGGGTTGTCCGTGCCGAAGGCGTCGAGCATGAGGAAGGGGTCCAGCCGGCGCTGCAGGTTGTTCGTCAGCACGCGGTTGAGCTTGACGCCGGCACCGTCGCTGGTCGGCTGACCGGCGACCAGGCGCTCGACTTCGCGAGGCTGGTTCAACAGGGTGGGGGCGACGGTGCTCATGGCGATTCCTTAAGCGGCGAGCAGTTGAGTAATTTGCGAACGGGCGTTGGCCAAGCCTTGTTCGGCCGCGAAGGCCATGCCTTCAGCGTAGACGAACTCGACGTCGGTCATGCCCAGGAAGGCCAGCACGGTGCGCAGATAGGGCGTCATCTGGTCGCTGGGCTGGTCACGGTGGATGCCGCCGCGGCTGGTGACGATGAACACCTTCTTGCCGGTCACCAGGCCGACCGGCCCCTTCTCGGTGTACTTGAAGGTGACGCCGGCGCGGGCCACCGCGTCGATCCAGTTCTTGAACTGCGCCGTGACGTTGAAGTTGTACATCGGTACGCCGATGACGACGGTGTCGGCGGCCTGCAGCTCGGCGATCAGCGCATCGTCCAGCGCCACGCGGGCGGCCTGTTCGGGGCTGCGCTGGTCGGCCGGCGTGAAGAGGGCGCCGAGCGCCACTTCGTCGAGCACGGGCTGCGGCGTCAGCGTCAGGTCGCGCACGGTGACGGTGGCGGCTGGGTTGCCAGCGCGCAGGCCGGCGGTCAGTTCATTGGCCAGCCGGGTAGAGACCGAACCTTGGTCGTCGGTGGCACGGCGGGCGCTGGCGTTGATTTGCAGGATGTTCATTCGGGGCTCCGGGTAGCGGGTTGCGATGGAATGAACTCTAGGCAGTGGCAATCAACTGCAGAAGTCGTCGATTTGCATAAGATTGTTCCGTCAATGGATCAATGGGGCCAAAAGTGGAATCCGACGCCGACGACCTGCTGCTGTTTGCCCGTGTGATGGACGCCGGCAGCTTCAGCCGCGCCGCTGAGCGCGTGCACTGGCCCAAGAGCACCGTGTCACGGCGCATTGCGGCGCTGGAAACCCGGCTGGGCGAGAAGCTGTTGCAGCGCACGACGCGCAAGTTGACGCTGACGGACTTCGGCGCCGGCGTGCTGGAACATGCGCGGGCCGTGGCGGCCGAAGTGGACGGCGCGCTGGCGCTGGCGTTGCATCGGCAGCAAAAGCCGAGCGGGCGGCTGCGCGTGAGCATGCCGGCGGACTTTGCCGAGCGCGTGGCCGCGGGCATGCTGGCCGAGTTCGCGCTGAACTATCCGGAAGTGCAGCTGGAGCTGGACCTGACGCCACGGCGCGTGGACCTGATCGGCGAGGGTTTCGACCTCGCCATCCGAATGGGCCAGCTCGGCGAGGACAGCCAGCTCGCCGCGCGCCGGCTGGCGACGACGCATTGGGGCCTGTACGCCTCGCCTGGCTACCTGGAACGGGTCGGCGAGCCGCTGCTGCCCCAGGCGCTCGACAACATGCATGCGCTGATGCTGCTGACGCGCACCGGCGAGCCGGTGCCCTGGCAGCTGCAGCGCGATGGCGCCGAGCCGCACCTGGCCCGACCGGCGCAGCGCACGCTGGCCAACTCGCCCAGCCTGCTGGCGCAACTGGCACTCAGCGGCGTGGGCATTGCCGGCGTGGACCGCCTGCTGGTGCGCCATTCGGTCGAGCTGGGCACGCTGCAGCGCTTGCTGCCGGACTGGCACCTGCCCGGCTCGATCTGCTGGGCCGTGTTCCCGGAGCGGCGGCTGATGCCGCTGCGCACCCGGGTGTTTCTGGAGGCGATGTCAGCCTTGCTGGACGCGTGCCCGGCGCCGGGCGCCTAGGACGATGACGGCCAGGCCGAGAGCCAGCATCGCGGCCGCACCGGGCTCGGGGACGGCCACGGCCAGCACGGCGTTGGCGAGCTGCTGGTGGGCCAGCGTCGTCGGATGGATGGCGTCCCAGAACAGCGCGGTGTCGAGGTCGCAGTTGTTGATCCCAGCTGCGCAGGCGTTGGTCCAGTTGCTGAAGGCAGGCGGATTGCCGAGTGCCACGGCCGCTTCGTTGGCCGCCACCGTGGCAGTCAGGAAGCTGAACATGTCGAAGCTCTTCACCCCGCTGCCGGCCAGCGCGCCTGCGAGGGCGGCATCCATGGCGAAGCTGAGTGCCGTGGCCTCGGCGCCGATGCCCATCGCATTGGCGAGCGGCGTGAGGCCGAAGTTGGGCGTGTTCATCACCAGCACATGCTGGGCGCCGGCCAGCTTCAGGCTGGCCACGAGGCCGGCCATGTCGGCGGCGTAGTTGGCCACCGTGGCGCCGACGGTCGCGTTGGCGTCCGCCCCGGCAGCGATGGCCTCCAGCGCCACGCGCACGTTGTTGCCGCCACCAGCGACCACGTAGAGCGCATTCGGGTCGGCGATGTTGCCGGCGCCGTTGAGATAGATGTCGAGCTGCGTGCGCATGCTGAACGGGAAGCCCGGGATCTGCGGCACGTCACCGCCGTTCATGCCGGTCTGCGCGCCACCGAAGGCGAAGTTGGTGCCGCCGGCCACCGAGGGCAACAACGTGAGGCCCAGCGACTGCGCCAGGTACTGCGTCCAGACGGGCCCGTTGGAGTAGGTGCCGGCGCTGGAGGGCAGCTGGCTGTAGAAGGCATCGTTCGCCACGACGACGGTCGGCAGCGTGCCGCCGTAGGCGGGTGTCAGCAACAGCGCGTTGTTGCCGCTGTCCGAGAGGCTGTCGCCAAAGACGAACAGGCCGGAATAGGGGCCGGCCGAGGCCGACAAGGCGGCACAAAGACCAAAGCCCGCGAGCATGCGGGCGAGCAGACGGTAGGACATGGGAACTCCCTGGTTTTGCCGCAGGACTTCTGGCGGCTCAGCAGAGCATCGATGGCCGCCATCGCGGCGTCAACCCGTGTACGCCCGAGCCTGAAACAGGGCGCTTGCCGCCGCGTCCGCAGGCCTTATTCGGTGTCGTTCTTGAAGGCGACTTCGACGGCCGCCTCGCGGGACTTGCGCAGCGGCGCGAAACGCCATTGGCGCACGGCGTCGACGGCGGCATTGCCCAGGCGGGAATGGGTGGCCTTGATGACCGAGGCCTGCTGCACCGAGCCGTCGGTGCCGACCGTGAACTGCACCTGCGCGAAGCCGTTGCGGAACGTGCCCTGCTGCAACTGGCGCGGCAACGTCGGGTCGACCTTGGAGACGAGTTTCAGCGGCTCCTCGCGTTCCTCCGGCGCCTGCGGCTCAGGTTGGGCGGGCGGCTGCGCCACCTGTGCGGCGGCGGCCATCGGTGCGGCCGGTGCGGGCGTGGGCGCGGCGGCGGCGAGCACCACGGGCGTGCGATCAAGTTCGGGTTCAGGTGCCGGCTGGGCGGCCAATGTGACCGGCGCCGGCGCAGCGGCGACCGTGGCTGCCACAGGAGGGGCACTCGGTTCGGATGCCGGCGCAGGCCGCGGCGCGGCAGCCACCGGTGCGGCAGCTTTCTTGGGCGCAGGAGCAGGTGCAGGTGCTGCTGCAGGGGCCGGCGGCTTGCGGTTGGCGCCCTTGTCCGCGTTCAGCTTGATCCAGTGGAAAACCGCGTCGGCGGCCTTCTGCGCGCGCTCAAGATCCGGCTTGGGCGGGTCTTGTTGGGCGCGGGCCGGTTGGGCCAGCAACAGCAGTGCTCCCGCAATGGCGGGCAGGGCAAGCGCCAAAGAGGGGCGCGGTCCAAGTGTCATGACAGCTCCACGAAGACGATTCGGCCGGCGGCAGGAGACTGCAGCCAGCGCCGGACTCTAGTGAGGGTTACAAATGGCCGCAGCACGGTTTGTGCCGCTTCAGACGAAAAATTGCCGGTTCTGCCGACCAGGCGTCACGCTTTGCCGGCCAGGAGGGCGCGGCAGCGCTTCTCGTGCTGCTGGATCTCGGCCAGCGTCACCTCGATGTCGTGGCGCTGCTGCTCCAGCTGGTTGCGGTGCTGCGCCAGGATGGCCAGGAACGCCCGCAGTTGGGGCGCGGCGCTGGCTTGGCTGTCGTACATGTCGACCAGCTGCTTGATCTCCTGCAGCGGCAGCCCCAGGCGCTTGCCGCGTAGGGTCAGCTTCAGACGCGTGCGGTCGCGCGGCGTGTAGACGCGGTTGCGGCCCTTGCGGCCGGGCTCCAGCAGGCCCATGTCCTCGTAGAAGCGGATGGCGCGCGGGGTGATGTCGAACTCGGCCGCGAGCTCGGTGATGGTGAAGGTCGGCTGGGCGGCCTCGGTCGCGGCGGAGACAGACTTGCGGGAGGGCATGGCTACACTCAATTGACGTAAACGTCAGTCTAAATCGAGCCGAGCAGCACCATGGCCAACGCACGCGAATCCGAACTGCATTACCCCCTGGGTGACACCCTGCCCGGCCCCGGCGAGGCGCTGGACCTCGCGCCCGGCGTGCGATGGGTGCGCATGGGCCTGCCTTTTGCGCTGGATCACATCAACCTGTGGCTGCTGCGTGACCGCATCGACGGGCGAGAGGGCTGGACCATCGTCGACTGCGGCATCGCCAGTGACGAGACGCGCGCCAACTGGGAGACCGTGTTTGCCGAGCGCCTGGACGGCCTGCCGGTGCTGCGCGTCATCGCAACCCACTTCCACCCTGACCACCTCGGCCTTGGCCACTGGCTGACCGAGAAGTGGAATTGCCGCTTGTGGATGAGCGCGACAGATTACAACCTCGCGCGCCTGGCCAGCGGTTCGACGGTAGGCATGGGCGGCGCCTCGGCGGCGGCCTTCTTCGGCAGCCATGGACTGACCGATCCCGATTCCCTGGAGAAGATCCGCGCCCGCGCCGACTACTACCCCAAGATGGTGCCGGCCGTGCCGTCCAGCTACCGGCGCCTGATGGACGGCAGCCAGATCGACATCGGTGGCAAGACCTGGCGCTGCATCGCCGGCTACGGCCATGCGCCCGAGCACATCAGCCTGTTCTGCGCGGAAGCCAAGCTGCTGATCAGCGGCGACATGGTGCTGCCACGCATCTCGACCAATGTGTCGGTCGTCGACGTCGAGCCCGAGGCCGATCCGCTGACGCTCTATCTGAGCTCACTCGAGCGCTACCTCGACCTGCCCGACGACACGCTGGTGCTGCCCTCGCACGGCAAGCCCTTCACGGGTTTGCATGCGCGCATCGACCAGTTGCAGGAGCACCACGTCGACCGCCTGGCCGAAGTCGTGGCAGCCTGCCGCGCAGCGCCGACCCATGCGGCCGGCCTGCTGTCGGTGCTGTTCAAGCGCAAGCTCGACCTGCACCAGACCACCTTCGCCATGGGTGAGGCGATTGCCCACCTGCATGCGCTGTGGCTGAAGGGAGAACTCCGGCGCGAGCTGGGCGCAGACGGCATCTACCGCTTCGCGCCGTCCTGAACCAATGCCAGAAAAGGAAAAGCCGCCGCGGGATCAGCCCGGCGGCGGCGTTTCGGCCTTCTATCGGTACCCTTCTCTCCCTCTGTCCACCAGCTTCAAGCCGGCTTGGGGTACCTGTGGTGACAGCGTCGGAGCGAAGTGTTGCTGAACGTGTCTGCGTGCGGATGACACCGGCCGGGGAATATTCACACGCCATCGTCTTTCGGGCCGAGCGCCGGGCCGCTCCGAAGCCGGCCCACTTGGCGATGTGCTTGCGGCTCAATGCCGCAAGCATCGCCGTCCCCTCGGGGGCTGAGGCCGGACACATCGCGCCCAGTGGGCGGGATGTGCCTGCCGAAGAGCTGCGGCACTGCCGCAGCGCGGTCTGCAAGACCGACTGGGATGGCCCGCGTTCAGCGCGGCCAGACCAGGCGAGGGGCTCACTGAACCACGATGGATTCCTCACGCAGCGCCTCGCGCGAGCGCTCGAAGTCTGGCAGCACGGAGCGCACCGTGTCCCAGAAGGCCGGGCTGTGGTTCATCTCGCGCAGGTGGGCCAGCTCGTGGGCGACGACGTAGTCAATGATGGCTGGCGTGAAGTGGATGAGGCGCCAGTTCAGGCGGATGGAGCCGTCCGCACTCGCGCTGCCCCAACGCGTTTGCGCGGACGACAACCGCAGCCCCTTCATCGTCACGCCGAGTGCCTCGGCAAAGCGCTGACAGCGCGGCAGGAAATCCTCGCGGGCGCGGGCCTGCAGCCAGGCCTGGGTCAGGTCGCGGATCTGCTCGGCCGACGCCCCCAGGGGCAGCGGCAGACGCAGCTGGCGCACGGCGGCGTCCCAGACGATCTCGCGTTCCGCGGGTGCCAGCACCAGCGTCAGCGCATCGCCAAAAAAGGGCAGGCGGCCGCCGTCCAGCCATTCGATGCGCGAGGCCTGCACGCGCTGCTGACGCTCGCGCTGCTCGACGAGCTTGCGCAAGATCCACTCGCCCTTGTGATGCAGGGCACGCTCGATGTCGTCGATCGGCACCCAGCGCGGCGCGCTGACCCGCAGGCCCTGCGGCCCGACGACAAAGCCGATGCTGCGCCGGCGCGCGCGCTTGAGTTCGTAGCCGACGCGGTGCTGCCCCAGCCACAGCTCCCGCCGCGAGCGCGGCGCGCCGGGCTCGGCGGGCGTGATTTCCGGCGTCACATCGAACAGCGACAGCTGGCTGTCCTGCAGGAGTGGAGCCGGGCGCTTGGCGGGCATGCTGTTCAGCGTTGATTGGCGGCCGGCGCTGCCGGAGCGGCGGCGACGCCGGCGGGCAGAGGGTTTTGGTAGGCCTCCGGGTCGAGGCGGCGCATCTCGCTCTCGATCCAGTCCTTGACCTCAGCCATCAGCTCGCCCGGCGCGCGGCCGACCGAGGGGATCTGCTTGCCGATGGAGACGTCCACCACGCCCGGGCGCAGCAGGAAGCTCTTGCGCGGCCAGCAGCGCGCCGCGGTGGCCGCGATGGGCACGACGGGCAGGCCGGCCTCGATGGCCAGGCGCGTGCCGCCGGTCTTGTAGTCACCCACCTCGCCGCGGGCGATGCGCGTGCCCTCGGGGAACATGATCACCCAGTTGCCCTGGCCGCCCAGGCGCTTGCCCTGGGTCAGCACCTTGTTCCAGGCCTCGGTGCGGCGGCCGCGGTCAATGTGGATCATGTCCATGCGCGCCATCGCCCAGCCGAAGAACGGCACATAGAGCAGCTCGCGCTTGAAGACATAGGCCAGCGGGTGGCTGAACAGCGCCGGGTAGGCAAAGGTCTCCCAGGTGCTCTGGTGCTTGGACAGCAGCACGACGCCGGCGCGGCGGTCGGACGCCGGCGGCAGGTTCTCCATGCCGTGGATGCGCCAGCGGATGCCGCAGATGAAGCGGGCGCTCCAGACGGCGACCTTCAGCCAGCCGGCGCAAGCCCAGTAGACCGGGTCGCCGCGGCGGAAGATGGACAGGATGAGGACGCCGGTGGCCCAGGGGATCACGGTGACGATCAGCACCAGGACAAAAATCAGCGAGCGAATCGCGCTCAGCAGGTTGGACATCAGTTCAGGTCTCCGGCCTGGGTGTCGGGGGCGAGGATCTTGCCGCGCTGCTCGGCAACGCGGCGGCGCTCAGCCTGGATGATGACTTCCGCGCAACTGGCGAGGTCGTCGTGCACGCGGGCGCTCGGTACCTGCACAAGCAGGTTGGCGAGTTCCTCGGTGCCAAGGTTGCCGAAGGGGCCGGTCAGCACGAGGTGGGGAATGCAGCCGGCGTTCTGGGCCGTCAGCAGGTCGGTCAGCGACGCGCCGACCATGTGCACCGCCGGCAGCTCGACATCGAAGCGCTCGCCGATCTGCTGGATCAGGCCCGGCAGCGGCTTGCGGCAGTCGCAGCCTTCCTCGGGCGTGTGCGGGCAGAAGAAGGCCGCGTCCAGGCGCCCGCCCTTCTCGGCCAGCAACTGGTTCAGGCGCAGGTGCACCGCGTTCAGCGAGGCCATGTCGAGCAGGCCGCGGCCGATGCCGGCCTGGTTGGTCGCCAGCACCGTGTGCCAGCCGGCGTGGTTCAGGCGCGCCACGGCCTCCATCGCGCCGGGCAGCGGGTCGAGCTCCTCCGGCGCCTTGACGTGGTCGTCGCGGTAGCGGTTGAGCGTGCCGTCCCGGCCAAGGATGACCAGCTTCATGCCGTGGGCGTGGTCGGCGCGCATGGGCTTAGGTTGCGAGGCGCGACAGGTCGGCCACGCGGTTCATCGCGGCGTGCAGCCGACCCAGCAGCGCCAGGCGGTTGGCGCGCAGCGCGGGGTCCTCGGCATTGACCATGACGCCGTCGAAGAAGGCATCGACCGGCGCCTTCAGCGCAGCCAGTGCTTTCAGCGAGCCGGTGTAGTCGTGCTGCTCGAACAGGCGGTCAGCGGCGGGCTGGACGTCGGTGATGGCAGCGGCCAGCGCCTGCTCGGCGGCTTCCTGCAACAGCTCGGGCTTGATCTCGGTCGGCAGCTCGCCGTCGACTTTCTTCAGGATGTTGCCGACGCGCTTGTTGGCGGCAGCCAGCGAGGCCGCTTCCGCCAGGGCGGCAAAGGCGCGCACGGCCTCCAGGCGGCGCGGCACATCGCCCAGGCGAGCGGGGTTCAGCGCCAGCACGGCATCGACTTCCTGGGCGCTGTAGCCCTGGTCGCGTAGGCTGACGGCCAGGCGGTCGGAGAAGAAGCTCCGCAGCGCCTCGCTTGGGTTGGTAATCAGCTCACCGAACGGCGGTACGGCCGCGTCGATCAAAGCCGGCAGGTCCAGCGGTAGATTCTTCTCGACCAGGATGCGGATGACGCCGAGTGCATGGCGGCGCAGCGCGAACGGGTCCTTGTCGCCAGTGGGCAGCTGGCCGATGCCGAACAGGCCCACCAGCGTCTCCAGCTTGTCAGCCAGCGCCACGACGGTGCCGGTGTGGTTGCGCGGCAGCGCATCGCCGGCGAAGCGGGGCTTGTAGTGGTCCTCGATGGCGATGGCGACACCGTCGCGCAAGCCCTCGTGGCGGGCGTAGTAGCCGCCCATGATGCCCTGCAGCTCGGGGAACTCGCCGACCATGTCGGTCAGCAGGTCGCACTTGGCGAGCTGGCTGGCTTGCTGGGCCTTGCTGTCCAGCACGTCGAACTCGTCCTTGGCTTCGACCGTGTAAGGCACGGTGGCCATGCGCATCTGGTTGACGATGGCGTGCGCGATGGCGCGGACGCGTTCGGCGCGCTCGCCCTGGCTGCCCAGCTTGCCGTGATAAACCACCTTGGCGAGGCCGGGCAGGCGGTCGGCCAGCTTCTTCTTGCGGTCCTGGTCGAAGAAGAACTTGGCGTCGGCCAGGCGCGGGCGCACGACGCGCTCGTTGCCCTGCACGACGGCACTGGCGTCGGCCGGCGCGATGTTGCTGACCACCAGGAAGTGGCGAGTCAGCTTGCCCTGCGAGTCCAGCAGCGGGAAGTACTTCTGGTTGGCCTTCATCGTCAGGATGAGGCACTCCTGCGGCACGGCCAGGAACTCGGCCTCGAAGGCGCAGGTCAGCACATTCGGGCGCTCGACGAGGGCGGTCACTTCATCCAGCAGCGCTTCGTCGTCGATGGGTGTCAGGCTCAGCGCATCGGCCGCGCCTTTCAGCTGGCGCGAGATCTCGGCGCGGCGCTCGGCGAAGCTGGCGATGACGGCGCCCTGGTCGCTCAACTGAGCGGCATAGCTGTCGGCGGACTCGATGCTGACGGTGGGCTGGGCGGCTTCGAAGCGGTGGCCGCTGGTGGTGCGGCCGGCCACCAGTCCCAGTGCCTGGACCGGCACGATCTCACTGCCATGCAGCGCGACCAGGCCATGCGCCGGGCGCACGAACTTCACATCGGTCCAGCCATCGGCGAGCTGGTAGCTCATGACCTTGGGGATGGGCAGCTTGGCCAGCGTCTCGTCCAGTGCCTTCTGAAGGCCTTGAGCCAGCGTGGCGCCAGCCACCATGCTGTCCCAGAACAGCGCCTCGGCCTTGCCATCGGGCGCGCGTTTCAATTGAGGCACGACTTCGGGGCCGGCGCCGATGGACGCCAGCTTCTTCAGAAGCGCGGGCGTCGGCTGTCCGTCGGCGGTCAACGCGACGGCGACAGGCATCAGCTTTTGCTGGACGGCCTTGTCGGCGGCCTTGGCGGCAACGCCGGCGACGTGCACGCCCAGGCGGCGTGGCGACGCGAACGACATGACGGCCGCATCCGCAGCGGCCAGGCCCTGAGCCTTGAGGCTGTCCGCCAGCACGCCCGCGAATGACTCACCCAGCTTCTTCAGCGCCTTGGGCGGCAGCTCTTCGACAAACAGTTCAACGAGCAAATTCATCAAGCGGCCGCCTTCTTGCTGTTCTTCAGTTCGATCTGCGCGACGACTTCATCGGCCCAGGCCTTGGGCGCCATCGGGAAGCCCAACCGCGCGCGGCTGTCGAGATAGCTCTGCGCCACGGCGCGCGCCAGATTGCGAATGCGGCCGATGTAGGCGGCGCGCTCGGTCACGCTGATGGCGCCACGGGCGTCCAGCAGGTTGAAGCTGTGGCCGGCCTTGAGCAGCTGCTCGTAGGCGGGCAGGGCGAGCTTCTCGGCCATCAGCTCCTGGCTCTTCTTCTCATGCGCGGCAAAGGCGCTGAGCAGGAAGTCGACGTCGCTGTGCTCGAAGTTGTAGGTGCTTTGCTCGACCTCGTTCTGGTGGAACACGTCGCCGTAGGTCAGGCCGTCGGTATAGACCAGGTCGTAGACCGATTCCTTGCCCTGCAGATACATGGCCAGGCGCTCCAGCCCGTAGGTGATCTCGCCGGTGATGGGCTTGCAGTCGATGCCGCCGACCTGCTGGAAGTAGGTGAACTGCGTCACCTCCATGCCGTTCAGCCAGACCTCCCAGCCCAGGCCCCAGCAGCCGAGCGTCGGGTTCTCCCAGTCGTCCTCGACGAAGCGCACGTCGTTCTTCTTCAGGTCGAAGCCGAGGGCCTCCAGCGAGCCGAGATACAGCTCCAGGATGTTGGCCGGGGCGGGCTTGAGCACGACCTGGTACTGGTAGTAGTGCTGCAGGCGGTTGGGGTTGTCGCCGTAGCGGCCGTCCTTGGGGCGGCGGCTGGGCTGCACATAGCCGGCCTTCCAGGGTTCGGGGCCGAGGGCGCGCAGGAAGGTGGCGGTGTGGCTGGTGCCGGCGCCGACTTCCATGTCGTAGGGCTGGAGCAATGCGCAGCCTTGTTGGGACCAATAGTCCTGAAGCGTCAGGATGATTTGCTGGAAGGTCAGCATGGGGCTAGCGGAAACGGGGGTGGCCGATTCTATTGGCCGGCCTTCCTCAGTCCGATCAGGGTCAACAGCCCCAGCCCCCAGAGCGGCCACAGGCCCAGCGCGGCCAGCCAGCGGGCGTAAGGCGTCGAGCCGCTGCGGCCGTCGACATCGGCCTCCAGCACACCGCGTTGCAGTGGCGGCAGACGAGCCGTGATGCGGCCCTGGTGGTCGACGACGGCCGTGGAGCCGGTGTTGGTCGAGCGCACGACGGGGCGCTGGAATTCCAGCGCGCGCATCTGCGAGAACTGCAGATGCTGGTCCTGGACCATGACGGTGCCGAACCACGCCAGGTTGCTGACGTTGACGAAGACGGTCGCTGCGTCGGGGCCCACCGCGCTTTGCACGAAGTCCTCGCCAAACAGGTCCTCGTAGCAGATCAGGGGCCGCAGGCGCTGGCCGGCCACGGCCCAGGCGCGCTGGTGGCTGCCGCGGGCCTGGTCGTCCAGGGGGATGTTCATGGCCCGCACGAACCAGCCGAAGCCGGGCGGGATGAATTCGCCGAAGGGCAGCAGGTGGTGCTTGCCGTAGAAGTAGTCGCTGCCGAGGCCGACGACCGAGTTGACATAGCCCTCGTCGGCATTGCCGAGGAAGCTGCCGAGCAGGGCCGGGCGCTCGGGGTTGGACAGGCGCACGAGCGTGGCGCGGTCCAGCTCAGCCAGCGGCAGCGGCACGACGGATTCGGGCGTGATGACGACCTGGCCGCGGGCCGACTCGATGAGCCGGGCCAGCAGTTCCATGTTGGCGGCAAAGCGGGCAGGATCGAACTTCTGATCCTGCGGGATGCTGGGCTGCACCAGGGACAAGGTGACGCGCCCGGCCGACGTCGTGAAGTCCTGCGGCAGCAGCAGGCCGGCCAGAGGCAGCAGCACCGCGGGCGCAGCCAGGCGCCAAGCCTTCTCGCGCATCAAAACGAGGCCGGCTGCGGCGAGTGCGGCCAGCGCCGTGATGCCGTAGACACCGATCCACGCCGCCCAGCCGGCCAGTGGCCCGACGCTGTGCGCATAGCCCGACGCGATCCACGGAAAGCCGGTGAACCAGGTCGCCCGCGCCAGTTCGGCCAGCAGCCAGGCCGGCACCAGGGCCAGCAGTCGGATGCGGCCGGGCGCGATCCAGCGCGCTGTCAGCCCGAGCGCCAGCGCGTAATAGCTGCACAGGAATGCCGCCAGCAAGGCGACCGCCAGCGCGGCCAGCAGCCAGGGAATACCGCCGAACTGGTGCATGCTGATGTGCAACCACCACAGGCCAGATGCCAGCCAGCCCCAGCCGAACAAGGCACCGCACAGCGCGGCGACTCGCGGCGTGGCATGCGACACCAGGCCGAACAGGATGGCCAGCGCGGCGATCTGAGCCCACCAGGCGTCAGTGGGGGCAAATGAGGCCGTGTGCAGCAGCCCGGCGGCCAGCGCCACCGCTGCTTTCACCGCAGTCTTCACGCCGCGGACTCGCCGTCGGGTGCGCGCGTGACCTTGAACCAGCGCACTGCGCCGCCGCGGGTCAGCATGACGGCGAAGTTAAGGCCGGCGACCTGCACGGCTTCGCCACGGCGCGGCACTCGGCCATGCTGGTGCGCGACGAGGCCGCCGATGGTGTCGAAGTCCTGCTCAGACAGGTCCAGGCCGAAGGCAGCATTGACGGCTGCGATGGTCGCGTCGCCGGCCACGCGCTGGCTGCCGTCGGCCAGTGTGTAGATGCCGGTGTCCGAGCTCTCTTCATCGAACTCGTCCTCGATCTCGCCGACGATCTCTTCCAGCACGTCCTCGATGGTGATGAGGCCGGCGGTGTTGCCGAACTCGTCGATGACGATGGCGAGGTGGTTGCGGTTGGAGCGAAAGTCGCGCAGCAGCTCGTTGAGCCCCTTGCTCTCGGGCACGAAGACGGTCGGGCGCAGCAGGGCGCGCAAATTGAGCTCCGGCGCGCGCTGCATCTTCAGCAGGTCCTTGGCGAGCAGGATGCCGATGATGTTGTCCCGCGTACCTTCATAGACGGGGAAGCGCGAGTGGCCGGTGTCGATCACGATGCCCAGCAATTCGTCGTAGGGCGCATCGATGTCCAGCAGGTCCATGCGCGGCGCGGCCACCATCGCGTCGCCGGCCGACAGCTCGGCCATGCGCAACACGCCTTCCAGCATCTGGCGCGACTCGGGCTCGATCAGCTCACGTTGTTCGGCGTCGGCCAGGGTGTCGATCAGTTCAGACTTGGAGTCAGGGCCGGGGTGCAGGAACTCCAGCATGCGCTCCAGCAGGCCACGCGCCTCGGGCTGGTGTTTGGCGGCCCCGCGAACTGGGGGCCTGCCTGAATGTGGTTCGCTCAAGGGGAGCATCAAGGGATTGCGACAGGGGACAGAATAGCCGATCAGCTTGCCAAGCCCTTGTAGTCCGGCGGGCAGTCCCTATCTGTGTCGCCTTCATTCGAAACGGTCCCCCGCCATGTCCTCTTCCGCCAAAGGCCTCATCCCCGCCACCATCCTCACGGGCTTCCTCGGCGCCGGTAAAACCACGCTGCTCAAGCGCGTGCTGACCGAAGCCCACGGCCAGAAGATCGCCATCATCGAGAACGAGTTCGGCGAGGAGAACATCGACAACGACATCCTGGTGTCGGACACCAACGAGCAGATCATCCAGATGAGCAACGGCTGCGTCTGCTGCACCATTCGCGAGGACCTGCGCACGACGCTGAGCGACCTGGCCGCCAAGCGCCGCAAGGGTGAATTGACCTTCGACCGCGTCATCATCGAGACCACCGGCCTGGCCGACCCCGGCCCGGTCGCTCAGACCTTCTTCATGGACGATGAGATCGCCGAGAGCTACCTGCTGGACTCGGTGCTGACGCTGGTGGACGCCAAGCACGCCGACGACCAGCTCAACGGCCGGCAGGAAGCGCGCATGCAGGTGGGCTTTGCCGACCAGATCTTCATCAGCAAGAGCGACCTGGTCGAGCCGGCGGTGGTTGAAGCGCTGGTGCACCGCATCAAGCACATGAACCCGCGCGCGCCCATCCAGACGGCGCATTTCGGCGAGGTGGCGCTCAGCAAGGTGTTCGATCTGCGCGGCTTCAATCTGAACGCCAAGCTGGAGATCGATCCCGACTTTCTGAAGGCCGACGGCCATGACCATCATCACGGCCATGACCACCATGACCATGAGCACGGTGAACATTGCGACCACCCGCACCACCACGCCCATGACGACGACGTGAAGAGCTTCGTCTTCAAATCAGACAAGCCCTTCAATCCCGCCAAGCTGGAGGACTTCCTCGGGGCCATCGTGCAGGTCTACGGCCCGAAGATGCTGAGATACAAAGGTGTCCTACACATGAAAGGCACGGACAAGAAGGTCATTTTCCAGGGTGTTCATCAGATGATGGGCTCCGATCTCGGCCCGAAATGGATGCCCGGAGAGAAAAAGCAGAGCAAGATGGTGTTCATTGGTATCGACCTTCCCAAAGAGATCCTGATGCAGGGCTTGGAAGGTTGTTTGGCTTGATGTTCCCGGCCCTCCGGAGCCCTGTTTCCGGGGGGGTGCAGATGGATGAATCCTCATGGCTACAATCCGCCGCGCTCAAAAATGGGCCGCCGGCTAACAGCAGTGGGATCAAGGTCTGACACCGCGCCGATGCAAGCCCTGAGCGAGGAGATGACTGTGAGCAAGACCCCGGCCCCAAAAACCGCCGCATCCAAAGGTGCGAAGAAGACCGATATCGGTGCTGACGTCGCCATGTTGGAAGCGCCCGCACCGGCGAATCGGTTTGCCGACCGCTTTGCGCCGCCCAAGCCACCTGCGCGCGGTGCCAACCACACCGACGAAACGCCACGCGTGGCCGCCAAGGGTGACCCCAAGCTCGTCAATGCCTGGAAGAGCAAACCGGGTGCCGAGCTGACCGACGCCGAAGTCCTGGCCATGCCGGACTCGGAGTACATGAATGCCAAGCAGATCGAGTTCTTCCGCGCCAAGCTCACCGAACTGAAGAACGGCGTGCTGTCCAACGCGGGCGAGACGACCGAGCATCTGCGCGAGGACACGACCATCGTGCCCGACCCCGCCGACCGGGCGACCATCGAGGAAGAGCATGCGCTGGAACTGCGAACGCGCGACCGCGAGCGCAAGCTGCTCAAGAAGATCGTGCAGTCCATTGCCCGCCTCGACACGGGCGAATACGGCTACTGCGACGAGACCGGCGAGCCCATCGGCCTGGGTCGCCTGATCGCCCGCCCGACGGCGACGCTGTCGCTCGAAGCGCAGCAGCGCCGCGAGTTGAAGCAAAAAATGTTCGGCGACTGACCCGCAGCATGTCCGACTCCAAGCCCGCAGACCCCAAGGAAGGCGACAGCTTCTTCCGCAAGGTTGCGCGCTTCGTCGCCAACCCGACGACGGACTGGTCGGAAATCAACTCGCGCCAGGACGACCCCGAAGGTGACCTGGCCAAGGCCGAACTGCGCGCCATGGTGGAGCGCAAGCGCCGCAACGACTTCGTGCGCAAGCGCGAGCTCGACATGCTGCGCCGCATCCGCCGCGAAGGGCTGACGCCGGAGCAACTGGCCGCCCTCGCCGCGTCGCCGTCCAGATTGGGCGATGACGACCGCATCAGCGAGCCCAGCTCCAAGATCGACCTGGGTGTGAAGGCCAAGATCGACGAGATCGAGCAGCAGATGGTGGGCGAAAGCTTTGCGACGACGCAGGCCGTGCCCAAGCATCAGCCAGGCTTCTTCGAGACCAGCACGCGGCCTGCGGCGTTTGCGTCCACCGTCGCGGCCACGCCGGCCACCGACGCTGCCAACGGCCGTGTCAGCGAGTTCTCTACCCCCCGCGAGGTCCAGCGCCTGCAGGCGCCGACGCCGCCTGCCGCCGTGACCATGGGCGCGGCCATTCCGCCGCTGTCCGATTCGCCGGCCAGCCGTCTGCCCGACCTGCCGCCGCTGGACATGCCGCTGTCGTTCACGCTGGCCGAGTCCACGCCCGACGTCGAAGTACAGGAGTTGGTGCACGACCCCGATCTGGACGAGGCCGTCATCGCCTTCGCCAATGCCGACTACGAGAACAGCGAGCGCGCGCTGACCGAGCTGGTGCGTCCGGGCGGCAGCCGCAATCTGCACGGCGAGACCTGGCTGGTGCTGTTCGACCACTACCGCGCCACCGGCGCCCAAGGCAAGTTCGAGGCGCTGGCTGTCGAGTACGCCCAGCAGTTCGGTCTGTCGGCGCCGCAGTGGTTCTCCATGCCCAAGCTGGTGGCCGAATCGACGCGCCAGTCCAACCGCTCACCGATGGCCAAGGCCAGCCAGGTCAGCTGGACGGCGCCGCCGATGCTGACGGCCGACGACGTGTCGGTGCTGCAAAGGCGCAGCGAGACCCTCCCCATGCCCTGGGTCTTCGATTGGGGCGCGCTCGATTCCATCGAGATCGAGGCGGCGATCCAGATGCGCCAGTTGTTCCGCCAGTGGGCGCAGCAGCAGGTCGACCAGCGCTGGGTCGGCGGCGACCGCTTCCTGGCCCAGCTCAAGGAAGTCGCGCCGGTCGGCGAGCGCGACACCGACCCGGCGTTGTGGATGCTGCGCCTGGAGGCGCTGCGCCTGGCCAACCGGCCCGATCAGTTCGACGAGGCCGCCATTGACTACTGCGTGACCTACGAGGTCTCGCCGCCGTCGTGGGAGCGCGCCAAGTGCCGCGTGCGCATCGGCAGCGACGGCGGGTCGACCAACAGCCCCGCCACCAGCACGATGCAGAGCGAGGCCCAGTCCACCTTCCTCGACACCGGGCTGCCTGATGGCGCGATGGCAGCCGCACAGCTCGAACTGATGGGCCAGCTCAACGGTGACATTTCCGACACCTTGCGCGCCTTGTCCGCCGAGGTCGGCGAGGCCAGCCTCATCAATATTTCCTGCACCAAGCTCATCCGGCTGGACTTCATGGCTGCCGGTGACCTGCTGAACTGGGTGCTGCAGCGCCGCAGCGAGAACCGCGGCGTCGTCTTCACCGACACGCACCGCCTTGTCGCGCTGTTCTTTGGCGCCATGGGCATCAACGAGCACGCGAAAGTCAAAGTCCGCATCAACTGAGGGCTTGCTTTGGGCGCTGTCGGGCTCATCTGGAGGCCCTATGTCTTCTTCTGATTCCTCCTCAGCCGTCTACCACGGCACCACCATCATCTCGGTGCGCCGCCAGACGGCAACCGGCTGGCAGGTCGCCATCGGCGGCGATGGCCAGGTGACGCTGGGCAACACGGTCGTCAAGTCCAGCGCGCGCAAGGTGCGCAAGCTCTACCGGGACCAGGTTCTGGCGGGCTTTGCCGGCGCCACGGCCGACGCCTTCACGCTGTTCGAACGCTTCGAGGCCAAGCTCGAAAAGCACCAGGGCCACCTTGTGCGCGCCGCCGTCGAGCTGACGCGTGACTGGCGCACCGACCGCGTGCTGCGCCGCCTGGAGGCCATGCTGGCCGTGGCCGACCGCACGGCGTCGCTGATCATCACCGGCAACGGCGACGTGCTGGAGCCCGAGCAGGGCATCGTCGCCATCGGCTCCGGCGGCGCCTATGCCCAGGCGGCGGCCAAGGCGCTGCTGGCGCATACCGAGCTGGGCGCGGCGGACATCGTCAAAAAGTCGTTGGAGATTGCGGGCGAAATCTGCATCTACACCAACCAGAACCACACGCTGGAGGTGCTTGAATGAGCTCGATGACCCCGGCGGAAATCGTCTCGGAGCTGGACCGTCACATCGTCGGCCAGCAGGCCGCCAAGCGCGCCGTCGCCATTGCCATGCGCAACCGCTGGCGCCGCCAGCAGGTCGACGAGAAATTGCGCGGCGAGATCACGCCCAAGAACATCCTGATGATCGGCCCCACCGGCGTCGGCAAGACCGAGATCGCACGCCGCCTGGCCAAGCTGGCCGGCGCGCCCTTCGTCAAGGTCGAGGCGACCAAGTTCACCGAGGTCGGCTACGTCGGCAAGGATGTGGACTCCATCGTGCGCGACCTCGTCGAGGTGGCCGTCAAGCTGGAGCGCGAGGTGGCCATGCGCCGCTGCCAGACGCGCGCCGAAGACGCGGCCGAAGAGCGCATCCTCGGCGTGCTGCTGCCCGGTGTCGAGCCGGACAACGCCACCCGCCAGACCATGCGCAAACGGCTGCGCGAGGGCCAGCTCGACGACAAGGACATCGAGCTCGACCTGCTCGCACCCAAGCCAAGCCTGGAGGTGCTGACACCCTTTGGCAACCAGCCCGGCATGGAGGACATGGCCGAGCAACTCAAGGGCATGTTCAGCCAGTTCGGCGGCAACCAGAAGAAGACGCGCAAGCTCAAGATTGCCGAAGCGATGAAGCTGCTTGTTGACGAAGAGGCGGCCAAACTCGTCAATGAGGAAGAGATCCGCGCCACGGCGCTGACCAACGCCCAGGAGATGGGCATCGTCTTCATCGACGAGATCGACAAGGTCGCCTCGCGCAACGAGCATGGCGGCGCCGAAGTCTCGCGCCAGGGCGTGCAGCGCGACCTGCTGCCCCTGGTCGAGGGCACGACGGTGTCAACCAAATACGGCATGGTGAGGACCGACCACATCCTCTTCATCGCCAGCGGCGCCTTCCACCTCGCCAAGCCGAGCGACCTCATTCCCGAACTGCAGGGCCGGCTGCCCATCCGCGTCGAGCTCGACTCGCTGTCGGTGGCCGACTTCGAGGCCATCCTGACCAGCACGCATGCCAGCCTCGTCAAGCAATACCAGGCCCTGCTCGCGACCGAAGGCGTCACGCTCGACCTGCAGCCCGAGGCCATCCGGCGCCTGGCCCAGATCGCCTTCGAGGTCAACGAGCGCACCGAGAACATCGGCGCGCGACGCCTGGCCACGGTGATGGAGCGACTGCTCGACGAGATCAGTTTCGACGCACCGCGCAACTCGGGTCAGACGGTGTCGCTGGACGCGGCGGCGGTCGATGCCAAGCTGGCGGCGCTGGCGGCGAATGAGGATTTGAGTCGGTTCATTCTCTGAGCAGGACTAATGCGGCAGCGCCTGGCCGCTGCCCACCCAGCGCAGCAGTTGCATCAGCGAAGAAGCCTGCGTCTTGCCGAGCAGATTGCGCACATGGCTGCGTAGCGTCGACAGGCACACACCGAGATGAGCCGCGGCAATCTCCACGGTCATGCCGTCGCCCAGGAGCATCAGGACATGGCGCTCGGTGGCGCTGAGCCGGCTGTGGCGGGCCAGGGCATCGATGCGCGCCGCCTGGGTCAGCGTGGGCTGGTCCAGGTGAATGACCAGCAGCACGGCGTCCGCGGGCCAGCCGGCGCCGGCTGCGAGGTCTTCGGGCAACGGCATGCTGTGCAGCCAGCCGGTGCTGATCTGCGGTGTGAACCACAGCCCGACATAGGACGTCGAGCCGGCCTGCGCCAGACGCAGCGGTGGCTCCAGCCGCGCTGCGTCGAGCTGGCCGATCTGCATCAGATGGTCGGCGCTCACCTCCGCGCGCCGGTCGCGCAGCAGGCTCTCGGCACTGCGGTTGCGGAACAGCAGGCGCCGGTCAGGCCGTACCACGAGCATGGGCTGGGGCAGGGCTGCCAGGACCTGGCAAGTCGAATCTGCCGGTGTGAAACCTGCCTGTGAGCGGTGGTCCGCCGAGTGGGTCTGGAAGGCGGTCAGCATGAAAGTTCTCCCTGAGCAGTGGCGATGACAGCGTTTGATTTGCTGACAAGTTTGATGGGTGCACCCCTTTCCCGCATTGCCCTGACGGCCGGCCCAGATGGTCGAGCGACCGGCTTGGCGCAAGCCGGCACTGCCGCGCCGACAGGCCCCGGCAACAGGCCGCGCATCGCCTGCGTCGGGAGGATGTGTGAGGGCGTCTTGGCCTTCAGGCCTATCCATAAGGCCAATGCGGCAGCGGCGCTGGCGCCTTGATTGCTCGCTAATATCGGTTCGCACCCATCGCGCCCCATGAGAGTCCTGCTCGTCGACGACCACACCTTGTTCAGAGAGGGCATCGCCCTGTTGCTGCGGCCCCTCGTTCAGCCGCTTGAAACCTGGGAGGCGGGCAGTTGCGAAGAAGCCTTCGCGCTGATCGAGGAGAGGGGTGCTGCGGAACTCGTCCTCATCGACCTCGGCCTGCCTGGTGCCTCGGGCCTGGAAGGCGTGCAGCGTCTGCGCGAAGCGCACCCCGAGATGCCGGTCGTGGTCATGTCCTCGGCGGACGACAAGGAGACCGTCCTGGCTGCCCTGGATGCTGGCGCGATGGGCTTCATTCCCAAGAGCGCGACGTCGGCCGTCATGATCGGCGCGCTCAAGCTCATCCTGGCCAAGGGCATTTATCTGCCGCCCAGCGTCTTCCTGGCGGCGCGCAACCCGGCGCCGGCTGCGGCTCCATCAGCCTCACCCGCGGCCGCCGTCACGCCCATGCGCGCTGCGGCGCCAGCGGTAGGGCCCGAGTCGGCTGGTGTGCCGGCGCGCCGGCCGTCCGACCTCGGCCTCACGCCCCGCCAGGCCGAGGTGCTGCACCTGCTGCTGCAGGGCAAGCCGGCCAAGCTGATCGGCCGCGAGCTCGACCTTTCCCTCAGCACCGTGAAGGCCCACACCTCCGCCGTGCTGCGGGCCTTGAACGTCACCACCCGCACCCAGGCCATCGTGGCGGCGGGCCGCATCGGCCTGCGCTTCGACCACCGCCAGCCGCCTCAGGCGGCGGTCTCCAGCGACTCCTTGAGCGCCAGCAACAGGCGTTGAAGGCCAACGGGCTTGTGCAGCAGGCTGGCACCCAGCGCCGCAGCCTCGGCGGGCAGCCGCGTGTCGGTATTGGCGGTCACGACCAGTGCGCGAATCGGCTCGTCGTAATGAGCGCGCAGCCGGCGGATCACATCCAGGCCATCACCTGCGGTCCCCAGCTGGTAGTCGGTCAGGATCAGATCAGGCGTGCGCAGGTGTGCCGCCAGCTGCGCCAGCGCGTCGTCGCCGTTGGCCGCGATCACCACGTGGCAGCCGGCGGCAAGCAGTGCATCCCGCACCGCTTCGCGATTGGTGGCCTCGTCGTCCACGACGACAACGAAGTTGCCGTCCAGCGCCTGCAGCGGCGCGTTGACCGCGCCTGCAGCCGCGGGTGACGCCGCAGTGCCTGCTGCCAGCGGCAACAAGACCTTGAACACCGACCCCCGTCCTTCGCGGCTCTGCACGGCGATTGAATAGCCCAGGATGTGAGCGCAGCGCCGCACGATGGACAGCCCGAGCCCCAGCCCCTTCTCCTGCCCGGTGCCGGGCGCGCCGATGCGGAAGAACTCCTCGAAGATCGCTTCGAGATGCTCCGGCGCGATGCCCGGCCCCGTGTCCCAGATCTGCAGTTCGCACTGCTTGCCGCGCCGCCTGCAGCCCACCAGCACGCCGCCGCTGCGCGTATAGCGGATGGCATTGGCGAGTAGGTTGCCGACGATGCGCTCCAGCAAAGTCGCGTCGCCCCGCACCACCCAGCGGCCGGGGCGCACGCGCAGGCTCAAGCCCTTTTCCTGGGCCTGCGGCAGCCAGGTCTGCGCCGCGCGCTCTAGCAGCCAACCCAGGTCCACGTCCTCGACATGAGGGTGCACGGCGCCGGCGTCGAGCTTGGAGATGTCGAGCAGGTTGCCGAACAGGTTCTCCATCGTGGTGACGGAGGACTGCACCTTGTCGGCAAGGTCGATCTGCGCTGGGTCGACCAGGCGGGTGCGCAGCACGCCGATCAGCAGGCTGATGGAGTGCATGGGCTGGCGCAGGTCGTGGCTGGCCGCGGCGAGGAAGCGGGTCTTGGCGGCGTTGGTGCGTTCGGCTTCGTCCTTGAGTTGTACGAGTTGATCTGCCCGCGCAGTCAACACATCCCGCGCCACGGACAGTTCGTTGGTGCGCTCTGCGACCTTGGCTTCCAAGTTGGCGTACAGGTCGCGCAACTTCATGGCCATCTGGTTGAAGTCGTTCGCGAGCCCGTCGATCTCATCGTGGCTGCTCGACTGCAAATGCGTCTCCAGATCCCCACTGGCGATGCGGGCCGTGGCTCGCCGCAAGGCGACGATGGGTGCAGCCATTCGACGGGCGAAAGCAACGCCTGCTGCGAGTGCCAGCACCATGCCAAGTGCCATCAGCAGCGCCGTCCGAGTGAGAGTGGACCAGGCTGGCGCCAGTGCCTGGCTGCGCTTTTGCTCCATGACGACCAGCCATCCCGGGCCTGCCACCGACGCGGAGGTGGCAATCACGGGTTGACCTGTGAAGTCCCGGGTGTGCAGCGTCGGCATGGCGGCCGGTGCGGTCAACTTGGATGCATTGGCTTGTTGCACGACTTCGGCGCGGGACAGATCCATGCGTCTCAGTACGTGCGTGCGCTGCGGGTGCACGATCAGCAGCCCCTGTTCATCGACGATGTAGGCCAGCCCACCGTCTCCGACCGCAAGCCGGTCGACGACCTCGCCGAACATGCGAAGGTCGACGGTGGCGATGACGGCGCCGACTCCACTCGATGCGGCCAGCCGTACCGTCGGTAACTCGCCATCGCGAAAGAAGGTTCGGCCATAGCGCACGCCGTCCTTGAGTTTCAGGTCGGTCACCACGGCATCGTCCTCACGGCGCAAGCTGTCTATCCGGTCGGGCAGGACCCTGGAGATGAACAGCCGCTCCTGCCGTTCGGTGTCCACGACCTGGAGGTCGATGACGGCCGGAACGGATCGCAGCAGTTTGTAGCACTCGTCGCGGCGCTGCGTGGTGTCCAGTGCGTCATCGCTGCACGAGAACATTGCAGCTTCGCGTAGTCGATCCTCAACCCTCTCAAGATAGCTGCCAATTTCCCGTGCTGCGCCGAGCGCCTGGGCCTGCTGCAGCTCGCCGATATGCCTCACGGACGTCTGATAGCCAACATAGCTGTCGGATGCTCCAAGCAGCAGTAGCGTGCCTGCCAGCGAGCCACCCAGCCAAACCGCGAAGCGATGGGCCATTGGGCGGTGCCGCGTCGGATTGGACATCTGCGAATCAGCGGTAGACCACGTCAGCATGCCGTGTCACAGGGCTCGCTGGGGGAGGAAAGCCTTCGGCAGGTTTGGGGCGCACGGCCAACACGGCACGCTCGGTGCGTTGCACCGGAATGGCGGCAGCCGATTCGCCGTTCAGTACCCGGCCCAGTAGGTCGATCATCGCCGGCCAGGTGAAGCTGTAATCCAGTGCCAGGGAAAGCGGCGCACCCTGCTCGACGGCCGCTGTGTTCCCGACGACGACAGGCCGCCGCCAACTGCGCAGCCTTTCCATGATTGCTGACAAGTGCAGGAAGGCCAGACCGGTTGGGGGCAGGCACCAGGCATCGAAGTGGTTTGACGCAGTCTCGTCAAGGAGCCTGTTCGCCTCCACCAGCGTTTCTGCTGACAGCACCGACACTTCGAGTCCAAGTCGCTGGCCGGCCTCGATCAACCGTGTGTCTGCCTTCGTGTTCGCGCGCCAGTCGGCGTCCATCAGAACGGCAACCTTCTTCACCGCCGGGTAGGCATCACGCAGGACCTCAAGTCGCTTGGCATCCAGGTCGTCGTCTATCCAGACTCCCGTGAACGGCTCGCTGCGCGCGGAGGTCGATGACACCACGGCGTAGCGCACGGGGTCGAGGAAGCTGGCGAAGATGACCGGGATATCGCGGTTTCTCCTGCGCACGGCCGCTGCGGTAAACGTCGACGGTGCCACGATCACCGTCGGGTCACCCGCCAGCGCGGCATCCACCGCCTTTTCAATGTCCTCGACCGCCCCCAGCTTGGTCGAGGCGAACTGGATGTTGACGCGGTTTCGCAGTGATGCGGGCAGGCGCTCGAAGGCCTTGGAGAAACGATGGAAGCCCGCGTCTTCCTCCTGCGTTAGGCGCCCGAGGAAGGCCAATCGGATGCTGTCGCCGGCCTGCCGAGAATCCGACCGCATCGCCAGTGTCAAGGTGATGGCAAACACAGCACCGACCAAGGTACGGGACCTTCTGCCAATGTTCACCATGCCTTCCGTCCCATATCCTATGTTGGCGTCTTGGACGCATTTTTCGGCAAGTTTAGTAAGGAGGGCTTCATGACATCTCAATCCGCACCTGAATCCACGGCACAAGTCGAATCCATCAACGAGCACGAGATCCAGGCACTGTGGTCATTCCGCACGATGGTTGAAGGCACGCCGGCCTATGGCATCGCTCAACCGGCGAGGGTCCGCTACCCGACCGTCCCAGTCGTGCCCTGTACAGGCACCGTGCATCCCGACAGCATGCCGAGCACCGATCTGCAGGCGTTGGTTGCTGCGGACATCCGCGTCATCCTCCAGGCTACGAGCGAGCCGCCTGACGACCGCTTCCTTGCCATCGACTCCGTCATCTTTGCGGCCGATGACGACACGCCGCTTACTGGAACCAAGCCGGCCTCTGCATTGACCAATCAGGCACTCGCGCAGCTCTCCGTGGCAGCCGTGCTTGAACTGGAGCGGCGGCTGATCGGCGGCAATTGACGACCCGCGCGGTAACGCGCAGGCCGGCCAGCCCCTTAAAACAGCCCGTCCGTGACCTTGCTGGCCTGGGTCGAAGCACCCGGGCTCCCGGCGGCGACGAGCCTGCCGTCGGCGTCGAACAGGACCCATGTCGCCGCCGTGTGACTTGCGACCGCCACTTTCAGTCCGCTGAAGAAGCCGTTCTTGGCGATGACATCAGCCTTGGAGCCGGCCAAGGTCAGGTTCAAGCTGTAGAGCCTGGCCTTGTCCGCCGGCAGCAGTGCGCGCAGCCTGCTACCGCGCAGCGCTTCGTCCAACGGGCTGTCGCCCTGTGCGTCCGGCGTGGCAAGTTCGAGCAAGGCCTTGGCGACGGCGTCCGCATTGCCGTTGTGCTTGGTGGCGGCCACCGTCAGCGCATCGGCGGCATCCAGCCAGGCTTGGCGGAGCTTTGACGCGGGCGACTTTTCGTCATTCGTGCCCTGCGGAGCGTTCTTGCGCAGTTCAGCGGCTTTCAACAGGGCTCGCTCCACCGCCTTGAATGCGTCGGCGACGGAGGCCGACAGCCGCTGCTCACGGTCGAACAGCGGCGACCGAGCGTCGAGCGAGCTACTGAGCATCGCGTCGACATGCAGCACTCGGCAGCCGGTGCCGTGCTTCATCGACAACTGCCCCTGCACCATGTTGCCGAACACAGTGGTGATCAAGTCCTTGTTGTCCACGCCATCGAACTTGTAGCTGCTGCGCATCGCAGACGCCAAGGCCACACCGACTTCCCCGATGGCCCCAATCGCGGGCAGCAAGGCGATACCGGCGAAGAGGGCCTTCGCGCCGCCTTTGCCCGCCTGTTGTTGTTGCTGTTGTTGTTGTTGTTGGGTCACTCGCTCGATCAACTTGGCCTTTTCGATCTCGTTGCTCAGCGCGCCCGTGAGGTTGTCCAGGCTGGTTTGCGAGTTGAGCATGTTGCGCTCCAGGGCTTCAGCCCGCATCAGCAATGCGCGCGGTCGTGCGGACGACAGCAAAAGCGTCACTGGCGCGCCGCCATTGACTGCGCAGCCCGTGACCCTTTCGATATCGTCGGCTACCTGTCGCGCCAAGCCGCCCGCCTCGGCGAGGGCCAGACGGGCCGCGGTCGCGTCGAGCTTGACCTCGGGCGCGTCAAGCTTGTACTTGCTCAGGTCGCCAACCTGCGGCAGCCTGGCGGCGTTGATCGCAGCCTGGGCGTCGGCAACCGCCTTGTCCTCGCGAGCCTTGAGTTCGACCGCCGACAGCGGCGCCTGCGGCGCGTCCTCGGCCTGTGCCAGGGATAGCGAGGTCAGCAATATGGTGGCGATGACGCAGCGAGAGGATTGGCGTTGGTTCACGATGTTGTCCTGGGTCGGGTGTTGAGAGCGTTGGGTGAGATGGGCGTGGACTGGCTAGCTGCGGCGACTCGCGACGGATGAATGTCGACGCCGGGCAACCCTCCCCACCGCCATCAGCCCGGCGAGCAGTAAGGCCCAGCTTCCCGGCTCCGGCACCGCCTGCGCCTGAAACACCGCCCCGCCATCTGCCGAGAAGCTGAAGCTCGTGAACTGATACGCCGCGCTGCTGGCCGAATAGCTCGCGCCGTCCAGCAGCTCATGGTCCAGTCCCGAACTGCCTTGGCGCAGGAAGCTGTCGATCTGGAAGGCGCCGCTGGCCTGGAAGGCACTGGGGTCGCTCGCACCGAGGAAGCGGAACTCGATCTGCACCTGTCCCAGGCTGAGCGCTGCGCCGGCGTCGAAGACCAGTTGGTCGGTGACAAAGCCGCCCTGGCCATCCCCCTCGACTTCCAGCACCAGCCGCCCGCCCGCCGCATTGGCAAAGCTGCCCTGCACATGCAGCGTGCCGGGCGAGTTGCCGGGACTGAAGACGCCGCGGTTGACGATGTTGCCGATCAGGGTGCCGGTGCCGCCGACAAAGCCCTTGGCGCCGATCTCGATCTGGTCGGCTGTCACGGTGCTGCTGTCCTGCACGAGCAGAGTGCCGACGCCGGCGTCGCTGCCGTTGAGGGCACCGACGCCGATGTAGTTGGCGCTCATCTGGCTGCCGCCCACCAGCCTGGTGACGCCGACACCGCCAGCCGTTGCGCCGATGACGATCTGGCCGCCGCCGCCGCCAATGCCCGAGACGCTGACCATCGAGCCACCGGCCAGGCTCATGGTGCCGCTGCCGCCAGAAAGGAAGCCGACGATGCCGCCCAAGGACAGGTTGGTGCGCTCGTTGCCGCTGGCGTTGCCGACCAGCAGTTGGGCGCCGTTGTTCAGCGTCAGGTGGGCCGAGCTGCCCACGCCCGCGCCGACGGACAGACTGGCGCCGATGCAGCAGCCGGTGCGCCAGGCGCCTTCAAGCTGCAGCGTCGCGTTGTCGATCTGCGTCGAGCCGGTGGCGCCGAAGTCGGCGATGCCCATCAGCGTCGTTCGCACGACCGCACCGTCGCGAATGCTCAGGCGGCCGTTGCCCAGTGCGCCGTCGCCGACGGTGATGAAGGGGTTGGTGCCCATCACCTCCAGCCGTGCGCCGGCCCCGCTCACTTCGACGCTGCCGTTGGACGCAGCGCCCCAGCCGTTGCCGACGATGACGCCCGCGCCTTCGTAGAAGAGGGCTGCGTCGGTGGGCGCCAGGCCCTCCAGGCGCAGCACCGCGCCATCGCGGATGGCAAGTGCGCCGTTGGCGCTGCGGCCGATGTAGACGGTCGGGCTGAAGGTGTTGGCGTCGCCGGCCACGCCGCTTTTCATCGACACCAGCGTGCCGGCGCCGCGCAACGTCAGGGCGCCCTGGCCGGCAGCCGTGGCCGTCGTGAAGCCGAAGTTGTCGCCGACGCTGATGCGGCTGAAGTAGTCGCCATGCATCTGCACCTGGGCGCCGCCGGAGA
Organism: Pelomonas sp. Root405; assembly: GCF_001425165.1. Taxonomy (GTDB): domain Bacteria; phylum Pseudomonadota; class Gammaproteobacteria; order Burkholderiales; family Burkholderiaceae_C; genus Pelomonas. The sequence continues at coordinate 452,317 of NZ_LMDU01000001.1, forward strand.
TGTCGGCCGTGCCGACCGACCCGGAGCGGCCGACGTAGAGATCGGCGAAGAGCTGGCCGTAGGTGACGCTGCTGGCAGGCCCATTGACGCTGAAGCTGGCGAGCGCGCCGGTGTTGCCAACCTGGATGCGGTTGACGCCCTCGATGGCGCCACCGTTGCCGACGCTGAGGCTGGCTGTTGCGCCATTGCGGCCCAGCCACAGGCCGGCGTTGCTGGTCGAGCCATAGACGAGCTTGGCGCCGGCGCCGGTGATGCTCATGCGGCTGACGCCGCCGTCAAAGCCGAGCTGCACATAAGCCGCCGTGTTCGCGTCGGCCGTCAGCAGCAACTGGCCGCCGTCGGCGATCTGGATGTCGCTCAGGGTGTTGGCGGCGTTGCCCATGCCGCTCATGAAGCTTGCCGCACGGCCGTTGGCGCCGCTGACCTGCCAGACCGAGCCGGCGCCTCTGATGCGGACCTGGGCGAAGACGCTCTCGTTGCCGTTGGCAGCCGGGCCGCTGGAACCCTCGGCGATGTAGACCTGCTCGGTCTCAAGCCGTCCGCCGCCCAGCACATGGACCTGGGCGGTGCTGGTGGCGCCAGCCTCGCCTGAGGACCAGGGCGTGGTCGGAGGTGCCGTCACATGGGCCTGACCGACGTTGAAGTTGCTCAGGAAGCGGGCTGTTGAACCGCTGTCGGTGACGGTCAGCACGCCGGCGTTGCCGGCGTCATTGGCGATGAACACGCCGCACCAGACGCCGCCGCTACAGGCCGCGCTGCCGACCGTGCCGTCCAGCAGCGCACCGCCTGAGACGCGGACACCGCCGTTTCTGATCGCCATGCGGTGCCAGCTCACGGCATCCAGTTCGACCCGGGTGCCGATTCCGTCGATTAGCACTTCGCCGCGGCTCTGCGTCGGGTCGCTGCCCGCACCCACCTGCAGGGAGAAGGCCGACAGCCGGCCGCCGTCCCAGACATCGAGCCAGCCATGGCCTTGCTGGCCGACGTTGACCTGGCCGACGAAGCTGCCGCTGCGATCCGTCGTGAGCAGGCTGCCGGCGCCGCTGATCAGCAGGCTGCCGGCGCCGCCGCTGCCGACGTTGACCTGGCGCGCGCCGCTGACTTGGCCGCCGCTGGAGATCTCCACGAGGCCGGTGCTGTGGGTCTCGCCGATATTGACGTAGCTCCAGCTTGCGCCGTTCTGCGCCACGGCGCCCCCGTCCTTCACGGTCAGGGCCGCGGTGCCGCCCTGCGTGTTGCCGACGACGAAGCGGGAGGTGTCCCCCTGGATTTCAAGGCGCGACCCGGCGCCCTGGATCGTCGTCAAGCTGGTGCCGCCAGACGCGAGATCGACCCCGGCCTGCCGACCCGGCTGCGATTGGACCCGCAACAGGCCGCCGTCGCTGACGACGAGCGTCGTGTGCGCCAGGCGGTCGCGGTTCTCGCTGAGCGTGAACTGCGCGTCGCTCGATGGGCTGCCCGTGACAAGCCAGCTGGAGCCGGCGCCGTCGACGGCCAGGTCGACGAAGCTGCGCTCGCCACCGCCCTGCGAGGCGGTGACCGAGCCGCCCGTGTGGACGCTCTGCGTGACCAGCTTGCCGCCGGCCAGCACGTCGACGCGAGCCCGCGTGGCGCCGTTGAGCTCGCCGCCCGTCCAGCCTTCGCTGGCCGGGCGGGCGACGAAGAGTTCGCCGATGTTGAAGCGGTCCAGGAAGCGCGCCTCGCTGCCGGCGCCTGTGACGGTGAAGCGAGCGGAGGCGCCCGCAAGCTGGCCGACAAAGGTGCCGCACCAGCGGCCGGCGCAGGCACTGGCGTCGATGCTGGCATCCAGCAGTGCACCGCCGCTGACGGTCAGGCTGCCGGTGCCCGCGCTGCCGATCGCGAGGCGGCGCATATCGACGCCGCCAAGCTCGACCACAGTGCCCGCACCGTGGACGGTGGCCGTGCCTGCGTTGTTGGTATCGGCGCCCGAGCCGAGGTTGAGCTGGCGCGCCGTCAGGCGTCCGCCGTTGCTCAGGTTAAGAGCACCGGTGGCCGCATAACCGACGTGGACGTCGCCTGCCGAGAACTCCGCCGAGCCGCCGTCGACGTTGAGCGTGGCGTTGCCGCCGTTCAAGCCGACCTGCAACCAGCGCCCGCCGCCGATCTTGCCGCCGTGGGTCACGTCGAGCTGCGCCGTGCCACCGCCTTCGGCCAGGTGGAAATAGCCCTTGTCGGCATCGCCGCTGAGCCACAGCGCCGAGTTCGCGCCGGTGATGCTGCCGCTGAAGCTGCCGCCTTCGCCCAGGCGCACGCCAAAGCCGCGGCCCGCGCCGCCGGTCACGAGGATCTGGCCGCCGCCGTCCACCTGCAGCAGCGCCTCGCTGCGTGCGCCCTGGGCGAGGTGAACATGGCTGCCCACCGGGCTCGCCATGTCGGTCACCTGCCAGCGCGAGCCCGCGCCTGTGACGCGCAGCTCGGCGAACGCTCGTTCATGGCCCAGCAGCGGCCCGCCGCTGGCGCTGGCTCCGGCCACGACATGGCCGGTGTCCAGCGTCGCGCCGTCGGCCACGAGCAGGCGGCCCATCACGTCCTGCCCCGCCTGGCCGGATTGCAGGTTGATGCCGAGATGGCCGATGTAGGTTGTGTGGATCAGCGTGGCCGACGATCCCGCACCGGTCACTGTCAGGCTGCCCTGGGCGCCCGCGGCGACGCCGACAAAGTTGTTGCACCAGCCATTGCCCAGGGCGCAGGCGGCGCTGTCGGAGCCGGCGTCGAGCCGGGCGCCATTGCTGACGACGAAGCTGCTGACGCCGGTGTTGCCGACCGAGAAGCGGTTGCTGTTGGCATCGGCCTTCAGCAGCATCTGCGTGCCGGCGCCGTCCAGCAGGCCCGTGGTCGGGCCATTTCCATGGCCGGCCATCATCAGGTAGGCCAGCGTGACCTTTGATCCGGCCGTGGCGGCAAAGCTGCCTGGCGCGCCCCAGCCCACCTGCAGCGTCGCGCCGGGCTGGTCCACGTCGCCCGGGCCGATGGCTTGGCCGTTGCCGTTGCTCAGGAAATACGAACCGGTCACCGTGACGGCGGCGCGGCCGTTCGGCGTGGCGAGCGTCAGCAACAGCGTGGCAACGGCCAGCGCGATGCGCTGGCGGGAATGGAGATGCTTCATGGTGGCCCCCTGGCTGGCTGTTGTTGGCGTCTCCGGGAACGGAGCGCAGCCGGAGGGCGCGAGGCCTCCCGGCGACAGCACGATGCCGGGTCAGGCCTTGCGCGGCATCCTCAACACTGCGGACCCGGGGTCCCAGGCGGGTTGGGACATTCCCAGGGCGCGGTGGCGCAGCATGCGCGTCAGCCGCGCGCCGCGTTGATCGCCAGCAGCCCGTCGAAGATCAGGCCATCGATCAGCTCGTGCGGCGTGTCCAGCGCCGGCGCCACCTTCCAGCCTGCGCCGCCCGTCATCAGCAGCAGCGGCTCACGGCCTTCGCGCTTGGCCAGCAGCCGCGCCATGCGTTCGATGGCGCCGGTGATGGCGAAGGTGCCGCCCGTCGTCAGCGCGTCGCTGGTGTTGGTGGGAAAGTCGCGCACCTCGCCGGTCGGCACGCGCAGCCCGGCGGTGCCGCCTTCGAGTGCGCGCAGCATGATGCCGTGGCCGGGCAGGATGAGGCCGCCCAGGAACTCGGCGGCGCTGGACAGCGCCTCGACGGTCACCGCCGTGCCCACCATGACGACCAGCACGGGCCCGTCGAAGCCGCGCTTGAGCGCGTGCGCGTGCGCACCGATGACGGCCACCCAGCGGTCGGCGCCCAGGCGTGTCGGGTGGTCGTAGCCGTTCTTCACGCCAGCGGCCTCGGGTGCCGGCACCACCCAGCGCGTGGCCAGGTCCCAGTGCTCCATCTGTTCCTCGACGCGGCGGCGCACCGCGTCGCCGGCCACATTGCTGCCCAGCATGCGCGTCGGCGGGGGCAGGTCTTGCCAGTCCTCATCGGCCAGGCGGTCGATGTTCTCCAGGAAGACGGCGCCGTGCTGTTGCGGCGGGCTGCCGGGTTCGGCGCCGTCTGCGTAGACGGCCCACTTGAGCCGGGTGTTGCCGATGTCGATGGCCAGAAAGCTCATGGTGGGGACCGTGGCGCGGACAAAGCCGTGAAGAATGGCGCGAGCCTACCAGCAGGCTTCCACGTTTTCCCGCTGGTTTCTGCTTCAATCAGCTGGCTAAGCCCGGGCCGTCCTGCGCCCCTTCAAGGAGAACCCATGCTGCGTCGTCTGCGTATCCAAGCCCGCCTCTGGCTGGCTTTCGGCATCATCCTCGTGATGACGGCGCTGCTGGTGGGCTTGGGCGGCTTTGGACTGAAGGTATCGCAGCGGGCCATCCAGGGCATCACGCAGAAGCTGATCCCGGCCTCCAACATCACCATGGCCGCGCGCAGCCAGCTGCTGCAGAGCAAGGCCGCGACGTCGACACTGGTGGCCTCCATCTTCAACAAGGAAGGCACCGCGCGCGCCCGCAAGGAGTGGGACGCCGCCCAGGCCGGGCTGGACAAGGCGATGGACGATTTCGGCGCCATCTCGACCGAGGAGAAGGGCAAGGTGGCGCTGGCCAAGTTCCGCGTGCTGATGGCCGACTACCGCAAGGCCGTGCTGCCCGTGGCCGACAAGCTCGGCGCCGATGGCTTTGCCGATGCCCAGAGTGCCTTCGAGGAGATGAAGGCCGCCGACGCCGCCTATGAGCCGGCGATCACCATGCTCAACAACATCGAGGGCGACCTGAAGAAGCGGGGCGACGACGTCTTCGCCCAGGTCGACAGTTTGGTCAGCAACGTTTTCCTCGGCTTCATCGTCGCCTTCGTCGTCTGCGTCGTCGTCGGTGGCGCGTTGGCGATGCTCATCTCACGCTCCATCATCGGCCCGCTGATGGCGGCCAAGCGCTTTGCAGAGCGCATGGCGGGCGGCGACCTGTCGCGCGCGCCCGAAGTGCGCGGCAACGATGAGTCCGCCGAGATGATGCAGGCCCTGGCTGCCATGCAGGAGTCGCTGTCCGGCATCGTTGGGCAGGTGCGCGAATCGGCCGAGAGCATCCAGGTCGCCTCCAGCGAAGTGGCCAGCGGCAACATGGACCTGTCGCAGCGCACCGAGCAGACGGCATCCAACCTGCAGCAGGCCTCCAGCGCCATGACGCAGCTGACCGGCACCGTCAGCCAGAGCGCCGACTCGGCGATGACGGCCAAGCAGCTCGCCGGCGCCGCTGCCGAGACCGCAGGCCGCGGCGGTGCGGTCGTGTCGCGCGTCGTCAGCACCATGGGCGAGATCAACGCGGCCAGCCGCAAGATCAGCGACATCATCGGCACCATCGACGGCATCGCCTTCCAGACCAACATCTTGGCGTTGAACGCTGCCGTGGAAGCGGCGCGTGCCGGCGAACAGGGCCGCGGCTTCGCGGTGGTCGCCGGCGAGGTGCGTTCGTTGGCGCAGCGCTCGGCCGAAGCCGCACGTGAGATCAAGGGCCTCATCGGGGCCAGCGTCGAGCGCGTCGAGGCTGGCACCCAGCTCGTCAACGACGCCGGCACGACGATGACCGACATCGTCGGCTCGGTGCAGCGCGTGACCGACATCATTGGCGAGATCAGCGCCGCGGCCGTCGAGCAGAGCCAGGGCCTGCGCCAGGTCAACGGCACTGTGACCGAGCTGGACCAGATGACGCAGCAGAACGCTGCGCTGGTCGAGGAATCTGCCGCGGCGGCTCAGTCGCTGAAGGAGCAGGCGGTGCGGCTGGCGGGGCTGGTGAGTAGCTTCAAGTTGAGCTGAGCCGCTGCCCGGTCTCCGTCAGTCCGCGGCTCAGGCTTTCAGCTGCCTCCGATAGGTGGCACCGGCCACGCATGCAAGCAGGCCCGCCAGCCACAGCGCGGCGGCTTGCGGCTCGGGCACGCTGCTGACATAGGCCTGCGTGTAGTCGAAGCCGGTGGCTGTGCTGACGGCGCTGAAGTGGGTCAGCGCCTGCTGGTTGGCATCGACGGCTGAGACGATGCCGCCCCAGGACAGCGTGCTGCCGAACTGCGCCTGGCCCGCGCCTGACACGGAACCGGATGCACCGGCGAGGATCTGGGCACCGCTGCCCGCGTCCACGGTGCCGGATATGCCGAGGTAAAGCCGCTCTCCCACGCGCGCGTTGAAGCTGAACAATCGATCACCTGGCGTGGCGTTGCCATCGCGCGTGGCATCGCCCCCGCCGCGGCTTTCGGTCTCGTAGCCCTCCCAGCGCACGGCGTCGTCCTGCCCAAGCAGTGAAAAGCTTGCACGCCATCCGGCCGTGCCGCCGCCGCCCAGCCCCTCGGCGCCCACGCCCACTGTCTCGGTAGCGATGGCGCCGGACACGTTGAAGCGCACGGTGAGGGTGACCAGGCTGCCCAGTGGTGCCAGCGTGCTGCCGAACACGAAATCGTCCGTGAACCCGCCCGTCGCGTAGCCGCTGCTGTAAATGAGCGCCGGGCCCGGTGAGGCGATGGATGAACTCGTCGCGACCAAGTGCACACCCGCCGTCTCGACCCTGGCGGCGGCGACGGCACTCGTGCCTACCAGGGCCGTACCGCCGCGGTTGGAAGCGACGACGCTGACAGGCTGTGAATCGGCTGCGCTCTGCGCGGTTGGCGAATCGACGATGCGCACTTCGGCAAAACCGCCATAGCTGGCGGCGCTGGCCGGCGCGCTGAAGGCGGCACTGGTGGCGATGACCATCGCCACCCGGCGAAGTGTGCCGGGGCGACCCGGGAGTTCGAGCTTCATACGTTTCCCCTGGAATCCAGCATCGCAATGTCTGCGCCGCGAACTGGCGGGCGTATCCCTGGAGTAGGCGTTGACGCGAGCGGCTAACCGTGCCGCACAGCGAGCGCGTGGGTGCTGACGAGCGCGTTCATGTTTGCCAGTGCGACCACCTCGCCGATCACCAGCAGGGCCGGGCTGGCGAGCTGCTCGCGCTCGATCGTGGCGGCCAGGTGAGCGAGGGTAGTGAGCGCGTGCCGCTGCCGCGAGGTGTGAGCGGCGGAGACGACCGCGGCCGGCATGTCGCCGCGCATGCCGCCCTCGCGCAGCGCCGCCACGATGGCTTCGCAGCGCGCCACGCCCATGTAGATCACCAACGTCAGCCGGCTCTTCGCTAGCGCCGCCCAGTCAGGCGCCACGCCCGCTTCGCCGTTGTGGCCGGTGACCAGGGCGACACCAGGCGAGCACCGCCGGTCCGTGACCGGGATGCCGACGGCGGCCGGGCCGGCGATGCCGCTGGTGAGACCTGACACCACTTCCACTTGCAGGCCCGCTTCGCGCAGTGCGTCGACCTCCTCGCCGCCGCGGCCGAAGACGAACGGGTCGCCGCCCTTGAGCCGCACGACGCGGTGGCCGGCGCGGGCCTCCTTGATCATCAGCGCGTGGATGAAGTGCTGGTCTGTCGAGACGCAGCCACCACGCTTGCCGACGCGCAGCAGCCGGCCCTTGACGAGCGCCAGCACGCGCGGGTCGATAAGGTCATCGGCCAGCACCACATCGGCGCCTTCGATGCGCTTGAGGGCGCGAACGGTCAGCAGCTCCGGGTCGCCGGGACCGGCGCCCACGAGCGCAACTGGCGCCCCTCGGCCGCCGAGTACGTCGACCGATCCCCCGAGGGGATGAGGGCCGGCTTGGGAGCGGCCCGGCGCTCGGCCCTCCGAATCAACTTGGGTGCTCATGCGGGAACCTCTTCAGGGGTGGTGGCGACGAGGCGGCGCAGTGCCGGCAGGCAGGAGCCGCATTGCGTGCCGCAGCGCTTCTCGGCCTGCAGCTGCGCCAGGCGCTCGGCCGGGCTGCCAACGCAGCGCGCGAGCGTCAGGCGGATGACGTCTTCGCGCACGTCGAAGCAGTTGCAGACCTGCGGGCTGGCGGCGACGGTGTTGGTGGGTGGCGCGCCGGGCGACAGCAGCCAGCGGCCGACGGTGCTTGCTGCCGTGCGCTCGCGCCACAGGTCGACGAGCCAGGCGCCTTCCTCATGCTGGCCGACGCGCAGCAGAGCCTGCAGCGGCGCGGCCTGCAGGTCGTCGCCATCCAGATTGAGCAGGCGCAGCCGGCCGCGCTGCGCATCGGCATAGCGCAGCACGTGGGCGCCAGACAGGCCGAGTGCCTCAGCCAGTTGGTCGACCAGCTCGGCGGCGGGCGCCTCGGCGCAGGCGGCCTCGAAGGCCCAGCCGACCAGGCCGGTCTTGGTCGGCTCGGGCAGGCATTGCGCGTAGCCAAAGCGCGGCATCAATGCGCGCAGTTGCTCGCGCAGCGCAGCGCCTTGGCCCGGCGCCACCCAGGCGCAGCCGCTGAGGCGCCAGGGCAGGGTGGCCGACTCAATCGCGACGGCGCTGAACTTCAGCTCCGGTTGCTTGGAGTCGGGGCAGAAGGCGCCTTGCGTGACGGCATTGACGCCGTGTTGCGCGCCGATGAACTCGTCGCCCCAGTGCATCGCGATGTCGGCGCCGGCCAAGGGCACGTTCTCGTCGAGCTTGAGCGGCAGCACGACCTCGCCGCGGCGCGAACGCACATGCACGAGTTCGCCCTCGGCCAGCTTGCGGCGCGCGGCGTCGCTGGGGTGCAGGCGCACCAGCGGCCGGCCTTCGTGGGCGAACAGGTTGGGCACACTGCCGCTGCGGCTCATGCCATGCCACTGGTCGCGCATGCGGCCGGTGGTCAGCGCGAACGGGCGCTTTGGGGATGCGACCTCCGCCGTCGGCTGGTAGGCCTTGGTGATGAAGCGGGCGCGGCCGTTGGCAGTGGCGAAGCGGCCGTCGGTATACAGGCGCGCGGTGGGCCCGCTGACAAAGGGCCACTGCTGCGGGCCTTCGGTCTCCAGCGTGACCCAGGACAGGCCGGTGATATCCAGGTCGCGGCCGCGGGTGGCCGCGCGGTGCTCGTTCCACAAGTCTTCGGGGCCGTTGGCGACGATGCGTGGCGCGCGGGCCAGGCCGGCGTCGATCAGCGCGGCGATGTCGCGCACGATGCGCCAGTCGGCACGCGACTCGGCGGCGGCAGGCACGGCCGCGCGCACGCGGCTGATGCGGCGCTCGCTGTTGGTGACGGTGCCTTCCTTCTCGCCCCAGGTGGCGGCCGGCAACAGGTAGTCGGCGTACCTGGCGGTGGCCGTGTGGGCAAAGGCCTCCTGCAGGATGACCAGCTCGCAGCGCTCCAACGCTTGGCGCACGGTGGCTTGGTCGGGCATGGACTGGGCGGGGTTGGTGCAGGCAATCCACAGCGCCTTGATCTCGCCCCGCGCAGCGGCTTCGAACATCTCGACGGCGGTATGCCCGCGCTTGGCTGGCAGACCGGGTACGCCCCACAGCGCCTCGATCTCGGCCCAGTGCTCGGCCTTGCCCGGGTCACGGTGGCCGGGCAACAGCGTCGCCATGCCGCCGCTCTCGCGGCCGCCCATGGCGTTGGGCTGGCCCGTCAGCGAGAAGGGGCCGGCGCCGGGCTTGCCGATCTGGCCGGTGGCCAGGTGCAGGTTGATCAGCGCCGTGTTCTTGGCGGTGCCGCGGCTGCTCTGGTTCAGCCCCTGGCAGTAGAGGCTGAGCGAGGAGGGCGAGGTGGCGAACCACTCGGCAGCCTGCCAGATGTCGGCTTCCTGCACGCCGCAGACCTGCGCCGCGCGCGACGGTGCCCAGTCGCGCACCAGCTCTTTCAGCGCGTCGAAGCCTTCGGTGGACGCGGCGATGAAGTCGCCCGCCGTCCAGCCCTGCCAGATGACGGCGTGCAGCAGGCCGTGGCACAGGGCCACATCGGTGCCGGCGCGGATCTGCAGATGCAGGTCGGCGAGTTCGGCCGTCTCGGTGCGGCGCGGGTCGATGACGATCAGCTTGTGGCCCGGCTTGTTCGCGCGCGCCGCTTCGAGGCGGCGGAACAGGATCGGGTGGGCCCAGGCCGGGTTGGCGCCGCTGATCAGCACGCAGTCGGCCAGCTCGATGTCCTCGTAGCTGCAGGGCGGCGCATCGGCGCCCAGCGCCTGCTTGTAGCCGACGACGGCCGAGCTCATGCACAGCCGCGAGTTGGAGTCGATGTGGGGCGTGCCGATGACGGCGCGGGCCAGCTTGTTGAAGGCGTGATAGTCCTCGGTCAGCAACTGGCCGGAGATGTAGACGCCAATCGATTCCGGCCCGTGTTCGGCGCGGATGGCCAGCAGCTTGTCGGCAATCTCGCGGTTGGCCTGGTCCCAGCTGACGACCTCAGGCTGAGCGCCGAGCTCGGCGCGCCGCTGCGGCTCACGCAGGCGCTGGTGCTGTATGACGACCGGCGTGGCGGTCAGGTGCAGGTTGGTGCCCTTGGTGCAGAGCCGGCCGAAGTTGGCCGGGTGATCAGGGTCGCCGCGCACGCCGGTGATCTGGGTGTCATCGTGTTCGATCACAACACCACAGCCGACGCCGCAGTACGGACATGTGGATTTCGTTTCGCGCATGGTCATACCCGCCCTCGGCTGTGGAGCCCCTCGCTTGGCGAGGGGATGAGAGGGGAGTGCTGCATGTCACCGCAACGCGGATCGCGCTTCAGCGCGTATCCGCGGCCGACGCCACAGTAGGGGCGGGTGGACTTTGTCTCGTTCATGTTCTTTTAAGGCGGGCTGTCTCCAGCGTCAAGCCACCGCAATCGGAATCTTTGGGCCGGCTACCGGGGCGACCAAGTCCAGCGCCAGTGTGTCCAGCTCGACCTGAAGCAGGAAAACCTCCCCGCCATCGAGCTTCACGCGGAAGCTTGGCGTGCAGCCCTCGTCGGGCTCGCGGGCACAGCCGTCGGTCAGGCCGATGGTCCAGTTATGCAGCGGGCAGGCCACGCTCTTGCCGAAGACGATGCCCTGGCTCAGCGGGCCGCCCTTGTGCGGGCAGCGGTCCAGCAGCGCGAAGACCTCGTCGTCGGCGTTGCGGAACACGGCCACGTCGACGCCGGCAGGGCGCTGCACCCGGCGGGAGCCCAGCACCGGGATGTCCTGCAGTGCACAGATGCGGGTCCAGTCGTCCATGCTCGTCACCCCACTTGGCGGGCGAACTGCCCGGTCACGGTTTCCATCACGGCGAGCAGGTTCTCGCTCGCCACGAACACGTCGCTGGCCGCCTTCGGGCCCTGGCTTTCGCCGGCCAGCGCGGCCTGCAGGAAGACCCACTGGCTCTGGGCCAGCGCCAAGTTGGACAGGATGGCCGGCGAGCCTTCGGCCGCCGTCTTCAGCACACCCATGGCGGCCACGAATTCGGTGCGGGCCTTGGCGGCCTCGCGGCGCACCAGGTCGGGCCGCGCGCCTTGCTGGTCGGCCAGATAGAACAGGGCCAGGCGCTGGGACAGCATGCGCTGGCGGCCCGACACGTTGACCAGCCTTGCCGTGGCGCCATCCGAGCGTTCCTGCAATTGGCCGGTGGCGACATGGGCCAGGTTCAGCACCGCGCCGGAGGTCCGCAGCAGCTCGTCGACGCGCTCACGGCTCGGCGGGCTCTGCAGCAGCGCGCGGTAGTCGCCAAAGCGATGCTGCAGCGCGCGGTAGCTGCCGGCGATCTCGGGCGTGGGTGCATAGGCCAGCAGCTCGCCGAGCTGTCGCTCGAATCGGGCCTCGCTGGCCTTCAGCACGGTGCGGGCGCGCTCCGCCAGCTCGGGGCGCGACAAGCCCAGCCAAGCCTTGCCCATGCGCTGGCTCAACATGCGCTGGGCGCCGGCCTTGTCGATGGCTTCGCCGAGTTGGTGGATGCGGCCTTGCGCGATGGCCGGACCTTCTGTGAGGCTGGCCAGGCCGGCAAGCAGGATGACGCGCCGGTTCAGCATCAGGCGCTCACCTTGTCGAACTGGCGCAGGTCCACATGGGCCTTGTCGAAGTCGAACCAGGGATCGGGCTCGCCGTCCAGGCTGAACTGCAACTGCGCCCACAGCGCGCGGCGGTTGTCGGCGTCTTCGAGGATCTTCTTCTTGACGTGATCGAGGCCGACACGCGCGACGTAATGCACGGTGCGCTCCAGATACCAGCCCTCCAGGCGATACAGCTGCAGGAAGGCGCCGCTGTACTCCAGCACCTCCTCGGGGGTCTTGAGCTTGCAGAAGAACTCCGCCACCTCGGTCTTGATGCCGCCGTTGCCAGCGACATAGATCTCCCAGCCCGAGTCAACGCCGATGACGCCGACGTCCTTGATGCCGGCCTCCGCGCAGTTCCGCGGGCAGCCCGACACGGCGATCTTGACCTTGTGCGGCGCGTACATGCGCCACAACGCGCGCTCCAGGTCCTTGCCCATCTGCGTGCTGTCCTGCGTGCCGAAGCGGCACCACTCACTGCCCACGCAGGTCTTCACCGTTCGCAGCGCCTTGGCATAGGCATGGCCCGAGGGCATGCCGATGTCTTTCCAGACGTTGACGAGGTCTTCCTTCTTGACGCCCAGCAGGTCGATGCGCTGGCCACCGGTGACCTTGACGGTGGGGATCTGGTACTTGTCGACCGCGTCGGCGATGCGGCGCAGTTCACTCGACGTCGTCTCGCCGCCCCACATGCGCGGGATGACCGAGTAGCGGCCGTCCTTCTGGATGTTGGCGTGCGAGCGCTCGTTGATGTAGCGGCTCTGCGGGTCGTCGATGGCCTCCTTGGGCCAGGTGCTGATCAGGTAGTAGTTGACGGCCGGGCGGCAGGTGGCGCAGCCGTTGGGCGTCTTCCAGTCCAGCGCGCGGAAGACCTCTTCCTTGGTCAGCAGATGGGCCTTGGCGATGACGTCGCGGGCGTCCTGGTGGCTGGCGTCGGTGCAGCCACAGATCGCCTTCTTCTTCGGGCTGGCCGAGTAGTCGCCACCGGCCGTGAACATGATCAGCTGCTCGACCAGGCCGGTGCAGCTGCCGCAGCTTGCACTCGCCTTGGTGTGCTTGCGTACCTCGTCCAGCGTGAACAGGCCCTTGTCGCGGATGGCCTTGCAGATGCTGCCCTTGCTGACGCCGTTGCAGCCGCAGACCTCGTCGGTGTCGGCCATGCTCGCTGCGCGGCTGACGCCCTGGTGGCCGACGTCGCCGATGTTGGCGCCCGCCTCGCCGAACATCAGCTTGTCGCGGATATCGGCGATCTTGCGGCCCTCGCGCAGCAGCTTGAAGTACCAGCCGCCGTCCACCGTGTCGCCATACAGGCAGGCGCCGACGAGCTGGTCGTCCTGGATGACGAGCTTCTTGTAGACGCCAGCGAAGGGGTCGCTCATGACGATCTCTTCGGTGCCCGCGCCGCCGGTGAAGTTGCCGGCGCTGAAGAGGTCGATGCCCGTCACCTTGAGCTTGGTGCTGACCGACGAGCCCAGGTAGCGGCCGATGCCGAACTGGGCCAGGTGCGTGGCGCAGACCTTGCCCTGCTCGAACAGCGGCGCGACCAGGCCATAGGCGATGCCGCGGTGGGCGGCGCATTCGCCGACCGAGTAGATGCGCGGGTCGGTCACGGTCTGCATCGTGTCGGTGACGACGATGCCGCGGCTGCAGTGCAGGCCGGCCTTCTCTGCCAACGCCGTGTTCGGGCGGATGCCGGCGGCCATGACGACCAGGTCGGCCGGCACTTCGATGGACTGGCCGTTCTTGTCCTTCAGCTGGATGGCCCGCACGCGACCGGCTTCGTTGCCCAGCAGCGCCTGCGTCTGCGCGCCGAGCATGAAGCTCAGGCCGCGGTCGACCAGCGACTTGCGCAGCAGGTCGCCGGCAACGCCGTCGAGCTGGCGCTCCATCAGCGTGTCGACCAGGTGGACGACGGTCACCTGCATGCCGCGCAGCATCAGGCCGTTAGCAGCCTCCAGGCCGAGCAGGCCGCCGCCGATGACGACGGCGTGCTTGTACTTGGTGGCCGCGTCGATCATCGCGTTGGTGTCGGCGATGTCGCGGTAGGCGATGACGCCATCCAGGTCCTTGCCCGGCACCGGCAGCACGAAGGGATTCGAGCCGGTGGCGATCAGCAGGCGGTCGTACTCGGCCACGGTGCCATCGGCCGCGATGACGCGGCGGCGCACGCGGTCGATCTCGGTGACCGTCTTGCCCAGGTGCAGCGTGATGCCGTTCTCCTCATACCAGGAGAGCGGGTTGAGGATGATCTCGTCGACGGTCTGCTCGCCGGCCAGCACCGGCGACAGCAGGATGCGGTTGTAGTTCGGGTGCGGCTCGGCGCCGAACACCGTGATGTCGTAGAGATCCGGCGTGATCTTCAGCAGCTCTTCGAGCGTGCGGACACCGGCCATGCCGTTGCCCACCATCACGAGCTTCATCTTCTTCATGCCGAACCTCTCAACTGCAAAGCTGGTCTGCCCTTTGCTTTGCAAGGCATGTGCCAGCGATGAAGCTGGCCCTCAGCCCTGCCGCAGCGTGCAAAACGACAAGCGGCGCCCCACGCCGAAGCGATTGCGAGCCCGGTGCGGGTGCACTCACCCTCAAATTGCACCAACACCGGGCGACTGCCCGTTGGTGATCCACTCACGCCCATGCGCTTCGAACTCGACACCGGCCTGTCCAGCCTGCAGGGCAAGCGCCCTCGCAATGAAGACTTCGCCGGCGTGCAGGCGCCCGCCGCGCACGAGGCTGAGCGTGGCTGGGTCGCGGCGCTGGCCGATGGCGTGAGTGGTGGAGAGAGCTCGGGCGGGGAAGGCTTGATGGCGGCGCAGACCTCGGTCATGAGCCTGCTGCGCGACTTCCATGCGGTACCGGCCGACTGGGACACCAGCGTGGCGTTGGACCGCCTGCTCGGCCACCAGAACGCCTGGCTGGCCGCGCACAACCGCCGGCCCGGCACCGACGGCCAGCCCCGCGAGGCGCTGACGACTTTGACGGCCGTTGCGCTGCGTGGCCGCCGCTATGCGCTAGCCCATGTCGGCGACAGCCGCGCCTGGCTGCTGCGCGATGGCCAATGCCTGCTGCTGACCCAGGACCACCGCATGGAGCGCCGCGATTTCGCCGGCCTGACGCGCGCCCTGGGCCTGGACGACGCGCTGCGCCTGGACCACAGCGCCGGTGAACTCAAGGTGGGCGACCGCCTGCTGCTGACCAGCGACGGCGTGCACGGTTCCCTGCGCAGCCGCCAGATCGGCGACCTGTTGCGCACGACGCCCGGCGCCCAGGCGGCGGCTGACGCGCTGACTGCCGCTGCGCTGGCCGCCGGCAGTCACGACAACGCGACCGCCCTGGTGCTGGACATCAAGGACCTGGCCGACCCCGGCCTGGCCGATCTCGCGGCGCTGGGCCGCACGTTGCCCAGCCCGGGGGCACTTGGTGTCGGCGCCACGCTGGACGGCTACCAGGTCACGGCCGTCGTGGCCGACAACGGCGTGCACCGCCTGCTGCAGGCGCGCGAACTGGCCAGTGGCCGCCTCGTTGCGCTGAAGATGCTGCGCCCCGGCCGCGCCGACGACCCGGAGGAGCGGGCCATGCTGGCGCATGAGATCTGGCTCGGCCTGCGCCTGGCCGAGGCGCCGCGCCACCGCCGCCGCGGTGGTGAAAGCGGCTTCGTGCGCGTCCATCCGCCGGCCGATGGTGCGACCCATTTCTATGCCGTGTTCGACTGGCATGCCGGCCACACGCTGGAGCAGCTGCTGGCCAGGGGGCTGCTGGACAGCTCCCAAGCCGCGGCCCTTGGCAGCGCGGTGGCGCGCTCATTGAGCCTGCTGCATGCGGCCGGTGTCGTGCACCGCGACATCAAGCCGGCCAACCTGCACTTCGGCGACGACGGCCAGTGGC
Source organism: Pelomonas sp. Root405 (assembly GCF_001425165.1). GTDB lineage: Bacteria > Pseudomonadota > Gammaproteobacteria > Burkholderiales > Burkholderiaceae_C > Pelomonas. Next base: position 467,971 of record NZ_LMDU01000001.1, read on the forward strand.
GCGTGCTGGACCTCGGCGTGGCCCTGAGCGCGCGCGCGCCAGCGGCGTCGCGCGAGCTGCATGCCGGCACGCCCAGCTACATCAACCCCGAGCAATGGCAGGACCCGCCGGTGCACGCCGATGCCGGTTCCGACCTGTTCGCGCTGGGGGTGACGCTCTACCAGGCGCTGACCGGCCGCCTGCCCTTCGGCGAGATCGAGCCCTACCAGCTGGCCCGCTACAAGCGTGAGCCGGCCAGCGTCAGCCGGCTGCAGCCCAGCGTGCCGATGCCGCTCGACCGTCTCGTCATGCGGGCCGTCGCCCGCGAGGCCAGGGCCCGCTTCGAGACGGCGGATGAATTGCTGCTGGCGCTGGAGCGACTTGCGGCGCGCGACCAGCCGGCGTCGACCCGCCCGGCCCGGCCGCCGCGCGAGGTGTTGACAGGCTGGCAGATCGCGCTGGCGGTCTCGGTGCTCTTCAACCTGCTGCTGATGGGCTGGTTGATGTTCCTGCCCCGCTGATCAGCGCAACATCGGGCCGCGGTCGACGACCACCAGTTCGACGTCGAAGCGGCACGAGCCGTTCACCTTGGCCGTGCTGAATGTCACCGTGCCTGCGGCACGGCCCGTCGAGCCCCGCACTTCCAAACGGGTGATGTTGAATTCGCCGCCGGTTGTGGGCACGGTGTCGCCCTGAACGTCGATCTGCGAGCGCCAGCCGGCGTCCTTGGACAGCGCATACCTGCCGGGCTTGGTGACATCGATCGTCTTCAGCTCGACGCTGTTCGGGCCGCCATCGCTTTCGTCCATCGTCAGCAAACGGAACATCGACAGGTAGCCATTCACATCGCGCTTGCCGAGGCTGTTGGTATGGAAGTCGGCGAAGGACTCGCTGACGACGACGGGGCGGCCGTTGAACTGGCAATCGACGGCGGCCTGGGCGCCAGCGGCGAGGGTGAGGAAGGAAAAGGCGAGGGCGGTTCTCATGGCCGCAGTGTGCCGGCCCATCTTGCCGCCCCATGTCCCCCGCGCGAGGGGCAGGCACCGCTCAGACGCGCTGGTAGTTCACCGGCTCGGCGTCCTGCGCGCCGGCTGTCGCCGGGCGGGCGCGGCCACCCTTCTCGGCCCAGGTGCGGGTCCAGCGGATCTGCACGACGCGCAGCATCACCAGCATCACCAGCGCCAGCACGGCAAAGATCACGAAGCCCCAGAAATAGCTGCCGGTGTGCTGCAGGCTCTGGCCCATCGCATTGGGCAGGAAACCGCCGCCCAGCGCGCCGATCTCACCGATCATCGAACCGGCCACCGCGGTCGTCACCGGCCAGCGCAGCGGCACCAGCTGGAAGAGGGCGCCGTTGCCGGCGCCGAAGGCGGCAAAGCACAGCATGAAGAGCAGGGTAGTCAGCACCAGCGACTCGCCGGCCAGGCCGCAGGCCAGCAGCGAGCCCGCCACCAGCACCAGCACGCCGGTCAGCGTGTTGACGCCGCCGATGCGGTCGGACAGTGCACCCCCGGCGATGCGCACGGCCGAGCCCATCAGCGTGGCCAGCATGGTCAGCTGGCCGGCCTCGATCTTGGTGACCTTGAACTGGTCGTAGTAATAGGTGGGCAGGAAGCTGGCGAGGCCGATGAAGCCGCCGAAGCTGACGATGTAGATCAGGCTGAAGGCCCAGCCGTCCTTCTCGAACAGGCAGCTGACATGCTCGCGCAGGCTCTGGTGCTCGCGGTCAGGCGGCTCCTTGGCGGCGATCCACATCACCGCCATCGGCAGCAGCATGGTCAGCGCGGCCAGGCCGTAGACGGCCTGCCAGCCGAACTTGGCGGCCAGTGGTGGCGCGAACAGCACGGCCAGCACGGTGCCCGAGTTGCCGGCACCGGCGATGCCCATGGCCAGACCCTTGTAGCGCGGCGGGTACCAACCCGAACCCAGGCTCAGTGCCACGCCGAAGCTGGCGCCGGCAATGCCCAGCAGCACGCCCATGGCCAGCACCGAGTCATAGCTGTCGACGAAGACAAAGCCGAAGCCCAGCGCCGCGACGATCAGGCTCATCTCCACCATCGCCGCGTTCTTGCGGCCGATGTACTGGGCCAGCACGCCCAGCGGGAAGCGCATGAGTGCGCCGGCCAGGATGGGCACCGAGATCATGAAGCCCTTCTGCGCCGGGGTCAGCGCGAAGGTCTCGCTGATGAAGGGCGCCATCGCGCCGTTCAGCACCCAGATGGCGAAGCAGAAGTCGAAATACAGGAACGCTGCCAGCAAGGTGGGCCAGTGGCCGGCGCGTTTGAAGTTCTGGAAGGCGGACATCGTGGGCTCGATCATGCAACGGCAACTGCAAGCGCCCACGTCCACCCACCGGTCGCGTGCCAGGGCGGCAGGGCGGCGCAGCGGGTGTGTGCGCGCACCATTGCGCGCACCGTCCCCGATACTTGCAAGCCCCATGCCCACTCAACGGCGAGCTGGCTGGCCTGTTTCTTGCGCCTTTTTGGGGCGTGATGTCTGAGCCTATGTCCGATACCGCTTCCGCCTCTGCATTGCCACTGCTGTTATGCAGCCCCGAAACGCCCCCGCAGGCCGCCGCCTTGCAGGTCCAGGGCTGGTCCGTGCGCACCATTTCTGAGCTTGCCGCGCCCGCCGATGGGCCGGCGTTGGGCCTGCTGTCATGCCCGGACCGCACCGCCTTGGCGCAGTTCGCGCACTCCGAGCGGGCCTTTGGCCTGCCGGTGGTGCTGCTGTCGCCGCCGCCGTCGCAGGAAGAGCGCCGGGCGCTGCTGGCCCGCGGCGTCGTTCAATGGCTGCCGGCCGACATCGACGCCGCCGTGCTGGCCGAGGCTCTGCTTTGGGCCCGCGACCTGGCCGCCCAGCAGCAGCAGCGTGAAAGCGCCGCGCAGGCCAAGCTGGATGAACGCAAGTGGACCGAGCGCGCCAAGGGCCTGCTGATGCAGGCGCGCGGCATCGACGAAGCGGCCGCCTTCGCGCTGCTGCGCAACACCGCGATGCAGACCCAGTCCAAGCTGCCCGAGGTGGCGCGCGGTGTCGTGCACACGTCCGAACTCGCCGAAGCGCTGGAGCGCGCCGGCGCCCAGCGCATGCTGAGTCAGCGCCTCGTCAAGCTGCAGGCCCTGCGCCAGTGGCCCAAGCTGGCGCCGCCCGAGAAGCGCGAGGCTCAGGCGCTGCTGGACGCATCGGCCGAGCGCGTGGCAGGCAACCTGGCGCGGCTGGGCGAGCTGTTGCGCAATGACCTGGTCGAGGAATTGAATGCCGTGTCCGCCGCCTGGGCCCAGCTTGACGCAGCGCTCGCCACCCGCCAGCCCGACCTGGCCCGCAGCGACCGTGCCGCGCAGCGCCTGCTGGAGAGCAGCGAGACGCTGGTGGCCCGCCTGTCCGAGCGCGCCGGGCAGCGGCCGGTCGCCCTGCTGGCGCAGGTCACCCGCTTGCGGCTGCTGAGCCAGCGGCTGGCCAAGGAAGGTTTGCTCGCCCAGGTCATGCCTGGTCATGACGCGAGCGGCCTCGCAGCGGGTCTGGATGAGTTCATCAAGGCCTATGGCGAAGTGCGCGCCGCACCGCTCGCCGGGCCTGCGCTGCAACCGGCGTTTGCGGCGGTGGACGAGGCCTGGCTGGTGCTGCTGCGCGGGCTGCGCGTGGAGCAGGGTGACGCGGTGCAGCGCATGCATCAGGGCAGCGAGCGGCTGCTGCAAGCGTTGGAGGCGTTGATCCAGGCGTTGCAGGGGTCGTTGCAGTTGATCTTGGGGTGATCTTTGGTCGTGCGTTGGCGAACCGCGTGCCTGCTCGGTGCATTGCCGGGGGTCCGTCCCGGCGGCCGGGTAACTTTCTTCTGCGGGGCCAGAAGAAAGTCACCAAAGAAGAGGCCCTGAACCGCACACCAGCACCACATGCACGAGCTTGACCTTGTCACCAGCGCCATTCACCACATCACATGCCCGCTCAACGCGCGGCTGCACGCCGTGCTCACGAGGAAAGCAAAAGCAGCGTCGCTCGGGCGACGCGACCAACGCGCAACCCCAGTGGCGTCGCCCCAGCGACGCGGTATTCCCTGAATAGCCCGGCGTGCAGCCGGCGTTAACCGGCGTGAAGGGGCGATGCGTGGTGCTCGCCATAGGGACAGCAGCGAGAGCGCAGCGGGTCGCGTCTGCCCGCAATGCCAGTGACTGTTTTCGCGCGCCGCTGACGGCGGCGCCGCGGTCGCGTGCGGTTGAGCGCCTCTTCTTTGGTGACTTTCTTCTGGCGCCGCAGAAGAAAGTTACCCGCCCGCCGGGGCGGATTCCCGGCAACTCGGCACCGAGTCGAAAGGACAACCGCAAAAGCATCCAGCCGACCAACAACGGCATGATGCGCTCCATGCCCAACCCTCAACAGCTCCGCGGCACCGGTCGCCTCGCGACGGAAGCCGTCACCGGCGTGACCAACCTGGTCGAGGCCATGCATGCCGAGATCACGCGCCTGCCGCTGACCAGGCACCGTGAACGCACGGCCGGCATCACCGGCCTCGTCTACCGCAGCGTGCGCGGCGTGACCCGGTTGGTGGGCGGCGGGCTGGACATCGCGCTGAATGCCTTGACGCCGCTGCTCGGGCAGGCCAAGCCCCCAAGCGCCAACGCCACGCTGGCCGCGCTGAACGGTGTGCTGGGCGACTACCTTGAACAAACGGCGAACCCGCTGGCCACGTCGATGAGCCTGCATCCTCTGGTCGACGGCGCCACCGGCCCGCCCCTCGTCATGCTGCACGGCCTGTGCATGAACGAGGCGCAATGGCGGCGTGACGGTGCCGACTTCCCCGCTGCCCTGGCGCGACTCGGCTACCAGCCGCTGGGCCTGCGCTACAACAGCGGCCGATCGATCTGGAAGAACGGCGCCGAACTGGCCAGGTGGCTGGACGAGGTGCCCGGCCCGTTGACGCTGCTTGGCCACAGCATGGGCGGCCTGGTCATTCGCAGCGCCATCGCGCAGGCGGGCCGGCGGCGCTGGCGCAAGCGTCTGCAATGCCTGGTCACGCTGGGCACGCCCCACCAGGGCGCGCCGCTGGAGCGCGGCGGTCAGCAGGTGCAGCAGTTGCTGGCCTTCAGTGCCTATTCGCGCCCGCTGGCCGGCCTGGCCGCCAGGCGCAGTGCCGGCATCCGCGACCTGCGCCACGCCAGCCTGCTCGAAGAGGATGCCGGCAAGGCCAGCCCCTTGCCGCTGCCCGAGGGCGTCGCCTGCTATGCCATCGCGGCCACCACGTCGAAGAAGGCCAGCGGCTCACCAGCGCGCTGGCTGGGCGATGGCCTCGTGCCGGTGGCCAGTGCGCTGGGCCAGCACCGCTCGCCGGCGCGCCGCCTGGCTTTCACCGACACGGCTCTGTTCACCGGTCTCGGCCACATGGGCCTGCAGACCGATGCAGCCGTGCTGCAGCAACTGCAAGACTGGTTGAGCCTATGCGACTGATCCCGCGCCTGTTGATGAGCCTGGCGCTGCCACTGGCCCTGTCCGTGCCCGCGCAGACGTTGACCTTCCTCGAAGTGCTCGACCGGCCCGACCGGCCGCAGCCGGACCAGCGATTGGCCTACGGCGACGCGCCGCAGCAGTTCGGCGAGCTGTGGTTGCCCAAGGGCGAGGGCCCGCATCCGGTGGTGCTGATGATCCATGGCGGCTGCTGGCAGGCCAGCCTGCCGGGGCCGGAGCTGCTGGCCTTTCAGGCCGATGCGCTGCGCGCCGCGGGTGTGGCCGTGTGGAGCATCAGCTACCGCCGCGTGGGCCACCCGGGTGGCGGCTATCCCGGCACCTTCGACGACGTGGCACGCGGTGCGGACCGGTTGCACACCCTCGCTCGCCGCTATCCGCTGGACCTGAAGCGCCTCGTCGCCACCGGCCACTCCGCGGGCGGCCACTTGGCGCTGTGGGCTGCCGCCCGGCCGCGCATCGCCGCAGCCAGCCCGCTGAAGGCCGCGGCGCCGCTGCCCATCCCCGCGGTGGTGGCCGTCGCCGGCATCCCGGACCTGGCCCAGGCGTCGCAACGCAAGCTTTGCGGCACCTCCGTGGATCAACTGCTGGGCAGCGCGCCGACGCCCGCGCTGCTGCAGGACACCTCGCCACTGGCCCTGCTGCCGCTGCGGTTGCCGCAGACGCTGATGCAGGGAACGCAGGACCGCATCGTGCCGCCTGCTGCCAGCGACGACTACCGCGCCCGCGCCACCGCGCTGGGCGACACGGTGGAGGTCGTCAACCTCGAAGGAGCAGGCCACTTCGAACTCATCGCGCCCTGGACGCCGGCCGGTCAGGAGGTGGTGGCGCGCATCGTCAGGGCGGTGCGCTGACGGCCCTGTCAATACCAGTTGCGGCGCCTTCACAATGCCGCTCGCTGGCCATCAACACCTTGCCGCCATGACGCTCTCTCCGATTAAGCCTCCGCCCCGCCCTCGGCCGGCCGCCCTGCTGGACCTGACGCCCGACTGGCTGCTGTGGGTCGCCGACAACCGGCTCTGGGAATGCGCGCCGGCCTCCATGCTCGACACCATGATCGCCGCCGGCCAGGACCCGGAGCGCAGCGCAGCGGCCATTGCCCACATCGAGCAGGACCCGGTCTTCCAGGCCGCCCGCCGCCACCAGCAGATGCTGCGCAAGCTGGAGTCGGTCTGCAACAACCTGCAGCAGGTGTGGCAGGCGGCGCCCGGTTATGCCGTGGTCGAGAAGCGCCGCGGTGTCGGGCGCGACGAGTTCCTGGAGCGCTATGTCTGGGGCTGCCGGCCGGTCGTGCTGACCGACGTGGCCGAGGACTGGCCGGCCATGGGCCGCTGGTCGCCCGCCGACCTGCGCGAGCGCTTCGGCCACCTCGACGTCGATGTGCAGGTCGGCCGCAACACCGACGCGCTGTTCGAGCAGAACAAGGAAAAGCTGCGCCAGCGCATGAAGGTGGCCGAGTTCGTCGACCTCGTCGTCAGCGGCGGCGCCACCAACGACCATTACCTGACGGCCAACGACGAGATGCTGCGCCGGCCCGAGTTCATGCCGCTGCTGGCCGACATCGGCCGCATGCCGCCCATCTGCGACCCGGCCCTGCTGCACACCGCCGCATCGTTCTGGTTCGGCCCGGCCGGCACGCGCACGCCGCTGCATCACGACACGCTGATGCTGTTCCACACGCAGGTCGTCGGCCGCAAGCGCTGGCGCTTCGTGTCGCCGCTGCAGACGCCGCTGCTCTACAACCGCATGGGCGTCTACAGCCCCATCGACCTGGATGCACCGGACTTTGACCGCTACCCGCGGCTGCGCGAGGCCGTCGTGCTGGAGACCGTGCTGGAGCCCGGCGACACGCTGTTCCTGCCGCTGGGCTGGTGGCACCAGGTGTCGTCGCTGGAGATGAGCATGTCCTTCTCGTACACCAACTTCGACGCCGGCGTGCCCAACGAGTTCAGCTACGTGAACCCGACCATCGGCAACTGGTAGCGCGGCGGCGCGCGGGGCTCAGGGGCGCCCCGAGCGAGGAAAGTTGCACGCATCCTTTTCGTTCCAATGGCAACGGTAGTGCTGCGAGGCACCGGCGGCCAACCTAGACTCGGCCAGCGCAGCTGCCCACCGCATCGGGGGCGCGCAACAGACGGGTTATGGCGCAAGGAAACATTCGAACGGGCCGGTCTCGCATAGCAAGCAGGGCGATGCGATCCGCCGTGCGGCTGGCGGCTGCCCTGTTGGCCGGATGCGCGGCCTTTGGCACGCCGGCCGTCGCCCGGGCCCAGTCGGTCGCGGCAGCAAGTGCGGCCTCGGCTCCCGGGGCCCAGGCGAGCGCCCCGGACATCGACGAACTGAAGGCCAGGATCGCCGCCGACGACCGCAGGCGGCCCCTCGCTTCGATCACGCTGGCCCAACAGGCGCTCGCCGCAGCGGGGCTCACGCCCGCGGATCGCCATTGGCTGCGTACGCGCCTGGTGCGCGACCTGAGCCGCCTGGAACAGACCGACGAGGCCGTTGCCCAGGCCGGCATCGGCCGGCAGCAGGCGCGCGACGAGTCGGAGCGCTTGCATTTCGACCGGCTGGCAATGGCAGCGCTGCTGGACGCGCGCCGGCATGACGAACTGCTCAAACGCTACCAGGGCGTCGCGCTCCGGCTGCCGGCACTGGCTGGGGACGAGGCGAATGCCGACGCGCGCCTGCTCGCGGCGGACATCTGGCGGCTTGCCGGCATGGCAGCCTTGGGCCTAGGCCGGTTGCCCGAAGCGACGGAACTGTCGACGCGGGCGCTGCGCATCCTCGACGAGCGCCCCGACGCCGTCTTCGAGTTCTCCCAGACGCTGACCGCCATCGCCCTGGTGCATTCGCGTTCGGGTCGCGTCGACGAAGCGTTGCGCACGGTGCAACGCGCGATCGACGCATCAGAGGCCGCGGGAGAGCGCTCCGTCCTGTCCGGCTACTACCTGCGCAAGGGCCATTTTCTCGGCCTGCTCGGACGCACCGACGAACAGCGCGAGGCGCTGCTCAAGGCCCGGGCCGCGGCGCAGGACGAGCTGAGGCCCTACAACCTCGCCGTCGCAGCGACCAATCTGGCCGATGTCGCGCTTCAGAAGAAGGACTACCGCGCCGCGCTGGGCCATGCCGAGGAAGCCATTCCGCTCGTTGAACGCAGCGGCGACAAGGAGTCGCTATGGGTGTGCTGGGTCAACAAGGGCATTGCCCTGAACCGGCTTGGGCAGCCCGGCGGCATCGAATGGATCAGCAATGCCATCGCCGCCTTTGCGGCAACACCGGGCATGGCCGCGAACGCGGCGGACATCCAGGGCCTGCTGGCCGAGGAACTCGCCTTCGCCCACGACTACCCGCGGGCCTACGAGGCGGCGTTGCAGTTCAAACGCCTGAGCGACGAGGTTCGCAAGGCGGCCGACCACAAGCGCATTGCCGAGGCGCAGGCCGCCTACGAGGCCGACAAGCAGCAGCGCCAGATCGAAGCGTTGGAGCACGAGCGGCAGTACCGGCAGCGCTTCCACTGGGTGCTGGTCCTGGCCGCCGTGATGGGGCTGGCGGCGGCCGTTGTCGCGGCCATCAGCCGCCATCACGTCAAGCGCGCCTACCGGGCGATGCGCGACATGGCGTTCTCAGACCCGCTGACCGGCTTGCGCAACCGTCGCCACCTGGTCAGCAGCGTGCAGGACGACCTGGCGCAAGCGCGGCGCCTGCTCGCCAACGCGGGTGGCGCGCCTGCCAACGCCGACGTCGTCTTCCTGATGATCGACGTCGACCACTTCAAGGCCGTCAACGACATGCACGGACACGCGGCCGGCGATGCTGTGCTCAGGCAGTGCGCCACCGTGCTGCAACGACAGCTGCGCGAGTCGGACACCCTCGTGCGCTGGGGTGGCGAGGAGTTCCTCGTTTTCGCCCGCCAGACCAACGCCGGCGAGATCCACGTGCTGGCCGAGCGGCTGCGCGCCAGCATCGCCGCCCACGGCTTCGTGCTGGACGACGGCCAGGTGCTGCGCAAGACCTGCTCCATCGGCTACGCCTGCCACCCCCTGCAACAGCACGCTGAGGGCAGCGCGCCGGTGGACTGGAACGACACCGTGGCGCTTGCCGACCAATGTCTGTACGTCGCCAAGGCCAGCGGCCGCGACGTCTGGGTCGGCGTCACCGCCTCGGAGGCGCGTAAAGCCCCCGAGCACGTCGAAACCCGGGAATTGCGGGCTGGCGTCGAGGCCGGCATCTGGACGCTGCGCTGCAGTGACGGGCGCGAGATCGTTTGGCCCGCATCCTGAAGCGCGGGTTGGCGCAGTTCTAGGAGCTGGCGCGCGCGGTCAACGACCTCCCGGCTCATGTCGCCCGCTTGACGCGGCCCCTCGGCTCGGCGCCGCACAATCGTTTGACAGACCGACCAGGAGACCTGCCATGCCCGAGACCCACTACCGCATCTGCCCGCTGTGCGAGGCCTGCTGCGGGCTTGAGGTCAAGACCGAAGGCACCAAGGTCATCAGCATCCGCGGTGCGGACAACGACGTCTTCAGCCACGGCTATCTGTGCCCCAAGGGCGTGTCGCTGAAGGACCTCCACGAGGACCCCGACCGCTTGCGCACCCCGCTGATCAGGCGCGACGGCCAGTTCGTGCCGGCCAGCTGGGACGAGGCTTTTGCCGAGATCGAGAAACGGCTGTTGCCCATCTGGCGCGAGCAGGGGCCAGACTCGGTCGGGCTGACCATCGGCAACCCGGCCGCGCACAAGGTCAGCCTGCTGGCCTACACGCCCCGCCTCGTGCGCGCGCTCGGCACGCGCAATGCGTTCAGCGCGTCGACGCTGGACCAGATGCCCAAGCAGCTCAGCGCCGGCCTGATGTTCGGCCACTGGCTGAGCATCCCGCTGCCCGACATCGAGCGCTGCGACTACCTCTTCATGCTGGGCGCCAACCCCATGGTCAGCAACGGCAGCCTGTGGACGGTGCCCGACTACCGCGGCAAGGCCAAAGCCATGCGGGCGCGCGGCGGGCGCATCGTCGTCGTCGACCCGCGCCGCAGCGAGACGGCCGCGCAGGCCGACGAGCACCTGGCCATCCGCCCCGGTGGTGATGCGCTGCTGCTGGCCGGCATTGCGCACACGCTGTTCGACGAAGGCCTGGTCAAGCTCGGCCGCCTGGCCGACCATGTCAACGGCCTGGACGAGGCGCGCGCCGCGCTGGCGGCCTTCGCGCCCGAGGTGACGGCCGCCGGCTGCGGCATCCCGGCTGACACCCAGCGCCGCATCGCCCGCGAGATCGCGGCCGCGCCGCGCGCCGCCGTCTATGGCCGCATCGGCACCTGCACGACGCGCTTCGGCACGGTCAACTCCTGGCTGGTCGACCTCATCAATGCGCTGACCGGCAACCTCGACCGCGAAGGCGGCGCGATGTTCGCCAAGGCCGCCGCCTTCGCGCCCAACACCCAGGGCAAGCCGGGCAGCGGCAAGGGCGTCACGACGGGGCGCCGGCACAGCCGCGTGTCCAACGCCCCCGAGGTCTTCGGCGAGCTGCCCATCACCGTGATGGCCGAGGAGATGGAAACGCCGGGCGCGGGCCAGATCAAGGCGCTGATCACGATCGCCAGCAACCCGGTGCTGTCCGCGCCCAACGGCCCGCGCATCGCCCAGGCGCTGGAAGGCCTGGACTTCATGCTCAGCATGGACATCTATGTCAACGAGACCAGCCGCCATGCCGACGTCATCCTGCCGGGGCTGTCGCCGCTGCAGGACCTGCATTTCGACGTCGCCTTCCCGCAGCTCAGCCACCGCAACCATGCGCGCTTCAGCGGCCCGGTGTTCGACGCACCGGCCGGCACGCCGCAGGAATGGCAAACCATCCTGCGGCTGTGCGCGCTGCTTGAAGGCCGCGGCCTCGGCGTGGACGTGCAGCAGCTCGATGACGACGCCATCGAGTCCGACGTGAGGCGCTTTGCGGGCGACAACACGCCGGCCTTGCTGGCTGCGCTGCAACCCTGGCGCGGCCCCGAGCGCCTCATCGACCTGCAACTGCGCGTCGGCCCGTATGGCGACCAGTTCGGCGCCAAGCCCACGGGCCTCAACCTCGCCAAGGTCAAGGCGGCGAGCACGGTGGAGGGCGGCGGCATCGATCTCGGCGCGCTGGCCGCACGCATCCCTGAGGTGCTGCGCACGCCCAGCGGCAAGATCGAGCTGGCGCCGCCCGCCGTGCTGGCGGACCTGGCCCAGGTGAAGACTGCGGCCGCACCCGCGTTCAGCCTGATCGGCCGGCGCGATGTGCGCTCGGGCAACAGCTGGATGCACAACCTGCCCATCCTGGCCAAGGGACCGGACCGCTGCACGCTCCTGGTCCACCCCGAGGACGCCGAGCGTCTGGGCCTGACGGAGTTCGCGCGGGTGAAGAGTGCGGTGGGCGAGCTGGTCGCACGCGTCGAGCGCAGCGCCGACATGAGCCTCGGCGTGGTGAGCCTGCCGCATGGCTGGGGGCATGACCTGGACGGCGTGCTCCTCGGCGTGGCGCGCGAGCGGCCCGGCGTCAACATGAACGCGCTGCTGGATGACGCGGCGCGCGATCCGTTGAGCGGCAACGCGGTGCTGAGCGGCGTGGCCGTGGAGATCGCGCCGGCCTGACGCCGGTAGAGGGCCGGGCGCCGCGGTGCGGCACCGATGTCCGCTCGCAGACGACCCGGCTAACGCACCAGCTCAACGCATCCGGTCGGTCTCCAGCGCGATGCGGTCCACCGAGCCGTCGACATTGCGATACAGGCGCAGACGGCGCAGGCCATCGGGGCTGATCAGCAGCTCGGCGTTCTCGGCACGCCAGGTTTCCAGCGGGCTTTCGTCGACGCTGACGCCCAGCCGGCGCACGCCGACATGGACCTTGAGCGTGCGGCCGTCGTCGAGCAGGTATTCGCCTTGTGCGCCGCGCAGCATGACGCGGTCGGCCACGGCGGGCACGGTGGGTTCCTGGGCACTCGCGGGCGCGGTGAGCGTCAGGGTTGCGAGCAGAGCGGCCGTCAGGGTGAGGGGTCGCAGATTCGTCCAGGCATTCATGGTGAGGTACTCCTTAGGTTCCCCGAGGCCAGTCGCCTCGGCATTTCCACTAGTGCAAACCCCATGCCAGCTTGAAATCCTCGCCAAACGGCCTCTTTGAGCTGTGGGCTGCCCCACCCGAGGGCCTGGACGCCCCGCGTCGCGCCGAATTTGGGAACCCGTGCCTCGCAATGGCGCGGCTGCCACAACAATGGCCCCAGGGCACAACCGCCCCAAGGTTCACCATGCAGCCACGACCCAAGTTCGCCATCGACGCCACCGCCCCCCGTTTCGGCGCCCGCGTCGGGAAGATCGTGCTGTTCATCGTCGTGGCGCCGCTGCTCGTCGCCTGTGCCGGCAAATCGCGGCTGCTACACCCGCCCGCCGACACCGGGCCGATGCTGGACTGGCGCGCCGAAGCGACCGACGGCGTCAGGCTCGGCGTGCAGCGCGTGATCGTGCGCAACGATGCGGCCAGCTGGGTGCGCGAGGCCGATTGGGACGAGTACGCGCTGACGGTCCGCAACGACGGCGGCGCGCCGGTCGAGCTGCGCGGCATCGAACTCGTCAACGACGTCCTCGGGCCTGTGAGCCACACCACGGCCGTGGATCAGCTCAAGAGCGAGACCACCCGCAACGTCGAGACCATGAAGACCGCCGGACGCATCGTCATGATCGGCTCGACCGGCGTCGTGGCCGGCGTGGTGGTGCTGGCCACCGCGGCGGGCTACACCTTGATGGCGCCCCTGCTGCCCCTCGCCTTGATCGTCGGCGGGGTTTCGGCCTACCGCAGCCAGAGTCTCGCCAACGCCGAGGCGCAGGTGATCGACTATGAAATCAAGCGCCGCGGCTTCCAGCTGCCGGCGCGGGTTGAGGCCGGCAGCGAACTGCGGCGCAGCGCCTTCTTCCCGGTCACGCCGGCGCCACAGCGCCTGCGCCTGCGCTACGCCGTGGGTGCCGAGCAGCGCGAACTCCAACTCGTGCTGCCGGCGCTGGCGGGCCTGCATATGGCGCCGGCCCAGAAGTAGCGCCTGGGGCGCTCAGGCGTCCTTGACCATCAGGTACTTCACGATGCCATGCGGGAACACCGCATGCTCGTGCGCGACCCGGTAGCCCAGCGACTGGTAGAGCCACGGCGCCTGGAAGCTCAAGGTCTCGAGATAGAAGTAGGAGCACCCGTGGCTTCTCCCGTGGGCCTCGAAGGCCCGCACCAGCCCGGCACCGATGCCCTGGCGGCGGCTCGACGGCGCGACCCAGAGCTGCTGCAGCTCGCAGCAGCCACCCCAGCGGCGGCCGATGGCGCCACCGACGACCTGGCCCGCTGCATCTCGTGCGAAGCATGACAAGGGCCTCACCTCGTGAAGCGGCGCCGCGGCTTCATTGGCTTCGCCGAGTCCCTTGTCGACCAGCGCTGCTTCCGCCGGGGGAAGGCTGTCGTGGAGACTGATGGAGACAGGGGCCATGCGCATTCCTCTGCCGCCGTTACCGCCCCGCCAGCAAGGTCGCCACCTCCGCTGCCGACCGCACGCCTAGCTTGGCGAACACGCGGGCGCGGTGGACTTCGACGGTGCGGATGGACACGTTGAGTTCGTCGGCAATGATCTTGTTGAGCTTGCCCGCCGCCACGCGGGTCATGACGTCGCGTTCGCGCTCCGTGAGGCTGGCCAGGCGCGCGCTGCGCTCGGCGGACTGGGCGCCCTCGGCCTGCATGGCCGCATCCACGGCCAGGGCCTGCTCGATGCGGTCGGCCAGCGCGTTGTCGCTGTAGGGCTTCTCCAGGAAGTCGAAGGCCCCTTTCTTCAGCGCCTCGACAACCATGGGGATGTCGCCATGGCCGGTCAAAAAGAGCACCGGGTTGCGCAGCTGGCGCGCCAGCAGTTCGTCGTGCAGGCGCGTGCCGCTCATGGGCTCCATGCGCACGTCGAGCAGGAAGATGCCCCGCGGCGGCCCGCCGCGCGGGCTCTCGACATCGAGCATGTCGAGCAGCGCCTGGCCGCTGGCAAAGGCGCGCACGTCCAGGCCGCGTGAGCGCAGCAGGAAGGCGAGTGCGTCGCGCACGCCGGGGTCGTCGTCGACGAGGTGGACGGTGCCCATCCGAGGTTCAGCCATGCACGGTCTCCGGGGTCAGGTCTCGACTGGGCTCGCGGGTCAGCGGCAAGCTGAACGAGAACAGGGCGCCGCCGGTCGACGTGTCGCTGGCGTCGAGCACGCCCTGGTGGGCCTCGACGATGGAGCGGCAGATGGCCAGGCCCATGCCCATGCCGTCGGCCTTGGTGGAATAGAAGGGCGCGCAGAGCTGCTCGATGCGCCGCCCGCCCAGGCCGGGGCCGTTGTCGCTGACGTCGATGCGCACGAAATCGCCGGCCACGCGGCTGCTGACGGTAACGCGCCGGCCGGCCTCCCGTGCCTGCAACGCATCGGCGGCATTGCGGACCAGGTTGATGACGACCTGCTCGATGAGAACGGCATCGGCCAGCACGGCCGGCACCGCCGCAGTGAGGGAGAGTTCCAGCGCGACGCCACGGCGTTGGCAGTCGCGCTTGAGCAGGTCCAGCGCGGCGCTGATGACCTCGTTGAGGTCGCAGCGCTCATGGCGCGGCTCACGCCGGGTCAGGAACTCGCGGATGCGCGCGACGATGCGACCGGCATGCGCGGCCTGCTGGCCCAGGCGCTGCAGCGCGCCCAGCACCAGCTCGTCGTGCACGCCGAGCTTGGTCAGCGAGTTGGTCACGCCGGCGCCATAGCTGGCAATCGCTGTCAGCGGCTGGTTCAGCTCGTGGGCCAGCGTGGAGGCGACTTCGCCCAGCATGGTCAGGCGCGCGTTGTGGGCCAGGGTCTCGACCTGGCGGCGTTCGCGCTCCTCCAGCTGCTTGCGCTCGGTGATGTCGATGATGCTGCCCATCCAGCCGATCTGACTGCCGCCGGCGTCGACCAGCGGCGACTCGAACACCATCACGTCCACCATGCGGCCGCTGCTGTGCCGCCAGCGCGCCTCGAAGCCCTCGCGCGGCGCCTGGCCGGCAAGGCTGCGGCGGTTGCGCTCGGTCAACTCCTCGAAGGCATCCGGCGGCCAGTAAGGCATCGGCGGCAGCAGACCGACCAGCTGTTCCTGGGCCAGGCCCACCATGTCGCAGAAGGTGCGGTTGACATAAAGCAGGCGGCCGTCGAAGTCGCGCGCGCGCAGCGCGACCAGGGCCGAGTCCTCCATCGCGCGGCGCCACGCGGCCTCGGTGCGGCCGGCCACTTCGGCGCGCTGCACGTGGCGCATCTGGCGCCGCAGCAGCCAGCTGGCCACGGCGATGGCGGGCAGGAAGCCGGCCACCAGCACCCAGGCCAGCGGGCGCACACCGTCGGGGATGGGATCGCGTAGCGTCAGCTCCAGCGCCGCGTCGGCCAGCGTGGCCTCGGTCAGCGGGCTGGCGCGCAACGGGCCGGTGAGCGCGACGCGGTAGCTGGGCCGCGCGCCCTGGGCGACGCGCAGCGGCGACTCGGTGCTGGAGGCAATGACCTGGTCGGCGCTGTCCACCAGCTGCAGGTCGTACTTGCGCGCCAGCCACCAGGGCACGCCGCGCTTGAGCAGCAGGGCCGGTGCATAACGCACCACCAGCACGCCGTCAGGCGCGACGCGCGCGGTCAGGTGCAGGGACAGGCCGTCTTCATACCGGTTGGCCGCGGCCTGGCTGGGTACCTCGGCCAGCACGCGGTTCTGGGCGTCCAGCCAGGTGACCGACAGCCACAGCCGCCGCAGCCCGGCGTTGACCTCCGGGTCGGCTGCCAGCGCCGCCTGGCTGGGCGCCTCGCCCGCCAGGCCGGCGGCCAGCTTGCGCAGATGGGTGATCTCCTCGTCGATGCGGCCGCGCAGCTGCACCTCGGTGCTGAGGGCGTCGGAGATCAGCGTCTGGCGCTGCAGCTCCTGCTCCTCGATGCCATTGGCCCGCACCCACGCCAGCACGCCGCCCACGAAGACGAGGGACAGCAGCAGCGGCGCCAGCCACAGGCTTCGGGACAGGAGCTCGCGCGGCTTCATGGGCGGAGTCTAGGCATCGGCGAGGCGGCACCCGCTGTGGAATTCCACAACTGTGCCGCTGCCGACACGTGGGCGCTCAACCGCGCAGCGGCACAGCGACGATGACCGGCGGTCGCGGGGTCAAGCGGCTGTTGTCGATGCGCCCGGCGGGCAGCCAGAGCTTGACGTAGGAGTTGGCCAGCACATGCAGCCGGCCGTCGACAACGACGCCGGTGGTTGGCTCGGCGAAATCGGGGTGGTGGTGCGACTGCAGCACCGTGGCTGCGGTGATGCGGGTGCCGTCCTCGGCCAGGTCGAAGCGCAGCACGCGGCCCGGGTTGACGGCGTTCTGCACGCCGACCAGGGCGCCGTCCGCCCAGTAGAGCCCGTCGATGCCGCCGCTGACGATGTCGTCGGGTTGCTGCAGGAGGGCGACGGCGCCATCGGCCAGGCTGGCGCGCAGGATGCCGGTGCTGCCCGTCACATAGGCCACCAGGCCGCCCGGCGCGATGGCGATGCCGTTGGCGCCGCGGAAGGCGCCGTCCGCGCCGACGCGCTGCGGCGCACCGTTGCCACCAATGCGCCAGAGGCTGCCGGCCATCGAGTCGGTGACCAGCAGGCCGCCGTCGGGCGCAATGGCGAGGTCGTTGAGCTGCAGCGCCTCCGGCACGGCCACGCGCAGCGTGCGCCGCCTATTGGCCAGCGACCAGCAAACGACGGCATTGCGGCGCTGCTGCTGCGCGCTGTCTTCAAAGCCGTTGCTGCTGACAGCGCAGAGCCGGTCGCGCGCGGTGTCGACGGCCAGGCCAAGCACCGCGTCGAGGGCGTCCGCCGGGGTGGACAGCGCGCGCGTGCGGCCCTTCGCGTCCACCGCCAGCACGCGCCGCTCGGCAATGCTGCCCAGGTAATGCGTGCGGCGCCTGGCGTCGTAGGCGATGCCTTCGGGAATCAGCCGCGCGGCGTTGGCCGGCAGCCGCAGCAGCACGGGCGCATCGGGCGTGCGCGGCGCCTCGGCCAGCAGCTGCGCCTGTACTTCGCGAAAGCCCGGCGCGGTTGCCAGGCTGTCGAAGCCCATGTCTTCCATCGGCACCAGGCCCAGGCCACGGCCGGCCAGCTTGCGCAAACTCGCGACGGCGCCGGCAGCGTCGCCGGCCTGCCCCTGCGTCATCGCTTCGTAGTGGATGAGCAGGGCGTCACCGGGGCGCTGCTGCTGCAGCGCGCGAATGCGGGCGAGTTGCGCCTCCAGCCCGGCGGCCGCCTGCGCGGCGACGGTGGCCGGCCACAACGACGCCAGCGCGGCGAGCAGAGCGGCGGTACGGGTCAGGTGCCGAAGGCGACGGGTGGGCAGCGCGAGGGTCATGCACAAAGTCTAGCCAGACCGGTGTGGAACTCCACATGGCAGCCCGCGCGCGGGCACGCGAAGATGTGCGCATGAGCACCGCCCGCCGCCGCCTGCTGACCGCCGCACTCGCCCTGCCGCTGGCCGTGCATGGCCTGGCCCAGGCGCAAGCCCAGGCGCCCATCGTCATCCGGTTCAGCCATGTCGTGGCGCCCGAAACGCCCAAGGGCAAGGGCGCGCAGCGCTTCAAGGAGCTGGCCGAGGCCCGCACCGGCGGCCGCGTCAAGGTGGAGGTGTATCCGAACAGCCAGCTCTACAAGGACAAGGAGGAGATGGAGGCGCTGCAGCTGGGCAGCGTGCAGATGCTGGCGCCGTCGCTGGCCAAGTTTGGCCCGCTGGGCGTGAAGGCTTTCGAGGTTTTCGACCTGCCCTTCCTGTTCAAGGACACGGCCGCCTTCCGCGCCATCACCGACGGGCCGCTGGGCGCCGAGCTGTTCCGGCAGCTGGAGCCCAAGGGCATCCGCGGCCTGGCCTATTGGGACAACGGCTTCCAGATCATGAGCGCCAACCGGCCGCTGCGCGAGGTGGCCGATTTCAGGGGGCTGAAGATGCGCATCCAGTCCAGCAAGGTGCTGGACGCGCAGATGCGCGCGCTCGGCGCCGTGCCACAGGTGATGGCCTTCAGTGAGCTCTACCAGGCGCTGCAGTCCGGCCTCGTCGACGGCACCGAGGGCACGCCGAGCAACTTCTACACGCAGCAGATCCACGAAGTGCAGAAGCACATGACGCTGTCCAACCATGGCCACCTGGCCTATGCGGTCATCGTCAACAAGAAGTTCTGGGACGGCCTGCCGGGCGACATCCGCGGCGCGCTGGAAGCGGCACTCAAGGAGGCCACCGACCACGCCAACGCCATCGCCAGCACCGAGAACAACACCGCCCTGCAGGCCATCAGGGCCAGCGGGCGCACGCGCATCCACGCGCTGACGCCGGCCGAGACGCAGGCTTGGAAAAAGGCGCTGATGCCCGTGCACCGCGAGATGGAGGCGCGCGTCGGCAAGGCGACCATCGCGGCCGCCTACCGGGCCGCCGGGTTCGTCGTCCCGAAGTAGGGCGCACCGACAAGGCACGGTTTTTGCGCTGCCCTGGGGCATGACCTCGTCCCAGCCGTTCACCCTTCCCGGCCTGCGCGTGCTGCTGGCCGACGCCGGCCAGCGCCGCAGCCCCGTCATCCGCCTGGAGCTGATCCGCCTGCGCTGCCAGCTGGTCGACGTCATCGACCTCGTGGCCCAGTCCGATGCGCTGCCGATGGCCCTGGAGCGTCTGGCGCCCGAGCTGCTGTTGATCGACTGCGACCAGCCCACCCCCGAGCTTCTGACCCAGCTCGGCGAAGCCCTGCAGCGCCAGCCGCGCCCGGTGCTGCTGTTTGCCGAGCAGATGAGCGCCGAGCAGATGCGCGCCGCCCTGCAGGCCGGCATCAGCACCTTGCAGCTGGCCGGCCTACCGCCGCAGCGCCTGGGCGCGCTGCTGCAGCTGGCGCTGGCCCGTTTCGAGCACGACCAGAGCCTGCAGCGCGACCTGCGCCAGACGCAGACCCAGCTGGCCGAACGCAAGCTGGTGGAGCGCGCGCGCGGCATCCTGATGCGCGAGCAGGCCCTCGACGAGGAAGCCGCCTTCCAGCGCCTGCGTCAGCTCGCCATGGACGGCGGGCAGACGCTGGCCTCGGTGGCGACGCGGCTGATTGATGCGGATCAGCTGCTGCGCGCGCGCTGAATACCGGTCTTGGGGCGCCGTGCACCAACAAGTGAACCGCGCAGCCGCCTAGCGCTGCAGATCCTGCGCCACCCGCTCGGCCAGCAGGCTGGCGGCGCGCTGCAGCGATTCGGCGGTGGCGGCCGGGTCGGACATCAAGGTTTCGAAATTGCCGAACTCTCGCCCGCGCGTGGCCGTCGCCTTGAGCTGCTGCTGCTCCGGCGCCCAGCCGGTCGCGTAGGTGGCTTGCAACAAGGGCGTGCCACCGGCGCGCCCGTACAGGCGCACGTCAGCATGCAAGGTCGGCAGGTAGTCGTGCCCCGGCGCCGCGACGAAGCCGGCGATGCGGGGAGCCAGCACCAGCAGCGCATCGGCACCACTGCCTGCCGCGACCGGATCGAACCCCGGTTTGTCCTGTGCCTGCGGTTGCCATGGCCCGGCGGCCGGACGGACCTCATAGCCGAGCCGCTTGAGGTGCTCGACCACCTGTTGGCCGAACTGGGTCGCCGGCGCGGGTGCCAGCGGCTGCATTGCCTGCGCCAGCCGTGCCTGCTTGTCGTTCCAGTCTGCAGCGACGATGGCGCCGCCGATCGCACCGAATGCGAACCCAGGATGCTTGAGATTGCGCACCTCCAGCGGCACGGGCTCGGGCGTCGTGGCGACCGCGATGGAGCGGATGGCCTGCAGCTGCTCGGCCTTGGGTTCAATGGTCTTGATGCCGGCGCAGCCGGTCAGGACGGCGGCGGAAACAAGAAGCGCGCCCCAACGGGCAGCGCTGCGGTAGATCGGCCTCATCGGGCACTCCCTGTGTGTCTTCAGCAGGCTGACATTGCAACGGCATTCCGCACGGCGGGCAACTGCGGGCACTCCTAGAGGTGCGCGGAATACCAGGTGCGCCGCTCCGACCGATGAAGCTGCATGGCGGACGTGAAGCTGCCGAGGGCCTGTGTGCAGTGCCTTCAGAACGTGCGGCGCAACCGTTGGAGCAGGCCGGGCTTGGCGGCCGGCACCGCCGCATGGACCTTGGGCGCCTCGCCGGCCGGGTGCGTGCTGGGTCCGTCGGGGCGCAGCAGGTCGCCGGGGTAATGGGGATGCCCGAGGCACAGCGAGTCGTCGATGTCGAACGCCTTGGCCACCGCCACGGCCTCGACACACCAGTAGCCGAAGTAGCTGCTGACGCCCTCGTGGTTGTCATACCAGTCGGGGCGCTCCTCCAGGTTGGTCAGCCGCGACATGCCCTTGCGGGGCGCACGGTCCAGCTCGGCATACCAATGGGAGACGAAGTCCCGCAACAGCGCGGCCTGGCGATCCTTGGCACCGTCGAGCACGGCGAGCAGCCGCGCATAGGGCTTGGGGTGGCAGAGCACCGTGCCGACTGGCCGCCCGGGCTGGCGGGTCGCAATGACGCGGTCCAGCAAGGCGTCCTGGCCTTCGTTGCCGATGAGCTTGAGCAGGCGCTGCCAGGGCGCGTCCTCCAGTTCCAACGCCAAGGCCAGACCCACCAGCCAGAAGCAGCGGTTGTAGAAGCTGATATTGCCCGCCCACCTTCGGCGGGGCTCGCGTTCGGCCTCGCTCCAGAGGGCAGCAGCTTTCTCCTCGGAGCGCTCCCAAAGGTCAAGCAACCGCAGCAAGTGAGGCTTCAGCCCCGCAACCAGGTGCCCGGTGCTGTAACGCAACAAGAGCAAGTCGAGCTGCTCCCAAGCGCAACGCCAGACAAACGTTGGTTCGTAGCGCTTGTTGACCGCAGGCACTTCGAGTGCCTTCTCGGACTTGGCGACGACTTCACTGAAGATGGAAAGCAACGCTTGAAGTCGCTCTTCGGAGAAAAGTTGGTCTCGTTTCACGGCTCCACCAACCGCGACGGTCATGAAATCTTGGTCGGCTGAGTCAGAAGAACGTAGATCTTCACCATCAGCCCACGCCCCGGCTGCCGCTCGCCGCGATCAAAGGATGCGAGTGCTTGATCCAGCAGCGCATCAATCTGAGGAACTTTGTCGAGGTCCCGCTTGATGCCATCCCTGGCGATGCGCCAGTGTTCCAGCAGATCGTTTCGATGGCCTGCGTAGCCAATGGAGTTCCACTCCTGATACTCGTCTGGCGGCTGGGAGGTACCTCCGGCGACATCCTCAACAAACAGCTGGAGGGCTTCACGCTTGTTCATCCGGGCACTCCGGGCTTGGCGAGGTGACCAGCACCACGCACTCCTGGATGGCACGCTCCACCGTTTCGGCCATGCCCAACTTGACAAGGTCGCCCTTGGCCCGCCGGTCGAGCTCTTGTAGATATGGATAGCCCTCATCGTGGAAGTGCAGCTTGTCCTCGCCGTCCGCTCTGGGAAGCATCAATGCGGCGGAACCGATGATGTTTTCAAGGTCGCGAATCTCTTTCTTGCCCACTACGGTCCCTTCCTGCCAACCCTGGGTGGATTGAATTTGATGCCGGCGCAGCCGGTCAGTGCGATGGCGGCGGCAGCAAGCCAGACCGTTCGAAGGGCCTGGCCGGCGTGGGCGGTGTTGGTGAATGGACGTGGGCGAGTGAGTGCGTTGATCTGGCTGTCCGTCGTCAATGTCGAGTCGGCGCTTCGTACATCTTGCGCATCTCGGCGAAGGTGCCTGACTTCTCGCGGAGTTCGCCACAGGCCGCGAACAGCAGGTCCCGGGCCGCCTCACGCTCTCCCTGCTTCACCAAGACCATGCACTCCCGAATCGCATGCTCCACCGCCTCGGTCATGCCGAGCTTGGCGATGTCGGCTTTTGCCTTCTCATAGAACCACAACAGTCCCGGATAGCCTTCGCTATGAAAGTGCAGTTTGTCCTCGCCGTCGGGCATGGGCAGCATGCCGGCGACAGCGGCAAGCGTGTCTTCCAAATCGCGGACTTCCTTCTTGCCCATCACGGCCCCTTCCTCCCACCCTGGGGCGGTTTGATGTTGATGATGTTGCCCTGGCCCGTGACCACAGTGCCCGCCTGACTGCCGGTGAACTGAAAGAAGTCGAACAGCTGCCGAGGCATCACGCCATTGTTGAGGTAAGTCGATTTGCCGTCGATCCAAGAGCGATCCCGGCTGCCTAGATCAATAAGCACGTCGGGTCGCACATAGGTGGTGCTGCTGCCGGTTTGGTCATAGGCCCAGCGGTTCAGCGCCACAGGCTGGCCAGGGCCTTCCGGCACGCCGGCGTTGACCAGATATAGCGCGACCGCCCTCTTCGCCGCGTTGTCCGCAAACAACCCCTCCTGAAGTTGCCGAGGCATCAGCACCGGGTAACCCAGGGACTTGCCGGCATCCAACCGAGCCTGCGCGTCAGCAAAACCCGCCTTGAAGGCTTCGCGGTAGCGATCCTGCACGGTCTGCACGAACTCCTGCGTCGGTACGCGCGCCGTGCCGACCGACTTGACGCTGAAGTCCCGCGTATCGAGCTCGATCACGCCCTGCCTGCGCAGCTCCAACAGCCGTACTGCATCGGCGTAGCGGTTGACCATGTCCACGGCGTCATAGCGCACCGAGCCGTCGCCATAGATGTTCTTGACGACCCCGAGCTTCTCGGGCGTCACGTCCAAACCCGATTGCCCGAGTTGTGCGCGCATGCGCTCGGCTTCTGTGAGCAGGCGCTGTTCCTGCAGCAGCGGCCCAATGAACTTGATGTCGCGGTAGGCCTCGGGGATCAGCCCGAAGGCATCGGACGCGGGCGCGTTGCCCAGCGCTTCAAACAGCGTGTTGGCCCGCCCGTTGACATTCAGCTGCAGGCCGTTGCCAGCGGCCGGTGCCCCGGGCCGCATCCCGCCCGGCCCGGCGACCAGCTCGGGCTCCCCGATCTCGCCATAGGCCAGCGGCGAGTGCTCTTCAGCGAGCAGCTGCTCGTAACGCCGCGCGGCGTAGCTCGGCGTGTCGAAATCCGGCTGTGCCGCTGCCTGCTCGATGCCGGCCTGCACGCGTTGGGCGAACTCCTCCTGGGCGCGCGCGGATGCGAAGAGGCCCGGTGGACGTGCCACCCCACCGAGGAGATCGAAAGGCGCGCCTTCCGGCCCTGGCAGGGGCACCACCTCCACCGGTCCCGGACCCGGCACCGGGAAGGTTTGCACAGCGTCCGGGTCCGGGGCCGGTACGGGCGCCGCCACCGGCGCCGGCAGATGCTCCTGCATCACCGACCCCAGCCAATCCTGCGCGAACGCATGTGCCGGGTCGTCTGGCGAGCCCGCCGCGCGGATGGCGCTGGTCAGCACGGTGTTGAAGGTGCGCGCCGCGAGTGCCTCTGTCGCGCTCATCGTGCCGGCTGCGACGGCTTTGTTGATGTTCTCGCCGATGTTGACCTTGGTCAGATCGGCCAGGCCGCTGGCGAAGCCGGCGAGCGCGCCGTCCTTGAACTTGCCGCCTAGCAGCGCCTGGATACCGCCCTGCACCGTCATGCGTGCGGCCACGCCGGCGGCCGCGCCGAAGCCCGCGTCCTTCAGCGTGCTGGTGAGCCCGGGCGTCAGGCCCGCCGTCAGCGCGCCGCTGACGGCGCCAATGAGCACGCCCTTCAGGCTGAGGTTGCCGTTGATGACGCCGCCGGCGAAAGACGCTGCGGCACCCGCAGCCGCCGCCGAGCCAACGGCGCCCCACCCGGCGGCCATGCCCGCGCCAGCGGTCGCCCAGCCAACGAAGGCCACCATGACCATAGGCAGGGCCTTGTCGAGCCAGCTGCGGTGCTCGTAGATGTTCTCGCTCGACGTGACCCAGCCGAGCTGCGGGTCGAAGCCGATGGCTGCGTCGTTGTTCAGGCGCGGCGCGTGGTTGAGGTTCAGCGCGATGAGGTCGCCGTCATGGACGCCGCCCTCGCCGAGACCGACATGCGGGTTGTCCAGGCTCGGCTGGCTGACCCAGCGCGACGGTCCGCCGCTCTCGCTCTGATCGTGCTGCACCGTGATGTGGCTGTGGGCGCCGCCATAGAAGCGCGCAAAGGCTTCCTGGGCCAGGCCGCCCGACCTCGCGCCTTCAGCCAGCCATGCGTTGGTGAACACCGCCTCGTCGAAGACGCGCTGCGTCGCCAGCACCGGCACGCCGTGGGCGTCGCGCACGATCTCGGCGCTGTCGCCGTTGCTGACGGTCTGGTAGACGCCGGTGGGCCAGCCGGTCTCGGGGTCGGTGCCGGTCTGCATCGGCACCTCGATCCAGCCGGTGCCACCGCCGTCGCGGGCGGCCTGCATCGCGGCGGCATGGGTCTGGCGCACGGCCGTCATGGCCTGGCTGAGCTGGGTCAGCTCGGCATGGCGCTCGGCACCGTACAGGCGCTGCTGCTCCCGCGCGAGGCCGCTGGTGGGCGCGGCCGGCGTGCCGCCGAGCTGATCGCGCAGCTGGGTGATGAAGGGGTCGGCCAGGTAGAGGTCGAGCTGGCCGAGGCTGGCGGCATCGCCCATGGCCACGCCCGGCTGGGGCGGCGCGCCGGCGTTGATGGCGTGGTCCTGCGTGGCCAGCGTCCACAGCCCGGGCTGAGCGACGAGCAGGTTCTGCACGGGCTGGCCATACAGCCCGGCCAACTTGGTCAGCGGCGCCGAGGCTTCGGGGTGGGCGGCGAGACGTTCACGGTAGGCCTGCTCGTAGGCGGCGTCGTCGAAGGTGAGCCACTGGCCCAGCGGTGCGGGCGGGCCGCTGTCACGCAGCACCCAGAATTGCGCAGGGTCCGCCGCTGCCGCCGCCGTCCCGGCCGCATCGGGCACGAAGACGGCGCCGTTGATGACGTTGCCATCATGGTCGGTGGGCGCCGGCATCCAGCCGCTGCCCGCCACGTTGGCCACATCGGCGGGCGGCGCGTGGCGGGCGGCCTCGCGCGCGGCCTCGAATTCGGCGCGCACGCCGTTCAGCGCCGCTTCACGCTGCTGCAGCCAGGCGGGGTTGACCGCGTCGCCCAGCGGCAGCGCGACGGTGGCGGCAGTAGGCGCCGCTGCGGGTACGGGCGCGGCAGCCGGCGCTGCTGCGGGGGGCGGCGCCTCAACCGGCGCTGCGGCTTCGACCGGCGCCGGTGCGGGCTCCACGGGGGCCGGCGCGACAGGCGCTGGTGGCGGTGCCGGCGCAGGCACCTCGTTGACCCAGGGCGGCGGCGAATGGCTGGGCAACTCGCCATCCTGCCCGCTCTCGCGCTCGAATCGCTCGAAGCGGCCTTCGGGCTCGCGCTGCCTCAGCGCCCAGCGGTCACCATCGTCCAGCCGCGGCAGCCGGCGCCGCGGGCCGGGCGGCGGCAACAGCACGATGGCCGGCGGCTGCTGGGCCATCTCGCTGAGCAACTGGCTCGGCACCTCCTCGGCCACGACGGGCTCGGGCGGCGGCGCTTCAGGCGCGCCATGCCAGGGCGCGTCGGCGTCACGATGCACGGGCTCGAAAGTTTCAAACGCCGCGACGTTGTAGTTGTCCAGCCGCATGGGCACTCCCTGTACTTGTATTCAGACAGGGCGCATTGAAGCGGTCGAGCCAGCGGGCAGGCAATTGCGGCCGCTCCGAAAACCGGCCCTGTGCGCGCTGCGGCTGACCCTAACGGGGCGCCATGCGCCCCGATGCACCAACACGCGTCGCGCCTGCACGCACCGCGCCGGCGCAAATCGCCCGCTGCGACGCCCATCGTGCGCCAAGCGCGTGCAGATCCGGGCGGCCGAGCCCCGGCGAAAGCTGGCACGCAACCTGCGTTAACCCCGTCGAGGCCTGCAATGGCGCAGGCCTCTCGGGCCGGCCGGCTGATGAATCGGCCGGCACTTCGGGACAACGGCGTCCGACCTCTCCTATTGCGTCTTCGCTGCTGAAGTGGCGCAGGCGGAGCGTGGCTGCGACGCCGTTGCGCCCTGCATGACTCAGGAGCCCGTGATGACCGCCAGCGACAACTCGAACGCCACGCCCCACCTGCAGCGCCGCAGCCTGCTTGCTGCCGCTGCCGCCCTGCCCACCCTCGGCCTTGCCGGCGGGGCCTGGGCGCAAGGATCGGACAAGCCCGAGAAGGAAGAAGTCAAGATCGGCTTCATCCCGCTGACCGACTGCGCGTCGGTCGTCATGGCCGCCGTGCTCGGCTTCGACAAGAAGTACGGCATCAAGATCATCCCGACCAAGGAAGCCTCCTGGGCCGGCGTGCGCGACAAGCTCGTCAACGGCGAGCTCGACATGGCCCATGTGCTCTACGGCCTGGTCTATGGCGTGCACCTCGGCACCGCCGGTCCCAAGAAGGACATGGCCGTGCTGATGAACCTGAATCACAACGGCCAGGCCTTCACGCTGTCCAAGGCGCTGGCCGACAAGGGCGCCGTCGACGGTCCCTCGCTGGCCAAGGTGATGGCCGCCAACCCGCGCGAATACACCTTCGCCGGCACCTTCCCCACCGGCACCCATGCGATGTGGATGCACTACTGGCTGGCTGCTGCGGGCATCAACCCGATGTCGGGCGCCAAGCTGATCACCGTGCCGCCGCCGCAGATGGTGGCCAACATGCGCGTGGGCAACATGGACGGCTTCTGCGTCGGCGAGCCCTGGAACCACCGCGCCATCATGGACGGCATCGGCATCACGGCCAACACGACGCAGGACCTCTGGAAGGACCACCCCGAGAAGGTGCTGGGTACCAGCGCGGAGTTCGTCAGCAAGTACCCCAACACCGCCCGCGCCGTCATCATGGCCGTGCTGGAGGCCAGCCGCTGGATCGACGCCAGCCTGTCCAACAAGCTCAAGATGGCCGAGACGGTCGCGCAGAAGGCCTACATCAACACCGGCGTCGATGCCATCAACCAGCGCATCCTGGGCCGCTACCAGAACGGCCTCGGCAAGACCTGGGACGACCCCAACCACATGAAGTTCTTCAACGACGGCGCGGTCAACTACCCGTACCTGAGCGACGGCATGTGGTTCCTGACCCAGCACAAGCGCTGGGGCCTGCTCAAGGCCCACCCCGACTACCTCGCGGTGGCCAAGCAGGTCAACCAGACGGCGCTCTACAAGCAGGCGGCCGGCGCCCTGGGCGTCAGCATCCCCAAGAGTGACTTCCGCACCAGCAAGCTGATGGACGGCGTTGTCTGGGATGGCAAGGACCCGGCGAAGTACGCCGACGGCTTCAAGATCAAGGCGTAAATCATGGTCTCCGCAGTCTTCCACTCGCCCGGCGAAGCATCCACCGCTGGCTCACCCACCCCGCCCGCCGGCATCAGCCGCCCCACGGTCGCCGCCGTGGCCGAAGCGCCGGAGAAGCCCAAGGCGGCGCCCAAGCGCACGCCGTTCGACTGGCGCGCCCTGGCACTGCGCGTGCTGCCGCCGGTGCTCGGCCTGGCCCTGCTCATCGGCCTGTGGGGGCTGGCCACGATGAA
Organism: Pelomonas sp. Root405; assembly: GCF_001425165.1. Classification (GTDB taxonomy): domain Bacteria; phylum Pseudomonadota; class Gammaproteobacteria; order Burkholderiales; family Burkholderiaceae_C; genus Pelomonas. The sequence continues at coordinate 495,827 of NZ_LMDU01000001.1, forward strand.
GGGCGGCGCCTTCCCCACCCCGGCGGCCACCTTCGACGCCGCCGTCAAGCTCTTCGCCGACCCGTTCTACAGCAACGGGCCCAACGACCAGGGCATCGGCTGGAACATCCTCTACTCGCTGCAGCGCGTGGGCCTGGGCTTCGGCCTGGCGGCGCTGGTCGGCATTCCGCTGGGCTTCATCATCGGCCGCTTCGAGTTCGCCAACCGCATGGTCTCGCCGCTGATTTCGCTGCTCAAGCCGGTGTCGCCGCTGGCCTGGCTGCCCATCGGCCTGCTGGTCTTCAAGAGCGCCAACCCGGCCGCGATCTGGACCATCTTCATCTGCTCGATCTGGCCGATGGTCGTCAACACGGCCGTCGGCGTGCAGCGCGTGCCGGTGGACTATCTCAACGTGGCCCGCGTGCTCAAGCTCAGCGAGTGGAAGGTCATCACGCGCATCCTGCTGCCCGCGGTGCTGCCCTATGTGCTGACCGGCGTGCGCCTGTCGGTGGGCACGGCCTGGCTGGTCATCGTCGCGGCCGAGATGCTGACGGGCGGCGTGGGCATCGGCTTCTGGGTCTGGGACGAGTGGAACAACCTCAACGTCGCCCACATCATCATCGCCATCTTCGTCATCGGCACGGTCGGGCTGCTGCTCGAATGGGCGCTGATGTCCCTTGCCAAGCACTTCACTTTCGAGGACTGATGCCATGAAGCCTTTCATCCAGGTTCAGAACGCCGAGATGGTCTTCACCACCCGCAAGGGGCGCTTCCATGCGCTGCAGGACATCAACCTCGACGTGCAGCGTGGCGAGTTCATCACGCTGATCGGTCACTCGGGCTGCGGCAAGTCCACCCTGCTCAACCTCATCGCCGGCCTGCTGACGCCGACGTCGGGCGTGCTGATCTGCGATGGCCGCGAGATCGCGGCGCCCGGCCCCGAGCGCGGCGTGGTGTTCCAGAACCACTCGCTGCTGCCCTGGCTGTCCTGCCTGGACAACGTGCTGCTGGCCGTCGAGTCGGTCTTCGGCGGCAAGGAAAGCCCCGCCCAACTCAAGGTGCGCGCCCGCGCCGCACTGGAGCTGGTGGGCATGAGCCATGCGCTGCACAAGCGCCCGCACGAGATCTCGGGCGGCATGAAGCAGCGCGTCGGCATTGCCCGCGCGCTGGCGATGGAACCGAAGGTGCTGCTGATGGACGAGCCCTTCGGCGCGCTCGACGCGTTGACGCGGGCCAAGCTGCAGGACGAGCTGTTGAAGATCGTGGCGCGCACGCACAGCACGGTGATCATGGTCACGCACGATGTGGATGAGGCCGTGCTGCTGTCGGACCGCATCGTCATGATGACCAATGGACCGGCGGCGACGATCGGCGAGATTCTTCACGTCGACATCCCCCGCCCGCGCCTGCGTGTGGAGCTGGCCGAAGACCCGAGCTATGTGCATGCGCGCAAGGAGGTCATCGACTTCCTGTACACGCGGCATGCGCATGTGGAGCAGGCGGCTTGAATGGAGCCCCTCGCCCAGCCCCCCGCTGAACGCGGGCATGGTTGACCGGTCTTGCAGACGGCCGCGACGTGGATTAAGCCGCCACCATGTCGAAGTACCGCTCAAACGAGGCATCCACCGCCTCACGCCCGCCGCCGATGATGTTCAACCCCCACGTGAACCCATACACGTCGTCGAACTGAACACCACGCAGCCTTGCCTGCGCCTCCCTCACCAACGCCGGTCTTGCCGGCACGTGGTTGGGCACGCTGTACATGAAGCTGACGTGCCGCCGGTCTTGCGCCACATGCAAGGCATCGCCGGCCAGCAGCAGCGACCGCGAATTACCTGACCAGTGCAGCACCGTGCTGCCGGGGAAATGTCCCGGGCAGCGCAGCAGCGTCGCGCCGCGCCCCAGGTCCAGCGTGTCGCCGCGCCAGAACTCCAGCCAGCGCGAGCGGCGCGCCACCCATTGCCGGTCGTTCTCGTGCACGAAGATCGGCACGCCGCCCAGCGCCTCGCTCCAGCGCACCATGGCCGAATAGAAATGCGGGTGCGAGATGGCGATGCGCTCCACGCCGCCGCGCCGCTTCAGTTCAGCCACGGCCTCATCGGTCACCAGCGCCGTGCTCTCCCACAGCACACCAGCCTCGGCCAGGTGCAAGGCGCGCTGCGGAATGGCAAAGCCGGGCGTGACGCCGATGCCCCAGAGTGCGTGGTCCATCTCCAGCCGGTTGCGGTGCGTCGCGGCCAGTTCGTCATGCGTCGTCCAGGCCTGGCCCTGCCAGCCGACGTACTGGCGCTCATCGCTGCAGATGGGGCAGAGTCCCGGTGGCTGCGGGCTGTCGTCGTGCTCGGTGCCGCAGGTGCGGCACATGAAATGGGGCATGGTGGTCTCCGTGGCTTCCGTGCCCTCAGCGTAGGCAGGGCGGCGTACCGCTCACAGAGCCAAGCGCGGCGATTCAAAGGGTGCCAAGCACCTTGGCCAGCCGCCTCACCGCCTCGGGAATGCGCGCCGCCGTGATGCTGCCGTAGCCCAGTACCAGCCCCTGCACGCCGCCTCCCGCGCCCAGCCAGTAGCGGCTCAGCGGCTCCACACTTACGCCGGCCGCCCAGGCGCGACGCGTCAACTCGTCCGCGTCGACCCCGGGCAGCGCCACGGCCAGGTGAAGGCCGGCGATGGCGGGCAGCACCTGCGCCCGCTCGCCGAGGTGGCGCTTGAGCATCTGCTCCAGCACGCGTCGCCGCTCGGCGTACTCGGTGCGCATGCGGCGCACATGCCGCAGCAGGTGGCCCTCGCTGATGAAGTCCGCCACGGCCGCCTGCGTCAGCGCCGGCGTGCCAAAGCCCGCCGCATGCTTGGCCGCCACCAGCGCCGGGCGCGCCCAGGCCGGTGCGACGACATAGCCCAGGCGCAGCGCCGGCAGCATGCTCTTGGACAGCGTGCCGACGTAGAACACGCGGCCGTCGCGGTCCAGCGTCTTCAGCGCATCCAGCGGCCGCGACGTGAAGCGGAACTCGCCGTCGTAGTCGTCCTCGATGACGACCGCCTGGTGCGCCGCGGCCCAGTTCAGCAGGTCGCGGCGGCGTGGCAGCGACATTGGCATGCCCAGGGGCGACTGGTGCGACGGCGTCACGCAGACGATGCGCGCGTCGGCCGGCAGTGCGCTGACGACCAGGCCCTCGCCGTCCACGGGCATCGGCGCCAGTGTGGCGCCCGCGCCCAACAGCGCCGCACGCAGCGGCGGGTAGCCGGGGTTCTCGACCGCTGCGAGCGTGCGGCCCGGCGTGACCAGCACGCGTGCGATCAGGTCGAAGGCCTGCTGCGCGCCTGCCGTGATGACGATGTCGTCCGCCGTGCAGGCCACGGCCCGCGACGACGACACATGGCCGGCGATCGCGGCCCGCAGCGCCGACAGGCCCTGCGCTTCCGGATAGCGCGCCGGCTCGCGTGCGGCCACCTGCAGTGCACGGGTGTGCAGACGGCGCAGCACGTCGAACGGAAAGCTCGCCACGTCCGGCAAGCCGGTCTTGAACTGATAGGCCGGCGCCGGCCCGCTGACGAGCGGCGCCGGCCAGCCACCGCCCTCGCCGCGCAGCCAGCGGCTGTCGGCCCAGGGTGCCACGCTGGCCCGGTCAGACACCTGCACGCCCGCTCGCGGCAGCTCGGCCACGAAGCTGCCGCCGGCGCCCCGCGACTCCAGCCAACCCTCCGACGCCAGCAACTCATAGGCTGCCACCGCCGTGTTGCGCGACACGCCGACCTGCGCCGCCAGCTCGCGCGAAGACGGCAGGCGCAGGCCCGGCGCAAGGCGCCCGCTGGCAATGGCGTCACGCAGCGCGGCATGAAGGCTGGCCAGGCGCGAGCCGCGTTCGGCGAGTTGCAGATCGAGTTCGAGGCTTGGCTCCATGGCTTCTCTTCGATTTGGCCCTTTTGTGGAGCCATTCCGACAGGCACTCTAAGGCCTGTCAACCACTGCATGGAGACCCGACATGAACACGATGAGCCACCCGCTCGAAGGCCTGCAGCCCCATGTCCGCAGCCACATCAGCGCTGCCCTGGAGCGCGCCGGCCTGGATGCCTGGATACCCGAAGGGCCTGGCAAGTGGTCGCTGCCGCTGCAGTTCTTGTCGGAAGAAAACGGCCAGGGTGGCTGGGTGGAGCTGATGCGGCTCGAACCCGGCACGCGGCTCACGCGGCACCGGCACCACGGCGAGGTGCACGGCCTGAACCTGCAGGGCCAGCGCCGGCTCGACAACGGCCGCATCGTCGGTATGGGCGACTATGTCTACGAGCCGGTGGGCAACGTCGACAGCTGGGAGGCCGTCGGCGACGAGGTGCTGGTGCTGCATGTCGTCGTGCGCGGCGACGTGGACTACGTGGCCACCGATGGCCGCGTGCAGCGCCACATCACGACGGCGGACGTCAAGGCCGGCTACCACGCCTTCTGTGCCGAGCGCGGCCTGCAGCCGCGGCTCGATTGAAGCTGCGAGATCTTGGCCGGCTAGAACACCACCTCGGCCCGCAAGCCGCCCTCCGGCCGGTTGCTCAAGACCAGCACGGCCCCCTGGCGCCGCGCCAGCTGCTGCGCGATGTACAGCCCCAGACCGGTGCCGCCCGTCTCGCGGTTGCGCGAGCCCTCAACGCGACGGAAGGGCTGGCGCACGCGTTCCAGTTGGGCCTCGGGGATGCCAGGGCCGTCGTCCTCGACGACGAGCCGGGTCACGCCGGCAGCGAGGTCGACGCGAACGCGCGCCTGACCCGCATAGCGCAGCGCATTGCCCACGAGGTTGTCGACGACGCGGCGCAGCGCCAGCGGGTCGGCTGCGACGACGGCGGGCGGTCCCTCGAAGCTGACCGCGGCGCCGGTCTCGGCCAGGTCGTCGACGGCCGACTGCGCCAGCGCCGACAGGTCGACACGTTGGGCCTCGGCCACCGTGGCCGGGCGGAAGACCTCGATGACGCTTTCGACCAGCTGGTCCATCTCGCGCAGGTCGTCGATGCAGCGTTCGCGCACCCTGGCCTCGACCTCGCCCGTCTCCAGCCGCAGCCGCATGCGCGTCAACGGCGTGCGCAGGTCATGCGAGATGGCCGCAATCATCAGGCCGCGTTCCTCGAACTGACCGCTCAGTTCCGACGCCATGCGGTTGAACACGGCCGCCGCGTCGCGCACCTCGCGCGTGCCGCCGTCCTCGTTCAACTCGGGCGCCGGGCGGCCCTGCGCCAGCGCCGGCGTCAGCTGCTGCGCGGCGCGCACGAGGCGGCGCACCGGCCGGGCCAGCCAGCGCGAGCCCCACCAGGCCGCCAGCGCGATGACGAACAAGCGCACACCGTAGTCGACGAGGGTGGCGCTCCACGGCAGGCTGGGCGGCAGCGACGGGAAGGTGGGCATGCGCCCCACCGCCTCGGGGCGCGGCGGCGGCCCATCGCCAAACCCGTCAGGTGGCGGCGTGGGGCGGCCGCCTTCAGCATGCATCGGCGGCGGCCCAGGGCGGTCCATCGCCCCGCCGGCTGACAGCGTCTGCGACACCAGGCTCCAGGCGGCCAGATGGCTCAGCGCCAGCGCGGCCCACATCAACAGAAACAGGCGCAGGCCCAGGCTGTCCCAGGACTTCCAACGCGTCAGCACGGGCTCACCTTGGCGTCAAGCAGATAACCCTCGCCGCGCACGGTGCGGATCAGCGCCGGCTCGCGCGCCGTGTCGCCGAGCTTGGCGCGCAGGCGCGACACCGCCAGGTCGATGCTGCGGTCGTTGACCTCGACGCCGGGCGCGCGGGTCAGTTCGATGAGCTGGTCACGATTGAGCACGCGGCCCGGGCGCTGCACGAAGGCTGCCAGCAGGCGGAACTCGGCGCTGGACAGCGCAATGCCGACGTTGTCGGGACTGATGAGCTGGCGTGTCATGCGGTCAAAGCGCCAGCGGCCGAAGCGCAGCAGCCGTGTGTCCTCGTCCACCGCCACGCCCGGGCCCTTGTTCGCACGCCGCACCAGCGCCTGCAGCCGCGCCACCAGTTCGCGCGGCTCGAAGGGTTTGGCCAGGTAGTCGTCGGCGCCCAGCTCCAGGCCGACGACGCGGCTCATCGTGTCGCCTCGTGCGGTCAGCATCAGCACCGGCGGCGCGTCAGCCTGCATGCCGAGCCAGCGCAACAGCGCCAGGCCGTCCTCGCCCGGCAGCATCAAGTCCAGGACGATGACCTCGGGCCGCGACGCGGCCATCTGCCGGCGCATCGCCTGGCCGTCCGCCGCCGCGCTGACCTGCCAGCCGAACCCCTGCAGATAGGCGGTCAGGCTCGCGCGGATCTCGGCGTCGTCGTCGACGACCAGGCAATGTCCATTCATCCGGCGACACCTACCCTCAATGTCGCCACATAGCCGGCACTGACCGAGCCCGTGACGGTGCACAACTGCGTCGTGTAGCCGTCGCTGAAGATGCCGTCGCTCGTCAGGCTGATGGCGTTGTCGTTGGCGGCGCTGTTGCCATAACCGCTGGTTGCGTAGACGGCCGTGTTGACGTCTGCGGGAAAGCACAGCTGCGAGGTGCGCAGCTTGTTGTTCCCGTGGGTCGCCGTCGTCGTGCTGCGGTAGACCTCGAAGTGCATGTGCGGCACGCGCCCGGCGTAGCAGCCCGGGTAGATGGTCTGGAAGGTCGCCGTGCCGTCGCTGCCGGTGGCCTGCACGCCGCGCAGGTAGTTCTCGCCGGTCACGCCGCTGGAGTACATCGAGTAGCGGCCCAGCGCGTCGCAATGCCACAGGTAAATGGCGTAGCCGGACAGGTCGGCGCAGGAGGCGTTGGTGTTCACGAGCTCGATGATGACCTGAAGCGGCACGCCGGTGGCGATGCCGCTGGCACCGGCAATGCTGGCGCGGATGTCGCTGCGCACGACGCCGGACAGGGCCAGCACGTTGGCGATGCTGCCATTGGCGCTGTTGGAGCCGTCGCCCGGGTAAGGGCCTTCGGTTTCGGAAGGGATGACGGAGCAGCTGCTCGGGGATGGCGCCGGGGACGGCGACGGGGCCGGGCTGGGCGCAGGCGACGCCGTGGCCGCCTCGCTGCTGCCGCCGCCACCGCAGCCAGCAATCGTCGCTGCGCCGGCGCCGAGCAGCCAGCGCAGCGCGGTGCGGCGCTCGAAAGCCTGCTGGTGCAGTCGGCTCAGGTCATGGGCCAGGCCGAGGTCGTGGTCGTGGTCGTGGTCGTGGTGCATTGCGGTCTCCTTCGGGTGGGAATGGAGGCATTGCATCGCCGCGATGTGTCGGGCGGATCGGCAGATTGTGTCAAGGTGGACACGCAGCGCGTGATCAGACGTGAGGCCGCCCCACGCCCATCACTTCCCAGCCCTCGCCGTGGTCGTAGGTCGAGTGGCGTGACGGCGAGATGGAGAAGCGGCCGTGGCAAAGTCGCCTGAGCAGCGCATCGGGGCGCAGGTGCCAGCTGGCCCAGCTGAGCGGCGAGTCGCCGTGGGCGTCCTGGGCGTCGATGCGGGCGCCGTGCGCGATCAGGCGCTCGATGGTTTCTGCGCTGCAGAAGGCAGCGGCGCGGTGCAGCGGCGTCTCACCGCGGGTGCGTGTGTCGCGCATGAAGCAGCTGGTTTCCACGCCGGGCGTCGTCGCGCGGTTCGGATCGGCGCCATGGGCCAGCAGCACCTCGACGACGTGGTCGTAGTCGGGCCGGTTGGCCTTGCACACGGCCATGTGCAGCGGCGTCTCGCCGGTGTCGGCCTGCGCTTGATTGACGTCGGCGCCCTGCTCGGTGAGGAACTGGCACAGGCGCCAGTGGCCGTGGAAGGCCGCGACGCCGAGGCCCAGGTCGTCGCCGAGCGCGGTGAGCGTCTCGCCCCCCGTCAGGAGGTGGCGCAGGCCGCTGACGTCGCCGTAGTAAGCACACCAGGTGATCAGACTCACGCCGTCGCGGTCGGTCGCGCTGGCGGGATGGCCGGCGGCCATCAGTTCGAAGACCAGGTCGGTGCGGCCGTCGGCGATGCGGGCGAAGCGTTCGTCATCGGTCATGGCGGGCCTCCGGATTGATCGGCAGATTGTGTTGGCAGGGCCCTGTGGCTCTGGGTGATTTTGTGGAGAACCTGTTTGACTCGGCAACGAGTCAAAAGGACAACCGCATCACATCTGGCGGAACAAGTGCGCGCAGCTTTCGGCAACAAGCAGCATCTCGCTGCCATGCTTCAGCTTGATCTGCATCCGCCCCCGGAAGTCCCGGCTCACGCTGGCAATCGAGTTCACGTTGACCAGCGTGGAGCGGTGGATCTGCCAGAACTGCTGCGGGTCGAGTTCGTCGATCAACTCTTTCAGCGGCTTGCGGATCAGCGCCTCGCCGTCCTTCAACCCGAGCCGGGTGTACTTGTTGTCGCTCTGGAAGAACATGACCTCGTCGACGGTGATGAGGCGCAGCGTCTGGCCCACCGAGGCGTTGATCCAGCGCAGCGGTGCCCGTGCTGCTGACGGCGTGACCTCGGCGGGCCGGGCGCCGAGCTGGTCCAGCACGCCACCGATCTGCGCCGGCGGCTGACCCTGGCCGAGGCGGGCCTTCAGCCGCGAGATGGCGGTGAACAGGCGGGCACCGGCCAGCGGCTTGAGCAGGTAGTCGACGGCGCCCTGGTCGAAGGCGGCAATCGCGTACTGGTCGTAGGCGGTGACGAAGACGACATGGGCGCGACCGCCGACCTGGCGGGCCACGTCGATGCCGGTGGCGCCGGGCATCTCGATGTCGAGAAAAAGAATGTCGGGCTGGTGCTGGTCCAGCAGGCGCAGCGCCTCCAGGCCATCGGCGGCCTCGCCGACGATGCTGAGATCGGGCCAGAGCTTGCCGAGTTGTTCGACCAGTTCGCCGCGCAGGGCGGCTTCGTCTTCGGCGACCACGGCGGTAGGTGCGATCAGACTCATGCTCATGCGGGAAGTTCCAACGTGAATTCCGTGCGGCCTTCGCCGCTGCGGCAGACGAGTTGCGCGCCCAGCACCGCCAGCCGTTCGCGCAGCGAAGCGAGGTCGGCATCGTCGCTGCACAGGCCTTCCTCGTCGAAGCCCAGCGTGATGCGGCCATTGACGTTCAGCCAGCAGTGGCCAGGGTGGCCCAGGCGCACGGCGCGCTGTACCAGCGGCAGCAGCAGCATCGGCGGCAACTGCGCCGCGCCGCGCTTGCCGAGCTCGCAGTCGAAGGTGGGCGGGTCGCCGCCCAGGTCGCGCAGCAAATCGAGGTAGCTGGCGATCAGCTCGGCCTCGCTGCCCAGCGTAGCGCCGGCATCGCGCAAGCGCGGCAGCGCCACGCGCAAGTGGCGGATCAGCCGCTCCAGCCGGGCGCTGGCGCTCGCGTCGCGACGGTCATAGGCCTGTTCGACGGCGACGAGGGCGTCGAACAGCAGGGCCGGGTCGACCTGGGCCTGCAGTGCGGCCAGGCGCGAGGCCAGCGCATGGCGGCGCAGCTGGCTGTGTTCGCGCAGCAGGTCCTGGGCGGCCTGGTCCTGGCGGCGGCGCAGTGTCAGGAACTCCAGCACGCCGACGATCATCAGCGCGGGCATGAAGACCCACAGCGTGTTGCCGATGACGGCGGTGAAGCGAAACACGTTGCACTTGGGCTTGCCGCGCGTCATCGAGTACACGTCGCACAGCGAGGGCCAGGGCAGGGCGGCGGCCAGCGGGTAGACGACGGCGATGGTCAGCACCGAGCCGATCAGGGTTGCGGCGACCAGGCGCTGGCGTCGCGCGGGGTGCACGGGATTGCTGCGCGCCGCCGGCAACCAGCACAGCAGCAGCACGACGCAGCTGACCAGCGGCACGACGAGGTGGCGCGCTACCACCTGGGGCAGCTGGTCGCCGACGGGCAGCTCCAGCAGCAAGGTCAGGTCGATGGCACCGAACAGCAGCCCGGCGCTGATGAAGGCCAGGGCCTCCTTGGGGCGCAGCGAGCGCCAGGACTGCAGCACGTGGCGGATCATGCCAACGCCTCTGCCGGGATGCGCACGCGGGCGACGACGCCGCGCGGCTGCACGGCCTCCAGCTCCAACGCGGCTTCGTCGCCGAAGCGGGCCGCCAACCGCGCCCGCGTGTTGGCCAGGCCCACGCCCGCGCCGCCGGTCGCCGTGCCGAAGCCCTGGCCGTTGTCGGCCACTTCGACGGTCATGCCACCGCCCGCCGCATGCGCGGCGCGGATCTCGATGCGGCCGCCTTCGGGCAGCGGCGACAGGCCATGCTTGATGGCGTTTTCCACCAGCGTCGGCAGGACCAGCGTGGGTAGATGCGCCCCCAGCAGCTCGGGCGGCGCGCTGATGCCGAAGGACAGGCGCTCGCCCATGCGCATCTGCAGGATGGCCAGGTAGTGGCGCACCAGCTCAAGCTCGTCGGCCAGCGTCGACTCGTGCCGGCGCATGCCGGGCAGGGCGGCGCGCAGGTAGGCGATCAGCGCCACCAGCATGTCGCGGCCGCGCTCGGGCTGGGTCTCGTACAGGCGCTTGACGTTGGCCAGCGTGTTGAACAGGAAGTGGGGCTCGATCTGCGCATTCAGCGCCGACAGCTGGGCCTCGGTCTGCTGGGCCTTGAGGGCCTCGCGTTCACGGAACAGGCGTGTCAGCTCGTCGCGCCCCTGCCGCTGGGCGTGGCTGACGCGCAGCAGCGCATAGGCCATGCCGCCCAGCAGCGTCCACAGCGCGATGGTCGACACAACCCAGCCGGGCTTGACCCGCATGCTGGCGTCGTCCATGGCCGCAACGACATAGCGCAGATAGGTGCCGAGCGCGGCGCCCAGGCCGACGGCCAGGGCCTGCACCGTCAGTGCGGCCGGCAGCCTCCAGCGCCGGCCGGCCAGCAGGGCCTCGGCCAGCGCGACCAGCAGCAGCAGCGAGACGCCGGTCAGCAGGGACTGGCGGCTGAAGCGGATCAGGTCGAAAAGCGCATCGCCAACGTTCTTGTCGCTCTCGCCGAACCAGACCAGCGCGCGCGAGATGGCATGCAGCAGGCAGAAGTAGTAGACGCCTGCCAGCATGCGCAGATTGCAGACACGGCGAAAGGCTTGCAGGGGGCTGAGGGGCTCCATTCGGCCCATTCTCGGCGGGCCGCTGCGGTGCGGGGCGGGAAGCGACGAACTCGCGTCAGGCCGGCTTGGCCGCGGCAATCAGCGCCTTGAGTTCCCGTTCCGAGGCCGCCGGGTCGCCGAGGTTGAACTCGATGAGGCGGCGCAGGTGGGTGATGGACTCGATGTCGATGCTGCGGCAGATCACGCCCGCATGGGCGCCCTCGACATGCGCCAGCTCGCCGGCCATGGCGATGACCACGTCGCTGCTGTCGCTGTGGTGGTTGCCCAGCGGCATCTTGACCAAGCAGGGCATGCCCACCTGGGCTGTCTTGCCGGCGGGCAGCTCCAGCAGCACGCCCTTGAGCGAGATGTCCAGCACCTGACAGGTCAGGTGCTCCTGGGTCGTGATCAGCTCGGCGCCGGCGGCAAAGGCGACGCGGGTGAATTGGCGGCGTTCGGTGCTGATGATGGTCTCCCGGGGCGGGCGTGCACAGGCGGCTGGGCGCGGCCCATCCTAGACGAAAGGTTCCAGCGCGGCGCCGCTGCTGAAGACGGTGCTGTGCTCCACGGCCTGCTGCAGGCGCTCGGGCGCCAGCGACGCCAGGCCCATGGCTTCGAGCATGAACCAGGACGCGCGCAGATAGGCCACGATCTCGTCCCGCGTGGCATCGGGCGCGACTGGCTCATCTTCCCAGTCAGACCCGGCGGCCGGTCGCGGTGCGACGACGGCCGGCCGGTGCGCCCGCGCGATGCGCGCCAGCAGCTCCCGCATGTCGACCGTTGCGCTGGGGGCGTCGATGAGGCGCACCAGGTCGCCGAGCTGCTGCTCGGCGGCGGCGGCCAGCAGGCGCGCTGCCTGGTCCGCGCCGCCCGCCAAGTAGAGGCCGGCGGCGAGGTCCACGTATTCGAGCGCGGCGGAAAGCCTCTGGAGGTCGGGGTTGGACGACATGGGGGCTCAGTCTAGGTTGTGTGCAGCGGCAAGAGGTGGCCAAACTTCACACTGGCTTGTTTATGCTGCCCCCTCACCCAAGGCATCAGGAGAGCCGCCGTGATCGACCGCCGCCAGCATCTGCAACACCTCGCCGCCCTGGCCACCGCCGCGGCCCTGCCCGCTCTTGCTGCGGACGACCAGGACGCCACCTATGACCAGGATTCCATCCTGAAGGCGGCCACCGACTTCTTCGGCCAGACCACCGAAGGGCTGGCCAAGGTGGTCGAGAAGGCTTTCAAGGAGCAAGGCAGGCCCAATGCCTACATCAAGGGCGAGGAAGCCTCGGCGGCCATCACCGTGGGGCTGCGCTATGGCGAGGGCGAGTTGCTGATGAAGGGCGGCGCCGCGTCCAAGGTGTTCTGGGCCGGGCCGTCCATCGGTTTCGACCTGGGCGCCAATGCGTCCAAGGTCTTCACGCTCGTCTACAAGCTGCCCAAGGCCAGCGCCATCTACCAGCGCTTCCCCGGCGTGGACGGCAGCCTCTACTACATCGGCGGCGCCGGCATCAATTACCAGCGCCTGAACGGCATCACGCTGGCGCCCATCCGCCTGGGCGTGGGCCTGCGCGCGGGTGCCAGCGTCGGCTATTTGCACTACCGACGCGAGAAGAGCCTCAACCCCTTCTGAGCGTCGTCGCCGGCAGGCGTAGACTGTATTTTCATACAGCATTTATCCGGGGCGAACCGTGACCACCACCCACGACCTGCCGGTGCAGGACATCTCCAGCGAAGTCCTCATCGAGAAATACGCCAAGGGCGGCGAACAGACACCCGACGAGCTGCGCGAACGCGTCGCCCGGGCGTTGGCCCAGGCCGAGAAACCGGCCGACCGCGCGCGCTGGGCGGCCGCCTTCCTCGATGCGCAGAAGCGCGGCTTCGTGCCCGCCGGCCGCATCATGTCGGCCGCCGGCACCGAGCTGTCGGCCACGCTGATCAACTGCTTCGTGCAGCCGGTGGGCGACTCCATCGCCACCCCCGAGGACGGCGTGCCGGGCATCTACACGGCGCTGACCGAAGCCGCCGAGACCATGCGTCGCGGCGGCGGCGTCGGCTACGACTTCAGCCGCATCCGCCCGGCCGGCGCCTGGGTCGGCTCGACGCGCAGCCATGCCTCCGGCCCCATCAGCTACATGCGCGTGTTCGACCGCAGCTGCGAGACGGTCGAGAGCGCCGGCAGCCGCCGTGGCGCGCAGATGGGCGTGCTGCGCTGCGACCACCCCGACATCGAGGCCTTCATCCACGCCAAGGACCAGGGCGACCTGCGCAACTTCAACATCTCCATCGGCGTGACCGACACCTTCATGGAGGCCGTCCAGGCCGACGGTGTCGTCGAGCTGGCACACCGGGCGCAGCCGAGCGCCGAGCAGATCGAGGCGGGCGCCTACCAGCGCGGCGACGGGCAATGGGTCTACCGCAAGGTGCGCGCCCGTGACCTCTGGGACCAGGTCATGCGCTCCACCTACGACCACGCCGAGCCCGGCGTGCTGTTCCTGGACCGCATCAATGCCGACAACAACCTGCATTACTGCGAGACGATTGCGGCGACGAATCCGTGCGTGACGGCGGACACCTGGACGCTGACCAGCGAAGGCCCGCGCCAGGTGGGCGAGCTGATCGGCAAGCCCTTCCATGCCATCGTCGACGGCAAGGCATATGCGACCGAATCGGCTGGCTTCTTCGCCACCGGCGTGAAACCGGTGTTGAAGCTGTCCACCCGCGAAGGCCGGGCGCTGCGCCTGACCGGCGACCACCCGGTGCGCCGCGTCACGCGCAAGACGCGCTATCTCGTCGAAGCCGAATGGGCGCCCGCTGCCGATGTGCGCCCGGGCGATGAGCTGATGCTGCACGATCACCGCGCGCTGCAAGGCTGGGACGGCCCGCGCAGCGAGGCCGAGGGCTATCTGCTGGGCCTGCTGATCGGTGACGGCACGCTAAAGGCCGACAAGGCCGTGCTGTCGGTCTGGGCGCCCGAACTGAAAGCAGTCGGCAGTGACGTGAGCCACCGGCCGGCCAGCGTCGACAGCGTCATGCGCGCTGCCGAGGCGGCGATGAAGGCCACCATCGTCAGTCGCTCGGATTTCAAAGGTTGGCAGCGTCCGATTGCCGGCCGTGGTGAGTTCCGGCTTGCGTCCACCGGCCTGCGCGATCTGGCCGCAGCGCTGGGTGCGACGCCGGGCGACAAGCGCATCACGCCAGCCATGGAGGCCACCTCGTCGGACTTTCACCGAGGTCTGCTGCGCGGCCTGTTCGATGCCGACGGTTCCGTGCAGGGTGCCCAGGACAAGGGCGTCAGCGTTCGCCTGACGCAGGCCGATATGGCCCAACTGCAAGCCGTTCAACGCATGTTGGCTCGGTTGGGAATCGCATCGACCATCTATCGTGACCGACATCCCGCTGGCCTGCACCGGATGCCCGACGGTCGCGGCGGTGCGGCCGACTACAAGCGCCGCGCCGTGCATGAGTTGGTCATCAGCGGTGACAACCTGCGGCGCTATGCCGAGCAGGTTGGTTTCGAGGATAGCGCCAAGCAGTCGCGCCTGAATGAACTGCTCGGCGCCTATCGCCGAGAGCTGAATCGCGAGCGCTTCACGGCCACGGTCGAGACTATCGAGCCCGACGGCGTTGATGCGGTCTACGACGTGACTGTCGAGCACGTGCATGCCTTCGATGCGAACGGGCTCTATGTTCACAACTGCGCGGAGCAGCCACTTCCGCCCTACGGCTGCTGCTGCCTCGGCTCCATCGACCTGACGCGCTTCGTGCGCGACCCGTTCAGCGCCAAGCCGGCCTTCGACGAAGCCGGCTTTGCCGAGGTCGTGGCCGTGGCCACGCGCATGCTGGACAACGTGCTTGACGTGACGCCCTGGCCGCTGCCGGCACAGCAGCAGGAAGCCGCCAACAAGCGCCGCGTCGGCCTGGGCTTTACCGGCCTGGGCGATGCCCTCGTCATGCTGAACCTGCGCTACGACACGCAGGCGGCGCGCGACATGGCCGGCCGCATCAGCGAGGTCATGCGCGATGCAGCCTATGCGGCGTCCAGCGACATCGCCGCTGAGCGCGGCAGCTTCCCGCTGTTCAATGCCGACCTGTATCTCTCCGGCGGCAGCTTTGCGTCGCGCCTGCCGCAGGGGCTGAAGGACAAGATTCGCGCCCAGGGCCTGCGCAACTCGCACCTGCTGTCCATCGCGCCCACCGGCACCATCAGCCTGGCCTTTGCCGACAACGCGAGCAACGGCATCGAGCCGGCGTTCTCGTGGACCTACACGCGCAAGAAGCGCCTCGGCCAGGCCGAGGGCGGCGGCTTCAAGGAGTACGCCGTCGAGGACCATGCCTGGCGGCTGTATAGACATCTCTTCGGCGCCGACGCGCCGCTCAGCGACGCCTTCGTCACCGCGCTGGAATTGAGCGCGGCCGACCACGCGTCCATGGTGGCGGCCGTGGCGCCTTACATCGACACGTCGATCAGCAAGACCGTCAACGTGCCGGCCGACTACCCGTACGAGGACTTCCAGAACCTCTACATCCAGGCCTGGCAGACCAAGCTCAAGGGCCTGGCCACTTACCGGCCGAACAGCGTGCTGGGCTCGGTGTTGTCGGTCACCCCGGAGGTCAAGCAGCCCGAACCGTTGCGAGCAGATATCGACGGTGCCAACCAGCGCCTGCGTGTCGAGCGCCTGCCCAACGCCGTCGTCGCGTCGCTGCGCTGGCCCAGCCGCCCCGACATGCCCGGCGGCAACCCGGCCTGGAGCTACCTGATCCAGCATCCGCATGGCGACTTCGCCCTCTTCATCGGCGAGCTGCCGCTGGACGGCCCCGACGGCGGCCTGTTCGGCCGCAACCTGCCCTTCGAGGTCTGGGTCAACGGCGCCGAGCAGCCGCGTGGCCTGGCGGCACTCGCCAAGACCTTGTCGACCGACCTGCGCACCAACGACGCCGCCTGGCTGCGCCTCAAGCTGGATGCGCTGGCCACCGTGGCCGAGGAGCGCGCCTTCGAGATGCCCATGCCGCCGAGCGGCGAGAAGCGCCTCTTCCCCGGTGTCGTTGCAGCGACGGCCGCTGTCATCCGCTGGCGCTGCGAGCAGCTGGGCGCGCTGGCCGAAGGCGGGCCGACGCCGGTCGTCGACGCGATGTTCAGCCGCAGCGAGCCGCGCACGGGGGTGTCGGGCACGCTGGCCTGGGCCGTGGACGTGGACAACCCGGCCACCAACGAGCAGTTCACGCTGACGCTCAAGGAGGTGGTGCTGCCCACCCCCGATGGCGGCAGCGTCATGCGCCCCTGCGCGATGGGCTTCTCGGGCAACTATCCCAAGGCGCTTGACGGCCTGGCGCGGCTGCTGTCGCTGGACATGCGTGTGATGGACCCGGGCTGGATCGCGATGAAGCTGCGCAAGCTGCTCAACGTCGGCGAGCCGCTGGGCCACTTCTTGGCACCGGTGCCGACGCTGAACGGTGAGCGTCGCCAGCAGGTCTGGCCGTCGACCGTGGCCTATGTCGCCCGTCTCGTCATCCACCGCTACGCGATGCTCGGCATCCTCGACGAAGCCGGCCAGCCGCTGACCGACATGGGCTTGCTGCAGACGCCGGCGCCCAAGCTCGCGGCGGCGGCCGGCACCTTGCAGGTCCAGGCCGGCAAGCCCTGCCCGGAGTGCGGCAACGCGACCATGATCCACAAGGACGGCTGCGATTTCTGCACAGCCTGCGGCTATGTGGGGCAATGCGGCTGAGGGTCGGCCCGCCGTCGGCTAAGGCTTGACGCTCGCCGCCTACGAAACCGCAGCGGGCAGCAGGCCCGCGGCCATCGCGGCGGCTCTGAGTGCTTGGATGAAGTGCTGCGGCTCGATCGGCTTGGCGATGAACTGCACATCCCGCGGCAGTGTGCCCAGCCGTGCCAAGTCTTCGCTGGACCGCGAGGACACCGCCAGGATGACTGCTGGCCGGTGTCGCTGTGCCATCGACAGTTGCTTGAGCATTTCGATCCCGTCCATGTGCGGCATCATCACGTCGGTGATCACGACCTGCGGGGCGATGTTGCCGATGAGCAGCAGGGCTTCGAAGCCGTTCTCGGCGAGGTTGAGCACGGCGCCCGGCAAGGCTTCTTCGACAAGGGCACCGAGAACGTCACGGTCATCGGGGTTGTCGTCGACCACCACGACGTTCAGCGACGAGGCCGACACCGTGCCGACCTTCTTGGCCGGTTCCATGGCCAGTGGTGCGGCTTCATCACGCAAGGGCTGAGCGCGGCTTTCGCTGAAGATGCGCACGCTTTCAGCATCGATGCGCCGGTGGCCGCCGATGGTTTTCCAGGCTTTCAGATGGCCAAGGTCGACCCAGCGTTGAACGGTCGGGGTCGAGACGCCAAGGCGTCTGGCCACTTCGGCGGTGGAGTAAGAAGGCGACGCGGCGTTGGAGGGCATGTCTGACATCTGCTGCAGAGTCTAAGCAACGCTGCCGTGTATCGGCGCGGCCAAGGCCCGCAGTCGGGCGCGATGCGTGGGGATCCAGCTGAGCAGTTCAGCGGCCGGCATGGGTTTGGCGATGAGGTAGCCCTGAGCCATCTCGCAGCCCAGTTCCGCCAGCAACCGCCAGTCTTCGGTGGTCTCCACGCCCTCGGCGACGGTGCAGACGCCCAGGCGCCGGCCGATGTCGAGAGAACCCATCAGGATGGCGCGCCGATTGCTTCGCTCACTGGCGCCGGTGACGAAGGCGCGGTCGATCTTCAGTTCGGTGAACGGGCTGCGCGACAAGGTCTGCATGGACGAGTAGCCGATGCCGTAGTCGTCCATGGACAGCCCGAAGCCCTTGAGCCCGAGGCGAGCCAGATTGGCCATGGATCGTCCGTTCATCAGCATGGTTTCGGTCACTTCCCAGGTGACCGATGCCGGCTTGGCCCCGTGGCGCGCCACGAGTTCGGTCAGCTGGTCCACGAAGCGCTGGTCGGCCAAGTCGTCCGCCGCCAGATTGAGCGACAGCGTCAGCAGGGGAAGAACTTCGGTCCAGGCGTTCAGCTGCCGCAGGCCCTGCTCGACGATGGACAAGGTGAAGCGCCCCATCAGCGGCGTGCCCTCCATGAGGGGAATGAAGGCTTGAGGCCCAAGCAGACCGTGCTCGGGATGGCGCCACCGTGCCAGCGCTTCGACGCCTGTCACCAGCCCGGTGGCAAAGCTGACCTTGGGCTGGAAGAAGGGGATGAATTCGCTGGCGCTCAGGCCCCGGCAGATGTCGTCGTGGTCAGGCTCGAACGGTGGCCGGCCGCTGGTGCCGGTACGGCTGCGAGCGTCGTTCAGCAGTCGCGCCAGCCCTGCTGCGGTAACCGGCTTGGGCAGCGTTCCCAGCAGGTGCAGTCGTTCATCGCCAGCGCCCATGCTCTCCACCGTCTCCAGCAGGCGTGGGTCGCAGGCACTGGTGACGATCAGGTTCTCGACCTGATTGCCCTCGGCGAGGTGGCCGATCAGCTCGATGCCGTCCATGCCGGGCATGTCGACATCGGTGATGACGAGGAAGATGCGGCGCTGGGCCTGCTGCTTCAGCAGTCGCAGGGCTTCTAGGCCATCGTCCGCCTCCAGCACCGTGCCGATCTTGAGGTCGCGCACCAGGGACACCAGCTGATTGCGCTGCACGGCGCTGTCCTCGACGACGAGGGCGACGAGCTGGGCGATCTCGTCCGGGCCCATGCTGGACATCATGATTCACCTCGGATGGCGCCGCCACGCGACATCTGCTGCACGATCTCGGCCGCGATGGTGGAGAGCGCCACGCTGCGCTCGACGGCGCCGCGCTTGACCGCCTCCTTGGGCATGCCGTAGACGACGCAGCTGCGCTCGTCCTGGCCCAGCGTGCGCGCGCCGGCCTGGCGCATCTCCAGCAGGCCCGCCGCGCCGTCGTCGCCCATGCCCGTCATGATGATGCCCAGGGCATTCGCGCCTGCGCAGCGGCTGACCGAGCGGAACAGCACGTCCACCGACGGACGGTGGCGGTTCACCAGCGGCCCGTCGGTGACCTCGACGAAGTACTGGGCGCCGTTGCGGCGCAGCAGCATGTGCCTGCCACCCGGCGCGATCAGCGCCCGGCCCGGCAGCACGCGGTCGTTGTTGGCGGCCTCCTTGACCTCGATGTCGGACAGGCTGTTCAACCGCGCGGCGACCGCGGCCGTGAACTTCTCGGGCATGTGCTGCACGATGACGATGCCCGGGCAGACGCGCGGCAGCGCGGTCAGCACCTCCTCCAGCGCCTGCGTGCCGCCGGTGGACGTGCCGATGGCGACGACCTGCTCGGTCGTCTGCGACAGGGCGCGGCCTTCGCCTTGCGGCAGCCCAGGCAGGACGGCATCGGCGGTCAGCTTGGCGCGCACGGCGCCTATCAACTCACTGGCGTTGGACTGCAGGAAGTTTTTCAAGTCGAGCTTGGGCTTGGTGACGATGGCGACCGCGCCGGCCGACAGCGCGTCCAGCGACGTCTGCGCGCCCTTCTCGGTCAGCGTGGAGCAAATGACGACCGGCGTCGGCCGCTGCGCCATGATCTGGCGCAGGAAGGTGATGCCGTCCATGCGCGGCATCTCGACGTCCAGCACGATGACATCGGGCCAGACCGTCTTGATGCGGTCCATGGCCAGCAGCGGGTCGGACACGGCGTGCAGCACCTCGATGCCCGATGCGGCGTTCAGCAGGCCAGAGAGCACCTGGCGCACGACGGCCGAGTCGTCGACAACCATGACCTTGATGCTCATGTATCCCCCCAGACGCTGGTCGGGGCCTGCGTGACGTGGCGCATCCAGACCTCGCCGGTGCGGATGCTGAAGATGATCTGCCGGTGTCCGTCGCCGAACAGGCTCTCCGAAACGATGGGAATGCCGTGCTGCTGTAGCAGCTCGCGCGCGGCCTCGCCGTTCTTGCGGCCGACGTCGGGCAGCTGAGCCGCGGGCCGGTCTCGAACATCGCGCCGCCGCCGAACACCTTGGCCACGCAGTCGGCCGGCGCCACGCCCAGGGCCTGCAGGTCGTCCGCCTCCCTTGATGAGGCCTGGCCAGAACTGTCGGAGGCGCAGCCGCCCATCAACCTGGTGTTGGCGGGCAGCCGCCAGCGCGATACGGCGGGCCTGGAACTGGCGGCGCGCATCCATGCGCGGTTCGCCGGCGATTCAAGGCCGCGAATCGTGCTGATGACCGACGACGACGACCCGCTGCGCAGCGCGCCGGGTGCGACCGAACAGATCGACGGCTGGCTGACAACGCCCGTGACGGCTTCATCCCTGCTGGACACGCTGACCTTGCTGATGGCGCCCGAAGCGCCTGCGGTTTCGTCGCCCGGCAGCTACGCCGTCGAATCCCTGCGCGGGCGGCGGGTGCTGCTGGTCGAGGACAACGAGCTCAACCGCATCGTTGCGGGCGAGTTGCTCACCACGGTCGCCGGCATGCAGGTGGATTTGGCCCACAGCGACCGGGAGGCCCTGCAGATGCTGGAACGTGAGCCATTCGATGTGGTGCTGATGGATGTGCAGATGCCGGATCTCGACGGCTACGAGGCGACGCGCGAGATCCGCCAGCGTCTCGCGCTGGCCGACCTGCCCGTGATCGCCATGACCGCCCATGCCACCCAGCGCGACCGCGCGCTTTGCCTGGCCGCCGGCATGAACGACTTCATCACCAAGCCCTTCGATCCCCATGTGCTGTTCGCTGCCTTGCAGCGGTGGCTGCCTGAGCCGCAGACCAGCGAAGCGTCGACTGCCGAACTGAGCGAACCGTCCGGCGTGTCGTTCGCGCTGGGGCTGCACCGCTGCCTGGGCAGGCGGGATCTCTACCGGCGCATTGCGGCGCGCTTTGCCAGCGGCGGCCCAAGCGCGGTCCAGGAGATCGTCAGCGCCATCGACAGCGGCGAGCCGCTGCGGGCCTCGCAGCTTGCGCATTCGCTGATCTCTACGGCTGGCACGCTGGGCGCTTCCCGGCTTTCGGAGATCGCCAGGCGCCTGCAGGCCGCTCTGGAAAGCAACCAGCAGGCCGATATCGGGCCTCTGCTGGCCGAGGCGCGCCGCGAGCAGGTTGAAGTCGTGACGGCGTTGAAGGCCTTCCTTGATGCCGCCTCACCGCCCGAAACTGCCAGCGGCCCCATCGCGCTGGCATGAGGCGCTTTCGGCAGTGTCAAGACGTTCAGGCGCCCATCAATCGCGCGGGCGGCCCGAACGTTCGGCGGTCTCGGCAGGGGCCGGCGGCTGCCGCAAGACGCTTCGGGACGCTGGGTCGGCATTCGCGCCGCCAAACCACTGCTGCCGGTACTCCGCCCGATAAGGCAGCCCGTCGTCCACCTCCTGCTTGCCCAGCTGGCGCAGCAACTCGGTCGTGACCGCGATCGGGCGGGCCACGCGGCCGCTGGGTGGCTGCCTGGCGAAGGCCCGGCGCAGTTCGTCGGCCAGCTGCCAGCCGTGCAGGCCGGTCGGCTCGGCAATGGTCGCGAGCTGCTGTGACCGGCCCGAGCGGATGCGGCTCAACGCGGTGCCCGAGCCGTCGCCGGCGGCGATGCCGACGATGTCGCGGCGGCCCAGGGCCGACAGCGGGAAATGCATGGAGTCCATATAGACATCGTTGATCGCCAGCACATGGGTCCAGCGCGCACCGAAGCGGCGGTGCAGGCTCTCCAGCGCGGCGGGCATCTCCTTGGCGGCCCTGGAGATGGGGACGTCTTCGACGGCCAGCAGCTCGCAGCGCGCGCACCGTGACAGGGCCTCGCGCATGCGCAGTGTCTTGACGTTCGCGATGTCGAAGCGGCCGTCGTTGAAGATGACGACACCGGCGTGTGCGCTGCTCGACTGGGTCACGAAGGCTGCGGCCATCTCGGCCACCGCGCCGGGGTCGGTGCTGACATTGGTGAACAGGCTGGGCGTGGGACCGATGCGCGAGGACGCATGCCAGCCCACCAGCACGGGTGCCGGCCGCGGGGTGGCGACAAGCCGGTCGGTGATGTCGTCTTCGTCGAAGCCGCCGAGCACGATGCCGTCCACCCCGCTCGCGGCGGCCTGGTCGAACAGCCGCCGGATTGTTTCCCGGTCGCCCGCACCGTTGACGATGCTCAGCGTCCAGCCGAGTTCACGACAGGCCTGCTCGAAGCCGCGATAGACGGCGGTGATGCCGCCGTTGCGGAAGTCCTGCGCCAGGAAGACGACACGCCTGGCACCCTTGGTCGGGAGCTCGCCCTGCGCCAGGGCCGCGGTCGTCAGCCAGCTCGCCAGTGCCGCAAGCATCACGCGGCGCAACCAACGCGGCGGTGTGTGGAACGCTGTGGACATGAAGGCCATGCCCGCAGCCTAACCCGGCCCGGCCGCGACTGGCGGTTTCTGGTGACGGGCGCGCGACATTCCGGCGCGTCGGTGAAGACTAGGATGCCGCGCGATGGCCGCCACCTCCTTCCCCAAAGTCCTTGTCGCCAACCGCGGCGAAGTCGCCCTGCGCGTGCTGCGCGCCTTGCATGACCTCGGTATCCGCAGCGTCGCCGCCCACGCCGCCGACGACACCGCGTCGGCCCACATCGGCGCGGCCGATGAAGTGGTCGCGCTGCCGGCCAGCGGGTCGGCGGCCTACCTCGACATGGCCGGCCTCGTCGGCATCGCCACGCGTACCGGCTGCGCCGCCGTTCACCCGGGCTATGGTTTCGTCAGCGAGCGGGCCGACTTCGCCCGTGCCTGCGCGCAGGCCGGCCTGGTCTTCATCGGCGCCACGCCTGACCAACTCGAACGCTTCGGTGACAAGGCCCGCGCCCGCGCGCTGGCGCAGCAATGCGGCGTGCCCGTGCTGACCGGCAGCGTCGGCGAGGTGACGCTGGCCGAGGCGCAAGCCTTCTTCGCCGAACAAGGCGGTCAGGGCGTGATGCTCAAGGCCATCGGCGGCGGTGGCGGCCGTGGCATGCGCGCGGTGCTGAGCGCCGATGAACTGCCCGCGGCCTTCGAGCGCTGCCGCTCCGAGGCGCGCGCGGCCTTCGGTGTCGATGGTGTCTACGTCGAGCGGCTGATGCATGGCGCCCGCCATGTCGAGGTGCAGGTGATCGGCGATGGCCGCGAAGTCATCGCCCTCGGCGAGCGCGACTGCAGCCTGCAGCGCCGCTTCCAGAAGCTCGTCGAGATCGCGCCCTGCCCGGCGCTGGGCGAAGGGCTGCGTACGCAGCTGGCCGATGCTGCGCTGCGCATGTCGCGCGAGGTCGGCTACCTGGGCCTGGGCACCTTCGAGTTTCTGGTCGACCTCGCACGTGGCGAGTTCGTCTTCATCGAAACCAATGCGCGCCTGCAGGTCGAGCACACGGTCACCGAGGCGGTCACGGGGCTGGACCTGGTGCAGCTGCAGATCGAGGTGGCCGCGGGCGCGCGGCTGGCCGACCTCGGCCTGACCGAGCCGCCACGGCCGCAGGGCCATGCCATCCAGTGGCGCATCAACGCCGAGGCCACGACCGGGCGGCTGGACCGTTTCGACCTGCCCAGCGGGCCGGGTGTGCGGGTGGACACGCATGGCGTGGCGGGCAGCACGCCCGCGCCGCATTACGACGGCCTGCTCGCCAAGCTCATCGTGTCCTCGCGCAGCGGTCGTTTCGAGGACGTGCTGCGGCGCTCGCAACGCGCGCTGGCCGAATGCCGCATCGAAGGCCTGGCGACCAATCTCGGCCTGCTGCGCCAGCTCGCTGCGCGGCCCGAACTCGGCGGGGCGGCGCTGCACACCGACTGGCTGGCGCAGCACCTGGCCGAGCTGCTGCCGGCCGAGGGCACCGGCAGCGCCGACCCGTGCCAGCTGCGCGCGCCGGTGGCGGGCCGGCTGCTGCAGTTCAGCGCTGCTGTCGGTGACCACGTCGCTGCCGGCGCCGAGCTGGCGGTCATCGAGGCGATGAAGATGGAGCATGTGATCGCCGCGCCGCGGCCCGGGCGGCTCGTCTCGCTGGCCGTCGAACCCGGCGGCCTCGTCGACGGCGGGCAATTGCTGCTGACGCTGGAACCCCTGAGCAACGCAGCCGCGACTGTCGCGCCGCCGGCAAGCCCTGACCCCGACGACATCCGCGCTGACCTGCGGCGCCTCGTCGACCGCTGCGCCTTCACGCTCGATGCTGCTCGCCCCGAGTCTGTAGCGAGGCGCCACGCCCAAGGCCAGCGCACTGCGCGCGAAAACATCGCCGATCTCTGCGATGAAGGCAGCTTCATCGAGTACGGCGCGCTGGCCGTCGCCGCGCAGTCGCGCCGCCGCACGCCCGAGGACCTGATCGCCAACACGCCCGCCGATGGCATCGTTACCGGCATCGGTTCGATCAATCGTTCTGACTTCGGCGAGGAGAAGGCCCGTACCGTCGTCATGGCCTATGACGCGACCGTGCTGGCCGGCACGCAGGGCGCGCGCAACCACGCCAAGACCGACCGCCTGCTGGGCATCGCGGCCGAGCAGCAGTTGCCGGTGGTGCTGTTTGCCGAAGGCGGCGGTGGCCGGCCGGGCGACACCGACATGCCCGTGGTCGCCGGTCTGCATGTGCCGACCTTCGCCAGCCATGCCGCGCTGTCGGGCCGCGTGCCGGTCGTCGGCATCGCGGCGGGGCGCTGCTTTGCCGGCAATGCAGCGCTGCTGGGTTGCAGCGACGTCATCATCGCCACGCGCCGCAGCAACATCGGCATGGGCGGCCCGGCCATGGTGGAGGGCGGCGGCCTCGGCGTCTTCCGCCCCGAGCAGATCGGCCCGGCCGACGTGCAGCATCGCAATGGCGTCATCGACGTGCTGGTGGACGACGAGGCGGCTGCGGTCATCGAAGCCAGGCGCTACCTCGCCTTCTTCCAGGGCCGCACCAGCGGCTGGACGGCGCCTGACGTGCGCGCACTGCGCGCCGTCGTGCCCGAGAACCGCCTGCGCGCCTACGACAGCCGGGCCATGTTGTCGGCGCTGTTCGACGAAGCCAGCGTGCTTTTCCTGCGAACCGGTTTCGGCGCCGGCATCCACACCGCGCTGGCCCGGCTGGAAGGCCGGCCGGTGGGCGTGCTGGCCAGCAACCCGCTGCATCTGGGCGGCGCCATCGACGCCGACGCGGCCGACAAGGCAGCGCGCTTCATGCAGCTCTGCAATGCGCACGGCCTGCCGCTGGTCAGCCTCATCGACACGCCGGGCTTCATGGTCGGCCCCGACGCCGAGGCGCAGGCGCAGGTCCGCCATGTCAGCCGGCTCTTCGTCACGGCGGGCGCCTTGCGCGTGCCCTTCTTCGCCGTCGTGCTGCGCAAGAGCTATGGCTTGGGCGCCATGGCCCTGGCTGCGGGTGGCCTGCACCGGCCGGTCTTCACCATTGCGTGGCCGACCGGCGAGTTCGGCGCGATGGGGCTGGAAGGCGCGGTGCGGCTGGGCTATCGCAAGGAGCTGGAAGCGCTGCCTGCCGGCCCCGAGCGCGAGGCCCTGTTCCAGCGCCTGGTCGCCCGGCAGTACGTCGACGGCGAGGCCCTCAACCTGGCGGCCACGCTGGAGATCGACGCCGTCATCGACCCCGCCGACACGCGCGCCTGGCTGGCGCGCGGCCTGGCTTCGGCGCGTGTGCGGCCGCTTGAAACCCGTTTTGTGGACACCTGGTGATGAGCAACTCCCTGGACCTCGTGCGCGCCTACCTGGCCGCCTACGCGGCGCGCGACCTCGCGGCCATCGAGCCAATGTTTGCCGACGCGGTCACGCTGCGCGACTGGAAGATCCGCGTCGTCGGCAAGGCCGCGGCGCTGGCCGAGACGCGCAAGAACTTCGAGGCCGTTCAACACTTGCAGATCGACGTGCTGGCGGCCTACGAGCGACCGGGTGGCGCGGCAGCCGAGCTGACGATCGTTGTCGATGGCCGGGACAGGCTCCACGTCGTTGACGTGTTCGACTTCGACGCCGAAGGCCGCATTGCCGCCATCCGCGCCTACATCGGCCGCGGCGACGAACCGACTGACGGTTGAGGCCGGCTCACTGCGGCGCGGGCGTGTCCGCGCCGGGCGTGTACGCCACGCCATGGGCGGCCAGGTAGTCGCGGATCAGCCGCCGCACCACCTGTGAGGGCGTCACGTCCTGCTGCGCGCACAAGCTCTCAAAGGCCTTTTTCTTGTCCGGGTCGATCAGCACCGTCAAGCGGGCGGTCTTTTGTTCCACGTTGGCTCCTTATACGCTTCAAATGATAATTGCAATTTAATGCGATTAACATTAAATTAGCTGCGGTGACCCTGGCCTTCTTGCACCGCCTCACCGGTACGCACCGCACGCGGTCCGCCAATCGGCAACTCGGTGCGGTGCTGGCTTTCGTGGCCGGGGCGGTCAATGCGGGCGGCTTACTGGCTGTGCAGCGCTACACCTCGCACATGACCGGTGTGGTCTCCGGCGTGGCCGACGATCTGGCCACCGGCGGCTTTGCGCTCGCGCTCGCGGGCTTGGCCTCGCTGTTGGCGTTTGTGGCGGGCGCGGCCTGCACCGCCTTGCTCGTCAACTGGGCGCGCCAGCGCGAGATGCACAGCAAGTACGCGCTCGCGCTGCTGATGGAGGCCGCGCTGCTGCTGCTGTTCGGCCTGGTGGGCGCCCATCTCGATCATCTTGCCCATCTGCTGGTGCCGACCGCCGTGCTGCTGCTGTGTTTCATCATGGGCTTGCAGAACGCCACCGTCACCAAGATCTCGCAGGCCGAGATCCGCACCACCCACATGACCGGTGTCGTCACCGACCTGGGGCTGGAACTCGGCCGGCTGCTGTACTGGAACGGCGCCACCGCGCCTGACTCGGCCCACTTCGTGCGCGCCAACCGAGACAAGCTCTTCATCCACAGCCTGGTGCTCGGCCTGTTCTTCGTCGGTGGACTGGTCGGTGCGCTGGCCTTCAAGCACTTCGGCTTCTCGGCCACCTTGCCCATCGCACTGCTGCTGACGCTGATGGCCGCGCCGCCGCTCCTCCATGACCTGCGGCGCCATTGAACGCCGCCTTGCCCTTTCCCGCGCCCTCCATGCCCGACACCGCCGACCTGAACGCCTTCGTCAAGCCCTTCGTCTACGAGACGCTGGATACCCGTGCGCTGCACTTCTCGATCTGCGAGATCCAGAGCCGCATGCGGGTGCAGCAGCCGCACGCGCTGGACCTGGCCTACACGCGAACGATGATGGCCCTTTTGCTCTTCGTGCCGCGGCCGCAGGCCCTGGCCATGATCGGCTTGGGTGGCGGCTCGCTGGCCAAGTTCTGCCACCGCGAACTGCCCGACACGCGCATCGAGGTCGTCGAGATCAACCCCCACGTCATCGCGCTGCGCGAGCAGTTCCAGGTGCCGCCGGACGATGCACGCTTCCGGGTCCGGCGCGGCGACGGGGCGCATTTCGTGCGCGACGCCCATGAGCCGCTGGACGTGCTGCTCGTGGACGGCTTCGACCACGAAGGCCAGCCGCCGGCGCTGTGCTCGCAGGCGTTCTACGACGACTGTTGCAACGCACTGCGCCCCGACGGCGTGCTGGTGGTCAACCTGCACACCGCCCACCCCGAGTTCAAGCGGCACGCGTCACGCCTGCGCCGCGCCTTTGACGGCGACGTGCTGCTCGTGGGCGACCAGGACTGCAGCAACACCATCGCCTTCGCCGGTCGGCGCGCACTGCGAGCGCTTGCCGAGCCGGGCTTGCTGCGCAAGCCGCGGCTGCTCACGCCCCAGGCCTGGGATGAACTCCGGCCCGCCTTCGCCCATGTTGCGGCCATGCAGCAGCAGCAGCGCCACGGCGACGGAGCCCGCGGCTAGGGGTGCAGGCCCCAGCCGAAGGGGTCGGCGGGGTCGATCATCAATGTCGCCTCGGCGCTGATGAAGGCCTGGCCGCGGATGGTGGGCACGATGCTGGCACCGTCCTTCTCGTACCAGCCCTCGAAGACGCTGCCGATGACGCTGGCCTGGCGCCATACATGGCCCGGCGCCAGCTTGCCCGCCGCGGCCAGGCAGGCCAGCTTGGCACTGGTGCCGGTGCCGCAGGGCGAGCGGTCGTACTGGCGGCCGGGGCAGAGCACGAAACTGCGCGAGTCGGCCAGCGCCGGGTCGACCTCGGCAAACAGCTCGATGTGGTCGATGACGGCGCCGTCCGCGCCACGGTGGCCCTGGGCGTGCAGCGCCTGGCCCAGCGCATCGGCGTAGGCGGTCAGTGCAGACACGTGTGCAGGCGCGATGGGCTGGCCATGGTCGGCGCACAGGAAGAACCAGTTGCCGCCCCAGGCGATGTCGCCCGTGACCGTCTGGCCGGTGTCAAGCTCGACGGCGACGCCGGCGGCCAGGCGGTAGGCCGGCACATTGCGCACGCTGACGCGGCCGTCCTCGTGCAGCGTGGCGAGCACGTTGCCCACGGGCGTCTCGATGACATGTTCGCCCGGCCTGATGCGCCCCAGGTGCGCCAGCGTGGCGACCAGCCCGATGGTGCCGTGGCCGCACATGCCGAGGTAGCCGGTGTTGTTGAAGAAGATGACGCCGGCCGTGTGCGCCGGGTCCTGCGGCGGGCACAGCAGCGCGCCGACGAGGACCTCGCTGCCGCGCGGCTCCAGCAGCGTGGCGCGGCGGTAGCGGTCGTGCTCGCGGGACAGGCGCTCGCGCCGCTCGGCCATCGTGCCGGAGCCGAGATCGGGGAAGCCGGCGATGACGACGCGCGTCGGCTCGCCGCCGGTGTGCGAGTCGACGATCTGGATGCGCTCGGTCATGGCCGGGACTGGCAATCGGCTGGCCGGTTGGCCAGCGCCGTGGCGACCAGCGCCTGCACGCGTTCCCGCTCGGCGCCCACCAGCGGCAGCCGCGGCCGGCGCGTGTGCTCGCTGCCCACGCCCACCAGCGCGTCGATGAGCTTGAGGTTCTGCACCAGCTTGGTCGACACGTCCAGGTGCAGCAGCGGCGTCATCCAGCGGTAGATGGCGCGCGCCTCGGCCCAGCGGCCGGCCTGCATCAGGTCGAACAGCGCCACCGTCTCGCGCGGGAAGGCGCAGCCCACACCGGCCAGCAGGCCGTCGCAGCCCAGCGCCAGTCCCTCGAAAGCCAGGTCGTCCACGCCCATGAAAAGCTGGTAGCGGTCGCCCAGCAGGTTGCGCAGGTCGGTGATGCGCGTCACGTCGCCGCTGCTTTCCTTGATGGCCGCCATGTGCTCGCTGTGCGGTCCCTGAGCCAGTTCGGCGAAGTGCTCGGGCCGCAGGTCCACCCGGTAGGCCACCGGGTTGTTGTAGACCATCAGCGGGCGCTGGGCTGCCGCCGCATAGGCGCGCACATTGGCCATCGCCTCGCGGGCATCGGCCACGTAGATGACCGAGGGCATGACCATGTAGCCGGCCACGCCCAGTGCGTTGGCGCCCTCGATGAAGCGCAAGGCTTCGCGCGTGCTGGTTTCGGACACGGTCGCCAGCACCGGCACGCGGCCGTTGGCCGCGTCGAGCGCACAGCGCGCCACTGCCAGCTTCTCGTCCAGCGTCAGCGTGCTCGCTTCGCCGAGTGACCCGCAGCAGACGACGCCGTGGATGCCGTTGCGGATCTGGAAGTCGATGTGCCGCGCCGTGCCGGCGAAGTCGAGGCTTTCATCGGCATGGAACTTGGTCGTGACGGCGGGGAAGACGCCGCGCCAGGGAAGGGTCTGCATCGTTGGGGCTCCTGCACTGAGGGCCCCATGTTCGCTCAACCAGCACACCCGTTCCTGGCGCCGTTTTCACGACGCCGCCTTGGCCACCGCCGCAGCCTTGGGCTTGCCGACCTTGGGCCTGGCGGCAGGCGCGGCGGCGGCGTCGAGCTTGAAGGCGGCGACCGTTTCGGCCAGCTGCGTGGCCTGCATGCGCAGGCTCTCTGCGGCGGCAGCGCTCTCCTCGACGAGGGCGGCGTTCTGTTGCGTGACCTGGTCGAGCTGGTTGACGGCGTCGCCGATCTGGCCGATGCCCTTGCTCTGCTCACTGCTGGCGGCGCTGATTTCGCTGATCAGGTCGGACACTCGCTTGACCTGGCCCACCACCTCGTCCATGGTGCGGCCGGCTTCGCCCACCAGCGTGTTGCCGGCCTCGACGCGTTCGACGCTGGCGCCGATGAGCGCCTTGATCTCCCGGGCGGCCTGGGCGCTGCGCTGGGCCAGTGCCCGCACCTCGCCGGCCACCACGGCAAAGCCGCGCCCCTGTTCGCCAGCGCGCGCTGCCTCGACGGCGGCATTCAGCGCCAGGATGTTGGTCTGGAAGGCGATGCCGTCGATGACACCGATGATGTCGGCGATCTTCTTGGAGCTGGCCGTGATCTCGTCCATGGTGTGGACCATCTGGCCCATCACCTGGCCGCCGCTCTCGGCCACGCGGGCCGCACTGCCGGCCAGTTGCGCGGCCTGGCGGGCCGTGTCGTTGTTGTGCCTGACCGTCGCGCCCAGTTCTTCCATGGACGCGGCGGTCTCCTGCAGGTTGCTGGCCTGCTGCTCGGTGCGCTGGCTGAGGTCGGCATTGCCCTGGGCGATCTGCCCGCTGGCCGTGGCGACGCTGTCGGCATTGCCGCGCACGGTGCCCACGATGCCCACCAGCGAGTCGTTCATGCGTTGCAGCGCGTTGAGCAGCTGGCCCGCCTCGTCCTTGCGGTCGGTGGTCAACTGCAGCCGCAGGTCGCCCGCCGCGACCGTCTCGGCGGCTGTCACGGCCTGGCGGATCGGGCCCACCACCGAGCGCGTGATCAGCAGCGCCATCGCTGCGCCGAGGGCCAGCGCAACACCCGCAGCGACGACGACCGCGATGGCGGCGAAGTCCACCGTCGCGTCGACCGTGCTGCCCGCGCGATGCATCAGGTCGGTCTGCAAGGCGACCAGTGCATCCAGCTTCTCGAAGTACCTGACCTGCAGATCATGGGTCTCGCTGAGCAGCACGTTGCGGGCGTTCTCGGTCTCGTCCTTCATGCCCAGGTCGATCACCTTGCGGACCGACGCCACGAACAGCCCGCGCGCCTGCACGACGCCGGTCAACAGCTCGCGGCCCGGTCCCGGGGCCATGGTGGCATCGAGCTTGTCGAACAGCGCAGCCGTGCGCTTGGCGGCGGCGTCGACGTCCTCCAGCTGCTTGCGCTTGGCCGCGGCATCGGCCAGCAGCAGCACGTTGCGCACGGCCTGGGCGTTGATGTTGACGTTGTCCTTGATCTCTTCGAGCTGCTGGACCTTGACGATGCGGTCCTCCACCATCAGGTGGAGCTCGGCGTTGATGTCGACCAGCGACATCCGGGCATAGGCGGCCAGCAACGCCGTGAAGCTGATGGAGATGGCGAAGGCCAGGCCGAGGCGTCGGCCGATTGGCATGCTTGTCAGCAGGTTCATGGTGGGTCTCCGTGAGGCGACACTCCCTGCGAGGCCCCTGACGTCCTTGGCGTGGCGGGATACTCAGTTGCAAGTCTGGTTCATGGCGCTGACACAAGGCAAGGCGCTTTGTGCGCCAATGCGGCCGTGAAGGCCAAGGAATACCGACATGGGAAGCGATGCGAGGCTGAGCGACAAGGTGTTGGCGCTGGTGACGCAGCCGCCGGAGCCCGGCTGCGTGCAGAGCCCGCGCGCAGGTGATGCGGCGGCGCGCGCCATCGACAGTGCGGCGAAGAAGGCCGGGCTGGCCGCCGGCGCCCTGGCGCTGCCGCCCGGGCCGCTGGGCTGGGCGACCATCCTGCCGGAGATGACGGCCGTATGGCATATCCAGCGCCAGCTGGTGGCGGACATCGCGGCGCTGTACGGCCGCAGCGCCGAACTGGGCCCCGCGCAGATGATGTGGTGCCTGTTCCGCCACACGGCGGCGCAGGCGCTGCGCGACCTCGGCGTGCGCGTGGGCGAGCGCGTCGTCGTGCGGCCGGCTGCGCAGGCGCTGTTGCAGAAGGCCGCCTCGGCCGTGGGTGTGCACCTCGGCAAGAAGGCGGCCGGGCGGGTGGTCTCGCGCTGGGTGCCGCTGGTCGGCGCGGCTGGCGTGGGCGCCTATGCCTACTGGGACACACGCCAGGTCGGCCGTGCGGCGCAGCAGTTGTTCGAGCGGGAACAGGTGGTCGATAACGAGGCGCGCTAGGCTGTCGGCGACAACCCTGTGTAAAGCTGCTTCGAGGCGCTTCATACTCAGGCGGATGCAACTGCCGGCCATCCTCGACATCGAAGCCTCGGGCTTCGGACGCGGCAGCTATCCCATCGAGATCGGCCTGGTGGCGGCCGATGGCGCGCTGTTCTGCGGCCTGATCTACCCGGAGCCGGACTGGCTTCACTGGGATGCCGCCGCCGAGGCCCTGCACGGCATCCGCCGCGAGACCCTGCTCACCCATGGCCGGCCGGCGCAGTGGATGGCCGAGCAGATGAATGCGCGGCTGCGCGGGCAGACGGTCTATTGCGACGGCTGGGGGCATGACTACCCCTGGCTCGCCCGGCTCTACGACGCCGCGGGCTTGCAACCCAGCTTCAGGCTGGACGACCTGCGCCGCTTGCTCGACGAGCAGGAGGCGCAGCGCTGGCGCGGCGTGACCGAGGCCGTGCGCCAGCGACAGCAGATCAACCGGCACCGCGCCAGCAGCGATGCGCGCGTGCTGCAGCTGGCGCTCGACGAAATCAAGAACGGCATCGCCGTCTAGCCATCACCCTTGCGGCTTCAGTTCCCCGCCATGGCTTCGGCCGCGGCCCGCGCGCTTGGCTTCGTAGAGGCTGGCGTCGGCGCTGGCGATGAGGGCCTCCAGGTCGGCGGCGCCTGTCACTGCGACGCAGTAGCCGATGCTGACACCGATCTCCAGCTCGAGCTCGCCGATGTGATACGGCGTGCTCAGCGCATGCAGCAACTTGGCGGCCACGGTCGCGGCGTCGCCGACCTCATGCAGCGCCGGCAGCAGCACGGCGAACTCGTCGCCGCCCAGGCGCGCCACCAGGTCCGCCGGTCGCAGGGCATGGCGCAGGCGCAGCGCCACGGCCTTCAGCAGCGCGTCGCCGGTGGGGTGGCCGTGCTGGTCGTTGACGGGCTTGAAGCGGTCCAGGTCCAGGTAGAGCAGGGCCAGGTGTTGTCCCGGCGGCGCGGCCAGCAGGCGCCGCGCACCTTCCTCGAAGCCGGCGCGGTTCAGCGCCTGCGTCAGCGCGTCGGTCTGCGATGCCAGGCGCAGCCGCGCTTCTTCGCGGCGCGCCTCGGTCACGTCGACCTCGATGGCGATCAGGCCCTCGATCTGGCCGCTCTGCACGCGCAGCGGTGCGTACTGCGCGTCGAAGCTGCGCCTGTCGCGCTCGTTGCCGTCGGCGATGTCGAGCCGGCGCGTGTCCCCGGCCAGTGCCGCGGCGATCAGCGGCGCGCGCACCGCGTACTCCTGCGGCCCGAACAGCTCGGCCAGCGGCCGGCCGACCCAGTCCTTGAGCGCGACGCGGCGCTGTTCCTCGAAGGCGGCGTTGAAGAAGACCACGCGGCCCTCGGTGTCGCCGACGAGGAACTGCGCCCGCGCCGTGTGAGCCACGGCCAGCAGCATGGCCTCGCTGCGCTCGCGTTCGCGCTGCGCGCGCAGTTGCTCGGACATGTCGCGCAGGATGACCGAGACGGTCTCGACGCGGCCACGCAGGTCGCGGTGCATGATGACCAGGCAGTCCATGGGCACGCGCGCGTCGCCGTCCCGCATGCCGATGCGACCGCGCCAGTGGCCCTGGCGCATCGCCTCGGGCAGCACGAACTTCTCGTAGAGGTCGCGCTGCTCCTCGGAGATGTAGTCGGACATGTGAGCGTCGCCCAGCGGCGCATCCATCGCCAGGCCCAGGCGGGCGCGTGCCGCCGGGTTCAGGTAGGTGACCTGGCCCTGCTCGCGCGCCTGGCAGACGAAGTCGGGCGTCATGTCGAAGATGGCGGTCAGCGTCTGCAGCGCCTTCTCCTGCTCGCCGCGCTCGGTCACGTCCTCGACGGTGCCCGCCTGGCCGGCGACCTCGCCGTCGAAGAACAGCGGCGCCGTGCGCACCGCAATCCAGCGGATGCGGCCGTCGTCGCCGCGCTTCATCTTGCGCATCATCTCGATGGGCTCGCCGGTGGCCATGTGGTGCTTCCAGCGCTGGATCAGCATGTCGCGCTGGTCGGGGTGCACCAGCGTGGTCCAGCCCCAGGCGATGTCTTCGCGCCGCAGGCCGTGCACGCGCAGATAGCTGTCGTTCACATAGACGATGCGGCCGGTCGGGTCGGCGCGAAACAGGCCCAGCGGCATGGCGTTGCTGGTGGCCTGCAGCGTCGCCGCGCGCAACCGGGCGGCGCGTTGCAGCAGGCCGAGCCAGCGGCCCAGCAGGAACAGCCCCAGCGTGGCGGCTACGGCGGCCGCCAGCACGATGCTGCGCTGCCGCCAGTGCGGCACCAGCACCGCGTCGGCGGTGCTCGACAGCAGCAGCTTGAGGCCGAAATCCGGCAGCGTGACGAAGGCGCCGGTGCGCGCCTGGCCGTCGGTGGTGGCGCCGCTGCTGGTGAAATAACCCTCGTCACCGTGGAGTTCGTGGCGGCGGGCAGGGAACTGCTCGAACAGGTTGCGGCCGGCAAAACCTGGCACCTCGGGCCGCCGCGACAGGGCCAGGCCGTCGTCGCGCAGCATGACCAGCGAGGCCGACGGCACGGGCACGAACAGGCTCTGGGCCTCGTGCAGGCGCTGCAGGTCCACCAGGGCCATGGCGATTTCATGGTCGTCCAGCGGCCGCGACAGCCGCATCAGCATCGGCAGGCGCAGCCGGTCGTCGTTGGTGCGGCCGCCCAGGCGCAACGGCAGGCCCAGCACGACGCCCTCGGGGACGATGCCGCTGAACTGGTCGAACGCGGCGGTGCCGGCAATGCTGGCGTCGTCGTTGTCGCTGCCCGCCTGCAGCCGCCTGACCTTGCCGGTCGACGACACCAGCACGATGTCGACGAACTGGCGCGAGCCGCTGCGCACGCTGTCGGCAAACTGCCGCAGCATGACGTCGGCCAGCGGCTGGTCACCGCGCCGCGTCAGCAGCCACAGGTCGACGACGCGCAGCGCGCTTTCGGCCTGGCGCAGCACAGGCTCGGTCTGCATGGCCGCGGCGCGCACGCCGGTGGCGAGGTCGCGGCGCTGCTCGGCGAGCAGTTCGCGTGGTTGCTCGACGACATACCAGGCCACCAGCGCCCAGATCGTCAGCGCAACCGAACCAAAGGCCAGTGCCGGTGCCAGCAGCAGCGCCCGGTCACGCCAGCGATGGCGCCGCGCCAGGCGCTGTTGTCGGGCCTCGGGCGCGGGATCGGGGGGCGGGGGGACGACGCTCATCGGCGGCTGCGGTGTGCGGCCATTGTGCGCCGCGGGCCGCCGCCGGCGACGCCTACTTTCCGGTAAACAGACCCGCCTGCTGTTCGCGCAGCAGCTTCTTCTGCACCTTGCCCATCGCGTTGCGCGGCAGCTCCGGTGCGACGAGGATGCGCTTGGGCACCTTGAAGCTGGCGATGCGGCTTTTCAGCGCCGCGATGAGGCCGTCGGGGTCGGGCAGGGCACCACCGCGCGGCGTGACGACGGCAACGACCGCCTCGCCGAAATCCGGGTGAGGCACGCCGATGACGGCCGATTCGCCGACGCCCGGCAGCTCGTTGAGGAAGCCCTCGATCTCGGCCGGGTAGACATTGAAGCCGCCGCTGATGATGAGGTCCTTGCTGCGGCCGATCAGCGTCAGGTAGCCACGCGCATCGACGCGGCCGACGTCGCCCGTCTTGAACCAGCCATCCGGCGTGAACTCCTCGGCGGTCTTCTCCGGCATCTGCCAGTAGCCGCTGAAGACATTGGGACCGCGCACCTGCACGTTGCCGATCTCGTCCACCGCGCAGGGCTGGCCGTCGTCGCCGACGATGCGCAGCGACACGCCCGGCAGCGCGCGGCCGACGGTGCCGCCGATGCGCTGGCCGTCTTCCGGCTTGCAGGGGTTGGAGGTCAGCATCAGCGTCTCGCTCATGCCGTAGCGCTCCAGGATGAGGTGCCCGGTGCGCGCCTGCCATGCCTGCCAGGTCTCGATCAACAACGGCGCGGAGCCGCTGATGAAGAGGCGGATGTTGCGCGTGTCCAGGGTGCGCTCCTGAAGCAGGCGCACATAGAGCGTCGGCACGCCCATGAAGACGGTGGCCTCGGGCAGGCGGCGCGCAACCGCGCCGGCGTCGAACTTGTTGAACCAGATCATCTTGCTGCCGTTCAGCAGCGCGCCATGCGAGGCGACGAAGAGGCCGTGCACGTGGAAGATGGGCAGCGCGTGCAGCAGCACGTCGTTCGGTTGCCAATCCCAGAATGTCTTCAGCGTCTGAGCGTTCGACAGCAGGTTGCCGTGGCTCAACATCGCGCCCTTGCTGCGCCCGGTCGTGCCGCTGGTGTACAGGATGGCCGCGAGGTCGCCCGCCGCGCGTGGCACCGGCTCGTGCTGGTCGCTCATCTGCACGGCGCGGTCCAGCAGCGTGCCGCTGCGGTCGTCGTTGAGCGTGAACACCCAGCGCACGCCTCGCTGGAAGGCCAGCTTGCTGACCCAGCCGAAGTTCTTGCCGGCGCAGACGACCACGCCCGGTGCCGCGTCGCTGATGAAGTGCTCCAGCTCGCTGGCCTGGTAGGCCGGGTTCAGTGGCAGATAGACCAGACCGGCGCGCAGCACGGCGAGATAGAGGATCAGGGCCTCGACGCTCTTGTCCGTGTGCACGGCGACGCGGCTGCCTGCGGGCAGGTCGAGCTTGGCCAGCCAGTTGGCCAGCATTGCGCTGCCGCGCTCAAGATCGCGCCATGAATAGAGTGCGCCATCGGCGTCGATGGCGGTCGCGTCCAGGTCTGCCGGGAAGCCGGCGCGCAGCGCTGTAAAAAGATTCATGTCAGTTGAAACAAATGCAGAAATGCAACCACGGAGGCACAGAGCCACAGAGAAGCAGGCGTCAGGTGCGTGCTCCGTGCCTCTGTGACTCTGTGGTTGCCTTTGGTTTTCACTTCAATCGAGCTTCGCTCCAGAGGCCTTGACGACGGCAGCCCAGCGCTTGACCTCGGCGCTCACGAACTGGCCGAAGGCATCGCCGTAGAGGTTGGGCGTCTCGGCGCCCAGGCCGTTCCAGATGTTGCGGATGTCGTCGGTGGCGAAGGCCTTGCGCAGTTCGGCCTGCATCGCGGCCACGGCCTCCTTGGACGTGCCCTTGGGCGCCCACAACCCGTACCAGGTCGACACTTCATAGCCCGGCACACCAGCCTCGGCGGCCGTCGGCACGTCGGGGAAGCCGACGGCGCGCTTAGGTCCTGCGACGGCCAGCGCCTTGACGCGCCCGCTCTTAATGTGGGTGGCCGAAGAACCGAGGCCGTCGAACATCAGGTCCACCTGGCCGGCGATCAGGTCCTGCAGCGCCGGGCCGGCGCCGCGGTAGGGGATGTGGGTGATGAAGGTCTTGGTCTGCAGCTTGAACAGCTCGCCCGCCAGATGGTGCGAGGTGCCGTTGCCGGCCGAGGCGTAGTTGAGCTTGCCTGGCTTGGCGCGCACGGTGGCCAGGAGGCCCTTGAGGTCGGCGACCGGCAACTGGCCGGTGTGCACGACGATGACCTGGGGCACGCTGGCGAGCAGCGCGACGGGGATGAAGTCTTCCTCCAGCTTGTAGTCCAGCCGCGGGTACATGGACGGTGCGATGGCATGGTGCACCGCCCCCATGAAGAAGTTGCTGCCGTCGGGCGCGAGCTTGGCCGCCACGCCGGCGCCCACGGTGCCGCCGGCACCGCCCTTGTTGTCGATCAGGACCTGACGCCCCATCTGCTTGGTCAGCAGTGCGGTCAGCGGGCGGGCGAAGGCGTCGGTGCCGCCGCCGGCAGGGAAGGGCACGATCCAGGTGTAGGGCTTGTTGCCCTGTGCTTGCACGAGCCACGGGCTCATCAGCGCAGTCAGGGCAGTCAGGGCAGGCAGCAGGGTTCGGCGCTTCATCGGTATGTCTCCGTCGATGTTGTGCGGGAGATTATGGGCAGGCCTCAGGGCTGCAGCAGCGCTGTTACGCGGGCCAGCAGCTCCTGCTTGGAGAAGGGCTTGTTGAGGCTGTCGCAGCGCGCTTCGCTGAGGAATTGCCGCGCGATGGGCGACAGCGTGTCGCCAGTGACGAACAGCATGCGCCGCGCCAGCGTCGGGTGCCGCGCCTTGACCTCGCGCCAGAGCTGGGCGCCGTCGATGTCGGGCATGTGCAGGTCGCTGACGATGGCGTCAAAGCGCGCCTCGGCCAGCATCGCCAGCGCCACCGCGCCGGACTCGGCCGTCATGACCTCGTAGCCGGCGCCCGACAGCATCTCGCCGATCAGCTCGGCGATCTCGGTCTCGTCGTCGACGACAAGCAGCCGGGCATTGCACTCGTCGGTCTCGGGCAGCGGCGCGGGTTCGGTCTCGGCCACCTCGCGCTCGCCGCTGACGGGCATCTGCAGGCAGAAGCAGGTGCCGCCGCCAAAGCCATCGTCATCCTGCAGCGTCAGCTCGCCGCCGTGGTCGCGGGCGATGGAACGCGACACGGCCAAGCCGAGCCCGGTGCCCACGCCTTCGCTCTTGGTCGTGAAGAAGGGCTCGAAGATGCGTTCGCGCAGTTCCGTCGCTATGCCTGGACCGTTGTCGCGCACACGCAGCCACACGCGCGGCGTGCGGCGGCGGTCGCCGTCGGTCATGGGCGCCACGCCAGTGGAGACGGTCAGGCGGCGGCCGTTGTCGCGCGCACCCAGGGCCTGCTGAGCATTGACGATGAGGTTGAGGACGATCTGGCCGATCTGGTCGGCGTCCGCCTTCACCGGCGGCAGCCCCGGCAGCAGGTCCAGCGTGACGGCGATGCCGTGGCTGCGCAGCACATAGCCCAGCATGTCGACGGCGGCGGTGGCCAGGTCGTTGAGCGCCACCTCGCTGCGGTTGGCCGGCCGGCTGCGCGCCATGTTCAGGAAGGTGCGCACGATGCGGCCGCAGCGCTCGGCGGCCTCGTGGATGCGCTGGGCGTCGGCCGCATGCGGGCTGCCGCTCATCTTCTCGGCCAGCAGCGAGGCCCGGCCCATGACGATGGACAGCGGGTTGTTCAGTTCGTGCGCCACGCCGGCCAGCAGGCTGCCCATGGCGGTCAGCTTCTCGCTCTGGCGCAGCGCCTCGCGCTGGCGCTCGATCTCGCCCTGCGCGGCCGCGCGCTCGGAGAGGTCGAACAGCGAGGCGGTGTAGAAAGTCTGGCTGCCGACACCGGTGCGCCACAGCAGCATCTCGACGGGGAACTCGCTGCCGTCGGCGCGCAGTGCCGGCATCT
Organism: Pelomonas sp. Root405; assembly: GCF_001425165.1. Classification (GTDB taxonomy): domain Bacteria; phylum Pseudomonadota; class Gammaproteobacteria; order Burkholderiales; family Burkholderiaceae_C; genus Pelomonas. Next base: position 534,964 of record NZ_LMDU01000001.1, read on the forward strand.
CGACGCGCCGGCCCATGACCCGCTGCTCGCCGCCGGCCGTCACGCGCGCCATGCCGGCGTCGTGGGCCGCGCGCAGCCGTGGCGGGATCATGACCTCAGAGACCGGGCGGCCCAGCGCCTGCTCGCGCGCCAGCCCGAACATCGCGGCGGCGGCCGGGTTGAACTCCACGATGTGGCCGGTCTCGTCCGTGGACACCAGGGCTGCCATCGCGTTGTCGAAGATGGAGGACTTGAGCGCCTCGCTCGCTTCCAGCTCGGCGACCTTGCCCGACAGCTCGGCATCGCGGCGCTTCAGCTCGGTCAGGTCCAGGCTCATGACGACGGTGGCCTGCGGCAAGCCGCCCTGCACGTCGACCGGCACGAGATGCTCGCGCATATAGCGCCGGCCGGTCCCGGCCAGCTCCGTCCAGCCCTCCCAGGCGACGGTCTGGCCGCTGCCCAGCCGGGCGCGCACGGCGCTGTAGCCCGCATAGGCAGCGTCGCCAATGATGCGGCCGATGGGCTGGCCGAGCACCTGCTTGGGATGCAGGCCGGTGAACTTGAAGAACTCGTGGTTGGCCCAGACGAAGCACTCGCGCGCGTCGAGGACGACGACGCGCGCCGGCACGGCTTCGAGGACCTGGCTCAGCAGTGGCAGCGTGGCCTTGAGCACGCTGCCGAGTTCGCCCACGCCGGCGTCGGGCGTGGGATGGAAATGAAAGTCGTCGGTCATCGCAGCGCTCTCCCTGGGCGCAGCGGATGATAAGGACGCTCAGGCGGCCATCGCCTCGCTGGCTGCACCTTCCTGCATGGTCCGGGCGACATGGCCGTACATCGCCACCCAGGCCTCGCGCACCTCGGCCGTGAAGGTGTCGCCAAGGCCGGCGGCCAGCGTGTCCAGCAGGGCCGCGCCGACGCTGGCGTAATGGGCCTCGGCCACGCCGTAGCCGGCATGGCGCTGGCCGAGCCTGAGCAGCACGGGCCGCAGCGATGCCGGGCGGTCCAGCAGGTCGATGGCGGCGGCCATCATCTGCATCAGCCGGGCGCCTTGCTCGCCCATGTCGCCGCCGCGGAACATCGCACGCAGTGCGGGATCGCGGGCGAACAGCTGGGCATAGAAGGCCTCGGCCACCGTGGCGGCCAGGGGCTTGAGCGGCGCGAAGCTGTCGCGGATGAGGTCGATCTGGTGCGGGGTCATGGGGGTCCTTCAGAGAAAGAAGTAGGCGTCCGCCACGGGGGCGAAGATGCAGAGCAGCGGCAGGGCCGCGACGAGGCGTTCGAGCGGGTGCCAGCCGAGGGCGGGCGCTTCGCCGGCGTCCTCGAGGTCTTCGGCGAAGGCCTCGCTGCGGTAGTTGACGAAGAAGGTGTCGGGCCAGTCGGTGGCGGGGTTGTCGCTGCGGTAGTTCATGGCGGTGTGCTCCGGTGTCGATGCCTGCACTGTCCGGCGCTTGCGTTTCAGCCCGGCTTCGCGCACCGGGCACTTGTGTTGCGTTTGTTTCAGCGCCACACCGCCCGGTTGGCGCCTGCCTATCATTCGCCGCCATGCCAGACACCCTGCCCACCGTATTGCTCGTCGACGACGAGCCCGAATTGCGCGCCCTGCTGGCGGAGTACTTCGGCCGCAATGGCTTCGAGGTCATGCAGGCGCCCGATGCCGCAGCGGCCCGTGCCAAGGTTGCCGAGCGCGTGCCCGACGTGGCCGTGCTCGACATCAACATGCCCGGCGAGAACGGCCTGTCGCTGGCCCGCGCGTTGCGCGAGGCCCACCCCCGCCTGGCCGTGCTGATGCTGACGACGGCCGGCGAGGCCATCGACCGCATCGTCGGGCTGGAGGTGGGCGCCGACGACTACATCGCCAAGCCCTTCGAGCTGCGCGAACTGCTGGCCCGGGTGCGTGCCGTGCTGCGCCGCCTGCAGGTCACGGCCGCGCCCGAACCCGCGGCCGCGCCGAGCGGCTCTGAGCGCATTGCCTTCGGCCTGTGCGAGCTGGACATGGCGCAGCGCAAGCTCTTCGGCACGGGCGGCGAGGAGATCGACATCACGGCCGCGGAGTTCGACCTGCTGGCGCTGTTCGCGCGCCACCCCAACCGGCCGCTGAACCGCGACCAGATCATGGAACAGGCCCACAACCGCGGCTGGGACGTCTTCGACCGCAGCATCGACCTGCGCGTCATGCGCCTGCGCCGCAAGGTGGAGCGCAACCCGGACAAGCCGGAGGTCATCAAGACGGTCAGGAACGTGGGCTACGTCTACGTGCCCGCGAGCTGACCAGCTCCTTTCGTCTCGGCCGTCGTGAATTGATGCGGGCGGAGCGCCGGGCCGCTCCCGAGCCGGCCCGTCTGGCGATGTGCGAGCGGGACACGCCCAGCGAGCATCGCCGTCCCCCCGGGGTACCGTCCAGAACGCCCGCGTTCAGCGCGGCGTTCTGGACGAGGGGTCAATTTGCCGGCGGCAATTTCAGCCAGCGCTGAAGGCGGGTGCGCAGCGCCACGAAGTCCAGCGGCTTGGTCAGGTGCTCGTCCATGCCGGCGTCCAGGCTGGCAGCCACATCGGCGTCCAGTGCATGCGCCGTCAGCGCCAGGATGGGAAACGGCGGCAGCTTGCCTTCGCGCTGCTGGGCGCGCAGGCGGCGCGCGCATTCCAGGCCGTCCATGCCGGGCATCTGGATGTCCATCAGCACCAAGTCTGGCGCCGCTTCGGCACAGGCGACCAGGGCTTCGAGGCCGTTCTTGGCAAGGCGGGCATGCACGCCCATCAGCGCCAGGAATTCCAGCGCGACGACCTGATTGATGTGGTTGTCCTCGACCAGCAGAACCTGGGCCTGGCGTTGGCTTGGCGAGGCGCCCTGGTGGTCGGGTTCCGGCGCGTCGACGCCCACGCCGCCGGTGGTGGCATTCAGCCAGTAGGGGTCCAGCGCTGGCTCCGCGCCGGGCAACGTCGACTTGTCCATCCCCATGTCCTTGTTCAGTTTTGTCTTTTTGTTATCGGCTCCGGAGGGAGCGCGAGCCATTGTTGCCGCAGCCAGCGCTGCCACGCAACCGCAAGACCCAGGAACGCGGTGTGGCTTGGCCGCCCGCGCGGCCTAAATCGACCGCTCGTCGGTCGCGCGTGCTGACAGTTTTGGCCTAAGCCCCTCCCTACACTGCTGGCCTTTGTCGTTTGGGACCCCTCCCGCAATGTCTGACGGTCTGATCCGCATCCGAGGTGCTCGCCAGCACAACCTCAAGAACCTCGACCTCGATCTGCGCACCGCCGAGCTGACCGTCGTGACCGGGCCCAGCGGCTCCGGCAAGTCCAGCCTGGTGTTCGACACCCTCTACGCCGAGGGTCAGCGGCGCTACGTAGAGACCTTCTCCGCCTATGCGCGCCAGTTCCTGGACCGCATGGACCGCCCGGCCGTCGACAAGGTCGACGGCGTGCCTCCGGCCATCGCCATCGACCAGACCAACCCGGTGCGCACCAGCCGCTCCACGGTCGGCACCATGACGGAGCTGAACGACCACCTGAAGCTGCTTTATGCGCGTGCGGCCGAGTTGTTCGACCGCAAGACGGCGCTGCCGGTGAGGCATGACACCGCGCAGAGCATTTATGCGGAGCTGATGGCGCGGACGGCCGGCGAGGACCCCAGGTTGGTGCTCAGCTTTCCGGTCGAACTGCCCGGCAACACCTCGGCGGAGCAGGTGCAGCAATGGCTGTCCGCCAGCGGCTTCACACGCGTGCAGGGGGAGCGCGAGGTTGAAGGTAAAAAAGTGTTGGATGTCGTCGCTGACCGCTTCCGCATCCAGGGCGCGGACAGGCAGCGCGCCATGGAAGCCATCGAGTTGTGTTTGAAGCGCGGCGCAGGCCGGGTGAATGTTCACGTGGGTGACGACGGCGCAACACTTTGGAAGTTCTCGACCGGTTTGCACTGTCCGGAGAGCGATGTCCGCTATGCCGACCCACAGCCGGCGCTGTTTTCTTTCAACTCTGCCTTTGGCGCCTGCGAGGCCTGCCGCGGCTTCGGTCGCGTCATCGGCGTCGACCTGGGTCTGGTCATCCCCGACGACCGCAAGACCCTGCGCAACGGCGCGATCAAGCCGATGCAGACGCCGGCCTGGAAAGACAGCCAGGACGACCTGCTGAAGTACGCGGGGGAGGCGGGCATCCCGCGCGACACGCCGTGGAAGGAACTCAGCCCCTCGCACCGCGAGTGGGTCATCAACGGCACGCCGAACTGGAACGGCAACTGGAACAAGCAGTGGTACGGGGTCAAGCGCTTCTTCGACTACCTGGAGAGCAAGGCCTACAAGATGCACATCCGCGTGCTCTTGTCCAAGTACCGCAGCTACACGGAATGCCCCGCCTGCCACGGCGCGCGGCTGAAGCTGGAGGCGCTGCTGTGGCGTGTCGGGTCCAAGCCGCTGGCGGACGCGGCGCTGCCAGCGGCCCAACGCTTCCTGCCGGTTGGCGTGGACTGGACCCGCGAGCAGCTGGAAGCGCTGCCGGGCCTGAGCCTGCACGACCTGATGCAGCTGCCCATCCAGCGCCTGCGCGACTTCGTCGACGGCTTGCAACTGCCCAGCACGATGCTAGACGAAGCGCTGAAGCTGCTGCTGGACGAGATCCGCCACCGCAGCCGCTACCTCTGCGACGTCGGCCTGGGCTACCTGACGCTGGACCGCCAGAGCCGCACGCTGTCCGGCGGCGAGGTGCAGCGCATCAACCTGACCACGGCGTTAGGCACCTCGCTGGTCAACACGCTGTTCGTGCTGGACGAGCCCAGCATCGGCCTGCATCCGCGCGACATGGGCCGCATCGTGCAGGCCATGCAGCGCCTGCGCGACGCCGGCAACACGCTGGTCGTCGTCGAACACGACCCGGCCGTCATGCTGGCCGCCGACCGCCTCATCGACATGGGCCCCGGGCCGGGCGAGCGCGGTGGCCAGATCGTCTACGACGGCACGCCCGACAGCATCCGCGCGGCCGACACGCTGACCGGTGCCTACCTGGGCGGCCGCAAGCATGTCGGCATGGGCCTGAAGCGGCTGGTGGAGGAATCGACGCCCAAGCTCATCCTCGAAGGCGTGCGCGAACACAACCTGCGCGATGTGACGGTCGAGTTCCCGCTGCAGCGCCTCGTCGTCGTGACCGGCGTGAGCGGCTCGGGCAAGAGCACGCTGATGCAGGACGTGCTTTACCCCGCGCTGGCTCGCACCTTCGGCAAGGCGACCGAGACGCCGGGCGCTCACGAGCGCTTGCTGGGCGCCGACTTCCTGGCCGATGCGGTCTTCGTCGACCAGTCGCCCATCGGCAAGACGGCGCGCTCCAACCCGGCCAGCTATGTCGGCGCCTTCGACGAGATCCGCAAGCTGTTCGCCGACGCGCCCATTGCGCGGGAGCGCAGCTACACGGCCGGCATGTTCAGCTTCAATGCCGGCGACGGCCGCTGCCCCACCTGCGGCGGCTCGGGCTTCGAGCATGTGGAGATGCAGTTCCTGAGCGACGTCTATTTGCGCTGCCCGGACTGCGACGGCAAGCGCTTCCGCGCCGAGATGCTGGACGCGAAGCTGACCTTGAAGGACCGCGACCTGAGCGTGGCCGACGTGCTGGAGCTGACGGTCGCGGAAGCCGTGCACCTGTTCAGCGAGCGCCGCGCCGTCATCGCCAAGCTGCAGCCCATCGTCGACGTGGGCCTGGAGTACGTGCGCCTGGGCCAGCCGGTGCCGACGCTGTCGGGCGGCGAGGCGCAGCGGCTGAAGCTCGCCGGCTTCCTGGCCGAGGCGGCGGCCTCGCCGCGTTTCGGTGTCGCGAAGAAGGGCACGCTGTTCCTGTTCGACGAGCCGACCACGGGCCTGCATTTCGACGACATCGCCAAGCTGATGCGCGCGCTGCGCAAGCTGCTGAGCGCCGGCCACTCGCTGATCGTCATCGAGCACAACCTCGACGTCATCCGCGCGGCCGACTGGCTCATCGACCTTGGCCCCGAAGGCGGCGAAACCGGTGGCGAGATCGTCTGCGTCGGCACGCCTGAGGAGATCACCAAGCACGCCACGTCTCACACCGCCGCTGCCTTGCGCGACTACGCGCTGCACATGGACCGGCCAGCGATGGCCGTGGAGGAGGGCCGGCCCCTGCAGTCCATCGTCAAGGCACGGCGCCAGGCCGACGAGGCGATCAAGATCGTCAACGCGCGCGAGCACAACCTCAAGGGCCTGAGCGTCGACATCCCGCGCGGCAAGTTCAACGTCGTCACCGGCGTGAGCGGCTCGGGCAAGTCGACGCTGGCCTTCGACATCCTGTTCAACGAGGGCCAGCGCCGTTACCTCGAATCGCTGAACGCCTATGCGCGCAGCATCGTGCAGCCGGCGGGTCGGCCGGAGGTCGATGCGGTGTGGGGCATTCCGCCGACGGTCGCCATCGAGCAGCGCCTGAGCCGTGGCGGCCGCAAGAGCACGGTCGCGACGACGACCGAGGTCTGGCATTTCCTGCGCCTGCTCTACGTGAAGCTGGGCGTGCAGCACTGCACCAAGGACGGTGCGCCGGTAAAGCCGCAAAGCGTCGAGTCGATTGCCGCGCAGCTGATGCGCGACTACCGCGGCCAGCATGTGGGCCTGCTGGCGCCACTGGTGGTGGCGCGCAAAGGCGTTTACACGGACCTGGCCAAATGGGCCAAGGGCCGTGGCCACACGCATCTGCGCGTGGACGGCGAATTCCTGCCGACGTCGCCGTGGCCGCGCATCGACCGCTTCAAGGAGCACACGCTGGAATTGCCGGTCGGCGACCTCGTCGTGTCGCCGGACAAGGAGGCCGAGCTGCGCGAGCTGCTGGCCAAGGCGCTGGACATCGGCAAGGGTGTGCTGCATGTGCTGTGTCCGCTCGATGGCCTCAGCGAGGCGCTGGCCGACGGTGAGACGGGCCGCGGCGTCGGCGAAGTCAAGGTGTTCTCCACCAAGCGCGCCTGCCCGGTCTGCGGGACCAGCTATCCCGAGCTGGACCCGCGCCTGTTTTCCTACAACTCCAAGCACGGCTGGTGCACCAGCTGTGTCGGCACCGGCCTGGCGCTGACACGCGAGCAGCGCAAGGAGCTCGACGACAGCGTGCAGAGCGACGACAACCGTGGCCGCGAACAGAGTTTCCCGTCCGAGGAAGTCGAGGTCGAAGGCCTGACCGACGCGGCCTGCCCGGATTGCCACGGCACGCGGCTGAACGCAACGGCGCGCTCCGTGGAGTTCGAGCACAAGGGCATCGGCGACGTGGCCGCGTGGAGCGTCGGCGAGGCGCACGAGTGGGTGAAAGGCCTGCACCTGCACGGCCGTGATGCCGACATTGCGCGCGATGTCGTCAGCGAAATCCTCGGCCGCCTGGAGTTCCTGCAGGAGGTCGGCCTCGGCTACCTGACGCTGGACCGCGCGGCGCCCACGCTGTCGGGCGGCGAGGCCCAGCGCATCCGCCTGGCGGCGCAGTTGGGCAGCAACCTGCAGGGCGTCTGCTACGTGCTGGACGAGCCCACCATCGGCCTGCATCCGCGCGACAACCAGATCTTGCTGAAGGCGCTGGCGACGTTGGGCGACAAGGGCAACACGCTGGTCGTCGTCGAGCATGACGAGGACACCATCCGCCGTGCCGACCACATCATCGACATCGGCCCTGGCGCCGGCAAGCGCGGTGGCCGCGTGGTGGCGCAGGGCACGGCGGCGCAGCTCGCGCTGGAGGCGGATTCAGTTACCGGCCGCATGCTGGCCCATCCACTGATCCACCCACTGCAGGCGCGCCGGCCGATTGAATCTGATGCGCCGAAGCTAACGGTGCTGAACGCTTCGCTTCACAACCTCAAGGGCGTGACGGTCGATGTGCCGCTGCACCGCCTGGTGGCCGTCACGGGCGTGTCGGGCTCGGGCAAGTCGACACTAGCGCGCGACGTGCTGCTGGCCGGCATGGCCGTCGCCGTACCGCTGCGCAAGGCGCCGGCGCAGTGGACAGGCTGCGACGGCATCACAGGCCACGAGCAGGTCGACCGCGTGCTGGAGGTCGACCAAACCCCCATCGGCAAGACGCCGCGCTCCTGCCCGGCGACCTACATCGGCTTCTGGGACGCCATCCGCAAGCTGTTTGCCGAGACGCTGGAGTCCAAGGCGCGCGGCTACGCGCCGGCGCGCTTCAGCTTCAACACCGGCGCGGGCCGCTGCCCGGGTTGCGAGGGGCAGGGCATGAAGACCATCGAGATGAGCTTCCTGCCGGACGTGAAGGTGCCCTGCGACCAGTGCCATGGCCAGCGCTTCAACCCGGAGACGCTGGGCGTTTCGTGGCGCGGCAAGAGCATCGGCGATGTGCTCGCGATGGAGGTGGACGAGGCCGTCGAATTCTTCGCGGCCATGCCGGCGATTGCGCATCCGCTGCAGTTGCTGAAGGACGTGGGGCTGGGCTACCTGACGTTGGGACAGCCATCACCGACGCTGTCGGGCGGCGAGGCGCAGCGGATCAAGCTGGTGTCGGAACTGGTCAAGGTGCGTGACGACGTGACCCGGCGCGGGCAGAAGGCGCCGCATACGCTGTACGTGTTGGACGAGCCTACCGTTGGCCTGCACATGGCGGATGTGGAGAAGCTGATCCGTGTGCTGCATCGGCTGGTGGCTGGCGGGCATTCGGTTGTCGTCATCGAGCATGACCTCGATGTCATTGCGGAGGCGGACTGGGTGCTGGACCTAGGGCCGGAGGGTGGCGATGCGGGTGGCCGGGTGGTCATCGAAGGCACACCGGAGGCTGTGGTGGCGAGTGGCAGTCATACCGGCGTGGCGTTGAAGCCGGTGTTGGCGCGGGTGGCATGAGGAACACAGCGGAACAAGCGGGGTAGCCGACTGCACAGGTTTTCCAGAAGCCTGGCTGCGGCCACGGCATCTTTTTCGATCTCCCCTGGCCGGCCACACTCGCCCGTTTCCATGAATCGGAGTTTTGCCATGTTGATCCTTGCCGCTTGGGTGCTGGTCTTGCTGCTGCTGGCCCTGTGGTCCGCCCTGGTGTGGTCGGGACAGGCGCTGCTGTCGGCCCTGCTGTCGGGTGCAGGCAGCATCGGTGCGGCCGACTGGAGCCTGCCGGAGGCGCTCACGGCCTGGCTGCCCGTGCCGGTGGCCGAATGGCTGGCGGGCACGCTGGAGACGCTGACGCCCCAACTGCAGTCACTCGCCGGCCTGCTGCCGTCGCTGTCTGGCGGCGTGACCTTCCTGGCCTGGGTGATCTGGATCGTTGGCGCGCTGCTGCTGCTGGGCATCGGCCTGGCGGTGCATGTGGCCATCGCGCTGTGGCGCAAGTCCAAGCAGAGCTCGATGCCGCAAACCGTGACGATCCTGCGCTGAAGCAAACCCGTGACGAATGGGGCGACTTAGGCGATTTCCTAAAATGCACCGCCCCTAACCCTAGGGGGCATTTCAGGAGACCCCTTGAAGCCCGTGACCTTCGCTGCCCTCGGCAGCCTGGCCCTCGCCCTGGCCCTTAGTCTGCCGCTGCAGGCGCAACCCGCCCCGGCCACCGTCCCAACCCTCGAACAGATCTTCCGCGCCGAGCCCTACCGGGGCGAGCCCGCCAAAGACGCTGCCTTCAGCCGCAGCGGCCGCTATCTGGCCTGGCTGTGGAGCCCGTTCGGCGAGCCCGGCGCCGACCTGTGGGTGCACGACACCCGCACTGGCAAGACGCAGCGCCTGACCACGCCGCAGCTGATGGCGGCCTTCGATGCGCCAGAGGACACTGAGCGCTTCGACAAGAAACTCAGGCAGCGCCAGACGGAATATGCCGAGCGTCAGGCTCGCGAGATGGCGCAGCAGGCCTATCTGCGCGGCGAGAAGGTCGACCTCGCGCAATGGGAGCGGGCGGCGCTGGACCTGGTGAAGCAGGAGCTGGCCGAGAAGAAGGCCAAGGACGATGCGCAAAAGGCGCTCGACAAGGCGGAGGCCGAGGCCGAGAAGAGGGCCGCTGCTGAACTGGCCGCCCGCCGCGCCGGCAAGCCCGTCGCCGCTGTCGCCGCTGCTGCGCCGGCGTCCGCTGCGTCGGCCGCCGACAAGGCCAGGGAAACCTGGGAACTGCGCGACGAGCTGAAGAAGAAGCTGGCGCGGGACAAGCTCAAGCCCACCGATCTCTACCCCGGCCCGACCCAGTTCGTCTGGGCGCGCAAGGCGGACGAGCTGATCTTCCAGTACCGCGGCGGCCTGTACCGCTGGCAGGTTGGCGACTCGGCACCGGTGGCGCTGGTGACGACACAGCGCGACCTGCGCATCGTGGCCTACACGCCGGATGACAGCGGCTTCATCTACACCGACGACGGCCGCGTGCTGCGCGCGCGCTTTGCGCAGGCCGCCGTGCAGGTGCTCAACCGCGAGCTCATCCATCCCGATGATGAGCAGAAGAAGTACCGCATCGTCGAGACCCAGATCAGCGAGGACGGCCGCTGGATGTCGCTGATGGCCCGGGCGCCGCTGAAGACGGCGGACGACAAGCCGGCGCCGCCGCCCAAGCAGGTCGAGATCATGAATTACAGCGAGCGCTGGGCCACGGCCAAGAAAGTCAACCGCGAGGTGTCCGACGACAAGCGCACGCTGCAGGCCATGGCCCTCTACATCCGCCAGGTGCCGGCCGGCGCCGAGCCGCCGCGCAAGCAGCCGGCGCCGGTGTTCACGCAGGCGGGCGGTGACGTGTGGTTCGAGATCAGCGATGTGGTCTGGGCCAAGGATGGCAGCCGTTACGCCTTCACAACCTGGGAGCGCGAAAAGGAACTGCTGCGCGTCTATCTCGGCACGGCTGATGAGAACGCCAAGCCCGAGTTGGTGCTGGAGCGCCGCGGTGATGTCGGCCATGAGGTGGTCAGCGTGCTCAAGCCGCGCTTCACGCCCGACGCCAGGACGCTGGTGCTGACGCTGGACGAGGCGGGCTGGCGCCAGCCCTATGCCATCGACGTGACCACGAAGGCGCTGCGCCCGCTCGTCAATGGGGAGTTCGAGGCTCACCAGGTCGTCGGCTTCACGCCCGACAGCAAGCGCATGTTCCTGCTGGCCAACCGCGGCGACGCAGCGGCGATGAATCTCTTCAGCGTCGACATGGCCAGCGGTGCCATGCAGGCGCTGGGCGCGGTGGGTGAGTTCCACCGCAGCGCGGCGGCGTCCGAGGACGGCCGCTGGGTCAGCGCCAATGCGGGCAACTGGGCGCAGCGCCCAGAACTGAAGCTCCTGGCCACCGACGGCAGGACGGCGACGCGCACGCTGACCGACAGCAACGACAAAGCCTGGGCGTCCCTCAAGCTGCTGCAGCCCGAGCGTTTTTCCTACACCAACCGTCATGGTGACCGCATCGAGGCCTATGTCTTCAAGCCCGCCGGGTGGCAGGCCAACGACAAGCGCCCCGGCATCGTTTATGTCTATGGCGGCCCGCTGAACGACCGCCACATCGTCGAGGTCGACAGCTTCCAGAACACCGCCTACCTGTTCGGCCAGTACATGGCGGCCAAGCACGGCTACGTGACGGTCGCCGTCGATCCGCGCGGGCACAGCAACTACGGCCGCAAGTTCTCGGGCGCCAACTGGGAGCGTGTCGGCGAGCCGCAGTCCGAGGACCTGGAAGACCTGGTCAAGCTGCTGCCGGCGCAATACGGCGTCGACGCCCGCCGCATCGGCCTGAACGGCTGGAGCTTCGGCGGCTTCCAGACCCAGTACACCATGTACACGCGGCCCGACCTGTTCGCCGCCGGCATCGCCGGCGCCGGCCCGACCGAATGGGAGAACTACAACAGCTGGTACAGCGGCCGCACCATCGGCAAGGTCGACCGGACCAAGCCGGTGCTGCGCAAGTATTCGCTGCTGCCGCTGGCCAAGGGCCTGAAGAAGCCGCTGATGCTGGTGCACGGCATGCAGGACCCCAACGTGCTCTACCAGGACACGGTCAATGTCTACCGCGAGCTGCTGGACTCGGGCAAGGAATCGCTCGTCGAGCTGTTCCTGGACCCGGACGGCGCGCATGCGATGGGCGGCGTCGTCAAGCCCGCCGGCTGGCACCGCAAGTACGAGGCCTTCTGGGTGCGCAACCTGGGGCGCGCCGCACCTTAAGGCAAAGGCCGCAGCTGCGTCGCCAGGATCTCCTCGGCCACCTTCTGACCGATGCGATAGCCGACATCGACGGAGTTGCGGAAGTGCACGCCGCTCCAGACGCGTGAGTCCGCCAGCTCGCGGCCCATGGCCTCGGCCGTGGGCCAGCTGCGCGTCATGGACAGCGCGATGTTGACCCAGACCAGCGGCGCGGCGCTGTCGCCGCGGAAGGCTGTGATCAGCGTGGCCAGCGTGCCGCCGCCGACGGCGCCGCCGGACGGGTAGTCGCTGTTGGGCGGGGTGTGGATCAGCGGCTCCCACGTCGCGTCGCGCAGCTTGGCATCGGCGAAGTCACCGCGCAGTGCGTTGTAGGGCCGCCAGTAGCGGTACTTGGTCTTGATGGCGGCGTAGACGATGCGCGAGTCCAGGTCGGCCATGTCCAGCAGCACCAGCATGCGCGCGAACTCCAGCGGCGTGGCCTTGTTGGCCTCAGCCACCTTCTTGAGCATGGCCACGGCATCCTCGCCCTCGCCGGAGTTCCAGAACAGCGCGATGACCGACTGCTCGCCGGTGCGCACCGTGCTGACGCGCCCGCCCACGGCCTTGACCTCGGCCAGATCGCGCTGCGCCAGCGCGCTGCCCACGGCCGGCGGCGGGCCGGGGTCATAGGCGGCCACGTCCTTGATGCCAAAGGGCTTCATGCGCGTCAGCCCCACACCGGACTCCTGCTTGTACTCGGGCGTCAGCACGTGAATGCCCGGCGCCGGTTCGACCTTGGGCGGCTCGACGCGGCCGAAGCTGTCATCGGACCGCAGGGTCAGCAGCGCCAGCGCGACGCGGCGGCCCAGGGCCACGCCCTTGGCACGGGCGGCGGCATCGGTCACGCCCTTCAGCGCGGCTTCGTAAGTCTTGTCGATCAGCGCATGGTCTGCGCCCGGCACGCTGCCGAGCACGACGCGCGCGGCGGACGCCACGGCGGCTTCGGGTGAGGCATCGGGCACCGGCGCGGGCGCCACGCCGTAGGCCTGGTAGCGCGGCGTGATCGCGTTCAGCGCGTTGAACATCGCCAGGTCGGTCAGCAGCGCCGTGTGGGTCCACTGCGAGCGCGGTGACTTGGCCAGCACCTTGGGCGTGGCGTCGGCCCAGTCACTGACGATGTCGGCGCGGGCCGGCAGCGCCGCCAGCAGGGCCAGCAGGACGGCGCCGAGGGCGCAGGGGATTCTGGACATGGCGTGTTCCCGAAGTGAAGCCGGAGACGCTAGCCATGCCGCTGCGCGCGCGCAACCTCAACCGGAAGGCGCGGGCCCGCCGAAGCGGGCGGTCGGACGTCAGCGGCGGCGGCGGCGGGCGACCAGGCCAACGCCAGCCAGGCCGGCCAACAGCATCGCGTAGGTACCGGGTTCCGGCACCGGCGCCAGTGCGAACAGGGCCGTGCCGGCGCCCACGCCGCCATCGCCGCCTTCGCTGGCGATGGCCAGGTAGTGCATGCCGTCCATCGCAAAGCCCTTCAGGCCCTCCGGGCGGATCTGGCCATTGACCGTCAGCATCCGCACGAAGCTGGTCTTGGTCGGGTCGAGCAGGTCGATCTCGAACACCGCCACGGCGCCGCTGGTGGTGCGCTCCAGGCCGATGAAGGCGAAGGTCTTGCCGCCGATCTGCATCAGCTCCAGGCCTTCGGGCTCCACGCCTTTGTCGCGGCTGCGGCCGTCGTCGTAGATGCCGGCGAGATTGGCCTGCACGTCCAGGATGTTGCCGCTGTCCCAGACCAGGTTGCCGTCGGCGTCGCGGATGGAGACGGAGCGGGCGCCCGCGGCAAACAGGTTGCCGGCCGAGGAGTCGGTGTTGGACACGCGCAGGTTGGCCAGGTTGCCGGTGGCGCCCAGGCTGCTGGCGGCCGAGCGGTCGGCGTCGTCCTCGCGGAAGTCGCCCTCGTTGGCCATCACGACATAGGTCTTGCCGCCGGACTGGAAGCTGGCCATGCCGTCGGGCATGTAGAGGCCCTTGGCGGCCACGTTGGCAAAGCTGACCGTGCCGTTGTTCAGGCTGTCGATGGCATTGCCGGCTTGCGAGAAGTCCTTGGCGCCCAGGCCGACGACCTTGGTGAACTGGCCGCTCTGCAGGTCCAGCACCCCCATGGCGTTGGCCTCCTGCAGGCTGACATAGGCCTGCGTGCCGGCCTTGTTGACGGCGATGTACTCGGGCTCGAAGTCCATGCCGGTGTTGCCGCGGATGTGGCTGCCGCTCTGGGCCACGCCGGCCAGCGTGGCGGTCGAGGTGACCGAGCGGCTGGCAACATCAATGATGCTGACGCTGCCGACCGGGTCATTCGCGCCCACGCCGTAGTTGCGCGGCACCGTCGTGCCGATGCGGGTGCCGTAGTCGCCGGCATTGGGCGTGGCCTCGTTGGCGACCAGGATGCGGCTGCCGTCGGGCGTGAAGGTCAGCATGTCGGGCAGCGAGCCGACGGCGATGGTGCTGACGCCGGCCAGCAGGCTGCGGCTCGTGGTGTCGTAGAGCTGCACGACGCCGGGCAGTTTGCGGTCGCTGGCCTCGATGGCGAAGGCCGCGACGCCGTTGTGGATGGCCACGCTGTTGATGGCGCCCCAGGCGCTGACGTCGATGAAGCTCAGCGACGCGCCGGTCCTGGCGTCCAGCACGTTGACGCCTTTGACGCCCGCGACCCACAGCGTCTTGTTCGTGGCGTCGAAGGCAACGATCTCGGACAGGAAGCCGCTCGGTGTGCCGGCATGGCTGGTGGCCCAGAGCTGGCTGGCGCCGTCCAGCTCACCGGCGGCGCGGGCTGCGCTCATAGTCACCAGGGTCAGGGCGAAGGTGGCGGCAAGGGCCTGGATCAGTCGGGTGGGCTTCATGGGGCGGGCGGCGGTTGATCAAAACCGAGCATGCTGTGCCGGCTGCATGACAGGAGCGTGACGACGCCGCCTTCGCCCCGCGAACGAGGCCCTAAGCTTCGCGTCCATGGTGATCCCCGACCTGCCGCCCGACGAAGACCAGCGCCTGGCCCGCCTGATTGCGCTGGCCGTCATGGACACCGAGCCCGAACCGCTGTTCGACCACCTGACCGCCCTGGCCGCGCAGATCTGCGGCACGCCCGTCGCCCTGCTCGGCCTGCTGGACGAGAGGCGCCAGTGGTTCAAGTCGGCGGTCGGCTTCGGCCGCAGCGAGACACCGCGTGCCCAGACCTTCTGCGCCCACACGCTGCTGGCGGACGGCTTGTTCGAGGTGGGCGATGCGCGCCTGGACGAGCGCTTTGTCGATCATCCCGACGTACTGGCCGACCCGCCGCTGCGCTTCTACGCCGGCATGCCCATCCGGCTCGACGATGGCAGCCACCCGGGCACGCTCTGCGTCGTGGACTTCAAGCCGCGCCAGCTGACCGACGCGCAACGCGAGGCGCTGATGCGCCTGGCCGATGCGGCTGCCGAGGCGCTGATGATGCGCGAGCGGGCGCTGGCGCGGGCCGATGTGGGCGACGCCGAACAGCCCTTCCGCGTGCTGGCGGAGACGGCGCCGCTAGGCGTCTTCCGCACCGACGCCGCGGGCCACTTCATCTTCACCAACGCCACCTGGCAGTGCATTTGCGGCCTGCCGGCGGGCGCCAGTCTGGGCGACGGCTGGACTGCGACGCTGGCGCCCGAGGACAGCGCCTCGGTGCTGGACCACTGGCGGCGCAGCGTCACGCAGCGACAGCCCTTCGAAATGCGCTACCGGCTCCACGCCGGCACAGGCCTGCGCCAGGTCTGGGCGCGCGCCCGGCCGCTGTTGATGCCGGACGGGGCCTTGAGCGGCTATGTCGGCATCGTCGAGGACGTGACCGACCGCATCACCGCCGAGCGCGAGCTGCGCGAAAGCAAGGCCTTGCTCGACCGCACCGGCCGTGTCGCCGGCATTGGCGGCTGGACGCTGGATCTGCAGACCGAAGCCCTGGTCTGGAGCGACCAGACCTGCCGCATCCATGACCTCGAACCGGGCTACCAGCCGACGCTGCAAGACGCCATCGGCTTCTACAAACCCGAGGCGCGCGACGTCATCGAGGCCGCCGTGCGCCGCGGCCTCAGCCATGGTGAGCCCTGGAGCCTTGAGCTGCCGCTCGTCACCGCCAAGGGCCGCGAGATCTGGGTGCTGGCCCAGGGCCAGGTCGACTGGCAGGACGGCGTGCCGGTACGGCTGGTGGGCGCCCTGCAGGACGTCACCGAGCATCACCGCGCGGCCGTCGAGCTGGAGCACAACCGCCAGCGGCTGCGCGCGCTCTACGAGTCCACGCCGGCGCTCATGCATTCGGTCGACACGGCGGGGCGGGTGCTCAGCGTGTCGGACCGCTGGCTGCAGCGCCTGGGCTACAAACGCCAGCAGGTCGTCGGCCGGGCGCTGGACGACTTCCTGACGCCGGAGTCCGCCCGACTGGTGCGCGAGGTCTACCGCCCGGCGATGTGGCGCGACGGCCATGTCAGCGACTGCCCCGTGCAGATGATCTGCGCCGACGGCACGCTGCGCGACGTGCTGGTGTCGGCGGTGTCCGAGTACAGCGCCTCGGGTCAGCCGCTGCGCGCGCTGGCACTGGTGGACGACATCACCGAGGCGCTCAAGCACCGCGCCGAACTGGCCCACGAGCAGCAGATGCGCCGCCAGACCGAGCGCCATGTGCAGGAGCTCGACCAGCTGCTGCGCGAACGCTCCGAGATGCTCGACGTGCTGGCGCACGAGGTGCGCCAACCCCTCAACAACGCCAGCGCCGCGCTGCAGAGCGCCGCCGCCAGCCTGGCCGGCCGCGGCGAGCGCCAGGCCCAGGAGCGGCTGACGCGCGCCCAGGCCGTGCTGGGCACCGTGCTGGCCGGCGTCGACAACACGCTGGCGGCGGCCAGCCTGCTGGCCGGCGGCGGGCGCATCGCGCGCGGCGACACCGACATCGACACGCTGATCGCGGTGACCATTGCCGACCTGCCGCGCGAGCAGCGTGATCGCGTCGTCGTGCACCGCCACACCGCCACGCGCACGGCGTTGATGGACATGAGCCTGTTGCGGCTGGCGCTGCGCAACCTGCTGTCCAACGCGTTGAAGTACGCGCCCGGCCTCAGCCCGGTGACCCTGCATGTGATGGACTTCGACGAGCCGGCGGCCCTGCAGTTCGAAGTGGCCGACGCCGGCCCCGGCATCCCGCGCGAGTTGCTGCCGCGGCTGTTCACGCGCGGCGCGCGCGGCAGTGGTGGCGCCCACGGCCTGGGCCTGTACATCGTGCGCCGGGTGATGGACATGCATGGCGGCAGCGCGGAGCTGCTGCGCACCGGACCGCTGGGAACCGTGATGCGTTTGACATTGCCGCAGGCCGGCTGAGCGGGCGTCGTAGGCGCCGCCGCCGGGCCGGCCTAGACTGGCTGGCCCTCCCGCACCCCCGATGCCCGACAACCCAACCCCTGCCTCGCCCGATTCCATCGCGGCGACATCTGCCGCGCCGCGCCGCCTGCCCGGCCTGCGCGGCCAGATCAGTCTGTGGATCGGCGGCCTGGCGCTGGCCATCCTGACCCTGGTCGGCGGCTATATGGGCAAGCTGGCCGCCGACGAGATTTACCACGCCCAACAAGCCGCGGTGCATGCCACGGCGGAGTCGGCGGCCGAGCTGCTGGCCACCCAGCTGCGCGACCGCGAGCGCGAGATCGAGTTGCTCAGCGTCGCGCCTTATCTCATTGACGGACCGCTGGATTCCGTCCAGGTCCGCGCGGTGCTGGACCGTCGCCAGGTGCTGCAGGACGAGTTCGCCTGGCTGGGCGTCACGGATGCAGACGGCGCGGTGCTCCAGGCCACCGGCGGCATGCTGGTGGGGCGCTCGGTGGCGCAGCGGGACTGGTTCATTGCGGCGCGCGAGCGCATCTATGTCGGCGACGTGCACGAGGCCAAGCTGCTGGCCACGATGCTGCCAGCCCTGCCCAATGGCGAACCGACCCGCTTCATCGACTTTGCCGCGCCCATCCGCGAT
Source organism: Pelomonas sp. Root405 (assembly GCF_001425165.1). GTDB lineage: Bacteria > Pseudomonadota > Gammaproteobacteria > Burkholderiales > Burkholderiaceae_C > Pelomonas. The sequence goes on from NZ_LMDU01000001.1 coordinate 552,973, forward strand.
GCCGAGGGCCGGCTGCGCGGCGTCATCGGCACGCATGCGCATTGGCGCTGGGTGACCGGCCTGGTCGAGGGCGTGGTGCGCCGCCAGAGCCCGGGCAGTGGCATCGATGCCCTCATCATCGACCGCCAGGGCCGCGTGCTCTACCCCGAGGCCTTGAAGCTGGCTCAGGCCGGCGGCGCCAGCGTGTTGCCGTTGCTGCCGAACGGCCGCTTCGAGGGCGAACTGCAGTTCGCGGGCAAGGCCTATCTGGTCAGCGAGGCCAAGCTGCAGGCACGCACCAATACGGCCTTAGGCTGGCGCATCGTGGCCCGCCAGCCGCTGGAGCAGGCCATGCGCCCGGTGCGCGAGCTGATGCGCGAGTTGGTGCTGCTGGGCCTGCTGGCGGCCGCCGCGCTGGCGCTGGCCGCCCTGCTGCTGGCGCGCCGCATCAGTCTTCCGGTCGAGCAACTCGCGCGCCTCGCCGTTCGGGTGGAACGAGAGCGCATCGTTCCCGATTTCCCCGAGCGGCCGGCCGCGCGCGAACTGTCCCGGCTCAGCCAGGCCATGCAGTCCATGGCGGGCTCTCTGCTCGACACCGAGCGGCAGCTGCAGAAGACCAATGCCACGCTGGAGGCGCAGGTCGAGCAGCGCACCGCCGAGCTGCAGGCCGCCAACGCTGCGCTGGAACACCTGGCCACGCGCGACCCGCTGACCGGCCTGCACAACCGCCGCAGCCTCGACACGCGCCTCATCGAGGCTTATGCGCTGGACCGCCGCTATGGCGCGGGCAGCGGCCGCGTCCACGGGCTGCTGTTGATCGACGTGGATCATTTCAAGCGCATCAACGACGAGTTTGGCCATCCGGCCGGCGACGAAGTGCTGCGCCAGTTGGCCGCGCTGCTGCAGGCCTCGGTGCGCGTCAACGACGTGGCGGCGCGCTTTGGTGGCGAGGAGTTCGCGGTGCTGCTGCCGGAGCTGGCCGGTCCGCTAGAGGCCGTCATGGCGGCCGAGAAGATCCGCATGGCGGTCGAGGCGGCGGTCTTTCCCGCCGTTGGCAAGTTGACGGTCAGCATCGGCGTCAGCCTGGCCTCGCTGGAGGACCTGGAACTGCGACCGCTGATCGCACGCACCGACGCGGCGCTCTATGAAGCCAAGCGCGGCGGCCGCAATGCGGTGGTGCTGAAGGAAGCCGATGCGCCGGTTTGAGCGCGCCCGGCGCGTTCAGATCAGTTGCAGCGGCGCGCGGAACACATAGCCAACGCGCGACTTGCTTTGCAGCGGCACCAGCGTCGGGGTGGCGCGCTCAATGCGGCGGCGCAGCCGGTAGATGGTGGCCGACAGGCCGTCGTCGGCCTCGCCCTCGGCCACCTCACGGCCCAGCTTGTTGAGCAGCGCCTCACGCGTGACGGGCTCGCCGCCGGCTTGGGCAAAGCATTCCAGCAACTGACGGTCGGCCTCGCTCAACTGGATGCGAGTGCCGTCGGGCACGACGAGTTCGCCGCTGGCGCGGTCCAGCTTCCAGACGGCGTCCGCCGCCGAGGGCTTGGCCACGCGGCGCTGCACGGCCGCGATGGCCAGGGCCACCTGTTCGAACTGCACCGGCTTGACGAGGTACATGTCGGCCCCGGCGGTGATGACCTCACGGAAGACCTCGGGGCCGAGGCGCCCCGAGACCACGACGACCCCCGCATCGGTGCGGCGGCGCAGGATCTTGATCAGCTCCACGCCGTTGACGCCGGGCAGCATCAGGTCGACCAGGTAGAAGTCGAAGGCGAAGGCGTCGGGCGCGGCCAGCAGCGCATTGCTGTCGTCAAAACGGCTGACCGAGATGCCCTGCTGCTCCTGCAGGAACTGCGTCAGGAATTCCGAATACTCGGCGTCGTCGTCGATCAGTGCGAGTGTCTTGGGTTGCATGGCAGCGAGGGAGGCTCAGGGCAGGCAGCCGCGCAGTTTGCCGCATGACTGACGCGTCAGCATGCGCTTGTTGGCAGGGGCCGCGTGGTTTGCTGCACGTTTTCGGTCATAAATGACTGACACTAGCCCTGCACCGTGAGAAATCAAAGCTGCCTGCGAGCGGCAAGAGGAGACCCACGATGGCCGAAGAAGCGCAAGACGAAGTTGCCGGCGACAGCTCCGACGAATTGACCTGGCTGCAGCCGGGCCAGCGGGCCACGCCCCCCGAGGCGCTGCGGCGCATCCAGGCGCTGTGTGCCGGCCGGCCGGACCTGTTCGCCGCGATGTTCCTCGTGCTGGCGACCCACCAGGAACTGCCACGCGACATGCTGGCCGCGGCGATCAAGCAGTTCCGCGCCGACCTTGACGCCTACAGCCGCGACGACGTCGTGAGCCTGCTCACGGCGATCTGGAATGGCGGCAAGAGCGGCTTCGACGCGGTGCTGCGCACGCGGGTCAATTCGCCGAAGAAGGGCGCGGGCGGGTTTTCTTGGGTCAAGGAATAGCGCCGGCCTGTCGGCTCAGCGCTTGAGGCCGAGCGCCGCCCAGCCTTCGTGGCCGAGCTTCTCCAGCGTGTCGAGATTGCCCTCGAAGATGGCCGCCGTGTCGGGCATCGACTCGACGGCGCGCGTGATGCTCTCCTCGCGCAGCAGGTGCAGCGTGGGGTAGGGCGCGCGGTTGCTGTAGTTGGCGATGTCGTCGGGCTCGCTGCCCTCGAACTGGTAGCCGGGGTGGAAGTCGGCGATCTGCAGCACGCCGTCGAGCTTCAACTCGTCGACGAGCGCGTCGGCGGCGTCGAGGAAGTCGTTGAAGTCCAGGAAGTCGGTCAGCACGCCGGGGTGGATGAGCAGCGTCGTGTCGACGTCTTCCGGGTCGGCGCGGTTGAGCGCCAGCAGCTCGCGCGCCAGGTCCTTCAGCAGCGCTTCGGGCTCGGTGGCGTCGCTGACGACATAGCGGATGCGCTCGTTGACATGCACGGCCTTGGCAAAGGGGCACAGGTTCAGGCCGATAACGGCCTTGACGACCCAGTCGCGGGTGTCCTGGATGACTTGATTGTGGTTCATGGGGTGAGGAAGGAAATGCAACCACAGAGGCACTGAGGCACAGAGAAATTCAATGGCTGTTCCTCCGTGCCTCTGTGCCTCTGTGGTTGCCTTTGAGTTTCAAGTGCGATTGAGCCAAGCCTCAGCCATGCGCACCCACATCGATCCGCCCAGCGGGATCAGCTCGTCGTTGAAGTCATAGCTCGGGTTGTGCAGCATGCAGGGCCCCATGCCGTGGCCGCCGACGCGATGGCTGCCGTCGCCGTTGCCGATGAGGAAGTAGCAGCCGGGCTTGTCGAGCAGGTAGTAGCTGAAGTCCTCGGCGCCCATGGTGGGCTCGAACTCCTGCACGTTGTCGGAACCGACCATGTCCGTCAGCACGCGGCGCACGAACTCGGTCTCGGCGGCATGGTTGATGGTCGGCGGGTAGTTGCGGCGGAACTCGAACTCGGCGCTGAGCTCGAAGGCCCCGGTCAGCTGCTCGGTCATCTCCTTCATGCGGCGCTCGAACAGGTCCAGCAGCTCCAGCGTGAAGGTGCGCACGGTGCCTTCCATGACAACCGAGTCGGGCACGACGTTGGTCGCCTCGCCCGCGTGGATCATGGTCACGGAGATCACGCCCGGGTCGATGGGGCGCTTGTTGCGTGACACGATGGTCTGGAAGGCCGTCACCAGCTGGCAGGCGGCCGGCACCGGGTCGATGCCCAGATGCGGCATCGCGGCGTGCGAGCCCTTGCCCCTGAGCGTGATCTTGAATTCGTTGCTGGACGCAAACACCGGGCCGCTCTTCAACGCGAACTGGCCGGCCTGCATGCCGGGCCAGTTGTGAGCGCCGAACATGGCCTCCATCGGGAACTTGTCGAACAGGCCGTCCTTGATCATTTCGCGCGCGCCGCCGCCGCCTTCCTCGGCGGGCTGGAAGACCAGGTAGACCGTGCCGTCAAAGTTACGGTGCTGCGACAGGTGCTTGGCCGCTGCCAGCAGCATCGCGGTGTGGCCGTCGTGCCCGCAGGCATGCATGCGGCCCTGGTAGGTACTGGCGTGCGGGAACTGGTTGCGCTCGGTCATCGGCAGCGCGTCGATGTCGGCGCGCAGGCCGACGGCGCGATCCGAGGTGCCGTTCTTGACGATGCCGACCACGCCGGTCTTGCCCAGGCCGCGGTGGACGGGGATGCCCCAGTCGGTCAGCGCCTTGGCGATGACGTCGGCGGTGCGCTCCTCGTGGAAGCAGAGTTCGGGATGCTTGTGCAGATCACGGCGGATGGCGGTGATGGCCGGCGCGTCGGCCAGGATGGATTCGATGAGCTTCATGACAGGTGACTTCAGGGCTCCGTAAGAGGCCGAGTTTAGGATTGCGGCCGTGAACTTGCGTCGCAACCTCCGCGGCTGGCTGTTTTGGCTGGCCCTGCTCCTGCCCATCGCCCAGGCGATGGCGGGCGCGCATGCCTTGTCGCACATCGGCGAAGGCGCGGATGAGGGCCTCTCCCAGCTCCTCCATTGCGACCTCTGCCTGACCGCCGCCAACCTTGGCGCCGGTGCGCCCGCCACCGAGCCAGCCGCCGTCCCGGCCAGCCCGGCTGTGCATGCGGCGCCGCTGCTGGCGCGTGGCAGCGCGCCGCGGGCGGTCAGCCTCGGCCTGCCGCCGGCCCGGGCACCCCCGACTTCCGTCTGAATTCCAAGCCCTTGCTGCGCCCGCCGCCCGGCGGTGCGCGGTCTTGCGTTTTCTGATTTCGGAAGTCCTCTCCCATGCGTTCCTTTGCCCTGGCGCCCCTCGCGGCCGCCTGCATCTCCCTGGCCGCCCAGGCCCAAACTTCGTCCGGTGCGGCCACCGAATCCCTCGACAAGGTCGTCGTCACCGGCAACCCGTTGAAGAGTCAGGTGCTGGCCCAGCCCAGCGATTCGCTGTCCGGCGACCAGCTCACCCTGACGCGCGCCGCCACCCTCGGCGACACGCTGCAAGGGCTGCCCGGCGTGGCCGCCACCAACTTCGGCCCCAATGCCAGCCGGCCGAGCATCCGCGGCCTGGACGGCGACCGGGTGCGCATCCTCAACAACTCGGGCGCGTCGGTCGATGCGTCCAATCTCAGCTTCGACCATGGCGTGGCCATCGACCCACTGGTCATCGACAAGGTCGAGGTGTTGCGCGGTGCCGCGGCGCTGCTGTATGGCGGCAACGCGGTGGGCGGCGTCGTCAACACGCTGGACAACCGCATCCCGCGCGTCTTCACCTCGGGCCTGAGCGGCGCGGCCGAGGTGCGCCTGGGTGGCGCCAGCAACGACAGGAGCGGCGCCGTCGTGCTGGATGGCGGCAGCGGCCAGGCCCATTCGGGCGTCGGCTGGCACGTCGACCTGGCCGGCCGCGATGCCGACGACCAGCGCGCGCCGCGCTTCGACATTGATGGCGAAAGCCGCAGCCGCGTGCGCAACTCCGCCGCGCAGAGCCACGGCGGCGCCATCGGCGGCTCGGTGTTCTTCCAGGGCGGCTTTGCCGGCGTGTCGCTGGACGACTTCCACACCGACTACGGCACCACGGCCGAGGCCGACGTGACGATCCGCATGCAGCGCCAGCGCGTCGCCACGGCCGGCGAATGGGCGACGGCCAGCGGGCCGCTGCGCCGCATCGGCTGGCAGGTCAGCCGCAACCGCTACGAGCACACCGAATTCGAGGGCGACGAGGTCGGCACCGTCTTCAAGAGCCGCGGCACGGACGGCCGGCTGGAGCTGGAGCATGCCGCTTTGTCGACACCTTTCGGGCCGCTGAAGGGCGTCGTCGGCGTGCAGACCGAGTCGCTGGACTTCTCGGCATTGGGCGAGGAGGCCTTCGTGCCGGGCACGCGCACGCGCAACACCGGTGTCTTCCTGCTGGAGCAGGCCAGGCTGGCGGGCGTGGACTGGACGGCCGGCGCGCGCAGCGAAAAGGTGACCGTCGAGTCGGACGGCGGTGAGCGCTTCGGCGCCGCGCAGTCGCGCCGCTTCAGGCCCTTGAGCCTGGCGGTCGGCGGCGTGCTGCCGCTGAACAACGCGTGGAGCCTGAGCGCCAACCTCAACCGCACCCAGCGGGCGCCGGCCTATTACGAGCTGTTCGCCAATGGCCTGCATGTGGCCAGCGCGGCCTTCGAGCGCGGCGACCCGAACCTGGGCATGGAGCGCTCCAAGGGCGCGGACGTCGGCCTGAAGTGGGAAGGCGAGCAAAGCCATGTGCACCTGAACGTCTACGAGACGCGCTTTGCCAACTACATCGCGCTGCAGGCCACCGGCGAAAGCGTGGAGGACGAAGGCGAGAGCCTGCCGGTCTACGCCTTCCAGGCCGTGCCGGCGCGGCTGCGTGGCGTGGAGCTGGAAGGCCGCTGGCAGGCCCACCCGGCCGTGGCGTTGCTGGGCCAGATCGATGCGGTGCGCGGCAACAACCGCAGCACCGGTGAACCGCTGCCGCGCCTGTCGCCGCTGCGGGCGATGCTGGGGTTGGAGGGCAAGTGGGGCGAGTGGTCGGGCAAGCTGGAATGGCGCGGCGCGGCCCGCCAGACCCGCGTCGCGCAGTTCGACACGCCCACACCCGGTTACGGCACCGTGCGCATGAGCCTGGCCCGCCAGCTGCGCTGGGGCCAGCTTGATGCGCTCTGGTATCTGAAGCTGGACAACCTCGGCAACAAGCTGGCCTACAACGCGACGGCGGTGCCGACAATTCGGGCGCTGGCACCGCAGCCGGGGCGCTCGGCCAGCACGGGTCTGCAAGTGCGCTTCTGAGCCGAACGGGCGTCTTGGCGTCGAGCCCCGGTATAAACCTGGTGCCTCGACGTCTTCGTGGCGGGCATCCTGCACCCAAGCAGTGCCCGCGCGCACCACAAGCCGCCGCCCACCCGGGCGCGAAACTTGCATCGCCGGGGCTGGGAACAGGAGCGACGATGCAGACGCCTTTCGACGAGATGAACGCCCCGGTTGCGCCTAGCCAATCGCAAAGCCAATCACAGACCCAGGGCGCAGCGCCGCCGGTCAGCAACAACACCAGCATCCGCGCCCACTACGAAGCCTATGCCCGCTGGCTGGCGGCGCAGCCCGAGTCGCTGATGCGCGAACGACGCGAGCAGGCGGAGCTGATCTTCCGCCGCGTGGGCATCACGTTTGCCGTCTATGGCGACAAGGACACGGGCGAGGGCACCGAGCGGGTGATTCCCTTCGACCTGATCCCGCGCGTCATCCCGGCCGCCGAATGGACGTCCATGCAGGCGGGCCTGGCCCAGCGGGTGACAGCGCTGAACCGCTTCATCCACGACGTCTATCACGACCAGGAAATCCTCAAGGCCGGCATCGTGCCGGCCGACGAGATCCTCAACAACGCCCAGTTCCGCAAGGAGATGATGGGCGTGGACGTCGCCGGCGGCGTCTACAGCCACATCGCTGGCGTCGACATCGTGCGCGCCGGCAATGCGGGCGGCGGCGGCGACTACTTCGTGCTGGAAGACAACCTGCGCGTGCCCAGCGGCGTGAGCTACATGCTCGAGAACCGCAAGATGATGATGCGGCTCTTCCCCGAGCTGTTCGTGCAGCACCGCATTGCGCCGGTGGCCCATTACCCCGACCTGCTGCTGGACACCCTGCGCAGCGTGGCGCCGTCGGGCGTGTCCGACCCCACCGTCGTGGTGCTGACGCCGGGCATGTACAACTCGGCCTACTTCGAGCACGCCTTCCTGGCGCAGCAGATGGGAGTGGAGCTGGTCGAGGGCCAGGACTTGTTCGTCGACGGCGGCTTTGTGTACATGCGCACCACGCGCGGCCCCAAGCGCGTCGACGTGATCTACCGACGCCTCGACGACGACTTCCTCGACCCGACGGTCTTCCGCGCTGACTCACAGCTCGGCTGCGCCGGTCTGGTGGATGCCTACAAGGCCGGCAAGGTGACCTTGTCCAACGCCATCGGCACCGGCATTGCGGACGACAAGTCCATCTATCCCTACGTGCCGAAGATGATCGAGTTCTATCTCGGCGAGAAACCCATCCTGCAGAACGTGCCGACCCATGTGTGCCGCGAGAAGGAGGGCCTGGCCTACACGCTGGCCCACCTGGGCGAGCTGGTGGTCAAGGAGGTGCATGGCGCGGGCGGCTACGGCATGCTGGTCGGCCCGGCAGCCACCCAGGCCGAGATCGAAGCCTTCCGCGCGCGCATCGTCGCCAACCCCGGCAACTACATCGCCCAGCCGACCTTGTCGCTGTCCACTTGCCCGACCTTCGTCGACAGCGGCATCGCGCCCCGTCACATTGATCTGCGACCCTTCGTGCTGTCGGGGTCCAGCGTGCGCATGGTGCCCGGTGGCTTGACGCGTGTTGCCTTGAAGGAGGGCTCGCTGGTCGTCAACAGCAGCCAGGGCGGCGGCACAAAAGACACCTGGGTTCTGGAAGACTGAGGGAGACAACAAGATGCTTTCAAGAACCGCTGACCACCTGTTCTGGCTGAGCCGCTATATCGAAAGGGCCGGTAAAGCGCGCAGCGCTTGTGGCGAAGCCAAAACACCGCAGAGCGCGGCAGCGCGTGCGGTGTTCTCGGCCAACGAATGGGAGTCGAAGCATGCTGTCTAGGACTGCTGACCATCTTTTTTGGCTCAGCCGCTACATTGAGCGGGCCGAGAACACCGCCCGGATGCTCGACATCGCCTACCAGACCTCGCTGCAGCCGCAGTCGGCCGAGGAGTCCGAGCAGTCCTGGCGCAGCCTCGTCTCCATCTCGGAGCTGAACAGCCTCTACGGCACCAAGTATTCCGAGATCAACGGCCGCAGCGTCATGGCCTTCATGGTGGCGGACGAGGACAACCTCTCGTCCATCTACAACTGCCTTCGCGCCGCCCGCGAGAACGCGCGCGCGGTGCGCGGCGCGCTGACGACCGAAGTCTGGGAGACCATGAACCAGACCTGGCTGGAGTTCCGCCGGCTGCTGCGCGATGGCGCCCTGGCGCGTGACCCCTCGCAGCTGTTCGAATGGGTCAAGTACCGCAGCCATCTGTCGCGCGGCGTGACGGTGGGCACCATGCTGCAGGACGAAGCCTTCCACTTCATCCGCATCGGCTCCTTCCTGGAGCGCGCCGACAACACCGCCCGGCTGATCGACGTCAAGTTCTACCGCCAGGACGGCAATGGCACGGAGCGCGACACGGCGCGCGACTTCTACTACTGGTCGGCCGTGCTGCGCTCGGTGTCGGGCTTCGAGATCTACCGCAAGGTCTACAGCAATGTCATCCAGCCCGACAAAGTGGCCGAGCTGCTCATCCTGCGCCCCGACATGCCGCGTTCGCTGTCGCACTGCGTGACCCGACTGCTGGCCAACCTCAAGCGCGTGGCCAACCCGCAGTCGAGCGAGACGCTGCGGCGTGTCGGCCGGCTGGAGGCCGAACTGGCCTTCGGCCGCATCGACGAGATCCTGACCAAGGGGTTGCACCCCTTCCTCGACGACTTCCTCGCCGAGGTGGCGGATCTCGGCGCCGGCATCAGCCGCGACTTTCTCGTTCCCTCGAACTGACCCACGGGCCACGCATGTCAATCCACGTCGCCCTCAAACACGTCACACGCTACAAGTACGACCGGCCGGTCAGCCTCGGCCCACAGGTCGTGCGCCTGCGGCCGGCGCCGCATTGCCGCACCCCCGTGCTCAGCTACTCGCTCACCATCGAGCCGGCGGGGCACTTCATCAACTGGCAGCAGGACCCCTTCGCCAACTACCTGGCGCGGCTGGTCTTCCCCGAGAAGACGACCGAGTTCACCGTCACGGTGGACCTGGTGGCGGAGATGTCGGTCTACAACCCGTTCGACTTCTTCCTCGAAGAGCACGCCCAGACCTTCCCCTTCACCTACGACGAGGTGCAGCAGATCGAGCTCGCGCCCTATCTGCAGGTCGAACCGCTGACGCCCTTGCTGGCGGCCTACCTGAAGGACGTCCCGCTCGACCGGCGCTCGACGAATGATTTCCTCGTCGAGCTCAACCAGAAGGTGCAGCGCAGCGTCTCCTACCTGATCCGCATGGAACCGGGTGTGCAGACGCCGGAGGAGACGCTGACCAAGGGCTCGGGCTCCTGCCGCGACTCCGGCTGGCTGCTGGTGCAGTTGCTGCGCCACCTCGGCCTGGCGGCGCGCTTCGTGTCGGGCTATCTGATCCAGCTCACACCTGACGAAAAGGCGCTCGACGGCCCGAGCGGTACCGAGGTCGATTTCACCGACCTGCACGCCTGGTGCGAGGTCTATCTGCCGGGCGCCGGCTGGATCGGCCTGGACCCGACCTCGGGCCTGCTGGCGGGCGAGGGCCATATCCCGCTGGCCGCCACGCCCACGCCCGGCAGCGCAGCGCCCATCAGCGGGGGCGTGGACGAGAGCGAGGTGGAGTTCGGCCACGAGATGAGCGTCACGCGCATCTACGAGTCGCCCCGCGTGACCCGTCCCTACACCGAGACCCAGTGGGCCGAGGTGCTCTCGCTGGGCGAGCAGGTCGACCGCGAGCTGGTGGCTGGCGATGTGCGCCTGACCATGGGCGGCGAGCCTACTTTCGTTGCCATCGACGACCGCGACGCCCCCGAATGGAACATCGATGCGCTGGGCCCGACCAAGCGCGTTTACGCCCAGCAGCTGACGCACAAGCTGCGCGACGAATATGGCCGCGGCGGTTTCCTGCATTTCGGCCAGGGCAAGTGGTATCCGGGCGAGCAACTGCCGCGCTGGGCGCTGTCCATCTACTGGCGGGCCGACGGCCAGCCTTGCTGGCGCAACCCCGACTGGTTTGCCGACGAGCGCGAGGCCCACGCCTACACCAGCACGCATGCCGAGCACTTCATGAACGTGCTGACGCGCCGCCTGGGACTGCCGGCGACGCATGTGCAGCCCGGCTACGAGGACACCTTCTACTACCTGTGGCGCGAGCGCCGCCTGCCGGTCAATGTTGATCCCTTCGATGCGCGCCTGGACGACGAGATGGAGCGCACCCGCCTGCGCCGCGTCTTCGACCAGGGCCTGTCCCACGTCGTCGGCTATGTGCTGCCGATCGCCCGCGCGGGCGAGGAAGGCACGCCGCTCGGCGGCCCGCGCTGGCTGACCAGTCCCTGGTACTTCCGCGACGAGCGCCTCTACCTGCATCCCGGTGACTCGCCGATGGGCTGGCGCCTGCCGCTCGACGCGCTGCCCTGGGTCAGCAAGGGCGACTACCCCTATCTGATCGAGCAGGACCCGTTTGCGCCGCGCGGCATGCTGCCCGCCGCGGCCACCTTGCGTGCCCAGGTGCAGGGCGTGACGTCGGCCGGACCGACGCCGGGCCTGCGCAGCGGCGTCAGCTCGGCGCCCGCAGGTGCCGGCGCTGCTGGCGCTGCTGTCGATGCGGCGGCCAGCGCGGCGGCCATGCCGGCTCGCTTCCAAAGCGCCGCCGAACTCGCGCGCACAGCGCTCTGCGTCGAGGCCCGCGACCCCCGACGGGCCAACGGTCCCTCGGCCGAAACCAAAGGCAAGGCCAGCGGCGTCCTGTACGTCTTCATGCCGCCGCTCGAAAAGGTCGAGCACTACCTGGAGCTGCTCGCCGCCGTGGAAGGCGCCTGCGAGGACACCGGCTACCCCATCGTGCTGGAGGGCTATCCGCCGCCGCGCGACCCGCGCCTGAAGCTGCTGCAGGTCACGCCCGACCCCGGCGTCATCGAGGTCAACATCCACCCGGCGCACAACTGGCGCGAGCTGGTGGCACACACCGAGTTCCTCTACGAAGCCGCGCGCGTCACGCGGCTGTCGAGCGAGAAGTTCATGATCGACGGCCGCCACACCGGCACCGGCGGCGGCAACCATTTCGTGCTCGGCGGCGCCACGCCGGCGGACTCGCCCTTCCTGCGCAGGCCTTCGTTGCTGGCCTCGTTGCTGGCCTACTGGCACAACCACCCCTCGCTGAGCTACCTGTTCAGCGGCCTCTTCATCGGTCCCACCAGCCAGGCGCCGCGAGTCGACGAAGCGCGCAACGACCAGCTGCGGGAACTGGAAATCGCGCTCGCCGAGATTCACAAGGCCGAGGCCAGCTACGGCAGCGCGATGCCGCCCTGGGTCGTCGACCGCACGTTGCGCAACGTCCTCGTCGATGTGACCGGCAACACCCACCGCAGCGAGTTCTGCATTGACAAGCTTTACTCGCCTGACTCCGCGACCGGCCGCCTCGGACTGCTGGAGCTGCGCGCCTTCGAGATGCCGCCGCACGCGCGCATGAGCATCGTGCAACAGCTGTTGCTGCGGGCGCTGGTCGCGCGCTTCTGGAAGCAGCCCTACCGCGCGCCGCTGGTGCGCTGGGGCACCGAGCTGCATGACCGCTGGCTGCTGCCGCATTTCATCCGCGACGACTTCAACGACGTCATGCAGGACATGCAGGACGCCGGCTATGCGCTGGACGCTGGCTGGTTCGCGCCGCATTTCGAGTTCCGCTTCCCGAAATACGGCGAGTTCGCCGCCCGCGGCGTGCACGTGACGCTGCGCAGCGCGCTGGAGCCCTGGCATGTGATGGGCGAGGAGGGCTCGGCCGGCGGCACCGTGCGCTATGTGGACGCGTCGATGGAGCGCATCGAGGTGCATGTCACGGGCCTCATCGACACCCGCCACCGTGTGACCGTCAACGGCGTGGCCCTGCCGCTGCAGCCCACCGGCCGTGTCGGCGAGTTCGTCGCCGGCGTGCGCTACCGCGCCTGGCTGCCGCCCTCGGCCCTGCACCCGACCATCGGCATCCACGCGCCGCTGACGGTCGACCTGGTGGACACCTGGCAGGCCAAGAGCCTGGGCGGCTGCCGCTACTCGGTCGCCCACCCGGGCGGGCGCAGCTACGAGACGCTGCCGGTCAATGCCTACGAGGCCGAAAGCCGGCGGCTGTCGCGCTTTGTGGCGATGGGGCACACGCCGGGCAAGGTCGAGGCGGCCGAGCCGCAGCGGAGCCTGGAGTTCCCGTTCACCTTGGACCTGCGCAAGCTGGGTTGACCGGCTTCAGGCAAACTCGCGACATGCCCATCGATCTCGCCGAACTCCGCAAGCTGTCGGTCGCCGAGCGCATCCAGCTCGCGGAGGATCTGTGGGACAGCATCGCCCTTGACGCCTCGGCGCTGCCCGGCTTGACGCAAGCCCAAAGCCAGGAGATCCAAAGGCGGCTGCGCGCTCACGATGCCGATCCCTCGACCGCCGTGCCCTGGGAAGAGGTGCGTGTTGAGCTGATGGCAGGGCCGAGACCGCGCTGAACGATGCGCGTTCTCTTCCGGCCTGAGGCGCGGATCGAGCTGCTTGACGCTCAGCACTGGTACGAGGCCCGCGCGTTGGGCTTGGGGCTGGAGTTTGCCCGCGCCTTCGAGGCGGCGCTGCAATCCGCCTGTCGACATCCGGCCGGCTTTGCCGAAGTGGAGCCAGGCTGCCGTCGCGTCGTGTTGAGGCGCTTCCCGTATTCGCTCTACTACCGCATGACCGGCGAAGAATTGCTCGTTACGGCGGTCTTCCACCACCGGCGCCCGCCGTCTGCACGGCAAGGGCGCGGCTGACCACCCCCATCCATGCGCATCGAAATCCAACCCGGCATCCGACTCTTCGTCGACATCGAAGGCCTCGGCCATGAGCCCGACGGCCCGCAGCTGCGCGAGAAGCCCACCCTGGTCCTGGTCCATGGCGGCCCGGGCTTTGACCACACCGCCTTCCGGCCCTTCTTCAGCCGGTTCGCCGACATCTGTCAGGTCGTCTACTTCGACCTGCGCGGCCATGGCCGCAGCGACCCACGGCCGGCCGAGGAATGGGTGCTGGATGTGTTTGCGGACGACATCGTGCGGCTGTGTGATTCGCTGGGGGTGGTCAAGCCCATCGTGCTCGGCCAGAGCTTTGGCGGCTTCGTCGCACAGCGCTATCTGGCGCGACATCCTGAACATCCGGGCAAGGTCGTGCTGTCCAGCACCTCCCACCACTTCGGCCTGGCGCGCAAGATCGAGCGCTTCGGCGCCCTTGGCGGGCCTGATGCTGCGGCCGCCACGCGCGAGTTCTGGGAGAACCCCGGCCCGGCGAGCTGGGCGGTGTACGAGAAGCACTGCCGCCACCTCTACAACACTCAGCCCAGGAATCCCGATGCCGGCGGCTGGATGATGTTCAAGCCCGAGATTCTGTTCGCCCACACCCGCACCGAGCTGCGCGACATGGACCTGCGCCCGGGCCTGTCGCAGGTGCAATGCCCGGTGCTGGTCATGGCGGGCGAGGCCGACCCGGTCACGCCGCCCGAGGACGCCGAAGAAATCGTCGCGGCGCTGCCGGCGCAATGGGTGCAGTTCGAGCGCTTTGCCGGCGTGGGCCACGGCGCCTGGCGCGATGACCCGGTGGCGGCGGAGCGCGTGTTGCGCGCCTTCCTGTCGAACCGCGCGCAGTCCAGCGGCAGCGTCGTGCCCGACGCCCTCTAGGGTCGAGGACGCACGCGGCGCGAAATACGGGCGTTTGCCCGGGTCGGCCCCCAGGGCTGCGGCGCGGACATTGCTTGACAATGCCTCTCCGCCCAATGCGCCGCATGCCCGCCCCCGACCGACCCGCGATGTCTGAGCTGACACCCAGCCAGTGGAGCCTGCTCCCCGATGAGCCCGACGAACCGTCCGCCCCCGACCCGCTGGTCCAGGCTGCGTCGGCCGCGCTGCGCAGCCGCGACGGGCACTTCTACGAGCTGACCGGCCAGGTCAACCGCCCCGGCGAGCCCCAGGCCGGCCTGGCCGAGCGCTGGCGGCGCTTCTTCGCGGCGGGCGGCTCGGCCGGCTGGCAGGAGCTGTCGGCCAAGGCGCTGCGCGTGCAGCGCCGCGTGCTGGAGGACGGCGCCAGCTACAACGTGCACAGCGACGCCCCGCCGCTGCCGGGCCAGGACGAGCGCGACGGCACGCCGTTGGCGCGCCATTGGCCGCTCGAACTGCTGCCCATGCTGATCGAGCCCGACGAATGGCGCGACATCGAGGCCGGCATCGTGCAGCGTGCGCGCCTGCTCGACGCCGTCATGACCGACACCTACGGCGAGCGCCGCCTGCTGCAGAAGGGCCTGCTGCCGGCGTCGCTGGTGCTGGCCCATCCGCAGTACCTGCGCGCCATGCATGGCAGCCAGCCGCGCGGCGGCCACCTGCAGGTGCTGGCCTTCGACCTGACGCGCTGTTCCGACGGCAAATGGTGGGTGGTCGGGCAGCGCACCCAGGCCGCCTCGGGCCTGGGCTATGTGCTGGAAAACCGCCTCATCATTGCCCAGCAGTTCCCCGAGGCTTTTCGGCAGATGGCCGTACAGCGCCTGGCCGCCAGCTACCGTGACTTCATCCAGGCGCTGACCAGGCTGTCGCCCGCTGGCGAGCGCAGCCGCGTTGCGCTGCTGACGCCGGGGCCGCGCAACGAAACCTATTTCGAGCAGGCCTTCCTGGCCCGCTACCTCGGCATCACCCTGGTCGAGGGCGCCGACCTGACCGTGCGGGCCGACAAGGTCTACCTCAAGACGCTGGCTGGCCTGGAGCGCGTGCATGTGCTGCTGCGGCGCGTCGACGACACCTGGCTCGACCCGCTGGAGCTGCGTCCCGATTCCATCCTCGGCGTGCCGGGCCTGCTGCAAGCCGTGCGCGCTGGCGAGGTCGTGCTGGCCAATGCGCCCGGCTCGGGCTGGCTGGAAAGCCCGGGCCTGACGGCCTTCTGGCCCGGTGTGGCCGAGGAACTGCTGGGTGAAGACCTGCTGCTGCCCGCCATCCAGAGCTGGTGGTGCGGCGAGGACAGCGCCTGGCGCCGGTTGCGGCCGCGGCTGGCGGAGTTCATCGTCGTGCCGACCTTTTCGGCCAGCAGCACGACGAGTCACTTCGCGCCCATCGTGGCCGCCGAGCTGACGGCCGAGGCGCTGCGCGCCCTGGCCGAGCGCATCGATGCCGACCCCACCGCCTACACGCTGCAGGCGCGCGTCAAGCCGACGAAGTTGCCGGTCTGGACGCGCGGCGCGCTGGAGCCGCGCGTGGCCGTGCTGCGCGTGTTTGCCATGACGGATGGCAAGGCCGGCTGGAAGGTGCTGCCCGGCGGCCTGGCCCGCGTGGCGCCCAAGCGCGACCCGCTGGCCGATGCCTGGCTGTCCATCCAGCGCGGCTCGCTCAGTGCCGACACCTGGGTCATGACCGATGGCGAGGTCGACAAGACGACGCTGCTGTCCCAGCCGCTGCAGCCGGCCGACCTGCGCGACGTGCACTGGACAGTGACCAGCCGCGCCGCCGAGAACCTCTTCTGGCTGGGCCGCTACACCGAGCGCGCCGAGAACAGCGCGCGACTGGCGCGCCATGTCATCGAGGCCAGCGTGATGGTGCAGCGCGGCGCCATGCCGCCGCCCATGCTGCCGTTGCTGGACGAACTGGCGCGCCGCCATGGTCTGGTCGGCGCCGAGGCGCCCGCGGCCGAGGACGATCCGCGCGGCTTCGAGCGCGCGTTGCTGGCGGCGCTGTTGCCCAGCTCGGGCGCGCACAGCGTCGGCTGGAACCTGCGCGCGCTGCAGGGCTGCGCCCAGGCGCTGCGCGAGCGCCTGTCGCCCGAGGCCTGGAAGCTCATCCACGAGACGGCGGCGCAGTTCGAGCAGCATTTGCGCGCCGTGCTAGACCGCCCGGGTCCGTCGGCGTCGATGAGCGACGTGCTCAACGTGCTGGCCCGCGCGGACACGCACCTGGCCGCCATCACCGGCGCCCAGACCGACCGCATGACGCGCGATGACGGCTGGCGGCTGCTGTCCATCGGCCGCCAGATCGAGCGCCTGTCCTTCCATGCCGAGGTGCTGGCAGAGACCTTCGAGCACGACCTGGCACTGACCGAGGACGGCTTTGCGCTGCTGCTCGGCGTGTTCGACTCCACCATCACCTACCGCGCCCAGTTCCAGGCACGCCGCGAGGCACCGCCGCTGCTGCACCTGCTGGTGCACGACACCGACAACCCGCGCTCGCTGGCCTGGGTGGCGCGCACGCTGCGCGACCGCTTCGCCAAGCTGGCACGCCACGACCCGGGCTGGGCGGCCGACATTGCCGCCGACTTGCCCGTGCCCGAGGCCTGGTCGCTGGCCGAACTGGCCGCGCCCGGCCCGGCCCTGGTCGAGCACCTGCAGCGCGCTGCCGCCCAGGCCGGCGAGCTGTCCAGCCTTATCAGCCAGCGCTACTTCGCCCACGTGCTGGGCGCCGAACAGAGGGTGTGGCTGTGAGCCCAGCGCAAAACGTGCAGGGCGTGCAGGGTGTGCGATTGGCCGTGCACCACGTCACCGAATACACCTACGAAGCTTCGGTGGAATGGGCCCACCATGCCGCCTGCCTGGCGCCTCAGGGCACGCCCTGGCAGACGATCAGCGGCTGGCGGCTCAACATCACCCCGCTGCCCGACGGCTGGGGCACGGGCTGGAACGACGTCGGGCTGGAACTGGACGCGGCCGAACTGGCCGGCCACCTGCGCCGCGACCCCTGGGGCAACGGCCACCTGAGCTTCGGCCATGCGCGCGTGCATGAACGCCTGGTCGTCGACAGCAGCTTTGAAGCCGCGCTCAAGCCCCGGCCCCTGCCCGAGCCGACGCGCGGCCCGGCCTGGGAGGCGGTGGCCGCCAGCCTGCGCTACCGTGCCGGCCGGACCCTGCAGGCCGCGGACGAATTCGCGCTGGCGTCCACCTATGCCGCGCCCGATGCCACGCTGGCGGCCTATGCGCGCCGCGCCTTCTCGCCCGGCCGCACGCTGGCGGCGGGCGGCCTGTCGCTGATGCACCAGATCCACGCCGACCTGCGCTATTTGCCGCAGAGCACGACGGTGGCCACCCGCGCCGCCGACGCACTGGCCCAGCGCAGTGGCGTCTGCCAGGATTTCGCCCATGTCTTCATCGCCGCCTGCAGGGCGCTCGGCCTGGCGGCGCGCTATGTGTCGGGCTATCTGCTGACCCGCCCGCTGCCCGGCCAGCCGAAGCTCGTCGGCGCCGATGCCTCGCATGCCTGGGTGGAGCTGTGGTGCCCCGAGCAGGGCTGGCTGGCGCTGGACCCGACCAATGCGGTGCCCGCCGGCCTGGACCATGTCACGCTGGCCTGGGGCCGCGACTACGCCGACGTGGCGCCGCTGCGCGGCGTGCTGCGCGGCGGCGGCGTGGCCACGCTGCGCGTGGGCGTCAGCGTGGAGCCCGTCGGCGCCTGATCCGGTCAGGCCCGCAGCAGCGGCAGCACCGACACCACCATCAGCGCCGCGGCGCCCCAGTTGAAGGCCTGCAGTGCGCGCGGCCGGTGCAGCCAGCGGCGCATCTGTTCGCCCAGTAGCGCCCACGAGCCGCAGCAGGGCAGGTTGACGAGCACGAAGACGGCGGCCAGCGCGGCAATGCCGAGTTCGCCGTAGGCCGTCACGGCGGTCAGCGACATCGCCCAGGCTTTGGGGTTGACGGCCTGGAACAGGGCGGCGGCGCCGAAGCCCATGGGCCGGCCCTGGCCGCTGGGGTCACCGGCCGTGGGCGGCGCCGCGGTCGCCACCTTGTAGGCCAGGTAGAGCAGATAGGCCAGGCTGGCCCACTTCAGCACGTCATGCAGGCCGGGGTAGCGCGTGAACACCTCGCCCAGGCCCAGGCCGACCAGCACCAGCATGACGGCGAAGCCGAAGCTGATGCCCAGCAGGTGCGGCAGGCTGCGCCGCCAGCCGAAGTTGGTACCCGAGGCCAGCAGCATCAGGTTGTTGGGGCCGGGCGTGATCGAGGTGACGAAGGCGAAGCCGACCAGGGCATGCAGGGTGGCGGGGGTTTCCATGGCGTGCAACTTTAGGCAGGCTGGCATCGAATGGGCTTGCGTTTTGCGGTGGTGTTGCGGTCAGGCGTGCAATCATCGGCGGCCATGGATGCCATCGACGACAAGATATTGCGTGAACTGGTCCGGGACGGCCGCCTGACCAATGCCGAACTGGCCCAGCGCATCGCGCTCAGCCCTTCGGCCTGCCTGCGTCGCGTGCAGGAGCTGGAGCGGCTCGGCGTCATCAAGGGCTACCGGGCGGTGCTGGACCCGCTTCGGCTCGGCCAGGGCTTTGTCGCCTACGTGGCCATCGGCCTGTCGCGCCACACGCTGGACGAGCAGCTGAGCTTCGAGCAGGCGATGAGGGACTGCCCGGTCGTGCGCGAATGCCACAACGTGACCGGGGCGTTTGAATACCTGCTGCGCGTCGAGGTGGCCGACCTGCCGGCCTACAAGCGCTTCCATGCCGACGTGCTGGGCGGCCTGCCGCAGGTCAGCATGATCACGAGCTACATCGTGATGGACTCGCCGAAGGATGAGCGAGGCTAGGGGTCTTCCGGGTGCGAACGGCGACGCGTGAACTGCTTCACATGAGGTCGTGAAGTCGACGTCCGGCGATTGCTGCCCGTCAAACCTCAAGCCCCGGGATTCGGCATCCTGGGCTTGTGTGCACGTGCCGAAACGCCGCTTCGACGTGACGCCAGCAAGTCGAAGAAGGGACGGACCATGCTTTCACTCGGCGTTCGAGCGCAACTCGTCGGCTTGGCCGTCGTTTGCGCCATTCCCGGCGTCCTTGGCCTCGGGCTGTTCGCTGTGAACACCTGGAACGGCGCCATCGACACCGCCCACGTGCGCTCCCAGGCCGTGGCAACGCGGGTGGCCTCGTCCCTCGACCGAGGATTCAACGAATACAGCTACCTGCTGGGTCAATTGGCCAATCGGCCCGCCGTCCGGGCGTTGAATGCCAGCGCGTGCGACCCCCTGATCAGGGAGTACCCACCGCTGCATCCCGAATTGACGGCGATCACGCTGCGCGACCTCGATTCGAACCTGATCTGCACATCACTTGCCAACGCCACCAAGACGCTGGGCCCGAAGGAAGCAGGCCTGGCGGCAGACGGCGCGCGGTCAGGCGCATTCAAGGTGGTTGCGGTTGCGCGGGGTGAAGTCAGCGGGCGCACGGTGGCCAGAATGGTCCAGCCGGTGAAGAACGCTCAGGGCGTGATCGCCGCGCAACTGCTTGCCCCTCTGGATCTGCGGATCTACGGTGATCGGATCCTCAGCGACCTCCCCGAAAGCATTGTGGTCAGCGTCTTCGACACGGAGGGAACCATCCTCATGCGGTCACGCTCGGCCAGAGCCTGGGATGGCAGGCCGGTTCCAGCAGCATTGTGGAAAGTGCAAGACCGTAGGGAGGGCCGCGTCCGCGCGGAGGATGTCGAGGGTGTTCCCCGCATCGGCGCCTATGTCACGGTACCCGCCTCGCACTGGATCGTCGCGGCCAGCATGTCGGAAGCCGAGGCATTGGGGCCGCATCGCGTCGCCACCATGCTCGCGGCATCGGCCGCGCTGTTGTGCTTCTTCGTCGCCGTGCTGGCGGCATGGTTCATCGGGCGCAACGTCTCGGTTTCCATCGAGCGTCTCATCGAGGTCACGGGGCGAGTCATGTCGGGCGGCACGTCGGCTCGTGCAGCCGAAGGAGGCCCGCGTGAGATCAGGAAGCTGATCCGTTGCCTGAATGGCGTGTTTGACCGCATCGACGCGCGCAAGTAGCGGCCGCATGCAACACCCCCGCCTGCGTGACGGCGCATTCAATTAGGCCGTTGTCCCGGTGCTCATCGTTCTGGGGGCGATGGCGTCTATCGCGCTTCCCATCGTCCTGTCGATTCAACTTGCACGCACGCAAGGCTTGGACGAGCAACTTGACCTGGCACGTGCGTACGCCGAAGGCCTGGTTCAACGGGCGGACGCCGCCGCGGATGGGATCGATGAAGCCGTTCACACGCTGGCGGCGATCGCGGACACGGATCGGTGTTCCGGGGCACACCTTGCCGCCATGCGGGACATCCTGGTATCCCAGAGCCACCTTCAAGTCGTGGGGGCGGTATCGGGCGACGCCATTGTTTGTTCGTCGCTGGGCCGCACGGAGCCCATTCCCATCGGCCCGGTCAGCCTCGTCACGTCAAGAGGTGTCGGCATTCGGCCCTCGGTGACGCTGCCGTTCGCGCGTGACCAGCAGTTCCTGGTGGTCGAGGCAGGCGGCTTTGTGGCGGTGCTTCGCAAGGAGCTTCTGCTGGACTTCACGACGGTAGCGCCCGACGTCTCGCTCGCGCTGTACGCCCGTTCGACGGGGGCGACGCTGTCCGCCCGAGGGCATCTGGACGAAGATTGGGTCAAAGCGACGCGCAATGGCGCCAGCCTGGCTGCGCCGATGAATGGCTATGCAGTCGCCACCCATGCTTCACGCCGCTACGAGACGGGCGCCATCGCGGCCATTCCACTGGACCATGCGCATCAACGCTCGGTTCGGTTCGGGATGGTCCTCGTGCCCGTCGGCCTTCTGGCGGGGGTGTGCCTGGCCGGGGCTTTCCTGTATCTCTCGAAGCTGCGCTTGCGCCCAGCCACCGGCATCAAGCTGGCATTGCAGCGACGCGAGTTCTTCATGGCGTACCAGCCGGTCGTCGAACTCGCGACCGGACGGTGGATTGGCGCTGAGGCCCTGATTCGGTGGCGGCGGCCGAACGGCGAGATCGTCCGGCCAGATCTCTTCATTCCCATTGCCGAAGAGTCAGGTCTGATCGTCCAGATCACGCAGCGCGTGATGGAACTGATCGGACGTGACGCGAACCGTCTGTTCGGCGCGTTTCCGGATTTCCATATCGCGATCAACCTGTCCGCGGCTGACCTGCACGACATCGACATGCCCCAGCGCCTCAGGCGGCTCGCGGCCAAGACGGGAGCACAGAACAGCAACCTGATCGCCGAGGTGACGGAACGAGCCTTTGTGCAGGTTGACCGGGCAAGAAGCGTGTTGAGCGAGCTTCACCAGTTCGGGGTCGACATAGCCATCGACGATTTCGGGACGGGCTATTCCAGCCTGGCGCACCTGGAGAGCCTGAAACTCGACTATCTGAAGATCGACAAGTCGTTCGTCGATTCGCTCGCCACCGAGTCCGTCACCCGCCACGTCATCGATCACATCATCGAGATGGCGAAGTCGCTCGACTTGAAGATGATTGCGGAAGGCGTCGAGACCGAAGCTCAAGCGCAATTCCTTCGCGAGCACGGTGTCCAGTACGCGCAAGGGTGGCTGTTCGGAAAGCCGATTGCCTTCAGAGAGCTGGTCGACAGGCTCAAGCTCCAGAGCCTCGATCCGGAACTTCCTTGCCTAACGGCTCAACGCCCGTGACCGCCCCGCGCGCTTGTTGGCGAACATGGCTTCGTCGGCATGCCGCATCAGCGCATCGGGCGTGCGGCCGTCGGTCGGGAAGTGGGCCAGGCCCAGGCTGCTGCCCACGGCCACCTGTTCGCCGGAGCTCAGCGTGACCGGCTGGCTCAGCGCATCGAGCAGCCGGCCCAGCACGGGCTCGGCATCGGCCGGCGCCTGTTGCGGCGTCAGCAGCACGACGAACTCGTCACCACCCAGCCGGGCCACGGTGTCGCTGGCGCGCAGGCCGGCGTGCAGGCGCGACGAGACGGCCTTGAGCACCTCGTCGCCGGCATCGTGGCCGTGGTTGTCGTTGATCTGCTTGAAGCCGTTGAGATCGAGATAGGCCAGCGCAAACACATGGCCGTTGCGCTCCGCGCCGGCAATGGCCTGCTTCAGGCGGTCACCCAGCAGCAGGCGGTTGGGCAGGCCGGTCAGCGCGTCGTGCAGGGCTGCGCGCTCCATGCGCGCCTCGTGGGCCTTGCTCTGCGTGATGTCGACCATCATCCACAGTGATTCGCCGCCCCGATCACCGGATGCACCGGACAGCTCCACGCCGGACAGGTCCACCCAGATCAACGTGCCGTCCTTGCGGCGCATCTGCAACTGCGTGCGGAAGCGCCCGCCCGCCCTGAGCTGCGGGTATGCCAGCGCGCCGAGGGTCGCATAGGCGGTGTCGTCGGGATAGAGCAGGCGTGCAGGCTGGCCGAGCAGCTCGCCGTCGTCATAGCCGAACATGCGCTCCAGCGCATGGTTGCGCCAGACGGTCATGCGGTCGCGCAGCTTGGCGATGCCCACCAGGTCGCTCTCCAGCATGGCCTCCTGGTCCAGCGTCAGCTGGTGCAGCTGCAGGCGGATGCGATAGGTCTCGCTGATATCGAACATCACCGAGCGGCCGCGCAGGAACTCGCCCTCAGCGCCATAGACAGCCGTGGCCGACAGGCTGACGCGCCGCATTTCGCCATGGCGGCCGGTGATGTTGAACTCCAGCCCCGAGATGCGGCCGTCCTGCTTCAGGCCTGCATAAGCCTGGGCGAACAGCAGGCGGCCCTCTTCGTCGAAGAAGTCGGCCGGGCCGGCCTTGCCGACGAGCTGCTCGGCTGTGCAGCCCAGCCATTTCAGGCCGAGGGCATTGATCTGCAGGAAGCGAGCGTCGGGGTCCAGCGAGTAATAGGCGCAGGGCGCGTTGTCGTAGAGGTCCTGCAGGCTGGCGCGCGCCTCGTCGGCCTGGGCCTGCAGGGCCTTGCGCGCCGTGATGTCGGACTCGATGCTCATGAAGCCGGTAAGTTCGCCAGCCTCGTCGCGCAGCGGCTGGATCTCGATCTGCACCCAGTAGTCGCGGCCGTCCTTGCGGCGCTGCAGCAGTTCGGCCTCGCAGCCCAGGCCCACGTTCATCGACTCGCGCATGCCGTGCACCGTGTCGGCATGGGTCCGCTCGGAATGCAGCAGATCGCTGGGCTGGCGTCCCAGCGCCTCGGCCGGCGTGTAGCCGCTGATGCGCGTGAAACCGTCGTTGACCCAGGTGATGCGACGCTCGCCGTCGGTGATCATCACGGCGTTCGTCGTGTGGCTGGCCACTGTCGCCAGCCGGGCCAGGTCCGCCGTCATGCCGCGTGCGATGCGCTCGGCGCGTGACCGCCCGGCGGCCAGCAGGTAGACCGTGATCGCGAGCAACACGCTCAGCAGCGCGCCGCCCAGCTCCACGCCCAGGCCCGACAGACCCAGCAGGCGCTGGGTGGCTTCTCGCGTCAGGGCGGCTTCAAGGCGGAACTCGCGCCCGGCCGTCGTGAAGTGGGTGGCACTCGCCGTGGGCGCATCTTCAAGTACAAAGTCGACCGTCTCGGTCAATGGCAAGGCTGCGCCATCGTGCATGGCCAGCAAGGGGTGGAACTCGCTGTCCAGGCCACGCACCGACAGCTTGAGGTCCAGCAGCGCCGCCGCGGGCTCGGCAACGCCATGCAGCAGGTCCTTGGCCACCAGCGGCGCATACAGCAGCCCGAGCAGCGCCGCCCGACGGTCGGCCGGTGCGCCTGGGTCATGCCCCTGCCTGTAGACCGGCACCAGCAGCAGGAAGCCGGGCCCCTTGAGCGGGTCATGGACCAGGCGCACCGAGCTGGAGAGCGTCTCCTCACCGCTGTCGATGGCTTGTTCGATGGCCTGGCGGCGCACCGGGTCGGCGCCCGAGTCCAGCCCCCAGGCGGAGAAGTTGCGCGAGAACGGCGAGATCTGCGTGACGATGTAGAGCGTCTCGTTGGTGCCTGAGCCATGCACGCGGAACTGCGTGGCGCCGTCGCGCTGGCGGGCGGCGACAAAGCGGTCCAGGTCGCGGCGCGCCACCCGCTCGATGAGACCGAAACCACGCACGCCGGGGAACTCCTTGGCCAGGTCGCGCGATTCGACGTAGGCGTCAAAGGCGGCGCGGGTCACCTTGCCCTCCAGCGCTGCGAGAGCGCCGCGTGCACCCTTGAGGCCGTAGACGGGCATGGTCAGGCGCTTGACGAGGTCGGCCTGCAGCCGCTCCACCTGGCGCTCCTGCAGCGTGCGCGCCTCGGCGGCGGCGCGTTGCTGCTGCCAGATCGCCGCGCCGGCAGTCAGCGCCAGCCCAAGGGACAACACCGCGGCAGCAGCTACCCACGCCGTCGTGCTGACCATCTCTGGCCCGGTATAGCCGTCTCCGATGCGCAAGTTGCCTCTTTCGTCGCTTGGTTCTTTTGGCGCACGGGGATTGAAGCATGCCCGGCTGACGCCGTCAGCCCCGGCACCGCGCCGGCCCGCGCACAATCTCCGGCCATGCAGCTATTTCTGACCCAGGCCCGCGCCAACCGCCTGGCGAACCGGCGACTGCTCGCCGCCGTGGCCGCGTTGCCTGACGCCGAGTTCCATGCACCCCGCACCAGCTTCTTCCCCAGCCTGGCGCTGACCTTGAACCATGTGCTGGCCGTGGACCATTACTACCTCGCCGCCCTGCATAGCGACCCAGCCATGGTGAAGGTGTGGTCGGGCTATGTGCCGGCCGGAACGGCGTCCGAACTGGCGGCGCGGCAGGACGACAGCGACCAGCGGCTGATCGACTTCTGCGCCAACCTCGCGCCGGACGACGCCGAGCGCATCGTCGCCTTCGACCGCGGCGCCGGCATCGCGGCCGGGCCGCGGGAACCGGTGTGGCGCGTGCTGGCTCACCTCTTCATGCACCAGACCCACCACCGTGGGCAGGCCCATGCGATGTTGTCCGGGACGGCGGTCAAGCCGCCGCAGCTGGACGACTTCATCCTGCTGGGGGATTCGGTGCACCGTGGGGGCGACATGCTGGCCCTGGGGTGGGAGGAGCCTGTGTGAAGCAGGAACGAACCTGCTGGGCGATCACAGCTCCGCCACACCCTTGACCCGGACCGGCATCGCCACCGGCTGCGCAGCCACCTCGACCGCGCGGCCGTGGAAGCGGTCCAGCAGCGTCTGCCACTGCTGCTTCACCGCGACGACGTTGGCGTGCTTCACATGGCCGTAGCCGCGGATCTTCTCGGGCAGGCGGGCGAGGTCGACGGCGGCGTTGAGCTTGTCGGCCGTCAGCGAGGCCAGGATCTCGTCGATCAACGCCTCGTAGTCAGCGATCAGCTGCCGCTCCATGCGGCGCTCCTCGGTCTTGCCGAAGAGGTCGAGCGCCGTTCCGCGCAGGCCCTTCAACTTCGCCAGCCACTTGAAGGCGGTGAAGGTCCACGAGCCCAGCTCGATCTTCTTCGCGCGGCCATCGGCACCGGGCCTGGAGATCAGCGGCGGTGCGAGGTGGAAGCTCAGGCGCTCCCAGTTCTCGAACTGGTCCTTCATCGCCTTCTCGAAGCGGCCATCGGTGTACAGGCGCGCCACTTCGTACTCGTCCTTGATGGCCAGCAGCTTGGCGTAGTAGCGCGCCACGGCCTGGGTCAGGCGCTGGCCCTTGCCGAGCTTGGACTCTGCCGCGCGCACGCGGTCGACCAGCGTCCGGTAGCGCTGGGCATAGGCCGCGTCTTGATAGTCGGTCAGGAATTTGACGCGCCGCTCGATCAGGCCGTCAGGCCCGTCGAGCTGGTCGAAGTTGAAAAGCTTGACGACGTTGACGTCGCCAGCCAGGCGTGCAATGGCGTCGGGCGCGGCGATGGCCAGGCGGCCGAGCGCGAAAGCGGTCTTGTTGGCCTCGGCCGCCACACCGTTGAGTTCGATGGCGCGCATCAACGCGGCCTCGCTGACGGGGATGAGACCACGCTGCCAGCAGGCGCCCAGCATGATGATGTTGCTGGGCAAGGTGTCGCCCATCAGTTGCTTGGCAATGTCCTGCGCATCCACGGTTTCCAGCGCACCCTGCTCGCCGACAGCGAACTTCATCTTGGCCAGCAGCGAGTCGCCCTGCAGTGACGCATCCGGGTTGCGCACGAAGCCGGCGGTCGGCAGCTCGTGCGTGTTGGCCAGGATGACGGTACGGCCGGCCTTCACCGTGCCCAGTGCATCGGGCGATGCGCCCACCACCATGTCGCAGGCCAGCAGCACGTCGGCCTGCTGCGTGTCGATGCGCACCTGGTTGAGCAGGTCCAGCGTCGGCGCCACGCGCACGAAGCTCAGCACCGCGCCGCCCTTTTGTGCAAAACCCATGAAGTCCAGCACCGAGGCCTGCTTGCCTTCCAGATGCGCGGCCATCGTGACGAGCGCGCCGACCGTGACGACGCCGGTGCCGCCGACACCGGTGACCAGCAGGTCGAATGGGCCCGTCCACTGCCACGTCGCCGGGGGCGTGATGGCGGCCAGCTCGCGCGCCAGGTCCTGCGCCGTGTAGCTGGCGCCAGCCTTCTTCTTCAACACGGGTTCGTGCACCGACACGAAGCTCGGGCAGAAGCCGTTCACGCAGGAGAAGTCCTTGTTGCAGCTGGACTGCTCGATGGCGCGCTTGCGGCCCCAGTCGGTCTCGACTGGCACGACGCTCAGGCAGTTGCTGGCCACGCCGCAGTCACCGCAGCCTTCGCAGACCGCCTCGTTGATGAAGATGCGCTTGGGCGGGTCGGCGAACTCCTTCTTCTTGCGGCGGCGACGCTTCTCCGCGGCGCAGGTCTGGTCGTAGATCAACGCCGTGACGCCTTCTATTTCTCGAAGCTCGCGCTGCACGGCATCCATCTCGCTGCGGTCGTGGAAGGTGGTGCCGGCGGGGAACTGGCCGTGATGGCCGTCGTACTTGTCGATCTCGTCGGACACGACGCAAAGCCGCCGTACGCCCTCGGCCTCCACCTGCCGCGCAATCTGCGGCACGCTGGTCTGGCCGTCCACGGGCTGGCCGCCGGTCATCGCGACGGCGTCGTTGTAGAGGATCTTGTAAGTGATGTTGGTCCGGGCCGCGATGGCCTGGCGGATGGCGAGGTAGCCCGAGTGGTAGTAGGTGCCGTCGCCCAGGTTCTGGAAGACGTGCTTCTCCTTTGTGAAGCGCGACTGCGCCGCCCAGTCCACGCCTTCGGCGCCCATCTGGATGAGGCCGGACGTGCCACGCTCCATCCAGCTCGCCATGAAGTGGCAGCCGATGCCGGCCAGCGCGCGCGAGCCTTCGGGCAATTTCGTCGACGTGTTGTGCGGGCAGCCCGAGCAGAAATACGGCTGGCGGCGCACGCCGTCGGCGGCGTTGCTCAGCAGGCAGGGCGTCAGGAAGTCAACGACGAGATGGCGGCGGTCCAGCGCGGGGTTGAGACGCGCCAGCCAGTCGGCCACCGTGCCCATGATGCGGCTAGGGCGCAGCTCGCCGAGGGCGCTCAGCACGGCAGCGCCTTTCTCATCGGTCTTGCCGACAACGCGCGGGCGTTGGAAGTCGGGCAGGTGGTAGAGCAGCTCCTTGATCTGCCGCTCGACGACCGGGCCCTTCTCCTCGATGACCAGCACGTCGGTCAGGTTGCTGCAGAACTCGACGATGCGCGTCGGCTCCAGCGGGAACACCAGACCCACCTTGTAGACACGCACGCCGGCCGCGGCCAGCGCGTTCGGGTCCAGGTCGAGCCGGCGCAGCACTTCCATGAAGTCGTAGTGCGCCTTGCCGACCGTCACGATGCCGAGCGTGGCGGCGGGGCTGGTGACGATGTGCTTGTCGATGCTGTTGACCTTGGCGAAGGCGCGCACCGCGTCGAGCTTGTGCGCCAGTCGTGATTCCAGTTCGAGTGACGGCAGGTCCACCGAGCGGATGTGCAGGTCGGTCGGCGCCACGAAGTCGACCGGGTGCTCGAAGTCCAGCGCCACCGCGTCCAGGTCGACCGTCATGCCGCTCTCGACGACTTCGGAGATCGCCTTGAACCCGACCCAGGCGCCCGAGAAGCGGGACAGCGCCCAGCCATAGAGGCCGAACTCCAGGTATTCGGCCACGTTGGCCGGATGCACCAGCGGCATGCTCCAGGCCTGCAGCGCCTGGTCGCTCTGGTGCGGCGTGCTGCTGGACACGCAGCCGTGGTCGTCGCCGCAGACGACCAGCACGCCGCCCAGCGTGCTCGTGCCATAGACGTTGCCGTGCTTGAGCGCGTCGCCGGAGCGGTCCACTCCCGGGCCCTTGCCGTACCACATCGCAAACACGCCATCGACCGTGCGCTGCGGGTCAAGCCCGACGCGCTGCACGCCCAGGCAGGCGGTGGCGGCCAGGTCCTCGTTGATGGCAGGCAGGAACTCGACGTGGGCGGCGGCCAGGAACTTCTTGGCCTTCCACAACTGCTGGTCCACCATGCCCAGCGGCGAGCCGCGGTAGCCGCTGACGAAGCCGGCCGTCTTCAGCCCGGCACGCTCGTCCTGTACCTTCTGCGCGAGCAGCAGGCGCACGAGGGCCTGGGTGCCGGTCAGGAAGACCGCGCCGGTCGTTGCGGCGAGGTTGTCGCTGAGCTGGTAGGGGCGCAGGCTGGGCGTGGCAGTGGCGGACATCGGGGCTCCAGAAGAGGGAGAAATTCTTCCGCCTAGGGCGCGGAGGAACTTGCCTCAATGCCGGTCGAATGCCGGGTCAATGAGATGATTCTTCTCCAACTGAAGGAATTATGGAAACGAACGAGTTCGACCGCGCCAGCCTGCAGATCCTCGAAGCACTGCAGACGGACGCGCGGCTGTCGGTGCAGGCCCTGGCCGAGAAGGTCGGCCTGTCCGCCACGCCGGTGTGGCGCCGCGTCAAGGAGCTGGAGGATCGCGGCGTCATCCGCAGCCAGGTCGTGCTGGTGGACCGCGAGAAGGTCGGCCTGTCCATCCTCGTGCTCGCCCATGTCAGCCTGGTGCGGCACAGCGAGGGCGCGGTGGACCAGTTCGAGCGCCTCATCGGCAGCCGGCGCGAGATCATCGAATGCCATGCCATCACGGGTGAGGCCGACTACGTCATCAAGGTGGTGGCGGCCGACATGAAGGCTTACGACCTTTTCCTGCAGCAGCACATCTTCAAGCTGCCCGGCGTCTCCAGCGTGCGCAGCAACGTCGTGCTGCGCGAGGTCAAGTACGAAACCGCGCTGCCAGTCGGCTAACCTTGGCGGCGGCAACGCTAACGACCCAAGACATGGACTCCTTCTTCGCCCAGCTCTCCGAATCGGTCTCACGGGCCCGCACGCTGGAAGAACTGACCCGGCCGCTGCTGGAGATGCTGGAGGCCGTCACGGGCCTGGAGTCGACCTATCTGACGACCATCGATGTGGCCGAGGGCCTGCAGCACGTCGTCTATGCGCGCAACTCGCGCGACCTGCAGATCCCGGAGGGCCTGTCCGTGCCCTGGGGCGACACGCTGTGCAAGCGCGCGCTTGATGAAGGCCGGCCCTTCACCGACGACGTCGCCGGCATCTGGGGCGACTCCGGCGCGGCACGCGATCTGGGCATTCAGACCTATGTCAGCACGCCGGTGCGCACCGACGACGGCGGCCTGTATGGCACGCTGTGCGCAGCCAGCTCCCAGCGCCGCCCCTTGAGCGACACGGCCGAACATGCGCTGCGCTTGTTTGCCCGCCTCATCGAACAACACGTGACGCGTGAGCGCCTCGTCGAGAAGCTGCAGCATGTCAACGCCGAGCTGCTCACGCAGGCCCTGACCGACCCGCTGACCGGCCTGCCCAACCGGCGCGCGTTGATGCAGGAGCTGGCACGCCTCAAGTCACTGGCCCAGCGCACCGGCAGCTGGTTGCTGGCCGGCGCCATCGACCTGGACGGCTTCAAGCAGGTCAACGACAGCCATGGCCATGACGCCGGCGATGAATTCCTGTGCGGCATTGCCGCGCGTCTGAACACGGCGCTGCGCGGCGGTGACGTGCTGGCGCGCATGGGTGGCGACGAGTTCGTCGTCATCGGCCTGGGCCCCACGCTGGGCGCCGACGGCATGGCCGCGGCGCGGCTGCTGCAGGACAGGCTGGCCGCGGCCACCGTGGGCCGCTATGCCGCGGCGGCGGTCAGCATCGACTACGCCGGTGCCAGCGTCGGCGTGGCCTGCCTTGACCCGCATCAATGCAGCGCCGAGCAGGTGCTGCGCGATTCCGATGCGGCGATGTACCGCGTCAAGCTGTTGCGCCGTCAGCAGGGCTGAGACAGCGCTCAGAGCTCGCCGTAGCTGTGCAGCCCTGAGAGGAACATGTTGACGCCCAGAAAGGCGAAGGTCGTCACCAGCAGCCCCACCAGCGCCCACCAGGCCGACACGGCACCGCGCAAACCCTTCATCAGCCGCATGTGCAGCCAGGCCGCGTAGTTCAGCCAGACGATCAACGCCCAGGTTTCCTTGGGGTCCCAGCTCCAGTAGCCGCCCCAGGCCTCTGCCGCCCAGAAGGCGCCCAGGATGGTGGCGATGGTGAAGAAGGCAAAGCCCAGCGCGATGGCCTTGTACATGAGGTCGTCGAGCTGGGGCAGCTCGGGCAGGCGCGCACTCAGCCGGCCTCGCAGTGCGACGGCCAGCCCCAGGAACACGGCGACGCCGGCGATCTTGCGCGCCCAGCCGTCCATGCCGGTGATGGTGGCGGCCTCCAGCGTCGCGCCGAAGCGCACCGCCAGGATCAGCGCGACGATGGCGATCGGCATGGCGATCAGGCCGATGACGAGGGCGCGCGTCGTCGCCGTCTTCAGCAGATAGGCCAGGGCCACCATGGCCGCCAGCGCGAACGCGCCGTAGCCGACAAAGTTGGCAGGCACGTGGATCTTCATCCACCAGCTCTGCAGGGCCGGCACCAGCGGCTGGATCTCCTGCGCGCCACGCTCCAGCGTGTACCAGAGCAGGAAGGCGACCGCCGCGCTGACGACGAGCATCACATAGGCGCCCAGCGCACGCGTCGCAAAGCGCTGCTCGTAGTAGAGATAGAACAGCGTCGTCATCCAGCAGAACAGCACGAAGACTTCGTAGAGGTTGCTGACGGGGATGTGGCCGATGTCGGCGCCGATCTGGTGGCTCTCGTACCAGCGCACGAGGGTGCCGACCAGGGCCATGAAGACGCCGCCCCAGGCCAGCTTGGAGCCGATGGCCTCGGCGGCGCTGCTGTTGCCGGCGCGCGTGAAGAAGCCGCCCCAGTAGAAGAGCATGCTCATCGTGAAGAGCAGGCTCATCCACAGGATGGCGCTCTGGCTGGACAGCATGTATTTCAGGAAGAACACCTGCTCGCCCGCGGCGAGGTCGGCACCGAAGCCGTCGGTCTGCCTGGCGTACAGCGCGATGGCCAGCAGCGTGGCGGCACCGACCGCCAGGCTCAGCGCGCGCAGCGGTTTCCAGAACCAGCCCAGCGCGATCAGCGAGGGCAGGGCGAACAGCAGGATGCCCTGCTCGTAGACGTCCATGCTGCCGTTGTAGCGGCTGAAGGCATAGCCGCCACCAAGCAGCACCAGGGCGGCGAACAGCCAGTCGAAGACGTCGCGGCGCTGCAGCGCATGGCGGCGCGGCAGGTCGAAGGTGGTGGTATTCATGCGGAGTCCTTCAAGACAGCAGCCTTGATCTGGGCGAAGAGCGTAGCGTTGTCGGGCGATTCACGCGTGCTCGACATGGCCATACGGATATGCGAGCTGCCCGGGTCGGCACTGGGCGCGATCCAGACCCACAGCCGCCGCTCCTTGATGTAGAGCATCGCGAAAACGCCAATGATGAGCAGGATGGCACCCAGGTAGACCAGCTTCTGGCCGGGTGCGCGCGCGATCTGGAAGACGCTGGCCTGCACCTGCTCGAAGTCCTGCAGTTGCAGCAGCATGGGCGCTGGGTAGTAGAGGCTGTCGGACAGCGACAGCACCGCCTGCGTCATGAAGGCCTGCGTGGTGGTGTCGGCCGTGGCCGGCTTGAGGCTGGCGCGTTCGCGAGCGAGCTGGTTCAGCTCGAACAGGCTGCCGTTGAGGATGCGCAGCAGCACCTCGGAGACGCGCTGGCGGTCGGCCTCGGGCACGTCGCGTTCGATGAACTGCGACAGCGCGGGCAGGCCGCCCTTCACCTCGTCGCCAGGCTGGGCGGCGGCGCCGGAGAAAAGCGTCAGTGCGCGCTGGGCGGTGAGCTGCAGCTGCGGCGTCAGCTGGGGCTGATTGGGTGGCGTGGCCGACACGGCGTAGCGGCGCGCGGCGGCGTCGCGCAGGGCCGGCTCGGCCAGCGCCTGGCGCAGGCGCAGCCAGCCGGTCAGGTCGCCGTTCTCATCGGCCGGCATGCGCAGATAGCGGAAGTTCTCGGCCGGCGTGTCGCGCATGCCGGCGAGGAAGAGCTTCTGGCCGTCGAGCTCGACCGGCAGCATGTAGTTGCTGTATTCACGCGCCTGGCCGGCGGCGTCGCGCAGCTTGTAGCTGAAGCTGGGTCCGACGTTGTGCAGTGTCTTGGTCGTGTCGCCCTTGGCACCGCTGCCGAGGTGCTTGCTCAGGCGTTCGCCGAGGTCGACCTTGCGCACGTCGACGCCGCTGGGGTTGGCGCTGTCGCCGGCCAGGTTCTCGACGTTGATGACGCGCAACCCGTCGAGCTCCAGCGTCTGGTCGCCGAATGCCATCTTGCTGCCGACGCGGCCCTCGATGGGGCCGGGCTTGCCGCCCGTGAGCGGCAGCACCTGCAGCTTGAGTTTGGAACCGCCGTCCTCGAAGCTGCTCTGGTAGATGGCCAGGCCCTTGTGGATGACCGGCTCGTTGACCTTGACGGTGGCCTCGCGCCGCTCGTCGCCGTCATGGATGACGATGTCGCTGGCAAAGCTCTTGGGCATGCCGGTGGAGTAGTAGTCGACGTTGAACTTCTTGAGTTCGATGTCGAAGGGCAGGTCCTGCAGCACGACGCCGCTGGGCAGGCTGAGCACGGCGATGCCCTGGCGCTGTTGCTCGGTCACCGAGACATTGCCGCGGAAGCTCGGGTTGGCGGTGGACAGCCGGTGCTCCGGCTTGATCTCGGCGACGAAACCCGAGCCGGTGTAGAGCTGCTTGTCCTGCAGCCACATTGCCAGCTGCACCATGGCGTTGCCATCCAGCACGCCGCCGATCAGGATGAGCACGATGGACGAATGGGCCGCGAGGTAGCCGATCTTGTTGGCCGCGCCGCGTCGCGCCGCGATCATGGTGCCGTGGTCGCGCTGCTGGACGCGGGCCTTCCAGCCGAACTGGGTCAGCGTCGCACCGATCTCGGCCAGCGCCATCGGCGGGTTGCTGTGCACCTCGCCGATGGCCTTGTGATGGTGGGCCTGCAGCGACTGCTCGCGCACGCCTTCCTTGTAGCTGCGCAGGTCGACCAGGATCTTGGGTGCATTGCGGGCGATGCACAGGCTGGTCGACAGCACCAGGAAGGCGAGGATGGCGAGGAACCAGGGCGCGCTGTAGACGGTGTACAGGCCGACGCGCCCGAACACCTCGGCCCAGAACGGGCCGAACTGGTTGATGTAGTTGCCCATCGGCTCGCTCTGGCGCAGCACGGTGCCGATGACCGAGGCGATGCAGATCACGCTGAGCAGCGTGATCGCGAAGCGCATGGACGACAGCAGGTCCAGCAGTTCGCGGGCGATGGGGGGGTGGGAGGTGGTGGAGGACATCAAACGCGGTGGCGGGTAGCGGGCCCAGAAAAAAAGGCCGGTGCGGAACACCGGCCTTCGTTCCGCGAGGCGGTCGCGAGGTTCAGCGCAGGCCGGCGATGTAGTCGGAAACGGCCTTGATTTCCTTGTCGTTCATCTTGGAGGCGACGGTCGTCATCACCGGGTTGTTGGCGCGCGCGCCACTGCGGAAGGCCGTCATCTGCGCCTCCACATAGTCGCCATGCTGGCCGCCCAGGCGCGGGTACTGGGCCGGCATGCCGGCGCCGTTGGGCGCATGGCAGCCTGCACAGGCCGGCACCTGCCGGTCGGCGATGCCGCCGCGGTAGATCTTCTCGCCCAGGGCGACGCTGTCCTTGTTCTTGGCAAAACCCGGCTTGGCGGTCTTGGCCGCGTAGAAGGCCGACACATTGCGGATGTCCTCTTCCGACAGCGGTGCCGCCATGCCCTGCATGATGGGGTTCTTGCGCTTGCCGGTCTTGAACTCGACCAACTGCTTGACCAGGTACTCGGCGTGCTGGCCGGCGATGATGGGGTTGGCGGGGCTGCCGCGCGTGCCATCGGCCGTGTGGCAGGCCGCGCAGACCTGGGTGGAGATGGCGCCGCCCTTGGCGAGGTCGGGCTTGGCCATGGCGGCGGGCTCGTTCGCAGCCTGGGCCGTGGCGGCCAGCAACAGACTCGACAGGAGGAAGGCGACAGTCTTCATGGATTTATTCGGTCTCAAAGGGCGCAACCCGAGAATTTTACAATGCTGAATCACAGCCTCCGACCTAGCCATGACCGAACCCATTCCCGAGGCTGAAGCCATCACCGACAACACGCCCGAGATCGTCACCGAGAAGCTGGCCCTGGGCTGGACGCACACAGCGCGCTTCCTGACCACCGCCAGCCAGCTCGTGCACCTGCCGGCCACCGACCTGCCTGAGATTGCCTTCGTCGGCCGCTCCAACGCCGGCAAGTCCACCGCCATCAACACACTGGCGCAGCAGAAGCGCCTCGCCTTCGCTTCCAAGACGCCCGGCCGCACCCAGCACATCAACCTTTTCGAACTCGGCCCCAAGGACGCGGCCGACGCGCTGTTCGCCGACCTGCCGGGCTACGGCTACGCGGCCGTGGCCAAGGCCGCCAAGCTGCGCTGGCAGAAGGTCATGGCCGATTACCTGGAAGTGCGCCGCAGCCTGTCTGGCGTGGTGCTGATGGTGGACTCGCGCCTGGGCCTGACCGATCTCGACAAACAATTGCTGGAGTTCGTTGCGGCTCGCGTCGCGACGGGCGAGATCCGGTTGCTGGTGCTGCTGACCAAGTCCGACAAGCTCAACCGCAAGGAAGCCGACGCGGCGCTGCGCGCGACGAGCGAGTTCCTGGCCGGCATGACGACCGAGCATTCCGACGTCGCCGTGACGCTGTTCTCGGCGCTGAAGAAAAGCGGCGTCGGCGACGTGGCCGTTGCGCTGCGTGAATGGGTGCTGGCGCATCGGCTGCCCGAAGCCGTGCCGACGGCGGAGGCCGATCAGCCGGCCGACTGATCGGAGCGCGTCTAGCCGCCGTCGAGGTCGCTCATCAGCGTGTCGACAGCGCGCTGGACGACGCTGTCGTCTTCCAGCGCCGTGATCAGGCCGTTGGCCAGCAGCGCTTCGAGCGCGCGGCGGGTCAGCGGCATGCGCGCGTCGGCATCGCGCCCGACGAAGAGCATGAACTGACGTCCCTCGCTGATCCAGGCGACCTGCGCGGTGTGCCAGTTGCCCTGGATGAACATGTGGCACCACCGGCCGATCTGCAGGCCGTCGATCCAACGCTGAAGCGCGGCGCGGGCATCGGGCGAGTCATGTTCGTTGTAGAGCTGAACCGGCACCGTGGGCAGCTCGCCGCGGTCGACGTCGGCACTCAGCCAGTGCGACGGCACCTGGGAATCGCGCTCTTCCATCAGGCGCTGCACGATCTCGTCGGCCGACGGCGCGGCGCTCGGCGAGGCGGCCGTCTTGGGCTTTGGAGGCCGGTGCTCGGCCGGCTCGACGGCGGGCAGTCCGCGCAGCAGGCGGGCATGCTGGGCTGCCAGCTCGGTCAGCGGCGGCTCACGCTTGGCTTCGGGCAGTTGGATGCTGTCGCAGCCGGTGACGAGGCGCTCGACGAGCACCGGCAGTCGCATGCGCAGGGCATCGCGGTCGCCGAGGTCGCGCGGCGTGGTGAGGCTGTCGAGCACGGCATCGACCATCTCCATGGCCGCCTGCGCCTCGCGCGAATCGCGGCCGTGGCGCACCATGGCCGTGACGATGACGTCGACCCAGCTCGTCTGCAGGAAGCGATGCATGCGCGGGCCCAGCGGCGCATCGGCGATCTGGTGGTCGATCTGCTCGCGCAGTAGTTCGCGCCAGTCGTGGCGCTGATGTTCGCGTTCCAGCGCCGCCAGCGCGACCGCATTGCGCTCGCTGCTCTGGCGGGCCTGCGCATCGATGCGCGCATCGACACGCGCCAGTACTTGCTGGAACAAGGCCGCGGTGGGCGTCGGTGCATCAACGAGCAGCTGCGCCTCGGCGTCCATGAAGCGCACGAAGTCGACGAGGCGGTCGTCGTCGGCGCGCTCGAAGGCCATGCCGTGGGCGGCGACGCGGTTCAGCAGCGCCCAGGTCGGGTGGTCCTGGCGGCGCAGCAGCATGGCGTCGCTGCGCGCCAGGCGCACGACGGCAATCTGGAGCCGCGCGAGCAAGGCCTTCATCGGCGGCAGCAGGCGCGGATCGGCCAGGATCTGGTCATAGAGCCGGCTGAGCATGTCCGGCCCGGTAGTGCGCACGAAGGGCGCCGGCGCCAGCGGGTCGCGCTGTGTGGCCGCGCCGAAACCGCTCAAGCCTTGAGGCCGCGAGTTGACGACGTCGACACGGCGCAGCAGGCCGTCCAGCGTGCCGTGGGTTGTCGGCCGCGTGCTGACGCCGCGCGCGGCGGCCAGGCGTTGATGGGCCAGCGGATCGGTCTGGGCGTGGCCGTGCGAGGCCACCATGTCGCTGATGTCGGCATCGCGCAGCGTGGCGCAGGCCTCGGTGTAGAGGCGGTGCAAGGCGCGGGCCAGCGGCATGGCCGCGACGCGCATCAGCTCGTACTGCGCCTGGGCGGCGAGCGGGCTGGACGCCAACGCATGGTGGAGCGCATGGGCGTAGAGGGCGGGGCGCAGCGGGTTGTCGCGTTCGCGGGCCCGCGCGATGCCCCGCAGCGCGGCGAAGAAGTTGCCGATCTGGTGCAGCTCGGCCCGGCTCAATTCCTCGGACGTGCGCGCGACATGGGCGATGGCGACGTCCTGCAGCGCCTGATGCTCGTCGACGAGGCTGAGGCTTTCCAGCCCGCCCAGCTGCGAGGATGCGCGGTGCAGCGGGTCGTCGCCGCGGCGGCCGGCCTGTAGCATCTCGATCAGCCTGCCTTCAAAATCGGCCGCGAAATGGCCGCGCGCCTTGCGCCAGCCCTCGCGCAGCGGGTAGTGCTGAGGCTGGGCGTCTAGCTCGTCCTGCACGACGTTCAGCAGTTCGCGGGCCAGAGGGCCGGCCTCTGTCAACGCGTGGTCGAGCAGTTCGTGAGGATGCAGGCTGGAGCGCATGGGTGGCGTTAGGGCGGGGCGATGCGATTATCCGGCGCCAACCTGGTGCGCTCCGGCGTGTTGCCCTCTCTTACCGACCCCCGAACCATATGGCAGACGCCGCAATTCAGGACCTTTTCACGCTTTTTCAGGCTGGGCGGCATGCCGAAATGGCCGCGCGGGCGCGCAGCCTGCTCGCTGGGCGGCCGCAGGACGGCGAACTCTGGAAAGCCCTGTCCGTCGCCCAGCAGATGCTCGGCGAGGACGCGCTGCCAGCGTTGGAGCGCGCGATGACGCTGCGGCCGGCCGACGCTGAGCTGGCGGCCAATCTGGGCGCCCTGCTGGCGGGCCGAGGCCGCTGGGCCGAGGCGCGCAGGTCCTACGAACAGGCGCTTCGCCTGCAGCCGCGGCTGGCCGGCGCGCACAACAACCTGGGCAACGCCCTGCTGGCCCTGCAGGAGCCGGCCGAGGCGCTGGCTGCCTTCGACCGGGCGCTGGCCTTTCAGCCTGGGCTGGTGGCGGCATTGGGCAACCGCGGACGGGCGCTGCTGGCGCTCGGGCGTCATGTGGACGCCGCGCTGGCCTTCGAACAAGCCGTCGCTGCGCAGCCTCGCGATGCCGGCCTGCATGTGCATGCCGCAACGGCACTCGCCGCAGCCGGGCGCCCAGTCGATGCGATCACTCGGCTGCGCCAAGCCGTCGCCCTGGCGCCAGAACGCCCGGAGCCCTGGTTCATGCTCGGCAACCTGTTGAACGAGAGCGGGGCTGCTGACGCGGCAGCCCAAGCGTGGGAACGCGTGCTGGCCTTG
Organism: Pelomonas sp. Root405; assembly: GCF_001425165.1. Lineage (GTDB taxonomy): Bacteria > Pseudomonadota > Gammaproteobacteria > Burkholderiales > Burkholderiaceae_C > Pelomonas. The sequence continues at coordinate 591,416 of NZ_LMDU01000001.1, forward strand.
GACGCCGGCCATGCGGAGGCGGCCTGCAACTTGGCGCTGCTGCAGCCATCGCGCGGCGAAGCCGTGCTGGGCGCGGCGCTCGCCATGGGGCTGACCGGTGAACGGCGCGCGGCCGTGCTGGGCAATCTGGGCGGGCTCCGGCTGCGGGACGGCCGCGTCATCGAGGCCGTTGCCGCCTATCGACAGGCCTTGGCCGAGACACCCTTGTCGCCGCAGGCGCTGAGCAATCTGGCGCAGGCGCTGAAGCGGCGGGGCGATCTCGAAGAGGCCGATGTCGTGCTGAGCCGCCTCATCGACACCGACCCGGCGCTGCTGACCGCGCGCAGTGACCGCCTGCTGTTGAGGGCCTATCGGCAAGCGCACGCCGAGGACGCGGGGCCGCTGAAGGATGAAGCGGGGCGCTTTGGGCAAGTGGTCCAGGCGCCGGCCGTCGTGCGACCCGCTCGTGCGCCGGGGCCGCTGCGCGTCGGCCTGGTGTCGGCCGACCTGCGCAGCCATCCGGTCGGTCGCCTGGCCGAGGCCTGGTTGCCGGCACTGGCGCAGCGTTGCGAACTGCATGTCTACGCCAGCCACCGCGCCGACGACGCGCTGACGCAGCGACTGCGCGCCGCCGCGCCGCGCTGGCAGGATGTGGCGGCTTGGGACGATGCGACGCTGGCATCGCGCATCGCCGCCGAGGGTGTCGACTTGCTGATCGACCTGAGCGGCCACACGGGCGGCCACCGGTTGGGTGCGTTTGCGCGCCGGCCGGCGCCGCGGCAGTTCAGCTGGCTGGGCTACGCCGGGAGCACGGGGTTGGCGGCGATGGACGGCTTCATCGGCGACCGCTGGCTGCTGCCGCCGAATGCCGAGGCTGGGTTCGTCGAGCGGCTGCTGCGTCTGCCAAACAGTTTCACGGTCTACGCGCCGCCGGCTGATGCGCCAGCGGTCACGCAGCGCGACGGCGAGCTGTGCTTTGGCAGCTTCAACGCGCTGCACAAGCTGGGTGACGAGGTGCTGGCGCTGTGGGCGCGGTTGCTGGATGCCGTGCCCCACAGCCGGCTGCTGCTGAAGGCGCCCGGCCTGCAGCACGAGGCCGAGCGCGCCGCGTTGATCGCCCGCTGGCCCGGAGACGCAGCGCGCTTGGTGCTGGAGGGTCCCGGGCCGCTGGCCGACTACCTGGCCGCCTTCGGCCGTGTCGACATCGCGCTCGACCCCTTCCCGCACGGTGGCGGCATGACGACGCTGGACGGCTTGTGGATGGGCGTGCCGGTTCTGACGCTGCCTGGGCCCGCGCCGATTTCGCGACAGGGCCTGAGCTTCATGCAGACCTTGGGCTTGGGACAGGGCTGGATCGCGACCGACGAGGCGGACTTCCTGCGGCTGGCGCAGGCCCGGTCACAGGATCGTGTGGGGCTCGCAGCGCTGCGCGCGGGCTTGCGTGAGCGCATGGCGACCAGCCCGCTCTGCGATGCTGATCGCCTCGCTGACGACCTGCTGGCAGCGATGACGGCATGATGCGGCGTCACCTCAACCGCATCGCCATGAAACCTCTACTGCTTGCCGTGAGCTTCGTTGCCGCCACGGCCCACGCCGACGACGGCGCCACGCCGCGTCGCCCGGATTTGCCGCTTTGGGAATTGGGTGTCGGCGCGGTCGGCGTCTCGCAACAGGCCTACCCCGGGTCCGACCAGCAGGCGCGGCGGGCGCTGGTGCTGCCCTACCTGATCTATCGCGGCAAGCTGCTGCGCGCCGACGGCAATGGCGCCGGGTTGCGCGCCGTGCGCACGGAGAGTTTCGAGCTGGACGTGTCATTCGGCGGGTCGCTGAGTTCTGGATCCGAGACGCTGCGCGCGCGCGAAGGCATGGCGCGGCTGGGTACGCTGCTGGAGGCCGGGCCGGTGGCGCGCTGGTTTCCTAACGGTCGCAGCGCCCGTGACCGCATCACCGTGGAGCTGCCGCTGCGAGCTGTCTTTGAGGCCCGCAACCCGGGCCGGCATCGCGGCTTCAGCTTCGAGCCGGAAGTCGGCATCCAGCGACGCACCGACTCGGGCCGGTGGGGTTATGGCGCCAGCGTGGGCGCGGTGCTCGGTGACCGGCGGTTGGGAGCGACGTTCTACGAGGTTGACGCGGGCGACGTGCGGCTGGACCGACCCGCCTTCGAGGCACGCGCCGGTCTGATCGCCTGGCGATTGGGCGCCAGCCTGAGCATGAATGCCACACCGGACCTCCGGCTCTATGCCTTTGGCCGCCTCGACAGCGTGGCCGACGCCGCCAACCGCGCCAGCCCACTGGTGCGGCAGACGACGGGCGCCAGCTACGGCATCGGCCTGGCCTATACGCTGAAGCGCTCGGCCACGCGCGCCAACGATTGAGCTTCAAGCGTCAATGGAAAAGGGGCTGCGCGAGCAGCCCCTTTTCGTTTGACACGACAGTCGCCAAGCGACCCGGTCGGTGCGGCAGTCGGCGTAGCGAGCAGGTGCTGGGCGGTGTGAAGCGCGGAACCGCACTCTCGTGCGGTGAGCACTGCAGCGCCGTCCAGCGCCTGCGCAGTAGCCGAATGCCGTACCGATTACATGTCCATACCGCCCATGCCACCCATGCCGCCCATGCCGCCAGGCATGCCGCCGCCAGCAGCTTCTTCCTTCGGCGACTCAGCCACCATGGCTTCGGTCGTCAACATCAGCGACGCGACGGAGGCAGCGTTCTGCAGGGCAGTGCGCGTCACCTTGGTCGGGTCCAGGATGCCCATTTCGATCATGTCGCCATAGGTGTCGTTGGCGGCGTTGAAGCCGTAGTTGCCCGAACCGGCCAGCACGGCGTTGACGACGACGGAGGCTTCGCCACCGGCGTTGTAGACGATCTCGCGCAGCGGCGCTTCGATGGCGCGCAGGACCAGCTTGATGCCGGCGTCTTGATCAGCGTTGTCGCCCTTGATGGCGCCAGCGGCTTGCTTGGCGCGCAGCAGCGCGACGCCGCCACCGGCCACGATGCCTTCTTCAACGGCTGCGCGCGTGGCGTGCAGCGCGTCTTCGACGCGGGCCTTCTTTTCCTTCATCTCGACTTCGGTGGCAGCGCCGACCTTGATGACGGCAACACCGCCGGCCAGCTTGGCCACGCGCTCTTGCAGCTTCTCGCGGTCGTAGTCGCTGGTGGCTTCCTCGATCTGGATGCGCACTTGCTTGACGCGCGCTTCGATGTCGGCAGCAGCACCGGCGCCGTCGATGATGGTGGTGTTTTCCTTGCCCACTTCGACGCGCTTGGCCTGGCCCAGGTCGGCCAGCGTGACCTTCTCGAGCGTCAGGCCGACTTCTTCGGCGATGACCTTGCCGCCCGTCAGGATGGCGATGTCTTCCAGCATGGCCTTGCGGCGGTCACCGAAGCCAGGCGCCTTGACGGCGACCACCTTCAGGATGCCGCGGATGGTGTTGACCACCAGCGTTGCCAGGGCTTCGCCTTCGACTTCTTCGGCAATGATCAGCAGCGGGCGGCCGGCCTTGGCCACTTGCTCCAGCGTGGGCAGCAGGTCGCGGATGTTCGAGATCTTCTTGTCGAACAGCAGGACGAAGGGGTTGTCCAGCAGCGCGGCTTGCTTCTCGGGGTTGTTGATGAAGTAGGGCGACAGGTAGCCGCGGTCGAACTGCATGCCTTCGACGACGTCCAGTTCGCTGTCCAGGCTCTTGCCGTCTTCAACGGTGATGACGCCTTCCTTGCCAACCTTGTCCATCGCCTCGGCAATGATGCGGCCGACTTCGGAGTCGCTGTTGGCCGAGATCGTGCCGACCTGCGCGATTTCCTTGGAGGTGGTGGTGGCCTTGGAGGCGGCCTTCAGCTGGGCGACCAGGGCGGTGACTGCCTTGTCGATGCCGCGCTTCAGGTCCATCGGGTTCATGCCGGCGGCCACGTACTTCATGCCTTCGCGGACGATGGCCTGGGCCAGGACCGTGGCGGTGGTGGTGCCGTCACCAGCGTTGTCAGACGTCTTGGAAGCGACTTCCTTGACCATCTGCGCGCCCATGTTCTGCAGCTTGTCCTTCAGCTCGATTTCCTTGGCCACGGACACACCGTCCTTGGTCACGGTCGGGGCGCCGAAGGAGCGCTCCAGCACGACATTGCGGCCCTTGGGGCCCAGGGTCACCTTGACCGCGTTGGCCAGGATGTTCACGCCTTCAACCATGCGGGCACGAGCCTCGCCGCCAAAGATCACGTCTTTTGCTGCCATTTGTATTCTCCAAATCTAGTGGGGTCAGAGTCGATGTGTCGACGTCCGAATCAGTGAGGAGAGAGCATCACCAGGTAGGTGACGGTCTGCCCTCGACGCATTACTTCTGAACGACGGCGAAGAGGTCTTCCTCGCGCATGACCAGCAGTTCGTCGCCGTCGACCTTGACGGTCTGGCCGGAGTACTTGCCGAACAGCACGCGGTCGCCAACGACGACGTTCAGCGCCACGAAGTCACCCTTGTCGTTGCGCTTGCCCGGGCCGACGGCCAGGACTTCACCCTGGTCGGGCTTCTCGGCGGCGTTGTCGGGGATGACGATGCCCGAGGCGGTCTTGGTTTCTTGCTCCAGACGGCGAACGATCACGCGATCGTGCAGGGGGCGCAGCTTCATGGAATCTCCTTCAAGGTTGTAACGCGGTGGTCGCAGCTTCTAGCTTCGACTTGCCGAAAGAACTGGGCTCGGAAATCCGCCCGATTCGTTAGCACTCACGATTGGTGAGTGCTAGCAGCAGAGGATTATAGGGATGAGATGTGGCGATTCAAGTCCTCTGATGCGGCCGACGACAACTGCGCGGCACAAAGAAAAACGACCGCCGCGGCGGTCGTTCTAGAAGTGAAGCGCTCTCAGCGCGTGGCGCGTTTGCGAGACCAGGCTAGGGCGCCCAAGGCGCTGATCGCCAGGGCCATGCTGGCCGGCTCGGGCAGTTCGCCGGAAGGGGCATCTCGCGTGACGAACCGCAAATCGTCCATCATCAGGCCCTGGTCGACACCAGTGACCATGATCGACTTGGCCACACCGCTGAACTTGATGCTGGTGGAGTACCAGTTGGGCTCGCAAAAGCTCAAAACGCCGGTGTCACAGGCGTCGCCGCTCAGTCCGTTCAACGACTGCAAGAGGTGGCCCTTGCCGTCTAGGGCGTCGAATACCTCGATTGTCACGTTGGATATCGACACAATGCCGTAGACAAACGAGAAGTCGACGATGTCTTTAGTGAAGTTGATCGTGAAGCTGGCATTGGTGCCTGGGGCGTCCAGCGGGTTGACGCCAAGTAGCAGCCCACCGCAACTGCCGGTGCGCGAGAAGGACGCAATGCCGGGGCAGCGGTTCTGGTTCGAACCAATCGACCATGCATCGCCGGTGAAAGTAACGCCTTGGGCGGCGTAGAAATTGCCGACCTTGCTGACGGAAGTTTCGTGCTCGAAATCGAGCGACACCACCCCCGCGACCGCCGGTTGCAGGGCTGCCGTCAAGGCGAGTGCCAGAATTTTGCTCGTCGCGCGCATGGCGTTCTCCGTCCAGGGTTTGTTTGAGTTGGGTTTGTGTGCCGGACTGTAAACAAGCGACCTCCTGTCCGGCCTGGCTGCGCCCCTTCAGTTGAGGGGGACGAGGCAACCTAGGGGCCGCGCTTAGGGGGGTGGGTTGGCGACGCTCGAAGAAGCCGCCCGGTGGGCCGTGATTGGCCATCGCTACACTGCCTCCGGTGGAAACCAAATGGCTTGAAGACTTCGTCAGCCTGGCCGAGACGCGCAGCTTTTCCCGCTCGGCTCAGCTGCGTCATGTGACCCAACCGGCGTTCTCGCGCCGCATCCAGGCGCTGGAGGCGTGGGCGGGGGTCGATCTCGTCGACCGCTCCTCATATCCGACACGGCTGACTGCGGCTGGCACCACGCTGCTGGCGCAGGCGGTCGACCTGCTCGGCAACTTGCAGGCGACGCGCAACATGTTGCGCAGCCACCAGGCGTCGGATCTCGACATGATCGAGTTTGCCGTGCCGCACTCGCTGGCCTTCAGCTTTTTTCCGCACTGGCTGATGGGCCTGCGCCGGGGCTTCGGCGCGATCAAGTGCCGGCTCAACGCGGCCAATGTGCATGACGCGATGCTGCAGCTCAGCGAGGGCAATTGCGACCTGCTGCTGGTTTATCACCACGCCAGCCAGCCGCTGCAACTGGACCCGGAGCGCTACCAGATGGCGTCGCTGGGTCATGAGACGCTGTCGCCCTACGCCAGGGCCGACGCGCAGGGCGAGCCGTTGTTTCGCCTGCCGGGCAGGCTGGGCCAGAAGATTCCCTTCCTGAGCTACGCAGCCGGCGCCTATCTCGGCCGCCTCGTTGAGCTGATCGTCAAGGAAGCCGATTGCGCGCTGAACCTGGATGCGATCTACGAAACCGACATGGCTGAAGGCTTGAAGGCGATGGCACTGGAGGGCCACGGGTTCGCCTTCTTGCCCGCCAGCTCGGTGCAGAAGGAACTGGTCAGCGGCCGTCTGGTGCCGGCTGCGGCACCTGGATCTTTCAGCGTCAGCATGGAGTTGCGCATCTACCGCGAGCGGCCCGAAATGTCGCGCCGCCAGAAGCCCGCGGCTCAAGCGCTGTGGGACTATCTTTCATCCGCGGCATGACCTCATCCCGCATGTGCATGCATCGTGTAAACCCGTATTCGGCCTGACCTTATGGCGTGGTCTGCTCACGGCTGTTACCGATATCCACTTCCTGTTGTTGGAGTCTCCATGAAGAAAGTTCTGCTCGTCGCAGCCCTGGTGGCCGGCGTGACCGCCGTGCATGCCCAAGACACCTTGAAGAAGATCAAGGACAGCGGCGTGATCACGATGGGTGTGCGCGAATCCTCCGGTCTTTCCTACACCATCGGCGATGGCAAGTTCGTCGGCTACCACATCGATGTCTGCGAGCGCGTCGTGGCCGACCTGCGCAAGCAGTTGGGCGGCAAGCTCGACATCAAGTACCAGCCGGTCACGTCAGCCAACCGCATCCCGCTGACCGTCAATGGCACGGTCGACCTGGAATGCGGCTCAACGACAAACAACGCGGCCCGCCAGAAGGATGTCGCCTTCGCCGTGACGACCTATGTCGAGGAAGTGCGCATCGCCGTGAAGGCGAACTCGGGCATCACCGGCATCAATCAGCTCAACGGCAAGACCATTGCCACGACGACGGGGACGACCTCGGTGCAGACGCTGCGCAAGCATGAGCGCGCTGCGAGCGTGGACTTCAAGGAGGTCTACGGCAAGGACCACGCCGACAGCTTCCTGCTGCTCGATTCGGGCCGCGCTGACGCGTTCGTCATGGACGGCTCCATCCTGGCCAAGAACATCGCCACGTCCAAGAACCCGGCGGACTTCAAGATCGTTGGCGAGGTGCTGGCCGTCGAGCCCATCGCCATCATGCTGCGCAAGGACGACCCCGCCTTCAAGAAGGCCGTGGACGACAGCATCAAGGCGCTGATCAAGGCGGGCGAGCTGGCCAAGATCTACGACAAGTGGTTCATGCAGCCGATCCCGCCGACCAACACCAAGATCGGCCTGCCGCTGTCCGCAGCGACCAAGGACGCCTGGGCCAACCCCAACGACAAGCCGGCAGAAGACTACGTCGCGAAGAAGTGATTCGCGCGTTGGTCTGAACGACCGCAAAGCGGGTGCCTGGCACCCGCTTTGCTTTAGGTAGAAGGCTCAAGGAGAAGCCATGAGTTGGGATTGGCAGGTGTTCTGCAAGAACACCCTGGATGGTGAGGTGATCGCCAGCTGCTTTGGCAGCGGCGGCGACATCACCTATCTGCAATGGATGTTGTCGGCCTGGGGCTGGACGCTGAGCGTCTCGCTGCTGGCCTTGGTGGTGGCGTTGTCGGTGGGGTCACTGATGGGCATCCTGCGGACGACGCCGAGCCGTGCGCTGGTGGCTATCGGCAATACCTGGACGGAGTTATTTCGCAACGTCCCGCTGCTGGTGCAGATCTTCCTCTGGTATCACGTGCTGCCCTCGCTGTTCCTCAGCCTGCGCGAGGTGCCGAGTTTTCTGCTGGTGGTGTTTGCGCTCGGCTTCTTCACGTCCGCCCGCATTGCCGAGCAGGTCAAGGCGGGCATCCAGAGCCTGCCCAAGGGCCAGCGTTATGCCGGCCTGGCCATGGGTCTGACGCTGCCGCAGACCTATCGTTATGTGCTGCTGCCGATGGCCTTCCGCATCGTCATCCCGCCGCTGACCAGCGAGAGCATGAACATCATCAAGAACTCGTCGGTCGCGTTCGCAGTGAGCATCGCCGAGCTGACCATGTTCTCCATCCAGGCTGGCGAGGAAACCTCGCGCAACATCGAGATCTATCTTGGCGTCACGGGCCTGTACTTCATCTCCGCGTTCACGATCAACCGGATCGCGCTCTTCATCGAAAACCGGGTGCGCGTGCCCGGCATGGTGGGGAGCAAGTGATGCTGCAACTTGACTTCGGTTTCCTGAGCTGGGGCGTCATTTCGAGCTTCGTCGCCAAGGGCTTCATCTTCTCGCTTCAGCTGACGCTGTTCGCCATGATCGGCGGCATCCTGATCGGCACGCTGCTGGCGCTGATGCGCCTGTCCGGCAAGCCCTGGCTGGTGATGCCGGCCGCAGCCTATGTCAACACGCTGCGGTCCATCCCGCTGGTGATGGTCATCCTGTGGTTCTTCCTGCTCATCCCGCTGATGACCGGCCGGCCCATGGGGGCGGAGCTGTCGGCGATGATCACCTTCACACTGTTCGAGGCGGCCTACTACTCCGAGATCATGCGGGCGGGCATCCAGAGCGTGCCCAAGGGCCAGGTCCACGCCGGCTACGCAGTCGGCATGGACTATCGCCAGACCATGCAGCTCGTCGTGCTGCCGCAGGCCTTCCGCAACATGCTGCCGGTGCTGTTGACGCAGACCATCATCCTGTTCCAGGACACGTCGCTGGTCTACGCCATTGGCGCCTACGACCTGCTGAAGGGCTTCGAGGTCGCCGGCAAGAACTTCAACCGGCCGGTCGAGACCTATCTGGTTGCTGCGGTCGTCTACTTCGTCATCTGCTTCGGCTTGTCCATGCTGGTCCGCCGCCTGCAGGCCAAGATCCAAATCATCCGTTGAGACCTTGAGCATCACGCCATGATCGACATCAAGAACGTTTCCAAGTGGTACGGCACCTTCCAGGTGCTGACCGATTGCACGACGACCATCCAGAAGGGCGAAGTGGTCGTCGTCTGCGGCCCGTCGGGCTCGGGCAAGTCGACGCTGATCAAGACGGTCAATGCGCTGGAGCCCTTCCAGAAAGGCGACATCGTCGTCGACGGCATTTCCATCTCGGACCCCAAGACCAACCTGCCCAAGCTGCGTGCGCGCGTCGGCATGGTGTTCCAGCATTTCGAGCTGTTTCCCCACCTGTCGGTGACCGAGAACCTGACGATCGCCCAGATCAAGGTGCTGGGCCGCTCGCAGGCCGACGCCAAGGTGCGCGGCCTGAAGATGCTGGACCGCGTCGGCCTGTCGGCGCACAAGGACAAGTTCCCCGGCCAGCTCTCCGGCGGCCAACAGCAGCGCGTGGCCATCGCGCGCGCGCTGTCGATGGACCCCATCGTCATGCTGTTCGACGAACCCACGTCAGCGCTTGACCCCGAAATGGTCGGTGAGGTGCTGGACGTGATGGTTCAGTTGGCCCACGAGGGCATGACCATGATGTGCGTGACGCACGAGATGGGTTTCGCCAAGAAGGTCAGCAACCGCGTCATCTTCATGGATGTCGGCAAGATCGTCGAAGACTGCAGCAGCGCCGACTTCTTCGGCAAGCCCGACGAGCGTTCGCCGCGCGCCAAGGACTTCCTCGCGAAGATCCTGCAGCACTGAACCGCCGCAGGAACGAAAACGGCGGCCGTCAGGCCGCCGTTTTCATTTCACACTTGGCGTCAGGGCTCGATGGCCGCGCCAACGACTGGTCCGCCCGCCACGGTGCCGATGCGCGTCGCCTTGCCCGAAGCCAGGTCAACCCGATACCAGACCGATTTGCCACCCGCCGTCACGGCGGAATACGCTGCATTGGACACGTCGGAAATGTCCAGCGTCGCGCGCTCGAAGGGGCCGATGCCTAGCGAGCCCACCGTGAACAAGCGGCCCGTATTGGGCGACACCGCCGGCTGCACACCTTCCTTGCTGCCCTGGTGCACCAGCACGCCTTGCCGGCCGTCGAGTGCGTAGTTGGTCGTGATTTTCTCGTTGTCCTTGTTGTAGGTGTAGCCGGCCGCAACCACGGCGGCCGCCTTGCTGGCACCCGCGTCCGCCGCATCGAAGACCAGCCGCCCGTCCATTTGCAGCCCTGGCAGGTTGGGGTCGGCGTCGACGATGGCGCCGGTGTCGGGGTGCAGGCGCATGTTGAAGCCGGCATCGTTGACGACGCGGATACGGTCCACCGCCGGGTTGAAGTCGAAGCCCCATTCGGTGGCACCGATGGGCAGACCCACGGGCGTGCCGACGGCGCTGGCCGCGCCGGTCTTGGTGTCGATGCGGTAGAGCTGCCCACTGGCGCCCAGGCCGAACAGCTGGCCCTTGGCGACGCGGTAGTCGATGCCCAGCAGCGTGTCGCCGCCAGCCAGCCCGGTCAGCGCCTTCGTGGACAGCGTCTTCTGTGGCTGGCCGGCGTTGAACTGGATCAGCTGGTTGGCCGCAGTCACCGCGTAGATCACCTCCTTGGCCGGCGGGCCAAGCGGCTCCATCGGTTCGGTGGCGCAGGCGGCGAGCAGGGCGGTGAGCGCTAACGCAAGGGCAGGGCGGGTCATGGCATCTCCGGAAATGGGACGAGCGGTTTATACGCGCCCGCCGCCACTCATGGATGCAATGCCCCCAAAGCGTTTCAGAGCTTGACCGGCCCCTCGATGGCCGCCGACCCCGACATGGCTGCCTTGGCCTGCTGCTGCCGCACGCGGTCCAGGTAGGTCTCCGAGCGCGCCAACTGCTCCTGGATCAGCTTGTTGTTGGTGCCCATCGTCTCGATGGCCTTGCTGCGGAAGTTGTCCATCGCGTCCATGGCCTGGAAGGTCTGGTCGAACATGGACTGGATCTGCTGGATGCCCAGCATCGGGTTGGCCGAGAACTCGGCCGTCGCGTCCACGTGCTGGTTCAGCGCGGTGCCGGTCTGGTTGATGAGGTCGCCGATGGTCGTGTTGACGCCTTGCAGCATCTTCATGACCTCGATCTGGTTGCCGGTGGCGCGCGCCACCGTCTGGGCCACTGCCAGCGCGCTCATGCCGGTGGTGGCGACGCGGTCGCAGCCGATCATCATTTCGCGGCCGGTCTTTTTCAGCACGTCCAGCGCCAGGTAGCCGTTCACGCAGACGGCCTGCTGGGTCTGGATGTCGGCCAGGTTCTGGCGCGCGTAGAACAGCACTTCCTGTTCCAGCGCCTTGGCCTTCATCGGGTCGCTGGCCTTGAGCTGCTGCACGCGCTCGTCCAGGCGCGTGTCCAGCGTGCGTGCGAAGCGGGCGGCGGCGGCCAAAGCCTGCATCGCCTCCCACAGCTTGCCGCGCGTGGATTCGATGTCGATGACGTCCTTCTGGATGTCGTCCTTGGCCGCGTAGAGCTGGGTCATGGCCGTCTGCAGCTGCGAACTGGCGGACTCGAATTTGCGGAAGTACGCCTCCAGCTTGTTGCCGAACGGGATCAGCCCCAGCAGCTTGCGCGGCTGCAGCAGGTCGCCTTCCTTGCCGGGGTTGAGCTCGTCGAGCTGGCCACGGATGGCGGCAATCGCCTTGTAGGCCGGCGTGTCCGTCGCGCCGACGAAGTTGCGCTGCATCAGGCTGCCCTGCATCAGGTTGGCCGCAAAGCTGATCTCCTGCCGGCCGAGCTGGAAGGCGCTGTCCAGCTTGGCCTTGAAGGGCTCGCTGTGCAGGTCTTCCTTTTCCAGCGCCTCGATGAAGCGGCGCACCTGCTCGTCCACCTTGGCGGTGACCTCGGCCTTCAGCGGCACCGCTTCGACGGCGGCGGCAGGTTGCACGGGCGTGATGACCTCGGGGGCGGTCAGCGTGAAGGTGGGGGTGGCGGTGGCGGTCGTGGTGTTCATGCGATGTCCTTGCTGCCGAACTTTTGCTTCAGGAATTCACTGTGGCGCAGGAAGGCCTGGGCGTCCTGCGAGGCGAGGTCGTCGCCGAGCTGCTCCACCTTCAGCTCCAGCTCGGCCAGCACGCCCTCGAAGGTGGTCTGCGCCGTCTTGCCATTGGCCAGCAGCTTGGTGGTGGCGAACTGCGCCGGGATGCTGAGGTAGGTGTTCAGCGCCTGCGGCAGATAGGTGATGGCGATGTGGCGCGCGTGGAAGGTCTCCTGCAGGCTGAGCTGGCCCTTGCTGCGCTCCCACTGGTTGAGCAGGCTTTCAAGCCGCTGGCAGAGCTGCTTGATGCGCTGCGCCAGCGGCGCCGGGATGCGCCCACCCGGGTTGTGCTCGGTCAGGCCGCGCACGCCGTTCAGCGCCCGGCCCATGGCCTCGCGGGCGTCGCCTTCGTCCTCGAACTTCAGCGCTTCCCAGGCGTCTTCCTGGGTGCTGGGCCAGCCCCACCACAGCGCGCCGGCCACCAGGCCGACCACGTAGCCGAGCGCCGCCAGGCCCAGGGCCCAGCCACCGAGAAAGCCCAGTGCCTTCAGCACCAGCACGCCCGTTGCGGTCAGCAGACCGGCCCAATTGGCCGGCGCGTTCAGCCATCGAAACAAGCCGCTCATTGCCGTGCACTCATTGATAAGCCCGGATGTCCTTGAACACCGCATACAGCGGCGTCTTGCGCGCATCGAAGACGCGGCCGCCGGTGATGTTCACGAGTTCCTTCAAGTCGGCTTCGCCCGCCTCGCCGAACAGCACCATGAAAACCGGGATGCCGCGCACGTCCTCGGGCAATTGCTCGTAGGCGCGCTTGAAGTCCTCCAGCTTTCGGCCGGCGGTGTTCTTGCCGTCGGTGAAGGCGACGACCGAGTACTGGTAGTCGGGGTTGCGCTTGCGCTCCTCCAGCATGTGCTGCAGGCCGGCCAGCACCGCGTCGTAGAGCGCCGTGCCGCCGGCCATCTTCAGCGCATCGGCGGCGTCGCGCACGCGCTGCAGCTCGGCGAGCTTGGCATCGGTGTCGACCTGCGGCAGCACGCCCTTGGCCACCTTGCTGCCGGCCGGGATCTCGAAAGGCACCGGCGCACGTGGCTTGTCGCTGAAGGGCAGGAACCACAGCCGCTCGCGGTTGGTCAGCTTGGCGACGCGGCCCGTCAGCGAATGGTCGGCACCAGCCAGGTAGTGGATGGCCTCGACCAGCTGCTCGCGCCGCTGGCCCTGCATGCTGCCGCTGGTGTCCAGCACGAAGGTGCTGGCGATGGGCTTGCGGAACTCGTTCAGGTAGGCGTCGATCAGGCCGTCGGCCAGCTGGCGGTCCGGCGAGAACGGCAGCTCGACCTGGAAACCGCGCGCCGGCAGGATGTCGGCCACCTGGGCGGCCAGCTCGGCCCGCATCGGCCGGCGCAGCGTCTGGCGCGCCAGCCACAGCTGGGCGGCATCGCCCTTCAGGTAGTCGACCACCTTCAGGTAGTCGGCCCTGCGCGCGTCGTTCAGCAGCATGAACGGGTAGTCGGCCGTCGACACGCCTTCAAACGGGTAGATCAGGTGGAGCGGTTCGCGCAGCTTGCCGCTGGCGTTGAGCGTCAGCAGCCAGCTCTCGTAGTTGATGAAGGCGTTCGCCCGGGTGCCTTGGCCCTTGATGAACTGCTCGGCCAGATAGGTCGAGTTGTCGCCGACGATGCGGTAGCCCTTGAGGAAGTCCGCGATGGCGCCCCGGTCCACGTCGGCGGCGCTCAGCGCCTCGCCCTTGCCGCCGGCCGCGGCGACGACGCCGAGCAGCGCCATGAAGCCCTGGTTGCTGGTGGCGGGGTTGGACAGCGCGTACTGCAGCTTGCCCTGCCTGGCGGCGCGCGCGATGTCGGCCCAGGTCAGCTTGGCGTCCGGCTTGTCCCAACCATTGCGGGCGGCGTCGCTCTTGCTGACGCCCACCGCAATGGGCGACAGCATGATCTTTTCCTGCACCTTCACCTTGCCCTGACCGGCCGCGTCGCTGAGCAGGTACTTGGCATTCGCGAACCAGGCCACGTCGGGCTTGGGCTTGCCGGCGCTGTCGCCGCTGAGCACTTCCTGCGTGCTCTCCATCGTGCCGCCGAAGCGGAACTGCACATCGACGCCGGTGGCTGACTTGATCTGCGCGGCCAGCGGCTCCAGGTCTTTGAGGTCGCTTGTAGCCAGCACATGCAGGCTGCCGCTCGACGGCGTCTCCGCCGCGGTCTGGGGCGCCGGCGACGATGACTCGGGCGCCTTGCCGCAGGCGGCCAAAAGGCTCAGGGCCAACAGGCCAAGGGTGCGACGGATCACTGGTTCATCTCCCGGCTGACGATGTCGATCATCTCGAACATCAGGTCGAACCCCGGTGGGTCGATGACCTGGTTCATGTTCACGTCCACGGCCAGGCCCGCCTTCTGCGCGGTGGCCGCGAACGCGGCCGTGTCGCCGGTGCGAAAGCCGTGCTCCAGTGCCACGGCCTGCAGCGTCTTGTTCGCGACCAGCAGCTCGGCCAGCTGCCTGGCGCGCTCGCTCATGGTCACCAGCACCAGCTTGTTGACGATGGTCGGCTGCGGGTACATCAGCACCATGTCGGGCTTGATGCCGCCGCCCTTCTGCGCCTGGGCCAGCATCTGGCTCTCGTAGATGAAGGCCAGCGGCGTCTTGCCCATGCCGATGGCCAGGTAGTCATCGAAGGCGCCGTTGACATAGTTCTCCTGGAACCCCTGGCGCTTGAACAGCTCGGCCAGTTGCACCGCGTACTTCTGCCCCGCCATGCGGTCGGCCACCACGTCGCCGTTCAGCGCTGCCGACGTCAGCGCCAGGTACATGGCCGCCGAGTTGCTGCGGCGGATGTCGGTGGTGCTCACCAGCACGCTGCGCGACACCGCGTAGTCGCCGCTCGCCTTGAGGTCGCGCCAGCGCTGCTTGGACAGCATGGCCTGGGTCAGCTTCTCCATGTCCAGGCCGTAGACCTTGGGCGCCATCGGCCGGGCCATGCCGTTGGCGGCCAGGATCTTGGCGACCGGCTCCCACGAGGCCACCACCAGCGGCGTGTGGAAGGGCGAGGTCTGCGTCGCCGTCTTGCCGGCCTTGCGCGCAGCGTCCGCAATCATGTTGGCCGCGACGACGCCGCTGGCGAGGAAGAAGTCCGGCTGGTCGGCGCCGCCGACCTTGGTCGCCATGTCGCGGCTGCCCACGCGTGCCACCTGCACCGGCAGCTTGGCGCCGGCCAGCGCCTTGATGACGCGCTCGTCCTTGAACAGCGGCTCCATCTCCACCGTGATGAAGCCCTTCAGCGGCTCGGCGCTGGCGATCGCCGCCTGCTCCTGCGCGATCTGCCTCGTTTCGTCGTTGCTGCGCAGCGCAAAGAAGAGGGCGCCGCCGAACGCGGCCAGCAGGACCAGGGTGCCGATCAGGCGTTTCGCGGTGTTCATGAGGGGAAGCGAGCTCCTTTCAATGAGAAGCGGAGTGTGCATCCTTCCGGCGACGACAATCGCGCGCCATGAGTGACATCCTTACCCTCACCCGGCCTGACGACTGGCACTTGCACCTGCGCGACGAGGCGGCGCTCGCCAGTGTCCTGCCCTACACGGCGCGCCAGTTCGCCCGCGCCATCGTCATGCCCAACCTGCGCCCGCCGGTCACCACCGCCGCGCAAGCCGTGGCCTACCGCGAGCGCATCCTGGCCGCCTTGCCCGAGGGCCTGGACTTCGAGCCGCTGATGACGATGTACCTCACGGACAACACGGCGCCGGACGAGATCAAGCGCGCCAAGGACGCAGGCGTTGTCGCGCTCAAGCTCTACCCGGCCGGCGCCACGACCAACAGCGATGCCGGCGTGACCGACATCCGCAAGACCTACGCGACGCTGGAGGCGATGCAGCGCGAGGGCCTGCTCTTCCTCGTGCACGGCGAGGTGACGGATGGCGACATCGACGTCTTCGACCGCGAGGCGGTGTTCGTCGACCGTGTGATGACCCCGCTGCGCGCTGACATGCCCGAGCTGAAGGTCGTCTTCGAGCACATCACGACCAAGGAAGCCGCGCAGTACGTGACCGAGAGCGACCGCTTCACGGCGGCGACCATCACGCCGCAGCACCTGCTCTACAACCGCAATGCCATCTTCACTGGCGGCCTGCGCCCGCACTATTACTGCCTGCCCGTGCTGAAGCGCGAGGAGCACCGCCAGGCACTGCTGAAGGCCGCCGCCTCCGGGCTGCCCAAGTTCTTCCTCGGCACCGACAGCGCGCCGCACGCCGCCCAGCTGAAGGAGAACTCGGTCTGCGGCGCCGGCTGCTTCACGGCGATCTCGGCGCTGGAGCTGTATGCGGAGGCCTTCGAGGGCATCGGCGCGCTCGACAAGCTCGACGCCTTCGCCGGCCACCACGGCCCCGACTTCTACGGCCTGCCGCGCAACACCGGCACCGTCACGCTCAAGCGCGAGCCGTGGACGCTGCCCAGCGCCGTGCCTTTCGGGGAAGCCCAACTCAAGCCGCTGCGCGGCGGCGAGACCTTGAACTGGAAACTGATCGCATGAAGAAAGTTGCCTTCCTCGTCGACTTCGACAACGTCGCCACCGACGTCATCGAACAGGCCCTCACCGCCGTGTTCAAGGACTACGGCACCGCCCACATTCGCCGCGCCTACTGCAATGCCGAGCAGGCGCAGAACCACCAGTCCTTCCTGAAGCGACTGGGCCTGCGGGCCATCGTCAATCTGGCCATCGGCAAGAACTCGACCGACATCGCCATGGCCGTCGACGCGATGGAGCTGGCCATCACCGAGAAGCCCGACGTCATCGTGCTCGTGTCATCGGACAGCGATTTCGCGCCCCTGGTGCTGCGCCTGCGCGAGAAGGGCGCCTGGCTGCGCGGCTTCGGCCAGCAGGGCAAGACGGGCGACGGCGTCATCGCCATCTACGACCAGTTCAACGAGCTGGCGCATGACAGCGGCAAGTCTGCCGCGAGGCGCGAGCCCGCCCGCAAGGCGGCTGCGCGGCGGCCGGCCGCCAAGAAGGCGGCTGCGCCCGCCAAGGCCGCGGCGCCCGCGCCAGCGCCAGCGCCTAAGCCGGCACCCAAGGCCACATCCGCGCCAGCGCCTGCGCCGAAGCCCGCTGCAGCCGCGGTGGCCAAGCCGGCGCCTGCGGCGGCCCCCGTGGACGCCAATGTCGCGGCCGCCCGCGAGATCAACGCCGTGCTGGCGCTGCTGCCCAAGCTGGCCGACGGCCAGTGGCATGACCTCGGCGCGGCGGCCAAGGCGCTGAAAGAAGCCGGCCTGCTGGCCAAGACGGCGCCGTCGACCAAGCTCTTCCGCAAGCACCCACAGGCCTTCCAACTGCAGCCCGAAAAGACTCCCAACCAGGTGCGTTTCGGGCACGGATGATCTCTCCCGATTGGCGGGCGCCCTGGTTCGCGCCCTACCGCGATGTGGCCGAGCCGGTCCTCGCGCGGCTTGCCGTCGGCATGCCGGTGCATGCGGCCCTCGGCCATCAGCGCTTCGAGCCCGCGGCCCCCTTGACGTCGGGCTACGAGCAGCACATCGCCGCCACCGGCAGCGTGCCGACGCGGCACAACGCGCATGACCTGTTCAACGGTCTGGTGTGGCTGCGCTGCCCGGCCCTCAAGGCGGCGCTGAACCGGGCGCACATCGCGGCGCCACCCGCCGCGTCCGGCCGTCGAGGGCCGCTGCGCGATGCGCTGACGCTGCTGGACGAAAGCGGCTTGCTGCTCCGCGCGCCGGCAGCATTGAAGGCGGCGCTGCGGGCTCAGGACTGGACGGCGCTGTTTGCAACGCGTCGCGAGCTCTGGCGGCACGCGCAGGCCCTCGTCGTCGGCCATGCTTTGCTTGAGAAACTTCTGGCGCCGCGCAAACCGCTCTGCGCCCGCGTCCTCTTCGTCGACGATATCGCCGCGCCGGGGCTGCCGCCCGCGTTGATGCCGGCCGACCTGCCGCCGCTGCCCGTACTCGGCATTCCCGGCTGGTGGACCGCGAATGCATCACGGGGCTTCTATGCCGACGACCAGGTTTTCCGGCCAAAGCGGCTAGCATCGGCGCCCGCACTGGGAGGTGTCGTTTGTTGATGAAGTCCTGTTTGAAGCCTCTGTTGGGCCTGGCCCTCGCTGGCCTGGCCTGCGTCGCTGGCGCCCAGTCGCCACCGCCTGCCGCCTCCGCGCCCGGAGCGCTCGCAGCGCAGTCACCCGCGCCGCCGCTGCCCACCGTGTCGGCCAGCGCCCGCCGCCTGTACGAGCGCAGCAAGGGTCAGCTGCTGCAGATCCGCACGCTGCTGAAGACCCAGGACAGCCAGGCCTCGGTCGGCTCGGGCTTTCTCGTCAGCGACGACGGCCATGTCGTCACCAACTACCACGTCATCAGCCAGTTCGCCCTGGAGCCCGACAGCTATCGCCTGCGCTACGCGACGACCGACGGCCAGAGTGGCGTGCTCGAGCTGCTGGACTTCGATGCCCGCCGTGACCTGGCGCTGCTGCGCGCGGTGGACGACGGCAAGGGCGGCGGCCTGAAGGGGCGCGGTGCCCTGGGTTTCAGGCCGCAGAACCAGCCGCTGGCCAAGGGCGAGCGCATCTACTCGATGGGCAACCCGCACGACGTCGCCTTCGCCGTCGTCGAGGGCAACTACAACGGCCTGGTGGACCGCAGCTTCGACCCGCTGATCTACTACGCCGGCGGTATCAACCCCGGCATGAGCGGTGGCCCGGTGCTGGACGAGGACGGCCTCGTCGTTGGCGTCAACGTGTCCGGCATGATGTTCGCGCAGCAGGTCAGCTTCCTCGTGCCGGGTGAGTTCGCCGAGGGCCTGGTCAAGCGCAGCCTCGGCGCCAAGCCCATCCGCACGGCCGCCTGGAGCCGGTTGCGCGACCAGCTCACCAAGTACCAGGACGAACTCGTCACCCGCTTCCTGGCGCTGCCCTGGGAGAGCGCCAACCACGACCGCTACCGCCTGCCGGTACCCAAGCAGGACTTCATGCGCTGCTGGGGGCGCGGCACGTCGGCCGACACCAAGGGCCTGGATTTCGAGCGCTCGCAATGCCGCATGGACCACGCGCTGTTCGTCAGTGGCAATCTGCAGACCGGCTGGCTGGACATGTCGCACGAGGCCTATGACGGCAGCAAGCTCGGCGCGCTGCGCTTCGCGCGCCAATACTCGGGCAGCTTCCGCAACGAGCGCCTGGGCAGTTCAGACAAGTCGCGCACCGCGCCCTATTGCAAGGAGCAGTTCGTCGACCGCGACGGCCTGCCGCTGCGCGCCGTCGTCTGCCTGCGCGCCTACCGCAAGCTGGAGGGCCTGCATGACCTGAGCGTGCTGGTGACGACGGTGGATGCGGCCAAGGCCGGTGCGCTGGGCCGCTTCGACGCCCGGGGCGTCAGCTTCGACAACGCGCTCAAGCTCGCGGCGCATTACCTGGAGGGCTTCGCGTGGACGAACAACAGCAAGGCCAAGTGATGCCCTCCGCGCCGCAAGCAGCCGTCGTTGAACTGCTGGGTCGCGACGGCCGCGCCGCCCTGGTGCAGCGCGTGGCGCATTGGCCGGTGCGCATCGGCCGCTCGCCAGCCTGCGACATCGTGGTGGACGACAGCCACATCGCCGCCGAGCATGCCGAGCTGCAATTGCAGCCCGATGGCCGCGTGCGGCTGGCGCTGCTGGACACGCGCAACGGCGGCAGCGTCGGCGGCCGCCGGCTGCTGGCCGGCGAGGACGCCGAACTGCCCAAGGGCGGCGCCTTCCAGCTCGCCGGCTGCTCGTTGCGCCTGCGCACCAGCGCCGATGAACTGGCGCCCGAGCAGGTCCTCGTCGTACACCCGGTGCGCCACTGGGCGCTGCTGCCGGCGCTGCTGCTGGCGATGCTGTTCTTCCAGTGGGTGGACCGCTGGAGCGCTGTCGACCCCGATGCCCGCTGGGTCGACTACGCGTCGCCGCTGCTCGGGCCGTTGGCCTTCGTGCTGGGCTGGGCCGGGCTGTGGTCGCTGGGCAGCCAGCTCTTCCAGCACCGCTTTCCGTTCGCCGTCCATCTGCGCCGCGCGCTGATCGTCATCGTGGGCCTGCAGGTGCTGGAGTGGCTGCTCCCGGCGGTCGCCTATTCGCTGTCATGGCCGCGGTTGATGGTGCTGGAGTCGCTGGCCGCGCCGGTGGCCGGTGCGGCGCTGGTTGCCTGGCATGCCCGTCTCGTCTGGCCCGGTGCACGGCGCACGCTCGACGGCGGCATCGCGGCGCTGCTGCTGCTGGGCCTGGGCCTGCAGGTGGGCGCCCGCCAGGAGCAGCAATACGTGTTCGGCCCGCCGTATCTGGCCAGCCTGCCGCCACCGGCGCTGCGCCTGGCCTCGCCGCAGCCGGCCGAGACCCTCATCGAGTCGCTGAAGCCGCTGAAGGCCGAGCTCGCCAAGCAGGCGCGCAAGGACAACGAGGGCTTCGACGAAGACGTCGGCGGTGAGTGACCGCTGTCAGGTCTGGGGCAGGAAGCCCTCGACCGACAGGTAGCGCTCGCCGGTGTCGTAGTTGAAGCCGAGCACCCGCGAACCTGCGGGCAGCTCGGGCAGCTTCTGCGCGATGGCGGCCAGCGTCGCACCGCTGGAGATGCCGACGAGCAGGCCTTCCTCGCGCGCGCTGCGCCTGGCGTATTCGCGCGCCGCCTCGGCCTCGACCTGGATGACACCGTCCAGCAGGGCCGTGTCGAGCACCGCGGGAATGAAGCCGGCGCCGATGCCCTGGATGGGATGCGGGCTGGGCTGGCCGCCGCTGATGACCGGCGAGGCGCTGGGCTCGACCGCATAGACCTTGAGCTGCGGCCAGGCCGCCTTGAGCACCTGGGCGCAGCCGGTGATGTGGCCGCCCGTTCCGACACCGGTGATCAACGCGTCCAGACCATCGGGGAAGTCACGCAGGATTTCCTGCGCCGTGGTCCTGGCATGCACAGCCGGGTTGGCAGCGTTCTCGAACTGCTGCGGCATCCACGAGCCGGGGTGCTGCTCCAGCAGCTCGCGGGCGCGGGCGATGGCGCCCTTCATGCCTTTCTCGCGCGGCGTCAGGTCGAAGCTCGCGCCGTAGGCCAGCATCAGGCGGCGTCGCTCGATGCTCATGCTGTCGGGCATGACGAGGATGAGCTCGTAGCCCTTCACCGCCGCGACCATCGCCAGGCCGACGCCGGTGTTGCCCGAGGTCGGCTCGATGATGGTGCCGCCTGGTTTGAGCAGGCCCTGTGCTTCGGCGTCCTCGATCATGGACAGCGCGATGCGGTCCTTGATCGAGCCCCCCGGGTTGCTGCGCTCGGACTTGACCCAGACCTCGGCGCCTTGGAACAGGCGCTGCAGGCGGATGTGGGGCGTGTTGCCGATGGTGTCGAGGATGCTGGCGGCTTTCATGAGGGGCTCCTTTTCGTCGTGCCGCAGTGTGCCTATTTCTTGCGGGGTTCGGCCAGGCCCGTGTCGCCAGCCTTCAGGCGTCCGTCGCGCATCAGGCCGACGCTGATGGCCACCGCGCGTGCGGCGCGCTTGACTTCTTCCTGCACGTCGTGGTCCTCGTCCAGCGCCTCGTGGCTCGTCGCATAGGGCTCGTAATAGCCGATGAAGCGGTCCAACCGGGCGCCGAAGCCGGCGTCGCGCAGGCCCATCCAGTCCAGCCAGTCCGACAGCGCGCGGCGCGTGCCCTCGATGCCGGCCACGTCACCATGCACGACAACGCCGTAGACGCGCCCGGCCAGGTGTTGCGGGTAGTCCCAGCCCTTCAATTCGATCTGTCGGGCGAGTTCGGCCTTCTTGCCCTGGGTCGAGGTCGGGTCGGGGTTGCCGCCGTCGGCGCAGACCAGGCGGTCCATCATCAGCTTGAGCGGGCTGGTGACCTGGTACCAGTGCACGGGCGTGAGCAGCAACACGCCGTGGGCGCGCACCCATTGCTCGTAGATCTCGGCCATCCAGTCGTTGGTCTGCCCGGCCGCGTGGTTGGGATAGCAGCTGCACGGCCAGTGGCACAGCGGCATCGCAGTGGACACGCAGCCCTTGCAGGGATGGATGTGCCGGTCGTAGTCGGACGTCAGGCGACTCAGGTCCAGCACGTCGACGGCCATGCCTTCGGCCTCGCAGGCCGCGCGGGCCATCTGTGTGAGCCGCCAGGTCTTGGACATCTCGCCGGGGCAGGTGCCGTCGTTGCGTGGCGAGGCGTTGATGACGAGCACGCGAGACGGCGTCGCGTGGTCCGCCCATTCGGCCTGGGCCTGCAGCAGGCGCCGTTGCGTGTCGCGCCATTCGATGGACAGGTCGTAGCCTGGGTCGGCGAAGCCGGCGCCCGCCTTGATGGTGGTCGGCGCCTTGCGGCCCTCGTGGAAGGCCTCCCAGGCGATCTGCTCCAGCCGCGCGAGCGCATCGCGCTCGGCGTCGAAGGCCGGGTCGACGAAACGCTGGCGGAAGCGTTCGCCGAAGGTCTGACGGTCCATGGACTGCGCCTGGCCGGTTCTCACGGGTGTCGTCATGCAGCGCCTCCGTCACAGGTCGGCTCAATGTAGCGAACGGGGCGTGCAGCGTCTGCAACGATAATCCGCGACGTGAAGCAAGCCAGACCGCCGCTGGGGCAAGCATGGAAACATGGCCCTGGAGGAAGGTCCGGACTGCACAGAGCGGCGTAGCAGCTAACGGCTGCCCGGCGAAAGCCGAGGATCAGAGCAACAGAGACGAGTCGACCAAACGTGCGGGGTTCGCCCCGCGGGACCGTGAGCGCAGCTCACGGGGTCGGGTGCAACGGGCAATCTCTACGCGCAGCAACACCAAGTAGGCCAGCGTTGATGCGGCTCGCAGAGCTGGCGGGTAGGTGGCACCGAGCCGGGCAGCGATGCCCGGCCCAGAGGAATGGCGGTCACATGGCCTAACCCGTTAGGGGAGGGCGATGCACAGAATCCGGCCTATCGGCTTGCTTCACACTTTTTTGCATTGCCCGAGGTGCAGATTCACCTCGACGGGTTCCGGGTGTTTGTCACGCCGGTCCACGCCAGCGCCCTTGCGGTTCTGCCCGCCATCGACCAAATTGCAGTGTCGGCCTCGGCCCGATGCACGCGAGCATCGGGTCGCTCAAGGCCTGGCAATGCCAAGGGAGATGAGATGAAGCTGAGCCAACTGCGCCTGCGGCCCAAACTGATGCTGGGCTTCGCCCTGCTGGCCGCTGTGGTGCTGCTCGTGGCCGGCCTGGCGCTGAGTTCGCTGAGCCGCGCGAACCAGCGCTTTACCGACTACCTCGAAGGCGTCGGCCATCGCGAGCGCATGGTCGACGAGGTCCGCGGCGCAGCGGCGCGGCGCGCGATTGCGGCGCGCAACCTGGTGCTGGTCACCGCAGCGGCCGACCTGGAGACCGAGAAGGCGGCTGTCACGAAGGCGCATGAGGACGTGCAGCAATCGCTGGCGCGGCTCAAGCAGGCCCTGGCCCACGCCGCCGACCTTGGCGACAGCGACGCCTCGCTGGTGGCCGAGATCGAGCGCGTCGAGGCCCGGTACGGGCCGGTCGCGCTGGCCATCGTCGGCATGGCGCTCGGTGGACAGCACGATGAGGCCGTGGCGAAGATGAACGCGGAGTGCCGGCCGTTGCTGGCCGCGCTGATGAAGGCGACCGATGACTACATCACTTATGAGGGCCAGCAGGCGGCGATGCGCGTGCAGCAGGCCGAGGCGGCCTTCGGCCGCGACCGCGCATTGATGCTTGTGGCCGCCGTGGCGGCCGTGGCCGCTGCGGTGCTGCTGGGCTGGGCGCTGAGCAATGCCATCACGCGGCCGCTGCAGCGGGCCGTGAACCTGGCCGAGGCCGTGGCGTCGGGCGACTTGAGCTCCGACATCGTCGTCGACAGCAGCGACGAGACCGGCCAGTTGCTGGCCGCGCTCAAGCGCATGAACGACGGCCTGATCGACATGGTCGGCCGCGTGCGCCAGTCGGCGGACAGCATCGCCACCGCGTCGCAGGAAATTGCCAGCGGCAACCAGGACCTCTCCAGCCGCACCGAGCAGCAGGCCAGCGCGCTTCAGCAGACCGCGGCGTCCATGCAGCAGATGACGTCGACCGTGCAGCAGACCGCCGAGAGTTCGCGCCAGGCGAGTCAGTTGGCCAGCGCGGCCACCGAGGTGGCCGGCCGCGGCGGTGATGTCGTGCAGCGCGTCGTTGTGACGATGGGTGAGATCAGCGAAGCCAGCGGCAAGATTGCCGACATCATCGGCACCATCGACGGCATCGCCTTCCAGACGAACATCCTTGCCCTGAACGCCGCCGTGGAAGCGGCGCGTGCCGGCGAGCAGGGCCGCGGCTTTGCCGTGGTGGCTGGCGAGGTGCGGGCACTGGCCCAGCGCAGCGCCCAGGCGGCGCGCGAGATCAAGAGCCTGATCGGCGCCAGCGTCGAGAAGGTGGCTGCCGGCAGCCAGCTCGTCGGCGAGGCCGGCTCCACGATGGGCGACATCGTCAGCCAGGTGCGCCGCATGACGGACTTGATGGCCGAGATCAACGCTTCGGCCAATGAGCAGAGCAGCGGCATCGGCCAGGTCAACCAGGCGGTCGCGTCCATCGACCAGGGCACGCAGCAGAACGCCGCCCTGGTCGAGCAGAGCGCTGCCGCGGCCGAAAGCCTCCAACAGCAGGCTGCGGGCCTGCTGGATGTCATTGCGCAGTTCAAGACGGCGTGAGGTGCCGCCCCTCGCCCAGGCGCACCCCGCTGAACGCGGCAAGCCTGGTCGGTCCCCCTCGGGGACGGCAATGCTTGCCGGATGGACCGGCAAGCACGCCGCCAGACGGGCCGGCTTGCGAGCGGCCCGGCGCTCGACCCTCGAAATCATCGACCGCCTGACGTGACCTTGCGGCGCCCACGGGCGCCAGCCCTAAACTGGCCGCCCACCTCCGAGCGCCTCCGATGAATCCTGAAGCCAGCCGCCTTTGGCGCGCGCCACGTTGGGCCCTGTCAGTGCTGTTGGCCTGTTTGGCCATGGTCGGGCCCTTCTCCATCGACACCTATCTGCCGGCATTCGCCGGCATCGCGGCGGCGCTGGATGCGACGCCGGTGCAGATGCAGCAGACGCTGTCAGCCTATCTGCTCGGTTTTGCGGTGATGAATCTCTTCCATGGCGCGCTGTCGGACTGCTTCGGCCGCCGGCCCGTCGTGCTGATCGGCCTGGCCGTGTTCACGGCGGCCAGCTTCGGCTGCGCGGTGGCCACCTCGATCGGCGAGCTGGTGTTCTGGCGCACGGTGCAGGGCATGTCGGCAGGTGCCGGCATCGTCGTGTCGCGGGCCATCATCCGGGACATGTTTCCGCCCAGCGATGCGCAGCGCGTGATGTCGCAGGTGACGATCTTCTTCGGCGTGGCGCCAGCCATCGCGCCCATCATCGGCGGCTTCCTGTTCGTGCATGCCGACTGGCATTCGATCTTCTGGTTCCTGACGGCGATTGGCGCAGTGCTGTTCGTCTCGAACTGGCGGCTGCTGCCCGAGACCTTGCATGCAGACATGGTGCAGCCCTTCAATGTGCGCTCACTGATGCGCGAGTACTGGCGGCTGTGCACCAGCCCGAAGTTCATGATGCTGGTGCTGGCCAGCGGCATTCCGTTCAACGGCATGTTCCTCTACGTGCTGGCCACGCCGGTCTTCCTCGGCGAACATCTGCAGTTCGCGCCGCAGCAGTTCGTCTGGTTCTTCCTGTGCTCCATTGGCGGCATCATGGCTGGCGCCGCGCTCAGCGGCCGGCTGGCGGGCAAGATGTCGGCGCAGCGCCAAATCATGCGGGGCTTCCGCATCATGGTGGCCGTGTCCGTGGCCAACATCCTGCTCAACCTGTTCGCACCGCTGAGCGCCTGGTGGGCGCTCCCCATGGTCGGCCTGTTCGCCTTCGGCTGGGCGCTGATGGTGCCGGTCGTCACGCTGCTGGTGCTGGACCAGGTGCCCGAGCGCCGCGGCATGGCGTCGTCGCTGCAGGCCTGCATCGGCTCGGCGGCCAACGGCCTGGTCGCCGGCCTGCTGGTGCCGCTGGTCATGCACTCGACCGTCGCCCTGGCCCTGGCTTCGGCGACCATGATGCTGATCGGGCTGACGGCCTGGTACGGCGTCAGGCGTTCCGTCGCGACTTGAGCGGGCGGAGGAGTCCCGCACATGCACCCTCAAGCCGGCGCGGCTTGTGCCGAAAACCTGGGGACATGAAAACGCGCGTCGCCATTGCCGCCTGCCTGCTCGCGCTTGGCGCCCAGGCGCAGGAGCCCAAGGAGCCCAAGGAACCGGTTGAGGTGCTGCGCCAGCGGCTGGCCGAGCGCCTGTCGACCCAGGCCGAGGGCGCTGCCAGCGCCAAGACCGCGCCCAGGGCGCTGAAACCGGCCAAGCCCGCCAAGACGGCTGGCAAGCCGCCCGCCCACTGGGGTTATGCCGGCGACATCGGCCCGGAGCGCTGGGCCGAGCTGGCCCCCGAGAACAAGCTGTGCGCCGTCGGCACGCGGCAAAGCCCCATCGACATCCGCGAGGGCTTGGCCGTCGATCTGGAGACGATCGCCTTTGACTACCGGTCCAGCAGCTTCTCGGTGCTGGACAACGGTCACACCGTCCAGATCAACGTCGCGCCAGGCAACGGCCTCACGGTGATGGGCCGGCGCTACGAGCTGCAGCAGTTCCACTTCCATCGCCCCAGCGAGGAACGCATCAACGGCAAGCAGTTCGACATGGCCGCCCACCTCGTGCACAAGGATGCGCAGGGGCGGCTGGCGATCGTCGCCGTGCTGCTGGAGCGCGGCAAAGACGACAAGCCCCAGCCGCTGGTGCAGACCGTCTGGGCCAATCTGCCGCTGGAGAAGGGCGAGGCCTTGCCCGCGCAGGTGCAGATCGACCTGAACCAGTTGCTGCCGGCCGAGCGCGGCTACTACACCTTCATGGGGTCGATGACGACGCCGCCCTGCAGTGAAGGCGTGCTGTGGATGGTGATGCGGCAGCCTGTGGCCATGACGGCCCAGCAGCTTGGCATCTTCGCCAGGCTCTACCCGATGAATGCGAGGCCGCTGCAGGCCGGTTCGGGGCGACTCATCAAGGAGTCGCTGGGCACGCCCTAGCCTCTACCGGTCGTGCGCGTTCCCGACAGCCAGTCGTGCAAGGTCGTGAACAGCTGTTCGGCCACGACAGGCTTGGCGACGTGGTCGTCCATGCCGGCATCCAGGCAGCGCTGGCGTTCCTCGTCGAAGGCATTGGCCGTCATGGCCAGGATGGGCAGCTTGCTGCCGCTGGGCAGGCGGCGGATCGCGCGTGTCGCGTCCAGCCCGTCCATGACGGGCATCTGCACATCCATCAACACCAGGGCGTAGTCGCCGGCCTGCACCATGTCGACGGCCTGCTGACCGTCGGCGGCCACGTCAACGCCCAGGCCGGCGCTGCCAATGAGGGCGACGGCAACCTCCTGGTTGACCGGGTTGTCCTCGGCCAGGAGGATGCGGCGCGGCTCGCTCTTGGCCAGCTCGGCCAGGCGTTCGCGCGCGGAATGATGCCGCGGCGGCGCAACGGCCACGGCCGGTGCATGCGCGGCGGCCTGCACATCCAGCGTGAACCAGAAGGTGCTGCCCTGGCCGAGCACGCTTTCAACGCCAACCCGGCCGCCCATCAGCTCGGCCAGCCGCCGGCAGATGGCCAGGCCCAGGCCGGTACCGCCATAGCGCCGCGTCGTCGAGCTGTCGGCCTGTTCAAAGTCGCGGAACAACCGCGCCTGCGCCTCGGAAGCGATGCCGATGCCGCTGTCCTGCACCTCGAAGCGCAGCGCCAGGCCGGCCTGCGGCTGACGCTCGTCCTGGCGCACGGCCAGCCGCACGAAGCCGTGCTCGGTGAACTTGACCGCATTGCCGGCAAAGTTCAACAACACCTCGGAGATGCGCTGCGGATCGCCGATGAAGGTGCGGCCGCGCAAGTCCGGTGCGATGTCGGTCTCAACCCGCAGGCGCTTGGCCGCAGCGGCCTGGGTCGTCATGTTGGCGATGTTGTCCAGCACCTGGTCGACCGTGAAGTCGCGTTGTTCCAATCCCACCTTGCCTGCCTCGATCTTGGAGAAGTCCAGCACGTTGTTGATGACGCTGAGCAGGTGTTCGGCGGCGTTGGCCACCTTCTGCAGGCGCTGCTGCTGCTCGGGCTCGATGGTGTCGCTCTGGGCCAGGTAGGTCAGGCCGATGATGGCATTCATCGGCGTGCGGATCTCGTGGCTCATGTTGGCCAGGAAAGCGCTCTTGGCGAGGCTGGCGGCCTGCGCCGCCTCGGTGGCATCCGCCAGCTCGGCCGTGCGCGCCTCGACGAGTTCTTCCAGGTGGTGGCGATAACGCTCCAGCTCCAGGGCGTCGCGACGCTGGCGCGAGATGTCGGTCAGGAAGCCGTGCCACAGCACGCTGCCGTCGGCCTCTCGCTGGGCGATGGCGTTGCCATACAACCAGCGCTCGCTGCCGTCGGCCTGGGGCGTACGGAACTCCTGCTGCCAGGGGCTCAAGGACCGCGCGGAAGCCAGCAGGCTGTCGCGCACGGCGGCGCGGTCCTCGGGGTGGATGCGCTCGAACCAGGGCGTGGCGCTGCGGCTGAGCTCGGCGCTGCCGAGCAGGAAGTACTCGCGCACCGCCTCGCTGACATAGGCAAACGAGAACTCGCCATTGACTGCCAGTCGCAACTGGTAGACAACGCCGGGCACCGTCTCGGCCATGCCGCGCAGCCGCTCGATCAGGCTGCGCTGGGCGTCGAACTGCTGCTGCAGTGCGTCTCGCATGTGCTCGAGGTGACCGCCGAGCAGGCCGATCTCGTCCTGACGCTTGTGGTCGAGCTTGGCGCTGAAGCGGCCCTCGGCCAGGTCGTTGGCAAAGCCGCCCAGCTCACGCAGCGGGCGGAACAGGCGCGAGTTCAGCAGCCACAGCACCAGCGCCAGCGAGGCCAGCAGCTGCCCGCCGACGGTGGCGCCGTAGAGCCAGCGCTGGCGCAGCACGGCCGTCTTGCTGAGGTGGTCGTCGATCTCGATCTGGATGTGGCCGATGCGTGTGGCGCCGCGCAGGATGTCGCGTTCACCGGTCAGCGTGTCGCCCCGGCGCCGCTCGGGCAGATGGCTCTCGATGAAGGGCAGGCCCTGCGACGCATCGCTGACGCTGACGCGCACGACCTCCGGCGACTTGACGATGGCCGACACGACCTCGCGCGCGGCGACGGCGTCGAGGTTCCACAGCAGCTCGGGCAGGCTGCTGGCCAGCACGTCGAGCTTGGCGTCGAGGTCGCGCTGCAAGGACTGCTCGGCCACCTTGGATTCGCGCAGCCCGATGAAGAGCCCGCCAACGATGAGCGCCGGCAGCAGCAAGCCGATGCTGGCGCCGAGGGCCAGTGCGGCAAAGAGCGATGACGAGGGCTTGCGGCTCAAGATGCGGTCATGCTGCCACAACAACGTGCTGCGCAAAGCAAACCGCGCCACGGCGCACAGGCGGCGTGACGCGGCTGATGGAACATGGCCGTATCAGCCCTTGCCCAGCAGTTGGGGCTTGAGTGAGGAATCGACCGGCTTGTCGCCCAGCCAGATCTTCAGGATGGCGTTGTAGAAATTGACATCCTTCATCGGTTCGCCCAGCGGCTTGCCGTTGTAGGTCATGACGGTGCCGGTATCGGGAACCCAGTCCACGGTGATGACATCGCCCTTCTTGCCCTGGGGGATGCTGACGAAGGCGTCGCCGAACTGGGCAAGCTGGTTCACGTATTTGGAGCGCTCGGCCTTGTCGGTGTTGGCCGTGATGCCGGCCATGAAGGCCTGCCCCAGGTCATCACCGGTCACCTCGCGCAGCAGGCCGAGGCTGAAGCGGCGCGGGCCCTGGGTCTCCAGCACGCCGGCTGCGGTGTCCTTCTTCTCGGGCAGGTACAGAACGAGCGAATAGACCTTGACGACGATGCGCGTGCGCACGCCGGCGCCGTTGACCTTGAGCTCCTTGCCGGCGACCCTGACCG
Source organism: Pelomonas sp. Root405 (assembly GCF_001425165.1). Taxonomy (GTDB): domain Bacteria; phylum Pseudomonadota; class Gammaproteobacteria; order Burkholderiales; family Burkholderiaceae_C; genus Pelomonas. The sequence goes on from NZ_LMDU01000001.1 coordinate 621,416, forward strand.
TGTCATCAAACTTCAGGCCGCCGACTTCGATGGCCTGTGCTGCGCCGCCCAGCCCCAAGGCGAGGCCCAGGCCGGCAATCCATCGGATGGCGTTGTGCGTCTTCATGCAGTCTCCTGATCTTTTGGGGGGGTGGGGTGTCCGCGCTTCAGCGCGAGGCCTCAAGCTTGAAGAGGCTGACGACCTCTTCGAGGCCATGGGCCTGAGCGCGCAGCGAGTCAGCTGCGGCGGCGGCTTCTTCCACCAGCGCGGCGTTCTGCTGCGTGCTCTTGTCCATGTCGTGGATGGTATGCGTGACGCGCTCGATGCCGGTGCTCTGTTCAGCGCTGGCGTGAGTGATCTCGCCCATGATGTCGGTCATCCGTTGCACGCTCGCCACCACGCCCTGCATGGTGCTGCCGGCCTTGGCCACCAACTCGCTCCCCTGGGCCACCTTCTCGACCGAGTCGCCGATCAGGCGCTTGATCTCCTTGGCGGCATCGGCGCTGCGGCCGGCCAGCGAGCGCACCTCACCCGCGACGACCGCGAAGCCGCGGCCCTGTTCGCCGGCGCGGGCTGCTTCGACGGCGGCATTCAGCGCCAGGATGTTGGTCTGGAAGGCGATGCCGTCGATGACGCTGATGATGTCGACGATCTTCTTGGACGACGCATCGATGCTGCCCATGGTCGTCACGACCTTGGCCACCACCGCGCCGCCTTCACCGGCCACCTGGGAGGCGGCCTTGGCGAGTTGATTGGCCTGCTGGGCGTTTTGCGCGTTCTGCTGCACCGCGTCCGTCAGCGTCTTCATGGCCGACAGGGTTTGCTCCAGTGACGCCGCCTGCGCCTCGGTGCGCACCGACAGGTCCATGTTGCCGCTCGCAATTTCGCTGGAGGCCGCGGCGATGGACTCGGTGCCCTCGCGCACGCGGCCGACGATGCCCTTGAGGCTTTCGTTCATGTCGTGCAGGGCCTGCATCAATTCGCCGGTCTCGTCGCGGCTGCGCACCTCGATCTCGCTGGTCAGGTTGCCGGAGGCCACCTTGCGCGCCACGCTCACCGCGCCGCGCAGCGGCACGACGATGCCGCGCGTGACCAGCACGCCGGTCAGCACGCTGGCGATGATGGCCGCCACGGCCAGGCCGGCCAGCAGCAATTCGGTCTTGCGGGCCACGCCATTGGATTTCAGGCCGGCGGCATCCATCGCCGCATTGCGGGTCTCCACCAGCTTGTCCAGTGCGGCCAGGTACCGGATCTGGGCCGCGCGTACCGAGAACTGGAACTTCAGCGGCGCGCCCTCGGTATCGCCCGAGGCCACCGTCTTCACGAAAGAAGCCTGCGCCGGCACGAACTTGGCACGGGCCTCCTTGACGACCTTGAGTTGCTCCAGGCTGGCCTCGTCGCGCAGCAGCGGCTCCAGTTCGGCCATGGTCTTCTCGTGAGCGGCCATCAGGGCGGCAACCGTATCCAGTTCCTTCTTGATCTGCTCCTCGCCCGTCATGATCAGCGTCGTCATCATGCTGCGCGAGGCGTCGCCCAACTCCGCCTTGGCCTTGTTGGCCAGCGCCACCGCCTTGTAGTCACTGCTGATCAGCTGGCTGACCTCGCGATTGAGCGTCTGGATGCCGTAGTAGCCCAGCCCGGCCATGGCCATCAGGCAGGCGATCACCACCGTGAAACCGGCGGCGAGGCGCGCGCCGATGCGCATACGGGACAGGAAGTTCATGGGCGCCTTCGTTGGATGTGAGAACGCCGCTGTTGCTGGAAGCGCAGACGCGGCTGTAACAGCCCGAAATTTCAGCAGAAATCGCCGCGCCCCATTCGTTATGAGCGCGCTGTCAAAAAGGCTTGCCGTGATATGTGCGGCAAAACCCTGCCGCGCGTCCCAGCTGTGGCGGCGTCTCCCTCTGGCGCCGGCCGCCAAGTCATGCGCGCAGACCGCTGCCCTCTGGGCGCGTCACTTCAACTGAAACTTTTCAATGCGCCAGCAAGTCCTTATTTTTCAACGTTATTTTTTCTTCGGCTGTATATATAAACAGTTGTCGCTAAGTGATTGATTTCATTGAAAAAACTTGTGCGCAACCTTGACCCGGTGGGGTGCGGCACTTAAAGTGGGAGGAAGTGTCGTACGGTGGTGAAAAGTGTCGGAAATAGTCTTTCAGGGGGCCTCCAACTTGGCGTTAGACGCCAAGGGTCGTCTGAGTGTGCCCAGCCGACACCGCGAGGTACTGCAGCTGATCTGCCAGGGCCGGCTGACCGTCACCAAGCATCCCGACGGCTGCCTCATGCTGTTCCCGCGCCCGACCTGGGAGGCCTTCCGCGACAAGGTGGCCGCGCTGCCGATGTCCGCCGCCGGCTGGAAGCGTGTTTTTCTCGGTAACGCGATGGACGTCGACATCGACTCGGCGTCGCGCGTGCTGATCTCGCCCGAACTGCGCAAGAGCGCCGGTCTGACGAGCGATGTGATGTTGCTCGGCATGGGCAGCCACTTCGAGCTGTGGGACGCGCAGGCCCACGCCGCCCACGAGGCCGAGGTGATGGCCGGGCCGCTGCCCGAAGCGCTCAAGGACTTCAGCTTCTGATGGGCGCCGACGTGAACCCGAGCGCCGAGTTCCGCCACACCACCGTGCTGCTGAACGAGGCGGTCGACGGTGTGCTTGCGCGCCCGGACGGCGTCTACGTGGATGGCACCTTCGGTCGCGGCGGGCACTCGCGCGCGTTGCTGGCCAAGCTGGCGCCGCAAGGGCGGCTGATCGGCATCGACCGCGACCCCGAGGCGGTCGCTGCGGCGGCCGCCATCCAGGACCCGCGCTTTTCCATCTGCCACAGCGCGTTCGCCGACATGGCCGATCAACTCGCGGGCATGGGGGTTCATCAGGTGGATGGTGTGCTGCTGGACCTGGGTGTGTCCAGCCCACAGATCGACAACCCCGAGCGCGGCTTCAGCTTTCGCTTCAGCGGCCCGCTGGACATGCGCATGGACACGACCCGTGGCATCAGCGCGGCCGACTTCCTGGCGCGCGCCGACGAGCGCGAGATTGCACGGGTGATCAAGGACTATGGCGAAGAACGGTTTGCTTCACAGATTGCAAAGGCGGTTGTTGCTCGCCGGGAAGCCGGCACGCCGCTCACGCGCACCGACGAACTGCGCGAACTCGTGGCTCGCACGGTCAAGACCCGCGAGCCCGGCCAAGACCCGGCCACGCGTACCTTTCAAGCCCTTCGGATTCATGTCAATGGCGAGCTTGAAGAACTTGAGCAAGGGCTGAGCGCGGCGCTGCGCCTGCTGGCTCCCGGCGGGCGGCTGTCCATCATCAGCTTCCACTCGCTGGAAGACCGCCGCGTCAAGCAATTCATCGCCGAGCACAGCAAGGCCGTGTTCGACCGCCGTGCGCCTTTCGCGCCAGCCGCGCCGCTGATCCTGAATGCGCTGGACCGCATCAAGCCCAGCGACGCCGAGGTGGCCGCCAATCCGCGTGCGCGCTCCGCCGTGCTGCGCATCGCCGAGCGCACCGACGCGCCCCTTCCGCCGGTCACGTCGCGGCGCTGACATGGCAAAGCTCAACCTCATCCTCATCCTGGCCGTGCTGGCCACCGGCCTCGTGCTGGTGCACAACGCCTACGAGGCGCGCCGCCTGTTCGCCGAACGCGAGCGCACCAAGGCCGAGGGTCAGCGGCTGGCCGCCGACGCCGAGCGCCTGAAGGCCGAGCGCCATGCCCAGGCCACCAACCTGCGCGTCGAGCAGGTCGCGCGCGAGCGCCTGGGCATGCGGTTGATCTCGCCGGCCGTGGTTGCCTCAGGGGTGCCCCAGTGATCAAGGCGCCCAAGTCCGGCGCACGCTCCCTGGGTTCGGGCCGCGGCGTCACCTACTCCACCAGCCCGCTGCTGGCGTCCAAGACGCCGCCGTGGCGCTCGCGCTTTCTGGTCGCCCTCGTCGGCTTGGCTTTTGCCGGCCTGCTGGGCCGCGCGGTCTATGTGCAAATCCTGCACACTGAGTTCTTCCAGAAGCAGGGTGAGGCCCGCTACGCCCACACGCTGGAGCTGCCGGCCAGCCGGGGCCGCATCAACGACCGCAGCGGCCAGGTGCTGGCTGCGAGCGTGGCGGTGCCATCGATCTGGGCCATTCCCAAGGAAGTCGACGCCGACCCCGAGAAGCGCCAGGCTCTGGCCAAGGTGCTGGGCATCAAGCGCAGCGAGCTCGAAGCCAAGCTCAACCCCGAGACGCGCTTCGTCTGGCTCAAGCGCCTGGCCGATGACGAGACCGCCGCCAAGGTGAAGGCCCTCGGCCTCAAGGGCATCTTCCAGGACCGCGAGTACCGCCGGAAGTATCCCGAGGGCGAGGCGGCGGCCCATGTCGTCGGCTTCACCAATGTCGAGGACCGCGGCCAGGAGGGCATCGAGCTGGCCTTCCAGAAGGAGTTGCAGGGCCGCGACGGTTCGCGCTCCGTCGTGCGCGACCGCCTGGGCCGCGTCGTCGAGGATTTCGGCGACATCGTGCCCGCCGCCAATGGCAGCGACATCGATTTGTCGGTCGACTCCAAGGTGCAGTTCTTCGCCTACCAGCGCATCCGCGACGCGGTGGCGGCCAACAAGGCCAAGGCCGGCTCGGTCGTGGTGCTGGACGTGCAAAGCGGCGAGGTGCTGGCGCTGGCCAACTTCCCAAGCTATGACCCGGGCAACCGCAAGAACCTGTCCGGCGAGCAGTTGCGCAACCGCGCGCTGACGGATGTCTTCGAGCCGGGCTCGACGATGAAGCCCTTCATCGCCGGCCTGGCGCTGGAGACGGGCCGCGTCAAGCCGCAGACCCTCGTCGACACCGGCAATGGCCGCTATCCCTTCCAGGGCGCGGTCATCAGCGACACCAAGCCGCACGGCATGATCACGGTGCACGAGGTCATCCAGATGTCCAGCAACATCGGCACGACCAAGCTGGCCATGCAGATGCCGCCGCGCGAGATGCACGAGATGTTCACGGCCATCGGCCTGGGCCAGCGTCCGCAGATCAGCTTCCCCGGTGCGGTCTCCGGCAAGCTGCGGCCCTACAAGACCTGGCGGCCCATCGAGCAGGCCACGATGAGCTATGGCTACGGCCTGTCGGCGTCACTGTTCCAGCTGGCGCGTGCCTACACGGTGTTTGCGCGCGACGGTGAGATCATCCCGGTCAGCATGCTGCGCCAGCCGCATGACCACCCGGTGCCGGGTATCCGCGTTTTCAGCCCCGAGGTCGCGCGCGACGTGCGCAGCATGCTGCAGGACGCTGCCGGCCCCGCCGGCACCGCGCGGCTGGCCCAGGTGCCCGGCTACAGCGTGGGCGGCAAGAGCGGCACGGCGCACAAGCAGGAAGGCCGCGGCTACACCAACAAGTACCGCTCCTGGTTTGTCGGCGTCGCGCCCATCAACAAGCCGCGCATCGTCGTCGCCGTCATGGTCGACGAGCCCACCGCCGGCGTCTATTACGGCGGCGCCGTCGCCGGCCCGGTGTTCAGCCAGGTCACCGCGCAGACCTTGCGCTTGCTGAACGTCGCGCCCGACCTGGACGTGAAAAGCCAGATCGTCGCCAACCAGAAGGCCGTGCCGGTCGAGGAAAGTTTCTGATGCTGACTCGACTCAAGTCCCCCGAAGCCGCCGCCCGCTGGCTTGCCGAATGGTGCACCGGCACGTTGCGCACCGACAGCCGCCAGGTCCAGCCCGGTGATGCCTTCATCGCCTGGCCCGGCTATGCGCGCGATGGCCGCGAGTTCGTCGCCGCCGCGCTCGCCGCCGGCGCGGCCACCTGCCTGGTGGAGGATGCCGATGTCGAGCGCTTCGGCTTCGTCGATGCCCGCGTCGCGTCGCTGCCCGGCCTGAAGGCCCGTACCGGCGAGATCGCCGCGGCCTTCTTCGGCAAGCCCACCGACACGCTGGACGTCATCGCCGTCACCGGCACCAACGGCAAGACCTCGTCGGCCTGGTGGATCGCGCAGGCGATGGCGCAGCTGGGCAAGCGCTGCGGCGTGGTCGGCACGCTGGGCATCGGCGAGCCGCCCAAGCTCGACTACAACGGCCTGACAACCCCTGACCCCGTGCTGCTGCAGGCGGCGTTTGCGCGCATGCGCGACGACGCCTTCGCGGCCTGCGCCATCGAGGCGTCCAGCATCGGCATCGTCGAGGGCCGCCTGGCCGGCAGCGCCGTGCGCGTGGCCGTGTTCACCAACTTCACCCAGGACCATCTCGACTACCACCGCACGATGGACGCCTACTGGGCGGCCAAGCGGGCGCTGTTCAGCTTCCCCGGCCTGCGCGCGGCGGTCGTCAACCTCGACGATCCCAAGGGCGCCAGCCTCGCCGCCGAGCTGGCCTCGCTGGATGTCTGGACCACAGGCGTCGACCGCACTGATATGCCGATGAAGGCACGCCTGTCGGCCCGCGACCTGCACTACACCGGCGATGGCCTGGCCTTTGCCCTGCAAGAGGGCGCCGAGTCCCTGCCCGTGCAGACCAGCCTGATCGGCGACTACAACGCGGCCAACCTGCTCGGCGTGGCCGGTGCGCTGCGCGCGCAAGGCGTCGCGCTGGCCGATGTGGCCCGCGTGCTGGGCCGTGTGACGCCGGTGCCGGGCCGCATGCAGCGCGTCGGCAATGGCCGCGAACTGCCCCAGGTCGTGGTCGACTACGCCCACACGCCGGACGCACTCGACAAGGCCTTGTCCGCCCTGCAAGGCCTGGCCCGCGCACGTGGCGGCGAGCTGGTCTGCGTGTTCGGCTGCGGCGGCGACCGTGACCGCGGCAAGCGGCCGCAGATGGGCGCCATCGCCGCGCGCCTGGCCGCACGCATCGTGCTGGCCAGCGACAACCCGCGCACCGAGCCGCCCGCCCAGATCCTGGCCGACATTGCCGTGGCCGCCCCCGATGCCGTCGTGCTCGAAGCGCGCGAAGAGGCCATCCGCTTCTCGATCACGCAAGCCGGCTCGCGCGACATCGTGCTGATCGCCGGCAAGGGCCACGAGGACTACCAGGAAGTGAATGGCGTGCGACGGCCCTTCTCCGATGTGGCCGAGGCGCGCGCGGCGCTGCTGGAAAGGGCGGGGCTGTGAGTCATTTCCTCACGCTGGCCGAGGCGCAGGCGCTGCTGCCGGGATCGATCCTGGTCGGCGACGGCGCGACCGCTTTTGCCCGCGTGCACAGCGACACCCGCACGCTGCGCGCGGGTGACCTCTTCGTCGCGCTGCGTGGCGAGCGCTTCGACGCCAACGACTTCCTCAGCGAAGCCCAGGCCGCGGGCGCCGTGGCGGCTTTGGCCGAGCGCAACCTGGGCGCGCTGCCGGGCCTGTTGGTGCCCGACGCCAAAGCCGCCCTCGGCCAGCTCGCCGCCGCCTGGCGCCGCCAGCAGCAGCTGCCCGTCATCGCCGTCACCGGCAGCAATGGCAAGACGACGACGACGCAGATGATCGCCAGCATCCTGCGCGCCTGGGTCGGTGATGCCGCATTGGCGACGGAAGGCAACTACAACAACGACATCGGCGTGCCGCTGACGCTGCTGCGCCTGCGCCATGACGATGAGTTGAGCCACCGCGCCGCCGTCGTCGAGCTGGGCATGAACCACCCCGGCGAGATTGCGCCGCTGGCGGCGATGACGCAGCCGACCGTGGCGCTGGTCAACAACGCCCAGCGCGAGCATCAGGAATTCATGGCCACGGTCGAGGCCGTCGCCCGCGAGAACGGTGCCGTCATCGAGGCGCTGGGCCTGACCGGCTGCGCCGTCTTCCCGGCCGAGGACGCCTGCGCGCCGATCTGGCTGGAGCTGGCGGGCTCGCGCCCGCACCTGAGCTTTGCCTTGCGCGGCGAGGCGGACGTCACCGGCGAGGCCGCCTGGATGGGCACGCACTGGGCGGTCGAGATCCACACGCCGGCGGGCAGCGTACCGGTCGCCCTGCAGATGGCCGGCGAGCACAACGTGCGCAACGCGCTGGGCGCTGCTGCCTGTGCGCTCGCGGCCGGGGCCCCGCTGACAGCCATTGGCCAGGGGCTGGAGTCCTTCCGCGCCGTCAAGGGTCGCTCCGAGCTGAAGCGCGATGCGCGCGGTCGCACGTTGATCGACGACAGCTACAACGCCAACCCCGACAGCGTGCGCGCCGCCATCGACGTGCTGGCCGGCATGCCTGGCGACGGCTGGCTGGTGCTGGGCGACATGGGCGAGGTCGGCAACGACGGCCCGGCCTTCCATCGCGAGGTCGGCGCCTATGCGGCCGAGCGCGGCATCGCCCACTTCTGGACCGCCGGTGCCGCGGCTCGCGATGCCGCTGCGGCTTATGGCTCGAACGCCCGCGCCTTCGACGACACGGGCGCGCTGATCGCCGCGCTCGCCGAGCAACCCGACGCGGCCCAGACCCTGGTCAAGGGCTCGCGCTTCATGAAGATGGAACAAGTGGTCGCCGCACTGCAGAAGAACAACACCGCCAACGGAGGCGCGCATGCTGCTTAGCCTGGCCCAGTGGCTGCAGGGGCTCTACCCCGACCTCGGCTTTCTGCGCGTCTTCCAGTACATCACCTTCCGTGCGGTGATGGCGGCGATGACCGCGCTGCTGATCGGCCTGGCCTTCGGGCCCTGGGTCATCCGCAGCCTGACCGCCATGAAGATCGGCCAGCCCGTGCGCAGCTACGGCGTGCAGGCGCATCTGGCCAAGGCCGGCACGCCGACGATGGGCGGCGTGCTCATCCTCATCGGCATCGGCGTCTCGACGCTGCTGTGGTTCGACTGGAGCAACCGCTTCGTCTGGGTTGTCATGCTCGTCACGATGGGCTTCGGCGCCGTCGGCTGGGTGGACGACTGGCGCAAGGTCGTCGACAAGAACCCCGAGGGCATGCGCAGCCGCGAGAAGTTCTTCTGGCAATCGCTGATCGGCCTGGTCGCCGCGCTCTACCTCGCGTTCAGCGTGTCGGAGACGAGCTTCCTCGGCGTCGTGCAGCTGTTCTTCCGCTGGGTCTCCAGCGGCTTCTCGACCGAGCTGCCGCCCAAGGCCGACCTGCTGATCCCCTTCTTCAAGACCATCAGCATGCCGCTGGGCGTGTGGGGCTTCGTGGCGCTGGCCTACTTCGTCATCGTCGGCACCAGCAATGCGGTGAACTTCACCGACGGGCTGGACGGCCTGGCCATCATGCCGGTCGTGCTGGTGGGCTCGGCCCTGGGTCTGTTCGCCTACCTGACCGGCTCGTCGGTGTTCTCCAAATACCTGCTGCTGCCCTACATCCCGGGCGCCGGCGAGCTGCTGATCTTCTGCGCCGCGATGGCCGGCGCGGGCCTGGCCTTCCTGTGGTTCAACGCCCACCCGGCGCAGGTGTTCATGGGCGACGTCGGCGCGCTCGCTTTGGGCGGCGGCCTGGGCACACTGGCCGTCATCACGCGCCAGGAAATCGTGCTCGGCATCATGGGCGGCATCTTCGTGGCCGAAGTGTTGAGCGTGATGCTGCAGGTCAGCTGGTTCAAGTTCACGAAGAAGAAGTTCGGCGAGGGCCGGCGCATCTTCAAGATGGCTCCGCTGCACCACCACTTCGAGAAGAGCGGCTGGAACGAGACCCAGGTCGTCATCCGCTTCTGGATCATCACGATGCTGCTGTGCCTCGTCGGCCTGGCGAGCTTGAAGCTGCGGTAGCCGCATGAAGCTGGACCTGCCGCAATTCGCCCAACAGCGCGTGCTCGTGCTGGGCCTCGGGGACTCCGGTCTCGCGATGGCCCGCTGGTGTGCGCGCTTCGGCGCGCAGGTCACCGTGTGGGACTCGCGCGAGCAGCCGCCGCAGTTGGCCGCGCTGGGCGCACTCGGTGATGCGGCGGCCTCCATCACCGGCGAGCTGACGGCAGAGATCGCGGCGGGCTTCAACGCGGTGCTGAAGAGCCCCGGCCTGTCGCCGCTGGACGCGCGATTGGCAGCGGTCTATGCGCACGGCCCCGCGGTGCGCGGTGAACTGGATCTGTTCGCCGACGCGTTGGCGGCGGCCAAGGCGCAGCACGGCTATTCGCCTGCCGTGCTTGCCATCTCGGGCACCAACGGCAAGACGACGACGACCTGCATGACCGGCCTGCTGGTCGAATGCGCGGGCAAGCGCGTGGCCATCGCCGGCAACATCGGCCCGACACTGCTGGACACGCTGACCGAAGCGCTGGACAAGGAGCCAGATCCGGCGCCGGTCGCGACGCCGGTGGAAGTCACCGCAGCCGAGGTCGACGACGCGCCTGTCGAGGAAGAAGGGGCGGATGAAGCTGCCGTGCTGCCCGATGAGGATGCGCCGCTGCCCATCGATCCGCCGCCGCCACGCGGCCCGGTGTTCGAGACGCTGCCCGAGGTCTGGGTGCTGGAGCTGTCCAGCTTCCAGCTCGATGGCGTCGTCAGCTTCGAGCCGACCGCCGGCGCCGTGCTGAACCTGACCCAGGACCATCTCGATTGGCATGGGGACATGGCCGGCTACGGCCGGGCCAAGGCGCGCGTCTTCGGCCGCGAGTCGGTGCTGGTGGTCAACCGCGATGACGCCGAGGTCGAAGCGCTGGTCCCCGCGCCCGTCTTGGTCAAGGGCAGCCGCGGCAAGCCCGGCCGCACCGTGTCACGCCGGGTCGTGCGCTTCGGCCTGAACCCGCCGCGCTCGGCCGGCGACTTCGGCCTGGTCGACGAGGGCGGCCTGACGTGGCTGGTGCGCGCGCTTGAGCTGGACCCGACGATCAAGCGCAAGAAGGGTGAGGAAGCCGAGCCCCTCATCATCCAGCGACTGATGCCGGCCGACGCGCTGCGAGTGCGCGGCCGGCATAACGCCGCGAATGCACTGGCTGCGCTGGCGCTGGCGACGACCGCCGGCTGCGAGCTGGCACCGATGCTGCACGGCCTGCGCGAGTACCGCGGCGAGCCGCATCGCGTCGAGCCGGTCGGCAGCATCGACGGCGTGGAGTTCTTCGACGATTCCAAGGGCACCAATGTCGGCGCCACCGTCGCTGCGATTTCGGGTCTGGGCGCCGACCGCACACCGGCCAAGCTGGTGCTCATCCTTGGCGGCGACGGCAAGGGCCAGGACTTCGCACCGCTGGCGGCGGGCGTCGAGCGTCATGTGCGCGCCGTTGCGTTGATCGGCCGTGACGCCGCGCAGATCGAAGCGGCGCTGGCCAACACCGGCGTTCCGATGCAGCACCACGCCACGCTCGAAGCGGCAACCGCCTGGTGCCTGCAGCAGGCGCAGCCAGGCGACAGCGTGCTGCTGTCGCCGGCCTGCGCCAGCCTGGACATGTTCCGCAACTACGCCCACCGCGCCGAGGTCTTTGTCGCGACGGTGCAGCAGCTGGCCGACGAGCGCGGGGTGGCCCTGTGATCGCCGTCTTTACCGAGCGTCTGCAAGGCCTGTTCAAGCGCGGCGGCGACGACGCCGGCGCCGCCGTGCCGGTGCGCGACTGGGTTTCCACCTCCGCCGGGCGCCCCACGCAGCTGCAGGGTTTCGACATCACGATGGTCTGGGTCGTGCTCACACTGATGGCCGTGGGCCTGCTGATGGTCTATTCAGCCTCCATCGCGCTGCCCGACAACCCGCGCTTCGCGAAATACCTGCCCACGCATTTCCTGACGCGCCACATGGTGGCCATCGGCTTCGCGCTGACCGCCGGCCTCATCACGGTGCAGATCCCCGTTGCACTGTGGGAGCGTTATGCGCCCTGGCTCTTCGTCATCTCGCTGGTGCTGCTGGTGATCGTGTTGATCCCGGGCGTCGGCAAGGTGGTCTATGGCGCCCGGCGCTGGATTCCGCTGGGCGTCATGAACTTCCAGCCGTCTGAGCTGGCCAAGTTCGGCATGGCGCTGTACGCGGCGAACTACATGATGCGCAAGATGGATGCGCGGGAGAACTTCTTCCGCGCCGTCACGCCGATGGCGATCTCGCTGGCCTTCGTCGGCCTGCTGCTGCTGGCCGAGCCCGACATGGGCGCCTTCATGGTGATCGCGACGATTGCGATGGGCATCCTCTTCCTGGGGGGCGTCAATGGCCGCATGTTCCTGCTGATCACGCTGGTACTGGTGGGGGCCTTCGTACTGATGATCAGCTTCAGCGAGTTCCGCCGCGAGCGCATCTTTGCCTACCTCAACCCCTGGGATGAGAAGTATGCGCAGGGCAAGGCCTACCAGCTGACCCACAGCCTGATCGCCTTCGGCCGCGGCGAGTGGTTCGGCCAGGGCCTGGGCGGCAGCGTCGAGAAGCTGCACTACCTGCCCGAAGCCCACACCGACTTCCTGCTCGCCGTCATCGGCGAGGAACTGGGCTTTGCGGGAGTGGCCGTGGTGATCCTTGCGTTCTTCTGGTTGACCCGCCGCTGCTTCCTGATCGGCCGCCAGGCCATCGCGCTGGACCGCGTGTTCGCGGGCCTGTACGCGCAAGGCATCGGCATCTGGATGGGCGGCCAGGCCTTCATCAACATGGGCGTCAACCTGGGCGCGCTGCCGACCAAGGGGCTGACGCTGCCGCTGATGAGCTTTGGTGGCTCGGCGATCTTGATGAACTGCGTGGCGTTGGCGGTGGTTCTCCGCATCGACCTGGAGAACAGGCAGCTGATGAGAGGAGGGCGTTCGTGAGCGGTCGCCACCTCGTCGTCATGGCCGCCGGCACGGGCGGCCACGTCATTCCCGGTCTTGCGGTGGCCGAGGAAATGCAGCGCCGCGGCTGGACCGTGTCGTGGATCGGCACGCCGCACGGCATGGAGAACCGCCTGGTGCCAGCGCGCGGCATCGAGCTGGACGCGCTGCCCTTCGCGGGCCTGCGTGGCAAGGGGCTCAAACACACGCTGCGCGGCATCGTCGGATTCTTCAAGTCGCTGGGCCAGGCGCGGCGCGTCTATGAGCAGCGCCATGCGACGGCCGTGCTCGGCATGGGGGGCTATGTCTGCGTGCCCGCCGGCCTGACAGCCGCGCTGACCGGCCGGCCGCTGATGTTGGTCAATGCCGACGCGGCGATGCTGAAGAGCAATGCCGCGCTCAAGCCGTTTGCGCGCCGCATCGCCTTCGGCTTCGACGGTGCGGCCGCGGCGTCGACGCGCGGTGCCATCGTCAGCGGCAACCCGGTGCGCGCCGAGATCGAGGCATTGCCGCTGCCGGCCGAGCGCTTCGCCGACCGCATTGGGCCGCTGCGCCTGCTGGTGCTGGGCGGCTCGCTCGGCGCGCGCGCGATCAACCAAGCGCTGCCCGAGGCGCTGGCGCTGTGGCCGGAGGAGCAGCGCCCGCAGGTGCTGCACCAGTCGGGGCAGGACCACCTGGGCGCCGTCTGGCAGGCCTACTCCGACGCCGGCCTGTCGGCCGAAGTGCGGCCCTTCATCGACGACATGGCGGCGGCACTCGCCTGGGCCGACGTCGTCGTCTGCCGCGCGGGCGCCATCACCGTCAGCGAGCTCTGCGCAGCCGGCTGTGCCGCGGTGCTGGTGCCGCTGGTCGTCAGCACCACGTCGCACCAGCGTGACAACGCCGTCTTCATGGCCCAGCACGGCGCCGCCATCCACCTGCCGCAGACCGAGCTGACGCCGGCCAGTCTGCACGAGCTGCTGAGCGCCCTGGACCGGAGCGCGCTGCTGGCGATGGGCGAGAAGGCTCGCGCGCTGGCCAGGCCCCGCGCGGCCGCTCGGGTGGCCGACGAAATCGAAGGAATGTTGAAGTGAAGCACGCGGTTCAACGGCTGCATTTCGTGGGCATCGGCGGCGCCGGCATGAGCGGCATCGCGGAAATCCTGCACAACCTTGGCTTCACGGTCAGCGGCTCGGACGCCGTCGAGAGCGCGACGACCGAGCGGCTGCGGGCCCTGGGCCTGCGCGTCGAGATCGGCCATGCGGCGCCCAACATCGGCGAGGCGCAGGCCCTGGTGACGAGCACCGCGGTTGCGGCTGACAACCCCGAGGTGCAGGCCGCACGCGTGCGCCAGCTCCCCGTCGTGCCACGCGCCATCATGCTGGCCGAGCTGATGCGGCTGCGCCGCGGCATAGCCATCGCCGGCACGCACGGCAAGACGACGACGACGTCTCTCGTCACCGCCATCCTCGTCGAGGCGGGCCTGGACCCGACCTTCGTCATCGGCGGCAAGTTGAACGCCGCCGGCGCCAACTCGCGCCTGGGGCAGGGCGAGTTCATCGTCGTCGAGGCCGACGAAAGCGATGCGTCCTTCCTGAAGCTCAGCCCCGTGCTGGCCGTCGTCACCAACATCGACGAGGACCACATGGACACCTACGGCCATTCGGTCGAGCGCCTGCACGAGGCCTTCGTCGAGTTTCTGCATCGCATGCCTTTCTACGGCGCGGCGGTGGTCTGCGCGGACGACCCCGGCGTGCAGGCTGTGCTCGGCCGCATCGAGCGCCCGGTCGTCAGCTACGGCCTGTCGGCCGGCGTCAGCGTTCGCGCGGTCGACGTGCAGGCGTTGGCCGATGCGCAGATGCGCTTCACCTGTCAGCGCGAAGCATGCGAAGACATCGAGGTGCTGTTGAACCTGGCTGGCGAGCACAACGTGCGCAACGCGCTTGCGGCCATCGCCATCGCGACCGAGCTGGACTGCGCGGACGCCGACATCCTGAAGGCGCTGGCCAACTTCTCCGGCGTGGGTCGCCGCTTCGAGAAGCACGGTGAATGGCCGGCGGCGGATGGCGGGCGCTTCGCATTGATCGACGACTACGGCCACCACCCGGTGGAGATGGCCGCCGTGCTCGCCGCCGCCCGCGGCGCCTACCCGGGCCGCCGCCTCGTGCTGGCCTTTCAGCCACACCGCTACACGCGCACGCGGGACTGCTTTGCCGACTTCGTGCGCGTGATGCGCGGCGCCGATGTCGTGCTGCTGACCGAGGTGTATTCGGCGGGCGAGGCGCCCGTCGAAGGCGCCACTGGCGCGGCGCTCGCCGAGGCCGTCGGCACGCCGCATTTCGTCCCCGGTGTGGCCGACATGCCGGCCGCGCTGGCGGCGCTGACGCGCGACGGCGATGTCGTCATCGGCATGGGCGCGGGCTCGATGAGCTCGCTGCCGGGGCGGGTTGCCGCGCATTTCCCTGAAGGAGCTTCGGCATGAACCCGCCGATCGACCTGAACATCGATGCCAAGAGCCTCGGCCGCGTCGCCGTGCTGCTGGGCGGCCACAGCGCCGAGCGGCCGGTGTCGCTGATGAGTGGCGGCGGCGTGCTGGCCGCGCTGCAGGCTGTCGGCGTCGATGCCCACGCCTTCGATCCCGCCGAGCGACCGTTGCAGGCGCTGAAGGACGAGGGATTCGCGCGTGCCTTCATCGCACTGCACGGCCGCGGCGGCGAGGACGGCACGATCCAGGGCGCGCTTGAATGGTTGGGCATCCCCTACACCGGCTCCGGCGTGACGGCTTCCGGCGTCGCGATGGACAAGACCATGACCAAGCGGCTGTGGGCCGTTGAGGCCCTGCCGACGCCGCAATATCTGGCGCTGTCGCGCGCCGAGCTGACGCGCGAACGCATCCGAACGATTCCCGACGAGCTTGGCCTGCCCGTCGTCGTGAAGCCGCCGCATGAGGGCAGCAGCATCGGCATCACCAAGGCGGCCGGCTACTCGGACATGCAAGGCGCCGTCGAGCTGGCGCTCGGCTTTGACGACGAGTTGCTGTTCGAGCAGTGCATCGAAGGCCCCGAGGTCACCTGTGCCGTGCTGGGCCAGGGCACCGATGCGGTCGCGCTGCCAGTCGTCGAGATCCGCGCGGAGGGCGGCGACTACAGCTACGAGAACAAGTACGTCTCCAACGACACGAAGTACCTGTTCGGTACGTTGCCCGCTGCGCTGGAAACCGAAATCCGGCAACTGGTGCTGCACGCCTACCGCCTGCTCGGCTGCCGCGGCTGGGGCCGCGCCGATCTGATGCTGCGCAAAGCCGACATGAAGCCCTTCCTGCTGGAGATGAACACCAGCCCGGGCATGACCTCGCACTCCCTCGTCCCCAAGGCCGCGCAGGCCGTGGGCATCGACTACCCGCACCTGTGCCTGTGGCTGCTCGCCCAGGCGCGGCTCGACCGCGCGTGATCGACTGGATGAACTCCGCCGCCGCCACCGCGCTGCCGTCCGACGTCCGCTTGATGAATGCGGTGTCGGCGCTGCTCGTGTCGGCCCTGTTGGCGACGGCGGCCTGGGCCGCCATCCGCTGGGTGGTTGGCCTGCCGGTGTTCAACTTTCGTGCTGTCCAGGTGGAAGGCGACGTCAGCCGCAACAGCGTCGCGTCACTGCGCGCCAATGCCCTCTCGCGTCTGCAAGGCTCCTTTCTCAGCATGAACTTGGCAGAAGGTCGCGCTGCCTTCGAGGCCGTGCCCTGGGTAAGGCATGCGCAACTCACGCGCGTCTGGCCGATGCGGCTCAAGGTCACGCTGGAAGAACACCGCGCCGCCGCTTACTGGGAGGCGCGTGCCGATGGCGCTGACTCGGCGACGGAGTCGGCGGCCGAGCGCGCGCTGGTCAACAGCTTCGGCGAGGTCTTCCACGCCAACCTCGGCGATGTCGAGGACGAGGCCTTGCCGGTACTGGCCGGCCCGGCCCATGCGGCCGACAGCATGCTGAGGATGTGGCGCGCGCTCTCGCCCGCCGCGCAGACGCTTGGCGAAAGCATCGAGCGCCTGGACCTGTCGGGGCGCGGTTCCTGGCGCGCGAGCTTCGGCAACGGCGCCGTCGTCGAACTCGGCCGCGGCAGCGAGCCCGAAGTCGTCGATCGGTTCGGCCGCTTCGCCCGCTCCATCCCGCAGGTCAGCACGAACTACGGCAGCCCGCTGCTGTCGGCCGACCTGCGCCATCCCGACGGGTATGCGGTCAGGCTGCGCGGCGTGACGACCCAAACACCGGGTAAACCCGTAAATAAGAAACGCTGAGGACGATATGGCCAAGGAATACAAGGATTTGGTCGTCGGGCTGGATATTGGGACTGCCAAGATCATGGCGGTCGTCGCCGAGGTTTTGCCGGGCGGGGATTTGCGCATCGCCGGGCTCGGTGTTGCGCCGTCCAACGGCCTCAAGCGTGGGGTTGTCGTCAATATAGATGCGACCGTGCAGTCCATCCAGCAGGCCCTGAAAGAGGCCGAAATGATGGCCGACTGCAAAATATCCCGGGTTTACACGGGGATCACGGGCAGCCATATCCGCGGCCAGAACTCCACCGGCATGGTCATCGTGCGCGACAAGGAGGTCACGCCGGTCGACGTGACCCGGGTTGTCGAAACCGCAAAGGCCATCAATATCCCCAACGATCAGCGCCTGTTGCTGGTCGAGCCGCAGGAATTCGTCATCGACGGCCACGAGGTGAAAGAGCCCATCGGCATGAGCGGCGGGCGGCTAGAGGTCAAGGTCCATATCGTGACCGGCGCCCAAAGTGCGGCGGAAAACATCGTCAAATGTGTACGCCGTTGCGGTTTGGAGGTCGACCAGCTGGTTTTGAACCCGAGCGCTTCCAGCCATGCGGCGCTGACGGCAGACGAGCGCGACCTGGGGGTGGCGCTGGTGGATATCGGCGCCGGCACGACCGATGTTGCGATATTCACCGGCGGCTCCATCCGGCATACCGCCGTCATCCCCATCGCCGGCGACCTGATCACCAGCGATATTGCGATGGCGCTGCGCACGCCGACCAAGGACGCCGAGGAAATCAAGGTCGAATATGGCGTGGCCAAGCAACTGCTGGCCGACCCGTCGGACCAGGTGGAAGTGCCCGGCTTGGGCGACCGCAGCCCCAGGATGCTGTCCAAGCAGGCGCTGGCCGGCGTCATCGAACCCCGCGTCGAGGAAATCTTTTCCTTGGTTCACCAGGTCATTCGCGAGAGCGGGTATGAGGAATTGCTGTCCAGCGGCATCGTCCTGACCGGCGGTTCGGCCGTCATGCCGGGCATGGTGGAACTGGCCGAGGACATTTTCCTCAAACCTGTCCGGCGCGGTCTGCCGACCTATTCCGGCGCGCTTTACGACATGGTCGCCAACCCGCGTTCGGCCACCGTCATGGGATTGTTGGAGGAGGCTCGGCTGTCGCGCAGCCGGGGTTTCAAGGCCGCGCAGCAGGCCGGCTCGGTGCAAACCCTGCTCGGTCGCATCAAGGATTGGTTCATGGGGAATTTTTGACCCCCCAAAACCATGACTTGCCATGAAAAATTTGTTTCAGCAACTGGTTATTTTTTTTGTGCCACGGCACAATTGCCGCAGTTAGGAGATTGATATGCCCATCGAGATGATCGAAGAGTTTGACCAAGGCACCCAAATCAAGGTGATCGGGGTCGGTGGCGGCGGCGGCAATGCCGTCGACCACATGATCGCCCAGGGTGTTCAAGGTGTTGAATTCATCTGTGCCAATACCGACGCGCAGGCGCTGAACCGCTCCAAGGCGGACCAGTTGCTGCAACTCGGCACCTCGGGTCTTGGCGCTGGCGCCAAACCCGAAATGGGCCGCTCGGCCGCCGAAGAGGCCGAAAATCGCATTCGCGAATCCATCGCTGGCGCCAATATGCTGTTCATCACCGCCGGCATGGGCGGCGGTACCGGCACGGGCGCTGCCCCGGTGATTGCGCGCGTCGCCAAGGAAATGGGCATCCTGACCGTCGGCGTCGTCACCAAACCCTTTGAATTCGAAGGCGGCCGGCGTGCCAAGGCGGCTGACGCCGGCCTGGCGGAACTCGAAGCCAATGTCGACTCGCTGATCGTCGTGTTGAACGACAAGCTGCTTGATGTGCTGGGCGACGACGTCACGCAGGACCAGGCCTTCGCGCACGCCAATGACGTGCTGAAGAACGCCGTTGGCGGCATTTCCGACATCATTCACATTCCCGGCCTGGTCAACGTCGACTTCGAAGACGTCAAGACGGTGATGAGTGAACCGGGCAAGGCCATGATGGGCACCGCCCAGGCTGGCGGCCCGGACCGCGCGACCAAGGCTGCCGAGGCGGCCGTGGCCTGTCCGCTGCTGGAAGGCATCGACCTGTCCGGTGCGCGCGGCGTGCTGGTGCTGATTGCCGCGAGCCGTGCCAACTTCAAGCTGAGCGAGTCGCGCAACGCGATGAACGCGATCAAGCGCTACGCCTCGGATGAAGCCCACATCATCTACGGCACGGCCTACGACGAAAGCCTGGGCGACCAGCTGCGCGTCACCGTCATCGCGACGGGCCTGACGGCCGGCCGCGCCCGCCAGCAGGCGCCGCTGCAGGTCATCCAGACCCAGCCGGTCGTGCGCAATGGCACCGATGGCATGCCCGTGCTGACGCAGGCCGTTTCCATGGCGACACCCAATGCGCAGCAGGCCAATGTCGGCCTGGGCCTGGGCGATTTCGCCAATGCCAACGTGCCGAGCGTCTGGCGCCATGGCCGCTCGGGCAGCGCGGCCGCCAAGGTCGAGGCACTGTCGTCCAACGGCATGGACGAGATCGAGATCCCGGCCTTCCTGCGCAAGCAGGCCGACTGAGCGAACCTGCTCAACAAACGGGGCGAGCCGCAAGGCTTGCCCTTTTGCTTTGTCAGGACGCGCTGGCGACGCTGGCCGGCCGAGCCGCCGCCGAGATCAAGGCCAGCACGCCGCCGCCCGCCAGCACCAGCGCTAACGCGTCCATGCGCGCACCGGGCAGCGTCGCCGCAGCCGTCGTCAGCAGCGCAGCCGCTGCCATCTGCAAGAAGCCCAGCAGCGCCGATGCCTGGCCGGCCTGGCTCGCGAAGGGCGTCAACGCCAGCGCCGTGCCGGTGGGTGACACCAGCCCCATGCCGAACAGGAAGATGCCGACGGCTATGGCAAAGCCGACCAGGCCGGCGGCACCGCCCACCAGCATCGCCAGGCCGCCCAGCGTTGCCAGCGCGGCACCGATGCGCAGCACCACGGGAGCGCCCCAGCGGGCGGACCAGCGCGGTGCCGTCTGGCCGGCCGCGAAGACGACGAATACCGAGCTCGCGAAGAACAGGCCGACCTGCAGCGCCGAGAACCCGAAGTCGCCCGCCAGCACCAGCGGGGCCGTGCCGAAGAAGGCGAACAGCGCGCCGAGGATGGCGGCCGTCGCCAGCGCCGGGCGCATGTAGCGCGCATCGCCGAGCAGCGCGACATAGCCACGCACCAGCGCGCCCACCGGCTGGTGCCGGCGCCGCTCGGCGGGCAGGGTCTCGCCGACGATGCGCGCATAGGCCAGCGCCAGGGCCAGCCCCGCCATCACCAGCACGACGAACAACGCGCGCCACCCCCAGGCTTGCTGCACCAGGCCACCCAGCAGCGGCGAGAAGCCCGGCGCCGCGGCCATGACCACCATGATGCGGCCGAGCAGTGCGGCCAGTTGCGGCCCTTCAAAGCGATCCCGCGCGGCGGCGCGCGCCAGCACCGAGGCGGCAGCTGCGCCAACCGCCTGCAGCGCGCGGCCCGCCAGCAGCAGCGGCAGTTCGCCTGCCAACGCGCAGACCAGGCTGCCGGCGATGAACACGGCCAGCCCACCCAGCACGACAGGCCGGCGGCCGATGCGGTCGGACAGCGGCCCGACGATCAACTGCGCCAGCGCGAACACCGCCAGGAAGAGGCTGAGCACGGCCGTCATCGCCGCTTCGCTCGACCCCAGCGCCTTGGCCATCACCGGCAGGGACGGCAGCAGGATGTTGGTAGACAAGGTGGCCAGCGCGGCCAGTGCGGCAAGCGTCAGCAGCCAGGGGCGCGGGACTGCGCTCATTGCGACCGCCCGGCGGCGACGAAGTCGACGCTGCGGGCAATGACGTCGGCGTCGGCGAGCAGGCGCCGGTGTCCCATGCCCGTGACCGTATCCAGCTGCGAACCTTGCCAAGCGGCATGCAAGGCCTGCGACGCCGCGAATGGCACGGTGCGGTCCTCGGGGTCGTGCACGATGAGGCCGGGGTGGCGCAGGCCGTGCTGCAACCGCTCCAGATCGACATAGGTCAGGCGCGTGCCGATGAAGCCCTCGACCCAGCCGGCGAACGCCGCGGCGTCCTCCGGCCGCAGGCCCTGCGCTTTGGCGATGCCCTTGACCATCGGCGTCAGCGACGACGGCCCGGCCAGGTGCACGCTGCGCCTGACCTGCTGGCCGTGGGCGAAGGCCAGCAGCGCGGCGGCCGAGCCCATGGAATGGCCGATGACGGCATGGACCTTGCCGATGGCCGTCATCACTGCCCGCAGCGCACGGCCGGCGTGGACGACGCTGGACGCATGCCCGCCGGAATCCCCGTGGGCCGGCAGGTCGAACAGGGTGACCGAGAAACCGGCCTCGACCAGGGGCTGGGCAAAGCCCAGCAGGTGGGCACCACGGCTGTTCCAGCCATGTACGAGCACGACGCGCGGCCCCGCGCCCAAGGTCCAGCGCGCCAGCTTGATGCCTTCATGGCGCAAGGGCGGCTCGGCTGCGCCGGCCAGCAGGGCGCGCTCACTGGCGCTCAGCGCGATGCGCTCCGGCGTTGAGAAGGCGTGGCGCGCGGCTGCCAGGCGGCCGTCGAGAGGCGCCGTCATCGGAGCGGCAAGGGCAGGGGACTCGACCATGGCGTTCTCCTTTCGAAGCTCTCAGGCGGCGTAGGCCGGCGCCGGCGTGGACAGGCTCTGCTTGACCTGGCGGCTGAGCTCGTCGGCCAGCACTTCGAAGGCGCCGGCCTCGATGCCATCGAGGGCCAGGCGGGCGACCTCGGCGGGCGAGGACTTGGGCGCGTCCAGGCCGCGCGTCATGTCGGTGTCCATGTAGCCGACGTGCAGGCTGGTCACCAGCGTGCCCTGCGCCTTCAGCTCGTTGCGCAGGCCATTGCTCAGGGCCCAGGCCGCCGATTTGCTGGCGCTGTAGGGCGTCAGGCCGGGCAGGGTCAGCCAGCTGAGCACGGACAGCACGTTCAGCACCGCGCCGCCGCCGTTGGCTTGCAGTGCTGGTGCAAAAGCCTGGGTGAGCGCCCAGACGCCGAAGAAGTTGGTCTCGAAGTGCTGGCGTGCCGTGGCGATGGCGTCGGCGGCGAGCACACGCGCACCCAGGGAGACGCCGGCGTTGTTGATCAGCAGCGTCACGTCGGTGCACTGCAAGGCGGCTGCAGCCACCTGGGCCGGGTCGGTCACGTCCAGTGCCACCGGCACGACGCCGGGCAGCTCAATGCTGCCGGGGTCGCGCGCGGCGGCATAGACCTTGGCAGCGCCCGCGGCGAGCGCGGCTTGGGCAAAGGCACGGCCGAGGCCGCGGTTGGCGCCGGTGACGAAGACGACGGCGTTCTTAAGCTGCATGGTGTTTCCTTCACGTCTGTTTATTCATGTCGACTGACATGATTGAGTTAAATGTCGTTCAACATATAAAATCAGTCAAGCCCACCCGCGAGAAACCCGAGGAGACCGCCATGAAGGTCAGCCGTGCCCAGGCCGAAGAAAACCGCGAACGCATCCTCGACAGCGCCGCGCAGCTGTTCCGCGAGCGCGGCTTCGACGGCATCGGCCTGAACGACCTGATGCAAGCCGCCGGCCTGACGCGCGGCGGCTTCTACGGCCATTTCGAGTCCAAGGAAGACCTCGCCGCACAGGCCAGCCGACGCGCGCTGGCGGCCAACCGCGAACAGTGGCAGCAGCAGGCCGAGCGCAATCTCTCGGGCTGGGTCAAGGCCTATCTGTCCGACGCGCACCGCGACCACATCGGCGCGGGCTGCGGCCTCGTCGCTCTGGCGGGCGATGCAGCTCGTGGCGGGCCGGCGGTGCAACAGGCGTTCGCGGAGGGCGTCGAGAGCATGGCGGCGACGCTGGCGGCGCAGATGCCGGGCGCTGATGACGCGGAACGCCGCAGCCAGGCATTGGCGATGCTGTCGACGCTGGTCGGGTCGCTGCTGCTGTCCCGTGCGGTCGGCGATGTGGCGCTGTCGCGCCAATTGCGCGATGCCGCGCGCAAGAGCCTGCCGGTCGGCGCCGGCTGAACGGTCGCACAGGCCGCCCGGGCGGTCATGCGGCGGTGGGACGGCGGCCACCCCCTGTGGCATGCTCGCGCCCCATGTCAATGCCTAGAAGACTTCATAGGGATGCGTGAGTTAGGCCACACGCTGCGCCGTTGGCTGTTGCTGCTGCTCTTGACGGCCTGTCTGCCGGCGCTGGCGCAGCGCCTGCCCCAGCCCAGCACGCGCATCGCCGGCGACGATTCGGCGCCCGCGGAACTCGCGACCAGTGCCTGGACGCGCGCCCAGCTCGACGCCTGGTGGGTCGCGTTGCGGCAGCACACGGTGGCGGGCGGCGCCCATCTGGCCCTGCCTGCAGAACTGCTCCCGCCTAGCGACGCGGCGGCCTGGCAGCCGGTGGCCATGCCCGACGTGCGTCCGCGCCCGGGCGCCGCCATCGTCAGCAATGCGCGTGGCTACGAGATGCGCTGGTATCGCCTGCATGTGCCGGCCGGCGGCGAAGAGGCGATGGCCCTGTACATGCCCCGCCTGGTCACGCTGTCGGCCGCCGTGCTGGCGCGCACGGACCAGGGCTGGCAACTGCTGCTGGACAACCAGCATGCCGAGCGCGAGCAATGGGTGCAGCCCATCTGGCTGCCCCTGCCCGGCGTGGGGGCGCAGGGGCTGGACATCGTCGTCGCGCTGCCGGTGCCGGCGGGCAGCTTCCACACCGTGTCGCGCATGTGGGTGGCGCCGCGCGACCAGTTGGAGAAACGCTGGCTGTGGCGGGTGCGTGCGCAGACGGGCCTGCCGCAGGCCGTCAGCCTGACGCTGGCCGTGCTTGGCCTGTTTGCGCTGACGCTTTGGGTGCGCCGGCCCGCCGAGGCCATCTACGGCCTGTTCGCGCTGGGTTCGGCGGCCTGGCTGGTGCGCAACCTGCACTATTACGTCAGCCTGCCCGCGTCGCCGGTGGGGCAGGACTGGTTCTGGTGGGCCACGCATGCCTCCATGGGCTGGGTCATGCTGACGGCGCTGCTGTTCGCGCTGCGCTTCGCGAGCCGGCGCATCCAATGGCTGGAATGGGCGCTGATCGCCAGCGTGGTGACCGTCAGCACGCTGAGCATGCCGCTGTGGCTGCGACAGCTCGACATGGTGGTCTTGCAATACGCCGTGACGGCCGGTGTGGCCGCCATCGGCACGGCCTGGGTCGCCTGGCTCGCCTGGCGCGAGCGCCGCACCGAGCTGCGCGTCATGGCGCTGGCCTTGATCATCGGCGTGGTCATCGGCGCCCACGACCTGGCCGTGCTGGCGGGCTGGGCCTGGCCGGAGCATTTCTTCCTGATGCCGTTCGCGACGCTGATCGTCATGCTGAGCTTCCTGCACGCCGTGCAGCGCCGCTATGTCGGTGCCGTCGAGCAGGTCCAGGCCGAGAACAGCCAGTTGCAGGAGGACCTGGACGAACAGGTGTCCGTGCTGCATGCCCAGAACGCCCAGCTGCGCGAGGCCGAGCGCCAGCAGGCGCTGCTGCTGGAGCGCCAGCGCATCATGGCCGACATGCACGACGGCCTGGGCTCGTCGCTGTTGTCGGCGCTGGTGGCGATGGAGCAGGGCAGCATGTCGCACGAGCAATGTGTGGAGGTGCTGCGCGAATGCGTGGACGACCTGCGCCTGGTGATCGACTCGCTGGAGCCGGTCGGCCATGACCTGGTCTCGCTGCTGGCGACCATGCGCTACCGGCTCGGCAAGCGCCTGCAGATCGGCGGCCTCAAGCTCGACTGGGACGTGCAGGACCTGCCGCCGCTGCCCTGGCTGGAGCCGCCCGACGCCCTGCACGTGCTGCGCCTGATGCAGGAGGCGCTGAACAATGTGCTCAAGCATGCCCAGGCCAGCCGCGTGCGCATGGTCACGCGCCACCACGACAGCTATGTCGAGATCCGCGTCGAGGACGACGGCGCCGGATTCGACCTGCAGACCATCCAGCACGGCCGTGGCCTGAAGAGCCAGATCAAGCGCGCCCAGCGCCTGGGTGGCAAGTTGCGCATCGAGTCCAGCCCCGGCATGGGCACGCGGCTGTCGCTGCGATTGCCTGTGGAGCGAAAGGCCTAGGGTCTTCCCCGACAATTGCGCGCATGGTCAAGCAACGCACCCTGAAGACGATCACGCGCGCCGTCGGCGTCGGCATCCACAGCGGCCAGAAGGTCGAGCTGACCTTGCGCCCGGCGCCGGTCGATACCGGCATCGTCTTCCGCCGTGTCGACCTGTGCCCACCCGTGGACATCCCGGTCGGCGTCATGTCGGTCAGCGACACGCGCATGGCCACGACGATCAGCCCGGGGGGCGATCCGGGCGGCCCCAAGGTGCAGACCATCGAGCACCTGCTGTCCGCCTGCGCGGGCCTGGGGCTGGACAACCTCATCATCGACATCAACGCCGACGAAGTGCCGGTGCTGGACGGCTCGGCGGCCAGCTTTGTCTTCCTGCTGCAGTCGGCCGGCATCGTCATGCAGGACGCGCCCAAGCGCTTCCTGCGCGTGAAGAAGCCTGTCGAGGTGCGGCAGGGCGAAGGCAAGAAGCTGATGTGGGCGCGCCTGGAGCCTCACCACGGCTACACGCTGAGCTTCGAGATCGAGTTTGACAACCCGGCCGTGGCGGCCACCGGCAGCCAGTTCGTCTTCGACATGGGCTCCGGCACCTACAAGAAGGACATCGCCCGCGCCCGCACCTTCGGCATGACCTCGGACATCGACCTGATGCGCTCGCGTGGCCTGACGCTGGGCGGCTCGATGGACAACGCCATCGTCGTCGACGACTACAAGGTGCTGAACGCCGGCGGCCTGCGCTACGACGACGAATTCGTCAAGCACAAGATCCTCGACGCCATCGGTGACATGCAGGTCGCCGGCATGCCGCTGCTGGCCGCCTACACGTCCTTCAAGGGCGGGCACGCGCTGAACAACAAGCTGCTGCGCGCGCTGCTGGCAGACGAGTCGGCATACGAAGTCGTCAGCTTCACCGACGAGCGCGAGGCGCCCAAGGGTTTCGCCGAGCTGGCGCCGGCTTGGTGATCAGATGCTGATCGCCCGCCTCGTCATCGGCCTGCTGCTGTTCTCGGCCGTGGTCTGCTTTGCGCTCTCCATCGCCACCGGACAGCTGCGCTGGCGGCGGATGGGCATCGTCATCATGAAATGGACGCTGATCGCCGGCCTGGCCTTTTTCGCCGTGCTGATCCTGGAGCGGTTGGCGCTGCTGTTGTGAAGGGCGTCACGCCTGGTGATGCCGCCCCCTCGGCTTGCGGGGATGGCAGCGCAGGGCGACGTGTTCAGAATGACTTCATGGTCGCTGATCGAGTAGCAGCGGCCTAGCCCGGGTAGAGCAACAAAGCCTGGGCGCCACGCGCGGAGATGGCCGGGGGGCCGGGGAAGCGCAGTGGGTTTGACAGAGAGAGATCGTTGGACGTGATTGGGCCGCTCCTGCCGGGGCGGCCCTCTTTTTTGCGCGCACGCCACAGCGCGCGGCTGTCGGCAAGCTGTCGCCGTGGTGCCGGTCAGGCGCCCGCGCCCAGGTAGCGACCGCGCAGGTGGGCTTCGAAGTGGGTGGGGTTCAGCGC
Source organism: Pelomonas sp. Root405 (assembly GCF_001425165.1). GTDB lineage: Bacteria > Pseudomonadota > Gammaproteobacteria > Burkholderiales > Burkholderiaceae_C > Pelomonas. The sequence continues at coordinate 647,800 of NZ_LMDU01000001.1, forward strand.
CTCGCCGCTGGCCCGCTGCACCAACTCGGGCGTTTCATGGCGGCTGGCCGCCTGCCAGACGTTGGTCGCCAGCCAGTCGAATACGCCGCCCAGCTCGCCGCGCGCGATCTGCTCGTCGAGCGCCGGCTGCCGGGCCCGCATCGTGGCGAACCACTGCGCCGCGTACATCGCGCCCAGCGTGTAGCAGGGGAAGTAGCCGAACAGCCCGGCGGGCCAGTGCACGTCCTGCATCGGGCCGTCCTTGAAGTTGCCACGCGTGTCCAGGCCGAGCAACTCGGCCATCTTCGCGTCCCACAGCCCGGGGATGTCATCGACCTCGGCAGCGCCCTCGATCAGCGCGCGCTCGATGTCGAAGCGCAGCAGGATGTGGGCGGGGTAGGTCACCTCGTCGGCATCCACGCGGATCAATCCGGGCTGTACCCGGGTCAGCAGCTTGTGCAGGTTGCCCGGCTCGAACGCGGGCTGGTGGCCGAAATGCTTGACCAGCAGCGGCGACAGCAGGCCCGCGAACGCGGGGTGGCTGCCCAGCTGCATCTCGAAGCTCAGGCTCTGGCTCTCATGGATGCCCATGGAGCGCGCGCGGGCGATGGGCTGGCCCAGCAGTTCGCGCGGCAGGCCCTGCTCGTAGCGGCCGTGGCCGGTCTCGTGGATGGTGCCCATCAGGCTGGGCAGGAAGTTGTCTTCGCGGTAGCGCGTCGTCATGCGCACGTCCTCGGGCACCCCGCCGCAAAACGGATGGGTGCTCTCGTCCAGGCGGCCGGCGCTGAAGTCGAAGCCCATCAGCTGCATCGCATCCAGGCCGAGCGCCTTCTGCGCTGCCGTTGGGAAGGGGCCGACCGGCTCGATGACGGTCTCGTTGGCCTGCCTGGCGATGACATCGCGGATGAGCCCTGGCAACCAGCTGCGCAGCGGCGCAAACGCACGCTCGACATCGTTGGCGCGCATGCCGGGTTCGTACATGTCCAGCAGTGCGTCGTACTTGGACAGACCCGTGCTTTGCGACAGCAGTTCGGCCTCCTGGCGTGCAATGGCCAGCACCTCGCGCAGGTTGGGCGCAAAGCCGGCCCAGTCGTTGGCCTGGCGCTGGCTGCGCCAGGCATGCTCGCAGCGGTTGTTGGCCAGGCTCTTGGCCTCCACCAGCGCCTGCGGCAGCGCATTGGCCGCGCGCCAGGCACGGTGGATCTCGCGCAGGTTGGCGCGCTGTGTGTCGTCCAGCGGTTCGGCAGCGGCGGTATCCAGCAAGCCGGCCAGCGCCGGGTCGGTGGCCAGCTGATGCATCAGGCCGTCCATCTCGGCCAGGGCCAGGCTGCGCGCCTCGTTGCCCTTGGCCGGCATGTTGGCGGCCTGGTCCCATTGCGCAATCGCCTGCAGGTGGCCGAGGCGGTGAAGGCGCTGCTGGCGAGCGGCGAGGTCTTGGTAGGCGGGAGTGGTGTTCATTGCAACCAGGTTTCCGGGATGAGCCACAACAAGGCGGCGGTATAGATCAGAAAGCGCAGGAACTTGCCGAGCGCCATCCAGCCCACGCAGGGCCAGAACGGCAGTTTCAGCCAGCCGGCGACAGCGCAAAGCGGGTCGCCGACGATGGGCAGCCAGCTCATCACGCAGGCCTTGGGGCCGAAGTGCTGCAGCCAGCGCATCGCGCGGGAATGCGAGGGCTCGCGGTGCTTGACGGCCTCGACCGCCTTCTCGACGCCATAGCCCATCCACCACGACACCGCGCCACCCAGCGTATTGCCGACGGTGGCCACGGCGATGACCGCCCAGAACATGCCCGGGTCGGCCTTGACGACGAGATAGACGGCCGGCTCCGAGCCCAGCGGCAGCAGCGTCGCCGACACGAAGCTGATGACGAAGACGGCGACCAGGCCGATTTGGGGCAGAGCCAGGGCGGCCAGCAGGCCGCTGATGAACTGCGAGAGCCAAGCTTCCATCGCGGCATTGTCGATGCGGCCGGCTGGCTACAATCGCGCCTCATTTTTGAGCAGACCTCCGTGCACATCGGCCCCCACCTCCTCCCCAACCGGCTCTTTGTGGCGCCGATGGCGGGGGTGACGGACCGGCCCTTCCGCCAGCTCTGCCGGCGCCTCGGCGCGGGCTATGCGGTCAGCGAGATGGTGACGTCACGCAAGGAGCTGTGGAACAGCCTCAAGACCTCGCGTCGCGCCGACCACAGCGGCGAGCCGGGGCCGATTGCCGTACAGATCGCCGGCACCGATGCGGCCATGCTGGCCGAGGCCGCGATGCACAACATCGACCGCGGCGCCCAGATCATCGACATCAACATGGGCTGCCCGGCCAAGAAGGTCTGCAACAAGTGGGCGGGCTCGGCGCTGATGCGCAACGAGGCGCTGGCGCTGGAAATCGTCGAGGCGGTCGTCGCCGTGTGCGCGCCGCGTGGCGTGCCGGTCACGCTGAAGATGCGCACCGGCTGGAGCGCCGACGAGCGCAACGCGCTGCGCCTGGCGCGCCTGTTCGAGGCCGCCGGCATCGCCATGCTGACCATCCACGGCCGCACCCGCGAGCAGGGCTACAACGGCCTGGCCGAGTACGACACCATCGCCGCGGTGAAGGCTGCGCTGGCCATTCCCGTCGTCGCCAACGGCGACATCGATTCACCGGAGAAGGCGCGCGACGTGCTGGCCTACACCGGCGCCGATGCGCTGATGATCGGCCGCGCGGCGCAGGGCCGGCCCTGGATCTTTCGCGAGGTGGCCCATTTTCTGGCGACAGGCGAACACCTAGCCGCGCCGACCGTCGCGGAGGCGCGCGACTGGTTCACCGAACACCTGCACGACCACTACGGCCTGTATGGCGAACTCAGCGGCATGCGCAGCGCGCGCAAGCACATCGGCTGGGCCGTGCGCGGCCTGCCCGGCGGCGAGGACTTCCGCCAGCACATGAATACCCTGGAGCACTGCCAAGCGCAGTTGCAGGCGCTCCGCGACTGGTTCGACGAACTCGGCCAGACCCATGACCGCCTGCCCCGCGCCGCGGCCGCCAACGACGACGAAGCGCAGGCCGACGAAGCCTGTGTCGCCTAACCACGCTCCTGTCATGAGTGCCCAGAAGAACACCACGCCCAACCCCATCGACGCCTGCGTGCGCGACAACCTCGAAGCCTTCTTCCGTGACCTGGACGGCCAACAGCCGCATTCGATGCACGAGATGCTGATCAAGCTGGTGGAGAAACCGCTGTTCGAGATCGTCATGCGCGAGGCCGGCGGCAACCAGAGCAAGGCCGCGCAATGGCTGGGCATCAACCGCAACACCTTGCGGCGCAAACTCAACGATCACGAACTCGGCTGAACATGACCCAACTCACCGCCCTGCTGTCCGTCTCCGACAAGACCGGCATCCTCGAATTCGCCAAGGCACTGCACGCCCTGGGCGCCCGGCTGCTGTCGACCGGCGGCACCGCCAAACTGTTGGCCGAGGCCGGCCTGCCGGTGACCGAAGTGGCCGAGCACACCGGCTTCCCGGAGATGATGGACGGCCGCGTGAAGACGCTGCACCCCAAGATCCATGGCGGCCTGTTGGCGCGCAGCGACCTGCCCGAGCACGTGGCCGCGATGCAGCAGCACGGCATCACGCGCATCGACATCCTGGCCGTCAACCTCTACCCGTTCGAAGCCACGGTGGCCAAGCCCGGCTGCACGCTGGAAGACGCCATCGAGAACATCGACATCGGCGGCCCGGCCATGGTGCGCAGCGCGGCCAAGAACTGGCGTGACGTGACGGTGCTGACCGACGCGGCCCAGTACGCCGGCGTGCTCGACGAGCTCAAGGCCAACGGCAGGACCAGCGACAAGACGCGCTTTGCCTGCAGCGCCGCCGCCTTCAACCGCATTGCCCAGTACGACGCCGCCATCAGCAACTACCTGTCGGCGCTGAACGAAGACGGCAGCAAGGCCGAGTACCCGGCGCAGATGAACGCGACCTTCGTCAAGGTGCAGGACCTGCGCTACGGCGAGAACTCGCACCAGAGCGCGGCGCTGTACCGCGACCTCTATCCGGCACCCGGCTCACTTGTCACGGGCAAGCAGCTGCAGGGCAAGGAGCTCAGCTACAACAACATCGCCGACGCCGATGCGGCCTGGGAGTGCGTGAAGAGCTTCGACACCCCGGCCTGCGTCATCGTCAAGCATGCCAACCCCTGCGGCGTGGCGATTGCGGCCAGCGCGGCCGAGGCCTACAGCAAGGCCTTCAAGACCGACCCCACCAGCGCCTTCGGCGGCATCATCGCCTTCAACCGCGAGGTGGACGGCGCGGCCGCCCAGCTCGTCGCCAAGCAGTTCGTCGAGGTGTTGATGGCGCCGGCTTTCAGCGCCGAGGCGCTGGACGTCTTCAAGGGCAAGGCCAATGTGCGACTGCTGCAGATCGCGCTGCCGCCGGGCGGCCCGCGCCCGTGGGATCAGGGTCGCAATGCCGGCGACAGCAAGCGCGTCGGCTCGGGCCTGCTGCTGCAGACCTCGGACAACCACTTCCTGAAGAAGGAAGACCTCAAGATCGTCACGACGCTGCAGCCCACGGCCCAGCAGCTCGACGACCTGATGTTCGCGTGGACCGTCGCGCAGTACGTCAAGAGCAACGCCATCGTCTTCTGCGGCGGCGGCATGACCTTGGGCGTCGGCGCCGGCCAGATGAGCCGGCTGGACTCCGCCCGCATCGCCTCGATCAAGGCCCAGCACGCCGGCTTGGCGCTGACGGGTTCGGCCGTCGCCAGCGATGCCTTCTTCCCCTTCCGCGACGGCCTGGACGTGCTGGCCGATGCGGGTGCCAGCTGCGTCATCCAGCCGGGTGGCTCCATGCGCGACGACGAAGTCATCGCCGCTGCCAACGAACGCGGCATCGCCATGGTGCTGACGGGCGTGCGGCACTTCAGGCACTGAGCGATGGCAAGCCGGCCGACGCCGGGTAGCCCGGGCGAGCAGGGCGACGCGAGCGAGGAGGGGAGCTGGCCCGGTGACGGCGGCCCCACCCACCGCTTGCGCGACGACGGCCGGATGCGCTCGGTGGTGCTGACTGCGCTGTCGGCCAGCGAAACGGCGGCCTGGCACACCGACCTCGTCACGCGCGAGCGCTGGTGGTCGGAGCAGATGTTCGCCCTGCACGGCCTGTCGGCCGATGCGCCCGTGCCGGCCGACTACATGGAACTGGTCCTCCCCAAGGACAGGTCGGCCGTCGAGAACGCGTTCCGCGAGTCCATCACGCAAGGCTCGCACCGCGTGCAATACCGCGTCGTCTGGCCGGACGGCTCGGTCCACTGGCTCGAAGGCCGCGGGCATGCGCACCGCCGGCAAGGCCAGCCGGCCGAGATCAGCGGCGTGTGTCAGCTCATCGACCACCGAAAGCGCGAGGAGGCCGACCTGGCCTTCCTGGCCGCCGCCAGCCTGGAGTTCGCGCGCAGCATCGACTATGAGGACACCTTGCGGCGCATCGCTGCGATGGCCGTGCCCCATTTCGCCGACTGGTGCGCGGTCGACCTGCTTGACGACGAAGGCCTGCTGCGCCGCGTTGCGGTGGCGCATGTCGACCCCGCCAAGGTCGAACTGGCACAGACCCTGCACCAAGCCTACCCGCCCACACCGGACGACTCGAGCGGCGTGTGGCAGGTGCTGCGCAGCGGCCAGCCCGAGCTGGTGGCGCAGATCCCCGACGACATGCTGGTGCAAGGCGCTGCCGATGCCGCCCACCTGGACATCCTGCGCCGGCTGGGGCTGCGGTCCTACATGGGCGTGCCGATCACCATGCAGCAGGGCGTGGCCGGCGTGCTCACCTTCGTCTCGGCCGAGTCCAGGCGCGTCTACGGCAGGCGCGACCTCGACGTCGCGACCGACCTGGCATCGCGCGCGGCGGTCGCGATCAGCAATGCGCGGCTGTTCCAGGAGTTGCAACGCTCCCAGCGCCGGCAGGCCTTCCTGCTCAGGCTCACTGATGTGTTGCGCGCCAACGGCAGCACCGCGCAGGTGCTGGAGCAGGTCAGCGAGATGGTGGGCCGGCATTTCGGCGTCAACCGCGTCGGCTACGGCCATGTCGACGAGCACCTGGACCGCATCGACTTCGACATCTGCTGGACAGACGGCAGCGTGCCCCCGCTTGGCGGCCGCTTTCCGGCAAGCGCCTTCGGTCCGCAGGTCATCGCCAGGCTGCGCGCCGGGCACACGGTGGTCATCGCCAATGTGCGCGACCACCCGCTGACCAGCGAGCCCACGACGGTCGAGACCTCGCATGAGGTGGACACCCGCGCCATCCTGGTGGTGCCGCTGTTCAAGGCGGGCCGGCTGCGCACCATCGTCTATCTCAACCAGCGGCTGGAGCGCCACTGGGCGAGCGACGATGTGACGCTGATGGAGGAGGTGGCCGAACGCACCCGCGAGCTCATCGAGCGCGGCCGCACCGAGGACGCGCTGCGCGGCAGCGAGGCGCGCTGGCGCGGGCTGTTCGAGCGCATGAACGAAGGCTTCTTCGTCGCCGAGGCCATCCGCGACGAAGCCGGCGAGATGGTCGACTTCTGGTTCCTGCAGGCCAACCCGGCCTTCGAGAAGCTGACCGGCGTCGCCGCAGCGGCCGCCATCGGTCGGACCGTCAGGGAGGTCATCCCGGGCGTGCCGCAAGGGCTCATTGACACCTATGGCCGCGTGCTGGCCGACCAGGCGCCGCACGAGTTCGAGGTGCACGTGCCGGCGTTGGACAACCGCTGGTACGAAGCCCGGGTGATGCCGCTCAGCGCCGAGCAGTTCTCGGTGCTGTTCGTCGAGATCACCGACCGCAAGCGCGCCCAGCAGGCGCTGGAACAGAGCGCGCGGCGCTATCGCACGCTGTTTGATTCCATCGACGAAGGCTTCTGCCTCATCGATGTGATGTTCGATGCCACGGGCCGGGCCGTCGACTACCGCTTCGCCGAGGTCAACCCGGCCTTCGAGCGCCAGTCCGGCCTGGTGGCCGCCCAAGGCCGAACGGTGCGCGAGCTGGTGCCCGACATCGAGACGGCCTACATCGACACCTATGCCCGGGTGGCGCTGACCGGCGAGTCGCTGCGCTTTGAAAGCCATGCCGCCTCGCTGCAGCGCTGGTTCGACGCCTTCGCCTTCCGCGTCGGTGAGCCGCAGGACCGCCGCGTCGGCCTGCTGTTCACCGACATCACCGCCCGCAAGCGCATCGAGGCCGCGTTGCGCCTGGCCGATGCACGCAAGAACGAGTTCCTCGCCACGCTGGCGCATGAGCTGCGCAACCCGCTGGCCCCCTTGCGCAACGGCTTGATGATCCTTCGCAACGCCAACGCAGCCGATGCAGCGGCGATCCGGGCGCGCGAGGTGATGGACCGCCAGCTGTCGCACCTGGTGCGGCTGGTGGACGACCTGCTGGATGTGTCCCGCGTCAGCCAGGGCAAGGTGACGATGAAGAAAAGCGCGACCTCGCTGCAGGCCGTGGTGGAGACGGCGCTGGAGACTGCGCGCCCCCTCATCGACGCGGCCGGCCACCAGCTCAGCGTCGAGCTGCCGGCCCAGCCCGTGCCGCTCGACGTCGACCCGACGCGCATCGCCCAGGTGCTGTCCAACCTGCTGAACAACGCCGCCAAGTACACGCCCGCCGGTGGCCGCATCCAGCTGCGTGCCACGGTGAGCGAGGGGCCGACCTTGCGCATCGAGGTCGAGGACAACGGCCTGGGCGTCCCGGCCCACATGCTCGACGACATCTTCGAGCTCTTCACGCAGGTGGGCAGCGCGCTGGAGCGGGCGCAGGGCGGCCTGGGCATCGGGCTGTCGCTGGCCCGGCGGCTAGTCGAGCTGCACGGTGGCAGCATCCACGCACGCAGCCCGGGCCCCGATGGCGGCAGCGTCTTCGTCGTCGAGCTGCCATTGCCGCCTGACGTGGACTTGCAACAAGGGTCGGTCGGCGCCGCCAGCGATGTGGCGGGTTCGGGCGAGCAGCAGCGCTGCATCCTGGTGGTGGACGACAACGTCGACGCGGCCGAGAGCCTGCAGATGCTGCTGGCCCTCAGCGGCCACGATGTCCATGTCGCCCATACCGGCGCCGCAGCGTTGGCGGCTGTGGCCAGGCATGCGCCGGACCTGGTCTTCCTCGACATCGGCCTGCCCGACATCACGGGCTACGAGGTCGCGCAGGGCATCCGCGCCCAGCCACAGGGCGCCGGCATCGTGCTGGTGGCGCTGACCGGCTGGGGCAGTGCGCATGACCAGCAGCGCGCGCGCGAGGCCGGCGTGGACCTGCACCTGACCAAACCGGTCGCGGCCAAGGACCTGGCGCATGCGCTGGGTTTGCAGCGCGGCGGCTAGCTTAGACGCCGGCCTCTAGACCGCCGCCGGCAGCGCGAATCGCGGCGCCCTTGGGTTAGCCTTCCGCACTCCAACAGAGTGCCGGAGACAAGCCCATGGACACCGCGCTGCAGGAACGCCTTCATCTGGCGCTGCTCGCACAGCGCCGCGCCTTCGAGGCCGAGCGCATGCCGACCTACGAGGTGCGCCGCGCCCGCCTGCAGCGCCTGCTGGCCATGACGCGCCAGCATGGCGAGGCGCTGGCCAGCGCGATGGCGCAGGACTTCGGCCACCGCGCCCGCCAGGAATCGCTGCTGGCCGACATCTTCACCGTCGAGGCCGGCACGCGCCATGCGCTCAAGCATCTGCGCGGCTGGATGAAGCCGCGGCGGGTTTCGACGCCACTGCACTTCCTGCCCGGCCGCAATGTTCTGATGCGCCAGCCGCTCGGCGTCGTCGGCATCGTCTCGCCCTGGAACTATCCGTATTACCTGGCCATGGAGCCGGCCGTCGCGGCACTGGCCGCCGGCAATCGGGTGCTGATCAAGCCCTCCGAGCTGACGCCGGCCACGTCCGAGCTGATGGCCCGCATCGTGGCCGAGCGCTTCGCGCCCGAGGAGATGCAGGTCATCACCGGTGACGCCGAGGCCGGCAAGGCCTTCACCGGTCTGCCGTTCGACCACCTCTTCTTCACCGGCTCCACCGCCGTCGGCCGGCATGTGGCGCAGGCTGCCGCGAAGAACCTGACGCCGGTGACGCTGGAACTGGGCGGCAAGTCGCCGGCCATCGTCGACCGCAGCTGCGACCTGCAGCTGACCGCCTCGCGCCTGGCCTTCGGCAAGCTCTTCAACGCGGGCCAGACTTGCGTGGCGCCCGACTATCTGCTGGTGCCCAGGGAGATGGTCGAGCCGCTCGCCCAGCAGATCCTGGCCGAGATGCGCCGCATGTACCCGCGCATCGCCGGCAATGCCGACTACACCAGCATCGCCACGCCGCGCCATCACGCGCGGCTGCAGGGGCTGATCGCCGATGCAGCCCAGCGCGGCGCGCGGGTGCTGCGCAGTCATGACGAGCAGCCTGCCGACCGCCGCATCGTGCCGGCCCTGCTGCTGGACGTGCCGGCCGACGCCACCGTCATGCAGGAAGAAATCTTCGGCCCGCTGCTGCCCGTCGTCGGCTACGAGCGCGTGGACGAGGCGCTGGCCCACATCAACCGCGGTGACCGGCCGCTGGCCCTGTACTGGTTCGGCCAGGACGGCGCGGCGCGCGACCACGTGATGCGCGAGACCCATGCCGGCGGCGTCACCGTCAACGACTGCCTGTGGCACCTCGGCCAGGAAGACCAGCCCTTCGGCGGGGTCGGCGCCAGTGGCATGGGCTCGTACCACGGCGAATGGGGCTTTCGCACCTTCAGCAAGGAGAAGCCGCTCTTCATCCAGTCGCGCTTTGCCGGCACCAAGCTGTTCCAGCCGCCCTATGGTGCGACCTTCGAGCGCCTGCTCAATCTGTTGAAGAAAGTGGTGTGATGCAACGCCGTGGATTGTTGAAGTTAGGCCTGGGCGCTGCCGTCCTCATCGGCGTGGCCGGTGCAGGCATCGCGCTGGTCAAGCCGGGCCTGGTGGACGGCAAGCTCAGCCCCGGCTCGCGCGAGCTGATGCGCGCCGCCGCGCAGGCGGTGCTGGGCGACCTGCTGCCCGCCGCAGGGCCGGCGCGCGAGGCCGCCCTGGACGCCCAGCTCACGCGGCTCGACACCTTCATCGCCGGCATGCCGGCGCACACGCGCAAGGAGCTGTCCGATGCGCTCGGCCTGCTCGGCACCGCGGCGGGCCGCTATGCCCTCGTTGGCCTGTCCAAGCCCTGGGGCGAAGCCAGCACCCAGGACGTGCAGCAGGCGCTCGACGCCATGCGCCTGTCGTCGTCCAACACCAGGCAGCAGGTCTATCACGCGCTGCGCGACCTGAACGCCATCGCCTTCTTCACAGAGCCGGGCAACTGGCAGACCGCGGGCTACCCGGGCCAGCGCCACATCCCATGAGCTCTTTGCCTGATCCCATCCTTGACGGCCTGCAGCGTGGCTGGAAGGTGCACGGCGGTCCGCATGCGGCGCTGCCCGCAGCGCTGGACTGCGACGTCGCCATTATCGGCAGTGGCGCCGGCGCCGGCATCACGGCCGAGATGCTGGCCCGCGCCGGCCTGAAGATCGTCATCGTCGAAGAAGGCCCGCTGCGCTCCAGCAGCCAGTTCAAGCAGCGCGAGCTTGACGCCTACACCGAGCTCTACCAGGAGTCCGGCGGCCGCAAGACGGTCGACCAGGCGATGAACATCCTGCAGGGCCGCTGCGTCGGTGGCTCGACGACGGTCAACTGGACCGGCTCCTTCCGCACGCCACCCGACGCGCTGGCGTACTGGGGCGACAAGTTCGGCCTCACCGACTTCAACGAGGCCGCCATGGCGCCCTGGTTCGACCAGGTCGAGCGGCGCCTGAACATCGGCGACTGGCTGACCGAGCCCAACGAGAACAACGACGTGCTGCGGCGTGGCGCCGACAAGCTCGGCATCCCGACCAAGATCGTGCGCCGCAACGTCAAGGGCTGCTGGAACCTCGGTTCCTGCGGCATGGGCTGCCCGACGAATGCCAAGCAGTCCATGCTTGTCAGCACACTGCCCGCGGCCCTGGACCTGGGCGCCACGATGTTGGTGCAGACGCGCGCGACGCGCTTCGAGCTGCAGGGCGGCCAGGTCACGGCGCTGATCGCCGAGCCGGTGGCACTGGACGGTGGCGTTGCCGGTGCGCCGCTGCGCATCACCGCCAAGCACTATGTCGTGGCCGGCGGCGCCATCAACTCGCCGGCCCTGCTGATGCGCTCGGGCGCGCCGGACCCGCACAGCCTGCTCGGCAAGCGCACCTTCCTGCACCCCACCGCCGGCGGCGTCGCGCTGTTCGACCACGAGGTGGCCGGCTGGTCCGGTGCGCCGCTCTCGGTGTTCAGCGACCACTTCCTGCACCAGGGGCCGGTGGACGGGCCGGTGGGCTACAAGCTGGAGGTCGCGCCCATCCACCCGGCCTTTGCGCTGACCAATGGCGGCGGCATCGGTGCCGAGCTGGCCCAGCGTGCGCGTGACATGCCACGCACCCAGCTGATGATCGCCCTGCTGCGCGACGGCTTCCATGCCGAGTCGGCGGGTGGCGCCGTCAAGCTGCGCGGCGACGGCACGCCGCAGCTGGACTACGCGCTGACCGACTATCTGCTCGAAGGCACGCGCCGCGCCTACGTGACCATGGCCGAGATCCAGTTCGCCGCCGGTGCCAAGAGCGTGCGCCCCGTGCACGAGCAAGCCGAGGCCTATGCCAGCCTGGCGGCGGCCAAGCAGGGCATCGCCGCGCTGACGATGAAGCCCTTCCTCGCCACCATCGGCAGCGCCCATGTGATGGGCGGCTGCACGCTGGCGGCCGACGCGGCCCGCGGCGTCGTGCGTCCGGACGGCCAGCATTGGCAGCTCGCCAACCTGTCGGTGCACGACGGCTCGCTGTTCCCGACCAGCCTGGGCGCCAACCCGCAGCTGACGGTCTATGGCCTGGCCGCGCGGCTGACGAGCGGGCTCATTCAACGGCTGGGTGGCAAGCCGCTGCCTCTCGCCTGAACATGATCCTGGAGATCGCCCAGCTGCAGGTTCGTGCCGGGCAGGACGCCGCGTTCGAGACGGCCTTCGCCGAGGCGCAATGCATCATTTCGGCCATGCCCGGCTACCTCGGCCATGAGTTGCAGCGCTGCCTGGAGCGGCCCGGCCACTACATGCTGCTGGTGCGCTGGCGGACCGTCGAAGACCACGAGATCGGCTTCCGCCAGTCGGCCCAATACCCGCAGTGGCGTCAACGGCTGCACCACTTCTACGACCCCTTCCCGACGGTGCTGCATTACGAGCGCATTGCCGGGGCCGGCCTGGCGCACGGCTGACCGGTGCGAACATGCGCACATGCCCAGCGCGCCCCTGATCCGTCACGCTACCCCTGAAGACGCCGCCGCGCTCGCCGCCTTCGCTACCCAGGCCTTCACCGACACCTACCTCGGCCTCGACGACCCGCAGGAGATTGCCGACTACGTCGCTGAGCACTTCCAGCCCGAGGTCATGGCCGGCGTCATCCGGGACCTGGCCTGCACGACGCTGCTGGCCTGGGTGGGCGAGCAGTTGGCCGGTTATGCCATCGTGCGCGACACACCGCCACCGAACTGCGTGACGGCGCCAGCGCCGCTGCAGCTGTGGCGCCTCTACTTGGGCCAAGGTTTCATCGGTCAGGGCCTGGGTGCAGCGCTGATGGCCGAGGTGCATGCCCAGGCCCGACGGCGCGGCGCGCGCACGCTGTGGCTGGGGGTCTATGACCGCAACGTGCGCGCCGTCGAGTTCTATGGGCGCTTCGGCTTCGCCCAAGTCGGCACCAGCCAATTCCTGTTTGGCGGCCGCTACTACGCCGACCCCATCTACGCCGTCACCGTCAAGGAGTTCCCATGATCGAAGGTTCCTGCCTGTGCGGCAGCGTCCGCTGGCGTTTCAACGGCCAGCCCGATGGCGCGACCGCCTGCAACTGCACCGCCTGCCGCCGCTACGGCACGCTGTGGGCTTACGACCATGTGGACGAAGGCATCCACGTGAGCGGCCCGACGCAGGCCTATGTGCGCGGCAAGGCGCTGGAGTTCCACTTCTGCCCGACCTGCGCCTGCGTGACGCATTGGCGTGGCCTGCGGCTGGAGGACGACGGCCGTCGCCGCATCGCCGTCAACCTGCGCCTGGCCGAGCCGGCCGCCGTGGCCGACATCCCCATCGACCACTTCGACGGCCTGGACAGCTTCGACGACCTGCCGCGCGACGGCCGCTGCGTGCGGGACTACTGGTTCTAGGCGCCGCCTGAGGGGCGGCACCCATAATCCCGCCCATGACGCCAGCCGCCTTCACCGGCCAGTTGCTCGCCTTCATCGCCCGGCTCATCACGGGCGCGCAAGGCCACTGGAAGGGCTGCCCGCCAAAAGCCGAGCAGCGCATCTACATCGCCAACCACCAGAGTCACTTCGACCTCGTCCTGATCTGGGCCGCCTTCCCGCATGAGCTGCGCGCCCAGACCCGCGCCATCGCCGCGCGCGACTACTGGACCAAGAGCGCCTTCAGGCGCTGGCTGACGACCGAGGTCTTCAACGCCATCTACGTCAGCCGCAGCCGCGCAACGCCGGATGAAGACCCGCTGGAGCCCCTGGTCGAGGCGCTGGCCAACGGCGACTCGCTGGTCATCTTTCCCGAGGGCACCCGCTCCAGCAAGGGCAACCCGATGCCGTTCAAGTCCGGCATCTTTCACCTGGCCGAGCAGTTCCCGCATGTGCAGCTGATCCCCACCTGGATCGACAACGTGCAGCGCGTCATGCCCAAGGGCGAGGTCGTGCCGGTGCCCATCCTCTGCACCGTCACCTTCGGCGCGCCCATCCAGTTGCAGCCCGGCGAGAACAAGGCCGACTTCCTGTGCCGGGCCCGCGAAGCCGTCATGGAGCAGCGCCCCGATCCGGCCCTGGTCGGCCGGCCCGCAGAGGCCGACGCATGAAGTGGCTGAAAGGATTGGACGCCAGCGAGCAGGTGGCCCTGCTCTTCGTCGTGCTGTTCGGCTTCCTGCTGCTGCTGACGGTCGGCCTGTTCCTGAACTCGCTGCGCGAGCGCGAGGACGAGGAGGCCAGGCGCGCTTCCGAGCTGACCTGGGAGCGCGTGCGCCGCGACCTGCGCGCGGCCTGGATCGGTGGCTGCATGTTCTGGGTCGCGTGGATCTCCGGGCCCATGGGCGCGACGCTGCTGTTCGCGCTGTTCTCCTTCCTGGCGCTGCGCGAGTTCATCACGCTGATGCACACCCAGCGCAGCGACCACCGCACCCTGATCGTTGCCTTCTTCGGGCTGTTGCCGGTGCAGTACATGCTGTGCGGCACGCGCTTCTTCGACCTGTTCACGGTCTTCCTGCCGGTCTACGGCTTCCTGGTGCTGCCCATCGTCAGCGCCCTGGCCGACGACCCCAGCCGCTTCCTCGAACGTAACGCCAAGATCCAGTGGGGCGTGATGGTCTGCGTCTACGGCCTGTCGCATGCGCCGGCCCTGCTGCTGCTGGACTTCCCCGGCTACACCGGCCGCGGCGCCTTCCTGCTGTTCTTCCTCGTCATGGTGGTGGCCGCCTCGCAGATCGCGCAGGAGATCGCGACCCGCTCGCTGCGCCGCCGGCCGGTGGCGCGGCGCATCAGCCGCAGCTTCTCGATGCGCGCTTGGTGGATAGGCACGCTGACCGGCTCGCTCGCCGGTGGCCTGCTGTTCTGGATCACGCCTTTCAAGATCGGCCAGGCGCTGGCCATGGCCTTCATCACCGCCGCCGCGGCGGGCTTTGGCGGCCTGGTCATGAAGGCGCTGAAGAAGGACGCCGGCGTGCGCTACTGGGGCAACCGCAGCTCCATCACGGGCGCGGTCGGCCTGCTGGACCGCATCGCCGTACTGTGCTTCGCCGCACCGGTGTTCTTCCATTCGGCGCGCTGGTATTTCGCCGGGGCTGCACGCTGATGCGCATTCTCGGCATTGACCCGGGTTTGCAAACGACGGGATTCGGCGTCATCGAAGCCGACGGCCCGCGCCTGACCTACGTAGCCAGCGGCACCATCAAGACCAATGCCGTCGCGACCGGCGACCTGCCGGCGCGGCTGAAGATCCTGTTCGACGGCATCCGTGAGGTCGTCACGCGCTACCAGCCGCAATGCGCGGCGGTCGAGATCGTCTTCGTCAACGTCAACCCGCAGTCAACGCTGCTGTTGGGGCAGGCACGCGGCGCGGCCATCACGGCGCTGGTGTCGGCCAACCTGCCGGTCAGCGAGTACACGGCATTGCAGATGAAGAAGGCCATCGTCGGCCACGGCCACGCCAAGAAGGAGCAGATCCAGGCCATGGTGCAGCGCCTGCTGACCCTGCCCGGCCTGCCCGGCACCGACGCGGCGGACGGGCTGGGCATTGCCATCATGCACGCCCACGCCAGCGTCAGCTTTGAGGCCATGAGCCGCAGCACGACATTGCAGCGCCGCCAGCATGCCCAGTTCAAGGGCGGAAGGACGTACTGAGAGCAAAACGGCCCGCCGAGGCGGGCCGTTCAAGCACGGTGCGGTGAAGCTTCAGGCCTTGCGGCGGCGGGCCATCCAGCCCACCAGGCCCAGGCCGGCCAGCATCAGGGCGTAGGTCTCGGGTTCGGGGACAGCAGCGGCAAAACTCAGCGTTGCGGTGCTCGAATCCATGCCTTGAACGTAGGTCAAATACGGCGTGTCGATGCCCAAGCCATCGAACAAAGACACCTCACGCGGGGTGCCGCTGCTGCTCGTCTCGAAATAGGCGTTCAAGCCAACCAACTGGCCAGCATTGAAGCTGACCGTCGGCGGCCATCCTTGGGCGGCGCCAGCGAGGTTGAAGCTGCTGCCTGCGAAACTGAAGTTGAGCGACTGCAGCGGTAGTTCCAGAGTCGAGGCATCCAGGTTTGCGTCGTCGAAGCTGAACTGGCCGCTCACCGTCTGGCCGGCAAGGAGCCCGCCTTCAATGGTTCCGCTGAGGTCGTACGTGACCGTGGCTGCGTGGACGCCGTAAGCGGCCAGCAGGGCCAATCCGAGGAGGGTCTTGCGAATCATGATGGGTGTTTCCGTTCTCAGAATTTGAAGCTGCTAGCGCCCAGTGCGCCGCAATTGACATTGCGCAGTTGCAGCAGCAGACGACGTGATTGCGGGCCGGCACTGCCGTCGGCATCGATATAGATGACGGCATTGTTGGTCGACATGCTGCAGCTGACGTGACCGCTGGTCAGCGGGTCGGCGACAGCTGCACCCAGTGAGCGCAGCACATTCCCGATTACCAGCGTGTCCTGGCCAGGTACGAAATCGGTGATGGTGTCTCCGGCATCGAGCAGGGTGTTGTAGACGAACTGGTCAACACCCCCACCGCCGGTCAGCGTGTCGGCGCCCGCGCCGCCTTCGATGATGTCGTCGCCCGCCGTGCCGACGATGGCGTCGCGACCGCCGGTGCCACCGAGCTTCTTGACGATGTTCAAGCCAATCAGCATCGGGTCATGGTCCGACGCCCGGAACACATTCGGCTGGTACCAGTCATTGCCGGCCGCCTTGTCCTCGAGGTTGTAGTCGGTCCACTCCGGCTCGTCGGCATTGATGTGCCAGCTGGTGGCGCCCACTGTCTTGGCGGCGATGCTGGCGGTGCCCAGGCCGTGGTCGAGGCGGCCGGCGCCGGCGTCGAAGACATAGCTGTAGTCGTCGGGTTCGAACTTGGCGACCAGGTCGACGATGCCGCCATTGATCAGCAGCTCGATGGGGTCTTCCTTGGCGTAGGCGTTCATGTCGCCGACAAGGATGACGTCTTCCGTCTGCGCCGTCGCCTTGACGGTGGGCAGCCAGGCCAGCAGGCGCTGGGCCTGGTCCTTGCGCGTCTGGTTGTGGCAGCCCTGCAGGTCGCCCTGGTCGGCGTTCAGGCCCGAGCCGCAGCTGCCCTTGGACTTCAGGTGGTTGACCATGACGGCGAACTTCTCGCCGTTGGCGGTGACAAAGCCCTGTGCGAAGGTCGGGCGGCTGTTGACCGAGTTGGTGTCCGACATCGACGCGCCGACCAGGCCGAGCTTGGCCGGCTTGTAGATCATCGCGACGCGAATGGCGTCGGTGCCCGTGCCGGCGGCCGGCAGCGGCACGGCGGCATAGGTGTTGGCGCCCAGGGTGGCGTTCAGGCCGTTGACCAGGTCCTGCACGGCGAAGTTGCTGCCGCTGTTCTGGATTTCCATCAGGCCGACGACGTCGGCGTTCATGCCGGCCAGCATGCCCAGGATCTTGGTGCGCTGGCGGGTGAACTCCGCCAGCGTGTTGGCGCCGCGGCAATCGCCGCCGCAGCTGGGACTGCCGGCCACGAAGGCGCCACCGCTGCCGCTGGTGAAGTAGTTCAGCACGTTGGCGCTGCCGACGCGCAGGTTGCCGCCGACGGCCGGCGCCAGCGCCGGGCGGGCAATGGGGCGCGCGAACACGGGTGCCGCGGTCGGGTGGATCTTGTACGACAGCGGGCCGCTCGCCGAGTCGGTCGACGGGCCGAAGTCGACGACGCCGGTCACGCCCTCGACGGTGTCACCGCCGCGCACCGTGCCGTCCTGCCAGAGGTAGGGCGTCGGGTTGGGGAACTTGAGGGCGCTGCCGTCGTCCAGCACGAGGCTGCGGGCCAGGTTGGCCGTCAGCAGGGCGTGTGCGGCCGGGCCAGGGCGCAGCACGTTGGTGGGTGTCAGCGTGCGGCCGCCGGCCGACGCCGTCAGCTGGCCCCAGCTGCCGACGAAGTTGGTCTGGTTGATGGTCAGCGTGTCGGTGATGTTCACCAGCATGCCCTCGTAGCGCTCCATGTCGGCCTGGACGGCGAGCGTGGCCAGACTGACATTGACCGGCTGCGGCAGCTGGTTGCCCGAGCTGACGACGGTGACCGCCGAGACGCTGCTCAGCTCGGTCAGCGGGTTGGCCTGGCTGGCCGCGCTGGTCGACACCGAGTACTCCTGCACCTTGGCCGAGACCGTCACCTTGTCGCCCACGGCGACGGTCGGCGCCGTGCTGGTGAAGACGAAGACGCCGTCGGACGTGGCGGCGTCGCCGTCGCCGTCCGGGTCCTGCAGGTAGAAGCCGTTGTTGATCAGCTTGGTGACGATGCCGCTGGTGGTGACGCTGGCGCCATCCATCGAGCTCTTGGCGCCCGCGCCCTGGATGGCCGGGATGCTGACCACGCCGCTGACGGTCAGCTTGAAGCTGCAGCTGGCCGTCTGCGCCTCGTCGTTGTCCCACTTGAGGCTGAGGTTGTAGCTGCCCGCGGCCAGCGTGTTGGCGACGCCAAAGCTCTGCGTGGCGACCACGTCGTCGGCGCTGGAGGCGACGAAGCTGTCGAGCGTCACGCCGGCGGGCAGGCTGCCAACGACAGTGGCAGACATCACGCGGCTGTCCGTGTCCTTGGCGCCGACCGAGAAGCCCGAGGCGGTGCCGTTGACGGCGACCTGGTCAGGGCAGCTCGGCACGATGGGCGCGTTGCCGCCGCCACCGCCGCCGCACAGGTTGAGCGCGCTGCTGGTGTTGCGCGGTGCCGGCGCGCCACGGGCGAAGTCGGCGACGTTGCTGTCGCTGTCGGTGCAGCCGCTGGCGGCACGGAACAGCGCCATCGTGCTGGTGGCGGCGATGGACGCGGCGCCCTCGGCGAAGTTGGCCGTGCCGTAGCCGAGCAGGTCGACGATCAACGCCTTCTGCGTGTCGGAGCAGACATTGGAGCCGCCGTTGCAGCCGATGGTGCCGGCCTGGCTGGCGAGGATGACCTTGCCATTGGTGCCCGACAGGTCGGTGGAGCCGGTGGCGTCGGCCGTGATCAGGTCGGCGCCGTTGGCGCTGGTGGGGCCGAGCTTGACGAGGTAGTACTGGCCCGGCTGAAGCATGACGCTGGTCAGCGGCACGGCGACGAAGTTGCCGGTGCCCGTGGCGCTGGCGTACTGCACCGACATGCCGGCCAGCGACACCGGCGCGGCGCCGGCGTTGAACAGCTCGACGTAGTCGTTCTTGTAGACGTTGCCGTTGCCGCCATAGACCTGGCTGATGACGACGCCGTTGGCCGAGGCCAGCACGGCGGGCGCGGCGAAGGCCGCAGCGAGGAGGGACACCAGAGGTTTGAGGCGCATGACTACCTAGTAAGAATTCACCACGATGGGCGGGGATGCTAACGACCACCTGTGACGGTTTGACCCGCCGCATTCAGGGGGGTGACCTCGGGCATCATGCGGGCCCATGTCGCCTGCACTGCTTTTGCTCGGGGTTCTCACCTACTTCGCCCTGCTGTTGGTGCTGGCGCGGTGCGTCTCGCACGGTTCCGGGGCTGAGGGTTTCTATGTGGGGGGCAGGGAAAGTCCCTGGCCGGTCGTCGCCTTCGGAATGATCGGCACCTCGCTGTCCGGCGTCACCTTCATCAGCGTGCCGGGCTCGGTGGCGGCCAATGGCTTCACCTATCTGCAGATCGTCATCGGCCAGTTGGCGGGCTATGCCGTCATCGCCTTCGTGCTGCTGCCGGCCTATCACCGGCTCCAGCTGGCCTCCATCTACGGGCTGCTCGGCGACCGGCTCGGCCCGGCGGCGCAGCGCCTGGGCTCGGCCTTCTTCATCCTTAGCCGCACGCTGGGTGCGACGGCGCGGCTCTACCTGGTCGTCGCGGTGCTGCACACGCTGATCCTGCAGCCGCTGGGCGTGCCCTTCGCCGTCGGCGCGGCGGTCGTGCTGATCATGATCCTGCTGTACACCGTCGAGGGCGGCGTCAAGGCGCTGGTGTGGACCGACACGCTGCAGACGGCCGGCATGCTGACGGGGCTGTTCGTCTGCATCGCGCTGCTGTGGCGGCCCGATGCGCTGTCGCTGCTGGACGCGGCCGACCTGTCGCGTGTCTGGGTCGGCGACCCGCTGAGCCGCGACTTCTCCGTGAAGGCGCTGCTGGCCGGCATGTTCATTGCCATTGCGATGACCGGGTTGGACCAGGAAATGATGCAGAAGAGCTTGTCGGTGGCCAAGCTGCGCGACGCGCAGAAGAACCTGCTCGTGCTGGCCGTGCTGATGCTGGTCGTCGTCGGCGCCTTCCTGCTGCTGGGCGGGTTGCTGACGCTGTTTGCGCAGGCACAGGGTTTGGCGGTGAAGGGCGATGCGCTCTTCCCTACTGTCGTCATGCAGCACCTGCCGGCCTGGGTGCAGATCGTCTTCGTGCTGGCCCTGGTGTCGGCCCTGTTGCCCAGCGCCGACGGTGCGCTCACCGCGTTGACGGCCAGCACCTGCCTGGACCTGCTGCGCGTGCCGCGTGAGGACACGCGCACGCGGCGGCGGGTGCACTACGGCTTCGCGCTGCTGTTCCTGGCGCTGGTGCTGGGCTTCAAGGCGCTGGACAGCACAAGCATGATTTATCTGATCCTCAAGCTCGCGGGCTACACCTACGGCCCGCTGCTGGGGCTGTTCGCGTTTGCGATGTTCACGCCAAGGGTGGTGTCGGGGCGGGCGCTGGTGGCGGTGTGCGTGGTGGCGCCGTTGCTGTGCGCGGTGCTGGACTTTGGGCAGCCTTGGGGCGGGTATCAGATTGGGCTGGAGTTGCTGTTGCTGAATGGGTTTTTGACCTGGGCCGGGCTGTGGCTAACCGGAGCACGAGGATCGGTAGCGACATGACGGCTCGCCATCATCATCTCCGCCATGTCGCCCTGTGTGGCGCCCTGCTGCTCTTGCTCATGGCGCTCGCTTGGACGACAGGGACCGAACTTAGCCTGCTCGACAGAGCTCTCAGCACCGCACCGTTCGCGCTTGCCGGCACCTTCGTGTTCAATCGCTTCCAGCGCAGCCGCCAGAACCGGGGGTGCAAGGACAGTGAACTCGATGCGGTGCCCGCCCAGTCAGGCATTCAGCTTGCCAATACCGTCTCCCTGCTAGCGCTGATTTTTGGCCTCGCCTGTGCAGCCGTTGCCGTCATGGCGCCAAGTCACTTGGCAGCTGTGGTCTGGATCGTGCCGGTTCTGGCCGGAAGCATCGGCATCCACCTTGAGGCAGTCAGCTGACGGTCTGGCTCGCGCCCTGCGCGTCATTGACGCGCGGCGACACTGTCCCCCGCATGTCCGTTTCCGTTCCCGCTTCTCCCGCCACGCTCTCCCGCATGCTCGCCGCCTTCGTGCGCGAGCACTGGCGCGCCTACCTTTCGGCCGGCGCGATGCTGTCCTGCATCGCCGCGCTGACCGTCTGGATCCCCCGCCAGGTCGGCCATGTCGTCGACGAACTCGTCGCCGGCGGCCTCCAGGGCGATGCGCTGTTGAAGCAACTCGCGCTGCTGGTGCTGGCCGGCCTCGTCATCTACCTGCTGCGCGCCGGCTGGCGGCTGACGCTGTTCAAGGCGTCCTTCCGCCTCGGCGCGCGGTTGCGCACGCGGCTGTATGCGCGCCTGGCGCTGCAAGGCCCGGCCTACTTCCAGTCTCAGCGCACCGGCGACCTGATGGCACTAGCGACCAACGACATCGACACGGTCGAGCAGGCCGCCGGCGAGGCGATGCTGGCGGGCTTTGACGGCACGCAGACGCTGGTGCTGGTGCTTGCGATGATGACGTTAGGCATTGACTGGCGCCTGGGCCTCGCGGCGCTCGTCCCTTTCCCGCTGATGGCGCTGGCCTTCTGGTGGATTTCCAACCACCTGCACCAGGCCGCGCAGGACTCGCTGGGTAGCTTCAGCGGCCTGAACCAGCAGGTGCAGGAGAGTTTGTCCGGCGTGCGCACCGTGCGGGCGCTGGGGCTGGTTGCGCGCAGCGAACAACAGTTCGGCGAGCTGGCCGACAAGGCCGCCGAGGCGAGCTTCCGATCACAGCGCTGGGAGGCCGCCTACGAGCCTGCTGTCGGCATGACGCTGGGCGCCGCGACGGCCATTGCGCTGGCGATGGGCGGCTGGCTGGTCGCGCGCGGCGAATTGAGCATCGGCCAGCTGACGGCCTTCACGATGTACCTCGGCCAGCTGATCTGGCCGATGTTCGCGGCCGGATGGGTGTTGGCCCTGCTGGAACGCGGCCGTGCGGCCTGGACGCGGCTGGCGCCGGTGCTGGACGCGCCGTTGACACTGGCCGACGAGGGCAGGGCGGTACTTCCCGCCGACACCACGCTTCGCGCGGAAGGCCTCACCTTTTCCTTTCCGGGCGCCAAGCGCCCGGCGCTCGAAGGCGTCGACCTGGCGCTCGCGCCCGGCAAGACGCTGGGCATCGTCGGCGCGACCGGTGCGGGCAAGTCCACCTTCGTGCGCCTGTTGCTGCGCCAGGCCGAGCCCGACGCCGGCCGGCTGACGCTGGGCGGCATCGCGCTGCCCGAACTGCCGCTCACAACGCTGCGCGCCCACATCGCCTGGGTGCCGCAGGAGCCCTTTTTGTTCTCCGCCTCGGTGGCCGACAACATCGCGCTGGCCAAGCCGGGTGCGACGGCCGCGGAGGTCGAGGCCGCCGCGCGCTTGGCCGCCGTGCACGACGACATTGCCCGCCTGCCCAACGGCTATGCGACCGAGGTGGGCGAGCGCGGCGTGACCTTGTCGGGCGGCCAGCGCCAGCGCGTCGCGATTGCCAGGGCGCTGCTGAGCGATGCCCCGCTGCTGGTGCTGGACGACGCGCTGTCGGCCGTCGACACCGGCACCGAGACCGACATCCTCGACCACCTGCGCGAGCTGCGCAGCACGCGCCCCGACCGCAGCGTCATCGTCATCGCGCACCGGCTGTCAGCCGTGATGGATGCCGATGAAGTGATCGTGCTCAAGCAGGGCCATGTCATCGAGCGCGGCTCTCACCAGCAACTGCTGCAGCTGGCTGGCTGGTACGCCGCCCAGTGGCGCTACCAACAGATCGAGGCCAGCCTTGAAGCCGCCTGAGACGCCCAAGAAGATCGAGAAACCTTGGCAGAGCGTTGGCCTGCTGATGAATTCGGCCCGACCCGAGCGCGCCCACTTGATCCGCGGCGGGCTCTGGCTCGCCGCCGCCGCCGGCCTCGAAGTGCTCGCCCCCATCCTCGGCAAGCGCTACATCGACCACCATCTGCTGCCGCGCCAGTTCGACATCACCGAGATGGCCACGCTGCTGATGCTGATGCTGCTGACCGGCTGGGCGGCGAGCTGGATCCGCTATGCCCAGCTGTCGCGCATGGCCGGTGTGGCCCGGCGCTCGGTGCTGCGGCTGCGCGAGCGCGTCTATGCGCATGTGCTGGCGCTGCCGATGGCCTTCTTCGACAAGGCCATCACCGGCCAGCTCGTCAGCCGCGTGACCAACGACACCGAGGCGGTGAACCAGCTCTACCGCCAGGTGCTGTACGTGATGCTCGACTCGACCATCGTTGTCATCGGTTCGCTGGTGGCGATGGCCTTCCTGGACTGGCGGCTGATGCTCATCGTCGCGACGCTGGTGCCGGCCATGGTGGTCATCATCCTGGCGTACCAGAAGCTGTCGGCGCCTGCAGTGGCGCGCACGCGCCAGCTGCGCAGCGACATCAATGCGCAGATGGCCGAGAGCATGGCCGGCATGGCGGTGCTGCAGGCCAGCGGCGCGGCCGGGCGCTTCGGCGCGCGCTTCGAGACGACGAATGCCGAACACCGGCTGTCGCGCATCGCCGAGCTGCGCGCCAATGCCTGGCTGCTGCGGCCGGCGCTGGACCTGATGAATGTGCTGCTGCTCGTCACCGTCATCTACAGCTTCGGCCAGCGCCAGCTGACCGGGCCGATGGGCGTGCTGGAGGTGGGCCTGCTCTATGCCTTCCTCGCCTACATCGCCCGGGTCGTGGAACCGCTGATCCAGATCACCATGCAGTTCGGCCAGTTGCAGCAGGCCATGGTGGCCGCGTCGCGCGTGCGCACGCTGCTGGAGGAGGACGAACACCGCGGGCCGGCTCAGGACGGCCGAGAAATCACCCAGGGCGGCATCCGCATCGAGGGCCTGACCTTCGGCTATGCCCCGTCGCGGCCGGTGCTGCATGGCGTGGACGTGGACATCGCGCCAGGCAGCTTTGTCGGCATCGTCGGCCACACGGGCAGCGGCAAGAGCACGTTGCTGTCGCTGCTGCTGCGCTTCTACACGGCCCAGGCCGGGCGCATCACGGTGGACGGCCAGCCGCTGGCCAGCGTGCCCGATGCTGCCTTTCGCGACGCCGTGGGCCTGGTGCCGCAGGAGCCCTATCTGATGTCGGCCAGCGTGCGCGACAACATCGCGATGGGGCGGCCGGGCATCGGCGAGGAAGACATCCAGGCCGCGGCCCAGGCGGCGCGCGCGCATGACTTCATCACCGCGCTGCCGCAGGGCTATGACACCCAGCTGGGTGAGGGCGGGGCCCGCGTGTCCACCGGCCAGAAGCAACTGCTGGCAATGGCGCGGGCGTTGGCGGGCTCACCGCGCATCCTGTTCCTGGACGAAGCCACCAGCAACATCGACAGCGCCACCGAGCAGCGCGTCGGCGAGGCGCTGACGGCGCTGCGCGGCCGCGTGACGGTGGTAGCCATCGCCCACCGGCTGTCGACCATCCGCGCGGCCGACCAGATCCTGGTGCTCAACCACGGCCACCTGCAGGAGCGCGGCACACACGAGGCGCTGATGGCGCTCGACGGCGGCCTGTACCGCCGGCTGGTGGAGCTGCAGACGCTGGAAGAGACGGACGCGGCCGAGCTCAGCGAACCAGAGGCCTGACGCGCGTGAAGCCGCCGTCCACAGGCAAGACCTGGCCCGTCAGCCGGTCGGCCGCGTCGGACAGCAGCCAGGCCATCACGCCGGCCACCTGCTCGGGCGTCTGCACACCGCCCAGCGGGTACTGCTTGCCGGCGCCTTCGCGCATGGCGGGCTGCTTGAGCATGGCAGCAGTCATCGGCGTGTCGGTCATGCCGGGTGCGACCGCATTGATGCGCAGGCCCTGCGGCGCATAGGTCGCCGCCGCGCTGCGCACCAGGGCCTCGATGCCGCCCTTGGCCGCGGCAATGGCCTCGTGGTTGGCCACGCCGATGCCGGCCACCACCGAACTGACAAGCACGGCAGCGCCCGGCTGCGCGGGTTCACGCAGGGCCTCCACCCAGGCGCCCAGCGTGAACAGCGCGCTTTCCAGGTTGATGCGCAGCACCTCGCGCACAGCTTCAGCCCGGCTGCGGTGCAGCGGCGCGATCAGCGTGCTGCCCACGCAATGGGCCAGCCGCGTGGGCACGCCGAGCGCCTCGCGGCACTGCGCGACGGCGGCGGCTGCGCCCTCGGGCGTCGTGGTGTCGGCCTGGATGTGCAGCGCGGCCGGCACCTCGGCCAGCGCGGCTGCATCGCGGCCGACGGCGGCAACCTGCCAGCCTTGTGCGTGCAGTTGGCTGCACAGGGCGCGGCCGATGCCGCCGCGGGCGCCGGTGACGAGAACGATGGGGCTCATGCGGGCGTCTCCGAAGCGGGGCGGGCAAAGCTCGTCAGGTAGTTGACCGAGGTGTCGCGCGTCCAGCTGGCGCGGTGCAGCAGCGGCAGATAGCGCATGCCCAGCCGCTGCAGCGGCCGCAGGCCGGCGCGCGTGGCAGCGGCCTCCAGCTCGGCCGGCGTGACGAACTGGCGCCAGCGGTGCGTGCCCACCGGCAGCACGCGCAGGATGTACTCCGCGCCGGCAATCGCCAGCAGCCAGCTGCGCGCGGTGCGGTTGATGGTGGAGGCGATCAGCAGCCCGCCCGGTGCCACATGGTCGGCCACCTGCGCCAGGAAGGCCGGCACATCGTCGACATGCTCCACCACCTCCAGCGCCAGCACGATGTCGAAGCGCTCGTCGGGCTGCAAGGCCACGGCCGGCTCGCCGACGCGGTAGTCCAGCCCGGGCAATATTTCAGATAGATCGCCAGCATGGCGGCGCGCCGCGCCGATGTTGCCGGCCGAGGCGTCGATGCCCACCACGCGCAGGCCGTCGCGGGCCAGCGGCTCGGCCATCAGGCCGCCGCCACAGCCCACGTCCAACAGGCTCAGGCCCGCGCGCTCGCCGTGGTGGCGGCGGACGGCCTCCCGCACCCAGGCCAGGCGCAGTGCATTGGTCACGTGCAGCGGCCGCATCGGCCCGCGCGGGTTCCACCAGGTTGCGCTCCAGGCGTCGAAGCGGGCGATCTCGGCGGGGATGACCGTGCTGCGCGCGTCAGACATGGCGACACACCGACACCGCCTGGGCGGAGCCCCATCCCACCACGGTACACCACAGCCGCAGCAGCAACCCCGGCGCGCGGTCGGCATGCGCCGCTGCGGCTTCGTCCCGGTGGTGGGCCTCGTCCTGACGGCAGGCCTCCAGCTCGGCGCGCAGGCGGCCCCAAGCGGCATCGCCCGCCAGGCGGTCGATCTGTTGCTGGTAATGAACGTCCACAAAGGTCTCGACCGCCGCGATGGTGGCGTAGACGGCGCGCGGCCCGAACAGCGTGGGCAGGGCGCCGGTCAGCCAGCCGCTCAGTCGCCACAGCGGCAGCAGGCGGCTGCGCTGGCCCGCCGGCAGCCAACCGTTGATGACGGCGAGGTGGCGCTGCTCGGTGGCCAGGTGCCGCCGCGCGAAGTCGCGCAGCGCCGGGTCGCGGCTGAGCGCCAGCACGCCGCGATAGATGCAGACGGCACCGGTCTCGCCGGCATGGTCGGTGCGCAGGTCGGCCGCGAGTGCGGGCGGCAGCGCTGCCCGCTCCAGTACGGCGCTCATGGCGCCCGCCTCCACATCCGGCGCGCCACCAGGAACGCGCCATAGGCCGCATCCAGCAGCGCCACCACCGGCCGGTGGTCGAGCCAGCGCGCCAGCCACGCGGTGCGCGGCAGCGCGGCCCACATGGCGATGAAGGCGGCGGCCCCGCCCACCAGCGAGCCATCGGCGCGGCGCACATGCAGCCGCGCCAGGGCTGCCGCGCGGCTCAGGCCGGGGCCGAATGCGGCGGGCTCGCAGGCCGCGGCATCCACCCACTGCACGGCGTCGGCGCCTGACTGGCGGCGGTACATCGCGATCTCGCGACTGCAGACCGGGCAGCCGCCGTCGAAATAGACCGTGGAGCGGGTGTCATACGGCGTGGCTTGGCGAGACATGGCCGGCATGGTGCCTGCGTCGCCACAACCCTGCCGCCGCTCGGGTATGTCGCGCCGGGTCAGGCCTGGCGCGCTTCCAGCACCGTCAGGCTGCCGCGCAGCGAACGCAACGCCTGTTCCATGGGCGTTTCGCCCGGCGCCGGCAGCAGGCGGGCCTCGCGGCTGGCCAGCACGTCTTCGCGCAGCGTCAGCCCGGCGCGTGCGAACTGCGGCCTGAGCACCGCCGAACGCTCGCGCAGCAGCTCGCGCGTGGCTTGGTAGGCGTGCTCGGCGAGGTGACGGCGCTGGCTGTAGCTGAAGGTGTTGGCCATGAACAGCTCGGCATCGCGCGGGTCGGGCTCGAACAGCAGGATGTCGGTCTGCGGATGCGTCAGCTCATAGCCCTTCATGCCGAGTTCCAGCCGTGAGTGGATCAACGAGCGGAAGGTCTGCGACAGCACCAGCGGCAGGCCGCCGTCCACCAACCGGTGGATGCGCGGCTGCAGCGCACGCAGGGCCGGGCGGCCGAGCTTGCTGGCCAACTTCTTCGCCCGGCGCGAGCGTGCGTCGCGCGGCGACAGGCGGTTGCTCTCGTAGGGCACCAGCGGGTTCAGGCAGATCAGCAGATCTAGCCCGCGGTCCAGCAGCACGGAGGCGTGCAGCGTCTTCTTCAACGCGCCGTCGACGTAATGCCGGCCGTCGATCTCGACCGGCGGAAACAGGCCCGGCAGCGCGGCGCTGGCCTGCACGGCCTGGGAGATGGGCACATGGTCCCAGCCCTCGCTGCCGAAGGGGATGGCGTCGCCGCTGTCCAGGTCGGTCGCGACCAGCACGAGGCGGTGGCGCAGTTCGCGGAAGTCGTTCGTGCGGCCGGGTTCGGCGAAGACCTGGGTCAACGCCTCGCCGAAACGCTCGCTGCTCAGCAGGCCGGTGGGCAGCACGCGGCCGAGGCGCTCGATGGCACCGAGCACGGAGCGGCCCTCCAGCAGCACCTCCCGCGCGGCGTCGGCCAGCAGGCCGGGGAGCAGGCGCAGGCGCTCGCCGAACTCCGGCCACGCGGGCTGCAGCAGCTCGGCGGGGTCGAAGCGGTCGGGGGCCTCGGCGGTGTTCTCGATGAAGGCGGCGCAGAGCTGGCGCGGCGTCATGCCGTTGGCCAGGCCGGCGGCGATGAAGCCGCCGGCGCTGACGCCGATGTAGCCGTCGCAGGCGGTGAAGTCGAGGCCTTGAACAGCCTCCTCCAAAGCACAAAGGGCGCCAACTTCATAGATGGCGCCCAGTGGGCCTCCGCCTGCCAGGGCCAACCCGATCCGTGGTTGGCGCATGGTCAGAGAGAACTAGCTCGGGTCAGGCCTGAGCAGCCGGCGCGGCGGCCGGTGCAGTTGCAGCCTTCTTGGCAGCCGGTGCGCGCTTGGCCGGGGCGGCCTTCTTGGCCGCGGGCGCCGCAGCCTTCTTGGCCGGGGCCACGGCCTTCTTGGCGACGGCCTTGACGGCTGCCTTCACGGGCGCCGCCTTCTTGGCCACAGCCTTCTTGGCCGGTGCGGCCTTGGCGACCACGGCCTTCTTCACGGCGGCAGCCTTCTTGACCACGGCCTTCTTGGCCTTGGCAGCGGGGGCAGCCTTCTTCAGGCCGGCCGACACGGCCAGGTCGTCGATGCGCTTGATCAGGCTCTGCACGTCGCTGGCGGACGGCACGTTCAGCGTCTTGAGCGCCTTGGCCACGCGCTGCTCGAAGATCGATTCGAGCTTGTCCCAGTGCTGGCCGGCCTTGGCGCCGACATCACCGGCCACGCCGCTCATCTTGCTCGCCACGGCGCTGAGCTTTTCTTCAGCGGCGGATTGGGTCTTCTTCTGCAATTTGAGTCCTTCCGAAACGAGGGCCTCGAAAACCTTGCCACCCTCGCCCTGGGCCTTGGAGAAGGATGCCAGGCCGGCGGCCCAGATCTGCTGGGCGCTGTCCTTGACGTTCTGTGCCATTGCGCTGTCGAGCAGGCCAGCGGGGAAGCCGGTGGCGGCCGCAGCCTTCTTCTTGTCAGCCATCTTCTGGAGCTTCTTGACCATGGGTTGTCCTTGCGAGTTAGCGAATTGCCGACGCACTGTAGCGGCGGCATCCCGCGCCAGCACGGCCATTCCTAGTGAGTGCGCTCTACGCAAAGCGACGCCTGTCCTCGGGAAAGTGCCCAGCGGGGCGCCGGGGTCGCTGGTCAAGAATCAGCGCGATCCCATCCAAACAAGCAGGAGACCCGCATGCAGTATTTCGTCACTGGCGCCACCGGCTTCATCGGCAAGCGACTCGTCAAGAAGTTGCTGGCGCGGCGCGGCAGCACGGTCCATTTCCTGATGCGTGAGGAGAGCGCGGGCAAGCTGCCCGACCTGCTCGCCTACTGGGGCGTCTCCAAGACCCGCGCGATTCCCGTCTACGGCGACCTGACGGGCAAGAAGCTCGGCGTGGCCAGCGATGTCATCAAGAGCCTGAAGGGTCAGATCGATCACCTCTACCACCTGGCCGCGGTCTACGACCTGAGCGCCGATGAAGAGGCGCAGGTCGCCGTCAACATCGAGGGCACGCGCAGCATGGTGGAGTTTGCGCAGGCCATCGACGCGGGTCACGTGCACCATGTGTCGTCGATTGCGGCGGCCGGCCTGTACGAGGGCGTGTTCCGCGAGGACATGTTCGAGGAGGCCGAGAACCTCGATCACCCCTACTTCATGACCAAGCACGAGAGCGAGAAGATCGTGCGCAAGGAATGCAAGCGGCCGTGGACGGTCTACCGCCCGGCGCTGGTCGTCGGCGACTCCACCTCCGGCGAGATGGACAAGGTCGACGGGCCTTACTACTTCTTCAAGCTGATCCAGCGCATGCGCCAGATCCTGCCGCCGTGGATGCCCAGCGTCGGCCTGGAGGGCGGCCGCATCAACATCGTGCCGGTGGACTTCGTTGTCGACGCGCTCGACCACATCTCGCACAAGGTCAGCAAGGGCCACGGCTGTTACCACCTCGTGGATCCGCAGGGCTACCGCGTCGGCGATGTGCTGGATATCTTCAGCAAGGCCGCGCATGCGCCCAAGATGAATCTGTTCATCAACGCGGCGCTGCTGGGCTTCATCCCCAAGAGCGTCAAGAAGGGCCTCATGGCGCTGGCGCCGGTGCGCCGCATCCGCAACGCCGTCATGAAGGACCTCGGCATCCCCGAGGACATGTTCACCTTCATCAATTACCCGACGCGCTTCGACTGCCGCGACACCGAAGCCGCGTTGAAGGGCTCGGGCATCGCCTGCCCCGACCTGAACGACTATGCCTGGCGGCTGTGGGATTACTGGGAGCGTCATCTCGACCCGGCGCTGTTCATCGACCGATCGCTGCGCGGCGCGACCGGCGGCAAGGTGGTGC
Organism: Pelomonas sp. Root405; assembly: GCF_001425165.1. Lineage (GTDB taxonomy): Bacteria > Pseudomonadota > Gammaproteobacteria > Burkholderiales > Burkholderiaceae_C > Pelomonas. The sequence goes on from NZ_LMDU01000001.1 coordinate 678,071, forward strand.
TGGTGACGGGTGGCTCGTCCGGCATAGGCTTGGCCGCGGCCATCAAGTTCGCCGAGGCCGGCGCCATCACGCTGATCTGCGCGCGTGACGAGGTCAAGCTGGCCGAGGCGGTCAAGGAGATCAAGGACAAGGCCGGCAAGGACGCGCAGATCCACAGTTATGCCTGCGACATCGCGGACGAGGCCGGCTGCGCCGGGCTGATCGCCTGGTGCAACGAGAACTTCGGCGGCGTCGACTTCCTCATCAACAACGCCGGTCGCTCCATCCGCCGCGCCATCGAGAGCAGCTACGACCGCTTCCACGACTTCCAGCGCACGATGGACCTGAACTACTTCGGCTGCCTGCGCGTCACCATGGGCCTGCTGCCCGGCATGGTGGCCAAGAAGAAGGGCCATGTCGTCAACATCAGCTCCATCGGCGTGCTGACCAACGCGCCGCGCTTCAGCGCCTACGTGGCCAGCAAGGCCGCGCTGGACGCCTGGACGCGCTGCGCCTCCAGCGAGTTCGCCGACACCGGCGTGACCTTCACCACCATCAACATGCCGCTGGTGCGCACGCCCATGATCGCGCCGACAGCGATCTACAAGAACGTGCCGACGCTGGCGCCCGAGGAGGCTGGCGACATGATTGCGCAGGCCTGCATCAACAAGCCGGTGCGCATCGCCACGCGCTTGGGCATCTCGGGCGAGATGCTGCATGCGGCCGCGCCGCGCATCGCGCAGATCGTCATGAACACGACTTTCCGCATGTTCCCCGACAGCTCGGCCGCCAAGGGCGACAAGTCGGGCAAGCCGACGCTGTCGCCCGAAGCCATCGCGATGCAGCAGATGATGCGAGGCATCCATTTCTAGCAAAGCGGCGCATCAAGCTACTGCGCGCGCACATGGCGGGCCTGCGCTGCTCGCCGTACGCGAGTACGGCTGCGCTGCTCGACCCACCCTGAGCCCGCTCGCTACGCTTGCTGCACCACTTTGCCCGGCCGCGTGCCGCCTGGGGGCGTCCGCGGCCGATCTGTCTGACGGAGAGTTTTCATGCTTCGAGGTCAACGTGTCGGCCTGCGCTATGTGACCGAGGACGACCTGCCGTGGCTCAAGCGCACGACGGGTGACCCGCTGGTGCGCGGACCCCATCTCGGCTCGCGCATGACGACGCCGCATGCGGTGGACCAGCGCTGGAAGGACAACGGCTTTGCCAACGAGGACGCCGAACGCCTGCTGATCTGCCACTTGATCGATGGCAGCGTCATCGGCGACGTGGTGCACTTTGCCGCGGCCCGCTACACGACGGCGCGCGAGATCGGCTGGACGCTGGCCGACGTGGCCATGCGCGGCCAGGGCCTGGCCAGCGAGGCTGCAGCTCTGCTGGTGGACTACCTGTTCGAGAACTGGCCGGTGAACCGCTTGTCCTGCGGCATGTCGGTGCACAACCATGCCTCGCGGCGCGTGGCCGAGAAGTGCGGCTTCAAGCACGAGGGCATTCAGCGCGGCATCGTCTTCGTGGCCGGCGAGTATGTGGACTGCCATGCCCTGGCGCTGCTGCGCGGTGACTGGCTGGCGATGAAAGGCAGGCGCGAGTGAAAAACGACAAGGAGTTCGACCTCATCGTCTTCGGCGCCACCGGTTTCACCGGCCGGCTCGTCGCCGAGTACCTGCACCTCAGCGGCGCCGACGGTGCGCGCTGGGCGATTGCCGGCCGCAGCCTCGACAAGCTCGCGAAAGTGCGCGACGAACTGCACTTGCCGCCGTCCGTCGCGCTGCTGAAGGCGGATGCGGGCGACGCCGCTGCGTTGAAGGCGCTCGTCGCTCGCACCCGCTGCGTCATCACCACGGTCGGCCCCTACCAACTGCATGGCGAGCCGCTGGCAACAGCCTGCGCTTCAGGCGGCACCGACTACGTCGACCTCTGCGGCGAGCCGCTGTGGATGGCCCGGATGATCGAGAAGCTCACGCCGCTGGCGCAGAAAAGCGGCGCGCGCATCGTCTTCTCCTGCGGCTTCGATTCCATCCCCTTCGACCTCGGCGTCGTCTATCTGCAGGCCGAGGCGCAGCAACGCTTTGGCGCGCCGCTGGCCGAGGTGCGCGGCCGCGTCGCGCGGCTCAAGGGCACGTTCTCCGGTGGCACCTTCGCCAGCATGATGGAAACCATCGAGGCCGTGCGCCGCGAACCCGGCCTCATCAAGCTGATGACCAACCCCTTCGCGCTCGCCGGCGGCTTCAAGGGCCCGCGGCAACCCAACGACCAGGGTGCCGACTTCGACGCCTGGGCCGACGCCTGGGCCGGCCCCTTCGTCATGGCCACCATCAACACCAAGAACATCCACCGCAGCAATGCGCTGCGCGGCCATCCCTGGGGCGAGCGCTTCGTCTACAGCGAGAAGCTGCTGACGGGCAAGCCTGGCGTGGGCGACAAGGGCCGCAAGAAGGCCAAGGCGCTCGCCCGCTTCACGCAGCTGCAAAACCTGGCGCTGGGCTTCGGGCCGACGCGCGCGCTGCTGCGCCGCTTTGTGCTGACCCAACCTGGCGATGGCCCCGACAAGGCCGCGCGCGAGGAGGGTCGCTACGAGGTCTGGTTCATCGGCAAATCGGCCAGCGGTGAAACGCTGCGCGCTGTCGTCAAGGGCGACCGCGACCCGGGCTATGGCTCCACCTGCAAGCTCATCAGCGAGGCGGCGCTGTGCCTGGTGCAGGACGTCGGCCGCGACGCCACGCCGGGTGGCGTCTGGACGCCCGGCAGTGCAATGGGGCTGGCCCTTGTGCGGCGCCTGCACGAGCGCGCTGGACTGACTTTCGAGATGGCCGCTTGAAGCCGCCACGCTGGGCTATTGCCCAGCCGCGCATGCACTGGACGCTGGCAGCCAATCTGGCCGAAACCGTGGCGGCGCTTGAAGCCGCAGCTGCTGCTGGCGCCGATGGCTGCGTCTGCACGGAGCTGGCCTTGACGGGTTTTCATCGACGTCTGCCCGAGGTGCTGGCTACCGAAGCGCTGACCCTGGCAGAAGCGCAGCTGCGCGCCACCTGTGCACGGCTCGGCATCGCGGCAGCGATTGGCGTGCCGACATGGGCTGAGGACGGAGCGCTGCTCAACAGCCATGTCTACATCGATGCCGCGGGAAGCGAGGTGGGCCGTGTGCACAAGCGTGGGCTCACGCCGAGCGAATCCAGCTTCTTCGCACCTGGCGGCGCACGCGCTTGGACGGCCATCGGCGGTGTGCTGGCAACCTCGGTGCTTTGCCGTGAGATGCTGGACATCGATGCGCTGCTGCCCGAGCTGGCTGCCGGACGGACGGCCGGCATACGAGTCATCTTCTGGCCGAGCTACATCAGCGATGCCGATGACGCGGCGCTGTGTGATGCCTATCGCCATGGCGCCGAGGCGCTGGCCCGGGGGCTGGGCGCCTGGGTGCTGCAGAGCAACTGGCCCGAGGGCCTGAACCTGCCCGGGCAGCGCGGCTTTGGTGCGAGCGTCGTCATCGCTCCCGACGGACGCCGCGTCATGACGCTGCCGCGTGACGAAGCGGCGCTGACCGTCGTGGATCTGGCTTAGGCCGCGCGCCGGATCAGGGCCGCATAGCAACCGCGCCGCGCGAAATGGGCGTGGATGTAGTCGACCTCTGGCTGGGCCAGCAGGCGCTCGACGAGGCCTTCGATGGCCGCGCCGTCGACGATGTCGGCATCGACCATCAGACCCGCGGCGTCGAAGGCGCGCAGCGACAGCAGGCGCCGGCGCAGCGCGTCGGGCACGGTGTCGACGGCGTCGAAGGGCGCGCCCGCCTGCTCGCGCACGAAGATGGCGTGGCGCGAGCGGTAGGGCGTGTCGGCGGGCTGGTGCTCGTGATTGAGCAGCAGCACGGTCTCGTCGGCCGTCGTGTCGCGCAGCTCGACGCGGTCGGGCAGCCCGGCGCCGCGATGGCGCATGGCGCCATGGGCGGCGAGTTCGACGTCGCTCAGGCCGAAGAGATGTTCAAAGGGTTGGGCGGACAGCCCGGTGATGCGAAAGGACATGGCGTGCTCCTGGTGGGATGCTCGCCATTCTTCAGATGCAGCAGGCTCGCGTCTGGCCGAAATCGGACTTGCAGTCAGTCCCGACCGGCGGGCCGCTCGTAGCCGTTGTCGACCCAGGCTTCGGCGGCGCCCTGGCTGAGCTTGAAGCCGGCCGACACCTTCACCTGCGCCAAGCGCTCGCCGGCGGCATCAAAGGCGTTGAGCCACGCGTAGGGGTCGTCCTCCGCGGGCACGATCTCCAGCGTGATCTTCAGCCAGTTGCCGTCACGGGCGACGTAGAGCGCCTTGTTCAACTGCGCGTGCAGCTGCTGCTCATGGCGGCGGATGACCTCGGACGCTGTCTTGACCAGCGTGTTGAAGGCGTTGACGTCCAGCGGCTTGGGGTTCTTCTTGTCGCGGCCCATCGTCCAGGGACCAACGAGGGCCGGCTCGCTTTCGCCAGCCTTGAACATGGCGACGGCCCAGCCTTCGTCGTCTTCGTTCTTGATGACCTGGGCGGTCCAGCCGTTGTCGCGCCACAGGCGCGCTTCAAAAACGGGCTCGTCCAGATCACTCATGCCTGGAGTCCCTTGGCGAGCAGCTCCTCGACGAGGCCGTTGATGCCGCCTTCATGGCTGGCGGCGCGCTCGCGCAACTGCTCGGTCAATGCAGCGGGCAGCTTGCAGGCAAAGGGAACGAGGCCGGCGGCGGCGTCCAGCTTGCGCTGGGCCTTGCGGTCGGGCACTGCAGCAGCGGCGGCGCCAAAGCGGCCGGGCGTCGCCTTGCCGCGCATGGCGCTGTCCAGCTTCAGGCCGGCGAGGCGTTCCAGATCGGTTTTCTTCATGTTCATGGGTCTGATTGTCCTTGGTCAGGACACCGGCCCCGTGAACGATCAACCGTTGCGTGCGGGCATGACAGCGGGCGCGCGCGTCACACGGGTCTTGCCGCCGGTCGTCACGAGGATGACGGGGTCGCCACTGTTGAAGCTCTCGGCGCCCTTGGCCTGGATGACGGAGCGGCGCTCGCCGTTGCGCAGCTGGACGATGATTTCCAGCGCATCCTCGCGAGTGGCCGAGCGCTCGATGGCATTGCCGATGACGGCACCCGCCACCGCGCCGAGGACGCCGACGATCTGGCCCTCGCGGCGACCGCCGACCGAGCTGCCGGCGATGGCGCCGGTGACGCCGCCGGCCACGCCGCCGATGCCGCTCTGCGAGCCGTCCACCGTCACCGGGCGGGACGACAGCACGGTGGCGTCCTGCACCTGCGACAGCCGCTGCGCATCACCGCGCTGGACGACGTCGGGGCTGGTCGTCGAGCAGGCAGACAGCATCAAGGCCGCGGCCAGGGTGAGGGAAGTCATGAGCTTGGACATTCGGTTCTCCTTGGGCGAAACAGCAGGCCCAACGCCGCCAATTGTCCCGCCGTTGACGGCTCGACGCCCTCGACTACAACTCTTTACCGTTGCCGGTCAACGGGAATGACGCGAGTCATCCATGCAGGCGTGAGCTGCGCGGCACGCTGGCCAGCAGGAACTCCATCTGGTCGGCCAGGATGCGGCGGCCGCGCAAGATCATGTCTTCGTGCAGGCTGGGCACGTAGGGCAGGTAGAGCAGGCTCATGTTCGCCTCTTCCGGCATGCGGTTGCCCTTGCGGCCGTTGCAGGGCCGGCAGGCGGTGATGCAGTTCATCCAGCTGTCGTAACCGCCGCGCGACGTGGGGTGGATGTGTTCGCGCGTCAGGTCTTCGGGCAGGCAGTGGTGGCCGCAGTAGGCGCAGATGAAGCGGTCGCGCACGAACAGTTTGCTGTTCGTCAGCGCGGGCGCCTGGCGCCAGGCCCGGCTAGGCACCGCGCCGCGCACGGCAATGATGGGATGGACCTCGATGCGCGACTGCCGCCCGCTGATGCGCTGCCAACCGCCACGCAGCACCTGGCAGGGGTCGCCCAGCGTCCAGGCGACGCCGTCGCAGGCGTAGATCACGGCCGCTTCGCGGGTCGTGATCCAGGCTTGCGGCCGGCCAGAGACATCGAGTTGGAGCACATCCACAGAAGTCAACCTCCGGCGCGGAGACTACTGCAGAAGCGGCATGCGGCTCAAGCGTCGGCCCATGACAGCGTGGCGGTTCGCGCGACCGGGGACGAGGACTGGGGTTTGCACTAGGTTGTTGGAAGTATTAGGCACATCACCCTAGGAAATCGCGGGGTGATGCTGGCGCTGCCGCGGGAGCGACCTGCAAAATAGAACGACCGTTCGTTTTATTCCTGACTTGCTCCCGCCCGTGTCCACGCTGCCAACCACCGCCAAGAAAATCGCCCCGCTGCGCGTTGCGAAGCCGGCGCGCGTTGCGCGCTCGCTGCAGAAGGGCCAGCAGACCCGCGCCGCCATCCTCGACGCGGCCCTGGGCCTGGCCTCGCACATGGGCCTGGAAGGCCTGTCCATCGGCGCGCTCGCCGATGTGACGGGCATGAGCAAGTCGGGCGTGTTCGCCCACTTCGGCTCGCGCGAGGAGCTGCAGATCGCGGTCGTTACCGAATACCACGCCAAGTTCGAGGAAGAAGTCTTCTTCACCGCCATCCGCGAGCCGCGCGGCCTGCCGCGGTTGCGCGCGATGTTCGAGCGCTGGGTGCGCCGCGTGTCGGTCGAGGTCGACTCGGGCTGCATCTACATCAGCGGCGCCGTCGAATTTGACGACCGGCCCGGCCCGGTGCGCGACGCGCTGGTCGCCATGGTCAAGGCCTGGCATGGGGCGCTGCAGAAGGCCATCCAGCTGTCCATCAGCGAAGGGCACTTGAAGCCCGACGCGGATGTCGAGCAGATCTGCTTCGAGCTGCACGGCCTGATCCTGTCGCTGCACCACGACGCGCGCTTCATGCGCATCCCCGGCGCGCTGGCCCGCGCCGGCACCGGTTTCGACCGGACCATCCAGTTCTATGCCACGCCGGCCGGCCTCGATCTCGAGCAGCGCCGCAAGGCTCCCAAGAACGGCGCTGCCAAGCGCTGAACCGACTCACCATCACCGTAGTTCCAGGAGTACCCGATGCCCCAGTACACCCCGCCCTTGCGTGACATGCAGTTCGTCATGCACGAGCTGCTGAACGTCGTCGACGAGCTGAAGATACTGCCCGGCCACGAGGACATCGACGCCGACACGATCAACGCGGTGCTCGAGGAAGGTGGCAAGTTCGCCGCCGAAGTCATCGCCCCCATCAACCTCAGCGGCGACGCCGAGGGCTGCACGCTGGACAAGACCACGCACGAGGTCAAGCCGCCCAAGGGCTTCAAGGAAGCCTACAAGCAGTACGTCGAAGGCGGCTGGCCGGCGCTCTCCTGCGACACGCAGTTCGGCGGCCAGGGCCTGCCGCATCTGGTGAACCAGTTCTTCTACGAGATGCTGAATTCGGCCAACCAGGCCTGGACGATGTACCCCGGCCTGAGCCACGGCGCCTACGAGGCGCTGCATGCGCACGGCACGCCCGAGCAGCAGGCCACCTACCTGCCCAAGCTGACCAGCGGCGAGTGGACCGGCACCATGTGCCTGACCGAGCCGCACTGCGGCACCGACCTCGGCATGCTGCGCACCAAGGCCGAGCCGCAGCCCGACGGCAGCTACAAGCTCACCGGCGCCAAGATCTTCATCTCGGCCGGCGAGCACGACATGGCCGACAACATCATCCACCTGGTGCTGGCCCGCCTGCCGGACGCGCCGCAAGGCAGCAAGGGCATCTCGCTCTTCGTCGTGCCCAAGTTCAATGTGAACGCCGACGGCTCGCTGGGCTCGCGCAACGGCATCTTCTGCGCCGGCCTGGAGCACAAGATGGGCATCCACGGCAACGCCACCGCACAGATCGTGCTGGAGAACGCCAACGGCACGCTGGTGGGTCAGCCCAACAAGGGCCTGGCCGCGATGTTCGTCATGATGAACGCCGCCCGCCTGGGCGTCGGCAACCAGTCCCTCGGCCTGACCGAGGTGGCCTACCAGAATGCCGTGGCCTATGCGAAGGACCGCCTGCAGATGCGCGCGCTGTCCGGCCCCAAGGCGCCCGACAAGCCGGCCGATCCCATCATCGTGCACCCTGACGTGCGCAAGATGCTGCTGACCGCCCGCGCCTTCGCCGAAGGTGGCCGCATGCTGCAGGCCTACACGGTGCTGCAACTCGACAAGGCGCTGAAGAGCGACGACGAGGACGAGCGCAAGGAAGCCGACGCCGAAGTCGCACTGCTGACGCCCATCATCAAGGCCTTCATCACCGACAACGGCTGGCTGGCCACGTCGCACTGCATGCAGGTGTTCGGCGGCCACGGCTACATCCACGAGTGGGGCATGGAGCAGTACGTGCGCGATGCCCGCATCAACATGATCTACGAGGGCACCAACACCATCCAGTCGCTGGACCTGCTGGGCCGCAAGGTGCTGGGCAACAACGGTGCGACGCTGAAGATGTTCGGCAAGAAGATCGCCGCCTTCATCGAGGAAGAGGGCACGAACGAAGCCATGCAGGAGTTCGTGAACCCGCTCGCCGACCTCGGCGACAAGGTCAACAAGCTGACGCAGGAACTGGGCATGAAGGCCTTCGGCAACCCCGATGAGGTGGGCGCCGCGGCAGTGGACTACCTGCGCGTGGTCGGCCACATGACGTTTGCCTTCTTCTTCGCCCAGGCTGCCAAGATCGCACTGGCCAAGAAGAACAGCGGCGACCCGTTCTACACGGCCAAGCTGGCGACGGCGCGCTTTTACTTTGCCAAGCTGCTGCCCGAGACGGCCAGCCTGATCCGCACCGCGCGTGCCGGTCTGGCGCCGCTGATGGAAATGGAAGAAGCGCTGTTCTGAACTGCCTGATGAACGACAAGGATGCCCCGATGAAAGTCCTGTTCGCTGCTGCCCTGCTGTTGCCCGCGTTTGCCTTGGCGCAGACTTCACCCGTGGGCCTGTGGAAGACCATCGACGACGACGGCAAAACCGCGAAGTCGCTGGTCCGCATCAGCGAACAGGGGGGCACCCTCGTCGGCAGCATCGACAAGCTGCTGGACCCGAAAGACCCGGGTGACGCCAAGTGCGACCTGTGCAAGGACGACCGCAAGGACAAGCCCGTCGTCGGCCTGCAGATCATCCGCGGCGTGAAGGCCGAGGGCGATGGCGTCTGGGGCGGCGGCGAGATCCTCGACCCGAACAACGGCAAGACCTACCGCACCCGCTTGAAGCCAGTGGACGGTGGCCGCAAACTCGAGATGCGCGGCTATATCGGCCCGTTCTATCGCAGCCAGATCTGGCTGCGCGTGGAGTGATGCAGCATGGGTGAACTTGCAGGTCGCGCCTGGCAGGGCCTGAGCACCGGCACGTCGGGCGCGCGCTGGTTCTGGCACCGCCAGTTCAAGAAGCCCTTCTTCGGGCGCTTCATGAAGCCCTGGCGCTGGCCGCAAGGTGTGGCGACGGACGGCTGGGAGCGGCTGAGCTTCGCCAGCGGCAGCCATGCCACCCTGGCCGCCGTGCTCAAGCGCACGCCCGTCGACACGCCACGCGGCGTGGTCGTCTGCGCCCATCCGATGGGGCTGGCAGCCAAGGGCTTCTGGCTGCGCAACGGCCATGCCGATGCGCTGCTGCAGGCCGGCTTCCATGTGCTGGCCTTCGACTACAACGGCTTCGGCGACAGCCCGTCGACGAACTTCGACTGGCCGGCCGACAGCCTGGCCGCTGGTCGACAGGCGCGGCAGCGCTTCCCGGGCTTGCAGGTGCATGCGCTGTGCGCGTCCTTCGGGGCGATGCACACGCTGAACGCCCTCGGTGCGTCCGACTTCCCGTTCGACCGCATCGTGGCCGAAGGTTGCGCCTCCAGCCTGCCCGAGTTCTGGAAGAACTACCCCTTCGCCCACGCGGTGCTGCGCCTGAGCAGCCTCGTTGCGCCGGAAGGCGAGCGCCGGCTGCGGCCGGAACTCGCGATGGCGAGGCTGCCCGCCCATGTGCGCGTGCTGCTTGTGCACAGCCACGGCGACCCGTGGACGCCGACCAACCATGGCGACCGCCTGGCCGCCGCAGCGCCGGCCGGCGCGCGTGTCGAGCGGCTGACGCTGACAAAGGCCGATCACACGCACGGCATGCGCGACGAGCGCGAGGCTTATTGGCCGGCCGTGCACGATTTTCTGACCGCGGCCTGAGCCGCAGTCCCCGCTTCAAACAGGAGACCCCATGAGTTCCAAGTTTCAAGTCCGCAAGGTTGCCGTCCTCGGCGCCGGCGTGATGGGCGCGCAGATCGCGGCCCATCTGGTCAACTGCAAGGTGCCAGTGGTGCTGTTCGACCTGCCGGCGAAAGAAGGCCCGAAGAACGGCATCGTGACCAAGGCCGTCGACGGCCTGAAGAAGCTCAAGCCCGCGCCGCTGGGCGACGCGTCGGAAGCCGCGCTGATCCAGCAGGCCAACTACGAAGAGCACCTGCAAGTGCTGCGCGGCTGCGACCTCATCATCGAGGCCATCGCCGAGCGCATGGACTGGAAGCTCGACCTGTACACCAAGATCGCGCCGTTCGTGGCACCCCACGCCATCGTGGCCTCCAACACCTCGGGCCTGAGCATCACCAAGCTCAGCGAGGTGCTGCCTGAAGAAATCAAGCCGCGCTTCTGCGGCATCCACTTCTTCAACCCGCCGCGCTACATGGCACTGGTCGAGCTGATCAACACGCCGACCACGCAGCCGGAAATCCTCGACCAGCTTGAAGCCTTCGTCACCACATCGCTGGGCAAGAGCGTCGTGCGTGCCCACGACACGCCCAACTTCGTCGCCAACCGCGTCGGCATCGCCGGCATGATGGCCACGATGATCGAGGCCGAGAAGTTCGGCCTGTCGGTCGACGTCGTCGACGACCTGACCGGCAAAAAGCTGGGCCGCGCCTCGTCGGGCACCTTCCGCACCGCGGACGTCGTCGGCCTGGACACCATGGCCCACGTCGTCAAGACGATGCAGGACAACCTGAAGGACGATCCGTTCTACTCGACCTACGCCACGCCCAAGGTGCTGGCCGGCCTGATCGAAAAGGGCGCGCTGGGCCAGAAGACCGGCGCCGGTTTCTACAAGAAGGTGGGCAAGGACATCCAGCGCCTGGACTTCGCGACCGGTGAGTACGTCGCCGGCGGCAAGAAGGCCGACGAGATCGTCGCCCGCATGCTGAAGAAGCAACCGGCCGACCGCCTCAAGCTGCTGCGCGAAAGCACCAACCCGCAGGCCCAGTTCCTGTGGGCCATCCTGCGCGACAGCTTCCATTACGCCGCCGTACACCTCAACACCGTGGCCGACACCGCGCGCGAGATCGACTTCGCGATGCGCTGGGGCTTCGGCACCACGCAAGGCCCGTTCGAGCTGTGGCAGGCCGCCGGCTGGAAGCAGGTCGCCGAGTGGATCTCCGCCGATATCGCCGAAGGCAAGACGCTGTCCAGCGCGCCGCTGCCGGCTTGGGTGACGGAAGGCCCCGTGGCCGAAGCCGGTGGCGTGCACACGCCGGCCGGTTCGTGGAGCGCCGCTGAAGGCAAGTTCAAGCCGCGCAGCGAGCTGCCGGTGTACGCCCGCCAGTCCTTCCGCGAGTCGCTGCTGGGCACCGGCGCCGCCGACCCGCTGAAGTCGGGCACCGAGCTGTTCAAGAACGACGAAGTGCGCGTCTGGACGCTGGACGGCAATGTCGTCATCGCCTCCATCACCGCCAAGCTGCACCTGATCAGCCCGGCCGTCACCGAGGGCCTGCTCAAGGCCGTCGAGATCGCCGAAGCCGACTTCAAGGGACTGGTGATCTGGTCGCCGGACGACGTGTTCTCGGCCGGCGCCAACCTCGAGAGCCTGATGCCCGTCTTCATGAAGATGGGCAGCAAGGGCATCGCGCCGGAAGAGAAGAAGCTGCAGGACATGATGCTGCGCCTGCGCTACGCCAGCGTGCCGGTCGTCGCCGCGATGCGCGGCCTGGCGCTGGGCGGTGGTGCCGAACTGGCGGTGCACTGCGCGCGCCGCGTCGCTCATGTGGAAAGTTATGTCGGCCTGGTGGAGGTCGGCGTGGGCCTGATCCCCGGCGGTGGCGGCCTGACCTACATCGCCCGCCGCGCCGCCGAGATGGCTGCAGCCGGCAACGCCAATGCCGACATCCTGAGCTTCCTGAAGGACGGCTTCCTGACGGCCGCCACGGCCAAGGTCGCGACATCCGCGCACGAGGCGAAGAAGAACGGCTTCCTGCTCGACAGCGACGTCATCGTGCCGCACAAGGACGAACTGCTGCACGTGGCCACCGCCACGGCGCTGGGCATGGCCGAGGCCGGCTACCGCCCGCCGCACAAGGCGCTGTTCCCGGTCGCCGGCCGTAGCGGCATCGCGACGATCAAGGGCCAGGTGGCCAACATGCGCGACGGCGGCTTCGTCAGCGAACACGACTTCCACTTGGCTGCGGCGATTGCCGACGTGGTCTGCGGTGGCGAGGTCGAGGCGGGCTCCCTGGTGACGGAGGAGTACCTGATGGCGCTGGAGCGCAAGCACTTCTGCTCGCTGCTGGATAACCCCAAGACGCAGGAACGGATCATGGGCATGCTGCAAACGGGCAAGCCCGTCCGCAACTAAGGTCCGACGTGAACCGGCTTCAACGCACCCTCGCCAAGCTGGACGGCCTGCCGTCTGCGCTGCGTGGACCTGCACGCAACTTCGCGCTGCGGCGTGCCGTGCCCTTCACGGGCACGGCGTCGCTGGATTTCGTGGCGCTCACGCCTGAGCGCAGCGAGATCCGTGTTGCCAACAAGCGCCCCGTGCAGAACCACATCAAGGGCGTGCATGCGGCCGCGATGTCGCTGCTGGCCGAGACGGCCACCGGCATGGTGGTGGGCATGAATGTGCGTGACGACTGCCTGCCGCTGTGCAAGTCGCTGCAGGTGAACTTCCGCAAGCGTGCGACCGGCGGCCTCACGGCCAAGGCGCACCTGACGGACGCCCAGCGCGCCAGCATGGCGAGCGACACCAAGGGTGAAGTGCGGGTCGCCGTGACCGTAACCGACGAAGCCGGCATCGAGCCGATCGAGTGTGAATTTGTCTGGGCCTGGGTGCCCAAAGAAAAGCCCCAGGCCTGAGTAAAGGAAAGACCATGAGCAAGCAAGTTCAAGACGCCTACATCGTTGCCGCCACCCGTCTGCCCATCGGCAAGAGCGGCCGTGGCTACTTCAAGAACACCCGCCCCGACGAGATGCTCGTCAAGGTCATGCAGGCCGTGCTGGCACAGGCGCCGGGCCTGGACCCGGCCGCGATTGAAGACGCCATCGTCGGCTGCTCCTTCCCCGAAGGCGAGCAGGGCATGAACATCGCCCGCGTCGCCTCGGTGCTGGCCGGCCTGGGCCCGACCATCGGCGGCGTGACGATCAACCGCTACTGCGCATCCGGCATCACCGCCGTGCAGATGGCGGCGGACCGCATCCGCGTCGGCGAGGCCGACGTGATGTTCGCCGGCGGTGTCGAGTCGATGTCCATGATCCCGATGGGCGGCAACAAGCCCAGCCTGTCGCCGCTGATCTTCGAGAAGGACGAGAACATCGGCATCGCCTACGGCATGGGCCTGACGGCCGAGAAGGTCGCCGCGCAGTGGAAGATCAGCCGCGAAGCGCAGGACGCGTTCTCGGTGGAATCGCACCGCCGCGCGGTGGCCGCCATGGCCGCCGGCCACTTCGATGCCGAGATGACGCCCTTCGACGTCGTCGAGCGCACGCCCAACTTGGCAGACGGCACCGTCAACACCAAGACGCGCACCGTCAAGCTCGACGAAGGCGCCCGCCCCGACACGTCGCTGGAAGGCCTGGCCAAGCTCAAGCCCGTATTCGCCGCCAAGGGCAGCGTGACGGCGGGCAACAGCTCGCAGACATCCGACGGCTCGGGCGGCCTGCTGATCGTCAGCGAAGCCGCGCTGAAGCGCTACAACCTGACGCCACTGGCCCGTTTTGTCTCCTTCGCCGTGCGCGGCGTGCCCCCGGAGATCATGGGCATCGGCCCCATCGCTGCCATCCCCGTGGCACTGAAGGCCGCCGGCATCACGGCCGCCGACCTGGACTGGATCGAGCTGAACGAGGCCTTCGCCGCGCAGTCGCTGGCCGTGCTGAACGACCTCGACAGCAAGGGCATCGAGCTGGACCGCGCCAAGGTCAACCCCAACGGCGGCGCGATTGCGCTGGGCCACCCGCTGGGCGCCACCGGCGCCATTCGCGCGGCCTCGGTCATCCATGGCTTGCGCCGCACCGGCGGCAAGTACGGCATGGTGACGATGTGCGTCGGCGCCGGCCAGGGTGCCGCCGGCATCTTCGAGCGCCTGTAAGCCATGGACCGCCGCCGCGCGCTCAAGACCTCTGCGGTGTTGCTCGCGGCGGCACCGTTGGCTGCCTGCACCGGCAGGCTGAAAACCTTCACCACCTGGAAGCAGGCCCAGCAGGCCGTGCTGGACCTGCTGTTTGCGCCCAAGGTCGTGCAGGGCAATGCGTGGAACCTGAGCCAGGTGATGCAGCATCTGGCGCAGAGCATCGAATACTCGATGCAGGGCTATCCGGCGCTCAGGGGCGCCTGGTTCCGGTCCTCGGTGGGCTCGGCTGCGTTCGCGATGTTCAACGCCCGCGGCACGATGAGCCATGACCTCGCCGAGCCCATTCCCGGCGCCCCGGCGCTCGACGCCGCGCAGACGTTGCGGCTGTCGGTGCAGCGCCTGCTCGATGCGATGGATGCCTTCGCGCAATTCAGCGGCACACTGCGGCCTCATTTCGCCTACGGTGAGCTGACCAAGCCGCAGTACGAGCGAGCCCATCTGATGCACCTGGCGAATCACTGGACGCAGTTCCACGCCAAGACCGCAGTCGCGTGAAGGACCTCAAATGACCATCAAGAGCTACACCGTCAACGGCGTCGCGACCCTCGAGATCGCTCGCCCCGAGAAGAAGAACGCCATCACCCAGGGCATGTACCAGGCCATGGCCGATGCGCTTCGTGCCGCCGATGCGGACCCCGCCGTGCGCGCCGTGCTGATCACCGGCCAGCCTGGCATCTTCACGTCGGGCAACGACCTGGAAGACTTCATGAGCGCGCCGCCGCGCGGCGAGGATGCACCGGTCTTCCAGTTCATGCATGCCCTGGTCGACAGCGGCAAGCCCGTCGTCGCGGCTGTCACTGGCGCGGCCATCGGCATTGGCACGACCATGTTGCTGCACTGCGACCTGGTCTTCGTTGCCGACGATGCGCGCCTGGCCATGCCCTTCGTCGGCCTGGGCCTGGTGCCGGAGTTCGCCTCCAGCCATGTCGTGCCGCAGTTGATGGGCAACCGCCGGGCGGCTGAGAAACTGCTGCTGGGCGACCCGTTCACGGGTGAGCAGGCGGTGGAATGCGGCATCGCCAACCGCGTGCTGCCGGGCAGCGAGGTGGTCAACCACGCCCGCCGCATCGCCGAGCGCTTCAACACGTTGGCGCCGGGCGCCGTGCGCGAGAGCAAGAAGCTGATCCGCGATCCGCAGCGTGCGGCCGTCAAGGAAGCCATCGCGCGGGAAGCCGAGATCTTCGGCGCACGCCTGCGCAGCCCCGAGGCGATGGAGGCCTTCCAGGCCTTCTTCCAGAAACGCGCGCCGGACTTCACCAAATTTTCCTGACTGTCTCCAAGATCGCGCTCGGGCCCCTGCTTGTGCTGCAGGGCCGGCGCGTTCGGGCAACCGCGCTGCGCCTGCCTGAAGCGGCCGGCCCGCGGGCGGCGGACGGCACGGCGCTGCGCCTGCTCATCGTGGGCGACTCGTCCGCGGCCGGCGTGGGTGCATCCCATCAGGACGAAGCCCTGGCCGGCCAGCTCGCGCGCCTGCTGGCGACACGGCTCGGCAAACCGGTGGGTTGGCAGCTGGTTGCCTGCAGCGGTCACCGCAGCGAACAGGCATTGGCCGCACTACAGGCCACCGACCTCGCACCCGCCGACGTGCTGATCACGGCCCTGGGCGTCAACGATGTCGTCGACCAGGTCGCGCCGCAGCGGGCAATCGCGGCGCTGGACGGCATTCACGCCCTGGCCGCGTCGCGCGCGGGTGTACGTCTGGCCCTGCACTGCGGCGCACCGCCGATGCAGGCGTTTCCGCTGCTGCCGCAGCCCTTGCGCTGGTTCTTTGGCCGGCAGGCAGCCCGCTTCAACGCGGCGTTGGCGCAGGCGATGGTTGGCCGTGCGCACCGGCGTGTCGTGCTGCTGCCCGAGGCCATGCAACGCGATGCCGCCGCGCTGATGGCCGAGGACGGCTTCCACCCCGGCCCGCGCGGCTATGCGCTATGGGCGAAGGCGCTGGCCGATCAGATCGAGGCCGGGCTCAAGCCCTGATCAGCACGCCGCTCCAACGGTTGCATTGGTCAGCCGCCCTCAGGCAGCAACCGTCCGAGGCTTGCCTTCGCGGTCGATGGCCACATAGGTCAGGTTGGCCTCGGTCACCTTGACGACGTGCAGGTTCTCCGGGTCGCGTTCGGCCATGACCTCCACATGCACCGTGATCGACGTGCGGCCGATGCGTGTCACCGTGGCATAGAAGCTCAGCAAGTCGCCGATGGAGACCGGCTGCTTGAAGACGAACTCGTTGACGGCCACCGTCGCGACGCGGCCGCGTGAGATGCGGGCCGGCATGATGGAGCCGGCGATGTCGACCTGGGCCATGATCCAGCCGCCAAAGATGTCGCCGTTCGCATTCGAGTCGGCCGGCATCGGCATCACCCGCAGCACCAGTTCGCGGTTGCCGGGCAGGGGTTGAATCGGGCTTAGGTCCTGGGTCATGGCATCCATGGGGTACAACAGTTCGGCATTCATTCTCGGTCCTGCGCTTGCGATCCCTCACTTCAGCATCATCCGTGCCACCTGCCGGCACTGCCCCCACGCCTCGCGGCGACTGGGGCACCGTCAGGCGGCTGCTGCCCTATCTCTGGCTCTATCGCTGGCGGGTCGGCTTGGCGCTGGCCTTCATGGTCGGCGCCAAGGTCAGCAACGTCGGCGTGCCGCTGCTGCTGAAGAACCTCGTCGACAACCTCGATCTGAAACCCGGCCAGCCCCAGGCCATGCTCGTCGTGCCGCTGGGCCTGCTGCTGGCCTACGGCGCGCTGCGGCTGTCGACCTCGCTGTTCACCGAACTGCGCGAGCTGATCTTCGCCAAGGCCACCGAGGGCACCGCGCGCAGCATCTCGCTGCAGGTGTTCCGGCACTTGCACGAGCTGAGCCTGCGTTTCCACCTGGAGCGCCAGACCGGCGGCATGACGCGCGACATCGAGCGCGGCACGCGGGCCGTGCATTCGCTGATCAGCTATTCGCTCTACAGCATCGTGCCGACGCTGATCGAGGTGGTGCTGGTGCTGACGCTGCTGGGCGTCAAGTTCGACGTCTGGTTCGCCGGCATCACCGTTGCGGCGCTGGTCGTCTACATCGGCTTCACCGTTGTCGTCACCGAGTGGCGCACCAAGTTCCGCAAGGTGCTCAACGAGCTGGACTCGGTGGCCCACAGCAAGGCCATCGACTCGCTGCTGAACTACGAGACGGTCAAGTACTTCAACAACGAGGGCTTCGAGGCGACGCGCTACGACGAGAGCCTGGAGAAGCTGCGCAAGGCCCAGCTCAAGAGCCAGACGACCTTGTCCATGCTCAACACCGGCCAGCAGCTGATCATCGCCACGGCCCTGGTGCTGATGCTCTGGCGGGCCACGCAGGGCGTCGTCGACGGGCGCATGAGCCTGGGCGACCTGGTCATGGTCAACGCCTTCATGATCCAGCTCTACATCCCGTTGAACTTCCTGGGTGTCATCTACCGCGAGATCAAGCAGGCACTGACCGACATCGAGAAGCTGTTCGGCCTGCTCGACCGCGAACGCGAGATCGCCGACGCGCCCGGCGCCGCCGAGCTGCAGGTGCGCGGCGGCAGCGTCGTCTTCGACGATGTGCGCTTTGCCTACGACCCGGTGCGGCCCATCCTGCACGGCGTCAGCTTCGAGATCCCGGCCGGCAAGAAGGTGGCGGTCGTCGGCCCCAGTGGCTCGGGCAAGAGCACGCTGGCGCGGCTGCTCTACCGTTTCTACGACATCGATGGCGGCCAGATCCGCATCGACGGCCAGGACATCCGCACGGTGACCCAGTCCAGCCTGCGCCGCGCCATCGGCATCGTGCCGCAGGACACCGTGCTCTTCAACGACACCGTGGCCTACAACATCGCCTACGGCCGCCCGGGCGCCAGCCTTGAAGAGGTGGAAGGGGCCGCGCGCGCGGCCCACATTCACGGCTTCATCAGCGCCACGCCGCTGGGCTACGACACCATGGTTGGCGAGCGGGGGCTGAAGCTGTCCGGCGGCGAGAAGCAGCGCGTGGCCATCGCGCGCACGTTGCTGAAGAACCCGCCCATCCTCATCTTTGATGAGGCGACGTCGGCACTGGACTCGACCAACGAACGCGCCATCCAGGCGGAGCTGGAGTCGGTGGGTCAGAACAAGACCGTCCTGGTCATCGCGCACCGGTTGTCGACGGTCGTCGACGCGCACGAAATCCTGGTGCTGGAGCAGGGCCGCGTCATCGAGCGCGGCCGGCATGACGCGCTGTTGGCGCGCGGTGGGCGTTACGCCGAGATGTGGCGGCTGCAGCAGTCCGCCGACTGACGGCGATCAATGCGGCTTTTTCGGCTTGTCGAAGCTCTTGGGCCGGTAGACGTTGCCGTCCCACTCGCCGTCCACGCGGCCATCGCCCTGCTGGGCCGACTGCCGCGCCTTGCGGATGACGCGTTCGGCCTCAAGGGCCGCCGCACGGGTTTGGCGCTGGCGGCGCCGCCAGCCGGTGGCGCGGTCTATCTGGCCGCGGACCCAGCCGCCCAGCCTTGCCAAGGCGGCATCCGTCCGGGCACGCGCGCGGTAGGGCAGGGCCATGTGCACCGCCAGTGCGATGCAGGCGGCAAGGCCAAGGGCGGCGAGCACGGTGCTGAACATGGCTTGAGTTTGACCTAAACCGCCGTCCGGGGCCACCTGCGTTGGAGGGATGTCAGGCTTTCTCGCCGGCGTTCTGGCGAATGGCCCACAGCGCCAGCATGGCGTCAGGAATCTTCCGGCTTGCCGCGTCCCGCTCGGCGGCGCTGCCCTCGGCCAGGCCGCCGTCCTCGCCGGCCAGGGCAGCAATCGGCGCCAGCAGCTCGGCCGTGTCATCGGCGTCGAACAGCGGGCCCCAGGCCTCGGGCGCCAAGTCCACGGCCAGCAGGAAGCCGGCCGCCCAGTCCTCGGCGTCGGCGTACTCGGTGTCCTCGTCGTCGCCGTCGGCGAAGCTGAAGATGGGCTCCCAGCCCTGCGGATGCTGGGTCCAGGCGGTGGCGATGGACTGCAGCTGCCGCAGCACCAGCATGACGACCTTCTTGCGCTGCTTGCCGCTGGCGAACGGCGCCGGGTCGTGCTCGCCGTCGCCGCCCCAGATCAAGGGCAGCCAGGCCTCGCCGGGCAGGTCGGCGAGATCCAGCCCAGGCGTCAGCAGCAGCGCGGCCAGGTAGCCGTCCAGCGCCTCGATGTTCATCGCGGCGTCGGTCGGCAGCGCGCCCAGCAGCTCGTCGAGGTCGTTGAGTTCCTCGTCGGACAGCGGACGGTTGTCGGAGGCAGGGTTGTAGTGGGGATAGTTCATGCGCGTGGTCCGTTCAGCCGTGCCGGCCGTGGCGGCTCTTGGGTTTCTTGCTGTCGACCTCGGTCAGCTGGGCCTTCAGCAAGGCCATCAACACGCGGGCGTTGGCTTCCGTCATGAGGATGACGGTGCTGGGTTCGATGCCTTCGATGGGCGTCTTGGGCGCCACCGTCGCGTCCACCTTGAACATGAGCTGGCCATGCTGGTTGGCGGACGCGGCCTTGAACTTTTGAATCTCGATCTGATGCGTCTTCATCCCCTCATCTTGCCATTCCCCGCCAGCCGACATAAGGTCGCCCCATGGCGCGGCCTGCTCGACTCGAGATTGCCGGCGCGGTCTACCTGATCGGCGCCCATTGCCCGTCCGAGACCGGGCGGCTTGCGTTCGCCGACGACGCGGACCGCGCCGAGATGCGCGCACTGCTGGCCCAGGCGCTGCACCGCTTCGATGCCCAGCCCCTGGCCTATGCGCTGATGCCCGAGCATTACGACCTGCTGCTGTTCACGCGGCGCGCCAACCTGTCGCAGCTGATGCGCCATGTGAACGGCGTCTACACCCAGCACCAGCAGCGCCGCCACCGCTTCAGCGGCCCCTTGTTCCAGGGGCGGTTCCATGCCGTGCTGGTCGACCGCGAGCGCCATCTGCTGGATGCCTGCCGCTATGTCGACTTGAATCCGGTGCGTCTGCGCCTGGCGCGGGGTGCGGCCGACTGGCCGGGCTCCAGCTTCCGGGCCCTGGCCGGCATGGAGCCCGCGCCCGAATGGCTGGACGTCGATGGCCTGCACACCCATCTGCTGGGCCGCCCGGCGACCACGCCCGCCCAGCACCGCCTGGCCGGCGAGCGCTATGCGCGGCTGGTGGCCTCCGAGCCCGGCCTGCAACTGTGGCCGGGCCGGCTGCGCGAGCAGATCTTCCTGGGCGATGCCGACTTCGCTGCGCGCATGCGTGCCGCTGCGGGCGCGCCGCGCCGCGCGGCTCGCCCCGCGTTCGGCGAATGGCTGAGGCGCGCCGGCGGCATCCGCGAGCAGGCGCTGTGGCTGGCCCACACCCAGGGCGGCGTTGCGATGACGGAGCTGGCAGGCCAGCTCGGCCTGTCGGTGTCGCGCATCAGCCGGCTGATCGCCGCTGCGGAGCGCGCGGTTTGAAGCGCCGCGCGCTGCTGCTGGCCGGCTTGCCGCTGTCGGTCCGTGCCGACGCCTACGCCGGCCCCATCTTCGACGCCCACCTTCACTACAACGATGACGCCCAGGCGCCCCATCCGCCGGCCGATGTGCTGGCGCGCATGGCGCGGGCCGGCGTGCGCGGCGCCCTCGTCAACAGCCGGCCCAATGACGGCACGCTCCGGCTGGTCGCGGCGGCCGGCCCGCAGTGGGTGCCCTTCATCCGCCTGTACCGCAACCGCGCCGACTACACCGGTTGGTTCGCCGACGACAGCATCCGCCGCATGGTGCTGGACCTGCTCTCCAAGGGCAGCCCGGCCGGTCCTTTCCGTGGGCTCGGCGAGTTCCATCTCTACGACAGCGCCAATGCCGATGGCCCGACTGCCATCGCGTTGATGAAGCTGGCCCGCGAGCGCGGCCTCACGGTGTTGGCGCATGTGGACGATGTCGCCGTCGACAAGCTGCTGGGCCACGCGCCCGGTGCCTCGCTGATCTGGGCCCACACCGGTATCTCCGGCGAGCCGCTGTCGCGGGTGCAGGAGTTGTTCACCAAGCACCCGGGCCTGCGCGGCGAGCTGTCCTACCGCCCGGGCATCACGTTCGACGGCAAGCTCAGCGACGACTGGCGCGCGCTGATGACCCGCCATGCCGAGCGCTTCATGATCGGCTCCGACACCTGGGTCACGCCACGCTGGCAGCATTACGAAGGACTGTTCGCCGACTACCGCGCCTGGCTGGGCCAACTGCCGCCCGAGGTCGCGCAGCGCATCGCCTGGGGCAACGCGGCCGAACTCTTCAAGCTCACAGCTGCTTGAAGCGGTGCGCGTAGGCCGGGCTGACCTCCAGCGTCTCCGGCCTGTCCTTCAGCGCGATGCTGAGCTTGCCGCTCAGCGAGCGGCTGACCGACTTGATGGCGCGCGCGTTGACGATGGTCGAGCGGTGCACCTGCCAGAAGTGCTCGCCGTCCAGGCGCGCGACGAGGTCTTTCAGCGGCACGGAGATCAACGCCTCGTTGTCGGCCGTGACGACGGCGACGTATTTGTGGTCGGCGCGGAAATAAGCGACGTCCTCGACGGTGATCAGCTGCAGCTCGCGGCCGCGCTGCACGGTGATCCAGCGCAGCGGTTCGGCGGCGGCAGCGCTCGCCGTGCGGGCGGCCAGGCCGCCGAGGTCGGCCGGCGGCTGGGTCAGGCGCTCCTTCAGGCGCAGCAGCGTCTTGGCCATGCGCACGGGGTCCAGCGGCTTGAGCAGGTAGCCGACGGCGCCCTCGTCGAAGGCCTGCACCGCGTAGCGCTCATGGGCCGTGATGAAGACGACATGGGCACGGCGGCCGATGAGCTGGGCCACCGCCAGGCCCGACAGCCCCGGCATCTGCACGTCCAGGAAGCAGACCTCGGGCGCCAGCTGCTCGACCAGGCGCAGCGCCTCGTGGCCGTCGCGCGCCATGGCGACGATGCGCGCCTCGGGCCACTGGCGCAGCAACTCCTCCCGGATCTCGGCGGCCAGCAGGGCTTCGTCTTCGGCAATCAGGACGCGGGTCATGTCGGCACGGGCCAGGTCAAGGTGAAGGCGGGCAATTCTTCAGCAAGCAGTTCGAGGTGCGCTTCGGCGCCATGCACGGCGCGCAGGCGCTGCGCCAGTTCAGCCACGGGCACACGCATCGCTGCGCGCTGCACATCCGGTCCCAGCGCCTGCAGGCGCAGCTCGGCCCGGCCGGGGCTGTGCTGCAGCGACAGGCTCCACAGCGTCGTACCTTCGTCCAGCAGCGGGCGCGCCAGGGGCAGCAGCACCATCGGCGCAAGCGGCCAGTCGGCGGGCTCGGCGAGGCCTGCCAGATGCAGGCGCTCGGTGTGCTGCGCGTCGGTGCTGACCAGCATGGCATAGGCGCGCAGCGCGGCGATCTCGCGCGCCAGCGTCGACACCTCGGCCTCGACGTGCGGCTGCAGCGCGCGCAGCAGGTCGATCAGCGCCGCCAGCCGCGCCTGGGCACGCTGCGGCTGCGTCAGCAGCTCGGCGTCGATGGCGGCCAGGCGTTCGGACAGCAGGGCCGGGTCGACGCGCGCCTGCAGCGCCAGCAGCTGCGTGGCCGCGAGCTGGCGCCCGCGCTGCGCCGCTGCGTCCTGCAGCGCGGCCAGGTGGGCCTGTGCGCGCTGCGAGAAGCGCAGCTGCACGTAGACAGCCACGCCCAGGCCATGCCAGATCAGCGTCGTGCTGGCGAGCCCAAAGTCGTTCTCCCAGGTCCACCAGTCGGCCTTGCCGAGCAGCGGATACAGCTGCGGCGCGATGACCCAGATGCCGCCCCCCACCGTCAGCACGACGACGCCCATGTAGGCCGGCCAGGCCGGCAGCCGGCCGGCGTCCACCAGCGCGTCGGCCAGGCGCAGCAGCAGCACGGCCGGCACGCCGAACTGGATGACGTTGTAGGCCAGCGCGTTCAGCAGCTCGGCGCCGAACAGCACGCTCGACAGCGGCGTGCCATTGGCCACCAGCGTGGCGGTGCCGACCAGCAGCATCCAGCCGGCGTCGCCGGGCTTCAGCGTCAAGGCCATGGCAGGTGGACGCGGGCGATCAAGCCGCGTGGCTGGTTCAGGTGCAGGCTCAGGCGCGCTTCGCTGCCATGCGCCGCCGCCAGCCGCGCGCGCAGCGTGGCCAGGCCGGTGCCGCTCCCGCTGGCACTGCCCATGCCGGCGCCGGTGTCGGCCACTTCCAGCCGCAGCAGGCCGGGCTCGTCGGGGTCGAGCAGGGCGCGCACGCAAATCTCACCACCTTCCACTTGCGGCCCGATGCCGTGCTTGATGGCGTTCTCGGCCAGCGTCAGCAGGCAGGTGGACGGCACGATGACGTCGTCGAGCCCCGGTGCCACCTCGAAATGCAGCGTCAGCCGGTCCGGCCCGATGCGCCGCTGGTGCAGGGCCAGGAAGGCGGCGACCAGTTCAAGTTCGCGAGCCAGCGGCGTTTCGGCCTGGCGCAACTCGGGCAGAGCGGCGGCCAGGTAGCGGCGCAGGTCGGCCAGCATGGCGTGCGCGGCGGCGGTGTCGGTGCGTGCCAAGCGGCGCAGGTGGGCCAGCGTGTTGAACAGGAAATGCGGCTCGACCTGGGCCTGCAGCAGCGCCGCACGGGCCGCGTCGAGCTGGCGCGCCTGGTCCTGCTCGGCGCGGCGCAGCGTCTCGGCGGCAGCCTGCCCATGCTGGCCGCGCTGGCGGTACTCCAGGCCGAGGCAGACGCAGCTGGCGAAGGTCAGCAGCACCTGCAGCGTGTAGGCGCTGATCTCGCCGTGCGGCGGGCCGATGGTGCGCAGCCAGCTGTTGATCTGCAGGAAAACCAGCGTCAGCCCGCCAATCTGCAAGGCGAGTCCCCAGCGCCTCGCGGCCGGTTCGCACGGCAGCCAGCGCTGCGTCAGCGCCGCGCCCAGCCACAGCCCCCACAACAGCAGCGCCAAGCCGAAGCCACCGCTCATGCTGGGCTTGACGGCGCAGCCGTGGTCGCCCGGGCCATCGGGCCACAGTGAGCAACGCACGGCACCGGGCAGCATCAGGGCCAGTGCGAGCAGGGCGCTCAAGGCGGCTGCGGCCAGCATGGCACGCCAACGCGGCAGCGCGACGGTGTCGCCTGGGCTTGGCGGGGCGGCTGGTGGCATGGTTGGGGCGGGTATCAGCGTGGCGTGGCCTGGGCCAGGGTGGCCGAGGCGGCGGCCGCGACGGTGGGGGGCGTGGGCTCGGCGAAGCGGATGTTAAGGACGTAGCGCTGCGGCGTGCCGCGCTCGCAGTCCAGCGCTTGCAGGGCGATGCGCACGGGGCTGCGATAGACGCGCGAACCGTCCAGCGCGATGAGCTGGGCGCGGCCGTCGGCACCCACCTCGAACTCGACGCGCACTTCGCCGTCGAAACCGATGCGCTGCTTGGCGCTGGCCAGGTATTCAGTCAGCTGCTCGCCCACCTGCGGGCAGGCGGCGGGGGCGGCAAAGGCGGGGGCGGCGGCAAGCAGCAAGAGGGGCAGCAGGGGCTTCATGGCGATCTCCATGGCGGTTGGCGACAGACGCAAAGTTAAAGATCGTTACGAGCCTGGTCAGCTGGCGCCGGACGAAGCCCAGGGTTCACCCGACGAAGCCGGGCCACTGCCCGACGGCGCGACGGCACCATGACTTACGACAGACCGCCAGCGCCGCCCGCCGGAGCGCTTAAGCTGCTGGCCCAGTCGAACGAGGAGACGACATGCGCCTGCTAGCCCTGACCGCCCTGCTGCTGGCCGGCCCCACCTGGGCCGCCGACATGAGCCCGCCGCCGCAGGTCAGCGCCGCTGCGGCCGATCCGCTTGCCGCGCCGCGTCAACTCATTGCGGCCCGCGACTGGGCGGGCGCGCTGGCCACGCTACGCGCCCAGCCGCAGGCAGCCAGCGCCGACTGGCACAACCTGGTGGGCTATTCGCTGCGCAAGCAGGCGGCGCCGGACTTGGCCAGGGCCGAGAGCCATTACCTCGAGGCGCTGCGCATCGACCCCGGTCACCGCGGCGCCAGCGAATACCTCGGCGAGCTCTACCTGATGAAGGGCGACCTGACCGGCGCCGAGAAGCGCCTGGCCGTGCTGGCCCAGCTCTGCCCGGGCGGCTGCGAGGAACGTGAGGACTTGGCCCGCGCGGTCACGGCCTTCAAGGCCAAGAAGCCTTAAGCGCCGCCGCCCGTGCTGCGTCAATCCGCTTTCGTCCAGGCCTTGCTGGCCCGTCCCTGGCTGCTGGCCCTGGTCGGCTTGCCGCTGGCGCTGCTGCTCGTCGGCATCATCGTGGCCATCATCCTGTGGCAGCAGCTGCCGGCGCTGGATGTGCTGACCGACTACCAACCCCACCAGCCGCTGCGCGTCATGAGCGCCGACGGTCAGCTGCTGGGCGAGTTCGGCGCCGAGCGCCGCCGCTTCGTCGCGCTCAAGGACATCCCCAAGCCCATGCAGGACGCGCTGCTCGCCGTGGAGGACACCGACTTCTACCAACACTCGGGCATCGACTACAGCGGCATCGTGCGCGCGATGTGGCGCAACCTGACCCATCGCGGCCCGCTGCACGGCGCCTCCACCATCACGCAGCAGCTGGCGCGCGACACCTTCCTGACCAAGCAGCAGCGCTGGTCGCGCAAGATCGTCGAGGCCCTGCTGGCGATCAAGATCGAGGGCGCGCTGAGCAAGGCGCAGATCCTCGAGATCTACATGAACCAGATCTACCTCGGCAACCGCGCCTATGGCTTTGCGGCGGCGGCCGAGCGCTATTTCGGCAAGGAGCTGCGCCAGCTCAGCACGGCGCAGATGGCCCTGCTGATCGGCCTGCCCAAGGACCCCAACCGCCTCAACCCGGCCGTCTACCCCGAGCGCGCCCGGCGCCGCCAGGCGGTCGTGCTGGAGCGGCTGGCCGTCGTTGGTCTGGTCACCCCTGAGCAGGCCAAGGCCGCGCGCGAACAGCCACTCAACATCCAGCGCCCCAAGCGCGCGGCCGGCGTTGCCGACCACGCCGCCGAGATGGTGCGCCAGGAAATGCTGACCCGCTTCGGCGAGGCCGCCTACACGCGCGGGCTGACGGTCACGACGACGCTGCTCTATGCCGAGCAGTCGGCGGCGCAGGAAGCGCTGCGCAGTGCCCTGTTCGAGCTGGAGCGCCGCCAGCCCTTCCGCGGGCCCGAGGCGACCATCGACCTGCCGAAGGATGCAGGCGAACGTGACGACGCGCTGGACGCCGCCTTCGATGCCCACCCCGACCTCGGCGAGCTGCGAACCGCGGTGCTGCTGTCACAGGACAAGAGCACGGCCGGGCTGGTGCTGGCCGATGGCGAGCGCATCGCCATCAAGGGCGCCTCGCTGCGCCCGCTGCAGAGCCTCAAGCCTGGGGCGGTACTGCGGGTGCTGGAAGGCAAGGGCGGCCAGTGGCAGCTCAGCCAGACGCCGCAGGCTGAGGGCGCCGTCGTCACGCTGGACCCGACCACCGGCGCCATCCGTGCGCTGGTGGGCGGCTTCGACTTCACGCGCAACCAGTTCAACTCCGCCACCCAGGCCTGGCGCCAGCCGGGCTCGGCCTTCAAGCCCTTCATCTACTCGGCGCTGATCGAGCAGGGCGCCTGGGCCGGGACGCTGGTCAGCGACGAGCAGGTCTTCATCAACGACTGGGCGCCGCGCAACTACGACGGCCAGTATGAAGAGGCGCTGACGCTTCGCCAGGGGCTGGCTCGCTCCAAGAACATGGTGACCATCCGCGTCGCCCAGGCGCTGGGCCCGCAGCGCGCCCGCGCCTGGGCCGCGCGTTTCGGTTTCGAAGAGGACAAGCAGCCGCTGAACCTGACGATTGCGTTGGGCACCGGCGCGGTCACGCCGCTGCAGATGGCCCAGGGCTATGCCGCCTTTGCCAACGAGGGCCAACTGCCCAGCGGCTGGCTGATCCAGCGCGTACAGGACGCCCAGGGCGAAGTCATCTTCAAGGCCGAGCCGCCGCCGCTGCGCAAGGCCATCAGCCCGCGCAATGCCTTCATGACCGCGCAGCTGCTGGCCGCCGTCACCCGCGAGGGCACCGGTGCGCGGGCCAGCTCGATCCTTGGCCGCTGGGACCTGCACGGCAAGACCGGCACGACCAACGACGCCATCGACGCCTGGTTCTGCGGCTTTCAGGCGACGCGCGCCGGTGCGGTATGGATCGGCTATCCGCAGCCCAAGTCGCTGGGCGAGCGCGAAAGCGGCGGCGGCCTGGCCCTGCCAGTCTGGGCCGCGACCATGGCGGTTGCGCTCAAGGGCCAGCCCATCACCCAAATCGAGCCGCCCAGCGACGGCCTGGTGCAGCAGGACGGCAACTGGTTCTATGCGGAGTTCGCCGGCGACATGGCGATTGCGCGCATCGGCCTGCCGGTGGTGCCGCCCGAGGAGGCGGCGTCGGATGTCGCGCCGTCGGAACCGCCGATCAACCAGTAGCGCTCACGGCAGCCACATCAACCCAGATACGGCCCCTTGACCTCGCCCCAGCCCCACTTGGGCATCGGCGCATCGGCATCCACCACCGCGCCGGGCTGGGAATTGATGACCGCCAGCCGCGAACCCCATTCCAGGTAGCCGACCAGGGCCGAGCGGAACTCCGGGTCGTCCGGCATGGCCAGCTCGTCGGCCGTGTCGAGCAGCAGCGCCACCCAGGCGCGACGCTGGTCCTGGGCCAGGTGGCGGTTCAGGTGCTGGCGAATCATGTGCGCATGGCCGCCGTGCTGCGCGGAATAGGCCTGCGGCCCGCCCAGCACTTCGGCCAGGAACGCTGCGACATGGGCCGGATGCTCACCGTCCATGTGGGCGAAGACGGGCGCCAGCAGCGCATCGTCCTTGACGCGCTGGTAGAAGCGCTCGGTCAGCCGCTGCAGGGCAGGCAGGCCGCCCAGCCAGTCGTAGAGGGTGGGGACGGGGGTGTCGCTCATGGAGGTGGTGTGAGTCGGGTCGCGCCGGACATGGGGCCGGCTGCGGCCGCTGCAAGCCGGTGTTTGCCCGCGGTCATCCACAGCGCAAACGCCAGCTCGCCCACCAGGACCGGCAGCATGACGGCCGGGAACAGCAGCTTGGCGAAGGCCGGCGCCAGCAGCAGCGCGAAGCTGTTGAGCAGATAGGCCAGGCCGGCGACCAGCAGCAGCCAGCCTAGCGCGCGCGGCAGCAAGCCGCTGCGAGCGATCAGCCAGCCGCGGATGACGCAGGCGAAGCCGAAGAAGATCAGGCCGATGCCGAAACCCTGCCCGTGCAGCTGGACGGCCAGCATCGCCAGCGCCTCGCGCTGGCCAGGCAGGAAGGCGGCGGCGATGGCCGGGCTGGTCAGGAGGTCCAGCGTCGTCAGCAACTGCACGCGGTTGGCGACCAGGACGGCCGTCTGCACGAGGTTCAGGAAGGTCGCGGTCAGTGCCAGCGTCTCGTTGACGGGGCGTAGCAGCCGCCACAGCACCACGATGACGGGCAGGTCCAGCAACTGCATCAGCAGATCGGCCACCAAGCCGAGTCGCCACAGCTGCGGGTTGGCCGCGATGCGCTCGGCCGTCGCAGCCGCGTCGCCGGGCACGACGAGGCTGCCGCGCACGTGGGTTTCCGCCCACAGTCCCAGGGCAATGATGGCCAGGTAGCACAGGCCGGCCAGGCGCAGCTCGCGTGGGCTGACCACGCTCATGCGGGCCTCGCCGCCTGCCAGGCCCAGCGGGCGGCACCGCGCAAGGCCCAGGACAGGCCGGCAATGACGGCGCCGATGGCGGTGGGCAGCACGGCGCCGAAGGTCCAGCTCATGCCGAGGACGAAGCCGAGCAGGCTCTCGGGCCGGTGCGCCGGCAGCAGCAGCGCGACCAGCAGCAGCGTGAAGAAAATGATTTCGGTCAGCGCCTGCAGCTTGAGGCCGAAGGCCAGCGACAGCGCCGCACCCAGCAGCAGTGGCAGCGCCAAGCCCAGCGCAACGGGGCGCCAGTCGCGTGCCGCCACTCCCGGCCGCGGCAGGCGGCCAGCCGCCCAGGCGGCCAGCGCCGGCACGATGAGCAGCCCCCAGGCATTCGAGATTGCCGGCATGGCGGCGCTTTGCAGCAGATGGTGGCTGACGATGCCGCCATGCAAGGCCTCCCAGCCCAGGTGGAGGCCTTCAGCCAGCAGGGCGAGGGCAGCGAATATCAGGCGGCGCGATGTCGAAACGTAGGGCATGGGCAGAGTGTGGCTTGGGCAGCGTTGCAGCTTGACAGCCGTGGCGCCGCGCCGCACTGCGGCTGCGACCGGCGGCGCCGATGAAGCGACCAGCCGGCGTGCCGGCCGACAGACGGCGCTGCGATTAACGCAAGCAACGCTGGGTAACAGCTGCGTTGTGGGCGTGGCCCTAGAGTTCGCTTATTCGTCACGACACTGGACCTCGCCCATGCGCCAACGCTTCTCGACCGTCTCTGTCTCGGCCCTGCTGATCCTGCTGCTGGCCGGCTGTGCTTCAGTGCGAGATGGCCGGCCGGTGGGCGAGCGGCGTGATCAGCGCATGGCGCAGTCACCGTCGGTGGCCGGGGTGGCCGAGGAAAGCTTTGGCAAGTCGGCCTGGGGCGCCAAGGGCGACTTCACGCTCAGCGGCCAGCGCGTGCGCTATGAGCGCGGGGCGGACAAGCTGGCGCTGTTCGAGCCGCTGGCCCCCAGCGTGCGCACGCCGCTGCGCTTCAGCTGGGCCGGGCCCGCGGGCGACAGCGCCAGCGTCTGCGAGGGCTGGACGCCCGAACAAACCGCCAATGGCCGGCTGGCCGACAGCAAGCCCTGGGTGCTGAGCTGCAAATGGGGCAGCGCGCCGGCCGCCATGCTGCAGATCGGCGAGGGCCAGATGCGCCGCGGCAAGCTCAGCCGCGAGGGCGCCTACCGCCGCGGCGAGCTGACGCTGGGCTTGCGCTCGGCGCATCTGTACGAAGGCAATGCCCAGCCGCAAACCGCGGCGGTCGGCTACGAGATGCTGCATCAGGGCACGGTGGTCGGCAGCCTGGACCTGAGCGGCAGCGTGCCGCGCCTGCGCCGCCCCGACCCGGGCACGCCGCTGGGCCGTGCCGTGACCGAGGCGGCGCTGGCGCTGGCGCTGGTCTCGGAGCCCGCTCCCCGTTGAGCTGCCGGGCCGGGCATGCCGCCAGTCACGGGTGCCGACCGGCATGCGCCTGGCACGCCTCCTAGACTGCCGTTTTTCGACTCGACCCGAGAAGCGGTGTATGCAATATCGATGGGCGCTGGGCGCGGCACTGCTGGCTGTGCTGAGCGGTTGCGGCGTGGTGCGGGAGGCACGCATGGCACAGCCGGCGTCGCTGGCAGCAGTGAAGGAGGAATCCTTTGGCAAGCCGGGGTGGGGGCGGCGCGGCGAGTTTGAGCTGGCCGGCCAGCGCGTGCGCTATGACCGCGGTGCAGACCGGCTGTCGCTGTTCGACACGCTGACGACGGGGCGCGCGCCGCTGCGCTTCACCTGGTCGACCCCGGCAGGGGACAGCGAGGCCGATTGCACGGCGCGCCAGACCGAGGTCACGGCCGGTGTGCTGGCCCTCGCCACCAAACCCTGGACGTTGAACTGCCGCTGGCGCGGCGCCTCCGACGCGGTGCTGCAGATCGGCGAGGGCCGCGTGCAGTGGGGCCAGCAGACGCGCGAGGGCAGCTACCAGCGCGGTGCGTTGAACTTGACCCTGCGCTCGGTGCACCAGCTGGAAGGCAGCGCGCTTGCGACAGCTGGGGCGGTCGGCTACGAGATGCTGCATGGTGGCCAGGTTGTCGGCAGCGTCGACCTCAGCCGCGGCGTGCCATATCTGCGCCGGCCCGACCCCGGCACGGCGCTGGGCCAGGCGGTCACCGAGGCGGCGCTGGCGTTGGCCCTGGTCTGGGAACCGCAGGGCTAAGGCTTTTCCGCGAGTGCCTTCAGGTTGGCCAGCCCGGCGTCGAAATCCGGCCCGACCATCTTGTCCATGAACAAGCCCATCCAGCGGTAGACCGGATTGCCGCCCATGTCGCCGTTCATCGTCCACGTCACTTGCGTGGCGCCACCGTTGGCCTCCAGCCGGAAGTCGCCGGTCGACGTCGTGCCGAAGTCAGGGAAGAAAAGTTCGTAGCCAAGGCGCTTGGGGGGCTCGGCCGTCGTGAACGTCATGCGGCCGTCGCCCTGGCTCTTGCTCTTCCAGGACCAGACGGCGCCGCTGCCCGATGCCGGGCCGCTGTACTCGATGGCCATGGCCGGGTCGCGCTGGTTCCAGGCGCTCCATTGCTGCCAGCCGCGCGGGTCGGCGATGAGCGCGTAGATCTTCTCGGGCGGCGCGCTGATCGTCAGCGTGCGCGACACGGTGAACTTCGGCGAGATCAGCAGGCCGCCGAGACCGACCAGCAGGCCCAGCGCAACGATGCCGATCAACAGAACCTTGAGGGCTTTCATCAGGACGCTCCCGGCTTTGAGGTGGCCGCACTGTGGGCGCCTCCACCAGGCCACACAATCCGCACAAAACCTTCCTATCCCTTCATGAAGAACGCCGCCGACCTCGCCGCCACCTACGCCGACCAGGGCTTTCTTGTCATCCCGGGCTTCAAGTCGGCCGCCGACATCGCCGCGCTGCGTCAGCGTGCCCTCGAGATCGTCGATGCCTTCGACCCCGGCGAGCAGCGCCCGGTCTTCACCACCGAGGAGCAGCAGCGCCATGTCGACGACTACTTCATCGACAGCGGCGACCAGGTGCGCTGCTTCTTCGAGGAGGAGGCCTTCGACGCCGAGGGCCGCCTGCGCGTCGACAAGCCCCTGGCCATCAACAAGATCGGCCACGCGATGCACGACCTCGATCCGGTCTTCAGCGCCTTCTCCAAGGGTGAGGCGCTGCGTGGCGTGGCGGCCCAACTCGGGCTGATGCGACCGCAGGTCTGGCAGAGCATGTTCATCTTCAAGCAGCCCGGCATCGGTGGCGAAGTGCGCTGGCACCAGGACGCGAGCTTCTTCGAGAGCGACCCCATCACCGTGACGACCTTCTGGTTCGCGCTGGAGGATGCGACGCTGCAGAACGGCTGCCTGTGGACCGAGCCCGGTGGCCACAAGGGCCGGCGCGGCGTGCTCCGTGAGCGCTTTTTGCGCGAAGGCCGCAAGGCCTGGATGGAGCAGATCGACCCGACGCCGTGGCCGGCGGCCGACTCGGCCGAGGCCATCCCGCTCGAAGTCGAGGCAGGCTCGCTGGTCGTCTTCCATGGCCTGCTGCCCCATTACTCGGCCGCCAACCGCTCCAGCAAATCGCGCCATGCGTACACGCTGCACGTGACGGATGCGGCCAGCCGCTATTCGCCGCGCAACTGGCTGCAGCGTGACGAGACGTTGCCGGTGCAGGGTTTCTAGCCGAAGCGCTCACAGCGCTCACATCTGCGTACATCTGGCGTCGCTTGTCCTACAAGCGGAGGGTGCCTGCACCGGCACGGTCGCCGCAGTCCACGGCCCAAAGTCGCTCCTACCGTAAACGTCAAGAACGACGCACAGGAGGCCGACATGAAATTCCCGAAATCGCTGCATGCCGAGGGTTGGGCTGACCACATCGACAAGACCAAGTCGGACAAGTCCGTGGCCGCCTCGCCGTTGCACGCCGCCAAGGCCGCACCCGGTGGCATGCGCATGAACAACCCGCCCCGGGTGGCGCCCTCCCTGTCGGCCACGCCCCCTGTCGCATCGCCGCGCGTCGAGCCCATGGCCGCCGCCCGCCCGCAACCGCGTACCGTCGCAGTGCCACCGCAGCGTGAGAACCGCTTGAGCTGGATGATTGGCGCTGGCGCCGGTGTCGCCATCCTGGCGGCAGTGGCGATCTGGGCGATGAACAGGCCGGCCGACACGTCCGCTGTGCCGCCCGCCATCGTGACGGGCAGCACCACGCCTCAGGCCGAAGTGGCCGCCGCGACGCCGCTGGTGGATGCCGCGCCTGCAGCGACCGAGGCCGATGCGTCCGCTGCGGCACCCGCCACGACGGTGGCAGCCGCCCCGACGCCGGCGGAGCCGGCAACCCCCGTCGTGGGCCTGCCCGTGACGACCTCCAGGCCGGCGCCTGAATCCCGCACCGTGGCCCAGGCGCCTGTGCCAGCCGCCCGCCCCGACATGGTGGTGCGAGCCGCACCGGGCAGCGCGGCGTCACTGCCGCCGACCACGACGCCCTACCTGCAGCCCCCCACGCCCATCGCGGCCGCGCCGGCGACGGACGCGCAGCCGCTCGGCGTGTCGCCCGGCACCGAGCCCATCGTGATGCCGCCGACCGCTGCCGGTCCGGTGGCGCTCACCACACCGCAGGCCGCCGTGCCGCCCCAGCCGTCGACGACGCCCGCAACGGTGATCCCGCCGGTGGCCGCGCCCTCGACGTCGCCCGGGACGCCGCCGCTGGCCCAGGCTCAGCCGCAGCCGCAGCCGCAGCCCCAACCGCAGGTCCAGCCCGCGCCCGAGGACACCGGCATCACGGTGCAGGTGCGCATGGCGCTGGCGGCCGACTCGACACTGTCGGCCGTGCCCATCGCCGTCAGCACCGACCGTGGCGTCGTCAAGCTCGAAGGCCAGGCACCTGACGCGCCGACCCGCGAGCGCGCCACCGTCGTCGCGTCATCGGCCACGGGCGTGAAGGCGGTCGACAACCGGCTGACCGTCGCTCCCACGACCCAGGTGAGCCAGGCGCCTGTGACCCTTCAGTAAGCGCCGAGCACCAAAGCAAAAGGCGCCCTTCGGGGCGCCTTTTTGCGTGGTGGGCGGATGTCGTGGTCAGTGGCAGAACTGCGTGCGGGCCGGCGCCAGTTCGGCGTCGATCAACGCCTCTTCGGTCACTTCGCGGGCGGCTTCCAGTTGCAGGCAGAGTTCGGTGATGCCGTCCTCACGCCCGCCGATGACCTCGGGCAGCGGCGCTGCGGCGATGTCGGTGGGCAGGTCGGCAAGGGCGCCGATGAGCTGGAACAGCAGCTCCAGGCTGGCTTCGCCGTCCTGGGGCAGGTCGCGCGCCGCGCCGAGGCTGCGGGCCAGGTACCAGCAGGCGTCGGCGGCGTTGTCGCAAGCCTGGGCCTTCAGTTCCAGCGCACGATGGCGCGCATCGGCTTCGCCCTGCGCGTTGGCGATCTCGTAGGCGCCCAGGTCCGCCGGGACGGCGTCATCAAGCGAGAGCGCGGCAAAGTCGAGTGCGTGGGCCATGGTGCTGCTGGGTTTTGAGTCAGAGCCATCCTAACGGCGGGTCGGCTGGACAAGTGCCCCCCGACCCCGGGCGGTGTGAAGCAATCGCCGGAACTAAGTCACGGCGACATGCCTATTCAACGCTTCTTGGTCGGGCGGGTCCAGCTACCGAGTGCAACCTGTTTGCCACGCGCCACGGCCAGCTCACCGGCGCCGACGTCCTTGGTGATGGTGGAGCCGCCGCCGACGGTCGCGCCATTGCCCAGCGTGACCGGCGCCACCAGTACGCAGTTGGAGCCCACGTGCACGTCGTCGCCGATGGTCGTGCGGTGCTTGTTGGCGCCGTCGTAGTTGGCCGTGATGGAGCCGGCGCCGTAGTTGACACGCTCGCCCACCGTCGCGTCGCCCAGGTAGGCCAGGTGGTTGGCCTTGGCGCCCTTGGCCAGTGTCGAGTTCTTGACCTCGACGAAGTTGCCGATGTGGACCTCGGCACCGAGCTGGGCACCCGGACGCAGGCGCGCGAACGGGCCGATCAGCGCACCTTCGCCGACGCTGGCGCCTGCCGTCTCGCCGTCGATATGGGTGAACTCGTGGATGCGCGCGCCGGCAGCGATCTTCACGTTGCGGATGACGCAGTTGGCGCCGACACGCACGCCGTCGCCCAGTTCCACATGACCTTCGAAGACGCAGTTCACGTCGATCTCGACATCCTGGCCATGCGTCAGCGTGCCGCGCAGGTCGAAGCGCGCCGGGTCGGCCAGGCGCACGCCGGCGCGCATCAGGCCTTCGGCCTGCTGGGCCTGGAAGGCGCGCTCCAGCTGCGCGAGCTGCACCGGGTCGTTGACGCCCAGTACCTCGGTTTCGCTGCCAGCCTTGATGCCCAGCACGGGCAGGCCTTCGGCCACGGCCATCGCGACGATGTCGGTCAGGTAGTACTCGCCCTGGGCGTTGTTGTTGCTCAGCTGGCCAACCCAGCGCTTGAGGGCGCCGGTGGGCGCGGCCATCATGCCGCTGTAGCCCTCGTGGATGAGGCGCTGTGCGGGCGTGGCGTCCTTGTGCTCGACGATGGCGAGCACGCCGCCGTCGTCGGGGTCGCGGATGATGCGGCCGTAGCCGGTGGGGTCGGCCAGGTCGACCGTCAGCAACACCAGGGCATGGCCGGCGCAGGCGTCGATCAGGGCCTTGGCGGTGGCCGTCTGGATGAGCGGCACGTCGCCGTTGAGGATCAGCGTCGTGCCTTCGCCCTGCAGCGCCGGCACCACCTGCTGGATGGCGTGGCCGGTGCCCAGCTGGGGCGTCTGGCGCACGAAGGAAATGCCATCAGCCTGGACAGCGGCTTCGACCTGATCGGCGCCATGGCCGGTGATGACGATGCGGGCCTGGGCAACCAGCGGCTCACCGCTCTTGAGCACATGCGCCAGCAGCGAGCGGCCGGCCAGCTTGTGCAACACCTTGGGCGTTGCGGACTTCATGCGGGTGCCTTTGCCCGCCGCCATGATCACGATATTGAGCGCCATGCCTGCCTTGCGACTTCATTTCCACGAAGCCGCGATTATGGTCAGCGGCAGGGCGCGGCGCTGCCTGGCCGTCCGCTAACGAACGGCCTGCACGGACACGCGATGCGATTTCGGGTTGACCTGGGGGAATTCGGCCAGCGACGCGTCGAACAGCGGCGTCAGCAGGGCCTCGCTGCCCATGGTCATGCCTTCGTTGCTGGCATGGGTCTCGTACAGCGCTTCGCCGGTCGCGCGGTCGCGCAGCAGCAGGGCCACGGCGCGGTCGTAGCGGCGGTCGAAGAAGGGGTCATGGCGCCAGCCCCAGGGGCCGCGGCCGATGTAGCCATAGCGCGGCGACAGCAGCCGGCCACGCCAGCGCCACCACATCGGGTCGTCCCAGGGCACCGGGTCGTAGGCAGTGACGCGGGCCCCGAGCGTCACCAGCACATCGGCGCTCTTGGCGTCGGCGGCGGGCTTGAAGCCGGCTCTTTCCAGCGCGCCCCTGGCGGCTTCCTCCAGCGCGGTCTGGCGCTTGGCGGCCTCGTCGTTCTGCTGCTGCGAGGGCAGGCGGTCGAAGGCGTAGGTGCCCGGCCTGCGGTCGGCCGGCCAGGCGCCATAACTGGAAACGTCAGCGGAGATGGTGTACGGGCCGGCGCAACCGGTCAGTGCGGCGACCGACGCGGCGGCAAGGGCGGTAAGGATCAGGCGGCGATTCATGGCGGCACCCTCATCGTTGTGATGCCGTGATTCTGAACTGGCCGCTTTGCCCTTGTGTAAATCAGCGTTGCAGCGTGATGACGGCGGCCGGTGCCGGCGTCGCGCAGCTCTCGTGGTCGTCGAAGGCGATGTCGCCATCGGGCTCGGCCTGGCCGGTGGCGCGCATGGTCTCGAACGGGAACAGCTTCTTGTCCATCATGTGCGACGGCACGATGTTGCCCATGGCGGTGAAGATGTTGTCGATGCGGCCGGGGTAGCGCTTTTCCCACTCGTTGATCATGGCCTTGACCTGCACGCGTTGCAGGTTCTCCTGGCTGCCGCAGAGGTTGCACGGAATGATCGGGAACTCGCGATGTTCGGCCCAGCGGGCCAGGTCGGGCTCTTTCACATAGGCCAGCGGCCGGATGACGACGTTCTTGCCGTCGTCGCTGACCAGCTTGGCCGGCATGCCCTTCATGCGGCTGCCGAAGAACATGTTCAGGAACAGCGTCGTGACCATGTCGTCGCGGTGATGGCCCAGCGCGATCTTCGTGGCCCCCAATTCGCCTGCCACGCGGTACAGGATGCCGCGGCGCAGGCGCGAGCACAGGCTGCAGGTGGTCTTGCCCTCGGGGATGAGTCGCTTGACGATGGAATAGGTGTCCTGGTTCTCGATGTGGAAATCCACGCCGCGCGAACGCAGGTAGTTGGGCAGCACCTCTTCCGGGAAGCCGGGCTGCTTCTGGTCGAGGTTGACGGCGACGAGGCTGAACTTGATCGGCGCGCGCTGCTGCAGGTTCAGCAGGATGTCCAGCATCGCGTAGCTGTCCTTGCCGCCTGACAGGCAGACCATGACCTTGTCGCCGTCCTCGATCATGTTGAAGTCGGTGATGGCCTGACCGACCTGGCGATGCAGGCGCTTGGACAGCTTGTTGATCTCGTGCGCGGCCTTCTTGTCGGCGGCGGCTTGATCGATATCGATGACTTCGGACATGTTGTTCACCATGCACCCAGTTCGGTGCTGATTGCGACTTCACAGTCGGGAAAGATTTCGAGCTTGGTCAGCTTCAGGCGCACGCCGACGACGCCGGGCAGGCCCATCAGGCGGTTGCAGAGCTTGCCGAGCAGGGCCTCGACGAGGTCGGTGTGCTCGGCCGTGCACTCGTCGATGATGGCCGCGCGCACGCGGCGGTAGTCCAGCACGTGGCCGATATCGGCGTCCCGCGCAACCACGGGCAGCGCGCCAAGGTTGACGTCGGCGTCGACCTGGATGGGCTGCGGACCGGTGCGCTCGAAGTCCAGCACACCGAGGTTGGCGCGAAAGCGCAGGCCCTGCAGGTGGATGACCTGGCGGTTGTTGTGGCGCTGCGGCGCCGCGGCCACCTGCGGGCGCAGCGACTGCTCGATCTGCTTGGCCGCCTGCACGCCGTCGGCCAGCGCCGTCTGCACGCAGGGGTGCCAGCGGCCGCTGGCATCGCCTGCGACAAAGGCGCGCTGGCGGGCGTGGGCGTCAAGCAGCGCGAAGGCGGAGGGCTCAGGCTCGAAGCCCAGCAGCGCGGCGGCGTGGTCGAAGCGCTCGGTGCCCACGGTGACGCCATCCGCATCGGGAAGCAGCGCCTCCGGCAGCGGCGTCGACAGGCGCCGCGTGATGCGCGGATGCGCCTCGATGCGTTCGACCAGGTGCGTCTGCGCGCGCCAGCCGCCGCGAGCCCACACGGTCACGTCGAAGTCGCGCTCGGCCAGGAAGAGGGCGTTTTCCGCCGCGTTGTCGCCGGCGCCCAGCAGCAGCACGCGGCCGGGCGCGAGCGTCGCGCGCTGCGCGGTCAGCGACACGGCATCCAGCACGCGGGCATGGGGCGATGCGAAATAGCGCGCCGGGCGCAGCAGGCGCAGCCCGGTGGCGATCAGCAGAGCACGGGCCTGCACGCGCTCGCCACCGGCAAGCTGCAGCGTCCAGCCGTCCGCCGAATGGCGAGCCGACTCGACCTGCGCGCCCAGCCGCAGCGCCAGGCCCGGCGTGGCGCTGGCCTGGGCGGCGTATTGGTCCGCCAGGTCGGCCAGGCGCGCGGCCGGCTCGCCCAGCACCCAGTCCTGCGCAAAGTCGAGCGCTGCCAGGCCCGCGCACAGGCGCGGCGCCCGCTCGACGAGCAGGGTCGTCAGGCCGAGCTGGCCCAGCCATGACGCCGCGCTGCAGCCGGCGGGGCCGCCGCCGAGGATGGCTACGTCGATGGAAAGGGGGCTGGGCATGGGTGCGGCGGGAACAAAGCCGCGAATTATCCCAGCCGGCCCCGTTTTGCGCGCACCCGCTTCCAGACGCGCCACCCCAACAGCACGGCAAGCAGGGCGCCGTAGATGGCCGGCTCGGCAAAGTCGCTCTTGCCGGCGCGCATCCAGATGAAATGCAGCAGCGCAATGACCGCCACGGCATAGACCGCCTTGTGCAGCGCCTGCCAGCGCTTGGCGCCGAGGGCCTTGATGGCCTTGTTGAAGCTGGTGGCCGCCAGCGGCAACATCAGCACCCAGGCGGTGAAGCCCATCAGGATGAAGGGGCGCTTGGGGATGTCCGCGACGATTTCGGCCAGGTCCAGCCCCATGTCCAGCCAGCCATAGGCCAGCAGGTGCAGGCTGGCATAGAAGAAGGTGAACACGCCCAGCATGCGGCGAAAACGCGCCAGCGCGGCCAGGCCCGTCAGCTCGCGCAGCGGCGTGATGGTGAGCGTCAGCCACAGGCCGCGCAGCGCCCAATCGCCCAGGCCGCGGATCAGCGCCTCGGCCGGGTTGGCGCCCAACTGGTTGGCGAAGGCTGCGAAGACCAGCCAGCCCAGCGGCGCCAGGCACAGCAGGAACACCACCGGCTTGGCGGCACGGTGGAGCAACGCCGCCGACAGGGCCCGCTGCATCGTCAGAAGTTGCGCTTCAAGTCCATGCCCGCGTAGAGCTGCCCGACCTGCGCTTCGTAGCCGTTGAACATCAGCGTCGGGCGCTTCTTGGCGAACAGCCCGTCCTCGCCGATGCGGCGCTCGCTTGCCTGGCTCCAGCGCGGGTGGGCGACGCCCGGGTTCACGTTGGAATAGAAGCCGTATTCCTGCGGCGCCGACTGTTCCCAGCTGCTGACCGGCTGTTTCTCGACGAAGCGGATCTTGACGATGCTCTTGGCCGACTTGAAGCCGTACTTCCAGGGCAGCACGATGCGCACCGGCGCGCCGTTCTGGTTGGGCAGCACCTCGCCGTACATGCCGAAGGTCAGCAACGCCAGCGGGTGCATGGCTTCGTCCATGCGCAGCGCCTCGACGTACGGCCAGTCCAGCACGCCGGAGCGCAGCCCCGGCATCTGCGCGCGGTCGGCCAGCGTCGTGAACTCGACGAACTTGGCCTTGCCCGTGGGCTCCGCCCGCTTGATCAGTTCTGACAGCGAATAGCCCACCCAGGGGATGACCATGCTCCAGCCCTCGACGCAGCGCAGCCGGTAGATGCGCTCTTCCATGGCGCTGAGCTTGAGCAAGGCATCGATGTCGTAGCGGCCCGGCTTGGCGCATTCGCCTTCGATCACCACTGTCCACGGCCGGGTCTTCAGCGTGTGGGCGCGTGCCGCGGGGTCGGACTTGTCGGTGCCGAACTCGTAGAAGTTGTTGTACGAGCTGGCGTCAGCGTAGCTGGTGGGCTTGTCGAGCACGACGGCACCGGCCGCGGCCGAGCGGGCGCCGGGCAACTTGGCCAACTTGCCGCCCCCCGGGGCGGACTGAGCCAGCGCCAGCGGCGAGGCCGCCGCCAGGCCCAGGCCGGCAAGCGCCGTGCGGCGGTTGAGGTAGACGGCGCGTGGCGTGATCTCGCTTGAAACGGGCTCGTGGGGGGCGGGGATTCGGATCAGCATGGAGGCTTTCAAGAGCGGAGGGCTGGCATCTGTGTCGGGCCGGTACGGGCGCAACTTACACCGGCAGCGGTAGTCATGTCGGAGGGCGGCAGAAATCCCGGGTTGCCAAGTTGCCCACGGTGCGGCTTTTTAAGATGCGCCCACAAGACCAAGGGGGGTGCTGTATGGCAAGGCATACGAAGAGACGCGGCCGCAGGATGCAACGCCCGTTGAGCGCGGCTGTCAGGCTGCTGCTGTTGGGCGTGGCTTTGCTGGCTACGCCGTGGCTGCTGGGCCAGTCGCCGCTTGGCAGCGGGCTGACGGTGTTGCGACCGCTAGGTTGGACCATGGTGGTCGCCTCTGCCTTGTTCTTCGTGCTGGCGTTTTGGGGCAATCGAAATGCCCGCAAGGCGGCCCGGCCCCGTGTGGCACCGGAGCCGGAGCCTCGGCGCGACCCTTTGCTGGCTGAGGCGTTGCCGAAGCTTCAGCAGACGCAGCCCGTCAACCCGCTGGTGTGGAGCCACGTCGTGTTCGACGCCATCGAGTGGCGGCGGTTCGAGGCCGTCGTGGAGGCGCTGTTCCAGCAGGCGGGCTTTGAAACCAGGTCTCAAAGCCATGGCGCCGATGGCGGCGTGGACGTGTGGCTGTATTCGCGCGCCGTGCCTGACCGCCCGGTGAGCGTCGTTCAATGCAAGCACTGGCAGGGCCGGCGCGTGGGCGTGGACAAGATCCGCGAGCTGCGTGGCGTGATGGCCGCGCACGACGTGAAGCGCGGGCAGTTCGCGACGACGTCCACCTTCACGCCGGATGCGATCGCGTTTGCGCGCGAGAACAGCGTCAACCTGCTCGACGTGGACGCCTTGCTCGCGTTGATCGCCCAGCGCACGCCCGAGCAGCAAATGGCCTTGCTGGCCGTGGCGCATGAGGGCGACTACGCGCGGCCGAGCTGCGCAAGTTGCGGCAGCAAACTGGTGGAGCGCACGGCCAAGAATGGCGGCAGCAGGTTCTGGGGCTGCCCCGGCTTCCCTCGCTGCCGCACGACGCTGCCAATGCGGTCGTCCTGAATCAAGCGCGAGGTCAGCGGAAGTCGCGGCTCTCGGTCGGCAGCCGGCCGAGCAGGGGGTTCAGGTTGGTGAAGCCATGGGCCAGCAGATGCCGCACATCCCCATCCCCGCGCTGCCACACGCCTTCCACCGCCAGCAGCCGCGCGCCGAGGATGGTGCGGCGGTGCTCCTCGTAGACCTTGGGCCAGACGATGACCTGCACGTTGCCGGTCTCGTCTTCCAGCGTGACGAAGATCGTGCCTTTGGCGGTCTGCGGCTTCTGCCGCCCGGTGACGATGCCGCAGGCCTTGGCGCGGCGACCGCTCTTGACCTTGTCGAGTTGCGCCGCGCTCAGCAGGCCCTGCTTTGCCAGGCGCGGGCGCAGCAGCGCCAGCGGATGGCGGCGCAGCGTCAGGCCGGTGGCGGCGTAGTCCCACAGCACCTCCTCACCCTCGGCGGCGGCGGGCAGTTCGAGGTCGTCCTCGGGCAACAGGCTGCCCTGCAGCATGACGGGCATCGCATGCAGGGCCGAGGCCTGCCAGACCTGCTGGCGGCGGTGGCCGGCGAGTGATGTGAGCGCATCGGCGGCGGCGAGCTGCTGCATGTCCTGCTGCGTGAGGCGGGCGCGCAGGGCCAGGTCTTGCGGGTGGGCAAAGGGGCCGTCGCGTTCGCGGGCCTTCTCGATGCGCTCGGCCGCATCCGTGCCGAGGCCGCTGACGAGGCGCAGGCCCAGGCGCACGGCAGGCTGGGGGCCGCCGCCCACAGCTTGGGCGGCGCCGTCGCCGACCGCGGGCGCCAGCAAGGCATGGCGGGTCTGGCCTGCGCGCAGCTCCAGCGAGCTGTCCTTGGTGCTGTGGTTGACGTCGATGGCGCGCACCTCGATGTCATGCCGGCGCGCGTCCTGCACCAGCTGGCTGGGGCTGTAGAAACCCAGCGGCTGCGAGTTCAACAGCGCGCACAGGAAGGCTGCTGGCTCGTGGCATTTGAGCCAGGAGCTGACATAGGTCAGCAGCGCGAAGCTGGCGGCGTGGGACTCGGGGAAGCCGTACGACGAGAAGCCCTTGATCTGGTCGAAGATGCGCTTGGCGAAGTCGTCGGTGTAGCCGCGCTCGCGCATGCCGTTGACGACCTTGTCGTAGTACTTCTCCAGCACGCCGGGGCGCTTCCACGCCGCCATGGCGCGGCGCAGCTGGTCGGCCTCGCCGGGGGTGAAGCCCGCCGCAATGATGGCGACCTGCATCACCTGCTCCTGGAAGATGGGCACGCCCCGCGTGCGCCAGAGGGCTTCCTTGAGCGCCTCGCTGGGGTACTCCACCTGGTCGGCCGGCAGTGCCCGGTTCTTCAGGTAGGGGTGCACCATGCCGCCCTCGATGGGGCCGGGCCGCACGATGGCGACTTCGATGACGAGGTCGTAGTACTCGCGGGGCTGCAGCCGCGGCAGCATGGACATCTGCGCGCGTGATTCGATCTGGAAGACGCCGACGGTGTCGGCCTTGCAGATCATGTCGTAGGTGGCGGTGTCGTCGTCGGGGATGGTCAGGTCGATGGCGGTTCCGCGCATCGGGTTGACGAGATCGAAGCAGCGCCGGATGGCGCTGAGCATGCCCAAAGCGAGCACGTCGACCTTCATCATCTTCAGCTCGTCGATGTCGTCCTTGTCCCACTCGATGACGCTGCGTTTCTCCATCGTCGCGTTCTCGATGGGCACGAGGCGCTCCAGCAGGCCCTCGGTCAGCACGAAGCCGCCGACGTGCTGGCTGAGGTGGCGCGGCAGGCCGTTGAGCTGGCGGCCCAGAGTGATGAGCTGCTGCAGCCGCGGGTCGTCGTCGGCGAGCCCCATCTGCTGCAGCAGCGCGGCGCGGTGTTCCTCCGGCAGCACCTGGGTGGACCAGCCGCTGTGGTCGCTGCTCATGAGGTCGAGCTGCGCCTCGCTGAAGCCGAGGGCCTTGCCGACATCGCGGATGGCGCTCTTGGGGCGGTAGCAGATGACGACGGCCGTCAGCGCGGCACGGTCGCGCCCGTACTTGTTGTAGAGGTACTGGATGACCTCCTCGCGGCGCTCGTGCTCGAAGTCGACATCGATGTCCGGCGGCTCGTTGCGCTCCCGGCTGATGAAGCGCTCGAACAGCAGCGTGCTGCGTGCCGGGTCCACCGAGGTGACATGCAGGCAGTAGCAGACGATGCTGTTCGCCGCCGAACCGCGGCCCTGGCAGAGGATCTTGATGCTGCGCGCGAACTCGACCACGTCGGCCACGGTCAGAAAGTAGTGC
Organism: Pelomonas sp. Root405; assembly: GCF_001425165.1. Taxonomy (GTDB): domain Bacteria; phylum Pseudomonadota; class Gammaproteobacteria; order Burkholderiales; family Burkholderiaceae_C; genus Pelomonas. Next base: position 721,809 of record NZ_LMDU01000001.1, read on the forward strand.
TCGTAGCCCAGGTCCTCGATCAGTCCGAGTTCGTGCTCGATGCGCGCCTGCCAATGTGCCGGCACGCCATCGGGCCAGCGTTTGGCCGCGCCCTGGTAAGTCAGGTTGCGCAAATGCTGGCGTGGCGTGAGGCCCTTCGGCACCACCTCGCTCGGGTACTGGTAGCTGATTTCGTCCAGCCTGAACGTGCAGCGCGCCGCGACGTTCAGCGTCTCGGCCATCAGCTCGGGCGGGTAGATGCGCGACAGCCGGTAGCGGCTGCGCAGGTGCCGCTCGGCATTGGGCTGCAGGTCGAACCCACAGTCGGCCACCGTCCGGCCCAGGCGCGTGGCGGTCATCACGTCCTGCAGCGCCTTGCGCGAGCGCACGTGGAAGTGCACGTCACCGGCGGCGACCAGGGGCAGGGCGGTGATCTCGGAAAGTACCTGCAGCCGCTGCAACCACAGCGCGTCGCTCGCCTCGCGCAGCAGCTCGACGCCGATCCACGCGCGCCCGGTGAAGTGCTGCAGCGCCCACTGTGCCGGGGCCAGCAGCTCGGCATCGGTGGCCTCACGCGGCAGCACCAACAGCGCCAGGCAGTCGGCCAGCGTCTCGGGGACGATCTGGCGCCAGTGCAGCGTGTACTCGCCCTTCACGGGGCTGGCGCGGCGCAGCTGCGTGATGAACTGGCTGAGGTTGCCGTAGCCGTTGAGGTTCTGCGCGATGAGCACGAGTTTGAAGCGCGCTGTGCCGGCGCAGCCATCGGGGCCATCGCGGACGAGGAATTCGCTGCCGATCAGCAGCTTCATCAGCGGGGGTTGCTCGATGTCCTCGTCCGGCTCGCCGGCTTCCTTGGCGGCCTCCTTCAAGGCGTGGTGGGCGGCCTCGCGCATCTCGCGCAGCTGCTTGTGTGCGCGCACGACGCCCGCCAGCGAGCATTCATCGGTGATGGCGAGCGCCTCATAGCCCATGTCGACCGCGCGGCCCACCAGCTCGGACGGCTCGGACGCGCCGCGCAGGAAGCTGAAGGCTGACAGGCAGTGCAGCTCGGCATAACGTGGCACCAGGGTGGTGGCGCGGTCCGGCAACGCGTCGCGCAAGCCGTCGGCAGCGCGACGCAATTCGGCGTCCGAGGCGATGCCTTGCTGGCGCAGCATCGCCAGGCGCTCGTCGCGGTCTGACATGGGCGGGCTCATGGGTGCGCCCTGCGCTTGGGATGGTCCCGCGTGGCCTTCATGCAAACACCCCATGCAGGAACCACTCTGACGCCGAAGAGGCGGCATCGGGAAATCGCTCGTGATAGATCCACAGCAATCCGCGCGCCGCGCTGCGGTAGACGTAGTAGTCGCGCGTCTGCAGGCGGTGGCGGCCTTCCCACCAGCCGGCCTCGATGCGGTGCGGCCCGCTGATGCGTGCCAGCGGCCCGGCATACACCGGCTGCTCCTGGGCATCGCAGCGCAGCGGTTGCGGCGGCTCGACCAGCCAGGTCGGCTGCGGCCCGGGCGGCGGTCGCACGGCCGCCGCCGGCGGCGCCGGCCAGGGCTGCCAGCTTTGCATGCGGGCCAGTCGGTGGTCCTCATGCAGCCGGCCTTCACGCACCTGGCCAGCGCCCAGGCGCACGGACAACCGCTCCAGCAGCGCATTCGTCGTCGCGCGCTCCTGCGGATCCGAGGGGCCGGGCAGCAGGCTGCTGCTGGCTTCTTCCAGCGGCAGCACGCCATCGGCGCTGAGGCTGATCTCGCCGGCCGGTGCGGCCAGCGTCGTGCGGGCCAGGTGCTCGCCCAGCAGACGCGTCAGACGGCGCAGGTCGCGCGTCGTGTCGGCTGTGGCGATGCTCAGCTCGCCGCTGCCGGCTACATCACGCGCACGCATCGCATCGTGTTGCCAGGCCAGGCGCAGCGTGCGCACGCCGGCATGGCGCGCGGCCAGGAAGGCGCAGAGCTGGCGCAGCAGCGTCTCGGCGAAGTGCAGCAGCACGGGCGCATGCTCGACCCGCCAGGGCAGCTCCAGCCGTGCGTCGAAGCGCTCGGGCAGCGTCAGCCAGTCGTGCACCTCGGGCAGGTCGCCATAGGCCCGGTCCAGCGCGGCCAGCAGCGCCGGGCCGAAACGCTTGGCCAGCGCGGAGCGCGGCAGCCGGCGCAGCTCGCCCAGGCGTGTGCAGCCCAGCCGGGACAGCATGGCGTGATGGGCTTGAGCGGCGCTCAGTGCCGCCAGTGGCAGTGCGTCCAGGCGCTCATTGAGCGGGCCGTGCCGCGGCGCTGGCGCCGCACGCGCCAGCGCCAGCGCCGCCAGCGCGGTCGGTGCCCAGGCCATGGCGCCCAGCCCCAAGCCGATCAATGCCGACTCGGCCTGGAGCTTCTGGCGCAAGGCACGGGCGCCGCCGAACAGGCGCAGGCTGGCCGCCACCTCGGCGACGACGGCTTCCTCCAGCCGTGCGACGCGTGGCGTGAAGCTCAGCGCCAGCCAGCCCAGCGCGTCGACATCGCCGGCCGGCGCATCAGGCGTGCTGCACAGGGCGAGCCAGCGCATGGGGGCGCTCCGACGGGGGGCTGACCGGCGTGGGCGCGGGCACGGGTTCGGGTGCAGGCAGGGGCTTGCGCCTGGCCGCCGTCAGCAGCGGTTCGACCGCGCCCGGCACGGCGGGCAGCGTCAGCCAGCCTTCGTGCGCGGGCCCGCGGCGCTTGAGCAGGTGCACCTGCAGATCCCAGCTGTCGCCGGGCTTGACGACGAGTCGCAGCGGCGCGGCCGAAGACTGCTGGCCGGCGCGCTCGGGCCGCATCAGGAAGATGGGGGCGTCAGAGCTCAGCGCGCTGACCTGCAGCCGACGGATCTGCTCGGGCCGCGCCTCGGGCAGCCAGGCCAGCACGGCGACGCGCGACTTGATGGCCTGCTCGGCGGCCCAGAGCGCCTCGGCCGGCGTCCCGGTGGACACCCAGATCAGCGCCGACGGCGGCAGGCCGAGGGCTTGCAGGCCGGGCAGGTGCGGCGTCTGCGGCGGGTTGACGAGCAGCAGCGCGCGCATCGCCGCCACGGAGGCCGTCTTGCGCGGGCGCCGGCCCACCTGCGGCGTGGACGACGGCCCCTGGCTGGCCCACCAGGCGTGCAGGCCGGGCGCCAGCAGCCGCCACTCCAGCACGCCGGGCTGCGGTGTCAGCAGCTCCACGGCCGATCGGGTCGGCCAGCCGCCGCCGGGCAGTTCGGCATCCAGAGCCGCAAAGCCGCTGGACAGGGTCGGGTCGGCCGCGGTGCTCAGGCTGCTGCCTCGCCAGAGGCGGCCTTGCAATTGGGCTTCAAACGGCAGCTTGCCGAGGGGGGGCTTGGGCGGCAGGCGCCCCCCGGAGAGCGGGCTGACGGTGGGGGAAAGAATGGCGGACAACATGGCCAGACAGACAAGCAAGAGGAAAGAAATCGAGCTTGAATGAGAGCACAATACTGTATTTATATCCAGTATTTTTTGGCAATCAACCTGGCGCGGCGCTAGCATTCCGCAGCTTTGCCCAGGTGAACTGCGACTTCCAGGAGATTCCCTCATGCCGATGAACGACTATCTGGTGCTCTCCCGCGGCCAATGGGATGAAGACGCGAGCCCGCAGGCCGTGCAGGCTGCCATCGACGCCTTCTATGTCTGGTACGAGCAAGGCCTGGCCGAGGGTCGGCTCAAGCCGGGCAGCCGCCTCGAACCCGGTGCTCGCATCGTCGCCAAGGGCGGCCTCGTCACCGACGGCCCCTTTGCCGAGACCAAGGAGTGGGTCGGCGGCTACTGGTTCATCGTCGCGGAAACGCTGGAGCAGGCTGCGGCGATTGCCCTCGAAAACCCCTGCCTGCAGTTCGGCCTGACGCTGGAAATCCGCCCGCTGGACGGCACCCGTGCCGATGTGACGGTACCGACCAACGAGACGCCTGCGACCTGGCGTTAGGAAAATCCGTCGCCGTCGAAATCTACTGCGTCTTCGTCCCGCGCAAGGCTTGGCGGCGCATCTTTGGGTTTCATGGCTTCCAACTGTTCACGCAGCTTGGCAACCTGGTCCAGCCAGTAATTGGGCGTGCCGAACCACGGGAAGGCGAGCGGGAAGGCCGGGTCGCCCCAGCGGCGGGCCAGCCAGGCGCTGTGGTGAATCATGCGCATGGTGCGCAGCGGCTCGATGAGGCGCAGCTCGCGGTCGTCGAACTCGGCGATCTGTTCGTAGCCGTCGAGCACGGCGTTGAGCAAACGCCGCGCGGCGTCGGGTTCATCCGTGGAGCCCGGCAGCAGCATCCACAGGTCCTGCACGACCGGGCCGGTGACGGCGTCATCGAGGTCGACGAAGTGCGGTCCGCGGTCGGGCGTCCACAGGATGTTGCCGGGGTGGCAGTCGCCGTGCAGGCGCGTGAGCTGCAGGTCGGGCAGGCTGTCGAAGGCAGCCTGGATGGTGTCGATGCAGCGGCGCGCGGCGTCGTCCCACTGCGGGGCGATCTCGGCCGGGATGGCCTCGTGTCCGATGAGCCAGTCGCGTGCGGCCTGCGCCGGCGCGGCGCTGGCCCAGGCCAGTCGCTCGGCGAAGGGGCGCTGACGGCCGACGCCATGCAATCGCGCCAGCAGTCGGCCGATCCAGCGCAGCACCTCGGGGTCTTCCAACTCCGGCCCGCGTCCGCCCTGACGCGGCGTGACGGCCAGGCGTTGGCCTTGGAAGTGGAACAAGGTGGAGCCCCCACCGAGTGTCCAGGGCGCCGCGACGGGCACCTCCGCGGCCGCAAGCTCCGCGGCGAAGGCGTGTTCTTCGAGGATCTGGGCATCGCTCCAGCGCCCCGGGCGGTAGAACTTGGCGACGGCCGCCGAACTGCCGAACTGGTCGTCCTCCAGATGCAGCATCAGCACCCGGTTCTCAAAGGAATTGAGCTGCAGCAGCCGGCCGTCGGCGCGCAGGCCGGCGGCGTCCAGGGCGTCGAGCATGAACTCCGGCGTCAGGTCGCCGAAGCTGAGGTCAGGGGTCGCTTGATGCATCCGGCGAGTGTCGCCGGGATGATTCAACCGCGTCGGGGTCGCTGTGTGGCGTAGCGCGGTGCGTCGACGACCACGCCGACGATGTCGTCGAGCATGGCGTCGTCATCGGCGTCATCGAGCACGGGCAGGCTGCGCGGGTTGTAGCGCGAGGTGTCGATGTTGCGCGAGGGCAGGCGCCGCGCCGGTGACGGCGGTGCGGGCTGGGCCGGCATGCGCGGGTGGCGTTCGCCGAAGCTGTCGCCCCCGCTGCCGCCGAAGACGCCGGCGTCCTGCCACAGTGGCAGGGGCTGGGAGAACTGACCCCAGTCGCTGCCGAACTCTTCCTCTGTGGCGCCGCCACGGCGACGTGGCAGGCCGGGCGTCGCGGCCGGCGCCGGCAGCGGGCCGCGAGGGTTGCTGCCCTGCGGCACGAGCAATTGCAGTTCGGCGACGCTGGGCAATTGATCCATCGCACAACGCAGATAGCGCACGCGGCAGGCCGACAGCACGGCGTGCTTGATCTGCAGCATGCGTGGCGTGACACCGCGCTCGCCTTCCAGGTCGATGGCGGCCAGCACACGACCATTCGGGCTGCAGACGGCAAAGGTCACATGCGAGGCGCCGAGCAGGTCGAACCAGTAGCGCACTTCCTTGGCCTCGGTCGGCTGACAAAAGCGGACCAGCGGCAGCTTGGACAACACGACGTGGTGGGGGAGGGCCTCGCGCAGCAGGCGGAAGACGCGCCGTTCGTCGGTGGTGAACACCGGCCTGGCCGTGAGTGACCACTCCGCAGGCAGACCTTTATTGGCGTACGCCGGCCGCCGCAAGGCCCAGATCAGGCTGATGGCCAGACCCAGGACGCAAACAGCCAGGGCGGCGATCCAATAAATGGCGTACGGCATATCCCTCGGGGATTCGGCTGGGACGCCGACCTGTCTTTTAGCGGCGCAATGGACGGGCAATGTAGCGCAACGTCCCTAAAAGCCATTACTCGCTAGTCCCGATTCCCCCAGCCTAAGGGGGGGTGCCGAGCGCTTCAAAAACGCTTCAAACCGGCACTTATTCCTTCGCCGCCCGCCCCGGAGACTCGAAATGGGCCTTGACTTCGGCCACGCTGTCGACGAAGTCGCTCAGCGTCTGCGCCTGGCGTTTGAACTGGAAATCCAGTTCGCCGAGATGTCGGTTCAGCGCTTGTTCGACCTGTGAGCCGACCGTGTTCGGCGGCAAGCGCAGCCAGGCTGCCGATTCGCCACCATCGCGCTCGACGATGGCGCCGGCTGCCGTCGCGATGCGCAGCATGGGCCGGTTCTCGCTCAGTGCATGGATGAAGAGGGTGTCGATGCCGCGATTGCGCGCGTGCAAGGCAGCGGCCTCGAACAGACGCCGACCCAGGCCGCGGCTGCGCGACTGCGGCAGGACGGACACGCCGAACTCGGCCATCGTGCGGTCTGGTTCCCCCGCCACCGGCTGACCGAAGGCCAGGTGAGCCATGGCGATCAGCTGCAGCCGGCGGTTGAAGATGCCGAGCACCTCGTCGCGGCCGAAATCGATGCTGAGCGCGTATTTGCGGATCTGTTCGTCAGACGCCGGATAGCCGAAGCGCAGATAGCGGTCCTGCGCTTCGAGCGCGAGCAGGTGGTCGATGATGCGACGGCGGTGGCGCCGGGCCAGCGAGCGGATCGGCACCCAGGTCGACAGCCGCTCCAATGCCGCGCGGGCGCCGGCGAGGGGGCTGGCCGTCTCGGCCACCGCCACCGCCGGTGCGTTCGGGTCAGGGCCGAAGACCGACAGCTCGTGATCCCAGTCCGCCGTCAGTTCGGCGGGCGGGTTGACGGGAGCTGGGGGTTGGGTGGGCATGGCATGGGCCGTATGCGGTCTCGCAAGCGTAACGCGTCGGCGGCTTTCAAACCATGGCTCATGCTGCTACACTCGCGGGCTTTTCCGTCAAAGGCTGCGGGAAAGGGCCGTGCAGAAATGCGTAGGCGGCTGCGCCGAGAGGCTGTGCATCAGACACAGCACCGAAGCCGGTCAAATTCAGCCATACATTGCCGGCTTCAGTATTTGGAGGCCGGCACAGCGAAAGCAACTCATGAAGACCTTCAGCGCCAAGCCGGCCGAGGTGACGCACGAGTGGTTTGTGATTGACGCCACCGACAAGGTGCTCGGACGTGTTGCCAGCGAAGTGGCACTCCGTTTGCGCGGCAAGCACAAGGCCATTTACACGCCTCACGTGGACACCGGTGATTTCATCGTCATCGTCAACGCCGAAAAGCTCCGTGTCACCGGCAACAAGGCCACCGACAAGGTGTACTACCGTCACAGCGGCTTCCCCGGCGGCATCTACGCCACGAAGTTCAAGGACATGCAAGCCAAGCATCCCGGCCGCGCGCTGGAAAAGGCCGTCAAGGGCATGCTGCCCAAGGGCCCGCTCGGTTACGCCATGGTCAAGAAGCTGAAGGTCTACGCAGGCCCGACGCACCCGCACACCGCCCAGCAGCCCAAGGCTCTCGAGATCTAAGGAACGGCCATGATCGGAAACTGGAATTACGGTACGGGCCGTCGCAAGTCGTCGGTCGCTCGCGTCTTCATGAAGAAGGGCACGGGCCAGATCATCGTCAACGGCAAGGCCATTGACACTTACTTTGGTCGTCAGACCTCGATCATGATCGCCAAGCAGCCCCTGCTGCTGACGAACAATGGCGAAGCGTTCGACATCAAGGTGAACGTGCACGGCGGTGGCGAGTCCGGCCAAGCCGGCGCGCTGCGCCTGGGCATCACCCGCGCGCTGATCGACTACGACGCGACCCTGAAGCCCGAACTGAGCCGCGCCGGCTTCGTCACGCGTGACGCGCGTGAAGTCGAGCGTAAGAAGGTCGGCCTGCACGGCGCTCGTCGCAGGAAGCAGTTCAGCAAGCGTTAATTGCTGCTCGACTCGACAAAAGGCCGCCGCGATGCGGCCTTTTGTTTTTGCGCGGACAATCCCCATATTCGTCTCTGGACAGATTCACAGGAGCCTCGCCATGAGCGCCGTGCTTGATACCCCCGTCACCGCAATTTCCGATATCCCAGTGCCCCTGGTGTTCACCGACAGCGCCGCCGACAAGGTGCGCGACTTGGTGGCCGAAGAAGGCAACCCGGAGCTGAAGCTGCGCGTCTTCGTGCAAGGCGGCGGCTGCTCGGGCTTCCAGTACGGCTTCACGTTCGACGAGGCCGTCAACGACGACGACACGCAGATGCAGAAGAACGGCGTGACGCTGCTGATCGACTCGATGAGCCTGCAATACCTGATGGGCGCCGAGATCGACTACAAGGAAGACTTGCAGGGCGCCCAGTTCGTCATCAAGAACCCGAATGCCACGACCACTTGCGGTTGCGGGTCGAGCTTCTCGGTTTAAGAAACTAGGCGGGGTACAACGCCCCGAGCACCCGGAGCCCAGCGGCTCCCGTGACGGCCGGCAGATTGCCCGGCCGTTTTGTTTTGAAGCGCATGGCCAGCCAGGCGAATGCAGCCGCTTCGACCTGATCGACCGGCAGCCCGCGTGCTGCGCTGGACTCCACGGTGACGCCTGGCATCAGGTCGGACAGGCGCTGCATCAGCCGCCCGTTGCAGGCGCCGCCGCCGCAGGCGATCAGGGACCTGGCGCCCGGCATCTCCGCGCGCAGCGCGTCCGCCACGCAGCGCGCACTGAGTTCCAGCAGCGTCGCCTGCACGTCTTCCGGCGCGAGGCCGGGCATCAACCGGGCCTGCAGCCAGCCGAGATGGAAGAGATCGCGGCCCGTGCTCTTGGGCGGCCGCTGCGCGAAGAAGGGCTCGGCCAGCAGCGTTGCCAGCAATGCCGGCGACACGCGACCGGTGGCGGCCCAGGCGCCATCGGCGTCGTAGGCCCGGCCGAGGTGGCGCGCGATCCAGCCGTCCATCAGGCAGTTGGCGGGCCCGCAATCGAAACCGCCTGTGCGCCCATCGGCAAACAGCAGGCTCAGGTTGCTGATGCCGCCGAGATTGAGCACGGCCACATCCTGGCCTTCGCCGCCAAACAGCGCGCGGTGGAAGGCCGGCACCAGCGGCGCGCCCTGACCCCCAGCCGCCACGTCGCGGCTGCGAAGGTCGCAGATCACGTCGATGCCGGACTGCTCGGCCAACAGCGAGCCGTTGAGCAATTGAGTCGTGTAGCCGTCGAAGCTGTCGGGCCGATGTCGCACGGTCTGGCCGTGCGCGCCGATGGCAGCGACCTGCTCGCGCCGGGTGCCGGTCGCTTCAAGCAGCTGGGCCACCACATCGGCATAGGCGCGTGCGACAGCATTCCCGGCCAGCGCGGCGCGATGCAGTTCGTTGTCGCCTGGCGCATTCAAGGCGAGCAATTCGTCGCGCAGTCCCGGTGAGAAGGGTGAGTGCACATGGCCGGTGACGACCAGCGCCTCCGCGTCGAACAACACGCCATCAATGCCGTCGAGCGAAGTGCCCGACATCAGCCCGATGTAGAGCGCGCTCACCAGCCTTATTCGGCGGCGGAGACGCCGTCCATCGTTTCGGCCACGGCCAGTTGCGTCTTCACGCTGGCGACCGTCTGCAGGAATTGCGCCTTGGCGTAGCTGGGCAGCGTGATCGCCTCGGACGCGCGAGCGATGACGCGCGGGTCCATGTGGCGGCCGCCAACGCGGAACTCGAAGTGCAGATGCGGGCCGGTGGCCCAGCCCGTGGCGCCGACCGCGCCGATGCGCTGGCCCTGCTCGATGCGCTGGCCCTTCTTCACGTCGATCTTGCTCAGGTGGGCGTAGACGGTCGTCCGGTCGCCCGCATGACGCAGGTGCACGACATTGCCGAAGCCGTTCTGCCAGCCAGCCATCTCGACGGTACCGTCGCCCACTGAGCGCACGGCTGTGCCGGTCGGCGCGCCGTAGTCGACCCCGTTGTGCTGGCGCCAGGTTTTGTGGATGGGATGGAAGCGCATCGCGAAACCGCTGGTGATGCGCGAGAACTCCATCGGGCTGGCCAGGAAGGCGCGGCGCTTGCTCTGGCCGTCGAAGCTGTAGAAGCTGGCCTTGCCGGAGGCGCTGTCCTTGAAATACACCGCCGAATAGGTGCGGCCGTTGTTCGTGAACTCGCCGGCCAGCAGGCGGCCGGTACCGCCGTCCCATTGGATGGGCTCGCCATCGGCTGTCAGCGTTTCGTAGACGATGCTGAAGCGATCGCCCTTGCGCAGTTCGCGATGGAAGTCGATGTCGCCCGAGAACATGTCGGCCATCTGCGAGGCGATGGCGTCCGGAATCTTGGCGTCGTCGGTGGCGGCGAACAGCGAGGTGCGGATGCTGCCGCTGCCCAGGGCGATCTGGGCCTGCAGCGGCACGGTCTCGGTGCGAGCGGTGAAGCGGGCGCCATCACGCACGACGGTCAGGCGCGTGAAATGACTTGATTGCTGCTCGCTCTTCTCGGCGGGGAAGCGGGCGATGATGGTCTGCACCTGGCCCGAGGCATCGGCCGTCAGGTGGACCATCTTGCCGGCGCGGCCCTGGAAGATGCGGCGGGCCAGCGGGTCGGCGCGCAAGAAGGCAGCGGCGGCCGGATCGAAGGCGCCGGCGCGGCGCAGCAGGCTGTCGGGGGTGTCGCCGGAGCGCGTGGCCTCGGCGCGGGTCAGGCCGATGCTGTGGGCGGCCAGCTCATCCAACTGGGCTTCGATGCTGGGCGTGGCCACCGTCTCGACCAGCGTGCGGCGGGGCAACTCGGCCGCGTCGGGCGCCAGCGGCGCAATACCGAAGGCGGTGACGGCGAAGCAGCTAAGGGCGCTGACGACGGAGGCGGTCAGGGCGCGCGGGTGCCGGGCGGCAAAGCCGTCGACCCTTTTTAGTGCTGTTTGAAGTTGCTGGAGGCGTTTCTGGACTGCGGTCACGCTCGGCATCCCGGGGTTGTCGCTGGGGCAATCCCGGCCAAGCCGGTTCCACGCGAAGGGCTGCACCGTGATGCGGCCCTAAAATCCACTCGGTTGTGTTGAAGCAACACCCCCGGTTCGAAGGGTGAATTCTAACGGCGTTGTCCTACTCGACAGGCCGGTTAAACCCGATAGATCAACAACTTAACAATTTCGCCAGACCTTTTACCGGTCTTGCGACTCCCTCAATGTCCGACGCTGCCGAATTTCCCGTCACCGATGCCGTCCAGCAGGCGCTGGCCATCACCCGCCGCGGCGTGGACGAGTTGCTGCCCGAGGCCGAATGGGTCAAGAAACTGGCGCGCTCGGCGGCCACCGGCGTGCCGCTGCGCATCAAGCTGGGCCTTGACCCCACGGCGCCGGACATCCACGTCGGCCACACGGTCGTCTTGAACAAGATGCGCCAGTTGCAGGACCTGGGCCACCAGGTCATTTTTCTGATCGGGGACTTCACCTCCCTGATCGGCGACCCGTCGGGCCGCAACGCCACCCGCCCGCCGCTGACCAAAGAGCAGATTCAGGCCAACGCCGAAACCTACTACGCCCAGGCCAAGCTGGTGCTGGACCCCGCGCGCACCGAGATCCGCTACAACTCCGAGTGGAGCGAGCCGCTGGGTGCGGCCGGCCTGATCCAGCTCGCCAGCCGGTACACGGTGGCCCGCATGATGGAGCGCGACGACTTCACCAAGCGCTTCGCCGCCCAGACGCCGATCTCCGTGCACGAGTTCCTCTACCCGCTGATGCAGGGCTATGACTCGGTGGCGCTGAAGAGCGACCTGGAACTGGGCGGCACGGACCAGAAGTTCAACCTGCTGATGGGCCGCCACCTGCAGCAGGAATATGGGCAGGAGCCTCAGTGCATCCTGACGATGCCGCTGCTGGAAGGCCTGGACGGCGTCGAGAAGATGTCCAAGTCCAAGAACAACTACATCGGCATCACCGAGCCTGCCAACACCATGTTCGCCAAGATCCTGTCGATCAGCGACGTGCAGATGTGGAAGTGGTTCGAGCTGCTGTCCTTTAAGTCGCTCGGCGAGATCGCGGCGCTGAAGTCCGAGGTCGAAGGCGGCCGCAACCCCAAGGACGCCAAGGTCATGCTGGCCAAGGAGATCACCGCGCGCTTCCACAGCGCCCAGGCGGCCGACGCGGCGGAGCAGGACTTTAACAACCGCGCTAAGGGCGGCATCCCGGACGACATCCCCGAGGTGCAGCTGACCGGCGCGCCGATGGGCATCGCGCAGCTGCTGAAGGCGGCCGGGCTTGTCGCGTCCACCAGCGAGGGCCTGCGCATGGTCGAACAAGGCGGCGTGCGCCGTGCTGGTGAAGTCATTGCCGACAAGGGCCTGAAGCTCGACGCCGGCGAGCATGTACTGCAGGTGGGCAGGCGCAAGTTCGCGCGCGTCGTGCTGAGCTGAGCGTCAGGCGCGCGCATTAACGCCAATCGCGCCGCCTGCTGGCGATCCCCGAGGCGCCACGTCGAATCGTTGCAGGCCGTTCGCCTGATGGACGAGGCATCCGCACAGTCGGGGTCAGCGCAACCCCAAGCCAGTGCCTCCAATGCCTGCTTTCATCCCTGCCTGGCCCTTCTTCCTCGGGGGGGCGAAGACGGCCATGGGACCTCTCCGGTTCAGAGCGAAGGCTCACCGCATGCGCAGCACGAGGCGCCCTTGCACGCGCCGGTCGTGCAGCTGCGCCAGGGCTTCGCTGAACTGCGCCAGTGGCAGCACGGCGGCCACGAGCGGGCGCAGCCGGCCTTCGGCCACGAGCTGCATCAGCTCCGTGTCGGCCCGGGCGCTTTGCTCCGGCTGGCGCATGGCCCAGGCGCCCCAGAAGGCGCCCATCACCGAGTAGTTCTTGAGCAGCGGCAGGTTGGCCGCGAGCGAGGGAATGGTGCCGCTCGTGAAGCCGATGGGCAGCATGCGCCCGCCCCAGGCCATCAGGCGCGACATCGCTGCGAACACCTCGCCGCCCACGTTGTCCAGACACACGTCCACGCCTTGCCCTTGCGTCAGCGTGCCGATGCGCGCCTTCAAGTCCTCGGCGCCGTACACGACCACGGCCTCGGCGCCGCGGCTGCGCACCACGTCGGCCTTTTCCTGCGAACCGACCCCGGCAATCACGCGCGCGCCGAGATGGTGAGCGAGGTCCACGGCCGCAAGCCCCACGCCGCCCGCCGCGCCGCTGACGAACACCGTCTCGCCGGGCTGCAGGCGGGCGCGCTCTACGAGGGCGTAGTGCGCGGTGCCATAGGCATAGCGCACGGTGCAGGCGGTGGTGAAGTCGACTGCGGCGGGCAACAGGGTCACCTGCGAGGCGGGGGCCAGCATCTGCTCGGCCCAGGCGCCGGTCCAGTGGCCGCAGGCCACGCGGTCGCCAGGCTGGAGATGCGCCACGCCGGCGCCGACGGCCCGCACCACGCCGGCCGCATCGGTGCCCGGCGTGTAGGGCAGGGGCGGGCGCAGCTGGTACTTGCCCTGAGCCATCAGCGCGTCCATGAAGCTCACTGCGGCGGCGTGCACGTCCACCAGCACTTCTCCGGCAGCGGGAACAGGGGGCACGATCTCGGCGAGCGTGAGGCGCGGCGGATCGGCGTGGTCGTGGCAGAGAACGGCGCGCATTCAGTGCCCCCTCATGCGGACTGTGACGACCTCAGCCGTCGCGCATTCGATGCCGACCTGCCAGACGCGGCAGGCCACGGTGCTGCGCCGCTCGCCGCGGTCCACCACCTGGGCGCGCAACTGCAGCGGGTGGTTGATCGAGGCGGGCTTGAGATAGGTGACGGTCAGGCGCCCGGTCACGAACGCGGGTGCGCCGGCGTCCAGGGCGATGCCTTCTTCACGGCAATGGGTGGCCATCGCCGTCCAGATGGCATGGCAGTCCACCACCGAGGCGATGGCGCCGCCGTAGACCACGCCAGGATGGCCGATGTAGTGCGGCGGCGGCTGCCAGCGGCACACCAGTTCGTCGCCCTCCCAGCGACTCTTGATGTGCAGTCCGTCTTCGTTGAGCGCGCCGCAGCCGAAGCAGTGCACCCTGAGGACGTCCTGCAAGGCCGGTCCTGCGTCAATCGTGTCTTCCACTTCAGCCTCCGTGTCGGTGCACTGACTCTCGCGCAGCCCAGGCTGCGGCCACAAGTCGGCGGCCTACGGTAGGGGCCGCCCCGGCTACCGTGGCATCACGGTACTCAGGCCCGCAGCAACTGCAGCCGCGTGGCCCGGTGCACGGCCTCGGCGCGCGTGCGGCAGCCCAGGGTTTTCAAGGCGCTGGCCACATGCATCTCCACCGTGCGAGGGCTCAGGCGCAGCGCCCCTGCGACCTGCTTGTCGGTCTCGCCGCTGGCAATGCGGCGCAGCACTTCGGCCTGCCGCGGGGTGAGCCTCGGCGCCGGTTCAGCCTGCTCCCGCTGCGTGCCCAGGAAGTCGCGCACCTCGCGCAGGAAGCCGGCAAACGCCGGCTCGGTGGGCAAGGGGATGTGGTTGCGCCCCTCCAGCGGCACGAAGCGCGCGCCAGGCACCAGCGACGCCAGCCGCCGGCCCTGCTCGAAGGGCACCATCTGGTCGTCCTTGGGGTGCAGCAGCAGCGCCGGGCAGCGCACGCGCTGCGCAGCGTCCTTCACGTTGATGCCGTACAGCGCGTGCAGGTAGCGCGTGGCCACGTCGGGCGAGCAGGTCTCGCGCTGCAGCTTGTCGAAGGCGGCCCATTGCTCAGGCGAGGCGTCGGGCAGGAAGCGCGACACGAACACCTGGCGGAAGGCCGGCGAGCTGTTGCCCCAGCCCACGGCGGCAAGTTCGCGCATCAGGTCACCCTCGCGACGCACCGCGGGGTCGGGGTGGCTGGTGCTGTAGTAAGAGGTCGCGAAGCCGCCGAACAGAATCAGGTTGCGCACGCCCTCGGGATGGCGTGCGGCGTACTCGACCGCCACGCCGGCGCCGCAGGTGAAGCCCAGCAGCGTGAACGGTTCGTCACGGCCATAGGCGTCCGCAACGGCCTCAAGATCGCGCACCCAGGACTCGAACGACAGATCGTCGACACGGCGCTGCGACAGGCCGCAGCCGCGGGTGTCGTACTCCACATAGGTGTGCGAGGCCGAGAACTCGTCGATCAGCGCCTGCTGGATGGTGCCCGGCGTGGCCTGGTCGATGTGGGTGATCCAGGTGGCGGCTTTCAGCACGAGCGGCCCGTCGCCATGGCGCGCGGCGGCGATCTGCACACCGTCGGACGATGTGACGAACCGGATGTCGCTGCGCATGGCCATGGTGTCTCCGGAGGCAAAGTCTAGCGCTCGGGAGGCCGTGACCGCCCTTGCCAGCTACGGCCTCACCGGCCGCAGATACGGCCCCGGCTTCACCTCTTTCACAGGTTCCGCGGCAATGCGCCGCTTCAGCTCGGCCAGCGCCGCGTCCAGCTGCGCATCCTGGCCCATCGCGGTCGCCCGCGGCGGGTTGTCGACCTCGATGTCCGGCGTCACGCCGATACCCTCGATGAGGAAGCGGCCTTCCGCGTCCACCTGGCCGGACTCCGCGGCGCGCATGATGCCGTTGTCGATCAGGCGGTTGCCGTCCGACAGCCACACTCCCGCGCCCGAGCTGCGCTTGCCGATGACGGGACCGAGCTTGAGGCGCTTGAAGCCTTCGGCGAAGGTCTCGCCGTCGGAATAGGTGTCCTCGTTCATCAGCACGACGGTGTGGCCGCGGTAGACGTTCTGCATGTTGGCGTAGACGCCGGCGCCGCCCGGTGAGCGCGGTTGCCAGAAGGCCCAGGCGCGGCGCAGCAGCTTCTCCAGGATCCAGCTGTCGATGTTGCCGCCGTTGTTGTATCTGACGTCGATGATGAGGCCGTCCCGGTCGGTGGCGGCATAGAACTCGCGCACGAAGTCCGCGATGTCGGCCGCGCCCATGGCACGCAAATGCACATAGCCGATGCGACCCTGGCCGGCGGCTTCAACGGCACGCGCGCGGCTGAAGCGCCAGTCGTTGTAGCGCAGCTGGTTCTCGCGCGTCTGGGCCACTGGCGTGACGATGCGCAGCACGGAGCGCCCAGCCTGCCTGGCCTCGATCAGTACCTGGCGGCCGGCCTGGCCGCGCAGCAGCTCCAGCAGATGCGGCGCGTCGGCTGTCGGGCGGCCGTTGACCGTCGTGATGACGTCGCCCACCTTCAGGCCGACGCTGGGCGCGGCCAGCGGCGAGGCCTCGGCTGGCAGCTCGGGGTCGGCGGCGTAGATGGCATCGATGCGCCATCCATCGGGTGCGCGGGAGAAGCGCGCGCCCAGGCCGGCAAGACCTGGCTCCTCGGGCGCGGGGCGGATGTCACCGGGGGCGACCTGGCTGTGCAGCGCGCCCAGCTCGCCCACCATCTGCGCCATCAGCTCGGCCAGCTCGAAGCGGTCGGTCAGCCGGTCCACCAGTGGCTCGTACTTGGCGCGCATGGCCAGCCAGTCGACGCCGTGCATGGCGCTGTCGTAGAAGTGGTCGCGGTGCATGCGCCAGGCGTCGGCGAACATCTGCTTCCACTCGGCGCGCGGCTGCGTGGCGATCTGCCAGTCGGTCCAGCGCACCTGCAGCTTGCTCAGGTCGGTGGGCAGCTTGGGCGCGGCCTCGACGATCAGCACTTCGGGCGCAGCACCGGCGGCCTGGTTGCGCACGACCATCAGCTTCTTGCCGTCGGCGCTCAGGCCGTAGTCGCGCACGTCGCTGGCGAGGATGTCGGCCGGGCCGCCCTGGTTGTCGATGGCGATGGATTTCAGCTGGGTCTTGCGGTCCAGGTCCTGGTCCAGGAACCACAGCCGCTTGCCGTCGACGCGCAGCGCGCGGTAGTTGCCCGCGGGCACCGGCAGCTCGTGCAGGCGCGCGGCCACGCCTTCGAACTGGATGGTGGGCTTGGCAGCCCCTGCTTTGGCATCCGGCTTCTTCTCTTTGTCGTCCGGCTTGCGCTCTGTCGGGTTCTTGTCGGTGGCCTTCTTGTCCTCCGCGCGTTGCTCATCGGCCTTTTTCTCGGTGGCCGATTCCAGCTCGTCCTTCGGCGCGAACGGCGAGCGCAGTCCCGGCTGCAGGGCGAGTGCATAGAGCTTGCTGCGGAAGCCGAAGAAGGGCCCGGTGTTGCGGTCGCCCCAGGGGCTGGGGTTGCCGGTGGTCGCGAAGTTGCGGTTGGACGCGAAATAGAGCCATTGCCCATCGGGGCTGAACGCCGCCGCGCCGCTGTCGTAGCGGTCGGTGGTCAGCGTGTGGGTGCTGCCCTGCGCCATGTTGTAGAGCTGCAGCTGGTGGCGGTCGGGGTGGCGCAGCGGCATCGACCAGGCCAGCGCCTGGCCGTCCGGGCTCCAGCCATGCAGGCGTGGTTCGTCAAGCAGGCCGCGGGCAATCTCGCGCGTGTTGGCCGGCGCCGGCGCCTTGAGGTCCGTCAGCCAGATGCGCCCTTCCTTGTCGCTGTGTGCCAGCCAGCGGCCGTCGGGCGAGGGCAGCAGTTCGCGGCGCTGCGTGACCGTGGCGTTCGGCGCGCCGTGGGTGATGCGCTCGGGTTTGCCGGTGCCATTGGCCGCGAAGCGCCAGACCTCCATCTCGCCGCTGAAGTCGCAGAAGGCGAACACCTGCTTGTTGTCGGCGCTGAACTCGCCCTTGCGGCAGCGGCCGTCCACCGGCTGCGGCAGCTCGGCGCGGCGCAACTGCTGCACACCCTGCGTCGCGAGATGACCCCGGGCCGTCAGCAGCACGCGCTCGCCATTGGGCGCGAAGGCCGTGTCGGTGAGGAAGTCCTGCGGCTTCTTGATCCAGCGCTCGCGCATCTGGTCGAAGTCGCCACCCAGCGCAATGTCGAGCTTGCGCGCCGCGTCACGCTTGGCAAGGTCGATGACGTAGAGGTCGGCGCCCAGCGCATAGACGACCCGGCTGCCGTCGGCGGCCGCGTGGCGGATGTCCCAGCCCTTGTACGTCGTGTGCTGGCGCGGGTCGGCGCCCTTGGCGTCGACCGACCACAGGTTGACCGTGCCGTCGCGGTCCGACAGGAAGGCAATGCGCTCGGCACCATCAGCGCCATCAGCGCGATAGGGCATTGGCCGGCGGTCGTTGTTGCCTTCCGCGACCAGCGGCTGGGCCTCCGCTCGGTTTGCCAGGTCCAGCGACCACAGCCGCGCGATGGCGCCACCGCGGTACTGGCGGGCGTTGTCGCCGCGCAGGCCGCTGCGGGTGAAGTAAAGCGTCTTGCCATCGGCGCTCAGGGCGCCGTCGCTGGCCTGGCCCACCGGCAGGGCACGGCGTTGGCCGGTCTTCATGTCGATGGCGAAGAGCTGGCTGCCGGGCCGCGCGTCGAGGCCGGTGTAGAGGACCTCGCCGGCCGAGCTGAAACCCCAGACGCGCATGCCGCCGCCTTCCCAGGTCAGCCGCTTCGGCACCCCGCCGGCGGCCGGCATGAGGTAGAGCTCGGTGCCGCCGTCGTACTGGCCCGTGAAGGCCAGCCATTGGCCGTCGGGCGACACGGCGGGCTGGCTTTCAAGCCCGTTGTGCGTCGTCAGCCGCTGAGCGTCGCCGCCTTGCGTGCCGACGCGCCAGAGGTCGCCCTCGGCGACGAGATAGATCTGCTCGCCCTTGATGGCGGGCTGGCGATAAAAACCGGTGGTGCCGGCCCCAGCGCTTGTGACGCCGGACAAGCACAGGGCCGCGATCAGCGCGGCGGAACGGGAACGGGGCATGGGATCTCCTCCAGGGACCGCCATTGTGTTGCTAGGGGGGTGGCCGGCGATTCGTCACGCCGCCTTGCATCCGCGCCGCCAGTGGCGCCGTAACACTGCCCAGATGCCTGTGTTGGCATCGCCACCGGATGCCCCCCATGAAAGCTCGTCTCACCTGCAGCGCCTTGGGCGTGGTGCTGCTCTGCCTGGCTAGCGGCGCCCAAGCCTCCAGCCACCGCGAAGCGCCCTTCCTGACGACCGTCCCCAAGGTCGACGCGACGGACTTCTACATGTTCCGAAGCTACGAGACCGGCCGCGACGGCATGGTCACGCTGATCGCTAATTACCTGCCGCTGCAGGACGCTTACGGCGGCCCCAACTACTTCTCGCTGGACCCGAACGCGCTCTACGAGATCCACATCGACAACACCGGCGACGCCAAGGAAGACATCAGCTTCCAGTTCCGCTTCAAGAACACCCTGTCCAACAGCGGCGCAGGCACCTCCTTGAGCATCGGCGGCAAGATGGTTGGCATTCCGCTGATCCAGAGCGGCACGGTCGCCAACGTCAAGGACGCCAACCTGCAGCTCAATGAGAGCTACACCGTCAGCGTCGTGCGTGGCGACCGCCGCAGCGGCGCGGCCCAGTCTGTGACCCATGCCACCGGCGGCGCGACGACTTTCGACAAGCCGGTCGACAACATCGGCAAGAAGACGATTGCCGACTACGCTGGCTATGCGGCCAAGCACGTCTATCCCGTCACCATCCCGGGTTGCGCGACGCCGGCCAAGGTCTTCGTCGGTCAGCGCCAGGACCCGTTCGCGGTCAACCTCGGCACCATCTTCGACCTGGTCAACGCCCCCGTCTCGGTCATCACCGACCCGGCGCTGATCAACGCCGTGCCCAACACCATCGGCGACAAGAACGTCACGACGCTTGCGCTGGAAGTGCACAAGGATTGCCTGAAATCCGCTGGCAGCGACGTCATCGGCGGCTGGACCACCGCCAGCCTGCGCCAGGGCCGCCTGCTCAACCCCAAGCCGGCTTCCGGTCACCAGGCGGCCGAGAAGGCCGGCGGCGCCTGGGTGCAGGTCTCGCGCCTGGGCATGCCGCTGGTCAACGAAGTCGTCATCGGCCTGAAGGACAAGGACAAGTTCAACAGCGCCAAGCCCATGGACGATGGGCAGTTCGCCGACTACGTGACCAACCCGACGCTGCCGGCGCTGCTGGAGATCGCGCTGAACCTCCCCAACACCGCGCCGACCAACTTCCCGCGCACCGACCTGGTCACCACCTTCCTGACCGGCATCAAGGGTGTCAACCAGCTGGCCACCGTCACGCCCTCGGAAATGCTGCGCCTGAACACGGCCATCGCGCCCGTGCCCTTTGCGCAGCAGAACCGTCTGGGCATCGTCGGCAACATCCTGGCCGCAGGCAACGACAACGCCGGCTACCCGAATGGCCGCCGTCCCAAGGACGACGTCGTCGACATCTCGCTGGTGGCGGTGATGGGCGGCCTGTGCGTGGCCAATGGCGACACCGACAAGCTCGGCCTGGGCGCTGCCTGCAAGCCCAGCGCCGTGCCGCTGGGTGCCACCACCTTCAAGCTGCATGACGCGGTGGACCAGGCCGTCGTGCCCTTGCTGACCGGCTTCCCCTACCTCAACACGCCCATCCCGGGCACCAAGTGAAGGGGGCCGCCATGCTGACCCGCAAGACCGCCGTGCTCGCCACGGGCACCGCCGCCGCCCTGCTGCTGGCCGCCTGCGGCGGTGGCGATGACGACGACCATGTCGTCGCGCCACCTCCCCCGCCGCCCGCGGCGGCCACCGCGGTGCCCGACAGCGCCGTGGCCTCTTCGATGGCGCTGGTGACCTACCTCAAGGCGCAGAAGACCGACGACGAGACCTCGGAAGCGCTGACGCTGCCGATGCTCGACGTGTCGGCCAGCGAAACCGAAGAACCGCAGACCTTGTGAAGCGCCTGCTCGCGTTGCTGCTATTGGCACCGCTGGCGGTGTCGGCCGAGCCCTTCGTACCGAAGGACGACGCCGACATCGTGCAGCGCCTGCCCTACCGCGTCGACGCGACGGAGCGTGCGCGCCGTGCTGCCTTGGCCCGCGACCCGGCGCAGCTGCCGCTCGCCGCCGCCACCGCACGCGCGGCGCTGCAGCGCGCCCGCGTGCATGGCGACCCGCGCGAGCTGGGTGTGGCACAGGCGGCGCTGTCGCCATGGTGGCGTCAGGCCGATGCACCGGCCGAGGCGGTGCTCTTGCGTGCCCGCGTGCTGCAGGCCCGCCATGAATTCGACGCTGCCCGGGCCGACCTGCGTGCGCTGCTCGCGCGACAAGACCTGGCGGTCGAGCATCGCGCCCAGGCGCTGCTCGACGCGGCAGCGCTGCATCAACTGCAGGCCGAACTGCCGGCGGCCCGTGCGCTGTGCGAACAGCTGCAAGCGCTCGCGCCGCTGCCAGCGGCGGCCTGCCAGGCCGAGCTGGCCAGCCTGACCGGCCAGGGCCGGGCGGCCGCGCTGACGCTGGCCCAGCTCAGCCCGGGCCGCAGCGTCGCCCCGTGGCTCGCGCTGATGCGTGCCGAACTCGCCGAGCGGCTTGGCGACGAGACCGCGGCGCCCACCCTTTACCGCACCGCGCTGGCCGGCGAGGACGGCGTCTACACGCGTGCGGCGCTGGCCGACTGGCTGCTGGCCCGCAACCGCGCTGCCGAAGCCCTCACGCTGGTCGAGCGCAGCCCCGATGCCGAGGCCGACGCCCTGCTGCTGCGCCGCGTCATCGCGCTGCGCCAGCTCGGCCGCGACACGTCGGCACCGGCCGCGCTGCTGCGCGAACGCCTGGCCGCCGCCGACCGCCGCGAGCCGGGCAAGCATGCGCGCGAGCAGGCCCGCTTTGCGCTTGATGTCGAACAGCAGCCGCGCGAGGCGCTGCGCCTGGCCCAGCTCAACTGGGCCACGCAGCGCGAGCCGGCCGATGCGCTGCTGCTGCTGCGCGCAGCCCTCGCCGCCGGCAAGCCCGGCGATGCGGCCCGGCAAGACCTGGCCCGCGTGCTGCGCGAGCTGGGCTGGCAGGATGCGCGCCTCGCGGCCCTCGACCGGAGCTTCGCGTCGTGATCCGGTGGCTGATGCTGGTGGCGCTGCTGGTCTGCGGCGCGGCCCGGGCTCACCAGGCCAGCGAGGCCTACCTCGTCTACCGCGTGGACGGCGCAGACGTGGAGCAGCGCCTGGACATCGCCCTGCGCGACCTCGACCGCGACCTGGCGCTGGACGCCGATGGCGACGGCGCCTTGAGCTGGGGCGAGGTGCGCCAGCGCTGGCCCGACATCGAGGCCGTGGCCGATGCCGGCTTGCGCTTCACGGCCGAGGGCGTCGCCTGCACGCTGCAGCGCCGCGCAACGGCCCAGCTCGAAGACCACAGCGACGGCATGCACGCCGTGCTGGTCAGCCACTGGCGCTGCCCGGCGGCCGTGCGCGACATCGACATCGACTACCGCCTTTTCAGCGCCACCGACGCCGCCCACCGCGGCCTGGTGCGCCTCGTTGGCGCGGTCGGCCCGCCGCAGCTGCTGACCCCGGGCGCCGGCCCGCAACGCCTGGGCGCGCAGGGCATGGGCCTGCCCGGCTTTGTCGCCGACGGCATGGCCCATATCGCGGGCGGCCTGGACCATGTGCTCTTTCTCGTCACGCTGCTGCTCGTGGCCGTCTGGCGCAGGGACGGTGGCCGCTGGGTGCCGCGGGACAGCGCCCGCAGTGCCTTCGTCGAGACGCTCAAGCTCGTCACCGCCTTCACGCTGGCCCACTCCGTCACGCTGGGCCTGGCGGCGGCCGGCGCCCTCAACCCGCCCGAGGCTTTGGTCGAGTCGCTGATCGCACTGACGGTGCTGCTGGCCGCGCTGGACAACATCCGTCCCTTCGTGCCTGGCCCGCGCTGGGCGATGGTGGGCGTTTTCGGCCTCGTGCATGGCATCGGCTTCGCGGGGCCGTTGAAGGACCTGGGCCTGCGCGGCACCGAGCTGTTGCTGCCGCTGCTGGGCTTCAACGTCGGCGTCGAGCTCGGGCAGCTCGCCGTCGTCGTGCTGCTGCTGCCACTGGCCCTTGCGCTGCGCGCCGGCCTGGCCTACCGGCGCTGGGTCGTGCCGGGCGCTTCGGGCACCGTGGCGGTGCTTGCGCTCGTGTGGTGCGTGGAGCGCAGCATGGCGGTGCAGCTGCTGCCTTGACGCCACGGAAGCGCCACCGGAATCGGGGGGGAGCCGCAGGAATAGCGGGTTGCCCACGTTGACCCTTTTTGACGGGTTAGTGAAAGTCGGCCCCGACCTTCCCTTCAGCCCGGAGAAATCGCGCATGTCATTCAAGCTTCTCGCCGTCTCGGCCGCATTGCTCACCGCCCTGTCCGCCCAGGCCGCCGTCTCGGTCACGAGCGCTGCCTTCACCTATGGGCAGAGCTTTGACAGCCTGGCCGCCGCGGGCACGGCCAACGCGTGGGTCAACGATTCGACCCTGGCGGGCTGGAGCCTGTTCAACGGCGCCAACGCGCTGGCCACCTACCGCGCCAGCACCGGCACGGACAACGCGGGTGCCGCCTACAGCTTCGGCAGCGGCGCGGACCGCGCGCTTGGCAGCATCGCCAGCGGCACCGTGGCCACCCCGACCCTCGTGCTCGCGCTGACCAACAACAGCGGCAGCACGCTCGACAGCTTCACGCTGCGCTACGACGGCGAGCAGTGGCGCAACGGTGGCAACACCACCGCGCACAAGCTGACCGTGCAGTACGGCTTCGGCGCCAGCTTCGCGAGCGTGTCCAACTGGACCACGGCCGGCGCGGCATTCGATGTCAACTCGCTGGTCAACACGGCAAGCAGCGCTGCCGTGGTTGGCAATGTGGCCGGACTGAGCGCCAACCTGGGCGGCACGGTCACCACCCCCTGGGCGGCCGGCAGCACGCTGTGGGTTCGCTGGAACGACGCCAACGACGTGGGCAGCGACCATGGCCTGGCCATCGACAACCTCAGCCTCAGCGTCACGGCCGTGCCGGAACCCAGCACCTACGCCATGCTGCTGGCCGGCCTGGGTGCCGTCGGTTTCATCGCCCGCCGCCGTCGCCGCGGCTGATCGTTCGCCCCTTCGCCCAGCGGCCCCACACGGGGCCGTTTTTCATGGTGGCGCGGCAATGCCCATGGCCACATGACCCGCCGGCACATGGGCCGCGGCGCTGGTGATGTGGCCGACCTGGTCGTCGAAGAAGAAGTCGGGTTCGAACTCGCGCAGGAACTCGCCCTTGGCCAGGCCGCCGAGGAACATCGCTTCGTCGACCTCGATCTGCCAGTCCATCAGCGTGCGGATGGCGCGCTCGTGGGCGGGCGCACTGCGCGCCGTCACCAGGGCCGTGCGCACCTTCATGCCGCCGCCCGGTTCGTGCTGCAGGCGCTGCAGGGCCTGCAGCACCGGCTTGAAGGGGCCGGCCGGCAGCGGCAGGTGGGCGCGGCTGCTTTCGTGCTCGCGGAACGCCGCCAGGCCGTCGCGCTGGAAGACCTGCTCGGCCTCGTCCGAGAACAGCACGGCGTCGCCGTCGAAGGCGATGCGCAGCTCCTTCGGATGCAGTGCCGACGCCCGCGCCGCCAGCGGCATGACACGCGCCGCCGCCACGCCGGCCATCAGCGCCTGGCGCACATCGGCCTCGTTGGTCGACAGGAAAAGCTGCGCCGACAGCGGCTTCAGGTATCGCCACGGTGAGGCGCCACGCGTGAACACGCCGCGCTCGATGGCCAGGCCGTAATGCTTGGCCGAGCGGAAGACGCGCATGCCCGAAATGGGATCGTTGCGCGACAGCACGACGACTTCCACCTGCGGCGCCCCGCCGCCAGCGTTGAAGGCCAGCAGCTTGTGCACCAGCGAGAAGGCCACGCCCGGGCGGGCCGGCTCGTCCAGCAAGCGCTGTTGCAGGGCCATGTAGGCGTGGTCGTCCTCGGCCTCGAAGACCTCGTTCTCGGCTTCGAAATCAAACAGGGCGCGGGACGAGATCGCGACGACCAGCTGGCCGTTCAGGGTGGCGGGCATGCCGCGATTGTCAGGGGCTACTGCATGAAGCCGATGCGCGACTTCTTGGCGCCGCCGCTGGGCAGGTCGTCGCACAGCACCGTGTCGCGCTGTGCCAGCCGGGCGTTGCCGAAGGCCGTCATCCAGGCGCGTCGCATCTCGCGCGGCGCCAGCTCGGCCATGCGGTCCAGCACCGCGTCACTGGGTCGCGCGTCGAAGCGCTGGCCCCATTCATGCGAGCCGCGCAGCTTCTCGTACAGCCGCAGCGCGATGGCACGGGCGGCGGCGAAGTCGGGCGCCTGCACCTCGTAGACATTGACGCGGTTCAGGATGGGGTCGGGGATGGCGCCGGCGTCGTTGGCCGTGGCCACCCAGATCACCTGGCTGGCGTCCACGGCCACCTCGGCAAACTCGTCGATGAAGCTGCTGGCCGTGTCGTGCTCCAGCAGGCTGTAGAGCGAGCCCAGCGGGTCGTAGGCGGCCTCGCCGCCGGCCTTGTCGATCTCGTCGACCACCATGACGGGGTTGGCATAGTCGCCGTCCACCAGCGCCTCGAAGACCTTGCCCGCCCGTGCGCCCCGCCACTGGCTGGACGCGCCGGACAGCACCCAGCCGGCCGTCAGCGAGCTCATCGAGACAAAGCCCATGCCGGTGCCGAGCAACTCGGCCAGCTGGCGCGCGAAATGGGTCTTGCCGACGCCGGGGGGCCCAAGCAGCAGCAGCGGCGTGATCTCCAGCGCGTCGCTGCTGTCCTTGCACAGGGCGATCTGGCGCCGCACATCGTCGAGCACCTCGTGGAAGTTGGGCAGCTCGTCGTAGAGCGCGTCCATCACCGGCAGCCCTGAGGGCTTGACCTGGAAGCGCTGCTCACCTTTTTCCAGCATGCGCTCGTAGGTGGCGCGCAGCGATTCGTGATCCTTGCCCGGCAGCTTGTCCAGCCGTTTGCTGACATCTTCGAGCCGGTAGATGCTGCGCATACGGGCGACCGGGATGCGCGGTGCGACACAGGCGATGGCGGTACTGCTCATGGTGGGCTCCTCCGTCAGGACACCCTATTCAAGCAAAAACCGGCCCAGGGCGGCATGTCGGGAAACCACCGGTTCGTGTGTCAGATCACGGCTTGCCGGCCGGTGTCGGCCGCTATTTCACCCAAGTGTTCAGCTGGATGATGGGCAGCAGCACCGCCAGCACGATCAGCAGCACGATGGCGCCCATCGCGACGATGAGCAGGGGCTCCAACAGCGTGGCGGCGGCCATGGAGCGGCGCTGCACCTCGACGCTGAGCTGGCGCGCCGCGCGGCCAAGCATCTCGGGCAACTGGCCGGTCTGCTCGCCCAGCCGCGCAAACATCGCCAGGATGCCAGGGAAGCGCTTCTTGCCCGCCAGCGCCGAGCCCAGCGGCGCGCCTTCGCGCACCTGCACCAGCGCATCGAGCGCATCGGCCTGCATGGCGCGGTTGGACAGCGTCTCGGCCGCCGCCTGCAGCGCTTTCAGGATGGGCACGCCGGCGCCGGCCAGCATCGCGAGAGTGCCGGCGAAGCGTGCCGCGTTGTAGCCGCGCGCCAGTCGGCCGACCACCGGCAGGCCAAGCATCGCCGCATCGAAGCGCAGCCGGAAGGCACGCGCCTTGAGCGCCTGGCGCAGCAGCAAGCCGCCCGAGGCCAGCACGCCGAGCATGGCCCAGCCCCAGGTGCGCACGAAGTCGCTGATGGCCAGCATCGCGACCGTCAGCGCCGGCAGCGTGCGCTTGGAGCTGGTGAACACCGTCGCGATCTGCGGCACCACATAAGTGACGAGAAAGATGACGATCAGCACCGAAATGAAGGACACGATGGCCGGGTAAGCCATGGCGCCGACGAGCTTGGCCTTGAGGTCCTGGCGCTCTTCAAGATCGTCGGCCAACCGCTCCAGCACCTGGCCGAGCGCGCCGCTCTGCTCGCCAGCGGCGACGACGCCACGGTAGACCTCGTCGAACTCGCGCGGCGCCAGCGCGAGGGCGCGCGCGAAGGTCGAGCCGGCATTCACCTCGGCCTTGAGCTGGCTGATCAGCTCGCGCTGCCGGCTGTCTTCGCTCTCGTCGGCCAGGGCCGTCAACGCGCGCTCGATGGGCAGGCTGGAGCCGACCAGCCCGGCGAGCTGGCGCGTCCACACGGCCAGCGCCGTCTGGCCGAAGACGCGGCGCGTGAACCGGCTGCCTTCCTGGGCACCATGCTGCTGCACCATCTCGATGGACAGCGGCGTCAGCCCCTGCGCCCGCACCATGGCACGGGCCACGCGCGGGTTGTCAGCCTCGATCAGGCCGCTGCTCTGGCGGCCGGCGTCGGTGAGGGCTTCGTACTTGTAGGCGGGCACGGCTTATTCGCGGGTGACCCGCAGGACTTCTTCCAAGGACGTGACGCCGGCCGTGATCAGCCGCTCGCCGTCCTCGCGCATCGAGCGCAGGCCGATGGCCTCGGCCGCAGCCTGCAGCTGGCTCTCGGGCGCGCGGTTGTGGATGAGGCTGCGCACCGCGTCGTCGGCCACCATCAATTCGTAAACGCCGGTGCGGCCCTTGTAGCCCGTCTGGCCGCAGGCGTCGCAGCCCACCGGATGCCAGCGGCCATGGTCGTCGGCCTTCTTGCAGACGGGGCACAGCCGCCGCACCAGGCGCTGGGCCAGCACGCCGAGCAGGGAGCTGGACAGCAGGAAGGGTTCCACGCCCATGTCGGTCAGCCGCGTGACGGCGCTGGGCGCGTCGTTGGTGTGCAGCGTGGCCAGCACCAGGTGACCGGTCAGCGAGGCTTGGATGGCGATCTGCGCGGTCTCGAAGTCGCGGATCTCGCCGATCATGATGACGTCCGGGTCCTGGCGCAGGATGGCGCGCAGGGCCTTGGCGAAGGTCAGGTCGATCTTGGCATTGACCTGGGTCTGGCCGATGCCGGGCAGTTCGTATTCGATCGGGTCCTCGACGGTCAGCACATTCGTGGTGCTGGTGTCGACGGTCTGCAGCGAGGCGTACAGCGACGTCGTCTTGCCCGAGCCGGTCGGGCCGGTGACGAGGACGATGCCGTGCGGCTGCTGCACCAGCTTTTTGAAGGCCGACAGCACCTGGCCGTCCATGCCCAGGCCTTCGAGCGTGAACTTGGATTCGCTCTTGTCGAGCAGGCGCAGCACGGCGCGCTCGCCGTGGGCGCTGGGCAAGGTCGACACCCGCACGTCGATGGCCCGGCCGCCGATGCGCAGCGAGATGCGGCCGTCCTGCGGCAGGCGCTTCTCAGCGATGTCGAGCTCGGCCATGATCTTGAGCCGGGATATCAGTGCCGCGTGCAACGCCCGGTTCGGCTGCACCACCTCGCGCAGCGTGCCGTCGACGCGGAAGCGCACGGAGCTGCTGCGCTCGTAGGGCTCGATGTGGATGTCGCTCGCGCCGTCCTTGGCCGCCTGCGTCAACAGCGCGTTGAGCATGCGGATGATGGGCGCGTCGTTGGCGGCTTCCAGCAGGTCCTCCACGGCGGGCAGGTCCTGCATCATGCGCGACAGGTCGACGGCGCTCTCGACCTCGCCGACGACCACGGCCGCACTCGATTCGCTGCCGGCATAGGCCGCGCTGATGCGCTCGGTCAGGGAGTTCGCGGCTTCTGACTCCAGCCGGTCCACCGCGTACAAGCGCTGCACTTCGGACAGCGTGGCCCAGCTCACCTCGGGCGGCGCCCACAGCGTCAGCGTGCTGCCGTCGTCTTCCAGCAGCACGGTGTTGGCCCGTGCAAAGGCATAAGGCAGGGGGTGGCGGGTGGCTGCCATGGGGGCGTTACTGCGGCGGTTGTTGCGCGGATTGCGGCGGGGTGGGCGGCTGCAGCGAAGGCTGAGGCAGGGCCTTGTCGGGCGCCGAGATCGTCGGCTCCGGCAGCACCGGCGCGCCGGTGTCGGGCAGCAGCAGCTTGGACTTGGGCTGGCTGGCCTCCTGCACCGCGCGAATGCTGCGGTAGCGGTCCAGCGTCAGCTCGTTGCCGCTCTCTGCGCTGCGCATGACGACGGGGCGCAGGAAGACCATCAGGTTGGTCTTCACACGCCGGCGGTTTTCGCTTTTGAACAGGTTGCCCAGCAGTGGCACCTTGGACAGGCCCGGCACGCCATCGCCGCCATCGGTGTACTCGTCCTTCAGCAGGCCACCCAGCACGATCAGGTCGCCATCATCGACGACGACGTTGGTCTCGATGGCGCTCTTGTCCAGCGTCGGCCCGTTGGTGCCTGTGCTGCCAGGCACGACGGACGAGTTCTCCTGGTAGACCACCATGCGCACCGTGCCGCCTTCGCCGATCTGGCTCTTGATCTTCAGCGTCAGGCCGACGTCCTTGCGGTCCACCGTCTGGAAGGGGTTGACGTTGCCGCCGGCTCCGGCCGTGCCCGAGTAGGAACCGGTCACGAAGGGCACGTTCTGGCCGATGACGATGCGGGCCTCCTCGTTGTCCAGCGACACGATGTTGGGCGTGGACAGCACGTTGGCGCCGCTCTGGCTTTCGAAGAAATTGGCCACGGCACCCAGCGTGTAGAAGCTGCCGAACTTCTTGATCACGCCGATGTTCAGGCCCTGGGGTGCCGCGCCGGCGCCCAGCGCCGTCGTGACCCCGTCCCTGCCGCCTGCGACGGCGCCGGTGGCGTTGATGATGTTGGCCAGGCCCGAGCCAAAGTTGGTGCCCGCGCCGGTGATGCTGCTGTCACCCTTGTTGCCGAACAGGTTCTGCCACTGGATGCCGAACTGGGCGGACTTGCTGTTGTCGATCTTGACGATCAGCGACTCGACATAGATCTGCGAGCGGCGGCCGTCGAGCTGCTCGATGACGGCGCGCACCTGGCGGTACAGCGGCTCGGCGGCCGTGATGATCAGCGAGTTGGTCGACGGGTCGGCCTGCACGAAGCCGCCAGTCGAGGGCCCCGCGGACTGCGACAGCGGCGCGGTCGCGGCCGCCGAGGTCATGCCGCCGGTGTTGTTGTTGCCGCCGCCGACGTTGCCACCGCTCAGCGACTGGCTGGCGCCGGTCAGCGAACCCGCGCCGGTCAGGCTGGATGTGCCAGACGTACTGCCGCCACCGGCGCTGGCCGACGAACCGGCACCGAAGGCGGCGCGCAACACGGTGGCCAGCTTGGTCGCGTCGGCGTTTTTCAGGTAGACGACGCGGATGTTGTTGCCGCTGTCGCTGCTGGGCTGGTCGAGCTTGTCGACCATCGAGCGCACGGCGGCCAGGCGCGCCGGGTTGCTGGCGCGCAGGATGAGGCCGTTGGAGCGTGGGTCCACCAGCACGTTGACCGCGCTGCTGCTCTGGCCCGGCACGACTGCGCCCGCCGTGGTGCCGCCATCTGCCAGGCGCTGCACCAGCGGCGCCAGGTCGGACGCGACCGCGTGCTTCAAGGGCACGATCTCGATGTCGCTGGTGCCCGGCGTGTCCATGGCCGCGATGATCTTGGCCATGCGCTGCAGGTTGTCGGCGTAGTCCGTGATGATCAGGCTGTTGTTGCCCGGGTTGGCGTTGATGGTGTTGTTGGGGCTGATCAGCGGCCGCAGCACGGCGACGAGGTTGTTGGCGTTCTCGTGCTGGATGCGGAAGATCTGCGTCAGGATCTGGTCGCCGCGCACATTGCTGGTTTCCACGGCCACCGAGCCGGCCTGCAGCTTGGCATCCGGCTCGGGCAGCACCTTCAGGAAGCCCGCCGCCTCCACGACGGTGAAGCCCAGGCCGCGCAGCGCGGCGAGGTAGTTGCGATAGGCGTCGGCCACCGACACCGGCTGCTCGCTGTAGACCGTGATCGTGCCCTTGACGCGCGGGTCGATGATGATCTGGCGGTTCAGCATGACGCCGATCGCGCGGGTGACAGCCTCGATGTCGGCGTTGACGAAGTTGAGCGTGACCGGCGAGCTGGCCCTGACGGCTGGGCCGGCGGTTCGGCCGCGCTGCACGTTGGCGTTGTCGGGCTGGGCGAACGCGCTGCCCGTCGCCAGCAGCAATGCAGCGAGGGCAGTGGCGGTGCGTTGGAGATTCATGATCATCCGATCGTCAAGACGGAGCGCGCCCCTTGGCGGCGCCCGATGATGTTCAGCAGGTTGTTGAGCGCTTCCTCGCGCCCCGGCGCGGCGCCGGCCTCGCCGGTGAAGCGGCTCTTGCCGCCGCTGCTCAGCGTGCCCACACCCGAGAGTTGCAATGCGCCTTCCAGTGTGGACAGGCGCAGCGCGCTGACGCCGGGATTGGCGGCATCGGCGGTCACGGTGAAGCGGTAGCTGCCCAGCGGCGCGACGGTGGACACGCGCGAGGACAGGTTGAGCAGGTCGAGCTGCAGCTCGCCGAACTGGCGCCAGCGGCCCTGCACCGACTCCAGCCGCAGGTCGCGCGCCGACAGGCGCAGCGAGCCGCCCAGCTGCAGCGTGTTCCAGGGCGTGCCCAGGCCCGACAGCAGCCCGGCGGGCAGGCGGGCCAGCCAGTCGGCACGCGTGTCGACGCTGACTTCCATGCGGCCGAGGCCAGGCTTGATACCGAGCAGCAGTTCGCCGTTGATGCAGCAATCCTGCCGCGCCGCCAGCTGCAGGCCCAATCCCTTCGCCGCCATGCGCCAGTGCAGCCGGCCGGGCAGGGACGAGGCGTCGCGGCTGCCGGCGCCACCGGTCAGCACGAGCACGCCCGAGCCGTTCCAGATGCTGCCGCGCGTGTCGACGATGAGCAGGTGGCCGCTCGTTGCCGACGCGAGCGCGCGGGCCAGCCAGCTTGCCGGCGCAAAGATGATGAGGGCCGCCACGATGCCGACCAGCGCGCCGGCGATGCTCCAGCGCCGCGGCGTCTGGTGGCGCACGGCGCGGCTGCCGGGACTGGCACCACCCAGCACGGAATCCGGCGGCAGCGACGCCGCGTGAGGCTTCTTCTTCAACAGGCGCATCAGCCGCCTCCCAGGGTCAGCACCAGGTTGCCCGAATAGCCCTTGGGGCCGCGGGTCAACTGCGCCTCGACGGGTCGAGCGCGGGCGGCAGCGCGCACTTCGCCCAGCCAGCCCTGCAGCAGCTCCGGCGCGATGCCGTTGAGCGTGACGACGGCGCGGTCGCCCGTCAGCGTCAGTCGCGCCGCCGGGCCGAGGTTGGCCACCGACGCCGTCAGCGCGGCCTGGGCCTGGGCCGGCGGCACGACCGGTGCGGCCGCCAGCGCGCGGGCTTCCTGGGCCTGGGCCTGCATCTGCTGCAGCTGAAGTTCCAGCTTCTCGAGTTCGGCGGGCGCCGTGCGCAGCGTGCGCAGGGCCGGCGCGATCAAGACGCTCCAGACCAGCAGCAGGCCAAGCAGCAAGGCGATGCCGCCGACGGCGAAGCGTTCGCGCTCGCCGAGCGCCTGCCAGTGCGCGGCGGCCTGGGCCCTGGCCTGCTGGAACTGGGCCGGCAGGCCGGCCGCAGCGTTGTTGTTGTCGAAGCGGGCCATCAGCTGCGTCCTTGTAGGCTGGCGCGGCTGATGGTCAGCTTGCCTTCGCTGGCGTCCAGCTGCCAGCCGTCGCTGCGCAACTGGGTGCGGAAGTTGTCGATCTGGGGCGGTGCCCAGCCCTGGGCCGACACGGTCAGGCGGCCGGGCTCGAAGGCCAGCGCCTCGGCCGGCGGCCGGTCGGCGGGCCAGGCCGCGGCGGCGGCGGCCAGCAGGGCTTCGAGGTCCTGCTCGCCGATGCTGCCAGCGCTGGCCCGCAGGAGGTCCAGCTGCTTTTGCATCTGCACCGGCGCGTCGAGGATGGCGCGCACTTGGGGGAAGGCCGTCGTCAGCGTTGCACTGACGGCAGCGCGGCGCGCCGCCACCTCGCGGTTCTGGTGCCAGGCCCACAGATTGAGACCGACCAGCTGCACGATGACCAGGCCGACGAGGCCGATGCGCACCGGGCGCCAGGGCTTGCGCATCAGCCCCCGGCTGACCAGGCGCAGCGCACGCACGCCGCGGGCGCGGGGTGCGAGGTCGAACTGGCGCAGGTTCCAGGCGCTGTCGACGACGGCCAGCGCGCGCTGGGCCGGCGTCTGCACGGTGACGGTGGTGCCCAGCCAGCGTTCGGCGGCGGTCGCCACCGGCGGCGTGGCCGTCCACTGCGCGGCATGCACGAGGCCCGGCGGGAACAACTGGCGTGCCAGGCCGCCATTCAGCGGCAGCGTCGCGACACCGTCGGTATGGCTCCAGCGCAGGGCGATGTCGGTGCTGCTGCCTTCGACGGGGCTCTCGCCATTGGGTTCGAAGAAATGCCCACGCGCCAGCTCATCCGGCCAGGCCAGCGGCGCGATGCGGTCGATGAAGACCTGGGCGGCTTCGAGCTGCGCCAGGTGGTCGGCCAGCCAGGTGCGCGACGTGATGGCCACCCAGGCCGTGTCACCGCCCAGGGCATCGGGCTCGATGGCGAAGTGCACGGTGTCGGGCTCGTCGAGGAGCGACTCCTCCAGCTTGCCCGCGAGGGCCGCACGCATCTGGCGGCCGGCACGGGGCAGCTCCACCAGCCGCCAGCTGATGTCGGACTCGCTGACCACGGCGACGACGCTGTCGGCCTGGGGCAGCGCCGATGCAGCCGCACGGCCTTCGGCGGCAATCCGGCGGCCATCGGGTGTCAGCGCGTAGTCGTACTCACGCAATTCGGCGGCCGCAGGCGCGGCTCGGCCCAGCGCGCGCAGGCGCGTCCGCGGGGGCAGGAACAGCAGCAGGGTGCTCATAGGGGAGGGCAGGCGCGGCGCATTCTAGGAGGGGGTTGCGACGATCTCGGGATGGTGGGTGGGCTGGCGGTGAAGATCTGTTGCGGCATTCATCGGTCGAGCAGCTGGTTGACGCGCTCGCGGGCCCGCACCATCACGTTCAGGCCTTCCCGCTCCACCAGTGAACGCTGTTCAAGCTGGCGCTCGTCCAGGCGCAGCCGGCCGGTGACGATATAGAAGGCCGAGACGACGGACGCGCGGTCCGCCCCGATGGTCACCGTGGCCGGCAGGTAATCCTTGGCGTCGTCGGGCTTCTGCAGCGGCTTGGCCTTGCGGCCCTGCACCAGGCGTTCGGCGGAGGCAAGGTCGACACCATCGAACAGCGCCGCGATGACCTCGCGCGGGGCGGTGTTCAGGTTGACCGGTGTTGGTTTCTCAAGCAGCACGACATAGGGCTGCAGCCGCTTGATGGTGTCGGCGTCCAGACCCAGCCAGCTGAGCTGGTCCAGGTTGGCGGGCCGCAGCGGGCCGCTTTCGCTGTCGGGCACGCTGGCGGCGACGCCAGGCGGCAGCGCCGAGGCCGGGCTGCTCGGTGGCACCGGAAAGGCGCTGCGCAGGCCTTCGACGATGACGGCGGCCGTGCCCGGCGGCGCATTGACCTGGCTGCACAGCCGATCCAGCACCCGCTGTTCCAGCTCGGCCGCCTTGTCGCTGGCAAGCAGGTTGCGCAGGTTGTAGCGGCTCTGTGCGTCCTCGATGCTGCCGGACAGGAAGGCCTCGGGCCCCTCCTCGTCCGTTGCCGCCGAGCGGTCGGCGGCCAGGAAGGTGGACAGGCGGGCCTCGGCCAGCGGGACGGCCCAAGGTTCGCCGAGGTGGTCGATGGGCTTTTGGCGATTGGCCTGTGCGTCTTCGCGCAGGATCAACCGCGCCCAGTCCAGCGCACCCTGCAGGATCCAGGCGCTCTGCGCACGCGCGCGGTCGGCGGCCTCGATCTGCACGGCGCGGTACTGCTGCCAGACCATGCCGGCGGCCAGGCTGGCAATCAGCGTGACGATGATCATCGCGGTCAGCAAGGCCGCACCGCGTTGCCCTCGCTGAGCGCTCATCGGACCGTGACCTCCAGCTCGCGTGTGAGCGTACCGGCCAGACCGCTGCCCTCGGCAAACTGCATCGCGATGCGCAGGCCCGCGGGGGCCGGGTTCCCACCCGGTCGCTGGGGGCCGGCGTTGTCGTTGCTGCTGCCGGTGGACTGGCAGTTGCTCCAGGCATTGCCCCAGTAGCAGTTGAACTGCCATGCGGCCACACCATCGAAGGCGCGCAACGCCGGGTTGCGCTGGGCCAGCTGCTGCAGGCCGAGCTGGCGCTGGTTGACGAGGTCTTGCACGGTGCGCTGCGCCGGACTTTCCCAGCGCCACAGCGCGCCCTCGCGCAGGCTCCACACCACCACCTGCAGCCCGGCCGGCGCCTGGCGGGTCAGCACCAGGTTGCCGCCGTCGAAGGCCAGCGGCGCCACGACGCTGTGGCTGTCCTGCAGCGCACGCAGGTCGACCTCCCATTGGGCCAGCACGGTCTGGAGCCGCGCGGTCTGGGCCAGGCGCGCTTGGGCGATCTCGCGGCTGCGGACCAGGGCGTCGATGCCGCGCCAGGCCATGCTGGCCATCGTCGCCATGACGACCAGGGCGACGAGCACCTCGACGAGGGTGAAGCCGCGTGACTTCACTGGAACTTCCCCATGATGGTCGACAGGCTCAGCACCGGCTGCCCCCGGTCGTCGGCAACGTCCGCGTCGACCCGGCGGAACAGCGGGTTGGGCGTCGGGCTGACCCTGAGCTTGCCGCTGTAGCTGCGGCCGAGCTGCTCGCAGGCGAAGGGCGATTCACCGATGTCGGGAAACTGCTGCGTCAGGCGCAACTCGGTCAGGAGGTTCTCGGCGCACCACTGTGCCGCGCTGACCTGCGCCAGTCGCTCGGCGTTGTTGGCCAATGCGCCAGCGGCCTTGATGCCGGCGCCCAGCGCGATGGCGACGATGACAAGGGCGACAAGGACCTCGATCAGCGTGAAGCCGCGGGCTTGCCCGGTCTTCATGGCTGCACGACGTCGAAGGCGGCCAGGCCATCGGTGCCGAGAACGAGTTGCTGGCTGCCAAGCTGCAAGCGCAGGCGCTGCGCCGGGATGATGGGCTCGGGCCCGAGGGCGAGGCCGGGGTTGACCGCCGTGGCGTTCTCGATCAGCACGGCAACCGGCTCGCCCAGCCAGCGCGTCGGCAGCTGGATGGTGCGCGGCAGGCCCTCGAAGCGGAAGTCGTCGCCGCTTTTGGCACCCTTGGGCACCCAGCGCACGTTCAGTCCCGAGGCGCGGCTCTCCGCCCGGGCGGTCTCCAGCAGCGCGGCCAGGCGCTGGGCCTCGCGTTGCAATTGCAGCTCGGTCGGATCGCGCAGTGCAAGGCTGATGGTGGCGCTCGTGATGGCGATCAGCGCGACGACGACGAGCAGCTCGATCAGCGTGAAGCCGAGCGACGCGCTGCGCCGCTTATTGCCAGGAACCGACGTCGGCGTCACGGCCCTCGCCGCCGGCGCGGCCATCGGCGCCAAAGCTGTAGACATCGACCTCACCCTTCACGCCCGGGTTGGCGAACTGATAGGGCTGGCCCCAAGGGTCGTTGGGCAGCTTCTCAAGGTAGGGCTTCCAGTTCGGCGGCGGCGTGCCAGCGGTGGGCTTGCGCACCAGGGCGTCCAGCCCTTGCTCGGCGCTGGGGTAGCGCTGGTTGTCGAGCTTGTAGAGCTTGAGCGCCTGCATCAGGTTGTTGACGTCGGTGCGGGCGGCGGTCACACGGGCGTCCTCGGCGCGGTCCAGCACATTGGGCACGACGAGGGCGGCCAGCACGCCGATGATGACAAGCACGACCAGCAGTTCGATCAGCGTGAAGCCGCGGGCAACGGTGCCGGTGAGGGAAGAGCGACGCATATCGGGGGGCGTGGGAGCGCGGAGCTGCGGTGAGCGGGCCATCATAATGGTCCGATGCTTGCACGATTGATGGCGTTTTCGGTGTGGCTTTTGCTCGGTGGCTCGGTGGCCTACTGGGGCTTGCAGCTGTTTGCGCGACCACTGCCCATGCCCGCCTCGGTGCTGCCGGCCGGCGAGGGTCGCACGACCCAGGTTGACCTGAGCCGCCTGCTCGGCGTGACGGCGCCTGACGCCGCGCCGGAACCTGAAATCGCCCCCTCCACGCGGCTGCGCCTGCTCGGCGTCGTCGCACCCAAGAACGCGAAGGCGGCGGCAGCGGGCGAGGGTGTCGCGCTGATCGAGGTGGACGGCATGGCGCGCACGGTGCGTGTCGGCGCCGCCGTGGATGGGGAACTGCATTTGCTGCGGGTCGACGTCCGCAGCGCCAGCCTGGGCCGCCTCGGCCAGGCGCCAACCCAGGTCCTCGAAATCAGTCCACCCGTGGCACCTGCCACCGGATCTCTGCCGCCTGCGCCGCCGTCGCCGGTGGTGCTGGGTGGCAACCCCAACCCCAACCCCGGCCTGCCGTTGCGCGTCAACCCGCCCGGCGCAGCGCCGGTGCAAGGCAATATGCCGCCGACCTACGGTGCTCAGCCTGTGAACCCGGCGCCGCCGCCCGTCAGAACCGAAGAGCAGCAGGCCCGCTGAGCGGACCCTAGACGCCCAGCGTCGGAATGCTGGCGCCGAGCTCGGGGCGCGGTGCCAGGCGCGCCTCGGCCACTTCGTGCAGGTCGGTCAGGAGGGCGGCGGCCGCGCGGATCATGGGCCAGGCCAGGGCCGCACCAGTGCCGTCGGCACTGTCCATGCCCAATTCCAGCAGCGCCGAGGCGTGGAAGAGGGCCAGCGCTTCGTCCAGGCCACGGTGCACATGGCTGCGGCAGAACACCGCGTAGTCCGTCACCGGCGCGCAGATCAACGAGGCCAGCTTGAGGGCCGCGCAGGCCGCAATGCCGTCGACGATGATGAGACTGCGCTTGCTGGCCGCGACCAGCATGGCGCCGACCATGACGGCGATCTCGTGGCCGCCAAAGGCCGCGATGACGTCCATCGGCTCCTTGGCGTCCCGGTGACGCGCCAGCACGCCATGCAGCACATCGAGCAGGTGGACGAGGTCGTCCTGGCGCATCGTCGGACCGGAGACGACGAAGTCGCGCACCGACTGATCGGACAGGCGCGCCAGAACCAGGGCGGCACATTCGGGCGAGCCCTGGCCCATGGACGCACAGGCGAGCACATTGCCGGGCAGGTTGTCGGCGATTTCCATGCCGACCCGCACGCCCGCATGAGCCTGCTCCAGGCTCATGGCCAGCGCCGTGCGCGCATTGCGCGTGCCATGGGCGACCTTGCGGGCCAGCAGCCGCGCATGGGGCGGCAGGTTCTCGGCAACGCCGCAGTCGACCACGGTGAGGTGCAGGCCTTGCAAGCGCGAGAACACCGATACCGGCAACTGGGCGTGCAGGGCCATCTGCACCTGATCCTTGGTCGCCCGGCCCCATTGCGCGCCGACGCCGTCGACGACGATGCCGTGATCCGCGGCGAACAGGGCCAGCACAGGGTCGCGGAAGCGCGGCGTCAGGCTGTTCTGGACCAGCCCCAGGCGCACAGCCAGCGGTTCCAGCTCGCCGAGACCGCCAGCGATGGCCGAGCGCCGGTCGACGCGGTCGCGTAGGGCCTTCTCCAGTTCAGGATTGGCGGTGGGGGAAATCAGCGACTGTTGAGCAACGGTCATGGTGCAGGGGGTTGCGAACCCCCGGATTTCAACTCAACCGAGGAACAAGCGATAGACGGGATTGTTGGTTTCGTCTTCGAAGGGGTAATTCAGGCTGGCCAGAAACTCACGCAAGGCACCGGCGTCGCCCTTGGGCACCTGGATGCCCACGAGGATGCGGCCATGGTCCGCGCCCTGGTTGCGGTAGTGGAAGAGGCTGATGTTCCAGTCCGGGTGCATGCTGGACAGGAAGCGCATCAGCGCCCCGGGCCGCTCCGGGAAGACGAAGCGGTAGAGGCGCTCGTGGCGCGCCAGCTCGCTGCGGCCGCCGACCATGTGGCGGATGTGCTGCTTGGCCATCTCGTCGTTGGTCAGGTCCAGCGTCTCGAAGCCGGCCTTGCTGAACGTTCGCGCCAGCTTGGCTGCCTCGTCGGGCTTGGAGATGGCGATGCCGACAAAGATGTGGGCGACCTGGGCGTCGGCGATGCGGTAGTTGAACTCGGTGACGCTGCGCGGGCCGAGCAGTTCGCAGAAGCGCTTGAAGCTGCCGCGCGCCTCAGGGATGGTGACGGCGAACAGCGCTTCGCGGTGCTCGCCGACCTCGGCCCGCTCGGCGACGAAGCGCAGGCGGTCGAAGTTCATGTTGGCGCCGCAGGTGATGGCGACCAGGGTCTGGCCCTTGGCGCCCGTTGCCGACGCATATTGCTTGACCGCGGCGACGCTCATCGCCCCGGACGGCTCAAGGATGGAGCGCGTGTCTTCAAAGACATCCTTGATGGCGGCACAGACGGCATCGGTGTCGACGACGATGAAGTCGTCGACGAGCTCGCGCGCGATGCGGAAGGTTTCCTCGCCGACAAGCTTGACGGCGGTGCCGTCCGCAAAGAGCCCCACGTCGGTCAACTGCACGCGCTTGCCGGCCCTGACCGAGCGCAGCATCGCGTCCGAGTCGGTGGTCTGCACGCCGATGATCTTGATCTCGGGCCGCAGTGCCTTGACGTAGGCCGCGACGCCCGAAATCAGGCCGCCGCCGCCGATGGCGACGAAGATCGCGTCGATGGGTCCGGGGTGCTGACGCAGCAATTCCATGGCAATGGTGCCCTGGCCGGCGATGACGTCGGGGTCGTCGAAAGGGTGGACGAAGGTCAGGTTCTGGGCTTTCTCAAGCTCCAGCGCATGGCCGTAGGCGTCGGTAAAGCTCTCGCCAAACAGCACGACTTCGCCGCCGAGCGCCTTGACGGCCTCGACCTTGACCTGCGGCGTTGTCACCGGCATCACGATGACGGCCCGACACCCCAGCTTCTTGGCCGACAACGCCACGCCTTGCGCGTGATTGCCCGCTGAAGCACAGATGACGCCCGCCGCACGTTGCTCGGGGGAGAGATGGGCCATCTTGTTGTAGGCGCCGCGCAGCTTGAAGCTGAAGACGTCCTGCTCGTCCTCGCGCTTGAGCCAGACCTTGTTGGACAGGCGCTTGGAGAGCTTGGTGGCAGCGTGGAGATGGGTTTCGCGCGCTACCTCGTAGACCCGGGCGTTCAGGATGCGCTGCAGGTAGCTGCTGCCCGGTGGCAGCATCGCGGGTACCAGCGGCGTCACTTTTGGGGCGGCCGAGCGGCGCCGGGAAGGCGAGGCGTCTTTTGCGCCCTTCGCGCTGCGGGCTGTCCCGCCGGGCGGGAGTTGAGCCCCTACGGGCGGCCGGGCGGGGCTCATCGAGTCTCCATGCAGTCTTGTTGCGGCGCCGCATGATAGGGGAGGCCCTTGCATGCGGCGCCGCGGCTGCCTTCGGCGAAAAAAAACCCGAGCTCTTGCAAGCTCGGGTTGAATCCACCATGGAGGCGGTGGAGGAGACAATCGGTGCGAAAACGTTTTCGCGTAGGAGCAGTGTAGCCGGGGGTTATGCTGCGCCGCAATATATTTTCTGTGAACGAATTGGAGCTTTGCCTCTAGATGACCATGGAATGCACGGTAAGTTGGCTGGGCCCGGACGGCCCGAGTGGCATGAGCTTTATGGCCGAAACGGGAAGCGGCCATGTGCTCGCGATGGATGGTGCGCCGGACGGCGGCGGCCGTAACCTCGCGCCGCGGCCGATGGAGACGGTTCTGGCGGGCACCGGCGGCTGCACGGCTTATGACGTCGTGCTGATCCTGAAGCGAGGGCGCCACGACGTGCGCGGCTGCCGGGTTGTGCTGAAGGCTGAACGCGCAACGAGCGACCCGAAGGTCTTCACGGCCATCCATTTCCATTT
Organism: Pelomonas sp. Root405; assembly: GCF_001425165.1. GTDB lineage: Bacteria > Pseudomonadota > Gammaproteobacteria > Burkholderiales > Burkholderiaceae_C > Pelomonas. The sequence continues at coordinate 761,990 of NZ_LMDU01000001.1, forward strand.
CGTCGTCAGTGGCCGCGCGCTGAAGCCGGAAATCGTCGAGCGCGCGGTCGCGCTGTCGCACGAGAAATACTGCTCGGCTACCGCCATGCTGGCCAAGACGTCAGCCATCACGACGTCTTTCGAGGTGCTGGAAGCCTGACTAGATGCGATGGGCCACGGTCGTCATGACCTTGGCCGCTGCGCGCATCAAGCCTTGAATCGGCGCAGGCAACGTCAATGCGCCTGCCGCAAGCGCAGCCTCGGCATGCTCGGCTTCTTCGCGCTTCATCTTGTCGACGATGGCACGCGACGATGTGTCGGTCGCGGGCAGGCGGTCCAGATGCGAGGCGAGGTGGGCTTCCACCTGCCGTTCGGTCTCGACAACGAAACCCAGGCTCAATTTGTCGCCGGCCAGCCCCGCCAGGCTGCCCCACGCAAAAGCGCCGGCCCACCAGATGGGCGCTAGATGGCTGGTATGCGTACCGAGCTCTTCGATGCGTTCGGCCGTCCACGCGAGGTGATCGAGTTCCTCTTGCGCAGCCGTTTCAAAGTGCCGGCGCAGCGTGTCATCGCGGCTGAAAAGGGCTTGGGCTTGGTATAGCGCCTGGGCGCAGATTTCACCCACGTGATTCACGCGCATCAACGCGCCTGCTTCGCGAATCTCTGAGGCACTCAATTCGGCGGGCGCGACACCTTTTGCAGGAGAGGGGCGGGCGGCCCGAGCCGGCGCAAAAACTGTGCGCAAGCCTGAATCGGCAACGCTCAGAAGGCTGTCACGCAGTCCAAGCCGACGGGACGGCGATGTGCTTGTTTGGGATGGCATTCAATTAGGCGCTTTGGGATGAAGAAATCGTGACAGAAAATTGCCGTTGTGGTCAGACAACGTCAACACACAATTTCATATCCGTGAATTCCCCAGGCTCCCCAACCTGTAGTGGAATACGCGCACTTCCCCACAGGAGGTGAGTCGCCAGGCCTGTTCTGAGGCCGCGGCTCGGATGAATACCTAGGAGTATCGAATGAAGAAAGCTCTGATTGCCCTGGCCGCTCTCGGCCTGACCGGCGGCGTGGCCGTCGCGCAATCCTCGGTCACCCTGTTCGGCGTCCTCGACGTCAACATGCGCTACACCAAGTCCAGCGGCAACACGTTGAAGCAGCTCGGCACCGACGGTTTGAACAGCAGCCGCCTTGGCGTGCGTGGCACGGAAGACCTGGGTGGCGGCCTGAAAGCTGGTTTCTGGCTTGAAGGCGCTCTGAATCCCGACACCGGTACGGTCGACAGCACCCGTTTCTGGGGCCGCCGCGCCAGCGTCAGCCTGATGGGTGATTTCGGTGAAGTGCGCCTGGGCCGCGGCAAGACCTCGACCCGCCTGCACATCGACGACTTCGACCCGTACTCGACGACCGGTCTGGGCGATGTGGCCAAGCTTTACTCCACGCTGGGCAGCGGTTCCGACACACTGAACCGCGCGGACAACATGGTCCAGTATTTCCTGCCGAGCAACCTTGGTGGCGTCTACGGCTCCGTCGAAGTGGCGGCTGGCGAAGGTACCGTCGGTCGCAAGGCGCTGGGCGGCCGCGTGGGCTACAGGCAAGGTCCGTTGAACGTCGCCGGCGCATACGAGACGACGACGGGCGTGGGCAACGCCAAGTTCAAGCAAATGAGCGTCGGCGCCGCCTATGACTTCGGCATTGCACGTCCGTCGGTGAACTACAGCCAGAACGAGTTCGGCAGCCGTGAGCAGAAGCTGTTGACCTTCGGCCTGACGGTGCCGCTGGGCCAGGGCCAAATTCTGGCTTCCTACACCGACGCCAAGGCCGACGGTCCCGCACTTGCTGGTGTTGGCGACGCGCAGCTTTTCGCTGCCAGCTATGTCCACAACCTGTCCAAGCGCACGGCGCTGTACACGACGGTTGCACAGATCAGGAATGAAGGTCTGGGCCGTTTTGCTGTCTCCGGTTCGCCCGCAGTTGCGAACGGTGCGAAGTCCAGCGGCTTCGACGTCGGCGTCCGCCACAGCTTCTGATTGCATGCGGCTCGCGCCGCTGCAAATCAGCCAAGCCGCCTTCGGGCGGCTTTTTATTTGTCCGCTTGGCGACAGGGGAATTGCTGTGGACACAGAACAACAGCCATGGCGTTGTGGCAGGGCAGTTCGCTGAGAATGGATTGGTTCACCCTTGTTCGCAGGAGACAACCTCGATGAAAAAAGCATCCTTGGCCGTTGCCGTTCTGGCCGCCAGCACCTCTGCCGCCTGGGCTCAGTCCAGCGTGACCCTGTACGGCATCGTCGACGCTGCCGTGCGTTACACCAGCAATGCCAACGCCGGCACGTCCACCAAGACGTTGACGCCGGGCGGCATGTCGCAAAGCCGGCTTGGCGTGAACATCACTGAGGACATGGGCGGCGGCCTGAAGGCCTTGGCCAATCTTGAGCATCGCCTTCAGTCGGACACCGGTGCCGTGAGCGGCAACCCGGATTTCTGGCGTCAAGCGTGGGTTGGGCTGCAGTCCAGTCAGCTCGGCCAGATCCGCCTGGGCCGCCAGTACAACATCCTGTTCGACCTGTACACGTCGACCTTCGCGTCCTTTCGCTACTCGCCCTATATTGAGGCTTACAAGCCTGAAATTGGCATGTCCATGACGGCTCGTCAGGACAATATGGTCAAGTACCTCGTGCAGCTGGGCAACTTCTACGGCGAGGTGCAGGTAAGCGCCGGTGAAGGCCAAGCTGGTGCTGCCGCAGCTCAGCCGAGCAAAACCATGGGCGGTTTGATTCGTTATACCGATGGCAAGTTCGGTGCTGGCGGTGCGTACTTGCAAGCTACCGAGCAGACCGGCATGAAGATCAAGGCGACCGTACTGGGGGTGTCGTTCACCCAAGGTCCTTTGTACGTGCATGCGTCGCTGGGCGAGAACAAGTTCGAGAACCCCTTCACCTTGCTGAATCAGACCAGCGCGGCAGCGTTCGGTGCGTCCGCGGCTGCCGGTTCGCGGGCCAATATCGCATTGACCACGCGTGGCGCTTACACCAGCGGCATCCTCGGTGCGAACGTGTTCAACACGGACTCGGCCGACATCAAGAAGCGCACGATGATCATGTTTGGTGCGACTTATCAGCTGACACCGCAGCTGAACGTCGGCGGCAACGTCTGGCTGACCGAGCAGACGCACTACGGCACGGTGCAGAACCTGGCGCTGCCCTTCCGCAATGCGCTCGGCTTCTCGACCGATGCCAACACCAAGTCCAAGGCGAACTTCTTCGCAGTTGTGCTCGACTACGCCTTCTCGAAGCGTACCGACGCCTATCTGGAATTCGACTACACCAAGCTGGACGGCGAAGTGTTGTTCACGAATGGAGCCAGCAAGCGCGCCGGCGCCATGCTGGGCATGCGTCACCGCTTCTGATCGATACGGCAGGCCGGGCCTGCCGTTCCCTCCGCGGGCCGCATCAGCGGCCCGTTTTCATTGGTAGGCAAGCTCAAGGGTCTAGGGCTTTCCCGGGAGCCTCTGGACCCAAGCCTTCGCCATGATCGCGCCTTTGTGCGGCGCAGCGGCGCGCGGCACTCTTCCCAATCTGCATGCTGGTTTTCATTCTCCGACGCTTGGCCCAGGCTGTTGTTGTCATGTTGTCGGTGGCCTTCATCGCCTTCATGCTGTTCCAGTATGTCGGCGACCCGGTCACCAACCTGCTGGGCCAGGACGCGACCGAAGAGCAGCGCATCGCGCTGCGCAAGGACCTCGGCCTGGATCAGCCCTTCCCGGTGCAGTTCGCGCGCTTCGCCGCCAACGCGGCCCAGGGCGAGTTCGGTATCAGTCTTCGGCAAGGCCGCAAGGTCTCCACGCTGATTGGCGAGCGCTTTCCGGCGACGCTTGAACTCGCGGTCGTGGCAGGACTCATCGCGCTCGGCCTCGGTATTCCCCTGGGCGTGTATGCGGCGCTGAGGCGCGGCAGGGCCAGCGCGCAGCTGCTGATGACGGGCACCCTGTTCGGCGTCAGCCTGCCCAACTTCGTCATCGGCATCGTGCTGATCTGGATCTTCGCTGTCGAGCTGAAGTGGCTGCCAAGCTTTGGGCGCGGTGAAGTCGTCGACCTGGGCGGCTGGACCTCGGGTTTGCTGACCCGCGATGGTCTGCTGCACCTGATCCTGCCGGCGTTCACGCTGTCCGCCTTTCAGCTGACGCTGATCATGCGCCTGGTGCGTGCCGAGATGCTGGAAGTGCTGCGGACCGACTACATCCGCTTTGCGCGTGCCCGCGGTCTCAGTGACCGCAGCGTCTATTTCGGCCATGCGCTGAAGAACACGCTGGTGCCAGTCATCACCATCACCGGGCTGCAGCTGGGTTCGCTGATTGCGTTCGCCATCATCACGGAGCAGGTTTTCCAATGGCCTGGCATGGGCCTGCTCTTCATTCAGGCCGTGCAGTTCGCTGACATTCCGGTCATGGCGGCCTATCTCTGCCTGATCTCCCTGATCTTCGTCGTCATCAACCTGGGCGTGGATCTGCTCTATTTCGCTGTCGACCCACGCCTGCGCGTTGAAGGCAAAGCACATTAATCCATGAAGCTCCCACGTTCGCTTCGCTGGCTGCCCGCTGCGGGTGCGCATCAACGCCTTCGGGCGGCGGGATGGCGCTGACCATGGCCGCCGACGCCAATCCTCATCCCACGGCCTCTGCCTCAGCGCTGCGCCTGTTTTTCGACGGCGACGTTTGGCACTCCTTCCGGTCGTCGCCCGTCGCGATGCTGGCAGCGACCATCACCTTCGTCTGCTTTGTTTGCGCACTGTTCGCCGAGTTCGTCGCACCGCACAACCCCTTCGACCTCGCGACGTTGGAGTTGATGGACTCGCTCAAGCCGCCCGTCTGGGTAGATGGTGGCGAATCGAAGTACCTGCTGGGCACCGACGGCCAGGGGCGAGACATCCTGTCAGCCCTCATGTACGGCGCGCGCATCTCGTTGCTGGTCGGTATCGCGTCGGTGGTTCTGTCCATCGTCATCGGCGTCACCCTCGGCCTGCTCGCCGGCTTCCTCGGTGGGCGGACTGACGCGTTCATCATGCGCATCTGCGATGTGATGCTGTCCTTCCCGTCCATCCTGGTGGCGCTGATGATCAGTGGCGTCGGCCGCACCTTGTTCCCGCATGCGCCAGACATGCTGGCCTTTGTCGTGTTGGTGCTGGCCATCTCGCTGACCGGCTGGGTGCAGTACGCGCGAACCGTCCGCGGTTCGACGCTGGTGGAGCGCAACAAGGAATACGTGCAGGCCGCCCGCGTCATCGGCGTCAGCGGCTTTCGCATCATGCGCCGCCACGTTCTGCCCAACGTGCTCGGGCCGGTTCTGGTGCTTGCAACCATCCAGATCGCGTCGGCCATCATCACGGAGGCGACCTTGTCGTTCCTCGGCGTCGGCGTGCCGGCCACCAGCCCCTCGCTTGGCACCTTGATCCGCAACGGCAATGACTATCTCTTCTCGGGCGAGTGGTGGATCACTGCTTGGCCCAGCGTCACCCTGGTGCTGATCACACTCAGCGTGAACCTGCTCGGCGACTGGCTGCGCGACGCGCTCAACCCCCGTCTGCGATGACTGCCCCTTTGCTTGAAGTCAGCCACCTGCGGGTGGAGTTCCCGACCCGCCGCGGCACCCTGCTGGCGCTGGACGACATCTCCTTCTCCATCGCGCCGGGCGAAATCCTCGGCGTCGTCGGTGAATCAGGCGCAGGCAAGTCGTTGACCGGCGCCGCCATCATCGGCCTGCTCGACCCGCCCGGGCGCATCGCCGGCGGTGAGATCAAGCTTGCCGGCAAGCGCATCGACAACCTGCCTTATGAGGAGATGCGGCGGATACGCGGTCGTGAAATCGGTGCTGTCTTTCAAGATCCACTGACCTCGCTGAACCCGCTGTACACGGTCGGCCACCAGCTGGTTGAAACGATCACGACGCACCTGGATCTGAGCGGTTCGCAGGCGCGCGCGCGGGCCGTCGAACTGCTGGCCTCCACCGGCATCCCGGCACCGGGGGCGCGTATCGACCATTACCCGCACCAGTTCTCCGGCGGCATGCGCCAGCGTGTCGTCATCGCGCTGGCACTGGCGGCCAACCCCAAGCTCATCGTGGCAGACGAGCCGACGACGGCGCTGGATGTATCCATCCAGGCGCAGATCATTGCGCTGCTGAAGAAGGTCTGCAAAGAGCAGGGTGCCGCGGTCATGCTGGTCACCCACGACATGGGCGTGATCGCCGAAACCTGCGACCGCGTTGCGGTCATGTATGCCGGACGCGTCGCCGAGATCGGTCCGGTCGCCGACGTCATTCATCGACCGGCCCATCCCTACACCGTCGGCCTGATGGGCTCCATCCCGGCCATGGACGAAGACCGCGAGCGCCTGCTGCAGATCGACGGTGCCATGCCCCGCCTGACCGCCATCCCACCGGGCTGCGCCTTCAACCCCCGCTGTCCGCGCGTCTTCGAGCGCTGTCGCGTCGAGCGGCCCGACCTGGTCACCGTCGGCGCCACGAGTGCTGCCTGCTGGCGGCCTGTCACCGAGGAGCTTGCACGATGAGCGCGCCCCTCGTCGAGGTGCATGACCTCGCCAAGATATTCGATGTGTCGCCACCCTGGCTGAACCGCGTCGTGGAGCGGAAGCCCAAAGCCTTCGTGCATGCGGTCGACGGCGTCTCGTTCGCCATCGAGCGCGGCAAGACCTTGGCGCTCGTGGGTGAAAGCGGCTGCGGCAAGAGCACGGTGGCGCGCCTGCTCGTCGGGCTCTACGGCGCGACGCGCGGCGCGGTGCATTTTGACGGCGAGGACATCGCCAGAACGCTGCGCGGCCCCGAAGCACTCAAACTGCGACGGCGCATGCAGATGATCTTCCAGGACCCGTACGCGTCGCTGAATCCGCGCTGGAAGGTCCTCGACATCGTCGCCGAGCCGCTTCGTGAACATGGCCTGATCGGCGACAACGCCGAGGCCCGCATGCGGGTTGCCGAGTTGCTCAGTTCGGTGGGGCTGAACCCCGCCGATGCAGAAAAGTTCCCGCACCAGTTTTCGGGCGGCCAACGTCAGCGCATCTCAATCGCCCGCGCGCTCGCGACGCAGCCTGAGTTCCTCGTCTGCGACGAGCCGACGTCCGCCCTGGACGTGTCCGTGCAGGCCCAGGTCCTCAACATCATGAAGGACCTGCAGCGTGAACGGGGTCTAACCTATCTCTTCATCTCGCATAACCTCGCCGTCGTGCGCCATGTGGCCGACCAGGTCGGCGTCATGTATCTGGGCCGGCTGGTCGAGGTGGCCGACAAGGTCAAACTGTTCGCCCAGCCGAGCCACCCATACACCCGCATGCTGCTGGACGCGATTCCCGACATTCACATGAGCGGTCGTGCACGCACACCGGTGCAGGGCGAGGTGCCGAATCCGATGAGTCCGCCCAGTGGCTGCAGCTTCCACCCTCGCTGCCCGCTGGCCAACGCGCGCTGCCAGGCAGAGCGGCCGGCGCTGCTGGAGATCCGCGGTGTGCGCGTGGCCTGCCACGCGGTCGAAGAGGCCCGGGACTGATCAGCGCGACGCTGCGGACGCGGGCGCTGATGCCGCGTCGGCAGGCTTGGGCAAGCTCAGCGGCCCCTTCTGCCCACAACCCGCGAGCGCGGTAAGGGTGATGGTCAGGGCAATCAGTCGCCCACCTACACTGACGGCAGTCTTGTTCATCTGCCCAGTTTATGTCTCTGTCTGACGCCGACTATCTCGCCAAGGCCCATGCGCTGCTCGCCCGCATCGAGGCACAAGTCGACGCCTGGCTGGACGAAGACGTCGTCGATATCGACAGCCACCGCACCGGCGGGCTGCTCGAACTCAGCATGCCGGGGGGCAGCAAGATCGTCATCAACACCCAGCCGCCGCTGCAGGAGGTCTGGCTGGCCGCGCGCTCGGGCGGCTACCACTTCAAGTGGGACGGCGCCCGGTGGCTGGACCGCGAAGGTCAGGAGTTCTGTGCACGCTTGTCGCACTGCGCGAGCGAGCAGGCCGGCCAGGCGCTGACCTTCAGCGCCTGACGCCTCAGCGTTTGAAGAGGTCGAGGATGGACTTCTTCTCGTCTTCCGTCGCGGTGGTCGGCACATTGGGCTCGGCGGCCAGTTCACGCACACCGCTGCCGGCCGTGTACTCCTCGTAGAACCATTCGCCATTGATGTTGATGATCCCCTCCGGCGGCGTCATCTCATCGACGGGCTTGTTCTTCAGCGCGAACTGCATGTATTCGATCCAGACCGGCAGGCTCAAGCCACCACCGGTTTCACGATCTCCGAGCTTGCGCGGCTGGTCGTAGCCAATCCACACGATGGCCACCAAGTCCTTCTGGTAACCAGCGAACCAGGCGTCCATCGAATCGTTCGTGGTGCCGGTCTTGCCGTAGATGTCAGGCCGCTTCAGCGTTGCCTGCGCACGCGCCGCCGTGCCGCTGCGCGTGACCTCTTGCAGAAGGCTGCTCATCAGGAAGGCGTTGCGCGGTTCGATGGCGCGGGCGTTGTCGGTCAGCGTCACCGGCACGGCTTCGTAAAGCAGGCGGCCCTTGTTGTCGGTGATGCGGTTGATCAGCTGCGGGTTGACGCGGTAGCCACCGTTGGCGAACACCGCATAACCCTGCGCCATCTGCATCGGTGTCACGGAGCCCGCGCCGAGTGCCATCGTGAGATAGGCGGGGTGCTTCTCGGCCTCGAAGCCGAAGCGCGTGAGCCAGTCCTGCGCATAGCGCACGCCGACCGAATGCAACACGCGGATCGAGACCATGTTCTTCGACTTGGCCAGCGCCGTGCGCAAGGGCATGGGGCCTTCGAACTTGCCGTCGTAGTTCTTCGGCTCCCAGGGCTGGCTGCCGGTCGTGCCGGCGTCGAAGAACAGCGGCGCATCATTGACGATGGTGGCCGGCGTGAAGCCCTTCTCCAGTGCTGCAGAGTAGATGAAGGGCTTGAAGCTCGAACCGGGCTGGCGCCAGGCCTGAGTCACATGGTTGAACTTGTTCTTCGCGTAGTCGAAGCCGCCGACCATGGCGCGCACTTCGCCGGTCCTGGGGTCCATGGACACGAAGGCGCCCTCGACCTCGGGCAGCTGCGTGATGATCCATTCGCCGCCGTCCTTCTGCTTTGGGCCCTTGACGACGCGGATGACCGCGCCGCGGCGAATGCGCGTCTTGGGATTGCCCTTGTCCGACAGGCCCGACGTGGCCGGCCTAAGGCCGTCGCCAGTGATGACCACGGCCTCGCCGCTCTGCAACACGGCGGTGACCTTCTTCGGATCGGCCTCCAGCACGACGGCCGCCAGCAACTCGTCGTTGGCGGGGTGGTCGCTCAGCGCTTCGGCAACGCGGGCGTCCAGCTCCTTGGCGTCACGTGGCAGATCGGCGTAGGCCTCGGGTCCGCGGTAAACCTGACGCTTCTCGTAGTCCAGGATGCCGCGGCGCAACGCGCGGTAGGCCGTGTTCTGTTCGGCGCTGTTCAGCGTCAGGTAGACATTCAGGCCGCGTGAATAGGCCTCGTCGCCGTACTGGCTGAATATGAGTTGGCGCGCAGCCTCGGCGACGAATTCCGCATGCGAGACCGATTCCACGACCGGGCGGATGCGCAGCTTTTCAACCTTGGCAGCGTCGCGCTGCTCCTCGGTGATGAAGCCCGTCTCGTACATCCGCTCGATGATGTATTGCTGGCGGATCGTCGCGCGGCGGGGGTTGTTGATGGGGTTGTAGGCCGAAGGCGCCTTGGGCAGGCCGGCCAGCATGGCGGCCTCGGCAACGCTGACCTTGTCGAGCGGCTTGCCGAAGTAGATCTCGCTGGCCGCCGCAAAACCGTGGGCGCGGTGGCCAAGGAAGATCTGGTTCATGTAGATCTCGAGGATCTTCTCTTTGGGCAGGGCCGCCTCGATCTTCAGCGCGAGCAGGATCTCGTAGATCTTGCGGGTGAAGGTCTTCTCGGTAGACAGATAGAAGTTGCGCGCCAGCTGCATCGTGATCGTCGACGCGCCCTGGCTGCGTGACTCACCCACATTGGCCAGGCCCGCGCGGATCACGCCGAGGTAGTCGACGCCGCCGTGCTCGTAGAAGCGCGCGTCCTCGATGGCGAGGACGGCCTCCTGCATCACCTTGGGAATCTGCTGGATGGGGCGATAGCTGCGGCGCTCTTCACCGAACTCGCCCATCAGGACGCCGTCACTCGACAGCACGCGCATCGGCAGCTTGGGTCGGTAGTCGGTCAGGCCGCCGATGTCTGGCAGAGCAGGGTAGGCCAGGGCCAGTGCCAAGGCGAGCAGCAGGAACATGGCTGCAACCGCACCGCCGAGCAGCCCCAAGGCCCATAGCGCCAGATGACCCAGACGGGCGCCTAGCGGCAGAGTGGGGTGAGTGGCGGTAGAGGAGCCGGCATTGGCTGCGGAAGACTTGCTGGACGCAGCGGATCGAGGCTTGTCATTCATGAGCCGGCAGGGCGCGCGGCAAGCGCGTTGGGAGGAGGCGGCGGATTATAGGAAGGAGGCCTCCGCGCAGCCGCGTAACCGATTCCCGTTCTGGACGACGTGTCAAACCACCGCTTCCCCTGTGTTTTTCAGGAGCTTGCAATCTTGTTGATTCGTGTATGTTTAGCAACGTGGCGTTACCAGCTCGGGCCGGAATTCCGTTCGGTGTCAACGGCTTTGCTGCTAGCATTCAAGTAACTTATTAATAGTCCGAAACGTAACTCGCGTGTCGGGAACAAAGGGCATGGGAATACTTGACGCACTTTTGGGTCGCAAGCACCCCGCCTTGATTGGCCTAGATATCAGCTCTTCCAGCGTCAAGCTGGTGGAATTGAGTCAGACCAAGAGTGGCGAACTCGTGCTCGAGCGTTTTGCCAGCGAACCCTTTGAGAAGGGTTGGATCGCTGACGGCCAGATCGAGAAGTTCGATGAGGTCGCCGACGCTGTCCGGCGCGTCGTGGCGCGCAGCGGCAGCAAAACCCGTGACGCGGCGCTGGCCATGCCGCAGTCGGCCGTCATCACGAAAAAGATCATGCTGCCCGCCGGCCTGCGCGAGGAAGAGCTCGAGTTGCAGGTCGAGGCCGAAGCCAACCAGTACATCCCGTTTTCGCTGGATGAAGTCAGTCTGGACTTTTGCGTCATCGGACCGAGCCCGACCTCTGTCGGCGACGTCGAGGTGCTGATCGCTGCGTCGCGCAAGGACCGCGTGCAGGACCGGCAGGGCCTGGCTGAAGCCGCAGGCTTGAGGCCTGTGGTTCTGGACATCGAGTCGCACGCCTCGCGGATGGCGATGGGCCGCCTCATCGCTGCGCTGCCCAACGAGGGCCGGGATGCGCTGGTCGCGCTGTTCGAGATCGGGGCCGACACGACCAGCCTGAAGGTCCTGCGCGATGACGAGTTGCTCTATGACCGCGACCAGTCGTTTGGCGGCTCGCAGCTGACGCAGCTCATCTCACGGCAATACGGCTTCTCCTTTGAGGAAGCCGAACAGAAGAAGCTAGCCAACGAGCTGCCTGAAGACTACGAGAGCGGCGTGCTCAACCCCTTCGTCGACAGTCTGTCTCAGGAAATCGGGCGAGCCCTGCAGTACTTCTTCACCAGCACGCCGCATCACAAGGTCCACTATGTGATGCTGGCCGGCGGCACGGCCACGTTGCCGGGTCTCAAGGAGCGCGTGACCGATTTGACTGGCTTTGCCTGCATGGTGGTCAATCCTTTCGAGAACATGGCGATGGGCTCGGCAGTCCGCGAACCGAAGCTGCGTCGTGAGGCGCCGTCTTACCTGACTGCCTGCGGCCTCGCGATGCGGAGGTTTTTCCAGTGATCCTGATCAACCTGCTGCCTTACCGCGAAGAGCGACGCAAGCGGCGCAAGGCGGCTTTTTTTGCAGGGCTCGGCTTGGCCGGGCTGGTCGGTGCCGGGATAGTGGTTGCGGTTTTTCTGCTGCTTCAGTTCCTCACGTCCGAGCAGCAGTCGCGCAACCAGTTCATCCAGACCGAAATCACGCGGCTCGAAGCGCAGATCAAGGACATCGCTGACTTGAAGACTGAAATCGAGTCGCTCAAGTCTCGCCAGCGCGCTGTCGAAGACCTGCAGACTGACCGCAACACCCCGGTGCAACTTTTGAACGATCTGGCTCGCCTGGCCCCTGAAGGTGTTTATCTGACGGCCATCCGGCAGGCGGAAAAGGTGGTCACCGTCAGCGGCATCGCGCAGACGAACGAGCGCGTCTCGGAGTTCCTTCGCAACGTATCGCGCAGCTCCGAGTGGCTGGAGCAGCCGGACCTGATCGAAGTGAAGCTGGCCAATGTCACGACGAATACGCGCGACCAGCGCCGCCTGCTCGACTTCTCGATGAAGGTTTCGATCAAGACGCCGCCCCGCGAGAACGCCGCCGGAACGCCGGGCGCGCCGGGCGCATCGGCGCCGAAGAAGAGCTGACCGACCATGGCTGCCTCCACATCAAAATTTGACCTGAACGCCTGGTTCGCCGAGATGGCGGGCCAGTTCCAGGGCCTGAACCCGAAGGAGCCCGGACAGTGGCCGCTGCTGCCCAAGTTGGCTGCGTCGCTGGCCGTGATGCTCGTCGTGGTTGCCCTGGGCTACTTTTTCTTGCTGGCTGATGAGGAGGCCGGCCTGGATGCAGAGCGCGCCCGCGAGCCGCAACTGCGTCAGGACTACCAAAGCAAGCTTGCCCAAGCCGTCAATTTGCCCGAGCTTCGCAAGCAGAAGAGCCAGGTTGAGGAATACGTGACGCAGCTTGAGAAGCAGCTGCCTGGCAAGGCTGAGATCGACTCCCTGCTGTCTGACATCAGCAGTGCAGGTGTGGGGCGCGGCTTGCAGTTCGAACTCTTCAGGCCCGGCCAGGTGCTGATCAAGGACTACTACGCCGAGCTGCCGATTGCGGTCAAAGTGTCCGGCCGCTATCACGACATCGGTTCGTTCGCCGCCGATGTGTCCAACCTCTCGCGCATCGTCACCTTGCACAACGTCGTCGTGCTGGCACCGGCCGGTGCGCGCGACGCGAATGGCGCCCTCAGCATGGAAGCAACGGCGCGCACCTACCGCTATCTGGACTCCGCCGAAGTGGCCGAGCAGCGGAAAGCAGCAGCCAAGGCGGGGGCCAAGAAATGAAGCGCCTGACGATTGCTCTTTGCAGCGCAGTGGCGCTTGCCGGTTGCGGCAGCGACGTCGAGGAGTTGCACCAGTGGATGGAACAGCAGCGCAAGGAGGCCAAGGCCACTGTCACGCCGCTGTTGCCTCCCAAGAAATTCCTGCCTCAGCCGTACGAGTCTGGCACTGGCGCGGATCCGTTCAGCCCGCAAAAGCTCAGCGTCGCCATCAAGCAGGAGGCCGCTCAGCCGAACTCCCTGCTGACGGCCGAGATCAGCCGGCGCAAAGAACCGCTGGAGGCCTATCCGTTGGACAACATGAGCATGGTCGGCAGTCTGACCAGGGATGCCAGGCGTTATGCATTGCTGCGTGTTGACAGTCTGCTTTACCAAGTGCGGGCCGGTGATTACCTCGGCCAGAACTTTGGCCGCATCACCAAGATCACCGAAACCGAGATCACGTTGCGAGAAGTCGTCCAGGACGCTGCGGGCGAGTGGATCGAGCGCACCAGTACCCTCCAGCTACAGGAGAAGGGACGATGAATAGGACAACGCAGGAGAGCAAGTCGATGGGCAGTGGCTGGTTGCTGGGAATCGCGCTCACGCTGCTGGCTTCGCCTGCGGCATGGGCGCAGACGCAGATACGCGCGATCAACACCAACCAGCAGGCTGGCGTCGAGGTCGTTCGGATTGAATTGAGCGAACCTCTAACGGCCTTGCCGAGGGGGTTCACGATCCAGACGCCACCGCGCATCGCCCTCGATTTGCCAGGAGTCGTCAATGGCATCGGCCGAAACCAGGTGGACATCAACCAGGGCAATCTGCGCTCGGCGAATGTCGCGCAGGCGGGCGACCGCTCGCGCATCGTGCTGAACTTGCGCAACGCGTCCGGCTATACCGCCAAGCTGGAAGGCAATTCACTGGTCGTCGTGCTGGATGCTGCGCCTGTGCAGGCACAGGCTCCCGGTGAGCCGGTGCACTTCGCGCAAAGCCTGAATGCCGCACCTCAGCAACTGCGGGACATCGACTTCCGTCGCGGCGCCGACGGTGCCGGCCGAGTCGTCGTCAACTTGCCGAGCAACCAGGTCGGTGTTGACATCCAGCAGCAAGGGCAAAACCTCGTCGTCGAGTTCTTGCGCTCCAGCCTGCCCGAGAACCTGCGTCGCAGGATCGACGTCGTGGACTTCGGTACGCCGGTGCAGATGATCACAACCACCCAGACGGGTGATCGTGTACGCATGGTCGTGCAGCCGAGCGGCAGCTGGGAGCACAGCGCCTACCAAAGCGACAACCAGTTTGTGCTGGAAGTGCGGCCGTTGAAGGTCGACCCCAACAAGTTGACCCAAGGGCCTGGCTATGCCGGCGACAAGCTGTCGCTGAACTTCCAGAACATCGAGGTTCGGGCGCTGCTGCAAGTCATTGCCGACTTCACGAACTTCAACGTCGTCACCAGCGACACCGTGACCGGCAGCGTTACGCTTCGCCTGAAGGACGTTCCCTGGGACCAGGCGCTGGACATCATCATGCAGGCCAAGGGCCTGGGGCTGAAGAAGTCCGGCAACGTGCTGTGGATTGCGCCGAAGGAAGAGTTGGCGGCCAAGGAAAAGCTCGACCTGGAAGCGAAGGCGGCCATTGCTCAGCTGGAGCCGCTGCGCACCCAGTCGTTCCAGCTCAACTATGTGAAGTCAGAGGACATCGCCAAGGGCCTGACCGGCCAGGGCACGACCTCGGGCAGCGGTGGTGGCAGCAGTGGCGGCAGCGGCGGCGGTTCGGGCACGAAGATCCTGTCGCCGCGCGGCAGCGTCATCTTCGAGCCGCGCACCAACCAGCTTTTCGTGTCCGACATCCCGAGCAAGCTCGAAGAGATCCAGGCCATGATCGCCAAGATCGACATCCCGGTGCGGCAGGTGTTGATCGAAGCCCGCATCGTCGAGGCCAATGACCGCTTCGGCCGGGCACTCGGCCTCAAGCTCGGCGTCAACGACCTGCGCGGGCAGCAGGGCGGCATCCCCGGCTACTCGGTCGGTGGCGGCAACTATGTGACGGTTGGCGGCAACTACAACGGCGTCGGTTCGCAGACCAACCAGGGTGTGGCGTCGAACTACAACAACACGCAGTTCGTCAACCTGCCGGCTAACACTTCGTCTGACAGCTTCTCCGGCGCCGTCGCACAGACCATTGCGCTGTCGCTCTTCAGCGCCACGGCCAACCGCTTCCTGAACCTGGAGCTTTCGGCGCTTGAGTCCGATGGCAAGGGCAAGGTGGTCTCCAGCCCGCGCATCATCACGGCGGACCAAGTCAAGGCCGTCATCGAGCAGGGTGAGGAGCTGCCTTATCAGGTAGCAACAGCCAGCGGCGCGACGTCCATCGCCTTCCGCAAGGCCAATCTCAAGCTTGAGGTCACGCCGCAGATCACGCCTGAGGGCAGCGTCATCCTGAACGTCGACGTCAACAAGGACAGCCGCGGCACCTTGACGCCCCAGGGCTATGCCATCAACACCAAGCATGCCCAGACGCAGGTGCTGGTCGAGAACGGCGGCACTGTGGTCATCGGCGGCATCTACACGCAGGACGAGGGCGAGACCATCAACAAGGTGCCGGTCCTGGGCGATGTGCCTTATCTGGGCAACTTGTTCAAGAACAAGACCCGTACGACTTCCAAGACCGAGCTGTTGATCTTCCTGACACCCAAGGTGGTCAGCGAGCGGGCGACGGTGCGTTGAGATTCCTGAACAGATGATGTGGCGGCTGCGTTAGCTGCACACGGGAGTGATCCGAATGATGAAGTTTGATGCTTGGCGCCGTGGCGCGATTCGTGCGCTTGTTGGTGGTGTAGTTGTTGGAGTGCTGACAGCGTGCGGCGGTGGTGGTGGCGATGCCGGCACGCCGGTCGTTGGCCCCGGTACTGGGGCGTCAAGCCCATCTGGCGCGGCCAGTGCGGTGGCGTCCGATCTGGTCGTCGTGCTTAGCAAGAACACCCTGACGAATTCCGGATCTGACTCTGTTACGGCGACGGTCACGTCAATAGATGCGAATCGCGTCGCCGTCGGTGGTGTGCCGGTCAGCTTTGGCGTGAACGCAAATGCCTTGGTGACGCCTGCGGCTAACGCCACAAACGCGCAAACCGGTGTGTTGACGGCAATCATCACACAGGGATCTGACACTTCCGCTAGGCCCGTGACTCTGACGGTCACCTCCGGAGCCGTTTCGCGCGCCGTGACGTTTAACGTCGTCCAGAATTCGTCACCGACAAATCCCCAGGCCAATGACCTTACGCTGACGCTGAGCGCAACCAACATCGACAACTCCGGCAGCCGGACGGTCGTCGCTACTGCAACCGCAGTGGACGCGAACAGAAACGCTTTGCAGGGCATCCCTGTCCAATTGTCTGTGTCAGACGCGAGTGCCTTTCTTGTAGCGCCTTCCAACCAAACCAATGCTAACGGTCAAGTAACGGGTACGGTCAGCATTGGCCAGGACCGCTCGAACCGTCCTATCACCATCGTCGCGACGAGTGGCACATTGACGCGGACGGCTGCCTTCCAGGTCACGGGTGCGCGCTTCTCTCAGGCTAGTCCTGTGCCCGCCGTTGCAGCCGTCGGCTCAACGGGTACTGTGCAATACACGCTGACTGATGTGAACAGCAACCCGATGACGGGCGTGCCTATCAGCGTCTCTGGCGAAGGCGTCACTAGTCGTACAGGCAACACGGACCTGAATGGGGGCTACAAGTTTGAGTACGTCACGCCCAACGCACCCGGCACCAGTCTGACGATCAAGGCTTCTGCAGGCGGCGTTGAGTCCACCGTCACGATACCCATTCCGGGAGGCGGAAGCACGACCGTGCCGGTTGCAACAAACCCCGCTGCCACGGCGTTAAACCTTTCGGCCGATGTGGTTGCCGTTAACACGGCAAACACTAGCAACCAGGTAACGGTCAACGCGTTTTTCCGTGATGGCAGCAATGCGCCCATCCCGAACATTCGTGTGCTGTTCAGGGTTGTAGGTGACAACGGAACCGGCGCTATCAGTTCAGGCAGTAACACGGTCCTTTCCGATACCTCTGGTACAGCCTCGACAACGTACGCCCCTGGCGGTGTGAGCAGCCCCACGAACGGCGTGACGATCCAGGCCTGCTGGAAGACGACCGATTTTGCTCCGACCGACTCTGCCACCAATTGCGCAGGTGCGGGCGGCCAATTGCTGTCGACCACTTTGACGATCGTTTCGAATCCAGTGTCGATCTCGATTGGTACAGACAACACGATCAGCAACGGTCCTTCCGGTTTGACCTACCTCAAGAAGTATGTCGTTCTTGTTGTCGACTCTGCAGGCAATCCGAAGGCCGATGTACAGATCACCCCATCGTTGGATCTTGGTAGTAATCTGAAAGGGTTCTGGCAATACAACCGGGGTGCAACGCGCTGGGAGCGAGCGCCCCGCGGTGACTATGCTGCCCTTTTCTCTAGCACGGCAACGTTGGGTGAACTGAATGCAATTTGCCCGAATGAAGATCTGAATCGCAATGGAGTCATTGACGGGGGCGAAGATATCAACGGTAACAAGCAGTTGGATCCTCGCAAGTCCGACGTCGCAATCACGCTCGTTGGAGCTACGAAGACTGATGCAAACGGGGTCGCGGTACTCCAATTGGAATACCCTAAGAGTTTGGGTAGTTGGGTGAGCTTCAAGATCACGGTCACTGCCGCAGGCGTCGTAAGCCCGCCGGCCTACTACCCCATTGGTGTGCCGGTGCTGCTACCGTCGCGGTCGTATGCAAGTCTTGTGGCTCAAGCGGTGGCAGCGGTCCCACCTACGTACGCGAATGTCGTGGTGAACTACGTTTACACCTATGCGGAACTGCCTGTTGCTGCAAGCGATCTCACTTCGGAGACGGCCCCTCCTTTCGTGATCAGTCCTTATGGCAGTTCAGGCAGTTGCACTGACCCGAGGTGAAGTGATCGCCCTCGTCGGCATGCCCGGCGGTGGCAAGTCCACCGTCGGTAAACAACTGGCACGCCAAATCGGCGTGCCTTTTGTCGATTCGGACCACGAGATCGAGCTGCGCATTGGCGGCAGCATCAAGCAGTTCTTCGAGCGGCATGGGGAGGAAGCCTTCCGGGACGTGGAAACCGAAGTCATCGCCGACTTGATCGCCCGTTCCGGCGACCGTGTGCTGGCCACCGGCGGTGGGGCGGTGTTGCGCGAGCGAAATCGGGAACTGCTCCATGAGGGCGCGACGGTGCTTTACCTGCGCTCCACGCCCGAAGACCTGTTCCGCCGACTTCGTCACGACACGACGCGGCCCTTGCTGCAGGTGCGCGACCCGCTGGCCAAGTTGCGCGAACTGCACCACCAGCGAGACCCGCTGTACCGACGCTGCGCGCATTACGTGCTCGAAAGCGCCAGGCCGTCCGTGCATGCCCTCGTCAACATGGCCTTGATGCAGTTGGAGCTGGCCGGGCTGCTTGACCCAACCCGGGTGGCCGCGACCGTCGGCGCCGAGCCGCTTTGATGCACGCTTGAGCGGGCGTGGGCGGCGGGGCGCCTCATACACTTGGCCGCATGCCTGCCACTGATACCGTCCGCATCCGCCTTCCCGACGACCGCAACTACGAGATTCGCATCGGCTCCGGCCTGCTCGACGAGGCCGCAAGCTGGCAGGGCCTGCCCAAGGCGGCGGCGGCTGTCATTGTCAGCAACGATACCGTCGCGCCGCTTTACGCCGCGCGCCTGCGGGAGCGCCTGCAGGGCGTCTATGCTCGTGTCGACCTCGTCGCGCTGCCCGATGGCGAGGAGCACAAGGACTGGGCCAGCCTCAACCGCATCTGCGACCACCTGTTGGGCGAGGCGCTGGACCGCAAGACGGTGTTGTTTGCCCTCGGTGGCGGCGTCATCGGTGACATGACGGGTTTCGCTGCCGCCATCTATATGCGCGGTGTGCCCTTCGTGCAGGTGCCGACGACGCTGCTGGCCCAGGTCGATTCATCGGTCGGGGGCAAGACGGCCATCAACCATCCGCTCGGCAAGAACATGCTCGGCGCCTTCTACCAGCCGGAACGTGTCATCGCTGACCTCGACGTGCTGGACAGCCTGCCGGATCGCGAGTTGCGCGCCGGTCTCGCCGAGGTGATCAAGTACGGCCCGATTGCCGATGCCGGTTTCCTGTGCTGGATCGAGGACAACCTGGATGCGCTGCTTGCCCGCGACAAGGCAGTCCTGGGCTATGCCGTGCGGCGCAGCTGCGAAATCAAGGCCGACGTGGTCGGCCAGGACGAGAGGGAGCAGGGCCTGCGCGCCATCCTGAACTTCGGCCACACGGTCGGTCATGCCATCGAGGCCGGCCTTGGCTATGGCAAATGGCTGCACGGTGAGGCGGTCGCCTGCGGCATGGTGCTTGCCGCCGACCTGTCCGCGCGCATGGGCTTGACGCCAGCGGCTTTCGTCGACCGTTTGCGGGTGCTGATCGAACGCGCCGGCCTGCCGGTGCAGCCGCCCAAGCTCGGCACCGAGCGCTATCTGCAACTGATGCGCGTCGACAAGAAGGCTGAGTCCGGGGCCATCCGCTTTGTGCTCATAGAGTCGCTGGGCCAGGCCGGCCTGCATGCCGTGCCCGACGCGGTTATTGCAGACATGCTGGCGGCCCACGGAGCAGCCTGATGTCACCCGTTTGCCCGGCCTATGCCGCGGACCCCGCGCGCAGCCGCGGCCGGCGGCTGCCCGAACCTGCAGCGCCGACGCGCAGCGAGTTCCAGCGCGACCGCGACCGCATCATCCACAGCACGGCGTTCCGGCGCCTGGTCTACAAGACCCAGGTCTTCCTGAACCATGAAGGCGACCTGTTCCGCACGCGGCTGACACATTCGCTGGAGGTGGCTCAGCTGGGCCGGTCCATCGCGCGCAGTCTCGGCCTGGATGAAGACTTGGTCGAAGCGGTCGCGCTGGCGCATGACCTCGGCCACACGCCTTTCGGTCACGCGGGTCAGGATGTGCTGGACGATTGCATGCGTGGCCATGGCGGCTTCGAGCACAACCTGCAATCGCTGCGCGTGGTCGACCAGCTGGAGCAGCGCTACCCCGCTTTCGACGGCCTCAACCTCTGCTTCGAAACCCGCGAAGGCATCCTCAAGCATTGCTCGCACCGCAATGCCGAGATCCTCGAAGCAGGCGAGCCCGGCGGCGTTGCCACGCGCTTTCTGCACGGCGGGCAGCCTAGCTTGGAGGCCCAGCTCTGCAACCTCGCCGACGAGGTGGCCTACAACGCGCATGACGTCGACGACGGGGTGCGATCCGGGCTGATCGAGCTGGAGCAACTGCTGGAAGTGGAACTGGTGCGGCAGTATTGGCGCGCCGCGCTGGATGCCCACCCGCATCTGACCGGCAAGCGGCTCTTGTTCGAGACGATCAGGCGCATGCTCTCGGCCCAGGTCTACGACATCATCGATTCAACGCGCGAGGCGCTGGCCGAGGCCAGGCCGGCCGACGGCAATGCCGTGCGCGGTGCCGAAAGGCCCTTGATTCGTTTCAGCGCTGACATGCGGGCGAAGAGCACGGCCCTCAAGCGCTTCCTCTTCGCCAACCTCTACCGTCATGCCCAGGTGCAGTCGACCCGCGCCCGTGCCGAGCAGGTGCTGCGCGATCTGTTCGCGGCCTATTCTTCCGACCCTGCGCAAATGCCATCCGACTTCGCGGAGCGCGCCGACCGGGAGCGCGCCTGCGCTGACTACATCGCCGGCATGACGGATCGATTTGCTATCCGCGAGCATCACCGCCTGACCGGGTTGAGCCTCTTCTGAGCTTGAAAAGGGGTCGGAGTCGATATCCTGCTGACCTTCGGTTTGCCACCAAGGAACTGCCATGGCTCGACTTCCTCGCTTGATCCTTTCGGGTCAGCCCCACCATGTCGTCTTGCGCGGCAACAATCGCCAGGCGATCTTCTTCAGCGATCTTGATCGACAGCAGCTGCTGACGGTACTGGCCGATGTAGCCGCGCAATACAGCGTCGCCATCCATGCCTATGTGTTGATGGACAACCATTTCCATCTCCTGGTGACGCCCCCAGCTTCGGAAGCGCTGAGTCGGATGATGCAGGCTCTCGGCCGCCGCTACGTGGGGTGGTTCAACGCGAGGCATCAGCGTAGCGGCACCCTCTGGGAAGGGCGCTTCCGTGCCGGGCTCATCGAAGGCGAGCGGCACTTGCTGGCCTGCATGCGCTATATCGAACTCAATCCCGTGCGCGCCGGCCTTTGTGCAGAGCCGGCGCAATGGACATGGTCCAGTGCCGCCCACCATCTCGGCTTGGGCCGGCAAGCTTTAGTCACTGAACACGAGCGCTATTGGTCTTTGGGCAACACGCCTTTCGAACGCGAGCATGCCTACCGAGCCTTTACAGACCAGGGCGTCCCGGCAGATGAACAAGCTCTGTTTACGGAGTCGGTGCTGCGAGGGCGGCCCGTCGGGAGTGATGCATTCCTCAAACCGCTGGCGATTGATCACGGACCTGTAGTGAACAAGCGACCACGGGGCCGCCCTCGCAAGCTCTCAGCGTCAAACGCCAATTGATCTGACCCTAATTTATTAGAACGGCTGTCTCTGTTCGAAAATAATTGACACTGACCCCACTTTAATCAAGTTGCCGCCTTTGCTGCGCTGCAGTACGCTCCGCCCTGTTGTGTTCCAGGAGGGCGCCATGAGCCACGCCGCGCAGATTCAGTCCGAAATCCAAGACGTCACCGAGCACGGGCTTTACCGGCCCGGCAATGAGAAAGATGCGTGCGGCCTGGGCTTCGTGGCTCATATCAAGGGCCAAAAGGCGCACCACATCGTCCAGCAAGGTCTGAAGATCTTGGAGAACCTGGATCACCGCGGCGCGGTGGGTGCCGACAAGCTGATGGGCGACGGCGCTGGCATCCTGATTCAGATCCCCGACGAGTATTACCGCGCCGAGATGGGCAAGCAGGGCATCAACCTGCCGCCGCCCGGTGAGTACGGCGTTGGCATGATCTTCCTGCCGAAAGAAGCCGCGTCCCGCCTAGCCTGCGAGCAGGAACTCGCGCGCGCCATCAAGGCCGAAGGCCAGGTGCTGATCGGCTGGCGCGATGTGCCGGTGGACCGCGAGATGCCGATGTCGCCCACCGTGCGCGAGAAGGAGCCGGTGATCCGCCAGATCTTCATCGGCCGCGGCCCGGACATCATCGTGCCCGACGCGCTGGAGCGAAAGCTCTACGTCATCCGCAAGACCGCCTCCAGCGCCATCCAGGCGCTCAAGCTCACGCACAGCCGCGAGTACTACGTGCCCAGCATGAGCTGCCGCACCGTCATCTACAAGGGCCTGCTGCTGGCCGACCAGGTCGGCAAGTACTACCTGGACCTGGCCGACCCGCGCGTCGTCTCCGCCATCGCTCTGGTCCACCAGCGCTTCTCCACCAACACCTTCCCCGAGTGGCCGCTGGCCCACCCCTACCGCATGGTCTGCCACAACGGCGAGATCAACACGGTCAAGGGCAACTTCAACTGGATGCGCGCGCGTGAAGGCGTCATGAAGTCGCCTGTGCTGGGCGACGACCTGAAGAAGCTCTACCCCATCAGCTTCGAGCACCAGTCCGACACGGCCACCTTCGACAACGCGCTTGAGCTGCTGACGATGGCCGGCTACCCGCTCGCCCACGCGGCCATGATGATGATCCCGGAAGCCTGGGAGCAGCACGAAGGCATGGACGAGCGCCGCCGCGCCTTCTACGAGTACCACGCCGCCATGATGGAGCCCTGGGACGGCCCCGCCGCCATGGCCTTCACCGATGGCCGCCAGGTCTGCGCCGCGCTGGACCGCAACGGCCTGCGGCCGGCCCGCTACTGCATCACCGACGACGACCTCGTCGTCATGGCGTCCGAGTCCGGCGTGCTGCCGATTCCCGAAGCGAAGATCGTCAAGAAGTGGCGCCTGCAGCCCGGCAAGATGTTCCTCATCGACCTGGAGCAGGGCCGCATCGTCGACGACGAGGAACTGAAGAACCAATTCGCCAACGCGCGCCCCTACCGCCAGTGGATCGAGAACGTCCGCGTCAAGCTGGACGACATCACCGTGCCGGAAGCCGTCCGCCCCGGCTCCACCACGTCGCTGCTGGACCGCCAGCAGGCCTTTGGCACCACGCAGGAAGACATCAAATTCCTGCTTGCGCCGATGGCCGCCAATGGCGAAGAGGGCATCGGCTCGATGGGCAACGACTCGCCGCTGGCGGTGCTGTCGGGCAAAAACAAGCCGCTCTACAACTACTTCAAGCAGCTCTTCGCCCAGGTCACAAACCCGCCGATCGACCCGATCCGCGAAAACATCGTGATGTCGCTGAACAGCTTCATCGGCCCCAAGCCGAACCTGCTGGACATCAACGCGATCAACCCACCGATGCGGCTTGAAGTCAGCCAGCCCATCCTGGACTTCGACGACATGGCGCGCCTGCGCGGCATCGAGAAGCCCACCAACGGCAAGTTCAAGCCCAGCGAGCTGGACATTACCTACCCGCGCGACTGGGGCCGCGCGGGTGTCGAAGCCCAGCTCGCCTCGCTGTGCGCTTCGGCCGTGGACGCCATCAAGACCGGCCACAACATTCTCATCATCACGGACCGCCACCTCAGCGCCGACCGCATCGCCATTCCGGCGCTGCTGGCCCTGTCGGCCGTCCATCACCACCTGGTGCGTGAAGGCCTGCGCACGACGGCCGGCCTGGTGGTCGAGACCGGTACCGCGCGCGAGGTGCACCACTTCGCCGTGTTGGCCGGTTATGGCGCCGAGGCCGTCCACCCCTACCTCGCGCTGGAAACGCTCGAGGCGATGAAGGACGAGCTGCCGCCCAAGCTGACGGCCGAGCAGGCCCGCTACAACTACATCAAGGCCGTGGGCAAGGGTCTCTCCAAGATCATGTCCAAGATGGGCATCTCGACCTACATGTCCTACTGCGGCGCGCAGATCTTCGAGGCCATCGGCCTGCAGCGCGACTTCGTCGAGAAGTACTTCCGCGGCACGCCCACCCAGGTCGGCGGCATCGGCGTGTTCGAGGTGGCTGAAGAGGCCATCCGCATGCACGAGGCCGCCTTCAGCGACGACCCGCTGCTGGACAGCATGCTGGAGACCGGCGGCGAATACGCCTGGCGCACCCGCGGCGAAGAGCACATGTGGACGCCCGATGCCATCGCCAAGCTGCAGCATGCGGCACGCTCGGGCAAGTTCGAGACCTACAAGGACTACGCCCAGCTCATCAACGACCAGAGCAAGCGTCACATGACGCTGCGTGGCCTGTTCGAGTTCAAGTTCGACCCGGCCAAGGCCGTGCCGCTGGAGGAGGTCGAGTCGGCCGCCGACATCGTCAAGCGCTTCGCCACCGGCGCCATGTCGCTGGGCTCCATCTCCACCGAGGCGCATGCCACGCTGGCCGTCGCCATGAACCGCATCGGCGGCAAGAGCAACACGGGTGAGGGCGGCGAAGACCCGGCGCGCTATCGCAACGAGCTCAAGGGCATCAAGATCACCGATGGCACCAAGATCAGCGACGTGATCGACGGCAAGGTCATCGCCGTCGACTACGAGCTGAAGGACGGCGACTCGCTGCGCTCCAAGATCAAGCAGGTGGCCTCGGGCCGCTTCGGCGTCACGACCGAATACCTGGTCAGTGCCGACCAGATCCAGATCAAGATGGCCCAGGGCGCCAAGCCCGGTGAAGGCGGACAGCTGCCCGGCGGCAAGGTGTCCGAGTACATCGGCATGCTGCGCCACTCGGTGCCCGGTGTCGGCCTCATCAGTCCGCCGCCTCACCACGACATCTACTCCATCGAAGACCTGGCCCAGCTCATCCATGACCTGAAGAACGTCAACCCGAAGGCGGACGTGTCGGTCAAGCTGGTGTCGGAAGTCGGTGTGGGCACGGTGGCAACAGGCGTGGCCAAGTGCAAGGCCGACCACATCGTCATCGCCGGTCACGACGGCGGCACCGGCGCCTCGCCCTGGTCGTCCATCAAGCACTGTGGCACGCCCTGGGAGCTGGGCTTGGCCGAAGCGCAGCAGACCCTGGTGCTGAACCGCCTGCGCGGCCGCGTGCGCGTACAGGCCGATGGCCAGATGAAGACCGGCCGTGACGTCGTTGTCGGCGCACTGCTGGGCGCCGATGAGTTCGGCTTCGCCACCGCGCCGCTGGTGGCCGAGGGCTGCATCATGATGCGCAAGTGCCACCTCAACACCTGCCCGGTGGGCGTGGCCACGCAGGACCCGGTGCTGCGCAAAAAGTTCACCGGCCGCCCTGAGCATGTCGTCAACTACTTCTTCTTCGTCGCCGAGGAAGCGCGCCAGATCATGGCCCAGCTCGGCGTGCGCAAGTTCGACGAACTGATCGGTCGCAGTGACTGGCTGGACACCAAGAAGGCCATCTCGCACTGGAAGGCCAAGGGCCTGGACTTCGGCCGCATCTTCCATCGCCCCAACGTTCCCGCTGACGTCGCTCGCATCCACAACGATGTGCAGGACCACGGCCTGGAGCGTGCGCTGGATGTGAAGCTCATCGAGAAGTGCCTGCCCGCCTTCGAAAAGGGCGAGAAGGTGCAGTTCATGCAAGAGGTGACCAACGTGCGCCGCTCGGTCGGTGCGCGTCTGTCCGGCGAACTGATCCGCCAGAAGCCCGAGGGCCTGCCCGACCACACCATCTTCATCCAGATGGAAGGCACCGGCGGCCAGAGCTTCGGCGCCTTCCTGGCCCAGGGCATCACCTTCTACCTGATCGGGGACGCCAACGACTACACCGGCAAGGGCATGTCGGGTGGCCGCGTCGTCGTGCGCCCGAGCATCGACTTCCGCGGCGACGCGACCAAGAACATCATCGTCGGCAACACTGCGCTGTACGGCGCGACGCGCGGCGAGGCCTTCTTCCGTGGTGTGGCTGGCGAGCGCTTCGCGGTGCGCTTGTCGGGTGCGACGGCGGTTGTCGAAGGCACGGGCGACCATGGCTGCGAATACATGACCGGCGGCACCGTCGCCGTGCTGGGCAAGACCGGCCGCAACTTCGCCGCCGGCATGAGCGGCGGCATCGCCTACGTCTATGACGAGGACGGCCACTTCGCCAAGCGCTGCAACACCAGCATGGTCTCGCTGGAAAAGCTGCAGACCGGGCAGGAGCAGGAGGCCAGCGTCGACAAGGCCATCTGGCACCGCACCAAGGGTGTCGACGGCGTGGACCGCGAGGCCCAGACCGACGAGGCCATCCTGAAGAAGCTGCTGGAAGACCACCACCGCTGGACCGGCAGCCAGCGCGCGCGCGACATCCTCGATCACTGGGCCGAGGCGCGTGGCAAGTTCATCAAGGTGTTCCCGAACGAATACCGCCGCGCGCTGGGCGAGATCAACGCCGCCCGGGAAGCCGCACAAACCATCGCTCAGGCCAAGGCGCCTGAAGCCGTTGTCACCGCCAAGGTCTGAGGAGAGGGAGCATGGGAAAAGTCACCGGCTTCATGGAGTACGAGCGCCTGGAAGAGGGCTACGAGCCCGTCCCCGCTCGCGTCAAGAACTACAAGGAATTCGTCATCGGCCTGAACGTCGAGCAGGCCAAGCAGCAGGGTGCGCGCTGCATGGACTGCGGCACGCCCTTCTGCAACAGCGGCTGCCCGGTCAACAACATCATTCCGGACTTCAACGACCTGGTCTACAAGGGCCGCCCGGAAGACTGGCACAACGCCATCCGCGTGCTGCACAGCACCAACAACTTCCCCGAGTTCACCGGCCGCATCTGCCCCGCACCTTGCGAGGCGGCCTGCACGCTGAACGTCAATGACGACGCGGTGGGCATCAAGTCCATCGAGCACGCCATCATCGACCGCGCCTGGGCCGAGGGCTGGGTGCAGCCGCAGCCGCCCAAGGTGAAGACGGGCAAGAAAGTGGCGGTTGTCGGCGCCGGCCCCGCCGGGCTCGCCGCAGCGCAGCAGCTCGCCCGCGTCGGCCACAGCGTGACGGTGTTCGAGAAGAACGACCGCGTCGGCGGCCTGCTGCGCTACGGCATCCCGGACTTCAAGATGGAGAAGTCCCACATCGACCGCCGCGTCGAGCAGATGAAGGCCGAGGGTGTCGAGTTCCGCACCGGCGTGCTGATCGGCTCGCTTCCTGAAGGCAGCAAGGTCACCAATTGGGCGAAGGAAACTATTCAAGCCGATGATCTGAAGGCCCAGTTCGATGCCGTCGTGCTGACCGGTGGCGCCGAGCAGTCGCGCGACCTGCCGGTGCCGGGCCGCGACCTCGCCGGCGTGCACTTCGCGATGGAGTTCCTGCCACAGCAGAACAAGGTCAACGCCGGCGACAAGCTGAAGAACCAACTGCGTGCCGACGGCAAGCACGTCATCGTCATCGGCGGCGGCGACACCGGCAGCGACTGCGTCGGCACCAGCAACCGCCACGGCGCCAAGAGCGTGACCCAGTTCGAGTTGCTGCCCCAGCCGCCCGAAGTGGAAGACCGCCCGATGACCTGGCCCTACTGGCCGATCAAGCTGCGCACGTCGTCCAGCCACGAGGAGGGCTGCGAGCGCGAGTTCGCCATCGCCACCAAGGAGTTCGTTGGCGAGAAGGGCAAGCTGACCGGCGTCAAGACCGTGCGCCTGCAATGGCAGGGCGGCAAGATGATCGAGGTTGAGGGCAGCGAGCAGATCCTCAAGGCCGACCTGGCGCTGCTGGCAATGGGCTTCGTGTCGCCGGCCGCGACGGTGCTGGAAGCCTTTGGCGTCGACAAGGACCAGCGCGGCAACGGCAAGGCGCCGACCGAAGGTGCGAACGCCTACAAGACCAATGTCGACAAGGTGTTCGCCGCTGGCGACATCCGCCGCGGGCAGAGCCTGGTGGTCTGGGCGATTCGTGAGGGCCGGCAGGCGGCACGCGCGGTGGATGAGTACCTGATGGGCGTGACGACGCTGCCGCGCTGAAAAGCATCGGTCCGAAAAGCAACAAGGCCGCCCGAGGGCGGCCTTGTCTTTGAGGCTTTCGGCTCAGTTGTTGATCAGGATTTCGCGCCAGTTCAGGCGTTGCAGGCCGAGGTTGACCGGGCTGCGTGTGTCGACCTTTTCAACCGGCTGGCAGTTGTTGCCCGTGCAGTTGTCCTTGCCGGCGAGCAACACGGATTTACCGACACCGTTGATGTTGACGCTGTAGAAGGTCAGGTCGATGACGACGCCATCGGTCTTGCTGACATAGCAGTTCGTGCCGCCGCCGGTCAGCCCACAATAGCCCGAGCCAAGGTCGATGGCATAGATGCGGCTGGTGCCGTTGGGCGCGCAGGGGTCGGTGGAGCTGGGCGAGGTGGCGGCGAAGGCGACGGTGCCGTAGAAGGACGTCGGGTCCGACAGCACGCGCCAGCCCGGCCCACCGGCAGAAACGCCCAGATCGACAAACCAGCCGAGTTGCGTGCGCAGGTCCAGCGAGATCTTGTTGTTGAGGTTGGTCAGCTCCAGCAGGTTGGACACCGTCAATGGGAAGGTGATGCCCGCCGGCAGGTCCGAGGTTTGGCCAGTAATGGTGCCGTCCTTGCTGAAGGCGCCGTTGGTGCCGTCCAGGATGGCAAAGAAGCGCTGCGCCTGGGTGTTGCCCAGATCGCTGGAGTCGAGCAGGCGGCCGGTGCCCACTGTGATGAAGCGGCGGTTGGTGCCGGGCTGCACCACGGGCAAGGGCTTGCTGGTGACAGGAAGGGGGGTCCCGTTGGCGCCCACCAGCTGGGCGAAATTGACTGGCGCGGGATACGCGGTGGTTCCCGAGACGTCGACGCGCCAGATGTTGCCCATCAGGTCGCCACCATAGACGGCATCCGCATAGCCATCGGTCAGGTCGAGCACGAAGGCGTTGACGTGTGCCATACCCGCCTGGTTGCTGGCCGAACAAGTGCTGCAGCTGGTGGCCACCTTCTCCAGCAGCGCGCCGGTGCGCGGGTTGATGAAGAAGAAGTAGGCCTTGCCGTCGGCGTTGTTGTAGCCCGATCCGGCCACCACCACCCAGCCGTACTTGCGGGTCTTCACGACGACCGGCTGGCCGTAGGTGTAGCCCAGGTCGGCGTCCTTGAATTCCCACAACACCTTCTGTGCCGCGATCGCTTCGCTCGTGACCGAGGCCGGGTCGGTGATGTCCAGCGCATAGAGGATCTTGCCGCCCTTGCCGAGCCCGCCGAGAAGGATGGTGCGCCAGTCGGTACCGGTGCCGCCAACCGTGCGCCCGAAGTCGACATCAATGGTCAGCGGCGTGGCGTCCACCATGAAGTGGTGGATGAAGGTCGGGTTGCCGATCGATGCCAGGCCATCGGTGCTGGGTGCGCCGGTGGGGCCGTTGAACAGGGCCCCCGGGATGTAGGCCCAGACCTCCTTGCCGGCGTCCGTGCCGGTGAGGCTGCCGTTCACGGCATGCACCATGCCGTCGTTGCTGCTCACATAGACCATCTGCTGTCGGTTGGCGTGAGTGGTCTTGAAGGTGTCGTAGCCGGGGTTGTTGGCGGCGGAATACGGGGCGGCAGGGCTGGCCACCGGCCGCGCTTTCGCATTGACGATGTCACCCAGCAGCTTGGCGCGATCACGATAGGCCTTCGTCGAGCCGGTCGCTGCAGACGACAGCTCATGCGTTCGGTCGCCGCGCAGGTAGTTCAGGTAGTTGGCCGAATCGTCACCGGCGACATAGGCGGTATCCAGTGCCGTGAGCTGGCTGCTGGAGATGCCGCCTGTGCCGCTGCGAAACGGCACGCCGGCGTTGCTTGTCGTGTTGTAGGTGACGATCTTGCGCGCCGTGTCCCAGCCCGTGCCAGCTGCCTGCGTATCGAGCTTGCCGGCAAAGGTCCACTGGCTTTGCAGGCTGGGCTCGCCGGTGGTGGCATTGAAGGTCGTCAGGCTGGCTTCGAGTTCGCCCGTCCAGCTCTTGGCATCGAACTTCGTTGAATAGGACGCCACGCCGAGAGCGGAGACCTGCGGCAGTGCCGTCGAGAACGACGTCGAATAGGCGGAGAGCTGCGAGGCAATGCTGGAGAAGGTTTTGGTCAGGCCCTCCACCATCTGATCAGCGCGGGCCGCGGTGTAGTAGTTGTCCGGCCGCGGGGCGCCGTCCGGCGTGGTGTCAGTCGTCGTGGCCCACCACGACTTGTTGGCCCCGTTGTTCGCAAAGTCTGTGGCGCTCGCCGTGGCGTCCGAATACGTGCTGGGCGGCTTAAAGCCACCGTACTTGGCGGCCAGATAGAACTGGTTGTTGGACTTGAATGCCTGGTATTCCAGCACGTCCAGCCAATAGGTCTGGATGGTCTGGACGCCGGTCTTGTCGCTGCGGATGTCGTTGATGTTGGACCAGTACGCCAAGCCGGCCATCAGCGCGCCGTTGTTGGTGCAGCAGCCGCCGTATGGTTGGGTGGATCCGAGCGAACTGCCCAGGCCCTGCAGCACGCCGACCCGGTTGGTCCAGTCGTAGGCGTTGACGCCGGTGTCGCTGCTGACTTCAGCCGGCTTCGATGGCTCCGAGGCGCCGGTCGCACCGGGCAGGTTGCGGTCGGCATGGGTATTGACGTCACCGATGCCGAGCACGAAGTTGCGCTGGCATGAATACTGGACCGGGTCGTCCCAGGTCGTGATGACGGGGAAGCCATCGGTCTGGGTCGCCGTCGCGCCATTCGTCCAGGCCGGCACATTGCCGAGGTTGCGGTAATAGCGCTGCGTCGCGTAGTACAGCTCGCTGACCGGGTCGTACATCTTGTAGGCACCCGGCGTGATCTGGCCGAACTTGTTCAAATAGTTCATCACCCCGCTGTTGCTCACGCCGGTCACCGTGGCATCGGCGGGATCGGGGTTAGTGGCCATGACGCCGGTACTGGCATCCCACTCGGCCTTGGGGTTGGCGACCGGGATGCCGCCCGGTACCGGGCTCGTCGGGCCGATGAACTTCTGCTTGGCACGCAGCACGCCGCCGTCTCGGTTGAGGTTGCTGTCGTTCAGATAGCCGAAGGCGCTGTAGCGGATCTTGTCCGCGTACTTTTGCATCAGCCCGGTCGGCTTGGAAGAAGTGGCGCCGTAGGTCGTGCAGTTGGCTTCCGGCGAGGCCGCAGTGTCACAAACCTTGACGCGGACAAACGCCTCATAAAGCGTGCCGTTCTGCAATGCATTGGCCGGGTTGTAGTGCGTGGCTGTCGCATACAAGTCGGTAGCACCGCCGCCACCCACATTGGCATAAGTGGTTCCACCAGGCAGTTGCCATTGCAGGCTGACTTCGCCGCCGCCGGTGCCCTGGTAGTACTCGACAACGATGGTCAGCGTGTCGTTGGTACCCACGCCGGGCACGTTGAGAAAGTAGTCAGTGGCGCCCTGGTCCTTCCAGCCGGTGTTGTTCGTGCTGTAGGACGTGCCATTGCTTTTCGTCACGGTCAGCTTGACGCCGTCATCTCCGCGAATCTTGAAGCTGTAGCTCCCATTCGTGGGTGCCTTGACCGACCCCGTCCATTTGGCCGACACATTGGTGGTGCTCACCCCGGCCGGAAACCAGTTGCCAGTGATGTTGTAGTTGATGAAGCCCTCGGTGCGGGTGGCCACCGTCGCGCCGGTGAGCGTCTTGTTGCCGTAGTACTGCGCGGAAAACGTCGCGCTGTTGGCGAAGCCCGCATCGGGCGTCATGAACCGGATCTTGTTGCCCAGAGCCCAAATGCGCGTACTCAGCAGGCTGGCGTTGGTGAACGGCGTGGCGCCAGATATGGCAGCGTTGGCGATGCTGCTGTCGGGGAAGTTGCTCGTGCTGCCCTGGCCGCTTGGCGCCCAGGCCTTTTCGAGGACGGTCAGCGCGGAGGTGTCGATCACCCGATAGCCGCCCGTCAGCGCCCAGCGGAAGGGGTCGATGGTCTGCATCGACGCCCAGTTCAGGTAGTTGCCGCTCCACTTGTTCGTGCAGGTGCGACTGGTCGCGGCACCGTCCGGATAGAAGTAGTTGTCGGTGCCTGTGCCGTCGGTGTAGCGGTAGGAGTAGCACTTCGCCGGGTCGAAGTAGCCGATGTAAGTGTTGGCCGACGAGTACGTCCGCGTGGGATGGGCCACGCTGATCGCCGTTGGAAATTCCACCGAAAGCGCGAGTGCCAGATTGCCCGGCACGTTGACGGAGGTGAACACCGGCTGGTCGGCCAGCGTGACCTGGGCAGACGATGTGGCAGCGAGTGTCACCAGGCTGGCCAACAGCGCCAGGCCGCGCACGGAGACAACAAGGCGGACTGCATTCATGGGAAAACCTCGAAGCGCCCTGAGCAGGCTCAGTTGGTGGTGAATGTGGACTGGAAGAACGACAGCGTGTTGCGCGGCCCGGTCACTCGCAAGCTGATGCGGTAGATGGGCTGCTCGGGCACGGCGGACGGGTTCGCGTTGTTCGCCGCGCCACTGTTGGTCTGGGAATTGATCCATTCGCTGGAGCCGCCGCCGAACACGGTCTGGTTCACCAGGGTGCAGGTGCTGCTGCTGCATGCACCGGTGGCGGTGGACATGCGGTCGATGACATAGCGGATCTTGACGCCCATGTCCTGCACCTCGATATCGCTCGCCGTGCCGACGGTGGCAAAGACCGCGTCCGACAACAGAGCGTTTGGAATGCCCTGCGCATTGGTTGCAAGCAAGATGGCGCTGTAGTTCGCGGTCGGCAGATTGGTGTTGCGGGTCGTGACATTGGCCAGCAAGCCGCCGGCGCGCACACTGTCCAGCGCAATCTGCAATGCTCGCTCGCCCTGGTTGGTCAGATCCCGCTTGAAGCCGATGTTGCCCACCGTGAACTGACTTGAGCTGATCGAACGCGAGATGGCCACAGCGCCGATAAGCAGGATGACCAGGGTGATCAGAGCGAAGACCAGCACGATGCCGCGCTGGCGGTGCATGCGCACATGGATGTGGAGGTGAGGGCGCTTCATCACGGTCTAGCGAGAGTGGCGGACATTGCGCAGCGGTACCGTGAACTCGACGACCCGGTAGCGCTGGTTGGTGGTGCCGGTCGGCACGGTATAGGTGTGGGTCAGACCCGCGCCTAGCGTGCCGAACATCGTCAGAGAGGCCGGCGTGACGTCGTTCTTGTCCGCCAGGTCGCTGCGCAGGATAAGACCGACGCGCACGGCCAGGATGCGTTGCAGGTTGTCCTGGGCCACGTTGGTGCCGGCCGTGAGCGCTGCCGCCGTGAAATTGACGTCGGTTGGTGCGACCCAGCTGGCCACTTGCTGGGCGCCGCCAGCGGCGTCCACACCGTAGCGCACGCGCATGTCGACGACGCCTTCCACCAGCCCTTGAGGGGTAGCGGAGTTGATGTTCAGCAGGTCATAAGCGAAGAGCGTCGCGTTGTCGCCAATGCCCAACAGCATGAAGCGCGGCGGGTTGCCGGTGACATTGCCCAACACGGACAGGAAAGGGCGGGCCGTGAATGCTGAGATTGACAAGCCGTTGATGACATTGGCGGCGTAGGTGCCGCCGAAGGTCAGCGTCGTGACAGCGCCGCCAGCAAAGGGGCTGCTCACCTGTTGAACCATGCAGCCGACGCCTTGCTGGGACAGCAGCACCACGTCGCCGCCCCGTAGGCCGAGGGTATTGGCCAGTCTCAGCTGGCCGGCCGCGGGCGAGTTCGGCACGACCGGCAGCGCAGACTCGCTCAGGCCCGAATGACCGGTAGCCACGGCAATTACATCCGAGCCATTGGCGCCAGCGCCGGCATGGACGATCAAGGGAGCCAGCACATACGTTTGCGGAATCGCGGCAAACGGTGCGGGGAAAGCTGTCGTCGAGGGCAGCAACTGGGCGTTGTTGCGCGACACATTCAAGGGGCAGCCATAGTTCTCCGCCGTGGCCTGGCTGAAGCCGGCGCCCGCACTGCGTAGCTCGCGCTCCACCATGTAAGCGGCGTAGGCGGTGTTGCTCGTGAGGTCGTTGCCCGAGGTCACCCCGCGGCGTATCCCCTCTTGTCTCGCCACCATCATGGAGATGGCCAGTGTCAGTACCAGGCCGATGGCGAGTGTCACCATCAGTTCGACGAGGGAAAAGCCGCGGCAGGAGAGTGCGAGGCGACGTGTCATTTCGGCACCACCACGTCGGTCGTGTAGTTGTGCGTATTGCTGGCACCGCCAGTGGATTGCACTGGAACCCAGGTCACCTGCACGCGCGCTGTCGTGGGTGTCGTCACGGTCACGGTAGCGACCCCGCCAGGCACGCCGCCACTGGCGGGGTCGGCCGCGCGCGCGGCCCAGGTGGCGATGTCTGCGGCGTTCACGTTCACATCGTCCTGGTTCAACATCAAGGCTGCCATCTCGCTGGCGAGCAAGGCCGCGCGC
This sequence comes from Pelomonas sp. Root405, assembly GCF_001425165.1. GTDB lineage: Bacteria > Pseudomonadota > Gammaproteobacteria > Burkholderiales > Burkholderiaceae_C > Pelomonas. The sequence goes on from NZ_LMDU01000001.1 coordinate 796,386, forward strand.
TGCGAATCCTCGCTGCTGACCGAAACCATCAGCGCGCGGCTTTGCAGCGTGATGAGGCCCAGCAACCCGAAGGAGATGATCAGGACGCCGACGAGCATCTCGATCATCGAGAAGCCACGGCTCGCCAAGCGTGGAGAGGCCATCATCTGCATCCGTCCGGTGAGGTGCTGCTCTTGCCCGGGTCGCACATCCGGATCGAGCCGGCCAGGCTGACGGTCATACGCAAAGGGCGGCTGTCTGAACCGCTGGGGGGACTGATGTCATAGACGCGCGCTGCGGCGGTGCAATTGACGCCGATGCCGGTGGGGTCGGTCACGGTGGTCTGCCTTCCGTCCCCGCCGAAGCACACCGCGGCGACACCGGTGAGCGTGACGCCGGCGGAGACGTCGGTCAGCACGCCGCAGCGCACCGTTTTCACGAACCCCGCCGTGTTGTCTTCTGTCAGCAAAGCGTCTGGAACGACGCGGACTTGCCATTGGGTGCCGTTCGCATTCGCAACGGCGGTGTCATTGCAAGTCGTGTTGTTGGTCAGGAAGAACACCACGGTGTGCGTCCGTCGCTGCGCCTCAGCTTGGGCCAGGCGCATGCCCGACTGCAGCGCGTCGGCCACTGTGCGGGCGCGCGCATTGCGAATCCAGCTCGTGAAGTTGGGCAAGGCCACGGCCGTCAGGATGGCAAGCACGGTGACCGCCACCATCAACTCGATGAGGCTGAAGCCCGAACTGCGGCGAATCAGCATGCCTCTGCCTTCTTCATGATCCATTTGGTGGCGCATGTGGCGCCCCATGTGCTCGGCACAGCTGTTGTTGCCCGCACGTCCTGATGGTTGATCGTGTACGTGAAGCCGTTGGACGCGCCGCTGCCAACCGCCTCAAGGGTGAACTGCGTAGCGTTGAGCGTGCCTGTGCAACCGATCAGGAAATTGCCGAACGTGCGTGCCGAGGCGGTGGCGTTATTGCAGGGCGAAACGAAGGTGCCGATGTCGGCGTAGGTCCGGTTGTCCTGGTAGTAGCGCTCCATCTGCGCCCGCATCGTCGTCAGTCCGGCGCTGGCATCCGCCAGCCGGCTGCGCGTCACATAGTCGCGGTATTGCGGGATCGCGACGGCGGCAAGGATGCCAATGATGGCCACCGCGATCATCAGCTCGATGAGAGTGAAGCCGCGAGCAGCGTTGGAGCAGTGGCGATGGCGCATGGGATGGCTTTGCAAGGCAGTGGTTTGCATTTTGGTGTCGGGGGGCGCAGGCGCGATACCGCTTGTCGCGAGGCGGTGAACGCTGGTCGCGGCTTGGCCATGATTCGTGAACTGGCGCACGCTTGGTGCGCCCGCTGCCTGTCGCTTGAGACGCTGGAAGCCTCTTTTATCGGCACGCCAGCCGACTTCCCTAGGGTCTCCCCAGGGGTTCTCGGTGTTTCCCCTATCATGGCGCCCTTTCTCCCGCCCGGCTTCGGCCCGCCCGCGTGAACCCTCCGGCCACCGCACCCCTGATCGAACTGCGCAACGTCAGCGTCGGCTACGGCGACCGCGTGGTGCTCGACGGCGTCAACCTCAAGCTCCAGCGCGGCAAGGTGCTGGCGCTGATCGGCACCTCGGGCGGCGGCAAGACCACCGTGCTGCGCCTGCTTGGGCGCCAGTTGCGGCCGCTGAGCGGCCAGGTGTTGTTCGACGGCCAGGACCTAGCGCCCCTTGACCTGAACGGCCTGTACGCCGTGCGGCGTCGCATGGGCATGCTGTTCCAGTTCGGCGCGCTGTTCACCGACCTGAGCGTCTACGAGAACGTGGCGTTTCCGTTGCGTGAGCACACCGACCTGCCAGAAGCCATGATCCGCGACCTGGTGCTGATGAAGCTCAACGCGGTGGGTTTGCGCGGCGCGCGCGATCTGCTGCCGAGCGAAATCTCGGGGGGCATGGCGCGGCGCGTGGCGCTCGCCCGGGCCATCGCGCTGGACCCTGACCTGGTGCTCTACGACGAGCCTTTCGCGGGCCTTGATCCGATTTCGCTCGGCGTGGCGGCACGTTTGATCCGTGACCTGAACGACGCGCTGGGTCTGACCAGCATCGTCGTCTCGCACGATCTGCACGAGACCTTCGGCATCGCCGACGAGGTCGCGATGGTGGCCAACGGTCGCGTCGTGGCCCAGGGCACGCCGGATGAACTGCGCCGCAGCGACGACCCGCTGGTGCGCCAGTTCGTCGGCGCCGAGGCCGACGGCCCGGTGCGGTTCCATCAGCCGGCCAAGTCGGTGGCCGAAGACTTTGGGGTGTCAGCATGATGGCGCTGGCCGCCCGCATCGGCGCTGGCGTACGCCTGAAGCTGGGCGACATCGGCGCTTCGGCGCGCCTGTTCTTCAGCTTGCTGGCGCGCTCGCCCAAGGCACTGGCCCGCTTTGTCCTGGTGCGTGAACAGGTCTTCTATCTGGGCAATCGCTCGCTGTCCATCATCGGCGTGTCTGGCCTTTTCGTCGGCTTCGTGCTGGCGCTGCAGGGCTACTACACCTTGCAGCGCTACGGCTCGGCCGACGCAGTCGGTCTGCTGGTGGCGCTGAGCCTGGTGCGCGAGCTCGGCCCGGTCGTCACGGCCCTGTTGTTCGCGGGCCGAGCAGGCACGTCGCTGACCGCAGAGATCGGCCTGATGAAGGCGGGCGAGCAGCTCACCGCGATGGAAATGATGGCGGTGGACCCCGTGCAGCGCGTGCTGGCGCCGCGCTTCTGGGGCGGCGTTATCGCCATGCCCTTACTTGCGGCAGTCTTCTCGGCGGTCGGCATCATCGGCGGCTGGCTGGTGGCGGTGCCGTTGATCGGCATCGACCCCGGCGCTTTCTGGTCGCAGATGCAAGGCGGGGTCGACGTGTTCGCGGACGTGGGCAACGGCGTCGTCAAGAGCCTGGTGTTCGGCGTCACTGTCACCTTTGTCGCCCTGCTGCAGGGCTACACCTGCAGTCCCACGCCCGAGGGTGTGTCGGCGGCCACCACCCGTACCGTCGTGCTGTCGTCCCTTGCCGTGCTGGCGTTGGATTTCATGCTGACTGCCATGATGTTTTCTATTTGATGGAGTGGGAGAGAAACAAGAATGCAAGCCTCTCGACATGACGCCTGGGTCGGCCTTTTCGTGCTGATCGGTGGCGCGGCGTTGCTCTTCCTCGCGCTGAAGGCGGGCAATCTGCTCAGCCTGAATTTCGACGCCACCTACCAGGTGTCGGCGCGCTTCGACAACATTGGCGGCCTGAAGCCCAACGCGGCGGTCAAGAGCGCCGGCGTCGTCATCGGCCGGGTGGAGTCGATCAACTTCGATGACAAGACCTTCCAGGCCAAGGTCGTCATCAACCTGCACAAGGGTGCGCTGTTCCCCAAGGACAGCTCGGCCAAGATCCTGACCTCGGGTCTGCTCGGCGAGCAGTACATCGGGCTCGAACCGGGTGCGGACGAAAAGAACCTCGCCGCAGGCGACGTCATCCTGCAGACGCAAAGCGCCGTAGTGCTTGAAAACCTCATCGGCCAGTTCATCAACAACAAGGCGTCCGACATGGGCAGCACGGCCACGCCTGCGCCGGCATCCGGGAGCAAGCAGTGAGGCAATTGATTCGTGGACTGGCCCTGGTGGCCCTCGTGCTGGGCCTGGCAGGCTGCCAGACGGTACAAGGCGTGGGCAAGCGCGTGGAGCGTGCCGTCGACAAGGTCATGGGCTCCAAAGGCCAGCGGCTGGATCCCTGGGAGTCGTGGAACCGCAAGGTCTTCGCCTTCAACGAGAGGCTGGATGAGAACGTGCTGAAGCCTGTGGCCACGGCCTACTCCGAGGTCGTGCCATCACCCGTCCGCCAGGGCATCGACAACTTCTTCGGCAACATCGGCGACGCGTGGTCGGCCGTCAATCTGATGCTGCAGGGCCGCTTCAAGCCCGGCGTCGAGCAGGGCATGCGTTTCGCGGTGAATTCAACGCTCGGCCTGGCCGGTGTGCTCGATATCGCCACGGAAGCGGGCCTGGAGAAGAACAGCCAGGACTTCGGCAAGACGCTGGGCAAGTGGGGCATGGGCACGGGCGCCTATGTCGTCTGGCCGGTATTCGGGCCCTCCTCGGTGCGGGATTCCATTGCATTGCCGGTCGACTGGCAGGCGTCACCCGCCGTGGTTTTCGACGGTGGCGGCAGCAAGGTGGGCATCACGGCGCTGAATTTGGTCAACACCCGTGCCAACTTCCTGCGGGCGGGCGACATGCTGGAAGGCATCGCGCTGGACAAGTACACCTTCTACCGTGACGCCTATCTGCAGCGGCGCGGCAGCTTTGATGACGACGACGAGTACGAGGTGCTGGTCCCGGGCAACGGGGCTTCGGCACCAGCTGCAGCGGCACCCGAGGCCGCGGCATCAGCGCCCGCGGCGACGGCAAAGAAACCCGCTGATCCGGCGTCTGCCGCGTCGCGGTAAACAACTCGTTTCCTTGCGTCCCGGCGCGAGCAGCCAACCGAAACCCGCGCAGGCGCGTTTAGCGACTGCCCCTGTACAGAGAAAGTGACACCATGACTTTGCTGACTTCCTTGCGCCGCCTGCTGACTTTGGCCACCTTGGGCCTGGGTCTTGTGCACGGCGCCCACGCAGCCGATGCCACTGCGCCGGACCAGCTGATCCGCCAGCTGTCGCTGGAGACCATCGAAGCCGTCAAGGCCGACAAGGACATCCAGGCCGGCAACGTCAACAAGATCATCGCCCTGGTGGACACCAAGGTGATGCCCCATGTCAACTTCCAGCGCATGACGGCCTCTGCGGTCGGCCGCTTCTGGCGCCAGGCCACCCCGGACCAGCAGGCCAAGCTGCAGGCTGAATTCAAGACGCTGCTTGTGCGCACCTATGCCGGCGCACTGACGCAGGTCAAGGACCAGACCATTGCGCTGAAGCCGCTGCGCGCCCAGCCCACTGACGCCGAGGTGGTCGTTCGCACCGAGATCCGTGGCAAGGGCGACCCGATCCAGCTCGACTACCGCCTGGAGAAGGCCGGCGCCGTTTGGAAGATCTACGACGTCAATGTGCTTGGCATCTGGCTGGCTGATCAGTACCGCAACAGCTTCGCGCAGGAAATTGGCGCCAACGGCATCGATGGCCTGATCAAAAGCCTGGCCGACAAGAACGCCAAGGCCGGTGCGACGGCTGCCAAGAGCTGATCTTGAGTGGCCTGAAGCTGCCCGCACGGCTGCGCACGGATGGCGCTCGCGCCGCCTGGGCGCAGATGTCGCCGGCGCTGCGCGCCGAGGCCGCCCAGGTGCTGGCTGCTGCTGGCACGGAGGTGCGGCTGTCGGCCGCCGAACTGACGGATTTCGATTCGTCAGCACTGAGCCTGCTGCTGTCCGCCGCACGCCAGTGCAGCGAGCAAGGCGCGACGCTCAAGCTCAATGACGCGCCGGACAAGCTGCGTGAGCTGGCTCGCGTCTACGGCGTTGCAGAATTGCTCTGGGCGCCGCCGGCCGTCGTTTAGTTCAACCAGCGTAGCGTTTGGCGCGCAGGTTCTTCTTGATCTCTTGCAGCATGGGCCGCAGCTGCTGGCCCAGTCGCAGCGCCACGCCGGTCGTCAGGATGTCCACCGCGATAAGGTGAAGCAGCCGCGACACCATCGGGCTGTAGCGGTCGAAGTCCTCGGGATGGTCCACCGCCAGCAGGATCTGGTTGGGGCCCAGCGCCAACTGCGCAAGAGGCGAGGCGCTGGCCGTGATGATGATGATGGTCGCGCCCTTCTTGCGCGCAATCTCCGCAGCATCCAGCAGATCGCGGCTGCGGCCGGAGTTGCTGATGATGACGGCGCAGTCGCCGGGCGCCAGCATCGTCGCGCTCATCAGCTGCACATGGCCGTCGCTGTTGGCGGCGGTGTTGACGCCGAGGCGGAAGAACTTGTGCTGGGCATCCTGGGCCACGATGCCGGAGTTGCCGACGCCGTAGAACTCGATGCGCTTGTTGTGCCGCGCCGAATCGGCCAGCGCGTCGATGGCGCGCTCGAAGGCATGGCTGGCCGCATCGTTGCGGTAGTGCAGTAGCGCGGCGACCGCGTTGTCGACCACCTTGACGATGATGTCCTGCGGCTTGTCGTCCTCGTCCACGGCGCGGTGCACGAAGGGCACGCCCTCGTTGACGCTGCCGGCGAGCTTCAGCTTGAAGTCGGCCAGCCCGTCGTAGCCGACGCTGCGGCAGAAGCGCACCACCGTCGGCTTGGACACATGCGACCGGTCGGCCAGCTCGCTGACCGGCAGGCTGGCGAAGCTGCGGGCGTCGAGCAGCAGCAGTTTTGCCACCCGTTGTTCAGCGGGCGGCAGTGCCGGCAAGGCGGCTTTGACACGCTCCAGAATGCTCATTTCAGCTCCCCGCTCAACGGGTACGTTGCGCGGCCCTCCGAGAGGGCGCGGCCTTGCTTGGGGCGGCCCGGCGCAGCGGCCTTCATTGCTCTTCCGCCCAGTGGAAACCATCGCGTGCGACCAGCGCGCTGGCGGCGGCCGGGCCCCAGGACCCCGCCGAGTAGGGGCGCGGGCCGCTGGCATCAGCCGCCCACGCATCGAGGATGGGTTCGACCCAGCGCCAGGCCTGCTCCTGCTCGTCGCTGCGCACAAAAAGGTTGAGGCGACCGGCAATCGCGTCCAGCAGCAGGCGCTCGTAGGCGCCGACGCGCTGGGTTGCAAAGGCCTTGTCGAAGTCCAGGTCCAGCGACACCGGCGTCAGCTGCTCGCCATGGCCGGCGCCCTTCTGGGCCAGCAGTTGCAGCTCCAGGCCGTCCTCGGGCTGCAGCTTGATGACCAGGCGGTTGGGCTGGCTCGCACCGGGGAAGATCTTGTGCGGCACGGGGCGGAAGTTGACGACGATCTGCGCATCGCGCTCGGCCAGGCGCTTGCCGGTGCGCAGGTAGAAGGGCACGCCGGCCCAGCGCCAGTTGTTGACCTCGGTGCGCAGCGCGACGAAGGTTTCGCAGGCACTGTCCGGTGGCACCTTGACCTCTTCCAGATAGCCCGGCACGGCCTTGCCTTCGATGCTGCCGGCGCGGTACGTGCCACGCACGACGTCGCGGGCCACGCTATCAGGCGTGAAGGGCTTGAGCGAGCGCAGGACCTTGAGCTTCTCGTCGCGGATCGCGTCGGCATCGTTGCGCGCCGGAGGCTCCATCGCGATCATCGTCAGCAGCTGCAGCGCATGGTTCTGGATCATGTCGCGCAGCGCGCCGGTGCCGTCGTAGAACGCCCCGCGTGTGCCCACGCCCAGGCGCTCGGCCAGCGTGATCTGGATGTTGGCGATGCTTTCGCGGCGCCACAGCGGCTCGAACAGCGCATTTCCGAAGCGCAGCGCCATCAGGTTCTGCACGGACGGCTTGCCGAGGTAGTGGTCGATGCGGAAGGCCTGGCTTTCGGCAAAGACGCTGCGCACCGCACGGTTGATCTCCTGCGCGCTGGCCAGGTCATGGCCCAGCGGCTTCTCCAGCACCACCCGCACCTTGTCGTGGTTCAGGCCGACGGCGCCGAGCTGCTGGCAGATGCCCGTGAAGAGGTGCGGGCTGGTGGCCAGATAAAGCACGACGGTGTCGGCGTTGCGGGCATCGAGCCAGTCCTTGAGCCCTTGGTAGTGGTCGGGCTGGGACAGGTCCATGCGGCGGTAGTGGATCAACGCGCCGAACTGCTCGAACTCCTCGTCGGTCGGCCGCTTGGCGCCGTCGACTTCGCGGAAGCGCTCCTTCAGCCATTCGCGGTAGCGCTCGTCCGTCTGCTCGTCACGTGCGACGGCGAGAATGCGACCGCCTTCGGGCAACTTGCCGTGCCGGAAGGCCTGAAACAGCGCGGGCATCAGCTTGCGCCACGTCAGGTCACCGGTGCCGCCGAAAAACACGAGATCGAAAGACATTTGCGGGGTCTCCAGGCCAGCTCTTCCCATGGAGCGCTAACCGTTGTGTAACTTAGTTTCGTGAAATACTATGCAGCAGTTTCTTCGCCGGGTCAATCCAGTCGACCCGTAAAGGCCCATCCATGAACCAGCTCGATCAGCTCAAAGCCTTCACCACTGTCGTTGCCGACACCGGCAACTTCCTGCAACTGGCGCAGTTCGCGCCGCGAGATGCAACGACCAATCCTTCCCTGATCCTGAAGGCCGTGCAGTCGGCCGACTACGCGCCGCTGTTGACTGAAACGGTTGCGGCGCACCGCGGCAAGCCGCTCGACGAGATCGTCGACCAGGTGCTCGTGCGCTTCGGCCTTGAGATCCTGAAGGTTGTGCCGGGGCGTGTGTCGACCGAGGTCGATGCGCGCCTGAGTTTCGACAAGGCTGCCAGCCTGTCGCGCGCCCGCCGCATCATTGGGTTGTACGAGGCGGCTGGCATCGGCCGTGAACGCGTCCTGATCAAGCTGGCATCCACCTGGGAAGGCATCCAGGCCGCTGCAGAGCTTGAGCGCGAGGGCATCCGCTGCAACCTGACGCTGCTGTTCGCCTTTGCCCAGGCGGTGGCCTGCGGTGAAGCCAAGGTGCAACTGATCTCGCCCTTCGTCGGCCGCATCTACGACTGGTACAAGAAGTCGGCCGGCGCCGCCTGGGACGAGGCCGCACAGGCTGGCGCGAACGACCCGGGCGTGAAGTCGGTGACTCAGATCTATGCCTACTTCAAGCAGCACGGCATCAAGACCGAAGTGATGGGCGCCAGCTTCCGCAACATCGGCCAGATCCAGGCGCTGGCGGGCTGCGACCTGCTGACCATCAGCCCCGACCTGCTGGCGCAACTGCAGGCGACAGACGCCAAGCTGGAGCGGGCGCTCGATCCGGCCAAGTCGTCGGCAGTACCAGCGATGCACCTCGACGAAGCCGCCTTCCGCTTTGCGCTGAACGAGGACGCGATGGCGACCGAGAAGCTGGCCGAAGGCATCCGCCAGTTCGCCGTTGACGCTGTGAAGCTGGACAAACTCATCGAAGCAGCCTGACCATGACGACCCGCTGCGACCTGTCTCCCGTCTGGGCCGAGCTCCAAGCCCACTACGCCGCGAGTGGTCGCGGCTTCGACATCCGCACCGCCTTTGCGTCCGACGCGGGGCGCTTCGGCGCGCTGTCTTTCGAGGCGCCCGAGGTCTTTGCCGACCTGTCCAAGAACCGCATCGACACGCCGACGCTGGCGCTGCTGGTGAAGCTGGCCCGCGACTGCGGCCTGGAGGCGCGGCGTGACGCGCTGTTGCGTGGCGACCCGGTCAACCACACCGAGGGCCGCGCGGTGCTTCACACGGCGCTGCGCGCGCCGGCGGGCAGCGATGCACCCTTCCATGCCGAGGTGCAGGCGTCGCTGGACGCGATGCTGGCCTTTGCCGAAAGCGTGCGCCGTGGCGCGCGCGGCCAGATCACCGACGTTGTGCACATCGGCATCGGTGGCAGCGACCTCGGCCCGGCGATGGTCGTGCAGGCACTGCAGGCCTTTGGGCGCCGCGACCTGAAGCTGCATTTCGTGTCCAACGTGGACGGGCACGATTTGGCACCCGTGTTGGCCGGCCTGGATGCGGCGAACACGCTCTTTGTGGTTGCATCCAAAACCTTCACAACCCAGGAGACGCTGGCCAACGCGCAGGCCGCCAAGGCCTGGTTCCTGGCGGCCGGCGGCACGGACGTGGCACGCCACTTCGTCGCGACAAGCAGCAACACGGCCGCTGCCGCCGCCTTTGGCATCGACACCGCCTTCGGCTTCTGGGACTGGGTCGGCGGCCGTTACTCGCTTTGGTCGGTCATCGGCCTGCCCATCGCCATTGCGGTCGGCGCGAGCAACTTCCGCGACCTTTTGGCCGGCGCGCACGCGATGGATGGGCACTTTGCGTCCGCATCGCTTGAGCAGAACCTGCCCGTGCTGCTCGGCCTGGTCGACATCTGGTATCGCAACTTCCACGGCTTCACCAGCCGCAGCGTGGCGCCCTACCACCAGGGCCTGCGTCGCCTGCCGGCCTATCTGCAGCAGCTGGAGATGGAAAGCAACGGCAAGGGCGTGGACCTGGACGGCAATGCGTTGCGCTTGAGCACCTCGCCCGTCGTCTGGGGTGAGGCGGGCACCAATGGCCAGCACGCCTATTTCCAGATGCTGCACCAGGGCACCGACGTCATCCCGGTCGAGTTCATCGCCGTCAAGCGCCCCAACCATGGCGCGAGCGGCGAGCTGGCCACCAAGTTGGCCGACCAGCACCGCAAGCTGCTGGCCAACTGCCTCGCGCAGAGCCAGGCGCTGATGCAGGGCAAGACGGCCGAAGAGGCCCTCGCCGAAAAGGCGCCGACGGCGTCAGCCACCTTGGACCGCGACGTGCTGTCCCGTCACCGCAGCTTCCCCGGCAACCGGCCGAGCACGATGCTGGTGTTGGACGCGCTGACGCCGCGTTCACTTGGCGCCTTGATCGCCCTTTACGAGCACCGTGTTTTCGTCACGGGCGCGCTCTGGGGCATCAACAGCTTCGACCAGTGGGGGGTGGAGCTCGGCAAGGCGCTGTGCAATCAACTCCTGCCGCGTCTGGAATCGGGCGACGCGACCGGGCTGGACGGCTCGACCGCCGGCCTGCTGGCCCGGTTGACGGCATGAAGATCGTCTTCGACTTCGGCGGCGTCGTGTTCCGCTGGCATCCCGCCAGTTTCCTTGCCCGCATCTGGCCGCATCGCGTCGAGACGCTGGAGCAGGGGGCGGCAATCGCAGCCCAGTTCTTCCAGAACTACGGTGGTGACTGGGGACTGTTCGACCAGGGCCTCATCGGTGCTGACGAGGTGGTGCGCCGCATTGCCGCCCGCACGGGCTGGCCGCGCGGCGAGGTCGCCGCTGTCGTGCGCGCGGTGCCGGATGAGCTGATGCCCATCCCCGGCACCGTCGTGCTGATCCGCGACCTGCGCGCCGCCGGGCACACGTTGCATTTCCTGTCCAACATGCCCGAGCCTTACGCTGACCATCTCAGCCAGACCTATCCGCTGGGCGAGTGGTTCGAGTCAGGCCTGTTTTCCGGCCGCATCAAGCAGATCAAGCCGAGCGCCGAGATCTTTGCGATGGCCGAGAAGCATTTCAACGCGCAGCCGCATGAACTGCTTTTCCTGGACGACCACCCGGTGAACGTCGACACCGCGCTGTCGCGCGATTGGCAGGCCTTCCTGTTCACCGATGCCGCCAGCGCGCGGCGCGAACTGGTGTCGCGGCGCTTGCTCAGTGCATGAGCCGGTCGCCGTCCGAGCCCTGCTCATCGGGCTCCTCGGGCGGCGCGGCCGGTACGCGGAAGGACTCGCTGGCCCAGGCGCCCAGGTCGATCTGCCGGCAGCGCTCGCTGCAGAACGGCCGCCACTTGTTGCTGGGTGCGAACACGCTGTCGCCGCCGCATTGCGGGCAGCGCACGATGCGCTCGCCTTGGGCGTTGGTCTTCATTTGATGTCTATTGGCAAAGCGCCAGCTCGAAGCCGATGTCTTCAGGGGCCAGCTTGAGTCGGCCGTCCTCGTCCTGGCGCATCAGCCGGATGGAAATCATCAAGCGGTGGCCCGAGATTTCAGGGATCAGCCCCAGGCTGGGGTCGATGCGCATGCGCAGCAACTGGTAGACGCGACCCGGCGGCAGGCTTTGCTGGAACTGGCCGGCGGTGGCCGCGACCTTGTGCGGGCTGCCTGCATCACGCAGCAGGCCGAGCAGCACCTGCAAGGCCTCGGCCATCGGCATCAGCGTTTGCGCCCATGACATCAGATCCTTGCGGCGACGTACGGGCAGCAGCTGCTGCCAGTTGTAGTAGGCCGGCAGATCGAACTCGCAGGTGCCGCCCGGGATGCTGATGCGGCTGCGGATGCTCATCAACCAGTCGTTGCCCGTCAGTGCCGTGCCGGTCTTGCCAGCAACGGCGTTCAGCCGCTGGTATGCGCCGTCGATGCGAGCGACTACCTCGTCGAGCCGCGCCTCATCCAGGCCGGGGCTGCCACGGTAGCCATTGAACTGGGCCTTGTGCTTTTCCAGCTCCTTCAGCAGGTCGCTCTTCAGGTCAGCGCGCGAGGCGACGTCCAGGATCTCGAACAGCGTGACCAGGGCGAAGTGGTGATCCAGCGCGGTCTCGCGCGCCATCAGCGCACCGAGGCGGTCGAACAGGTGTTCGAGGCGGAGCATCGTGCGGATGCTCTCGTTGAACGGGTACTCGTACAGGACCAATGGTGTCTCGGGATGGACTGCGATCAGGGCGGCGCGATTGTTTCACAGCCCCAGCGCGCAGCCAGGGCCAGAACCTCGTTTCTGAGCGCAACAAGTGAGAGGTCATCGTTCCACAAGACCGCATCGGCAGCGGCGCGACGTGCTTGGCGTGTTGCCTGTGCCGCCAGCGCGCCGTCGATGCGCTCGCGCGTCCAGCCAGGGCGTTGCAGCACGCGGCCGATCTGCGTCTCGGTAGCGCAGTCGACGACGAGCACGCGCGCGACACGCGACCGCCAGCGCCCCGACTCGACCAGCAAGGGCACGTCGAACACGACAAGGCCGGCCGCAGCCGTCTCGGCTTGCGCAAGCGCCCGGGCTGTGATCAAGGGATGGAGGATGGCTTCGAGCCGGCGCTTGGCGCTGGCGTCCGAGAAGACGAGGGCGCGCATGCGCTCCCGGTCGAGTGCGCCGTCCGCGGTGATGAACGCGGCACCGAATTGCTCCTGAACCGCCGGCATGGCGACGCCGCCGGGAAGGGTCAGTGCGCGCGAGATCGCATCGGTGTCAACGATGGTGGCGCCAGCGTCGCCAAGCATGCTGGCGACCGTGCTCTTGCCGCTGCCGATACCGCCCGTCAGGCCAATCCGCATCGTGGCGTCAGGTCCAGCCGAGCCAGCCCAGCACGGTCTGCTGGCCTGCAAACAGCACGACCAGACCGCCCCCCGCGAGGAAAGGGCCGAAGGGAACGTAGCGACCCTCGCGCAGCCGGGCATTCATCTTCATGACGATGCCGACCACTGCGCCGATGGCCGATGCGCCGAGCACGATGGGCAGGATCATCTGCCAACCCAGCCAAGCACCAAGCGCGGCGAGCAGCTTGAAATCGCCATAGCCCATGCCTTCCTTGCCCGTGGCCAGTTTGAACAGCCAGTAGACGGACCACAGCGACAGGTAGCCAGCGAGTGCTCCGATCAGTGCCTTGTCCAGCGGAATCGTCCAACCCATCAGCGCAGCGACGAGCCCGGCCCAAAGCAGCGGCTGGTTGATGGCATCAGGTAGCAGCGTCGTGTCCCAGTCGATCATCGCCAGTGCGATGAGGGCGGCGACAAAGCCGCACCAGAGCAACGTCGTCGGCTGCGCGCCGAAGCGCCAAGACAGCGCCGCGAATGCAACACCGGTGGCGATCTCGACCAGCGGATAGCGCGTCGAGATGGGCGCCTTGCAGGCCGCGCATTTGCCGCCGAGGCGCAGCCAGCCGATGACGGGCAGGTTCTCATGCCAGCGCAGCTGATGGCCGCAATGCGGGCACCTGGAGCGCGGCTTGGAGATGCCAAAGGGCGGCAGCGCCTCGATCTTGGTGCCATAGGCGTCGACGGCCTTTGCCAGCTTCTCGGTCTCGCTGGCTGGCGCCCCGATGACGCGCGCCATCGCCGGCGCATCGGTCAACTGGGCGGCGGATTCATGCAGCCATTGGCGCTCCAACATCAGCGGGATGCGATGGACGACGACGTTCAGGAAGCTGCCGATGCACAAGCCCAGGATGCCCAGCACCCAGGGGGAGAGCCAGAGGGACCAGTCGAGAGAGACAGCGGGCATGTTGAGCGGCGTTGTTGAAAGGATGCGGGCGGGAATCTACCCGCATTCAGCCGCCGGGACGCCGAGCCTCAGACCACCTGACCCAGCTTGAAGATGGGCAGATACATCGACACCACGATGCCGCCGATGAGGCCTCCAAGGATGACGATGATGAACGGCTCCATCAGGCTGGAGAGGGCCTTGACCATCTCGTCCACCTCGTCCTCGTAGAACTCGGCGGCTTTGCCCAGCATGTGGTCCAGCGAGCCGGACTCTTCGCCGATGGACGCCATCTGCAGCACCATCGTCGGAAAGACGCCGGTGGTCTGCATGGACGTCGTCAGTGCCGAACCGGTCGACACATCGCGCTGGATTTGCTCGGTGGCTTCCGCGAACACTGCATTGCCCGCGGCGCCACCCACTGAATCAAGCGCTTCGACGAGCGGCACGCCCGCCGCGAACATTGTTGACAGCGTGCGAGTCCAGCGCGCGACCGCGGACTTGTACATCAGGTCGCCGAAGACCGGCACCTTGAGCAGCAACCGATCCATGCGCTTCTGCATCTTCTCGGAGCGCTTCCAGCTCTGGATGAAGAAATAGATGCCGCCGCCAAGGCCGCCGAAGATCGCCCACCAATACGAGACGAAAAATTTCGACATGGCGATGACCATCAGAGTCGGTGCTGGCAAGTCGGCGCCAAATGACTTAAACACATCCTCGAAAGAGGGCACCACGAAGATCATGATGACCGCTACGACGATGAAGGCGACGATCATCACGGCGACCGGATAGGTCAGCGCGGACTTGATCTTGTTCTTGATGGCGACCGTCTTCTCTTGGTAGATGGCGAGCCGGTCCAGCAGCGCTTCCAAGATACCGCCCGTCTCGCCTGCCTCCACGAGATTGCAGTAGAGGGCGTCGAAATACATCGGATGCTTGCGGAACGCGGCGGACAGGCTCGTGCCGGTCTCAACATCCTGCCGGATGTCGTTCAACAGTCGCGTCAGCCGTGGGTTGGTGGCGCCGCGGCCGACGATGTCGAAGGCTTGCAGCAGCGGAACGCCAGCGCGCATCATCGTGGCCAGCTGGCGGGTGAAGACGGCGATGTCCTTCTGCTTGATCGATGAGCCGCCGCTGGCGCGGCGCTTCTTGACCTTGTTGACGAGGATGCCCTGCCGGCGCAAGGTCGCGCTGACCATGGCTTCGCCACCGGCACGCAGCTCGCCCTTGACGATCTTGCCGTTGCGGTCCTTGCCCTCCCACTCGAAGACGAAGTCCTTGACGCCTTTTGCTGCGGCGGTGGCAGTGGCAGTGGCCATGCACGTTCCTCGAAACTGAATTATTCGTTGGTGGCGGATAGCACTTCTTCAAGCGTCGTGATTCCGCCGCGCACTTTCACCAAGCCGGACTGACGCAGGTCGCGCACGCCTTCCTTCTTGGCTTGTTCGGCGATGTCCATCGCGGTACCCAGAGCCAGGATGATGCGTTGGATTGCTTCAGTGACCGGCATCACTTGATATAGGCCCAGCCGTCCGCGGTAGCCGTTGGTGCAATTGCTGCAACCCACCGCGCGGTAAGGCTTCCAGCTGCCGTCGAAATCTTCCTCCGCGAAGCCGGCCCTGAGCAGGGCTTCGCGCGGGTAGTCGGCAGGTTGCTTGCAGTTCTCGCACAGCCGGCGCACCAAGCGCTGGGCGGTGATGAGAAGCACGCTCGACGCGATATTGAAAGGCGCAACACCCATATTGAGCAGGCGCGTCAGCGTCTTGGGCGCGTCGTTGGTGTGCAGCGTTGACATGACCATGTGGCCGGTCTGCGCCGCCTTGATGGCGATGTCGGCCGTCTCAAGGTCGCGAATTTCGCCGACCATGATGATGTCTGGATCCTGGCGAAGGAATGACTTGAGCGCTGCCGAGAAATTCAGGCCGGCCTTGTCGTTGACATTGACCTGATTGATGCCGGGGAGGTTGATTTCCGCCGGATCCTCGACGGTCGAAATGTTGACGCCGGGCTGGTTGAGGATGTTCAGGCAGGTGTACAGAGACACCGTCTTGCCCGAACCCGTCGGGCCCGTCACCAGCACCATGCCGTAAGGTCGGTAGATGGCGGCCAGCAGGCGTTCTTTCTCTATCTTCTCGTAACCCAGGGCTTCGATACCAAGCTTGGCCGAGGACGAGTCGAGGATACGGACGACGATCTTTTCGCCAAACAGCGTCGGCAGGGTGCTGACCCGGAAGTCGATGGATTTGCTGCCGAACTTCAGCTTCATGCGCCCGTCCTGGGGCACCCGTCGTTCCGCGATGTCTAGGCGCGAGATCACCTTGATACGGGACGACAGCTTGTCCTTGATGGCGATCGGCGGCTGGGTGATTTCGCGCAGCTCACCGTCGACGCGAAAGCGCACCCGGTAGTGAAACTCGTAGGGCTCGAAGTGCAGGTCAGAGGCGCGAAGATTGATCGCGTCGACCAGCATTTTCTGAAGGAAGCGAACGACGGGAGCGTCCTCGACGTCGGCCAGTTCAGACGATTCCTGCTGCGGGGTCGCATCTTCCTCGGCGATGTCAAAGTCGAAGTCGCCACCCGCAATGGATTCCAGCGTCTCCGCTGCAGTGACGCCTGCGCTGACCAGCATCTTGGTCAGTTTGTCGTGTTCGACGATGACCCATTCGGGTTGAAGTTGCGTTGCGAACTTGATCCGCTCGATAACTTCGAGTTCGGTCGGGTCCGCACCGCCGATGAAGAGTCGACTGCCGCGTCGCGACAGGGCGATAACCTGATACTGCTGCGTCAACTTCGCGTCGATGACGTTTTGCGGCATGCGCTGCGGGTCCATCGCCGACAAGTCGAGTAGCGGCAACGCCAGCGCACTCGAAAGCGTATGGGCCAAGTCGAATGCCGAGACCTGTCCGCTGGCAATCACGGCATTGACGAAACTGACCTTTTTCTCGCGCGCCTGTTTGACGAGGTCTTCGGCGGCTTTGCTTTGCAGCTTGCCGGCATGCACCAACATGCGCGCTACCCCTGACAGGGAAGACTGAAGCGGCTCAGCGAGCGTGGTTTCCACAGGCGGTTGCGTCGACGACGGAGGGGCAGAGTTCGTCGATTGTGCCAGTCATGCGTACGGGCGGAGTCAAACGAATTCCAGGGATAACCGCAACTTTTCAACGTCGCGCGACTGAAATCCGTCGCATTTTCTTGCCCTCATCCCGAAGACTAAGACTTGGTCGGGGTGAGAGGATTCGAACCTCCGGCCTCTACGTCCCGAACGTAGCGCTCTACCAGGCTAAGCTACACCCCGATGGTCTTTTGCTAAGCGCTCACTATGAGTGGCGCTCAACCGACTGAATTGCGAATTCTAGCAGAGATTTCGTCCACTTATTGGGAGGAAGCAATTGCAGGCATTCGGCTGCATGCCGGGCCTCGGCGCGAGCGGCTTCCCGAGTCGATTCGAGGGCGCCAGTGGTCCGCACGATAGTGACGATCTCCTGAAGCTTCTCTTGCTCCCCTTCCTCGATCGCATGCCGCAGCAGCGTGCGCTGTTCAGGCGTCGCGCGTTCCATGGCAATCAGCAATGGCAGGGTCGTCTTGCCTTCGCGCAGGTCATCGCCAATGTTCTTGCCGAGTTCATGAGCGTCGCCTTCGTAGTCAAGAACGTCGTCAATGAGTTGAAATGCGGTGCCTAGAGCGCGGCCGTAAGCGGCGCAGGCCTCCTCGACCTCCGGCGACGCGTCGGCGAGCACCGCGCCAAGACGCGCGCTTGCCTCAAAGAGCTTGGCTGTTTTGAAGCGGATCACGCGCAGATAACTTTCCACGGTGATGTCCGGGTCATGCATATTCATCAGCTGCAGAACCTCGCCCTCAGCGATGACGTTGGTGGCCTCCGCCAGCACCTCCAGCACGCGCATGCGGTCGACAGAAACCATCATCTGGAAAGCGCGCGAGTACAGGAAGTCGCCGACCAAGACGCTCGCCGCGTTGCCAAACAGCGCGTTCGCGGTCGGTTTGCCACGTCGCAACGACGACTCGTCGACGACATCGTCGTGCAGCAAGGTTGCCGTGTGAATGAATTCGACCACGGCAGCCAACTCGAAGCGAGCGGTCTGCTCGAAGCCCAGCGCGTTTGCGAACAGCAGCACGAGCTTGGGGCGCATGCGCTTGCCGCCCGCATGCACGATGTAGTGGGCGATCTGATCGATCAGCGCCACGTCTGAGCTCAGGCGCTGGGCAATGACTGCGTCCACCTGAGCCATTTCAGCGGCGAGTAGAGCGAGGACCTCGGCAACTTGGGATGGGGGCGAGGCTGACTCGACGCGCACTCTGGACTCTCAAGCTAGGGAGGCCGCCATTATAGGAAGCGCGCGAAGTCCCGACGAAGAGGGGTCGGCCAACTGTTCATCTCCCTCAGCGGGGGGGCTGGGTGATTGCCATGTTTTGATCGCCGAGGGTATACTCGCGGGCTCTTTGCAACTCGCATGCCTTTAGATGCGTGGGACGCAGGGGAACAAAACCGACAAAAAGGCCCGGCGAGGGCGGCGGCGCAAACCTTAAAGGGGAGCGCGGAGCTGCTGGAGCCGGGTGAATGCGCCTCCAGGGTGCGAAAGGAAGAACATGTACGCGGTCATCAAAACCGGCGGCAAGCAGTACAAGGTTGCTGCTGGCGAAAAAATCAAGGTCGAGTTGCTCGACGCGGAAGTCGGCGCTGAGGTCACCATCGACCAAGTGCTGGCAGTTGGCAGCGGTGACGGCCTGACGGTCGGCGCTCCGCTGGTCGCTGGCGCCACGGTCAGTGCCAAGGTGGTCAGCCACGGCAAGCACGACAAGGTTCGCATTTTCAAGATGCGCCGTCGCAAGCACTACAAGAAGAGCCAAGGCCACCGCCAGAACTACACCCAGCTGGAAATCAGCGCGGTCAACGGCTGATCCAGCCGCTTTCGCTAATTTTGAGGAGCTAACTCATGGCACAGAAAAAAGGCGGCGGTTCCACACGGAACGGCCGCGACTCCAAGCCCAAGATGCTGGGCGTCAAGGCTTTCGGCGGCGAACTGATCTCCGCCGGTTCGATCATCGTGCGTCAGCGCGGTACCAAGTTCCATCCCGGCGTGAACGTCGGCATCGGCAAGGACCACACGCTGTTCGCATTGGTCGATGGCCACGTTTCTTTCGCCATCAAGGGCGAGAAGAACCGCCAGACCGTCGTCATCACGCCGCTGGCGGCTTGATGATTGCGTGATCCGGACGGGTCAGCCGTTCGGACAGTCTCAAGCCCCGGCTCGCCGGGGCTTTTGCTTTTTGGATCCGGTTCACCGGGTTTGTTTTTTGGAAAGCCCGCCCCGCGCAATCGCAGCGGCGCGCCGCAACCCAGCCAGTACGATGGCTGACTCGCCATGAAATTCGTCGACGAAGCCACCATTGATATCGCAGCCGGCAACGGCGGTGCGGGCTGCGCGAGCTTTCGTCGCGAGAAATTCATCCCGTTCGGCGGGCCGGACGGCGGCGATGGCGGCAAGGGCGGCAGCGTCTGGGCGGAGGCTGACCGCAATCTCAATACACTGATCGACTACCGTTACGCGCGCCGCCATGAGGCCCGCAACGGCGAGGCCGGTCGCGGCTCGGACTGCTTCGGCGCGGCGGCCGACGACATCGTGCTGCGCGTGCCCGTCGGCACCATCATCACGGACCTTGAAACCGAGTCCGTCATCGGCGAATTGATCGAGCCCGGCCAACGCATCCTGCTCGCCAAGGGCGGCGATGGCGGTTTCGGCAACCTTCATTTCAAGACCAGCACGAACCGCGCGCCGCGTCAGAAGACACCTGGCTGGCCGGGTGAGACCAAGAAGCTGCGGTTGGAACTGCGCGTGCTGGCCGATGTGGGTCTGCTGGGCCAGCCGAACGCAGGCAAGTCGACGTTGATCACGGCAATCTCCAACGCCAAGCCGAAGATTGCCGACTACCCGTTCACGACGCTGCATCCCAACCTCGGCGTTGTGCGCGTCGCGCCCGAGAAGAGCTTCGTCGTCGCCGACATTCCAGGGCTCATTGAAGGTGCTGCGGAGGGTGCCGGCCTTGGTCACCAGTTCCTGCGCCATCTGCAGCGCACGCGGTTGCTTCTGCATGTCGTCGATCTCGCGCCCTTCGATCCGGAAGTCGATCCGGTCAAGGAAGCCAAAGCCATCGTGGCGGAGCTGAAGAAATACGACGCCGGCCTGCATGCCAAGACGCGCTGGCTGGTGCTGAACAAGCTCGACATGGTCCCTGAAGACGAACGCGCCACGCGCGTGAAGGATTTCGTCAAGCGCTATCGCTGGAAGGGCCCGGTTTTCGAGATTTCGGCGCTGACACGCCAAGGTTGCCAGCCACTGATCCATGCCATCTATGACCACGTCGCGGCCGAGCAGCGCGTGCTTGTGGAGCCCGATATTCGCTTCGAGTCCAACAGCCCCGCCGAATGAGCCTGCTGTCCGACGCGCGCCGCATCGTTGTCAAGGTCGGGTCCAGCCTCGTCACCAATGAGGGCCGGGGCATTGACGCCGAGGCGATTGCCAACTGGAGCCGCCAGCTTGCTGTGCTGGCGAAGGACGGACGCGAGCTGATCATGGTGTCCAGCGGCGCCATCGCCGAGGGCATGAAGCGCTTGGGCTGGGCGAGGCGCCCCAAGGAGTTGCATGAACTGCAGGCCGCTGCAGCTGTTGGCCAGATGGGGCTGGCACAGATGTACGAGAGCCAGCTTAGCGCACAGGGCATGGCCAGCGCGCAGGTCTTGTTGACGCATGCCGACCTCGCCGACCGCGAGCGCTATCTGAATGCGCGCTCGACCCTGCTGACGCTGCTCGCCCACCGCGTGCTGCCCGTCATCAACGAGAACGACACGGTCGTCAACGACGAGATCAAGTTTGGCGACAACGACACGCTCGGCGCCTTGGTGGCCAACCTTGTGGAAGCCGACGCCCTCGTCATCCTGACAGACCAGCGCGGTCTGTACTCCGCGGATCCGCGCAAGGACCCCACCGCGCGCTTCATTGAAAACGCCCAGGCCGGCGACGCGGAACTGGAGCGCATGGCTGGCGGCGCGGGGTCCAGCATCGGCCGCGGCGGCATGATCACGAAGATCCTCGCCGCCAAGCGCGCCGCCGGTAGCGGTGCAGGCACTGTCATTGCCTGGGGACGCGAGCCTGATGTGCTGTTGCGCCTGGCCGCCGGCGAAGCCATCGGCACGGCGCTGCACGCGGCCACGCCCAAGCTGGCGGCACGCAAGCAATGGATGGTCGACCATCTGCAGATGCGCGGCGCCGTGCGGATCGACGCCGGCGCCGTCGTCAAGCTGCGCGGCGAGGGCAAGAGCCTGCTCCCCATTGGCGTGACCGAAGTGCAGGGCGACTTTCACCGTGGTGACGTGATCGCCGTGATGGCGCCTGACGGAACCGAACTGGCGCGCGGCCTGGCCAACTACTCAGCCGCGGAGTCGCGACTGATTGCGCGCAAGCCGTCCTCAGAGTTCGAGAGCCTGCTGGGCTACGCGGCCGAACCCGAACTCATCCACCGCGACAATTTGGTGCTCCGCTAGGGGCGCCAAATTGCGGCGCAGCTCACATCGCTTGCGATGTGAGCGCAGACACAATTTAGTGCTGCGCTAGGCGCGCACGCGGGTCAGTTTGGCGGCTCGCCATCTGGGGGTGCTGCCGCCGCCTCCAGCGGCATCGGCCCGCTGTTGCGTTCACCGCGGTGCGACGGACGCATGCCCGCGCGCAGATACCGGTTGTGATGGTTGATGCGCGGCAGATAGCGCGCCAGTTCGGTCAGCGCCATTTCATAGACGCCGCGTTTGAACTCGATGACGGCTTCCAGCGGCACCCAATACTCGTTCCAACGCCAGGCGTCGAACTCGGGGTGATCGGTTGCGCGCAAATTCATGTCGCAGTCTCGGCCCACCATCTGCAGCAGGAACCAGATCTGCTTCTGGCCGCGGTAGTGGCCACGCGCATCGCGTCGTATGAAATGCTCGGGCACTTCATAGCGCAGCCAGTCACGCGTCCGCGCAATGATGCGCACATGCTCTGGTGTGAGCCCCACTTCTTCGTGGAGCTCTCGGAACATCGCCTGCTCAGGCGTCTCGCCGTGTTTGATGCCCCCTTGCGGGAACTGCCACGAGTGCGTTCGGATGCGTTTGCCCCAAAACACCTCGTTGCGTTGGTTGAGCAGGATGATGCCGACGTTGGGGCGGAAGCCTTCACGGTCGAGCATAATCAACCTCAAATCTCTAGTTGGTTCGATTATTGCATCGGGCCACGATCGTCACAGCGCCCTCGCTAACCCGCAGATTTCTCCCTGTTTTTGTCACGACTTCGGCCGGGTTTTCACCCGGCCTTCGCATTTGGTACCGCGCATGAAAGCCTCCCAGTTCTTCGTCTCCACGCTCAAGGAAGCGCCCGCCGATGCCGAGGTCGTCAGCCACAAGCTGATGATGCGCGCCGGCATGATCAAGCGCCTGGGCGCGGGCATTTACAACTACATGCCGATGGGACTTCGCGTCATCCGCAAGGTCGAGAAGATCATCCGCGAGGAGATGGACGCCGCCGGCGCCGTCGAGTGCCTGATGCCTGTCATCCAGCCAGCCGAGCTGTGGCAGGAAACGGGTCGCTTCGACAAGATGGGGCCGGAGCTGTTGCGCGTGAAGGACCGCCACGGTCGCGACTTCATCGTGCAGCCGACGAGCGAAGAGGTCATCACCGACATCGCCCGGCAGGAACTGCGCAGCTACCGCCAGCTGCCCAAAAATTTCTATCACATCCAGACCAAGTTCCGCGACGAGCGCCGCCCCCGCTTCGGCCTGATGCGCGGCCGCGAGTTCACGATGAAGGACGCTTACTCCTTCGACCGTGATGTCGACGCCGCCGGCCGCAGCTACGAAAACATGTACGCGGCCTACTGCAAGATCTTCGACCGCTTCGGCCTGCAGTACCGCGCCGTCGCGGCGGACACCGGCGCCATCGGCGGCGACCGTTCGCACGAGTTCCAGGTCATCGCCGATACGGGCGAGGACGCCATCGTCTACTGCCCGACCAGCGACTACGCCGCCAACATGGAGCTGGCCGAGGCCGTCGCGCTGCTGCCCACCCGCGGCCAGGCGATGCAGACGCTGACCAAGACGCCGACGCCCGGCAAGAGCACTTGCGAGGACGTCGCCGCCTTGCTCGGCCTGCCGCTGTCGCAGACGGTGAAGTCGCTGGTATTGGCCACGGATGAGCTGGACAAGGACGGCAACATCGCCAAGACCCAGGTGTGGCTGCTGCTGGTGCGTGGCGACCATGATCTCAACGAGGTGAAGGCCGGCAAGGTCGAGGGTCTCAAGAGCGGTTTCCGCTTCGCGACGGGCGGGGAGATCGACGCCCACTTCGGCTGCAAGCCTGGTTACCTCGGCCCCATCGGCCTGAAGCAGCCGCTCAAGATCGTCGCGGACCGCACGGTCGCCGTCATGAGCGACTTCGTCTGCGGCGCCAACGAAGCTGACTTCCACTTCACCGGCGCGAACTGGGGCCGCGATCTGCCCGAGCCTGACGTCGTTGCAGACCTGCGCAATGTCGTCGCCGGCGACCCCTCGCCCGACGGCAAGGGCGTACTCGCCATCCAGCGTGGCATCGAGGTCGGTCATGTCTTCTATCTCGGCACCAAGTACTCAGCCGCGATGAACGCCACCTTCCTTGACGAGAACGGCAAGCCCAAGCTGATGGAGATGGGCTGCTACGGCATCGGGGTCACGCGCATCCTCGGCGCGGCCATCGAACAGAACCACGACGCGCGCGGCATCATCTGGCCGGACGCCATTGCGCCTTTCACCGCCGTCATCTGCCCGATCGGCATGGACCGCAGTGAAGAGGTCAAGGCCGCCGCCACGCAGCTCTACGACGAGCTGAAGACACTGGGCATCGACGTGCTGCTCGATGACCGTGGCGAACGCCCTGGCGCGATGTTCGCGGACTGGGAGCTGATCGGCGTGCCGCATCGTGTCGTGCTGTCGGACCGTGGCCTCAAGGAAGGTCAGGTCGAGTACCAGGGCCGCCGTGACGAGGCTGCCACCAAGCTGGCCGTCGCTGATGTCGCGGGCCATCTGAAAGGCCTGCTCAAGCTTTGAAGCGCCGCCTTGCGGTTCTGGGCCTGCTCGCCGCACCGTTCGGCGCGCGCGCCGGTGCCCAGCGCGAGGAGCCGCTGGCGGATTCCATTCGCTCGGCCCTCAGCGCGTCCATTGCGCAGAACGCGCCGCCGCGGCCCAGCTTCAACGAAGTCGATGCCCGCATGGCGTATCTGCGCTGGCTGGGCGCCATGAGCGAGCGGCTGAAGAAGCGCAAGACCGAGACGCAGATCCGCATCGAGTTCCTTGAGACTGTCTGGTACGAAGCCAGGCGCGCCGGTCTGGAGCCCAGCCTGGTGCTCGGCCTCATCCAGGTCGAAAGCGGCTTTCGCAAATACGCCATCAGCACGGCCGGCGCACGCGGCTACATGCAGGTCATGCCGTTCTGGACGCGCGCCATCGGTGACGGTAACGCGTCGCGCCTTTTTCACATGCAGACCAATCTGCGCTTCGGCTGCGTGATCCTGCGCCATTACCTCGACATCGAGAAGGGCGACCTCTTCCTGGCGCTCGGCCGCTACAACGGCAGTCGCGGCCGGGCCGAGTACCCGAACGCCGTCTTCGGCGCGCGCCGGCAGTGGCTGCTTCCTGGCGAGAAGTGATCAGGGCTTTCCCGGCGTGGCTTGTGGCCGCGTGGGACGGCAGCGTTAGGCTTGGCGGCTTCGTCCACAAGACAACCGCCCGATGCCCGCTGCCCACCGCTTTGCGCCCCTGATCGTTTCCTTCCTGCTGTCAACCGGCCTGGCCGGCGCCCAGCCCGCCGCCAATCCATTGCTGACCATCAGCCCGCTGCCGCTGCGCTATCCGCAGTTCGACAAGCTGCGCGACGAGCATTTCGCACCGGCGCTCGACCAGGGCATGGCCGAGCAACTGACCGAGATGCAGGCTATTGCCGACAACCCGGCGGCGCCCACCTTCGACAACACCATCGTCGCCTGGGAGAAAAGCGGTCGCCTGCTGGCGCGCACGACCTCGATGCTGTCCAACCTGGTCGGCACGGACGCCAACCCGGCCCGGCAGCAGGTGCAGTCGGACTACGCACCCAGGCTCGCCGCGCAGCGCGATGCGGTGCTGCTCAACCCCAAGCTCTTTGCCCGTGTCGAAGCCCTCTACGCGGCGCGCGACACGGCTGCGCCGACGTCCGAAGGCAGGCGCCTCATTGAGCGCTATCGCCGCGACATGGTGCGCGCCGGCGTCCGCCTCGACGACGCGCAGAAGGCACGCATGAAGGCCATCAATGCCGAGCTGGCCACGCTCGGGGCGCGCTTCAACCGGGCGACGCTGGCCGAAGTGAACGACTCGGCCGTGGTCGTCGAGACCGCTAAGGAACTGGTGGGGCTGACCCCGGCCCAGGTCGCCGCGGCGGCCGAGGCGGCGAAGAAGCGCGGCCTGGAAGGCAAGTACCTGCTGACGCTGCTGAACACGACCATCCAGCCCTTCGAGACGCACCTGCAAAACCGCGCGCTCCGCGAGCGCCTGCACCGCGCGTCCGTCGCACGTGGCGCGCGTGGCAATGCCAACGACACGACGGCCATCGTCGCCCGCGTGATGACGCTTCGCCAGGAGCGGGCGGCGTTGCTGGGCTATGCGACGCCGGCGGCTTTCGTGCTGGAGGAAGAGACCGCTAAATCGGTCGACACCGTCAACGCGCTGCTGCGCCAGCTTGCGCCTGCGGCGATGGCCTCGGCCCGCCAGGAGGCGGCCGAACTGCAGAAGGTGATCGACGAGGAACAGGCCGGCAAGAAGCAGCCCAGCTTCGCGCTGCAGGCCTGGGACTGGAGCTATTTCGCCGACAAGCTGCGCGCCGCCCGGTACGGTTTCGACGAAAGCCAGCTCAAGCCCTATCTGGAAGTGACGAGCGTGCTGGAGCGCGGCGTGTTCTTTGCGGCCAACCAGCTCTACGGCATCAGCTTCAAGCGCCGCACCGACCTCCCGGTCTACCGCGACGACATCAGCGTCTACGACGTCTTTGACAACAACGGCAAGCAGCTCGCCATCTTCATCGCCGACCTTTATGCACGGCCCAGCAAGCGCGGCGGCGCATGGGCGAATGCCTATGTGAGCCACAACGCGCTGGAAGGCACCCAGCCGGTCGTCGCCAACCACCTCAACATCCCCAAGCCGCCAGCGGGCGAGCCGACGCTGCTGACCTGGGACGAGGTCAACACGCTGTTCCACGAGTTCGGACATGCGCTGCACGCCATGTTCAACAAGGTCCCCTATCCGAGCCTCGGGCGCACGCCGCGCGACTTCGTCGAATACCCGTCGCAGGTCAACGAGGTCTGGGCCGACTGGCCCAGCGTGCTGGCCAACTATGCGCGCCACCACAAGACCGGCGAGCCGATGCCACGCGAGCTGCTGGACAAGGTGGCGCGCGCCAAGCGCTTCAACCAGGGCTACACGACCGTGTCCTACCTCAGCTCGGCCCTCCTCGACCAGCGACTGCACCAGCTCGATGCTGGCCAGATGCCCGCCGCCGATGACGTCATGGCCTTCGAGGCCAAGGTACTGAAGGAGGAGGGCCTGGACTTCGGACCCGTGCCGCCGCGCTACCGCACGCCCTATTTCAGCCACATGATGGGCGGCTACTCGGCCGGCTACTACGCCTACATCTGGAGTGAAGTGCTGGACGCCGACACCGTGAAATGGCTGATGGCCAATGGCGGCCTCAAGCGCGCCAACGGTGACCAGTTGCGCGCCAAGCTGCTGTCGCGCGGCGGTAGCGAGGACGCGATGGCGATGTTCCGCAACCTCGTCGGCCGCGACCCCAAGATCGAGCCGCTGCTGGAGCGGCGCGGCCTGGTCGTGCAAAAGCCCTGAGCGGGCCTACAGCCCAGTCCAGGTCTTGGGCTGGGCGGCCGCGATGCCGGCCAGCTCAAGCACGCGCTCGACGGTCTCGTTGACCAATTCGTCGATGCTCTTGGGGTGGTGATAGAAGGCCGGCAGCGGCGGGAAGCAGATGCCGCCCATCTCGGTCACCGCGACCATGTTGCGCAGGTGGGCGAGGTTCAGCGGCGTCTCGCGCACCATCAGGATGAGGCGGCGGCGCTCCTTCAACGTCACGTCGGCAGCACGGGTCAGCAGGTTGTCGCCAAGGCCGTGCGCGATGGCCGCGAGGGACTTCATCGAGCAGGGCGCGACCACCATCGCCGCCGTCGCGAAGCTGCCGCTGGCGATGCAGGCGCCGATGTCGCCGGGCGCATACGCATGGTCGGCTTCAGCCTCCAGCGTGGAGCGGTCCAGGCCGAGCTCGTGATGGGCGTTCAGGATGCCGGCGGGCGTGGCGATCAGGTGGGTCTCGACGCCCAGCTCGCGCGCGCGGCGCAGCAGGCGCAGCGCGTAGGCCGCGCCCGTCGCGCCTGTCAGCCCGACGACAAGACGCGTCACGCCGTGGCCAAGGCCTGTTGCAGCTCACCCGACTCGTACATCTCCATCATGATGTCGGAGCCGCCGACGAATTCGCCGCCGATGTAGAGCTGGGGAATGGTGGGCCAGTTGGCGTAGTCCTTGATGCCCTGGCGAACTTCCTCGTCTTCCAGCACGTTGAAGGTCTTCAGGTCGGTGACGCCGGAAGCCTTCAGGATCTGGATGGCACGACCGGAGAAGCCGCACATCGGGAACTGGGTCGTGCCCTTCATGAAGAGCACGACACGGTTGGACTTGACCAAGTCGTCAATGCGTTGCTGAACGTCGCTCATTGCAGTTCTCATCAAAGGCAAAACCGCAATTATCCGGGACTGAGCCCTGACAGGGGCAGTCCGGTGGACTGGCCCTGCCTGGCGAAGGGGTGGGGTCACTGACCCCACCCCCAGGCCGGCCCTCAATAGCTGTAGGCCAAGCCCAGTTGCAGCAGGGGCTTGAAGCGCAGGTCGCGCATCGCGTCCTCGAATCCCTGGGCGCTGCTGCGGCCCAGCCGCAAGCCGCTGTACGAGCCCGACATCAGGCCGAGGTCGGCGCTGAAGGCAAAGCCGCTGCCCTGCACGCGGCCGGTATAGCCGATGCCGACATAGGACAGGTTGGCACTCGGCTCCAGGGAGTAGGCCTCCATGCTGTTCAAGGACAGGCTGCGCCGGCCGGCCGAGATGGGGCCGCTGCCGAGGGCCAGCCCCCCGCTGCTTTGTGACATGGACAGCGGCCCCAGCAGCAGGCCGCCGGTGGCGCGCAGGCCGCCCTGCACGCTGGAGAAGCCGGAGCTTGTCAGGTAGTAGTCGCCCAGCAGGTTGGCGCTGAGCACGCGTGAGCCGCCGAGGTGCGGTTTGCTGTCGGAGGCACCGTCTGCGCTGCTCAACTGCAAGCGCGCCTGCCAGCGCGGATTGGCATCACTGTTGTCAGCCAAGGCGGGCAACGCAAAAAGGGCAGAGAGGCTCAGAACTGCGGCGCTGGCAAGGCGGGTCATGGTCGTCTCCTGCCGGTGCATCGGGCGGCACCGGGATTTGATACTACGCCGTGCAGTCGGTTACGGGAATGACGAACTGGCAGCAATACATCACACAGTTCTGGGGGGTTTCAGTTCGTTGCAGGCCAGCAGCCGCCACTGGCGCGCGGTCGGTCGCCGAGGTCGCGGCGCAGTTGCACCTGGGTGAACCCACGGCCGCCCAGGCTGTCGGCAACGGCCGCGGCCTGATCCCAGCCATGCTCCAAAAGGAGCCAGCCGCCAGCGTTCAAGTGTTGCGGCGCAGCATCAATGAGGGTTTGAAGGTCAGCCATGCCGTTGCCGCCGGCGGTGAGGGCGGTGATGGGTTCATGGCGCAGCGCCGGCAAGTGCGGGTCGTTGGCGGCGATGTAAGGCGGGTTGCTGACGATCAAGTCGACATGCTGGCCAGCCAACGGCGCGAACCAACTGCCGTGGTGCCAGTCGACCGACAGGGCGAGGCGCTCGCCGTTTGCGCGGGCGATGGCGAGCGCGTCGGCGCTGAAATCAACGGCCGTGACCTTGGCGCGCGGGCAGGCCGCCTTGATGGCCAGCGCGATGGCGCCGCTGCCCGTGCCGAGGTCGACGACGCTTGGCTGGCCGGGCAAGTCCGCCAGCAGCTCCAGCGCCCAGTCAACCAGCGTTTCCGTGTCCGCGCGGGGAATCAGCGTGGCTGGCGTGACCT
Source organism: Pelomonas sp. Root405 (assembly GCF_001425165.1). Taxonomy (GTDB): domain Bacteria; phylum Pseudomonadota; class Gammaproteobacteria; order Burkholderiales; family Burkholderiaceae_C; genus Pelomonas. Next base: position 825,287 of record NZ_LMDU01000001.1, read on the forward strand.
GCAGCATCAGGCCGTGGAAGGGCTGACAGCCGGTCAGATGAGCCAGCGGTTCGCCGGCGGCCAGCCGGCGCAGCGCCGCCGCCGCGTCGGTCACAAGCGCGTCGCCATGCGCGATCAGCCAGGCGCGGTCGTGGCCGGTCAGATGACCGATGAGCGTCTGGGCATCGCCGCGCTCTACGCCGAGCTGGCGGGCGAGGGCCAGCGCGTCGTCGACCGTCACGCGCGGCCCTCTTCGAGCTGCGCCAGCTGCTCCGCCGCCTGCGCTGCGAGCAGCCCCTGGATCACGTCGTCGAGGTCGCCGTCCATGATCTGGCCGAGCTTGTAGAGCGTCAGGTTGATGCGGTGGTCGGTGAGGCGGCCCTGCGGAAAGTTGTAGGTGCGGATGCGGTCGCTGCGGTCACCGGTGCCGATCAGGCCCTTGCGCGTGGCGGCCTCCTTGGCATCGCGCTCGCTGCGCTCCTTGTCCTGGATGCGTGCCTGCAGCACCTGCAGCGCCTTGGCCTTGTTGCTGTGCTGGCTGCGGCCGTCCTGGCATTCCGCCACGATGCCGGTCGGCAGGTGGACGACGCGCACCGCCGAGTCGGTCTTGTTGATGTGCTGGCCGCCGGCGCCGCTGGCGCGGAAGGTGTCGATGCGCAGGTCGGCCGGGTTCAACGTGATGGCCTCGGTCTCGTCGGGCTCCGGCATCACGGCGATCGTGCAGGCGCTGGTGTGGATGCGGCCTTGCGCCTCGGTCGCCGGCACGCGCTGCACACGGTGGCCGCCGCTCTCGAACTTCAGGCGGCCATAGACGCCATCGCCCTCGACGCGCACCACCAGTTCCTTGTAGCCGCCCAGGTCCGATACGTTCTCGGACAGGATCTCCGTGCGCCAGCCCTGGCCTTCGGCAAAGCGCAGGTACATGCGCGCCAGGTCGCCGGCGAACAGGGCCGATTCGTCGCCACCGGCACCGGCGCGAATTTCGAGGAAGGCGTTGCGTTCGTCGTCCGGGTCTTTGGGGATGAGGGCGAGTTGCAGCTCGGCGTCGAGCGCGGTCAGTGCTGACTCGGCGTTTGCAATCTCTTCCCGCGCCATCTCGGCCATCTCGGGGTCGGCCAGCATGTCGCGCGCGGCGGCGAGGTCGGCCTCGTGCGCCTGATAGCGGCGGTAGCGCTCGACGAGGCCGGCCACCTCGGACTGCTCCTTGGTCAGCGCACGGTAGCGCTTCATGTCCGAGGCAATGCTGCCGTCGGCAAGGATGGTGTCCAGCTCGGCGAGGCGATAGCCGAGGCGGTCGAACTGCTGGCGCAGGGAGTCTTTCATGGGCGGCGAATGGAGAGGCAGTCAGGGGCGGCGCGGGCGCGCCGGGCGGCGGCGGTGAGCGCCGCTAAGACTGCTTGTTGCCGCGCAGGAAGAGGCGCGACACGGTCTGCGCCAGCTGCAGGCGCTGCTCGCCGTCGCTGGCGTTCAACTCTGCCAGCGTGCCGTGAAGCAACTTCTGCGTGAGGGCCTTCGACAGCGCATCCAGCACCTCGTCCACATCCGCGCCCTTGGCCAGCAGCTTGCGGGCGCGGGCGATCTCCAGCTCGCGCCAGTCGTCGGCCTGCGCGTGCAGGGCCTGGATCAGGGGCACGGTGTGGCGCTGGTCCAGCCAGTGCATGAAGCTCTGCACGCCGGTCTCGACGATGGCCTCGGCCTGCTCGACGGCGGCCTGGCGCTTCTCACCGGCGGTCTGCACCTGCACGGCCAGCTCGTCGACGGTATAGAGATAGACGTCGTCCAGCTGGGCGACCTCGGGCTCGATGTCGCGCGGCACGGCCAGGTCGACCATGAACATCGGGCGATGCTTGCGTTTCTTCAGCGCGCGCTCGACGGCGCCCAGGCCGATCAGCGGCAGGCTCGATGCCGTGCAGGAGACGACGATGTCGAACTCGTGCATGCGGTCGGGCAGGTCGGACAGGCGCACGGCCTCGGCGCCGAAGCGGATGGCCAGCTTCTCGCCACGCTCCAGCGTGCGGTTGGCGACAGCCATGTGGCGGGGCGTCTTGGCGGCGAAGTGAGTCGCCGTCAGCTCGATCATTTCGCCAGCGCCGACGAACAGCACGCGCGTCTTGGCCAGGTCTTCGAACAGCTGGCCGGCCAAGCGCACGGCGGCGGCGGCCATGCTGATCGAGTGGGCGCCGATCTCGGTGGAGCTGCGCACTTCCTTGGCGACCGAGAAGCTGCGCTGGAACAGCTGGTGCAGCGTGGTTCCCAAAGCGCCGGCGGCCTCGGCTTCCTTCACGGCCTGCTTCATCTGGCCAAGGATCTGCGGCTCGCCCAAGACCATGGAGTCGAGCCCGCTGGCGACGCGGAAGGCATGGCGCGCGGCGGCGCTGCCCTGCATCACGTAGGCGTGTTCGCGCAGCGCGCCGGCCTCCACGCCACCCGTCTGTGCCAGCCAGGCGATGGCAGGCTGGACCTGAGCCGACGGCGCGGCCACGTAGACCTCGGTGCGGTTGCAGGTCGACAGGATCGCCGCCTCGGGCGTGCCGGGCAGCTTCTGACGCAGGCCGGTCAGCGACGGCGCAAGTTGCTCCAGCGTGAACGCAAACCGCCCGCGCAGATCGAGCGGGGCGGTGTTGTGATTCAAGCCGAGAGCAAAGACCGACATGGGTTGAATTGTAGGATTCGGCGCTTTTCAGCGACTGACAACGGTCAAGCCCGAATGAGCCCTCTCGACGCCTTCTGGCACATCGCCAACCTGTTCGCTCCCGCCTGGGGGCTGGCGGCTTTGCTGGCGTTGGCGATCAAAGGGCTGTGGCGGCGTGAGGCGAAGTCTTTGGGGTGGCGGAAGTTGTGGGCCTGGGGCGCGGCGGGCGGCACGGCTGCCGTCATTGCCGCAGTGGTGCTGCTCGGCCGCGACGGCAAGATGGCAGGCTATGCCTTGCTGGTGATCGGCGTGGCCCTGCCACAGTGGTGGCTGCTCAGCTTCAAGCGCTGAGGACTTCCTCGGTCGTCACGACCTCGGCGCGCAACGAGTGCGCGAAGGCGGTCGTGATGCGCACGTCGACCAGCTGATTCATCAGCCGCAGCGAGCCCGGGAAGTTGACGATGCGGTTGCATTCGGTGCGGCCCATCAGCTCGGTCGCGTCCTTGCGGGCGGTGCCGGTGACGAGCACCTTCTCGACCTTGCCGACCATGCCTTGCGAGATCGTCAGCGCGTGCGCTTCGATGGCGGCCTGCAGCTCCTGCAGCCGCTTCACCTTGACCTCGTAGGGCGTCGTGTCCTCCAGCGCCGCGGCCGGCGTGCCGGGGCGGGGGCTGAAAATGAAGCTGAAGCTCGCGTCGAAGCCGACGTCGTGCACGAGCTTCATCAGCTTGGCATGGTCTTCGTCCGTCTCGCCGGGGAAGCCGACGATGAAGTCGCTGGCCAAGCGCAGGTCCGGACGGATGGCGCGCAGCTTGCGCACGGAGCTCTTGAACTCCAGCGCCGTGTAGCCGCGCTTCATCGCCATCAGGATGCGGTCGCTGCCGTGCTGCACGGGCAGGTGCAGGTGGTTCACCAGCTGCGGGATCTTGCCGTAGGCCTCGATGAGGCGCGGGCTGAACTCGTTGGGGTGGCTGGTGGTGAAGCGAAGGCGCTTGATGCCGGGGATCTCGGCCGCGTATTCCAGCAGCAGAGCCAGGTCGGCGAACTCGGCCGTGTCACCCATCTTGCCCCGGTAGGCATTGACGTTCTGGCCCAGCAGGTTGATCTCCATGACGCCCTGGTCGGCCAGTCCGGCGATCTCGGTCAGCACGTCGTCGAAGGGCCGCGAGACCTCTTCGCCGCGGGTGTAAGGCACCACGCAATAGCTGCAGTACTTGGAGCAGCCTTCCATGATCGACACGAAAGCGCTGGCGCCTTCCACCTTGGCCGGCGGCAAGTGGTCGAACTTTTCGATCTCGGGGAAGGAGATGTCCACCTGCGGGCGGCGCTGTTCGCGGCGGGCGTCCAGCATGGCGGGCAGGCGGTGCAGCGTCTGCGGGCCGAAGACGACGTCCACATACGGCGCGCGCTCGATGATGGCCGCACCTTCCTGCGACGCGACGCAACCGCCCACGCCGATCATGACGCCCTTGGCCTTCAGGTGCTTCACGCGGCCGAGGTCGCTGAAGACCTTCTCCTGCGCTTTCTCGCGCACCGAGCAGGTGTTGAAGAGGATGAGGTCGGCCTGCTCGGGGTCGTTGGTCGGCTCGTAGCCCTGGGCAGCGCCCAGCACGTCGGCCATCTTGTCCGAGTCGTACTCGTTCATCTGGCAGCCGAAGGTCTTGATGTAGACCTTTTTGGAGATCACATCGGTCATTGCTTAATCCAGGTTTGGTTGCCGCCGTTGAACTGCCACGTGGCGGCTTCGGCTCGTGTCGTCGGCCAGGTCTTGTTGGCAAGCTCGGCGGCGTTCAGCACCCACACGTCCATGATCAGACCGCTGTTCTCAACCGTGTAATGAACGACGAGCTTCTGCCCGGTGATGCCGGCCGGTTGCACGAGCAGGTTGTTCTCGCCCTTGACTCGGCTGCCTGGCGCGAACCGCGCGGGCTTGCCGTTCAGTAATGCGTCGGGATGCTGTGTGACGACGAGTTCGCCACGCAGGGTTTGCGGCGTGAAGAAGCGATGCGTCTGCGCCTGGGCAGCGAGACAGCTGACGGCAAGCGTCAGGGCAAGAACACAGCGGTACATGGCATGTCCAGTGGCTGCGAGAGCAGGCATCTTCAACGAAGACGCTGCGGAAATGAAAACGGCCCGAGGGATGCTCGGGCCGTTCCGGATTTTGGTGGCGCTTCAGGGACTCGAACCCCGGACCTGTGGATTATGATTCCATCGCTCTAACCAACTGAGCTAAAGCGCCTGAGCCCGCCATTCTAAGCGAAGTTTTTTCAGGCTGGCAAGCGTGTCGCGCAGATCAAGGTGCGACGGGGCGCAGGAAGGACTGCAGCGGCTGGCCCGGCAGGCGCTTCAGGGCCTCCACGAGCTGGGTGGCGTTGAAAACCGCGCCGGCGTCATTCGTGTGCGTGCGGGCGTCGGAGAAGAAGGTGTCGACCTTGTCGGCGCCGACTGCGCGGTAGGCCTCGGCGACCAGCAGCGTCAGGTCGATGAACTGGGCGCCGTTGGCGCGGGCGACCTGCTCGCCCCAGGCGGCGTAGTTCTCGAAGTCGCGCGGCTGCTCGGGCTTCCAGCGGTCCTTGTGCGGGATGGGCGACAGCACGACGACGCTCGCACCCTTTGCCTTGGCATCGTTGATGTAGCGAGCCAGGTACCACCCAAAGCTCTGCACCATCTCCTTCGTGCCGTCGGGCCGTGTGTCCTCCACGGTCTCGGGCCCGATGCCGGGCACCGAGCCACGGTTCTTGCCGGCCGGGTCGCCGATGCGGGCGCCGTCGTTGTGGCCGAACTGGATCAGCAGCGTGTCGCCGGCTTTCAACTGTTCCAGCACCGCGGCCCAGCGCCCTTCGGTGAAGAAGGTGCGGCTGCTGCGGCCGCCGATGGCGTTGTTGACGACGTTGATGCGCTGCGTGTCGAAGAAGAGCGCCACACGCTCGCCCCAGCCATAGGCGCCGTTCTGGCCGCCGCTGCGCACGGTGGAGTCGCCGATCAGCACGAGGCTGGGCAGCTTCGGGTCGCGCGGGGCCTCGACCCTGACCTTGCGGGCGTCGACGACGGGCCGGTCGTCCGACCCGTCGGGTGCGAAGCGCTGCTTGTAGACGTCCTCCGGCAGCACCTTGTTCTGCAGTAGCCCGGCAATCACCAGTTGGGCATTGACAGCCGCACCCAGCCAGTTGGTGTGCACGGTTTCTGGATTAGGTGGGAAGAGCGTCGCCACCACGGCCTTGCCCAGTGCCTCGTAGCGTTTGGCACCCCACTCGTTGAGGTCGATGAAGGCGACTTTCTCCTGCCTGGCCACCTCGGCCGCCCAGCCGGCGAAGTTGCCGCCGGCGCGCGTCACCGTCTTGCCGTCGGCTTCCCAGCGCTTGCGGATGACCGGCGAGGCGACGACCGGTGTGGCGCCTGCCGCGCGGATTTCGGCGATGTAGCCACGCAGGTAGGCGCCGTAGGTGGTGACGGTCTCGCGCTTGCCGGTCAGCAGGTTGTCGATCACTTCCTGCTCCGGCCCGGTGCCGCGCAGCACGCCGCGGGCGCGGCTGTTGTCGTTGACCGGGCTGGCGTCGTTGTGGCCGAACTGCATGACGACCCAGTCGCCGCGCTTGATGAAGGGCTTGGTGCGGTCCCAGTGGCCGCTCGTGCGGTACGTCCGGCTGCTCAAGCCGCCGACGGCGCGGTTGACGACGTTGATCTTCTTCAGGTCGAAGTAGGCGGCGATGGGAGTGCCCCAGCCCCACTGGCCGTCGGCGCCCTGGCCCTGGCCATCGTCGCGGCCGTTGCGCACGGTGGAGTCGCCGATGAAGATCAGCGACGGCAGCTCGGGCTTGGCGGGCTCCGGCAGCTGGATCTGGGCGCGCGCTGGGTCGGTCGTGGCTGTGAACTCCTGCGCGTGGGCCAGCGGCAGAGCGAGCAGCAGCGTCGCGAGCATGCGGCGGGTCAGGCGGCGGGTGGTGAGGCGAGTCATGGCGCGCATGCTAGGAGCGATTGCGTCGCCGCTGGCAGCCGCGACAGCGCAAGTTCTTGAGCGATTGGTGGCCAGCAACAGTCCTTGACATGGCGGGGCCTAGAGTCGCCGCACTTCGACCAGCGGGCACTGCCATGCGCTTCAAAAAAACCTTGTTCATTGGTGCTCTGCTCAGCCTGGCACTCAGCTCGGCCTGGGCCCAGATCGGCCAGCGCTTCCCGTCCGAGAAGCGCGTCGTGCCCGACCCGGTCACCGGCACGCCGCTGACCTTCCTGACGACGCAGCCGCGCGGCGACTCCAAGATCTACCCCAGCCACCCGCAGTGGACGGCCGACGGCCAGTGGCTGGTGTTCCGCTCCAACCGCGTCAAGGGCGAGGCCATCGCCGTGCACGAGGCCACGGGCGACCTGGTGCAGGTCACCGAGGGCGGCTACGAGGGCATGCTCAACCTGGCGCAGTCGGGCGGCAACAAGCTGTTCTTCCTGCGCAAGGACCCGACCGGCGCCGCGGGCGACAAGGTCAGGCAGGCCGTCGAGGTGGACCTGGACCGCGTGTTCGCCGACAGCAAGGCCGGCGCGATGAAGCCTGCCAGCGCCTATCAGCGCATCTTCGCCACGCTGCCCGCCGAGCTGGAGGCCTATGGCGACAACGCGCTGGACGCCGACGGCCAGTGGTTCTACTTCCGCATCCAGGGCAAGGCCTACGCCGGCGCGAAGCTGCCGGCCGGCACCAAGGTCGAGCCGCCCTTCGGCCCGCGCCGCATGGGCGCCGGCCCGCACGCCATCGGCAAGGTCAACGTGAAGACGGGCGAGTTCCAGCACGTCGTCTCGGTGCCCTTCCAGATCGGCCACATCCAGAGCAACAGCTGGAACCCGGGCGAACTGGTGTTCAGCTGGGAGACCGGTGGCAAGTCGCCGCAGCGCACCTGGACGGTCAAGGGCGACGGCACCGGCCTGCGCCCGCTCTACCCCGAGGCGCCCTACGAGTGGGTCACGCACGAAGCCTTCATCAGCAAGGACGAGGTGGCGCTTGCCATCATGGGCCACCGCCCCGTCCCGGGTGTCGTCGACGCCAGCCGCCCGGCCGCCACCGACGTGGGCGGCGCCAACCCGGGCCAGGAAGACGGCTGGGGCAACACCGGCACGCGCGAGAAGCCGACCGGCCTGGCCATCGTCAACCTGCGCACGCGCGAGATGACGATTGCCGGCCAGACGCACAAGGGCAGTGGCCTGTGGCACGTGCACGGCTCGCCGGACGGCCGCTTCGCCGTGGGTGACGACTTCAACCGTGATCTCTACCTGATCGACCGCAAGAGCCGCGAAATGATCCTGCTCACCGCCGGCCACAAGACGACGGCGCGAGACCACCCGCATCCGACCTTCAGCCCGGACGGCCGGAAGATCCAGATCCAGTCCGCCATGCTGGCTGCGGACGGGCGCGAGATGAATATCTGCGTGGTGCCGGTGCCGCAGGCCTGGCTGGACCGTAAACCCTGAGTCGGACATATATCGATGTGAGTTTTCGGATTTCTGATTTGAATATTGGGAATCCGTTTTCAAATCAAACGCGTCATTTGATTTGAACCTTGTCGCCAGCTGACCCGATCGCGCGTTCAATGGCGTCTGCGCCTGGGCTGGCGCGCCGGGATAATCATGGCGTTGATTGAGATCTGAGCTGCACAAGGGTTAACGCGGTGCAAAGTGATCATGGTCGTGATTCTTTGCTGCGCGGTGAACACAGCGTGAATCCCGACCTCTAGACTGATCTCGGGGCAATAAGAAAGAGCGTGGTTTGAACCGCTCACCTCGATATTCTGGAGACTCACAAATGCTGAAGATGAATCACGGCCGCGCGCCGGTTTCACGTTGGACCCCGCTGGCCCTCGCCGTCGCGGCCGCACTGGCCAGCCAGGCCCAAGCCCAGCAGGCTGCTGCACCAGCCCCGGCCGCATCGGCGCCGGCCGCCGCCGCTGACAAGAGCGCCCAGCTCGAAACGGTCGTCGTGACCGGCATCCGCAGCTCCATCCGCAGCGCCATCGACCGCAAGAAGAACGCCGGCACGGTGACCGACTCCATCGTGGCCGAGGACATCGACCAGTTCCCCGACAAGAACGTCGGCGAGGCCTTGTCGCGCATCACCGGCGTGCAGCTGTCGCGCGAATTTGGCGAGGGTTCGCAGGTGTCCATACGCGGCGTCGAGCCCGACCTGAACCGTGTGGAGATCAACGGCATGTCCGTGCTGGGCACCAGCGGTGGCGCCGGCCGTGGCGCCGAGCTGCGCGAGCTGGCCTCCGAGCTGATCCAGTCCATCGACGTCGTCAAGGGCACGCAGGCCCGCATGACCGAAGGCGGCGTCGGCGGCACGGTGATGATCACGACCCGCAAGCCGCTGGACTTCAAGCAGCGCACCGTGGCGGGCAGCATCGCCGGCGAGCAAGCCAGCCTGCGCGGCGGCGTGCAGCCCCGCGCCACGCTGCTGCTGGCGGACAAGTTCTTCGACGGCCGCCTGGGCCTGATGGCCAACCTCGTCTACGACAAGGTCCACACCCGCGGCGACTTTGCCCGCAACACCTCGTGGAACTTCCTGCGCGACTGGGACATGTCGCCCGAGAAGACGGTCACCAGCCTGAATGCCAATGCCGCCGCGGTGAGTGCCTCGACAGGATGCGCGGCGCTGGCCGCCGCCGACCGCGCGCCCTGCCTGAGCCAGTGGTTCGACTACGCGCCGCGCATCTCGCGCTACGGCCTGTGGACGCGTGACCACGAGCGCAAGACGGCCGAAGTGACGGCCCAGTACAAGTTCAGCGACCAGTTCGACGCCTACGTCAGTCACCAGATCAACTCGCAGGCGCAGAAGCTCAACGACATGAACTTTGGCACCGACCTGACGGCGGTGACCCGGCTCAACAGCGCGGGCAATGCGCCGATCTACCGCCCCGACGCGACGGTGCTGACGGCCGGCACCTGCGTGGGTGCCCCCGGCACCACGACGCCGGCCGGGATGGTGGTCGAGAACCACCATGTCACGCAGTACACGGTGGGCAACTGCCTGAACGTGGCGGGCCAGGGTGGTCAGGGCGCGTTCAGCACTTCGGCGCGCGACTTTGCGCTGGATATCAAGTCCCAGTACACGACCGCCGGCTTCAAGTTCAAGAACGATTCCTGGCGCATCGAGGGCCTGCTGGGTGATTCCAAGTCGGACTACAAGAGCGACAGCAACAACATCGTGCTGACGCAGAACGCGCCTGGCCTGGTCGTCAAGCTAGACGACCAGCGCCTGCCGCAGTTCACCTTTCCCAGTGGCTACAGCCCCGACAGCGCTGCGTCCTATGTGCAGGCGCAGTTGCAGTACCGCCCGTCTGCCACAGCCAACAAGGAGCGCCAGGCCAAGCTGGACCTCTCGTACAACATCGACCGCGGCATCTTCGGCACGCTGCACTTCGGCGGCCAGGCGCGCGAGTCCAGCTCGCGCCAGTACAACGGCGGCGGCTACCTGGTGCAGAACAACGGCAGCCTGACCAACACGACGGAAGCGGTGGACATCAACGCCCGCAGCGCCAACGTCAACCAGACCATCATCTTCGACCCGCTCTACACCGGCACGGCCCAGCGCGCCAACGACGTTCAGAACTTCATCAACAGCGGTCACCGCACGTCCTACGTGAATGGCGCCCGCATGCAGGAGATCGTCAACCTGCTGCGCACGACCTCGCCCGGCACCTTCTTCAACGGCTACAAAGACGCCGGCAACCTGCCGGGCGGCTGGACGGCGCCGAGCTATGTCGCGGCCGCCGGCTCGGGCATTTTCGACACCAGCGCCTTCAACCACGCCTACCTCTACGAAACCCCGGGCAGCGACGGCAAGACCTATCCGCAGATCCCTGCCTTTGACATCTCCGAGAAGATCAAGGCCGCCTACCTGCAGCTGGACTGGGGCACCGAAGTCTTCGGCATGGGCCTGGACGGCAATGTCGGCGTGCGCTACGCCAAGACCGACGTGAACTCCATCGGCCTGCAGACCGACCGCACCTGCAACCCGGCCACCGTGTCGACCTGCTCGGTGGTCGTCAACAGCAACACCGTCGTTGCCATCGACAACAGCTACAGCGACGTGCTGCCCAGCATCAACGCCGCGCTGCAGCTGGTGCCCAACAAGCTGATCCTGCGCGCCGGCTGGGGCAAGGTCATGGCGCGCCCGGCCATCGACCTGCTGGCGCCCAATGTCACCTGCACCACGGGCAGCGGCAACCCCTCGCGCGGCGGCGACGGCACCGACGACTGCTCGGCCGGCAACCCCGAGCTCAAGCCCTACCGCGCGACCAAGGAAGACTTGAGCCTGGAGTGGTACCCGGACCGCGACACCCAGCTGAGCCTGGCCGTGTTCCGCACCAACATCGACACCTATGTGCGCAAGGGCATCTACCAGCCGCAGGTGAACTTCTACGGCGACGGCCGCCTGTTCGACGTGACCCAGGCGGTCAACGGCCAAGGCGCCCGAACCCAAGGCCTGGAACTGGCCGGCCGCACGCCGCTGTCCTTTCTGCCCGGGTTCATGAGCGGCTTCGGCGTCGACGCCAACGTCACCCGCATGGGCTTCAGCTACGCGGCCGGCAACGAGCTGATCAGCCCGCTCGACAACTCGGTGCTGCCCTATCCGGGCCTGTCCAAGCTGGCCTACAACCTGGGCCTGTGGTACGACCGCGACCAGTTCAACGCCCGCCTCGCCTGGCACCACCGCAGCAAGTACTACACGGGTGGCAACGACGTCTCCGGCAACCCCAACTTCCGCGATGCCAGCGGCTACCTGGACGCCAAGTTCCAGTGGAAGGCCACCAAGCAGCTGACCCTCTCGGTCGAGGCCAAGAACCTGACTGACCAGGCCGAGCTGACCTATGCGGGTGACCTGTCGCGCCCCAATGAGCTGGCCTGGTCTGGCCGTCGCTACTACGTGACGCTGAGCTACAAGCTCTGATCCGCCTTTCATTGAAGTGAACTCCAGGCCGGCATGGCCTCTGTTGTTGCGCTGACCTCCAAGCGCGCCGGCCCCCGCCTCCGCTGGGGCCGTCTTTTTTTGCGAGTCGTCGACATGAAGCTTTCGCGCCGTTTCATCGCCTGCCTGCTGCTGGCCGCCACCGGCCTCGGGCAGGCCCAGCCCAAGCAGATGGAAAAACTCGACCGCGGCCTGGTGGCGCTGGCCACGCAGCAGGGCGTGATGCTCAGCTGGCGCCTGCTGGGTACCGAGCCGGCGAGCGTCGGGTTCCACGTCTATCGCGATGGCCGGCGGCTGACAACCAAGCCGCAGCAGTTGACCAACCTGCTCGATGCCAAGGGCCGCGCCGACAGCCTCTACAGCGTGCGCGCCGTTGTCGCCGGCCGCGAGCTGCAGGGCCCGACCGTCGCGCCGTGGAACCAGCCCTACCTGCGCGTGCCGCTGCAAAAGCCTGAAGGAGGCGTGACGCCCGACGGCGTGGTCTACACCTACCAGATGAACGACGGCGCGCCGGCCGACCTGGACGGCGATGGCCAGTACGAGTTGGTCGTCAAATGGCAGCCCACCAACGCCAAGGACAACTCGCAGCGAGGCCACACCGGCCACACGCTGGTGGACGCCTACAAGCTGGATGGCACACGGCTGTGGCGCATCGACTTGGGGCCCAACATCCGCGCTGGTGCCCATTACACGCACATGGTCGCCTACGACCTGGACGGCGACGGCAAGGCCGAAGTGATGATGAAGACCGCCGACGGCACGGTGGACGGCGCCAGCCAGGTGATCGGCGACGCGAAGGCCGACCACCGCAACGCGACCGGCTTTGTGCTGGCCGGCCCCGAGTTCCTGACCGTTTTCAACGGCCTGACCGGCGCCGCCATGGCCACGACCGACTACAACCCGCCGCGCGGCGGTGATGGCGGCGGCTGGGGCGATACCAACGGCAACCGCGTCGACCGCTTCCTGGCCGGCGTCGCCTATCTGGACGGCCAACGGCCCAGCGCCGTGTTCGCCCGCGGCTACTACACCCGCGCCGTGCTGGCCGCGTGGGACTGGCGCGCCGGCAAGCTCACACAGCGCTGGATCTTCGATAGCGACAGCGACGCAGCAAGCAAGCCTGTGGCTGGGCAGGGCGCGCACTGGTTCTCCGTCGCCGACGTGGACGGCGACGGCCGCGACGACATCATCTACGGCGCCGCCACCATCGCCAGCACCGGCAAGACGCTCTACAGCACCGGCCTGTGCCACGGCGACGCGCTGCATGTCAGCAACTTCGACCCGGCGCGCGAGGGCCAACAGATCTTCATGGTCCACGAGAGCCCGCGCTGCTATGGCGCGCACGGCCTGGAGATGCACGACGGCGCGACCGGCAAGGTGCTGTGGAGCATGTCCGGCAACAACACCGACGTGGGCCGCGGCGTCTGCTTCGACATCGACCCCGCCCACCCCGGCGCCGAATGCTGGGGCAATGTCGGCGGCCTCATGAACGCCAGCGGCAAGCTCATCAGCGACAAGCACCCCAACCGCTACAACTTTGCACTGTGGTGGGACGGCGACCTGCTGCGCGAGTCGCTCGACCATGTCGCCATCGACAAGTGGAACCCGGCCGCCTTCAAGTTTGAGCCGCTGCTGAACGGCAAGGCCGTTGGCGCCGCGTCCAACAACGGCACCAAGGGCAACCCGGTGCTGTCGGCTGACCTGTTCGGCGACTGGCGCGAGGAAGTCGTCTGGCGCAACGAGGACAGCACGGCGCTGCTCGTCTTCACGACGCCGCTGCCCACCAAGCACCGGCTGGTGACGCTGATGCATGACCCGCAGTACCGTGTGCAGGTCGCCGGGCAGAACGCCGGCTACAACCAGCCGCCGCACACCAGCTTCCACCTGGGCCATGCCATGAAGTCGCCGCGCTATCTGCCGATCACGGCGCCATGAAGTTCGCCGCCGTGTTGTTGGCCGCAATGCTGGCCGGCTGCGCGACGCCGGAGCCCGCACCGCGCCCGCTGTTCCGCGACCCCGTGCTGGACGGCGCGGCCGACGTGTCCCTCGTCTTCAACCGCGGGCTGAAGCGTTGGGAAATGTTCTACACCAACCGCCGCGCGACCCTGCGGCTGGATGACCCCAAGGACGTGAGCTGGGTCCATGCAACGCCCATCGGCATCGCCACGACCGACGACGGCAACCGCTGGCGCGCGTCGGGCGAGGCGAAGTTCCCGGCCGAATGCACCGGCGTCACGCTGTGGGCGCCCGAGATCCAGGAGTTTGACGGCATCTACCACCTGTGGCTGACCATCGTCCCCGGCGTGCACAAGAGCTGGACCGGCGAGCGCCGCATCGAGCATCTGACCAGCACCGACCTGCGCAACTGGACCTGCGCCGGCCGCGTGGACCTCGGCTCGCCCAAGGTCATCGACGCGTCCGTCATCCGCGCGCCACAGGGCGGCTGGCGGATGTGGTTCAAGGACGAGGCCGCCGGCAGCAAGCTGAAGTTCGCCGACAGCCCGGACCTGAAGACCTGGACCGTGCGCGGGCCCGTCAGCCAGTTGCCCGGCGAAGGTCCGACGGTGTTTCAGTTTGCCGGCAAGTGGTGGCTGGTGGCCGACCTGTGGAAAGGCCTGCTCGTCATGCGCTCTGACGACGCGCTGAACTGGCAGGAGCAGCCCACGCGGCTGCTGGCCGGCATCGGCCAGCACCCCACCGACCGCGCCAAGGGCCAGCACCCCGGCGTCACCGTCGTTGACGGTCGCGCCTACCTGTTCTATTTCACGCACCAGAGCGGCGAGCCCGAGGCCAAGACCGATGACCGCTGGCACCAGCGCACCGTCATCCAGGCGGCCGAGCTGCAAGTGAAGGACGGCTGGCTCGCCGTCGATCGCAACGCGCCGCCGCCCGACCTGCGGTCCGCATTCAAGGCCCGATGACCGCCATGCGCCAGCTGCTTGCTCTCCTGCTGCTGGCGCTAGCCGGCGCTGCCCACGCGGGCCTGGACGTGTCCACCCGCGCCACCGCCCACAGCCTGCCGCTGGACGGCGCCGTCATCGTTGGCAACCCGAACGCCGACCCGCTCGAAGCCTTCGTCGCGCAAGACCTGGCCGATGACCTGAAGCGCCTCGGCCTGCGCACAAGCGACAAGGGTGCCGTGCAGATCTGGATCGGCACGGCCGGCCGCCACGCGCAGATCGATGCGCTGGCCGCCGCCGGCAAGCTGGACATCGGCAAGCTCAAGGACTGCTGGGAGTGCTTCCAGATCACGCAGCTGCGCAACCCCGCGCCGGGCGTGAGCCACGCGCTCGTCATCGCTGGCGCCGACCGCCGCGGCACGGCCTACGGCGTCTACACGCTGAGCCAGGCGCTGGGCGTGTCGCCCTGGGTCTGGTGGGCGGACCTCGCGCCCGTCAAGCGCGGCCCGCTGCATGTCACGCTGAACCAGCCGCTGCACGACGGCCCCGCCGTCAAGTACCGCGGCCTGTTCATCAATGACGAGGACTGGGGCCTGCAGCCCTGGGCCGCCAACACCTTCGAGCCCGAGGCCGGCAACATCGGCCCGCGCACCTACGAGCAGGTCTTTCGCCTGCTGCTGCGACTGAAGGCCAACACGCTGTGGCCCGCCATGCACCAGGTGTCGCGCGCCTTCAACGACAACCCGCGCAATGCCGAACTGGCGCAGCGCTACGGCATCGTCATGGGCTCGTCCCACGCCGAGCCGATGCTGCGCAACAACGTCTCCGAATGGGAAGCGCCGCACGAGCAATACAACTACGCAACGCATGCCGAACAGGTTCGCGGCTACTGGGCCGAGCGGCTGCGGGCCAATGGCCGCTTCGACAACCTCTACACGCTGGGCATGCGCGGCATCCACGACAGCGGCATGCAGGGCGGCGGCACGGTGGCTGAGAAGCAGGCGCTGCTGAACCGCCTGCTGGTTGACCAGCGCGAACTGCTGCGCCAGCACGTCGGCGACCCGACGACGCTGCCACAGGTCTTCGTGCCCTACAAGGAGGTGCTGCCGCTGCTGCCGGGCCTGGCGCTGCCCAAGGACGTCACGCTGGTCTGGCCCGATGACAACTTCGGCTACATCCGCCAGTTCCCCGATGCCGCCCAGTCGAAGCGTTCGGGCGGCTCCGGCGTGTACTACCACCTGAGCTATCTCGGCGCGCCCCTGTCCTATCTGTGGCTCAGCACGACGCCACCGGCCCTCGTCGCCGAAGAGATGGGCCGCGCCTTCGACGCCGGTGTCCAACGGCTGTGGGTCGTCAACGCGGGCGACATCAAGCCGCACGAGATCAACCTCAGCCACTGGTTCGACCTGGCCTGGAACCCGGCCGCGGTGCGAGCTCAAGACCAGCACGACTACCTGCTCGACCTGGCCCGCCGGCTATTCGGCCCGGCACGGGCCGTCGAGTTGGCGACGCTCTGGGACGGCTACTACCGCGTCAACTTTGAGCGGCGGCCCGAGCACCTGCAGTTCCATCTTGCGGGCGAACGCGTGAAGCGCAGCGGCATGGCGCCGACTGCGGTGAACCGGCGCCTGACCGCCTTCATGGCGCTGCTGGTGTTGCTGGACAGCGTGCGCCCGCACATCGCCGCCGAGCAGCGCGCCGGCTTCTTCCAGCTTGTCGAATACCCGCTGCGCGCGTCGGCCCTGGCCAACGAGCGCTTCTTCGCGCTGGAGCGCTATGCGGCGACGCTGGAAAGAGACCCCTCCGGCGCGCGTGCCTCTGCCGCGCAAGCCGTGCGAGCCGACCATCGGCTGAAGGCCTTGACGGCACGCTACAACGCCGGCCGCTGGGCCGGCATCCTGGCCGAGGAGCCCGCCGATGGCCTGTGGACCAGCTTTCGCCAGCAGGCGCCGCTGCTGCCCGCGCCGGGGCTCGGCGGTAGCGCGCCCGATGCGCTGCACGACCTGGCCCGCGCGGCGGCCGACCTGGCGCCACTGCCCCTCGTCGAGCCGGTCGCGCCGCTGCTGCGTATCACCGCCGTGGACGACGGCTGGCGCCGCGTGCCCGGTCTGGGCCGCGGCGACGGCGTGCTTGCAGCGCGGCGGGCCGGCGCGACGCTGACGCTCGAAGCGCCCGCCACCGACGCCGCCTGCCTGCGCGTCCATGTGCTGCCCACATACACGCTCACGGCGGGCGAGGCCTGGCAGGCCGATGTGCTCGTCGATGGCCACGCCCACCCGTTGCGCTGGCTTCGCGGCACTCAGGACACTGCCTGGGCCCAGGGGGTACTCGCCAACCGGCTCACCGCCTCCCTCTCGTTGCTCGGCAGCGCCGGTCCCTTGCGACTGCAGATCAAGGCGGGCCAGGCCGAACTGATGTTCGACGGCGCCGACCTGCTGCCCGGCGCCTGCCGCCCATGAAAAGGAATCGTGCGATGAAACGCCTTCTGTCTCTGGCGCTTGCGGCGCTGCTCGCCACGGCGGCCCAGGCCCAGAACCCGCTCGCTCTCGGCCAGGACCTGCGCACCGCCGACCCCTCCGCGCACGTCTGGAAGGACGGCAAGATGTGGCTCTACACCTCACACGACGAGGAATGCCAGGCCGACTTCCACATGAAGGACTGGTACGCCTTCTCGTCCACCGACCTTGTCAACTGGACCAACCACGGCGCCGTGCTGTCGGTGAAGGACCTCGCCTGGGCCGACGACTACGCCTGGGCGCCCGACGCGGCCTACAAGAACGGCAAGTACTACCTGGTCTTCCCCGCCGGCACCGGCATCAAGGACCGGCAGAACCCCAAGAACAGCACGAAGTGGATGGGCGTCGGCATCGCCGAGAGCGACAACCCCGCCGGCCCCTTCAAGGACGTGATCGGCGCGCCGCTGTGGCGCAAGCCGTATGCGAACGACCCGGTACTGTTCGTCGACGACGAGGAGAGCGGCGGCCGCGCCTACCTCTACAGCCGCACGTCGGGCGTGAACTACCTCGTGGCCGAGATGGCCGACGACATGCGCAGCCTCAAGGGCGAGCTGCAGAAGATGGACATGGGCGGCTACGAGCCGCCAATGGAAGGGCCGTGGGTGTTCAAGAGGAAGGGCCTCTACTACTTCACGATGCCCGAGCACAACCGCATCCTGACCTACTACACGGCCACCTCGCCGAAGGGGCCGTGGACCTACCGGGGCGTCATCATGGAGCAGGAGAACAACGCCAACAACCACCACGCCATCGTTGAGTACAAGGGTCAGTGGGTCTTGTTCTATCACCGCTGGCTGGACACACCCGGCGCGGCCTGCGCGAAGAAGCAGCGCCATGTGACGGCCGAGTACCTGCACTTCAACGACGACGGCACGATCCGCAAGGTGGAGCGGACGAGCGAAGGCGTCGGTGATTTTCCCCAGCGGGCAACACCTACCGCTGCAGGCATGACAAAGTAGTTCGCACGTCAAGGGCCGTCCTGCCCTGCTGGCCGCTGCAGCCCCGGCTGGATGTCCCAAGCTGTCGCAGCCACCATCTTCCCGTTGCGGTGCCATCGCCCGCTTCCGTCATCAGCACAACGACTGGTCCCGATGAAACCTGGTGTCCAACGTTTGGCCTGGCTGGCAGGTGTCGCCTGTGTCGGCGCATTGGCTTTTGCCGTGGCCCACTGGCGTGGCGACAGCGACGCCCTGCCGCAGCAAGCCTCGGTGCCGGCGCCTTCGCCGCCCGTGGCGCTGGCGCCAGCCGTCCCGTTGGACGAGGGGCGCTCCGCCGCCAGTGCCGCCACTGCCGCCGCCCCGGTGCCAACAACGGCGATGCCGGCATCTGCCGTCTTGCGCCGCCCGCCTGTGGACGTCTCGCGCATGCAACCCGACATCCAGCTCGCCATCAGCAGCGATCAGCGCGGCAAGGCGGGGGAAGCAGCGTGGCACATCCAGAGGTGCCTGTCGTTGGAGCGCGACCCAGAGCGGGCGCGCCAGCAGATGGAGAACTTGCTGCGCCGCTTGCCCGAAACCGCGCACAGCGTCATGAGAGCCAGCCACCAACAGTGGGTCGCCTCCTGCCAAGCCGTGGATGCAGCTTCTCGCGAGCAGCTGGTGCCGCTGCTTCGCCGCAGCCTTGGCGAGGGCGACAAGGGCGCGGCTGCAGGCCTGGTGCAGGCCTTGGGAGAGAACTTCAATCTGGCCGATGAGCCCGCCGTCGTCCCCGCGCTGCGCCGCGACGCCTGGGACTGCGACAGCAGTTCACAACGTGTGCTGAGCAGGCTGCTCCGCCGGGATCCGCAACTGTTGACCCCCAACGAGATCGGGGCCTTGCGTGATCAGGAACACATCCAGTTCAGCAAGAGTTTGGAGGCATTGCTGCGCAAGGCGGAGGGTGACCCGAAGCGTCAGGCCGTCCTCGAAGGCATGCTGGCCACCTACAAACCGCCGCCCGAGGCCGACCCCGCGGAAGTGGCGCGGATCTCGGCCGAGATCCAGAGCCGCTGCAAGGCTGGGCCGGCACAAGCCGGCGGTCCGCAGCCCGCCGTACCCGGCTGAGCGAGCCCGATGCTCGACGACGAGCAGATCAACGCACTGGCCCCCCAGGCCTTCGAGCACTGCGGGAATGGGCGCCCGCCCGCGCTGGCTCGGTGCTCAGCCCTTGCGCGCCAGGAGCAACCGCTCCGCCAGGTCCGTCACCACCCATTCCTCGGCGATCAGCCCGGCCTCGAAGCGGCTGACCACCATGTCACGCCACACCAGCGCCTTGCCACTGGCCGGGAAGCCCTTGAACGCGCCCGACTGCGTGCCGCGGCAGGTGCGCAGCCAGGCGATGCGGTCGTCGCCTTCGACGAGGATTTCCACGTCGACCTTCAGCTCGGGTACCGCGCGGCGCAGCACTTCGATGACGCCAGCCACTGCGTCGTGGCCTTTCATCGTCTGCCCGGCCACGTGGGCCACATAGCCGGGCGCGAACAAGTCGGCAATCGCGTCTTGCCGCCCCTGCTGGAGCAGGGCTTCATTGGCTTGGCGGAGGAGGGCGGGCCGTGGTGTCGTCATGGGCCAAAACTTTCGCGGGTCAGAACCGATAGAGCCATCCCGCGAATAGGCTCGCCTGGTAGCGCCGCTCCACCAGCGGGCTGTCCTCGATGGCCGAGCCAAGCATGCGGCCCGAGACGTCGAGGAACAGCGTCTCGCGCGGTCCGGTGGCGTAGGTGAAGCGCAGGCCACCCTCCGCCTGGGTGGTGGACTTGCCCATGTAGACGGGCCGGCCCGAGACGGCCTCGGTGGGCTTCACGCCGAAGTAGTAGTCCACATATTTGCGGTCGACGCTGCGTACGCCAAACCGGGGGGTGATGGCCAGGTCGCCCAAGTCGAAGCGCTTCTCGAACTCCAGCGACACCATGCGGCCCTTGCTGTTGCCCATCGCATCCCCCAGCACCTCCAGCGACACCTCGCCGATGCCGGTGTCCCACGAGGCGGCAGCACCCAGCCACAGGCTCTCCTTGCGGCGCTCCATGCCGCTCAGGAAGTCCGAGTCCTTGGCCTTGTAGCCGTCGAAGCCGAAGCGCGTGCGCAGCCGGTAGCTGACCGGCCCGGTGTTGCCGAGCTTCAGGTCGAGGGTGGGCAGGGCCACGGCGACCCACTTGTTCTCGTAGATCAGCAGCGGCAGCACGCGGGCCTTGGTGTCCACGCCGCGGTAGGGCTCCAGCGAGACGCCGGCACCGATGCCGAGGAGGGTCACCGAGCTGGGGCTGCCGTCGGGTGGCGTGTTCTGGGCCAGGGCGGGCGTCGTGATCAACAGCGCCGCGGCGAGGCGGATGACTTGGGCTTGCATCGATAGCTTCCTAGGTGGAGGAGAAACGCTGCGCAGCGTAGGCAGGCCGAATTAGCTTGACCTTAGGTCATGGCCCGGCGACGGCCGGCCTTCCGCTCATTCAGATTTAAGTCGGTGCGCTTAAATTCCGCCCATGCGCGCATTGCTGGTGGAAGACGACGAGATGATCGGCAACAGCCTGACCCAGGCGCTGGGCCGGGCCGGCTGGTCGGTGGACTGGGTGCGCGACGGCGAGCCCGCCCGCGCGGCGCTGGCCGATGGCGGCTATGCCTGCGTGCTGCTGGACCTGGGCCTGCCGCGGCTGGACGGCCTCTCCCTGTTGCGCCAGCTGCGCGCGCGCGGCGAGCTGACGCCGGTGCTGGTGCTGACGGCGCGCGACGGCGTCGAATCGCGCATCGAGGGCCTGGACCTGGGCGCCGACGACTATCTGGCCAAGCCCTTCGAGTTCGGCGAGCTGCTGGCCCGCATGCGCGCGCTGCTGCGCCGGGCCAGCGGCTCGGCGCAATCGCTGCTGGGCGCGGGCGCGGCCCTGCAGCTGGACCTGAACACCCGCGAGGCGCTGCGTGGCGGCGTGCGCGAGACGCTGACGGCGCGCGAGTTCGCGCTGCTGCGCGCGCTGCTGGAGCGGCCCGGCGCCATCCTGTCGCGCGAGCAGCTGGAGCAGCGCATTTACGGCTGGGGCGAGGAGGTCGGCAGCAACATGATCGACGTGCTCATCCACGGCATGCGCCGCAAGCTCGGCGCCGACGCCATCCGCAATGTCCGCGGGCTGGGCTGGCGTGTGGCGCTGGCCGACGTCGCATGAGCGTGGCCCGCCTGCCGCCGCTGCGCTGGCCGCGTTCGCTGCACGGCCAATTGGTGCTGTGGCTGCTGCCGCTGCACCTGCTGACCACCGCCTTCCTGGGCTGGATGTTCGCCCAGAGCTATGGGGAAACCGTCTACGAGTTCATGGACGAGCAGATGCAGTCGCTGGCGCAATCCAATGCGGCGCGCAGCTGTGCCAGCCTGACCGACCCGCTGCCGCAACTGCCGGCGCAGGAGGTCCATCAGGGCGGCGGCTTCGTTGTGCAGATCTGGTGCGCGCGCGAGCCGGCGCGCAGCCTCAGCTCCTTTCAAGTGGTGACGGTGCCGCTGCAGTCCGAGCCGGGCTGGCACGAGCTGGAGTCCGGCGGTGCGCGTTGGCGGGTCTACACGGAACCCGCCAGCGCTGGCGAGGTGCGGGTGCAGGTGCTGCAGAGCTTCTCTTTCCGCAACCTCGAGGTGGGCGGGCGCTCGGTCTTCGCCAGCCTTGTGGGCTTGCTGCTGCTGCCGGTGTCGCTGGCGGTGCTGGCCCTTGTCGTGGGCCGCGCGTCGCGGGGCCTGCGCCGCTCGGCCCAGTTGCTGGCGCAGCGCGACGAGCGCAGTGCCGCCACCGATCTGGCCGTGCCGCGCGAGATCGCGCCATTGGTGCAGTCCTTCGAGGCGCTGCTGGCGCGGCTGCGCGACGCGCTCGGCGCGCAGCGCCGCTTCGTGCAGGACGCCGCCCACGAATTGCGCACGCCATTGACGGCCCTGGGCTTGCAGCTTGAAAACCTGCGCCCCCATCTGGCCGGGGCCAAGCCCGAGTTCGAGCAGCTCCAGCAGGGCATGCGGCGGGCCGAGCACCTGGTCGAGCAGATGCTCAGCCTGTCGCGCCAGGAGGCCGCGCGCGCCGAGGGCGCCGCCTCCAGCGTGGACCTGCGTGCCCTGCTGCGCGCCAGCATCGGCCAGGCCATGGCGATGGCCGACCGCCGCGGCGTCGACGTCGGCTTTGTTGACCGCGTGGACGGCCCGCTGTCGCTGACCGCCGTGGAGGGCGACCTGCGCAGCCTGTTCGACAACCTCATCGACAACGCGCTGCGCCACACGCCGGCGGGCGGCGAGGTCGAGCTGAGGCTGGAACCGGGCGACGGCGCCACGCGCTGGGTCGACGTGGTGGACTCCGGACCGGGGCTGCCCGCCGAGATGCGCGAGCGCGTCTTCGACCGCTTCTTCCGCATGCCCGACGCGCCGCTCGGCGGCAGCGGCCTGGGCCTGGCCATCGCGCGGCAGGCGGCGTTGCGACACGGCCTGCGCATCGAGCTGCGCGACCGTGACGACGGGCGCAGCGGTCTGGTGGCGCGGGTTCTTTTGCCCTAAGCCTCAATTCATTCATGCCGCCTAGATTGAGCGGCATGAACACCGCCCCGCGCTCCCCCCTCGTCCGCCAGGTCGCCTTCGGGCTGCTGGTGTTGCTGGCCCTGCTCGTCGGTGCCGCCGCGCTGCGCTTTGCGCTGCCGGGCCAGCCGCTGGCGCCGCCGCTGCCCAACCTGACCGTGCAGCGCGAGCTGCTCGTCATCCATGCCGTCAGCGCGGGGCTGGCGCTGATGTTGGGGCCGTGGCAGTTCGCCGCCGGGCTGCGTGCCCGCCGCCCGCGACTGCACCGGTGCATCGGCTATGGCTATGCGGCCTGCTTGCTGGTCGGCGGCCTCAGCGCGCTGCCGCTGGCCGCGCAGGCCATGGGCGGGCCGCTGGCCCAGCTGGGCTTCGGCCTCCTCGGCCTGGGCTGGCTCGGCACGACCGCCGTCGCGCTCGTTCATGTGCGGGCCGGCCGCATCGCGGCGCACCGGCGCTGGATGGTGCGCAGCTTCGCCCTGACTGCGGCGGGCATCTCGCTGCGCCTGCAGCTCGGCGTGGCCGGTGGCTTTGGCGTGCCGGTGGAGGTCATCTACACGGCGCTGGCCTGGACCTGCTGGGTGCCCAATGTGCTGGCGGCGGAGTTGTGGCTGTGGCCTAAGGCGCAACCGGCAGACCCGGAACCCGGCTGGGAGCCGACCCGCCTCGGCGTGGACTGAGCGGCCAGCTGACAAATCCGGGCGGCGCCGAGGCAAGAATCCATGCATCTGTCGAGCCCCCTCGCATTCATGGAGATCCAGATCATGCAAGGCCATTGCCTGTGCGGCGCCGTCCGCTTCACGTCGCCCGCCGCTCGCGAGATCGGCGCCTGCCACTGCGGCTTCTGCCGGCGCTGGGGCGGTGGCCCGCTGCTGGCGGTGCATTGCGGGCCGGACGTCCAGTTCGAGGGCAAGGAGCACGTCGCCGTCTATGCGTCCTCCGAATGGGCCGAGCGCGCCTTCTGCAAGGCCTGCGGCACGCACCTGTACTACAAGCTGCTCGCCACCGGCGAGTACTTCGTGCCGGCCGGCGCCTTCGAGAGCCAGGACTTCGAGCTGGCCAGCCAGATCTATGTCGACAATAAGCCCGGCTATTACGACTTCGCCAATCAGACGCCGATGCTGACGGAGCAGCAGGTCATCGAGCAGTTTGGGCCGCCGAGCGAAGGCGGTTGAGCCTGCTGGTGTTTCACAGAGCGGCGGGTTGCTTTGCGTTGCGCTTGGTTTACGCGTCGCTGTGGTTGCCGGGAGTCCCGCCCGGCGGCGGGGTAACTTTCTTCTGCGGGGCCAGAAGAAAGTCACCAAAGAAGAGGCCCTGAACCGCACACCAGCAACACCTGCACGAGCTGCGCCGTGCAACAACCACTCGGTGAGTGGGCAGACGCGAGCCGCTGCGCTCTCGCTGCTGTCCCTATCACCAGCTCCATCGATCGCACCGCTGGGCCGCTTAACGCGCGGCTGCACGCCGTGCTCATGAGGAATGCGAAGACATGGTCGCTCGGGCGACGCGACCGCTGCGCAACATCCATCTGGCGTTGCCCCAGCGACGCGGTATTGGCATTCCCTGGTGAGCCCGGCGTGCAGCCGGCGTTAACGGGCGTGAAGGGGCGATGGATGGCGCTCTTCAAAGGGACAGCGGCGAGAGCGCAGCGGGTCGCGTCTTCCCGAAACGATGGCGGGCGTTTTCGCGCGCCGCTCTGGGCGGAGTCGGGATGGAATGCGGTTCAGCGCCTCTTCTTTGGTGACTTTCTTCTGGCGCCGCAGAAGAAAGTTACCCGCCTGCCGGGGCGGACTCCCGGCAACACGGCAACGGGTCGAAAGGACAACCGCAAAGACGACCCGCCCTTACATCAGGTGCGCGACGAGCCCGTTCAGATAGCGCTCCAGGTTTGTGTACCCCGTCGCCGGATCAACCCGCGCCGCGTCCGCCCCGTCGCGCGGGTTCAGCCCCTGCCCAAGCTCCCACGCATCCGGCATGCCGTCCCCATCGCTGTCCTGCGGCGCCGGCTTGGATTGCAGCACCGGCCAGCCGCCCACCTCGGTCTGGCTGTTGATGAGCCCGCCCCGGCGCTGGCGCACATCGGCGATGTGGCGCTCGTCCACCGCGTCGCGCACCAGCGACGCGCCGACGCCGGCCAGCACGCGCTTCAGCGTCTTGTTAGGGGCATCGACCGTCACCTTCGCGAAGGGCAGCGGCGCAGCCAGCTTGTAGCCCTCGGGCAGCCCGCCCGGCAGGTGCTTGGCATGCGCGCGCACCAGCGTCCACGGGTCGGCGGGCACCTGGCCGTCCATGCTGTTGCCAGCGAACCAGGCGCGCGAGCCGGGGTTGCTTTCCTCGAAGGCAAAACTGCCTTTTGAACTTGGGCCGCGCAGGTAGACGTTGCCGACGAAGTTGTAGCTGGCGCGCTCGCCGCCACGGTCGAGGTTGTAGCCGGCGCGTTCGGTGGCCCAGTTGTAGAAGACGTTGGCGCGCAGGTCGTAGAAGCCGCCCAGCGGGTCGGCCTCGGACTTGAGGTAGTTGCCTGGGCGGGGCATGCGGTCCTGGTGGTGCGCCCACAGGTTGTGGTGCATCGACAGCCGCGTGCCGTGAGCGCCGCGCAGCAGGCTGCCGAAGCCGTGGCATGCGCCCTTCTTGGCGGTGTTGCAGTTCAGCGATTCGCCGATGAGGCTCCACTGCACGGTGACGTGCTGGTAGGCCGGCCGGCCCAGGTCCGGGCGGGTGACCGTGACGGACAGCGATTCGTCACTGGACCAGCTGGTGGACACGTGGTCCAGGATGATGCGCTGGCCCGAACCGACGGTGATGGCATCGGCGTCCACGTCGGCGGCGTCGCCCAGGCGCGAGCGGATGAAGCGCACCACCACGTCGTCGGCATCGATCATCAGCGGCTGGTCGCGCAGCGTGATGCCGTCGCCGGGGGCGGTCTGGCCGGCGATGGTGACGCGGCCTTGCGTGACCTTCAGCGGCGTCTTTAACGCGATGGTGCCGGACACGGCGAACACGATGGTGCGCGGACCGACGGCCTCGACGGCAGCGCGCAGCGAGTCTGGGCCGCTGTCGGCCAGCGTGGTCACGACGATGGCCCGGCCGCCGCGCCCACCCCGAGAAACAGCGCCCTCGCCCTCGGCCCCGGGGAAGGCGGGCGGCGAGACCGGCGCAGGCGCGTGCGATGCGCAGGCGGCGAGCAGCAGGGTGGCGACAAAAGGCGGCAGGGTTCGGCCGCCGCGCAGCCTCAGTCGGCGTCTCATGCGAGGCCTTTCGTGCCTTGCGCGGCCAGGTCACGCCATGCCGCCATGGTGCGGGCAGTCCGGCTCGGTGGCTTCGGAACGCGCCCGGGCAGCAGCAGCTCCAGCCGATGAATGACGCGGACCAGAAAGGGCAGGGCGAAGACCAGTGGCAGCGCCATCAGGCGCAGCGCCTCGGGCGTGCCCGTCTGGACCTGCAACAGCTGATGGACGGAGAACGGCAGGGTCAGCACATGCTGCGAGAGCTGCAGCGTGACCGCCTTGTGCCAGTCGGCATCCACGCCACTCATCTCGCAGCGCTGGCGCCGGCTGAGGTGGAAGTCCGGTGGGTCGTTGCGCCGCAGGCGCAGGCGCAGCTCCGCTTGTTGCACGGCCGGCTGCGAGTTCAGGTAAGGGTGCGCTTCCAGCGCCAGCAGCAGCCGCGCTGCATCGGCGCGGATGTCGTTGACGGCCGGGTCGATCGAGCCGATGCAGGCCAGCGTCTTCAGCCGCCGCGTCGCGTCATGCAGCTCCCAGAGCCGGATGCGAAAGCTGCGCTCTGAATCCGCCACCGGGTGGCCAGCGATGTATTCGAAGGCGTCATGGGCCTCGACGACGCAGCGCGCCACGGCGCTCATGGAGGGCAGGTCCCACAGCTCGCGCGGGTGCTGCTGGCTAGCGTCAGGCGCCAGCCGGCGCAGCCCGGTGCTGTGGGCCAGCAGCTTGACGAAGATCTGCTCGCCGTAGCGGATGTGCGGCGCCGTCAGCGTCAGCCCGACCAAGGCGGTGCTGGCGGCCTTGCCGTGTTCGAGCACGGCGTCAAACTCGCGCAGCTTCGCTCGGTAGTCACCCCAGGTATTGATCGCTTCCAGCATGCTCGGCCCGTTGCTCACACAAGCGCGCAAGCGTAGGCGATGTCTCAGCCGTTCAACTTGGCCGACATCCAGGCTGCCGCCAGAGCCGGCCACTGGCCGTGCGTGCCGTCCAACCCGCGCAGCGCGAAGCCGTGCTCGGCCTGCGGGAAGACATGCGCCTCCACGTCCAGCTTGTGCTGCTGTGCGGCCACGATCAGGTTGAGCGCATGCTGCACCGGGACTACGGCGTCATGCAGCGCATAGGCCAGGAACACCGGGCAGCGCGGCAGGCCGTGGGGCGCCGATGCGATGCCGATGGGCCAGGCGTCGTAGAAGGCCTGCTTCTCGGGCGGCGGGAAGTCGGGCTTGCCTGCGGGGAACTTGTGGTCGCGGTGGTTGGCGTTCAGCGGCGCGTAGGCGATGACAGCGCCCGCCGATTCACGCTGGCAGGCCATCGCGCCGGCCAGGTGGCCCCCGGACGACAGGCCCACATGCAGCAGCGGCAGCGGCGGCAGCGTTCCGAGGTGGTCCAGTGCCAGCAGGCCGTCCTGCAGCGCGATGTCGAAGGGGTTGCCGTCCTGGCCGGGCAGGCGGTGGACGAGCACGTAGGCGTCCAGCCCGAGCGTGTTCAGCCACTGCGCGATCTCGACGCCTTCCTTGTCGTGCATCAGCTGCAGGTAGCCGCCGCCCGCGTAGACGACGGCACGCCCGCGCGCCGGTGTGGGCGAGAGATAGGCGTGCAGCTCGGCGCGCGCGGGCCGGCGGCATATACGGTCGGGCGCTTCGCCGTCGAAGGCGTTGGGCACGCCGTCGGACAGGGCAATGATCGTCACGGCTTCACCGTTTCGCGCAACGGCAGCCCGAAGTCGGGCATGCCATCGGCCGTGAACCGCAGCGGCTGTACGCGCGTGGCGCGGCCGGTGTCCTTCAGCGGGTCGCCGACGATGTCGCGGTAGTTGCGGGCGTGGAAGACGTTCAGCACCGTGCCGTCGGGCTCGACGAGGAAGCTGTTGTGGCCGGGGCCGTATTGGCTGTTCTCGGCGCTGGTGCTGAACACCGGCCCGGGCGACTTGCGCCAGCTCTTCGCATCCATCAGGTCCGCGTTCTCGTCGGCCCACAGCAGGCCCAGGCAGTACTCGGCGCCGGTGCCGGCGGCTGAGTAGGTCATGAAGACGCGCCCGCCGTGGACGAGCACGGCCGGCGCCTCGTTGACGAGGTGGCGCACCTTCTCCCAGGCGTAGTCGGGCTGGCTGAGGCGCACCTGCGGGCCCTCCAGTTCGGTGGGGCTCTTCATGCGCGAGATGAAGATGTCGGTGCTGTGGTTCTTCTTGGCCGGGTCGGTCTGCGCCCAGGCCATGTAGCGCTTGCCGCGGTGCTCGAAGACGGTGGCGTCCAGCGTGAACGTCTCCCACTGCGTCTTGATCTGACCGCGCTCCGTCCACTCGCCCTGCATGGGGTCGGGCGACGCGTTCTCCAGCGTCCACATGCGGATCTTCCACGGCTCCTTCGCCTCGCCGGCGCTGAAGTGGATGTACCAGCGACCGTCCAGAAAGGCCAGCTCAGGCGCCCAGATGTGGTGGCTCATGGGGCCGCCGGCGTGCTTGCGCCAGACCACCTTGGCTTCGGCCGTGGCCAGGCCGGCAATGCTGCGCGCGCGGCGCAGTTCCAGGCGGTCGTACTCGGGCACGGTGGCCATGAGGTAGTACCAATCGCCCTGGCGAATGATCTGCGGGTCGGCGCGTTGGACGACGAGGGGGTTGGGCCACGGCAGCGGCGCGGGGGCTGGCGCGGCGGGCGCTTGGGCAAGCGCGGGCAGAGCGGGAATCAGCAGGGCGGCAGCCAGTGCGTGGCGGCGCGAGATCGGGTAAGTCAAACGAAAGTCTCCATGCGATTTGTCTTGCCGTGGCGGCGCTTGAAGCTGAGCCCGGCGCTGCCGCCGGCGGCGCGCGTGATCGTCATCGCCGGGCATTCGCTCGCACTCGGCCGTCTTTCGATTCAGCCCGCTACCAGCCCGGCCGCCTTCGCGGCCTCGTCCAGCGAATCACCCACCAACGCCAGGTTCTGGATGGCCGCCAGCCCCCACTGCGCCGACCCATTCGTGCTGATGCCGGCCTGTTCGTCCAGCGGCCGCAGCACGTCCACGCCAGCGATGCGCCGCGTCTTCGCATCACCCTTCAGCGCGCTCGACGAGAAGAACTCGCGCCACGCGCGCAACGCCAGCGCACGGTCCTTCTCCTGGAAGGCGGCATAGGCCGTCATGCGTGAGCCGGTGTCCGCCAGATTGACCTTGCCCGGGTCCTTGCCCAGCAGCGCCGTCAGCTCCGTCCGGGGCGCGTTGTAGTAGCGGCAGTACTCCAGCCAGGCCTTGCGGTAGGCGGGCACGTCCACCAGCGTCAGCAGCTCCGAGCTCATCTCGATGACGCCGAACACGCCGTTCAGGTGCGAGATGGAGACGTGGTCGCCCGGGCCGCTGAACTTGCCGGTCTTGGCGTCGTAGGGCGCGCCGCCCGCGAACCAGCGGCGCTTCAGGTCGCCGATGCTTTGCATGCCGTTGACAAGCTTGTCGCGCCAGCGCTTGTCGCCGGTGCGCTCCCACTCGGTCAGCCACGCCGCGATCCATGAGCCCCAGGTGGTGCCGAAGGACGCGTTGGGCAGGCCGGGCGCGGACGCGCGCGAGGGGTCCTTCGCCAGCTTGCGCGAGATGTCGACCTTGTCGATGTCGGCATCCGAGTCCAGCAGCTCGCGGATCAGGTCGCCGCAACGCTCGTCGGCGGTCAGGTAGAAGTAGATGCGGCGATAGGCGGCGTTGGAGACGCGCGGCTGCTTGGAGGAGTCCGACCAGTGCTGCACGCCGTGGCGGGTGCCAAAACCCTTGAAGGGGCCGGCGTGATAGACGTCCACTTCGCCGGTGTGGCGCGTCATCGCCTCTGCCAGCTTGAAGATGTCGGCGCGGCCCGTGCGCAGATAGCTGTACCAAAGCCACAGGTCGGTCGACAGCTCCGAGTTGTCCCAGGCGTAGCCGCCAATGTCGTAGCGCCACATGTGGCGGTCGGCGTCGTAGGCGTGCATGACGTCGCCGTAGTGCCAGAAGCCGTACCAGCGGTGCTGTGCGACCTCCTTCACGTACTGGTCGAGCTGCACCGTCATGCGGTCTTCGATGAGCTTGCGGGCTGGCGAGCGCGTGCCGACCACATCCCAGTCGCCAAACACCGCGGCCGCGTGCAGGCGCTGCGGCGTGAGCACCGGCCGCGCGGGGTTGGCGACCTGCTCGGCCATGTCGGAGAACGCCTGGTGCGACGGCGTGGCGGCCAGCACCCACAGCTGCAGTTCGCTCGTGCGGGCGACGCCGACGGAAGAGTCCCAGCCCGCCTCGTAGTCCTCGTAGGTGATGTTCAGGCCTTCGATCTGCTCGGCGTGCGTGTCCATTTCGCCGGCCGAGCGGTAGGAGCGCATGTCCATCGCCGGGGCCGCGGGCGAGTACAGCCAGGCGGTCACGTCGGCCATTTCGCCGGCCGCGCCACGTACGTCCAGGCGCACGGGGGCGCGCTGCCAGAAGTCCTTGAAGCCCAGCGCCACGCCGCCCGAGGCGCCGCCTGTATAGACAAGGCCCTTGGTGCGGCCGCCGCCGTTCGAGTCGATCCAGGCATGGCCCGGTGCCGTGCGCTTCTTCAGCGTGAAGCCATCGGCGCTGTGCTGCGACAGCGAGAAGTCGCCCCACTCGGGAACCCACTTCAGGCCGTCCTGCACGGTCTTGGCCATGCCGGACAGCGCGGGCAGCGCCTGCCCGGCGACCTGGGCGTCCCGGTAGGCCTTGCCGGGGTCGCGGCGCAGGCCGGTGATGGGCCGCACGGCCTCGCCCCACACGCCGACGCCTTCGCCCGAGAAGCGCACATGGCGGTCGTGCGTGGCGTTGGTCATGGGCACCTGCGCCGTCACGCCCAGCCCGGCGATGAAGTCCTTGGCCGGGTCGCCGTCCCAGACAAAGGTGTGGACGATGCGCACGCTCTCGGCGCCGGCATAGAAGTACAGGCGCACGGAGAAGGGCAGCCAGTCGCGCCCATTCGCTGAATGGGTACCGTCGAGCTTGAGCACCGCGCGCACGGGGCCCTGCTGCTCGACGGTGACGGCGGTGACCTTGCTGCTGAAGGACTGGCGGGCGGTCTTGCCGTCCAGCTCCGGCTCGGCGCCGTCCTGGCGCAGCGCGATGAGCCGCATGTTCTTCAGCGTGACGCGGCCGGCGCGGGTGGCTTCGGCGATCAGCGCCTCGCCACGCGTGGGCACGGTCCAGCTCAGATCACCGGCGCTGACGACGATCTGCGCGGCGGTCTGCTTGACGGTCAACCCGCCCGCTGCGGGCTTGCCGTTGTCCAGCTTCAACTCGCCCGCCGGCACGCCGCCTGCGACTGCATGCGCCGTCCACTTCAACGAGCCGTCGGGCCAGTACGCCAGCGGCCAGGATTGGATGGGGTGTGTGCCCAGCTTGAAGTCCAAGGCCTTGGCGGTGGACCGGATCTGGCCGCGCGGCCAGGGCACGCCGAAGGTGGCTCCCTCGAAGCGCGCGGGCGCCTGGCCGTCGAGCCAGCGCAGCACGGTGTCGGCGACGGGCGCGGCCGGTCCAGGCAGGTTGGCGGTGGCTCCCTGGGCGGCGGGCAGCGATGTAGCCAGCGACGCGGCGGCCGTGGTCTGCAGGAAGCTGCGGCGGGTGGAAAAGGGTGTGTTCATGTCGGTTGTCCAAAGGAAATGCAACCGCAGAGGCACAGAGGCACAGAGAAAGCCACCATCGATTTCCTCCGTGTCTCTGTGTCTCTGTGCCTCTGTGGTTGCCTTTGATATTCATCTCAGGCTGCGGTAGTGCTCGGCCAGCACATCAAAGGCCAACTTGCGCTGCCCCGTCTCTGACAGCAGCCCCTTGCGGTTCCAGCCATTCTGGAAGACCGGGTGCTCGCGACGCGGCGAGCGGAAGTCTTTCAGCACCCAGGGCGACAGGCCGCGCAGGTTGGCGATGCGGGCCAGCATGGCCAGCGTCTCGCGGTAGTAGGCGGCCTGGAATTCCTCGGACCACTTCTTCGGTGCAGCGCTGCCGTCGTGGTGTCCCGCCAGCGCATCGGCGCCGAACTCGGAGGCGATCAGCGGCTTGTCGGTCGGCAGCGCCCACTTCAGCCTGGCCAGATCCTCCAGCTTGTCGTCGCCATACCAGCCCGCGTAGCTGTTGACGGCCATCACGTCCAGGTGGGCCAGCAGCGGGTCGGCGATCTGTATCGTGTCGCCGTCGCGCTTGACCAGCAACGCCGCGCTGATGAGCCGGCTCGGGTCCAGCTCGCGCACGGTGGCCGCCAGTGCGGCGTGGAAGCGCGTGCGGTTGTCGGCCACCGGCGTCTCGTTGCCCACGCTCCACATCACCAGCGCGGCGCGGTTGCGGTCACGGAAGATCGTCTCGGCCTGCTGGCGCCTGGCCTTGAGCAGCACGGCGGGGTTGTCCCAGTCGACGGTCCAGTAGACGGGGATCTCGCTCCACACCAGCAGCCCTAACTCATCGGCCGCGCGCAGCATGGTCTCGGAATGGGGATAGTGCGACAGGCGCACGTAGTTGCCGTTCAGGCCCAGCTTCACCTCGCTGAGCAGCGCGCGCGCGGCAGAGTCGGTCAGGCGGCGGGCCGGGTTGGCGCCGAGTTCCTCCTCGTGGATGGACACGCCGCGCAGCATCACCGGTTTGCCGTTCAGCAGGATCTCGCTGCCCTTGACGGCGATGGTGCGAAAGCCCATGCGCTCGTGGACAGCGTCGGCGCCGCTCGCAAAGCGCACGGCGTAGAGCTGCGGCGACTCCGGCGTCCAGCGCTTCAGCGTGGCCGGCGCGGCGACGTCGAAGCGGGCCTCGCCGTTGGCGTCCGTCGTCGCCTGCGCCTTGATGCCCAGCGCGTTGATCTGCACGGTGACCGGCTGCCTGGCCGCCTGCGCACCGTTGAGCTGCACGCTGCCCACCAGCCGGCCGGAATCGGTCAGGCGCAGCGTCGCGTCTTCGATGAAGGTGGCGGGCGTGCGGATCAGCTTGACCGGCCGCGTGATGCCGCCGTACAGGTCCCAATCAGTGATCTCGCCCGGGATGCTCTGCGCGTCGTGCTTGGAGTCGACGCCGACGACGAGGCGATTGCCTTGCGCGCGCAGCGCGTCCGTCACCTCCAGCACGAAGGGCGTGAAGCCGCCTTCGTGTCGGCCGACTTCCTTGCCGTTGACGTAGACGTAGGCACGGTAGTTGACGGCCTCGAAGCGCAGGAAGCTGCGCTCCCCCGGCTTGACGGCGGGCACGTCGAAGCGGCGCTGGAACCAGATCAGCCCGTCGTAGTAGCGCAGCTCGGGCTCGGCCGAGTTCCAGGCGCCGGGGATCTGCATGGCCGGACCGCGGTCGAGGTCGAACTCGAAGAAGGCAGTGCCGGGCTTGGCCTCTTCGGCGGCGATGTCGAGATCGCGGTGGCGCTGCATGCGCGACTTGGCGACCCAGCCGTTGATGTCGGTCAGGCCGGTGCGGTAGTAGTCCTTGGAGTAGGTCCAGCGGCCGGACAGGTCCTGCACGTCGGCGCGCTGGCCGGTGAGCAGCAGGGGCGGGCGCAGGGTATCGGCGGCGTGGGCGACGGAGGCGGCGAGGCCGAGCAGGAGCAGCAGGTGTTTCATCGGCATTGGAGAACCTGGAAGTCGCGGATCTGCAGGCGGCTGGCCGTCGTGCGGAACGCGAAGTAGCCGTGCAGGCGCGCATTGGCGTCCGCGCGTGTAAAGAGTTCGTTGCTGCCGGCACGCCAGCGCAGATGAACAGGGTCGCTGGCCGTGGGTTGGCGCGAAACAATCTCGACGGTGAGTGGTTGGCCGGCGTGCAGCCGGGTCTGCGCGGTCATCGGGGCTTCGCCCGGCTCGGCAATGGCGCCGTCTGCATAGCCAGTTAGCAGGCGACGCTCACTGCCGGTGTAGTGGCGTAGTCGGGTCGTCGTGTTGGCGTTGGCGCCGAAGCCGACGTAGTAGCTCGGCAGCGTGTCGTAGCCGGCGAACTTGCCGCTGCGCGGGTAGGGCGCGCTGCCGTCGGCTTCGAGCGCATTCCAGAACATGTTCAGGTCCGACAGCCGGCCGGCATGCGGCCCGGCGCTGACGGGTGCGGGCAGGGCGAGGGCGGTGAAGCGGATAGCGTAATCGCCCGACAGTGGCTCGCGCCACCACAGGCTCAGGCCGGCGGGCGTGGCGATGTCGAGCACGCCGTTCTGGACGGTGACGACGGCGCGCTCGTCCTCGGCCTCGAGCCGCCAGCGGGCGAGGCCGGCGCGGAAGTCGTCAGCGGCGATCTGCTCCAGCTTCTTGGGCGCCTCGCACCATGCCGCTGCGGTCAGCGGGATGCTGAGGATCAGCCCGCAAAGTGAAAGACGGAGGGCAGTGCCCATTGGCGCGGCTTGTTGTCGGCTTCGACTTCCATCAGCGGGGCCATGTAGTCCCACCAGCGTCGCATGACGGGCAGCGTCGGCAGCTCGTCAATAGGCATGCCCGCCTTGAGCTTGAGCACGGCGAACAGGCTCAGCGTGCTTTCGTCCAGGAAGATGGAGTAATCAAAGATGCCGGCGCCACGCAGCGCCTCGGCCAAATCGGGCCACAGCTCGTCATGGCGTTTCTTGTACTCGGCCACCACGCCGGGTTTCAGCTGCATCTTGAAGGCGCGAATCTCGTCGCTCATTGGCTGGTCTCCTTGTCTTTATTGAACGTCTTGCTCGGCCATCGGCAGGGCCGAGACGTCGCGGCGGCGCAGTTCGCTGTCAACGCGCCAATTCGCGGGGGCAAGGCCGGCTATCTGGCAGCTTTCCCCCACGGAGATGGGCGAACCGAGCTGCAGGCGGCAGTCGCCGTCGAAGTGCCAGGCCAGCGCGTCCTGCACATGGCCACCGCGTCGCGCCTCGATATCGATGCTGCGGAAATCGAACCGGCGCAGCGGCACCTCGGCCGTCGCGTCGACCTCAAAGGCGACCTCGGCGCCGCGCGCGGTGAGGCGCTGGATGCGCACGCCCTCGACGCGCGTGCAGCCTTGCTCGCGCGACACGGGCTGGGCCATCGCCAGCCAGTGCGGCGGTGCGTTCGCTCGTTCGGCGTCGGGAATCTGCGCCTGGCTGTAGGCCGGGTTCCAGTTCATCGTCGCGCGCATCACGACCGGCACATCGTGCAAGCTAAGGTCGCTGATTGACACGTCCTCGACAAAGCCGCCGCGCGTGGGCGCACTCTTGAACAGCAGGCCCACCGGCACCGGCGCATGCACCGCGATCCGCTCCGCCGTGATGCGCCGGAAGCCGCCCGAGGTCTCGCTGCCGAAGGTGAGGCCGGCGGCGCCCTCGCGGACGATGCAGTCGCTGATGGTGATGTCTTCGCAGGGTCGCGCGACGCGCAGGCCATCGGCGTCGCGGCCGGCCTTCAGGCACAGCGCGTCGTCGTTGACGGCGATGTCGGCATGGCGGATGGTCACGCGGCGCGAGGAGTCGATGTCGATGCCGTCCGTCGACGGGCCGCGCGCTTCGTCGTTGTTGCGGATGGTGATGCGGTCGACGGTCACGTCTTCCGAGTAGCAGAGGTGCAGCGTCCAGAAGCCCGAGCGGCGCAGCAGCAGGCCGTCGCCAATGTTCACGCGGGCTGATTCGAAGACCTGCACGAGCCGCGGGCGCTGGCAGTCGTAGTCCGACGCCCAGCGCAGGCCGCGTGGTTCGTAGGTGGCGCGCAGTGCCCAGTAGCTGTCCCAGAACACCTGCCCGTCGCCGTCGATGCAACCTTCGCCGACAAGCCCCACGTCATGCTCGCCGTAGATGTTGACGAGGGCCGCCGGCCAGCGCATCTCGATGCCGGCGACGCGGGTGGGCAGCAGCGGGTAGTCCGCCAAATCCCGTGAGCCGAGCAACGTGGCGCCGCGGTCGAGCCTCAGCGACATGCCACTCTTCAGGAACAGCGAGCCGGTCAGGTAGACGCCGGGGCCCAGACGCAACTCCGCGCCCTGAAGGGCCGCCGAATCGATGGCGGCCTGCAGGGCGCGGGTGTTGAGCGTGCACCCGTCACCGAGTGCACCGAAGGCCTGCGCTTCCACGCAAGCCCGCGTCATCAGACGATGCCGCTGCCCGACGCGCCGGCCTTGGGCGGGCGCTTCACCGCAGCCTGCTCGCGATAGCCGCTGGCGCGGTAGGCCGCGACCGGATCAATGGCCGCGCCGCTGCGCAGCCGCGCCATCGCGAGGATGGGGCTCACGTCCGTGCGGAAGGCCTTTTTCAGCGCCTGCGCGGACTGCAGTGCGTCGTTGGCTTCCTGGTAGCCGGCCAGCGCCTTGCGGTCCACCAGCGCGGCCTGCACGAAAGCGCGCTGCACCTCGACGGCGCTCTGCATCAGGCTCTCGATGGGGTCGGTCACGTTGTGCGACTGATCCAGCATGTAGGCCGGCTTGAATGCCGCGCCGTCGCGTTCGGCGGCATCGGCCAGCTCGTTGAAGACGAGGAAGAGCTGGAAGGGGTCGATGCTCCCGGAGTCCAGGTCGTCGTCGCCGTACTTGCTGTCGTTGAAGTGGAAGCCGCCAAGCTTGCCGAACTGAGCCAGGCGCGCCACGATCATCTCGATGTTGGTGTTGGGCGCGTGATGGCCCAGGTCCACCAGGCACTTGGCCTTCTCGCCCAGCGTTTGCGCGGCGGCGAAGCTGGTGCCCCAGTCGGCGATGACGGTGCAGTAGAACGCCGGCTCGAACAGCTTGTGCTCGATGTACATCAGCCAGTCGTCCGGCAGCGCGGCGTAGATGCCGCGGGCGGAGTCCAGGTAGCGCTCCAGCGAGCCGCGCAGGTTGTGCTGGCCGGGGAAGTTGGCGCCGTCGCCGACCCACACCGTCAGGCCCTTGGAGCCCAGTGCCTTGCCCAGCTCGATGCACTCGATGTTGTGCGCCACGGCCTGCTCGCGGGCAGCGGCGCTTTGTGCGGTGAGGCTGCCGTACTTGTAGGTGTGGGCCTGGCCGGCCTGGTCCTGGAAGGTGTTGGAGTTCACCGCGTCGAAGGACAGGCCCAGGCTGTCGGCCTGCTGGCGCAGGCCCTTGGGGTCGCTCGGCTTGTCCCAGGGGAAATGCAGCGACACCGTGGGCGTGGCGCGCGTCAGCTGGTGGATGACGGCGCAGTCTTCCAGCTTTTCGGTCACGTCGCGCGGCTCGCCTTTGCCGGGGAACCGCGCGAAGCGCGTGCCGCCGGTGCCGACGCCCCAGCTGGGCAGGGCCACGGCGAAGGTCTGGGCGGTGGCGGTCAGCGCCTCGATGTCCACGCCGCGGCGGGACAGCATGCCGCCCAGCGCGTCGTAGTCGGCCTGCAGATTGGCGCGCTGGCTGGCGTTGTGTTGCTCGACCTGGCCGGCGTCGATGATGTTCGTCGTCATGTGTGTCTCCTGCCTCAACGCGTAAACGCAGCGGCATTGCCGGCGTCCACGTTCAAGATGTTGCCGGTGCTCTTGCCGGCTTTGTCGCTTGCCAGGAAATACACCGCCTCGGCAATGTCCTCGGGCAGCACGCTGAGCTTGAGCATGCTGCGCTGGCGGTAGAACTCTTCGATGTTGTCGCTGTCAATCTTGTTCGACGCGGCGCGCTCTTCCTTCCACTTGCCGTCCCAGATGCGCGAGCCGCGGATGACGGCGTCGGGGTTGACGACGTTGACGCGCACGCCGATGGCCGCGCCTTCCAGCGCGATGCAGCGGGCCAAGTGGATCTCGGCCGCCTTGGCCGTGCAGTAGGCCGAAGCGCCAGCGGACGCGACGAGCCCGTTCTTGCTGGCCACGAACACCATGCTGCCGCCGATCTTCTGCTGCTTGAGCAGGCGGAAGGCGGCGCGGCTGACGAGGAAGTAGCCGGTCACGAGGATGTTCTGGTTGCGGTTCCAGATTTCCAGCGAGGTGTCCTCCAGCGGCGCGGCGGAGGCGATGCCGGCGTTGGAGACGAGGATGTCCAGGCCGCCGAAGCGCAGAGCCGTGGCCGCGATCAGGGCTTCCACTTCCGCTTCGGAGGTGATGTCGCCGCGCACGGCGGCCACGGCGTCCTTGCCGCCGACCTTGATGAGCGCCTTGCTGGCTTCTTCTAGCGCCTCGCCGTCGATGTCGGTCAGCATGACGCAGGCGCCTTCCTGCAGCAGCTGGCGAGCGACAGCCTGGCCGATGCCACCGGCACCGCCGGTGACCAGGGCCACGCGGCCGGCCATGCTCTTGGGCTTGGGCATGCGCTGCAGCTTTGCTTCTTCAAGCAGCCAGTACTCAATGTCGAAAGCTTCCTGCTCGGGCAGGCCGACATAGGTGTCCACGCCATTGGCGCCGCGCATGACGTTGATGGCGTTGATGTAGAACTCGCCGGCGATGCGCGCGGTGGCCTTGTCCTTGGCAAAGGACAGCATGCCCACGCCGGGGATCAGGTAGATGATGGGGTTGGCATCCCGCACGGCCGGGCTGCTAGGCCGCTTGCAGCGCTCGTGATAGGCACGGTAGTCGGCACGGTAGGCCTCCAGCGCGGCGTCCAGGCCGGCCAGCACGGCGTCGACATCGGGGTTGGCCGGGTCGAAGTCCAGCACCAGCGGGCGGATCTTGGTGCGCAGGAAGTGGTCGGGGCAGGACGTGCCCAGCGCGGCCAGCTTGGCGAGGTCGTTGCTGCCGACGAACTCCAGCACCACGTCGCTGTCGTTGAAGTCGCCCAGCTTGCGTTCGCTGGCGCTGATGCGGCCGCGCAGCGCGGGCATCAGCTTGGCGGCCAGTGCCGCGCGCTGCTCGGCCGGCAGGGTGATGGTCTTGACGCCGCCGAACACCGGCTGCTTGATGTTCTCGGCCAGCCACTGCTCGGCCAGGCGGATCATCTCCAGCGTGATCTCGTAGCAGGACTTGGCGGTGTCGCCCCAGGTGAACAGGCCGTGGCCTTCCAGGATGATGCCCTTGAGGTTGGGCTGCGACGTGGCCAGGGCTTCAAGCTTCAGGCCGAGGTCGTAGCCGGGGCGCTGCCAGGGCAGCCAGCCCAGTTGGCCGCCGAAGATCGTTGCAGTCAGGCGCTTGCTGTCGGCGCAGGCGGCGATGGCGATGATCGCGTCCGGGTGCATGTGGTCGACATGCTTCTTCGGGATATAGGCGTGCAGAGGGGTATCGATACTCGCGGCACGCGGGTTCAGGTTGAACGTGCAGTGCGGCAGGTAATCCACCATCTCGTCTTCATGTTCCAGGCCGCGATAACGCTTCTTCAGCGCATTCAGCTTGTCCATGTAGAGCGTGGAGAAACCATCCAGCTTGATGCTGCCCAGGTCGCCGCCGGAACCCTTGACCCACAGCACTTCGACGTCTTCGCCGGTCAGGTGGTCGCGCATCATGACCTTGGCCGAGGTATTGCCGCCACCGAAATTCGTCACCCGCAAATCAGAGCCGAGCAGATTGGAGCGATAGAGCAGCAGTTCGGGTTCGCTCATCTTGGCGGCGACGGCATCGTCCCACTTGGAAACGATGGGAGCCTTCGCGGAGGATTCGGCGGCGGTTTGGGAATTTGCAGTCATCGGCTTGCCTGTATTCGGTCGATATTTCATCCCAGCGGCCGCGGCATGCGGCTCGGGACCCGCCATAGCGGGAGATTCATCAAGGAAACGGGGCGCAGTGTGAGCCGAAACGACTGTGCCTGCGCGGGGCCGCAGCAGTAAATCAAAAGGATGAGCGAAAGCTCAGCGCGGTGGCCAATCGCTCAGCAAACGCTCACGGCCGTGAGCGTTTGCTGATTGACCTCGTCATGTGCCTGACGTAATCTGCATTTCGGAACTGCGTTTCACCCCTCGCCGGGCCGGTCACTTGAGCGGTTGTGAGCGGAGCGAGCGAGGTTCCAGCGGTCGGCGCCTACGCCCGACGGCCGCGATCAGGCGCCCGGCCCCAGCCGGCTGCCGAAGGCAAGCGACGCCCGCCCCGGCATGCAAGAGGGTTGGGTGACATAACGACGAGACAACGGTCGCCAACGCTGAGTGCCAAGGCGCCCGATAAAGGTGACTTCATGATCAATCACAAGCGCCACAAGCGCCTGCTCAAACTGCTGGACGAGCGCGAGAACGCCAGCGTTCAGCAATTGATGGAATGGTTGTCGGCTTCGGCCGCGACAGTGCGGCGGGATATCTCGTGGCTGGCGGCGAAAAACCAGTTGACGCGCACCCGCGGTGGCGCCCAAAGGTTGGAGCAGAAGAAAAAATCTTATGCACTGACCAGTGAGACATTCCAGAACAATATCCAGCAGCATGGCGCCGCCAAACGCGCCATCGCCCGTTATGCCACGTCGATGTGCAATAACGGCGAAACCATCATCATCAATGGCGGTACGACGACTTTCATGATGGCGGAGTTTCTCGTCGAGAAACAGCTGAAGATTCTCACCAATTCATTCCTTATGGCCGAGCGCCTGCTCGTCACCAGCGACAACGAAATCATCCTGCCCGGCGGCAAGGTCTATCGCGAGCAGAACGTCATCCTCAGCCCGTTCGAGAACGACGTCGCGCAGCACCATTACGCGGCCAAGATGTTCATGGGCGTCTACGGCCTGTCCATCCTGGGCCTGATGGAAGCCGACCCGCTGCTGATCCAGGCCGAGAAGCGCCTCATCGGCCAGGCCGAAGAACTGGTCGTGCTGGTGGACAGCTCCAAGTTCCAGCGCAAGGCCGGCCTGGTGTTGTGCGGGCTGAACCGCGTGTCCACCGTCATCACCGACACCGGCGCCTCCGACAGCGCCGTGCAGCTGCTGGAGCATTACGGCGTGCGCGTCATCACCGTGGAGCCCGAAGCCGTGGACCCTCGGGTGGCGGCGGCCTCGGCCATGAGCTCGCGTGACTATGCGGCCGTGCTGGAGGCCGGCGCCTACCACCACGCGGGGCTGCACTCTTGAACCCAGCGGTGCGTGGGACAGTCGTCCTCGACATCGGCAAGACCAATGCCAAGCTGACGCTGATCGACGCCGCCGGCAAGACACTGGCCGAGGCGCGCACGCCAAACACCGTCAAACGTGACGGCCCCTACCCGCACCACGACACGGAGCGGCTGTGGGCCTGGATGCTGGGCCAGCTGCGCGAGCTGTCCGCGCTGGCCGGCATCCGCGCCATCGTGCCGGTCACGCATGGCGCTACGGCGGCGCTGATCGATGACGCGGGCCTGGTGTTGCCGGTGCTGGACTACGAGCATGTGCCGGGCGACGCCGCCGACGCGGCGCGTTATGCAGCGCTGCGGCCGGCGTTCGCGGAGAGCGGCTCGCCGCAACTGCCCGCCGGCTTGAACCTCGGCCGTCAGCTGGAATGGTTGCAGGCGCACTTTCCCGCCGAGTTCGCGCGCGCCAGACATGTGCTGATGTACCCGCAGTATTGGGCCTGGCGCTTCAGCGGTGTCGCGGCCAGCGAGGTCACTTCGCTGGGCTGCCACACCGACCTGTGGCGGCCGGCCGAGGGTGCATGGTCGTCGCTGGTCGAGTGCCGGGGCTGGCAACACCTTTTTCCGCCGCGCCGCGATGCATGGGCGCGGTTGGGTGCGTTGCGCGCCGATGTCGTCGCAGACACCGGGCTGCCGGCCGATTGCGAAATCGTCTGCGGCATCCACGACAGCAATGCCTCGCTGCTGCGCCACCTGCTGACGCTGCAGCAGAGCGGGCCGTGCACGGTGTTGTCCACCGGCACCTGGGTCATTGCCGCGGCGCTGGGTTCTGCGACCCGGCCCCTAGACGAGGCGCAGGACATGCTGGCCAATTGCAATGTCTTCGGCGACGCCGTGCCCTGCATGCGCTTCATGGGTGGGCGCGAGTTCGGCGTGATCGCGGGCGAGCAGCCGGCGACGTTTGCTGCTGAGGACGTGGAGCGGCTGATTGCGCGGCAGACGATGGCGTTGCCTTGCTTTGCGGAGACGGGCGGGCCGTTCGCAGGGCGGGTCGGGCGGGTCGATGGCGCCTTGCCGGAAACGGATGCAGAGCGTGCCGCGCTGGCGACCCTGTACGTGGTGCTGATGACGGACCATTGCCTGGCTTCGTTGGGTGCCAGTGGGCGCGTGGTCGTTGAAGGCGCCTTCACGGCCAATGCTTGGTTCGGGCCGTTGCTGGCGGGGTTGTCGGAGGGGCGGGACGTGACGGTGTCGGATGACAGCAGTGGCACGACTTGTGGGGCGTGGTTGCTGACTGCCTGGGGGCGCCAGGCTGAAGCCGGCTCGGCGCCCGTGACGCCTTGGTGTCCGGCGGGATGGACGGATTACCGAGATGCTTGGCGAGCTGCGGCAAGAGCGGCTTGACGCGTGAGGCCCAGCCGGGATTTCGCCCCGGCGGGCGACCTACTTTTTGCGCCGCCAAAAAGTAGGCAAGAAGCTCTCCCCTGCAAAACCGGCCCTGTGGGCTGCCCTGCGATGCTCGAAGCCCAGGGCACGTGCAGAACTCACTTCGCTACGCTGCGTTCAGACAGCTGCGCGAAGTCAGTTGTCGAAGCGCGCTGCGCGCGCGCCCTGGGCGTCTGCGCTTCTCGGCGGTTTAGAAGGGGAGGTTGCCTTCAACAGCCAGAAAGTAGGTCGCCCGCCGGGGCGAACTCCCGGCACCACTGATGGAATGCAGCGGTAGTGGCTTAGACGGCCCGGCGGCGGCGCAAGCCCGCCACCCCCAACCCCGCCAGCGCCGCCAATGCCAACGACCCGGGCTCCGCAATCGTGAACGCCCTCACGCTGTCAATCGCCGGCACGCTGTACCCCGCCGTGTCCGTCGCGCTGTCGAAGGCGTAGACGCGCACCTCGTTGAAGCCGACCGCGTCGCTCAAGCCGAGCACATCGCCGACCCCAGCCGCACCCAGCGAGACCCGGCCGCTGCCGGTCAAGGCACCGTCCAGCCAGGTCTGCCACATGACATGGATGCTGAGGTAGCCCGAGTCGACGGCGAACTCGATGCCGTTGAGTTGGGCGCCCAGGCTGCGGATCGACAGGTAGGCGTTGGTGCCGGCCGTGGCGAAGTAGTTGCCTGTGAAGGCCTGGCTGTAGCTTTCGCCAGCGCCCAGGTCGACGCAGTTGCCACCGGCATAGCCGCAGCCGCCGTTGTCGTTGTCCAAGCCCGTATGGCTGAACAGCAGGCCGCCTTCGGACCACGGGCTGTCGAGGTTCAGGTTGGTCTCGAAGTCGGCCGTGTAGGCCAGATGCGCAGCACCCGGCGTGGCGCTGCCGGCGCCCGTGGTCTGCACGACGGCCGCCGCGGCGGGCAGGGCGAGCAGCGTCGCCAGGAGAGGTGCGATGGATTTCATTGGGCGGATACCAGGTCGATGGCGTCGAAGGACAGCGCCGGGCTCAGGAAGCGCGCGCCGGCGGTCCCGCTGACGGTGTTGATGGTCAGCACATTGGTGCCGACGACCAGCTGGGCGGCGGGAATGTCGAAGGTGTAGGTGCGGTTGAAGCCGCGATAGGTACCCACCGTCAGGTTGCGTGAGACCTTGGGCGGTGCGGGCGGAATCGCCGAACTCCAGCTGTTGACCGTCACCTGGGGGCGGGCGCCGTTGAAGTCGGCGGTGATGCCCAGGCGCAGGCGCAGGGGTGCGGTGTTCTGGCCGCGGCGCAGCGTGAAGCGCACCTGCAGCGCGTTGTTGACATCCTTCCACTGATACGCCGGCCAATGCGTGGCGGCGTTGGACTGGCCGATGACGAAGGGGCCGACGTTCCACGACGCCATGCGCACGTCACTCGGGTGCATGAAGGTCAGCTTGTCGCCGTTGATGAACTCCTGCGGCGTGCCGTCCCAGCGGCCGATGCGCCACAGCGCCGGCGTGACCTCCGGGTCGCCGGTGATGGCGACCGGGTTCAGCGCAAAGCTGGTGTTGGCCGTCACCGTCACGGGCAGGGTCTGCACGGCGAGTTCGCCCTTGTAGACCGTCATCGTGTAGTTGCCCGGCAGCATGCCGTTGGCGGTGACGTGGCCATCCACGGGGTCGGCGTCGGCGTAGTACTGCGCCTGCGCATTGGCGAAGCCCACGGTGTAGGGCACGCCCGCGGCGCGGCCGGTCAGGCCGGCCACGCTGACCGAGCCACGGCCCAGCGGCGGCACGTAGCCCAGCAGGCCGACGTTGCCGTACCAGCTGGTGTCGGGCCTGGCAGTCGGCGGCGTGCCGTCGTTGAAGATCATTGTGTAGGTGTTCAGCACGTTCAGGCGGAAGGGCTCCGTCTGTGCCTCGCCGTAGTTGACGATGTAGGTCAGCTCGTTGTGCGTGCTGGTGATCTGCTGCAGCAGGCTGCGGTAAAACGGGCCGCTGGAGCCGCCCTCGTTGTTGTCGCGCCAGAACCAGACGCCCACGCCGGGGCCGCTGCCGCCGACGAACTCCCAGTCCTTCAGGCGGCGGTTGGCGTAGTGCTTGGAACGCGACTGGCCAAAACGCGGGTCGGTGGCCGGGAAGCCGAACACGTCGCTGGCCTCGATGGCGCCGCTGGTGCCGCGCAGGTCTTCGGCCCAGAAGCTCTCGCCGCCGTAGGTGATCAGGCCGCCGGCCGCATGGGCCGGGCCGCCGTTGGGCAGCTTGGAAACGGGGATGCGCGCGATGAAGCGCACCAGGCCGTGCACGTCGGGCTGCTCGGTGAAATGCGTGCCCATGTGGATGTTGGACTCGCCCCGCTTCACCA
Organism: Pelomonas sp. Root405; assembly: GCF_001425165.1. Lineage (GTDB taxonomy): Bacteria > Pseudomonadota > Gammaproteobacteria > Burkholderiales > Burkholderiaceae_C > Pelomonas. The sequence continues at coordinate 869,454 of NZ_LMDU01000001.1, forward strand.
CGTAGTAGTGGGTCAGCACGCCGCCCTTGGTGCTGGTGCTGGTGAGGGTCACGCGGATGTAGTCGCTGGCGTTGACCACGCCACCGTTGGCGGTGGAGGCTGGCGTCACGGTGCCGTTGGCGCTGACGGCCTCGACCTTCAGGCCGACGGCGCTGACGCCGTTGTAGAGCCAGTCGGCGCCGGAGTTGAGTTGCGTGCCGCGCGTGGGGTCGGCGTACTCGACGCCCTTGTAGACGATGCTGGACAGGTCGCCGACGGCGGTCGTGTTGCTGCTGTCATAGCCGCGCACCTTGAAGACCAGGCCGCCGTCGGTGTCGATGACGTACTGCGGCCGCGCGGCGTTGTTGCCGTCGTGCACGGTGGTGATGCTGAAGGCGGCCATCGCGGCCGGTGCCAGCGTGGCGAGCAGGCCTGCGGCCAGCCAGCGCGCCCAGGGCGGGCGCGTGCTTGTCGGGTTCATCTTGTCTCCTGGTTTGTGTCGTTTTTCACGGCCGAGCGGGTCACCGCTTCGGTGGGAGCGGACTCTAGGCAGGGCCATGCCACGCGTGTACTCAACCGCTTGAGCGTTTGGGGGCGCTGCCGCACGGCCGCCCCGCGCGAGGCACTGGCGATAACGGCCCACGATCAGCCCGGCCCTCAAACCGCAGAAATTGCAATGGCGCGGCCCAGTTCATCCTGCATCGGAAGGACGCCGCGCCCGGGTTCCCCCCAGTTTGCCGAGTACGGCGACGCGGCTCATTGCCTAAGCTGAAGCGACCACCTTCGCCCCTGGGGAGACTTTCATGGCCACCATGTCCAGCAGCACCCGCCGCGCCGCCGCCGAGGGCGATGCCCAGCCGCCGCGCTATGCCTACCACTACTGCAATGTGCGCCCGGGCCTGCCGCGGGCCGCCGGGCCCGAGGTGTTCGGCGAGCGGGCGTCTGCCATCAACTCGCTGCGCGACAAGTGGCTCAACGGCACCGAGCTGGCTTACTACTTCTACGACCAGCCCAGCGACGGCCAGACGGTGATGCTGGCCGACGGCAGCAGCCGCTTCGTGTCCTGGGCCGGAGCGGCGGAGCAGAAGCAGGCCGTGCGCAAGGCCTTCGACGCCTGGGCCAAGCTCGGCCTGGGCCTCCGCTTCCGTGAGGTGCCGACCCGTGAGCAGGCCACCGTGCGCATCGGCTTCATGGCCGGCGACGGCAGCTGGTCCTATGTCGGGCGGGCGCTGCTGGACATCGCGGCCGACGAGCGCACGATGAACATCGGCTGGGACGTGACGCAGGACCTCGACACGGCCATCCATGAGATCGGCCACACGCTGGGCTTCAACCACGAGCACCAGAACCCCTTCTCCGGCATCGTCTGGGACGAGGAGAAGGTCTATGCCGCGCTGGCGGCGCCGCCGAACAACTGGTCGCGCCAGAAGACCCACTTCAACATCCTGCGCAAGCTGGACGACACCACCGTGGAAGGCACGACCTGGGACCCGGAATCCGTCATGCACTACCCCTTCGGCCCCGGCCTCATCTTGCAGCCGGAGAAGTTCCGTGCCGAGCCGCTGCAGCCGCCGGGCGGCCTGTCGGCGCACGACATCGCCCAGGTGCGCAAGATCTACCCCGGCCAGCCGCCGGTCAACGAGCTCGGTGAGCTGGTGCTGGCGGAATCGCGCCGGCTGCAGATCGCGGCGGGCCAGCAGATCGACCTGCGCCTCAAGCCGCAGCGCACGCGCAACTACCAGCTCGCCACCTTCGGCGAGGCCGACACGCTGCTGGCGCTGTTCGAGGAGGTGGGCGGTGACCTGAAGTTCCGCGCCGGAGACGACGACAGCGGCGAGGACCGCAACGCCCAGCTCAAGCTCCGGCTGCAGCGCGGCCGCACCTATGTGCTGCGCGCGCGGCTGTACTACGCGGCGGCGGCGGCCGAGACGGCCGTCATGTGGTGGTAGAAGCCTAGACCCGGCGGTCGACCGCTCGCTACACACCGAAGGCCCTGGCGGCTCAACAGCACGGGCACTTTTCGATCATCACCACTTCGGTGGCCAACGCTGCACGCCCGCTGGGCTGGCGCTTCGAGCCGCTGGCGGCGTTGCTTCTCCTCGTGGGCATCAGCCCACTTCGTCGTCGCGCCTTGCCATCGGCCCGCCTCGCCAGCCCCTCGGGCGCGCCCAACCGCCGAATCTAGGCTCGCCGCGCCGCGCCGCACCTCAGCGCACCAACGCCTGATAAGTCAGGTTGCGCACCCGCAGGTGCAGCGTCGAGTTGCCCGCGGGCCGCAGCTGCGTCATGAAGAGGATGACCAGGCGCTCCTTCGGGTCCACCGTGTACTGCGGGAAATAGGCGCTGCCCCAGCCGAAGGCGCCTTCGCTGCCCAGCTCGGTGAAGCCGCCGCGACGCACGTTGACCCAGAAGCCCAGCCCGAAGCCATCGGCATCGCCGCGGTACTTGCCGCCGAAATGGTCGGCCGTCATCAGCGCCACCGTATGGGGCGCGAGGATGCGCACACCGTCGAGCTCACCCTTGTTCAGCAGCATCTGCAGGAAGCGCGTGTAGTCGCCCGCCGTGCTCACCATGCCGGCGCCGCCGGAGAGCAGCTTGCGCGGGCCATTGACGAAGTCGCTGCGCGCACTCGTCTCCATCAGCTTGAGCTGCCCGCCTTCCAGGCCGTAGACATTGGCCAGGCGCGCCACCTTCTCGGGCGGCACCCAGAAGCCGGTGTCGGGCATGTGCAGCGGGTCGGTGATGCGGGTCTTGATGAACTGGTCCAGCGGCTGGCCGGACACCACCTCGACGAGGCGGCCGAGTACATCGGTCGCATAGCCGTAGATGAACTGCTCGCCCGGGTGGCTCTGCAAGGGCAGGGCGGCGAAGCGCTCGGTCCACTGTGCCAGCGTCTCGTCGTTGCCGACGAGGTACCAGTCCTTCATGCCGGCTGCGTCATAGGCGGCCTTGGCGGGGCCACCGCCGTAGCTCATGCCGGCGGCGTGGGTCAGCAGGTCGTGGATCGTGATGGCGCGGCGCGGCTTCTCGGTGCCCCCGCCGGGCAGCGCGACCTGCATGTTGGCGAAGGCCGGCAGGTAGCGCGACACCGGGTCTTTCAGCAGGAAGCGGCCTTCCTCGTAGAGGATCATGGCCGCCACCGTCGTCAGCGCCTTGGTCATGGACGCGATGCGGAAGATGGTGTCCGTGCGCATCGCCTTGGCGTTCTCGATGTCGCGCTGGCCGTAGGCCTTGAAGACGACCGGCTTGCCGTCGCGCAGCACGGCCATCACGCCGCCGGCGAGCTGCTGCTTGCTGATCTGGTCGTCGATGGCGTCGTCCAGGCGCTGGAGTCGCTCGGGCGAGAAGCCCTGCACGTTGACGGCTGCAGCGGCCTTGGGTGGCGCGGCGCTGGTGAGCGGTGCGTGGGTCAGCGCGGCGCAGGCCAGCGCCAGGGCAAGGATCGTCTTGTTCATTCGGCTCAGTCGCCCAGCGGTCGTTGTTGGGTGAAGCCCGGGCTCGCTGCCACGCGGTACTGCTCGGGCGGCTGCGGCTTGCTCGGGTCAATCGGGCCGAGATCATCCCTCAGCTGCGCCGCCACGGGCACGCCGGCCTGCCTCAGACCCAATGCCACCAAACGCGCCAACTGATCGGCGCCGTAGTTGTTGTGATGGGTGTTGTCGATCTTGCCGTTGTTGACCGGGTGGGCGGCCTTGGAGCGCTCCGTGCCGAGCGCCGCGTACATCGCTTGGCTCATGCCGTTGAGGTCGATGAAGGCGAGCTTCATGTCGGTGGCCACGGCGCGCGCCGCGTCGGCGTACTCCGCCAGGCTGGGCTTGAGCCGGCCATCGGCGTCGAAGTTGCGCCGTTCCATCGATGACATCACCACCGGCACGCCGCCCCGCGCCAGGATGCGTTCGGCATGCGTGCGCAGCTCGGCCTTGTAGGTCTCGGCGTTGCCGCTGCCGTCCTTCTGCTGCTTCTGGTCGTTGTGGCCGAACTGCATCAGCACCGTGTCGCCGGGCTGCAGCTCCGACAGGATCTTGTCGATGCGCCGGCGCGAGAGCGAGTCGCGGAAGGTCTCACCCGACTGCGCATGGTTGGCCACGGCGACCGTCGGCTTGAACAGGGCGGTGAACATCTGGCCCCAACTGCTGTAGGGCTCGCGGGACTGGTCGGCGACCGTCGAGTCGCCGAGCAGGAAGATGGTGGGCACCTGCACCGGCTCGATGACGAGCCTGCGCAGCGCGGGCTGGCTGCCGTTGATCTCCAGCGTGATGCGCTGGTCCCAGGCCCAGATCTCGTCCTTGGTTTCGCGCGGCTCCTTGAGCTTGACGATGCCGGCCTCGATGCCCGGCACGGCGGCGATGCGCGCCGTGCGCACGTTGACGATGAAGCTGCGCGTCTGCGTGGCGCCGGCGGGCACCTGCACGCTGTCCAGCATCAGGCGGCGCAGCTCGGCCTTGACGGTCGTGTCGCTGGCCGCAGGCCCGCCCAGCGTGGCAGTGATGCGGTAGTTGCCCTCGGCGGGCACGTCCACCGTGAAGAAGCTGGGCTGGCCAGCCGCGTTGCGCGGCGCGCCCGGTTCGAAGCCGCTGCCCCGTTCACGGCTGTAGGTGGGCTCGGGCGTGGTGGTGAGGTCGAAGCTGAGCGCGTTGGCAGCGGGCGGTGGCGCAGCACAGCCGCTGAGGAACAACGGCACAGTGAGCACCAAAGGGAGAAGGAGGCGCATGTGTCAGTCCGTCAGGTGTTCGCCAGAGTGGTCCGGTCGTTCATGCGCGCGGCTGCAGCGGCTGCAGCGTGGAGTCGGCCACATGGCCGCTGCCACGGCCCCAGAGCTTGTCGTAGGGCCAGCCGGTCAGGTCTTCGACGATCTTGCGGTTCTCGTCCGTCTCGGCCTCGGTGGCACCGTTGCGCAGGCGCTCGACCTCGTGCACCAGCACCGCGTGCGTCTTCGCATTGAGGCGGAAGGACCAGGACGCGATGGCGCCCAGCACCAGCATCAGCAGCGGGCCGCCGACCATCAGCAAGGTGACGGTCTGCACAGCCTCGGCGCTTTGCACGACCACCTCGCCGGGCTTGGTCTTGATGTAGCCTCCCCAGTCGATGATCCAGCCGCTGGCCATGATGGCGGCGCTTTGGGCCAGCTTGCGCACCAGCGTCATCACGCCGGCGAAGATGCCCTCTCGGCGCTGGCCGGTGACGGCCTCGTCGACGTCGGGCAGGTAGTTGTAGACCGACCAGGGCACGAAGTTCAGCGTGCCGCGTCCCAGGCCCGCCAGCACGATGGGCACGAACATCCAGAACACCAGGCTGATCGAGAACTCGGGGCGCGTGGGGTCCACCGCAGCAAAGATGCTGGTGCCCAGGGCCTTGAAGCCCGCATCGAAGCCTTCAGGGCGCGCCATGTAGAACACCAGATACAGCAGCAGCGCGACGCCGAAGAGCGAGGCCGCCAGCCGGTAGGCCAGCACGGGGCCGGTGCGGATGACGATCTGGATGGCCACCATCACCGAGATCAGTTGGGCCACATACATGACCGTCATCAGCTGCGAGATGACGAGCGTGGCGCCCATCAGCACCGTGGCAACGAAGAAGGCGAAGGCGCTGTTGAAGATGTCCTGCGACAGGTAGCCGCCCAGGTAGATGGACAGGTGCTGGCGGAAGGCGCGGATCTTCAGCGTCGAGAAAAGGTCGCGGAACATCTTGGCGGGGATGGCCAGCGCGGCCTTCAGGCTGACGCCGCCATAGGTCTGCGACAGCACGGCTTGCTCGCGCGGGCCATAGGGCCGCTCCCAGCTCGTCAGCACGACGATGGTGACGACGACCGAGAAGATGCAGCCGAAGATGGCCGCCATCCAGAAGAAGGTGTCCGGCGAGTCCTTGCCACCGAAGTGGCTGATCAGCAGCGTGGGCAGGTAGGACGCCAGGATGGCCGAGCTCTGCGCCACGATCATGCGGGCGCCGGCGAACTTGGCCTTCTCCTTGTAGTCCTTGGTCATCTCGGCTGCGAGCGTCTCCCAAGGGATGAGAAACATCGTGTACAGCAGTTCGAAGAAGATGAAGACAAGCAGGTAGTAATAGAAGGTGTGGCCGGTGCGGAAGATCAGCGCGAAGCTGGGCAGCAGTGGGATGGTGATCAGCAGGAACAGCTTGCGCCGGCCGATCTTTCGGCCCACCCAGGTGTGGCGCAGGTTGTCCGACACGTAGCCGATCAGCGGGCAGGTGATGGCTTCGATCAGCCGCGGCAGGCCCAGCACCAGGCCGGCCTCGGCAGCGCTGAGGCCGCAGAAGGTCGTGAAGAAATAGAACAGCCAGCCGGTGATGACGGCCTGCGCGCCGGCCCCGAGCATGTCGCCCGAGCCCCAGCCCCAATAGTTGACCCAGGTGGGTTGTCGGGCGGCGGGGTGGAGGTTCTTGGTGATCATGTGGTGGGCGCTGGGAGCGCTTGTCTCTGCTTTTGTTTGGTGGCCATGCCCATGCCGGGACATCTGCCTTTCCGCTTGCAAGCGGAAAGTCCTTCGCCAGGCACAAGACAGTCCGCAGAGGACTGTCTTGTGTCCGGGCTCAGCCCCGGCGGGCGACCTTCTTTTTGAGCGACCAAGAAGAAGGCAAAAAGTCGCCCCCGAACCGCCCGGCCCTTAGCTTCGCAGCGGGCTGCCCTGCGGTGCTCGATCCTTGAGGCCTCGCGCAGAACTCGCTTCGCTACGCGCCGCTCAGACAGCTGCGCGAAGTCAGAGCTTGAAGTGCGCTGCGCGCACGGCCTCAAGACCTTCTGTTCCTCGGCGGGCTCAAAGGGGGTGTNCTACGCGCCGCTCAGACAGCTGCGCGAAGTCAGAGCTTGAAGTGCGCTGCGCGCACGGCCTCAAGACCTTCTGTTCCTCGGCGGGCTCAAAGGGGGTGTTAAGGAACAGCCGGCGCGAGCCGGCTTTCGGGCTTGGCTGTTCGCTGTTCGGCTGTTGAAAGGGGCCTCCCCTTCTAAACCGCCGAGAAGCGCAGAAACCCGAGGCGTGTGCGAAGCACGCTTCAACATCTGACTTCGCGCGGTTGTCTGAGCGGCGCGTAGCGAAGCGAGGTCCGCGCGAGCCTCGGGTTTCGAGCATCGCAGGGGACCCCGCAGGGGCGGTTTTGCAGGGGAGAGCTTTTTGCCTACTTTTTGGCGGCGCAAAAAGTANGTCCGCGCGAGCCTCGGGTTTCGAGCATCGCAGGGGACCCCGCAGGGGCGGTTTTGCAGGGGAGAGCTTTTTGCCTACTTTTTGGCGGCGCAAAAAGTAGGTCGCCCGCGGGGGCGAAATCCCCGCTGGGCCTGGCCGCGAACCCAAAGCAGCGCACAGGCAACCTCAGATGAAGCGAACCAACAACTCGCCCATCGCCAACAACGCCATCGCCTGCCCAAACGGCATCGACGTCAACGGAATGTCCTTGTATTCCTGCAGCGTGTTGAACACCGGCGTGCCGAAGCTCACCTGCGTCAGCTCCCCCGCCTCGTTGATCTTCGACCGCACCGCCAGCGCCGCCTTGACGCCGAACGCCTCGTAGTCGCGCGAGATGTAGCCCTTGCGCACCGCCTTCAGGATGCCGTACGCAAACCCGGCAGAAGCCGCCGCCTCGTCGTAGGACGTCGGATCGTCCAGCAGCGTCGGCCACAGACCCGACGGCGACTGGAACTGCGCCAGCGCCTTCACCTGCGCCTCCAAAGTGGAAACGAGGAACTGCCGGAACGCATCGCCCTCCGGCAGGTTCAGCAGTTCGATGAACTCGGGGATGACGATGGTGACCCACGAGTTCCCCCGCGCCCACAAGGCATTCGCAAAGTTGTGCCGCCCTTCGAACGTCCAGCCGTGGAACCACAGTCCCGTCTTGCGGTCGGCCAGGTACTTGATGTGCACCAGGAACTGCCGCTTGGCCTCTTCCACATAGTGCGGGCGGTTCAGCAGCAGCCCGAACTTGGCCAGCGGCAGCACCGACATCATCAGCGTGTCGTCCCACAGTTGCTGGTGGTTCACGCTGTTGTAGACGATGTGCTGGAAGCCGCCTTCGTCGGTGCGCGGCAGCTCGTTGTAGACCCACTCGGCCCAGCGGTCGATGTAGGGCAGGAATCGGCGGTCGCCGGTGCGGTCGAACAGATAGGCCAACGTCAGGAACGGCGCGACGGTATTGATGTTGCGCGACGGCATGCCCTCGGCAAAGCGGGCCTCGAACCAGCTGGTCATGATGTCCCAGGCCTTGGGGTCGCCCGTCAGCTCCCAGACCTTGTAGACGCCGTACAGGCCGACGCCGTGCGTCCACTCGAAGCCGTTCCAGCCCTTGGTGTCCAGCACGCGGCCATCGTCCAGACGCAGCAGGAATTTGCCGTCCTTGTCCTCGATGTTGACCAGGTTGTGGATGAGCCGGTCGATGGCGCCGCGGATGTCGTCGCGGTCCGCGCCGAGGTGGGCGGTGTGGTGGGCCAGCAGCGGGTGGATCTTGGACGAATCGACGGGCTTGAGGATCTGGTTGGACATGGTCAGTCTCTTATCAAAGCGCGAGTTCGGCGGCTGAGAGGCCGGGCGCGCTGACGCGCAGGCGCGCGGGTGTGTTGTGGTCGGTGCGGCGCAGTACCGCCAGGCCGCGGCCCTCGTGGACTGCATGCTCGGCGTCCCTCGGATCATCCACGTCGGCGAGGTTGCCGTTGCCGATGCCGAGGATCTCGACAGGGCCGACCGGCTCGAAGCGCAGCTTCTGCGCCGCATCCGGCACGCGGCGGCCCTGGGCATCGACGACGAAGAAGGCGATCTGCTCGACGCCGTCCTTGCCCGTGGCAACGCGCTTCAGCTCAACGCGCGCAGCAGGGCCGGCGGTCTCCAGCTTGAACTCGGCCACCGCCCTGCCGTCCTTCAGGCCGACAGCCTTCAGCTCGCCGGCTTCGAAAGGCAGTGTCCAGCTCAGGATGCCCTCGACGGCATCGGCTGCCTTCTGTGTGCTGACCAGCTTGCCGTTCAACCACAGCTGCACCTCGGGCGTGTTGGCATAGGCCGAGACGACGATGGACTCGCCCACCGGCCAGTTCCAGTGCTCGGTGACCTTGGCGCGCTTCTGTTGGTCCAGCAGCGGGGTGCCCTGGCCCGATTGCGATGCGATCTGCGTGGCCGACGCCGTCGCGGCGGCCAGGTACACGACCGGCTTGTTGCTCCACAGGCTGGCGCGGAAGGCGCCGCGCGGCTTCATGAAGCCGGCCAGGTCGAACAGGCCGAAGTCCGCCGCGCGCAGCGGCCAGCGGCCGGCCTCGCCGAGATAGTCGAAGCCCGTCCACAGGAACTGCGCCGAGATGTAGGGCGTGTCACGCACGATGGCCCAGGCGCGGTAGTCGTGGCGGTTCTCGCTGCCGTAGATGACGCGCTTCGGGAACTTGGCGTGGTCGGCGGCGTAGCGGGCTTCCTGGTAGTTGTAGCCGGCCACGTCGAACAACTCGCCAAAGCCGACGGCGTCGCTCATCTCGACAGACGCCATCGCGGCGGTGACGGGCCGCGTCGGGTCCAGGCGCCTGACGGCATCGACGAGCGGCTTGCCCCAGCGCACGAGGTCGCTGGCGGGCGGTGCGGCGGGGCGGTACTTGGCGCCGAGGACCGGATGCGAGAACGGGTCGTTCGGGTAGTCGACCTCGTTGCCGACGCTCCACATGACGATGCTCGGGTGGTTGCGGTCTCGCTTCACCATGTCCTCGACATCGCGCACGCCCCAGTCGGCAAACACCTCGCCATAACCCTGGCGGCCCGGCACGCCGACGTTCCACCCGGCGATCCACTTGTTCTTGGTCGGCGTGAACTCGTCGAAGGCCTCGGCTTGAACGAGGAAGCCCATGCGGTCGGCCAGGTCCAGCAGCTCGGGCGCGGGCGGGTTGTGGCTGGTGCGGATCGCGTTGACACCGATGTCCTTCAACTGCTGCAGCCGCCGCTCCAGCACCGACACGGGCACGGCCGCACCCAGGCTGCCGGCGTCGTGGTGCAGACAGACGCCCTTGAGCTTGAGCGGCTGGTCGTTCAGCGTGACGCCGGTGTTGGCGTCAAAGCGAAAGCTGCGGATGCCGAAGGGCGTGGTCGTCTGGTCGACGAGCTTGCCTTGCACGAGGACGGTTTGGCGCAGCGTGTAGAGGGCGGGGGTTTCCAGCGACCAGCGCTGCGGCTTGTCCACTGCGAGCTGTTGAGCCAGCGTGCGCCGCTCCCCAGCCGCGAGCTGGGCCTGCGATTCGCGCGTGGCAACAACCCGACCGTCCGGTGCGACCAGCTCGGCGCGCAGTATGAATTGGCGCGCGGTCGTCGCGGCGTTGATGAGTTCCGCCTCGGCCTTCACCTCGGCCTTGGCCGCGCTGACCTTCGGCGTCGTCACATAGCTGCCCCAAGGCGCGATGTGCAGCGCGTCCGTGAAGCTCAGCCGCGCGTCACGGTAGATACCTGAGCCGGTGAAGTAGCGCGAGTCCATCTGCCGCGAGTGGTCCACGCGCACGGCCAGCACGTTGGGGCTGCCGTCGGTCTTGAGGTAGGGCGTCAGCTCGAACTGGAAGCTGCTGTAGCCAAAGGGCCGGCCGCCGACGTATTGGCCGTTGACCCACACCTGGGCGCGCTCGTAGACGCCGTCGAAGGTGATGCGCGCGACGCGGCCCTTCTGTGCGGCGTCGACCGTGAAACTGCGCCGGTACCAGGCGATGCCGCCGGCCGCATAGCCGTTGCCGCTGCCGAGATCGGCGCGGAAGGGCTCGTCCATGCTCCAGTCGTGCGGCACCCGCACGGCGCGCCAGCCGCTGTCGTCAAAGGCGGGGTTCATCGCCGCACCGGGGTCGGTCTTGCTGAAACGCCAGCCGGTGTCGAGCAACTGCTCCTGGCGCTGGGCGAAGGCCGCGTTGGCGAGCAAGGCCGCGGCGAGGAGGGGGAGAAGCTTTTTCATCGCTGCAGATTGCGAGGTTGCGCCACGGCTTCCAGCGGCACGCCGCCGCGGGCGACGGCCAGCGGCACCAAGCGGACGGCCTCCAGCGCGTTGGCCGCTTGGCCGTCGGTCGTGACTGCCAAAGTCAGCGTGTTCTCGCCGTTCGGGTTCAGGATGCCGGGCGGCAGCACGAACACGCGTTGCGGGCCGATGTGGGCGATGAACTGGCCCATGTTCCAGCCGTTGACGAAGATCAGCGCGCGGTTCTCCACCTCGGAGCGTGGCTTCGTCGTGTCGCCGAAGGCCAGGCCCAGCTGCACGTCGTGGCCCTGCGGCAGGTCGAGCTTGAAGGTCGTGCGCAGCCAGTAGGTGCCGGGCGAAGGCGGGGCGGCATCCGGCGTCGTCGTGTCCCAGCCTTGCTGCGGCTTGGTGGCATCGACCGGCAGGTGCCAGCCCATGCGCTCGCCATGCAGCCCGCCGCTGTTCATCGGGCCGCGCACGAGGTCGGCAATGTCCTCGCCGCCCTTGTTGCCCTGGATCTTCCAGGCGATGGGCGTGCCGAAGCGCTGGCCGCCCTTGGTCGTGATGGAGGCCGAGATCAGGCCGCGCGCCTCCTTGTGCACGTCGTCGGCGAACAGGTCCCAGTTGTGCGAGTTGTTGCGCACGACGACGGATATGACATGCTCGCCCGGCGGCAGGTCCTTCAGCGTCTGACGGAAGGTGTCCGTGGTTTCAGGGAAGGGCCGGCCGGTGTCGTGGTCCTGCTGGCCGATGAACTTTCCATCGACCCACACCTGGACCATGCCCGCGCCACCGCCGCCGAAGAAGAGTTCGAGCTGCAGCGGCTTGGTGTCGGTCGTTGTGAAGCGGCCGCGATACCAGACGTCGCCGTGATGGAAGCCGTAGTCGCTCATCGCCAGCACGGGCTGGCCCTTGTCGGACGCGGTGTAGACGTTGGCGGCTGACACCGGCGCGTCGGTCTTGCGCCAGGTGCTGTCGTCGAACTTGGGGTCGGCTTCGAGCGAGTCGAAGCGGCGGGTCCAGGTGGTCTTCGCCAGGTCGGGCAGCGTGACGGCGTCAGGGCCGGGCAGCGTGGCGCGGGCGACGAGACTGCTGTCCTGCGCGGCGGCGGCGACGGCCTGGCCGTTGAAGCTCAGGCCGGTGATGCCATCCGGCACCCAGGTGCGAAGCGTGCTGGTGGCGGTGGTGTCGCCGGTCAGCTGCAGCGTCTTGCCGCTGATGACGGCCGTGCGGACCAACGCCGGGCTGCGCACCAGCACGGTCTGCTCACCCGCCTTCAGGCGCCAGAACTCCCAGCCGGTCTTCTCGTCGGCCAGTAGCAGCAACAGCGGCGCGCGGCCGCCGCCGTTGATCAGCACTTCGATGAGGCCGGTGTGCGAGTAGTTCAGCCGCAGGTCGCCGCTCTTGGCGTCCCAGTTGACCTGTGCTTGGCCGCGCAGGAACTTCACCGTCGGCTTGCTCGAATAGCGCAGCACGGTCTCGCCGTCGTCGCCATTGCGCCCGTACAGCAGCGCCACGTCGCGCGCGCCCTGCTGCAGGTGGGTCTGAAGCTCCGACGTGGAATAGACCAGATGCTGGCGCTCCATCGCATACGACGCCAGCAGCATCTTGGCGTCCTGGCCCGTCAGCGTCAGCTTGCCTGCCTGGGGGATCTGGTAGCTGCCGTCCTTGGTCTCCAACTTGAAGCCGAAGGCGGCAGTGCCGGAGAGGTGGTTGTGCTGGGCCAGCAGCACATGGCTGCCCAGCGCCTTGTTGACGTTGTGATAGAGCTTGACCTTGGCGTTGCCCGGGTCCAGCACCTCGCCCTTGTCTTGCGCCGCCAGCACCGGTGTGGCGGCCTGCACGAAGCTGCCCATCTGCTTGAGCACATAGGCCTTGTCACGCAGCGCGCGCGCCTCGTTGATGGGCGAGCCGTAGTCGTAGCTTGTGTAGACGACCGGCCCGGCCAGCCAGCCCCAGCTGGTGCCGCCGAAGGCCATGTAGATGGAGTGGATGGTCAGCGAGTTGATCAGACTGCTGCCGTAGAACACGCGCTGGTAGCCCGGGCCCTGGCGCTTGGCGGTGCACTCATAGGTGCCGTTGGAGCCCCAGTAGTCGAACCAGCCCGCGCCGATCTCGGCGACGAAGCCCGGCGTGTTGGGCGAGGCGAGCGAGCCGACCTTGGGAAAGTTCTTGCCGTAGATGCCCCAGTCCGGCGCCGGGGCCGGCGCGCCGGGCTGGCCGGCCACGTCGCAGACACCGCCGGGGTAGCCGTCGAAGGCGTAGATGTCGGTCGGGCCGGGGTTGGCGAACGGCGCTGTCGAGTTCTTCGGCGTCCAGTCCGGCAGGCGCGACGCGGCGTTGTGGAACAGCGGCACGGTGATGCCGTCGGCCCGCGCCTTGTCCGCCAGGTGCTGCATGTGGCGGATGTTCTTGGGGTTCACCGCGAACAGCTCGTTCTCCAGCTGGTAGGCGATGACGTTGCCGCCGCCGTTGGTGATCTGGTGGCGGGCCAGGATGGCGTTGATCTGCGTCATCCACTCGTCGGTGGCGGCCTGGTAGTCAGCCGCGTCGGTGCGCGCCTCGGCGCGTTGGCGCAGCAACCAGCCGGGGAAGCCGCCGGCCGTCAGCTCGGCGTTCACGTACGGCCCCATGCGGGCAATGACGTAGAGGCCTTCCTCCTTGGCGATCTCCAGCGCGCGCTCGACGTTGCGGATGCCGGTGAAGTCGTAGTGGCCGGGCTTGGCCGAGTGGTAGCCCCAGGCGAAGTAAAAGGCCACGGCATTGAGGCCGGATGCCTTCATCTTCTGCAGCACGTCGCGCCACAGGCTGGGCGAGGGCAGGCGAAAGGGGTGGAACTCGCCGCCGAAGATCATCTCGCGCTTGCCGTCGATGATCAGCGAATGGCGGTCCCAGGCGATGGTCTTGGGCTTGGCCTTGGGTGCCGTCGCACGCTCGATTTGCGCGGTCTCTTCGGCGATGACCGTGAAGTGACGCACCGTGCCCGACACGCCGCCCAGCTCCTTCTTGGCCGTCCAGGTCTGCAGGCCGTCGAAGCTGTCGGAGTACCAGTAGCGCTTCGTCATGTAGTCGTCGAAGTAGATGCGCCAGCCACTGCGGCCGTTCGCATCCTTGACGGGCACCAGCGCCTGGCCTTCCGACGGGCCGCCCCAGCCGGCCCAGTCGCCGGTCTTCTCGAAGGTCCACGGGCCGTCCAGCGACGGCGCGGTGGCCAGCTCGATGAACTTGGTCGTCTCGTTCTTGGTGAATGCGACATAGCGGCCTTCGTGCTGGATGACGAAGGTGTCGATGTAGTTCTTCTCCAGCCCCAGCATGGGCACCGGGTCGCCGAACCTGGTGAAGCTCGCGTCCAGCGCCTTCACCGTGTAGGCGCCGAACGGGCCTTGAGTGCCGTTCTTGGACAGGCTGACGACGAGCTTCAGGCTGCCGTCGCTGTCGCGGAACCATTCCGGCGCCCAGACGTTCTTGACGCCCGGCAGCTTGACCGGCACGTCGGCCACATGCGACCAGGTCTTCAGGTCGGCCGACTTGGCGATGCCGAAGGTCGAGCCGTTCCAGTTCGTCGTGTAGGCGACGTAGTAGAGGCCGTCCGCCGCGCGCATGATGGACGGGTCGCGCAGCAGTTCCTTGGCCGGCGTGTAGACCTCCGAGCCCAGCGACGTGAACTTGACGCCGTCGGCGGAGCTGAACAGGCTCAGCGTGTTCTGCGACGTGGCCATGAAGGCCGACATCAGGAAAGTGCGCGCGCTCTTGACGACCGGCTTTGTCGCCGGCGCGGGCGTGCTGACGGCGGTGGGCGCCTGCTGGCCGGGCAGGTCCTGCGCCTGCACGGTTGCACACAGCAACAGCGAAGCCAGCAAGACCAGCCGGAGGGCGGAACGGGGCGACAAAGCGGAAGCAGCGGGCATGAGCGGACCGGGAGTGCGGGGAGCCTCGGGCAGTTTCACCCCGTTCCATGTCGGCAAAAAATCAAGCGCGTGCGAGAAAGCGTCTTTGAAGGGCCGTCATCGCTTCAGACGAAAATGCCACCCATATGTTCAGTTTCTTCAAGAAGACGACTCCGGCGCCCGTCGAAGACGAAGCACCCATCCTGCTGCCCGAGGGCTGGGTGACGAAGCCGGCCAGCCCGCCGCCACCGCCACCCCCACCGCCGGTTGCTGCGCCTGTCCAGGTGCCTGTTGCGGCCCCGGTCGCACCGGTTCCCGCGCCTGTCATACCGGCGCCTGTCCGACCTATCGCGCCGCCGCCACCAGCCCCGGAGCCGGTCGCCGCGCCGCGTCAGGGTTGGCTGGACCGCCTGCGCGCCGGCCTGCGCAAGACTGGCGGCAGCATTGCCGGCGTCTTCACCGGCACCAAGATCGACGACCAGCTCTACGAGGAACTGGAAGAGGCGCTGCTGATGGCCGACGCCGGCGTCAAGGCCACGCAGTTCCTGCTCGATGACCTGAAGCGCCGCGTCAAGGACGCCAAGGCCACCGATCCGCAGGCCGTGCGCCGGCTGCTGATCGATGCGCTGGCCGAATTGCTGGCGCCGTTGGAAAAGGGCCTTGAAGTGGGCCGGTTCACGCCCACCGTGATGATGGTCGTCGGCGTCAACGGCGCCGGCAAGACGACCAGCATCGGCAAGCTGACCCGCCACCTCGCTGAGGCCGACCAGAAGGTGCTGCTCGCCGCCGCCGACACCTTCCGCGCCGCCGCGCGTGAGCAGCTCGGCGTGTGGGCCGACCGCGCCAAGGTCGAGATCATCAGCCAGGAGGGCGGCGACCCGGCGGCCGTGTCCTTCGACGCGGTCAACGCCGGCCGCGCCCGCGGCGTCGATGTCGTCATCGCCGACACGGCCGGCCGCCTGCCGACGCAGAACCACCTGATGGAGGAGCTGAAGAAGATCAAGCGCGTCATCACCAAGGCCCAGGAAGGCGCGCCGCACGAGGTGCTGCTGGTGGTGGACGGCAACACCGGCCAGAACGCGCTGAACCAGGTCAAGGCCTTCGACGAGACGTTGGGCCTGACCGGCCTCATCGTCACCAAGCTGGACGGCACGGCCAAGGGCGGCGTGCTCGCGGCCATCGCGCGCGAGCGGCCGGTGCCGGTTTATTTCATCGGCGTGGGCGAGAAGCTGGAAGACCTGGAGACCTTCAGCGCGCGGGAGTTCGCGCGGGCGCTGTTGGAGTAGGGCTGCACCCTGACCGATGGCATGGACGGCGCGACTGCCTATGCTGCCGGCTTGTCCAACCGTTAGAGGTCTGCATGCCCCGTCCCCAGTTCCTGCTTCCGCTGACCCTGGCGCTCGCCGCCGCGCTGCCGATGAGCGCGCTTGCCGCCGATGCCCGCAAGACCGCCATCACCGTGGCAGACACACCGCTGATTCCGCGCGCCGCATTGTTCGGCAACCCGGTGAAGGCCGGCGCGCAGCTGAGCCCCGACGGCCAATGGCTGTCGTGGATGGCGCCGGTGAACGGCGTCATGAACGTCTGGGTTGCACCTGCCAGCAAGCCAGACGCCGCCAAGGCCGTCACCGACTCCAAGGACCGGCCCATCCCCGGCCACTTCTGGTCGGGCAACAGCGAGCAGCTGCTCTTCGTCAAGGACACCGCCGGCGACGAGAACTTCCGCCTCTACGGTGTGGACGTGAAGACCGGCGCGCAGCGCGACTACACGCCCTTCGACAAGGTGCGCGTGCGCCTGGTCGGCGGCTCGCAGAAGCGCGTGGACGAGGTGCTGGTCGGCATCAACAACCGCGATGCGCGCTGGCACGACGTGCACCTGCTGAACCTGAAGACCGGCGAGTTGAAGCTGGTGATGAAGGGCGACGGCTTTGCCGGCTTCCAGGCGGACGACGATTTGCAGGTGCGCCTGGGCACACGCCCGAACGCGGCGGGCGGTGCCGACTACTACCAGGTCAAGGACGGCGTGGTCGCCGACAAGCCCTTCCTGAGCACCAACCTCGAAGACAACGCGACCGCCCCCATTGGCTACACCACCGATGGCAAGACGCTGTACTGGCGGGATTCACGCGACCGCGACACCACGGCCGTGTTTGCCGAGGACACCGCCACCGGCAAGCGCACGCTGATCGCCCAGGACGCCCGCGCCGACCTTGGGCAGACGCTGCGCCACACCACCACCGGCGAGGTGCAGGCCTATGCAGTCGACTACCTGACCACCGAGTGGCACTTCGTCGACAAGGGCCTGAAGGCCGACTTCGACTGGCTGCAACAGCAGTTGGGCAAGGGCGAGGTCTTCGTCGCCAGCCGCACGCGCGCGGACGACAAGTGGATCGTCGGCATCGACCCGGTCTCCAAGGTCTCCGCCACCTACCTGTACGACCGCAAGGCGAAGAAGCTGTCGGCGCTGTACGTCGCCCGCCCGGAGCTGCAGAACGCGCCGCTGGTGCCCATGCACCCGGTCGAGATCAAGTCCCGTGACGGTCTGACGCTGCCCAGCTACCTGACGCTGCCGCAGGGCGCCGACAAGAACGGCGACGGCAAGGCCGAACAGGCGGTGCCGCTGGTGCTGCTGGTGCACGGCGGCCCCTGGGGCCGTGACAACCATGGCTACAACGGCACCCACCAATGGCTGGCCAACCGTGGCTACGCGGTGCTGTCGGTCAACTTCCGCGCCTCCACCGGCTTCGGCAAGAAGTTCCTGAATGCCGGCAACAAGCAGTGGGGCCTGGCCATGCACGACGACCTGATCGACGCGGTCGACTGGGCGGTCAAGCAGGGCGTCACGAGCGCCGACAAGGTCGCCATCATGGGCGGCAGTTACGGCGGCTACGCGGCGCTGGCCGGTCTGGCCTTCACGCCCACGACCTTCGCCTGCGCGGTGGACATCGTCGGGCCCTCCAACCTGGAAACCCTGTTGGGCACCATCCCGCCCTACTGGGAAGCCGGCAAGAAGCAGATGTACAGCCGCATGGGCGACCCGACGACCGACGAGGGCAAGGCCATCCTGCGTGCCGCATCCCCGCTGTACAAGGCCGACAAGATCGTGCGGCCACTGCTGATCGGCCAGGGCGCGAACGACCCACGCGTGAAGCAGGCGGAGTCGGACCAGATCGTCCAGGCCATGCAGGCCAAGAACATCCCGGTCACTTATGTGCTCTACCCGGACGAGGGCCACGGCTTCGCCAAGCCGAACAACCGCATCGGCTTCAACGCGATTGCCGAGACCTTCCTGGGCAACTGCCTGGGCGGCCGCGTCGAGCCGCTCGGTGAGACGGTGCGCCAGTCGACCGCGCAGATCGCGCACGGGGCGGACTTCCTGCCTGGGCTGAAGGCGGCTGCAGAGAAGAAGTAGGCCGGCTGGGCGAGTTTGCGGGCCGAGCGCCGGGCCTGACATTGGCCAGAGGCCAATGTCCTTCCGTAGGCACAAGCAGTCCGCAGGGACTGCTTGTGTCCGACTCCAGTTCACCAAGCCGGCCCGTCATGGCGATGTGCGTGCGGCTCAATGCCGCTCGCATCGCCGTCCCTCGGGGGACCGACCAAGGTCGTCCTTGGTCGAGCGGTTTCAGTGCCCGGCTTGCGGGGTGTCGGCGTAGTAGCCGGCGCCGCGCAGTTTGGGGAATAGCGTTCCTCGCAGCTGATCGGCCGCACCGTTCTGCCATTCACGGTCCCAAGTCGTGACAGGCAGCTCGGTCGCCGCCAGTACGCGCAGCAGCCGCTCGCGCTTGCGCAGGTGCCGGAGCTGGTCGTCAGCAATCGGCATGAGCACGACCGAGCGCACGACCCCGTGCTCGTCGCACAGCGCGAAGTCCACAGTCAGCAGCCCCGTGCGCGACAGCCATTCGCGATACGAATGCGCCGGCACGCGCACCAGCTTGTGCAACGGCACATGCGCAAGCAGAAACCCCTTGGGGTGCTCCAGCGCCAACGCCTGCGCGATGTGCTTGTGCGCATGGCGCTCTGCGCTCGCCAGCATGCGGGCCGGCGTGGGCGGCCAGCGGACGACCGTGTCGCTGAGTTCAGCGGCGCCGGCGGCGTTGCCCTGGCCGGTGAGGCGGTTCAGCCAGGCGCCAAACGCGCTGGAGAGGTGGAGGTTCAGCATGGGCGCACGGTAGCGGCGGGCTCGCCGCTTGACCATGCGCGGCCAGGCTTCAAGCGTGGGGGTCAGGTGTTTCCACCTGTACTCCCCGGCGCGGTCACATGCCCGGCAGGCCCTTCATGCCGCCCATGCGCTTCATCATCTTCATCAAGCCGCCACCCTTCATCTTCTTCATCATTCCCTGCATCTGGTCGAACTGATTCAGCAGGCGGTTGACGTCCTGGATCTGCACACCGGCACCAGCGGCGATGCGGCGCTTGCGGCTGGCCTTGCTCTTGCCGTCCATCAGCAGCGTCGGCTGGCGGCGCTCCTTGGCGGTCATGGCCTGCAGGATGCCTTCCATGCGCTTCATGTCGCGCTCGGCGCGGTCCATGTCGGCCTGCCCGGGCTGCTTGTTGCCCATCATGTTCTGCGGCAGCTTGTCCATCAGGCCGCCCAGGCCGCCCATCTTCTTCATCTGCGAGATCTGCTGCAGGAAGTCATTCAGGTCGAAGCCGCTGCCGCTCTTGAGCTTGTCGGCCATCGCCTGCGCCGAGGCCATGTCGACGTTGGCGGTGACCTGCTCGACGAGCGCCACGATGTCGCCCATGCCCAGCACGCGGCCGGCATGGCGGTCGGCGTCGAACACCTCCAGGCCGTCGATCTTCTCGGACACACCGGCGAACTTGATCGGCGCGCCGGTGATCTGCCGCACCGACAGCGCCGCGCCGCCGCGCGAGTCGCCGTCGAGCTTGGTCAGGATGACGCCGGTCAGCGGCAGTGCTTCCTTGAAGGCCTTGGCCGTGTTGACCGCGTCCTGGCCCTGCATCGCGTCGACGACGAACAGCGTCTCGACCGGGTTGAGCGTCGCGTGCAGCTCCTTGATCTCGGCCATCAGCACGTCGTCGATGGCCAGGCGGCCGGCGGTGTCGACCAGCAGCACGTCGAAGTAGTGGCGGCGGGCATGGTCCAGCGCGGCCAGCGCGATGTCGCGCGGCTTCTGGTTCGGATCGGAGGGAAACCACTCGCCGCCGGCCTGCTTGGTGACCGTCTTCAGCTGCTCGATGGCGGCCGGGCGGTAGACGTCGGCAGAGACCGTCAGCACCTTCTTCTTGCGCTTCTCGATCAGGTGCTTGGTGAGCTTGGCGGTCGTCGTCGTCTTGCCGGCGCCCTGCAGGCCCGCCATCAGGATGACGGCGGGCGGCTGGGCCGCCAGGTTGATGTCGGCGACGCCCTCGCCCATGGTCGCGGCGAGTTCCTTGTGCACGACCGAGACGAGCACCTGGCCGGGGTTCAGCGAGCCGACGACCTCCTGGCCGAGCGCCTTCTCCTTCACGCGGGCGATGAAGTCGCGCACCACCGGCAAGGCCACGTCGGCCTCCAGCAGGGCCATGCGCACTTCGCGCAACATGTCCTGCACATTGCTCTCGGTGATGCGGGCCTGGCCGCGCATCGTCTTGACGAGGCGACTCAGGCGGTCGGTGAGATTGGAAGCCATGGGGTAGGAGGGGGCCCGGTCGGCAGAACGGCGACAGGCCAAAAGTACACTGCGGTCCATGAGTTTATCGCCCGCTCCCCTGGGAGACGCTACAGCGGTCCAAGCCATGGGGCCGGGCCTGGCGCTGGCCATCGCCAGCGGCCTGGCCTTGCTGGGCTATGTCTGGGTCGGGCTGCTGCGCGCACGTGCCGGCGAGGCCGAGACGGCCGGCCGCGCGCCGGTGCGTTCGGTGCCGCCGATGGCGCTGGCCTGGACGGCGCAGTTCGTCGCGCTGTTCATCGACATCAGCGGTTTCGGCCTGGCGACTCCGGGCGCACGCTTCGGCTTCGCGCCGGCGCTGTCGATGACGACCTGGCTGGTGCTGACGGTCTATCTGATCGAAAGCCGCTTCCTGCCGCTGCACAGCGTGCGCCGCGTGCTGGCCTGGTTGGCAGCGGCTGCGGTGCTGCTGGCCTGGAGCTTTCCGGGCGAGAGCCGGCCGCTGGCCGCCTCGCCCTGGGCGCCGCTGCACTGGGTGCTTGGGCTCGCGTCCTATGGCCTGTTTGGCGTGGCGGTGCTGCATGCGGCATTGATGAACCGCGCCGAGAACCGGCTGCGCCACAAGCTGGCCACGCCCGGCTCGATGTCGAGTCAGATGCCACTGCTGCAGCTGGAGCGGCTGACCTTCCAGTTCGTCGCCGCCGGCGTGGCCGTGCTGTCGCTGGCCATCCTGCTGGGTTGGTGGTTCACGCCGACCTGGCGCTGGGATCACAAGAACCTGCTCGCCGTGCTGGGCTGGCTGGTGCTGACGGGCCTGCTGGTCGGCCGGCGCATCTACGGCTGGCGCGGCCGGCGTGCCACGCGCTGGCTCTATGCCGGCGCGGCACTGCTGCTGCTGTCCTATGCCGGGTCGCGCTTCGTGTTCGAGGTCATCCTGCAGCGCAGCCTAAACGGGGGCGGCGCATGAAATACGTGCTGCTGCTGGCCGTGCTGGCGCTGATCATCTTCATCATCGGCTTCAAGCGGGGCCGGCCCCGCGAGCCGGAGGCGCGCAACAAGCCGGCGTCGCCCCAGGCACCCAAGGCGATGCTGCGCTGTGCCGAATGCGGCATGCACCTGCCGGCCGACGAGTCGCTGCCGGGCAAGGGTGGCGTGTTCTGCAGCGCCGGGCATCGCAACAGCTTCGAGGCCCGCGAGGGTTGAGCCGCGGGGTGGCCGAAGGCAGCTGGTTCGTCGAAGTCCCGCCGGCCGAGCCGGCCGAGAGCAGTGCGAGCTTCGAGCGCCTGTACCGCGCCTTTCTGGCTGCGCGCGCCGCGCTCGGTGTGGCGCTGATCGCGGCGCAGCTGATCGCCGCGGCGCTCTCGACGCCACCGGCGCAGTCGACCCTCACGCTGAGTGCCTACTACGCCATGGCCGCCGTGGCGCTGTGGCTGCTGCCCCAGCTGCGCCGCGGCGCCTCGGCGCGCAGCCTGGCGCGCATCAGCAGCCCGCATTGGTGGAGCGCCATCGGCATGGACCTGGTGCTGTTCGGCGTGCTGCATGCGCTGGACCCCAGTGGGGTCAACTACGGCGCCCTGTTCGTCATGCCAGTGCTGATGGCTGCCGTGCTGTGCCCGCGCATGCTGGCGCTGGCGACGGCGGCAATGGCGACGCTGGGCCTGCTGGCCGCCGCGGTGTGGGCGCTGCTGTTGGGCGCAGATGTTGGCCTGCGGACAACACAGGCCGGCTTGGTCGGCAGCGGCCTGTTCGCGGTCAGCCTGCTGGCCGGCGAACTGAGTGCACGACTGGCCCGCGAGGAGAAGGCCGCGCGCGGCAGCCTGGCACTGGCCCGCCAGCAGGAGTCGTTGAACCGCCTGGTCATCGACGAGATGCAGGAAGGCGTGCTGGTCGTCGACCGGCGCGGCCGGGTGCGGGCCATGAACCCGGCCTCGCGCGATCTGCTGGGCGCCTCCAGTGGCGAACTGAGCTGGCAACTGCGCGGCCGCGCCGACTGGCAGCCGCTGGTGCAGGCGCTGGAGCGCGCCTATGCGGGTGGCGCAGGCGGCACGGGTGCCGAGGTCGACGTGGCGCTGCCGCTGGAGAGCGGCGTCAGCCGCAGCCTGCGCCTGCGCCTGCGCTTCACCCGCCAGCGCGAAGGCAGCGAGGAGCTGTGCGTGCTTTTCGTCGAAGACAACCGCGAGCTGCTGGCGCGCACCCGCCAGGAAAAGCTGGCCGCCATGGGCCGGGTGTCGGTTGGCATTGCGCACGAGATCCGCAACCCCTTGGCTGCCATCGCGCAGGCCAATGCGCTGATTGCCGAGGATGTGGCTGGCATGCGCGCCGAGCAGCTGACCAAGATGGTGGCGTCGAACGTGCAGCGGCTCAAGCGCCTGGTCGACGATGTGACGGAGATCGCGCCGGGCATGCAGCCAGAAACCCAGCCGCTGGACGCCAGCGCCCTCGTGCAGGAGGCCTGCGACGACTGGGCGCGGGTCAATGACATCAAGCCCGGCGCGCAGAGCCGTTTCCAGTTGCAGATCGGGGCACCCGGCCTGCTGGCGCTGTTCGATGCGGAGCATCTGCGGCGTGTGCTGGTCAACCTGTTGGACAACGCGCACCGGCATGCCGAGGCCGGCGTCGGGGCCATTGCCGTCGTGCTGGCGCGGCATGGAGACGACCTGGAGCTGGTCGTGCGCAGCGCCGGCCCACCGGTGCCACCGGAGATCGAACGGCATCTCTTCGAGCCCTTCTTTTCGACGCGCAGCCGCGGTTCGGGCCTGGGCCTCTATATTTGTCGTGAGCTGTGCGAGCGCCATGCCGCCCGCATCGATTACCGCCGCTCGGCCGACGCGGCGGCCAACGAGTTCCGCGTCCAACTGCGCATGCCTTCAGCCCCCATGACATCTCCGCTGAGCCGATGAGCAACCCCACTCGCCTGCTGGTCGTCGACGACGAGCCCGATCTGCGCACGCTCTACGAGCTGACGCTGCTGCGCGAGGGCTATGAGATCGACAGCGCCGGCTCGGTCGCCGAGGCGCTGACGCTGCTGCAGGCCGCGCAGTACAGCGCCGTCATCACCGACATGCGCCTGCCGGACGGCTCGGGCCTGGACGTGCTGCGCTGGATGGAGCAGGCGGCCCGGCCAGAGAAGGCCATCGTCATCACGGCCTTTGGCTCGGCCGAGAACGCCGTTGAGGCGCTGAAGGCCGGCGCCTTCGATTACCTGACCAAGCCGGTGGACCTGCGGCAGTTCCGCCTTGTCGTTGGCTCGGCGCTCGGCCGCCAGCCGGCGGCGCGGCTGCCCGAGCCGGCGCCCGTGACCGAAGTTGCGGGCCCGGCGGCAGCGACGGCACTGCGCCTGGTCGGCGAGTCGCGCGCGATGCGCGCGGTGCGCGTGCTGATTGAGAAGGTGGCGCGCAGCATGGCGCCGGTGCTGGTGCAGGGCGAGTCAGGGACCGGCAAGGAGCTGGTCGCACGCGCCATCCACGACCACGGCGCGCGGCCCGACGGGCGCTTCGTCGCGGTCAACTGCGGCGCCATTCCCGAGAACCTGCTGGAAGCCGAGTTCTTCGGCTACCGCAAGGGCGCCTTCACCGGCGCCAACGAGGACCGCGAAGGTTTCTTCCAGGCGGCGGATGGCGGCACCCTCTTCCTCGACGAGATCGGCGACCTGCCGCTGGCCATGCAGAGCAAGCTGCTGCGGGTCATCCAGGAGCGCTCGGTCCGGCCGGTCGGGGCGACGGCCGAGACGGCCATCAATGTGCGAATCCTCAGCGCGACGCACAAGGACCTGGCCGCCGAGGTGGCGGCGGGGCGCTTCCGGCAGGATTTGTTCTACCGCCTCAACGTCATCCAGATCCGCGTGCCGCCGCTGCGCGAGCGGCTGGAGGACCTGGGGCTGATCAGCACCCGGGTACTCGCGCGCATCGCCCAGGACGCCGGCGTGTCGCCTGCACCGCGGCTCACGGCGGCGGCGTTGCAGACCCTGTCGCGCTATGCCTTCCCCGGCAATGTGCGGGAGCTGGAGAACCTGCTGCACCGCGCGCTGGCGCTGGCCGGCGGGGAGTTGATCGACGCCGACGACCTGGGGCTGCCGGACACGCTGCTGGACGAGGGCCGCAGCGAATCGCAATTTGCCGCGCTGGAGACACCGGTGGCGGCTGCGCCTCTGGCCGAGGCGGTGTCGCTGCCCGAGGAACTGCCGTCGGACCTGGCGCGCTATCTCGACGAAGTCGAGCGCGCCATCCTGCTGCGCGCGCTGGAGCTGCACCGCTTCAACCGCACGGCGGCAGCAGCCAGCCTGGGGTTGTCGCTGCGCCAGATCCGCTACCGCATGGCGCGGCTGGCGATCTCGGCCGGTGACAGTTGAACGAAAAACCTTCTCCGGATTTGCCCTGCTTGATTCCGCGGTGAGACGTCATCGCGCATGCCGCGGTCCGCGCAGAAGCAGCATTGGCGCGGCTTTGCGCCGCGCATCGGCCCGCAAGCCCAATGCCGGCGCGGGTTGCCGGTCAGGAGGCCCGATGGCATCGGGCAAAGACGCCAGAAGCGCATTTTTCCAGCTGAATCGCGCCCCGGGTTTGACACTAGGGGTAGTGCTTGAGAGGCTGGCAAGCCATAGATATAGTGTCCTCTCGTGATATCCTGCTAACCCAGTCGCCTCCATGACCATCCCCTCGGATTCGCCGTTTGCCGTGGCCACGCCACAGCAGCAAGGCGCCCGAGGAGCCAGCCGGAAAGCCCGCCTGGCGATGGATCGGCAGGGACGAAATACCCCACCACAAGCAACGCGCCATGCACCGACCCGGCAACGGGTTGTCGCCGCGCATTTGCCCGCCAGCTTTCGATTTCTCGAAGTTCTCGACAAAGGATCTCCTCATGCTGCATGAAGCCGCTACCGGCCAGGCTGCCCCCGCCTCGGTCCTCCCGACCGCGTTTGGATCCGACGCGTCCGCTAACAGCGCCCCCGCGCTGACCACCTACCAGGCCTACCAGATCATTCGCCGCAACGGCGCGGTGGTCTCGTTCGAACCGAGCAAGATCGCCGTCGCGCTGATGAAGGCCTTCCTCGCGGTGCATGGCACCAGCGGTGCCGCCTCGGCCAGCGTGCGCGAGACGGTGGAGCAGCTGACCCAGAACGTCGTGCGCGCGCTGCTGCGTTCGCGCCCGAGCGGCGGCACCTTCCATATTGAAGACGTGCAGGACCAGGTCGAGCTGGGCCTGATGCGCAGCGGCCACCATGAAGTCGCCCGCGCCTATGTGCTCTACCGCGAGCGCCGCACGCAGGAGCGCGCCGCTCAAGGCGAAGCCACGCGCGCTGCCGAGCCGGCGTTGATGGTGGTGGACCGCGGCGAGCGCCGGCCGCTGGACCTGGCGGCGCTCAAGGGCCTCATCGTGTCGGCTTGCGAGAACCTCGGCGCAGATGTGAAGCCCGACCCGGTGCTGGCCGAAACCATGCGCAACCTGTACGACGGCGTCGCCATCGACGAGGTCTACAAGGCCGCCATCCTGGCGGCGCGCACGCTGATCGAGAAGGACCCCGGCTACAGCCGCGCCACGGCCCGGCTGCTGCTGCACACGATCCGCCGCGAGATCCTCGGCGGCGAAGTGCTGCAGGGCGAGATGACCCAGCGCTATGCCGAGTACTTCCCCGGCTACATCAAAAAGGGCATCAAGGCCGAGCTGCTGGACGAGAAGCTGGGCCAATACGACTTGGCCAAGCTCGGCGCCGCACTGAAGCCTGATCGCGACCTGCAGTTCGATTACCTCGGCTTGCAGACGCTGTACGACCGCTACTTCCTGCACATCGAAGACCAGCGCATCGAGATGCCGCAGGCGTTCTTCATGCGCGTGGCGATGGGCCTGGCGCTCGGCGAGATCGACCGCGAAGCGCGCGCCATCGAGTTCTATGAAGTGCTGTCGAGCTTCGACTTCATGTCCAGCACGCCGACGCTGTTCAATGCCGGCACGCGCCGCTCGCAGCTGTCGAGCTGCTACCTGACGACGGTGGCCGATGACCTCGACGGCATCTACGAGGCCCTGAAGGAGAACGCGCTGCTGAGCAAGTTCGCCGGCGGCCTGGGCAACGACTGGACGCCGGTGCGCGCGCTTGGGAGCCACATCAAGGGCACCAACGGCAAGTCGCAAGGCGTCGTGCCCTTCCTGAAGGTGGTCAACGACACGGCCGTGGCCGTGAACCAGGGCGGCAAGCGCAAGGGCGCCGTCTGCGCCTACCTCGAAACCTGGCACCTCGACATCGAAGAGTTCCTGGACCTGCGCAAGAACACCGGCGACGACCGCCGCCGCACGCACGACATGAACACGGCGAACTGGATTCCCGACCTGTTTATGCGCCGCGTCATCGAAGGCGGCGACTGGACGCTGTTCAGCCCCAGCACCTGCCCGGACCTGCACGAGAAGTTCGGCAAGGAATTCGAGCAGGCCTATGTCGGCTATGAACAGAAGGCTGACCGCGGCGATCTCAAGCTCTTCAAGCGCATGCCTGCCAAGGATCTGTGGCGCAAGATGCTGTCGATGCTGTTCGAGACGGGCCACCCCTGGATCACGTTCAAGGACGCCTGCAACGTGCGCAGCCCGCAGCAGCATGTCGGCGTCGTGCACTCCAGCAACCTGTGCACCGAGATCACGTTGAACACCAACGACAGCGAGATCGCGGTCTGCAACCTCGGCTCCGTCAACCTGGCCCAGCACATCAAGGACGGCCAGATCGACCACGCCAAGCTGAAGAAGACGACGCGCACGGCGATGCGCATGCTCGACAACGTCATCGACATCAACTACTACGCGGTCAAGAAGGCGCGCGACTCCAACCTGCGCCACCGCCCCGTTGGCCTGGGCATCATGGGTTTCCAGGATGCCCTGTACCAGCTACGCACGCCTTACGCGTCGCAAGCCGCCGTCGAGTTCGCCGACCGCTCGATGGAAGCGGTCTGCTATCACGCCTACTGGGCCTCGACCGAGCTGGCAGAAGAGCGCGGCCGCTACTCCTCGTACAAGGGCTCGCTGTGGGATCGCGGCATCCTGCCCATCGACTCGCTCGACCTCCTGGCCGAACAGCGCGGCGGCTACGTCGACGTGGACCGCTCGACCACGATGGATTGGGACGCGCTGCGCGGCCGCATCGCCACCTACGGCATGCGCAACAGCAACTGCGTCGCCATCGCGCCGACGGCCACCATCTCCAACATCATCGGCGTGGACGCCTCCATCGAGCCCTGCTTCGGCAACCTCTCGGTCAAGTCCAACCTGTCGGGCGAGTTCACCGTCATCAACGAATCGCTGGTGCGTGACCTGAAGGCGCTCGGCCTGTGGGACGACGTGATGGTCATGGACCTCAAGCACTTCGACGGCTCGCTGCGCCGCATCGACCGCGTCCCCGAGGAGATCAAGGCGCTGTACGCGACGGCCTTCGAAGTCGACACCGTGTGGCTGATCGAAGCCGGCGCGCGCCGCCAGAAGTGGATCGACCAGGCGCAGAGCCTGAACATCTACATGGCCGGCGCATCGGGCAAGAAGCTCGACGAAACCTACAAGCTCGCGTGGCAGCGCGGCCTGAAGACGACCTACTACCTGCGCACCACCAGCGCGACGCAGGCCGAGAAGAGCACGGTCACGCGCTCGGGCCAGCTCAACGCGGTGTCGTCGAGTGCCGCGCCGGTGATGGTTGCGGCTGCCGCGCCCGTCGCCGTCGTCGAGCCGGAGCTGCCCGCAACGGACATGAAGTTCTGCTCGATTGATAACCCCGACTGCGAGGCCTGCCAGTAAATGGCGGAGAGGCATGGACTTGTATAGACAAGTTCCTGCCTCGTGTTTTCGATGCCCACGCGCAACAAACTTTGCGCGAACCATGCAAATAGCCGCAGCCAGACCTTGTTGAATTGCACAAGCACTGCCGATAATTCGAAGCGATAGGAAAGACACCATGCTGGATTGGGACGAAGACCTGAAGTCCACTGATACCCACACCGCGAAAACTCTCGCGGCAATGCCTTCGGCGACTGCTTCGGCAAACGGTTCGCACGAAGCCGCCAGCGTCTCCATCCCCGCTCCCCACCTGTCCGGCGAACCGACCACTGCACGTCGTGTGCGGGCCGCCGACAAGCGCATCATCAACGGCCAAACTGATGTGAATCAGCTGGTGCCGTTCAAGTACAAGTGGGCTTGGGAGAAGTACCTTGCCACCTGCGCCAACCACTGGATGCCGCAGGAAGTGAACATGAGCCGCGACATCGCGCTCTGGAAGGACCCCAACGGCCTGACTGAAGACGAGCGCCGCATCATCAAGCGCAACCTCGGCTTCTTCGTCACCGCCGACTCGCTGGCCGCCAACAACATCGTGCTGGGCACCTACCGCCACATCACGGCGCCCGAGGCCCGCCAGTTCCTGCTGCG
The DNA here is from genome assembly GCF_001425165.1 of Pelomonas sp. Root405. Taxonomy (GTDB): domain Bacteria; phylum Pseudomonadota; class Gammaproteobacteria; order Burkholderiales; family Burkholderiaceae_C; genus Pelomonas. The sequence goes on from NZ_LMDU01000001.1 coordinate 898,222, forward strand.
CCAAGCCTTTGAAGAAGCCATCCACACGCACGCCTACCAGTACATCGTGGAGTCGCTGGGCCTGGACGAGAGCGAGATCTTCAACGCCTACAACGAGGTCCAGTCCATCCGCGACAAGGACGAGTTCCTGATCCCCTTCATCGGCGCGATCATGGACCCGCACTTCCACACCGGCACGCCCGAGAACGACCAGACACTGCTGAAGTCGCTGATCGTCTTCGCCTGCCTGATGGAAGGCATGTTCTTCTACGTCGGCTTCACGCAGATCCTGGCGATGGGCCGCCAGAACAAGATGACCGGCGCTGCCGAGCAGTACCAGTACATCCTGCGCGACGAGTCGATGCACTGCAACTTCGGCATCGACCTGATCAATCAGATCAAGCTTGAGAACCCGCACCTGTGGACGGCCGAGTTCAAGGCCGAGATCAAGGCGCTGTTCCTCAAGGCCGTCGAGCTGGAATACCGCTACGCCGAGGACACCATGCCGCGCGGCGTCCTGGGCCTCAACGCCTCGATGTTCAAGGGCTATCTGCGCTTCATCGCCAACCGGCGTGCGGTGCAGATCGGCCTCGAAGCCCTGTTCCCTAACGAAGAAAATCCCTTCCCCTGGATGAGCGAAATGATCGACTTGAAGAAGGAACGCAACTTCTTCGAGACCCGCGTCATTGAGTACCAGTCGGGCGGGGCATTGAGCTGGGACTGAAGTCCCGGCCACCACAAGATCAAGACCTGGCCAATGCAGTCACCGAGCGAAACCCGCATCAACACGCTAGACGTGGCGGGGCTGCATGGCGATCCCATTCACCGTATCGAGGCGCTCCTCCTGGGCGACTCTCGGGCGGTGAATAGCCGTATCTGGGCGGACCGGTCCGCACAGAACGGTGACTTTTCCACTTGATCAAGGAGAAAACCATGGCAACTGCAAAGACCCCGGCTAAGGCCGCAGCGAAGAAGGCCGCTCCGGCCAAGAAGGCGGCAGCGCCCGCGAAGAAGGCCGCTCCGGCCAAGAAGGCAGCGCCCGCGAAGAAGGCCGCTCCGGCCAAGAAGGCAGCGCCCGCSAAGAAGGCCGCTCCGGCCAAGAAGGCAGCRCCCCGGCCAAGAAGGCAGCACCCGCCAAGAAGGCTGCTCCGGCCAAGAAGGCGGCCCCTGCCAAGAAGGCTGCTCCGGCCAAGAAGGCGGCCCCTGCCAAGAAGGCTGCTGCACCTGCCAAGAAGGCCGCTCCGGCCAAGAAGGCTGCTGCGCCCAAGAAGGCTGCTGCCAAGCCCGCCGCCAAGCCTGCTGCAAAGCCGGCCGCCAAGAAGGCCGCTGCGCCGAAGAAGGCTGCTGCCAAGCCTGCCGCTGCGGCCAAGCCCGCTGCTGCTGCTGCCGCTGCCCCGGCTGCCAAGACGGCGCTGAGCCCGCAAGCGGCCTGGCCCTTCCCGACTGGCAACAAGCCCTAACCAGGCGATCAGCTGACTCGCCTGCCGGCTGGCTTCCAGCCGGTGGGCGACCCAGCCAAACCCGGCCCGAGTCTCTCGGTGCCGGGTTTTTTATTGGTTGATGGCGTTCGCGGCGGCGAGCCACGCAACACGCTGTCTGCGCGCTGCCTGCCGCTGACCGCCTTGTGAGGTCCTCAAGACCTCACCGGCGGTCGTTCTTCAGGGATAGAAGATGTTGACGCTGTAGCCGCTGACGCGTTGGCCACCGGTGCTGAACACCAGGCTCAGCGACTGCTCCGACTCGGCATTGACCTGCGTCAGCACCGGGCTCATCGCCTCGGGGCCGAGTACGCGGCGGGCCAGTGGTGCGCCGTTGGCGTCGGTCAGGCTGAGCTCGATCGATGGCGCGGCAACCGCTACCGCGGTCTTGTTGCGCAGCGCCAGGTTGAGCTTGTAGCCGCCGCTGCCGATGGGGTTCAGCGACGTGGCGTCGATGCTCAGGGCATCGATGCGCTTCCAGGGGCGCAGCTCGCACCCGGCCACGCCGCACAGCGCGTTCAGTGTCTCGCGAAGCGGCGGATGCAGGGCCGCAATCGCATCGCGGAAATGCAGCACGACCTGCAAAGCCATGACCGCTGCCAGCAACAGTGAGGCCACCCCGAGCGCCACGCGCACGCCAGGCTGGTTCCAGCGCGCACTGGTCTGCGCGCGGCGCATGAACTCCGGCACGACCGGTGGCGCCATCGTGGGCATTGCAGCCTCGGCGGCCATTGCAGGTGGCGGTTCGGTCGCTTGAACAGGCGGCGGTGGCGCCGACGCGCTGTCCTCGTCGATCCAGCGCGGCTCGTGTCGGGCGATGTCAGCGGCCGGCCAGCCGGTGGGCAGCGCGTCGATCCGCGGCTCCGGCTCGGGCGGCGGCATCCAGGGCGCTGGTGCCTCGAAGACGGGTGCGGGCGGAGGCGGGGGCGGCGGAGGAGGAGGTGGCGGAGGCAGCGGCTCCGGCGCGGCGACCGGCGCGAACTGGGCGGGCCAAGGCGGCGGCGCATCGCGTTCGATGTCGAACAGCAGTTCGCGTGCGTCGAAGATTTCGGCGCAGCGACCGCAGCGCACCCAGCCGTCGGAGACGCGCAGCTGGTCCTCCACGATCCGGAAGACCGTGCCGCAGGCGGTGCAGCGCGTCGCGAGGCTCATGCGGGACGCCGGGCCGTCATCAAGATCCAGCCGTCCTCTTCAGCGCTGACCTCCAGCGCCAGCCATGGGGCGTAGGCCGCCTTCAGCTCATCGGCTTGCCGAGACAGGATGCCAGCCAGGATCAGGTCGCCGCCCGGCGCCACGTGCGCGCAAAGCAGCGGCGCCAGCAGCTTCAGCGGCGAGGCCAGGATGTTGGCAACGACGAGGGGGTACTCGCCGCGTGCGAGGTCCGGCAGGCCGGGGTTGAGCGTGACGCCGTTGGCTTTCGCGTTGTCGCGCGACGAGGTGACGGCCGCGGGGTCGATGTCCACGGCGTCGATGTCGCGGGCGCCATGCAGGGCCGCGCCGATGGCGAGGATGCCCGAGCCGCAGCCGTAGTCCAGCACGCGCGTCCACGGCTGGACATGGGTCGCGATCCAGCGCAGGCACATGCGTGTCGTCGGATGCGTGCCGGTGCCGAAGGCCAGCCCCGGGTCTAGGCGCATGACCGCTTTAGCCTGCGGTGGTGCCTGGTGCCAGCTCGGCACGATCCAGAACTCCGGCGTGATCTCGACCGGCGCGAACTGGCTTTGCGTCAAGCGGACCCAGTCCTGCTCGGGCACGGCCTGGATGGCCTGCACATGAACGTCGTTGGCCCAGTCCTGGGCCAGGATCAAGGTCGCGGCTTCGGTGGCTTCGGGCTCCGACGGGAACAGGGCCTTGACCGTCGAGCGTTCCCAGCCGGCCGCGGGCGCCGGCATGCCGGGCTCGCCGAACAGGGCCCGCTCGGCATCGGTGTCGGCATCGGCGTCCTCGACCGATACGGCGAGGGCGTCGATCTCCATCAGCGCGTCGCTGACGACCTCGACATCGGCCTCGCGACAGACCAGGGCCAGTTCGAAGAGATTGCTCATCAGGGCATCAGCGCTTGTGGGCGGCCATCCAGCCTTCAAGATAGTGAATCGACGTGCCGCCTTCGATGAACTTGGCGTCGGCCATCAGCTCGCGGTGCAAGGGGATGTTGGTCTGGATGCCTTCCACCACGGTCTCGGACAAGGCAATCCGCATGCGCGCCAACGCCTGCTCGCGCGTGTCGCCGTGGACGATGATCTTGCCGATCATGCTGTCGTAGTTGGGCGGCACGAAATAGTTCGTGTAGGCATGTGAGTCGACCCGCACCCCCGGTCCGCCGGGCGCGTGCCACATCGTGATCCGGCCGGGCGAGGGCACGAACTTGACCGGGTCTTCCGCATTGATGCGGCACTCGATGGCATGACCGCGCATCTCGATCTGGCGCTGCGTGAAGGGCAGCTTCTCGCCGGCGGCGATCTTGATCTGCTGCTGCACGATGTCGATGCCGGTCACCATCTCGGTGACCGGATGCTCGACCTGCACGCGCGTGTTCATCTCGATGAAATAGAACTCGCCGTTCTCGTACAGGAACTCGAAGGTGCCGGCCCCGCGATAGCCCATCTTCTTGCAGGCGGCGGCGCAGCGGTCACCGACGCGCTCGATGCTGCGGCGGGGAATGCCGGGTGCCGGCGCTTCCTCGATGATCTTCTGGTGGCGGCGCTGCATGGAGCAGTCGCGCTCGCCCAGCCAGACGGCGTTCTTGTAGGTGTCGGCCAGGATCTGGATCTCGACATGGCGAGGGTTCTCGAGGAACTTCTCCATGTAGACCTCGGGATTGCCGAAGGCCGCACCCGCTTCCGCGCGGGTCGTCTGCACCGCGTGCACCAGGGCTGCCTCGGTGTGCACGACGCGCATGCCGCGACCGCCGCCGCCGCCAGCCGCCTTGATGATGACGGGGTAGCCCACCGAGCGGGCGATCTTGATGATCTCCTTCGGGTCCTCGGGCAGGGCGCCCTCTGAGCCCGGCACGCAGGGCACGCCGGCCCGGATCATGGCCTGCTTGGCCGAGACCTTGTCGCCCATCAGGCGGATGGACTCGGGCGTGGGACCGATGAAGGTGAAGCCGCTGCGCTCGACGCGCTCGGCAAAGTCGGCGTTCTCGCTCAGGAACCCATAGCCGGGGTGGATGGCCTCGGCGTCGGTGACCTCGGCCGTCGCGATGATGGCCGGCATGCTGAGGTAGCTTTGCGCCGACGGCGCCGGGCCGATGCAGACGGCCTCGTCGGCCAGTCGTACATATTTGGCGTCGCGGTCGGCCTCGGAGTAGACGACGACGGACTTGATGCCGAGTTCACGGCACGCCCGCTGGATGCGCAGCGCGATCTCGCCTCGATTGGCAATAAGAACTTTTTTGAACATGGTCACTCGGCGCGATCGCCCCCGTTCGCTGCGCGAACTGCGCGATTTGCCGTGCCTGCGGCACGTCCGCGCTGCGCGCGACCGCCTCGATTGGCGATAAGAACTTTCTTGAACATCAGAAGTCCTTACTCAATCACGAACAGCGGTTGTCCGAACTCGACCGCTTGGCCGTTCTCGCACATGACCTTGGTGATCGTGCCGCTCTTGTCGGCCTCGATCTCGTTCATGATCTTCATCGCTTCGATGATGCAGATGGCCTCGCCTTCCTTGACCTGCTGGCCGACGTCCGCAAACGGCTTGGCGTTGGGGCTGGATGCGCGGTAGAAGGTGCCGACCATGGGCGACTTGACGATGTGGCCGGTCTCGACAGGCGCGGTCGGCGCCGCCGCTGCGACGGGGGCGGCCGTGGCGACGGGTGCCGCCGACGTGGCGACCGGCGCGGGGGCGGGCGCATAGACGGTCTGCGCGACGGCGGCTGCCGGGTCGGCCTTGACGATGCGGACCTTGCCGTCTGCCTCGGTGATTTCCAGTTCGGAAATGTTGGATTCCGAGACCAGGTCGATCAGGGTTTTGAGCTTGCGCAGGTCCATCTTGGCTCCAGGCTGTTGTTGTTGTGGTGGAAGAAAGAAGGCGGAGGCCCGCGGCCGGTCAGGCGCGGGCAGCTGCCAACGAATCGAGAGCGTGGCGCAGCGCGAGGCGATAGCCGTTCGCGCCGAGGCCGCAGATGACGCCCACCGCCAGCTCACTCAAATAGCTGTGATGGCGGAAGGCCTCGCGGCGGTGGATGTTGGACAGATGGACTTCGATGAAGGGCAGGTTGACGGCCGCCAGCGCGTCGCGGATGGCCACGCTGGTGTGGGTGTAAGCCGCCGGGTTGATCAGGATGAACGCCGTGCCGTCGCTTCGGGCGGCCTGGATGCGATCCACCAGAGCCCCTTCATGGTTGCTTTGAAAGCTGCTCAGCGTGGCGCCAGCTTCTTGAGCGATCTTGCTCAGTTCAGCATCGATCTGCGCCAGAGTCTGCGCGCCGTAGACCTCCGGCTCGCGGCTGCCGAGCAGGTTGAGGTTGGGGCCATGCAGGACGAGAACTTGCATCAAACGCGTGTCAGCACATCAACCCGGAGGTTAGAGAACTGCCACTAAATTGAGGAAGGGCGAACTTTACGCGTTTTACCGCCGGATTCGCGGCGGATTGGGGAATTCTCGGGCGGCGCTGTCCGGCGCCGTCAGCGCTCAGCTGCTCGCCAGTTTGCGCAGATCTTCCAGCGTCGTCACGCCCAGGCGCCGCCAGCTGATCTCGCCGGTCTCGTCGAAAACGACTGAGAAGGGCAGGCCGCCGGCCGGGTTGCCCAGTTCCCGCACCAGCCCCAGACCCTCCGGGCCGGCCAGTGCGACGGGAAAGTCCAGCGGCGTCTTCTTCAAGAAGGTGCGGACCGGATCAGCCTGGTCCACTGCCAGGCCCAGCACCTGCCAGCCCTTGCCTTGGGCCTCCTTGTAGAACTGATTGATCTCCGGCAATTCCTTGATGCAGGGCGGGCACCACGTCGCCCAGAAATTGATGAGCAGCGGCCGGCCGCGCCAGCGCGCGACGTCCAGCTCGTTGCCGTCCAGACCGGCGAAGCGCCGCGTCCAGAAGGCCTGTGCAACGGCCGAGGCGACCGGCGGATTGAGCTGGCGCCAGGCGAAGCCGGCACCCAGGGCGGCAGCGCCGACGCCGGCCCCGGCCAGGATCAGGCGGCGGGTGACAGGGTTCATGTCTCGGAGGACTCCAGCAGGTTCTGCAGCGCGGCCAGGTCGCCGCGCTCGGTCAGGCCACGCGAATCCGGCTTGAGGGCGCCGCGCAGGTCATCGAAGTCCAGGACGGTCAGGCACAGCGTGACCCGCTCGCCGAGGGCGGCACAGGGCGCATCAAGAATCAGCATGTCCACCGACCGGCCCGTGCCCCGGCCGGCCGTCGTTTCCGCCACGTCGAAGCTGATGCCGCGGTCCAGCAGGGCGATCTCGGCGGCCTTGCTGTCGTCGCAATAGAGCTGCAGGTGGACGTTGGACAGGCGCGTGGCCGTGCCTCGCCAGGCGGCGCCGGTCAGGTGAGGGCGGAACTCGGCCAGCCGTGCCATCCACTGGGCGGCCAGTTCGCGCAGTGCGCGCAGTTCGGCCGGCTGGGTGTCGGCATGGAAGATGGCGATGTGCTCGCGCACGGCGTCCTCGACCTCGTCGTTGCCGGGCAGGGCGGCACGCGGCGCACCCAGGTCACGGGCAGCGCGCTGCTTGGCGGGACCCCAGTCCATGCCCTCGTCGACGATGAGGCGGGCGGCCACGGCCGCGATCTCTTCGGTGATGTCATTCATGGCAGTTGCGCATCGTTCATGCGCCCGGTGATGACGGCAGCCCGGCCCATCACATAGGCCGACCCCGGCTGGCGCTCGAAGCGCTTGGGCGCCGGCAGCATGACCGCCAGCCGCGCCGCCTCGAAGTTGCCAATGCGGGACACATCCATGCGGAAGTAGTGCCGCGCCGCCGCCTGGGCGCCGAACAGGCCTTCGCCCCATTCGACGCTGTTCAGGTAGATCTCCAGGATGCGCTGCTTGCTCAACAGCCCTTCCAGCATCAGCGTCAGGATGAGTTCCTGCCCCTTGCGCAGCAGCGTGCGCTCGCCGGACAGGAACAGGTTCTTGGCCAGTTGCTGCGTGATCGTCGAGCCGCCGATGACCTTGGGCGGCCGCTTGGCCTTGCGGGCCTCTGCCCGGGCCTGCGCCTTCTCGTTTTTCTGCCAGGCGCCCTTCAGCGCATCCCAATCGACGCCGCCATGCTCGGCGAAGCCATCGTCCTCACTGGCGATGACGGCGCGCTTGAGCGTCCTGGGCAACTGTTCGTCGTCCACCCAGGCCTGGGCCCAGGCGACCTGCTGTCGCTCACCCAGCAGCCGGATGGCCTCGCTGCGCTGGAAGCTGGTGGACTGCGGCGCCAGCACATTCATCAGCGCGATGCGGCCGGCAAACCAGAGCTGCAGGCACAGCACGGCCAGCGCCAGCACGGCGAGCAGGCGGCCGGCGTGGCGCATCACAGCGCGGTCCTCATGGCCTTCAACACCGGTGCCGTGTCCGGCCGCACGCCGCGCCAGAAGAAGAAGGCTTCGGCGGCCTGCTCGATGAGCATGCCCAGCCCGTCGCGGGGCTCGGCGCCGTGGGTGGCGGCCCAGTCGAGGAAGCCCTGCGCTTTCGGGCCGTACATCATGTCCAGCGCCAGCGCGCCTCGTGCCAGCACGCGGGCGTCGACCGGCGAGCCGGCGCCGGCCAAGCTGGTGCTGGTGGCGTTGACGACGATGTCCTGCGCGGCCGGGGCGTCCGTCAAGGTGCCGGCGGACAAAGGCACGCCGAGGTGGGCATGGTTGGCGACCAGCGCCTGCGCCTTGTCGAGCGTGCGGTTGACGATGGTGATGCGTGCCGGCGCGGCGGCGATCAGGCTGCCCAGCACGCCCGCCGCTGCACCGCCGGCGCCGACGAGCAGCACCTGCACCCCGGCCAGCGAGCGCCCGGCGTTGCGCTGGATGTCGTTGACCAGGCCGGCACCGTCGGTGTTGTCGCCGGTCCAGCCTCCAGCCGAGGTCTCGTCGAAGCGCAGCGTGTTGACCGCGCCGCCCAGCTGTGCGCGCTCGGTGCGCTTTGCCGCCAGTGCGAAGGCGTCGAACTTGAAGGGCACGGTGATGTTGCAGCCCCGGCCGCCAGCGGCGGCGAAGGCGCGCAGCGTGGCCTCGAACGCGTCCAGCGGCGCAAGCAGCCGCTCGTAACTCAGGCGCTGCCCGGTCTGCTCCGCGAACATCGCGTGGATGTCGGGCGAGCGGCTGTGTGCCACCGGGTTGCCGACGACGGCGTATCTATCAGTCATTGCACTTGTCCCTGCAAGGTCGTTTCCAACCCGTCGTCGCGCGTGAACTTGAAGCGCGACGTGATGACCAGCACCTCGGCGCCGCGCAGCATCTCGCTGCTGAAGTTGCCAAAGGGCGAAGCGGCCTGCACGATGGCAATGGCGCGGCGGTCCAGCGTCGCGTTGCCGCTGGACGCCACCACTTCGGTCTCGATGACACGGCCCTTGTGGTCGATGTGGATGTTCATGGTGAGCTCGCCATACAGCTTCTTGCCGCGGGCCTCGGGAAAGTCCCGCGTGCCGCGTTCCTCGATGCGGCGCCGCAGGCCGTCGTAATACTGCGCATAGACCACCTCGCGCGTGGCGGGGCTGACGTAGCGCTTGCGTGGCCGGGCGCTCTCGTCGTTGACGCGCTTCTCGATCTCGGCCAGCAGGTCGACCAGTTGGCGGCGCTTCTCGGCCAGCGCGCGTTCGGCCTCGTCGGTCTTCTCGCGGCGCGGGTCGGGCGGGGGCAGCAGGGCCAGCTCCCGCCGCACCTGGGTCAGCAACTGCTGCTGCTGCTGTTGCAACTGGGCGATCTGCGAGTGCTGGGCCTCTGCTGCATCACCGATCTCGCTGTGTCGTGCGGGTGGCAGCGGTGACGTGGCCCGACCGGTCTCCACATTGCCGCCGCCGGCCAGGTTGGCCTGGGCCAGCGCCTGGGCCTTGACGGGTGCCTCGTTGGAGCGCGTGTTGACGAGCACGACTTCCAGCGGCGTGTCCTGGAAGATGCGGTTGAACGCCTCGGGTGCGGCGACGCGCAGGCTGAGCAGCGAAGCATGCGCGCCGAGCGAAATGCCCAGCGCGATCTGCAGCGTGGTCAGCTTGCGCATCGTCAGGGCGCCGGAGCCGCTTCCGCCTCCGACTCATTGACGTCGATGGCCAGCGCGATCGGTGCCGCGGCCGCCTCCAGTTCGTCCTCGTCAGCTTCGGGCTCCTCGGCTGCGGGCGCCTCATCCAGCCGCTCGACCAGCGTGGCGTGCACATCCAGCGTCATCTCGTCCAGGCCGGTGATGCGCACCTTCACATGACTGCCGCGCGGCAGGCTGTCGCAGCCCAGCGCCTTGAAGACCAGCGGAAGGTCGTCGGCGCGCACCAGGCCGTCCTTCATGACCGTCGCGGTCAGCTCGGTCGTGCTGTTCTGCTGCAGCCAGCGCAGCGTCCAGAAGCGCTCGATGCCGTTCTGGAAACCGTTGTAGGCCGCATAGGCCGCCTCGAACTGAGAAATGATGGAGAAGAGCTGGGCATCCTTGGGCTTGAACGGCGCGGCGAGCGCGGCAGTGCGGCCATGGCGGGCGCAGGCAATGATCTGCCACTGGTTCACCAGGTCGACATAGCGGCGCAGCGGTGAGGTCGCCCAGGTGTACTGCGCCACGCCCATGCCGGCATGCGGCAGGGCCTTGACGCCCATGCGCACCTTGATGCCTGGCGCGAGGCTGGCCTGGCTGCGGTAGATGCCCGGCAGGCCCAGCTCGGCCAGCCAGCCGCCCCAGGCGGAGTTGGCCAGGATCATGGCTTCGGCCACGATCAGGTCCAGCGAGCTGCCGCGGGCGCGCATCGTGATCTCGACCGATTCGGTGCCGTTGGGCGCTTCCATGCGCTCGCCGGCCAGGCGGAAGTTGTAGTCCGGCCGGTTGAAGTTCTCGGGCTTGCCGCGAACGACCTCGCGCTGCGCCTTCAGATGCCTGGCCAGGCGCCAGGTGAAAGCCAGTTCCGGCGCGAAGGCGTAGTCGGCCGCTACCTCGCCCGACAGCGTGGCGTCGGTGACGATGCCGTCGAGCTTGTCGTGGCGCAGGTTGGCGGCGATGTGCACGCGCTCCAGCCGGGTCTCGCGCGCGGTGATCTCCAGGGTCGCCTCGTCCAGCGTGAAGTAGATGGACACGGCCGGGCAGTCGCGGCCTTCGATCAGCGTGTAGGCCTGCACCACCTCGTCGGGCAGCATGGTCAGCTTCCAGCCCGGCATGTAGACGGTGGACAGGCGCTCGCGGGCCACCTTGTCGACGGCCGAATCGGGCGTGATGGCCAGGCCGGGTGCGGCGATGTGCACGCCGAAGGTGACGGTGCCGGTGCCGAGGCCCTGCACCGACAGGGCGTCGTCGATCTCGGTCGTCTGCGAGTCGTCGATGGAGAAGGCCTGCGCGGTCGACAGCGCCAGGTCGTCCTTGACCTCCGGCGCGGTCAGCGCGGGGAAGCCCGTGCCCTTGGGGAAGTTCTCGAACAGGAAGCGCTTCCAGTGGAACTGGTAGGCGCTGGTGATGGCGCCGGCGCCCTGCAGCAGGTCCAGCGGCGCCTTGTGCGCCAGCTTGCTGGCCTCGACGACGGCCTTGTATTCGGGCCCGTTCTTGTCGGGCTTGAAGAGGATCTTGTAGATCTGCTCCTGGATGGGCGCCGGGCAGCTGCCGGCGGCCAGTTCCTGGGCCCAGCCCTCGATCTGCAGCGCCTGCTGGCGTTTGCGCTCGATGCCGAGCAGGGCGGCCTTGACCGTCTCCTCGGGCGCCTTCTTGAACTGGCCCTTGCCGGCGCGGCGGAAGTAATGCGGCGCCTCGAACAGCCGCATCAGCGCAGCGGCTTGCTGCACGACGCCAGCCTTGGCGTCGAAATAGTCGCGCGCCAGGTCGGCAAAGCCGAACTCGCCTTCGGGCGCGAACTCCCAGGCGAGGTCGAGATCGATGTCGTCGGCCATCGCGCGTGCCTCGCTCAACAGCGCGGCGGGCGCCGGCTTGTCGAACTTCAGCAGCACATTGGCAGACTTGACCTTGACCCGCTTGCCCGAGTCCAGCTCGACCTGCAGCGAGGCATCGGCCTCCGACATCACCCGGCCGGCGTGAAATTTCCCGGCGTCATCAAACAGCGCAAACATAGGAGGGCGATTGTCGCCTCAGGCTTGCAGGTGTCTGAGCAGACCAGGCAGGTGGTCTTCGAAGTCGGTGAGGCCATGGTCGCTGCCTTCCAGCACCTCGCCGTCGCAACCGGCGTATCGCGCCAGCATCTCGCGCCAGTCCAGCAGTTCGTCGCCCTTGGCGATCAGGGCGTAGTAGCGCAGCGGATGGGTCAGGCGCGCCGGTGGCGCGAGCGCCGCCAGCTCGGCGACATGCTGGGCGGTGAACTCGAACTTCAGCTCGGGGTCGTGCCAGGCGGTCAGCGTGCCGATGTGGCGCGCCAGGTCGCGAGCGGGGTCGACGGCCGGGTTCAGCACGGCCACGCGCCAGCCGCGGTGGGCGGGCTGCTCGGCGAGGGCGGTGGCATAGAAGCCACCGAGCGAGCTGCCGATGACGGCGGCGCCCGAGGCAGGCCAATCGGCGACCAGGCCGGCGACCAGGGCCATCGCTTCGAGCGGGGAGGGAGGCAGCTGCGGGCAGGCGAAGGTGAGGCCGGCTTGGGTGGCCGCCCACTCGGCCATTCGACGCGCCTTGGCCGAGTTCGGCGACGAGCGGAAGCCGTGCAAATAGAGCAGATGCGTGAAGTCCATGACGGAAGTTTTGAGTGAAGTTTTGTGCGCCCACGACGGGGGCGGAATCCGATTGACGCCAGTGTCGCCGCCGTCCACAGTGCCTGCCTTTTAGCAATCCCTCGGACCGTCACACATGATCCCGATGCACCGCACCGCTCTGGCCGCCGCCACCCTGCTCGCGCTGGCCGCGGTTGCCCAGGCCCAGACTCCGCCCGCGCCCAACGGCGCCGCCTCGGCCCCCGCCGGTGCCGCAGCGCCCGGCGCGGCGGCCCGCCCGCCGGCCGATCCGACGGCGCCCAAGCCCTTTGCCGACATCATCAAGGGCGCGAAGGAACAGCCCGGCCTGTTCCCGATCTGGCGCAAGGACGACAAGGTCTGGATCGAGATCCCCAAGGAAGCTTTCAACAAACCCTTCCTGTTCAGCGCCAACGTCGCCAACTCCATCGGCGAGCGTGGCCTCTACGCCAGCCAGATGCTCGGTGACGAGATCGCCGAGTGGCGCCGCATCGGCAACCAGATCCAGCTGATCGCGCTGAATACCAAGTTCCGCTCCGACGACGCGTCAAGCAAGCTGGCCATCGAGCAGTCCTTCTCGCCCAGCCTGATCGCCGGCGCACCGGTGGCCAGTGCCGAGCACCCCGACCGCAAGTCCGTGCTGGTCGACGCCAGCGGCCTGCTGCTGGGCGACATCCCCGGTTACTCGACGCGCCTGGAGATGGCCTTCCGCCTGCCCTACGCGCCCGACCGCGCCAACTCCTTCATCCAGGACACGCGGGCCGACGCCAAGGTCACGACGCTGACCTCGCGCGTGCACTTCGCCACGCCGCGCATCCCGGCGCCGTCGCTGGTGCCGGCCCCCGTGCCCGTGCCCACGCCGCCGCAGGCCACGCCGGACCCGCGCTCGATGTTCTTCAGCTTCGTCTACAGCTTCCGGGCCCTGCCGGAGCAGCCGGCCGCCGTGCGCCGTGCCGACCCGCGCGTGGGTCATTTCATGGAGAGCTACAGCAACTTGGGCGACGACCTCAAGGCCAACCCGCGCGTGCACATGGTGGCCCGCTGGCGCCTGGAGAAGAAGGATCCGAGTGCAGCCCTGTCCGAGCCGGTGCAGCCCATCGTCTACTGGATGGACAAGAACATTCCCGCCAAGTACCGCGAGTCCGTCAAGGCTGGCATCCTGGAGTGGAACAAGGCCTTCGAGAAGATCGGTTTCAAGGACGCCATCCAGGCCAAGCAGCAGCCCGACGATGCCGACTGGGACAACATGGATTCGACGCACGCGTCGATCCGCTGGTTTACCGGCTCCGACGTCGGTTTCGCCATCGGCCCCAGCAACCGTGACCCGCGCACCGGCGAGATTCTCGACGCCGACATCGGCATGAGCGACGTCTTCGGCCGCGGCTCGCGCCGCCTGGCGACGGATGACGTGGTCGGCTTCCACGACCACAAGCATGACCACAGCCACACTGCCAGCTGGATGGGCGAGCGCAGCCGCGTTGCACTGGCCGAGCAGTCGTGCACCTACATGGCCGACCAGGCCACCGAGTTTGGCTTCGCGCTGGACCTGCTGGCCTTGCGTGACGGCATGGACATGAACGGCCCCGATGCCGAGGCGCTGGCCCAGGCCGTCATGAAGGACGTGATCATGCATGAGGTCGGCCACACGCTGGGCTTCAAGCACAACTTCCGCTCGTCCACGACCATCACCCAGGCGCAGCTCAAGGACAAGGCCTTCACCGAGGCCAATGGCATCTCCAACTCGGTGATGGACTACAACGCCTACAACCTGCCGCTCAAGGGCGAGCCCAAGGCCAGCCTCGTGGCCACCACGCTGGGCGCCTATGACTACTGGGCTGTCGAGTACGCCTACAAGCCCATCGCCCCTGAACAGGAAGCCGCCGAACTCGCCCGCATCGCCGCGCGCTCGACCGAGCCGCAGCTGGCCTTCGGCGACGACTTCGACCAGGGTGTCGGCGGCCCCTACGACGGCTTCGACCCGCGTACCAACCAGCGCGACCTCGGCGACGACCCGCTGGCCTATGCCAAGAAGCGCCTCAAGCTCAGCCAGGAGCTGTGGGACCGCGTGCAGTCCCGCAAGCCCGAGGCCGGTGAAGACCCGCTGCGCGCCCGCCGCTCGGTGGTCGAGTCCTTCCGGCAACTGGGCATGACGGCCAACAACGTCAGCAAGTATGTCGGCGGCATGCACGCCGAGCGCATCGTGCCGGGCGTCACGCCGGGCCAGGCCTTCAAGCCGGTCGCCAACGCCCAGCAGCGCGAAGCCCTGCGCTTCATCGCCAGCGGTCTGCTGTCGAGCGACTCGTTCAAGTTCCGCCCCGAGTTCATCGCCAACCAGGCGCTGGACTACAACGAGTGGGATCGCGGCCTGCCGCTGTCCATTCCCGACAGCGTCAGCGCGTTGCAGGGCCGGGTGCTGGACCGCTTGATGTCGCCCAGCACGGCACGCCGCCTGATCGACCAGGGCGGCTATCTGCCCGAGGCCGAGCGCAAGAGCGCGGTGTCGCTCAGCGAGGTCTATGCGACCTTGCAGGGCGCCATCTTCAGCGAACTCAAGACCGGTGCCGAGATTGACCGCATGCGCCGCAGCCTGCAGCGCGAGTACCTGCGTCGCCTGCAGGCCCAGCTGAACCGCTCGACCAATGGCGCGACGGTCTATGCCGACGCCTTCTCGATGGCCCGCTATCACGCGACCCAGCTGGCCAGCCAACTGCGCGTGGCCTCGGCCAAGCCCGGGCTGTCGGTCGAGACGCGCGCCCACCTGGCGGAGACGCAGGACATGCTCAACAGCATGCTGAAGGCGGCGCTCGTGCGCAGCTGAGATCGGTTCGCGCCGATCCATCAAAAAGGCCGGCAGCGATGCCGGCCTTTTGCATGGTCAGTGCACAACTCAGCCGGCGGTGGCGCGCGCCCCGGCGAGCCCGCCCTGCCGCGGCCGGTCGGCCTGCGGTGCCGGCGTCTGCGGCGCCAGCGTGCCGCCGCGGCCGAGGTGCATGGCGCCCTTGCGCGCCTCCAGGGCCTGCACCAGCGCGGCATTCACTGCAGCGGGCAGCGGCCAGCGGTAGCGGTGGCCCTGCGCCAGCGTGCGCATCGGCCCCCAGGGAGCAAAGCTGCTGTGCACCTGGGCCAGCTCCTGCTTGGGGTCGATGCCCATGCCGCGCAGGCGCTCGTAGAACGGCCCGCCGTTCACGTCCATCGGCTTGGTGTGCTGCATCGGCACGGCGTCGACGATGGCCAGCTTCTCGTCCGTGTCGGCCAGCATGGAGGACCACGCGTAGTCGATGCCCCAGGTACAGCGCGTCAGCGTGAAGGTGGGCAGCAGGCGCTCCAGCAGCGCATGCGAGAAGCAGGGCGCCATCACCTCGACGAAGTTGACGCGCCGAACCCGGCAGGCGGCGTTGCGGACGTTGACCAAGTGGTTGCTGTGGCTGCCCAGCGCGATGGCCGGCTGCGCCAGGGCCAGCTCTTCCTCTTCGCAGTACTGGAAGAAGCGCGACACCGCGCCGGGTTCGAAGATCAGGTCGTCGTCGAGCATCAGCACATAGCGGTAGGGTCGCCGTGCCATCAGCACATGATGCAGGCCCTGGTAGGCCTCGAACTTGTTGAGCCCGCCGGGGAGATGCCATTCCGCTTCGGCGCCGGGCGCCTCCTCGGCCCTCACGTCGCCCCAGGTGTTGACGCAGCAGTCCCAGTTGCGGTGCGGGTCCTCCGCCAGCAGGCGTGGGTGCAGCGAGCTGCGGCCGGCGCGCACGAAGACCAGGTAATTGCGCGCGGCGGAGGCGGTGGTGGGGCGGGGCTGGCTGTCGTTCATGGTGGTCGACCGAAGGATGCGGGACCGGGCTTCGGCAACCTGCGTGCCGCCCCGGCGCCGGAATGCCGTTTGCCGGGCGGTTCGGATGAGCTTGATGCCCAGCCCAGAGATCACCGCGCCGGCGCTGGTTGCCGGCAAGCGCGCCCTGGTGGCAGATGCCGCCTGGGCCAGCATGACGGGGGCCTTGTCGGGCGGCGTCGTGCTGGTGGCGTTTGCGTTGGAGCTGGGCGCCGGGCCGCGTGCCATCGGCCTGCTGGGCGCTATTCCCTTCATCGCGCAGGCGGCCCAGCTGCCGGCCATGTTTCTGGTCGAGCGCATCCGCCGTCGCAAGCTGATCGGCATTCCAACGATCACGCTGGCCCGGCTGCTCATCCTGCTGCTCGCCGTGCTGCCGATGCTGCCCGGCTCCGAGCCGCGGCTGGCGCTGTTGCTGCTGGCGCAGGCGCTGATCTCGGTGCTGAGTTCGGCAGCATCCTGCGCCATCAACGCCTGGTTCCACCAGCTGCTGCCGCCGTCGGAGCTGGGCGTGTTCTTTTCGCGCCGGCTGCTGTGGGCCACCGGCCTGGCCTGCATCTGCACCCTCGGGGCCGGGGCGCTGGTCGAGCACCCGCCGCTGGATTCACGCATGCTGGCCTTCACGCTGTGCTTTGCAGGGGCCGGGATCGCGGGGCTGCTGAGCTCGGCCAGCCTCTATCGCTGCCCCGAGCCCGTGATGGACGCCGGCGGGCCAATGCGCCGCATGCGCGACCAGTTGCGCGGTCCCTTCATCGACCGCGATTTCCGCGGCCTGCTGCTGACGCTGGCCAGCTGGAACCTCGCCAGCAACCTGGTGGCGCCCTTCCTGACGGTCTATCTGATGCGACAGCTCGGCTTCGGCCTCAGCCAGGTGACGGCGCTGTGGGTCATCAGCCAGGTCTGCAACGCCGCCACGCTGCTGGCCTGGGGCCGCGTGTCGGACCGTCTCTCCAACAAGTCAGTGCTGGCGGTGGCCGTGCCGCTCTGCTTCACCTGCACGCTGGGCCTGGTGTTCGTGCCGGCCAGCGCGTCGCCGCCGGTGCAGTTCGGCTTCCTGGCCGTCTTGCATGCGTTGATGGGCATCGCAGGCGGCGGCATCGGCCTGGCCACAGGCAACCTCGGCATGAAGCTGGCGCCGCGCGACCGGGCCACCAGCTATCTGGCAGCCATCGGCCTGGTCGGTGCCGTGGCCGGCGGGCTGGCGCCGCTGGCCGGGGGCTCGCTGGCGCAATGGTTCAGTGAACGCCAGCTGTCGCTGCTGGTGCGCTGGGTATCGCCGGGCGCCACGCGCGAGGTGTCGGTGTTCAGCTTCGCGCACTGGGAATTCCTGTTCGCCATCTCCGCGCTGCTGGGCCTTTATGTGATGCACGCGGTGTCGCGCATCCGCGAGGGCACGGAGGTCAGCGAGCGCCGCGTCATCCAGGAATTCGGCCTGGAGGCGCTGCGCACGGTGAACCAGGTCTCCACCGTGGGCGGCGTGCTGGGCAACCTGTTCCCGTTCGGCCGCCTCTCCGAACGCCGACGCCGCCAGCGCGAAGCGCCCTGACGGAACGGTCAGGCGGCGGCTGCCCCGCCGGCGCGGCTGCGCTCGGCCAGGCAGGGCAGGATCTCGCGCAGCGAGCCGATCACCATCACCGCCGCGGCCTGCATCTCCGCTGTGGCGGGCAGCAGGTCGGGCACCATCACCACCGGCATGCCGGCGGCGACGGCGGCACGCACGCCGTTGTAGGAATCCTCGAACGCCAGGCAACGATGCGGCGCGACGCCCAGGTGCCGGGCCGCCGCCAGATAGAGGTCGGGATGCGGCTTGCCGCGCGCCACGTCGTCACGCGTGAGCACGGCGTCCAGCCGTGGCAGCAGGCCGGCCACGTCCAGGTGGTGATGCGCGCGGCGGTGGCCAGAGGAGGTGGCGACTGCCCGCGGCAGGCCCAGGCGATCGAGTTGGTCGAGCACGGCGCCGACGCCGGGCTTGCGCTGCAGCCGCCCGGCGGCCACGGCGGCCTCCAGCAGCTGCGTGGCGCCGGCGAACAGCGGCTCGACGGGCTCGGTCGAGCCATAGTGGGCGGCCACCAGCGAGCGGCAGACGTCGGCAGGCACGCCAATCATCTGGCGCCGCAGTGCCACCGGCATGTCCAGGCCCAGCGCCTCGGCCGCGTCCTTCATCGCGTCGAGGGCCAGCGTCTCGCTGTCGAGCAGCAGGCCGTCCATGTCGAAGATGACGGCGTCGAAATCGGGCAGGCTGGCGGAGGCAGGCGTGGTCAATGGCATGGCGTCAATTCTGCGTCCAGAGATCCTGCAAGGGCAGCGCGCACGGTGGCCAGCGCGCCATCGCGCTGCAGGCGTTGCACGGCTTCGCGCAGGCCGGCCACCACTTGCGGCTGGCGCGGCAGGTCGTCGCCGAATATCTCCCGCAGGCCCAGCAAGCGATTCACCAGGCGGGCCGCGTCATCGCCGGCTTCGCGGCCGATGCGGCCCAGCGTGTCGCCCAGGCTGTCTGACTTCAGCAGGACGCCGCCTTGCGGGTCGCCCAGGCTGTCTGACTTCAGCAGGACGCCGCCTTGCGGGTCGCGGCCGCTGGCACACCACATCCACGCGGCCACGGCCAGCAGGGTCAGCGGTGCAGGCCGGCCGCTTTCGAGGTTGAGGCGCAGGCCGGCGAGCAGGCGCGAGGCCAGCTTGCCTGAGGCGTTGCGGCCGACGCGTTCCAGTTGGTGGGCGATGCGCGGGTTGCGCCAGCGCTCGACCAGCTCATGCGCATAGACGCGGATGTCGGGGCCGCCGGGCGGCAGCGTCGGCCGTTGCTCGTCGATGAGCAGGCGCAGCGCGTAGCGGCGCATCAGCGGCTCGGCCATCACCTCGGCCACCGTGGCGCAACCGGCCAGCAGGCCCAGGCAGGCCAGGGCCAGGTGACCGCCGTTGAGCAGGCGCAGCTTCGCGGCCTCCCACGGCGCGACGTCGTCGACGAAGACGGCACCGGCCGCTTCCCACAACGGGCGCGGGCCCTCGAAGTGCTCGATCACCCATTGGCTGAACGGCTCGGTGCTCACCGGTACCGCATCGGTCAGGCCGAGCATGGCGTCGGCACTGCGGCGGTCCACGTCGGTGGTGACGGGCACGATGCGGTCCACCATCGAGGATGGGAACTGCACGTTGCGTGCGATCCATTCGGCCAGGCCGTCGTCCTGCGCCGCCGCCATGTCCAGGCAGACCTGGCGCAGCTGCCGGCCGTTGACGGGCACGTTGTCGCAGGAGACCAGCACCGGCGGCGCCAGCCCCGCCATGCGCCGCATCGCCAGCCCGCGGACTAGCAGGCCCGGCACGGTGCGCGGCCAGGGGCGGTGGCAATCGGCGCGCACCGCGTCGTCCTGCCAGTCCAGGCGACCGCTGCGGGGATCTGCGCAGTAGCCCGTCTCGGTCACGGTGAGCGTCACCAGGCGCAGCTGCGGGTCAAGCAGCACCTGCCGCAGGCGCGCAGCATCCCATTGGGCATGCACGGCCTCGCGCAGGCTGCCCACGACCTCGGCCCGCAGGCCCTGGGGGCTGCGCACCAGCACGGTGTAGAGGCCTTGCTGCTGCTTGAGCGCCGGCAGGGCGCTGCCGGTGCGCAGGCTGGCCGCGACGATGCCCCATGCGGGCAGGTGCACAGCGGTCATCTCGGCCTCGATGGCGCGCTGCGTCAGCACCGCCTGGTGGGCGCGGTGGAAGGCGCCGCAGCCCAGGTGCAGGATGCCGGTGCGCAGTTCGCCCACATTAAAGCGTGGCCGTGCCACGCCCGCCGGCAGCCTGCCGAGCAGCGCGGGTGAGAGCCGGGGGCGCAGCAGCAGCGGTGCCCGCGGCGGGCGGATGGCGTCCTGGAGCTCGGCTGCGGAACGGGGTTGGTAGACGGGCAGGGCAACCATCACACGCCCTCCTGCAGGGTGCGCCCGCGCGTGGCGTGCGCCGGCGTGCCGGCGACCGGGTAGGCCGGCCAGCCGTCGGCAGGGGCCTGCGCCTGCACCATCCAGGGCAGCAGCGCCGGGTTGCCGGGCAGCAGGTACTGCCAGCCGTCGACGAGCAGGGCGGTCAGCTCGGACGGGCCGAGCAGCAGCGGCTTGAGATCGGGCCCGAAGGCCTGGAAGACGCGGTGCACCTGCTCGCAGCCGTACTCGGCCAGCAGCCGGTCCGATTCAGCCAGCACCCGCGCGGCCAGGGTCGCGTCGCGGAAAGCGCCCACCGGTCGGGTGTGGCACACCGGCGTGGCATCGATCACGCCCATGTTCTGGTAGTCCAGCAGCCGCGGCCAGACCGAGTCCAGCCCCCAGCCCCAGCCTGTCGTGCTCAGCGAGAAGGTCGGCAGCAGCCGGTCCAGCGTCGGGCCGGAGAAGCAGGGCGCCATGATCTCCACGAAACCGGTGCAGCGCGCCGTGCAGCGCCGGTTGCGCATGGTGCTGTAGTGGGCGTAGTAGGAGTCCTCGTCGAGCGCCGGGGCGGACAGCGACCAGCCCAGGGCGGCCGTGGTGGCAAAGAAGCTGTCGATGTTGCCGGCATCGGTGAGCAGGTCGTCGTCGGGCAGCCAGATCTGCTCGTAGTCCCGCCAGCCATCCCAGCGCGTCAGCAGCTCGTTCAGGCCGGCCCACTTGGGGCCGACGATGACGTCGCTGGTGCTGCAGCCCTCCAAGGCTGCCTCGGGCAGCGGCTCGAAGGGGCAGAGGTGCAGGTCCCAGCTTCGCTCCTCGGCGCCGTCGAGCCAGCGCGGGTGCAGGGAATTGCGGCCGACACGGGCCACGACCAGGTGTCGTCGTCGTCTCATTCCAATCCTTGGCAGTCTTGCTGCTGCTGCCATGGCAAGCGCTGTTCCAGCGGTCTGCGCCGCCATCGCGCAGGCAAGCGGCCTCGCTTGCCGCAAGACTTGCGGTCTGGATGTGTATCGGCAGGGTGGGTGCCTGGGCCGCTGCTACGCTTTGACGCGTTAGACGACTCGCTGGAGGCGAACCCTATGAAAGACTTCAACCAGCTCGGCGCTGCTCATCTGCCGGGCTATCTGGGCATCGTCATCGTCAGCACGGAAGGTGCCGAGGTCCAGGCCGAGCTTGCCGTGCGCCAGGAACTGATGGCGCCGAACGGCTACCTCCACGCAGGCAGCATCGTGACGCTGGCCGATACCTGCGCCGGCTATGGTTGCCTGGCCAACCTGCCCGAGGGAGCGGTCGGCTTCACCACCATCGAGCTGAAGTCCAACCATCTCGGCACCGCACGGGACGGCACCGTGGCCTGCACGGCCAAGGCCGTGCACCTCGGTCGCACGACGCAGGTCTGGGATGCGGTTGTCACCCACAAGGACACGGGCAAGACCATGGCCTTGTTCCGGTGCACGCAGATGGTGCTGTACGGGAAGTGACTAGCGAGTCAGGGCAGCCAGCAGCTTCTGGTGGATACCGTCGAAGCCGCCATTGCTCATGCAAAGCAGATGGTCGCCGGGCTTGGCGACCTTGACGACCGCGGCGATCAGCGCATCGACATCGGCGCCGACGAAGGCCTGCGCACCCATCGGCGCCAGCGCTTCCTTGGCATCCCAGCTCAGACCCTGCTGATTGCAGAAGGCCAGGTCCGCCTCTTCCAGTGCCCAGGGCAACTGGGCCTTCATCGTGCCGAGCTTCATCGTGTTGGAACGCGGCTCGAAGATGGCGAGGATGCGCTCGGCCGGCGCGATGCG
This sequence comes from Pelomonas sp. Root405, assembly GCF_001425165.1. Taxonomy (GTDB): domain Bacteria; phylum Pseudomonadota; class Gammaproteobacteria; order Burkholderiales; family Burkholderiaceae_C; genus Pelomonas. The sequence continues at coordinate 919,965 of NZ_LMDU01000001.1, forward strand.
GCGGCGCAGGCCGTTGACGGTGGTGCGGATGGCGGTGGGGTGATGGGCGAAGTCGTCGTAGACCTTGATGCCGCCCGCTTCACCGCGCAGTTCCATGCGACGACGCACGTTCTGGAATTCGGCGAAAGCTGCGGCCGACTGCTCGGGCGACACGCCGACATGCTCGGCCGCGGCGATGGCCGCCAGTGCGTTGAGCTGGTTGTGCTCACCGATCAAGCTCCACTCGACCCGCGCCACCTTGAGGCTGCCGCGCAGCACGTCGAAGGCTTGCGGCTCGCCGCGGGCGCGCAGCATGCCAGCTTCTTCCTTCTTGGCGCCGAAGCGCTGCACCTCGCTCCAGCAACCGCGCGCGATGACGCGCTGCAGCGCCTCCTCTCGCGCGTTGACGACCAGGCGGCCGCTGGCCGGCACGGTGCGCACGAGGTGGTGGAACTGGGTCTCGATGGCGGCCAGGTCCGGAAAGATGTCGGCGTGGTCGTGCTCGAGGTTGTTCAGCACGGCCGTGCGCGGCCGGTAATGGACGAACTTGCTGCGCTTGTCGAAGAAGGCGGTGTCGTACTCGTCAGCCTCGATCACGAAGGCCTGGCCTTCGCCGAGTCGCGCGGAGACACCGAAGTTCTGCGGCACGCCGCCGACCAGAAAACCGGGCTTCAGCCCCGCGTGCTCAAGGATCCAGGCCAGCATGGACGTGGTCGACGTCTTGCCATGCGTGCCGGCGACCGCCAGCGTGTGGCGGCCCTGCAGCACATGCTCGGCCAGCCATTGCGGGCCGGAGGTGTAGGGCAGGCCCGCGTCGAGGATGGCTTCCATCAACGGGAAGCGCTCGCCGCGCGTGACGACATTGCCGATGACGAAGACGTCGGGCTTGAGCGCCAGCTGCTCGGCGCCGAAGCCGGTGATGAGCTCGATGCCCAGGGCTTGAAGCTGGGTGCTCATCGGTGGGTAGACGTTGGCGTCGCAGCCGGTGACCTTGTGGCCGGCTTCGCGCGCGAGTGCCGCCAGACCGCCCATGAAGGTGCCGCAAATGCCGAGGATGTGAAGGTGCATGTCAGTGGCGCCGCGGGCGCGAAGGATCAGCGCAGGGCCGTGCGCGCCGCCGCGAGCGTGGCGTCGATGTCGGCCTGGCTGTGGGCCGCCGACACGAAGCCCGCCTCGTAAAGGGCCGGCGCCAGATAAACGCCGGCGTCCAGCATCGCGTGGAAGAAGCTGTTGAAACGGGTCTTGTCCGTGGTCATCACGGTGGCGTAGTTCTGCGGCAGCTCGGGCATCAGGAAGAAGCCGAACATGCCACCTTCGCTGTCTGCGCTGAACGGCACGCCGTTCTCGGCGGCGACTGCGCTGAGGCCGTCAATCAGCTGGCAAGTCTTGGCAGACAGGGCCTCGAAGAAGCCGGGCTTCTGGATCTCGCGCAACGTCGCCAGTCCGCAGGCCGTGGCCACCGGGTTGCCCGACAGCGTGCCGGCCTGGTAGACGCCGCCCAGCGGGGCCAGGTGTTGCATGACCTCGCGCCTGGCACCGAAGGCGGCGAGCGGCATGCCGCCGCCGATGACTTTGCCGAAGACCGAGATGTCCGGTGCGAAGCCGGGGATGAGCCTGGCGTAATGCGCCTGGGCACCGCCCAGGGCGACGCGGAAGCCGGTCATCACTTCGTCCAGCACCAGCAAAGCGCCATGCGCCGTGCACAACCGGCGCAGCGCGCTCATGAAGGGCAGGGACGCGCGCACGAAGTTCATGTTGCCGGCAATCGGCTCGACGATGACGCAGGCGAGCTGGTCGCCGTATTGCGCGAATGCGGCTTCGAGTTGCTCGACGTTGTTGTATTCGAGGACGACGGTGTCGGCGGCGGCGCCCGGCGTGACGCCCGCGCTGGTGGGGTGGCCGAAGGTCGCGAGCCCCGAGCCCGCTTTCACGAGCAGCGCGTCGGTATGGCCGTGGTAGCAACCCTCGAACTTGATGAACTTGGCCCGACCGGTGGCGCCGCGCGCCAGGCGGATGGCGCTCATCGTCGCCTCGGTGCCCGAGCTGACCAGGCGAACCTGATCCATGCTGGGTACGAGCTTCAGGATCTCCTCGGCCAGCTCGATCTCGCGCTCGGTCGGCGCGCCGAAGGAAAAGCCTTCGGCCGCGGCCTTGGTCACGGCTTCCAGCACGGCCGGGTGGCCGTGGCCCAGGATCATTGGCCCCCAGGAGCCGATGTAGTCGACATAACGCTTGCCTTCGGCGTCATAGATGTAGGCGCCTTCGCCGCGGGCGATGAAGCGGGGCGTGCCACCGACGGCGCGGAAGGCGCGCACGGGCGAGTTGACCCCGCCGGGGATGACGCGCGAGGCGCGTTCGAAGAGCTCGGTATTGCTGGCCATGAAGAACGAATCAAGAGGTCAATGCATGCGGCGCGGCGTCTTCGGCGGCGCCTCGGGCTCGGGGTCGGGCTCGAAGTCTGGGGGCTCGCCGCCTTCCTCGTCCGCCCCGGGCAGGGCCCAGAAGAAACGGTCGGGGATGACATTGCCCATGCCCGGCCGGAAGCCGGCGTCGAGCGACTGGTCTAGGAAGGAGAGGGCCTCGCTGACGGCGGAGTGCAATTCAGCCCCGACCGACAACAGGGCCGCCAGCGCCGCCGACAGCGTGTCGCCGGCACCCACGAAGGCGGTCTCGAAGCGCTCGAACTTTTCGCCGGTGATGGGGCCCTGCGCGTTGGCCAGCACGTTGTCCACGTACTGGTTGGGCAGCTGCATGCCGGTCACCAGCACATGCTGGGCGCCGGCCTGCGCGGCCGCCACCGCCAGCTCGCGCGCCGAGGGCGCCCGCTCGTTGTCCCAGTCTGGCAGCAGGAAGTCGGTCATCGTTTTGTGGTTGCCCACCAGCACGGCCGTCTGCGGCAGCACCAGCTCGCGCAGCGCGTCCAGGTATTGCTGCTGCTCGTCCTCGTCGATCCAGGCGACCGAGGGCAGATAGGTGACCAGTGGCACGTCCGGGTAGTCGCTGAGGACCTCGGCGACGGCGCTGACGGCTTCTGCATTGCCGAGGAAGCCAACCTTCCAGGCCGTGATGGGCACGTCCTCAAGGATGTGGCGGGCTTGCTCGGCAACGGTGTCGGCGTCGAGGTTCTCGTGCTCGAAGACCTCGGCGGTGTCGCGCAGCACGACCGCGGTGACAACGGGCAGGCAGTGCGCGCCCATGGCCGCGATGGTGGCCACGTCGCCAGCCAGGCCACCGGCACCGGACGCGTCGCTGGCGTTGAAGCTCAGCACGCAAGCCGGCGGCGGGCTTTCCTGTTCGGATTCATCGACCACGGGGTCGGCGGGTAGGGGGGGTGTTGGGCTCATGGGGAGGTCGTCGCGGGCGCGGCCTAAGAGCTGCCGCAAAGCGTGGAGTCTGCCGCTAAAAGGGCGCTTCTGAGGCGCTGGGCACAGGCGTTTGCCCTCAGCATTGCGCTCTCGGGCCCTGGCTAGAATGATTCGATTGTAGTGAGCAAACTCTAAGCACCGTGAGCGAACCCAGTACCTGGATGTGCCTGATCTGCGGATGGATCTATGACGAAGCCGCAGGCGATCCGGAGCACGGCATCGCGCCGGGCACCGCCTGGGCCGATGTGGACATGAACTGGACCTGCCCCGACTGCGGTGCCCGCAAAGAGGATTTCGAGATGGTGCGCATCTGACTCTGACTTGGCCTCGCAAGCCTCAAAGGGGGCCGAAAGGGCCGGGCCCCGAGCTGAAGTTCCGAGGAGACGACGTTTGAACGATCAAGTTTCCGGTGCAGGACCCACGCGTATCCTGGTCATCGACGACAGCAACACCATCCGCCGCAGCGCGGAAATCTTCCTGAAGCAAGGCGGCCATGAGGTGGCTCTGGCCGAGGACGGCTTCGACGCGCTGGCCAAGCTGGGCGACTTTCATCCCGATCTCGTGTTCTGCGACATCCTGATGCCGCGCCTGGACGGCTACCAGACCTGCGCCATCATCAAGCGCAACCCGGAGTTCTCGGGAGTGCCGGTGATCATGCTGTCTTCGAAAGATGGCCTGTTCGACAAGGCCCGCGGGCGCATGGTGGGCTCGCAGGACTACCTGACCAAGCCTTTCACCAAGGACCAGCTGCTTCAGGCGGTGCTGCAGCACCGCCGCCAGGAAGCACGTACCTAGAGAGAACTGCCATGAGCATCCATAACATCCTGCTGGTTGACGATTCCAAGACCGAACTGCATGCGCTGTCGGAAATGCTGGTCAAACGCGGCTTTGACGTGCGCACCGCCGAGAACGCCGAAGAGGCGATGAAGCGCCTGGCCGAGGCCAAGCCCGACCTGATCCTGATGGACGTCGTCATGCCCGGGCAGAACGGCTTCCAGCTGACCCGGGCCATCACGCGCGACGAGCGCTATGCCGGCGTGCCCATCATCATGTGCACGAGCAAGGGCCAGGAGACCGACAAGGTCTGGGGCATGCGCCAGGGCGCGAGCGACTACGTCGTCAAGCCCGTCAAGGCCGAAGAACTCCTCGCCAAGATCAAAGCCCTCGGCTAAGGCACTCGCATGGCCAACAAGACCGCCCTCCGCGAACTCCAGCAGCGCCTTGCCGAGCGCATGCAGGCTGCGCGTGAGCAGACGCTCATCGCGAACTGGCTGGCTGTGGAGTGCGCGGGCGTCGGCCTGCTGTTTTCGCTGAAGCAGGCCAGCGAGATCTTCGCACCCGTGCCGATCAAGCCCGTGCCTTATGCCAAGCCCTGGCTGGCCGGCGTGGCCAACCTGCGCGGTGGCCTGTTCACGGTCGTCGACCTCGCCGTCTACCTCGGCCTGCGCGAGCCGTCTTTGAACCGCGGCGTGGCCGCACAGAGCCGCTTGGTATCGCTGGGCAGCGACCTGAATCTGAACTGCGCGCTGCTGGTTGACCGGCTGGCCGGTCTTCGCAGCGACGAGCAACTGCCGCTGGCGCCGCAGCAGCCGGCCGGGCCGCTGCCTCGTTTTGCTGGCGCCCTGCGCCGCGACGAGGCCGGCCGCAGCTGGCAGGAAATCAATCTCGAAGCGTTGGCGCGGCAGGAAAACTTCCTGCACATCGTTGCGTGATGGACGCTTCGTTTTCAAACTTCAAGCCGCGTGCAGACGCGGACATCACAAACACTGAAGGACGAGGGTGAGATGAGCCTGCTGGACAAAATCAGGGGAAAGTCCGAAGCCGATGAGCTGCCGCCGGCAGCACCGGAGGCTGTCGACACGACCATCGATTCGCGCAGCGGTATCGGCTTCGATGCGCCCCGCAACATGGACTCCACGCTAGCCGGCGTCGACCTGCCCACGCGCAGCGAGGCGTATGCGCGCACGGAGGCGCCGTCCATCATCTCGCCGGCGGTGCCGACCGAGCCAGGCCCGAACAGCGAGTTCCCGCCCAGCACGACGATGAATTTCGCGCCGACGACGCAGGCCGCCGACCCGACGATGCTGCCGCCCCCGCCAGCCACCGGGGCCGAGCAGTTGGGCGACCTGTTCGGCCGCCACCGCCAGCGCGTGCTGACGGGCCTCGTCGTTGCCGGCCTGATTGGCACGGCCGTCTCGGTCAGCATGGTGCTGGTCAGCTCCAACCGCAGCGCCGCCCAGGTGCGCGCGACCGGCCAGGCGCTGATGCATTCTCAGCGCATGGCCAAGTCCGTCTCCGCCGCGCTGGTGGGCAACCCCGCCGCCTTCGCCGAGCTGCGCGAGTCGGTGGGCACGCTCAGTGGCGTCGTCAACAACCTGCGTACTGGCGAAGGTGAGCTGGCCGTCGCGCCCGCTGCCGTGCTGCCGACGCTGGAGGCCCTGACGCCCCTGGTCGAGCGCGCCGAGAAGAACGGCAAGGTCGTGCAGGCCCAGGAAAAGATCCTGACCCAGGTCGGCACGGCGCTGCGCGCCATCAACCGCCAGTCCAGCGACCTGCTGGAAAGCGCCGAGGCCGTGTCATCTCAGGCCCTGCAGATCGGCTCTTCCGCGGGCGAGGTTTCCGCGGTCGGTCAGCTCGTCATGCTGACCCAGCGTATCGGCAAGAGCGCCAACGAGTTCCTGACCCAGGAAGGCGTCAGCCCCGAGGCCGTGTTCCTGCTGGGCAAGGACCTGAACTCCTTCAAGCTGATCACCGAAGCGCTGATCAGCGGCAGCCCCGAGCTGCGCCTGAACGCTGCCCGCGACCCGCAACTGAAGGAACGCCTGCAGACGCTGCTGACGCAGTACGAGCAGACGCGTACCCAGGCCTCCGCCATTCTGGGCAACCTGCAAGGCCTGGTGTCGGCGCGTGAAGCACAGACGGCCATCCTGAACGACTCGGAACCGCTGCGCAAAGGCCTGGAGCAGGCCGCGGCCGACCTGGAAAAGTCCGGCGGCGGCGGCTGGGGTCTGTTCCTCTTCATGATCGCTTCGCTGGCCGCCCTGCTCGGTGGCGCGGTCGGTTTCCTGCGCCTTTACGTGGCCGACCAGTCCGAGCGCGCTGCGCTTGCCGAAGCGTCGCGTCGCGAAGCCGAGGCGCAGGAGCAGGAAGCCAAGCGCGTCAACGACGCCAACCAGGCCGCGATTTTGCGTTTGATGAACGAGCTGGCCAGCGTCGCTGAAGGTGACCTGACGCAGCAGGCGACGGTGACGGAAGACATCACGGGCGCGATTGCCGACTCGGTGAACTACACGGTGGAAGAGCTGCGCAACCTCGTGGGCCAGGTTCAGGCCACGGCGGCCCGCGTGACCGACACGACCGGCGCCGTCGACCAGACGTCGACCGACCTGCTGGCGGCATCCAAAGAGCAGCTGCACGAGATCCGCGCGACCGGCGAGGCCGTGCTCGGCATGGCGAGCCGAATCACCGACGTGTCCGCCCAGGCGCAGACAACGGCCGAGGTGGCGCGCCAGAGCCGTCAGGCCGCCGAGCAAGGCCTGTCGGCGATGCAGAACAACATCGCCGGTATGAACGCCATCCGCGACTCCATCCAGGAAACGTCCAAGCGCATCAAGCGCCTCGGCGAGTCGTCTCAGGAAATTGGCGAGATCACCGAGCTGATCTCAGACATTACCGAGCAGACCAACGTGCTGGCCTTGAACGCGGCCATTCAGGCAGCGTCCGCCGGTGAAGCAGGCCGTGGCTTCTCGGTCGTTGCGGAAGAGGTGCAGCGCCTGGCCGAACGCTCCGGCGACGCGACGCGCCGGATTGCCGCGCTGGTCAAGACCATTCAGACCGACACCCACGACGCCGTCGCCGCCATGGAGCGTTCGACGCGCGGTGTGGTGGAAGGTACGCAGCTGTCCGACGCGGCCGGCAAGGCGCTGGAAGACATCGACAGCGTGTCTCGTCAGCTCGACGAGCTGATCGGCAAGATCTCGTCCCAGGCCCAGCAGGAAGCCGCATCCGCCAACGAGGTGGCCTCCAACATCCAGCACATCTTCGCGGTGACGGAGCAGACATCCGAAGGCACGCGCTCCACCGCCCAGATGGTGCATGAGCTGTCCCGCTCGGCCGAAGCCCTGCGCACGTCCGTGTCCCGATTCAAGGTCGCCTGACCGGCCCCGAACAGCGCATCGAGCGAGAAAGCCCACGCATGGACAGCTCCCTGCGAGACTCCGAACTCCCGGCCGACCTGAGCCCACTGGCCTGGGTTCAGGAGGAATTGCGCCGCTCCCTGGAGACGGTGCACAAGACCCTGCGGCGCCTGGTGCGCGAAGGCAGTGACAACCGGCTGTCGGCCTTTGGTGGAGATGCCCAGCCCAGCCTGCCCCTGCAGCAGGCGGCGGCGCAGTTGCACCAAGTCAGCGGCGTGTTGTCCCTGGTCGGCCTGCCGGCTGGCGCCACGGTGCTGCGTGCCGCCGAGGCGGCCGTCACCCGTTTGGCCGAGCGGCCGCTCGAGGTCGAACTGAGTACCGTCGAGACCATCGAGCGCGCCGACTTTGCGCTGCTGGCCTATGTCGCCCGGCTGCTGGCCGGCAACAAGACCTCCTCGCTGGCCCTCTACCCCAGCTATCGCACGCTGCAGCAGCTCAACGGCGCCGAGCGCATCCACCCGGCCGACCTCTGGCAGTACGACTGGGCCTGGCGCAGCATCGCGCCCGAAACCGGCGTGCTGCCGCGCGCGGTCGACGCCGTGCGCGCGCCCTTCGAATCGGCCCTGCTGCGCCATATGCGCGAGCCCAGCTCCGCACATGCGGCCAACCTGTCCGGCCTGTGCGCCGGCCTGGCCGCCACGCTGCCTGCGGGCAGTTCGCGCACGCTGTGGCAACTGGCCGCTGCGGTCTTTGAGGGCCAGGCGCTGAGGCTCATCCCCAGCGACGGCTACACCAAGCGCCTGGGTTCCAAGCTGCTGCATGAGCTGCGCGTCGTCGAGCAAGGCGATCAGGCCGATCCGCAGCGGGAACGCCTCGCCCAGGACCTGCTGTTCTTCTGCGCCCAATGCCGCCTCACCCGCGGCGCTGGCCCGCGCCTGACGGCCGTGCACGAGGCCTATCGCCTCAGCGACGAGCAGGCCGGCGACTATGAAGACGCCAGCCTCGGCCGCATCGACCCCGCCTGGGTGGCCCAGGCCAAGCGCCGCGTGATCGCCGCCAAGGAAAGCTGGTCCAGCGCCGCCGAGGGCGACCAGCACCGGCTGACCGGTCTGGACGAACAGTTTGCTGCGCTGTCCGACTCCCTGACACGCCTTTTCCCCAGTGGCGAGGTGCTGGCGCAGACGCTGCAACGCGCCGTTGTCGCGACGCTGCGTTCCCGCAGCACGCCGCCGCCGGCGCTGGCGATGGAAGTTGCGACCAGCCTGCTCTATGTCGAGGCCGCACTGGAAGACGCCGCTTTCGACCAGCCCGAGCAGGCCGACCGCGTGCGCCGCCTGGCGCGCCGCGTCGAGGCCGTTGCCCACGGTCAACCGGCCGAGCCGCTGGAAGACTGGATGGAGGATCTGTACCGCCGGGTCTCCGACCGCCAGACCCTGGGCAGCGTCGTCCACGAGCTGCGCGCCAGCCTGTCCGAAGTCGAGAAGCAGTGCGACGAATACTTCCGCGACCCGGCGCGCCGTGAACTGCTGATCCCCGTGCCCGGCCAATTGCAGGCCATGCGCGGCGTGCTCAGCGTGCTGGGCCTGGACCAGGCCGCCCAGGCAACCGTGCGCATGCGTGACGAGGTGGACAGCCTGGCCGGCACGGAGATCGATTTCGAGCGGGCTGGCGCCCGTGGCGTCTTCGAGCGCCTGGCCAACAACCTTGGCGCCCTCGGCTTCCTCATCGACATGCTCAGCGTGCAGCCCCAGCTGGCCAAGCGCATGTTCCAGTTCGATGAGGCCACTGGCCGCCTGGACGCCGTCATGGGCCGCCGTGAAGGCGCCGTCGAGCTGCCTGACTTCGAAGCCAGCGGCTTCCATGTCGATCTCGAGCCGGAAGTCGCGCCCGCGATGGACAAGACGCAACCTCTGCGCATCGACTTCGGCAGCCTGGACCTGCCCGATCTCAGCCTGCCCGACGTCGACCTGTCCCAGCCTGCGCCCGCCCCGGCGCCCGCCCTGGTGTCCGTCTCAGCGCCCGCGCCTGCCGCGCCCAGCGTCGCCGACGACCCGGAGATGCGCGAGATCTTCCTGGAAGAAGCCGACGAGGTCATCGCCAACGCGCGCGCCGCGCTGGCGGAACTGCGCGAGCAGCCTGCCGAGCACGGCCAGCTCACCATCGTTCGCCGTGCCTTCCACACGCTCAAGGGCAGCGCCCGCATGGTCGGGCTTGACCCCTTCGGCGAAGCTGCCTGGGCCTGCGAACAGCTTTACAACGCGCGCCTGTCCGAGGCCTCGCCGCTGGCCGACGCCGCCCTGCTCGATTTCACGACCGAGGCGCTCGACTACTTTGCCCACTGGCGTGACCAGATCGCCGGCACCGAGGCAGGTCACAGCCTGCCTGACCCGGTGCGCCGCAGTGCCGACTCGCTGCGACTGCACGGCCAAGCCCTGCCGCTGGGCTGGCCCGTCGAAGCCGACGGCATGGACGTTGCGGACGGCGCGGCCCTGCCGGACGTCGTCGAGCACGCGCCCGAAGCCCTGGCCGAAGCGGCCGCGCAGCCCGTTGCTGCCGCCAAGCCGGTGGAATTGGAAGAGGCCCCGGCGCTGGTGCCGGACTTCGTCCTCGAACTGGGCGAGCCGGCCACCGTCGAAGAGATCGCGGCCCTCGGCCTGCCCGACGTCACGCTCGATTTCGCTCCGACGCAACTGCCCGAAGAAGAGACCATCGACTTCGGCACCCATCCGCCGACCGAACCTTTGCCGCTGGCTGCCACTCCGCACGAGGAGCAGACGCTGGCCAACTTCGGCCTGACGCTGGACCTTGACGAGCCCGAGATCGTGCTGCCGGCCGAGCCGTTGGACGACCTGGGCGATCTGCCCAGCCGGCCCGAGGAGTCGACGCTCGCCCTGCCCAGGCTGGTCGTCGACAACGAATCTGCGGCGTCCCAGGCGTCGCCTGAGATTGAACCGGACGACCCCGACACCGACGAAGGCTTCAAGCTCATCGGTCCGCTGCGCATCAGCATCGCCCTGTTCAACATCTTCCTGAACGAAGCCGACGAGCTGTCGCGCAAGCTCTCCATCGGCCTGGCCGAGTGGGCTGCCGAGCTGAGTGAGCCCGTGCCCTCCAGCTGCGAGGTGCAGGCCCATGCCTTGGCCGGCAACGCCGCCACGGTCGGCTATGAGGAGCTTTCCAGCCTGGCTCGCGAGCTGGAGCACGCCCTCGGCCGCGCCCAGCGCGCCGTGCGCTACGAGGCGGCCGACGCCGAGCTCTTTGTGCGCGCGGCCGACGACATCCGCCGCCTGTTGCATCAGTTCGCTGCCGGCTTCCTCAAGCCCCACGATCCCGAGTTGATCGTCCGCCTGCACGCCTACGAGCCGCAGGAAGAAGCTTTCACCGCGGACGCGTCGCTGGACGACGACCTGCCGGTGCCCGCCTTGCACGACACCGTGGCCGGTGGCCTGGACGCGCTGCCCACCGAGCCGGGTCAACTGCTAGAGCCGGTCGTCGATCTCAGCGATGCCGCGCCCGCCGAGCCATTGGCTGAACCGGTTGCCCTGTTCGAAGCCGAAGCGGCACCCGAACCAGTGCCTGAGGCCGTGGCCGAACCCGAACCTCAGCCTGAGCCGGTCGTCGAGCCCGAGCCAGAGCCCGTGCTTGCCGTGTTGCCCGACCTGGGGCCCGAGCCGGAGCCCGGACTGCCGGACAACATCGAGCCGGAGCTCTATCCGATCTTCGAGGAGGAAGGCCGCGACCTGCTGGAGCAGCTGCACGGTGCGTTGCGCGACTGGCTGGCCCATCCTGGCGAGCTGGGCCGCTCCGACGCCTGCATGCGGGCGCTGCACACCTTCAAGGGTGGCGCTCGCCTAGCCGGCGCCATGCGCCTGGGCGAACAGGCCCATCACCTCGAATCCGCCATCGAAGCGCTGCTGCGTGCCGGCAGCGCCGACCGCGCGCAGGTGCAGGCCTTGCAGCACGAGGGCGACGCGCTCGAGCATGCCTTCGAGGCACTCGGCCGCAGCCTGACGGCCGCCGCCGCGCCGGTTCCCGAGGTTGTCGTCGCCCCGCCGCCGGCAGCGGCCGTCGCCGAGGTGCCGGCCGCCAAGGCGCCCGAGACCCTGGAAGCGCGCGCGCCTGTGGCCGCTCAGCCAGCTGCGCCTGCCGTCACCGACAAGCCAGTCGAGCCGGTCCGCGAGATCGATTGGAGCCGCTTCACCGACACCGCCGAAGTGGCGGCCGGTAGCGACAACCTGGCCATCGGCCAGGCCTTGGTGCGCGTGCGCGGCAGCTTGCTGGAACGCATGGCCACGCAGGCCGGCGAGGTCAGCATCCGCCGCGCGCGGATGGAGTCCGAGCTGGCCCAGATGAAGGTCGCGCTGCTCGACCTGGACGACAACCTGGAGCGCCTGCGCGCCCAGTTGCGCGAGCTGGAACTGCAAGCCGAAGCCCAGATGCACACCCAGCAGGAGCTGGCGCAGCAGGGTGGTCGCGAGTTCGACCCGCTGGAGTTCGACCGCTACACCCGTTTCCAGGAACTGACACGCATGCTGGCCGAGTCGGTCGGCGACGTGGCCACGTTGCAACGCACGCTGGGCCGCAACGTGCAGACCGGCGAAGACGAGCTGGCCGCTCAATCGCGGCTGACGCGCGAACTGCAGGACGACCTGCTGCGCACTCGTCTGGTGGACTTCGATTCCATCGGCGAGCGCATGCACCGCGTCGTGCGCCAAGCCGCGCGCGACAGCGGCAAGCAGGTCAAGCTGGAGATCACCGGCGGCCAGACCGAGCTGGACCGCTCGGTGCTGGAGCGCACGGCGGGCGCCTTCGAGCACCTGCTGCGCAACAGCGTCGCCCATGGCATCGAGACACCCGAGGTGCGCACGGCGGCTGGCAAGGACCCCGTCGGCACGCTGCGCATCGAGGTCAGCCAGCACGGCAATGAAGTGCTGCTGAACTTCGCGGACAACGGCGCCGGCCTCAACCTGCAGCGCATCCGCGAGCGCGGCCTGCAGCTGGGCCTCATCGCGGCTGACGCCGAGCCGGATGACGCCTTGCTCAAGCGCCTGATCTTTGCGCCCGGCTTCTCGACTGCCAGCCAAGTCACCGAGCTCAGCGGCCGTGGCATCGGCATGGACGTCGTGCGTGCCGAGGTCGGCACGCTCGGCGGCAGCATCGAGACCACGTCGACGGCCGGTCAGGGCACCAGCTTCCTGCTGCGCCTGCCGCTGACCACGGCGCTGACCCAGGTCGTGCTGCTCAAGAGCGCCGACCAGGTCGTCGCCGTGCCCGCGGCGCTGATGGCCTCCGTGCAGCGCGTGCCGGTCGACGCCGTCGAGGCGGCCTACGCCACCGGCAAGCTGCAGCATGGCGGCGCCGAGATGCCGTTCTACTGGCTGGGCGGCCTGCTCGGCCACGCCGGCCGCGGTTACGTCCATGGCAAGCACACGCACGTCGTGCTGGTGCGCAGCGCCCAAGGCGCGCTGGCCCTGCACGTCGACGAAGTCGTTGGCAACCAGGAAGTCGTCGTCAAGAACCTCGGCGCCCAGCTCAATCGCGTGCCCGGCCTGGCCGGCATCAGCCTGCTGGCCTCGGGCGAAGTGGCGCTGATCTACAACGTCGTGGCGCTGGCCGACTGGTATGGCATCGACGCCCAGGCGCGCTTGGCGGCCGCGCACGTCCAGTCGCAGTCACCGACAGCGCAGATCGCCGCGCCGGTCGTCGAGACGGTCTCGCAGGCGCCGCTCGTCATGGTGGTCGACGATTCGCTGACGGTGCGTCGCGTGACCCAGCGCCTGCTGGAGCGCGTCGGTTTCCGCGTCCTACTGGCCAAGGATGGCCTGGATGCGATGGAGAAGCTGTCCGGTGACGAGCTGCCGTCGGTGGTACTGTCGGACATCGAAATGCCCCGCATGGATGGCTTTGACTTGGTGCGCAACATGCGCGCCGATTCACGCCTGGCCCCGCTGCCCGTCATCATGATCACTTCGCGCATTGCCCAGAAGCACCGCGACTACGCCGCCCAGCTCGGGGTCGACCACTACCTCGGCAAGCCGTATGACGAGGAACAGCTGCTCGGTCTGATTCATCAGTACACGCAGCAAGCATTGGCGGCCTGAGCACCGAGATGTCACAGGTTGTCGACCACCTCGCCGAGCTGACCGGTTTTCGCGACAGGGACGTCATGGACGTCACCCTCGTCATGGCGTTGCGCGACCTGCTCGAACCCGAGTCGGTCGCCATCTACCGAAGCATTGGCGAGCCCGGCGAGGAACGCTGGCTGACCCGTGCCCATCTGCGCGCTGGCGACGCCGTTGCATCCGCCGATCCCCTGTGGGCCAAGCCCGCCAACCTGCCCAAGGGGACCGACCACCCACTGCGCCTGGAGGCCATGCGCACCCGCAGCGTGACCCAGGTGGCCCAGGGCGGCCAGTGGCTGTATCTCTTCCCGATTGCCACCGACCGCGATGTCGTTGGCGTCATCGAGATCCTGTCCACGCGCCGCCTCGGTACGGGCGCTCAGCGCATGGTCAGCAGCGTGCTGCGGATTTATCACAACTTCCAGGGCCTGCTCGACTACTCCGAGCGCGACACGCTGACCGGCCTGCTCAATCGCAAGACCTTCGACGAGAGCTTTCTCAAGGTCCTGTCGGACATCCCGACCCGCCCCGACGCGAAGCACGAGGCCGAAGACCGCCGCCACGAGACGGCGGTGCAGCACTATGTGCTCGGCGTCATCGACATCGACCATTTCAAGACCGTCAATGACCGCTTTGGCCACCTGATTGGCGATGAGGTGCTGCTGCTGCTGTCGCGCCTGATGCGCGGCTCCTTCCGCTTCCACGACATGCTCTACCGCTTCGGCGGCGAGGAGTTCGTGGTGCTGATGCGCTGCGACGAGGAAATCCACGCCGGCGAGGCCTTCGAGCGCCTGCGGCTGAATACCGAGCGCTACGCCTTCCCGCAGGTTGGCCGCATCACCGTCAGCATCGGTTTCACCGAGGTGCGGCCGGGCGACGGCCCTGCCGACGCCTTCGAGCGCGCCGACAAGGCCGTCTATCACGCCAAGGGCCATGGCCGCAACCAGGTCCACAACTACGCGGCCCTGGTGGCCAGTGGCGTGATCAAGGAATCGGCCCAGCTCAGCGACGTCGAGCTGTTTTAAGCCGGCCGGCTCAAGACGAGCGGCTCTTGACGACGGCGTAGCGGGCCAGCGTGCGTTCCCGCGCGACGGCGTGGTCGACGATGGGGCGCGGGTAGGCGTTGCTCTGCATGGCCAGCGGCGCGCGCGCCCATGGCTCGTGGATGGCCTTGGCCGGCAGCTCGGCCAGTTCGGGGCAGTAGCGGCGGATGAAGCGACCCTCGCTGTCGAACTTCTCGCTCTGGCTGACGGGGTTGAAGATGCGGAAATAGGGCTGGGCATCACAGCCGCTGCTGCTGGCCCATTGCCAGCCGCCGTTGTTGGCCGCCAGGTCGAAGTCGATAAGCTGCAGGGCGAAATAGGCCTCGCCGCGCCGCCAGTCGATGCCAAGGTCCTTGGTCAGGAAGCTGGCCGTCACCATGCGCAGGCGGTTGTGCATATACCCGGTCTGGTTGAGC
This sequence comes from Pelomonas sp. Root405, assembly GCF_001425165.1. GTDB lineage: Bacteria > Pseudomonadota > Gammaproteobacteria > Burkholderiales > Burkholderiaceae_C > Pelomonas. The sequence continues at coordinate 935,026 of NZ_LMDU01000001.1, forward strand.
TGGCGCATGGCCGCGTCGACCAGCGGATAGCCGGTGCGGCCCTCGCACCAGGCGGCGAACATGGCGTCGGCCTGCGCACCCGTCTCCCAGCGGATGGCGTCGTACTCGGGCCGGAAGGCGCCGGTCATCGCATGCGGATGGTGGTGCATGACCTGGTGATAGAAGTCGCGCCAGATCAGCTCCGACAGCCAGATCTCCGCGCCATGGTCGCCGCCCTGCATCAGCTGGTGGGCGATGCGCGCCAGGCGGCGGATGGACACGGTGCCGAAGCGCAGGTGCACGCTCAGATAACTCGGCCCCTTGACGGCGGGGAAGTCGCGCGCCTTGTCGTAGTCGGCGATGCGGTCGAGAAAATCGTCCAGCAGCGCCTCGGCGCCGCGGCTGCCCTGGCCGACGTGCCCGGTCAGCCCGGCCGGCTCGAAGCCGATGTCTTGCAGCGCCGGCACGCCGGCGGCCAGCGCGGTCTTGGCGAGCGCCTGCGCATGGCGCTCGACCGGGTAGCTGCTCAGGTAGAACCCGTCGACCTTGCGCAGCCAGGCATTCTTGTAGGGCGTGAACACGCCATAGGGCCCACCGGCGGCCGTCATCACCTCGCGGCGCTCAAAAATGACATGGTCCTTGAAGGTGCGCAGTTCCGCGTTCGTGGCCTTCAACAGGTCGGCCACCTGGGCATCGCGCATCAGTGCCTGCGGCTCGTCGTCATGGTTGGCGAACACCGCCTGCACGCCCAGTTCGGCGGCCAGGCGCGGCATCTCGTCCGCTGCAAAGCCATGCCGCACGATCAGTGCGCCGCCAAGCTTGCGCAGGTCCTCGTCCAGCACCTGCAACGCACCGAGGATGAACTCGACACGCCGGTCCGCGCGCGGCAGGGCGTCGAGGATGTCGCGGTCCAGGACGAAGGCGCAAAACACCTGCCGCGCGCTTTTCAGCGCTTGGTAGAGGGCCGCGTTGTCGTCAACGCGGAGGTCGCGACGGAACCAGACCAAGGCACGGTCGAGGCGGTCAGGGGAGGAATTCATACCCAAAGAATAAAATGCCGCCCATGCCTGCCGACCGGATCGTCCTGACCAACCAATTCCTCATCGCCATGCCTGGCATGGCCGACGAGGCCTTCGCAGGCACGGTGGTCTACCTCTGCGAGCACAACGACAACGGCGCCCTCGGCCTCGTCATCAACAAACCCATCGCGTTGACGCTGGGCAACCTGTTCGAGAAAGTCGAGCTGAGCCCGCCGGCCGACCCGCTCGCGGGCAGCCCGGTCTTCTACGGTGGCCCCGTCCAGACGGATCGCGGTTTCGTGCTGCACGAGCCGCTGGACGAGGAGGGCGGCCACTACAACGCGACGCTGGCCGTGCCCGGGGGCCTGGAGATGACCACCAGCCGCGATGTGCTGGAGGCGCTGTCCAACGGCGCCGGGCCGAAGAAGATCCTCGTCACGCTGGGCTACAGCGGCTGGGCCGCCGGCCAGCTCGAAGAAGAAATCGGCCGCAACGGCTGGCTGACCGTGGACGCCTCGCCTGCCATCATCTTCGACACGCCAGCAGAACTGCGCTACGAGCGCGCCTTGGCGCTGTTGGGCGTGGACCCGCGCATGCTGAGCTCGGACGCGGGGCATGCATGAGCCCCTCGCCCGGTCTTGCCCCGCTGAACGCGGGCCAGCCCAGTCGGTCCCCCGAGGGGACGGCGATTGACCGGGCTCGGAGCCCGGTCAACATCGCCCAACGGGCCGGCTTGGGGCGGCCCGGCGCTCGGCCCCAATCCAGCCGTCTGGGCTGCTGAGATGGCAGCAACCCTCTCTGCGGCCCATCAGTCCTTTCTTGCTTTTGATTTCGGCACCCGCCGCATCGGCGTGGCGTCCGGCACGCGCCTGCTGGGTGCCGCTGAGCCCCGCGCAACGGTCAAGAGCGGCGACTTCGCGGCAATCGCCGCGCTGATCGAGACCTGGCAGCCCGACGCCCTCGTCATCGGCGTGCCGCGCTACCCCGACGGTGCGCCGCATGTGATGACGACCAAGGCCCAGAACTTCGGCCGCCGCCTGGCCGGGCGCCACCATCTGCCGGTCTTCGAGGTGGACGAGCGCTACACCAGCGTCGAGGCCGAGGCCGAGGGCGCCCACGATGTGGACGCCGCCGCCGCCGCCCTCATCCTTGAACAATTCTTCCGGGAACACCCATGAGTGAACTGCTGCTTGACGCCGAGGCCCTCTACCTCGAACTCAAACGCGGCGTGCAGCGACTGCTGACCGCCGACACCGCCTTGGTGGGCATCTGGAGCGGCGGCGCCTGGCTGGCCGAGCGGCTGGCCGTGGACCTGGGTCTGGCGGACGCCGGGGTCATTTCCAGCGTGCTGCACCGGGACGACTTCGGCTCGCGCGGCCTCGCCAAGGCCGACCACACCTCGCTGCCCTTCAACGTGAACGGGCGCGACATCCTGCTGATCGACGACGTGCTCTACACCGGCCGCACGACGCGCGCCGTCATCAACGAGCTGTTCGACTTCGGCCGCCCGGCCAGCGTGCAGCTGGCGGTGCTGGTGGACCGCGGCGGGCGGCAACTGCCCATCGAGCCGGCGTTCTCGGCCGCGCGTGTCACGCTGTCTGCCGACCAGCATCTGCGCCTGGCGCGCACCGACGACGGTCGATTCGCATTCGAGGTGAAGTGATGGCCCCCATGTTCACTTCATTCACTGCCCCCCGAGGGGGCGTCGGCCTCCTTTGGGGCGGCCCTGCAGGAGTCCGCTGATGCTGTCCAAACGCAACCCCCAGCTCAACAAGCACGGCGAACTCATCCACCTGCTGTCCATCGAAGGCCTGCCGCGTGCGGTCATCGAGCAGATCCTCGACACGGCGGGCAGCTTCCTGTCGGTCAATGACCGCGAGGTCAAGAAGGTGCCGCTGCTGCGCGGCAAGTCGGTGTTCAACCTGTTCTTCGAGAACAGCACGCGCACCCGCACCACCTTCGAGATCGCCGCCAAGCGACTGTCTGCCGACGTCATCAACCTCGACATCGCACGCAGCTCCACCGCCAAGGGCGAGACGCTGCTGGACACGGTCGCCAACCTCAGCGCCATGCATGCCGACATGTTCGTCGTGCGCCACAGCGAGAGCGGCGCGCCTCATCTGATCGCCCAGCACTGCGCACCCCACGTGCATGTCGTCAACGCCGGCGATGGCCGTCATGCCCACCCGACGCAAGGGTTGCTGGACATGCACACGATCCGGCACTTCAAACAGGACTTCCGCCAGCTGACGGTCGCCATCGTCGGCGACATCGTGCATTCGCGCGTGGCGCGCAGCGACATCCACGCGCTGAACATCCTGGGTGTGCCCGAGATCCGCGCCGTCGGCCCCAAGACCCTCGTGCCCGGCGACCTGCGCGACATGGGCGTGCGCGTCTGCCATGACATGGCCGAAGGCGTGAAGGGCGCCGACGTGATCATCATGCTGCGCCTGCAGAACGAGCGCATGAACGGCGGCATGCTGCCCAGCAGCGGCGAGTTCTTCAAGCACTTCGGCCTGACACCCGACAAGCTGGCGCTGGCCAAATCCGATGCCATCGTGATGCACCCGGGGCCCATCAACCGCGGCGTGGAGATCGCATCCGAGGTGGCCGACGGCAAGAGCAGCGTGATCCTGCCTCAAGTGACATTCGGCATCGCCGTTCGCATGGCCGTGATGGCCATCCTTGCAGGGAACGAAGCATGAGCGGCGCCGGGCCGCTCCCAAGCCGCTCGCTCCCCCTCGGGGGGACGGCGTGTAACGCCAAGGGGGCAATATGAAAATTCTCATCAAGGGCGGCCGCCTCATCGACCCGGCCTCCGACCTCGACCGCCTCGGCGACGTCGCCATCGCCAACGGCCGCATCGTTCACCTCGGTGACGTCAGCGAGTTCACGGCCGACCGCACCGTGGACGCCAGCGGCCTCATCGTCGCGCCCGGCCTCGTCGACCTTTGCGCCCGCCTGCGCGAGCCCGGCCACGAGCACGAGGGCCTGCTGGAAAGCGAACTCGCGGCGGCCGCAGCCGGCGGCGTGACCAGCCTGGTCTGCCCGCCCGACACCGACCCGGTGCTCGACGAGCCCGGCCTGGTCGAGATGCTGAAGTTCCGCGCCCGCAAGCTCAGCCGTTGCCGCCTCTTCCCGCTCGGTGCGCTGACGCGCCAACTGGGCGGCACCGCGCTGACCGAGATGGCCGAGCTGACCGAGGCCGGCTGCATCGGCTTCTCCCAAGCCGAGGTGCCGATCAAGGACACGCTGGTGCTGAGTCGCGCGCTGCAGTACGCGGCCACCTATGGCTACACGGTCTGGCTGCGCCCGTTGGATGCCTACCTCGGCGGCGGCGTTGCGGCCAGCGGTGCGGTGGCCACGCGGCTGGGGCTGTCGGGCGTTCCTGTCAGCGCCGAGACCGTGGCCCTGCATACCCTCTTCGAGCTGGTCCGCGCGACCGGTGCCCGTGTCCATCTGTGCCGCCTGTCCAGCGCCGCCGGGGTCGAGATCGTGCGCGCCGCCAAGCGCGAGGGCCTGCCCGTGACGGCGGATGTGTCCATCAACTCGCTGCACCTCAGCGATGTCGACATCGGCTACTTCGACTCCGCCATGCGCCTGACGCCACCACTGCGCCAGGGTCGCGACCGCGATGCGCTGAGGGCAGGCTTGGCGGACGGCACCATCGACGCCCTCGTGTCCGACCACATGCCCGTGACGACCGATGAAAAGGCCGTGCCCTTCGCCGAGGCCACGCCGGGCGCGACCGGGCTGGAGCTGCTGCTCAGCCTGGCGCTGCGCTGGGCGCACGACTCCAAGCTGCCGCTGCAGCGCGCGCTTGCCGTCGTCACCGCCGAGCCGGTGCGCGTGCTCGGCAGTGCGCTCGGCTCGCTGTCGGCCAGCGCGGGTCGCCTGGTCGAAGGCGGCGTGGCTGATGTCTGCGTCTTCGATGCGGCCGCGAGCTGGGCGGTCACGCCCGGGGCGCTGGCCAGCCAGGGGAAGCACACGCCATTCGCATTCTCGTCCAGCGGCTTCGAGCTGCCGGCGCGCGTGCGCTGCACGTTGGTGGCCGGCCACATCGCCTACGAAGCCGCATGAGGGCCGTCTGGCGTCTCGTGCGCCTGCTGCCCCACGTGCTGCACGGCCTGTGGATCGTGCGCCGGCACTTCGGGCATATGACGGCTGCGCAGCGCCATGAGCGCATCCAGTGGTGGTCGGCCAGGACGCTGCGCATCCTCGGCATCGAACTCAAGGTCTCGGGCCAGGCCTTGCCTCACGGTCATCTGCTGGTGGCCAACCACGTGTCCTGGCTCGACATCGCCGGCGTGCACGCGGTGCTGCCGCAGGCGCGCTTCGTGTCCAAGGCTGACGTCAAGCATTGGCCGGTCGTCGGTGCCCTGGTCGTGGGCGCCGGCACCCTGTTCATCGAACGCACCAGCAAGCGCGATGCGCTGCGCGTCGTGCACCAGACGGCCGAGGCGCTGCAGGCGGGTGACTGCGTCGCCGTCTTCCCCGAAGGCACGACCGGTGCCGGCCCCGAACTGCTGCCCTTCCACGCCAACCTGCTGCAGGCGGCCGTGGCCACGGGGGCGCCGGTGCTGCCGGTCGTGCTGCGCTGGCATGAGCCGGGCGAGCGCTTCAGCACCTCGGCGCGCTTCATCGGCGACATGACGCTGGGGCAGAGCCTGTGGGCCATTGCGTCGGCACGCGGGCTGGGGCTGGACGTGCAGATCCTGCCAAGCGTGTCGACCACCGGCCAGGATCGCCGCGCCTTGGGCGAAACGCTGCGCAGCGCGATCAGCGCGCGGCTTTGAGCCAAGCCAGGCCGGCCGAGGTCGCGCCGCGGGGGCGGTACTCCAGGCCGATGGCGCCGGGCCAGGCGCGCTCATCCAGCAGCGCGAACTCGTCCGCGTATTCGCCGGCCAGCGGTTCATGGCGGCCGGCCACGCCGGCGACCTGCACATGGCCCAGCCGGCCAAGGTCCAGCGCCCGCGCCAGATGGCTCAGGGACTCGCCGCCCTCGGCGACGCGGCAGTGGTAGAGGTCGAGCTGCAGTTGCACGCATCGCGAATTGAGCTCGTCGAGGAGCGCCAGCGCCTGCGCCTGGCGGTGCAGGAAGTAGCCCGGCATGTCGCGCCGGTTGATCGGCTCGACGATCAGCGGCACCGGTGACTGCCCGGCCGCCCAGGTGAGGTTTGCCAGCCAGGTGCTGCGCGTTTCAGGCGTGTCGTCGGCCAGGCCCGACAGCAGATGCACCCTTGCTGCGCCCAAGCGGGCAGCGAGATCGAGGCCGCGCAGCGTCGCGTCGCGGAACGCGGCCTCGCGGCCGGGCAGGGCCGCAAAGCCGCGCTCACCCGCCGCCCAGTCGCCGGCGGGCGCGTTGATCAGCACGACGCTCAGGCCGGCCAGCCGCGCGGCCAGGGCGTCGATGTCATGCAGATGCGGTTGCTGAAGCTCGACCGCGGCAAAGCCATCGGCGCGTGCGGCCTGCATGCGGTCGAGGTAGGCGTGCTCGGTGTAGAGCCAGTCGAGGTTGGCCGCAAGCTGTCGAGCGGTCACTGCGATTCGGCCACCAGCGCCGGATTCAGGCGCGGGTCGTTGTACATCTTGAACTGGCGGTAGACCTTGAAATAGGCGCGGCCTGCGCGGGCGTCGGCCAGCAGCTCGTCGTAGCAATGGCCGAGGTCGGCGCGCTGCTGGATGAGGCGCACCAGGCGTTCGCTGCAGGCCTGGCGATGCGTGTCGTCGAGGTCGTCGCGTTGGGTCAGCTCGCGCATCGCGGCGATCTTCAGGCCGAGGATGGAGATGCGGTCCAGCATCGAGCCGGCCGTCTCGCTGTTCAGCCGCGCGCCCGGCGGCACCATCGAGCGCGGCAGCGCGCTGGCGAGAGTCGCCGGGTCGACCAAGCCGAGGGCCGACAGCAGCAGCTCGTCGATGCGCTCGATGGCGTCGTTACGGGCCTGGTTGTGGCGGTCGATGGCGCGCTTGTTCGCGACGATCTCCGCGTCCGCAGCCTGGGTGCGCCGGGCCAGGTCTTCCTGGGCCCAGAGACAGCGGTTGTGGAAGTGGTTGGCGGCAATGCAGCCGCGCAGACCGCGGGGGTCGACGGGCACAGGCGCGGTGACAAGGGCCGCGTCGTGGGTGGCGATGACCTCGGCAGAGGAGGGCAGTGAATTCATGATTGAAGTGGAAAATCTCGTGCCACTTGGATGATCTGCCGATGATAGAAGCCCGCCCGTTGATCGTCCGCCTGCGCAATTTCGTCGGCGACACGGTGCTGAGCCTGCCGGCGCTGCGCTTGCTGGCGCAGCATGGCTACAGGCTGGAGCTGGTCGGCAAGGGATGGGCGCGAGAACTGCTGGAGGCCGAAGGCTGGGCGTTGCACGTGCGGCCCAAGGACTTGCGCGGCCGCATCGCCCAGCTGCGCGAATTGCGGCGGCGCTGTCGGGCCGGGGACGCTGGCTTCGACCAGCGCTCCAACACCTTGCTCTTGCCCTATGCCTTCTCGGCCGCACTGGATGCGCGCCTGGCCGGGCTGCAGGCCGAGGGCCATGCGAGCGATGGCCGCAGCTGGCTGATGAAGCGCAGCCACCCGCGCCGCGAGGACCGGCACGTGCTGGTCGAGTATTGGGAGCTGGCCTGCGACTTCCTCGGCATCGAGGCCGAGCCGCCCGGCGACATCGGCATGCAGGTCAGCGCGGCGCAGCGCGAACAGGCGCGCGCACTGTTGGCGGCCCATGGCATCGCACCGGGGCGCTTTGTGCTGATCTGCCCGTTTGCGAACGGCCGCGTCGAGTTGCTCGACCGCAGCTGGCCGGCCTTTCCGGACTTCGTGCAGCGCTTGCGGGCGCGCGACCAGCAGGTTGTCATCGTGCCGGGGCCGGCGGAGGTGGAGGGCGCCAGGCAGCTGTATCCGGAGGCGACCCGGCTGGAGGAGGTTGCGCTGGGCGTCTACAACGCGCTGCTGCAAGAGGCCGGCGTCGTCGTGGCCAACGACACCGGACCGGCCCATATGGCTGCCGGCGTCGGCGCCAGGCTGATCAGCGTGCTGGGGCCGACCGACCCCGCTCGCTGGGCGCCCTGGGGCTCGACGGTGACCGTCCTGCGGCGCTGGCCGGAATGGCCCGGCGCCGCAGAGGTTCTGTCAGCCGTGGATCAGGCCTTGCCCTGATTGGCCACCGCCGCAGCGGCCTTGGCTGCCGCTTCGGCGTCGCCGAGGTAGTAGCTCTTGATCGGCTTGAGGTCGGCGTCCAGTTCGTAGACGAGCGGGATGCCGTTCGGAATGTTGACGCCCACGATGGCGTCGTCCGCGATGTTGTCGAGGTACTTGACCAGCGCGCGGATGCTGTTGCCGTGGGCGGCGATGACGACGCGCTGGCCGCTCTTGATCGTCGGCGCAACGGTCTCGTTCCAGAACGGCAGCACACGGGCCACGGTGTCCTTCAGGCATTCGGTCAGCGGCACGTCGTTCGGGTCGAGTTGGGCATAGCGCACGTCGCTGCGCTCGCTGCGCGGGTCGGTCGCCTCCAGCGCCGGCGGCGGCGTGTCGTAGCTGCGGCGCCAGATCAGCACCTGCTCATCGCCGTACTGCTTGGCCATGTCGGCCTTGTTCAGCCCCTGCAGGGCGCCGTAGTGGCGCTCGTTGAGGCGCCAGGCGTGGCGCACTGGCAGCCAGGTGCGGTCCATCTGGTCCAGGCAGTGCCACAGCGTCCAGACGGCGCGCTTGAGCACCGAGGTGTAGGCGATGTCGAAGTCATAGCCCGCTTCCTTCAGCAGCCGGCCAGCCGTCTTGGCCTGTTCGACGCCGGTCGGCGTGAGGTCGACATCGGTCCAGCCGGTGAAGCGGTTTTCCAGGTTCCAGGTCGATTCGCCGTGGCGGATGAGGACGAGCTTGTACATGGGCTGATGGCACGCAGGTGGTGGGAGGCGCCGGATTATCCGACCCAGCGATAATCGCCGGCTTCGTTGAATTACACGGGATGCTTGCTTGAACTTCCTGATCGAGAACTGGTTTTTGATCGTCGCCGCGCTGGTCTCCGGCGGCTTGCTCATCTGGCCCCTGGTGGTGTCGGGCTCACAGGGCGCGGCGGTCGCCCCCGCGGAAGCGGTGCAACTGATCAACCGCGAGAAGGGCGTGCTGATCGATGTCAGCGAGCCCGAGGAATTCGCCAAGGGGCATGCGGTTGGCGCGCGCAATATCCCCTTCGGCCAGATCGAGGGCCACAAGTCGCTGCCCTCCAACAAATCCCTGCCGCTGGTGCTGGTGTGCCCCACGGGCGCACGTGCCGGCCGTGCTGCGGGCATGCTGCGCAAGCTGGGCTACGAGAAGGCCCGGGTGCTTGCCGGCGGCCTCAGGGCCTGGCGGGAGGCTAGTTTGCCGGTGGAAAAAAGCGCATAGGCGCGTTCCGCCCGAGGAGATCGAGATGGCTGCCGTGAAGATGTATACGACCCTGGTTTGTCCGTTCTGCGTGCGCGCCAAGATGCTGCTGAAGCAGCGCGGCGTCGACCAGATCGAGGAGATTCGTGTCGACCTCAACCCCGGCGAACGCCAGGCCATGATGGACCGGACCGGCCGCCGCACGGTGCCGCAGATCTTCATCGGCGACACCCATGTCGGGGGGTGCGACGACCTCATCGCGCTCGACCAGAAGGGCGGCCTGCTGCCCTTGCTCCAGGCCGCCTGATTTCAAGCCCGGGCAAGCCCCCACATTCCGGGATCAGGCTTGTCACGAGGCCTCGCCCATAATCCGCCACCGCCCGCAGCGCGCCGCCTGCGGGCTTTTGTTTGACGCTCCGTTCGAAAGAATCCCATGGCCGACGAGATCCAAGCCGCCGCCCCCGAAGGCACCCCCGTGTTCCAGATCCAGCGCATGTATCTGAAGGATCTGTCGCTTGAGCAGCCCAATGCGCCCCACATCCTGCTGGAGCAGCAGCAGCCGCAGGTCGACATCAACCTGGCGCTGTCGGCCGAGAACGTCACCGACGGCATCTTTGAAGTCTGCGTGACGGCCACGGTCAACACCAAGGTCGGCGACAAGACGCTGTTCCTGGTGGAAGCCAAGCAGGCCGGCATCTTCGAGATCCGCAACGTGCCCCAAGACCAGGTCGAGGGCATCCTCGGCATCGTCTGCCCGCAGATGGTCTACCCCTATCTGCGCGCCATCGTGTCGGACGTCTGCACCCGCGCCGGCTTCCCGCCCGTGCTGCTGACGGAAGTGAACTTCCAGGCCATGTTCGAGGCCCAGCAGGCCCAGCGCGCTGCCCAGGGCGGCCAAGCCGTCAACTGAGGACCGAGGCCCTGCCTCGCGACGACGCCCCGCCCGTGCGGGGCGTTTTACTTGGGTGAAACTCCGCGCATGACCACGATGAAGATCAGCGTGCTTGGCGCCGGGGCCTGGGGCACGGCCCTGGCCATTCAGGCGGCCAATGCGGGGCATGCGGTGACCCTTTGGGGCAGGGATGCGGCGGCCATCGAGCGGATGAGCGCCAGCCGCCGCAACTCGGCCTATCTGCCCGACAGCGAACTGCCAGCCTCCCTGGCGCTGACGGCCGACCGCGCGCTCGCCGTTGCGCACGCCGCCGACGGCCTGACCATCATCGCCACACCGATGTCGGGCCTGCGCGAGACGCTGGCGGCGCTGCCATCGACGCAGCGCGTGCTGTGGCTGTGCAAGGGCTTCGAGGCGGGCACCGGCCGACTCGGCCATGAGATCGCGCGTGAACTGCGCCCCGCGGGCCAGGGCGCATCGCATGTGGGCGTGCTGTCGGGCCCCAGCTTTGCGCAGGAGGTGGCCGCCGGCCGACCGACGGCGCTGGTTGCTGCCAGCGAGGACGCGGCGCTGGCCCAGGCCGCCGTCGACGCCTTCCACGGCGACAGGCTGCGCGTCTACACCTCCAACGACCCGGTCGGCGTCGAAGTGGGCGGCGCGGTCAAGAACGTGCTGGCCATCGCGGTCGGCGTCTGCGACGGGCTCAGCGCGGTTGCGCCCGATGCGCCGGGGCTGAACGCGCGTGCCGCGCTGATCACCCGCGGCCTGGCCGAGATGCTGCGCCTGGGCCTGGCGCTGGGCGCCCGGGCCGAGACCTTCATGGGCCTGTCCGGCCTCGGCGACCTGGTGTTGACGGCGACGGGTGACCTGTCCCGCAACCGCCGCGTTGGCCTGATGCTGGCGCAGGGCCTGGCGCTGCCGCAGATCCTGCAGCAGCTCGGCCATGTGGCCGAAGGTGTCTACAGCGCGCCGACGGTGCTGGCGCGCGCTCGCGACGCGGGCGTGGAGATGCCCATCACCGAAGGCATGGTGGCCCTGCTGCAGGGTCGCCTGCGCGCGGCCGAGGCGGTCGAACTGTTGATGGGGCGTGACGCCCGCGCCGAATAGGATCAGGCCCCGCCGGCGTAGCCGTTCTGCCGCCAGGCTTCGAACACCGCGACCGCGACGCTGTTGCTCAGGTTCAGGCTGCGCTGGCCTTCACGCATCGGCAGCCTGACGCGTTTTTCGAGCGCAAAGCCGTCGCGCAGCGCCGAGGGCAGGCCAGTCGTCTCGCTGCCGAAAACCAGCCAGTCGCCGGGCTGCCAGGCCACCTCGCCAAAGGGGCGGCTGCCACGCGTCGTGAAGGCGAACATCCGCGCCGTGTCGGGCGACTCGGCGGCGAGGAAGGCGGGCCAGTCCGCATGCCGCTGCACGCGGGCGTACTCGTGGTAATCCAGGCCGGCGCGTTGCAGCAGCTTGTCTTCCATCGAAAATCCTAACGGTTCAATCAGATGCAGACTGCAGCCGGTGTTGGCCGCCAGCCGGATGACGTTGCCGGTGTTGGGCGGGATCTCCGGGTGGACAAGGACGATATGGAACATGGGCCGCAAGTATCCCTGTGGCCTGCGGGCGAGGCTTTACCCGTCTCCCGGTTCCGGCGTGCGCGCGACCACCCAGGCCTGCACGCTCATGACGCCCGCCTGCAGCAGCACGGCGGCCAGCTCGAACATCGTGGCGCCGCTGGTCATGACGTCGTCGAGCAGGGCGACGCTGCTGCCTCTGAGCCGCGCTGCGCGCAGCGGTTCCACGGCGAAGACGCCGCGGACATTGGCGGCGCGAGCTTCCAGCTTGAGCCTCGCCTGGCGTTCGTTGTGGCGCACGCGCAGCAGCAACTCGGGGTCGCAGCGCAGGCCGCGCCGCCGCGCCAGCGCCCGCGCCAGCTCATGGGACTGGTTGTAGCCGCGCTCGCGCAGGCGCTCGCTCGACATGGGCACCGCCAGCAGCCAGTCGGGCTCCTGGACCTCGGCCGCGTTCAACGCCGAGTTCAGCCGCTCCAGCAAGCTCTCGCGCAGGTCCAGTGCCTGGTGGTACTTGAAGTGCTGCAGCAGGCCGTCCCAGGGAAAGCGGTAGTCCAGCGCCGCGACGCTGCGGTCCAGCGGCGGGGGCTCGCGAAGACAGCGCCCGCACTGCGGCCTGGGCCTGTCGGCGAGTTCGGGCGGCAGGCGCGCCGCGCAGGTCCAGCAGCGCGCCTGCGGGGCAGCGTAGAGGGCCAGGCAGCCCTCGCAGATGGTCTGGTGACTCCAGGCGCGGCAGACGGCGCACTGGCCGGCGCAGCGCAGCAGCACTTTCTCGATCAATGCGGGCTTCATTGCCGGCAGGGCGCGCTCGGGCATCGCCTCAATATACTGACCGGCCCATGAGCGAGCCGGCATCGACCCCTACTTCAAACAAGGGGCCAAGGCCTCAGGACCTCGATGCCGTGGCACTGCGTCATCAGGCCCGGCGCCTCGCGCTGGCGCCGCAGCCGCCCTGGCTGCATGCCGAGGTCGCACGCCGGATGGCGGAGCGGCTCGGCTTCATCAAGCTGCAGCCGGCGCGCGTGCTGGATGCGTCGCCCGCACTGGGCGCGAGCGGGGAGCTTTTGCGCCAGGCCTACCCCAATGCGCAAGTGCTGTGGCATGAGGCCGATGCCACGCTGGCGGCGCGGGCTGCACAGAACTGCCCGCAGAGTTGGTGGCAGAAGCTGCGCGGCAGCCCATCTGACCAAGTCGACAGGTTGCCGGCGCGGCCCGAGGTCGACCTGCTGTGGTCCAACATGGCGCTGCATGCCAGTGCCGACCTGCCCGCGCTGCTCGGCGCATGGCAGGCCAGCATCGCCGTTGGCGGCTTCGTCATGTTCTCCTGCCTGGGGCCGGACAGCTTTGTCGAATTGCGCCATGTCTATGCCCGTACAGGCTGGGGTCGGCCTGCGCCGGACTGGTGGGACATGCACGACATCGGCGACCTGGTGCTCAAGGCCGGCTTCGCCGACCCGGTGATGGACCAGGAGACGCTGCGGCTGACCTGGACCAGCCCCGAGAGCCTGCTGGCTGACCTGCGCGCGCTGGGCGGCAATCTCGCGCCGACGCGTTTTGACGGCCTGCGCGGGCGCGCCTGGCATCAGCAGGTGCTGGCCGAACTCGGCACACTGCGCGACGAAACCGGGCGGCTGGCGCTGACGTTGGAGCTGGTCTTCGGCCATGCCTTCAAGACCGCGCCGCGGCTGGCCGTTGCCCCAGAAACCCATGTGTCCATCGATGCAATGCGTGCCACGCTGCGCCGCGGAAAGACCAGCGGCTGAAGGCTGTGCGCCGCCCCGAGCCGGGCGTCTCGTAGGCTGGGCTAAAATCCCGCGCCGCATAGAGAGACGGGCGCAAAACCCGGCTCAATCCACGGATCTTGCTTCCGAAATCCGACCTTTGGGCTGGACGAGCAAGGGCCGCTCTTCAAAGAACCAAGTGACAACCATGACGATGATGAACGCACGAGTGCAGGGCGCCTCACGCGCTTTGGCCATGTGGGCCACGGCGGCGTTGGCCCTGGCAACGGGCCCGGCCTTCGCGGTGAACGACCTCAAGGGCGGCCCGGGCGTCAATCAGCTCGATCTGCACGAGCCGGTCACGCGCATCGCTGCCGAGCAGATGTGGTTGCACAACTTCGTGCTGATCGTCTGCGTCGTCATCTTTGTCGCGGTGTTCGGCGTGATGTTCTATTCGATCTTCAAGCACCGCAAATCCAAGGGCGCGGTGTCGGCCAACTTCCATGAAAGCGTGGCCGTCGAGATCGCCTGGACCGTGGTGCCCCTGCTGATCGTCATCGCCATGGCCCTGCCGGCCACCAAGGTGGTTGTCGCGATGAAGGACACCACCAACGCCGACCTGACCATCAAGGCCACCGGCTACCAGTGGAAGTGGGGCTATGACTACCTCAAGGGCGAGGGCGAGGGCATCGGCTTCCTGGCCACGCTCGACGCCGCGCAGCGCGAAGCCTCGGATTCCGGCCGGCCCGAGCCGGTGGACGACTACCTGCTGAAGGTCGACAACCCGCTGGTCGTGCCGGTGGACAAGAAGATCCGCATCATCACGACGGCCAACGACGTCATCCACGCCTGGATGGTGCCGGCCTTTGGTGTGAAGCAGGATGCCATCCCCGGCTTCGTGCGTGACACCTGGTTCAGGGCCGAAAAGGTTGGCGACTTCTACGGCCAGTGCGCCGAGCTGTGCGGCAAGGAGCACGCTTACATGCCCATCCACGTCAAGGTCGTGTCCGCCGAGGACTACACCAAGTGGGCGGAAGGCAAGCTGAAGGAAATCGCGGCCAAGGCCGATGACCCGAACAAGGTCTGGGAGCAGGCCGCCCTGATTGCCCGCGGCGAGAAGGTCTACACAGCCAACTGCGCGGTCTGCCACAAGGCCGACGGCACGGGCGCTGGCCCGATCAAGGCACTGGCCGGCTCACCGGTCGTGCTGGACGCCGACAAGTCCAAGCAGATCGCCATCCTGCTCAACGGCATCGTCGACAAGGGCATGCCGGCCTGGAAGCAGCTCAGCGACACCGACATCGCCGCCGTGATCACGTACACGAAGAACAGCTGGTCCAACAAGACGGGTCAGATCGTGCAGCCCGCCGAAGTGCTGGCCGCGCGCAAGTAAGTCGAACACCGAAAAAGAGGAATCCAAATGAGTGCAGTGCTTCCCCCCCACGGTGTTCACGCGGGCCATGACGGCCACGCCCACGACGATCACCACGACCACCACGACCACCACGCACCTGCCGGCTGGCGCCGCTGGGTCTTCGCGACCAACCACAAGGACATCGGCACGCTCTACCTGCTGTTCTCGTTCGCGATGCTGATGGTCGGCGGCATCCTGGCCTTGTGCATCCGCGCCGAGCTCTTCCAGCCGGGCCTGCAGTTCTTCAACCCCGAACTCTTCAACCAGTTCACGACCATGCACGGTCTGATCATGGTGTTCGGCGCGATCATGCCGGCCTTCGTCGGCTTCGCGAACTGGATGATCCCGCTGCAGATCGGCGCGGGTGACATGGCCTTTGCGCGGATGAACAACTTCAGCTTCTGGCTGCTGATCCCCGCAGCCCTGATGCTGGTCGGCAGCTTCTTCATGCCCGGCGGCGCTCCCGCTGCCGGCTGGACGCTGTACGCGCCGCTGACGTTGCAGATGGGCCCGTCGATGGACGCCGGCATCTTCGCGATGCACATCATGGGCGCCTCGTCCATCATGGGCTCGATCAACATCATCGTCACCATCCTCAACATGCGCGCCCCTGGCATGACGCTGATGAAGATGCCGATGTTCGCGTGGACCTGGCTGATCACGGCCTACCTGCTGATCGCCGTGATGCCTGTGCTGGCCGGCGCCATCACGATGACGCTGACGGACCGCCATTTCGGCACCGCCTTCTTCAACCCGGCGGGCGGCGGCGACCCGGTCATGTACCAGCACATCTTCTGGTTCTTCGGCCACCCCGAGGTCTACATCATGATCTTGCCGGCCTTCGGCATCATCAGCCAGATCGTGCCGGCCTTTGCCCGCAAGCGCCTGTTCGGCTATGCGTCCATGGTGTACGCGACGGCCTCCATCGCCATCCTGTCCTTCATCGTCTGGGCCCACCACATGTTCACCACCGGCATGCCGGTGACCGGTCAGCTGTTCTTCATGTACGCGACCATGCTGATCGCCGTGCCCACGGGCGTGAAGATCTTCAACTGGCTGGCGACCATGTGGCGCGGCTCGATGACCTTCGAGACGCCGATGCTGTTCGCCGTCGGCTTCATCTTCGTGTTCACGATGGGCGGCTTCACCGGCCTGATCCTGGCGATGGCGCCGGTCGACATCCAGCTGCAGGACACCTACTACGTCGTGGCCCACTTCCACTACGTGCTGGTGGCCGGCTCGCTGTACGCGCTGTTCGCGGGCGTCTACTACTGGGGCCCGAAGTGGACCGGTGTCATGTACTCCGAGACGCGCGGCAAGATCCACTTCTGGGGCTCGTTGATCTTCTTCAACGTGACCTTCTTCCCGATGCACTTCCTGGGTCTGGCCGGCATGCCACGTCGCTATGCCGACTACCCGATGCAGTTCACCGACTTCAATGCCCTCGCGTCGGTCGGCGCCTTCGGCTTCGGTCTGATGCAGGTCTACTTCTTCCTGTTCATCGTCGTGCCGATGATGCGCGGCAAGGGTGAGAAGGCAGCGCAGAAGCCTTGGGAAGCTGCCGAGGGCCTGGAGTGGGAAGTGCCGTCGCCGGCGCCGTTCCACACCTTCGAAGAGCCGCCCAAGCTGGACGCCTCGGCCACCAAGATCGTCCACGGTCACTGATCGCGATGACACCCGAGCAGCGCAAGAGCAACCGCCGGCTGGGCCTGATCCTGCTGACGATCGCGCTTGCGTTCGGGGTCGGGTTCATTGCCAAGATCGTGCTGCTCTCACCCTGACATGCGTCTTCTGGCCGCCCTGCAACGCGACAACCATCAGCTGCTGAAGAAGCTGGCGGTCATCGTCGTGCTGATGTTCGGCTTCAGCTACTCGCTCGTGTATTTCTACGATGCGATCTGCAGGGCGCTGGGCATCAATGTGCTGTCGCTGGCCGAGCGTCAGGTGGTGTCGGCGGACAAGGGGCTGGCCAACGGCAATGGCCAGGTCGACTACAGCCGCGAGATCACCGTCGAGTTCGACGCCAATGCGCGCGGTCCCTGGGACTTCAAGCCGGCGGTGCGCCACATGACGGTGCACCCCGGACAGCTGAGCCAGGTCATGTACGAGTTCCGCAACAAGCAGGACCGCACGATGGCCGCGCAGGCGATCCCCAGCTACGCGCCCATGCAGGCCAGCGCGCATTTCAACAAGCTGGAATGCTTCTGCTTCAACGAGTACACGCTGAAGCCGGGCGAGACCAAGCAGTGGCCGGTCGTGTTCGTCATCGACCCCAAGCTGCCCAAGGATGTGAAGACCATCACCCTGTCCTATACCTTCTTCGAGGTGGCGGGCAAGGGCGGGTTCAAGGTTGGCGAAGCGCAAGGATTGCGTTCAGGTGCGGGAGCCGCGCTGTGAGCAAGCCGGGCCAGGATTTCAAGGAGGCACTGGGCCGCAAGGCCTCGTTTCGCCAGACGATCTCGGCCGTGGCCTGGAGTTTTTTCGGCGTGCGCCGGGGCAAGGATCATGAGCAGGACATGGCCAAGCTCAACCCCGTGCACGTGATCATTGCGGGCGTGCTTGGCGCGGCCCTGTTTGTATTGGTGCTGGTGCTGCTGGTCCGTTGGGTCATCAGCAGCGGCGTGGCCGGGGCCTGACGGCCCGGTCGCAACAGAGTTCAGAACGAGCGAGTACTAGGAGAACAACATGTCGGCAGCGACTACCCCGGGCAAGACCCCGTACTACTTCGTCCCGGCGCCCTCGTGGTATCCGGTGGGGGCCGCCATCGGCCTGTTCTTCGTCATCCTGGGCGCGGGCCAATGGATCAACGGCCATGGCTGGGGCATGTATTCCCTGTTCGCCGGCCTGGCGGGCTGGGCCTTCGTGCTGCAGCAGTGGTTCCGCGAGGCCATCCACGAGAGCGAGACAGGCCTTTACAGCGACCGCATCGATGTCTCCTTCCGCTGGAGCATGGGGTGGTTCATCTTCTCGGAGGTGATGTTCTTCGCCGCCTTCTTCGGCGCGCTGTACTGGGCGCGGGTCTACTCGGTGCCGTCGCTGGGCAGCCTGGAGAACGCGCTGCTGTGGCCCGACTTCAAGGCCATCTGGCCGAGCACCGCAGCCGGTTTCACCGCCGCGCCGGGCGGCACCGTCGAGCCCTTCTCGACCATCGGCCCCTGGCCGCTGCCGACCGTCAACACCGCGCTGCTGCTGACCTCGGGCGTGACGCTGACCATCGCCCACCATGCGCTGATCGCCGGCCACCGTGCCAAGACCATCAGCTTCATGTGGATCACCGTGGCGCTGGGCATGATCTTCCTGTTCGTGCAGGGCTTTGAGTACGCCCACGCCTACCAGGACCTGAACCTGAAGCTCAACTCCGGCGTGTTCGGCTCGACCTTCTTCATGCTGACCGGCTTTCACGGCTTCCATGTGTTCGTCGGCATGCTGATGCTGCTGTTCATCACCATTCGCCTGCACAAGGGCCACTTCACGGCCGACCGCCACTTCGGCTTCGAAGGCGCGGCCTGGTACTGGCACTTCGTCGACGTGGTCTGGCTGGGCCTCTACGTTGTCGTCTACTGGATGTAAGTCGCGCGATCCGCGGCACAAAGACAAAGCGCCGCGAAAGCGGCGCTTTTTTGTTGGCTTCAGCGGCTCAGCGGCACGCCGGTCGGCTGTATCCAGCCCATCCACCAGCAGAACAGAATGATGAGAAACAGCGCGATCGACACGGCCACGCGGACCGCCAGCGCACGCGCCATGTTCGGGCTGCGCTTGTCGCCGCGCCCCTTGCGAAGCATGAAGAAGCCCGCCGTGCCCAGCGCGCCGAGGATGCCGATGAAGGCGATCAGGATCACGAAGTTCATGGGCGGGCATTATCCGCTCGGGGCCTGGCCATGCTGAGCCGCCGCGGCTGGCTGGTGTTAGTAGCGGCCGTGCTGAGCGCCGCACTGACGGCGCGCCTGGGCTTCTGGCAACTCGACCGCGCCGCCTACAAGCTTGAGCTGCAGTCGGCCATCGACGCGCAGGCCGAGCGGCCCGCCCTGGGCAATGCCGAGCTGGACGGCGCCGAGTTGCACCGCCGCGTCGTGCTGCGTGGTACCTGGGCCACCGATCACGCCGTCTGGCTCGACAACCGTCCCATGGACGGCCGCGTCGGTTTCTTCGTCGTGACGCCGCTGCGCCTGGCCGGCCGCGCCGATGCCATCCTCGTGCAGCGTGGCTGGGCGCCGCGTCATTCGGTCGACCGCAAGCTGCTGCCGCCGCTGACAACGCCGACGGGCGAGGTCGAGGTCGTCGGCCGGCTGGCGGCGTCGCCGTCGCGGCTATATGAGCTTGGAGAGGGCTCGGTCGGGGCGATCCGGCAGAATCTCGACCCTGTCGCCTTCGGCGCCGAGGCGGGCCTCAGCTTGCTGCCGCTGACGGTCGTGCAGACGTCGGCGAGCGTTGACGACGGGCTGTTGCGCCACTGGCCTGCGCCGGAACTCGGCCTTCACAAACACTATGGCTATGCCTTTCAATGGTTTGCGCTCTGCGCGCTGATCCTGGTCCTCTATGTCTGGTTCCAAATCGTCCGCCCCCGGCTCCGCCAGCAGCAGCCCTGAACCGCTGAGCTTCTCGGTGCACAGCCTGCCCGACCCGCGTGCTGTGCCTCAACAGCGCGCCGGCCGCTGGAAGATGCTGCTGGTGCTGGCGATGTGCGCCGCGCCCGTCGTGGCCTCCTACTTCACCTTCTACGTCGTCAAGCCCAGCGGTTCGGCCTATGGCGAGCTGATTGCGCCGGCGGTCGACATGCCCTCCGACCTGCCGCTGACCGACCTCCAGGGCCGCACGGTCACGCCAGCCTCGCTGCGCGGCCAGTGGTTTCTGACGGTGGTCCAGGGCTCCGACTGCCCGGCGGCCTGCGAGCGTCAGCTCTTCGTGCAGCGCCAGCTGCGCGAGATGCTGGGCAAGGAGCGCCCGCGCGTCGACAAGCTCTGGCTCCTCCCCGACACCGGCACGCCGCGCGCCGAGGTGCTGGCCGCCGTTGGCCAGAAGGGCGCCGAAGTCACCGTGCTGCGCGTGCCGGCCGACCGGCTGGCCGCATGGCTCAAGCCGGCCGAGGGCCGCAGCCTGTCGGACCATTTCTTCATCATCGACCCGATGAACCGCTGGATGGAGCGCGCGCCGGCCGAGCCTGAGCCCAAGAAGCTGCAAGCCGACCTCAGCAAGCTGCTGAAGGCCAGCGCCAGCTGGGACACCGCCGGCCGATGAACGACATGCTCCTTCCACTGGGCCAGGTCGCAGCCATCGGCGGCGCGGTCGCGCTCGGCCCGCTGATCTGGTGGCGCCAGCGTTCGCGCAGCGCCACGCCCGCCGGCCGCCTGCGCGCGCTGACGGCGTTGACGCTGTTCCTGACCTTCGACCTCATCGTCTTCGGCGCCTTCACGCGCCTGAGCGATTCCGGCCTGGGCTGCCCGGACTGGCCCGGCTGCTACAGCTCGGCCAGCCCGTTCGGCGCGCGCGAGCATATCGACGCCGCGGAGGCCGCGATGCCGACCGGCCCGGTCACCCATGGCAAGGCCTGGATAGAGATGATCCACCGCTACCTGGCCAGCGGCGTGGGCCTGCTCATCCTCGTCATGACGGTGCTGAGCTGGCGGCTCAAACGCCACGGTCGCGCGCGTGCGCCTTCGGCATGGCTGCCGACGCTGACCCTCGTCTGGGTCTGCGTGCAGGGCGCGTTCGGTGCGCTGACCGTGACGATGAAGCTCTTCCCGGCCATCGTCACGCTGCACCTGCTGTTTGGCATGGGCCTGTTGATGCTGCTGGCCTGGCAGCACGAGGCCTATGAGCCGCGCCCGCTCTCCGTGCCGGCGCAGCTGCGCGCCGCCGTTCTGACGGTGCTCGTGTTGACGCTCCTCCAGGTCGGCCTGGGCGGCTGGGTCAGCACGAACTACGCGGTGTTGGCCTGCGACGAGTTCCCCACCTGCCACGGCGGCCAATGGTGGCCGCAGATGGACTTCGCCCAGGGCTTCCAGCTCTGGCGCGAGCTGGGTCAGCGCGCCGACGGCAGCTGGCTGGGCTTCGAGGCGCTGGCCGCCATCCACATGGCCCACCGCATCGGTGCAGCGGTCGTCTTGTCGGCCATCCTTGCGCTGGCCTGGGCGCTGCGTCGGCGGGCGCCGGGTTGGGCCAAGCTGCTGCTGGCCGGTGCCGGCTGGCAGCTCGCCTCGGGCCTGTCCAATGTTGTGCTCGACTGGCCCATCATCGCGGCCCTGGCCCACACCGCCGGCGCCGCCGTGCTGCTGGCCCTGCTCACCACCTTGTTCGCGCGCCTGCAGAAGGCCTTGCCCTGACCATGTCGACCTCCACCGCCAGTGCCCTGATGCACAGCCCGCGCTGGCAGCAGTTCTACCAGCTGACCAAACCGCGCGTCGTCCAGCTCATCGTCTTCTGCGCCGCCATCGGCATGGCGCTGGCCGTGCCCGGCCTGCCCGACCTGCCACAGGCGCTGACCATGCTGGCCGCCGTCGCCGGCATCTGGCTGGTGGCCGGCGCGGCCGCGGCTTTCAATTGCCTCATCGAGGACGGCATCGACGCGCGCATGAAGCGCACGGCCTGGCGCGCCACCGCCAAGGGCGAACTCAGTCGCACGCAGACGCTGGCGTTCTCCGCGCTGCTGTGCGCGGCCGGTATGGCGCTGTTGGGGGTCTATGTGAACGCGCTGACGATGTGGCTGACGTTTGCCACCTTCGTCGGCTACGCGGTTATCTACACCGTCATCCTGAAGCCGATGACGCCGCAGAACATCGTCATCGGCGGCGCCTCGGGCGCGATGCCGCCGGTGCTCGGCTGGGCTGCGCTGCGCGGCGACCTCGGCCCCGAGCCCTGGCTGCTCTGCCTCATCATCTTCCTGTGGACGCCGCCGCACTTCTGGGCGCTGGCGCTCTACCGCGTCGAGGACTACGCGCGCGCCGGCCTGCCGATGCTGCCCGTCACCCATGGCAACGACTACACGCGGCTGCAGATCCTGCTCTACACCTGGGTGCTGTTCGCCGCCACGCTGCTGCCTTTCCTGAGCGGCATGAGCGGCTGGTTCTACCTGGTCAGCGCTGTTGTGCTGGGCCTGGGTTTCTGCGGCTATGCCTTCCGGCTGTGGCGCGCATATTCGGAGGCGCTGGCAAGGCGGACCTTCTGGTTCTCCATCTGGCACCTGTCGCTGCTGTTCGCAGCCTTGTTGATCGACCACTACCTCCCATGAGCACTCGTCGCTTCGCTGTTGCCGCGCTGGGCGCCCTTGCCTTGTCGGCCTGCCAGAAGGCCGGGCCTGACAAGCTGGCATTCAAGGGCATCGACCTGACCGGCGCCGAGTACGCCAAACAGCTCAACCTGACTGACCAGGACGGCCGTGCGCGGTCCCTCGCCGACTTCAAGGGCAAGGTGCTGGTGGTTTTCTTCGGCTACACGCAATGCCCCGACGTCTGCCCGACGACGATGGCCGAGGTCGCCGAGGTGAAACGCTCGCTGGGCGCTGACGGCGACAAGGTGCAAGGGATCTTCGTCACCGTTGACCCGGAGCGCGACACAGCCGCCTTGCTGAAGGCCTACCTCGCCAGCTTCGACCCCGGCTTCATCGGCCTGCGCGGCAGCGAAGAGCAGACCAAGGCAGTCGCCAAGGAGTTCAAGGTCTTTTACGCCAAGGTACCGGGCAAGACGCCCGACACCTACACGATGGATCACACCGCCGCGAGCTTCATCTTCGATACCGAAGGCCGCGTGCGCGTCTACGCCCGCTACGGTTCGGGCGCGCAGCCGCTGGCAGACGACATCAAGCTGTTGCTGGCTGAACGCAAAGTTTGAGCGGGGTCGGCCTGACCCGCATTCGCCCAAAAGCAAACGGCCCCGCGGGGCCGTTTCTCATGGTGACGCTGAAGTGGAGGTCAGGCGGTAGCGACCTCGGTCAGCGCCTTCTTCATCTTCTTCATCGCCGCCACTTCGATCTGGCGGATGCGTTCGGCCGACACGCCGTACTCCGCCGCCAGCTCGTGCAGCGTCATGCCGCCCGAAGAATCGTCATTCACCTTCAGCCAGCGCTCCTCGACGATGCGGCGGCTGCGCGGGTCCAGCACGTCGAGCGCGCGGTGGATGCCGTCGCCCGCCAGTTCGTCGCGCGAACGCGCCTCGATGACGCGCGTCGGCTCATGGCTTTCGTCGGCCAGATAGGCAATCGGCGCAAAGCTCTCACCGTCGTCGTCCGTCTGCGGCTCAAGAGCCACATCGCCGCCCGACAGGCGCGTTTCCATCTCCAGCACCTCTTCCCGCTTGACGTTCAGCGTGCTGGCGACATGCGCCACTTCGGCGTCGGTCAGCGTGTTGCGGTGCGTGGCAGGGTTGCTCTCGGCGGCCTTGAGCTGATGCTTCATCGAGCGCAGGTTGAAGAACAACTTGCGCTGTGCCTTGGTCGTGGCGACCTTGACCATGCGCCAGTTCTTCAGGATGTACTCGTGGATCTCGGCCTTGATCCAGTGCATGGCGTAGCTCACCAGACGCACGCCTTGGTCCGGGTCGAAGCGCTTGACGGCCTTCATCAGGCCGATGTTGCCTTCCTGGATCAGGTCGCCTTGCGGCAGGCCGTAGCCAACGTACTGGCGGGAGATGGACACCACCAGGCGCAGGTGCGACAACACCATGCGACCGGCAGCTTCCAGGTCGCCCTTGTCACGCAGGCTGCGTGCCGCAGAGTCTTCCTCTTCGGCGGTCAGCAGCGGCAGGCGGTTGACGGCGGAGATGTAGGCGTCCAGATTGCCCAGCGAGGGCACGAGGGCCCAAGGGTCGCGGACGGCAATGACAGAAGAAGCAGACATCGGCTTGAATCCTTGCAAACCGCAGCGCGAAATGCCGCGGTGAGAGGATATTAGCACTCCAATCCATCGAGTGCTAAGGCCGGCGCTGTCGGTGCTGCAACGCAGTGTTTCTAGGGCTGAAACAGTTTGCGGGCGCTAACTTGAGTAGCCGCCCCGCTCAGTCAACCAAGCCGAAATCCGGGCTGCGGATCATCGCCTCGATATCCAGCAGGATCAGCATGCGCTCGCCGAGCTTGCCCAGGCCGGTGATGAAGCGGGCGTCCAGTGCGGCGGGCACCTCGGGACGGGGCTTGATCTGGTCGGCGGTCAGCTCCAGCACGTCGGACACGGAGTCGACGACAACGCCGACGATGCGGCCGCCAACGTTCAGCACGATGACGACGGTGAAGGCGTTGTACTCGCCGGCCTGGCCCAGGCGGAGGCGCAGGTCCAGGATGGGCACGATGACGCCGCGCAGGTTGACGACGCCCTTGACGAAGGCGGGGGCGTTGGCCACACGGGTGGGCGGCTCGTAGGAGCGGATCTCCTGCACGCGCAGGATGTCCAGGCCGTACTCTTCCTCGCCGATGCGGAAGGTCAGGAACTGACGGCCGTTGGTGGATGCCTGGGCCTGCACGGCCTGGCCACCTTGGCTGGGAACGAGGTCTGTGGAGCTCATCGGGCGCTGCTGCGTATTTAGGGCTGGGGACTGGGGGGCTGGGGCTTCATTCTGCCCGCTTGCCCTCCGGGGCCTGTGCCAACAATTCGTCAACCAGGGCGAGCAATTCGCGCACGTCGAGCGGCTTGGTCAGGTAATGCTGCGCGCCTGCAACCTGGGCTGCGGCGATCTGCTCCGGCTGGGCGTTGGCAGACACGACGACGACCGGAGGCAGCGCACGGCCGAGCTCGCGCATGCGGCTCAGCAGGGTCAGCCCGTCACCGTCGGGCAACTGCCAGTCCAGCAGCAGCAGCGCCGGCGGTCGCTGCAGCAGCGCGCGCACGCCGGCCTCGACGGTCGGCGCCACCTCCAGCTCGATGCCGGGGCGCTGGTCCAGGATGCCGCGCATGACCTCGGCATTCAACGGGTTGTCTTCCACATAGAGCAGATGGCGCTGCGGCCCGGCGCGCGGGCCGGTCGGCTCCTCAGGACGCACCTCCTCGTTGACGGGCGCGGTGGCGCTGGCTGCGGGCAGCCGCAGCACGAAGCAGGCGCCCTCGTCGACCGCCTCGGCGCGCAGGCCGCCGTCCATCATCTCCGCCAGGCGCTGGCTGATGACCAGGCCGATGCCGGTGCCCGGCAAACCGCTGCGTTCGCGACCCAGGCGGTTGAACGGCTGGAACAGGCCGGCCCGTTGCTCGTCGCTCAGGCCCATGCCGGTGTCGCGCACGGCGATCTCGACCCAGCCCGGCTCGGGGCTCGCCGCTTCGATGCTGATGCTGCCGCCGGCGCGGTTGTACTTGACCGCGTTGCTGAGCAGGTTGGTCAGGATTTGCGTGACGCGGGTCGGGTCGCCGACGAGGCGCGTGGCGTCGGGGTCGATGCGCTGGCTGACCACCAGCCCGCGCTCCGACGCCAGCCCCTGCAGCAGGGCCAGCGACCGCGCCAGCAGCGGTGGCAGCTCCAGCGCCACCGGCTCCAGTCGCAGCGAGCCGGCCTCGATGCGGGAGAGGTCCAGCGTGTCGTTGATCATCTCCAGCAGATGCCAGCCAGCCTGGGCGATCTGCTGGGCGCGGCTACGCTGGCCCGGCGCCAACGGCTCGCTGGTGTCCATCTGCATCAGCTGCGTGAAGCCGAGGATGGCGTTCATCGGCGTGCGCAGTTCATGGCTCATGCGCGACAGGAACTCGTTCTTCGCCTGGTTGGCCGCGACGGCGGCCTCACGAGCGCGGTCGAGCTCCTCGATGCGCAGCTGGTCGGTGATGTCCTCGACGACGCCGACCAGCCGGTGCGGCCGGCCGTCCGCGCCGCGCAACAGACTGACGAGCACGCGTGCGTGGGCGTGGCTGCCGTCGGGGCGGACATAGCGCTTCAGGCGCCGGTAGAACGGGATTTCGCCGCGCATCAGCCGGCGCGCCAGGCGGATGTCCTCGCGGCGGTCATCGGCATGGGTCACGTCGATGGAGCGCCTGCCGATCAAGTCCTCGGCCGAATAGCCCACCAGTTTGCAGAAGTGCGCGTTGACCTCCTGAAAGCCGCTGTTCAGGTCGGTGAAGGCGATGCCGATGGGCGCTGTCTCGAAGATGCTGCGGAAGCGCTGCTCGCTCTGGCTCAGCGCCCGCTCGCCCAGCGCCCGGTTGGCCACTTCACGCTCCAGCGCCGCCGTGCGCTCGCTCACCAGCGCCTCCACATGTTGGGTGCGGCCCGACATCAGCAGCAGCAGCGCGCCCACCATCGCCGTAGCCACCAGGCCGACGAGGGCAAACGCCCAGCTGCGGCCCGCCGGCTGCAGCAGGCCGGGCAGGTCGTAGACGCGCACCTCCCACTGGCGGCCGCCGAAGTCCAGTGGCAGCTTGACCAGCGGCAGCCCCGTACTGCTGCCGCGCTGCACGGCTTCGCAGCCGAGGCGGCCGCCCAGGCGCGGGAAGGCCGCGCCCGGCTCCAGGTCGACGAGGCAGGCGCCCAGGTGCTCCGGCCACTCCGCCGCCAGGCGCGACAGCAACAGGTCGGGCCGCAGCGTTGCAAAGACGACGCCGTCCAGGGACTGCTGGCTGGGTGCTGCCTGGCCGCGGTACAGCGGCTGGTAGACGACGACGCCGACGGTGGTTTCCTTGTCTTGCGACAGCTGGAAGCCCGCTGACGCCACCGGCCGACCCAGCGGCGCGGCCTTTTCTATGGCGGCGCGCGCACTCGGAATCGCGCGCACATTGACACCCAGCGCGCCGGCATTGCGCGACAGCGGCTCGATGAGGCGGATGGCCAGCATGTCCTCGTCCGTCGGCGGGCGCAGGTCACCCGCGCGCAGCCGGTCCCGAGCCCGGTAGCCACCCGGGAAGGCGTCGGCCGCAGCGGCGGCGTTGAAGCGCTCGACGTCGGCACGGGGCACGCGCAAAGTCAGCCCCAGCGCGATCAGCGAGCTGTCGCCCGTCAGGAAGCCGCTCGTGGCGCGCGCGAACTCTTCGCGCGTGGGCCGCGGCTTGACCTTGACCAGGCCATGCACGCCCTCCAGCGCCAGCAGCGGCTCGCGCAGCCGGCCGGCCAGCGACTGGGCCGCGCTGGTCGCATCACGTGTGAAATCGGCGCGGTTGCGCTGGCGGTCCCATTCCAGCGTCGCGGCCACGCCCAGGCCGACCAGCAAGGTCGTCAGCAGCATCGGCAGGGCCACGCTGAAACGCCGCGACGCCCAAGCGGAGCGCGGCTGGCCGATCAGCGCCAGCGTGATCGGCGTGGCGATCAGCATGCCCATCACGTCGCCCGTCCACCAGACGGTCCACACCAGGCCAGTCTGCGCGGCGGCGATCACGCCGGTGGCCTTCAGCAGCAGCGTCGCGCAAGTCGGGCTGATGACACCGGCCAGGGCGGCGGCCGCCAGATAGGCCAGGATCTCGCGGGGCGAGGCCAGCACCAGCGGCCGGCCGCACCAGCGCCGCAACAGCAGCGTGCCCGCCGCCGCCTGGGCCGCCGCGCCGCAGCCGATGCCGATGCCCAGCAGCAGCGCGCTTTGGCTCATGTCGGCCAGCATGGTGGCCTGCACGACGAAGGAGCCCAGGGCCACCGCCGGCAGATAGCGCAGGCCCCAGACCAGCAGAACGGCCAGGCCCCAGCCGGCGGCCGGGTAGATGGGGGCCACCTCGTAGGGCGGCAGCACCATCAGCAGGCCGAGCCGGCCGAGCAGGTAGTAGACGAGCGTGACGCCCGCCGACAAGGCCAGGTAGCGACCCGCCGCGCGGGCGTCCACAGCGGTCACTGGTGCACCCTTCGGCCTGCGGCCTTGCCCGCCAAGCGGGAGCGAGCTTGCTGGGGGCGACCCGGCGCCGCGCTCATTCGACCTGCGCCTCCCGCAGCGTCTGCACGACCGGCCGTTTCAGCACCCCGCGCAGGCTCCACCAGCCCGCGCTCCAGGCCAGCAGCGCGCCGCAGAGGGCACTGACCACCGGCACCCAGGGCTTGATCTGCCAATCGAACTCGAAGACATAGCGTGCCAGCAGCGCCGCCAGCACCAGTGCCACCCCGCCCGCCAGGAAGCCGGCCAGCGCGCCGACACCCAGCAGCTCGGCGCGCTGCACCTGGGCCAGCAGCGATGACGGCGCGCCCAGCGCCCGCATCAGCGCGAACTCGCGTGTGCGCGCCTCGCGCGTGCTGCCCACGGCGGCCAGCAGCACGACCAAGCCGGTCGCCAGCGTGAAGCTGAACAGGAACTGCACGGCCTGGATGACCTGGTCCAACACGCGCTGCACCTGGTTCAGCTGCGCCGACACGTCGATGACAGTGAGGTTGGGGAACTGTCGGGCCAGCGCACGGTCCAGCTGGCTGTTGACGGGCGTGCGGTAGGCGGCGATCTGCGTGGCCGGCAGGTCGGGCAGGGCGGCGGCCTCGAACAGCACGAAGAAGTTGACCCGCATCGACGACCAGTCCACCTTGCGCAGATTGGTGATGCGGCCCTGCACCGGCTGGCCGGCGATGTCGAAGGCCAGCTGGTCGCCGAGCTTGAGCCCCAGCGTCTGCGCCAGGCCTTCCTCGACGCTCATGCCCATCTCGCCGGGTGCCGCCGAGCCCCAGCGCCCGCTGACGATCTCGTTGTGCACCGGCTGTTCGGCGGTGTGGCTGAGGTTGAACTCGCGCTCGGCCAGGCGCTGGGCACGGTCCTCGGAAAACTGCTTGCCCTGCACGGCCTCGCCATTGATGGCGGTCAGGCGGCCGCGGATCATCGGATACCAGTCGAAGTCCTTCACGCCGGCGTCGACCAGCGTCTGGCGCACGGCCTCGCGCTGGTCCGGCTGGATGTTGATGATGAAGCGGTCCGGCGCGGCGGCCGGCGTGGCCTGACGCCAGCTGTCGATGAGGTCGGTGCGCAGCAGCACCAGCAGAGCCAGCGCCAACAGGCCGACGGCCAGCGACGAGACCTGCATGACGGCGAAGCCTGGCCGCGCCGCGACCTGGCGCGTGGCCAGCAGCAGCCAGCGCGGCACGCCGGCGCCGCTGACATTGGTCGGCACGATGCGGCGCAGCAGCTTGACGGCGACGAACGCCAGCAGCGCGAACAGCAGCATCGCACCGGCAAAGCCGGCCGCTGCGATGGCGCCCAGCTTCACGTCGCCGGCCAGCACGACGAGGATGGCCGCCAGCCCCGCCACGCCCGCGGCCAGTACCAGCACCGAGCCGGCCTTGGGGGCGCCAAGGTCGCGGCGGATGACGCGCAGCGGCGGCACGGCCGCCAGCTGCAGTACTGGCGGCAGGCCGAAGCCCAGCAGCAGCGACAGGCCCAGGCCCAGGCCGAGCAGCGCCGGCCAGATGCTGGGCGCCGGCAGCGCCACATTGATCAGGCCGGCCAGCAACGACACGAAGACCTGGTGCAGGCCCAGGCCGATCAACACGCCGGCCAGGCTGGCAGCCAAGCCGGCGAGCAGGAACTCCAGCCCATAGGCCCAGGCGATGCGCCGCTGCGGCTGGCCCAGCACGCGCAGCATCGCGCAGGCATCCAGGTGGCGTGCCGCAAAGTCGCGCGCGGCCAGCGCCACGGCCACGGCCGCGAGCAGGGCCGACAGCATGGCCACGAGGCGCAGGAAGCGCGCGGCGCGGTCCAGCGTCTGGCGCATTTCGGGGCGGCCGGATTCGAGCGACTCCAGGCGCACGCCGCGCAGCTTGTCCCGTTCGACCAACTCCTCGGCGCCGCTGACGAAACGCTTGACGGCGTCAGCCGTTGCGCCCGGGCCCGGCACCAGGGCCAGCCGGTAGGTGAGCCGGCTGGCCGGTTGCACCAGGCCGGTGGCGGGCAGGTCGGCCTCGGTCAGCATGACGCGTGGCGCGAAGTTGATGAAACCGCCGCCGCGGTCGGGTTCGGTCTCGATAAGGGCGGTCAGCTTGAGGCGGCTGTCGCCGAGCAGCAGCATGTCGCCGAGCTTGAGGCCGAGGGTGTCGGCCACGGCCGGGTCGGCCCAGACCTCGCCGGCGGCCGGTGCGCCGCTGCGCCCCGGCAGGGACTCGCGCAGCGTGATGCGGCCCCGCAGCGGATAGCCCGCGCTGACCGCCTTGACCGACACCAGGCGGCTCTCGCCACCCTGCGCCTCGTCGGCGCGCGCCATGCTCGGGAAGGCCGCGCTGCGCACGGTGGTCAGCTTGAGCTCATTCGCCAGGTCGACGATGGCCTGCGGCGTCGGCTGGTCGCTGGCGACGACGGCGTCACCGCCAAGCAGCTGGGCAGCGTCGCGGCGCAGGCCCTGGTCGAGGCGGTCCGACAGGAAGGCGACCGCGCAAAGTGCCGCGACCGCCAAGGCGACCGCCAGCATCAGCAGGCGCAGTTCGCCGGCCCGCCAATCCCGCAACAGCTGTCGCCAGGCGATCAACAGGGTGGCGGGCGGACGTTGGGCGGCTACAGCAGGGGACGTCATGCGCGCGACTGTAGCCGCGCGCGGCTGCGTCACTGCGTCTCGGTAGCGGCCAGTGTGGCGCGTGCCGCACTGCGCCAAGCCGGCTCGGCGGCGTCCGCCCGCTGCACGGCCCGCTCGGCCGCCGCGCGGGCGCCCGTTCGATCACCGGCGGCCAGCCGCAGCCGCGCGAGGTTGTTCCAGGCCACGGCACTGCCGTGCTGCCGCGCGACGGCCTCGAAGGCGTTGCTGGCGCCGGCCGCGTCATCGGCCGCATGCAGGGTGTTGCCCAGGCCGATGCCGGCAAGCGCGTTGCCCGGCCAGCGCGCCAGCAACGTGCGATAGGCCAGGGCCGCCCGGCCCGGCGGCGCGACACGCTCGAAGCCGACCGCGGCGTCCAGCGCGTCCGCCTCGGTCGCCGTGGCCGGCAGCCGGTCCGGCGGCAACACGGCGATGGCCCAGCGGCCGGCGCGCGCCCACGTGTATTCGAAGGTGCGCAGTGGCAAGGTCTGGCGTCGCGTCGTGCCGCTGCGCAGCACCAGTTCGCGCTGCGCCAGGTCATAGCCCACAACGACCGCGTAATGCCATCGCGGCGCGAAGTCCAGGCCGAGGTTCTGCAACACGATGACGGCATGGCCAGCGGCCACCTCGCGCAGCAGCGCCTGCAGTTCGGGCGGCAGGCGCGTTGCGACAGCGCCCTGGCGGCGCGCGCCGCCGAGCATCTCCAGCTGCAGGCTGCCGGCGCGTGAAGGCAGGAAGACGGCATCGGCCAGCCGGTTCGGGTCGGCGGGCAGGCCGGCGTCGGCCAGCACGGTGGCAAGGGCCGCCGGGCCGCAGTGGTCACGCGTCTGCGCGTAGAACGGCACCTCGTCGCGCTCGGCGGTGAGCGGCAGGTCGGTGGGGCGCTCGGCCAGCAGGGCGGCCGTTTGCGGCGGCGTGAAGAAGGCCGCGCAGCCGCTCAGCAGCAGCGCGGCCAGTGCAGCTGCCAGCCGGGCGATCAACGCACCGAGCGCGTGAACGGGAAGATCTTCGTCAGGCCGAGGATGTCGGTCACCAGCAGGATGATGAAGACCGTGAACAGCACCCCCACGATGTCGGCACTGCCGGCAGGGGCCTCGTCGATCTGCGTGAGCATCTGCTGCGCCTCGGCATCGGTCAGCGCATCGACGCGGGCGCGCATCTCGTCGGTGGACACGCCGCGGGCCTGCAGCATCGCGGCCAGGTCGGCGCGGTCCAGCGCCTCATGCAAGCGGGCATGCGCGGCGCTGCGCTCGGGCTGAAGTGCTGCAGCCGCCTGCTCGGTGCTGATCAGCGCCGTCGGCGCGGCCTGGGCCATGCTGCCAAAGACCAGGGATGCAGCCAGGACCGAGGTGAGGATCTGTCGTGCCTTGTTGTTCATATCGATGTCCTGCCGTTCGGCGGTTGTTGGGGCACGGATGCTAGAGCGCGCCCGCCCTGCGGCGCAACGCTGCGGACAGGTTGCGGCTTCGTCCTACAACGGCTGACCGGCTTGGCCATCACGTAAACTCGCGCCCCATTGCGGGTGTAGTTCAATGGTAGAACTTCAGCTTCCCAAGCTGACTACGTGGGTTCGATTCCCATCACCCGCTCCAAATGCGAGACGGCCCCTTCAAGGGCCGTTCCGCATTTGGAAAGGGTCTTGGGATGAGAACCCACCGGGGTTCGTTCAAGGACAGCCAGTGGCTGTCCTTGAACGTGCCGCAGGCACGGGCCGAGCGCGAGCGAGGCCGAGGAATCGGTCACAGCCGATTCCGCGCATTCCCTTCACCCCCGCCGAACCCGCTCAAGGCTGGCCCTGCCCATCCCGCCCAGCTCCCACAGTACCACCCTCCGTCAAGCCGCCGCCCAAGCCGGAACCGCCGTCGGCTTGCCTTGCCCCCCTGGCTTTTCCGGCCGCATCCCCGGCGCCGCTCCTTCCGCGCGCGTTGCCCGTCGCGGGCCGCAGCGGCCCCTGCCGGGGCACGAGCACATCGGCCGGAACCGCATCAAGGTCCAGCACCTCCCGGATGAAGGTCCGCAGCGACACCACCAGCGCGCCAGTCTCGACGTTGCGACCCGCCACCATGTCGCCGGCAACCTGCGCCGCCAGACGCACCTGCTCAGCCGTGCCAAGCAGGATGACATCGGACAGGGCCGCTTCGACCGCGTCACGCAGGCGCCGGCGCCGCTCGGACCCGGGTGAGTCGATCCCGGGTGTCCCGCGTTCAAGCTGTGCGGTCCGCAGCTCCCGGAGGTGACTCGGGTCGACGCTCAAGTCACCGGTGAATGAGCCGCCAAGCGTTTTGTAGGCCGCGATGAGCGTCTTCAAGCGTTCGTTGATCTGGCGGTTTGCGCGTTCACGCCGCTGCTGCACGGTCTGCATCAGCAGCAAGCGGATGCTGACGGCCACAAGTGACACCACGGCAAGACCGATGAGCGTGGTCAATGCGCCTTCCCAAGAGCTGAAGTCCAGGATGCCTTTCATTTAGAGGGTCCGAGCCTCATGTGCCCATCGCGCGCCAGTCGTTCGCCCCGAACTGCAGCGCCTGTACCCGACACCCGAACCCCGGCCCGACCGGGCTGCAGGCATACACGCCCACGTCGATCTCATCGGGGCAGTCGTGCAGATGCGCGATGCGCAGCTGCTGCCACGTCGTGCCGTTCGCCGAAGACTCGACGCAAAAGTCGGCGCCGCGTCGACTGAGGCGATACCAGAGCCGGTTCAGCGTCGAGTCAACGTCTTGAGTGGCCCAGTCGGAGTAGCCGAGATTCGTCACGACCGAGCCGAGGCGGCTGGGGCCGTCGGGCTCGTATTCCACGGAGGCCTTGATCCAGGTGTCAGCGCTTGCCCGGCACATGACGCCGCATTGGTCGTACTGGGCATTGGGCGTGAACCAGAGCCAGGCGGTCAGGCTGAAGTCGCCCGTCACCGCCACGAAGAAGAAGTGGCCGTTGTCGCGCCTGAAGCCGTAGTGCGTGCGCTGCCAGTAGTCGGTGTCGGGGCGTGTCGTGATTTCGAGGGCGTCGCCCACATGCCAGGCGGCTGGCTCGTTGGACCATCTGAATGGGGCGAGCGTGTCGCTCAGAAGATGCTGGACCATGCGCGGTTGAGAGGGTTGCAGACGCTTGGTCTATTGTCAGCCGTCCACCCAGCTCACACGCCCGCGCCCCGCCGCCTTGGCCAGATACAGCGCCCGATCCGCCGCCTCGACCAGCCCCTGGGCCTGCGTGCCCGCGGCCACACCGAGGCTGATGGTCAGGCAGCCTTCCACGCCCGGATGCGGCAGCGCCTGCGCGCGCACCGTGTCCTCCATCAACTGCGCCACGCCGATGGCGCCGGCCAGGTCGGTGTCGGGCAGCAGGCAGACGAATTCCTCGCCGCCATAGCGCGCCAGCAGGTCGCTGGGCCGGCGCAGGCAGGCGCGCAGGGCGGTGGCAACGCGGCGCAGGCAGTCGTCGCCGGCGAGGTGCCCCAGCGCGTCGTTGTAGCGCTTGAAGTGGTCGACGTCGGCCAGCACGATGGCCAGCGGCGCGCGGGTGCGCTGGGCGCGGCGGGCCTCGGCGACGAAGCGTTCGTCGAAGTGGCGCCGGTTGTGCACGCCGGTCAGGCCGTCGATGAAGGCGAGCTCGCGCAGCAGGTCGGACTGGGCCTTCAGCGTCAGCTGGGTGCGCACCCGGGCACGCACGATGCTGGGATTGAAGGGCTTGGTGATGAAGTCGGCCGCGCCAGCGTCCAGGGCGCGGGTCTCTTCGTCGGGATGGTCCTGCGAGGTGACGAAGATGACGGCGATGGCGCGCAGCAGCGGGTCGGCCTTCATCTCGGCGCACAGCTGGTGGCCGTCCATGCCGGGCATCTGCACGTCCAGCAGCACCAGGTCGGGCTGGCGGTCGCGGCAGAGCTGCAGGGCGCGTGGCCCGTCGGTGGCCATCAGCACCTGGCAGTCGGCCGCGAAGACGCGGTGCAGGGCCTGGATGTTGACGGGCTGGTCGTCGACGATGAGCAGGCGCGGACGGCGGCCGCTGGGTGCATGTCCCGGCTGCAGCGGGCTGCGGTCGGGCAGGGACAGCTGCATCATGGCCGGGCCTCCAGCGTGGCGCGCAGGCG
Organism: Pelomonas sp. Root405; assembly: GCF_001425165.1. Lineage (GTDB taxonomy): Bacteria > Pseudomonadota > Gammaproteobacteria > Burkholderiales > Burkholderiaceae_C > Pelomonas. The sequence goes on from NZ_LMDU01000001.1 coordinate 969,400, forward strand.
GCGGCACAGCGTCAATGCGGTCGGAAAGTCGAGGGCGGCCATGGCGTCGTCCAGTTCGGCGGCAGGCTCGGCCGGCAGCTGACCGCGCAGAGCCTGATGCGCGTCCAGGGCTTCGAGATCAGCGCCATCCAGCAGCGTGGCGAGCGTATCCAGGCGCTGCGTCAGGCTGCCCGGCGCGGCGGGCTTGTCGGCCTCGGCATGACTGTCGTGCAGGGCCTGGCGGGCAGACAGGTTCGCGGCCAGGCGGTCCAGCGCGGCGAGGTCGACCTGACGGCGTTCGAGAAAGCGGCTGCGCCAGTCGGCATCGGGCTCAGCGGCGTGTTCACCTTCGGCAGCCAGTGCGGCCAGTTCGCCTGCACCCAACATGGCCGCCAAGCCGCGGTAGCCGTGCAGGCCGCGCGTGGCGGTGCGGCCGCCCTCGGCCAGCGCCCGGGCCAGCTTGCGGTCCTGCTCGTGCAACGCGGCGAGCGTGCGCTCGAAGAGTTCGACCCGGCCCGACATGCGCGCCAGCGCCTCGGCCAGCGCGATGCCGGCGCGGCCGGCGTCGGCCAGCAGCGCGGGCGGCAGCGTCGCCGACGCAGCCTTGCCTGGCACCGGCGCGGCGCCGCAGCGGCGCCTGAGCACGGCGACCAGGGTGTCGGGGTCGAAGGGCTTGCCGATGTGCTCGTCCATGCCAGCGTCCAGACAGGCCTGGCGTTCGGTGTCGAGGGCGCCCGCCGTCATCGCGACGACGGGCAGGCTCAGGCCGAGCTGGCGGCGCAGCAGCCGGGTGGCAGTGATGCCGTCCATGACGGGCATCTGCACGTCCATCAGCACGGCGTCGAAGCCGCGCTGGCCGCGCGTTTGCGCCAGCAGCGTCAGCGCCTGCTGGCCATCGCCAGCGAGCGTGACGGCGGCACCTTCGAGTTCAAGCAACTCGCGGGTGACCTGCTGGTTGCCGGGGTTGTCTTCGACGACAAGCAGTTGCAGGCCAGCCAGGCGCTGCTGCGCCGGTTCGGGCGGACAGCCGTCGTTGCTGCGCGCCTGCAGGGCGGCGTCGACGGCCTGGCTGAGCATGGCCGCGGTGACGGGCTTGACCAGAAAGCCGTCGAGCAGGGCCTGCTCGGTGGCGCTGCGCTGCGCCAGATGCTCGCGGTCATGACTGGTGACCATGAGGATCAGCGGGCCGGCGCCGAGCTGCTGGCGCAGGCGCACGGCGGTCTGCCAGCCGTCCATGCCGGGCATGACCCAGTCGAGCAGGATGACCTCAGGCGGCTGCGCTGCGGCCAGCGCCAGGGCCTCGGCGCCGCCGGCGGCCGAGCGGACCTGCCAGCCGAGCGACCCGGCCAGGCTGCCGATGACGCGGCGCGCCTCGGCGTGGTCGTCGACGACGAGGGTTTGTCGCGCTTGAAGCGGTGCCGGTACAGCTTCGTCGGCAGGCAGCGGAAAGCTCAGTGAGAAGCTGAAGCAGCTGCCGCGGCCGGGCGTGCTTTCGACATGGATGTCGCCGCCCATCAGCCGCACCAGGCGGCGGCTGATGGCCAGGCCCAGGCCGGTGCCGCCAAAGCGCCGTGCAGTCGAGGCTTCCGCCTGCGTGAAGCCCGAGAAGATGCGCTTCAACTGGTCGGGCGGGATGCCGATGCCGGTGTCGCGCACGGCAAAGTCCAGCACGACGCCGCTGGCTGTCTGCGAGACGCGGTTGATGCGCAGCACGACCTCACCGGCCTGCGTGAACTTGAGCGCATTGCCGGTCAGGTTGATCAGCACCTGCTGCAGGCGCAGGGCGTCGGCCAGGATGACGGGCGGCAGCGCGGGGTCGAGGTCGAAGAGCAGCTCGATCTCGCGCTTGTCGACGTTGGCGGCAAGGATGACGGAGAGGTCGCGCAGCAATTCGTCGAGCCGCGTGGGGTGCGGGTCCAGCCCGAGCCGGCCGGCCTCGATCTTGGAGAAGTCGAGGATGTCGTTGAGCAGGCCCAGCAGGCCGCGCGCGGCGCCCTCGCTCTTGACGGCATAGTCGCGCTGGCGGGCGTCCAGCGGCGTCTTCTGCAGCAGCCGCAACATGCCGAGCACGGCGTTCATCGGCGTGCGGATCTCGTGGCTCATGTTGGCCAGGAAGTGCGTCTTGGCCTGCGATGCGCGCTCGGCGGCGAGGCGGGCCTGGGCCTGGGGCGTCAGGTCCAGGCAGGTCAGCACCAGGCCCCCGTCGGGCAGTGGCGCGGTGCGGGCTTCGATGAGGCGGCCGCCGGTCCGATACGTTTCCAGGCGATTGGCCCGCTGGTCGCGGCCCAGGGCCAGCGCAGCATCGACCGAGGCGCGAGCCTGGTCGCCCTCGCCATAGTCGCCGCGCGCGGCGAAGAAGAGCACGAGGTCGTCGAAGCGCAGCGGTGGTTCTTCGAACAGCGAGGCCGGGACGTTCAGCAGGCGCTCGAACTCCGCGTTATGCACCAGCAGCCGGCGCTCGGCGTCGAAGACGGCCAGGCCGCATGGCAGGTGGGCGATGACATCGCGGATCAGCGGACTGGCTGCGCCCCCCGGGCCCGACAAGGACGTGCCCGCACCAGGGCCGGGCCGCGGCTCGGCATCAGCGCCACCCTGCATGTCCCATGCCATCGCTCCCCCGAACTGCTGGAGCCCGGCGAGCAATGCCAGGCGCTTCGAGTCTAGGACGGGCTCGCCAGGCGGCTGATGCGGGGTAGCTACAAGGGGTTACAGGTTTGCCCTAGGACCGACTCATTCGCGAACGATGCGGCCCGGCGCGGTCTGCAAGATGGCGTCGGGCGTGTCGCGCAGCATCTGCACGAGCGCGTCGATGTCGGTGCCGAGCACGGCGCGGTCCTTGCCATGCTTGAAACCGGCCTGGTCGTCACCGCCCTCCGACAGGAAGTTGTTGACGACGACGCGGTAGTTGCGTGCCGGGTCAATCGGCTCGCCGTTGATGCGCGGGTTCACCAGTTCGCCCATGCCGCCTGGGCCCTTGCGCCATTGGTAGCGCAGCGTGGACGAAGGTTGCAGCATGCGCGGCGCGGCGTTGCCCTTGGGCAGCTGGCGCTGAAGGATGTCGAGCAGTTGCTGGCCGGTGAGCGTCAGCGCGACCAGTTCGTTGCCGAACGGCTGGATGGCCAGCAGGTCGCTCATCGTCGTGGGCTTGCCGGGCGTGACGATCAGGTCGGTGCGAATGCCACCTGGGTTCATGAAAGCGACGTCGGCCGGGCCCTGCTTGCGCGCAAAGGCGAGCTGGCTGTCGGCAATCAGGTTGCCGAGCGGGGCGTCGCCGTGGGGCTCCTTGGGGAAACGGACTGCACCGTGGGGCAGCGTGGCGACCGGCTTGTTGCGGGTGGCCTCGGTCAGCGCCGCGGCTTGTGCGACGAGCGCGGCCAGTGCGGGGTTGGGCGCGTACACCGACTGCAGCACCGGGTGATTGACGGCCTGGGCGTCGAGCACGCGGCCGCTGGCGTCGAGCTTGAGGCGGCTCTCGGTCACCCAGCCGCCATAGCTGCCGGCCTGGACGACGAGGCGGCCATTGATCTTGCAGGTGTAGGCCTGATGTGTGTGGCCGCCGATGATGACGGCGTAGGCGGGGTCGAGGCGCTTGGCGATGTCATGCACGCGGCCCGTCAGCGTTGGACAGGCATAGGTGGGGTCGTTGGCGCCGGCGTCGCGGCCCTGCACGCCGCCCTCGTGCATGACGGCGACCAGCACCTCTGCGCCCTCGGCCTTGAGCTGGGGTACCAGGGCGTTCAGCGTGTCGACCTCGTCGGCGAAGCGAATGCCCTGGATGGCCCTGGCGACGATGACCTTGGGCGTGTCGCGCGTCGCGACGCCGGCGATGGCGACCTTCCAGCCGCCGGTCTGCTTGATCACGTGGGTCGGCAGCAGCGGCTTGCCAGTGTTGGCGTCCAGCACGTTGGCGCCCAGGAACGGGAACCCCGGACCCTTGTAGCCCGGCCACAGGCAGCCGTTCGCGCCGCATTCGCCGCGCGCCTGACGCAGCAGTTCGGGCAGCCCGGCATCAAGCTCGTGGTTGCCCAGGGCACTGGCCGCGATGCCGAGTTCAGACAAGGCCGCCAGCGTCGGCTCGTCGCGCAACAAATTCGAGATCAGCGGCGACGCGCCGATCAGATCGCCACCGGCAACGAGGAGGGCGTCGGGGTGCTTGGCTTTCAACTGGGCCAGCGCGGTGGCCAGGTGCGCGACACCGCCCGCCGCCTGGGGCTTGACCTCGCCCGTGGCGGGGTCGGGCAAGCGCGGCATCAGTGGCGTCGGCTTGGCCGGCTGGATGTGACCGTGGAAGTCGTTGATGGACAACAAAGTCAACTCGCCGGTCTTGGCCGGCTGCTGCGTGGCGCAGCCGGCCAGCAAGGCGGCCAAGGCAACGGCGCCGAGATGGAAGTAGTGAGTCGAGGCCATGGCAGAGGTCATTTGGGAGGGCGCGATCTTAGAAGTGCGCGCATGCGACCAGTTTGTCGCGGTTTTGCGACAGCGCGGCGACGACGTTCGGGCGTTTACATGCGCAGTTAGGCGCACTAGATTGGTGCAGGGCGGGCCAACATCACGGTAATTTCTCCTGCCGCGGCGAATTAAGTCACCGAACGGAATGCACCCCCGCGGTGCGCCGGCTGGGAGCGGACGTCTAGAAATGGCCACTTCTGACTTACCCGTAAAGTTCTGTCACGGAAAGTCATGACAATTCGCTGATCGTTGCGGCGGCGTCTTCTTGCGCGCTTGCCACGCAACCACGCCCACGTCGCATGACGTTTGCATGACAACTTTCGACACATCAGCCGCGCCGCTGCTGCGCGCACAACAGGAGTGATTGGGATGAGCAACAGGTTTGGGTCCGGATTCCCGCTGTCGGCGCTGTGCGCCGCCGTCGCTATCGTGGCCGCAGCGCCGGTGATGGCGCAGAACACGACGGCCGCCATTGGTGGCCGGGTGCTCGGCTCTGGTGGCGTGCCGGTGGCCGGCGCCACGGTGACCATTCTTCACCGCGAGTCGGGTTCGTCCAGCACGCAGGTGACCGATGCAGATGGCCGCTACTCCGCGCGCGGTCTGCGCGTCGGCGGCCCGTACACCGTCACGATCAGCAAGGGTGCGGACCGTGACGTCCGTGAAGACGTCTACCTGCAGCTCGCCGAAACGACTGCGGTGGACTTCATGCTCGGCGGTAACCAGCTGGCGACCGTCGTCGTGACGGGCAGTGCCTCTGCCAACAGCAAGTTCAGCAGCGACACGATGGGCAGCGGCACCCAGCTGGGTCGCCAGGAACTGGAGGCCTACGCCTCCATCCAGCGCAGCCTGCAGGACTACGCGCGGCTGGACCCTCGCCTGAGCCAAACCGACAAAGAACGGGGCGAGATCTCCGCCGCCGGCCAGAACTCGCGTTTCAACTCCATCACTGTCGACGGCGTGTCGATCAACGACAAGTTCGGCCTGGAGGCCAACAACCTGCCGATGAACAAGCAGCCGATCTCCATCGAGGCGATTCAGGCGGTGCAGATCAACCTGTCGAACTACGACACGACCCAGAGGGGCTACACAGGCGCCAACATCAACGCCGTCACCAAGTCGGGCACCAACGAGTTCAAGGGCAGCGTCTATTACGTCTTCCGCGATGACAGCATGGCGGGAGATCGGTACACCCGCACCAACGGCGGCAGCTACTCCGGCCCACCGGCTTTTAAGGAAGAAACGAAGGGCGCCAACCTGGGCGGTCCCATCATCAAGGACAAGCTGTTCTTCTTCGCCAACTACGAAGAATTGAAGAGCAGCCGCAATGCCCCGAGCTTCGGCCCCAAGGGTAGTTCGCTGACCAACATCGACATTTCCCCCGAGCAGATCAAGGCTGCCCAGGACGCCGGCAAGGTCTACGGCATTGATATCGGCAGCACAGACGTGCCGTCCGACGTCAATCTCACGTCAAAGGACCTGGTGCTGAAGCTGGACTGGAACATCAGCGATTCGCACCGCTTCAACATCCTCTACACGAAGTCGGAGGAGTCGGAGCCGCAGTTCACAACCTTCAGTGCTTCCACGCTGTCGATGTCCTCGCGCTTCTACAGCCAGAACAAGACGCTGGAGAACGTGACCGCTCAGCTGTTCTCGGACTGGACCGACAACTTCAGCACGGAGCTGAAGCTTTCGTCGAGCGACTACACGTCGGCGCCGCAGAACAACAGCAACATGCCGCAGGTCAGCCTGACGTGGACCACGCCGTCGACGATCGGCAACCCCAGCACCTTCCGCACGCTGATCTTCGGTACGGAGAACAGCCGCCACTTCAACAACCTGGCGACGAAGACGCAAAGCGCGTTCTTCGCGGGCACCTACTTCATGGGTGACCATGAGATCAAGTTCGGCTTCGACTACGAGAAGAACGACATCTTCAACGCCTTCTTGCAGAACACCAAGGGCACCTACGTCTTCCAAAGCGCAAACCCGGTGGGCGACTGGCTGGCCGGCACACCGTTCAGCTACACGCTGCAGTTCCCTCTTGCCGGCAAGACGCTGCAGGACGGCGCCGCAAACTGGACATTGAACACGCTGGGCGTTTTCCTGCAAGACACCTGGAAGGTCAATCGCAACCTGAACGTGACTGGCGGCGTCCGTGTCGAGCGGGTCGACACGCCGGATGCGCCCATTGCCAACCCGACCGCCAGCACGCTGTTCGGTCGCAGCAACACCAACGTGCTGAACGGTACGCAGCTTGTTCAACCGCGCGTGGGCTTCAACTGGAAGCTGGACCTGTTCGACAAGAAGAAGTCGCAGGTGCGTGGTGGCGCGGGCTTGTTCCAGGGCGGTGCCATGAACGTGTGGCTGACCAACCCGTTCCAGGGTACTGGTATGGCCACGGTCAACCTGTCGTGCGCCAGCGGTGGCAGCAACCCCTGCCCGACCACGCTGAAGTACTCGGCGAACCCCGACGCACAGCCTAACGTGCAGGGCACGACGCCCGCGGCCAAGGTCGACTTCATCGATCCCGATGTGAAGCAGCCCTCGGTCTGGAAAGCCAACCTGGCCTTCGACACCGAATTGCCTTGGTACAACCTGACCTTCGGTGTGGACTGGCTGCATACCAAGGTCAAGGACGCCATTTACTACAAGTCCCTGAACCTCGGCGCGCCTACCCGAACGGCGCCGGACGGCCGCAACATGTTCTGGAACGCGTCGGGTGTGAACCCTCTGTGCTGGGCTGCGGGCAGCACCACTGTTGCATGCCCGACCGGCACACCCGCCGCGCGTTTCCAGGACGGAGCCAACCGTGCTTATGTGACCGAGCCGACCAGCCACATCACCTCGGTGGCGCGTACGACCAAGGGTGGCGGCAATGCCGTGACGCTGTCGCTGTCGCAGCAGGTCTCTCCAGCGTTGAGCTGGAACCTTGCCTATACCCGCACGTCGGCCACGGAAGTCAGCCCGCTGACCTCGTCGACCGCGCATTCGAACTTCCGCGGCACCGCGGTCTTCAATCCGAACGAGGACGTTGCATCTGACTCGTCCTACCTGATCCGTGAGCGCGTCAACGCCGGCGTCAACTTCAGCAAGGCCTTCTTCGGCAAGTACAAGACCACCTTCGGCGCCTTCTACGAAGGCCGCGACGGCAAGCCCTACAGCTGGACCTATGGCAGCGACTACAACGGTGACGGCATCGCCGGCAATGACCTGATGTACGTTCCCAAAGCCCCGGGTTCGGGCGAGGTGCTGTTCCGCTTGCAGGGTACGGGCAGCAGCAACACGGTGGCCAACTCGTCGGCCGCCGCTGAAACGCTGTTCTGGAGCATCGTCGAGGGTGACGCGGGTCTGAGCAAGTACAAGGGCCGTGTGGTGCCGCGCAATTCGGCGCGTTCCAAGTTCAGCAACACCATCGACGTGCGCCTGAGCCAGGAAGTGCCCGGCTTCTTCTCCGGACACAAGGGCATCATCTCGCTGGACATCCTGAACTTCGGCAACCTGGTCAACAAGCGCTACGGCCGCATTGACGAAATCACCTTCACCAGCAACGGCGGCAACCGTCGCGCCTTCGTCAACACCGCTGGCATCGACCCCACCACCGGCAAGACCATCTACGCCGTCGGTACGCCGTTCGACTACGTCACCAAGAACAACAAGGGCGAGTCGGCCTGGGCCATGCAAGTCACGGCCAAGTACGAGTTTTAAGCACCGAGCAAGAAAGACAGGGCCGCCTCATCGGCCCCGTCAATGCAAGGGGGCCCCACAAGGGCCCCCTTTTTTGGTGCGGTCCCCTATTTCTGAATGTCGCCCAGGCAGATGTACTTCACCTCGACATAGTCCTCGATGCCTTGGCGAGCGCCCTCACGGCCCAGGCCGGATTGCTTGACGCCGCCGAACGGCACCTCGGCGGTCGAGATCAGCCCGGTGTTGACGCCCACCATGCCGTACTCCAGCGCCTCGCTGACGCGGAAGATGCGGCCGATGTCGCGGCTGTAGAAGTAGCTGGCCAGGCCGAACTCGGTGGCGTTGGCCAGCTGGACGGCATCGGCCTCGGTCTGGAACTTGAACACCGGCGCCACCGGGCCGAAGGTTTCCTCGCGCGAGCACAGCATCTGCGGCGTCGCGTCGGCCAGCAGCGTGGGCTCGAAGAAATGGCCGACGCCGCCTTCGACGCGCTTGCCGCCGGCCAACAGCTTGGCGCCGAGCGCGATGGCATCCGCGACGTGGGTCTCGACCTTCTGCAGCGCCGCTTCGTCGATCAGCGGGCCGACGTTGACGCCACTCTCGAAGCCGTTGCCCGTCTTCAGCGTCGCCACCTTGGCCGCCAGCTTGTCCAGGAAGGCGTCGTAGACACCCGCCTGCACATAGATGCGGTTGGCGCAGACGCAGGTCTGGCCGGCGTTGCGGTATTTGCTGGCCAGCGCGCCATCCACCGCCGAATCCAGGTCGGCGTCGTCGAAGACGATGAAGGGCGCATTGCCGCCCAGCTCCAGGCTGAGCTTCTTGACGGTCTGCGCGCACTGCCGCATCAGGATGCGGCCGACTTCGGTGGAGCCAGTGAAGGACAGGTGGCGCACGACGTCGCTCTCGCACAGCACCTGGCCGATCTCGATGGACTGCTGCGAATCAGCGGTCAGCACGTTCAGCACGCCGGCGGGCATGCCGGCGCGCTGGGCCAGCTCCGCGGCGGCGAGCGCCGTCAGCGGCGTCGCCTCGGCGGGCTTGATGATGACGGTGCAGCCGGCGGCCAGGGCCGGTGCGACCTTGCGCGTGATCATCGCCAGCGGGAAGTTCCAGGGCGTGATGGCCGCGCAGACGCCGACCGCCTGCTTGATGACCAGGTAGCGCTTGGTCGGGTCGGTCGTCGGGATGGTTTCGCCGTAGACGCGCTTGCCTTCCTCGGCAAACCAGTCGAGAAAACTCGCGCCGTAGATGACCTCGCCGCGTGCCTCGGCCAGGGGCTTGCCCTGCTCGGCCGTCATCAGCCGCGCCAGGTCGTCGGCGTGCTTGACCAGCAGCTGCTGCCAGCGCACCAGCACCGCAGCCCGCTCCTTGGCGGGCTTGGCGCGCCAGGCGTTCAGCGCGTTGGCGGCGGCAGCGATTGCTTCTTGGGCGTCCGCACGGCCAAGATTGGGCACCTGGGCCAGCTCGCGGCGGGTGGCAGGGTCGGTCACGGCAAAGCTGGTGCTGCCGCCCACCCATTCGCCATTGATCAGCGCCTGGCTGCGCAACAGGCCGGGGTCGTCCAGTGCATCCAGCGGGGAATTCGCGTCCATCGGGGCTCTCCAGTCGAATTGCCCGGCACTCTAACGCTGGCCAGCCATGCCCCCTCCCTACAATCGCCCCTCTTTGTCACCGACCATTTCACCCAGGAAGCCCCGGAATGAAAGCCGCCGAGATCCGCCAAACCTTTCTGAAGTTCTTCGAGTCGAAAGGCCACCAGATCGTCGCGTCCAGCCCTGTCGTGCCGGGCGATGACCCAACGCTGCTGTTCACCAACGCGGGCATGAACCAGTTCAAGGACGTGTTCCTGGGCTTCGACAAGCGTGCCTACTCGCGCGCCACCACCAGCCAGAAATGCATCCGCGCAGGCGGCAAGCACAACGACCTGGACAACGTCGGCTACACCGCGCGCCACCACACCTTCTTCGAGATGCTGGGCAACTTCAGCTTCGGCGACTACTTCAAGAAGGATGCGATCAGCTATGCCTGGGAGCTGCTGACGGTCAACTTCGCGCTGCCGGCCGACAAGCTCTGGGTCACCGTCTACAGCGAGGACGACGAGGCCTACGACATCTGGAACAAGACCGTGGGCGTGCCCGCCGAGCGCATCGTGCGCATCGGCGACAACAAGGGCGCGCGCTACATGTCCGACAACTTCTGGATGATGGGCGACACCGGCCCCTGCGGCCCCTGCACCGAGATCTTCTACGACCACGGCCCCGACGTGGCCGGCGGCCCCCCGGGCTCGGCCGAGCAGGACGGCGACCGCTACATCGAGATCTGGAACAACGTCTTCATGCAGTTCAACCGGACCGAGGACGGCGTGATGCACCCGCTGCCCAAGCCGTCGGTGGACACAGGCATGGGCCTGGAGCGGCTGGCGGCCGTGCTGCAGCACGTGCATTCCAACTACGAGATCGACACCTTCGTGAACCTGCTGGCGGCCGCCAAGTCGGCTGTTGACGCAGCTGGTGGCGGCGACTGCGACAAGGACAGCCCGTCGCTGAAGGTCATCGCCGACCATATCCGCGCCTGCTCGTTCACGGTCGTCGACGGCGTCATTCCCGGCAACGCCGGCCGTGGCTACGTGTTGCGTCGCATCGCCCGCCGTGCCATCCGCCACGGCTACAAGCTGGGCGCTCGCACGCCGTTCTTCCACAAGCTGGTGGCCGCACTCAGCGCCGAGATGGGCGAGGCCTATCCCGAGTTGCGTCAAGCTCAAGGACGCGTGACCGAAGTGCTGAAGGTGGAGGAAGAGCGCTTTTTCCAGACCATCGCCACCGGCATGGAGATCCTCGAAGCGGCCCTCGCCAAGGGCGGCAACGTCGACGGCGACACCGCCTTCAAGCTGCACGACACCTACGGCTTCCCGGTCGACCTGACCGCCGATGTCTGCCGCGAGCGCGGCGTGGCGGTGGACGAGGCGCGCTTCAACGAGCTGCTTGAAGAGCAGAAGAACCGCGCCCGCGCTGCCGGCAAGTTCAAGATGGCCCAGGGGCTGGCCTACAGCGGCGCGCCGACCGAGTTCCACGGTTACGACGGCCTCGTCGTCGAGACGGCAACGGTCACGGCCGTCTACGTGGATGGCGCGCAGGTCGAAGAAGCTCGCGCCGGCGACGACGCCGTCATCGTGCTGGACCGCACGCCCTTCTATGCCGAAAGCGGCGGCCAGGTCGGTGACGCCGGCGAGCTGCGCAACGGCACGACGCGCGTCGTTGTAGGCGACACGCTGAAGATCCAGGCCGATGTGTTCGGCCACCATGGCCAGGTGGTGGAGGGCTCGGTCAAGGTCGGCGATGTGCTCGTCGCCCGCGTCGACACCGAGCGCCGCGCCAAGACCGTGCGCAACCACAGCGCGACCCACCTGATGCACAAGGCCCTGCGCGAAGTGCTGGGCGCCCACGTGCAGCAGAAGGGCTCCCTCGTGAACGCCGAGCGCACGCGCTTCGACTTCGCGCACAACGCGCCGGTGACGGCCGAGCAGATCCGCGAGATCGAGGCCATCGTCAATGCCGAGATCCTCGGCAACGCTGGTGCGCAGGCGCAGGTCATGGCGCTGGACGACGCGCAGAAGTCGGGCGCCATGATGCTGTTCGGCGAGAAGTACGGCGACACGGTGCGCGTGCTCTCCATCGGCAGCTCCAAGGAACTTTGCGGCGGCACGCACGTGAAGGCGACCGGCGACATCGGCCTGTTCAAGATCGTGGCCGAAGGCGGCGTCGCTGCGGGCATCCGCCGCATCGAGGCCGTCACCGGCGACAACGCGCTGGCCTATCTGCAGTCGCTCGAAGCCACCGTCCAGTCCGCCGCACAGGCCCTGAAGACGGCCCCGAGCGAACTCGAAAGTCGCCTGCATGCGGTGCTTGACCAGATCCGCGCGCTGGAGAAGGAACTCTCGGCCGCCAAGAGCAAGCTGGCGTCCGCCCAGGGCGACGAGCTGATGGCCCAGGCCGTCGACGTCAAGGGCATCAAGGTGCTGGCCGCCAAGCTCGAAGGCGCCGACGCCAAGACCCTGCGCGAGACCATGGACAAGCTCAAGGACAAGCTGAAGACGGCGGCCATCGTGCTGGCCGCCGTGGACGGCGACAAGGTTCAGCTTGCGGCCGGTGTGACGGCCGACAGCATTGGCAAGGTCAAGGCCGGCGAGCTGGTCAACTTCGTTGCCCAGCAGGTGGGTGGCAAGGGCGGCGGCAAGCCCGACCTCGCCATGGCCGGCGGCACGCAGCCGGCGGGCGTGGCAGCTGCGCTGAACAGCGTCGCTGCCTGGGTGGCCGAGCGGGCCTGAGGCGCGCAGCCGGACGAAGCAAGGCCCGCATCAGCGGGCCTTTTTTCTAGAAGGTCTCCCAGTCGCCTTCCGCGGTGGCTGGGGCCGGAGCCGGTGGGGCGGGTCGAGGCGCGGCGACGGGGGCTGGCTTCGCAACCGGTTTCGGCGCCGGCGCAGCAGCGCGCGGCGCGGTGGTGGCTTTGGGCGCCGGCTTGGGTGCGACGGTAGGAGCGGCCTTGGGTGCTGGGGCGCGCGGCGCCGATGCGCGGTGCGGCTCGCTGCCCTCGACCCGGAACACGGCCACCGCCTCGACCAGGCGCTGGGCCTGTTCCTTCAGGCTCTCGGCGGCCGCCGCAGACTCCTCCACCAGCGCGGCGTTCTGCTGCGTCATCTGGTCGAGCTGCACGACGGACGTGTTGACCGAGGCGATGCCCTCGCTCTGCTCGGTGGCGGCCGAGCTGATCTCGCCAATGATGTCCTGCACCCGCTGCACGCTGGAGACGATCTCGCCCATCGTCGTGCCCGCCGTCTGCACCAGTCGGGCGCCGTTCTCGACGCGCTCGACGCTGTTGCCGATCAGGGCCTTGATCTCCTTGGCTGCCTCCGCGCTGCGCCCCGCCAGCGAACGCACCTCGCCGGCCACGACCGCAAAGCCGCGGCCCTGTTCGCCGGCCCGGGCGGCTTCCACAGCGGCGTTGAGCGCCAGGATGTTGGTCTGGAAGGCAATGCCATCGATGGTGCCGATGATGTCGGCGATCTTCTTGCTGGCCGTGTTGATGTCGTCCATCGTCGTGACGACCTGGCCGACCACCTCGCCGCCGCGCGTTGCCGCCGACACGGCCGACTGGACCAGCTGATTGGCCGTGCGGGCCGAGTCGGCCGTCTGCCGCACGGTGCCCGTCAACTGGCTCAGCGATGAGGCGGCGTTCTGCAGATTGCTGGCGGTCTGCTCGGTGCGCTGGCTGAGGTCCAGATTGCCCGTGGCGATCTCGCTGCTGGCGGTGCCGATGCTGTCGACCGAATTGCGCACGGTGCCAATGGTCGTGGCCAGCCGCTCGCGCATGCGTTCGGTGTCCTGGATCAGCGCGCCGATCTCGTCGTTGCGGCTGCTGCTGACCGACTGGCTCAGGTCGCCCTCCGCAATGGCGCCGACGCCGCGCTGCAGCGAAGCCAAAGGCTGCGCGACCCAGCGGCGCATCATCCACAGCAGTCCGAAGCCCAGGCCCACGGCCGTCAGCGCCAGCGCACCGCAGAAGAACCACAGCATGGTGCGGCCGGCCGCACCCGCCTCGCTGTGCGAGACCTGGGCGACGACCCAGTAGCCGGTCTTCTCGCTCTTGCGCGCGATGGCGAAGTTGTCGCTCTGGCCATTGCCGAGCACGTCCGGCACATCGTCAAGCACCACGGCATTGGCGGTCTGTTCGGCCAGCAGCTTCTCGAAGCCCGGCGCGACGCTGGACAGCAGCTTGCCCTTGGCGGTCGGATGGGCCGCGAGCAGGGCCTTGGACGGGTCCTTGGGCATGGCGACGATGTAGGTGCCGCCGTGCTTGAAGAACTTCGCGCTGGTGGCCATGCGGTCCATGGCGGCCTCGAAGGCGTCGAGGTCGTAGCCAACGAAGAGAAGGCCCACGACCTTGCCCGCGTCGCTCTTGATCGGCTCGTAGTGCGTCATGTAGGCGCGGCCAAAGAGCATGGCGCGCCCCGTGTAGGGCTTGCCGGCGGCGACGGTGGCATAGGCCGGGTGTTGCTTGCCCAGCAGCGTGCCCATGGCGCGCTCGCCCTTCTCGTTCTTCAACGAGGTGGTGATGCGCTCGAAGTCCTCGCCCTTGGAAGCAAACACCGTGGCCACGCCGCCGGTCACCGCCGTGAACTTGTCGACCTGCGTGAAATTGGCATTGAGCTTGGGGCCCCAGTCACGCAGCTCGCCGGTGGCCTCGTCCAGGGTGAAGCTGGGCCCGAATTCCTGGCGAAATGACCCGAAGCTGCGCTGGATCTGTTTGGCAGCGACATCGTCCATGGCCTGCATCGCGTCGACGAGAGAGGCGGCCTTGTCGCCCACCCAGGTCTGCACCTGTTCATTGGTCGAGCGCTTGAGCAGTGTGCCGACGACGAGGCTGACGCCGAGCAGCACCGCCGCCACGGCGACGGCGCCGGTCAAGGAAACCTGGCGGGCGATGGAGTTCACGGACTGGCTCATGCGTTTTTCTCCAGAAGCCGAAGCGGGCAATGCTGCGCGGCCCCGCGCCGTTGCGGGGTACGTTCAAAGGAATCGGTCCAGCGTCGTCAGGCGGCGATGGCTGCGTCCATCAGGCCCATCTCGGCGCTGCTCATCAGGCCCTCGATGTCCATCAGGATCAGCATGCGGTCGGCCACCGAGCCGATGCCGGTGATGAAGCTGGTGTCCACCGAGGCCGAGCTCAGTTCGGGCGCCGGCTTGATCGCGTCGCGGCTCAGTTCCAGCACGTCGGATACCGAGTCGACCACCGCGCCGACGACGCGGTTCTTCACGTTCAGCACGATGACGACGGTGAAGCTGTTGTACTCGGCGCTCGGGCAGTTGAGCTTGAGGCGCAGGTCGACGATGGGCACGATGACGCCGCGCAGGTTGACCACACCCTTGATGAAGTCCGGCGCATTGGCGATGCGCGTGGGCTGCTCGTAGGAACGGATCTCCTGCACCTTCAGGATGTCGATGCCGTACTCCTCGGAGCCGAGGCGGAAGGTCAGGTACTCGCCGCTCTTCGGGCCGTGGGCCTTGGTGCTGACGGCGCCGGCTTGGCGCAGGGCGGGAACGTTGCTGGCTTCCATGCGGACCTCTTCAGTTGTTGTTTGGGTTCAGTGGCGCGAACGGCGCACCAGGCTGCCGACGTCCAGGATCAGCGCCACGCGACCGTCACCCATGATGGTCGCGCCGGAGACGTCGTTGACCTTGCGGTAGTTGGCTTCGAGGTTCTTCACGACGACTTGCTGCTGACCGAGCAGTTCGTCCACCAGCAGCGCGACGCGGCCACCTTCAGCCTCGACGACGACCATGATGGAGCTGACGTGCTCGAAGTCGAAGCGCGGCACGTCGAAGACCTTCTCCAGCTCGATGACCGGCATGTACTCGTCGCGCACCTCGACGACGCGGCCGGAGCCGGCCACCGTCTTGATGGTGTCGGACTGCACCTGGAAGGACTCGACCACCGAGGACAGCGGCAGGATGTAGCACTCGTCGCCGACGCCCACGCTCATGCCGTCCATGATGGCCAGCGTCAGCGGCAGTCGCACGGACACCTTCATGCCATAGCCCTCGGCCGAGTCGATCTCGACCGTGCCGCCAAGCGACGTGATGTTCTTCTTGACCACGTCCATGCCGACACCGCGGCCGGACACGTCGGTGACCACATCGGCCGTCGAGAAGCCGGGCGCGAAGATCAGGCTCCAGCATTCGGCGTCGGTCATGCTGTCCGGCGCATCGATGCCCTTCTCGCGTGCCTTCTTGATCAGCTTCTCGCGGTTCAGGCCTCGGCCGTCGTCGCGCACCTCGATGACGATGCTGCCGCCCTGGTGGGAGGCGACCAGCGTGATGGTGCCCTGCTCGGGCTTGCCGCGCGCCTCCCGGTCCTCCGGCATTTCGATGCCGTGGTCGCAGCTGTTGCGCACCAGGTGGGTCAACGGATCGGTGATCTTCTCGACCAGGCTCTTGTCCAGCTCGGTGGCTTCGCCCTGGGTGACCAGCTCAACCTTCTTGCCCAGCTTGGCGGCCAGGTCGCGCAGCATGCGCGGGAAGCGGTTGAAGACCGTCGACATCGGAATCATCCGGATCGACATGACCGACTCTTGCAGGTCGCGCGTGTTGCGCTCCAGGTCGGCCAGGCCCGAGGTGAGTTGCTGGTACAGGCCGGGGTCCAGCTCGCGGCTGTTCTGGGCCAGCATGGCCTGGGTGATGACGAGTTCGCCGACGAGGTTGATGAGCTGGTCGACTTTCTCGATGGACACGCGCAGCGTCGTCTGGTCCATGGCCGCAGGCTTGGAATCCGCCTTGGCAGCGGGCGTGGCTGCGCGGGTCGGCACGATGGCCGCCGACGGGGCTGCCTCGGGCGCAGGTGCGGCCGTGCTGGCGGCGTCGGCAGGCACGCCGGGGGCGTCGTCAAAAAAGCCATAGCCCGGGTCGACGGAGGGCGCCTCTGCCGGCGGTGCGCCGGGCGCGCCGTCATAGAAGCCGAAGCCCGGGCCGAGGGGGATCAGCTTGACCTGTTCACGGGCGACGTGGAAGGTGAAGAGGTCCAGCAGGTCGTTGTCGGTCGAGCTGGTCAGCACCTTGAAGCGGCGCATCCCGTCGGAGCTCTGGCCGGCGTCGAGCGGCTCGATGTTGCCGAGGTCGGTGATTTCCTTGAACAGCTCGACGAGGTTGTCGGCCAGGCTCAGGTCGGTCAGCGGGCCGACTTGCAGTTCCAGCAGGCGCGCGCCGGGCTTGCCGGCCGCAGCGGGTGCGGCGGCTGCGGGTGCTGGTGCCGCAGCGGCCTTGGGTGCGGGCGCGGCTGCGGCCGGCGCGGTGCCGCCACCGCCTTCGACAAAGCTCTTGATGTTGACCAGCAGGTCGGTCGTGTCGATGAGGTCGCCGGCCGAGCCCTGATGGCGGGCCAGCTGGGCGCGCAGTGCGTCGCCCGACTGCAGCAGCACGTCGACCATCGCCGCATTGGGCTGCAGCTCATGGCGGCGCAGCTTGTCCAGCAGCGTCTCCATCTGGTGGGTCAGCTCGGCAACGTCGCTGAAACCGAAGGTCGCCGCGCCGCCCTTGATGGAGTGGGCGCAGCGGAAGATGGCATTGAGTTCTTCGTCGTCGGCCGCTTCGACGTTCACGTTGAGCAGCAGCTGCTCCATGTTGTCGAGGTTCTCGCCGGCTTCCTCGAAGAAGACCTGGTAGAACTGGCTGAGGTCGATGCCAGCACTGATGCTGGCGCCTTCGGTGGTCATGTCGCCCATGGCTGATGCTCCCGGTGAACGAACTTCAGCGAATGACCTTGCCGATCACTTCGATCAGCTTGGCCGGGTCGAAAGGCTTGACCAGCCAGCCGGTGGCGCCGGCAGCACGCCCGGCCTGCTTCATCGCGTCGCTGGACTCGGTGGTCAGGATCAGGATGGGCGTGGTCTTGAACTTGGGGTTCTCGCGCAGCTTCTTGGTCAGGCTGATGCCGTCCATGCGCGGCATGTTCTGGTCCGTCAGCACCAGGTCGAAATCACGCTGGCCGGATTTTTCCCAGGCGTCCTGTCCGTCCACTGCTTCCACGACGTTGAAGCCGGCGTTCTTGAGCGTGAAGGCCACCATCTGGCGCATCGAGGCCGAGTCGTCGACAGCGAGGATTGAGTGCATTTGAGTTTTCTCCGAGGGGACGTGTTGCCTGGGGGGATTCAGAAAAGTTCGATGGAGCCAGCGTCCATCTCGTCTTGCGTGACCGGGTTGGGGCGCAGCGGCGCGATCTCGACGACGGCCGCGCCGTCCTCGTCGTCCATGCCGAAGGTGTCGCGCGCCAGTTGGTCGGCGCAGTTGCGCAGCCGCTGGCTGGTGTGGGCGATCAATTGAGTCGCCATGTCCTGGAATTGCAGGGCCGTGATCGCGCCGGCGATGTCCTGCATGATCTGCTTGAGCCCTTCGGAGGCGGGCGTGCCGTCACTCGTGCTGAGCAGCGTCATGGCCTGGCCGGACGCGCTGTAGAAATGGGTGGAAAGGGCTTCACCGGCGTCGTCGAGCAGGCGCTGCAGGCGCTCAAGGTCGTTGGTCACCGTCATCAGGTGATCCTGCAGTTCCGCGGCCGCCAGCAGCGGCATGGCGGCCACGGCTCCATCGAATTCGGCGGCGGTGGATTGTTCTGTCTGCATCGTGGCTCCGCGAGGGGATGCTGCTTCTTTTCCCAATGCCCTGTAGATACTCTCAGGGCAAATGCATCATGGCATGTTCACCCGTTTTTCGGCGGCTGTCGACCTGGAGATGTCGCGAGAACGAGCCGTATTACCGGTCTGAACCGCGTTGACCGTGGCGCCAACCTTGAGCCCTGGCGCGCGGCATACTGCGGCCCCATGACGATTTCTGGTGTGGAGCAGGCGTCCCGCGTCCTGCGCGTGCTGCATGTCGAGGATTCCGATCTCGACCATCAACTCATCTTGGCCCAGCTGACGCGCGGCGGGCTCAAGGTCGAGATCGAACGGTTGGACTCGCTGCCCGCCGTGCTGGCGGCGCTGGACCGGCCACGCGACGCCATCATCTCGGACTACAACCTGCCCGGCTACACCGGCCTGGACGTGCTGGAGGCCGTGAAGGCGCGCCAATTGACGACGCCCTTCATCCTGGTCTCGGGCGAGATCGGCGAGGACACGGCCGTCGCGGCCATGCGCAATGGCGCGTCGGACTACCTGCTGAAGAACAACCTGAACCGCCTTGCGCCGGCGCTGCTGCATGCCATCGACGCCGCCGAGAACGAACGCGCCCGGCGCTCGGCCGACCTCGAACTCGTCAAGTCCAAGCAACGCCTGCACGAACTGGCTGGGCACCTGCAGACCAGCGTCGAGCTGGAGCGCGCGGCCATCGCCCGCGAGATCCATGACGACGTCGGCGGGTCGCTGACAGCCGTCAAGTTCGACCTGGCCTGGATCGACCGGCATGCGCAAGAACCCGAAGTGCGTGCACGGGTCGCCGCGGCGCTGGAGACGGTCAACTCGGCCATCGACGCCAGCCAGCGCATCATGCACAACCTGCGGCCCGCCATCCTGGAGCAGGGGTTGGTCGCGGCACTGCAGTGGATGACGGCGCGTTTCGAGCGCCGCACCGGCATCGAGGCCGGCCTGCGCCTGGGGGACGAGCGCCTGGCTCTGCCGCCCGGTGTGCCGCTGGTGGCCTACCGGACCGCGCAGGAGGCGCTGACCAATGTGTCCAAGCATGCGCTGGCGACACGCGTCGACGTGGAGCTCAGCCTGGACGCCGGCGTGCTGACGCTGGAGATCCGGGACAACGGCCGGGGCATGGCGCCCAAGGACCTGGCCAAGGAGAGATCCTTCGGCATCCGCGGCCTGCACGAACGGGCCGCGACCGTGGGCGGCTGGGTTGACCTGGCCAGCCCGCCGGGCGGCGGCACCAGCCTCATCCTGACCGTGCCGCTGGCGCAGGACGCCATCGATGCGCTGGACGATTCGACCGACTTCGGCAAGGACGTCGGCAACTCCATCTGGGGTCGTGTGTGATCAAGGTCATCCTCTGCGACGACCACGGCCTGATCCGCCGCGGCATCCGCGACACGCTGGCCGATGCGCAGGACATCGAGGTCATCGGCGAGGCTGGCGACTACACCGAGCTGCGCGGCCTGCTGCACACCCTCGGCAAGGACAACCCCTGCGACGTGCTGGTGCTGGACATCAACATGCCTGGCCGCTCGGGGCTGGATGTGCTGCATGTGCTCAAGGATGAGGGCAACGCGGTGCGCACCCTCATCGTGTCGATGTACCCGGAGGACCAGTACGCGATCCGCGCGCTGAAGGCCGGCGCCTATGGCTATGTCAACAAGGGCGGCGACCCGGCAACGCTGGTGCAGGCCGTGCGCACGGTGGCCCAGGGCCGCAAGTACGTGACGCCCGAGATCGCGCAGATGCTGGTCGAAAGCCTGACCGCCCCCGTGACCGAGCAGGCCCACCACAAGCTGTCCGACCGGGAGCTGCAGACCCTGGTCATGATCGCCTCGGGCAAGCGCCTGTCCGACATCGCCGAGGAGCTGATGCTCAGCCCCAAGACCGTCAGCGTCTATCGCGCCCGCATGCTCGAAAAACTCGGCCTGACGAACAACTCCGAGCTGACGGTCTACGCCATCCGCAACGGCCTGGTGTCCGACTGACACCCGGCGCCCCCCGCCGTTCATCCGGCTGGATGTCGATTCGCCCGAGCCGGCTGCCACTCATCGATTGATGTCATCCGGTGGCAACAGCCGCTGCACAATCGCGCCGGTTTCCAGCTGGCGGCCGTTCTGGCCGGTGTTCGCAGACCCTTGAGGTCGGGCGGGCGAGACTTTCAGGGGGCGTGTCATCGATACCGGATTGTTGAAGGAGCTGCGCATCGACGGTGCGCATCGCGAGGACCACGACGGCGGCCCGCCCCGGTGGATCTGGGGCCTGATTGCCACCATCGCCGTGCTGGCCCTGCTGGCCGGCGCGGCCTGGTGGTATTGGGCAGGCAACAAGCCCGTCGCCGTGCAGACCACCACCGTGCGCGCCAACGGCCAGGGCGCCTCGCCCAATGCCGTGTTGCAGGCCACCGGCTATGTGACGGCGCGCCGCATGGCCACGGTGTCGGCGCAGATGACCGGCACGCTGACCGAGGTGCTCATCGACGAAGGCGTCAAGGTCAGAAAGGGTCAGGTCTTGGCCCGGCTCGACGACACCGGCCTGCGCGCCGGCCTGGCCGCCGCCGAGGCGCACATCCGCACGGCCGAGGCCAATCTCGGCCAGCTGCGCGCCCAGCTCGCCCAGGCCCAGGCCGACGAACGCCGCCAGATGGAGCTCAACGCCAGCGGCATGACGACGCGCCAGTCCCGCGAGCAGGCGGCCACGGCCGTCAAGACCGTGGCCGCGCAGTTGGAGGCGGCGCAGCGCCAGGTCGAGGCCGCCCAGGCCCAGGCGCGCCAGGCCAAGGTCAACTTTGATTACGCCACCGTGCGCGCGCCCTTCGATGGCGTCGTCACGGCGCGAGCCGCGCAGGTCGGCGAGATCATCTCGCCGCTGTCTGCGGGCGGCGGCTTCACGCGCACCGGTGTGGGCACCATCGTCGACATGGACTCGCTGGAAGTGAGCGTCGATGTCAACGAGGCTTACATCGCCCAGGTCAAGCCCGACATGCCCTGCGAGGCCGTGCTCGACGCCTACCCGGACTGGAAGATCCCGGCCCGCGTCGTCACCGTCATCCCGAGCGCCGACCGCGGCAAGGCGACGGTCAAAGTGCGCGTGGCACTGGAGCACAAGGACGAGCGCGTCGTGCCCGACATGGGCGTGCGTGTGAGCTTCCTGGCCGCCAAGCCCAAGGTCGACGCCAAGCCGGTGCCCGGCGTGCTGCTGCCGGCCGAAGCGGTCGTACAGCGTGAGGGCGCACAGGTCGTGTTCGTCGTGCAAGAGAACCGCGCCGAACAGCGTGCGGTGCAGCTGGGCGCGGACGTGGGCAAGTTCAAGCTGGCAACCGCCGGCGTGAAGGCGGGCGAGGCGGTGGTCCTCGCGCCGCCCGCCGAGCTGAAGCAGGGTTCAACCGTCTCCAACAAGGAATGAGCATGAGCACGTTGATCGAAGTCCGCGACCTGTCCAAGGTCTACATCCGCGGCAAGCAGAAGGTGGAGGTGCTGCACCACATCGACCTGGACGTGCAGCAGGGCGACTTCCTGGCGCTGATGGGCCCGTCAGGCTCTGGCAAGACGACGCTGCTCAACCTGATGGGCGGCCTGGACGCGCCCACGGGTGGTGCCATCACCGTGGGCGGCGAGCGCATCGACCAGCTCGGCGGCGCGGCGCTGGCCAAGTGGCGTGCGTCCACGGTCGGTTTCGTCTTCCAGTTCTACAACCTGATGCCCATGCTGTCGGCGCAGAGGAACGTCGAGCTGCCGCTGCTGCTGACCAAGCTGTCGGCGGCGGAGCGCAAGAAGCGCGCGGCCATCGCGCTGCAGCTCGTCGGCCTGGCCGACCGCGCGGCTCACAAGCCGACCGAGCTGTCGGGCGGCCAGCAGCAGCGCGTATCCATCGCGCGGGCCATCGTGTCCGACCCGACGCTGCTGGTTTGCGACGAACCCACCGGCGACCTGGATCGCCAGTCCGCCGAGGACGTGCTGACGCTGCTGCAGGCGCTCAACCGCGAGCATGGCAAGACCATCGTCATGGTCACCCACGACCCGCGCGCCGCGGCGCGTGCCAGCCGCACGCTGCACCTGGACAAGGGCACGCTGGTCTCGGCCGCCGAGGCCATGGCCTGAAAGGCTGGACGCCATGAAATACCTCCACCTCATCTGGGCGGCGCTGTTCAGGCGCAAGCTGCGGACCTTCCTGACGCTGGTGTCCATCGTGACGGCCTTCCTGCTGTTCGGCCTGCTGGACGCCGTGCGCGTCAGCTTCGACCAGGTGGGGCAGAGTGCCAACGGCGCGCAGCGCCTGCAGACGGGCGCCAAGCTCAGCTTCATCCAGCTGCTGCCGATGTCGTTGGGCGGGCGCATCACGCAGATCGACGGCGTCAAGGACACCACCTTTGCGAACTGGTTCGGCGGCGCCTACCAAAAGCCCGAGAACCAGGTCTTCAGCTTCGCCGTCGCGCCCAACTACCTCGATATCTATCCGGAAATGGAAGTCTCGGCCGAGCACCGCAAGGCCTTTGCCGAGACCAAGGATGGCGCCCTTGTCGGTGAGGGCCTGGCCAGGCGCTTCGGCTGGAAGGTGGGCGACCAGGTACCCATGCAGTCCACCATCTTCCCGGACAAGAACGGCAGCCAGAACTGGCCGTTCAAGATCGTCGGCCTCATCCATGTGTCCGACAAGAAGGCCGGCGCCTGGTTTGACCAGATGTTCCTGCTGAACTGGAAGTATTTCGACGACACGACGCCCTGGAACCAGGGCCAGGTCGGCTGGTACGTGACGCGCGTGAACGACGTCAACCAGGCCGACCGCGTCGCCAAGGCCATCGACGCGATCTCGACCAACTCCGCCCACGAAACCCGCACCCTGACCGAGCAGGCCGCGACCGCCGCCTGGGTGAAGCAGCTGGCTGACATCAACCTCATCGTCACGTCCATCATGGGCGCGGTGTTCTTCACACTGCTGCTGCTGGCCGGCAACACCATGATGCAGGCCGTGCGCGAGCGCACCAGCGAGATCGCCGTGCTGAAGACGCTTGGCTTCTCGGGCCAGAGCGTGCTGGCCATGGTGCTGGCCGAGGCGGTGCTGCTGCTGCTGATCGGCGGCTGCATCGGCCTCGGGCTGGCCAGCATCGTCGGCCCGGCGGTGGGCGCGGCCAGCAATGGCGCGTTGAACCTGCCCGCGGCGGGCGCGGCGAGTTGGGGCATAGGCGTCGGGCTGATGCTGGCCTTCGGCCTGCTCGTCGGCGCGCTGCCGGCGCTCAATGCGATGCGGCTGAACATCACCGATGCGTTGGCGGGGAGGGCCTGATCATGAAATTCCTGAAGAACGTCGGGCTCGTCCTGCTCACCCTCATCGTGCTCGCCGGCTGGGTGGTGCTGCCCTGGCAGGGGGCAGTCGGCATCGCCGTGCTGCTGGCGCTGTGGCTTCTGCTGTTCCGCAGCGGCGCGCAGACGCGCTCCGTGGCGTCGGTGGGCATCAGCACGCTGAGCCAGCGCATCGGTTCATCGGCCGTCATCGTCGTCGGCATTGCCGGCGTCGTCGGCGTGCTGGTGGCACTGCTGGCGATGGCCGAGGGCTATGCGCAGACGCTGCGCAACTCCGGCTCGCTGGACACGGCCATCGTCATGCGTGGCGCGTCGGCGGCCGAGGTGACGTCGTCGCTGAGCCGCGAGGACATCGTGCTGATCGAGCAGGCCCCCGGCATCGCCCGCAACGACAAGGGCGAGCCTGTCGTCTCGGCTGAAACCGTCGTGGCGGCCAACCTGCCGGTCAAGGGCGCCAAGGCCGACGAGGAGGGCAGCGCCCAGGTGCGCGGTGTCAGCGCGGCGGCCT
This sequence comes from Pelomonas sp. Root405, assembly GCF_001425165.1. GTDB lineage: Bacteria > Pseudomonadota > Gammaproteobacteria > Burkholderiales > Burkholderiaceae_C > Pelomonas. The sequence continues at coordinate 993,497 of NZ_LMDU01000001.1, forward strand.
TTGCGGTGCGGCCGCACATGAAGATCGTCGAGGGGCGGATGTTCCAGCCGGGCCTGCGCGAACTCGTCGTCGGCAAGGGCGCGGCGCGCCAGTTCGCGGGGCTGGGCGTCGGCGCCACGCTCAAGCTCGGCAACCAGCCGTGGACGGTGGTGGGCGTGTTCGCGTCGGGCGATGCGATGGAGTCCGAGCTCTGGGCCGACGCCAACGTCGTCAACGACACCTACCAACGCGGCAGTGGCCGCAACTCCGCCACCGTGAAGCTGGCCAGCCAGGCCGCTTTCAAGGACTTCAAGGCGGCGCTGGAGGCCAATCCGCAGCTCAAAGTCACGGCCAGCACGACGCTGGACTTCTTTGCCAAGCAGTCCGAGGGCATGACCAAGATGCTGCGCATCATCGGCATGACGGTCGGCGCCATCATGGCCGTGGGCGCGGTGTTCGGCGCGCTGAACACCATGTTCGCCGCGGTCGCGACACGGGCGCGCGAGATCGCCACGCTGCGCGCCATCGGCTTCCGCGGCCTGCCGGTCGTCGTCGCGGTGATGCTGGAGACGACCTTGCTGGCCCTGCTCGGCGGGCTGATCGGCGGTGCCGTGGCCTGGCTGCTGTTCAACGGCTTCGAGGCGTCGACCATGGGCGCCGGTGCGGTCGGCAAGCTCAGCTTCAACCTGGCCGTGTCGCCGGCCTTGCTGTGGGAGGGCATCAAGTGGGCGCTGGCCATCGGCTTCGTCGGCGGCCTGTTCCCGGCCGTGCGCGCCGCCACGCTGCCGGTGACGACGGCGCTGCGAGAGCTGTGACGCGCCGATGACGCCAAGCCCCTGACTTGCAAGTTAGGGGGAGGGCGCCGGATCGTGCATCCGTCACGGCCCGGGGTTCCGTATGCGTGTGGGTTTCGTCCCACCCCATTCCCAACCCTGGAGCCACCATGACTTCCACCGTACGCACCGCCCTTGCCGCCGCGGCCCTCATCGGCTGCGCCGCATCTTCCCAGGCCGTCACATTGATCGGCCTGAACAGCCAGAACCAGCTCAGCCGCATCGATACCGCCAACATCGGCGGCGCGATGAACATGGACATCACCGGCCTGATGGCCGGCGACCGCCTGGTTGGCATCGACACCCGTCCCAAGGACGGCAAGGTCTACGGCGTCAGCCTGTCCAACCAGCTCTACACGGTTGACGAGATGACCGGTGCGGCGACCCTGGTGGCCGCCTTGAGCGCGCCGGTCATCCAGGCCAACCTTGGCTATGGCATCGACTTCAACCCGGTGGCCGACTTCGGCACCGCCGCATCGCTGCGCCTGGTCAGCTCGGCTGGCGACAACTTCGCCGTCAACGCCGCCACCGGCGCCGTCGGCAACGCGGCCAACAAGATCGCTGCCGGTTTCACCGGCGTGTCCTACACCAACAGCATGCTGATGCCCACGGCCGCGCCGGCCAGCACGGCGCTGTACTACATCGACAGCAATACCGACATGCTGGCGATGGCGCCGTCGGCCTTCAATACGCCGACGATCACGATGGTGGGTTCGCTCGGCGTGGACGTGCTCAAGGCCAACGGCTTCGAGGTACTGGGCAACGGCATGGCCTATGCCGCGTTGACCGTCGACGGCGCTTCGCTGACCACCGGCATCTACAGCATCAACCTGGGCAGCGGCGCCGCCACGCTGATGGGCACCTACAACGGCACGCTGTCCGGCTTGAGCGTCAGCGCCGTGCCGGAGCCGGGCACCTACGCCATGATGGCGCTGGGCTTGCTGGGCTTGACGGTGCTGCGCCGCCGCCGGTCCTGAACTTTGCATTGGCACGGCGCGGCCGTCGTGCCTTCACTGGGCCGATCGCCGGGCCGCTCCCAAGCCGGCCCGTCTGGCGATGTGCTTGCGGCTCGACGCCGCAAGCATCCCCGTCCCCTCGGGGGACCGACTGGGCCCGCCCGCGTTCAGCGCAGCGGGGGCAGACGAGGGGCTAGCTGAAAGCGGCCAGCAGGCGCTCCAGCGCCACCGTGAAGGGCGTCTGCATCAGCGGCAGCGTCGCCACCATGCCGATCAGACCGACGCTGACGGTCAGTGGGAAGCCGACCGAGAAGACGCCGATCTGCGGCGCGACGCGCGAGATCACACCCAGCACGAGGTTGACGAACATCAGCATCGTGATCAACGGCAGCGCGATCCACAGACCGATGCTGAAAATCTCGGCGCCCCATTTGTGCGGCGTGGCCGCGCGCAGGAAGGCAAACGGCTCACCGCCGACCGGAAAGGCGTGGAAGCTCTGCACCAGCGCGTTGATCAACAGCAGATGGCCGTTGATCGCGATAAACAGGAAGGCCACCATGCTGCCGAAGAAACGCGCGCTGGCCGTCCCCTGGGCGCCGGTGCTGGGGTCGAAGAAGCCGGCGAAGTTCAGGCCCATCTGCAGGCCGATCAACTCGCCCGCGAACTCCAGCGCGGCAAACACGATGCGTACCGCAAAGCCCATGGCCAGGCCGATCAGGAGCTGCTGGGCGACCAGCAGGGTCAGCGCCGGCAGCGAATCCAGCGGCGTGACCGGGATGGGGGGCAAAGAGGGCTGGGCGGCAAACGCGATGAAGAACGCCAGGCCGATGCGCAGCCGCAGCGGGACGTTGCGCTGGCTGAACGTCGGCATGCCGGCGAACAGGGCCAGCGTGCGGATGAAGGGCCAGAGGATGGGAGTGAGCCACTCCAGCAACTGGGCTTCGGTGACGCTGAACATCGCGAGCCGAGGTCAGCCGACGACGGACGGAATCGTCATCAACGTCCGCTGGATGTACTCCACCAGCGTCGTCATCATCCACGGCCCCGCGATGGCCAGCGTCAGCACCGTGGCAACGACCTTGGGCACGAATGACAGCGTCGCCTCGTTGATCTGCGTGGCGGCTTGGATGACGCTGACGACCACGCCGACGAGCAGCACGACGATGAGCACCGGTGCGGCCACCAGCATCAGCATGTAGAGGCCTTGCTGGCCGAAGGTGAAAACTTGTTGTGCGTCCATATCAGGTCACGAAGCTCGCGGCGAGCGAGCCGAGCAAAAGGTTCCAGCCGTCCGCCAGCACGAACAGCATCAGCTTGAAGGGCAGGGCGACGAGCACCGGCGACAACATCATCATGCCCAGGCTCATCAGCACGCTCGCCACGATCATGTCGATGACGAGGAAGGGGATGAAGATCAGGAAGGCGATCTGGAACGCGCTCTTGAGCTCGCTGGTGACGAAGGCCGGCACCAGCACCTTGAAAGGCACGTCCTCGGCCTTGACGCTGGCATCCAGTTTGGCCAGCCGCGAGAACAGGGCCACGTCGGCCTGGCGCGTCTGCTTGAGCATGAAGCTGCGCATCGGCACCTCGGCGCGTGTCAGCGCCTGGTCGAACTGGATCTGGCCGGTGCTGTAAGGCTGCCAGGCCTCGGCATACACCCGGTCCAGCGTCGGGCTCATGACGAAGAAGGTCAGGAACAGCGACAGGCCCACGATCACCTGGTTGGGCGGCGCGGCCTGCGTGCCGAGGGCCTGGCGCATCAGGCTCAGCACGATGGCGATGCGCGTGAACGCCGTCATCATCAGGATGACCGCGGGCAGGAAGCCCAGCGCCGTGAAGAACAGCAGCGTCTGGATGGGCACCGAGTAGCTCGCGCCGGCGCCCTGACCGACCAGCAGCGGCAGCGTGGCCGGTGGGGGTGTCTGGGCCTGGGCCAGGGCAGCGCCAGCCGCGACCAGCAGCGTGGCGCCAAGCAGAGACTTAAGCCGCATCGCCGCGCTCCTTGCTGAGCAGCTTGGCAAAGGTGGCCGGTGCGACCGGCTCGGCCTGCGGCGGCATGACATGCAGCGTGGTGATGTTCTGTGCCGTGGCGCCCAGCACCAGCCAGCGGCGGTCATCGCCCTGGCCGACTTCGACGACAAGCAGGCGCTGGTTGGGCGCAGTAGGCAGCTGGGCCACGACGCGCAGCACGCCGGCCGCTGCCGAGCCGCCCAGCGGCGTGCGCTTGAGCAGCCACAGCGCGACCGGGATCAACGCGACGATGCCGAGGAACCACAGAAACGGAAGCAGGCCGGAGGTGTTCATGCCTCGGCATTCTGCGGACGGACTTGAGGCGCCGAACCCCCTAAGTGGCGGCAAAAACCCGTGGTTATGCGGCCTTGCTGAGGCGGCGCATGCGCTCCGAAGGCGTGACGATGTCGGTCAACCGGATGCCGAACTTGTCGTTCACGACCACCACCTCGCCCTGGGCGATCAGGTAGCCGTTGACCAGCACGTCCATCGGCTCGCCGGCCAGCGCGTCCAGTTCCACGACCGAGCCCTGCGCCAGTTGCAGGATGTTCTTGATCGGGATGCGCGTCCGGCCCAACTCAACGGTCAGCTGGACGGGGATGTCCAGGATCATGTTGATGTCGTTGCCCGGGCCCATGCCCGTGGTCGGCGTGAAATTGGCGAAGCTGGGCGTGGACACCTGCTCGGGCGCCACCTCGGAGACGACTTCGTTGGCGGGCGCGGGCGTGGAGGCTTCGGCCAGGGCCGCAGCCCATTCCGCCGCCATCGCGTCCTGTTCTTCTTGGCTGGGTGAATCAGGGCTCATGTTTGGCTCCCAACCAGCTCTCTTGAGAACCGGTCAGCATCTTGTCGATCTTGAGGGCGTAGCGGCCGTTGGAGGTGCCGTAGTGGCAATCAAAGATGGGCACCCCATCCACCTTGGTCTGGATCATCGGGTCAAGGTCCAGCTCGATGAAGTCACCCGGCTTGAAGGCCAGCAACTGCTCGACGGTGGCCGGCGCGCTGCCCAGTTCGGCCACCAGCTCCACCTCGGCGGACTGAATCTGCGTCTTCAGCAGGTTGATCCAGCGGCGGTCGGGCTCGGAGGAGTCGCCGACTGTCGTCGAATACAGCACGTCGCGGATGGGCTCCAGCGTCGAGTAGGGAATGCAGAAGTAAATCGTTCCGCTGGTTTCGCCGATCTCCAGCGTGAAGGACGTCGACACGACGATCTCGCTTGGCGTGGCGATGTTGGCGAACTGGGGCTGCATCTCCGAGCGCTGGTACTCCAGCTCCAGCGGATAGATGCCCTTCCAGGCCTTGTGGTACTCGGCGAGGATGACCTCGACGATGCGCGTGATGACGCGCTGCTCGGTGGGCGAGAAGTCGCGGCCCTCGATGCGCGCGTGGAACTTGCCGATGCCGCCGAACAGGCTGTCGATGACGGCGAACACCAGCGTCGGGTCGCAGACGATCAGCCCGCTGCCGCGCAGCGGCTTGACCGACACGATGTTGAAGTTGGTCGGGACGACGATCTCGCGAAGAAAGGCGCTGTACTTCTGCACCTTGATGCCGCCGATGGCGACTTCCGGGCTCTTGCGGATGAAGTTGAACAGGCCGACGCGGATGTTGCGTGCGAACCGCTCGTTGATGATCTCCATCGTGGGCATGCGCCCACGAACGATCCGTTCCTGGCTGGCGAGGTTGTATTCGCGTATGCCGCCGACCTGCTCCTCTTCGGCTTCGAGCTTCTGGCTCTCGCCGGTGATGCCCTGGAGCAGTGCATCGACTTCGTCTTGCGAAAGGATCTGCTGGTTCATGGATCGCTTACTGCACGATGAAGTTGGAGAACAGGACTTGCGTCACCGGGCTTTCGACCCGCGCCTTCTTCTTCTTTTTCTTGGGCGCGCTGGCGGCGCCTTCGTCGTCGTCATCCAGCTCGATGCCCATCGGGCGCACGGCCTCGCGCATGATGTCCTTGGCAAGCTTGTCCTTGCCCTCGCGGGTCAGCAGCTCAGCGGCCGTCTTGTGCGCCAGCACCATCAGCACATTGCTGCGGATGGCCGGCATGTAGGCCTTGATCTGGTCGGCGACCTTGGGGTCGTCGACCTGCAGCGTCACGCCGATCTGGGCAAAGCGGTCCACATCCTTGTCGGCCAGGTTGACGGTGAAAGAGTCCAGCGGCACGAAGGTGGGCGGGTGGTCGCTCTTGGGCTTGGCCTTGGACGCGGGCGCTTCGACCTGCTCGCTGCCGTCCTCGCTGTCCTCGTCCACAGGCTTCTTCTTGAGCAGCATCAAAGCCGCAGCACCGCCGACCAGCACGAGCACAAGCACGGCGGCCAGGATGATGATCAGCTTCTTCTTGCTGCCCCCTTTGGGCGCGGCAGTTTCAGCAGCCGGCGCAGTCGCCATGAGCACTCCTTGAGACTTCCATCGCCCACTGCAGGCAATGGGCACCTTTGCGCTGGATTATTGACCCGGCATCCGTCGCGCAAGCCTCGATCAGCGAGCGCCAAGCGTGCCTAATCCGGGTTAAGCGCCGGCATCAGCTTCAGGCAAAGGTGTCGAGCAGGCCCACGCTGCGCCGGGCGGGTGCCGCGCCACGCGTTGCGACACCGTCGCCGTCGCTGCGGCCGGCACGGCGGTCCGCACCGTCAGCACTGCGGGATTCAGCGTCGCCGCGCTTGTCCTCACCCTTGGCGGCCTGCTGGAAGACGCCGCCGCCCGACAGCGTCAGGCCCTGGCCCTGCAGTGCCGCGGCCAGGTCGGGCAGGCTCTGCTCCAGCGCCTGGCGCGTCTCGGCCTCGGCGGCGTGGAAGGAGACATGCGCCTGGCTGCCGTCGACCACGATCTGCACCGATACCGGGCCCATGTCGGCCGGGTTGAGCTGCAATTCGGCCTGCTGCACACCGTCCACGGCCAGCAGGCTCACCTGGGCGCCGAGTTCGGGCGCGAAGGCGCTGCTGTGCACGGGCGCCTGCACCTGGCCATTGGCGCCGACCGGTGCAGCCGTGGGCGCAGCCACCGGCAGGGCCTGGCCCAGCACGGCGGCAAAACTGAGGGTGGGCGCTTCGCCGGCCTGCGGTGTGCTGGGCCCGGCGCCGGAGCCGTTGGACGAGGTGGCCTGCAGCGCGTCGTTGCCGGCGCTGCGTGTGGCGGTCTTGTCGGCAGCGGCAGCGGCCAGGTCGACGCTCTTGGCGCGAGGTGTCTCCGCGGCGCGTGCCGCGGGCGCATCGACAGGCCTGCGCTCGCGCGCTTGATCGTCGGCTGTGGCGTTGCCGTCGCGGTCCATCGGTGGGCGTTCTTCGTCGACCACGCGGCCGGTGCGAGCGGCTTGCAGGCCATGGATGGCAGCGTCGGCGTCGTGCGCCAACTGCGGTGCCGGCACGGCCAGGCCGATGAGCTGGGTGAATTCGGCCAAGCCTGCCGTGGCCATGGCCGTGTCCTGGGTGGCGTCGACCGCCACGGTGGCGTCGTCGTTGTCGTCGCTGACCTTGGCCTCATCGGCCGGCTTGGCCGCCTCGGGCGCGCGGCTTTGTGCCGGCGCGGCTGGCTTGGGTTGTGCGGCGTTGGCCTGCGCGCGCCGCGCGGCCATGGCAGTGGCCGATGTCGCGCTGCGGTCGGTGGCGGGTTCATCGGCCGCGTCGGGCCGGGTCGGCACCGGGTCGGTGTGCTCGGCCGGCGGCGGCAGGTCCGGCTGGATGTTCAGGATCTGCGCAAACGTGGGGCCGGCGCTGGCGGCGGTGCCTGACAAGGCGGGCATGGCGGGTTGCGGCGCTGCGGGCGGCAGGCCGGCCGGCTTGGGCGTGAGGGCAGTGGTATTGCTGAGCATGAGTCCCCAACTCCTCAGGCGTGGGCCATGCGGCGCAAGTGGGCGCGCGCGGCGAACTCGTCGTTGGCGCGCTGTTCGCGTCGCTGGTCCAGCTTGGCCGCCTCGGCCTGGCGGCGCGCGATCAGCTGGCGCAGCGCGGCCACGCGCAGTTCGGCCAGGCGCAGCGCCTCGCGGGCGCGGTCCTGGCGCTGGTCGGCATGCTGGGCGACACGGCCCTGCGTGTCGACGGCCTGGTTCAGGCGCTGTCCAAAGCTCTGGTAGCAGCCGACGATGTCCATCGTGGCGGATTGCGTGAAGCTGTCCGTCCAGCGTTGCTGGTAGTCCTGGCGATAGCCAGACAGCTCACCATGCTGCGCGCGCGCGGCTTGCGCCTGGCTGCAGGCGGCATGCAGAACCTGTGCGGCGGTGTCGCGCTCGCTTTCGGCGCGTTCCAGCAGCAGGCCCAGGGTGTCTTTGGCGGGTGCACTCATCTCAAACTCCAGCGCAGCACCCGGCCGGTGGCTGGGTGCTCAGTCGATATCGGCCGCCCGAAGGAAAAGTTCAGGCGCCTTGGACCACGGCCTGCAATTGGCTGACGCTGGCGTGAAGAAGTGCCGGGCTGTGCATGTCCTGCTGCAGCAGCCGCGTCATGTCGGCATGCAGGCGAACGGCCGTATCCAGCTCGGGGTCACTGCCCGGGGCATAGGCGCCAAGCTGGATCAGGTCGCGGGCCTTGTTGTATTTCGCCAGAAGCTGGCGAAACCGACGCGCGGAATCGACCTGGTTTTGGGGTGCAACACTGGTCATCACCCGCGAGATGGAGCGCTCGATGTCAATGGCCGGGTAGTGGCCGGCCTCGGCGAGGTCGCGTGACAGCACGATGTGCCCGTCGAGGATGCCGCGTGCCGCGTCGGCAATCGGGTCCTGCGGGTCGTCGCCCTCGGTCAGCACGGTGTAGAAGGCCGTGATCGAGCCCTCGCCCGGCAGGCCGTTGCCGCTGCGCTCCACCAGCTGCGGCAGTTTGGCGAAGCAGCTCGGCGGATAGCCCTTGGTGGCGGGCGGCTCGCCGATGGCCAGCGCAATCTCGCGCTGTGCCATCGCATAGCGGGTCAGGCTGTCCATCAGCAGCAGCACGTGGCGGCCCTGATCGCGGAAAAATTCCGCAATTGCGGTGGCGTAGTGCGCGCCCTGCATGCGCATCAACGGCGGCGCGTCGGCGGGCGCTGCAACGACGACGCTGCGCTTGAGGCCCTGCTCGCCGAGGATGTCCTCGATGAACTCCTTAACCTCGCGACCGCGCTCGCCGATCAGGCCGACGACGATGACATCGGCCTGCGTGTAGCGCGCCATCATGCCCAGCAGCACCGACTTGCCGACGCCAGTGCCGGCAAACAAGCCCAGGCGCTGGCCGCGGCCGACGGTCAGCATCGCGTTGATCGCGCGCACGCCGGTGTCCAGCGGCACGCGCACCGGGTCGCGGTCCATCGCGTTGATGGGGCGCCGCACCATGGGTTCGTTGTGGATGTTGCCAAGTTCACCGCCGCGGTCCAGCGGATGGCCGTGCGGGTCGACGACGCGGCCGAGCAGGCCGTCGCCCATCGGCAGGTGCAGGCCACGGTCCTCGCCGCGGCGCCAGGGGTGCAGCGGCTGGCCCAGTTGAGGGGCCAGCGGCGGCAGGTGGCGCGGCACGACGCTGGCGCCGCTGGACAAGCCCTGCACCTCGTCGGTGGGCATCAGGTAGGCACGGTCGCCCGAGAAGCCCACCACCTCGGCGTTCACCGGTGCCGAGCCGCGGCGCGGGTTGTTGCCGCTGCTCGGCATCTGGATGCGGCAGACCGAGCCCAGCGGCACCTTGATGCCTGTGGCCTCAAGCACCAGGCCGGCCACGCGCACCAGCTTGCCGTGGCACTCCAGCGGCGCGGCGTTGGCGGCCAGGGTTTCGAGGTCGGCGAGGTGGCGCTGCCAGCGCTCGATGCGCTCAGTCGTCGCCATCCTCGCCTCCGCGGCGGTCTTCCCAGATCGAGGTCTGGCCGATGGCCGACACGGCCTGCAGCCAGCGCGCGGCGATGGTGGCGTCGACGCTGGCGATATCGGCATCGACCTTGACGCCGCCGCGCGCCACCTCTGCGTCGGGAATGAGCTGGGCCTCGCGGGCCTGCAGTTCCGGGCCGGCGCCTTGCTGCACGAGGGCGAAGTCATCGGGATGCACGCGCAGCCGGACATGGCGGGCCGACAGCTGCAGCGCCTCCACGGCGTCATGCGCGACGCGGGCGATCAGCTCGGGGCGCTGGGACAGCTCGCTGCGCACGACCTGGCGCGCCAGCTCGACGGCGATGCGCGCGATCGACGCCGCCATGTCGCCCTCAAGCGCCTGCATCTCCGCATCGAAGTTGCTGACCACCGCCCCGATCTGCCGGCTCATCTGCTGGGCGAAGCTTTGCTTGAAGGCATCCAGCGCGGCCATGCCGTCGCGGTAGCCGTCCTGGTAACCGCTCTGTCGGGCGGCGTGCAGCAGCTCCTGCACGCTGGGCTCGGGCGGCGGCGGCTGCACCGGCGCCGCGCTGGGTGCGGCCGCCGGCGCGGGGCCGGGGCGCATGGGCGCGAAAGGCGACGGCGCGGTGTTGCCGAGGTTGTCCAGGTTCCAGGCCTTGGCGCCCTGCAGCTCCTCGCCGGGAATGAAACGGGCGTAGGTGCCGCGGCGGTCGGTCTCGCGGCGGTCGGGCGGCGGGACTTGCCTGGGAGGAGGGCGGGTGGCCATAGGCGACTGAGCTTAGACGAACTGGTCGTCGCCGCCGCCCGCCAGCACGATCTGGCCCTCGTCGACGAGGCGCCGCACGATCTTGAGCATTTCCTTCTGCTCGGCCTCGACCTCCGACAGCCGCACCGGGCCGCGGGTTTCGAGGTCTTCGCGCAGGGTTTCGGCGGCGCGCGTGGACATGTTGCGGAAAATCTTCTCGCGCAGGTCGGCGCTGGAACCCTTGAGCGCGACGATGAGGCTTTCGCTCTGCACTTCCTTGAGCACGGCCTGGATGCCCTTGTCGTCGATCTTGTTCAGGTCGTCGAAGGTGAACATGTTGTCCATGATCTTCTGCGCCAGGTCGGAGTCGGCCTCACGGATGTAGTCCAGCACCGAGGACTCCACGCTGGAGCCCATCATGTTGATGATCTCGGCCGCCGTCTTTGCACCGCCGAGCGAACTCTTCTTCATGCGCTCGCCACCGGCCAGGATCTGGCTCATGACCTCGTTGAGGTCCTTCAGCGCAGTTGGCTGGATGCCATCCAGCGTCGCGATGCGGATCAGCACCTCGTTGCGCCCGCGCTCGGGGAACAGCTTGAGCACCGAACTGGTCTGGTCGAAGTCCAGGTGCGCCAGGATGGCCGCGATGATCTGCGGGTGCTCGTTGCGCAGCAGCTCGGCCACGCTGGCGGCGTCCATCCACTTCAGGCTTTCGATGGACGACACATCGCTGCCTTGCAGGATGCGGTCCAGCAGCAGGTTGGCCTTGTCTTCGCCAAGGGCCTTGCGCAGCACGGCGCGCACGTACTCGTCGGTGTCCGTGACCAGGGTGCTCTGGGTCTCCGCGACAGTGTCGAACTTGTCGAGCACCTCTTCGACCTGGGCGCGCTTGATGACCTTGAGCTTGGCGATCTGCTCGCCCAGGGCTTGCACTTCCTTGGGCGACAGATGCTTGAAGACCTCGCTGGCTTCTTCTTCGCCCAGCGACATCAACAGGATTGCTGCGTTCTCTATGCCCTTGTCGTCCATGGTTCAGCCCTGAATCAGCTGGCGGTCTGCCCCGCCATCCAGTCGCGCATGATGTTAGCGACTGCGACTGGATTGTCGCGGGCCAGCGAGCGAGCGCGGTCGAGCTTGGCGTTGTGCAGTGGCGCTTCCAGCCTGGGCATGCCCGTGGCGCCCGGCAGCAGTTCGGTGTCGTCGACCACTTCGTCGACGGTTTCGGGCTTTTCCTCCGGCGGCAGCGGCGCAGCGGCCTTGATGGCGGGACGGATCATGCCGAACACGGCAATCAGCGCGATGGCGACGAAGGCCAGCGGCACGATGGCACTGCGGGCGATGTCCAGCAGCCACGGCTGCTTCCACAGCGGCACGTCGGCCGGCTCGGTCTTGTCGACGACGAAGGGCGCGCTGATGACCTTGACCGAATCGCCGCGCTCGGTGTTGAAGCCCATGGCTTCCTTGACGAGCTCGGTCAGGCGCGTGACCTCCTCGGGCGGCACCGGCTGGGTGCTGGTCTTGCCCTTGGCGTCGGTCACCGTGCGGTGGTTGACGACGATGGCGGCGTTCAGGCGCTTGACGTTGCCCACGGCGCCGCGCGTCACGCGCACGGTCTTGTCGACTTCGTAGTTGGTGACCTGCTCGCGGCGCGTGTTGCCGTTGTTTTGCGCACCCTGGGCAGCTTGCAGCGGTGCGGCGGCGCCGTTGATGGGAGCGGCGGCCGGCACCGGCGGCTGGTTGGTGGCAGCGCCCGGCACCCCGGTGGGTTGGGCGGCGTTGGCGCTGTTGGACTCGTTGCTCTGGCTGGAGCGCACGGCGGCCTGGGCGTTCGGGCCCTGGTTGGGGCGGTATTCCTCGGCGGTGGCCTCGGTCTGCGAGAAGTCGACGTCGGCGGTGACCGTGGAGCGCAGGTTGTCGCGGCCGACGACCGGCTCCAGCAGCTCGAAGATGCGCTTGTTGAAGCCGGCTTCGACCTGTTGCTTGTATTGCAGCTGCTGGCCGTCCAGGCCGGTGGCGACATCGGCGCCGGTCTGGGAGAGCAGGGCGCCGCTCTGGTCCAGCACGCTGACGGCCTTGGGCGTCAACTCGGGCACGCTGCTGGAGACGAGATGCACGATGCCGGCGATCTGCGCACGGTCCAGCGCGCGGCCGCCGCGCAGCGTCAGCATGACGCTGGCGCTGGGCTTTTGCTGCTCGCGGAAGAAGCCGTTCTGTTGCGGGATGGCCAGGTGCACGCGCGCATCGGCGACGTCGGACATGGCGGTGATCGTGCGGGTCAGCTCGCCTTCGAGGGCGCGCTGGAAGTTCAGGCGCTCGTTGAACTGGGTCTGGCCGATGCTGGATTTGTCCATCAGCTCGAAGCCGACCGTGTTGCCATTGCCGCCCTTGGGCAGGCCCAGTGCGGCCAGCTTCATGCGCAGCTCATACACCTGGCTGGCCGGCACGAGGATGGTGCCGCCGGCCTCATGCTTGTAGGGCACCTGCAAGGCCGCCAGCTGGCCGATGACGGCGCCGCCGTCCTTGTCGGCCAAGCCGGAGAACAGCGGCCGGTAGTCGCCCTGCGACGACCACAGCGTGATGGCCAGCACCGCGCCGGCCAGGGCGGCCAGGCCGGCGCCCATGCTCAGCTTGCTGCGCATCGGCAGGCCGGAGAGGCGCTGGACGAAGTTGGGCTGCGCGTCGACCGGTGTGATCATCACCGGGGCGGCGGCTGGGGGGGCGCTCAGGGCGTTGTCCATCGAGGGCGAGACTGCAGGGGAGGCCGGGGATCGGCCGATGCCGCAAATTATTCGTGCCGGCCCCCTCAAGAAAGCGCCGAAGTGGCCGACTGCGCCCATGCATCTCCGCGCTTCTGGCGCGCGACTCGGTGCCAAAGTTCGGCCCCATGGACATGAAGCTGCGCCCCTTCGACTTTGCCCAGGCCGCCGCCCGTGCAGGGCTGGCGGTGAACGGGCAGCCCTTGTCGGTCAAGCCTCCCGCTACATCAGGCGCCAGCTTCGGCGATGCGATGACGCAGGCGCTGAAGAACGTCAGCGCCCAGCAGTCCGAGGCGGCGCGCATGCAGCGCGAGGTGCAGCTGGACAACCCGACCGTCAGCCTGGAAGAGACCATGGTCTCCATGCAGAAGGCGCAGATCGGTTTCCAGGCGACGCTGCAGGTGCGCAACCGCCTGGTGTCGGCCTACTCTGAAATCATGAACATGCAAATCTGACGGCTATTGGCCAAGCGGTTATCGGGCCGAGCGCCGGGCCGCTCCCAAGCCGGCCCGCCCTGGCGATGTGCTTGAGGCTCAATGTCGAAAGCATCGCCGTCCCCTCGGGGGACCGACTGGGCCGCCCGCGTTCAAGGCGGCAGGACCAGGCGAGGGGCTCACATTCAGCAACTGCTGTTTTTGCGGGAGTCGGTCCCGCAGATCTGCGGCCGGCCCAGCGGGTTGAGGTCGATGCGCAACTGCTGGTTGCGGTTGTTTGACAGGCCGATGCGCGTCCAGTCCAGCGCGCGGCCCATGCCGGCCTGGAACGTGACGCTCTGGCCAGACTGCAGCAGCGTGCCCTTGTACTCGTGGTGGGTTTCGCCACCCAGCTCGCAGCGCGGCTGGCCGGTGGCGCAGTCGCAGGGCGTCTGGCGGCTGACGCCCCAGCACCATTGGGCGCCGCTGCTGAAGCTCACATACATGTTGCGCCCTTCGTCGACACTCAGCGTGCGCGCGCGGCGCAGGTCCAGCTCCAGCAGGCTGGCCACGTGGCGCAGGCGCTCGCGGGCCAGGTAGTCGACATAGCTCGGTACCGCAGCTGCCGCCAGGATGCCGACCACGGCAACGACAAACACCGCCTCCAGCAGCGTGAAACCGCGCGCGCGATCCGCCCTCATGGATCCAGCTTCAACAAGCGACGGCGCTTTTGCGTCTGGTCTACGTAGACTTGCAGCGAGCGCGCAGCGTTGGCATCCAGTTCGACGAACGAGCAGCCGAGCTGCTGTGCGCCGCTGGCATCGCCGCTGATCGGGCTGACATGGTGGGGCAGCAGGGCGATGCGCAAGGCGCTGATGCGGTCCAGCTCCAGCACCAGGCCATGGGCAACCTGGCCCACTGGCGGCCCGGCGAAGTCGGCCGGCAGGGCCAGCGCGAGGCCGCCGATGCTGATGTCAAGCACGCGTGCCGCATGCCCGGCGTGCGCGCCGCCCGGCAGGATGACGCGCGGGTAGGCGCTGCCGGCGGGCTGCACACGGTAGGACTGGCGGCGCTGGAAGCGGTAGAGCCGGCTTGGCATGGTGCCGCGCAGCACGGTGCCTTGTTCGCCACTGACGAGGACGGGGGCCTCCAACTCGAACTGCAGTTTGATGGTGCCCAGGTAGGCCACGGCCGTGATCTCGGCGCCGGCGACCAGCGTCTGGCTGATGCCTTCCGGGTCGGCGCCGATTTCCAGGCCGATGAGGTCGGCCTCGGCATCCACTGCGCAGATGCGGCTGGACAGGCTGCCTTGCGGGCCGCTCAACAACACGCCGGCGCCCTCGCGCTGCAGCTGCTGCAGATAGGCCGCGATCTCGGCGGTGGAGGTGACGCGCAGGTCCTCGGGAGTGGCTTCAGTGGCGCTCATGCAGGCGATGGTAGCCGCGCGCAGGCGGTATCAGGTATTCGGGCCGAGCGCCGGGCCGCTCCCAAGCCGGACCGCCGGGCGATGTGCTTGCGGCTCAATGCCGCAAGCGTCGCCGTCCCCTCGGGGGACCGATCAGGCGCGCCCGCGTTCAGCGCGGCGAGACTGAGCGAGGGGCTCAATGGACCAGTCGGCTGCTGCCCTTGAGCACATGGTCCAGATCCTCCAGCCACGGCTCGGCCAGGTGGCGGATCTCGGCGTCGTTGAGCAGGATGCGCTGCATGATGCGCGTCTTCAGCTGCGACTCGTTGCCGCCCAGCTGGTTGTGGTTGGCCGCGGCCTTGAGCTGGGAGATCAGCAGCACGCAGGCACCTTCGAGCTTGACGACTTCGTCCCAGTTGCCCGTGCGGGCGGCGGACAGCATGTCGGCGCTGGCTTGCTCGATGGCTTCGTAGTAGTTCAGAAGTTCAGAGTTCATGTCGGGGGCACCGGCTAATTCTTTGGGAAACGGGGGCTCAGGCGGCGCGGGCGGCGTCGCTGCCGAGCGCGGCCGGTGTCTGGGCGATGGCGCCCCAGGCTTCGCGCACGGGGCTGAGGAGGCGCTGGCACTCCTCGATGGCGGCCAGGTCGCCGTGCAGGTTGGCCTGGGTCAGGCGCATGCAGACATAGCCATAGAGCTCGCGCAGGTCGACGGCCAGCTGGCCGGCGGACAGGTCCAGCCCGGCACGCAGGCCTTCATCGAGGATGCGCACGGCGCGCGACAGCGAGCGGTTCTTCAGCTCGACGTTGCCGGCGGGAATGGCTTGGGCGGCCTGGTTCATCGCGTCGAACACGCCGTCGAACAGCATGGCGACGAGGCGATGCGGGCTGGCGGCCTGGACATCGGTCTCCAGGCCGACTTTGGCGTAGAGGGTGGCGCGCTGGTTGCGGGCTGCGAAGGGGGAGGACATGTTGCCGTACATGGGGTGTCTGGGTTGGCGTCGTCGTGTTGACTGTTTTTCGGCCTTCCCGGGGGTGAACTTGAGCCGGCCTTCGCCGGAACTTGCCACGAACTGTGCGGCTATTCCGCCCTATTGCAAAGCCCGGCTGCGCTGTGCGGGCCCAGCGCACAAACGACAACGGCGACCGAGGTCGCCGTCATGGGTTTTTGCGGCGGCTGCCGCGCGGCCTCACTTGTTCAACAGGGCCAGCTGCTGGGTGACGTAGTTGGACAGGCCGTTGAGCTTGCCCATCTGCGTGTCCAGCGCCGAGTAGCGCGCGCGCAGGCGGGCCTCGGTGATGGCCGCCCGGTCTTCCAGCCGGTCCATGCTCTTGCTGTTGTTGTCGATCAGCTTCTGCAGCCCGGCCTGCTTGCTGGTGATGCGGCCATCGGTGCTGAGCGCGCCGTCGACATAGCTGCGGATGCGCTGCGCAAAGCCGTCGTTGCCGCTGTTGGTCCCGTCCAGGCCCATGAACAGGGTCTTCAGGCTGTCGAGGTTGCCCAAGGCGGTGTTGAGCTTGGTTTCCGAGGTCTTGAGATTGCCGTCGCTGCCGGGCTCCAGGCCGATCTCGGCCAGGCGGCCGATGCTGCCGGCCAGCGAGGTGGTGCCACCGATGATGCTGCGCAGCTGGTTCTGCAGGCCCACGGCGGTCGCGTCGCCCTGCAGCGTGCCGGCGGTCTTGGCGGCGGAGTCGTACTTGGTCTGTTCGCGCAGCAGCGCATTGACGGCGTTGTAGGCCGTCGTGAAGTCGCTGATGATCTTCTTGATCGAGTCCTTGTCCTGGCCGACGGACACGCTGGCCGGGATGGTGGTCGTCTTGAGCAGCGTGATGTTGAGGCCGTCGATGGCCTCCTTGAGCGTGTTGGACTCGGAGCTGATGTCGATGCCGTTGATCAGCGCGCGGGCGTTCTGCGCCGGCAGCGTCTGGATCAGCGATGTGACGCCGATGCGTGGGTCATAGCCCAAGTCGGCCAGGCCGGGGTCGGCGTCGATGCGGAAACCGTTGGTCTCGCCGGTGGCGGTGGAGCGCATGGTCAGGCGGGAGCCCGACGCATCATTGACGATGGAGGCGGTGACACCGGCGCCCGCCGCGTTGATCGCGTCACGGATGCCGGCCAGGGTGTCCTGGCCGGGGCCGATATTGATCGTGACCGGCGTGGCGCCGGCCTTGTCGGTGAACGTGGCATCGCCGTTGCCGTCGGTGCCCCAGGCGCCGAGGGTGATGGTCAGGCTGCCCTGGCCGACGGTGGTGGTCGAGTTGGCATAGGGCGTGCCGCTGACCAGCGTCTGCGCGTTGGCCAGTTGGTTGACCTGCACCGTCACGTTGCCGATGGCTGCACCGGCGCCGGCGCTGACGGCGACGGACGTCGTGTCGCTGGAAGTGGCCAGGGTGCCGCCCCAGGTGGCCGGTGCGGTGAGCTTGGACGCGGCGTCGCGCAGGGCGGCCAGCGAGCTTTGCACCTTGCCGAAGACGGACAGTTCGGTCCGCAGGCCTTCCGTGCGCCTGGCAAGCTGGGTGATGGGGGTTCGTTCGGCGGCGACGAGCTTGCTCACCAGCGACTCGACGTCGAGGCCGCTGCCGATGCCGGCGGAGGTGATGGTTGCCATGCTGCTGAAGGAAGTAGGAAAAGCCGATATGCAAGAGCGATATCGGCTTGGGTTTCCGGAACTTTAGGCCCCGGAGAGAATTTTTTGTCGAGACCCTTGCGGGCCTCAACGTTGCAGCAGCGACAGCACCTGCTGCGGCAGCTGGTTGGCCTGGGCCACCATCGCGTTGCCGGCCTGCTGCAGGATCTGGGCCCGACTCATGTTGGCCGTTTCCTGCGCGAAGTCGGCATCCATGATGCGGCTGCGGGCGGAGGTCTGGTTCTCGACGGCCACCTGCAGGTTGGAGATTACCGCGTCGAAACGCGACTGGATCGCACCGTAGGTCGCCCGGGTGTTGTTGATCGTGTCCAGCGCCAGGTCGATGTTGTCCATCACGACGCCCAGGGCGGTGAAGTCCGCGGTGTTGTCGATCAGCGCCGGGAAGGGCGCCGCACCGGCGCCGAGCAGCGCGACGACCGTCGGGTCCTGCGTCAGGTCCAGGGCCGCGACCGTGATGGAGTCGTTGCTCGTGGTGTTGGCGCCGATCTGGAAGGTCTGGCCGGTGCCCGCCGCCACGCCTGCCGTGTCGGCCAGGATGGGTTTGCTGTTGAAGGTGGTCGCATTGACGATCCGCCAGATTTCCGAGCCGAGCTGCTCGAATTCCTTGTTCAGCGAATCCTTGTCGGAATTGCTGTTCGTGGAATTGCGGGCCTGCACGGTCAGCTCTCGCATTCGCTGCAGGTTGTCGCCGATCTTGCCCAGCGCCCCTTCTGCGGTCTGCGCCAGCGAAATGCCGTCATTGGCGTTGCGGATGGCAACGTTCATGCCGCGGACTTGCGTGTTCATGCGCTCGGCAATGGCCAGGCCCGCCGCGTCGTCCTTGGCGGAATTCACCCGCAAGCCGGACGACAGGCGCTGCATCGACACCGCCAGCGATTGCTGGGAGGAGTTGAGGTTGCGCTGAGCGTTCAGCGAGTTGATGTTCGTGTTGATGGTTTGTGGCATCGCGCACTCCTGGATTCGGTCGCCGAGCCGGCTAAGTGGTGCCGAGACTCGATGGACCGAATTCTGAAAGTGCGCCGGTTTGCCGAAAGCCCGATCAAAGGCCTAAACCACCGCCAATCCGAAACGCCGCGCCGCCACCTTTTGAGGTGCGGCGCGGTTTGCTGCGGGCTTCAGCCGCGCAGCAGGGCCAGCACCTGCTGGGGCAGCTGGTTGGCCTGCGCCACCATGGTGTTGCCGGCCTGCTGCAGGATCTGGGCGCGGCTGAGGTTGGCCGTTTCTGCCGCGAAGTCGGCGTCCATGATGCGGCTGCGCGAGGCGCTCTGGTTCTCGACGGCGACCTGCAGGTTGGAGATCACGGCGTCGAAGCGGTTCTGCGATGCGCCGAGCGTGGCGCGCTCGCCGTTGACCTTGTCCAGCGCCAGGTCGATGTTGGCGATGACGGTGTCGATCGTCGCGCCCACGGCGGTGTTGTCGATGACGGCCCGGCCCGCGCCGGTGTTGTCGGTGCCGGCGACGGTGGTGATCGTGGCATCGGTCGTCATGTCGGTGGTGACGATGTCGATGCGGTCATTGCCGGTGGTGTTGGCGCCGACCTGGAAGGTCTGGGTGCCGGCGGCGGCGGTGGCCAGCACGGCCTTGCCGTTGAAGGTGGTGCCGCCCAGCACGCGCTGGATTTCCTTGGCCAGTTCGCCGAACTCCTTGTCCAGCGAGTCCTTGTCGGCGTTGGTGTTGGTCGCGTTGCGGCCCTGCACGGCGAGTTCGCGCATGCGCTGCAGCGCGTCGCCCACCTTGGACAGCGCGCCTTCAGCCGTCTGCGCCAGGGAGATGCCGTCGTTGGCGTTGCGGATGGCGACTTGGGAGCCGCGGACCTGGGCGTTCATGCGTTCGGCAATCGCAAGGCCTGCCGCGTCGTCCTTGGCCGAGTTGACACGCATGCCGGAGGACAGGCGCTGCATGGAAACGGCCAGGGACGACTGCGACATCGCCGTGTTGCGTTGTGCGTTCAGGGAAGCGATGTTGGTGTTGATGATTTGAGGCATGACTCAATCCTTTCGTTGACGAACAAGTCCGGTGCGAAGCCGGTCAAAAGCGGTTGCAACTGGCCTCCCCAAAGGGGAAAGCCACGTCCGCGTCCTGCCCTGTGCGCCCATGCGCTGATCGGGGCCGGCTGACCGGACCACGTGGTCCTCGAATGTTTTCGCGAACCCGTTGGACTGGTTATCGTCGACTGATGGATTGACTTGAATCCTTTTGCATGTCGCTCCGAAAAACGCCACCCGCGGCGGCGGGCGTGCGTCAAGGAGCTTGTGCTGGAGGGGTGAGGATTTCTGCCTTCGTGACGGGCAGTTCACTCAGGGCCAGCGGTGCTGGCCCGGCGTCATCGAAGCAAGGAGAGGACCTGCGACGGGATCTGGTTGGCCTGCGCGATCATGGCGTTGCCGGCCTGCTGCAGGATGCTGGCGCGTGACATATTGGCCGTTTCCTGGGCGAAGTCAGCATCGGTGATGCGGCTCTTGGCGGCGCTCTGGTTCTCGACCGAAATCTGCAGGTTGGAGATGACGGCGTCGAAGCGGTTCTGCGAAGCACCCAGCGTAGCGCGCTCGCTGTTGACCGTGTCCAGCGCGGAGTCGATGTTGGTGATGACCGTGTCGATGGCGGCGCCACCGGCGGTGTTGTCGATCACGGCACGGCCAGCACCGGTGTTGTCGGTGCCGGCGACGGCAACGACATCGGCGTCGGCCGTCATGTCGGTCGTGACGACGTCGATGCGGTCATTGGAGGTCACGTTGGCGCCGACCTGGAAGGTCTGGGTGCCGGCAGCCGAGGTAGCCAGGATGGCGCGGCCGTTGAAGGTCGTGCCGCCCAGCACGCGCTGGATTTCCTTGGCGAGTTCGCCGAATTCCTTGTCGAGCGAGTCCTTGTCGGCGCTGGTGTTGGTCGCATTGCGAGCCTGCACTGCCAGTTCACGCATGCGCTGCAGCGAGTCGCCCACCTTGGCCAGCGCGCCTTCAGCCGTCTGGGCCAGCGAGATGCCGTCGTTGGCGTTGCGGATGGCGACGTTGGAGCCACGCACCTGAGCGTTGAGGCGCTCGGAGATGGCGAGGCCGGCGGCGTCGTCCTTGGCGGAGTTGACACGCAGGCCCGAGGACAGGCGCTGCATCGAGACGGCCAGGGAGGCCTGCGAGGTGGACGCATTGCGCTGCGCGTTCAGCGACAGCAGATTGGTGTTGATGACCGAGGCCATGATGTTTCCTTTTGCTAGATATACCGGCAAGCCGCCGGACGAAGACTCGAGTGCCCGGGTTTGGCACCCGTGCTATCCACTCCGGCGCACCTTGGCAGGCACGCCGTTGCAGCGACGCCCGACGCCAGTCAACCTCTGAAGCTGTGCCACCACCAGGGGGCGGTGTCACAACACTTCGGCCTTCTAGCCGGACCACGAGGCTGAGTAGCCCCGTTGCAATGGCTATCGGTGCGGCGCAGAAGTTTCTTTAGCGCGATTTGTCAAGAGCGTGATCTTTTGAATAAAAGGAGTTGCAGGTGCCTGTTCGTTGGATCGACCGCCGGCGAGAAAAGCGGCGGTGATTGACCAGGCTTTTCATCAGATCGACCGGCCCGGCGCTTCCTAAAGTGCGTTCCATCCCGGCCGAACCCCTGCGCCGGACCTGGAGCCCCGCCATGCGCGCCTCGTCGACGACAGCCCGACCCAAGAACGCCCACCGTCCCGTCGCGGTCCCGGACAACTCGCCGGCCATGCTGCTGGCGCGCGCCCGCAATACCGCCTTCGCCGAGGCGGCCAAGGGCAACCTCGGCGGCGGCCTGGGCGTGCTGTATGACGCGCTGCAGGATGAGCCGATGAGCCACGACCTGCTGTCCGACATGGCGGCGCTGCTGCTGGCGGCCGGCAAGCTGGACCACGCGGTGGCCTATGCCGAGCGCGCGCTGCAGGCCAGCTCGCTGCACGGCCCCAGCCTCTACACGCTGGCCTTTGCGCTGTCGGGCCGCGGCGAACATGATCGCGCCATCGGCGTGCTGACCGAACTGCAGTCGGGCGCCGGCCGCGTCAGCCTGCAGGCCGAGGCGCCCGAGCTGGTGCCCGTGGCCATGATCGAACTGGAACGCCTGCGTCGCGAGCGCTGATTTCCGCGACGCTTTTCACACCCGGGGCCCCGGCCAGCGCAAGCTGCCGGGGCTTCTGCTTTTGGCGCCGACGCGCTTGTAGGAATTTCGCTGACAAGGCCTTCATGCCGCGGTGACAGCGCGTACCGACGCAGCCTGATATCGGGAAAGAAGAGGGGTCAACACAATCCGTTTCACTGATCCGCAACACCCCATCACCTCTCTGAAACGGAAGCCGCCATGAACACCG
This sequence comes from Pelomonas sp. Root405, assembly GCF_001425165.1. Classification (GTDB taxonomy): domain Bacteria; phylum Pseudomonadota; class Gammaproteobacteria; order Burkholderiales; family Burkholderiaceae_C; genus Pelomonas. Next base: position 1,015,336 of record NZ_LMDU01000001.1, read on the forward strand.
ACCAAATGCTCGCCGAGATCCGTGAAGCCAATCTGTCCTATCTGATGCTGGCCCAAAGCCTGATCCGCGCCGACCGCGAGCAGGCCCTGTACCGCCTGGGCGTCAGCGAAGACACGGCCACGCTGATCGGCACGCTGAGCCCGGCGCAGATCATGAAGATCGCTTCCGGCAACACGCTGCTGTGCGCCTTCCGCATGAGCGATGACCTGGTGTGGGGACTGCTGACCAACCACAGCAAGCCGGGCGCCAACGAATCGGTTTCGCGCCTGCATGCATCGATCCTGATGGCCGGCCGCCACGAGCACGCCTGATCCATCGCCCGATTCGCTGCCAACCCGTTCACAGATTCCCCGGAGCCACACCATGCGCGTCAAGAGCATCCTCACCGAAGCCAAGCAGATCGACCGTGCCGTCCAGCTGATCCACCTCGGTGCGCGCCTGCAGGTGCTGGAATCGGAAACCGACCTGTCTTACGAGCGCCTGCTGCGCCTCTACAAAGAAGTGAGCGGCAAGTCGCCGTCCAAGGGCCAGTTGCCCTTCTCGACCGACTGGTTCATGACCTGGCAGCCCAACATCCACGCCAGCCTCTTCCTGAATATCCACGAGTACCTGAACAAGGCCGCCGAGATGGATGAGATCGACACCGTCATCAAGGCCTACCAGCTCTATCAAGAGCAGACCACGGCCCAGGGCCTGGAAGCCATGCTGTCCGTGACGCGTGCCTGGCGCCTCGTCAAGTTCGTCGACAACGGCATGCTGACGCTGACCAAGTGCTCCAAGTGCAACGGTCATTTCGTCACCCACCCGCATGAAGTGGCGCGCCATTACGTCTGCGGTCTGTGCAACCCGCCCGCCCGCGCCGGCAAGGGCCGCGCGCAAGGTTCCATTCAGATGCACTGATCGCCGGGGCGAAACTCTCGCCATGTGGATCACCCGTTGGCCGCTGCCCGCTCTGTTGAGCTGGCTGGCGGCCTGGTTCGTTTATGCGGCTGCGTTGGCGGCGGGGTTGTCGCCCGGCCCGGCGCTCGCCGCGGGCGCTGCCGTCGGTGGCGTGCTGGGCTGGCTGCAGCAACAACGCTGGCGGCGGCTCATCGTCGCGCTGGGTTTTCCGGCGTCGGTTCTGGCCCTGGGCTGGCAGGGCGGCACCTCCGGACTGCTGTGGCTGGTGCCACTGGCGCTGCTGTGGTGGTTGTACCCGCGCCGCAGCTGGTCTGAAGCGCCCCTGTTCCCGACACCGCGTGGCGCCCTTGAGCGACTGCCGAGCCTGGCGCCGCTGCCGCCCGGCGCTCGCGTGCTGGACGCCGGCTGCGGCGTGGGCGACGGCTTGCGTGAACTGCTTCACGCCTATCCGCAGGCGCGCGTCGAGGGCGTGGAATGGAGCCGGCCGCTGGCCTGGCTTGCAAGCGTGCGGGTGCGCAGCGCCACGGTGCGCCAGGGCGACCTGTGGGCCGACGACTGGGCGCCGTTCGCGCTGGTCTACGTCTTCCAGCGCCCCGAGTCCATGCCGCGCGTCTGGGCCAAGGCCTGCGCCGAGCTGGCGCCGGGGGCCTGGCTGGCCAGCCTGGATTTCGCCGTGCCCGACGTCACCCCCGCGGCCAGCTGGCAGTTGCCCGGCGGCCAGTACGTGCGGCTTTACCGCCCTGCGCGGAAAGCAGCGTCAAAGCCGCCCAATTGACACGTTCACCCCGGGCACGGCGCGGCATACTTTCTTCAGCCCCCCGGCATCGGGCCGATATGGCCTGAAACCTCCCAACGCCTCACCCCATGTTCGTTCTCATCGGCTGGGCCATCCTGATGGTCTGCATCTTCGGCGTGTTCATCGGACACGGCGGGAACATCAGCGTCATCCTGACTGCGCTGCCGTTCGAGATGATCACCATCTTCGGCGCCGCCCTCGGCGCCTTCCTGGCCAACAACCAGATGAAGGTGATCAAGGCGACGGTGGCCGGCCTGGGGCGTTGCTTCAAGGGCAGCAAGTACAGCAAGGCGCGCTACATGGAGCTGATGGCGCTGATGTACGACATCCTGCAGAAGGCCCGCAAGGAAGGCCTGATGTCCATCGAGAAGGACGTCGAGGACCCGCACAACAGCCCGCTGTTCCAGAAGTACCCCGTGGTCGGCAACGACCACCACGTCACCGAGTTCATCACCGACTACCTGCGCATGATGGTGTCGGGCAACCTCAACGCGCACGAGATCGAATCGCTGATGGACAGCGAGATCGAGACCCACCATCAGGAAGAACACGCCGCCGTTGCCGCGCTGCAGCGACTGGCCGGCGGCCTGCCGGCCTTCGGTATCGTGGCCGCCGTGCTGGGCGTCGTGAACACCATGGGCTCGGTCGGCCAGCCACCGGCGGTGCTGGGCGGCATGATCGGCTCGGCCCTCGTCGGCACCTTCCTGGGCATCCTGCTGGCCTACGGCTTTGCCGAGCCGCTGGCCGGCCTGCTGGAGCAGAAGGTGGAAGACGCCGGCAAGGAATTCCAGTGCATCAAGACCACGCTGCTGGCCAGCATGCAGGGCTATGCCCCCCAGGTCGCCATCGAATTCGGCCGCAAGGTGCTGTTCTCCGATGTCCGGCCGTCGTTCACCGAGCTCGAGAGTCACGTGAAAAAGAAGTGATGGAGCCAATGAAATGCAACCACGGAGGCACGGAGGCACAGAGGCAATGCGTCTTTGTCTTTCTCCGTGCCTCTGTGCCTCTGTGGTTGCATTTGCCTTTTGCAAAGGCTGATCCAGATGGCCGGTGACGCGAAAAAGCTCCAGCCCATCATCATCAAGAAGGTGAAGAAGGGCGGCCATGCGGTGCATGGCGGTGCGTGGAAGATCGCCTACGCCGACTTCGTCACGGCCATGATGGCCTTCTTCCTGCTGATGTGGCTGCTGGGCTCCACCACCGAGGGCGACAAGAAGGGCATCGCCGAGTTCTTCCAGTCGCCGCTGCGCGTGTCCATGCTGGGCGGCTCGGGCTCGGGGGACTCCTCCAGCGTCGTGCGCGGCGGTGGCAAGGACCTGACGCGCGAGACCGGCCAGGTCAAGGAAGGCGAGAGCGCCGCCCGGCGCGCCAGCTACACGCTGCGCGCGCTCAAGGAAGAGCAGCGCAAGGCCGAGAAGTCCCGGCTGGAGCAGCTCAAGGCCAAGGTCGAGGAAGTGCTGGCCGAGAACCCCAAGCTCGCCGCATTAGGCGGCCAGATCCGCCTGGACATGACCAAGGAAGGCCTGCGCATTCAGATCGTCGACGAGGGCAACCGGCCGATGTTCGACAGCGGCAGCGCCGTCGTGAAACCCTATATGCGCGAGCTGCTGCGCGAGCTGGGCAGCGTGCTGACCGAGGTGCCCAACCGCCTCACCGTCGAGGGCCATACCGACGCGCAGCCTTTCTCCGGCGGCTCTGCGGGCTACAGCAACTGGGAGCTGTCGGCCGACCGCGCCAACGCGTCGCGTCGCGAGCTGGTGGCCGGCGGCCTGTCGGAGGCGCGCATGCTGCGTGTGCAGGGGCTGGCCGCAAGCAAGCTGCTCGATGCCAAGGACCCCAACGGCGCGCTGAACCGCCGCATCAGCATCATCGTGATGAACCGCGATGCCGAGGATGCCGTGCTGAAGAACGTGCCGGACGACCCCGAACCCGAGCCCGACACCCCGCCCGCGGAGGCTGGCGCCACGCAAGTGCCGCCTCCCGGGAAAATGCCGCAAACTCAAACACCGGCGCCGGCGCGCTAGAACTAGACTGCGCGCTGACCCCTGAATACCGCCAGCTCTGAGAGAGGACCGCCATGAGCGCTGACATGAAATTTCTGGTCGTCGACGACTTCTCGACCATGCGCCGCATCGTGCGCGGCCTGTTGAAAGAGATCGGCTACAACAACTGCGAAGAGGCCGAGGACGGCGTCGAAGCGCTGAACATGCTCAAGGGCGCCAAGTTCGATTTCGTCGTCAGCGACATCAACATGCCCAACATGACGGGCTTCCAGTTGCTCAGCGCGATCAAGGCTGATCCCAACCTCAAGCACCTGCCCGTACTGATGGTCACCGCCGAGGCCCGCAAGGAAGACATCGTGCTGGCCGCCCAGTCGGGTGCCGCGGGCTACATCGTCAAGCCTTTCACCAAGGCGACGCTGGAAGAAAAAGTCCTGAAGATCATGCAGAAGCTGGCCGCTGCGGCCTGACCCGGGAGCACAGCCATGTCGATGGAACAGTTGGCCAAGTTGGCCGCCGGCAACAACGATCCGTTGCTGGTCTCGCCCGAGGTCTTTCAGCAGCTCGGCACCATCACCCGGGTGCTGCACGACACGATGCAGCAGCTGGGTGTCATGCCCAAGCTGCAGCTGGCGACCGACGGCCTGCCCGACGCCCGCAGCCGCCTGAGCTACATCGCCACCAAGACGGCCGCGGCCGCCGAGAAGGTGCTGAACTCCGTCGATGCCGCCAAGGCTGACCATGCCGAGATCTCGGCCGCCACGCGCGCCATGGCCGATGCCATCGTCGCCGACCCGGTCAAGGCCGTCGCCAGCGGCATGGTGCTCAACTTCGTCAAGGAAGTCGAAAGCCGCACCGCGCGCATCGACAACCACCTGACCGACATCATGATGGCGCAGGACTTCCACGACCTCACCGGTCAGGTCGTCGCCAAGGTGGTCACGCTGGCCAACGACCTGGAAGACAGCCTCGTCAAGCTGCTGGTGCAGGTCGTGCCGCCCGAGCAGCGCGAAAAGGTCGACCCCAGCATCCTGCAGGGCCCGGTCGTGAACCCCGCGGGCCGCACCGACGTGGTGGCGGACCAGGGCGAGGTCGACGACCTGCTGGCCAGCCTCGGCTTCTGACGCGCCGCGTCCCGTCCAAAGCCGGCCTTGTGCCGGCTTTTTTCATTCGGCCGGCGCGTCGGTCGGCAATTCGCGGATGGCCTGGTTGAGCCTGTCCATCATTTGGGGCTCGACCTGCTGCGAGCAGGCGAGGTAGCGCAGCTCGCCGCGCGGCATGTCGGCGAACTCGATGCGCACCAGCGGCAGCGGCGCGAACTCGGCGTCCTTGCGCAACCAGCCCAGGTCCTCCTCGTCAATCAGCATGTAGTCGACGCGGCGCGCACTGACCATGCGAGCCAGCTGCAGCGGCGTCAATTGCGCGCGCACGACCGGCCTGGCGGCGGCGGTGAGGTGCTGGTCCAGTTGCTGGCCGTAGGACACGCCGTCCAGCATGCCCGGCTGCAGCGTGCTGTCTGAGAACAGCTGGGCCACGCGCGGCAGGCTGCGGATTTGCGCGGCCACGCTGGCGTGGGCCAGCACCACATGGGGCCTGTCGCGGTGGATGGGCAGCGAGAAGCGCGCGAAGGCCGCGCGCTCCGGGTTCTTGTACAGACCCGGCGAGCACAGGGCCGCCTGGTTGGCCTGCAGATGCTGCAGGGTGCGCCGGATCGGTACCTCGGCATAGTGCGCGGCGATGCCGGCACGCTTGAGCAACCGCGCCGTCCGCTCCATCAGGAAGCCTGCCGGCTTGCCATCCTGGGTGTAGCTGTAGGGTGGCTTGTCGCGGTACTCGATGACCAGCGGCGCCTGCGCTGCGGCGTTGCCCACACCGGCGCAAGCCGCGGTCAACAGCGCGAGCGGGCGGATCCAGTGGCGGGGCATGCGTGAAGCGTAAACCTGCCCGTCCGGGTGTTGGCGCCTTGAAGGCGGCAATCCTGCACACCTCGCCCCAGTGGAAGGGCCAGGGCCACGATCAGGCGGCCAACCACACCGCTTTTCTCGCTCAAGTCCCGGGCGCGGCCTCGAACAATCCTGCCCTAGCGCAGCAGTAGCAACATGGCCGACCAAGACGCACAGGATCGCAACTTACCCGCCTCGCCCAAGAAGATTGAAAAATCGCGGGCCGAGGGCCAAGTGCCGCGTTCTCGCGACCTGCCGCATTTCGCGATGATGGTCGCGGGCGGCGCGGCCTTGGCCGTGGGCGGTCCGCAAATGATCGAGAAGCTGCGTCAAACGCTGATCACCGGCCTGCACTTCGACGCCAGCCTGCTGGCCCGCCCGGGCTTCATGGGCGAGCGCATGGTCGAGATGACGCTGGCCTTTGCGCTGGTGGCGGGCCCGATCGCTGCGTTGCTGATGCTGGTGGGCATTGCCAGCAACCTGGCCAGCGGCGGCTGGAACTGGACGATGAAGCCGCTGAGCCCGAAGTTCACCAACTTGAATCCGCTCACCGGCATTGGCCGGCTGTTCAGCGGCCAGGGTCTGGGCACCGCAATGAAGGCCGTGCTGCTGGCGCTGGTGCTGGGGGTCGTCGGCGCCATGGTGCTCAAGGACAGGCTCGCCGCCTATGTGAGCATCATGTCCGTGCCGCTGCCGTCGGCGCTGGCCTACGCCGGGCAGCAGCTGATGGGCGCCCTGGGCGTGCTGGCCATCGCGCTGGCGGTATTTGCCGCCATCGACGTGCCGCTGCAGCGCCAGCTCTGGCTGCGCCGCATGCGCATGAGTCGCGAAGAGGTCAAGCAGGAGATGAAGGAGGTCGAGGGCAACCTCGAGGTCAAGGCCAAGATGCGCGCCATCATGCGCGACATGGCCAAGCGCCGCATGCTGGCCGCCGTGCCGCAGGCCGACCTGGTGGTCATGAACCCGACCCACTATGCCGTTGCCTTGAAGTACGAGGAAGGCAAGATGGCCGCGCCCAAGGTCATCGCGAAGGGCGCCGACCTGCTGGCCATGAAGATCCGCGACCTGGCCAAGGAGAGCAAGGTGCCGGTGCTGCAGCAGCCCGTGCTGGCCCGCGCGCTCTACGCCCACGCCAAGGTCGACCACGAGATCCCCGCCGCGTTGTTCGGCGCCGTGGCCCAGGTGCTGGCCTATGTCTACCAGTTGCGCGCCGCGATGGCCTCGCGCAATGCGCCGCGCCCCGATGTACCGCATCCGCACGTGCCGCCGGAGCTCGACCCGCACAACAAGCCGGGCTGGTCGCCCGACCCTGAGCAAGACTTCACGGCGTGAGCGCGGGACACCCGGCCGGGTGAGAACAGCCCGGTTTTCCCGCCGCTTCTCCGCCTCAAGTTTTGCGGGCAGCCACGAAGAATGGCGGTGACACCGGACCCGCCCGCATGAACCAGCTCACCGCCAAACTCCAAGCCCTGCTCGGCCCGCGCGCCGGCATCATCGGCGCGCTCGGCGCGCCCATCGCCGTGCTGCTGGTGCTGGCCATGATGGTGCTGCCGCTGCCGCCCTTTGTGCTGGACCTGCTGTTCACCTTCAACATCGCGATGGCGGTGATGGTGACGATGGTGGCGGCCAACATGATCAAGCCGCTGGACTTCGCGGCCTTCCCGACCGTGCTGCTGCTGACCACGTTGATGCGCCTGTCGCTGAACGTCGCGTCCACGCGCGTGGTGCTGCTGGAGGGCCACACCGGCACGGGCGCGGCGGGCAAGGTCATCGAGGCCTTCGGCCACTTCCTGATCGGCGGCAACTTCGCGGTCGGCCTGATCGTGTTCGCGATCCTGGTGGTCATCAACTTCATCGTCGTCACCAAGGGCGCCGAGCGCATCGCCGAAGTCGGTGCGCGCTTCACCCTGGACGCCATGCCCGGCAAGCAGATGGCCGTGGACGCCGACCTGAACGCCGGCCTCATCAACGAGGCGGAGGCCAAGCGTCGCCGCTCCGAGCTGGGCGACGAGGCGGACTTCTTCGGTTCCATGGATGGTGCCAGCAAGTTCGTGCGCGGGGACGCCATCGCCGGCATGCTGATCCTGGTCATCAACATCGTCGGCGGCTTCATCATCGGCGTGGCGCAGCACAACCTGTCCGCCAGCCAGGCCGCCAACAGCTACATCCTGCTGGCCGTCGGTGACGCGCTGGTGGCGCAGATCCCGGCGCTGCTGATCTCGGTCGCCGCCGCCATGGTGGTGTCGCGCGTCGGCACCGACAAGGACATCGGCAGCCAGATCGGCAAGCAGGTGTTCGGCTCGGCCAAGTCGTTGGCCATCACGGCCGGCGTCATCGGCGCGCTGGGCCTGATCCCGGGCATGCCGCATGTCGTCTTCCTGCTGATCGCCGCCGGCCTGGGCTACCTGGCCTACTGGCTGCGCAGCAAGGAGCAGGCCGCAGAAGCCGCCAAGGCCGTCAAGCCCATCATGCCCAGCAGCGAAGGCGCGGGCGAGGCAAGCTGGGAAGACCTGGTGCCGGTGGACACGCTGGGCCTGGAAGTGGGCTACCGCCTGATCACGCTGGTCGACAAGAGCAAGGAAGGCGACCTGCTGAGCCGCATCAAGGGCGTGCGCCGCAAGTTCGCGCAGGAAGTCGGCTTCCTGCCGCCACCCGTGCACATCCGCGACAACCTGGAGCTGCGCCCCAGCCAGTACCGCATCTCGCTGCGTGGCGCCGTCGTCGGCGAGGCCGAGGCCTTTCCGGGCATGTGGCTGGCCATCAACCCCGGCCACGCGACGCAGAAGCTGCTGGGCACCCAGACCACCGACCCCGCCTTCGGCCTGCCGGCGGTGTGGATCGAGGAGCGGCAAAAGGAGATGGCCCAAATGAGCGGGTTTACGGTGGTTGATTGCTCGACTGTCGTGGCCACCCATCTTTCACACTTGATGCAAGTGCACGCGGCCAAGTTGTTGGGCCGCGTGGAGACGCAGGCACTGGTCGAACACCTCACCAAGCAGGCGCCCCAATTGATCGAAGACGTGATTCCCAAGATGGTCAGCATCGCCACCCTGCAACGCGTTCTCCAGCTGCTGCTGGAAGAGGGCGTGCATGTGCGCGACATGCGCTCCATCGTCGAGTGCCTGGCCGAGCATGCGCCGGGCGTCACCGACCCGCAGGAGCTGGCCCGCCGCATCCGCACCCATATCGCCCCGGCCATCGTGCAGCAGATCTACGGCAGCACCAAGGAGCTGGACGTCATCGCGCTGGAGCCCGAGCTGGAGCGCCTGGTCACCCAGGCCCTCAACTCGCCGCATGGCGCCGCGCTGGACCCCGGCGTGGCCGACACGCTGGCCCGCAGTGCCGCCGACAACGCCCAGAAGCAGGAAGACCGCGGTGTGCCCGCCACGCTGTTGGTGCCCGACCTGATCCGCGCGCCCATGGCCCGCCTGCTCAAGCGCGCCGCGCCCCGGCTCAAGGTGCTCGGCCACAGCGAGATTCCTGAGACCCACACCATCCGCATCGGCTCCATCATTGGAGGTACAGCATGAACGTCCGCAAATTCACCGCGAGGACATCGCGCGAAGCGCTTGCCCTCGTCAAGCAGGCCTTCGGGGCCGACGCCGTCGTGCTGTCCAACAAATCGGTGCCGGAAGGCGTCGAGGTGCTCGCGATGGCGCCGGAAGGCATGGGCCAGATCGAGCAGATCGCCCACACCGCGCCGCGCACGGTGGCCCGCCCGGCCGCCCAGCCGCAGGCGGCCGCCCCAGCGCAGCTGCCGCAGCGTGCGCCGTTCTCGGAGCGCGCCCGCCAGGAACCCAGCTTTGGCGCCCCTGAAGTGCAGGGCGACGTCGAGCAGCTGGCCATGAGCACGCTGAGTTTCCAGGACTATGTGCGCGAGCGCGTGCTGCGCCGCCGCCAGGCCGAGCTGAGCGGTCAGCCGGATCCCGTCAGCGCGCCTGCGCCGCTGCCGCAACGCCAGCAGCCGCCCGCTGCGTCGCTGGACGCTGCGCGCGCCCAGCGCGAGCAGCGCGCCGCCGAAGCCATGGCCGCGCTGGCGCCCAAGCGTGCCGCCCAAGCGCCGGCCCAGCCTCAGCCGCAAGGTCGACAGTCCCGCCCCGTGCCGCCGGTGCTGCGCGACGAGATCCGCATCCCGACCGCCGCCGCGCAACAGCGCACCGTGCCCCAACTCAGCGACATCGGCGGCATGGTCGCCGAGCCCCTGCCGCTGCCCGGCCAGCCCACGCAGGTGCAACGCAGCCAGATGGACATGGCCGACGAGCTGCGCCAGATGCGCGGCCTCATCGAGGAGCGCTTCTCCTCGCTGGCCTTCATGGAAAAGCTGCAACGCCAGCCCGTGCAGGCGCGCCTGACGCAGAAGCTGCTCGAGATCGGCTTCAGCCCGGCACTGGTGCGCAAACTGGCCGAGAGCTGCCCGTCCGACTTCAAGGCCGGCTCGGCCACCGACCCGGCGGATGAGACTGCCTGGGCCGCCCATGTGCTGTCGCGCAACCTGCAGACCGACGAGGCCGCCCCGGCCATCGAGGACCGCGGCGGCGTGTTCGCGCTGATCGGCTCCACCGGCGTCGGCAAAACCACGACGACCGCCAAGCTGGCTGCCCACTTCGCCACCAAGTACGGCGCCGGCCAGCTCGGCCTCATCACGCTGGACGCCTACCGCATCGGCGCCCATGAGCAGCTGCGCGCCTATGGCCGCATCCTCGGCGTGCCGGTGCACACCGCCCACGACCGCGCCTCGCTGGACGACCTGCTCGACCTGCTGTCCAACAAGAAGCTGGTCCTGATCGACACCGCCGGCATGGCCCAGCGAGACAGCCGCACGCAGGAACTGCTGGAGATGCTGGCTCACCCCAGCATCAAGAAGCTGCTCGTCATCAACGCCGCCCAGCAGGGCGAGACCATTGAAGACGTCGTCAACGCCTGGAAGGGCGCCGCCTGCGAAGGCGTCGTGCTCAGCAAGATCGACGAGGCCGTCAAGCTGGCCCCGGCGCTGGACACGCTGATCCGCCACAAGCTCAAGGTGCTGGGCGTGGCCAACGGCCAACGCGTGCCCGAAGACTGGCACCGCCTGCCCAGCGTGGCCCTCGTGCAGCGCGCGCTCAAGAGCGCCGCCTCGGGCGCCTGGCGCATGGACAACGCCGACGTCAACCTCATCTTTGCCGGCGCGCCGCTGGCCAACGCTGGTCTGAGGGCGGTCCACTGATGTCGTCGATGCTGCAAGACCAGGCACATGGGCTGCGGCGGCTGTTCGCCGCGTCCAAGACGCGCTTCGTGCCCGTCGTCAGCAACCCGCGCGTCATGGGCGCCGGCGTGCTGCTCGAAGGCCTTTGCGCTGCCTTTGCGGAACTGAACCTCAAGACCCTGGTGGTCGACGCCGGGGTGCATTCGCCGCAGCCCTCGGAGCTGGCCCAGGTCGACCTGTCCAACTGCATCGAGCGTCTGTCGCCGAAGGTGTCCTACCTGGCCGCGCGCGGCCTGCCGCTGCGCCACATCAATGCGAACGGCTCGGCCGCGGCCTTCCTGGAGGCGGTGGCCGCGGCGGCGCCCGACGTCGACGTCATCCTGCTGCATGCGCCGGCCGCCGAGCTTGCACGCATCGTCGCGCAGCGTGAGGTGCGCCCGCTGCTGCTGGCCGATACCGACCCGGCCAGCGTCACCGAAGCCTATGCCGGCATGAAATGGCTCACACAACGCGCGGGGTTGATGGTCTACAGTCTGCTGATGGCCTGCCACCCTCAGTTGCGCGTGGCCACCCGCATTGCGCAACAGCTCCATTCCTGCGCCGATGGCTTCCTCGGCTCGGTATTGCGTGACTGGGCCTGTCTGGACCCGCGGGCTTCCCAACATGCTCCGCTCACCCCCGAGCTGCGTCATCTGGCTCGCGAGCTCTTGCTTGCGGCCCCCCCGGGCGCGGCTGTCGACGCCGCCTCCGACGCGATCCCGCTGCGCCCGGCGCGCACGGCGTCCAACCCATTCGTTGCAGCGCATTGAACTCGCCGGAGTCTGTCATGTACACGCCCAAAGGCCGCCTCGACAACAACACGCTGATCAAGCAGTACAGCCCGTTGGTCCGACGCCTGGCGCACCAGATGATTGCCAAGCTGCCGGCCAACGTCGAAGTGGACGACCTGATCCAGGTCGGCCTCATCGGCCTGACCGACGCGTTGTCGCGCTTTGACGCCGAGCAGGGCGTGCAGTTCGAGACCTTCGCCACCCAGCGCATCCGCGGCGCCATGCTCGACGAGCTGCGTGGCGGCGACTGGATGAGTCGCGGCACGCGCCGCCAGCAGCGCGAGATCGAATCCGCGGTGCACAAGGTCGAGCAGCGCCTCGGCCGTGCGCCGCGCGAGGACGAGATCGCCGCCGAGATGGGCCTGCCATTGGCCGAGTACCAGGACCTGCTGTCCAAGGTGCGCGGCACCCAGCTGGTCTATCTCGAAGACATGTCCGGCGACGACGGTGACAACGACTATCTCGACCGCCATGTGGCCGACGACAACGCCAACCCCGTCGCGCAGTTGCAGGACCACCGCATGCGCGAGGCGCTGGTGGCGGCCATCAAGAACCTGCCCGAGCGCGAGCAGTTCGTGATGAGCATGTACTACGAGCACGACATGAATCTCAAGGAGATTGCGGCCGTGCTCAAGGTCACGGAGTCCCGCGTCTGTCAGCTGCACAGTCAGTCCATTGCAAGGTTGCGCGTTAAGCTGCGTGACTGGTAATTTGCGGGGCTGAGCCCCGCTATACAAGCGGGGACAAACGCATGTTCGGATGGATCAAGGGGGGCGCATCGCCCGCCGTTGCCGTGGCCGAAGAGCCGAGCCGGCGTGAGGACGGTGCAGCGCTGAACGTCGTCAAGCGCCTGGCCCGCTCCATCTCCACAGTGGGCAAGGACGCCGCCGAAGTGCGGGGCGCCCTCGAAGACACGCAGCGCGTCGTGCAGGCCCAGGGCCAGGCGATGCAGGCCCTGGCGCAGCAGCTCAACCAGATCGGTCAGGCCCAGGCGGCCATCGCCACCGCCACCGCCCAAAGCGCGGCCGCCGTGCAGCGCGCGCGCGGTGCCCTCGGTGTCGTTGGCGGCGAGGTCGTCGGCATGGCCACCACGCTGGCCCAGGTCTCCGACGCGGCGGCCGAGATCACCAAGATTTCGCTGCAGACCCGGCTGGTGGCCTTCAACGCCGCGGTTGAGGCCAAGCATGCCGGCGATGCGGGCCGCGGCTTCGCCGTCGTTGCCGAGGCCGTCAAGGCGCTGGCCGGCCAGGTCGAGTCCTCGTCCAAGGCCATCGTCAGCGCGATCTCCAGCCTGCAGGACCGCATCGACCGCTTCAGCGCCGAGCTGACCGAGAACAAGGACAAGCCCAGCCCCATCCACGCCGCCTTCCATGAAGTCGAGGAGGATGTGCAGCGCATCTCCGTGTCGGCCGCCGAGAGCGGCCAGCAGATGAGCCTGCTCAACGAGCGCGCGCATGAGCTGGAGCGTGAGGTGATGGAAGCCTCGCACGGCCTCAAGGTGGCTTTCGACGGCAGCGACCGGTTCCTGCGCATGTCGGAGGAGCTCGTCGAGCAGATCGCCGAAAGTGGCGTCGAAGTCGACGACATGCCTTTCATCCGTGCCGCGCAGCAGGCGGCCGAGGAGATCAGCGCGCTGCTCGAAGACGCGCTGCGCAGCGGTCAGATCAGCCAGGCCGATCTCTTCGACGAGAACTACCGCCCCATCGAAGGCACGAACCCCCAGCAGCACGCGACGCGCTTCTGCCAGCTGACCGACCGCCTCTTCCCCGCCGTGCAGGAAAAGACGCTGGCCTTCAGCGACAAAGTGGTGTTCTGCATTGCGGCCGACCGCAAGGGCTATATCGCGACGCACAACCGCAAGTATTGCCAGCCGCAGCGCCCGGGTGACACGGTCTGGAACACGGCCAACAGCCGCTACCGCCGCATCTTCAATGACCGCACCGGCCTCGCGTCGGCGCGCAACACGCGGCCCTTTCTGCTGCAGACCTATCGCCGCGACATGGGGGGTGGCCGCTTCGTCATCCTGAAAGAGGCGGCGGCGCCGATTGTTGTGGCCGGCAAGCACTGGGGCGGCCTCCGCCTCGCGTTCAACTTCTAGACACGGCCGCTCGGCTGGCGCTTCGGGCCGCTGGCTGCGTTGCTCGTCCTTGCGGGCGCGAGCCCGCGGCGTCCTCGCGCCTTGCCAGCGACCCGCCTCGCCAGCCGCTCGGCCGCGTCTATCGGCAGTCTTCGGCTCTCACTCGGCCACGCACGCCCGGTTCTTGCCGGTGTGCTTGGCTTCGTAGAGGGCCACATCGGCGCGGTCGAGTGCGGCTTCGAGGGTCTCGCCCGGGCGGTACAGGGTCACGCCAGCCGAGAAGGTGACGAAGACGTCCTTGCCCTCGTGGTTGAACAACGCCGCCGACAGCGAACGCTGCAGGCGCAGCAGCACGGCCTGGGCTTCGTCCAGCGGCGTGTTGGGCAGCATCAGCACGAACTCCTCGCCGCCGTAGCGCGCCACCATGTCGCCGGGGCGCAGCGAGGCCTGGGTGCGCTCGGCCAGCGACTTGAGCGCGATGTCGCCGGCATGGTGACCGAGGCTGTCGTTGAGCTTCTTGAAGTTGTCGATGTCCAGCAGCGCCAAGGCGACGCGGGTTGACTCGCGCTCGGACTTCGCTTGCTCGATGCCAAAGGCCTGGATCAGGCCACGGCGATTGGCGACCTGGGTGAGCTGGTCGGTGTGGACCTCGTTGGACAGCCGGCGAAGTTCGCCCTCCAACTCGTCCACGCGCTGGGTCAATGCGGCGGCGCGGTCGTGCTCCAGCGTCAGGCGTTGCTGGGTCTGCGCCACGAGCCCCTGCACGCTGCGGCTCTCCTCGACCATCTCACGCACGGTGCCAGCCAGGCTTTCCAGCGAGTCGGCCTGTTCGATGGCCTCGGCGTAGCGGCCGACGCTGGTCTGGAACCGGTCGGTGTGCTGACCCAGCTCGCCCAGCTCGGCCAGCATGCGCTGGATCAGGCCCTTGAGCGAGTCGCGTGCCCGCGATCGCTCATCACGCAGCGCGCGCTGGCGCTCGCGCGTGCCGGTCAGCAGCTCGGACACGGTGCGCACGCCGCGACCCGACAGGCCTTGCGACAGCGCGTTGTTCATCGCTTCGGCCTGCCCGCGGGCCCAGGAGTCGTCCTCGGCCAGGTCGACCAGGCTGGCACTCAATTCGCGGCACAGGCCGCCGAGTTCGTCGAACAGATGGCGGCGGTGGTCCAGCAGGTGGCGGGCACGCAGGCACAGCGCGGCCATCTGCGTGGCGCGCTCGGGGTTGGCGCCGCCGCTCTTGAGCTCGGCCTGCGCGGCCTCCAGCTCGCGCATCAGTGCGTCGGCCGGCGTGGCCTCGGTCTGTGGCGAGCGCAGCGCGTGGCGTACGGTGGCATTGAGTTCGCCGCTGACATCGGCCCAATGCGGGCTGGCGTCAGCCGGCGTCGGCGCGTCGCGCAGGTCGGTGCGGCTCAGCTCTCCGAATCCGGTGCTTTCGCGGAACCCCGACTCGGCGAAGGTGCTCTCCGAGAAGAACTGGCTGGGCGTGCCGCCTTCCTCGTCGGTCTCCACGCCGCTGCCGTCGCCGTCCTTGTCCCAGCTGGCCACGAGCTGGCCCAGCCGCTTGACGAGCTTGCCGCTGTCACTGCGGCCCAGCTCCAACACGCGCTGGATGCCGTCTTTCTTGCGCGCCAGCGTCCAGTGCTTGCCACCCCGCTCCAGGCCGCGCACCAGGCGTTCGATGGCCTGGGCCAGCGTCTCGGCCTGGGCCGCGGGGCCGGCGACGTCAAGCAGCTTGTCGATCTGGCGCTGCAGCTCGTCGAGCTTCTGGTCGCGCAGTGCGGTCTGCAGATCCTGGCGAGCGGCGCCGGAGGGCAGGGCCAAGGCGATCAGCTTGGACATCAGCTGCTGCAGGCGTTCCGGCACGGCGCCATTGGGCGCGGCCGCGGGTTCGCCGCCGCCCTCGATGGCGTAGGCCCGCGCATAGTTCTCGGGGGTCGGTTCCAGCCGGGCCTGCGCGAGGCGTTGCAGCGCGGCCTTGGCCAACTGGGCCGGCGGCAGTTGCGAACGCATCAGCGTTGCCCGCGAGACGCCGCGTCAGTGCTGCCGTCGGCCTGCGTGATCCAGGGCGCCTTGCGCGGCAGCACGGTCTGCGCGATCCAGCGCTCCAGCTCGTCGGCCGGCAGCGCCTTGCTGAACAGGAAGCCCTGCATCAGCGAGCAGCCCAGGCGGTGCAGCACTTCCATCTGGCGCAGCGTCTCGACGCCTTCGGCGATGACACGCAGGCCCAGCGCTCGGGCCAGCGCGATGATGGCGGTGACGACCGCCGAACTCTGCGGCGTGATGCCGAGATCGCGCACGAAAGTGCGGTCGACCTTCACTTCCGAGATCGGCAGCGTGGTCAGGTAGGCCAGCGACGAGTAGCCGGTGCCGAAGTCGTCGATGGAAATCTCGACGCCGACTTCGTTGAGGCGGTGCAGAGACGGGATGACGTTCTGCAGGTCCTTCATCAAATTGTTCTCGGTGATCTCGAGCTGGATCGACCGGTGCGGCACGCCGTAGGCGCTGACGCACTGGTGGATGTGCTCGACGAGATCGGTGCGTTCGAACAGCCGGCTGGGCAGGTTGACGGCGATGGAGTCGCTGAAGCCGAACTGCAGCTGCCACAGCTTGGCCTGGCGGGCGGCTTCCTTCAGTGCCCATTCGGACAGCGGCACGATGAGGCCGGTCTCCTCGGCCAGCGGGATGAAGTCGGCCGGCGGCACCAGCACATTGCCGCGCTGCCAGCGCATCAATGCCTCGGCGCCCACCATGCGGGCGGCGCGCACATCGATCTTGGGCTGGTAGTGCAGCACGATCTCGTTGCGCTCCAGCGCCTTGTGCAGCGCGCTTTCCAACTCCAGCTTCTGCTTGCCGTGCCCGGCCAGCTGCGGCGAATAGATGGCCGAGGCATTGCGGCCCTGGCTCTTGACCGCGTACATCGCCACGTCGGAGTTGCGCAGCAGGTCGGCCATGGTCTGGCCATCGCGCGGATAGATGGCGATGCCGACGCTGGCGGTGACGAAGCATTCCTGGCCGCCGACGAAGATCGGCTCGCGCAAGGCGTCCAGCACGCGCTGGGCGACGCGCTCGGCGTCGCGCTCGTCGGTCACTTCGGGCAGCAGGGCGACGAACTCGTCTCCACCCAGGCGACCGACGGCTTCGAGGCCGCGGTGGCTGCGGTTGCCCATGCCGTCGAGCACGCCTTCGAGGATCTGGTCGGAGTGGCGCACGCAGCTGCGCAGGCGGCGCCCGACCTCGACGAGCAGCTCGTCGCCGGCCGCATGGCCCAGGGTGTCGTTGATGACCTTGAAGCGGTCCAGGTCGATCAGCAGCAGGCCGACCTCGTGGCCGCCGCGGCGTGCGCTCTCGATGGCACGCTCCACGCGGTAGATCAGCTGGCGGCGGTTCGGCAGGCCGGTCAGCGCATCGAAGTGCGCAAGCTGGCGGATGCGGTCCTCGGCCTGGCGGCGGTCTGTCACGTCCTGCAAGATGCCGGTGTAGCCGTTGACGCCGCCCTGCTCGTTGAATTCCGGCTCGGCCTCGATGTGGACGACGCGCTGGCGGCCGTCGGGCAGCGTCAGCGGCAGGTCGGTGACCAGCACCGACGTGTGGGCGACCACGTCGCGCAGCAGGCGCAGGAAGACATGGCGGTCATCGGCCGGCACCATGCGCATGACGCCGATGAAATCCAGCCTGTCCTGTGGGCCGCGGCCAAACACGCGCAGGCCTTCCGCGGAAATCGCAAAGCTGGCCTTGGTGTCGCGCCACCACTCGAAACTGCCCATGCGGGCCAGGTCCTGGGCGCGGGCCAGCTTGGCCTTGCTGCGCTCCAGTTCGATCCGCGTGCGCGAGCTGCGCAGCAAATAGCGCAGCCGGCCGTCAAGCAGGCTCCATTGCGGCGACTTGACGAAGAAGTCGGTCGCACCGGCCTGGTAGGCGCGGTTGATGGAGGCCTCGTCGTCCAGGCCGGTCAGCATCAGTACAGGCAGGGATTCGAAGCCGGGCGTGGCGCGCAGCAGCGAGCAGGTTTCAAAGCCGTCGAGCTCGGGCATCAGCGCATCCAGCACGACGACGTCGGGTGTGCGTGCGGACAGCAGGCCAAGGGCCTCGCTGCCGCTGGCGGCCTCGGTGACTTCGAAGCCGCGTTCGCGCAGGGCCGCGGCGGTCAACAACAGATTGACCTCGTCATCGTCCACCAGCAGCACACGCGGGCGCGGCGGCAGATCGTCGAGGGCTTGACCGGGTGGCAGCATGAGGCTGTTCTTAAAGCAGCGCGGCCAAGGCCGTGCGTACCTGTTGGATGTCTTGGAGCATAGCGTCCAACTGTTCGGACAGACCCTGGACCTGGCCGTCGCGGACCATGGTTTCGATCTCTGCACAACGCGCAGACAGTGCCATGGCGCCAAGGCTGGCCGATGACGACTTCAGCGTGTGGCTGACATGCCGCACGACTGCGAGGTCAGGGGTGGCGCCTTCGCGGGCACGGGCAAGGTCGGGAAGCAAACGGTCCAGTGAGTTGGAGAAGGCGATCACGACGCGCTCCAGCAGCTTGTTTCCACCACTCGGGTCAAGCTCCCGCAGGCGGCGGATCGCCTCGAGATCGAGCAGGGCTGCGGGATGGGGGGCGGTCATGGGCAAGCGGCGGGTCTAGGGACTCGGCATGCTGCAAATGTAGCTTGGCTGGGTGGGGGGGCAAACGCGAAGGAATGCACAGATATGGCGGGCCGCTAGGTGCTTATTGACATTCGGGCGCCACGGCCGGCGCAAGCGTTGCGCGAGCGCCGTCTCGACGCTCGATGCGCGAGATGCGCTGCCTACAATGCCGCGCATGAACAGCCTCAGCGACGACAGCGCGCTCTCGCCGCGCGGCCCCGAGCGGCGTCTGCCGATGAGGCTGCTGGTGCTGGGGCTGGCGGCGGTCTCGCTGCTGATGCTGGTGCTGGGCGGGCTGGTGGTGCTGGCCCTGATGCGGGTCTGGGGCGGTGATGTCGGCATCGTGCACGCCGCCCTGGTGCTGACGGCTTTCTTCACCGGAGTCATGGTGCTGGTCGCGGCAGCTCTCGGTTGGCATGTCGGCGTGCGCCTGACGCGCCAGCGACTGGCCGAGCCACTGCGCGACGCACGCCAGCAATTGCTGATGCAGGCCCAGCTGCAACGCGACTGGCAATGGGCCACCGATGCCGAACATCGCCTGGTGCGCTGGCAGGCGCCCCAGGGTGTGCCGTCGTCCAGCTGGGTGGGTGCCGGTGCCAGCACCCAGCAGCTATGGGACCGCTTCGAGGCCGCCGAGCCTGCCGCGCAGCTGCGCGAGCGCCTCGACGCCCATCAAGCCTTTGCCGACCTGGAACTGGCGGCCCCCGACGGCGCCACGCGCTGGCGATTGCGCGGCCTGCCCTGCATCGACGCCCATGGGCGGTTCGCCGGCTACCAGGGCACGGCCCGGCCGGACGAAGTCGCTGCGCTGGCGACGACAGTACAGACGCCGCCCGATCTCGCCGCCGAGCACGAGTCCTTCAGCTACACGGTCTCGCATGACCTGCGCGCGCCGTTGCGCGTCGTCGAGGGCTTTGCGCGCATCCTGAAAGAGGACTACGGCGGTCGCCTGGACCGCGTTGGCAACGACCACCTCGACCGCGTCATGGGTGCTGCGGCGCGCATGAACAGCATGATCGACGCACTGCTGTCGTTGAGCCAGCTGTCGACGCGGCCGCTGGCCAGCCAGCCGGTCAACCTCTCCCAGCTGGCCGAGTATGTGATGGAGGAGTTGAGGCGCGCGGCGCCGCAGCGCGAGCTGGTGCTCAACATCGAGCCGGGCCTGAGCGTGCAAGGCGACCCGACGCTGCTGCGCATGGTGCTCGAGAACCTGATCGGCAATGCCTGGAAGTACAGCGCCAAGGTGCCATGCACGGAGATCAGCTTCGGCTGCGTGCAGCAGGCCGGCCGGCGCGTCTTCGTCGTCAGCGACAACGGGGCCGGTTTCGACATGCGTTTTGCCGAACGTTTGTTCGGCGTCTTCCAGCGCCTGCACAGCGCCAGCGACTTCCAGGGCACCGGCGTGGGTCTGGCGCTGGTGCGGCGCATTGTGCGCCGCCATGGCGGCGACATCTGGGCCGAGTCGGCCGTCGGCGAAGGATCGCGCTTTTACTTCACGTTGGGCTGAGCGAGCCGAGGGCCTACTTGGCGCCGGGGCGGGCCAGCAGTTCGACGGCGTCGACGATGCGCCGGGCCTGCTCGGGCAGGCTGTGGCCATCGGCCGATGCCAGGCTCATCAGGCGGGCCAGCGCTTCGTCGCGCGGCAGCGAGTAGCGGTGCATCAGCACACCGACGGCCAGTGCCGTCATGTCCAGCTGCTGCGGCAGCTCGGAGGGCGCGGCAAAGGCTTCTGCGAGCGCCGCAGGCGCGGCCGGCGGGCTGGTCATGACCGGCGTCGTCGAGCGCGCAAAGGCGGCCTCCACGGCGGGCACGATCTGCGAGATGTCCAGCGGCTTGACGAGGTAGGCGACGGCGCCGAGCTCCTTGACCTTGGCCACGGTCGCCTCGTCGGCGAAGGCGGACAGGAACATGAAGGGCGTCTGCAGGAACTCGCGAAGATAGGCGGCGACGTCGAACCCGGTCAGGCCTTCCATGCGGATGTCGAGCAAGGCCAGTTCGGGCCGGTGTTCGCGCGCCAGCAGGATGGCGTCGTCGCCGTTGTCGGCGTCGATGACCTCGAAGCCCGCCTGCGTGAGCCCGTAGCTCAGCGTCGCCAACACCAGACGGTCGTCATCGACGACCAGGATCTTGCCCTTGCTCACCGCGCCCCTTCAACCGTCAATCAAGAACTTGATTTTGTGGCCGGATTGTGAACCACGCTCGGCGGAATCAGCTCCAGGCGGCAGACGACGTCATCGCCCTGCTGTTCCAGGCTCAGGATGGCGCTGCGCCGCGGCAGCAGGGCGCGCACCAGGCCCAGGCCCGACACACCGCTCTTCACGTTCTGCAGCATGAAGCCCTCGGGCAGGCGGCCCGGGTTGACGATCTCGACGGTCACGCCAGCCGGGTCGCAGATGAGCTGGCAGCGCACCTGCGCGCCGTTGCTGTGGCGCAGCGCATTACCCAGCAGCTCGTTCAGGCTCAACGCGATGGGAATGGCCTCGGCCTCGGGCAGGCACCAGTCGTCCATCAGCGCGCCGCCCTCCGCTGTGCTGGTAATGACGCGGCCCTGCATGCGCTGCACCGAGCCGACGATGGCGTCGAACACGCGCTTGAGCACCAGCGGGCCCGTGGCACCGACCTGCAGGCCGTAGACCTGGGCGATGGCCTGCACCTGGCCGACGGCCTCCTTCAGCACGCCCGCCACCTCGGGCCGGCGCGCGGCGATCTGCTGCAGCAGGCCGGCCACGCCCTGCAGGTTGTTCTTGATGCGGTGGTGCACCTCACGCACCAGCAGCTCGCGCTGGGAGATGGCCGCCTGCAGCCGCGCCTGTTCGGCGGCGCGCTGTTCGGTCACGTCGCTGGCGACGAGCAAAAGCAGCTCGGGCGTGTCGTCGCCGCTGACGCCGGCCAGGTGCAGCAGACGCGCATCCCAGATGCGCGTCGTGGCGCCGGCGGGCACGTGGTACTCGCGCTGCACGACCGCCTGCGATTCGAGCGCCTCGCGCATGTCGGCGACGACCTGCGCGCCCTGCTCGGCGCCGAACAGCTGGGCCGGCGTGCCACCCAGCAGTGCGGCTTCGGGCCGGCCGGCCAAGGTGGCTGCGGCCTGGTTGAGCTTGACGACGCGCAGGCTCTGCGCCTCGTGCAGCGTGATGGCCAGCGGCGCGCCCTCGATGATGCGGGCCAGCGAGGCCTGGGCCATGCGGCTCTGCGCCTCGGCCTGGCGGCGGCGGTCGATGTCGAGCAGGGCATAGGTCAGCTGGGTGCCACCGTCCTCGCGCGGCGTCTGCACTGCATTGCCGATGACCCAGAACTCGCGTCCGTCGCGGCCGCGCAGCTTGCACTCGAACACCTCGGCGCCCGGCTCGGCATGGAAGGCATGTTCGTTGTCCTCGGGCGCCAGCACACCCATGGGCTGGCCCTGCACGTCGTCCAGCTCGCAGCTGAACATGCGGCGCGCCGAGCGGTTCATCCATTCGATACCGTCCGGGCCGACGGTGACGATGCCCACCAGCACCGAGTCCAGCACGGCGCGTTCGCTCTCGGCGCGCAGCAGCAGTGCGCTTTCGGCCTGGGCCTGTGCCGTCACGTCCAGCGTCACCACCGACGTCGAGCGGCGGCCGCCGGCCAGCAGCCCGGGCGCGACGCGCGTCAGCAGCCAGCGCCGGCCCAGCTCGGGGTGGCGCACGGCGTAGCGCACCTCGACGGCGTCGCCGCGCTTGAGCGCACGCTGCAGGCGCTCGAATTCAGGCAGCGAGGTCGGCTCGACGATGTCGCGGCTGATGCCCTGCAGCGAGCCGGGGGCGCCACCGGGCTGCTTGGCACCGGTCTTGAACGGCGAGCCCTTGCGATGGGCCTTGAGCCAGCCAGCCTCGGGCTGGAAGGTGGCCAGGCCGACAGCGGCCGTGTCCATCAAGGCGTCGAGCTGCTGGTGGGCGAGGTCGCGTTCATGCAGCGTGCTGTGGTCCTCCAGCACCGCCAGCAGCAGCGAGCGGCCGGCATTGCGCCACAACCGCAGCCGCGCCTGCAGCCAGCGCGGCTGGCCGTGGGGGTCGACGAACTCGGCCTCGGTGATCAGCGGCCCGTCCTGCAGGCGCTGTGCAGTCAGCGCCGGCAGCGGCGTGCCATGGTGCCAGCCGAGCAGGGCCTGCAACAGGTCGGGCAGATCGTTCAGGTGCCGTGGCGAGCCCGGGCACAGGGCGGCGAAGGCGGCGTTTTGGCGCAGCATGCTGCCGTTGCCGGCGTCCGCGAGCAGCGCCGGCAGCGGCATCAGGGCCAGCCATTCCTGCAGCGGCGGCTCGCCGGGGTCGGCGGCGTTCAGGCGCGCGTGCAGCAGCCAGTTGGGGCGCTCGCGCAACAGGTGCAGCGTGACACGCTGGCCGTCCGCGAGCTTGAGCGGCGGCGCGGGCGGCGGTGCTCTGCCGGCGTCGATGGCCTGGGCGGCCTCGCGCAGCCAGCCCTCCAGCCGCGCGCCCGCCGCATGCCGCAAGAGCCGCCAGCCTTCGGCGGCGTCAGCGCCAAGCCAGTCGCGTGCCGCGGGGTTGGCGCGCAGGGCCGACAGGTCCGACCGCAGCGTCAGAACCGGGTCGGCGACGAGGTCGAGCAGGGCGGCGGAGGCGGGCGGGCCGAACATGTTCAGCCGGGACGCAGGCTCATTCGAGCTGCGAGGCCTTGTGCAAGGCCCTCAGCACGCAGGCATTGATCTCGCCCGCGCCCAGCATCAGCGCCTCGGCGCAGTCGCGGTAGTCGAA
Source organism: Pelomonas sp. Root405 (assembly GCF_001425165.1). Classification (GTDB taxonomy): domain Bacteria; phylum Pseudomonadota; class Gammaproteobacteria; order Burkholderiales; family Burkholderiaceae_C; genus Pelomonas. The sequence goes on from NZ_LMDU01000001.1 coordinate 1,038,426, forward strand.
CACCGACCCCGACTCCAGCGCGCGCACCAACTGCAGATAGGGCTGGTAGGGGCCCTCGTCCTCGACCAGCGCCTGGCGCACGCGGTCGGGCACCGGAATGCTTTGCAGCAGCTTCTCGAAGGGCTGCTTAAGCATGTGGTCAAGCAGCGAGAACAGGCCGCAGATGAACATCTCATCGCGCTGCTCGCGCTCGCTCATGTTCTGCGCGAACTCTTCCATCAGCAGGCCGCGCCGCAGCGCGCCGAACATGATGGGTCGCATGCTGTGGTCCTTGCTGGCCGTCGTCAGGAGCAGGGCCAGCCAGCGCTTCATGCGCGCATAGCCCAGCAGCATGATGGCGTGGCGGAAGCTCGACACCTCGACCGGCAGGCCGAAGGCGGCGGAATTCAGGTAACGCAGCAACTTGAAGGCCAGGCTGGGGTCGCGCTTGAGTGTCTGCTCCAGGCGCTCGACGTCTTCACCCTGGTCCACGCGCGACATCAGCTCGACGATGACCTGCAGGTCGGCGGCCACCTCGGGCTTGGCGGCATTGGGCACGGCCTCGAAGGGGCCGTCCATCGGCCAGCCGATGACGGCGCTGGCGCCGGCGTTGAAGCTGGCATCGATGGCCTCGGCACCGTGCACGCCGGCGTGCACCGGCAGCATGCCGGCCGGGGCCGCCTGGCCGGGTTCGACCACCACCTGCTTGAACACGGTGGCAATCTCGGTGGGCAGGGTCGCCTGGGGCAGGCCCTTGAGCAGGCCGCTGTGGCCGGCGGCCTTCAAGGCGGCCAGCGAGGCGCCGTGCTCGGGGTCGGCCGCGATGAAGGCGGGCACCTCGATCTGCGTCGGCTCAGCCGGCGGCTGGGTCAGCAGGGCGGCCAGCAGGGCCTCGCCCTGGGGGCTGATGACGGCGCCACCCTTCGGCCAGGTGGCGGCCAGCGCGCCGAGCAGCTCGGCATGGTCGACCTTGGCGTCAGGCCGCAGCGGTACCAGCGTCAGCCGCGTGCCGGCAATGGCGCGCTGCCGGTCGATGACGGGCGCATAGCCCAGGGCGATGCCGGGCAGGATGGCGTGATCGAGGGCGGCTGGGATGTTGTCGGACATGGCGCGGCGCTGGGTGCGATGAATGCGGCAGTCTGCCATGAGCGCTGCCGGGCCATGGCGGCGATTCGTGACGAATTCGACCCCCTGGGCCCAAGGCTCAAGGCTGCGTGGGCCTGTCCAGGCCGTGCGCGCCGCTGCCGCCGAGTGGTGGGCCGCTGCGCTCGGCCAGCTCGCGCCAGCTGACTTGCTGGCGCCAGGCGTGGTCGATGCGGCCTTCCTGGACGCTGCTGTGCTCGGCAAAATAGCGCGATGGCGAACCGCCATAACAACGGCGCCAGACCTTGGCCAGGTGCGACGAATCGCTGAAACCGGCGATCTGGGCCACCTCGGTCAGCGAACGGCCGCTGCCGTACAAGGCCGCTGCCCGCTGGATCTTCACCGCCAGGCTGAACTGCCGGACGCTGATGCCCAGGGCTTCGACAAAGCGGCGCGAAGCAAGCGTTGCGGACATGCCCACCTGCCGGCCCAGCGCGGCCAGGCTCTGGCCCGGGTCGATCCGCAGCGAGGCCATCATTTGCAATGCGCGCGCGTCGGGCGGCAGGTAGCGCGCCACGCCGTCGGCCAGGCTGCTGATCTGAAGCTGCATGGCCGCGTGGAGTTGCCGCCCCGTCAGTGCGCGCATGGCAAAGGCCTGGGCGCACGACAGCAGCCCGGCGAACCGGTGCTCATCGAGAACCAGCACCGGCTCGGCCAGCGCCCCGCGGCTGAAGGTGCTGTAGCGCGTGTGCGAAGGCTCCAGGTCGACCAATGCCGCCGGGCGCGCGCCGGAATCCATGCGCCGCGCCACGAAGGGCCGCACGGCGAGCAGGCGACCGCGCCACTGCTTCGCGCCGACCGACACGGTCAGCGGTTCTTGCGTGAGCGCGCAGGCAATCGTCACCGAGTGCCGGCAGACGTGGGAGTGGATGGCCGGCGCGGTGTAGATGAAGCAGTCGCCCAGCAAGCCCAGGCGTGTCTGCGATTGAGGGTCAGGCATGGGGCGCCGATGCTCGGGCAGTGCGCGGCATGTGTCAACGCCGCACGGCACCGCGCTCGACGTCGAAGCGTGCCTGTGCGCGCATGGCCTTCTGCTCCATGCTGAGCGATGCGGTCGTCTCGTCGCGCATCAGCTCCAGCAGCCGACGCGCGACGGCATCGTCCTCGGCATAGAGCTGTCGGCCCGCTTCGGCCCCGAAGTGGCTGGTCCGCAGCGCCTGCAAGGTGGTCAGCTGGGCCAGCCCTTCCTCGGGCACCAGCGGCGCCTCGTCGGGCGGGAATGCTGCCCGTTGCGCGGCCTGGTAGTCGTCCATGCGGGCGAGCAGCTCGCGGGCGCGCGCCGCAGCGGGCGCGGGCAGCCCGGCCAGCTCGGCGTCGAGGCGCGCGGTGCGGTCGGCCCCCTCGTGCAGGGCGAGCAGCTCCTCGATGCGCAGGCGCAGCAGCTGGTCTTGCACCAGCCGGCCGTGGGCGTCGACTCGGAACGCGCCCTGGCTCGCGCCGGGTGTTGCGGCGGCCAGGCCCGCTGCCGGAGCAGGGGGCTCGCTGGTCAGCAGCAACGGGGCCGACCCCGTCGCTTGCTGCGCTGCCACCGCGCTGGCGGCCGGCGGAGCGGCGGCTGTTGCGGGAGCGGCAGCTGACTGTGGTTCGTCGGCGTCCCGGGCTTGCCAGCCCAGCACGCCCAGAACAGCAGCGGCGACCGCAACGGCGAGGATCAGCGGCCGTCGAACATGCTTTTCAAGCATCGAGCATCACCCGCTGCCGGGGCCGTCAGTACGGGCAGTTGTCGTTGTAGCGGTCGAAGACCGCCGACGTGGCGTAGGCGTCATGCGCGGCGCCGCACAGGAAGGGCGAATAGCGCGTGTCGGCATCGACGAAGCGCTTCATCCAGGCCACGCCGTAGCGCCCGATGGGCGTGTTGGTGCTGTTGGGCGCGAAGTGGCTGGCGCCGTTCAGTTCCGCATAGGCCTTGAAGGTCGTGGCCGGCAGGCTGGCGTAGAACGGCCGGGCGTGGCTGGCGACCCGCGCGACGCTGTCGCCATCGGCGCCGACGATCAGCGTCGGCACACGCACGCCGTCAAAACGGGTCGAGGTGTTCCACGGGGTCAGCGGCAGTGCGGCCTTCAGCGTCGGGTTGTTCTGCGCTGCGATCAGGGCGCCGCCGCCGCCCATGGAATGCCCGGCCACCGCCAGCTTGCTGCTGTCGACCCGGCTGCGCACGGTGCTGCTGGCGCTGTTGAGCACGTGGTTGAGCGCCGCCATCAGCTGCGTGGCGCGGCTGGCCGGCTGGTCATACGTGCTGTTGGTGTTGATGGTGATCACCACCAGGCCGTGCGTGGCCAGGCGCCGGCCCAGCCAGGCGATGGACGACTCGGTCGCCGTGAAGCCCGGGCTCATCGCCACCACGCCGTATTGGCCGCTGGTGGTCGGGTAGTAGATGGTGCCGCCACCGAACCCGCGCGGTGAGAACACGCGGCTGCTCGATACCGCGAAGGGGCCTGCGGTGACGTTGAGGCTGGACGACGTCGGGGTCGGGCCGACCTGCGCCGAGGCCGCGGTGGCCAGGGCGCTGACGGCGGGAACGATGACGGCACGCAGAACGCGTCCCAGCAGGGCTTGCGGTTTCATGAAGTCTCCTAGGGTGGTGTGGCGGCCAAGGCGAGGCAAGGCAAGGCGCAAAGCCCGGCACGCGCCGGCAGTCTAGGAATCGACCACCGCATCGCCTTGTACGGAACGCACCCGCGTCCCCCTAGAAGTGCCTGAGAAAAACCCGCACGGCCGCCCCGCACCGGGGGCCGCGCGCTGGCTCAACCCTGGATGTACTGGAACAGCGACATGCGCTGCACCAGCGCATACGTCTTCAGCGCGGTGTCGTAGCCGGTTTGCTGGTTCTGGAACTCGGAGATGCCCTTGACCATGTCCAGGTCCTCGGCGGCGCTCTTTTCCTCGGCGTTGTATTGCTTGAGCGCGGCCAGGCGCGTCTCGGTGCCATCGAGGTTGTTCAGCCGCTCACCGATCTGGCTGCGCACGTTCTGCAGGCTGCCCATGGCGGCATCGATGTCGCGCATCCGGCCGGTGTTGCTCTGTGCGATCTGGGCGTTGTTGCGCAGCGGCGTCTTCAGCTCGGTGATGGCGCGGTCCAGCACGTCGAAGAGCTTGAGCGAATTGGTGGCGGGTGCGACCGAGAAGTTGTCGCCGTCGGCCGGCGTGCCCGTCACGGCCAGGCTGATGCCGTCGAAGACGATGTTCTGGCCCGACTTATAAGGGCCGCCCGCCACGCCCGCGCCGGTGTCGGTGTTGGTGACGCTGTAGGTCTGGGCCGGCGCGGTGCCGGCGATGTCGATGCGGTAGTTCTGGCCGGTGACCAGCGTCGGGTTGGTGACGCGGCCGGAGTCGATCCAGGCCGAGGCCGGCTGGCCGGTGATGGCGTTGGCGTTGGCGTCGGTGACGAAGCTGCCGTTGCCGCTGCGCGCCTGCTCCCAGGCGGCGCGGCCGTCGATGCTGAGCTGGAAGCTGTCGATGTTGCCCGTCTGAATGCTGCCCGCCACGCCGACGTACGTGACGCCGCCGGCCTGGTCCAGGAAGGGCGGATTGGCCGAGCCCTGGCCGGAGAACAGGTAACCGCCACCGCCGTCCGGGCGGTTGGCGATGGACAGCAGCTGGTCACGGATGCCCTGCAGCTTGTTGGCCAGGCCCTGGCGCTCGGCGTCGGAATAGCTGGCGTTGCCGGCCGAGACCATGGCCTCGCGCGCCTGCTGCATCAGCTCGTTGGCATCGCCCAGGGCCGACTCGGCCAGCGTCATGCTGTTGCGGCTGGCCTCCAGCGCGCGCTGGTTGGCGTCGACGCGGCCCATGGTGGCCAGCGCCCGCTCGGCGCGCGCGGCGCCCGTGGGGTCGTCGCTGGCCATGGCGATGCGCTTGCCCGAGGTCAGCTGCAGCTGCTGGTGCTGCAGCGTCTGCTGGCGGCGCTGCAGGTTGGCGATGGACGCGTCGAAGAGGTTGGCGGTGGCGAGTCTCATGGTTTACCTCGGGCGTTCATCGGGCGGCAATGCGCATCAGTTCATCAAACAGCGTCTGCGCTGTCTGCAGCACCTTGGCGGCGGCCTGATAGCCCTGCTGGAACTGCATCAGCCGCGCGGCTTCCTCGTCGAGGTTGACACCGGCCTGGCCAGCGCGAATGGTCTCGGCGTCGCTGGCGACACTGACCGACACGCCGGACAGGTAGTTGGCGCTCTGCACGCGGGCGCCGATGTCGCTCATCGCCGCTGCGTAGGCATCGTTGATCGTCGAGCCGGCCGTGATGCCGCCGCCGGCCAGCAGCTGGCGGCCGACGAAGCCCTCGGTCTGGATGTTGAGGAAGGCCTTGGCATTGCCGTTGTTGGTGCTGACGTAGACCGTCGGGTCCAGCGAGATCCGGTCGCCCAGGCGCGGCACGCCGTTGGTGCGCAACTCGAAGCCGAGGTCGATGCCGGCCGCCGGTTCGTTGCCGATGGCCTGGCCCGGGCTCCAGCTGCCATTGAGCACGGTGCCGTCGGCCAGCGTGAGCGTGTACAGCACATTGGCCGGGTTGGCCGGGTCGGGGCCGCCGAAGTCGAGGGTCAACGGCGCCTTGGTCGCGTCGAAGCTGCCGTTGACGGCATAGATGCTCTCGACGCTGACCGTGCCGGTGTTGTTGACCGCGGCCGACGCCGTCAGCGGCGCCGCAGCGGCGATGCCGGACGGGTTGTCGAGCACGCGGCGCATCTCGATGGCCGCGGCGCCGACGGGCTCGATCAGGAAGCTCTCGCCCGGGTTAGGCGGCCCCGGCGTGAAGGCGATCTGGAAGCCGTCGATGGTGTCGCCATCGGCGACGGTGCGCACCAGGCCGTCGGACAGGCGTGTCAGCTCGTAGGCGCCGGGCGCGCTGGAAGTCAGCTTGTAGCTGCTGGCCTGCAACTGGCTGGCGTTGACGATGGTGGCCTGCACGCCATTGACGAAGCCGCCGCCGGGGTTGCGCAGGTTGCTGGCTGCCGGCATGACCTTCGGCGTCGCGACATTGAAGATGTTGCCGCCCTTGCCCGGCGGGTTGGACAGGTCCAGGCCGAGGCCGTTCTGCTCGTTGACGCGCGTGCCGATGGCGGCGGCGAGCTGGCCGAGCAGGTTCTTGGCGTCCTGCAGGTCCTTGTTCTGGAAGGCGAGCAGGGCGGTCATCGAGCCGCCGGTCAGCACGCTCTCGTCCAGCGGCCGGCTCAGGCCGCCTTCGTTCAGGGCCAGCACGGCGCGCTGCGGGTCGTAGGCATCGCCGGAGATCTGCAGCGATGAGGCCTGGCTGCCCAGCACCAGGCGCTGGCCGCCGCCGATGAATACGCCGACGGTGCCGTCGTCGGCCGCCAGCGTCGTCACGGCCACATGCTCGCCCAGCTGGGAGATGAGCAGGTCGCGCCGGTCGAGCAGGTCGTTCGGCGTGTGGCCGGCGCCGCGCGTCTTGGAGATCTGGTCGTTGATGCCGGCGATCTGCTGGGCCAGTTGGTTGACGATGCCGACGGTGGCCTTGAGGTCGCTGACAACGCCGGCCTGGATGTCGGCGAGCTGGGCGCCGGCGTTGGCAAAGCGCACGGCCATCTCGTTGGCGCGGCCCAGCGCCACCTGGCGGGCGGCGGGGTCGTTGGGCCGGCTGGTCACGTCGACCATGGCGTTGAGGAACTGGCTGGCCGCATAGCCCAGGCCGTCGGTGCCGGGCTGGAAGACCTTCTCCATGCGTGAGAGCTGCTCGGCGCGCGTCGCGTCGGCCGAAGCGGTGGCCTTGGAGCTGGCGGCTTCCTTGGTGAGGAACTCGTTGTGCGAGCGCACGACGGTCTTGACGTCCACGCCTTTGCCGAAAAAGCCCGCGCCGGTGAACTGGCCGGCCGACGGCGTCAGCACGACGGACTGGCGCGAATAGCCTGGCGAGTTGGCGTTGGCGATGTTCTGGCCGATGGTCTGCAATGCCGCCTGATTGGCGAACATCGCGCGGGCGCCGAGGGTGAGCAAGCCGGCCATCGTGTCGTCCTTATGCCATCAACGTGCTTTGCACGCGTTGGGTGGTTTGGATGGTTCTCGCAATCTTTTCGGCATAAGCCGGGTCGGTCGCGTAGCCGGCCTGCTGCAGGCCGCGCGCGAAGCCGGCGGCGTTGCCGTTCTGGGCTTGGGCGACGACCTTGGCATAGCGGTCGTTGCTGCCCAGCAGCTTGGCGTAGTCCTTGAAGGCCTCGTCGTAGCTGCCGTAGGCGCGGAACTTGGCCGTGACCTTGACCGCCTGGCCGTTGATGACCTCGGTGGTGCGCACGTCGACGGTTTTGCCCTTCCAGCCTGGCGTCGCCTTGATGCCGAAGATGTTGTGGCTCTTGGTGCCGTCGGCGCCCGTGATCTCGCGCTTGCCCCAGCCGCTCTCGTGCGCCGCCTGGGCCACCATGAAGCTGGCCGGGATGCCGGTGGAAGCCGACGCCGACTTGGCCGCGGCGTCGTGCTGCTGGATGAAGCTCTGCACGTGGTTGGGAATGCCCTTGGTGGCCAGCGCCGGCAGGGCCTGGGCCAGCGTCGTCCGGCTGGCTTGCCGAACCTTCTCGGGCGACAGGTCCTGGATGCCCATCTGGCGGGCCAGCTGCTTCTGGATGGCCTCCGACAGGCCGCCCGGCAGGCCGCTCATCTTGCCGGCGAACTGCGTGTCCAGCATCTCGCTGCCGAGCTGCGTCGCGTTGTTGTCGAGCATGCCGCTGGCCAGCGTCGAGGCGCGCATGCTCTTCATGACTTCCTGCATGAACAGCGATTCGAACTGCTTGGCGGTCTCGCGGATCTGGGCCTTGGGATCGCGCGAGGCGGCGGCCTTGAGCGCGTCGAGGCTGCCAAGGCCCTGGCCGGCAATGGACTGGAAGGACGAGGACATCAGATCACCTCAAGCTCGGCATTCAGGGCGCCCGCGCTCTTCATGGCCTGCAGGATCGCGAGCAGATCCTGGGGCGTGGCGCCGAGCGAGTTCAGCGCCTTGACGACATCGGCCAGGCGCGCGCCGGCGGCCAGCTGGATCAGGCTGCCGGGCTCCTGGCGGATGGAGATGTCGGCCTTCTCGGCCACCGTCGTCTGCCCACCGGACAAGGCATTGGGCTGGCTGATGATGGGCGTGGAGCTGATGGTCACCGACAGGCTGCCATGGGCCACGGCGCAGGCGGACAGCGTGACGGCCTGGTTCATGACGATGGAGCCGGTGCGGGCATTGATGACGATGCGGGCCGCGGCGGGTGCCAGGTCGATGGCCAGGTTCTCGACGTCGGCCAGGAAGGCGACGCGGTCGTCCGGCGTGGCGGGCGCCTTCACGCGCACGACGCGGCCGTCCAGCGCCTGGGCGATGCCGGCGCCCTTCGCCTTGTTGATGGCCTGGGCAACCGCGCGGGCGGTGGCGAAGTCGCTGCTGTTGAGGTCGAACTGGATGCTGTCGCCCTGGGCCAGCGGCGTCGGCACCGAGCGCTCGACGAGGGCGCCTGCCGGGATGCGGCCCGCGCTGAGGTGGTTGATCTGCACCTTGGACCCGCCGGCCGAGGCGCCAGCGCCGCCCACCACCAGGTTGCCCTGGGCGATGGCGTAGACCTGGCCGTCGGCGCCGCGCAGCGGCGTGGCGATCAGCGTGCCGCCGCGCAGGCTCTTGGCGTTACCGATGGACGAGACATTGATGTCGAGCTGCTGGCCGGGCTGCGCAAACGCCGGCAGCGAGGCCGTCACCATGACGGCGGCGATGTTGCGCGGCTGCATGGTCACGCCCTGGGGCAGCAGCACGCCGAACTGCTGCAGCATGGCGGTCAGGCTCTGGCCGGTAAAGGGCGCCTGCGTCGTCTGGTCGCCAGTGCCGTCCAGACCGACGATGAGGCCATAGCCCGTCAACGGGTTGGAGCGCACGCCGGCGATGGACGCGACTTCCTTGATGCGCGCGGCTTGCACCGGGGAAACCGGGGCCAGCACGACGGCCAGGGCGAGGAGGAGGGCTTGCAGGTACTTCACTCGGCAGATTCTGCGGATGCTTGAGCCCGCCGAGCCATGGAAAAGGCCGCAGACAGCCCCGCTTTTCAGAACCCTGGCCAGCCGGTGCCGGGAGGGCAGGGCATTTTTCACGCTGTAAGGGTGGGCGCCGCTGCACGACCACTGGCCACCTGTGAAGCGCTGAGGGCCCCAGTCAGCACAGCAACCCTGTCACTACCCAACTCTTTGGAGATTTGAAATGAAACGTCTTTCACTGCTGACCCTCGTGCTGGCCACCACGCTGACCGCCCTGTCCCTGCCTGCCCAGTCCCAGGGCCTGACCCGCGAACAGGTCAAGATGGACCGCGACAGCTTCCTGGCGCTGATGCGATGGGACGAACTGACCGGCATGTGGGTACTGAAGTCCGGCATGGAGCCGCCGAAGGGCGTCATGTCGCGCGCCGAAGTCCTTGAGATGCGCGACCAGTTCCTGCGCATGAATGTCTATGACGACACCGTCGGCAGCTGGGTGCCCCTGAAGGCGCCGCGCAATATGAGCATGCTGACACGTGAGCAGGTCAACATGGAGACGCTGCGCTTCTTGATGATGTATCGCTACGACGAATCGCGTAACGAGTGGATCAGCCGCATGCGCTGAGACGCCGCGTTCGCACCCCGTCGGGCAGCCCCTGCCGGGGCCCGATATGCAACGCCGCGTAAGGCGTCTGTTGGGTCGCCGAGACGACCCATGCACAGGCTGGCCGCCGAGGTCTACCATCGACGGCCATGAGCCCCCAGCCCTCACTGAGCGACCGAATCGCCGCGCTGACGGCGGCGCTGGAATCCCAGGTCATCGCCTGGCGGCGCGACCTGCACCAGCATCCCGAACTGGGCAACCGCGAGTTCCGCACCGCGTCCCTCATTGCCGAGCATCTGCGCTCGCTCGGCTTTGACGATGTGAAGACCGGCGTGGCCCACACCGGCGTCGTCGGCCTGCTGCGAGGCGGCAGGCCGGGCGGCGTGGTGGCGCTGCGGGCCGACATGGACGGCCTGCCGGTCACGGAAGAGGTGGAGCTGCCCTTTGCCTCAAAGGCGCGTGCGGTCTGGAACGGCGAGGAGGTGGGCGTCATGCATGCCTGCGGGCATGACTGCCATGTCGCCATCCTGATGGGCGTGGCCAGCATCCTGGCCAGCCTGCGCGCCGACATCCCCGGCACCATCAAGTTCATCTTCCAGCCCGCCGAGGAAATGCCGCCCGAGGGCGAGGAGGGCGGCGCGGCGCTGATGATCAAGGAAGGTGTGCTGGAGAACCCGACGCCCAGTGCCATCTTCGGCCTGCACGTCACCTCGCGCCAGCACTCCGGTGTCATCGGCTACCGGCCGGGGCCGACGATGGCGAGTTCCGACAAGCTCAAGATCACCGTGCTGGGCAAGCAGACGCATGGCGCGGCGCCCTGGCTGGGCATCGACCCCATCGTCACGTCGGCGCAGATCGTGCTGGGCCTGCAGACCATCGTCAGCCGCACGCTGGACCTGAACCGCGAGCCGGCCGTCGTCACCATCGGCGCCATCAAGGGCGGTGTGCGCGAGAACATCATCCCGGACTCGGTGGAGATGCGCGGCACCATCCGCAGCTTCGACGAAGGCATGCGCGACGCCATCCACGAGCGCATCACGACGCTGGCGGAAGGCATCTCGGCGGCGTCGCGCGCGACCTGCAAGGTTTGCATCACGAAGAACTATCCCGTCACGCGCAATGACCCGGTGCTGACCGAGCAGATGGTGCCCACACTGACGCGCGTCGCGAGCACCGGCCCGCGACCCATGGGCATCGAGGTGGTGCCCAAGGCGACGGGCGCGGAGGACTTCTCGTTTTTCCAGCGCCTCATCCCGGGCCTGTTCTTCTTCGTCGGGGTGACGCCGCCGGACATCGAGCCGACCAAGGCTTATTCCAACCATTCGCCGCGCTTCGTCGTCGACGAGCGCGGGCTGGAAGTGGGCGTGCGGGCTCTGGCCAACTTGGCTGTCGACTATCTCTCGGCCGTCAAGGCTTGACGGCGCTGGCCGCCCAGGGCGAGCTGCGCAGCCTGGCGGACTCACCGCTGGCCTCCATCTGTTGCAAGACCCGCGTCAGCTGCGGCAGCAGCGCGCGGTGGCGGCCATTGAGCAGCGCGTAAAGCGGCATGGCGTGCAGGGCGGCCGGCAGACGGGTGAGGCCCTGGAGGTGGTGCGCGTCGATGTCGGGCTCGCCTGTCGTCGATGCGAACAGGGCCAGGTCGATGGCGCCCATGCGCAGCAGCCGCAGCAGGTCCAGCCGGGTTGTGGCCTCGACGCGGCGTGGCGCGCCGGCCAGCAGCTTTTCGAGCGCGACGACGCCGCGCGGGAAGCCGACACGCCAGGCCACGGCCTCGGCGAGCCCGATCGGCGCCGCCTCGCCTCGCCGCACATAGCCGATGACCTCCATCGTGGCCAGCGGCACGGGCACGAGCAACAGGGAGGGGTGTTCCTCGGCTACCGCGCGGATGCGCATCACCTCACCGTCCAGCAGACCTTGCTCGGTCATGACCAGCGAGCGGCGCAGCGGCAGAGGCTCGAAATGCACCTCGTGGCCCAGCGACGCCAGTGCCTGCTTGAGAAGCGCGCGGGCGGCAGGTGACAGGCCGCTGTGGTCGTTCGCATCGGTGGCGAAGCGCAGCGGCGTCGGCGCGGCCACACCGCGCGGGGCGGCCAGGAGCGCAAGCATCGCCGCAGCGGCCTGACGACGCCGACAACCCGCCATGGCTGCCCCCCGCTACTCGGCGCCTATGGGCGCTCTCGACTCCCCGCTCTGATATTAGGAGGTCTCTTCCGGCAGCGGCGCGATAACTCGCTCAGCTCGGCGCAATATTCAGGAAGAAGCGCGACAGCCAGCCCACGGCGTGGGCGTCAGCGGCGGCGCCGCGGCCGCGTTGCTCGATGCGGACATTGGCGACCGACGTGGACGAGACCGCATTGCCCTGGCCGATGGAGCGCGGGTCGACCTGGCCGGAAAAGCGCAGCACGTCGACGTTGCGGTTCACGCCGATCTGCTTCTCGCCGCTGATCATCAGGTGGCCGTTGGGCAGCACGCCGGTGACGACGGCCGTGATGGCGCCGGTGAACTCGTTGGTGTTCTGATTGCTGCCCTTGCCCTTGTTGTCGTTGGCCGAGGTGGCCTCGGCGGTGGCGCGGGCGAAGGCCTTGGGCGAGATGCCGGGCACGGCGCTGATGCCGGCGGACAGGCCGCCGCTCTTGCTCAGCTCGCTGCTGCTGGTCTGCGAGGCCGACACGCGTTCGGTGATCTGGATGGTCAGCGTGTCGCCGACCAGGCGGGCGCGGTGGTCCTCGAACAGCGGGCGGTAGCTGGCGCCCTGGTAGATGGCGCCGTTGCTGGCGGCGACGGGCTGCACCTGGGGCAGGTTGACGACAGGCGTGTGCGCCAGCTGGACCTGGGGCTCGGGGTAGGGCGTGGCGCAGCCGGCGAGCAGGGCTGGAAAAAGGATGGCGGCAAGGTACTTCATGACGGGTTCTCCGTGGATCAGGCCGCGCAGCCGGCCGCTTCTCGAGCGGCAGCCATGGAACCGGCTTTGCCGGGCCATCGGCTGCGCCCCCTGGGGGGAGCGCGCGAGCGCAACGGGGGGGTCAAATCTGGGCCAGTTTTTGCAGCATCTGGTCCGACGTCTGCACCGCTTTGGAATTGAGCTCGTAGGCGCGCTGGGTCTGGATCATCTGCACCAGCTCCTCGACGACGTTGACGTTGGACGTCTCGACAAAGCCCTGCTGCAAGGCGCCGATGCCGTTGTTGTTGGGCGAGCCGGTGTTGGGCGTGCCGCTGGAGGCGGTCTCGGCGAACAGGTTCTGTCCCTTGGGGTCCAGGCCGGCCGGGTTCACGAAGGTGGCGAGCTGCACCTGGCCCACGGTCTGCGGCGCGGTCTGGCCCGGCAGCGTGACGCTGACGGTGCCGTCGTTGCCGATGGTCAGGCTCTGGGCGTTGTTCGGGATCGTGATGCCGGGCAGCACGGTGTAGCCATTGCTGGTGACCATCTGGCCGTCGGCGTTGAGCTGGAAGCTGCCGTCCCGCGTGTACGAGGTCGTGCCGTCGGGCATCTGCACCTGGAAGAAGCCGTCGCCCTTGATGGCCAGGTCGAGGTTGTTGCTGGTCTGCTGCAGGTTGCCCTGGGTGTAGATGCGCGCGGTGGCGACGGGTCGGACGCCCAGGCCGACCTGCAGCCCAGTCGGCAGCGTGGTCTGCTCGGTCGTGTTGGCGCCGCTCTGGCGCATGTTCTGGTAGATCAGGTCCTCGAACACCGCGTGCGAACGCTTGTAGCCGTTGGTGGCGACGTTGGCGAGGTTGTGGGAGATGTTGTCCAGCTGAACCTGCTGGGCTTCCATGCCGGTCTTGGCAATCCAGAGCGAGCGCATCATGGTTAAGTACCTCTTTACTGGCTGCCGAGCAGCTTGGCGGATTGCTGTCCCTGGGTCTGGGCGATCTGCAGCAGCTTCATCTGCTGCTCGAATTGGCGACCGGCGGCGATCATGGCGACCATGGTCTCGACCGGGCTGACGTTGGAGCCTTCCAGCGCACCGTCCTGCACCCGCGCGGCCGGGTTGGCGGGCAGGTCGCCCTCCTGGGCACGGAACAGGCCGTCGTCGCCGCGGGTCATCGGCACCTCTGGCGTGACCAGCTTGAGCCGGCCCACCGTGGTGGGGCGCTGGTTGGGCTGCTTGGCGCTGATGGTGCCGTCGCTGCCGATCTCGACCGAGCTGTTGGGCGGCACATTGATGGGACCGCCGTCGCCCAGCACCGGCATGCCGTTGCGCATGACCAGCAGGCCTTCGGCATTGACGTCCAGCGAGCCGGCGCGGGTGTAGGCCTCGGTGCCGTCGTTGGCCTGCACGGCCAGCCAGGCATTGCCCTGCATGGCGACGTCGAGGCTGCGACCCGTGGGCGTCAGCGGCCCTTGCGCGTCGTTGTAGCCAATGGTGGTTTCCAGCGCGAAGGCGCGCGTGGACGCGCCGTCGCCCTGCACCGGCACGGCGCGGAAAGCCTGCAGCTCCGCCCGAAAACCATTCGTGGTGACGTTGGCGAGGTTGTGCGAGAGCACGTCCTGCCGCTGCATGGCGGCTTTGGCGCCGGCCATCGAGAGGTAGATCATGCGGTCCATCGCGCGTCCTCAGCCGTTGTCGTGATCAGCGCAGGTTCACGATCGTCTGCAGGACCTGGTCCTGCGTCTTGATCGTCTGCGCATTGGCCTGGTAGGCACGCTGGGCCGTCACCATGTTGACAAGCTCGGCGGTCAGGTCGACGTTGCTTTCCTCCAGCGCGCCGGATTGCATCGCGCCCATGTTGCCGTCACCCGGCACGCCGACGACGGCGTCGCCCGAAGCGACGGTGCGGATCCAGACGTTGCCGCCCATGGTCTGCAGTCCTTGCGGGTTGCGGAAATTGGCAAGCTCGATCTGGCCGGCCGGCTTGCTCTGGCCGTTGGAATAGCGGGCCTGGACGATGCCGTCGTTCGCCACCTGGATGCCGGTCAGCTGGCCGGGCGCGTAGCCGTCCTGGGTCAGGTTGGTCACCGCGAAGCTGCTGCCGTTCTCGGTGGCGCCGGCCAGGTTGAGCTGGATGCCGGGAATGGACAGGGTCGGGTTGCCGCGTGAGCTGACGCCGGCGGGCACCGTCATCGTGATGTCGCCGGGTGGCGTCGTGGCGCTGCCGGTGATGCCGGAAGGCGCGCCGCCGGTGGGCGGGAAGGTGATGGTGGTGAAAGGCGCCGTCGGGTTGCCGAAGGCGTCCAGCGCGATGGCGCCGCCTGCGGCGTCGGTATCGAACGGCGTGCCATTGGCCGTCGCATAGACGTTCCAGACGTCGTTGGGCGGCACGGCGCCACTGGGGTCGGCCGCGCGCTGGAAGTAGAAGGTCACCGCGACGTCCTGGCCCTTGGCGTCGTAGACGGTCATCGACGTGGCGTTGTTGTAGGTGGCGCTGTCTTTCAGGTCCATGCCCACGCCGGTGCCGCCGCCGGGGGCGGTGCTCTTCAGGCGCGAGTCGAGGTTGAACTCCATCGTCACATTGGCGGTCGTCGCCGGCGGGATGCCACCGGTGGGCAGCTGCAGCGGCTGGGCGGTGCCCGGCTGGATGACGCCAGCGCCGTTGGCCGGGTAGCCCATCAGCTTGAGCTGGTCGTTGTTGACGATGAAGCCGTCTTTGCTGACCTTGAACTGGCCGTTGCGGCTGTAGCGCGTCGGGTTGACACCGTCGCTGACCTGGAAGAAGCCGCCGCCGTTGATGGCGAGGTCCATCGGGTTCTCCGTCACCGTGATGTTGCCCTGCGTGAACTGCTGGGCGACGGACTGCAGGCTGGTGCCGATGCCGATCTGGTTCTGTCCTGCACCGTTGAGCGCGGCCGCATAGACGTCGGAGAACTCGGCCCGCGAGCCCTTGGCGCCGTAGGTGCCGGAGTTGGCGATGTTGTTGCCGATGACGTCCAGGTTCTTGGAGGCGGCATTGAGACCGGAAAGGCCTTGCTGGAAGCTCATGGGGAGTCCTTGCTGTCGTGCGGGGAAAAGTTAGTTGACTGCCGAGACGGCCGTGTAGTCCACGGGGCCGAGGCGCGCGAGGTTCAGCTTGAGGTTGCCGCCCTCGCTGTAGACGGCGTCGACCTTGTCGTAGGCATAGGTCGTTGCCGCGACGGCGGCGGTGCCGTTGGTGGCGGTGATGCGGTACTTGACCTCGGCGCCCTCGGCGGCAGCCGAGCCGGCGTTCCAGGCGAAGGTCTGGCGGCCCGAGCCTTGCGCGCCGAGCTGCTTGGTGTCGATGACATTGCCAGCCGGGCCGAGGATCTCCAGCTTCACGTTCTGCGCCGCACCGGCGAGTTCATAGCTGCCCTCGGCGATGCCGGCGTCGACCTGGATCTTGTCGCTGGGCACGCTGACCTCTCGGCCGACGAGGGAGATGGACTGCAGCGCCTGCATCTGGCCGAGCTGGCCGCCCAGGCTCTTGATGCTGGTGTCCAGCGTCGACAGGCTCGTGACCTGCTGGATCTGCGCCATCTGGCTCGTCACCTGGGCGTTGTCCATCGGGTTGAGCGGGTCCTGGTTGTTCATCTGCGCGACGAGCAGCTTCAGGAAGCGGTCCTGGGTCTCGGCGGCGTTCTTGGCGGAGACGGTGGGCGCGCCCGTCGTGCTGCCGTTGAGTGCGGTGATGTCCATCAGCTTTGCCCAAGTTGCAAGGTCTTGAGCAGCAGGCTCTTGGCCGTGCTCATCACCTCGATGTTGTTTTGGTAGGAGCGCGAGGCCGAGATCATGTTGACCATCTCTTCCACCGTGTTCACGTTGGAATAGGTCACGTATCCGTCGACGTCCGCCTGCGGATGCTTGGGATCGTGGATGCGGCGTCCGGGCGTCTGGTCCTCGCTGATGTTGGTCACGCGAACGCCGGCGTTGCCGCTGTCGTTGCCCGCGCCCATCAGCGCCGTCTGGAAGACGACCTGGCGTGCCTTGTAGGCCTGACCGTCCGGCCCGGCCACGGTGTCGGCGTTGGCCAGGTTGCTGGCCACCACGTTGAGGCGCTGGCTCTGCGCGCTGACCGCGCTGCCGGCGACGTTGAAGATCTGGAACATCGACATGGTCTAGTTCTCCTCAGCCCTGGTTGTGCGACTTCATCGCGTCGAGCGTCGTGCGCACCGAACCGCTGATGAAGCGCAGCGTGGCCTCGTACTTCACCGAGTTGTCGGCAAAGCTGGCGCGTTCACGGTCCATGTCGACGCCGTTGCTGTCCAGGCTGGTCTGGGACTGCAGCGCGTACTGCTTGCCGCTCTCGCCGCGGGCGCCGGCCAGCGGGGCCATGTGGCCGCGCTGCGTCGTCTGCAGCGCGCCAGGCGTGCCGACCTGACCGGTGGCCTCGCGCAGCGCGCGGGCAAAGTCGATGTCGCGGGCCTGGTAGCCCGGTGTGTCGGCATTGGCGATGTTGCTGGCGAGCAGGCGCTGGCGCTCCGCCCGCAGCGTCAGGGCCTGGGTCTGGAAGTTCAGCGTGTCGGTCAGTCGGTTCAGCATCTGGGGCCTCTTTCGAGGTTGGTGGCCGGGATGGCTCTTGCGCAAATTGTCTGGAGCGGGCCGGAAAACATGAGCGGGATTAGCGGGTGCAAAGCCGCTCATTTCCGATCTAGCAAAGCCGGCCCCATCTCTAGAGTGGCGGCCATGCTTCGCGCCACCCTGCTCCTTGTCTGCCTGCTCGCTGCCCTGCCTGGGTGGGCGCAGACCGTGCTCGATCCAGCCGTGCTGGAACGCGTGCGCGTGCTGGCCGAAACGGCCGCCCGCGTGGCTGCACCGCCCAATACCCGCGTCGCTGTCGAGATCGGCGCGCTGGACGCCCGCCTGCGCCTGGCGCCCTGCCGCCAGGTCCAGCCCTATCTGCCGCCGGGCATGGCCGTCTGGGGCAAAAGCCGCATCGGCCTGCGCTGCACCGACGGCGTGGCGCGCTGGAATGTGACGCTGCCCGTGCGTGTGGCCGTGCTCGGCCGCGCCGTGGTGGCCGCCAGCCCGCTGCCGGCTGGCGTGAATTTGTCTCAAGAACATCTGGCGCTGGCCGATATCGACATTGCCGCCGAACCCGGCGCCGTCTTTACCGACCCGGACGTGCTGATCGGGCGCACGCTGGCCCGGCCGCTGGGCGCCGCCGACGCCGTGCGTGCGCCGGCGCTGAAGTCCCGCCAGTGGTTTGCCGCTGGCGAGACGGTGCAGGTTCGCGTCGCCGGCGAAGGGTTTGCCGTCGCCTCGGAAGCCAGGGCCATGAGCGCCGGCATCGAAGGGCAGGACGTCAAGGTGCGCTTCGAGAGCGGCCGCGTCGCCAGCGGACGGGCTGTCGGCGAGCGCCGGGTGGAGCTGCTGTTGTGAGCAAAGCACCACGAATCTCGGCAACTGGCCGGAAAAACCCGCCAGTTCCCGCTCAAGTTCCTAGGCCAGGGGCCGATACAAGGGGAAACTCCCCTGCAATGCCCCATGCGGGGTCTGCCCCGCACCCTGGAGAAGCTCATGAAAATCGGTAACAGCCCTGACGGCAGCGCCAGCCCCACGAAGGCCGAGCAGCGCCCCGCCGCGCGCAAGCCCGAGGCCGCCGGGTCGAACGACATCGTCCGGCAGACCCCGACCGCCGCCGCCCCGGCGCCCAGCGCCCAGGTGGCCATTTCCAGCACCGCCAAGCTGGCCGCCAGCGGCGCCGGCGACGACGGCAGCTTCGACGCCGCCAAGGTCGACCGCATCTCCAAGGCCATCAGTGAGGGCAAGTTCACGATCAACGCGAACGCCATCGCGGACAAGCTGGTCGCGAATGCGCAAGAATTGCTCAGCGCGCGCGCCAACAAGCACTAATCCAATGACCGCCATTGCCTCGCCCACACCGCTCAGCCCCGAACTCGAACAGCCTTTGCTGGCTGTCGAAGCTGCGCTGAACCAACTCGGCGACGCCCTGGCCCGCCGCGACGCTGGCGCGATCGAGCAGCACGCGGCCGAGCTGCACCAGCACCTGGCCCGCGCCGTTCAGACCTTCAGTGAAGCCGCCCGCACCGGCAGCGTGCCGGCCGCGCTGCGCAACCGCCTCGTGCGCGCCGGTGGCTTGCTGGCCGCCCAGCGCGAAACGCTGGCCCGCGGCAATGCCTCGCTGGACCGCGCGCTGGATGTGCTGATCCCGAGCGAACCGACGGGCCTTTATGGCGCCGGCGGCAAGGCCGAGCGCCGCAGCACGGGCGGCGGCAGCTTCCAGGCCTGAGCGCCTACCGCCCCCGACAAGGCCACCTCGCGAGGTGGCTTTTTCACGCCCTCAATTTCGGCCGGCCATCACACCGCCGTCCACATCCCAGACCACACCCGTGATCCAGCTCGCCTGCCCCGACAGCAGGAAGCCGATGGCGCCCGCCACATCCTGCGGCTGGCCGACGCGGCCGAGCGGGTGGAAGGCGTCGAAGCTGCGCAGCGTCGGCTCGACCTGGTCCTTGGCGATGAAGCTTTCGTAGATCGGCGTCGCCACGACCGCCGGCGCCACCGCGTTGACGCGGATGTCGTGCGGCGCCAGCTCCATCGCCAGATGCTGGGTCAGTGCATGCAGGCCGGCCTTGGCCATTGAGTAGGCCGACGACGGCGTGGCCGCGATGGCCTGCTTGGCCCACATCGAGCCGATGAAGACCATGGCGCCCGGGCGCTTCGTCTCGACCCACTGGCGTGCGATGGCCTGCGTCAGGAAGAAGCTGGCGCGGTTGAGGGCGTGATAGGCGTCGTAGTCGGCCGCCTCATGGGCAAGGAAGGGCTTGGGCACGAACACGCCGGCGGCGTTGACGAACAGGTCGACGTCGCGATGCGCGCCCTGCAGCGCCTCGGTGACGGCCGCCAGGCCGGCGGGCGTCGTGATGTCCGCGGCAATCGTCGCCACCCGGTCCGCGGCGTTCAGCCGCTCGGCGACAGCCTGTAGCTTGGTGGCGCTGCGGCCCACCAGCACCACGCGGGCGCCCTGACCGAGCAGGTCGGACGCGACCTGGGCGCCGATGCCGCTGCCGCCGCCGATGACGAGGAGCTTGCGACCTGTGAACTGTTGAGTCATGGAATCTCCTTTAGCTACCTACCAATTGGTAGGTATACGGGGCGGAAAAAGCCCGTGACGGCACCCCCGCCGCCAACGGGTGCCAGGCTGGATCGGGAAAGGGGCCGGGGCGCCTAGCGCCAGCAGAGGTCGAGCATGGCGCGGCCGACGGTGGATGGGCCCTGGTCGTTGGCCAGGCCGCGGCCGACGACCATCGCGCCTTCCAGCGCGCAGAGGTAGGCGCGCGCCAGCGCTTCGGGCTGTGCCGCCGGGTCGAGCGCGCCCTCGCGCTGGCCGAGTTCGAAGCCCTCCTGCAGCCAGCGCAGGTTGATGCCGAAGAAGCGCGCCACCTCGTCGCGCACGCTCTCCGGCAGGTCGTGCGCCTCGGCGCCCAGCATGCCGCAGACGCACAGGCGCCGCTCACGCGCGAAGGTGCGGTCGAACAGCTCGGCATAGGCCACCAGCCGATCGCGCGCGCGGGCATGGTGGCCTTCGATGCGCAACAGCTCCTCGCGGAAGCGGTGGGTGTAGCGCTGCACCACCATCGTCGCCAGGTCGGCCTTGGCCGGGAAGTGGTGATGGATGCTCGGCTTCTTGATGCCGATCAGCTGCGCCACATCGTCGTAGGAGAAGCCGTTGTAGCCTTGCTGCTGCAGCAGGCCTTCGGCGGCGTCGACGACACGTTCGGCGGCAGGGCTCAGTTCGGAGAAGTGCTTCATGGCGGGCCGGCGATCAGCCGGCACAGAGTCGATGGCGGCAATTTACCTACCAATTGGTAGGTTCGTCAAGCGACTTTGCGAAGCGAGTTCAGGTGGTGGCCTTGCGCCGCACCGAGTCCAGGTAGGCATGGCCGTCCGGCGGCAGGCCACTGCGCTGCGAGGCCCAGATCATTTCGCCTAAAGCGTCCATGGCCGCGTGGTGCGCCTCGTGGCGTGAGTTGCGCTTGGCGCTCAGCAGGTCGACCGCCTGGCGGATGCCCGACGGCTGGTCGATGGCGTGCTGTTCGGTGATGGTCAGGTGCATGGACAGGTGCAGGAAGGGGTTGGTGCGCCCTTCCTCCACCGTGTAGACCTTCTCCAGCGCGGCGGCCTCGTCGGCGAGTTCCTCGTGGTACTCCGGGTGCTCGGCGATCCAGTCGGCCGCGATGGCCTCCATCGGAATCAGCGGCAAGCCATCGCGCCATTTGCGGTAGGTGGCGCAGAAGAAGCGCCGGACTTCGAGCTGGGACGGGGCGAACATGGTCTCAATTGTCGCTTCTAGGTCGGGCCGGCGTCCTGCCTGTCCCAGCCGCCGCGCTGGGCTTTGCGGTGCGCATCCTCGGCCTCGCGTTCGGCGGCCATCAGTTCCTCGAACTGCTGGCGACCCAATCGGGCGGCGGCGATCAAAGCGCCTTCGTCGCCCTGCAAGGGCACCATGCGGTCGAGCACCTCGATGTTGTGGCGCCTGAAACGCATGGCCTGCCGGCGCGCGGCATGCGGTTCCATGCCGGTCAGCTCCAGCACGCTGCGGGCGCTCATCAGCGCGGCGTCGAAGGTCTCGCGTTCGATGTGGCGAACGCCGGCTTCATGCAACTGGTAGTAGTGCTGCACATTGCGTGCGCGGGCCACGACGGTGAGTTGCGGAAAATGCTCGCGCGCCATCTCGGCGAGCTTGATGCTCTGGGCAATGTCGTCGATGGCGATGACGAGGATGCGCGCCGTCGCCGCACCGGCGGTCTTGAGCATGTCCAGCCGTGTCGCATCGCCGTAATAGACCGTCCAGCCAAAGCGGCGCAGGCTTTCGATGGCCTCGGAGTCATGGTCCAGCACGGTGGCCTCGATGCCATTGGCGCGCAGCATGCGGGCCACGACCTGGCCGTAGCGGCCGCTGCCGGCAATGATGATGGGCGAGGGCGGTGGCGGCGGCGCCTCGGCGCGCTTGTTGAGCCCGCGGCGCGCGAGTTTCTGCGACATCAGCCGGTCGCCGCCGGTCAGCAGCAGCGGGGTCAGCGCCAGCGACAAGGCGACGGCCGCGACCAGCGCCGAGTTCTGCGCCGCGTCGATCATGCCGTTGCCCTGCGCGAGCTGGAAGACGACAAAGCCGAATTCGCCGCCCGGCGCCAGCAGGATGATGAAGGCCGGCCGCTCGACCAGCGGGATCTTCATCAGCTTGGACATGACGGCCAGCACGACGATCTTCAGGCTCAGCAGGGCCAGCAGCAGCGCGGCGACGAAGCCGGGCTGAGCGGCCACGGCCTTGAGGTCCAGCCCCATGCCGACCGCGATGAAGAACAAGCCAAGCAGCAGGCCCTTGAACGGCTCCAGGTCGGTCTCCAGCTCGCGCCGGTATTCGCTCTCGGCCAGCAGCACGCCGGCCAGGAAGGCGCCCAGCGCCATCGACAAGCCTGCCACCTGCATCAGCGACGCCGTGCCCAGCACCAGCAGCAGCGCGGCGGCCGTGAAGATCTCGGGCGTCTTGCTGTGCGCAATCCAGCGCAGCGCCGGGCGCAGCAGCAGCCGGCCGCCGAAGATGATGACGACGATGGCGCCGATGGCCTTGGCCGCGGCCAGCCAGGTCTGCCCATCGCCATCGTCCGGCGCGCCGCTGATCGCCAGCACGGGCACCAGGGCCAGCACGGGAATGGCAGCGATGTCCTGCAGCAGGGCGACGGACAGGATGCTCTCGCCCGCGGTCGTGCGCCCGAGATTGCGCTCTGCCAGCACCGCCAGCGCCACCGCGGTCGACGACATCGCCAGGCCCAGGCTGACGACGACGGTCAGCCGCCACGGGTAGCCCAGCGCGATGCCGACCGCCGCCAGCGCCGCCGCGCAACCCAGCAGCTGCACGCTGCCCCAGCCGAAGATCGGCCGGCGCATGGCCCACAGTCGCTTGGGCTCCAGCTCCAGGCCGACGAGGAAAAGCATCAGCACGACGCCCAACTCGGCCACCTCCGCAATGGCTGCCGATTCGGGCACCAGCCCCAACACAGGTCCGACGACAAGGCCGGCGACGAGATAACCCAGGATGGACCCCAGCCGAAGCCAGCGCGCCAGCGGGACGGCGACGACGGCGGCGCCGAGAAAGACGAGCGGCAGCTGTAGCCACGCGCCGTGGCCGGCGCTCATTGGTGCACCCTTCGCGCTGCGCACTGTCCCGCCAGGCGGGAGCGAGCTTGCTTGGGACGGCCCTGCGCGGCGCTCATACCGCACCTCCCAGCGCCGAGAAGAGCGGCGGTCGTTCGTCGAGCTCGACGTCGTCCTCGTCTCCGACGGGGGCGGATGCGACGTGCTCGCACCATTCGGGGTAATGCGCCAGCCGCTTCACGAACAGCTCGGCATGGGCGGTGATCTGCGCATCGGTTGCGCGGTGAGCGGCGTGCAGGATCTGCGGCGGCAGGTAGTTCATGCCGCAGGTGCGCGCCGACTGCAGATACGGCAGCAGGAACTCGTCGATGGCATGGTGGTTGTGGCCGCCCGGCGCATAGGCCTCCGCGCCGCCGCCGGTGGATGCCACCAGCCAGAAGTCCTTGCCATGCAGGGCCGTGCCGCCCGGCCCGTAAGCCCAGCCCAGGCGCGGCACTTCGTCCAGCCAGAGCTTTTGCAGCGCCGGCATGCTGTACCAGTAGATGGGGTGCAGCATGACGACCAGCTTCGCCGTCTCCAGCGCCCGCTGCTCAGCGTCGATGTCGATGTGGAAGTCCGGGTAGAGGCGGTAGAGGTCGCGCAGCTCGACCCGCTCCGCTGCAGGCGAGGCGCGCAGCGCGTCGAGCACGGTGCGGGTCGCATGGGAGCGGGCCAGGTCGGGATGGGCGGCGAGGACGAGGATGTCGCGGGGGCTACTGTCAGGCATGGTCGGCTAGGGTAACTTCAGCGCACGACAGCTTCATCGTGATCAGCCCCAATGCGCATCTTCGAGACCCTTGCCGATCTTCAAGCCCTGATCGGCCAACCGCTGGGCCACAGCGACTGGATCACCGTCGACCAGGCCCGCGTCAACGCCTTCGCCGAGGCGACGGAGGACCGGCAGTGGATCCACGTCGACCCCGAGCGCGCCAAGGCGGGGCCGTTCGGCGGGCCCATTGCGCATGGCTTCCTGACCTTGTCGCTGATTCCGTACTTCTTCGAAACCGGCTTTGCGGTGCGCGAGACGCGCATGGTCGTCAACTACGGCCTCAACAAGGTGCGCTTCACGAAGCCGGTGCCGGTTGGCAGCCTGCTGCGCGCGGGCTTCAAGCTGCTGGCGATGGATGACGTGGCCGGCGGCGCGGTGCAGCTGACGGTGGAAGTGGCCGTCGAGGCCGAAGGCGCGGCCAAGCCGGTCTGCGTGGCGGAGAGCCTGGCGCGGCATTACCGGTGAAATAGCGGGATAGCATCGCGGCCGTTCCAACGACCGCACTGCACCATGGCCTCCAGCCTGCTCGTACTGCTCGACGACATCGCCACCATCCTCGACGACGTGGCGGTCATGACCAAGGTCGCCGCCAAGAAGACCGCCGGCGTGCTGGGCGACGACCTGGCGCTCAATGCCCAGCAGGTCACCGGCGTCAAGGCGGACCGCGAACTGCCGGTGGTCTGGGCGGTGGCCGTGGGCTCACTGCTGAACAAGGCCATCCTCGTGCCGGCAGCGCTGGCGATTGCGACCTTCGCGCCCTGGGCGATCACGCCGCTGCTGATGATCGGCGGCGCCTTCCTGTGCTTCGAGGGCTTCGAGAAGCTGGCGCACAAGTTCATGCACAGCAATGCCGAGGACAAGGCCCACCACCAGGAGCTGGTGCAGGCCGTGGCGAATCCTCAGGTGGACATGGTCCAGTTCGAGAAGGACAAGATCAAGGGCGCCGTGCGCACCGACTTCATCCTGTCGGCCGAAATCATCGTCATCTCGCTGGGCACGGTGGCCGACAAGCCGTTCATGTCGCAGCTCGCCGTGCTGGTGGCCATCTCGTTGGCGATGACGGTGGGCGTTTACGGTCTGGTGGCCGGCATCGTCAAGCTGGACGACGCGGGGCTGTGGCTGTCGCAGCGCGCCAGCGCCGCCTCGCGCGCCCTTGGCCGCGGCCTGCTGGCGATGGCGCCGTGGCTGATGAAGACGCTGTCGGTGGTCGGCACCGCGGCGATGTTCCTGGTGGGCGGCGGCATCCTGGTGCATGGCATCCCGGCGCTGCATCACGTGGTGGAACAGTGGGTCGCAGGTCAGTCCTGGGGCGTGGCCGCGCTGATCGAGAACGCCGCCAACGGCCTGGCCGGTATCGTCGCCGGCGCGCTGGTGCTCGCCGCCTGGACCGGCGTGCAGAAACTGCGCGGGAAGTAAGCCGCGCTCAGTTGGCGCTGTAAGCCAGCCGCACGTAGATCGGCGCGAAGGCCTCGGCCTGCGTGATCTCCAGCAGGCGCTCCTTGGCCAGCTCCAGCATGGCAATGAAGGTGACGACGAGAACGGCCTGGCCCTTCTCGACGTCGAAAAGCTTTTCGAACTCGACGAAGCGCTGGCCCTGCAGGCGGCGCAGCACGATGCTCATGTGCTCGCGCACCGACAGCTGCTCGCGGCTGATCTTGTGGTGCTGGTTGAGCTTGGCGCGCTTGAGGATGTCCAGCCAGGCGTCGCGCAGGTCGGCGGTGGACACGTCGGGAAAGTTCGGCGCCAGCGACTGTTCGATGTGCACCTGCGCACGCAGGAAGTCGCGACCCAGCTGCGGCAGGCGGTCCAGCCGCGCGGCGGCCAGCTTCATCTGCTCGTACTCCAGCAGGCGCCGCACGAGTTCGGCGCGCGGGTCTTCGGCCTCCTTGCCGTCCTCGCTCTTCTTGGGCGGCAGCAGCATGCGTGACTTGATCTCGATCAGCATCGCGGCCATCAAAAGGTACTCGCTGGCCAGCTCCAGGTTGTGGCGGCGGATCTGCTCGACATAGCTCAGGTACTGGCGGGTCACATCGGCCAGCGGAATGTCGAGGATGTTGAAGTTCTGCTTGCGGATCAGATACAGCAGCAGGTCCAGCGGGCCCTGGAAGGCTTCGAGGAAGACCTCCAGCGCATCCGGCGGGATGTAGAGGTCCAGCGGCATCTGGAACAGCGGCTCGCCGTACAGGCGCGCCACCGCCACCGCGTCGACCACCTCGGGCATGTCCGAGCCAGCCGATGCAGCCTGGCTGGATGCCTCAGCCATGACCGTCAAGGCTTACTTGCCGGAGGTCTGGTAGACGTAGGGCTGCTGCGGCACCTTGGCGTCGTTGAAGCCGGCCTGGGCGGCGCGGTCCTGGGGCTTGTCCCAGAGCAGGGCGCGGCCGGCGCGCTGTTCGGCTTCCAGCGTGGGGCGCTGGGCCTTGAGCTGGTCGATGAACTGAGTGATCTCGGACTTGTAGGGCTTCCAGAACAGGGGCATGGCGGTCTCTTGGGCTAAGGCGGGGATTTTAGATCGGCGATGCCGGGCACGATCGCCGCATCGCCCAGCTCGCCGGCCAGGCCGCTGCGGTGCAGCAGATCAAGCGGTTGGGCGTTGACATGGGCCAGCACCAGCGCGGTACCGCGCTTGAGCAGTGCGCGGTGCAATTCGCGCAGCGCTTCGGCGCCTGAGCTGTCGATGATGACGAGACGGTGCATCTCCAACACCAGGGCCCGTGTGCCGGCGGGCAGTTGTTCGGGCAGCGGCTCCAGCTTGCCGACGGCACCGAAGAACAAGGCGCCGTAGAGCTCGTAGGCCACCACGCCCTCGGGCAAGGGCTGGTCCAGCACCGGTTTGAGCGTGAACAGTTGGCCCATGCGCCAGACGAAGAAGACGCAGGCGCTGATCAGCCCCACCTCCACCGCGACGGTCAGGTCGGCCATCACGGTCAGCACGAAGGTGCCGAGCAGCAGCGCTCGGTAGGTGGCATGGAAGCGCCGCAGCCGTGCGAACTCATGCCATTCGCCCATGTTCCAGGCCACCACGAGCAGGATGCCGGCCAGCGCGGCCAGCGGCACATGCACCGCCAGCGGCGCGGCGGCCAGCAGGATGAGCAGCAGCGTCAGCGCGTGGACGATGCCGGCCACCGGGCTGCTGCCGCCGGCGCGGATGTTGGTGACGGTGCGGGCGATGGTGCCCGTGGCCGGCAGGCCGCCGAACAGCGGTGCGGCGAGGTTGGCCAGCCCTTGCGCCATCAGCTCCTGGTTGGGGTCGTGGCGGGGCAGGTCGGGCGTGAGCTTGTCGGCCACGCGGGCGCAGAGCAGCGACTCGATGGCGCCCAGCAGCGCCAGCGTCACCGTCGGGATGACCAGTTGCTGGGCGGCGGCCCAGCTCAGCTCGGGCCAGGCCAGCGCTGGCAGGGTGCGCGGGATGGCGCCGAAGCGGCTGCCTATCGTTTCCAGTGGCAGATTGAGCAGCGCCGTCACTACCGTGGCGCCGCCCAGTGCGACCACCGTGCCGGGCAGCAGGGCCAGCCAGCGGCGCGTGCCGGTGAGTGGGCGCTCGCGGTCGATGTTCTTGGGCCAGAGCAGCACGACCGCCATGCACGCCAGCGCCAGCGCCGGGGCCCCGGGGTTGAGCGTGGCGGCGTGGGCGTACAGCGCGCCGATCTGCCCGAAGAAGTCGGCCGGCATGGCCGCAATGCGCAGGCCCAGGAAATCCTTCAGCTGTGCCAGCGCGATCAGCACGGCGATGCCGTTGGTGAAGCCGGTGACGATGGCCACCGGGACATAGCGCACCAGCCCGCCGAGACGCAGCGCGCCCATCGCGAACAGCAGCACGCCCGCGCCCATGGTGGAGAGCAGCAGGCCCGCCAGGCCGTGGCGCTGCAGGATGCCGTAGACCACCACGATGAAGGCGCCGGCCGGGCCGCCGATCTGCACGTTGGAGCCGCCCAAGAGCGAGATGAGCAGCCCGGCGACGATGGCCGTGGCCAGGCCCTGCTCGGGCCGCAGCCCGGAGGCGATGGCGAAGGCCAGGGCCAGCGGCAGCGCGACGATGCCGACGGTCAGGCCGGCGCCGATGTCGGCGATCAGCCGTTCGCGCGGATGGCCCCCCAGCAGCGCGAGGCTGCGGGGACGGAAGGGGTGCAGTCGGGGCAGGGGCATGGGGTCTCCGAAGTGGGGGCGGACGCGGTGGGCGTCGCCTTCGGAGGGCCGCAGTGATGGCGCTGCGCGATGAAGCGCCGGCGCCGCGACAAACCCAGGGG
Organism: Pelomonas sp. Root405; assembly: GCF_001425165.1. Lineage (GTDB taxonomy): Bacteria > Pseudomonadota > Gammaproteobacteria > Burkholderiales > Burkholderiaceae_C > Pelomonas. The sequence goes on from NZ_LMDU01000001.1 coordinate 1,066,152, forward strand.
TCCTCGCGGCGCGTGCATGGGTTCAGCGCACCCGCATGCCGGGTTGGGCACCGGCGTGGGGCTCAAGGACAAAGATGCCGGGCGTGGTTTTCTCATCGGCGTGGCTCGCAGCAAGGACCATGCCCTCGCTGATGCCGAACTTCATCTTGCGCGGCGCCAGGTTGGCGACCAGCACGGTCAGCTTGCCTTCCAGGTCTTCGGGCTTGTAGGCGCTCTTGATGCCGCTGAAGACATTGCGCATGCGGCCTTCGCCGGCGTCCAGCGTCAGGCGCAGCAGCTTGTCCGAACCCTCGACATGCTCGGCCTTGACGATCAGCGCGATGCGCAGGTCGACCTTGGCGAAGTCGTCGATCTTGATTTCGGCGGCGATGTCTTCGCCGCCGGGGATGACGGCGGGTGCCGGCGGTGCTTCGAACAACAGCTCGACCTTGGCGAGGTCGACTCGCTGCATCAGATGCTGATAGGCGCCGATCTGGTGCCCGCCCAGCGCCCGGGCGCTGTCGCTCCACTTCAGAGGCTCGACCTTCAGGAAGGCCTCGACCTGCGCCGCCAGCGCGGGCAGCACCGGCTTGAGGTAGATCGTCAGCAGCCGGAAGGCCTCGATGCAGACGCTGCAGACGTCGTGCAGGGCCGCGTCCATGCCCTCCTGCTTGGCCAGCTCCCAGGGTTTGTGCTGGTCGACGAACTCGTTGACCTTGTCGGCCAGGGCCATGATCTCGCGCAGGGCCTTGCCGAACTCCCGGGCCTCGTACAGCTCGGCGATGGCGCCGCTGTGGCCGCGCAGTGCGTCCAGCAGCATGCGGCCTTCCACACCCAGGTCGCCACTCAGATGGCCGCCGAAGCGCTTGCTCAGAAAACCCGCCGCGCGCGACGCAATGTTGATGTACTTGCCGACCAGGTCGCTGTTGACGCGGGCCGCGAAGTCCTCGGGATTGAAGTCGATGTCCTCGACCTTGGCATTGAGCTTGGCGGCGATGTAGTAGCGCAGCCATTCTGCGTTCAGGCCGAGGCCGAGGTACTTCAGCGGGTCCAGGCCGGTGCCGCGGCTCTTGCTCATCTTCTCGCCGCCGTTGACGGTCATGAAGCCGTGCACGAAGACGTGGTTGGGCGTCTTGCGGCCGCTGAAATGCAGCATCGCCGGCCAGAACAGCGTGTGGAAGTAGGTGATGTCCTTGCCGATGAAGTGCACCTGCTCGACCGACTCGTCCGCCATGAAGGCGTCGAAGTCCTTGCCAAGCTTGCCGAAGTAGTTCTTCAGCGAGGCCAGGTAGCCGATGGGCGCGTCCAGCCAGACGTAGAAATACTTGCCCGGCGCGTCGGGAATCTCGATGCCGAAATAAGGTGCGTCGCGGCTGATGTCCCAGTCGCTGAGGCGGTTCTTGCCTTCCTCGTCGGGCTCGAACCACTCGCGGATCTTGTTCAGCACCTCGGGCTGCAGACGGCCGGGTTCCTGCGTCCACTGCGTCAGGAAGTCGACGCAGCGCGGGTCGCTCAACTTGAAGAAGTAATGCTCGCTGCTCTTGAGTACCGGCGTCGCGCCCGACAGTACCGAATAGGGGTTCTTCAGCTCGGTGGGCGCGTAGACCGCGCCGCAGACCTCGCAGGAGTCGCCGTACTGGTCCTTCGCACCGCATTTGGGGCACTCGCCCTTGATGAAGCGGTCCGGCAGGAACATGGACTTGGCCGGGTCGAAGAACTGCTCGATGGTCTTGGTGGTGATCAGCTCGTTGTGCCGCAGCGCGAGATAGACGGCCTTGGACAGTTCATGGTTCTCGGGCCCGTCGGTGGAGTGCCAGTTGTCGAAGCTGATGTGGAAGCCGTCGAGGTACTGCTGGCGGCCGGCCGCGATACCGGCGACGAAGTCCTGGGGTGTCTTGCCGGCCTTTTCGGCCGCGATCATGATCGGCGCGCCGTGGGCGTCATCCGCGCAGACGAAGTGCACCTGCGAACCTGCCATGCGCTGAAAGCGAACCCAGATGTCGGCCTGGGTGTACTCCATGATGTGGCCGATGTGGAAACCGGCGTTCGCATAGGGCAGGGCGGTGGTGACGAAGAGCTGGCGGGGCTGACGGGACATGGGACGCTTGGTCGACAGGAGCGGGCGGGGAACCCGGAATTTTAGGTTTGCGGCGCGGCGGGGTCGGTGGGGGCGGGTGCAGCCTCGCCATCGGCCTGGGGTTCGTCGGGGCTGCCGTCGTCGGGCTTGCCACTGGCCTTGCGCTGACGCTTCTCTTCAGCCTTGCGTTTCTTGGCCAGCTCGCGCTGGCGTTTTTCATAGCTGTAGTTCGGTGCGGCCAAGTGCGATCTCCTGCAAACGCCCGCACGTGCGGGCCAGGCCAATGTAACCCGCAGCCCTCGCTCCGAAGCGCCCCTACTTGGCAGCGAAAGCTACACAGGGCCTCAAGGACCGCCTCTAAGTCACTGATCCGTAACACTTCTGTAAGCTATCCACCGAGTCTGTGGAAAACTTTGTGGAGAACTCCCCTCCATCGAAGCCAAGCCCTTGTGTGATGCGGCTCCCCTTAGGTTGCTGAATTTTTGAGCACCCACAACTGTCCTATATGAATCAACCACTTAGCGTGAGACCCTTCGCCAGTGAAAGCGTTGTCGGACCAAGGGTCCAAAACGCTTGACGCTTGCCAGATTTGGGGATAAGTCAAGCCGCCTCGTGCGGATGTCACGGGTCTGGATGACAGGCAGCGGGCGTTTGTCCCCGCCAACTGTGGACAAGTCTGTGGGCCGCATGACGACAGCGCCGCTAAGTGCTTGATCGGCCAACGTCGCCGCTGCGCTGCCCGTTTTTGAGGCGCTGCCCGAGCGCCCGTTGCGGGCAGGCCCCGAGAAGGCGCTGCGAGGCCGGCGGCTAAACTCGCGCCCTTTTGAAGAGGCGGCAGCGGCGCAGATGGTGGACATGACGAGGGAAGGTGGCGGGCGCAGGAGCGCCGCGCGTACCGGCACTTTCGAATTGAAGTCGCGCCGCTTCAGCCTGCTGGGCTTGGTGCTGCACAGTGCCGACATCGCCGAAATTGCCGCCGACTGGGCCGCGCGCGCCGGTGCCGGCGGCTTCGAGCATGAGCCCGTCGTCATCGACCTGAGCGGGCTGCCCCGCGCCGCCGCCCCCGCGACCGCGCCGCCGGTGGAAGGCCAGGCGCCGCTGGCACTGGACGGCCCGGCGCCGGTCGACCTGCGATCTATCGTCGAGCTGCTGCGCGCCAGCCAGCTGCAGCCAGTGGCAGTCGCCGGCGCCACCGCCGAAGAACTGGCCCTGGCCCTTGAGCTGGGCCTGGCCGATGCGGCCGACGAGCCCGCCGCCGAGCGCGCTGTGCCGGCGCCTGCCGACACCGTGCGCGAAGTGGTGCGCGAAGTCATCGTCGAGAAGATCGTCGAAAGGCCGGCCGCGTCCGCGCCGACCTTGATCGTTGATAAGCCGCTGCGCTCCGGCCAACGCATTTATGCCAAGGGCGGCGACCTCGTCGTGCTGGCTCTGGTCAACCATGGCGCCGAAGTCATTGCCGACGGTAGCGTGCACGTCTACGCGCCGCTGCGCGGCAAGGCGATTGCCGGTGCGCGCGGTGATACCTCGGCGCGCATCTACGCCCAAAGCCTGGAGGCGGAGCTGCTGTCGATTGCCGGCATCTACCGCACGACCGAAAACCCGCTGCCGGCCGACGTGGCGGGCAAGCCGGCCCAGGTCCTGCTGGATGGCGAGAAGCTTCTGATGCTGCCGCTCGCTCTCTGAACACCGATTGAACCGAACGAACACACAGGAAAGCTCCAGATGACCAAGATCGTCGTCGTCACCTCCGGCAAGGGCGGGGTCGGCAAGACCACCACCAGCGCGAGCTTCGCCACCGGCCTCGCGATGCGTGGCCTCAAGACCTGCGTCATCGACTTCGACGTCGGCCTGCGCAACCTTGACCTGATCATGGGCGTCGAACGCCGCGTCGTCTACGACCTGATCAACGTCGTCAACGACGAGATCAAGCTGACCCAGGCCCTGATCAAGGACAAGCAGCTCGACAAGCTCTACATCCTGGCCGCCTCGCAGACGCGCGACAAGGACGCGCTGAAGCAGGAAGGCGTGGAGCGCGTGCTGAACGAGCTGAAGGCGATGGAGTTCGACTACATCGTCTGCGACTCCCCCGCCGGCATCGAGACCGGCGCGCTGATGGCCATGCACTACGCCGACGAGGCGCTGGTGGTGACCAATCCCGAGGTCTCCTCGGTGCGTGACAGCGACCGCATCCTGGGCATGCTGAGCAGCAAGACCAAGCGCGCCATCGAAGGCGGCGATCCGGTCAAGGAGCACCTGCTCATCACGCGCTACAACCCGAACCGGGTCGAGGGCGGCCAGATGCTGAGCCTGGACGACATCCACGAGATCCTGCGCACGCCGCTGATCGGTGTCATCCCCGAGAGCGAGAGCGTGCTGCAGGCCTCCAACCAGGGCACGCCGGCCATCCACCTGCAGGACACCGACGTGGCCGAGGCCTACAAGGACGTCGTTGCGCGCTTTCTGGGCGAAGACAAGCCGATGCGCTTCACCGAGGCCGTGAAGCCCAGCTGGTTCAAGCGCGTCTTCGGCGGCAAGTGAGGGAGGCCGCACCATGGGATTCCTGAACTTTTTCCTCGGCGAGAAGAAGAGCTCGGCCAGCGTGGCCAAGGAGCGCCTGCAGCTCATCCTCGCGCACGAGCGCAATGGCCGCAGCAGCAGCCCTGACTACCTGCCGCAGCTGCAGCGCGAGTTGGTGGCCGTCATCAGCAAGTACGTGTCGATCAACCCCGACGACATCAAGGTGCACATGGAGCGCCAGGGCGACTTCGAGGTGCTCGAAGTCAAGATCGAGTTGCCGGAGACCGGCGGCCGCTAACGCCTCTACCGCGCGGCACGGGCCTGCTCGCGCCGCATGAACAGGTAGAGGCCCTCCACCTTCGCCCGCGCCCAGGGCGTCTTGCGCAAAAACTTCAGGCTGGATGCCACGCTCGGGTCGATGCGAAAGCACTTGATCTCGATGCGCTGGCCCAGTTCTTCCCAGCCGAAATGCTCGACCAGTGCAATCACGATGGCCTCCAGCGTGAGGCCGTGCAGCGGATCTTTGGAAGGGTTCGTTGGCATAGGCTGTACTGCGCGAAGTAGGTGGTTTCTGTATTCGGGCCGAGCGCCGGGCCGCTCCCAAGCCGGCCCGCTGAGGCGATGCTTGCCGGTCGATCCGGCAAGCATCGCCGTCCCCCAGGGGGACCGACCAGGCTCGCCCGCGTGCAGCGGTGCGAGACTGGGCGAGGGGCTCGTCTATTCGTGGGTGAACTGGTCAGAGTTCTTGCCCCTGTACTGCGCGTAGTAGCGCTTGATCTCCGCCATGTCGGCGTCGACGTCGCCGGTCGGCCGGAAGATCGGACCGAGGCCGGCGAGCTTGCGCGGGTAGTCCATGTAGGCCATGACGATGGGCAGCTCCGCCGTGACGGCGATCCAGTAGAAGCCGGTCTTCCAGTAAATGGTCTTGCTGCGCGTGCCCTCGGGCGGCACGATGAGTTGCACCGGGCCGTCGGCGGCCCGCAGTGCCGCTGCAGAAGCGTCAACGAGGTTGTTGGACTTGCTGCGATCCACCGGGATGCCGCCCAGCCAGCGCATCAGCCCGCCGAAGGGGAAGCGGAAGATCGACGCCTTGCCCATCCAGTAGGGTGTCAGCCGCAGCGCGAACGCGGTGAACAGCGTGTACGGCAGGTCCCAGTTGCTGGTGTGCGGCGCGGCGATGAACACGCTCTTGCGCGCCTCGGGCAGCAGCTCGCCCTGTACGGTCCAGCCCGCCAGCTTCAGCCAGGTGACCGAGAGGCCCCGCAGCACGGTGCTGACGACCGGCGTCGTGAAGATGGTGCGGTGCATGCGCGCAATTATCCGGGGCCCATGCCGCTCATGCCCCGTATCGTGCAGCCTGTCGCAGCGATGTTTGTCACGGCTCAAGGCTGCGGCGATGCTGCGACGGTTTCAACCCACTGACGAAGAGAGCATGCGCAACCCAAACCTTCCCGTTGCCGTCCTGTTGGCGCTTTTGATCGGTGCGGCTCAGGCAGGCCAGCCCGCCACGCCGGCCGCGATGGCGGCCTATGCCGACAAGCTGCTCGATGAGAGCAAGATCAATCGCGACGGCCCAGGCCTCACCGTGCTGGTCGCGCGCGGCGACCAGCTGCTCTACAAGGGGGCGCGCGGCATGGCGAGTATCGAACTCGGCGTGCCCATGCAGCCGGACCAGCTGCTGCGCATCGGTTCGGTCACCAAGCAGTTCGCCGCGGCCACGCTGCTCAAGCAGATCGACGAGGGCAAGGGCAAGCTCGACGACCCGCTGTCGAAATACCTGCCCGACTATCCCAACGGCAGCAACATCACCCTGCTGCAGCTGCTCAACCACACCTCCGGCGTGAAGAGCTATACCGGCATCTCCGGCTATATGCGCAACCAGATCCGCCGCGACCTCAGCACGGCTGAGCTGATCAGCGAGTTCAGGGACCAGCCGGTCGACTTTGCGCCGGGAGAGAAGTGGGCCTACAACAACTCCGGCTACGTGCTGCTCGGCGCCGTCATCGAGGCCATCTCCGGCAAGACCTGGCACCAGGCGCTGGACGATGCGCTGCTCAAGCCCGCCCAGGTTGGCAACATCCACTACCAGGCGGGGGACAAGCTCTTCAAGGGCATGGCCCAGGGCTACACGCTGAACGGTCAGCGGGAGGTCGCGCCCGCCGGCATCCTCAGCATGACCCAACCGCATGCCGCGGGCGCGCTGATCGGCAATACCGAGGGCCTGTGGCGCTGGAACCAGGCGCTGCACGGCGGCAAGCTGATCAGCAAGGCGAGCTACGAACGCATGGTGACGCCCGAAGGTGTGGCCAAGCCGCGCCACTACGGCTTTGGCATTGGCACCGGCACGCTGCGCGGCCAGACCATGCTGGGCCACGGCGGCGGCATCCATGGCTTCGTGTCGCAGCTGAGCTATCTGCCGCAGAGCCAGACGACGGTCGTCATCCTGCGCAACAGCGACGGTTCCGGCCAGCCGCTGGACACGATCGCGCGCAAGCTGGCCGCCTTCGCCATCGGCGAGCCTTTTGCCGAGCCCAAGGCGGTGGCGGTGCCCGCCGAGCAGCTCAAGGCGGCCGAAGGCGTCTATGCGCTGGACGACAAGCAGACCCGGACGCTGCGCGTGAAGGACGGCGCGCTGACCAACCGGCGCAGCGGCGGCGGCATTGCTGCGCTGATCCCGCTGGGCAACGACCGCTACGCCTTCCCCGACTCGCTGACGCAACTGCACCTGGAACGCGGCGCCGACGGCAAGGCCGTGGCCGTGCGCTTGCTTAACAACGGCGAGACCGAGGGCGCGGAGCGTTGGGCGCGCAGCGGCGATCTGCCCGCGGACCAGGGCTTCATCACACTGAGCCCCGAGCAGCGGCAGGCCTTGCTGGGCGACTACAGCGCGCCGCAGTTCGCCATCAAGGTCTTCATCGACGACAAGGGCGTGCTGCGAGGCCAGGCGCCGGGCCAGCCGTCCTTCGCACTGCAGGCGCGCACGCCGCGACAGCTCTATGTGCCCGAGGTCGATGCCGTGCTCGACTTCAGTGCCGAAGACGCCAAGGCTGGGTCGGTGACGCTCATCCAGGGCGGCAACAAGCTCGTCATGCCCCGCAAATGATCGTCACGTCGCTGCGCGCCTCGGCGACGCAGGGCAGGATGAAACCGTCGGCCTTCTCCTCGGCCGACAGGCCCGGCCAGGGGATGCGGTGCTCGATGCGCCCCTGGACCAGCCGCGAAATGCAGCTGCGGCAGGTGCCCGTGCGGCAGGACCAGGGCAGCTTGATGCTGGCGGCCAGGCCGGCCAACAGCAGCGTCTGGTCAGCCGCAGCAGTGAAGGTCTCGCCGCCGGGCTGCAGCGTCACCAGGAATGTCTCGGACATGACCGGCATCATGCCGCCCCGCCGTTAGCATGCGCGCGCTGACCCGCAAGGTCAGCAGCGTTCTCAGGGCGGGGCGGAATTCCCCACCGGCGGTATGTGCGCAAGCACGAGCCCGCGAGCGCCTTTACCGCCTCGGCGGCGAAGGGTCAGCAGACCTGGTGCGATGCCAGGGCCGACGGTCACAGTCCGGATGAAAGAGATCGCGTGGCAGCGTCGCGCCTGTGCAAGCAGGGGCGGCGCTGTGGCGTGCGCTTGCCCTGATTCTGGAAAACCGTCTGTCTAGAGGACACCATGAATCAGACCCTCAACCCCACCTTCAAGCTGACCCGCCTGCCGCGCGTGGCCATCGTGGCTGCCAGCTGGCACAAGGACATCGTCGGTGTCGCCGTGTCGGCCATCCGCCATGAATTCGACCGATGTCGAATCCCTGCGGAGCAGGTCAGCGTCATCGACGTGCCCGGCGCCTTCGAGATCCCGCTGCATGCCAAGCGGCTGGCGCTCAGCGGCCGCTTCGACGCCGTCATCGCCTGCGGCCTTGTCGTCGACGGCGGCATCTACCGGCACGATTTCGTCGCCCAGGCGGTCATCAGCGCGCTGATGCAGGTGCAGCTCGAAACCGATGTGCCGGTGTTCTCCGCCGTGTTGACGCCGCATCATTTCCACGAGCATGGCGAGCACAAGCGCTTCTTCGCCGAGCATTTCTCCACCAAGGGCGTGGAGGTGGCACGCGCCTGCCTCGCGACAATGGCGAGCCTCGACCAGTTGAACGCGCTGGCCGCCTGACCTCGCTCCGAGCGCGGTGCCCGCCTGCGGCGCCGCGCCTTTTTTCTTGATGCTTGCTTCCCGTTATCTCGCCGGCTACCCGCCCGAACTGATCGCCCAGGCTGAGCAGTTGCGCCTGGACGGCCGGCTGTCCGACCACCTCGCCCGCCGCCTGCCCGAGCGCCACGAGGTGCGCAGTGACACGGCCCTGTTCGATTACGTCCAGGCGCTGAAGAGCCGCCACATGCGCAATGCCGGCCCGCTGCAATACGTCGGCTTCGACGCCAAGCTGCGCGTGCTGCAACAGGCCCTGGGGACACACACCCGCCGCACACAGGTGCAGGGCACCAAGCTCAAGACGCGCCGCGAGATTCGCGTCGCCACGCTGTTCAAGGAGGCGCCGGCCGCGCTGTTGAACATGATCGTCGTGCACGAGCTGGCGCATTTGCGCGAGCTGGAGCACAACAAGGCCTTCTATCAGCTGTGCCAGCACATGGAGCCGGATTACTTCCAGCTGGAGTTCGACCTGCGGCTCTACCTGATGAACCAGGAGGGACAGTGAAGCCCCTCGTCCAAGGCGTACCTTGGCCGGCCCCCCGAGGGGGCGGCGATGCTCGCGGCGTTGAGCTGCGAGCACATCGCCATGTCGGGCCGGCTTGGGAGCGACCCGGCGCTCGGCCCGCAGGAGCGCCGAGATGATTCTTCTCGCGCCGATGGAAGGCCTGCTCGACCACATCCTGCGCGACGTGCTGACCCGCGTCGGCGGCGTGGACCGCTGCGTGTCCGAGTTCATCCGCGTGACCGACCAACTGCTGCCGAGCCGCGTGTTCACGCGCATCGTGCCCGAGCTGCGGAATGGCGGCCGCACGGCGGCCGGCGTGCCGGTGCATCCGCAGCTGCTCGGCTCCGACGTGACCTGCCTGGCCGAGAACGCCGCGCGCCTGGCCGAGCTGAAGCCCGAAGGCATCGACCTCAACTTCGGCTGCCCGGCCAAGTGCGTCAACCGCCACCGCGGTGGCGCCGTGCTGCTGGACGAGCCCGAGCTGATCCACGAGATCGTGTCTGCCGTGCGCCGTGCGGTGCCGATGGACGTGATGGTGTCGGCCAAGATGCGCCTGGGCTACATGGACGACAGCCGCACGCTGGATGTCGCCCGCGCCATCCACGCGGCAGGCGCGCAGGAGATCGTCGTCCATGCCCGCACCAAGGCCGATGGCTACAAGCCGCCGGCCTACTGGGAGCGCATCGCCGCCGTGCGCGAGGCCGTGCCGCTGACCATCATTGCCAACGGCGAGATCTGGACCGTCGAGCACGCGCAGCTGGCCCGCGAGCGCAGCGGCTGCGAGCACCTGATGCTGGGCCGCGGCATGGTGGCCGACCCCGGGCTGGCGCTGCGCGTGGCGGGCCAGCGGGCCGAGCCGGTGCCGTGGCGCGAGCTGCTGCCGCTGATGCAGGTCTTCTTCGACCAGGTCCGCGGCCATGTTGCCGCCAAGCACCAGGGCGGGCGGCTCAAGCAATGGCTGCACTATCTGAAGCGCGCCTATCCGGAGGCCGAGGCGGCCTACGCTGAATTGCGCACGGTCAACGATGCCGAAGAGCTGGCGCGCCGGCTGTTCGGACCTCAGCAGGCCTGAGCCTGTGCCGCCGCAGCGCGCGTGGCGCGCACGGCATCCTTGCGCACGCTGATCCAGGCGACTGCCAGCCCGCCCAGCGTCAACGCCGCGGCGGCCCACGGCACGTGAGACAGCCCCGTGCCGTCGGCGATGACCACGCCGCCCAGCCAGGCGCCCAGCGCATTGCCCAGGTTGAACGCGGCGATGTTGAGGCTGGACGCCATGCTCTGGCCGGCGCCGCTGGCCTTGTCCAGCACGCGAAGCTGCAGCGGCGCGACGGTGGCGAAGCCGGCGGCGCCCAGCAGGCCGATGAACAGCACGGCCAGCGCCTGGTTCTGCAGCGTGAAGCCCATCAGTGCCAGCACGCCGGCCAGCACGGCCAGCGAGCCCAGCAGCGTAGGCACCAGCGCACGGTCGGCCAGTCGGCCGCCGATGACGTTGCCGATGACCATGCCGACGCCGAACACCAGCAGCACCGCCGACACGCCGGCGTCACTGAAGCCGCTGAGGCGGGTCAGCAGCGGCTGCACGAAGGTGAAGACCGTGAACACGCCGGCAAATCCCAGCACGGTGGCGCCCAGGCCCAGCAGCACGTGCCCGCGCTTCAGCACCTTGAACTCCTCGCGCATGGACACGGCGCTGCCGGCACCCGCCTCGCGGGCCGACACGAACAGCGCGACGACGGTCATCGCCAGCAAGCCGATGGCGCTGACGGCCCAGAACGTCGAGCGCCAGCCGTAGTGCAGGCCCAGCCATGCGCCGGCCGGCACGCCCAGCAGCGTGGCGACCGTCAAGCCCGTGAACATCGTCGAGATGGCCGAGGCCTTGCGGTCGGCCGGCACGACGCTCGTGGCCACGACGGCGCCCACGCCGAAGAAAGTGCCGTGCGCCAGCGACGTGACGACGCGCGCCACCATCAGGACCAAGTAGTCGGGCGCCAGCGCGCAGGCGATGTTGCCCAGCGTGAAGATGGCCATCAGTGCCAGCAGCGCGGTCTTGCGCGGCACGCGGCTCAACGCGGCCGTCAGCAGCGGCGCGCCGACGAACACGCCCAGCGCATAGCCCGAGATCAGCAGCCCGGCCATCGCGACGCTGACCTGCAGGTCGCCGGCCAGCTGCAGCAGCAGGCCCATGATGACGAATTCGGTCGTGCCGATGCCGAAGGCTCCGACGGTCAGCGCGTACAGCGCCCAGGGGCGCTTGGTGGGTGTGGCTGCGGCGGGCGCAGCGGAGGAGGGGGAATGCATGGTCGGTCTGTCGAATGCGGCGATGGACGAGGAGATGACCGTTGTGCCGATGCCGAAGGCGCCGGCGGTCATCGCGTACGCCCACGGGCGCTTGGTGGGTGTGGCTGCGGCGGGCGCAGCGGAGGAGGGGGAATGCATGGCCGGTCTGCCGAATACGGCGATGGACGAGGAGATGACCGGCAGGTTAAGGATTTGCATTCGATGTAAAAACCACCAGGTCGCTGAATCAGTTTCAACGTTTCATTGAAAGGTGCCTGGCATGAGCAGCCGCGTCGACGATCTGAATCTCTTCCTGCGCGTGTTCGACGCAGGCTCCATCAGCGCGGCGGCGCGCAGCCTGGACCTGTCGGTGGCGGTGGCCAGCCAGCGGCTGCGGTCGCTGGAAATTTCGCTGGGCGTGCGCCTGTTTCATCGCACCACGCGCAGCCTCACCTCCACCGACGAAGGCCTGGCGCTGGCTGCTCAGGGCCGCCCGCTGGTGGATGACCTGCAGGCGCTGATGGCGGGGCTGCGTCAGGCGGGCACGGGCGTCAGCGGCACGCTGCGCATGACGACCTCGGCCACGTTCGCGCGGCAGTACGTATCACCGCTGCTGCCGGAATTCATGCGGCAGCATCCGCAGCTGCGGCTCAGCCTGGATGTTTCCGACCAGGTGCACGACCTCGTGACGGCCGGCTTTGACCTGGCGCTGCGCATCGGCGCGCTGGAAGACTCCAGCCTTGTGGCGCGGCAACTGGCCGTGAACCGGCGCGTGCTGTGCGCGTCGCCCGACTACCTGCGCCGCCGTGGCCCTCCCGCGCGACCGGAAGAGCTGGCGCAGCATGACTGCCTCATCCTGGTCGGTAGCCAGGGCCGCGCGGATGTCTGGCGCATGAAGGACAAGCGCGGTCGCGAAGTGGCCGTGCGTGTGGACGGGGCGTTGGAAAGCAGCCAGGGCGAGGTGCTGCGGGACGCCGCGGTGGCCGGCATGGGCATCGCCATGCACTCGACCTGGCATGTGGCGGACGACCTGCGCGCCGGGCGCCTGGCGGTGGTGCTGCCGGACTGCAAGCTGCCCGAGACCGGCATTCACGCGGTGATGCCGCAGCGCCGGCTGGTGCCGGCCCGCGTGACCGCCTTCGTCGACTTCATGGCCGAGAAGATCGGCGGTGTGTCGCCGTGGGAGCGCGACGAGAAGCCGCCGCGCTCCAGGAAGATCAGCCCGGCTGCTTCGTGATGCGCAGATAGGGCTTCGGCGCCTTCCAGCCGCCGGGGAACAACGTCTTCGCGTCCTCATCGCTCACCGACCCGGCAATGATGACGTCCTCGCCCTGCTTCCAGTTCACCGGCGTGGCCACCTTGTGCTTGGCGGTCAGCTGCATGCTATCCAGCACGCGCAGGATCTCGTCGAAATTGCGGCCCGTCGTCATCGGGTAGGTCAGCATCAGCTTGATGCGCTTGTCCGGGCCGATGACGAAGACCGAACGCACGGTGGCGTTGGTGGCGGCCGTGCGGCCCTCGGACGTGCCCTCGATGTCGGCCGGCAGCATGTTGTAGAGCTTGGCGACGTTCAGGTCGTGGTCGCCGATCATGGGGTACTTGGGCAGGTGGCCCTGGGTCTCCTCGATGTCCAGCGCCCACTTGTGGTGGTTGTCCACGGGGTCCACCGACAGGCCGATCAGCTTGGCGTTGCGCTTGGTGAACTCGGGCTCGATCTTGGCCATGTAGCCCAGCTCGGTCGTGCACACCGGCGTGAAGTCCTTGGGATGCGAGAACAGCACGGCCCAGCTGTCGCCGATCCAGTCGTGGAACTTGATCTCGCCTTGCGTGGTCTGGGCGGTGAAGTCGGGGGCGATGTCGTTGATGCGCAGGGACATGGTGGCTCTCCTTGATTGGCTTGGGGGCGGGGGGTGAATGATAGGAACGAAGCAAAGGCTTGTTCCGCATGAGCTTCATCGAAACAGGTCTATGGGTTTCAGCTGGCGAGGCTGGGCACTTCGGCAAGCACCGCCGCCCACACGTCGACCGGCGCCGCACGGCGGGCGACAGGCCCGTAGCGCGCCCACTGCTCGGGCGTGCAGACGGTCTTGAGCGAATGCACGAACACCCGCGTCGCGCCGACGGGCGAGTTCTTGGTGCTGCCGAAGGCGGCCAGCGAAGCGACGCCGTGGGCCACCAGATGGTCGAAGCCGCCGTGCGCGATGCCGGCCGACACGCACCACTGGGCGAAGAGGGCGGCCTTGCCTTCCCTGGGCAGGCGGTTCACCAGCGGCATCATGATGTCCTCCTCGTGCAGCAGGTGCGCCTCGGCGCAGCTCCGGTAGGCGGCGAAAGCATCCCGCAGCGCGCCGACGCCCATCGGGAGGGCGCGCGTCACGGCGGCCTGCAGTTCGTGCTCTTCGACATGCTCGGCGCGGAACAGGGCCGCGTTCGCGGCGCCGTCGAAATGCAGATCGAGCATGGCCGTGATGCCACCGCCCGCGCCGTCCACGCCATCTTCCATGGCCGCATGCACGGCGATGGCGTCGACATAGGCGCCCCAAGCCGGCGCGAAGCCGGCCAGGTCGCCGCGCTCGGCCAGCGGCGCCAGCACCTTGGCCAGGTCGTTGCGCAGCACCTCGTGGTAGTTGCGCATGATGGCGGGCACGGAGACTTCGGGTTCGGTCATGGTCGGCTCCTGGTGGTGTGTTGCTGTGGAACGAATGCTCGCGGCAGGTGCCGTTCGGTGGTTGTTCAACGTTGTTAAACCGGCGGCTTTACAGTGCCCGGCGCGATGAATGGAGCCGCCTTGCCCGCCACTGAATCCGCTCTCCCGGCCAAGCCGCTGCGCTTTGGCGCTAACGGCCGCTTCGAGCTGCGCCCGGCCGAGTACCGGCTGCTGGTGGACGGCGAACCGTCGGCCCTGGGTGCCCGTGCGCTGGACCTGTTGTTCACGCTGGCCGGCCGGCCCGCCGAGCTGTTCACCAAGGCGGAGCTGATCGAGCGCGTCTGGCCGGGGCTGGTGGTGGAAGAGGGCAACCTGCGCGTGCAGGTCAACGCGCTGCGCCGCCTGCTCGGAGAGGACGCCATCGCCACCGTGCCCGGGCGCGGCTACCGCTTCACGGCCGCGCTCCTCGACGACGCGCTGGCCGCTGCAGCGCCGCCGCCCGCGCCCGGCACGACCACGCTGTTCGGCCGCGACGCCGACCTGGGCCGGCTGCGCGATGCGCTCGCCGCACCGGGCTGCGTGAGCCTCGTCGGCAGCCCCGGCGTCGGCAAGAGCAGCCTGGGGCGCGAGGCGCTGGCGCGCTGGCCGGGGCGCAGCGCCTGGGTTGACCTGGCGCCGCTGACATTGCCCGAACAGCTGCCTGACGGCATCGCCCGCGCCTTTGGCGGCCAGCTGAGCCGGGGCGAGGCGCTGCCGCAGCTGCTCAACCGCATCCCGGCCGACGACGACCTGCTGCTGGTGCTGGACAACGCCGAGCACCTGGCCGCAGCCTGCGCCGAATGGGCCGTTCAACTGGCTGCGCTGCCCCGCTTGCGCCTGCTCGTCACCAGCCAGCTGCCGCTGGGCGTGGACGGGGAACGCCTGCTGCGCCTGGAGCCGTTGCAAGTGGCCGAGGGCGTCGACGGCCCAGACGCGCGCGAAGGCGCGCTGGCGCTGCTGGTGGCCCGCATCCGCGCGGTGGATGCGCGCTTCGACGTGTCGGCCCGGTCACTCCCGCTGCTGGCCGCGCTGTGCCGCCAGCTCGACGGCCTGCCGCTGGCGCTGGAGCTGGCCGCCGCGCGCGTGCCGCTGATGGGCCTGCAGGCCGTGCACGACGCACTGGCCGAGCGTTTCGCACTGCTGTCCCGCGGCCGGCGCGATTCGTCGGCCCGGCACCGCACGCTGCTGGACGCGCTGGACTGGAGCCACGGCCTGCTGGAGCCGGCCGAACAGCGCCTCTATCGCGCGCTCGGCGTGTTCGCCGGCGGCTTCACGCTGGACCTGGCCGTCACGCTCAGCAGCGACGAGCACACCAGCCGCTGGGATGTCGTCGACGGCCTGGCGACCCTGGTGGAGCGCTCCCTCGTCAGCGTTGCCAGCGAAGACCCGCCGCGCTACCGCCTGCTGGAAACAATGCGCGCCCATGCGCTGGCGCGGCTCGGCGATGCCGACCGCCATTCCGCCCGCCGCCGGCATGCCGCGGCCGTGCTCGCGTTGATCGCACCCAGCGACGACACGGCGCTGTGGCTGGCCGACATGCAGAACGTCCGCGAGGCCTTCCTGTGGGCGCGCGAGCACGACCTCGCCACCGCCGCCCAGATCGGCGCCCGCGCCGCCCGGGTGATGGTGTTCACCGTCTGGCGCCACGAGGTGACGGAATGGATGCTGTCGCTGCTTCCGGCGATGGAGGCGCGTGCTGAAGCGGTGCCAGCGCAGGTGCAGGCGCTGTGGTGGTCCCTGCTCGGCTACCTGCTGCTCGTCCGCAACGACCCACGCGCCGTGCCGGTCGCACGCAAGGCCGTCGACCTCTGGCGGCCGCTCAGCAATCCCGCCGAACTGCTCATCGCCGCGGCCCACTGGGTGCGCGCCTTCACCGAGGACGCGCCCGAACTGGAAGAGGCCTGCACGCTGCTGCGCGAGCTCGCCGCGGGCGACGACTCGGCCGCGACGCGGCTGCGCCTGAACGGCGCGCTGGCCGTGGCGGCCCGCCTGCGCGGCGACACGGCCGAACTGCTTGCCTGCATGGAGCGCGAACAGCTGGCCGCCCGCGAACTCGGCGAGTCACAGCGCGTGCAGGTGGCCGAGAACAACATCTGCCTGACGCTGGTGCGCCTGGGCCGCTTCGAGGAGGGCGCCACGCGCACCCGCGCCCTGCTGGAGGTGCTGGACGCCGACGGCAGCGGCAGCAACGGCAGCCTGCCCTGGGTGCTGAACGCCCTCGTCGAAGCCCTTGTCGGCCTCGGGCGGCTCGACGAGGCGCAGGCCCTGCTGCCGCGGTCGCTCGCCGCGCAGTGGCGCTTCGGCACGACGGTGGCCTGGCTCGGCATCCTGCCGCTGCTGGTGGCCCAGGGCCGCATCGAAGCCGCCTGCCGCCTCGCCGGCCATGTGCGCGGGCGGTGGACGGCCAACGACACCGCGCTGGACGTGCTGGAGCTGCGCGCGTTGGACGGCGCGCTGGACGCCGGCCGGGCTTTGCTGGGCAACGACATCACCGCAGCGTTGGAGGCCGAGGGCCGGGCGCTGGGGGATGAGGCGGTGGAGGGGTTGGTGTTGCGGCGGTAGGGGGCGTGTCGGCCAGCGGACCACTTTGTAGCGATCAGCGGCTCGTCGCTGCATGCCGCGCTTACGGTAGTAGGCCCTTTCCGGTCATCGGGGCGCCGGTTGTGGCACTGTCTCAGCGACCGGTCTGCGGGGTTGCGCTATGTCGGCTGGGACTCACCGGAGGAAGTGACGCCGACCTCATCGAATGCTTGCCACTGGTGACCGCGAACTCACGCAATCGACCCGAAGCCGCCGATCAACTAGGGCCCGTAACTCGCGTTGAAGCAGTCGCTCAACGTTAAGCTCAGCTGCGCTTCTGAGTGTGGTGATGCAGCCGGCACTGAGGCAGTACGGCGAGTACCTGAGGTTGGGCTTGCAGCGCCTGCCCTAGCGCATCAACTTTAGAGAGGAGTTATGCATCGGTGAGCTTTGCCAGGTGCGGAAGCGTTGCTCGAATGGTTGCCACAAGCTGATGCCCAGCCTCCTCGGGCGAAGCGGAATCCCACACGATCGTCAGGTGATGGTTCGTGTCAAAGTGGGTTCTCGTTGCCTGGAACTTATCGCGCTCGCATGTGTAGATCACCGGCTTGCCCAGTCCTTCCGCATACCCGGCTTCCCAATAGGCTCCGAGGTTGTCGTGCGACAAATCCGCGACCACGAAGTCGGAGGCCCGAATCTCCACGCGCATGCGGTCATCTATAAGGCCTGCCACAGGTCGATCATCAAGCTTGAATAGATCGAACCCAGCACGCTGTGCCGCAGGTTTGAGCACTCGATCAAGCAGCGAGTTCAGGGTCGGGTCTCCGAACTTCATTGCCATGAAGGCCTTACGGTACGTTGCGTTGCCGGATCGCAGCGATTCGTAGTAGTCCCAACCGGAGAAGGTGAGCGCTACGTGAGCGACGGACTCTCCAGACAGGTAGGTTTCATGCGGGCCGGTGACAAGACCTGCATTCTTCAGATGCTCTATGAGCATCGAGAAGCCTGCATGGGATTTGGCACCGACGACAGCGCCTTGCAGGTCGTAGTTGAGCTCGACGGATTCGCCGGGCCCCGGAGAGTGGCGGGCCAGCCATTGAACGAGTAAGTCTGCCTGTTCTCTTGGACGCGGAAGTGGATTCTGAAGAATGGCCTCGGCGGTGTACGAGTTCAGCAGCAGTTGCTGCTCTGCCTCATGAGCCTTGCGGACGACATGGCTTAGCTTCGGCGCGCTATCCCTTGCAAGGAGCAAGTTCGAAAGAGTTGCTGCCAAGGTGCCAGTGATGCCGAACTTCCCACAGTGCGGGCAGTCGACAAGGGTGCAATCCCGACCGGAGGCATCTGGTCCGACGACAGCTGCCGCGTTTCCACACAGGGCGCAATTCATTGGGTGGATTCCGATGCCTGACGAGTTGTTGGAAGATCGTTAACGATGGCTGCTCAACATTTGAGCATGTGATCATGGCCAACGATCGGCATGCTGACGACCTGATAGCCGACTCTCACGGCCGGCCGCTCCTGGCCGGGACCACGCATCGAGCACCTGCCTGCTAGGCTGCACGCGTTCGCTTTAACTCCAAACTCCCGCCGCAGTTTGAATGACACACCATGAGCGTTTAGCGAGGTTTGCGCACCTCTCGACCGCGCTGGCCCTCCAAAGCGACCCGCAACTGGCTCAGCTGGTGGATGAGGCTGAGCAACTGGCGTCAGGCATCGGCGGAACCACGCTGACGTTCGCGCTCGACGGACACCAGGTGTTTGCCAAGCGCGTGCGGTTGACCGATTTCGAGCTGCATCCGGCGCACCGGATGTCGACGGCAAATCTCTTCGGACTTCCTACGTACTGCCAGCGCAACGTCGGGTCGGCGGGCTTCGGCGCGTGGCGGGAACTGGCCGCCAACGTCATGACGACGGGCTGGGTGCTGACGCAGCAGCTGGAGTGCTTTCCGCTCATGTATCACTGGCGTGTGCTGGAAGGCCCGTCTTCACCAAGCGCCGCACCGCGCCCGGTCGAATGGACCGACGTAGAGCGCATGACCAGCTATTGGGGCGGCGCTGACGCCATGCGAGCCCGCCTTGTGGCACTCGCCGATGCCAAGTACAGCCTCATGATCTTTCTGGAGCACGTTCCCTGGACGCTCAATGCGTGGTTGGAGCGCCAGTTCGGCGCGCAGCCAGCGGCGGTGACGTCGGCCTTGGAGATGGTCGAACGCGGCCTGACCGTCGACATTCCCTCGATGAATTCGTTGGGCTTGCTCCATGGCGACGCCCACTTCGAGAACATCTTGACCGATGGGCAGCGGCTGTACTTTGCTGACCTCGGCCTAGCCACATCCGCGCGCTTCGCACTTTCGACGGATGAAGAGGACTATCTGCACCAGAACGCGAGCCTGGATCGCGGGTACGCACTGGCCAAATGGGTCAATGGCCTGGTCAAGGCCTTCGCGCCGGCGGTAGACGACGTGCTTGGTCGTTTCGAATTGGTCCGTGCCGTCGCACAGGGTCAGTCCGTACGCCAGCTGGTGCCCGGCATGCCCACCTACGCGGCTGAGATCGTTCACCGCCACGCGCCGGTTGCCACTCGCGTCAATGACTTCTACGTCAAGCTGCACAGCGAAGACAGACGCGCACCCTATCCGGGCGATGCAATCGCAGCCTTGCTTTCGGAGACGGCAGCGGCGATGTAGCAGATGACGCGAGCCAACTTGCAGGCGGACTGACTACCGCCCCACCCCAAAACTGCTCCGATACGCCCGCGGCGCCAGCCCCAGCCGGGCCTGGAAGTGATGCCGCAGCGCCTGCACGCTGCCAAAGCCGGCCTCGGCCGCGATGCTCTCGACGGGCAGGGTGCTGGCTTCCAGCAGCCGCTGCGCCTCGGCGACGCGCTCGGCGATGAGCCAGTCGCCGGGGGACTGGCCGGTCGCCTCGGTGAAGCGGCGCAGCAGCGTGCGCGGGCTCATGGCGCTGGCCGCGGCCATGCGTTCCAGCGTCCACGGCGCGCGCAGGTCGGCGCGTACCTGGTCCATCAGGCCGGACAGCCGGTTCGTGCGGTCACGCGGCACCGGCCGTTCGATGAACTGCGCCTGTCCCCCGCCGCGGTGTGCGGGCATCACCAGCCGGCGGGCGACGCTGTTGGCGGCGTCCACGCCGAAGTCGCTGCGCACGAGGTGCAGCATCAGGTCGATGCCGGCGGCGCTGCCGGCCGACGTGAAGACGCGGTCCTCTTCGACATAGAGCACGCTCGCGTCCACGTCGATGGCCGGGTGGCGCTCGCGCAGCGTGTCGGCATAGCGCCAGTGCGTGGCCGCGCGGCGGCCGTCCAGCAGGCCGGTGGCGGCCAGCACGAAGGCGCCCGAGCAGATCGACGCCAGCCGCGCGCCGCGCTGCCAGGCCTTGCGCAGCCGCTTGGCCAGCACGTCAGGCACCGGCACGTCGGCGCCCTTCCAGCCGGCCATGACGATGAGGTCGGCCTGGTCCAGCAGCTCGACGCCGCCGTCGCTGCTGACCGTCAGCCCGCCATGAGCGCGCAGCGGCCCCGGTTCGGTAGCAGCGCTGGCAAAGCGGTACCAGCCCGGCCCCATCTCCGGCCGCGCCAGGCCGAAGACCTCGGCGGCGATGGCGAACTCGAAGGTGCACAGGCCGTCGTAGACCGGCGCCACCACCAGCGGTCCAGCCCGCGGACCGGTGTTTGGCGTGATCTTGGCGGTCTTGGTCATTGGCGCCAATTGTGGCCCGTGCGGTACAGCGCGACCATGACTCGTCTTGCAACGGAACCCACCATGCCCTCTCACGTGACCGCCATCCCTGCCGCCCCGCCCGCTGAAGCCGAGGCCCATTTCGCTGCCGAGTTCAGCTTCGAAACCGACTGCTGGGACGTGCACGACGCGCTGTCCGGCACGCCCGACTTCGTGCTGCTGGACGTGCGCTCCGCAGAACTGTTCGCGCGCGGCCATGTGCCCGGCGCGGTGCACTTCCCGCATGGCAAGCTGGTCGAGAGCAAGCTCGCCGCCTGGCCGATGGACACGCTGTTCGTGACCTACTGCGCCGGCCCGCATTGCAACGGCGCCGCGCGCGGCGCGCTGCGCCTGGCGCGGCTGGGCCGGCCAGTGAAGATCATGGCCGGCGGCATCACCGGCTGGGTGGACGAGGGCTTCGCGCTGGCGACGGGCTGAGCTGCAGGCGCGGCTAGCATGTCGCGATGAAGATCCTCCTGACCCTGTTGGTCGCGGCCTGCGCCACAAGCGCCGCCGCGGCCCAGCCGCCCGCCCTCACGCTCGAACGCATCACCGCCGACCCGCCGCTCGCCGGCCGCCTGCCGCGCCAGGCCGAGATCTCGCCCGGCGGGCAGTGGGTCAGCTTCCTGCGCCCGTCCGCCGCCGACAGCGAGGTGCTGGAGCTGTGGGCACAGCCCAGCAGCGGTGGCGAGCCGCGCAAGCTCGTCGCCGCCGCCGACCTGCTCGGCAGCGCCGCCCAGCAACTCAGCGAGGCCGAGAAGATGGCGCTGGAGCGCCAGCGCATCACGCAGCGGGGCATCACCGGCTACCAGTGGTGCGGCAGCGATGACAGCGCGCTGCTCTTCCCGCTGTCCGGCGACCTCTACCTGGTGCGCCTCGGCACCAACGGGCCGCAAGCGCTGCGGCTGACGAACACGCCCGACGCCCCCAAGCGCGATCCGCGCTGCACGCCCGACGGCAAACGCCTGGCCTATGTGCAGGGCGGCAATCTCTTCGTGCTGCCGCTGAGCGAGGGCAGCCAGCCGCGCCAGTTGACGGCGGACGGCAGCGACACGCTCTCCTGGGGCCTGGCTGATTTCATCGCCGCCGAAGAGCTGGCGCGCCAGCGCGGCTACTGGTGGAGCAAGGACGGCCAATCGCTGCTGGCGTTGCGTGTCGACGAGTCGGCCGTGGCGGTCAAGACGCGGGCGCAGATCTTTGCCGACCGCACCGCGATGACGGCGCAGCGCTACCCGGCCGCGGGTGCTGCGAACGCCAAGGTCAGCGCCTTCGTCATCGACGCCGCCACCGGCCAGCAGCGCGCGCTGCCGCTGCCGGGCACGGCCGAGTACATCTCACGCGCCGGCTGGTTCGCCGACGGCACGCCCTGGCTGCAGTGGTTCACGCGTGACCAGACGCGGCTGACGCTGACCGAGTTCAAGCCAGGCGGCGCGCCGCGCGACATCACGGTGGAGACCGATGCCGCCTGGGTCGAGACGCATGACGACTTGGCCGAGACGCCGCGCGGCCTGCTGTGGTCCAGCGAGGCGTCGGGGCGCCGTCAGCTCGTGCTGATCGACCGCGCCAGTGGCAAGCGCAGCCCGCTGACGCAACAGGCCGAGCCAGTGGCGCAGCTGGTCTGCGTGGGCGAGCGCAGCGTCGTCTTCACCGCTGCGACCGACCGCGGCAAGGGCCAGGAGCTGTACGCCGTGCCATTGACTGGCGGGCAGGCGCAGGCGCTGCCCGGCGCGGCCGAACGCCACAAGCGCGAAGCCAAGGCGGATGTTGGTTGCAAGTCTCTGCTCATCACGCGCTCTGCCTGGGGCCAGCCGCCGCAGCTGGAACTGCGCACGCTGGGCCGCGACGGCGCCATCGCGCTGGCCGGCGACGCACCCGCCGCCGAACTGAAGGCCTACGCCAACACGCCGCGGGCGGTCGACCTGCTCGCCGCCGATGGCCGCACGCCGCTGAACGCCTTCTTCTTCGCGCCACGCCGCGAGGGCGCCAGGCATCCCGTCATCGTGCTGGCCTATGGCGGCCCGGGCGCGTCCACCGTCCACTGGGGCTGGGGCCGCGACATGCCGCTGATCGCCTACTGGCAGCAGCGCGGTTACGGCGTGCTGATGCTGGACACGCGCGGCATGGAGCACCGCGACCGCGAGTTCACGCGCGCTCACCACCGCGCCTTTGGCCAGGTCGAAGTGGCCGACCTGTTCGCCGCTGCGCGCCAGCTGCCTGCCCGCGTGCCAGGGGTCGACCCGGCGCGCATCGGCTTCTTCGGCTGGAGCTACGGCGGCTACCTCGGCGCGCGGGCGATGCTGGATGCCGACACGCCGTTCGCGGCCGCCGTCGCCGTCGCGCCGGTGACCGACTGGACGCTCTACGACACCGCTTACACGGAGCGTTATCTCGGCATGCCCGATGGTGGCAAAGCGCCCACCTATGCCAGCGCCAACCTGCCGCCGCGGGCATCGCTGCTGAGCAAGCCGCTGCTGCTGGTGCACGGCACCGCCGACGACAACGTGCTGTTCGAGCACACGCTGCGGCTGGTGGAAGCCCTGCAGAACGCCAGCAAGACCTTCGACCTGCAGATCTACCCCGGCAAGGCCCACGGCATCGCCGGCCGCGCGGCGCGGCTGCACCTTTATCGCACGATGGATGCCTTCTTCGAGCGGCACCTGAAGCCGGCGCCATGAGCCTGGTCTATTCCACCGACGTGGGGCGCGTCTGCCCCGGGTGCAGCCAGCCGGTCGCGCAGTGCACCTGCAAGGCCAAGACGCGCCCGGCCGGCGACGGCATCGTGCGCGTCAGCCGCGAGACGGCCGGCCGCAAGGGCAAGGGCGTCACCGTCATCAAGGGCCTGCCGCTGGACGATGCGGCGCTCACCGCCTGCGCCAAGCAGCTCAAGGCGCTGTGCGGCAGCGGCGGCACGGTCAAGGACGGCGTTGTCGAGATCCAGGGCGACCACCTCGACAAGGTGCTGGCCTGGCTGAAGGCGCGGCCCGAGGGCTGGACGGTCAAGCGCGCGGGCGGTTGAGGGATCAGGGCGCGTCGCGGGGTGCTGCGGGTGGTTCTTCTCGGGCCAGCTCGCGCAGCCTGCGGCGAAGCCGGCGCTCCTCGCGCTGCGACGCCTGCCAGTCTTCGCGCACGCCGCGCCACAGCGCCAGCACGAGCAGGCCGATCACCGCCGTGAAGGGCAGGGCAAAGACGATGGTCGCCGTCTGAACCGCCTTGAGCCCGCCGCTGAGCAGCAGGGCCGCCGCGACGCCCGCGACCAGCAGCCCCCACAGCAGCTTGACCCTTGCTGCCGGGTTCGGGTTGCCGCGCGTGCTCATCATGCCGAGCACGAGCACGGCGGAGTCCCCCGACGTCACGAAGAACACCAGCACCAGCAGCGTCGCGACCACGGCCAGCAGCGTGCCGCCGGGCAGCGCGTCGAAGAGCGCGAACATCGCCGTCGAGGGGTCGGCCCGCGCCGCGCTGGCCAGGTCGATGCCTTGCAGGATCTCGACATGCAGTGCGGCGCCGCCGAACACCGAGAACCACACGAAGGCGGCGGTCGTGGGCGCCAGCACGGTGCCGATGACGAACTCGCGGATCGTTCGCCCGCGGGAGACGCGGGCGATGAACAGGCCGACGAAGGGCGACCACGAGATCCACCAGGCCCAGTAGAAGATGGTCCAGCCGCCGACCCAGCCGCTGTCGCGGAAAGGTGTCGTGCGCAGGCTCATGCGCACCAGCTCGCTGAGGTAGCCGCCCAGCGTGTTGGTGAAGGTGTTGACGATGGCGATCGTCGGCCCGAGCAGCAGCACTGCCACCGCCAGCGCTGCGGCCAGCAGCAGGTTGGCGGACGAGAGCCACTTGATGCCGCGGTCCAGCCCGCTGATGGTGGACGTCAGGAAAAGGGCGGTCGTGGTGGCGATGATCGCCAGTTGCGCAGGTGTGCCGACCGCGATGCCGAACACCGAAGCCAGGCCGCTGTTGATCTGCAGCGCACCGATGCCCAGCGAGGCCGCCACGCCGAACGCCGTGGCGATGATGGCCAGCGTGTCGAACAGCGGCCCGAGCCGGCGCAGGGCCGGCCAGGGCAGCGATTCGGTCGCCGAGCTGACGAGCCCGCTGCGGCCGCGGCGGAACTGGAAGAACGCAATCGCCAGCGCGACGACGCTGTACACCGCCCAGGGGTGCAGGCCCCAGTGGAAGAAGCTGTAGCGCATCGCCGCGTTGGCGGCCTCGGGGGTGGCCGGCGCAATGCCCGGCGGCGGGTCGGCGTAGTGCGAGAGCGGCTCGGCAACGCCCCAGAACACCAGGCCGATGCCCATGCCGGCGGCGAACAGCATGGCGAACCATGCCGCCGACGAGAACTCCGGGTCCTCGTCCTCGGCGCCAAGTTTGAGGTTGCCGTAGCGGCTGAACGCCAGCAGCAGCGCAAAGACCACCAGCCCCAGCACCACCCACAAGTAGAGCCAGCCGACGTTGCGTGTGATGAAGGCCAGCGCGACGTCGAAGACGGCAGCCAGCGACTGCGGCATCAGCAGGCCCCACAGCACGACGGCGCCGATGACGCCGGCCGACAAGATCAGCTGCATGGCGACGGCTTCGGGCGCAGGCGGCCAGGCCATGTGGCCTTGGCGACGGCGGTCTGATCTGCGGGCATGGGGCTCCCCGGGGTGGACAGATCAGCGGGGCAAGCGCCGTTCCAGCGCTTGAAGACCGGTGCGCTAGGTCGCGGGCGCGCCTCAGTGCGCCTGTTGCCGGGCCCGCTGGCGTGCCATGTAGCTGGCCTCCGCCTGGTCGCGCTCGCGCTGCTTGCGGGCCTCGCGAGTTTCCCAGTCGCCGCAGCTGAAGTAGGAGCCGCTGAACAGCCAGCCGACGACGCTGGAGCCGTCGACGGCGCGGCCCTGGCCGCCAGTACAGACCATGGCGGCCTTGGAGTTGCTTTCCGCCATCAGCGCCGACTGCACCAGCATGGAGCGCGACATCAGCACCGACGCCGGCATGCCCACGGCCAGCAGCAGGCCGCCGATGACGACGCCCTTGGCCCAGCGCGGCACGGCCTGCGCCACCGGTGCCGGCGTGGCTGGGGCCTGCGTCTGAGGCCGGGTGAAGGGGACGGTGGCCGTGAAGCTGGTGGCCTCGTTGCCGGTGCGGGTTCGCGTGTCGCCGCCGCGGCCACCTGCACCGCTCAGTAGTCGCGGCTGGGCGGGCGTGGATGCGGGCGTGGCGGTGGGCATGGCGGAAGGTCTGCGCGTCGCGAGCGATGCTAGGGAGGCGGCCTTGGCGTGATCGTGACCAATTGCAAGCGCGGACGTCCGCGGGCTGCGCAGCCGTGCAGAAATCACGCTATGCAGCCAGCCGCGACAATCCCGCGATGACCGATACCGCTTTTTCTTCCCTGCCGCTGAGCCCCGCCATGCTGGCCAACCTCAACCAGCTCGGCTACGCGCAGATGACGCCCATCCAGGCCGCCAGCCTGCCGCTGGCCCTCGCCGGCAAGGATGTCATCGGCGAGGCGCAGACCGGCTCCGGCAAGACCGCCGCCTTCGCCGTCGCGCTGCTGCATCGGCTGGATGCCGCTCAATCGCGCGTGCAGGCCCTGGTGCTGTGCCCCACCCGCGAACTGGCCGACCAGGTCACGCAGGAGATCCGCCGCCTGGCCCGCGCGGCCGACAACATCAAGGTGCTGGCCCTGTGCGGCGGCAGCCCGATGAAGCCGCAGATCGAGAGCCTGTCCTTCGGCGCGCACATCGTCGTCGGCACGCCGGGCCGCCTCATCGACCATCTGGAGCGCGACACGCTGGACCTGAGCGGGCTGAACACGCTGGTGCTGGACGAGGCGGACCGCATGCTGGACATGGGCTTCCTCGACGACATCAAGGCGATTGCGAAGCGCGCGCCGGCCAAGCGGCAGACGCTGCTGTTCTCGGCCACCTTCCCCGACGGCGTGACCGAGATCGCCGCCAAGTTCATGCGCGAGCCGCAGACGGTCAAGGTGGCCGGCTCGACGAGCGCGGCAGCGTCCACCATCCGGCAGATCGCCTTCGAGGTCACCGAGGACCAGCGGCTGGACGCCGTGCCGCGCCTGCTGCGCGCCTTCCGGCCCGAGTCGGCCATCGCCTTCTGCAATACCAAGCAGCAGTGCCGCGACCTGGAAGCGGTGCTGGCCGGCCAGGGCTTCATCGCGCTGGCCCTGCACGGCGACCTGGAGCAGCGCGACCGCGACCAGGTGCTGATCCAGTTCGCCAACCGCAGCGCCACCGTGCTGGTGGCCACCGACGTGGCGGCGCGCGGCCTGGACATCGCCAACCTGGCCTGCGTCATCAATGTCGACATCAGCGCCGACGTCGAACAGCATGTGCACCGCATCGGCCGCACCGGCCGCGCCGGCGCCGAGGGGCTGGCGCTGAGCCTGGCCAGCCTGGACGAGATGGGCCGCATCGGCCGCATCGAGCTGCTGCAGGGCGAAGAATTCAAGTGGCAGCCGCTGGCCGACCTGACCGACGCACCCGGCGGCCCGCTGCTGCCGGCCATGGACACGCTGCAGATCCTCGGCGGCCGCAAGGAGAAGATCCGCCCCGGCGACATCCTCGGTGCGCTGACCGGCGAGGCCGGCTTTGCCGGCACGCAGATCGGCAAGATCAATGTCACGGACTTCCACAGTTATGTTGCGGTGCAGCGCGGCATCGCCGCCGAGGCCGTGCGCCGTCTTTCGGCGGGCAAGCTGAAGGGTCGCAAGGTCAAGGTGAGAAGGCTGGCGGACCTGGCGGACTGACCGCTCGCTAACGCCGCAACCTAGGGAGAGTCCAGCATTCCCGAGGCTGCGCGGCAGGGCTACATTGGGCTCTCGCCCGGCTCTTGTCCATATGCACAGACGCTGCCTGCTCAAAGGGATGCCTGCCTTGCTGGCCGCCATGGCCGGGCCGGCCCGCGCGCAGGAGCTGGCACTGACGCTGCGCGCACCGGACAGCGAGACCGACCTGCGCAACGTGTATATCCGCGACGCGGTGCAGCTCGCGCTCGACAAGACCCGCGCCAGCGACGGCCCCTACCGGCTGCAGCTGTCAGCGCCCATGAACAAGCGCCGCGCATTGCTGGAGGCCGCGCAACAGGCGTCGCCCAACTTCCTGGTCGTCACCGGCCCCGAGGCCGGCCGCGCCGCCGGCCTGGTGCCGGTGCTGTTCCCCATCCACCTCGGCGTCAACCGCTACCGCGTCTGCTTCGTGCATGCGCCGCAGCGCGACCTGGTGCGCGAGGCCGGCACCCTGAGCGCGGTGGCCAGGCTCCGCCATGTGCAGGGCCGCGGCTGGGCCGACGCCGACATCCTGCGCGCCAATGGCTTCACGGTGGCGGAGGCCAACGGCTACGAGGCGCTGTTCCAGATGGTGGCCCTGGGCCGCGCCGATCTGTTTTGCCGCAGCGTGCTGGAAGTGGGCCAGGAGGTGCAGGCCCATCTGGGCCTCAAGGGACTGGCGCTGGATGACAGCCTGCTGCTGGCCTACGACCTGCCGCAGTACATCTACACCCACCCGGGCAACCATGTCGCCATCGACCGCATCTCGCGTGGCCTCCGCCTGGCCCATGCCGATGGCTCGCTGCAGGCGCTGCTGCGCATGCACCTGCAGCCCTCACTGGCGCTGCTCAATCTGTCGCAGCGCCGGCTGATGACGCTCAACGTGCCCAATCCCGCCGTCGTCGAGATGAACGACAGGCCCTTCCAGATGGATGTGCTGCGCTCGCCATTCCGCTAGCCGTGACATCTTGGCGCATGGCCAGTCAACCGAGGGGGCGGCCGCCACGGTTGCGACCTTTTCACGCGCAATGGGGCAGGGCGGCGCCTAGTCTGCAATCAAGACGAGGTGCCCCATGAACTCACGCCCCATGCCCTTGACGAGCGACAACTACGAGTTGCGCTTCGAGTCCCTGTTCCAGGCCGGCCGCGGCTTGGCCTTCCCGTGCGACGCGCATGGCGGCG
This sequence comes from Pelomonas sp. Root405, assembly GCF_001425165.1. Lineage (GTDB taxonomy): Bacteria > Pseudomonadota > Gammaproteobacteria > Burkholderiales > Burkholderiaceae_C > Pelomonas. Next base: position 1,094,582 of record NZ_LMDU01000001.1, read on the forward strand.
TGCGGCTGGACTCGCTGAGCGACCGGGCGCGGCAGAACTACCTGTTCGCCCGCGCCGTCGTCGGCCGCGAGTACGCCACGCCCATCGTCCTGCGTTGCGGTGGCGCGCAGGACAACTGAAAGCGCTGTGCGCTTGGCCGGCCTACTTCGAGAAGCCGTCCTTCAGCCCGGTGATCTTGTTGAACACCGGCTTGTCGGCGCGGTGGTCGACGCGGTCCGTGACGAAGTAACCATGCCGCTCGAACTGCCAGCGCTGGTCGGCCGCGGCGCCCGCCAGTGAGGGCTCGACGAAGCCCTGCACGATGCGCAGCGAGTTGGGGTTGAGGAACTCGATGAAGTCGCGGCCGCCGGCATCGGGCTGGGGCTCGGCAAACAGTCGCTCGTACAGGCGCACCTCGGCGGCGACGGCCTCATGGGCACCGACCCAGCCGATGGTGCCCTTGACCTTGACGGCGTCGGCGCCCGGCGTGCCGCTCTTGGTGTCCGGGATGACGGTAGCCAGCGCGGCGGTGATGTTGCCGCTGGCATCCTTCTCGGCGCCGGTGCATTCGATGATGTAGCCGGCCTTCAGCCGCACCTTGTTGCCGGGGAAGAGTCGGAAGTAGCCCTTGGGCGGCACCTCGACAAAGTCCTCGGCTTCGATCCACAGCTCGGGGCCGAGCGAGAACTTGCGTTGGCCGAGTTCAGGCTTGTGCGGGTGGGCGGCGGTCTCGCAGGGTTCGCGATGGTCGGCGCTGCCGAACACCTCGGCGTAGTTGGTCAGCTTCAACTTAAGCGGCTGCAGCACGGCGAACGCGCGCGGCGCCTGCGGCTCCAGGTCGGCGCGCAGGGCCTGGTCGAGCACGGTGTCGTCGATCCAGGCGTTCTGCTTGCTCGCACCCGTGGCTTCCACCATGGCGCGCACGCTGGCCGGCGTGAAGCCCCGGCGGCGCAGGCCCACCAGCGTGGGCATGCGTGGGTCGTCCCAGCCGCTGACATGACCCTCTTCCACCAGTTGGCGCAGCTTGCGCTTGCTGGTGACGACGTAGTTCAGGTTGAGGCGACCGAACTCGATCTGTTGCGGCAGCGGCCGGGCGAGCAGGCCGAGGTCGGCGAGCTGGTTCAACAGCCAGTCGTAGAAGGGGCGCTGGTCCTCGAACTCCAGCGTGCAGATGCTGTGCGTGATGCGCTCCAGCGCGTCCTCGATGGGGTGGGCATAGGTGTACATCGGATAGATGCACCACTTGTTGCCGGTGGCATGGTGTTCCGCATGCTTGATGCGGTAGAGCGTCGGGTCGCGCAGGTTGATGTTGGGCGACGCCATGTCGATCTTGGCGCGCAGCACCATGGCGCCGTCAGCATGCTGGCCGTCGCGCATCTCGCGGAAGCGGGCCAGGTTCTCCGCGGGCGTGCGGCTGCGGAAGGGGCTGTCGACGCCCGGCCGGCCGAAGTCGCCGCGGTTGGCGCGCATGTCCTCGGCGCTCTGCTCGTCCACATAGGCGTGGCCGGCGTTGATGAGCGCCTCGGCGGCGGCGTACATGAAGTCGAAGTAGCTGCTGGCCTCAAACAGGTTGTCGCCCCAGCTCCAGCCCAGCCACTGCACCATCTCCTTGATCGCGTTGACGTACTCCAGCTCCTCCTTCTCGGGGTTGGTGTCGTCGAAGCGCAGGTGGCAGGCGCCGCCGAAGTCGCGCGCGAGGCCGAAGTTCAGGCAGATGCTCTTGGCATGGCCGATGTGCAGGTAGCCGTTGGGCTCGGGCGGGAAGCGGGTGCGGATGCGCGCCTCGTCCAGCGGGCCGGCCGCGTGGTGGGCGGCGTCGCCGGGCGTGCCAGCGAAATGACGACCCGCGAAGGCGCCGGTTTCGAGATCGTTCTCGATGCGTTGGCGCAGGAAGTTCGTCGCGGGGGCGGCGGGGGAGGCGGGCTGGGTCATGGGGGGCTTTAAAACAGAACCGGGCCAAGTGATGAGCCTGGCCCGGCAGATGGCGGCGATTCTACGGAGCCGGCGGCCGCGCCCGCAGCGGCAGCCGCACATGGGCCAGACCGATGCTGATCCAGACGGCGACGCTGAAGTAGAGCGTCATCCAGACGACCTCGCTGCGCCAGTGTGCCCAGTCGTGCGACACATGCCAGCGGCTGGCCGCGTCCGCCACCCCGGCGGCCACGGTGGTGTAGCTGCGGCCGGCAGCCTCGTCGGCCACCCAGCGGGCCCAGTACATCGGCACGTCGATGAAGAACATGTAGGCCGCATACAGCACGCCCGCTGTCAGCCCCACGGCCAGCCAGCGCCGCCCGCGCGCCGTGGCCTGCGGCCAGAGGCCGCCCATGGCCACGACGGTCAGCACCGCGGCCGTACCCCAGAGCACTTCCTCCACGACGTGCCCGATGTTGCGTGTGGTCAGCACGGCATACCAGGAATTGATCTCGGCGATGGCGATCAGCGGCACCACCGCATAGGCCACCCACAGGCTGAAGCGCTGCCCCGTGGCCAGCGCCGCGCCGCGCAGCAGGAGCGCCCATTGCGCGGCGAAGCTCAGCTCGGCAATCGTGGCCACCGTGCGGCCAACGAGCACGCTGGACGCCCATGAGTCGACCATGACGACACGGGGCACGTCGAACACGGGCAAGAAGCTGCGGTAGCCGCAGCCCAGCACATACAGGGCGGACAGCAGCAGTTGCAAACGCTGGTGTGGCCAGGTCGTGCCATCGGGCCGGTTGCGGTGCAGCCAGGCGGTCGAGGCCGTCCAGATGATCAGGTTGAGGCCGGCGATGGCGCACAGCAGCTGCCACCATGGGGTTGCGTCCACCATCTTGTTCTCCTCAGGTCGGTTTGCGCGGCCGCCCCGTCTTGACCGGCTCCAGCCGGTCCAGCGCAGCCGCCAGGGCCTTGGCGTCCAGCAAGGCGAGTGCCTGCAGCCCCGCGCGCAGCAGCTCGCTTTTCTTGGCCTCGCGCTTCACGCCGTGCAAGCGTTGCTTGAGTTCGGCGAGCAGGGCGTAGTCGGCCTCGGGCATGGTGAAGCCGTCGCGCACGAGCTTGGCGCGTACTTCTGTGGCGGGTTTGCGTGCGTGGGGCATAACGATGAAAACCGTTTATACGGTTTTCATCGGGCGGCTTCTAGCGCGCCGCTACAGGGCTTTGAAACGATTTGCGTGCACGCGGCTCACCGTCAGCTTCTCGGGCCGGCGGCGCAGCTCCAGCAGCACGGTGCCGTTCTCCTGGCGCAGCGCGCGGGCGACGGCGTCGATCTGCACGACGGTGGAGCGGTGCACCTGCCAGAAGCGCTCGGTGTCCAGCTGCGGCAGCAATTCGCGCAGCGACACCCGCACCCAGTAGTCGCGCTCGGCCGTCACGGCGCGCACGTATTTGTCGGCGGCCTCCAGGTAGACGATGTCGTCCATCGGCACCAGCTCGATGGCATCGCCGACGGCGGCCTGCAGATGACGCAGCCGCGGCACGGGCGTCACTGCCTGGGCAAGCAGCTGGCGCAGCGAGGCCAGCGTCGCGTCGCCCGCTTCGGCGGTCTTCGGCTGGGCCAGGCGCGCCCGCAGCCGCGCGACGGTCTGCGCCAGGCGCTCGGGCGTGACGGGCTTGAGCAGGTAGTCGGCCGCCGCGGTATCGAAGGCCTGCATCGCGTACTGGTCATAGGCCGTCACGAAGACGAACAGCGGCAGCTCGCCGGCATCGTCGGGCCAGTCCTCGCTGATAGCTTGGGCGGCTTCCAGCCCGGTCATGCCGGGCATGCGGATATCGAGGAAGCAGACCTGGGGCCGGTGCTGCAGGGCCAGCTCGACGGCGGCCGTGCCGCTGCCAGCCTGGGCGGTGACCTGCAATGCGGGCCAGGCAGTGGCCAGCTCGGCGCGCAGGTTCTCGGCCAGCAGGGGCTCGTCTTCGGCGATGAGGGCGGTCGGATTCATAGCTGAATCTCAATGCGGGCGACGCTGCCGCCGCCGGGTTGGGGTTTGAGCTCGAAGCGCGCCGCCGCGCCATAGCGGTGGGCCAGGCGTTCGCGCACCTGCGCGAGACCGAATCCCGTGCCCACGCCGGCCAGCTCGCCGGGCGTGGCCAGGCCCGCGCCGCTGTCGGCCACTTCGAGCACCAGCCGCCCGTCATCCCGGCCGGCGCTGACGCGCAGTTCGCCACCGTCCACGTGCGGCTCCAGTCCATGCTTGACGGCGTTCTCGACCAACGGTTGCAGCAGCAGCGGCGGGATGGCGATGCCGCCCAGTTCGGCCGGCAGGTCCAGCTTGACGCGCAGGCGCTCCCCCATGCGCAGCTGCATCAGCGCAAGGTAGTCGGACAGGCGCTCGAATTCGTCTGCCAGCGGATGCTCGGTGGCGCGGCTGGCCTGCAGCGTGGCGCGCAGATAGGCGATGAGCTGGTCCAGCATGCGCTGGGCCTCGTCGGGCCGCAGCTTGATCAGCACGCGCAGATGGGCCAACGTGTTGAACAGCATGTGCGGTTCGAGCTGGCTCTGCAGCAGCGTGAGCCGGGCTTCGGCCGCCTGCCGCTCGGCTTCGACGCGCTCGATGCGGGCCGAGTTGAGCTTGAACAGGGAGAAGAAGAACCACGTGGCGACCACCGATACCAGCAGCGTGAAGCTCATCGACAGCGCGACGCGCCGGTCGGTGACATGCCAGGGCTGCAGCGAGCGGCCGCCGCTGAGGAGGTCGCCGAGCCAAAGCCCGCCGCTGTAGCCGGCCAGCGAGCCGAGCAGGATGCAGGGCAGCATCCAGCCCCAGCCTACCCAGCCATGGCGCAGCGCCGCCGAGTCTGCCTGGCGTCTCCGCAGCAGCGCTGCCAGCCCGTAGGTCAACAGCGAGATATAGGCCGAGATCTGCACGCCGACGGTGAACGAATACAGCATGCCGTGCCAGAACTTCCCGCCGCGCATCATGTAGTTCAGCAGGCCGACCACCAGGCAGATGGCGACGGTGCCGCCCACATAGGTCGGCCAGTCGCGGCGGGATTGGGCAGAGGTCATGAGCTCAGCATCGTGCCGCCCCTGCCTTGGCGCCAGCCGGGTGCGACGAGCGGGCCGGGCAGGGTGCAGGAGGCATGGCGTCAGCGCCGGCGGCTGCCGCCACCCAGGATGCTGCCGAGCACGCCACGGATGATCTCGCGGCCGACGGCCGAGCCAATGCTGCGCACGGCCGACTGCGCGGCCTTCTCGGCCAGCCCAGGATGGCGCCCACCGCGAGGGCCGGTGGTGCCGAACAGCACGTCCTTGAGGCCGCCGAGCATGCCGCCGCCGTCCTGCGCCGGCGCAGGTGCAGCCGGGCCGCCCTTGAACACGGCGCCGCCTTCGGCCGCCATGCCACCACCGGCGGGCGCGGCGTGCTGGGCGGCCAGCCGCTCGTAGGCCGATTCGCGATCCAGCAGCTTCTCGTAGACGCCGGCCACCAGCGAATTGGCCAGCAGCGCCTGGCGCTGCGCCGGCGTGATCGGCCCGATCTGGCTACCCGGCGGCAGCACGAAGACGCGCTCGGTGATGCTGGGCCGGCCCTTCTCGTCGAGCAGGCTGACGAGCGCCTCGCCAACGGCGAGTTCGGTGATGGCCGTGGCAATGTCCAGCCCGGGCTTGGCGCGCATGGTGTCGGCCGCGCTCTTGACGGCTTTCTGGTCGCGCGGCGTGAAGGCGCGCAGCGCATGCTGCACGCGGTTGCCGAGCTGGCCCAGCACGGCGTCGGGGATGTCGAGCGGGTTCTGCGTCACGAAATAGACGCCCACGCCCTTGGAGCGCACCAGGCGCACGACCAGCTCAATGCGCTCGACCAGGGCGTCGGGTGCATCCTTGAACAGCAGGTGGGCCTCGTCGAAGAAGAACACGAGCTTGGGCTTTTCCAGGTCGCCCACCTCCGGCAGGGTCTCGAACAGCTCGCTCAGCATCCATAGCAGGAAGGTCGCGTACAGGCGCGGCGCGTTCATCAGCTTGTCGGCGGCCAGCACGTTGATGACGCCCAACCCGCCGTCGGTCTGCATGAAGTCGGCGATGTTGAGCATGGGCTCGCCGAAGAACTTGTCGCCGCCCTGGGCCTCGATCTGCAGCAGGCCACGCTGGATCGCGCCCACGCTGGCGGCCGACACATTGCCGTACTGCGTCGTGAACTGGCTCGCGTTGTCGCCCACATGCTGGAGCATCGCCCGCAGATCCTTCAGGTCCAGCAGCAAGAGCCCGTTGTCATCGGCGATCTTGAAGACCATCTGCAGCACGCCAGCCTGGGTCTCGTTGAGCGCCAGCATGCGGGCCAGCAGCAGCGGGCCCATGTCGGACACGGTGGCGCGCACCGGGTGGCCCTGCTCGCCGAAGACATCCCACAGCGTCGTCGGGCAGGCCAGCTTCTCGGGCGGGTCAATGCCCCGGTCCTTCAGCACGGCAAGCAGCTTCTCGCTGGGGTTGCCGGGCTGGCTGATGCCGGTGAGATCGCCCTTCACGTCGGCCATGAAGACGGGCACGCCGAGCTTGGAAAAGCTCTCGGCGAGCTTCTGCAGGCTGATGGTCTTGCCGGTGCCGGTGGCGCCGGTGATCAGGCCGTGGCGATTGGCCAGCGCGGGCAGCAGCAGGCACTCGATGTCGCCATGGCGGGCCAGCAGGATCGGGTCAGTCATGGTGCGTCCTCTAAAATCGCAAGCTTGCCAACGATAAATCAGGCGGCCTTCGATGCCGCCTCCAGGAGCCAAACATATGGCCGGTCATTCCAAATGGGCCAACATCCAGCATCGCAAAGGCCGCCAGGACGAGAAGCGCGGCAAGATCTGGACGCGCATCATCCGTGAGATCACGGTCGCCGCGCGCCAGGGTGGCCCGGACATCAAGGACAACCCGCGCCTGCGCCTGGCCGTCGACAAGGCCAAGGCCGCCAACATGCCGGCCGACCGCATCAAATACAACATCGACAAGGCCAGCGGCAACATCGATGGCCTGACCTACGAGGAAATCCGCTACGAAGGCTATGGCATCGGTGGCGCGGCCATCATGATCGATACGATGACGGACAACCGCGTCCGCACCGTGGCCGAGGTTCGCCACGCCTTCAGCAAATACGGCGGCAACATGGGCACGGACGGCTCGGTGGCCTTCCAGTTCAAGCATTGCGGCCAGTTGCTGTTCGCGCCCGGCACGTCGGAAGACAAGGTCATGGAAGTGGCGCTGGAAGCCGGCGCCGAGGATGTCGTCACCGGTGACGACGGCGCCATCGAGGTGCTGACCTCGCCCGCCGACTACGAGGCCGTCAAGGCCGCGCTTGAAGCCGCCGGCCTGGTGCCCGAGCTGTCCGAAGTGACGATGCGGGCCGAAAACACCATCGAGCTGACCGGCGAAGACGCCGAACGCATGCAGAAGCTGCTGGATGTCATTGAAGATCTGGACGACACGCAAGCCGTCTATCACAACGCGGAACTGAATTGATGCGAGTGCTGGTCATTGGCAATGGGGGCCGCGAGCACGCGCTGGCCTGGAAGCTGGCCCAGGGCGAGCGCGTCAGCCAGGTGTTTGTTGCGCCCGGAAACGGCGGCACGGCGCGCGATGAGCGGCTGGAGACGGTGCCCATCGGCATGACCGATGTGAAGGCGCTGGCCGACTTTGCCGTCGAGCAGAAGATCACGCTGACCGTCGTCGGCCCCGAGGCGGCGCTGGCCGCAGGCGTGGTGGACGAGTTCCGCTCGCGGGGTCTGCGCATCTTCGGCCCGACCAAGGCCGCGGCCCAGCTGGAGAGTTCCAAGGCCTTCGCCAAGGACTTCATGAAGCGCCACGGCATCCCGACGGCCGCCTACGAGACCTTCTCTGACGCTGCGGTGGCCCACGCCTACGTCGACGGCCGCGGCGCGCCCATCGTCATCAAAGCCGACGGCCTGGCGGCGGGCAAGGGCGTCGTCGTCGCGATGACGCTGGCCGAGGCGCATGAAGCAATCACCTGGATCCTGGAAGACAACAAGCTGGGCGTCACCCACAACGAAGGCGGTGCGCGTGTCGTCATCGAGGATTTCCTGGAGGGCGAGGAGGCCAGCTTCATCGTCGTCTGCGACGGCAAGCAGGTCGTGTCGCTGGCCACCAGCCAGGACCACAAGCGCCTGCTCGACGGCGACGTCGGCCCCAACACCGGCGGCATGGGCGCCTACTCGCCCGCGCCGGTGGTCACGCCCAATGTGCATGCCAAGGTCATGCACGAGATCATCCAGCCGACCATTGCCGGCATGGCCAAGGACGGCCTTCCCTTCACCGGCTTCCTGTATGCCGGCCTGATGATCGACGAGCACGGCCAGCCGCGCACCGTCGAGTTCAACACCCGCATGGGCGACCCCGAGACCCAGCCCATCATGATGCGGCTCAAGAGCGATCTCTTCGAGCTGATGATGCATGCCACCGACGGCACGCTGGATCAGGTGGAGCTGCAATGGGACCGCCGCGTGGCGCTGGGCGTCGTGCTGGCCGCCGAGGGCTACCCGCTCAACCCGCGCAAGGGTGATGCCATCACCGGCCTGCCGGACGACGAGGAAGAGGCCATGGTCTTTCATGCCGGCACGGCGATGCAGGACGGCAAGCTCGTGACCAGTGGCGGACGCGTGCTCTGCGTGACGGCGCTGGGCGAGTCCGTGCGCCTGGCGGCGCAGCGCGCCTACGAGCTGTGCCCGTCCATCCAGTTCGCCGGTCGCCAGTACCGCAGCGACATCGGCCACCGGGCCATCAAGCGTTGAGCCCGACGCCCGCCCTTCGACCCGCCGTCCTGACCGGGCCGCTGCGGCCGCACCGCCGCCCAAGCGATCTGGCGCGCCGGCTGCTGGGCCTGTTCGGCTGGACAGTGGACGCGCCCGGCGTGCCGGCGGAGCAGGGCGTCATCCTCGTCTACCCCCACACGTCCAATTGGGACTTCGTCGTGGGGCTGATGGCCAAGTGGGCCGTCGGCATCGAGTTGCGCTTCTGGGGCAAGGACAGCCTGTTCAAGGCGCCATTGCTTGGCCATTGGATGCGCTGGATCGGCGGTGTCGGCGTCGACCGCAGCAGCCCGCATGGCATCGTGGCGGACACCGTGAGCCAGATGCAGGGTGCCGCGGCGCGGGGCGAGCGCTTCTGGCTGGCCGCCGCACCCGAAGGGACGCGATCGCTGAAGAGTGGCTGGCGTACGGGCGCCTATCAGGTGGCCGTGCAGGCCGGCGTTCCGGTCGGGCTTTGCTATTTCGATTTCCAGCAGCGGGTCGTCTCGGTGACGCGCTTCGTCATGCTGACCGGCGATGTGCAGGCGGACTTCGCCGCGTTTGCCGACTATCTCGGCCCGCGCGTCGGCAAGCGTCCCGAACTGGCCAGCCCCATCCAGCCACGCTCCGTGCCGGGCCCGCGCCTATGAATACCCAAGCCGTCCGCGACTATCTGCTCGGCCTGCAGCACCGCATCGTCGCGGCGCTGGAGACGGTCGACGGCAATGCCTTCCTCAGCGACGGCTGGACGCGCGAACCCGGCGGCCGGCTGGAGGGCGACGGCCTGTCGCGCCTCATCGAGGGCGGCGCGGTCTTTGAGCGCGGCGGCGTCAACTTCTCGCATGTGAAGGGCCGCGTGCTGCCGCCTTCGGCCACGCAGCATCGCCCCGAACTGGCGGGCGCGCCCTTCGAGGCCATGGGCGTGTCGCTGGTCATGCACCCGCACAACCCCTTCGTGCCGACGGTGCACATGAATGTGCGCGCCTTCATTGCCTTGCCTCCTGATGCGCCGGCCGTCACCTGGTTCGGCGGCGGCATGGACCTGACGCCCTACTACGGCTATGAGCGCGACGCGCAGCACTTCCACCGTGTCTGCCGCGAGGCCCTCGTGCCGCACGGGCCGGCACTGCACCCTAAGTTCAAGGCCTGGTGCGACGACTACTTCTTCCTGAAACACCGCCAGGAGCCGCGCGGCATCGGCGGCATCTTCTTCGATGACTTTGCCGAAGGCGGCTTCGATGCCGGCTTTGCGCTGATCCAGTCGGTCGGCGACGCCTTCCTTGGCGCCTATCTGCCCATCGTCGAGCGCCGCCAGGGCTATGCCTATGGCGAGCGTGAGCGCGACTTCCAGGCCTATCGCCGGGGCCGCTACGTCGAGTTCAACCTGGTCTGGGACCGTGGCACGCTGTTCGGCCTGCAGTCCGGTGGCCGCACCGAATCCATCCTGATGTCCATGCCGCCGCAGGTGAAGTGGCGCTACGACTGGGCACCCGAGCCGGGCACGCCCGAGGCCCGGCTGTACAGCGACTTCCTGCGCCCACGCGACTGGGCCGACGAACCACCAACCGCACTGTGGCTGTGAAACTCGCGCTCTTTGGCGGCAGCTTCGACCCGCCCCATCTCGGCCACCTGGCCTTCGCCCGTTTTGCGCTGGACGCGCTGGCGCCCGACCGCCTGGTCTGGCTGCCCGCCGGCCGGCAATGGCAGAAGCCCGACCAGGTCATGGCTGCGGCCGTGCACCGCGCCGGCATGGTCAAGCGCCTCATCGCCGGCGAGCCGCGCCTGGTGATCGACGAGCGCGAACTGCACCGCCGGGGCCCGAGCTTTACGGCCGACACGCTGCGTGAGTTCGCCAAGCAGAATCCGGGTGCCGAGCTGATGTTCCTGATCGGTCAGGACCAGTACACCCGCCTGCCGACCTGGTACCAGGTCGAGACGGTCGCCGCCCTGGCGACGCTGGTCGTCGTACCGCGTGCCGGCCAGCAGGTCGTCACGCCGCCGGGCCTGCCGGCGCATCGTCTGCAGGTGCTGGCGATGCCAGAAAACCCCCTTTCGTCCACCGCCGTGCGCGACGCCGTCGCGCACGGCGAGGACATCAGCCCCATGGTGGGCGCCGAGGTGGCGAGCTATATTGCCTCGCACCGCCTCTACGAGAAGAAGTACTGAATGGACATCCGCAAGCTGCAACGCGCCATCGTCGATGGTCTCGAAGACGTCAAGGCCCAGAACATCGTCGTGTTCAATACCGAGCATCTGTCGCCGCTGTTCGAGCGCGTCATCATCGCGTCGGGCACAAGCAACCGGCAGACCAAGGCCCTGGCGTCCAGCGTGCGTGAAACCGTCAAAGGCCGGGGCATGCAGGTCATGCGCACCGAGGGCGAGGACAACGGCGAATGGATCATCGTGGACTGCGGCGCCGCCGTCGTGCATGTGATGCAGCCCGCCATCCGCGACTACTACCACCTCGAAGAGATTTGGGGCGGCAAGCCGGTCAAGCTCAAGCTGGGCAGCGCCGAAACCAAGCTCGTGAAGGCCTCCGAGGAGCCCGTTGCTGCACCGGTCAAGACGGCGCGCAAGGCCACGGCTTCCAGGCCGATCACCGCCAAGGCGGCGCCCAAGCCGGCACCTAAACCGGCATTGAAGACGGCATCCAGCGGCACCAAGAAGGCCGTGCCGTCCGCAGCGGCCAAGAAGGCGGTCGCCAAGAAGGCTGCGGTGGGCACCCAGGCGCCCAAGAAGGGCGTGACCCGCAGCGTGGGCGTGAAGATGGCCGCACCGGTCAAGACCTTGAAGGTTGGTGCCGGCCAGGGCGTGGGCAAGGCAGCGGCCGCAAAGCGGGCTGCGCCGGCGAAATCGCCCAGCAGGACCGTCGCCAAGGCCGCCCCGCGCGCCGCCGCCAGGCCAGCCGGCCGCGCGGCCCCCAAGAAGGGCTGATGCGCCTTCTCCTCGTCGCTGTGGGCCTGCGCCAGCCGGCCTGGGCTGATACCGCCTACGACGACTATGCCAAGCGCTTTCCGCCCGAGCTCAAGCTCGAACTGAAAGTCGTCAAGGCCGAGACGCGGGGCAGCAAGACGGCTGAGCAGTTGATGGCCGCCGAGGCCGCACGCATCGAGGCGGCCCTGCCGAAAGGTGTGCGCCGCATCGTTCTGGACGAGCGCGGCGAGCGTCGGACGTCGGTGCAACTGGCCGAGCGGTTGAAGCTGTGGATGAGCGAAGGGCGCGACGCGGCGCTCATTATCGGCGGGCCGGATGGCCTGCACCCCGACCTGAAGGCCACCGCGGACGAGACGCTGCGCCTGTCGGACCTGACGTTGCCTCACGCCTTCGCCCGCGTGCTGTTGGCCGAAGGCCTGTATCGCGCCTGGACCGTGACGACCGGCCATCCCTATCACCGTGAATAGCTTGATCTACCTCGCCTCGCAAAGCCCGCGCCGCAGCCAGCTGCTGGCGCAGCTTGGCGTCAGGCATGAGTTGCTGCTGCCCGGTGCCGAGGAGGACGCCGAGGCACTGGAGGCGGTCGAGGCCGACGAGGTGCCCGAGACGTATTGCGCCCGCGTCACGGCCGCCAAGCTCGACGCTGCAATGGCGCGACGTTCCACGCGTGGCCTGGCTGTGGCGCCCATCCTGTGTGCCGACACGACGGTGGCCATCGACGGCCTCATCCTCGGCAAGCCCGAGGACGACGCCGATGCGGCGCGCATGCTGGCCCTGATGTCTGGCCGCACGCACCGCGTCATCACGGCCGTCGCCGTGGCCGATGCCACGCAGCGCATGGCGAGGCTCAACGTCTCGCAGGTCGAGTTCGCGACGCTGTCTGCCGCTCAGATCGAGCGCTATGTCGCCAGCCGCGAGCCCTTCGGCAAGGCCGGCGCCTATGCCATTCAGAGCCAGGCAGCGGCCTGGATCGTGAAGATTGCCGGCAGCTACAGCGGCATCATGGGGTTGCCCCTCTTTGAGACGGCGCAGCTGTTGGAGAAATTCGGCTTTGAGTTTTGACGTCGAGTTCTGATGCGTGCCGCTTCGGCCGGCGGCACGCATCAGCATTCAAAGGTTCGCGATGGAAGACATCCTGATCAACTGGTCACCGCAGGAGACGCGGGTGGCCGTGGTCGAGAACGGCGCCGTGCAGGAGCTGCACATCGAGCGCACCCTGGAACGGGGCCTGGTGGGCAACGTCTATCTCGGCAAAGTCGTGCGTGTGCTGCCCGGCATGCAGTCCGCCTTCATCGACATCGGCCTGGAGCGCGCCGCCTTCCTGCATGTGGCCGACCTGCACAGCGCCTCGCAGTTCGGCCATGGCCGCCACGCGCAGAGCCCGGACACGCCGCCGACGCCCATCGAGCGCCTGGTTTTCGAGGGGCAGCCGCTGACGGTGCAGGTCATCAAGGACCCTATTGGCACCAAGGGCGCCCGCCTGTCCAGCCAGATCAGCATCGCCGGCCGCATGCTGGTCTACCTGCCGCAGGACGAGCACATTGGCATCAGCCAGAAGATCGGCTCGCCCGAGGCGCGCGAGGCACTGCGTGCGCGCATGGTGACGCTGGTGGGCACCAAGGAGCAGGGCGGCGGTGGCGGCTTTATCCTGCGCACGAATGCCGAAGATGCCAGCGATGAAGAGCTGGCTGCCGACATCGCCTATTTGCGCAAGACCTGGCAACAGATCCGTGCGAAGGCGCTGACGACGCCGTCGGCCAACCTGCTGCACCAGGACCTCAGCCTCGTCGAGCGCGTGCTGCGCGACTTGACGACCGAGCGCACCGGCTCCATCCGCATCGACTCCAAGATGCAGTACGACGTGCTGCGCGAGTTTGGCGAGACCTTCATGCCGGCCGCCACCGCCAAGCTGGAGCATTACCGCGGCGAGCGGCCGATCTTCGACCTGTGCAATGTCGATGCCGAGATTGCGCGCGCGCTGCAGCGCAAGGTCGAGCTGAAGTCCGGCGGCTCCCTCGTGTTCGACCAGACCGAGGCGATGACCACCATCGACGTCAACACGGGTGGCTTCGTCGGCGCCAAGAATTTCGACGACACCATCTTCAAGACCAACCTCGAAGCGGCGGGCTCCATTGCGCGCCAGCTGCGCCTGCGCAACCTGGGCGGCATCATCATCGTTGACTTCATCGACATGACGCGCGAGGAGCACAAGACGGCGGTGTTGGCCGAGTTCCGCAAGCAACTGGGCCGCGACCGCACCAAGGTCACCGTTGGCGGCTTCACGCAACTGGGCCTGGTCGAGATGACGAGGAAGCGCACGCGCGAGTCCCTGTCGCGCATGCTGTGCGAACCCTGCCCCACCTGCGAGGGCCGCGGCCAGGTGAAGACGGCCCGCTCCGTCTGCTACGACATCCTGCGCGAGATCCTGCGTGAAGCGCGCCAGTTCTCGCCGCGGGAGTTCCGCGTGGTGGCGGCGGCCAATGTCGTCGAGATGATGCTCGATGAAGAGAGCGCCCACTTGGCGGGACTGTCCGACTTCATCGGCAAGCCGATCTCGCTGACCGCCGAGCCGACCAACCAGACCGAGCACTACGACATCGTGCTGCTTTGAGCCGTTCCGGCGGTGCCAGCAGCGACGCGGTCTTGTCTGACGTTACAAGTTGCGCCGCTGCGGCAAAATCGCGCGCCATGCTCGATTCCGTTTCCCGCCGCCTCAGCCTCGCCGCCCTTGCCGCATTCGGCGCCAGTCTCGCTGGTACCACGCTCGCCCAGGTCCGCATCGACATCTCCGGCGTGGGTGGCACCCGTGTGCCGGTGGCCATCGTCGACTTCCGCGACGAAGCCAAATCGCCTCAGCCCATCGCCGCCATCGTGCGGGCTGACCTGGAGCGCAGCGGCCAGTTCCGCAGCGTCGACGCGCCCGCGGGCCTCAACGAGAGCAGCAGCCCGGCGTGGGCGGAGTGGCGGGGGCGCCAGGCCGATGCGCTGGCCGCAGGGTCGGTCACTCGCCTTGCCGATGGCCGGCTCGACATCCGCTTCAAGCTCTGGGATGTTGTCAAGGGCACCGAGCTGGTGGGCGAGGCGCATGCCGTCCATCCGGACGACGCGCGACTCGCGGCCCACCGCATCGCCGACACCATCTACCAAAAGCTGACCGGCGAGCGCGGCGTGTTCGCCACGCGCATGGCCTATGTCACCAAGGCCGGCCCGCGCTACAGCCTGGTCATCGCCGATGCCGACGGTGAAGCCGCCAAGGTCGCGTTGACCAGCCCCGAGCCGATCATCTCGCCCGCCTGGGCGCCGAATGGCCGCGAGCTGGCCTATGTCAGCTTCGAAAGCCGCAAGGCCACCGTGCGCATCCAGGACGTGCAGACCGGCGGTCGCCGCGTGCTGGCCGACTTCAAGGGCACCAACAGCGCGCCGGCCTGGTCGCCCGACGGCCAGCAGCTCGTGCTCAGCCTGTCGCGCGACGGCGGCACGCAGCTCTTCGTCATCAACCGCGATGGCTCAGGCCTGCGCCGCTTGACCCAGAGTGGCTCCATCGATACCGAGGCGACCTATGCGCCGGATGGCAGCAAGATCTACTTCGTCAGTGACCGCGGTGGCGGCCCGCAGATCTACCGCATGCCCGCCAGCGGTGGGGCGGCCGAGCGCGTGACTTTCAACGGCAGCTACAACATCAGTCCCGCCGTCAGCCCCGACGGTCGGACACTGGCCTACATCACGCGGTCAGGCGGCGCCTTCCGCTTGTCCGTGATGGACCTCGCCACCGGCCAAACCCAGCAGATCAGCGAAGCCAACGACGACGAAAGCCCGGCCTTCGCGCCCAACGGCAAGCTCATCGTCTATGCCAGCCGCGCCGGCGGCAAGGAGGTGCTGATGACGACAACGCTCGACGGCAAGATCAAGACGCCGCTACTGGTCACCCTGGTGGAAGTTCGCGAACCCACTTGGGGTCCATTTACGCGCTAGTAACTTGATGTTTCGCCCCATGTTGGACAATGGCGGGCTTGCACCGCTGTCTGCCGTGCCTCTGTTTCTTGCCCCCCGTCTGTTGTGGAGACTATTCGAATGAAACTGACCCGCTTTGCGTTCACCCTGATTGCCGCAGCTGCCTTGGCTGGCTGCGGTTCCGCTGTCAAGCTCGACGAGCCGGCACCGGTCGAGACGCGTCAACCTGCGACGCCGCCGGTGACCACGACGCAGCAGCCGGCCGAGCCTGCCGTGACCACCGTGCCGACGGTCGACCTGTTCACCCAGCTCACGCAGGAAGTCAACAGCAGCGGCAAGCGCGTCGTCTACTTCGACTACGACAGCGACGTCGTCAAGGAAGAGTACCGCCCGCTGGTTGAACTGCACGCCAAGCGCCTCAACGCCAACAAGCGCGCCGCGCTGAACCTGGAAGGCCACACCGACGAGCGCGGCGGCCGTGAGTACAACCTGGCTCTGGGCCAGCGCCGCGCTGAAGCCGTCGCCAAGTCGCTCACACTGCTGGGCGTCGGTGCCGCTCAAGTCGAAGCCGTCAGCTTCGGCAAGGAGCGCCCGGCCGCGCAAGGTGGTGGCGAAGAAGTCTGGGCCAAGAACCGTCGCGTCGAGCTCAAGGACAAGTGATGCGTCTGTCGCTGTTGGCGCTCTTCGTGGGCGCCCTGTTCGCGCAGCCGGCCGCTGCCGGCCTGTTCGAGGATGACGAAGCCCGCAAGGCCATCATCGAACTGCGCGCCAAGGTGCAGGCCAACGAGGACGTGGCCAAGCAGCGGGCAGACCAGCTCAATGCCCTGGTTCAGGACCAACTCCAGCCGCTGCGCCGCAGCATGCTGGACCTGAACGGCCAGATTGACGTCCTGCGTGCCGAGATCGCCAAGCTGCGTGGCGCCAACGAGCAACTGGCCCGCGACTTGGCCGACACCCAGCGCAAGCTGGCCGATCAGTCGCAGTCCGTCGAAGCGCGCTTCAAGCCGCTTGAGCCGCAAAAGGTTGCCCTCGATGGTCGCGAGTTCCAGGTTGGGCCGGACGAGCGCAACCAGTACGAAGCCGCCATCGGTCTGGTACGCCGCGGCGACTTCGCCGAGGCGGTTGCCGCGTTGAATGCGTTCCTGAAGCGTTACCCCGCCAGCGGCTACACCGACTCGGTGCGCTTCTGGCTTGGCAATGCACAGTACGGCAAGCGCGACTACAAGGACGCCATCGCGACTTTCAAAGCCTTCATCGCCGGCAATGCCGACCACCCGCGCGCCGGGGAAGCGCTGCTCGCATTGGCTAACTGCCAGATCGAGCTGAAGGACAACCGGGGTGCGCGCCGGAGCCTTGAGGATCTCATCAAGGCCTACCCCGGTACCGAGGCCGCTCAGGCCGGTAAAGAGCGCCTCGCAGCTCTGCGCTGATGACAGGTCAGCTCGATGCTGATCTGGAGCGCCGCTTCGGCGGCCTGCGTCGGCTGCACGGCGACGCCGCCTACCAGCGTCTGCGCACCGCGCGATTCGCAGTCGTTGGCCTTGGCGGCGTCGGTTCCTGGGCCGTCGAGGCACTCGCGCGCTGCGGTGCGGCCGAGCTGACGCTGATCGATCTCGATCAGGTTTCCGAATCCAACATCAACCGCCAGATCCAGGCGCTCGGCTCCACCGTCGGCATGGCCAAGGCTGAGGCGCTGCGTCAACGCATCGCTGACATTCACCCGGACTGCGCGGTGCGCGTCATCGAGGAATTTGTGGAGCCGGACAACTGGCCAGCGCTGGTCGGCGGCGTCGAATTCGACGGCCTCATCGACTGCTGCGACCAAGTTCGTGCCAAGGCCACGCTGGCCGCCTGGGCCACATCGCAAGGCCTGCCTTTCGTGACCGTGGGTGCCGCCGGCGGCAAGCGCGAGCCGCATCGGGTTCAACTCGACGACCTTGCCGAAACCACGCACGACCCGCTGCTTGCTTCGCTTCGGCAGCGCCTGCGCAAGCACCACGGCGCGCCGCGTGTCGCCAAGATGGGCGTGGCCTGCGTCTACTCGCGCGAGCCGGTGCATCTGCCTGCGCAGGAAGCAGGCGAGGCCTGCGATATTGACGGCAGCCTGAACTGCCACGGTTATGGGTCGAGCGTCGCGGTGACGGCGACTTTCGGTTTGTGCGCCGCCGCAGAGCTGCAGCGGCTGCATGTTGAGCGCACTCAAACAAAAGTCGATCAGTAACAGCAGAAAATCTTGCAGAGAATCAAAAAAGCTGCCTACAATGGCGGGCTCTGCTTGACACGGGACGTTAGCTCAGTCGGTAGAGCAGCGGACTTTTAATCCGTTGGTCGCAGGTTCGAATCCTGCACGTCCCACCAGGTTTTCCAGCGCTGATTCGACGGAATCGACGCTACAATTACTGGCTTAGCTCGGTCTCACCGAGTTGAATCAGGGCTCTTAGCTCAGTTGGTAGAGCAGCGGACTCTTAATCCGTAGGTCGAGTGTTCGAGTCACTCAGGGCCCACCAAATTTAAGAAGCAACAGGCACTTAGCGCTTTTCAGCTGCTAGGTGCCTTTTGCTTTGCACGCCTGAGAAGCGCTCGTGATAGTCGCTCGTCGGGCGTCAGAGCACCAACAGCGCCTTTGCGCGAGCCAGATGCTCAAGGCGATCGTCCAACCCGTTGTAGCCACCATTGATCCGCTTGGTGACCGCCTTGGCGTCGTCGGCGTCGGCCAGCGGGCCGATCTTGCGTGACTGCCAGAACCAGCAAGCGACATCGACGCAGGCGAACGGGTCCAGCGCCACGCGCGTGGGGTCGCTGATGTAGTCGACGCCCGTATGGCGGCTGTACTGCGTGTAGTTGGCGCGGCCGGTCAGCTGAATCAGGCCTCGTCCCTTGAACCGTGGGCCATCGCCGGGTTCGCTGTTGCCGAGGTCCGTGCGGCCGTTGTAGGCGCTGCCATCGGCGAGCTCTTCGGCGTACAGCAGCGACCCGGACTCATGGGCAAGCTGGGCGATGAAATGCGCGATCTGCCGCGGTGTATCGATGCCGTAGCGGGTCATGCCCTGAACCAGGGGCTCGTAGTAGAGTTCAATGCGCTTTTGCATGGCGCGCGGCATCACGACCGTGAGCTTCTCTTTCGTCGGACCCGGGGGCAGCCCCGATAGCAGCCGGGCCATCGTGGCATCACCGGGGGCCACCAGACCATCCGACTCCGGCAGTCCCATCGCGCGGGTTTCAAAGGCGCGGATCGCATCAATCGTGCTCGGCCCGATGCGCCCGTCCACTTCCAGCTTCCGGTGCGAGTCGCTGCTCCAAGCTTCGCTGTTGAGGTTCAGCAGCACCTGGATGATGCGGACATCCGCCACATCATTGCGGGCACCCAATCCGACGCTTTTCGTGATGCACATGGCGGCTCGTCCTTGACGGTTGACACAACCGCCGACGTTAGGCCGAGGTTCCCGGCCGCGAATCCCCAATCGGCATGAGGCGCGGCGCCCGCGCCGTCAAGGCGTCATGGTGTCAACGGCCGGATGCTGCCGGCGAGGCTTCCCGGCGGATAGTTGTCGTTGAAGAGTTGCCAGACTCTCCCCGACTTGGCCAGCTGCGAGAACGCCTGGCGCAGCAGGCGGCGGTCGGCATCGCCGAGCGTGTGCCGGGACAGGTAGACGCCGCTTTCGGACCAACCCAGCTCATCCAGTGCGTCGCTCCGGACCTGCGCGACGAGCGGCGCGAAGTCGGGCTCATTGACCAACGTGCCGATGAAGATGGACGCTGTCATGACCGACGCCTGTGCCAGGCCCCGGCGCAGCGCGCGCGCGACGCCGGCTGCGTCGGGCTCCTCGACGAGGCGCCTCTGCGCCCGCAAGGCCGCCACCGCGTTGTCATAGGCCGGGCCGAAGGTGAAACCGCGCACCACGGCGATCTTGAGACCCGGCTGGGCGACCAGTTCGGCCAAGGAGCGCGGCGGGGGCCGGTCACGCGCGAGCGTCAGCAAGCTGGCACGGACCTGCACCAGCGCAACAAACTCACCGTCGACATCGCGTGACGGGTTGCTCGACGCGGGCATCAGCAGGTCCGCCTGCCCGGACTCGAACATCTTTTGCAGCCGGGCCCGCGGCACGCGGTGCACCTGAAATTCGCAGCCGGCACTCGCGCCCAGTTCGCGCAGCAGCGTCGGGTAGAGGCCAACACCGCGCTCGCCCTCGAAGCTGACGCTCAGCCCGACCGGTGCCATCGGCACGCCGATGGGGCGCGTGCAGCCGGCCTCGGCGGCCGAAGCCGCCAGCCAGCAAGCCATCCACAAGCCTGATCGCGCACCTGCTCTCATGCCACTCCGCCCGGATCACCCTGGACCCGATTGTGCTGCGGGCCAGGCGTAACCCGGCGTTCCAGTGCATCGAAGGCCAGTTGCACGACGACGGCGAGCGCGGCGGCAGGCAGCGCGCCGGCCAACATCAGCGTGCTGTCGTTGACGGCCAGGCCGGCCACGATGCGCTCGCCCAGCCCGCCGGCGCCGACGAAGGCGGCCACCGTCGCCGTGCCGACATTGGTCACGGCGGCGGTCTTCACGCCGGCCATCAGCGTCGGCAGCGCCTGCGGCAACTCGATGGCGCGCAGCGTCTGGCCGCGGTTCAGGCCCAGCGCCATGGCCGCCTGGGTCTGGCCCGCCGACACGGCTTGCAGGCCGGCATGCGTGTTGCGCACGATGGGCAGCAGCGCATAGATGAACAAGGCCAGCAGCGCGGGCAGGAAGCCGATCCGGCCCATCAGCGCGATCAGCACCGCCAGCACGGCCAAGGAGGGCAGCGTCTGCAGCAAGCCCGCCACCGCCATGACCGGAGGCGCCAGCCGCGGCTGGCGATGCGCTGCAATGCCCAGCGGCACAGCAACGGCTACCGCCAAAGCCAGCGAAGCCAGCACCAGCGCCACATGCTGCCCCAGCAGCTTGGCCAGGTCGGGCGCGAACATCCGTGCCATCAAGCCGTCGCGTTCACTGAACGAGCTCGGGCCGGCCTGCAGAAAGCCGCGCGCCACGTCTGCAAACGGCCGACCTTCCAGTTCCGCCGCCGCGTTGAGGCGAATCATCTCGGCCTCGGGCAGCCGCCCGGCCAGGCTCTGCAGCGGCCCGTCATCGACGGTGGCGCGCATCAGCAGCACCGCGTCGTAGCGGGGGAAGAAACTGCGATCGTCGCGCAGCACCCGCACCGGCTGGCGGGCCAGCTGCGCATCGGTCGTATAGACATCGATCAGGTCGACCTGGCCCCCGGCCAACGCGCCGTAGGCCAGGCCATGGTCGAGGCCAGCCCCCGGCGCCAGCTTCAGGCCATAGGCACGCTGCAGGGCCGGCCAGCCGTCAGCGCGGGCGATGAACTCGTGTGACAGGCCGGTCCTGAGCGTCAACCCACTCTTCTCGATGCCAGCCGCCAGTTCCGAGATCGTCGAAATCCCCAGCCGCGCCGCATCGGCCTCGCGCATCGCCAGCGCATAGCTGTTGTTGAAGCCCAGCGGCACGCCGGCCTTCAGCCCGAGCGGTTTCAGCCAGGCGTTGATCTGCGTCAGCGAGGCCTGCGCGTCGGCGCTGGATTCGCGCTTGAGCAGCTCCCGCACGATGGTGCCGGTGTACTCGGGATAGACATCGATCTGCCCCTGCTGCAGCGCCGCAGCCAGGATGGCCGTGTTGCCCAGGCCCTGCCGATGCTCAGCGACGATGCCCTGGGCAACGAGGGTCTGCTTGACGATTTCACCGATGACATAGCTTTCAGTGAAGCGCTTGGAGCCGACCTGCACAGCTGGCGATGCATGCGCTGCCCCGGCCAACCACGCCGTTAGCAGGGTCAACAGGAGTTGGAGTTGCCAGCAGTTCCGCATGGGCGCATGGTGCCTGATCAGGCGGGCCGCCGTGTCGGACGCCGCCTACATGTAAGCACCCCCAGGTCCGAGTGCAACACCGCTCACGCCTGCCTACAGTTGGAGACAGTTCTCAAGGAGGTCTTCATGTCCCGCGCTACCGATCATCTGCTCCGTCAACATCGCGACAGCCTTGGCCTTCACCTGCGCCAGTGCCGCACGATGTCCGACCGCCAGCAGCGCATGCTGTGCTCGCTGGAAGCCCTCGATGCGGCAGTGGGCGAGCGCATGTTCACGACCGTCGTCATCGGCAGCGCGCTGATGGCGCTGGTGCTGAGCTTCATCGTCTAGATCGCGTTTCGCCTCCAGAAACAGCGGCTTTTGGGCCGCTGTTTTCTTTTGTGCGCTGCTTCAAAGCACAGACGCGGGCTCGGGCAGGCGGACCGTCGCCGCCTGCGTGACGGGCACCCACAGCAGCAGGTCCCCGTCGATCTCGCTCAAGGCCAGCGAAGCACCGGGTACCAGCGTTCGGTAGCCGGGCGGCGGCGCGGCGCCGGCGCCGGGGGGCGCGCGCTGCACCAGCACGTCGATGCGTCGGCCCTGCCGCAACAGCCGCACGCGGGCCTGCGGCCAGTGCGGCGGCAGGCAGGGCTGCACGCGCAACTGGCTGTCGCTCAGCTTGACGCCGCAGATGGACTCGACCGCCGCGCGCAGCAGCCAGCCGGCCGCGCCCGTGTACCAGCTCCAGCCACCTCGGCCCGCGTGCGGCGCGGCGGCCTCGATGTCGCCCGCCACGGCGAACGGCTCCAGTCCGTAGTCGGCGCCATGCGCGCCGCGGTGGGCCGGGCTGATGGCCGTGAAGGCCGCCCAGGCGCGCTCGGCTTGGCCTAGGTGGGCGCTGGCCATCAGCGCCCAGGTGGCGCCGTGGTTGTACTGGCCGCCGTTCTCGCGCACGCCGCCGGGGTAGGCCTGGATGTAGCCGGCCGGCGGCTGGTGGTCCTTCAACGGCGGCCACAGCAGGCGCAGCAGGTGGGCATCACGGTCGTGCAGCTCGCGCCAGGCGCTGTCCAGCGCCTCGCGGGCGCGCTCGGGCCGGGTGGCGCCGGTCAGCACGGCCCAGGCCTGCACGATGAGGTCGATGCGGCATTCGGTGTCGCTGTGGGTGCCAAGCACGCTGCCGTCGTCGAACCAGCCGCGCCGGTACCAGCGGCCGTCCCAGGCCTCAGCATCCAGCGCGGCAGACAGTGCCTTGCGCGCTTGCTGCCAGCGCGTGGCGCGCGCCGACTCGCCCCGCGCCAGGGCGAGCGGCCGCAGCGCGTCGATGACCGCGCACAGGAAGAAGCCCATCCACACCGACTCGCCGCGGCCCTCGGCGCCGACGCGGTTCATGCCATCGTTCCAGTCCCCGGTGCCGAACAGCGGCAGGCCGTGGGCGCCCACCGGGAGGCTGACATCGATGGCGCGCGCCGCATGCTCATAGATGGTCGCTGTCTCGTCGCTGACGGCGGGGATCTCGTAGACATCCTCCTGACCCTCGGGCACCGGGCGGCCCTGCAGGAAAGGCAGCACCTCGTCGGCCAGCGCGGTGTCGCCGGTGCGCTCGATGTAGAGGGCCAGCCCCAGCGCAAGCCACAACCGGTCGTCGGCGAAATGCGTGCGCACGCCGGCGCCGGCCGGCTCGTGCCACCAATGCTGCACATCACCGGGCGGGAACTGGCGCGCCGCATGCTTGCGGATCTGCGCGGCCAGCCGCTCCGGCGCGTGCGCCACCAGCGACATCGCGTCCTGCAGCTGGTCGCGGAAACCGAAGGCGCCGCCGGCCTGGTAGAAGCCGGCACGGCCCCAGATGCGGCAGCCCAGCACCTGCGTCGGCAGCCAGTGGTTGACGAGGGCGTCGAAGGACGGATCGGGTGTGTCCACCTGCACCGGCGCGCTCAAGCGCCGCCACACCTCGCGCTGCTCGGCCAGCCGGCGCAGCGGGTCCGCTTGCCAGGCACTTGCGGCCTGCTCGCGCGCAGCGGCCAGGCTGGGCGCATGTCCCAACAGCACGGTGCAATGCCAGGCATGGCCGGCCTCCAGGCGCAGCGGCACGGCCAACAGGGCGGCGGGGTCGGTGGCCGGGCCCGCCAGGCCATCCAGCGCATGCGGCATGACGAGGCGGCCTTCGTCGTCGAACAGCAGGCGGCGGTCGCCGCTGGCCTCGACGGCGGCCGTCCAGGGCCGCGGCACGTTGAGGTCGGGCGTAAAACCGGCGTCCACCGGCCAGGGCCACAGCGCCTGGTCGCCCGAGAGGGCCTCGATGTGCTCGGCGGTCACGTCGCCGGCCCGTACCGGGCGCAGTGCCAGCCAGGCCGTGTGGCCGCCGAACCCGTTGAGACCGTCGGTTTGCGTCGCCAGCGCCAGCAGCGGGCCGTCGCCGGCCGCCGGCTCCAGCCGCGTGACGACGCTGCGGCGCGCGCCGCTGTCCATGCCCAGCTGCCACTGCGCGGCCGCCAGCAGCCGCATCGGGCGCGGCGGGCGGCCGGGCGCGGCATGCAGCTCGACCTGGCATTGCTTGACTGCGGTCATCGCGTCCACCGTCCAGCGCAGCCGCACGACCATGCCGGGCAGCATGAAGCTCATGGCCGACGCGCCGGGCGCGTGGGCCACAGTCTGTTGCGGGCTGGAGCGGCCCAGCAGCCAGGCCTTGCCACTGGCCAGGCAGTGCAGCACCAGCCACTCGCCCGGCGAATCGAGCAGTGCGTCGTTGGACCAGGGCGTGATCTGGTGCAGGCGGCTGTTGCCGGCCCAAGCCGTGCCGGCGCCGCGCTCCGACACCTGGCAGCCGAACTGCTCGTTGGCGATGACGTTGATCCACGGCCGTTGCGGCTGTGCGCCCTCGTCCAGCTCGAAGACGCAGGCGCCGCTGTCGGGCTCGAAACGGCTCTCGGGCGTTGTCGTGCCAGGCCGCGCCGGCACGGTGGACACCAGCGTCGCGCCGTGACCGCGCCGCGCCTTGGCGGCCTGCTCGTGGCTGATGCCCAGTCGCTCCAACTGCTGGCCCAGCGGCCGGCCATCGGCAAACCAGCGCACGCGCGCCAGCAGGTTGAGCGCAAAGCGCGTGTCCGGCCCCACCGTCTCATCGGACAGAACGTGCACCCGGCAGCGGCCGTGGGCCTGCTGCTCGGCCAGCGAGCGCAGCGCACGCGACACCGGCGCCAGATAGGACGGCGGTTCAGCGTCCAGCACGACCACGTCGACGGGCAGCGGGCTGCCCTGGGCCTGCAGCAGCGCGCACAGCTCCCGCACCATGACCACGCCGGTCGCATCGGCCACGCGGATCAGCACGATGGGGTCATCGCCCGAGATGCCGTGGCGCCAAAGCGCGTCCCGTTCAAAGCCGGTCTCCGGCACCGGCAGCGGCTCGCGGGCGGCCTGAGAGGTCAGCAGCGTCTGCAGCGTCAGGCCGGCGCGCCAGGCGCCCGGCGCCAGCGCCGCGCCCTGCGTGCGCACGCCGGCCATCGTGTGCGCCAGTGTCAGCGCGCGCTCGCACAGGGCCGGCTGGCGCAACTTGTCCAGCATGTGGTTCAGCGTCTGCGGCTCGCGTGCGGCTGCCGTGGCCAGCGTCAGCGTCACGCTGGCGCCGGGTGGCAGCTCCAGCATCAGGTGCAGCAGCGAGATCGGGTCGTTGCCCGTGTCCAGCATGCCCGCCGCGTTGTTCAGGCCGGCCACCTCGCCGGCCTGCAGCGCCGCGGTGGCCGCATGGGCGATGACGCCGCCCGGCTGGCCCGGCGTGCCACCGCGCGCCAGCCAATGCGCGCGGTCGGCGCTGGCACGCACGCGGTTGACCCGCGCGCCGCCGTCCAGCTCCACACCCACCAGGGCGTGCACCGCATGCAGGCCCGACTCGTTCGGGCTGCGCGGCAGCCGTTGCCAGTGCAACGCGTGCTGGCCGGGCTCCCAGCGCGCCTGCAGGAAGAGCTTGCCGAACGCGGGGTGGGCCAGGTCGGCGCGTGCCGGCGCCAGCACGGGCTCGAAGCTCGACACCAGCGCCAGCCGGCGTGGCCGCTCGGCGAGGTTGCGCAGCGTGATGCGGCGCAACTCGACGTCGTCTTCCACCGCCACCCAGGCCTCGGTGTGGGCATGCAGCTCCTCGCCCTGGGCGGTGAACTGGGCGCTGGCCGGATGCAGGCGCACGCCGTAGCGCCACTGCGGGCCCGGCGTGGGCTTGAGCGTCAGCGAGCGCCAGGGGCTGGTCTCGGGGTTACCGTTCCAGGGCAGGTCCAGGTCGCGCAGGTGCAGATGATGGCCCAGCAGGTCCTGCGCCAGGTCGTCGCGCCAGCGGCTCACCAGCACCTGGCTGCCCGGCTCCCCCCAGACCAGCGTGCCGCCGCCGTGCTCGCGCACCATGACGCTGAGCTTGCCGTGACCCAGCCAAGCCGTGGCAGGCAGGGCGCGGCCGTGCAACTCCGGCACCACCAGCGAGATGCTCGCGCGGCGCGGCGCGCTGCGCCTGGGCTGGGGCGGCGGCTCGCGCAGCGGCGCCACCTTGTGCGGCGCACGCTCGTGCAGCAGCCAGCGCACGGCGCACAGGCGCGGCTCGGCGTCGGCCCAGCGCTGCGGCGCGCCGCCGCACAGCACCTCGGTCAGGGCGACCAGCGACATGCCCTGGTGATGGCTCATCGCCGTGCCGATGCGCTGGAAGCGTGGGCCGGGCGGCGCGCCCGCGGGCGGCTCGGGCTGGCGGCTGGCGGTGTAGTCCAGCGCCTCGACGAAACCGCCCTCGTGGCGCGCGCCCAGCGCCTGCAGCGCACGCAGGTTGGCCACGGCAGCGCGCGGCATCACCATGGTCGCCATCAGCGTGGCGTAAGGCGCGATGACGAGCTCATCGGGCGGCGTGTCGCGCAGCGCGAGGCTGGCCACACCTTGCGGGCCGTACTGGTAGGCCAGGCTGTTGTCGCGCTTGGCATAGGCGCTCTCGGACACGCCCCAGGGCAGGCCCGCTGCGCGCCCGGCGCGAATCTGCTCCATCACCGTCGCGCGCGCCGCGTCTGCCAGCGCGCTGCCCGTCGGCTCGTCCAGCACCAGCGACGGCATCAACATCTCGAACATCGAGCCCGACCAGCTCTTCAGCCCGGTCACGCGGCCGCGTGAGAAGAAGGGCCGTCCCAGCGCGCCCCAGTGCGCGGGCGGGATGTCGCCCTTGGCGATGGCGACGAGGCTGGCCAGCCGCGCCTCGGAGGCCAACAGGTCGTAGTGGTTCTGGTCCAGCCGCTCGGTGCCGTGCTCGGCATGGACGTTGGCGACGGCACCGATGTGCAGCAGGTGGCGCTGCCGGTCGTAGAGCCAGCTGAAGTCATGCGCCAGTGCCAGCGCGCGGCAGCGCGCCGCCACGGCGTTCAGCGCCTCGGCCACCGCAGGCGGCGGCGGCATGCCTTCACCGCCGCGCGCAAAGCCCTCGCAGGCGGCCGCGACGACCAGCAGGTGGGCGCAGAGGTTGCCGCTGTCGACGGTGGACAGGTAGTGCGGCTCCAGCACCGTCAGGCGCTCGGTGTCGATCCAGTTGTAGAAGTGGCCGCGATGGCGGGGCAGCTTGTCCAGCGTGTCCAGCGTGCGGCCGATCCGCTCGGCCAGGCCCACGTCATGCAGCCAGCCGAACTCGCGTGCGCAACAGGCCGACAGCAGGTACAGGCCGATGTTGGTCGGCGAGGTGCGGTGGGCGACGGCAATGTCGGGATCGAACTGCACGTTGTCGGGCGGCAGGTCGTTGTCGTCCTTGGTCACCCAGCGCTCGAACCAGCGCCAGGTGTCGCGCGCGATGCTCAGCAGGTACTGGCGTTCGTCGTCGTCGATGGCCTCGCGGCGCGGTCGCGCGCGCGGCCGGCTGGCCAGGCCTATCCACAACGGCGACAGCGCCCAGGCGGCCAGCAGCGGCAGGGCGATGTCCCAGGCCACGGGCTGGCCGATCAGGGCCGGCGTCATCAACAGCAGCGCCAGCACGCCGCTGGCGAAGGTCAGCCGGCGGTGCTGGCGCCACAGGGACTTCCAGTCCGTGCGCGCAGCCGCCTCGGCGGCGTCGGCGGTCGTCCACTCCAGCAGATGCTGGTGGCTGACGCGCTGCCGGTACAGAGCGCGCCCGATGGCGTCGAGGTTGAGCCAGCTGGCCGCCGGCAGCATGGCGATGTGCCAGACGACGCCGCCGAACACACGGCCCAGTTCGGTGGCGGCATGGCGGTAGAAGCGCGGCAGCGAGATGTGCTCGCGTGCCGGTGCGCAGGCGGCCAGCGCGCCCATCAGCGGCCCGGCGCCAAAGGCGGCGGCCACCAGGCCCAGCGCCCACAGCGGCGTCAGACCCACGCCCACCCACGACGCCACCAGCAGCAGCAGCGCGGCCGGCGCGACAAGCGAGCGGCGCAGGTTGTCCAGCATCTTCCAGACATGGATGCCGCGCAGGCCCCATCGCCTGGGGTTGCCGAGGAAGGGCAGCAGCTGCCAGTCGCCGCGCGTCCAGCGATGGATGCGCGACGCGGCGACATCGGCATGCATGGGCGCGGGCTCGACGAGGATGACATCGCTGACGCCGGCACAGCGCATCAGCGATCCTTCCAGCAGGTCGTGGCTCAAGACCTGACCCTCGGGGAAGCGGTGGCTCAGCACCTGGGCCGCAGCGTGCACGTCGATCAGGCCCTTGCCGGTGCCGCTGCCCTCGTCGAACAGGTCCTGGTAGACCTCGGAGCTGGCGGCGCTGTACGGGTCCAGCCCCGGCTGGCCGGCGAACAGGCTGTGGAACCAGGTGCCGTGCACGGTGGAACTGCCGGCGGCCGTGGCCAGTGGCGTGGCCACGCGCGGCTGCAGCATGCCGTGGCCGCGCACGACGGTGATGGCGCCGGTGTCCGAGCGGTGCAGGCGCGGCCGGTTCAGCGGGTGGGCGGCGATGGCCACCATTTCGCGCAGCGCGCCCGGCGGCAGGGCCGTGTCGGCGTCCAGCGTGATAATGTGTTGGATGCCCGGCGCCGGCGTGGACAGCTCACCGAGGTCGACGAAGCGGTCAGGCAGCAGCTCCGCCGACTGGCCCGCCAGCAGCGCGGCCAGCGCCTCGGTCTTGCCGCGCTTGCGCTCCCAGCCCATCCAGCGCTGCTCGGTCTCGCTCCAGCGCCGCGCGCGGTGCAGCAACAGGAAGCGCGGCCGGCCGTCGCAGGCCGTGCCGTGGCGCTGGTTCAGCGCCTCGATGCCGGCACGTGCATGGGCCAGAAGGCTCTCGTCCTGCGGCAGCTGCTCGGCCTTGGCGTCGGCCCAGTCGCTCAGCAGAGCGAACTGCGCCTCGGCCTCCAGGTTGGCGAGGTGGTGGCGCTCCAGTTGGGCCAGCAGCGTCGCGATCCCTTTCGGGCGCGTCAGCATGCACGGGATGACGACGATGCTGCGCGCCGTGGGGGGGATGCCGTGCGGCCAGGCCAGGCGCGGCAGGCGCGCCGGCGGCGCGGACTCGCTGATGAGCCGGTTGGCCAGGGCCACGACGGCCTCGCTGGCCGGCAGGTGGGCCAGCAGCACCGCCAGCACTGCCATCGGCCAGCCGGCCTCGGGCGGCAGGCCCAGCCGCATCAGCGCGAACAGGACCAGGCCGAACAGGGCGGCCAGGCTCGTGAGATAGAAGGCGGTGCGGTGGCGAGCCAGCGCCGCCGTGCTGCGCTCGCCGAAGGTCGGGCGCAGCTGCAGCGCCGCCAGCAGGCGATCACGGCCGGCGCCGGTCAGCCAGTACAGCGGGGCGCGCTCCTCGGCATCCTCGGCCCAGGCCGGGTCGTTGCAGAGCGTGCTCAACGCCTGGGCGACGTCGGACTCGGGCACGTTGTGACGCTCGGTCAGCGCCTCGATGGCGTGCATGGCCATGTCGCGCGTCGCCTCGTGCTCCTGGCGATACACGTCGATGCGGCCGAGCGCCCGCAGCGTCGGGTGTACGGCCTCGAACAGGCCGCCCCAGTCCGCCGCGCCGAGATTGCGCAGGCCGCCGATGGCGTTGCGGATGCTCTGGTGATCGGCGGCACTTTCCGCCTGCTCGGCGGCCTGCATGGCGGCGGGGTCGGGCAGCATCTCGGCCAGCCAGACGCTGGCAGCTGCCCACGACGAATCCTCAGGGTCGCTGTGCTCAGGCTGGCCCATGGCACGGTCGGTCAGCCGCTCGTGCAGGCGCTGAGCCAGCGCACTGACGGCCGGGTCGCGCGGCCAGGCGGCTTGCCACTGCTGCAGCTGGCTGCGAGTTGCAGCGGCGTCGAGATTCGGCAGGGCCTCGAACAGGCGCTGCGCGGCACGGCGCGCGAGATGACGCCAGGCGGCGCGCTCGGCCAGCCGGCGCAGGTTCTCCACCAGCACGACGCGCAGCGTGGACGGCAGCGCCCACAGCTCGCGCAGCGTCAGGGCCTCAACCTCATGGTGGCCGGCCAGGAAGTGATGCAGCAGCGTCAGGTCCAGCGAGCTGTCCGAGTGCGCCACCCAGGCCCAGGCGACGCCATACACGCGCGGCAACCCCTGCAGCGGGTCGTCCGCCAGCCGGGGCAGGCGCTGGAAGTAGCTGCGCGGCAGGTCATGCAGCACCTCGTCGAGCTGCTGCTGCACGATGCGCGCGTTGTCCAGCAGCCAGGCGTGTGCAGGGTCGATGTCGGCTTGCAGGCCTTCTTCGGACAACACATCAAGTGCGGCCCCCCAGGCGCGCAGATTGCTGCGCAGGCGCGGTGAGAACGGCCGCGGCTGGCTGCGCAGGTCGTCCACGCGCTGCGCGGCAGCCAGGCTGCGGCCATGTTCGGCAAAGCGCTCGGCACCGAACTGCACGGCCCGCACCGGGGACGCCGCGGCTTCCGGGCCGCTGGTCAGACGAAGAAAAGCTTGGGCAACACCCGTGGGCGTCAGGTCGTGCGGAGAACGGTGAGGCGGCGATGCAGACATGCATGGACTTTGGGCGGTGAGCCCAGGTCGGCACAGCGGCTCGGGTCGCGTGTCACTGTCGGTGCAGTCCTACATTCCTCCGGCAGGACGGCTGATCTGCCGCATCGTGAAAAATTGTGACGAAAACGCCCGGTCGAGCACGTTGTTGCGCTCAGTTAGGGGGTTCGCACCAAGCCGGTGCTCAGCGACCGCGCAGGCGGTTGGCGAGTGCCTCGAAGGCTGCATCCACTGCCGCCGGCTGAGCATCTGCCAAGTGCGCCCGCAGCACGCGCCGCAGCGTCTCGGGCTGCGGTGTCAACGGGCCGGCAAACCGCACGCGGGTGTCGTCGGCGATCAGCAGCGTAGGAAAGGTCTCGATGTCGAGGTCGTCGATCAAGTCCGCCTCGTCCTCGATGTCGATCCAGTGCACCCGCAGGCCGGCCTGCGGCAACTCGGCGCAGGCGGCTTCAAAGACTTGTTGATACGACTCGCAGGTGCGGCACCAGGCGGCGCAAAGGCAGGCGACGTGGACGGTCATGGGCCGGCATGGTGCCACGCGCTTCCCTGACCCTGCCGCGCGACGGTCCAATCCGCGCGCCCGATGCGGCGCGGCCGGGACTGGCCTTTGCGGTGGAAGAAGCGCA
Organism: Pelomonas sp. Root405; assembly: GCF_001425165.1. Lineage (GTDB taxonomy): Bacteria > Pseudomonadota > Gammaproteobacteria > Burkholderiales > Burkholderiaceae_C > Pelomonas. The sequence continues at coordinate 1,125,502 of NZ_LMDU01000001.1, forward strand.
CCTGCACCTCGCCGGCAAGCACCTCGGCGATACCGAAGTTCTCGATCTCGTCGCCGAAAACCACGGCGTCCCGTATTGCGGCGCCGGACGCGGTGGCTTCATGCAGCGCCAGGCCGTCAGCATCGCCGTGCGAGGCGAAGACGTTGTAGTGGACGTCGCCGCTGAGCATCAGCAGGCGGTGCCCGTCGGCAATGGCATTCAGCGCGGTCCAGTCGTGCAGGTACTTCTTCCAGCCGGCGCTGGTCGAGCCGCTGGCGACGAGATGCACCGCGCCGGGCGCCGCGGCGGCCACGGCTGCGGCCATGGCGGCGAGCTGCGGCTGCCCGAGGATGGCGCGACTGCGCTGTGGCACCAGCCAGGTTTCGGTGCGGCAGGTGCGGCCATCGGTGAGGTGCAGCCACAGGTCGTCCTGCAGTGGCACGGCCTCGTACATCGGCCCGTCGTCGCCCGCGGCCGGCGGCTGCGTCTCATGGAACGAGGCCGGGAAGCTGCCGACCTCGGTCAGCGCCTGCCGGAACGCGCCGAACAGCACGCGGCTTCGCGGGATCTTGTCGCGGTGTTCGGGGATCTCGACGATGGCGGCACCCGCGGCATCGTTCCACAGGAAATCGTGGTCGTCCCAGATGGCGAACACCCGGCGCCCGCCCTTGGCGGCCATGTGGCGCAGCAGCGCATCGAACTCCGGCACGGCGAGCTGCGCGCGGTAGAGCGCATGACAGTGCTCGCCGAACTCGTCGTCGGACATGCGGCGCGGCGCGACGTCGATGTCCAGGTAGATGGCGTCGCCCAGCAAGAGCAGGTAGTCGGGGTCCGCAGCCTGGATGCGCTCCCAGACGGGCTGGCGGTCGAAGCGTTGCGCCAGCATGCAGGACGTGAAGGCGATTTTCATTCTCGGCTTCCATCGGTGTCGAAAGCCGCAGGATGCCGCAACGCCGCACGGGCCGGAAGCTCAGTGGCCGACGATATGCCGCAGCACCCGCTCCTCCAGCTCGGCGAAGCCCGCTGCAGTGCGTGAGCGCGGGCGGGGCAGGGCGACGGTTGCATCCAGCGCGATTCCGCCCCGGTCGATGAGCAGCACGCGGTCGGCCAGGGCCACCGCCTCGGCCACATCGTGTGTGACCAGCAGGGCCGTGAAGCCGTGCCGGCGCCACAGCTGCTCAATCAGGCGGTGCATCTCCAGCCGGGTCAGCGCATCCAGCGCACCCAGCGGTTCGTCCAGCAGCAGCAGGCGCGGGCGGTGCACCAGCGCGCGTGCCAGGGCCACGCGCTGGCGTTGGCCCCCGGACAGCGTCGCCGGCCAGTCGTGGCCGCGGCCGGCCAGGCCGACCTGGGCGAGGGCTTCCAGCGCCCGGTCCTTCGCATCCACACCCGCCAGGCCCAGCGCCACGTTGTCGGCCACGCGCTTCCACGGCAGCAGGCGCGCGTCCTGGAACATCAGCCGGCGCTCGTGCGAGGCGCCGGCATCGATGCGGCCGGCGGTCGGTGCGTCCAGCCCGGCGATCAGACGCAACAACGTGCTCTTGCCGCAGCCGCTGCGACCCACCAGCGCGACGAACTCGCCGGGCGCCACCGTCAGGTCCAGGTCTTGCAGCACATGCCGTGCGCCAAAGGACTTGGCGACGCCGCTCAGTTGCAGGGCCAGGCCATGTGAGGTGTCGCGCCCGGGTGCGCGGTCGGCCACGGGTTGTCGTGTCGGCAGGGGCGCGTCGATCTCGGTCAGCCACATGGTCAAGCTCCTTCTGCGGCATAGCCGCGGTGCCAGGGAAGCCAGGCGCGCTCCAGGCCGCGCGCAACGACGTCAGCCAGCTTGCCCAGCAGCGCATAGAGCAGGATGCCGACGAGCACGATGTCGGTCTGCAGGAACTCGCGCGCATTCATCGTCAGGTAGCCGATGCCGGCCTGGGCCGACAGCGTCTCGGCCACGATCAGCAGCACCCACATCAGGCCGAGCGAGAAGCGCAGCCCGACGAGGATGGACGGCAGCGCGCCCGGCAGGATGACCTGCCGGTACAACTGCCAGCTGTTGAGGCCGTAGCTGCGCGCCATCTCGATGAGGTCGCGATCGACGCCGCGGATGCCGTGAAAGGTGTTCAGGTAGACCGGGAAGAACACGCCCACCGACACCAGCACCAGCTTGGCCGCCTCGTCGATGCCGAACCACAGGATGACGAGCGGGATCAGCGCCAGCGCCGGAATGTTGCGCAGCATCTGCAGGGTGGTGTCGAGCAGGGCCTCGGCGCGGTGCCAGGTTCCGGTCAACAGGCCCAGCAGCAGGCCCAGCCCGCCGCCGATGGCCAGCGCCGAGAAAGCCCGCGCGGCGCTGACGCCGACGTGATGCGCGAGTTCGCCCGAGCGCAGCAGCTGCCAGAAGGCCGCCAGCACGGCCGCCGGCTCCGGCAGGATGCGCGCCGACAGCAGGCCGCTGCGCGAGGCGATCTCCCAGCCGACGAGGATGGCTGTGGGCAGCAGCCAGGGGGTGAAGCGGCTTGTGATCGTCATGTCAGCTCGCGGAGACCGCTTTTGGGACGTAGCTGTTGGCCACGACTTCACCGAACGGCCCAGTCAGCGCCGGGGCGCTGAGCTTCTCGCGTACCGCCAGCGGCAGCAGCGGGAACACCAGCTCGGCAAAGCGGTGCGCCTCGTCCAGATGCGGGTAGCCGCTGAAGATGAAGTATTCGAGGCCGAGGTCGGCGTACTCCTTGATGCGGTCGGCGACCTGCTGTGGGTTGCCGACCAGCGCCGTGCCGGCGCCGCCGCGCACCAGGCCCACGCCGGCCCACAGGTTGGGCGAAATCTCCAGCCCGGCGCGGACGTCGTTCTTATCGAAGCGTCCGCCATGCAGCTCGGCCATGCGGCGCTGGCCGACCGAGTCCATGCCCTTGAAACGCGACTGGGCGGCGGCGACGGTCGCTTCGTCCAGCTCGGACAGCAGCTCGCCGGCGGCGCGCCAGGCCTCGTCCTCGGTCTCGCGCACGATCACATGCAGGCGGATGCCGTAGCGCAGCTCGCGCCCGCGGGCGGCGGCACGCTCGCGCACGTCGGCCAGCTTCTTCTGGACCTCGGCCGGTGGCTCGCCCCAGGTCAGGTAGGTGTCCACCTGTTCGGCCGCCAGATCGTGCGCCGGGCCCGAGGAGCCGCCGAAGAACACCGGCGGGTAGGGCCGGCTGATGGGCGGGTAGAGCACCTTGCCGCCCTTGACGCTGAGGTGCTCGCCGTCGAAGTCCAGCGGCTCGCCGGTGTGCGAGCGGGCCAGCAGCTCGCGCCAGATGCGGATGAACTCGGCCGACTGCTCGTAGCGCGCGGTGTGGTCGAGGAATTGCCCGTCGCCCGCCAGCTCCTCGGCATCGCCGCCGGTGACGAGGTTGACGAGCAGGCGGCCGCCCGAGAGCCGGTCCAGCGTGGCGGCCATGCGGGCGCTCTGCGAAGGCGCGACGAGGCCGGGCCGCAGTGCGACGAGGAACTTCAGGTGCTTGGTCGCGTCGATGAGGCTGGCCGCGACGACCCAGGAGTCCTCGCAGCTGCGGCCTGTGGGCAGCAGCACGCCCTCAAAGCCGAGGCTGTCGGCCGCGATGGCGATCTGCTTGAAGTAGGCATGGTCAGCCACGCGCGCGCCGCGCGAGCTGCCGAGGTAGCGGCTGTCGCCGTGGGTGGGGATGAACCAAAAGATTTTCATGCTTTGACCTGGGCAAGCGCATCGGCGATGCGGATGGGGCGGGGGATGAGGCCGAGTTCGGCGAAGGCGTCGGCGACCTGCTGCTGGTCGCGGATGAGGTCGGCCGTCAGCGGGCCGACCGGCGCAGGGCCGCGCCGCTCGACCATGCGTTGCACCGTGGCCGCCGGCAGGCCGGCGAAGTCGGCATAGCGCTGCACCGCCTCCCGCTTGTCGGCCCGGGCGCGCGTGTCGGTGTCGGTGAGGGCCTGGAACAGCGTTCTCAGCAGGGTTGGCTGTTGGCTCAGCGAGCGCGATGCGAGATAGAAGGTGTTGTTGTTTGTCAGGCCGCGGCTGGTCACCAGCGCGCGCAGTTCGCCGGTGACCTCCGCCGCGGCGTAGTAGGGGTCCCACACCGCCCAGGCATCGACCGAACCGCGCTCAAAGGCGGCGCGCGCGTCGGCCGGGGGCAGGTGCACCGGCTGGATGTCGCTCCAGGCCAGGCCGGCGCGCTTGAGCGCCTGCACCGTCAGGAAGTGCGCGCTGCTGCCCTTCTGGAAAGCCACGCGGCGGCCCTTCAGGTCGGCCAGTGTCTTCAGCGGCGAGTCGGGCTTGACGAGCAGTGCCGAGCTATCGGGCTTGGCCGGCTCGGCGCCGACGTAGACGACGTCCTTGCCCGCTGCCTGTGCGAACACGGGTGGCGAGTCGCCGGTGGCGCCGAGGTCGACGCTGCCCAGCGCCAGTGCTTCGAGCAGCTGCGGGCCGGCGGGGAACTCGGTCCACTGCACGCGCGTGCCGGGCAGGCGCTGCGCCAGCAGGCCGTAGCTCTTGAGCAGCGCGAGGTTCAGCGAGCCCTTCTGGAAGCCGATGCGCAGCTGGGCGGACGCGTCGGCACGGGCGCGCGACCAGACCGCTGCCGTCGTGGCGAGGATGGCGACCGCGGCGCGGCGGGTGGTGTGGGCACTCATCGCGCCGCCTCCGCGAGCCTGGCCGTGCCGGCAGCGTTGGCGGGGATGGCGTCGGCCACGCGGATGGGCTTGGGAATCAGGCCGAGCGCATGGAAGGTGTCGGCGATCTTCTGCTGCTCGGCGGCGACGGCGGGCGTCAGCGGCTTCACGCCGAACTCGTAGCGCGTCAGGCTCTTCTCGACGACCTCGGGCTGCAGGCCCTGTAGCGGCGCGATGACTGCGGCCGCGGCCTTGATGTTGGCCTTCAGGTAGGCCGCCTGGGCCTGGGTGTCGTCGAACAGCGCCTGGATCACCTGCGGCTGCTGTTGCGCATAGCTGCGCTCGGCCAGGTAGTAGGCGTAGTTGTTGACGAGGCCGCGGCCGTCCTGCAACTGGCGGGCGCCGCTCTGCTTCTCGACGGCGGCGAGGAAGGGGTCCCAGATCGCCCAGGCATCCACCGCGCCGCGCTCGAAGGCCGCGCGGGCGTCAGCCGGCGGCAGGTAGACGGGCTGGATGTCGCTGAACTTCAGGCCCTGCTTCTCCAGCGCCTTGACGAGCAGGTAATGGACATTGCTGCCCTTGTTGAACGCGACCTTCTTGCCCTTGAGCTCGGCGACCGACTTGATCGGCGAGTCCTTGGGCACCACGATGGCCTCGGCTTCGGGCGCGGCGGGATCGAAGCCGATGTAGGCGAAACGCGCGCCCGCCGCCTGCGCAAAGATGGGCGGCGCCTCGCCGACGAAGCCCACGTCGACGGCACCGACGTTCAAGCCTTCGAGCAGTTGCGGGCCGGCGGGGAACTCGACCCATTTGACGGTGACGCCGAGCGGGGCCAGGCGTTTTTCAAGCGAGCCGCTGGACTTCTGCAGCGTCAGCAGGCTGGCGGATTTCTGGAAGCCGATTCGCAAGGTGCCGGGCAGCGAGCTGGTCTGCGCGGTGGCGTGGAGGCCGGCGGCGGTCAGCAGCAGCGGTGCGGTCCAGCGGAGGAAAGATCGGAAGAGCATGTGTTGTCCTGTTCAAAAAGATCCCGGCGCCGGGGCGCACCCGATCAGCACCCGTGGCGCCGGGATGAAGTCGCCGATCCCGCAACGGGGGGCGAGGAGACAAGGGGTGGTGGAGACTCAGCCGGCCGGCATCAACAGCTCAGCGCCGGCTCGGGCTGCGCCCGCATTCGCGACGACAGCGGCGCCAGCGCGCGGTCCAAGCGGGCAATCAGGTCGGGCTCGGGCAGGAAGCCGCCGGACTCGTGACGTCGCAACTGAGCGTCAGTGGCGAACACGCCGTCCAGCACATGGCGGGCGCCCAGTGCCGACAACACCGGCTTGAGCGCGTAGTCGAGCGCCAGGAAATGCGCCGGGCTGCCGCCGGTGGCCAGCGGCAGCACCAGCTTGTCGCGCAGCGCGTCGGGCGGCAGCAGGTCGAGGAAGACCTTGAGCAGGCCCGAATAGGCGGCCTTGTAGATGGGCGTGCCGACGACGACGAGGTCTGCCTGCTCGATCGCCCGCACGGCGGCGGCGATGGCCGGCTCCTGCACGTCGGCAGTCAGCAGGCCGGCGGCGGGCAGGTCGCGCACGAGGATGGCGACGGTCTGCGAGCCGCGGCCCGCCAGGCGCGTCAACGCGAACTGGGTGAGCCAGGCGGAACGCGAGTGTTCGCTGGGGCTGGCGGAGAGGCTGGTGATGTGCATGGCGGCCTGTTGGGGTTCAGGCTTTGCACGATAGGGAACGGCGCATCTTCGGTGAACGAAGGAAAGCGGCAATGTTTATTCGCGCAGCGTTGGCACGCCGCCTGCCACGCTGGGCCATTGCCCTCTTTGAAAGCCCGCCATGCCCGACGACACCCCACAGCACAGCGGCCAGGCCCGCGACCAAATCGACGTCCAGCTGGACGACGACCTGCACTATTGGGCGAAGAAGTTTGACGTCACGCCCGACCAGATCAAGGAGGCGGTGGACGCGGTCGGCAGTCGCGCGTCCGAGGTCGAGATGCACCTCAAAGGCAGCCGTGCCTCGACCAACGCGGATCAGGAGGCCCGCGGCGCCGCCGCGTCCTGAATTGCCATCGGTGCGCCAGGTAGGGCTGGTCCCTCCGGCGGGAATCGAACCCACATTTGCCGCTTAGGAGGCGGCCGTTCTATCCATTGAACTACGGAGAGCACCGGGCGTGGAGCCACGCCATCAGGGCGGCGCGCATTCTCGCATGGGGTAGGGCGGGCTTTCTGGCAGCATGCGCCGTCCTTCAATCGCGGAGCGCGACATGACTCACCAAGGAAGCTGCCACTGCGGCCACATCAAGTTTGAGGTCGACGGCGAGATCGACTCCGCCCTGGCCTGCAACTGCTCGATCTGCCAGCGCAAGGGTTCGCTGCTGTGGTTCGTGCCGCGCAGTGCGCTCAAGCTGCTGACGCCCGAGGGCAACGCCAGCACCTACACCTTCAACAAGCACGTCATCCAGCACCGTTTTTGCCCGACCTGCGGCATTCATCCCTATGGCGAGGGCAAGGCGCCCAACGGCGACGTGACGGCGGCGATCAACATCCGTTGCCTGGACGGCATCGACTTGCGGGCAGTGCCCGTCACGCACTACGACGGACGGGCGATGTAGGGGCGTGGCGCCGGCTTCACGTGGCTTCAGGCGGCTTCGAACTGCGTGACCAGGTAGGGCCGGCCGGCGATCTGCGTCAGCACGCGGCGCGGCAGTCCTGCGATGGCATGCCTGCTGCCGCCGCGGGTGGCGCGTGCGACGGCGGCCTGCACCGCGTTCAGCAAAGCGGTGAGCAGCGGTCGTTCACCGCGGCATTGCGACCGGGGGATGACCAAGGCCAGCTCGACGCTGCGGCGGCCGGCCTCGCCGGCCTCCAGCTCAAGGCTGGCGTTGACGACCAGCGTGGATGGCGTGCTGAGCGAGACGTCGAGGTCGGCGTCCACGTGCTGGTCATCGGCCACCGGAAGGGGTGGCAGGGAGAGGATTGGAAGCGATTCTTGGGACATGGCGGCATCTTCGAAGACGCGTCGGGCGTGCGTTGTCGGGCGCGCCGTGGCTTGGCTGTAGGACGGTGCCTAACGATCAGGCGCGCATCAGCGGCATAGCCTGCTTGACGGTGGGACGCGCGAACACGCAGCCGATCAGGGCGCGCGCAAAGAAGTAGTCGTTGCGTGCCTTGTCGCCCAGCGCGTCGAGACCGACATGGCCTTCGGGATCGCAGGGAATGTCCAGGCCGGCGCCTTGCGCGGCCAGCGGCTCGAAGTGCAGCAGGTGCGTGGCCTGGGCCTGGGTCGGCAGGGCGTCGGCAACGGGGGCCAGCGGCGCGGCCGCGGGCACCGACAGCAGCGTGGGCGCCGCCGTTGCGGGCGTCTGGGGCAGATCGTCGGCAGTGAGCGCGGTGGACCGAAGCTGGGTCATGCTGAACCTCCGTGGGAATCAACAGCGATGAGTCAACTTTGGCCGCTGCTGGCGCCTGCGCTTGTAGGCCGGTCCGGGAAGCGGGGCTCCGTAGCGGCGCGTTCGCGCGTAGGAGGGGGCTGGCAGCGCGGAGCGGGTCCTCAGTTCCACTTCCATTGCCAGATCAGGTCCAGCGCGGTGTCGTCGCCGCTTTGCGCCCGCAGCGTGAAGCGCTGGGCGATGCGGTAGATGAGCTGCCAGGAGCCGGTCGTGGCATTCAGGCTGCGCTCGTAGCCGACATACCAGCGCCGCGAGATCTGCTTGCCCAGCCGCACGATGGTCGAGCGCGTGTCGTCATCGCTCTGCGACAGCGACAGCTCGTCCAGCCCGATGTTGCGCAGCGCGCGGCCGGTGGCGCCTTCGCCTTCGCCGCTCAGCAGGGCGACAGCGGCACGTTGCAGCAGGGCGGTGTCGGTGCGACCGAGGCCGTCGGGCTCGCGGCCGAGCAGCAGCCAGGAGAGCTTGTCGGTGTCGCTCATGTCAGGCTCGGAATACAGGCTGACGCGCGGTGCCAGCGCCGTGCCGCCGACATACACGCCCACGCGGATGTCGAGGTTGGGCCGCACGGCCAGCAGGTCCAGCGAGGGGTTGTTGAGCGTGCCGGTGAAGCTGATGTCGCCGCGCTCGATCTCCAGCTTCTGGCCGTAGGCGGCGTACTGGCCGCCATCGGCGTCGAGCTTGCCGGTCACGCGCAGCGGGGCATCGTCCTTTTGCGAGATCTGCAGCTGGCCGCGCAGCGTGGTCGCCAGGCCGCGGCCGCGCACCTTGAAGTCGCGGCCGAAGTCCAGCGCGACATTGACGGTCGAGCGGCGCACGGCCTCAGGGGGCGGTGGCGTCGATGGTGACTGAAGGCCGCTGTTGCGAGAGCTGCGCACCACGGTCACGTCATCGGCCAGCGTCGGCGCATCGGCCTGCGTGAAGTCGATCAGGCCCTCGTCGGCGCGCAGCTTGCCGGCCAGCTGCAGGCCCTGGTCGTCGAGGTCCAGCTGGGCCTCGCCGCTGGCGACGATGCGGCGGTCCACGCGCGACAGCATGCGCAGCTTGTCGGCCTTGAGCTCGACATGGGCAGTCGGCTTGGCGCCGAAGTCGGCGCGGCCGGTGGCGCGCAGCCAACCGTCGCCGCCGCGGGCCTCCAGCCGCGTCAGCTCGGCATGCTGGCCGTTCAGCGCCAGCGAGAAGCGGCCTTCCGTGAAGTCCACGCCGTACAGCAGGTGGCGCAGCGCCAGGCCGTCGCCATCGACCGTGCCGGTCAGCTGCGGCGCTCCGGCGCGGCCCGCCAGCTGCACCGTCGCGCCCACGCGCCCGGCCAGGCGCCAGCCGGCCGGCACCCAACTGCCCCAGTTGGCGAGCTGGGCCACGTTGGCCTGCAGCACGCCCTGCACCGGCGTCTGGGCGTTCGGCCACAGCCCCGTGGGCCGCAATGCGATCGCGCCGCCGAAGCTGCCCAGCTCGCTGCCCGCCAGGCCCTGCGCGAACTGCCAGAGGCCGTCCTGCACATTGAGCGCCAAGCGCAGGTCGGTGAGGCCGAGCGGGCGTGAGCCGAACTCATCGGTCACCCGCAGGTCGCCGCTCTTGCGCTCGATCAGCAGTTCGGCCGTCAGCTTCTCATTGAAGAGCAGCGAGGCGTGGCCTGTCACGCGCAGATCGCCGCTCCAACCGAAGTCGGGTTGCCAACGCGCCAGCAGCGGCGCGGCGGCCAGGTCTTCCAGCTGCAGCTGCGCGCGCGCTTCCGGTCGCTCGCCGCCCCGCCAGCTCAAGGCCTGCCAACGCACGAAGGCGCCGCCGACCTCGGCGCGGCCGGGTTCCGCGACGACGCTCAGGCCCGGGCCAATCTTCAGGTTCACGCCGGTGGCGGCCAGCATGGCGGGCGTGTTGGGCCGCAGCGGCGCCATGTCCAGCGTGGCGATACGGCCGGCCCAGGCCTGGCCGTCCCAGCGGCCCTGGGCCTGCAGGGTGGCGCCGAGGTTGAGGTCCTGCTCCGGCGCGGGCCGCGCGCGGCCGGCGAGCTGCGCCTTGATCTCGTGGTTGCTGCGGCGCCCTTGCAGGTCGACCTTGGCGGTCTTGATGTCCGCGCGTGGATGGCGCAGGCCATTGACTTCCAGCGCCAGGGCCAGCGGGCCGTCGCCGTCGGCGCCCGGCAGCGGCAGCGTCCAGCGGCCTCGCGCATTGCCGACCGCGGTGCCGCTTGCATTCACGCCCGTCAGCGTCAGGCGGCCATTGCCGCCGATGCGCCAGGACGGCGTCGCCGCGGCCTTGCCACGGGCGGCAGGCGCGCGCTGCAGCTGCGCATCGCCCTCGCCCTCGGCCTGGCCGGCAACGGGCGCTTGCTCGAACAGCGCCAGCAGCGGGTTGAGTTCGGCCAGCCTGGGTGCCTGCAGCGCCCATTGCGCCGAGGCGGCCGTGGTGCGCGCCTCCCCCTTGGCTTGCGCGCGGTTGCTGCCCAGGCGCGCATCGGCGTCGAAGGCCGCGGCGTCGGCAGCCCGTGCGCGCTTGACGCTGAACTGGCCCTGCAGCGGCAGGCCGCCGAGCTGGCTGGGCAGCACCTTGGCATCGACCGTGCCCGTGGCGTTGTCGAGGCTGCTGCCGCGCACGTCCAGCTGCGCATCGGCGTTGAGCTGGGTGGCGGCCAGGCGTGCCCAGGCGGTGCCTGGCTGGCCGCGCCAGAGCAGGCGCGGGTCGAACTGGCGCAGCCTGGCGTCCAGCCGGGCAGCGAGGCCGTTCGCCGCGGTGGCGTCGACGCGGCCGCTGGCCTGCAGCGCGGCGTCGCCGCTGCTCAGGCGCGCTTCCTCGATGTCCCAGCTGCTGCCTTGTTCATGCAGCCGGCCCTGCACGCGGGCCTGCAGGCGCAGCGGCTTGGCCTGCACCGTGCCGCGCAGGTCCAGCCGGGCGGACAGGGGCTGGTCGGCGCCGCCGCCGGACAGTAGCAGCGGGCCGTCCAGCCGCGCCGGCGTGGCACGCGCATCCAGTGCCTCGGGGCGCAGGCCTTGCACGCGGGCATCGAGCTGCCAGCGGCCGTTCGTTTCGCGCGCGCCCTTGCCCTGCACGCGGCCACCGCCACTCAGCTCGGCGTCCAGTGCCGACAGGCGCAGGCTGGTGAGTTGGTCGGGCCGGCCGGCCACTGTCATGACCAGGCGCCTGACGGGCAGGGCGCCCTGGTCCCAGCGGCCAGCGGCGTCGTTGCGCAGGTCGGCCTGCAGCGTGGCCTCGGTATTCAGGGCCGGTGCGTCGAGCGTGGCGGTGCCGGTCAGCGCCGTGCGCGGCAGGCCGGGCACGAGGCTGCTGAGGGCGGCGAGATCGAATTTGTCGGCCTGCAGCTTCAGCGCGTTGACGGGCCAGGGCGCGAACGGGCGGACCTGGCCCTCTGCCTTCAGCGTCTGCTTGGCCGCCTCCAGCTCGGCCTTGGCGGCCAGCCTGGCCAGCGGCCCGCGTGCGGCGGCCACGGCCATCCAGGGCAGGTCGGTGGCTTCGTTCTGCTGCACCGTCAGCGTCGCCTCGGTGTGCAGCGGCGCGGCGCTGTCGACCTTGGCCTCGCCAGTGAGCAGCAGGTGCTGCCAGCGTGCGCCGGTCAGCTTGACGTGGTGGGTGCCGCTGCGCGGCAGGTTGATCTCGGCGACGATGTTCTGCAGCGGCGGCTGGGTGGCCGACCACGTCAGCCTGCCGATGTGCAGCTTGGCGATGCGCACGCCCAGCGGCAGCGACAGCTCGGGCGGCTCGACCGTGGGCCCGGTGCTGGGCTGGGTGCGGACGATGACGTCCTGGACCGACACCTCGGACGCTCGCAGCAGGCGCTGGCCAGGGCTGGCTCCCAGACCCGACCAGCGCAGGCCTATCAACTCGGCCTCGCCGCCGGCCCACTTGAGCAGCAGGCGCTTGGCGCGGAAGTCGCCCAGCAGCGAACCCTCCGGCGCCTCGACCTGCACGCCCGGCAGGTGCGCCATCAACCAGGCGCCGCCCGAGGGGCGCTGCAGCAGCCAGGCGACGAAGGCCGCCGCCAGCACGAGGACGGCGGTCAGCCCGATCAGGGCGTTACGCAGGATGCGGACGGAGCGCCTCACAGCGTGATGCCTACGGAGAAGTGCAGCCGCCACTTGCCCGTCTCATGGGCACGCGCGAAGTCCACACGCAGCGGGCCGACGGGGCTGCGCCAGCGCACGCCGGCACCGTAGCCCACGACGGGCTTGAAGTCGTTCCAGCGCGAAGCGGCATTGCCGGCGTCGACAAAGGCTGCGCCCCAGAGGCTGGGGAAGCTGGCCAGGATGGGCCGCGCGATCTCGACGCTGCCGGTGGCCATCACGCGGCCTCCCACGGTCAGGCCGTTCTGCACCGGCCCGAGGCTGCGGTAGGCATAGCCGCGGACCGACTCGTCGCCGCCGGCCAGGAAGAGCAGCTTCTCCGGCACACCGACCTGTTCGCGCGTGACGACCTGGGCCAGCTCGGCGCGGGCCGAGCCGAACCAGCCACCGATGGGCTTGTAGTAGCCCAGCTTGAACTGCATGCGGCCGAAGGGGCCGCTGTCATCGGTGCCGCCGCCACGTACGTGGCCCAGGCCAATGAGGGCCAGGGCCTGGTGGCCGTCGGTCGGCAGCAGGTTGCTGTCCAGGCGCCGGCGTATCCACTGTTGGTTGATGGAGATGGCCAGGTTGGTGTTGACGACATTGCCGGCCGTCTCGCGGGCGCGCAGCAGTTCGACATAGCTCAGGCGCTCGTTCTGCGTGGCCTCGTAGATGCGGCCCAGGCGCAGGCCCAGGTTCTGGGCCGTCTTGTCACTGCTGCGGTCATGCTCGAACTGCAGCGAGGCGAGGTTGCGCTTGAGGTCGGGCTGGGGGTGGGAGCTGAGCTCCAGCTCCAGGCCGCTGAGGTCGCGGCTGACCTGTACCTTGGAGCGCGCGCGCACGGGCAGGTCGAAGGGCCGGCGGTGCAGGTGCTCGACGCTGATGCTCTGGCCGTTGTTGGCGTGGTAACCGACGGCGACGGTGGCCTGCTGCAGCGAGCTTTCGGTCAGCGTCACGAGGACCGGGCTGGTGCCATCGGCCTCGACCGTCTCGGGCTGCAGCTGCACGCGCACGGCGTCGAAGAGCTGGGTCTTGGCCAGGCGCTCCTGGAAGTCGGCGAGCTGCTGCTCGGTGTAGACGCCACCGCGCTTGAAGCCGGTCAGGCGCTCGACGGTCTGGCGGGTCTGGCGGTTCAGGCCTTCGATGCGCAGCGTGCCGAACCTGGCCCGGTTGCCGCTGGCCACGACGAGGCGCAGCTCGGCCGTCTGCGTGTCGGGATCGACGCGGGCATTGGTTTCGGCCCAGCGCGCCAGCGGATAACCGCCGGCGCGGACGCGCACCAGCAGCTCGTTCTTGCCGCTGGCCCACGCGGCCTGGGTAAAGGTGTCGCCCTCGCCCAGCGGCCAGGCGCGGCGCAGGCTTTCGCGCAGCGCCTTGGCGTCGTCATTGGCGTCGGCCAGGCCCTCCTGGAAGTCGATGCTGACGCTGGCAACGCGGGTACGCGGCCCCGGCGTGACGTGCAGGCGCAGCTGCGAGGCGTCATCCGGATCGCGCTCGACCCGCGCGGTCGCGTTGAAGAAGCCCGCCGTCTCCAGCAGCGTCTGGGCCTGGGCCGGCGCCGCGGCCGCGAGGCGAGCCAGCTCGACGCGGCTCAGCGCTGCCTCGCTGGCGCGGTAGCGGGCGATGTCCAGGTGCTGCCGCAACAGGTTGCGCAGCCGGTTGTCGCGGAAGTCGTCCTCAACCTCGATGTCGAGGCTGTAGACGGCGGGCGCGTCGGCTGGCACGTCGGGGACCGGGACGGGCGCTGGCGTCGGGGCGGTTGTCGCACAGCCAATCAGCAGCACTGCAGCAAGCAGTGCGAGAAGACGCCTCATTTGCTCAGCAGCCGCATCGCGCCCTCAAGCCCGGACAGGGTCAGCGGAAACATGCGCTGCTGCATCAGCTGCTGGATCAGCGCGATGCTCTGCCGGTACTGCCAGACGCCTTGCGGCTCGGGGTTGATCCACGCATACCGGGGGAAGGCGTGCGTGAGGCGCTGGATCCATTCCGCGCCGGGTTCTTCGTTGTTGTATTCGACGCTGCCGCCGGCCTGCAGGATCTCGTAGGGGCTCATCGTCGCGTCGCCAACGAAGATGAGCTTGTAGTCGCGGTTGTACTTGCGGATCAGGTCGAAGGTGCTCAGCTTCTCGGCAAAGCGGCGCCGGTTGTTCTTCCATACGAAGTCATAGACGCAGTTGTGGAAGTAATAGAACTCCAGGTGCTTGAACTCGCTCTTGGCGGCAGAGAACAATTCCTCCACGCGGCTGACGTGCTCGTCCATGGTGCCGCCGACGTCCATCAGCAGCAGCACCTTGACCTTGTTGTGGCGCTCGGGCTGCATGCGGATGTCCAGCATGCCGGCGTTGGCGGCGGTGCCGTGGATGGTGCCGTCCAGGTCCAGCTCCAGCTCCGACCCCTCGCGGGCGAAGCGGCGCAGGCGGCGCAGCGCGACCTTGATGTTGCGCGTGCCGAGTTCCAGCGTGTCGTCGTAGTCGCGGTAGGCGCGCTGCTCCCAGACCTTGACGGCACTCTTGTTGCCGCCGGCGCCACCGATACGGATGCCCTGCGGGTTGTAGCCGCTGTTGCCGAAGGGGCTGGTGCCGCCCGTGCCGATCCAGCGGTTGCCGCCCTCGTGGCGCTCCTTCTGCTCCTCGAAGCGTTTTTTGAGCGTCTCCATCAGCTCGTCCCAGCCCATCTTCTCGATGGCGGCCTTCTGCTCGGGCGTCAGGTTGATTTCGAGGTTCTTCTTCAGCCACTCCAGCGGCACCTCGGCCGTGAAGTCGGTCAGCATTTCCACGCCCCTGAAGTAGGCAGCGAAGGCGCGGTCGAACTTGTCGTATTGGGTCTCGTCCTTGACGAGGCTGGTGCGGGCCAGGTGGTAGAAGTCGTCAATGCTGGCGGTGCCGCCGTTGTCGGGGCCGCCGATGACGCCGGCCTGCAAGGCCTCCAGCAGCGTCAGGTACTCGGGCACTGTCACCTTGAGCTTGGCGGCACGCAGCGTATAGAAAAACTGGATCAGCATGGCGACGCGGTCAAGTACAGCGGAGTCGAAAACGATTATGCAGTGCGATATTCCCGCGACTTTGTAGGAGGGCGAGCCTAGTATGGGCCGCATGTCGCTGCTGCAGGGCCCGCCTTGAAAGCCGTCGCGCCGCCCGGTGCCGATGCCATGCTGCTGCGGCTCATCGAGTCGCTGGAGATGCAGGACGGACGCTGGCGGGCGCGCCAGGGCGACTGGCTGCTGGACAGCAGCTTCCAGCCGGTGTTCAGCTTCCCGCACCGCCGCGCGGTGGGCTACGAGGCCTTGCTGCGGGTGGCAGACGCGGCCGGCAACGCCGTCTCGCCGCTGCAGTTCTTCGAGCAGCTGCGCAGCTTCGAGCAGCAGTGGGCGGCCGACCGCCTGTGCCGCCTGCTGCATGTCCACAACTTCGTGCACCAGGCCGATGACGACAGCTGGCTGTTCCTGAACATCCACCCCACGGTCTTCGTGCACGGCGGGCAGCAGACGCAGGCGCTGGATGCGTCGGTGCGGACCATGCAGGCCCTGGGCCTGCCCATGCACCGGCTGGTGCTGGAGGTCACCGAGGACATCATGGCCCAGGAGACCGACTTCGAGCGCGCCGTGGCCAATGTGCGCGAGACCGGCTGCCTGCTGGCGCTGGACGATTTCGGCGCGGGTCATTCCAACTTCGACCGCATCTGGCACATCCACCCGGAGATCGTGAAGCTGGACCGCAGCCTGCTGCGCCGTGCCTGCGATTCACCGCGCATCGCGCGCGTGCTGGCGCAGATGGTGTCGCTGCTGCACGAGTGCGGGTCGCTGGTGCTGCTGGAAGGCGTGGAGACGCGCGACGAGGCGATGCTGGCGCTGGACGTGGACGTCGACATGGTGCAGGGCTTCGCCTTCGGCAGGCCGGTCCCCGGCATGCTGGGGCCGCAGGGCGTGTCGGACGAGATCGAGGAGATCTGGGAGCTGCTGGACGGGCGCCATGCCGACACGCGCCGCGTTCATGCCATGCATGTCGCACCCTATCGTCAGGCGCTGCGGCAAGCGCAGGCGCGGCTGCAGGACAGGCCCTTGGCCGAGGCCTGCGTCGAGCTGCTGGCCTTGCCCGGCGTGCAGGTCTGTTTCCTGCTGGACGAGCAGGGCCGGCATGTGGCTGAGCCGCTGCTGCCGGCGGGCGTGCCCGACCGGTCGCAGGACCCGCGCTTTCGGCCGCTCGGCCTGGCCAGCGACGCGCGCTGGGCGCGGCGGCCTTACTTTCGCCGCGCGCTGGAGGAACCCGGCGTCACGCAGATCACGCGGCCCTATCTGAGCCTGCACGGCGCACGCATGTGCGTGACGCTGTCGGTCGCCTGCGCCACGCCGGCCGGCCTGCGCGTGCTGTGCGCGGATATCGACTGGACGAGCTAGCGACCGTACAAGTCGCCGAAGAAGTCGCCTGGCAGCCAACGTGGCCGCTCGGGCTGCTGGGCGATCTCGCGGGCCAGCCCCCATTGCAACTGGGCAAAGCGCTGGACTGCGGCCCAGTGGAAGGGCTGGCCGAGGTCGTCGCCGGGCTGGTGGTAGCGCTGGCGGCGGAAGTCGCGCATCAGCGCGTTGCCGTCTTCCTTGGTGTCGAAGGAGGCGCCGCCCGGCCCGAGGATGACGGCGGGAATGCCTTGACGCACGAAGCTGTACTGATCGGAGCGCGTGAATCGGCTCTGCTCGGGTTGCGGGTCGGGCGCCACACCCAGGCCCAGATCGGCCGCGGCACGAGCCACCGCGTCGCCCAGCGTCGAATGTTCCGCGCCGAGGGCGACGACGTCCTTGAAGTCGTGCAACAGGATGGGCATGTCAATGTTGACGTTGGCCACCAGGCGGGCCGCTGACACGGGCGGGTTGCGCGCGAAGTAGGCGGAGCCGAGGTAGTTCTTCTCCTCGGCGGTCAGCGCGACGACGAGGACGGATCGGTCGGGCGCGGCGCCGTGGGCCAGCAGCCGGAACACCTCCAGCAGCGTGGCGATGCCGAGCGCGTTGTCCATCGCGCCGGGGTAGATCGTGTCGCCCTTCTTGCCGAGATGATCCAGGTGGGCCGACAGCACGACCACTTCATCCTTCAGGCGCGGGTGGCGGCCCTCGATGAGGCCGGCGATGTTGTGGCTGCGGGCCTGGCCGTGCACGCTGTGCCGTACCAGGCGGGCGACGAGGCCGAGGTCGCCGCGTGGCAGCGGGCGGCCGGCTTCGGCGTCGGACACGAGGGTTGCGTAGTCGCGGCCGAGCGCGGCCAGCAGCTTCGGAGCGGCCTGGACGCTGACGGTGGCGGCGGCGCGCAGGCCGGGGATGTCGCTGCCGCCGCGGCCGTCTGGGGTCTGCCAGTCCATCGCGACGTTGTCGGCAAACTGGCGGTTGAGATGGAAGGGCGCGACGATCTCGCTGCGCGGCGTGGCCAGCGTGATGACGCCGACGGCGCCGTGGCGCGCGGCCAGTTCCGCCTTGGTGCGCCCGTTGCCGAAGTGGGCGCCTTCGGTGGACGGCATCTGCGGCGGCCGGCCGGACAGCACGACCGCAATCCTGCCCTTGACGTCCAGGCCGGCGTAGTCGTCCAGGCCGAAGCGCGGCGCGGTGATGCCGTAGCCGGCGAAGACCAGCGGCGCCTTCACGTCGCTGTGAAGTACCGACAGGTCGGGACGGGTGCTGAACTCATCCAGCCAGGCCAGGCGCTCACAGGTCTCGCCACGGCAGAGGTCGAGCGACGGCGCCGTGGCCGCCAGCCGGCTGGTTCTCAGCGGCACGGGCAGGGCGTAGCTGCCCGCATCGCCCATGGGCTTGAGGCCGAGCTGCGCGAACTGGCTGGCCACGTAGGCGGCGGCCAGGTCGTAGCCGCGCGTGCCGGTCTCGCGGCCTTCCAGCAGCGGATCGGCCAGAAAGTGCAGATGCGCCTGCAAACGGCGCAGGTCGGCCTGCGCGCGATGCATCAACGCCACCGTTGAGTTCGCCGCCGCGGGCAGGGCGGCTGCCGCTGCCGCGGCGACCCAGGTCTCCAGCAGGTCGCGCCGCTTCATCGGGCCAGGTGCTTGTCGAGCCAGGCGAAGAACTCGCCATACCAGACGCGGCTGTTGCGCGGCTTCAGCACCCAGTGGTTCTCGTCCGGGAACCACACCAGCCGCGACGGCACGCCCAGCGACTTCAGCGTGTTGTAGTAGGCCAGGCCCTGGGCATCGGGCACACGGTAGTCCATTGCGCCGTGGATGACGAGGGTGGGGGTCTTGAAGTTGGCGGCGAAGGCATGCGGGCTCTGGGCCGCGACCTTGGCCGGGTCGTCCCAGTAGGCGGCACCCAGCTCCTTGCGATGCCAGCTGTAGGCATCGTCGGCATACATGGCCTGCCAGTCGTAGCAGCCGGCGTGGCAGACATAGGCCTGGTAGCGGCCCGCCGGCACCTGGCCGTTCATCCACGCCACCATGAAGCCGCCATAGCTGCCGCCCGTGGCGACGATGCGCTTCTTGTCGACCCAGCGTTTTTGCAGCAGCCAGTCGGTGCCGGCCTCGACGTCCTGCAGTTCGTACTCGCCCCAGTGGCCGGTGATGCTGTCGAGGAACTCATGACCGAAGCTGGAGGAGCCGTGGTAGTTCACGCAGGCGACCACGTAGCCTTGCGCCGCGAAGGCCTGATGGTTCCAGCGCCAATGCCAGCTGTCACCGAAGGCGGTGTGCGGGCCGCCGTGGATGACATGCATGACGGGCCATTTCTTCTTGGCGTCGAAGTCCGGCGGATAGGTCAGCCACATCTGCACGTCGTCGCCGCGCGCGCCCTTGATGGTCACTTCCTCAAAGCGGCCGAAACTGTGGGCTGCCAGGCGCGTGTCGTTCAGCGCCTCGATGCGGCGCAGGCCGTCTTCGCCGAGCACCGACAGCCGCGGCGGGAAGGCCATGCCGTCGTGGTTGATGACGACGAAGTCGGCGGCACAAGCAAAGCTGCCGACATGGCCGCCTTCGAAGATGGGCTCGGCCACGCGCTCGCTAAGCATGAACTGCCAGAGGTGGCGGCGGCCGCGGTCCTCGGCGGCGAACAGCACCGACTGGTCGTCCGCCACCCAGCGCAGCGGCGCGCTGACCTCGTGGTCCCAGTCGTCGCTGAAGACGGCCCAGCGGCCCTGCTGGTCGAGCACGGCCAGCTGGTTCGGGCGGTTGTGGCCCAGCGCCTGGTGGCTGGCCAGGAACGCGAGGTGCTCGCCGCCATGGCTGTAGCGCGGCGCGGCGAAATCCCAGTCGGCGTCTTGCAGCAGCGTCAGTCCCCGGCGCGTCTTCACGTCGATCTCGGCCAGCGCGAAGCGGCCGTCCAGCTTCTTCTCGGCTGCCGGGTCGAAGGCGAAGGCGATGCGCCGGCCGTCGGGCGAGATGTCGAACGTGATGGCGTCGGGCTCGGCGCGGCTCAGCTCCCAGGCACTGCCCTCGAACAGGTCGCGCGCCCGGCCGGTGGCCACGTCCATCACATGCAGATGCGGCACCCGGCCCATCGGAATGTGGTGATCCCAGAAGCGGTACAGCGCCTCGTCGGTGACGTAGGCGGTTTCCTTGCGGTTCTTGAAATCGCGCAGCGCCTCGGCCTGCGCATCGGCCTTGCGGTCGGGCCAGACCCAGGAGACAAAGGCGATGCGCTGGCCATCGGGGAACCACTTGAAGGCCTCGACACCGGTGGGCACCTGGCCGACGCGCCGCGCCTCGCCGCCATCGGGCGGGATGACGTAGAGCTGAGGCTCTTCATCCCTGACACCGGCCTGCTCGCGCTTGGCGGTGAAGGCGATCAGGTCGCCGCGCGGGCTCCACTGCGGGTTGCCGTCCTTCTCGCCGGCCTCGGTCAGGCGGCGGGGCTCCCCGCCCAGCGTGGAGAACAGCCACAGGCTGCTCTGCGCCCGGTTGGTCTGCATGGAATGGCGCGTGACGCCGGCGGCGGCCTGGGCGCCGTCGGGGCTGAGGCTGGGTTCGCCGATGCGATCCAAGGCCCAGAGTGCATCAACGTCGAAGGCCTTGGATTTGTTGTTCATGGTCTCTGTCGGGTCAATTGCCAGTTCAGGTGTGCCCTGACCTCGGGCCATTCGCCCACGGTCAGGCTGTACATCACGGTGTCGCGCACCGTGCCGTCGCGGCGCAGCGCGTGGTGGCGCAGCACGCCGTCACGCTTGGCGCCGAGGCGCTCGATGGCGCGCTGCGAGGCGTGGTTGAAGTTGTCGGTGCGCCAGCCGACGAGCTGGGCGCCGAGCGTCTCGAAGGCGTGCGTCAGCATCAACAGCTTGGCCGTCGTGTTGACCGCGCTGCGCTGCACGCGCTGGGCATACCAGGTGTAGCCGATCTCGACGCGGGCGACCGCCGACACGATGTCGTGAAAGCTGGTCGAGCCCAGCACCTCGCCGCTCGCCGCGTCCAGCACGGCGAAGGGCAGGCGGTGGCCGGCGGCCTGGCCGGCGAGCGCGGTCTCGATGTAGGCCTGGGTCTCGTCCGGCGCGGGCACGCTGGTGAAGCGCAGGTTCCACAGCTGGCCGTCCGCCGCCGCGGACTGCAGCCCGGGCGCATGCGCCAGCGTCAGCGGCACCAGTCGGATCGGCCCGGCGGCCAGCGTGACCGGCCCGACGGGCCGGAGCGCCTGGTTCAAGGCTTGTCCTTGAGGATCACGCGCCGGGCCGCCCAGCGGCCCACGCCGCAGCCGACGACGATGAGGACCAGGGCTCCCATCTGCTGGGCGTTCCAGTCGGTGCTGGCGATGAAGTCCACGCCGAGCAGCCGGCCCAGCCCCCAGCCGGCCAGGGCGCCTCCGACAAAGCCGATGGCATCGGCAAAGCCCTCGCGCATCGCGCGGTCGAAATCATTGGTAGCCATCAGCGGTTGTTTCTCTGCATGAATACGAGCTTCTCGAACAGCGTCAGGTCTTGCTCGTTCTTCAGCAAGGCGCCGACCAGCGGCGGGATGGTGACCTTCTCGTCCTTGGACTGCAGCGCCTCGACGGGCACGTCCTCGGCGACCAGCAGCTTGAGCCAGTCGATCAGCTCCGAGGTGCTGGGCTTCTTCTTCAGGCCGGGCAGGTTGCGCACGTCGTAGAAGTTCTTCAGAGCTGCGGCCAGCAGGTCCTTCTTGAGCGTCGGGAAGTGCACGTCGACGATCTTCTGCATCGTCGCGGCATCGGGGAACTTGATGTAGTGGAAGAAGCAGCGGCGCAGGAAGGCGTCCGGCAGTTCCTTCTCGTTGTTGGACGTGATGAACACCAGCGGCCGGTGCCGGGCCTTGATCAGCTGGCGCGTCTCGTAGACATAGAACTCCATGCGGTCGATCTCGCGCAGGAGGTCGTTCGGGAATTCGATGTCGGCCTTGTCGATCTCGTCGATCAGCAGCACGACCGGCTGGTCGGCCTCGAAGGCCTGCCACAGCACGCCCTTGACGATGTAGTTCTCGATGTGGCGGACGCGGTCGCTGCCCTCGATGCCGGCGAGCTGGCTGTCGCGCAGCCGGCTGACGGCGTCGTATTCGTACAGCCCCTGCTGCGCCTTGGTGGTGCTTTTGATATGCCACTGCAGCAGCGGCATACCCAGGGCGGTGGCGACCTCTTCGGCCAGCATGGTCTTGCCGGTGCCGGGCTCGCCCTTGATCAGCAAGGGGCGCTGCAGCTTGGCCGCCGCATTGACCGCGAGCATCAGATCGGCGGTGGCGACGTACTGGTCGGAGCCTTGGAATTTCATGGGGCGTGCAGAGGGGAAAGGGCCTGGGCCGGGGGTGCCGAGCCAGTATAGGTGGGCCCCTATAATCGCCGCCGCTCACGACAAGACACCTCCCGGGACCATGAAAAAACTGCTGCAGATCTCGCTCGCCCTGGCCACTGCCCTGACCGCCTTGGCCGCCCAGGCCCAGGATGTGAAGGCCGGAGAGAAGAAGGTCGCGATGTGCATCGGCTGCCATGGCATTCCGGGCTACCAGGCCAGCTTCCCCGAGATCCACAAGGTGCCCATGATCGCGGGCCAGAACGCCAAGTACATCGTGGCGGCGCTGCAGGCCTATGCCAAGGGCGATCGCAAGCACCCGACGATGCGCGGCATTGCCGCCTCGCTGACCGATCAGGACATGGCCGACATGGCCGCCTTCTACGAGCAGCAGGCCCAGCGGCCGGCCGCTGCCGACAGCGTCCCCGCGCCGGCGGCCAATGTGGCCGAGCTGCTCAACAAGGGCGCATGCATCTCCTGCCACGGCGCCAATTTCAGCAAGGCCATCGACCCGAGCTACCCCAAGCTGGCCGGCCAGCACGCCGACTACCTGACGGTTGCCCTGAAGGCCTACAAGACCGAGCGCAATGCCAACGTGGGGCGCAACAACGCCATCATGGTCGGCCAGGTCAAGCAGTTCAGCAATGCGGAACTGAAGGCCATCGCCAAGTACATCAGCACGCTGCCGACCGAACTGGCGACGGTGCCGCAGCCGAAGCTGCGCTGACCGGCCGAACGCGCCGGTTCGTCACAAGCCGCCCGCCCGGGCGGCTTTTTCATGCCTGTAACGGAAAGCGTGCAGGCTGCACGTTCGCCGGCACGCGTGCCCACGGGGCGGCGCGGATACTCGGCGCCAGCAAGACGGCGCTGTCATGTTGAAAAAAATATCCACGGGCGAGGTGAGGTTGGGCATGTATCTCCAGGCGATGGAGGGTGCCTGGTTGTCACATCCGTTCTGGAAGACGAAGTTCGTGCTGACCGCCGCCGCTGACCTTGCCGCCCTGCAAGCCAGCGGCGTGCCGGCCGTCTGGATCGACGTCAGCAAGGGTGGTGACGTGGTGCCGCCGGCCGTTGCCGTGCCGCCCCCGGCTACGCCGGCCGTGGCTGCCACCTCGGTCACGTCGGCTGCGCGTGTCGGCATGGAGGACGAGCTGGGTCGGGCCGCCGAGGTGATCGGCCGCGCCAAGGTCGCTGTCATCGCGCTGTTCGGCGAGGCGCGGCTGGGCAAGGCCATCGATAGCGAGGTCTGCCTGCCCATCGTCGACGAGGTCACGTCCACATTGGCGCGCAACCCGTCGGCCTTCCTGAGCCTGGCGCGGCTCAAGAACAAGGACGACTACACCTACATGCACTCGGTCGCGGTCTGCGGCCTGATGGTGTCCTTGGCCCGCCAGATGGGGCTGAGCGATGCCGAGCAGCGCGAGGCCGGCCTGGCCGGGCTGCTGCACGACGTGGGCAAGATGCAGATGCCGCTGGAGGTGCTGAACAAGCCCGGCGCGCTGACGGACGCCGAGTTCGGCGTCATGAAGAGCCACCCGCAGCGCGGCTGGGAGCTGCTGCACGAGGGCGCCAAGGTGCCGGCAGCGGCGCTGGACGTGTGCCTGCACCACCACGAGAAGATGGACGGCACCGGCTACCCGCACAAGCTGGCCGGTGATCAGATCAGCCAGCTCGCCCGCATGGGCGCCGTCTGCGATGTCTACGACGCCATCACGTCGACGCGGCCCTACAAGTCGGCCTGGGACCCCGCCGGCTCGCTGCAGCGCATGTCGCAGTGGAAGGGCCAGTTCGACCCGGTCATCTTCCAGGCCTTCGTGAAGAGCGTTGGCATTTATCCGACCGGCACGCTGGTGCGCCTGCAGTCCGGCCGCCTGGCGGTGGTCGTTGACCAGAACCCTGCATCGCTCGTCTCGCCACAGGTCAAGGTTTTCTATTCGACCAAATCGGGCATGCCCATCCCGCTGCAGCTCATCGACTTGGCGGCCCCCGGCACCAGTGACCGCATCGCCGGCCGCGAGCCGCCGGAGAACTGGAACTTCCCCCAGCTCGACGAACTCTGGAACCCGCTCGGCAAGCGCTGAGGCGCGGCTGACGCGGGGCTGAGGCACGGGCTTTGCCGGCCTCCTAAACTGCATGTTCAAGCAGTTGGGAGATCAGCGATGAAGCGGTGGATGGGTGTAGTTTTGTTCGTGGCCGCCTGTGGCGCGTCCGCCCAGACATTGCGTTGGGCCAGCCAGGGTGACCCGCAGACCATGGACCCGCACTCGCAGAACGAGAGCCTGACCAACATGGTCAACGGCCAGGTCTACGAGCGCCTGACCAATCGCGACGCCAAGCTGGCCATCGTGCCGGGGCTGGCGATGGAATGGAAGCAGACCGGGCCGCTGGCCTGGCGCTTCAAGCTGCGCCCTGGCGTCAAGTTCCACGACGGCACGCCGCTGACGGCGGATGACGTCGTCTTCTCGGTGCAGCGCGCCAAGGCGCCCACTTCGCAGATCGCCGTCTGGGCCAATGCCGTCGGCACGGCGAAAAAGGTCGACGACCTGACGGTGGACTTCCAGCTGACCACCTTCAACCCCATCTTCCTGCAGCACATCGACCAGCTCTGGATCATGAGCCGCAGCTGGTCCGAGAAGCACAAGGTCACCAAGCCGCTGGACTTCAAGAACAAGGAAGAGAGCTATACGGCGCTGCACGCCAACGGCACCGGCCCGTTCATGCTGACCAGTCGCCAGCCCGGCATCAAGACCGTGCTCAAGCGCAACCCGAACTGGTGGAACAAGTTCCAGGGCAATGTGCAGGAGGTCGTCTACACGCCCATCGCGACCGACGCGACGCGGCTGGCGGCGCTGGTATCCGGCGAGATCGACTTCGTGCTCGACCCCGCGCCACGCGACATCGCACGGCTGCGCAACACGGCCGGCGTCAAGGTCATCGAAGGCCCCGAGAACCGCCTCGTCTTCATCGGCATGGACCAGGCGCGCGACAAGCTGCTGTACGGCAATGTCGCGGGTGACAAGAACCCGTTCAAGGACGTGCGCGTGCGCCGCGCGCTCTACCAGGCCATCGACGTCGAGGCGCTGAGGACCAAGCTGATGAGCGGCCTGTCGGTGCCGACGGGCGCGTTGACGCCGTCCAGCACCGCCTCCTTCGACGACCCGGCCCTGCAGACCCGCCTGCCCCACGACCTGGCGGCCGCCAGGAAACTGATGCAGGAGGCCGGTTTTGTCGACGGCTTCGAGGTGACGCTGGACTGCCCCAACAACCGCTACATCAACGACGAGGAAATCTGCACGGCGCTGGCATCGATGTGGGCGCAGCTGAAGATCAAGGTCCGGGTCAACGCCATGCCGCGCGTCATCTACTTCCCCAAGCTGGAGAAGTACGACACCAGCCTCTACCTGTACGGCTGGGGCGGCTCGGTGACCGATGCCGACAGCATCCTGACGCCGCTCTACCGCAACCGCGGCGATAAGGGCGTGGGCAACTACAACTTCGGCGGCTTCCGCAATGACAAGGCCGACGCGCTGGCGGCGCAGTCGAGCGTCGAGGCCGACGCCGCCAAGCGCGAGCAGCTCATCCGCGGCGCGCTGACCGAACTGCGCGAGCAGGTCAACGTGATCCCGCTGCACCGCCAGGTCGTGCCCTGGGGCGCGCGGGGGAATGTCACGGCGGTGCACCGGCCCGACAACTGGCTGGAGCTGGCCTGGGTGCAGATCAGCCGTTGATTCCGGGCCTTTTACGGCCCACTGCCAGATAGGCGGGCGCGGCAAACTGGACAAAGCCCAGTTCACCGCCCGCGCCATGCTGTACCGCCTTGCTGCCCTGTCCCTGACCCTGCTCCTCGCTGCCTGCGGAGGCGGCGGTGGCGGCGATGGCGGCACGCCGCCGCTGGAGAAACCGCCCACGCTGCGCGGTGTCGCCGCCACCGGCGCGCCCCTGGTCAATGCCCAGGTCAGCGTTGTTGACGGCCAGGGCAAGGCCGTTGGCACGGCAACGACCCATGCAGCCGACGGCAGCTACAACCTGACGCTGTCGGTCAACAACCCCGCCGCGCCGCTGTTCATCCAGGCCCGTGGCCTGGACGCCGCCGGCACCATGCAGGTGCTGCATTCGGCGGTGCCGACGATCACGGCCGCCATGGTGGGCCATGTGACGCCGCTGACCCAGGCGATCGTCGCGCTGTCGCTCGGCACCGAGCCGGCACCCGTCTTTGCCGCCGCCGCCACCAGCGCCAGCCAGCTCACGCAGATGGCCAGCGCCGTCCCCGCCGCCGGCGACTTCCTGAAGACGCTCGTCAAGACCCAGCTGACCGACCTGAAGTTCACCGACCCCAAGACGCTGGACCTGCTGGCCGACGCAAACTTTGCCGCCAACAAGAGCCCGCATGACCTGCTCATCGAGGCGGTGCGCGTCAATCTCGCCCGCTCGCGGCTGAACGTGCCGCTGCTGCAGATCGGCAACAAGTTCCTCGCCGCGCCAACGGCCGAAGTCGTTGTCGAACTGCCGAAAGCCCACACCGAACTGCTCAAGACCAGCGACGCCGCGCCGGCCACCGCCATCACGTCGACGCTGAAGGCTGCGACGAGCGCCTCGACCCTGCTGGCCAACCTGCCGGGCCTGGACGACCTCGGCGCCGCGCTCAACCAGCTCATCGCCCAGGGCCAGGACGTCAGCCGGCTGCTGGACTCGCCGCTGCTGGCCGGCTACGACAAGCACAACGGCCGCTCCAAGGTGAACATGGCCGGCATCCTGTCCACTTACACGACCGCCAACCGCCAGTTCGGCCGATTCCAGTTGCTGGGTTGCGCCGACGACGCGCCGGCCACGGGCAATTGCGCCAAGGTGATGGTGGGCGCCGTCATCAGCGACTCGACCGGCACCGTCGTCGAACTGTTCAGCGACGTCGTCAGCTTCAACAAGGCGGCGACCACCACCAACAAGTGGAACCTGGTCGGCAACGGCAAGAAGCTGGCCGTCGCCGTGCAGCCGCTGGGCTTCATGGCGCTGAACGCCGACGGCACGGCCAGCACCGCCGTCGTCCCCAACCCCGGTATCGGCCTGCAGGTCGAGATCCAGGCGCAGACGCCCGACCCGCTGCCAGGCAACCCGCCCATCCCGCTGATCAGCGCCGCGACCGTGCAGTTGCCTGGCGGCTTCAGCATCCCGTTCGGCTATTGCAACCGGCCGCAGCTTTGCGTGTCGACGACACCGGGCGCCACCAACCTGATCCCGACGGGCGGCGTCGGTGACCTCGCCATCCAGCGCTCGGCGGTTGGCTGGATCGGCAGCGTCGACAGCGTGCGCGGCGCCAAGTACCTCATCAACTACAGCTACGCCGGCGTCGCCGAAACGCGCAGTGCCTGGCTGCGCGCCGATGTGTTGGGTGAGCCGGGGGCGGCGCGCTTCCCCGTCATGGACGGCGTGTCGGTGGCCAACCCATTGGCAGGCGCCAGCCTGCAGAGCGGCACGCTGACCATCAACTGGGCCACCTGGGCCGCAGCCAACCCTGACCTGCGGGTCATCGAGGTCAAGCGCGTCTTCACGCCCGCCGCCGGCGGCGCGCCGACGGTGATGGACACCGCGGTCCCGCTGCCCCCGCGTGCGTCAGTCACGCTGGGCTCTGCCTTCACGCCCGTCGGCGCGGTCGCGTCCGAGCTGTGGCTGCAGGCGACGGATTTGCAGGGCCGGCGCTTTCACACGCGCTACACGGCCAAGCCTTGATGCGTCGGTCGGGATAGGGAGCCCTCCCCAAAATAGGGCGTCCGGGCGCGCCTGTGGCGCCGCGCCGTGAAATCTGACAAGGCTTGCAAAGGGGCTGAAAGCTAAGCTCCCAGCACCTTCAAAAACGACAGCCGTGCCGCAGCATGGCGACAGACCTCATGGTGTACCGACCTCTGGCGCTGGCCGCGCTGATTTGCCTGGTACTCCCACTTGCTGCCCAGGCTTCGCCCGCCGATGCCGACGATGACGCCCTGCAAGCCTTGCTGAAACGCGAGGTGCAGGGCCCGTCGCGCTATGCGCAAAGCCTGATGGACGCGCCGGCCGCGGTCACCGTCATCGGCCGCGAAGAGTCCAGCCGGCTCGGCCACCAGACCATTGGCGACATGCTGGCGCGGCTGCCCGGCGTCTACATCGGCAACTCGCGCACGTACAGCACGCTGGGACTGCGCGGCTTCAACCGCCCTGGCGACTACAGCTCGCGCACGCTGATGGCCGTCGATGGCCAGCGTCTCAACGATGCGATCTACGACCAGGGGCTGCCGCAGCTGGAGCTGCCGGTCATGGCCGAGTGGGTCAAGCGCGTTGAACTCGTGCAGGGGCCGGGCTCGTCGATCTATGGCAGCAATGCGCTGCTTGGCGTCGTCAACATCGTCACGCTGGACGGCGCCGACGCGCCCGGCTTGTCCATGACGGCCAGCCTGGGCGAACACCGACAGCGCCGCGCCGAGATGCACTACGGCGCCAGCAGTGCCAGCCACGGCGACTTCTTCATCGGCCTCAACGCCCAGCGCACCGACGGAGAAAACCTCTATCTGCCCGAACTCGGCACGCCGGACGGCTGGGTGCGCGGCCTGGACGGCGAGCGCCAACTGGCCCTGCTGGCCAAGTACCGCCTGGGCGCCTGGCGTGCGTCCCTGAGCGCCGTGCGGCGCGAGAAGGATGCCGCGACGGCGCCGTACGGCACGCTGGCCGGCGTGCCGGGCACGACCTATGTCGACAGCCAGATCCTGGGTGAGGTGGCCTATGACGAAGGCTGGGTCAACGACCTGCGGCGCAACGTGCGCCTCAGCGTCGCCCACTACAGCTACACCGGCAGCTACGTGTTCGGCGAACCGGCGGCGCAACTCATCAACCGGGACGACGCGCATGCGCGCTGGTTGACGCTGGAGGGGCGTGTGCTGTGGCGTGGCCTGCGCAACCACGAGCTGATGGTTGGCGCAGAGCTGCGCACGGCGCCTCATGTGGTGCAGCGCAACTACGACCTCGACCCCTACCAAGTCGTTCTCGATTCGACGGTCTCGCAGGATTTCGCTGCCGTCTACGCGCAGGACCAGTGGCGCCTGACGCCGACGCTGCAGTTGACATCGGGTCTGCGTCTGGACCATGTGCGCGGCTTCTCGCCGGCGGTGTCGCCGCGCGCCGTGCTCGCCTTCCGTCCCGACGAGAGACAGTCGTTCAAGCTGATGTGGGCGCGCGCCTTCCGCACGCCTAACGCCTATGAGCGCTTCTACGACGACGGCGGCATATCGCAGGTCGCCAACCCCGCATTGACGCCGGAGCGGCTGAACTCGGTGGACGCCGCCTGGGAATACCTGCTGCCCAGCGGCCAGGCGCTCAGCGCCAACGCTTACTACACGCGCATGCGTCGCCTCATCGAGCTGCAACCGCTGAGCGCCGAGCCCGACGCCGTCCTGCAGTCGCGCAACGTCGGCCGGGTCAGCCTCAAAGGGGTGGACCTCGGGCTGGAGCAGCGCATGCCCGGCGGCTGGCTCTGGCGCGTCAGCGCCTCCTGGGTGGATGCGCACAACGACGCCGGCGAACGGCTGACCAACGCGGCCAGCTGGATGTTCAAGGGCCATGTCATCTCGCCCGAATGGCAGCGCGCGCAGCTCGGTGTCGAGTGGTCGCTGCTGGGGCCGCGACTGGGTCGCGTCGAGGTGCCGTCCACGGTCATCGTCAACGCCCACCTGCGCTGGCGCATGGCCGAGCAGCAGACGCTGGCCCTGCACGTCGACAACGCGCTTGACCGGCGCAACCTCGACCCCGCCACGCCCGACACGCCGCTGAGCGCCATCCCTCAGCCCCGGCGCAGCCTGCGCGTCGACTGGACCGTCTCGTTCTGACGGCATGCGGTGATGCGGCTTTGCATGCTCATTCCCCGCCCGGGCTGGCGCACGCGCCGGACCGCGTGGTGGATGCTGGCGTTGTGCCTGCTGCCGGTCCAGCAGGCAGCGGCGCAGGCGGCCAGTGCCGAGATGCTGAAGGCCGAGGTCATCTATCGCGCGCTGATGTTCGTCACCTGGCCCGCGGGGCGTGAAGCTGCGGGCCGCAGCCTGCCCGTGTGCACGCTGGGCGAAGGGCGCGTCGAGACCGCGCTGCAGGCGCTGCAAGGCCGGCCCATCCGCCACCTCAGCGTCGAAGTGCGCCGGCTTGCCAAGCTGGACCAGGCCGTCCATTGCCAGCTGCTCTATGTGTCCACGCCCACGCCCATGCCCGCGCTCAAGGCCGCCCTGGCGGACGCGCCCGTGCTGGTGGTCTCCGACGCCAGCGCCATGCTGGACCACGGCGCCATGATCAACCTGCAGATCGAAGACGGGCGTATCGTCTTTGACGTCGAGCTGGACGCCACACGCCGCGCCGGCCTCGACATCAGCACCAAGCTCCTGCGCCTGGCCCGTTTCGTCCGCCACCAGCAGCCCGCGTCATGAAGCCAGCGTTGATCGACGTCCTCGACCGTCGCCGCGAATTCGTGCTGGCGCTGGCCACGCTGCTGATCTTCGCCGTCGTGCTGAGCCTGCTGCAGTACGCCCGGCTGCAGGACCGCCAGTTCAAGGACCTGCGGACGCAGACCAGCATCGTGGCGCAGACGGTCTCGGCCGCGCTGGTGTTCGAGAGCCAGGCCGATGCCGCCGAAAGCCTGGCCGCGCTGGCCCAGAGCCCGGCCGTGCTGAACGCGCGGCTCATCAACAGTGCCGGGCGCGAGTTCACGCGCTATTCGCGCCCGGCATCCGCAAGTTCCGGTCTGGCCGGCATGGCCGGTGTGGCCGAGGTCGAAGTGCCGGTCGTGGCCAACGGCCGCCGCGTTGGCGCGCTGATCGTCGAAGCCAGCCGCATGCCGATGTGGGTGGACCTCGCCCAGTTCCTGGTGGCCACTTTCGGCACGCTGCTGGCCACCGCCGGCCTGGCCTGGCTGTTCTCCAAACGCCTGCGCGCCCAGATCAAGGAAGTCGAGCGCCGAACCCGCTATCTGGCCCGCTTCGACGCGCTGACCGACCTGCCCAACCGCGAGCACATGCGCGGCCTGCTGGAGCGGGCGCTGCAACAGGGCGAGGGCGCCACGCTGCTGATCCTCGACATCGACAACTTCAAGCAGGTCAACGACCAGTACGGCCATGCCGCCGGTGACGCGGTGCTGCAGGCCACCGGCCTGCGCCTGCGCCAGCTCTGCCGCCCCGGCGATCAGGTGGCGCGCCTGTCCGCCGACGAGTTCGCATTGCTGTTCAGCCCGGGCCTGACGGAAGAGGCGCTGCGCGAGGAGGTGCAGCGCCTGCACGCCAGCCTGACCCAGCCCGTGCTGCACGATGCCCAATGGCTGAACGTGCACTTCTGCACCGGTGCGGCCTTCCTGCCTGAGCATGCCGGCGACTCCAGCGAAGCCCTGCGCTGCGCCGACGCGGCCATGCGCCATGCCAAGCGGCTCGGCACCCACAGCTTCCAGCTCTTCACGGCGCAGATCGGCGCAGCATTGCACTCGCGGCTCGCGCTCGAGAACGACATGCGCACGGCGCTGGCCGAGGGGCAGTTCTCGCTGGCCTACCAGCCGCAGTACGACGCGCAACGCCGCATCCACAGCTTCGAGGCACTCGCGCGCTGGCACCACCCCGTGCGAGGCTGGGTATCGCCGGCCGAGTTCATTCCGGTGGCCGAGAGTTCCGGGCTCATCGTCGAGCTGGGGCTGGCTGCGCTGTCCGTGCTGCGGCGCGACCTCGACACCTGGCGGGCCGCCGGGCTCAGCTGCCCCACCGTCGCCCTCAACCTGTCGTGGGAGCAGTGCCGCAAGGCCCAGCACCGCGAGCGTTTC
The DNA here is from genome assembly GCF_001425165.1 of Pelomonas sp. Root405. Taxonomy (GTDB): domain Bacteria; phylum Pseudomonadota; class Gammaproteobacteria; order Burkholderiales; family Burkholderiaceae_C; genus Pelomonas. The sequence goes on from NZ_LMDU01000001.1 coordinate 1,157,103, forward strand.
CTGCAGCAGTTGCGCACGCTGCGCCTGGGGCCGCAGGAGGTCGAGTTCGAGCTGACCGAAAGCGCCGATTTCGAGGATATCGACAAGCCCGACTCCTTCGTCTTCACGCTGCAGGGCCTGGGCTACGGCCTGGCCATCGACGACTTCGGCACCGGCTACAGCTCGCTGGCCTATCTGCGCCGCTTCCGCTGCCGCAAGCTCAAGATCGACCGGCTGTTCGTGCATGGGCTGTCGGCCAATGCCGAGTCCCACATGCTGGTCGAGTCGATGGTGCGGGTGGCACATGCGATGCGCATGGTGGTTGTTGCGGAAGGTGTCGAGCTGCCTGCGGATGAGGCGGCCCTCATCGCGATGGGCTGCGACCTGATGCAGGGCTTCGGCTTTTGCAAGCCGGTGCCGGCTGAGCAGGTGCCCGCGTTGCTGGCGGGGCGGATGCCCTGAGGCCTGCGCCGGGCGCTCAGCTCTGGCCGCCGTGGATGGCGTTGTCGATGGCGTCGTCGATGGCCCGCAGCAGGTCGTCTCGGGCGAATGGCTTGGTCACGCGGCGGAACCAGCGGGCTTGCTCCTCGGCCGTGCCGGGCATGGCCTCGGCCTCGGTGCCGGCGCTGATGGCGATGACCGGAATGCTGGCGGTCCGCGCGTCCTGCGCCAGCAGCTGGAGGGCTTGGCGGCCGGTCAGCTCGGGCATGCCGTTGTCCATGACGATGACCGCCGGCGCATGGGCCAGCGCCAGCGCGACGCCCTCGCGCCCATTGGCCGCGGTGATCACGCGCAGGTCCGGCCGGTGCTGCAGCTGCGCTTGCACCAGTTCCCGGCTCGGCACGTCGTCCTCGACCAGCAGCACCGTGTGGTGCGGCGGCTGGCCGGCCGCTGCCTGCGGCCGCTCCGCACCCGGATGGGCCGGCGACGGCGGCTGGGCTTCCACACCGCCCGCCAGCTCGACCCAGAAGCAGCTGCCCACGCCGGGCGTGCTGTCAACGCCGATGCGCCCTCCCATGAGTTCAACCAGATGCTTGCTGACCACCAGCCCCAGCCCCGTGCCTTCCACCGCGTCAGCGCCGGTGCTGGCATGGCCCAGGCGATTGAAGGGTTCGAAAAGCTGCCCCAGCTCCGCCGGGCTCAGGCCGCGGCCGCCATCGATCACCTCGACGCGCACTCGCGCGTTCTCCGGTGTGGCGATGCGTAATTCCAGCGCGCCGCCCGGGCGGTTGTACTTGATGCCGTTGGACAGCAGGTTCAGCAGCACCTGCTTGAAGCGGGTGCGATCCGCCACGACGGCCAGCGTGTCAGGCGCTGCCGCGATGCGGGTCAACAGGCCACGGCCCTCGGCCAGGGGCGTGATCATGGCCTCGCACTCCGCCAGCACCTCGCGCAGCGGCAGCCGCTGCATGTCCAGGCTGATCTTGCCGGCCTCGACCTGGGCCAGGTTCAGCAGGTCGCCGATCAGCACCAGCAAGTGTTCGCCGGCCTTGAAGATGTGTGTGTTGTAGGCCGCCTGGCGCTCCGCGGCGAAGCCGTGGCCCGGTGTGGCGAGCAGCTGCGAGAAGCCGATGATGGCGTTCAGCGGCGTGCGCAGCTCATGGCTCATGCGACTCAGGAACTCGCTCTTGGCCTGGTTGGCCCGTTCGGCGGCGCGGGTCGCGGCGAGCAGCTCCCGGTTCGACGCTTCCAGCTGCGCGGTGCGCAGCGCCACGCGGCGTTCCAGTTCCTCGTTGAGGCTGCGCATGGCGGCCTGTGCGGCCTTCTGTGTCGTCACATCCTGCAGCGTGGAGAACCAGCGCAGGCTGCCGATCTGCGTCGTGTCCTCCAGCGGCTCCATGACCTGGGTCACCTGCACCACCTCACCGTCCGGGCGCACCAGGCGGTACTCGACTTCGACCTTGGCCCGTGTCCGCGCCGCCTCCAGGCAATGGCTGCGGAAGCCGTCCCGGTCCGCCGGGTGCACGAAGCGGTTCATCCAGCTGCGCGTGTCGAGGGGCATCGCCTCAGGCGCACAGCCGGCGAGCTGCGGCAGGGTGTCCGACCAGCTCTCGAAGGCGCCGTCGAGGCGCGTCACCACATGGCTGAGCCGGGCGAGGCCCTGCGCGCGCCGCAAGCCGGCCTCGCGTTCGCGCAGCGCCGCCTCGGCTTGAACGCGCTGCGTCACGTCCAGCGGCGCGACGAAGCGCGCCGGTCGCCCCCGGTAGACCAGCTCGTGCGACGTGATCTCGACGTAGATCAGGCGGCCGTCTCGCAACAGGTGCCGCCAGACGCCGGAGTTGAAAACCTGCGTCGGCGTGAGGCGCACGGACTGCTCCATCGCGGCGACATCCTCGGGCGGGCGGATGTCGCGGATGGTCATGGTCAGGAACTCGTCGCGCGTGTAGCCGTACTTCTGGCAAGCCACCTCGTTGACGTCAAGGAACTGCAGCGTCTGCAGGTCATACACCCACATCGGCAGGGGGTTGGCCTCGAAGAGTTCCTGATACCGGTGCGCGTCGGCAGGCTTGAACGTGGTCAGCCCGGTCAGCGGCGCGCGCCGGCGGCGCAAGGCCTGCTTGCCCCGTCGTCTGACCTTGCTGGATTGGATGCCCATCCTGTTCGCTCCTGCCGGCGCCGCCTCGACCTTGGCGCGAGGCACGCCCATGCAACTCTAAGCCGGAACAACGAAAAACGGCCCTTGCGGGCCGTTGAGCTTGAGACTGGCGGAAGCGGTGAGATTCGAACTCACGGAAGGCTCACACCTTCGGCGGTTTTCAAGACCGCTGGATTAAACCACTCTCCCACGCTTCCGGGGGCTGCGCATTCTAAGCGTGTTGCCTCATGAGCCCGGGCGCTGCGCCTGCTCGCAATCGACCTGGATGATCTCGCGCTGCAGGCCGTCCACGCGTGCGGCGGTCAGCTGGCCGCCCCAGATGCAGCCCGTGTCCAGGCCGAGCAGATGCGGCCGGTCGAGCAGGCCGAGCGTGGACCAGTGGCCGAAGGCGATGGGCGTGTCCGCAGTGCGCCGGCCCGGCACGTCGAACCAAGGCATGAAGCCTTCGGGGGCCGCGCCGGCGCCGTCCTTGGTCTTGAAATCCATCTCGCCGTCGGCGCTGCAAAACCGCAGCCGTGTCAGCGCATTGACGGTGAAGCGCAGCCGCTCGGTGCCGGCCATGTCGGGGTCCCAGCGCGCCGGTTCATTGCCGTACATGGCGCGCAGGAAGTCGGGCAGGGCGGGCCCGCGCAGCACGGTCTCGACCTCGGCGGCCAATGCCAGCGTGTCCTCGCGGCTCCATTGCGGCACGACGCCGGCATGCACCATCAGCCAGCCGGCCTCGAAGACGGCTAGTCGCTGGTGGCGCAGCCAGTCGGTCAGCGTGTCGCGGTCGTGGGCGGCCAGGATGTCGTCCAGCGTGTCGCCCCGGTGCGGGCGGCGCACGCCATGGGCGGCGGCCAGCAGGTGCAGGTCGTGGTTGCCGAGCAGGCAGGTGGCTGCTTCGCCCAGGGCCGCCAGCCGCCGCAGCGTGGCCAGCGAGGCCGGGCCGCGGTTGACGAGGTCGCCAAGCAGCCAGAGCCGGTCGCGTGATGGCGAGAAGTCCAGGCGTTGCAGCAGGCGCTCCAAGGCGTCGCAGCAGCCTTGGACATCACCGATCAAATAGTTCATGACCCGATTGTCCCGGCCGCGAAGGCCCGGAAGCGAGGGATCGCACGATGGGCCGTGTCATGGCCTTCTGATAGTCTCCCGGGCTTCGTTTTTGACCTGCGCTGCCTGGGGTTTTCCCGGGTCTGGCGCGACCGATGGACACCGCACTCGTTCTCTTCCTGATCTTTCTCAACGGCCTGTTCGCGATGTCGGAGATGGCACTGACCGCCAGCCGCAAGGCCCGGCTGCAGGTGATGGTGGAAAGCGGCGAGAGCGGCGCGCAGGCCGCGATGGACCTGCACGACAACCCGACCAAATTCCTGTCGACGGTGCAGATCGGCATCACCGGCATCGGCGTGTTGAACGGCATCGTCGGCGACGCGGCCTTCTCGGGCCCGCTGTCCCATTGGCTGAGCCAGACCTTCGGCCTGCATCCCGAGGCGACGCAGATCACGGCGACGGCGCTGGTGGTCGTCATCATCACGCTGCTGACCATCGTGTTCGGCGAGCTGGTGCCCAAGCGCGTCGGCCAGATCTACCCCGAAACGGTGGCCCGCCTGGTGGCGCCGCCGATGAATGTCATCTCGTTGCTGACGCGTCCGCTGGTGCGGTTGCTCAGCATTTCCACCGAGGCGACGCTCGGGCTGATTGGCCTGCGCGACCGGGCCCAGCGCGGCGTGACCGAGGAAGAGATTGCTGCCAGCCTGGAGGAAGGGCGCGATGCCGGTGTCATCGAGGAGCATGAGCACCAGATGGTGCGCAATGTCTTCCGCCTCGACGAACGCCAGGTCGGCTCGATGATGATCCCGCGTGCCGAGATCGCCTGGCTGGATGTCGACGCGACGCCGGCCGAGGTGCTGGCGGTGCTGCGCGAGCATGGCTTCAACCGCTACCCGGTTTGCCGCGGCGGCCTGGCCGAGGTGCTCGGCGTGGCCAATGCGCCGGCGCTGCTGGCCGGCATGCTCGAAGGCCTGCCGCTGGACCTGACGGTGGGGCTGGAACCGCCGCTCTTCGTGCCCGAGACGCTGTCGGGCATGGAGCTGCTGGATCATTTCCGCGTGTCGGACGCGCCGCTGGTCTTCGTTGTCGATGAGTACGGCGAGGTGCAGGGCGTCATTGCCGTGCGCGATGTGCTGGAAGCCATTGCCGGGGAGTTCAATGCCCCGAGCGATGGCGATGCCTGGGCGGTGCAGCGCGAGGACGGGAGCTGGCTGATCGACGGCCTGATCCCCGTGCCCGAGCTGAAGGACCGCCTGGGTCTGAAGGAACTGCCCGAGGAGGACCGTGGGCGCTACAACACCCTGGCCGGCATGATCATGCTGCTGCTGGGGCGCTTGCCGCGCACGACCGATGTGGTGGAGTGGGACGCCTGGAGATTCGAGGTCGTGGACCTCGATGGCAAGCGTGTGGACAAAGTGCTGGTCAGTCGTCTGGCCGAACCTGGAGAGAAAGAAACATGAGCAACCCCCCGATGTACGGCGAACTGCTGCCGCTGGACCGTGAAGTCCACAAGAACCTGAAGCTGGACACCGACAAGGCCGTCGTCAGCCGCGTTGCCGACCAGAACTCGGTTTTCCTTGCTGCCGTCGAATTTGCCGACGCCTGCAAGGAATACCCCATCGTCTTCGTGCGCGCCGGCAGCGCCGGTGAGGACAACAAGCCCGCCGTCGCGCCGCTGGCCGTGCTGGGCCTGCGCGCCGGCTCCAACCTGTTCGTCGACGGCGACAAGTGGACCGGCAGCTATGTGCCGGCCTATGTGCGCCGCTACCCGTTCGCGATGGCGCGCCTGGATGGCAGCGAGACCAATCTCGCGGTTTGCTACGACCACAAGTGGCCGGCCTTCAATGACACCACGGGCGAGGCGCTGTTCAAGGACGGCCAACCGACCGAGTTCTTGCTGAATGCCAAGGCCTTCCTTGAGAACTTCGAGCAGGAAGCCGAGCGCACCCGATTGATCTGCAACCTGCTCGTCGAGATGGACCTGCTGCAGGACATGCGTTTCGAGGCCACGCTGCCCAACGGCGAGAAGTTCGACGTCGAGGGCTTCCTGGCCTTGGACGAGAAGAAGTACGCCGAACTGGCCGACGACAAGGTGCTGCAACTGCACCGCAACGGGCTGATCGCGTTGATCGAGATGCACCGCCTGTCGCTGACCAACATGAACCGCTTGGTGAGCAAGTACGTGGCCTGATTTGGTCTGCCGCAGACCGAACGGCCGCGCCCTGGCGCGGCCGTTTTCCGGTTCTCAACCGTTCTGTCCCTGATCTGGGTGACGGAAAAACCCAAACCCGACGCGGACTTAGATGTATCCGTGTGTGTGAGTCACGGGAATGGGTCATTTCAATCCCTAGACTCCGCGGCTCAGCGCGTTGGGCGCCAAGGATGCTGTCGATGATCCCGTTTTTTGAAGAAAGCCGCCGTACGCCACTCAACCCCAATGGCGGCCCGCCCTTGGAGCTGGACAGCGATTTCGGTGCGCTGGATGGCGATGCCTACGACCTGGTCGAGCGTCGCTACGGGGACCGCGGCCTCATGGTCACGCGTGAGCGTTACAGCAGCCGCAACGAGGATGGCGACATCGTCTGCACGGCGCGCAACGGCGAGCAGATCGTCGGCACGCTGTCGGTGCGCTTCGATGGCAAGGGCGGCCTGCATGCCGACGCGCTGTTCGGAGCCGAACTGGCCGACTGGCGCGCCGCCGGCATCAAGCTGTGCGAATTCGGCAGCTTGGCGGTTGACCGCCATTCGCACAACGCCAAGCGCGTGCTGGCCCAGGTCTTTCACCTTGGGTATCTGCATGCACACCGCAAAGCGCGTTGCGAGCGCCTCATCATCGAGGTCAACCCTCGCCACGTCGCCTTCTATCGCCGTTACCTGGGACTGCTGCCTTTCACCACCGCCCGGCACAACCCGCGCGTGAACGCGCCGGCCGTGCTGATGAGCATCGAATTCGCGACCGTACGCGAGCAGATCGCGCTCTGGGGCGGGCGCCCCGAGCTGCTGACGCAGGCGCGCTGCCTTTACCCGCTCGCCTGGGACGAGGCCACCGAGGCGTCCATGTTGGCCAAATTGCCCTGAACGGCCGTCGCCGGCAGGGTGTGGCCCGGCTGCAGGCGGCCGTCCAGCGCGCCGCTGGCGACCTGGGCGGCAATATGCGGCGCGGTGGCGAATTCCTCGCGCAGGCGCTTCAATAGATCATCGCGGTCGGGCAGGGGCGCCCCGCAGGAGATGCGCGCCGCGATGGCGCGGTCCAGCGCCCCTTCAAGCCCGTTGCATTGCACCGAAAACGACGTGTGGTGCGGCTGGCCGTAATGATCCGTCCAGGTCGCCACGACGCGCAGCACCGGCCCGACGGTCCGCAACACCCACTCGAACCGGATGCCGGCCGTGCGCGTGCGGCTGCGGCGCATCAGCCGGCCCATGGTGCTGCCGCCTGGGCGACGGGGGCGCTCCAGGCGCATTGAATTCAGAAAGCGTTCCGCGGCTGCGGCGTTGGCCGCGTTTGCCGTGTTGGCCATGGAGGTGGAATCCATGGTGTCAGTGTTCATGGTGTGACTCCAGAGTAAGGCTAAGAATCCGCGCTCTTACGGCAGGTGACGTGCCTGCCTTTCAAAGCAGCGGTTCGACCAAGCGGCCGAAACCCTGCAGCAGGCGCTGCCCAAGCCCGCGGCGTGACCACTCGCCAACCTCGATACGCTGGGACACCGCCAGATCCCGTGCGAACAGCGTCTGCATCTGCTGGCCGAAGTCGTCGCCCAGCACGATGACGTCGACCTCGTGGTTGCCGACGATGCTTCGCCAGTCGAGGTTGCTGGAGCCGACGCTGGAATAGACGCCGTCGACGACGGCCGTCTTGGCGTGCATGACGGACTGCTTCATCTCATGGATCTGCACGCCCGCCTCCAGCAGCTGCGCATAGCGCGCGCGGGCGGCATGCAATACCAGCTTCACGTCGCTGCGCCCGGGCAGCACCAGGCTCACGGCGACACCGCGCCTGGCGGCGTCGCACAGCGCCTTGATGAACTCGGAGCCCGGTGCGAAATAGGCCATCGTCAGCTGCACGCTGCGCTCTGCAGCGCCGATGGCGTGCAGCAGGTGGGTGTAGCTCGGGTTGATGCCCTGTCGCGGGTCGCCGGCCACCAGCTTGACGACGCGCTGGCCCGGCGAGGCGACCAGGGGCGGCGGCGCGGGCGGGACGCTGCCCTCGCAGCCCTGCTTGATCCAGGACTCGCGGAACATCAGCGACAGGGCCGACACGACGGGGCCGCGCAACTCGACCTGGGTGTCTCGCCAGCCCTGGGTGTCGGCGTCCGCTGCGTCCGCAGCCGGGCGGCTGGGGCTTCCGCTGCCGAAGGAGCCCTTGGCGTAGACATTGCTGAGATTGATGCCGCCCGTGAAGGCCACATCGCTGTCCACGGCCACCAGCTTGCGGTGATTGCGCTCCACCAAGCTCCAGTGACCGGGGCGCGCCAGCGGGTTGATCGGGTTGAAGGCGCAGACCGCGACGCCGCCTTGGCGCAGGCGCTCGAAAAACGCTTCGTCGGTGCCCAGCGAACCGACGCTGTCGTACATCAGGGCCACGCCGACGCCCTCGGCGGCCTTGCGCAGCAGCAGCTCGCCCACCTCGGCCGCCACGCCCTCGTCCTCGACGATGTAGAACTCCACCAGCACGCGATGGCGCGCCGCGGCGATGGCCGCCTTCATCGCCGCGAAGGTGGCCGGCCCGTCGATCAGCAACCGCGCAGCGTTGCCGCGAAGCAGCTGCGTTTCTCCTTGGGCGGCAAGCACGCCGAGGTGGCGTTCAAGCAACGCCCCATTGCCCTCGGCGCGCACCCGCGCCAGGTCGCGGGCCTCGACGGTCGCGCTCACCGGACCGTCGCGACCCTGCATGGTGACGCGCTCCGCGACTTGGCGTCTGGCCAGGGGTTCCGGCGGCGGCCCTTGTTCGGCCAGGCTGCTGCAGGCCACCGTGCCTGCGAACAGGCACAGGGCTGCCAAGCCCCGGACCCGGCTGAAACGGCGCCAGCCGTGGGATTGCGTCATAGGCCTCCGTTGATTCGCCAGATGACCAGCTTGGCAATCGACGTGCCTGGCCGCCCTGAGCCGTGACGGCTTGCCTATTCAAGGCGCGAGCAAATCGAGCGGCCCCGCACAAATTGCGGTAAATCCTGCCGATGCCTCAGCCGCGGGGTGTCGACAGGGCGGTTGCGCGCTCCTCCGGCACGGGCCTGCCCCCTTCGGCTTCCCACGTTTGAACGGGCGCTGGCAGGCGCGTCGAACGGCCGCTGCGACGATGCTGATGCCTGCTGCCGCAAGCGCCCCACGCCAGCCACAGCACGGCGGCCAACGCGGCGGCGTCGAGTAGTCGGCTCAACGTTGGAACCGCAGACCGGTCGTCACCGCAATCAGTGGCAGGCAACATGGGATTGAACATGATTCAGCATGTAGCTACGGTTCACACTGCTCAATGAGGAGCAGGCGGCATGCCCGATGCCATACAGGCCGATACCCTTTGAGAGTCCGGCATTTTTTTCCTGCGTCCGCCGAATCTGTTCAAAATGACTCTCCCCGATGCAGGCCATCTCAGTAACAAAGCCGGAAGGAAACGAATCGCATGCCACACGCCCTCGTGGTGGACGACGACCATGACTCCGCAGCCTCGCTGCGCGAACTGATTGCGGGCGAAAAATTCACCGTTGCCGTGGCCCACAACCTGCGCGATGCCCGCCGGCAGATCGCGCTGCAACAGCCGGACATCCTGCTGCTGGACCTGCGCCTGCCTGACGGCAACGGCATGGACCTGCTGGCCGATCCCAAGCTGGTGGCCAATTCAGAAGTGGTGCTGTGCACCGGCCACGCCAATCTCGAAACCTCCATCCAAGCGCTGCGTTTGGGGGCGGCCGACTACCTCGTCAAACCCGTCAACCTGAAACAGCTGCAAGGCGTGCTGTCTCGCATCATGAAGCCGGCAGCACTGCAGGCCGAGGTGCAGGACCTGACCGCCAACCTCGACGAGTCCGGCCACTTCGGCCACCTGTGGGGTCGCAGCGCGCCGATGAAGCGCATCTACGAGCAGATCTCGCGCGTGGCCGGCACCAGCGTGTCGGTCTTCATCACCGGCGAATCCGGCACCGGCAAGGAGGTCGTCGCGCAGACCGTGCACGACCTCAGCCGCCGCCGCAAGCGCCCCTTCCTGGCCGTCAACTGCGGCGCAATCAGCCCCAACCTGATCGAGAGCGAGATCTTCGGCCACGAGAAGGGCAGCTTCACCGGTGCCGAGCGCCAGCACCAAGGCTTCTTCGAGCGCGCCAGTGGCGGCACGCTGTTCTTGGACGAGATCACCGAGATGCCGCTGGAACTGCAGGTCAAGCTGCTGCGCGTGCTGGAGACCGGGCGCTTCATGCGCGTGGGCAGCACGACGGCGCTGGAGACCGACGTGCGCATCGTCGCGGCCACCAACCGCCTGCCCTACCAGGCCGTCGCCTCCGGCAAGCTGCGCGAAGACCTGCTCTACCGCCTCAACATCTTCCCGATCTCGTTGCCGCCGCTGCGCGACCGCTCGGCCGACATCCCGCTGTTGGCCAACCACTTCCTGGCGGCCATCAGCGAGCAGGAGGGCACCGTGCGCCGCTTCTCGCCGGCTGCGCTGGCCTCGCTGGTGGACTACGGCTGGCCCGGCAATGTGCGCGAGCTGCGCAATGTCGTGCAGCGCGCCTATGTGATGGCCCAGGGCGACACCATCGACGAGACCTGGCTGCCAAGCGCGAATGAAGCGGGGGTCACTTCGGGCTGGGGCAGTCTCGCCAGCATGCAGGAGGCCGCGGCAGCGCCGCCGGTCAGCGTCGCACCCGCCCCGGTCCGGCCGGCCGAGGTACCAGCTGCCGATGCCGACATGCCCTTCATCACGCTGCCCATCGGGTCCAGCGTGGCGCAAGCCGAGCGCGCCCTGATGCTGGCCACGCTGCGTCACTTCAACCACCACAAGGAACGCACGGCCGCCGTCCTCGGCATCAGCCTGAAGACCTTGTACAACCGGTTGAAGGAATACGCGGCCGAGGGCGCCACGGCCGCCGACGGCAACTCGCCAGCCGACTAGCTGCCGGCATGCTGCTGAAGTGCAAGGCGCTGCTGGCCGCGCTGGCGCTGCTGGTCGCCTGGCAGCCTGGCGTCGCCGCGCCGGCCAGCCCCCAGGCCGTGGCCGCCGCGGTGCGGGCGCGGCTGGCGCTGGACGACCAGCTCGCGGGGCTGGCCATCAGCGTCGACGTGGCCGGTGGCCGTCTCAGGCTGCGCGGCGTCGCACCCAGTACCGCCGTGCGCGCGCGCATCACGGCGGTGGCCCGCCAGGCCGGCAGTGCGCTCGAAGTGGTCAACGAAGTCAGCGTCCAGCCACGCGCCGGTTGATCGGACCGGGGGGCTGGCGCGCCGTTTGCCTGAGGGGGTGTCCCCGACAACTTCAACAAGGAACACCACCATGGGTCACTCTGATCTGTACAGCGAAACGACCGAAGCCACCCGCCATGGCCTGCAGAAGGCCGAGAGCGCCGCGCGCCGCGGCCTCGACCACCTGGGCGAAAGTGTCAGCGGCGTGCGTGATGCCGTCGCGCCGGTGATGCGTGACGTGCGTGCGCGCGTCGTCAATGCGTCCGATCGGACGATCGGTTACGTGCGCGACGAGCCGGTCCGTTCGGCCCTGGTCGCTGCCGCCGTTGGCACCCTGGTGTTCGCGGTCTGGCACATGCTGGGCTCGCGCAGCAGCTCCAGCAGCCGCAACTGGCGTTGATGGCCGTAGCCCACCCGGCGCCGCGTCACGTGCTGACGCGGCTGGCCGAGTTCCGGCGGGTGTTGAACGACCAGTTCGACGCCTGCCGCCGCGCGCCCAAGGAGCGCCGTGGCCTCGCGCTGCGGCGCGCCTGCGCGGGCGTCGAGCTGCTCTGCCATTTGCAGCAGCATTTGCTGCAGCCCGTGCTCGGCCAGGCGCCGGATGGGCTCGACGCACTGCATGACCTGACCGCGCTGAGCGGTCGCACCGCCGACGACGCCCAGCAGCGCGCTGTCGCGGCCCTGCTCGAAGGCTTGGTGCAATTGCAGTTCGCGCAGATCGACGAGGCGCTGGCCGACGCCAACCTGCCTGCTGCACGTTGGGCAGAGCTCGACACCGCCGTCGCGACCGTGCTGGCCGAGTGGCCTGCCCCAGCCGCACCTCGCCAGGACCTCAGCCGCAGCGCTTCATCCGCGCGGGTCTAAGCCTGGAAACGCCGCGCCATCTGTGCCGCCTCGGCCAGCCGTAGCGGCGCGCGCGTGCGCAGCGCTTCGCTGAGCAGGCCCGTCCAGCAGCGCACCACGGCACGGTGGTCGCCGTCGCCCGGGTGCAGCTCCAGCCGCAGCAGTGGCGCGCGGCGCGCCCGACGGGCCACCAGCGGGTTCCACGCCAGCGACAGCCCGCGCCGCCAGGCGGCACGGGTGCTGAACACGAGGCTGGGTGCCGGCATGGCCTGCCGGTGGGGCAGGGCGATGACTTCGTTCAGCGTGCACGTGTGTGCAAAACCGGCATCCGCCGCCGCCTGCAGGCCGCTCTCGCCCAGCAGCCATGCGGGCGCGACAAAGCCGCTCATCGGCAGCCCATGGGTCTGCGCCCAGGCCCGGCCTTCGTTCAGGCGGCGGGTCGCGTCGGCGTGGGACAAGGCGGCGAACTCACCCTCGCCGGCGGTGTAGTGGCGGCGCAGCAGATAGTCGCGCAGGCCGCGCAACGGCGGGCCTTCGTCGCGGTGGGTCAGCCCATGCAGGGCCAGCTCGTGGCCAGCGCCGGCCATGCCGTGCAGCCAGTGCAGGTAGCGCGCAGGCAGTGCGGCGTCGCCATGCATGCGGGGCACGACGAGCAGCGTCAACGGCAGGGCGACACCGGCATCGGCAGCACAGCGGCGCAGCTCCTTGATCACGCGCTGGCAGCCCTCCCAGCGCGCCGGCGACACGTCATGCAGCACGACGCAGACCGCGCCGGCCATCCGGGTCGTCGTCAACGCTGCCGGGCCAGCTGCCCCGCTGCCCAGGGCCGCATCGGCAGCTCGCGGGTGGCGATGGCGGGCAAGGCTGGCATGGTGTTGCGGCCGATCAGAACGGCGTAGCGCCGCGTCATCTGCGCCAGCACGCGCGGCCAGTCCTGCGCCTGCGCGCGGGCCAGGGCGGTGCGGCGATGCGCGCTGTTGTTGCTGCTCAGGCTGGCCTCCATGGCCTCGGCCCAGGAGCCCGCGCGCTGCCGGTCCACCAGCAGGCCGGCGCCGCCCGCCAGCTCGGCCAGGCCGGCCGCGTCGGCGGCCACCACTGGGGTGCCGCAGGCCATGGCTTCGAGCAGGCCCAGGCCGAAGGTCTCCTGGTTGCCGGCGTGCACATAGGCGTCGCAGCTGGCGACCATGCGGGCCAGCTGCCGGCAGTCGTGTTCGGGCGGCAGCACCAGCACCTGCTCGCCGACCGGCGCGGCCGGGCCATTGCCCACGGCCACCAGCACATGACCGCGGCCGAGCAGGGCGACGGCATCCGCCAGCAGCTGCAGGTTCTTTTCGGGCGCAAAACGGCCGGTGTAGATCAGCAACCGCGTGGACGGCGCGAGGCCATGGTCGCGGCACAGCTGCTCGCGCCAGGCCTCGTCCTTGGCGCAGGGCGTGAAGACCGAGCAGTCCACGCCCAGCGGTTGCACCGTCACGCGCGGCACGCCCCAGGCCTGGAGCTGCCGGGCCAGGCCAACGCTGGGCGCCATCACCACGTCGAACTGCCGATAGAGGTTGACGAGATAGCGCCGCGCCCAGCGCTCGGCTGTCCGGCCCAGCCGCGTGGCCGTGGCAGTGGGGCCGCCCACCAGGCGCGCCATCAAGTCGGGCAGGTTGCTGTGGCAGAAGGCCACGGCCGGTATGCGCAATTGCTCGGCCGCCGCCAGCGAGGCCCAGGCCAGCATGTAGGGGTCGGCGGATTCGATCAGGTCGGGCGCGACGAATTCCATCTGGCGCAGCGCGCGGCCGCGATTGACCACCAGGCGGTAGCCGCCGGTGCGCGGCATCAGGATGCCGCCGCTGTCCAGCATGCCCGGGCCGTCGGCGCCGGGCGCAATGATGGTGTGGCGCCAGCCCAGCGTGCGCAGCCGCTCATGCTTGGCCGTCAGCACACGTCGCACGCCACCCGTGGCGCCCCAGAACATCGACACATCCAGCAGATGGGGGCCCGGCGCAGGACGGCTGTCCTGGGCCTGCTGTTGGGGCCGCGAATAGGTCACATGCATTTACAAGTTTTGGCAATTGGCGTGCCCGCGGGCTGGCATGCCGTCTGCTTTGGCGCGGTGATGGCATCCATTCCCGTACCGAGCGTTCAGGAGGCGCGCCGCGCCGGGCTGCGTTGGCTGGACGACGCCAGCCCCGGCATCACGCGCAAGCCCGGCCGCGGCGGCTTCAGCTATCGCGATGCCAGCGGCCGGCCGCTGCGCGACGAGACCACGCTGGCGCGCATCCGCAAGCTGGCCATCCCACCGGCCTGGACCGATGTGTGGATCAGCCCGCATGCCGACAGCCACCTGCAGGCCACCGGCCGCGATGCGCGAGGCCGCAAGCAATACCGCTACCACGCCGACTGGATGGCCGGGCGCGGCGAAACGAAGTTCAACAGCCTGCTGCGCTTTGGCGCCGTGCTGCCCAAGCTGCGCCGCCGCGTGCAGCGCGCGCTGGCCGGACGCGCCGAGCCCACGCGCGAGCGCGTGCTGGCCACGCTGGTGCGCCTGCTCGATGCCACCTGGCTGCGCATCGGCAACAGCAGTTATGCGCGCGAGAACGGCTCCTACGGCCTGTCGACGCTGCGCAACCGCCACGCCGGCATCAAGGGCGACGCCATCGAGCTGTCTTTCGTCGGAAAAAGCGGCGTGCGCCACCAGGTACGCCTGGCCGACCGCCGCGTGGCGCGCATCGTGCGGCGCTGCCGCGAGCTGCCGGGTCAGGAGCTGTTCCGCTATGTCGACGAGGACGGTGTCAGCCACCCGGTCGGCTCGGCCGATGTCAATGCCTGGCTCGCCGAGGCCGCCGGCCAGCGTGTCACGGCCAAGGACTTCCGCACCTGGCATGGCAGCGTACTGGCGCTGCAGCTCACATTGCAGGCCTGTGCCGACGGCGCCGACCCGTGCCGGCCGCAGCAGGTCGTCGAAGGCGTGGCGCAACGCCTGGGCAACACCGCCGCGGTTTGCCGCAAGGCTTACATCCACCCGCGCGTGCTGGCGCTAGGCGAGGCACTCAGCGACGCATCGGCCCGCGCCGCGCTGCGCGGCCAACCCTGGGCCGCGGCGCCGGGCGCCAAGACCGGCCTGGCGGCTGCGGAGCGCCAGCTGATGGCGCTGCTGCGGTCGCGCGCTGGCAAGTCGGCCGCCAAAGCGGGTGTCAAGGCCGACGTCAAGGCAGGGAAGGCGCCGGCTCGGGCGGCGTGAGCAGGATGTGCCGGGCCACGCCGGCCCAGTCGTGGCACACCGCCTCAGGCGTGCGCAGCGGCGTGCGCCGCCATTGGCTTTCGTCGCCATCCGACAGCAGCAGCGTGCGGCAGCCGGCGCGTTGGCCGGCCTCGACGTCGTCCTGCAGGCCGCCGACCATCCAGGAGCTTGCCAGGTCGATGCCATGCCGTCGGGCGGCGCGTCGCAGCAGGCCCGGCGCCGGCTTGCGGCACAGGCAGGCCGGCCCGCCGTCCGGCGCTGGCGCATGCGGGCAGACGAGAAAGTCCAGCAAGGCCACATCGGCCGCTTGCTGCAAGCCTTTCTGCAGCCCCTCCTGCAGGCGCGCGAACTGGGTGCGCGTGAAGTAGCCGCGCGCCAGGCCGCTCTGGTTGGTGACGACCAGCAACGCCCACCCGTGCGCCGCCAGCGCCGCCAGCGCTTCGGCGGCACCCGGCCTGAAGCGCAGCAGCGCCGGGTCGGTGTTGTAGGGAACGTTCTCGACCAGCGTGCCGTCCTTGGCGATGAAGACGGCCGGGCGAACCGCGGTCGACGTGCGCGCCGGCAGCGGTGTTTCGTCATGCAGCGGGGTGCGGCGCCAGCGCAAGGGCCCGCCGGCCAGCGTGGGTGTCGGCATGGGGACGCGCAGCAAGCCACATGCCCAGCAGGGTGGCGGGCATCCGGCTTGCCATGGGCGGGGCTTGCAACCGTTGGAGTCCTGTTCGTGCGCATTGCCTATGTCAGCGAGACCTTTCCGCCGGAGATCAATGGCGTTGCCCTGACTGCCGAGCGCACCGTGCGTCATCTGCGCGAGGCGGGCCATGCCGTGCAGGTGATCCGGCCGCGTCAGGCTGGCGAGGCGGCGCGCCGTGATGCCGACGAGTGGCGCTGCGGCGGCGGGCCCATTCCGATGTATCCCGAGCTGCGCTACGGCTTTGCCACGCCGGCGGCGTTGCGGACCTTGTGGCGCGAAGAGTCGGCCTTGCCCGACCTGGTGCATGCGACGACACCCGGGCCGTTGGGCTGGGCCGCGCTGCGCGCCGCGCGCAGCGAAGGCATCCCCACCAGTGCCGATTTCCGCACCAACTTCCACGCCTACTGCGGCCATTACGGTCTGGGCTGGCTGGAGCCGGTGGTGCTGGGCTATCTGCGGCGCCTGCACGCGATGGCCGACTGCAATTTCGTGCCGACGCCCGAGATGCAGCGCCAGCTGGTGGCGCATGGCTTCGAACGGCTGCAGGTGCTGGGCCGCGGCGTCGACGCCCGGCTCTTCAGCCCCGAGAAGCGCGACGCCCGGCTGCGCCGCGACTGGCGGGCCAGCGCCGACCACCGCGTCATGCTCTATGTCGGCCGGCTGGCGCCTGAGAAGAACGCCGGCCTGGCGCTGCAGACCTTCGAGCGCCTGAGCGCGCGCCGCCCGGGCCTGCGCATGGTGGTGGTGGGCGACGGGCCGATGCGCGTCAAGCTGGAGCAGGCCCACCCGACGGCTCGCTTCGTCGGCATGCAGACCGGCGTGGCGCTGGCGCGGCATTACGCCAGCGCCGACGTCTTCCTGTTCCCCAGCCTGACCGACACCTTTGGCAATGTCACGCTGGAGGCGCTGGCCAGTGGCCTGGCCGTGGCCGCCTTCGACACCGGTGCGGCGGCCCAGCATGTGCGCGACGGTGTCAGCGGCTGCCTGGCGCCGCCCTGTGGCGGCCAGGCTGCGGCCGACGCCTTCCTGGACGCCACCACCCGCGCGCTGGACGCCTCGGCGCCCGACGGCCTGCTGCGCCTGGAAGCGCGCCTGACCGCCATGCAGGCCGACTGGCCGGGCGTGCAGCGCCGCTTCGAACAACAACTGATGCGGGTGGCCGAGGCCGGCCGCACGGTGCCACGCCATGCCGCCCTGGCTTGATGCCGGCCGCCTGCGCAGCGCCGAACTGGATCTGCGCGGCGCGCAGGCCCTGCACCGCGCGGCCGCAAGGCCGCTGCTGTTGCAGGGCCTGTCGCTGTGCAGCCGCCTGGCCGACGGACCCTTGTGGGTCGGGCTGATGCTGCTGCAACCTTGGGCAGGGGAGGGTGGCTTGCGCCAGGCGCTGCTGATGCTGCTGTTGGGCGCCCTCAACCTCGGTCTGTACTACGGCCTCAAGCGCAGCACGCGGCGCCAGCGGCCGTTCGAGCGCTGCGGCGACATCCGCGCCTGCGCCAAGGTGCCCGACGCTTTCAGCTTCCCCAGCGGCCACACGCTGCACGCCTTCTCGTTCGCGCTGCTGCTGTCGGCCTTCTACCCGACGCTGGCACCACTGCTGTGGAGCTTTGCGGTGCTGGTGGGCCTGGCGCGTGTGGTGCTCGGCCTGCATTTCCCGAGTGACGTGCTGTTTGGCGCGGCCATCGGCACGGCCACGGCCAGCCTGGTGCTGGTGCTGGCCTGATGGTGCCCGTCGCTGCCATCCCTCACGCCGTGCCGCCGCCCATGCTGGCGCGCGCCTACAGCTGCGCCTGCGGCCGGCCCGTGTTCTTCCGCAACAGCGAATGCCTGGCCTGCCACCGACCGCTGGGTTATGACGCCCTGCGGGGCCGGATGGTGGCGCTGGATGCCGCGCCGTCGCGTGGCCGCAAGCCGGGCTGGCGCGAGGCCGGCGTGCCGGTGCGCCGCGCACTGCGCTATGCCCGCTGCGCCAACCTCGATACGGCGGCGGCCTGCAACTGGCTGCTCGATGCGGGCGAGATCGCGGCCGGCCAGACGCTGTGCCGCTGCTGCCGGCTGACCCGCACGCTGCCCGACCTGAGCCTGCCCAACGCCGGCGCCTGGTGGCGGCGCGTCGAGCAGGCCAAGCGCCGCCTGGTGTCGTCGCTGATCGGGCTGAAGCTGCCGGTCATTTCAAAGGCCGAGGACCCCGAGCGGGGCCTCGTCTTCGACCTGCTGCTGGCCGCGCCTGGCGCGCCGCCTGTCATGACCGGCCATGCCGACGGCGTCATCACGCTGGATGTTTCCGAGGCCGACGACTCGTGCCGCGAGCAGCGCCGCGACCAGCTCGGCGAGCCCTACCGCACGCTGCTTGGCCACCTGCGCCACGAGAGCGGCCACTATTACTGGCAGCGCCTGGTCGAGCCCACGGCGTGGCTGGAGCCCTGCCGCGAGCTGTTCGGCGACGAGCGCGAGGACTACGGCGCCGCACTGCAGCGCCATTACGCCAACGGCGCCCCGGCCGACTGGGGCCAGCGTTTCGTCAGCGCCTATGCCAGCGCTCACCCGTGGGAGGACTGGGCCGAGACTTGGGCGCATTACCTCCACCTGGTCGACACGCTGGACACGGCGCGCAGCTTCGGCCTGGACGGCGAGCGCGTCGAGCTGAGCTATGAGCGCTTCGACGCCGAGCTGCTGCGGGACGCGGGTGATGCCGATGCGACCGGCTTCCTGCAGCTCATCAACAGCTGGATGGAACTGACCGGCGTGCTCAACGAGCTGTCGCGCAGCATGGGCATGGCCGACTTCTATCCCTTCGTGCTGTCCGCCCCGGCGGTGCGCAAGCTGCACCTGGTGCACCGCATCGTGCGGAGCGCCAGCGCATGAAGGCGCGGGGCTTCGCCGCGGCGCTGGCGCTGGCCGCGCCGCTCTGGGCTGCAGCGTCCGCGCCGCCGCCTGCGGCGGTGCAGTCCTTGCTGCAATGGCTGCAGCAGTCCGAGGACAACGAGGGCGCACCCTTCGCCGTCATCGACAAGCGCGATGCGCGGCTGTGGCTGTTCGACGCCCAGCGCCGTCCTGTCGGCGCCACCCCGGTGCTCTTGGGGCAGGCACAGGGCGACGCCTCGGTGCCCGGCATCGGCGAGCGTGAGATGAGCCAGATCCAGCCGCACGAGCGCATCACGCCGGCCGGCCGCTTCGTCGCCGAGCCGGGGCGCAATGCCGCAGGCGAGGAGATCTTCTGGATCGACTACGACGCGGCGGTGTCGCTCCACCGGCTGCGGCCCAGCGACCCCGCCGAGCGGCGCCCGCAGCGGCTGGCCTCGGCCACGCCGGCCGACAACCGCATCTCCTACGGCTGCATCAATGTGCCGGTGGCCTTCTTCACCCAGCAGCTGATGCCGCTGTTCGCCAGCGGCCGCGGCGTGGTGTACCTGTTGCCGGAAATTCTGCCGACCGGCCTGTTGTTCACACCAGGACAGCGGCCCCTCGAAGGGGCCGCTGCGTCGGACTGAGTGATGGGTCAGGCTCAGTTGCGGTCGCGGCGCGGTGCGCGCGTGCCGTCGGCATTCCAGTCGCCGCTGTTGTTCGACATCGTGCCGCTGTTGTTGGACGACGTGCCGCTGTTGTAGCTGCTGTTGCCCGTGGTGCTGCCGGTCGTGCTGCCGCTGTTGTAGCCGGTGCTACCCGTCGTGCTGCCCGTCGTGCTGCCGCTGTTGTAGCCAGTGCCCGACGTGTTGTTGGCGTTGTTGGCGTCGGTGCCCGAGGTGCTGCCGGTGGTGTTGGCGTTCATGCCGGTACCGGACGTGCCGGTCGTGTTCGCCGTGCTTCCGGTGGTGCCGGTGGTGTTCGTGCCCGACGTTCCCGACGTGGTACCGCTCATGCCACTCGTGCTGTTAGTGCCGCTCGTGCCGCTCGTCGTGCTGCCGCTCGTCGTACCACTCGTGCTGCTGGTGCTGCCCGTGCCACTCGTGCTGTTGGTGTTGCTGCTGCCGGTACCCGTACCGCCAGCACCACCGGTGCCACCGGTCCCGCCGGTGCCCTGCGCGTAGGCCAAGCCGCCCGCCACGGCCATGCAAACAGCGGCCATCGTGGCCACGCGGGTGAAAGTCTTGCTCATGTCGATCTCCTAAGTAAGTTCAATCGCCCGCCGCCCATGTGAATCATGAAGACGGGTGAACCACTACAGGCAACGGCGATGCCTGCGGAGCGGCGAAATTGTCAGCGGCAGTGTTGTGTTAGGGCAGCCGCCGCGGGCTGCATCGACAACAGCATGTCGCGCGGCAGCTCCGGCGGCGGCGACGGGCGCGTGCCGATCAGGGCATCGAGCCGGCTCAGCACCTCGTCCACGTACAGCGGCTTGGGCCACAGCTCGTGGAAGCCCCAGGCGTAGATGTCGAAGCCGAGTTCTGCCGTGACGGCGACCGCCGGCACCTTCTCGCAACCGGGCAGCGAGCGCAGCAGGCCAAGCAGACGGCTGCCGTGGCAGTCGGGCAGGCCCAGGTCCAGCAGCAGCAGCGCAGGGTTCAGGCCGGCTGCCAGGCACAGCGCCTCCTCGCCGTTCGTTGCGACGACGAGCTCCAGCTCCGGTCGTCGTTCGAAGATGGCGGCCATGAGCAACGCATTGACCGGGTGGTCCTCCACATAGAGAACAGGTCGGCGAGCAGGGCTGGGCATGGATCCTCCGGTGATTGATCAGCGCCGTTGGCAATCGGCGTGCCCGTGGCAATCCCGGAGGCCGGGCACCCCGTTTGCCGCGCGGGCGTGATCTATCCACGAATGAGGGTTCGCCATGTCTACTGATGTCATCACCGACGCACCGCGCAGCTTCGGCGTCTTCAAGCCCGTGGGCCATGTCGTCATTTCATTCCCCAAGGCCGATCAGGCCCAGGCGGCCGCCGAGGCCATCGGCAAGCTTGGCGTGGTGTCCAGCGCGGTGCATGCGTACAGCGACCGCGAGATGCTGCGCCAGATCGATGAGGACATCGCCCACGCCAGCCCGCTGGCGTCCGTTGGCCAGGAGATGAACCTCGTGCTGTCGCACCGGGCACTGGCCGAGAAGGGTTACCACTGGCTGGTCGTGCGCGCCACCAGCGACGAGCAGGCGGTGCAGATTGCCCAGGCCGCCAAGGCGGCCGGTGCCGAGCGTGCCCAGCAATACGGCCACTTCATCATCGAGGAGCTCATCGAGCGCCCGGGCAATGAACCCCAGGTGGCCGAGTCGCCCGACCGCGGCCTGGACGCACAGACGCCCTCGGGCAAGGAAACCGAGGCGGCCGAGCTGAAGAAGGCCGGCGCCTGAGCCGGTAGGGGCTGCCGACCGGGGCAAGTCTTGCCGCAGCGTCTGCAGCGCCAGCAGAAGGCGCGCTGGCACGCCGACTGCTGGCCACGGGCCCCGATCCGCTTTCCGAAAGGCCCACCATGAGTTCCGCCGACGACACCCTCCAGACCCAGCGCAGCATCCAGCAGCGCCAGGACGCCGCCGATGCGCAGCAGCAGTCCAAGAGCGACAAGGACAGTGGCGCCGTACAAGCCGGTGCCCGCAAGCAGCCCGAGACCCTGCCGGCCCAGCACCTGGAGAAGCCGGGCCTGGAAGCCGACCTGGCGCTGGCGCCGCGCTTCATGGCGCCCGACTACGTCGGCAGCGGCAAGCTGCAGGACTTCGTCGCGCTGATCACCGGCGCCGACTCCGGCATCGGCCGTGCGGTGGCCGTGCTGTTCGCACGCGAGGGCGCCGACGTCGCCGTGGCCTATCACTCGTCGACCCAGGACGCCGAGGAGACGCAGCGCTGCATCGAGGCCGAGGGCCGGCAGTGCCTGCTGTTGCAAGGCGACGTGAAGGACAGCGCCTGGTGCGAACGCGCGGTGGACGAGGTCATCGAGCGCTTCGGCAAGCTCGACGTGCTGGTCAACAACGCAGCCTTCCAGGAGCACGCGTCCTCGCTGGAGGAGCTCGACGACGAGCGCATGCTGGAGACGCTGGACACCAACATCGGCGGCTACATGCGCATGGCCCGCGCAGCCCTGCCGCACCTCAAGGCCGGGGCGTCCATCATCAACACCGGCTCGGTGACAGGCTTGCAGGGCAGTGCCAAGCTGCTGGACTATTCCGCCACCAAGGGCGCCATCCATGCGCTGACCAAGTCGCTGGCCAGCAACCTCATCGAGCGGGGCATCCGTGTCAATGCGGTGGCGCCCGGTCCGGTCTGGACGCCGCTGAACCCGGCCGACTCGCCAGCCGAGAAGGTGGCCGAGTTCGGCAAGAAGACCGACATGAAGCGCGCCGCCCAGCCCGAAGAGCTGTCGCCGGCTTACGTCTTCCTCGCCTCACCGGTGTGCGCCGGCTACATCACCGGCATCGTGCTGCCCGTCACCGGCAGCGTCGGAGCCATCTAGCGCCCCCGCGCGCGCATTGCGGACCGAGCGCCGGGCCGCCCCAAGCCGGCCCGCCTTGGGCGATGTGCTTGCGGCTCGATGCCGCAAGCATCGCCGTCCCCCGGGGGACCGACCAAGCTTGCCCGCGTCCAGCGCGGCAAGACTGGGCGGGGGGTCAACAAGCCTGGCATCTCGATTGCCCTATGCCTCGGCGGCCTTGCCCGTTTAACCAGGAGAACTCCATGAACTTGATCATCTGGCTCATTGCCGGCGGTGTGATTGGTTGGGTTGCCAGCCTGCTGATGAAAACCGACGGCGAGCAGGGCGTCATCCTCAATGTCCTCGTCGGCATCGTCGGCGCAGCCATCGGTGGCTGGCTGATCTCGCCCATGGTGGGCGTGCCCAGCATCAACGATGGTTCCCTCAGCATCGGCGCCCTCGTCGTGTCGTTGCTCGGCGCCGTCGTGCTGCTGGCCATCGTCAACCTGATCCGGCGCGGCACCACGCGTTGACCTTTTCCCTTCACTTCTAGCAAGGACCATCATGGCCACCACCACCGGCACCACCACTCCCTTCCCGACCTCTTCGGGTTCGTCCACGGCTTCGGGCTCCGGCTCGTCGGGCTCCGCCAGCTCGGCCGGCGGCGGCAGCGCCAGCACGCCGACGGCCACCAACTCGGACACGTCCTCCAAGGCGAGCGGCAATGGCCAGACCGCCGACGTGCTCGGCCGCGTCGTGCAGGGCGCCCACAGCGCCATCGACCGGCTGGCCGAGTCCGCCGCGCCGGCCGTGCACCGGCTGCAGGACGGTGTGCATACGGCCAGCGACGCATTGACCCAGCGCGCCCACGACGCCCGCGAGATGGGCGACGAATGGGCCGAGAGCCTGCGCTCTACCGTGCGTGAGCATCCGCTCGCCGCCGTGGCCACGGCCCTGGCAGTCGGCGTGCTCGTCGCCCGCCTCGCGCGCTGAGGCGGCCTTGGCCGACCGACCCGCCCACGAAGGTCCACCACCCGGCACGCCCGGGCCTGACGCGCGCCCGGTGCCTGCACCGCTGCTGGAGCAGCTGCAGGCGCTGTGGCACGAGTTGCCGGGCCTGGTCAGCGACCGCGTCGAGCTGCTGTCGCTGGAGCTCAAGCGTGCGGTGCAGGCCCTGGCGCAGATCGTGGCGCTGCTCGTCGCCGTGGGCATCCTCGGCGTCACGGCCTGGCTGTTGCTGTGGGCGGGCGTGATCCGCCTGCTGGTGGACGCGGGCCTGCCGATGTCGGGCGCGCTGCTGCTGTCCGTCGCCGTCAACGTGCTGGCCGTCGTGCTGGTGCTGCAGCGCGTGCGAAGCCTGCTGCCCCAGCTGAGCCTGCCGGCCACGCGCCGCCACTTGATGATCTCGCCCGATCCGACGCCTCCCAAACCGCCCGAGGAGGGCCCCGATGAACGCAACGCGGCCCCCACTGCCGGCCAGCCTGTCGCACGCTGAGGCCGCTGGCGATATCGACGAGCAGATCCGGCTCATCGAGCACCGGCTGATCGCCCGCGAGGAAAACCTGCGCCGCGGTGTCGCCAACTTCGGCGGCCAGCTGCGCGAGACCCTGAGCCCGAAGCGCCTGCTGGTGCCTGTCGGCGGCGCGCTGCTGGGCGTGGTGGCCCTGGCGTCCCTGTGGCGTCGGCCGCGGCACCGCCCGGCCGCGGTCCACCTGCCGCCCGAGGCGCCGCCGGGGCCGCCGCCGCCGCACATTCCCTGGATGCAGCTGCTGGGGCTGGCCTGGCCCATGCTGCCCGAGCGCTGGCGCCACCGCGTCAACCCGGCCATGGTCAGCAGCCTGGTTGTGCTGGGCCAGCCCCTCATCGACAGCTTGCTCGGCCAGCGCGAGGCCGGCCCGCTGGAGACCATGCCCGAAGTCGACCTGACGCGGTTGAGCGGCCGCTGGTTCCTGGTCGGCGAGCTGCCGGCGCCGCTGCAGGCCGAGGCCGCCGAGCCGCCCGAGCTGGGACTGCTGCCGCGCGACGATGGCCACTTCGACCTGCTCCAGCGCCGCATCGACGCCGACGGCATGCATGGCAGCGAGGCCCGCGTCCAGGCCGTGCCCGGCAGCCATGGGACCAGGCTGCGCATGAGCCGCTGGCCCGAGCCCCTGCAGTGGCTGAGTTATGCCTGGTCGGACCTGGCCGTGCTGCATGTCGACGCCGGCTATGACGAGGCCCTCATCGGCAGCCCCGGCCGCGACACGCTGTGGGTGCTGTCACGCCGTCCCGAGCTGGACGGCTTGCGTCGGCAGGCCCTGATGCTGATCGCGCGCGACCGTGGTTTTGCGGTGGACAAGCTGCGCTTCCACGGGGCCGGCGGTGAGCCTGCCTGACCTGGGCGAACTGCTGCGCTTCAGCGTCTCGCCGCTGGAGCTGATGCTGCGGGGCAGCCTGATGTATTGGGCGCTCTTCCTGATGCTGCGCTTCGTGCTGCGGCGGGACACCGGCTCCATCGGCATTCCTGACATTTTGCTGCTGGTGCTGATTGCCGATGCGGCGCAGAACGCCATGTCCGGCGGCTACGAGACGGTCGCCGAGGGCGTGGTGCTGGTGGCCACGCTGGTGGGCTGGAACTGGCTGATGGACTGGGCGAGCTTTCGCTACAACCGTGTGCGCCGCTTCGTCGAGCCACCGCCTCTCGTACTGATCCGGCATGGCCGCATGATCCCGCGCAACCTGCGCCGCGAGTACGTCACTGTGCCCGAGCTGATGGCCAGCCTGCGCAGCCATGGCATCGACAAGCTCGCCGACGTCAAGATCGCGCGCATGGAACCCGACGGTGGCATCAGCGTCATCCGGGAATCCAAGGGCAGTGGCAGCGATGACGAGGACAAGGGCAAGGGGCGGCGGCAGCCGCTGCCCACCTAGGGCACATCCCTTGCCTCCCTGAACTGCGGGGCCGTCCCGCGTTCAACACATCGGAGGTTCCCCATGGCACGCAGCAGCCTGCTCGGTATCGACCCCGCCGCGGCCGAGCCCGCTGGCCGCGACAAGGCCAGCCTCGGCCCAGGCGACAACTCCGACAGCGGCAGCGACGTCGTCGGGCTCGACAGCGAGGATGACGATGCCGACCCCGGCCTGCCGGTGGACGTCGCCCTGCGCGATGACCAGGCCGCCCCGTTGCCGCTCGGCGAGTCGCTGGCGTCCAGGGAGGATGGTGCCGGCGTCCGCGACGGCGCCGACATCGGCGTGGACCGGATCTTCACGCCGGGTGAATCGGAGGGCGACTTCGACGACGAAACGCTGGCGCCCGCGCTGATGGAGGATGCCGCGACCGATCCCGAGGACGAGGAGACCGAGGAGGACGGCGTGAGCGCTGAGGACGCGCCCACCACGCGCAGTGGCCGGCGTGCGCATCCGGTCGGCGAGTCCGCCAGCGAAGAAGCCCTGCCGGGCGCGAGCGACCCGGCAGAGCGTCGTCCTGGCCGAGGCGACTAGCCGCCAGGGCCAGGGATTGCGGGGCCGCAATGCGGCGCCCGCTTCAGGTCATCAGGCCGCAGCGGCGCGGGCCTGGTCGCGCAGCGTGCGCACAGCCAAGTGGTTGCGCTTCACGCCTTCGTATTGGCGCTCCACGATCATGCGCACATCGGGCGGCAGCGCCTCTTCCAGGGCCTCGCGGTAGGAAGCCAGTGCGGTGTCTTCGCCGCGCTCGGTCTCTTCCAGGATGGCCTTGTCGGTGTAGCCGGCCAGCGTGCCCTTCACGGCCACCCAGCCGCGGTGCATGGCACCGGCAGCCGTGCCGCTATCCTCGGCCTTGCCGCCCAGACGCACCACCTGGGCCTGCAACTCGGCCGCAGCCTGGCGGCATTCCTCGGCGCGGCGCACGAACGACTGCTTGACGGCCGGGTCCTTGATGTATTCCGCAGAGGTGCGGAAGCCGTACTCGCCATCCTTCGAGGTTTCGATGAGGTCGTTCAAGGTGTCGATAATGTCGTCATTGCTCATGGCAGGTCCTTTCGCGGGTCGATGAAGACGCCGGCGCGGCGGCGCGGCGGCGGCGAGTCTTCTCCATGGCAACCGGCGTGCCCGCCTTGTGACAGGCGCTGGCGCCCCTGCGGGAATCAGCCGGTCGCCGACGCCGAGCGCCTGGCGCGCGCGGTGACGATGGCGGCCTGCAGCGTGGCCAGCATTTCATCGGGCGCGCAGGGCTTGCGCAACTGGACGAATTCGCCTTCGGCGATCACCGTGTTGCTGAAGCCGCTGATCAGCACGACCGGCAGGCCCGGTCGCTGCTCGCGCAGGCGGCGGGCCAGCCCCACGCCGTCCATCGCGCCGGGCATGACGACGTCGGTCAGCACGACATCGGGCCGGCCGCCACCCTCCAGCAGCACCAATGCGGCCGCGGCGTCGGCGGCGCGCAAGACTTTGGCGCCATGCGCCACCAGCAGGGCTGCGGTCACGTCGGCCAGCGACTCATCGTCCTCGACCAGCAGCACGGTCGAGCCGGCAATGCTCTGTTCGGCGGCCTCGAAAGCCAGGGCCGGTGCGTCTTCCTGGCTGCGGGCCACCGGCAGCAGCAGCGAGACCGTCGTGCCCACACCGGGCGTGCTGGCCAGGCGCGCCGTGCCGCCGGCCTGCGTCGCAAAGCCGTAGACCTGGCTCAGGCCCAGGCCGGTGCCCTGGCCCACGCCCTTGGTGGTGAAGAAGGGCTCGAAGGCATGCTCGACCAGGCTCGGGTCCAGCCCCATGCCGTCGTCGCCGACCGTCAGCAGCACGTAGTCGCCCGGGGCCAGGTTGTCGAGGCCTTCCTTGTCGTGCGGCTCGGCGTTGCCGGCCCTGAGCCTGAGCTCGCCGCCGGCGGGCATGGCATCGTGGGCGTTCAGCGCCAGGTTGACCAAGGCCAGGTCCAACTCGTTGGTGTCCACGCGCACCGGCCAGATATCGGGCGAGACGTGCACCTGGATCTCGATGCGCCGGCCCAGCACGCTGCGCATCAGTTCCTGAACCTCGGGCAGGTAGCGCGCCAGCGACAGCGTCTGCACCCGCACCGGCCGCCGGCCGGCAAAGCGCAGCAGGTGTTGGGTCAGCTGGCTGCCCTTGTCGACGGAGCGCTGAGTCGCACTCAGCGGCCCCTGCAGCTCGGCCGCGCTGGGGTGGCGCTGCATCAGGTGCATGCTGTTGCTGATGACGCCGAGCAGGTTGTTGAACTCATGCGCCACGCCGCCGGTCAGGCGGCCCAGCGCCACGACACGCTGGCTCTGCGCGCCGCGCTGCTCGACCTGGCGCGTGCGCTCGATGGCCTCGGCCACGCTGTGCTCCAGTTCGGCCCGGGCGCTGCTCATGCTGCGCCCCGCCTCGGCCAGCGCCGCGGCCACCTCGTCCGCCTCGACCATGCCGGTCGGCCGGGCTTGCACCGGTCGGCCGGCTTGCAGATCCTGGGCCAGGCGCTTGAGCGCCCGCACCGGCCGCTCGATGCGGCGCGACACCCAGATGGCGCCGGCCATCGCCAGGCCCAGCAGCACCAGGGCGCCAACGATGACGCGCTGCACGGCCTCCGGCAGACGGCCCGCGAACTGCGGGCGCGGCATGGCGCTGACATAGCTCCAGCCCAGCGGCGAGGTGCTGTAGTAGCCCGTCGTCGGCACGCCATCCAGCGACACCGACTCGAAGCGGCCCTCGGAGGCCTCAGCCATGCGCTGGCGGATATCCGGGCTGGCCTCGCGGCCCACGTAAGCCGTGCCACCCGGCAGCCGGGCGACGAGGCGGCCGCTGCTGTCGACGACCGAGCCTATCCAGCCGGGCCGCGGCGCCTGGGCCTGCACGACGCGCTGCAGCTCCGACGGCCGCACGGTGACGACTAGGTTGTAGACCAGGTGGCCATCGCGCGTGACCGGTTCCACCCAGGCGGCATGCAGTTCCAGCGGCTCGCCCGGTCGCGCGGTGGCCAGGGGCATCAGCGGCAGCATGACGGCCTTGGCGCTGAGTTCGGCCGGGCCGGGCCCCTCGCTCGGCACGCCCTCGGCCTGGCGGGTGCTCAACAGCACGCGGCCGGGCGCGCGCAATTCGACCCAGCCATCCATGCCCTGCAACGCGCGCCGCGCCAGCCGCTCGAAGCTCTGGCGTTGCTCGGGATCGGACAGCGCGGCGCCGTCCAGCGCAGGCGACTGCGCCAGCACATGCGCCACGGCGGCACGGCGCAGCAGTTCGCCATCCACCAGCATGGACAGGGCCGTCGCGGTGTCGCGCAGCGAGCGTTCGTGGGTATCACGCTCTGCCGCGTAGCTGTCGGCGATCAGCCAGGCAACGCCGAGCATGCCGGGCAGCAGCACGGAAAGTACGAGCAAAAGCAATCGAGAGCGGATGGTGACCGGCATGGCAAGTCCAGGACGCGCAGGCCCACGCAAGACAGGGCGGATTCGCAGGACGCAACCATAACAATGACGGACATGCCGCAACGTCGCGGCCCGGCCCCGGCCCACGGAACGATCTTGTTTTCAGACGGCGGGCGGCAAGCGGCGTGCCCGGACCCTAGGTGTAGCGTTTCCCAGTCGGCGGCCTCGCGGGCACGCGCAGCAGCGAGCGCAACGATGGCGACGGTGCGCGCTGGTTGCCTTCCAGGAAGAGGCGCAGCAGCCTCAGGCCGCGCCGGCGCCGGCAGACGCTGCGCAGCCCGATCAACAGCGGCACGGCAATGATGGCGCCGACGATGCCCCACAGCCAGCCCCAGAACAGCACCGACACGAACACCGATACGGCGCTGAGCGACAGCCGGCGCCCGACGACCACCGGGCTGACGATGTTGCTCTCGATGCCGTGGATGATCAGGAAAGCCAGCATCGGGCCGAACACGGCGGTCCCGGTTTCAAAGGCGCTGATGCCGGCCAGCAGCAGCAGCACCGCCAGCGCCAGCGGGCCCAGATAGGGAATGAAGCACAGCAGCGCCGTCAGCGCACCCCACAGCGTCGGGTTGGGCAGGCCCAGCATCCACAGCACCAGGCCCATGATCACCCCGACCACGCCGTTGATGAAGGCCACCGCGGCGAGGTAGCGGCTGATCTCGCGCTGGGCCGCGCGCAGGCCGCCCAGCATCAGCGCGCGCGTGCGCTGCCGCGGCATCGCTTCGACGAAGCGCGACAACAGCCAGTGCTCCGACGCCAGCAGGAAGTAGGTGAGGATGACTGTCGCCGCGGCCGCCAGCACGAAGGAGAAGCCGCGTGCCAGCACCAGGCCGGTCAGGGCGACGCCTTCGCTGGCCAGCCGCTCCCTGATCGGGTCGGGCGCGGGCGTCGGGGCGGGCGCTGGGCGGCCGGCGCGCGTGGGTGGCGGCGGGGGGCGGCCCAGGCCCGGCACGGCATTGCGCAGCTTCTCCAGCTGGTCGAGCAGCTGGGCCACCGTTTGCGGAGCCTGCTGCCACCAGCTGGCGGCCGGCCTTGCCAGGCTGGCGGCCAGCGTCACCGTGCTGAGCAACAGCGCCAGCACCAGCAGCAGCGCGCCGATGGATGCGGGCACGCCGCGGCGACCCAGCCAGCGCACGGCAGGCGCCAGCGCGAAGGTCAGCATCACGGCCACCAGCATCGGGGCCAGCAGCGGCCTGGCCTCGCGGAAGGCGAATACCAGGCAGATCAGGAACAGGCCACGCAGCGCCCAGGCGCTGCGTGGGGAGGAGATCGGGGCGGTGTCGTTGGCAGGCATCGTGCATTTGCGGGCCGAGCGCCGGGCCGCCCCAAGCCGGCCCGTCTGGCGATGTGCTCGCGGCTCAATGCCGCGGGCACCGCCTTCCCCCCGGGAGACCGGCCGGACTGCCCGCGTTCAGCGCGCGGGCTGGACGAGGGGTGTCAGTTCTTCACGATGATGTTGTTGCGCACCTCTTTCACATCGGGCACGGCGCGCGCGAGCTGACCAGCGCGGTCCTTCTCGGCCTGCGATGTGGCGAAACCGGCAAGCTGAACGGTGCCCTTCATGGCCTCGACCTGGATGCGCATGGCGCTGACCTGCGTGTCTTCGGCGAAGCGTGCCTTGACGCGCGTGGCGATCGTGGCGTCGTCGACGTACTGGCCCACGGTGCTCTGGCCGCTGGTGACGGCGCAGCCGCCGGTGGCAAGCGCGGTCAGCACGACCATTGAGGCGATGACGATCTTCTTCATGGGTGTTCTCCTTGCGCGAGGTATCTCGCTTGGCGGCTAGGGCAACGGGCGTGCCCGGTGCGCGTCGCTGGCGGGCGACATCCAGCCGGCTTCTCGGCAAACCCGTCTGCCGCTGACAGTTGGTGACAGACGGCACGCTTTGCCGCAATTGCCGATGGCCTGTCCTGTAATCGGTAAATCGTGCAATCGGCGTGCCCGCTCTGTCATGGCGGAGCGGTGGCAGGACAGTTGTTGCCCCTGGGAATGACGCCGGTTTGTATCGGGATGCGTTTCATACGGCGCGCCGGCACGGAGGTTGCATTGAGTGGCTTCGGGCCGCGCGCGCTGCAGCGCTGCGGCTGCCACGACCGACTCCGAGAGACGAGATATGCCTTCCATGGATCTCCGTGCCGACCACCGGCAAACCCAGACCTTGTCGCCCCGGCTGCAGCACGCCGTCCGCCTGTTGCAGATGTCCTCGCTGGACTTCGCCGCGATGCTGCGCGAAACGCTGGGCAAGAACCCCTTCCTCGAAGTCGAGGACAACGACGGCGGGGACGGTGGCGACGCCGGTGAGGCCGCGCTCCCCCTGGCCGCCTTGCAGGACGGCGGCGCCGACGCCGGCGTGCTGGCCAGCGTGGCTGCCAATGACGCCAATGCGGAACTGGTCGACACGTCAAGCGACGACCTGGCCAGCCCGATGGACGGCGCCGACAACGGCGAGAACGACCGCGACCTGTGGGCAGCGGACGGCGGTTCCGGCCTCAAGCGCGCCGAGGACGGCGAGCTGAGCGCGCTCGACATGATGGCCGTCGAGGCATCGCTAACGGCCCATTTGCATACCCAGCTGAACGTGATGCCGCTGTCCGAGCGCGACCTGGCCATGGCCCGCACCATCGTCGAGTCCCTGGACGACGACGGCTACCTGCGCACGCCGCTGGAGGAGCTGATCAGCGTGGCCAGGCTCGACCCCGCGCCCGACCTGCAGGAGATGCAGATCGCGCTGAAGCTGGTGCAGTCCCTCGACCCGGCGGGCGTCGCGGCGCGTGATGTCGCCGAATGCCTGCTGCTGCAACTGCCAGGCATCACCTGCCCAGATACCCGCACGCTGGCCCAGACCATCGTCACCAACCACCTGTCCGCGCTGGCGGCGCGCGACGTGTCATCGCTGGCCCGCCAGCTCGGCGAGCCGCCGGCGCGCGTCGAGGCGGTGTGCGACCGCATCCGCCGGCTCGACCCGCGGCCGGGCTGGCGCTTCGGCTCCTCGCATGTGGCCTATGTCGTGCCCGACGTCATCGTCAAGAAGGTGCGCGGCCAGTGGACGGTGCAGCTCAACCCGGCCATCGTGCCCAAGGTGCGGCTCAACCAGGTCTATGCCAAGCTGTTTGCACGCCATCGCACGCCGGCGAATGCCGAACTGGGTGCGCATCTGCAAGAAGCCCGCTGGACGCTGCGCAATGTCGAGCAGCGCTTCTCCACCATCCTCGACGTGGCCGAGGCCATCGTGCGCCGACAGCACAATTTCCTGGACTACGGGCCGATGGCGATGAAGCCGCTGGGCCTGAAGGAGATCGCCGAGGAAGTGGGCATCCACGAGAGCACGGTCTCGCGCGTGACCAACAACAAGTACATGTCGACGCCGGTCGGCGTGCTGGAGCTGAAGTACTTCTTCAGCCGCGCGATGATCAGCGCCAACGGCAGCGCCTGCTCGGGCACGGCCATCCGCGGCCTCATCAAGGACATCATCGAAGCCGAAAGTGCCGATGCGCCGCTGTCGGACGCCGAGATCACGCGGCAGCTGGCCCAGCAAGGCCTGGTCGTTGCGCGACGCACGGTCACCAAGTACCGCCAGATGCTGAAGATCGAAGCCGTGGACCGCCGCCGCCGCGTGGCCTGAAGCCGCGCGTCGCCATGAGAAGGGCCGCCCCGCGGGGCGGCCTTTTTGCGTCGAGGTGCCGCCCGTGATGGCGGCACCCGGGCAGCACTTACTTGGTCTTGGAACTGGACGAGCTGCCCGACGATCCACCGGACGAGCCGGTCGTCGACGAACCGCTGGACGATTCGTTGCCGCTGCTGCTGCTCGAACCGCCGCTGCCGCTGGCGCTGCTGCCACTCATGCCGCCGCTGCTTCCGCTGCCGCTGCTTAGGCTGCTGCCACTGCTGCCGCTCTGGCCGCTACCGCTGCTGCCCTGACCGGAGCTGCCCGACTGCCGGCTCTGCCGCCAGGTCGAGAAGTCGTCCGAGAACTTCTTGTAGCGGTCCTGGCGCCAGTTCTGATAGTCCTCGTCCAGCGAGCGCAGCTGCTCGCTGCGCCATTGGTGGTAGTCGGGGTCGTAGTGCGGGTTCTGGCTGGCGCCGTAACCACCGCTCTGCTGGCCATAGCCGCTTTGCCCGTAGCCGCTCTGGCCACTCTGGCCACCCTGGTAGCTGCCGCCGCCTTGATAGCCACCCTGGCTGCCGCCACCCTGATAACCGCCACCCTGATAGCCGCCGCCTTGCCCGCTCTGGCCGCCCTGGTAGCTGCTGCCCTGATAGCTGCCGCCTTGATGGCTCTGGCCCGAGCCGGGGCTGCCGAAGCCACCCTGTCCGCCATAGCTGCCCGAGCCACCGTAGCCCTGGCCGCTCTGGCCACCGTAGCCGCCTTGGCCACCGTAGCTGCCCGATCCGCCGCCGCCTTGATAGCCGCCCTGGCCGCTGCCGCCCTGGTAGCTCTGGCCCGAGGCCGGGCTGCCATAGCCACCCTGGCTACCCTGGCCGCCGTAGCTGCCCGATCCGCCGCCTTGATAGCCGCCCTGGCCGCTGCCGCCCTGGTAGCTCTGGCCTGAACCCTGGCTGCCATAGCCACCTTGGCTGCCATAGCCACCCTGGCCGCCTTGGTAGCTCTGGCCCGAGCCCTGACCCCCGAAGCCGCCCTGGCCGCCATAGCTGCCGCCACCTTCGCTTTGCTCGCGGAAGGTGCCGCCCTGGTAGTAGTCACGCGAATCGCTGTAGCCGCCCTGGCCGCCTTGCTGGCCGCCGCGCAGGCCACCGCTCTGGGCGTAGTGCTGGCTGGTCTCGTTCTCGTAGCCGCCCTGCTGGCCGCCTTGGCGGCTGCGTTCGTTGTCGCCGTAGTTGGCTTGCTGGCCGCCGGAGCGGCGGCCTTGTTCGTCATGTCGTGACATGGAAGAGTCCTTTCAAGCTGAGTCGTCGTCGTGTCTGCAGGCGCGGCCTCGCTGCCGGGACGCCTGTACTTTTTTGCGGCAATGCGCATACCCGTGTCGCCCTCGAACCCGGGCCCCGCGCTTGCCCTGTCAAGGCACCCGCGCATCCGCGCCGGGACCATTTATGGAGTGGACAAAGCTATGGCCAACACCAACACCTCCCACCTGACCGGGCTGTTCCCCGACCGCGACAGCGCCGAGCGCGCCTACCAGGGCGTGGTGGACCGCGGGTACACCTCCAAGGACATCGACGTCGTCATGTCCGACGAAACCCGCAAGCGCCATTTCGGCAATGAGGCGGGCCGCGAGACCGAGCTCGGCAACAAGGCCGCCGAAGGTGCCGGCATCGGCGCCGGCATCGGCGGCACCATCGGCGCCATCGCCGCAGCCGTTGCGGCCGTGGGTACCAGCGTGGCGCTGCCCGGCCTCGGCCTGGTCATCGCCGGTCCGGTCGCCGCAGCGCTCGCCGGCGCGGGCGCTGGCGGTGCAGCCGGCGGCCTGGTCGGCGCTTTGATCGGCTGGAACATTCCGGAAGAGCGCATCAAGGAGTACGAGAGCGGCCTGCGTGAAGGCGGCATCCTGATGGGCGTGCGCCCGCGTGACGACGCCGATGCAGCGCATCTGGAAGAGCATTGGCGCACCCAGGCCGGCGGCCAGAACGTCTACCGCTGACGGACCGTCGTGCGCCGTGCCATCGGG
Source organism: Pelomonas sp. Root405 (assembly GCF_001425165.1). Taxonomy (GTDB): domain Bacteria; phylum Pseudomonadota; class Gammaproteobacteria; order Burkholderiales; family Burkholderiaceae_C; genus Pelomonas. The sequence continues at coordinate 1,191,181 of NZ_LMDU01000001.1, forward strand.
CATGGCGCACGACTGGGACGGCGCTTGGGGCGCCGGCCTGAATTGCGGCAGTCTTTGCGGTAGCACGCACCAGCCACGCCGCACCCCTGGGGCTGCACATCACGAAGGGCGCCGCTGATGAAGATCGATGAAGACGTGGTGGCGGTGCTGACCCGGCAGCACCGCCAGCTGGAGAGCCAGCTCAAGGGTCTGCTCGACGCGGCCGAGGCTGCCGACCCGGTGGCCAGCGGGATGATGTTGGCGGCGGCCGGCGATGAGCTGTCGGTGCACATCCTGGCCGAGGAGCACATCGTCTACCCGGCCGTGCTTGCGGCGCGCACCGAGGGCATCCTGCTGGAGTCGCTGGAGGAGCACCTGTCGCTCAAGCGGCTGCTCGCCGACCTGCTGGCGCTCGCGCCGCAGGACACCACCTTCCTGCCCAAGTGCAAGGTGCTGGAAGAGCAGGCGCGCCACCATCACAAGGAAGAGGAAGAACACCTCTTTCCGGCCATGCGGCGGCTGCTCGACGAGCCCTCCCGCCGGGCGCTCGGCGCATCCGTCGTTGCGCATGAGCATGCCCTGCACGCCAAGGGCGCGCCCCGCGAGCGGGTGCTGAACGAAACCGCCGCGGCTGCGCCGCTCGTCTGAACGCAAGCGCGCGCGGCGGCCTGCGGTCAGCGGGCTTCCTGGCCGGGTTCCGAGATGTCGCGCAGGGCCTTGTCGATGTGGCCGGAATCGCGCACCGCCAGGTCGCCCAGCGACACGATGCCGACCAGCTTGCGATCAGCGTCGATGACGGGCAGGCGCCGCAACTGCCGGTCGCCCATCATGCGTTTGGCTTCGCCGACGTCCTGGTCGGCCGTGAGGTAGACGATGTCGGGCGTCATGATGTCGGACACGCAGGCGTCGTCGGGGTTGAGCCCGTCGGCCACGCCGCGCACGGCAATGTCGCGGTCGGTCAGCATGCCCAGCAGGCGCTCGCCGTCGCAGACGGGCAGGGCGCCGACGTCCAGTTCCTGCATGCACTGCGCGGCCCGGCGCAGGCTCTCCTGGGGCTGGATGGTGCGGACATCGGTGGACATGATTTCGGCAATGGTGGACATGGCAGTCTCCTGTGTGGGTGAGCCACCTTGTGGCAAGGCGGGTGCCGGGCACACGGCCTGCCTTGCTGCGTCATGGACGATCCTGCCCTCCCCATGCGCTGCGTATCTGGCCTCGCCATCACCGCCAGCCTGCCTTGCCGTTGACGCGCGCCGGGATGCAGAACGCCAGCCTTTCCGCGCTCTCCATACTCACTGAAGATCACCTGGCATTCCGCCGCCTGTTCGCCCGCTTCGAGCAACAGCGGGCGGCGGGCGCTGACGCTGCGGCGCGCCTGCAGCTGGCGCGCGAGCTCTGCCGGCGGCTGATCGTGCATGCGGTGGTGGAAGAGGAGTTGTTCTACCCGGCGGCCTTCGATGCGCTGGAAGACGAACGGGTCATCACCAACGCAGCCAACGACCACCGCGAACTGCATGCGCTGATCCTGCAGATCGAGGGCATGGACGCGCGTGACCGTGAACTTGATGCGCGCATGACGGCGCTGGCGCGGCGGGTCGCCGAGCACGTGCAACAGGAAGAAGGCCCGCTCTTCACGCGCCTGGCCTTCACCAGCCTGGACATGGAGGACCTGGGGCAGCGCATCGTCGCGCGACGCAAAGAACTGATGGGCGAACCGGGCTTGCTCGACCAGCGCCCGCCGACCCTCAGCAGGCCGGCGGGGCACAGGCTTCAGTTGAAGAAGAGATAGACCAGCAGCAGCACGATGCCGGGGACACCGAGAAGCCAGGCTAGAAAGTATTTACCCATGGTGATCTCCTGAAGTGGTGTGGCCAAGCATGGCCGCGTTAGGTCCCCCCAAGAAGCGGACGAGACCCGGCTCGCGCGTAGGAAGAGCGGCACGCCCCGCCGGGCTCGTGTCTTGCCGACAGGCGCGAACTGTCAGGAGATCTCATCGAGGCTGTGCCGACATCAGTTCAACGCACTTCCATCAAGCACCGGCTGCTGCGCGTCGTGATGACGACCACGCTGGCCGCGCTGTTGCTCAGCGCCACGGTGCTGTTGCTTTACGAGCTGCGTGTGCAGCGCGACAGCTGGCTGCAGGACCTGCAGGCGCAGGCCGACCTGGTGGCGCGCGCCAGCCTGCCGGTGCAGGGCGCAGCGCAGCTGCGGGCGTCGCGCGAGAACCTCGGCTTGCTGAGCGACAAGCCGCATGTCGACGCCGTCGGTCTGTACGACGCCGCCGGCCGCCTGGTTGCCGGGCGCATGGCGCCCTCGCAGGCGCCGCTGCCGGCGCGGCTGTCCGCCAGCGCGGACCACACCCGCTTCGACGGCCGGCGCGTCGAGCTGCTGCTGCCCGTGCGCGAGGGCGGCGTGCTGCACGGCAGCCTGCTGCTGCGGGCGCACTATGACGCGCTGCCGCGCCTGCTGGACTACCTGGCCATCCTCGGCATCGTCACGCTGGCCAGCCTGATCCTGGCGGCCCTGGTCGCGCAGCGGCTGCAGCGCACGATCACCGAACCGATCGTCGCCATCGCCGGGGTGGCGCGCGAGGTCGTGCAGACGCGGAACTACGGGCTGCGCGCGCCACGCATGACACGCGACGAGGTCGGCGCGCTCGTCGAGGCTTTCAACGACATGCTGGCCGAACTCGGCGGCCAGGCCGAGGCCCTGCAGAAGGCCGACCGGCGCAAGGACGAGTTCCTGGCCACGCTGGCGCACGAGCTGCGCAACCCGCTGGCGCCCATCATGACGGCGCTCGCCATCCTGGCCCGCCCGGACACCGACCGGGCGACGCTGCTGCGCATGGTGGACATGATGCAGCGCCAGATGCAGCACCTGGTGCGCCTCATCGACGACCTGATGGAGGTTTCGCGCATCACCACCGGCCGGCTGACGCTGCGCATCGAGAAGCTCGACCTGGTGGCGGTGGTGCGCGCTGCCGTCGAAGGTACCGCGCCGCTGCTGCTGGCGCGCCAGCATGCCCTGCAGGCCGACTGGCCGGCGCCGATCTGGCTGCTGGGCGACCGCACGCGGCTGGTCCAGGTGTTCGCCAACCTGCTGAGCAATGCCGCCAAGTACACCGAGCCGGGCGGGCGTATCGCGGTTGACTTCATCACGCAGCCCGGCAGCGTGGCCGTGCAGGTGAGCGACAACGGCATCGGCATCGCGCCGGAGCGCCAGGCCGACATGTTCGAGATGTTCACGCGCATCGACAACGCGGCCTCGGGCGTGCACGCCGGCCTGGGCGTCGGGCTGGCGGTGGCGCGCCAGCTGGTGGCCATGCACGAGGGCCAGTTGCTGCTGCGCAGCGCCGGCCTCGGCCAGGGCTCGGTCTTCACGGTGCTGCTGCCGCGACCGGCGGGTGACCACGTCGAGGCGCCACCTGCGCCTGTGGCCGCACCGGCGCCGCTGCCGTCAAGGCGGCGCGAGCGGCCAGAGCGCGCCGGAGAGCCGTTGTCGGTGCTGGTGGCCGACGACAACGTCGACTTCGCCGACAGCCTGGCCGCCGTGTTGCAGGGCGAGGGCTATCGCGTGCGCGTGGCCCACGATGGCCAGCAGGCGCTCCAGCTGGCACGCGAGGCGCTGCCCGACGTCGGCTTGTTCGACATCGGCATGCCGGGCCTGGACGGTTTCCAGCTCGCGCGCGCCGTGCGGGCCGAGCCCGGCGGCGCCACCTGCATGCTGGCCGCCATCACGGGCTGGGGCCAGCAGGCCGACCGCCAGCGTGCGCGCGAGGCTGGCTTCGACGAGCACCTGGTCAAGCCGGTTGACATGCAGGCGGTGCTGGGCCTGCTCGCGACAGCGTAGGACTTCACCCACTGGCAGACAGGGCCGACGCTGGCGGTCAGGGGCCGCTCCCCTCGGTAAATTGACTGCAGCCCCACAGGCATCCCGTCACAAGGGCAGTTAAAGGAGTACGACCATGAACAGCGACCAAATCAAGGGCAGTGTGAAGGACGTGGCCGGCAAGGCGCAGCGCAAGCTGGGCGAGGCCGTCGGCAGCACCGAACACCAGGTCAAGGGTGCCGCGACTCAGGTCGAGGGCAAGGCCCAGAAGGCCGTGGGCGATGCGCGAGAAGCCGTCAAGGACGTGCGCGACGCCAATCGCAAGATCTGATCGACATTGATCCCCTATCACGCCGCCGGGCTGCAAGGCCCGGCGGCGTGTACCCACGAACAAGAGGTAAGCCATGCGTCCCTACAACAACTCCCATCACTCCCTGCGCCGCGGCGCCACGGTGGCGCTCATCACTGCCGCATTGGCGGCGGCGGGCTGCTCGTCCATGAGCGAGCGTGAGCAAGGCACGGCCAAGGGCGCCGGTGCCGGTGCGGTGGCGGGCGCCATCATCGGCGCGGCCACCGGCGGCAATGCCGGGCGCAGCGCCGTCATCGGGGGTGCCGTCGGGGCTATCGCCGGCAACCTTTGGTCCAAGCGCATGGAAGACAAGCGTGCCGCGCTCGCCCAGGCCAGCCAGGGCACGGGTGTCGAAGTGGCGCGCACCGAGGACAACCGGCTGCGCCTGAACGTGCCGAGCGACGTCTCCTTCGACACCGGCCGTGCGGACATCAAGCCGCAGATGCGCCCGGTGCTCGACGAAATCGCCCGCAACCTCGACCCCAATGTGCGCGTGACCGTCGTTGGCCACACGGACAGCACCGGCAGCGATGCGATCAACGAGCCGCTGTCGCGCGATCGCGCCGCCGCGGTGCGCGACTACCTGACCGCGCGTGGCCTGTCGAGCCAGCGCGTCAGCATCGCCGGGCGCGGCTCGCATGAGCCCGTGGCCAGCAACGACAGCGAGAGCGGTCGCGCGGCCAACCGGCGCGTCGAGATCTTCCTGTCGGAGCAGCAAGGCTGACGCTCAGTCAGCGCGCCAGCCCAGGGCCTGCATCGGCGCCACGAGCGACTGCTTGTAGGCGTCGAGCGCGGCCCAGGGATCGGTCTTGCGCGCCGCCAGGTGCTGGGGCGCGTTGGCCAGCGTCCAGTGCGCCGCGCCGGTCAGCGCGGGCAACTCGTCCCAGCTGATCGGCATGGCCACGCCCAGGCCGGGCCGGGCACGCAGGGAATAGGCGGCCACCGCTGTTGCGCCCTCGCCGTTGCGCAGCCAATCGACAAAGATGCGGCCGACGCGGTTGGCCGGCCCGCTCTTGGCCACGAAGCGGTCGGGATGCTCGTCCGCCAGGCGCTGCACGACGGCCTGCGAGAACCCACGCACGACATCCACCGGCCAGCGCGCTGCCAGCGGTACGACCACGTGCAGGCCCTTGCCGCCGCTGGTCTTGAGCCAGCTGCGCAGCTGCAGCTGCTGCAGCAGATCGCGCACGAGCAGGGTGCCGTCGCGCACCTCGGCCCAGCCAACGCCTTCGCCGGGGTCGAGGTCGAAGACCATGCGGTCCGGCTTGCCCAGCAGCGCGTGGCGAGCGTTCCAGGGGTGGAACTCCAAGGTGTTCATCTGCACGGCGCTAAGCAGCGCCTCGTGGCTGGTCACTTCCATCAGCGCCTCGTGACCCGGCCAGAGGTCGGCGTCGAGCACCCGCACGCCGGCCAACGCTGACTTGCCCGGGTGCTTCTGGAAGAAGCCCGCCGCGCCCACGCCTTCGGGTGCGCGCAACAGCGCCACTGGCCGGCCCTTGAGCTGGGCCAGCAGCAGCGGCGCGACGGCCTCGTAGTAGCGTGCCACATCGCCCTTGGTCGCGCCGCTCTCGGCGTCGACGATGCGTTCGGCGTGGGTCAGCTTCAAGCCTGCACCGCGCCGTGCAGGCTCTGCGACGGCCAGCGCGGCGGTTCACGCTCGGCGCCACCGGCAAGCTTCTCGACGTAGGTGGCCAGCGCCCCCCAGTCAAAGAAGCGCGCATCCGGCTCGCGCAGCGGCGAGCGGCGCCAGACGGTCTCGCTGCCGTTGTCCAGCAGCAGTCCGGCAGCACCGGCGCGGTGGCCGGCTTCGACATCGTCCAGCGTGTCGCCCACCATCCACGAGCGCGACAGGTCGATGCCATGGCGGTGCGCCGCGCGGGTCAGCATGCCGGGCGCCGGTTTGCGGCACAGGCAGGCCGGGCGGCCCTGGCTGTCGGGGCTGTGCGGGCAGACCTCCACGCCGGTGATGCGCACGCCAAACTCGTCCTGCAGGCGTTGCAGCAGAACCTGCTGCAAGCGTGCGAACTCGGCGCGGGTGATGCGGCCATTGGCCAGGCCGGCCTGGTTGGTGACGATGACCAGGGCCACGCCGGCGGCCTGCAACTGCGCGAGTGCCTCACCGGCACCGGCGCGCAGGCGCAACAGCAGCGGGTCGACGCGGTTAGCGGCGTGCTCGACCAGCGTGCCGTCCTGGTTCATGAACAGGCAGGGCCGCCCCGGCGTGCGCGGCAGGCCGCGCGCCGCCGGCAGGAAGTCGAACGGGGACATCAAGGCCATGAGCTCTCCCGTGTGGGCAGCACGGTCAGTTCGGGGATGACGGTGCCCTGGGGCTGCTGCAGCACGTAGCGCACGGCGCAGGCGACGTTGAGGGGGTCTTGCAGCTTGGTCTCGTCGATGCCGGGGAAGCGGTCCAGCAGGAAGGGGGTGCGCATGCCGCCGGCGACGATGGCGCTGACGCGCACGTTCTGCTCGCGCAGCTCGGCGTGCAGCGCGTGTGACAGGCCGAGCAGCCCCCATTTGGTGGCGTGGTAGGCGCTGGCATTGGGCCAGGCGCGCTTGGACGCGGTGGAGGCGATGTTGACGACGTGGCCGCCGCTGCTCTGCTTGAACATCTGCGCGGTGGCGAACTTGGTCATCAGCAGCGGGCCCGACAGGTTGGTGTTGAGCACACGCTGCCAGTCCTCGACGCTGAGCTCGGCCAGCGGCGCGGTCACGTCGATGGCGGCGTTGTTGATGAGGGCATCGAGCCGGCCGAACTGTGCGGCGGTGGCGTCGACGACGCGCTGGCATTGCGCCGGGTCGCCGACGTCCAGCGCCATCGCGACGGCTTCGATGTCGCGCTCGCCCAGCATGGCGGCGCAGTCCTGGGCGCGCTGCAGCTCCACGTCGGCCAGCACGACGCGCATGCCGGCTTCACCCAGGACCTGGGCAATGGCTGCACCGAGGCCGCGGCTGCCGCCGGTGATGAGGGCGACCTGCCCGCGCAGTGAGGGCGGGTCGGCGGAGCAGGTGGCGTCGAAGGCGGTGTTGTTCATGGCAGGAGGCTTGTTGGTGTTGAGAGTTGGCGGGGTTCAGCGCGCGCCTTGTGCGGCCTCCCAGGCGCGGGCGCGCAGCTGGGCGGCGGTCATCAGCGAGAAGCATTCGTCCCAGATCGGAAAGGCGCCGCTGGCGGCGACGACCAGGCCGTCCAGCCAGACGCCGCCCCACAGCAGGCAGTCGTCGGCCTGCAGGCGGTGCGGCTCCAGCAATTGCAGGCGCCGGCCATCCATGCGGTGGCGCCAGCAGACGGCGGCCTTGCGGCGCGCGTAGTCGGCGTAGTCGACATCCCAGCGGTCGCGGTCGCCGATGGAACGCTCGTAAAGGATGCGCGGCTCGCCCTCTGCTGGGGCGGCCGGGTCGAGCACGACGATGTGCAACACACCCAGGCCGCTGACCTCCGGCGCCCCCAGCTGCGCCTGGATGGCGGGCGCCAGCGCGCTGATGGCAGAGCGGGCGAGGTCGGCGGTGAGGAAGCGGCTGCTGGCGGGCGGCATTGTGTTCGCGTTGACGCCGCGAAACGGCGGCCAGCCCAGTGGCAAACCGCGTGCCTGCTCAGACCGCGAGGGGGTTGGTGCCAGGCGTCAGGATGATCTTGCGGCAGTCGTCCTGCTTCTTGTCGAACATCTCGTAGCCGCGCGCGGCCTCGCTCAGCGCGAGCTGGTGGCTGACGATGACCTCGGGCTTGAGGTCACCGTTGCCGATGTGCTCCAGCAAGGCGGGCATGTGGGTTTGCACATGCGTCTGGCCCATGCGGAACTGCAGGCCCTTGTCGAAGGCGTCGCCGAACAGGAAGCCGTGGATGAAGCCGGCATAGACGCCCGGGATGCTGACGATGCCGCCGCGGCGCGTGGCGGCGATGGCCTGGCGCAGCGCCTCGCCGCTGCTGCCTTCGAGCTTGAGCGTGGTCAGCACGGTCTCGACGGTGCTGCCCTTGGCCTCGAAGCCGACGGCGTCGATGCTGGCGTCGACACCGCGGAACTGGGTCGCTTCGATGATGGCCTCGGCCGGGTCGTCGACCTTGTCGAAGTTGATGGGCTCGACGCCATAGGTGTCGGCGGCGAACTTGAGGCGGTAGTTATGGTGGTCGACCATGAAGATGCGCGCGGCGCCCAGCATGCGCGCGCAGGCGGCGGCCATCAGGCCGACCGGCCCGGCGCCGAAGATGGCCACGGTGCTGCCCGGGCCGACCCCGGCATTGACGACGGCCTGGTAGCCCGTGGGCAGGATGTCGGACAGGAACAGCACCTGGGCGTCGGTCAGTGCATCCGGGATCACGAGCGGACCGGTGTTGGCCATCGGCACGCGCACGTATTCGGCCTGTCCGCCGGGCACGCCGCCGTACAGGTGCGTGTAGCCGAACATCGCCGCGCCGGGCCGCAGGCTTTTCTTGTTGAGGATGGCGCCGCGGCCGTCGTTGGTGGTCTCGCAGGCCGAGAACAGGTCGCGCTCGCAGAAGAAGCAACTGCCGCAGGCGATGACGAAGGGGATGACGACGCGGTCGCCGCGTTTCACACGCGTCACGTCTGGGCCGACTTCCTCGACGATGCCCATGAACTCGTGGCCCAGGATGTCGCCGTCCTTCAGCCCCGGCACCTTGCCGCGGTAGAGGTGCAGGTCGGAGCCGCAGATGGCCGTGGCCGTCACGCGCAGCAGGATGTCCTGCGGATGCTGCAGGACGGGGTCGGGCACGTTGTCGACACGTACGTCGTGGCTGCCGTGGTAGGTGAGTGCGCGCATGGTGGGGCTCCTTGAAGATCCTCTGTGCGGGCAACCGACGTGCCCTGGGCGTGGGCATGGGCCTTGCCGCGCTTCGTGCTCCGACTCAGCAGGAATGGCCATGACCCACGATCCCGATCAACGCCTGCCCCACGTCTATCCCGACGTCGACGGCGAGCGCAGCACCGCGGGCAGCAACTACGGCGACTGGCGGCCCGAGCAGCCACGCGGCCCGCACGGCTATGACTTCGAGGCGCGCTTCACACCGCCCGAGCAGGACCCTGACTTCGCCCGCCTGCGCGCCGAGTACGAGCGCGAACTCGACGCCCGGCACCCGAACTGGCGCGACGATCCGCACCACCGGTTTGCCGACGACTTCGGCCGCTGGCGAGAGCTGCGCGCGACCACCGGCCAGGGCGGCAACGACCCGCGTGACGACCAGGGGCTGCAGCGCTGAGCAAAGCGGCGGCCCTCGGCGGCCTCCTACAGCCCGACGCGGCGCCGGCCCCGCCCGGCCAGGACGTTAGCGGCGTAGCTTCGGCGGCAGCAGACAGGAGACCCCATGGCCACCGCTACCCGTTCCATCGCCTCGCTGACGCTGAGCTTCGGCCTGGTCAACGTGCCCGTGCGGCTGTTCTCGGCCACCGAGTCGGGCAGCGAGATCCGCTTCAACATGCTGGCCAAGGACGGCTCGCGGCTGAAGCAGCAATATGTCAACGAGCGCACCAAGGCGGTGGTGGAGCGCAAGGACATGGTCAAGGGCTATGAGGTCGAGGACAACCAGTTCGTGCTGTTCACGCCCGAGGAGCTCAAGCAGCTGGAAGAGGGCAGCAGCCATGTCATCGAGATCGTGAGCTTCGTGCCGCTTGAATCCATCGACCCGCTGTTCTACGACAAGAGCTATCTGCTGGCGCCCGACAAGCGCGGCGAGAAGCCCTATGCGCTGCTGGCCGAGGCGCTGCGCCAGTCGGGCCGCTGCGCACTGGCCAAATGGGCCTGGAAGACCAAGCAGTACGTGGCCCAGGTGCGCGCCAACGACGACGGGCTGATCCTGCAGCAGCTGCGCTACGCCGCCGAGGTGCGGTCGCTGGCCGACCTGGACATTCCGAAGGCGCCGGTGTCCAAGCCCGAGCTGCAACTGGCGCTGCAGCTGGTCGACCAGATCGCCGCGGACAGCTTCGACCCGACGCTGTTCCGCGACGAGGAGAAGGAGCGCGTGCTGGCGGCCATCGAAGAGAAGGTTAAGGGTCGCAAGATCGTCGCCTCGTCCCGCGAGGAGCCGGGCGCGACGGGTGGCGGCCAGGTCATCGACCTGATGGATGCCTTGCGCGCCAGCCTGGGGTCCAAGCCGGCGGCCAAGCCCAAGGCGGAGAAGCCGTCCGCCAAGGTGACCGCCCTGCCGGCGCGCAAGAACGCCAAGCGTGCCGTCGCCGAGCCCGAGGCCGCGCCGGCCAAGCGGGCGCGCGCGCAGAAATAACCATGGCGGAGCCGGCGGCCTACACCCTCAGCCAGGTGCGCCGCCTGGCGGTGCTGCCACGCGGCTTCATCGCCACGCTGGTGGAGCTGGGCATCCTGGAGCCGCAGGAGGGCCTGCGCTTCACGCACCAGGACCTCGTCGTGCTGCGCACGGCCAAGATGCTGCGCGACGCCGACGTGCCCGCGCGCAAGATCGTTCAGGCGCTGCGCAACGTAAAGGCCAACCTGACCTCGGTCCACCTGGCGAGCGTGCGCTTGCGCGCCAATGGCGGCGCCGTGGAAGCCAGCGCAGGCCCGCGCCGCTTCGATGCGCTGTCCGGCCAGCTGCTGCTGCCGCTGGACGATGCGGAGCCGGGCGGGCTGCACAGCTTTGCGGCGTCTAGCGAAGCCAATGCCTGTGTGGCGCAGGCGCTGCAGTTTGAATCGAGCGATGACGACGCGGCCGAGGCGGCCTACCGGCAGGCGCTGCAACTGGACCCGTCCTGCTGCCCAGCCTACGTGAACCTGGGTGCGCTGCTGTGCGAGATGGGCCGGCATGCCGAGGCGCTGGCGTTGTACGACGAGGCGCTGAGGTGGTGCGAGGGCAGTCCGCTCGTCCACTTCAACCGCGCCATCGCACTGGAGGATGCGCAGCGGCCCGACGAGGCCGTGGCGGCCTACGAGCGCTGCCTGCAGATCGACCCGGCCCTGGCCGACGCCCACTTCAACCTCGGCGTGTTGCTGGAGCGCCTGGGTGAGGCCCAGGGCGCGTTGCGACACTTCAGCGCCTTCCGGCGCTTTGCCCACGCATGAGCAAACCCGCACCGGTCGACGTGCCCCTGGCCCGCTACAACGCCAAGCGCGACTTCAGCGCCACGGCCGAGCCGGAGGGCAAGGTCGGCCGCAAGAAGGCCGAGGCGATGGCCTTCCTGGTGCAGAAGCACTGGGCCTCGCGCCTGCACTACGACTTTCGCCTGGAGCTTGACGGCGTCATGCTGAGCTGGGCCGTGCCTAAGGGGCCGAGCTTCGACCCGGCCGACAAGCGCATGGCGGTACGGGTGGAGGACCATCCGATCAGCTACAACCGCTTCGAGGGCGAGATCCCCAAGGGCCAGTACGGCGCTGGCCGCGTGATCATCTGGGACCGCGGCAGCTGGACGCCGGTGGGCGACCCGCACGAGGGCCTCGCCAAGGGCAAGCTGATCTTTCATCTGCATGGCGAGAAGCTGGCCGGCCTGTGGGAGCTGGTGCGCATCGCCAAGCCCGGCGAGAAGCAGGAGCCCTGGCTGCTGCTGAAGAAGCGCGGTGACGCCTGGGCCCGGCCGGGCAGCGAATACGACGTGCTGACGGCGCTGCCCGACAGCGTCGTGGCGACGCCGCTGGGCCTGGTGGAGGAGCGCGAGCCGCGTGGCGCCGCCGCGTCCTCGCCGCCCGCGGCGGCGGGGCCGGACCTGTCCAAGGCGGTCAAGGCCGCGCTGCCCATAACCTTGGCGCCGCAGCTGGCCACGCTGGCCTCGGGCGTGCCGCCAGGCGGCAACTGGGTCGTCGAGAACAAGTTCGACGGCTACCGCATGCTGGTGCGCATCGCCGCCGGCAAGGCCCGCCTGATCACCCGCAATGGCAACGACTGGACCGACCGGCTCAAGCACCTGGCCGCCGAGCTGGCGCAGATCGGCATCACCAAGGCCTGGCTGGACGGCGAGATCGTCGTCATGAACGAGCGCGGCGTGCCGGACTTCAACCGCCTGCAAGACGCCATCGACGGCGCCCGCAACGAAGACATCGTCTTCTATCTGTTCGACGTGCCCTTCCTGGGAGACCGCGACCTGCGCGAGGTGCCCTTGCAAAGCCGACGCGCCGTGCTGCAGGAATTGCTGAAGGACCACCCCGGCCCGCGCATCCGCTTCAGCGACGCGCTGCAGGCCGCGCCCACCGAGGTGCTGGAGGCCGCCTGCCACCTGGGCCTGGAGGGCGTCATCGTCAAGCGCGCCGACGCGCCCTATGTCGGCCGACGCAGCGACAGCTGGCTGAAGCTGAAATGCCAGCGCCGCCAGGAGTTCGTCGTGCTCGGTTTCACCGACCGCAGCAATTCGGCCGCGGAGGTGGGCGCGCTGCTGCTTGGCTATCACGATGGCGGCAAGCTGCGCCACGCGGGCGCGGTTGGCACGGGCTGGTCGTCGACGCAGGGGCGTGAGCTGCACAAGCAGCTGGTGGCGCTGGAAACGAAGAAGCCGGCCGTCCACCCCGAGGCGCCGCCGCCCAGCCGCCGCGGCGGGCGTGCGCGTGGGCCCGAGCGTTGGGTGAAGCCCGAGCTGGTCGTGGAGGTCGCGTTTGGCGAGTGGACGCCCGACGGGCACATCCGCCATGCGAGCTTTCGCGGCGTGCGCACCGACAAGCCCGCGACGGCCATCGTGCGCGAGGAGGGCGCGCCAGTTGCGGCCAAGGCCAAGCCCAAAACCAAGCCGCAGAGCGCGCCGGCCATCAAGGTCTCCAGCCCCGACCGCGTCGTCGACCCGGCCTCCGGCGTAAAGAAGCTGGAACTGGTGCGCTATTACGAAAGCATTGCCGAATGGATGCTGCCGCATCTGCGCCGGCGGCCGGTCTCCTTCGTGCGGGCGCCGCAGGGCATCACCGGGCAGCTCTTCTTCCAGAAGCATGCCGAGAACGCCATCCACGGCGTCAAGGAGCTGGACGCCGCGCTGTGGCCGGGGCATGCGGCGCTGCTGGTGGTCGACAGCGTCGAGGGTCTGCTGGGCGCGGCGCAGATGAACGTCGTCGAGTTCCACACCTGGAACACCACGGCCAAGCGCATCACCCAGCCCGACCGCGTCATCTTCGACCTCGACCCCGGCGAGGGCGTGCCCTGGGCGCACCTGCAGGAGGCTGCCGTGCTGACGCGCGCGCTGCTGGAGGAGCTGGGCCTGCAGGCCTGGCTGAAGACCAGCGGCGGCAAGGGCCTGCATGTCGTCGTGCCGCTGACGCCCAAGCTGGACGACGCCGAGGTCAAGGACTTCGCGCATGCGGTCGTCGCCCACATGGCCCGCCACATCCCGCAGCGCTTCGTCGCCAAGAGCGGCCCGGCCAACCGGGTCGGCAAGATCTTCATCGACTACCTGCGCAACGGCCACGGGCAGACGACGGTGGCCGCCTTCTCGGCCCGCGCACGGCCCGGGCTGGGCGTGTCCGTGCCCATCGCGTGGGAGCAGTTGGCCGAGCTCAAGAGTGGCGCGCAATGGACGGTGCAGACCGCGCGCGATCATGTGTCGCTGCAGAAGACCGACCCCTGGGCCGACTACTGGAAGAAGCGCCAGTCGATCAAGCGCTGGCCGCCTGGGTCAGCGCCCAAGACCGACGTGCGAAAGCGCTGAGCGATCGCTCAGCCAGCCGCCTTCTCAAGCGCCAGCGCGGCATCCACCGCTGCCAGCTCGCCATCGGTCAGCGGCGCCGCCGCGACGATGCCGAGCGCGTCGTCGATCTGCGCGAGCCGGCTGGCGCCGACCAGGATGGACGTCATGCCGGGCTGCCTCAGCACCCAGGTCAGGGCCAGCTGCGCCAGCGTCTGCCCGCGCGCATCCGCCAGCTCCTTCAGTGCCCGCAGCGCGGCCAGCCGGCCCGGCGTGATGTCGGTCGGCTTCAGGAAGCCGCCCAGCGCGGCGCGTGAGTCGGCCGGGATGGACGCGAGGTACTTCTCCGTCAACAGGCCCTGGGCCAGCGGCGAGAAGGCGATGCAGCCGATGCCCTCTTCGGCCAGCACGTCCAGCAGGCCGCCTTCGACATGGCGATCCAGCATGCTGTAGCGCGGCTGGTGGATGACGCAGGGCGTGCCCAGCCGGCGCAGGATGGTGCTGGCTTCACGGGTCTGCGCGGCCGAGTAGTTGGACAGGCCGACGTAGAGCGCCCGCCCGCTGCGCACCGCGTGGTCCAGCGCGCCCATCGTTTCCTCCAGCGGCGTGTCGGGATCGGGGCGGTGCGAATAGAAGATGTCGACATAGGGCAGGCCCAACCGCTTCAGGCTCGCATCCAGGCTGGCCAGCATGTATTTGCGCGAGCCCCATTCGCCGTAGGGGCCGGGGTTCATGCGGTAGCCGGCCTTGGTCGAGATGATCAGCTCGTCGCGGTGGGCCTGCAGGTCGTCGCGCAGCACGCGGCCCAGGGTCAGCTCCGCCGAGCCCGGCTGGGGGCCGTAGTTATTGGCCAGGTCGAAATGCGTGATGCCACGGTCGAAGGCGCCCAGCAGCATCGTGCGGGCGTTGTCGTAGCGGTCGACGTCGCCGAAGTTGTGCCACAGGCCGAGCGACAAGGTCGGCAGCAGCAGGCCGCTGCGCCCGCTGCGGCGATAGGGTTGACGGTCGTATCGCGATGGATCGGGGGTGTGGCTCATGCGTGGGGCAGGGTGGTGGAAGGGCGGGGTGCGGATGGTAGTGGGGCGCGCTGTGCCCCACGAACGCGCCAACACCGCGCCCACTCACACCGCGCCCGGACGCAGGCGTTCAGGCCGCCGGGCAGTAAACGTCGGCCCCGGTCAGCCGCCGGTCCTGCGCGTGCCGCCGTTGCCATCGGGCTCCGAGCCGAGCACGGTGTCAGACACCGCCTCGCCCAAAGACTCCAGCGCGCCCTCTGGTTCTTGACGCTCGTCAGCCGTGCCGGGCTTGCGTGCGCCCGCGACGCCGGTGCGGGTCTGCAGCTCATCGATGCGGCGCGACGCTTCGGCCTTGGTCAGCGATTCGTCGAAGGGCTCGTGAGCTGCTTCGCTCAGCGTCTTCAGGTACGAGCGCTGGGCGCCCGTCATCGGCTCGTTCCCGGTCACCCAGTCGTCCGGGTCTTTCTCGGTGTTGTCGAGAGGAGGATTGGCGGGAAAGCGTTTCTCGTTCATGGCGATGATCCCTTCAGCCAAATGGGGGCAAGCAGCGTTCCCTTCGTGCGGCCTCCGCGTCGACACCGGGTTTCTGACCTGCGCGACGAGGCCCGTGCCGCTGGAAAAGTTTGCCGTCAGCCCGGCTGGAGGCGGTTGCCCGCGCCGCCGCCATCGCCCGCGTCGCCGTCGCGCAGCAGCAGCGTGACGAGAACGGCAGAGTCGACGCGGGCGCTGAGCGAATGGCGCTGCCTGGCCGGCAGCACCACGAGCTGGTTGGGGCCAAGCCGCCGGGTGCCGCCCGGCATGCGCACCTCCACGTCGCCTTCGAGGCAATGGACCGTGCACTCGTCGTCGACGTCATGCTCCGGCTGGTCGCGATGCGCCGGCAGCACGAGATGCAGCAACTGCAAGCGCCTGGTTTTCAGCAGGCTGGTGCTGACGGCGTCATGCAGCGACGAACCGAGTGGGCCGACGCCAATGACGTCGAGGAGCTGGGCGTGCGGCAGTGCCATGGTGGTGCTCTCCGTTGCGGGACCAGCTCTGGACGGCATGCGGGGTGCCTGGCCACCAAGCGCGGTGCGGTCCGCGCTGCCGTCGGCCGCGGCATCAGCGACCAGTGTTGGCGCCTGATCGGGCGCGTGGGTTGACGGCTGCCTGGCGCGGCGATGATCGTTTCAGGCGCGCTGCATCCGGTCGGCCCTGTGTTGCGTACAACGTCCGGCAACTCCACAACTTGACCAAAGGCCTGTCATGAACACCTTCTCCTTCAAGCGCGCAAGCCTTGCAGCACTCACGCTGGCCAGCCTGGCTGCGTGTTCCACCATGACGCCAGAGCCTGAAGGTGCGGTGCGAGATGAAAAGGCCGTCGCGGTGACCGCCTCGAACAAGCTGCTCAAGTTCAATGCCGGCCGCCCGGGTCGCATCCTGGCCACGCTCAACATCACCGGCCTGCAGGCTGGCGAAACCTTGCTGGGCATCGACTACCGCGTGTCCAAGGAGCAGCTCTACGCGCTGGGCAGCACGGGTCGCCTCTACGTTCTCGATGACGAGACCGGCGCAGCGAGCATCGTGGGCAGCCCGTTCTCGGTGAAGCTGGAAGGCGCGCAGTTCGGCTTTGACTTCAACCCGGCGGTGGACCGCATCCGCGTGGTCAGCAACACCGGGCAGAACCTGCGCCTGCACCCCGACACCGGCGCCGTCGTGGACGGCAACGCGACGCTCGACGGCGTGCAGACCGACGGCAAGCTGGCCTATGCGGCGGGCGACAGCAACGCCGGCAAGTCGCCCATCGTCGTGGGCGCGGCCTACAGCTACAACAAGGCCGATCCCAAGATCACGACCAACTTCGCGCTCGACGCAGCCACGGGTGCGCTGGTGACGCAGGGGTCGCGTGAAGGCGTCGCGCCCGCTGTGTCGCCCAACACGGGTCAGCTCATGACCATCGGTGCCCTGGGCGCGGCGTTCTCGAGCGCAGCCTTCGACATCCAGGCCTTGAGCGACGTGGCCTTCGCCGCATTGAACAGCGATGGCACCACGGGCAGCCGCTGGGTCACGATTGACCTGAAGACCGGCGCCGCCAAGTCGCTTGGCACCATCGGCGGCGGTGAGCGCGTGGTGGGCATTGCGCTGGAGCCCTGAAGCGAGCGTTCTTGCGCAGCCCTTTCGAGAAGCGCTCGATTCACCGAGTCAACTCGGGCCGCCTTTGGAGAGGGGGATCTTCCGATCCCTCTTTTCGGCTGAACCGGTGTCCCCGGTTTTGGCGAGACTGTTGCTGCGACAGCCAACGGTCGACAAACCGTACCGTCCCAACGCCGCGGTCCAACCGGAACCGCAAGCGGTTTCCGCAATCGCATCCAGCATCTCCTGCGCACCGCCGTCCGTTGACATCCGAACCAGGACGCGTCGAACGATGACTTGAGGTTCAGGGAACGCTGTTGGTCTGAAGGCGTGCGCACAGCGGACATGGGGAAGTGTTCCGGCGAGTTCCGATCTGCTGATGACCACGAAATCGATCCGCCCCAGGCATAGCTTGTGCAGATTGCTGATGTGGTCCGTCGTGTCCTGTCGCTCCACCTTTGCCGCTTCCAATGCGGGGGCAAGCATGCGGTAGATGTGCCCGGAAATGGCCCCGAATCTCAGGCCGTGCAAGTCATCGAGCGTGGACATCTTCAACGGCCGAACGCTGACCAGCATGTTTTCGTCGACCATCACCGGAACCGACCACGCACCACCTTGCTGGATTGGCGCCGCCAGGAATTCGGGAGCGAGAAACAGCGCGACGCCAGAGAAGGTGCGACTCGTCAGAGCCAGCTCCAAACGGCGTCGAGGGAGAGTTTCCAGCCTGAGCTGCGCGCCGTCGGGCAATGCGGCGTTCAGCAGAGCCACGAACGTTCCGGCGAGGCCGGCGCCTTGTTCATTGCCGGCCGCAACGAAGGGCGGTTGACCATAGCTGTTGACGGCCGGCAGCGTGGTGTCAGCCGAAACTTGTTGAGCGGTGATCACCAAGGCAAGCGTTGCCGTTCGCATCGCTGCTGGACCCAAGGACAGCCTGACTGTTGGCATTCGGGATCAGTTCCTCGTTCAGTCGCGTCCATCACGTTCTGAAGCTGATGGTTGATCGTTAAACCCGCGACAAGCCAAGCTTTTGGCGGAAGCCAGGCTTGGCTTCGATCACGCTGTTCACGACCTCCTCCATGACCGACATTGGGCCCGCCCTACCTGCAGATGAGAAGGTCGCCAGTAAGGGGGGCGTAGAGCCTGTGTGGGCCTGCTGTGACTGTCAACGCACTGGGTCGAAGCCTTCTTCGACGGGAGATACGTCCGCGCTTCAGAGGGGTACACAGAGGGTCTACGCCCCAGCCCCACTGTAGGGAAGTGCTCAAGGAGCGGTGTAGGACCAATCCGCATTGACCTTGAAGTTACGCGTCGGTCGCGATGGCGTCACTTAGATGGGCCATTCCGCGACGAACACGGCGGCCTTGATCGCCGGTCCCTGACGCTGCGCGTGTGGGCGTGCGTGACGAGGCTTATTCGTCCGGCTGCGTCCCGCATAGCCGGCCATGAAGCGCCAAAAACAAAGGGCTCGACCGAAGCCAAGCCCTTGTCATGCTGAATTTTGGTGCCGGCAAGAGGAGTCGAACCCCCGACCTTCGCATTACGAATGCGCTGCTCTACCAACTGAGCTATGCCGGCCGTGACGGTGAAGTCAGCCCAAGAGTATAGCGGCTCTTTTTAATCGGCTTGCTGGTGGTAGCGGGCGATGCGCTCTACTTCGTTCTTCGAGCCCAGCGCCACGGCGACGCGCTCGTGCAGCTTGGCGGGCTTCAAATCCATGATGCGTTCCGTACCGTTGATGGCCGCGCCGCCCGCCTGCTCGACGAGGAAGGCCATGGGGTTCGCCTCGTACAGCAGACGCAGCTTGCCGGGCTTGTCGGGCTCGCGCTGGTCCCAGGGGTACAGGAACACGCCGCCGCGCGTGAGGATGCGGTGCACGTCGGCCACCATGCTGGCAACCCAGCGCATGTTGAAGTCCTTGGCGCGCGGGCCGGTGCTGCCGGCCAGGCATTCCTCGATGTAGCGCGTTACCGGCGGCGCCCAGTGGCGCATGTTCGACATGTTGATGGCGAACTCCTTGGTGTCGTCCGGAATGCGCACCTGGTCCTGTGTCAGCACCCAGGAGCCCGTCTCGCGCTCCAGCGTGAAGACGGCCACGCCATCGCCCACCGTCAGCACCAGCATGCTCTGCGGGCCGTAGACGCAATAGCCGGCGGCCGCCTGCTGCTTGCCGGGCTGCAGGAAGTCTTCCTCCGACACGCCGCGCGAATGGCCGACCTTGCGCAGCACGCTGAAGATGGTGCCGATGGAGACGTTGACGTCGATGTTGCTGGAGCCGTCGAGCGGGTCGAACAGCAGCAGGTACTCACCCTGCGGGTAGCGGTTGGGCACGACGTAGATGCCGTCCATCTCTTCGCTGGCCATGGCCGCCAGGTGGCCGCCCCATTCGTTGGCCTCGATCAGCACCTCGTTGGCGATGATGTCGAGCTTCTTCTGCACCTCGCCCTGCACGTTTTCGCTGCCGGCGGTGCCGAGCACATCACCCAGCGCGCCCTTGTTGACGGCGATGGCGATGCGCTTGCAGGCACGCGCGACGACCTCGATCAGCAGGCGCAGTTCCTGCGGGATGTGGCCGTGCTCGCGCTGCTGCTCGACGAGGTACTGGGTCAGGCTGGTCTGGCGGCTCATGCCAAGGCCCTTTCAACGATTTCGCGGACATCACTGGACAGGTCCGGCTTGGCGGCCACGCGCGCCACGGCCTCGCGGGCGGCGCTGCGGTAGGGCTCGGCCAGCACCGACCAGCGATCCATCGCGCGGGCGATGCGACTGGCCAGCTGCGGGTTGATGGCGTCGATGGCCAGCACCTGCTCGGCCCAGAACACATAGCCCGCCGCGTCGGCGCGGTGGAAGGCGGCGGGGTTGAACATGCACAGCGAAGCCAGCAGGCTGCGCGCGCGGTTGGGGTTCTTCAGGCTGAAGTCGGCATGCTTCATCAGCGACCTGACCCGGGCGAAGACGCGGCCATCGGCCTCGGGCGCGCGGGCCTGCAACGCAAACCACTTGTCCACCACCAGCGCGTCGTCCTTGAACAGCGCGTGGAAGCGCTCGAGCGCCGGCGCGGCCAGCGGGGCATTGGCATTGACCAGCGCAGCCAGCGCACCCATGCGCTCGGTCATGTTGGACGCGTCCTTGAAGCGCTGGTAGGCCTTGCCGGGCCAGACGGTGTCGCCGGTGGCCTGCGCGTCCAGCACCAGCATGGACAGCGCGAGGTTCGCCAACGCGCGCTTGCCCGACGACACGGGGTCGGGCGTGTAGCCGCCCTGGATCTGATGCGCCTCGAAGGCGGCGGCCCAGTCGTCGCGCAGCGCGCTGGCGAGCTGCTGCTGCGCGGCCATGACAGCGGCGTGGATGGCCTGCGGGTCGACGACATCGAGCTGCTCGGCGATATAGCTCTCGCCGGGCAGTGTCAGTGCCAGTTCCTTGAAGGCGGGGTCCAGCTCGGGGTGGTTGAGCACGCCGCGCATCGCGTCGATGAAGACGGGGCTCAGCAGCAGCGGCTGGCCGGCGCGCAGTGCCGACAGGATGCGGTTCAGCGCCAGGCGCTGGCCGGCCTCCCAGCGGTTGAAGGGGTCGCTGTCATGGCGCATCAGCACCAGCAGCGCGGCGTCCGACAGGCCGTCCTCCAGCACGACGGGCGCCGAGAAGCCGCGCAGCAGCGAGGGCACGGGTTCGCTGTCGATGTTCTGGAAAACGAACGTCTGCTCGGCCTGGTCCAGCACGAGCACGGTCTCGACGTCACCGTTGCCGTTCAGCGGCAGCGCAGCGCCGTGTCGGTCCAGCAGCCCCATGACGATGGGGACGACCTGCGGCTGCTTGTCGCTCTGGCCCGGCGTCGCCGGCGTCTGCTGGGTGAAGCGCAGCGTGAAGGTGCGGGCGGCGGCGTCATGCTCGCCGTGCGCAGTCACGCGCGGTGTGCCGGCCTGCGAGTACCAGCGCTTGAAGGTGTCCAGCCGCGTGCTCAGCGGCGAACCGGGGTTGGCGTCGGCGATCGCCTGCGCGAAGTCGTCGCAGGTGACGGCCTGGCCGTCGTGGCGTTCGAAGTAGAGCTTCATGCCCGCTTCGAAGCCGGCGCGGCCGACGAGCGTCTGGTACATGCGCACCACCTCCGAGCCCTTCTCGTAGACGGTGGCGGTGTAGAAGTTGTTGATCTCGCTGTAGCTGTCCGGGCGCACCGGGTGGGCCATGGCGCCGCTGTCCTCTGGGAACTGCATGGCGCGCAGCTGGCGCACGTCCTGGATGCGGCAGACGGCGCGGGCCGACGGCGTGCCAGCCATGTCCATGCTGAATTCCTGGTCGCGGAATACCGTCAGGCCCTCCTTCAGCGACAGCTGGAACCAGTCGCGGCAGGTGACGCGGTTGCCGGTCCAGTTGTGGAAGTACTCGTGCGCGACGATGGACTCGATGCGGTTGAAGTCGGCGTCGGTGGCCGTCGCGGGCGAGGCGAGCAGGGCGGCCGTGTTGAAGATGTTCAGGCCCTTGTTCTCCATCGCGCCCATGTTGAAGTCGGACACGCCGACCACCATGAAGCGCTCCAGGTCCAGCGGCAGGCCGAAGCGCGCCTCGTCCCACACGATGGAGGCGATGAGGCTGTTCATCGCATGCTCGGTCTTCTCCAGGTCGCCCCTGCGCACATAGACCTGCAGCAGGTGGTCCTTGCCGGCGCGGGTGCGCACGCGCTGCTCGCGCGCGACCAAGTCACCCGCGACCACGGCGAACAAATAGCTTGGCTTGGGGAAAGGGTCGTGCCAGACCGCGAAATGACGCCCCTTGTTGCCGGGCTCGTCCAGCTTGCCGCTGTCGACCAGGTTGCCGTTGGACAGCAGCACGGGGAACCTGGCCGCGTCGCCGCGCAGCGTCACCGTGTAGACCGCCATCACGTCGGGCCGGTCCAGGAAGTAGGTGATGCGGCGGAAGCCCTCGGCCTCGCACTGCGTGAAGAAGCTGCCGCCGGACGTGTAGAGGCCGGACAGGGCCGTGTTCTTGTCGGGGCAGCAGGTGTTGCGGATTTCGAGCGCGAAGTCGGCGTCGGGTGCGCCTTCGATGATCAGCTCATGGCCTTCCTGGCGGAAGGACACCGAGGCGCCGTCGATCAGCACGCGCAGCAGGTTCAGCTCCTCGCCATGCAGGCGCAGCGGGCCATGCGGCACGGCGCGGTTGCGCTCGACCTGCATCTTGCTGGTGACCAGGGTCTTGGCGGGGTCGAGGTCGAAGGTCAGGTCGACCTTGCGGATCCAGAACGCTGGCTGCTGGTAGTCCAGGCGTTGGATCAGGGTGGCAGTGCCTTCGCGCATGAGGGGCTTCCTTGGGTGAGGAATGGAAAGGGCCGCCGTAGCGGCAAAAAGAGCAAGGGGCCGCACTGGCGGCCCCGGGGCGTCAGACGCCTTGCTTGAGGGACTCGGTGATGAAGGGGTCGAGATCCCCGTCCAGCACCTTCTGCGTTGCGGACGTTTCGTAGTTGGTGCGCAGGTCCTTGATGCGGCTCTGGTCCAGCACGTAGCTGCGGATCTGGTGGCCCCAGCCGACGTCGGTCTTGGTGTCTTCCAGCTTCTGCTGCTCTTCCTGGCGCTTGCGCATCTCATGGTCGTACAGGCGCGAGCGCAGGCGCTTCCAGGCGACGTCGCGGTTGCTGTGCTGGCTGCGGCCGTCCTGGCATTGCACGACGATGCCGGTCGGGATGTGCGTCAGGCGCACCGCAGAGTCGGTCTTGTTGATGTGCTGGCCACCGGCGCCCGAGGCGCGGAAGGTGTCGGTGCGCACGTCGGCCGGGTTGATGTCGATCTCGATGCTGTCGTCCACCTCCGGGTAGACGAACAGCGACGCGAACGACGTGTGGCGGCCGCCCGAGCTGTCGAACGGGCTCTTGCGCACCAGGCGGTGCACGCCGGTCTCGGTGCGCAGCAGGCCGAAGGCGTACTCGCCCTCGACCTTGATGGTCGCGCTCTTGATCCCGGCCACGTCGCCGGGCGTCTCGTCTTCCAGCGTCGCCTTGAAGCCCTTGCGCTCGCAGTACTTGAGGTACTGGCGCAGCAGCATGCCGGCCCAGTCGCAGGCCTCGGTGCCGCCGGCGCCAGCCTGGATGTCGACAAAGCAGTTGAGCGGATCGGCCGGGTTGTTGAACATGCGGCGGAACTCAAGCTCCTCGATCTTGGCGCGCAGGTTCGCCGCGTCGGCCTCGATGCCCAGCATGCCGGCCTCGTCGCCTTCCTCGCGGCTCATGTCGAACAGTTCGATGTTGTCGGCCAGCGAACCGGTCAGCATCGTGATCGTCTCGACCACGGCCTCCAGCGTGCGCTTTTCCTTGCCGAGTTCCTGAGCGCGCTTGGGGTCGTTCCAGACGTTGGGGTTCTCCAGCGACGCGTTGACTTCGTTCAGGCGCAGTGCCTTGCGGTCGAAGTCAAAGATACCCCCTTAGCGCGTCGGTGCGCGCTGAGAGGTCGGCCAGGGAGTTGCCGATTTGGTTGATGTGTTCGATGTCCATGAGGGGTACAGCGGTGCAAAGGGGGCGATTTTTGCATGGACACTTCTGCCTGCCGGGGCCCGCTGCCGATGGCGGCGCCCGGCGGAGAACAATCACATGCCCTTGATGCACTCCTGGCGCGCACTTGCTCAGACGGCCGCGCTTGCCGCCAGCCTGCTTTGCGCCGCCGGGCCCGCGTCGGCCGACAGCCTTGCCGCGCCGGTCGCCGCCAAGAAGCCGCGCGACGTCAGCGTCCACGGCGACCGCCGCATCGACGACTACTTCTGGCTGCGAGAGAAGGACGATGCCGAGGTGCAGGCCCATCTGCGGGCCGAGGCCGCCTACGCCCAGGCGTGGTTCAAGCCCTATGCGGCCGCCGAGGAGCGCTTGTTCGACGAGATGAAGGCCCGCGTGCAGCAGCGCGACCAGGACGTGCCGCAGCGCGAGGGCCGCCACTGGTACGGCAGCCGCACCGAGGTCGGCCAGCAATACCCGATCTTTTTCCGCCGCCCGGCCAAGGGCCCCGAGCGCGCGGACGACCCGCAAGCGCCCGAGCAGTTGCTGCTGGACCTCAACGAGCTGGCCCGCACGCGCAAGTTCGTCAACCTGAACGCCATGGCCGTCAGCCCAGACAGCCGGCTGCTGGCCTATGGGCTGGACAGCAGCGGCGCGCGCGACTTCGAGCTGCACGTTCGCGACATCGCCAGCGGCGAGGACCGCGTCGTCGCCACCACGCCGCATGCCGACGCGTTCGTGTGGGCGGCCGACAGCCGCACGCTGTTCTACATCCGCCACAACGAGGCGCGCCGCTCGCACCAACTCTGGCGCCACCGCTTGGGCGCCACCGCCGACGTGCTCGTGCACGAGGAGGCGGACGAGCTGTTCAACCTGCAGCTGGGCAAGTCGCTGGACGGCCGCACGCTGATGCTGGGCGCCGTGGCCAAGGACACGCAGGACTGGCGCGTGCTGCCGGCCGACCAGCCCGAGGGCCGCTGGCGCGAGGTGTTGCCGCGCGCGGCTGGGCAGGAGTACGCCGTCACGCCCTTCGGCCGCGAGTTGCTGCTGCGCATCAACGATCGCGGTCCCAACTTCCGCCTGCTGCGGCTGCCGATGCGGCCGGGCGCGGGGTCGCTGTTCAGCGCCCGGGACGTGAAGCGCGCGCCGGAGCTGATTCCGCACCGCGACGCGGCGATGGTCGAGCAGGTCGCCGCGTTCAAGACCCATGCCGTGGCGCAGATCCGCGAGGGCGGCTCGGTCAAGCTGCGCCTGTACCCCATCGCGGGCGGCGCCGCGCGCGAGGTGGCGTTCAAGGAACTGGCCTACAGCGCCGTGCTGGCCCCCCAACGCGAGTTCGACGCGACGCGCGTGCGCTTCGCCTACAACTCGTTGACCACGCCGACGAGCACCTACGAGGCCGACCTGGCCACCGGCCAGCCGCACCTGCTCAAGGTCCAGCCCGTGCAGGGCGGCTACGACGCCAGCCTCTACGCCAGTGAGCGGCTGTGGGTGACGGCGGCCGACGGCGTCAAGGTGCCGGTCAGCATGGTTTACCGCAAGGACAAACGCCGCGCCAGCCCGCAGCCGCTGCTGCTTTACGGCTATGGCAGCTACGGCTTTCCCACCGACCCGCGGTTCTCCAGCGCCCGCCTGTCGCTGCTGGACCGCGGTGTCGTCTACGCCATCGCCCATGTGCGCGGCGGCGGCGACCTCGGCCGACGCTGGTACCAGGACGGCAAGCTCGGCAAGAAGATGAACACCTTCACCGACTTCGTCGCCTGCGCCGAGGCGCTGGTGTCCCAGGGCTACACGCTGCCGGGCCAGCTCATCATCCACGGCGGCAGTGCGGGCGGCCTGCTGGTGGGCGCGGCCACCAACCTGCGGCCCGATCTCTTCAAGGCCGTCGTCGCCCAGGTGCCCTTCGTCGACGTCATCAACACCATGCTCGACGCCAGCCTGCCGCTGACCACCGAGGAATACATCGAGTGGGGCAACCCGAATAAGGCCGACGAGTACGCCTGGATGCGCGCCTACAGCCCCTACGACAACCTGAAGGCGGGCGCCTATCCGGCCCTGCTGGCCAAGACGGCGATCAACGACAGCCAGGTGCCCTACTGGGAGGCCGCCAAGTACGTCGCCCGGCTGCGCAGCCTCAACACGGCGGGCAGCCCGGTGCTGTTCGACATCAACATGACCGCCGGCCACGGCGGCGCCTCGGGGCGCTTCGACGCGCTGCGCGAGACGGCGCGCACCTACACCTTCATGCTGCAGCAATGGGGGCTGAATGAGTGAACCGCTGAAGCAAGGCTATTGGCGCCGCACCCGCCGGCTGACAGCCTGGCTGCTGCTGGCTTGGGGCCTCGTCGCCTTCGTACCCGTGTATTTCGCGCGGGAGCTCAGCATCGAGCTGTTCGGCTGGCCGCTCGCCTTCTGGCTGGCGTCGCAGGGCGCGCTGCTGGGCTTCTGCGCCATCGTCATCGTCTATGCGCGGGCCATGCGCCGGCTGGATGAAGAGTTCAGCGAGCCGCGCGCCTGAACAGCGGCTTCTTCAATCGCTGGCGAGGAAGGGCTCCAGCACGGCGGCCAGCGCCTCGGGCTGGTCATGGTGAAGCATGTGGCCGGCATCCTGCAGCACAGCGCGCGCAAGACTTGGCACCACGGCCAGTCGCGACTCGAACTCATCGCGCGGATAGCGGCTCCCCCAAAAGCGCGTCAGCTGGTCGTCGCTGCCCTCGACCCACAGCGTGGGCGCCGTGATGCGCTGCCAGCAGGCCAGCACCTCGGCCTTGCGGTAGAGCATGGGATTGGCCAGCTTGTGGGCCGGGTCGGCATTGAGCTGGAAGCCCTCGGGCCCGTCACCCGTCACCTTGCGCGCCCAGTGCTGCGCCAGCCACGCCGCCTTGTCCCGGGCCAGGCGCGGGTTGTTCTTCATCAGGCGCTCGGCCACGTCGACCAGCGTCGCGTAAGGGCGCAGCGATGGCGGGTCCTTGAGTTCGTCCAGCCACTTGACCAGCCGCTCGGGCGCGGCGGCGGGCGAGATGTCGGGCATGCCGAAGCCTTCGAGATTGACGAGGCGACGTATGCGGTTGGGACGAACCCCGGCATAGCTCATCACCACATTGCCGCCCATGCTGTGGCCCAGCAGATCCACGGGCGCAGCGGGGCTGAGCGCATCCAGCAGCGCGTCCAGGTCGCCAAGATAGTCGGGGAACCAGTAGCTGTCGGCGCCGGTCGTCTCGCTGAGACCAAAACCGCGCCAGTCCAGGGCAATCACCTCGCGCTCGCCCTGCAACGCGTCGACGACGAACTGGAAGGACGCGCCGACGTCCATCCAGCCATGCACCATGACCAGCGGTGCGCGGCCGGCCTTGGGGGCACCCCAGCGAAGAATGTGATGGCGCAGGCCGCGCAGGCTCAGAAATTCGCTGCGGTGGACGCGGTGAGCGGGATAGACATCGGGCATACCGCACTGTAGGACAAGGGCCTTGTCAGCTGACAATCGGTTTATGCCTTCACGTCCCATCCTGCGCGCCGCCGAGCCGCGCGACCTGCCCGCCATCGTCCAACTCATCTCGGAGCTGGCGGAGTTCGAGAACCTGACGCATCTGCTTGAGGTGACGCCCGCCAAGCTGGCGCCGCATCTCTTCGGCGACACGCCCGTGGCCGAATGCACTTTGGGCGAGGTCGACGGCGAGGTGGTCGCCTTTGCGCTGTACTACACCAACTTCTCGACCTTCCTGGCCAAGCCGGGGCTGTATCTGGAAGACCTCTACGTCCGCCCCGCCCACCGCCGCAGCGGCCTCGGCCGCTCGCTGCTGGTGTATCTGGCCCAGCTGGCCTGCGAGCGCGGCTACGGCCGCTTCGACTGGACGGTGCTGAACTGGAACGAGGACGCCATCCGCTTCTACGAGAAGCTCGGCGCCGAGGTCATGCCCGACTGGCGCATCTGCCGGCTGACCGGTGACGCGCTGGAGCGCTATGCCGATGGCGACCGGCCCAGCATGTGGTCGCCCTCGGCCTGGTTGGGGATTTGAGCCCCTCGCCTTGCGGCATCGAGCCGCTCGCACATCGCCTGACGGGCCGGCTTGGGGCGGCCCGGCGCTCGGCCCAGACTCGGGCAATCCATGAGGGCTGCGTGCGCCGCGCTGGCTAGCATTCGCCCCCTTGTCCCAACCCGGGGTGGCCCATGGTGGAAGACCGTTACGCGCAGCTGCATGCCGACTTCCGCTGGCAGGTGCCCGACGACTTCAACATCGCCGAAGCCTGCTGTGGGCGGTGGGCGCGCGACACGCCCAAGGCCACCGCCATTCATTTCGACAGTGACAGCGGCTGCCGCGCGCAATACAGCTATGCGCAGCTGCAGCGTGCGGCCAACCGCCTGTCCAACGCGCTGCTGAACCAGGGCGTGCGGCGCGGCCACCGCGTCGCCATCGTGTTGCCGCAGCGCTTCGAGACGGCCGTGGCCCACATCGCCATCCAGCAAATCGGCGCGGTGGCCATGCCGCTGTCCATGCTGTTCGGCGCCGAGGCGCTGGAGTACCGGCTGCAGGACAGCGGCGCCGTGCTGGCCATCGCGGCCTGCGAGGCGCTGCCCGGTCTGCGCGAGGTCAAGGCCCGCTGCCCGGCGCTGCGCCGCATCGTGGTCGTCGGCGAATGTCCGGCATCCATCGACCCCGCGTGTGATGAGCTGCCCTGGATGCAGGCCCTGCAGGCCGAAGAGGCGCGCTTCAAGCCGGTTGCCACCCAAGCCGACGACGCCGCCATCCTGATCTACACCAGCGGGACCACCGGCAACCCCAAGGGCGCGTTGATCCCGCAACGTGCGCTGATGGGCAACCTCACGGGCTTCGTCGCCAGCCAGAACTGGTTCGGCTTCGACCCCTTCGATGCCAGCCAGCCGAGCGACGCCGTCTTCTGGAGCCCCGCCGACTGGGCCTGGACCGGCGGGCTGATGGATGCGCTGCTGCCGACGCTCTACTTCGGCCGGCCCATCGTGGCCTTCCAGGGCCGCTTCGCGCCGGCCAAGGCCTTCGAGCTGATGGCGACGTATGGCGTCACGCACGCCTTCCTGTTCCCGACCGCGCTCAAGGCCATGATGAAGGCGGAGCCGCGTCCTCAGCGCCACAAGCTCAAGCTGCGCGCGCTGATGAGCGCCGGTGAGGCCGTCGGCGACGCGGTGTTCACCTGGTGTCGCGATGCGCTCGGCGTGCCCGTCAACGAGATGTTCGGCCAGACCGAGGTCAACTACGTCGTCGGCAACTGCCAGGCGCTGTGGCCGGCCCAACCCGGCAGCATGGGCCGCGCCTACCCCGGTCATCGGGTGGCCGTCATCGATGACGACGGCCAGGAATGCGCGCCCGGCCAGACCGGCGAAGTCGCCGTGCATGCGCGCGACCGGCATGGCGTGCCCGACCCGGTCTTCTTCCTCGGCTACTGGAACAACGAGGCGGCGACAAAGGCGAAGTTCACCGGCGACCCGGCCGACAGCTGGTGCCGCACCGGCGACCTCGCGCGCATGGACGCCGACGGCACGCTCTGGTACGAAGGCCGCGCGGACGATGTCTTCAAGAGCGCCGGCTACCGCATCGGCCCGGGCGAGATCGAGAACTGCCTGCTCAAGCACCCGGCCGTTGCCAACGCGGCCGTTGTGCCCAAGCCCGACGCCGAGCGCGGCGCGCTGGTCAAGGCCTATGTCGTGCTGGCCGAGGGCCACAAGGGCGACGCGGCGCTCGTCGCGGCGCTGCAGGGCCATGTGAAGGCCCGCCTGGCACCTTATGAATACCCAAAGGAGATCGAGTTCATCGACGCCTTGCCGATGACCACCACCGGCAAGGTGCAGCGCCGCGTGCTGCGCCTGCGCGAGCAGGCGGCAGCAGTCGCCTAGCTTGCAGCGCATGGCCGGGCGGCTGGCCCACTTATGGCAGCATGAAGCCATGGAGAGCCTGACCCCCGACACAGCCGGCGAAGCCACCGTCACCCGCTTGCTGCACGCCTGGAAAGCGGGCAATCGCGACGCGTTCGCCCGGCTCGTCGGCCAGCTCGAAGGCGAACTGCGCCGTATGGCCGCGTCGCGGCTGCGGGGCGTCGAGACGCCTTCTCTGGCCGCGGGCGACTTGCTCCAGGACGCGTTGATGAAGCTGATGGAGAACCCGCCGGCCTGGCAGGACCGGGGTCATTTCTTTGCCACCGTCAGCACGGCCATGCGCAGCGTCATGGTCGACCATGCCCGCGCCAGGCAGGCCGACAAGCGCGGCGGCCAGGGCGAGGCGGCCTGGCGGCGCGTCACCTACACGCTGTCGGCGCACGGCGAAGACAGCTGGATGGCCGACCTGCTGACGCTGGACCAACTGCTCACCCGCTTGCTGGCCGAGGACCCGCGCGCCCATGAGGTGCTGGAGCTGACCTATTTCGGCGGCCTGCAGCGCGACGAGATCGCCGAGGTGCTCGGCGTGTCCGTGCCCACCGTGGACCGCGAACTGCGCTTCGCCCGCGCGTGGCTGGCCGAGCAGCTTGGCCGCTCGCTGGAAGCGTGAGCAGCCTCGGCCGCATCAAGTCGCTGTTCAACACGGTCGCCGACGCCGCCGACCCGGCGCGCGCGTTGCGCGAGCAGACCGACGCCACGCCCGAGGAGGCTGCCCGCGTGCTGCGCCTGCTGGGCCATGCCACGGAGCCGACGCGCTTCTCGCTGCCGCTGGCTCAGGCCGCCCAGGCGCTGCAGGCGCCCGAGCTGCATCCGGGCGACCGCCTCGGCGCCTGGCTGCTCGGCGAGCCGCTGGGCGAGGGCGGCATGGGCCTGGTGTTCAGCGCCGAGCGCGACGACGGCCACTACCGCCAGCGCGCGGCCGTCAAGCTGCTGCGCGGCTGGAGCGGGCAGGAGGGCCTGGCGCGGCTGGCGCGCGAGCGGCAGATCCTCGCGTCACTGAACCACGCCCACATCGCGCGGCTGCTCGATGGCGGCACGACGCCGGCCGGGCAGCCCTATCTCGTCATGGAGTACGTCGACGGCCAGCCCATCGATGCCCATGCCGACGCGCAGGGCCTGGGGCTGGATGCACGGCTGCGGCTGTTCGAAGAGGTGTGCGGCGCGGTGGCACATGCGCATGCGCGCCTGGTCATCCATTGCGACATCAAGCCCGGCAATGTGCTGGTCAACAGCGAGGGCCAGGTGCGCCTGCTGGACTTCGGCATCGCGCAGCTCGCCGGGCAAGGCGATGCGCAGGACTTCAGCCCCGCGGCCACGCCGGGCTTTGCGCCGCCGGAGCAACTGGCGGGCGACCACCCCGCGCCGGCCTGGGACGTGTTTGCGCTGGGCCGCCTGCTGGAGCGCCTGACCGCCGCCCAGGCGGGGCGCCGCGCGGGGGAACTGCGCGCGCTGATCGACTGCGCCTGCGCCGCCGAGCCGGCGCGGCGCTACGCCGGCGTGCCCGCCCTGCTGGACGACCTGCAGCGGCTGCGCCACCACGCGCCGCTCGCGGCGCTGCGCGCCAGCGGCCCGGCGTACCGGCTCGGCAAGTGGCTGCGGCGGCGCTGGGCCTGGGCCTTGACCGGCGCCCTGGTGCTGACCGGCAGCGCCGCCTTCACGCACCGGCTGGTGCTGGAGCGCGACCGCGCGCAGCAGGAGGCGGCCACCACCCGCGAGGTCAGCGAGTTCGTCGTCTCGCTGTTCGAGGGTGCCGACCCGGGCCAGGGCGGCAGCCGGCATGACGTGACTGCCCGCGAGCTGCTCGACCGCGGCCGCGCGCGCCTGGAAGCCCAGCTCAAGGAGCAACCCGCCCAGCGCGGCCGGCTGCTGGAGGTGCTGGGCGATGTCTATGAGCGCCTGGGCGCCTTCCCCAAGGCGCTGGAGGCCTTCGATCAGGCCGTGAAATTGGGCGGCCTGCCGCCCGACCGCGAGGCCCGCCTGCAGGCCCGGCGCGTGCTGATGCTCGCCAACAACGGTCGCAACGACGAGGCCATCACGGCCGGCCAGCGCGCCCTCACGCTGGCGCAGGCGCTGCAGCCCGCCGACGATGCGCTGCTGGCCACCATCGAGAACCGGCTCGGCGTCGCGCTGACCAACGTTGGCCGGTTTGCAGAGGCCCAGCCGATGCTGCAGTCTTCGCTGGCGCGCTATCTCAAGGCGCCGGTCCAGCCGAACGCCAGCACCGGCTCGCTGCTGCACAACCTGGCCCGCCTGGCGGTCAAGCGCGGCGACCTGGCTGGGGCCGAGGACTTCTTCCGCCGCGCGCTGGCGGTCATGCAGCAGACCCTCGGGCCGCGTGCCGACAACGCGCTGGACACCCAGACCCAGCTCGCCCGGCTGCTGGCCGACCGACGCCAGTTCCCGGAAGCGCTGCGCCTGATGCGCGAGGCGGCCGCCACGCGCGAGGCCGTGTGGGGCCCGCAGAACGAGCACCTGGCCTTGGTGTTGAACGAGCTGGGCACGGTCGAGCTGGATGCCGGCGAGACGGTCGCGGCGGGGCTCACGCTGCGTCGCGGCCTGGCGATGGAGGAGCAGCTCGCCGGCGGCAAGCCGAGCCGCCGGCTTGCCTTGCTCCAGCACAACCTCGGCAGGCTGCAAATGGCGTTGGGCGACGCCGAGGCCGGGGGGCTGTTGCGCGCGGCGGTGGCCGAACGCTTGCGGCTGTCCGGCGGCAGCGAGACGGCCTTTGTGCAGATCGCGCGCGTCAACCTGCTGCGCTGGCTGCTGCTGAAAGGCGAACTGACCGAGGCGCAGGCGGTGTTCGACGCGCTCTGGGCCGAGCGGGGCAGCCGGCCAGCGGCCGACAGGGATCGGCTGCTCGCCGAGCTTCTTGGGCTGGAGTTGGCACTGGCTCGCGCGCCCGGCATCGCCGGCCTGCAGCACCGGCTCGACGCGCTGCAGCGCCAGCCGCTCAACGAGAGCCAGCAGGCGCACGCCCTGCGGCTGCGCGCCGCGCTGGCCGAGCGCGCGGGCGACGCCCCGGCGGCGCTGCGCTGGAGCCGGGAGGCCTGGACGGCGCTGCAGGCAAGCCTGGTGCCCGGCCATGCCGGGCTGCTGCCCTTCGGCCTGACGCACCAGAGGCGCCTGCGCGAGGCCGGCCTGGCCGACGAAGTGCAGGCCCTGCGGCGCCTGCTGGCGCCGGCTGCGGCCGCCCACGCCGCCGCGTCGCCCTGGCGTCGTCAATTCTTGAACGACGGCTGATAGGCGCGCGGGCCGCAATCCGTTGAGTCATCTGAGGGCTGTTCACGGGCCCCAGGGAGATCTCGATGGACCTGCTGCTCAAAGCCCTTGCCACGGCAGCCGTCGTCGCCGGCCTGCTGGTGCTGCTGCGGCGTGCCGGCCCGCGCTTCGGCGGCCTGGCCGCTGCGTTGCCGCTGACGTCGGCGCCCGCGCTGTTCTGGCTGGGCGTGGAGCAGGGCGCGCCCTTCGCGGCCGAGGCCGCCACCTCGGCCTTGCTGTGCACGGCATTGACGCCGCTGCTGGTGCTCGTCTACGGCCGCCTGAGCCTGCGCCATGGTCCGTGGCGCTGTCTGGCCGCCGGCCTGGCGGCGGGCGCGCTGGGCGTCCTGGGGCTGCAGCCCTGGCTGGGCGGCAGCGTGATGGGCGGGCTGGTGCTGGCCGCGACCTTGAGCGTTATTGCCGTGCGGCTGATGCCCAAGCCCGCCGCCACCGCGCCGCGGCCCGGCCGCTGGCATCGAGAGCTGCTGCTGACTGCGGGTGTCTCTGCGCTGCTGACCGCGCTGATCGGCCCGTTGGTGCAGATGGGCGGGCCGAGCCATTGCGGCCTGCTGGCGGCCCTTCCCGTCGTGGGCATGAGCACCCTGCACGGCCTGCATGGCCGGCAAGGCGCGGCCGTGGCCTGCCGCTTCCTGGGCGGCTACCTGGACGGCACGGCGGCCAAGGCCGTCTTCCTGGCCGTGCTGGCCGCCGCACTGCTGGCGCTGCCGGCCGCCACCGCCTGGGCGCTGGCGCTGGGCGCCGCCCTGTTCACGCTGGTGCTGCTGCGCCAGCCGCCCCTGCGTCGCCGCAGCGCGGCCCTCACCACTTGAGCCTTCAAGGAGCTGCCATGACCGCCACCCATCCGCTGCCCGGCATCGCCACCCAGGCGCCCGTTGTGCCAGCCCGCGCGCTGCGTCTGCCCGGCTGCGACCGCCGGCTGGCCTATGCCGCGCACTACTGGCCGGCCACCGTGATGAACCTGCTGCGCCGGCACCGATTGCGCGCCACGGTGGACGAGCCGCGCCTGTCGGCGCCGGTCAGCATCCCGCCGGCGCTGCGGCGCGATTGGCAGGCGCTGTTCGACGCCGACGCCGCCTGCCCGCTGCTGGTGAACCAGAGCGTCGGCACGCTGCTCTATACCCGGCTGTTCGGCCAGCTCGGCCTGAACTTCCGGCGCCTGCTGCATGTGCAGCACCGCACCGAGTACCGCGTCGGTCCGGAAACCTTTGCCGCGGCCGCGCAGCAGTCGCTGGTCTGCGAGTTGGACGGCTGCTGGCGGCTGGCCGAGGACAAGGGCCTGGTGGTGTTGAGGACGCAGATCCACCTGCCCGCGGCCGAGGGCGGCGGGCTGCTGGCGGCGGTGGAGGACCGCTTCGTCATCCGCCACGTGCCCACGCACGATTGGGCGCAGCTGCCGCCACTGGACGACCGCCACGCACAACGCGACCTGTCGGGCCTGCGCAGGCGCCGGCCTGGGATCGATGTCGCCGCAGCGGGCACTCGGGTGCTGCCGCTGCAGCTGCCGGCTGACCTCGGGCGTCGTTACGGCCGGGTGTCGGGCGACCACAACCCGGTGCACACCACGGCGCTGGCCGCGCGCCTGTTCGGCCTGCCGCGGCCGTTTGCGCAGGGGCTGGCGCTGCGCAATCTCATCGTCAGCGAACTGCACCGGCTGCAGGCGCCGCTGCAGCGGCTGCAGCTGACATTCGCCCAGCCGGCCTACCTCGGCCAGACGCTGCGCCTGGTGCTGCGCGGCGACGCGCTGGAGCTGCTGGACGAAGCCGGCCGGGTGCTGGTGTTCGGTCGGGCGCAGAACTGACGCCGCGCCTCAGGGTGCTGCGCGCCGATAGTTGAATCGCCAGATCAAGGTCCAGGTCTTGCCATCGCCGGTCAGCGCGAAGCCGGGCTGGCGCGCGGCGATCACTGGCACTTGTAGGTCTGGCCGGTCATGGGCGCAGCGCGTGGCGCGACGTTCTGGTTGAAGCGGTCGATGCTGGCGATGCGGGATTCCTGAGTCTCCACACAGGTGTCGCCGCGACGGCGGCGTGTGCGGCCGTCGCTGGTGCGCTCCTCGACCCACTCGCCGGTGACGGCGGCAGCGTTGGCGATGCGGCTTTCGAGCGTCGGCTTGGGCGAGTTGCTGCGCGGGTCGCTGAGCGCCGGATTGCGCGCCGCAGCGGTCGAGGCGGCATAGCCAGGCGGCAGGGTCAGACGCAGCGTCGTGCGCGGTGGTTCGGCGGGCGCGGACTGCGGTTCAGCGGCAGTTGCCGGCGGGGCCGCCGCGCCATCCGGCTCGGCCGCGTCGGGACTGATGACCGGCGGCCGCATGATCGGCGGCGACGTCAGTGGCGGCGCGACCGGACGCAGCGGGTCGGGCGGGGCTGGCCGCGGCCGCTGCGGCTCGATAAGCCGGATGGCTGTGAGGCGCCGCTCGCCCGGCTCGGCCAGGCGCGGCGGCCGGTACGCCAACAGCGCCAGCAGCGCCGCCGCATGCAGTGCGACGACGACGCCGCGTGCGAGCCAGCGGTGGTTCATGCGCTAGAACTTGATGCTCAGCTTGCTGCCCGGGGGTGGCAGCAGTCGGGCCGTTTGGGGCCAGTTCTCCTGGCCGGTCAGCAGCGTGCAGGGCCGGCTCGCCTCACCTTTCTTCGTGCCCGGCTCGCGCGTGTCGGCCGGTGGCAGCCGCAGGCCCATCAGCTGGCCGTTCTCGCGCCATTCCAGCTCCCAGGTGGGCGTGTCGCTGCAGATGCGCACGGCGTCGATGCGCGGGAACAGCCAGCGCAGGTAGAAAGGCAGCAGCTCCTCGCGCAGCGTGCGCGCCACGCGCATGACCTGGCGCACCTTGGCCATGTCGAGCTGCTCGGGCGGCGTGGTCAGCTCAAGGGTGCCGCGCACGGCCATCTGGCCCTTGGCCGCATTGGTGGCGAAGTCGGCGGTCCTGGCTTCGACCTCGGGCAGCAGCGGCAGGTCGAAGCGTCCTTCGCCGTCGACCTTGATGGGGTAGTCGTTGTCGTCGCTCCGCACGGCCAGGCGCACATCGGCCAATGGCATCTTGGACTTCTCGGTGTCGACTTTGAAGTCCATGCGGAACAGCCCCTCGCCGTGCGCGCGCAGCTTGGTCAGCAGGCTGTTGATCTGGCCATAGGGCAGCACGCTGCCGTCGCGCTTGAGCTCCGTCTTGACGGGGGGCAGGACTTCGTTCTGGGCCTGGGCGGTGGAGGTGGCAAGCAGCCAGCAGGCAAGCAGGGGGCGCAGCATGGGGTCAGGTCTCTTCAGGGGGCTCGGGGCCGGGTTCCCAGGCGAGCAGGTCGCCCGGCTGGCATTGCAGGGCGTCGCAGATGCGTGCCAGCGTGTCGAAGCGCACGCCGCGCACCTTGCCGCTTTTCAGCAGCGACAGATTGGCCTCGGTGATGCCCACGCGCTCGGCCAGCTCGCGCGAGCGCATCTTGCGGCGCGCGAGCATGACGTCGAGGGTGACGATGATGGGCATGTGTCAGCTGGCTGGATGGGGCAGCGCAGGAATGCAACCACAGCGGCACAGAGACACAGAGACCGTGCGTTCTTGGAGCTGCCTCTGTGCCTCTGTGCCTCTGTGGTTGCGTTTGGCGTTCATCAGACGAACTCGGCGTTCTCGTCAGCGACGCGCGCTGCTTCGTGCAGCACCTGCGCCAGAGCCAGCAGCAGCAGGCCGAACAGCAGCACCAGGTAGTGGTCCGACGAAAGGCTGAATGCGATCCGGCGCTCGCCCTGAGGGTTGCCCAGGGTCAGCGCAAGGATGGCGAAGGTATGGCCCAGCGGCTGGGCTGCCGCCAGGGCGCACAGCCCAAAGCCGAGTCGGCGCAGGTGCAGGGCGGGGCGGCGCGCCAACAGCTCGCCCTGGGCAAAGCAGCCGAACAGCGACCACATCTGCCACAGCGCGAACAGGCTGACCGAAGTCGGCAGCAGCGACGCGGCCAGCCCACCCAGCCGGGCGCCCATGTCGAGCTGCATCCGGTCAAGGTTCCAGGTGCGCGTCGCGATCTCGGCGACCCACATCGGGTCAGCCCAGAAGATGAAGGGCAGGGTGCCGATGACGACGACGCCGAACAGGCAGAGCAACCGCACGACCCAGGCCAGGCGGCGGATGCGGCGCAGGCCTTCGGCGGAGAATGAGTCGGGCATGGCGGCGGCTGGCTTCAAAAAACTTACTGTAAAACAATAATTACTTGCCGCACAACAGAATCAATCACCTTCCAGATCCGAGCAGATGAGCAAGAAGAGCACGCATGTCAGCGAAACCCCGGCAACCCAGGCACTGAAGCGGGCCGGCGTTGCGTTCACCGAGCATGTCTACGACTACGTCGAGCACGGCGGCACGGCGGAGTCGTCCAAGCAGCTCGGCGTCGAGGAGCATGCCGTGGTCAAGACCCTGGTCATGCAGGACGAGAAGGCCGAGCCGCTGATCGTGCTGATGCATGGCGACAAGACGGTCAGCCTGAAAGAGCTGGCACGCCAGATTCCCTGCAAGAAGGTCGAGCCCTGCAAGCCGGACGTGGCCCAGCGCCACAGCGGCTACCAAGTCGGTGGTACGTCGCCGTTCGGCGTGCGCAAGCCCATGCCGGTATTCGTCGAGGCCAGCATCCTGGCGCTGCAGAAGATCTGCATCAACGGCGGGCGGCGCGGCTATCTTGTCGGCATCTCACCCCAGGTGCTCACCGAGCTGCTGGGCGCCCGGCCCGTCAACTGTGCCAACTGACCCCGGCACGCCCTTTGCCTGAGAGACCGCTCATGTGGGACACCATCGTTGCGACGCTGCAATCCGAGTTCTCCGATACGCCCGACGTCGAGCAGGTCACGCGCATCCTGACGCGGCTGTTGCTAGCGGCCCTGCTGGGCGGCGTGCTCGGCTATGAGCGTGAAAGCCAGGGCAAGGCTGCCGGCATCCGCACTCACATGCTGGTGGCGATGGGCGCGGCGCTGTTCGTGCTGGTGCCCGAGCTTGACGGCATGGCCATCGCCGACATGAGCCGTGTCATCCAGGGCATCGTCACCGGCATCGGCTTTCTCGGCGCGGGGGCCATCATCAAGCGCAACACCGAGGAAGACACCCAGGGCCTGACGACGGCGGCCGGCATCTGGATGACGGCCGCCATC
Source organism: Pelomonas sp. Root405 (assembly GCF_001425165.1). GTDB lineage: Bacteria > Pseudomonadota > Gammaproteobacteria > Burkholderiales > Burkholderiaceae_C > Pelomonas. The sequence continues at coordinate 1,228,784 of NZ_LMDU01000001.1, forward strand.
GGCGTGGCCTGCGGGCTGGGCCGCGAGACCACGGCGCTGCTCAGCACCTTCCTGACACTCGCCGTGCTCGCGGTGTTGCCCCGGCTGCTGAGCCGTGGCAAGCCCTGACCTGCCGGTGCTGCTGCCCGGCATGCGGCCTCGTCCTACGAGCGCAGCGCGCCACCCCTGATCGGCGTGCCGGCAGCAGCTGCCACACTGGCCGCGATGTCGACGCAAACCCAACGCATGACGGGCCGCGAGACGCTGGACCTGGCGTTCGCGCAGCTCACGGACGTGTTGCCCGGCCGTGCCGCCCGCTGGCTGGCGTGGTTGCGCAGCCCGAAGGCGATCTGGCTGCGCATCCCGGCGGGGCTGCTGTGCATCGCGGCGGCGGCCTTCTGGTTCATGCCCATCATCGGCATCGAATGGCTGCCGGTCGGCCTGCTGTTGCTCGCCGAGGACGTGCCATTCCTGCGCAAGCCGGTCGGCAAGCTCATCCTCTTTCTGCTGGCGCGCTGGCGGCGCCTGCAGCTGTGGTGGCGGGCGCGCCGGCGTTAGCGCCTGGCGCCTCGGGCTGCATGACAATGCCGCCCCATGCAAACCGTCCTTCCCCTGCTTGCCGCGCTGGTCGGCTACCTGATCGGCTCGCTGTCCTTCGCCGTCATCATCAGCCGGGCCATGGGCCTGTCGGACCCGCGCTCGTATGGCTCGGGCAACCCCGGCGCCACCAACGTGCTGCGCTCGGGCAACAAGGCTGCCGCCGTCCTGACGCTGGCCTTCGACGCGCTCAAGGGCTACCTGCCCGTGCTGGCCGTGCTGATCTGGGGAGCGCGCTTCGGACTGGGCGAGGGCACGGCCGCGCTGGTCGGGCTGGCCGCCTTCCTCGGCCACCTGTGGCCCATCTTCTTCAAGTTCAAGGGCGGCAAGGGCGTGGCCACGGCGGCCGGCGTCATCTTTGCGCTCAACCCGGTGCTGGGTCTGTTCACGCTGGCGACCTGGCTCATCATTGCCTGGTTCAGCCGCTACTCGTCGCTGGCCGCCATCGTGTCGGCCGCGTTCGCGCCGATGTATCAGTTGCTCATTTGGGAAGCCGGCCCCACCGCGCTGGCCCTGATCATCATGGGCCTGCTGCTGGTCTGGCGCCACCAGGCCAACATCAAGAAGCTGATGGCGGGCACCGAGAGCAAGCTTGGACACAAGGCCGCGGCGCCCGCACCCAAACCCGTCAAACCCGCCAAGAACCGGAAGAAAGCATGACCGCCTCCACCCCTTCCTCCTCCGCTGTCGAACGTTTCGACATCGGCGCCCGCCTGTCCGAGATGGCCGTCTACAACGGCGTTGCCTACCTGGCCGGCCAGGTGCCCGAGGACGCCAGCGCGGACATCACCGGCCAGACGGCCCAGGTGCTGGCCGCCATCGACAAGCTGCTGGCGCGCGCCGGCACCGACAAGAGCCGCATCCTGCGCGCCCAGATCTACCTGGCCGACCGCGCCGACTTCCCCGGCATGAACGCCGCCTGGGACGCTTGGGTCGCCACCGGCCACACGCCGCCGCGCGCCACGGTGATCGCCGGCCTGGCCAGGCCCGAGTGGAAGGTCGAGATCGTCGTCACGGCTGCCGTCTAAGCGCCGCTGGCGCGCTGGCGCCAGAAGTCGGTGTCGAACACCTGCTGCGCGCCGGTGCTCGCGTTGATCAACCAGAACTGGCTGCCGTCGGCACTGACGCGCGCGACTTCGCCGCTGTGCCGCCCTGCGGTGACACGACGCCCGATGGCATTGGCCGGAAAGCCAGGCTGGCGTGCCAGCTCGATCAAGGGCTGGGCGGTGCGGTCGTCCGCCGCCAGCCGCAGTTTCTGAACCAGCGGCGCCAGGAACGGGCTGGTCGCGTCAGCGCCTGACACGAACACCACCAGCTTGGCCTGCGCGCGGCTCAATGCGACATTGAGCAGGCGCTGCGCTTCCTCGCCCTGCAAGAAGAGCTGGGCGCCGTCGGCCGGGTCGAACAGCACGACCGGCGCCTCGCTGCCCTGGGCCCGGTGCACCGTGCTGACCCGCAGCGAGTCGGGCAGGCCCCGCGCCTGCAGGCAGCGCCGGATGAGTGCCCGCTGGGCGCGGAACGGGGTCAGCACGATCAGCTCGTCAGGGCGCCAGGCGCCGCTGGTCAAGGAGCCCGCAATCAGTTCGGCGATCGCCTCGGCCGACTCGCGCCGCACCGGCCCGCGCGCCTGCGCCGACCAACCGCCGTCGTGCTGCATGCGGTGCACCTGCACATGTTCATCGGGGCCGATGGCGCCCAGGGCACGGCGGCGCGCCGCCTGCCAGTCGGCCGTGGTGTCGGTCGCCACGCGCAAGGCGCCGTCGTAGAACAGCTGGCTGACCAGGTCGCCAATCGGCGCCGCCATGCGCGACTGCTCGTCCAGCAGCGCGACCGATGCGCCCTTGCGCGGCATCTCGCCGAATGCCGACCGCCCCAGCCAGCGCCGCGCGCCACGGTCCTCGCTGCGCAGCACCGGCGACAGTTGCTGCGGGTCGCCCGCGAACAGCCGGGCGTGACCCAGCGGCATCAGCACCAGCGCGTGCGCCAGGCTGACCTGGCTGGCCTCGTCGAACACCACCAGGTCGAAGGGCGGCTCGTCGTCGGCGCTCAGCTCGCGCAGCGACTTCAGCGTGAAGGCCGCGCGCGTCGTCGTCATCGCGGCCAGGCGGCAGCGCCGCAGCACCTTCAGCGACGCGGCGCGCAGCTCGTCACGCAGGGCCGCCACGCGGTCGGCCCAGGCCTTCAGCGCGTTCGCGTCACGCGCCGACGGACGCTGGCTTTCGGCGCGGGCCAGCCGCGCGATCAGGTCGGCGTCCTCGGTCGGGATCAGGTGCTCGCGGCCGGCATAGGCCGCCGCATCGAAGCGCGTGCCCAGCCGTTGCACGCACGGCCGGTGCTGCTCGCGCCGGCCCTTCTGCAGCGCCTTGTCGACCGCCAGCGTCGCGAGGTCCACCGCGTGGTTGGTCGTCGACAGCAGCAGCACGCGCGCGTCGGGCCGTGTGTCCAGGTACTCGGCCAGCAGCACGCCGAGCGTCGTCGTCTTGCCGGTGCCCGGCGGGCCCCACAGAAAGGCGCTGCTGTGGCCGACGAGGGCGAGCGCCTCACGCTGCGCTGTGCGCAGCCAGCGAAAGGGCGCGCCGGTCAGCGCCGGCCCGGCGTCGACGCGCTGCGGCCGGCTCAGGTCCGGCAGGCAGGCCAGCGCACGCTCCGCCCACGGGGTGTCCCACCAGGCGTCGGCGACCGCGTTCAGGAAGCGCGTCGGATACAGGCGGATCAGGTGGTCTGGCGGTGGTGGGGCGCTGCTGGCGTTCTGCAGCACCAGCTGGTCGTCCTCGGCGACGACGGCCAGCACGCTGGCCCCGCCTTTGGCCGGCGCGCCCCACCAGGCGCTGGCGCCGTCCAGGCTGTCGTCCAGCAGCGCCTGGGCCGACGCCGCGCCCGGCCGCTGGCCCTCGGCGAACACGTAGCCCGGCTCCAGCGTCACCCGCCAAAGCGCGCCGTCGCGCTCGGTGTGAAGCACCTTGAAGTCGTAGAACTCGGGCGTGGCCGACAGCTCGGCAGTCAGCGCCGCGCGGACGTCGGCAAGGCTCATCGGCGGGAAAGGGGCGGGTACGGGAGGGCGGCACTTTAGCCGCCGCCCGCTGCCATCACGGTGGCATCTTGAAGTCGGCCGGCAACAGCTTGACGACCCGCGTCATCTGCAACGTGGGCACATCGTTGCCGCCGACCCGGTGGGCAACGCTCTTGCCCGACGCAACGTGGCCGGTGTGGCGCGCCAGCGGCTTGTCGCCGTAGCGGGGTTCGGTCACGACCTGCAGCTGGCCGTCCGGGTCCTGGGTCACTGTGAAGTCCAGCCGCCAGCTGCTGGCCGGCGTGGCGCCCCACTGGATGCTGGTGCGCGCGCCGAGCGTCGTGATCAGGCGCGGCGACGCCTTGAATTCACCGGTGGACACCTGGAGCTGGATCTCGATCTTCTGCGCGCTGGCCGCCACCGGCGCGTCGGGCTCGCTGCCCTGCGCGGCATAGGCGGCGCCGATGATGCCCAGCAGCGCGGCACAGAGCACGGCGGCACGGCGGCGTGGCAGCAGGCGGGGGTGGTTCAGCATTTCAATCCTTTCGACGAGTGGGTGGGTGGTGCCCCAGCGGCTGGCCAGCGGCGCGCCGAGGCTGTTGAGCCCATGTGCCGCGAGCAGCGCGCGGGTGTAGATGGCGGTGGCCGCGGGTCGAGTGGCGAGCACCGCGGCATCGCAGGCCAGCTCCTGGTCGGCCTGCATGCGTCTCGCAGCCCACCAGGCCAGCGGGTTCCACCAATGCAGTGCCGTGATCGCGCAGGCGAGCAGGTTCCAGAGGTTATCGAGTCGGTCGCGGTGCACCTGCTCATGGGCAATGACGAGCTCTCGCTCCGCTACGTCGAAGCGTGATTCGAAGTCCGCCGGCAGCGCGATGCGCGGGCGCAGCAAGCCGACGAGCGCGGGACTGGTGCCCGCTGGCAGCCGATCTCCGAAGCGCGCGAGCCGCCTTTGCCGACGCGCCTGCACGGCAACGACGACGACGGCGCCGCCCAGCCACAACAGCAGCCAGAGGGGTGCCTGGCTGGACAGTGGTGCCGGCAGCGCGGGCAACAGGCCGGCTTGGCCGCCGGCAGCGGCCTGCAGCACCACGGCGAGCGGCTCCTGCTGTGGGCGTGGCAGCGCCGGCGTTAGAAGCAAAGCCGGCAGCAGCAGCCAGGCCGCATAGGTGGCACCGGCGCTCAGCCGCTTCAGCAGCGGGCGCAGCGCCCGCAGCAGCGCAATGCCGAGGCAGAGGAGCAGCGACTGCTGCAGCAGGACGGTGAGCATCGCGTCAGTCATGCCCCTGCTCCTTCAGCAGCGCCTTCAGCGCCGCGATGTCGTCGGCATTGAGCTTGCGCTCGGAAGCGAACTGCGCCACCAGCGGCGCCAGCCGCCCGCCGAAAAGCCGGTCGATCAGCGACAGACCGGTGTCGGCGACCCATGCCTCTTCAGGAATGGCAGGCGCGTACAGGAAGCGCCGGCCGTCTCGCTCGGCGGTCACGGCCCCCTTCTTCAGCAGCCGGTTCAACAGCGTCTTCACGGTAGCCGGCTGCCAGCCCTGTCTGGCGCCCAGCGTGGTGGCGAGGTCTTCGGCGGTCTGCGGCGAGCGCTGCCAGAGCTGGCGCATGACCATGCTCTCGGCATCGCTGATGGTGGGTGGCGTCGTCATTGATTACGTCTGTAAACGATGGTTAATGATTACGCTTGTAAACGATGACGTCAAGCCCGGGTTGTCACGACGTCGCCACATTGTTGATCGAGCATCCCGGGTTCGGCCGCCGTCGCGGCCCGGAGCCGCTGTAGTGAGCCACATCGAAGACGAACTGGTGAAGCGCATTCACCGCGACCTGCAGGACGATTTCGACGAGGAGCTGGAGCTTGAACTTGAGGACCGCGAGCCCGGCGTCGTGGCCAGCGACGACGCGTCGGCCGAGCGCAAGCGCTATTTCCGTGAGCTGTTCCGGCTGCAGAGCGAGCTGGTCAAGCTGCAGGACTGGGTGGTGCACAGCGGCCACAAGGTCGTCATCCTGTTCGAAGGCCGCGACGCCGCCGGCAAGGGCGGTGTCATCAAGCGGATCACGCAGCGGCTCAATCCGCGCGTCTGCCGCGTGGCAGCGCTGCCGGCGCCCAACAACCGTGAGCGCACGCAGTGGTATTTCCAGCGCTATGTGTCGCACCTACCGGCGGCTGGCGAGATCGTGCTGTTCGACCGCAGTTGGTACAACCGCGCCGGCGTCGAGCGCGTGATGGGCTTCTGCACCGACGACGAGTACGAAGAGTTCTTCCGCTCGGCGCCGGAGTTCGAGCGCATGCTGGTGCGCTCGGGCATCCAGCTCATCAAGTACTGGTTCTCGATCAGCGACGACGAGCAGCGCGTGCGCTTCCTGGGTCGCATCCATGACCCGCTCAAGCAATGGAAGTTGAGCCCCATGGACCTGGAGTCGCGCCGCCGCTGGGAGGCCTACACCTCGGCCAAAGAGGTGATGCTGGAGCGCACCCACATCCCCGAGTCGCCGTGGTGGGTCGTCAAGGCCGACGACAAGAAGCGCGCACGGCTGAACTGCATCCACCACCTGCTGGGCCAGATGCCCTACCAGGAGGTACCGCATGCCGACATCGAGCTGCCCGCGCGTGAACGCCGTGAGGACTACCTGCGCAACCCGGTGCCGGACAACATCGTCGTGCCCGAGGTCTATTGAGCGGCGTCTAGCATTGGGTCCATGAAATGGCCTCCTCTCTCCTTGCTCGTCGTCGTCGGTGTGACCGTGCTGGGTTCGTGGGCCTGGCGCAGCCATGTCTCCGCCGCCGACGGCGAACTGCTGGCGCAGCGCGTGAAGCCGGGCGACATCCGCATGATCTCGTCGGAGACCTGCGGCTGGTGCACGGCCGCGCGGCGCTGGATGAAGGCCGAAGGCGTGCCCTTCAGCGAATGCTTCATCGAGCGCGATGCGCAGTGCCTGGCGGACTACCAGGCGCTGGGCGGCGCCGGCACACCGACGCTGGTCGTGCGCGGCCAGCGCGTGCTGGGCTTTGACCGCGCCCGCATCATCGAAATTCTGGAATAGGCCGAGCCGAGTCGGCAACGCTGACTCAGCAGCGCTGGCGACTCGGCTCGGCGGCGGTGGACGTTGGCGTCGTGGGCATTGCAGACGACGCCGTTCAGATGCGCTTGGTGCTGGTCTTGGCGGCGGCCAGCGTCGTCTGGCGCAGCAGCGTGGCGTCGCTGTAGCCGGTGACGACGACGCGCGGCAGTTGGGCCACTTCACGTTGGGCGTAGCCGGTCACGACGACTCGCGGCAGTTGAGCCACTTCGCGCACGGCCTTGCCGGTGACGACGACGCGTTCGAGCTTGACGGTGGCTTGCGGGGCGGCTTGCACGGCGAAGGCCGAGAAGGCGAGGGCAGCGGCGGCAAGGGCACTGAAGAAGGTGGTTTGCTTGCTCATGATGGACTCCGTTCGGTGGGTTTCGAACCGCGTGATTGCTTGTTCGATGGAGTCAGTTTCGGCAATGAGCCCGGCCGCTTCCAGGCAGCTGCGATCAATCGCGGGTCGCGCCGGATGAACTGCAAGAACGATGGATGAGCTGCGGCTAGTCGAGCTGCAAACCCAGCCGCGCCAGCTCGCCGCGCCCCTGGCGCACCAGTACCGGCTCGTCGCCCTGGCTCATGTCCAGCACCGTGGTCGGCTGGGCCGGGCAGGCGCCGGCGTCCAGCACGAACTGCAGCTGCCGGTCCAGGCGCGCGCAGACGTCGGCCGCGTCGTTCATCGGCTCGCTGTCACCCGGGGGGATCAGCGTCGTCGACAGCAGCGGCTCGCCGAACAGGGCCAGCAGGTCTTGCGTGACCTTGTGGTCGGGCACGCGCAGGCCGATGGTGCGTCGGCTCGGGTGGGAAAGGCGCCGCGGCACTTCCTTGGTGGCCGGCAGGATGAAGGTGTAGGCGCCCGGCGTGGCCAGCTTGAGCAGGCGGTACTGTCGGTTGTCGACCATCGCGTAGTTGGCCAGTTCCGACAGGTCGCGGCACAGCAGCGTGAGGTGGTGCTTGTCGTCCACGCCGCGCACGCGGCGCAGCGCCTCGGCAGCGGCCTTGTCGTCCAGGCGGCAGACGAAGGCGTAGCTGGAGTCGGTCGGTATCGCGCCGATGCCGCCGGCCTGCAGCATTTGTGCTGCCTGGCGCAGGAAGCGCGGCTGCGGGTTGTCGGGGTGGACTTCGAAGAGCTGGGCCATGGGGGATTGCGGTGGGCGGCGTTCGCGAGCGTATACCGGTCGGGCGCTGAATCCGGGCAACCGGTATGCCGACCTCCGCTGGCGCGGCATGGTGCTGTTGTCTGACGAGTGCCGTGCCCTGCCCGGTTTACTGTTTCGCCATGGCACGTTTTCTTCGCTACGAGGTCCATCCCGACAACCCGCAGAGCCGGTTGCTGCAAAGCATCGCCTTGCAGTTGCGCGGTGGGGCCGTGGCGGCGCTGCCCACGGCGGCGGGCTATGGCCTGGCCTGCCGGCTGGACGACAAGCTGGCGTCGGACCGATTGCGCCGCCATGCCGATCGGGCCGGGCGGGCGCCGGTGGGCTTGCTGTGCCGCGACCTGGCGCAGGCCGCGAACTATCTGCAGATCGGCAACCACGCCTTCCGCGTGATACGGGCGGCGCTCGATGGCACCCAGTCATTTGCGCTGCCGAGCACCCGCCGCCTGCCGCGTCGCCTTGTCGGCTCACCCGGCGCGGTGAGCCTGCTGCACTTCAGCGGGCATGTTGCTGCCCAGGGGCTGATGGCGCTGCTCGACGAGCCGCTGTTGATCGGGCTGCCGAGCACCGTCGCCTCTGACATCGAGCAACTGCCCAGCGCATGGCAGCTGGACGTCGCCCTCGATGTCGGCGCACTGCCCGCGGCCGGAGCCGTCGAGGTGGTGGACCTGCACGGCTTGCTGCAGCCGCGGCCCGGCCTGTCGCGCTGGCAGTTCCTCGAACCTGCGCTGGCTTGAGAGGCGAGGCCTCAGCGCCCTGGCGCTCAGTGGATGCGGTCGGCGAGCTCGGCCCAGACCGGCGTCAGCCGCGCCGACAGCGGCGGCAGCGTGCCCAGGTCGGTGCGGCTCTCTTGCGGGCAATGGAAGTCCGAACCGCGCGAGGCCAGCAGGCCGAATTCAAGCGCCGTGTCGGCGTACTGAACAAACTCGGCCGTGGTGTGGCTGCCGGTGACGACCTCGATGCCGCGGCCGCCATGGCCGATGAACTCGGTGATCAGCGCGTACTCCTCGGTCGGCGTGAAGCCGTAGCGGCCCGGATGGGCGATGACGGCCACGCCGCCGGCGCGCTTGATCCAGCCCACCGCGTCGCTCAGGCGCGCCCACTTGTGCTCAACGAAGCCCGGTTTGCCCTCCGTCAGGTAGCGGCGGAACACCTCGGACACGTCCGAGCAATGGCCGCCGTCGACGAGAAAGCGGGCGAAGTGGGTGCGCGAAATCAGCTCGGGATTGCCGACGTACTTCAAGGCGCCCTCGAAGGCGCCCGTGATGCCGACCTGGGCCAGCCCGGCCGCCATTTCGCGGGCGCGCGCCTCGCGGCCGCCACGGGTGGCGCGCAGGCCGTCGCGCAGCTCGGCCGATTCGTGGTCGAAGCCCAGGCCGACGATGTGGACCACGCGGCCGGCGAAGGTCACGGAGATCTCGGTGCCGGTCAGGTAGGGCAGGCCCAGGGCCTGGGCCGCGGCGATGGCGCGGGCCTGGCCGCCGATCTCGTCATGGTCGGTCAGCGACCACAGTTCGACGCCAGCCGCCTTGGCGCGTTCGGCCAGCGCCTCGGGGGTCAGCGTGCCGTCGGAAATGACGGAATGGCAATGCAGATCGGCGTTGAGCGTGGGGTCGAGGTTCACGTCGCAATTGTGTCAGCCTCGTCTTGCCGGAGCCGTTACCAGTGGCACTCGCACGCCACGAGCGCCTTCAGGCTGCCGCTTCGATGACGTACTGCACACGCTGCTGGCCCTGCCATTCATCCAGGCTCAGCCGATAGGCCAGCGTGACGCGCTCGGGCAGCATGTCGATATGGTTGAACCAGATGGCGTCGATCAGCCGGCCGTCCTGGCGCAGCCTCAGCTTGAGGTGCTTCTCCCCCACCAGGCGCTGCGAGATCAGCTCGAAGCGGTCGCAGAACACCGGCGCCTCGAAGCCTTGACCCCAGACCTGCGCGTCGAGCAGCCGCGCCGTCTCGGCCGTCGCTGCGCCAGGGGGCAGCGCGCCGTCATGGCGCAGCGTGCGGGTCAGGTCCTGCTCGTTGAGCCATTCCTCCGCAACGCGGGCGAAGGCCAGCGCGAAGCGGTTCACATCATCGACCGCCAGCGTCGCGCCGGCCGCCATCGCGTGGCCACCGAACTTGGCGAGCAGGTCCGGGTCGCGCTTGCTGACCAGGTCGAGGGCGTCGCGCAGATGGAAGCCGGGGATCGAGCGGCCCGAGCCCTTCAGGTGGCCATCGGCACCGCGCGCGAAGACGAAGGTGGGGCGGTGCACGCGGTCCTTGATGCGCGAGGCGACGATGCCGACGACACCTTCGTGGAAGTCGGCGTCGAACAGCGCGACGGCTGGGGGCAGGGCGCCCGACAGCGCCTCGACGAGGGCGTCCAACCGCGCCTCGGCCATCTCGCGCATGCCGCTCTCGATCTCGCGGCGCTCGCGGTTGATGGCGTCAAGCTGGACTGCCAGCGCCAGCGCCCGCTCCGGGTCGTCGGTCGTCAGCGCCTCGATGCCGAGCGTCATGTCGGCCAGCCGCCCGGCGGCGTTGATGCGCGGCCCGAGCGCGAAGCCCAGGTCGAAGCCCTGGGCCTTGGATGCATCGCGCTTGGCCGCGCTGAACAGCGCCATGACGCCGGGCTGCGCGCGGCCGGCCCGCATGCGCTTCAAGCCCTGTGCGACAAGGCGGCGGTTGTTGGCGTCGAGCTTCACCACGTCGGCGACGGTGCCGAGCGCGACGAGGTCGAGCAGGCCGTCCAGCCGGGGCACCTCGGCGATGAACAGGCCGCGCGAACGCTGCTCGGCGCGCAACGCCATCAACACGTAGAAGGCCACGCCGACACCGGCCAGTGATTTGCTCGCGAAACCGCAGCCGGGCTGGTTGGGGTTGACGATGGCGTCGGCATCCGGGACGACGACGGCGCCGTCGACGAGGGCCGGCAGATGGTGGTCGGTGACCAGCACCTTCAGGCCGCGCGCCCGCGCATGCGCCACGCCGGCGAGGCTGGCGATGCCGTTGTCCACCGTGACGAGCAGCGCGGGTTGCTGTTCCAGCGCCAGGTCGACGATGGTGGGCGTGAGGCCGTAGCCGTGCACGGCGCGGTCGGGCACGACGTAGCCGACATGCTGGGCGCCGAGCAGCTTGAGGCCGCGCAGCATGACGGCGCAAGCGGTGGCGCCGTCGCAGTCGTAGTCGGCCACGATGACGATGCGCTCACCGGCCTGGATGGCGTCGGCGAGCAGGCGGGCGGCTTCGGGCAGACCCTTCAGGCCGGTGGGTGGCAGCAGCTGCTGCAGGCTTTCGTCCAGTTCCACGGCTTCGCGCACACCGCGGGCGGCCAGCAGGCGGGCCAGCAGCGGTGCGATGCCGGCCTGCTCCAGCGCCCAGGCGGTGCGGGGCGGCACGTCTCGCTCGACCAGCCGGGGCGATGTCATGTCTGCCCCTCGTCCGGCGAGTACACCGACCGATCCCCCAAGGGGATGCGGTCCGGCTCAGGAGCGGCCCAGCGCTCGGCCCGCTTCACAGCGCCTCCAGCACGGCAGCCACGTCGGACGACTGGAAGCGGCGCCTGAGCCTGGCCAGCAGCGACAGCGGCTGGGCCGTGAAACGACGCGCGAAGCGCTCGCCGCACAGCGTCAGGTTGGTCAGCGGCTGGCTCAGCGGGCCGGCGTCCAGGCGCTGCCAGGCCTCAACCCAGGCGGCCAGGTCGCCGTTCTGCAGCGGCTCGGTCAGGCGCGCATCGACGGTCACGTCGGCAGCCCGGCCGCTGCTGCGGCCGATATCGCCGATCCAGACCGAGTTGACGGCCGGTTCGCCGCGGGCTTCGCGCTCGAGGTTCAAGGCGTGGCCGTGCAGCAGCATCTGGGCCTCGTTCTGCCAGCGGCGCAGCACGCGGCTGTCGGGCAGCCAGGGCTCGATGGGCCGGCCGGCGGCGCGCTCGATGCTTGCGGCGCTCAGCCCGTCCAGTGCGCTGGCATGGCCGATGGCCCAGCGGGTTGCGTCCAGCAGCCGCCATTGCCAGCCCTCGGCTTCGGACCACAGCTCGCGCAGCACGCCGACGATGCGGGCCGCATCGGATTCCGAAAGCTGCAGGGCCGCGGGCGGCAGCACGTCGACGCCATCGGTCCCGACGGCCAGATGCACCGGGCTCATCAGCGCCCAGGCCAGCTCGGGACCGGCGTCCACCGCCCAGGCCGCCGCGCTGGGTGCGGCCTGCTGTCGCAGCGCGGCTTCGGCGAGGTGGTGGGGCGGCTGGGCGGAGAGTTCGTCGCTGCCCCAGGTCTCGGCCGGGCTCAGCCGGGCCAGTTGCGCGGCCAGGTTGGGCAGGGCCAGGCTGGCCAACGCATGCCGCGCGGCTTCGTCCAGCGCGCTGGCATTGGGGATCATCAAATGCATGGGGCGATTATCCAAGCCCGAATTCAAGGCGTTGTCACACAAGCTTCATACACTTTTCAACATGACCGACCCGACCCCGCTGAAGCTGCTCAACCGCGAACAGGCCATTCTTGAATTCAACCGGCGCGTGCTCGCCCAGGCCCAGCGCGAGGACGTGCCGCTGCTGGAGCGGCTGCGCTACATCTGCATCGTGTCGAGCAACCTCGACGAGTTCTTCGAGGTGCGCTTCGCCGACATGCTGGAGGCCGCGCGCGACCCGCTCAGCACCGTCACCAGCCAGGATGTCGAGCGCGTCGGCCGCGCAGCGCACACGCTGATCGACGAGCAGTACCTGATCTTCAACGAGCAGGTCATGCCGCTGCTGCTCAAGCAGCGCATCGTCGTGCTCAACCACGCGGACCGCGACGAACCGCAGCGGCGCTGGGTGGCCAAGTTCTTCGAGCGGGAGGTCAAGCCGCTGCTGGTGCCCGTGGGCCTGGACCCGGCCCACCCCTTCCCGCAGGTGGCCAACAAGTCGCTGCACTTCATCATGCGGCTGTCGGGCAAGGACGCCTTCGGGCGCGACAACCGCATCGCCATCGTCAAGGTGCCGCGCGTGCTGCCACGCGTCATCAAGCTGCCCGCCAATCTGTCCGACGGCCGCCAGGCCTTCGTGCTGCTGACCAGCGTCATCCGCGCCCACCTGGAGGAGCTGTTTCCCGGCCGCAAGGTGGAGGCGTTCTCGCAGTTCCGCGTCACCCGCGACTCCGACCTGGAGGTCGACGAGGAGGAGATCGCCAACCTGCGCCATGCGCTGCGTTCGGGGCTGACCACGCGCCATTTCGGCCGCGCGGTACGGCTGGAGGTGGTCAACACCTGCCCGGCCGAGCTGTCGGAGTTCCTGCTCGAACAGTTCGGCCTGCCCACCGCGGCGCTCTACCGCGTCAACGGCCCGGTCAACCTCGTGCGCCTGAACGAGCTCATCGACCTGACCGACGCGCCCAACTTGCGCTTCAAGCCCTTCGAGCCCGCGTGGCCGACGCGCCGCCTGCCGCGCCACAAATCCATCTTCGACAAGCTCAAGAAGGGCGATGTGCTGCTGCACCACCCGTTCGAGAGCTTCGATCCCGTCGTGCAGATGCTGCGAGAGGCGGTCAACGACCCCGACGTGCTGGCCATCAAGCAGACCATCTATCGCACCGGGGCCAAGTCCGAGCTGATGGACCTGCTCATCGAGGCGTCGCGGCGCGGCAAGGAGGTGATGGCGGTCGTCGAGCTGAAGGCGCGCTTCGACGAAGAGGCCAACATCAACTGGGCTGAGCGCCTGGAGGCCGTGGGCGCCCAGGTGGTCTACGGCATCGTCGGCTACAAGACCCATGCCAAGCTGCTGCTGATCACGCGCCGCGAAGGCGGCAAGCTGCGCCGTTATGGCCACATCTCCACCGGCAACTACAACCCCAAGACCGCGCGGCTGTACACCGACCTGGGCCTGCTGACCGCCGACCCCGACCTGACCTTCGATGCCGATGCGGTGTTCCGCCAGCTCGCCTCGCTGGGCAAATTCAAGGTGTCGCGGCGCATGCTGCTGGCGCCCTTCAACATGCACAGCCGCATGCTGGAGCTGCTGGCCCAGGTGGAGAAGGCGGCGCTGACCGGCTACAAGGGCGCGCGCATCGTCGTGAAGATCAATGCGCTGACCGACGCCGAGCTGATTCATGGCCTGCTGCGCACGGCGCAGGCCGGCGCCAAGGTCGACCTCATCGTGCGCGGCGCCTGCATGCTGCCGCCAGGCCTGCCGGGGGTCAGCGACAACATCGTGGTGCGCTCGGTGGTCGGCCGCTTTCTGGAGCACTCGCGGGTCTGCTATTTCCGCTGGGCCCCGCCGACCGAGACCGACCCGGGCGAGGCCCTCTTCCTGTCCAGCGCCGACTGGATGAGCCGCAACATGTTCCGCCGCATCGAAGTGGCCTGGCCGGTGCAGGATGCGCGGCTGCGCCAGCGCGTCATCGACGAGGCGCTGCAGCCCTATCTGCACGACACCATGGACGCCTGGCAGCTCGGGCCCGACGGCCGCTCGGCGCGCGTCGATGTCAAGGGCACCGTCAGCGCGCAGCAGGCGCTGATGCGGCGCTATTCGGAATAGTCGCGATGGACTTGATCCTCTGGCGCCACGCCGAAGCCGAGATCGCCGCCCCGGGCCAGGACGACCTGCAGCGCGCGTTGACACCCAAGGGGGAGCGCCAGGCGCGGCGCATGGCGGCCTGGCTGAACCACCGCCTGGCGGCAACGACGCGTGTCCTGGTCAGCCCGGCCCTGCGCTGCCGCCAGACGGCCGAGGCGCTGGGGCGCGAGGTGCGCATCGTGCCGTCCATCGCGCCGGACGCCCCCTTCACGGACCTCATCGAGGCCTCACGCTGGCCCAGATCGGCCGAGCCGGTGCTGCTTTGCGGCCATCAGCCGACGCTTGGCCAGCTGGCCGCGCACTTGCTGGCTGGCGTCGACCAGGACTGGGCCGTCAGGAAAGGCGCAGTCTGGTGGCTGCGCTGGCGCCAGCGCGATGGCGAGCCCGAGGTGACGCTGCACGCGGTGCAGGGGCCGGACTGTCTCTAGCTGAGATTGCGGGCCGAGCGCCGGGCCTGCCATGGGCCAGAGGCCCATGGCCTTCCGTAGGCACAAGCAGTCCGCAGGGACTGCTTGTGTCCGACTCCAGTTCACCAAGCCGGCCCGCCTTGGGCGATGTGCTTGCGGCTCAATGCCGCAAGCATCGCCGTCCCCTGGGGGGACCGACCGGGCGTGCCCGCGTTCAGCTGGGCAAGACCGGGCGAGGGGCCTCAAAGATGCCGAGTCTCTTCCGGCTTGTTCCACCAGTTGTTGTGCAGACCGTCGAAATACTGCACCGGCGCGCTCACCAGTTCCTCAGGCGTGACGTCGTCGAGGCAGTTGACCTTCACTGACACGAAGGCGCCGCCCATCTCCTCGATGTGGCCGTGGCCGTGGGTCCTGACGCCGCAGGTCTTGCAGAACGGGTTGTGGATGCTGTTGGAGCCGAACTGGTAGTCGGTCTGTGCATCGGCACCGGCCAGCAGGCGGAAGGCCTCGGGCTTGACGCTGGCGCTCCAGTTGCGTGTTTTTGTGCAGATCGAACAGTTGCAGCGGCCCGTGCCGGCGGCCAGGTCGAGGTCGACTTCAAAACGGACGGCTTTGCAGTGGCAGCTGCCGGTGTAGGTCTTCAGCATGGCGGTGTCTCACGCAGGGTTGGAGGGATGCATCCTCGCGAGCATCGCTGTCAGCCCGTGACAGCAGTCAGCTTGTTGCGAGCCGTTACGCCAACGCCAGCTCCATGACACCGGTGCGCGCCCAGGCCTCGGCCTCTTCCTTGAGCAGATAGCGGGTGCGCGCATGGCCCGAGGACCAGCTCTTGGGACAGCGCAGCGTCAGCTGCCTGCCGCGGCGCTCCAGCAGCAGGCCGTCTCCCGTCACCGGCGTGCGCGCGTGGCAAAGGATGACCGCCAAGCGCAGCGCGATCAGTTGCGCCAGGAGGCTGGTGTCGGCCAGCTGGGCCTCCATCTTGCGCAGGCCGCCGCGCTGGCCCAGTGCCAGTGCCGCCAGGCGCTGCAGCTGGTTGGTGGAGAAGCCCGCCGCGTCGACGTGGGCGAGCAAATAGGCGCTGTGGCGGTGGTGGTCGTGGTGAGAGACCAGCATGCCCATTTCGTGCAGCGCCGCGGCCCAGCGCAGCTCGCGCAGCAGCTCGGCCTGCGGCTTGGGTTCGAGCTGGTGGTACAGGCGATCGGCCTGCTCGGCCACGCGGTCAGCCTGGGCGATGTCGACGGCAAAGCGCGCCTGCAGCTCGCTGACCGAGGCCGCCCGAGGGTCGGCGGCGCCGCTGGGCTGCAGACGCTCGGCCAGGTCGAAGATGACGCCCTGGCGCAGCGCGCCCTTGGTGGGCAGAAGTTCCTTGATGCCGAACTGCGTCAGCAGCGTGTAGAGGATGCACAGGCCACCGGCGACGACGGGGCGGCGGTCGTCCTTGAGCCCGGGCAGTTGCAGCTTGTCTTGCGAGCCTGCGGCCAGGCATTGCTCGACGCACCAGCGCAGCGCGTCCTGCGTGATGCGGCCATCGGTCTGGCCCGAGGCCGCCAGCAGTTGCGACACCGCGCCGACCGTGCCCGACGAGCCCAGCGCTTCCTGCCAGAGTTCGGGACGGAACAGCGTCAGCGCTTCCTCCAGCTCGGCGCCGGCAGCGACCTGGGCCGCGCGGAATGCCTCGGCCGTGTAGCGGCCATCGCCAAAGAAACGCAACGACAGCCCGACGCTGCCGACGCCGAAGGACTCGGCCAGCATGGGCTTGCGGCCGGTGCCCAGGATCATCTCGGTGGAGCGCCCGCCGATGTCGATGACGAGGCGCGGCTTGACCGACGGCTGCAGGCGCGCCACGCCGGCAAAGATCAGCCGTGCTTCCTCGCGGCCCGCGATGACCTCGATGGGATGACCCAGCACGGCTTCGGCGCGCGCCAGGAAGGCATTGCGGTTGCGCGCCTCGCGCAGTGTCTGCGTGGCGACGGCGCGGATGCGCTCGGGCGGGATGCCGACCAGCTGTTCGCCGAAGCCCTTCAGGCAGGCCAGGCCGCGCTGCATGGCCGCCTCGGTCAGCATGCCCTGGGCATCCAGGCCGGCGCCCAGGCGCACGCTCTCCTTGGTGTAGCTGACGCGCTGATAGCGCTCGCCGGAAAGCCGGGCCAGTTCGAGTCGAAAGCTGTTGGAACCGATGTCGATGGAGGCCCAAAGGCTGGTGACTGAGTCAGGGCGCGTCGTCATGGGCGCGGATTGTCGGGGCAAAATTTGACGCCCCCGCCATCGTCATTTCAGGAGTGCCCATGTTGAAGGAAGAGATCGACAGCCTCGCGCCCGGGCGCGACTTCAGCCGCCGCGGTTTCGTGCAAACCGCCGTGGGCAGTGGCTTCGCGGCTGCCGTTCTGCCGGTGACGGCGCAGACCCTCACGACCGACACGGCGGGCCTGGAGGCGGGCTCGGTCAGCATCCCGGTGGGCGACTTCAAGATGCCGGCCTACCGCGCCCAGCCCGCCGGCAAGAAGAACCTGCCGGTAGTACTCGTGGCCAGCGAGATCTTTGGCGTGCACGAGCACATCGCCGATGTCTGCCGGCGCTTCGCCAAGCTGGGCTATCTGGCCATCGCGCCGGAGTTCTTCGTGCGCCACGGCAATGCCGGCGCCTACACGGACATTCCCAAGCTCATCAGCGACGTCGTCAGCAAGGCGTCGGACGCCCAGGTCAACGGCGACCTCGACGCCGCCGTTGCCTGGGCCGCGGCCAACGGCGGCGACACGGCCCGGATGGCCATCACCGGCTTTTGCTGGGGCGGCCGCACGAGCTGGTCTTATGCCGCGCACAACCCCAGGCTGAGCGCGGCGGTGGCCTGGTACGGGCCGGTGGCGCGCAACTACTTCGCCGGTGACAAGACGATCATCGAGCGCGCCGCCAGCATCAAGGTGCCGGTGCTGGCCCTTTATGGCGCGGCCGACACCGGCATCCCGGTCGAGACGCTGACCCAGCTCGAAGCCGCGCTCAAGGCCGCCGGCAACACCCGGAGCGAGTTCGTCGTCTACCCCGACACGCCGCATGCCTTCCACGCCGACTACCGGCCCAGCTACCGCAAGGCCGCGGCCGATGACGGCTCGGCGCGCTGCCTGGCCTGGTTCAGGAAGCACGGGGTCGTTTGACGGCTCTGCTACGCTGACCGCCCTCGGGCCGCAGCAGCGGCCCGTTGCTTTCCCGCCTTTTCCATGACCCTGACCTATATCGTGCTCGCCACCTTCGCGGGCGGGCTGCTGTCGGTGCTCGTCGCCGCGAGCCTGACCGTGACTGTGCTGACCCGCCTCGTGAAGAGCCTCGTCAGCCTGTCGGCCGGCATCCTGCTGGGCACCTCGCTGCTGAACGTGTTGCCCGAGGCCTTCGAGGGCCACACCGCGCCGCCGCAGACGCTCTTTGCTGTGTTGCTGGGCGGCCTGCTGTTCTTCTGGCTGCTGGAGAAGGTGGAGCTGTATCGACACGTCCACCACCACGAGGGCGACGGGCACCATCACCATCACCATTTCGACGCCGAGCAGGCGGGCCGCGGCGGGCTGACCGTGCTGGTGGGCGACAGCATCCACAACTTCTGCGACGGCGCGATCATCGCCGCGGCCTTCTTGGCCGACACGCGCCTGGGCTTCGCGACGGCGCTGGCCATCGTCGCGCACGAGATCCCGCAAGAGGTGGGTGACTACATCGTGCTGTTGAATGCCGGCTTCAGCCGTGCCAAGGCCCTGCTGTTCAACGCCATCTCCGGCATGGCCGCGGTGGTTGGCGGCGTGCTGGGTTACTTCCTGATCGGCAGCTTCGACGGTGTGCTGCCGTATCTGCTGGTGCTGGCGGCCAGCAGCTTCATCTACATATCGGTGGCCGACCTCCTGCCTCAGTTGCAGCAACGCCTGGCCTGGCGCGAGACCTTCGCCCAGGTGGCCTGGCTGGCCGTGGGCCTGGGTGTGGCCTTCGGGGTGTCCACCTTGCTGCACGGCTCCCACGCGCATTGAGCGCGCTGCCGGTGCAAGGCAGGGCCGGCTGCCTACTTGACGATCAGCACCGGCAGGTCGGTGTGGGTCAGCACCTTCTGCGTCTCGCTGCCGAGCAGCAGCGCGGCGACACCGCGGCGGCCGTGTGAGGCCATGACGATGAGGTCGACGGACTCGGCCTTGGCGTGGTCGATGATGGCCTCCCAGGCGTGCAGGGCCTCGATGGTGTGCGCCTTGCACGACAGGCCCTGTGCGGCTGCGGCCGCGCTGACGGCCTCGACGCGCTGCGTGGCGACGCGCAGCTGAGCGTCGATGAACTCCTGCGGCGGTACGGGCTGGATCTCGGAGACCGCGCTGTAGGGGAAGGGCTCCATGACGCTCAGTGTCAACAGCTGGGCGCCATGCGCCTTGGCCAGCTCGATGGCGGTGTTGACCGCGTTGATGGTGATGTCAGAGCCGTCCGTCGGGACGAGGATGCGCTTGAACATTCGGTCCTCCAGTCGTTGCGGAGGACCACAGTGTGGACGATCAGGCCAAGGATTGCTTGTCGGAGATCAAGCCGTAGCGATTGGGCGTGCCGGGTCCGCAGACCATTCGCTCCATGAGCCGGGATAGAGCAGGCCCCCGAGCGGCTCGCCGAGGCCGGCATGCGCCATCGCCAGAAGGTTGTGGCAGGCCGTGACACCGGAACCGCATTGGTGCACGACCTGGTCGGCCGGGTAGGGCGCCAGCAATGCGGCGAACTCGGCGCGCAGGTCGGCCGCGGGCTTGAAGCGGCCGTCGGCGGCGAGGTTGTCCTTGAAGAACCGGTTGCTGGCGCCCGGGATGTGGCCGGCAACCTTGTCCAGCGGCTCGATGTCGCCGCGGAAGCGTTCGGCCGCGCGGGCGTCGATCAGCCGCACGCGGCCCAGCTTCGTCAGCAGTGTGGCGGCGTCCATCTGGCCGGCCAGCGGAGGGCCCGGCTGCCAGTCGGTGGGCGTGGCGGCCGGGACTTCGGTATTGAGTTCGCCGTCCCAGGCACCGTCGAGCACGGCCACCTCGGCGTGGCCCAGCCAGCGCAGCATCCACCACAGGTGGGCGGCATACGGCGCGCCCTGGCGGTCGTAGGTGACGACCTGCCGGCCTGCGGCCAAGCCGATGCGGCGCATCAGCGCGGCAAAGGTCTCACGCTGCGGCAACGGGTGGCGACCGCGAAAAGCGCCGTCGGGGCCGAGCTTGTCGCCGCAGAGATCGCGGTCGAGGTGAAGGTAGAAGGCGCCGGGGATGTGACCCGCCGCGTAGGCGCGTTCGCCGGCATCGGTGTCGGCGAGGTCGAAGCTGCAGTCGACGATGAGCGGGTTGTCCAGTTCGCGCAGTTCGGCGGGAGTGATCAGCGTGATGTAGGTCATGACTCAGCGGGGTTGAACTGGCTGTCCTTGGGAGGCGGCGCGACCTTGTTGCGCAGCAGCGTCGCGGCGAGGCCGGCGCCGATGATGAGCAGCATGCCGATGGTCGCGTGCCAGGTCAGCGGGTCCTTGAACAGCAGCATGCCGTAGATGAAGGAAAAGACGATGCCCAGGTATTGCAGGCAGGCGTTGACCAGCGGCTTGCCGGTGCCGTAGGCGCGCGTCAGGCAAACCTGGGCGGTGGTGGCAAGCACGCCGACCGCGAGCAGCAGGGCGGCGCCCCACAGCGAGTGGCTTTGCAGCCCGCCCTGGGTGACGGCGGTGATGACGGCGCCGGCCACGCAGCCACCCACCGAGAAATAGAAAACGACGCGCAACTCGGGCTCACCGGCACGGCCCAGAGCCGTCACCTGCAGATAGGCCATGGCCGCCAGCATGCCCGACAGCAGGCCGGCCATGCCGTGCCAGAGCTGCTGCTGGTCCAGCGTCGGCCGCAGGATCAGCGCGACGCCCGCAAAGCCGAGCAGCACCGAGGCCATCAGCCGCCAGTCGAGCTTCTGCGCACCCATCAGCACGGCGCCGCCGAGCAGGAAGAGGGCCATCCAGACCGACGACATGTAGTTCAACGTCATGGCCGTGGCCAGAGGCAGTTCGGCGATCGCGTAGAACCACAGGCACAACGACGTGACGCCGGAGATGCTGCGCCACAGGTGCATGCCTGGCAGGCGGGTCTTGAGGCTCATGCGCTGCTGCCGGCAGAGCGCGGCCATCATCAGCATGCCGACCAAGCCGCGGTACATGACGATCTCGCTGGCCGCGTAGAACTCGCTGGCCAGCTTGACGCAGACGCCCATGGTGGCGAACAGCAGCGTCGCTGCCACCATGAGCACCGGCGCCGGCATCAGTCGATGCGTCCCATCTGCTGGCGAAACCACTCATGGAAGTGCTGCATGCCGTCTTCCATCGGGCTCTGGTACGGGCCGGCCTCGTTGTCGCCGCGCATCATCAGCGCCTTGCGGCCGGCATCCATGCGCTCGGCGATCTCGTCGTCCTCCACACAGGTCTCCATGTAGGCGGCCTGGTGCGCCTCGACGAAATCGCGCTCGAAGGCGGCGATCTCCTCGGGGTAGTAGAACTCGACGAGGTTGAGCGTCTTCTGTGGTGACACCGGATGCAACGTCGACACGACCAGCACGTGCGGGTACCACTCCACCATGATGTGCGGGTAATAGGTCAGCCAGATTGCGCCGGCCTCCGGCGGGCGGCCCTGGCGGAACTTCAGCAACTCGTCGTGCCAGCGCTGGTAGACCGGCGAGCCGGGGCGCTCCAGTTCGTTCTGCACGCCGACGGTCTGCACCGAGTGGTGCTTGCCGAACTCCCAGGCCAAGTCGTCGCAGCTGACGAAGCCGCCGAGGCCCGGGTGGAAGGGACCGACGTGGTAGTCCTCAAGGTAGACCTCGATGAAGGTCTTCCAGTTGTAGTTGCACTCATGGACCTGGACCTTGTCGAGCACGTAGCCCGTGAAGTCCAGCTGCGCGCGCGGGCCCAACTGGGCCAGTTCGGCAGCGACGTCGTGGCCGTTGTCCTCGAACAGCAGGCCGTTCCATTCCCGCAGCGGGTAGCGGTTCAGGTTGAGGCAGGGGTCCTGGTCGAAGTGCGGCGCGCCGATCAGCTCGCCCTGATGTGAATATGTCCAGCGGTGCAGCGGGCAGACGATGTTGGCCCGGGTGTTGCCGCGGCCCTTCAGCATCAGCGCTTGGCGGTGGCGACAGACGTTGGAGATCAGCTCGATGCCTTGAGACGACCTCACCAGCGCGCGGCCTTCGCCTTCCTGAGGCAGCGCATAGTGGTCGCCGACTTCAGGGACAGCCAGTGCATGGCCGACGTAGCGGGGCCCTCGCTGAAAGATGCTGGCCTGCTCGCGCTGGAACAGATCGGTATCGAAATAGGCGCTCACCGGGAGCTGGGTCTGGCTGCGTTGTAGCGCCGAGACGGGAAGGCTCAGGTCGGACATGATCCAGGCGGGTCTTTCAGACGAAATGGGGTGCTGCGTCCCTCCGGCGCATCTCGGTGTTTGCCGAGTCGGCCAGGTTGCTTGTGGTGGAAAAGGGAGCGGCGCGGGCGCGCGCTCGGGCGTGAGGTTGGGGATTCTACGCATGGCAGTGGCGGCCGGCCGACGGTTACGCCTGGTGGCGAGGAATGTCAAAACCCGCTGACTACAATCGCCGTTTCGCGTTTTGAAATGACCAAGACTTCGTCCCGCACCAAGGCCGCCGCGACAGATGGCGATGAACTCAGCTACGAGCAGGCGCTCGGCGAGCTGGAGCGTCTGGTGGCGGCGATGGAGGGGCAGCAACTGCCGCTCGACCAGCTTTTGCACGGCTACAAGCGTGGCGCCGAACTGCTCGCCCTGTGCCGCGGCCGGCTGCAGGCGGTCGAACAGCAGGTCCGGCTGCTCGATGGCGCCGAACTGAAGGCCTGGGAGGGCCACGAATCTTGAATGCACAGGACTTTGAGCGCTGGACACAGGCGTCGTTGAACGCCTTCGAGTCGGCGTTGGACGATTTGGTGCCGGCTGGCGCGCCCGCCGGGTTGGGTGAGGCCATGCGCTATGCAGTGCTGGGCGGCGGCAAGCGTTTGCGCCCGTTGCTGGTGCTGGCCAGCTGCGCGGCCGTCGGGGGTGACAGCTTTGCAGCGATGCGCGCGGCCTGTGCGGTCGAGCTCATCCACGCCTATTCGCTGGTGCATGACGACATGCCCTGCATGGACAACGACGTCATGCGCCGCGGCAAGCCGACCACGCATGTCGCCTTTGGCGAGGCCCAGGCCATGCTGGCGGGCGATGCGATGCAGGCGCTGGCCTTCGAGGTGCTGACCCCCCTGGAATCTGAAGGCAGCGGCATCGCGCCCGCGTTGCAAGCCCGGTTGTGCTCGCTGCTGGCGCGTTCGGCCGGCCACGACGGCATGGCCGGCGGCCAGGCCATCGACCTCGCCAGCATCGGCAAGCAGCTCAATGAGGCCACGCTGCGTGACATGCACCGCCGCAAGACCGGCGTGCTGCTGCAGGCCAGCGTGATGATGGGTGCGGCCTGCGGGCCGGCGTCGCCCCGGGCGACCCAGGCGCTGTCCGACTACGGCGCGGCGCTGGGCCTGGCCTTCCAGGTGGTCGACGACATCCTTGACGTGACCCAGGATTCCGAAGTGCTGGGCAAGACGGCCGGCAAGGATCAGGATGCGAACAAGCCGACGTATGTGAGCGTACTTGGCATCCATGCGGCTAGGACGTTGGCGCAGCAGCTGCGCGCTGAAGCCAAGGCCGCACTGGCCGCCAGTGGCCTGGCCGACGTGAGCCACCTGAGCCTGCTGGCCGACTCCGTCGTCGAGCGAGACAACTGAAGGGCCGAGCCATGGACTACACCCTGCTGAACGGCATCAACAGCCCCGCCGACCTGCGTCGCCTGCCGCGCACCGAACTGCGCAAGCTGGCCGACGAGGTGCGCGCGTTTGTGCTGGAGAGCGTCTCCAAGACCGGCGGTCACCTGGGCTCCAACCTGGGCACGGTCGAGCTGACCGTGGCGCTGCACTACGTCTTCAACACGCCGGAAGACCGGTTGGTGTGGGACGTGGGTCACCAGACCTATCCGCACAAGGTGTTGACCGGCCGGCGCGACCGCATGCCCGGCCTGCGCCAGATCGGCGGCATCAGCGGCTTCCCGCGCCGTGACGAGAGCGAGTACGACACCTTCGGCACCGGCCATTCCTCCACCAGCATCTCGGCTGCTCATGGCATGGCCATGGCCGCCAAGCTCAAAGGCGAGGACCGCAAGGCCGTGGCCATCATCGGCGACGGTTCGATGACGGCAGGCATGGCTTTCGAAGCGCTGAACAATGCCGGCGTGGCCCACGGCGGCCTGCTGGGCGATGTGCTCGTCATCCTGAACGACAACGACATGTCGATCAGCCCGCCGGTCGGTGCGCTGAACAAATACCTGGCGCGGCTGATGAGCGGCAGCTTCTACACGGCGGCGCGCGAAGGCGCCAAGAGCGTGCTGAAGAACACGCCGCTGTACGAGTTCGCGCGCAAGTTCGAGGAGCACACCAAGGGAATGGTCGTGCCGGGCACCATCTTCGAGGAGTTCGGCTTCAACTACGTCGGCCCCATCGACGGCCACGACCTGGAGTCCCTCATCCCGACGCTGGAGAACCTGCGCGAGAAGAAGGGCCCGCAGTTCCTGCACATCGTGACCAAGAAGGGCTCGGGCTACAAGCTGGCCGAGAACGACCCGGTCAAGTACCACGCGGCTTCCGGCAAGTTCGATCCGGCGGTGGGCTTCGTCAAGCCGGCGACGCCGCCCAAGACGACCTTCACCCAGGTCTTTGGCGAATGGCTGTGCGACATGGCCGAGGCCGACTCGCGGCTTGTCGGCATCACGCCCGCCATGCGCGAGGGCTCGGGCATGGTGGACTTCCACAAGCGCTTCCCGCAGCGCTATCACGACGTCGGCATCGCCGAACAGCATTCGGTCACCTTCGCCGCCGGCCTGGCCTGCGAAGGCATCAAGCCGGTCGTCGCCATCTACTCCACCTTCCTGCAGCGCGCCTACGACCAGATGGTGCACGACGTGGCCATCCAGAACCTGCCCGTGCTGTTCGCGCTGGACCGCGCCGGCCTGGTGGGCGCTGACGGCGCCACGCATGCCGGCAACTACGACATCGCCTACACCCGCTGCATTCCCAACATGGCCGTGCTGACGCCGGCCGACGAGGACGAATGCCGCCAGGCGCTCTACACCGGCTTCATGCACGACGGCCCGGTGACCGTTCGCTATCCGCGCGGTGCCGGCGCTGGCGTCACGCCCGTCAAGGCGATGACGGCGCACGCCTGGGGCAAGGGCGTCTTGCGCCGTGAAAGTCACAGCAGCGGCCAGCGCATTGCCATCCTGGCCTTCGGCACCTTGCTCTACCCGGCGCTGGAAGCGGCGGAGCGGCTGGACGCGACGGTCGCCAACATGCGCTTCGTGAAGCCGCTGGATGTCGAGCTCGTGGCCGAACTGGCGCGCACGCACGACGCCCTCGTCACCGTGGAAGACGGCTGCATCATGGGCGGCGCGGGCAGCGCCGTCTGCGAGGCGCTGAACGCCGCCGGCCTGAGCGTGCCGGTGCTGCAGCTGGGCCTCCCCGATGAATTCGTCGAGCATGGCGACCCGGGCAAGCTGATGAGCCTGTGCGGGCTGGACGCCGCCGGCATCGAGGCCAGCATCGTCAAGCGCTTTGGCACCAAGCCTACGGTGGTTGCCGCGCGCTCCGCAGCGCGCTGAGCAGGGCTTCGACCAGCGGTTGCGCCGGCCGGTGCAGCGGCAGCAGGGCGCTGACGCGGTACGGAATCGACACCGCCAATGGCCGCACGACAAGACCCGCCCCCGCGCAGGCCGCGGCGGTCAGCGGATTGACGATGGCCAGGCCGAGCCCGGCTCGCACCAGCTCGCAAACGCCCACCGCACTGTGCGTCTGCACGCGCAGCCGCCGCACCACGCCCGCGGCTTCGAAACGCGCATCGATCTCACGGCGATAGGGGTCGTCCTCGGCCAGGCTGATGAAGTCCCGACCTTCAAAATCCTTCAGACCCAGCCGCTTGCGCGACGCCAGCGCGTCGTCCGCGGGCAGCACGGCTACTTCATCGGCCTCCAGCACGGGCTCGACACGCACGCCGGGCAGCGGCGTCGCTTGCTCGGCCAGGCCCAGGTCGAAACGCTGTTCGCTGATCCACGCATCCAGCAGCGGCGGCTCGGCCGGTGTGATGGACACGCGGGCCGTCGGATGCCGGCTCAGCAGCGTGGCCAGTGCGCCGGGCAGCAGCGCATGCGACAGGGCTGGCAGGCTCAGCAGGCTCAGCTCGGCGTCCTCCGAGCGCCCCAGCGCCTCGGCGCGCTCGATCACCCGGGCCAGGCCCTGGAAGCTGCGTTCCACCTCGTCGAACAGCGCCCGCGCCCGCGCCGTTGCCTTGAGCCGGCCTTGCTCGCGGTCAAACAGGGCGTAGCCCAGCAGCTGCTCAAGCCGCGCCAGGTCGCGGCTCAATGTGGGCTGCGAGGTGTGCAGCAGCGCCGCGGCGCCGGTGACGCTGCCGGCCGTCATGACGGCGCGGAAAACTTCAATGTGGCGGTGTTGGATGTCCATATCAGGATTGAATTGTCTCCGCACAAACTTCAATTTGATTGAATGGGCGGCGGCGGGCATCCTTCAACCCATGACCAAGCCCCTGCCTGCCGCCCTCAACCCCGCCCGCCTTTCCACCCTGGCCGCCGAGCACGGCACGCCGCTGTGGGTCTATGACGCTGCCACCATCCGCGAGCGCGCCGCGTCGCTGCGGCCCTTTGACGTCATCCGTTTTGCGCAGAAGGCCTGCTCCAACATCCACATCCTCAAGTTGCTGCGCGAGGCCGGCGTCAAGGTCGACGCCGTCTCTCGCGGCGAGATCCTGCGCGCCTTGGCCGCGGGTTACGAGGCCGGGGGCGACGAGATCGTCTTCACGGCCGACCTGCTCGACCACGCCACGCTGGCCACCGTGGTCGAACATCGGATTCCCGTCAACGCCGGCTCCATCGACATGCTCGATCAATTGGGTGAAGCCTCGCCCGGCCATGCGGTCTGGCTGCGCATCAACCCCGGCTTCGGCCATGGCCACAGCCACAAGACCAACACCGGCGGCGAGCACAGCAAGCACGGCATCTGGCACGCGGACCTGGGCGCTGCGCTGGCCGCCGTCCGCCGCCATGGGCTCCAGCTGGTCGGCCTGCACATGCACATCGGCTCGGGCGTGGACTACGGCCACCTGGCCCAGGTTGGCCAGGCCATGGTCGGCCTCGTGCACGAGGCGGTCGCCGCCGGCCACGACCTGCATGCCATCTCGGCCGGCGGTGGGCTGTCCATTCCCTATCGTGACGGCGACGCGGGCATCGATGTCGACCACTACTTCGGCCTGTGGGACACCGCACGCCGCGACGCCGAGACCTTGGTCGGCCATGCGCTGAAGCTGGAGATCGAGCCCGGCCGCTACCTCGTCGCCGAGAGCGCGGTGCTGTTGGCCGAGGTCCGGGCCGTCAAGAACGCCGGCGCCAACCGCTTCGTGCTGGTGGACGCCGGCTTCAACGAGTTGATGCGCCCGGCGATGTACGGGGCCTTCCATGCGATGAGCGTGATCGCCGCGACCGGGTCTGGCGGTGCGGCACAGCGCACGGTCGTTGCCGGGCCGCTTTGCGAGTCGGGCGACGTGTTCACACAAGGCCCGGGCGGCGAGGTGCTGACGCGCGAGCTGCCACCCGCCGTGGTCGGCGACCTGCTCGTCATTCACGACGCGGGCGCCTACGGCGCGTCCATGTCGAGCAACTACAACAGCCGCCCCCTGGCTGCCGAGGTGCTGGTCGACGCTGAAGCGAGCCGGCTCATCCGCCGCCGTCAGACGGTCGAGGATTTGCTCGCGCTCGAAATCTGACCCTGCCAACCGCTGGGGTCGTTAGCCCCAAGTCCGGTGATCATCCGGACATGAAGCTTGTTCCAATTCAGCAGGTTGGCGGCCACATCAAGACCGGTGCGCCGCTGCCCTTCGGGGTCCGCGATGCCGAGGGCAAGCTGCTGCTGGCCAAGGGGCAGCAAGTACCCAGCGACCAGATGCGCGAGGCGCTGTTGAACCGGGGCGTCTTCGTCGACATGGACGAATTGCGCGACGCCTCGGGCCGCGGCGGTGATGCCGGTGGCGCCGGCAGCGAGGATTTCTTTGCGCGCTGGGAGGCGTTGCAGACGCGGCTGTCGGTGCTGTTGCGCGCGCCGCAGGACACGCTCTTTCTGCCGCGCGTCAAGGAATGCGCGTCCCAGCTCATCGCCTGGGCCGAGCGTTTTCCTGACCCGTTGCTGTTCGTCGTCATCCAGCACGACCACAGCCGGCACGAGGTCTATGGCCTGGCCCACTTGCTGCACACAGCCACTGTCTGCGCGCTGCTGTCGCGGCGCCTGGGATGGCCGCCGGAGCGCCAGCGCAGCCTGGTCGGCGCCGCCTTGACGATGAACCTGTCGATCATTGACTTGCAGGGCCGCCTGGCCTCGCGTGGTGGCAAGCTGGCGCCGCCGCAGCGCGCGGCGATCGACCGCCATCCGGACGAGGCGGTGGCCTGGCTGCGCGGCGCCGGGCTGGACGATGCCGAGTGGCTGGCCGCCGTGGCCGACCACCATGAGCAACCGGGCGGCGGCGGTTATCCCAAGAACCTGGCGGAGCCGGGCGAGGCCTCGCAGCTGCTCCGCTTGGCCGACATCTTCCTGGCCAAGCTGGCCAGCCGTGGCGGCCGCGCCGGGCTGCCGGCGCCGCAGGCAGCCAAGTCGATCTACACGGGCAGCAATGGTCATCCCTTTGCAGCGCTGCTGGTCAAGGAGGTGGGCATGTTCCCGCCGGGCACACTCGTCAGGCTCGCCAGCGGTGAAATCGGCGTGGCGGTTCGCCGGGGTACATCGGGCAACACACCGGTCGTCAGCGCACTGATGAATCGTCACGGCGATGCTTTAGGCTCACCGGTCAGGCGCGACACGGCGGTGGCCGAGCACGCGATCACGGCCATCGCGCCCGCCCAGGTGCTGCGCGTGAAGCTTGTTCCGAACCAGCTCTACGACCGCTACGAGGCCTGACATCCGCCGATAGGCAATGGCAATAACGTCGATTTGATAAATGTTTTCAACTGAAAACTAGACGTCGATATAGTTCTGCCTATCCCATCCACCCCGCCAACGGAGCACTCGAATGTCCCTGATCAACACCCAAGTCCAGCCCTTCAAGACCGAAGCCTTCCACAACGGCAAGTTCATCACCGTCAGCGACGAGACGCTCAAGGGCAAGTGGTCCGTGCTGATCTTCATGCCGGCTGCTTTCACCTTCAACTGCCCGACCGAAGTCGAAGACGCGGCCGAGAGCTACGCCGAATTCCAGAAGATGGGCGCCGAGGTCTACATCGTCACGACCGACACCCACTTCTCGCACAAGGTGTGGCACGAGACCTCGCCGGCCGTCGGCAAGGCCAAGTTCCCGCTGGTGGGCGACCCGACCCACACGCTGACCAACGCGTTCGGCGTGCACATCCCCGAAGAAGGCCTGGCGCTGCGCGGCACCTTCGTCATCAATCCCGAAGGCATCATCAAGACGGCCGAGATCCACTCCAACGAGATCGCCCGTGACGTGTCGGAAACGCTGCGCAAGCTCAAGGCTGCCCAGTACACCGCCGCCAACCCCGGCCAGGTCTGCCCGGCCAAGTGGAAGGAAGGCGCCAAGACCATCGCGCCGTCGCTGGATCTGGTCGGCAAGATCTAAGCACCATGCTGTTTGCAAGGAGCCCGGGAGGGCTCCTTCCTTCCGCAGAGCCTCACAGGTTCTGCTGAAAGGGCCTCCGCTCTGCACGGGGACCCTTTCAGCAGTGGCCGATGTCGCCACGCCTCACTGAAAGGACTCACCATGTTGGACGCCGCACTGAAGACCCAGCTCCAGGGCTACCTGGACCACGTCAAGCTGCCCTTCGAAATCATCGCCTCGCTGGACAACTCGGCCAGCAGCGACGAGATGCGCGAGCTGCTCGAAGAGATCGTCGGCATGAACGACAAGATCTCGTTCCGCGCCGACGGTGTCGACGCGCACACGCCTTCTTTCCTGCTGCGTCGCACCGGCACGCAGCAATCGCTTCGCTTCGCCGCCATCCCGCTCGGCCATGAGTTCACGTCGCTGGTGCTGGCACTGCTGTGGACCGGCGGCCATCCGCCCAAGGTCGAGCAGGCGCAGATCGACGCCGTCAAGGCGCTGGACGTGGACCTCGACTTCGAGATCTACATGAGCCTGACCTGCCACAACTGCCCCGATGTCGTGCAGGCGCTGTCGCTGATGTCCATCGTCAACCCGCGCATCCGCACGACCGTCATCGACGGCGGCCTGTTCCAAAGCGAGGTCGAAGGGCGCGACATCATGGCCGTGCCGGCCGTGTGGTTGAACGGCCAGCCGTTCGCGTCCGGCCGCATGAGCCTGGAAGAGATCGTCGCCAAGCTCGACACCGGCGCGGCAGCACGCGATGCCAAGAAGCTGGATGCCGAAGACCCCTACGACATGCTCATCATCGGCGGCGGCCCGGCAGGCGCCGCGGCAGCGGTTTACGCGGCTCGCAAGGGCATCCGCACCGGCGTCGCGGCCGAGCGCTTTGGCGGCCAGGTCAACGACACGCTCGGCATCGAGAACTACATCTCCGTGTCGATGACCGACGGCCCGAAGTTCGCCGCCGCGCTGGAAGGCCATGTCAAGGACTACAAGGTCGACATCCACAACCTGCAGCGCGCTGAGAAGCTGATCCCCGCCGCCGAAGCCGGCGGCCTGGTCGAGGTGGAGCTGGCCAACGGCGCCAAGCTCAAAGGCAAGACCGTCATCCTGTCCACCGGCGCGCGCTGGCGCAATGTCGGCGTGCCCGGCGAAGCCGAGTACAAGAACAAGGGCGTGGCCTACTGCCCGCACTGCGACGGTCCGCTGTTCAAGGGCAAGCCGGTCGCGGTCATCGGCGGCGGCAACTCGGGCGTCGAGGCCGCCATCGACCTGGCCGGCATCGTCAAACATGTGACCCTGGTCGAGTTCGGGGCCGAGCTGCGCGCCGACGCCGTGCTGGTCAACAAGCTGAAGAGCCTGCCCAACGTCACCATCATCACCAACGCGCAGACGACCGAATTCACCGGCAACAACGGCAAGCTCGACGGCCTGAACTACATCGACCGCGTGTCGGGCGAAGCCAAGCGCGTCGACGTGGAAGGTTGCTTCGTGCAGATCGGCCTGGTGCCCAACACCGAATGGCTGCGCGGCACGCTGGAGCTGAGCAAGCACGGCGAGATCATCGTGGACGCCAAGGGCGCGACCTCGCTGCCCGGCGTGTTTGCCGCCGGCGACGTGACGACCGTGCCCTTCAAGCAGATCGTCATCGCCGCCGGCGACGGGGCGAAGGCGGCACTGGGTGCCTTCGACTACATGATGCGGCAGCCTGCGCTGGCCGCGTGATCAAAGCGGCCTGACCTGCAAGGCGCGGCGGGTCTGCCACAGGCCCTCCGCGCTGTAGAGGGCCAGTGCGCCCCAGATGAAGCCGAAGGCGATCAGCCGCGTCGCGTCCATGGGCTCCTTGAACAGGAACACGCCGAGCAGGAACTGCAGCGACGGCGACACGTACTGCACCAAGCCCAGCGTCGCCAGCGGCAGGCGCCGAGCGCCGGCGGCGAACAGCAGAAGGCTGCCGGCGGTGACCGGGCCGGTGCCGATCAGCCAGGCCCAGTCGACGGCGGTCTGCCCGGCCATGCTGCCGTCCTGTGACCACCAGATCAGCCCGGCCGCGGCCAGCGGCGCCAGGATCAGCGTCTCCAGCGTCAGCCCTTCAATCGCGCCTAACGCGGCGGTCTTGCGCATCAGTCCATAGAAGCCGAAGCTGACGGCGAGCACCAAGGCGACCCAGGGCAGGCGGCCGCCCGCCACCGTCAACCACAGCACGCCAAAGGCCGCCAGGCCCACGGCCAGCCACTGCACCGGCCGTGGCCGCTCGTGCAGCAAGGCAAAGCCGAGCGCCACGTTCACCAGCGGGTTGATGAAATAGCCCAGGCTGGCGTCGATGACGTGACCGTGGCCGACCGCCCAGACATAGGTCAGCCAGTTGATGGCGATCAACGTGGCCGACACCGCGAAGCGCCGCCAGGTCGCGGCGCTGACGTCCTTGAGCCAGCTCAGGTTGCGCATCACCAGCAGCACCACGGCGACAAAGGCCAGCGACCACAGCGTGCGGTGGGCGACGATCTGCAGCGCGGGAATGGCGGCGATCTGGCGGAAGTAGAGCGGGAACAGCCCCCAGCTCAGGTAGGCGCCGAGGGCGTAGAGGATGCCGGGGTTCATCGGCCGGCATTCTCATCGAGGGTTAATCCGGGTGCTGCATCAGGGTCGTCGACGTCGAATTGCGCCCGCCCCGTTCGTCGTACAGAAATGAATCAGCCCCCACGCTCGCGTCGCTCGCTGCCCCCCGAGGGGGTGCGTCAGTGGCTTCGGGCGGCCGGGCGCCCCTGATATGGCCCTCATCGAATTCACCCCCCAACTGCGCCGGTTCGTCGACACACCCGTCGTCGACACGCCGGCCGTCGTGCTCAGAGAGGGCCTGGACGCCGCGTTCGCGATCAACCCGAGGCTGCGCGGTTACATCCTCGACGACCAGGGCCATCTGCGCCACAACGTCGTCATCTTCATCGACGGCCAGCGCGTGCGTGATCTGCGCGGCCTGACCGACCCGCTCGGGCCGGAGTCACGGGTCCATGTCCTGCAAGCTTTGTCTGGAGGTTGATCAATGAGTTCACAAGACCGCGCCTGGGCCGCCACCCGCAAGGGCCTGTTCGAGCTGCGCCGCCGCGGCGGCAACTGGGGGATCGAGAACATCAGCTTCCTGGCCGAGCCGGTCAGCATGCTGCTGCCACCCGACGCATCCGGCCGCATGCTGGCCGCGCTCAACCTCGGCCACTTCGGCGTCAAGCTGCATGCCTCTGACGATGCCG
This sequence comes from Pelomonas sp. Root405, assembly GCF_001425165.1. Taxonomy (GTDB): domain Bacteria; phylum Pseudomonadota; class Gammaproteobacteria; order Burkholderiales; family Burkholderiaceae_C; genus Pelomonas. The sequence continues at coordinate 1,261,476 of NZ_LMDU01000001.1, forward strand.
GCAAGACTTGGCGGGAGGTCGGCGTGCCGATCTTTCCGCCGCAGCCGGAAGGCGCTGAAGGGCCGGAATGGAAGCTGCTGCAGATCTGGTCGATGGAGCGCGCCGGTGATGTGATCTGGGCCGGCACCATCCCCGGTGGGCTGTTCAGCAGCCGTGACGGCGGCACGACCTGGCAGCTCAATGAGGCGCTCTGGTACGAGCCGCTGCGCCTGGGCTGGTTCGGCGGCGGCAGCGACGCGCCGGCCATCCATTCCATCTGCGCGCGCGCCGACGAGCCAGACGAACTGCTGCTGGGCATCTCCTGCGGCGGCGCATGGCGCACGACCGATGGCGGGCTGACCTGGGGCCTGAGCGCCAAGGGCATGCGCGCCGAGTTCATGCCGCCCGAGCAGGCCGGCGACGAGAACGTGCAGGACCCGCACCTCATCGCCCGCTGCCGCGACGTGCCCGAGGTGCTCTGGTGCCAGCATCACAACGGCATCTTCCGCAGCGCCGACAACGGCGCCAACTGGGCCGAGCTGCAGGCCCAGCCGTCCAGCTTCGGCTTCCCCGTGGCAGCCCATCCGAGCGATCCCGACACCGCCTGGTTCGCGCCCGCCGTGAAGGACGAGAAGCGTGTGCCGGTCGACGGCGCCCTGTGCGTCACGCGCACTCGCGACGGCGGCAAGACCTTCGAGGTCTTGCGCACCGGCCTGCCGCAGCGGCATTGCTACGACCTGATCTACCGCCACGGCCTGGCGGTGGACGACAGCGGCGAGCAGCTGATGATGGGCTCGACGACCGGCGGCCTGTGGACCAGCGGCGATGGCGGCGACAGCTGGCAGACCCTCTTAGCCCATCTGCCGCCGATCTACGCCGTCAAGTTCGGCTGAGGCGTTTGCGGATCGCGGCCAGCTCGGTGGCGTCCAGCGTGGGCGGCGGGTAGCTTATCTTCAGCGCCGCCAGCACATCGACGATGACCTGCGACACGATCAGCCGCGCATTGCGCTTGTCGTCCGCCGGCACGACATACCAGGGCGCCTCGGCGCGGCTGGTGGCGCCCAGCGCCTCGCCATAGGCGCGCATGTACTTGGGCCACAGCGCCCGCTCGGTCATGTCGTCGGCGGTGAACTTCCAGTTCTTGGCCGGGTCGTCAAGCCGTGCCAGGAAGCGCTGGCGCTGCTCTTCCTTGGACAGGTGCAGGAAGAACTTGACGACGCGCGTGCCGTTGCTGTGCAGGTGCTGCTCCAGGGCGTTGATGGAGGCGTAGCGGGCCGACCAGATCGCCGGCGTCCGTGTGCTCTCCTTGGGCAGCGACTGCGCCTTCAGGATCTCGGGGTGCACGCGCACGATCAGCACCTCCTCGTAGTAGGAGCGGTTGAAGATGCCGATGCGCCCGCGCTCGGGCAGGCATTGCGTGGTGCGCCACAGGAAGTCGTGGTCCAGCTCCAGGGCGGTGGGGTGCTTGAAACTGAAGACCTGGCAGCCCTGCGGGTTCACGCCCGACATCACATGCTTGATCACGCCGTCCTTGCCCGCGGCGTCCATGGCCTGGAAGATCAGCAGCAGCGAGTAGCGGTTGTGCGCATACAGCAGGTCCTGCAGCTCGCTGAGGCGTTCGACCTGGGCGTCGAGCTGGCGCTCGTAGTCACCCTTGTCGCCGTACAGCGGCGCCACGACGGTGGGCCGCTGCGAGAGCTTGAGCTTCTGGCCAGGCGTGACCCGGTAGGCGTCGGTGGCAATTTTCATGGCGCTGTGCGGCTCGTTGGTGAGGCGCCAGCCTACGCCGATGCGCCTGGCGGTCTATCCTGCGACCGACATGCTCCAACGACTGCTGTTCGCGCTGATGCTGTTTGCGCCGCCTTTGGCCGATGCGGCCTGCACGCGGCCGCTGCGCGTGCCCTTCGAGGACTGGCGGCCCTATTCCTTCATCGCCGACGGCCGCCACACGGGCCTGGAGACCGAGTTGCTCGCCGTCGTGGCGAAGGAGGCGGGTTGCCGCGTCGTCTATGTGCGCGAGGTGCCGCGCAACCGCCGCCTGCCCATGCTGGCCGCGGGCGAACTGGACGTGCTGCTTGCCGCCACGCCCCGGGCGGGTGACCCGGCCTGGTACACGCGTCCCTATCGCGACGAGGTGTTCGGCGCCTTCATGCGCGCCGACGAGGCGCGGCTTGATGCGCGCTCGCTGGAGGAGCTGCTGCAGGCGCGCCTGCGCCTGGTCACGCACCGCGGGCCCGCCAGCCTGCCCATCATCCATGAGTTCAATGCGCGCGGACAGCTGACCTGGTTCGAGGACTATGCCAAGGGCGTGCAGCTCATGCAGCTGGGGCGCGGCGACGTGCTGCTCGGCGACAGCGTCGCCATTGCCTTTGCCGCGCGTGCGGTCGACGTGCCGCTGGTGGAGCTGCCCATTCGCATGCCGCGCGACCCGGTCACCTACAAGCTCAGCCGCAAGTCATTGACCGAAGCCGACCTGCGTGCCTTCAACCAGGCCATCCGGCGCCTGGAAGCGCGCGGCGAGTTGCAGCGCATCCGCGACCGCTGGTTACCCGAGATGCCGCGTTGAGGCGCTTGCTGCTCAGGTTGCTGCCGGCCAGTGCCCGGCCGGCAGTGCCTGCAAACGCAATGCGGCCCCGGTGACCGGGTGCGTCAGGGCCAGCGTGAACGCATGCAGCCACAGTCGTTGCAAGCCCAGATGGGCCGCCGCGGCGCGGTTCAGCGCCCCCTTGCCATGCGTGGCGTCGCCAAGGATGGGATGGGCGATGTGTTTGAGGTGGCGGCGGATCTGGTGGCGCCGGCCTTGCAGCGGCTCCGCTTCGAGCAGGGCGACGCGTGTGCTTGCAAAGCGCGCATCGGTGACGAGGGGCCATTCGATGCGGCGCAGCACGCGCCAGCGCGTCTGCGCTGCCAGCGTGGGCTGGCCGGCCGAGGGCAGTTCGGGGTCGCGGGCCAGCGGGTGGTCGATCAAACCCTCGTCGTCGCCCGGCCAGCCGCGCACCAGCGCGAGATAGCGCTTGCTGCACTGCCCGTGCTCGAACATCGGTCCCAGCAGCGACGCCGCTGAGGCCGACAGCGCAAACAGCAGCACGCCCGAGGTGCCGCGGTCCAGCCGGTGCACGGGCCAGACCGGCCGGCCGAGCTGGTCGCGCAGCAACTGCAGCGCGGCCTGGTCCTCATGCGCGGCAAGCTGGGTCCGATGCACCAGCAGGCCGGGTGGCTTGTCGATGGCGACGAGGTGGTCGTCGATGTGCAGGATGCTGAGCGTCAAGACAGCTCGCCGTCGACATAGAACCATTCGCCGTGCTCGCGCACGAAGCGGCTGACCTCGTGCAGGCGGTGCGCCCGCCCGCCGAGCTTGCTGCGCGCGACGAATTCGACCGTGCCGTGGTCGGCGTCCTGCATCGCGCTGCGCTTGACGTCCAGCCCCAGCCACTTCAGGCCGGGCTCGGGCGGCGGGAGTTCAGCCGGGCGGGTGCTTGGGTGCCAGCTGGCCAGCAGGTAGTCGCGCCGGTCCAGCACGAAGGCCGAGTAGCGCGAGCGCATCAGCGTTTCGGGTGTGGCCGCTGCCAGGCCCTCGCCGGCACCGAAGGCAGCGTGCAACACGCCGCAGCAAGCGCCGTAGCTGCGGTTCATGCCGCAGGGGCAGGGCGCCATCACAGCCGCAGTTCCCAGCGTTCGCTGATGACCTGGCGGCCAAAGCTGGTCAGCGCCTCGCTGTGCACCAGCGCATAGCCTTCGGCCGAATAGATCGCCCGTGCGGATGTCAGCTCGCTCTGGGTCCACAGCGTGATGCGCGCATAGCCGGCGCCGCGGGCGAAATCGCTGCAGCGGCGCACCAGCCGCTTGCCGATGCCCAGCCCGCGCGCCCGTGGTTCCAGCAACAGCAGGCGCAATTGCGCGACGCCCTCTCGCACGTCGCCCGTCGCCTCGTCGCGGGCTCGAACCAGCATGACGCTGCCCAGCCGCTCCGCGCCGCGCGCGGCAATCCAGCAGGCCTCGCGCTCGGCGCTCAGGCGGTCGACGAAGTCGGCGCAGATGCGTGCCACCAGCGCCTCGAAATGAACGTCAAGGGCGTACTCGGCGGCGTAGAAGGCGCCGTGCCGCTCGATGATCCAGCCCAGGTCGCCGGGCTGGGGCGGGCGCAGTTCGACGGTGGTTGGCAGCTCCATGGTCGCCATCATCGTCGAGCCGCCCGGCCGCTGCAGCAGGCGCTACGCTGGCGACCGTCAGACAGGAGAACGCATGGGCATCGTGGTGTATTGGCTGGAAGGCGACGGCGAGGCGGCTGCGCCGGTCTGTCAGCTCTTCGGCAGCAAGGAGCTGACGCAGGCGCTGGCCTGGGCGGAGGACAGGCGCCGGCAGGGCCATCGGCATGTCAGCATCTCGGCCGAACTGGAAGAGAGCGTGGGCCGGCCAGGTGTCGCCGCGGTGGAGGCCGGCCTGACGCCGGGCGGCGAGGCCTACGAATGGTCCAAGGCGGGCCGGGCCGGCAAGGTGCGCAAGGGGAGATAGAGGCGCCTCTTTAAAATGCGTCGATGAATCTCCCGCATGACGTCAGCGACGCTGCTCAGCACAGTCCCCTTCTCAAGAACCTCAACCCCGAGCAACTGGCCGCCGTGACGGCCGAACCCGCACCCGCGCTGATCCTGGCCGGTGCCGGCTCGGGCAAGACCCGGGTGCTGACCACACGCATCGCCTGGCTGCTGCAGACCGGCCAGGTCAGCCCCGGTGGGGTGATGGCCGTGACCTTCACGAACAAGGCGGCCAAGGAGATGCTGACCCGCCTGTCGACCATGCTGCCCTTCAATGTGCGCGGCATGTGGATCGGCACCTTCCACGGCCTGTGCAACCGCTTCCTGCGCGCGCACTGGAAGCTGGCCAACCTGCCCCAGGCCTTCCAGATCCTGGACGCCAGCGATTCCACATCGGCCGTCAAGCGCGTCATCAAGGCGATGAAGCTCGACGAGGAGCGCTTCGTCCCCAAGCAGGTCGGCTGGTTCATCGCCGGCTGCAAGGAAGACGCCCAGCGCCCCGGCGACGTCGAGCCGCGCGATGAGCAGACCAAGAAGCTCATCGAGATCTACGCCAATTACGACGACCAATGCCAGCGCGAAGGCGTGGTCGACTTCGCCGAGCTGATGCTGCGCAGCTATGAACTGCTGCGCGACAACGCGTCCGTGCGCGAGCACTACCAGCGGCGCTTCCGCCATATCCTGGTCGACGAGTTCCAGGACACCAACAAGCTGCAGTACGCCTGGCTGAAGATGTTCGCGCCACCTGGCCAGGACAACGGCCAGAGCCTCTTGGCCGTCGGCGACGACGACCAGAGCATCTACGCCTTCCGCGGCGCCCGCGTTGGCAACATGGCCGACTTCGAGCGCGAGTACCGCGTCAAGCGTGTCATCAAGCTGGAGCAGAACTACCGCAGCTTCGGCCACATCCTGGATGCCGCCAACGAGCTGATCAGCCGCAACAGCCAGCGCCTGGGCAAGACCCTGCGCACCGACGCCGGCCAGGGCGACCCCATCCGCGTGCAGGAGGCGCCAAGCGATTTTGCCGAGGCGCAGTGGGTCATCGAGGAGATCCAGAGCCTGCACCGGGGCGGCATGGACCGCCAGGAGATCGCCATCCTCTACCGCAGCAATGCGCAGTCCCGCGTCATCGAATCGGCGCTGTTCAACGCGGGCATCCCATACCGCGTCTACGGCGGCCTGCGCTTCTTCGAGCGCGCCGAGGTCAAGCATGCGCTGGCCTATCTGCGCCTGTTGGAGAACCCGAACGACGACACCAGCTTCCTGCGCGTCGTCAACTTCCCGACCCGCGGCATCGGCGCCAAGACGCTGGAGAACCTGCAGGACGCGGCCAAGGCGAGCGGTCGCAGCCTCTACCAGAGCGTGGGCGCCATCACCGGCAAGGGCGGCGCCAACCTGGTCGCCTTCACCAACCTGATCGACTCGACGCGCAACCTCACGCAGGGCATGACGCTGCGCGAGATCATCGAGCAGGTGCTGGAGACCTCGGGCCTGCTGGACTTCTACCGCACCGACAAGGACGGCGCCGAGCGGCTGGAGAACCTGGACGAACTGATCAACGCCGCCGAGGCCTTCGTCATGCAGGAGGGCTTCGGCAAGAACGCCGTCGGCCTGCCGGTGGACGAGGTGGCCGAGGCCGGTACGCCGGGCGCCGTGCCCGATGCCGAGACCGGCGAGATCATGTCGCCGCTGGTCGCCTTTCTGACCCATGCGTCGCTGGAGGCCGGCGACAACCAGGCGCAGGCGGGCCAGGACGCCGTGCAGCTGATGACGGTGCATTCGGCCAAGGGCCTGGAGTTCGACGCCGTTTTCATCACCGGCCTGGAGGAAGGCCTGTTCCCGCACGAGAACTCGATGTCCGACCACGACGGCCTGGAGGAGGAACGCCGGCTGATGTATGTGGCCATCACGCGGGCACGCCAGAAGCTCTCACTGAGCTTTTGCCAGACGCGCATGCTGCACGGACAGACGCGTTATCACATCAAGAGCCGCTTCTTCGACGAGCTGCCGGAGGAGGCGCTGAAATGGCTGACGCCGCGCAACCAGGGCTTCGGCTCCGGCTATGCGCGCGAGTACCAGCAGGCCTGGCAGCGCGGCTCGGGCCTCAAGGGCATGGTGGGCGCGGGCAATGTGCCCAATCGTGGAGAAAGGGCCGCCTGGGTGGAGCCACCTGTGCCAGCCAGCATGAAGCAGAAGGTGTCCGAAGAACATGGCGGCCTGCGCGTCGGCAAGGGCGTGTTCCACAACAAGTTCGGCGAAGGCGTGCTGTTGACGCTGGAAGGCAGCGGCACCGATGCGCGCGCGCAGGTCAACTTCGGGCGCCATGGCACCAAGTGGCTGGCGCTGTCGGTGGCGAAACTGACGCCCATCGACTGAGGCGCTGGCTAGCGGCCCACGATGGCGATGTGGGCCTGGATCAACGTATCCAGCGCACCCACGCCGAAGCGGGCGCCGATGGCCTTGGCCACGTGCGCGGTCAGTTCGGGCAGGCGGCCGGGCGCGCGCGCCTCGATCTCGGCGCGCAACGGCGTGCCCTGGCAAAAGCCGAGGGCCGGCTGCGATGGTGATTCCGCGCGAGCCCTCAGCGGCAGCGTGATGATGTCGGCCGGGTGCTCGAAGCCGCCTTCTTCCAGCTCGGCGCGCAGCAGGTCCACGTCATGGCAGCCGTGCGGCGTGCGTGCCAGGAAGCGCGGCGGGTCGTCCGGGAAGGCCTCGGCCAGCGCCTGCGTCACGGTGGCGGCCAGCTCGTTGCTGTCGAGGTGGTCCCACACGTTGAACAGGAAAACGCCGCCCGGGCGCAGCACGCGGCGGATCTCGGCGAACGCAGCGGGCCGGTCGGGGAAGAACATCACGCCGAACTGGCATGCAACGAGGTCGAAGCTCGCGTCGGCAAACGGCAGCAGCTGGGCATCGGCCAGCCGCCACTGCACAGCCCGGCTGGTGGCCAGCGTCGCGGCCATGTCGAGCATGGCAGGGTTGAGGTCGCTCGCGACGATGGTGGTTTGCGCGGGCAGCTCGGCCGCCAGATGGCGCGTCAGCACGCCGGTGCCTGCAGCGATCTCCAGCAGGGCAGACGGCCGCAGCGCCGCTGCGCGCGCTGCCAGGTCGAGCGCGAAGGGCTCGAAGATCAGCGGCACCAGGTAGTGCTCGTAGAGCTGGGGGATGGATCCCGTGAAGCCCCGGTCGGCGAGGTTCATGTTGGCCCCTTGCCTCGTATGAGACGGGCCGATTGTGGGTGCGGTGCTAGTCTGGTTGCCGCTACCCACGCAATTGCTTGCAACTCGCCATGACTGATCACCGCCCTTCACAATCCGAGCTGAGCGCTTTCCTGAAAGCCGAGTTCCCGCAGAACCGCTGCACGGTCGAGGACGTCGACGCGGATGGCAGCGTCGTCGTGGCCCACCCGGTGGGCGAGAGCGAACTGCGGCCAGGTGGCACGGTGTCGGGCCCGGTCATGATGACGCTGGCCGACGTGGCGCTTTATGTCGCCATCCTGGCGCGCATCGGCATCGTGCCGCTGGCGGTGACAACCAACCTGTCCATCAACTTCCTGCGCAAGCCGCGCGCCGACCGGCGTGTCGTGGCGCGCTGCCGGCTGATGAAGCTGGGCAAGTCGCTCGCGGTCGGCGAGGTGTGGATATTCTCGGAAGGCGAGGACGAGCCGGTGGCTCACGCCACCGGCACCTACGCGATCCCGCGGGACCGCTGAACCCCAAGCTTCAGCTGCCGATGCGGCCGCCGTCGTTCTTGGTGATCATCACCGTGGCCGAGCGCGGCCGGGCGGTGTCGCCGCCAGCGCCGTAGCCGCTGTTGCCCGGCCAGTGGCTGACGAACTTGCTGGGGTCGGCCAGGGCAGACACCGGCGTCTCGTCGCCCGGGTGCTGGACGTTGACGAACATCACCTTGCCATCGGGCGTCTCGCACATGCCGGTGATCTCGTTGCCCTTCGGGCCGACCAGGAAGCGCTTCAGCGTGGTCGCAGCGGGCTTCTTGCCCAGCGGCGTGGTCACCGACGTGCTGCCGTAGTTCAGCGTCAGCGGGCCGCCGTCGCCGACGGTGCCGGGCAGGGCGGCCAGCATCATGCAGTTGGTGGCGTCAGTGAAGGCGCCGTCGTCGGTCTGGATCCAGCAGATGCCGGTGCTGGGGCTGAACACCAGGCCGTCGGGGCTGGAGAAGTCCTGGTCGGCAGTCAGGCCCGACAGGTTGACCAGGCCGGGCGACGCGGTGGACTCGGCGCCGAAGAGGTAGACGTCCCAGCTGAAGCTGCTCGCAGCCGGCTCGCCACCCGTTTCCTTCAGGCGCACGATGTGGCCGTTGACGTTGCCCTGCTGGACGGTAGCGGCGTCCTTGATGTCCGAGTAGGCGCGCGGGTTGGCGGCGTTGACCTGGGTCTGCGTGCCGGTCGGCGCGAGCCGGCGGCTGCTGTTGTTGGTCATCGTGAAATAGACCTCGCCGCTGGTCGGGTGGGTGCCGCACCACTCGGGGCGGTCCATCTTGGTGGCGCCGACGGCGTCGGCGGCCAGGCGGGCGTGGATCAGCACGTCGCCGTCATTGGCGAAGGCGTAGCCTGCGTAGCCGGCCACGGCCGGGTTGGCCATGCTCAGCTCGACCCAGTTGCCGCTGCCGTCGTCGTTGAACTTGGCGGCGTAGAGCTTGCCGTTGTCGAGGTATTTGTCGCCCGTGGCGATGCGGTCTGCCGGCGTCGCGTCCGCCGCCACCCAGCTGGCGCTGGAGACGAACTTGTAGACGTACTCGCCCTGCGCGTCGTCGCCCATGTAGACCGCCAGCGGCTTGCCGGCCACGGGCTTGCCAAAGGCGGCGCTCTCGTGGGCATAGCGGCCCAGTGCCGTGCGCTTCTTGATCAACGAGGTGGCGTTGTAGGGATCGATCTCGGTGATGTAGCCCTGGCCGTTGATCTCGTGGCGGTAGTCGTCGCTGCCGTCGGCCGACACGCCGGTGACGCTGGTGTTCCAGCGCGCGTATTTGTCGGCGGTACCGGCGGTTTCCCAGCCATAGCGGCTGGCGGCGGCGGCCGTCGCGGTGGCGTTGCGGCCATAGCGGGTCAGGGCCGCGTTGGCACCGGCGCTGCGCTTGGCGTTGTCGCCGGCGGCGCGGAAGAAGTAGCCGGTCCAGTTCTCTTCGCCGGTCAGCAGCGTGCCCCAGGGCGTCTTGCCGGTGCCGCAGTTGTTCAGCGTGCCGCGGGTCTTGGTGCCCGACGGCGAAAACTTGGTGACCATCAGCGCATGGCCGCGCGCCGGGCCGGCGATCTCGATCTCGGTCAGGCCGGTGATGCGGCGGTTGAAGGCGGAGTCGCTCACCAGCGCGAACTTGCCGGCGGTCTTGCGGAACTCGGCGATCGCCACGCCGTGGGCGTCGACCTCGATGTCGGTCTCGCTGACCGGGCGGGGCAGGGCGCTGGGGCCGTTGGCATGCAGGAACTGCGGCGTGATGTATTCGAAGTTCATGCCCAGCAGCGCGCGCTCGCTGTTGGCGGCGTCGGGCGTGCCGGTGGCCGAGAGGCCGAAGTACTCCATGCCGTCATGGCAGTCGCCGGCGCGCTTGTCGAAGCCGCTGTCGGTGCCGTCGTTCTTGTAGGCCGCCACGCCGGCGAACAGCGGGTCGCCGGTGGCGAACACCACGCTGGCGGTGTAGCCGGCGGGCACGGTGATGGTGTCGTTGAGGTTCTTGGCCACGGCCGAGAAGGCCAGCAGCGTTTCCGCGGGCGCCGGCGCCGGCGCGGGGGCGGGCGTGGGGGCCGGTGTCGGAGTGGCGTCGCTGCCGCCGCAGGCAGTCAGCGCGCTGGCGCCGAAGGCGGCGGTCATCGCGGTACCGAAACTGCCGCGGAGCACGTTGCGGCGGCTCAGCCGCGCCTGCAGGACGGTTTCGAAGCGCGGGTTGTCGGAACGGTTGGAATCTTCGTCGTCGAAGGAGGTGGCAACTGGCAGGTCAGTGAGGCGGCTCATTGAAGATGACATCCCGAAGGGTTGGAATAGAGCCGATCAGACTAGGTCCCCTTCGTGAAATCGTCGTGAAACGCCTGCCGGCGCCGCGTTCAATCGTTCAGCACGTCCTGCGGGGCGCCGAACATGAAGCAGTCGACGAAGCTGAAATAGAGCGACGCGTAGAACACCGTCGACAGCATCAGGCCAATCGCCATCAGCACCATGGGCGCGAACTGAGCCAGGCCGAGCAGGCCGAAGACCAGGCTGACGCAGCTGGCCACGGCCATCAGCAGGCCGCCCCACAGCAGCATGTTCACCAGGAAGGCGCCTTTGTTGCGCCACAGCGCCAGCGTGCTGGAGAACAGCGCCTGGGCGACGCCCTGGCCACCCCAGTGCACGAGGGCCGGCGCATGCCAGTAGGGCACCGACAGCAGGCCCATCAGGCCCAGCCGCGTGGCCAGGCCCCAGAACAGGCGCGGGTCGGTGGCGGCATTGGCGATGGCCTCGTTGTCGGCGTTGTCGGCAATCAGCTTTTGCAGGTCGCGCGTGCTGCCGCCGTCCACCCAGTCGGCCAGCAGGCCAACGGTCAGCATGGCGCCGGCATAGGCAAAGCACAGCAGCAGCTGGCTGCGGCGGCGCTCGGGCGTCAGCTTCAGCGGCGCGACGAACACGCTGACCGTGGGCACCTTCTTCTGCAGCACCAGGTGGGTGGCCAGCATGAAACCCAGCGACAGCAGCGGCAGCGAAGCCATCGTCAGTACCAGCCCCACACCAGGGATGAGCATGACGGCGAAGCCGGCGAACAGGAAGAGGCCGAACAGCCCGGCCAACGCCAGCGGCTGGCGCTGGAAGACCTTGAAACCGTGGCGTATCCACAGCCGTCCATTGCGCGCCGGGACCTGCTGGAGGTGGAGTTGCATCGTCATTCGGCGACCTCGCCGTGCAAGGCATGCCAGGGCTTGGCGATGCGCTCCCGCAGCACGCGCTCGAAGTGGCCGGGGTCGTGCGCCTTCAGCAGCGAGGCCTCGCGCGGCAGGTGCAGGTCATAGAGGCGCGACACCCAGAAGCGCAGCGCCGCAGCGCGCAGCAGGGCCGGCAGCAGCCGGTGCTCGGCACCGGACAGCGGACGCTCGGTCTCATAGGCGGAGACGAAGACGCTGGCACGGTCTTCGACCAACCGGCCGTCGCTGAGGTCGATGCACCAGTCGTTCAGGCAGACGGCCAGGTCGAACAGCCATGTGTCGACGCCGGCGAAATAGAAGTCGAAGAAGCCGGTCAGGCGCTCGCGGCCCGGGCCCTCGCCGGGCTCGAACATCACGTTGTCGCGGAACAGGTCGGCATGGATGGGGCCCGAGGGCAGGTCGGCGTAACCGGCGGACGCTGCCAGTTGCTCCTGGTAGGCCAGCTCGCTGGTCAGCAGCTCGGCCTGCGGTGCGTCCAGGAAGGGCAACAGCTGTGGGACGACCTCGCGCCACCAGGCCAGGCCGCGCAGATTGGGTTGGCGCAGCTCGAAGTCGCGCCCGGCCAGGTGCATGCGCGCCAGCGTGGCGCCGACCTGGGCGCAATGGAAGGCGTCGGGCGCGAGCTGATGGCCCCCATGCAGGCGGTCGACGATGGCCGCCGGCTTGCCGGCGACCTCGAAGAGGATGTCGCCACGGGTGTCGGCATGCGGCTCGGGCACCGGGACGCCGCGGCGGGCCAGGTGCTGCATCAGCCGCAGGTAGAAGGGCAACTGCTCGGCCGTCAGGCGTTCGAACAGCGTCAGCACATAGTGGCCGGCCTCGCAGTCGACGAAGTAGTTGGTGTTCTCGATGCCGGCGCCAATGCCGCGCAGCGACGTGAGGCGCCCCAGGGAGAGATGGTCCAGCAGGGCTTGCGCCTGGGCGGTGCTGACTTCGGTGAAAACGGCCATGGGTCTAGGAAGCGGCAGTGATGGCCCGAAGGCCGCTCACCATCAGAAATTGAGAACTCGCCAGACCCGCGTGCCCGAGCCGCTCTTGCTGAGGCCCGTGCCGCTGCCACCGGCCGACTCGCGGCCCGCGTCAGTGACGACGATTTCGTAGTCCGGGGCCTTGGTCAGCTTGTTCTTGACCGTGACCTTCTTGGTTTCGCCGCGCACCTTCACTTCCTCGATGCGGACCTGGTCGTCCTCCGCCACGTTGCGCTCGACCTTGGGTTCGGGCGGCGGGTCGGCGAGGGCGTTTGCAGCACAGGCTGCAAGCAGGAGGAGTACGGCGGGGCGGAGCATGCTGTCGATTCTAGGTGGGAGGCTGCAAGACAATCATGACCATGAGCAAACCCATCCTGCTGCTGGTCGACGGTTCCAGCTATCTGTATCGCGCCTTCCACGCCATGCCCGACCTGCGCGGGCCGGAGGGCCAGCCGACCGGCGCCGTGCGCGGCATGGTGGCCATGCTGAAGAAGTTGCAGAGCGACATCGGTGCCGCGCATGCCGTCTGCGTTTTCGACGCGCCCGGCAAGACGTTTCGTGACGACCTGTATCCGGAATACAAGGCCCAGCGCTCGCCCATGCCGCCGGAGCTGCGCGCGCAGATCGAGCCCATCCACGAGGTCGTCAAGCTGCTGGGCTGGCCCACGCTGACGGTGCCGGGCGTGGAGGCGGACGATGTCATCGGCACGCTGTGCTGCATCGGCGCCAACCAAGGCCACCGCGTCATTGTGTCGACGGGCGACAAGGACCTGTCCCAGCTGGTCAACCCGGACGTCGAGCTCATCAACACGATGAGCGGCGAGCGTCTGGACGAGGCTGGCGTGCTCGAGAAGTTCGGCGTGCCGCCCAACCGCATCGTCGACTTCCTGACGCTGATGGGCGACACGGTGGACAACGTGCCGGGCGTGGTGGGCGTGGGCCCGAAGACGGCGGCGAAGTGGGTGGCCGAATACGGCTCGCTCGACGGCGTCATCGCTGCGGCGCCCACGGTCAAGGGCAAGGCCGGCGAGAACCTGCGTGCCGCGCTGGACTGGCTGCCGATGGGCCGCACCTTGGTCACCGTGAAGGTGGATTGCGAGCTCGCCGAGCACGTGGCGGGCTGGCCGGCGCTGGAAGACCTGGCCTTCCGCGAGCCGGACAAGGCGGCGCTGGCGGCCTTCTACACGCGCAACGGCTTCAAGGCCTGGATCGAGGAGCTGACCGGCGAGGCGCCCGCGGCCAAGCCCAAGGCCGCGATCCCGGCCAATCCTGGCCTGTTCGACGAGCCCGAGCCACCGGCCGGTGCCGCTGGCGTCGCCCGCCAGTACGACACCATCCTGACGTTCGAGCAGCTCGACGCCTGGATCGCTCGCCTGCGTGCAGCGCCGCTGTGCGCCCTGGACACCGAGACCGATTCGCTGGACCCGATGGCCGCTCGCATCGTCGGCATCTCCTTTGCCGACAAGCCTGGCGAGGCCGCCTATGTGCCGCTGCATCACAGCGGCCCGGACGCGCCCCAGCAACTCGATTGCGACGAGGTGCTGGCCCGCCTCAAGCCCTGGCTGGAGGATGAGTCCGCCAAGAAGATCGGGCAGAACCTGAAGTACGACCGCCATGTGCTGGCGAATGCCGGCATCAACCTCGCTGGCGTGCAGCATGACACCCTGTTGCAGAGTTATGTGCTGGAGGCGCACAAGACGCACAACCTCGAAGCGCTTGCCGATCGGCATCTTGGCCGCAAGGGCCTGAGCTACGAGGACCTGTGCGGCAAGGGCGCGCACCAGATCCCGTTCGCGCAAGTCGACGTGGCCAGGGCCACGACCTACTCGGGCGAGGACTCCGAGATGTGCCTGCACCTGCACAGCGTGCTGTGGCCGCAGATCGAGGCCGATGCCGGGCTGACGCGCATCTACCGTGACATCGAGATGCCCACGGCCGACCTGCTGGCGCGCGTCGAGCGCAACGGCGTGCTGATCGACTCGGAACGGCTGAAGGCGCAAAGCCACGAGATCGGCCAGCGCCTGGTCCTGTTGGAATCGCAGTGCTACGACATTGCCGGCCAGCCCTTCAACATCGGGTCACCGAAGCAGATCGGCGACATCCTGTTCACCAAGCTGGGACTGCCCGTCATCAAGAAGACCGCCACCGGGGCGCCGTCGACCGACGAGGAGGTGCTGAACGAACTGGCGGCCGACTTCCCGCTGCCGGCGAAGATCCTTGAATACCGCGGCCTGTCCAAGCTCAAGAGCACCTACACCGACAAGCTGCCGCTGCAGATCAACGCCCATACCGGCCGCGTGCATACCAACTATGCGCAGGCGGTGGCGGTGACGGGGCGGCTGTCCAGCAACGAGCCCAACCTGCAGAACATCCCCATCCGCACCGCGGAAGGCCGGCGGGTGCGCGAGGCTTTCGTCGCGCCCGAGGGCTGCCGCATCGTCAGCGCCGACTACTCGCAGATCGAGCTGCGCATCATGGCCCACATCAGCGAGGACCCGGGCCTGCTGCGCGCGTTCCAGGAGGGCCAGGACGTGCACAAGGCGACGGCCAGTGAGGTGTTTGGCGTGGCGCTGAACGAGGTGTCCAGCGAACAGCGCCGTTATGCCAAGACCATCAACTTCGGCCTCATCTACGGCATGGGCGCCTTTGGCCTGGCCGCGGCGCTGGGCATCGAGCAGAAGGCGGCCAAGGATTACATCGAGCGCTACTTCACCCGCTTTGCCGGCGTGAAGCGCTATATGGACGAAACCAAGGCCGGCGCCGCCGAGCGCGGCTATGTCGAGACGCTGTTCGGCCGCCGCATCTACCTGCCCGAGATCCGCGGTGGCAACGGCCCACGCCGCGCCGGCGCCGAGCGCCAGGCCATCAATGCGCCCATGCAGGGCACGGCCGCCGACCTCATCAAGCTGGCCATGCTGCAGGTTCAGACCGAGCTGGACCGCGCGGGCAAGCAGGCCAAGATCGTCATGCAGGTGCACGACGAGCTGGTGTTCGAGGTGCCCGAGGCCGAACTGGACTGGATGCGCGCCGAGGTGCCGCGCTTGATGGCCGGCGTGGCGGACCTGAAGGTAGCGCTGCTGGCCGAGGTGGGTGTGGGCAGCAACTGGGAAGAAGCGCATTGATCACCGCCCACAATCCCCTTGATTTCCTATTTTTCCCAAAATAGGGAAAATACGGGCATGCCAGTCGGGAGCCTCCTCATGTCCGCCGTCCTCGAACAAGCCATTGCCGACCAGCTGCCCAGCGTGTCGGCCACCCAGCTCGTGGCGGGCATCCAGAAGGTGGGCCGCACCGTGGCCGCCCATGGCGCGGTGCTGATCACCAAGCATGACCAGCCGGCCTTCGTGCTGATGTCGGTCGAGCGCTACCGCGAGATGCAGCGTGCCGCCGAGCCCGACCTGGGCGTCCTGGGCGGCGAGTTCGACGCGATGCTGGCGCGCATGCAGGGGCAAGAGGAGGCATTGGTCGATGCCTTTGCGATGCCGCCCGAGGCCATCGGTGCAGCGGCCGTGAAGGCCGCCAAGCCGCGCAAGCCGGTTCGCAAGGCCGCCTGAATGAGGCGGCTCCTCGCCCAGTCCAGCCTCGCTGGACGCGGGCCAGCCTGGACGGCCCCCCAAGGGGACGGCGATGCTTGCGGCATTGAGCCGCAAGCACATCGCCTGCCGGGCCGGCTTGGGAGCGGCCCGGCGCTCGGCCCGATATCTTCAGCAGCAACGGATTACTGAGTTGCCGGCCCGCCTCTTCGTGCTGGCCGGCGTCAACGGCGCCGGCAAGAGCTCGCTGGGCGGCGCGGCCATCGCCGCCAGCGGCGCCGACTTCTTCAACCCCGACATCACCGCCGCGCAGCTCCGCGAGCAGCAGCCCGGCCTTTCCGCCGAACAGGCCAATGGCCTGGCCTGGATGCTGGGGCGGCGCGGCGTCGAGAAGGCGCTGGCCGACGGTCTGACCTATGCCTTCGAGACGACGCTGGGCGGCACCAGCATGACCAAGTTGCTGCTGGACGGCGCGCGTGCTGGCGCCAAGGTGCACGTCTGGTATGCGGGCCTGGCCACGCCCGAACTGCACTTGCGCCGCATCCAGGCACGCGTGGCGGCAGGCGGCCATGACATTCCCGAGGCCAAGGTGCGCGAGCGCTTTGACGCGAGCCGCGGCAACCTCGTCAAGCTGATGCCGGTGCTGACCAGTCTGCGCCTGTACGACAACAGTTTCGAGGCCGACCCGCGGCTGGGGCGCCGGCCGCAGCCGGTGCTGCTGCTGCACATGCAGGGCGGCCGGGTCGTGTCGCATGCGCCGCTGCGCAGCGTGCCGGCCTGGGCCAAGCCGCTGCTGGCGGCAGCGCTGCGTTGACTATCATCAGCCCGCCTTGAAAGGGAGCTGAGTGATGAAGGTCTTGCTGGTCGATGCGTTTCCGATGGTGCGCGCTGCGCTCACCGGGCTGATCGAGCAGCATTTCGCCGGTGCCCAGGTGCATGGCGTCGACAGCGTCGCCGCAGCGCGTGCCGCGCTGGCGGCAGACATTCCTCGCCTGGTGCTGCTGGACCTGCATGTGGACGGCGGCTTCGAGCTGCTGCAGCAGATCCACGGCGAGCACCTGCTGCTGCCGGTGGTGGTCATCTCGGGCAGCGACGAGACCGAGGAAGCCCTGCATGCCTTGAGCGCCGGCGCCATGGGCTATGTGCCCGAACGCAGCGACCTCGACACGCTGGTGCAGGCCCTGCACCTGGTGTTGGCCGGTGGCACCTATGTGCCGCCGCTCAAGCCCCGTGCCGACGAGGTGCCGCCATCGGCCGCGCGCCCGGCCGCACCGTCACAGGCCTGGGCCGAGCTGCCGCTGACGCCGCGGCAGAAGGGCGTGCTGGACCTGCTGGCGCGCGGCCTGTCCAACAAGGAGATCGCGCGCGAACTCAATGTCAGTGTCGACACCGTCAAGGACCATGTCGCCGCGGTTCTCAAGGCGCTCGGCGCCAACTCGCGCACGCAGGCCGTGCTGATCGCGACGCAGAAGGCGGCTCGTTAGAGCTGCTTCTTCACCTCGTCCTTGAACCAGCCGGATTCAAGGTAGGCATAAAAGTTCTTGCCGGGGCAGACGGTCTGGCGGCTGTGGTCCTTGTGGCTGGCAATCGCGTCCAGGCCGAGCCGGTGTTCGCGCGCGAGCCAGGCGGTCACGTCGACGGCGGACTTCAGCTGCGCCTGGGTCGGTTGCTGCTCCTCGAAGTTGCCCACCAGCATGACGAGGGCGTGGCCGCGCGGGTCGTATTCGGTGTTGGTGTCGCCCGGCTGGGCCAGCGGCCGGGCGGCGTAGATGCGGCCATCGGGCGCGATGACGTAGTGGTAGGGGATGTCGGCCCAGCGCTTGGTCAGCCGGGACCACTGCTGCAGCCGGCGCAGGTAAGCCTCGACGTCGGCGCCTTCCTTCCAGATCTCGCCCTGGTGGTGCAGGGTGATGTGGGTGATGCGCTGCGGCGCGGCGACCGCTGCCGCCGAGCTGCCGCCCCACGTGTCGACGCTGACGATGTCGGGCGCGGGCGGCTTGCTCGCGCAACCGGCCAAGGTCAGCACCGCAGCGAGGGCAAGGGCGAGTTTCATTGGATGGCCTCGATGGCGTTCAGCACCGCTTCCGCAGTGGCCGGGGCGCGCAGCGGCGGGTCGCAATCATCGGCACCGCAGGCCGCGCAGGCGTCCTTGATGGCCAGCAGCGCGGCAAAGCCCAGCAGCAGCGGCGGCTCGCCGACGGCCTTGCTGCGGTGGATGGTTTCGCTGGCATTGGGCGCGCCGAACAGTTCCACGCGCAGTTCGGGCGGGCAGTCGTTGGCGGTCGGGATCTTGTAGGTGCTGGGCGCGTGCGTGGTCAACAGGCCTGTCGTCGGGTGCCAGACGAGCTCTTCCATCGTCAGCCAGCCCATGCCCTGGATGAAGCCGCCTTCGATCTGGCCGATGTCCAGCGCAGGGTTCAGGCTGCTACCGACGTCATGCAGGATGTCGGCGCGCGTGATGCGGCTTTCGCCGGTCAGCGTGTCGACCAGCGCTTCGCAGACGGCGCCGCCCCAGGCGTAGTAGTAGAACGGGTGGCCTTGCAGCTTGGTGCGGTCCCAGTGCAGGCCGGGCGTGGCGTAGAAGCCGTCGCTCCACAGCTGCACGCGCTTCAGGTAGGCAGCGGCCACCAGCTCGCAGAAGGCGATGCGCTGGCCGCCGCCGCTGACCTGGCCGCCGTCGAAGGCGACCAGCTCGGGCGCGCAGCCGAAGCGCTCTGCCGCGAGTGCCGCCAGCCGCTGCTTGATCTTGCGCGCCGCATCCTGCGCCGCCTTGCCGTTCAGGTCGCTGCCTGTGGACGCCGCCGTGGCCGAGGTGTTGGCCACCTTGCTCGTGTCGGTCGCCGAGCAGCGCACGGCGCTCATGGGCAGGCCCAGCTCATGCGCGACGACCTGCGCGACCTTGGTGTTCAGCCCCTGGCCCATCTCCGTGCCGCCGTGGTTCACCAGCACCGAGCCGTCGGTGTAGACATGCACCAGCGCGCCGGCCTGGTTCAAGTGGGCGACGTTGAAGGAGATGCCGAACTTGACCGGCGTGAACGCCAGGCCCTTCTTCAGTACCGGGCTGGCGGCGTTGAAGGCGGCGATCTCCGCGCGCCGTTCGGCGTAGCGGCTGCTGGCCAGCAGCTGGGCGGTCAGCGGCTGCGCATGCAGCTCCTCGACCTGCTGGCCATACGGCGTCACGTCCTGGCCGCGCGCGTAGAAATTGCGCTGCCGCACCTCCGCCGGGTCCAGTCCCAGCTGCCGCGCGATGCCGTCCAGGATCATTTCAACGGCGATGGCGCCCTGCGGCCCGCCGAAGCCGCGGAAGGCGGTGTTGCTCTGCGTGTTGGTCTTGGCGCAATAGCCGTGCATGGCCACATGCGGCAGCCAGTAGGCGTTGTCGAAGTGGCAGAGCGCCCGGGCCATCACGGGTGCCGACAGGTCGGCGCTGTGGCCGGCGTTGGCGACGAGGTCGATGTCGACGGCGAGGATGCGGCCAGCGGCGTCGAAGCCGACATCCCAGCGGTAGTCGAAACCATGGCGGCGGCCGGTGATGAGGAAGTCGTCATCGCGGTCGACACGCAGCTTGACCGGCTTGCCCAGCTTCAGCGCCGCGATGGCGGCGACGCAGGCGAACACGGCCGATTGGCTCTCCTTGCCGCCAAAGCCACCGCCCATGCGCCGGCATTGCACGGCGACGCGGTGCGCCTGCCAGCCGATGGCATGCGCCACCAGCTGCTGCATCTCGCTCGGGTGCTGGGTGGAGCAATGCACCAGCAGGGCCTCCCCGCCTTCCTGCGGCAGGGCCAGGCTGATCTGGCCCTCCAGATAGAACTGCTCCTGCCCGCCCAGGCTCCACCTGCCTTGCAGGCGGTGCGGCGCGCTGGCGAGGTGCTTGGCGGGCTCGCCGCGCGTCAGGTGCATGGGCGGCAGCACGTACTGGCCGATGGCATGGGCGTCGAGCGCCGTCAGCACGGGCGGCCGCGCCTCGGCCTGGATGACCTGCTTGGCCAGGGCCGCCGCGCGGCGCGCCAGCTCGCGGTTCGTCGCGATGACGGCGAACACGGGCTGGCCGACATAGCGAAGTTCGTCAGCCGCCAGGATCGGGTCGTCGTGCAGCAGCGGGCCGCAGTTGTTCTCGCCGGCGATGTCGGCCGCGCTCAGCACCGCCACAACGCCCGGCATCTTGCGGATGCGCGCCAGGTCGATGCCGGTCAGCCTGCCGTGGGCGATGGGCGACAGTCCCAGCGCCGCGTGCAGGGTGCCGGCGGGCTCGGGCAGGTCGTCGATATAGGGCGCGGCGCCGCTGACATGCAGGTGGGCCGATTCATGCGGCGTCGACTTGCCGACAACGGCCTCGGCGACCGGCAGGGTTTCGGGCTTGTTCATGCCGGCACCTCCTGCATCGATGGCCAGATGCCGATGGGCGCGGTCTGCGCGCCGCCGGTCTCCAGCCAGAGCTTGGTGAACAGGTTCTGCGCGACCTTGAGCCGGTAACCGGCCGAGGCGCGCATGTCGGTCATCGGCTTGAAGTCCAGCGGCAGCGCGGCGGCCGCGGCCTTCGCGGTGGCTTCGTTCCACGGCTGGCCGACCACGGCGGCTTCGGCCGCGGCGGCGCGCTTGACGATGGCGGCCATGCCGCCGAAAGCAAAGCGGGCCTCCTGCACGACGCCGGCATTCAGCCGCACGCCCAGCACGGCACATACGGCCGAGATGTCGCTGTCATGGCGCTTGGCGATCTTGTGCGCGCTGAAGCGCCAGTCGGGCGAGGGCAGTGGCACCCGCAGCGCCTCGATGAATTCACCGGGCTGCAGGTCCTTCTTCATGTAGTCGAGATAGAAGTCCTGCAGCTTGAGGCGGCGCTGCCGTGCACCACGGCGCAGGATGACGTCGGCGCCCAGCGCGATCAGGGCCGGCGCACCGTCGCCGATGGGCGAGCCGTTGGCGATGTTGCCGCCCAGCGTGCCGGCATGGCGCACCGGCGGTGACGCAAAGCGCAGCCACAGCTCGCGCAGGCGCGGCACGGCGGCGGTCAGCGCCGCCCAGCTGTCTTCCAGCGAGGCCGCGGCGCCGATCCACAGGCCGCCGTCTTCCGGCCGGATTTCGCGCAGCGCCGCAACGCGGCCAGTGTAGATAACGTCGCCGAGTTCGCGGAACTGCTTGTTGACCCACAGGCCCACGTCGGTGGAGCCGGCCAGCAACGTGGCCTGCGGATAGGTCTCGCAAAGCAGGGCGAGGTCGGGGATGCTCTGCGGCGCATGGAAGCGCGCGCCGGCGAGGCCATAGTCCAGCGGCTCGTCGGCGGCCAGGGTTTGCAGCGCCTGGACGATGGGCGCGCGGTCCAGGCAGCGGGCCGGCATGTCGAACATCTGCTCGCCCGCGTCCAGGATGGGCCGGTAGCCGGTGCAGCGGCACAGGTTGCCCGCCAGCGCATCGGCCAGTTGCTGCCGCGTGGGCTTGGTGCCCGCGGCCTGGTGGGCCTCGTAGCAGGCCGTCATGCTCATGACGAAGCCGGGTGTACAGAAGCCGCATTGCGAGCCGTGGCAGTCGACCAGGGCCTGCTGCACAGGGCTGAGCTGGGCCGGGCCGCCCAGGTCTTCGACGGTCAGCAGCGCGCGGCCGTCCAGCGTCGGCAGGAACTGGGTGCAGGCATTGACGTTGCTTAGCTGCAGCTGGCCCGACGGGTCGAGCTCGCCCTGGATGACGGTGCAGGCGCCACAGTCGCCCTCGGCGCAGCCTTCCTTGGTGCCTGTGCAGGCAGCGTGCTCTCGCAGGTACTGCAGCACCGTCGTCGTCACGGCCAGGTTGGCCACCTCGACGACTTCGCCGCGGTGGAAAAAGCGGATGGGTCTCGTGTTCATGCTGGCACCGATTGTCGAGTGTTGCCTCAGAATTGCCATATGAGTTTTACTAACCAGGAAAAATTGATCGACAGCCCGCGCCGATGGGCCTTGCGGGGCGACCTGCTCGACTTCACGAGCGCCCCGGCATGGGGTGAGACCGAGTCGCCGGCGGTGCGCTTCGATCGCGATCACTGGCTGCTGATCGAGGACGGCCGCATCGTCGGTCGCCAGGCCGCCGAGCCGGATGAAAGCTGGGTGCGCAAGGACCATGCCGGCCAGCTGGTGATGCCCGGCTTCATCGACACCCATGTGCATTGCCCGCAGCTGGAAGTCATCGGCTCCTACGGCACCGAGCTGCTGGACTGGCTCAAGCGCTACACCTTCCCGAGCGAATGCGCCTTCGCCGACCCGGCCCGCAGCCACGCGGGCGCCGAGGTGTTCCTGGATGCGCTGCTGGCCAGCGGCACGACCTCGGCGGTCGTCTTCGCCACCGTGCACAAGGTCTCGGCCGAGGCCTTGTTCGACAGCGCCGCCGCGCGCGGCATGCGCCTGATCACCGGCAAGGTGCTGATGGACCGCCACGCGCCCGACGGGCTGCGTGACGACGTCGTCCAGGCCGGAAAGGACTGCATCGACCTCATCGACCGCTTTCATGGGCGGGGCCGCCTCGCCTACGCCGTCACCGTGCGCTTTGCGCCGACCAGCACGCCCGAGCAGCTCGCCATGGCCGGCGCGCTGTGCCGGGCCGACGCCAGCCTCTACATGCAGACCCACGTGGCCGAGAACCGCGCCGAGGTGGACTGGGTCGCCCAGCTCTTTCCCCAGGCGCGCAGCTACCTGGACGTCTACGCGGACGTGGGCCTGGTGCATGGGCGCGCGGTACTGGCCCACGGCATCTGGCTGGACGAGACGGACAAGCGCCTCATCATGGACAGCGGCGCCCAGGTGGCGCATTGCCCGTCCAGCAACCTGTTTCTCGGCAGCGGGTTGTTCGACTGGCAGGGCGCGGGTTTCAACGTCAGCCTGGCGTCCGACGTCGGCGGCGGCACATCCTTGAGCCTGCCGCGCAACATGCAGGACGCCTACAAGGTGCAGGCCCTGCGCGGCGCGAGGCTGACCGCCTGGACCGCCCTGCATGCCGCCACCCGAGGCGCGGCCGAGGCGCTGCAGCTGGGCGGCGAGATCGGCGGGTTGTCTGTCGGGCAGATGGCCGACCTCTGCGTCTGGGATTGGGCCAAGGGCCCGGTGGCGCAGGCGCGCGACGCCGTCGCCCGCGAGCTGCACGAGCGCGTCTTCGCCTGGATGACGCTGGCCGACGAGCGCAACCTCGCGGCCTGCTACGTTGCCGGCGAGCAGCGCGTCTGAACCGCCCATCCCCCTGTTCCGCCGCTTCGTCACAACCCTGATGTGGCGGCGGTCGCGTCGTGGCTAGAGTGCGCCTCACTATTCCAACGGAGACGCCATGAGCCGCCCCATGCTGACCCTCGTCGCCTCTCTGGCGCTGCTAGCCGCATTGCCCGACGCCGCTGTTGCCGCCGCCAAGCCCGCGGCCACATCGCCCAAGCCGGCCAAGCGCTACACCATCGAGCAGTTCATGGCCACCGTCAACATCGGCGGCGCCAGCTTCTCGGCCGACGAGAGCCGCATCCTGTTCCACAGCAACGAGAGCGGCATCTTCAACGTCTATGCGATGCCCGTGGGTGGCGGCAAGCCGGTGCAGTTAACCGATTCCAAGAACGACGGCCACTACGCCATCAGCTTCTTCCCCAGCGACGATCGCTTCCTCTACACCCGCGACCAGGGCGGCAACGAGCTCGACCACCTCTATGTGCGCGAGCTCGACGGCAGCGAGCGCGACCTGACGCCGGGCGACAAGCTCAAGGCCAATTTCGCCGGCTGGAGCGGCGACGACAGCGCCTTCTACGTCACCACCAACGAGCGCGACCCCAAGTTCTTCGATCTTTACCGCTACGACGCCAAGACCTACGCACGCACGCTGGTCTTCAAGAACGACGCTGGCTGGCAGCTCAGCGACGTCAGCCGCGACGGCCGCTGGCTGGCACTGGGCAAGACCAACACCACTGCCGATTCGGACGTGCACCTGGCCGACCTGAAAAGCGGTGCGATCAAGCACATCACCCCGCACCAGGGCGTGGCCCGGTTCGCGTCACAGGACTTCGACCCCGAGAGCCGCGAGCTGCTGATGACCAGCAATGACGGTGGCGAGTTCACCCGCGTCATCGCCTACGACCTCGCCAGCGGCAAGACGCGCGAGGTCGAGAAGGCGGATTGGGATGTCGCCTACACCGCCTTCTCCAAGGACGGCCGCCACCGCGTTACCGGTGTCAATGCCGATGCCAGCATCGCGCTGCGCCTGTATCGCGACGGCAAGCCTATCGCGCTGCCCAAGTTGCCTGGCGGCGAAGTTCGCGGCGTGTCCTTCTCGCGCAGCGGCAAGCGCATGGCCTTCTACGTGAATGGCGACCGCTCGCCGAGCAACCTGTTCGTTGCCGAGGTGGGCTCGAACGCCGCGCCCACGCAGCTGACGCAGAGCCTGTCCAAGGCCATCGATCCGAACGAACTGGTCGACGCGTCCATCGTGCGCTTCAAGAGCTTCGACGGCATGGTCATCCCGTCGGTCTACATGCAGCCCAAAGACGCTTCGCCGACCCACAAGGTGCCGGCCATCGTCTGGGTGCATGGCGGCCCCGGCGGCCAGACGATGCGCGGCTATTCGGCGCTGATGCAGTACTTCGTCAACAACGGCTACGCGGTGCTGGGCATCAACAACCGCGGCAGCTCGGGCTATGGCAAGAGCTTCTTCACCGCCGACGACGGCAAGCACGGCCGTGAGCCGCTGTGGGACTGCATCGAGGCGAAGACCTTCCTGGCGAGCACCGGCGTCATCGACCCTGACCGCATCGGCATCGTCGGCGGCAGCTATGGCGGCTACATGGTGCTGTCGGCCATGGCGTTCCGGCCCGAGGCCTTCAAGGTCGGCATCAACATCTTCGGCGTGTCCAACTGGATACGCACGCTGGAAAGCATCCCGCCCTACTGGGAGAGCCAGCGCCTGGCGCTCTACCAGGAGGTGGGCGACCCGGTGAAGGACCGCGAACGCCTGATGGCCACCTCGCCGCTCTTCCATGCGCATGAGATCAAGAAGCCGCTGATGGTCATCCAGGGCGCCAACGACCCGCGCGTCATCAAGCCCGAAAGCGACGACATCGTGGCCGCCGTCAAGAAGAACGGCGTGCCGGTGGACTACCTCGTCTTCGACGACGAGGGCCACGGCTTCTCCAAGAAGAAGAACTCGCTGGAGGCCAACCGCCGCATGGTCGAGTTCTTGGACAAATACCTCAAGCCGGGCCTCGGCCAGCCGGCCAAGTAAGACGAATAAAGGACCGCGATGTTCAGCTTCCTGCTCTGGTGCCTGCTGTTCGTGATCTGCTGGCCGCTGGCCCTCCTGGCGCTGCTGCTGTGGCCGCTGGTGTGGCTGATCACGCTGCCCTTCAGGTTGTTGGGCATCGCGGTAGACGGCATCTTCGGGCTGCTGCACGCCGTCGTCATGCTGCCCGCGCGCGTGCTGGGCGGCGGGCGCTGACCCGTTCAGCGTCGGCGCGGGCGGTTCTTGTCCCAGATGGCCATGACGATCAGCGCGTAGGACAGCAGCCGCACCATGTAGTGCACCGGGTCGCCTTCGTTCCAGGAGGCCGTCACGGCCATGTGCACGCGGTTAGCCGCCTCGATCCAGAACGACAGCATGAAGAACAGGAAAAAGCGGTCCCGGGTGCTGCGCCAGTAGCGCAGGAAGGCCAGGCCGACGACGAAGCAGCCGGCGGCGATACCGCCGACCAGCGTGGCTGCCGCCAGGTCGTTGCTCATGCTTCCTTCTCCATGACGAGGGCGATCGCCAGCACCCAGACGGACACCAGGCCCAGCACCAGCCGGGCCGGCAGCAGGTTGATGTCGGGGAACACGATCCGGTCCAGGATGAGCAGCACGTTGTTCGCGCTCAACCCGGCAAAGCACAGCCCGCTCCACAGCAGCAGCCGCGCCTGGCTGCGCGCATAGGCACGCAGCAGCAGCCAAGTGCAGGTCAGCGCCGTCATGGCGCACAGGGTGTAGATCAGCTTGTCCAATTCAAGGCTCCCTTCTGAGCTTGAAGGCATCGGCGAACAGATGAGCGCTCTTGTGTGTGGCGCTGTGGATGATCTGCGTCACGCCAATCAGGTTGGCTGCATAGCAGGCAGCGAACTGGTCCCAGGCCTTGGCGAGCTGTTCGTCACGCGGTTGGTAGCGATAGCCGGCTGTGGTCTCTTCCAGCACCCCGGCCTCACGGGCGACCTGCAGCAGCTCCAGTGCTGCGCGTTCGGAGATGTACAGGGCGCGGGCGACATCGCTGCCGGTGCATGCCTTGTCGGCATGCAGCCTCAGCAGCAGCACCGCCTCCGCATATGGGACTGACGGCACACTGGTCAGTACAAAGCGCCTGACCTCGTCCTCGATAACTGGCCGTGTGCTCACTCAGGGCATGGCCGCGTCCGGGCGCGGCGTGATGTCGATGGGATGAAAGCCGGGCCGGGGCGGCGCAGCGCGAGTCGGTGCGACTGTAAGCCAGCTCGGCGCGTCGGTCGCTGTCGGTGGCGCCTACTGCGGCGTCGCTGGGCGCTCCACGCCCCAGCGCCGGTAGAGCTCGGCCGCCGAGCCGGTGCGCAGCCACTGCTCGAAGGCCTGGTCGTAGCGGCGCGCCAGGTCCTCCCCGCCGGCGCTGCGGGCAAACGCCATATGACCATGCAGCACGTCCAGCGGCGGCGAGCAGCGCGCCACCGTGTCGGTCAGGCTCAGGCGCTGCAGAACGGGCTGGCAGTTGCGGTCATTGGCAGCAAACAACTCGACGCGACGCTTGGTCAGCATCAGCAGTCCGGCGTCGACGTTCTGTACCCAGGTCAGCTGGCTCATCGAGGTTTTCATGCGCTCGAAGCGGCTGCCATAGGCCCAGCCCCGAACGGCCGCCACCGGCGTCTGGGCCAGCGTGCCAAACTCGCCGCCCCAGCGGGCCTCTTCGCCGCGCCGGGCGTACCAGACCATGGCGTCGGAATAGAAAGAGCGCACGCTGAACAGCATGCGCGCCTCGCGTTCGGGCGTACGGTAGGGGCCGATGAGGATGTCGGCCTCGCCCTGCTCCACCATCAGTTGCGCGCGTGACCACGGCAGCCATTCGCAGCGCAGGCTGTCGCCGAAGAGCTGGCCCAGCAGGTCGACCGCCAGGCCTTTGGGCGCCTGGCCCTCGGCGCCTTCAAAGATGCGCGCGAACTGCGAGCCCACGGCGCGCAGCGGCGTCGCGCGCGCGGGTGGCGTCATCCCGAGCCCGGCCATGCAGCCCAACCCCGCCTGGCACCACATGCGTCGTGTCGACATGCTCAGCCCCCTGTTGTCGGAGATGGGGCTGATGATGCGCGCCGGCGGCGCAAGGATCAAGGAATGTCGAACTCGTGCAGGCCGAAGCCGCGCCCCGTGCGGCGGTCGTCGAAGAAGCAGCGCAAGGTCTCGCGCGTCGTCTTGAAGGCGATGTCGTCCCAGGGGATCTCGCTTTCGCTGAAGAGCCGGGCCTCCAGCGATTCCGGGCCGGGGTTGAAATCCGGCGAGCGCAGGCGGGCGAGGTAGAAGAGGTGGATCTGGCCGACGCGCACGACATTCAGCAGCGTGTACAGCGGGCCCATCTCGATGTCGGCACCGGCTTCCTCGTGCGTCTCGCGCAATGCACCCTGGGCCGTCGTCTCGCCCAGCTCCATGAAGCCGGCCGGCAGCGTCCACAGCCCATGGCGCGGCTCGATGGCGCGGCGGCACAGCAGCACGCGGCCGTCTTCCTCCCAGACCGGCAGCGTGCCGACGACGTTGAGCGGGTTCTGGTAGTGAATGCTGTCGCAGGCCGGGCAGACGGCGCGCTCGCGGTTGTCGTCGACCGGCATGCGGTAGTCCACGGCCGAGCCGCAATTGGGGCAATGCTTGAAGCGGCTTGGGAAAGGCATGCGGGCCAGTTTAGAGGCCGCAAAATGGCCGACCATGAAGCTCTACAACTACTTCCGGTCTTCGGCGTCGTGGCGCGTGCGCATTGGTCTTGCGCTCAAGGGCCTGGACTACGACTACGCGTCCATCCATCTGGCCAGGAACGAGCAGTTCGCGGAGCCCTTCGCCAACCAGCAGGTCTCGCACTTGGTGCCGGCGCTGGTGCTGGACGATGGCCAGTGGCTGAGCCAGTCCATGGCCATCCTGGAGTACCTGGACGAGACCCACCCCGAGCCGCCGCTGCTGCCGAGCGGCGCGCTGGCGCGGGCGCAGGTGAGGGCGCTGGCCCAGGACATCGGCTGCGACATCCATCCGCTCAACAACCTGCGCGTGCTGCGCTATCTGAAGCACGACCTTGGCCAGGAGCAGGCGACCGTCGACCGCTGGTACCGCCACTGGGTGGCGACAGGTCTTGCCATCGTCGAGCAGCGCCTGGTGCAGACCGCCGGCGAGTTCTGCTTCGGCGACGCGCCGGGCCTGGCCGACTGCCTGCTCGTGCCCCAGGTCTACAACGCCGAGCGCTTTGAATGCCCGCTGGACGACTACCCGACGGTGATGCGCGTCAACGCTGCCTGCCTGGCGCTGCCGGCCTTTGCGAACACCCACCCGAGCGTCTGCCCCGATGCCGCTTGATCCGACCCGATGGCTGCGGCCCGACTGGCCGGAGGCCACGGCCTTCATGACGACGCTGGGCGCCAATTTCGGCCGCAAGGCCGGTGACCCGGCGCAGGCCATGGCCAACCGCGCCGAGCTGGCAGGCCTGCTTGGCGCACGGCCGGTCTTTCTCGACCAGGTGCATGGCGCCGACGTCGTGCGCCTGCGTGGCGACTGGCATGACGACAACGCGCCGCAGGCCGATGCCGCGGTGTCGACCGACCCCGGGCTGGCCGTGGCCATCCTGGTGGCCGATTGCCTGCCGGTGCTGTTCTGCGCGCCCGGTGGCGTGGCTGGCGCGCATGCGGGCTGGCGCGGCCTGGCGGCTGGTGTGCTGGAGAACACAGTCGCCGAGCTGTGCAAGGCCGCACGCTGCGAGCCCCATCAAGTGAAGGCCTGGCTGGGCGCCTGCATCGGCCCGGCGGCCTTCGAGGTCGGCCCCGAGGTCGTGGCTGCGTTCGGCCGGGAGCCCGTCGAGCGCGATCAGCCGGGCTTTCTCTACCGCCCCAACCCCGCGCCCCGCTGGCGGGTTGACCTGCCCTTGCTGGCTCGCGAACGATTGATCTCGGTCAATGTCACCCAAATCAGCGGCGGCCAGGGGTGCACGCTCACCGATGATTCACTTTTCTTCTCGTTCCGGGGCGAAGCCCTCGGGAGGGCCCGGGGCCGCATGGCTGCCTGCATCGCCCTCCGCGGTTGATGCGGCGGCAAGTTCGGCAGCGCGGCGCCGGCGTTTGCGCCCCGGCGTGCCGAGGATGTAGATGAGCAGGCCCAGTGGAAGGACGCCGTATAGCATCAGCGTGACAAAGGCGCCAAACAACGAGCCTTGCGGGCTCACGGCTTCGGCCGCGGCCATCATCAGCGCGACATAGGCCCAGGCGATCGCAACGAGGTACATGTCACTGGCACGTCAGCGCGTGCGGTTACAAAGCAGGGTCTGCGGGATGTGGCAAGCTTATTGCACGGACCGAGACAACACCGCTGAAGCGGTAGCTCCCCGAGGAACACATGGTCACTCGCAAGAAGAACGAAGCGCCGCCCGCCACGCAGGGGCAGCCCTTCGCGGACCTGATGCAGCAAATGACGCATCTGCCGCAGATCTCCCCCACCGCGCTGGCCGAATTGCAGGCCGACTACCTGAAGCAGGCCACCGCCTTGTGGAACACCTCGCTGGGTCAGGGCGAGGCGCCGGCCGTCGGGGACCGCCGCTTTGCGGCCCCCGAGTGGCGGGCCAACCCGGCGGCCAGCTTCATGAGCCAGCTCTATCTGCTGAATGCACAGACGCTGTCCAGGATGGCGTCGGCCGTCGAGGCCGACGACAAGACCAAGGCCCGTATCCGCTTTGCCGTGCAGCAGTTCGTCGATGCCGTGTCGCCGAGCAACTTCCTCGCACTCAACCCCGAGGCGCAGAAACTCGCGCTGGACAGCAAGGGCGAGACGCTGTCGCGCGGCCTGCAGCATCTGTGGGGCGATGTGCAGCGCGGCCATGTGTCGCAGACGGACGAGAGCGCCTTCGAGGTCGGCAAGAACGTGGCCACCACCGCCGGAAGCATCGTCTTCGAGAACGATCTCTTCCAGCTCATCGAGTACGCGCCGTTGACGGCCGAGGTGCACGCGCGGCCCTTCCTGCTGGTGCCGCCCTGCATCAACAAGTTCTACATCCTCGACCTGCAGCCGGACAACTCCCTGATCCGCTATGCGGTGTCGGAGGGCCACCGCGTCTTCGTCGTCAGCTGGCGCAACCCCGATGAATCGGTCAAACAGCTCACCTGGGACGACTACATCGACCAGGGCGCCATCCAGGCCATCCGCGTCGTGCAGGAGATTTCGGGCCAGGACAAGATCAACACCCTGGGCTTTTGCGTCGGTGGCACCATCCTCGCCACGGCCCTGGCCGTGCTGGCCGCGCGAGGCGAGCAGCCGGCCGCCAGCCTGACGCTGCTGACGGCACTGCTTGACTTTGCCGACAACGGCATCCTGGACATCTTTGTCGACGAGGCCATGGTGCGCCTGCGTGAGGCGACCCTGGGCCCCGATTCGCCCAAGGGGCCGCAGCTGCTGCACGGCCAGGAGCTGGCCACCACCTTCAGCTTCCTGCGCCCCAACGACCTGGTCTGGAACTACGTCGTCGGCAACTACCTCAAGGGTGAGGCGCCACCGGCGTTTGACCTGCTGTACTGGAACGGCGACTCGACCAACCTGCCCGGGCCGATGTACTGCTGGTACCTGCGCCACACCTATCTGCAGAACGAGCTGAAGCAGCCGGGCAAGCTGACCGTCTGCGGCGAGAAGGTGGACCTCGGGGCCATCGACGCGCCGGTCTACATCTACGGCTCTCGCGAAGACCACATCGTGCCCTGGCAGGCCGCCTACCGCAGCACGCAGATCCTCAAGGGCAAGAAGCGTTTCGTCATGGGCGCCTCGGGCCATATCGCCGGGGTCATCAACCCGCCTGCCAAGCGAAAGCGCAGCCACTGGATCGGCAAGGGCAGCGCCCTGCCGGCCGACCCGGACGCCTGGTTCGCCAGCGCGACCGAGCATCCGGGCAGCTGGTGGCCGGACTGGTCGGCCTGGCTGGCCTCGCACGCCGGCGCCAGGAAGCCCGCACCCAAGGCGCCGGGCAACCGCAAGTTCAAGGTGATCGAGCCCGCGCCCGGTCGCTACGTGAAAGTCAAAGCTTGACAACCTCGAAATGCAACCACAGAGGCACTGAGGCACAGAGAACTCAAGGTTCTGTTGTCTTCCTCCGTGACTCTGTGACTCTGTGGTTGCATCTGATTTGATGAATTTCTGAAGGAGACACACCATGAGCCAGCAAGACATCGTCATCGTCGCCGCCGCGCGCACCGCCATCGGCAAGTTCGGCGGCATGCTCGCCAAGACGCCCGCTACCGAGCTGGGCGCCGCCGTCATCCAGGACCTGCTGCGCCGCACTGGCCTGGCCGGCGACCAGGTCAACGAGGTCATCCTCGGCCAGGTGCTGACGGCCGGCGTCGGCCAGAACCCGGCCCGCCAGGCCGTCGTCAAGTCGGGCCTGCCGCATGCGGTGCCCGCCATGACCATCAACAAGGTCTGCGGCTCGGGCCTGAAGGCGGTCATGCTGGCCGCGCAGGCCATCCGCGACGGCGACAGTGACATCATCATTGCCGGCGGTCAGGAAAGCATGAGCGTGAGCGCCCACGTGCTGCCAGGCTCGCGCGACGGCCAGCGCATGGGCGACTGGAAGTTGGTCGACACGATGATCACCGACGGCCTGTGGGATGTGTACAACCAGTACCACATGGGCATCACGGCCGAGAACATCGCCAAGAAGTACGGCATCACCCGCGAGCAGCAGGATGCGCTGGCGCTGGGCAGCCAGCAGAAGGCCGCCGCGGCGCAGGACGCCGGTCGCTTCAAGGACGAGATCGTGCCGTTCAGCATCGCGCAGAAGAAGGGCGACCCCATCGTCTTCGCGGCCGACGAGTTCATCAACCGCAAGTCCAACGCCGAGGCCCTCGCCGGCCTGCGGCCTGCCTTCGACAAGGCCGGCAGCGTGACGGCCGGCAATGCCTCGGGCCTGAACGACGGCGCCGCCGGTGTCGTCGTCATGACGGCCGCCAAGGCCGCGGCGCTGGGCCTGACGCCGCTGGCCCGCATCGCCTCCTATGCCTCGGCCGGCCTGGACCCCGCCTACATGGGCATGGGCCCGGTGCCCGCCGCGAAGAAGGCGCTGGAGCGCGCCGGCTGGAAGCCCGCCGACCTGGACCTGCTGGAGATCAACGAGGCCTTTGCGGCCCAGGCCTGCGCCGTGCACAACGAGATGGGCTGGGACATGAGCAAGGTCAACGTCAACGGCGGCGCCATTGCCCTGGGCCACCCCATCGGCGCCAGCGGCTGCCGTGTGCTCGTCACGCTGCTGCACGAGATGGTCAAGCGCGATGCCAAGAAGGGCATCGCCTCGCTGTGCATCGGCGGTGGCATGGGCGTCGCCCTGACCGTCGAACGTTGATACCCTCGCCCCATCACAACAGGAGACATCCATGAGCAAGAAAGTAGCCTACGTCACCGGCGGCATGGGCGGTATCGGCACCGCCATCTGCCAGCGCCTGCACAAGGAAGGCTTCAAGGTCATCGCCGGCTGCGGCCCCAGCCGTGACTTCAAGAAGTGGCTGGATGAGCAGAAGGCGTTGGGCTACGAGTTCTATGCCTCGGTGGGCAATGTGGCGGATTGGGAGTCCACCGTCGAAGCCTTCTCGAAGGCCGTCCAGGATCACGGCAGCATCGATGTGCTGGTCAACAACGCCGGCATCACCAAGGACCGCATGTTCCTGAAGATGACGCCCGAGGACTGGCACGCCGTCATCGACACCAACCTCAACAGCATGTTCAACGTCACCAAGCAGGTGGTGCCGGGCATGGTGGAAAAGGGCTGGGGCCGCATCGTTCAGATCAGCTCGGTCAACGGCGAGAAGGGCCAGGCCGGGCAGACCAACTATTCGGCTGCCAAGGCCGGCATGCACGGCTTCACGATGGCGCTGGCGCAGGAGCTGGCCTCCAAGGGCGTCACCGTCAACACGGTCAGCCCTGGCTATATCGGCACCGACATGGTCCGCGCGATCAAGCCCGAAGTGCTGGAGAAGATCGTCGCGACCATCCCCGTGAAGCGCCTGGGCAAGCCCGAAGAAATCGGCTCCATCGTCGCCTGGCTGGCCAGCGAGGACTCGGGATTCTCGACCGGTGCCGACTTCTCCTGCAACGGCGGCATGCACATGGGCTGACGCTCAGTTTCCACTGACCCCCACAAGCCGGCTTCACGCCGGCTTTTTGTTGCCCGCACCGCTTTAGGGCGCTGTCGCCACAATTGCACGCCAGAGCGAGGAATGACGCGAGGTGGTGAATTCGTGCCCTGAAAAGGAAGCTTGGCCTGACTACATTCCGGCGTCTGCGCCGCACAGCTGGCGCATTAGCTACAGGGATGAGTCGGATGAAGACAGTCTTTCTGCCCGCCGTGAGCCTGATGCGCCGCCTGCCGATGGCGCACAAGTTTTTCATCGTCTGCCTGTGCTTTGCGGTCCCGCTGCTCTACCTGCTGGTGGCGCTGGCAGGCGACCGGTCGGACGCGCGTGCGTTCTCGGCCAAGGAACTGGTCGGCGTCGCCCAGGTGCGCCAGGTCAGCAGCCTGCTGAATGCCGCCATGGTGCTGCGCGGCACGTCCATCGGCCTGAGTGCCAAGGCGCCGGGCGCCGAGGCCAGGCGCGACGAGGCCCTTGCCAAGTTCGACGCGCAGGCCCAGTCCCTGGAAGCAGAGATCAACGCGGCGCAGGATGTGCTCAAGCTGGCACCCGGCCTGGCGGCGGCGCGCGACAAGGCCAGGGCGCTGGTCGCGCTGGGCGCAGCGGAGCCGGAGGCTGCCATCACTGCCGGCTACGCATTGACCGACACGCTGCAGACACTCATCGAGCAAGCTTCCTCCGAGTCCAACCTTGCGTTGGACCCGGACGCCGACACCTACTACCTGATGCTGACGGTGACGGACGCGCTGCCGCGCCTGCAGGACGCGATCGGCCGCATGCGCGCGCTCGGTGCCGCAGCGGCGCAGCTGGGCACGCCGCCGTCCGGCGTGCTGCAACGCCTCCACCAGGCCGACACGTTGACCGAGGAATACCTGACGCGGCTGTCCAGCGCGCTGGGCCGGGTTGCGGCCGCCAACCCCGATGCGGTCAAGGGGCTGGACCTGCAGCTCGCCGAGCGCATCCGCAAGGATTTCCGTGGGCAGTTCGGGCAAGCTTTTGTGCTGGGCGAGGCGCCCAAGGTCGATCCCGCCGCCTGGTTTGCGCTGGGTACCGCCCAGATCGCGGCAACCGACAAATTGCAGCGAGCCGCCGAGGCGCGGCTGGCCGAACTCGTCGAGGTGCGCGTCGAGCGCCTGACGCGTGGCCTTTGGATGGCCGTGGCGCTGGCCATCAGCTTTGCCGCCGTCGCCGGCTACGCGTTGGTGAGCTATTACCTGGCGTCGCGCAGCACCTGCGCCGAGCTGGGGCGGCGCATCGAGGCCCTGGGTGCCGGCGACCTCAGCGAGACCCCGGCCCTCGCCGGGCGTGATGAGGTCGTGCTGGCGACCAACGCGATGCGCGAGGCCGTGATGCGCCTGAGCCGCCTCGTGCACGAAGTGCGCAGCGGTGCCGAGCACATCTCCACGTCGGCCACGCAGATCTCGGGCGCCAACCAGGACCTGTCGGCACGCGGCAATGCGATGGCCTCCGTCGTCGAGCAGACCAGCGCCAGCACCGGCGTGCTGGAGCAGACCGTCGGCCACAACATGAGCAGCGCCCGCGAGGCCCACGGCCTCGTGCAAGGCGCGGCCGACTTGGCCGGGCGCGGTGGCGCCATCGTGCAGCGCGCGGTCAGTTCGATGGAAGAGATCACCGCGAGTTCGCGCCGCATCGGCGACATCATCCAGGTCATCGATTCCATTGCCTTCCAGACCAACATCCTGGCGCTGAACGCGGCCGTCGAGGCCGCACGGGCCGGCGAGCAGGGCCGTGGCTTCGCAGTGGTCGCCGGCGAGGTGCGCTCGCTGGCCCAGCGCTCGGCCGAGGCGGCCAAGGAGATCAAGACGCTGATCAACAACTCCATCGAGACCATCCACCAGGGCGGCGCCTACGTGTCCCAGGCCGGCGGCTCCATGGGCGAGATCGTGCAGGCCATTCACCGGGTGGCCGCCATCGTCGGCGACATCAGCAGCCAGTCGTCGTCCCAGGCCGACCAGATCCGCCAGCTGGCCGCCGCCATCCGGGAGGTCGACTCGACGACGCAGCAGAACGCCGCCCTCGTCGAGGAGACCGCCGCCTCGGCATCGCTGCTGGAGGACCGCGCCGGGCAGTTGCGCGACGCCGCGGCGCGCTTTCGCACCGCCTGAGCGGGGGCGCTGGCGCGTCCTCAAGTCTTGTAGGCAAAGCTGATGACTTCCAGCCCCGCGCCGCTGGTCAGCGCCTGTGCCGGCTTCTAACCTGGTTTGGTGCACGTGATGGACGTGCGCCAAGCACCAAGGAGGTCGCCATGTCCCGCACGTTCGCTTTCGTGCTGCTCGCCGCAGCGCTTGCCAGCTTGCCACCTGTCTGCCAGGCGCAGACCAGCCTGCCGCATGTCGACGTGAGCGCCCGACGCGCCGCGCAACTGCGGGTGGATGTGTTCAAGGTCTGCCCCGGCTACGCCGAGCACCTGCGTGAGGGCCTGCGCCTGCCGCCCGTCAGCGAAGGCACGGACATGCTCGTGAGGTTCGAGCTCAAGGCGGGGATGGTGAGCAACATCGGCTTTTCCGCCGCGCCGGTCGACTACCGCCTGCACATCCGCCGGGTCATGCGTCAGCTCGACTGCCGCAGCGACGGCCAGGCCAACCAGCGCTTCGCGTTCATGCTGCGCCACAGGTCAGCCGACGAGGCGGGCTTGCAAGCCACCGCGCTGAGCCCCGACGCGCCCTTGCTGGCGACGCTGACGCTGCCCCCCGATTGAGCCCTGGCGCACTGCGGGGCGACGGCCGGCAGGGCGCCGTCGGCCTTTGCGGCGCGCCGTCATCCGTCATGGCTATCATCCGGGCCGTTTTTCAGCCGTACACGAGGAGATGGGCATGGCCATGGATGTGGTGGATTACGAGATCAAGGGTGCGGAGATGCAGTTCGTCGAGGTCGAGCTCGACCCCGGCGAGGCGGCCATCGGCGAGGCCGGTTCGATGATGTTCATGGACTCGAACATCGCGATGGACACGGTGTTCGGCGACGGCTCGGCCAACCAGGGCGGCGGCTTCTTCGGCAAGCTGCTGGGCGCGGGCAAGCGGCTCATCACGGGTGAGTCGCTGTTCACGACGGTCTACACGAACAACGGCGCCGGCAAGCAGCGCGTGGCGTTCGCCGCGCCCTACCCGGGCAAGATCCTGCCGATGGACCTGCGCCAGCTTGGCGGCATGCTCATCTGCCAGAAGGATTCCTTCCTGTGCGCTGCCCGTGGCGTGTCTCTGGGCATCGCGCTGCAGCAGAAGCTGGGCGTCGGCTTCTTCGGCGGCGAGGGCTTCATCATGCAGAAGCTCGAAGGCGACGGCCTGGCCTTCGTGCATGCCGGCGGCACCGTCGTGCGCCGCACGCTGCAGCCCGGCCAGCGCCTGCTGGTAGACACCGGCTGCGTGGTGGCCTACACGCCCAACGTCAACTTCGAGATCCAGTACGTCGGCAAGATCAAGACGGCGCTGTTCGGCGGCGAGGGCCTGTTCCTGGCACAACTGACCGGCCCCGGCGAGGTCTGGCTGCAGAGCCTGCCGTTCTCGCGCCTGGCGTCGCGCATCTTCGCCGCAGCGCCGCAGCGCGGTGGCAGCCGGGAAGAGGGCTCGGTGCTGGGTGGCATTGCCGGCGGCGGCCTCCTCGGCGGCATCCTGGGCAGTGGCGGCGACGACGAGTAACGGAACGGGCACAGCGTCACGCACGGCCGCTCTGGCGCAGGGCGCTGCGTGAGGCCCCCGGTAAACTGGGTCATCAAGGGCGGCAGCTGCCGCCCTTTCGTTTTGTCGAGAGGCCTGGAATGTTTCGCAGCGGCGCACTCGCGCTCTTGATGTGGTGGGCGGGAATTGCAAGTGCCGAGGCGCGCCCCCCGGTTTTCGTGCTGAATTCTCTCGATGCGGACATCGCGGTCGTTGACCCGACCAGCTTCACGGTGGTCAAGCGCATCCCGACCGGCAAGGAGCCCCACCACCTCTACCTGTCGCCGGACGAGAAGTCCCTCATCGTCGCCAATGCGCTGGGCGATTCGCTGACCTTCGTCGACCCGCGCACGGCCGAGGTCCAGCGCGTGCTACGCGGCGTACCCGATCCCTACCACCTGCGCTTCTCGCCGGACATGAAGTGGTTCATCACGGCCGCCAACCGGCTGGACCATGTCGACCTCTACCGCTGGCAGGGTGCGGCCGCCGCCGAGCCGCTGCAGCTCGTCAAGCGCATTGCAGCGGCCAAGACGCCCAGCCACCTGAGCATCGACACCCGCAGCACGACCGTCTATGTCAGCCTGCAGGACAGCGACGAGCTGCTGGCCATCGACCTGGCCACGCAGGCCATCAAGTGGAAGACGCCCGTCGGCAAGATGCCCGCAGACATCTACCTCACGCCCGACGACCGTTTGCTGCTGGTCGGGTTGACGGGCGACAAGTTCGTCGAGGTCTGGGATGTCAGCGGCCCGGCGCCCAGGCTGGCCAAGCGCATCCAGACAGGCGCTGGCGCCCATTCCTTCCGCGCCTGGGGCGACAAGCGCCATGTGCTGGTCAGCAATCGCGCGGCCAACTCGATCAGCAAGATCGACCTGACGACGTTGAGCGTCGTCGACCAGTACCCGGCACCCGCAGGTCCGGACGACATGGAGCTGCTGAGCGATGGCCGCACGCTGCTGGTCACGTCGCGCTGGGCTGGCAAGCTCACGCAGATCGACACGGCCACGCGCAGGGTCGTGCGCCAGGTGAAGGTGGGCAAGTCGCCGCACGGCATCTGGACGCTCGATCACCAACCTCGTCTATGAAGGCTTTTGTCCTGCTGCTGGCCGCAGGTACGGCGGCAGCGCAACCGGCCTGCGACAAGCCGGTCTACCTGACCTTTGACACCGGTCACATGGGCGTGGCGCCGCTGGTCGCGCAGACGCTCAAGAAGCACCACGCCAAGGCGACCTTCTTCCTTGCCAGCGAGCCGACCCACAGCGGCGGCACCTCGCTGGACGACAGCTGGGCGCCGTGGTGGCGCGAGCGCGCGGCCGAAGGGCATGACTTCGGGTCCCACACCTGGGACCACGACGTCTTGCTGGCGGATATCCCCGGTGCCGACGGCAACGTCACGCGCTTCAAGTTCCGCACCCAGGCGGGCATCCAGGCGCCGGTCGTGCGCGAGCTGACTGCCGAGCAGTACTGCGCAAGCCTGAAGAAGGTGGGCGAGCGCTTCACAGCAATGACGGGCAAGCCGCTCGCCCCCATCTTCAGGGCGCCGGCCGGCCGGACGTCACCGGCATTGCTGAAGGCGGCCAAGGCCTGCGGCTTCGCCCATGTGGGCTGGGCGCCCGCCGGCTTTCTCGGCGATGAGCTGTCCAGCCAGAAGCACCCCAACGCCCAGTTGCTGGCCAAGGCACTGCGCGACATCCGGCCGGGTGACATCCTCGTTGCTCACCTCGGCATCTGGTCCCGCCAGGACCCCTGGGCGCCGGCCGTGCTGGAGCCGCTGTTGACGGGGCTTGAGCAGCGCGGCCTATGCTTTGCACCGCTGCGCGAGCATCCGCGCTACGCCTCCCTTTTCAACAAGCCGTGATCGACTGGATCTCCAACACCTTCGACAGCGTGCAGCTGGCGCTGTACGAGAGCGTCGTGCAGCCCATCGTGTTCGGCCTCGGTTTTGGCAACCTGCTCGAAGACGCCTTCGCCGCGACCGGCTGGCTGCTGCTGGGCCTGGCGCAGATCGGCTTCATCCTGCTGGGCGTGAGCCTGCTGGAGCGGCGCTGGCCGGTGGAGAGCGTCACCGACCACGGCGCCGTGCGCGACGACGTCGTCTACACGTTGATCCACAAGCTGGGCCTGGTACGCCTGGCGATGTTCTTCAGCATCGAGCCGCTGTGGGACGCCATGGCCAGCGAGATGCGCCTTGCAGGCCTGTCGACCTGGCAACTCGACGGCCTGTGGCCCGGCGTGACCGACATCGCGTGGGTCAGCCTGCTGCTCTACCTCGTCGTCTTCGATTTCGCGGGTTATTGGCTGCACCGCGCCCAGCACCAGTTCAACGGGTGGTGGGCCCTGCACAGCCTGCACCACAGCCAGCGTCAGATGACGATGTGGAGCGACAACCGCAACCATCTGCTGGACGACGTGCTGCTGGGCACGGCGCTGGCACTGCTGGCCCGGGTCATCGGCGTCGAGCCGGGGCAGTTCGTCGCCATCACCGTCATCACCCAGCTGCACGAAAGCCTGCAGCATGCCAATGCGCGCATCGGCTTTGGGCTGGTCGGCGAGCGGCTGCTGGTCAGCCCGCGCTTTCACCGCCTGCACCACAGCATCGGCATCGGCCACGAGTCCGGCGGCCGCGGCACGCTGGGTGGACACAACTTCGGTGTGCTGCTGCCCGTGTGGGACCTGCTGTTTCGCACTGCCAATTTCGAGCAGCGCTACGACCCCACGGGCGTGCGCGACCAGTTGGCCGCAGAAGGCGGCCGCGACTACGGCAGCGGCTTCTGCCAGCAGCAATGGCTGGGGCTGACACGCCTGGCCGCTGCG
Source organism: Pelomonas sp. Root405 (assembly GCF_001425165.1). Lineage (GTDB taxonomy): Bacteria > Pseudomonadota > Gammaproteobacteria > Burkholderiales > Burkholderiaceae_C > Pelomonas. The sequence goes on from NZ_LMDU01000001.1 coordinate 1,301,200, forward strand.
CTGCGCCCGCGGCGCCCCCGGCGCAGCGAACATCCCAGCGTCAACAGCCCATAGGTTCGAATGCAAGGCTTGGTCGATTCCTTCTGGCGCGCTGCCGCCTACTGCCTGCATCCACGCGTCATCGGGCTGTCGTTGCTGCCCTTTGTCATCTGCGGCGCGCTGGTCTTCGGCTTCATGTGGCTGTTCTGGGAATCGGCCATGAGCGGCGTGCGCGCGACGCTGGAGAGCTGGCTGCTCATCGAGAGCCTGCTGCAGTGGCTGGACGCGATGGGCTTGCAATCGCTGCGCAGCGCGCTGGCGGCCATGGTCGTGCTGGTCGGCATGCTGCCAGTCGTCATTTTGCTGAGCCTGCTGCTGGTCGCGCTGCTGATGACGCCTGCCATCGTTCGCCTCATCGCACAGCGACGCTTCCCGCTGCTGGAGAAGAAGCGAGGGGGCACGCTGCTTGAAAGCGCCATGGCGTCGCTGGGTGCCACGTTGATCGCCCTCGTGCTCCTCGTGCTGTCGATGCCGCTCTGGCTCATCCCGCCGGTCGTCATGGTGCTGCCGCCGCTGATCTGGGGCTGGCTCACCTACCGTGTGTTTGGCTTTGACGTGCTGGCCGATCATGCGTCGGCCGACGAGCGCCGTGAACTGCTGCGCGAGCACCGCGTTCCGATGCTCACGATGGGTGTCGTCTGCGGCTACCTGGGTGCCGCTCCCTCACTGATCTGGGCGTTGGGGGCATGGTCGTTCGGCCCGATGGCCGTCGTCCTCGCGCCATTCCTGATCCTGCTGGCGATCTGGCTCTACACACTGGTGTTTGCCTTCTCCACTGCCTGGTTCACGCATTACGCGCTGGGCGCCCTGCAGGCGCGGCGGGCAGCGGAACCGGTCGCTGAATCCGCGGTCCTCATCGAGAGCTGAAACGCATGCAAGTTGGACTCATCATCATTGGCGACGAGATCCTGTCCGGCAAACGCCAGGACTCGCACTTGGCCAAGTTCATCGCCTTGCTGTCGGAGCGCGGCATGCAACTGGCTTGGGCGCAATACCTGGGTGACGACCGTGAGCTGCTGACGGCGCGTCTGCGCGATGCCTTTGCGAGCGGCAACCTGGTCGTCAGCTGCGGCGGCATCGGCGCCACGCCCGACGACCACACACGGCAATCCGCCGCTGCCGCCCTCGGCCGGCCGCTGGCGCTGCACCCCGACGCGCGCGAGCTGATCTGGCAGCGCATCCAGCAGACGGCAGCCGAACAAGGCAAGGCGGTCACGGCCGACGAGCCGGACACGCTGCGCCGCCTGGAGATGGGCGTCTTCCCGGAAGGCGCCGGCATCATTCCCAACCCCTACAACAAGATTCCCGGCTTCTTCGTCGGCTACGTCCATTTCGTGCCCGGCTTCCCGGTCATGGCCCATCCGATGATGGCGTGGGTGCTGGACCGCTATCCGCGACTGCATCGGCAGGTCGGCCTGACGGAGCGCTCGCTGATCGTCCAGGGCGCGATGGAAGCCAGCCTGACGCCGCTGATGGTCGCCATCGAAGAAGAGTTCGCCGGCATCAAGGTGTTCAGCTTGCCTAGCGTCGACCACCCTCAGTGGGGTCGCTGCATCGAACTCGGCGTCAAGGGCGAGGCGGCGAGCCTGGCGACTGCCTACGACGCCCTGAAGCAGGGCGTGATCCAGTTTGGTGCAATCATCAGCACCGAGCTGGTGCGATAGTTCTCCCGCTGTAACGAGCCCCGCCACATAATGCCCGGCGCCGCCGGGCAGCAACCCATGTCGGTGCATCTGGCATGCAAACTGCTTTGAATCCTCTCGTGGCCGCTGGCGCGTGTGCGTCGGCGGCGGCAACCCACCCCTGATCGATCCCGCTAGGAGCTATTGATGGCCAAGACCGTCGCCGATGTGATGAACCTGGTGAAGGAAAACGAAATCAAGTTCGTTGACTTCCGCTTCACCGACACCCGTGGCAAGGAGCAGCACGTCACCGTGCCGGTTTCCCATTTCGATGAAGACAAGTTCACGTCGGGTCACGCCTTCGACGGCTCCTCCATCGCCGGCTGGAAGGGCATCGAAGCTTCGGACATGTTGCTCATGCCCGATCCCAACACCGCCAACGTCGACCCGTTCTTCGAAGAGCCGACGCTGATCCTGTCCTGCGACGTCGTGGACCCCGCCGACGGCAAGGCCTATGAGCGCGATCCGCGCTCGCTGGCCAAGCGCGCCGAGGCTTATCTCAAGGCGTCCGGCCTGGGCGACACCGCCTACTTCGGCCCCGAGCCCGAGTTCTTCATCTTCGACAGCGTGCGCTGGGGCAATGAAATGTCCGGCTCGTTCTTCAAGATCGAATCGGAAGAAGGCGCCTGGAACTCCTCCAAGGAGTACGAGCACGGCAACAGCGGCTACCGCCCCACCGTCAAGGGCGGCTACTTCCCCGTGCCCCCGGTCGACAGCGGCCAGGACATGCGCTCGGAGATGTGCCTGATCCTTGAGCAGTGCGGCATCCCGGTCGAAGTGCATCACCACGAAGTGGCGAACGCCGGCCAGATGGAAATCGGCACCAAGTTCAGCTCGCTGGTCCAGCGCGCCGACTGGCTGCAGCTGCAGAAGTACATCATCCAGAACGTCGCCCACGCCTATGGCAAGACCGCGACTTTCATGCCCAAGCCCCTGGTTGGCGACAACGGCAGCGGCATGCACGTTCACCAGTCCGTCTGGAAGGACGGCAAGAACCTGTTCGCCGGTGACGGCTATGCCGGCCTGAGCGAGTTCGCCCTGTACTACATCGGCGGCATCATCAAGCACGCTCGCGCGCTGAACGCCATCACCAACCCCGGCACGAACTCGTACAAGCGCCTGGTGCCTGGTTTCGAAGCCCCGGTCAAGCTGGCCTACTCGGCCAAGAACCGCTCGGCTTCCATCCGCATCCCGTACGTCGGCAACCCCAAGGGCCGCCGCATCGAAGCGCGCTTCCCCGATCCTTCCGCCAACCCCTACCTTGCCTTCAGCGCACTGCTGATGGCCGGCCTGGACGGTGTGGAGAACAAGATCCACCCGGGCGAAGCCGCCACGAAGGACCTCTACCACCTGCCGCCGGAAGAAGACGCGAAGATCCCGACCGTCTGCCACAGCCTGGACCAGGCGCTGGACTACCTGGACAAGGACCGCGCCTTCCTGACCAAGGGCGGCGTCTTCACCGACAGCTACATCGACGCCTACATCGAGCTGAAGATGCAGGAAGTGACCCGCTTCCGCATGGCGACCCACCCGGTCGAGTTCGACATGTACTACGCGCTGTGATGGTCACGGGCAGCACTCCCGCTGCCTGGTCATCCCCGGAGAGGGGCCGCCCGCGCGGCCCCTTTTTCGTTTACATCTCTGCGCGACAATCCCGCCATGCTGAATCGACTGCTGGCACCGTTGTTCATCCTGGCCAGCCTGGGCGCGCAAGCCCAGGGCACGGTCTACCGCTGTCCTGGCCCGCCGGTGCTCTACACCGACGCGTTGAGCGCCAAGGAAGCCAACGAGAAGGGTTGCCGCACCATCGAAGGCACGCCCATCACCGTGCTGCAGTCGCCCAGGCCGCGTGCGAACGCAGGTGCCGCGCCGGCTGCGCCGGTCGCCGAGGGGCAGCGCGGTGCTGACAGCCGTGTCGACGCCGGCCAGCAGCGTGTGCGCGATGACGAGCGCCGCCGGGTGCTGCAAACCGAGCTGCGCGCGGCCGAAGAGCGCCTCGCCATGGCACAGAAGGAATTCGGCAACGGCCAGGGCGAGCGCCGCGGCGACGAGCGCAACTACCAGAAGTACCTCGACCGCATGGCCGAGCTCAAGGACAACATCGCGCGCTACGAGGCCGATGTGCAGGCGCTCAGGCGCGAGATCGCAAAACTCCCCTCCTGAGACGCGCGGCGCCTCGGGAGTTCCCAGGCGCCATGACTGATACCTCTCTCCTGCCGGCCGAATTTGCCGGCCTCGACCTGCTTGCCACCATGGTCGTCGTCGTCGGTGCCGACGGCGAATGCCTGTTCGCCAACGCCGCCTTCGAGAACGTCATGCGGCTGTCGCGCCGCGCTGCGCAGAAGGCCCAGCTGCCCGACTGGATCGACGACGTGCAGCGCCTGACCGAAACCCTGGCCGGCGTGGCTGCCAACCATTACTCCAGCAGCCGCTTCGATGCGCTGCTGCGCCGCGGCGCCTGGGCGCATGAAGACGGCTTGCCGGTTCACGTCATCGTGTCGCAGATGGACCCGGCCGACGACGGCGCGCCGCGCGTGCTCGTCGAGCTCATCGAGATCGCCCAGCAGGCCCGGCAGGACCGCGACGAGCGCAACCTCGACCAGGTGCAGGCGACCAAGGAGCTGACCCGCAACCTGGCCCACGAGATCAAGAACCCGCTCGGCGGCATCCGCGGCGCCGCGCAGCTGCTGGCGCTGGAACTGCAGGACAGCGACAACGGGCTGACCGAATACACCCAGGTCATCGTGCACGAGGTCGACCGGCTGCAGAGCCTGGTCGACCGGCTGCTGGCGCCGCACCGCCGCGCCCAGGTGGTCGGCGACGTCAACATCCACGAGATCTGCGAGCGGGTGAGGGCGCTCGTGCTCATCGAATATCCCAAGGGCCTGGACATCCCGCGCGACTACGACACCTCGCTGCCCGACTTCCGCGGCGACCGCGAGCAGCTGATCCAGATGGTGTTGAACATCGTGCAGAACGCCGCCCAGGTGCTGGGTGCGCGCATCTCCGCCGGCGACGCCCACATCGTGCTGCGCACGCGGGTCGCCCGGCAGGTGACCATCGGCAAGCAGCGCTGGCGCTTGGCACTGGAATTGCATATCGAGGACAACGGTCCCGGCGTCCCCGCCGAGATCCGGGATCGCATCTTCTTTCCCCTGGTCTCAGGGCGGGAGGGCGGCTCGGGGCTCGGACTCACGCTCGCGCAGACGATTGCCCAACAGCACCAGGGGATGATCGATTGCGAGAGCGAGCCGGGCCTGACGAATTTCCGAATCACGCTGCCGTTGCCCTAACTCACAAGGTGAGGGGCGCGGCTGAGGAACCGCATGAAATCCATCTGGGTTGTTGACGACGACCACTCGATCCGCTTTGTGCTCGAGAAGGCCCTGGCCCGCGAGGGGCTGCCGGTGCGCAGCTTCAGCAATGCGCGCGACATGCTCGCCGCGCTCGAGGACGATTCACCGCAGGTGCTGGTGTCCGACATCCGGATGCCCGGCGGCTCGGGGCTTGAACTGCTGGCCAAGGTCAAGGCGCGCCTGCCGGCGCTGCCCGTCATCATCATGACCGCCTACTCCGACCTCGACAGCGCCGTGTCCGCCTTCCAGGGCGGCGCCTTCGAATACCTGCCCAAGCCCTTCGACCTGCCGCGCGCCGTTGAACTCATCCGCCGCGCGCAGGAAGAAAGCCAGCGCGAGGCCGGCGAGCAGGAGGCTGCGGCGCAGGTGCCCGAGATGCTCGGCCAGGCGCCGGCCATGCAGGACGTGTTCCGTGCAATTGGGCGGTTATCGCAAAGCAATGTCACCGTGATGATCACCGGCGAAAGCGGCTCTGGCAAGGAGCTGGTGGCCCGCGCCCTGCACAAGCACAGCCCGCGCGGCGAAGGCCCGTTCGTCGCGATCAACACGGCGGCCATCCCGAAGGACCTGCTGGAAAGCGAACTGTTCGGCCATGAGCGCGGCGCCTTCACCGGGGCGCAGGCCTCGCGGCGCGGCCGCTTTGAGCAGGCCGACGGCGGCACGCTCTTCCTCGATGAAATCGGCGACATGCCTTTCGAGCTGCAGACGCGGTTGCTGCGTGTGCTCTCCGACGGCCAGTTCTACCGGGTCGGCGGCCACAGCCCGATGCGCAGCAATGTGCGCGTCATCGCCGCCACCCACCAGAACCTGGAAGACCGCGTGCGCCAGGGCGTGTTTCGCGAGGATCTTTTCCACCGCCTCAACGTTATCCGCCTGCGTCTGCCACCGCTGCGCGAGCGCAAGGAAGACATCGCCTCGCTGGCCCGCCACTTCCTGCAACGCAGCGCGACCGAGCTGGGTGTGGAGCCCAAGCGCCTGTCCGATGCGGCGCTGGTCGTGCTGACCAACTTCGAGTTCCCCGGCAACGTGCGGCAGTTGGAGAACATCTGCCACTGGCTCAGCGTGATGGCACCCAGCCAGACCGTCGAGCCCAAGGATCTGCCCGACGAAATCCAGCCCGGCTACGTCGCCGCGCCGTCACCGGGCCAGGTCACCAACGGGCTGCCCAATGTGGCCGCCGCCGCGCCCGTTGCTGCGGCACCGGCCAGCACCAGCAGCGGCGAAGGCTGGCTGGCCGACATGGCCGCCGACGCCCGCGCCCGTCTCGCGGCCGGCGAGACCGACGTGTGGGACGCGCTGACTAAGCGCTTCGAAGCCCAATTGATCCTGACCGCGCTGGACATCACCCGCGGCCGCCGCATCGAGGCGGCGCAGAAGCTCGGCATCGGCCGCAACACCATCACGCGCAAGATCCAGGAACTCGGCCTGGACGTTTAATGGCCGCCCCAGCGCAGTGCCAGCAACACCACCGTCGCCAACCCAAACACCACCGTCAACCCGCGCCAGAACAGCAGCGGATGCCGTTGCTGCAGCGGCGTGCGGTCGCGCTTCATGAACTCCGGCCCCGGCGCATGCAGGTCATGCAGGAACTCCGACAACGCCTGCTGCCGTCGCGCCGCCTGGGGCTGCAGCGCCTTGCGCAGCACGCGGTCCAGCCATTCGGGCAGGTCGGGGCGGCGCGTGCGCAGCGGCACGTATTGCAGCTTGTGCAGGTCGCGCGCGCCGCGCACCTGCGGAACCTGCAGGCCGTACGGCAGGGCGCCGGTCAGCATCTGGTAGACCAGCACGGCCAGTGCGAACAGCTCGGCCACCGGTGAGCCGCCCTCGCCCGTGAAGTACTCCGGCGCCGTGTATTGCAGCGTGCCGGCCAGTTCCAGCGCGCGTGCGTCGCCCAGGCCTTCGCTCAAGCCGGCCACATGCGCGGAGGCGAGGTCGATGAGGATGACGGTGCCCTGCCGGTCGATCATCAGGTTCTCGGGCCGCAAGTCCTGGTGCAGCATCTCCTTGCGGTGCAGCGCCTGCAGGCCGCGGGCGATCTGGTCGGCGATGCCGCGCACCTCGTCCAGGGATGGCTTGGGGTGGTCGGTCATCCATTGCGCCAGCGTCTGGCCATGGATGAACTCGACGGCGGTGAACAGGTGCTCGCGCTTCTGTTCGGCCGGCGCGGCCTTGATGACGTGCGGGCTGTCGATGCGCCGGGCCACCCATTCCTCGGTGGAGAAGCGGTCCAGCTCGCGCGCGTTGCCGACGAGGTCGGCCGTGGGCAGCTTGAGCGCCCATTCGCGCCCAGCTGCATCGACCGCGAGCACGACCTGGCTGCGCGCGGTCTGCTGCAGCTCGCGCACGACGCGGTAGCCCTCGAAGGTCTGCCGTGGCGACAGAGGGGGTGGCAGGCGCAGTCCGTCGCGGCTCAGGGGCGAGGTGAGCGGGCTTGGCAGGGACTCGACGCGCGCCAGCATCACGGTGACGTTGTCTTCGCTGCCGCGCGCAAGCGCCGCCGCGACGAGGGCTTCGGCCGCCGCCTGCATGTCCGGGCCATGCCGGGTCAGCGTCTCGTTGATGACGGCGACGTCCAGAAACTCGTAGGCGCCGTCGCTCGCCAGCAGGAAGGTCTCGCCGACCTCGGTGGGCCAGCTGGCGTAGTCGATGTCCAGGTGCGCATTCACGCCCAGGGCGCGGCCGAGGTAGGTCTGGCCGCCGTAGACACGCACCCGGTGGTCCTGGCTCAGCTGCTCCAGCGCGTTGGCGTGCACGCGGTAGACCCGCGTGTCGCCCACGTGCAGCAAGTGCACCTCGCGGCCCTTGAACACCAGCGCGCTGAAGGTGCAGACGTGGCCGCGGTCCTTGTCGAAACGCCCGTCACCGCGCTGGCTCTCGGCGTGCAGCCAGCCGTTGGTGGCGGCCAGCACGCAGTGCGCGGCGCGGCGCACCGTCCAGGCTTCGGAGGTGCCGTAGTAGTCCTCCAGGAAACCGCGCACGGCGGCCGCGCTGGCAACCTGGCTGACCGCGCTGCTGCTGATGCCATCGGCAATGGCCAGCGCGATGCCGCGCGAGCGACGCTGCGCATCGGTCGGCTGCGCGACGCCGTGGAAGTCCTGGTTCAGCGGCTTGCGGCCGGCCTCGGAATGCTGGCCGACGATCAGCCGCAGCGTCATCAGCTCAGCGCGCGCTTGGGCGCGGTCTTGTAGTGAGTTGCGTAGAGGGTGAGACCGACAAAGGTCAGGCCGCCGACGAGGTTGCCGATGACGGTGGGGATCTCGTTCCAGATCAGGTAATCCATGATCGTGAAGTTGCCGCCCAGCATCAGGCCCGAGGGGAACAGGAACATGTTGACGATGCTGTGCTCGAAGCCCATGTAGAAGAACACCATGATCGGCATCCACATGCCGATGGCCTTGCCGGAGACGGAGGTCGACATCATCGCGGCGACGACGCCGGTGGACACCATCCAGTTGCACAGCACGCCGCGTACGAACAGCGTCAGCATGCCCGCCGCGCCGTGCGCCGAGTAGCCCACCGTGCGGCCCTCGCCGATGTGGCCGATCTTCTGGCCTACCGCGTTGGGCGCCTCGCTGAAGCCGAACGTGAAGATGATCGCCATCAGCACGGCCACCGTCATCGCACCGGCGAAGTTGCCGAAGAACACCAGCGTCCAGTTGCGAAAGCACCCGCCCCAGGTGGCGCCGGGGCGCTTGTCCAGCACGGCCAGCGGCACCAGCGTGAACACGCCGGTCAGCAGGTCGAAGCCCATCAGGTAGAGCAGGATGAAGCCGACCGGGAACAGCATGGCGCCGATCAGCGGGTTGCCGGTGTTGACGGTCACCGTCACCGCGAACGCGGCGGCCAGCGACAGGATGGCGCCGGCCATGTAGGCGCGGATCAGCGTGTCGCGGGTGGACATCAGCAGCTTGGATTCACCGGCATCCACCATCTTGGTGACGAATTCGGTTGGGACGACGTAGGCCATGGTTGTCTCGTGTTGAGGTTGAGGCGAAGGGGTGTCCAAAGCACAGACGCCCCCAGCCAGTCCGGCTGAGGGCGTCTGCAGTTCGATGAGATTCGTGGCGTCGTTGCCACGTGGAGCGACCCTCCTGGCGGCGCTCGCAGGCCGCCAGAAAGGCGAGGGGTTTCAGGCCAGCGCGACGAGCACGCGGCCGTCCTGCACCTGCACGGCATGGGCACGCACCGATTGCTCGGGCGCCTCCAGGCATTCGCCGGTGGTCAGGTCGAAGTGGTTCTTGTAGAGGGGCGACGCGACGACGACGCGCTCGCCGAGGTTGCCCACCAGGCCGCGCGACAGCACGCTGGCGCCGGAGCGCGGGTCGATGTTGTCGATGGCGTGGAAGCGGTCGCTGCCGATGCGGAACACGGCCACATGGCGGTCGCCCACGCGGGCGGCGACGCCGGTGTCGGGCAGGATGTCGTCAATGTGGCAGACGGCGGTGAAGTGCTGGCTCATGCGGTACTCCTTGGCTGGGCTCAGGCGGGTTGCGCTTCGCGCTCTTCGGCGCGCTCTTCCGGGCGGGCGGGGCGGATCTGGCCGCGCTCCTCGACGAAGACGATCTGCTCGTCGCGCTGGTCGCTGTTGACGAAGGAGCGGAAGCGCTGGCGCACTTCGGGCGTGTTGACGGCCGTCTTCCATTCGCACTGGTAGGTGTCGACGACGGCCTGCATCTGCGCTTCGAGCTCGGCGCCCAGGCCCAGGCTGTCGTTGATGACGACGTCCTTCAGGTAGTGCAGACCGCCTTCGAGGTTGTCGCGCCAGGTGCTGGTGCGCTGCAGGCGGTCGGCCGTGCGCACGTAGAACATCAGGAAGCGGTCGATGAACTTGATCAGGTCGGCCTTGGAGAGGTCGCTGGCGATCAGCTCAGCGTGGCGCGGCTTCATGCCGCCGTTGCCGGCCACATACAGGTTCCAGCCCTTCTCGGTGGCGATGATGCCGACGTCCTTGCCCTGCGCCTCGGCGCATTCCCGCGTGCAACCCGACACGCCGAACTTGATCTTGTGCGGCGCGCGCAGGCCCTTGTAGCGGTTCTCGATCTCGACGGCCAGGCCGACCGAATCGTCCACGCCATAACGGCACCAGGTGCTGCCCACGCAGCTCTTCACCGTGCGCAGCGACTTGCCGTAGGCGTGGCCGGATTCAAACCCGGCGGCGATCAACTCCTCCCAGATGAAGGGCAGCTGCTCGACGCGGGCGCCGAACATGTCGACGCGGGCGCCGCCGGTGATCTTGGTGTACAGGCCGTATTTCTTGGCGACCTGGCCCACGGCGATCAGGCCGTCGGGCGTCACTTCGCCGCCCGGCATGCGCGGCACGACGGAATAGCTGCCGTCCTTCTGGATGTTGCCGAGGTAGTAGTCGTTGCTGTCCTGCAGCGCGGCCAGCTTGGGTTCCAGCACGAACTCGTTCCAGCAGGACGCGAAGATGCTCGCGGCGGCGGGCTTGCAGATGTCGCAGCCCAGGCCCTTGCCGTGCCTGGCCATCAGGTCGCTGAAGGTCTTGATGCCGCCCACGCGGATGAGGTGGTACAGCTCCTGGCGCGAATGCGGGAAGTGCTCGCAGATGTGGTTGTTCACGGCCATGCCGCGCTTCTTCATCTCGAACTTCATCACCTGCGTGACCAGCGGCACGCAGCCGCCGCAGGTGGCGCCGGCCTTGGTGCAGGCCTTGATCTCGCCCATCGTCGTGGCGCCCTCGCCGACGGCCGCGCAGATCTGGCCCTTGGTGACGTTGTTGCACGAGCAGAGCTGGGCGCTGTCGGGCAGTGCGTCCGGGCCGATGCCCACCTTGGCCTTGCCGTCGCTGCTGGGCAGGATCAAGAACTCCGGGTCGGCCGGCAGCTTGATGCCGTTCAGCTGCATCTGCTGCAGCGTGCCGTACTCGGCCGCGTCGCCCACCAGCACGGCGCCGAGCAGGAACTGGCCGTCCTCGCTGACGACGAGCTTCTTGTAGACCTGCTTGCGCTCGTCGACGAACTGGTAGCTGCGGCAGTTGGCCGTTTTGCCGTGGGCGTCGCCGATGCTGGCGACATCCACGCCCATCAGCTTGAGCTTGGTAGACAGGTCGGCGCCGGGGAAGGCGGCGTCGGCATCGCCGGTGATGTGGCGCGCGGCGACGCGGGCCATCTCGTAGCCGGGGGCCACGAGGCCATAGGTCATCTCGTTCCAGGCCGCGACCTCGCCGATGGCGTAGACGTTGCGGTCGCTGGTGCGGCAGTGGTCGTCGATGACGACGCCGCCGCGCGGGCCGATCGCCAGCACGCATTGGCGCGGCAGTTCGTCGCGGGGGCGGATGCCGGCGGAGAACACGATCATGTCGGTCTCCAGCCAGGTGCCATCGGCGAACACCATGCGGTGGCGGGCCGTCGCGCCGTCGGTGATCTCCAGCGTGTTGCGGCCGGTGTGCACCTGCACGCCGAGATCTTCGATCTTCTTGCGCAGCACGCGGCCACCGCCCTCGTCGATCTGCACGGCCATCAGCCGCGGCGCGAACTCGACGACATGCGTCTCCAGCCCCATGTCGCGCAGCGCCTTGGCGCATTCCAGGCCCAGCAGCCCGCCGCCGACGACGACGCCCGTCTTGGACACCTTGCCGCTGGCCTGCATGCCTTCCAGGTCCTCGATGGTGCGGTAGACATGGCAGTGCGGCCGGTCGCGGCCCGGCACCGACGGCACGAAGGGATACGAGCCGGTGGCGAGCACCAGCTTGTCGTAGGGGACGACCTCGCCGTTCGCCAACGTGACGGTGTTGTCACGCCGCTCGACGGCCACGGCCTTGGCGGCCAGGCGCAGCTGGAAACCGGGGTGCTTCTCGAAGAAGCCCGGCGGCACCAGCGACAGGTCCTCGGCTGACTTGCCCGAGAAGAACTCGGACAGGTGCACGCGGTCGTAGGCCGGGCGCGGCTCCTCGCACAGCACCGTGACCTGCACGTCGCCGGCGGCGGGGCCCTCGGCGAGGGATTCAAGAAATTTCTGGCCCACCATTCCGTGGCCGATGAGGACGATGTGCATGTGTTTGATCGAAGCAGGCTGCGCCGACCGGACCGGGTGCGGCCAGGTCGGAGGGACCAGTAAGAAGGCCCCGAGAGCAGCGGGCTGCTCGGTCGGGGCCGGAAGAGGAGGTTCGCCGCCTTTGGCGATGCTTCTGCGGAAGCAAAGGGCGGCTTCAGCGCAGCACCTCAGGCAGGACTTCGCAAGACGCATGCCTGCGCCGCTGACGTGCATCGCCCGGGTGGGGGCGCCGTGTTCACGGCGCGGCGGCACTGCAGCGGTGCGATGCGGCGCACCGCCGCGGGGCGCGTCGCCCCGTCAGCGGGCCGGGCGGTCCAGCATCACTTCCAGGCCCTGGGCGTTCAGCTCGGCGTCCAGCGCCAGCCATTCGGCGGCTTCCAAGCCGGCGGCATGCCCATGAGCGCGCAGCCGCGCGAGATAGCCGTCCAGCAGGCCGGCCTTGAGCCTGTCGTGCCGGTCCGGCGCGCTGCGCAGCAACTCGGCCAGCGCGACCATCTCGTCGACCTGTTCCAGCATCACCGCGGCCAGGCGCCGCACCTCGGCGACCGAGCCGCCGATGCGGCCGTAGTGCGTCACCTGCATCGCCACCGGTTCGGCCGCCAGCAGGCGCGCGACGGTGGCCTTCAGCGCCTCGGGCTCGAACTGCACCGGGGTGCTGGTCGGCAGGATCCAGGCGCGGCCGTCGACGTCGAAGGCGCGGTAGGACAGGCCGAAGGTATCGCCGGTGAACCAGCTGCGGCTCGTCTCATCCCAGATCGCGTGGTGGTGCTTGGCGTGACCGGGGCTGTCGATGAGGCGCAGCGGCCGGCCGGCCAGGTGGACGACCTGTTCATCATGGCTGGCCTCGGCGCGCTCGGCCGGCACGGGCACCAGCTTGCCGTAGCTGCGCTGCATCTCGTCTTCGCCATAGACGGCGAGCGCGCCCAGCCACAGCGCCTTGGGATCGACCATGTGGCGCAGGCCGCGCGGGTGCACCAGCGCGCGGGCGCGGGGCAGGGCCTCCATCAACAGGCCGACGCCGCCGGCGTGGTCGAGGTGCACATGAGTGGGAATGACCCAGTCCACCGCTTCTGTCGTCAGCCCCAGCGCATCGAGGGCGGCCAGCAGGCGTGGCACCGCGTGGTTGGTGCCGGTGTCGATGAATGCCGCGCGGCCGTCCTCCACCATCAGGTAGGCCGCGTCGAAGCGCGGGCGCTGGAAGCCGGTGTCGATGGCGTAGATGCCGTGGCCGAGGTCTTCGATGAAATCAAGCATGCAGCGTGGGGAAGGGGGGCTTCCTAGAATCACCGGTCACGATAGCCGAAGGAGGCCCCGGTGGCCGTTCACGAGATTTTGAAGATGGGGGACCCACGCCTGCTGCGGGTCGCCAAGCCGGTGACCGAGTTCGGCACGCCCGAGTTGAAGGCGCTGATCGCCGACATGTTCGAGACCATGGCCGCAGCCAACGGCGCCGGGCTGGCCGCGCCGCAGATCGGCGTGGACCTGCGCCTGGTCATCTTTGGCTACAGCAAGAACGTGCGCTATCCCGAGGCGCCGCCCGTGCCGCCGACCGTCCTGATCAACCCGCAGATCGAAGTGCTGGACGGCGGAAGGACCGAGGGCTGGGAGGGCTGCCTGTCCGTGCCCGGCCTGCGCGGCGTGGTGGCACGCGACGAGCGCATCCGCTACACCGGCTTCGATGCCGATGGGCAGCCCATCGATCGCGTCGCCGATGGCTTCCACGCCCGCGTCGTCCAGCATGAGTGCGATCACCTGGACGGCATCCTCTACCCGATGCGGGTCACCGATTTCACGCGTTTCGGCTTCACGTCTGTGCTTTTCCCCGAACTGGACCCGAATAGCGACGACGATTGATTGCAAAGTTTGTAAACGTCGTGCACCGCGCCATGGGCCGCCGCGTTAGCTTGCCGCAAAGGAGCCTCCCGATATGGCCACGCTCGCCGATTCCAAGCTTGTCCTGATCCGCAGCCGCTGGCGCATCCTGGCGATGACCCTGCTGCTTGCCCTGGCCCCCGCGGCCAAGGCGGAAGACGCCGACCGCGACCCGCCGTCGCGTGCCGCGCGCGTTGTCGAAGTCGTCGGTGACGCCTGGCTGTTCGATCCGGACACGCGCGAATGGACGCGACTGACGCGCAACCAGACCGTCGGCGAGGGCGACCGCCTGCGCACCGACGAGCGGGCCCGCATCAGCCTGCGCACCGGGTCTACGACCATCTGGGTCGATGAGCGCAGCGACCTCGAGCTGAGCCAGCTCGATGACGGTCGGACGCTGCTGCAGCTGGACCGCGGCGACGTCGCTTTGCGGCTGCGCTCGCCCGAGAACGCGGCCGAGACACAGCTGCGTACTCGCGAAGGCTTGGCCCAGCCCGAGCGCGAAGGCCTCTACCGTGTCGAGCAGCTGGACCGGGGCAGCAAGGTTTACGTCTGGCAGGGACGCATGCGCTTCGACTGGACGCGCAGCGCCTCGCCGGTGCACCTGGGTGCGGGCGAGCAGATCGAACTCTGGTGGCCCGATGGCCCGCGCGCCGAGCGCTCGCCGCTGTACAGCGACGGCTTCGGCGACTGGGTGCTGGCCGAGAGCCGCGAGGAGGGCGACCGCGCCGTCGCGCGCTATGTCTCGCCCGAGATGACCGGTGCCGAGGACCTGGACCGCTATGGCCGCTGGGAGACCGCGCCCGAGTACGGCACCGTCTGGATCCCGACCACCGTCGTCGCCGCTGATTGGGCCCCTTATCGCCACGGCCGCTGGGCCTGGTCTCGCCATTGGGGCTGGACCTGGGTGGACGACGCGCCCTGGGGCTTCGCACCCTTCCATTACGGCCGTTGGGTCAGCTGGGGCGGGCGCTGGTGCTGGGCGCCGGGTCCTTACGTGCACCGCCCCGTCTACGCACCGGCCCTGGTGGGCTGGGTGGGTGGCGGTTCGGTCAGCGTGGGCATCAGCATCGGGCACCGCCCACCACCGCCGCGCTACGGCTGGTATCCGCTGGCGCCGCGCGAGGTCTACCGGCCCGGCTTTCGCCACAGCCCTCGCTATGTCCACCGCGTCAACGACCCGCGCGACCTGCGCGACCCGGTGACCGTGCAGCGCCCGCACCGTTATCGCGACGTACCCCAGGCCGTCAGCACGCTGCCGGCGCCGGGTGCGGCGATCCAGCCCATGCCCGTGCGCGGCCCCGACCGCCGGCCCGAGCCGGGCTGGAACCGCCCGCTGCCGACGGCACCTGGCCGCGGCGACCTGGCAGCCGTGCTGCCCGCGGCGCCGACACGCCCGGTCGAGGCGGGCCTGCCGCGCCAGCGAGACCGCGAGCGTGAGCCCGGCATGGGCTGGCGCAGTGAAAGCCAGCTGCCGTTGCGACGCGAGGTCCAGCGCGGGCCCGATGCGCCGAACCCGCAGCCCGCCATGCCGGTGGCCCAGCCGCAGCAACCGCAGATCCAATCGCCGGTGCCGACCGTGCAGCAGCCGCGCCCAGCGTTCGAGTCGCCGCGTGGTGGTGGCGACAACATGCCGTGGCGCAACAACCCGCAGCAGCGCGAGGAGCGCCGAGACGAACGCCGAGAGGAGCGCCGCGAAGAGCCGCGCCGCGTCATGCCGCAGCCCATGCCCCAGGCGGAGCAGCCGCGCAGCATGCCGATGCCAGAGCGCCCGCAGGTGGTGGAGCAGCCGCGCCGTGTCGAGATGCCGATGCGCCAGCCCGAGCCACCGCGCATGCAGATGCCGCAGCCCCAGCCGCAACCTCAGGTCCAGGCGCCGCCGCGCAGCGAAGGCCCGCAGCGCGGCCGCCAGGACGGCGTGCCGGTGCGCGACAAATCGCCGCGTGAGCGGCAGCAGGAACGCTGAAGCGCGAGCCGCCTAAAGAAGCGGCTTCAGCGCAGGCCAGACGTTGTCCAGCATGGCTGGATGCGCCTTGGCCAGCGGATGGATGCGGTCGGGCTGGAACCATTCCAGCGCATCTTCCCGGTCCGCGACGCCCTTCAACAGGAAGGGCACCAGGCTGGCCTTGGCCTGCTTGGCCACCTCGGCGAACAGGCCTTCGAACTCCCGGCCGTAGGCGCCGCCATAGTTCGGCGGCACCTGCATGCCGACGACGATGACCTTGGCGCCGGCCGCCTGCGAAGCACGCGCCATGGCAAGCAGGTTGTCGCGCGTGCTGGCCAGCGGCAGGCCGCGCAGCGCGTCGTTGCCGCCCAGCTCCAGGATGACGATGGCCGGCTTGTGCGTGCGCAACGAGGCAGGCAGCCGGCTGCGGCCGCCCGAGGTCGTGTCGCCGCTGATGCTGGCGTTGACGACGCGGTGCGGCTTCTTCTGCGCAGCCAGGCGTGCCTGCAGCAGCGCCACCCAGCCGGCGCCGGCCTTGAGTCCGTATTCGGCCGACAGGCTGTCGCCAACGACCAGGATCACCGGTGCCTCGGCCGCCGCGCTCGACCCTGACGTCCAGCCGGCCAGCAACCCCAAGCTAAAGTGCGCCACCATCGCCCGCCGCCGCAGTCCCGACATGCCAGAAGTCCTCGTCAAAGTTGATCAGATCACCAAGCGCGTACGTGACGCGACCGGGGAGCTGACGATTCTGCATGACATCAGCTTTGCACTGACCGCACAGGAGTCCGTTGCCATCGTCGGCGCCTCGGGTTCTGGCAAGAGCACGTTGCTGGCCATCCTCGCCGGCCTGGACACACCGAGCGACGGTACGGTCAGCTTGCGCGGGCAGGATCTGTTCAGCCTGAGCGAAGACGAGCGCGCCGCCGTGCGCGCACGCGAACTCGGCTTCGTGTTCCAAAGCTTTCAACTGTTGCCCAATCTGACGGCGCTGGAGAACGTCATGCTGCCGCTGGAGCTGCGCGGCGACCGCGAGGCCCGCGAGCAGGCCGCGGCGATGCTGGGCCGTGTCGGGCTGGGCGAGCGCCTCGGGCACTATCCTCGCGTGCTGTCGGGTGGCGAGCAGCAACGCGTTGCACTGGCGCGTGCCTTCGTGCTGCGCCCGGCGCTGCTGCTGGCTGACGAGCCCACGGGCAGCCTCGACTTCGCGACCGGCGCCCAGGTCATGGCGCTGATGTTCGAGCTGAACCGGGAGGCTGGCACGACGCTGGTGCTGGTGACCCACGACCGCGAGATCGCGACGCGCTGTGAGCGGCAGCTGCGCATCGAGGCCGGGCGCCTCGTGCAATAAAAAAGCCCGCCGGGTGGCGGGCTTGGTCGTCGCAGCGGGACGGCTTACTTGCTGAACTTGTAGTCGGTCTTGGCCTTGTCGACCAGGCTCTGCTGGAACTCGCCCATCTTCTGCTGTTCGATCCGCTGCTTGATCTGCGCCTTGACGTCGTCGAACGCCGGGAAGGTCGCGGGCCGCGTGTCTTCAAGCTTGATGATGTGATAGCCGAACTGGCTCTTGACCGGCTCTTGCGTCATCTCGCCCTTTTGCAGCGCCGTCATGGCCTTGCTGAACTCGGGCACGAAGTTGTTCGGGTTGGCGAAGTCCAGGTCGCCGCCATTGGTCGCCGAGCCGGTGTCCTTGGAGTTCTTCTTGGCCAGTTCCTCGAAGTTGCCGCCGGCCTTGATCTGGGCGATCAGCGCCTTGGCGTCTTCTTCCTTCTCGACCAGGATGTGGCGGGCACGGTATTCATTGCCGGTGTTGGCGGCCTTGAACTTGTCGTACTCGGCCTGCGCCTCCGCGTCACCCACCGGGTTCTTGGCCTTGAAGTCTTCCATCAGGCCACGGATCAGCAACATCTGGCGAGCCAGGTCCAGCTGCGTCTTGTAGTCGGCCGTCTGCGGGATGCCGCGCTGCTCGGCCGCCTGGATGAAGATCTCGCGGCGCACGACCTCGTCCTTGACCTGCGCTTCGAGTTCGGGCGAGCGCTGCTGCTGGCCGCTCTTGGTGACCTGCTGGATCAGCGTCTCGACGCGCGCCTTGGGCACGGGCTTGCCGTTGACGGTGGCGACGTTCTGCGCGATTGCGGCAGCCGGCAACAGGGCCGAGATGGTGGCCGCGACGACGGCGGCGAGCGCAAACTTCTTCATGAGGGTGGGGGTGTGATTCAGGCTAAAAAAATCGCGCCCAAAATGGGCGCAGGGTTCGATCACGCTTGACCTGATCCGGACTCGCCCGGTGTTCGGGCATCAATTGCCAGCGCGTGTATGCCACGCTGCATCAGGTCAGACAAAGCATGATAAACGAGGCGGTGCCGGGCCAGCCTTTGCAGGCCGGTAAAGCGATCCGACACGACGGTCACGTGAAAGTGGCCGCCCTCGCGGGCCCCGGCGTGGCCGGCGTGCTGGGCGCTGTCATCGCGGATGTCGAGTTGCACCGGCGCCAGTTCAGCGCGCAGCCGCCTTTCGATCTCCACAGCGATCATGGCTTGGTGTCCTCTTCCTGCGGCAGGTATTTGCTCAGGAAGAGGCCCTGCGCCAGCGTGAACAGCAGGATCAGGCCGGTGACGCCAAAGACCTTGAAATTGGCCCAGGCCGACGTCGAGAAGTTGTAGGCGACGTAGAGGTTGACGATACCCATCGCGGCAAAGAACAGCACCCAGGCGCGGTTGAGCTTGAGCCAGATGGCATCGGGCAATGGCAGTTCGGCGCCAAGCATCTTCTGGATCAGGTTCTTGCCGAAGGCAGCCTGCGCGATCCACAGCGTCAGCGCCATGGCCCAGTACAGGCCGGTGGGCTTCCACTTGATGAAGGTCTCGTTGTGGAACCAGACCGTCGCGCCGCCGAGCACGACGACGAGGGCCAGGCTGATCCACAGCATCAGGTCGATCTTCTTGCCGCGCAGCTTGAGGATGGCGGCCTGCGCCAGCGTCGCGATCATGACGACGACGGTGGCCAACAGCACCGGCGCCTCTTGCGGGCCGACGATGCCACCCTGGACGAGGAAGCCGAAATGCTCCGTCGAAAACCCGGCCGCGGCGTCGGGGTTGCCTTCAGCGAACTTGAACGCGGCAAAGAAGAGGATCAGCGGAAGGAAGTCGAGCAGCAGCTTCATGCGCCGGGATTGTCCTTGACGAAATCGATGGAGGCCGAGTTGATGCAGAAGCGCTCGCCCGTCGGCTCGGGGCCGTCCGGGAAGACATGGCCGAGGTGGCTGCCGCACTTGTTGCATCTGACCTCGACGCGCACCATGCCGTGGCTGCGGTCGACGATGCGCTCGACGACCTCGCTGTTAACTGGCGCCCAGTAGCTGGGCCAGCCGCAGCCCGCATCGAACTTGGTGTCCGCCTCGAACAGCGGCGTGCCGCAGCCGATGCAGTTGTAGTGACCGCTGTCGAAGTGGTCCCAGTACTTGCCGGTAAAGGCGCGCTCGGTGCCAGCCTGGCGGGCGACTTGGTATTGCATCGGGTCGAGCTGCTCGCGCCACTCGGCGTCGGTCTTCTGGACGGGGTAGTTCTTGCTGGATTCACTCATGATGAACAAGGCATTCAAGGCTTTGGGTCAGCCGGGCCGGCAGTGTTTGATGGTGGAGTCTAGTGAGCGGGGGCTGGCCCTGGCTTTCCTGGGTGTTTCCCCGGGGTCCGAAGGTCGCGGTTGTGACGTTCATGGTCTGAAACCGCGGGCTAGACTGAATCGATAAGACGCCAGGAGACAAGCATGGCATTGATGGGCCGGATGATGTCGGATCCGCTGCTGATCTCGTCGCTGCTGAAGCACGCCGAGCGGCATTCGGGCGAGACCGAAATCGTCAGCAAACGGGTCGAGGGCGACCTGCACCGCAGCAATTGGCGCGAGCTGGCGCGCCGTTCGCGCCAGGCCGCACAGGCTTTCGCTCGGCTGGGCTGCGAGCCGGGCGACCGCGTCGCGACGCTGGCCTGGAACGGCCATCGTCACGTGGAGATCTACTACGGCAGCTCGGGCTCGGCCCTGGTCTGCCACACGATCAATCCGCGCCTCTTTCCCGAGCAGATCGTCTGGATCGCCAACGACGCCGCGGACCGCGTGCTCTGCTTTGACGCGACTTTCCTGCCGCTGGTCGAGAAGATCGCGCCGCTACTCAAGACGGTGCAGCACTTCGTGTTGATGACCTCGCGGGCCCACATGCCGGCGAACTCCGCCATTCCGAATCTGCTGTGCTTCGACGAGCTGCTGGACGCCGAGGCCGGCGACTACGCCTGGCCGCAATTCGACGAGAACACGGCGTCCAGCATCTGCTACACGTCCGGCACCACGGGCAACCCCAAGGGCGCTGTCTACAGCCATCGCTCGACGGTGCTGCATGCCTATGCCGCCGCACTGCCGGATGCGATGGACTGCTCTGGCCGCGACGTCATCCTGCCGGTCGTGCCGATGTTCCACGTCAACGCCTGGGGGCTGCCCTACAGCGCGGCCATCGTCGGCTGCAAGCTGGTGCTGCCGGGGCCGCACCTGGACGGCAAGAGCCTGTACGAGCTGTTCGAGGGCGAGAAGGTGTCTTTCAGCGCCGGCGTGCCGACGGTGTGGCTGGGCCTGCTGAATTACGTCAAGGCCAACAAGCTCAAGTTCTCGACCTTCAAGCGCACCGTCATCGGCGGCTCTGCCTGCCCGCCGGCCATGATGAAGTCGCTGCAGGAGGACTTCGGCATCGAGGTCATCCACGCCTGGGGCATGACGGAGATGTCGCCGCTGGGCACGCTGTCCAAGCTGACGACGCGCCAGCTGGACCTGCCGGCCGAAGCGCAGCAGCGCCTGCTGGAGAAGCAGGGCCGCGTCATCTACGGCGTCGACATGGCCATCGTCGACGACGACGGCCGCTCGTTGCCCTGGGACGGACAGAGCGCCGGCAATCTCGTCGTGCGCGGGCACTGGGTCATCTCCCAATACTTCAACCACGACGACTCGCCGCTGGTCAGCGTGGATGGCGAGCCAGGCTGGTTCCCGACCGGCGACGTGGCCACCATCGATGCCGACGGCTTCATGCAGATCACCGACCGCAGCAAGGACGTCATCAAGTCCGGCGGCGAGTGGATCAGCTCCATCGACCTTGAAAACATTGCGATGGCCCACCCGGCCGTGCACGAGGCCGCCGTCATCGCGGCCAGGCATCCCAAGTGGGACGAACGGCCGCTGCTGGTCGTCGTCAAGAAGCCCGAGGCCACGGTCACGCGGGAGGAATTGCTTGCCTTCTACGACGGCCGCATCGCCAAGTGGCAGATTCCCGACGACGTTGCCTTCGTCAGCGAGATTCCGCACACGGCCACCGGCAAGGTGCAGAAGCTCAAGCTTCGCGACCAGTTCCTGAACCACAAGTTGCCGGGCGCCTGACGGTCGCGGGTAAGCCCGCAACTTCAGCGCGAGCCGGCTGCATTAAGTTCCGTCCGCATCAAAGCCATAACCCCTAGGAGACAAGCATGTTCGACAACACTTCGGTCCGCTTCACCTTGCGCACGCTTTCGGCCGCCGCAGCCCTCGTGCTCGCGGCCGGCGCCGCCCATGCCCAGAAGGGCGAGACCGTCAAGCTGGCCTACATCGACGCGCTGTCGGGCCTGATGGGTCCGGTCGGCCAGAACCAGGTCAAGACCTTCCAGTTCCTTGGCGAGAAGTTCAACAAGAGCAACCCCGCCGGGGTGAAGTTCGAGGTCGTCACCTTCGACAACAAGCTCAGCCCGGCCGAGTCGCTGAACCTGCTGAAAGCCGCCGCCGACCAGGGCATCCGCTACATCATGCAGGGCAACGGCTCCAGCGTGGCACTGGCGCTGAGCGACGCGGTCACCAAGCACAACGAGCGCAACCCGGGCAAGGAAATCGTCTACCTGAACTACTCGGCGGTGGACCCCGATCTGACCAACAGCAAGTGCAGCTACTGGCACTTCCGCTTTGACGCCGACACGTCGATGAAGATGGAAGCGATGTCCTCCTTCATCAAGGACCAGCCGGACGTCAAGAAGGTCTTCCTGCTGAACCAGAACTACGCCCACGGCCACCAGGTCGCTAAGTACGCCAAGGAGACGCTGGCTCGCAAGCGCCCGGACATCCAGGTGGTCGGCGAGGACCTGCACCCGCTGGCCCAGGTGCGCGACTTCGCGCCCTACGTCGCCAAGATCAAGGCCAGCGGTGCCGACACCGTCATCACCGGCAACTGGGGCTCGGACCTGGCCCTGCTCGTCAAGGCCGCCAACGAGTCGGGCTACAACGGCAAGTTCTTCACCTACTACACCGGCGTGACCGGCACGCCGACGGCGCTGGGCACCGGCGGTGCCGGCCGCGTCTACCAGGTCGCCTACAGCCACTACAACATGGGTGGCGAGACGCAGAAGATGGCCGAGGAGTACAACAAGCGTTTCAACGACGACATGTACACCAACAGCATCCAGCACATCTACACGATGCTGAGCCAGGCCATGGCCAATGCCAAGTCCACCGACCCGGTCAAGGTGGCGGCCGCACTGGAAGGCCTGACGGTCAAGAGCTTCAACGGCGAAGTGACGATGCGCAAGAGCGACCACCAGCTGCAGCAGCCGCTGTTCATCTCGGTCTGGCAGAAGGCCGATGCCAAGCATCCCTACAGCCCCGAGAAGACGGGCATGACGCTGGCGCCGGTGAAGCAGTTCGACAGCTACGTCTCGTCCACGCCCACGTCCTGCCAAATGAAAAGGCCCGGCTGATCACCCGATCGCCTGAGCGCCTGACTCGCCGCGCCGCCTTTACCGGCGGCGCGTTCTTCTGACTTTGCCGGCCACCGCCTTGGATCAAGTCTTCATCAACCTGCTGAACGGCCTGTCGTCCGGTCTGCTGCTCTTCATGCTCAGCTCCGGGCTGACGCTGATCTTCAGCATGATGGGCGTGCTGAACTTCGCCCACGCCAGCTTCTACATGGTCGGCGCCTACGTCGCCTACTCGCTGGTGGGCATCGTCGGCTTCTGGCTGGCGCTGCTGTTCGCGCCATTGGCGGTCGGGCTGTTGGGGGCTGCCTTCGAACGGCTGGCGCTGCGGCGGGTGCACAAGTTCGGGCATGTGCCCGAGCTGCTGATCACCTTCGGCCTGTCCTATGTGATCCTGGAACTGGTGCAGCTGATCTGGGGCCGCACGGCGGTGCCTTTCACGCCGCCGCCCGAGCTGCAAGGCTCGGCCTTCACCATCATTTCGCACCCGGTCGAGGGCATGTCGCTGATGCTCGGCAAAGCCGCGCCGGAGATTTGCGCGGCGGCGTCCTGCTCCAACTTCCCGCTGACCAAGGCCTTCATGATGGTCGTGGCGCTGTTGATGCTGGTGGCGCTGTGGTTGCTGCTGACGCGCACTCGGGTCGGCCTGGTCATCCAGGCCTCACTGACCCATCCGCACATGGCCGAGGCGCTGGGCCATAACGTGCCGCGCGTGCTGATGCTGGTGTTCGGCAGCGGCTGTGCCCTGGCCGGCCTGGCCGGCGTGGTCGGCGGCATCACGTTCGTGACCGAACCCAACATGGCCGCCTTCATCGGCGCCATCATCTTTGTCGTCGTCGTCGTGGGTGGCATCGGCTCGCTGGCGGGTGCCTTCGTCGGCTCCATCGTCGTCGGCTTGCTGCAGACGCTGCCCCTGGCGTTGAACGGCTCGCTCGCCACGCTGCTGAGCGGTTGGGGCTTTGCTGTCACGCAGAGCACGCCGGGCTATCCGCTGCTGCGCCTGACGATGGCCGAGGTCGCGCCCATCTTGCCCTATCTGCTGATGGTTCTGATCCTGATCTTCCGGCCGAAGGGCCTCCTGGGCACGCGGGAGGACTGATGAAGACCCAAGAATTCCATTTCAAGCCCTACAACGTCGGGCGCTGGATCGTCTGGGGCTTCTTCGCCCTGATCCTTCTCGTCGCGCCGCGCATCTGGACCAGCGGGCTGGCCCAGACCATGCTCACGCAGATGGGCATCGGCATCATTGCCTGCCTGGCCTACAACATCCTGCTGGGCCAGGGCGGCATGCTGAGCTTCGGCCACGCCGTCTACAGCGGCATGGGCGCCTTCCTGGCGATCCACGCGCTCAACAAGGTCGGAGCCGGCACGCTTGGCATTCCGGTCAGCCTGATCCCGCTGGTGGGCGGCCTGGCAGGGCTGGTCTGCGCGGTGCTGCTGGGCTATATCTCGACAAAGAAGGCCGGCACGCCGTTCGCGATGATCACGCTGGGCATTGGTGAGCTGGTGTTCGCGCTGGCGCTGATGCTGCCCGAGTTCTCGGGTGGCGAGGGCGGCGTGTCCAGCAACCGCGTCATCGGCAAGCCGGTCATGGGCATCAGTTTCGGGCCGCAGATCCAGGTCTATTACCTGGTTGCCGTCTACTGCTTCATCTGCACGGCGGCGATGTTCGCGCTGACGCGCACGCCGCTGGGCCGCATGCTGAACGCGGTGCGCGACAACCCCGAGCGCGTGGAGTTCGTCGGCTACAACACGCATTGGGTGCGCTTCATGGCCTTCACGATCTCCGGCTTCTTCGCCGGCATCGCGGGCGGCCTCGGCGCCATCAACACCGAGATCGTCAACGGCGCCGATGTGCTGCACGCGGCGCGCTCGGGGGCCTATCTGCTGTTCACCTTCCTGGGCGGCGCGATGTTCTTCTTCGGTCCCATCCTCGGTGCCGTGCTGATGGTGTTCTGCGGCGTGATGCTGGCAGAGCTGACGAGCGCCTGGCTGCTCTACCTCGGCTTGCTGTTCCTGTTCATGGTCATGTATGCGCCAGGCGGCTTCGCGAGCCTGATCCTGATGAACCTGCGCGTCGCGGCCTTCGGCAAGCTGAAGAAGCTCTGGACCTCCTACCTCGCGCTGGCGGGCACTGCCTTCGCGGCGCTGGTGGGCGCGGCCGCCATGATCGAGATGCTCTACCACCGTCAACTCAACGAGGCCCTGGGCCCGCAGATGAAGTTCATGGGTGCCCAGCTCGACAGCGCCGGCCTGGACGCCTGGTTCGGTGCCGCCTTCCTGATCATCATTGGCGTGGCCCTCTTCGAGCTCGTGCGCCGCCACTACGTGCACGAGTGGGGGGAGATCCAGGAAGACATCGAGAAGGAAATCAAGCGGAGGGAGGCGCTGTGACGGCGACGACTTCCGGCTTCGCCGTCGAGTTGCGCGACGTGCGCAAGAGCTTCGGCAAGAGCGAGATCATCCGCGGCGCCAACCTGGCCGTGCAGGCCGGCGAGCGTGTGGCCATCATCGGTCCCAACGGCGCGGGCAAGAGCACTTTGTTCAACCTGATCAGCGGCCGCTTCGGGCCGACATCGGGTGAGATCCATCTGCATGGCCAGCGCATCGACGGCAAGAAGCCCTTCGAGATCAACCGCCTGGGCCTGTCGCGCAGCTTCCAGGTCTCCAACCTGTTCACGCGGCTCTCGGTGTTCGAAAACATCCGCTGTGCCGTGCTGTGGAGCCTGGGCCACCGCTACGCGTTCTGGAAGTTCCTGGCCGACCTCGACGACGCCAACGACCGCACCGACCAGATCCTCGAGATGATCAAACTCGACAAGCGCCGCGACGTGCTGGCGATGAACCTCACCTACGCCGAGGCGCGGGCGCTGGAGATCGGCATCACCATCGCTGGCGGCGCCAGCGTCGTGCTGCTGGACGAACCCACGGCCGGCATGAGCAAGAGCGAGACCAAGCGCTTCATCCAGCTCATCCGCGACGTGACCGTCGGCAAGACGCTGCTGACCGTGGAGCACGACATGGGCGTCGTTTTCGGGCTGGCCGACAAGATCGCCGTGTTGGTCTACGGTGAAGTCATTGCCTTCGACACGCCCGACGCGGTGCGTGCCAATCCGCGCGTGCAGGAGGCCTACTTGGGTTCCGTGCTGGCGGATCAACAAGCGGCGGCAGCATGACCCAGGGGCGCATCCTCAAGCTGGACAACGTCCATGCCTTCTACGGCAAGAGCCATGTGCTTCATGGCGTCAGCATGCAGGTCAATCCGGGCGAGATCGTCAGCCTGCTGGGTCGCAACGGCGCCGGTCGCTCCACGACAGTCAAGACCATCATGGGCCAGGTCGACGCCAAGGGCTCGGTGCGCTGGGGTGACGCGGAACTGGTCGGCCGCCAGGCCTACGAGATCGCTCACATGGGCCTGGGCTACGTGCCGGAGAACCGCGACATCTTCCCCAAGCTCACGGTGCATCAGAACCTGATGCTGGGCGAGAAGTCAGGCGCCAAGAACCCGCGCTGGGGCTTCGAGGACATGTACAAGATGTTCCCTCGGCTGCGCGAGCGCCAGCACACCGAAGCCGGCGTGCTGTCGGGCGGTGAGCAGCAGATGCTCACGCTCTGCCGCACGCTGATGGGCGACCCCGACCTCATCATGATCGACGAGCCTACCGAGGGCCTGGCGCCCAAGATCGTCGAACTGGTCGCCGAGTACCTCAAGGAATTGAAGAACCGTGGCATCGCCGTGCTGCTGGTCGAGCAGAAGCTGGCCATTGCCATGGAGATTTCCGAGCGCTGCTACGTGATGGGCCATGGCCGCATCGTCTTCGAGGGCTCGCCCGACGACCTCCGCGCCAACGCCTATATCCGCAAGGAGTGGCTGGAAGTCTGATTGCGAACGGCGCATCAGGTCTGGGACGCCGCAGCACGAACTGCGCGCCGTGCTTGAGCTTCCTGAAGTCGCCCACCGTGGCGATCAGCGCCTAGACGGCCTGTGCGCACCAAGAGAAGCGGGCAACCTCGCCGGCTTCCTGCAGCCCTATGGCGTCACTTCCCGCGGCGCTGTCCGACCGTCAGGCCGGCCCATGTGATGGCAAGAAGCGCAACGTCAGAGCAATCGCGAACCTGCGGGTGCATTCGTAGACAACGCCTTTGCGGCCGTGGATTGGCGCAACACCAGGCGTGGCTTGAGCATCTCTTCGCTGGCGTCGAGGGTTCCATCTATCAGCTCAATCAGTCGCTCCAGCGCCAGCTCGCCCATGGCTTCGCTCTGCATGTCCACCGTGGTCAGCGTGGGTGTGCTGAACCGGGCAAACGGAATGTCGTCAAAGCCGGCGATTGAGACTTGCTCGGGAACGCGCACGCCCGCAGCCTGCGCCTGTTTCATGAAACCCAGCGCCAGCATGTCGTTGTAGCAAACGACGGCGTCTGGCCGCGCACTGCCCATCAGCACCTCGCCGACGGATTTCTCGCCGGCCTCCAGCGTGGGCGAATCGGCCGAGAAATAGAGGGGCTCCAGCCCGGCCTCGCGCAGCGCCTCGGTGAGGCCAGCCTTGCGCTCGGAGTCCCAGCGCGCGGCGCCATAGCCGAGATAGGCGATGCGGCGGTGACCCAGGTCAATGAGATGGCGGCCCAGCATCGCGGCGGCCGAGCGCCCGTCGGCGCTGACGCTGTGGACGCCGACCTGGCTGGCGCGGCCGAAGAAGACGACCGGCTTGTCCAGGTCGCGCAGCGTCGACAAGTCGGCGTCGGGCATGCGCGAGCTGACGATGAGACCGTCCACGCGCCGACTCAGGTCGCGCAGCATGCCGGCCTCGGCGTTCTGGCGCTCTCCCGTGTCGACAAACAGCAGGTTGTAGCCCAGCTGCTGGGCCTTGCGGTTGGCGCCCTTGACGATGCCGGTGAAGTGCGGGTTGCGGATGTCGAGGATGACGACGGCCACGGTGTGGGTGCGGCCCGTGATCATGCTGCGCGCGACCGGGTCAACGCTGAAGCCCAGGGTGGCGATGGCTTCGCGCAGTCGGGTCTCGGTAGCCTCGGTGAAGCGCTGCAGGCCGTTGACGTAGCGCGACACGGTGGCCGTGGAGACGCCTGCCGTGCGGGCCACGTCGCGCATCGTCGGTGGGCGGGGATTGGTGGGGGCCATGGTTGTCAATCTACGTTGCGTCGGGCGGCGCAGGCGCCTCGCGCTGGGGCGGCAAACGGGTCTCGAGCAGCGTTGGAGTACTGCTTCCCTTCGTCGGGAAGGCAAACGATTGCCTGAATTGTCGTGGCCATTGCTTGGTGATTTATAAGCGTTTACCCTTGGGTAATGGACGGGTATCTAGCTGAGTAGTGACTTTCCCTTGATCCTGCATCGACCTATTTGCGCAACGCTAGTTAATCGTTTAACTTTTGTTCTATCGATCAACCCAGGCGACCGACGGCGCCTCGAAAGAAGAGTTACGGATGAAGTTCGATCTGTTCGAGTTGGCGGGCCAGGTGGCCGTCGTCACCGGCTGCAATACCGGCCTTGGCCAAGCCATGGCCGTCGCGCTGGCCGAGGCAGGCGCCGACATCGTCGGCATCAACAAGAGCGCGCCAGTCGACACCTGCAGGGCGGTGGAGGCGCTGGGCCGACGCTTTCTGGACCTGCGCGCCGACCTCGCCGACATCGCCGTCATCCCGCGCCTGATCGCGGAGGCGCAGACGCTGACCGGGCACGTCGACATCCTGGTCAACAACGCCGGCATCATCCGCCGCGAGGACGCGCTCCACTTCCGGGTGAGCGACTGGGACGAGGTCATGGCTGTCAATCTCAAGGCGGCCTTCTTCCTCGCCCAGGCCCTGGCGCGGCTGTGCATCGAACAGGGGCGCGGCGGCAAGATCATCAACGTCGCGTCGATGCTGTCCTTCCAGGGCGGCATCCGCGTGCCGTCGTACACAGCGTCCAAAAGTGGGGTGATGGGGCTGACCAAGGCCCTCGCCAACGAGTGGGCCGCGCATGGCATCAACGTCAACGCCATCGCGCCCGGCTACATGGCCACCAACAACACGGCGGCGCTGCAAGCCGACGAGGCGCGCAACGCGGCCATCACCGCGCGCATTCCTGCCGGCCGCTGGGGCAAGCCGGCCGACATGGCGGGGCCGGTGGTGTTCCTGGCTTCGCAGTCGTCCAACTACGTCAACGGCTACACGCTGGCCGTGGACGGCGGCTGGCTGGCGCGTTGAGGATGAGCATGCAACGACACACACCGTACGTGCCGCCGCTTGCTGGCATCGCGATGGACACGCTGGTGCATGAGCGCCTGTACCCGCAGCTGCGCTACTTCTTCGAGAAGCTGCGCCGCGAGCGCGGCAACATCGTGCTCGACGGCGTCCCCGCGTTGCGCAGCAACGACCTCTTCCTGCCCGGCAAGATCGCCCTCGGCATGGGCCATGTCCTGCTGGCCACGCCAGCGGGCTCGGCCGAGCTGCCGCAGGCGCTGCAGACCTACCGCGACATCGCCGAGATGACGCTCGACATGGAGAACCAGAGCTGGGGCATCTACTACTACCTCCTCGCGCTGACCAAGCTGCAACAGGCCGGCCTGCTGGAGCAGGCCCTGGCAGCTGAGGCGCTGGCCGCGCTGCGCCTCAAGCTCGACTGGCGCACCTTCGTGCGCGAGGCCGACCTGACCTTGATCGACCTGCCCACCAACTACTACGGCGTCGCCTTCGCCGTGGCGCGGCTTCGCATGATGCTGGGCTGGGAGGACGAGCGCCAGGCGAGCCGACTGTTGGACAAGACGCTGGCCCACTACGACCGCTATTCCGGCGAGTTCGGCTTCTCCGACGAGACCGAAGGTGAGGGTCGTTTCGACCGCTACAGCATCCTGCTCATCGCCGAGATCTGCCAGCGCTTCGTGCTGACCGGTCTGGCCGTGCCCGAGCGGCTCAGGCAGCTGCTGCGCCGCGCGGTCGACGTGGTGCTGAATCTGGCCAATGTGTCGGGTCATGGCTTCGGCTTCGGCCGCAGTATCGGGCCCTATGGCGATAGCGCCGCCGTCGAGATCCTCTCGGTCGCAGCCTTCCTCGATGTGCTGAATCCCGAGGAGAAGGGCTATGCCTACACCTACGCCTGCCGCTGCGTCGCCAAATACCTGGACGTCTGGTTCGACCCCGCCATGCACTCGGTGGACATGTGGGGCAAGGGGCGGCGCACCGACCTCTACCGCGCCAAGCACCGCATCCTGGGCGAGAACTTCACGCTCATCCACCAGTTCATCTCCAGCAACCAGCTCTGGAACGACGCCGGCTTTCGTGGCCGCGCACCGCTTGCCGACCTGCAAAGCTGGCTGGCGCGCACGCGGCCGGCGTTCTCGCTGACCTGGTTCGCCCGCGGCCGCCTCGACCGCGCACTGGCCATCGTTCGCGACGGCGCCGACGTGTTCGCGCTGCCGCTCATCAACGGCGGCAAGAGCCAGCACGGCAACAGCCCCTACTACCCGCTGCCATTCGCCGAGGACATCGTGGCCGGCATCGCCGACAGCGGCCCTGCGCATGCCCAGCTGCTGCCGAAGTTCTGCCTGTCCGATGGCTCGGAGCTGCTGGCCACATCCTTCATGCAGCGCATTGCCCACGGCAGCGAAGGCCGCCGCCACTGGGTCAGCTACGAGCAGGCCGCGCTGAACCGGCTCGGTGGCCATGCGCCGTCGGAGGACGCCCGCATCAGCGTGCGCACGCGCTACGAGTTCGAGCCCGGCCGCATCACGCGCATCGATGTGTACACGCCGGCCCAGCCGCTGGACGTGCGCGAGCTGAGCCTGACCTTTTCGTCGTTCTCCCAGCAGCCCCGCACCGAGGCCGGCTCGACCCATTTTTCGCAAGGCCGCGTGCAGTGCTTCGAGGCCCGTGGCTTCGACCACTGCAGCGCCACGCCCACGCGTGGCGACGACGGCTTCAAGTCGCCCAGTGGGCCGATGACGACCGTGGTGCGCTGCAGCCGTGCGGCCTTCACCTTCAGCGAGCCCATCACGCTCACCTGGGTCATCACCTACGGCTAGGCCGCAGGGCCACCGCTCTTCACCCACAAACAAAATAGCCTGGAGACAAGACCATGAACCGCAACCCCTCCCTCAAGCCCGTGGCCGCCGCCGTGCTCGTGCTGGCCAGCGCCGCGCACGCGCAGACACGGCCCGCCGAACCCGCCGATCCCAAGAATGAGCTGGGCACCGTCGTCGTGACCGGCATTCGCAGCGCGCTGCAACGCGCCAATGAGATCAAGCGCGAGGCGCCGCAGGTGATGGACGTCATCACCTCCGAAGACGTCGGCAAGCTGCCCGACGCCAACGTGGCCGAGGCCCTGCAGCGCGTCACCGGCGTGCAGGTGACGCGCGTGTTCGGCGAAGGCCAGTCGGTCTCCATCCGCGGCTTGCCGCTGGTGCGCGTGGAGGTGGATGGCCGCACGCTGCTGGGCTACTCGGCCCGCCTGTCGCCGCCCGAGAACGAACAGCTGGGCCGCAACTCCGGACTGGACACCGTGCCTTCGGGCCTGTTCGGCCGGCTGGAGGTACGCAAGTCGCCCATCGCTGCGCAGGTGGAAGGCGGCCTGTCGGGCTCGGTCAACCTCGTCACGCCCGACCCGCTGGACTTCCGCGGCCTCACGGTCGCGCTGCGCGGCTCCGCCGAGTACTCGCAGGAGGCGGGCGAGACCAAGCCCGTGTTCTCCGCGCTGATTGCCCAGCAGTTCGCCGACAAGCAGCTCGGCGTGCTGCTGGCGGTGGACTACACGCAGCGCATCACCCGCACCCAGGCCTTCGAGCGCAACAACTTCTTCAGCCGGACCGGCGCCACCGCCGACCTCAACGGCGACGGCTCGGCTGACATCAGCGGCGACCGCACGCAGTACGAGCAGTTCACCGTCGACCGCTCGCGCTTCGGCGCCACCGCCGAGGCGCAGCTGCGCCTGTCGCCCGAGCTGGAGTTCAAGCTCGAAGGCATCTACTCCAAGCTCAAGACCGAGCGCCAGCAGGACTTCATGTCCTGGCGCTATGCCGGCAAGGCCATCACCAACCCTGAGTTCGACGGCAACTTCATCGTCGCCGGCAACTCGCTGGGCGCCCTGCAACACGCCGGCCTGCGCCGCGCCGAGCCCACCGAGAGCATGCTGAGCGCGCTCAGCGTCAAGTGGCGGCCGACGAGCAATCTGACGGTGCGCCCAGAGTACAGCGCCAGCCGCGGCACGCTGGAGCAGACCATCCAGCAGATGACGCTGGACTCCCTCAATGCCAACGTGCCGGGCCGGTTCGACTACCGCGCCGGCCCCGTGCCCAGCCTGGACCTCGGCGCGTTCAACCCTGCCGACCCGGCCAACTACAAGCTTGCCACCAACGGCGTGCGCGCGAACCTGCTGCTGGCACAGATGGATGAGAAGGTGGGCAAGCTCGACGTGGCGTACGACTTCGATGACGGCGTCCTGAAGAGCATCTCCGCCGGCGTGCGCGTGCGCGACCTGCATGCCGTCTCCAATGCCTACCGCAGCCAGGTCACGGCGCCGCTGGCCGAGGTGCGCCCCTACTGGACGACGACCGATGCCGCCAGCTTCCTGCCCGGCATCAGCGGCGCCTTCCCGCGCTCCTTCCTGACCGCCAACATCGACCCGGGCTACATCATCGAGCGCGCCTCCGGCGGCCTGCCGCTGCTGCCCAACAGCGCTCGCGACTACGACCTGAAGGAGAAGGCCACGGCGTTCTACCTGATGGCCGATTTCGAAGGCACGCTGGGCGGCGTGAGCTACAGCGCCAACACCGGCGTGCGTCACATCCGCACCGACTTCGGCGTGGATACGCTGACCCAGGGCGCCACGCTGATCCCCACGCATGACGAGAACAGCTACGCCAACACATTGCCCAGCGCCAACATCGTCTTCAACATCACGCGCGACTTCATGGTGCGGCTGTCAGCCAGCAAGACCCTGCAGCAGGCCGGCATCGCCGAGCTGGCGCCGTCCACCTTCGTCAACATCAGCAACCGCACGGCCACTGGCGGCAACGCGACGCTCAAGCCCACGTTGTCCAACAACCTTGACGCGTCCTTCGAGCTGTATGGCACGCGCAGCGCGCTGATCTCGGGCGCCGTCTTCAGCAAGAAGGTCAGCAATGTGCAGGCCGACAACACGGTGCTGCAGACCTTCGTCGGCTTCGAGCAGCTGGGCGCCATCCCGTACACCCGCCCGGCCAACATCGGCAGCGCCCGGGTCAAGGGCTTCGAGTTCGGCGTGCAGCGCTTCTTCGACTTCCTGCCCGCGCCGTTCAACGGCTTCGGCGTGATCGCCAACTACACCTTCTCTGACGGCCAGGGCGACGGCGGCGTGCCGCTGATCGGCGTGTCCAAGCACAGCTACAACCTGATCGGTCTGTACGAGAGCGGCCCCTTCAGCGCCCGCGTCGCCTTCAATGCGCGCGACAAGGCCGCCTTCGCGTTCACGCAAGGCCGTCCGGACTACATCGACAAGCGCCAGCAGCTCGATGTGCAGTTCGGCTATGAGTTCAGCAAGTCGCTGTCCGTCAACTTCAACGCACAGAACCTGAATCCGAAGAAGTCCGCCACCGTCGAGTTCAGCCAGATGGGGCCGGTCGCGCTGAACAGCTATGCGTTGTCGGAGCGTCGCTTCTCCATCGGCGTGCGCGCCAAGTTCTGATCATGAAACTGCTGATCTGCCTTCTCGCGCTGGCCCTGCAAACGGCGCCTGCCGCCGCCCAGCTGCTCGTACCCACGACCGTGACGACGCCGCAGGACGTCACGGCCTACAAGGCCCTGATCGCCAAAGCCGACACGGCGCTGGCGATGAAGCCGGAGTCCGTGTTGAACAAGACGCTGACCCCCGCCAGCGGCGACAAGCACGACTTCCTGAGCTTCGGCCCCTACTGGTGGCCGGACCCGGCCAAGCCCGACGGCTTGCCCTACATCCGCCGTGACGGCAATCGCAACCCCGACATGGCCAGGGGCAGCGACAGCCTCGCCCTGGCTCGCCTTGGCGCGGCCGTGGAGACATTGGGCCTGGCCTACCGCTTCAGCCGCGACGAGCGCTACGCGACCCAGGCGGCGGCGCTGGCGCGCGTGTGGTTCCTGGACCCGGCCACACGCATGAACCCCAACTTCCAGCATGCCCAGGCCATTCCCGGCATCACGACAGGGCGGGGCATCGGCCTCATCGAAGCGCGCTGGCTGATCAACATCAATGAGGGCCTGGCCATGCTGGGCTCGTCCAAGGCCTGGACCGCGCAGGACCGCAGCGCGATGAAGGACTGGAACGCCGCCTTCTACACCTGGCTGCGCACCAGCAAGAACGGCCGCGACGAGGAGGGCGAGCACAACAACCATGGCAGCTGGTACGACGCGCAGGCGGCTCATCTAGCGCTGGTGCTGGGCCGCAGTGACGACGCCAGGGCCATCCTGGAGCAAGGTCTGACGCGTCGCCTCGCGGCCCACATTGCACCCGATGGCAGCCAGCCACACGAACTGGCCCGTACGCGCTCGCTGGACTACTCCATCTTCAATCTGGAGGCGCTGCTGATATGCGCTGAGTTGGCAGACCATGTTGGCCTGGACTGGTGGCGCTACGCGACGCCCGATGGTCGCAGCCTGCGCGGCGCGCTGGCCTACCTCGCCCCGTACGCCGACCCGGCCAAGCCCTGGCCGAAGAAGGACCTCCACGAAGGAGACCGCAGCAGCCTGCTGCCGCTGTTGGCGCGCTACCTGCGGCATCGCGAGGACGCATCGCTGCGTCAGATCCTCGATGCCAATGCCGCATCGTCTGGGAAGGACTCGACGTATCGGCTATTTGGGGCCGGTGCACTGGCGGCAGACGCCGGCGCAAGCAGCCGTTGAATTGAGCGGCGCGCCTGCGCATCACCATGACCCACTACGACTACGCCGTCATCGCTTTCTATTTCCTGTTCATGCTGCTCATGGGCGGGTTGGCTTCTCGCTTCATCAAGAATTCCAGCGATTACTTTCGCGGCGGCGGGCAGATGATGTGGTGGCTGGTGGGGGCAGCTGCCTTCATGACCCAGTTCAGCGCCTGGACATTCACCGGGGCCGCCTCCAAGGCCTACAGCGAAGGTTGGCCCATTCTGGTCATATTCTTTGCCAACGCAGTCGGGTTCATTGCCAATGCGGCCTACTTTGCGCCACGCGCCCGGCAAATGCGCGTCATCACGGCCATCGAGGCTGTGCGGCAGCGCTTTTCCCAAGCCAACGAGCATGTCTTTACCTGGTTGCAGATTCCCCTGGGAACCCTGTATGCAGGTATTTGGCTGAACGGGCTGTGCGTGTTTCTTTCGGCCGCCTTCGGCTTCAACCTTGAGCACACCATCCTGTTGACCGGGCTCGTCGTCGTGGCAATGACCCTGCTGGGCGGGAGTTGGGCCGCCATCGCTGGCGACTTCATCCAGATGCTGGTGTTGATGCCGGTCACGGTGGTGGCGGCCTTCCTCGCCCTGCGCGAGGTGGGTGGGGTCCAGGCCTTTATCGAGCGCCTGCCGGCGGGTCACCTGGATATTGCTGCGGCGTTTGACTCTCCCTTGATGCTGGTCTGGGTTGTGGCGATCCTCGTCAAGCAGTTCATTTCCACCAACAATATGTTGGAGGGGTCTCGCTATCTTTGCGTCAAGGACGACGTGCACGCCCGCCGCGCCGCGCTGCTAGCCGCCGCATTGTTTCTGGTTGGCCCCATCATCTGGTTCATTCCTCCGATGGCCGCGAGTATTTTGCATCCCGACCTCGGCGCCGTGTTTCCATCTCTCAAGAACCCGTCTGAAGGTGCGTTTCTCGCAATCAGCGTCACCACGATGCCTGCCGGGATGATCGGGTTGCTGCTGTGCGGAATACTCGCCGCGACCATGTCATCGATGGACAGCGGGCTGAACAAGAACGCAGGATTTTTCGTCAAGAATTTTTACCACACGGTAGTGCGGCCGCACGCCACGGAAAAGGAACTCGTCACTGCCGGTAAATGCGCCACTGCAGTTCTCGGTATCCTGGTCATCATCGCGGCGATCAACTTTTCGCGCATGGAGGACATCGGGTTATTCGATCTGATGCTCCAGTTCGGCACACTGATTGCGGTGCCCTACACCATTCCCCTGGTTTTGTGCGTATTCATCAAACGCACACCGTCTTGGTCGGGGTGGTCTACCGTGATTGTTTGCTTGGTCGCCTCGCTACTGACGACGCGATATCTCGACGCCCGTTGGCTTGAATCTGTATTGCAGTTGGTGCAACCACTGACCAACAGCGAAGCAGGCTACTGGACGATCGCTGTGGGTTTGTTTGTCAATGTGCTTGTGGGTGTTGCATGGTTTGTGGGCACCATGGCGTTCTGGAAGGCGACACCCTCAGCAGAACGTGATCGCATCGAGGCGTTTTATAGCCGGATGCTCACTCCCGTGGACTTTGCGCGCGAAGAGGGCGCCAACAGTGACCATGCGCAGGCCCGCCTCTTGGGGAACCTCTCCCTCGCCTATGGTGGATTCATTTCCCTGCTGGCGTTGATACCCAATCCGATGGCGGGCCGCCTGGGTTTTGTGTTCTGCGGCGTCGTCGTTGTGGCGGTCGGCGTGGCTCTCAAGCATTCAGCGCGCAAGCGGTAGAGCCGCGCGCATGCCGCGAGGCGGCGGATGCACCGGTACCTTGGCATCGAGGTGGATGACGCAATCGAGATTCCTGAGCAGACGGAATTCTGAGAAGCCAACCGGCAGCTGCTTTCTGCCAAGGGGGCCTCTTGCAACGCGGCTTGCGGGTACCAGGGCATGTCGAAGCTCCCGGCCAGCTCTCCTCTTCGCTGCAGCGCCGCGAATGTCGCCTACGCGAGCCAGTCCGAGGACGGCATGGGGCGGGCCGGATCAAGCAGCGCAAGCTAGAGCGCCGGCTCGATGACAACTGGCGCCGGCCCAAGGGAATGCACGGAGCCACCTATGAGTGTTGATTTCCTCCGAAACCTGACCCACCCCATTCAGTGATTTCCGTTCGAACCTGACCCACGTATGAACCCTAGCCTGCCGCTATTTGCGGCAGGAGCACTGGAGTGATTGACGTGGCGACACTGAGTGTCATCAGGCGGTGGGCCCTGCGAGAGCAGTTGTCCATCCGCGAGATAGCCCGACGCACCGGCCTGTCTCGCAACACCATCAGGAAGTACCTGCGCGCCGGCGACCAAGAGCCGGCCTATGCCAAGCGGGCCAGCAAGAGCCGGCTCGACCCGTTTGCCGAGAAGCTGACCCACTGGCTCAAGACCGAGGCGGGCAAGAACCGCAAGCAGCGGCGCACCTTGAAGCAGATCCACGCTGAGCTCGTGACGCTCGGCTACGACGGCTCCTACAACCGCGTGGCCGCCTTCGCGCGCGACTGGGCCCAGAAGCGCCAGGAGGCCAAGCAGACGACGGGACGGGGCACCTTCGTGCCGCTGGTCTTCGACGCCGGCGAGGCCTTCCAGTTCGCAGCACGGCCAGGTAGTGGCGCCAGTCGTAGATCGGGTTCTGCACCACGAGGAGCAGGCGGTGCTGGCGGCTGTCGAGATGGCGCTGGAGGTGGGTGTGCCGACCAAGATGTACGTCATCAACGTGCTGCACCGGCTGCTTGATGGCAAGGCCGATCCACCGCCGGTGGACGCGCCACAGGCCCTGCGCCTGACGACCGAACCCCAAGCCAACGTGACGCGCTACGACGACCTGCGCGAGGAAAGGAAGGTGCGCCATGCGTGACACCAGGATCAACGCCCTCGTCGTCGCCCTGCGCGAGTTGAAGATGTTCGGCATGGCCCACGCCGTGAGCGAGTTGGCTGAGCAAGGGGCGCCGGCCTTCGAGGCCGCACAGCCGCTGCTGGCGCAACTGCTCAAGGCCGAGACAGCCGAGCGCGAAGTGCGCGCGGTGGCCTACCAGCTCAGGCAGGCGCGCTTCCCTGTCTACCGCGACCTGGCCGGCTTCGACTTCAGCCACAGCGAGGTCAACGAGGCGCTGGTCAGGCAGCTGCACCGCGGCGACTTCATGGACCAGGCGCAGAACGTCGTGCTCGTCGGCGGGCCGGGCACGGGCAAGACCCACCTGGCCACGGCCATCGGCGTGCAGGCGCTGGAGCATCACCGGCGGCGGGTGCGCTTCTTCTCCACGGTCGAGCTGGTGAACCAGCTCGAGCAGGAGAAGCTCTGCAACAAGACTGGCCAGATGGCGCACCGGCTGGCCCACATGGACATGGTCGTCCTTGACGAGCTGGGCTACCTGCCGTTCAGCTCCTCGGGCGGCGCGCTGCTGTTCCATCTGCTGAGCAAGCTCTACGAGCGCACCAGCGTCGTCATCACGACGAACCTGAGCTTCAGCGAATGGGCCAGCGTCTTCGGCGACGCCAAGATGACCACGGCGCTGCTGGACCGGCTCACGCACCACTGCCATATCCTTGAGACCGGCAACGACAGCTACCGCTTCAAGAACAGCTCAGCTCAACCCACCACCAAGAAGGAGTCCAAACCGAGGAAGTTACCCACAACCTGAGCCCGAAATGCTCGAACAAGGGTGGGTCAGGATTGGACGGAAACGGTGGGTCAGGATGGCGTGGGAATCAACAGCCCTTGCCTCAGAAGACGGCCGCGCCGCTTGGTAGCGATTTCCTTGATCAGCCGAAGCTGCTCGGGCTGGAAGCATCCAGAAGATTTTTGATCAAGCGCACCGGGTGGGCGGACGTTTGAAGTGGCTGCTACGGCCGTTGATCGGGCATGAGTGGGGGTCCTGGGGCATGTGATCCTCCTTTGATGCGGTCTAGACCATTGGGGATGCTGAACATGCGCGAATAAAACTGCGGTCGGGCGGGGGGGCTTGCATCCCACAGCCTTTTGCCGGTGGACCCCTGGGTGGACCCCCTAAGAATTTTTCGCCGCCAGAATGGAAAAAGGACTTAGAGGCTTTCGCTTCTAAGTCCTTGATTTCTCTTCTTATTTTTGGTCGGGACGGCGGGATTCGAACTCGCGACCCCTTGCACCCCATGCAAGTGCGCTACCAGGCTGCGCTACGCCCCGACTGAGCCAAACAGTATAGCTCAGGAATGCCGGCTTCAGCTCAGCAAGCTGGTACGGATCGCTAGAAGTTCCGCGCGGACCTGCTCCATCGTGGTCAACGGATCAACGGCCAACACCGGCATCGTCATGGATGCCTCGGCCGCTTTCAGCGGCTGAGCGTGGGCATGCGACGACATGGGACGCGTTGCAGGCAGATGTGCCAGCTCAGCAGGCATGCCGACCTCGTCCTCGGGGTCCGTCTCGTGCCCCATTGCATCGAGGGCCTGAGCAGCTTCGGCCTCGTCGTGGAAGTTCTGGGCCGCGGCGGGCGGCAGGCCCTCGCTGAGTTGGTTGCGCGCACCGCTGATCGTGAATCCCTGGTCATAGAGCAGGTCGCGAATGCGGCGGATGAGCAGTACCTCGTGATGCTGGTAATAGCGGCGGTTGCCGCGCCGCTTCATGGGCTTGAGCTGAGTGAACTCCTGCTCCCAGTAGCGCAGCACATACGGCTTCACGCCACACAACTCGCTGACTTCACCGATGGTGAAGTAGCGTTTGGCGGGGATGGCCGGAAGCGCCTTTTCCATTGCAAATCAATGAGTTCGAGAGGGGAGGGGAGACTCTACTCGAAGTCTTCGCCGGCCGGCGCGTCGCCTTGCACCTGACCCTTGAGTTTGTGGCTGGCGTGAAAAGTCACAACGTTCCGCGCCTTGATTGGAATCGACTCGCCGGTGCGCGGATTGCGGCCCGGGCGCGGCGCCTTGCGGCGGATGTTGAAGTTGCCGAACCCCGATAACTTGACGTCCTCGCCCTTGACGAGGCTGTCGTGCAGGATGTCGAAGAAGGCCTCGACCATGTCTTTGGACTCGCGCTTGTTCAACCCGAGCTTGTCGAACAGCAACTCGGCCAACTCGGCCTTGGTCAGAGTGGGCGTTTCCAGGCTGCCGATGACCACGGCAGCCGCTGCTGGTTTCCTTGCGTCGTTCGCGTCCATTGAGTGTTCCTCCTCCTGAGGGTCAGCCGCGCAGGCGGGCGCCAACTTGATTGCTGGCCGCGGCGACGATGGCTGCAACAGCAGCTTCGATGCGCTCATCGGTCAGCGTGGCTTCGTCATCAAGCAGCTCCAGGCGGACGGCCAAGGAACGCTCGTCGGCCTGAAGGTCGGTCGTCGAACCGACCGCGGGCTTGAAGACGTCGAAGAGCTTGGCCGAGCGCAGCAGCGCGCCGCCGGCAGTGGTGATCGAGGTCATCAGCGCATCGTGTGGCGTGCTGTCCTTGACGACCAGCGCCAAGTCGCGCTGCACGGACTGCTGGCGCGGCAGCGGCTGGCCTTGCGGCAGCGTGCGCAGCAGCGCGGCGTCGAGGTTCAGCTCAAACACGACGGGCGCGCCGCCGCTGATCTCGTAGCCCTGGCGCCAGCGCGGGTGCAGTTCACCGACGATGCCGATGACGACTCCGTTCAGGCTTGCACGCGCGCTGCGGCCCGGGTGCAGGGCGGGGTGTTCAGCAGCTTCAAAGGTCAGCGCTTGCGGTGCGAACAGTGCTTCCAGGTCGCCTTTCACGTCGAAGAAATCGACGGCGCGGTCACGCTGACTCCACTGCTGCTGATCGACCGGGCCCCAGGCCAGCCCGCCCAGACGCAAAGGTTGTTCGATGCCCGCCACGCTGAGCGGTCCGCTGGCCACACCGGCATCGCGCTTGAAAACGCGGCCCAATTCAAAGACGCGCACACGTGTGGCGCGGCGCGCCTGGTTGTGTCGCAGGACCTGCACGAGGCTGCCGATCAGGCTGGTGCGCATCACCGACAGCGGCGCCGCGATGGGGTTGAGCAGGCGGATCGGTTCGGTTACGCCGGCCAGCTCGCGCTCCCAGCGCTCTTCGACGAAGCTGAAGTTGATCGTCTCGAAGTAGTCGCGCGCGGCCACGGCGCGCCGCAGCGCGTGAGTGGACTGGCGCGACTCCGAGCCGGTGCGACCGACGATGGGCGCCAGCGGGGCAGTGGACGGTAGCGAGGGGTAGCCCAGCACGCGGATGACTTCCTCGATCAGGTCTTCCTCGATCAGGATGTCGAAGCGCCAGCTCGGCGGCGTGACGGTGATGACGCCTTCCGCCGTGGCAAAAGGCAAGCCCAGGCGCTTGAACACGCCTTCGCAGTCCGCCTGTGTGACCGGCATGCCGATGACCTTGGCCGCGCGGGCGACGCGCAGCGCCACCGGCTTGCGCACCGGCACGTTCGGCGACTGGTCGTCCATCGGGCCGACCTTGGTTTCGGCCGTGCCGCAGATGTCGACGATAAGCTGCGTGATGCGCTCGATGTGCTCGACGGTTTGCGACGCATCGACGCCGCGCTCGAAGCGGTGCCCAGCATCGGTCGAGAAGTTGTAGCGGCGGCCGCGCCCCATGACGGCCTCGGGCCACCAGAAGGCGGCCTCGACGTAGATGTTGCGCGTGTCGTCCGACACGGCGGTGTGGTCGCCACCCATGATGCCGGCGAGGGACTCGACCTCACGTGCATCGCTGATGACACCGACTTTCTCGTCAACGGTGATGGTGTTGCCGTTCAGCAGCTTGAGCTGCTCGCCGGCCTTGCCCCAGCGCACGACCAATTCGCCGCTGATTTTGTCGAGGTCGAAGATGTGCGACGGGCGGCCGTACTCGAACATCACGTAGTTGGAGATGTCGACGAGCGCCGTGACCGGGCGCTGGCCGCAGCGTTCAAGACGCTGGACCATCCAAGCGGGAGTCTGGGCAGCGGTGTTGATGCCCTTGACGATGCGGCCCGAGAAACGGCCGCACAGGTCTGTGGCTTCGATGCGCACAGGCAGCTTGTCGTCAGTTGTCGGCTGGACCGGCGGGAACTCGGCCTTCAGCAGTGGAGCACCGGTCAGCGCAGCGACTTCACGCGCGATGCCGAAGACGCTCAGGCCGTGGCCCAGGTTGGGCGTCAGCTTCAGTGTGAACAGCGTGTCATCGAGGTTGAGGTGCTTGCGGATGTCTTCACCAACGACGGCATCGTCAGCCAGTTCCAACAAGCCGCCATGGTCTTCGCTGAGCTTGAGCTCGCGGGCCGAGCACAGCATGCCGAAGCTATCGACGCCGCGCAGCTTGCCGACGCCGATCTTGAAGGGCTTGGCGGCGTCGTCAGTCGGCAGCTCGGCGCCGACGGTGGCCAGCGGCACCTTGATGCCCACGCGCGCGTTCGGTGCGCCGCAGACGATTTGCAGCGGTTCCGCGCCACCAGCATTGACCTTGCAGACGCGCAGCTTGTCGGCGTTAGGGTGCTGTTCGGCTTCGAGGATCTCGGCAACGACGATGCCGTGGAAGGGCGGCGCGACGGGGCGCAGCTCTTCCACTTCCATGCCGGACATGGTCAGCAGTTCAGCCAGGGCTTGGGTGGACAGGGGCGGGTTGCAGAACTCGCGCAGCCAGGACTCGGGGAATTGCATAACGGTCTAGTTACTTGAACTGCGAGAGAAAGCGGAGGTCGCCGTCGAAGAAGGCGCGCAGATCGTTGACGCCATAGCGCAGCATCGCCAAGCGGTCGATGCCGGAGCCGAAAGCGAAGCCGATGTAGCGCTCCGGGTCCAGGCCCATGTTGCGAATCACCTGCGGGTGCACCTGGCCGGAGCCGGACA
Source organism: Pelomonas sp. Root405 (assembly GCF_001425165.1). Taxonomy (GTDB): domain Bacteria; phylum Pseudomonadota; class Gammaproteobacteria; order Burkholderiales; family Burkholderiaceae_C; genus Pelomonas. The sequence continues at coordinate 1,343,487 of NZ_LMDU01000001.1, forward strand.
CCTCCAGCCAGCGGCCCTTCAGCGGGCCGGTCTCAAACATGATGTCGATTTCGGCGCTCGGCTCGGTGAACGGGAAGTAGCTGGGGCGAAAGCGCAGCTGCAGCTGGTCGGTCTCAAAAAAGGCGGTGATGAAGTTGAGGTAGACCGCCTTCAGGTCCTTGAAGCTGATGTTGTCGCCGACCCACAGGCCTTCGACTTGGTGGAACATCGGCGAGTGGGTCGCGTCGCTGTCGACGCGGTAGGTGCGGCCCGGCGCGATGACGCGGATCTCCGGCATGGTGTCCTGGCCGGAGTAGCGTTTGGCGTGGGCCTGCGCGTAGCGGATCTGCATCGGGCTGGTGTGCGGGCGCAGGTTCAGCCAGGCGCCGTTCTCGTCCTTCATGTCGACGTAGAACGTGTCCTGCATGGAGCGAGCAGGGTGGTTCTCAGGGTTGTTCAGGGCCGAGAAGCTGTACCAGTCGGTCTCGATCTCGGGACCGTCGGCCACATCGAAACCCATGGACGAGAAGATGGCCTCGATGCGCTCCATGGCGCGCGTGATCGGATGCAGGCCGCCCGTGCCGCGCTGGCGGCCGGGCAGGGTCACGTCCAGCGCCTCTGCCTTGAGCTGCTTTTCCAATTCCGCAGCTGCCAGCGCATCGCGGCGGGCGGTCAAGGCGGCTTCGATGCCGACCTTGAGCTGGTTGATCTCGGCGCCGCGGGTCTTCTTTTCCTCGATGCTGAGGGCACCCAGACCCTTCATCAGTTCGGTCACACGACCGGACTTGCCGAGGAAGCGGGCCTTGGCGTTCTCCAGTTCGGCGGGCGTGGGCGCGGCGGCGAAATCAGCCGTGGCCGCTTGCAGCAAAGCGTCGAGATCAGTCATTCGGGAAGCACAAATAAAAAGGGGCCGACCACGATGGGCCGGCCCCTGAACAGTTGCGGCTCCGGCGCGAACCGGAGCTGATCGCAATCAGGCGAGCGCGGCCTTCACCTTGGCGAAGATGCTGGCAAAACCAGCCGGATCGTTGACGGCCAGATCGGCGAGGACCTTGCGGTCGATCTCGATCTGGGCCTTCTTCAGACCCGCCACGAACTTGCTGTAGGACAGACCCAGACCACGCGATGCAGCGTTGATACGGGCAATCCAGAGCTGGCGGAAGACGCGCTTCTTGGTACGACGGTCACGGTAGGCGTATTGGCCCGCCTTCATCACCGCCTGCTTGGCGATGCGGAAGACGTTCTTACGGCGACCCCGGAAGCCCTTGGCCAGAGCCAAGACCTTCTTGTGACGGGCACGAGCGGTTACACCACGTTTGACGCGAGGCATTGTGTTTCTCCTTGAGTCAGTGGTGGATTACAGGCCAGCAAAGGGCAGCATCTGAGCGATGTGTCCCATGTTGGTTTCGTGCACGGCGACCGAACCGCGAAGCTGACGCTTGTTCTTGGTGGTCTTCTTGGTCAGGATGTGGCGCTTGAACGCCTGACCGCGCTTGACGGTGCCACCCGGACGAACGCGAAAACGCTTTTTCGCGCTGCTCTTGGTCTTCATTTTGGGCATGTTGATGCTCCTTCTAAGTGTGTCCCTGGGGCGATACCGGTGAGCCCGGCATGCTTGTTGGCCTCAGGAGACTTGTGAACTGGCCGGCGACCAAACCGACCAGTCAAACCTGTTTGGGTCTCAGCGCTTTTTCGGTGCCAGGACCATGATCATTTGCCGACCTTCGAGCTTCGGCATGTTCTCAACGATTGCCACGTCGGCCAGCTCATCGCGAATCCGCTCCAGCAGGCGCATGCCGATGTCCTGGTGGGTAATCTCGCGGCCCCTGTAGCGCAGCGTGACCTTGCCTTTGTCGCCGTCTTCGGCGATGAAGCGGCGCAGATTGCGCATCTTGATCTGGTAGTCGCCTTCGTCCGTGCCCGGGCGGAACTTGACTTCCTTGATCTCGATGATCTTCTGCTTGGACTTGGCTTCGGCAGCGCGCTTTTGCTCCTGGTACTTGAACTTGCCGTAGTCCATCAACCGGCAGACCGGCGGATTGGCAGTGGCAGAGATCTCGACCAGATCCACATCCATGTCGCCCGCCATGCGCAGGGCTTCCTGGATGCTGACGACGCCGATGGGTTCGTTCTCGGGGCCGTTCAGACGGACTTCGGGAGCCATGATTTCGCGGTTCAACCGGTGCTTGCGCTCCGGAATAGCACGACGGTCGGCAAACGTAGCGATGGTGTAGACCTTTCAAAGAGCCCCAAGGCGAAGGGCTCAAACAAAACAAATCGCGCCCGGCGGGCTGGTTCAGACCTTGTTGGTGATGTCTGCGGAGATCCGGTTGAGGAAGTCCTGCAGGGGCATCACGCCGAGATCCTGGTTGCCACGGGCGCGTACCGCAACGCTGCCATTCGCCTTTTCCTTGTCGCCTACGACGAGGATGTACGGCAGCTTTTGCATTGAATGCTGGCGGATTTTATAGGTGATCTTCTCGTTGCGCAAATCGGCTGAAGCCCTAAGCCCTTGTTTTTGCAGCGATTTCACAATTTCAGACACGTAATCGGCCTGCGCGTCGGTGATATTGGCCACGACGACCTGTGTTGGTGCGAGCCAGACGGGCAGGGCGCCTGCGTGCTGCTCGATCAGGATGCCGATGAAACGCTCCAGGCTGCCAACGATGGCACGGTGCAGCATGACGGGTGCCTTGTGCTGGCCGTCTTCGTCGACGAACTCGGCCCCCAGGCGCACCGTCATGTTGAAGTCGACCTGCATGGTGCCGCACTGCCATTCGCGGCCGAGCGCGTCCTTCAGCGTGTACTCGATCTTCGGGCCGTAGAAGGCACCGTCCCCGGGCGCCAGGATGTAGGCGACGCCGGCACGGCGCAGGCTTTCCATCAACGCATGCTCGGCCTTGTCCCACAGCTCGTCAGAGCCGATACGCGCCTCGGGACGCGTTGCCACCTTGTAGAGGATGTCGGTGAAGCCGAAGTCCTGGTAGACCTTCTGAAGCAGCTCGGTGTAGGCCACGCACTCGGGCAGGATCTGGTCTTCCGTGCAGAAGATGTGGCCGTCGTCCTGGGTGAAGGCACGCACGCGCATGATGCCGTGCAGGCCGCCCGACGGCTCGTTGCGGTGGCACTGGCCGAACTCGCCGTAGCGCAGCGGCAGGTCGCGGTAGCTCTTCACGCCCTGCTTGAAGATCAGGATGTGGCCCGGGCAGTTCATCGGCTTGAGCGCGTACTCGCGCTTCTCGCTCTCGGTCGTGAACATGGCGTCCCGGTACTTCTCCCAGTGGCCGGACTTTTCCCACAGCGTGCGATCCACGATCTGCGGCCCCTTGACCTCCTGGTAGCCGTTGTCCTGGTAGACACGGCGCATGTACTGCTCCACCTGTTGCCACAGCGTCCAGCCTTTGGGGTGCCAGAACACCGTGCCGGGCGATGCTTCCTCCATGTGGAACAGGTCCAGTTCCTTGCCGAGCTTGCGGTGGTCACGCTTCTCGGCTTCTTCCAGGCGGACGAGGTATTTCTGCAGGTCGTCCTTGCTCGCCCACGCCGTGCCGTAGATGCGTTGCAGCATCTCGTTGCGGTGGTCGCCGCGCCAGTAGGCGCCAGCCACCTTCATCAGCTTGAAGTGCTTGAGCTTGCCCGTGCTGGGCACGTGCGGGCCGCGGCAGAGGTCCTCGAAAGCGCCCTCGGCGTACAGCGACACATCCTGGTCGGCCGGAATGCTCTCGATGATCTCGGCTTTGTAAGCCTCGCCCATGGCCTTGAAGTGGGCCACGGCCTCGTCGCGCGGCAGGACGCGGCGTGAGACCTTCTCGTCCTTCTTGGCCAGTTCGGTCATCTTGGCCTCGATGGCCGCGAGGTCCTCCGGCGTAAAGGGGCGCTTGTAGGCAAAGTCGTAATAGAAGCCGTTCTCGATGACCGGGCCGATGGTGACCTGGGCTTCGGGGTAGAGCGACTTGACCGCATAGGCCAGCAGGTGAGCCGTCGAGTGGCGGATCAGCTCCAGGCCGTCGGCGTCCTTTTCGGTGACGATGGCGAGCCGGACGTCATGGTCGATGACGTGGCTGAGGTCAACGACCTTGCCGTCGACCTTGCCGCCGAGAGCGGCCTTGGCGAGGCCGGCGCCGATGCTGGCGGCGACGTCGCCGACAGACAGCGCGGCGGGAAACTCACGGCGCGAGCCGTCGGGAAGTTGGATGGAAATCATGGGGTGCTCCGTTCGGGGCAGAAATGAAAAAGCGCGGCCAGGTGCCGCGCTTTTGTTCGTTGCCCGAAGGCGAGAAGACGTGACGTGCCGCGGCCGACTAGTTACCGGTGAAGGTGGTGGTCGTAGTTCGCGGTGTCATAACCAGGGTGCCTTTCTCGCTCTTGTAAGGGGAGGGAGGCGCGATTCTAAAGCGGCAGGGCCGAAACGGAGTCGCGCTGCGCCAACGCCGCGAATTGGTCGGCCAGGCGCTGACTTTCCACCGCGGCCATGCGCCAGCGGCGGCGGCGCTCCTCGGCGTCCAACGCAATGAAGTCGTTGCGGTCGGGCAGTTTGGCGCCTGGCAGCCCGGCGATCCACTCGGGCGACGGGCAGAGCAGCACGACGTTGTCGAGAAAGGCCGTCGAGCCGTGTCTGGATTTAAGCGCCTTGTCCAGCCACCCCGGCACCACCTGGCGCTGGAAGTGCGGGTAGAGCACCAGCGGTGCGGTCGACGACTGCAGCGCGCGGTAGTCCAGATGCAGGTGGTAGTCGGTGATGCCGCCGTCCCAGTAGGCGCCGCGCGGCGCGCCGGGCAGGTCGTGCTGGGCCTGCAGCCAGAAGGGGATGGAGCAACTGGCCAGCAGCGCACCGCGCAGGTTGGCGCGCGACAGATGCACCTCGCGGGTGGTGAAGTCGTTCAACTTCAGCGGCAGAGGGTCGCGTGGGTCGGAGAAGACCACGCGCTCAAGAAAGCGGCCCAGCAACGGGCGCGACACGGCGTTGGCCGCAAACGCGCCGAGGTAACCCAGAGGCGTGCGCAACCTCCCTTCGCGCGCCAGCAGACCAGCGCGGCCGCGCGACGTGATCACGTGCAGCCGCAGCCGTGGATGGGCCAGCACCTCCGATTCACGGCCTTCGAAGATCTCGCCCAAGATCTCGCCGAAGCGTTTGCTGACGCCCTCGGGGCGCGGGCGCTTCTCGCCTGGCAGCACGTCGTACTGCTGCGTCACATAGGCCTCGGCCATCACATTGAACGCTTCGGCAACGTCGCGATGGGCCAACGCTGCGGTCGCCATGCGCCATGCGCCGATGCTGGCGCCGACGAGGTGGACGGTCTGGCGGCTCTGCGCCAGCCAGTCGCCAAAGATGAAACGGTCCAGGCCGTTGAGGATCAGGCCCTTGGGACCACCCGCAGCGGCCGGAATCAGGCCGACGTCCTCCGCGCGCAGGCCCCGCTCGGCCAGCCGCGCTTTCGCGGCCGGGCCGGCAAAGACCTGCAGGGCGCCCGAACTCATGCCGGGAAGATAGCCGCGATCAGAACTTGTGTTCCCAGTTCACCGACCACCAGGCCACCGGCTGACGACGGTTCAGGTTGTAGTCCGGCGTGTCGATGATGACGACGCGCGTGCCCTGCTTGGGCTGGAACAGGCCGTTGACGCTGACTCGCACGCTGTCCTGCTTACTGACCTGCATGGCCGCAAAGGCGTCCAGCGAACGCGAGGCCAGCGAAGTCTGGCTTTGGATGACGCTCTGCCTGACATCGAACTCCGGGGCGATCTGCGCGCTGAAGCCCATGTTGATCGGCAAGCTCTTGAGTCGGTAGTCCGCGCCGAAGTTGAACTGCCAGGGTTGTTGGCCCTCCAGCCGGTTGTCGGGGCCGGGAATATCAGCCACCCGCGAGCGGTAGACGTTCAGCGAGGCGCGCATATTCAGCGCGGTGCTGGGATCGAAGAGGCTTGGGAAAAGCTCGCTGGCGCGGCCCTTGATTTCCAGCTCCAGGCCCTGGGTCGTCGCCTTGGCGAGGTTGACCTGGGTGATGACGTAGCGCTGGGTGTCCGCGTAGTCCACAGTCATCAGGCGCGGGCGGTCAGTGCGGATCAGATTGGTGATGCGACGGTGGAAGACGCCGACCGACACCAAGCCACCGGCTGGCAAGTATTTCTCGTAGGCGATGTCCAGACCGGTGGCCAGCTCGGGCTTGAGGCGCGGGTTGCCGATGCGGTCGGGGCCCAGCTCGGTGTTGATGCGCGCATCCGGGCCGCGAACCTCGTAGTCCGTGTTGACCGTCGGGCGGGCGATGAGCTGCTGTACGTCCGCTGCCTTGTAGCTGCGCGTCAAGCTGGCGCGCACCAGGTCGCGGCCCTTGGGGTTGGGTTTGAAGTTCAAGTGCAGCAGCGGGGTGGTGACCTTGCTGGTGCTGCTGAACTGGCTCCCGATGCCCTCGCTGCCCATCTTGATCTGCTCATGGCGCACGCCGCCATACGCCGACCATTGCGGGTTGATTTCCCACTCGTCCTGCACGTAGATGGCACTGCGCATGATCGTTGCGTCAAAGGGTTGTCCTTCCACGCCGGTCAGCAGGTCCTCGAGTGCAGGGTTGGCCTTGCGGTAGTCGATCTGCTTGGTGCTGCGCGTCTCGTCGCGGGTGCGACGCTCCAACTCGGCGCCGGTCGTGACGGTATGCGCCTCGCCAGCGTACTGGCTGTACTTGCCCGACAGCGTCGCATTGCGGTTGCGGTTCTTGCCGGAAGTGAAACGGTCGATGGCCGGCGCGCCGGCGGCATTGCGGCCGAAGAAGCCGAAGTCGAAGTCGGCGCCACCGCTGCCCGCACCGGCGCGCAGCTCGATGCGGCGGTCTTCGCTGAACCGGTTGTTGTACTGGAGGTTGACGCGTTGAGCGGCGAAGGTGCCGCGGTTGCGCGTGGTGTCGAGCAGGCTGGGCGGCAGCACGCTCTTGCTGGGCGTGGCCGGGTCAGAGAACAGCACATCGGTGGTGTTGCTGCCCTCGTTGCGGAACTGGTTGTTGATGAAGAAGCCTTGCAGGCTCAGCGTCTCGTCGTCGCCCAGCTTCCAGTTCAAGCGTGGCGCGATGTTGATGTTGTGGCCGTAGGCGCGGTCGCGGCCGGCATTGCGCAGGCCCGTCAGGCCGCCATCGCGAACGCGCTCTCCCTCAGATTTGTTGACGAAATTCCACTGCTGGAAGTTGATGGGCAGCACGAAGCCCAGGCCGCCCACGATGCGGTCACCGTAAGTGAATCCGGCGTTCACGACCGGCTTCTCACTCGCATAGGCGAGGCCGACCCGCAGGTCCTTTTGCACCACGCGCGGTGCGTCCTTCAAGATGATGTTCAGCGTGCCGGCGATGGCCTGGGCGCTCTGGTCAGCCGTCGGTGCCTTGCTGACTTCCAGGCGTTCGACCTGGGCGGGGTTGAGGTTGTCGAGGCTGAAGCCCGGGGGCGCGGGCTCCCCGTTGACGAGGATTTGCGTGTAGGCGCCGCCGAGGCCACGCATGCGCAGCTGACCGCCGGAGACATTGATGCCGGGCAGCCGCTTGAGCACGTCGCTCAATTGCGTGTCGCCGTACTTGTCCAGCTCGTCGCGCCCGTAGAGCTGCTTGGCCACGGGCTCGCGGCGGCGCAGGTCGGTGTCGGTCTGCTGGCGCGTCACCGAGACGCGCTCCAGCTGGTTGCCGGGCGCGGCGGGGGTGGCAGCGCGGTCAACCTCCTGCTGTGCCAGGACCAGGGCGGGGCTGAGCAAAAGCAGCGAGGCGAAGACGGGGGATTTCAAAGGACGCTCCGGAAGACGGGGTGGGGGCGGCGCGCACATTAGCGGCGCGTGTGCCGGGGCGCAGCGATGCTGCGACCGGTTGCAAGTTCCGAGGCATCAATCGACGCTCGGCGGTGCAGGCCGCAATCATGGCAGCCGCTGGTGAATGATGCCGAAGGTCAGCCTTTCAGCGCTTGAGCTTGGCAAACGCAGCAGCCATCGCGCCGCCGGCCGGCTGGGCGTCGCGCCCGCCGCCGCTCGGGCGCTCATTGCGGGCGGCGGGGCGGAAGGCGTTGTCGGGCTTGGGCCCGCGCGGCGCCTGCGCATCCAGCTTCATCGTCAGCGAGATGCGCTGGCGCGCCAGGTCGACCTCCAGCACCTTCACCTTGACGATGTCGCCGGTCTTGACCACCTCGCGCGCGTCGGTGACGAACTTGTTCGACAGCTGGCTGACGTGGATAAGGCCGTCCTGATGCACGCCCAGGTCGACGAAGGCGCCGAACTGCGCAACGTTGCTGACCGTGCCTTCCAGCAGCATGCCGGGCTGCAGGTCCCTGACGTCCTCGACACCCTCGTTGAAGCGCGCCACCTTGAAGTCCGGACGCGGGTCGCGACCGGGCTTCTCCAGCTCGGCCAGCACGTCCTTGACGGTGATGAGCCCAAACTTCTCGTCCGCCAGCAATTCGGGCTTGAGGGTGCGCAGCACCTCGCTGCGGCCGACGACGTCGGCGGCCGGGCGCTGCAGGATGCCGAGCGCCTTCTCGACCAGCGGATAGGTCTCGGGATGCACGCCGCTGAAATCCAGCGGGTTGTCGCCGCCGCGGATGCGCAGGAAGCCGGCGGCTTGCTCAAACGTCTTGGGGCCCAGGCCCGTCACGTCCAGCAGCTGCTGGCGGCTGCGGAAGGCGCCGTTGGCGTCGCGCCAGCGCACGATGCTGCTGGCCACCGACGCCGACAGGCCCGACACCCGCGCCAGCAGCGCCTGCGACGCGGTGTTCAGGTCCACGCCGACCTTGTTCACGCAGTCCTCGACAACCGCATCCAGCGCGCGCGCCATCTCGCTCTGGTTGACGTCGTGCTGGTACTGGCCAACGCCGATGCTCTTCGGGTCGATCTTGACCAGCTCGGCCAGCGGGTCTTGCAGTCGGCGGGCAATGGACACCGCGCCGCGCAGGCTGACATCCAGGTCAGGCAGCTCCTTGGACGCGAACTCGCTCGCCGAGTAGACCGACGCGCCGGCCTCGCTGACGACCACGCGCTCGATCTGCACGTTAGCGTCCAGCGCCTGCAGCTTCTTGATGAGCTCACCGGCCAGCTTGTCGGTCTCACGGCTGGCCGTGCCGTTGCCGATGGCGATCAGGTTGACGCCATGCGTGGCGCAGAGCTTGGCCAGCGTGTGCAGGCTGCCATCCCAGTCGCGCCGCGGCTCGTGCGGGTAGACGGTGGACGTGTCCAGCACGCGGCCCGTGTCGGAGACGACGGCCACCTTCACGCCGGTGCGGATGCCCGGGTCCAGCCCCATGACGACGCGCTTGCCGGCGGGCGCCGCCAGCAGCAGGTCGCGCAGGTTCTCGGCAAAGACCTTGATGGCCGTGGCCTCCGCCGCTTCACGCAGGCGGGCGAACAGGTCGCGCTCCAGGCTCAGGCTCAGCTTGACCTTCCAGGTCCAGCCGATGGTCTTGCGGATCAGCGCGTCGCCGGGGCGGTTGGCGTGGCGCCAGCCGAGGTGGCTTGCGATGCGGCCTTCCGCCAGCGTGGGCTGGCCTGCGACGACTTCTTCGTCCAGCACCAGCTTGGCGTCGAGCAGCTCCAGCGTCCGGCCACGGAAAACGGCCAGCGCGCGGTGTGAGGGCACGGTCTTGATGGTTTCGGCGTAGTCGAAGTAGTCGCGGAACTTGGCGTGGTCCGGCACGTCGGGGCTCTTGCCGTCCATCAGCTTGGACTGGAACAGGCCGACGTCCCACAGCCACTCCCGCAGCTTGCCCACCAGCACGGCGTCCTCGGCCCAGCGCTCGGCCAGCAGGTCGCGCACGCCGTCGAGCACCGCATGGGCGTCGGCAAAACCGGCCTCGGCGTTGATGTAGCTGGCGGCTTCATCGAGCGGCGTCAGCGCCGGGTTGGCAAACAGCTTGTCCGCCAGCGGTTCTAGCCCCGCCTCTCGGGCGATCAACCCCTTGGTGCGGCGCTTGACCTTGTAAGGCAGGTAGAGATCTTCGAGTTCCTGCTTGGCCGGCGCAGCGCGTACCGCGGCCTCCAGCTCGGGCGTCAGCTTGCCTTGCTCGGCGATGCTCTTGAGCACCGCTTCGCGACGTTCGGCCAGCTCGCGCAGGTAGACGAGGCGCGAATCCAGCTCACGCAGCTGGATGTCGTCGAGGCCGTCGGTGGCTTCCTTGCGGTAGCGGGCGATGAAGGGCACGGTGGCGCCGCCATCCAGCAGCTCGACAGCGGCCTGCACCTGGGCGGGCCTGACCTTCAGCTCGGCGGCAATCTGGGAGACGATCAGTTGGGAGATCAAGTGGTCCAAAACGGGGGCCTCGGAATGGCGGTTCAGCGCGGCAAAAAGCCCGCGATTTTGCCATGCGGCCCCCGCGCCGGCCCTGCTCAGGCGGCCTGGGCGCCGAGCCGCGCCGCGGCCACGTCGCGCACCGGCGGCTGGCCGAACAGGCGACCGTACTCGCGCGTGAACTGGGGCACGCTTTCGTAGCCCACGGCAAAGGCGGCGCTGCTGGCGAGCAGGCCCTCCGCCAGCATCAGCCGCCTGGCCTCGATCAGCCGCAACTGCTTCTGGAACTGCAACGGCGACAGTGAGGTCGTCGCACGGAAATGGCGGTGGAAGGCGGAGGCGCTCATGCCGGCCACGTCAGCCAGTTGCTCGACGCTCCAGCGGCTGGCGTATTCGCGCCGCAGCAGCGCCACGGCGCGGCCTATCCGTTCGGCATGCCCGCCCGGCCAGCCCAGTCGGCGGATCGCCGCGCCATGCCGGCCGGCCAGCAGCCAGTAGTGCAGCTCGCGCAGCAGCGAGGCCTGCAGCACCGGCACGGCCTCCGGCCGGTCCAGCAACTGCAGCAGCCGCAACCCCGAGCCGGCCACTTCGGCGTCGGTAGGCAGCGTGCGCACGGCCGCGGTCTGCGCTGGTGCGCCGGCTTGCATCTGCCCGGTCAACTCGGCGATGACGGCCGGGTCCAGCTCCAGCACCAGCGAGTAATAGGGCTCGGCCAGCGATGCGCGCGTGACCTGGCTGACCGTTGGCACATCGGCCGTGATCAGCAGCGACTCGCCGGCCGACAGGTCCAGCACCTGCGCGCCCTGCGTGACCTGCTTGCCGCCCTGCATGAGCAGCGCCACCAGCGGCCGCGAAATGGCATAGACCAGACCGCCGGGCACGGTGGCCCGCACGGTGGTCAAGCCGGCGATGGAGGTGGGCGCGATGCCGTGGGCGTCGGCCCGGGCGTCGGCGTGGCGGCGGACAGCATCGAGCAAGTCGTTCATGGCCGGCAGCCTACAGCGGGGGCGCACGTTGGATGCCTGCTGCGGCGGGATCAGGCAAGGGATGGGCAGCTTCCGGCAACCGCGCCGGGGCTTGCGCGCCGAGCATGAAGGCCTTCGTTCAAAGGAGCCTTCATGACCACCATCAGCCTCATCACCGGTGCCAGCCGCGGCCTCGGCCGCAACACCGCCCTCAGCATCGCCCGCCGCGGCGGCGACGTCGTCATCACCTACCAGCGCCGCGCGGATGCGGCCGAGGCCCTGGTGGCCGAGATCCGCGCGCTCGGCCGCCAGGCGGTCGCGTTGCGCCTGGACGTGGCGGACGTCGCCGGCTTCGCTGCCTTTGCCGAACAGTTGCGTGCGGCGCTACGCCAGCACTGGGCGCGCGCGACGTTCGACCACCTCGTCAACAACGCCGGCCATGGCGACCATGCGCTGATCGCCGACACCACCGAGGCGCAGTTCGACGGCCTCGTCAACGTCCACTTCAAGGGCGTGTTCTTCCTGACGCAGGCGCTGCTGCCGCTGCTGGCCGACGGCGGTCGCATCGTCAACCTGTCGTCGGGCCTGACCCGCGTGTCCTTTCCCGGCTACGGCGCTTACGCCGCGGTGAAAGGCGCGGTCGAGGTGCTGACCGTCTACCTGGCCAAGGAGCTGGGCGCGCGCGGGATCGCGGTCAACACGGTGGCGCCGGGCGCCATCGAGACCGATTTCGGCGGCGGCGCGGTGCGGGACAACGCCGAGGTCAACCAGCTGTTCGCCGGCATGACGGCGCTGGGCCGCGCCGGCGTCCCCGACGACATCGGGCCGATGGTGGCCAGCCTGCTGTCGGCGGACAACCGCTGGGTGAACGCCCAGCGCATCGAGGTGTCAGGCGGCCAGGCGATCTAGGAGACCTTGAGCCGCCACCCGACCGCTGGCCATGCTGGCGGTCAGCAGGTAGCCGCCGGTGGGTGCTTCCCAATCCAGCATCTCACCTGCAACGAATACGCCGGGCAGCGCCTTCAGCATCAGGCCGTCGGTCAGCGCCTCGAAGCGCACGCCGCCGGCCGTGCTGATCGCTTCAGCCACCGGGCGCGGGGCATGCAGCGTTAACGGCAGGTGCTTCATCGCGGCAGCCAGCTGCACGGGATCGAGCATCTGTTCGCGGGTCAGCAGCTCGTGCAGCAGGCCGAGCTTGAGCGGGTTCAGGTGCAGGCGGCTCTTCAGGTGCGACGACAGCGAGCGGCTGCCGCGTGGGTGCCTCACCTCGGTGAACACACGCTCGGGGCTGAGCTGGGGCAGCAGATCGAGGTGCAGCGTGGCCGAGCCGGTGCGCGTGATCTGGTCGCGCAGCAGGCTGCTGACCGCGTAGACGAGCGAGCCCTCGATGCCGGTGGCCGTGATGACGAACTCGCCGGCGCGCTTGGCAAAGCCTTCGGCCTCCAAAGCGACCGGTTTGATGGGCTGGCCCGCAAACTCGGTGGCGAAGCGCTCGCTCCAGCCCGCGCCGCTCGGGTGGGCGGCCGTCGGCCCGACATCGAAGCCGCAGTTGGCCGGCTGCAGCGGTGCGATGTCGACACCGCGCGCCGCCAGCCAGGGCGCCCAGGCGCCGTCGGAGCCGAGCTGCGGCCAGGAGGCGCCGCCCAACGCCAGCAAGGTCGCGCGCGGCTTGACGAGTCGCTCGCCATCGGGCGCGTCGAAGCGCAAGGCGCCGTCCTCCGCCCAGCCGGTCCAGCGGTGGCGGATTGCGAACTTCACGCCCGCAGCTCGCAGGCGATGCAGCCAGGCCCGCAGCAGCGGCGCGGCCTTGAGGTCCGTGGGAAAGACGCGGCCGGAAGTGCCGACAAAGGTCTCGACGCCCAGACCGGCAGCCCAGTCACGCAGCATGTCGCCATCGAAGCTGCGCAGCAGCGGCTCGATGTGCGTCGCGCGCTCGCGGAAGCGGCCGACGAAGAGCTCGAACGGTTCGGAGTGGGTCAGGTTGAGGCCGCCCTTGCCGGCCAGCAGGAACTTGCGGCCGACGCTGGGCTTGGCGTCGAAGACGGTGACGGCGTGGCCCGCGGCGGCCAGCCCCTCGGCCGCCATCAGGCCGGCGGGGCCGCCGCCGATGATGGCGATGTCGGCCATGAGAACTTCATTGGGATGCATGCCGGATTCTAGGAACCCGTTCGGTCAGCGCCCCGATGGAGACGTTCCCGCCGTTCAGGCCCTGACCGTCGCGTTCGACCCCTCGGGCGCCAGCGCGTTGTTGCCCCAGCACTGTTCGTACTTCCAGCCGGTCAACTCCTCCGCGACGGCGCGGGCTTCGGCAGGGGCGTCGGCGATGCGGCCACCGGCCTTGATGCGGGCAATCTCCTGCAGCAGGACCGCATGGTTCTTGCGGTCCAGCTTCATCTGGTAGGTGTAGTAGACGCCGCCCAGGCCCAGGGCGATCACGCCCAGCGTGAAGATGCCGACGATGGCGTTGACGGCCGTGTCCGGCTGTGTGGCCTGGCCCGACAGGAAGCCGAATTGACCCAGCACCCAGCCCATCGCGAAAACGATGATCGAGCGGGTGATCTTGCCGGCGAAGGTCATCGCGCCGGCATAGATGCCTTCGCGCCGGCGGCCGGTCAGCACCTCGTCGACATCGGCCAGGAAGGTGTAGACCGTCCAGGGGATGTAGTAAACGCCGCCGGTGCCCAGGCCGAACACGGCGGTGATGGCGAACAGCGCGATGACGGTGGTCTCCTTGGACCAGCCGAGATAGAACAGCGCCGCGTAGGCCAGCACGCTGCCGCAGACGACCAGCAGGGCAATCCGGTACGGCCGGGCAAAACCGAATTTGATGCACAGGCCGATGAACAGCATGGTCGATATCAACTGCATCACCGAGCTGAAACTGTTCAGATAACCAACCGTGGCCTTGTCCTGGCCGATGGCGAAGATGATGAAGTAGGTGAATATCGAGGCGAACAGCCATTCCGCACCAAACCCCAGCAGATACATGCCGAGGTGCTTGCGGAATATCTTCAGGTGGAAGGTGGACAGCATGTCCTTGCACAGCTTCTTGAGCGCTTGCCACAAGCTGCCGGCACGCTCCTGCACCACCTCGTGCACGGGCCGCTCCCAGGACATGAAGTAGAGGGCCGCCATGGCGCCACACATGATGAGGGCGTAGATGATGCCGGTCAGCAGGAAGGGCGTGGCCGAATCCTTGCTGTAGACCAGGAACAGCTGGGCCGGGATGAAGGCGGCCAGGAAGTTGGCGACCTTGCCGAACATGGCCTTGGAACCCGTGAGCTTGGAGCGCACGGCGAAATCGTCGGTCATCTCGGTGGCTAGGGTTTCATACGGCACCATGATCATGGTGTAAACCAGCTCGAACAGCACGAACATGCTCAGGTAGTACCAGAACCCGAAACCTTCGAGCCACAGCAGCGGATAAATCAGGACCGCCGGAATACCGAGCAGGATGAAAAATCGTCGACGCCCGAATTTGCGGCCCAGTCGCGTGTTGTAGAAGTTGTCGCTGACATAGCCGATCACCGGGTTGCTGATGGCATCGATGATGTTGGCCACCGCGAAGATCGTGGCCGCCTCGACCACCGTGAGGCCGCAGAAGGTCGTGTAGAAATAGAGCAGCCAGGCCGATGCAATGGCCAGGGCGCCGCTGCCCAGCAGGTTGGCACTGCCGTAGCTCAGCGTGTGCTTCAACGAGATCGTTCTGCTCATGAAATGCTGTCTCTTGTTGGAATGGAAGGCAGTTTCATTTTTTGTGGCCTGTCGTTCCGTGAGACAAGTATCCCATTTGCTGATGCGTCGTGGCCTGTCGTGAACCCTGAGCGCCGCCACGATCAACGGCGGAATTTCAGCGCCTTCCAGCTGTCGCGACGCGCAGCGCGGCCGCAGGCCGCGCCCGATCCGGCGCGCCTGTCATTGGCTTGATCAGCAAAAGCGTGTCGTCCCGCTAGCGTGGCGCCAGCGGGGGCGAGGCCGCCCGGCGGTCGGCCCCGCCGGGCGGGCTCAATCGGCCCGCAGCTTGGCCCGCAAACCGGCGCCGATCTCGGGCCGGTCGGCGAACGGGTCGGTCGGGTTGCGCAGCAGCATGACGTCTTCCAGCCGCGTCTGCACGCCGGCCAGCGCCTGGGGGTGGCTGAAGATGTAGAACTTGTTGTGGTCGATGGCGTCGAAGACCATCGCCGCCACGTCGGCAGCGGTCAGCTTGCCGGAGGACACGGCCTTGTCGGTCTGCGCCTGGGAGATCAGCTGGCTCTTGGTGGGCTTGCTGACAGCGAACTCGCCCGGGCGGTTGCGGTGGCTCTGGTTGATGCCGGTGGGCACGAAAAAGGGGCAGAGCACCGAGGCGTGGATCTGGTCGGTGACGAGGGACAGGTCTTGATAGAGCGTCTCCGACAGCGACACGACCGCGTGCTTGGACACGTTGTAGACGCCCATGTTGGGCGGGTTCAGCATGCCTGCCATGGAGGCGGTGTTGACGATGTGGCCCGCGTAGTTCGCGTCGGCTTTTGCCGCGGCCAGCATCATGGGCGTGAACAGGCGCACGCCGTGCACGACGCCCATCAGGTTGACGCCCAGCACCCATTCCCAGTCGGCCAGCGAGTTCTCCCAGATCAGGCCGCCCGAGCCGACGCCGGCGTTGTTGAAGACGAAGTGGGGCGCGCCGAAGCGTTCCTGCACGGCGTCGGCCAGCGCCTGCATCTGGTCGGCCCTGGCGACATCGACGACGCGGGACAGGACTTCGACCTGGCTGAACTCCGCGACGGCTTTCTCCAGCGCATCGGCCTGCACGTCGACGAGAACGAGGTTCATGCCGCGTGCTGCGGCGAGGCGGGCGGTTTCGAGGCCGAAGCCGGAGCCGGCGCCGGTGATCACTGCGGTTTTCTTCGTCATGGCTTTCTCATCTCGATGTGGGGGATGCCGTCCTCGATGTAGGGATCGCCGACCGGCCCGAAGCCGAAGCTGCCGTAGAAGCGCTCCAGATGCGCCTGGGCATGCAGCGTGATGGCATGGCCAGGCCACAACCGCTCGCACTTCGCGACGGCCTCGGCCATCAGCACACGGCCGGTGCCGCCGCCGCGCGCGGCAGGCGACGTGACGACGCGGCCGATGAGGGCGTCCGGCGCCTTCACGTCAGGCGGGATCAGCCGCGCATAGGCCTTGAGGGCGCCGTCGTCACTGCTGCCGAGTAGGTGCAGCGTCAGCGGGTCCAGCCCGTCGATGTCGAGAAACACGCAGTTCTGCTCGACGACGAAGACCTCGGAGCGCAGCGCCAGCACGTCGTAGAGCTGCTGCACGCTCAGCTCATCAAAGCGCAGGCAGGTCCAGCGCATCAAGTCAATTTCACCAGCTGCTTGCCGAAGTTCTTGCCCTTGAGCAGACCGATGAAAGCTTCGGGCGCCGAGGCGAGGCCTTCGGCGATGGATTCCCGGAACTTGAGTTTGCCGGTGGCGACCATGCCGCCCAGCTCCTTCAGCGCCTCGGGCCAGACTTCCATGTGCTCGGACACGATGAAGCCCTCGACCTTCATGCGGTTGACGAGGATGAGCTGGGGCGCCGCCATCGGAATGGGCTGGCCGTCGTAACCCGAGATCATTCCGCACATGGCCACGCGGCTGAAGGCATTGGCACGCAGCAGCACGGCGTCGAGGATGTAGCCGCCCACGTTCTCAAAGTAACCGTCGATGCCGTTCGGACACTCGGCTTTCAATGCCGCGGACAGCGAGCGCACATCGGCGTGCTGCTTGTAGTCGATGCAGGCGTCGAAGCCCAGCTCCTCGACGACGTAGCGGCATTTGTCGGTGCCGCCGGCGATGCCCACCGCGCGGGCGCCGCGCGCCTTGGCGAGCTGGCCGACGACGCTGCCCACGGCGCCGCTGGCGGCGCTGACGACGACCGTTTCACCGGCCTTCACGTTGATGATCTTCATCAGGCCGTACCAGGCCGTCACGCCGGGCATGCCGACCGAGCCGAGGTAGGCGGACAGGGGGATGTGGGTCGTGTCGACCTTTTGCAGCACGCCGCGCTGCGTCGCATCGACGGTCTGGAATTCTTGCCACCCGCCCATGCCGACGACCTTGTCGCCGACGGCGAAGTTGGCGTTTTTCGACTCGACCACCTCACCGACCGTGCCGCCGATCATCACCTCGTCCAGCGGCTGCGAGGCCGCGTAACTCTTGCTCTCGTTCATGCGGCCGCGCATGTAGGGGTCGAGGCTCAGGAAGTGGTTGCGCACGCGCACCTGACCGTTGGTCAGCGCGGCGAGCGGCGCCTCGACGAGGCGGAAGTTCTCGGGCGTGACCTCGCCCTTGGGGCGCGAGGCGAGGACGATCTGGCGATTGATTTGGCTCATGGTGGGCTGTCTCTTCAAGCAACAGCCGCCATTGAAGCACCGCGCCAGGGCCCCCTGCGTCCCTGGGGCGACAACGAACTAGGGCCTGTTAACGCTACGGCAATGGGTCGCGAAGGCCTGCCGCCAGGGGCCAATCAAGGCGCGACACGCCGCCCGCACTGATGTGCGGGCAAGTGGCGCAACGCCGAGTGGCCCCTGGCGGCAGGCCTTCCCTTCGGGTTGTGGCCAGAAAGGCCGCGCGCGGCGTTGCAAATGCTCGCCGGGTGTCCAACCCGGCTCCGCTTTGCGCCTTGCTCGCGGCCTTTCTGGCCACAACGCGACCCACTGCCGCAGTGTTAACAGGCCCTGGGCGTCAGCTCAACCGCCGATCGTGATCGGAAAGTTCGTGCAGCCGAGCTTCTCGGAGATGTCCTTGCTGGCGTTCTGCAGCATCTTGACGACCTCGGGCGCCTTCTCGACATCGAAGCGGAAGGTCGGGAAGGACACGCTCATGCCCGCGATGGGCTGCCCCAGGCGGTCGAAGATGGGAACGCCCAGGCAGCGGATGTGGTCGTCGAATTCCTCGCGGTCCTCGCCGAAGCCTTGGCGCTTGACGGTGGCCAGTTCGGCCAGGAAGGCCGGGCGTTCGGTGATGGTCTTCTCGCGAAAGCGCGTGAAGGTGGCGCCGTCGAGGATGCGATCCCGGCGCTCGGGGTGCTCCCAGGCCATCAGCACCTTGCCGATGGCCGTGCAGTGCAGCGGCGCGCGGCGGCCGATGCGCGAGTACATGCCCAGCATGTGGCGCGAGTCGACCTTGTGGATGTAGATGATCTCGCTGTCGATCAGGCTGCCCAGGTGGACGGTCTCGCCGGTGGCGTCGGCCAGCATCTGCATGTGGTGCTTAGCCAGGTCGACCAGCTCGGGCGAGGGCAGGGCCTTGGCGCCAATCTCGAACATGCGCATGGCCAGGCCGTAGCGCTCGCTGTCGGCCTCCTGGCGCACATAGCCCAGGCTCTTCATCGTCTGCAGGAAACGGTAGACCGTGGCCTTGGGCATGGCCAGGCGCACCGACAGTTCAGTGATACCGATGTCACTGCGTTCGCCAAGCGCATTCAGGATGGCGAACACCTTGAGTACCGCCGCAACCGATTCCGGTTGCTTTGAATCGCCAATGTCTTCGTCCATCGTTTTGATTCTTTCGGGCGCTTGTTCCGGGATTCGGAGAGACGGATTCTGACTCAGGCGCGGCGCGGACCCGCGCCAGTGCGTATTTGCTCAACAAGACGATTGGGGTCGGCCGGGCGCAGCGCCGTGGTGTCGTAGACGTCCTCCGGCCGCCAGCCGACGTCGGGTGACAGGCCCTCGGTGGACAGCACCACGGGTCGGCCATTGAGGCGGTTGCCGCCGCGGTCGGCGAGTGCCGTGCCCTTCAGGCGCCGGATCAGCTGGCCGGGTGCGATGCCGGCGGGCAGTTCCCAGGCATTGGATTCCGCGACGACGCGCGACTGGAAGCCCACGCCCAGGGAATAGCCGAAGTCCTCGGCTCGGTCGGCGCTGTAGAGATTGCAGGCCAGGTGCACGCGGCCGAAGCGCACCCGCGGCGTGCGCTCCTTGCAGGCGTGGAAGTGGTTGTGGTGCAGCGTCACGCGCAGCTTGCCGTCGTCGCCGACGTTGCTGTCGCTACCGCCGATCAGCATGGTCTTGTCGTGGTCGCGGAAGCGGCACCAGGACACGGTGACCAGGTCGCTGGCAAGAGTGATGTCGAGCAGGCCGTCGTGGTGCTGCACGCGGCGCCCGAGCCGGACGGGTTCGAGGTGGTCGGGGCGCTTGCCGTCGTCGAAGTGGCAGTGGTCTACCCAGACGCGCTCGGCACCGGTGAGGCTCAGTGGGTCATAGGCCGAGTTCCACTCGCCATGGCCGTTGTCGCGCGGCTCCCACGCGGGGAAGTGGTCATACGCGTCCGAGAAGCTCAGGTCCCGGATGATGATGTTGCTGACCTTGTTCAGGATCAGCGCGCCGTGCTGGAAGCCGGCGCCTGGCGCGGCGCCGATGAGCGTCGTGTTGGACGGCAGGCGCACGGAGATGGCCTGCGCCTGCCGTTTGGCGGAGCGGGCGCGGGCGTCTTCCAGCGGGCCCTTGGGATCGTCGCGGCCCCAGGTGGCGGGATTGAAGGCGCGGTCGAAGGCGTCGAAGTCGAAGGCCGGGTCGCGGAAGGACTCGACGCCGCCCGGGCCCAGGTCGATCAAGGTGTGCACGCGGATGATCTTGGGTACGTCGCCCAGGCGCAGCGCTGCATCCAGGCCGGCGCGGTCGCGCACGTCGACGATGTGCTCCGGCCTGGCACCGGCGCCGCCGGTGGTCTTGCCGACACCGGCCCAGCCCAGCGGGCCGGCTTGTTCGGGCAGCGTCGCGCAGGCGCCGACGGCGGGCAGGGCGGCGAGTGCGATCAGGTCGCGGCGGGTCAGGTTCATGGGCGGTTGTTGAACTCGAAAAGGCGGTTGGTCGCGGCGTCGAACGGCCGGCGCGAGGTGCTGGTGGTCCAGGGGCCGATGTGGGCGCCGATCTCGCTGTCGCGCACGACGGCCACCCCATTGGGGCTGACGCTTGCCGCCCAGGTGCCGTGCTTGACGCCTGCATCCCAGGCCCTGCCGATGGCGGCGCTGCCGACGGCAAGACCCGGTTCGCCGACGAAGCGGCTGTGCGTGACGAGAAAGCCTTGCGGCGTGTCGGGCGCCGTGCTGGGTGCCAGCACGATGCCGCCCTGGCCGGGCGCGCGGCGGTTGGCGCGGCTCAGGATGGTGCTGTGGCTGATGACAAGCACGGCATTGCCGAAGATGAAGTCCACGTCGCCGGCGACGAGGCTGTGGCGGATCAGCTGCCGTGCGGGCGCGTCCGGTGCGCGGCGTTTGGCATACAGCGTGTCCTGGTGGCCCAGCAGCCGCACGCCTTCGAGCTGGATGCGGTCGCCCATCAGCGTCAGTGCCACCGCTTGTGCGCCGCCGCTTTCACCGACGCCGGGCGGGTAGGCCTCGCCGCGGCGCACGCCGTCCATGGCGTCGTTGGCGATGGTCAGCGAGATCAGCTGCACGTCGTTGCTCTGCACCAGCATGCTGGTGCTGCCGCTGGTGCCGATGGTCGTCTTGCCCAACTCGGGCCAGCACGGGTGGGCGGGCTCGGTCTCGCCCTTGGGCTTGCCGGAGAAGCGGTTGTCCACCAGCACGACGGCGCCGGCGTCCAGCGCCGAGCCGACCAACGCCAGCGGCGGTTTGTCCTTGATGCACAGCGGGCCGCGGTAGGTGCCGGGCTGGATGTGGATCACCCAGCGCTTGTCGCCCTCCTTGGCCTGATCCGGCACCTTGTCGATGGCGGCCTGCACGGACTCGCCCGGCTTGACGACGAAGTCGGGCGGCGTGACGCCGAGGTCAGCCAGCGCTGCGGGCTGCCAGTCGCCGAGGTAGGCCGCCGCGGTATGCGCGGCGGCCCGCTCGGCCGGCAGCTGCGGGCGTGCTTGCCCGTGAACTGCCGTGACTGCAAGCAAACCCAGCAGGGCCAGTGCGCGCTTCACAGGTCCGCCAGGTAGAGGGCCGGCTCGACGCCGCTGTCGCGCTCCTTGTCGCAGCTGAACAGCACCTGCTTGTTGTCCGGTGTGAAGCTCGGGTGAGGGTGCGTGACCTGGCGGTTGTCCTTGTAGACGTCCCAGCCACTGTCATGCCTGGCGATGGGCCGCGTCGTGCCGGCCTTCAGGTCGAACAGGTGCAGATAGGGGTCGCCCACCAGCATCGCGTTGCTGGCCGTGCTGTCATGGCTGACTTTGCCCACGCCATCGCCGACGATCAAGGTGCCGTCGTGGTTGCTCATCAGGTGCGAGCACTGCGGCATGGCGGTCAGCAGCTTGTTCTCCAGCGTGACCGGGTCCAGGCTGTAGATCCAGCGCTCGGGCGACTTGACGTTGTAGCTGACGTAGATCATGGCACTGCCGTCCGGCACCCAGAACTCGTGCGTGCAGCTCTCGCCGTCGAGGTGTTCCTTGCCGCAGCGGCGGTTAGTGCCGTCCTCGTTGATGAACCACATGCGCGCATCGATCAGGTCGTGCGGGCCTTCGTGGCAGTAGGCGACGGTGTTGTCGTCGAAGGGGCGGTACTGCGGGTGGCCCAGCCAGCCGCGCTGTTCCAGGATGACGGTGCGTTTGCCCGTCGCCAGGTCGACGCTGAACAGGCGGCACAGCGGCCGCTTGTGGAACATCTCGTTGAACTTCTGCCAGGTGTTCAGCGGGAACCAGTCGGCGGCCGAGATCTCGATGCCGACCATCTTCGTGCAGGCACTGTTGGACACCCAGGTGCCGTAGCCCACCCAGCCGTCGGGCACGACGTAGGCGACTTCTTCCTTGAGAGTCGACAGCTCCAGGCGGATCAGGTTGCGGTCGCCGCGCACGAAGTAGACGAAGCGGTCGTCCGGGCTCATGAAGGCACCGAACGTGTTCTCACCCGCGCCGTCGGTCAGCTGGATGGCCGTCTGTGAGGGCAGGTCCAGCAGGTGCAGGTTCCAGTTCGGGCTGGGCTGCGGGCCGAACTCACCGCCGAACATCAGCTTGGCGCCGTCGTTCGTGAAGCACTTTTGGTAGAAGTAGTTGCGATGGCAGGTGACATCGGGCGGCGTCAGGCGCGTGACGCGCGCGCCGGTGTCGGGGTCCTCGCGGGTGAGGAATTCAAACTTGCGTTCCGTGGATTTCATGGCGTGGATGAATCAAGTGCAGAAATGCAACCACGGAGCCACAGAGGCACAGAGAAGCAGCCGACTTGCATTTGCTCCGTGGCTCTGTGCCTCTGTGGTTGCCTTTGGTTTTTTCTCAGCGCGCGAGCCAGCCGCCGTCCACGGCGATGGTGTAGCCATTGACGTAGTCCGACGCCGTCGATGCCAGGAACACGACCGGGCCGGCCAGGTCCTCGGGCTTGCCCCAGCGGCCGGCGGGGATGCGGTCGAGGATGGCGCCGTTGCGCTGCTCGTCGGCGCGCAGCGCGGCGGTGTTGTTGGTGGCCATGTAGCCTGGGGCGATGGCGTTGACGTTGATGCCGTGCGAAGCCCATTCATTGGCCATCAGGCGCGTGATGCCCATGACACCGCTCTTGCTGGCCGTGTACGAAGGCACGCGCACGCCGCCCTGGAAGCTCAGCATCGATGCGATGTTGACGATCTTGCCGCCCTTGCCCTGGGCCATGAAGACCTTGGCCACGGCCTGCGACAGGAAGAACACCGACTTCAGGTTCAGGTCCATCACATCGTCCCAGTCCGCCTCCGAGAACTTGATGGCGTCCTCTCGGCGAATGATGCCGGCGTTGTTGACGAGGACGTGCACCTCGCCGTTCAGCGCCTTGGCCTGGGCCACCAGGTCAGGGATGCAACTGGTGTCGCCCAGGTTGGCGCGCAGGTCGAGGAAGCGGCGGCCCAGGGCCTCGACGCCGGCCTTGGTCTCGTCGGGTTCGGAGACGTTGACGCCGACGACGTCAGCGCCGGCCTGTGCCAGCGCCAGCGCCATGCCCTGGCCGAGGCCGGTGTTGCAGCCGGTCACGATGGCCGTCTTGCCGGCCAGATTGAAGTTGTCGAGCACCATTTTGTTTTTCCGTTCAGGGCAGGGTGGTCATGGGCTGGAGGCCATGGCCCAGTGGGTCGGCGTGGCCTGTGGTGGCTGTCGCCGTGACTTGCGTGGCAGATTTCCGTGCAGGGCGTTGCGGGCTTGCAGGTGAGACCGGTAGAGTTGAAACGCGGTTCCAAATTCCTGGACAACCAGAGCTTAGGTGGGCTCCAAGTGTTGCGGAATCATGGTTTCTATTTAGTGAACCGGTGTTCCGATTTTGCCAGCTTGCACCTATCATCGTTCACAAGCCAGCCAAACGAGCACGACCATGAGCACTTGCTTCCCCGACGACGACGCGATCCGGAAGTCCCGCCGCGTTGCCGCGCCGGGCGCCGCTGCGGCTCTGCTGGAGCAGTTTTCCCCTTGTCGCAGCGCCTACCTGTAGGCGCGACGTGACAAGAGCCGGCGCTCGCACTGCAGCGTCGCCGGCGCAGAGATTACGGGTGCCCTGCGTGCGCCCGGGTTTGACACAAAGCCTTGCATAACCCGAGAGCCGCCGACGCGCCAAAGCGCGCAGGCGGCCTGTACCAGGAGACACCCATGCCCGCATTCCGTTCATCCCACCGCCCTGCCGTGCGCCCGGTCGCCATGGCCGCCGCCCTTGCCGCGCTGTCCGCCGCGCCTGCCTGGGCCCAGACCGCACCGGCCGCGTCGGCCCAGCTGGAGACCGTCACGGTCACCGGCATCCGCGCGTCGCTGGAAAGCGCGCTGAACGCCAAGCGCCAGGACAAGGGAATCGTCGATGTCATCAAGGCCGAGGACATGGGCAAGTTCCCGGACACCAACCTCGCCGAGTCGCTGCAGCGCATCCCGGGCGTCGTCATTGACCGTGACGCCGGCGAAGGCCGCAACATCACCGTGCGCGGCCTGGGCGGCGACTTCGCCCGCACTCGCATCAACGGCATCGAGGCGCTGGCCACCACCGGCGGCACCGACAGCTCCGGCGGCGCGAACCGCACCCGCGCGTTTGACTTCAACGTCTTCGCCGCCGACCTCTTCAACTCGCTGACCGTGCGCAAGAGCAGCTCGGCCGACGTGGACGAAGGCTCGCTGGGCGCCACCATCGACCTCCAGACCGCGCGCCCCTTCGACATGAAGGGTTTCGTGGCCGCCGTCTCGGTCAAGGGCACCTACAACCAGCTGTCGGGCACGACCACGCCCAAGACCTCCTTCCTGATCTCCAACACCTTCGCCGACAAGAAGATCGGCGTGCTGCTGTCGGGCGCCTATTCGCAGCGCAAGATCTACGAAGAAGGCTTCAGCACGGTGCGCTGGGACAACGGCCCGTCCAGTGGCAATGCCGTCAGCGGCTGGTGCCCGCCGCAGGGCGTCACGGCCAACCTGCCGACCGGCTCCACCGCCACCACCTGCGGCCCCGCTGCCCAAGGTGTGGCCCGCCTGCCCAACACGCCGGAGAACCTGGCCGCCTACAACGAAGCCAGCAAGGCCACCAACTTCCACCCGCGCCTGCCGCGCTACGGCCGCCTCACGCATGACCAGTCCCGCCTGGGCCTGACGGGCTCCGTCCAGGTTCGGCCGTCGGACACGATGCTGCTGACCTTCGACATGCTCTACAGCAAGCTCGATGCGACCCGCCAGGAAGACTTCCTGGAAGCCATCTCCTTCAGCCGTGCGCTGTCGGCCGGTGGCAAGCAGCAGACCAGCGTCGTTGCGGCCGAGTTCGCGCCCAGCGGCCAACTGGTCTACGGCAAGTTCAACGGTGTGGACATCCGCTCCGAGCAGCGTTTCGACGAGCTCAGCACCGAGTTCAGCCAGCCGACCCTGACCATCGAGCAGGACATCGGCGACGCCATGAAGCTGACCGTGCGCGGCGGCCGCGCCACGTCGCGCTTCAACAACCCCGTCCAGACCACCACCACGCTGGAGGCGCCCAACGTCAACGGCTACGAGTACGACGCCCGCAGCGACGACCGCGCGCCGCTGATCAAGTACGGCACCCTCAACCCCAGCACGTCCAGCGGCGGCTTCGCGATCTACGGCGTGCCGGTGGGTGCGACCAGCATCACCAACTTCACGCCCAGCGAAGTCCGCATCCGCCCCAACGGCGTGAAAAACCGCCAGGACGTGCTGACCGTCGACCTGGCCTGGGATGTGAACTCGGCGCTGACGGTCAAGGGTGGCGTCAGCTACAAGCAGTTCAGCTTCAACAGCTTCGACATGCGCCGCACGGTCGAGACCATGACCGCATTGCCGGCCAACGTGCTGCCCAACAGCCTGGTGACGACGCTTGACGGCTTCGGCAAGGGCCAGAACCTGCCGGCCGGCTCGGTGACCTCCTGGGTCATTCCCAGCCTGCCCGCCATCGCCTCGGCCTACGACATCTACTGCAACTGCCTGCAGAACGGCCCCGCCGGCGGTCCCGGCGACTACCGCCTGACCTCCATCACCAACGGCAATGCGCGCGGCGGCAACCGCGCCATCACCGAGACCGACACCGGCGCCTGGCTGCAGGCCGAGTTCGACACCCGCCTGGGCGGCTTCCCGATCAAGGGCAACCTCGGCGCCCGCCATGTGAAGACGGCCATCTCTGCCACCGGCTACCTCGCCACCGGCGGCGGCAGCGCGGTCACGGCCGAGCGCACCTACAAGGACTGGCTGCCCTCCGCCAACCTGTCGGTCAGCCTGGCCCGTGACCTGATGCTGCGCGTGGCAGCCGCCAAGGTCATGTCGCGCCCGCCGCTGCAGAGCCTGAACCCCGGCGGCACGCTCAGCACCACCGGCACGCTGAGCTACACCGGCGGCAACCCCGCGCTGGACCCCTATCGCGCCACCACGGCCGACGCCAGCCTTGAGTGGTATCACTCCAGGAACGCCTTCGTCGGCCTGGGCGTCTTCCACAAGGACATCAGCAGCTTCGTGTTGACCCGGGGTCGCGACATGGCCTTCAACCAGACCGGCCTGCCGATGTCGTTGCTGCCGACGAACTTCACCGGTGATGAGATCTTCCGCGTCAGCGCGCCGATCAACAGCAATGGCGGCAAGCTCTCCGGCTTCGAGATCAACGTGCAGCAGCCGTTCACCTTCCTGCCCGGCATCGGCAAGAACTTCGGCGTGCTGGCCAACTTCACGCAGGTCAAGTCCAAGATGGAGTACGTGCTGTCGGCCACCGCGTTGACCACGACCACGGTGACCGAGGACCTGATCAATCTGTCGCCGCGCTCCTGGAACCTGTCGGTCTACTACGACGACGGCACCTTCAGTGGCCGCGTGTCCGGCTCGGCGCGCTCGGCCTTCCTCAACACCGTCCCGGCCGGCAACAACCAGGACGTGGCGGGCAAGAACAAGACCTTCAACGTCGACATGTCGCTGGGCTACAAGTACTCCAAGCAGCTGGAGTTCACGCTGGAGGCCATCAACCTGACCAACCAGCCCAACGACCAGTTCATCTCGCGTGCGATGAACAACGTGGTGGTCAACCACTACACCGGCCGCGAGTTCGCGGTTGGCGCCCGCTACAAGTTCTAGCCCGCTCTCGGCATAGATCAGCGAGGAGCCCAGACCAGCCGTCTGCGCTCCTGTTTGCTTGCGCGACCCTGCAGGTCCCGCGGAATCCACAGAAGAGTCGGCGGCCGATCGGTACGCCAGACCTCACCACGGAGACAAGTCATGAAGACGCAACTGACCCTGGCGGTCGCAGCCGCCGCATGCCTGGCGACTGCCGCAGCCCACGCGGCCGACCCCTTGCCCGCAGGCACCCTCATCACCGGCCAGGTCAGCGGCGCCAGCCAGGCCCTGCTGGGCCAGGACCACCTCTTCGCCGATGAGCCTGGCAGCCACATCACGACCCTGGCGCCAGCCGAACCGGAATTCCTGACCGGTGACTACGCCATCGCGGTCGACTTCTTCAGCGACGGCCGCGTGCAGGTCTGGAACAACAGCGGCGCCGCCGGCCTGGCCGGCAGCTACACGCTGACCTTCAGCTTCGCCGGCCTGGCTGCGCCCATCAGCGGCTTCACGCCGCTGGACCTGGGCGGCGTGGGCAGTGGCACGGTCGGCCTGCAAGTCGTCGGGCCCGACAGCGTCAGCCTGACGTTGAACAACCTGGTCTTCACCGGCGAGTTCGGCAGCTTCACGACGCAGATCGCCGTCACGGCCGTGCCCGAGCCGACCAGCCTCGCGCTTCTCGCCGCGGGCCTGGGCCTGCTGGCCCTGCGTCGGAGGGCTGTCGCATGAAGGCCTTCAAGCACCTCAGCTGCATTGCCGTGCTGCTGGCGGCGAGCCTGCCGGCGCATGCCGTGGACGTGGCCCAGCAGGTCGCACCCGCCGACGGCTGGGGCGCCGGCACGGTCGGCGGCGCCGCAGCCACGCCCGATCACATCTACACGGTGACCAGCCGCACCGAGCTGCTGAACGCACTCGCCAACGGCGGCAACCTGCCCAAGATCATCAAGGTGGCCGGCACCATCGACATGACCGAGGGCACGCCCTTCGCGCACACGGCGGACCAGAAGGTCAGGGCGCGCGTGCGCCTGACGAGCAACACCACGCTGATCGGCGAAGGCCCCGGCGCCGGCTTCGTCAATGCCTGGATCGACATCACCAGCGTCAGCCAAGTCATCGTGCGCAACCTGCACATCGTCGCGCCCTGCGACGTCGGCCCCGTGTGGGATCCGAACGACGGGTCACTTGGCAACTGGAACTCGGCCTATGACGCCATCGGCATCGTCACGGCCACGCAGGTCTGGATCGACCGCAACACCATCACCGACGCGCCGGTCACCGACGACACCTTGCCCATCGAGAACGGCAAGACCAAGCAGTGCCATGACGGCGCCATCGACATCACCAAGGGCGCCGACCTGGTCACGGTCTCCTACAACCTGGTCACCAAGCACGACAAGTCCATGCTGATCGGCGGTTCCGACAGCCAGACCAGCGACGCCGGCAAGCTGCGCGTCACCATCGCCAACAACGTCTTCAGCGGCGTGAGCCAGCGGGTACCCCGCGTGCGCTTCGGGCAGGTGCACGTGTTCAACAACTACTTCGTCGGCAGCAAGTCGGCCAGCCCCTATGCACACAGCTACAGCGTCGGCGTGGGCAAGGCGGCCAACATCCTGTCGAACGCCAACGTCTTCGCGGTCGATGGCGCGGTCGGCTGCAACGGCGTCGTGGTCTACGCCAGCGCTGACCGCACCGGCGTATTCCAGGACAGCGGCTCCACACTCAACGGCGCGCCACTCGGCACCTGCAGCGTGGCGGCGGGCACGCCCTTCACGCCGGGCTATGCCTTCAAGCCGCGGCCGGTGATGCTGGTCAAGGTCAATGCGCTGGCGCAAGCAGGCGCGGGCAAGCTGACGACCCAGATCAGCGGCAACGGCAATGTCAACGACGTGGCGGGCACCAAGGCGCCCGCCGCCAACGAGACCGGCGTGCACACCGACACGCGCCTGTCGCTGTCCTTTGATGCGCCGCCGGCCATCGGCACGACCGGCAAGGTCAACGTCTTCCGCGCCAGCGACGACGTGCTGGTGGACAGCATCGACCTCAGCAACGCGCCGTCCAGCACCGACACGCAGACCGTGCTGGCCCGCACCAACCTCGAGATCGATGCGCTGGCCTTGGGCGCCATGCCCGATGGCGCCACGTTTGCGCGTTATGTCTGGTACCGCCCGGTGACCGTCAAGGGTGCCACGGCCTCGGTCAAGCTGCGCAGCAACAAGCTGGACTTCGGCACGACCTACTACGTGACCATGGACGCCTCGGTGCTGGCCGGCACCATCAAGGGCGCCGCCTTTGCCGGCATCAGCAAGGCCGACAACTGGAAGTTCACGACCCGCGCCGCCCCGGCGAGCTACACCACCTTGAACGTCGACGACGGTGGCACGGCGGCCGACTTCCGCACGCTGCAGGGCGCGCTGAACTGGGTCATGAAGCACTGCTCGACGAACAGCTCGCCGACCTATGGCTGCAACACCGTCGCCACGCCCAAGACCATCCACCTGGCCAACGGCAGCTATCCCGAGCTGAACGTCCTGCGCAAGGTCTCCAACCTCAGCGTCATCGGCGAGAGCCGCGACGGCGTGGTGGTGGGCGACGTGAACTTCGAGTCACTGAACTCGGGCAGCGGCGCGAGTTCCGCTGCCGCCGGCACCGCGCTCAGCACCTCGGGCCGGACGGTCGGCCACCGCGTGCTTGGCGGCGGCCGTGCGGCCTGGCTGGTCGAGACCTCGGACCTGCTGACGCTGCAGAACTTCACCCTGCACAACCCGCATCAGCGCAGCAGCAGCTGGGACAACCAGGCCGAGGCCATCTACTTCAACACCAGCACGACGGCTGCGGCCGCGCGCTTCGTCGCCAAGCAGATGAACTTCCTGAGCCAGCAGGACACGCTGCAGCTCAAGGGCTACAACTGGATCTACCAGTCGCTGGTCGCCGGCAACGTCGACTTCATCTGGGGCAGCGTGATGGCCAGCCTGTTCGAGGACAGCGAGATCCGCTCCGTCGTCGACACCGGCAGCAACTCGCCCGGCTACATCCTGCAGTCGCGCGCCACGGCCGGCGACAAGGGCTTCGTGTTCCTGAACAGCTCGCTGACCGCAGAGCCCGGCGTGACACAGGCCTACCTCGCCCGCAGCGGCGGCACCGCGGCGACGACCTACACCGACAACATCGCCTTCATCAACACGCGCATCGGCCCGCACATCCTGCCGGTGGGCTGGTGCGTCGGCACCGGCACCAGCAAGACCGGCGTGGGCACGGGCAGCTGCAGCAGCAACCCGCCGCCCTGGGCCGGCACGGCCGACGGCGCCGCCACCGACGCGGCCGGCTGGCGCGAGTTCGGCAGCATGGACCTGGCCGGCGCGCCGCTGGACGTCAGCGCGCGCCTCGGCGTGGCCTCGGTCAAGGTGGCCAACGTGCCGACCAACGTCGTGCTGGCCAAACAGCTCGATTCCGCCGCCGGGCTGGCGACGCGCGCCGAGATCTTCCACAAATCCACCATCGCCACCGGCGCGCCCGGCGGCTGGGCGCCGGCGCCCTGAACGCCCGCAAGCATTCGACACAAGAACCCACGGAGACCCCATGAGCATCAAACCCTTGCAAGCCCGCGCCCGCCTCACCCTGTGCGCTGGCGCCGTGCTGAGCCTGTGCGCTGCCGCCCAGGCCCAGACTGCCGATGCGCCCGTGACGATGGAGCGCATCCAGGTCACCGGCTCGTCCATCAAGCGCGTGGCCGGCGAGACGGCGCTGCCGGTGTCGGCCATCCGCTCCGAGGAGCTGGAAGCGCGCGGCCACACCGAGCTGAAGGACCTGGTGCTCGAACTGCCGCAGTCCCAGTCCCTGGGCACCAACTCGGGCGCCGCCGGCCCGGTGTTGAACCTGCGCGGCCTCGGCCCGATGCGCACGCTGACGCTGCTGAACGGCCGCCGCATGGCCAACGAGCCGCTGCAGGACCAGTACGTGTCGGCCAATGTGATCCCGCGCATGGCGCTGCAGCGCACCGAGATCCTGCGTGACGGCGCCTCGTCCATCTATGGCTCCGATGCCATCGGCGGCGTGCAGAACTACCTCACGCACGAGAGCTTCAAGGGCGCCAAGATCAAGGTCGAGCTGAACGCGCCCGACCGCGGCAGCCGTGGCCAGACGAACGCCGTCGGCCTCATCGCCGGCATCGGCGACCTGGGCAGAGATGGCTGGAATGTCTACGGCAGCTTCGACCACCAGACCAAGACGGCCCTGTTCCAGGGTGACCGCCCCGAGCTCTATGACGGCTCGGCGCTCAACCAGCTCGGCCTGCTGGTGACGCCCAGCAACAAGAACCAGAGCCCCATCGCCAACTACGGCTTCAGCGCCAGCGCCAACAGCAACTACAACTCCAGCTTCGCGACCGGCTGCGTGGCGCCGTATGCGCTGCCCACGCTCGGCGCCGGCAGCGTCGCCACGCCGGCCACCTACGGCAACGCCGGCTGCTACCGCGACCCGAACTTCTTCACGGCGGTGACCGACGGCAGCAAGATCACCAACATGTTTGGCAAGGCCAGCCTGAACCTGGGCAAGGGCCATCGCCTCAGCATGGAAGTGCTGCACTCGGCCTTCACGGTCGAGAAGTTCCGCGGCATGCAGCTGCCCAGCGGCAACGAACCGGCCGCCACCTACTCCATCCCGTCGACCAGCAAGTTCTATCCCGGCAAGGGCATCACGCCGCTGGTCAACGTGGTGGGCAGCAACACCGGCGCCAACTCACCGGCCATGTTCATCGACCCGGCCAAGACACCGGGTGTCGTCAGCCCGCTGAACATGAACAACCGGCTGGTCCATTTCGCCTGGGGTCCGGGCGAGCTGGGCTCGGCCTACCGCAACGACGAGCAGATCAACGACCGCGTGGTGCTGAGCGCCGAAGGCTCGGTGTGGAACTGGGACTACCGCGTCGGCCTGAACTACGGCCACTCGCAGCGCGACACGCGCACCGGCGGCGGCTACATCCTCTACAGCAAGGCGCAGGAAGGCTTCACCAAGGGCATCCTCAATCCCTTCGGCCCGCAGGACGCGGCCGGCCTGGACTACCTCAAGAGCATCGAGCTGCGCGACTACACCTACCGCTTCAACGAGGCCTACAACAAGGCTGTTGATTTCACGCTGACCCGGGAGCTGATGGAGCTGGGCGGCGGCCCGCTGACGGTGGCCGTGTCGGGCGAGTTGCGCCGCGACGAGGCCAAGGTGCATGCCGCGCCGCTCGACTACGTCGCCAAGCTGCCCAACGGCAACTACAGCATCAGCAGCGCCGGTGTGGTGCTCAAGGACGACATCGTCGGCGAGAACCCCACCGGCGTGGCCGCCAAGCTGCACCGCAACATCAAGTCCGCCGTCATCGAGCTGGATGCCCCGCTGACCAAGATGTGGAGCGTCAACGGCGCCGTGCGCTCCGACACCTACAGCGACCTCAAGACCACCACGGTCAACCCCAAGCTTTCGCTGCGTTTCCAGCCGATGACCGAGGTGATGCTGCGCGCATCGGCCAATACCGGCTTCCGGGCGCCCTCCATCATGGACATCCAGAACCCGACGCCCGAGGTGCGCCAGGTGGCCATGGACGACCCCGTGCTGTGCCCCAGCCCGACGCCGCTGACGGCCAACACCGGTACACCGGTGGCGGCCTGGGCGGCGCCCGACAAGGTCGGCCTGGTCTGCAACGCCATCACCGACTACTGGACCAAGTCACCCGACAACAGCCACCTCAAGCCGGAGAAATCCAAGGGCTGGAGCTTTGGTGGCGCCTTCGAGCCCATCCGCGGCGTTCTGCTGACGGTGGACTACTGGGGCATCAAGCTCAACGACGTGCTGGGTGCACTGTCGCTGGCCGAAGTGCAGCAGCAGCCCGGCAAATACGGCGCCAACATCCTGCGCAAGGCCGACGGCACCATCGACCACATCCTGACCAGCCAGGCCAACCGCGGCGACATGGACATGCGTGGCCTCGACATCGCCGCCACCTACCAGCTGCGCACCAGCAACTGGGGCAGCTTCAGCTTCAAGCTGGACGGCACCTACTACGACAAGTACGCCTTCTCGATCGAGAAGGGCGGCGAGATGCTGCAGGACGTCGGCATCCTGACCAACGATGCCAGGTACACCGGGCCCAACATCGGCTTGGCGACCATGCAGCAGATCATCTACCGCTGGAAGCACACCGCCTCGGTGAACTGGCGTGCGGGCAGCTGGTCGACCCAGCTGTCACAGCGCTACAGCAGTGGCCTGAACGACCTGACCCCGCGTCCCGGCTCCAACTACACCGACGTCAAGGCCTACAAGCAATACAACCTGAGCGTGGCCTACAACGGCTTCAAGGATCTGAAGCTCAGCGTGGGCATCAACAACCTCACTGACGCCTACCCGGTGATGACGGCCAACGCCGGCTACAACGGCTATCTCACCAGCGGCGCCGATGTGCTGGGGCGCAGCTTCCGCTTCGTCGGCGAGTACAGCTTCTGACGGCATGACCGGTCTGCGAACCATGAGCCTCAAGACCATCGCCGCGGCTGCGTTGGCCCTCGCCAGCCTGCTGCCGGCCGGGGCCAACGAACAGGCGTCGGCCGGCGCGCCGTCGGCCTTCGCCGGCATCGCCACCCGCGGCTGGACCCAGACGCAGGGGGGGCGCGGGGGCCGCATCATCAAGGTCACGACGCTGGCGGCCTCCGGCCCCGGCAGCCTGGCCGAAGCCATCGCGGCGAGCGGCCCGCGCATCGTCGTCTTCGAGGTCGGCGGCGTCATCGACATGGCCGGCCAGCCGCTGAAGATCACGCAGCCCTTCCTGACGCTGGCCGGCCAGACGGCGCCCGACCCCGGCATCACTATCCTCAAGGCCGAGACGACCATCTCGACGCACGACGTCGTCATCCAGCACCTGAGCTTCCGCCCCGGTGAATTCGGCCGGCCCAAGAAGGGCGGCGGCGACCAGGACGCCATCTCGGCGCTGGGCGGCGCGCACGACGTCATCGTCGACCACTGCAGCTTCTCCTGGGCCACTGACGAGAACCTCTCGGCCAGCGGCCCGCGCTTCGAAGGCAAGACGCCCGACGACTGGCGCAAGGCCACGTCGCACCGCATCACCTACAGCCACAACCTGATCTACGAGGGTCTGGGGCACTCGGTGCACGAGAAGGGCGAGCACAGCAAGGGCAGCCTCATCCACGACAACACCAGCGGCGTGCTGATCTACGGCAACGTCTACGTGTCCAACCGCCAGCGCAATGCGCTGTTCAAGGGCGGCGCGCACGGCGCGATGGTCAACAACTACATCTTCAACCCCGGCGACCGGGCGGTGCACTACAACCTGCTGGCCAACGAGTGGGCGGGGCAGCCCTACCAGAACGGTCGGTTGACACTGGTCGGCAACGCGCTGCGCCATGGTCCCAGCACCGTGCCGGGCACGGCCTTCTTCACGATGCTGGGCCAGGGCGACCTGGAACTGCACATGACGGACAACCTCGCCCACGACAACCAGGGCCGGCCCGTGCCGCTGCTTGGCAACGGCCCGACGACGACCGGCAAAATCATCGTCGCGCCCAAGGCCGACCTGCCGGCCGGCCTGGCCATCCGCCCGGCCGCCGACCTTGCGCGCGAGCTGCCGCCGCTGGTCGGCGCCCGTCCCTGGGCGCGCGACCCGCTAGACGCCCGCGTGCTGGCCGACATGGCCCAGGGGCGCGGCAAACTGATCGACTCCGAGCTGGAGAACGCGCTGGGCTTTCCGCGCCATGCGCCCACGCGGCGGGCCTTCAATGCCGACGCCTGGAACCTCGACGACATGAGTCCAAAAGCTGGCTGGCCAGCCCCCGCAAAACCATGAAGCGCTTTGCCCTGTTCATCACGCCGCTGCTGCTGGCCGGTGCCGCCATCGCGCAAGCGCCCGCCGCCTCGGCGCCCCGCGGCGAAACCATTGCCAACGTCGCCACAGGCCCGCGCATCATCCTCGTCGGCGACTCGACGATGGCGCCGCGCAGCGGCTACGGCAACACGCTGTGCGCACGCTTGCAGCAGGTCGCCTGCATCAACCTTGCGCGCGGCGGTCGCTCCAGCATGAGCTTCCGCGCCGAGGGGCTCTGGGCCACCGTGATGGCGCTGCTCAATGAAGGCACCAGCAAGCAGAAGACGCTGGTGCTGATCCAGTTCGGCCACAACGACCAGCCCGGCAAGCCTGGCCGCTCGACCGACCTGGCCACCGAGTTCGGGCCCAACATGGCCGGCTATGTGAAGGAAGTGAAGGCTGCGGGTGCCGAGGTCATTCTCCTCACGCCGCTCACCCGTCGGACCTTCAAGGCCGGGGAACTACCCAACGACCTGCGCCCCTGGGCCGAGGCCCTCATCAAGGTCGGCGCGGAGCAGGGCGTGCCGGTGCTGGACCTCAACGCCATCAGCCACGCCGCCGTTGCCGCGATGGGCCAGCCCGCCGCCGACACACTGGCCGAGGCGCCGCCACGCTTCGACCGCACTCACCTCGGCCCCAGGGGCGCGGCGCTGTTCTCGGAGCAGGTGCTGGAGGGGTTGCTGAAGCTCAAGCCGGAGCTGGCGGGCGCGAAGACGCTGGCGCCCTGAGCGCCATTGCGCCAGCTTCCTGTACAACGCGGGCGCATCAACAGAAGGCCCGGCCCTTTCGCGGCCGGCAGTCGCCGAGCATGGCGGACCGAATTGAAACGTTTGTCGAGTCGATGATGATTCGACCCACCGACCGTGTGCTCGAGATCGGCTGCGGTCACGGTGTCGCGGCCACGCTGATCTGTGCCAGTCTGAGCGCGGGCAGTTATCTGGCGGTCGACCGCTCCAGGAAGATGGTGGAAGCAGCCGCCAGGAGAAACCGGGCCTTCGTGGACGCCGGCATCGCCAGGTTCATGCAGTCGACGCTGGAGTCGCTGGATCTGGGCGAGCAGCGGTTCGACAAGGTGCTGGCGATGCGGGTCCGCCTCTTCCACGACCAGCCCGAGCAGGCGGAGCAACTGGCCAGGCGCTGGCTGGCGCCCAGCGGCAAGTTGTTCGTGCAGTACGACGAGCCCGAGAGGCGGTAAGCTGCCCGCCTCAGCGCTGTTCAAGTCCCCCGGTTCGGTGGGAACCACAGGTCAGGCGCGCGTCGACGCGTGCCTTACGTTCGCGACCGACACCGGAGGGCGCCGCATGGGCGGCGGCCTCTCAGAGCGGGTTCCTCGCCCTGGCTTCAATGGGTAGCGTTGGACGCAATCTGCCCAAAGCGACGTAAACGTGCCGTTCCACGAGGCACTCGGTCACCTGCAGGCCAAGGAGGATGTCCTGAGCATCGGGTGGATTTGAAAAATAGCTTGCTGAAGAATGAGCAAGCCCTTTGTGCGCCGCCACGATCAACCGAGCAAGAGCCCGCTTGGCGCCCTCCGCATCGATTGGATGGATAGCGCCGACCTCGGCTGGTGAAACCAGATGCAGAGGCCCCGCGATTCCGACGATTTTCTCGATACCAGCATCGTCGCTTTGACGCGTAGCAGGAGAAAGTTGAATGAGTTCACCGGCTCTTGACACCTTCAGGCCCACGAATTCAAGCAAGGCCCTGGCGTGCAGCACGCCGACCTCCACAGTTGGATTGGTGAACATGGTCGTCAGCCCTTCAAACTGAAGACTTCCGTCGACAAAAATCTGCATGGGTTTGGACTCTTCCCACTTGAGTCGAAACTTCAGCATCAGGATCGCAATTGAAAGTGCATTAAGTCGATGCGGCAGCAAGCGCGAGAGGTAGTCGTTTACGTCCATGCCGATAGCCAACACGCTCTGTTCACTTCTTCGCTGCCGGCCGGTGGATCATGGTCCTCTGGAACCACGCCTCGTTCATGCGAGTCAGAAACTCGGGCGTGATCAGGAAGCCGCAGCCATCCCCGATCACGGCCTCGCTGCCGCAGTGCGGGCACATGGCGGTCTGCGCGTCGATGGCCTTGGGATCGTCCATGTTCTGCACCGTCAGGCCGGTCCAGCCGACGATGGCATCGGGCTTGAAGATCTGCACGCAGTTGCAGCAGCCGCAGCGCTTGCTCTTCTCGATCTGCGCGTAGTTGTTGGTCGTGTAGCGGTAGGCGGCGAGCAGTTCGTTCATGGCAATGGCGGTGCGCTTCGGTAGCCGAGTGTGGCCCCGCCCTGCTTGAAAAACCATCGCGCTTGTGCGGAGCTGGCCACGCGTCAAGCGGCGTGACG
Organism: Pelomonas sp. Root405; assembly: GCF_001425165.1. Lineage (GTDB taxonomy): Bacteria > Pseudomonadota > Gammaproteobacteria > Burkholderiales > Burkholderiaceae_C > Pelomonas. The sequence continues at coordinate 1,380,285 of NZ_LMDU01000001.1, forward strand.
TCGAAGCCAGGCCGTTGCTGCGCGCTGTTGTTCGACGTCGAAGCGGTGCCCGCCCGAGGTGACCTGGGTGCGAAAGCCGGTGTTGCCTCCCCAGGCCGGTGCTAGCCGTGCCCATGCCTGCTGCGCTGCATCCCACGGAAACAGCTTGTCTTCCTTGGAGCCCAGCAGCATCAGCGGCCTTGGCGCAATCAGCGCGGCCACGTCCGGGTGGTCCAGTTCAGCGGCGAGTCGCGGGTGGGCCATGCTGAACGCCGACTGCCCGACCAGCGTGTGCTCGCCCGGCCGCAGCAGGCCCTCGCGCGTGCACATCCAATGCGCGCTGACGCAGGCCGACACCTCGTCGCTGACGGCGGCCAGCTGCCACGCCCGGAAGGCGCCCATCGAGAAGCCGAGCACGGCCACGCGTTGCGGATCGATGCCGGGTTGCTCGCGCAGCCAGCGGTGCGAGCGCAGGTCGTCGCTGGCGATGACGCCGGCCCAGCTGTGGCCCAGCTGCAGCAGGTGGTTCGCCACCGCCTGCTGGTCGTCGCGTGCGAAGCCGGGGCGGCTGCGTTCACCCCAGCCCAGGGCGTCGATGGCCAGCACCGCGAACCCGGCCTCCACCAGCGGGTCGCCGACGAAGGCGCCACCGTAGTAGCGCTGCACCCAGGCGTCTGCGGACGGGCTGGCGGTGAGCGGCCGGACCAGCTTTTCCTTGCCGATGTCGAAACGCGCGCCATGGTCGTGCATGACGACGACCGCCGGGTGCGGGCCGTCACCCTTGGGGCGCAGGTAGAGGGCCGGCACGCGGTCGCCGAGGGCGCCGCGCAGCGTCAGCGCCTGGGCGGTGTGGCCGTCGCGGTCCTGCTCGGCCAGCACTTCGGTGGCAAAGCCACGGCCGTCGTTACCGGGTTGCAGGATCAGGCGGCGTGCAATGGCCAGCGCTTCGGCGCGCCAGCCGGGGTCGGGGCGCCAGGCCAGGCGCGGGCGCCAGCGGCGCTGCAAGCCGGCCAGCGTGGCGTCCAGCGTGTCGGTGCGGCCGAGCAGCGGCCAGGCGGCCAGTGCGGCCAGCAGTTGTCGGCGCAGTGCTGTCATGGTAGGCGGGGGCAGCGAAGGCGGCCGCACTGTGCGAGAGTCGGGCGATGCACCCACGCCGCCGAGATGTCTGCCTGTTGCCACTGGCTCTGCCGGGGCTGGCGCCAGCGTGGAGCGAGGAGAGGGCGCCGCTGCGCATCGGCTGGAGCGACTACCCGCCCTTCCAGTTCAAGGACGCGGCCGGTCAGCCCCAGGGCCTGGATGTGGACCTGCTGGAGCTGATGGCCGCCGCTGCCCGCGAGCGCCTGCAGTGGTCGCGCCGGCCGTGGGCGCGACAGATCCCCGACATCGCCCTGGGTGAGCTGGACCTGATGTCCTCGGCCACGCACACGCCCGAGCGGCTGGCATTCGGCGACTTCACGCAGACCTACCGCAATGAGCGTGTCGCGCTGATGGGCCTGGCCGGTGCCATCCAGCCGCGCCGGCTGGCCGACCTGAAAGGCCGCGCCGTGAAGGTGGGCGTCATCCGCGGCGTGTCCTTCCCGCTGGCCGTGCGCCGCGAACTTGATGACCCCGAACTGGCGGGCCTGTTGGTGCCGCTGCATGCCAACGACCTGACGCTGTCGGCGCTGCGCGGGCGGCGGGTGGACTACGTCATCGACGACCCGATGACGCTGCTCTACCGCGCTGCGCGCGAGGCCGGCGAGGCTGTGCAGGTGGTGCTGGAGCTGGCCGTCAGCCCCGTGCATGTCTACGTCAGCGGGCGCACCATCGAGCGGCGGCCAGAGCTGATGCAGCGCCTCAACGCCGGCCTGCAGCGGGTGCGCCAGCAGCCCGAGTGGCATCGGGTGCTGGCGCGTTACCCAGGCTATTAGCCACCCACCCATGCCGGCAGCGCCAGCGACAGCGCCGGGATGTAGGTGACGGCCAGCAGCGTGGCCAGCAGCGCGCCATAGAACGGTGCGATCGAGCGCATGACCTGGCCCACGCTGACGCCGCCGATCGCGCAGCCGACGAACTGCACGCTGCCGACCGGCGGGGTGTTCAGGCCTAACGCGCAGTTCACCAGCATGACGACGCCGAACTGTGTCGGGTCCATGCCGGCCTTCATGCAGATGGGCAGGAAGATGGGCGTGCAGATCAGGATGGTGGCGGCCATGTCCAGGAAGGTGCCCAGCACGAACAGCAGCACGTTGACCCACAGGAAGATCAGCCAGGGCTGGTTGCCGCTGAGCTGGGTCAGCCATTCGCCGGTCTTCAGCGGCACCTCGTACAGCGCCAGGAAGTAGCCGAAGGCGGCCGAGATGCCGATCAGCAACAGCACGACGCCGGTGGTCTTGCAGGCCTTGGCGCAGGCGGCCAGGAAACCATGCCAGCTCAGCGACTTGTAGGCCAGGCCGGTCACCAGCAGCGCCCAGCAGACGGCGGTGGCGGCTGACTCGGTGGCCGTGAACACGCCGCTGAGGATGCCGCCCAGGATGATGACGATGACCAGCAGACCGGGCAGCGCCGCCATGAAGGCCGCCAGCACCGGGCCCCAGCCAGGGAAAGCGCCGTGCGTGGGGTAGCCGCGCTTGACGGCCACCGTGTAGGCGGCGACGAGGTTGGCAACCGTCAGCAGCAGCGCCGGGATCAGCGCGGCAAGGATGAGGTTGAACACGCTCACCGCCGCGATGCCGGCCGTGGCCAGCACGTAGATGATGAGGTTGTGCGAGGTGGGCATCAGCGCGCCGACCAGCGCCGCATGCGTCGTCACGTTGACCGCGTAGTCGGCGTCGTAGCCTTCGCGCTTCATCAGCGGGATCATCACCGAGCCCATCGCCGACACGTCGGCCAGCGGCGAGCCGGCCACGCCGCCGAACAGCGTGCAGCCCAGCACGTTGCTCATGCCTAAGCCGCCGCGCACATGACCCACCAGGCGGTTGGCAAAGGTGACGATGCGCTCGGCGATGCCGCCGTGCAGCATCAGCTCACCGGCAAAGATGAAGAACGGGATCGCCAGGAAGGAGAAGATCTGCATGCCGCCGACCATCTTCTGGAAGACGATGGCCATCGGCAGGTCCGCCGCCAGCACGGTGGCCACCGAGGCGAGGCCGATGGAGAAGGCGACGGGCACGCCCAGCAGCAGCAGCAGCACGAAGCTGCCGCACATGACCCAGAGTTCCATGCCTTCCATCTCAGACCCCAGCCTCTTTGACTTCTTCGTTGCGCCAAAGCGCGATCAGGTGTTCGATGCAGAACAGCACGATGAGCACGCCGGCGATCAGCAGCGGCAGATAGTCCAGCCCTTCGGGCACGCCCAGCAGCGGCTTGGGCTCGGCCCACTTCAGCGTCAGCCACTCCCAGCCCGCATAGGCCATCAGCATGGCAAAGGTCATCACGCAAAGATGGATCAGTCCCTCGGCCACGCGTTGTGCGGTTTTGGGCAGCAAGGCGACCACTGACTCCATGCCGAGGTGGCCGGCGTCACGCACGCCCACGGCGACCGCCAACCCGGTGATGTAGAGGACCAGCAGCAGCGCCACCGGCTCGGTCCAGGTCGGTGAATCGTTGAGCAGGTAGCGGCCGATCACCTGCCATTGCACGCAGACGACCAGCAGCACCAACCCCAGCACGGCCGCGCGCAGCGACCAGCGCGAGAGGGCCGCGCACAGTCGGGTGTAGGCGCTCATTTGATGTCCTGGATCGCCTTGACCAGTGCCTGCAGTTCCGGCGTGCTGACGAACTTCGCGTTGACCGGCTGCACGGCCTTGCGGAAGGCTTCGCGGTCCGTCTCGACGATCTCGCTGCCCGCGGCCTTCACGATGGCCAGGGCCTTGGCCTCCTGCGCGTCCCAGCGCTCACGCTGGACGGCGACCGAGGCTTTGGCGGCTTCGCGCAGCTGCGCCTGCTGCTCGGGCTTGAGCTTGTCCCACACGCGCTTGCTGATGAACAGCGCGTCCGGTGTCATCGAATGTTCCGTGCGGCTGTAGAACTTGGCCGCCTCGAAATGGCGGAAGCCTTCGTAGCTGGGAATGTTGTTCTCAGCCGCGTCGATGAGGCTGGTCTTGAGGCCGGTGTAAACCTCGCCAATAGGCATAGGCGAGGGGTTGGCGCCCAGCGCGGTCATCGCGGCCACCCACAGGTCGGTCTGCTGTACGCGGATCTTCAAGCCCTTCATGTCGGCCAGCGTCTTGATGGGCTTGCGCGCATAGACCGAGCGTGCGCCGGAGTCGTACAGCGCCAGACCCACCAGGCCCTGGTGCTCGCAGGACTTGAGGATCTCGGCGCCGGGTGCGCCGTCGTAGGCCTTGCGCATGTGGGCGGTGTCGCGGAACAGGAAGGGCAGGGCGGGCACCAGTGTCTTGGGGCACATCGACGACAGCGGCCCGAGGTTGACCCGCGTCATGGCCAACGCGCCGATCTTGACCTGGTCGATGGTTTCCTTCTCGCTGCCCAGCGCGCCCTTGTTGAAGACCTTGACGGTCAACGCGCCGCCGCTGCTCTTGGCCAGCACCTGGCCCAGGTGTTTGACGGCGGCGACGGTGGGGTAGTCGTCGCTGTTGTGGACGTCGGCGGACTTCAGTTCGAGCGCGAAGGCGCTGGAGCCGAGCAGTGCGGCGGACAGCAGGGTGAGGTGATTCTTCATGATGTTTGTCTCCTTCAATCGACGGCGCGATAGCGCAGATTCGAGAAGCGCGCTTCGCCCTGACCGGCGGCGTAGATCGCCGGGCGCAGGCTGGCGAAGCCGCCGGCGGTGTTGTGGTGGTAGCCGCTGACGTCCATCTGGACGGGGAACTTGGCCCACGGCAGTGAGGGGTCGGCGCGGCTGAAGAGGGTGAGCACGTGGCGCGCGCAGCGCATTCTCAGCTGCATGCGGCGGCCGATGCCTTCGCCTTTGGGCACGGCTCGTATGTCCTGCCCGTAGCGCAACAGCCGGAAGCCCTTGGCGTTGGCGCCCATGCCGGCGTACAGGCGCGGGCTGTAGAACATCATGAGTCCCATCTGCACGCCTTCGTCGAAGTCCACGTCGACCTCGACCTCGAAGGCAGGGTCGCCCTGGATGAAGCCCAGCGGCGGGCTGTCGCCCGGGTCCTTGCCGGTGGCGCGCAGGTGCAGCTTGCCGTCGGCCACGCGCACGCGCACCTGTTGGCCAGGGCCGCCGCTGAGGAACTGCCAGTGGGGCTTGAGCTTGGTGCCAGCGAAGTCGTCGGACAGCGGCAGGCCATGCTGAACAGCCTTGCCGCCGGCGGGCATCGGCAGCGGCTGGCCGTCGTCCGCGTCGACATGGAACCAGCCATCGGCGCTGAAGCGCGCCGGCGCCAGCAGCATCTGCCGGCCCAGCGTGTGGAAGCTGTTCTCGTAGCCGTGGTACAGCATCCACCAGTCGCCGCGCGGCCCCTGCACCAGGCTGCCATGGCCGCGCGACCACCAGCGCTCGCGCGACGAGGTCGTGCGCATCAGCGGGTTGTGCGGTGCCTGTTCCCAGGGGCCGGAAAGCGTGCGGCTGCGCGCGGCAATGATCATGTGGCCGGTCGGCGGCCCGGCCGTGCCGCCCACGGCCAGCAGCATGTGCCACCAGCCGCCGTGGCGCAGCATCTTGGGCCCCTCGGGCGAGAAGCTCTCGACGTCCCAGTCCTCCGGGTAGCGCCAGGGGTCGTAGATGTGCTCGATGGGGCCGGCCAGCTTCATGCCGTCGGCGCTCAGCTTCACGCGGTCGCCGCCGCTGAGATAGAGCCAGCGCTGGCCGTCCTCGCCCGCCACGTGCGTCGGGTCGATGTGCTTGTGCAGGCCGAGTGCGACGGGCTTGGACCAGGGGCCCTCGATGCGGTCGGCCCACATGACGAGGATGTCGTTGGGCTGCGCCTTGACCGGCAGGTAGAGGTAGTAGCGGCCGCCGTGCTTGCACAGGTCGGGCGCCCAGACGCTGCCGACATGGTCGTGCAGGGCGTTCGCCACCGGGCGCCAGTTGACGAGGTCGCGCGAATGCCAGATCAAGAGCCCCGGCACCGCCTCGAAGCTGGAATGCGTCAGGTAGTAGTCGTCGCCATCCTTCAGCACCGACGGGTCGGGCCGGTCGCCGGCGAGCACGGGGTTCAGATAGCGGCCATCGCCGAGATCGGCCTTGCGCTGGCCCTCGATGCCCTTGGGCCAGGGCTTGCATGGCGGCAGATAGGGCAGGCCTGGCGCATCGGCGCAGTCGACGGCGCTCCAGGCCGGTGGGGCCGCAAGCAGGGCGAGCAGGCCGCGGCGGTCCAGGCTCACTTGACCCCCCGCGCGAACAGCGACGCCCACCCCGCCTTCGGGCTCATGTCGGCCAGGTTCCAGTCCGCCTCGACGAAGGCGCGCTGCGTCGCCTTGCGCTTGGGCAGGCCGTCGGCGTTGTTCTGGGTCTCGTCGTCGATCAACTGGCCGCGGTCCTCGGCGATGTCGGACAGCTGCTTGAAGTCCAGCGGGTCACGCGCCCAGGGCCGTGCGCCGACATACAAGGGCAGCAGCTTCTCCAGCTCGCGCGGCGGCACCCAGGACAGACCCGGTGGCAGATAGGCCTCGCGCACCGGCACGATCTCGGCGCTGGTGGTGTAGCGGCCGGTGATGGGCAGGGGCTGGCCATGGCGGTCGACGGCGAGGTTGTCCTGCTCGAAGAGCTGCACATCGCCCACGCCGCCCAGGGTGAACAGCGGCAGCCGCTCGGCGGTGCCGGGCCCGGCGCGGTAGACATTGCCGACCAGCGTGACCTTGCCGACCTGGTAGGGCTGGCCGACCCACTCGTGCGCGACGAGGTTGTAGTGCACGGCCTTGCCACCGGGGTTGTAGATCAGGTTGTTGACCATCGCGCCCCAGACCCCACCCTTGAACAGCGCGTTGCGCTCGCGGTTGGACGCGTAGACATTGCCCAGCAGCAGGATGCGGTTGGCGTTGTCGTGCACCAGCGTGCCCTTGCTGTGCTCGCCCTTCGTGTGGACGGACTCGCCCAGGCCTTCGTAGATGAGGTTGTGGCTGTAGGTGATGGCGTGTGAGGTGCTTTCGCGCCACGCATCGGGCGTGGCGCCCTTGAAGCGCGGGCCGCCGACCGACAGGTTCTCGTCGGTGGCCCAGGAGAAGCTGCAGTGGTCGACGATGAGGCGGCGCGCGCCTTCGGTCGTTGTGAAGCCGTCCTGGTCGCGGCCGCTGCGCTTGGCACGCCCGTAAGCGCCGGGCCGGATGCTGAGGTGCTGCACGATGACGTCGGCCGCGGCGATCTCGAACTCGCCACGCACCAGCGTGATGCCGGGGTCCGGCGCGGTCTGGCCGGCGATGGTCACGCGGCCCTCACGCAGCTTGTAGCCGGTGCCGCCCATGTCGATGACGCCGCCGACCTCGAACACGACGATGCGCGCCCCTGGCGTGTCGAGTGCCGCCTTCAGGCTGCCCGGGCCGTCGGCCGCCAGCGTCGTCACGCGGATGATCTTGCCGCCCTGGCCGCCCGTGGTCTGTGCCCAGCCGCTGTGGACATAGGTGGCGGGGTGCAGGGGCGCCGTCGTGTCGGCCGCGTGGCAGAGCCCGGTGGCCAGCACCAGGGTCAGGAGAAGTCGCATCAGTCGCCGATCAGGTCTTGCATGGCCTCGCGCGGGATCAGCGCGCCGGGATGCTGGATGACGCGCGCCGCGAGCCGGTTGCCGAAGGCCGCCGCCTCGGCGGGTGCCGCGCCGCGCAGGCGCCGGCTGAGGTAGCCGGCGGCGAAGGAATCGCCCGCGGCCGTGGTGTCGACGACGCGCGGCACCGCCTCGGTCGCGACGTCCTGCCATTCGCCGTTGACGCCCACGCGAGCGGGCAGCGCGCCGCGCTTGATTGCGATCTCCGCCACCGGCAGGGCCTGAGCCGCGCTAACGGCCGTGTCCAGGTCGGGCGTGGCATGCAGGGCCTGATGGTCGTCGGCGGTGACCAGCGCGATGGTGGACGCCGCGAACGCGCGGCCGTACCAATAGCGCGCATCGGCCGCCGAGTCCCACAGCCGCGGGCGGAAGTTGTTGTCGAAGGCAACCACCTTGCCGTTGGCGCGCATGCGCGTCATCAGCGCCAGCACGCGCTCGCGCCCCGCCTGCGGCAGGATGGCCAGGCTGATGCCGGACAGATACAGGGCGTCCAGTGCATCGGCCTGTTCTTCCAGCGCCGTGGTGGCGGTGTCGAAATAGGAGCGCGCCGCCGCCTGCCCGCGCCAATAGTGAAAGCGCCGCTCGCCGCCGGCGTCGAGTTCGATCAGGTAGAGCCCCGGCACGCGGCCGACCAGGCGCTGCACCAGGCCGGTCTGCACGCCCTCCGCAGTCCATCGCTCCAGCAGGCCGGTGCTCAGGGAGTCATCACCCAGCGCGGTCGCGTAGTGCACCCGCAAGCCGGCGCCGCCGCAGCGCGACAGGTAGACAGCGGTGTTCAGCGTGTCGCCGCCGAAGGTCTGGCGCAGGTTGCCGAAGGCCTGGCCCTGCAGTTCAAGCATGCATTCGCCAAGGGCGGCGATCGACACCGGCCGAGCGACGGCCGAAGGGGTTGGGTTCACAGGTCTGGAAAATGAAACGGCGGTTCAATAAAGATACCGTGAGCGGTTCAGTTACCGGCACATGGTTTACCCAGGCCTTCAAGCGCCGCGAAGAATCGCTCAAGCCGCTGCGCGATGCCGGGTCGCAGGCATCGGCGCATGGCCGCGCGCAACTCGCCCGAGGTGGATCAGGTTTCGGTCGTCAAACTCAGCGGTCCATCTGCGATGAGCCGGTACTGGCCGCGCCCGGCGCGCTCGATGTGCAGGCCGAAGTCGCGCTCGGCCAGACGGCGCTCCAGCAGCAGCAGGCGCACGCCGAGGTTGTCCTGCACTTCCGGCAGGCGCAGGTCTCCGCCGGCCAGGCGCAGCTCGCGCGTGCTGAAGGCCTCGCGGCCGGTGTCGATCTGGTCGCGCACCAGCTTGGCAACGATGGCGCCGGCGACGCCCTTGATCAGGTACTCGTCGTTGACGAAGACGCTGTGGTCGCGCGGGTAGTGGCGCAGGCGCAGCGGGGCGTCGGCGGCAGCGGGCGCGTGGGCAGGGGGTGGCGCCACCGCGGGCTCCTCCACCAGCTCCGCCGTGCGCAGCGCGGCCAGGCCTTGCGCCAGCTGGGCGCCCACGGCGGTCAGCGCGTCTTCATCGTCATAGCTGAAGAACTGGTCGTTGTCGCTCTCCACCAGCAGCGCGCCCACGGTGCGGCCGCGCGCGCGCAGCGGCACCGCCAACTGGCTGCGCGGGCTGGCCAGGCCGGGCAGGGGAATGGTGTCGGCCATGGCCGCCTGCAGGCCGAGTTGCTCGGCCTTGGCGCGCCAGGACATGCCGTAGCTGTACATCTGGCTCATGTGGCCGATGCGGATGGGGATGTTCTCGCGCAGCGCGACGCCGGCCAGGCCGGCTTCAGCCAGCGGCAGCTCGGCGCCGCTGCCAGCCTGCTCGTAGCCGATGCTGGCCAGCGTGTAGAGACCCTGGCGCTGTTCGTCCAGCAGCCAGACGATGGCGTGCGTGATGCGCAGCTCGCGCTGCAGGCCTTCGGTGAAGGCGTTCAGCAGGCTGCGCAGGTCGGCGGCTTCGGACAGTTGCTCGCTCATGTTGCGCACGCCCACGGCGAGGTCGCAGCGCGGCGCCATCGCAGGCAGCGGGTGCACCGGGTCGAGCTTGCGCAGCGACTCGACACGATAGACGTCGGCACCGCGCAGGTGGAAGACCTTCTCCATGCCGGTCTGCGCCGCAATGCCGGCGAGCTTGGCACGCAGGCGCTCGTACACCGGGCCCTCGGTATCGGTACGCTCATAGCGCAGCTGCAGCAGAACCGACACGCCGGTGATCGGGTCCTCCACGCTGAGCGCGACGCGTCCGGTGGCCAGCACGTTGGCGCGCGCGCGGTTGAGGAACTGGTAGGTCAGCGCGACATGCTCTTCGTCGATGTACTCGGCATGCGACAGGTAGTTGACATGCGGCATGCCGTCGGCAGCCACCGAGCACATGGCCGGCGGGATGACGCCTTCGAGCAGGCGGCGCACGTCGCGCAGCTTGAGCGCGCGGCGCTCGGTTTGGGGGGATGGGGTGTCGGTCATGGCATCAGGTCGATGGGCTGGCCGGCGCCGGGGCCGGGTGTCTGGTCCCAGGCCGCCAGCGGCGTGAAGCGCACGCAGCTCAGGTCGGCCAGGGTGAGTTCGCCCATCACCGCCATGATTTGGCGACGGTCGGCACCGAACATCTCGATCTGCCGCAGCCAGGCCTCAAAGCATTGTGCGAACTTCGGACCTTGCTCGGCATAGGCGGGCAGCACCTCGGCGTCCACGCCCTTGACATGCAGCACGCGGTAGTTGCTGGGCCGGCCGGCAGAGACGGCGACGCGGCCGGTTGCGCGGATGGCATCGAGCAGGTCGGCCCCCGGCACGCTGCGCACCAGCAACTCCATACGGCCGTCCGGCAGCGTCCAGGCGCCGTGCGCGAAGTGCAGCTCGGGCTGGCCCTGCAGCGTGCTCGAACCCACCCGCAGCGTGACACCCTGCTGCAGGTGCGCGATCCAGTCGTCGGGCAGGCGGGCCATCAGCGCAGCAGCTCCACGGCCTGGCCGGCACCGGGGCCGGGGGTCTGGTCCCAGGCACCGCAGGGCGTGAAACGGATGCCGGTCAGGCAATGCACGTCGAGGTCGTACCAGATGGCCATGATGGATGCGCGCGAAAAGCCGTAGGGCTCGACCCGGGCGATGAAACGCTCGCGGCAGCGCTCGAAGAGCTGGCCGTGGGCCGGCGTGGTGGCGAACACCTCGGCATCGAGCCCCTTGACATGCAGGGTGCGGTGGCTGCCCGGCTGCGCTGCCACATAGGCGATGCGGCCGTTTTCGCGCACGGCGTCCAGCAGGCGGTCGGCGACGTTGGCTGCCAGCAGCACCTCGACGCGGCCGTCCGGCAGCGCCTGCGCGGCAAGGCCGCGACAGATCTCGGGCTGGCCATCGGCATGGCTGCCACCCAGGCGGTGCGAGACACCGCTCTCGAGATGGGCGGTCCAGTCGGTGGGGAGTCGAGGCAAGGCGAGGGCGGATGAGTGGCAGGCGCGAATGATAGGCAGGCAGGCGCTTATCAAACACTTAACAAACGCTTAGCCGAGAACTAGCAGCGCGCCCGACGCGGCCCAACCACAGTAGAGCCCACGCCGGACAGACGCCGGCACCACCGACGCAACCCCCAAGCAACCGACCGGCCGAAGACTTCTGGATCTCGGCAGGGCGGAGCCTTGACCCCAACGGACTGACTTGCCATGAACCGCCGCCTCAATCCCTTGCTGAGCGCCTTGCTCGCCACCGCCCTGCTGCAGGCCTGCGGTGGCGGTGGCAGCGATGCCGGCCCGAATTCGCAGCCGACATCCACGCCAGCGCCAGCGCCTTCGCCTTCGCCAGCGCCTGCTCCGGCCCCGAGCCCGGCACCCGCTCCCGCGCCGACCCCGGCACCGGCCCCTGCGCCTGCAGCCACTGCCGTCGGCGTGCCGCTGGGCCCGGTCGTCGCCAGCGCCCGCATCGGCGCCGCGGGTGGCCGCCTGGACGCACCTGACTACGGCCTCGCCATCGTCGTGCCGGCCGGCGCCCTCCAAACCGAACAGCTCGTCACGCTGCAGCCCATCGCGAACAACGCTCCCGGCGCCCGCGGCGGCGCCTGGCGCATCCAGCCCGAGGGCCTGCAGGCCGCCAAGCCCATCACGCTGGAATGGCTGCCCAGCGCCGCCGAGCGCAACGGTGCCAAGCATCTGCGCATCGCCACGCAAGGCGCCGACGGCATCTGGCGCAGCGCCAAGGCGGGCACCGACACCGATGGCGTCGTGCGCACGACGACGACGCACTTCAGCGACTGGTCCCTGGTGGCCGGTGTGCAGCTGCGCCCCGGCACCGCCGATGTCGGCGTGCAGCAGACGCAAGACCTGACGGCCATGGTCTGCGGCCGCGGCGACGACACGGCGCTGCCCGGCCAGGACCGGCACTTCGCCTGCGACGCCGATGGCGGTGCGGCGCTGTCGTCCAATGGCTGGGCCGTCAATGGCGTGGCCGCCGGCGACGCCAGCGTCGGTACGCTGACCGGGACCGACACCATCGGCCCGTTGAAGCGCACCTACCGCGCCCCGGCTGCGCTGCCGGCGCAGAACCCGGTGGCTGTCTCGGTCAACTACCAGGACCCGTTCGACACCATCGACGGCCCGGTGCAGCTGGCGGCCCACCTGACCGTCATCGACCCGCAGGCCGGCTGCGACTGGCTGCTGGGCGTCAACCAGCTCAACGTCGAGCTGGAGCAGGACTACCACTGGGCCGGCGCCGACGCGCAGGGCAGCGCCCGCTACGCCCACCGCGCCCGCGTGGTGGGCAAGCTGCAGCGAGACGCGGTGTCGCCCGTTGGCCAGGTGTGGTTCGCCGGCAATGTGAAGACCGGCAGCATCAGCGTCGACCAGTTCTACAGCAGCGCCATCGTGCCCGACACCATCCAGGTCACGGCGCAGGGCGAACCGCTGACGCATCCCGACGTGCAGCTGCTGCGGGCCTTCGTCAACCTGCAGACCTGCAAGCTGGACTTCAACGGCTATGTGCCCGTCACGGCCAAGCATGTGCGCACGCAGAGCCAGGGCACGGCCGTGATGGAGGCCAAGGTCAGCGGCCTGTCCTTCCGCATCGCCGGCTACGCGCTGGCCGGCCGCCGCCAGTTCGGCGAGGAACGCCTGCTGCCCGTCGAGCTGGGCCGGCGCGTCAACACCGAGCTGGTGGCGCCTGACAGCCACAAGGAAATCGACGGTGTGTCCGGCGCTTCGCGCCTGCGCTGGTCGCTCGCGCCGCAGTGAAGGAGTCAGCCATGAAACACGCCTTGCTGTTCACGCTGATGCTCGCGGCCGGCGCCGCGAAGGCCGGTTGCTGGGCCCCCAACGCCGTCGAGCCGCGCAGCAACGACGGCCTGCCGGTCAACCATGCCTCGTTCAAGCCGCTGCACGCGGCCATGGATGTGTTCGAGGCCCAGGCCAAGCCCAACCCCGGCCTGCTGGCCCTGCCCGAAGTGAGGCTGCGCATCACGCGTGCGGTGCTTGATTCCGACGAGCCGACCCGCCGCCCGCGCGAGGCCGTCATCCATGCCCAGGGCTTCGGCCCCAAGACCTGGACGGGCTCGGGCTGCGACATCCATGCCCAGGCCGCCAACCGCATCGGCCCGCGGGCCGGCTTCAGCGTCTTCGTCAACTCGCCGCTGGCGACCATGAACCGCTGGGCGCATGACGATCAACTCAGCGCCTACCTCGAAGGCGAGCGCGGTGAGGCCATGCAGGGCTGGCCCGTCTACCGCGAATGCGCCGTCATCGGGCCCGGACGCCGCCTGCCCTGGGTGCCGGTCACGGTCGGCGAGATGCTGGCTTACTTCGAACGCGAGCAGCAACGCGGGATCGCCGATCAGGACCGCCGCAACGAGCGGGCGTTGCAGCCCTTCGACCTGGCCGCCGCCGAGCGCAAGGCGGAACAGATGCGCCCGTTGGACGCCAAGCTCGCCGAGCTGACGCTGATGTCAGCGCGCCAGCGCAAGGCAGGCGAAGCCGAACACCATGCCCAGCTGGCGCGGGTTCGGCAGACGCTGGTGGACGAGCTGGAGGACCTGCGCCGCACCCGTGCCGCGATGACGGCCGATCAGCTCGGCGAGCCCTACCGCCTGGGCGCCGGCCGCCACCGCCTGCCCACGCCGGATCAGCCCGTCGGCACGATGAAGCGCCTCGTCAAGCTGGACCCGTCCTTCCCCTGGGACGCCCGCAACCGCACGCGCATCCAGTTGCTGACCGTCTGCGCCAGCACCCACCCGAACAACCCCGCCTATGCCCAGCCGATGCGCGACGCCGTCGCCGCGCTGGATCTGTCGCGCCTGGCCGCGCTGCTGAACTGAAGAGCCCCCCTCATGACACCGCACACCCTTTCCACGCCGCGCGAGCTGCCCGCCGTGCCCACCCCGCAGCCAGCCACGCCGGACGCACGCGGCCCGGCGCCGCGCAGCGATGTCTTCTGCACGCTGGCTTGCCTCGGCAAGCCGCAGGGTGCCGCCTTCAGCCTGGCGGGTTGAGCATGAATCCCTCGACCGCCTCGACCGCCTCCTCGCGGCTGGACGCCATGCTGCTGATCCGCGCCTACGAGCAGCAGCTCATCGCCGCCGCCTCGCCCACCAATCCCGGCACCTGCACCTCGGTCGGCCAGGAAGCGTGCGCGGTCGGCGTCGTCAGTGCACTGGGCCCGCAGGACAAGCTGCTGACTCACCACCGCAGCGCCGGCCACCTGCTGGCGCGCGGCGCCGACCCCGAGCGCCTGTTCGCCGAGGTGCTGGGCCGCGCCACCGGCTATTGCCGGGGGCATGCGGGCTCGCTGCACATCTCGGTCAAGGCGCTCGGCGTCGTGCTGACGTCCACCATCGTTGGCGGCGGCCTGTCGCTGGCGCCGGGCGTCGCGCTGGCGCAGAAGCTCGGCGCGCAGCCGGAAGGCATCACGGCGGTGTTCTTCGGCGACGGTGCGGCCTGCCAGGGCATCTTCCACGAGGCCGTCAACCTGGCGGTCACCTGGCGGCTGCCGGTCCTGTTCGTCTGCGAGAACAATCAGTGGCAGGCCTATGTGCACCGCCGCGAGACCATGCCGGGCGAGCATGTCGCCGACTGGGTGCAGGGCCACGGCCTGGTGGCCGAGGTCATTGACGGCAACGACGTCGAGGCCGTGCACCTGGCGGCGGTCGAGGCCGTGGCCGCCATCCGCGACAGCGGCTCGCCGCGCCTGCTGGAGCTGACGACCTACCGCCAGCGCGGCCACTTCGAGCCCGACGACCAGGCCTATGTCTGCGCCACCGAACACGCGCAATGGCTGGCGCGCGACCCGATCCAACGCCAGGCCGAGCGGCTGATGTTGAGCGCCGATGACCTGGGGCGCCGCGAGGCCCGGATGCGCGGTCGCATCGCACAGGCCTACGCGGCGGCGCTGTCGGCGCCCTGGCCGCAGGTCGCATGAAGGAGCACGCGATGCCAACGATGACCGCACAACAGGCGCTGATTGCGGCGCTGCACCGCGCGATGGCCGCCGACGAGCGCGTGATCTTCCTCGGCGAGGGCGTGGCGACGAAGAACCCCGCCCTGCTGGCCGCCTTCGGCGCCGAGCGCGTGCGCAACACACCGCTGGCTGAGGCCAGCATCGTCGGCTGCGCCGTGGGCGCCGCGGCCATGGGCTTGCGCCCCGTGGTGGACCTGCTGTTCTCGCCCTTCCTGATGCTGGCCATGGACGCGCTGGTCAACAGCGCCGGCAAGCTCGGGGCCTTGAGCGGCGGCCAGTTCGAGTTCCCGCTGGTGGTGCTGGCCCAGACCGGCGCCGGCTGGGCCATCGGTGGCCAGCACAACCACAACCTGGAGGCCTTGTTCGTGCACGTGCCCGGCCTGCAGGTGCTGATGCCCAGCACGCCGGCCGACAGCGCCGGGCTGCTGACCGGCGCGTTGGGCCAGCCGCGGCCCAGCCTGCTGTTCAGTGACATCGGCCTGGCTCATGAGCGCGGTGAGGTGACAGGCGAAGAGCTGCAGCTGCCGGGCCTCGCGGCGGTGCGCCGCCGTGGCGAAGCGCTGACGCTGGTGGGCTATGGCAAGACCGTCCATCACTGTCTCACGGCGGCGCAGACGCTGCAGGCGGAAGGCGTGGCGGCCGAGGTCATCGACCTGCGCAGCTTGAAGCCCCTGGACACCATGACCTTGCTCGCCTCCGTGCGCAAGACCGGCCGCCTGCTGTGCGTCACCGAGGCCAGCGGCCTGTGCGGCCTGGCCGCCGAGCTGTGCGCCGTCGTCGCCGAGCAGGCCTTTGCCGACTTGAAGGCGGCACCCCGGCGCCTGACCGGCCCCGACGCTGCGGCGCTGGCCAGCTGGCCGCTGGAGCAGGCCGCCGTGCCTCAGCCCGAACAGATCGCCGCCCACGCAAGGGCGCTGCTGCAGGACCGTCTCTCAAACACCTCGTCCTCCTGAACCTTCCTGATCGGAAAGCACCATGAACAAGACCTCGATGACCCTCTTGCTGGCCCTGGCCAGCGCCACCCTGCTGGCCACCTCGCCGGCTCGTGCCGCCACGCCCAACTACGGCAGCTATGCCGGCACCAGCGGTGGTGCCCGTAGCGGCGGCGAAGGCAGCTTCTCAGCCATGGCCAACACACCGTCCTACTACAAGTACTCCTATGCCTGGGGCATGGCCGGCCTGGGTGATGGCACGCTGCACGCGGCCGCCAGCGCCACGCCTTGCCCGGGCTGCCATGCCAAGACGGGTGCCGAATCGTCGGCCCGCTTCTGGGACACGGTGAGCTTCCGCAACGGCCAGAACCTCGGCCTGGCCAACCTCAGCGTCACCATCGATGGCACCCTCACGCCGGGCGGCAATGCGCAGGCTTGGGCGCGCTTCTATGTCGGCGATCCCAAGGCCGACTTCTTCGACCGCCTGAACCACTATGCCCCGGCCGTGGCGCTGAAGTCCGGCACGACGGTCCTGGGCGACGAGCTGGTCATTCCCTTGGGCGACAGCAGGTTCTTCATCTATGCCGAGCTCTACACCTCGGCCGTCGCGCTGCCCTATCCCGGCAGCCCCAACACCAGCGCCGACTTCGGCAACACCCTGCACTTCAACTGGACCCTGCCCGACGGCGTGACAACGAGCTCGGCTTCGGGCCAGTTCATGACCAGCGCCGTGCCAGAGCCATCGAGCTGGGCGATGAGCGGCGCCGGCCTGCTGCTGCTGAGCTGGCTGCTGCGTCGCCGCCGCGCGGCTTGAATCAGCGCAGGCCGGCGAGAGCCACGGCCATGGCCTGCCGGTAAGCGGGCATGTCCTGCAGGTCGTTGTGGCTGCCGCCTTCGATGCGCAGCAGCCGGGCCCCCGGCAGCACCGCCTGGAGCTTGGCGCTTTCGGCGAAGGGAATGACCTCGTCGCGGTCGCCATGCACCAGCAGCACTGGGCCGCGTATGCGCTCGATCACACGGTCAGTGCGCAGCGGGTAGCGCAGTGCCAGCGTCGGCACCCAGGGGTAGTGGTGGCGTGCCAGGCCGGCGATGCTGGCATAGGGTGACACCAGCACCGTCAGGTCGGGCTGCACGGTCGCCGCCAGCTCGGCGGCCAGGCCGGTGCCCAGCGAGCGGCCATAGATGACGACGCGCTTGCCGGCATAGCGCGGTGCGACGCTGCGCCACACCGCCATCACATCGGCATGCAGCTGGGCCTCGCTCTCGATGCGCCCCGTGCTCTTGCCGTAGCCGCGGTAGTCCGGCATGACGAGATCGAAGCCGGCGCGGCGGTAGAAGTCCGTGTCGGTGAACCAGTTCTGCAGGCTGCCGCCATTGCCATGCAGGAAGAAGACCACACCGCGCGGCTCAGGCAGGCGCAGCGCCAGGACCGACAGCTTGGCACCTGGCACGTCGACAAGGCGCTCGTGCACATCCGGCTCGGTGGCCAGGCGCGTATCGGCGGGCAGGGCCTGGGGGAAGAAGAGCAGGCTTTCCTGCTTCCACCACAGCAGCGCCACCACGGCCAGCCAGGCCAGCAGCGGCAGCAGCAACAGGGCCGCAACGACGCGCATCCCGCGGCGGCGCGGCGCGTTCAACGGCAGCTCGCCGCCAGCCAGTTGGCCAGCTGCGGCAGCCAGTCGTCCACCGCCAGCGCGAGCGTGCGCACGGCGCCGGGCGCGTCGGGCGGGGCAGGCCGCTCGATGCGCCAATGCTGTTGCTGCGCCGCGCCGGCGGACCACAGCGTGGCGTGCACGCGCAGCACGACCTGGCTGTTGCCCGGGCTGCTGAACACCTGCTCGAACTCGTCGAGGTTGACGGACAGCAGCGCTGCCGGCCGGCCGGCGCAGGCGGGCGAGACGGGTACGGCGGCCAGATGCTGCCGCAGACGCTGGGTCAGCAGCGCGGCCGGTGGCGCGGCCCACAGGCTGTCGCGGTAGTGCTGAAGGCGCTGGGCCTGCTCGAAGGCCAGGCGGTAGGCGATGCCTTCGCTGGCCACGGAGGGGGCTGCGGTCACCTCGGCAATGCGCCAAGCGAGCGCGCTGCTGGCCGCCATGAGCGCTGGTGCGGGGCCGAGGTCGTAAACCGCGCGCGTCGGCGCGGTGGGGGTCAGTGAGCAGGCGCTCAGGAGCAGCGCCGCGGCCAGCAGGGTTGTTGATGTCGCTTTCATTTGTTGAGCCGCTCCGCAAAGCCGGTTTCGCCAGGACCGGGCGACTGGGCGCCGCGGCCGAAGATCAGGCTTTGCGGCTGGGCGCCGAGGTCGGTGGCGGCGCGCTCGATGCTGCGGCTGGCGGCCGACAGGTCGCCCAACAGCGGGCGGGTGCGCTGCGGCGTGTCGCCGACCAGCGCGAGTTCGAGATTGCGGCTGGTGGCCTGCACTTGCGCTGCGGCGCCGTCGATGCGGTCCAGCACGGCCACGCGCGCTTTCAGTTCCTGCGTCAGCGCGCGGCTGTCGGCGGCCAGCGCCTCGATCTCGCGCAGGGCGGCGCTGGCGCGCTGGGCGGTCGCGTCGGCGTCTTTCAGGAAGACGGGCAGTTCGCGTGCGCCCGGCTGCAGTGCGGCCATCAGCCGGCTGGTGTCGGTGGCGGCCTGCTCCAGCTGCACCAGGCTGCGGTTGAGCTGCGCGCGGTTGCCCTCGCTGAGCAGGGCATTGAGCCGGTCGGCCGTCTCCGCAAAGCCGGCCAGCAGCAGCGGGCCGCTCTCGGCCAGACGGTCCAGCAGTGTGGGCTTGAGGGCGATGCGGGCGCCCGGAGGCGCGCGCGTCAGTGGGGCCTTGGCATCCGCCTCTTCCAGGCTGACGAAGGACAGGCCCGTGACGCCTTGCAGGCCGAGCTGTGCATGGGTGGTGGCCGACACGGGTGCGGCCGCATCGACGGCAATGCCGACGAGGATCTGGCGCGGGTCGGCGGGGTCGAAGGCGATGGTGTCGACATAGCCGACCTGCACGCCGCGCAGCTTGACGGGCGCCTTCAGGTTGAGGCCCGGCACGCCGCTGCGGGCGACGACGGTGTAGTGCACGCGCTCGGTCCGGTCGCCCTGGAACCAGGCGACGCTGGCCGCCAGCGCAAGGCCGAGCAGCAGCAGGAAGAGACCGGCGGCAATGGCGTGGGCTTTGTTTTCCATGGCTTTCAGTTGAGGGCTTCTTCGCGGAGCACCGCGGGCACGCCGCCTTCGTCGCTGGTGTCATCGAGACTCAGGCGGAAGCGCCTGACATCCTCTTCTGCGCAGCGTTCGATATGGCCCAGGAAGAAGTTGCGCACGAAGTGATGCGGCAGCCGCGCGACCTCGGCGAGCGGGCCGCTGGCGATGATGTGCTGGTCGGCCAGCACGGCCACGCGGTCGGCCACGGCGAACAGCGTGTCGACGTCGTGCGTGACCATGACGACGGTCAGGCCCAGCTCCTGGCGCAGCCGCCGCAGCAGCTTGACGAACTGCTTGGCGCTGTCGGGATCGAGGCCGGCGGTGGGTTCGTCCAGGAAGAGCAGCTGCGGGTCGAGGATCAGCGCGCGTGCCAGCGAGACGCGCTTGATCATGCCGCCCGACAGCTCGGCCGGGCGCTTGAGCGCGTCCTCGGGCTTGAGGCCGACCTGGGCCAGCTTGAGCATGACCAGGGGCTTGAGCAGGTCGGGCGGCACGCTCTTCAATTCACGCAGCGGCAGCGCGACGTTGTCGAACACGCTGAGCGCCGAGAACAGCGCGCCGGCCTGGAACAGCACGCCCCAGCGGTAGCGCACGCGCTCCAGGTCGCGCACCGCGCAACGGCCCAACGGGTGGCCGAAGATCTTCACGCTGCCGGCCTGCGGCACCTCCAGCCCGAGCAGCAGGCGCAGCAGCGTCGTCTTGCCCGATCCGGAGCCGCCGATGAGCGCAACCACCTCGCCGCGGTGCACCGTCAGATTGAGGTTGCGGTGGATGACATGGCCGCCAAAGGCCGTGGTCACGTTGTTGACTTCGATGATGGCTTCGCTCATTTCTGCCGCTCCATCGCGCCCCGAACGCCATGCAGAAATGCAACCACAGAGGCACGGAGGCACAGAGAAATTCGTTGTCTATACGGCCTCTGTGTCTCTGTGCCTCTGTGGTTGCCTTTGAGTTTCACTTCAGACCCCTACGTCGGAGAACAAGACGGCGAACACCGCATCGACCACGATGACCAGTGTGATCGCCGTGACCACCGACTGCGTGACGCTCTGCCCCAGGCTCTCGGTGTTGGGCTTGACCCGCAATCCGAAGTGGCAGGCCAGCAGCGCGATCAGGCCGCCGAAGAGCACGGACTTGGCCGAGCCCAGCCACAGGTTGACCGGCTCGACGACGCTGGGCAGGGTGTGCATGAACTGCGTCGGGTCCAGCCCCAGCTGGGCCGCGGCCGCGGCCATGCCGCCGAGCAGCATCATGGCGCTGGTCCACAGCGCCACCAGCGGCAGCGACACGGCGAGCGCCACCACCTTGGGCAGCACCAGGCGCACGGTGTGCGAGATGCCCATGACCGACAGCGCGTCGAGCTCCTGCGTGACGCGCATGACGCCGATCTGCGCCGTCATGGCCGAGCCCGAGCGGCCGGCCACGATGATGGCCGCCAGCAGCGGCCCCAGCTCGCGCAGCACGGCCAGGCCGAGGATGTTGATGACGAAGATGTCGGCGCCGTAGGTCTTGAGCTGGCGCGAGATCAGGTAGGACAGCGTCAGGCCGACGAGGAAGCCCACCAGCGCCGTGATCGGCAGCGCCTGAGCGCCGGTGCGAAAGACATTGGCCGAGATCTCGCGCCAACCGATCAGCGACGGGTGGCGCAGCACCTGCACCAGGTCCAGCAGCAGGCGGCCGACCAGGGCGACGAGGTCGACCGCATGGCGGGCGAAGGCCAGCAGGCTGAGGCTCGCGCGTTCCAGGCCGGGGCCGACACGCGGGCCCCGTTTGGGCAGGGCGACCGGCTGCATGAACTGCGCGAACAGCGTCACATGCTCGGGCAGCCACAGCAGCCGCGGCGGTGGCTTGCGGCCCCAGCCCTGCCACAGCGTCAGCGCGCCGGCGGTGTCCAGGCGGTTCAGGGCGCGCAGGTCCCACAGCGCCTCGGGCGTCTCGGCCACCGCGGCGGCCACGCGCTGGCGGAACTCGGCATAGCGCTCGCGCAGGGCCAGCACGGTCCAGTCACCGCTGACGCGCCATTCGCGCGCAGAGCCCGGGCCGCCGCCGGCCTGCAGCTGCGGCGCGGCGTCGGCCGACGCGTCCGCCCGCGCCGCGGTCGGGCTGTCCACGGTGGGCAGGGGCAGGGCGCCGGCTTCGCTCATGGTGCAACGATAGCGCCTCCGACGCCTTGATGAGGCAAGCTGCGCTGGCAGTTGCTAGCGTCGCGCCTTGCCCAGAGGAAAGCCCACCATGGACCGTTTCATCCGCCGTGCCGATCCCAAGTCGTTGAGCGTGCGCGACCTGCTCGAAGCCCGCGACCACTACCACGTGCACATCGCCAACCTGCCGACGGTGCTGGGCACGGCGGTGGGCCGCTACCGCATCCGGCTGGACGATGCCAACTTCCAGGACGAGCAGGCCCGCCAGACCGGCGAGGAGCTGGGCCCGAGAACGCTGGACAACAGCGACTTCCGCCCCTGGTCCTGGCCCTGCGTGCTGGTGTTCGTCAGCGAGTGGCTGGACCGCGCGACGCTGGCCCGCCACCCCGAGCTGGCGGTGCCCCCGGTGCTCTACCTGCCCGACGGGCGCCAGGTGCGCACCTGCCCGGTGCTGGTGCAGCGGCGCGAGCACAACCTGGCGCCGGCCGACACGGCCGTCTATGCGGCCGACAAGTTCGGCCCCAACTTCCAGGTCCATGTGGCCGACCAGGGCCGCACGCGCATGGGCGTGGCCTCGGCCATCGTCGAGGACGGCGCCTGTGCCTTCGCGCTGGTCAGCCGCCACCTGACCGCAGGCATCGACGCCGGCGCCGACGTCCACGCCCTGCCGCGAAGCCGCAAGCAAGTCATCGGCCGCACCACCTCGCGCAGCGTCGACGCCGTGCCGCTGACCGACATCTATCCCGGCTTCTCCAGCCGCGGTGCGCAGCTGACGCTGGACGCCGCGCTGGTGAAGCTGGACAGCATCGCGGCCACGCAGTCGCACTACCTGGGCGTGGGCGCCATGGGGGCTGCCGTCGACCTGAGCTCGGACAAGATGAGCCTCAACCTGCTCGGCTGCCCGCTGTTCACCGAGCTGCCCGGTGGCATCCGCGTGCAGGGCTGCGTGCACGGGCTGTTCTACCGGCACGCGAGCGTGGGCGGCGTGGATGCGCTGGCCGAGTTCCTGATCGGCCCGCGCCAGTCCGGCGGCAGCGTCGAGACGCGCCCGGGCGACTCGGGCGCCGTGTGGTTCTGGGACGAGGCGGCGGACACGCCGGCCGTGCCGGGCGCGGCGCCGCCGGTCAGCTTTCGCCCCCTGGCCGTGCAGTGGGGCGGCCACGGGTTCGGCGCGCTGAACGCGGGGCGGTCGACCGAGTTCGCGCTGGCCACGGGCTTCAGCTCGCTGTGCAAGGCGCTCAATGTCGGCCTGGTCGAGGACTGGCGCAGCGGCCAGAGCCGCTACTGGGGCAAGGTCGGGCACTACAACATCGGCTATGCGGCCTGCTTCGCGCTGCAGACCGACAAGGCCCGGGCGGTGTTCAAGGCCAACGCGACGGCCATCGGCGTGCGCGACGAGGACATCGTTGCCGGCCGCCTGCCGCTGGCCACGCAGACGTCGAAGTTCATCGCGTTGGCCGACGTGCCCGACCTGGTGTGGCGCCGCAGCCGCGGCAAAGACAAGGCCAACCATTTCGCCGACATGGATGAGACGGGCACCGGCGCCTTCCAGGGCAAGACGCTGATGCAGCTGTGGCGCCAGCGGCCGTCATCGCGCGACCCGCAGGTGTGGAACGCCTTCTACAGCAGCATCGACCCCGACCGCAAACCGGCGCACCGCGGGGCGCTGCCGTTCCGGGTGGCGCAGCTCTACCGCGTGATGGTGCAGGCCGTAGCGGACCGCGAGCTGGACGCCTATGTCTGCGCGGCCGGCGTGCTGGCCCACTACATCGGCGACGCCTGCCAGCCGCTGCATGTGTCTCACCTGCACCACGGCGAGGCCGACGACCCGGACGATGACGAGGTGCATGCCGTCTACGAGACCGACATGCTGGACCAGGCCGCCGACGAGGTGGTGGTGGGCGTCAAGCAGCGCGTGGCCGACCTGGCCGGCCGGCCGCTGGTCAACGGGCCGCTGGGCGCGGCGGATGCCGTCGTGCAGCTGATGCGCCGCACCATGAAGGCGCTGCCGCCCGCGGAGGTGCTGGAGGTCTTCAACCGCGTGCGCGGCCGGGGCCAGGCGGCGGCGTTGTGGGCCGAACTCGGCCCGCGCACGATGGACCGCATGGCCGATGGCGCCGTCACGCTGGCGACCGTCTGGCAGTCGGCCTGGTCGGCGGGCGGGGGTGACGAGCACATGACGCTGGCGGCCTGCAAGAAGCCCGTGCCCACCCGGCAGCTCAAGAAGCTCTATGACACCAAGAGCTTTGCCGAGTCGCGCTGGCTGCACGAAATGACGCTGGCGGACCTGAGCTGACGGCCGGCTGTCAGCTGACGGGCCACCTCGCTACGATCGCTTTGAACCTCCGGGCGTCGGGCCGGAACTCACCCCGCAAGAGAAACGGAAGTGGCGGGCATGTTGAATTGGCTCAAGGTCAGCAAGAAGCGCGATGAGCGCGCGCCGGCACCCGGGCGTGGGCCGGCCGCCGAGGCGCTGGAACTGGCGTTGCTGGACGGCATCCGGCGCGGCCGGCGGGCGGAGTTCGATGCCCTCTACCGCCTCTACCACCCGCGGCTGTCGCGTTTTCTGGCGCACATGATGCGGCAGTCCAACGCCCTCGACGAGGTGCTGAACGACACCATGCTGGTCGTCTGGCAGCGCGCCGACAGCTTCGACGGGCGCAGCAAGCTGTCGACGTGGATCTTCGGCATCGCCTACCGAAAGGCGCTGAAGGCGCTGAGCCGACAGGACCTGGCCGTGGACGCCGACGCGGTCGACGAGCCGGCAGACACCGGCCCCGGGCCGGAACAGCGGCTGGGCTTGGCTCAGCTGCGCGGGCGGCTGCGCGGCGCGATGGCCGAGCTGTCGCCGGAGCACCGGGCGGTCGTGGAACTCTGCTATTTCCATGACATGGCCTATGCCGAAATCGCCGAGGTCGTCGGCTGCCCGGCCGAGACCGTGAAGACTCGGATGTTTTATGCGCGGCGCCGCCTGCGCGTGTTGCTCGACGATCTCGCCGGGCACGGAGAACTGTGATGAGTGTGGTTGTACCGATGGAACATGACGAACACGCGGCCGTGCAGGCCTTGCTGCCCTGGTACGCGCGCGGGCAGCTGGGCGACGCCGAGATGGGCGAGGTGCAGCGCCATCTGCTGCAATGCGCCGCCTGCCGCAACGAGCTCGCGGCCGAGCAGCCCATGCAGACGCTGATGCAGGCGGCCGGCGGCCAGGCCCACGGCGGTGATGTGGAGGCCGGCCTGGCCAGGATGCATGCGCTGATGGAACCGGCCCGCCCGAGGGCTGCCGCAGCGCCGCGTTGGGTACCCTGGGCTTTGGGCCTGCAAGGCGCGGCGGTTGCGGTGCTGCTGGGGCTGCTGCTGATGCCCCGCCAGGACGAGCCGGACTACCAGGGCCTGTCTGCCGCAGCGGCAGCCGGCGCAACGCCGGTGGTGGCAGACGCCCTCGTCATGTTCAAGCCCGGCGCCAGCGAGCAGGCCGTTCGCGAGCTGCTGCAGGCCCACAGGGCAGGCGTCGTCGCCGGGCCGACCGAGACCGGCGCCTGGCTGCTGCGTGTCGATGCCCGGGGCTTGGCCGCGCTGCGCACCGCGTCCATCGTCGCCATGGCGGAGCCGTTGCAGCCGGGGCCGGCGCGATGAAGCTCTGGTTGCGCCTGCTGGCCTTGCTGCTCTGCTGCATGGCCAGCCCGGCCCAGGCGCAGGCCGAGGAAGCCCAGCGCCAGGTCCTCGTCATGCTGCAGCTGCCCAAGGCCCACTACCGGCCCGATGGCAGCTATGCCGGCACCTATGGCGAAGGCGTGGGCCGCCAGTCGCGCCAGCAGACCGCCCAGGCGCTGGCCCAGGCCTACAAGCTGGAGATGCGCAGCGAATGGGCCATGCCGCTGGCCGGCGTGGACTGCTTCGTCATGCGCCTGCCCGAGGGCGATGCGCGCACGTCGGCCGATGCGGCCCGCGCCGTGGCCGAGGACAGGCGCGTTGCCTGGGCCCAGCCGGTCGGCCTCTACCGGGCCGAGGCCAGCCAGCAGGAGCCGCTCTACCTGGCCCAGCCGGCGGCGCGCCAATGGCAGCTGGCTGAGCTGCACAAGCTGGCTACCGGCCGCGGCGTGCGCGTGGCCGTGGTCGACAGCGGCGTCGAGGCTCGGCATCCCGATCTGGCCGGACAGGTCGTCTTCAATGAGAACTTCGTCGACGACAAGCTGCCGCCGGCCGAAGGCCATGGCACGGCGATCGCCGGCGTCATCGCTGCACGGGCCGACAACGGCGCCGGCATTGCCGGCGTCGCCCCCGAGGCACGGCTGCTGGCGCTGCGCGCCTGCTGGCAGGCCCCGCAGGAGCAGACGCTGTGCACCGGCCTGAGCCTGGCCAAGGCGCTGTATGCCGCCATCCAGCAGGGTGCCCACATCATCAACATGAGCCTCGGCGGACCGGACGACCGCCTGCTGGCCCTGCTGCTGGACCAGGCGCAGGCACGCGGGGCGATGGTCGTCGCGGCGCTGCCGCGCAGCGGCGGGCCCGACCAGTTCCCGGCCAGCCACCCCGGCGTGCTCGTCGTCGGCAGCGCACTGCCGCTGCCCGTGGGGGCCGTGCTGGCGCCGGGGCGTGACGTGCCGAGCACGGCGGTGGGAGGCGGCTGGGCGGTCGTGTCGGGCTCGTCCTTCGCGGCTGCGCATGCCGCAGGGCTGCTGGCCCTGGTGCGCGAGCTGGACGGTCGGCGCGGCACGCTGGCAATGAAGACGGCCCTCGTCACCGCGGCGCAGGGCCGCATCGACAGCTGCGCCACGCTGGCCCGCCATGCCGGCACGCGCGGTGTGGCCTGCACCGGACTGGGGCAAACTGCCGATTGATGCCTCCCCCCGCGCGCCCGGCCGGATTGAAGATGCTGACCGCCGCCGCGCTGCTGGCGGGCGCGGGCGCGGCGTGTGCCGACGTGGGCGGCACGCTGTCCTTCCAGACGGATGCGCGGGCGCGCGGCGTGTCCTACGGCGGCAACCGCCCTGGTGTGCAGCTCGGCTTGGCCTGGGACGGCAGCGCCGGCTGGTATGCCGGCGCGCAGCTGGCACGCGCGCGCTTCGACGCTGAACGCAACGGCGGCTGGCTGCAGGCCTATGGAGGCCGTGTGGTGGAACTGACGCCTGGCCTGGACGGCGAGGCCGGCGTCATCGTGCAGGCCTTCGAGAACGTGTCGCGTTACGACTTCCAGGAGGTCTATGCCGGCCTGCTCGGCGACGGCTGGAACCTTCGCCTGTACCTGTCGCCCGACTACTACGGCAGCGGGCAGCGCAGCGCCTATGCCGAGATCGATCTGCGCTGGCCCATCGCGAAGGGCTGGGCCGCCACGGGCCACGTCGGGCTGCTGCGCGGCGAACGCAGGGGCCAGGTCTTGCCCTATGCGCAGCCGCACGGAAGCGCGCGCGTGGATCTGCGCGTCGGTGCGTCGTGGCAGCTCGGCGCGAGTACCGAGCTGCAATTCGCCTGGGTGGCCGCCGGCCGCGGCGGCCCCTACACATGGACCGATTCGACACGCCGTCGCGCTGTCGTCCTCGGCCTGACGACCGCGTTCTGAGCCGCTGCGGCCGCGGGCTGCATCCCTTGCTTCATCGTCCCTTGAACCTGCCGTGCGCGGGCTGGCACTCATGCCGCAATGACAGCAGCAAAGGTTGACGACGATGACACTCTCTAGAACGCTTTGGATCGCGCTGGCGTCCGCGGCCGTGCTGGCCGCCGGTTGCGGGGGCGGCAGCGGCGAGGGGCTGGACGCCAACGGCCGGCCGCTGGGCGAGGGCGACGACCCCAGTGGACCGATGACGGCGAGCTTTCGCTCCATCCAGTCGCATGTCTTCACGCCCGCCTGCACGGCCTGCCATGCCGGCGCCAGTGCGCCGCGCGGCCTGCGGTTGGACGCGAGCAACAGCTACGCGATGCTGGTGGGCGTCAACAGCGGCGGCGTGCCCTCGCTCAAGCGCGTGGCGCCGGGCGATGCGGCCAACAGCTATCTGATCCACAAGCTCGAAGGCCACCAGGCCGTCGGCGCACGCATGCCCCTGGGCGGCCCCTACCTGGATGCGCAAGCCATCAATCTGATCCGCCAATGGATCAACAACGGAGCACAGCCATGAAGGTCGCGCATCTGTTGTTCGGGCTGCTGTTCGCGCTGTTGTTCTCAGCGGCGCAAGCCGAGCCCTATCTCGCCATCCGCAGCGGCCTCAAATGCGTGGCCTGCCATGTCAACCCGACCGGCGGCGGCCTGCGCAATGCGGTCGGCAATGCCTTTGCGCAAGGTGCTATTCCCGCCAATGCGCTGCCCGATGCGCTGCAGGGCTGGAACGGCTCGCTGCTGGACGACCGCCTGCGCCTCGGCGGCGACTTGCGCACCTCGAAGACCCGCACGGCCGTGTCCGGCCAGCCCACGCGCAGCGTCGGCGGCACCGAGCAGTTCAGGCTGTATGCCGACGTCCAGCTGATCAAGGACTATCTGGGCGTGCACCTCGACCAGCAGGTCGCACCGGGCAAGTCGGAGCGGCAGGAGGCCTATGTGCGCGTCTCGACGCCGGGCCTGGGCTGGTATGCCAAGGCCGGCCAGTTCTACCTGCCCTTCGGCTGGCGTCTGCAGGACAGCCTGGCCTTCGTGCGGCAGCTCAGCGGCGTCAGCATGCCGGTGCCCGACAAGGGCCTGGAGCTGGGCCATGAAAGCGATGAATGGTCCATCCAGCTGGTGCGCAGCAACGGCCCCGGCAATGCCGGCGGCTCGGACGGCCACCAGACCACGGCCCAAGCCATCTGGCTGCAGCCCTGGGGCCGCATCGGCGCGGCGGCGGCCCGCGTCAAGGCGGCGGCGGGCAACCGCCAGGCTTACGGCCTCTTCGCTGGCACGACGACCGGACCGATCGCCTGGCTGGCCGAGATCGACATCGTCAGCGACACCGGCTACCCCGAGGGCAGCCGCCGCCAGTTCGCAACCTTGCTGGAGGCCAACTGGCTGGTGCAGCAGGGCCACAACCTCAAGCTGACCAGCGAATACCTCGACCCCGACCGCCGCGTGGCCCACGACAACAAGGTGCGCCACAGCCTCGTCTACGAGTACACGCCGATTGCCTTCGTGCAGTTGCGTGCGGGCTACCGCAAGTACGGCGGCATTCCGCAGAACGCCGTCGACAACCGGCGGCTGAGCTTCGTGGAGCTGCACGGCATGTTCTGACGGGCGCTGCACTTGGCTTGCGTTGACCAGAGCGACCGTGCCAATGGAACGCTCTTCTCCCGTCAACCCGCCCAGTGCCAGCGCGAGTTCACGGGCATTTGGCCGACGCTCGATGCTCGGCAGCTCGTCAAGCTCGTTGCCGGACAGGTCCAGCTCCTCCAGCGCCTAGACCTCCTCGGGCGTCTGGCACAACAAACGAAACAATATCGCAGCGCGCTTGAAGCGCGGCTGATGCAGGCGGCGCCCACAGTACCGGTCTTCTGTCACTGCCAGGGGCCAAGCCATGGACCACACACATCGTTCGAGCGTTCGCAAGATCCAGTCGTCGTTGACCACCCGCATCGCCGTCTGCTGCCTGGCAGCGGGGCTGTCCTTCTCGCCGGCCAGCCACGCGGCCGATGACTCGGGGCCGCTGAAGGCCCTGCTGGCCGAGAGCCTGGCCAAGGGCCGCGGCGTCACGGTGCATGCCGCGGGCGCGGCGATCTCGATGGTGGTGACGTCGGTCGAGGGCTGTTGTGTGGTGGGCCGCAACGCGCAGTCTTCGCGCATCGTGGTGCGCCTGGACCGTATCGATGCCGTTGTCGCCAGTTTTTGATAACGCTCAAGCTCGACGGCATCCGCGCCATGAACCCCATCTCGATGGCGATGCTCGCCAGCCTGTTCACTTGGGCAGGTGCGCTCGTTGGTGCGCCGTCGACCGTGGTGCTGGTGCTCTATGGCTTGTACAGGGCGGTGGGTGCTGGCGGCGACGCGAGTGAGCGTGCAACGGGCGCCGGCTTCGGCAGCAACCCCGACGCCATCCTGCTGATGCTCAAAGGCGTAAGCACGGTCATCGCCTCCATCGCCAGTGCGGTGGGCTCGGCCGCGCAGTTCGTGTTCAACGTGCTGGCCATGGCCGCCGTGGCGGGCCTGGTGGTCGCAGCCCTGTGCTGGTTCACCGGCCGTGGCCTGGCGGCACAGGCCGCCTGGGCGCGCGTCAGCGCCGGTGCGATGTTCACCCTGCTGCTGCCGTCGCTGCTGCTGGCCTTGTCGGCAGGGAGCGGCCTTCGCTTGCCCATGGTGGCGCTGGCGGTCTTCTGCCTTTTGGCGCTGCACACCTTGTGGGCCGGCTACGTGCCGCAGAGCGCTTGAAAACCCGGCCCGTAGCCGGGCTGCTGGCGGGCCTGCTGCTCGTGAGTGGCGCGCAGGCCCAAGGCAATGAGCAGGCATCCGCCAGCGCCGCACCAGGTGTACCCATGACCCGCCACATCGAATTCACCGCTGAATGGGACGATGCGCTCCAGGCCCGTGACGTGCCCCGCGTGACCGCCTTGATGCGCCGCGCCAAGGGCGACATGCCGCGCAACCGATTCGGCGACACACCGCTGCACAAGCTGCCCGCGTGGCATGAGTCTGACGATGTCGTGCCCGTGATGACGGCCCTGCTGGCCCACGGTGCCGACGTGCAAGCCGCGACACCGGGCGGTTTCACGCCGCTGCACATGGCGGCCTTTTCCACCTGCACACCCTGCGTGCAGCTGCTTCTGCGTGCCGGTGCCCGCGTGCAGGCGGCCAGCCACAAGCACGGCACGACACCCCTGCACATGTCCAGGCCCGAGACCCGCGCCGCGTTGCTGGCCGGCGGAGCGGACATTGCCGCGCGCGACAAGCTGGGCCGCGTGCCCTTGCACACGGTGGCGATGCCCAGCGCCCACTTGATGGGCCCGGGCGTGGGCCTGGCCGTGGTGGACGCGCAAGGCTTCACGCCCTTGCACTGGGCGGCCTTCGAGGGCGCGCATGAGGCTGCCGAGTGGCTGCTGGCCCATGGCGCCAACCCGCGCCTGCGCAGCACGGCGGCCTATGTCTACAGCGACCCCATCCTGGCTGCCGAATGGGCGTCCACCGTCACCTACCCGGCGGGCTTGCGCCCCTACGACCTGGCCAAGGCACGGCACGACGAGGTCAAGTGGTCCACGGGCAAGTTCCGTCGCGTCTGGGAACTGCTGGACAAGGCCACGCCGCGCGAGGGCTGGTTCTCTCGTTGAGGTCAGCGGCGGCTGTCGTCGGGGCGCAAGGCGTGTTCAAAGGCGGCCAGCGTCGGCGCGAAGTCCACGCCGCTGCCCTCGAACTTCGTGGCGAGGGTGGCGAAGGTCTTGCGGCCCCACTTCAGCAACTGCTTGCGGCGATCGGGCGGCATGTAATTGGGCGCGGGAATGCCGTCCGTGAACCGCTGCAGCGCGCCTTGGGTGGGCAGGGCCAGCAGCGCCTTCTCTTCGGGCGACAGCGTGGCGGCGAGCACGAATTCCAGTGCGTGTTCGTTCCTGCTGCCCGCCAGTTCCGCAGCCAGCCGCGCGGGGAAGTCGGCCACCGATCGCAGGCGCGCCGTGGCGGCCTCGCGCACGGCGCTAGCGTGGTAGCCATCCGCCAGTGTGAGCAGCGCCGCAAAGCCGATGTCAGTCTTTGGGTCGAGGCGGCCAATCTCGGCCAGCTGCGCAGGCGCGTTGTCATGGGCCTGCTGGAAGTGGTGGACGATGCCGGCCACGCTGCCAAACCCCGTGCGCGCGAGCTGAGAGCCGAAGAAGCCCACGCAGGCGACCAGGCTCAGCGCGGCAAAGGCGGTCCACGGCCAGCGCAGCCACTGCACCGAGGACCCGGGCGCCAGGCCGGGATTCAGGCTCAGGCAGATCAGCAGCGCCGTGGCGAGCGGCACCAACACGATCAGCGGCAGATAGATCACCCGGGGCGAGAAGCCCGGCTGGATGAACATGGCCACCAGCACGAAGCAGACGACGGCCAGCGAAGCCGCCGTGGCGACGGTCAGCACATACAGGGCAGGGCGCGCCAGGCGCAGCCCGTCGAAGCCACCGCTGGCGGTGACGCAGAGCAGCCCACCCAGCAACAGCAGCCACTGCGGGATCAGGATGAACAGCAGCTCCGGCTCCCAGCCATTGCGGAATGCCTTTTCGTGGGAGTAGGCCCACAGCAAATGTTGCAGCGGCCACAGCAGCAGGACGGTGGCGATGGCAGCGCAGACATTGCCGATGGTTTGATAGGGCAGCATGGCGGGCAGGGTCACCGTGGTTGGGGCGGCTGAATGTAGGGGCCGGCAGCCGCCCGTGCTTGCCGCTGAGACCAGTGAAACAAAGGAAACGCGCGGGGCCTTTCGGGAAGGCGGATTGAAACGCGGCGTGTCGACACTGCGGGCATTCCGGCAATAGCTGCATCGCAGGCGACACGACCATGAACACGAGCAACTCGCAGCGCCTGGCCATTGGCGGTGCGCTCCTGCTGGCGGCTGCCGCAGCGGTGGGCATGCAGGGCCTCTTCACCGTGAAGTCGGGCTCGGGCGTGCCGATGGGCGCCTCGGTGCGAACACCGCAACATGTGGCGACCTTGATCTCCACGCTGGAGCCGTATGTGCCGTCGCTCCACCACAGGCCCGAGAACGACCGCTACACGGTCAGCCTGCTGCTGGCGCCGGTGGACGGGCGCTCGGGCGAGCAACTCATCCCCATCGCCAAGGGCAAGCGCGCCGGCGAGCTGACGCTGGCGCGCCTGCTGGGCGGTGATGGCCGGATGGTGTGGTTCAACGTGGCGGGGCTGGGTGGCGTGGATGTGGCCTCACGCAAGCTCATCGGCCCCGCCGAGCTGGGGCGGGCCAATGCCGGGCTGGACGAGTCCTGGGACGACTACCGGCGCGTCGAGTTCGACCAGCGGCTGCGTGTGACCTCACCCGACCGCCAGCGCGTCCACGCCATCGACCCCGCCACGCTGCGCGCCGAGCCCGTGGCGCCGGCCAAGGCGAAGCCGCCGTTCACCCCCGACGTGCAGGACTTCCTGAGCGTGGGTGCGCACCCGGCGTCGCACCAGTGGCTGGCCCTGCTGTCGCCGCGACAGGCGGCGCGCGAGTTCAGGCCCGGCCAGCGGCTGTCGCCGGTGATTGCGGCAGAAAGCGCCAAGGTGATGCGGCGCCTGCACCGCGCCGAGCTGGGGCCGGTGACGGACCGCGGCATGCGCACTATCCAGTCGCTGACGCCGCTGTCGGCCGACGAGTACTTCAACGCGGCCTTCGTGCGCAGCGGCAACGCGGGCGAGCCCATCCGTGTCGCCTCGCCGGACAGCTTGCTGATGACCTACAACGCCTCGGCAAGCCTTGGCGCCACCGTGGTCGTGGCCCGCGTGGACAGCGCCGGCAAGTTGCTGTGGCGGGTAGACACGGGCATCGAGCGCTTCAAGCTGTCGCAGATCCTGCCGGGCTCGCCCTGGGTGGCCTTTATCGGCACGCGGCCGCCGGTGCCTAACAAGGTGTCCGAGCCGCTGCTGGTGCGGGTGAACAGCGAGACCGGCGCCATGGTCAGCACTTCCTTGTGGAAGTGAGCATCCTGCCGGTGCGTCAGGGTGGGCTCATCGAGCGCCAGATGACCCGCCAGGTGTCCAGCTCTGACAAGGGCTGGCCCTGCTCCGCGCGCCACAGCGCCAGGCGGCAGAACGAGCGCAGCAGGGGCCAGAGGTCGGCCTCCTCGCTGCAAGACGCCTCGGACGGGTAATCGCCCTCATCGGTGCGCACGAAGCGGCCGGTACGCCACATGAGGGTGCTGCTGCCTTCCTTGTCGGACCGGTTGAAGCGCGCCTCTCGTTTCAGCGCATGAACGATGGCTTGCTGAATGGCTTCGACGCTGTCCGGGCAGGTGAGCGCCGACGGATGCTGCGATGGCTGCGGGCCAAGGCGGGCTTGAGCGGGCAGGCGCTGCGTGGCGCCTTCAGCGCCCAGCGGCTGATCGAGCGGCGCGTGCGACCGGCGGATCGCGTCCATGCTGGGCAGCGCCGGCGCCGCAACCGGTGGCAGCAGCACGAAGAAGTGGCGCCCTGCGTCCGTGAACTCGCCGCTGGTGATGGCGCTGTTGCGGGCGCGGAAGTCCAGGCCCTGGCCGCTGGCGACCGGGCGCGTTGTCAAGGCACGGACCAGCAGCACGTACGCGCCCACGGGCGGCGCCGGGAAGCTGTGGCCGATGTCCTCGATGGCGTTGCCCGCTGCCAGCTCCGCGTGCACCAGGTCGCGCAGGGCGCAGGGAAAGCGCGCCAGATCTGCGTGCTGTTCAGCGGTCAGGTGCATGCCGATGCGGAGCTCAAGGTGCTCAGGGATTGGCGCTGCGCCACACGGCCAGCCCGTCGGCATTGATGTAGCTGGAGCTTCGCCCCGCACCCACGAATGCCAGGCCACGGCTGAAGGGCCGTGCAAAGCTGTATTGCGGCGCGATGACGGTCTTGCCGCGATTGTCGATATAGCCGTGCAGCTTTCCCAGCTTGACCACCGCCAGACCTTCCGAGAACGACCAGGCGCGGTCCACCGCCGGCTGCAGCTGCACCTGGCCCTGCGCGTCGATGAACAGGATGCGGTCGCCTTGTTTCACCAGGGCCAGGCCGTCGGCGAAGTCCTCTGCCGTGTCGTACTGGGCCGGCACGATCAACCGGCCCGCGCGGTCGATGTAGCCGTACTTGCCGTCCACCCACACGCGGGCGCGGCCCTCGCTGAACTCGCTGGCCTGCTCGAAGCGCGGCGGCACGAGCAGCTCGCCGGCCACGGTCATGTAGCCCTGCTTGCGACCCTCCCACACACGCACCATGCCCTCGGCCGGGATGCCGACGAAGTCGATCTTGGGCGGCGTGATGTCGCGCCCCGTCGCATCGAACACGCGGTGCGTGCGCTGCTTGCTTTCACTGCGCACCAGGCCGCTGGTGGCGGGCAGCAGCTTGTCGTGCTGGGCGGCCACCACCAGCTTGCCGGTGCGGTTGATGGTGCCGTACTTGGTGCTGCCCCAGGCGTCGTCCAGGCCCACCACCGCCACACCGCCCGAGAAAGGCCCGGCACTGTCGTAGGCGGGTTTGATCGCCCAGGCACCGGCAGCGTCCACATAGCCCCAGCGCGCACGGCCCTGTGCGTCCTTGCCCAGCGCCGGCATCAGGCCTTCGGTGTAGGGCAGCGTCCAGGCCGCCTGCGGTGCCACCACCATGCGGCCGGCTCCGTCCAGATAGGCGGTTCGCTGGCCCTTGCGCACCAGCGTCAAGGGCTGGCCCGGGATCACTTCCTGGAACTCCGGCGGCAGCACGACGCGGCCCTGGGCGTCGATCAGACCGAAGAGGTCGCCCTCCCGGATGGTGTGCAGCACCGCTTCGGCCGGCACGGGCGTCGCCGCCATCGGGGCTCGGGCCACCAGCAGGCCGCACATCGCCAGCAGGCATTGCACGGTCTTGCGCACCCATGGCACGAGGCCACGCTTCGGTGGCTGCTTGTCGGGGGTGGTCATGGCGGGTGTGGCCATCACTGTTGGTAGAAGTAGTAGCAGCCCAGCATCGTTCCCAGCTCGGGCTTGCTCAGCGGCGCGGTCAGCATGGCGGTGCGCTTCTCGGCAATCGGGCGATCGCACATCAGCGCGCCGTCGCTCTTCTCGCAGTTGCCCAGCGGCTGCCCGACGAGCTGTTCATAGGCAGGCTTCACGTCATTGGCCACCGCCTTGACCGTGACGGCAAAGCCCAGGCCCATGCCGATGCTCTGCGGCGTGATCTCGATGATGGGTTTGCCCAGCCAGCTCGTCGGCCGACGCGGCTTCCACGTCGGCGCACGGTCGTCCTGCACGAAGTGAGTCTTGATGACGTCGGCAAACTTCTGCGCGCGTGCCGGGTCGTCCTTCATGTCCAGCCAGGAATCCTGGCAGGAGGCCAGGCGCGACAAGGTGTCTTGCGGTTCGGCGGCCTGGGCCGCAGTGCCGATCACCAGCAGGGCAACGGCCGTGGAAAAGTGGTTCATCGATGGGCTCCGGTTGTGTATGCCGGCACGATGCCTTGCCCCGGTTTCAAGCGCGTTGCCTGAGGGGCGTGCGCTTGTTTCGTTGGTTGCAGCGTGGCTATTGGCCGCCCAGTTCGCGAATGAAATCGTCGCGCTCCATCGACAGCGCCGCACCTTCGCCGCCACTGGTGGCGCTGCCCGCGTAGCTGTAGGCCCACTCCACCGCCTTGCTGCGTGCATGGGCTGCACCGGCCGTGTCGCCGGCCTGGGCCAGGCGCAGCATGCGTCTGCGGTACATGTGGGCAATCGACATCAGCACGCCGATGTGGTCGCAGCCCCGGCGCATGGCCTGCTCGGCTTCTTCCAGCCGGTCCTGCGCCTCGAGCGCGTCTGCCTCTCGTGCCCATTCGGGCCGGTCGTCGTCGGGGGCCGGCGGCTCGAATTCCATCTGGAACTGGATGCCGTACAGCAGCACCTCGCCCAGGTCGCCGGCCATCTTGGCTTGCTCGCGCGTGGTCGTCACGCGCGCACGCAGCGCCGTCTCGGGCGCATTGCCGGCCACCAGCAGGTGCAACTGCGCGATCGGCTCGGCGCCGTCGTCGATGTCGAACACCGCCAGGCCCACGGTGGCGCCACTGGCGATGCGCTGGCACTGCGGCGCGGGGTAGTCGGCGCGCGCTTGCGCCTCGATGCGGCCGAGCAAGGCCTGCAGGTCGCCCTCGGGCGCGGGCAGTTGCTCCAGGCTGATCTGCACCGAGCTGTCGGGGTGCAGCAGCAGCAGGCGCCGGCTGTCGTCCAGCAGGTGCCAGCCCAGCGGCACGGCCAGCACGGCCTGCAGCGCCGGGCTGACCACCCAGGCCCGGCCGTTGTCTTCGTCCATCGCCTGGATGCGCGGCGCAAAGCCCTTGCCTTGTTCGAGCAGCGCCTGGTTGATGGGATGGGTCTGCTCCAGCGTGGCGCGGCCACCGGCCAAGGCGAAGCTGCTGATGTCGGGCAGCGTCATGTCGTCGCCCGGCGCCGCGGTCATCACCTCGGGCTGGGCGTGCAGCAACACCGTGGCGCCCTGCGGCGCGGCCAGCCGAAAGCTGGCCAGGACACGTTGCCAGACCTCGAACACGTGCGCGGCCAGCGCGTCCGGGCCGATGAGGCTGAGGTGCAGCAGCCGCCCGCCGTCTTCTGCAAAGGCAAAGAACATCGTCATCGGGCCGAAGTCGCCCTGCACGGCGCACTGGCCCAAGATGGCGGGCAGGTCGCCCAGGCTGGCCGGGCCCAGCGTGCTGGGCTGCACCTGGTGTTGCTGGATCAACCACAGTGCCCAGTCCTGCACCGTGCCTTCGTCGAAGGCCGGCCGGGCCGAGGCGACCAGGATGATGGCGGCATAGGGCGCCGCCACGGCGGCCAGACCGAACAGCCGGGTGGCGTCGTCGAAAGCGGGCTCTTCTTCCGGCAAGTCCTGCGCTTGCCAGCTGTCGGGCAGGTCGACGGAAAAGCCGAGGTTGGCGATGCGCGGGGCGAAGTCGCGCTGCACGAAAGTCGATGAGGTCATGGCGGTGTCCGCGAGGGTGGGCGATTCGCCATCGTGCGCGGGCGGCGTTTCAGTCGGATTTCGTCTGCGCGGGCGATGACACGCCGACGCTGAAACCATTGAAACAGTCGCCCGTGGGGGCACTGCACCCCGGCGCTCACGCCTTCTTGACGAACTCCGACTTCAGCCCCATCGCACCGACGCCGTCGACCTTGCAGTCGATGTCGTGATCGGCGTCGACCAGACGGATGCTCTTGACCTTGGTGCCAAGCTTCACCACCAGGGACGAGCCCTTGACCTTGAGGTCCTTGATCAGGATGACCGTGTCGCCGTCCTGCAGCACGTTGCCGACCGCGTCCTTGACGACGCGCACCTCTTCGGCGGCAGCCGCGGTGGGCGACGCCGACCACTCATGGCCGCACTCGGGGCAGATCAACTGAGCGCCGTCCTCGTAGGTGTACGCAGACTGGCATTTCGGGCAGGCGGGCAGGGTGGTCATGGGTTCTCTCTTGGCTCGGCTCGGCAAGAAAAAAGCCCCACAGGCTTGCGCATGTGAGGCTTCTGATTTGGCTCCCCGACCTGGGCTCGAACCAGGGACCTACGGATTAACAGTCCGGCGCTCTACCGACTGAGCTATCGAGGAATTGTCTGTGACGACCGCCCGCCGTTCGGTTGCAGCGGGCTCTTTTTGCGGTGATGTTCTGTTGGCTCCCCGACCTGGGCTCGAACCAGGGACCTACGGATTAACAGTCCGGCGCTCTACCGACTGAGCTATCGAGGAACAGAGCCCGCGATTATAGAGACTTTTTCGGGTGCTTCACAAGCGGACCTCAAGACTTGCACGCAAAGTCCGCGGCGCCAGGGGGTAGAGGTAGCTGTGCTCGAACTGCCAGGGCGACTCGCGCCAGGCGCGGCGGTTGGTGACGTTGTCGACGGCGGCGCGCCAGATCCATGTCTGGTTGCCAGCGCCCTGCGTGTAGCGAAGGCCGGCGTCGGCCACGGTCCAGGCAGGCACGGTGATGCTGTTGTCGGGCGTCGCGAAGCGCCGGCCTTCGTGCCGCAGGCCAGCTTGCACCTGCAGGCCGGGCAGCAGGTCGTGACGCAGTTGTGCCTTGATCGTGGTCTGCGGCACGTTGGGCGGCAGCAGGCCGTTGAGACTGCCGTCGGCACTGCCGCCGCGCCGCGCATGCAGGCGGGTGGCGCTGGCGAACAGCCCGCCGCCGTTCCACTTGAGGTCGGCGCTGGCTTCGATGCCGCGGTGGCGGGCGAAGCCGTCGGCGCGGCGCTCGCAGCTGTTGTCCTCGTCGCAGAAGCTGAAGCCGGGCAGGGCGACGTCACGCCATGCGGGTCGCCGGATGTCGAAGACGGTCAGCGAGCCCTCGACGCGCTGGGTGCCGGTCTTCACGCCGGCTTCGAGCTGGCGGCTCTTCAATGCTCGCAGGGCCTGGCCGGCGTTGACGTAGCGCGGTCGGTTTGGTGTGACCTCGCTTTCTACGCCCTGGCCCCAGCTGGCATAGACCAGCCAGTTGCTGGCGACCGCATGGCTAAGGGCGATCCACGGTGTCGTGACGCTCTGCGTGTAGTCGGTCGGCCGCGAGCCGTCGGTGCGCACGCTTTCGCGATGCAGGCGGGTGTGGCGCAGGCCCAGCCAGGCGGTGGTGTCGGCACCGAGCGCCACGCGGTCGCGCAGGTAGAGCTCGTTGCTGCGCTCGTCACGGTTGGTGTTCTCGTCGGTCAGGTCGGGCGACGGTGGCGTGACGGCGCTGCCGTCGATGTTGCCGGTGCCGGCGTAGTTGTAGGCCTGGCGTTGGAAGCGGCTCTTGAATTGGGTGCTCAGTCCACCGACGGTGACGTCATGGCGCATGCCGGCCAACTGCAGGGGGCCGCTGGCAGAGATGTCCAGCGAGGTGGTGTCGCGACGCTCGTTCTCGCTGCGGAAATCGTAGAGGTCAAAACTACCGTCCGCGCAGTAGCGGCTGTAGTCCTCGACGGCAAAGCAGCCGAAGGGGAAGGCCATGCGGTCATCGGTGCGCAGGCGCTGGATGCCGAGGGCGGCCTGCGCGCGCCAGTCGCCCGTCAGCTTGTGCTGTACGCGCAACGAGGCATGCGTGTTGTCGAAAACAACCGGCAGGCTCCAGGGCTGGTTGTTGAGGTTCAGACGGGGGTCGACGCCCTTGGCGTCGGGCAGGCGGTTGCCGAGCAGGCTGAAACCGGCCTGACTGGGTTGGCTCTGGCGGTTGAACTCGATCTCGGCTTCGACGAGTGTGCCGGCGCCAACGCGCCAGTCGGCTGCCAGTGCGGCGGTGTGCGCCCGGCCATCGCTGCTTCGCAACTGCGGCTCCAGGTGGGCCGCCGCGAGGTTCACGCGCAGGCCGAATTCGCGGCGTGCGCCCAAGCGCTGCGAGTGGTCGATGCTGGCTTCAACCGTGCCGCCCTGGATGGCGCCGAGCGTCAGCGTCGTCGCGTCCTCGGCAAGCGGGCGCTTGACGACGAGGTTGACAAGGCCGGCCGGCGCGCTGGTGCCCGCCTGCATGCCGGAGCTGCCTTTCAGCAGCTCGACGGCCGACTTGTTGGCCAGCGACAGCACGGTCTGGCCGGTCATGGGCAGGCCGTCGCGGCGCAGGTTGAAACGGCTGTCCACGTCGAAGCCGCGCACCTTGAGCTGCGACCAGTAGCCGACCGCGTTGTAGCTGTCGGAGACCGAGGCATCGAGCTTGGTCAGGCCCGAGAGGTCGCTGATGCCCAGGTCGGCCAGGCGCTCGGCGGACAGGCTGATGGCCTGCATGGGCAGCTTGGCCGGCGGGTCGCTGAAGCCGGTGAGGCCCGGCGCGGCCTCGGTGGCCCTGCCAGTCACGCTGACTTGAGGCAAGGTCTGTGCGTGGGCCAGGCCGGCCAGAAGCAGCGCCGTGGCGGCGCCGAGGGTGGAGCGGGTAAGAGTCAGAGTTGCCATCGGAATGCAAAGCGATGGCAGGTCGGCAAACGACAGAGCCCAGGAGCGGGAGACGAAAGATTCGGCCTGGGCTTTCAGCGTGCTTCCCTGCGCGAGGATTACCTCAATCAGGTTCAAAGGGACTGTCTCAGTCGATGGCGCCAGGCCATCAACACCCCTAGCGAAGAGCTGCCAGACACGTCTGGCAACAGGCGGCATTCTAAAAGCAAACGACCCGCAGAGCCGCGGGCCGTTGTCTAGACAAGCGGCAAGCTTCAGTCGAATACCGGGGACTCGACGCCGAGCACCTTGTGCAGCTTCGGGCTGGTTGTCGTGTACTGCAGGTGCACGCGCTTGTCCGGGAAGACATAGGGCGCCGCGCCGAATGCGGCCAGCGCGGTCTCGTGGAAGCCGCTCAGGATGAGCTTCTTCTTGCCCGGATAGGTGTTGACGTCGCCGACGGCAAAGATGCCCGGCACGCTGGTCTCGAACTTCTCGGTGTCGACGACGATCTGCTTGCGCTCCAGCGCCAGGCCCCATTCGGCGATGGGGCCGAGCTTGGGGGACAGGCCGAAGAAGGCCAGCACCTGGTCGCAGGGCACGACGCGCGTGATGCCGTCGTTGCCGGTGATCTTCAGGCCCGTGAGCACGCCGTCGCGCTCGTCGATGCCGGTGGCCTGGCCGACGATGAACTGCATCTCCTGGGCTTCGCAGAGTTCATGCATCCTGGCCACGCTTGCGGGTGCGGCCTTGAAGCCGTCCCTGCGGTGCACGAGGATGATGCTCTCGGCCTTGTGCGGGTTGCCATCCGCATGGCCAGCGCAGAAGTTCAGCGCCCAGTCGAGCGCGGAGTCGCCCCCGCCGATGATCAGCAGGTTCTTGCCGGCAAACTGGGCGGGGCTCTTGACGCGGTAGTGGACCTGCTCGCCTTCGTACTTCTCGATGCCCTCGACCTTCAAGGTGCGCGGCTGGAAGCTGCCGACGCCGCCGGCGATGAAGACGGTCTTGGTCAGGAGCTGCGTGCCCTTGTTGGTCTCGACAACAAAGCGCCCGTCCTCCAGTTTCTGCACGACGGTGACTTCCTGGCCGAGGTGGAAGGTCGCACCGAACGGCTCGATCTGCCTGAGCAGGTTGTCGGTCAGTTCCTTGCCGGTGCACACGGGCACGGCCGGGATGTCGTAGATGGGCTTGTCGGGATACAGCTCGATGCACTGGCCGCCGGGGTAGGCCAGGCTGTCGATGATGTGGGCATTGATCTCCAGCAGGCCCAGCTCGAAGACCTGGAACAGGCCGACCGGGCCGGCGCCGACGATGACGGCGTCCGTCTCGATGGCATCGGGCCTGGTCTGTACTGCCTGCATAGGGAGGAGGGAAAATTCAGCGGATCAGCTCGGGCAGCTTGCCCGTCTTGTCTTTCCACTCGTCGGCGTCCGGCAGGGCGGGCTTGCGCTTGGTGATGCTGGGCCAGCCCTTGGCCAGGTCCGCGTTGATCTTGATCATGTGGATCTGATCGCCCGGCACATCCTCTTCCGGCAGGATCGCGTTGACCGGGCACTCGGGGATGCAGACGGCGCAGTCAATGCACTCGTCCGGATCGATCGTCAGGAAGTTCGGGCCTTCGCGGAAGCAGTCGACAGGGCAGACGTCGACGCAGTCGGTGTATTTGCAGCGGATGCAGGCTTCGGTGACGACGTGGGTCATGAGCGGCTCTGGGAAGTAAGGGGCGCCTTCAGGGGCAATGTTTCGGGCGAAACGACGATTTTACCGGCGGGGCGGATTTGATCCTGGCCCGGCACGGGCAGGGCGCCTGTCCCGACGGTGACGACGGTGGGACGGCCGCGGTGCAGCAGTGCGGCGCGGGCCAGGTCGGCCAGCGCATGTTCGCTGACCAGCGCATCGGCGCAGCCGGCTCGGCTGACGACGAGGGTGGGTGTGCTTTCGGCCCAGCCGGCGGCGAGCAACTGGCGGCCCAGCGCGGCGAGCTGGCGGCCGGCCATGTAGAAGACTTCGGTGTCGGCGGACTGGGCGGCGCGCAGTTCGCCGGCTTCGGTCATCGCTGTGGTCAGCGACACGCTGCGGCCTCGGCCGCGGCGCGTCAGGGGGCGTCCGGCTTGTGCGGCGGCGGCAAGGGCTGCTGTCACGCCGGGAACCACGTCGCTGGCAATGCCGGCCTCGGCCAGCGCGATGAGTTCCTCTTCCAGGCGGCCGAAAATGCTGGCGTCGCCGCCCTTGAGCCGCACGACGAGGGCATGTTCCTGTGCTGCCTTGACGAGCAGCGCATTGATCTCGGTCTGCTTGGCCGAATGCTCGAAACCGCGCTTGCCGACCGAGATCCACTTGGCTTGCGGGGCCAGGTCGCGCAGGGCCGGGTCGGCCAGCGCGTCGGCCAGCACGACGTCGGCCTGCGCCAGCGCACGGGCGCCGCGCAGCGTGATCAGGTCGGCGGCGCCTGGGCCGGCGCTGACGAAGACCACACGGCCGCTGGACATCACCAGGCCTCTTCCGCCGGAGCGGCTTGCACATCCACGAGCAGCGCGCCGCTGGTGCGGTGGCTGGCGGGGTCGACGACGATCAGAGCGCCGCCGACGCGGTTGTCCGCGAAGGGCTCGACGGGCAGCTCGTGCTGCACTTCCATCTGCACGCGGCCAATCGTGTTGACGGGCAGCTCGTGCGCGTCCTGCGGCGTCAGCGTGTTGATGTCCAGCACCGAGTCGATGGCCGAGATGCGTGCCTGCACCCAGCGGTTGCCGTGGCGCACCCAGTACTTGCGGCCGGGCTTGGCGGCTTCGGTGTCCAGCCAAGCCAGCGTCGCGGAAAAGTTCTTGGTGACCGCGGCGCTGCCGGGCGTGACGATCCAGTCGCCGCGGCTGACGTCGAGCTGGCGGTCCAGCACCAGGCCGGCCGAGTCGCCGGCTTCGGCGCTGGGCACGGCTTCGCCGGCCAGCCGGACTTCGGAGACCACGGCGGTCTGCTTGGACGGCAACACCTCGATGGTGTCCCCGGCCTTCACAGCGCCGTGGGCGATGCGGCCCCACAAGACACGCGGCTGGAAGCCAGTGCCGGCCGATTGGTAGGCGTCCTTCTGCACGTACTGCACGGGCAGCGACAGCGGCGCGTCGGCGCGCTCGCTCAGCGTGGGCAGGCGCTCCAGCACCTGCAGCAGGCTTTCGCCGTTCCACCACGGCGCGTCCAGCGGCTGGGTGACGTTGTCGCCACGCAGCGCGCTGACCGGCACGGTGGCGGCGACGTTCAGGCCGGCGGCGGCGGCGAACTTGTCCAGCGCCGTCTTGACCTTCTCGAAGCCCGCGCCCGCGTCGTCCAGCG
The DNA here is from genome assembly GCF_001425165.1 of Pelomonas sp. Root405. GTDB lineage: Bacteria > Pseudomonadota > Gammaproteobacteria > Burkholderiales > Burkholderiaceae_C > Pelomonas. Next base: position 1,423,315 of record NZ_LMDU01000001.1, read on the forward strand.
CGTCGATCTTGTTGATGGCGAACACGATGCTCGGCACGCGCAGCAACTGGGCCAGCAGCGAGTGGCGGCGCGTCTGCGGCAGCAGCGTGACTTCGGCTTCGGTCAGGTCCAGCTTGGTTATGTCCACCAGCACCACGGCGGCATCGCTGCCGGCGGCGGCCGTGACCATGTTGCGCGTGTACTGCTCATGGCCGGGCGCGTCGGCAATGATGAACTTGCGCGTCTTGGTGGCGAAGTAGCGGTAGGCCACGTCGATGGTGATGCCTTGCTCGCGCTCGGCTTCTAACCCGTCTGTCAGCAGGCTCAGGTCGATGGGCCGGCCCGCGGCGCGGCGCTCCAGCGTGTCGAGCTGGTCGGCCAGGATGGCCTGACCGTCGAACAGCAGTCGACCGATCAGCGTGGACTTGCCGTCGTCAACGGAACCGGCCGTTAGGAATCGCAGCGCCTTCATCAGAAATACCCTTCCTTCTTGCGCTTCTCCATCGAAGCTTCACTGGTGCGGTCGTCCATGCGCGTGGCGCCGCGTTCGCTCACCGTCACAGTCAGCGTCTCGGCCACGACCTCGCTCGCATTGGCGGCGGGGCTCTCGACCGGGCAGGTGCAGGTCATGTCGCCGACGGTGCGGAAGCGCACCAATGCTGTTTCGACGGTCTCGCCTTCTTCCGGCGGCGTCACGTCGGTTAGCGGCACCAAGAGGCCCTTGCGGCGGATGACCTGGCGCTGGTGCGCGAAGTACATCTGCGGCAGCGGGATGTTCTCGCGGGCGAGGTAGAGCCACACGTCCAGCTCGGTCCAGTTGCTGATCGGGAAGCAGCGGAAATGCTCGCCCGGGCGGATGCGCGTGTTGAACAGCGTCCACAGCTCGGGGCGCTGCTCCTTGGGCTGCCATTGGCCGAAGCTGTCGCGGTGGCTGAAGATGCGCTCCTTGGCGCGCGCCTTCTCCTCGTCGCGGCGGGCGCCGCCAATCAGGCAGTCAAACTTGTGCTCCTCGATGGTCTCCAGCAGCGTCACCGTCTGGTGGCCGTTGCGGCTTTCCAGCGGGTGGGCCAGGCGGATGGTGCCGCGGGCCATGGAGTCTTCCAGGTGTCCGACGATCAGGCGCTCGCCCATGTCCGCCACGCGCTGGTCACGGAAGGTGATGACCTCGGGGAAGTTGTGGCCCGTGTCGATGTGCACCAGCGGGAAGGGCAGCGTGCCCGAGTAGCCACTCGGATGCGCCGCGTTCTTCATCTTGAAGGCCTTCTCGGCCAGGCGCAGCACGACGCAGGAATCCTTGCCGCCGGAGAACAGCAGGGCGGGGCGCTCGAAGCTGGCCGCCACCTCGCGCAGGATGAAGATGGCTTCCTCTTCCAGCGCATCGAGGTGCGCGTGGTCTACGTCAGCAATGAGTTGTTCGGGTTTCACAGCAGCATTCATGATTTGGCGTGCAGTCCGCATTCCTTGGTCGAGTCTTCCCACCACCAGCGGCCGGCGCGGAAGTCCTCGCCGACCGCGATGGCGCGGGTGCAGGGCGCGCAGCCGATCGAGGGCATGAACTGGTCATGCAGCGGGTTGTAGGGCACGTCGTATTTCTCGACATAGGCCCAGACCTCGGCCCAGGTCCAGTCGGCGATGGGGCTGATCTTGCGGCGGCCGTTGCCGTCGTCTTCATCAAACGCCACATCGCCACGCGCGCCGCTCTGTTCGCGGCGCAGGCCGGTGATCCAGGCGCTGCGACCTTTGAGCATGCGGCCTAGCGGCTCCATCTTGCGGATGCCGCAGCAGGCCTTGCGCAGCTCGATGCTCTTGTACATCGGCTCGTCGCCCTCGCGGGTGACGAACTGGATGACGGCATCGGCCACGGGCTTGAAGACTTCGACCTCGCGGCCGTAGCGCTCATGGATGCGCGGCAGCAGCGCCAGCGTCTCGGGATGCAGCTTGCCGGTGTCCAGCGTCGAGATGGCGATGGGCAACTGGGTGCGGGCGATCAGGTCGGTGATGACCATGTCTTCCACGCCCAGGCTGCTGCTCTGCACCAGGCCGTCACCGTGCTCGATGCTGGCGTCGCGCAGGCGCTGCAGGGCCGCATCGATCTTGGCGTCCAGCGCTGGCGTCCACTTGGCGTAGAGGTCGATGGCATTGCCAGCCGCAGGCGCGGCGGCCCAAGGCAGGCTGCTCACTTCACTCACGCCGCGCTCCGCATGAACCACGGCCGCGTCTCGCCGACGTCGCCCTGGTAGAAGCCGACCGGCGCGAACAGGTCCAGCGCCTTCTGCGCCGCGGCCTGCGACTGGTCGCCGCGCAGCACCACCTCGTCGAAGCCGGTGCGGGCCAGCAACTGCATCATGTCGACCAGTACTTCGCCGCGCGCGCGGATGGCGCCGGTGAATTTGAAGCGGCTGCGCAGAATGTGAGCCTGGCTGTAGGCGCGGCCATCGGTCCACTTCGGGAAGTTCAGCACGACCAGCGCGATGCGGCCCAGGTCGGGCAACAGCTGGTTGATATCGGCGTCGTTCGGAAACTCGATGGCGACCGGCACGGTCTGCGGCCAATGGGCGCGCACGGCATGCCATTGCTCCAGGCTCAGCAGGCGGTTCGGCGCCGGATCGGGATCGGGCTTGGGGCCGTCTTCGCCGACGGCGTGCTTCCATTGGCAGGTGGTGGCGTTGATGAACTTCATGCCGATGCCTTTGCGGTGGACACGCGCACCGCGTTCGCGGCGGTCTTGAAGGGGTCGAGGCCAAGGCGCTTGACGGCGTCGATGAAATGCTCGCCCGCCAGGCGCTCGCGCTTGAAGGTCTCGATGACGGCGTCGATGGCGTCGGCGATCTCGTCGGCCGCAAAGCTCGGGCCGATGACCTTGCCGGCCACGGTCCCGCCCGCCAGCGTCGTGCCGTCGCCGCCGCCCAGCGTCAGCTGATACCACTCGGTGCCGTCCTTGTCGACGCCGAGGATGCCGATGTGGCCGCTGTGGTGGTGGCCGCAGCTGTTGATGCAACCGCTGATGTGCAGGTCGATCTCGCCCAGGTCTTCCAGCTCATCCAGGTCCTGGTAGCGCTCAGCGATCTCGGCGGCCAGCGGCAGCGAGCGGGCGTTGGCCAGCGCGCAGTAGTCACCGCCGGGGCAGGCGATCTGGTCGGTCAGCAGGCCGGCGTTGGGCGTGGCAAAGCCGGCGGCGCGGGCGGCCTCGAACAGCGCGGGCAGGTCGGCCGCCTTGACCCAGGGCAGCACCAGGTTCTGGCGGTGGGTGACGCGCAGCTCGCCGTGGCTGAACTGGTCGGACAGCGCGGCGGCGGTGTCCATCACGTCGGCGCTGGTGTCGCCCGGCGGGATGCCGATGCGCTTGAGGCTGAGCGTGACAGCGCGGTAGCCGGCGACCCGGTGGCCGTGCACATTGCGTTGCAGCCAGCGCGCGAACGCCGGGTCGCTGGTGTCGAGCACGGGCTCGGCGGTGGGCGTGACGCCGGCCGGGCCGACGAAGCAGGCCGCCACGCGGTCCAGCTCGGTCTGGGGAATGAGGTGCTCGTGGCCGCCGGCGTCATCCGCCAGGATGCGCTGGAACTCCGTGTTGACCGCGTCGAAGAACTTCTGCCCCTCGGCCTTGACGAGGATCTTGATGCGGGCCTTGTAGAGGTTGTCGCGACGGCCGGCCAGGTTGTAGCAGCGCACGATGGCCTCGATGTAGACGAGGATCTGCTGCCAGGGCACGAAGGCGTTGATCTCGGCGCCGGGGATGGGCGTGCGGCCCATGCCGCCGCCCACGAAGACCTGGAAGCCGACCTCGCCGGCCGCGTTCTTCTTCAGCTGCAGGCCGATGTCATGCCAGCCGATGGCCGCGCGGTCTTCCGCCGCGCCGCTGACGGCGATCTTGAACTTGCGCGGCAGGTGGGCGAACTCGGGGTGCAGCGTGCTCCACTGGCGCAGGATCTCGCAGTAGGGGCGCGCGTCGACGATCTCGTCGGGCGCGATGCCCACGAAGGCGTCGCTGGTGATGTTGCGGATGCAATTGCCGCTGGTCTGGATGCCGTGCATGTCGACCTCCGCCAGCAACTCCATCACCTCGGCGCTGCGGTTCAGCGGGATCCAGTTGTATTGCAAGTTCTGGCGCGTCGTGAAGTGGCCATAACCGCCCTGGCCGGCAAACGGGCCCTCGGTCACGACGTCGTAGTCGCGGGCGATGCGTGCCAGCTGGCGCAGCTGTCGGCTGGCCAGCTCGCCGTAGGGCACGGCCACGCGCAGCATGGGCGCGTGGCGCTGGATGTACCAGCCGTTCTGCAGGCGCAGGGCGCGGAACTCGTCGTCACCCAGCGTGCCGGCGAGATTGCGCTCCAGCTGGTCGCGGTATTGCGCGGCGCGGGCGCGGACGAAGCGGCGGTCGAAGTCGGTGTACTGGTACATCGAAATATCTTTAGTGGATTACTTTCCAGCCTGCCATCAGCAGCGACACGCACAGCAAGCTGCGCACGACGCCATCCGGCAGGCGGCGGGTCAATTGGGCGCCCAGCCAGATGCCGGGCAGGGAGCCGATCAGCAGCGGCACGAGCAGTGGCCAGTTCACATTGCCGAGCGTGGCGTGGCCAATGCCGGCCACCAGGGTCAGCGGCACGGCGTGGGCGATGTCGGTGCCGACGATGTCGCGGGCCTGCATGCGTGGGTAGATCAGCAGGATGAGTGTCGCTCCGATCGCACCGGCGCCGATGGACGATAGCGACACCAGCACGCCCAGAACCGCGCCGCTGATGACGGTCAGCGCCGGCTTGCGGGCTTCGGGAATCCAGCGCTCCAACCGGAGGCCGAGGGCCTGCCAGCTCTTCTTGAAGGCGACGACGACGGCCGTCAGCAGCAGGGCAATGCCGAGCGAGAACGTCAGTGCGGCGGCCCAGCCCTTGGTGACGCCGGTCAAGTGCATCAGCGCAACGGTGGCCATGGAGGCCGGGATGGAGCCCGCCAGCAGGCGGCGGGTGATGGACCAGTTCACATGGCCGTGGCGGGCGTGGGCCACGGAGCCGCTCATCTTGGTGAGGGCGGCAAACCACAGGTCGGTGCCGATGGCGACCGCCGGGCTGAGCTTGAAGACGGACAGCAGCAGCGGCGTCATCAGCGAGCCGCCGCCCACGCCGGTGATCCCGACGATGATGCCGACCCCCAATCCGCTCGCAATCGCAATCCAGTCCAGCACGCAGGCTCCAAAACTTGGTCTGGGCGGCCCATGCCACCCGAGGGCGCGACTCTAAGTAATGTTGCAGTGCGGCAGAACTACAGAATTCTTGGGCCTATATGCCCATGCTGAATAAGCAACTTCAGTTTGTGGCGAGAAGCCGCAGTGCGGTGACCTGCTCGGCGATGCGCGGGGGCACCGCTTCCGCCCCGTCCAGCATCGCGCGGATGAGCGCGGCGTTCTCGGCCGGTGCGCATGCGGGTGACAGCGCCCAGTCCAGATCCGCTGTGTCGGCCGGGTGCAATGGCACCGTGTTGCCGTCCTGAAAGCCGATCAGATGGGCCTTGCGGCGCAGGTGGGCATAGGCCTCGCCCTCGCTGGCACGCATCAACATGGCGCGGCCGCCGTCACCGGTCAGGCCGGGTAGGGCGGCTGCCATGCTGTCGAGGTACTCGGGATGCGTCACCGCGACGACGCGCACGCCACGGCCGGCGGGAAAGGGGTCGAGCAGCTTGGCCAGGCTGTGCGAGCTGTTGCGCACGCCCAGGCGGGGGCGCAGGGCCATCAGCGCGTTCAAGCCTGGGTTGAGCATTTGCAAAGGCAGGACGGCGAGTTTGTCGCGCGCCAGCCGCTGTTCGGCATCGGCCGGCGTCGCGCTGGCGGGCAGGCCGAGGGCGTCCAGCAGCTCAAAAGGGCTGTGGCGACTGTCAAAGTCATGCCGGCCGAAGATCAGCACCGGCACGCCCTCGCGGGCTAGCAAATGGGCCACCAGCGGCATCAGGTTGGCCTGCTTGCGCGCGCCGTTGAAGCTGGGCAGCAGCACGGTGCGCGGGCCTGCCGGCGCCGCCATTGGCACGGTACGCGCCTGCATGGCTGCGAGGAAGCCGGCCACTTCATCGGCGCTTTCGCCTTTCACGCGCAGCGCGATCAGCATGGCACCCAGCTCCATGTCGGGCACGCGGCCGTCGAGCATCTCGCCGAACAGCTCTTCGGCCTGGGCGCGCGTCAGGTCGCGTGCGCCACGGGCACCGCGGCCCATTTCCTTGATCAGCGGGGCGTAGTTCATGGCGCCCAGTGTAGGAATGACAAGGGCCGCACGCGGCGGCCCCTTGGTCAGAGCCGCCGGCTTAGAACGCGAAGCTTGCGGCGAGTGACATCAGGCGCAGCGTGCCCTTTTCGCCAGCGAAGTGGGCTTCGGTCGTATCGACGCCCAGTTCCAGCTTGACGGTCTGGGTGATGGCATAGGTAACGCCAAGTCCAGCGTAGACCTTGGCCTTGCTTTCGGCTTTGGAGCCGCTCAGCGCGCCGACGTTGGCGCTGGCCTGGGTCTTCACCCGAGCGACGCCCAGGCGGAAGTTGAGGCCCCAGTCGGTGCTCAGTGGCAGCGCGAAGGCAGTGCCCAACGCGATGGCGGTCGGCTTGATGGCGGCGGACATCGTGCCGTCCGCACCCTTGAATTTGCCGAAGGCCATGTAGCTGGCTTCCAGGCTGAAGCCATTGCCGAAGTTGTAGCCGCCAAACAGCTTGGCGCCGGTGTCCCGCGTGTCGCAGCTGGTCGTGCCCGTGCAGTCGAGATTGATGTGCGTGGCACCGCCGGCGGTGCCGATGTAGCCATGGGCCTGCGGGTCGGCGTGGGCGGCCGTGGCGGCGAACAGTGCGGCCAGGACGATGGCTTGCTTCTTCATGAAAATCTTCCCTGTGGTTCTTGATGGATGGGCCGAGCTGGGTGGCCGGCCCGCCTTGCCTCGTTTGAAGCGGGCCCGCATGCTAGGGGTTCCGCGCGAGGCGACCGGCGAGCGCTGTCGTGGAGAAGCGACGCAGGTGAATAAGCCCGTGCGACCGCCTTGTTAGCGTGATCTGCGCTGACCGGCTGGCGGCTGACGCGGGGATACTGGCTTGAACTCGGTCCGACCCGGTCGCCATGCCACGCATCAAGCCCAAGACGCTCTACATCACGCTCAGCGCCTTGATGATCGGTCTGGTCGCGCTGGTTTACGGGGCGCTGGTCCTGCACGAAATGTCGCGCAGCGATGCGCTGATGCTGCAGCAGGCCGGCGCGGCGGCGCGGCGCATCGGGCGCGAGGCCGCAGCCACGGTCGAAGCCGAGCTGAGGCCGGCGCGGGTCAGCGTCGCCTTGCTGGCCTCGGGCGCATTGGGGCGCGCGGGCAGCGAGACCGAACGCCTTGCCGCGTTGCCGCAACTGGCGGCGGCGCTGCGCAGCAATGCCTCGGTATCGGCCGTCTACATCGGCACGGCACGCGGTTCCTTCGTGCTGCTGCGCCGCCTGGACGACGTGGCCACGCGTGGCCGCATGGGCGCGCCCGAGGGCGCCGCCTATGGCCTGCAGAGCGTCGACCGCGATGCCGGCGCGGTGCGGGGCAGCTACCGCTTCTTCGACGCCGGCCTGCGGGAGCTGCAGCGCGTGGCGCGGGCGGACTACGAGTTCGACCCCCGTACCCGGCCCTGGTACGAACTGGCCCGCCAGGCCGGTGAAGGCCGGGCCGTGCAGTCCGCGCCCTACATCTTCTTCACGACCGGCGAACCGGGTGTGACGCTGGCCGAGGCGCGCGGCGAGGCGGTAGTGGGCGCCGACGTCAGCCTGCGCGCCCTGGGCGACATGCTGGCGCGGCCACGCATCAGCGCGTCGGCCGCGCTGCTCATTGCCACGGCGGGCGGCGAGTTGCTGGCGCAAGCGGGCCGCGAGTCATCTCACGCGGGCGCGGCTCGCACCTTGCCGCAGCTGGCAGAAGCGGCGTCGCCGCTGATGCGCACGCTGTGGGCGCGCCGGGACCGGCAAGGTCGGCTCGACCCCGTGCAGAGCGTCGACGGCCGCGAATGGGTGGCGCATGCCCTGCCGCTGGCCGCCAACGAGGAGGCCGGTGCAGCGCTGACGCTGCTGATGGCGGCGCCGCGCGACGAACTGCAGGCCTTCCAGATCGAGAGCCGCCGCCATGGCTTCTACATCTCGTTGGGGCTGATGCTGTTGCTGCTGCCGCTGGTGCACTTGCTGGCCGACCGCGTGTCGCGGCCGCTGCGCGAGCTGGCGCGCCAGGCCGAGGCCATCCGGCATTTCGAGTTTGGCGGGCCCGATCCCAAACGCAGCCTGATCCGCGAGGTGGACCGGCTGGCCGTGGCGATGACGGCGATGAAGCATTCGCTGCGGCGCTTTCTCGACATCAGTGCGGCGCTCAGCGGCGAGCGCGATTTCGACACCCTGCTGGACTGCATCCTGCGCGAGACCATGGCGGTTGCCGGTGCCACCGGCGGCGCGGTGCACCTGCTGTCGACCGACGGCGGCGAACTGCAGCCGGCCGCCACGCGCCTGCTGGGCGAGACCGCGCCGCGCGCCGGCCTGACCTGGGACCTGAAGGTGCCCGACGCGATTGCCGCCCCCGTGCTGGCCCTGCGCGCCAATGCGCCCGTCGAGGTGGACCTGAGCTGGGACAACCCCGCCCACCTCAAGGCCTATGAACCGCTGTTCACCGGCTTGAACGCGTCACGGTTGCGGCTGTTGGCGCTGCCGCTGAAAAACCGCCAGGAAGAGACCATCGGCACGCTGACCCTGAGCTTTGCGATGCCCGCCGCCGGCCCGGCCGAACCGCTGGGTGCGGCGCGAGTGGCCTTTGTGCGCGCGCTGTCGGGCACCTCGGCCCTAGCCATCGACAACCAGCTGCTGCTGCGCGACCGCAAGGCGTTGCTGGACAGCTTCATCCAGCTTGTCGCTGGCGCCATCGACGCCAAGAGCCCCTACACCGGCGGCCACTGCCAGCGTGTGCCCGAGCTGACCCGGCTGCTGGCCCAGGCCGCCTGCGATGCAACCCAAGGGCCCTATGCCGGCTTCGCGATGACGGCGGACGAATGGGAGGCGTTGCACATCGCTGCCTGGCTGCATGACTGCGGCAAGGTCACGACGCCCGAGTACGTCGTCGACAAGGCGACCAAGCTGGAGACCCTTTACAACCGCATCCACGAGATCCGCACGCGCTTCGAGGTGCTCAAGCGCGATGCGCTGATCGAGCGGCTGGAGCATCGGCTGGGTGCCGATGCCGCCGCCCAGTCGCGGGCCGACGCCGCCGAGGCGCTGGCGGCGCTGGACGCCGAGTTTGCCTTCGTTGCCGAATGCAACCGGGGCGGCGAGTTCCTTGATGCCGCGTCCAAGGCAAGGCTGCGGGAGATCGGCGCGCGCCGCTGGCAGCGCACGCTGGACGACGGCCTGGGCCTGTCTGCCGATGAGGCGCGCCGCCTGCCGCGGCCGAGGCCCACGCTGCCAGCGCCCGAGCGCCTGCTGGCCGACAGGCCCGAGCAGGTGCAGCCGCGCCCGGAGGGCGAGAAGTTGAACGATGCCAACCGCTGGGGCTTCCGCATGCCCCAGCCCGAGCATCTTTACAACCGCGGCGAACTGCACAACCTGACCGTGTCGCGCGGCACGCTGACGGACGAGGAGCGCTACAAGATCAACGAGCACATCGTGCAGACGCTGAAGATGCTCGACGAGCTGCCCTTCCCCAAGCACCTGCGCGCCGTGCCCGAGATCGCCGGCGGCCACCACGAGCGCATGGACGGCAAGGGCTATCCGCGCGGCCTGACGCGCGAGCAGATGAGCCCGCAGGCCCGCATGATGGCGATTGCCGATGTCTTCGAGGCCCTGACCGCGGATGACCGACCCTACAAGCCGGGCAAGCCGCTGTCGGAGGCACTGGCCATCCTGCAACGCATGGCCAGCGAGGGTCATCTGGACGCCGAGCTGCTGGACCTGTTCCTGCGCTCGGGCGCCTGCATGGACTATGCGCGCCGCTTCATGCGGGCCGCGCTGCTTGACGTCGAGGACGTCGCGCCCTATCTGCCGGCTTAGGTTCAGGCTGCCTGGAGCTGGGCGCTGAGCTGCAGCTCGCCGAACAGGTCCTTGGGATCGGCCATCTGCGGGATCAGGTCCAGCGGTGAACCCAGGCCCAGCTGCTGGCTCATGTCGCGCAGCAGGCGCAGGGCGGAGAAGTCCTCCAGCGCGAAGCCGACCGAGTCGAAGACGGTGACCTGGCTTGACGACTCGCGGCCGGCGGCCTGGCCGGCCAGCACGCGCCAGAACTCGGTGACGGGGAAGTCGGCCGGCATCTGCTGCATGTCGCCCTCGATGCGGCTCTGCGGTTCGAACTCGCAGATCACGCGGGCCATCTCCATCACGCCGCGGTGCAGCTCGGTCTTGCCGGGGCAGTCGCCGCCGACGCCGTTGATGTGCATGCCCGGCTCGATCATGTCCGGCGTGATGATGGTGGCATTGGTCTTGTCGGCCGTGACCGTGGTGACGATGTCCGCGCCTTTGACGGCCTCGGCGGTGGAGGCGCAGACGGTCAGCGTCAGGCCGGGCGTGCTGCCGAGATGACGCGCCAGCTTGGCCGTCGCGGCGGCGTCGATGTCGTACAGGCGCAGCTCGCGGATGCCGAGCAGGTGATGGAAGGCCAGGGCCTGGAACTCGCTCTGGGCGCCGTTGCCGATCAGGGCCATGACGCGGCTGTCCGGGCGGGCCAGGCGCTTGGCGACCATGACCGAGGTGGCGGCGGTGCGCATCGCGGTGGTCAGGGTCAGTTCGGACAGCAGCACGGGTGCGCCGGTGTCCACATCGGCCAGCACGCCGAAGGCCATGACGGTGGGCAGGCCAAAGCGGTAGTTCCTGGGGTGGCCGTTGACGTACTTGAAGCTGTACAGGCTGGCATCGGCGATGGGCATCAGCTCGATGACGCCGTCGGGCGAATGGGCCGCCACACGTGGCGTCTTGTCAAACTCGGCCCAGCGCAGATAGTCCGCCTCCAGGTAGTCGACGAGGCGGCGCAGTAAATCTGGAAGTCCCACGCGCTGCACGAGTCGGGCGACGTCTTGGGTGGTGAGGACGGTGGTCATGGCGGGTCTCCGGAATACGTTGAGGCCATTCTTCCCAGGCCGCCCGCCAAACAGAAGCGCAAGACTTGCTCAGTAATGCTGCGGTGTTTGGCAAAATGTCAGGTGAAATTGACTAATTGATCAATATGGACGCCCTGGACCAGCAACTTCTCGCGCTGCTGCGCACCGACGCCCGCGCCAGCGTCGCGACGCTGGCGGCCAAGCTCAAGGTGTCGCGTGGCACCGTCACCAATCGCATTGCGCGGCTGGAAGACAGCGGCGTCATCACCGGCTACACGGTGCGGCTGCGGCCCGATTCGGTGCCCGACCAGATCACCGCCTGGATGAGCATCACCGTGGAAGGCAACCGCACCCGCGAGGTGGTGGCGATGCTGCTCGGCGAGCCGGGCGTCACGGGCCTCTTCGACACCAATGGCCGCTGGGACCTGCTGGCCGAGATCCGCAGCTCCAGCCTGCAGGAACTGGCCGACGTGCTGGAACGGGTGCGCCTCATCAAGGGAATTGCCGGCACCGAGACGTCCATCCACCTGCAGAGCTACAAACTGAGCTGAACTGATTGCCTCGCTCGGTTATCGTGCGCCGCGATTCCATTTCCTGACATGACCTCTGCCTTGCTTCGCCGCGCCCTGATTGCGGCTTTCCTCACCGCGCTGGCCGGCTGCTCCGTGCTGCCCAGCCAGCCACCGCAGCCGCCGGTCATCGTCGTCCCGACCCCTTCGGACCCGCCGCCCGTCGTCAGGCCGACCCCCAAGCCGCCGCGCCTGGGCCTGGCCCTGGGCGGCGGCGCCGCGCGCGGCTTTGCGCATATCGGCGTCATCCAGGTGCTGGAGGAGAACGGCATCAAGGTCGACCTGGTGGCCGGCACCTCGGCTGGCAGCCTGGTCGCCTCGCTCTACGCCTCGGGCCAGACCGGCCGGCAGATGCAGAGCCTGGCCGACACCATGGACGAGGGCGCCATCACCGACTGGTCGTTCCCGCTGCGCGGCCTGATCCGCGGCGAGGCGCTGGCGCGCTTCATCCGCGACAAGACCGGCGGCCGCAACATCGAGCAGATGCCGCTGCCGTTGGGCATCGTCGCCACGGACCTGTCCGACGGCTCGGCCATCCTGTTCCGCAGCGGCGATACCGGCACGGCGGTGCGCGCGTCCAGCGCCGTGCCGGCCGTGTTCCAGCCGGTGCGTATCGGCCAGCGCGAGTTCGTCGACGGCGGCCTGGTGTCGCCGGTGCCGGTGCGCTTTGCGCGCGAGATGGGTGCGCAGTTCATCGTCGCGGTTGACATCACCTCGCCGCCCGAGAAGGACCCGCCCGGCGATGCCTTCCGCATGCTGCTGCAGACCTTCGCCATCATGGGCCGCAGCATCAACATGTTCGAACTGCGCGAGGCCGATGTCGTCATCCGTCCCAGGCTGGACGGCTTCGGCAGCGCCGACTTCACGACGCGCCGCCGCGCCGTTCAAGCCGGGCGCGAGGCGGCCCAGGCCATGCTGCCCCTCCTGCGCCAGCGCCTTGCGGAGAAAACCCGCTGATGGACGAAACCCCGCTTTTCCCGCTGCGCTCGGTGCTCTTCCCCGGCGGCCACCTGCCGCTGCGCATCTTCGAGCCGCGCTACCTGGACATGGTGCAGCGCTGCCAGGCCCGCGGCGAGCCCTTCGGCGTCGTGGCGCTGACGGCCGGCGACGAGGTCAGGCGGCGCGAAGGCGAGGGCTTTCAGCGCGAGGCCTTCCACGACTTCGGCACGCTGGCGCACATTGCCCACTTCGAGCATGAGCAGCCGGGGCTGATCGAGATTCGCGCCGTCGGCACGCAGCGCTTTCGCGTGCTGGACCGGCGCTGCCTCAGCCACGGCCTGTGGGTCGCCCGGCTGGAACCGTTGGCCGACGACGCGGCGGTGGCCGTGCCCGACGACCTGCGCAAGGCCGGCCGCCAATTGCAGGAGCTGCTGGCCGGCTGGGCCGAGCGTGCGGCGGCCGAAGCGCTGCCGGTGCAGCCGCCCTACCAGTGGGACGACGCGGGCTGGCTGGCCAACCGCTGGGCCGAGCTGCTGCCCATGCCCGTCGGCGAACGCCAGCGGCTGATGGCGCTGGACAACCCGCTGCTGCGGCTGGAGCTGGTGGTGGACCGCCTGGACGCGATTAGGGCCTGTTAACGCTACGGCAATGGGCCTTCCCTTCGGGTTCTGGCCAGAAAGGCCGCGCGCGGCGTTGCAAATCCTCGCCGGGTGTCCAACCCGGCTGCGGTTTGCGCCTTGCTCGCTGCCTTTCTGGCCACAACGCGACCCGTTGTCGTAGCGTTAACAGGCCCTAGCGGTTCAGCCAGTCGGTGAGGACGGCGATCACCTCGGCCTTCTCCGGCTCGTTGAGGATCTCGTGGAATAGCCCGGGCCAGGGCCGGGTGGCGACGACGTTGGCCGGCGCGGCCGAGGCGAAGGCCTCGCTGCCCCGCGGCGCGACGCAGCGGTCGGCCGCCGCCCACATCAGCAGCGTCGTCAACCGCCAGCGGGGCGCGTCGCCGATGACGCGCTCGCCTGCATCGACGATGAAGCGGGTCAGCCGCGCGGTGATGCGGTCGTGCACCAGCGGATCGCTGGCGTAGGCGCGCACGACGGCCGGGTCACGGCAGATCCATTCGGGCTTCAGGCCGTTGCCCACGGCAAGACCCGGTGCCAGCTTCTCCGCCGCGGCCAGGGCCAGCTTCTGGGCGCCGCTCAGGCCCGGGTCCAGCGCGGGAGATGACAGCACCAGGCCGTCCAGTGGCCGGCTCCAGGCGGCCGGCCGGGCGGCCAGCGCCTCGGCCGCGAAGCGCGCGGCAATGACGCCGCCCAGGCTGTGACCCAGCAGCACGAAGCGGCTATCGGGCCGGCGCACTGCATCGATGACGCGGGCGGTGTCCCGCAGCAGCGCGTCGTGGCTGGAGATGTCGCCGCGTTTGCCCTCGCTGCGGCCATGGCCCCGGTGGTCCCAGCCGTGCACCTCCCAGCCCGCCGCATTCAACGCGCCGGCGACATGGGCATAGCGCTCGATGTGCTCGCCCAGGCCGTGGACGATGAGCAGCTGGCCCCGTGCGGGCGCGGTAGTGGGCCAATGCCGCGTGTGGAGCTTGAGGCCATCGTCGGTGGTGGTCGTCATCGCGTCGGGAGGGAGGAGGGGGGGTGCCAGTTTGCACGAGCTTCCCGCTCCGCTTCCCCAGCACCCCGCCGCGAGCCCAGCACGCGCGCATAGGCCGCCGTGAACTCGGCACCGATCAGCAGGATTTGGGCCGAAAAATACACCCAGGCCAGCAGCGCCACCACCGACGCCGCTGCACCGAAGCCTGAGGCCAGGCCGCTGCGCTGCAGGTACAGGCCGATGCCGTAACGGCCGAGGGCGAACAGGCCGGCCGTGACGATGGCGCCGAGCAGCACGTCACGCCAGGCGATGCGGGCGCGCGGCATCAGCTTGAAGATCAGCGCGAACACGGCGATGACCAAGCCCTGGCTGACCAGCGTGTTGACCAGCGCGGCGACGCGCAGCCAGTCGCCGAACCACGGCTGCCACCAGGTCTGGGCCGCCGCCATCGTCGCGTCCAGCAGCAGCGACACCAGCAGCAGGAAGCTCAGGCCCAGGATGAGGCCGAAGCTCAGCAGCCGCGCATGCACCCAGTTCAGCCAGCCCTGCACCGGCCGGGCCGGCACGCGCCAGATGGTGTCGAGCGCGTCCTGCAGCTCGGCAAGCATCGTCGTCGCGCCGACCAGCATCAGGGCGAGGCCGAGCAGGGTGTTGACCCAGCCGCCGGCCGGCCACGAGACCGACTTCAGCATGCTCTCTATCGTCAGCGCCGCCGTCGGGCCCAGCAGCGTGGCGAGCTGGCCGAAGAGCTGGCCGCGCACGGCGTCGCCGCCCCACACCAGGCCGGCCACCGACACGACGATGAGCAGCAGCGGCGCCAGCGAGAACAAGGTGTAGTAGGCCAGGGCCGCACCCATGCGCGGACCCCGGTGGTCCAGAAAGCCGTCGAAGGTCAGCTGCAGCAAGCGGCCGACGGGGCGTATCGATTCAAGCCAACGCATGGCGGCAGTCTGTCTGCAGGCGCCTGCGCTGCTTGTAGGACGGCAGGCAGGGTGCGGGATGTTGAAGGTGTCAGCGATGCCAAGCCCCTGCGTGGCCAAGGTCAAACCGTCAGGCTCTTGTGTCGATCCTGTTCATGAAACTAATATAGTTACATGAAACGAGATGGCAAGCTGTCCGGCGTGCTGCACCTGCTGCTGCACATGGCCGAGACGCAGGAGCCCGCCACGTCGGAGACGCTGGCGCGGGCGATGAACACCAACCCGGTCGTTGTGCGGCGGCTGATGGCGGGCCTGCGCAAGGCGGGCTTCGTGGCCTCGGCCAAGGGCCACGGTGGCGGCTGGGTGCTGGGCTGCCCGCTGTCGGCCATGACGCTGGGCGACGTGCATGCGGCCCTCGGCGCGCCGCCCTTCCTGGCCGCCGGGCTGCGAGACGAGCAGTCGAGTTGCCTGGTGGAGCAGGCCGTCAACAGCGCCCTGGGCTCGGCCTACGCGGGGGCCGAGGCCCTGCTTGTCGCGCGCCTTCACGGCGTCAAGCTTTCCGCGCTGGCCCAGGACTTCCAACAACGCATGCAGGCCCGCGGCCTGTCGATCAAGGACATGCACCATGATGTTTGATGCCCTCGTCGTCGGCGGCAGCTTTGCCGGCCTCTCCGCTGCCTTGCAGCTCGCGCGGGCGCGGCGGCGCATCGCCGTCATCGATGCCGGCCAGCGGCGCAACCGCTTTGTCGACGCCTCGCACGGCTTTCTCGGCCAGGACGGCCGCGCACCGGGCGACATCGTCAGCGACGCACGCGCCCAGTTGCTGGCCTATCCCAACGTCAGCTGGCGCGACGGCCTGGCGACGCAGGCCCACGCGGCGGACGGCGGTTTTGAGGTGCAGGTCGGCGGCGAGGCGGTGCAGGCGCGCCGCCTGGTGCTGGCCACCGGCGTCGTCGACGAGTTGCCGCCCGTCGAAGGCCTGGCCGCGCGCTGGGGCAGGACGGTTTTCCACTGCCCCTATTGCCACGGCTATGAATTGAACGAAGGCGCCATCGGCGTGCTGGCCAGCAGCGCCATGGCCATGCACCACGCGCTGATGCTGCCGGACTGGGGGCGGGTGACCTTGTTCCTGAACGGCGCGTTCGAGCCCGATGCCGAGCAGGCCGGCGCCCTGGCCGCCCGCGGCGTTGCGGTGGAGGCCGTGCCGGTCGCGCGCCTCGTCGATGCCGCGACGGTGGAGCTGGCCGATGGCCGTCGCATCCCGCTGGCAGGGCTGTTCACCGCCACACGCACGCGCATGGCCAGCCCGCTGGCCGAGCAACTGGGCTGCGACTTCGAGGAGGGCGCGGCCGGGCCCTATCTGCGCCGCACGACGATGGAAACCTCGGTGCGCGGCGTGTTTGCCTGCGGCGATGCGGCCCAGCCCTTCGGCAATGTGGCGACCGCCGTGGGCGACGGCACGATGACCGGCGTGGCCGCGCACCGCTCGCTGATCCCGGAACTCTGAGCCCGGACGAAAAAAAGCCCGGTGCGTGTGCACCGGGCTCTTGTGAAGCTTGGCTTCTGAAGCTTAAGCGGCAGCGCGCTTGGAGCTGCGGGTCGCCGTTTGCGTGGCCTTGACGGCTTGCGTGGTGGCGGCCTGGAAGTTGGCTTCGGCCACTTCGACGGCTTGCTTGGTGGCCTTCTGGACCGACTCGAATGCGTTGTTGGCGGCAGCGACGGCCGACTTCACCAGGGCGACGGCGTTCTCGGTGCCGGCCGGTGCGTTCTTGGCGGCGTTGTCGACGACGGCGGCGAACTTCTGCTGCACGTCGGCCAGTTGGGCTTCAGCGGCCTTGGCGACTTCGGCACCGGTGGTGGAGGCGATGTCGTAGATGTGGCGGCTGTAGGAAGCGGCCTTCTCGGCAGTCGGCTGCAGCAGCGAGGCTTGCAGGGCCAGCAGTTCCTGGGCGTCCTTGACGGACAGCGCAGCGGTCGTGGTGTCGGCGGCTTCGCTCAGCGCCGTCTTGGCGACTTGCAGGTTCAGCTCGACGAGCTTCTCGACACCTTCGAAAGCCTTGTTCGTCAGGCCGAAGAGGGTTTCGATGTTGGCCTTGTGGGCGGCAATGACTTGTTCAGCGGTCAGCATGGGGTAACTCCGATTTCAGTGGTTGAACCGTTTGCTGTGCTTTTGCTGCACTGCAACATGGACTGAATGATAGGGCGCCGACCAGGAATTGCAAGAACTATTTTGTGCAGTGCAGCAAACTAGGGGTGTCGGGATGTTTCGGGCCGGCCGGCTATCGTGACGCCATGCTGGCTTTCCATTCCGACGCCCACAGCCTGTTGCTGCCACCCGGGCACCGCTTCCCGCAGTCCAAGTACCGCCTGCTGCGCGAGCATTTCGAACGCGAACCCGGCAGGATCAGGATGGAGGCAGCGCCCGCGGCAACCGAGGGCGAGCTGGCGCTGGCGCACACGCCGGACTATGTCGAGGCGGTGCTGCTGGGCCGGCTGAGTGCGGCCCAGCAGCGCGAGATCGGTTTTCCCTGGTCACCATCGATGGCCGCGCGCTCGCGGCATTCCGTCGGCGCCAGCATCGCCGCCGCACGCGCCGCGCTGCGGGAGGGCGTGGCGGCCAACATGGCCGGCGGCACCCACCATGCCTATGCGGACAAGGGCTCGGGCTATTGCGTCTTCAACGACGTGGCGGTGGCCGCACGGCTGATGCAGGCCGAGTGGGCCAGGACCCACCGCAGCCTGCTGCGCGTCCTTGTCATCGACCTGGACGTTCACCAGGGCAACGGCACCGCGTCCATCTTCCGCGACGACGAGACGGTGTTCACCTTCTCCATGCACGGCGCGCGCAATTTCCCCTTTCGCAAGGAGGCCAGCGATCTCGACGTCGACCTGCCCGATGGCTGCGGCGACGCGGACTACCTGTCAGCGCTGGACGCCGCGCTGGACGAGGTCTGGCAGCGCGTCGACCCCGGCCTGGCCTTTTATCTCGCCGGCGCCGACCCACACGAGGCGGACCGGCTCGGTCGGCTCAAGCTGAGCTACGACGGCCTGGCCGAGCGCGACCGCCGCGTGCTTGCTGCGCTGCGTGAGCGCCGCATCCCGGTGGCGCTGAGCATGGCGGGTGGCTACGGTCGCGACCTGGCGACGACGGTGGCCGTGCAGGTCGGCACGTTGAACCTGGCCGCCGACAGCTGGGCGGCCTGGAACCGCTAGCGCACCCTGAACTGGCTGACCACCTGGGCCAACCGCTGGGCCTGCTCGCGCAGCGACTCTGCCGCTGCGGCGCTTTCCTCGACCAGGGCGGCGTTCTGCTGGGTCATGTCGTCGACCTGGTTGACGGCCTGCGTCACGTCGTCGATGCCGCGGCTCTGGGCGGCAGCGCTGGTGCTGATCTCGCCCATGATGTCGGTCACGCGCTGCACGGCGCCGACGATGTCCGTCATGGTCGAGCCGGCGTCCTGCACAAGGCGGGCGCCCGACTCGACGCGCTCCACGCTGGCGCCGATCAAGGTCTTGATCTCCTTGGCCGCCGCGGCGCTGCGGCCCGCCAGGCTGCGCACCTCGCCGGCCACGACGGCGAAGCCGCGGCCCTGCTCGCCGGCCCGGGCGGCTTCCACTGCGGCGTTGAGCGCCAGGATGTTGGTCTGGAAGGCGATGTCGTCGATGACGCCAATGATGTCGGCGATGCGCTTGGAGGACGACGCGATGTCGGTCATCGTGTTGACCACCTGCTGCACGACGCTGCCGCCGCGGTGGGCCACCGTGGCCGCACTTGTGGCCAGCTGGTTGGCCGTCTGCGCGTTGTCGGCGCTCTGGCGCACGGTGCCGGTCAGCTGGGCCATGGAAGAACTGGTCGTCTCCAGGCTGGAAGCCGTCTGCTCGGTGCGCTCGCTCAGGTCCTGGTTGCCCGAGGCGATCTCGGCCGATGCGGTGCGGATGGAGTCAGCCACCGTCATGACCTCGCCCACCGTCTGCCCGAGCCGCTCGCACATCTGGTTGAGGGCGCGCATCAGGCCGGCCAGCTCGTCATGCCCGAGCGGCGTGGCGCGCTGGGTCAGGTCCCCGGCGGCGACGGACTCGGCCAGCGACAGCGAGGCGTTGACGTCGGCCGCGATCTTGCGCTGGTTGACCAGCAGCAGCCCCATGCCGGCGCCGGCCGCCAGCAGCGAGATCAACGCAAAGATCCAGGCGCGCTGGCGGGCGGTGGCCTGCTGACTTTCGCCGGCGGCTTGCTGGTCGGCGCTCATGTTCTGCACGACCTTGGCGATCAGCGTGGCCAGTTCCTTGTAGCGGGCCTCGGCGTCCTGCATGGCGGCGACGCCCGTGTTGGGGTCGACCGAGGCGAGGTCGATGGCGCCGTCGGCCTTGTTCAGATAGGCCTGCAGCAGGGGCTGGGCCGACTTGACGATGGCCTCGGTCTCGGCCGGCGTGCCGGGCATGTCGGCCAGCGTCGTCAGCGTGCGCGACAGGCCGTCGACCTGACCCTTCAACTGGGCGCGCAGGGCCTTGACCTTCGCCTCGTCGAGCGACGCGATCAGCGCGATGGTGCGGAACACGCCGCCATGCATCTCGCCCACCTGCGTCTGCACCGCGACCATGGTCATGAAGACCTCGTTGCGCTGCTGGCCCGCCTCGTTGGCAGCGACGACCTCGCGCAGGGACAGCAGCGTGCTGCCCAAGGCGATGGCCAGCACCACGGCCAATGCCGCCATCGGCGGCAACAACATCTTGACAGCCAGCTTCATGGCAACCTTCTAGAGTCGCCGTCGGCATGGGGCCGACGGCCGGGACGGCCAGCCAGCCGCTGACTTACTTGTAGATGCCGCCGCAGACGATGGTCTCGTCCAGCCGCTCGCAGTACATCTGCTTGGGCTCGATCTTCTTGCTGGCCGGGTTGGTGAACTTGTAGTCCTGCCAGAAGCCCTTGGGGCTGGACTTGCCGAGCTCCACGCGCTCGCGAACGAAGGCCTTGCCGTCGATGTCCTTGAGGTCGATCAGGTCGCGGCCGACCTGCTTCTCGTTGGCGCCATGGGCCAGGCATTTGCCGTCCATGCCGTAGACGACGAGGTAGAGGTCGCTCTTGACGAACTGCGGGTCCTTGGCCGTGATGGCGGCATAGGACTTGTCCTTGCCATTGGCTTTGATGTAGGCCACGCCCTTCTTGACCATCGCGACCGCGTCGTCCTTGGTCGCGTTCTGGGCGAGCGCGGGCTGGGTGCCGATGACGGCCGCCAGTGCGAATGCAAAACCTGCGAGACCTGTCGTGCGGATGCGGTTCATGCGAGCTCCTTGCCAGCCGTGGGGGGAAACGTTCCTTGCGGCCCAGTGTCGCTCTCGCAAATCAGCCCGTGCAAGTGCATATGCCCGCATTCGCCCACAAACCTTGGCCTTGCAGGGTGCGTGGAAGAATGCGCGCATGACGACCCGCCCCCAGCCCGATGGCCGCGAGGCCTACCCTTGCTTCGTGCCGCTGACGACACGGTGGATGGACAACGACGTCTATGGCCACCTGAACAACGTCGTCTACTACAGCCTCTTCGACACCGCGGTGAACAGCCTGCTGATCCAGGCGGGTGCGCTGGACATCCACGGCGGCGAGGTCATCGGCCTGGTCGTCGAGACGCATTGCAATTTCTTCGAGTCGCTGGCCTTCCCGCAGCGTATCGAGGCCGGCGTGCGCGTGGCCAACCAGGGCCGCTCCAGCGTGCGTTACGAAATCGGCCTGTTCGCCGAAGGCGCACCCAGCTGCGCCGCGCGGGGTCATTTCGTGCATGTTTACGTCGACAGCAAAAGCCGCCGGCCGGTCGCCGAGCTGCCTGCTCCCTATCTTCAAGCGCTGAAAGCCCTGACCCCATGAGTCGCCTGGATTCCCGTTTCAGCACGCCGACGCCCGAGCAGACCGCGGCGGTCGACGCGGCCATCAAGACCCGTCACTCGCTGCGCGCCTTCCTGCCCACGCCGGTGCCGCGCCAGACCATCGAGGACATCCTGGAAGTGGCGTCCTGGGCGCCATCTGGCACGAACACCCAGCCCTGGCAAGTGCACGTGCTGACGGGCGCGGCGCTCAAGCGCACGGCCAGCCGCATCCAGGCCGCCTACCTCGACCCGGCGCAGAACGCCGCGAGCAAGGAGGAGTACGCCTACTACCCGACCGAGTGGCGCAGCCCCTACATCGACCGCCGCCGCAAGGTGGGCTGGGATCTGTACGGCCTGCTCGGCATCGCCAAGACCGACAAGGCGCGCATGCAGCACCAGCACGGCCGCAACTTCATCTTCTTCGACGCGCCGGTGGGCCTGTTCTTCACCATCGACCGCGTCATGCAGCAGGGCTCGTGGCTGGACTACGGCATGTTCCTGCAGAACGTCATGGTCGCGGCCCGCGCCCGCGGCCTGCACACCTGCCCGCAGGCGGCGTTCACGCAGTTCCACCGCGTCATCGCCGAGGAACTGCAGCTGGGTGAAGAGCAGATGCTGGTCTGCGGCATGTCGCTCGGCCATGCCGACCCGGAGGCCGTCGAGAACGGCCTGGTCACCGAGCGCGCGCCGGTGGCCGAGTTCGCGCGCTTCCTGGAAGACTGATGGCCCTGTCGGGCGCCGAGCTGGGTCTGGCCTGGGCTGCGCCGTTTACCGGCCTGCTGCTGTCCATCGCCGTCATGCCGCTGGCGGCGCCGTCCGTCTGGCACCACCACTTCGGCAAGATCGCTGCGTCCTGGACGCTGGCCTTGCTCATCCCCTTCTGGCTGAGCTTCGGCGCGGCGCAGACGGGCGACGTGCTCGTGCACACGCTGCTGGCGGAGTACCTGCCGTTCACCGTGCTGCTGTGCGCCCTGTACACGGCCTCCGGTGGCATCTACATCCGCGGCAACCTGCATGGCAGCCCGCGCTTGAATGTCGCCCTCATGCTGGTTGGCGCCCTGCTGGCCAGCATCATGGGCACGACGGGTGCCGCCATGCTGTTGATTCGCCCGCTGATCCGCGCCAACGACAACCGGCGCCACAACGCCCATGTCGTCATCTTCTTCATCTTCATCGTCGGCAACATCGGCGGCGCGCTGACACCGCTGGGCGACCCACCGCTGTTCCTGGGCTTCCTGCAAGGCGTCGGCTTCTTCTGGACGGCTGGCCAGCTCTGGTCCCCAACCCTGTTCCTGGTTGCCGGTTTGCTGGCGGTGTTCTGGATCATCGACAGCTGGCTTTATCGCAAGGAAGGCATCACCCGCGACGACCCGACGCCCGACAGCCCCGGGCTGGGTGTCGACGGCGCGATCAACCTGCTGCCGCTGGCCGCCGTGGTCGGCCTCGTGCTGATGAGCGGCACCTGGAAGCCGGGCGTCGTCTTCGATGTGCGGGGCACGCCGCTGGCGCTGCAGGCGCTCGTGCGAGACCTGGGCCTCGTCGCCGTGACGGCCGTGTCGCTGCTGATCACGCCGGCCGGCGTGCGCGCCAGCAACCAGTTCAGCTGGGCGCCGATGCAGGAGGTGGCCAAGCTCTTCATCGCCATCTTCCTGACCATGGTGCCCGTGCTGGCCATGCTCAGGGCAGGCGAGGCCGGTGTGTTCGCGCCGCTGGCCCGGCAGCTTGATTCACCGTGGGCGTATTTCTGGTTGGCCGGCAGCCTGTCCTCGGTGCTGGACAACGCGCCGACCTACCTTGCCTTCTTCAACCTCGCGGGCGGCGATGCCCAGCGCCTGATGACGGACGGCGCCGCGGTGCTGGCGGCCATCTCGGCCGGTTCGGTCTTCATGGGCGCCATGACCTATATCGGCAACGCGCCCAATTTCATGGTCAAGGCCATCGCCGAGGACCGTGGTGTCAAGATGCCGAGCTTCGGTGGCTATCTGCTCTGGTCCGGCGCGGTGCTGCTGCCCCTACTTTTCGTGATGGCGCTCATATGGATGCACTGAAACCCAAGGTTCTCGTCTCCCGCCGCGCTCCCGCAGCGGTCATCGACAAGCTCGCGGCTCATTTCGACGTGGATGCCGTGCAGGGAGACGGCGTGCTGCCGCCCGACGAGCTGCGGGCGCGGCTGCAAGGCAAGGCGGGCGCATGGATCACCGGCACCGAGCGCGTCTCGGCCGAGCTGCTCGACGCCTGCCCCGACCTGAAGGCCGTCTGCACGATGAGCGTCGGCTACAACCACATCGACCTGGCCGCCTGCACGGCGCGCAAGGTGCTCGTCACCAACACGCCTGATGTGCTGACCGAGTCGACCGCCGACTTCGGCTTCGCGCTGCTGATGGCCACGGCGCGGCGCATGAGCGAGGGCGAGCGCCTGCTGCGCGACGGCCTGTGGAAGAGCTGGTCGTGGGACTTCCTGGCCGGCTCGGACGTGCATGGCGCCACGCTCGGCATCCTCGGCATGGGCCGCATCGGCCAGGCCATTGCGCGTCGCGGCCGCTTCGGCTTTGGCATGAACGTGATCTATCACAACCGCTCGCGGCTGCCGGCCGAAACCGAAGCCCAACTCGGCGCGCGTTATCTCAGCAAGGACGAGTTGCTGCGCCAGGCCGACCACCTCATCCTCGTGCTGCCCTACTCGGCGGAGTCCCACCACTGCATCGGCGCGGCCGAGATCGCGCTGATGAAGCCCTCGGCCACGCTGGTCAACCTCGCCCGCGGCGGCATCGTCGACGAGGACGCGCTGGCCGCCGCGCTGCGCGAGCAGCGCATCGCCGCGGCCGGCCTGGACGTCTTCGAAGGCGAACCCAAGGTGAATCCGGCGCTGCTGACGCTGGCCAACGTCGTCCTCACACCCCATATCGCCAGCGCCACCATGCCGACCCGGCTCGCCATGGCTCATCTGGCGGCCGACAACCTCGTCGCCGTGCTGAACGGTGCCCAACCCCTCACGCCACTGAATCCCGAAGTCCTTTCCGCATGAACCGCCGCCTGATCTGCCTGCTCGCTCTCTTGCCGCTTCTGCCCGCGCTCGCCTTCGCCCAGAAGAGCAAAGCCGCAGCGCCACCGCCCGAGGCCGCCGCCGAAGACAAGACGCCGCGCGACCCCAACAAGTTCGCGGCCCTGTCCCTGCTTGGCGACAACGTGCAGCTCATCTCCTTGAGCCCCGCGCGCGGCGACACCGTGCAGTCCGGCGAGTGGACGGCCTCACCCGCCGGCGGGCTGGACAACGCCGTGCTGCAGTCGCTCAACGAGGCCGTCAAGGCAGCGGGCAAGGACCGCGAGGTCAAGCTCTACACCTCGACCACGCGCAGCCTCTTCGGTGACCCGGCCAACCTTTTCGTCGACGGCAAGCTGAGCCTGCCCGGCAAGCTGGGCGACGCGGTTCGCCTGAGCGGCGCGGCCAAGCTGTTGCTGGTCACACGCAGCCGCCAGGAGCCAGCGCTGGCCGCGGCTCTGCCGGCGCGCATCCTCGCCACGCTGGAAGGCCCCGGCTTCGTGCTCGACCAGCGCCCCAGCGCCAACATCGGTTTCGACGGCCAGCCTGGCCGCGCCGTGCTGGCGCCTTATGTGTCCATCCGCGTGGCGCTGGTCGACCTCAGCGACCTCAAGCTCAGGCGCGAGCAGTCCCTGGCCGTCGCCAGCCGCCTGCCCGTGGCGGGCGATGCCAACCCCTGGGCCGCAACGACGGCCGAGCAGCGCGTGAAGGCGCTGGAGGCCCTTATCGAAGCCGAGCTGCCGAAGGCGGTGGCAGGTCTTGTCGCGCCCTGAAGTTAGCCTTCGGCGGGCGCGGCGACAATCGCCCGCATGAGCCTGTTCGATGTCTTGCTGCTGGGTCTGCTGGCCCTGATCCTGGTCCTGCTGATACTGATCTGGGTCCGCCAAAAGACACCGCACGAGGTGCCACCGGAACTGCTGCAGAGCAACGAGCGCATGGAGCGCGAACTGCGTGACGAGCTGGGCCGCAGCGGCAGTTCCACCCGCCAGGAGTTGATGCAGGGCCTGGCCCAGTTCCAGCAGCTGCTGACGCAGGGACTGCAGGGCAGCAACCAGTCCCTGGCCCAGCAGGCGCTGGCTGCCCGCGAGGCCCAGGACGCCGCCGCGCTGCGCAATATGCAGGCCCAGGCCGAATCCATGCAGCGCCTGGCCGACGGCATGCGCGAGCAGCTGCAGGCGATGTCCCTGCTCAACGAGCAACGCATGGCCGAGTTGCGCCACACCGTCGAGCAGCGGCTGACCAGCATCCAGCAGGACAACGAGAAGAAGCTGGAGCAGATGCGCGCCACCGTCGACGAGAAGCTGCACGCGACGCTGGAGCAGCGCCTGGGCGAGAGCTTCAAGCAGGTGGCCGAGCGACTGGAGCAGGTGCACAAGGGCCTGGGCGAGATGCAGAACCTGGCGCGCGACGTCGGCTCGCTCAACCGCGTGCTGACCAATGTGAAGACCCGCGGCGTGTTCGGCGAGGTGCAACTGGCCGGCCTGCTGGAGCAGGTGTTCACGCCCGAGCAATACGCCGCCAACGTGGCGACGCTGCCGGGCTCGAACGCGCGGGTCGAGTTTGCGATCAAGCTGCCGGGCCAGCGCGACGATGGCCTGCCACTGTGGCTGCCCATCGACGCCAAGTTCCCGCGGGAAGACTACGAGCGCCTGCTCGACGCGCACGAGCGCGCCGATGCGCCGGCGGCCGAGGCCGCGGGCAAGGCCATCGAAGGGCGCCTGCGACTGGAGGCCCGCACCATCCGCGAGAAATACATCGGCCCGCCGCACACGACCGACTTCGCCATCCTCTTCGTCCCCACCGAGGGCCTCTACGCCGAGGCGCTGCGCCGCCCGGGGCTGATGGAGAGCCTGCAGCGCGAACACAAGGTCATGCTCTGCGGCCCCACCACGTTGTTGGCCACGCTGACCAGCCTGCAGATGGGCTTTCGCACGCTGGCCCTGCAGCAGCGCAGCGCCGAGGTCTGGGATGTGCTGGGCGCCGTCAAGACCGAGTTCGGCAAGTTCGGCGACGTGCTGGCCAAGGCCAAGCAGAAGCTCAAGGAAGCCGGCAACACGCTCGACGCCGCCGAGGTGCGTACGCGCGCGATGACGCGCACGCTCAAGGGTGTGGAGGCCATGCCCGATGACGCGGCCCAGCGCATGCTCCAGCTCGGCAAGATGGGTGACGACGCCGAGGACGCCGAGTGAGCCAGGCGACGCCTGGCCAGGGCCAGAGCCTGCGCCATGCCTTCGTGTGGCTGATCGCCACCATGATCTGCGTGCATGCCTGCATGGCGGTCACGCGTGTCACCGCCAGCCTGTGGGTGCTGCACCGCGGCTATGGCGAGGCCTCGGTCGGCCTGCTGCTCAGCCTGTTCGCCATCGCCCCCATCGCGCTGTCGCTCTGGGCCGGCCGCCTGGCCGACCGGCATGGCTTCCACCGCCCGGTCGGCGTGGGCGTGCTGCTGGCCGGCGTCGGCACGCTGCTGGCACTGGGTGTGCAGCAGCTCTGGGCGATTGCCATCGGTTGCCTGCTGTGTGGCGGCGCGGTGGCGGTGGCGGCCGTGGCGCTGCAGCGCGAGGCCGGGCTGATGGCCGACCAGCCGGGCGAGCTCAAGCGCATCTTCAGCTGGATGGCCCTCGGGCCGGCGCTGTCCAACGCGGTCGCGCCCATCCTCGCCGGCCTGCTGATCGACTACATCAGCATGACGGCGGCCTTCGCCTTCGCTGCCGTGCTGCCCCTCCTGGCCTGGGCACTGGCGCACAAGGTGCCGCGGCATCCGCCGGCCGTCTTCACCAAGAGCTTCCGGGAGCCCGCGGCCTGGCATCTGTTCCGGCTGCCGGCGTTCCGGCGCCTCATCCTCGTCAACCTGGTGCTGTCGGCCGGCTGGGACGCGCACAGCTTCGTCGTGCCCGTGGTCGGGCATTCGCGCGGGCTGTCGGCAGCCAGCATCGGCCTGGTGCTGGGCTGCTTTGCGGCGGCCGCGATGGTGGTGCGCCTGGCCATCGTGCGCTTTGCCGACGACATCGACGAGGTCAAGGCGCTGCGCGGCGCCATGCTGCTGGCGATGCTCACCTTCATCGCCTACGCCTGGTTGCCCGGCACGGCGGGCCTGATGTGCGGCTCGGCCCTGCTGGGCATCGCGCTGGGCTCGGTGCAGCCCATGATCATGGCCATGCTGCACCGCGTGACGCCGCCTGAGCGCCACGGCCAGGCCCTGGGCCTGCGCATGCTGACCGTCAACGGCGTGACCGTCGGCATGCCCGCCGGCTTCGGCATGCTGGCCGCGGCCACGGCACTGGCCGCGCCGATGTGGCTGATGGCCTCGCTGTTGCTGGTGGCGCAGTGGCCGGCGCGCAAGCTGCGCGGCGACGAGCCGGCCTGATCCCCATCACATCGGCCTGAAACGCGGCTGGAAGCTCTGGCTCACCGGCAGCCGTGTGTGGCCGTCCTTGAGCAGCACGTCCATGCCGCCCAGGCGCCGCTCCACGCGGGCCACCTGCGCCAGGTTGACGACAACGGCGCGGTGGATCTGCCAGAACTGCTCGGCGTCGAGCTGGGCAAGCAGCTCGCGCAGCGACAGCCGCAGCAGGAACTCGCCCTCGGCCGTGACGGCGCAGGTGTACTTGTTGTCGCTGCGGAAATGGCTCACGTCCGCCACCATCACCAGGTGCAGG
Source organism: Pelomonas sp. Root405 (assembly GCF_001425165.1). GTDB lineage: Bacteria > Pseudomonadota > Gammaproteobacteria > Burkholderiales > Burkholderiaceae_C > Pelomonas. The sequence goes on from NZ_LMDU01000001.1 coordinate 1,450,923, forward strand.
CGCTCGCCCTGCGAGGCCTGCAGCCAGCGCAGCGGCGCGGCCGGCGTGGCGGGCGCGGGCGACAGCTTGGGCGGCGCCCACTGCTGCAGCCAGCGCGCCAGCTCGGCCGGCGGCAACTGCAGGCGTTGCTGCAGGCGCTGCACCGTCTCGCGCAGGCGTTCGGTGGCGAGGGGCTTGAGCAGATAGTCGACCGCGCCCTGGTCGAAGGCGGTCAGTGCGTGCGCGTCGTAGGCGGTGACGAAGACCACGTGGCACAGGCCCTTGATGCGCCGCGCCATCTGCAGCCCGTCCAGCCCGGGCAGGCGGATGTCGACGAAGACGATGTCGGGCCGCAGCTCCAGCACCAGGGCCAGGCCGTGGTCGCCGTCCTCGGCTTCGCCGATCACCAGCAACTGCGGCCACAGTTCGGCCAGGCCTTCGCGCAGGCGCTGGCGCGGCAGGGCTTCGTCTTCGATCAGCAGGGCGGTGGGGTTCTTCATGGGTTCCGGGCCGCCTCCCAAGGCAGGTCGATGCGCGCGCAGACGCCGCCGGTGGGGCGCTGCTGGATGCTCAGGCGGGCCGAGCCGCCGTACAGGCCGGCCAGCCGGTCGCGCAGGTTGGCCAGGCCCAGGCCCTGGTCCTGCGTGGGCGGCGCCGCAGCGGCTTGCAGGCCGACGCCGTCGTCACGCACTTCGAGCACGAGGCGGTCGCCCTCGCGCCGTGCGGCCAGGTCGATGCGCCCGCCCTGCGGCTTGGGTTCGATGCCGTGGCGCACCGCGTTCTCCACCAGGGTCAGCAGCATCAGTGGCGGCAGCGCGCAGTCCCGGCATTCCGGCTGCGGCTGCAGCCCGAAGTGCAGGCGCTCACCCAGCCGCGTGGCCATGACCGTGAGGTAGGCGCGCGCCAGCTCGAACTCGCGTTCCAGCGTGCTGGTGGGTTCGCGCAGCGAGGGCAGGGCCAGCCGCAGATAGTCATGCAGCTCGCCGAGAAAGCGCTCGGCGGTGGCCGGCTGGCTGCGGATCAGCTGCTGCAGGCTGGCCAGCGAATTGAACAGGAAGTGCGGCTCGACCTGGGCCTGCAGTGCCTTCAGCTCGGTCAGGCTGACCTGTCGCGACAGCTCGGCCATGGCCGCCGTCTGCTCGGCGCGGGCCAGCCGCAGCGCGATGGCCTGCTCCTCGCGCCAGCGCCACCAGCGGGTGGGCAGGTGCATCAGCAGCGCGAAGGCGAAGCCTGGCAGCCAGGGCCGCCATTGCGACAGCGGGTTCTGCCAATTCGGCAGGTCGATGGCGGGCAGCAGCAGCGTGCCCGCCGCCGAGCCCAGGGCTGCGGCCAGCGGTACCGCCAGCGGCCACCAGCGCCAGTTGAGCGTGAACCACGCGGCGCTGTAGGCCAGCCAGAGCTGGGCGGCCGGGGCCAGCCAGCGAGCGTGGGGCCAGATCCAGTGCAACAGGGCCAACGTCGCCCAGAACAGCAAGGCGGGGATAACGGCAGGAAGCAGGGCGCGGCGCAGCGGCGGGCGTGGCATGGACTGGCTCACCTGCTCAATCCAGCGCCGCGTTCAGCAGCGGCGCGGGCGGTTCCTTCGCCATCTCCGCCTTGCGCTCTGCATCGGCGCGCCGCGCCGACTGCAGGTCGACGCCGATCTTCGTCGTGGTCGTCGGCACCTCTTTGCTGACAACCTGGAATTGCAGGTTGCGCGCCCAGACCTGGCCCTTACCGACCAGGGCGAGGCCGAGGACGACCTGCGCCGCGTCGGCTGGCACGTCGAACACGACACTGACGTCATGCCAGTTCCCGTCGGCTGCGAAGGCAGCGCCAGCGGGCAGCAGCGGTTCGACACCGGGCCGGGGCGTCACGATCGAGTTCAGCCCGCCCCAGCTGCCGCGGCCGAGAAAGAGCCCGGCCCAACCCTTCACGGTGTCGGCCCGCAGCTGGCCGCTGAAGCGCAGCCGTTGGCCCCCGTAGCCGGACAGGACCTGGTGCGCCGCACCCATGTCGACGCCCCAGGGCTTCGTGGACGCCACGAAGCGGACGGTCAGGCTGGGGCTGCCGGCCGCGTCGCTGGCGGGATCGATGCCGACTTCGTAGCCCTTCGAGTGCGACAGCGTGGCCTCGGAGAAGATGAAAGTGTTGTGCTCGAGCCAGCCTGAGGGTATGCGCAGCGGGGTGGCAGCGCCGACGCTGAGCACGATGGCGGCCAGCGGGGCGAGAAGGAGAGTGCGGTAGTCCATGTGGGCTTGCCTTGGAGAGGGTTCTGATGCAAGGGCGGCTGGGCCGCAGCTACTGCAGCGATAGGTTTTGCGGGGGCGTGGGGTTGCGGTTGCGCATCTGCCACTCGCTCCACTCGCTGTCGGCCTTGATAAGCGCAGCGGCCTCGGCGCCGAAGCGGTGCGCGGTGACCGGTACTTCGGGCCCGACGATCTCCAGCTTGAAGCCACGTGCCCAAACCTGGCCGTTGCCGATCAGGGCTAGGCCGACAGTGGCCATGCCGTCGCCTGCTGCGGGGACGTCAGCCACGACGCTCACCTCGCACCACTCGGTGCAGCCAGCAGCGCCGCGCGGCGCGGTGGCGTCGGCCCCGGCCTCCGGGGAATTTGGCGCGACAAAGAGCGGCACGCCGCCCGAGGCGACGGCGAGCCCGGCCCAGCCGTCCACGCCGGTTGCCTTCACCTGCGCGGAAAAGCGTATGCGCCGAGCGGCATAGCCCCAAAGCGGTTGACTGATGCTGCCGATCTCATAGGCCTTGCGCTCGCCCAGCGCCTTGATGGTGAGGGCGCGCTGGCCGCCGTTCTCCGTCTCGGCGGCGACGCCCATCTCATGCGTGGTGCCCGGTGGCCAGGGGTGGCTGGCGCCGGAGAGCCAGCCGGCCGGCTGCCGCAGCGTCTCGGCACTGCTCGCGCTCAGCGCGAGCGCCGCCAGCGGGATGCTCAAAAGGGCTCGGTAGTCCATGCGTTCGTCCTGTCGGGTTGGTGGGGATGGCCCGCAATGTGACCGGCGTTTGACGAGCCGGCCCGCGCGATGCGACCAGCCAGCTTCGGCAGCGACGACGCAGCCGATGGCGCGACGAATGACCGCCTATCGGCCGTTCGCTTGAGCGGCGCAATTGGTCAGACCAATATACCGGCATCCTCAGCATCCTTATCTCGCCCGGCCGGCGGACGAGGGAACACTCGGTGGCAGGCGCTCGGTGCATCCGTTCTACTGCGCCGGCTGCGCCCTCTTCGGTGCCCCCGTCGCGATTGGAGTCTGGTGATGCGTTCGTTGCTACTCTGCCTGGCCCTGTGGGGTTCGGCCGCTTTCGCCCAGCCCGTCTGCGAGGTGATGGCCGTCAGCGGCGAGGCGCAGCGCGTGGACGGCAAGGCGTTGGCGGTGGGCGACAAGCTCGATGTCGGCACCACGCTGCGCACCGGCGGCAACGGCCGCGTGCGCCTGCGGTTCATCGACGGCTCCGTTCTCGTGCTGGCCGACCGGAGCCAGCTGCGCATCGAGGCCTTCAGCGCCTCCGCCAGCCAGCCGCGTGCAGCCGAATTGCTGCTGGAGCTGGGCCTGATCGGCCAGCGTGTCACGCCGTCGGCGAGCGGCAGCTGGCAGGTGCGAACCCCCACCGCCGTGACGGCCGTGCGCGGCACCGAGTTCAGCGTCGAGGTCGGTGACGACCTCGCGACGGCGGTGCATGTGAAGGCCGGCGAGGTCGATGTCGAAGCCACCGGCGCGCAGGCCCGCGCTGCCAAGCCGCGCCGGCCGGTGCGCCTGGCCAAGGCACTCAACGGCACCCGCTGCGATGCCAGCGAATGTGGCGCCGCCGTCGCCTGGGCCGCCGAGCGGGTGGCGCGCGTCGACCAGCGCCTGGGGTCGCTCGATTGAGACAGCGCTTGGGCTATGTGCTGATCGCGCTGGCGGCCGCGCTGCTGGGCCTGGCCATGCACGCCTGGCGGGCCGATGTGCCCGTGCTGGAGCGGCCTGACCAATGGGCGCTCGACTGGCAGACGCAGTGGCGCGGTCCCCTGGCGCCCGGCACCGAGTTGCCGCTGCTGCTGGTGCGCGTGGACGACGCCGCATTCGAGGCGCTGGGCGGCCGGGTGCCGGACCGTGGCGAGATGGCGCGCGCCGTGCGGGCGCTGCAATCCGGCGGGGCGCGCGCCGTCGCGCTGGACATCCTGCTGCTGCCGGGCGGCGGCACACCCGAAGGCAGCGCCGCGCTGGCCGCCGCGATGAAAGCCTGTGCCTGCGCCGTCATTCCCTTCTCGCTGCCCGATGACGGTCATCCCGCCGCCGCTGCGCCGGCAGCCGTACTCGCCCAGGCCCTGCTGCGCCATGACGACGAGGCGGCCCTTGCACGCAGCGAGAGCCACTATCGGCCGCACCGCCTGGTCGCGCCCGAGCCCGTGCTGGCCGAGGCGGCTGCGGCGCTGGGCCACATCAGCGTGCGCCCCGAGGCCGACGGCAGCATGCGCCGCGACCTGCCGCTGCTGCGGCTTGACGGCGAGGTCTACCCGTCGATGCCGCTGCGCCTGGCCGCCTTCGCGCTGCAGGCAGATTGGCGCCAGGCCCACGCCCGCTTCGGCGCGGAGTTCAGTGTCGGCAGCGCGCTGCGCGTTCAACTGGATGAGCTGTCCCGCCTGGGCGTCAACTACTACGGCCCGGGTGGGCCGCTCAGCAGCTTCGACAGCGTCGGCTTTGCCGAGCTGCTGGCGGGCGGCGTCGACCCGGCGCGGCTGCGGGGCCGCATCGCGGTGATCGGCGTGTCGGCGCTGGCTGCCGGCGACCAGGTGCCCACGCCTTTCGACGCCCGCCTGCCCGGCATGGAGCGCATTGCCACCGTCACCGACAACCTGCTGACCGGCCGCAGCCTGGTGCGCCCGGCCTGGGGTGGCGCGACCGAGCTGGCCGCCGTCCTGCTGCTGCCGCTGATTGCCGTGGCCTTGCTCGCGCGCCGGCCGCTGGGCATTGCGTTGGGCGCCATCGGGCTGGGTGTGGTGGCCCTGCTCGTGGGCGTGCAATGGGCCTTCGAGACCCACTACCTGGTCTTCTCGCTGGCGCCGCCGCTGCTGGCCCTGGCCGCCGCTACGCTGGGCGCGAGCGCGCTGCGCGCGGGCATCGAGCAGGCCCAGCGCCGCGAGGCTGCGCGCCGCCTGGCCGACAGTGAGCAGCGCTATGCGTTGGCGGCCCAGGGCGCCAACGACGGCCTGTGGGACTGGGACCTGCTGACGGGCGAGGTCTATTACTCGCCGCGCTGGCTGGCGCTGATGGGCCTGTCGGCCACCGAGACCGGCCACGCCATCCAGGCCTGGACGCAGCCTTTGGAGCCCGCCGCTCGCGACGCCTTCGATGTCGAACTGCAGGCCCATCTTGACGGCAAGAGCCTGCAGTTCCATCACGTGCTGCATTTCAACCAGGGCGGGCAGGAGCGCTGGCTGCTGGCGCGCGGCCTGGCGGTGCGTGAAGGCGGCAGGCCGGTGCGCATGGCCGGATCGCTCACCGACATCTCGGAGAGCCAGCGCCTGCAGCGCCAGATCAGCTTCGACGCGCTGCATGACCGCCTCACCGGCGTGGCGAATCGCGTGCTGTTCCGCGAGCAGCTGACGCAGCTGTTGAGCGGCGTGCCGGCGCCCGAGACCGGCCTGCTGCTGCTGGGCCTGGACGGCTTTCGAGCGCTCAACGAGACGCATGGTCCCGTCGTCGGGGACACGGTGCTGGCCGAGCTGGGCGCCCGCTTGAGGTCGGCCTTTGGCGCGCGTCATCTCGTGGCCCGCATGGGGCCGGATCAGTTCGCCTTGCTGCTGGCCGGCGGTGACAACGCCGCCGAGCTGGCCCGCCGTGTGCGGGCGCTGCTGCAGTCGCCCTTCAATGTGGCCACGCCGATGCTGCAGCTCACGGCCGGCATCGCCTGGGCGCAGCGCCGCCACGGCCCCATGACGGCCGACGAGCTGATGGCCGCGGCCGAAGGTGCGCTCGCCCGTGCCAAGGCGGACGGCACAGGGCAGACGCATGAGTTCGACCCGGCCGAGCAGCTCGTCGAGCAGTCGCGCCGCTGGCTGCGCGACGCCATCGACGCGGCGCTGGCCAGCGGCACGCAATTCGAACTGCACTACCAGCCCTTCGTGCGCCTGTCGGATCGCGCGCTGCTGGGCTTCGAGGCGCTAATCCGCTGGCGCCACCCGGAGCGCGGCGTCATCATGCCGGGCGACTTCATACCGGTGGCCGAGGCCAGCGGCCAGATCTCGGCGATAGGCCGCTGGGCGCTGCTGGAGGCTGCCGCTCAGTTGAGGCGTTGGCAGCCGCTGGGCTTCACCGGCGAGGTGGCGGTCAACCTGTCCGGCGTGCAGCTGGAGCGCGACCTGGAACTGCTGGCCGACGCGCGCGCCACGCTGGCCGCGCTCGGCGATGTGCCGACCCATCGAATCAAGCTCGAAGTGACCGAGAGCATGGCCATGGCCAATCCCCAGCGCAGCGCCGAGGTGCTGCGGGAGCTGGCGCGCATGGGCTTCAAGCTCAGCATCGACGACTTCGGCACGGGCTATTCGTCGCTGGCGTATCTGCACCGTTTCCCGTTCGACACGCTCAAGGTCGACCGCAGCTTTGTCGTGCGCCTGGCCGCGGGCCGCGAGGCCCAGGAGATCGTCCGCACCATCGTCGGCCTGGGCGCGGCACTGGGCAAGCAGACGCTGGCCGAAGGCATCGAGGACGAGAAGCAGGCCGCGCTGCTGGAGCAGCTGGGCGTGCAGGTGGGGCAGGGTTGGCTGTTTGCAAAGGCGCTGCCGGAAGCCGAGGCGACGAACGTCATCCACAGCCAGCCGTGGCGGCGCTAGGTCGCGGCCTTCTCCCACACGGCGGCGCGGTTCTCGCGGCTACATTCCATCGTTGGGCGCCTCCCGGTGCCCTGCTGAGATGGCCGTGAGGCCAGCATGGGAACCCTATGAAGCAGAACAGTGCGGCCGTCGAAACGCTGCTGGCGCAACATCGTGAACAGGTGCTTGCGGAGTGGCAATCCGAACTGGCGGTCGCGAGCGGGGGGCGGGCGTCGAACACCGACGTGCAGGGCACCGCGCAGCTGCTGGAGGCCCTGCTGGCTGGCCTGCGGGCCAATGGCCGCATCGACGATTTCAACGACAGGGTCTGGGAAGCCGGCCGTGAGTTGCTGGCCAGCCTGTCGCGCTCGCGCGCCGCGCAGGGCTCCACGGCGGCGGACACCAGCCGCTTCGTGCTGGCCTTGAAGAAGCCGCTGTTCTCGGGCCTGCAGCGCATGCTCGGCAACGATCCCGCGGCGCTGCTGAGCGCGGTGTGGGACGTGTCGACGCTGATCGACAGCATGGCTCAATTCACGGTGACGGCCTACCAGCGCACCCGCGAGGAAATCATTGCCCGCCAGCAGCAGGAGCTGCTGGAGCTGTCGACCCCGGTCATCAAGCTGTGGGACGGTGTGCTGGCGGTGCCCATGATCGGCACGCTGGACAGCGGCCGCACGCAGCTGGTGATGGAAGCGCTGTTGCAGCGCATCGTCGACACCGGCTCGACCATCGCCATCATCGACATCACCGGTGTGCCCACCGTGGACACGCTGGTCGCCCAGCATCTGCTCAAGACCGTGACGGCGATTCGCCTGATGGGCGCCGAGTGCATCATCAGCGGCATCCGCCCGCAGATCGCGCAGACCATCGTCCACCTCGGCATCGACCTGGAGGGCGTCATCACGAAGGCAACTCTCGCCGATGCGCTGGCCGTGGCCATGAAGCGCGCCGGCTTCGTCGTCAGCCGCGGCAAGCCGGCAGCGGCGCTGCCGGCGGCCTGACATGGACCGCATCCCCATCCTCCAGATCGGCCGGCGCCTGCTGGTCACGATCCAGATCGACCTGATGGACCAGACCGCGCTGGCGCTGCAGGACGACCTGGCCGCCAAGATCGAACGCAGCGGCGCCACCGGCGTGCTGATCGACATCTCCGCGCTCGAGATCGTCGATTCCTTCATCGGCCGCATGCTGGTCAATATCTCCGGCATCGCCAACGTGCTGGGCGCGACTTCGGTCGTGGTGGGCATGCAGCCGGCCGTGGCGATCACGCTGGTGGAACTCGGGCTGTCGCTGGACGGCGTGCGCACGGCGCTCAATGTCGAGCGTGGCCTGGAACTGCTCAGCCGGGCAAACGCGGAGCAGTCAGATGACGACAGATCCGACTGGCGATGAAGGCACGGCGCCCGTGCGCAGCGAGACAGATGTCGTCCTCAGCCGGCAACTGGTACGCAAGCTGACGCAACAGATCAATTTCTCGCTGGTCGACCAGACCAAGATGATCACGGCGGCCAGTGAGCTGTCGCGCAACATGCTGATTTATGGCGGTGGTGGTGACATGCGCTGGACGCTGCACCGCGACGGGCTGCGTGCCGGCCTGACGCTGTCCTTCATCGACAACGGCCCGGGCATTCCCGACCTGGAGCTGGCGATGAAGGACGGCTGGACGTCCGGCAACGGCATGGGCAAAGGGCTGTCGGGCAGCAAGCGGCTGGTCAACGAGTTCGAGCTGGTCTCGGCCGTCGGCCAGGGCACCCGCGTGACCATCACGCGCTGGAAGTAGGCGGCCGATGCGCCCTTACCAACGCTTTCCTGTCGAGGATGCGAGCCAGGTCGGCGCGGTGCGCCGCGCGGCGCAGGCGCTGGCGGTCGAGCTCGGCTTCGACGAAGCCGCCGCCGGGCGCCTGGCGCTGGGCGTCACCGAGCTCGGCACCAACCTCGTCCGCCATGCCGGAGGCGGCGCCCTGCTGCTGGGCATCGATGGCGCAGCCATCGAGCTGCTGTCACTCGACACCGGCCCGGGCATGGACCTGGACCGCTGCCTGCAGGACGGCTTCTCGACTGGCGGCTCCGCCGGCACCGGGCTGGGCGCGGTCAGGCGCATCGCCAACCGGTTCTCGGCCTTCTCGCTGCCGCAGCGCGGCGCTGTCATCTCGGCGCGTTTCGAAGCCGCCGCGGGGCCTGTTGCGGCATCGCCCAGCGGCTTCACGGTCGCCGGCATCACCTTGCCGGCACCGGGTGAGCAGGTCTCGGGCGACGGCTGGGGCCTGCGCGTCAGCGACGGGCGCGCCATGCTGATGATGGCGGATGGACTGGGACATGGCCCGGAGGCCGCCAAGGCCTCGGACACGGCCCTGCACCTCTTCCAGGCCTCCGCCTTCAACGGCCCCGCGGCTGTGCTGGAGGATGCGCATGTCCCGATGCGCACCACCCGCGGTGCAGCCGTGGCCGTTGCGGCCATCGAGCCCACGCTGGATCGCTTGACCTTTGCCGGCGCCGGCAACATCGCCGGCCGGCTGATCTCGGGCGTCAGTGATCGCAGCCTGATGTCGCAACCGGGCACCCTCGGCCTGCAGATCCGACGGCTGCAGGACAGCAGCTATGACTGGCCCGAGCACGCCATCCTGGTGATGCATTCGGACGGCATCATTTCGCGCTGGAGCCTGGCCGACGCGGCCGGGCTGCTGCGCTGCGAACCCATGGTGATTGCGGGCTGGATCATCCGGGATCATTGCCGTGGCCGCGACGACGCCACGGTCGTCGTGATCCGGCGCCACTGATGCGCGGAGCCAACATGCATGAACAACCAGCCATCGACGTGCCGGCGCTGCAGGTGGCGCTGGCCGACGCGCGGCAACAGCTCGGCCAGCTGCAGCAGGAGCTTGAGGAGACCAATGGCGGCGTGCTGGCCCTGTACGCCGAGCTCGACACCCAGGCCCAGCAACTGCGCCAGGCGACCGAGCTGAAGAGCCGCTTCCTGGCCTATATGAGCCATGAGTTCCGCACGCCGATTTCGTCCATCCGCAGCCTGACGCGGTTGTTGCTGGACCGCGTGGACGGGCCGCTGACCGAGGAGCAGGAAAAGCAGGTCAATTTCATCCGCACCACCGCCGAGGAGTTCGCCGAGATGGTCAACGACCTGCTCGACCTGGCCAAGGTCGAGGCCGGGCGCATCGATGTGTCGCCGGCGTGGTTCGAGCTGGTCGACCTGTTCAGTGCGCTGCGCGGCATGTTCAAGCCGGTGCTCGTCACGCCCGACGTACAGCTGATCTTCGAAGAACCGCAGGGCACGGCGCAGCTCTTCACCGACGACACCAAGCTCGCGCAGATCCTGCGCAACTTCATCTCCAACGCGCTGAAGTTCACCACCGAGGGCGAGATTCGTGTGTCCGCCGTGCAGCAGGGCGACGTCATGGTCTTCTCGGTCACCGACACCGGCATGGGCATCGCGCCGGAGTTCCACTCCACCATCTTTCAGGACTTCTCCCAGCTCGATTCGCCCATCCAGAAGCGCCTGCGCGGCACCGGCCTGGGCCTGTCGCTCAGCAAGCGGCTGGCCGAGCTGCTCGGCGGCAGCATCGCGCTGCAGAGCGCGGCCGGCGTCGGGTCGACCTTCTCCGTCACGGTGCCGCTGCGGCTGGAGAAGCCGGCAGGCGGCGGGACGCCGGCATGAACGGCCGACCGCCATCCGGCACTTCGGGTCCGGGCGCCCGCAAGCTGGACCGCTCGCGGCACCGGCTGCTGGTGGTCAATGACGACCCGGTGGCGCGCTATGCCACCGTGCGGCAGCTGCAGTCGGCGGGCTTCCCCACCGTCGAGGCGGCCACCGGCGCCGAGGCCTTGGCCCTGGCCGACGAGAGCCTGTCGGCGGTGGTGCTCGACATCCACCTGCCCGACATCGACGGCCTGGAGGTCTGCCGCCGCCTGCGCCGCCAGCAGGCGACGTTCAAGCTGCCCGTCATCCACCTCACCGCGGCCTACCTGACGGACGAGGACAAGGTGCGCGGGCTGGACTCCGGGGCCGACGCCTACCTGACCCATCCGGTCGAGCCCGCCGTGATGGTCTCGACCATCCAGGCCCTGGTGCGCACGCGCGAGGCCGAAGACGCCATGCGCTTGAGCGAGGCCAAGTTCCGCGCCACCTTCGAGTGTGCGCCGGGCGGCATCGGCCTGGTCGACATCACCGACGGCAAGTTGCTGGACGTGAACCCGGCCATGCTGGCCCTGCTGGGGCGCGAGCGCCATGAGGTCGTGGGCCACTCGCTGCAGCGGCTGGCCGCGCCCGCCGATGCCGAGGCGGCTGCCACCTTCATGAGCAGCCTGGCCGCTGAAAGCGCCTATGCAGAGTTCCGCCTGCTGCGGCCCGACGGCAGGCTGATTCCTTCGGAATGGACGTCTGCCACCCACATCGAGCCGGGTATCGCCATGCTGGTGGCCACCGACATCTCGCAGCGCCTGCTGCTCGCCAAGCAGCGCCAGGAGCTGCTTGACCGGGAACGCAGCGCGCGGGGCACCGCGGAGCGCCACAGCCGGCTCAAGGACGACCTCATCGCCGTGCTGTCGCACGAATTGCGCACGCCGTTGAACATCATCCTGAACTGGGCGCAGATGCTGCAAAGGCGCAGCCGGCCCGAGCTGCTTGAGCGCGGCCTGGCCGCCATCGAGCGCAATGCCGTGCTGCAGGCGCGCCTGATTTCCGACATCCTCGACATGTCGCGGCTCAACCTCGGCAAGCTGCCGCTCAAGCTCGAATGGGTCACCGTCGGCAGCATCTTCGCAGCGGCGGCCACCGCGGCACAGCCGCTGCTGGAGCGCAGCGGCCACCACCTGCGCCTGGACACCGAGCGCGAGGATTTCAAGATCTACGCCGACGAGTCGCGCATGCAGCAGGTGCTGTGGAACCTGATGGGCAATGCGATCAAGTTCTCGCCGGCCGGCAGCGAGATCACGCTGAGCTTGAGGGTCCACGACGGCGGCGTCACCATGGCTGTCAAGGACCAGGGGCAAGGCATCGCTGCCGACTTCCTGCCCTTCGTGTTCGAGCGCTTCGCGCAGAGCGACGTGGCCAGCAACCGCCAGCACGGCGGCCTGGGTCTGGGCTTGGCCATCGTCAAGAACCTTGTCGAGTCGCATGGCGGCCATGTCTCGGTCACCAGCCCGGGCCTCGGCCAGGGCGCGCAGTTCAGCCTGTGGCTGCCCGGCGAGCCGTTGCTGGCGGCGCCGGGCGAGCCGGGCGAGGCCAGCAGCTTCGGTGCGCTGGCCGGCGCGCCGTCGACGCTGTTTGCGGGGCTGCGTGTCCTGCTGGTGGAGGACGACCCCGATGCCGGCGCCATGCTGTCGATGATCCTCAGCGAGCAGGGCGTGAAGGTCCATCTCGACACGTCGGTGGACGCGGCGCTGCAAAGCCTGGCGACCGGCAGCTTTGACCTGCTGATCAGCGACATCGGCATGCCTGGCCGCGATGGTTACGAGCTGATCCGCGAACTGCGGCAGCGCGAGGGCGCCGGTCCCGCCATGCCCGCCATCGCGCTCACGGCCTTCTCGCGCGATGCCGACCGGGCCAGCGCCATCGAGGCGGGCTTCAACGTCCATCTCGGCAAGCCGCTGCGCCCGCAGCGGCTGCTCTCCGAAGTGCTGGAGCTGGTCAACGCGGCACGCTGACTGAGGCTGTTAGGCCCGTTTCTAGCTTTCGTCCTACACATTTTGTGACCGGCATCAAGCAGCATGTCGCCGTGGCAAATCTTGGATTTGGAGATCCCATGGCCCCTGGCAACACCCGCATTGCGACTGGCATCCCCGGCTTGGACGATGTCCTGCACGGCGGGTTGAGCCCCGGGCGGCTGTACCTGATCGACGGTTCGCCGGGCACCGGCAAGACGACGCTGGCGCTGCAGTACCTCATGCATGGCGCACTCAATGGTGAGCGCACCCTGTATGTGACGCTGGGCGAAACCGCGGCCGAGTTGCGCAACAGCGCCGAGTCACATGGCTGGGACCTGAGCGGCATCGAGCTTGTCGAGCTCGTCGTCGACGAGGGCGATTTGCTCGGCGACACCGACCTAACGATGTACCACCCGTCGGAGGTGGAGCTGGGTGAGACCACCAAGCGCGTGCTGCAGGCCGTGGAGCGCTACAAGCCCACGCGCATGGTGCTGGACTCGCTCTCCGAGCTGCGCCTGCTGGCCCAGACCTCGCTGCGCTACCGCCGCCAGATCCTGGCGCTCAAGCAGTTCTTCAGCGGCCGGGGTTGCACCGTGCTTTTCCTGGACGACCGGTCGGGCGATGGCATCGACACGCAGGTCCACAGCATTGCCCACGGCGTGATCGCGCTGGAGCGCACGCTGCCGGCCTATGGCCCGGCGCTGCGGCAGCTGCACGTCACCAAGTTCCGCGGCAGCGACTTCGTCAGCGGCAACCATGACCTGCGGCTGGGGCGCGGCGGGCTGCAGGTGTTTCCGCGCCTCACGCCCAGCGATCACGGCAAGCCCTACCAGCGTGACGTGGTGCCGAGCGGCGTGCCGGCGCTGGACGAGCTGCTGGGCGGCGGCACCGAGCGCGGCACCGCGACGCTGCTCATCGGCCCGGCGGGTTCGGGCAAGTCCACCATCGCGGCGCAGTACGCCGTCACGGCCGCCCGCCGCGGTTCGCATGCGGTCATCTTCACTTTCGAGGAGTCGCGCACCCTGCTGCTCGACCGGCTGGCCAGCATCGGCCTGCGGGTCGAGGAGGGCAGCGGGCCCGGCCAGGTGGCCGTGCGCCGCCTTGACCCGGCCGAGGTGCTCCCGAGCCAGTTCACCAACATCGTGCGCCATGCCGTCGAGAACGACGGCGCCACCGTCGTCGTCATCGACAGCCTGAATGGCTATATGAATGCAATGCCCGAGGAAAGGGCCCTGACCGTGCAGCTGCATGAGCTGTTGAGCTATCTGAACAACCACGGCGTGGCGACCTTCCTGGTCGCGGCACAGTCCGGCATGCTCGGCATGAGCATGCGCAACCCGGTCGACACCAGCTATCTGGCCGATGCGGTGATGCTGTTCAGGATGTACGAGCATGCTGGCTCGGTGCGCAAGGCTGTCTCGGTGGTCAAGAAGCGCAGCGGCCCGCACGAAGACACCATTCGCCAGCTCTGGTTTGCGCCGGACGGTGTCCATCTGAGCCCGCCGCTGACGCATCTGCGCGGCGTGCTGGGAGGCGTTCCCGTCGAACTGGAGACAGGCCGGCACGAGGCAGAGTCCGAAGATGCTGGTTCAGGAAGACGCTGACCGCTCCTACAGCGAACGGGTCATCGTCATGGCGCCGACGGCGCGCGACGGCGACGTCACACGCAAGCTGCTTGCCGAAGCCCGCATCGAGGTCGTGCTGGCCACCGGCTGGCGACACGTCGAGGCGCTGATCGACGAGGGCGCCGGCGCGGTGATGCTGACCGACGTCAACTTTGCGGAGCCCGGGTTCGCCGTGCTGGTGGCCGTGCTGGAACGCCAGCCGGGGTGGTCCAACCTGCCGGTGCTGGCGCTTTGCCGCAACGGCCTGGAGACGCCCGCGCTGCGCGAGGCCCGGCTGCGCAATGTGACGACACTGGACCGGCCGACATCGATGCGCGCCATGGTCAGCGCCGTGCGCACCGCGCTGCGCGGCCGACGCTGGCAATACCAGATCCGCGACCAGATCGACTCCCTGGTACGGGCCGACCGCTCGCTGCGCCTGGCCGACCAGCGCAAGGACGAGTTCCTTGCCACGCTGGCCCACGAGCTGCGCAACCCGCTGGCGCCCATCCGCACCGGCCTGCAGCTGCTGGCGCGGCCCGTGCAGGACCCGGCCCGTGTCGAGAGCGTCATGCGCATGATGGACAGGCAGATGAGCCAGCTGCTGCGCCTCATCGACGACTTGCTGGAGGTGTCGCGCATCTCGACCGGCAAGCTGGTGCTTCAGCGCGAACCGCTGGACATGCGCCGCGTCGTCGAGATGGCGCTGGAAGCATGCCAGCCGCTGATCGAGCGCGGCGGCCACCGCCTGAGCGTGAAGTTGCCCGACGAGGCGCTGTGGGTGGACGGCGACCTGACGCGGCTGTCGCAGTCGCTGAGCAACCTGCTGAACAACGCGGCCAAGTACACGCCGGACGGCGGCGACATCAGCGTCACGCTGGCCCGTGCCGATGGCGAGGCCGTGCTGGCCGTGCGCGACAGCGGCGTAGGTCTGCCGCCCGACATGATCGCGCGGGTCTTCGACATGTTTGCCCAGGTCAACCGTTCACTGTCGCGCGCCCAGGGCGGCCTGGGCATCGGCCTGGCGCTGGTCAGGAGCCTGGTGACCATGCACGGCGGCCGCGTCAGCGCGGCGAGCGCCGGCCCGGGCCAGGGCAGCACCTTCACCATCGAGCTGCCGCTGGCACCGGAGGACAGCGTGCCCGCGCCGCTGCCTGCTGCTACCGAGCTTGAGCCGGCGCGGCCGGTGCGCATCCTCGTCGTGGACGACAACGACGATGCGGCCACTTCGCTGGCCATGCTGTTGTCGCTGTCGGGGCACGAAGTCGAGGTCGAGAACAGCGGCCAGGCCGCGCTGCAGAAGGCCGCGGACTTCCGGCCCCAGGCCATCTTCTGTGACCTGGGCATGCCGGGCATGGGTGGGCACGAATTTGCGACGCGGCTGCGCCAGGACGAGCGCTTTTCGTCCACGCTGCTGGTGGCGCTGACGGGCTGGGGCTCAGAGGAAGACAAGAAGCGCTCGCGCGCCGCGGGCTTCGATGCCCACCTGACCAAACCGGCTGGCGTGGATGCGGTGTCGGCACTGCTGGCAGCGCTCTAGCGTCGGGGCGTCCGGCGCTGGCCATCGCACCCAGCGCGGCGTCGGTAATGACGAAGGGGCGCCGCGCCAAAACCACGCAGAATCCCCGCCAAGCCGAAGATGCGGTGGATTGGAGAGAGACGAGATGACGATCAAGCTGGATGGGTGGGTGCCGCGAAGCCTGGGCATCGCCCTGCTGGGCCTGGCCCTGGGTGCGGCCCAGGCGCAACCTGCCGTCAAGGCCAAGCCGGCCGCGACCAAGGTGGCGGCGGCGGCCCCCACCGTGGTGGCCATTCCCGAGCGCGTGCGGGAACTGGCCGGCATCGAGGAATACCGCCTGCCCAACGGTCTGCAGGTCCTGCTTTTCCCCGACACGACGCAGACGACGACGACCGTCAACATCACCTACCGCGTCGGCAGCCGCCACGAGGTGGCGGGCGAGTTCGGCATGGCCCATCTGCTGGAACACATGCTGTTCAAGGGCACCGAGCGGCAGAAGGACATCCCCGGCGCGATGGCCCAGCGCGGCGTGCGCTTCAACGGCACGACGACGGTGGACCGCACCAACTACTTCGCATCGTTCAATGCGAATGCCGACACCCTGGCCTTCCTGCTCGACCTGGAAGCTGACCGCATGGTCAATAGCCGTGTCGCCAAGGTGGACCTGGACACCGAGATGACGGTGGTCCGCAACGAATTCGAGCGCGGCGAGAACCAGCCCTTTTCCGTGCTGAATCAGCGTGTGGCCGCCGCGGCATTCGCCTGGCATCCCTATGGCCACGCCACCATCGGCCCCCGCAGCGACATCGAGAACGTGCCCATCGAGAAGCTGCAGGCCTTCTACAAGCGCTACTACCGGCCCGACAACGCGACGCTCTTCATCGCCGGCCAGTTCGACAAGCCGGCCACGCTGGCCTTGATCAGCAAGCACTTCGGGGCTCTGCCGCGACCGGCTGCGCCGTTGCCGCAGCCCTACACCGTCGAGCCGGCCCAGGACGGCGAACGCACGGTGGTCGTGCGGCGCGTCGGCGGCCAGCCCATCTTGCTGGCGAGTTATCACGTGCCGGCCATCACCCACCCGGACACGCCGGCACTGATCGTCTATGGCCTGCTGATGAGCCTGCAGCCGAGCGGCCAGCTGTTCAAGCAGCTGGTGGAGCCCAAGCTGGCCGTGGCGGCCGGCATCGGCGGCGCGGGCGGGGCCGATCCCGGCACGGTCAGCGCCTTCGCGGCGCTCCCGCCCGATGCCGACGTGGCCAAGATCGAAACCCTGCTGCTGGACCTGGCCGAAGGCCGCACGGCCAAGCCGTTTGAGGAAAGCGAACTGGTGCGCGTGCGGGACATCGCCGTCAACAGCTACCGCCAGCAGATGAAGAACCCCGAGGCCCTTATTCAGCAGATCTCGGGCCTGATCGCCGCGGGCGACTGGCGGCTACTGTTCCAGCTGATGGAGGACATTCCGCGCGTCACCCTGGCCGACGTGGAGCGCGTGCGCGCCGCCTATTTCAGGCCGGCCAACCGCACGCTGGGCCGCTATCTGCCCGCCAGCAGCACCGAGCGCGTCGAGATCCCGGCGGCGCCGCCGCTGGACCAGCGCCTGGCCGAGCTCAAGGGCCCGCCCAAGGTGGAGGACGGCGAGCAGCTGGAGCCGGTGCCGGCGGTGCTGGAGTCACGCACGACGCGGGCGACATTGCCCAGCGGCATCAAGCTGCATACGCTCAAGAAGCAGACGCGTGGCAACACGGTGGTGCTGCAGATGCAGCTGCGCTGGGGCGAGCGCGATGCCACCTTTGCCCGCAAGGGCACCGGCCTGGTCGGCCAGTTGATGGACGAGGGCAGCGCGAGCTTCACCAAGCAGCAGTTGCAGGATGCGCTGATCAAGCTGCGTGCCAGCCTCAACATCACCAGCTACGACCAGGGCACTGCCGTCTTCATCAGCGCCGAGCGCGATACGCTGCTGCCGGCGCTGCGCGTGGCGGCCGATGTGCTGCGCAAGCCGCGCCTGCCGCAGGACGCCTTCGACCGCGAGATCAAGGCGGCCATCTCCGGCATCGAGGCCTCGCGCCAGGAGCCGAGCGTGCTGCGCCAGGAGGCCACGCGCGCCCACTACAACAAGGCCCGCGGCGTTTCGCTGGGGCACCCCGACTATGTGATGAGCGTGGACGAGCGCATCGCCGAGTTGAAGGCGACGACGCTGGACGACGTGAAGCGCTTTTACGCCGATTACTGGAGCGCCAACGACGCCCAGGTCAGCGCCGTGGGCGCCTTGCCTGACGGGCTGGCCGCCGAGGTCGACAAGCTCTTCGGCGACTGGAAGAAGCCAGCCGCGCCCAAGTACGTGCGGCACATCGAACAGCATGTGGCGGTACCGCCGGCGCGCTTCGACGCCATCGCGCGGGACAAGGCCAATGCCATCGTGCGGCTGCACCAGACCCTGCCGCTGAACAGCGAGGACCCCGACTATCCGGCGCTGGAGCTGGCCGCGCACATCTTCGGCGGCGGCGGGCTGGAAAGCCGCGTGTCCGAGCGCGTGCGCCAGAAGGAGGGCCTGACCTATGGCATCGGCTCCAGCCTGTCGGCGGGCTTCTGGGGCAATGCCGGCAGTTTCGCCATTCAGGCCAGCTATGCGCCGGACAAGCGCGAGCGCGTCATCGCCGTCGTCAAGGAAGAGGTGGCCCGCATGGCCGCCGAGGGCGTGACGGCGGCCGAGCTGGCGCGCGCCAAGCAGGACATCCTGGAAGGCCGCAAGCAGGGCCGCGCCGACACCGGCGCCCTGGCCGGCGGGCTGACCAGCCTGGCCGAGCGCGGCGAGACTTGGGGCCATGCGCAGGCCCGCGACGACAAGCTGGCCGCCGTCACCGTCGAGCAGGCCAATGCGGCCTGGCGCAAACACATCAACGCCGACAATTTCATCATTTCGACAGCGGGCGACTTCAAAAGTCCCTAGCCTTGGCGAGTTCCTCACCCCCTGCACCGGAGACTGCGATGAAGATCGAGCCCTATCTGTTTTTCGACGGTCGCTGCGAAGAAGCCATCGAGTTCTACCAGCAGGCGTTGGGCGCCAAGGTGGAGTTCATGATGCGCAACTCCGAAAGCCCCGAGCCGCCGCCGGAAGGCGTGCTGCCACCGGGCTCCGAGGACAAGATCATGCATGCCTCGGTCCACATCGGCGGCGCCCTGCTGATGATGTCCGACGGCATGTGCAACGGCGAAGGCAGCTTCAAGGGCTTCTCGCTGTCGCTGGACTGCCCCGATGAAAGCGCCGCGCGCGAGGCCTTCGCTGCGCTCGCCGATGGCGGGCAGGTGACCATGCCGCTGGGCAAGACCTTCTGGGCACCGCTGTTCGGCATGGTCAATGACCGCTTCGGCGTGGGCTGGATGGTCGGCGTGTCGCCAGACGCCGAGTGAAGGCGCCGTACCAGCTGCCCGCGCATCTGAAGGCCGACTGCTCGGCCTGCGTGGCGCTGTGCTGCGTGATCCCGCCGTTCGACGCGGTGCAGGGCTTCGGCTTCGACAAGCCGGCCGAGACGCCCTGCCAGCATCTTTGCGGCGACCACCGCTGCGGCATCCATGACGCGTTGATCGAGCGGAGTTTTGCGGGCTGCGTCGCCTTCGACTGTCTGGGCGCGGGGCAGCGGCTCACTTCACTGGCCGTCGAGCGCTTCGGCAGTGCCGACTGGCGTGCACGGCCCGAGGTGGCGCGCTGGTTGTTTGCCGCCTACCCGCGCATGCGACAGGCCCAGGAGTGGCTGGCCCGGCTGAGCCTGGCGGCCGCGGCCACCGGATCGGCAGACTTGCAGGCCGTGGTGGCCGAACTGGAAGCCGAGTCCGCGCAGTGGCCGGACTGGAGCGCCGATGTGCGCGCCGGGTGGCAAGCCCGGGTGCAGGCAGCGCTCGCGCCTCTCGCCGAGAATCGGGGCTCGATGAGGTGATGCGATGTATGGATTGATAGGCAGCTTCAAGGCTGCGGACGGCCGGCGTGCCGACCTGATGAAGCTGCTGCTGGCGGAGGCCAGCGCCTTGCCGGGCTGCCTGAGCTATGTGGTGGCCGAGGACCCGGCCGACGAGGTGACCGTCTGGGTCACCGAGGTCTGGACCGATGCCGACGCGCACAAGGCGTCACTGCAGTTGCCGGCCGTCAAGGCCGTCATCGCGCAGGCGATGCCGCTGATCGCAGCCTTCGGCGAGCACCGCGTAACCCGACCCGTGGGCGGCCATGCTCTCTGAGTTCGTCGAGCCGAAATGGCAGCGGCGGCGTGGCATCCGCAAGATCCATGTCGTCGCGGTGCTGAGCGCCGTGGTGTCGGCTGGCGCCGTGGTGCTGATGTTCAACGAGTTCGGCGTCGTGCAGGGGCCAGGGGGCGGCGAGCGCCAGTTGATCGCGACCGTCGACCTGCGCCTGGGAACGCCGGCGCTGGCGTTCGAGCGCGGCCAGGCGCGGGCACGCGCAGACCTGGAAGCCGGCCTGCTGAAGTTGCAGCGGGTGGGGCCGCCGCCGAGCAAGGCCGAGACAGCCCGGGACGCGCGCATGAAGCAGCGCTATGGCGTGGAGTGGGTCAGCCGCAGCGACCAGGCCACGCCGCTGACCCCGGCCTTTGCGGATGGCTACAACGGCGTGATGCGTGCCGAGATCGAGCGCCGCCACGGCAAAGCCGTCGCCGAGGGCCTGCTGGGCTTTGAGAACACGAGGAAGCAACCATGAAGCTGATCGGCATGCTCGATTCCCCCTTCGTGCGCCGCGTCGCGATCTCGATGCGTCTGCTCGGGCTGCCTTTCGAGCATGCGGCCATTTCGGTGTTCCGAGGCTTCGATGCCTTCCAGCAGATCAACCCGGTCGTGAAAGCGCCCACTTTGGTTTGCGATGACGGCAGCGTGTTGATGGACTCGACGCTGATGCTCATCTACGCCGAGGCGCTGGCCGGTCGCAGCCTGATGCCGACGGCACCCGCGGCGCTGGTGCGTGAGCTGCGCCTCATCGGCCTGGCGCTCGCCGCCTGCGAGAAGACTGCGCAAATCGTCTACGAGCGCGGCCTGCGCCCGGCCGAGAAGCGCCATGAGCCCTGGCTGGAGCGCGTCTCGGGCCAACTGCATGCGGCCTACGCCGAGCTGGAAGCCGAGCTGGCCGCCCAGCCGCTGGACATCACCGAGGCTGGCATTCGCCAGTCCGGCATCACGGTCGGCGTGGCCTGGACCTTCACGCAATTCGTGCTGCCGGGCGTGGTGCCGAGCGACGCCTTCCCCCACCTCGTGGCGCACGCGGCGGCCGCCGAAGTGCTGCCGGTCTTCGCTGCCATTCCCTGCGACGACGTGACGACGCTGCTGGCCCACTGACATGGCCACGCGCCGCCCGCCGCAGACCGTCTATGTCTTCCAGGGCGGTGGCGCCCTGGGTGCCTACCAGGCCGGATTCGTCGAGGCGCTGGAGGATGCCAAGTTGCCGCCGGACTGGCTGGTGGGCACGTCCATCGGCGCCATCAACGCGGCGCTGATCGCCGGCAATGCGCCGGCCGACCGGCTCAAGGCGCTGCGCAGCTTCTGGGACCGCGTCACCCGGCCCGGCTTTGCGCCGCATCTGCCGGCCAGCCCGTTCACAGCGCTGTGGCAACAGGGGCTGCAGACCTGGCAGACGTTGACGAGCGGCATCCCCGGCTTCTTCAAGCCGCGCGGTCCGCAGGCCTGGGACATGAACCGTCGTGCGCCGCTGACCGAGCTGGGCTTCTACGACACGGCGCCGCTGGCGGCGACGCTGCGCGAGTTGGTCGACTTCGAGCGCATTGCCAAGGCCGAGACGCGGCTGACGCTGTGCGCCGTCAACGTGCGCAGCGGTGAGCTGGCCCTGTTCGACAACCGCGACGGCCGCACCCGCATCGGGCCTGAGCATGTGATGGCCAGCGGCGCGCTGCCGCCGGGGTTTGCGCCGGTGCAGATCGGCGAGGAAGCCTACTGGGACGGCGGCATCTACAGCAACACGCCGCTGGACGTGGTGCTGGACGACGCCGAGCGTCGGGACACGCTGTGCTTCATGGTCGACCTGTGGGACGCCAGCGAGGCGGCGCCGCAGACCATGGCGCAGGCGCTGGCGCGCTACAAGGACATCCAGTACGCCAGCCGCATCCTGGAGCACTTGGGCGACCACGAACGCATGCAGAACCTGCGCCGCGCGCTGCGCCAAGTCGGCCGCAAGCTCGACGCCAAGACCGCCGCCGAGCCGGCCGTGAAGGAGCTTCTCGCTTTGGGCTGCGATTCGCGCATCGACATCGTCCACCTCGTCATGCGCGCGCTGGACGGCGAGGACTCCTGGCGCGACATCGATTTCAGCGACAGCCGGCTGCGCGCCCGCTGGGCCGCCGGGCTGAGGGACGGCGGCCGCGTGCTGGCACGCGCTGCCTGGCGGGAGCCGGTGCAGGACTGCGTCGGCATGCGCGTGCACACGCTGGAAGACGTGGCCTAAGCCTGCGCCAACGCGTTCAGCTTCTGGACGGTGGCCCAGTTGCGTGTGGTGCCCGCTTCGCCGAGCTTCTTGAGCAGCAGCACGGCCGCCTTGCTCTCCAGGATGCCGTTGCCGCACCACAGATAGGCCGCGTGCGGTGTGACGACATAACGCTCGCCGTTGCCGGCAGTGATGGATTCGGCAGCGGTCAGCGCTCCGGCGTCGGCGGGTATGGCGACAAGCAGCCGGCTCGGATCGTCGGCCTCGTCGATGCCGTGCGGTGCCGCGATGGCAGCCCATTCGGCGGCGGTCTTCAGAATGACCGCGGCATCCACACCGAGCTTGGCCAGCACGGCCGCGCGGATCTTGTCGGCACTGAGCTTCTTCTTGGTATCGAAAATAGCGTTGCCACTGTTCAGCAACGTGCCGACATCGGTCGCACCCAGCTCCGTGAGCAGCGCCTTCAAGTCGGCCATGGCCAAGCGCTTGGCTTTGCCGACGTTGATGCCGCGCCACAGCGCGACATGGCGCATCAGCTCATGCCCTGGTGGCGCAGCAGCGCATCGATCTTGGGTTCGCGGCCGCGGAAGGCCTTGAAGTTGTCGATGGCGTCGCGGGCGCCGCCTTGCTCCAGCACTTCGGTCAGGAAGCGCTTGCCGGTCGCGGGGTTGAACACGCCTTCCTCCTCGAAGGCGCTCCAGGCGTCGGCGCTGAGCAGCTCTGCCCACTTGTAGCTGTAGTAGCCGGCCGCGTAGCCACCCGCAAAGACGTGCGAGAAGCTGTGCTGGAAGCGGTTGAAGGCCGGCGGGATCAGCACGGCGACTTCGGCGCGAACCTCGTCCAGCACCTTCTGCACATCGGCTTCAGATCCCGGCTCACCGTGCAGGCGCATGTCGAACAGCGCGAACTCGATCTGGCGCAGCGTCATCAGACCGCTCTGGAAATTCTTGGCCGCGATCATCTTGTCGAACAGCTCGCGTGGCAGCGGCTCGCCGCTGTCGACATGGCCGCTCAACTGCTGCAGCACGTCCCATTCCCAGCAGAAGTTCTCCATGAACTGGCTGGGCAGCTCGACGGCGTCCCATTCGACACCGGAGATGCCCGACACGCCCAGGTCGTTCACCTGGGTGAGCATGTGGTGCAGGCCGTGCCCGAACTCGTGGAACAGGGTGATGACGTCGTCGTGGGTCAGCAGCGCCGGCTTGTCGCCAACAGGGCTGGCGAAGTTGCAGACGAGTTGCGCGACCGGCGTCTGTTGTTCACCGCCCGGCTTGAGCCAGCGGGCACGTACCTCGTCCATCCAGGCGCCGGGGCGCTTGCCATTGCGGGCGTAGAGGTCGAGGTAGAACTGCGCGATGAGTTGGCCGCCGCGGCGCAGCTCATAGAACTTGACGCTGTCGTGCCAGACCGAGGCTTTCGCTTCGGTGATGCTGACGTCGAACAGGCGCTCGATGATGCTGAACAAGCCAGCGACGACCTTGGGCGCGGTGAAGTACTGCTTCACCGTCTGGTCGCTGAAGGCGTAGCGGGCTTCCTTGAGCTTCTCGCTCCAGTACGAAACATCCCAGCTTTCCAGCGGCTGGCCGTTGGCGAACTCGCGCAATTCGGCGAGGTCCTTCTCGGCGAAGGGGCGGGCGCGCTTGGCCAGGTCGCGCAGAAAGGTTTTCACTTCGTCCGGCGATGACGCCATCTTGGGCGCAAGCGACACCTCGGCGAAGCTGGCATAGCCGAGCAGCTTGGCTTCTTCCTGGCGCAGCGCGACGATCTCGCGCATGGCGGCGGTGTTGTCCAGCTCGGGCTTGCCGAACTCACTCGCGCGTGTCACGTAAGCGCGGTAGAGCTTCTCGCGCAGCGCGCGGTTGTCGGCGTACTGCATGACGGGCAGGTAGACCGGGAAGTGCAGCGTCAGCTTGTGGCCGCCGTCGTCGAGCCTGGTGGCGTCCAGCACGTCCTGCGGCACGCCGGCCAGTTCGTCAGCGCTGGCGATGTAGCTCCAGCCGTCAGTGGCGTCCAGCACATGCTCGCTGAACTGCTGCTGCAGCTCTGCGCTGCGCTCCTGGATGGCCGCATAGCGTTCGCGCGCTTCGCCCTGAAGCTCGGCGCCTGACAGCACGAAGTTGCGGATGGCGTGCTTGAGCAACTGCTGGCGCGGGGCGCTCAACGAGGCGCCCTGCGCCGCCAGCACGGCCTTGTACTTGGCGAACAGCGCCTCGTTGGCGCCCATCGCGGTGCTGAACTCGGTGACGGCCGGCAGCATGGCGTTGTAGGCCTCGCGCAGCGCCGGCGTGTCGGCCACGGCGTTCAGGTGGCCCACAGCGCCCCAGGCTGTGCCGAAATGCTCCGTGGCCGTGTCGAGGATGCGGGAAAGCGCGTCGTAGTCGGCCGGCGTCTCGGGCCTGGTTGCTTCATCGAGCGCGGCCTGGGCGGCGGCGAGCAGCTCTGTGATGGCAGGCTGCACGTGTTCCGGCTGGATGGCCGCGAAGTCGGGCAGGGCGGCGGTGGAGAGCAAAGGGTTCGTCATTTCAGCCATGTGTTGCGCCTACGGTGAATTTCAAGCTGGCCCGCGCGAGCGAGGCCGGTCATCGCGCGGCTGCCGTGGAACCGGCTTTGCCGGGCCACTGGCAGCGCCCCCTCGAAGGGGGCCGGCAAAGCGGGTAGGAGGTGGTCAGTTTCTGCTGCGTTCCGCCGATTCAAGCGTATTGACCAGCAACATGGCAATCGTCATCGGGCCGACCCCGCCTGGGACGGGGGTTATCCAGCCGGCCACTTCCTTGACGGCGTCGAAATCCACATCGCCGCAGAGCTTGCCCTCGTCATTGCGGTTGATGCCGACGTCGATGACGACCGCACCAGGCTTGACCATGTCGGCCGTCAGCATGTTGCGCCGGCCGACGGCGGCCACGACGACGTCGGCCTGGCGGGTGTGGTGTCCGATGTCGGCCGTGGCGCTATGGCAGACCGTGACGGTGGCATTGGCCTGCAGCAGCAGCAGGGCCATCGGCTTGCCGACGGTGTTGCTGCGGCCGATGACGACCGCATGCTTGCCACGCAGGTCGAAGCCGGTGCTTTCGATGAGCTTCATGCAGCCATAGGGCGTGCAGGGACGAAAGCCGGGCAGCTGCGTCATCAGCTCGCCGGCGCTCAGCGTCGAGTAGCCGTCCACGTCCTTGGTGGTGGCGATGGCCTCGATGACCTTGTGCGGGTCGATGTGCTTGGGCAGTGGCATCTGCACCAGGATGCCGTGGATGCTGGGATCGTTGTTGAGCGCATCAATGCGGGCCAGCAGGGCGGCCTCGCTGAAGTTCGCCTCGTACTTCTCCAGCACCGAGTGCAGGCCGGCGTCGGCGCAGGCCTTGACCTTGTTGCGCACGTAGACGTGGCTGGCCGGGTCGTCGCCGACGATGACGACGGCGAGGCCGGGTTGCACACCCTTGGCGGTCAGCGCCGCAGCGCGGGTGGCGACTTCGGCGCGGATGGACTTGGAGAGGGCGAGGCCGTCGATCAGTTGGGCGGTCATGGCAGGCTATTCGGTGAAGCTGAAGTCAGAAAGCAAAAAGCCGCTGAGGGTTCAGCGGCCTTTCGGTAGGGCAGGGGGCTCAAGCCTTGGCGGTCGCGCCCAAGGCAATCTTGAGCAGGTCCGCCACCGTGTTGGCGTTGAGCTTTTCCATGATGTTGGCGCGGTGCGCCTCCACCGTCTTGATGCTGATGCCGAGGTCGTCGGCGATCTGCTTGTTCAGACGACCCGCCACGATGCGTTCCAGCACTTGGGCCTCGCGCGTCGTCAGGCGGGCCAGCAGCGCGTCGCGGCTGGCGGCTTCCTGGTGGCTGGAGAAGGCCTCGCGGGCCTGGTCGAGCATGCGCTCCACCAGCGCCAGCAGCTCTTCTTCCTTGAAGGGCTTCTCGATGAAGTCCATCGCGCCCTTCTTCATCGTCTGCACCGCCATCGGCACGTCGCCGTGGCCGGTGATGAAGACGATGGGCAGGGGGCTCTTGCGCTCAATGAGGCGATCCTGCAGCTCCAGGCCGGTCATGCCATCCATGCGGATGTCGGCGATCAGGCAGGCGACTTCGCGCGGGTCGTAGCGCGCGAGGAAGGATTCCGCGGAGTCAAAGCACTTGACCCGGTAGTCCTTGCCTTCAAGCAGCCATTGCAGGGAATCGCGGACTGCTTCATCGTCATCGACGACGTAGACGTTGCCCTTCTTCGGGATCAAGCTCATGGTGTGGTGGGTTCAGTTCTCTGAGCGCTGCCGGCAGGACCGTTGGCGGGATCGGAACGCAGGTGTTCCGAGGTGATCGTGACTGGGATCGTGAAGGCGAATCGGCAGCCGACGACCAAGGAGCCATTGTAGAGGTTCTCGGCTTTTATCCGGCCCTGGTGGGACTCCACGATAGACCGGCATAACCCTAATCCGATGCCCAGCCCGTCGGCCTTGGTGGAGAAGAACGCCTCGTACATGCGGGCCAGCACCTCATCGGGCAAACCCGGGCCCATGTCAGTGACCGAGAACTCGATCTGGCCGCCCAGCTCGGCGCTGTGCTTGGGGATGACGCGCAGTTCGATGTGGCGGCGGGAGGTCGGCAGCGAGGCGTTGTCGATGGCCTCGGCGGCGTTCTTGAGCAGGTTCATCAACACCTGCTCGATGAGGATGGGGTCGACCATCATCTGCGGCAGGCGCTGGGCCACGTAGGTGTGGATGGCGACGCTGCGGCGGCGCAGCTCGATGCCGGCCAGTTCCACCGCGTCCTCGACGATGTCGGCGGCGTTGGCTGGCTGGCGCTGCGGCTCGCTGCGCTTCACGAAGTTGCGGATGCGGTGAATGATCTGACCCGCCCGCTCGGCCTGCTTGGCGGTCTTGGTCAGCGCCGCCATCAGCGCTTCCTTGTCGATGCTGTCGGCGCGCACCCGGCTGACCATGCCGTTGCAGTAGTTCGTAATGGCAGTCAGCGGCTGGTTCAGCTCATGCGCCACGCTGGAGGCCATCTCGCCCATGGTCATCAGGCGGCTGGTGACCTGCGCCTTGTCGGCCTGCAGCGCCGCTTGCGCCTCGGCGTGGCGGCGCATGGTGATGTCGGTGGCGATCAGCATCTGCGCCAGCCGGCCGTCCGTCCACTGCAGATAGCGCGCGCGCACGTCGAACCACATGGCCAGCGATTCGACATAGACCTCGCGCGGGTCGGAGCCGACGTCGGTCAGCGCCTCGGCGGGCAGCCCGGAGTAGTCGTCGACCTCATCGGCGCCGTCGTCCGGGCCACCGCCCCGGCTGGTCGTGCCGAGCAGGTGGCCGCCGGCCAGCAAGGCATGTCCGGCCGGATCGGCGCCGAACCAGAGGCGGTAGCTGCGGTTGGCGAACAGCAGCTCGGGTGGCTGCACCGACAGCACCGACACGGCGGCGTCCAGGCCTTCCAGCACGGTCGTGAAGCGCTCGTGCGAGGCCGAGAGCTGGTCGCGCACGCGCTTGGCCTCGGTGATGTTGGTCATCGAGGTCATCCAGCCGGTCTGCTTGCCCTTGGTGTCGACCAGCGGCGAGACGTAGACGCGGGCGTCGAAGGCCGAGCCGTCCTTGCGCGCAATCTTCACTTCGACGCCGCCCGACGGGCTGCGGCCCTGCAGCTCCTGCTGCAGCAGGCGCGCGTTTTCCTCGCGGCGGTCGGCCGGCCAGAAGGGGTAGGGCGGGGTGCGTCCGACGAGGTCGGCCTCCGAGAACCCCGTCATCGCGCAGAAGGCCGGGTTCACGTAGGTGATGCGCGTGTCCATGTCCATGGCGCGCATGCCGGTCAGCATGGAGTTCTCCATCGCCCGGCGGAAGTTGGTCTCCAGCGTCAGCGCGTTCTGGATCTGCGTGCGCCGGCGCATGTGGCGCCAGGTGCCCAGCAGCATCCACACCGTCATGCCGGCCAGCGCCAGCACCAGCCAGAACAGCGCGTTGTTGATCAGGCCGATGGAGGTGCGCCAGCCCTGGCCGCGCAGCACCAGGCCGTTGAGGGCCGGCGCCAGCGGTACGTCATGCAGCAGCGAAGCGCGGCGCAAGACCTGGCCCGGCATGGGCGTGACGGTGCTGCTGACGACCTGGTCGCGGGCGTCCAGCACGGCGATGCTGTGGCGGGTGGCCACTTCGCTGGGCACGTAGTAGCGCAGCAAGGCCTCGACGGTGTATTCGGCGATCAGCACGCCGACGAAGCCGCCGCGGTCGATCAGCGGGATGTGCAACTGGAAGACGGTGACGCCGTTGGCGTCGGTGAACGGCGGCGAGTAGACCGGCTGGCGGCGGTCCTTGGCCGCCTCGAAGGCGATGGCCGCGGCGTTGGACTGGTTGGGCATCGGCATGGACGGGTCGTTGCCGTGGGCCGACATCAGCCCATCGGCCTGGAACCCGGCCGCGCCGACGCTGCTGCGCCGCTCGCGCCGGTTGCTGAGCCAGGTCACATGGGTCAGCTCGGGTCGCTCGCGCGCAAAGGCCTGAGCCTGCGCTGAGAACTCATGGGTGTCGATCTGCCGCGTGACGACCTCGCGCGCGATGCGCACAAGCTGCTCCTGGTTCTCGATCAGGCGCAGGCGGATCTGCTGCTGGGCGATCTCGGTGTCACGCTTGACGGACTCGCTCTCGCGTTCGATCTCTTCATTGCGCAGGTACCAGAAGGCCGAAATGATGGCCGCCAGGAAGAGCAGCACCGAGATCAGCGGGCCCAATGTGGCCAGCCGGTCCTGGCGCGAGGGTGATTGCCGGAACCACCAGGTGGCCACCAGACGGCGCCACGGCGCGAGGAGGCGCTGCCGGCGTGTGCGGGTCTCGGGAACGTGCGGATCGAGGGCCATCGCCAAATTATCCGGGGCGGCGGCGGCCACGGTAATTTCATAATAAGAAATCGTCTCGCGCCATTTGGGAGCTGGTCAGCCTTGTGAGACACTCCGCCCGCTCGCGGCCCCTGCGTCCGCACTCGCCCTTGTAGAACACCCCGCTGCCCGCCAGAGGCGGCACTTGAAGGAGACACGGCCATGTCAGCCCAGCCGCAAGAGTTTCTCGGCGCCGCCGCGAACGACACCGAACCCCAGGAGACGCGCGAGTGGCTGGATGCCCTCTCGGCCGTCATCAGCGAGGAAGGTGGCGACCGCGCCCACTTCCTGCTCGAAACCCTGATCGACCACGCCCGCCAGGCCGGCATCGACGTGCCGTTCTCGGCCAACACGGCCTACGTCAACACCATCCCGACCGACCAGGAAGAGCGCTTCCCCGGCAACATCGAGATCGAGGAGCGCCTGCGCGCCTACATGCGCTGGAACGCCATGGCGATGGTCGTGCGCGCCAACAAGCACAACCCCGAGGATGGGGGTGACCTGGGCGGCCACATCTCGTCGTTCGCCTCGCTGGCCACCATGCTCGGCTGCGGCTTCAACCACTTCTGGCATGCCGACGACGGCGTGCACGGTGGCGACCTGCTCTACATCCAGGGCCACAGCGCGCCGGGCATCTACGCCCGTGCCTTCATGGAAGGCCGCATCACCGAAGAGCAGCTGATCAACTTCCGCCAGGAAGTCGACGGCAAGGGCCTGTCGAGCTACCCGCATCCGAAGCTGATGCCCGAGTTCTGGCAGTTCCCGACCGTCTCGATGGGCCTCGGCCCCTTGATGGCCATCTACCAGGCGCGCTTCCTGAAGTACCTGCATGCCCGCGGCATTGCGGACACGAGCAAGCGCAAGGTCTGGGTGTTCCTGGGCGACGGCGAGATGGACGAACCGGAATCGCTGGGCGCCATCGGCCTGGCCGCACGCGAGAAGCTGGACAACCTGATCTTCGTCGTCAACTGCAACCTGCAGCGCCTGGACGGCCCGGTGCGAGGCAACGGCAAGATCATCCAGGAGCTGGAAGGCGAGTTCCGCGGCGCGGGCTGGAACGTCATCAAGCTGATCTGGGGCGGCTACTGGGACCCCCTGCTGGCGCGCGACAAGGACGAGCTGCTGCGCAAGGTCATGATGGAGACCGTCGACGGTGACTACCAGGCCATGAAGGCCAACGACGGCGCCTTCGTGCGCAAGAACTTTTTCGGCAAGCACCCCAAGCTGCTGGAGCTCGTGGCCAAGATGAGCGACGAGGACATCTGGCGCCTGCAGCGTGGCGGCCATGACCCGCAGAAGGTCTACGCGGCGTATCACAAGGCCGTCAACACCGTCGGCCAGCCGACCGTGCTGCTCGTGAAGACCGTCAAGGGCTTCGGCATGGGCAAGATCGGTGAAGGCAAGAACACCGCCCACCAGACCAAGAAGCTGCAGGACGACGACATCCGCGCGATGCGCGACCGGTTCAACATCCCGGTGTCGGATGAAGATCTGCCCAAGATCCCGTTCTATCAGCCGCCGGAAGGCTCGCAGGAACTGAAGTACCTGCACGAGCGCCGCAACGCGCTCGGCGGCTACCTGCCCAAGCGCCGCGCCAAGACGGACGAGAACCTGAAGGTGCCCGACCTGGCCACCTTCCAGGCCGTATTGGACCCGACGGCGGAAGGCCGCGAGATCTCGACGACCCAGGCGTATGTGCGCTTCCTGACGACGCTGCTGCGCGACAAGGAACTGGGCCCGCGCACCGTGCCCATCCTCGTCGACGAGGCGCGCACCTTCGGCATGGAAGGCCTGTTCCGCCAGATCGGCATCTACAACCCCGCGGGCCAGCAGTACACGCCGGTCGACCGCGACCAGGTCATGTACTACCGCGAGGACAAGGCCGGCCAGGTGCTGCAGGAAGGCATCAATGAAGCCGGCGGCATGGCTTCGTGGATCGCTGCGGCCACGTCGTACTCGACGAACAACCGGGTCATGATCCCGTTCTACGTCTATTACTCGATGTTCGGCTTCCAGCGCATCGGCGACCTGGCCTGGGCCGCCGGCGACATGCAGGCGCGTGGCTTCCTGCTGGGCGGCACGTCCGGCCGCACGACGCTGAACGGCGAAGGCCTGCAGCACGAGGACGGTCACAGCCACATCCTGGCCGGCACGATCCCCAACTGCGTGTCCTACGACCCGACCTTCGCGCACGAAGTGGCGGTCATCATGCAGCGCGGCCTCAAGCGCATGGTGGAAGACCAGGAAAACGTCTACTACTACATCACGCTGCTGAACGAGAACTACCCAATGCCGGGCCTCAAGGCCGGCACCGAGGAGCAGATCCTCAAAGGCATGTACCTGCTGGAAGACGCGGACGCGGCGCAGCCCGTCAGCGTCAACCTGCTGGGCTCGGGCACCATCCTGCGCGAAAGCCAGGCCGCCAAGAAGCTGCTGGAAGAAGAGTGGGGCGTCGGCGCCAATGTGTGGAGCTGCCCGAGCTTCAACGAGCTGGCCCGCGACGGCCAGAACGCCGAGCGCTGGAACCTGCTGCACCCGACCGAACTCGCCTGCGTGCCGTTCGTGACGCAGCAGCTCGGCCGCACCGCCGGTCCAGTCATCGCGTCGACGGACTACATGAAGAACTACGCCGAGCAGATCCGCGCCTTCATCCCCAAGGGCCGTTCCTACAAGGTGCTGGGCACCGACGGCTTCGGCCGTTCGGACTTCCGCTCCAAGCTGCGCGAGCACTTCGAGGTCAATCGCCACTACATCGTCGTCGCCGCGCTGAAGGCGCTGGCCGATGACGGCGCTGTGCCGATGGCGAAGGTGGCCGAAGCCATCGCGAAGTACGGCATCAAGGCCGACAAGATCAACCCGCTGTACGCCTGAGCCCCGGAGACAAGAACATGGCATTGATTGAAGTCAGGGTTCCTGACATCGGCGATTTCGACGAGGTCGGCGTCATCGAGGTGCTGGTCAAGGTCGGCGACACCGTCAAGGTCGAGCAGAGCCTGATCACCGTCGAAAGCGACAAGGCGTCGATGGAAATTCCGTCCTCGCAGGCCGGCGTCGTCAAGGAGATCAAGGTCGCCGTGGGCGACAAGGTCAAGCAGGGCAGCGTCGTGGTGGTCGTGGAAGGCGAGGGCGCTGCTGCGCCGGCCGCCGTTGCTACGCCTGCCGCTGCTGCTGCACCGGCACCTGCCGTTGCGACGCCCGCACCCGCTGCTGAACCCGCGGCTCCTGCCCCGGCCCAAGCCGCGGGCGGCTCGGTCACCGTCGTCGTGCCGGACATCGGCGACTTCGACGAAGTGGCCGTCATCGAGCTGCTCGTCAAGGTCGGCGACACCGTCAAGGTCGAGCAGAGCCTCATCACCGTCGAGAGCGACAAGGCCTCAATGGAGATTCCGTCGTCCACGGCCGGCGTCGTCGAGGAACTGCTGGTGAAGATCGGCGACAAGGTCGCCAAGGGCTCGGCGCTGGCGCGCGTGAAGGGTGCCGGCGGTGCTGCTGCTGCGCCTGCACCGGCACCTGCGGCCGCTGCGCCCGCGCCTGCTGCTGCCGCCCCTGCTGCTGCGCCGGCCGAAGCCAAGGCCGTACCCACGGCTGCGCTGCCGCCGCATCAGCCCACCGCACCCACCGGCAAGCTGCCGCACGCCTCGCCGACCATCCGCAAGCTCGCCCGCGAACTTGGCGTGCCGCTGGCAGAAGTGAAGGGCACAGGCGCCAAGGGCCGCATCGTCGAGAGCGACGTGCAGGGCTTCGTCAAGGCTGTCATGTCGGGCGCCGTGCAGACCGCCGCGCAGAAGGCCGTCTCACCTGCCGCTGCCAGCGGTGGCGGTGGCTCGGGTCTCAACGTGCTGGCCTGGCCCAAGGTCGACTTCGAGAAGTTCGGCCCCATCGAGCGCAAGGAGCTATCCCGCATCAAGAAGATCTCGGGGGCCAACCTGCACCGCAACTGGGTCGTCATCCCGCACGTCACCAACCATGACGATGCCGACATCACCGACCTCGAAGCCTTCCGCGTCCAGCTCAACAAGGAGAACGAGAAGGCCGGCATCAAGGTCACGATGCTCGCCTTCATGATCAAGGCGGCCGTTGCGGCGCTGAAGAAGTTCCCTGAGTTCAACAGCTCGCTGGATGGCGACACGCTCGTCCTGAAGCAGTTCTTCCACATCGGCTTCGCGGCCGACACGCCCAACGGCCTGGTCGTGCCCGTCATCAAGGACGCCGACAAGAAGGGCATCTTCCAGATCACCCAGGAGATGGGCGAGCTGGCCAAGAAGGCCCGCGACGGCAAGCTGGGCCCGGCCGACATGAGCGGCGGCTGCTTCTCGATCTCGTCGCTGGGTGGCATCGGCGGCAAGTACTTCACGCCCATCATCAATGCGCCCGAAGTGGCCATCATGGGCGTCTGCAAGAGCAGCATCGAGCCCGTGTGGGACGGCAAGGCGTTCCAGCCGCGCCTGATCCTGCCGCTGTCGTTGAGCTGGGACCACCGCGTCATCGACGGCGCGGCGGCCGCGCGCTTCAACGTCTACTTCGCCAGCCTGCTGTCCGACTTCCGTCGGATCGCGCTGTAATCGGGAGCGGAACCAATGGCACTCATTGAAGTTCAAGTTCCGGACATCGGCGACTTCGACGAAGTCGGCGTCATCGAGGTGCTGGTGAAGGCTGGCGACACCGTCAAGGTCGAGCAGAGCCTCATCACCGTCGAGAGCGACAAGGCGTCGATGGAGATCCCATCATCGGCCGCCGGCGTCGTCAAGGACGTCAAGGTCAAGATCGGCGACAAGGTCAAGAAGGGCTCGGTTGTGCTGACGCTGGAGTCGGCGGAGGCCGCTGCTCCGGCGCCGGCACCTGCCGCTGCAGCGCCTGCGCCGGCACCCGTCGCCGCTGCACCCGCCGCGGTCGCGGCAACGTACAGCGGCAGCGCCGACCAGGCCTTCGACCTCGTCGTCCTCGGCGGTGGCCCCGGTGGCTATTCGGCTGCCTTCCGCGCGGCCGACCTCGGCCTGAAGGTCGCTCTCGTCGAGCGCTACGCCACCCTCGGCGGTGTCTGCCTGAACGTCGGCTGCATCCCTTCCAAGGCGCTGCTGCACGTGGCGGCCGTCATGGACGAGGTCAGCCACATGGCCGACCTCGGCGTGGCCTTCGGCGAGCCGGAGGTCGACTTCGACAAGCTGCGCGCGCACAAGAACAAGGTCACGGGCAAGTTGACCGGCGGCCTCGCGGCCATGGCCAAGATGCGCAAGGTGACGGTGCTGCGCGGCGTCGGCTCGCTGCTGGACGCCCAGCACTTGAAGGTCGAGGCTACTGAAGGCGCCGTCGGCCAGGCCAAGACGGGCGCCGTGCAGACGGTGGCCTTCAAGCGCCTCATCATCGCGGCCGGTTCGCAGGCCGTGCGCCTGCCCTTCCTGCCCGACGACCCGCGCATCGTCGACTCGACAGGCGCGCTGGAGATGAAGGTCGAGGCGGTGAAGATGCTCATCGTCGGCGGCGGCATCATCGGCCTGGAAATGGGCACCGTGTACTCCACGCTGGGCTCGCGTCTGGATGTCGTCGAGATGCTGCCCACGCTGATGACCGGCGCAGACCGCGACCTCGTCAAGGTCTGGCAGAAGTTCAACGCCCACCGCTTCGACAACATCATGTTGAACACGAAGACGGTCGGCGCCGAAGCGAAGCCCGACGGCATCTGGGTGACCTTCGAAGGCGAGGGCGCCCCGAAGGAGCCGCAGCGCTACGACCTGGTGCTGCAGGCCGTCGGCCGCACGCCCAACGGCAAGAAGCTCGGCGCCGAGAACGCCGGTGTCGCGGTAACCGACCGCGGCTTTATCCCGGTCGACGTGCAGATGCGCACCAACGTGCAGAACATCTTCGCCATCGGCGACATCGTCGGCCAGCCCATGCTGGCCCACAAGGCGGTGCACGAGGGCCACGTCGCCGCCGAGGTCTGCGCGGGCGAACTGCTCGGCAACGCCGAATACGCCAAGAGCCAGTTCGACGCCCGCGTGATCCCAAGCGTGGCCTACACCGATCCCGAGGTGGCCTGGGTGGGCATCACGGAGGACGAGGCCAAGGCCAAGGGCATCAAGATCACCAAGGGCCTGTTCCCCTGGACGGCCTCGGGCCGCGCGATCGCCAACGGCCGCGACGAGGGCTTCACCAAGCTGCTGTTCGACGAGGAAACCCACCGCATCATCGGCGGCGGCATCGTCGGCACGCATGCCGGCGACATGATCGGCGAGATCGCGCTGGCCATCGAGATGGGCGCCGACGCGGTGGACATCGGCAAGACCATCCACCCGCACCCGACGCTCGGCGAATCGCTGGGCATGGCCGCGGAAGTGGCGCACGGCTCCTGCACGGACGTGCCGCCGGTGCGCAAGAAGTAAGGCTTCAGCGCTTCAGTTCGCAGGCCCGGCCCGGCAACGGTCCGGGCCTTTTGCGTCGTGGCGGGGCCGGGTCTTCCTGCCTTCGTGACGGCTACGCCAGTCGCCACAATCGCGGCATGACCTTTTTCTACTGGTTGATGGCCGTCGTGATGGCCGCCACGCTGCTGCCCTCGGCGCTCTACATGGGTATCTACGTCTTTACCGGCGAGGACGAAGCGTTTGCGCGTGCGCGCAAGTTCTGGGTCTTCCTGCGTGTGTTCGCGCTGCTGTTCTTCAACGTGACGGTGTGGGGCCACGTCATCGTCGCTGCCTGGCAGCTGTTCCGCTAGAAGCGTGACGGGTACATCCGCGGGCAATCCGCCGTTCCGAAGCGGTCGACTGGCACGCGAAAGCGCTGGCCCTCGCGCAGCTGCTGCCAGCGCTCGGGCGTGACGCGGCACACCCAGGCGTGGTCCTCGCGGTCGCGCAGTTCGATCTCAAAGTACGCCTCGCGCTTGCCCAGGCGCTCGCTGCCAGCCTCGCCGGGCGGGGCCACGCGCAGGGGCGGGCGGGGCCAGTCGGGCCGGTCAGCCGGGCCGCCCTCGCTCTTGGCGATCCAGCTGCGACGCCAGGCCAGCATCGTGTAGCGGCAGTGCTCACTCGGCTCGGAACGCATCCCCTTGGGATCAGCCATCACGCGGCGGCTAATGTCGAAGGCGCCGGCGGGCAGCTCGTCGCACCAGTCCGAGCCGGCCTCGGCGCGCAGCTTCTCGATGACGATTTCCATGCGCCAGCTGCGCCGCGTCAGCTCGACGGCGACCCCGGACGGGCCGAACACCCACCAGCCCAGCGTGACCAGCGTCACCAGCACCATGGCGGCGAGGACGACGATGCGCAGGCGCGGCAGCCGCATCGCTGCTCAGGCCGCGTCGAGCTGAACGGTCACGGCCTCTTCCCATTGGGCCAGTTCGTCCCAGCCTATGCCGAGCCAGGCCATCGCGGCGGCATGGTGGCCGGCCCAGTCGGCGTCCTCGGGCAGGCCTTCGTGGCGGCGCATCAGGTGCTCGGCGATGAGACCGGCGGCGATCAGCGTGTGGATCTCGGGCTCGATGCCCGCATGGCCGAGGGCGGCGTAGTCGTGGTGCAGGCGGATCGCCGCCATCAGCGGCGCCGGCAGGTTCCACACCCGCACGACGAGGGCGCCGACGACGGCATGGTCGGTCTTGTGATTGGCGTTCTCGGTGGCAATGAAGGGCCGGTCGATGCGTGCACCGGCCTCCACCATGGTGGCCGCATAGCCGCGCACGCTCTGCAGCAGCACCGGCATGCCCACGTGCAGGAACAGGCCGAAGCTGTGCGCCAGGTCCGGCGACAGGCCCGGCAGCTGCTGGGCGATGGTGGCCATGGCGGCGGCGCGCTTGGCGCTGCGCTCCCAGAAGCGCGCCAGCTGCGGCGCGTTGACGGGGATGGCGTGCTGGACGAGAAAGCCGGTCATGACGGCCACGCTCTCGCGCAGGCCGATGCGCGTCATGGCCTGCCCGACGGTGGTGCAGGGCAGGCCAACCGGCTTGAACAGCGGGCCGTTGGCGATGCGCAGCAGCGTGGCGGCCATGGCGACGTCGCTGGAAGCGATGCGGGCAACGAGGTTCAGGTCCGGCTCTGCCTGGTTCATGGCCCGCTGCAGCTGGGCCAGCAATTCGGGGCAGGGCGGGATCTGGATCTGCTGCAAGGGCCCACGGCGGCGCGCCTGGTCGATGTCGTCGCGGATCTTCTGCGTCGGGCTGCTCGGCGTGCTCGGGATGGAGGCGGTGGTCTGCATGGCCCAAAAATCATAGGCGGCGCCGGCGTCGCTACAGTGAAGGCTCCAGCCGTGCCGGCGTCAATCTTGCCCACTTCATCGCTTTGATTCGCCCGCCGCCATGTGGACCGCTCTAGCCTCCCACCCCTGGGCCTATCCCGCGCTGGAGACGGTGCACGTGGTGGGGATCGCCATGCTGTTCGGTGGCCTGCTGGTGTTCGAGCTGCGCCTGCTCGGCCTGGGCCGCGCGCTGGACCTGGCCGCCATCGCGCGGCTGGTGCTGCCGCTGGCGCTGCTGGGCTTCGGCTTGTGCGCGCTGACCGGCCTGGCCATGTTCGCCACGCAGCCGCAGGAGCTGTTGGCCAACCCGGCCTTCCGCCTGAAGCTGCTGCTGTTGATGCTGGCCGGCGCGAACGCCGCGTGGTTCCACGCGCGCGGCAGCCTGGCGCTGGCGGACCGACCGGCGCGCGCGCTGGGCCTGTTGTCAGTGGGGATTTGGCTGGCTGTCATCATCTGCGGCCGTTTTATCGCTTACGTGTGAGCCCCTCGTCCACGGCGTGCCGTGGCCGGTCCCCCGAGGGGACGGCGATGCTCGCGGCATAGAGCCGTTCGCACATCGCCAGACGGGCCGGCTTGGGGCGGCCCGGCGCGCGACCCGAGTTTTCCATCCACCGACTGACCTGAGGAGTTCGTGATGATGCAAAGACGTTCCCTGCTGGCCGTGCTGCCGGCCCTGACCAGCCTGCCCGCGCTGGCCCACCACGGCTGGAGCAGCTTCGACCAGGAGCGCCCGATCTACCTCAGCGGTCGCGCCGCCAAGGTAGCCTGGGGAAACCCGCATGCAGAGCTGCAGCTGGAGCTGCCCGAGAACCTCGCGCTGCCGGCCGATTTCGCCAAGCGCAGCCTGCCGCGGCAGACGGCGGCCGTCGACGGCGCCGCGCTGCTGGCCAAGGCCAAGGTGCCCACGCGCCGCGACCGGCGCTGGGAAGTCGAGCTGGCGCCGCTGACGCGCATGCAGGCCTGGGGCGTCGAGGAGATCAAGCCGGGCGCCGAGATCGCCGTGCTCGGCTTCACCTTTGCCGGCGAGCAGGGCGAACCGGTGCTGCGGGCGGAATACCTGTTTGTCGGCGACAAGGTTTACGGACTGCGGTCTTCCCCGGCCTGAGTTCACGCTTGGCGCCCCGGGCGACGGGGTGGGCGGCGGTACAGTGAAATCAACCCCCGCCCGCCGCCATCTTGCCCATCCCGACCTTCAGCGCCGCCTTCCGCTCGGGCCCGTACCGGTGGTGGCTGGCCGCCTTCTTCGCCTATCCATGGCTGGTGCTGGCCGCCTACGACGCGGCGCGCGTGGTGGAGGCCGCAGCCCAGCGCGGGGCGCGCGTCGCCGAGCAGGCGCAGGCACTCGTGCAGCAAATCGAGCGCAGCGGCACGCAGGAAGAGCTGCAGCGGCTCAAGGACATCAACGACTTCTTCAACCGCCGCCTGGCGTTCCGGGAGGACGCCGACACCTGGCGCCTGGCCGACTATTGGGCGTCGCCGCTGGAAAGCCTGGAGCGCCGCGCCGGCGACTGCGAGGACTACGCGATCGCCAAGTACTTCAGCTTGGCGGCGGCCGGCGTGCCGACGGCGCGGCTGCGCATGGTCTATGTGCGGGCGCGCATGCAGGGCCAGTCGCTGGCGCACATGGTGCTGGCCTACCATGCCCAACCGGGTGACGAGCCGCTGATCCTGGACAACCTGCGCCCCGAGGTGCTGCCCGCCTCGCAGCGGCCCGACCTGACGCCGGTGTTCAGCTTCAACACCGAAGGGCTGTGGCAGGGCGTGGGCCAGGTCACGGCGGGCGACCCGCTGGCGCGGCTGTCGCTGTGGCGCGAGCTGGTGGCCAAGGTGCGCGCGGAAGGCTTCTTGTGATGGAGACCAAGACATGTCGTTGATGCGACAGATCGCCTGGCTGGTGCTGGGCGTGGTGCTGGCGGCGCTGGTGGGCGCGGTCGGCCTGTCTGCGCGCTCCACGCAGCAGCTGATGCGCACGCAGCTCGAACTCAAGAACGCCGACAACGCGCAATCTCTCGCGCTGGCGCTGTCGCAGCAGCGCGGAGACGCCGAGCTGATCAAGCTGCTGGTGTCGGCCCAGTTCGACACCGGCGCCTATGAATTCGTGCGCTGGCGCGACGCCGGCGGGCAGACTCTGTTCGAGCGCAGTGGTGCGCCGCGGCCCGGCCAGGCGCCCGGCTGGTTCCGCGCGCTGTTTCCCATCACCGCCCCGGCCGGCGTGGCCCAGCTGTCCAACGGCTGGAACGCCATCGGCGCCGTTGAGCTCAAGAGCCACTCCGCCTATGCACATGACGCGCTGTGGCTGGCGTCGCGCCGGTTGCTGGCCTGGCTGCTCATCGTCGGCATCGTCGCGGCCATTGCCGCCTGGGCGGGCCTGCGGCGCATCCGCCGCCCGCTCGACGCCGCCGTGGCCCAGGCCGAGGGCGTGCTGGCCGGCAGCTATGGCCAGGTCACCGAGCCGCGCGTGCCCGAACTGCAGCGCCTGACGCGCGCGATGAACGCGATGGTGCAGCGCGTGCGCGAGCTCTTCGAGGCCCAGGCCGGCCAGTTACTGGTGCTGCGCCAGCAGGTTCACCACGACCCGCTGACCGGCGTGTCCACGCGCCAGCATTTCCTCGCCGAGCTTGATGCGGCGCTGCAGCGCGACGACGGCCCGGCCATCGCCGGCCTGGTGCTGGTGCGGCTGCGCGACCTGCCCGGGTTGAACGCACGCCTCGGCCGTGGTGCTGTCGACGACGTGTTGCTGACTCTCGTCACGGCGCTGCAGGCCTATCCCGAGTCGGTCGCGGGTTGCCGCGTCGGCCGGCTCAATGGCGGCGACTTCGCGCTGTGGCTGCCCGCCGAGGGCGTGGCCGCCGAGACGGCGCAGGCCCTGGCCGATGCGCTGCGCGCCAGCCTGCCCGCCTTCGGCCCCGGCGTGCAGGTGGCGCTCGGCGCCATCGAGCTGCCGCGCGAGCGGCCGAGCGGCGTCTGGCTGGGCGAAGCCGATGCCGCGCTGGCGCGTGCCGAGCATCAGAACGAGGCGCGGGGCGGCCTGGTCGTCGAGATCGTCGTCGCGGAGCCCGGCGTCGGCCGCGAGCAGGGCGAGGGCCTGTGGCGCAGTCAGCTGCACGACGCCGTCACGCAGCAGCGCGGCCGCCTCGTCGAGTTCCCCGTGCGTGACCGCGGCGGCCGCGTGCTGCATCTCGAATGCCCGTTGCAGCTGCGGCTGGACACCGACTTCCAAGCCGCCGCCATCTGGCTGCCGCTGGCGGCGCGAGCGCGCATGACGGCGCAGGTCGACCTCTTCGCCATCAGCCTTGCTCTTCAGGCCATCGTCGCCGACGGCCAGGCACGCTGCATCAATGTGGCGCCGGCCTCGCTGGCCGATGCGGGTTTCCTGCCGCAGCTGCATGAGCTGTTGGGCCAGTCACCGCAGGCGGCGCGTTCGCTGTTGCTCGACATTGCCGAAGCTGCGGCGGTAGAGCATTTCGAGCGCCTGATGGAGTTCGGCCGCCAGCTGCGCCCGCTCGGCGTGAAGCTGGGGCTGGAGCATGCGGGCGCGGGGCTGGCCCGGGTCGAGCGGCTCTACCAGGCCGGGCTGGACTACGTGAAGCTCGACGCGTCGGTGCTGCTGGGCGTGGCCGGCGAGGCAGGGCGCGCGGCATTCGTGCGGGGCATGGTCATCATGTTGCGCAGCCTGGCGCTCAAGGTGTACGGCGAAGGCGTTGTGGATGCGATGGATGCGCAGGCGTTGTGGGACTGTGAGCTGGATGGATTGACGGGGCCTTGGGTGACGGTGAGCTTGCCGGGTTGATGGGGTGATCTTTGGGGCAGTGTGTCTGCTCGGGAGATTGCCGGGAGTCCCGCCCGGCGGCGGGGTAACTTTCTTCTGCGGGGCCAGAAGAAAGTCACCAAAGAAGAGGCCCTGAACCGCACACCAGCACCACATGCACGAGCTGCGCCGTGCAAGAGCCGGTCGGTCAGCGGGCAGACGCGACCCGCTGCGCTCTCGCTGCTGTCCTTGTCACCAGCACCATCCATCGCACCGTTAGGCCGCTTGACGCGCGGCTGCACGCCGTGCTCACGAGAAAGACCGAAGACAGCGTCGCTCGGGCGACGCGACCGTTGCGCGACATCCACCGGGGCGTCGCCCCAGCGACGCGGTATTGGTATGCCCTGGTGAGCCCGGCGTGCAGCCGGCGTTAACGGGCGTGAAGGGGCGATGGATGGCGCTCTTCACAGGGACAGCAGCGAGAGCGCAGCGGGTCGCGTGTGGGCGCAGTACCGGCGATCGTTTTCGCGCGCCGCTCCAGGCGGCGTCGCGATCGTGTGCGGTTCAGGGCCTCTTCTTTGGTGACTTTCTTCTGGCCCCGCAGAAGAAAGTTACCCGGCCGCCGGGACGGACTCCCGGCAATCTCCTGAGCAGACACGCTCTCGGTAAAGGCGACCGACAAGCAACCTCAACCCACCTCAAATCTTCATCTCCCACCTCAACTGCCACTGCGTATAGCTCGGCCCACC
This sequence comes from Pelomonas sp. Root405, assembly GCF_001425165.1. Classification (GTDB taxonomy): domain Bacteria; phylum Pseudomonadota; class Gammaproteobacteria; order Burkholderiales; family Burkholderiaceae_C; genus Pelomonas. The sequence goes on from NZ_LMDU01000001.1 coordinate 1,492,447, forward strand.
ACTGCGGCTCGTCACGATCTGCTGCTCCGTCGTGCTGATGCTGCCCGTGTAGTAGTCCAGCGGCGTCAGGTTGCTGGCCGACAAGCGCAGCGACTGCTCTGGCGTCATGTTCCACATCGCAAACGCGTCCGAGACCAGCTTGCGATTCGTCGTCACCTCCGTCAGCACCGTCTGCTGAATGGTGGACGACGGCGTCCAGTTCAACGACGCACCGAGCGACACGGGCACCGAGCGCAGCCGGTAGTCGAAGCCGAGGTTCGCCGTCGCCTTGGGCTGGCCCTCGATGCGGTTGTTCGGCCCGGGCAGGCCGTCTACCTTGGATGTGAAGAAGCTGACGTTGCTGCGCACGTTGATGGGCAGTGCGTTCGCAAAGTATTCGTCCAGCCGGAACTTGGCCTCCAGTTCCAGCCCCATGGTGCTGCCCTTGCCGAGGTTGCGTGGGCGCGAGACCCAGCGTGACATGCCGGGCAGCCACGACACATCGTCTTCCAGCGCCGTCACGTTGCGTATCAGGTTGGTGATGCTGCGGGCAAAGAAGTTGGCGCTCAGCAGGCCACCCTTGCTGAGGTATTTCTCGTAGCCGATCTCCACGCCCGTCGCCAGCTCGGGCTTCAGGTTCGGGTTGCCGGCGCGGTCGGGCGTCGCGATGTCGTGCGGCAGGTTGCTGTTGATGCTGGGCAACGCGATCAAGTCGTTGAGCTGAGGGCTGCGGTAACTGCGCGTCAGGCTCATGCGGATGGCTTCCTTGCCACCCGGGTCCAGTTTGTAGCGCGCATGCGCCAGCGGTGTGAACACACTGGTGGTGTTGCTGACGGCGTAGTTGGCCGCGCTGCTCTCGGTCTTGATGCCCTCCCAACGCAGGCCAGCGTAGAAGTCCCACTGCTTGCCGACTGTCCACTCATCCTGTGCATAGGCCGCAAAGCGCGTGGTCGACGCATCCAGGTCGTCGCCGAACTCGCCCAGGCCTGCTTGCGGCCTGCCGTCGACCAGCGTCGTGCGGCTGGAGTTGCGGCTGTTGCCTTCGCCCTCGGCGCCGAAGACGATGCTGTGCTCGTTCTCCAGCGTGCGCGAGAACTTGCCGATCAGGTTCCAGTTGCGGTCCCGGCTGTCGGTGCTGTCTTCCTGCAGCCGCGACGGTGCACCGCGCAGGGTCTCCTGGCGCAGGCTGTGGCTCTCGCCGCTGGCGCCGCCCACGCCGCCGCGCAGCTCGACGCGCGTGTCGGCGTCCGGCCGCATCATCCACTGTGCATTCAGCCGCGCCATCGTGAAGCGGTTGTCGCCCTCGCTCTGCGCGCGGTCGAAGTCGCCGGGCAGCGGTGAAGTGGGCGCGGGCGTGGTGGTGCGCGTGATGTCGGAGCGGCTCTCCGATTTGCTCGTCACGATAAAGGGCTGGATCGTCAGGCTGTCCTGCCCGCCCAGCTTGATCTGCACGCGGCCGTTCAGGTTGATGCCCTGGCGCGTGTCCTCGCTGCGGCCGCGCGTGACCTGCAGCGACTCGGCGCCGGTCGCGCGGTTCAGCCGCAGGGTGTCGCTGATGACGTCGTCGCCGCGCTCGCCCCGCATTGCGCTCAGGCTGAGGGTGTAGGTGTGGCCGTCGCCGAAGCTGTCGTTGCGGCTCCAGTTGATGTTGGGGCTGAGCTTGTCACGCTCCAAGCTGACGCCGGCGCGGAACTCGTTGAGCTTCTTCTTCAGCGGCTCGCGCAGCACCACGTTGATCGTGCCCGCAATGGCGCGTGTGCCGTACTCGGCCGTCGGCGCGCGCAGCACCTCGATGCGCTCGACCTGCTCGGGCGGCAGCTGGTCGAGCGAGAAACCTGGCGGCATGCGCTCGCCGTCGACGAGGATCTGCGTGAAGCCGCCGCCCATGCCGCGCATGCGCACGTTGCCGCCGCGGCCCGGGCGGCCGCCGGTGGTCACGCCGGGCAGGCGCTTGAGCACCTCGCCGACGGTGGAGTCACCGTACTTCTCGATCTCCTCGCGGGTGATGACGATCTTGCTGGCCGTGGAAGCGCGGCGGATGGTGTCGTCGCTGGCCGTGCCGCTGATCTCGACGCGCTTGAGCTGCTCGGCCGCCTTGGTGTCGGCTGCCGCCGGCCTGACCGGTGGGCGCACGGCGGGTGCCGACGCGGCGCTTGACGGTGGCGGGGCGGTCTGTGCAAAGGCGGCTGGCAGACCGCAGGCCACCATCGCGGCCGCGGCGGGGATTCTCAGTATTCGCATGGCATCAGCTTGCCATGCGGCCCCCGCCCGCTTGTGGCGGGGCGGTTAACGCAAGCTTTCTTTACAGGCGCGCCGCCATTCAGTCACCGGCATGACGATTTCGCGGTGTGCCGGGCGCCTGCCGGACCCGCGCCCGCCGGCGGATGCCGCCATGCCAAGGGCCTAGACTGCTGGGCCTGTTTCCCGCGAATCAATGCCTGCCATGACCACCATCACCGAAGCCCAGCTTCAACCCCTGCTGCAAGCCGTGCTCGACCCCGGCAGTGGCCGCACGCTCGGCGAGGCCCGGGCGCTGAAGTCGGTGCGGGTGGACGGCGCCAAGGTGGCCATTGACATCGAGCTGGGCTACCCCGCTGCCAGCCAGCACCCGGCGCTGCGCGAGGCGGTCGCCGCGGCGGCGCGGCAGCTGCCCGGCGTCGGCGAGGTCAGCGTTGACATCAAAACCGAGGTCGTCGCCCACGCGGTGCAACGCGGCGTGCAGTTGCTGCCAGGCGTCAAGAACATCATCGCCGTCGCCTCCGGCAAGGGCGGCGTCGGCAAGAGCACCACGGCCGCCAACCTGGCACTGGCCCTGCATGCCGAGGGCGCCCGCGTGGGCGTGCTGGATGCCGACATCTATGGCCCCAGCCAGCCACTGATGCTGGGCGCCAGCGGCCGCCCCGACTCGCAGGACGGCCAGACCATGGAGCCGCACGTTGCCCACGGCCTGCAGGTCAACTCCATCGGCTTCCTCGTCGACGACGACCAGGCCATGATCTGGCGCGGCCCCATGGCCACCCAGGCGCTGGAGCAGCTGCTGCGCCAGACGAACTGGAAGGACCTGGACTACCTCGTCATCGACCTGCCGCCCGGCACCGGTGACATCCAACTGACGCTGTCGCAGCGCGTGCCCGTCACTGGCGCCGTCATCGTCACCACGCCGCAGGACATCGCGCTGATCGACGCCAAGAAGGGCTTGAAGATGTTCGAGAAGGTCGGCATCCCCATCCTCGGCATCGTCGAGAACATGGCCGTGCACATCTGCAGCAACTGCGGCCACGCCGAGCACATCTTCGGCGCCGAGGGCGGCCAGAAGATGGCCACGCAGTACGGCACCGAGCTGCTGGCCTCCCTGCCGCTGGCCATGAGCATCCGCGCCCAGGCTGACAGCGGCACGCCCACCGTCGCGGCCGAGCCGGATGGCGAAGTGGCGGCGCTCTACAAGGCGCTGGCCCGCAAGCTGGCCGCCAAGCTCGCCGCCCAGGGCAAGGACTACTCGTCCAAGTTCCCCACCATTTCCATTTCCAAGAACAGCTGAGGTTCCATGACCCGTCTATCCCGCCGCCTCCTCCTTGCCGGCCTTGCGCTGTGCGCGACTGCCACCCAGGCCCAGCAGGTGCTGCGCGTGACCGCCATCCCCGACGAGTCGCCCACCGAGCTGGCGCGCAAGTTCGCGCCGCTGGGCGCCTACCTGGAGAGCAAGCTGGGCATGAAGGTCGAGTGGACGCCGGTGACCGACTACGCCGCGGCCGTCGAGACGCTCGTCAACAAGAAGATCGACCTCGCCTGGTTCGGCGGCTTCACCTTCGTGCAGGCCAACACGCGCTCGGGCGGCAAGGTCATCCCGCTGGTACAGCGGGAGGAGGACGAGAAGTTCCGCTCCGTCTTCATCACCGACGCCAAGAGCGGCATCACCAAGCTGGAAGACCTCAAGGGCAAGACGCTGTCCTTCGGTTCGCAGAGCAGCACCTCGGGTCACCTGATGCCGCGCAGCTTCCTGCTGGGCGCCAAGGTCAACCCCGACACCGACCTCAAGCGCGTGGCCTTCAGCGGCGCACATGACGCGACCATCGCTGCTGTCGCCAGCGGCAAGGTCGACGCGGGCGCGCTGAACATTTCGGTGTGGGAGAAGTTCGTCACCGAGAAAAAGGTCGACCCGGCCGCGGTCAAGGTCTTCTACACGACCCCGCCTTACTACGACTACAACTGGTCCGTGCACGCCGACATGCCGCAGGCCCTGCAAGACAAGATCAAGGCCGCCTTCCTGGCGCTCGACCCGGCCACGCCGCAAGGCAAGGAGATCCTCGGCCTGCAGCGCGCGACGAAGTTCATCCCCAGCAAGCCCGAGAACTACAACGGCATCAAGGCCGCTGCCGAGAACGCTGGTTTGCTCAAGTGAGCCCCTCGTCCAAGGCGCACCTTGGCCGGTCCCCCGAGGGGACGGCGATGCTTGTCGGATTGACCGACAAGCACATCGCCCAAGGCGGGCCGGCTTGGGAGCGGCCCGGCGCTCGGCCCGCGGCTGACGCCCTGGAGCGAAGGTAATGCCTGAGAGCCTCGACGCCTTGCTGGGCCGCTACTCGGTCGGCCCCAAGCATCTCGTCGAGCCCGGCCCCAGCGACGAGCAACTCGCGCTGATGACCCGCGCCGCCCTGCGTGCGCCCGACCATGCCGAACTGGTGCCCTACCGATTCAAGCTGGTGCGCGGCGCCGCCAAAGAGGGCATGGCTGCCCTGTTTGCGGACGCGGCGCGTGCGGCCGGCAAGGGCGGTGAGGGCGCGGCGCTGGATGTGGAGCGTGCGCTGAAGCCGCCCGTCACCGTTGCCGTCGTCGCGCGCATCGACCTGGGCCACCCGTTGGTGCCGGCCCATGAGCAATGGGCGGCGGTCGGCGGTGCCGTCAGCAACTTCCTGACGGCGGCGCATCTGCTCGGCTTCGGCGGCAAGATGCTCAGCGGCGCCAAGGTGCGCGACCCGGCGATTGCCGCGGCCTTCTGCGACCCGGGCGAGACGTTGGTGGGCTGGATTGCGCTGGGCACGCCCGCCCGCAAACCCTCAGGGCCAGCCCGGAAGCCGGCGAGCACCGAGGTGATGCAAGATTGGCATCCGCCTTGCAAGCCCTGACACCATGGAACTCACTCCCCGAGAGAAAGACAAGCTGCTGCTGTTCACCGCAGCACTGCTTGCCGAGCGGCGCCGCGCGCGTGGCCTGAAGCTCAACTACCCCGAAGCCGTCGCCTTCATCAGCGCCGCCATCCTCGAAGGCGCCCGCGATGGCAAGACCGTCGCCCAGTTGATGAGCGAGGGCCGCGAGATCCTGACGCGGGACGACGTCATGGACGGCATCGCCGAGATGATTCCCGAGATCCAGGTCGAAGCCACCTTCCCGGACGGCACCAAGCTCGTCACCGTCCACCAACCCATTCCCTGAAGCCAGAACCATGCGCGCACTTGCCCTGCTCCTGATCGCCGCCCCGGCGTTTGCTCACGAAGGCCATGGCCCCGCGGGCCCGCACATGCACGGCTGGGACGGCACCGCCACGCTGGCCCTGGTGGCCGCAGCCGGCGTGGCCGTCTGGTGGTTCACCAAGGGCCGCAAGTGATGATCCCGGGCGAGCTGATCACCGCCGACGGTGAACACGAGCTGAACCCCGGCCGCCGCACGCTGACGCTGAAGGTGTCCAACACCGGCGAGCGGCCCATCCAGGTCGGCTCGCACTACCACTTTGCCGAGACCAACGCGGCCCTCGGCTTCGACCGCGAGGCCGCGCGCGGCATGCGGCTCAACATCTGCAGCGGCACGGCCGTGCGCTTCGAGCCCGGGCAGTCGCGTACCGTTGAACTCGTCGACCTCGGCGGCGACCGCGCCGTCTGGGGCTTCCGCGGTTTGGTTCAAGGCAAGCTATGAAGATCAGTCGACGCGCCTACGCCGAGATGCTCGGCCCCACCGTCGGCGACAAGCTGCGCCTGGCCGACACTGCCCTCATCATCGAGATCGAGCAAGACCTGACGCTGCGTGCCGGCGGCTACGGCGAAGAGGTCAAGTTCGGCGGCGGCAAGACCGTGCGCGACGGCATGGGCCAGTCCCAGCGCATCAACGGCCCTGGGCCGGGTGACGCGGTCGACACCGTCATCACCAACGTCGTCATCCTCGACCACTGGGGCATCGTCAAGGCCGACATCGGCCTGCGGGGCTGCCGCATCGCGGCCATCGGCAAGGCCGGCAACCCCGACGTGCAGCCCGGCGTGGACATCGTCATCGGCCCCGGCACCGAGATCATTGCGGGCGAGGGCTTCATCGTCACGCCCGGCGCCATCGACACGCATATCCACTTCATCTGCCCGCAGCAGATCGAAGAGGCGCTGATGAGCGGCGTGACCACCATGATCGGCGGCGGCACCGGCCCTGCCACCGGCACGCTGGCCACCACCTGCACGCCAGGGCCCCACCACATCGCCACGATGCTGAAGGCGGCCGAGGCCTTCCCGATGAACCTCGGCTTCATGGGCAAGGGCAACGCCAGCCGCCCCGAGGCGCTGATGCAGCAGATCGACGCCGGCGCCATCGGCCTGAAGCTGCACGAGGACTGGGGCACCACGCCCGCGGCCATCGACAACTGCCTGAACGTCGCCGAGCTGACCGACACGCAGGTCGCCATCCACACCGACACGCTGAACGAAAGCGGCTTCGTCGAAGACACGATTGCCGCCTTCAAGGGCCGCACCATCCACAGCTTTCACACCGAAGGCGCGGGCGGCGGCCATGCGCCGGACATCATGCGTGTGGTGGGCGAAGCCAACGTGCTGCCCAGCTCCACCAACCCGACGCGGCCGTTCACCGTCAACACGCTGGACGAGCACCTCGACATGCTGATGGTCTGCCATCACCTGGACGCGGGCATCGCCGAAGACCTGGCCTTTGCCGAGAGCCGCATCCGCCGCGAGACCATCGCTGCCGAAGACATCCTGCACGACCTTGGCGCCATCAGCATGTTCTCGTCCGACTCGCAGGCCATGGGCCGCGTGGGCGAGGTGAGCCTGCGTTGCTGGCAGACCGCGCACAAGATGAAGGTGCAGCGCGGTGCTCTGCCGGGAGACGGCACCGGCAACGACAACGCCCGTGTGAAGCGCTACCTCGCCAAGCTCGCCATCAACCCCGCGCTGGCCCACGGCATCAGCCACGAGGTGGGTTCGATTGAAGTCGGCAAGTGGGCCGACCTCGTGCTGTGGAAGCCCGCCTTCTTCGGCGTGAAGCCGTCACTGATCCTGAAAGGCGGCTTCATCGCCGCCGCCGCGATGGGCGACGCGAATGCGTCCATCCCCACGCCGCAGCCGGTGCACTACCGGCCGATGTTCGGCTCCTTCGGCGCGGCGCTTCAGCAGGGCTCGCTGACGTTTGTGAGCCAGGCGGGGCAGGGCAATGTCGAAAAGCTCGGCCTGACCAAGACGCTGGTGCCGGTGAAGGGCTGCCGCTCGGTCAAGAAGGCCGACATGCTGCTCAACAACTACCTGCCGGTCATGGAGATCGACGCGCAGACCTACGAGGTGAGGGCGGACGGCGTGCTGCTGACCTGCGAGCCGGCGAAGGAGTTGCCGATGGCGCAGAGGTATTTCTTGTTCTGAGCTGGTTGAAAGCTGGTCGAGAGATGCTGGTCTGAAGTGCAGCGTCCTACTTCATGACAATGCGATCCCTCAGCCGCTTTTCAATGGCAGGCAGCAGGCGTTTCAACTTTGGCACGACCTCAGTCCCGAACGTGGCAGTCTGGCGTTCGATGTGAGGTGCCATGAAACTGTCGGGCCTAAAGATGTCCACGTACGGCGCATACATGGCGTGATAGCAGTCGCCAAGGTCGCTCGCTAGCGGCGCTCGTGGTTGAGCTGTCGTAGATGTCCATACTGCAGAGTAGAACGTCCTCAACAGCACGCTGAGGCCTGCGCATGTCTCATGCAGCCGTTCGAGCGGAAGGGGCGCTACTGGCATCGGCAACCATTCGTCGGCCATTCGCTGAGCCAGCTTGGCTACAAGCTCGTCAGGCAGCCGGTCCCACGCATTCTTTCCCGCGATAGTTTTGGGTCCGAGCGCAGCAAGCTGGTCTGGAGGGAGCGTGCGAATAGTTCTCGCTACGGCAGACAACTGTTCGACTACCGCCTGCATACGCCTTGACGAATCTCGAAGCCAGCCGTTGAACTTCGAAACGTCCACGCCTTCCGATGAAAGCCATCGAACTAGCCACCGAGGGTCTCGAAGGCTGGCCGTAAACGCGTGGTGCGCCTCTTCTTTGCCAGCCTGGCCGCGCAGGTACCTGGCCAAGATGCGTGCGTCAGCCTCACGCATCGGATACGTTCTCTGAAGATCTCGAGCCGCGTCGATGCTAGGCGCTGCGCTAAGTTGACGCTGCAACTTAGCAGAAGGCGCCCCGTTCTTCACTAGCTTCTTTGCTACCCGCCGAAGGGCTCTGTTCTGCTGCAGACCCTCTATGACACTTCCTGCTGCCTCTTCGACGAGTTTCGCGCGCGAAGAATTGAACAAGCCGTCGATCGCGGGGAACCAGTCTCCCTCTGTGTTCACCACGTCGAACTTGCGCGGGCGCCCCTCGCGCAGCGCCAGAAGCTCCTCGGTCACCAACCTATCCATCGACGGCAATGAAAGTCTGCCGCAGAGCGAGACCAAAAGGTCCACCTTGCCTATCGCAAGATCAGCGTGCGTGCTTTCTACAGGCGCTAGCTCGACTATGTGTGCCTGCGAGAACACGCAATGAATGTCCCCTTGCGCGACAAATCGCTCCAGCCCCCGGCGTTCGATGTCCCATTCGTGCACGCGCTTGGGGTCGGACATGACTGAGAAGTCACTGCTATCGAGATAAACAAGAAGTGGCTTCTCAGTTTTACGCATGGGGATTTGGCTTGTTTCCAAAATCTGGTCGCGAAACGCCAGTCTCGAAATTACATCCCGTCGTGAGCCGGGCGCGAGGGGCAGGTCATCTAAATCTTCGTCACCTGCCGGCCACACGATCTTCGCCGCTAGACAAGCTACCGCTCCACGTCTCGCCGGCCACAAGCTGGTCGAGGCGCTGATCGCACAGGGCGTCGACACCGCGTTCGGCGTTCCAAACGATAGCTCAGCAAACCATGCTTACCCGGTCCATGTTGACCGGGACTGTTGAGTCATTTCGTACCATGCGCCCCTTTGATCGCTGGGAGGCGGTATGCAGAAGAAGCGGCAGCGTCAGGCAAAGGGTGATGCGCCACCGGCGGCCAAGCCGTGGTACCAGAAAACCTGGGTGGGAGCGACGCTTGTCGCCGGCGCGATCGGCACTCTTCTTTCAGGTATCAGCTCTGTGCTCTTGAACGGGCCGACATACATCGCGAACGCTGAGAAGATGCCCGGCGAGTTCGAGCGGGTCTCGAACAAGTTCCTCTCGTGGCTGTATGAAGATGAGAAGTGGACTGGTTACTTCGGCACCATGCCTGAGGCCTACGCCGATATCGAGGACATGCAGCTGACGAAGTCAGATCGGAAGTTGACCGTTCACCTGATGGCAGAGCGTGGCTACATCGGTGGAGAAATTGTGAGCCAGGCGATATGCAGCGGGAAACCGTTCCCCGATTACCTGCTGTTGGAAGGTCGGGTAAGCATGTCAGGCGACAGTGCCTCGGTTGTGGCGTGGGATGTCGTCGGCGGCAAGCGGCAGAACTACTTCACTTTCTCTATTGAGCGTGAACCAGCTGTGTTGACGCTCCGTCAGATGGAAGGCGTTCAAGGCGTCTTGCCAGTGCCGGCGAGAGTTGCGCTATATCCCGAGATGAAGGTTGAGGAAAAGATCTACGAAGCCTTGCGTGAAGTCTGCAAGGGCGAGCGCGAGCTGTTTCTCGACAAGCTCCACGAACAGCGAGCGAAGCTCGGCATGATCTTGCCCCTGCATAACCGGACACGGTCTATGCGCTGGTTGGCGCGCTCCCGGTCTGGGTGACGCGCTGTTGATGTTGCCTGAACTCCCTGGGTGACCGCATCCGCAGGCTCGAGCCTGATCTTGCCCCTGCATAACCGGACACGGTCTATGCGCTGGTTGGCGCGCTCCCGGTCTGGGTGACGCGCTGTTGATGTTGCCTGAACTCCCTGGGTGACCGCATCCGCAGGCTCGAGTGCGGATGCACGTTGTTGAAGTGCTCGAAGGCCGCGGGCAGCTGTGCCATCACCGTCTTGGCGTCGGCCAGGTCCATGCGGCTGACGTAGTCGCGCTTGAAGGTGTTGACGAAGCTTTCGGCCATGCCGTTGCTCTGCGGGCTGCACACGGGCGTGTTCACTGGCTTGAGGCCCAGCGAGCGAGCAATCGCGCGCGTGTCACCGGCGATGTACGCGCCGCCGTTGTCCGTCAGGAACTCCAACTGGCGGCCCTGAGGAAGGGCCTCCACGGCGCCGAAGCGCTTCTCGACGGCCTCGATGAGCATCTCGCGCACGGGCTCGCCTGGCAGACCTTTGCCGGGCCATGCACGCCACGCCATGACCTCGCGGTCGCAGCAGTCCTTGGCGAACGTGGCGGTCACGGTCTCGCCGGAGTCGCACTTGATCTCGAAGCCGTCTGAGCACCAGCGTGTGTCGCTTGCGCTCACCGCCACCTTGCCTTCGTGCTTGCGGCTGGACTGCGGCCTGCGAGGTCTGCGCAGCATGGTCGCGGCCAAAGCGGGCCATCTCCAGCGAGTCGGCAACCCCCCCGCCGGTGGCCAGGGCCAGGTCTTGCAGCGCGCCATCCACGTAGTAATGTGCCAGCAGTCCTTGGCGAACGTGGCGGTCACGGTCTCGCCGGAGTCGCACTTGATCTCGAAGCCGTCTGAGCACCAGCGTGTGTCGCTTGCGCTCACCGCCACCTTGCCTTCGTGCTTGCGGCTGGACTGCGGCCTGCGAGGCGCCTTCGGCAGCAACAGCTTGGCCTCTGCCATCACGCGGTAGGCGCGCTTCGGGTTCACCACCTGCCGCCCCTCGACTCTGCGCTGGCGATTGACCAACGCACAAGCCCGGCGATAGCCGTAGCTCGGCAGATCGGCGATGTGCCGCTGGAGCTCGCCCAGAAGTTCTTCGTCCGGTGCTGGCGTCCGGTTGATCCGCGCGTCGTGCCAGTCGCTCGGGCGAT
>NZ_LMDU01000002.1 GCF_001425165.1 Pelomonas sp. Root405
CTCGAGCCTGCGGATGCGGTCACCCAGGGAGTTCAGCTCGAGCCTGCGGATGCGGTCACCCAGGGAGTTCAGGCAACATCAACAGCGCGTCACCCAGACCGGGAGCGCGCCAACCAGCGCATAGACCGTGTCCGGTTATGCAGGGGCAAGATCAAACATGCCACTGGGGCTCTCCACCAGATTCGCCAAGGCTCGCACCACTGTCTCTGCAGTGTGCTGTGGCTCCGCGCTGCCCGACAACAGTTGCGTGAAGCGCAGCCACTCTTCGCGGTAGTCGTAGCGATAGCTGAAGAAGTTCTTGCTGATGTAGACGCGCAATCGCGAGCGCATCGAACCGGATGCAACGAGCAAGGCCAGCGCGACCATGGCAACGAAGACCAGGGCGAGGGACAACGCCCGCCCCCAATGCCCCCCCGTGTAGCGCACGTAATAACCGACACCAGCCACGATCAGCAAATAGGCGCCCACTAGCAGCAACGTTGCCGAGTGGAAGACAGCCGCTCGCGACACATGCAACTTGCCCAGCCAGTCGGCATGCCGCCGGGACGCCACGTAGAGCAAGGGCACCGCTGCCGCGTGCACAAGGGAACGCACGCTGATCGCGTCGCCATCGAAGCGTTGGAACAATGCGGCTTGCGAGCCGATGAACAGGTCGAAGACGAAGATCGCACCCAGGCCCAGGCAGACGGGCTTGGCATTCCAGCGCGTGTCTCCCGTCGCATTGCGCAACATTTGCTCGACAAGAACCAGCCCCAGCACGGCAATCCCAAGCGCGGCAAAGGCGCGGGGCCGAGCCAGCGTCTCCGGCGGCAGACCCTCACCTAGGAAGATCAGCCCGAGCTGGGCCAGAAGCACAAGGGTCGTGATCGGGCGCAACCACCCCAACCCACCGCCACGCCTTGGCTTTGGCAGCAACATCAGCATGAAAGCGAACCACAGGCTGAAGCGCAACAGGTCGAGCGCCGGGGCTGCCCAGGTTGGGAGCTGGTTGGACCAATGCCTGAAACCGTCTATCAGCCCGACACCTGCCCAGCATGAAGTGGCAATCAGTGCGGCAAGAAAGACAAGGGCCAGCACGCTGACCGGTACGCCACCGCGAAGCAGCCGTTGCGCGAAGTACAGCGCAAAGAGCCCATAGGCTGCACAGCAGATCAGATTGCCCAGGCCACTCAGCGAAAAGAAGGGAAGAAGCGCTTCGATCACGACGCCTGGGGCAGAGTCCAATTCAGCGGCGGTAGACATGCATCATTCAAGCATGCCCCAGGGCGACAGACATCGGCGCTTACGCCGAGGAAGCTGCGTTCAGCGCGCGCCCTTGCCGGTCAGCACGACGGCCACGGTCTCCAGCATGATCAACAGATCAAGGAAGAGCGAGTGGTTCTTGACGTAGTAGAGGTCGTACTGAAGCTTCTCGACCGAATCCTCGATCGTCGAACCGTACTCATAGCGCACCTGGGCCCAACCTGTGACGCCCGGCTTCACGCTGTGGCGCACGGCGTAATAGGGAATCTTGGCGACCAACTCATCCACAAAGAACTGGCGCTCCGGGCGCGGGCCGACCATGCTCATTTCGCCCCACAGCACGTTGAAGAGCTGCGGCAGTTCATCGATACGGACCTTGCGGATGAATCGGCCGACACGTGTCACGCGATCATCGTTCTTGGTCGCCCAGCGCGGCTTGCCATCCTTTTCCGCATCGGTGCGCATGCTGCGGAACTTGATGACGTTGAACGGCACGCCGTTCAGGCCGACGCGCTCCTGCCGGTAGAGCATCGGACCGCGCGATTCGAAGCGGATGGCTAGCGCGGTGATCAACATGATCGGCCAGGTCACAGCCAGAATCAGCATCGCAAAGACGATGTCGCAAATCCGCTTCATCGCGGCGCGCAGCATGCCCTGGCTGAAGCCGTCACCAAAGACCAACCAGCCGGCGTTGACGTGTTTGATGTTGATCTGAGCCAGCGTCTTCTCAAAGTGAGTGGCGATGTCCACCACGCGCACACCAGACAACTTGCAGTCCAGCAACTGGCGCAACGGCATGCTGCCGCCGCGGCGTTCGCTCAGCGCGACGACAATCTCGTCCACGTTGTGCTTCAGTGCGGCTTCGGTCAGATTGGCACCGTCGTTGATGATCTCGGCGCTGGGCACCTCAGGATGGTCCTCATTGGGACCCGCGTAGAAGCCGACGATCTGCGCATGGGGATCAGAGGCCCGCAAGGTGTTGCCAACGGTTCGCGCTGCGACGCCCGTGCCGAATATAAGGATGCGGCTGCGCAGGCGCGCCTGAGTGCCCGAGTGGGCGGCGTAGACGCGGTGCACCATCACCGCAGCGACCGCGACCATGGCCACCAGCGTCAGCAGGTCGCGATGGCTGGTGGTCGAAGGCACCAGGCTGAAGATCACATAGGCCAGGGGCAAGCCGAACAGCAGACCGAACAGTGCGCGAGCACAGGACTCAGTCACCGAGCGGTTATGGACGTGCTGGTAAAAGCCGGTTGCCGAGTTGATAACGAACATGCAGCCCGCCAACGACAGGCTGTGCGACGCCGCAAACGGCAGTACGGTCTGGGCAGATTCCCCTTGGCTGAGGACGACGGCGATGACGGCGAAAACAATCAGGCCAAGATCGAAGAAAACCTGGAGCAAGGTCTGCTTATGCAGGTAATGGTTGAATATTCGAATCATTTGCTTCCCCGATCTTTACTACTTGGCATTCTGCGTTCGCAATTCGACCAATGAAACTCGAATCAAGTATCGATATTCACTCGCCGCGCGAAGGCCATCTGTCGCATCACTGCCAATGCGGCAACCCAACAGCCGACCACCTCGAAGACCGCCTGGCTGGCTCGGGATGTCCCGGGCTTGACGCCGCAATGGACATGTCCGACCAACCCTTGATCGCGCCGGCATCATGCCTCCGGCACCCAGGCTTGAAAGCCCCCCGTTTAAAGGGGGCTTGCCCCTTGAATCCGCGTCGTGACGAGGTCGTTCGGCGGTCCGCCGCAGTGCTAGTTTCAACGACGCGCGGCAGTAGAACCGAAAGCGGGCGACAGCACCATGACAACGTCGCGGCGCCGGCAGCAAAGCGTGCGAAACGCACAGGCGATCTACCGAAATTATTGAAACCGATCCACGACCACCCGACCAAGGCGGCACGGAAGATATGCAAATACTCTGGAGCGGCGTCTCTCCGGCAGTATTCACGCTCCAGGCTCGACCAATTGAACTAGTAAGCAGTGTTTACCCGCTGCTGCAGTCGCCCCAAATGAAAAGCCCGCACACGGCGGGCCTTGGCAACAAAGAACGCCCGCGCAGGGCGGGCGTGCGTAACGCAGACGGTCAGCGAACGACAGCCAGTTGCTCGCGGGCGCCGCCCTTGTAGGTGTAGAGCGTCAGCGCACCGTTCTTGATGTCGCCCTTTTCGTCGAAAGCGATCGTTCCAGTCACGCCCTTGTAGCCCGTGGTCTTGGCCAGCACGGGCAGGTACTTGGCCGGATCGGCTGAGCCGGCCTTGGCCATCGCTGCCACCATCACATTGACGGCGTCGTAGACGTAAGGGGCATAAATCTGCACGTCGACATTGAACTTGGACTTGAACTTGGCCTTGAAGTCGTCCATCGACTTCTTGGCTTCGCCCTCGACGCCACCGGCTTCGGCGCACACGACCTGGCCATCGCCCATGGTGCCGGCGGCCAGCTTGGGCAGTTCGCCGGAGCAGATGCCGTCGCCGCCCATGAACTTCGCTTCGATGCCCAGTTGCTTCATCTGGCGCAGCATCGGGCCGGCCACGGCGTCCATGCCACCGAAGAAGACGACGTCGGGCTTCTTGCCCTTCAGGGAGGTCAGGATGGCGGTGAAGTCCGTTGCCTTGTCATTCGTGAACTCACGGCCGACGACCTTGCCGCCCGCACCCTTGACACCCTTTTCGAACTCGTCAGCGACGCCCTGGCCGTAGGCCGTGCGGTCATCGATGACGGCGATCGACTTGCCCTTCAAGTCCTTGGCAGCGTAGCGGCCCAGCGTGCCGCCCAGGTGCACGTCGTCAGCGACGACGCGGAAGGTGGTCT
Organism: Pelomonas sp. Root405; assembly: GCF_001425165.1. Lineage (GTDB taxonomy): Bacteria > Pseudomonadota > Gammaproteobacteria > Burkholderiales > Burkholderiaceae_C > Pelomonas. The sequence continues at coordinate 4,068 of NZ_LMDU01000002.1, forward strand.
TGTAGCCGTTGCGCGTGAACTTGGGGTTCGTGGCTGAAGGCGAAATCTGGGGAACGCCCGCGTCGCTGTAGACCTTCGAAGCCGGGATGGAGGTGCCCGAGTTCAAGTGACCCACGACACCATTGACCTTTGAGTCAACCAGCTTCTGCGCGGCGGCCGTGCCCTGCTTCGGATCGCCAGCGTCGTCTTCGGCCAGCAACTCGAACTTGGCCTTCTTGCCACCGATCATGACGCCCTTGGCGTTCAGCTCTTCGATAGCCAGGCGCGCACCCAATTCGTTGTCTTTGCCCAGGTGGGCAATGGCACCGCTGGTCGGCGCCACGTGACCGATCTTCACGACCAGGTCCTGCGACATTGCAGCGCCGCTGAGGAGTGCTGCCACTGCGCCCACGACGATATTCAGCTTGATTTGCATGGATCAACTCCAGTTTGAAAGAGAGAGGAACAAACAGAGAACTGTTGATTTTTCAACTAATTGAACATACCCCAAATCCAGGGGGCACTCATTCGGGAAAGCGTGGACGCAGCGTTGTCAACCCGCCGCTGAAAAGTGGTCCAGCTTGGCACCCGACTGCTGGTAGACGCGATAACGCGCACGCCCCGCTTGAACGCGCGCCGGGTCGGTTCCGATGACCTCCAATACGCGTTCGAAACCCAGCGCGTCGCCCGGCATCTCGTCGCCCAAGTTCAGAAGCAGACCGCGGTGCGGCAAAAGGGCCGCGTCTTCAACCAGCAGCACTTCGCCCGGCGCGGGTGTTGTCGCCCCGTCCCAACGACGGTGGGGGAGGAAGTCGGTTGCGTCAAAGCTCCACAGCAGCTCGTCCAGACGCGCGGCCAAAGGCGCTGGCGCACAGACGCCGACCGGCTTGCCCGACGCAAGGGCGCGGCGGATCAAACGGCAGGCGTACTGAAGTGGCTCGGCCGCGTCGCTGTAAAAGCTGACCTGGACGGCCACTACTTCGCCTGGCTCAGCACGAAATGAGTCAGCAGACCCACCGGCCGGCCTGTCGCGCCCTTGGCGGCGCCACCCTTCCAGGCCGTGCCTGCGATGTCGAGATGGCCCCAGCGATATTTGCCGGCAAACCGCTGCAGGAACTTGGCCGCCGTGATCGAGCCGCCGGCGCGCCCGGCGATGTTGGGGACGTCGGCAAAGTTGCTCTTCAGGCCGTCGGCGTACTCATCGTCCAGCGGCATGCGCCAGCAGGGGTCGAGGACGGCGTCGCCCGCAGCCGTCAGCGCGGCGGCCAGTTCGTCGTCGCTTGCATACATGCCGCTGCGCACCCCGCCCAGCGCGATGACGCAAGCGCCGGTCAGCGTGGCGACGTCAACAACGACCGCCGGCTTGAAGCGCTCCGCATAGGTCAGCGCATCACAAAGGATCAGCCGACCTTCGGCGTCAGTGTTCAGGATCTCGATGGTCTGGCCCGACATCGACGTGACGACGTCGCCCGGCTTGATGGCACGGCCGCTGGGCATGTTCTCGCAAGCGGCCACGATCATCACCAGATTGAGCTTGGGCTTGAGTTCGGCCACCGCCCGCAGCGTGCCGATGACGCTGGCAGCGCCGCCCATGTCGAACTTCATCTCGTCCATCTCGGCGCCGGGCTTCAACGAGATGCCGCCGGTGTCGAAGGTGATGCCCTTGCCGACCAGCACGACCGGCGCCACCGTCTTGGCCGCGCCTTCGTAACGGGCGACGATGAAACGCAGCGGCTCGTCAGACCCTTGCGCCACGGCCAGGAAGCTGCCCATACCCAGCTTCTCGACGGCCTTGCGGTCCAGCACCTCGACCTTGAGGCCATGCGTCTTGCCAAGGCCCTGCACCACCTCGCCCAGATAGGTCGGTGTCGCATAGTTGCCCGGGAGGTTCGCGCACTCACGCGCCAGCTCGACGCCGGCAGCAATGGCCTGGCCGCGTGCCAGCCCCGTCTTGACCGCCTTGGCGTCAGCCTTGCTCACCGCCAGGACAAGCTTTGCTAGCTTGGAGGCTGGCGCCGCGCTCGGCTTGGTATGACGGTAGAGATAGATAGCTTCGGACCCGGCAAGCGCCGTCTGCTCAGCCAGCGACTCGGCCATGCCCGCGTCGAACCCCACAAACGCCACAGCCGCGCTGACAACGCCGCGCGATTTGATCTGCGCCAGGGCCGCAGCCAGGGCAGCGCGCCCGGCGGCCAGCGATGTCTTGCCACTCGCTGCCAGCACGAGACGCGGCGCCTTGACACCGTCCGCCTGCGTCAACGTCAGCACCTGCCCGGCCTTGAGCGCGAAGTCGCCGAGCTTGATCGCTGCCTGCGCATGCCTGGCCACCACTGCATCCAGACCGGGCGCCAGCAACTCGCCGCCGAGCACGACAACGAGGGCGTCAGCGGCGATTCCCGCGAGCGCATCCAGCTCAGCGGTTTGAATCTTGAAGTCCATAATGACCAGAAGTAGATTGAAGTAATTTCATGTTATTCGATTCATCGACGCGCTCAGAGCTGGCCAAGAGCTTCGGCGTCACCCTGGTGGTCATCCTGACCATCATGCTCACGTCGACCTTGATCCGCACGCTCGGCCAGGCCGCTGGCGGCAATGTCGCGCCGCAGGACGTCGTGCTGCTGATGGGCTACGCGACCATCGCCCATCTCGCGACGATGCTCATCCTGTCCCTCTTCATCGCCGTCGTCCTCACGCTGGGCCGCATCTACCGCGAGTCGGAGATGACGATCTGGTTCGCCAGCGGCATTCCGCTGTCGCGTTTCGTGCGGCCGGTGCTGCACATGGCCTGGCCGATCCTGCTGGCGGTCATCGTGCTCGAACTGGTCGTCTGGCCCTGGGGCAACCAGAACAGCACGGAACTCAAGGAGCGCTACCAAAAGCGCAGCGACCTGTCACGCGTCGCCCCAGGGCAGTTCCAGACCTCGCGCGACGGCAGCCGCGTCTTCTTCATCGAGCGCGACGGCGACGACGCCGCGACCGGCCGCAACGTCTTCATCCTGGCCAGCAAGAACGAGCGTGAATCGGTGACGACATCGGCCCGCGGCCGGCTGGAGATGGAGGGCGATGACCGCCTCCTCGTCCTCGACCATGGCCAGCGCAATGAGACCCAGCTCAAGACCGGCGAGAAAAGCCTCGCTCGCTTCGAGCAGTACAAGGTCATGACCGACACCCAGGTGCTGGCCAACGCCAACCAGTTGCCCCCCAAGGCCATGGCGACGCTCGACCTGCTGCGGGCGCCAACCGCCAAGAACCAGGGCGAACTGGCATGGCGCCTGGGCATGATCCTGGGGGCCATCAACATGGCCTTGCTGGGCGTGGGCCTGGCCGCCTCCAACCCGCGCCGGGCCAGCAACTGGAACCTGCTGTTCGCGCTGCTGGCCTTCATCGTCTATTTCAACCTCATCAACCTGTCGCAGTCCTGGGTTGGCAACGGCCGCGCAGGCCTGCCACAGGCGCTCGCCGCCGTGCATGGCAGCGCCTTCTGCCTGGCGCTCGCCGTCATCTGGATAAGGGACAACGGCAACCGCTTCTGCCTGCGCCGCCGCATGAAGGTGGCTGCCGCATGAGGACCGTTCGCCGCCTGCTCTACAAGGACATCATCGGCTCGGTCGTGCTGGTCGCGCTGGCCTTCCTGTCGCTCTTCTTCTTCATCGATTTCGTTGACGAGCTCGACCGCATGACCCGCATCGGCGTGGGCGGCGGCAAGGCCGCATTGCTCGCCGCGATGGAGCTGCCACGGCATTTCTACGAACTCTTTCCCATTGCCGTGCTGATCGGCGCCATCGTCGCGCTGGCACGCCTGGCACAGAGCAGCGAGTTCACCATCCTGCGCACCGGCGGCCTCGGCCCTGCGCGCGCGCTCGCATTGCTGGCCGGACTGGCCACCGTGTTCGCGGCGCTGACCTTCGTCATCGGCGATTACGTCGCGCCGCATTTCGACCGCCAGGGCGAAGACCTGCGCGCCGGCTTCAGCCGCGGCGCCGCGCAGACCAAGCGCGGCGTCTGGCTCAAGGACCACCAGAAGGTCGACGGCCAGGACCGCAGCTATTCGATCAATGTCGGGCGCGTCGGCAGCAGCGGCGCGCTGGAAGACGTGCGCATCTTCGAGTTCGATGCCCAGGGCCGGCTGATGTCGCGCACCGAGGCCGACAAGGTCGATGTCGATGGCCAAGGGCTCTGGCGCCTGCAGACGGTCAGGCGCAGCATCTGGAATCCCGGCACATCTGCCGCCGCCAGCCCCGTCGGCGATGTCGTCATCAGCGAGCAATCGATGGACAAGCTGGATTGGCAAAGCTCCTTGCACGCCGGCGTCATCGCTGCGGCCGTGTTGCCTGCCAAGACCATGTCCACGCTGGAGCTCTACCGCTACACCGAACACCTGTCGGCCCAGGAGCAGTCGGCGCAGGCCCACAACATCCAGTTCTGGCGCAAGGCCTTCTATCCCTTCGCCTGCTTCGTCATGGTGGCGCTGGCCCTGCCCTTCGCCTATCTCCACGGCCGCTCGGGCGGCATCAGCATCAAGGTCTTCGGCGGCATCATGCTGGGCATCAGCTTCGTGCTGCTGAACAACGTGGCCGGGCATCTTGGCTTGCTGAAGAACTGGACGCCCTGGGCGGTGGCGGCGACGCCGAGCCTGATCTATTTCGGACTGTCGATGGCGGCATTTACCTGGCTGGTGAAGTACAGATGACTGAAGGCCTGCTCTTGTTCGCTCACGGCGCCCGCGACCCGGCCTGGGCGCGCCCTTTCGAGATCGTCGCCGAACGACTGCGCACGGCGCGGCCCGGCACGCCGCTCGTGTTGGCCTACCTCGAAATCATGGCGCCCGACATGGCGGGCGCCGCTGAGCAACTCGTGGCGGCCGGCTGCACGCGTGTACATGTGCTGCCCCTGTTTCTCGGCACCGGCGGCCATGTGCGGCGTGACGTGCCGCCGTTGCTGGAGAGCCTGCGCGAGCGCCATGGCGACGCCGTCGAATGGCGGCTGCATGCGCCGCTGGGCGAGCAGGAGGCTGTGCTCAACGCCATCAGCCTCGCCTGCCTCGGCGTCCTCGAATGAACCTGCATCAATTCCGCTTCGTCCAGGAAGCCGCCCGCCGCAACCTCAACCTGACCGAGACGGCCAAGGCGCTGTTCACGTCGCAGCCCGGCGTCTCCAAGGCCATCCTGGAGCTGGAGGAGGAACTGGGCGTCGACATCTTCTCGCGCCACGGCAAGCGCCTGCGGCGCATCACCGAGCCGGGCCAGCAGGTGCTCGCATGCATCGAGATCATCCTGCGCGAGGTCGGCAACCTGAAGCGCATTGGCGAGGAGTATTCGCGCCAGGACAGCGGCACCTTCTCCATCGCCACGACCCACACCCAGGCTCGATACGTACTGCCCGCGCCGGTGGCCCAGTTGCGCAAGAACCTGCCGCAGCTGCGCATCAGCCTGCACCAGGGCAGCCCGGACCAGGTCGCCAAGATGCTGCTGGACGAGACTGCCGACCTCGGCCTCGCGACGGAGTCACTGGCCCAGTACCCCGAGCTCGTCACCCTGCCCTGCTATGAGTGGCAGCACGTGATGGTGGTGCCGCGTGACCACCCTCTCGCGGCGGTCGAGCGCATCAACCTCGAACAGCTGGCCAGCGAGCCCCTGGTGTCCTACCACCCCAGCTTCACGGGCCGCACCCGCATCGACAAGGCCTTTGCAGCGCGTCACCTGACGCCCAACGTCGTGCTGGAGGCCATCGACTCCGACGTCATCAAGACCTATGTGCGCCTGGGGATGGGTGTGGGCATCGTCGCCGAGATGGCGATGCGCGAAGAGCCCGCCAACAGCGACCTGGTCGCGCGGCCGCTGGGCGCCATGCTGGGCAGCAATGTGACGCGCATCGCCTTCAAGCGCGGCGCCTACCTGCGCAACTATGTCTACGCCTTTGCCGAGCTGCTGTCGGAGCGCCTGTCACGCAAGCTGATCGAGAAGGCCATGAGCGGCGACTCGACCGACTTCGGTATCTAGCGCGCGTCGCTGCCGAAGCTTGAATCGAGCGGCAGCATCAGGTCCACCTCGGCGCCCCGCAGCCCGGCCTCAAAGAGATCGCGCGCAACGCTGTAGAGCGTCAAGAGGTCGCGATAGGCCGGCAGGTCGAACCGGGCGACGCCAGGCCCGCCACCTTGGGCGAGCAGCTCCTGCAACATCTTCATCGCAGCGGCCGGGTCGTCCCAGACCGCCTGCAGATGTGCGACGACGCTCGGGTTGGCCTCCAGGCTGCGGCCACGCGACAGGCTTTGCGACCACTGGGGCGCCGGCGCGCCAAAGCGCTGTTCGAACTGCTTGACCAGTTCGGCAAACACCTCGGGCTCGCCACGTTGCTGACAAAGCTCCATCAGCAGCAGATAAGGCATCGCGCCCGCCTGGTCGCGCGTCAGCCGCGTGGCCAGCAGATCGGCGGCGGCGTCCTGCTGGCCAAGCAGCTGCAGGAATTCGACTTGCTGCTGCAGGTCCAGCAGCTCGTCGGCAACGGTCAGCTCATTGGAAAGCACCGGCGCCGCTGCCGCTTGCACCGGCAGTGGCTGGGTGGCCTCCATGCGCGGCACGGGGGCGGCCGCCGAGGAAGCGGAGGGTGCCGGGGCCCAGGGCATCGGCCGGGGCTGCGGACGCGTGATCTGGTGCTGGCCTTCATCCGGCAACGCTGCAGCCACGCCGACCACCGGCGGCGCGATGCCGGGCGAAGGCGCAGCCGGCGGCAGGCCGGCCCCCTCCGCCGCATGCAGGGCCCGCCAATAGGCCAGTTCGCGCCGCGCGCGCTGGTCGCGCCAGCGGCTGAAGTAAAAGGCGGCGGAACCGGCAAGCAGGCTCAAGGCCAGCGTCAGCACCCAGGTCATGGGGTCGCGATGGGGTGACGCCCGCACGCTCTGAATGGGCGCGGGCACCGCCACCGACGCGGCAGGCGGCGGCGCCGGGATGGCTGCGGACGTAGCTTGTGCGTCGGCCTGCTGGCGTGCCAGCAGCTCCGCGCGCAGCTGCGCCACCGTCTGCTCCAGCTGCACGATCTGCGCTTCAAGCTCCGGCGTCAGCTCCAGCTCCGGCGCGCTGGCTGCTGGCTGCGCGGGCCGCGGCGCCTCGGCAACCAGCACCTCCGGCCGCTCCAGCAGCAGGCGTGGGCCGCTTGCACGCGGCTTGGGCCGCGGGCGCTGCCGTGCGACCGGTGTCGGTGCGGGCGGCGCCTCGGCCTGCAAACGCGCGACCGGCTCGACAACGGGGGGCGCCGGCGGCGCGACTGCCGGCGGCGGCGGCTCGGGCGCGGAGGCCGCGCTGGCCGGCGGGTCGACGAAGGCATTGAACTCGCGCGTCAGCCGCAGTGGGCAACCCAGGGCCAGCGTGATGCGCAACGCCGGCTCCTCGATGCGCACCTGGCTTTGAAGGCGGACGCGCTGTTGGCCAAGCTCGCCCTCGACGCGCAACTGCAGCAGTCCCGCCGGTACGCGCGAATCACCTGCCGAGACCTCGGCACGCAGGCAGGCGTCGCTCAGTCGTTCGCCCTCGGCCAGGGTCAGCGGGATGCTCGCATCCAGCGGCCGGCCCAAACTGGAATGGATCAGCGGCTGGCCGAGCCCCAGTGCCTGGGCCGGTTGAGGCGCCACGCCGAGCAGCAGTGTCAAAGCGGGTGTGAGGGCACCCAGCAACATCGGGCGCAGGGCCGTAAGGGGCATTGACTGCGGGCGGCTACAAGCGGTTGAGAGAGGGTGGGGACAACGCGAATCACTCTAGCATGGGGCCGGCCACCGACGAGGCAGCGGCGGGCCGGCACAATGCCTCAAGCCATGAACGCACTCAGCCTCACCCCCGCCGAACGCCAGCAGATCGACCAGGGCCCCTGGTTCTCGAAGTTGTCCGAGCCGCTGCGCAATGACATCCTGCAACGCGCCTTCGTGCGCCGCCTGCCTGACGAGACCATGCTTTCCCACCGCGGCGAGCCCGCCGAGGAATGGTCGGCCGTGGCCAAGGGCGCCGTGCGCGTCAGCTCGGTGTCCCTGGCCGGCAAGCAGATCTCGCTGACCTATGTCGAGCCCGGCACCTGGTTCGGCGACATCGCCCTGTTCGACGGCCTGCCCCGCACCCACGACGCCTACGCCCATGGCGAGACGACGCTGCTGTGCGTGCGCAAGTCCGACTTCCGCGCGCTGCTGCAGGCCCACTCCGAGCTCTACGACGCGCTGCTGCGGCTGAACTGCCGACGGCTGCGGTTGATGTTCGACATGATCGAGGACCTCAACACCCGGCCGCTCGCGGCCCGCCTGGCCAAGCAGGTGCTGCTGCTGGCGCGCTCCTATGGCGTGCAGGAGGGTGACGAAATCCGCATCGGCCTGCAGCTTGCGCAGGAAGACCTGGCCCAGCTGCTCGGCGCCTCGCGCCAGCGCGTCAACCAGGAACTCAAGGCATTCGAGCGTGAAGGTGCCGTGCGGGTGGAGCCGACCCGCCTCGTCGTGCTGAGCCGCGAGAAGCTGCTGGCCGCTGCGGCGCGCTGAGCCGCTGCCACGAACGGGACACCCGGCGACGGGCGTGCCGCGCACAATCGCCGGCATGGAAGCATTCACCGGCACCCGTCCCCTCGCCCAGGCCCTGGACACCGCGGCACTCGAAGCCTGGCTGACCTCGCATGTCGAAGGCTTTGCCGGGCCGCTCGCCATCGAGCAGTTCAAGGGCGGCCAGTCCAACCCGACCTATCTGCTGAAGACGCCGGGCGCGCAGTACGTGATGCGCAGCAAGCCCGCGCCGGTGGCCAAGCTGCTGCCCTCGGCCCACGCCATCGAGCGCGAGTTCCAGGTCATGGGCGCGCTGGCCGGCACCGACGTGCCCGTGCCGACCATGTATGCGCTGTGCGAGGACGAGAGCGTCATCGGCCGCGCCTTCTACGTCATGTCCTTCATGCCCGGCCGCGTGCTGTGGGACCAGAGCCTGCCCGGCATGAGCAACGCCGAGCGCGCAGCCCACTACGACGAGATGAACCGCGTCATCGCGGCCCTGCACCATGTCGACTTCAAGGCCGTGGGCCTCTTGGCTTACGGCAAGCCGGGCAACTACTTCGAGCGCCAGATCGGCCGCTGGAGCAAGCAATACCTGGCCTCGGTCACCGAGCCCAACCCGGCGATGGACGCGCTGCTGGCCTGGTTGCCGGCCCACATCCCGGCGTCGGCACGTGACGAGCGCGAGGTCGGCATCGTGCATGGCGACTACCGCATGGACAACCTGGTCTTCCACCCCACCGAGCCGCGCGTCATCGCCGTGCTGGACTGGGAGCTGTCCACGCTCGGCCATCCGCTGGCCGACTTCAGCTACCACTGCATGAGCTGGCACATCAAGACCTCGGGCGCGGCGCGTGGCCTGGGTGGCAAGGACTTGGTCGAGCTGGGCATCCCCAGCGAGCGCGAGTATGTGCAGCGCTACTGCGAGCGCACCGGTCGCACGGACGTCGATGCCGTCATGGCCGACTGGAACTTCTACATGGCCTACAACATGTTCCGCATCGCGGCCATCGTGCAGGGCATTGCCAAGCGGGTGGTCGACGGCACGGCGTCCAGCGCCCAAGCCAAAGAAACCGCGACAAGTGCCAGGCCGCTAGCCGAACTCGCCTGGAGCTTTGCTCAGAAATCGTGAACCCCTCGCCCAGTTCGCAGCGCTAAACGCGCGCGATCTAGTCGGTCCCCCGAGGGGACGGCGATGCCTGCCGGATTGACCGGCCAGCGCATCGCCATAGCGGGCCGGCTTGGGAGCGGCCCAGCGCTCGGCCCGGAACGGCCGGACAACTCAGGCGTCAGGCTACGTCGCCAGGGCGCGTCGAAGGCGTGAAGGCGATGGACGTCGTCGTCGGCCAGGCGCCGCTGTCTGACAGCCGGGCGTTGACGCGCAGTGCCTCGCGTGCGGCGCATTCGAGCAGGCGCACGAAGGCCTGCACCTTGGGCAGGTCGGGCTCGCTCATCTCGGTGCGCAGATAAAGGTTGCCGCGCATGCTCATCAGCACGAAGGGGTGGCCTTCGGGCAGCAGGTCCTGGCTGGCCTGCACCAGCGCCTCGCTGAGTTCACCGTCCAGCCAGGCGCCGGTCAGATCCTTGGTCACGCCCACGAGTCCATAGCGCTGGCGCAGCAGCTGCGAACTCGCGTTGTTGAACTTCGGGAACATCACCAGCCAGCGCATTTCCTCTGGCGTGTCAGTGTCGACGCGCGTCTTCAGCGTGTCGGTGTAGGCCTCGAAGACGGCGCGCTCCAGGTTCTCCATCAGCGTGCGGCACAGCACCATCAACTGCAGGTCATGGTGCAGCTTCATCTCGCAGCGCATGCGCAGCTCCGAGCCGGGCAGATAGCTGCGCTGTGACACACCCCATTCGATGCGCAGCGACCCCGGTGCCGCCGTGGGCTGCTCGATGAGGAAGCCTTGGCCGTCACGGGTCTGCGTGAACTCGGCGCCACGCGCCTCGGCCCAGTCCTCGATCGGACGCCAGCGGGCTGCGTTGGCGCGGGTCACGAGCCAGTGCTTGACTTGCTTTACCACCATGAGTCGTGCGGAAGTCTGAGAATGGGGCCGCTTGCTAGGCACATCGCAGGAGGCGAAGAATGATCGAAGTGTATTCATGGCCCACACCCAACGGCCACAAGGTGCACATCATGCTGGAGGAGTGCCGCCTCGCGTACCGGGTCCATCCCGTGGACATCGGTGCGGGCGAGCAGTTCACGCCCGACTTCCTGGCCATCAGCCCCAACAACAAGATCCCGGCCATCACCGACCCCGACGGTCCCGATGGCCAGCCGATCTCGCTGTTCGAAAGCGGCGCCATCCTGCTCTACCTGGCCGGCAAGACGGGCAAGTTGCTGCCCACCGACGTGCGCGGCAAGTACGAGGTGCTGCAGTGGCTGATGTTCCAGATGGGCGGCGTCGGGCCCATGCTCGGCCAGGCCCACCACTTCCGCATCTACGCGCCCGAGAAGCTGCCCTATGCCATCGACCGCTACACCAATGAGGCCAAGCGGCTCTACACGGTCATCAACAAGCGGCTGGCGCATGCCACCTACATCGGCGGGGCCGAGTACAGCATTGCCGACATCGCCGTTTTCCCCTGGCTGCGCTCCTGGAAGAACCAGGGCGTCGAGATGAACGACTACCCGCATCTCAAAGGCTGGTTCGACGAGGTCGCCAAGCGCCCGGCCGTGCAGCGCGGGGTCGAGGTGCTGGCCGGCGCGCGCAAGCCGTTGACCGACGACAAGGCGCGCGAGGCGCTGTTCGGCAAGCGCCAGGTCGAGCAGCGCTGAGCCGCCGTCAGACCGGTCGGTCAGCGGTCCATTGACCGATGCGCAGGATGACGAACTCCGCCGGCTTCAAGGGCGCCACACCGATCAGGCAGACAAGCCGCCCGTTGTCCAGGTCGTTCTGCGTCATCGTCGAGCGGTCGCAGCGAACGAAGAAGGCGTGTTCGGGCTTGTCGCCGAGCAGTCCGCCCATGCGCCACTCATTGAAAAGGAAGTCGCTGACCGCCGCGCGCACCTGCGCCCACAGGGCCTCGCCGTGGGACTCGAACACCACCCACTGCGTGCCCTTGTCGATGCTGTGCTCAAGGTAGGTGAAGTAGCGCCGCAGGTTCACGTACTTCCACTCGGGGTCGCTGCTGACGGTGCGGGCGCCCCAGAGCCGGTGGCCGCGGCCCGCGAGCGAGCGGAAGCAGTTGATGCCCTCGGGGTTGAGCACCTCTTGCTCCGCGGCCTTGATCACCGTCTCGAAGCCGATGGCACCGCGCACCACTTCGTTGGCCGGCGCCTTGAAGACGGCGCGCTCGACATCGTTGCGGGCAAAGATGCCAGCGACGAAACCAGACGGCGGCAGGTTCAGCGGCTGGTTCGTGAGCGGGTCCTGAACCGTCACCCAGGGGTAGTAAAGCGCTGCGTGGTTGCTGTCCAGCCCCGATCTGAAGTCGCGCACCCCGGCGACGCTCAGCCTTTGGGGCGGGTCAAGCAGGGCGATGCGGTATCGCATGTGCTCGGCGTGTGCGATCAGCAGCTTGTTGATGGTGGCGGCATCGCTGGCGCCGGGGGCGGCGATGGTGGCGATGTCGTCGATCAGCTCGAACTGCTTCAGCCCCGTGGCCTGGCCCAGCGCCGGGTCGGCCTGGCCCTCGTAGTCGGCGCCAGCGGGCAGCACGCCGTCGTTGCCACCGGTCAGATGGATCGTGGCCTGCAGGCCACGTTTCAGTTTCAGGCCGTCGGGCAGCGCAGCCAAAGCCCGCAGCAGGTCAATGCCATGGTTGACAACGTCTGTGCCTGCCGCGCTGCCGTCGACCAGCACGATGGGAGCGTCGCCATCCAGGCCGAACCGGTCGAAGATGCGGTCCGGGCGCAGTGGCAGCCCCTGCCAGGCGCCCAGCGAGCGGCCCGCCGCAGTCAGCACTTCGATGTCAAGCGTGAGGGCGCAGATCGCATCGGCGCCGTCGAGCGAGAAACCTGCCCCGCCGCCGCTGAAGCGCCAGCTCCCGTCATCGCCCTTGCCAGCGATGCAGACCGGCAGCTCTGCGATGCGACGCACCGCCCGACGCGATCCCACCGCAGACCTCCAGACCACGTCGCCAACGCCGAGTCCGGCCAGCGTCGGCAGCAGGTTGGGGCCGACCTTGACGGTAAAGCGGACCTGCAGATTGCCCATCGCCCCGGGGTGGCGTGCGACGACGCGAAACACATGCGGCGCGATGCCCGCCGATGCGCGCCCATGGCCGTCGTCCAGGTCCGCGGCATCGGCGCCGCCTTGCGGACGGAACACACGGCTGACGTACAGCCGCTTGCCGCCCTCATCGAAGAAGCTGCGCACCGCATGCCAGAGGTAATTCACGCGCCCCGCCGCATCGTCTGCAGCAAAGACGAGGGGGCCGCCATCGCCATGCAGGCGCTCGAACTCCGACAGGCTGGTGATGACGACCGGCGCGCCCGCCACAGGCCCGTAGCGGCAGGGACCGAGGAAGCCCGCGGTGGATGTGCTGACCCCTTCGATGACCTTGGGCCGGGTGGTCAGCTCTTCGACATAGACACCGGGTGCAAGGTAGTCGGGCATGGCAGTCTCCGGCGTGGGCGACGGGGCTTCAGGGTCGCACACCCGGCGGCTGCATCGCCATGCCGGCCGAGCGGCGCGCGAGATAGACCTCCAGCGCCAGCAGTTCGTCGCTGTCCCAGGCCCACACCGTCGCTCGCACGCCGCTGAGGCAGCCCCGCAGGCGGCGCTGCAGACTGCCCAACGACTGCCACTCCAGCCGGAAGACCGGGTAGTCGTCCACATGGCCCTGCGGAATCAGGCTGCCACCCAGGCGCAGCCCCGCGCGGTCGTCATGGCATTGGGCGCAGGACAGGTTGAGTGCGCCGATGCGGGTCGTGTAGAGGCGCTGGCCTTGGCTCGCGGCCTTGTCGAGCGCCGCGCTTTGCGGCGGCTTGAGCGGCAGGCCGCGCGACTGCTGTGCCACCAGGGCCGTCAGCGACAGCAGGGGCTCGGCCTCCGGCTGCCACGCGGGCTGTTGCTGGTGGCGCACACGGCAGCGCTGGATGCGGCCGGGGAGGTCGATGAGACCGTGATCCCACGCGGGGTAGCGCGTGGCGGCGCCGCGCAGCTTCGCGGGCTCGCCGTGGCAGCTGGCGCAAGACTTGTCACCGGCGGCCCACTGATCGCGGCCGAGCGCCAGCGCGAGCTGCGCGGGGTGTTGCGCATCGTCGGCCTGCAGCGTGCGCAGCGCCGGGCTCATCGTGTCGCGGCCGGAGCGGCGCTCGTCTGCCCCCGCCGGGAGCGCGACGAAGAGCAGCAGCAGCGCAGTCCTCATGCCACGGTCAACCGGCGTGTCTCGCGGTGCTCGAAGCCCTTGTCGCCGCGCCAGACGAAGGTCAGCTCACCGGACTTGTCGGCCCGCACCCAGAAGGCCAAATACGGATTGGCCGAGACGGCCGCGAACAGGTCGGCGGCAAAGACCAGCTCGCCATCGAGCCGGCATTCAAACCGCCGGACAAGGTCGCGCGGCAGGCGGTTGCCTTCATCGCTGGCGCGGTAGCCGGTCTCCATCGGATGCGCCACCGTTGCGCGCACCTCAAAGGGCTCGCCGGCCTTGATGGCGGCGGGCAGCGTGATGACCGCGCGGGTGGTCATCAGCGCCTGCCGGGCCGCCCCAAGGGCGCTGGCGCCCCCTCGGGGGGCTGAGTCCGCACACACAGCGTCCAGTGGACGCTGTGTGGCTGACGAAGGACCGGGCCACTGGCCCGGTGCGGCCTGCAAGGCGTCGAGCGAAGCGAGCGTGGGGGCTTCATGCTCAGGGCTCCACGCAGGCAGCGAGCGTCACGATGACATCCATGCCTGTCTGCCAGCAGCGCCCGTCTGCCGCTTTGGCGACGGCAACGATGCGCTGGCTGCGCGCCAGGCGCATGCGGGTGCCGAACTCCGGCTTGCCGTTGCCCGCGCCCAGGCTGACCTGCACGACCTGCGGCTCCGGGTTCAGCGGCGTGAACAGGGCCAGGCCCGTCACCGGCTCGCTGGCAACGACGCGCACTGGCACCGCGTTGCCGTTCTCCACCAATTCGGCAATCTCGATCTTCAATGCCCCCGCCACAGGGTCGCGGCCGGCCCAGTCACGGATGGCCGCCTGCATCGCCTCGTCGCTGGCCTGCGCCTCGGGCAGCAGCGCCAGCGCCGTGGCGCTCATGACGAATTCGCGCCGCTTCATGGCCTGGCCAGCGTTCCGAGATAGGCCACGATGTCGTCGAGCTGCTGCTCCGTCAGCGCCGGCTTGCCGGCCCAGGCCGGCGCCACGTCGCGCAGGCCTTCGGTCGAGCGGAAAGGTGGCATCACGGTGGCGGGGTTGAAGCGCCGCATGTCGGCAATGCGCTCGCGCAAGCTTTGGGCATCCAGGCGCGCCGCGCTGGCGTCCAGCGGCGGCGCCAGATTGCCCTGGTTGGCATCGCCCGCACTGTGCAGCGCATGGCAGAGCAGGCACAGGCTCTGCGTGCGGTCGGCCACCAGCGCCCGGCCGCGCTGCGCGTCACCGGGCTCGGCCTGGGCGCCGGCCGCCACGAGCAGCAGGGCCAGCGCGTACATCACACGAGAGGCTGGTTCTTCAGCGGCAGGTCGCGCACCCGCTTGCCCGTCGCTGCAAAGATCGCGTTCAGCACCGCCGGCGCCGCCACTGCGATGGTCGGCTCGCCGACACCGCCCCAGAAGCCGCCCGAGGGCATGACGATGGTCTCGACGGCCGGCATGTGCGCCATCTTCAGCACCGGGTAGGTGTCGAAGTTCTGCTGCTCGACGCGGCCGTCCTTGACGGTGATCTCGCCGAAAAGCGCTGCGGAAAGCCCGTAGACGAAGCTGCCCTCGACCTGCGCTGCGATCTGCTGCGGGTTGACCGCATGGCCGGGGTCGGTGGCGGCAACGATGCGGTGGATCTTCAGCTCGCCCTTCTTCGACACCGACACCTCGGCGCAGGCCGCCACATAGCTGCCGAAGCCCATGATCTGCGCCAGGCCCAGGTGGCGGCCCTTTGGCCGTGGCTTGCCCCAGCCGGCCTTGGCGGCCACGGCGTTCAGCACGGCCAGATGCTTGGGGCTTGCGGTCAGCAGTTCGCGGCGCAGCTCCAGCGGGTCGCGCTTGGTGGCATGGGCCACCTCGTCGAGGAAGCACTCCAGATAGACCGCGTTCTGGTTCAGGTTCACGCCGCGCCAGAAGCCCGGCGGCACCGTCGGGTTGCGCATCGCATGGTCGATCAGCAGGTGGGGCACCGCATAGCCCAGCGCGCCTTCCGCGCCACCGGCGTTCAGGCCCTGGAAGACGGCCGGGTCCTTGCCGTCCTTGATGTTCTGCGGAAAGATGCCCGCGACGATGCTCTGGCCGGAGATGCGCATGTGCAGCGCAGTCAGCTTGCCCGCGGCGTCCAGGCCGGCCGTCAACTTGCACTGCGTGACCGGGTGGAAGCGGCCGTGCAGCATGTCCTCCTCGCGGGTCCAGATCAGCTTGACCGGCGTGCCGGGCAGCTCCTTGGCAATGGCCACGGCCTGGCGCACCCAGTCGTGCACGGCACCGCGCCGGCCGAAGCCGCCGCCCAGGTGCAGCTTGTAGACCTCGCAGGCGGACGGCGGCAGGCCCGACGATTCGGCCGCCGCGGCCAGCGCAGCCTCGCCGTTTTGCGTCGGCGTCCAGACCTCGCAGCGCTCCGGCGTCCATTTGGCGGTCGCGTTCATGACCTCCATGCAGGCGTGGTTCTGGTGCGGGTAGCTGTAGACGGCCTCGACCTTGCGCGCCGCACCGGCCAGCGCGGCTTTCACGTCGCCCTGGGCGCTGCCGACCGCCGCCGTGTCGGCGTCCAGGCCTGCCTTCAGGATGGCGGCCGTGTCAGCGCTGTTCTGCGTCGCGTTGGCGCCCTCGTCCCAGACGATGGGCAGCGCGTCCAGCGCCGTCTTGGCGCGCCACCAGGTATCCGCCACCACGGCCACGGCCGTGTCGCCGACCTTGACGACCTTCTTCACGCCCGGCCGCTTCTCGACCTCGGTCGCGTCGAAGCTCTTGAGCTTGCCGCCGAACACCGGGCAATCCTTGATGGCCGCGTTCAGCATGCCGGGCAACTGCAGGTCCATGCCGTAGACCAGCGAGCCGTCCAGCTTGGCCTTGGTGTCCAGGCGCTTCATCGGTCGGCCGGCCAGCTTCCAGTCCTTGGCGTCCTTCAGCTGGATGTCGGCCGGCGCCGCCAGCTTGGCGGCCTCGGCGGCGAGCTGCCCGTAGCTCAGCTTCTTGGCCCCATGGGTCACCCAACCCGAGGCCGTCGCGCATTCCACGACGGCCACATTCCACTGGTTGGCCGCCGCCTGGATCAACAGCGCGCGCGCCAGAGCCCCGCCCTTGCGAACGTACTCATGAGACTCGCGCACGCCGCGGCTACCACCGGTGCTCATGCTGCCCCAGGCGCGGTTGCGCGCCAGGTTCTGGCCCGGCGTCGGGTATTCGGTCTTCACCTTGGCCCAGTCGCATTCCAGCTCCTCGGCCACCAACTGGGCCAGGCCGGTCAGCGTGCCCTGCCCCATCTCGGAACGCGCAATGCGGATGACCGTGGTCTCGTCCGGGAGGATCTGCACCCAGGCGTTCAGCTCGGGCGCGGCGTTGGGTTCGGCGCTCTGGGCAAGACCCGGCACATGGAAACCGACCATCAGGCCGCCGGCAGCGGCACTCGTGGCGCTGAGGAAGCCGCGCCGGTTCAGAACGGCGCTCATGCCTGGCCTCCCTCGATGACGATGGGAATCTGCTTGCGCTGCACCTGGCCGGCCGCCAGGTGGATGGCCGCACGCACGCGGTTGTAGGTGCCGCAGCGGCAGATGTTGGTCATGGCCGCGTCGATGTCGGCGTCGGTCGGTTTCGGCTTGCTCTTCAACAGCGCTGCGGCGGCCATCAGCATGCCGCTCTGGCAGAAGCCACACTGCGGCACGTCGAGCGCGTCCCAGGCCTTCTGCAGTGGGTGGGAAGCATTGGGCGCCAGGCCCTCGATGGTGGTGACCTTCTGCGCCGCCGTCAGCGCCGAAGCCGGCATCACGCAGCTGCGCACCGGCGCGCCGTCGATGTGCACCGTGCACGCACCGCACTGGGCCACACCGCAGCCGTATTTGGTGCCCGTCAGGCTCAGCTGCTCGCGCAGCACCCAGAGCAGCGGCGTATCGGCTTCCGCCTCGTACTGCATCCGCTTGCCGTTGACCGTCAATTCCGCCATGCCGCTGCTCCCGTATGCCACCTTGGCGGGCGGCAGACTAGCAGGGTCTGCGCCGCTCTGTCACGCGGTCAGCAATCCGACCGAGCGCGGCGCTGGGTTGAAGCGCCGGGCGCTCACCGCCGCGTCAGCACCGCCTTCTCGACAGCCGCCCAAGGCACCAGCTTGAAGTTCTGCGGCCCGTGCGGCAGGCGCTTGTGGCCGTCCTGCACGACGAGCACACCCTCGGCGTAGGGCCCGCCCAGGTTGGCGCCGGTCAAGTCCAGCCCATCGGTTTCCGACACGGCGTCGATGCCGAGCGCCGTGTTGATGCCGATGGCAAACGTGCCGCGCTGCGCGAATGGCCGCTTGATGTCGTAGACGGCGAAGGAGTCGCTGCCCTGCGAAGACACGACCAGCCAGCCGCGGCCGGGGTGGAGGGCCAGGCCTTCCACATCGGGCGTCAGGCCCGGGCCGGCCGTGATGACCAGCTGTGGCGCACTGCCCGCCGTGGACAGGTCCAAGCGCCAGACGCCGCGCTTCTCCTCGCCGACGAACAGCGCGCCATTCGCCTCGTCGACGACGCAGCCTTCGGGCTGGCTGTCCAGGCGGAACTCGGCGACTTGCTCGGACTGCCAGGTCTTGCCTGACAGCTTCAGCCGCAGCCGCAGCACGCGGCCGTCCTTGTCGTTCGGGAAGACATCCAGCCCGCCCTCGGCATTGCGGCCGACACAGACACCGTAGATGTCGTCCAGCCCGGTCTTCAGCCGCGCCAGTTCGCTCACCTTGCCGCCGGCCGACACGCCGAACAGCACCAGGCCGGCCTCGTCGCGCTGCGTGGCCACGGCCAGGTCGAGCTTGCGGCCGCCGTAGGCCAAGCCCTGGCGCAGGTCGACGTTGTTGATGCGGCCCACGGGCAGGAACTGGCGCTCGCGGCCATTCAGGCCGTAGACGGCCAGGCCGCGCTTCTTGTCGGTGCCGAGGATCAGGCTCTGCGCGCCGCTCGTCGGGTGCACCCAGATGGCGGGGTCGTCGGCCGCATCGCCGGCCTCGCGCATCGGCTGGGTCTGGCCAGTCGGCAGCACGACGGGTGGGCGCATCGGCGCCGCGGCAGCTGGGTGCTCGGCCAGCCAGGTGTCCAGTCGCGCATGCAGCGCCTTCTCGCCCGACTCGGCATCGGCCATCAGCAGGCGCCGGCCGGCCCGCTCGGCGTTGGCGGAAAGCGCCCACAGCCCCACGCCGGGTTCGGCAACGTAGAGCGTGCTCTCGGCATCGCGCACGCGGCAGGCGCTGGGCGCCAGTGGCGTGGCCAGGTGCTGCACCGGCAGCGCACGCTGGCCGTCGATCAGCCATTGCTCGGACAAGCCTTCGTTGCCGAGCAGGAAGAGCTGCAGCAGGCCCTGCGGGTCGCGGTAGAGGCAGAGCTGCTCGACCCCCAGCGCCGGCGGGGCCCAGGCCGCGTCGCGCTTCAACTGGCCGCCTTCGGCGCGCCAGAGCTGGATCTGGCCGCTGTCGGCGTCCTGCAGCACGGCCAGCGCGCCGCCGTCGTGGCGCTGGTCCATGTGCTTGGCGCGCACGGCATGCCGGGCCAACACGCGGCCGGCGTCGTCGTACAGCTCCAGCGCTGCCTTGCCCAACGCAAAGCGCTCGGCCTGGGCGCCGCTGAGACAGGCCGTCAGGACCAGGGTCAGGAGAACGCGTTTCATCAGTGCAGGCTCCACTTCACGCCGATCTTGACGCTGCGACCATAGCGCTCGTACTGCGCGTTCTGCGCCGGCGTGGCCTGATAGACGTAGTAAGGCTCGTTGATCAGGTTGGCCGCCTCGAAGCCGAATTCCAGCTGCTTGCTGGGCGCGTACTTCAGCGAGAAGTCCAGGCGCTTCTGGCCGTCCACGCGCAGGTCCTTGGCCGCGTCGAAGACGTCGCCGACCTCGATCAGGTAGGAGGACTGCTGGTTCATCGCCAGGCGCGTGCTGAAGCCGTGGCCCTCCCAGCCCAGGCTGAGGTTGAAGCTGCGGTCGGACTGGCTGGGCAGACTGATCTCGCGGCTCTTCCAGGTACCGCCGTCGTAGCCGCCGACGCGCGCCTTGGAGCTCACGAAGCTGACGTTGGCGCCGACGATGAGACCGTTGAACGGTGCCGGCAGGCCGCGCAGGGCCTGCGCATAGGCCAGCTCCACGCCGTGCAGCTTGGCGCTGTCGCCATTGGCGTAGGTGACGACCTCGTCGAAATCCTCCCAGCCGGGGCTGCCGGCCAGGTCGGTCTGGAAGACGAAGTCCTTGATGCGCTTGGTGAACACATAGGCCGACAGCGTGCCGTCGCGACCCAGGCCTTGCTCCACGCCGAGATCCAGGTTGCGCGAGCGCAGCGGCTTGAGCCTGGGGTTGCCCAGCTCGGCCTCGTCGCCGTCCACCAGCATGCCCGGCGACAGCTGCTCGAAGCTGGGGCGCACCAGCGAACTCGTCAGCGCCGCGCGCAACAGCAGCTGGTTGCCGAAGTCGTGGCGCAGCAGCAGCGCAGGCAGCCAATGCGTACTGCGTGTGTCGACGCTGACGGGCTGCGCTTCTTCATTGAACAGCGCCATGCCGCGCGCCTTGAACGTGATGCGTTCCATGCGCAGTCCACCCAGCAGCTGCAGGCCGCCGCTTTCCCAGGTGGCCTGGGCATAGCTGGCATCGATGTTTTCCTTCATGTCGAAGTCGCCCACCAACGAATCTTCATCGTCGCGCGAGCCGGCCAGGTCGATGCCGCGCCACAGCGCGCGCACCTTGCCCGCGTCGATGGCCGGACCGAAGCCGCCGCCCCATGGGTAGCTGACGCCACCGCTGCCGGCCACGTCGGCCAGGCCGCGCTCGCCCAGCGTGTCGCTGTCCAGCACATACGTTTCCTGCTGGTTGTCCTTGTGGCGGCGCGTGGCCTTGGCGCCGGTCATGAACTCCAGGCTGGCGCCGCCGGCCAGGTCAAAGCTGCGCTTCAGGTCCAGCTTCAGGTGGCGCACGCGGTCGCGGGCACGGCTGTCTTCCACCTCCACCTCGTCCAGCTCGTAGGCCGACGCATCACGCAGCGCGGCCGGGCTTTGCAGCAGCGGGCGGCGGCTGTCCGCAAAGCCCAGGCCGGCGAAGTCCGCCTCGAAGGCTGCGCCCGCCAGCCCCTCGGGCGTCCGCTCTTCCGCGCGGCCCAGGCCGGCCTCGGCGCCGAGTTGCCAGCCCGCTGCTTCCACGCTGCCGCCCAGTGCCAGCGACGCCGTGCGGGCCGTCTCCTTGCGTGCCTTCAGGCTGCGCACGACCGTGCCTTCGCCCAGTTCACCGGCGCCCTGCGCATCCTCGAACTCCACAGCCAGCGACTGGCGCTGCTCGTCGTCGGTAAAGCGGCTGGCAAAGCCGCGCAGATACAGCTGCTGGCCGGCGGCGGGCCGCCAGTCCAGGCTCATCGCCGCACCCGTGCGCGAGCGCAGGATGGTGTAGCGGCGCAGCTCCAGCTCCTCCAGCTTGCCGTCCTCGTCCCAGGCGCCGCCGGTCTCGACGTTGTCGCTGGCGAAGCGGCGCTGGTCGCGTGACACCGACACGGCCAGGCCCAGCTTGCCGTCTGCAAAGCGGTCGGCGAAGGTCAGCCCGGCGCGGGGCCGGGTCTTGCCCAGATTGCTGTCGTGGTTGGCACCGGCATCCAGCACCAGCAGCCTGCCCTGCACGTCGAACGCCGTCAGCGTGTTCACGCTGACGCTGCCGCCCAGGCTGCTCGCATCCATGTCGGGTGTCAGCGTCTTGTGCACTTCCAGCGAGCGGATCAGGCCGGCCGGCACCACGTCCAGCCCCGGCGCGCGGCGACCGGCCTCGGAGGCCGGCACCGTGGCGCCGTTGATGCTGATGGTGTTGTAGTCCGACCCGAGGCCGCGCACCCGCACGAAGCGGCCCTCGCCCTGGTCGCGCTCCAGCGTCACGCCGGGCAGCCGGGCCAGCGCCTCGGCGGCGTTGTCGTCAGGCAGCTGGCCGATGGCGTCGGCATGCACGACGCTGAGCAGCCCTTGAGCGTCGCGCTGCTTGTCCAGCGCCGACCGCAGGCTGGCGCGCTGGCCGGTGACGACGACGCTGTCGAGCTGCCGGGGCTGGGTTTGGGCTTGGGCCGAGAAGGCCAGGCCCAGGGCCAGGCCGAGCAGGCTCAGGCGCGGGAGTTTGTTGTTGTGATGCATTGCAAATGCCGACTGAGTGGGTGGATAGCCGCCATGCTCGCGACCACCCATGGCGCCCGTTTGAATCGGTTGTCACAAAGGCGGGTTGGCGCACGCCGGTGTGGCGCGTGAGCCGATCCGACTCCCCCGCCGCGCCTTCGCCACGCTGTCACACGGCCTTCATACGATGCCGCGATGAACCGCCTGACGCTCCCTGGCCCGCGCCTTGACCTGCCGCTGAACCTGCTGCTGCGCGAGGTCTTCTATCCGCTGCTCGCCGTGCTGATGGTTGGGCTGACGCTGGTGTTTGCCGTACTCGGCAGCGTGAAGCCGCTGGTGGAATGGCACGGGATGGACGTGCTGGCCGAAGGCGGCATGGCGCTGATGGTGGGCGTGTGGCTCGTCTACGTGCGCGGCAGCCGGCCTGCTGGTCGCGTGACGACCTGGCTGACGCTCGGTCTGGCCGGGATGCTGGTGGGCGAATGGGTGGACGCGCTGGACGAGGTCTGGCGCCTGCCCAAGGCCGCCGTCTGGGACAACTGGCTGGAGGCGCTGACGCCGCTGGGCATGGTGCTGCTGACGGTGGGCCTGCACTTCTGGCGCCAGGAGCAGCGCGTGCTGAGCCGGCAGCTCGCCCAGCGCGAGCGCTTCCTGCGCGACCACCGCGCGGTCGACCGTGTCACGCAGCTGGCCGATGCCGGCTACATGGCCGAGCAGATCCAGCTCGAACGCAGCCTCGGCCGCACGGCTTGCGTGCTGATGCTGGGCTTCGATGGCTTTGACCGCCTGACGCGTGAGCTGGGCATGCAGGCGGCCGACCACGCGCTGGAAGCCGCCAGCCTGACGCTGCTGCTCAACCTCAGGCCCGGCGACCTGCTGTGCCGCTATGCCGGCGACCGCTTCGTCGTGCTGCTGCCCGATTGCGGCGCGGCCGAGGGTCGGCGGCTGGGTGACGAACTGAAGGCCGCGCTCGAACCGCTGAACTTCAACGGCAGCGACGGCCAGCGCCTGCGCTTGCCGGTGCGCGCCGCGCACGGCGACACGGCCGGCAGCGAGCCGCCAGCGCAGCTGTTGCTGGGCCTGCTGAGGCGCCTGTGAACCTTCAGCTGCAGCTCGACGCCTTGCTGCCGCTGGGGCTGGGCGGTGCCGACGCCGGCCTGCCGCCCTACGACATCGACACCGCCTGCCTGCCGGTGGCCGACCACGCCGCGCTGCTGTCCGAATTCGCTCATCACCGGGGGGTCGCCCTGCCCTGGCCGCAACAGGCGCTGATCTCGCCGCGCCAGCTGCTGGAGCTGCTCGCGCCGCTGCGCGAGGCCGGCGCCGACAGCGCCTTCGAACTGGGCCGGCTGCTGCTGCCCGGCCACTACGGCCTGGCCAGCCAGGCGCTGCTGCAGGCGCCCAGCCTGGTCGACACACTGCGCCTGTTGTGCCGGCATGCCGGCCGGCTGACGCCGCTGCTGACGCCGCGTTTGCTGGTGGACGAACGCGAGCTGATCCTCGTGTGGACCGATGCTTGCGGCCTGCCGGCGGGTCTGCGCGGCTTTGTCATCGACCTGCACATGAGCGCCGTGGCCAGCCTGTGCGGCTGGCGCGCCGGGCGCCGTCTGCCGTGGCAGTTCAGCTTCAACCGCACCGCGCCGCGCAACGTGGCTCAGCATGCGGTGCATCTTGGGCCAGAGCTTCATTTCGGCTGCCAGGTCGACGCCATGCGCTTACCGCGCGCCTGGATCGAGCCCGGCTGGCCGGCCCCCACCGCCCCCGGGCTCGCCGAGCTGGCACTGGCCCGCCAGGCCGACCCACAGGCGCTGCGCCGCGGCTTCCTGGCGGCGCTGGGAGACTGCTTGTTGCGGCAACTGGCCGACCCGCCGCGCCTGGAGGCATTGGCCGAAGCGTTCGGCGGCAGCGCGGCCACCTTCAAGCGCAGGCTGTCACGCCATGGCACGCACTATCAGGCCGAGATTGACCGTGCGCGCAGTCATGTAGCGCTGTACCTGCTGGGGCCGTGCGGCCACAGCCGCGACGCGGTCGCGCAGGCGCTGGGCTACTTCGACGGCGCCAATTTCCGGCGCTCGTTCAAGCGCTGGACCGGCATGGGGCCGGGCGACCGGGTGTCACCGGCAACCGTGGGCTGAGCGCAAAAAAGAAACCCCGGCACCAGGCCGGGGTTGAAAACCGCCTTCCGCTGTCACGGTAGGCGCCTGCTCAGGGAGGAACAGCAGGGGGCCGAAGCCCGAAGCCAATGTAGGCCACCCGCGGGCGCCGGTTTGTAGGACGACAGCCCGATCACCTCGATGGTGCGATTCCGCGGGATCCACCCCACTTGAGGCTCGATCACGTGACAAACCGCATGAACGCCATGTGAGCCATGTATCGGTCTGTGAGATGCGGGCTCGTTGGGGTTATGGGTCCATAGACTGCGCCGCTTGCCAATGGACGCTGAGGATGCAGCCGATGTTCCACGTATCTCAACCGACGCCGCGAGCGTCGACGCCGAACAAGTTTGCAAACCCGTCGCTCGCCTTGAACAGCGGCTTCGGTGCGCTGGACGGCGACGCGCGGGACCTCGTCGAGCGCCGCTATAGCGACCGTGGCCTGCTGACCAAGCGCGAGCGTTACAGCAGCCGCAACCAGGATGGCGACATCGTCTGCACCGCTCGCGACGGCGAGGCCATCGTCGGCACGCTGTCCGTGCGTTTCGACGGCGCCGGCGGCCTGCACGCCGACCTGCTGTTCGGCGCCGAGCTGGATGAATGGCGGGCGGATGGTGTCAAGCTCTGCGAATTCGGCGGCCTGGCCGTGGACAAGCATTCGCACGACCCCAAGCGCGTGCTGGCCCAGATCTTCCACCTGGGATATCTGCATGCCCACCGTCGCGCCGGCTGCGAGCGCCTGGTTGTCGAAGTCAACCCGCGCCACGTGCCCTTCTACCGGCGCTGCCTGGGGCTGGTGCCCTGCACCAAGCCCCGGCACAACCCTCGTGTCGAGGCGCCGGCCGTGCTGATGAGCATCGCCTTCGCCGACATCCGCGAGCAGATCGCCCTCTGGGGCGGCATGCCGGATCGCCTGGGTTCGGCACGCAGCCTGTACCCGCTGGCCTGGGATGAAGCGACCGAGGCCACCATGCTGGCCAGCCTGTCCTAGGGGGTCATCTGGCTCAGCCGTGGAAACGGCGGACGTCAAAACTGGTCTCCTCCCACTCGGTCCAACTCGACCGACTGTCCTCGGCGCCGGCAGGAAACGGCTCTTCATCGCCGTCGTGAGCGGCGGCAGCGTGGATTGAAGTCAAGCGGCGAAGGGCGTCACGCAATTGCTGGACCGAGGTCTGGGCCAGGGTTGCGAACAGCGGCCGCCGGGCGGGCTTGGATGGGAACAGCGCGGGCTTCACAACACCGTCCGGCGAAAGTCCAGCTCGGTACCTTCCCACGCCTCCTCATCGGCCTTCGGCAACGTGACGCCATGCCGGGCAACGTCGATCTCCCATTCGCGCAGTTGGCTGATGGTGATGCGCAGCACTGCGGCGCTCGCCCAGCGGGCGTCATCGGTGGTGGGCGTGTCGGATTGAGATTGCATGGCGGCTCCTGTGTCGATGGAGCCAGTCTCGGAGCCCGGCCCCCCCGCGGGAATCGCCCTTAAGTGGGGTCGGTGGGGGATGGCCGGGTGGGCATCCCCCACCGTCTCCCTCTTAAGGGGGATGGACGCCGGCCGAGACCGCGTGCAGCCATGCGCCGGTTCGCCATGAAAAAAGCGCCCGGGTCCTTGAGGACGCTGGGCGCTCTGATGCGATGGTGGCCTGTCCGGAGGGACTCGAACCCCCGACCTGCTGCTTAGAAGGCAGCTGCTCTATCCAGTTGAGCTACGGACAGTCAGACCGAATTAGATCAGCACGTTGATGATGGCGTTGCCGATGCCCATCAGCGCAGCACCCGAGATCAGGCCGGCGCAGATCGGCTCCATGCCTTCGACCCAGACACGGTGGCCGGGGGTGCCCGGTGTCTTGTGCTTGCGGCCCATGGCGAAGAAGAGCACCGCGCCGACGAACATCGCCAGCACCGCCTCGGGCGGCAGCACCACGCCCAGGCCGGTGGCCACGGCCGAGAGCTGGAAGCGCCCCTTGGTCTTGATGCGCGCCACTTCCATCGCAACAGCGGCCAGCGCGGCCACAGCCATGGAAATCAACGCCGACGTCGGCAGGCCCTTCAGGCCCTTGGCGATGATGTCGGCCACGCCCTTCCACTGCAGGGCCGCCGGCATGGCGAATTGGTCGGACACCAGCGTCGTCACGCTGCGCACGCCGTTGGCGTCGGGCGTCAGGAACAGCAGGAAGAACAACGGCACGCAGAAGATCACGCCGGCCAGGTTGCCGATGATGTGACCGATGGCCTGGTGGCGCGGCTTGCCGCCGAGCATGTAGCCGGGCTTGATGTCGGACAGCAGGTTGGCCGCGTTGGAGGCGATCTCAGCGGTCATGCCCGCCGGCAGCAGGTTGGAGCCGGGGTTGGTGCGGTCCAGCGCGCCCATCGTGAACTGCGTGATCTTGGACAGCGCGCCGGTCGGCGTCCACGAGGTCAGCGCCATCGAGTTGGTGCAGATGATGGTCAGTACGAAGATCAGGGGCAGCGACACCAGGGCCAGCCAGAAGGGCACGTTGAAGAAGACGTGCGTGACATAACTGCCCAGCAGGCTGAACAACGGCACGCCGACGTAGCTGATCCACAGCGGCACCTCGATGTCCTTGAGCAGGTCGCCGTTGCCGCCGGCGCTGGTCACCGGCGCCGCCTTGCGCTTGAAGATGCTCTTGAAGATCTCCGGCTTTGCCAGCAGGCCGACCAGCGCACCAACGACCATCATGGTCACGCCCCACCACAGCGACCACTGGTTGACGATCTCGGCGCGGTTCAGCGGGATCAGCGTGCCGTCGGCGGCCAGGCGCGGCGCGATGTCGCCGGCCTGGATCATCATGGGAGCCAGCACGACGAAGTTGATGAAGGACCCGAGGAAGCAGCTCGTGGCCACGGCGATGCCCATCAGGCCGCCGACGCCCAGCATGGCAGCATCCAGCGTCAGGCGCAGGCCGAGCTGGCGGATGTCGGTGCCCATGATGGTCGGGATCAGCGCCGTCGTCTTGCCGGCCCACGCGTAGTAGTAGTGGTCCAGGCGCTCATGCAGATGCCAGGGGACCGACATGCCGGCCCACTTGTCCAGCATGAGGATCTTGAACTGGACCAGCTTCATCCAGCCGTCGCTGACGATGGCCTGGTAGAGGGCCGTGAAGCCAGCCACCACGCCGAGCAGCTTGGCCTTGAACATGCCTTCGCCACCGGCGCCGTGATAAAGCGAATCCAGCACCACGCCGCAGGCGCGGCCTTCAGGGAACGGAGCCTGGTCTTCGTTGATGAAGCGGCGCTTGAGCGGGAAGGCCAGCAGCACGCCGATCATCGCGACGACGAATATCCACACCATCAACTGCCACCACGCCGGGATGACGCCGGTGATCAGCATGTAGGCCGCGAGGCTGGAAAACAGCGGCGTGATGACGTAGCCCGCAGCGGTCGCTACCGACTGCGTGCAGTTGTTTTCCAGGATGGTGTAGTCCTGTGCGAAGCCGCTGGCATGCAGTGCACGGAACAACGCGAAGGCGAGGATGACTGACGTCAGGCCCACGCCAATGGCGATGCCGGTCTTGGCGCCGATGTACAGGCCGGTGGCCGACAGGATGCCGCCGAGCAGGAAGCCGGTGAAGCCTGAGCGCAGCGTCAACTGGGCCATGTCGCCGCGGAAGACGTTTTTGAACCACCACTCGTCCTTTTGGGCGCGTGTCCAGGTGGCGATCTGCTCGTCGGTCAGGTGTTGGAGTGCCATGGAATCTCGGGCGGCGCTTGTGGCCCCGCCAGGGTTGAAGCAAAGCCGGGCATTGTCCCGGCCGACCGCTCGGTCGGACTTTGGGGGATGCCCTCGGATCGAAGCCCCGGGATGAGGGGTTTCAAAAAACAAACCCGCCGTGGCCAGAGCCAGCGGCGGGTTGCTGAAGAGGTTTGGTCGGGGCGGCGGGATTCGAACTCGCGACCCTCTGCTCCCAAAGCAGATGCGCTACCAGGCTGCGCTACGCCCCGAACAAGCTGCGCATTCTATGCGACAGGAATGAATCGTCCCGTGCCGCTGATCAAAGCAGCGCGAATCGGCTCGCCGGGCTGCAGGTTTTGAACCGCCGCGACATAGTCGCGCATCTGCGCCAGATAGGCCGGATCGCGCTCCGGCGTGGCGCCCAGCTTGTAGTCCAGCACCCACCACTGGCCATCGTCCAGCTGCACCAGCCGGTCGATGCGTTGATCGTCGCCGCCCGAACCCACGGCCACCTCGTTGCCGGCCCAGCGCAGCCGCGCTGGGTCGAAGAAGGCGCTGCAGTCAGGGCTGGCGAGGATGGCCTGGGCCGCCTGCGCCAGCTGCTCGCGCGCCTTCTTGTCCAGGCCGAAGGCCTGCGAGGCGGCCGACGTGAGCACGGCCAGCGGCTGGGTCTGGCCCGGTGCCGAGGCCCATTCCAGCACGCGGTGCAGCGCCTCGCCGACACGCGCCTGGCGCTCGTTGCGGGCCGCGCCGTCGCGGGCGGCAACGGGCGCGGGCGGCTGCCAGCGCGGCAGTGGGGCCAAGCGAGGCGGCGCGGCGTCGGCCCGGCCGCCAGTGGCCATCGGGACGGGCCAGCGCCGGGCCAGCGGCTGCAGCCTGGCCCACCAGCTCGTCGCCTGGCTGCGGCTGGGCGTGTGGCTGAGCACCAGTGCCCGCCGCGCCCGCGTCAACGCCACATACAGGCCGTTGAGCTCCTCGCGCTCGCGCTCGGCGCGCTCCTCATCGACCAGGACCTGCAGTGATGGCGGCGGCCTCGCCTCGGAAGCCAGGAATGCAGCGCGGCGCGGCGCTGCCTGCCCCACCGGCCAATCCAGCAGCAGGCCCAGCGTCTCGGCCTTGGGCGGCGCGGCGTCGGTGTCGATCAGGAAGACGATCTCGGCCTCCAGACCCTTGGCCCCGTGGATGGTCAGCAGCTGCACCGCATCGGGCGCGGCGGCCGGCACGAACTTGACGGGGCGGCTCTTCAGCGCACGCACAAAGCCGTAGAGCTGGGCGTAGCGGCCGCCGTCCAGGTCCAGCGCGGCGCGCAGCAAGGCCTGCACGCTCTGCAGCCGAACGGCCGCGTCTGGCGCCGGCACGGCCGCGGCGATGCGCGCGAACAGGTCGCCTTCGTGGACGATGCGGTCCAGCAGCTCGTGCGGTGTGCGTTGGCGCGCCTGCTCGGCCCAGCCGCGCAGCAGCACCTGTGCGCGCGCCATCGCCGGGCTGGGCGACGCGAGGCCCTGCAGGGCGCTCCACCACGACCGCCGCTCGGCAGTTGGTCGCCCCAGCCATTCGGCCGTGCCGGCGGCCTCGGCCAACATCAGCAGGTCCGCCTCATCGGCGCCGAACAGCGGGCTGCGCAGCGCGTGGGCGAGCGACAGGTCATGGCCCGGCGAGGCCAGGACGTCCAGCAGCGCCAGCAGGTCGGCCACGTCGACCATCTCGGCCAGTGGCTGCTCCTCGGGCGCCGCATGCGGCACACCCGCCGCCGTCAACGCCTCGCTCAACTGACGCAGCGGGTCGCGCTTGCGCGCCAGCACGAAGAGATCTCCAGGCTGCAGCTCGGGACGGGCCCGCAGCAAGCCGACGATGGCCGCGCAGACGCGTTCGCATTCGGGCGCTCGGCGGCTGATCTCGGGCTCGCGGCGCGGCTCGGTCAGGCTTGGCCGCCAGCGCAGCGGGTCTGCCTCGGGTGCGGCAGGCGTTGCGACGACCTCGGCATCCAACGACCACAGGCCCGCCATGTCGTCCACGCCGGCCACTTCGGTCGTGTGCAGGCGAAAGCCCTGGTAGGCACCGGCGCGCTGGGCGCTGTCGAAGGCGGCGTTGACGGCGGCCAGCACCTCGGGCGCATTGCGCCGCGTGTGGTCACAGGCCAGGCGCACGCCAGCCAGCCCGTCGCAGACGAAATCCTGCGCTGCCGCGAACACGCGCGGGTCGGCGCGCCGGAAGCGGTAGATGCTCTGCTTGGGGTCGCCGACGATGAAGACCGACAGCGGCGAGCCCGCACCCGCGCCCGCATAGGCCGACAGCCAGCCGTGCAGCGCCTGCCACTGCAGCGGGCTGGTGTCCTGGAACTCGTCGATGAGCAGGTGGCGCACCTGGGCGTCCAAGCGCTGCTGCACCCAGCCGGCCGTCTGCGCATCGGCCAGCAGGGCCAGCGCGCCGCGCTCCAGGTCGTTCATGTCGACCAGGCCGCGCTCGCGCTTGAGTGCCTCGAAGTGGCTCACCAGCACCAGGCTCAGGCGGCGCATCGCGGCGTGCTCGTCGGCGGCGCGCTGCTGGGCGATGGCCGCGCGCAGGCGTTGCAGCTCGTCGCACAGCTCGTCGAGGTCCGAGCAGTCCAGGCCCAACTTGCGAGGCTCGCCCTTCAGCGTGAACAACGCGGCGAAGGCGGCGTCGAAATCCTGCGCCTGCTCCAGCGCCGCGGCAGCATCCTGCGCCTTCTTGCCCTTGGCGGCGCCGAGCAGCCGGGCCAAGCCCTGCAGCGGCTCGCGCAGATGCTCGAAGAAGCGCTCGGGCGTGGTGCCCAGCAGGTCCGCCGCGCCCGGCAGACTGGTCTCCAGCACACCGGCGGCCTCGGCCAGGCGCAGCTCCACGCGCTTGGCAAAGGCGCCCAGCAGCCACTCACGCAGGTTGAAGCGGCCGCGCGATTGCGTCAGCGACTGGAAGTCGGCCCGCAGCGCCTCGTCTGCCAGCACGGCAACGTGGAAGCGCCGCCAGAGCTGCGGCATCAGCTCCGCTTCGTCCTCGATGAGCTTGAGCTCGGGGGCGATGCCCTGGGCCTGCAAAAAGGCCAACGGCGCGGCGCGCAGCAGTTGTGAGAACCAGCCGTGGAAGGTGCGCACCTCCACCGCACGCCCGCCGCGCAACAGCGCGGCCTGCAGCGCCGCGAGCCTGGGGCGCAGCGCGACAGCGTCGGCCTCGGACACGCCGCGCTGGCGCAGCGCTGCAAGCTGCTCGGCCTCGCTCGCATGCGCAAATTCGGCCAGCCATTCGGCCAGGCGCTGCCGCATCTCGCCGGCGGCCTTGCGGGTGAAGGTGATGGCGACGATCTGCTGCGGCTCGGCGCCGGCCAGCAGCGCACGCAGGATGCGCGAGACCAGCATCCAGGTCTTGCCCGCGCCGGCGCAGGCCTCGACGACGATGCTGCGGGACGGGTCGCAGGCCAGCGCGTAGAACTGCTCACGCGGGATGCGCAGGCCGTCGGCCCAGTAGGCGAGTTCGGCGCCGCTCATGTCCAGTCATCCTTCCGGCACAGGCCGCGGGCCTCGCAGTAGTCACAGGTCTTGCCTTCACCGAGGGCGGGCAGCGGAGCGCCATCGCGCATGGCCATCAGGTCGGCTTGCAGACCGTCGCGCAGGGCCAGCGCGGTGTCGCTGACGTCTTCGTGCGGCAGCAGCGCGATGCCCTTGCCGTCGTCGAGCACCAGGTAGGCGGCCTGCAACCCCGTCTCTGCGCCCATCAGCAACGCGTAGGTGGCAAGCTGGGTGTCCTCCAGTTTCGCGGTCACCTTGTCCTTCAGGCCCTTCGCATCGCCGGTCTTGTAGTCCAGCAGCCAGGTCTGGCCCGCGCGGTCGTCATCGATGCGGTCGATGCGGCCTTTGAGCAGCAAGCCGTCCAGCGGCGCGTCGAACGGCTTGCAGTCGCGATCCACCTCGCCGGCCGCATAGCTTTGGCCACGGGCCTCGGCTTCGGCCAGCCAGGCGAGATAGAGCGGCCTCAGCCGCTCGAAGGCGGCGGTGAAGGGCAGGAAGTCGGCCGCATCCAGCCACGCCAGCTCGGCATCGGCCGCGGCGCGCAGGGCGGCATCGTCGTCACCGCCATCACGCGACTCGTGGAAGCGCTTCAGCACGGCGTGCAGCCAGGTGCCGTAGTCGCGCTTGGTCGCCTCCTGCTCCAGCTCGTCGGCTTCGCGCAGGCCGAGCAGCGCACGGCTGAAGAACTGGTAGGGGCAGTTGCGCAGCGCCTCGATGGCGCTGGCGCTGAGGGCCGCCGGCAGGCGCCCCTGGGCGGTTGCAGCGGCGCGGTACTGTGGCCGGCCGCGCGGCGTCAGCAGCTCGCGCTCGTCGACCCAACGGTCCAGGGCACGGCCGCTGGCCAGCCGCTCCAGCAGCGGGCTCGGCGGCAATGGCTCGGCACCGGCGAAGGCACAGCGCAGCAGCGTCAGCACTGGCGCTCGCAACAGTTGCGCAAAGCCCAGGGCTTCGGCCTCTCGGCGGTCAGAAAGGCTGGGCAGGCCCAGTGCGGCCGCGTCGGCATCGGCCAGCAGGCCGGTCTGGGGGTTCACGGGGCCCAGCGTGGCGGCATCTGCGCCTGGCAGCACGATGGCGCCAAACGGCCGCAGCATCGCGCGAGCCAGCGGCGTGATGATCACTTCGGCAGTGCCCGGTTCTTCGGTGGGCTCGAACTGAGCGGCCTCCAGGCTGTCATCCACCCAGGCAAGAAATTCCTCGGGTCGCAGCCGCGTCTGCGCCAGCGCATGTTCATGCGCACTGCCGGCCCAGGGGTTGCGCGAGATCCACAGCGTCTCCAGCAAGGCCTCGCCGCCTTCAACCTCGGCCAGCGAGCCAAGGCCGTTCAGCGCCTGACCCAGGCCCAGCAGCCAGCCACCCAGCGTGCGAGCGCCGCCCGCGAGCGGCTCCAGCTGACAGCGCGCCCGCTGCCAGACTGCGCCGGTAGCAGGCGGCAGAGTGGCCGCGTCGAGCTGGGCGGCCTGGCGCCAGCCGAAGCGGCGGCAGCGGGATTCCAGCCCGTTCAGGCCCCCGACGTCCCAGCCCGCCGTCAGCGGCGACTTCAGCCAGGCCAGCCAGTCGTCCACCACGCCACCCGACAGCGCTGCGCGCAGCAGGGCCATCAGCGCGGCAGCGGCAGGCGTGGTGGCCAGCGTCCAGCCGGTTTCGTCATGCACGGGCACGCCCTGGCGCGCCAGCAGCGCCCGTACGCGGCGGATGGCGACGCGGTCCTGGGCCAGCAGCGCAACCGGCCGGCGGCCGGCATTGAGATGCTGGACAACGGCCGTGGCGGTCTGCTCGGCCAAGGTCTCGAAATCGTCTGCCACTGCCTCCTCCACATGCGCGGCAGGCGTGAAGCCCAGCCAGGCCTGGTCGAGGTCCAGTTCGGCATCCAGGCAAAGAGCCGGCGCGTCGCCCGCGAGCAGGGCCTGGGCCAGCGGGTCGGGCCCACCGGCGCGCAGCCAGATCCAGGCGCTGGGCCGCAGTGCGAACAGCGTGTCCGTGGCGGGTTGGCGGTCATCACTGGCCACCCAGGCCAATGCGACCTGGGCCAAGGCGCGCTCCAACAGGCCGGGGCCGGCGTCCAGAGCGGCGAGCCGCTGTTGCGCGGCACTCAGGAACGCAGGCCGCTCGGTCGGCGGCACCTGGGCCGCGGCGCGGGCCAGCGCCTGGGCGGTGTCGACCAGCCGGGCGAGCGCCACGCGGTAGTCGCGCGCACTGCTGCGCTTGAGCGGCTGCACCCAGCTCTGGTCGGCGAGCAGCCGGTCCGCCGTGAAGACGTCAATGGCGGCATCGCCGGAGAGCTGGTCGGGCGCGGCCAGCGCGGTAGGCGCCAGCGTCGAGGCCAGGCTGCGGCTGGTGGTGATGCGCGGCTGCCAGCCGCCCTGGGCCAGCCATGCGCGGCGCGCCGGCGCGATCTGCTGCGCGAAGGGCAGCAGCAGCACGGCGTCACGCGCGGCGGCGCCCTGCCCCGCCAGCCAGTCGGCGCTGACGGCCGCCACGCGGCGCCAGAACCCGTCGATGTCTTCACCCGGCACGAGGCCCAGCTTCAATGCTTGCAATTCAGGCCTCCCGCCCTCACGTCCTGCCATGTTGCGGTCAACCTCGCGACCGTCCGGACAAAGTGGCTATGTCACAATGATTTTGCCTATTCGGACGGCGCCTTCGCGGCGACCGCCAACCCTTTGAGGCCAAGGAATCCTCCCATGAGCAGCGAACTGATCAAACATGTTTCCGACGCGTCCTTCGACGCCGACGTCATCCAGGCGGGCAAGCCCGTGCTGGTGGACTACTGGGCCGAATGGTGCGGGCCCTGCAAGATGATCGCGCCCATCCTGGACGAGGTCGCCACCGGCTACGGCGACAAGCTGCAGGTCGCCAAGATGAATGTCGACGAGAACCG
Source organism: Pelomonas sp. Root405 (assembly GCF_001425165.1). Classification (GTDB taxonomy): domain Bacteria; phylum Pseudomonadota; class Gammaproteobacteria; order Burkholderiales; family Burkholderiaceae_C; genus Pelomonas. The sequence goes on from NZ_LMDU01000002.1 coordinate 38,165, forward strand.
TGAAGTGCCGGCCAAGTTCGGCATCCGCGGCATCCCGACACTGATGCTGTTCAAGGACGGCCAGCTGGCCGCCACCAAGGTCGGCGCCCTGTCCAAGGCCCAGTTGACCGCCTTCCTCGACGCGAACCTATAATCGCGCCAACTGCTGCGGTGTTGACCGCGCCTCCCGGCGCCTCGCCGCAGCAGCCAAAGCCAACACGCCCCGGGTTCCAAGGAACCCAGCCAGCGTGGTCTCGGCCCCCCTCCCTCCACTTGGTTAGTTGTCGAATCCGCGCCGTTCGCTGTTTGAACGGCCCGTCATTCGCTCAGCATGGGACGGCCGTGGAATCGTCGTTGCGCCTTGGCTGGCGCTGCGACCCCTGACGGGTGTCCACCCATGCATCTTTCCGAACTCAAAGCCCTTCACGTCTCCGCCCTCATCCAGATGGGCGAGGAGCTGGAGATCGACAACGTCACGCGCCTGCGCAAGCAGGAGCTGATGTTCGCCATCATGAAGAAGCGCGCCAAGGCCGGCGAGCAGGTCTTCGGCGATGGCGTGCTTGAAGTGCTGCCCGACGGCTTCGGCTTCCTGCGCTCGATCGAGGCCAGCTACATGGCATCGACGGACGACATCTACCTGTCGCCCAGCCAGATCCGGCGCTTCAACCTGCACACCGGTGACCTGGTGGAAGGTGAAGTGCGCGTCCCCAAGGATGGCGAGCGCTACTTCGCGCTGGTCAAGGTGGACCGCGTCAACAACCAGACGCCGGAGGAGAGCAAGAACAAGATCATGTTCGAGAACCTGACGCCCTTGTTCCCCAAGGAGCAGTTCAAGCTCGAACGCGAAGGCTACAAGGCTGATGAAAACATCACCGGTCGCATCATCGACCTGGTGGCGCCCATCGGCAAAGGCCAGCGCGCGCTGATCGTCTCGCAGCCCAAGACCGGCAAGACCGAGATGATGAAGAGCCTGGCGCATGCGCTGGTGGCCAACCATCCGGACTGCCACCTCATCGTGCTGCTCGTCGACGAGCGCCCCGAGGAAGTGACAGAGATGATCCGCACCGTGCGCGGCGAAGTCATCAGCTCGACCTTCGACGAGCCGGCCGCCCGCCACGTGCAGGTGGCCGAGATGGTCATCGAGCGCGCCAAGCGCCTGGTGGAGCTGAAGAAGGACGTGATCATCCTGCTGGACTCGATCACCCGCCTGGCGCGCGCCTACAACAACGTGCTGCCCAGCTCGGGCAAGGTGCTGACCGGCGGCGTTGACGCCAATGCTCTGCAGCGCCCCAAGCGCTTCTTCGGCGCGGCCCGCAACATCGAGGAAGGCGGCTCGCTGACCATCATCGGCACCGCGCTGATCGACACCGGCTCCAAGATGGACGAGGTCATCTACGAAGAGTTCAAGGGCACCGGCAACTGCGAGATCCACCTGGACCGCCGCATGGCCGAGAAGCGCGTCTACCCTTCGCTGCTGATCAACAAGTCGGGTACGCGCCGCGAGGAGCTGCTGCTCAAGCCCGAGATCCTGCAAAAGAGCTGGATCCTGCGCAAGCTGCTCTACAACATGGACGAGATCGAGGCGATGGAGTTCATCCTCGAGAAGATGAAGGCGTCGAAGAACAACCATGATTTCTTCGACATGATGCGGCGCGGCGGGTAGGCCCGGCACCCAGAATTAGCCAAACCGCAGCGAAGCCCGCTAGAATCGCGGGTTTTCCGCCCAGACAACCTTCGGAAAGTGCGTCGCCATCGCTATGAAGCTTTGCGGCGTGGCTCCCGACCAGACCTAAGAGGTTCCCATGAAAGAAGGCATTCACCCGAACTACCGCGACGTCGTCTTCGTCGACCAGTCCAACGGTTTCCAGTTCGTGACGCGCTCGACGCTGCAGACCAAGGAATCCATCGAGATCGATGGCAAGAAGATGCCGCTGGTGAAGCTGGAAACCACCAGCGAGTCGCATCCCTTCTACACGGGCACGCAAAAGAGCATCGACAACCTCGGTGGTCGCGTCGAGAAGTTCCGCAACAAGTTTGCCCACCTCAAGAAGTAAGCGGCTTGGCGGCTTGTGCCGCGTCAACCCACAAGGGGCAGCTCAGGCTGCCCTTTTGTTTTTCTCGTCCCAATAAGACGCTGGGCGTGAAGCCGCCCTGCCATTGCGGCCCTCTTTTGACGGCATCATGCCGCCCGGCTCCATCGAACTTCAGCGCGTGAACCTCCCCACTCCCGCCATCGTCGCCGAGCGCGGCGTCGAACGCCTGCCGCGGCTGGCGCTGCTGCTGCTGTGCGCCGCCTATGTGCTGCCGGGCATCTTCGGCCGTGACCCCTGGCGAAGCGCCGACCTGAGCGCCTTTGGCTTCATGGCCAGCATTGCCCAGGGTCACGCACCCTGGTGGCAGCCCGCCATCGCCGGCATCCCTGCCGAAGGCGGCCCCCTGCCCTACTGGCTGGGTGCACTGGCGATCAAGGTCCTGCCCTTTCTGGACGCGCCCGTCGCTGCCCGGCTGCCTTATGCGCTGGTGCTCGTCGGTGTTCTCGTGGCCGTCTGGTATGCCTGCTTCCACCTGGCGCGCACGGATGCCGCCCAGCCGGTGGCTTTCGCCTTTGGGGGCGAGGCGCAGGCGGTCGACTACGCGCGCGCGCTGGCCGATGGCGCGCTGCTGGCGCTGATGGCCTCGCTGGGCCTGCTGCAACTGGGCCACGAGACGACACCCGAGCTGATGCAGTTGCTGGGCGTGTCCGTGTTCATCTACGGACTTGCCGCAGCGCCCTACCGACGCCGCCGCTCGCGGCTGGCCGTGCTGCTGTCGCTGCCGGTGCTGGCCGCCAGCGATGCCCCCACGGTAGCCTGCGCATTGGGCCTGCTGGGCGTTCTGCTCAACCACCGCTCCAGCTATGCGGAGGCCAAAGATCAGCGTGTCTGGCTGTTGGGCGCATTGACGCTGGCCGTGCTGGCCGCCTGGGCCTTTGACGGCTGGGCATGGCGCGCGCGAACAGGCCTGGATGTCGCCTCCTTTCTCAGCCTGCTGGCCTGGTTCTGCTGGCCGTCCGGGCCACTGGCGCTTTGGACGCTGTGGCGCTGGCGCCGCCATGGCCTGAGGCGCCACATCACGGTACCGGCCATCGCCTTGCTGGTCCCGCTGGCTGCCTGTATTGGCATGGAAGGCTCTGACCGCGCGCTGCTGCTGGCCCTGCCTTCGCTGGCGATCCTGGCTGCCTTTGCGCTGCCGACGCTGACCCGCGGTTTTTCGGCCGCGGTGGACTGGTTCTCGGTGTTCTTCTTCAGCGCGGCGGCGCTGTTCTTCTGGCTCTACTACCTGTCCATGCACACCGGTTGGCCGCCGCGGCCGCTGGCGAACCTGCGTCGCCTGGCTGAAGGCTTCGAGCCTCGCTTCAGCCTGATGGCGCTGCTGCTGGCCATCGCTGCCACGGTGGCCTGGCTGGCGCTGGTTCGCTGGCGCACGGCCAGGCACCGTCATGCGCTCTGGAAAAGCCTGGCTCTTCCCGCAGGCGGTGTGGCGCTGGGCTGGTTGCTGGTGATGAGCCTGCTGCTGCCGCCGCTGGACTACGCGCGCAGCATGGCGCCCCTGGTGGCGCGGCTGAAGCTGCGCATGCCCGCGGATACCAACTGCCTGGCTGCGGCGGGCCAGAACCTCGCAACCCTGGCCGCGCTGGAATGGCATGGTGGCTGGCAGGTCCGCGGCCGCGGCTCGCTGGATTCATCTGGCTGTAGCCACGCCGTCATCAGCGCCGGCCAACCGACGCCGGCGGGCTGGCAGGTGATGGCCCAGGTGAAGCGCCCGACGGACCGCCGCGGCAGCGCCGGGTTGGTGCTACTGCGGAGGCTTTGACGGCGACGTCAGTGGTCGGACAGGACCGCACCGCTGAACGCGGCTTCGTCGCCCAGGGCTGAATCGTTTTCCTGACGCACTCGCGCGGCCGGGAACACCAGGCGGAAGCGCGAGCCCTTGCCGACATCGCTCTGGATCATCAGCTCGCCGCCATGGCGCTGCATGACGTGCTTGACGATCGACAGCCCCAGGCCCGTGCCGCCGGTCTCGCGCGAGCGGCTGCCATCGACACGGTAGAAGCGCTCAGTCAGCCGCGGGATGTGTTCGCGCGCGATGCCCAGGCCGGTGTCGGCGACGGCCAGTTCGCCGCTGCCGCCATCGAGCAGCCGCCAGGCCACCTCGATCTCGCCGCCGTCCGGCGTATAGCGGACCGCGTTGTTGACGAGGTTGGCGATGGCACTGAGCAGTTCGCTCTCGATGCCGGCCAGTTCGACATGGGTCTGGGCCCTCAGGTGCAGCTGATGTCGTCCGGCCGACAGCGCTTCTGCGTCGGCGGCGATGCGCAGCAGCATGCTGTCGAGGGATACCCAACGGTCCGGTGCCGGCCGTGGGCTGCCCTCAAGCTGGGCCAGCGTCAGCAGGTCGGCCACCAGGGTCTGCATGCGCTGCGTCTGCTGGTTCATCAGGACCAGCACGCGCTCGCGCTCCACCGCCGTCAGCGGCAACGAATGCATGGTTTCGATGAAGCCTGACAGCACGGTCAACGGCGTGCGGATCTCGTGCGACACATTGGCGACGAAATCGCGCCGCATCGCCTCGGAACGCACCCGCTCGGTGATGTCGAGCGACAGCACCAGCCGCATGCCCTCGCCGTACTCGCGCACGATGATGGACAGCGTGCCCGGGCCGCGGCCATTGCCAAGCACCAGCGCTTCGGCAAAATTGCCCGCTTGCAGGTAGGCCACGAAGGCCGGCGCGCGCACGAGGTTGGTGATGCGCTGGCGCAGGTCGCGCTGCGGGTCCAGCGAGAAGTGATCGGCCGCGACGCGGTTGCACCAGACGATCTGCTCGTGCGAGTCCAGCATCAGCACGCCGTTGGGTGACGCCTCGATGGCAGACAGGAACTGGTCCAGCTCCAGCCGTCCGCGCGCCACGGCGCGTTCACGGTCACGAACCGCGCGCTCTACGCGATAGCCCAGCTCACCCCACAGGCCGGTGTCGCGCGGCGCGTTGTCGAGCTGATTGCTGCGCAGCCAGTTCAACAGCCGGTTGCCACGCACTGCGTCCAACAGCAACACAAGGGCAACGCCCGCCGTGACCGCCGTTCCGAGACCCAGGCTGCCGATGCCCGTGACCTTTTCGACCACCACACCAACGAAAAATCCGAACAGCGCGGCCCCAAGGGCCATCAGCAGCCGAGGTAGCAACCAGGTCATGTACTGCCGATGGGCCTCAAGCGGAGAGCGCGCTGCTCTGTTGTGTCAGCCGGTAGCCCGCACCGCGGACGGTTTCGATCATGCGCGCGCATTGCACCCGCTCCAGCGCCTCGCGCAGCCGCTTGACATGGACGTCGATGGTGCGTTCCTCGATGAAGACATGGTCGCCCCAGACACGGTCCAGCAATTGCGAGCGGCTGTGCACGCGCTCGGGGTGCGTCATCAAGAAATGCAGCAGGCGGAACTCGGTCGGACCGAGCTTGACCTCGGTGCCATCCCGGCTGACGCGGCGCGTGCCCGGGTCCAACAGCAAGGGGCCCACTTCAACCGCACTGTCCAGCGCCTCGGGCGCCTTGCGGCGCAGCACGGCGCGGATGCGGGCCAGCAGCTCATTGGTCGAGAACGGCTTGGCGACATAGTCGTCGGCACCGGCGTCCAGCCCGGCGACCTTGTCGGCTTCCTCGGCGCGCGCCGTCAGCATGATGATCGGCAGCTCCTTGGTCCGGGACGCGCCGCGCCATTGGCGGGCGAGCGCCACGCCGCTTTGGCCCGGCAGCATCCAGTCCAGCACGACCAGGTCGGGCAGCACGCGGTCGACCTCGTATTGCGCCGCGCTCGCGGTACCTGCCAGCGTGACCTCGAAACCCGCGTGGCGCAGATTGATGGAGATGAGTTCGGCGATGGCCGATTCGTCTTCGACGACAAGAATCCGGCTCATGTTCAACGCACCATCGTTTCGACGGCTTCGGGACTGTTGTGCCGCACGTCCTGGCCCTTGACCACGTAGATGACGACCTCGGCCAGGTTCTTGGCATGGTCGCCGACACGTTCGATGGCCTTGGCTACGAACACCAGGTCGATGGACGACGAGATCGTGCGCGGGTCTTCCATCATGTAGGTGATGAGCTTGCGCAGCAGGCCGTCAAACTCCTTGTCGATGGCGTCGTCGTGCTTGAGCACATCGAGCGCGCGCTCGACATCCAGGCGGGCGAAGGCGTCCAGCGCCTTGCGCAGCTGGGCGGTGGCCAGTTCGGCTTCGAAGCTGAGGTCGGACATCGGCACGCGCAGGCGGCTCGACACGCCGCTGGCCACCAGGCGCTGCACGGTGCGGGCGATGCGCGCGGCCTCGTCGCCGACGCGCTCGAGGTTGGCGATACTCTTGGAAATCGCGATCAGCAGGCGCAGGTCGCGGGCCGTCGGCTGGCGGCGCGCGATGATGGTCGAGAGATCGTGGTCGATCTCGACTTCCATCGTGTTGACGCGGCCTTCGCGCGCCAGCACTTCATCCGCCGACTCGGGGCTGAAGTCCTTGAGCGCCTGCACGGCCTGGGCCACCTGGGCTTCCACCAGGCCACCCATTTCCAGCACGCGAGTCGAAATGCCGCTGAGTTCAGCGTCGAACTGGGTCGAGAGATGCTTGTCCACCATACCGTCCTCCTTGATCAGCCGAAGCGGCCGGTGATGTAGTCCTCGGTGTCCTTGCGCTTGGGCTTCATGAAGAGCTCAGCGGTGGGACCGAATTCAATCAGGTCGCCCAGGTACATATAGGCGGTGTAGTCGGAGCAGCGCGCAGCCTGCTGCATGTTGTGCGTGACGATGGCCACCGTGTAGTCGGTCTTGAGCTCATGGATGAGCTCTTCGATCTTGCCGGTCGAGATGGGGTCCAGCGCCGAGCACGGCTCGTCGAGCAGCAACACCTCGGGCTTGATCGCGATACCGCGTGCGATGCACAGGCGCTGCTGCTGGCCGCCGGAGAGGCCCGAGCCACTCTGGTTCAGCTTGTCCTTCACCTCGCCCCACAGCGCCGCCTTCTTCAGCGCCCATTCGACGCGCTCATCCATCTCCACGCGCGGCAGCGTCTCGAACAGGCGCACGCCGAAGGCAATGTTGTCGTAGATGGACATCGGGAACGGCGTGGGCTTCTGGAAGACCATGCCGATCTTGGCGCGCACCAGCGAGACGTCTTCGCCGCTGGACAGGATGTCCTCGCCATCCAGCAGGATCTGGCCCTCGGCGCGCTGCTCAGGGTAAAGCTCGAACATGCGGTTCAACGTGCGCAACAGCGTCGATTTGCCGCAGCCCGACGGGCCGATGAAGGCGGTGACCTTCTTCTCCGGGATGTCGAGATTGATGTTCTTCAGCGCGTGGAAACTGCCGTAGTAGAAGTTCAGGTTGCGCACCGCGAGCTTGGCTCGCTCGCCCACGGGCGTTTCGATCTTGGCGTCCATGGTCAATCCTTAATGTTTGTTCTTGAAGAGCACGCGGGCGAGGATGTTCAGCAGCAGCACGCCGACGGTGATCAGGAAGACGCCGGCCCAGGCCAGCTTCTGCCAGTTCTCGTACGGACTCATCGCGAACTTGAAGATGGTCACCGGCAGGCTCGCCATCGGTGAGCTGAGGTCGTTGGTCCAGAACTGGTTGGACAGCGCGGTGAACAGCAACGGCGCCGTCTCGCCGGACACCCGTGCCAGGGCCAGCAGGATGCCGGTGATGACGCCTGCGCTGGCCGCCTTCAGCGTGACGGACATGATGACCTTCCACTTGGGCGTGCCCAGGGCATAGGCCGCTTCGCGCAACGCGTTGGGTATCAGGCTGAGCATGTTCTCCGTCGTGCGGATGACCACCGGAATCACCAGCAGCGCCAGCGCCAGCGAGCCAGCGAACCCGGAAAAACTCTTGAGCTTGGCGACCACGACTGCGTAGACGAACAGGCCGACGACGATGGACGGCGCGGACAGCAGGATGTCGTTGATGAAACGCACCACGCTGCCCAGCAAGGTCTTCTGGCCGTACTCGGCCAGGTAGACACCGGCCAAGATGCCGATGGGCGTGCCCAGCAGCGTGGCCACGCCAACCATCACGAAGCTGCCGAAAATGGCATTCGCAAGACCGCCGCCCTCGCCCTGCGGCGGCGGCGTCATCTCGGTGAAGGTGGCCAGGTTGAGGCCGCCGATGCCGAGATAGACGGTCTCGAACAGGATCCAGATCAGCCAGAACACGCCGAAGCTCATCGCTCCCAGCGACAGCGCCAGCGCGACGAAGTTCATGCGCTTGCGCTTGGCATGCATGGCCAGACGGCCGGCATCGATTGAGCTCATGTGCGGGTTCCTTCGCTCTTCTTGAGCTGGGCGAGCAGCAGCTTGGAAACGGTCAACACGATGAAGGTAATCAGGAAGAGCACCAGGCCGAGATACATCAGCGATGCCTGGTGCAGGCCTTCACCCGCTTCGGCGAACTCGTTGGCCAGCGTCGAGGTGATGCTGTTGGCCGCCTCGAAAACCGAGAGCGAGTTCAACTGGTTCATGTTGCCGATGACGAAAGTGACCGCCATCGTCTCGCCGAGCGCCCGCCCGAGCCCGAGCATGATGCCGCCGACGACACCGGTCTTGGTGTAAGGCAGCACGACCTTGGAGACGACCTCCCAGGTCGTCGCGCCCAGGCCATAGGCGCTTTCCTTGAGCATCGGCGGCGTGACCTCGAAAACGTCCCGCATCACCGAGGCGATGAAGGGAATGATCATGATCGCCAGGATGATGCCCGCCGACAGGATGCCGATGCCGACCGGCGGCCCCGAGAAAAAGGCGCCGAGGTAGGGCACGCCACCGAAGGCGGCCTGCAGGGGCGCCTGCACATAGGTGGCCAGGATGGGGCCAAAGACCAGCAGGCCCCACATGCCGTAGACGATGGACGGCACGGCAGCGAGCAGTTCGATGGCCGTACCGAGCGGGCGCTTCAGCCACTTGGGCGACATCTCGGTCAGGAAGATCGCGATGCCGAAGCTGACCGGCACGGCAATCAAGAGCGCGATGAAGGAGCTGGCCAGCGTGCCGTAGATCATCACCAGCCCGCCGAACTTCTCCTGCACCGGGTCCCATTCCGTGCTGGTCAGGAAACCGAGGCCAAAAGCCTCCAGGGCCGGTGCAGCACCGACGATCAGCGAACCGATGATGCCGGCCATCAGGGCCAGCGTCAGCCACGCAGCGCCCTGCGACAAGGCGGCGAACAAAGCGTCTGCCCATGGGGCGACGCGGCGGCGCTTGGGCTGAGGGTTCATCGGCGCGGTCTGCGGCTTGCTTCTATCGACGCCGGCGTCGCCGGCTGGAAGGATGGCTGCCAAGGAACCTCCGAAAGGTCATGTCACAAGAAAGGGCGCTGCGGACATGGCAAAGCCCGGCAAGGGCCGGGCTCTGCCTCGCGCCCCGTGTTTACTGGAATGCGATGGGCTTGCCGGCAGCGTCCTTGATCTGGCCGGCCCACTGCTTGCGCACCAGGTCCTTCACCAGGTCGGGCAGCGGCACGTAGTCGAGCTCATCAGCCATCTTGTCGCCATTCTTGTAGACCCAGTCGAAGAACTTCAGCGTCGCCGCGGCGCTCGCCGGCTTCTCCTGGGACTTGTACATGAGGATGTAGGTCGGGTTGGTGATGGGCCAGGCATCCTTGCCCGGCTGCTCTGTCGTGATCTGGTAGAAGGTCTTGCTCCAGTCAGCGCCGGCTGCGGCGGCCTTGAAGGCCGTGTCGCTGGGGGGCACGAACTGGCCGTCCTTGTTGCGCAGCAGGGTGTAGGTCATCTTGTTCTGCTTCACATAGGCGTACTCGACGTAGCCGATGGAGTTGGGCAGGCGTTGCACGAAAGCGGCGACGCCTTCATTGCCCTTGCCGCCGGCACCAGCCGGCCAGTTCACCGCTGTACCCTCGCCAACCTTGGTCTTCCATTCTTCGCTGACCTTGGACAGGTAGTTGGTGAAGATGAAGGTCGTCCCCGAACCATCGGCGCGACGCACGACGGCGATGGCGGCATCAGGCAGCGGGACGCCGGGGTTGAGCGCGGCGACCGCAGCGTCATTCCACTTCGTGATCTTGCCGAGGTAGATGTCGGCCAACAAGGCGCCAGTCAGCTTGAGCTGGCCCGGGGCAATGCCCTTGACATTGATGACGGGCACGACGCCGCCGACGACAGTGGGGAACTGCACCATGCCGTCCTTGGCCAAGTCTTCGTCCTTCAGCGGCATGTCAGACGCGCCGAAGTCGACCGTCTTGGCCTTGATCTGGCGAATGCCGGCACCGGAGCCGACGGATTGGTAGTTGATGCGGACACCGGTGGCCTTGTTGTAGGCATCGGCCCACTTGGCATAGATGGGCGCCGGGAAGGTGGCACCGGCACCGGTCACATCCTGAGCAAAAGCCGCTTGAGCGCCGAACAGACCTGCGACGAGCGCAAGAGACTTGCTGACCTGGACAAAGTTCATCTGAGACACCTTCCGCGAGCGGTTTTGACAATGACGGCATCCTAGGGACTCAATGTGACGATTCGGTGACCGTCACGTCATGCATGCGGCCATTGGACCGTGAGAAGGCGCCACTGGGAAGACGCCTGAAGCGCTTTATGACATCGTCATTTGAGCTTCACGTGACGGTCATATTGAGCTTCTAGAGTGCGTCTGCCCTTGTTCTGGAGCTTTTTACATGATCCGTCGCTCAACCCTGATCGCCCTTGCGGGCAGCGCGCTGCTGGCTGCTTGCGCCACCACCCCCGCGCCGGCTCCTTTGGCCGACACGCTGGCCCGCGAGCCTCAGCTCAGCACCTTCAACCGCCTGGTGGCCCAGGCCGGCCTGGCCGAGGACCTGCGCGCTGCCGGTCCGGTGACGGTGTTCGCACCGAGCGACGAAGCCTTCAAGGCCGTGCCAGCCAAGACAATGGAAGCGCTGGCGGCGGACCGCGCGCAACTCAAGGCGGTGCTGAGCCATCACATCATCGACGGCCGCATGGCCGCCGCCGATGTGAAGCAGGGCTCTGCCAAATCGCGTCAAGGCAGCACGGTAGCGCTGGCCAGGGCCGGCAGCTTCATCACCATCGAAGACGCCGTGGTGCAGCAGGCCGATATCACCGCGACCAATGGCGTCGCCCATGTTGTCGACCGCGTGCTGATGCCGCCGAAGAAGTAATCACGGGGCATGCCCAAAAAGCAAGGCCGCCTCCAGGGCGGCCTTTGTTTTGGCGAGACGGTTCAGGCGGCGACGGCTTCCGCCAGGCGCTGGGCACAGCGCTGCGCCAAGCCGGCGTCCGAGGCTTCCACCATCACGCGCAGCAATGGCTCCGTGCCCGAGGCGCGGATGAGAATGCGCCCCCTGTCACCGAGTTCGGCCGTCACGGCGGTCTGCTCCTCCGCCAGACGCCTGTTGGTCTTCCAGTCCTGGCCTGATTGCAGGCGGACATTGATCAGGGTCTGCGGGAAGAGATCCACGCCTTGCAACTGCTCGGCAAGGCTGCGACCGCTGCGGCAGACCGATTGCAGCACCAGCAAGGCGCTGACGATGCCATCGCCGGTGGTGTGCTTGTCCAGCGCCAGCAGATGGCCGGAGCCCTCGCCGCCCAGCTGCCAGCCGCGTGCGGCCAGCTCTTCCAGCACATAGCGGTCACCGACCTTGGCGCGCACGAACTCGACATCGCGCGAGCGCAGCGCCAGCTCGACAGCCATGTTCGTCATCAGCGTGCCGACGGCGCCAGGCACGCGCAGGCCCTGGCTCAGGCGGTCCGCCACCATCACGTATAGCAGCTCGTCGCCGTTGTAGAGGCGCCCGTTGGCGTCAACCAGCTGAAGACGGTCGGCGTCACCGTCGAGCGCCACGCCGTAGTCGGCGCCATGGGCCTTGACCGCCTCAACCAGCGCACCTGGCGCCGTCGCGCCGAAACCGGCGTTGATGTTGAAGCCATCGGGCTTGCAGCCGATCGAGATGACCTCAGCGCCCAGCTCGTGAAAAACGTCCGGGGCGACGTGATAGGCCGCGCCGTTCGCGGCGTCGACAACGATCTTGAGTCCCTTGAGCGTCAGGTCGGAGCCGAAGCTGTTCTTGCAGAACTCGATATAGCGGCCGCGCGCGTCTTCCAGGCGCTTGGCGCGGCCCAGGCTGGCCGAGTCCACCCACTGCGGCGCCTCTTCGAGTGCGGCCTCCACCGCCAGTTCCCAGGCATCGGGCAGCTTCTCGCCCTTGGCCGAGAAGAATTTGATGCCGTTGTCCGCAAACGGGTTGTGCGATGCACTGATGACGACCCCCAGGTCCTGGCGCAGCGCCCGCGTCAGGTAAGCAACGCCAGGCGTTGGCAACGGGCCGGTCAGCAGCACGTTGACGCCCGCCGACGCGAAGCCGGCTTCAAGCGCGGACTCGATCATGTAGCCGGAAATGCGCGTGTCCTTGCCGATCAGGACGGTCGGGCGTTTGGCCGACTTGCTCAAGACCCTGCCCACCGCATGGCCCAGGCGCATCATGAAGTCGGGCGTGATCGGGCCCTGGCCCACCGTGCCTCGAATGCCGTCGGTTCCAAAATACTTGCGGCCCATCGAGCTCTTTCTTGTGTTCAGTGGGGTGGAATTGTCGCCGCATCGACGGCGGCCCAGACCTTGAGCGCGTCCACCATCGGCGCGACATCGTGCACGCGCAGCAGCTTCGCGCCGGCGCTGACGGCCCGCAGACCCGCCGCCAGACTGGCAGCCAGGCGCTGGTCGACCGCCCGGCCGGTGATGTCACCCAGCGTGCGCTTGCGCGACCAGCCGACCAGCAGCGGGTAGCCCAGTTCGGTCAGGCGCTGCTGGCCGGCGAGCAGACTCAGGTTGTGCTCTGCGTTCTTGGCAAAGCCATAGCCGGGGTCGAGGACGATGGCGTCAGCCGGAATGCCAGCGTCCCGTGCGGCCTGGGCACGTTGAGCGAGAAAGGCGCCCACCTCAGCCACCACATCGCCATAGACCGCCAGGTCCATCATCGACGCCGGCTCACCACGCATATGCATCAGGCAGACGCCGGCACCGCTACCGGCAACGGCAGCCAGCGCACCGGGCGACTGCAGGGCTTGCACGTCGTTGATGATGTCCGCACCGGCATCCAGCGCGCGTTGCATGACCACCGGCTTGCAGGTATCCACCGAGACCGGCACACCCATCTGGATGGCCGCAGCCAGCACATCGGCAATGCGCGCCCATTCCGCCTCGGCGTCGACCCGGGGGGCGCCCGGCCGCGTGGACTCACCGCCGATGTCGAGAATGTCGGCGCCCTCGGCGACCAGGCGCTCGCAATGCGTGATTGCCGTGCGCGTGTCGCCGTGGCTGCCGCCGTCCGAGAAGGAGTCTGGGGTCAGATTGACGATGCCCATCACCCGCGGACGGGTCAGATCGATGCGGGAGCGGCAGGTCTGCCAGTGCATGGGGCGGAATGGAAAACGGGCCCGACTGGATGGCCGGGCCCGTTGATGGGGTGGAGATCAGGCGGCGGCTGGCGCGCCGTCGGTGCTGACAGGCGGCGTGCCGCCCGTCGGACCGCTGGGCGTCGTCGGCTTGTCGTCAGGCGCACGCGGCGGCCGGCCGGCCATGATGTCCAGGATCTGGTCGCGGTCGATGGTTTCCCACTTCATCAGCGCCTCGGTCATCGCCTCGACCTTGTCGCGGTTGTCCTCGAGGATCTTCTGGGCCACGGCGTACTGCTGGTCGAGGATGCGGCGGATCTCACTGTCAACCTTCTGCTGCGTGGTCTCGCTGATGTTGGCCGTCTTGGTCATGCTGCGGCCGAGGAAGACTTCGCCTTCATTCTCGGCATACACCATTGGGCCCAGCGCTTCGCTCATGCCGTAACGTGTCACCATGTCGCGGGCCATGCGAGTGGCGCGCTCGTAGTCGTTGGAGGCACCGGTGGAGATGTCGTGGACGAACAGGTCCTCGGCAATGCGGCCGCCAAACATGATGCTGATGCTGTTGAGCATCTGCTTGAAGTACAGGCTGTGCTGGTCACGCTCGGGCAACTGCCAGGTCACGCCCAGCGCGCGGCCGCGCGGCATGATGGTGACCTTGTGAACGGGGTCGGTGCCCGGCAGCACTTCCGCCACCACGGCATGGCCGGCCTCGTGATAGGCAGTCGCGCGCTTCTCGTCCTCGGTCATGACCATGCTTTTGCGCTCGGGGCCCATGTAGAGCTTGTCCTTGGCGCGCTCGAAGTCGTTCATCTCGACCAGCCGGCCACCGCGGCGCGCAGCGAACAACGCAGCCTCGTTAACGAGGTTGGCCAGGTCCGCACCGCTCATGCCGGGCGTACCGCGGGCCAGGATGGACGCGTTGACGTCCTGGCCGATGGGCACCTTGCGCATGTGCACGTTGAGGATCTGCTCGCGGCCACGAATGTCGGGCAGCGTGACGTAGACCTGGCGGTCGAAGCGGCCCGGACGCAGCAGCGCGGGGTCCAGGATGTCGGGGCGGTTGGTGGCCGCGATGACGATGACGCCGAGGTTGGTCTCGAAGCCGTCCATCTCGACCAACATCTGGTTCAGCGTCTGCTCGCGCTCGTCGTTGCCGCCGCCGAGGCCGGCACCGCGGTGGCGACCGACCGCGTCGATTTCATCGATGAAGATGATGCACGGTGCGCTCTTCTTGGCCTGTTCGAACATGTCGCGCACGCGGGCCGCGCCGACGCCGACGAACATTTCAACGAAGTCGGAGCCCGAGATCGTGAAGAAGGGCACCTTGGCTTCGCCGGCGATGGACTTGGCCAGCAGCGTCTTGCCGGTGCCCGGAGGGCCGACCATCAACACGCCGCGCGGAATGCGGCCGCCGAGCTTCTGGAACTTCTGCGGGTCCTTCAGGAAGTCGACCAGTTCCTTGACCTCTTCCTTGGCCTCATCGCAACCGGCGACGTCGGCGAAGGTGATGTTGTTGCTGGCCTCATCCAGCATGCGCGCTTTCGACTTGCCGAAACTGAACGCCCCGCCTTTGCCGCCTCCCTGCATCTGGCGCATGAAGTACACCCAGACGCCGATCAGCAACAGCATTGGCGTCCAGTTGATCAGCATGCTGACGAGGAAGCTTTGCTCCTCGCGCGGCTTGATGTCGAACTTCACGCCATTGGCGCGCAGGTCCCCGACAAGGCCGCGGTCCTGGTAAGTGGCGAGCGTGCGCAGCTTGTTGCCGTCGGTGTCTTCGGCGTAGATGTCGCCGGTGATGCCATCCGGCAGCGTGGCGGACTTGATCCGGTTGGCCTGAACAAGGTCCAGGAATTCCGAATAAGTCACCTGCTTACCAGGTGCGGTTGTTCCGCCGAACTGTTTGACGACCGTGAACAGCACGAGGGCGATCACGATCCAGACGGCGAACTTAGAAAACCATTGATTGTTCACTGCGACTCCTTGGCCCTGATGGCCCGGCACGGGTTTCAGGACAGTGGGGGCGATTTTAGGGGTGGCAAGGGGCCAACCCTGTAATCAGCGGTTTTTCAATCCGATACCGACCAAGAAGTTCTCGGAAGAACGGATACGGGACGCCTTCGGCTTGACGGCCTTGACGACCTTGAAGCGCTCGCGGAACAGCGCCACCAGTTCGTTGTAGCCGCTGCCATGGAAGACCTTGGCCACCAGCGCGCCTTCGGGCTTGAGGTGCTGCCCGGCAAAGTCCACGGCCAGCTCGACCAGATTGGAAATGCGGGCGGCGTCGGTGGATGCAATGCCCGACATGTTGGGCGCCATGTCCGACACCACCACATCCACCGGACGGCCGGCCAGCGCCGCTTCCAACTGGGCGTAGATCGCTTCATCCTGGAAATCGCCCTGGATGAACTGCACGCCTTCGATGGGCTCAAACTCCAGCAGGTCCAACGCAATGATGGTGCCGTTGAGCTGACCCACCGCCGCACCGCCACGACCCGCCTCCATCGGCGCAAACCGGCGACGCAGATACTGGCTCCAGGCACCCGGCGTCGCGCCGAGGTCGACCACGACCTGACCAGGGCGGATCAGCTTCAACTCCTCGTCGATCTCCTTGAGCTTGTAGGCTGCACGCGAGCGGTAGCCCTCCTTTTGTGCCTGCTGCACATAAGGGTCTGACACATGGTTGTTCAACCATGCCTTGTTGAGCTTTTTGCTTTTCGTTTGAGTTTTCATGCCCACGGGATAATACGGGGATGCCTCAAATCATCCTGACCCCTGCCCAGCGCAAGGACAAGCGCTCCGACGCTCACCATCTTGACCCGGTCGTGATGATCGGCGGCGACGGCCTGACCCCTGCCGTCGTCAAGGAAACCGACATGGCGCTCAATGCGCATGGCCTGATCAAGGTGCGGGTGCTGGGCGACGACCGCACGGCCCGCGAGGCGATGTTTGCGCAGCTCTGCGACGAGCTGAACGCCGCGCCCATCCAGCACATCGGCAAGCTGCTCGTGCTTTGGCGCCCGATGCCCGAAAAGGCCAAGGGTGAGCGCGAGGACGGCATGCCCGGCCCACGCGTGGTCAAGATCGTGAAGTTCTCCAAGAGCGGCAATGCACGGCCACAGGTCAGCAAGGTCAAGGTGATGGGCAATCAGCGTGTGACCCAAGGCGGCGAGATCAAGCGTGCCAAGAAGCGTCGCCTGACCAGCGTCAAGAAGAACGTGGCCGACTGAGTCGCCACGCCAGGGCCAGCACCGCCAAGCCCTTGACCGCGAACAAAGCCAGCGAAGCGCCATGCAGCGCCGCGAAGGACGCGACGCCCGCACCGGTCCGCGCGTCTGCCATCAGCGGCTGCAAGCCGTAGTAGCCGGCAACCGTGCAGAACAAGGCAAGCGCAGGCAGCAGGACTTCAGCAGAGAAGATGTTGGCGGGAGCACCCGCTTCCGCGGCGTCGCGCGCGCGGCGGCGCTCCAGCAGCATCAGGATCAGCGCGGCCGCCAGGCTGACCTGGGCTTCGACGCCGAACACCCGGCCGACCAGCATGCCGGCCTGGGCGCGCTCCAGCACCGCGAAAGCGCTGGGCGCCGCTGCAAACGCCACACACAGCAAAAAGCCGCCCCAGAGGGCGGCCAGCAGGGCTTGTAGCCGAGCGAACATCACTCGTAACGCACTTCGACGATCTCGTAGCGCTTGATGCCGCCTGGCGCCTGCACCTCGGCCACGTCGCCGGCTTCCTTGCCGATCAACGCACGGGCGATGGGCGAGCCAACGGAGATGCGGCCATGCTTGATGTCGGCCTCGTCGTCGCCAGTGATCTGGTAGGTCACTTCCGTGCCGCTGGCCTCTTCCTCCAGGTCAACGGTCGCACCAAATACCACGCGGCCACCGGCGTCCAGCGACGAAGGGTCAATGATTTGCGCGGCCGCAAGCTTGCCTTCGATCTCCAGGATGCGGCCTTCGATGAAGCCTTGCTTGTCCTTGGCCGCGTCGTACTCCGCGTTCTCGCTCAGGTCGCCCTGGGCACGCGCCTCGGCAATCGCCTGCACGACGGCATGACGCTCCACCGTCTTCAGTCGGTGCAGTTCGGCTTTGAGCGCCTCGGCGCCGCGCTTGGTCAGGGGAATGGTCGTCATGTCAAAACTCACTGGCAAAAAGAGTTCCGCCGCTGCAGCCCGGGGTCCAGGCTGCTGCGGCGGAATCGATAAGCTGTAGTTTAAAGCAGCTCGGCGTGCAGCTCTTGCAGGGATTGCACGGTCAGGCCATCGCGGTGTTTCATACCTTCGACCGCAGCCTCGCAACCAGCCATCGTCGTGTAATACGTGACGCGGCTGGCCAGTGCGGCCTGGCGGATGTAGCGGCTGTCGGCAATCGCCGTGCGGGTCTCGTCCACGGTCGTGAAGACGAGCTGGATGTCGCCGCCCTTGAGCGCATCGACGATGTGCGGGCGGCCGTCCTTGATCTTGTTGATCAGCTTGACGGGCACGCCGGCCTCGGTGATGGCCGCCGCCGTGCCGCGAGTGGCAACGACGGTGAAACCCAGCGCGTGCAGTTCCTTGGCGACGGCGACCGCGCGCACCTTGTCGCTGTTCTTCACGGTGATCAGCACATTGCCCTGGCGCGGCAGGCGCGAGCCGGCGCCGATCTGGCTTTTCAGCATCGCTTCGCCGAAGGTCTTCGCCGAACCCATCACCTCACCAGTCGAACGCATCTCGGGGCTGAGGATGGGGTCCACGCCCGGGAACTTGTTGAACGGGAAGACGGCTTCCTTGACGCTGAAGTACGGCGGGATCACTTCGGCCGGCACACGGCCCTTGCGGTCGCGCTGATCGGCGAGCCTCTGGCCGGCCATGCAGCGCGCGGCGATCTTGGCGAGTTGCTGGCCGGTGGCCTTGCTCACATAAGGCACAGTGCGCGAGGCGCGCGGGTTCACTTCCAGCACGTAGACCGTGCAGGCGGCGAGGCCCGCGGTCACGTCGCCCTGGATGGCGAACTGCACATTCATCAGGCCGACGACCTTCAGCGCCTTGGCCATCGCAGCCGTCTGGCGGCGCAGTTCATCCTGCAGATCGGCCGCCAGCGTGTACGGCGGCAGCGAGCAGGCGGAGTCGCCGCTGTGGATGCCGGCCGCCTCGATGTGCTCCATGATGCCGCCGATCATGACGTCGCCCGTCGAGTCGGCGATGCAGTCAACGTCGACCTCGACCGCGTCTTCCAGGAAGCGGTCCAGCAACACCGGCGACTTCTCGGACACGCGCACGGCTTCGCGCATATAGCGCTCCAGGTCCTTGTCGCCATGCACGATCTCCATCGCGCGGCCACCCAGCACGTAGCTCGGGCGCACGACCAGCGGGTAGCCGATCTCGTTGGCCAGCGCGACGGCCTGGTCTTCATTGCGCGCGGTGCGGTTGGGCGGCTGGCGCAGGCCCAGCTCGTGCAGCAGCTTCTGGAAGCGCTCACGGTCCTCGGCGATGTCGATGGAATCAGGCGTCGTGCCGATGATGGGCACGCCGGCGCGCTCCAGGTCCAGCGCCAGCTTCAACGGCGTCTGGCCGCCGTACTGCACGATGACGCCGACCGGCTTTTCCTTGTCGACGATCTCGAGCACGTCTTCCAGCGTGACCGATTCGAAATAGAGGCGGTCGGAGGTGTCGTAGTCGGTCGACACGGTCTCGGGGTTGCAGTTGACCATGATGGTCTCGTAGCCGTCCTCGCGCATCGCGAGCGCGGCATGCACGCAGCAATAGTCGAACTCGATGCCCTGGCCGATGCGGTTCGGGCCACCGCCCAGCACCATGATCTTCTTCTTGTCGGTCGGGTTGGCCTCGCACTCGGCGTCGGCTCCTTCGTACGTGGAGTACATGTAGGCCGTCTGCGTGGCGAACTCGGCCGCGCAGGTGTCGACGCGCTTGTAGACCGGGCGCACGTTCAGCGCATGGCGGCGCTCGCGCACGGCGTGCTGGTTCGTGGCCAGCAGCTTGGCCAGGCGCTTGTCCGAGAAGCCCTTGCTCTTCAGCAGGCGCAGTTCGGCCTCGCTGATGGACTCGATGGCGCGGCCCTTCAGCTCGCCTTCGATCTGCACCAGTTGCTCGATCTGCGCGAGGAACCACGGGTCTACCGCGGTCTCCTCATAGATCTCGTCCAGCGTCATGCCGATGCGGAAGGCGTCGGCCAGATACAGGATGCGCTCGGGGCCTGCTTCGCCGATCTCCTGCACGATGTCCTCGCGGTCGGTCGAGCGCTCGGTCAGGCCGTCGATGCCGGTCTCCAGGCCGCGCAGCGCCTTCTGGAACGACTCCTGGAAGGTGCGGCCCATGGCCATCACCTCGCCGACCGACTTCATCTGCGTCGTCAACCGCGAGTCGGCCATCGGGAACTTCTCGAAGGCGAAGCGCGGGATCTTGGTGACGACGTAGTCGATGCTGGGCTCGAACGAAGCCGGCGTGATGCCGCCGGTGATGTCGTTCTTCAGCTCGTCCAGCGTGTAGCCCACGGCCAGCTTGGCGGCGATCTTCGCGATGGGAAAGCCCGTAGCCTTGGAGGCCAGCGCCGAGGAGCGCGACACGCGCGGGTTCATCTCGATGACGACCATGCGGCCGTCCTTCGGGTTGATCGAGAACTGCACGTTGGAGCCGCCGGTGTCCACGCCGATCTCGCGCAGGATGGCGATGCTGGCGTTGCGCAGCAGCTGGTATTCCTTGTCGGACAGCGTCTGCGACGGCGCCACGGTGATGGAGTCGCCGGTGTGGATGCCCATCGGGTCCAGGTTCTCGATGGAGCAGACGATGATGCAGTTGTCCGCCTTGTCGCGGACGACCTCCATCTCGTATTCCTTCCAGCCGATCAGGCTCTCCTCGATGAGCAGCTCGTTGGTCGGCGACAGGTCCAGGCCACGCTTGCAGATGGTCTCGAATTCTTCCGGGTTGTAGGCGATGCCGCCGCCGGAACCACCGAGCGTGAAGCTGGGGCGGATGACCATCGGGAAGCCCGCGCCACCGATCTCGGCGTGGATGCGCTTCTGCACGCCCCAGGCCTCTTCCAGCGAGTGCGCGATGCCCGACCGGGCCGAGCCCAGGCCGATCTTGGTCATCGCATCCTTGAACTTGAGGCGGTCCTCGGCCTTCTCGATGGCGTGCTCGTTGGCACCGATCATCTCGACGCCGTACTTGGCCAGCACGCCGTGCTTGTGCAGGTCCAGAGCGCAGTTCAGCGCCGTCTGGCCGCCCATCGTCGGCAGCACCGCGTCAGGCCGTTCCTTGGCGATGATCTTCTCGACCACCTGCCAGGTGATGGGCTCGATGTAGGTGACGTCCGCCGTGTCCGGGTCCGTCATGATCGTCGCCGGGTTGCTGTTGACCAGGACGACCTTGTAGCCCTCCTCGCGCAGCGCCTTGCAGGCCTGGGCGCCGGAGTAGTCGAACTCGCAGGCCTGGCCAATGATGATCGGGCCCGCGCCGATGATGAGGATGGTCTTGAGGTCTGTACGTTTTGGCATGGCTTGCGAGTCTGCTTAGAGCGTGGCCGTGGCCAGCTTGGCCCCGAACCCAACGAAAAGTGCGCCGACGCCGGCGTTGGCGGTGCTGGACAGCCGGCGGCGCGCGCGGAAGGCGGCGGCGAGGCGGGCGCCGGCAAAGATCAGCGTCGAGAGATAGAGGAAGCTCAGCACCTGGATGATGGAGCCCAGGATGAGGAAGGTCAGCGCCGGGTGCGGGTAGGCCGGGTCGACGAACTGTATGAAGAAGGACAGCAGGAAGGCGATGGCTTTGGGGTTCAGCAGGCTGACGACCAGAGCCTTCCTGAACGGCTGGCTGGCGTCGACGGCTTGCGGCGCCCCTTCGGCCTTGGTGTCCCCGCGCCAAGTACTGATCGCACCGCGCAGCAGCTGGATGCCGATCCAGCCCAGGTAGACCGCGCCGACCATCTTCACGACGAAGAAGATCTGCGGGCTGGCCATCAGCAGGGATGCGCCGCCGGCGGCGGCCGCCGTCATCAGCACCGTGTCACCCACGAACACACCGCAGGCCGCGATATACCCGGCGCGCACGCCACGCTGGGCCGCGACGGACAGCACGTAGATCGAGTTAGGCCCGGGCAGCAAGATGATGAAGATCGCCGCCGCGAGGAAGGTGCCGAGGTCGGTGATGCCGAACATGGGAGCGCCTCCTTCAGGCCTTGTTCATCAACGACAAGAAGTGGTCGAACAGGTAGGCGATGTCGTGCGGCCCGGGGCTGGCCTCCGGGTGGCCTTGGAAGCTGAAAGCCGGCTTGTCGGTGCGGGCGATGCCCTGCAACGTGCCGTCGAACAGGCTGATGTGCGTGGCACGCAAGGTTGCCGGCAGCGTGTCGGGGTCCACCGCAAAGCCGTGGTTCTGGCTCGTGATGCCGACGCGGCCGCTGTCCAGGTCCTTGACCGGGTGGTTGGCACCGTGGTGGCCGAACTTCATCTTGAAGGTCTTGGCACCCGAGGCCAGCGCCACGATCTGGTGGCCCAGGCAGATGCCAAAGACGGGGATGCCCGATTCGATCAGTTGAGCCGTGGCCTTGATGGCGTAGTCGCAGGGCTCCGGGTCGCCGGGGCCGTTCGACAGGAAGATGCCGTCCGGCTCCAGGTCGAACACCACGCTGGCGGGCGTCTGAGCCGGCACGACGGTGACCTTGCAGCCTCTTGAAGCCAGCATGCGCAGGATGTTGCTCTTGACGCCAAAGTCATAGGCGACGACGTGGAACTTGGCATTCGTCTGTTCGCCATAGCCGCTGCCCAGTTGCCATTCCGTCTGGGTCCAGACTTCGTTCTCGGTGCGGCTGACCACCTTGGCCAGATCGAGACCGGCCATCGACGGGGCGGCTTTCGCTTGAGCGACCGCTTCATCAATGTCGGCCTGGGTCAAGGCCTGGCCGGCGGGTAGCGCCAGGATGCAGCCATTCTGCGCGCCCTTGGTGCGCAGAACGCGCGTCAGGCGGCGGGTGTCGAGGCCGGCGATGCCGACCGTACCTAGCTCACGCAGGTAGGTGTCGAGCGTCTTGCCAGCGCGGAAGTTCGACGCGCGCAAAGGCAAGTCTTTGATGACGAGGCCGGCGGCATAGACCTTGCCGGCTTCGACGTCTTCGTCGCTGACGCCATAGCTGCCGATGTGCGGATACGTCAGCGTGACGATCTGCTTGCAGTAGCTCGGGTCGGTCAGGATTTCCTGGTAGCCGGTCAGTGCGGTGTTGAACACCACTTCACCGACCGTCTGGCCCGTGGCGCCGATGGATTGGCCTCGGAACACCGTCCCATCCGCCAACGCCAAGATTGCTTGAGGGGGGTGGAGCAGGTCAGCCAGCACAAAGGTCTCCGCAAGTGGGGCGCGTGCCCAGCATCGACCCGTCGGTGACGGGTCAGCTTGAAGAAACCGAGGGGGTTTTTCGCCGGGCAGCGTGGGGTTCAGGTAAACCCATCAAGTATAGCCGACTGGGGTTAGTACGGAGGCTTCGTGACCGCTCGGCGACGTCTTCGTGAAGACTCAAAGTGCCGCGATGCCGGCGCGGGCGATCTCGACGTCCTCGCTCGACTTGACGCCGCTGACACCGACCGCGCCGACACACTGGCCGTCGATCAGGATGGGGACGCCGCCCTCCAGCAGGCCGTGCAGTCCTGGCGCACTGAGGAAGGACACGCGGCCTTGGTTGATCATGTCCTCATAGACCTTGCTTTCTCGGCGCCCGAGCGCAGCCGTCTGCGCCTTGGCCGGCGCGATCTGCGCAGAAATCGGCGCTGCGCCGTCCAGCCGCTGCAGCCACAACAGATGCCCGCCTGCGTCGGCGATGGCAATGCTGACTGCCCAGCCTTGCTGCCTGGCATGGGCTTCGGCCGCCGCCGCGACGCGCTTGACATCTTCGAGTTCGAGCTGAGCTTGCTGTTTCATGGTCTTGCGTTTGCTGGGACAGGCCCCAATGTAGCCGCCTTGCACCGACCTAGAATCGGTGCAGTTTCTATTGCCCCTTCGGAGGATCGTCATGAACGAAAGTCTGCAAAACCAATATGGCTACGCCAACGTAGGCCTTGCGGCTGATCGTCAGCGTGTGCTGCGTAACACCTACTGGCTGCTGGCTCTGTCCCTTGTGCCGACGGTCCTCGGCGCCTGGGTCGGCGTCGCGACCGGGCTGTTCGCGGCGATGAGCCCCGGTATCAGCATGATCGTGTTCTTCGTCGGCGCCTTCG
The DNA here is from genome assembly GCF_001425165.1 of Pelomonas sp. Root405. Lineage (GTDB taxonomy): Bacteria > Pseudomonadota > Gammaproteobacteria > Burkholderiales > Burkholderiaceae_C > Pelomonas. The sequence continues at coordinate 61,743 of NZ_LMDU01000002.1, forward strand.
GGTTGATGTTCGTCGTCGAGAAGACCAAGGACAGCGCAGCCGGTGTAGCCGCGCTGCTGGCGTTCACCTTCTTCATGGGGCTGATGCTGTCGCGTCTGGTCGGCCACGTACTCGGCTTCAAGAACGGCACATCGCTCGTCATGACTGCCTTCGGCGGCACCGCTGCGGTCTTCTTCACGATGGCTACCCTCGCGACCGTCATCAAGCGTGATCTGTCGGGCATGGGCAAGTTCCTGACTGTGGGCGCCATCGTGTTGCTGGTCGCCTGCATCGCCAACTTCTTCCTGCAGTCATCGGCCCTGATGCTGACCATCCTTGTGCTGATGCTGGGCGTGTTCTCGGCCTTCATGCTCTACGACATCAAGCGCGTCATCGACGGCGGCGAGACCAACTACATCAGCGCAACGATGGCAATCTACCTGGACATCTACAACGTCTTCCAGAGCCTGCTGTCGTTGCTGGGCATCTTTGGCGGCGAGCGCGACTGATGCGCCAGCCGGCTTGAGCACCAAAGGCGGCCGAGGCCGCCTTTGGTCTTATTGGGCAGGTTTGTAGTTCTTCAAAACAAACGGCGCGCTCAGCACCACGGGCTGGCCGATCTGGCCCAGTTGCAGCGCCAGGTTGACCGTGCCGCCGGCGAAGCTCTCGGCCGCCACGCCGCCGATGGCGATGGGCTCCAGCTTGCTGGTCAACGTCACCGAACCGGAGACCACGGCCGTGTAGGGCGGCGTGCCGAGTTGCAGCAGCATGGGCAGGACCGCCTGAGCCTTGGTGTCCTCGGTGTCGAGCCGAGCCCAGGCGATGACTTGCAGCTTGTCGCCCTTGGCGATGCTGCCCTGCAGCGGTGCAACGGCGCCGATGTCCCAGACATTGGGCTTGGCGGACTGCAGCGCCACGCGCAGGCAGACCTTGCCGGTCGCCGCGCAGGGCACCTGCTGGCTGGATTGGCCCTCGCCGTAGACCGACCAGGTTGTCACGCGCGGCGTGTTGATCAGATAGTCCAGTGCGGGGTCGCTCGTGCGTGCGGGCGCCGCAGCGCTGGCCTTCTCGGGCACCAGCGCGCCATGGATGGGTTTGACCCAGCCGTCGGCCTTCATGTCCCAGAGCACGAAGTCGGAGTCGAACTGCCAGTAGGACCACGCGAAGCCGCGCGCTTCGGCCGCGCGCGCCACGGCGGCCGTCCAGGCGACGCGCTGCGCCATGCCCGCCGTTTCCAGTGCGCCGAACTCACCCAGCAGGATGGGCCGCTGGTGCTTGTCCGCCCAGGCCTTGACCCGGTCCAGGTCATTCTTCAGCTTCTCCTGGTCGGCCGCCGTGCCCCAGGTCACGCCGGACAGCTTTTGAAACTGCGGCGTCCACGACGCTCCCTGGTGGGTGAACTCCATCGGCGTGTAGTAGTGGAAGGTGACGATGAGTCGCCGATCAGCCTCTGGCAGCCGCAGGCTGTCGAGCTGGTCCAGCGAGTTCCAGGACTTCGGGCCGACGATGACGCGGCGTGTCGGATTGGTCTCGCGGATGATGGCCAGGTTCTCCGCCAGCATGTCGTTCCAGACCGGGTCGGCCGCACCGTTGGGTTCGTTCAGGATCTCGAAGATCACCGCGTCCGGCGTGCCCTGGTAGCGCGCGGCAACCTGCCGCCAGAACGCTTGCAGACGGACGCGGCAAGGCGCCAGGTCCGCATCCTTGGCACACTCGTTGAAGTTGTGCTCGTCCAGGATGACCTGCAGCCCGGCCTTCACACCCGCGTTGACCAGGTCGTCGAGCGTCTTGAACCACTGCGCGGACAGGCGGTTCTCCGCGTCCATGTGGGCAAAGGCGTGCAGGTTCAGGCGCACATGATCGAAGCCGCCGTCGCGGATGGCCTGCATGTGGCGCGACTGGAAGCGCGCCTTGGTTGGGTCCGTCCAGATCGCGTCGTAGCCGACGATGTTGACGCCGCGCTTGAGCGTCCCCAGCGCCGAAGCGCCATCTCCTTGAGCCTGCGCGACGCCAGACAGGCTGAACGTCAGCCAGGCCAGACCCAGCAGTCGAGCGACATCGAAACGATTGAACATGGCTTGCTCGTCTCCGTGTGGATTTTTAGATAAACAAAACTAAACAAGAATGTTTATCTATTTTGTCCACGAGACCCGATTCGGCACCCCGGACTTACGCGGAGACGGCCGCCCGACTGGTCAGCGCTGGAACACGGCGATGGATTCAACGTGGGCCGTGTGCGGAAACATGTTCACCGCGCTCGCCGCCGTACAGCGGTAGCCGGCCACATTGACGAGCAAGCCGGCATCGCGCGCCAGCGTCGCCGGGTTGCAGCTGACATAGACGATGCGCTTCGGCGGCGTCCAGCCGGGCGCCAGCGATGGGTCGAGCGCGATGTCAGCCACGGCTTTGGCGAGGGCGAAGGCGCCCTCACGCGGCGGGTCGATGAGCCAGCGGTCGGCGGTGCCGTCCAGCGCCAGCAATTCAGGCGTCATCTCGAACAGGTTGCGCGCGACAAAGCTGGTCTTGTGCGCCAGGCCATTGGCTGCCGCGTTTTCGCGCGAGCGCTGCACAAGCGTCTCACTGCCCTCGATGCCCAGCACCTCGCGCGCCTTCGTGGCGAGCGGCAACGTGAAGTTGCCCAGGCCGCAGAACCAGTCGATGACACGGTCGTTGGGCTCGACGGCCAGCAGTCGCAGCGCGCGACCGACCAGCGTCGCGTTGATGTGCGGGTTGACCTGCGTGAAGTCGGTCGGCTTGAAAGGCATCGTCACGCCGAACTCGGCCAGCCGGTAGGCCAGTTGCGCGCCGCCTTCGTCCAGCAGCTTGACGGTGTCGGGTCCCTTGGCCTGAAGCCACCACTGCACGCCGTGCTTCGCGGCGAACTCGCGCAGCAATGCGATATCGCCATCGGGCAGCGGGTTCAGGTGGCGCAGCACCAGCGCGATGACCTCGTCGCCCATGGCCAGTTCGATCTGCGGCAGGCGATCGCGTTCGGCCATGCTGGCGATCAGCTCGCGCAGCGGCATCAGCAGGTCGCTGACGACCTTGGGCACGACCTTGCAGACCTGCATGTCAGCCACATAGCGGCTCTTGCGCTCGTGAAAACCGATCAGCACGGTGCCCTTCTTCTGCACGTAGCGCACCGAGAAGCGCGCGCGGTAGCGGTAGCCCCAGGTCGGGCCCTCGATGGGCCGCAGCAGCACCTCGGCCTTGACCTTGCCGAGATGCCAGAGCTGGTCCTCGACGACGCGCTGCTTGACCGCCACCTGCGCGCCCGCGTGCAAGTGCTGCATCTTGCAGCCGCCGCAGGCGCCGGCGTGCAGCCCGAAATGCGGGCAGCCCGGCGTCACGCGCAGCGGGCTCTCCTTCTTCATCTCGGTGAGCTGACCTTGCTCCCAGTTGTTCTTGCGGCGCGAGATCTGCGCCTTGACGATCTCGCCGGGCAAGGCGCCGTCGATGAAGACCACCTTGCCCTCGGCGTTGTGCGCCACGCCCTGTGCTTCAAGTTCGAGGCTTTCGACCTTCAGCCATTCCGTTGTTTGATTCATCCTCGAATTATCCGAGGACAAAACGGAACCCTTCGCTCACCGAGCACGTCGCGCGATCCCCCAAAGGGATGCGGACCGGCTCCGGGCGGCCCGTCGCTCGGCCCAACGGCTTAGAAGATCGAATCCCTGTCCACGCCGTGCCGCATCATGTTGCGCTTGAGCTTGGCCAGCGCCTCGATCTGGATCTGGCGGATGCGCTCGCGCGTCAGCTTCAGGCGGATGGCCAACACGTCCAGCGTCTCGGGCTCGCGGTCGGACAAGCCGTAGCGACCGGCCAGCACCTCGCGCTCGCGGTCGTTCAGGCTCGCAAGACCATGTCGCAGCAGCTCCTCGACCTCGTGCGACAGGCGCAGGCCCAGCGGGTCGATGGCCTGTTCGTCGGCCACAAGGTCGAGCATGGATTCGCCGCCCTCGCCGTTGCGGTCCACCGGAGAGTCCAGCGAACTCGGCAGCTCCGCATAGGCCAGCAGTTCGGCCACCTCGTCGACCGGGCGTCCCAGCGCCTGGGCAACGTCTTCCGCACGCACGCGCCCTTCCGACCCGTTGGCACTTTGCAGCGCCTCCAGAGCCCGACGCGCCTTCAGCACCTGGTTGAGCTCGCGCACGATGTGCACGGGCAGCCGTACCAGGCGGGCCTGGTGCATCAGCGCGCGCTCGATGCTTTGGCGGATCCACCAGCTCGAATAGGTCGAGAAGCGAAAACCGCGCTCAGGCTCGAACTTGCTGATGGCGTGCATCAGGCCGAGGTTGCCCTCCTCGATGAGGTCGCTCATCGGCAGGCCGCGACCGAGGTAGTTCTTGGCGATGCTGACGACGAGCCGCAGGTTGTGCTCGATCATGGCCTGCCGGGCATCGAAATCACCCGCGCGCGCCGCCTGGGCGGTGTCGAACTCCTGTTGCGGTGTCAACAACGGCGTGCGGCGGATGTCGCGCAGATAGGCCTGCAGCGCATTGCCCAGCTCCACCTCGTCGCCGCTGCTGCGCAGCACCTGGGCATCTTCGTCAGGGGCACCGGACACAGGCTCCGATTCGCCGTGCCCGTTGATGGCCGACAGCAGGACGCCCGGTTCGCGAGCGGAACCGTCATGACCGTTGAGCTTGGGCGCAGCGCGTTTCATGACTTGGTCGCTGGCCCGGGTTGTGTGATTGACGCGCCGTCGCTTCAGCGCGGCGGCAGCAACTTGGAAGGGTCGACAGGCTTGCCGAGTTTGCGCACTTCGAAGTGCAGCTTGACGGTGTCGCTCTCGGTGGAACCCATCTCGGCAATCCTCTGACCCTTGCGTACCACTTGGTCCTGCTCGACCAGCATCGCCCGGTTGTGGGCATACGCCGTCAGGTAGGTGTTGTTGTGCTTGATGATGACCAAGTTACCGTAGCCGCGCAACCCCGAACCGGCGTAAACAACGCGTCCGTCGGCGACAGCGAATACCGGGTCGCCCGGCTTGCCCGCAAAGTCCAGGCCCTTGTTGCGCTGCTCGTCAAAACCGGCACTGACCGGCTGGGACACCGGCCAGGCCCAAGCAAGGCCATCATCATCCGTGGCTGCAGCAGTAGCGGGAGCCGGAGCAGTAGTGGTCGCCGTCGAGGGCGCCGATGCGGGCGCGCTCGCCGCGGCCACGGGTGGCTTGGCATCCAGCGGGCGTGTTTCGACCTTGGCTGCGCCGGCGACCGGCTTGGCTGTGACGGCACTCGGGTCCACACCCGGCGGCACTACGCGCAGCACTTGGCCGACCTCGATGCGGTTCGGGTTTTCGAGGTTGTTCCACTTGGCCACGTCGCGCCAGCTCTGGCCGTTGTCCAGTGCAATGCGGATCAATGCATCACCCGGCTTGACGGTGTGATAACCCGGCTTGCCCGCGTTTTCTGCACCCGGAAGCGCTGGTTTGGTTTCGACTGCCGACGCGGCCGAAGCTGCGGGTTCCGGTGTGGCCGGCACAGTGACCTTGGGCGGCTGCGGATTGCGGTCTTCGACCGGAGCGCGTTGCAACGAGGTGCCGCAGGCACTGAGCAGCAGCGCGGTGGTGACTACAAATATGAGGCGCAGGCTAGAGGGCATCGTGTGGCGAAGACGCGTTGGGAGGCCGACCCAATTGTGTGGCGCGGTGCGCCGACGACCCCCGTCAAACAACGCCAGATTTTAGGGGAACGAAAAGCACGGCTTCATGTTCGCTGCGCACCCAGCGGCTGACGCCCGCCTCCACAACATGGTCCAACACCACCAGCACTTGGCCCCGCCCCCTCGCCACGGTCGGCGCAACGAGGCGCCCCCCGGGCGCGAGCTGCTCGGTCCAGGCCGGTGGAATGTCCTCGCCGCCCGCGGCCGCGATGATGCTGTCGAAAGGACCGCTGGCCGAGTGGCCGATGCGTCCGTCGCCCCAGATGAGGCGCGGCGAACGCGGTAGGACAACGCGCTGCAGATTCAGCTTGGCTTTGTCATGCAGGGCCTGCAGGCGCTCGACGGATGTGACCTGGCGTGCCAGCATGGCGATGACGGCGGCCTGGTAGCCACAACCCGTGCCGATCTCCAGCACGCGGCCCAGCGAGCCGCGCTGGCGCGCGCCGCCGCTGACCATCAGCAAGCCCAGCATGTGGGCGACGACGGAGGGCTTGGAAATCGTCTGGCCATGGCCGATGGGCAATGCTGTGTCTTCATAGGCCTGGGCGGCCAGTGCCGTGTCGACAAACTCGTGGCGCGGCACCGCGGCCATCGCGGCCAGCACGCGTTCATCGAACTTGCCTTCAGCCCGCAACCGCTCGACCATGCGCTGGCGCACCGCGCCGCCGTCGAGCCCCGTCCCGCTGGGGCGTGACAGCCGCGCCGCATCGACGGTGGCCTGGTGCAGATGGCGCTGCGGCATCAGCAGCTCGCGCTGCGGCGCAGCGGCCGACTTCAGGCTGGCAGGAAAGCGCTTGGCTGTGGACATTCAGAGCCCAAGGCGCTGTGTCCAGCAGGCAAGCGATGAATGCTCGGTGAGGTCGACCTGCAGCGGCGTGATCGACACAGCGCCATTGCTCGTCGCATGGAAGTCCGTACCTTCGCCAGCTTCGCGGGCGTCGCCCGCGGGACCGATCCAGTAGATGGTCTCGCCGCGCGGATTGACCTGCTCGATGATGCCCTCGCTGGAATGCCGCCGACCCAGGCGCGTGATGCGGCGCGGCAAGGTGTCGGCATCCGGCCGGTTGGGAATGTTGACGTTGAGCAGGAAGGCCTGGCTCAACCCTCCGGCGATGACCTGCTCAACCAGGCTGCGTGCCAAGCGGGCTGCGGCCTCCAGTTCGCCCCAGCCCTTCTCGGCCTGCGAGAACGCGATGGACGGGATGCCGAAAAGATAGCCCTCAGTCGCCGCCGCCACGGTGCCCGAGTAGAGCGTGTCGTCGCCCATGTTGGCGCCGTTGTTGATGCCGGACAAGACCAGGTCGGGCCGGTAGCCCAGCAGGCCGGTCAGCGCGAGGTGGACGCCGTCGGACGGCGTGCCGCTGACATAGCGGAAGCCGTTGGCCGCCCGGTAGACGTTCAGCGGCCGGTTCAGTGTCAGCGAATTGGACGTGCCGCTGGCGTTTTGCTCGGGCGCGATGACGTCGATCTCGCCAAGGCCTTCGCAGGCTTTCACCAAGGCCGCAAGGCCGGGGGCCAGGTAGCCGTCGTCGTTGGAAATGAGGATGCGCATGGCGGCCAATTGTAGGGATGACGTCACCTGCGAGACCGGGTGTAACCCTCTCGATTCCTATCATGCCGGCTTCGGAAAAACGTGGAGACGACGATGAAGGCTTGGCTGTGCGACAACCCCACAGGCGTCGAGGCGCTGCAGTGGCGCGAACTGCCGCAACCGGCGCCTGCTGCAGGTCAGATCCGCGTCCAGATCAAGGCGGCCAGCTTGAACTTCCCGGACTTGCTGATCGTCCAGAACAAATATCAAATGAAACCGGCCCTGCCCTTCGTGCCGGGCACCGAGTTCTCCGGCGTCGTCACGGAACTCGGCGAAGGCGTCAAGGGTTTCGCGGTCGGCCAGCGCATCGCCGCGTTTGGTGGTTTGGGCGGCTTCGCTACGGAGGTCTGCATCCCGGCCATGCTCGCCATGCCCTTGCCGGATGCCTTCAGCTTTGAGGACGCGGCCGCCTTCATCTGCACCTATGCCACCAGCCATCACGCGCTGATGGACCGCGCAGCGCTGCGCGCCGGTGAGACGGTGTTGATCCTGGGTGCTGCCGGCGGTGTCGGCACGGCTGCCATCCAGATCGCCAAAGCCGCGGGGGCGCGCGTCATTGCGGCAGCGGGCAGCGACGCCAAGTGCGAAGCCTGCAAAGCGCTGGGCGCGGATGCGGCCATCAACTACACGACCCAAAACCTGCGTGACGAATTGAAGTCGTTGACTCAAGGCAAGGGGCCCGACGTCATTTACGACCCCGTCGGCGGCGACCTCGCTGAAGCCGCCTTCCGTTCCATTGCCTGGCGCGGCCGCTATCTGGTCATCGGCTTTGCGCAAGGGGCCATTCCGGCATTGCCGCTCAATCTCGCGCTGCTCAAGGGCGCATCCATCGTCGGCGTGTTCTGGGGCGAATTCGCCAAGCGCGAGCCAGGCCCTAACGCCAAGATGCTGGGAGAACTCGCCGCCTGGTACACGGCCGGCAAGATCAAGCCCGTGATCGACCGCGTGCTGCCCATGGAGGAACTGCCCGCCGCCTTCGCGCGCATGGCTGCCCGCGAGGTCGTCGGCAAGTTGGTTCTTACCAATCCTTGAAGCCTGAACCGGGGGCGTGAGCCGCCGTGATATCCCTGAGCTCCTAGGGGGCGGTGCGCTACATTCGACGGTCGAAACGACAGCCGCCCGCCTCGCGCCATGACCGTCAAAGTTCTCATCATCGAAGACAACCCTGTCGCCCGCAGCTTCTTGTGCCGCGTGGTGCGAGAGAGCTTCAGCGACGCCATGGAGATCACCGAAGTCGGCGATCTTGAGAACGCCCGCCGCCAGGCCGCCAAGCTGTCAGGCGGCAACCCGGAGATCAGCTTCAAGCTCATCCTCGTCGACCTTGAACTGCCCGATGGCAACGGCATGGAGTTCCTGACCGAGATGGCCGGCTCACCGGCGATCAAGATCGTCACCACGCTGTACTCGGACGACGACCACCTTTTCCCAGCCCTGCAGTGCGGCGCAGACGGCTACCTGCTGAAGGAAGACCGGTTCGAGGTGTTGGTGGAAGAGCTCCAGCGCATCGTTCGCGGTCAACCGCCCCTGTCGCCCGCCATTGCGCGCCGCCTGCTGTCGCACTTCCGCCCCAGCACCAGCGACAGCGGCACGATGCCGCTGAACTCCGGCTTCGGCACCTTGTCGTCGTCGCATGCGCCCTTTGCCAACAGCCGCGGTGTCGCCTTGGACCCGCCGCCTGAGTGGGAACGCCTGACACCGCGCGAGAGCGAGGTGCTGACCTATCTGAGCAAGGGCTTCACGATCAAGGAGATCGCGAACCTGATGGGCATCAAATGGTTCACCGTCAACGACCACATCAAGAGCATCTACAAGAAGCTCAACGTATCGAGTCGCGCTGAGGCCGCGGTGTTGGCAAGCAAGCAGGGCCTCGTCTAGGTAGCGGCCCACCCACCGCTTCTGTCCAAGGCCTCGTCGAGTACGGGGCCTTGTTGTTAGCGGACCTCGCAGAGCGCGGGGGGAAGGCGCAGCGGCGGTGCCAACTGCGCCTTCTGGACTGCGTCAGACCGCCGAGCGCAGCTTTACAGCGGGGAAATCGACCGGCACTGCAAACGCGACGTTCACGTAGTTCGTGAACAGGTTCAATGCGACATGAGCCAGGATTTCGACGATCTGGCCATCATCGAAACCAGCCGCTTTCAGCGCTGCAATGTCCGCGTCACCCACCTGGCCGCGTTGCTCCACAAGCTTCAACGCAAACTGCAGCGCTGCTAACGTTGCGGGATCAGCGGACTGACCGGCTTGTGCTGCGCTCATCTCGGCCGGCGATGCGCCCGCCTTGCGGCCCAATGCGGTGTGCGCAGCCAGGCAGTATTCGCAGGCGTTGCGGTCGGCGACGGCGACGGCGATCTGCTCGCCCAGCTTCGCCGGGATGCGGCCCGCGCCAAGGGCGCCGAAGCATGCCCACATCGCCTGCAGCGCGGCGGGTGAATTCGCAACGGCGCGGAACATATTGGGCGTTGCGCCAAAGGCGCCGTGCACGGCGTCGAGCAGTGCACGGCTGCCGGCGGGAGCGTCGGCAAAAGAAACGAGGGGAACTCGGGCGGTCATGGCGTCACCTTTCGGTTGCAGTGGAAAGGACGCCACTGTGCCGCCTAGTGCCGCACGATAAGTATCATGGCGTCCATCTTTTATATCCAATCGTCCCATGCCCGACGACCATCCGCTGGACCGCCTCAGTCCGATGTTTGAACGCCTGCGCTTGCGGGCCAGCCTCTTCCATACCGGTCCGCTGTGCGGGGTGACCCATTTCGACGCACGTCCGGGCCGCGGGTTCCTGCATGTGATGCGCAATGGCGAGATGCAGGTGCGGCACGCCGCCGCGACAGGCATGGTTGAACAGCTGTGGGTGCGGGAGCCCAGCCTCGTGTTCTACCCACGGCCCCTCGCCCACGACTTCCACAACGCACCCACCGAAGGGTCGGACTTCGTCTGCGCAACGGTGGACTTCGACCAAGGCGAGGGGCACCCGCTTGTGCAGGCGCTGCCACCCCTCGTGGTGCTGCCTCTGGACCGCGTTGAAGGAATCGCTGCGACGCTGTCGCTGTTGTTCGGCGAAGCCGAACGCGTGCGCTGCGGCCAGCGCCTGCTGGCCGACCGGCTCTTCGAGGTGCTGCTGCTACAGCTGCTCCGCTGGATGCTGGATCAGCGCGACGCACCGCTGCCCGTCGGCCTGCTGCGGGGTCTGGCGGACACCCGGCTGGCACGTTCCCTGACCGCCCTGCATGCACGGCCCGGCGAGGCCTGGAGCTTGGCCCGCATGGCCGCCGAGGCGGGCATGTCACGCAGCCGCTTCGCTGAAGCCTTTCGCGACGCGGTGGGACAGCCGCCGGCCGACTATCTCGCGCAATGGCGGCTGATGATCGCGCGCGCCGAATTGCGCGCCGGCAAACCCATGAAACAGCTCGCCGCCGAATTGGGCTACGCGAACGCATCCGCATTGAGCCGCCTGTTCGCGCAACGACACGGGGGCCTGTCGCCACGCGCCTGGTTGAACGGCCCCGTCGCCTGAACCACATCCAGAGACACAAAGAAAAAGCCCGCCGGGGTTACCGGCGGGCTTGTCCTGGAGGAGAGGGGGGGATTCGAACCCCCGAGACGTTACCGTCCGCCTGATTTCGAGTCAGGTACATTCAACCACTCTGCCACCTCTCCGAATCTGGTGCGAGCTGAGCCCAGCATTATAGCCAGGCTTTTCGAGCTCAACCCCGCAGCGTGTCGACCCCGCCCAGATAAGGCCGCAGCGCCTCCGGCACCGTGATGCTGCCGTCCGCGTTCTGGTAGTTCTCAAGCACGGCGACGAGCGTGCGCCCCACCGCCAGACCCGAGCCGTTCAGCGTGTGCACGAACTCGTTCTTGCCCTGGGCGTTCTTGAAACGGGCCTGCATGCGCCGCGCCTGGAAGGCGCCCATGTTCGAGCAGGAGCTGATTTCGCGGAAGGTGTTCTGCGCGGGCAGCCATACCTCCAAGTCGTAGGTCTTGGTCGAGCCGAAGCCCATGTCGCCGCTGCACAGCAGCACGGTACGGTAGGGCAGGCCGAGCTTCTGCAGCACGGCCTCGGCGTGGCCGGTCATCTCCTCCAATGCAGCCATGCTGTTGTCGGGATGCTCGATACGCACCATCTCGACCTTGTCGAATTGGTGCTGGCGGATCAGGCCGCGGGTATCGCGGCCTGCAGAGCCGGCTTCGGAACGGAAACAGGGGCTGTGCGCCGTCAACTTGACCGGCAGGTCTTCGGGCTTCAGCACGCTCTCGCGCACGGTATTGGTCAGCGAAATCTCAGACGTGGAAATCAGGTACTGCTCAACCTGTTCCTCGTCGCCGCCGCGCAGCACCCAGAACATGTCTTCCTTGAACTTGGGCAACTGGCCCGTGCCCTCCAGGATCTCGCGGTTGACGATGTAGGGCGTGTAGCACTCGGTGTAGCCGTGCTCGGCCGTCTGCACATCGAGCATGAATTGCGCGAGCGCGCGATGCAGGCGCGCGGCCGGGCCTTTCATGAAGGCAAAGCGCGATCCGGAGAGTCTCGCACCCATCTCGAAGTCCAGGCCCAGTGGCGCGCCGAGGTCGACGTGATCGCGGACCTCGAAATCGAAGCTGCGCGGCGTACCCCAACGCCGCACCTCGACATTGCCGTGTTCATCCGTGCCCGCGGGCACGCTGGTATCCGGGAGGTTGGGCACGCCCATCAGCATCTGGTTCAGCTCAAGCTGAATGGCGTCCAGACGCTCGGCACCAGCCTTGAGTTCATCGGCAATGCTGCCGACCTCGCTCATCAGCGCCGAGGCGTCTTCGCCTTTGCCCTTGGCCATGCCGATCTGCTTGGACAGCGCGTTACGCCGTGCCTGCAGTTCCTCGGTGCGCACCTGCACCGAGCGGCGTTCGCCCTCCAACGCGCTGAAACGATCAACGTCTAGGAAGGGCTGGGGATTCTTGCGCGCTGACAGACGTTCGATGACGGCGTCCAAGTCCTTGCGCAGCTGGGTGATGTCCAACATGTTCAGTCTCCGAATTTCATGCAAGAGCGGCGCCACAAGGCGCCGCCATAAAAGGTGGGCGCTCGCGTCAGGATCGCGAGGAACTGACCTCGGCCATGGACTTGTCGCCCAGGCCCATCGGCAGCGGAAAACGCACATGCTCTTCAACGCCCGGCAGGCTGCGTACCGTCGTGGCGCCCAGGGCGCGCAGGCGGTCGATGACGGCCTGCACCAGCACATCGGGCGCCGAGGCCCCAGCCGTCAGGCCCACACGGGGGCAGCCTGCCAGCCATTCGGCCTTGAGATCCTCGGCAGCGTCGACCATATAGCCCGGCGTCCCGAGTCGTTCGGCCAGTTCACGAAGGCGATTGCTGTTGGAGCTGGTCGGGCTGCCGACGACGATGACGACATCGACCTGCGGCGCCAGCACCTTGACGGCGTCCTGCCGGTTCTGCGTGGCGTAGCAGATGTCCTGCTTCTTAGGCTCGCGCACCTGCGGGAAGACGCGCTTCACCTCGGCCAAAATCTCGGCCGCATCGTCGACGCTCAGCGTCGTCTGCGTGACGACGGCCAGCTTGGACTGGTCGCTCACTTGCACCTTGGCCACGTCCGCAACCTCCTCGACCAGGAAGATGCCTTCACTGAGCTGGCCCATCGTGCCCTCGACCTCGGGGTGGCCCTTGTGGCCGATCATGATGAATTCGTAGCCCTCGCGGTGCAGCTTGGCCACCTCGACGTGGACTTTGGTCACCAGCGGGCAGGTCGCGTCGAAAACCTGGAAGCCGCGGGCAGCCGCCTCGCGCCGCACCTCCTGGCTGACACCGTGGGCGCTGAACACCAGCGTGGCACCGGCCGGCACATCGGCCAAGTCCTCGATGAAGATGGCACCGCGCGACTTCAGGTCGTTGACGACGTAAGTGTTGTGGACGATCTCGTGACGCACATAGATCGGTGCACCAAACTTCAGCAGCGCCCGCTCGACGATCTCGATGGCGCGGTCCACGCCAGCGCAAAAACCGCGCGGCTCAGCCAGCAGCACTTCCTGGGGATGCACAACGGCGTTCATCACAGCACCCCGATCACTTGCACCTCGAAGCTGACCGGCTGGCCAGCGAGAGGGTGGTTGAAGTCAAACAACAGCGCGTCATCGCCCAGTTCGCGCACGACGCCGGCATAGCCGCCCTGCCCGTCCGGACCGGGGAACTGCACGACATCACCGACGTTGTAGGTCTCGTCCGGGTCGCCGAGCTGGCGCAACAGCGACAGCTTCACGCGCTGCAGCAGCTCAGGGTTGCGCTCGCCAAACGCTTCGCCGGGCGCCAACTGAAAGCGCTCGTGTGCACCTTCGGGCAGGCCCATCAAGCGCGCCTCGATGGCGGGCGACAGCTGGCCGGCGCCCAGTGAAAGCGTCGCGGGCTTGTCGTCGAAGGTGTTGACGATGTCGGCGCCGTCCGGGCCCGAGAGCCTGTAATGCAGCGTGAGGAAGGAGCCGGCCTGGATGGGGTTCATCAAAAGAGGGAGAGAGGTGCTTGGCTAGACTGCCGATTTTATGCCGCTGACCCACCTGCCCCCGGATGCCCGCCCGCGCGAAAAGCTGCTTGCCCGCGGCCCGCAGGCGCTGGCGGACGCCGAGCTGCTCGCCCTGCTGCTGCGCACGGGCATCCAGGGCACGCCGGTGCTGCAGCTGGCGCAGAGCCTGCTGGACCGCTTCGGCGGCTGGGCCGGGCTGCTGGCGACCAGCGTGCAGGACCTCGGCAAGGTCAAGGGCCTGGGGCCGGCCAAGCGCGCCGAGATCGCCGCGGTGCTGGAGATCGCCCGCCGTTCGCTGAACCAGCGCCTGGTGGAGAAGTCGACGATGAACGACGTCGACACGGTCAAGACCTATGTGCGCCTGCACCTGGGCGGCCTCAGCCACGAAGTGTTCGCCGTGCTGTTCCTCGACACGCAACTCAAGCTGATCGCGATGGAGACGCTGTTCCAGGGATCGCTCGCCCACACCACGGTGCACCCCCGCGAGGTCGTCAAGCGGGCCCTGGCACTGGGGGCGGGTGCAGCCATCCTGGCGCACAACCACCCGAGCGGTGTTGCGGAGCCGTCCCACGCCGACCAGCTGCTGACAAAACACCTCAGCCAGGCGCTGGCGCTGGTAGACGTGCGTGTTGTCGACCATCTCGTCGTCGGTGCCGGCGAGGTCGTTTCGTTCGCCGAGCGGGGCCTGATGTGAGCAAGCCGGCGGTGACGGTTCGCAGCCTGGCCGATCTCAAGCCGCTGGCCCGTGAGCTGGCAGCCGCGCGCCTGGCCGCCGACGTGGAGCGCGAGCGCATCGCAGCGGCCATGCGCCTGGCCGAGCAGGAGCGCCGTGTCTTCGAGCTGACGGTCGGTCCCGTCACACCGCTGCGACATGTCGACCGCGTGCTGCATGAGCTGGAGCAGCCCGCGCCCGAGCCGCGCCAGCGCCAGGCCGACGAGCGCGCCGTGCTGCTGCAGGCGCTGTCGGATGAGATCGACGTCGACACGCTGCTGGAGACCGACGAGACGCTGAGCTTTCGGCGCGAAGGCATCAGCGTGGAAGTGGTGCGCAAGCTGCGCCGCGGCCACTGGGCGCTGCAGGCGCAGCTGGACCTGCACGGCCTGCGCCGCGACGGCGCGCGCGAGGCACTTGGCCAGTTCATTCACGACAGCGCCCGGCGCGGCCTGCGCTGCGTGCGCGTCGTGCACGGCAAGGGCCATGGCTCGCCGGGCCGCGAGCCGGTGCTGAAGGGCCGGGTGCGGCGATGGCTGGTGCAGAAGAACGAGGTGCTGGCCTTTGTGCAGGCGCGCGCCAGTGACGGCGGCGCGGGTGCGCTGATGGTGCTGCTGAGCGGAACGCCCTGACGCACCGCTGACGCGTGCCCCCGCGTCGCATTGCGCCGACACGCCGTGTCGCCATTGACCTGTCTCGTTAGGGCGGAGTAGCCTGATCCCAACGCTGCCGCGCAAGCGCGATCCGGTTTCACCACGAGGAGAGCCCATGGACCTGTCCCGCCCCTTCCCCAATCGCGCCCCCACGCCCGCCCGCTACACGGGCATCGGCCTGGTCATCGCGCTGCATCTCGCTGGCATCTACGCGTTGAGCGTCGGGATGATCAAGCCGCCGGCCAGGGAACGTGAACTGGCGACGGTGAAGCCGCTTCCCCCGGAGGTGCGCGAGCTGCCACCGCCCGAGCCGCTGAAGGCGCCCCGGCCCGCAATGACCGCACCCCAACCCATCGCCGTGCCGCTGCCGATCTTCGACGTGCTGACGACGCAGGAACCGCTGATCAGCGCAAAGCCCCTGGACACGACACCCGCGGTGACGACAGGTCCGACACGCCCCCCGGAGGTCGCACCAATCCAGACCGTTGAGAAGCCGCGCATCCACAGCCCGGGCGCGGTCTGTTCCGTGATGCCGCGACCCGAGGTGCCCGCCGTCAACTGGAGCGGTGAAGCGGTGCTGCAGGTGATCGCGACCGTGCGTGGCGGACGGGTCGTGGGCAGCGAGGTTCGCATGGCGCAGGGGGCGCCCGACGGCAAGACGCGGCGTTCGCTGCAACGCTCGGTTGAATCAGCGCTGGCCGGCTACCAGTGCCAGGGCGACGCAGTATTCCAGCAGGATTTCGCGTTTCGCCTCGACTAGACGTTGCGCATCCAGTCGGCGGTGCCGGCGAACGACTCGACCAGGCGCTCTTGCAATGCCGGGTCGACGCCGCATTCCTGCATGGCCTGCGCCATGCATGCCAGCCACTCGTCGCGCTCGGCAATGCCGATGCGAAACGGCATGTGCCGCGCCCGGAGCCGCGGGTGGCCGAAGCGGCTGATGTAGTGGTCGGGACCACCCAGCCAACCGCAGAGAAACCAGAACAGCTTGTCGCGCGCACTGTCGAGCCCGTCGCCGTGCGCCGCGCGCAGCCGCGCATAGGCCGGCTCCAGGTCCATCAGGTCGTAGAAGCGGTCGACGAGTTCGCGCACACGCGCCTCGCCACCGATCCATTCGAAGGCGGAGGTGGGTGACTGTTCAGCCAAGGAGTTTGGAGGCGAGTGCCTTGATGGCCTGAGCGGCGTCGCAGCCCGGGTAATGCTCCAGCATCAACTGGCGCTTGAGCACGGCCTGCCGCACGGCCTGGTCGGCCTTCACCTCGCCATAGAGTTCCAGCCGGAAGGCCTGGCCCGGCATCGGTCCGACAAAGCGCTGCAGCACCTGCTGCAGCTGGCTGCAGATCAGCTTGCCCTCGCCCACGCGGTTGGCCTGGTTGACGAGCAGGCCCACATGACGGCGGTCCTGCTGGGTGGCCAGCACCTTGATGGTGGCGTAGGCGTCGGTCAGCGAGGTCGGCTCGGGCGTGGCGACGACAAGGACGTCAGTCGCCAGGGAGATGGCGAACAGCACGACGTCGGAGATGCCGGCACCGGTGTCAAGCAGCACCCAGTCGAAACGCGGCTTGACCAGGTCGACGATGTGCAGAAGCTTGTCGCGCACTTCGGGCGTAAGGCGCGAGTACTCGACCATGCCCGAGCCGGCCAGCAGCACCGAGAAGCCGCCGGGCGCCGGCAGGATGGCCTGCTCCAGCGTGGCCTTTTCGGTGAAGACGTCGTGCAGCGTCAACTTGGGGTGCAGGTTGAGCACCACGTCGAGATTGGCCAGGCCGAGGTCGGCGTCGAGCACCAGCACCTTCTGTCCACGCGCAGCCAGCGCCGCAGCGAGGTTGGCGGTGACGAAGGTCTTACCGACGCCGCCCTTGCCGCTGGTGACGGCAAGGGTGCGGGCGCCGGCGCGCGCCGGGCGTGCATGCGGCATGGCGGGGGCAGCAGGATCGGAGGTCGTGCTCATGCAGTGTCCTGTTGCGTATCGAGGTTCAGGGTGGCGAACAACATGCCCTTTTCTTCGGCGCTGACCAGGGATTCGATCTGGGGTTCGAGGCAGGCGCGGTTGCGGCCTTCGGCCTTGGCGCGATAGAGCTGGCGGTCGGCCCGCTCCGTCCACAGCAAAGGCGAGGAACGGACCCACTGCGGCGCGAAGGCGCCGCCCAGGCTGACGGTGACATTGAGCATCTGGCCGGGGGCGACTTCGATGCGCAGTTCGGACACGCGCTCGCGCACGCGCTCGGCGACGGCCAGGCCTGTGTGCGAGGCGCAGTTGGGCAGGATGATGGCGAACTCTTCACCACCGACACGGGCGACGAGGTCCATCGGCCGCACGGTGTGCTCGACGGTGCGAGCGACCGCGCGAATGACCTGGTCGCCGGCCCCGTGGCCGTAGGTGTCGTTGACCGCCTTGAAATGATCGATGTCCAGCATCAGCAACAGGGCCGCCTCGCCGGAGCGGGCGACGCGGTCGACCTCGCGGGCCAGGGCCATCTCGAAGCTGCGGCGATTGACCAGGCTGGTCAGCGCGTCCTTGCTGGACAGGTCACACAGCGCATCCAGCACGGCCTGCAGCCAGGCGGCACTCTTGGGCGCCTCATCCGGAAGCAGCGCGCCGGCCTGCTGCAGCAATTGCAGAGCCTGATCCAGAACGAGCGTTTCAGCGTCGATCAAGGTGGGGGCGGGCAGGCGGTGTTCCAACGGTGGGCAGTGGTCGCGACGGGTAGAGGGATTGTGGTTTCGAGTCAGTCTAGCAGCGGCCTGCGCGCGTCCAGGTCGTGAAACAGGCACGTTCCTGCGGGCTGTTTGCACTATGCTGGACCGCACCCAGGGCCGTACAAAGGGCCCGCGGTGCAGAATCGGCGCGCCGACGCCAGAGCTGCTGCGAGCACCCACAAAACCGATTCTCGACATGCCCGCACCCGACCTCGCCCAAGGCACTGAATCTCTCGATCATGAATTCAGCTTCAGCAAGGCCGACTTCGACCGTGTACGCGAGCTGATCTACAAGCACGCCGGCATCAGCCTGCATGACGGCAAGCATGCGATGGTCTACAGCCGGCTGTCGCGCCGCCTGCGAGAGACGGGCCACAAGAGCTTTGGCAGTTACCTGCAGTGGCTGGAAGCATCGAGCGGTGCGTCGGGTGCGGCCGAGTGGCAGGAGTTCGTCAACTGCCTGACGACCAATCTGACCTCCTTCTTCCGCGAGGAACACCACTTCCACGCGCTCAAGGACGACCTCAAGCCCTATGTCGGCAAGCAGGTCCGCATCTGGTGCTGCGCCGCGTCGACGGGCGAGGAGCCCTATTCGATCCTGATGACCTGCAGCGAGGCGCTCGGCTCCGGCGCGTCGGTGCAACTGGTGTCCAGCGACATCGACACCAATGTGCTGGCCGCCGCCAAGCGCGGCGTCTACAACGCCGACGCGCGCGGCCTGGACGCCACGCGGCTGAAGAACTTCTTCATGCGCGGCACGGGCGCCAATTCCGGAAAGATCCGCGTCAAGCCCGAACTGCAGCGTTGGGTGGAATTCCGCCCACTGAACCTGATGGATCAGCAGTGGCAGCTCGGCGACCCCTTCCACATGGTGTTCTGCCGCAACGTGATGATCTATTTCGATGCGGCCACCCAGCGCAAGGTGCTGGAGCGCATCCACCGGGTCATGCGTCCGGGCGGCCTACTCTTCGTCGGCCATTCGGAAAACTTCACCGAGGCGCGCGACCTGTTCAAGCTGCGCGGCAAGACGATCTACGAAAGGGTCTGATCATGAGCACCCCTTTCGCCTCACCACCGGCCGTCGGCTTCGGTAATCCGGCCGCGGTCGCACGCGTCAATGAACTCAAGGCCCAGCCTCGCAAGCAGGGTGAGGCCTCGTTCTTCTTCTATGACGCCCACTTCAAGAACGCGGCGGTCAAGATCCTGCCGGGCGAATACTTTGTCGACCAGGAAGACCTGCTCGTCATGACGACGCTGGGTTCGTGCATCGCTGCCTGCCTGTGGGACCGCGTGGCCAAGGTCGGCGGCATGAACCACTTCATGTTGCCGGAGGGCAATGGCGATTCGGGCCGCTACGGCTCCTTCGCGATGGAACTGCTGATCAACGAGATGATGAAGCGCGGCGCCAGCAAGTCGCGCATGGAGGCCAAGATCTTTGGCGGTGGCGCGGTGATCTCGGGCATGAACACGCTCAACGTCGGAGAGCGCAACACCAACTTCGTCATTGACTACCTGAAGCTGGAACGCATCCCCATCGTGTCCAAGGACGTGATGGACGTGTACCCGCGCAAGGTGTGCTTCCTGCCGGCCAGCGGCAAGGCGATGGTCAAGCGCCTCGCACCGACGAATACCGACGCCCTTGTTCAACAGGACAAGGCCGCAATCCAGAAGGTGCAGCCTGTCGCGAGCAGCGGCGGCTCCATCGATTTGTTCTGAGGAGGCCAACGATGGCCAAGACCAAGGTCGTGGTGGTGGACGACTCCGCACTCGTGCGGTCCATCCTCACCGAGATCATCAACCGCCAGAGCGACATGGAATGCATCGGCGCAGCGGCCGACCCCTTGGTCGCGCGCGAGATGATCCGCAACCTCAATCCCGACGTCATCACGCTGGACGTCGAGATGCCGCGCATGGATGGGCTGGACTTCCTGTCGCGCCTGATGCGGCTGCGGCCGATGCCGGTGGTGATGGTGTCCACACTGACCGAGCGCGGCGCCGAGGTCACCCTCAAGGCGCTGGAACTCGGCGCCATCGACTTCGTCGCCAAGCCCAAGATCGGCGTGGCCGACGGCATCCGGCAGTTGGCCCAGGACATCACCGACAAGATCCGTATCGCCTCCAAGGCCCACATCCGCCGCGCGCCCGCCGCGCCGGCACCGGGCGCTGCGGCTGCGGCACCGGTCAAGGCCGTCACCATGGCCAGCCTGGGCAGGGCGTCGACGGAAAAGCTCATCTTCATCGGCGCCTCCACGGGCGGCACCGAGGCCACCAAGGACGTGCTCGTCAACCTGCCGGCCGACAGCCCGGCGGTCGTCATCACCCAGCACATGCCGCCCGGCTTCACCAAGAGCTATGCGGCCCGGCTGGACGGCCTGTGCAAGATCCGCGTGAAGGAAGCACAGGACGGCGAGCGCATCCTGCCCGGCCACGGCTACATCGCGCCGGGCGGCATGCACCTCAGCATCGAGCGCAGCGGCGCGAACTACATCGCGCGTGTTCAGGACGGTGAGCCCATCAACCGCCACAAGCCGTCGGTCGAGGCGCTGTTCCTGTCCGCGGCCAAGGTCGTCGGGCCAAACGCCATCGGCATCATGCTCACCGGCATGGGCGCCGACGGCGCCAGGGCCATGAAGGTCATGAAGGACGCCGGCGCCTACAACTACTGCCAGGACGAGGCGAGCTGCGTCGTCTTCGGCATGCCGCGGGAGGCCATTGCGGCCGGCGCGGCGGACGAGGTGCTGCCGCTGAACCAGATCGCCAGCAAGGTGCTGGAGCGGCTTCGCGCCACGTCCGGCATCTCGCTCAACCGGGTCTGACGGCGGCTCAGCGCTTGCCGGCGCTGTCCGGCGCGCCCGCCTTGGCCAGCAGCGTCGCGCGGCTGCGCGCCTGCATCACGCGCTCGTCAGGAAGAACCGGCTGGAAACCGTCCAGCGACTTGACCGCCGCCGGCACCCAGACCGTCTGCACGGGGCGGTGCGCCTTGCCGGTCACGACGACGCGGGCCGAGCGGTCGACCGCAGCTTCCTTCAGGTCGGCGTTGAGGTCGTTGAATGCCTGCGCCGCTGTCGCGCCCAGTCCGAGAACGGTTGCGAGCGACGTGTAAGCGATCCAGCGTGATAGGGGTTTCTTCATGGTTGACTCCTTCAGTGCTGGTTATGCTATTCATCCAACGCCTTACCGATAAGCGCTAGTTTCTGCACTGATTGGTTGGATAGGCTTACCAGATGGCATCCCTCGACCGCTTTCCGCTGCATTACCTCGCCGCCTTCCGCGCTGCGGCCCAGACCGAAAACCTGCGCGCCGCGGCAGAGACGCTGCATCTGACGCACAGCGCGGTCAGCCAGCAGATCCGCGGGTTGGAGGCGCAACTCGGCTTCGAACTCTTCACGCGCCAGGGTCGGCGGCTCACGCTCAACCCGGCGGGCCAGGCACTGCAGCGCGCCGTCAGCAAGGTGTTTGCGGAGTTGCAGGCCGGCCTGCTGGCCGCGAGCCAGGCGAACGGCAACACGGCGCAGATGCTGCGCGTGACCTCCCTGCCCTCCTTTGCGCAGCGCTGGCTGATGCCGCGCCTGCCGCGCTGGCAGGCCTTGCAACCCTGCATTGCGCTGGACCTTCACACCGGCCAGCAGGTGGTCGACCTGGAACGCGAGGGCTACCAGATCGGGCTGCGGGTCGGCCGCGGCACTTGGCCGGGCCTCATCACCGAGCGCCTCTTCCATTCGCCGCTGATTGCCGTGGCCGCGCCGGCGCTGGCGCACCGGCTGATCGGTCAGCCGCCACTTGCGTTGGCCTCACAGCCCTTGCTGGACGATGTGGACGTCTGGCGCGAATGGTTTGCGCTGGCGGGCCTGCCGGTGGCGCCGGTGGTCGTCGCCAGCTTCAATGATGCCGGTGTGCTGTTGCAGGCGGCCGAGCAAGGCATGGGCGTGGCCCTGGCACGCGAGCTGATCGCTGCGGACGCGCTGCTGGATGGCCGCCTCGTGCGCGTGGCGTCACAGGAACTGGACCTGGACGCGGGGCGCGACTATCACGTCGTCTATCCCGAGGCATTGCGCGACGATCCAGCCGTGCGCGCCTTCTGCGACTGGCTGCACGCGGAAATCGCCGCCCTCCAGCAAAGGCTCAGAGAAACAGCTGCTGTAGATCGCTGAGGAAGTCGAAGCCGCGCTCAGTCGGCTGGATGCGTGCGGGGTCTTGCGTCAGCAGGCCACGGCCACGCGCCGTTTCCAGCCCCTTGGCAATGGCAGACATCGGCAGGCCGGTGCGCTCAAGGAACTGCGTCGTCGTGACGCCCTCTTTGAGACGAAGCGCATTCAACATGAACTCGAACGGCAGATCCTTGCGTACGACCTCGTGCTCATTGCTGACTTTGTTCTCCTGCGCCATGAAGGCGGCCGGTTCACGCCAGCGAATCTGGCGCAGCACGCGGTTTGGAAAACTCAGCTTGCTGTGGGCGCCGGCGCCAATGCCGAGGTAGTCGCCGAACTGCCAGTAGTTCAGGTTGTGCGTGCAGCGGTGACCGTCCCGCGCATAGGCCGAGACCTCATAACGTGCCAAGTCACGGACACCGGTGCGCGCGGTGATGAGGTCCAGCATGTCGCTGGCCAGGTCCGAGTCCGGCAGGCCCGCCGGCGTGCGCGTCGCGAACACCGTGTTCGGTTCGATGGTGAGGTGGTAGATGGACAGGTGGGGCGGATTGAAGCTCAGCGCCGTGTCCAGCTCACTCGCCAGGTCGTCCAGCGTCTGGCCCGGCAGCGCATACATCAGGTCGAGGTTGAAGGTGTCGAAGGCGCTGGCCGCCTCGGTCAAAGCCTCGCGTGCCTGCGCCGAACTGTGCACGCGGCCCAGGGCCTTGAGCTGCGCATCGTCGAAGCTCTGCACACCCACCGACAGCCGCGTGACACCGGCCTGGCGGAAGCCCCTGAAGCGCTCGCGCTCGAAGGTGCCAGGATTGGCTTCGAGCGTGATCTCGCAGCCGGCCTCCAGTGGCAGGCGCGCCCGAATGTCGGAAATCAGCTGCGCGATCTGCGCCGGGTTGAACAGGCTGGGTGTGCCCCCGCCGATGAAGATGCTGATGACCGGCCGGCCCCAGATCAGCGGCAGGGCGGCTTCGAGGTCGGCACGCAAGGCGGCGAGGTAGGCGTCGGCCGTGTCGGCGGCCAGAGCGCCATCCTTGACTTCATGCGAATTGAAATCGCAGTAAGGACATTTGCGCAGGCACCAGGGCAGATGAACGTAGAGCGAAAGCGGTGGCAGCGCGGGCAGTTGCAAGGTGCCCGGGCGCATCAGGTGGACGACATCAGCCATGACGTCAGCCTAGGCGCCAGACCTCGCGCAATTGCCCGATCAGTTGCGCGGCAGCCAGCGCACGGTGGCTGTGCCGGTTCTTGACCTCGGCGCCCAGGCTGGCCACGGTCTGGCCCAGGGCCGGGATGTGCATCAGCGGGTCATAGCCGAAGCCGCCCGCGCCGCTCGGCGCCGTCAGGATCTCGCCCGCCCAGCGGCCCATGGCGATCAGCGGCTCGGGGTCCTCAGCGCCGCGCACGGCCACCAGCGCGCAGACGAAGCGCGCCCGCCGGTCCGCGATGCTGGCCATCTCGCGCAGCAGGCGTTCGTTGTTGGCCGCATCGCTCTTCTCGCCACCAGCATCCAGCGCGTAACGCGCCGAGCGCACGCCGGGCGCGCCGCCCAGGGCATCGACGCTGAGGCCGGAATCGTCGGCCAATGCCGGCAAGCCACTCAGCCTGGCCGCGTGGCGAGCCTTGATCAAGGCGTTCTCGACGAAGGTGCCGAAGGGTTCCTCGGCCTCCGGCAGTCCCAGGCTGCCCTGGGTCACCAATTCGATGCCGAGCGGCGTGAACAGCGCCTGAAGCTCGGCGAGCTTCTTGGCGTTGTTCGAGGCGAGAACCAGCTTCACGACTTCAAGGCGAGCTGCTGCGCCGTCAACAACGCGCGGATGCCCTCGTCGGCCAGGTCGAGCAGCGCATTCATCTCGTCGCGCGTGAAGACAACGCCCTCGGCCGTGCCCTGCAGTTCGACGAAGCCGCCCGACGCCGTCATGACGACATTCATGTCGGTGTCGCAAGCGACGTCTTCAATGTATTCAAGGTCCAGCAGCGGTACGCCATCGACCATGCCGACGGAGATGGCTGCAACGGCCTCCTTGATCGGCGAGCGGGTCAGCTTGCTGTCGGCCAGCAGCTTGTTGACGGCGTCCTGCGCCGCGACAAAGGCGCCGGTGATGGCCGCCGTGCGTGTACCGCCATCGGCCTGCAGCACATCGCAGTCCAGCGTGATGGTGCGCTCGCCCAGCGCACTCAAGTCGAAGACGGCGCGGAGCGAACGGCCGATCAGGCGCTGGATTTCCTGCGTCCGGCCGCTCTGCTTGCCGCGCGCGGCTTCGCGGTCACCGCGGGTGTGGGTCGCGCGCGGCAGCATGCCGTACTCCGCCGTCACCCAGCCCTCGCCCGAGCCGCGCTTGTGCGGGGGCACGCGCTCTTCGACAGACGCAGTGCACAGCACGCGCGTGCCGCCGAATTCAATCAGTACCGAGCCCTCGGCATACGCGGTGAAACCGCGGGTGATGCGCACCGGACGCAACTGGTTGGCGGCGCGGCCTGCGCTGCGCGTGAAGATCTTGGTCATGACAGATGGAGAGTTAGCGGCGATTGGCGCCGCGCCCGCGGATGACTTCGTTGATCTCGCGCACCGAGCGCTCGATCTCCTCGTCGTCCATGCCGGCCATGCCGGCAAGAAGGTCGGCGTCCAGCGCGCCCTGGATGGTGGACGCGAAGCCCGAGTTGCCGAGGTTCTGCGTCGTGTCGCCGCTGGGGTCGCCCTCCCCTTCCCATTCGACGGCCAGCACCGTGACGTTGTCACTGCGCGCGCCGCCGCGGCGCAGAGCCTGCTCGACGAGCTCGGGCGCGGCCTCGGAGATGGGCTGGTCGGACAGGTGCTCGACGATCTGGGCATCGTCCACGCTGCCCCACAGCCCGTCTGAGCAGAGCAGGAGCCGGTCGGACGGCTCCATCACCAGCGGCCCCTGACAGTCGACCATGGGCTTGCCCGGGCTGCCCAGGCAGGTGAAGAGCACGTTGCGGTTGAAATGCTCGCCATTGCGGGCAACGCGGCCGAGGGCTTCCTGCAGTTCGGAATAGGAATGGTCGCGGGTGCGGGCGATCAACTTGCCGCCGCGCACGAGGTACAGGCGCGAGTCCCCGCAATGGGCCCACCAAGCCTGGTTGCCTTGCAGGATGCAAACCACCACGGTCGTGCGCGGCGTGTCGTTCAGGCCCTTGCTCTGTGCGTAGCGCAACAGTTGCTCGTGGGCGATGACAATACTTTCCTGCAGGAAGCGCTGCGGGTCGTCGATGACGGGCCGGGCGTCTTGCTGGAACAGCGCGGCCAGTGTCTGCAATGCGATCTGCGCGGCGACCTCCCCTTCGGGGTGGCCGCCCATGCCGTCGGCCAACGCGAACAGGCCCGCCTCACGCGTGAAGCAGTAGCCCATGCGGTCTTCATTGGTCTCGCGGCCACCGCGACGACTGACTTGAAAGACGCTGAAACGCATCAGGCTTTCGCTCCGGACTTCAGGTTCTCAAGTTGCAGCTTGAGCCGTTCGCTGAACGACAGCTTGGTATAGCGCCGTTCCGTCTCGCGGGCCAGTTCCTTCTGCAACGCGAACACGCTCTGCGGGCGCGACAGCGGGTCCAGCGACATGCACCACTCGGTCACTTCAAGCAGGTTGTCCGAATAGACATTACGCAGCCGAGACAGGCTCAGGGACAGGCGGTCCTTCTCCAAACGCTGCGGCGCATCGTTCGGCGGATAGCCCTGCATGCAGGCATAGATGCAGGCGCCGATGGCGTAGATGTCGGTCCAGGGGCCAAGCGAGCCGTCGCGGCGATACATCTCCGGTGCGGCAAAGCCCGGCGTGTACATCGGGCGGATGAAGTTGCCTTCCTTGCTCAGCACTTCGCGCGCGGCGCCAAAGTCCAGCAGCACGGCCTTGTTGTCGTTGGTGATGAAGATGTTGGCCGGCTTGATGTCCAGGTGCAGCATCTTGTGCTGGTGGACGATGCGCAGGCCGCGCAGGATCTCGTCGAAGAGGCTGCGGATGGTCGACTCGCGGAAGACCTTGTCGCGCTTCATGTCGCGCGCGGTCACGATGAAGTCCTGCAGCGTGTCGCCCTGCAGGTAATTCATGACCATGTAGACGGTCTCGTTCTCGCGCAGGAAGTTCAGCACCGAGACAACGCTGGGGTGCGAGATCTGCGCCAGCGAGCGACCTTCTTCGAAGAAGCTCTTCAGCCCCAGCCGATAGAGCGGCTGCTTTTCGGGTTTGACGCGGGGGGTCAGCTCGCCTGGCGAGCGTTCGGCCAGCGACGAGGGCAGATATTCCTTCAGCGCGACCAGGTGGTGATCGGGGTCCTCAGCGAGGTAGACCACGCCGAAACCGCCCGCCGCCAGTCGCTTGATGATCTGGTAGCCCCCAACCACCGTGCCTGCGGGCAAGGGCGCCGGCTTCGGCTTGGACATAATCGCGCTTGAATCTCTTGTTAACGTCTGTTTTGCGAGTGCGAAATGCCAGTCTACAGCATGACCGGGTATGCCAATTCCCAGGCACAACCCCCTAAAGCCGAGGACGGCAGTCCCCCGATCCAAGCGTCTATCAGCGTCGAATTGCGCTCGGTCAACGGCCGGTTTCTGGACCTGTCGATGCGCATGCCTGAGGAGATGCGCGGGCTCGAACCGCAGTTGCGCGAGCTGATCGCCGCGCGTTTCAAGCGCGGCAAGATTGAATTGCGCATCAATACCCAGCGTGATGCCGAGGGCGGCTGGCCGCAGCCGCAGCCTGACCAGCTCAACCGGCTGGCCAACCTGGACGCCAAGGTGCGCACGTGGCTGCCCCAGGCCGCGCCGCTGTCAGTCCACGAAGCGCTGAACTGGTGCAAGAGTGGCGCTGCCGTGCCGGCCCAACTGGACGCCACGACGCTGGAGGCCGCTCAGGCCTGTGTGCGGGGTCTGGCCGAGGCCCGCGAGCGCGAGGGCGAGAAGCTGGTGTCCATCCTGAATGAACGCATCCAGCGTTTGCGCGAGCTGGCTGACGAGGCCGAACCCCTGCTGCCCGCCGTTGTTGCACGCCAGCAGCAGCGCTTTCTGGAACGCTGGCAGGAGGCGCTGGCCGCCACGAGCGCGAGTGCCACGGTGCCCCAGTCTGCGCTGCAGGAGCGGGCTTTGAACGAGGCGGCCGCCTTTGCCATCCGCATCGACGTGGCCGAGGAACTGGGCCGCCTGCGCGCCCACCTGGAGGAGCTGACGCGGTTATTGAAGAAGGGCGGCGAACTCGGCAAGCGCCTGGACTTCCTGATTCAGGAGCTGCATCGCGAAGCCAATACCCTCGGCTCCAAATCCGCGGCGCTGGAATTGACGAATATCTCAGTCGAAATGAAGGTGGCCATCGAGCAGATGCGCGAACAGGTGCAGAACATCGAATAGTTTGCCGCGCTGCCGCGGTGATGGTGAATCCGTCTGAAACCAGACATAAAAAAAGCCCCGGCACCTAGGGCGCCGGGGCTCTTCAATCTTCAGGCGGGATCACCAAAGCATGGCGGTCCGCCAAGCGTTTTCAGCTGTTGCGACGGCGGCGCGCGGCGATGAAGCCAACGATGCCGAGGCCAGCGCCGAACAGAGCATAGGTCTCTGGCTCAGGCACCGGCAGTGCGGTGGCCGAAGCCGAAATCGCATAGGCCGAAGGACCTTGGTTGGCCAAGGCGAAAACGTTGAAGTAGTAGTCGCCAGCACTCAGGTTCGTGAAGTTCCCGGTGGACGTGGACGTGAACGCGAAACCGGTGACCACGGCGTCGTCGCCACCGCCCACCACATGATCAGCGCCGGTGCTGACGATGCTGTAGAAGGCCGGCGAGAAATTGCCGAAGAAACCGGTCACGTTGCTTTGCACCGTCGATGCCGACGCGAGCGAGAACGTGAAGGTGTCGTTCACCAGGCCGGGCGCAAGAATCACATTGCCGCCATTGACGGTGGTCGTACCCAAGGGGCCCGTACCCAAAGCGAAAGAAGCGGCTTGCGCTGCAAAGCTGCCTGCCAGCAGCGCAGAAGCGACGACGAAAGACTTGACCATACCTACTCCCAAATAAAAGACCATCAGCTTTAGCAAGGAGCGTGCCATTGGCGTAAACCCTTTCGCCGCCGGCACTTATCGTTGCCGACTTGGCGCGCGTGTAAAAAATATCGACAGCAAAGCGGCCTAGGTCCGACCACGAGGTACTGTGTCGCGGATATACCCCCCGCTGAACCACCGGCCAAGCCGCCGACGTTGTTCAGGCGCGCTGAAACCGGCTCAACTCGCCGGCAGGCGAAACGTCGACACGACCTGCATGAGCCGTTGGGCTTGCTGCTTGAGGCTTTCGGCAGCGGCGGCGGATTCTTCGACCAGGGCTGCGTTCTGCTGGGTGACCTGGTCGAGCTGCGAAACCGCGTCACCCACTTGGTCGATGCCCTGGCTTTGCTCGGCGCTCGCCGTGCTGATCTCGTTGATCAGCTGGGTGACGCGCTGGAACTGCTCGACGATGTCCGTCATGGTCTTGCCGGCGGTCCCGGCCAGCTCATGGCCGGCCTCCACCCTCGCGACGCTGTCGCCGATAAGGTTCTTGATCTCCTTGGCGGCCTGGGCACTGCGTTGGGCCAAGGTCCTGACCTCGCCGGCGACAACCGCAAAGCCACGCCCCTGCTCGCCAGCGCGCGCCGCTTCCACTGCGGCGTTCAGCGCCAGGATGTTGGTCTGGAAGGCGATGCCGTCGATGACGCCGATGATGTCGGCCATCTTGCGCGACGCGGCGGTGATCTGCTGCATGGTCTGCAAGACCTCCTGGACCACCTGGCCACCGCTGGAGGCCGCCTGCGAGGCGGCATCGGCCAGGCGCGTGGCGGCACGCGCGGTCTCGGCGTTCTGCTTGACGGTGGCAGTCAGCTCCTCCATCGAGGCGGCCGTCTCTTCAAGATTGGCCGCCTGCTCCTCGGTGCGCTGGCTCAGGTCTGCATTGCCGTTGGAGATCTGCGTCGATCCGCTGGCGACCGACTCAGCGCTGTCGCGGACTTGTCCGACGATGCCGGACAGGTTGTCGTTCATTGTCTTCAAGGCCTCGAGCAGCCGCCCCGTCTCATCCTTGCTGACCGCTTCTATACGACTGCGAAGGTCGCCATCCGCCACCGCCTGAGCGAGCGAAACCGCCTTGTTCAATGGAATGAGGATGGAGCGGATGATCGTCCAGGCCATCGTCACGCCGACGGCCAGGGCGATGACGATGCCCGCCACGCTGGACCAGAGCACCGTGCTGGCCGTGACGGCGCTGGCCTTGTAGTCCTGATTCGCCACGTCGAGCTGCACCTTCATCAGCTCACCCACGACCTCGGCAATCGGGTCGATCGCCGGGTACAGATCCTTGGCGGCAAAGGCCCGCAAGCCGTCCATGTCGTTCGCCTGCATCAATGCAACCAGCCGCTCGGCGGCTTCATCGGCGCGCTTGAACAACGTCTCGCCCTTGGTGATCAGGACCTTCTCCCGGTCGATCAGCGTGGTGCCGACATAAGCGCGCCAAGACTTGTCGATCTATGCCCGTGCCTGGGTGATCGCCTTGATGCCGTCTGCCGCCGAGAAGGCCCCGTCCCGGGTCTTGTGGGCAGCATCGACGATGCCGACCGCATAACCGTCGGCCACATCCTTGAGCTGCTGGAGCGGCACGACCCGGTCGTTGTACAGCGCTCCGAGCGTGGCGCTGGCTTGTCGTGAATTGCCAATGCCGTACAGCGCAGAGGCGACAAGCAGGATCAGCAAGACGACAACCATGAGGACCAAACGGCCCTTGATGCTGAGTCGGTTCACGGGCTCTCTCCTCCAGATGCCGGCGGTTCTTGGCGCACCTCATCTTCGTCATCCGCGGAGGCCGGCCTATGCGCACAAACCCGGCCGGCTGGCCTTCCGATTGCCCGGACGGCTCGGCGGCGCCCCAAGCCGTTCACCCCAACCCTGATTGAAAGACCTTCATGATCCGCACCCTTCTCCTCGCCGCTGGCCTCACCGCGCTTGGTGTCAGCTTGTCCAAACGCATGTCGCAGCGCTCGTTGCCTATGGCAGACGGCCCGCTCGACGCCCAGGAAGACACAAGCGAAAGCCGCCAGAAGGCCGGCGAGCTGCAGCAGCGGCGCGTGCCGCTGGAGGCTGGCATGCCGACAGACATGTCCAACGACGCCGACCGCGCACGCCCCGGCTTCGCGGACTACGCCCGCGGCGCCTGAGCCTCAAGCAGCACGGCGTCCTGCGCGGGCGCCGTGCTGCTGCTTGCTTCAGTAGTCAGCCTGCGCGCTGCGCTGCGCCAGCGAACTGGGCGCGTCCAGGTGCGCGTCGTCAGACACGCCGACACCCAGCCGGTCGACCAACTCGCCGCCCAGCCAGGCGGTGACCAGCGACAAAGCCGCCCCGCCGAAAGACAGAGCCATCGCGGGCCATCCGGGCGCCGCCGGGTTGTCGTGACGCAGCCATGCGCTCGCCGCAAACAGCACCAGCACAACGACATTGCCACCGGCGTGCAATGCGCCTACGGACTTCGCGCGGGTGCCGCTCGGGATGGCCAACCAGTCGACCGTGCCAAACGGCGCAGCCAGCAAGCCTCCGACGATCCCGGCCAATATCAGATAGTGGGCGACGATGGCCATCAGGCTGTGGTCGGCGCCGATGGCGATGAGGTCGAACACCACCGACGCGCCGAGAAGCCCGAGCGGGAAGACCACCAGCATCTGGTGGACCGGGTGCCCAAGCAAACGCGCTTTGCTTTCCATAGGAACTCCTTTCCTGGCCTCAGGGCTGGCCCGGCGTGCCGGCGCGGGCCGGCGCACCCAGGCCCTGGACATGCGTCAGGTGCTGCCGCAGTGTCGGCAGCGTCTTTGCGGCAAAGGCCTTCAGTTCCGCGTCCTGCCCGGAGCCCGCCTGCTTCTCGAAGAGCGCGACATCCTTGCGGTGGGCATCCAGCATTGCCTGAACATAGAGCCGATCAAACTGCTCACCCGAGGCGCGCTGCAGCTTCTCTGCCAGGTTGCGGTGTTCGGCATCCAGTTGCGTCGGCAGATCCAGGCCTTTGGCGGCCGCAATGCTCTTCAGCTCCTGGTTGGCCTGGCCATGGTCCTTGACCATCTGCGCGCCGAACTGCTTGACCTGGTTGCTGGCGCCTTGCCGCTGCGCCAACTCGCCAAGCTGGACTTCCGCCAGCCCGCCCACTGCTGCCTTGACGGCGAAGTTGCGGTCTGCGGCCGGCACGGCCTTGCCGGCCGCAGCGGGTGCGCTGCCGGCCGCTGCAGGTGTCTGCGCCTGGGCCTGCAGGGGCGCCCAGAGTCCGACCAGCGCGGTCGTGAGCGCCGAGGAAACAAGAAGCTTGGATGGGAGTCGTTTCATGGATTGCTCCAGAGTTGAAAGGCGCCCCGCCGCGGCAAATCGCGCTCCCTCTGCGGCCCCTCGCGGCGCTGCCCTTTGGCGCGCCACTTCACCCAGTTGGATGACGTAGAAATTACCGGGCCGGCAAACTATTGCCGCATAGCCGCTCATCGCGCGGCCCGTCGCTCGGGGCGCGCCCATTGCCTCGCAACGCTGCGGCGCAACGCGCCATCACGGAGCAAGCACATGGACATGAGAACTCGAATGAGACACAACCGCACAGGCACGCAAACGGCGCCGGCCAAGGCTGCCAGCATGCTGGCGCCGCCCTGCGATGACCGGTGCGCCTTCGCCACCGACAACCGCGGTGAGCTGGCCGACACGCCGCTGCGCAAGACCTATTGCAGCGATGCCGGCAGGCTGGGCTCGGTGCCGCTGGCCGCGCGCCGGAACGGCGCGTCCTCGTCGCGTGGCAGGCGCCCGCACCTGCTGATGGACAAGCTGGGCGAGCGCCTGGCCTTCGAGCGCACGGGCGTGCGCCTCTACGACGCTCTGCTCATCAAATGCAAGGCGGCCGGCAGTGCCCTTCAGCACAGCGAGATCAGCATGCTGCGCTACTTCCGTGACCAGGAGGCACAGCATTTCGAACTGCTCGCCAGCGCACTGGAAGAACTCGGCGGCGACAGCACCGCGCAGACGCCGGGCGGCGACCTGGTGGGCGTCGAGGGCGCCGGTCTCGTGCAGGCGATGAACGACCCGCGCGCGTCGCTCGCGCAATCGCTGCACGTGATGTTCGACGCGGAGCTGATCGACAACGCCAGCTGGGAGCTGCTGATCCACCTGACTCGCTCCGCCGGCCACGCCGCCATCGCCGAACGCTTCGAGGCCGCGCTGCGACAGGAGGCGGCGCACCTGCGCACCCTCAAGGACCTGGTGACACGGCTGACGCTGTCCGACGCGTAGGAGGCTGGGAGGCGCAGCGAAGCGTTCCCGCCCCATGCCGAGGCCAAAGGCTCGCGCCGGCCTACACCAGTGGCACGGGCCGCCGCCTAGCATGCGTGCGGCCGTCAATGTCGACGGCGCCCCAGGCCGTCCATGAAAACCTTCAGCTGCGAACGTTGCCAGGCGCGCGTCTTCTTTGAGAACGTCTGCTGCGAAGCCTGCAATGCGCAACTGGGCTTCATTCCTGCCGACCTGACCATCGGCTCCTTCGAGGTAGACGCGACCGGTCGCATGACGCGCCTGGCGCCCGCGACCCACCCGCAGCCGGGCCCGTTGCGCCGCTGCGCCAACCATGTCGCGCCGGTCATCTGCAACTGGATGGTCGACGCCAACGGCGCCGAACCGCTGTGCCAGTCCTGCCGCACGACCCGCGCGCGCCCGGCATTGGACAAGGCCGAGAACCGCGGCTACTGGCGCCGCATCGAGGGCGCCAAGCGTCAACTCGCCTACAGCCTGACGTCCTGGCGCTTGCCGTTTCCGAGCAAGGCGGAGGATCCCGAGCATGGCGTGGCCTTTGACTTCCTGGAGCAGACTGACCCCGCCAAACGCGTGCTGACGGGCCACGATGCCGGTGTCATCACCCTCAACATCGCCGAGGCCGACGACGCGCGCCGTGAACAGATGCGCGCCCAGATGCATGAGCCCTATCGCACGCTGCTGGGCCATCTGCGGCACGAGATCGGCCACTACTACTGGGACCGGCTGATCCGCGCCACCCGCTGGATAGCCGACTACCGCCGCCTGTTCGGCGATGAGCGCGCCGACTACGCGCAGGCGCTCAAGCGCCACTACGCGACGCCACTGGCGAACTGGCAGGAGCGCTATGTCAGCGTCTACGCCAGCTGCCACCCCTGGGAAGACTGGGCCGAGTGCTGGGCCCACTACATGCACCTGCAGGACGGCCTGGAGACCGCTGCATCCTGGGGCATGCAGCTCAACGCCGCCGTACCCAACGGCTTGCCGGTGCGCGCCGAGGTCATCGCCTCCGACGTGGCCGACGTGCCGGCGCGTGTGGTGCGCAGCTGGCTGCCGATCTCGCAGTTCATCAACGCCATGTCCCGCAGCCTCGGCGCGCGCGACAGCTACCCTTTCGTCGTGCCGCCACCGGTGCTCGACAAGCTCGCCTTCATCCATCAGGTCATCGACGCGGGCGTGCGCGCCGCCGTGCCCATGAACTTTGACCCAGCAGCCACGCCCGGCTCCTGCAAGATTCCCTTAGGAGCCTGACCCATGGTCCGCATCGAACT
This sequence comes from Pelomonas sp. Root405, assembly GCF_001425165.1. Lineage (GTDB taxonomy): Bacteria > Pseudomonadota > Gammaproteobacteria > Burkholderiales > Burkholderiaceae_C > Pelomonas. The sequence goes on from NZ_LMDU01000002.1 coordinate 95,238, forward strand.
GCAACTGCAACTCAAGTACGAAGTGAGCGCCCCCGGGGCCGACTTCATCTTCAACATTCACCCGGCCTATACAAGCTGCCAGACGGTCTCCGCCGAGCGCCTGCACATCAACCAGGACATCACCTCGGAAGTGCAGACCGACCCAACCACCGGCAACCGGCACTTGCGACTGCAGGCTCAGCCGGGCGACCTGGAGATCCGTTACGAGGCCACGGTCGATCTCGTCCACCACCGCATGCAGCCGGCCGATTTGCAGGAGGTGCCCATCCTGTCGCTGCCGCTGGACGTGCTGCGCTACATCTACCCAAGCCGCTATTGCCAGTCCGACCGCCTGGCCAAGCTCGCCCTGGCCGAGTTTGGCGCGGTCACGCCGGGCCACCAGCGCGTGCTGGCCATCATCGAATGGATCCAGCAGCGCGTCTCGTTCACCTCCAACACCTCCACCTCCAGCACCTCCGCGGTCGACACGCTGATCGAACGCACTGGCGTCTGCCGCGACTTCACGCACCTGCTGGTGGCCCTGTGCCGGGCGCTGAACATCCCTGCTCGCTTCACCACGGGCACCGACTACGGCGCCGACCCTGCACTCGGCCCGCCTGACTTCCATGCCTATGCCGAGGTCTACCTCGGTGACCGCTGGTACATCTTCGACGCCTCCGGTACCGCCATCCCGATGGGCTTCGTCCGCTTCGGCACCGGGCGCGACGCCGCCGACGTGGCCTTCGCGACCATCTTCGGCCCTGTCACGCCCTGGGCACCGTGGATACAGACCATTGCGCTGGCGGACGCCGCTGCCGGCCTCGTGCTGCCACATCACTGCGACCTGGCCTTGTCGACCGACGGGGGCGCTGGCGCATAGGCGCGCCCTGCCCACGACGAGCGAAACGGTGTCGATTCACTTGACAGTCCCCGTCTCGATATACGCAGTGACGGCGCCCGGTTCCGCACGCGCCTCCCATGCCAGGCCCAGCACTCACCGTGCCACGGCTCGAACCTTGCATGGCTGCACGCCTGGGATCCACCCAGCCTCAGGAGCATCATGCGATTCACAAGACTTTTCGGCCTGCGTCACGCGGCCGCCGCAGCCGCGCTAGCCTCCGCAACCCTGGCCGCCGGTGCGGCACCGGTGCTGGTGGACTTTTCCAACTACGGGTCAACGGGCGTTCACGCCGTGGTCGCCAGCGGCGGCTTCACGTTCACGCCGGCTGCCGGGACCATCGCGGTCGCGGCGAACGGCACCAACTGTTTGCCGACCTGCGCTGCCAACGGCAGCACCGCGCTGGCTGTGGGCCGGGTCGGGCTCAATCCGCCCAGCGTCGCCCCCGTCACGATGACCACCGCCCTCTATGCGAGCTTTCGCCTGACCGGCCTGGACTACGCGGAACTGAGCAACAACTTCATCAATGGCTGGAGCGCCTCGTCCATCGAGGTGACGGGCATGCTGCTCGGCGGCGGCACCGTTTCGCAAACGCTGTCTCTCGACGGCATCAACGACGGCCCTGGCGGCGGCACCGATTTCGAAACGGCTGTGCTCGCAGGCTTCTGGAGCACCAGCGACCTGGTCTCGCTGCAGTTCGCCGGTTTCATCGGCGCGGACGACAACCAGGCCTTCCAGCTCGACAACATCGCACTCGATGTGACGCGCGTGTCGCAATTGCCCGAGCCTGGCAGCCTCGCGCTCGGCGGCCTGGCGTTGGCGGCGGCATGGCAGACGCGCCGCCGGGCGGCAGTCGCCCGCCGGTCGAACTAGGTCAGACGACCCGGACAAGCTGATGCGCGACCGGGCCACCGGGCGGCACCCCGCTGCCCTTCCGGTCAAAGGAGCGGCCCATGGCCTCAGGTCTCATCGTACGCAACGCAGTGCGAAAACTGCTGCAGTCCTCGCCGTCCTACCGCGAGCTTCCTGCCGACAAACAGCGCGAGATCGCCCAGGACACGGTACGTGTGGCGTCTTACATGGCCGACCCGCACGGCCTGCTGTCCAAGAAGCCGCCCGCGCAAGTAGCTGCACCGCACGCGGCTGCAACCCGCACCGCCGCGAAAGGCGCACGGGGACCGGCGGCCGCGCATCTGGCGGCGCTGCGCGACCCGCGCGCGGTCGACGCCGCAGCGGCCACGGCCATCATGCTTCAGACAGTCGACTTCCCGGACTTCGTCGGCGACCTGGTCAAGGGCGTTTTCAACGCGGTAGTCGACGCGTCGATCCAGCAGATGCAGGCCTACGCCGAACTCATCAAGCAGGTGGCGGACGCCGTCGACCGATTCAAGCAAGACAACATCGGCACGGCACAGGCCAGGGACTGGCTCACGCAGCGGTTTGGCGCCGAGCTTGAGCGTGATCCGCGCGGCCGCCTGCGCTGGTGCGTCGACCCGGATGCCGGCGCCTGTGCAGTAGCTTCGGCACTGCTGCTGTCCAGCCCTACGACCGACACGCGCGAACTTGTGGCCGCAGCCAGGCGCCGCATGGCAGTGGATCGCCAGCAGCTGCTGGCGACGACGGTGCTGATGGGCATCAACCGGATCGTCGTCACCGACGGCAAGATCCGCCAGCGGTGACGACCGATCCGGCTCAGTACACGAGGGCGAAGGTGACGTAGCCCTCACCAGCCTCGGCCAAGTGTTTGAGGCCCGAGGTGCCGGCACTGATCGAGATGAACTTCAGGTGGCGCTGCGTTTCCTTGGCATGCTTGGCCAGCAGCAAGGCGGCGGCCATCCTGTCGCTGGCATGTGGCGCCAGGTCGTTGTAGGCCAGTTCGAGGTTCGCGCCCGCCGTCATGAGCGAATTCAGGAACGGCGGTTGGAGGGTGTTGTTGTGCACTTGAGCTCTCCGTGGTTACGGGCAGCATAGTCCTCGACCCGTCAGCGCGGTTGAGCCTCCGGTTGGGCGCGGTTGGCCCGCCAGCACTGGATCAATTGCCGTGCCAGTACCGGCAACTCCCCGCGGCCGACCCGCTTGGCAAAGCCGAGGCGCTCGCCGGCATAGATGCGGTCATAGGCCATGCGCGACACATGCGCCGGCCAGCCCTGCGCCGCCATCAGCGCCGAGAAGCGCTCCAGCGAAGGCAGCTCGACCTGCACCGGCCGATCGTCGCTGGCGAATGTTTCCGAAATGACCACCCGCTCCGAACCCTGCGCGCAGGTGATGCGGCGCGGGCCGAAGCTGGGCAGTGGCAAGGGGCGGCGGTGGCGGAATGTCATGGCCGTGAAGATAGAACCAGCGGCGCCGCGGGGTGCGCTGAAAAACACCGCTTCTGCGGCCTGGCGTCGGCGGCGGCCGATGAGCCCGCCAAAGATGTGGGTTAGGTCACACGGGGACCGGGTTCCGACAGGGCGCGCAGCAGCGGCTGCAACAGCCGGTTGACCTCGGTCAACGGCGGCGCGATGACGGCATCGTCGACACCCTGTGCACACGCCGCTTCCAGCGCCGCCGCGGCCTGCTGCAAGGCTTGCATGCCCAGCGTGCCGGCAACGCTCTTCAGGTCGTGGGCACTGCGCAGGGCAGCCCCCGCGTCGCCGCGGGCGCAGGCCTCCCGCATGCGCGCCGCAAAGTCGACCTCCCGCTCGCGGAACATGCCGAGTAGCCGCCGGTACAAGGCCTCGTTGCCGTCCACCGCCGCAAGGCCGGCGCTGAGGTCCAGGCCCGACGCGGACGGCAGGGGCTGGCGTTCGGGCTGCGCCAACGCCGGGCGTACCCAGTGCGCCAGTGTCGCGAACAGCTCGTCCACGCGAAAAGGCTTGGCGACATGGTCGTTCATGCCTGCCGCCAGCACCTTCTCGCGGTCACCGGCCATCGCGTTGGCGGTCATCGCGATGACGGGCAGCTCCTTGAGCGCGGGACGCTGGCGCAGCGCGCGTGTGGCCTCGTAGCCATCCATCACCGGCATCTGGCAGTCCATCAGCACGGCATCAAAACGCTGGCTGTCCAGCGCGGCGAGCGCTTCGCGGCCGTGGCCGGCGATGGTGACGACGATGCCCACACGCTCCATCAGGCTGCAGGCCAATTCTTGGTTGATCGCGTTGTCTTCGACGAGCAGGATGCGCGCGCCGGCCAGGCTGGCCTGGTGCGCGTGCAGCTTCTCCTGCCGCTGTTCGCTGCGGCGTGGCAGCGCCGCCTTCACGCCCAGCGCCGTGACGCAGGCGTCGAGCAGGGCCGACGGCGTGACGGGCTTGGGCAGCAGGGCCGCCACCTGCAGGCCGCGCGCCAGCAGCTGGCGCTCGGCCTGGTCGCGGCTGAAGGCGGTGACCATCAGCACCGTCGGCGGCGCGTGGCGGCCGGCCATGGCGGCCAGCCGCGCCAGGCACTCGACGCCGTCCATGCCGGGCATGCGCCAGTCCAGCAGCACCAGCTTGAAGGGGCGGTCGGCGGCATCGGCATTCGCCACGGCCGCCAGGGCCGCCTCGCCATCGGCCGCCACCTCGGCATTCAAGCCCAGCGAGGCCACCAGGGCGCACAGCAGCTCACGCGCCGCCGGGTGGTCGTCGACGATAAGCAGCCGGGTACCGCGCAGTTCTGTCGTGTCCAGCACCGGCTGCGCCCCAGGCTGCAGCTCGAAAGGCAAGCTGAAGTGGAAGCTGCTGCCGCGCGAGGGCTCGCTGTCCACCCAAATCCGGCCGCCCATGCGCTCGACGAGGTGGCGGCAGATTGCAAGGCCCAGGCCCGTGCCGCCAAAACGCCGGCTGGTCGATGCATCGGCCTGCGTGAAGGGCTGGAACAGGCGCTCGCAGGCCTCGTGGCTCAGGCCGATACCGGTGTCGCGCACCTCGAAGCCCAGCGTCGCGCGCCGGCCGACGCGCTCGGCCAGCGACACCGCCACGGTCACCTCGCCGCGCTCGGTGAACTTGATGCCGTTGTTGACCAGGTTCAGCAGGATCTGGCCCAGCCGCGAGGGGTCGCCGACCAGCCCGGTGGGCAGCTCGGCCGGCAGCATGAACAGCAGCTCCAGCCCCTTCTCCTCGGCCGGCATGCCCACCAGGTTGGCCAGTTGGTCGAACACGTCACCCAGCTGGAAAGGGATGGTCTCCACTTCCAGCTTGCCGGCCTCGATCTTCGAGAAGTCCAGGATGTCGTTGATGATGCCCAGCAGCGACTCGGCCGCGCGGTGCACCTTCTCGACGTAGTTGCGCTGCTTGGCGTCCAGCCCGGTCTGCAGCGCCAGGTAGGACATGCCGAGGATGGCGTTCATCGGTGTGCGGATCTCGTGGCTCATGTTGGCCAGGAACTCGCTCTTGGCCTGCGTCGCGGCCTCGGCGGCGTGCTGGGCGCGCTCCAGCTGGCCAGTGCGTTCGTGCACGCGCTGCTCCAACGTGTTGGCCAGGCGGCGCACCTCGGTGCGCGAGCGGCGCAGCCGCACGAGGAAGAACACCGTGCCGACCAGCGCGAGCATGCTGCCGGCCAGCACCGTCCACAGCCAACGCTCCTGCAGCTCCCGGGTCTGCAGCTCAGTGGCCTGCTGCTGGCCACGGCGCTGCAGCTCGGCCAGCTCGCGCTGGCGCGCCTCGTCGCGGCGGCGCTGTGCGGCCTCCAGCAGGCGCTCGGCGCTGCGCTCGGTGCTGGCACGCGCCTGCATGTCGGCGGCGTCGATGGCCAGCCGGTAGGCGCGCTGAATGTCACCCGCGGCCGCCTGCAGCTGCGCGAGCCGGCGCGCGGCGCTGGCAATGTAGAGCGGCTGCCCGAGTGCGAGTGACTCGGCATAGGCGTCCTCGGCCTCGGCCAGCGCCGCCGCAGAATGCCCCAGCGCCTCTTGGATGCGACTGCGTTGCTGGGCACCATGGAAGCGGCCGGCGCGCAACTGCGTCGTGGCGAGGATGGCGCGCGTGCGGTCACTTTCGGCCAGCGCCTCCTGCAGCCGCCCCTGGTTCAGCAGTTGCTCGGCATGGTTGTGCAAGGCGTTGGCAAGATTCACCGGCGTCGCCACCGCAGTGAAGGCGGCGATGGCCTGGGCGACCAAGCGCTCGCCCTCGCCATGGTCCTTGCGCCGGTGGGCCTCGTTGGACAGGCCGAGCAGCGCGAACCCTTCCTGCAGCTTGGAGCCGGCGGCCAGGGACTGCCGGCGCATCTGCTCCAGCTGCTCGCCCGCTTCGACGAAGCGCTCGCTCTGCATATAGGACACGGCCAGGCCGTGGTGGGCATAGGCCAGTGCCAGCGTGTCGCCCGAGCGCTGTGCGGCGTCCATGGACTGCAAGGCCATCGTGGCCGACTCCTCGAACCGGCCGACGCGGCGCAGCACCAAGGCGCCGCGGAACAGGGCCTCGGCCAGCAGGTCGGGCCGGTCGACCCCGTCCAGCACGGCGATGCTGTGCGAGGTGACCTCGACGAGGCGCTCCACATGGTTGAGGTTGACCGCGCCCAACGACAGGTTCATGTCGGCCTCGGCCTGGCCGGGGCGATCATTGGCCGCGGTGGCCTCGCGCATCGCCTGCTCGGCGCGCGCGACGGCTTCCGCCGAGCGGCCGAGGTGGATCTCGATGCGTGCCAGCAGGTTCAGCACCCGCGCGCGGTCTGCGGCCGGCGCATCGGGCGGCAGCTCGGCCTGCAGGCGCTGCGCCTGCACGTAGGACGCCGGCGCGTCGTTGTCGGCCAGCTTGCGCACGGCGGTGGCGCGCTGGCGCCAGTCGTCAATGGGCGCGGCCACGGCGAGCGTCAGCAACAGCAGCAGCAGCCAGGCTGCGGCGGCTGCGCCCCATCGCAAGCCGCGCAGCCTCATATGCGCAGGCTCAGGCTGGTGCCAAGCTGGCGGTCATTCACCCAGGCGTTCTGCGGTCGGGTCTCGACGCCGAAATGGGAGCGCCGCAGCGTGCCCAGCAGGTTGCCGCCGTCGAGCGACCAGGTCAGCTCGTCGGTGATGCGCCAGCGCAGCGAGGCATCCAGCCAGCCATAGGCGCGCGTGGTCGTCTGCAGTGCACCCAGCCCCACGACGCTGACCGTGCCGCTCGGGAAGCTGCTGCGCCAGTTCCACGCCAGCCGCGCCGACCAGGCGCCGTGCTCGTACAGGCCGACGAGGTTGGCACTGCGGCGCGACAGGTTCTGCATCGCCACAGTGGAGCGCAGCGCGCGGTCGTAGGTGCTGCTGTCGACGAAGGTGGCGTTGGCCTGCAGCCCGAGGCCGCGCCAGGCACCGGGTAAAAAGTCGAGGAAGCGCTGGTAGGACAGCTCCGCGCCCCGGATGCGGCCGGCGTCGGCGTTGTACGGGCGGTTGACTTGGTAGAGCTGGCCGTCATGCGTCTCCGCCTGGCTGCGCGTGGCAATGAAGCCGTCCACGCGTTTCCAGAACAGCGTCACCGAAGCGGCATGGCCGGCGCCGAAATTGCCTTCAGCGGCCAGGTCGGCATTCGTCGCCCGCAGCGGCCGCAGCGCCGGGTTGCCGGCCGTGCCCTGGTTGAGCTGAGGGTTGATGCTGTTCGGCGTCAGCGTGATGGATGGCGACAGCAGGTTGAAGTCGGGCCGCGTGATCGTGCGCGAGGCGGCCGCACGCAGCTGCCAGGGCCCGCCGGCACGCCAGCGCAGGTTGGCGCTGGGCAGCCAGTCGGTCGTCGTCGTGTCGATGGCCAGCGGCGCGACCGTGCCGGTGGAAGGCACGCTCTGGTTGCCCGACAGCGTGGCGCGCGTGCGCACCAGGCGCAAGCCGGCCTGGCCGTCCAGGGCCAGCGCCGGCAGCTTCCAGCCCGCCTCGCCATAGGCGGCGTCGGTAGCTTCGCGGATGTGCCACACGCCCAGCGGCCCGCCCGCCGTGGGCAGCGGCGTGGTGATGCCAAAAGCCGCGCGCGCCGCCACCGGGTCGCGGGCGTCGGCCAGCGTGTCGGTGAGATAACCCTCGATGCTGCTTGTGCGGCCATCGAGCAAGGGCGAGTAGGGGTAGACGGCCGTGCGGCCCGGCTGGGTGGCCGCTGGCGTACCCGGCACCGCAATGTCGCCAAAGATCAGGTTGGGCGCGTTGTCGGCCTCGCGGCGCGCATGGCGCCAGCCGATGGCCACGCGCTCCAGCAGGCCGTTTTCCGGCTGCCACTCGGCGTCGCCCCGGCCCGCGAGCAGGCTGCCACGCAACGGCCGCACCCGGTAGGCCATGGACACATAGCGCAGGTTGGCCGGGTTGGCGAGGTCCGTGCCCGCGACCGATGTGGCCGGCACCGCGCCCGCCACGTCGTGCGTGAAGCGGGCTGCGGTAGCGGCCAGCGTGGGGCCGGCGAAGAACAGGCGGTTGAGGCTGCGCGTGTGGCTGAGGTCGGCGCTCAGCCGCAGCTCGCCTTGCGACCACGCGCCACCGGCAGCCAGCTGGCGCGTGCGGTCGATGGTGTCGCGCGCAAAGCCGAGGATGGAGACTGGCGCGTTCGTCCACGTGATGCGCTGCACGTCGCGCGTGCCGGTGAAAAGGGTGACGCTGGCGGGTTCGAAGCCGCTGCCGGCCGCGAAGTTGGGGCCGATGTTGAGCTGCTGCGTGTCCTGCCTCGTCTTCAGCTCCGCGAAGTGCGCCTCGGCGTAGAGATCGAGGGCGGCGTCGGGGCGCCAGCCCAGCATCAGGCTGGCCGCGCTGCGGCGGCGCCGGCCGAGGTTGGCGCTCTCGCTGCTGCTGCTCGGCGCGACGGTGTCTTCGCCGGGCACCAGGTCCAGCCGGCAGCCCGACGCGGCGCGCGCGCTGCACAGCATCGGCGAGCCGGTGCTCTTCTGGTCTTCGCGGTAGGCCCGGTCCTGCAGCACCAGGTTCACCAGCAGCGCCGTCTCGCCCACCGCGGTGGCCGCACCGCCGCCGTAGAGCAGCGCGAACTGGCCGGCGCCGCGGCCGACGAGATCGCCGTGCAGATGGCGCGCCGACAACGCCAGCATGGGCTGGCGGAAATCGAACGGGCGGCGCGTGCGCAGGTCCACCGTGCCGCCCAGCCCGCCCTCGATGCGCGAGGCCGCCGAGGTCTTGTAGACATCGATGCCGGCCAGCATGTCGCTCGGCAAGTCGGCGTAGTCCAGCGCCCGGCCGAAGCCGGCGGTGAACAGCTCACGGCCGTTCAGCGTGGTCTCGATCTGACCCAGCCCACGCACCGTGGCCACCGAAGCCTCGCCGCGGTCGCGCGTGATCTGCACGCCAGTGATGCGCTGCACCGCGTCGGCCACGCTGAGGTCGGGCAGGCGGTTGATCTCCTGCGCCAGGATGCCGTCGACGATGTCGGCGCTGCTGCGTTTGCGCTCGGCGGCGGATTCGACGCTGGCCCGCACGCCGATGACGACAACGGGTTCGAGCTTCTGCGCCGACATCGCAGCAGGCGCCAGCAGGGCAAGGCTGGCGGCTGGCATGACCAGGCCGATCTGCTTCATACGAGGCCTCCATCCGTTGGGCCAGGCTCGTCGGGATGACGACCCTGGCCGGGGATCACCGCGTTAGGACCGACGCCGGCGTGACGCAACCGAGCGTTCGACTCGTCTTTTATCCCTAAACGAGCCATCTCGACAGTGCCGTCCACTGTCGAGCGGCCAGCTGGTGCGGCGCAGCATCCCGGAGAATCCCGCGATGAGAATCTCCATTGCCCATTGGCTGCTGGTCCCGGTCCTGCTGAGCGGCTGCGCCGTCCGGCCCGCGTTGGCGCCCGCGCCGCTGGCGCAGGCCGACCAGGCGGTCGAGCGCCTCATCGCGCAGCGGCAGTTGCCGGGAGCCGCGGTCTGGATCGAGCGCGTCGGCCACGGCAGTCATCACCGCGCCTATGGCCAGCGTGCCGTCGACCCGGTACCCGAACCGCTGGACGAGGCGACCGTCTTCGATGCCGCCTCGCTGACCAAGCCGGTCGTCACCGCCACGCTGGTGCAGCTGCTGCGCGAGCGCGGCCAACTCGACATGGAAGCGCCGCTGCAGCGCTATTTGCCCGGCTGCGGCGGTGTCGACAAGGCCGGCATCACGCTGCGCCAGTTGCTGACACACAGCTCCGGCCTGCCGGCCAGCCTGCCGGGCAATGGCGCCGGCGATTGGGCCGGCCCCGGCGACGCCGAGCGCATCGCCTGCGGCCTGCCGCTGACCGCGCCGCCCGGCACGCTGTTCCGCTACTCGGACGTCAACTTCATCCTGCTGGGCCGCATCGTCGAGCGCGTGAGTGGCTTGCCGTTGGCGCGCCATGCGGCGCAGGCCGTGTTCGCGCCGCTGGGCATGAAGGACAGCGGCTATCTGCCGCTGCAGCGCATGGACGCGGCGCGCATCGCGCCCACCGAGCGCCTGCCCAGCGGCCAGCTGCTGCGCGGCGAGGTGCACGACCCGACCGCGCGCAAGATGGGAGGCGCCGCCGGCCATGCGGGCCTGTTCACGACCACGGCCGACCTGGCCCGCTTTGCCCGCATGCTGCTGACCGGCGGCCTGGCCGAGGATGGCCGCCGCCTGCTGTCGCCCGAGAGCGTGGCACTGCTGACCACGCCGCAGTCACCCGCAGCGCTGGCCGAGAAGCGCAGCCTGGGCTGGGACATCGCCTCGCCCTTCTCCCGGCCGCGCGGCAGCCTGTATCCGCCCACCAGCTTCGGCCACACCGGCTTCACCGGCTGCGCCTTCTGGCTGGACCCGACGAGCCGCAGCTTCTTCGTGCTGCTGTCCAACCGCGTGCATCCGGCGCTGGGGACGAATGTGCTGCCGCTGTACGGCGAGCTGGGCACGCTGGCGGCGCAGGCGGCGGGGGTGGGGCCATAGGCCGATGCCGCGGCTCGCGTGGCCTGCCTCGGGCACACTCGTTTCCATGCGATCTTTCCTGCGCCTGATCCTCGTCGCCAGCCTCGCCCTCATCGCCAGCTGCGCCAGCAAAAGCAACTGCAGCGCGCCCTATGCCAATTCGCCCCAGCTGCAGAACTGCCTGTTCGCCAATCCGCCCAATCCCGACACACCGCCGGGGGCCAGCGGCTGGTCGATCTGGACCCGCTTCCTGTTCAGCAACAAGGTCGGCACGGTGCCGGTGGACGCCATCCCGGTTCGGCAGCTGACCACTGCGCAGCTGGCGGCGCTCGACGCCAGCGCCAACCATGTCGTGCGGCTGGGCCATTCGTCTCACCTGCTCAAGCTGCAGGGCAAGTTCTGGCTCATCGACCCGGTGTTCGGCGAGCGCGTGTCGCCGTTCAGCTTTGCCGGCCCGAAGCGCTTCCATGCGCCGCCGCTGACGCTGCAGCAGCTGCCGCCCATCGAGGGCCTGATCCTGTCGCACGACCATTACGACCACCTGGACGTGCCCACCATCGAATACCTGGCGCTGCGCGTGCAGCGCTATTTCGTGCCGCTGGGCGTGAAGGCGCGCTTGGTGGACATGGGCGTGCCGGCCGAGCGCGTGCAGGAATTCGACTGGTGGCAGGCCGCGGCGCATGCCGGCGTGAAGCTCACGGCGACACCATCCCAGCACTTTTCCGGCCGCACGCTGAGCGACCGCAACAGCACTCTGTGGGCGTCGTGGGTCCTTGAGAGCGGCGGGCAGCGCATCTATTACAGCGGCGACACGGGTTACTTCGGCGGCTTCAAGCAGATCGGCGAGCGCTTCGGCGGCTTCGACCTCGCGCTGATGGAAAACGGCGCCTACGACACCTACTGGCCCGCCGTGCACATGACGCCGGAGCAAAGCGTGCAGGCCTTCATCGACCTGCGCGCCCAGGTGCTGTTCTCGGTACACAACAGCACCTTCGACCTGGCCTTCCACACCTGGCAGGACCCGCTGAACCGGCTGGCCGACCTGGCCGAGGCCAAAGGCCTGGCACTGGCCACGCCCGAGATCGGCGAGGTCATGACGGTCGGGCAGCCGCGCATCAACAGGCGCTGGTGGGCGGGCTTGAAGTAGCCGGCGGTCGTCAGGCCTTGGGGGCGGGCGCGATGTCGAAGTGCAGCACGTCCTCCCGCACGCCCAGCTTGGTATAGAGCGCAATCGCCGGGTCATCGCCGTGGTCGGCCTGCACGAAGATGACGTAGATGCCGCGCGCCGCGGCCAGTCGCTGCAGCTCGCCGATCATGGCCGTGGCGATGCCCTGGCGGCGATGCGACTCGGCCACGGCCAGGTCGTAGATATAGAACTCTGAACGCTGCTGCTCGAACTTGGGCAGGACATAGCCAGCCAGTCCACCCACCACGTCGTCACCGGCCAGCGCGGCGATGGCGACAAAGGTGGGGCTGGCGATCAGCTGCTGGAGATAGCTGTCGTCCGGTTGCTGCGCCGAGTAGGTGGCCGTGTCGTCGAAGGCGCGGCCGAAAAGCTCAAGCATGCGACGCAGCGGAAGCAGGTCATCGGCGGACAGAACCTGGGTCGTGAAGGTGCTGGATATGGAGATGCTCATCGCGGTGTTGGAGTGCCGGTCGGCGTGAGTTTCGATCAGCTCGGCGACAAGCCCGGCCCATACCCGTCCAGCTTGAGCTGCTTCAACAGCGCCAGGAAGCGCGGCTGCTCGCGCAGCCCGGTCCAGCGCGGGTCGTCCTTCAGGAACACCAGCTGCGTGTCCCGCGCGGCATGGGCGCGCTCCAGCGCGTCGAGCGCCAGCGTCGTTTCACCCAAGGCGTTGTGCAGCACGGCCAGCGAGATCGGTGGCACGAACTGATGGCTTGACCGTTGCAGCAGCCGCGCCAGGATCCCGCGGGCCTCGGCTGAGTGGCCCAGGCGGGCCAGGTGCATGCCCAGCAATGCCTGAGGCCGGCTGTTGCCGCCGGCTTGCTCGGCGGTGCGCCGCAGCGCCGCAAGGGCCAGGTCGGGTTGGCCGTCGGCCAGATGCAGCAGGGCCTGGGTGCGGTGGGCCAGGTAGAAATCCGGCGCGATGTCGAAGGCCCGTTGCAGGCGCGAGCGCGCGGCCTCGCGCTGGCCGCGCGCCAGCAGGTAGCCGGCTTCCAGCGTGTTGAGGAAAGGCGACATCGGGTCCAGCTCGCGCGCCGTGCGCAGGTGCTGCATGCCTTCGTCGGGCCGGTCCTGCGTCAGCAGCAGCTGGGCTAGGCCGAAGTGGGCCATGGCCACATTGGGGTTCACCGCCAGCGCGCGCCGGAAGCCACGCTCGGCGCCGGGCCAGTCGAAGTCGAAGTAGTAGAGGCTGAAGCCCTGCTCGGACAGCGCGGCCGCCAGGTCGGGTGCAAGTGCGAGCGCGCGCTGCACGGCCTGCTTGGCGGGCTGGAAGACATCGCTGGGCGGCGCGTCGGCGGCGAGCAGGGTTTCACGCAGGGCCTCGGCCAGGCCGACATGGGCCAGCGCGTAGCCGGGGTCCGCCTGCAGCGCCTGGCCGAACAGCGCGATGCTCTTGCGCAGGCTGTCGCCGCGGCGCGCCTGCGCATGCCGCGTGGCGGCCTGGTAGAACTCGTAGGCGTCGGTGTTGCGGGTGCCGCCGAGCGGCTTGGCCGGCAGGCCGGTGGCCGCGCCGCCGCCGGCCTGCAGGCGGGGTGCCAGCGCCTGCAGCACGCGGGCGGAGATCTGGTCCTGCATGTCGAAGACGCCGGTGAACTGCGCGTCGAAGCTGTCGCTCCAGCCCGCGCTGCCGTCGCTGGCGCGCAGCAGGCGGGCGCTGACGCGCAGCTGGCTGCCGCGCCTCTGCAGCGAGCCGTCGACGATCCAGTCCACGTCCAGCTCGCGCGCCGCGCGCACCGGGTCCTGCTCGCTGCCGGCGTAACGCCGCACGGAGCCCACCGAGCGCACCACCAGCCCCGGCACCAGCGACAGGCGTGTGATGAGGCTGTCGGCCATGCCCAGCTCCAGCAACTCGTCGCGGCTTTCGGCGGCCAACGGCTTGAAGGGCAGCACGGCCAGCGTGACGCGGCCGGAAGGCTCGTTGACGGCCGGCGCTGGACGGCGCAGCCACCACCATGCGCCGGTCAAAGCGACGGCAGCGCCGCCAGCCAGCGCCCAGCGCCGCGCCGGTTGGCGTGTCGCAACAATCGCTGGCGCTGCTGGCGGTGCGGGCGGTGCGGGCGGCGGCACGGCGTCGTCCAGCACCGTCACCGGAGCAATGAAACGGAAGCCGCGTCGAGGCACGGTCTGGATGTACCGGCTGCCCGCCGGCTCGTCGCCCAAAGCGCGCCTCAGGCTGGAGATGGTCTGGCTGAGGTTGTTCTCTTCCACCACCAGGCCGGGCCACAGCTCGCGCATCAGCCGATCCTTGTCCAGCAGCGTGTCCGGGTGGTCGACCAACAGCTGCAGCGCGCTGAACAGGCGCGGCGTCAGGACCAGCTCGGTGCCGTCACGCTGCAGCACGCGCTGCTGGGACCGCTGCAGCACGAAATCGCCAAAGGCAAGGAGTTCGGGCGCAGGCATGGCGCGGCTTCACAGGGGTTTCAGGAATCGTTCAGACGCCGTTCAAGACGACTGCGGCGCGGGCGGGCCATTGTGGCGTGACGGTCCGCGCCCCGCGGCCGGCGCCATGCCCGAAGGAGACGCACCCCCATGAATGCCATCAACCTCACCCTGCTCGCCGCCCTCATGCTGTCCGCCTGCGGCGGTGGCGGCGGTGACGCCGAGGTCGCCGCGCTGGACGAAGACGGCTGCCTGCTCACGCCCGCGGCCACCTTGGCGTCACACCAGACCAGCACCGTCTGCCGCGGCAAGGCCAACTTCCATGACCGACAACTGCTCGGCCTGGGCGGCAATGGCCGGGCCTGCGTCGACTGTCACTCAGCGGCCGAGCGCTTTCAGCTCAGCCCCGCCAAAGCTCAGGAACGGCTGGCTGCCATGCTCGCCAGCGGCATCGACGACCCCTTGTTCCGTGCCATCGATGCAGACGACTTCCGCGTGCTGGGCGCCGCCGCGCGGGACTTCACCAACCTCACCGTCAACGGCCTGGTTCGCGTGACGCTGCCGCTGCCCGAGAACGTCAAGCTGCTGGACTGTGGTGCCGCGGTGCCCTGCCCGGCCTCGGCGCGGCCCACTGCCGAGACCCATGCCGACATCTGGCGCGCCGTGCCCTCCATCCTGGACGCCCGCCTCACCGGCCCCGACGGCCAGTCGCCGGCCTGGCCGCGGGGCGCCAACCCCAGCGGCGGCTACCAGCTCGACGGCCGCATCGACACGCTGCAGAGCCAGGCCCAGAGCGCACTGCGCAGCCATGCCGCCACCACGGTGGACGCGCCGGACACCTTCCTGGACGACCTCGCCGCCTTCCAGAACGCCCAGTTCTCCAGCCCCGGCGTGAAGCGCCTCGCCGAGGCCATGGCCAGTGCCGCCAGCGCCGCCCTGCCCGACCCCGACCCGCCGCTGGACGACCTGGAACTGATCGGCAAGCGCGTCTTCAACCGCGCCTGCGCCCAGTGCCACGGCAACCTCGGCGCCCACCCGAGCGGCAGCGCGCCCATCCGCCAGGGCATCACCGGCACGCCAACAGCGCTGGTGCGCTATCACGACATCATCACGGCCTGCCCGCGCCCGGTGGACACCGCCAGCCCGCCGCGCTTCGTGTTTGTCCGGTGCAGCCCCAGCCAGATGGCGAACGTGCGCACCTACCAGATCACCAACAGCGGCTCGCCGCCATCCGGCACGCCCTGCGGCGGCGCCGCGCCGCAGCCGGCCTGCGTGACGCGCGTCACCACGTCGGACCCGGGCCGCCTGCTGCTCACCGGCTACCCGACGCCGGGCGGGCCGGGTGACATCCAGAAGATGGACATTCCCAGCCTGCGCGGCATCGCGCTGACGGCGCCTTATTTCTCCAACAACACCGCCGCCACGCTGGAAGACATGCTGGCGCACTACAAGCAGTTTTTCATTCGCGTGCAGGTGCAGAACCCCGCCGCGCCGCTGCTGACCACGCAACCGGGCGTGGCGCCACCGGTGATCGACCGGCCCTTCACGGATGCCGAGACGCCGGCGCTGCTGGCTTATCTGCGCAAGTTGTGAGGCGCGGGCGGGCGCGAGGCAACGCCTGCGCAGGCCGGGTTGGCAAATTGCCCTAGCCTCGCAGGATGTCCATCGATTTCAATGCCAGCCCCGTCGACGTCGCCCGCGAGTTGCTCGGTTGGACCCTGCTGGTCGACGGCGTGGGCGGCGTCATCGTCGAGACCGAGGCCTACGACGGCGACGACCCGGCCTCGCACAGCTTCAGTGGCCGCACCGCCCGCAACGCCGCGATGTTCGGGCCGCCCGGCCATGCCTATGTCTACCTGAGCTATGGCCTGCACTGGTGCCTGAACTTCGTCTGCCGTGAGCCCGGCCATGGCGCGGCGGTGCTGGTCCGAGCGCTGCAGCCGACCCACGGTCTGGACGTGATGCGGGCGCGCCGCGGCGTGGAGGCGCTGCGCCTGCTGGCCGCCGGTCCGGGCCGGGTCGGCCAGGCGCTGGGCATAGACCGGTCCTTCGACGGCCTGCCGCTGGACCGGCCACCGTTCGAGCTGCAGCCGCCGGCGGGCCCTGTCGACGTGGCCAGCGGCGCGCGCATCGGCATCAGCAAGGCTGCAGAGCAGCCATGGCGCTTCGGCGTGACCGGGTCGGCCTTCCTCAGCAAGCGCATTGAAGCGAGCGCGAAAGAAAAAGCCCCTCGGCCGGCGAGCGGTTCGAAGGGCTGAATCCACCCGGGCGGGTGGAGGAGACAAGCAAGGCCTCGACCTTAGCGCGGCCACGCCTTGCGAAGCAGTCAACTTGGCGACTGAAGCGACGCATGAATCATCACGCCCCACCATTGCGCCCGCCGCTACCGGGTCCGGCCCCTACGCCTCCCCAATCGGGATGAGACAACGCCTTTGACCTGGGTAAACCTGCGGGCGATGTGCCAAGGCCTTGCTGGATCGTCGGCCTCAATCACCAAGGGGCCAACATGGCAGCTCACTCCACCGCCGCGACCCGGCATTGCACAACCCTGTCACTGGCCGCGGGCCTGGCGCTCGCTGCGGGCCCGGCCGCGGCGAACACCGTCGTGTACGACAGCTTCGACACGCCCGCCTACTCGCTGGCCGGCTACGGTGCCAAATGGGCCAACCCCTACGGCCTGGGTGAAATGGCCATCAGCGACACGCGCAATTTCCTGGGCGGCAACTTCGCCATCAAGGCGCCGGTGTTCCAGACGGGTTTCGACTTCAGCGTCTACGACCACCTCAAGTACATCGCCACCAGCACGCAAAGCTTCGCGGTGCCGGTCGGCGGCTCGCTGACCTTCTCTTCCACCATCACCGCCACGGCCCACAACACCCAGGCGGCCGGGCGCATCATCAATGGCACCTACATCCAGAGCGGCCTGCCCTACTCGGCACTCGCGCTGGAAGGCCAGCAGGCCGGCGCCGTGATGAACATGATCGACTTCTCCACCGGCCAGTTGTTCGACTGGTTCATCTCGGGCTCGACCGCCTTCACGCTGATCGAGCGCCTGCCATCGGCCGTCACCAACCCGGCTCTGCTGCCCAGCGACCCGAACTACGTCGGCATGGACAAGATGTACACGCAGATCATCAACCAGATCGACATCGGGCCCGGCCCGCACGTCGCGTCCATCACCTACAGCGACGCCGGCAGCGTCAGCTACTTTCTCGACGGCAAGCTGGTGTCCCAGGTCGACAACGTCGGCATCCCGCTCGACAAGCAGGCCGGCGCGGCCTGGTCGGGCATCTACCCGTCCTACGGCCCGGGCGAGAACCTGGCCGGCAAGGTCCGCAACCTGACCATCGGCCACGGCCTGTTCAGCCTGCTCGACGCCTACCCCTTCCAGCACCCCGAGCGGCCCGACCTGGCCGTCTCCATCCCGATGTCCGAGCGCCTGTTTGGCCAAGGCATGGACGCCACCTTCGACGACTTCACCGTCACGGCCGTGCCCGAGCCACAGAGCTGGGCGCTGCTGATGGCCGGGCTGTTGGTCGGCATTGCCGCGCAGCGCAGGCGCGTGCCGCGGCGCTGACGCTGCGGCCGCTGCGCGCGGCGGCGCAAGGTCGAATCGGGCCTACATTGCCGGCTGATTTCTCAGCCTGGAGCCGGTTTGCCGACTGACCCGAACCCACCGCCCACCGTCAATTTCTGGGCAGCGCTGCGCTTCTGGCTCAAGCTGGGCTTCATCAGCTTCGGCGGCCCCGCCGGCCAGATCGCCATCATGCACACCGAGCTGGTCGAGCGCCGCCGCTGGATCAGCGAGAAGCGTTTCCTGCATGCGCTGAACTACTGCATGTTGCTGCCCGGTCCCGAGGCGCAGCAGCTTGCCACCTACATCGGCTGGCTGATGCACCGCACGCGCGGCGGCCTGGTCGCCGGCGCGCTCTTCGTGCTGCCGTCGCTGTTCATCCTCATCGCGCTGTCCTGGGTCTACCTGGCCTGGGGCCAGCTGCCCATCGTGGCCGGCCTGTTCTACGGCCTCAAGCCTGCGGTGACCGCCCTGGTCGTGCATGCCGCCCATCGCATCGGCACGCGGGCGCTGAAGAACGGCTGGCTGTGGGGCATCGCGGCCGCGGCATTCGTGGCGATCTTTGCCCTGGACGTGCCCTTTCCCGTCATCGTGCTGGCCGCCGCCCTCGTCGGCCACTTCGGCGGGCGCTGGGCGCCGCAGGTCTTTGCGCTGGGCGGCGGCCACGGCACGGCCGGGCACAGCCATGGCCCGGCGCTGATCGACGACCACACACCGACACCGCCGCACGCCCGCTTCAGCCGTGCACGACTGGCCCGCGTGCTGGCCATCGGCCTGGGCCTGTGGGGCTTGGCCATGGCCGGTCTGGTGCTGACGCAGGGCGTGGACGGTGCGCTGGCGCAGATGGGCTGGTTCTTCACCAAGGCCGCGCTGCTGACCTTCGGCGGCGCCTACGCGGTGCTGCCATACGTCTACCAGGGCGCTGTCGAGCAGCACCAGTGGCTGAGTGGCGCGCAGATGATCGACGGCCTCGCGCTGGGCGAGACGACGCCTGGCCCGCTCATCATGGTGGTGGCCTTCGTCGGCTTTGTTGGTGGCTGGACGAAGCAGCTGTTCGGCCCCGATGCCCTCTTCCTGGCCGGCGCAACGGCCGCGGCCGTGGTGACCTTCTTCACCTTCCTGCCTTCGTTCGTGCTGATCTTTGCGGGCGGGCCGCTGATCGAGTCGACTCACGGCAATCTGAAGTTCACCGCGCCGCTGACGGCGATCACCGCGGCCGTGGTCGGCGTCATCCTGAACCTGGCGCTGTTCTTCGCCTATCACGTGCTGTGGCCACAGGGCCTCGGTGGCCGCTTCGACTGGATCGCCGCGCTGATCGCCGTGGCCGCCGGGGTGGCGCTGTTCCGCTTCAAGCTTGGCGTCATGCCGCTGCTGGCGCTGTGCGCCGTGGCGGGGCTCGCGGCCTCCCTACTGCGCGGACTTTGAACGTAGGGCTGCGCCTACCTGATCGCGCGGCGTCGAGGTATGGCGACCCCTGGCCCGCAGGCCTAAATTGGAACTGTCGCGAGCCGAGTGGCATCTGATGAAGGTGCTCTACAAGCAGACCGACAAGGACCCGGTGCACGCATCGGGTCTTTTCTTTCCAAGGAGCAGCCGTGAGTAACCCGTTGAGCCAGGTGGGTCAAACCCCGCACCCCGAAGCGTCTGCCAAGCCCGACCAGCCCCCCAGTGAGGCGGGCAATCCCGCGCTTCAGCATCCCCAAACCACCGCCGAGAATTCAGCCCCCGCCCCCACTGCCCAGCAGCCCGCGGCCAACCCGGCGCCGCCGAAAAAGGCCGAGATCGCCGACCTGAAGCCCGGCGAGCCGCCACCGGAGTCGAGTGCGGGTTCGTGAACGGGGCGCGCCGGCGTCACTTGCGCAGCGTCAACCCGATCAGCCGCGACACCACGGCGGCCAGATACATGACGCCGACAAACATCTCCAGCGCCGTCAATGCGCGTGCCAGCGGTCGCAGCGGAATGACATCGCCGATGCCGGTGCTGGAAAGCAGCGCAAAGCTCAGGTACATCAACTCCGTCCACGTGCGCGGCTGATCAGCATTGATGGCCGCCGAGAAACTGCCCGGCTGCCAGGCCTGCAGTGCGACGAAGCTGTAGGCAAAGCCCCAGGCCAGCAGCGTGAAGGTGGCGCCGGCAGCGAACAGCTCGTCGGTCGTCGCATGCATGTCGCCCATCATGTAGGCGACCAGGCTGCCGGCCGCGTAGAAATAGAACAGCGCCTCCAGCGTTGCCGACCAGGGCTGCAGCCAGTGCGTGTCGAACAGAACCTGCAGCAACAGCATGACGATGGCCGGCAGCGCCAGGCACACGCTCAACCAGGTCAGCCCGGGCGTGCGGCGTACCATGCCCGTGGTGAACACCAGCACGGTGATGCCAAAAGCGCTCAAGGCAATCGGCCCGCCGCGCGTCGATTCCAGCAGCGGGTAGAGCAACAGGCCGGCGAGCTGCACGAGCAGCAACACGGCCGACGGATGGCGCCGCGTGACCGCGAGCAAGTCATTGTGGAAGTAGGGCATGGCGCGATTCTGCGTGCGGCCGCTGATGCAAAACCCGTCACCTCTCGCCTTTCATCGAGCTGGGTGAAGATGCAGCCTGACGGCCCATCTGCCCCGACCCGTGGCCGCGGCCCGGCCCCCTGATTGCCCGGCCGCCAATCACCCCGCGCCTTGACCATGCCCCCATCGCCATCGAGCCACCCCGACCCCGGCACCGCGCCCTTCTTCGTCGTGTTCAACCACGCTTCCGGTCGCGGTGACCGCGACGAGGTCGGGCCGGCGGTGGAGGCTGCCTGCGCCACGGCGGGGCGCCGCTGCGAGCTCTTTCCCGTCGACCGGCCGGCCCGCCTGCCGGAAATTGCACGTCGCGCGGTGCAGCGCGCGCGGGAGGCCGGTGGCACCGTCGTCGCCGCGGGCGGCGACGGCACCATCAATGGCGTGGCGCAGGCGGTGTTGGGCAGCGGCTGCCGCTTCGGCGTGCTGCCGCGCGGCACCTTCAACTACTTCTCGCGCACCCACGGCATCCCGCAGGATCTCGACGGTGCGCTGCGGGTGCTGCTGACCGAGGACGCGGTGGCCGTGCAGGTTGGCCTCGTCAACGAGCGGGTGTTTCTCGTCAATGCCAGCCTGGGCCTTTACCCACAGCTGCTGGAGGAGCGCGAGGCGTGGAAGCAGCAGTTCGGCCGCAGCCGGCTGGTGGCGCTGGGGGCTGGCGTTCGCACTCTCATGCGCGGCCACCGCAGCCTTCGGCTGATCATCGAGCAGGGTGGCCAGTCGCGCCAGGTCCGCACGGCAACGCTGTTCGTCGGCAACAACGCGCTTCAGATGGAACAGGTCGGCCTGCCCGAAGCCCGTGCCATCGACGCGGGCTGCCTGGCGGGCGTGGTGCTGAAGCCGGTCGGGCGCTGGGCGCTGCTGGCGCTGCTGGCGCGCGGCGCCTTCGGCCAACTCGGCGCCGCCGACCAGGTGCAGAACTTCGCCTTCCGCCGCCTCACGGTGACGGCGCGCAGCTTCGGCGCCAGGCGTATCAAGGTTGCCACCGACGGCGAGGTGCTGCGCATGCAGATGCCACTGCGCTTCGAGGTGGCACCGCATCCGCTGCTGCTGATCCGCCCGGCCGGGCTGGCGCAGGAGCGGCGCGAGGCCCAGGCTGCCGCGGCCGCCGGCTTGGAGGCAGGCGCATGACGGTGGTGCTGCAGGTCTCCGACACCCATTTCGGCACCGAACGGCCGGTCGCCGTGGTCGCGCTGCAGCAGCTGAGCGCCGAACTGCGGCCCGACCTGCTGCTGGTCACGGGCGACATCACGCAGCGCGCTCGGCCCGCGCAGTTCGCGCGGGCCAAGGCAGTGTTCGACCAGCTCGGCGTGCCGGCCCAGCTCATCATCCCGGGTAACCACGACATCCCCCTCTACAACGTCTTCGCACGCGCCTTCCACCCTTACGGTCGCTTCGCCGAGGTATTCGGCGAAGCGCTGGAAGGCGAGTACGAGCGCGACGACCTGCTCGTCATCGCCATCAACACCACGCGGCGCTACCGGCACAAGCACGGCGAGGTCTCGCAGGAACAGATCGACCGCGTGGCCGAGCGCCTGTCCCGGGCCAGGCCGGGCCAGCTGCGCCTGGTGGCCGTGCATCAGCCGGTGGCGGTGACGACCGAGTCCGACATCAACAACCTGCTGCGCGGCCATGAACGCGCGGTGCGCCGCTGGGCCGTGGCCGGGGTCGATGCCATCATCGGCGGCCACATCCACCTGCCCTATGTCCTGCCGCTCAAGCAGACCTGGCCCGACCTGCCACGCGCCGTGTCGGCAATCCAGGCAGGCACGGCCGTCAGCCATCGCCTGCGCGGCGGCATCTCGAATTCGGTCAACGTGATCCGCACCGGCCCGAAGCCCGTGGTGGAGCGCTGGGACCTGGACGAGGTGGCGGGCAGGTTCAAGCTGGTGCAGTCGACGCCGCTGAACGTCGAGCGCTGAAGGCGATGCACTCCGTCACGCCGGGCGGCGCTTCGGCAGCCCCTGCAGGGGTGGCGCCTCCTCGCGCAAGATAAAGTCCGGCCGCTTCGGCTGCGACTGATCGGACACACGCGTCTCATGGAATACCCCGGCAATCTCTTCGTCGTCGCCGCACCCAGCGGGGCGGGCAAGTCCAGCCTCGTCAAGGCCCTGCTGGAGCTCGATTCGCGCCTGGCGGTGTCCATCTCGCACACCTCGCGCGCGCCGCGCGGCCAGGAGCAGCACGGCCGCGAATACTGGTTCATCACGCCGGACGAATTCCGCGCGATGGCCGAGCGCGGCGAGTTCTTCGAATGGGCCGAGGTGCATGGCAATCTCTACGGCACCTCGCGCGTCGGCATCGAAAGCCGGCTGCAGCATGGCGAAGACGTGGTGCTGGAGATTGACTTCCAGGGCGCGCTGCAGATCAAGCAGCTGTTTCCTTATGCGGTGCTGATCTTCATCCTGCCGCCGAGCTGGGAGGAGCTGAACCAGCGCCTGAACCGGCGCGGCGACACGGAACCCGACGTCATCGCCAAGCGCATGGACAACGCCCGCGTCGAGGTGGCGCAGGCTCGGCACTTCGATTTCGTTGTCGTCAATGCGGTGTTTGATACCGCCGTCTTCGACCTGAAATCCATCGTCCACGCGCAGCGGCTAAAATACGCGGCTCAGCGCCGTAACCGCTCGGCCGTCTTTCAGGCGCTCGATCTGCCCTGATCACCGAAATACCCTAGGAACACCATGGCCCGCATCACCGTCGAAGACTGCCTGACCAAGATCCCGAACCGCTTCCAGCTCGTGCTGGCCGCCACCTACCGCGCGCGCATGCTGAGCCAGGGCCACAGCGCCCGCATCGAGAGCAAGAACAAGCCGGGCGTGACGGCGCTGCGCGAGATCGCCGCCGGTGAAGTCGGCATCGAGATGCTGCGCAAGGTGCCGGTCTAAGTACCGCCGGCCTCGCTGTACATGAAACGGGCGTCCTCGGGCGCCCGTTGCCTTTTAGGCATCGGCTAAATTCGGCGCATATGGCCCAACGCTCCCTGACCGCCTGGTTCACGCTGCCTGGATTGCGCCAGCCAGCGCCTCCCACGCCGGCGGAGGCAGCCTCCTTCGATGCCCTCGCCCCCAAGCTCGGCTACCTGAGCAAGGCCGAGGTCAAGCGTGTGCGCGAGGCCTACAAGTTCGCCGACGAGGCCCACCTGGGCCAGAAACGCGCCACCGGCGAGCCCTACATCACCCACCCCATCGCCGTGGCTGGCATTTGCGCCGAATGGCGGCTGGACGCCCAGGCGCTGATGGCGGCGCTGATGCACGACGTGGTGGAAGACTGCGGCGTCTCCAAGACCGAGCTGATCGAGAAATTCGACGCGACGACGGCCGACCTCGTCGACGGCCTGACCAAGCTGGACAAGCTGCAGTTCTCCACCAAGGAGGAATCGCAGGCCGAGTCCTTCCGCAAGATGCTGCTGGCGATGGCGCGCGACCTGCGCGTCATCCTGATCAAGCTGGCCGACCGCCTGCACAACATGCGCACCATGGGCGCGATGGCACCGCAGAAGTCGCGCCGCATCGCCCGCGAAACCTTCGACATCTACGCGCCCATTGCCCACCGCCTGGGCCTGAACCAGACCTTCCGCGAGCTGCAGGACCTGTCCTTCCAGTACTTCCACCCCTGGCGCTATTCCGCGCTGAGCAAGGCGGTCGGCAAGGCACGCGGCAACCGGCGCGACCTGGTGTCGCGCATCGAGGGCGAGATCCGCGCCGCCTTTGCCAAGGCCAGCCTGCGCGTGCAGGTGCAGGGCCGCGAGAAGACCGTCTACTCGATCTACAAGAAGATGCGCGAGAAGGGCGGCCTGTCCTTCGCACAGGTCAGCGACATCTTCGGTTTTCGCCTCATCACGGAGGAGCCGCTGCAGTGCTACACGGCGCTCGGCGTGCTGCACCAGCTCTACAAGCCGCAGGCGGGCCGCTTCAAGGACTACATCGCCACGCCCAAGGACAACGGCTACCAGTCCTTGCACACGACGCTGATGGGGCCGCTGGCCACGCCGCTGGAGTTCCAGCTGCGCACCGAAGGCATGCACCAGATCGCCGAACAGGGCGTGGCGGCGCACTGGATCTACAAGAGCCGCGGCAAACAGACCTCGGCGCTCGTGGCGCAGCAGGCCAATGCGCGCTGGCTGCAGAGCCTGATCGACATCCAGGACGAGACGCGCGACGCCAACGAGTTCCTGGAGCACGTCAAGATCGACCTCTTCCCCGACGCGATCTACGTCTTCACGCCCAAGTCCAAGATCATGGCGCTGCCCAAGGGTGCGACACCCGTGGACTTCGCCTACGCCATCCACTCCGATGTCGGCGACCACTGCGTGGCCGCCCAGGTCAATGGCGAGGCGGTGCCGCTGCGGGCTGAGCTGCGCAGCGGCGACATCGTCGAGATCATCACGGCCCCTGGCGCCAGCCCCAACCCGGCCTGGCTGAGCTTCGTGCGCACCGGCCGGGCGCGCTCCAAGATCCGCCACTACCTCAAGGACCTGGAGCATGAGGAGTCGCGCGAGCTGGGCGAGAAGATGCTCGCCCAGGCCATGCGGGTCGAAGGCCTGGGCCTGCCCAGCCTGGAGGCGGACGACCCGGCGTCCAACATCTGGCACGAACTCGCCGCCTGGGCCGGCAGCGCCGGCACGGAGCAATTGCTGGTCGACATTGGCGCCGGCCGCAAGATTGCCACCATCATTGCCAAGAAGATGGCACGCCTGATGGCCGAGCAGGGCCAGAAACCCGATGCGCTCGCGCTGACGCTGGGCCGTTTCACCGAGGCCCCGGCCGACCAGGGCAGCGTGACCATCGACGGCAGCGAAGGCGCCTCGGTACAACTGGCCACCTGCTGCCGCCCCATCCCCGGTGACGGCGTGCACGGCTATCTTGGCCGCGGCGAAGGCCTGGTCGTGCACACGCTGGATTGCCAGGTCGGCAAGCGCCTCTTCCAGCGCGACAGCGAACACTGGATCCGCGTCGAGTGGGCGGAGGAGCCGGGCCGCAGCTTCGAGGCCGGCATCACGCTGCTGCTCAGCAACGGCAAAGGCGTGCTGGCCCGCGTGGCCCAGGCCGTCGCCCAGGCCGAGGCCGACATCACCCACATCGCCATGAGCGATGACGCGCCCCTGCGCGAGACGGCGGAGATGACCTTGCTCATCGCCGTGCGCGACCGCCTGCACCTTGCCGACGTGTTGCGCGTGCTGCGCCGCACCTCGCCCGTGCAGCGCGTCTGGCGCGTCAAACCCTAGCCATCGGCGCCCCTGCCGAAGCCGCGGCCCGATCACGGCCGTGAGTGTTTCTATTCGCGTCCCCGGGTTAACCATTGTTTCTGGGCCCGGTATTTGTTTTCGGGATAGCAGACGAGACAAAACGAATTTCTCGCGGTTACAGCGCCTGCTTAAGGTCGCACCGCGGTTCGGGAACGGGGCGATGACCCTTGAATCCGAGCCGCGCCGACCGACCCACAACAAGCCCGGACCCCCACCGGAGCGCGGAGAGAGACGTGAACAAGTTCAGCAAGCCTGCGGTGGTAACCGCTGTTTCGATGGCCCTGGCCCTGTGGAGCCAACAGGCTACCGCCCAGCAAGGCACGCCTGCCGCTCCCGAGGCCGCCAAGGCCGATGAAGCCAAGCCCGCGGCGCGCAAACCCACCGCCCCGGTGCAGGAACTCGAAACCGTGCTGGTCGTCGGCACGCGGCAGTCGCAGCAGTCGGCCAATGCGCGCAAGAAGAACGCCGCCACCGCCCAGGACTCCATCGTGGCCGAGGACGTCGGCGCTTTCCCCGACCGCAACATCGGCGAAGCCATCTCCCGCATCGCCGGCGTCGCGCTGGACCGCGGTGACTACGGCGAGGGCGTCACCGTCTCCATCCGCGGCAACAGCTCGGAACTGACCCGCGTGGAATTGGACGGCATGGGCGTGAGTTCCGGCGCCGGCACCAACCTGCTGGGCCGGGGCGCCGAAGGCGGCGACGGCCGCGGCACCGAGTTCCGCGAACTGCCGTCGGACCTCATCAAGAGCGTCGACGTCATCAAGGGCTCGACCGCGGCCATGACGGAAGGTTCGCTGGGCGGCGGCATCATCATCCAGACCCGCACCGGCCTGGACTTCGACAAGCCTTACTACATGATCAAGGCCGAGGCCACGCAGAGCGACCTCGTCAAGAAGACCACGCCTCGCTACAACGTGATCCTGGCCGACAAGTTCTTCGACAAGAAGCTGGGCGTGCTGTTCAACTGGAGCAAGGGACGCACGGTGAGCCAGAACCATGCGATCTCGCAGGGCGGCAGCAACAACAACCAGGGTTTGCTGCGTCTGGCCGACTTCGACAACTCGCCCGAGAAGACGTTTGCGTTCAACCCGAACACGCTGAACCAGTCCGACCCGACCGCGCTGGCGACGCTGCTGGCCTCGCCCAAGACGACCGCCGCCGGTGGCGGCTTCTTCAATGCCGCCACGCCGCTGGAAATTCTCACCAAGTCGGCCGCCGCCCAGACGAAGGAGGCCTGCTTCACCGCCTTCCCCAATCTGACACCCACGGAGATCGCCTCCATCCAGGCGGGCACGCGCAACGCGACCATCAATGCCGCGATCAACCAGCGCAACTCAGAGCAGATGACCTGCCTGAACCAGTGGAACGACTACCACATGTCCAACGCCGGTGGCATCCGCTACAACTTGAAGGGCCAGGATGACCGCCGCGACAACGCCGACATCCGCTTCGACTTCAAGGTCAACGACAAGCTGACCGTCTACACCAAGCTGGCCGCCGCCAAGCGCCATGTGGACGACACGGTGGGCTTCCTGGGCGTGGGCAGCACGCCACTGTTCAACTCCGCCGTCACCGACAACCTCACCACCGGCATCCGCACATTGACGCCAGGCGCCTCCGGCAGCACCCTGGCGAGCACCTATTCCTTTCCGCTGGCCACGGCCAACAACGGTGTGACGCGGCCGCTGATGTCCGGCGCGATGACCACCATCCTGCCGGGCTACACCGTCGATTCGGCGCACCATGTGACCAACTACTCGGTGGACGGCGGCAGCTACAACACCGACACCATCTTCAGCACGATCGACACCGACACGAAGACGCTGCTTGCCGGTGGCGAATACAACGATGGCCGGCTGAAGGCCCAGTTCATGGGGGGCTACGTCAAGTCCACCGCCACGCGCCACGACCGTCGCGCCTCGTTCGGCTACAACTACGGCATCGGCAACTTCGCCCTCCAGCCCAACGGCATCTGGGCCTTCACGCTGCCTGAGGGCAGCCAGAACGATCAGCTGAACTTCGCGAGGTACGCAACGCTGAACCCGGCCATCGCTGGCGCGGCGTTCAACGCTTCCGCGACCAATCCGGTGAGCGTGCCGGCCTACACGGCCGCTCAGATGCCGCGTTACACCAACAGCGCGCTGTTGAACGTCATCCGGTCCTTCGACAGCGAGAACTCCGAGAAGCAGGGCAAGCTCGACCTGTCCTACAACCTCCTCGACAAGGTGCCCTTCCTGACCGCGCTGAAGGGCGGCGTCCAGATGCGCCAGAACGCCAGCAACTTCTGGAACGGTGGCGGCGGCACCATCAAGGAGCCCGTGGGAACTTACGGCACGGCCGGCTTCGTGCCCGGCGTCTACATGCCGCAGGTCAACACGCGCTTCACCCTCGTCGGTTGCGAGAACACGCCCGGCTCCCTGGCCGCCGGCGGCAACCCGTGCGCGCCGTACGGCTACGTGCCCAGCAACCAGCTCAACCGCGGTATCGGCGGCGGCGTGGCGGGCACCACCACGCTGACCCGCGCGCAGTACGAAGAGATCATCCGCCAGACGATGACGCTGGCGCCGGCCAGCCAGTACTACGCCAACGCCAAGGACCGGCCCGAATCGCTGCTGAACGGCTGGAACCAGATCGACATCGACAAGCTCTTCAACCTGGCCGGTGTTCCGGTGCGCCTGGACTGCTTCCGCCAGTGCACGGCCACCGACGGCAAGGTCTACGACATGCCGGTCAGCAGCGCCAAGGAAACGGTGACGGCCGCCTACCTGATGACCGATTTCGAGGTCGACCGCGTGCCGTTCACGAACTGGTCCCTGCCTTTCGGCATGGAAATCGCCGGCAATTTCGGCGTGCGCGTCGTGAAGACGGACGTGGAAGGCACGGGCTACGTAACCATCCGCTCGAACCGCATCATCGCGGGCTCGTTCAACCCGGCAAATCCTTACGCCGCCGCGGGCCTGCAGGCCTACTCGCAGACCATGAACACGTCCATCAAGGACAGCACCACCGATGTGATGCCCTCGCTGAACCTGGCGCTGTGGCCCATCCCGGACAAGTTGGCGCTGCGCTACAGCGTCGGCAAGACCGTCGCACGCCCGCCGATCTCGAAGCTGCTGCCCGAAGGGACCTGCAACACGTATGAGTTCGCCACGGGAACCACGGAAGATGACGGCTCGGAAACTGACCAGGGTTGCGGCCGTTTCGGCAACCCGGCTCTCAAGCCCCAGACCAACGTCAACCACAACCTGTCGCTGGAATGGTTCCCCAACCGCGACACGCTGTTCTCGGCCGCTGTCTACAAGCAGCGCGGCCTGATCGGCGCGCCGACGCTGATCGCATCGCGCAACGACGTCAGGCTGTTCAAGGACAGCGCCGCCCTGGACCCCTTCACCGGAAAGCCGCTGGCCGAGTCGGAGTTCTCGCACACCACCTGGGACAACCAGCCAGCCGCCACCCGCAGGGGCTTCGAGGTCGGCATGAAGACCGCGTTCTCCTTCCTGCCCTGGGTTCTGCGCTACACGGGCCTCGACGCCAACTTCACCAAGGCCAAGTCCACCCAGGGCCAGCCGGTGCTGGACCTGATCAGCGGCGACGTGATGCCGGTCGCGGGCGAGCCCAAGCACTCGTGGAATGCCTCGCTGTGGTACGACGACGGCGGCTTCCAGGCGCGCGTGGCGATGCAGGTGGTGGCCAAGCGCTACCTGGGTTTCACGCCGGGCGCGAGCAACAGCGCCATCGCCGTCAACAACTACCCATCTGTCGGCACCATTAACTGGCGCCTGCCTTACAACCCGGGCGCGCCGATCTTTGCTCCGCGCACGGCCTTCGTCGATGCCAAGGTCTCCTACAAGTTCAAGAACGGCCTGGAGATCTTTGCCGACGCGCGCAACCTGACCGGTGAGCGCGGGCAGTCGAACACGGGCGGCTACCAGGACTACGCAGACGGCATCCCGAACATCTACAGCGACAACTACAACGGCCGCCGCTACACGATCGGCTTCACGCTGCGCAGCCCGCGCTAATAAGAAAAAGGGAGACAAGATGACCGGCACGCACCGCCCAATCCTTCAACTGAATTGGGCGGCACGCGCCGTCCTCGCCCTGGCCCTCGCTTCGCCGGCTGCGCGCGCGCAGCAGGCCGACGCCGCCAAGCCGGCAGCCACGCCGAACACGCTGAACGCGGTCAAGGTCACCGGCCAGCGCAACGGCGGGGTCGATTCATCGATCATCACCGCCGCCAAGGACAAGATCCTGGGCCGCAACTTCGCCTCGTCCTGCGGCTTCCTGAGCGGCTACTCGGCCGCCGAGGATGACGTGACCCTGGCCTATATGCGCGACATGGGGATGATGGACAGCCCGTCCAACGAGGCCGAGCGCTTCAGCGACCTCAGCCCCGATGGCAACGCCAAGACGGGCACCCACCGCAGCCCCCTGGACCCCAGCACCGCCGACCCCAACGACATCAGTGGCACGTCCCCCGCCGTCGCCTGCGGCGGCGCGGACCGCCGGTTCTCTGCCAGCCGCAACTGGATCGCCCGCAAGGACAAGTCGCTGCTGCAGGCCTTCGAAGCCTATGAGGCCGGCAACTACACCGAAGCCCGCGCCAAGTTCGAGGAAGGTTGGAACAAGCTCGGCTACGAGGAGGCGGCCATGATGCTGGGCCGCATCCAGCTGCTCGGCCTGGGCACGCCGGCCAACACACCCCGGGCCATCGAATGGCTGCGCAAGGTGCTGGATGCGCGCTACGACCCGGTCGGCGACCGATTGCGCTTTGACCCGAGCAAGCCCGACCAGATCAACACCCGCGTCGAGGCCGCGCTGCTGCTGGCCCGCATCCACCTGACCGGCCAGGGCACCAAGCGCGATCCCGCCGAGGCCTACAAGTGGTGGCGCAAGGCACTGGACTACGGCTTCGAGCCCGCCGGCACGCTGCTGGCCCAGGCTCATCTGAGCGGCATCGGCACCCAAGCCGACGTCAAGCCCGCGCTGGCCTATCTGCAGGCCGCCGCTGAGGCGGGCGACGCGACGGCGTTTTACATGCTGGGCCAGCTTTACCAGCACCAGCTGCCCAAGCAGCCGGCCGGCGTGCCGCTGGACCTGCAGCGCGCCGGCGCCTACTACGGCGCTGCCGCCAAGGCCGGGCATCTGGAAGCCACCTTCGCCGCGGCGCGCATGCTGGATCTGGGCGAAGGCGTGCCCGCCGCGCCGGAGCGCGCCGTCGTGCTCTACAAGGACGCCGCGCTCAAAGGCCATGCCGATGCGCAGAACGCGTTGGCGACCTTTTTCTACAGCGGCGAGGTGGTGCCGCAGAACCTGGCCACGGCGCGCCAACTCTTCCAGGCTGCGGCCCGCGGCCGCCAGCCGGATGCCATGTTCAACCTCGCCGTCATGCTGGCCCAGGGCCAGGGCGGCGACAAGGACATGGCCGCCGCCTACGCCTGGTGCGCACTGGCCAAGGGCCAGGGCCACGCGCAGGCTGCCACCGCCCTGCCCGCCATCGCCGCCAAGCTCAGCCCGGATGAGAAGGCCCGCGCCGAGGCCATGCTCAAGCCCACGGCCAGGAAGTCCTGATCAGGCAGCCTGGGGCGGCGGGTAGGCCACCTCGACCACCTCGATCTTCTCGACACCCACCGGCGTTACCAGATTGAGTTCGTCGCCAACGCGCGCCTTCAGCAGCGTGCGGGCGATGGGCGACACCCAGCTGACCTCGCCGGCCAGGCTGTCGGCCTCGTCGATGCCGATGATGGTGATGGTCTTTTCGTCGCCGCGGGCGGTGGCATAGGTCACCGTCGCGCCGAAGAAGACCTGCTCGCTGCCATGGTGCACGCTCGGGTCGACAACCTCGGCGATGTCCAGCCGCTTGGTCAGGAAGCGCAGCCGGCGGTCGATCTCGCGCAGCCGCTTCTTGCCGTAGAGGTAGTCGCCGTTCTCCGAGCGGTCGCCGTTCTTGGCCGCCCAGGACACCGTCTCCACCATCTTGGGCCGCTCGACGTCGATGAGCTGCATGAACTCGGCGCGCAGCCGGGCATAGCCGGCCGGCGTCATGTAGTTGCGCGTGCCCGCCGGCAGGGCCGGCAGCGCCGGGCCGTCGCCATCGTCGTCTTCGGCCGCGTCGGATTCCTTGGTGAACGCCTTGCTCATGCCAACATTGTCCGATGCAAGCCCACTCTCCCACCGGCCCGCTGGCCGGCCTGCGTATCGTCGAAATGGATGGCATCGGCCCCTGCCCGCTGGCCGGCATGTTGCTGGCCGACCATGGCGCGGAGGTCATCGTCATCGAACGCCCCGGCGGCCAGGTGTTGGACACGGGCACCGCGCTGGGCCGGGGCAAACGGCGTGTCTGCATTGACCTGAAGCGCCCAGAGGGTCTGGCCGAAGCGCGCGCGCTGATCGAAGCGGCCGACGCCTTGATCGAAGGCTTCCGCCCCGGCGTCATGGAGCGCCTGTGCCTCGGCCCCGAGTCCTTTGAAGCCCGCCACCCTCGCCTTGTCTACGGCCGCGTGACCGGTTGGGGCCAGACTGGCCCGCTGGCCCAGGCGGCCGGCCACGACATCAACTACGTCGCGCTGACCTGCGTGCTGTCGGTCGCCAGCCGTGCGGGCGTGGCGCCCAGCATCCCGGCCACGCTCATCGGCGACATGGGCGGCGGCGCGATGTTCCTCGCTTTCGGGCTGATGGCTGCGTTGTGGGAGGCGCAGCGCAGCGGCCGCGGCCAGGTCGTCGATGCCGCCATGGTGGACGGCGTCGGCCTGCTGTCCAGCCTGCTGCACGCCATGCGCGCGGCGGGGCGCAGGGACGACGCACCGGCGCAGAACTTCTTCCTGCACAGCTCGCCCTTCTACGACTGCTTCGAATGCGCCGATGGACGCTTCGTGTCACTGGGCGCGCTGGAGCCGCAGTTCTATGCCGAACTGCTGCAGCGCCTCGGCCTGGACGACGTCGACGCCGGCAACCAGCACGACCACCAGCAATGGCCAGCGCTGCGCGAACGCGTCGCCGCACGCCTGCGCGAGAAGACACGTGATGAGTGGACGGCGCTGCTGGAGGGCACGAATGTCTGCTTTGCGCCCGTGCTCAGCTTGGCGGAGGCGCCGCTGCATCCGCAGGCCCAGGCGCGCGGCAGCTTCGTCAAGAGCGCCGACGGCCATTGGCAGCCCGCCGCAGCGCCACGGTTTTCACGGGGCGGCTGAAGCAGCGCGACAAATCAGCCTGCGGACGCGAAGACTGAATTTAATGAAACGCTAATTCGGTAAGGCCAAACACCTAGTGATCGGCCTATTTAACTGAAATCTCAGACTTTCCTCTGCTGGCGGCACTACACTGGTCAGACCTCTTTGCCAGTTTGACCCCTACATCTCATGTCTGCATTTGCCAGCCTGGCCGGTCATCGCGTCTTGATCACCGCCGCGGCCAGCGGCATCGGGCGCGCCAGCGCCCTCGCCTGCCTGGGCGCCGGCGCTGACGTCATTGCCACCGACATTGATGCCGACGGCCTGCGCACGCTTGAGCATGAAGCCGGCAGCGCCGCACGCCTGCGCACGGCGCGGCTGGACGTTCGGGACAGCGTGGCCGTCAACGCGCTCGCGACCGAGCTGCCCCCGCTGCACGGCCTGTTCAACTGCGCCGGCTTCGTGCACCACGGCAGCGTGCTGGACTGCGACGAGGCGGCCTGGGACTTCAGCATGGACCTCAACGTGAAGAGCATGCTGCGCACGCTGCGCGCCTTCCTGCCCGGCATGCTGGACCAGGCACAGCGCATGGGCGGCAGCGCCTCGGTGCTCAACATGGCGTCCATGGCCTCGTCGGTGAAGGGCTTTCCGAACCGCTTCGCCTATGGCACGACCAAGGCTGCCGTCATCGGCCTGAGCAAGGCCGTGGCGGCCGATTACGTCAAGCAGGGGCTGCGCTGCAATGCGCTGTGCCCCGGTACGGTCGACACCCCGTCGCTGCGCGGCCGCATCGCCGCTGCCGCCGACCCGGTGCAGGCCGAGAAGGACTTCATCGCCCGCCAGCCGATGGGCCGGCTGGCGACGGTGGACGACATCGCGCCGCTCGTCGTCTTCCTGCTCAGCGACGCCTCGCGTTTTATCACCGGCCAGGCGATCAGCGTGGACGGTGGCGTCACCATCTGACATCACCCCAGCCTTCAACCAGAACCACTGCCCATGAAACTCCTCCGCTACGGCCCCGCGGGCCAGGAACGCCCCGGCCTGCTCGACAACGACGGCCGCGTGCGCGACCTCTCTGCCCATGTCGACGACGTGGCCGGCCACACGCTGACGCCCGAAGGCCTTGCCAAGCTGCGCGGCATCGACCCGGGCACGCTACCGCTGGTGGACGGCACCCCGCAGCAGGACCTTCGCCTGGGGCCCTGCGTCGGCCGCGTCGGCAAGTTCATCTGCATCGGCCTGAACTACGCCGACCATGCCGCCGAGTCCGGCCTGCCGGTGCCGAC
Source organism: Pelomonas sp. Root405 (assembly GCF_001425165.1). GTDB lineage: Bacteria > Pseudomonadota > Gammaproteobacteria > Burkholderiales > Burkholderiaceae_C > Pelomonas. The sequence goes on from NZ_LMDU01000002.1 coordinate 129,261, forward strand.
CGAGCCGGTCGTCTTCGCCAAGTGGACCAGCGCCATCTGCGGCCCCGACGACGACGTGCAGATCCCGCGCGGCTCGGTCAAGACCGACTGGGAAGTAGAGCTGGGCGTCGTCATCGGCCAGGGCGGCGCCTACATCGAGGAAGCCGATGCGATGAAGCACGTGGCCGGCTACTGCGTCGTCAACGACGTGTCCGAGCGCGAATGGCAGCTGGAGCGCGGCACGCAGTGGGACAAGGGCAAGGGCTGCGACACCTTCGGCCCCATCGGCCCCTGGCTGGTCACGGCGGACGAGGTGGCCGACCCGCAGCAGCTCGGCCTCTGGCTGGAAGTCGACGGCAAGCGCTTCCAGAACGGCAACACGCGCACGATGGTGTTCAACGTGGCGCAGATCGTCAGCTACCTCAGCAAGTTCATGAGCCTGCAACCCGGCGACGTCATCTCAACCGGCACGCCGCCCGGCGTCGGCCTGGGCCAGAAGCCGCCGCTTTACCTGAAGCCCGGCCAGACGATGCGCCTGGGCATCGAGGGCCTGGGCGTCCAGACGCAAAAGACCGTTGCCGCCTGACTGAGCCATGACACGCATCACCAGCCTGCGCACGGTCGACGTGCGCTTTCCCACGTCCCAGCACCTCGACGGCTCGGACGCGATGAACCCCGACCCCGACTACTCGGCCGCCTACGTCATCCTGGAGACCGACCAGCCGGGATTGGAAGGCCACGGCCTGACCTTCACCATCGGCCGTGGCAACGACATCTGCTGCAAGGCCATCGAGTCCATGCGCCACCTGGTCGTCGGCCTGGAGCTGAGCTGGATCGCCGCCGACATGGGCCGCTTCTGGCGCCATGTCACATCGGACAGCCAGCTGCGCTGGATCGGCCCGGACAAGGGCGCCATCCACCTGGCGACCGGCGCCGTCGTCAACGCCGTGTGGGACCTGTGGGCCAAGGCCGAGGGCAAGCCGGTGTGGCAGCTGGTGGCCGACATGACCCCGGCGGAGCTGGTGCGCTGCATCGACTTCCGCTACATCACCGACTGCATCACGCCGGATGAAGCACTCGCGTTGCTGACCCGTGCCGCCGAAGGCAAGGCCGAGCGCCTGGCCACGCTCAAGCGCGAAGGCTACCCCTGCTACACGACCTCCGCCGGCTGGCTGGGCTACCCCGACGACAAGCTGCGCCGCCTGTGCCAGGAGGCCGTCGACGCGGGCTTCAACCACGTCAAGCTGAAGGTCGGCCGTGACCGCGAGGACGACATCCGCCGGCTGCGCATTGCCCGCGAGGTGCTGGGGCCCGACCGCAAGCTGATGATCGATGCCAACCAGGTCTGGGACGTGCCCGTCGCCATCGACTGGCTGAAAGACCTGGCCTTCGCGAAGCCCTGGTTCATCGAGGAGCCGACCAGCCCCGACGACGTCGAAGGCCACCGCGCCATCCGGGAAGCTGTTCAGCCCATGCAGGTCGCCACCGGCGAGATGTGCCAGAACCGCATCATCTTCAAGCAGTTCATGATGCGCGGCGCCATCGACGTGGTGCAGATCGACAGCTGCCGGCTGGGCGGCGTCAACGAGATCCTGGCCGTCATGCTGATGGCCGCCAAGCTGGGCCTGCCCGTCTGCCCGCACGCCGGCGGCGTGGGACTGTGCGAGTACGTGCAGCACCTGTCGATGATCGACTACCTGTGCATCGCCGGCACGCGCGAGGGCCGGGTCATCGAGTACGTCGACCACCTGCACGAGCACTTCGTCGACCCGTGTGTGGTGCGTGGTGCAGCCTATATGCCGCCGACCGCGCCGGGTTTCTCGATCACGATGAAAGCCGAGTCGCTGGCGCAGTACCGCCACGAGGCCTGAGATTTCTGGTCGTCGTCCATCCGGTAGGTGTTTTTACTGGTAAGACCGAAAGTGGTTGTTCGCGATACTGGTAAGACCAAATATCGCAAGCTCAACGCGTGCAACCACCGGAGACGACATGCTCAACAAGACCAAGCTCACACTGGGTGCGGCCCTCATCGCCGCTTCGCAACTGGCTGCCGCTGACGTGGCCGAGGTCAAGATTTCAAACCTGACCCTGTCCGTCCAGAACGGCGGATGGTGGGCCTACATCCCGTTCGAGGTGGACTGGACGAGCCCTACCGCCGGCACCTCGGCGGCGCTGGTCAATCCCAGTTTTGCCGACTCAGCTGGCGGCTGGCATGGCTATGCCCTGACCAGTTCCGCCATGGACGGCGCCCACATCGCGCAGGCGCAACTGACAGCCAAGACCCCCCAGACCGACATCAACGGCGTGGGCGCCTCAGCCAAGGTTGACGTGAACGGTGGCCAGGCGGGCTGGGCATTCGCCAAGGTTTTTGACGGCCAGATCCTGGTCAGCGGCAACGCCACCGTGACCGTCAGCTTCACGCTGGACAGCCTCCTCGCGACCGGCAACCAGGCCCAGGCCAACGCCACCATCGAGTTCTGCAGCACCGACTTCGTCACCGACACCTGCGAGGCTGCAAATTACGCGGAAGCCTTTGTCGACGCCACGTCGCCCGCCTACACCGGTCCTTCCATCCTGACGGCGAGCTGGACCAACCTCAGCAACGACAACACCTGGGCCAAGATGCGCATCGGCCTGACCGCGTCCGCCGACTCGCTCGCCACCCCCGTGCCCGAGCCCACCACCACCGCCCTGTGGCTGGCTGGCCTGGCCGGCATCGGCGCCATCGCGCGGCGCCGCAAGATCTAACACATCGTTCCGACGGTCCGCAGCCGCCGCCCACGGGGCGCTGAACGGGCCGGCGCAGTCGCGCGGCTTCGCAAGAGGCCGCGCGACTTGGTCTTTTTGCAAATCGAATCGACAAAGAAGGTGTTCGTCCATGGCCCGCGCCGCATCCCTCCTGTTTCACTGGCTGAACGCCTTGCTGCTGCTGACGCTCACGCTGTCGGTCAACACGGCCCACGCCGCCGGTCACGAGCGCCTGTCGCTGGACGCCGGCTGGCTCTTCCATGCCGGTGACGTCAAGACGCCACCGATCAAGGGCCATGGCGCCAGCTACCACCAGGCTAAGGCCGGCGGCGCGGCCGGGGCCGCCTCGCCAGAGTTCGACGACTCCGGCTGGCGCCGGCTGGACCTGCCGCATGACTGGGCCATCGAGAACCCGCTGGACCGCAACGAGAACGCGTCGCAGGGCTACCGCGCCCGCGGCTTCGGCTGGTACCGTCGCTATCTGCAATTGCCCGAGTCCGACCGCGGCCGGCACATCGAGCTGCAGTTCGACGGCATCGCCACGCACAGCACCGTCTGGGTCAACGGCATCGCCGTCAACCGCAACTTCTCCGGCTACAACGGCCGCGCCATCGACATCACGCCCTATGTGCGCTACGGCGAGGACGTGAACAGCATCGCCGTGCGTGTCGACGCCGAGGCCCAGGAGGGCTGGTGGTACGAAGGCGCCGGCATCTACCGCCACGCCTGGCTGGTCAAGCGCGACAGCCTGCACATTGCCACCGACGGCCTGCACGCCAACCCCGTGCAGCGCAACGGCCGCTGGCTGCTGCCGGTGGAGGTGCAGGTGCAGAACACCGGCGAGGCGCTGCGTGACGCGGTCGTCGAGCTGCGCGTGACCGGCCCGGACGGCGCGGCCGTCGCTCAAGGGTCGACGCGGGTGCGCGTGGGCGCCCTCGACAACGCGACGGCCAGGCTGGAGCTGGCCGTGCCGGCGCCCAAGCTGTGGTCGCCGAGTTCGCCCCATCTCTACCAGGTCAAGGCGACGCTGCGCCAGGCTGGCAACGGCCCGGTGCGCGAGCTCGACGCCACCAGCCTGAAGACGGGTTTCCGCACGCTGCGCTTCGATGCCGACAAGGGCTTCTTCCTGAACGGCGAGGCGATGAAGCTGCAAGGCGTCTGCATCCACCAGGACCATGCCGGTGTCGGCGTCGCCGTGCCCACCGCCATCTGGGAATTCCGCCTGCGCCGCCTGAAGGAAATGGGCGTCAACGCGGTGCGCTTCGCGCACAACGCCGTCGCACCCGAGGTCATGGACCTGACCGACCGCCTCGGCCTGCTGGTCATGAACGAGAACCGCAATTTCAACGCCAGCCCCGACTACATCGCCCAGCTGGAATGGCTGGTGCGGCGCGACCGCAACCGGCCCAGCGTCTTCCTGTGGTCGATGTTCAACGAGGAGCCGCTGCAAGGCAGCGAACAGGGCCGCGAGATCGCCCGCCGCATGGTGGCCGCGGTCAAGAAGCTGGACCCGACGCGCCCGGTCACCGGCGGCATGCACGACGGCATCTTTGCGGAGCGCAATGCGTCGCAGGTGATGGACGTCGTGGGCATCAACTACCAGGTCGGGGGCTATGACCGCTACCACCGCGAGAACCCGAAGCGCGCCGTGAGCAGCACCGAGGACACCGCCGCCTACATGACGCGAGGCGAATGGAAGAGCGACCGCAAGGCGCAGGTGCTGGGCAGCTACGACGACGAGCCCTCGTCGTGGGGCCAGACCCACCGCGAAGGCTGGCGCCGGATCGCCGAGCGCCCCTTCATCGCTGGCGCCTTCGTCTGGAGCGGCTTCGACTATCACGGCGAGCCCACGCCCTTCGAATGGCCGAGCGCCAGCACCTTCTTCGGCGCCATCGACCTCTGCGGCTTCCCCAAGGCAGCCTTCTACATCCGCCAGGCGCACTGGGTGAAGGACCGCACCGTGATCAAGGTGCTGCCGCACTGGAACTGGGCCGGCAGCGAAGGCAAGCCGGTGAAGGTGATGGTGGCCAGCAACGCGCCGCGCGTGCGCCTGCTGCTGAACGGCCAGGCCGTCGGCGAGCGTGATGTGGACCGCTACGACATGGTCAGCTTCGACGTGCCGTTCGCACCCGGCAAGCTGGAGGCCGTGGCGCTGGACGGCACGCGTGAACTCGGCCGCGACGCGGTGGAGACCAGCGGCGAGCCGGCACGCCTCGTGCTCACGCCGGACCGCAAGGCGCTGGCCGGCGACGGCCGCGATGCGCTGCCGGTGACGGTCAGCGCCGTCGACGCGCAAGGCCGCCCGGTGCCGACGACGAACCTGCACGTCAAGTTCGAGGTCAGTGGCGCCGGCAGCCTGATCGGTGTCGGCAACGGCGACCCGAACTCGCACGAGTCCTCCAAGGCGCCGGAGCGCGCGCTGTTCAACGGCCTGGCCCAGGTCATCCTGCAAAGCCGCCGCGACGGCCAAGGACCGCTGACGCTGCGCGCCAGTGCGCCGGGTGTTCAAGCCGCCGAGCTGGTGCTGGACGTGCAGGCCGCCGCCCAAGTGCCGGCCCTCGCCGCCGCCGAGGCCGTCAACCGCGTCAGCGGCTGGCGCATCTCGCCGCCGCAGGCCGAGCGGCCCGACCCGAACCAGGTGCTGGCCGAGACGGACATGAACAGCTGGGGCTGGGGTGACACGCCCATCAAGCAGGTCGCCGAGGCCAACGCCTGGCGCGCCTACCGCGCCTCCATGCGCCTGCGCGCCGACCGCAACGACGGCCGCGGCCGGCTGGTGTTCGGCGAGATCACCGGCCAAGCCGAGATCTGGGTCGACGGCGTCAAGATCGGCGAGAAGATGTCGCCCGCCGCCGCGCCGCTGAGCGTGCCCCTGGCCGCCGGCGCCGGCTGGCGCACGCTGACCGTGCTGGTACGCGCCCAGCCCGGCCAACCCTCGGGCCTGACCGGCCGCGTCTGGATGGAGGCTGCCCCGCGATGAATTGGCTCGACACCTTGCGCAACGCCGCCCTGGCCCTGCTGCTGACCACCGTCGGCGCGGCGCAGGCTGCCCGCACCGTCACGCCGCTGGACGGCCACTGGCAGTTCACGCGCAGCGACGTGCCCGGTGCCGCCGAGCCCGCCTTCGACGACTCGGCCTGGGCCGCCGTGACGCTGCCGCACACCTGGAACGTGCCCGACGGCGAGACCGGCGGCACCGCCTACCGCGGCCCGGGCTGGTACCGGCGCGTGCTCGACATCAAGCCCGGCGCGGCGCAGCGCCGCTTCCTGGAGTTCGACGGCGCAACGCTGGCCGCCGACGTCTGGGTCAACGGTCGCCACGCCGGCCGCCACGAAGGTGGCTATGCGCGCTTCCGGCTTGACATCACCACGCACCTGCAGCCCGGCCGCAACCTGCTGGCCGTGCGCGTGGACAACAGCAAGCTGCCGCATGTCGCGCCGCTGGGCGGCGACTTCACCGTCTTCGGCGGGCTGATCCGGCCAGTGCGCCTCGTCGAGACGCCCGCCACCCACATCGAGCTGCTGGACCATGGCGGCCCCGGGCTGCGCTTCGACATCGACAAGCTGGACAACACGAGTACGAGGCTGAAGGTGCAGGTGCAGTTGCGCAACGACGGCGCGCAACCTGCCCAGCGCCAGCTGCGCCTGACGCTGCGCGATGCCCAGGGCCGCAGCGTCGCCCAGCAGGTGCGCCAGCTGCGCCTGCCCGCCGGCGCAGCCGAGACGGTCACCCACCTGTTGACACTGACGAAGCCGCGTCTGTGGCAAGGCCTCAAAGACCCCTATCTATACCGCCTCAGCGCCGAGCTGCTGGATGGCCGCGAGGTGGCCGATGCGGTGCAGGTGCCGGCGGGCCTGCGCCAGTTCGGCGTCGACCCGCAGCGCGGCTTCCTGCTCAACGGCAAGCCCTACCCGCTGTACGGCGTCAACTACTTCCACGCCGGCCGACCGGGGCGCGGCGTCGCCGTGGGCCCGGCAGAGATCGACGAGGACCTGCGCATCCTGATGGACATGGGCCTGACCGGCCTGCGCCTGGTGCACTACCAGCATCCGCCCCACATCTACGAGCGCGCGGACGAGCTGGGCCTGGTGCTGTGGACCGAGATCCCGCTGAACTCGGCGATGGAGGAAACGCCGGCCTTCCGCGACAACCTGTATGCCCAGCTGCGCGAGCTGGTGCGGCAGAACCACCACCATGCGTCGGTGGCCGTCTGGGGCATCGGCAACGAGGTCTACCGCGCCGACGAACCCATTCGCGCACTGCTCGCCGACCTGCATGCGCTGGCCAAGAAGGAAGACCCCGCGCGCCTGACCAGCTACGCCCACTGCTGCGCGCCGGACGACCACCCGATGGCGCTGGTGGCCGACCTGGCCTCCTACAACCGCTACTGGGGCTGGTACGACGGCCAGTTCAAGGACATCGGCCCCTGGGCCGACAAGCTGCACGCCAAGCTGCCGGGCAAGCCCATCGGCCTGGGCGAGTACGGCGCCGGCGCCAGCGCCATCCAGCAGGAAGACCCGCCGCGCCGCCCCGAGCCCGGCGGCCGCTGGCACCCGGAGCAGTACCAGGCGCTGTTCCACGAAACCTATGCCGCCGAGATCGCCAAGCGGCCCTTCATGTGGGGCACATTCATCTGGCTGGGCTTCGACCATGCCGCCTCCAACCGCCACGAGGGCGACACCACCGGCCGCAACGACAAGGGCCTGGTCAACTACGACCGCAGCAGGCTCAAGGACGCCTACCACCTGATGCGCGCCTGGTGGCAACCCAAACCCGTGCTGCACCTCACCAGCAAGCGCCTGGCCAACCGGCCGGCCGGCAAGGTGGACATCAAGGCCTACAGCAATGCCCGCAAGGCGACGTTGGAACTCAACGGCAAGACGGTAGGCACGGTCGACGTGATCGACCGCATCGCCGTCTGGCCGCAGGTCGACCTGGCTGCAGGCCGCGCCAGCCTGAAGGTCAGCGACGACCGTGGCAGCAGCGACAGCGTCGAGTGGCAGATCGACGGCTGCAGCGCCGATGCGCTGGGCACCCAGCGCGTGCTGCAACTGCCGCGCGAAGGCGCTGCCTACGGCGCCCCGCACGCGCGGCTGCCGCTGGGCCCCAAGGAGTTCGTGCTGACCTTTGACGACGGTCCCAAACCCGGCACCACCGAGCGCGTGCTGCAGGCACTGAAGGCCGAGTGCGCCAAGGCCACGTTCTTCGTGAATGGCGAGCCGCTGTACCAGCATGTCGAGCTGGCCCAGCGCGTGAAGTCGGCGGGCCACACCGTGGCCATGCACGGACACAAGCATTCGGCCTTCGGCACGCTGCCGGCCAAGGAGCAGCTGGCCGACCTGGAGAACATGCAGAAGGCTTACCGCTACGTCATCGGCGGCGAGCCGGCGGCCTGGCGCTTCCCCTTCCTGGCCGAAACCCCGGAGCTGCGCGAGGCGCTGGCCAAGCAGAAGGTGACGGTGCTGTCGGCCGATGTCGGCATCGAGGACTGGGTGCAGGGCCAGACGCCCGAAGCCATGGCCGACCGCCTGCTGAAGGGCCTGCGCGAGAAGGGTGGCGGCATCGTGCTGCTGCACGACGTGCAGGACCAGACCGCCGCCGCGCTGCCGCTGATGTTGCGCCGGCTCCAACAGGACGGCTGGCGCCTCGTGCATCTGCAATGGCCCGAGTCCACCCGCTAACGATCCAACTCCATGCCCAACCCGTTGATGACCCATTTCGCGCTGCTGCCCTTGCTGCTGGCGCTGCAATCCTGCAGCCAAGCACCTGTGGCGACCGCGCCCGCCCTGCCCGCCGCCAAACCGGCACCCGCCGCGCCGGACACCGGCCCCATCCAGCTCAACCAGGTCGGCTACCTGCCGGGCGGCAGCAAATGGGCCGCGCTGCCCGACGTGGCGGCGGACAGTTTTGCCGTGATCGATGCGGCCACCGGCCGCGAGGTCTGGCGCGGCGCGCTGGCCCCGGCCCAGCGCTGGGAGCCGGCGCAGGAGGCCGTGCGCCTGGCCAACTTCTCGGCCTGGCGTCAGCCCGGCCGCTACCGGCTGCAGGTCGACGGCCTGCCGTCGTCTGCGCCATTCGACATCGCGCCCGACGCCTATGTCGCGCTGAACGCCGCTGCGCTGAAGTTCTTCTACTTCAACCGCGCCGGCATCGCGCTGGACGCGGCCCACGCCGGCGTCTGGGCACGGCCTGCGGGCCACCCGGATGACCGCGTCCTCGTGCACGCCTCGGCCGCCGGCCCGGGCCGGCCCGAGGGCACGGTGATCTCTGCGCCCAAGGGCTGGTACGACGCCGGCGACTACAACAAGTACATCGTCAACAGCGGCATCACCGTCTACACGTTGCTGGCTGCGTGGGAGCATTTCCCCGAGACCTTCCGCACCCAGAAGCTCAACATCCCCGAGAGCGGCAACGCCGTCCCCGACATCCTCGACGAGGCGCTGTGGAACCTGGAGTGGATGCTGGACATGCAGGACCCCGCCGATGGCGGCGTCTATCACAAGCTCACCGACAAGGGCTTCGACGGCATCGTCATGCCGCACCAGGCCAGGAACGACCGCTTCGTCGTCATGAAGGCCACCGCGGCGACGCTCGACTTCGCCGCCGTCATGGCCCAGGCCGCCCGCGTGTTCGCACCCTTCGAGGCGCAGCGCCCGGGGCTGTCGGCGCGCTTCCTGGCAGCGTCCAAGCGCGCCTGGGACTGGGCCCAGGCTCACCCCGCCGTCCTCTACAAGCAGCCCGCCGACATCCACACCGGTGGCTATGACGACAAGCAGGTGTCCGACGAATTCGCCTGGGCCGCGGCCGAGCTGTTCGTCACGACCCGCGACCAGCGCTACTGGCAGACTTTTCGCAAGATCGCCCCGCCCATCGAGGTGCCGGGCTGGCCCAACGTCGGCGCGCTGGCCTGGACCACGCTGGCCCAGCACCGCGACCGGCTCGCCGCAGCCGATCGCGCCTGGGTGCAGACGCAGGTCGTCACGCTGGCCGGCAGCTACGCCGCGCGCTGGGAGGCCTCGCCCTACCGCGTGGCCATGCAGACCGTGGACTTCCACTGGGGCAGCAATGCGGTCGCGCTGAACCAGGCGCTGATGCTGATCCAAGGCTACCGGCTGGATGGCGAGCGCCGCAAACTGGACGCCGCGCAGGCCGCGCTGGACCTGGTGCTGGGCCGCCACCCCACCGGCTACGCCATGGTGACCGGCTTCGGCACGCGCTCGCCGCTGCACCCCCACCACCGGCCGTCCGGCGCCATGCCGCAGCATCCCCCGGTGCCCGGCATGATCATGGGCGGCGCGAACCCGAGCAACGGCGACGACTGCAAGATGCCCTACCCGTCCAAGGCGCCGGCCAAGTTCTTCCAGGACGACTTCTGCAGCTACACCACGAACGAGATCGCGATCAATTGGAACGCGCCCCTGGTGTACGTCACCGCCGCACTGAGCGCATTGACCCCCGCGCCTTAAGGGCATAGAACGGCGCACGGCCGCGCGCGTTCAACAGGTTGTTGATGACAGGCGCCGGGACCACTTGAACACACCGGAGACTCTCATGAACGCCATCGCAAACCTGAAGATCGGTGTGCGCCTGACCATCGGCTTCGCGGCGGTCATCTCGCTGCTGATCATGCTTGCCGCGATCGGCGTGACCAAGATCAGTGCCATCAGTGCCGACACGGAAATCATCCTGCACGACCGCTTCGCCAAGGTGGAGCTGGCGCAGACGGTGGAGAACGAAGTCAACAAGCAGCTTCGCGCGCTGAGCACGGCGCTGATCGCCACCGACGCCGCCCTGGCGGAGAAGGAACTGGCGAAGCTGGAAGCCTCGCTGCCCGTCGTGGCGAATGCCATCGACAAGCTGACGGCCAGCGTGCGCGAAGGCCCCGGCCTGGCAGCGCTCAAGGAAGTGGTGGAAAGCGGCGCCAGGTTCAAGGCGAAGGAGCAGCAGCTGATCGCCTCCATCAAGGGCGGCAGGGCCGAGGAGGCGCGCGCGTTGCTGATCTCCGACGTCCTGCCGCTCCAGAGCGCCTACCTGATGGCCATCGAGAGCTTCGCGAAGTCGCAGGCCGACAGCATGGAGGAGTTCGGCACCGACGCTGCCGAGCTGGGCAGCGGCGCCAAGCTGCTGATGGAGGTGCTGTCGCTGATCGCCGTGCTGCTGGCCATCGTGATCGCCTTTTTACTGAAGCGCTCGATCACCTTGCCGATTGCCGACGCGTTGCGCATCGCCGAGACCGTGGCGGCTGGCGACCTGACCTCCCGCTTCACGGTGAACAGTCGCGATGAGACGGGGCAGCTGCTGACCGCGCTCGGGTCCATGAACGAGAGCCTCGTCCGCATCGTGCATCAGGTCCGGCTGAGCAGTGACTCCATCGCCACCGGCTCCCACCAGATCGCCAGCGGCGGCGTTGACCTGTCGCAGCGCACCGAAGAGCAGGCCTCTAGCCTGCAGGAGACCGCGTCGGCAATGGAAGAGGTCACGACGACGGTCCAGCGCAGCGCCGAGTCGGCACGCAACGCCCGGACATTGGCGGCATCCGCCAGCGCAGTCGCCACCAAGGGCGGCGCCGTCGTGGCTGAGGTCGTCGCGACGATGAAGGACATCAGCGCCAGTTCACACCGGATCGCCGACATCACCGGCGTCATCGACGGCATCGCCTTCCAGACCAACATCCTGGCGCTGAATGCCGCCGTCGAGGCGGCCCGCGCCGGCGAACAGGGGCGCGGCTTCGCGGTCGTCGCAGGTGAAGTCCGCACGCTGGCGCAGCGCGCCGCGACGGCAGCCCGCGAGATCAAGGTGCTGATCGCGGAAAGCGTGGGCCGTGTCGAAACCGGATCACGCCTGGTCGCCGGTGCCGGGATGACGATGGACGAGCTGGTGCAGCAGGTTCAGCAGGTGGCCGCGCTGATCGCGGAGATCAGCACGGCCACCGAGCAGCAGAGCCTTGGCCTGGGCGAGGTGAGCAAGGCGGTGAACCAACTCGACCAGGTGACCCAGCAGAACGCGGCGCTTGTCGAGGAATCGGCGGCTGCGGCAGGCAGCCTCAGCCACCAGGCCAAGCGCCTGACCGAGCTGGTCGGCGCGTTCAAGCTGAACGACCAGCCCTGATCGAAGCGACGACCCCGCTCAGTCGAGGTCGATCACCAGGTCCGCTGCGTTCAGACCGTCGCCGGTGGCGCGCAGCGTGGCGCGGCCGGGGCTGCCGGTGGACTGCAGGATGACCTGCGCATGTCCGTTGAAGACGCTGCGCTGCCACGGCGCGGCGGCCGTGGTGGTGCGCAGCGTGAGCCAGCGCCGGCCGCCTTGCGCGTCGTCAAACAGTTTGCGTGTGCCGCCGGCCGGCGTGGCGAAGACGAGGGTCAGCGTGTTGCTGTCGCTCAAGTGCGCTGGGTCGAGGTCGATCACGCCCATGCTGTCCTCGCGGCGCGGCGTCATTGCCTTGCCGTTCAGGTAGACCTGCTGGCCGGGCGTGATGTCGCCGACGAACAGCGCCGCGCGGCCCGACGCCGCAGCCGGGCGCGCAAAGCTGGCCTGCACGACGTTCCAGGCGCCGTCGGCCGGCTGCTTGTCGGCAGGCAGCCAGGCGAAGGGGTCGCGCCAGGCGGCACTGCCTGTGTCGGTCAGCAGTGCCGCAGCGTCTTCCGGTTTGGCTACAGCCTTCTGGCGCCAGCCGTTGACGGCGGCGTAGCGGTGGAACTCGGCCGGCTTGTCGGCCTCGTGCGAGCCGGGGTCGCCATTGCCCATGCCGATCAGCCGCGCCGGGCCCGAGGCCTCGAAGCCGATGCGGTGGCCGGCCGTGGGCACGACGCGGCCCTCGCGGTCGACCACGCTGATGCGCACCACTGCCACATCGTCGCCATCGGCGCGGATGCGCGTACGGTCGGCCGTCAGCCGCACCGCGCTGCCATTGCCCGTGGTGGCCACGGTCTCAGTGGCGACCAGCTTGCCGGCCTGGTAGCCACGCGCCACCAGGCTGCCCGGCGCATAGGGCACGCGCCATTGCAGGTGGGCGTAGCGCGCCAGCGGCTTGCGGCCCAGGGACTGGCCGTTCAGCAGCAGCTCGACCTCGTCGGTGTTGGCGTAGACGCGCACGTCGATGGGCTGGCCGTCGCGGCCGGGCCAGTTCCAGTGCGGCAGCAGATGCACGGTGGGCGCGGTGGTCCAGGCCGTCCGCAGGTAGTGGCCGCTGTCCTTGAGCAGGCCGGTCGTGTCCATCATGCCGAACTGCGAGGAGACGGCCGGCCAGCCGAAGGGCGTGGTCTCGCCGCGGTAGTCGAAGCCGGTCCAGAAGAACACGCCGGCGATGAAGGGGCGCTCGGCGTTGTAGCGCCAGGCCTCTTCGATGGACGCGGTCGACGCGCCGCCGGAGCGCTTGTCGTAGGCGGCGATGTGCACGCGCGCCGGGTCGTCGGTGTAGACGCCGCGCGTGGCGTAGGTCAGGCCTTCCTCGGTGACAACCGTTGCCCGCTCGGGAAAGCGCTTGTGCATCGCATCGATGTCGTGCTGGGCCTTGTAGTTGAAGCCGAGCACTTCCGAGCCGACCGCGGTGCCTTCAGGGCCACCGGAGCTGGAGGCCGCCAGCGTGACCGGCCGCGTCGGGTCCATGCGCCTGACGACCGCCTGCATCTCACGCGCCAGACGCGTGCCGACGGCGCTGTTCTCGATGGCCCATTCCTCATTGCCGACCGACCACAGGATGATGGACGGGTGGTTGCGGCCGCGGCGCACCAGGCGCTCCATCTCGTCGCGGATCTGCGGCGCGGTGCCCATCATGCGGTGCTCGTCGATGACGAGGATGCCCAGGCGGTCGCAGGCGTCCAGCAGTTCGGGCGTGGCCGGGTGATGGGCCGAGCGGATGGCGTTCACGCCCATCACCTTGAGCATCTTCAACCGCGCCTCGTGCATGCCGTCGGACAGCGCCACGCCGATGCCGGCATGGTCCTGGTGGTTGTTGACGCCGTGCAGCTTGACGTGGCGGCCGTTGAGGAAGAAGCCGGCGTTGGCGTCGAAGCGGATCGTGCGGATGCCGAAGGGCGTGTCGTAGCTGTCGACCACGCGGCCGGCTTGCCTGACGTGCGTCGTCAGCTTGTAGAGCTGCGGTGTTTCCAGCGACCACAGCTGCGGCGCCGTCACGCGGAGCGTCGCGGCCACGTCGATGCTGGTGTCCACGCCCACGCGCCGGGCCGGCACGCTGGCGCGTGCGACGACGCGGCCAGCGGGGTCGCGCAGCTCATGCTCCAGGCTGAAGGAGGTGGCGGCCTTGCCTTCGTTGCGCACGGTGGTGTCGACGGCCACATCGGCGACGTTGCCCTTGACCGCGGCGCGCACGAAGGTGCCCCAGTGGCCGACGCGCAGCGGCTCGGTCTGGGTCAGCCAGACATGGCGGTAGATGCCCGCGCCTTCATACCACCAGCCTTCCTGCGTGGTGGCGTCCACGCGCATGGCAACGACGTTGCGGCCGCCGTAGTTCAGGTAGTCGCTGATGTCGACGCGAAAGCTCGAATACCCGCTGGCCTCGCGGTGCAGGTAGTGGCCGTTGACCCAGACCACGCTGTCGCGGAAGACGCCGTCGAACTCCAGCGCGATGCGCTTGCCCTGGGCGGCGGCGGGGATGTTGAGTTCGCGCCGGTACCAGCCGACGCTGTTCTCCGGGAAGGCCCGGCCGATGGCCTTGGAACCATGCGCCGAACTGCCGCGCGCGTCGAAGGGCAGCTCCACCGCCCAGTCGTGCGGCAGGTGCAGGCGGCGCCAGGTGCGGTCGTCGAAGTCGGCGCCCGCAGGGCCGTCGCCAAAGCCGGCCTTGGCGAAGAAGAAGGCCCGCGTGCTGTGGCTGAAGTCCTGCGCCGGGTCTTGCGCGTGGCCCAGTGCAAAGCGCCAGCCGTCGTCGATGCGCGTGCGCTGGCGCGCGCCGTCGGCAGACGCAGGGCCGCCAGCGATGGCGAGCACCCATATCAAGAACCAGGTAAAGCGGAAAAGTCTCGTCATGGCGGCGGTTGAAACGTCCTTGTGATCAATGCTGGGATGCCGACCAACGCGGCATCCCTAAGCTCCGTGGGCCTCAGTCGCCCCAGCGCAGCTCACGCCCTTGGCCCAGCACCGGACTGCGCTGGCCGTCCACGTCCAGTGCCCAGTCGCGCAACGCGCCTTCGGTGACCTCGGCCGTGTACTGCCCACCGCTGCGGCTGACCCTGCCGCGTGCCGCGACGCTGCCGTCCGGCCCCACGACCGTGAAGCCCGCGCTCTGGCCGTCGGCCAGCTCGAACACGCGCAGCACCGTGCCGCTGGCGTAGTCGTAGTCCGGCTTCTCGGTCTCGGCGCCCCAGGGGATGACGCTGCCCGGTGCGGCATAGAGCGGCATGCTGAGGAAGCCATGCGTCTCCTTGTGCCAGCGCCCACCCGGCTTCTTCTCGCCGCTGAGCAGGTGGGTCCACGTCCCTTCGGGCAAGTAGAAGTCCACCTCCCCGCTCTCCGTGAACACTCTTGTGCCAGCGCCCACCCGGCTTCTTCTCGCCGCTGAGCAGGTGGGTCCACGTCCCTTCGGGCAAGTAGAAGTCCACCTCCCCGCTCTCCGTGAACACGGGTGCCACCAGCAGGCTTTCGCCGAGCTGGTACTGCCGGTCCAGCGGCGCGCAGGCTGGGTCCTGCGGATGCTCGATGAGCATCGCGCGCATCAGCGGCACGCCCGTCTCGGTCGCCTCGTGAGCCTTGGCGTAGAGATAGGGCATGAGCTGGTGCTTGAGCTGCGTGAAGGTGCGCAGCACGTCGCAGCTTTCTTCGTCCACGAGCCATGGCACCCGGTAGCTGCTGCTGCCGTGCAGGCGGCTGTGCGAGGACATCAGGCCGAACTGGATCCAGCGCTTGTAGACGGCCGGCGGCGGGTTGCCTTCGAAGCCGCCGTGCGTGAAGGTGCGCAGCACGTCGCAGCTTTCTTCGTCCACGAGCCATGGCACCCGGTAGCTGCTGCTGCCGTGCAGGCGGCTGTGCGAGGACATCAGGCCGAACTGGATCCAGCGCTTGTAGACGGCCGGCGGCGGGTTGCCTTCGAAGCCGCCGATGTCGTGGCTCCAGAAGGCGAAGCCGCAGGACGTGAGCGACAGGCCGCCTCTCAGGCTCTCAGCCATGGACTCGAAGGTGCTCCAGCAGTCGCCGCCCCAGTGCACGGGGAAGCGCTGGCCGGAGGCGTAGGTGGAGCGGGCGAAGACGATGGCGTCCTTGCCCTGCACTTCTTGCAGCAGTTCGAAGACGGCTTCGTTGTATTGCAGCGCGTAGAGGTTGTGCATCTCGACGGGGTCGGAGCCGTCGAAGTAGGTCACGCCTTCGCTCGGGATGCGCTCGCCGAAGTCGGTCTTGAAGCAGTCAGCGCCTTGCGCGATGAGGCGACGCAGGTGGCTCTGGTACCAGGTCTTGGCGGCGGGGTTCGTGAAGTCCACGATGGCCATGCCGGGCTGCCACTGGTCGGTCTGGAAGGTCAGGCCGTTGGTTCGCTTGATGAAGTAGCCGTTCTTCACGCCTTCGGCGAACAGCGGCGACTTCTGCGCCACATACGGGTTGATCCACAAGCTGATCTTCAGGCCCTTGTCGTGCAGCCGCTGGAGCATGGCCTCGGGCTCSGGGAAGCCGCGCGGGTCCCAGGCGAAGTCGCACCACTGGAACTCGCGCATCCAGAAGCAGTCGAAGTGGAAGACGGCCAGCGGCAGGTCGCGGCGCGCCCGGGAAGCCGCGCGGGTCCCAGGCGAAGTCGCACCACTGGAACTCGCGCATCCAGAAGCAGTCGAAGTGGAAGACGGCCAGCGGCAGGTCGCGGCGCGCCATCTCGTCGATGAAGTGGGTGGCGGTGGCTTCGTCGTATTGCGTGGTGAACGAGGTCGTCATCCACAGGCCGAAGCTCCAGGCCGGCGGCAGCGGGGCGCGGCCTGTCAGCGCTGTCAGCCGGGTCAGGACGGCCTTGGGGTCGGGGCCGGCGATGACGCAGTAGTCCAGGCTCTCGCCTTCGCGGCTGAACTGCACGCGGGCGACTTTCTCGGAGCCGACTTCGAAGGACACCGGGCCGGCTTCGTTGACGAGCACGCCGTAGCCGCGGTTGGTCAGGTAGAAGGGGACGTTCTTGTAGGCCTGCTCGCAGGCGGTGCCGCCGTCCTTGTTGATGTTCTCGACGATCTGGCCGTTCTTGACCCAGGGCGTGAAGCGCTCGCCCAGGCCGTAGACGTTCTCGCCGACGGCCAGCGACAGTTGGTCGTGGACGTGGTTGCGGACCTGGCCGTCCTTGCCGGACCACTGGATGTAGCCCAGGCCGCGCCAGTCGCTCTTGGTCAGGATGCGGTCGCCTTCGCGGAAGGTCAGGCTCCAGCCGTCGCCCCTTTTGACATCGACGGAGATGGGGCCGGAGGTGAGGGTGGCTTTTGCTTCGCCGTTCTCGATCTGCACGGGGCACTTGCCGGCGCCGGGCATGGGGATGTGCAGGCGCGGCGCGCTGGAGGCGCTGTAGTGCTCGACGCTGACGCGGATGACGCCGGGCAGCGGCGAGCTCAGCGTCACGGTCAGCGTGGGGCCTTGCAGCGTGTCGCCACGGTGCTTGATGGGGCGCGTCGTGGCAAGCACGACGAGGCGGTCTTCGTGGGCTTCAACCGCGTAGGCCTCGGCCGCGTAGTGCGCGGCGACGCCCGGTTGAAGCATCCACTGTCCGTCAGTGAACTTCATGGTGGGTGGGGGTCCTGGTTGTCTCGGGTGGGCCGGCAGCGGTGCCGGTCTCGTCAATCTGTTGTGGTTCGATT
>NZ_LMDU01000003.1 GCF_001425165.1 Pelomonas sp. Root405
ATGGCAAAAGGCAAGTTTGAACGGACCAAGCCGCACGTCAATGTGGGCACGATCGGTCACGTTGACCACGGCAAGACGACGCTGACGGCAGCGATCGCGACCGTGCTGTCCAAGAAGTTCGGCGGCGAGGCCAAGGCCTACGACCAGATCGACGCAGCGCCCGAAGAAAAGGCCCGCGGCATCACGATCAACACCGCCCACGTCGAGTACGAGACGGCCAACCGCCACTACGCGCACGTTGACTGCCCCGGCCACGCCGACTACGTCAAGAACATGATCACCGGTGCCGCCCAGATGGACGGCGCCATCCTGGTGTGCTCGGCCGCTGACGGCCCGATGCCCCAGACCCGCGAGCACATCCTGCTGGCTCGCCAGGTCGGCGTGAAGTTCATCATCGTCTTCCTGAACAAGTGCGACATGGTCGACGACGCCGAGCTGCTCGAGCTGGTCGAAATGGAAGTGCGCGAGCTCCTGTCCAAGTATGACTTCCCCGGCGACGACACCCCCATCATCAAGGGTTCGGCCAAGCTGGCGCTGGAAGGCGACACGGGCGATCTGGGCGAGCAAGCCATCATGCGTCTGGCCGATGCCCTGGACAACTACATCCCCCAGCCGGACCGTGCCATCGACGGCGCCTTCCTGCTGCCGGTTGAAGACGTCTTCTCGATCTCCGGCCGCGGCACCGTCGTGACCGGTCGCGTCGAGCGCGGCATCATCAAGGTCGGCGAAGAAATCGAAATCGTCGGCATCCGCGACGTGCAAAAGACCACCGTCACCGGCGTCGAAATGTTCCGCAAGCTGCTCGACCAAGGTCAGGCAGGCGACAACGTCGGCATCCTGCTGCGCGGCACCAAGCGTGAAGACGTCGAGCGCGGCCAAGTGCTGGCCAAGCCCGGCTCGATCAAGCCCCATACCCACTTCACCGCTGAGATCTACGTCCTCAGCAAGGAAGAGGGCGGCCGCCACACGCCGTTCTTCAACAACTACCGTCCCCAGTTCTACTTCCGCACGACGGACGTGACCGGTGCTGTGGAGCTGCCGAAGGACAAGGAAATGGTCATGCCCGGCGACAACGTCGGCATCACGGTCAAGCTGATCGCGCCGATCGCCATGGAGACGGGCCTGCGCTTCGCCATCCGTGAAGGCGGCCGTACCGTCGGCTCGGGCGTCGTCGCGACGATCCTCGCNAAGCTGATCGCGCCGATCGCCATGGAGACGGGCCTGCGCTTCGCCATCCGTGAAGGCGGCCGTACCGTCGGCTCGGGCGTCGTCGCGACGATCCTCGCCTAATCAATGCGTGACGTGCGCCGGGCGGCTGCCGCCTGGTGCTCACCACCTGCTCTTTAAGGAACCGTCATGCAAAAGCAAAAGATCCGCATCCGCCTGAAGGCGTTTGATTACAAGCTGATCGACCAGTCGGCCCTCGAGATCGTCGAGACCGCCAAGCGCACCGGCGCCATCGTCAAGGGCCCCGTGCCCCTGCCGACGCGCATGGAGCGTTTCGACATCCTGCGTTCGCCCCACGTCAACAAGACGAGCCGCGACCAGTTCGAGATCCGCACCCACCAGCGCCTGATGGACATCGTCGATCCGACCGACAAGACGGTCGACGCGCTGATGAAGCTCGACCTGCCCGCCGGCGTCGACGTCGAGATCAAGCTGCAGTAATTCGCCGGCCTTCGGGCTTGTGATCCCAAGGCTCCGTCCTGTTTCGACAGGCCGGAGCCTTGTCTTTTTGGCCATCCATGCTTGAGGCTTGCATCGAGTCTCTTCCGCAAGCTATACTCGCCAGCTTTCCTGGGCTCGCCTATGCGTGCTCGGGGTTCGCGCAATGTCGTTTTACGGCTTTGCAAAGTCAGCCCGGCCAATCGATGTCGGGTGTTCGCAATAGCTTCCGTCGCGAAAGCGGCAGGGGCTGGAGAAAAACATGAGTCTGAGCAACCGTCTCGGTTTGCTGGGCCGCAAGGTGGGCATGATGCGCATCTTCACGGACGATGGCGATGCCATCCCTGTGACGGTGCTGGACGTGTCCAACAACCGCGTGACCCAGGTCAAGACCCAAGAGACCGATGGCTATAGCGCCGTTCAAGTGGCGTTCGGTACGCGCAAGGCATCGCGCGTCACCAAGCCCGAAGCTGGCCACCTCGCCAAGGCGGGCGTCGAAGCCGGTGAAATCCTCAAGGAATTCCGCGTCGAAGCCGACGTCGCCGCCCAGTACCAAGCTGGCGCGACCGTTCCGGTGACGTTGTTCGCCGCCGGCCAGCTGGTCGACGTGCAGGGCACGTCCATCGGCAAGGGCTTTGCGGGCACCATCAAGCGCCACAACTTCAGCTCGCAGCGCGCGTCGCACGGTAACAGCCGTTCGCACAACGTGCCGGGCTCGATCTCTATGGCGCAGGACCCGGGGCGTGTGTTCCCGGGCAAGAAGATGACCGGCCACATGGGCGACGAAACCGTCACCACCCAGAACCTGGACATCGTGCGCGTTGACGAGGCTCGTCAACTGCTGCTGGTCCGCGGTGCGGTCCCGGGTTCGAAGAACGGCCACATCGTCGTTCGCCCGGCCGTCAAGGTCAAAGTCAAGAAGGGAGCCAACTGATGCAGCTCGAGCTCCTGAACGAGCAGGGTCAGGCCACCGCCAAGGTGGAAGCGCCTGACACCATCTTCGCTCGCGACTACAACGAAGCCCTGGTGCACCAGGTGGTCGTGGCCTTCCAGGCCAACGCCCGCCAAGGCACCCGCGCCCAGAAGGACCGTGAACAGGTCCATCACTCGACCAAGAAGCCTTTCCGCCAGAAGGGTACCGGCCGCGCTCGCGCCGGTATGACCTCGTCGCCTCTGTGGCGTGGCGGCGGTCGCATCTTCCCGAACATGCCTGACGAGAACTTCTCGCACAAGCTGAACAAGAAGATGTACCGCGCCGGCATGGCTGCGATCCTGTCGCAGCTGGCCCGTGAAGGCCGCCTGGCCGTGGTGGATTCGATCTCGGTCGAAGCCCCCAAGACCAAGCTGCTGGCCGCCAAGTTCAAGGCCATGGGTCTGGACTCGGTACTGGTCATCTCCGACGTCGTCGATGACAACCTGCTGCTGGCTTCGCGCAACCTGGCCAATGTGCTGGTCGTCGAGCCGCGCTACGCCGACCCCCTGTCGCTGGTCTTCTACAAGAAGGTGCTGGTGACCAAGGCCGCGGTCGAGCAACTCAAGGAGATGCTGGCATGAGCGTCACCAAGTATTCCGAAGGCCGTCTCGCCTCCGTGCTGCTCGCGCCCATCGTGTCCGAGAAGGCCACGCAAATTGCCGAGAAGCACAACCAGGTCCTGTTCAAGGTCCTGCGCGACGCCACCAAGCCCGAGATCAAGGCCGCTGTTGAACTGATGTTCAAGGTCGAGGTCGAGTCGGTCAACGTCGTCCAGGTCAAGGGCAAGACGAAGCGCTTCGGTGGCCGCGCCGGCCGCCGTGACCACGTCAAGAAGGCGTACGTCGCCCTCAAGGCCGGTCAAGAGCTCAATTTCTCCGGGGAGGCCGCGTAAATGGCCATCGTCAAAGTCAAACCTACCTCGCCCGGTCGCCGTGGCGTTGTCAAGGTGGTGCACAAGCACCTGCACAAGGGCGCGCCCCATGCAGCTTTGCTTGAGCCCCAAATCCAGAACTCGGGCCGCAACAACAACGGTCACATCACGATTCGCCACAAGGGCGGTGGTCACAAGCACCACTACCGCGTGGTCGACTTCAAGCGCAACAAGGACGGCATTCCGGCCAAGGTCGAGACCATCGAGTACGACCCGAACCGCACCGCTCACATCGCGCTGGTGGTGTACGCCGACGGCGAGCGCCGCTACGTGATCGCACCGCGCGGTCTCGAAGTGGGTGCAACCATCCTGAGCGGCTCGGAAGCGCCGATCAAGGCTGGCAACACGCTGCCGATCCGTAACATCCCGGTGGGCTCGACGATCCATTGCATCGAGCTGCAGCCCGGCAAGGGTGCCCAGATGATCCGTTCGGCCGGCACCTCCGCTGTCCTGATGGCTCGTGAAGGCGTCTACGCCCAGATCCGACTGCGCTCCGGCGAAGTTCGCCGCGTGCACATCGACTGCCGCGCCACCATCGGTGAAGTGAGCAACGAAGAGCACAGCCTGCGCCAGTACGGCAAGGCCGGCGCGATCCGCTGGAAGGGTATTCGTCCGACCGTTCGAGGTGTGGCGATGAACCCGGTGGATCACCCGCACGGTGGTGGCGAAGGCCGCACTGGCGAGGGCCAGGTCCCCGTGTCGCCGTGGAACACCCTGACGAAGGGCTACCGCACTCGCAACAACAAGCGCACGCAGACGTTCATCGTCTCGCGTCGCAAGAAGTAAGGGCTAGGCCATGACTCGTTCGCTGAAGAAGGGCCCCTTCGTTGACCACCATTTGATGGCCAAGGTCGACAAGGCTGTTGCCATCAAAGACAAGAAGCCCATCAAGACCTGGTCGCGCCGCTCGACGATCCTGCCCGAGTTCATCGGTCTGACGATCGCCGTGCACAACGGCAAGCAACACGTGCCGGTTTATGTGTCTGACCAGATGGTCGGCCACAAGCTGGGTGAATTCGCGCTGACCCGCACCTTCAAGGGCCACCCGGCCGACAAGAAGGCCGGGAAGAAGTAAGGATGCCGACGATGGAAACCAAAGCAATCGTTCGTGGCGTTCGCCTCTCGTGTGACAAGGGTCGCCTCGTGGCTGACCTGATCCGCGGCAAGAAGGTGGACCACGCGCTCAACATCCTGGAGTTCACCCAGAAGAAGGCCGCTGTGATCATCAAGAAGGCGCTGGAAAGCGCCATCGCCAACGCCGAGCATAACGACGGCGCTGACATTGATGAGCTCAAGGTCACCTCGATCTACGTCGAGCAGGGTGCCACGCTGAAGCGCTTCTCGGCTCGCGCCAAGGGTCGCGGCAACCGCATCAGCAAGCCCACCTGCCACATCTTCGTGGCCGTCGGCAACTAAGGCGTAAGAAGACTATGGGACAAAAAATCCATCCGGTTGGCTTCCGCCTTCCTGTCACCCGTAACTGGGCTTCGCGCTGGTACGCGAACAACCAGAACTTCGCCACGATGCTGGCCGAAGACCTGCGTGTTCGCGAGTACCTGAAGGCCAAGCTCAAGAATGCTGCCGTCTCGCGCATCCTCATCGAGCGCCCCGCCAAGAACGCACGCATCACGATCTACTCGGCTCGTCCGGGCGTCGTGATCGGCAAGAAGGGCGAGGACATCGAAGCGCTGAAGGCTGAACTGACCAAGCGTCTGGGCGTGCCCGTCGCCGTCAACATCGAAGAAGTGCGCAAGCCTGAAGTCGATGCTCAGCTGATCGCCGACTCGATCACCCAGCAGCTCGAAAAGCGCATCATGTTCCGCCGCGCCATGAAGCGCGCGATGCAGAACGCGATGCGTCTGGGTGCCCAGGGCATCAAGATCATGAGCGCTGGTCGCCTGAACGGCATCGAAATCGCTCGTACCGAGTGGTATCGCGAAGGTCGTGTGCCCCTGCACACCCTGAAGGCCGACATCGACTACGGCTTCTCCGAAGCCAAGACCACCTACGGCGTCATCGGCGTCAAGGTCTGGGTCTATCGCGGTGACCGTCTTGCCAATGGCGAGGCTCCGGTCATCAACACCCCCGCAGGCGCCGAAGACGATCGTCGCCCGCGCCGTAACGCCCGTCCGGGTGCTCCTGGTGGCCGTGGCCGTCCGGGTGGCGACCGTGGCCCGCGTGACGGAGCAGATCAGCCCGCTGCCGCCGCCCCCACGGGTGACGCAGCCAAGCCCGCTGCCAAGCGCGTGGTCCGCAAGGTCCCCGCAGCCGGTGGCGAGGCCAAAGGAGAATAAACATGCTGCAACCCGCTCGTCGTAAATACCGCAAAGAGCAGAAGGGCCGCAACACTGGTGTTGCAACCCGTGGCGCCGCGGTGTCTTTCGGTGATTTCGGCCTCAAGGCCACCGAGCGCGGCCGTCTGACGGCCCGCCAGATCGAAGCGGCTCGCCGCGCGATCTCGCGCCATATCAAGCGTGGCGGTCGGATCTTCATCCGCGTGTTCCCGGACAAGCCCATCTCGCAAAAACCCGCCGAAGTCCGGATGGGTAACGGCAAGGGCAACCCTGAGTACTACGTGGCTGAAATCCAGCCCGGCAAGGTGATCTACGAAGTCAATGGCGTGCCCGAAACGCTGGCTCGCGAAGCGTTCACGCTGGCTGCTGCCAAGCTGCCGCTGCGCTGCACCTTCGTGGCCCGCCAGGTCGGCACCTGAGGAAGGACACCATGAAAGCAACTGAACTCCGCGCCAAGGACGTCGCTGCCCTCGAAAAGGAAGTGACCGACCTGTTGAAGGCCCACTTCGGCCTGCGCATGCAAAAGGCCACCCAGCAGCTGACCAATCACAGCCAGCTGGGCAAGACCCGCCGCGACATCGCACGTGCCAAGACCATCCTGGCGCAAAAGAACAAGGAGGCCACGAAATGACTGAGGCCCAAGTCCAAGCCAAGAACACGCGTACCCTGGTGGGCCGCGTGGTCAGCGACAAGCGCGCCAAGACGGTCACCGTCCTGGTCGAGCGTCGCGCCAAGCATGAGCTCTACGGCAAGATCGTGGCCCGTTCGCGCAAGTACCACGCCCACGACGAAAAGGGCGAGTACAAGAATGGCGACGTGGTCGAGATCAGCGAAGGTCGTCCGATCTCCAAGACCAAGAGCTGGGTCGTGACCCGCCTGGTCGAGAAGGCCGAGATCGTCTAAAGACACCGGTCGCATGACCGCTGCACAACCGGCACGCTGGGTAACTGGCGCGCCGGTTTTTTTTTGGCTATTGCGCGTGAACCTTTGGCGAGCAACGCTTGTTGCTCGCGACGAGTCCGGCGTTTCGAACCGACGCGCAGGCGCCTAGTCATTTTCAGAACCCTCAATCAGGAGCGACACCATGATCAACGTTGGCGACAAGCTGCCCGCAGGCAGCCTGCAGGAATTCATCGAAGTCGAGGGCGAGGGCTGCTCGCTCGGTCCCAACAGCTTCGACATCGAGAAGGCCACGGCCGGAAAGACCATCGCCATCTTCGCGTTACCCGGTGCTTTCACGCCGACATGCTCGGCCAAGCACGTGCCCGGCTACGTCGAATCAGCTGAGTTGCTGAAGGCTGCCGGCGTTGACGAGATCTGGTGTGTGTCGGTCAACGATGCCTTCGTGATGGGCGCCTGGGGACGCGAGCAAAAGACTGCCGGCAAGGTGCGCATGATGGCTGACGGCAGCGCCGCGTTCGCCAACGCGACCGGCCTGACGCTGGACCTGACCGCCAAGGGCATGGGCGTGCGCTCGCAGCGCTACTCCATGCTGGTCAAGGACGGCATCGTCAAGACGCTGAACGTCGAAGGCCCTGGCAAGTTCGAGGTCAGCGACGCCGGCACGATGCTGGCGCAAGTCAAAGGCGCCTGAGCCATCGGGAGTTCCGCGGGTCGGCAGCAGCCGGCCTTGCAAATACTTCTGTGTCAGGCATTGACGCCTCAAAGGTTCTCGCTGCATAATGCGCAGCTTCGCCGAACGCCAGTGCTCCTGCTACGCAGAGCCTCAAGCTGGCTTCGGATCCGCCCACAACCGTTGGGCAGCAAGTGGCGCCAAGCCGCCGGCTGTTTGACTTACGGGCCCAAGACTGACCGACGCGCAATGCCTGCAAGGGCGCTGCAACTCGGGGCAAGTTGGGGACAGACATGATCCAAATGCAATCGCGGCTTGATGTCGCGGACAACACTGGTGCGAAGTCCGTTCAGTGCATCAAGGTGCTGGGCGGCTCCAAGCGCCGTTATGCGCACATTGGCGACATCATCAAGGTCAGCATCAAAGAAGCTGCCCCGCGTGGTCGCGTGAAAAAGGGCGAGGTCTACAGCGCCGTGGTGGTTCGTACCGCCAAGGGCGTGCGCCGCCAGGACGGCTCGCTCGTCAAGTTCGACGGCAATGCCGCCGTGCTGCTCAACGCCAAGCTGGAGCCGATCGGCACCCGCATCTTCGGCCCGGTGACGCGTGAACTGCGTACCGAGCGGTTCATGAAGATCGTGTCGCTGGCGCCCGAGGTGCTTTGAGCCCCCACTGTCTGAGGTAAGCCATGAACAAGATTCGTACCGGCGACCAGGTCATTGTGCTGACCGGCCGCGACAAGGGTAAGCGCGGCACCGTGTCCGCCCGCACCGATGTCGACCACGTGGTGGTTGACGGCATCAATGTCGTCAAGAAGCACGTCAAGCCCAACCCCATGAAGGGCACCACCGGCGGCGTCGTCGACAAGACCATGCCCATCCATCAATCCAACGTGGCGATCTTCAACGCCGCTTCCGGCAAGGCTGATCGAGTGGGCGTCAAGCTCGTCGACGGCAAGCGGGTGCGCGTGTTCAAGTCGACCGGCGAAGAGATCAAGGCTTAAGAGGTCGTCATGGCTCGTCTTCAAACGCATTACCGCGAAAACATCGTGCCCGGCCTGGTCGAGAAGTTCGGCTACAAGTCGGTCATGGAGGTGCCCCGCATCACCAAGATCACGCTCAACATGGGTGTGAGCGAGGCCGTCGCCGACAAGAAGGTCATGGACCACGCCGTGGGTGACCTGACCAAGATCGCCGGCCAGAAGCCTGTCGTCACGAAGTCGAAGAAGGCCATCGCCGGCTTCAAGATCCGTGACGCGGTGCCCATCGGTGCGATGGTGACGCTGCGCGGCGTCCAAATGTATGAATTCCTGGACCGCTTCGTGACGATCGCGCTGCCGCGAGTTCGCGACTTCCGGGGCATCTCCGGTCGCTCGTTCGACGGCCGTGGGAACTACAACATCGGCGTCAAAGAACAGATCATCTTCCCCGAAATCGAATACGACAAGGTGGATGCTCTGCGTGGTCTGAACATCAGCATCACGACGACTGCCAAGACGGACGACGAAGCCAAGGCTCTCCTGGCTGCGTTCAAGTTCCCGTTCAAGAACTGAGGTGATCTGTGGCTAAGACTTCCATCAAGCAACGTGAACTGAAGCGCGAAGCACTCGTCGCCAAGTTCGCCAAGAAGTACGCAGACCTGAAGGCCATCATCAACGACAGCAAGAAGTCGGATGAAGAGCGCTACGCCGCTCGCCTCGAGCTGCAGAAGCTGCCCCGTAACGCATACCCGACCCGTCTGCGCAATCGTTGCGAATTGACCGGTCGCCCGCGTGGCACCTTCCGCAAGTTCGGTCTGGCCCGCAACAAGATTCGTGAACTGGCCTTCAAGGGCGACATCCCCGGTGTCGTCAAGGCCAGCTGGTAATCGGCCGATAGGAGTAATCGCAAATGAGCATGAGTGATCCCATCGCCGATATGCTGACCCGCATTCGTAATGCGCAGATCGTCGAGAAAACCAGCGTCGCAATGCCGTCGTCCAAGCTGAAGGTGGCGATTGCCAAAGTCCTGAAGGACGAAGGCTATATCGACGACTTCGCGGTGCGTGGCGAAGCTGCCCGCCCTGAGCTGGAAATCGCGCTGAAGTACTACGCCGGCCGCCCGGTCATCGAGCGTATCGAGCGCGTGAGCCGTCCCGGCCTGCGCATCTACAAGGGCCGCCACGACATTCCCCAGGTCCAGAACGGCCTGGGTGTGGCGATCGTCACGACCCCCCAGGGCGTGATGACGGATCGCAAAGCACGTGCCGCCGGTATCGGTGGTGAAGTGCTCTGCTACGTCGCCTAAGCGAAGGAGTAGGAACAATGTCCCGCGTTGGAAAAATGCCGGTCAACGTCCCGCAAGGCGTGGATGTGACCGTCGGTGCTGAGTCGATCAGCGTCAAGGGTTCGCTCGGCACGCTGGTGCGTACGTCGAACAAGCTTGTCACCGTCAAGAACGAAGCCGGCAAGCTGAGCTTCGTGCCCGCCAACGAATCGGCCGAAGCCGATGCGATGAGCGGCACGATGCGCGCGCTGGTGGCCAACATGGTCAACGGCGTCAGCAAGGGCTTCGAGAAGAAGCTGAATCTGGTCGGCGTGGGCTTTCGCGCCCAAGCCCAGGGTCAGAAGCTCAACCTGCAGATCGGCTTCTCTCACCCTGTGGTGAAGGACATGCCGGCTGGTATCAAGGTTGAGTGCCCGACCCAGACCGAGATCATCATCAAGGGCGCTGACCGCCAGGTCGTCGGCCAGATTGCCGCCGAGGTGCGTGCCTTCCGTCCGCCGGAGCCCTACAAGGGCAAGGGCATCCGTTACTCGGATGAGAAGGTCTCCCTCAAAGAGACCAAGAAGAAGTAAGGAGCAGCGCCATGATGACCAAGAAAGAACAACGCCTGCGTCGTTCGCGCCAGACCCGCGTTCGCATTGCGATCCAGCGCGTGGCCCGTCTGACGGTGTTCCGCTCCAACCTGCATATCTACGCTCAAGTCGTTTCGGACGACGGCGGCAAGGTGCTGGCGGCAGCCTCCACGGCCGAGAAGTCGGTGCGCGAGCAGCTGAGCAGCGGTGGCGGCAACGTCGCTGCTGCCACGCTGGTGGGCAAGCTGATTGCCGAAAAGGCCAAGGCTGCTGGCGTCGAGAAGGTCGCTTTCGACCGCTCGGGCTTCGCCTATCACGGCCGTGTCAAGGCCCTGGCCGAAGCAGCCCGCGAAGCCGGCCTGCAGTTCTGACGCATCAAGGAATAAGAAATGGCAAAGTTTCAACCCCGCGGCGCTCAGGCTGAAGGCAACGACGACGGCCTGAAGGAAAAGATGATCGCGGTCAACCGCGTCACCAAGGTTGTGAAGGGTGGCCGTACGCTGTCTTTCGCTGCTTTGACCGTGGTCGGCGACGGCGATGGCCGTATCGGCATGGGCAAGGGCAAGGCCAAGGAAGTGCCGGTTGCAGTGCAGAAGGCCATGGAAGCCGCCCGCCGCAACATGGTCAAGGTCAACCTGAAGAACGGCACCATCCATCACAACGTGGTGGGCGAGCACGGTGCAGCGCACGTCATCATGGCACCGGCTCCTGCCGGTACCGGCGTCATCGCCGGCGGCCCGATGCGCGCCGTCTTCGAAGTGATGGGTGTGACGGACATCGTGACCAAGAGCCACGGTTCGACCAACCCTTACAACATGGTCCGCGCCACGCTGGATGCGCTCAAGCGCGCCACGACGGCGTCGGAAGTCGCTGCCAAGCGCGGCAAGACGGTTGAAGAAATCTTCAACTGATCGCCAAAGCGGAGCACAAGATGTCTGACAAGAAAACCGTGACGGTCAAGCTGGTGCGTAGCCCCATCGGCTGCCGCGCCTCGCACCGCGCCACCGTGGTCGGCCTGGGCCTGCGCCGGCTGAACAGCCAGAGCACCCTGGAAGACACGCCGGCAGTGCGCGGCATGATCAACAAGATCGCCTATCTGGTGCAGGTGCTTTAAGCACTGCTTACCAAGAGGACAAGACGATGGAACTCAACACGATCAAGCCCGCAGAGGGCTCCAAGCATGCCAAGCGCCGTGTCGGCCGCGGCATCGGCTCGGGCCTGGGCAAGACCGCAGGTCGCGGTCACAAGGGCCAGAAGTCCCGCGCTGGTGGCTACCACAAGGTCGGCTTCGAAGGCGGCCAGATGCCGCTGCAGCGTCGCCTGCCCAAGCGTGGCTTCAAGTCGCTGACGCTGAAGTACAACGCCGAGATCACGCTGTCGGACCTGCAGGGTCTGGCCGGCGACGAGATCGACATGTCGACGCTGAAGGCTGTCGGCCTGGT
This sequence comes from Pelomonas sp. Root405, assembly GCF_001425165.1. Taxonomy (GTDB): domain Bacteria; phylum Pseudomonadota; class Gammaproteobacteria; order Burkholderiales; family Burkholderiaceae_C; genus Pelomonas. Next base: position 11,712 of record NZ_LMDU01000003.1, read on the forward strand.
GCCTCAGTTGGCTAAATCGGTCAAGGTCATCCTGGCAGGCGCTATCGAGCGCAAGGTCACGCTCAAGGGCGTGAACGTCACGAAGGGCGCCAAGGCGGCCATCGAGGCGGCGGGCGGCTCGGTCGCTTAATCGACAAGGAACCGATCCAGCGTGGCTACCAACGCGAATCAGCTGGCCAAGAGCGGCAAGTTCGGCGACCTGCGTCGTCGGCTTGTGTTCCTGTTGCTGGCCCTGGTCGTCTACCGCATCGGCGCGCATATCCCCGTGCCCGGTATCGACCCGGTCCAACTGCAGCAGTTCTTCAAGGATCAGGGTGGCGGCATCCTGGGCCTGCTCAACATGTTCTCGGGCGGCGCGATGTCGCGCTTCACCGTGTTCGCGTTGGGAATCACGCCCTATATCTCGGCTTCCATCGTGCTGCAGTTGATGACCTATGTGGTCCCGACGCTGGAGCAACTGAAGAAGGAAGGTGAGGCCGGCCGTCGCAAGATCACGCAGTACACGCGTTATGCGACGCTGGGACTGGCGCTGTTTCAAAGCCTGTCGATTGCGCTGGCGCTTGAAGGATCTTCTGGTCTGGTGTTGAGCCCTGGCTTCGGCTTCCGGCTGACGGCGGTCTCCAGCCTGGTGGCCGGCACGATGTTCCTGATGTGGTTGGGTGAGCAGATCACCGAGCGTGGTTTGGGCAACGGCATCTCCATCCTGATCTTTGCCGGTATTGCCTCCGGCCTGCCGAGCGCCATCGGTGGCCTGTTCGAGCTGGTGCGTACCGGTGCGATGGGCTACGGCGCGGCGCTGGTGGTGATCTCCCTGGTCGTGCTGGTGACCTACTTCGTCGTGTTCGTCGAACGTGGTCAGCGCAAGATCTTGGTGAACTACGCCAAGCGGCAGGTTGGCAACAAGGTCTACGGTGGTCAGTCGTCGCATCTGCCGCTGAAGCTCAACATGTCGGGCGTGATCCCGCCGATCTTCGCGTCGTCCATCATCCTGCTGCCGACCACGGTCGTGAGCTGGTTCGCGACGGGTGATGGCCTGCGCTGGTTGAAGGATCTGGCCAACGCAGTCAGCCCGGGTCAGCCGATCTATGTGCTGCTGTACGCCTCGGCCATCGTGTTCTTCTGCTTCTTCTACACGGCGCTGGTGTTCAACAGCCGTGAGACGGCAGACAACCTGAAGAAGAGCGGCGCGTTCATCCCGGGCATTCGTCCAGGTGAGCAGACCGCCAAGCACATCGACAAGATCCTGTCCCGGCTCACGCTGGCTGGTGCGATCTACATCACGCTGGTCTGCCTGCTGCCCGAATTTTTGACATTGAAGTACAACGTTCCGTTTTACTTCGGTGGTACATCCCTGTTGATCATCGTTGTCGTGACGATGGACTTCTGGGCCCAGGTACAGAGCTACATCATGAGTCAGCAGTACGAATCACTGCTGAAGAAGGCCAGCTTCAAACCCACCTGAGGGCGAGGAGCTGATCGTTAACCAAGATTGATTCCAGCAACACAATCCTGAACGTGCGGCATGGCGAAAGACGACGTCATACAGATGCAGGGCGAGATTCTTGAGAACCTCCCCAACGCCACGTTCAGAGTGAAGTTGGAAAACGGGCATGTCGTGCTCGGTCACATCTCCGGCAAGATGCGGATGCACTACATCCGTATCCTCCCCGGCGACAAAGTGACCGTTGAACTGACACCCTACGATTTGAGTCGTGCTCGCATCGTATTCCGGGCGAAGTGAGCTGTTTGAACCCCCGGATTGCGTGTGAGCGCAGAAGAAGTTAGGCCAAGGAGCAGACCATGAAAGTTTCGGCATCCGTGAAGCAGATGTGCCGCAATTGCAAGATCATCCGCCGCAAGGGTGTGGTGCGCGTGATCTGTACCGACCCGCGCCACAAGCAACGCCAGGGCTAAGCCCGAGCGCGCACGACAGGACTAGAGGACAACCATGGCACGTATTGCTGGTATCAACATTCCGCCGCAAAAGCACACTGAGATCGGTCTGACCTCGATCTACGGCATCGGCCGTACGACCGCCCAGAAGATCTGCACGACCTGCGGTATTCCGTTCGACAAGAAGGTCAAGGACCTGAACGACTCCGATCTCGAAAAGATCCGTGATGTCGTCAACCAGATGACCATCGAAGGCGATCTGCGCCGTGAGCAGTCCATCAACATCAAGCGTCTGATGGACCTCGGTTGCTACCGCGGCTTCCGTCATCGCCGTGGCCTGCCGATGCGCGGCCAGCGCACCCGCACGAATGCCCGTACCCGCAAGGGTCCGCGCAAGTCGGCTGCGACCGGCAAGAAGTAAGCTGCCCGAACTGAAAGAAGGTCAATATGGCAAAGGCTCCCAACAATTCGGCGGCTCAGCGCGTTCGCAAGAAGGTCCGCAAGAACGTTGCTGACGGCATCGCGCACGTCCACGCATCGTTCAACAACACGATCATCACGATCACCGACCGTCAAGGCGGCGCCCTGTCCTGGGCTTCGTCGGGCGGCCAAGGCTTCAAGGGTTCGCGCAAGTCGACGCCTTTCGCAGCCCAGGTGGCGGCTGAAGTCGCGGGTCGCGCTGCGCAAGAGCAGGGCATCAAGAATCTGGACGTCAAGATCAAGGGCCCAGGCCCGGGTCGCGAATCGTCGGTGCGTGCCTTGGCTGCGCTGGGCATCCGCATCAACTCGATCTCTGACGTGACGCCGGTGCCGCACAACGGCTGCCGTCCGCAGAAGCGTCGTCGGATCTGATCTCCTTCACCGTTCGGTGACAGGGATATTGCAGATTCGGATGACGGTGCGATAATCGCGCGTTTTCCCGGAGCCGGCGGGCACTCAGGTGCTGCGCCGGCTTCAGTCTTGAGTCGATCCCATTTGGATCTCAATTGGCGGCGACTCACAAGCCCACCGTCCAAGCCCACAAAAACACTGGCTGGACTCGCGTCAGGCAACTCGGTTTCCGAGCCCCGACGTCAGATTGAACAAGGACACGCAAAGTGGCACGTTACCTCGGCCCCAAGGGCAAACTTTCCCGCCGTGAAGGCACCGACCTCTACCTGAAGAGCGCCCGCCGCGCCATCAGCGACAAGGTCAAGTTCGACTCCAAGCCCGGCCAGCATGGCCGCACCTCCGGCCAGCGCACGTCCGACTTCGGCCTGCAGCTCCGTGAGAAGCAAAAGGTCAAGCGCATGTACGGCGTGCTGGAGCGCCAGTTCCGCCGCTACTTCGCCGAAGCCGAGCGCCGCAAGGGCTCGACCGGTGTGAACCTGCTGCAACTGCTGGAATCGCGCCTGGACAACGTCGTCTACCGCATGGGCTTCGGCTCGACCCGCGCAGAAGCCCGCCAGCTGGTTTCGCACAAAGGCGTCACGGTGAACGGCGAAGTCGTCAACATCGCGTCCTACCTGGTCAAGGCCGGAGACACCGTCGGCGTGCGCGACAAGGCCAAGAAGCAGCTGCGCGTGACCGAGTCGTTCAAGCTGGCTGACTCCATCGGCCTGCCGGCCTGGGTGGCTGTCGACGGCACCAAGCTCGAAGGCGTGTTCAAGAAGGCTCCGGACCGCGACGAGTTCGGCGCCGAGATCAATGAATCGCTGATCGTCGAGTTGTACTCGCGTTAATGATTTCCCCGCCGACCACGCCTCTTGGGGCGCGGTCGGCGTTTCCTCGTCCGGGTTTCCGCCTCATCGGGGCCCTTCGAAGGCTCAACCCGGCTGGTCCTCAGCCTTATCGGTGTAACGAGCCGAGGGTATTGAAAGAAAGACCTCATGCAAACCAACTTGCTCAAACCCAAATCCATCAACGTGGAGCCCCTGGGCGGTCATCGCGCCAAGGTCACGCTGGAGCCGTTCGAACGCGGCTACGGTCACACCCTGGGCAACGCCCTGCGCCGTGTGCTGCTCTCGTCGATGGTGGGTTATGCGCCGACGGAGGTGACGATCGCCGGCGTGCTGCACGAGTACTCGGCCATCGACGGCGTGCAAGAGGACGTGGTTCACATCATGTTGAACCTCAAGGGCGTCGTCTTCCGCCTGCACAACCGTGAAGAAGTGACCCTGGTCCTGCGCAAGGAAGGCGAAGGCCCCGTCACCGCCGCCGACATCCAGACCCCGCACGACGTCGAGATCATCAATCCCGAGCACGTCATCGCCCACCTGTCGCAAGGCGGCAAGCTGGACATGCAGATCAAGGTCGAGAAGGGCCGTGGCTATGTGCCGGGCACGATGCGCCGCTTCGGCGACGAGCCGACCAAGAGCATCGGCCGCATCGTCCTCGACGCTTCGTTCGCGCCCGTCAAGCGCGTCAGCTACGCCGTCGAGAACGCCCGCGTCGAGCAGCGTACCGACCTGGACAAGCTGGTCATGGAAATCGAAACCAACGGCGCCATCTCGCCCGAGGAAGCGATCCGTGCTTCGGCCAAGATCCTGGTTGAACAGCTGGCCGTGTTCGCACAGCTGCAAGGCACCGACCTCGTCGACGCCTTCGACCAGCCGGCCCAGCGCTCCAGCAGCTTCGATCCGATCCTGCTGCGCCCGGTCGACGAGCTCGAACTCACCGTGCGTTCGGCCAACTGCCTGAAGGCCGAAAACATCTACTACATCGGCGACCTGATCCAGCGTACCGAGACCGAGCTGCTGAAGACCCCCAATCTGGGTCGCAAGTCGCTCAACGAAATCAAGGAAGTCCTCGCTTCGCGCGGCCTGACCTTGGGCGCACGTCTCGAGAACTGGCCTCCCCAAGGTCTCGACAAGCGGTAATCCGCTGCGCTCCAACAGAAAAGACGGCCTGAAGGCCGTCCTCTGATGACAAACGCACCCCGGTGCGTTTGATCGTGCCCCGGCAGTACCTGATCCGGCTGCCGGCATTAACAAAGTGAAAGGTAACAAGCACCATGCGTCACCGTAACGGCCTCCGCAAACTCAACCGCACCAGCGCCCACCGCGCTGCCATGCTCCGCAACATGTGCGTTTCGCTGCTGCAGCACGAAGCCATCAAGACCACGGTCCCCAAGGCCAAGGAACTGCGTCGCGTCGTTGAGCCCCTCATCACGCTTGCCAAGGAACCCACGCTGGCCAACCGCCGCCTGGCTTTCGACCGCCTGCGCGACCGCGACATCGTCAGCAAGCTCTTCAACGAACTGGGCCCGCGCTTCAAGGCGCGTCCGGGCGGCTACACCCGCATCCTGAAGATGGGCTTCCGCGTCGGCGACAACGCCCCCATGGCCTTCGTCGAGCTGGTTGATCGCCCTGAAGGCGAAACTGCCGGCGACGCCGTCGAATAAGTTCAGCCTGTGCTGATCCGCCAAGCCCGCCTCGTGCGGGCTTTTTCACGCCTGCGTCGGCTGTCTCCTACCGCCGGGATTCGCCTGGCCCGACTGCGTGGCGTGATGGCCCGGCCCATATTGGAACCGCGCAGGATCGGGCAGGCAGGCTGTTCCGGCCGGGCGCGAGAAGGAGCCGACATGCCCAAGACCCATGGCAATCGCGCCGGCCCGGTCGAGCACAAGGTCAGCGATTTCGCGACCACCAAGTCGACCCAGGGCCAGACACTGACCAAGCAGGCCAAGGAGCCTGCGCGACAACCGGACGGCACGGCGCGCGAAGCGCCCAAAGGCCCGCCCCAGCACAAGATCTGATCAGCTGCGTCGCGGCAGCCAATGCAGACTGCCGTCGCCAAGCACGGCAACATCGGCGCCCTGGCGTGCGAGGTCGCCGTGATGAAGCGTCAGCGCGCCCGTCAAACCGCCGAAGGCTGGCAGGACCAGAGCGTGCGGATAGCAGACGAAGCAGGGCCGCCGCAGGCGGTCGCCGGCACGGCTGCTGATGGACACCGCGGGATGCAAGTGGCCCGCCAGCGTGAAGCCCGGCGCGCCGGCCTGTGGCGGCTCGTGAGCGGCGGTCAAGGAACCTAACGACAAGGTCCCGCTGACCACCTGCAGTGGCAGTCCCGCCGGATGGATGTGCCGGTCGTGGTTGCCGAGCACGAGCACGGTGGCGATGCGCTGGCCGAACGCGGCCACGGCACTCAGCAGGGCCGGGTTCAGCCCCTGGACGCCATGCCAGAAGTCGCCGAGCACCACGAGCCGGTCGGCGTCGTGCCTGACGACGAGATCATGCAAGCGCGACAGCGTTTGTGCGCTGCTGCCCGCCGGTACCGCCTGGCCTTGCGCCCGAAAGGCCGCGCCCTTGCCCAGATGCAGGTCGGCCACGAACACGGTGCGGCCTTCGGGCCACCAGACCGCACCATCGGCCAGCAACCACAGCGTCTCACCCGCTGCGTCGACGCGCAGGCTCATCGCGGCCTCCGGCGGCCGCGCGATCTCGGTGCCTTCTCCGGCGCCTTGCCAAAGACGAGCCGAGCAGCGACGTCTTGTGACGGCGCCCGGCCGCCGGCCGCCTCCTCCAGCTCGACCAGCATGCGGCTCAGCCGCTGCGCCAGCGACTCCGTCGACGCGCGCTCGCGCAGCCGCTCCACCAGCAGCGGGAACGCCAGCGGCGTCGGCCGTGCCGGCTTCTGCAGGTCCAAAGTCTGTGCCGCCATGCGAGCCAAGGTGCGGCCCAAGGCGTCGACATCAAGCTCCGCGGACAGCAGCTCGGCCTCCGCCTGACGCAGCAGCCGGTTCTCCGGGTCGTGCCGGCGGAACACGTCGAAGTAAAGCGAGGCCGACGCCTGCAGTTGCCGCTGGCTGCGCGCCTCGCCCGGGTGGCTCTGGAAGATCAGCCCGGCAATGCGGGCGATCTGCCGGAAGCGCCGCCGCGCCATCTCGCTCGCGTTCAGGCTCGCCAGCACTTCCTCGCGCAGCGTCGCGCGCTCCACCGGCGCCAGCAGCTTCGGCAACTGTCCAGCCCAGTCGATCTCGGTTGCGCTCAACAGCTCCAGCCCATAATCGTTGATCGCCATCGTGAAGGTGGCCGGCGTGTCGCGGCCGGCCCGCCAGGCCAGCAGCGACGCCAGTCCGAGGTGCACGACGCGGCCCGCGAACGGATAAAGGAACAGATGATGGCCGTCGCCCGATGTCATCACCTCGGCCAGCAGCCTCTGCGGCCCGGGCAGTGCGGACCACTCGACCTGCAGCTTCAGCAGTGGCGCGACAAAGCGCATCTCCTTGTCGGTGTAGCGGCCCTCGGCCGCCTCGGCGAATCGATCCAGCATCGCATCCGACAGCGTGTCCGAAATCGGAAACTGCCCTCCGTCCCAGCGCGGCAGCTTCGCCTTGCCCGGCTTGGCGACGCGTACATAGGCCGTCAGCCCCTCCACCCGCACCAGCTCCAGCGCGCGCCCGCCCAGCAGGAAGACGTCCCCATTGCGCAATCGCGAGATGAAGCTTTCCTCCACCGTCGCGATACGGCCGCCGGTCATGAACTGCACGCTCACCACCGCGTCCGACACGATGGTGCCGATGTTGCTGCGGTGGCGCCGCGCCAGCCGCACATCTGGCACGCGCCAGACGCCTTCGTCATCAGGCACGACGCGCTGGAAATCCGGGTAGGCCCGCAGCGTCTCGCCGCCGTGGCGCACGAAGGCCAGCGCCCAGGCCCAGGCCGCATCGCTCAAGCCTCGGTAGCTTGGCGCCGAGCGCACCTCGGGCAGCAGTTCCTCGGGCCGGAAGCCGCCGCCGAGCGCGATCGTGACAAGGTGCTGCACCAGCACGTCCAGCGGCGCGTCCGGCGGCCGGCGAGGCTCGATGCGGCCGGCCTCGACAGCCGCGCGCAGCGCCGACGCCTCAACGATCTCCAGGCTGTGCGTCGGCACCATGGTCACACGCGAGCGCCGTCCGGGTGCGTGGCCACTGCGGCCGGCTCGCTGCAGCAGCCGCGCAACGCCCTTGGCCGAGCCGATCTGCAGTACCTGCTCCACCGGCAGGAAGTCCACACCCAAGTCCAGGCTCGCCGTGCAAACCACGCACTTGAGCTGACCGGCCTTCATCGCCGCCTCAACCCAGCGCCGCATCTCGGCATCGACCGAGCCGTGATGCAGCGCGATCAGCCCGGCCCAGTCCGGCCGCGCGTCCAGCATCGCCTGGAACCAGCGCTCACACTGGGACCGCGTGTTGGTGAACACCAGCGAGTTCGCCGCGGCGTCGACCCGCTCGATGACGCCGGGCAGCATCTCCAGGCCCATATGACCCGCCCAGGCGAAGCGCTCGATGCGCTCGGGCAGCAGGGTATCGATGAAGATCTTCTTGTCCTGCGCGCCGCGCACGATGACGGCGCCGGGCGCCAGCGTGTCGCGCGCTTCGTCGAGGTTGGCGAGCGTCGCCGACAGCCCCCACGTCAGCAGCGCCGGGTTCCATCTGCGCAGCCTTGCCAGCGCCAGCTGCAGTTGCACGCCGCGCTTGGTGCCGAGCAATTCATGCCATTCGTCGACGACGACCAGGCGCACGCGCTTCAGGATGTCGGGCGCGTCCGCGCGCGACAGCATCAGGCTCAGCGACTCCGGCGTGGTGACGAGGCCGGTGGGCCAGCGGCGCTGCTGCGAAGCGCGCTCGCTGCTGGTGGTGTCGCCGGTGCGTGCGGCCAGCGTCCACTTCGGCGCAAGGACGCTGGCTGCGTCTTGCAGCGCCAGCAGCGTGTCATGGCTCAGGGCCCGCATGGGGGTCACCCACAACACGCTCAGCGGTTCGTTGACGTCGCTGAAGGCTTGCAGCGCGCCGAGCCAGACAGCAAGCGTCTTGCCGGAGCCGGTGGTGGCGTGGAGCAGGCCGGAGTGGCCTTGCTTCATTTCCTTCCAGACGGTTTTCTGGAAGGGGAAGGCCTTCCAGCCTTTGCTTTCCAGCCAGGCGGTCGTCGGGTTAGGCATTCGGGGCTGCACCAGTCGCTAGTGGGCAGATGGCGTTGATTCCTCGTTGCTTTCGGCCGACGCCACGTTTGCCGGGAGCCCCGGGAACCCGACACCGAGTCGAAGGGACAGTCGAAAAAACACGCAACATCAACCCACCACCTCCATCAGCTCCCTCAGCGAATCGAGCGTATCCGCCTCATGAAGCGGCTTGTCCTCCCGAATCCGCAGCATCCGCGGAAACCGCACCGCGATGCCGCTCTTGTGCCGCGTGCTGGCCTGGATGCCCTCAAAGCCCAGCTCGAACACCATCGTCGGCCGCACCCGTCGCACCGGCCCGAACTTCTCGACCGTCGTGCGGCGGATCTCCCGATCCACCCGCTTGATCTCCTCGTCCGTCAGCCCCGAATAGGCCTTCGCAAACGGCACCAACATCAACTCGCCGCCCGTCGAGTCGAGCGCCGCTTCGGCCTCTTCAGCATCGCGCGGCGTGCGGTTCCAGACGGCGAAGCTGTAGTCCGTGTACAGGTTGGCCCGCCGCCCATGCCCCGCCTGGGCGTAGATCAGCACGGCGTCCACGCTCAGCGGCGCGACCTTCCACTTCCACCACGCGCCGACGGTGCGCCCGATGCCGTAGGCCGACTCTCGGTGCTTGAGCATCAGCCCTTCGACACGCCTTTCGCGCGATTGCTCCCGAGCAGCGGCAAGACCGGCCCACTCACCGGCGTCCACCAGCGGCGATGTCGGGATACCCAGTTGCTCCAGCCGTGCGCGGCGCACATGCATGGGCTCGGCGCGCCGGTCGACGCCTTCGCTTTCCAGCAGGTCGTAGGCCAGCAACCGCACCGGCGCTTCCGCCAGGATAGCCTTGGACAACTTGGTGCGGCCGATGCGCTTTTGCAGCAGCGCGAACGGCGCCGGCTCGGCCTCGCCCGGCAGCCAGGCCAACAACTCGCCATCGACGACTGTGCCGTCCGGCCAGGTGCTCGCCGCTGCCTCGACCTCGGGGAAGCGCTCCGTCACCAACTCCTCGCCGCGCGACCAGATCCACACCTGGCCGTCGCGCTTGACGACTTGGGCGCGGATGCCGTCGTACTTCCATTCCGCCAGCCAGTCGCCGCGCTCGCCCAGCGCCGCCGGCTCGCCGGGCAGTGCATGCGCCAGGAAGAACGGGTAGGGCTGGCCGCCGCGCGCGCCGCTGCTGTCTTCATTCAGCAGCGCCTGGAAGCGCTCGGCCGTCGGCGGTGTGTCGATGTCGGTGTAGCCCATCATGCGCTGCGCGATGCCGGCCACATCCTTGCCCGACCACTCGGCAATCGCCCGCTGCACCAGCAGCTTGCTGACCCCCACGCGAAAGCCGCCGCCGACCAGCTTGACGAACATGAAGCGCTCGTCGGCCGACAGCCCCCGCCAGGCGCTCAGCACGGCCTCGCGTCGCGTGACCGGGTCGGCCTTGCGCAGCGGCAGGATGCGCTGCTCCATCCAGTCGGCCAGCGGCTCGTCGAGCTTGTCCTCAGGGTCGGGGAGCACGTAGGCAATCGCCTCGGCCAGGTCGCCGGTCGCGGCGTAGCCGGCCTCGAACAGCCACTCGGGCAGGCCCGCCGATTCGCAGGCCAGCGCGCGCAGCTCACTGGTCGGCACCGCCCGGCGCGGCGTGCCGCCGGCCAGCAGATAGACGGCCCACGCCGCATCGCGCGGCGGGGCATCAGCCAGATAGCGCTTCAGCGCCGCCACCTTGGCAAGCGTCGACGTGCTCGCGTCGATGGCGAGGTAGAGGGCGACGAAGCGCTTCATGTGCCGCTCTCCGCGCCCGCCAAGGCCTCGTCGCCGTACTCCGTCGCAAAGGCCTCGGCCTGCAAACCGAGTTCGCCCAGGTAGCGCACCAGCGCGCCTTCGTCGCCATGCGTGACGATGACGCGCTGCGCCCCCGTCGATTGGATGGCCGACAGCAACCCCGGCCAGTCCGCGTGGTCGCTGAACACGAAGCCGCGGTCCACGCTGCGGCGGCGCCGCGCACCGCGCAGCCGCATCCAGCCGCTGGCAAACGCATCGCTGTGCGGGCCCAGCGCCTTGGCCCAGCGGCTGTCCTGCACCGCCGGTGGCGCAATGACCAGCGCGCCGCGCAGCGCCTTGAAGCTGGTCTCCGGCGTCACGGTCTCCACATCCGGCAGGGCCACGCCGGCCTCGCGATAGGCGGCGTTCAACCGTGCGACGGCGGCATGCACCAGCACCGGCCCCGGCGCGTCGGCCGTGGCCAACCCGGCGATCAGGCGCTGCGCCTTGCCCAGGCTGTAACCCATCAGCAGCGCATGCTTGCCCTGGGCTGCGCAATCGGCCCACCAGGCGCGCATCTCGCCGATCACCTCGGTCTGCGGCGCCCAGCGGTAGATGGGCAGGGCGAAGGTGGCCTCGGTGATGAAGACATCGCAGCGCACCGGCTCGAAGGGCGCGCAGGTGGTGTTGGCATCGCCCGCGCCGCTGACGAAGTAGTCGCCCGACACCACCCACACCTCGCCACGGTGCTCGACGCGCACCTGGGCCGAGCCCAGCACGTGGCCGGCCGGGTGCAGGCTGATCGTCACATCGCCGACTTGCAGCGCCTCGCCATAGGCCAGGCCCCGCAACCGCATGTCGGGGCCGACGCGCGAGCGCATCAGGCCTTCGGCGTCCCGGTGGGCCAGATAGGCCTCGTGGCCCTCGCGGCAGTGGTCGGCATGGGCATGTGTGATGACGGCGCGCGACACCGGCCGCCAGGGGTCGATGTAGAAATCGCCCGCCTCGCAATACAAACCCTCGGGGCGGCGGGTGATCAGGTCGGGGCGGCTGGCCATGCGGCGAGTTTGCCGACGCCGCCGCGGCGCCGCTGTCGGACGGCACCTTGGCCCCGGCGCGCACACGCTCATTTACGGGACAAGGCGGAACTCAAAGGCCGTTGTCGCTACTCACCCCGCGTGCGACCGCCAGGTCCATGGCAGGCCGCGACCCGGATGGGCCTCAGTCTGAGCCTGCGCCAGCCCCGCCTTCAACCGTCCGGACCCTGCCTTGCCGCCCGCCCGCCCGCACCGCCGCCGCCCCGCCTGCCTGACCGCGCTGGTCATGGCCTGGGCGACCGCCATGCCGGCCTGGGCCGCCAGCACGCCGCCTGTCGTGCCCACGCCGGCCGAACTGGCCCGGCCGCCCGCGGGCAGCCGCAATACCGAGTTGCCGCCCGAAAGGCCGGCCGCTGCTCGGGAACTTGGCAAACCCGAAGACGAGCTGAGGATCGACGTCCCCGCCTACAGCCTGTCGCCCGACGCCCCGGCCGCGCTGCGGGCGGCACTGCCGCGGCTGACGGCCGCCTTCGTCGGCAAGGACCGTGGCTTCGAGGACCTGGTCAACGCCGCCAATGAAGTGACCCGCTTCCTGCAGCGCGACCTGGGGCTCTACCTGGGCTATGCCTACATCCCCGAGCAGGTCTTCGACGGCCAGACTGTGCGCATCGCCGTGCTGGAGGGGCGGCTGGACCGCGTCGTGCTGAACTGGCCCAACTCACCCAAAGGCCTGCCCGTCGAGCGCGAGGTCGTCGAGGCCTATCTCGCGCGGCTCAAGCCGGGCGACGTGCTGACGGTCGAGGCTGTCGAGCGCACGGTTTTCCTCATCAACGACCTGCGCGGCATCGTCACGCGCGCCGAAGTCAAGGCCGGCGCCACGCCCGGCACCGCGATCCTCGAATTCACGCCGCGGGCGGAGGCCCGCTACAGCGGCAGCGTCGACGCCGACGCTAATGGCTCGCAGTTCATCGGCGCCGGCCGCATCGGTGCCCAGGCCATCATGGCCAGCCCGCTGGGCCGCGGCGACGGCCTGTCTGCGTCCGTGCTCAGCTCGCACACGGGTGGGCTGCTGTTCGCGCTGCTGGGCTACACCAGCCCCATCGGCGCCGACGGCTTCAAGGCTGGCGCCTCGCTGTCGGCAGTGCGCTACCAGCTCGACAAGGGCGACTTCCCCCTCGGCCTGGACGGCACCGGCACGACCTTCAATCTGTTCGCGCTCTACCCCTGGGTACGCTCGCGCAACCTCAACCTTTTCGCTCTCGGCGCCGTCAACGCCAAGCGGTATGCCGACAACGTCGCCGCGCTGGCGACCAAGAAGCAGGTCGACGACGTCAACATCGGCGTCAGCGGCGATTTCCGCGACAGCCTGCTGACCGGCAGCGTCAACACCTTCGAGCTCAGCCTTGCCCAGGGCCGGCTGCAGTTCGACGGCGGCGCGCCGAGCGGCAGCGACGATGCGAGGCGCTTCACCAAGCTCGGTTTTTCCGCATCGCGGCTGCAGAACGTCGTCAGCAACCGGCTGCTGGCTTACGTCACCGTGCGTGGACAGTGGGCCCTGCACAACCTCGATTCGACCGAGCAGTTCCGCGCCGGCGGGCCCAACGGCGTGCGCGCCTTTGCGCCTGGAGAGGGCACTGGCGACAGCGGCGCCGTCGCCAGCCTGGAACTGCGCTGGCTGCCGCCGGCCAGCCTGCTCGGGCGCTGGGCCAGCGAGCTGGTGTTCGCAGCCTTCTACGACGCCGCCTTCGTGCAACTCCGCCACGACCCCAGCCTTACCGTCCGCGAGCCCGGCTACGTCAACCGCACCTGGCTGGGCGGCGCTGGGGTGTCGCTGGTGTGGGCGCGCGGCAGCCAGTACTCCTTCCGCATGAGCCTGGCCACGCCCACCTACGGCGAAGCCAGCAGCGCGACCCAGGACCGCAAGCTGCGCTTCTACGCGCAAGGGTCATGGAGCTTTTGATGAAGCGCTTCACACCCCTCGGTTTGGCGTTGAGCCTCGCGCTCGCCTACCCCTCGGCGGCGGCGCTGCCACTGGGCGCGCAGGTCGTGCACGGGCAGGTCGCCATCAAGCCGGGCCTGATCCAGCAGGGCAGCGACAAGGCCATCGTCAACTGGCAGAGCTTCTCCATCGCGGCCGGAGAGACGCTGCGCGTGCAGCAGCCCGGCGTCAACTCGGTGCTGCTCAACCGTGTCGTCGGCGGCGATCCGTCGCTGATCCTCGGCCAGCTGCAGGCCAACGGCCGCGTCTTCCTCGTCAACCCGCGTGGCATCGTCTTCGGACGCGGCTCGCAGGTCGACGTGGGCGGCCTTGTGGCGTCGACGCTGGACTTGTCGGACACGAATTTCCTCGCCGGCAGCTACCGCTTTTCGGCCGGCAGCCAGGCCGGTGCATTGCAGGCCGACGGCGACATCACGGCCGCGGGCGGCACGGTCTCATTGCTGGCGCGCCAACTGAGTGTGTCCGGCAGCATCGAGGCCCGCCGCGTCGGCCTCGCCGCGGCCAGCACCGTGCAGGTGGACGTCGAAGGCGACGGCCTCGTGCTCTTCAACCTGCGCAACGACGACGCGCGCAGCAATGGGGAAACCGCGCTGAAGTTCAGCGGCCGCGTGCAGGTCGATGGCGGCAGCGCCGAACTGCGCGCCCAGGCCCGCGCCGGTGCGGCCGGCCAGGTGCTCAACATGGACGGCATCGTCCAGGCGCGGGCCTTCAGCCAGCAGGGCGGGCGCATCGTCATTGATGGCGGTACGGTGGGCATCACGACCGTCAACGGCGCATTGGACGCCAGCGGTGAGCGCGGCGGCCACATCACCGTGCTGGGCCAGAAGCTGGCCTTGCTGGACGCGGCGCGGCTCGACGCCTCGGGGCGGCTGGGTGGCGGCACGCTGCAGGTGGGTGGCGGCTTCAAAGGCCAGGGCACCGAGCACAACGCAGCGCAAACCTGGATAGGTGCGGGTGCCGAACTGCGTGCCGACGCCACCGAACAGGGCGATGGCGGCCGCATCGCCGTCTGGGCCGACCAGCGCACCGACATGCTGGGCAGCATCCGGGCCCGCGGCGGGCGCCTGGGTGGCAACGGCGGCATGGTCGAGACCTCGGGCGGCCAGCGCCTCAACGTGCTCGGCCAGGTCGATGCCAGCGCGCCACAGGGGCGGCCGGGGCAGTGGTTGCTCGATCCCAATGACGTCGTCATCAGGGCCAACGGCGGCACCAACACCAACGTCGGCGCTGCGCCCAACTTTGCAAGCACGGACGACAGCGCCGTGGTTGACGTCGGCGCCCTCAACAACGCGCTTTCCGGCGGCACGTCGGTCACGGTGCAGACCACTTCGTCCGGCAGCAACAACCAGCAGGGCGACATCGACGTGCAGGCCGCCATCGTGCCCACCGGCGCGGCCACGCTGAACCTGATCGCCGTCCGCCACATCAACTTCGGCACGGGTGGCGGCAGCATCGGCGCGGGCGCGGGGGCGCTCAACGTCAACCTGCAAGCCGGCGGCAACATCACCGGCAACACCGTCAACACCGGCGGCGGCACCCTCGCCGCGACGAGCACCGGCGCCGGCACCATCGCGCTCGGCAGCGTCACCAGCGCGGGGCTGACCATCAACACTGCGGGTGGCGACGTGGTGCTGCCCACGGGCACCGTCTCCGGCAATGTCAGCGTCACCACCAGCGGCAACGCCACGATCACGCAGGCCGGCGGCCTGGCGGTGACCGGCACGACGGGCGTCACCACGGGGTCGGGCAACATCACGCTGACGGCCGCCAGCAACAACCTGCAGGGGGCCATCAGCCTCACCACCACCGGCACCAGCCTGATCAGCAATGCCAGCGGCAACGCGCTGACCCTGGGCGCACTGAACACGCACGCCCTCACCGCCAGCGCCACCGGCGCCAACCTGAACCTCGGCAGCGGCACGGTCACCGGCAACCTGACCGCGACGACGACCGGCACTGCCACCATTACCCAGGGCGGCGCGCTGACGGTGACCGGCACCACGGCGCTCAGCAACGGTAGCGGCAACATCACGCTGGCCGCGGCCAACGACCTGCGTGGTCTGGTGAGCGTCACCACCACCGGCGACGCGCAACTCGTCAACGGCAGCGGCAGGGCCCTGTTGCTGGGCGCGCTGAGCACCGGCGGCCTCGCCGTCAGCACCAGCAATGCCGATCTGGACCTCGGCAGTGGCAGCATCACCGGCAACCTCAGCGCGACGACGACCGGCACCGGCACGATCACGCAGACCGGTGCGCTGACCGTGACCGGGACGACGGGTCTGAGCAGCGGCAGCGGCGACATCACGCTGACCGCGGTCAACGACCTGCAGGGCGCGGTGAGCATCACCAGCACCGGCACGACCGAGCTTGGCAATGCCAATGGCAACGCGCTCACGCTGGGCACGCTGAACACGCATGCGCTGACGGTCAGCACCAGCGGGGCGAACCTGATCCTCGGCAGCGGCACGGTCACCGGCACTCTGAGCGCGACGACGACGGGCGCAGGTACCATCACCCAGGCCGGCGCGCTGACGGTGACGAGCACGAGCGACATCAGCAACGGCAGCGGTGACATCACGCTGACGGCGGCCAACGACCTGCAAGGCGCCGTGGACATCACGACGACGGGTGCCACGCAGATCGGCAATGGCGCCGGCAAGGCGCTGACCCTGGGCACGCTGAGCACCCGGGCGCTGACCGCCAGCACCAGCGTCGCCGACCTTGACCTGGGCAGCGGCACGGTCACCGGCAACCTCAGCGCGACCACGAGCGGCACCGGCGCCATCACCCAGACCGGCGCGCTGACGGTGACGGGCACAAGCGGCTTGAGCAATGGCAGCGGCGCCATCACGCTGACCTCGGCCAACGACCTGCAAGGCGCGGTGAGCATCACCAGCAGCGGCGCGACCCAGCTCAGCAATGCCAACGGCAACACCCTGACCCTGGGCACGCTGAACACCGGCGCGCTGACCGTCAGCACCGTCAATGCCGATCTCGTGCTGGGCAGCGGCACGGTGGGCGGCAACCTCAGCGCGACGGCGACCGGCAACGCCACCCTCACGCAGAGCGGCGCCTTGACGGTGACGGGCGCCATGGCCTTGAGCAATGGCAGCGGCGACATCACGCTGGCCGCCGCCAACGACCTCCAGGGCGCCGTCAGCATCACGACCACCGGCACCACGCTGATCGGCAATGGCGCCGGCAAGGCGTTGACGCTCGGAACGCTGAGCACGCGTGACCTCACCGTCAGCACCAGCGGCTCCCACCTCGGCCTGGGCAGCGGCACCGTCACCGGCAACCTTAGCGCGACGACGACCGGCACCGGCGCGATCGCGCAGACCGGTGCATTGACAGTGACCGGCACGACCACCTTGGGCCATGGCAGTGGCAGCATCGGCCTGACGTCCGCCAACGACCTGCGGGGCGTGGTGAACATCACCGGCACTGGTGCCAGCCACATCGTCAACGGCAGCGGCAAGGCCTTGGCAATGGGCACGCTGAACACCGGCGCGCTGACCGTCAGCACCAGCAATGCCGGCATCAACCTGGGCAGCGGCGCCATCGGCGGCGCGCTCAGCGCCACGACCACGGGCAGCGGCAGCCTGACGCAGAGCGGCGCGCTGACGGTGGGCGGCACGAGCAGCCTCAGCAACGGCAGCGGCAACATCACGCTGACCTCGGGCAACCACCTGCAGGGGGCGGTCAGCGTCACGACGACAGGTGCGACGCAACTCAGCAATGCCAGCGGCAACGCGCTCACGCTGGGCACGCTCAACGTGCGCGCGCTGACGGTGAGCACCAGCGGCGCCAACCTGGGCCTGGGCAGCGGCACCGTCACCGGCAACCTCAGCGCAACGACCAGCGGCGCGGGCACCATCACTCAGGCGGGCGCGCTGATGGTGACCGGCACCACCGGCCTCGGCAACGGCAGCGGCAACATCACGCTCGCGTCGGCCAACGACCTGCAGGGTGCGGTCAGTGTCACCACCACCGGCACGGCGCAGATCGTCAACGGCAATGGCCGCGCGCTGACGCTGGGCACATTGAACACGCACGGCCTCACCGCCAGCACCAGCAACGCCAACCTGCAGTTGGGCAGCGGCACCATCACCGGCAACCTCGGCGCGACGACGACGGGCACCGGCACCATCACGCAGGCCGGCGCACTGACGGTGACCGGCACCAGCAGCTTCAGCAACGGCAGCGGCGACATCACGCTGAGCGCGGCCAACAACCTGCAAGCCGCGGTGAGCCTGTCCACCACCGGCACCACCGTGCTCGGCAACGGCGGCGGTAACCCCTTGACGCTGGGCACGCTGAACACCGGCGACCTGACCGTCAACACCACCGCCGGCGCTGCGCTGAACCTGGGTGCCGGCAGCGTCAACGGCACGCTGGCGGCCAGCAGCCAGGGCGGCGCCATCAGCCAGACCGGCGCGCTGTCCGTCAGCGGCATCGCAACGCTGGACGCCACGACGGCCGGCAACATCAGCCTGCCTGACACCGGCAACCAGTGGCACGGCCTCCACCTTGTCGGCAACTCGCTCGATGTGCGCTCGGCCGGCGACCTCGAGATCCTCAGCCTGACCCAGCCCGCCAACCGCGCCTTGACGCTGTCGGCCGGCGCCAACCTCATCCTCGGCCCGGTCGCCAACATCAACACCGGCACGGCCGACCTGACGCTGACCAGCGGCGGCAGCTTCACGATGGGCGGCGTGCTCGCCGGGCGCAATGTCGAGCTGCAGGCGCAGACCGGCCTGGTCCTCGGCCAGAACATCACGGCCAGCGGCGCGCTGAAGCTGACGACGGCCAGCGGCGACATCGACCAGACGGCCGGCAGCCTGCTGGTGACGGGCACGACGACCGTGTCGGCCGGTGCGTCGGCCATCAGCCTGAACCAGGCGGGCAACCACTTCGGCAGCGCCGTCAGCCTGAGCGGGGGCGCCACCACCCTGGTCGACAGCGCGGCACTGACACTCGGCACGCTGGCCACCGGGGACCTGACGGTCACGTCGAGCGGTGCCCTCAATCTCGGCCAGGGCAGCGTCAACGGCAGCTTGAACGCCACGAGCAACGGCTCTGCGATCACGCAGGCCGGCGGCCTCACGCTGACCGGCCTCACGACGCTGGACGCCGGTGCCGCCGACATCACGCTCAATCAAGCCACCAACCACCTGCAAGGCGCCATCACCGCCACCGGCGGCGCCGTCTCGCTGCGCAGCGCCAACAACCTCCATCTCTTCGCGCTGACCCAACAAGCCAACAAGGGCCTGGAGCTGGAAGCCGGCGCCACCCTCATCCTGCCGGCCGGCACGAGCAACATCGACACCGGGACCGAGGCGCTGACGCTGTCCAGCGGCGGCGTCTTCAGCACCTTCGGCACGCTCAAGGGCGGTGCCGTGACGCTCAAGGGCCAGTCGGCCACGCTGGCGCACGACATCACGGCCTCCGGCGCCCTCGTCGTGACCGGCACCGGCGGCGCCATCATCCAGACCGGCGGCGGCCGCATCAGCGCGACGGGCACGAGCCGCTTCGACGCCGGTGGCCAGGCCATCACCTTGAACACGGCGACCAACCAGTTCGCGGGCCTGGTCTCGCTGACCGGCGGCAGCACGCAGATCCGGGGCCTGGGCGCGCTGGGGCTGGATGCCCTGGCGACCGGATCGCTGCAGGCCGTGGCCAGCGGCGCGCTGACGCTGGGAACGGGCAGCGTCGGCGGCGCGCTCACCGCGACCAGCGGCGGCGCCATCACCCAGGGCGCCGGCGGGCTGAGCGTGACGGGCACGGCCAGCTTCCAAGCCGGCAGCGCCGACATCACGCTGGGCGACGCCGCCAACAGCTGGGGCGGCGCCGTGGCGCTGGCCGGGCGCAACGTCGTGCTCGAAAGCAGCTCGGCCGTCGCGCTCGGCAACGTCAACGCCACCTCGCTGGCGCTGACGGCCGGTGGCGCCATCAGCCAGGGCACGGGTGCCACGGTCCAGCTGAGCGGCCCGCTGGGTATCGACGCGGGCAGCGCGGCCATCACCCTGGCCAACAGCGGCAACCAGCTGGGCGTCGTCGTCACGCTCAAGGGCGGCGCCACGCAGGTTCGCACCACCGGCGCGTTGGTGCTGGGCACGCTGGACACCGGCGCGCTCACGGTCAACAGCGCCGGCGCCATGAACCTCGGTCACGGCACGGTCGCCGGCAACCTGGCCGCCACCAGCGGCAATGGCGCCATCACGCAAGCCGCGGGCGGCCTGAGCGTCAGCGGCAGCGCCAGCATCAACGCCGGCACGGCCGACATCACGCTGGACGATGCCGCCAACAGCTGGACGGGCGCCGTCGGCTTGAGCGGCCGCGACGTGCGCCTGACCGACGCCAGCGCCGTCGACCTCGGCTCGGTCGGCATCCGCTCCCTCGAGCTAAAGGCCGCTGGCGCCGTGTCGCAGAGCGCGCCCCTCAGCCTGGCCGGTGCTCTGAACGTGGATGCCGGCAGCGCCGCCATCACGCTGGGCGACACCGGCAACCAGCTCAGCGGCCTCGTCACGCTAACGGGTGGGAACACGACCGTGACCACCTCGGCCGGCCTGACCCTGGGCACCCTGGCCATAGGCGACCTCACGGCGGGCGCTTCGGGCGCGCTGAACCTGGGCCAGGGCAATGTCGGCGGCAACTTGGTGGCCCACAGCGGCAATGGCGCCATCAGCCAGTCCGGCGCGCTGCTCGTGACCGGCTCGGCCAATTTCACTTCCGGCAGCGGCAACATCACGCTGTCGAATGCCGGCAACCAGTTCCTGGGTGCGCTGAGCCTGACTGGCAATGCAGTCACCGTCTTCAACCAGCCCAGCCTGAGCTTCGGCATGCTGAGCTTCAACAGCCTGGACGCCACCAGCAACGGCAGCATCACGCTGGGCAGCGGTGCGCTCAGTGGCTCATTGACGGCTCGCGCGCTGGGCGGCGCCATCACGCAGGTGGCCGGCGGCCTCACCGTGGCGGGCGACGCCACGTTGCAGGCGAGCGCCGGCATCACGATGACGGATGCGGCCAACCGGCTGGACGGCATCGTGAACCTGAGCAGCGGTGCCAGCGCCATCACCAACGCCGCCGGCCTGCGCCTGGGCACGCTGGCCACCGCCGGGCTGACGCTGAACGCCGCCGGCACGCTGGACCTCGGCAGCGGCAGCGTCGGCGGCACGCTGATGGCCATCAGCAGTGGGGCGATCGGCCAATCCGGCGCCTTGTCGGTGAGCGGCGGCACCAGCCTGAACGCAGGCAGTGCCGGCATCTCGCTCAGCCTGGCGGGCAACAGCTTTGGCGGCGGCGTCGACCTGCGCGGCGGCAATACCATCATCACCGGCGCGGGCGCGCTGAACCTAGGCAACCTCAACGTGGCGGCACTGACGGCATCTGCCTCTGGCGCGCTGCGCCTGGGGACAGGCGCGGTGGCGGGCGGCCTCAATGCCAGCGGCACGGCCATCACGCAGGCGGCCGGCGGCCTGACGGTCAGCGGCGTGTCGACGCTGGGCGCCGGCGGCGGCCGCATCGATCTCGCGGACGCGGGCAATGCCTTCGGCGGCGCGGTCAGCCTGGTCGGTGGCGATGTGGACCTGGCCAGCAGCGGCGCGCTGCGCCTGGGCAGCTTCACGGCGAACGACTTCAGGGCAAGCGCCGGCGCCGACCTCGACCTCGGTGGCGGAACCGGGAACGGCGCACTGACGGCGACGACGCGCGGCAGCCGGATCAGCCAGTCCGCCGCATTGACGGTGCGCGGCGTGGCCAACTTCGTCGCCGACGGCGGCCTCGCGACTTTGGTACTCGACCAGCCAGGCAACCAGCTGCTGGGCGGCATCGCCATGCGCGGCGTCAACGGCGGCCGCTTCGCCAGCGCCGACATCAGTAGCGCGCTGGACCTGAGCTTCAGCGGCGATGTGCAGACGCTCAAGCTCAGCAGCGGCGGCCTGCTGACTTTGGGCGGAGGCCGCAGCGACACTCTCAGCGCCGCGGCGGCCCAGGGCATCGTCCTGACCGGCCCGCTGGTGGTGAGCGGCCTGACGACGTTGATCGCCCGAGGCGTGGCCGTCCCGGTCGACCTGGCCACCGGCGGCGCGGGCAATGACCTCAACCGCGTGGAACTGAAGGCCGAGGCCGGCGGCAGCATGGGCCGCGTGCAGCTGCGCGATGGCGACGGCAGCCGCGGCGACGGACTGAAGGTCACCGGCGATGCCGCGACCCTGGAGGTCACGTCGGCCGGCGCTCTCGATTTCGGGGGCGGCAGCTACGGCAGCCTGACGGCAGACACCGTCGCCACCGGCGCAGCCATCACGCAAAGCGGTGCCTTGGCGGTCAGCGGCCTGACGACGCTGAAGGCCGGCGGCGGCAACATCACGCTGACCCGCATCGACAACAGCCTGCCGGGCTTCGCAGTGGACAGTGCCGGCATCGCCAGCCTGGTCAGCGCGGCTGGCTACACGGTGAACGCGAGCAATGTCTCGACCCGGCTGGAACTCGGCGGCACCGGCGCCATCAACCTGGTCGGCCCGCTGTCGGGCAGCGGCGAGCTGGTCATGCGCGGCAGCGGCAGCCTGACGATGACGACGGCGCAGCGCTACAGCGGCGGCACGCGCATCGAGTCCGGGACCGTGGTGCTGCACGGCGCAGCGGCCCAGGCGGGCAGTGGCGCGGTGCAGCTGGGCGCGGCCGGTCAGCTCGACCTGCGCGACGGCGCCACGCTGGGGGCCGAGCTGGTCGCCCAGGGCGGCCGCGTGCTGAACACCTCGGGCGCGGGCACGCTGGCCGGCGCGGTGACGCTGCAGGCGCCGATGACGGAGTTCCTGCCCGGTGTCGGCGGCCTCACGATCCGTGGCGCCGTCGGCGACGGTGGTGCCGGCTTCGGCCTGCGCCTGGCGAGCAGCGGCACGCTGACCCTGGCCGGCAGCAGCCAGTACAGCGGCCCGACCGACATTGCTGCCGGCACCCTGCGTGTGGCGGGCGAGCTGCCCGCCACGAGCGCCGTGCAGCTGGCGGCCGGTGCCACGCTGGCGCTGGGCCGCGACCAGGCCATCGGCTCGCTCAGCGGCGCCGGCAACGTCGAACTCGGCAGGTTCACGCTGGGTACCGGCCTGGACGGTCAGGACGGCAGCTTCAGCGGCAAGCTAGCCGGCAGCGGCGGGCTGACCAAGCTGGGCAGTGGCCGCTTCACGCTGGCCGGCCACGGCGCGCACACGGGTGCCACGCGCGTGGCCGCGGGCGAGCTGGTTCTGGCAACGGGCACGGCGCTCAACGACATCACTGCGGTGAGCGTGGATGCCGGCGCACGGCTGACGGTGCAACAGAACGCCAGCCTGGGGTCGCTGGCCGGCTTCGGCACGGTCGATGTGCAGGCGCCGCTGCTCAGCGTCGGCAGCAACGGCAGCAGCACCCGCTTCGCGGGCGCCATCACCGGCCCCGGCGGGCTGGCCAAGCTCGGCGCCGGCGCCTTCACGCTTGGCGGCAGCAATACGCTGGGCGGTGACCTGCAGGTTCAGGCCGGCACGCTGCAGCTCGAAGGCAGCGGCGTCAACGCGCTCGCGGCGGGTGTGCGCCGGCTCGCGGTGCTGCCGCTGACGGCAGGCGTCAGCGTGGCCAGCGGTGCGACGCTGGAACTGCTGGCCGACCAGAGCCTGGGTGCCTTGTCCGGCAGCGGCCGCGTGCTGCTCAACCCCTACACGCTGACGCTCGGTGCCAGCGGCCGCGACAGCCGCTTCGACGGCGTGGCCGAAGGCAGCGGCGGGCTCACCAAGGCCGGCAGCGGCATCCTGACGCTGGGCGGCGCCAATCTCTACACCGGCGCCACTGTGGCCAGCGGCGGCACATTGGTGCTGGACACCGCCCAGGCCCTGGCCGGGGCCAGTGCGCTGGTCATCGATGCGCCTACCAGCGTGCAGGTAAATGCGGCCCAGGCCGTCGCGTCGCTCACCGGCGCGGGCAGCCTGGTGCTGAACGGCGCCAAGCTGTCCAGCGGCGCGGGCGGCAGCGACAGTCGCTTCGACGGCGCAGTCAGCGGCAGCGGCAGCCTCGTCAAGCAGGGCGCCGGCACGTTGACGCTGACCGCCGCCAGCAGCAACAACGGCGCCACCGTCATCGAGGCCGGCGCGCTGCGCCTGGCTGGCAATGGCAGCCTGGGTGCCGGCGACATCCGAAACCAAAGCGAACTTCGCCTTGATCGCAGCGGCGCGATGACGCTTGACCAAGCCGTCAGCGGCAGCGGCAGCCTCGTCGTCAGCCAGGGGCAGGTGACGCTCGCCAACGCGGCCAACAGCTACACCGGCGCGACCCAGGTGCTGGGCGGCGCCCTCGTCACGACGGCGGCCGAGCGCCTGCCCGATGCGAGCGCCGTGCAGGTGGCCGCCGGCGCGCAACTGCAGCTCGGCGGCAACGAGACCATCGCCTCGTTGCAGGCGGCCGGCAGCGTGCGGCTGGCGGGCAACCTGACGACGCGCGCCGAGCAGGTCTACACCGGAAGCCTGACGCTGGCCAACGCCGCCGGCCTGACGCTGGCCGGCACGCTGATCGATGCGAGCCGCAGCACCAACCAGTTCGCCGGCGCGCCGCTGTCCCTGAGCGGGGGCCAGGCGCTGCTGACGTTGAAGGAGACGCTGCAGCTCGGCCAGGTCAGCCTGTCGGGCGGCGGTCGCATCGAAGCCGAGCGCCTCGCGCTCAACGGCGCGTTGCAGCTCAGCGGCGGCAGCCTCGGCCTCGTCGCGACGGCCACGCCGGACGACGCCAAGGCGCTGCCGCAGGCTCCGCTGCAGGTGCCCGTCGCCGGCCAGCCGCTCGCGGTGGCCGAGGCCACCGTGCAGCAGGGCGCCAGCGGCGTCATCACGCTGGCCGAGGGCGCGAGCCTGGCCGTCACCGCCAGCGGCGGCGGCTCGGTCCTGCTGGGGCTGGACGGCAACAGCTTCAAGGGCCAGCTATCGGTACTCAGCGGGGCCGGCTACAACGCCGGATGGCTGCCCAATGTGCGCGGTGCGCAGGCCGTGCAGTCGCTGGTGCGCGTGAGCGGCCAGCAGTTGCTGATCGGCGGCAGCGGCATCGAGGCCGACACGGTCTACATCCGCGCCGACCAGCTCGCCACGACGGGCGGCGCCAAGCTGGTCGCCCGACTGCCGTTCGACGAGATCGTGCTCGGCCGGGCGCTGTCGGCACCTGGCATGACGCTGGAGCTGAGCGTTGCAGCTTTCGGCTTGCCCGGCAGCTTTGGCAGCATCAACGGCCAGCCCATCCAGGTCGAGGTCGGCTCGACCGACACCGGTGGCCGCACCACCGGCCCGAACGCCGGCTACCTGACCGTGCTGCCGAAGGCCGGCGCGCAGGGCTCGACCGCCGTCGTGCTAGTCGGCCCCAAGGTGGGCAGCGCGCTGGCGGCCGGCGGCCCGGGCTATCGCTTCTTCCATGACGGCGCCAGCCAGGCCATCGAGGTTCCGGTCGTCTACAACGGCGTGCTGCCGCTGACGCCGGCGGCCTCGGGCGCCTTGTCGTCCATCAACGGCGACGCCGAAGACGCCCGCCGCGCGCGCTTCCAGGAAACGGTGCGCACCGAGAACGTCACCGTGCGGCTGCGCTCGGGCGTCATCGCCGAGGTCGGCCCCGGCCGGCCGTCCACCCAGGGCAGCGAGGGTGCAAAACCGCCCGAGCAGTGCGATCCTTCGTCCCAGCCCGTCCTCAGCTGCAAGTAGCCGTTGGCTTCATGACCATCCGTCCCCATTCCCCCATCTCCCTGCCGCGGCGCCGGGTGTGCGGCTCGCTGCTTGGCAGCCTGGCCGCGCCCTTGCTGCCCGCTACCGATGCCGCGGCCGCCGCGCCGCTGCCCAGCGCCGAGGTGCGCCTGGCGCTGCTGATGGGCAACCGCAGCTACCCGACGCCCTTCGACCTGCCGCCCATTCCCAAGAACCTGCGCGACCTCGAAGCGGTACTGGCGCGGCGCGGCTTCCAGGTCACGTCGGCGCTGGACCTGGACCTGCCCGCCGCCCGCCGCGTGCTGGAACAGTTCATCGCCGAGGCGGCGGCCAGCCCGGCGGATACGACGGTGTTCTTCTACTTCGGCGGCCACGGCATCCAGGTCGATGCATCCAACCTGCTGCTGCCCGCGGGCCTGAACCCGTCGGCCAAGGGCGAGCTGCTGCAGACTGGCAGCGTGCAGCTGCTCAGTGACGTCGTGCGCCGCCTGCCGGCGCGGCGCGAGGGGATGATCATTGCCGTTGTTGATGCCTGCCGTACCGGTCTGCGGGCCGGTGAAGTCGTGGGCCTGAACCAGGTCGAGGCGCCGCCCGGCTGCCTCATCACCTTCTCCACCGGCGCCGGCAAGCCGGCCATCGCGCCCGCGGTCGAAACGCAAAACACCTTCTACACCGGCTCGCTGGTCAAGCTGATGAACAGCGTGTCCGACCAGACCACCTTCCCCGAGCTGATGCAGCTGGTGCGCAGCGATGTGCGCGAGACGATGCTCAACCACCCGGTCGCCGCCGTCCGCGAACTGGCGCAAGACCCCTTCATCGCCGACCACACCCGCGTGCGCCTGACCGTGGAGCCCAAGCGTGAGGGCGCTGCAGCGCCAGCCGGCCCCGACATCAATGAGGAGGCCGAGCTCAAGAAGCTGGAGCAACTCGCCTGGCCGGCGGAGGTCGTGCAGGTGGCCGAGGCCTTCCTGAAGGCGCGCCCCGACAGCCCCTTCGCCCCCGGCGTGCAGGTGGCGCGCGACGGCGCACGTGCGGCGCTTGCAGCACTGCGGCGCAACGACGTGCGCCTGTTCCGCACCGCCTTCTCGCTCAACGAGGACATGCCCAACGAGCAGCGCCAGGACCTGTTGCGCTGCGGCCGTGGCGACAAGGATGCGGCCGCGCGCATGGCATGGCGCTTCCGCGGCGAGAGCAGCGGCGGCGGCGACGGCTATGGCCGCGCGTCGTCCGCGCAGTCGCGCTACGAAGG
Organism: Pelomonas sp. Root405; assembly: GCF_001425165.1. GTDB lineage: Bacteria > Pseudomonadota > Gammaproteobacteria > Burkholderiales > Burkholderiaceae_C > Pelomonas. The sequence continues at coordinate 38,238 of NZ_LMDU01000003.1, forward strand.
CTGGATGCAGTTCGCCGTCGCGCTGGGCAACGGCATCGCGAGCTACGAGCTGGCGCTGCATTTCCGCAAGAACGGCCAGCCGCTGCTGGCTTCGCAGTTCGAAGCACGCGCACGGGACCTGGGCTACACGCCGCCGCCCAATCTGGACAACGTCAGGAAGTAAGCGGCGAGTGGCGGCGCCGCAGCCTGTATCGGAGGCTGTGCCATCGCATCGCAAGCCGGCGTCCTACACGGTGCCTTGCGCTGTGGGACGACGCTTGTCGCATCGGAACTTTCCAGCGTGGTGCCCCATGAAGAACGCATCGCTCGCCCTGCTGGGCGCCTTGGTTGCGATGGCGGCTGCCGGCCCCGCAGGCGCACAGACGGCGCCAGCAGCGTCTGCCGCGTCGGCGCCGGCGCCGATGACCGCGGCATCTCGGGTGATGCCGAACCGCAACCCGGCCATCCTGGCATCCGAGAACGCCAAGGAGCCCGGCGTGCAGCGACCCGAGGAACGGGTGATCCCACAGCTGTCCCTGCCGCTCAAGGGCAGGAATGCCGGTGCCACGGCTGCCACCACGGCATCGGCGCCCGCCGGCAGCCTGGCGGGGGGCGTCAACGACGGCGCCGCCCGCTGCATCGCGGCCCGCAGCGCCACCGAGCGGGCGGCCTGTGAGCGCAGCCTCGCGGCCTCCGCGCCGGTGAAGGCACGGGAGTGATCAAGATGCCTTTTCGCAGCCTGCTGTCTTCCCTGTTGATCGGCGCCGTCGCCAGCGCCCGTTCGATGACGCCCATGGCCTCCATCGCCGCCGCCCGTCTGGCTGGCCGCCGCACGCCGGGGCAATTGGTCCTGCTGGACCGCCCGCTGTTCAAGTTCGGCGCGCTGGCCATGGGCATCGGTGAGTTGTTGGGCGACAAGATGAAGACGGCGCCCGATCGCACCGTCTTTCTCGGGCTCCTGGCGCGCGTCATGAGCGCTGGCATCGCGGGCGCGGCACTGGCCCCGCGCGGCAGGGAAAGTGCCGGCGCGGCCGTCGCGGTCAGCACCGCCGTCCCGCTGGCCTATGCCACCCTGGGTGCCCGCAAGCAGGCTATGGCCCGCATCGGCCAGACCCGCAGCGGGCTGATCGAAGACGCGCTGATCGTCACGGCGGGGATTGCCGTCGTGATGTTGGCGATGAGGCCGAGGCGCTAGAACTCGTCAGGGCTGTGGCTACTTTTCGGCCAGCTCGATGGCGTCGCCTTGATCGCCCGCACGCAGACGCGCCAGATGCAATTTAACGAGCGGGTCGTCCGGCCGGGCGTTCGCCAGGGCCTCGAATGCGGGCAGCGCGTCGCCGCTGCCATCGCGCATCAAATCGAAGGCCTGTTGATAGGCCGCATCCGGCGCCTCCGGCAACGGATCAAAGGTCATCAGATAGCCGGTGCGGCCGGCCAGGCGCAGTCTGCCGATGGGGCGCGCCGCGGCGCCGGGGCAGCCGGCCAGCGTCGCCTCGGACACGCAGATCAGCGTGCCCAGGTGCTTGTTCGCGCCTTCCAGCCGGGAGGCGGTGTTGACCGGGTCGCCCAGCGCGCGGTAGTCGAAGATCGCCTCGCCGCCGAAGTTGCCGACCGTCACCTCGCCGGTGTGCACGCCGATGCGCGTCTCTGAGAACGCGATGCCCTGGCGCCCCAGGTCGTCGACATAGCGGCGCGAGAAGGCGTGCATCGCCAGCGCGCAGCGCAGGGCCCGCTGTTCATGGTCTTTTTGCTCGACAGGCGCTGAGAACATGATGGCCACGGCGTCACCCACGATGCGGTCCAGCGTGCCGTCGTGCTCGAAGGCAATGGCGATCATGCGGTCGAGGTAGGCGTTGACCAGGCCGACCGCCTTCGCCGGGTCCATGCCTTCCATCAGGCGCGTGAAGCCGGCCAGGTCGGTGAAAACGAAGCTGCAGCGCTGGCGCCGGCCCTCCAGCACGAGGGCATCGGGGTGGGTGATCAGGTACTCGACGAGGTTGGGCGACACATAGCGCGAGAACGTCTGCTTCATCCAGCGCTGCCGACGCTCGCTCTGCAGATAGCGCATCACCGTGGTGGGGATGAACACCAGTGCCATGGCGAGCATCGGCGTGACCGCATCGATCAGCACGCCGCCGTGCACGAAGGCCGCCCATGCTGCCCCGCCCACGGCGCCCGCCAGCACGAGGAAGCCGGCCGACGAGACGGTGGCGCTGCGCTTCATCGCCAGCAGGCCCACCGCGGTGCAGCCGAGCAGCGTGACGATCCATTCGACCGCCGGCGTCCAGCCCGGGCGGCCGAGGGGCTGGCCGGTCAGCACCTGTTCCAGCGCCTGGGCATGGACTTCGACGCCGGGGATGATGCCGCCCAGCGGGCCGAAGCGCAGGTCCATCAGACCCTGGGCCGAGGTGCCGACGAGGACGATCCGCCCCTTGAGGGCGTCGGCCGGCAGGCTGCCGTCGAGCACCCGCCATGCGGGTATGTAGCGCGCGGGCTGCGGGCGGGCGTAGTGCACCCAGACGGCGCCGCTGGCGTCGGTGGCGATGAGCCGCTCGCCGATGCGCACGTCGATGACGCCGCCGCTGTCGCCGGCGCTGCGCACCGTGTAGTGGCTGACGCCGGCGGCCAGCCGCAGCGCCTCGGCGGTCAGCGAAGGCACCAGGCGCCCATCGAGATTGAGCAGCAGTGGCACCTGGCGGACGATGCCGTCCACGTCCGGGATGAAGGTCATGGCCCCCTGGCCTGCGGCGGCCTGCTGCAGGTCCGGCAGGTTGGCGACGCTGGAGGCGAAGGTCGGCAGGAAAGGCGCAGGATCGCCGCCGAGCGGGAAGTAGCCCGCCTTCAGCGCGAGCCCGTCGTCGCCCGGGTCCACGCCGACGCGCGGCGCAGCCGGTTGGTGGCTCAAGCCGAAACCGAGCACCACATGGCCTTGCGCCAGCGCGCTGGCGAGTGCGGCATCGCCGCCGACGGCCGTGCTGCCGTCGCGCTCGGCGTAGACGATGTCGACCGCCACCGAGGCCGGCTGCTGTGCCGAGATGGCGGCCAGCAACTGGGCCACGCGGTCGCGCGGCCAGGGCCACTGGCCGATGCGGCGCAGGCTTTCGTCGTCGATGTCGACGATGCGCACCGGCGCGTCGTCGTGCGGCCGGGGATGCCAGCGCTGGAACTGGTCGAAGCTGGCGTAGCGCAGGCCGCGCAGTGCGGGTGGGTCGGCCCATGCCATGAACAGGGCCAGCAGCAGCATGCCAAGCGGCACCGCCCAGGCCCAGCGGGCCAGCCCCGGTTCAGCCTTGGGCGACTGCATGCAGGCCGCCGGCCAGCGCCGCGTGCATGGCGCGGACGCACGGCAGGAAGAAGCCGCCGATGTAGCCCTGCTGCAGCACGCCGTCCATGAAGGCCAGCTTGTCGCGCGGGCCCAGCGGGCGGCCCCATTCGCGCGCCAGCCGCTCCTGCATGCGCAGTGCATGCCCGTCGTCCAGCCCGATCGACGGCAACACGTCGGCCTCGCACAGGATGCGCGCGAGCTGGGCCAGCTCGGGGTCGGTCACCAGTGCGGCGAGCTCCGGCGCGCCCGCCGGTGCCGCGAGCGGCATCGCGGCGCGGCCGGCGTGGGCCTGGCAGACGGCCGACATGTAGGCGGTGCCGCCACCGGTCTCGGTGGCCAGCACCAGCACCATCAGGCAGTCGGTCTGCGCGGCGGCAAGGCCGGCCGCAGCCAGCAGCGCGCGCAGGCTGTCGACACTGGCGCGCTCCTGGACGAAGGCGGCCTGCGGGCGGCCCTCGTGGACGGCGTCATGCACCAGCGCGGCAAGCACGACGAGCTGGGTCGCCTGCGTGCTCAAACGGGCCAGCAGGCACAGGCCGTAGGCCGTCAATGCGACCTCGCAGAAGTGCTGGCGGTTGTGATAGCTGTGGCGGTCGAACGTGTCGGGCTGCGCGTCGATGGCGGCGGCCACGGCGGCGCCGGCACGCGCCAGCGCCGGGTCGATGGCGCCGCCGAGGTCGGCGGTCATCTCGGCATTGACCCACTGCAGCTTGTCCGGCCGCTGCGCGACATGCTCGAACAGCGCCAGCAGCTCGCTGGCAACGCGTGGCGCCGCGCCCGCTGCCACCGCGGCCCGCAGGCCTGCCATGCCGTGGCCGGCGGCGGGGCTAGGCATGCGGCGCAGTGGCGCAGAACGGCGTCGGGTCGCTGACGTCGATCTGCTCGGTATCGAGGTGCTTGTGCGCATACGCCAGGTAGACGCCGGAGCGCAGAAAGAGGTTGTAGATGTCGGCGTCGATGTGCGTGCCGGCCATGCGCTGCATGATGGTCAACGCCTCGGAAAGGGGCTTGGGTTTCTTGTAGGGCCGGTCCGCAGCGGTCAGCGCTTCGAAGATGTCCGCCACCGCCATGATCCGGCTCGGCACGGACAGCTGCTCGGGCCCGAGCTGGCGTGGATAGCCCTTGCCATCCATGCGCTCATGGTGGGTGCCGGCGTACTCCGGCACGCGCTTGAGATGCTTGGGGAAGGGCATGCGCTCCAGCATCATCACCGTGTGCACCATGTGCTCGTTGATCTTGTAGCGCTCCTCGCGCGTCAGCGTGCCGTTGCGCACCGACAGGTTGTAGAGCTCGCCGCGGTTGTAGAGGTGCTCCGGCACGTCCATGCGAAAGCCGAAGGCCGGATCAAGCCGCTCGCCTTCGGGCCGCGCCACGATGTCGCGCGGGCGGTCGGCCAGCAGCGGTTCGGTGCAGGGCAGGGCAGGGGCGCGCTCCGCCGCGCGGGCGGCCAGCTCCACTGCTGACAGGCCCAGGCGGTCGTCGAAGTGCCGGGTCCACTGGCGCGCGCCGATGCCCGCCAGCGCCTCGATGGCGTCGTCCTCCAGCGCCTCATCGCCCACGTTGCAGCGCGCGACGAACTCGAAGTCCTGCTTCAGGCGCGCGAGTTCGGCGGCATGGGCAGCCTGCTGCGCGTCGCTCCACGTGCCGGCCACCTGGGCCTGCAGCCGCGCGATCTCGAGGTCGCGGTGCAGCACCTCGAAACGCATGCGGACTTCATGGATGCGGTTGTGGATGGTTTCGAGCTTGGTGGCCTTGTCGATGACGTACTCGGGCGTGGTCACCTTGCCGCAGTCATGCAGCCAGGCACCAATGCGGAACTCCTCCCACTCCCGCTCGGAGCGGAACGCGAAGTGCTTGAGCGGCCCGTCACTGGCATCACACGCGGCCTGCGCCAGGCGCATCGCCAACTCGGGCACGCGTTCGCAATGGCGGCCGGTGTGCGGGCTCTTGGCGTCGATGGTCGTGGCGAGCACCCGGATGAGGCTTTCGGTCAGCTGCTTTTGCGAGTCAACCAACTCCATGTTGTCCAGGGCCACCGCGGCCTGCGCGGCCAGCGCCTCCACCAGCGCGCCCGCCTCGGGGTCGAAGGGCACGATGGCACCCGTGAACGGGTCGAGCGCATTCATGAACTGAAGCACGCCGATGGGCGAGCCGCCGCGCGGGGCGATAGGCACCGTCAGCATGGAGACCGTGCGGTAGCCGCTGGCGTCGTCGAAGGCGCGGGTGCCGCTGAGGTCGAATCGGGTTTCCGCGTAGACGTCGTCGATGCGGACAGCCTGGTTGTGCAAGGCCGTGTAGACGGACACGTAGTTCTCGTTGGGGTTGCCCGTGCCAGGGTCGTACAGCGGGATCTGCGTCGCCGGCAGCGGGTCGCTGCGGGTTCGCAACTCGAAGCGCAGCGTCTGCTCTTCGGTCACCATGTACATGGTGCCGCCGTCGCAGTTCAGCAGATGGCGGCCCTCGCTGAGCAGCTGCTGAAGCAGCGCCGCGCGGTCGCGGCACATCGACATCGCGATGCAGGTCTCGATGAGGCCGTTCAGGCGCAGTGAGCGTGAGGACAGCTCCGCGCCGAAGCGGCTCTGCTCCATCGCGCTCTTGCGGCGCAGGCGACGCAGCTCGGCCAGGGTGGACAGGCGCCGGCCCACCTCGGCCACGTCCGCCGGGCAGCCGATGCAGTCGCTCGCGCCCGCGTCGAAGGCGCGTTGCTGCTCGCTGCCCATGCACCGCGTGGCGAGCATGACGATGGGCAGCACGGTCGCGGGATAGCGCGCGCGGATCGCGGCGGCGAGCACGACGGCGGCGTCGAAGTCGGCTTGCGCATCCAGCACCACGGCGTCCCAGTCGCCGCGGTCCACCTGCGCGAGCGCGTCGGCCGCGCCGCAGTCGCGAACGACGAAGCGCGCCCGGCGCAGGCCGTCGATGAGGCTGCGGTCCGCATGCGGCTCGGTGCCTTGCACAACCAGGATGCCGCCGGCCGCGCTCGTGTGCTCCGCGCCGAAAGGCGATGGCTGCGGATGGGGGCCTGGAAAATTCATGAATTCAGCGCTTGAAGACGATGACGCCGGAGACGTTGCCGAGGCGGCTGTCGAAGCCGTAGATGACGCCGGCATGCGTCCCCGCCGAACCGGCGATCTGGCCGATGACCGAGACGTTGTTGCCAAGGCTGCCGGTGCAGCCGCTGCGGCAAGCGGTGCCTGTGCTGGTGATCAGCGAGACGCCTGCAAAGGTCGACAGCGAAGTCTGTGTCGCCGTGCCGGTCAGCGTGAAGGTCTGGCCGGGCACTGGTACCGTCAGCGTGTAGATGGCGGTGCCGGAGGTCTGCAGGGTCAGCGCGGCGGCGAAGCTGCCGCTGGCGCTGTTGACGGTGCCAGTGGCAACCATGTTGCCGTTGGACTGGACGGTCGGTGATGTCGATGCGAATGATGTGAACAGCCCTGACGTCGGCCCTGTCGGCGTCGATGTCGCGGTGAAGTACTGCAGGGTGGTGAGATTGCCATCGCCAACGCCGTTGCGGTTGTTACCCGCTTGCCCGCCGATCCAGCGACCCCAGGCGATGACGCCGTCGACGCCCGCGTCGGTCGATGTGCCGTTTTCCAGGATGGTCCTGCCCGTTGCGGCATCTTTCAGCGACAGCAAGCCGCCGCTGGCGTCGAACTGCGCGGTGCCGCCGATCAGATCGGCCGCGATGTCGCCCTTGTCATTGCTCCAGACCAGACCGGCTGTGACATGTGACGTCGGGGCCGGCGGCGGCGTGGGAGTGGGAGGCGGTGCAGGCGTGGGGGCTGGCCCAGGCGCGGGAACGGGCGCTGGTGCTGGTGTTGGGGCAGGCGCTGGCGCAGGCACCGGTGCGGGCGGTGGGACGGGTACCGGTGCCGGCGCAGGAACGGGCGCTGGCGCTGGTACCGGTGTAGGCGGCGGGACGGGTACTGGTGCCGGCGCAGGCGGAGGAACGGGCGCTGGCGCTGGTACCGGTGCAGGCGGTGGGACGGGTACCGGTGCCGGCTCAGGCGGAGGAACGGGCGCTGGCTCCGGTGCCGGCGGTGGGACGGGCACTGGCGTCGGCGCGGGAGCAGGAGCCGGCGCTGGTACGGGTGCGGGCCCGGGAACCGGTGCGGGAGCCGGTGTTGGCGTGGGTGCGGGTGCAGGGACGGGCGCTGGCGCAGGAGCTGGCGTGGGCGTGGGCGCAGGGACCGGCACAGGCGCCGGCGGGTTCTGCGCTTGGGTCACGAGTTCCTGGGCGGTCTTCTCGCCCGAGGTGGGCCGTGCCGCCGCAGGGGCGGGGCTGGCTGCAGGCGATGGCGCCGCAGCGGTTTCCGCGCCGGACTCGGCGGCGGCCTCGGCGGGCGCTTCGGCCGCATTGGCCGGTTGCAGGTGTACCAGCGGCTTGGCGCTCACGTTCGGCTTGACCGACCGGTTCGGCGCAAAGGCCGACGATCCCTTGGGCACGTCGACGCAGCCGCCGTCGTTGCAGACGGCCACCCGACCGCCGGTCACGCCGACCCGCAGGCCGTTGTCGACGTCAGCGGTGTATTCCGTGCCGCGGATGCCGATGGTGCCCGACTGCGTCTCGAGCTTGTAGTTGTCCGTGCGGGGTTTGCCGATGCTGCCGCTGATGGTGCGCAGGCCGCCGCCCAGCAGGCTCATGAAGCCGCGTTCATCGTTGCCCGCCGGCCCGGCCAGGCGGTAGTCATCCAGGCGCAGCGTCGTGCGCTCGCCCAGCGCCATCATGGCGCCATCGACCATGCGCAGTTGCACGCGGCCCTTGGTGGTCTGCACGGTTTCGCCCGACTCGACGCTCTGGCCGGTCTTCAGCTCGCGAACCACGCCCTTGGCCGAGACGACGCGAACGTCACCGCTGGTGAAGATGGCCGTGGCCGCCGGCGCCCCCCAGGCCAGACCATTGACGACGCACAGCGCCGCCATCGCCAAAACATTGCGAAGGCAGTTGGTCGGCGCGGGCGTGCTGCCGCGATGCCCACCACGCCGGCTCGGCGGTCCATGCATGCGGCTCATTGGAAACTCCTGTGGGCGGTGATCTGGAACACGTTGCGCGAGTAGTCGTACAGCACGACGTTGGACCCGGCCCCCGAGCGGCGCGCCTGCGCGACAACCTGCCAGTGCGGGTCGGCGCTCCAGCGCAACCCGGCGGCGACATCGTTCTGGCGATCCTGGCGGGCGACGTCGAAGAAAGGCTCGGTGCCGCCGTAGCGCCGCCGCTCGAACTGCCACTCGGCCAAGCCCGACAGGGCGGCGCCCAGGCGCTGCTCCACGCCCAGCCGCAGGCCCGCGCCCTGGTGGCCGAAGTGCGCGACCTCGGCCTGGCGGGTGCGCTCGCGCACGCCATAGGCGCTGCCGTAGACGAGCGGGCCGGCGCCGCCAAACTGGCGCGCCAGCCCGAGCCCAAGCAGCAGGCGGTCGGTGTCGCGCTCGGCCTGGCCGTGATAAGTCTGGCGCGACCACTGCCCGAACACGCTGGCCTGCGAGGCGGCGTCGAACTGCGATTGCCATTGGGCGGCCAAGCCGTTGGCCGTGCGGTATCGGCTGCCGCCGACCCAGGCCGTGTTGTTCTGCAGGGCGATCAGCTGCCTTTGCGTGCCGGCCGTGTGGCGCAGGCCGGCCGTGGCGTCAAAGAAGACGGTGTTCATGTCGTGCACGACCCGGCCCATGGTGGCGCGCAGGTTGGCCGCGCCCACCAGCTTCCACGCAGGCGACAGCGCCTTCTCGGCGTTCACCCCGCCCGCTGCGGAGGCCACGAGGTCGTGGCGCTGGCGGTTCTCCGGCGCGGTCTGGAACACGATGCCGCCAAAGGCGGGGATCGCGAACTCGCCCTGGTTGGTGGCGCTGTTGACATTGCTGTCGTAGGCCGCGCCGAACTCCACATAGCCCAACAGCTGCGGGCCGGTAGGCGGCGCCACCTGGTTGACGACGCCGATCACGCGCTCGATGGCGGCCGCCACGCCTGCCGGCAGGTCGGCGCTGCGCGCCAGGCGGAACTGCTCGCGCGCGGCGTCGGCATCGCCCGCGGCCAGGTAGGCGCGCCCCAGTTCAGCGCGGGCCAGCATGTTGTCGGGCTGCCGCTCCACGACGCGTTCCAGCGCAAAGATGGCGCGCGTGACATGGCCCGCATCCAGCGCCGCGACGCCCAGCAGGTAGTCGAAGCGGGCGTCGCCGGCCCGTGCCATCTCGGCGTCGGCGAGCAGGGCATAGGCCCCCGCGGCGTCACGCCGGGTCAGCTTGGCGCGCGCGTCGTCCAGCAGCGCATCCTGCGCGCTGGCATCGGTGGACAGGCAGGTCAGGGCGACAGCGAAAGCGCAAAGTCGGGCGCCCAACCGGAGCCCGGCGCTCTGCGTCCGGAAAGGCAGATGGAGCAAAGAAATCCTCGCGCACGTTGGTATTCAATGCCTGGCGGCATTGCGGTCGCAGCATCTTCGGCCAGCCCTTGTCTGTCTGGTAGCTTGCAGCGGCGAGGCGCCGTGACGTCCGTCTCGGATGTGTTTGGAGAGATGTAACCAGGCTGTGTTTGGTTGCGCTTCGGTGCGGCCAAGCCCAAAAGCCGGGTAGGGCGGCGCCGGCAGGATGGCCACACCGGAAGCGGCGAAACTAACGCCTCGGCGCTACGGCATGGCGCTCACGACTCCAACGCCCATGAGAAAACTGCTGCAGTCCCTGCATGACCGCCTGCCCGACTGGGCAGCAGACTGGCTCGACACGCTGGTGCCGTTGCTGGAAGTGCTGCTCATCAGCGTCGCCGCATGGCTGGTGATGCGGCTGGCCCGACAGCTGATGCGCCGCGCCAGCCGCACCTATGGCCTGCCCATCAGTTTCGCCACCCTCTTCCTGCGCATCGCGGCCGTGCTGGTCTACGGCGGCGCTTTGCTGTGGGCGCTGGAGCGGTTCGGCGTTTCGGGCACCGTGCTGTGGACGGCGTTCACCGGCTTCGCCACCGTCGCCGCCGTCGCCTTCTTCGCGGTGTGGAGCGTTCTGTCCAACCTCTTCTGCGCGCTGCTCATCTACGTCACCCGCGCCTTCCGCGTGGGTGACGTCGTGGAATTGCTGGAACCCGGCGGCACGCCCCTCGTCAAAGGACGGGTCGCCGACATCAACCTCGTCTACACCACGCTGCGCGAAAGCGGGGATGCGAGCAACGGTACCCAGCTGCAGTTGCCCAACAGCCTGTTCTTCCAACGGGCCCTGCGGCGCTGGCATGGCGATGCGCCGGAAACGACTGGAGAGGCGGACGGCGGCTAAGACGGCAGATCGACTTCGGTCATGGTCACGGGAGCATTTCCGCTCCGGCATTCCGGCGCGGCGGTCTGCCAAGGCGCCCGCTGACATCACGAGGCTTTGCCGGCAGACACCCGGCCAGCTCGATGCGGCGGCCAATGGCGTCGATCGCGCGGCGGATCAACGCAACTTCGCCAGCATGTGCGGTCGGTGACGCGACGTCGTCGAGCGCGACTGCGTCGACGCCGCAGGCTGCCAGTTGAGCAAACCAGGCGCGATACCAGTCAAAAGCGCCGGGGTGGTCGGGGTTGATGTCGCACATGTCGGTGTTCCACGCGCAAGTCGAGCCTGGGTTGGCGATCTCATCGCAACGCCATGGGCTGCCGGCGATAGGCAGACCGCGCTCGACCGCCTGACGGGGGACGCCGCGCGTCAGATGGACACCGAAACGCAAGCCGAGGCGGTGGACCTGAGATGCGAGCGGCGCGAAGCCGAGGCCTTCCATGGCGCTGGGGAACCGGTCTGCCGTGGGCTGCGGTCGGCCATGGGCATCCATTTCCAACGGCGCAAAAGGTCGGCAGCCGGAAGCTGAAGCCGGCGCCGCGTACCACCGGGGCCCGACCATCGCGATGTCATCGCCGAAGGGCGAGCGGCGCTCAGCCATGAGGCGCGCATTGGCCAAGAAGCCGGCTTCGGTCGTTGCGACGCCAAGGTCGTCGCAGCCACTCAAGCTGGTTGGCATGTTGGGGCGACAGGCGGAGCACGGCCCGCCCATCTCGTCCGCCCCGACGGCTAGGCTGTCGTGCTCCCCAAGAGGGTAAACGGGGTCTTCCAGACGGTAGCCGCCCGCATATGCAGCCGATGAATCCGCCGACGAGAAGCGCATGTTCGAAGTGGATGTGGACATAGAAACGCCTGGAAGGTCAGTGCTGTGATTTGACGCCGAATCAACTGCTGAAAATGATTGCGGCTGTGCCGCCCGAGCATCGTAGATTGTTCGACGGCCGGACTAACTAGGGAAAGCCAGAACGGATTGCCGGGCGCTTGAAGACGGTCCGGGCGGGCATCAAGATCCTCCGGAAGGGCGGGCCGGCAAGACGGCGACGGGCGGAACGACGGCGCCGCAGCCTGGCTAGGCGTCTTTGGCGCGGTGCCTCGCGTTCCATGGGACGGCTCCCGGCGACCCAGTGCTAGAGTGCCTCGCCCCTTCTTCCCGCCGACCGGACAGTGTCCGCAATACCCAAGCCTTCCAAGCCACCAAAGAGCCGTCGTCACAAGTTGCCCACGCTGGCCGACGTTGCGCGAGAGGCGGGGGTTTCGGATGTGGCGGCGTCCTGCGCGCTCAATGGCCCCAGGGGTTCCACGCGCGTGTCGGCCGAGACACGGGCGCGGGTGCTGGCAGCGGCGGAGCGCTTGCGCTACCGGCCCAACGCGAACGCACGGGCGCTGACGTACCAACGCACCAATGCCATCGGCTTCGTTGCCAATATTGCCAATGAGGCGCCCAACCTCTACTTCCTTGAAGTGTTCAACGGCGTCGTGAGGGGCGCTACGGAGGCCCACCAGACCACGTGCATCTTTCCGCTCAGTGGCTGGGAAGAAGCGCCGAAGCGCATTCCCGCCTTGTGCGATGGCCGCGTTGACGGGCTCGTCGTGCTGGCGCCTTACCTGGAAGATGACAACACGACCTGGCTACCGCCGCATACGCCCATGGTCACGATCCACGCGGGCAGGCTGTTGCGGGCCCAGGTGAACGTCGAGGCCGACGATGAAGCGGGCGGCTATGCGATGGCGCGTCACATGCTGGGGCTCGGATATCGCCGGATCCTCTGTGTCGGGGGGCCGGTGAGCGCCAAGGGAGCAGACTGCCGTGTGGACGGCTTTCTGCGCGCCCATGCCGAAGCCGGGGTGGAAGTCGCTTCCGATCATGTGATCCGCACGTGGTTCACCGCCGAAGGCGGCAAGCAGGCCATGCAGGAATGGCTGCAACGGCACCGGGGTCAGCCGTTGCCCGAGGCGCTCTGCTGCGGCAGCGACGACATCGCCTTCGGCTGCATTGATGCATTGGAAGCTTGCGGATTGAATGTTCCGCATGACATTTCGATTGCAGGTTTCGACGACACCTTGCTGGCTCGCACCTTGCGCATGGCAACGGTGCGCCAGCCCCTGTTGGAGATGGGGCGTCGCGCGGTCGACGTGCTGATGCAATTGATCGAGGCGCAGCGCCGTGGGGAGGCGTATCCGGGCCCGCGTGACATCGTTCTGCCGGTCGAAATCGTTTCGGGCCGAACGCTGCCGGGTCCTCGAAACGCGCCGGTGACCATTCCCTGAGCCGGTAGATGCAGCGGTCGGCTGCTAGGTTTTTCCCTACTTAGTTCGACGGTCGACCAAACTAAGATTGCCGAGCGGTAAGACCGCTTTCATTTTTTCTAGTTGATTCGGCGTCGAATCACGCCGCTTCCATGCTGAAGCGTTGCTGTCATTTGGACCGGATTCGACTCTCACACCCCTGCTTTACCGCTGGGAATGCGTCCATGCCGCTTCGCATTGATCCTCGCTCCGCGTGCATTCCGACAAGCTACTTCAAGGTTCTCACTTAGTCATGCGCCTCGCCAGACTCCTCCAACACACCGCGCTTTGCTGCGCGGCCATCGCTTGCGCCGCCGCGCCGGCCGCTACACCGGCGCCGGGCGCCAACCCCGTGCTGCGCGACCGCTTCACGGCCGACCCAGCGCCGCTGGTGGTGGGCGACACGGCTTACCTCTACGTGGGCCGCGATGAGGCCAAGGGCGACGCCTTCTTCTTGATGAAGGAGTGGCTGGCCTACTCGTCCAAGGACCTGCGCAACTGGACCCCGCACGGCACCGTCATGAAGCCCACCGATTTCAAGTGGGCGGTGAGCGATGCCTGGGCCGCGCAGGTGGTGCAGCGCAATGGCCGTTTTTACTTCTACACCACCGTGCAGCACGACAACACGCAGTACGGCAAGGCCATCGGCGTGGCGGTGGCCGACAACCCGTTGGGCCCGTTCAAGGATGCGCGCGGCACGGCGTTGATCACGGACGCGTCCACGCCCAGCCCTTACGGCTGGAGTGACATCGACCCGACCGTCTTCATCGACGACGACGGCACCGCCTGGATGGCCTGGGGCAACCCGGTCCTCTACCTGGCGAAGCTGAAGGCCAACATGATCGAGATCGATGGCCCCATCGAGAAAATCTCGCTGCCCAACTACACCGAGGGGCCGTGGCTGTCCAAGCGCAAGGGCACGTACTACATGACCTACGCGTCCATGGCGCAACAGGGCCTGTTTGAGCACCTGTCCTATGCCACCGCGCCCAGCCCACGCGGGCCGTGGACCTATCAAGGTCTTCTGACCGGCCCGGTGCCCAACAGCTACACCATCCACGCGGGCGTCATTGACGACTTCAAGGGCCAGTCCTATCTCGTTTATCACAACGCCGCGCTGACCCTGAACGGCGAGACCGGCGGCACCTCCCGCCGCTCCGTCGCGATGGAATATCTCCACTACGACGCCGACGGCCGTATGTGGCCGGTCACGCAGACGGAAGCCGGCATCAGCAAGCCGCCGCAGCCGCCCACCGGCAAAGTGCCGACGCTGCCGGACCCGGGCCGCTCCGACCCGCGTGTGGCCGTCCAGCAGTTCGCCCAGGGCTATCCCGACACTTGGCCGGGCAGCCCGGCGCTGGCCTCGGTCACCCGGCCTTTCGAGCAGACGCCCGAGCCCATCGGCTTCAACCGAGACGGCGGCTCGACCCGCCTGACGCAGACCTTCGTGCCGCGTGCCGACATATCACTGGGCCGGCTGAGCCTGTATGCCGGTGACGGCCACGGCACCGACGCCACGCGCTCGCTGCGCCTGTCGCTGCGCGACGTGGAGGCGGGCACCGAATTGCTCGGCGCCGGCAATGGCCTGGCCATCGCCTACCGGCCGCAAGGTGCCGGGCTGCTGAGCTTCGATTTCAGCGCCCATCCGTCCGTCGTGCTGAAGGCCGGCCGCCGCTATGCGCTGGCGCTGCAAGGCCAGAAGGACGCCGTGACGATCAACCTGCGCGCCAGCCGCAGCGACGTCTATGCCGACGGCGAGGCGACCCTCGATGACCGGCCGCTGAAGGACAAGGAAAGCGGTCGCCCTGCGGACTTTGCGTTCGCGCTGTACGCGCGCTGAGACGGCCGCAGGCCGGGCGGCATGCCGCCTTGATGGCGGCTCTGACCCGCACTGACTGATCCCGACAAAACATGGACAAACACGCTGACAAGCTGAGCCGCCCTTGCGCCGGCTCTCCAACCCGCCTCATGAACCGCCCGATTCTTTCGCTTCTGATTGCCCTCGTCGTCTGCGTCGGGTCTCAGGCGGTTCCGGCGGCGGAGGCAGCACCTGCACCACAGGCAGCTCGTGCTCACAACCCGCTGATCTGGGCCGACGTTCCGGACATCGCCATCATTCGTGTCGGCAAGACCTACTACATGAGCAGCACGACGATGCACATGAGCCCGGGCCTGCCGATCATGAAATCGACGGATCTCGTCAACTGGCGCATGGCCTCGTACGCCTACGAAACCCTTGCCGACAACGACGCGATGCGCCTCGACAACGGCAAGGACGCCTACGCGGCCGGCTCCTGGGCCCCCAGCCTGCGTTACCACGATGGCGTGTTCTATGCCTCGACGTTCTCGTACACCAGCGGACGCACCCACATCTACACCACGCGTGATCCGGAGCGCGGCCCGTGGAAGGAGACGAGCTTCGAGCCCGTGCTCCACGACCACAGCCTGTTCTTCGACGATGACGGGCGCGTCTACATGGTTTACGGCGGCGGTCGCATCACGCTGGTCGAGCTCAAGCCCGATCTCTCCGGCATCAAGCCCGGCGGCGTGAACAAGGTTCTCATCGAGAACGTCAACACCATCTTCGGCACCGACCTGGGCGGGCTCAATGGCGAAGGTACGCATCTCTCCAAGATCAACGGCCGCTATTACTTCTTCAACATCGCCTCGCCCGGCAGCCGCTGGGCGCCCACCGTCATCGTCCACCGCGCCGACCGCATCGACGGCCCCTACGAGGGTCGCATCGTGCTTGATGACCGTGGCATCGCCCAGGGCGGCCTCATTGATACCCCGGACGGCAAGTGGTACGCCTACCTCTTCAAGGGCAACGGCGCCGTCGGTCGCATCCCTTACCTCGTGCCCGTGACCTGGAGGGACGGCTGGCCCGTGTTCGGCAAAGACGGCAAGGTGCCCATGACGCTCGACATCGCGGCCGGTGCACAGGGCGTCTCAGGCGCCTCGGGCATCGTCGCCTCCGACGAATTCAATCGCGAACCTGGCGACCCCGCGCTGCCTCTGGCCTGGCAATGGAATCACAACCCGAGGCCCAATGACTGGTCGCTCACCAAGCGCCCAGGCCACCTGAGCCTCGTCACCAGCCGGGTTGTTGCCTCGTTGCCGGAGGCCACGAACACCCTCACCCAGCGCACCTTTGGCCCTGCCAGTTCCGCCACCACAAGCCTCGATGTGAGCGGCATGAAGGACGGCGATGTGGCCGGCCTCACCGTCTTCCAGAAGCTGTACGGTTTTGTCGGCGTCAAGATGACCGACGGCGTCCGGTCGCTCGTCATGGTGAGCGCGGACTCCGACAAGCCCGAGGAGATCGCGTCAATTCCGCTCAAGGCCAAGACCGTCCACCTCAAGGTCGATTCCGAGTTCGAACCTGCGCCCGAACTCGCCCGGTTCTCGTACAGCCTCGACGGCAAGACCTGGACCCCCATCGGGCGTCCCTCGCGCCTGACCTATTCCTACCCAAAGCACTTCATGGGTTATCGCTACGGCCTCTTCTTCTATTCGACCAAGACCGCCGGCGGCCGTGTGGACTTTGACTATTACCGCGTCGTCGGGATGTAGCCCATGCATTGAGCTGCGTCTTCATAACGCTCGTGTCCGGAGGAGACAACCGGCCGAGCACTTTCAACCTTGAAAGGTAGAACATGAGAACCTTGATACCAGCACTGCTGCTTGCCTTCGGCGCAAGCGCAGGCAGCCTCGCGCAGGCGCAAAGCTGCGGCAGCGGCGGCGGCGCCACCGTCTGCCTGAGCGCCAGCGGCTCGGCCAACGACAACCAGCTCAACTGGACCGTGAGCGGCAACGTCTCGCGCCTGGAGGTCTACCGCGACACCGACGCCAACCCCGCGGGCCGCACCCGCATCGCCGTGCCAGCCACCAGCGCCAGGACCTACGCCGACGCCTCGGCCAACACCGGCACGCCCTACTGGTACTGGGTCAAGTTCACGACCAGCGCCGGCAGCTACAACTCCGGCTCGGCCAGCGCCACGCGCGGCAGCAGCTGCGCGCCGACGGCCATCACGCCCTACATCAGCACCAACGGCTCATGGACGCAGACCTCGTCGGCCATGGTCACCGCGGGGAACTCGGCCATCCTCGGCCCGCAGCCGGCCACCAGCGGCTCTTGGGGCTGGAGCGGCTGCGGCACGTCGGGCTCGGCACGCCAGCAGACCATCACGCCCGTTGCCAGCTGCACGGCCACGGCCACCTACACCAACAGCTGCGGCGCCAAGACCACCCAGGCCTTCGTGATCACCGTGCCTGGCGCGCAGACCCAAGTCATGCCGAATCCCGGCATCAACCTGGGAAATACTTTTGATTCCTTCTGGGGGTATACGCCGCCGACCAAGGCGCTGATCGATTCCATCAGGGATAGGGGGTTCAAGACCCTGCGCATACCCGTTGCGTGGGATTTCAATTCCACCAACGGAACGATCAATCCGGCGTTCATGGCCCAGGTCAAGCAGACGGTCGACTGGGCCCTCGCCGCGGGCCTGTACGTCATCATCAACGACCACTATGACCTTGGCTGGTTCGAGCGCAACGGCTTCCATTCCTACGACCCCGCGATCAACGCCAAGTTGATCAATATGTGGACCCAGGTTGCGAACACCTTCAAATGGTACGACAGCGATAAATTGTCCTTCGCTGTCGCGAACGAACCTGATGCGCCATCCCAGGCTCAGACCAATGTGCTCTACCAGTACCAGCAGAACTGGATCAATGCCATGCGCGCCAATGGCGGCGGCAATGCCGTTCGCTGGCTGATCGTCCAAGGGCCGAACACCAATATCGATAACACGATCAATTGGGGAAAGAATCTGCCTACGGATCCGGCAAATAAGCGGATGGTCGAAGTGCACTTTTATGACCCCTTCGACTACACGTTGATGACAACGGACGAGACATGGGGGACCTGGAAAGCCTTCTGGGGATATAACTATAAAGTGGCCAATCAGTTGACGAATCGCAATGTCGCGGCGGGCAACGACGAAAGCCTCATTGATATTCAACTCGCCAAGATGAAGTATTTCACCGACCGGGGTATCCCGGTACTGATCGGCGAATACAAGGCGGAGGTCAAGCACTTTCCCGAGCTGACCGGCTCATACAAGGACCAGAACTACCGGTCGGTCACGCACTGGAACAGGTATGTGCAGAACAAGATCAACAGTCTTGGTTTCAGTGGCACCGGTTGGAACATCCAAAACGACCTCTTCCACGACACGACCGGTGCGGTCCTTGACTGGAACCTGCTTAACTCCATGCTCGGCACTTCCGAGATTGGTCCGATTCCTGGCCTGTAATTCCCTGTGAGTTTGTCCGAAGGCCCGCCGCATGGCGGCCTTCTTTCCAAATTCCTTGGCCGATACCGGACCGGGCCTGCCGCTCCTCTCTTCCGAAGTCCTCCCAATCCTCCAATGAACACATCCCTTTCCCTGCCCCGGGGCGTCGTCAGCCTCGCGGCGACGCTCCTTTCACTCGGCCTGTGCGCCACGAGCCCTGCGGCCACTCCCGCTGCCCGCCAGGTGACGCTGGACCGCGCTGCGGCGATCCAGCCCATGGACCGCTTCTTCGATCTCTCGGTCGGCGCGGACTACCCGGGCACCACCGGCCGCCCCGAAAACATCGCCCAGCTCAAGACTGCTGCGGACGAGCTGGGCTTTCGCTACGTGCGCTTCCACGACATCTTTCACGATGTCTACGGCACGGTGAAGAAGGACGGCGACAAGCTGGTGTTCGACTGGACCGGCATCGACAAGCTGTACGACGGCATCCTGGCCAGTGGCGTCAAGCCCTTCATCGAGCTGGGCTTCACACCCGCCGTGATGAAGACCTCCGACCTGAAGATCTTCTACTGGAAGGGCAACACCTCGCACCCGCAACCGGGACCCTGGACCGAGCTGATCGACGCCTTCGCGCGTCACCTCATCCAGCGCTATGGCATCGAAGAGGTTCGCAAGTGGCCGTTCGAAGTATGGAACGAGCCCAACCTCGACGGCTTCTGGGAAAAGGCCGACCAGAAGGCCTATTTCGAGCTGTACGCCAACACGGCGCGCACGCTCAAGAAGGTGGATGCCGGACTGAAGGTGGGCGGCCCCGCGACGGCCGGCGCTTTCTGGGTGCCCGAGTTGCTGGCTTATGCCAAACAGGAAGGCGTGCCGGTCGACTTTGTCACCACCCACACCTACGGCGTCACGGAGGGCTACCTCGACGAGTTCGGCAAGTCCGACCGCATCCTGGACCCCAACCCCGACGCCATCGTCGGCGACGTGCGCCGCAATCGCAAAGAGATCGAAGCCTCGCCTTTCCCTGGCATTCCGCTGTACATCACCGAGTGGAGCACCAGCTACAACCCGTACGACAAGGTGCATGACAGCTACATCAGCGCGCCGTGGATCCTCACCAAGCTGCGCGCCACGCGTGGCTATGCGCAGGCGATGAGCTACTGGACCTACAGCGACCTGTTCGAGGAGCCGGGCCCGCCGCCCCGCGCCTTCCATGGCGGCTTCGGCCTGATGACGCGCGATGGTGTGCGCAAGTCGACCTGGTTCGCCTACAAGTACTTGAACGCGCTGCGCGGCAATGAGATCCCGAGCACCGACGACAAAGTATTGGCTGCGATCGATGGCGACAAGACAGCCGTCGTGGCATGGGACTGGCAGCATCCCGACCAGAAGGCCAAGAGCAACGGCGTGTTCTTCGCCAAGCCTGTGCCCAACGGCCCGGCGCCCGCGGTCAAGCTTGCGCTGCGCAACCTCAAGCCCGGCGCCTATCGGCTCGAGCTGCGCCGCGTCGGCTACAAGGCCAACGACGCTTACACGGCCTACCTCGAGATGGGCGCGCCCACCAACCTCGACGCCGCGCAGCTCGCCAAGCTGCAGCTGCTGACCCGGGACCTGCCCGAGGTCAAACGCACCGTCAACGTCGGCAAGGATGGATTGCTGAACTTCACCGTGCCCATGCGCAGCAACGACATCGCCTTGTTGACGCTGGACCCGGTCAAGCGTTGAGCCGCGGGGCGTGGCCGCGCCGGCCGCGCCCTCAGCTGACCGCGTACTCCTTGATCGGAAACTTCTTTTCCACCAGCGCCTTCCATTCGGGCATGGCCTTGAGGCCGTGGTCGCCGTAGTGGCGCGGGTCGCTGAGCATTTCCTTCTGGCTCGCCACGCATTTGCCGATGGCTTCGAGGATGTCCTTCTGCTCGTGCCTCACCTTGGCGATGAAGGTGTCGTGCAGGATCTTGTTATCCGCGCCGCGGATGTTGTAGTCACCGCCGCCCACACCGCCGTCGCCGTACAGGCGCACGGCGTCGGCGTACTTCTTCTGCGCGAACAGCCTGAGCGTGTCGACGCTGGGCCAGATGGCGACCTGCGGCTGCTTGCAGTAGCGCTCGAACACGGCCTCGGCCGCGGCGTCCTTCATGACGGTCTCGAGGTTCTTGATGCTGCCGGCGTACTTCTCGCGGCCGACCAGTGCGGCCGCGGCGAGCTTGGCGAACTGGGCGTAGTCGTCGGCGCGCTTCTTGTATTCGAGGATGCCCATCAGCGTTTCCTTCTGGGCCTTGGGGTCGCACTTCTTGCTGGCCTTGGTCATCGCCTCGGACAGCTTGGTGGCCGTCATCGAGGCCTTGGCCGCTTCCACCGGCGTCATGACCGCGAACTTGCCCTTGCAATGCTTCTGCCACTCGTCCAGCGCGGCCTCGACGCCGCAGCCCTGGGTCTTGCTGGACGGATCGGCATCCGTCCATTCCTTCTTGGTCCAGAGCTTGGGCTTGAATCCGGATTTCATGGTGTGTCGTCCTCGCAGGGTCAGAGTTGGCAGGTGGCCTTGAGCCGGTCGATGGTGTCGCCCTGGATCTTGCGGATCTCCAGCATCGAGGTCTTCAGCGCGAGCTTGACGTCCTTCTCCCACTGCAGGCGCTCGTCGACCAGGGCCTTCCAGCGCGAGGCGTTGGAGATGTTGAGGCTGCCGACGTCGATGGTGGCGATGTAGCCCATGATCTTCATCGCGTCGGCGTTGGCGACCTTGGCGGCGCCTTCGACGAAGTCCTGGTTCTCGGACGAGAACTCCTTCTTTGCCTGCGCCCTGAGCATCTTGATGCCGCCCGACACGGCGCCGATGTTGTCGCGCGCAATCTGGTTCACCAGCGTGTTGTGATCCTTGCGGTAGTCGGCCAGCTCCTTGACCATGTTGTCGCGCAGCGCGAGCAGCTTCTTGTCCTCGGCCTTGAGCTTCTTCAGCGCGGCCTCGCTGGCCTTGAGCACCGTGTCCATCTTCTTCACGAGCGACTCGTTCAGGATCTCAGCGCGCAGCAGCTTGTCGGTGGCCGCCAGCACCCGCAACGCCTCCGAGATGCCGGTCTTGCTCTGCGTGAGTTTCTCTTTCGTCGTCCGCAGCGGCAGGCCCTTGGATTTCCAATGGGCTTCGGTGAGCATCAGATTCATGGCAGTCCTGGTGGGGCGTTGAGATTTGGGCGGTGCTTAGCCGAGCGACTTCAGCAGCGCCGCGAGTTCGGCGTCCATGCCGTCATCACCCGCCGCCGTGTCGTCGCTGGCGGGCGCGTCGTCGCCACCGCCCAGTCCGGCCAGCAGCGCGTCCAGGTCGCTGTCACTGCTGCTGCTGCTGCTGCCGCTGTCATCGCTGTCCGAGCCGCCGAGGCCGGCCAGCAAATCGTCCATGTCACTGCTGCTGCCGCCGCTGTCGTCACCAGAACCCGATGGCTCGTCGTCGTCCTGCGAGGCCTTGGTGGGGGCGCTGCGCTTGGGCGTCTCGGCGAGCTTGGACTTCACGTTCATCTCGATGCCCGCACGCGCGCCGGCCTTCGACGCCGCGCCCGCCGCTGCGATGCCGCCCAGGCCCGACAGGCGCACGCTCGGCTCGCCCTTGTGCGCCACCAGTGCGGCTACGCCCCAGCGGCCGAGTTCCGACACGGCCGTCGTCGACATGAAGCGCTCGGTGCAGGGCAGGGCGGTGCTGTCGCCGTCGGCATCGACGAAGTGGTGGAAGGGCAGGTCGGTCACGGTCGGCGTACCGCCCTGGCCGGCGAGGGCCGTCAGCGCCAGCAACGCCGGGTGGCCCCACAGCATGCCGCCCAGGCCATCAGTTAGCGTGAACTCCTCGAAGGCGAACGAGGAGATTGGGTCACTGCGCTTGCCGTAGGGGTGGCGCAGCAGAAAACGCGGGCCCAGCAGCACCAGGCGCCTGGCCTCGGGCAAGCCCTGCAAGGCCTCGAAGGCCTCGGCCACGAGCGGGTGCGGCGGCTTCTTGGCGTTGACGAGATCATCCACGGCCATGGCGGTGAAGAAGCTCGCGCCGGCGGCGTCGGCGATCTTGGCCATGCGGCCCAGCAGTTCGGTGTGCGGCGGCGTGGCCTCGAACTGGTAGAGGCCGGCGATGAAGGTGTAGCCACCGTCCTTGGCTTCGGCCGGCTTGTTGACCAGCAGGCGGTGCAGACCCGTGTCGGCCAGGTCGTCCGTGCTGCTGAGGTCGGCGGCGAACTCCTCCGCGCTGATGTCGATGAGGTGGACCTGCAGCATCGGCCCGGTCTCCAGGCGCCGCAGCAGGAAGTCCACGCCGCGCCACAGCGATTCGGCGGCCTGGAAATCGGGCTGGTGCAGCACGGCGCGCATGCTATCGGCGATGGCAGCGTCCAGCGTGGCCAGCAGCGCCGCTTTCTCGGGCTTGGCGGCGGGCACGACGAAGGGGCCGATGACATCGCGCAGCAGCGCGTCGATGCCGCCCTCGGCCTGCACGCTGGTGCGGCCGGTGAGTCGCGCGAAGTCGTCCAGCCTGGCACCGGTTGCCGGCGCGGCGCCGCGGGGGCGCACACCGCGGCCGGCACGCGAGGCCTTCTTCTTGGTGCCCGACAGCTTGGCCACCTCGGCGGCGGCCTTGTCGAAGTTGGCCGTGTTGTTCAGGCGCTTGCGCAGGTCGTGCAGCTTCTTGAACAGCTCCAGCTCGCGGAACAGCGTGTCGGGGTGGAAGGACTCCAGGTCGGCCAACGGCACGTCCACGGCCGCGCCGTGGGCGCCGACCGGCAGGCTCAGCGTGATGCCTTGCTGGCCCAGCCAATCCTCCAGCGAATCGAACTCGACCGCGCGCGGCTTGCGGCGCGCCAGGTCGTCGCCGCTGTCGAGGCGACCCGCAACGGCTCCCGCGCCGAAGTCGCCAAGCAGCGCGATGCGCACCGGGCGCTTGGCGGCCCAGGTCGGGGCCGTGGCATCGAGGTTGCCGTAGTTGGGAGTCCAGTCGGTCATGGTCGATCTCAAGGTTTGAAGAGCGCGGCGAAGGCCGCGCCCGTCGGCAGCGCGGGCTGCACCGTGGGGCCGCCCCCCGCATGCAGCCACAGCGAGCAGCCCTGCAAGCCATCCCAGGCCGCCTGGCTGAGCAGGGCGGTCAGCGCGGGCGGCAGCGCGGTGTCGGGCGCCGTGGGTGGCGGCGGCGGTGCGTCGGCCAGCGCGGCGTCCAGCGTCTCGGCGCTCCAGTCGCCATGCAGCGCATTGACGGCGATTTCCTCGATCTGGCCGGCCCACTGCCAAAGCGCGGCCACCTGGGCGCTGCCGTTGGGGCGAGGCAGCGGGGCACTCACCACCACCAGCGGGAAGTAGCGGCCGACGCGGTCGACCGACGGCATCATCACGCCGACGCGCAGGCTCTCGCCTTCGGCGCCCGGCAGGGCGCCCGGCAGCAGGGCAAAGCGCCAGGCAGGGCTGGCCAGGTAGTCGTTCAGCCAGGTGTCGGGCGCGTTGTCACGCAGCGCATGCAGGCCGGCGGTCAGCCAGTTGTCCCACTGCGCGATCCACTCGGGCGCCAGCCGCCGCGAGGCGAAGTCGCCCAATGCGGGCAACTTGCCGTACCAACCTGGCGCGCTGGTCACAGCGCCCCCGGGCAGCGGAATTGCTGCAGCTCGCGCAGCCGGAACGGGTTGAACACGCTGCTGGCCGTCACTTCCAGACGGGCGCGGTGCCCGTCCACGTTCATGACGACGATGAAGCGCTCGGGCTGCTGCGGCGAGCCCTGCACCTCGAAGCGGTCGAACAGCCGAAACAGCGCCCAGGGGCCGTCGAAGACGATGGGCGTGCCGCCCGGTTGGCTGGTCAGCTTGATCTGCGAACTCAGCCGCTGGCCGGGCCATTGCAGGCTGACGACCTGATTGCTGCCGGCGGTGAATTTGCTGACCTGGCCGTCAATGTCCAGCGCCAGCTCTTTCATGCCGTCACCCAGCTCCAGCGCGCGCACGTCGACGCGGAAGGCTGGCGCGCGGCCGCCGCCGCGGAAGAAAACCTCGCGCACGCGGGCCGCGCGCTGGAAGTCCGCCAGCGCCGCGGGGGACACCGGCTTGGTGCCGTCGCCCGTGGGCCGGAAGCTCCAGGGGTTGGTGCCCACGTCCACCAGGGGGCTGAGCTTGCGGGTGAAGAAGTCGTCCATCAGCCCGCCGGGCGCGAAGAACTGGCCGAAGTCTTCGGGCAGCACGTCGACCTTGGCGCCTTGCGCGACGGGATAGCGGCCCGCGATGGCGCGGGCGCAGAACTCGCTGACGGGTTGCAGCTCGCCCGTGAGGCTCTGGCGCTCGACCAGCCGGCTCTGGTTGTCGGCCGCGTCGGCCAGCGTCTCCAGCGCGCCGCGCAGCGGCTCGGGCTGCTGGCCGGCAGCGGCCTTGAGCTTGGCACCGCCGCCCCCGGCCGGCGGCGGTGACTTGCTCTTCAACGCCTCCTGCACGGCGCTGAGCTGCACATAGACCTCGTTGAACATCTTCATCACGTCGTCCAGCGGCGGCGGCGTGCCGGTCACCAGGCGGCGCAGCGAGGCAAAGTGGTCGTCGACGATCTTTTCCAGCGGGCCGTCGGCCGACAGGCTCGTCGGTGCCTTGGCCTGGTTGCCGGCCAGCTTGGCCAGCTCGCCGCCCTTGGCGAAGATGGCGTCATCCTTGCGCTTGGTCAGCTCTTTGTCGAGCGTGTTGGCGTTGCTGACCGGGTCGATCAGCGTGGTCTCCCGCGACGCGGCGCGCAGGAAAGCGGCCAGCGGAGAGTCCACGGCCGACACCAGCCGGGACACCGCGATGCCGCGATCCAGGCCATTGAGCTTCACGAGGCGCACATCGGCCAGGTAGGCGTCCCAGACCTTGACGTACTCCTCCAGGTAGAGGCGGCGCACGCGCTCGACCAGGGTTTTGTCGGCCGCCTGGCGCTTGGCCGTGGCAGGGTTGGTGCCCAGCACCCAGGCCTCTTCCTCCGCGAGCTGCTTGGCTGTGCGGTCGACGGAGGTCTGGAAAGCCTTTTTGTAGCCGTCTTTCGTGAACATGCCCGGGATGCCCTGCGTCAGCGGCGCGCCGCTGGCACGCACGAAGACGTTAGGGCTCTGCGGGCCAGCCGCGGCCGCCACCGTGAACGGCGGCAGATCGCCGTCGATCTGCGCGCGGCGCAGGCGGCTGAAGATGCGGTACTCCAGCGGGTAGGCGCCCAGCATCTCGCGCACGCTGGCCACCAGCGTCTTGTCCATCGGCTGGGCCACCTCGAAGGCGCCGCGGCTCAACAGCGCATCCAGGTGGTTCTTCAGCAGCGCAACCTTCTCGGCGCCAAGACTGCCTTCGAGGTTGGCGTCCCAGTCCAGCCCGACCCAGGCCTGCAGGCCGGGCGCGTCCAGATGCTCCGGCGTGTAGAGCATCAGGTAGGCCTTGAGCGACTCGTAGGCGAACTCCAGGTTGTCGCGGTTGGCCGTGCGCAGCCGCTCCTCCAGCCGGGCCGCGACGCGTGGCGCCAGGCCGCGCTGCAGCAGGCGGTGATAGGAGACCTGCGCGCCGGCATCGAGCTTGTCGCCCTGGAACAGGCCGAAGCCCAGGCGCAGCGGCGGGTCGTGCAGCGCAAAGCCGGGCGGCTGGGCCGCGTCGCGGATGGCGGCCAACGCCTCGGGCAGGGCCGACGGATCGCTGCCGCTGGTGGGCGGCAGGGCGGTGACCGTGTCCTTCAGCGCCGGCAGCTTGGCCTCGATATCGGCGATATAGCCCTGGTTGCCGAAGTAGCTGAAGCCCCAGCCGACCAGCAACGTCGCCGTGACGATGCCGAGTGTCGCCAGACCTGCCAGCCGCAGCAGCGCGCTGCGCCGTTCGACCTGCGCGTTCTGCCCCACCAGGCCCTGCTCGACAAAGATCACCTTGCGCAGCAGGTGGTTCAGGAAAAAGCTTTTTCCCTTGGCCGCGGCCGGCGGCGTCAGGCGCCGCTCGACGCCGAAGCTGCGGGCCAGTGCCCCGAGCACGCGGTCGATGGGCGTGCCCTCTTGCGTGCCGCTGGTGAAGTAGACGCCGCGCAGGCGCGGGGCTTCGTCGAGCGTGCCGCCGCCGCCGAAGACTGTTTCCAGGTAGCCGCCCAGCAGACCCTTGAGGCCGCCGAACTGCTGCGGGAACGCAAAAATCGTTGCCCGCTTGAGCGTGTCGCTCTCGGCCTCCATGCGCTCGATGAGGCGCTCGCGCAGCCGCTTCTCCAGCGACGCGAACTCACCGCCGAAGTTGGCCATCAACTCCTCGCCCGGCTGGGCGGCCAGCGGGAAGGTGAAGCCGAAGACCTGGTCACGCTCCTCCTTGCCCATGGCGCCGAAGGTCTCGTTGAAGCCGGCCAGCAGGTCGCACTTGGTGACCATCACATAGACCGGCACCTTCACGCCCAGGCGCTGTTGCAGCTCCTGCATGCGGCCGCGCATGCGCGAGGCCTGCTCCTTGCGTTGGTCGGGCGGCAGGGCCAGCAGGTCCTGCACGCTGATGGTCAGCAGCACGCCGTTGATGGGGCGGCGCGGGCGCGCCTTGCGCAACAGGCCGAGGAAGGTGTCCCAGGCCGCTGCGTCGGTGTCCTTGTCGGAATCCTGCGTGGCGTAGCGGCCGGCGGTGTCGATCAGCACCGCTTCGTCGCTGAACCACCATTCGCAGTTGCGCGTGCCGCCCACGCCGCGCACGCTGGCCTGGCCGAGCTTGTCGGTCAGCGGGAAGTTCAGCCCCGCGTTGAGCAGCGCCGTCGTCTTGCCCGAGCCTGGCGCGCCGACAAAGATGTACCAAGGCAGCTCGTACAGCGAGGTACCGCCGCCGAACAGGCCCTTCTTGGCGCCCGGCGCCTTCTTCAACAGGCCGATGGCCGCGGTGAAGCGCTCCTGCAGCACCGCCTCTTCCTTGGCCGAGGCCGACGGGCCGCCCCCCATGCCCTTGACGAGGGCGGCGTTGATGCGGCGGCGGCGCATCTGCGTCCACACCAGGCGCAGTCCGCCCAGCAGCCAGACGACGGCCAGCGTGATGCCGCGTGCCAGGCGGGTGTCCAAGGGGCGGTTGTCGCCGAAGGCGATCAGCGGGCCGGCCCACCACACCAGGGCCGAGACGACGAGCAGGCCGAACACGCCGAGCGTGACGGGGTGGAACAGGATGGACAGGATTTTTTTCATGATCAGCGCGCGTCCTGGACCATCAACGTCACTTCGACGCGCCGGTTCTTCGAGCGCCCGGCGGGCGTGCTGTTGTCCGCCACGGCTTCGGCGTCCGCGCGGCCCTCGGCGCGCAGCCGGCTGACCTCGACGCGCTCGGCCAGCAGGTTGCGGAAGGCTTCGGCGCGCGCCTGCGACAAATGCCAGTTCGACGGGAAGCGCAGCGAGCGGATCGGCTGGCTGTCGGTGTGGCCGGTGACCTGCACGGGGCCCTTCAGGCGCTGCATGGCCTCGCCGATGCGCAGCACCAGCGGGCGCAGTTCGCTCGACACCTCGGCGCTGCCGGGGCCGAACAGGCCGTCGCCCTTGATGACGACGACGGAGCGGTCAGCCAGGTCGTTGACCTGAATCAGGCCGGCCTTGACGTCCAGATCCAGCAGTCCGGCCAGGCGGGGCGCGGCCGGCTGCGGCGTGGGTGCGGCGACGGCTGCGGTCTTCACGTCGAAGCTGCGCAGTGCGGTGAACACGCTGTCCGACGCGCCGTTGATGCCAAAGCGTAGGCCGACATAGACCAGCAGCAGCACCAGGGCCGTGGCGGCCGTGATGGCCCACAGCGGCAGGCGCTGGCGCAGCCCGGCCTCGGCCGGCTCGGCACCCTGCCAGCGCGGCGACAGCGCGGGGTCGGGGTTGCTGCCTTGGCGCAGCATCTGCGCCAGGCGCGCACGCACGCCGTCGAGCTGGGCACGGCCGTTGTCGATGACGCGGTACCGGCCCTCGAAGCCGAAGGCCAGGCAGACGTAGAGCAGCTCCAGCAGGTTGCGGTTGGCCGGCACGTTCTCGGCCAGCTTGGCCATCAGCGCGAAGACCTTCTCGCCACCCCAGGACTCGTTGTGGAACTGCACCAACAGGCTCTGCGCCGCCCAGGCGCCCGAGCCGCCCCAGGGCGTGCTGGCGGCCGACTCGTCGAGCAGGGTGCAAAGGATGTAGCGGCCGGCGATGACCTGCTCGTTGGGCAGGCCCTCGGCGCGCGCCTTGGCCTCGAAGGCGCGAATGCCGTCGGCCAACGCCTCCTTCAGCCCGGCGGGGTTGGGGTGCTGGGCGCTGTGGCGCACGCGCGGCGCGGCCGACAGCAGCGGCATCGCGGCCGCGACGAGCGGGTTGAGGCTGGCGCTGGTCAGTGCCTCCAACGCCAGCGGCGCTTCGCGGCTGGCAGGCATGGCCGGTGACACCGACGGCTGCGCCTTGGCCGGCTGCTGCATGCCGGTGACCGGCCGGCCCGCGCTCGGCTTGATGACCGTGCGGTCCTGGCCGAAGGCGGCAAAGGGATCGTCGTTGTTGGGATCGCTCATGGGGCGTGCCGATCAGAGGGAGGTCAAGCCCGGATGGCCCAGAACTCGAGTTCGAGGCCGGGGAACTCGCCGGCGATGTGCATGGCCAGGCCGCCCGAGCTTTCAAGCTGTTTCCACAGCTCGTTGCCGCGCGTCTCCAGCTCGAAGTAGTTGTGGCCCGCGTGATACGGAATCTGCCTTGGCGCCACCGGCAGCGGACGCAACGTGACACCGGGCAGCTGCAGGTTGACGAGGTCGCGGATGCGCTCGACCGGGCCGATCTTGACCTGCGTGGGGAAGCGCGCCCGCAGTGCGTCGCCGGGCAACTGGGCCGACACGGCCAGCACGAAGGTGGCGCTGCGCTGCAACTGCACGTCGGGGATGAGGGCGACGCGCACGCCATAGGCGCGGTCCTGCAGCTCGATGGGGATGGCGGTCTGCTCCATCACCATGCTCAGCGACTGGCGCAGGTCGTCGATGACCGGGCGGAAAGTGGCGGCGAGGTCGTCGTGCACGTACTCGGCATAGGCGGCCGGGCGGCGGCTGTCGCGGAAGGTGGCGAGGTCGCCCGCCAACGTCAAGCAGTCGGTGTAAAGCCGCTCGGGATGCAGCAACGACACCGAGCGCAGGTGGTTGAAGAGGGCCTGGTTGCGGTTGACGGCTTCGAGCAGCAGGAAGTCGGCAATCTCGCCGACACCGCCGCGGCCGGGTGCGGCCAGGCGTGCGGCCAGGGCCTCGCCGCGCTGATTGAGCAGGCCGCAGAGCTCGCGCACATAGCCGTCCAGCACCGGGTGGGCAGGCGCGTGCAGCAGCGGCGGCACGAAGGCGGGGTCGAGCACGACGCGGTTGTCGGCGCGGCGTTCCACCACGCGGGCCACGCCGAGCGTTGCATAGCCCTCGCCGGCGTCGCGCTGCAGCATCAGGCGCAGGTTGAGGCGGCCGACCTGCAGGGCGGCGTCGCGGTCGAGCTGGGAGTTGCTGTCGCCGACATTGACCTCGCTGGCCGTGAAGCGCGGTCCCATGGAGCCGGCGGCACCTTCGGCGTCGGTCTCGACGACGCCCGGGCGCTGCAGGGTGACGGCCAGCACGACGATCTCGTTGCGGGCATCGGCGGGGATGTCGAGGGCGGCCGGCGCGGCGTCGCTGCCGGGGGCCGAGAAGGCGGTGCCGTCGGGCAGCAGGCCCTGGGCCGCAGCCAGGCCGACCTTGCCCAGCGTCAGCGAGGCTTCGTCCAGGCTCAGCGCCGCGAAGCCCCAGCCGTAGGCGACGGCCTGCTGCAGGCGCTGGCGCCACTGATGCTCCCAGTGGCGGTCATGCTGCTGGAAGTGCTGCGGCTGGAGGAACATGCCCTCCGTCCAGATCACGCGGTCACGCCAGGTCATGGATGGTTTGGCCTCAAGGGAGCAGTGAAAACGGATGGGGAGCGGCACTGGGGCCGGCGATCAGGCAGTGAGTGACTGCGGCGCCGGCTTGGTTCCCGGGAACCATCTGGTCGTGGCGGTCACTCAGTGAGCGTTTCGGCTGTTGAGCGAGTGCCCGCCATGAAGATGTTCCGCCCCCTGCTGCTTGCGTCCCTGTGCGGTTTCACGCTGGGCGTGTCGGCGCAGACCCCCGAGGCTCCGCCCGCAGCCGCGTCGGCTGCCGAGGCCGTCGACCTCGGCAAGACCGTGCCCACGGCCGAGTCCATCGCCGAAGGGCTGTTTCCTGATGACAAGTGCAAGGAGCTGGAGGCCGCAGGCTTCAAGTGCATGGGCTTCAAGCCGGCCATCAAGTATTCGCTGCCGGCCACGTCGTTCAAGGTCGGGTCGGCCGAGCTGCCCGCGGTGCTGAAGAAGCAGCTCGACGTCTTTGCTGACGTGCTCAAGACCAAGAAGAACAGCGACCGCAAGGTGCGCGTCATCGGCCATGCCGATGCCTCCGGCACGCCGGCGGCCAACCAGGCGCTGTCCATCAAGCGGGCGGAGTCGGTCCGTGACTACTTGGTCGCCAAGGGCGCCGACCCGGCGCTGCTGGTCATCGAGGGTGCGGGTGCCAAGGACCTGAAGAACCCCGCCAATCCCAAGGCCGGTGAGAACCGCCGCGTGGAGATCGGGCGCAAGTAAGCCGGCCCGCGATGGCGATTTGCTTGCCGGTCGAGCCGGCAAGCATTGCCGTCCCCCCGGGGGACGGTCGAGGCGGCGCGACTGGGCGAGGGGTCCACTCAGACCGCGTTCAGCACCTTGCCGATGGCGACGAAGTGCTTGAGCAGTTTCTGCGCTTCAACGACTGATTTGCTGTACTCCAGCAGGAACTGCGTCACCACCTTTTTCTCGTCGGCGCCAGCCTTGACCTTGGCGGCGAGCTTGCTGCTGGCGGCCTTGTTGGTCTCGTTGCCGATGTCCGACAGGTGGGGCAGGGTGAAGAAATCGGACATCGCCGTGCCGGCATAGAGCTTGGCGGACAGCTTGGGGAACTGGACCTTCACGAACTGGTCCCAGGTCTTGAAGCTGGTGGTCAGCATGCGGTGCGGGCCATCGGCGCCGAAGACCTTGTTCACGTTGGCGACCGTCGGGTTGGCCTCGACCATCTTCACCATGTTGATGATCTTGACCGCCAGGTCGCTAGCCGACTTGGCCGTGGCCATCGTCGCGACGTATTCCTTGGTCTTGTGCAGGCGCTCGCGGAAGTCCTTGTCCAGCGCCTTGTCGAGCTCGCCGGGAAACTTGTCCAGCGCGGCCTTGAAAGCCGTGATGGCGTCCAGGATGCCTTTGACATAGGTGGTGGCCGACTTGGGCACCGTCTTGCTCTTGGCGAAGTCGCTGTGCGCGGCGGTGGCGATGACCTTCAGCGCGCCGAGCTTGTTGTTGACAGCCGCCTCGGCCTTGGCCAGGCCGCTGAGCAGGCCCTTCTTGTACTCCGCCAAATCCAGCGGGTCGGCCACGCCGTCAAAGGTCTTGATGCTGGCGTAGCCGCCGCGCTTGAACTCCAGCTCCACGGCCGTCAGCGCGGCGCCGATGTCGGTCTTGCCGACGAAGAGCTTGGCCATCACGCCTTTGTTGCGGTCCCACTGGGCCTTGGTGAGCTCCGGCGGGTAGGGCATGGACAGATCGGCCATCAGGGTCTCCTCAAAGTGCTGTTTTGGGCAGACTCTGTGTGGCGGATGCGGGCCGGTCAGTTCCCGGCGTGGCGCCTGGTCAAGGGGTCATTTCAGTCACTTGCCCCGGCATCATGATGGTGATGACACCGCCGAAAGCCACGCAGCTCAGCGTCGAGGTGTTGTTGAGCACCGGGATATTGCCCAGCATCACCGTCGGCGCGCCCGGTGACCACGGGATGGGCGTCGCCGGTACGCACGGCCCTGGCACGCCGAGCGAGGCCATGCTCGGCTGACTCGGGCTCATGCACTGCCCGAACGGCATGATGTTGAGCATCGGCTTGTTGTCCATGATGGTGGCCGCCGGCTGGTTGCTGGTCATCATGCGGTTCATCGGCAGCACGACCAGCGTGCCCGTGCCGGGCGGCGGAAAGGCGAAGCTGCACTTGATCAGCGCGCCGTTGCAGACATGTTGGGGCATGGTGGCTCTCCTCGGTCGTCCTCAGTCCGCGCCCAGCCAGAGGGCCAGGGCACTGAAGTTGTCGTGGTTGGGCTTGTCGGCGGCGGCCAGCAGCACGCGCTTTTGCAGGTTCTTCAGCCAGGCGTGCGGCCCCGGCGCGATGGCCAGCGCGGCGGCGATGTCCTCGTCGGGCACCCACTCCCACAGGCCGTCGGTGCACAGCATCAGCGCCTCACGGCCGAACAGCGGCAGCGGCGCGGGTGACACGCTGATGTGCAGGTCGCTGCCGTCGGTGCCGAGGGCCGAATACAGCTCGCTGCGCTTGGGATGCACGCGGGCGCCGGCCTCGTCGAGCATGCCGCCATCGATGAGGGACTGCACCAGGCTGTGGTCACGCGTGCGCACGGCCAGCTGGCCGTCGCGGAAGGCGTAGAAGCGCGAGTCGCCGCAATGGCCCCACAGCGCGTTGCGGTCCTGCAGGTCGATGGACAGCACGACCACGGTGGAGTGCATGTTGCGCAAGCTGGGGTTGGCAGCGCGCTGGGCGAGCAGCTCGCGATTGGTGTCCTGCAGCAGTGCGTGCAGCGCCTGCGGGGCATGGGCGGGCAGGCTGGCATAGCCCTGCAGCACATGGCTGACGGCCAGCTTCGAGGCGATGTCGCCGCCACCATGCCCGCCCGCGCCGTCGGCCAGCACGCAGCAGAGGTAGCGCTCGGAATGCCAGTGGCCGCAGGCGTCCTCGTTGTAGCTGCGGCCACCTTGCTCGGACATCAATGCCAGCTCGATTTGCACAGGGGGCTCCTATCGTTGTTCTTGTTCTAGCGCTTCAAGCTGGGCTTCATAGGCGCGCAGGAACTCGCGCCCGAAGACCTGGTGGAAGTCGTCCGTCAGCTCGCCGGCGATCTGCTGGTATTCCTGTTGGAAGACGGACCACAGCTGCGCCTTGCGCGCCGCCGGCAGCAGGCTGGACAGCACCGACTTCTGCGTCAGCCGCGACTCCAGCGCCGCCGGGTCGAAGCGCTGCAGCAGGCCTTCGAGCGCGGCGCGCATGCCGGCCAGGAAGGCGAGCTGGTGGGCGCGCAGGTCGTCGAAGGCGTCGCGCATGGCGCGCTGCGGCTCGATGAAGCCGCGCACTGACGGGCCCAGCAGATGGCCCAGCGCCACCTCGGCCGTGGGCGAGAACTTCAGCGGGTTGTTCTCGCGCGCGACGATCATGGTGGCCTCGGCCCTGACTTCGCGTTTGAGCGCAGCGCGGGCGACGAGCAGGTCCACCGTGCCGCGCGCGGACTCGTGCAGCAACTGGCCGACCAGGCGCATGAAATCGGGCGTCAGGCCGCTGGCCGGCACGTTGGGGAGCCCCAGGCCTTCGCGGAAGGCGGCGAGCAGGGCCGCCTGGTCGGCCGGCACGGCGGGTGTTGTCGGCGCCGCCGCGGTGACCGGCGCCATGACGGGTGGCGGAGGCGGTGGCAGCGTCGGCGCGGGTGCCACCTGCACCGGCGTTGACACCGGCAATGCGGCGTCGGCCTTCTTGCCCGCGCGGATGATCGTGCGGCCCTCGCCGGCGCTGTCGTTCCAGGACACGACGGCGCCGGACAGCGTTCCGGAGGGGTCGAGCTTGTTCAGCGCCTGCATCGAAGCAGCGGGCGGCCGGGGCTGCTGGGCCGGCGAGGTCACAGGCGCTTTCGGCGCCAGGAAGGGCCGGTTCAGCTCGGACATCGTGTCGGGCAGGGCCTGGCCGGCCGCGGCGGGCAGCATGTTCAACGCCTGCATCGGGTCGGCATGGCCGGCCATGTTGGGCTGGGCGGTGGCCTCGCCGAGCAGGGACTGGGCCAGCGGGTTGCTGGTCGGCGAGGGCGCGCCCAGGCCGAAGAGCATGTCCAGCGAATCACCGCCGCCGCCGGTGCCGGGCAGGTCGGGAATCAGCGGCGCGGGGGCACCGGCACCGATGTCCAAGCCGAGGGCGCGGGCGCCAGCCGAGGGCGGCGCTGCGGCCGCCTGCCTGGCCGCCACCGGCGCTGAAATCGGCGCGAACGGGTCCCAGTCGGCCGGGATGCCGCCCAGCGCTGCGGGCGGCGGTGGCGCTGAGGCATAGGGCGACGCGACGGGCGATGCGACCTGCGGCGGCGGGCCCCCGAACAGCCCCAGCGGATCGGCCGCCGCGATGTCGCGGCGAATGTCGGGCTGCGTGACCGAGGGGGCCGGTGCCAGGCCGAAGAAGTCGGCAAAGGGGTCGGCGGCGCCACTGGCGCTGGCCGCCTCGACGACCAGCAGATAGCCGCCGATCTGGATGCGGTCGCCCGGCTTGATGGCCGCCTCGCGGCCCTTGCCGAGCTGGATGCCGTTGACGCTGATGGCGTTGCTGCCCTGGTCGACGATGCCGAAGCCGCCGTTGGCGCGGAACAGCACGCGGGCATGCACGCGCGAGATGGTGCGCTCGGGGTCGGGCAGCACCAGCTGGTTGGTGTCGGCGCGGCCGATGTCGCCGCCGAGTTCGTCGAACTGGGCGGACAGCGGCTCGCTCAGGGGCAGGCCGTTGTAGGTGGTGACGTTGAGGCGGATCATGGTGTGAGTGTCTTCGCGGCCACCGTTATCGGAGGATGTAGACCTTGCCTTCGATGAGGGTCAGCCGCAAGGGCCAGGCGACGTTGTCGGGCGCCGCGTCGTCGTTCAGCGTGCTGAGTGCAGGGGCACCCATGGGGTTGAGGCATTCCAGCAGGCGGCCGCCGGCCACGACGCGCAGCAGCAGGGTCTCGGCCGTCGGCGGCTGCAGCGTGGCGAGGGTGCCGGCCTGCCAGAGCGCTTGCACCTGCTCGCGCAGCGCCGCGGTGCCGTGCCCGGCGGGGCGCTGGTAGGCCTGGTCGACTTCATCCAGCTTCAGGCGCGAGGCGGCCAGGAAGCTGTCGGGGTTGCCGCGCGACAGGTCGAAGGCGATGCGCTGCACGGCGGCCAGCAGGGTCTGGCGGTCGGCCGGCCCGGGGTTCAGCACGGGGGCGTCCAGCCAGCGCCAGCGCGGGAAGCCGACGGGCAGCTCCAGGTCCTGGTGCTGCACGGTGGGCGCCAGGAAGCTGGCGCCTTCCTCGACCGCCCAGTTCACTTCGGCCAGCACGCGCACGGCCTCGTCGGCCAGGCTCTTGCCCTGGCGCAGCAGCACCAGGCGCGCGCGGGCCTGGGCCGCACGCGCGGCCATGCGTGGCTGGGCCGGCGCATCGGGCGCGGCCATCGCCTGGGCGGCGGGCAAAGGCGCGACGACCAGGCTGATGCGGTTGCTGCCGTTCTGCAGGTACTCGTGCACAGTGACCGACTGGCTGCCCGCCCCGGCCGGCAGGGCGAGCACGGGCACGCCGTTGACATGCACCTCGACGGGCTCGCCGCTGGTCTGGGCGTGGAGGCACATCAGGCGGTCCATCAGCCAGCACTCCAGTCGATGAGCGTTGAAGCCGGCAACAGCTCGCGGCGCTGGCGCTGCGTGCCGCCAAGCGGGTCCTGGCGCAGCAGCAGCACGTGCACCGGCTCGATGGACAGGCGGTAGAACCATTGCTGGCCACGACCATCAGGCCGTGGGCGCAGGCCGCATTCACCGATGACGGCGCCGCGCAAGGCTTCGGGCATCGGGCCCGCCGACAGCAGCGCTGGGTCGCCGGTGGCCATCGCCTCGACGCCGAGCGCAAACGGGTGGCGCCAGCTGCACTTGGCCTGCGCCAGCCCCTGCCCGTCGGCCGCGGCGGCACCGCGCTGGTCCAACGTCATGCGCCACACGCTGCGGCCCTGGGCGCGCAAGCTGACGCGGGCGCGGCTGGCGCCCCAGGCGAGCTCGCCGGCCAGGCGCAGATCCAGTACCAGGGCGGCGAAGTCGATGGCGCCCTGCACGCGCAGCGCGACGGCGCCGTCGTGCTCGTGCTGCCAGCCCCAGGTGATGCCGGCCTGGCCGACCAGCGGCGACAGCTCGGCCTCCAGCCGGCCGCTGGTGTCGGCCATCTGGCGCGACCAGGCGGCAAAGAGTTTGTCGAGGCCAGTGCGGGCCAGCGGCTGCAGGCCCTGCCAGGCCTTGAGCCAGGACGGCGCGGCTTGCGCCTGGCTATCGGCTTCCAGCTGGCAGGCCGTGAGCGCTGTGGTGGGCGCGGCCGGTGCGCCTTCGGTGGGCCATACCTCGGTGGGCAGGGCGCCGTGCCTGACCTTCACGAGATGCTGCGTGGCTGCGTGCACCTGCAGGCCGAGCTGGACCTGGCCGAGCGGTGCGCCAGCATCGCGGATGCCGCAGCTGGCGATGCTGACCGTCTGCAGGTCCGGCGGCTCGCCGTGTGCGATGCCGGCCGGGCCGAGCTTGGGGTCGGCCGGCGGCGCAGGTGGGGCATGAAGCGTCAGACTGAGCTTGGCGGTGTCGGCGCCGCGCCAGGTCAGGCGGCCGGCAGCGCTGACATGCAGCACCTCCGGGTGGTGGGCGTCGCAGGCGGCCAGCGTGCTGACGGCCAGCTGCAGGCGCGCGCTGGCGCCGGCGCCGACGGCGCGGCTCAGCACGGGCAGCACGCGCGCTTCGTCCAGCGGTGCCGACAGGGTCTCGGGCGGTGGTGCCCAGGACGTCAGGTCGGTGCGACGCCAGGCACCGTCCTGGCCCTGGTAGGCCTGCAGCGGTTTGGGCTCGGCGACGGCGAAGGTGATGGCGCCGAGGTCGCAGGCCTTGGGCGGGGGGGCCGGGGGCTGGTCGACGTAGATCGTGCGGCCGCGCGTGATGTGCGCCAGCCCCGTTTCGACGGCCGCCATGGCCTTGTCGAAGCCGGCCGGTGTCAGTGCCTGCTGGGTCGGCTCGGCCCTGGCCGCGCGGCGCACGAGATCCTCGCGTGAGCGGTGGTGGAGCTGGTGCAGCAGCAAGGCGCGGTTGAGCGCCGGATCGGCGCAGAGGGCGGCGGCCCATTCGAAGCGCGGCTTGGTCTCGAAGCTGGCGCCCCACAGGCAGCACAGCGAGGCATAGCGCGCCTGGTCGGCCACCTCCTTCAGGCCGAGCTGGTGGGCGCGCTCCAGCGCCGCATCGACAAAGGCGGGCCAGCGGGCCTGCAACTGCTCGGCGACATCGGGCCAGGCCTGGCCGAGCAGTTGCACGAGCGAGGCGGTGTCGCGCTTGAGTTGCAGGCGCTCGATTTGCTCGGATTGGGCGGGGGTTAGTTGCAGCATTGCGCGCGCGCTTCGCTCGTTGCTCTTGCCCTGTGGCGAGAGCCGTGCCGGGAGTTCGCCCCGGCGGGCGACTCACTTTGGCTTCGCCGAAACCTTCGGTTTTCTTGTGCGAGCAAGAAAGTAAGCAAAGAAGTCGCCCCCGGCCGCACCGCCCTCCGCTTCGCTTCGGGTTCCCTGCGCTGCTCAGACCTTGAGGGCCCGCGCGCAACTCCCTTCGCTACGCTGCGGTCGGACAGTCGCGCGGCGTCAGAACTTGAAGTGCGCTTCGCGCACGCCCTCAAGGTCTTGCGCTGCTCGGCGGTGCTAAAGGGGGGAAGAGGAATACCTCGGTGCGAGCGGCTTTCGAGTTTGGCTGTTGGCTGTTTCGGCTGTTCAAGGGGCTCCCCTTCAAAACCGCCGAGAAGCGCAGAAGACCGAGGCGCGTGCGCAGCACGCTTCAACAACTGACTCCGGGCAGTTGTTTGACCGCAGCGTAGCGAAGGGAGTTCTGCCCGGGCCTCGGTCTTCGAGCATCGCAGGGCACCCCGCAGGGGCGGTTTTGCCGGGGCGCTTTCTTTGCTTACTTTCTTGTGCGCACAAGAAAGTGAGTCGGCCGCCGGGACGAAATCCCGGCTGGGCCTAGCCACGAAGCCAATTCCGCCGAAGCCATCAAGAAAGCGGCTCATATCAACCCTGAAGCTCACGCACCTGCCGATCAATCACCCCATCCAACCGCTGCCACCACACCCACTGCACCTTGCCCGGGCAGGCGATCTGCTGGCCGGGCGCGAACACCGCGTCCAGCTGTGGTGGCGTCAGCGAGGGCAGCAAGGTGTCGAGCAGCTCCGCGTCCCACCAGCGCCAGGGCCGGCGGCGGCCTTCCGGCGTGCGCACCTCGGCCAGGTCGCGGCTGTGCTCGCGCATGGCCAGCAGCGGCTGGCGCGAGGTCGTCAGCACACCCCAGCCGTCGAAGCCGGCATTGACCTCGCCGAGCAGCCAGCCGGTGAAGGCGGCGTCGGGCAGCAGCTCGACGATGTAGGCCGCGCGCTGGGCCGCCTCGGGGGCCAGGGCGCCGCGCTGCAGGCAGTCCCAGCCGGCGCAATCGGCCGTCTTCAGCTTGTCGGGCAGGCCGGCCACCACGGCGCCGTCGATGACCGCATGCACGCGCGCACCCTCAAACGGCCAGAGCGCCGCCCTGACCCGCGGGCTTGGGGCCACGGTCAAGCCGCGCCTCCCCCGCCGGGGGCGATCGGGTCGGCAAACAGCTTGTCGAAGTCAGTCGCCTGGTCGGGCTTGAGGTCGGCCTGGTCCAGCGCGTCCGCGGGCGCCACCGGGGCAGCGTCGGCGGCCGATTCCGCACTGCCCGCCGAGCCACCACCGCCGCCGCAGTTGACCTTGACCAGCGGCCCGTCGATGGTGACGCCCGCCGGCCCCAGCGTGATGACGGAGGCGCCGCAGACGATCTTGATGCCGGCCGTGGCCTCCAGCACGATCTCTGTCGAGCCCTTGGCCTTGATGGCCAGGCCCTCCATGACGATGTCGGCGACCGACTTGAGCGAGACCTTGCCGGTGGCCTCCTGGGCGATCTTGCCGGTGGCCTTGAGGTTGATGTCCGCGCCGCTCTTGATGCTGACCGCGCCGCCCGACTTGATGTCCGTCTTGCCCGTCACATCCAGGCCGTGGTCGGCGCCGACCTTGGCGTTGAAGTCCTTGGTCAGCTTGAGCTGGTAGGTGGCGGCGCCGGTCGTGAAGATGTCGCCGGCGACCTTGGTGTGCAGGTCCTTGCCGAGGTCCTGCATGACGTCCTTGCCGACGTTGACATACCAGTTCTCGCCGATGACTTCCTTGCGCGTGAGCTTGACCTTCTTGGTCTCGTTCTTGACGACGAAGTCGAAGGCGTCTTCCTTGACGTGGCGGTAGAAGTTGCGCTGCGACTGCAGCCAGACGTATTCCTTGGTCTTCTCGTCGGCAAAGCGCAGCTCGCTGTACATGTCGACCGCGCCCTGCTTGGTGGAATGGGTGCGCCAGCCGCTGACATGCGAGAGCTTGGGCAGCTCGTAGGCGGGCAGGTTGACGTCGTTGTGCACCGAGCCCGTGACGATCGGCCGATCAGGGTCACCGCCGATGAAACTGACGACCACCTCGTTGCCGATGCGCGGGATCATCCACATGCCCGAGCCTTTGCCGGCCCAGGGCTGGGCCACGCGCACGAAGCAGGAGCTGTTGGCGTCCTTGGTGCCTTCGCGGTCCCAGTGGAACTGCACCTTGACGCGGCCGTGCTTGTCGACTTCGACCTCGTTGCCCGAGGCGCCCACGACGGTGGCCGTCTGCGGCCCGTACATCACCGGGCGCGGTGTGCGGCGCTCGGGGCGGAAGGGGTTGCCGCTCATGCTGATGCAGGAGATGTCGGCGGTGAAGCCGTCGCGGCGGCGCTTGATGGACTTGATGTCCTCGATGGCCTCGTGGTCGCCGAACTCGGCACGGAAGGCCATGCCGACCACGAGGTAGTTGCTGTTCTCCAGCAGCGCCGCTGCCTTGGACAGCAGGAAGGTGGTGCCGACGGCGATGTCATTGCAGTTGGTGGAACCGCTGTAGACCGTCTGCAGCGCCTGCAGCTCCTCCAGCCTGACCTTGGCGACCTGAGTCGCCGCGGAGGTGGCCGGCGTGGACTCGGGCTTCTTCTGGTTGAGCACGGCGCGCGCCGGGTACTCGTAGACCTCGCCATCGCCGAGCTTGGCGGTGGCCGACAGCGGCAGGGCCGATTTGTCCTGCTCGATCTGCGTCGCCGTGGCCAGGTAGTCGTGGTCGCGCACGGTGGCCTTGACGGCGCGCACCTCCTCCTGCTTGCGCCAGTCGATGATGCACTGCTCGTGCTTGAGGCGGTTGGCCCATTCGATGGGGGTGGTGCTGGCCTTGCTGCGGTGCTTGGCCATCGAGTCGGTCATCACCATCGTGTGGGTGGTGCTGGTGTGCTCGAAGAAGTAGTAGATGCCGGCTTCTTCCAGCAGGCGGCTGACGAAGTCGAAGTCGCTCTCGTCGTACTGCACGCAGTATTCGAGCGTCGGGTAGACCGAGGGCAGCAGCAGGCGCCAGGCGAAGTCGCTGCTGTAGGGCGTCAGCACCGCGGTGACGATGTCCTTGACGCTCTTGTTCTGGAACACGCGCGAGTTCTTGCTGCGCGTGGCGAACCACAGCCAGGGCCGCATGACGATGCTGAAGGCCTCGAAGCGGCCGTGCCGCTCGCCGCGCTGGGCGCGTGTCACATAGCCGTTGAACTCGCGCTTGACGCCGTGCAGGTCGATGGTGACGTTGGCCCGCGTGCCCAGCAGGCCATGCAGGTTGATGTGCTCCTTCATGCCGAGCAGGTTGACGTTGCCGACCAGCTCGACCCGCCACTCCGGCAGGCGGCCGAGCTGCTCCTGGCCGTCCATGCGCAACACCAGGAGCTTGTCTGCTCCCAGCGTTGTGTTGATCGACATGACATGACTGGCC
Organism: Pelomonas sp. Root405; assembly: GCF_001425165.1. Classification (GTDB taxonomy): domain Bacteria; phylum Pseudomonadota; class Gammaproteobacteria; order Burkholderiales; family Burkholderiaceae_C; genus Pelomonas. The sequence goes on from NZ_LMDU01000003.1 coordinate 79,025, forward strand.
ATATCAGCGCTCCGTCAAGTCAGTCGAAGGCATAGCTGAAGTCCCCGTCGGCAACGCCGAGAGCGACCCGCTGCAGCGGCTGGCCGGACGCCGTGCGCGACAGGTACTCGATGGAGACCTTGGGCAGCACGGTGTTGGTCAGGATGGCGTCGATGATGCGGCCGCCGCTCTCGGCGTTGTTGCAGCGCTTGACGATCAGCTCCACCGCCTCATCGCTGTACTCGAACGGGATGCGGTGGTTCTCTGCCACTCGCTTGACGATGCGGCCCAGCTGCAGGCGCACGATGCGGGCCAGCATCTCGTCGCTGAGCGGGTAGTACGGGATGGTGACGATGCGGCCCAGCAGCGCGGGCGGGAAGACCTTCTGCAGCGGCTCGGTCATCGCCGTGGCCAGCGACTCGGGGTCGGGCAGCAGCTCCGGGTCCCGGCACATGTTCATGATGAGCTCGGAACCCACATTGCTGGTCAGCAGGATGATGGTGTTCTTGAAGTCGATCATGCGGCCCTCGCCGTCCTCCATCCAGCCCTTGTCGAAGACCTGGAAGAAGAGTTCATGCACGTCGGGGTGGGCCTTCTCGACCTCGTCCAGCAGCACGACGCTGTAGGGACGGCGGCGCACCGCCTCGGTCAGCACGCCGCCCTCGCCATAGCCCACGTAGCCGGGAGGCGCGCCCTTGAGCGTGGAGACGGTGTGCGACTCCTGGTACTCGCTCATGTTGATGGTGATGACGTTCTGCTCGCCGCCGTACAGCGACTCGGCCAGCGCCAGCGCGGTCTCGGTCTTGCCCACGCCCGAGGTGCCGCACAGCATGAACACGCCGATGGGCTTGTTCGGGTTGTCGAGCTTGGCGCGCGAGGTCTGGATGCGCCGCGCGATCATGTCCAGCCCGTGCTGCTGACCGATGACGCGCTGGCCCAGCGTGGCGCCCAGGCGCAGCACGGCTTCCAGCTCGTTCTTGACCATGCGGCCGACGGGGATGCCGGTCCAGTCGGCGACGACGCTGGCCACGGCCTGGGCGTCGACCGAGGGAAGGATCAGCGGCGCATCGCCTTGCAGCTCAGCCAGTTGCGCCTGGGCGGCGTGCATCTCGGCAAGCAGCGCATCACGGTCGGGTTGCGCCGAGGCCGCTTCGTCGACCGGCTGGCTTTCACCGTCGATAGGGCCGCGCAGCTTGGCGCGCAGGTCGAGGATCTTCGCGACGACATTCTTCTCCTGAGTCCAGCGCACCTCCAGCGTGGCAAGCCGCGCCCGCTCGTTGGCCAGCTTCTCTTCCACGGACACGCCGCGGTCGCCGATATGCACGCCCACCTGGGCCTCGCGGCCAATGATGCCCTGCTCTATTTCCAGCGATTCGATGCGGCGCTTGCAGTCTTCGACCTCGGCCGGCATCGCATGCTGGCTGACGGCCACACGTGCGCACGCGGTGTCGAGCAGGCTCACGGCCTTGTCCGGCAACTGGCGGGCGGGGATGTAGCGGTGCGACAGCTTGACCGCCGCCTCGATGGCCTCGTCGAGCAGCTGGACCTTGTGGTGCTTCTCCAGCACCGTGGCCACGCCGCGCAGCATCAGGATGGCCTTCTTCTCGTCGGGCTCTTCGACCTGCACGGTCTGGAAGCGGCGGGTCAGCGCCGGGTCCTTCTCGATGTACTTCTTGTACTCGGCCCAGGTGGTGGCGCCCACCGTGCGCAGGTTGCCGCGCGCCAGAGCAGGCTTGAGCAGGTTGGCCGCATCACCCGTGCCGGCCGCGCCGCCAGCGCCCACCAGCGTGTGGATCTCGTCGATGAACAGGATGATGGGCGTGGGGCTGCCCTGCACCTCGTCGATGACCTGGCGCAGGCGCTGCTCGAATTCGCCCTTCATGGAGGCACCCGCCTGCAGCAGGCCGATGTCCAGCGTCAGCAGCGTCACGCCCTGCATGGGCGGCGGCACGTCGCCGCGCGCCAGGCGCAGCGCGAAGCCTTCCACCACGGCTGTCTTGCCGACACCGGCCTCGCCGGTCAGCAGCGGGTTGTTCTGGCGGCGGCGCATCAGGATGTCGACGATCTGGCGGATCTCGTCGTCGCGGCCCGTGACAGGGTCGATCTCGCCCTTGCGCGCCTTCTCGGTCAGGTCGACGGTGAACTTCTTCAACGCCTCCTGGCGGCCCATCGCGGCCGGCGCCATCGCGCCTTCGGCCTGGCCGGGCTGGGCGCCGTTCAACGCACTGCCATCGGTGGCGCCCAGGCCCGCTTCGCCGGTCTTGCCGACCAGGCTTTGCAGCTTGTCGCCCAAGTCGTCGGCCTTGATCTTCTCGAACTGGCGCGAGATGCCGACCAACGCGTCGCGCAGCGTACGTGTGGACAGAAGCGCCAGCAGCAGGTGGCCCGAACGCACCTGCGCATCGCCGTACATCAGCGTCGCGTAGACCCAACCCTGCTGGATGGCGTGGGTGATGTGCTCGGAGAAGTCGCTGATGGCGGTGGAGCCGCGCGGCAGCCGGTCCAGCGCCGTCGTCACGTCACGCGCCAACGCGGCGGCGTCCAGCCCGTAGTGACGCACGATGGCGCTGACGTCGGACTCGTTGTTCTCCAGCAGCTGCGTGAGCCAGTGCACCAGTTCCACATACGGGTTGCCCCGGAGCTTGCAGAAGACGGTGGCGCCCTCGATGGACTTGTAGGCCAGCGGGTTGAGCTTGCCAAACAAGGCTTGGCGGCTGATATCGGTCATTTGGAGATCTCCTCGGTGCTAAGTGACCGGGGGCGCCGTTCGGTTCCAGGGAAGAGCCGCGATGAATGCGGTTGGGCGCAGGAGAGCGGGTGGACCTGATGCTTCGTGTCCCCCGGGCCGCTGCGCGGCCCTCCTCCTTTACCTTCGCATCAGGCCCACCCGGCCTCCTGCTTAGCGCCGCTTTGGGTTGACGCCGCGAGAACCCTCTGGTGGATGAGCCGGGATGCGGGGGACACGGAGTAATTGCGTGCCCCGTCCCGGCGCCCTACCTAATCCAAATGCGCCGGCGCCAACGAAGCCTTCAGCGGCGCCCTGCAAATGCTCTCGACATTCATGATGAGCTGGTCGGCGCGCGCTCGTGGAAGCTGTGTGTTCAACCAGGCGCTGCGCCCCAGTTGCCCGATGGCCCGCTGGCGCCCCAAACCCCAGGCCGGCACCTCGGCCGGTTGCAGGCGCAGTTGGACATCCCACGCAAATTCGAGGCCGACGAACTGCCGCACCATCGCCTGCAGTGCTTTAAGCCGCTGGCCCTGTGGCAGGAAGGCCTCGAAGTCGGGCCACTTCACCGGGCCGATGACGATGCGGAACTTGTGCTGCACGTCCCAGACCTGGCGGCCCAGCATGGCGCCGCGGCCCAGGGCGACGCCAGGCCCGCTGTAGCGGCCGATGCGGGTGCGCTCGTCGGGGTCGAGCGCCATCCAGTGGCCACAGAACTGCTGTACCTGCACTGGCACGCCGAAGCGCAGCGCGATCCAGGATTGCAGGCCGTCGGCATCGCGGGCCGAGCGCGCCAAGCGCCCGGCGAAGAAGAGCTTGGGGAAGTCGCCTAAGGCGTCGCGTTCGCGCCGCGAAGGCTCGGCCAGGCCGACGAGGGCGCCGACGTGGCGCACGATGGGCGCCTCCTGGCCGCGGTCCATGCTGACGACCGGGTTGGCGCGCGCCCAGGCACGGTAGAACAGCAGGCCGAAGCGGTGCAGCAGCATGTCCACGAAGGCGCCGAAGCTGCGGTCGCCATGGTGCATCTGGCGCTCGCGCGCGTACTCGGTCAGGTGGGTGGGCAGGGCGCCGTTGGGGCCGAACAGGCCGATGACGCGCTGCACCAGGCGCGGCGGCCCGAAGGCATTGGGCTCCAGACGCGTGATGGGCGTGGGCGCGAAGTTCAGCGCCGCCTCGCCGCTGAAGCGCAGCGGCTCATCGCCCGGGCGCAGCGCGTCGCCCAGGCGCGGCTTGTTCGGGTGGGCGGCCTCGATGCGGCGCAGGGCCTGGAAGAGGTCGAAGCGGCCCGGCCGCGCCCGCAGCGCGTCGAAGACCTTTTCGCCTTCGCTCATAGCAATGCTCGGGCGCCGCTCAGAGGCGCCCAGCGCTTGAGCTCGCCCCGCGTGCGCGATACCAGCTGTGTCTGCACGAAGCTGTTCATCGACACATGTCGGCTGAAGTAGTGGTGCAGCACGGCGCCCAGCAGCGTGGCGCTGCCGCCCTCGAAGGACAGCTCGTCCACCTCGACGCGCACCTCCAGCCCGCGGCCGAAGGCGATGGGGCCCGGGGCCGGGTGGCGGCGCACGACCGGGCTGGCGCTGACCGCGCGCAGGCCCTCCACCTGGCGCAGCATGCCGGCGTCGTTGCTCTGCGCGAACAGGGCGATCAGTTCGCGCAAGGCCAGCGCACCGCGGTCCGGGTCTTCGTTGACGAGGGACAGGTAGTTCAGCGACAGCAGCGACAGCAGCCGCCAGGCGAGCGGCCCCTCTCGCATTGCGCTGACCGGCCGCGACGGGCCGGCGACGATGCCTACGCTCTGCACCGGCGCGCGGCTTTCCAGCGTCAGGCCCCCATCGCCACTGCCGGACGGCATGAACAGCGGAAGGTCGCGGTTGGTGCAGCGCACCTGGGCGCCAAGCTGGCGCAACTCGCTGCGATAGGGCGCGCGCTGTAGGTCGACCAGCGACAAGAAGACTTCCGACGCCACATAGGCCGAGCGCGGTCCTTCGCGCTTGCCGCGCTCGCTGGTGAGGCGGGGTTCACGCAGCGCGCTGAAGAAGCCGGCCGCGCCCGCCGGGTCGGCGTGCGGCACGTCGAACAGCGGCAGGAACTTCAGCTCGTCGCTGTCGTTGGAGTAGCCGGTGACCGAGGCGACGTCGAAGACCTCGAAGTCGTTGCCGGCGAGGCGATCCGGAATGACCTGGAAGGCGGTGCTGCTGTCGTCCACCGCGATGCGCTCGGCGCGGCGCTCGAACAGGTTGATGGCCGGCACGCAATTCAGCGCGAAGTTGGCCGGCTCGCCGCCGCCCTCCAGCGAGGCCTCGTAGCGGTCGAACAGCAACACCAGCTCGAAGGCGTTGCCAGCCGTGCGCGCGAAGGCGGGCGCCAGGCCATCGACGTCGATGAAGAGGAAGCGCTGCGGGAATGCGAAGTACTCCTGCATCAGCCGCGTGCCGGACAGGCCGCGCAGCGTGACCGGCAGCATGGCCTCGTCATCGTGCAGGCCGACGGCGCGCACGCTTTCGGGGCCGAGAAAGCTGCGTTGGGCGTCCTTGCCGCCCGGCCCGGCCAGCACGCCGACGCAGCGGCAGGTGGCCAGCTCGTGCAGCTTCAGCGCCACGTCTTGCAACCCGCCCATGAAGAAGCGCAGGCTGTCCAGCGGCAGCTGGGCGAAGCGCATGCCCGCGGGCAGCTCCAGGCGCACGCGCACGCCGCTCTTGGGGCGCTCGCGCAGCGGCAGGGCGCTCAGTGGGATGTCGGTGGCGCTGAGGAAGTACTCGACGCCGGCGACCTTGATCGGCGTCAGCGTGACCGGCTGGGCGGTGCGGAACTCGCAGCGCGTCGGGCCGAGCGCGGTGCGCGGGCCGAGCAGGGCGCTGCCACGCGGCAACGTGAAGCCGGCGATCAGGTTGGGGTCGTTGGCTGGCTGCAGCTGCGCGACCAGCATCGACGGCAGCGGCGCGGCCAGGTTGGGGCTGACCATGTCGAGCAGGCGCTGCGCGAGCTGCGGGAACTCGGCGTCCTGCTTGAGCTGCACACGCGCGGCCAGGAAGGCGGCGCCTTCGAGCAGGCGCTCCACGTAGGGGTCGGCCACCTCCAGGCCTTCCATGCCCAGGCGGCCCGCGATCTTGGGGAACTCGCGCGCGAATTCACCCCCCATCTCGCGGAGGTAGCGCAGTTCCTGGTTGTAGTAGCGGAGGAGTCGTGGGTCCATGGGCGGGGCACGTTGTCGGGCGCCATGCACCCCGTGTTGAGTGGCGTGTCAGCACCGGTTGGTTCCACTCAAGCCGTGCGCTTGACCTTGTACTTGACGGGCCCGACCTCGTCGACGACCTTCAGGGTCCACTTGACCTTGAACCTGGGCAGCAGATAGGTGAGCAGGTCGTCCTTCTTGTAGGGCCCGGTGTTGGGCGCGGACGAGGTCAGCATGACGCCTTCGGAGCGCACCGGCGTGTCGGGCGCCCCCTCGGGCACCTTGAACTCGATGGAGTCGACGTCCAGCGGTAGCGGCTTGATCTCGCGGTCGCGGTCGTCCCTGGGGTTGCCGTCCTTGAGCTTGCCGTCCTTGGGCTGGACGGTGCCACCGAGCACTTTGCGCTGCATGAGAGCTCCTGTCGTGCCTCAAGCGCGCATGTCGCGCACGGCGGCCTGGCCGGTATCGACATCGACATCGGCATTGAGCAGCAGCTCCAGCGGCACGGGCTGGTTCCACATCTGGCCCTTGATGGTCAGGCGCAGGCTGGTGGGGCGAAGGCCGGTGCTCATGTCGTTGAGGATGCGCACCTCGACGCTGGCCGGGTCCAGGCGCGGTTCGAAGCGGATGATGGACTGGCGCACCTGGGCTTCGATGATGGGGAAGTTGTGCACCGTGAAGGACTGGCCGGTCAGCGGCAGGATGCCGAAGTTCAGCACCGAGTCGCGCGCGTAGGCGAGGCTTTGCCAGAGCGCGGCGCGTTCGGGGTCGCCGTGGTTGGGGTCGGGCTCCTCGCAGACGGCGTTGAACAGCCAGGACAGGTCGCGCAGCACGGCCTCGCGCAGCTGGCGGCGGTTGAGCACGCGGGCGTCGAGTGCCTCGACCTTGCTGCCGGGGTTGTTGTCGGTAAGCCGGTCCAGCAGCGAGGGCTGCAGCCGGTCCTGGGCGCCCAGGCCGGCCATCAGCTCGCCTCGGTCACATCGAAGGTGATGTCGCGGATGGCCATCAGGTCGTGGTCGCCGATGTCGCTGGTCAGCACGCGCTGGCCGAGGCCCGCGTAGCGCTCCTCGCCGGGCAGCGGCTGCCATTCGGTCTTGCGCGCCAGATTGATCAGGCCGTCGTCGCTCTTCTCGGAGCCGGGGTAGCGCGTGGGCACCAGGGCGACGCTGTTGCCGCCGTTGGTGAAGCTCAGTTGCGCTGGCGTCCAAACGCAATCGCGCAGATCCTCGGGCGCGTCGAAGTGGACCTTGGACAGATGCTTGAACGGCACCCAGGTGTAGTGGCCGTTCAGGCAGACCTCCAGCACCGGGCCCAGGCGCGAGTCGGCGTCGGCCAGCCATTCGAAGCGCTGACCGTCGAGGCTGCCGGCGTTGGCGGGCGCGGCATCGAAGGCCTTGGCAGCCAGGTCAGCGGCAAGCTGCACGTTGCCTTCACCCTGCTGACGCAGGGACTCGATCAGCTGCGCCACCCAGGCCTCGGGCTGGCCAAAGACGACGGGCGTGCGCTTGCCGGCGAACACCTCGGCGCGCAGCAGCTCGCAGCGGATAGCGTGGCCAACGGTCTCGCGCATCGGGATGGCGAGCTTGTCCAGGTCTGCGACGACGTTGAGTTGCGTGTGCGCGCGCTCCCACTGGCCGAGCACGCTGAGCAGCTGCGACAGGAAGGTGCGCAGCTTCGCGTCGGCCGGCTTGGCGCGCACTGCCTCGGTCAGCTTGGCGAGGGCCGCGCGGGGGTCACCGGCGCGAAGCGATTCTTCAGCGGCTTGTTGGGGTGTCAGATCAGAAGCCATGGCCGCAATCGGTACAGAAGCGGGCTTGCCGCGAGAGGGTGACGCCGCAGGCCGGGCAGCTCTTGTGGGTGCTGGCCATGTCGAAGCCGCATTCGTGGCAGAAGCGTCCGCCTTCGCTGGCTGTCTGGCAGTTGGGGCAGGCCGTGGCGGTGCTCGACGAGGCGCCATAGGCGGCCGAGCCCGCGCTAGATTTGCCCGCGCAGTCCTTGCAGGTGCCGCTGCTGCTGTTCCAGCATTCGCGGCCGGTCCATTTGCGGCAACCGGTGCAGCGCTCGTACAGCGGCGCGGCGGCAGCCATCGCCTCGGCCAGCGCGTCGCCCTTGGCGCCGCTGCCGCCGGCTTCGGCGAACGCGCCGGTCGCGCGGCTGGCCTTGCTCAGGTCGTGGAACATGAAGGCGAAGCGGCTCAGCCAGCCGGTGATCTGGCCCTTGCGATAGGGCTTGAACGCCGAGCGCGAGCTCTCGCCGCACTTCTCGCAGAAGAACTCGAACTGGAAGCCGGCGGACACGTCGCTCATCGACGTGCTGATGTCGCGGTAGTTGGTGAGGGCCATATCAGTGGTCCAGCGTCTTTGGGCCGAGCGCCGGGCCGGCTCCCAAGCCGGCCCGTCTGGCGAGGTGCTCGTGGCTCAATGCCGCGAGCATCGCCGTCCCCTCGGGGGACCGACCAGGCTGGCCGGCGTTCAGCGCGGCCAGATTGGGCGAGGGGCACCTTCATACGGGCGAGCCGATGTTCTTCATCGTGAAGGCGCGCATCGTGCCCTGCGACGCGGTCTTGGCCGCCGCCTGGCCGGCGTTGCCGTGCGAGTAGTGCGATGGCGGGTTCTTGTAGACATAGGCCAGTGCGCCGAACTCGCAGGTCCACTCTTCCATCATCTCGGTCATCGTGTCGGTCACGGCGACCTGCAGCTGATAGTCCAGCAGTCGGATCTTCTGGATGGTGAAGACCAGCGAAGTGCCGTCCATCACGGTGGAAGAGCGCTTGTGGATGGTCAGCGTGCCCGAGGGGAACACGTCGCCCGCCTTCATCGAGTTCAGCATCTGCGTGCTCGCGATGTCGACGCGCTTGGTGAAGGTGATCTCGAAATTGCGGTTGCGCTCGGCTTCGTCGACTTCGGACTGGCGTTGCGAATAGCGCAGCTCGTCTTTCGTGCGAGCACGTTCGTTGCCCAGGATCTCGTTGAAGGTTTCCTTGTGGGTGGCGCGGATGGCGTCGGTCTGCTTCAGGTAATCGGCGTAGATCTCGTCGCGGGCGTCATCGTCGGTCGCGTCGCGCTGTGCCTTCTGCAGGGCCTTGCCGGCGCGGCGAAGCTCACGCTCCGAGTCTTCCCAGGCATGCCGGGCGCGCACATCGATGCTGCCGCTTTGGCCCACCAGGTACTTGCGCTTGTTGTAGGCGTCGTCACGACCCTCGGCGTTCTTGCGCTCGCTCTCGTTGTGGAGATTCCAGCGCAAGGACTCGATCAGGACCTGGCCCTGGAAGAGATGGGACACGGCCTCGCCGGTGACCGGCACGCGGCTCGGTCGCAGCAGGATCATGAAGATGTCGGCACCGCCGTTGGCCATGGCAAGCTCTTCAAATCAATGAGACGGGGTGAAGGAAGGGCGCCGTCGGCAGGTTGTCCTTGCCGAGCGTCTTCAGGTAGGTCATCTTGATGTTCTTGAAGTTCAGCGTGTAGGTCTCGATCAACTCCTTGGAGTTGCCGTCATCCCGCACGTCGAGCACGCAACTTTCAAAATAGCCCTGAGTGCAGGCCACCACGAAGCCGGGTTGGTGGATGGCACGCCCCTGCTGCTTGATGTGCAGCACCGTGATGGTGGCGCTGAGCACGGGCAGGTGGTTGTCCACGCAGAAATGCAGCTGCGAGGAGCCCACGTCGAATCGCTTCAGGAACACCAGCGGCTCCATCTTGATCGTCACCGGCTTACCCAGCCCCGCCATGGCCGCTGCGGCGTTGGCCATGCCGGCCAGGCCGCCGGCCTTGCCCTTGGGGTCCTTCAGGGCGTGCATGCCCCAACTGAACTCCAGCACCTCGACCGAGCCTTCCCAACCTTCGAGCAGGCCTTCGCCCACCACCGGGCCGGCGCCGGTGATGAGTTGCATGAAGATGTTGGAACGACTCATGTCGCCGGGGCCGCTTCAGAAGATCAAGCCGACGGGGACGCGGTGCCGGCCGGGATGTCCCAGTTGTAGGTCTTGGGCGCGCCGAGCTTGCCGGTCTTGTTGTCCTGCGGCTTGTATTCGATCTTGACGGTCTTGAAGACCATCTCGACCTTCTGCTGGACGTTGCCTTCCTCGGTGCCGTTCATCTGCACCTTGGTGATGAAGCAGCCTTCCATCGTCATCGTGAAATAGGTCTCGGGCGTGGCGCTGCCCGTGGTCTTCATCATCTGCAGCTCGACCTTGGGAAAGGCTTTGCCGGTGCAGATGTAGCCCATGATGACCGTCGACGAGGTATCGAAGTAGTGCTCCCAATTCATCTTGCCGGGGTTGGGCTTGCCGACGGAAGCGCCGCCGCCCTTGGTCCAGCTGGTCTCAGCCTCGACTTCCCAGTCCCAGCCCTGGATCTCGATCCACTTCTCCTTGCCTTTCTGGATGGACTCGCCATCGGCCTTGTCGAAGAAGGTGAGGAATGCATTGACTGCCATGTTGATATCTCCTGTGGGGGTTCAGACTGCGCGGGTTCGATGGTGGTGTTGGAGGGCTCGCCCTGCTCCCGCGCCGGGCGAGTTCTCCGGTCTCTGGTTCAGGCCGACTTCTCGGACGGCAGCTTGGACACGAGCCGCAAGGACACGGTCAGGCCTTCGAGCTGGTAGTGCGGCTTGAGGTAGAACTTGGACTGGTAGTAGCCAGGTGCGCCTTCCACTTCCGAGACCTCGACCTGCGCCGCGGCGAGCGGGCGGCTGGCCTTGGTTTCTTCCGACGAGTTCATCGGGTCGCCGTCGACGTAGTTCAGGATCCAGCTGTTGAGCCAGTCCTCCATCGCGTCGCGCGACTTGAACGAACCGACCTTGTCGCGCACGATGCACTTCAGGTAGTGGGCGAAGCGGTTGCAGGCAAACAAGTAGGGCAGGCGGGCGGCGAGCGCGGCGTTGGCGGTCGCGTCCGCGTCGTCGTACTCGGCGGGCTTCTGCAGCGACTGGCCGCTGATGAAGGCCGCGAAGTCGCTGTTCTTGCGGTGCACCATCGACAGGAAGCCGTTCTTGCTCAGCTCGGCTTCGCGGCGGTCCGAGATCGCGATCTCGGTCGGGCACTTCATGTCCATGCCGCCGTCGTCGGTCGGGAAGGTGTGCGTGGGCAGGCCCGTCACCGCGCCGCCGGACTCGATGCCACGGATACGCGAGCACCAGCCGTACTGCTTGAAGCTGCTGTTGATGTTGACCGCCATCGCATACGCGGCGTTGGACCAGGTGTACTTGCTGTGGTCGGCGCTCTCGGTGTCTTCCTCGAAGGCGAACTCGTCGACCGGGCTGGTCTTGGCGCCATAGGGCAGGCGCGACAGGAAACGCGGCATGCACAGCGCTAGATAACGCGCGTCGTCGCTCTCGCGCAGCGAGCGCCAGGCGGCGTACTCGGGCGTGGTGAAGATCTTGGTCAGGTCGCGCGGGTTGGCGAGTTCTTGCCAGCTCTCCATCTGCATGACGCTGGGCGCGGCGCCGGTGACGAAGGGCGCGTGCGCGGCGGCGGCAATCTTGCTGAGCTCGCCGAGCAACTCGACGTCGGGCGGCGTGTGGTCGAAGTGATAGTCGCCCACCAGGCAGCCATAAGGCTCGCCGCCGAACTGGCCGTATTCCTCTTCATACAGGCGCTTGAACAGCGGGGACTGGTCCCAGGCCGTGCCCTTGTAGCGCTTGAGCGTCTTGCCAAGGTCGGTCTTGGAGACGTTCATCACGCGGATCTTCAGCTGCTCGTCAGTCTCGGTGTTGTTGACGAGGTAGTGCAGGCCACGCCAGGCGGATTCCAGCTTCTGGAAATCCTCGTGATGCATGATCTTGTTGACCTGCTCGGTGAGCTTGGCGTCGATGGCCGCGATCATCGATTCGATGGTCTTGACGGCGTCGTCGCTGAGCAGCGTGGTGTTGCTCAGCGCCTGCTGGGCCAGCGTCTGCACGGCCTGCGCGACGGCGCCGCGCGCTTCGTCGGTCTTGGGCTTGAATTCCTTGTTCAGCAGTGCCGCGAAGTCGTTGCCTTCGAAGGTCACGCCCGCCAGGGCCGATGCTGACTGTTCCGCTTGGGTCATGTTGGAAACTCCGTTCGGGTTCTGGGGCTGCGCTTATTCGGACTTGGGCGCGTCGGTCAGCGTCTTGAGCAGCGTCGGGTCGGCCAGCACCTTGGCGATCAGGTCGCCGGCGCCGCTCTTGCCGTCCATGTAGGTGATCAGGTTGGACAGTTGCTGGCGCGCTTCGAGCAGCTTGTTCAGGCCGTCGACCTTGCGCGCCACGGCGGCGGGCGAGAAGTCGTCCATGCTCTCGAAGGTGATATCCACCGGTAGGCTGCCTTCGCCCGTCAGCGTGTTCTCGACGTTGAAGGCGACGCGTGGCTTCATGGACTTCATGCGCGAGTCGAAGTTGTCGACATCGATTTCCAGGAACTTGCGGTCCGACACCGGCGGCAGCGGGTCCTCGGGCTTGCCAGACAGGTCGGCCATCACGCCCATGACGAAGGGCAGCTGCACCTTCTTCTCGGCGCCGTAGAGCTCCACGTCGTACTCGATCTGCACCCGCGGTGCCCGGTTTCGGGCGATGAATTTCTGGCTGCTCTTGCTCATATCAGTGCTCCTGGCGAACGGGGTTCAAAAGGTCGAAGGCCGCGGGGCCTTGGATATAGAAGACGACATCGGCGCTTCCATTGCGACTACTGCAGGGTTTCAGGGTCGACGCCCAGCATGCGGGCGACTTCACCGACGGCCTCGGGCGCGAACTCGCGCACCAGCTGCAGGAAATTGCGGTCGATGAGGCGCTGCGCGCGGCGCAGCAGGTCGGCGGCCGGGTTGGTGGGTTCGTTCTTTTCGAGGTAGGCGCAGACGAGGTCGATGGCGCGCATTGCGTCGGCACGGCTTTCGATGCTGCCGAGCGCGCCACCGCCGCCGCCGCGACCACGGCGCACCGGCGCCGGAGCGTCGTCGCTGCCGCTGTTGCTGTCGTCAATGCCCAGGTCGCTGAGCATGCCGGCAAGGTCGTCCGAGTCGGCATCGATGCTGACCGGGCGGGGCGATACCGCAGCGACGCTGTCGAGCATGTTGCGCAGCGCCGAGAAATCGGGCTGCTCGCCGTAGCCCAGGCGGGTCGACAGGCATTCAACCAGCGCATCCAGCGCGGCGATGGCGTCCGTCGCCTGCGTGTTGACCTGCGGGTTGTCGCCCACGGCATCGGCCAGCATGTTCTCGATCTGGCCGCGCGAGGGCACGGACTCGTCGTCACGCGCCGTCATGTCGCCCATCGCGATCTCGATGTCGCGTACGCTGATCTGGCCAATGCTGCGGTCGTTGAGCACCAGGCTGGCACGCACGTCGCCCAGCGTCGCTTCGAGGCTGCACAGCTCGCCCAGCACATTGACGCGGGCGAAGGCGTCGCCGTCCTCGGGGCGAGGGTGGAGTTCGTCCCACCAGCGCAGCAGCAGCTGCTCGAGCATGCGCAGGCCCGGCGCCAACGTGGCGAAGCCTTCCAGGCGCAGTCGGGCGCGCAGCCACAGGTTGGCGATGCGCAGGTCGCGGCTGCGGTTGTTGAGGGTCTCGGCCTGGCTGAACACGGCGCGCCAGTCCGGCGGCTCGGCGGCGGCGAACTGGGTTTCGGGTTTGCCCGCAGCCGCCTGCGTCAAGGCCAGGAAGTCGTTGTCGTACTCCAGGTCGGGGCCGCAGACATCGTCTTCGGCGATGCCCACCAGCCAGGGCGCCAGCGCAGGGTCGCTGAGCGACAGCGCAGGGTCGAGCGGCTCGTCAAAGGGCGTCGTGTCCATGGGGTTCCGAAAGGCGCTGAGGGACCGGCCCAGGCTGACGATGAATGCTCAGGGGAGGGCTTGGGCGTTGAGTAACCTGGGGTCTCGCTTAGTTCCCTGGCGTGCGCCTGGCGCGCTGCGGCGGGAACGGAATGGCGCAAGACGTCACTCAGCCAGTTGGGCGCGCGTGAGCCGCGCCCGCCGCCACCTATCAAGATGAACCCTCTTGCCTCCAGCACCCCGGACCCGAGCAGCGACGACAGCGACGCGACCATCATCCGGCCGAGCACGCCCGCCCCGGCCGCCGCTCCCGCCGAGGCGTCGCTGGCGCGCGTCGAACGCGAGGAGGGTGGCAATGCGCTTCCCGTCGGCAGCCGGCAGGCCGAGTTCGAGGTCATCCGTGTGTTGGGCGAAGGCGGCTTCGGCATCGTCTACCTGGCGCGCGACCACGCGCTGGAGCGCACGGTGGCCTTGAAGGAGTACATGCCCGCTGCGCTGGCGCTGCGGGGTGACGCCTCACAGGTGCGTGTGCGCTCGGAGCGCCACCGCGACACCTTCGAGGCGGGCCTGAAAAGCTTCATCAACGAGGCGCGGCTGCTGGCGCAGTTCGACCACCCGTCCCTCGTCAAGGTCTACCGCTTCTGGGAGGCCAACGGCACCGCCTTCATGGTCATGCCCTATATCGAAGGCAAGACGCTGAAGGACACGCTGAAGGAGATGGGCGAGCCGCCCGGCGAAGCCTGGCTGATGGAGATGCTGGGCTCCTTGACCGAGGCGCTGCTGGTGCTGCACGGCGAGCACTGCTACCACCGCGACATTGCGCCGGACAACATCATCCTGGTGGCCGGCAGCGGCCGGCCGCTGCTGCTGGACTTCGGCGCCGCGCGCCGCGTCATCGGTGACATGACGCAGGCGCTAACGGTCATCCTCAAGCCCGGCTATGCGCCCATCGAGCAGTACGCCGAGGTGCCGAGCATGAAGCAGGGGCCGTGGACCGACGTCTACGCGCTGGCCGCCGTCATCTATTGCGCGATCACCGGGCGCACGCCGCCGCCCAGCGTGGCGCGCATGGTCAAGGACAGCTATCAGCCGCTGACCGAGCTGGCGCAAGGGCGCTACAGCGATCGCCTCCTGCAGGCTGTCGACCGCGCGCTGAAGGTGCTGCCGGAGCAGCGCATCCAGTCGATGACGGACTTTCGCGAGGCGCTCGGACTGACGGGCCACTACACACCCAAGGCGGGCCACATGGCGACCTTGATCCAGGCGCCAGCTGCGGCACCAAGCCCGGCCCCGGGCCGCCCGGCGGCCAGCCGTGCGCCCCTGCTGATCGGCCTCGGGCTGGCCGGGCTGGCTGTCGCCAGCGCCGCGGCCTGGTTTGCGACTCGGCCGCCAGCGCCTGTGGCGTCCGTGGTTGCAGCGACGCCCGTTTCGACAGCCGCGCTGGCGCCAGACCCGGCGCCAGCGCAGGCCGACCCTGCACCGCGCGACCTGCCGGCGCAGTTCCGCCAAATGGTGGCCCGCCATAGCGAAGGCTTCGACGTGCAGGCCAAGGCCGAGCGCACCCACCTGCGCATCGACCAGGACGACCTGCGCTTCAGCGTCAGCGCCTCGCGCGAGGGCTATGTCTATGTGCTGCTGGCCGGCCCCGATGGCAGCCTGGTGCAGCTCTACCCCAACGACCGCGCCAAGAACAACCACATCGGTGCCGGTGAAACGCTGCGCCTGCCCGGCGCCAGCTGGCCGCTCAAGGCCGGCGACCCGCCGGGGCTGGAGCATTTCTTCGTGCTGGTCACCGCAGAGCCGCGCAGCTTCGCCCCCTGGGCCACCGACAAGGACCCGAGCTACGGCTTCCTGACGCTGCCGGCCGAGGGTCCGGTCACTGGGCCGGCACCGGGTGCATCCCACTGGCTGCTCGGCCAGCCAGCCTGCGGCCACGCCAACTGCGCGGCCGACTACGGTGCGGCTGTCTTCAGCGTCGAAGCCCTGAAGTAGCACTCCGCGCTTGGATGGTCACGCAGGAACCCGGCCGATGCCGCCGTTACCTATGGAATGCCTGCAGATCACCGATTCCCGAGGATCTGCACGGCAACTCGCTGACCTCTGGACGATGTTCTGAAACCGACCCCAGCCCCGACTGCCACCCCGATGGCGGCGCCCCCCGCTCCCGGCATCGACGCCTTCGTAGGCGCCGCTTCCGCGGGTCGTCTGCTGTGGGCGCGCTGGACGGACGGGCGGCTGCAGGTGTGCAGCGGCAACACGCCCGCCCCGCCGGTTTCCAGCGAGATCGGCCGGCTTTTTGTCGCGGCGCTGCGTGAGCAATTCGGCGAGGCCGCCAGCGCCGTCGCTGAGCGCGAATGGCGGCTTGGCCTGCAGCCCCGGCGCCTTCTGCCCGCGCGCACGGTGCAACATGCGGTGGCGTGTGCGGAGGCTGCGCTCAGCCTGCTACAGGCCCAGTCCCAGCTGATGCAGATCGAGTTCTCGGCCGCCATGCTGGGTTGGCGGTTCAGGCGCGTTGCCGAGACGCTGGGTCTGGACCCGGCCAGCCTCGGTGTCGAGCGGCGCCAGGCCCTCGATCAGCTCCTCAACGCGGACTTCCAGGCGTCTCTGCCCGCTGATGCCGACGTACTGGCTGCGCGGCTGAAAACGCTGCTGATGCAGGCCCTGCACTGAAAGTCGTGACATCGTTCACGCCGGCGCGGGTTAACCCATGCCCGTGAATACGGGGCAGGACGCGTCCGCGCTGTCGCTGCGCGAACCGCGATGGCGTCTGTTCAGACAAGCCGGCCAATTGGGGCCGTCCTACCTGCGCGGAGCCCGTGATGCAGCCCCAGTTCCCTCAGATTCGTCATCCGGCCGTTGCCGACCCGAACGTCATCTTCTCGGAGTTGTTCGGCGAGCATCGGGATCGCCTCTATCGCTTTGTGTTGCGCCACATCGGCGACAGCACCGAAGCCGAGGAGCTGGCCCAGCAAGCCTTCGTCGAGGCTGCGCGTACCTTCGAGCAGTTCCGCGGTGAATCGCAGCTGTCGACCTGGCTGTACGGCATTGCCATGAACCTGGTGCGCAACCACCTTTCGCGCGCGCCGTCACGGCTCTACCGCTTTGAAGACGAAACCGCGCTCGACGCCACGCCCTGCAGTCACGCCAACCCCGAGCAGCAATGCCATCTCAACCAGCTGATGGGACTGCTGCAGAGCGAGCTTGATGGCCTGATGCCCGAAATGCGCGAAGTGCTGCTGCTGGTCGCGATGGACGACATGAGCTACGAGGATGCAGCGGCCCTGCTGTCGGTACCCATCGGCACCGTCCGCAGCCGCGTATCCCGCGCCCGGTCGCATCTGCGCACCAGGCTGCAAGCCCGCGGCGCCCAGCTGCCTTTCTAGGCGAGTCATTTCAAGCTGACCGTGATGGCTCCACTGTTCGTGGAGGTACTTGCCCCGTTCGCTCCCAGCGACTTGCCGATCCGCCGAAATCTCGTATATACTGCTAGCTTCAGTCGCGGGGTGGAGCAGTCTGGTAGCTCGTTGGGCTCATAACCCAAAGGTCGTAGGTTCAAATCCTGCCCCCGCAACCAAGAAATACGAGTCCTTTGAAGGACTTAGCAAAGCCCGCCAAGTGCGGGCTTTGTCGTTTCTGGGCGCTGTGACGGGCCTTGTGTCGTCACCAGGACTGGAAGAGCTGCGACTGACCATTGGTCAATGTGGCGAGTGAAGCTGACATGTGCCGGCAAGCGTCGCTGAGTCCCCCTCCGGGAATTCGACCCACCAGTAGCGCAAGCAGCGCGTCCCATGGTCCGTATGGCGTGTGGTCGTACTCCTTAGTGTGGCAACTGCGGGCGGGGTTCTGCGAAAAGGCGCATCAACATGCCACCTCAGCGCACGGCAGCAACTGCGCACGAATCTCGGCAGGTGTTGCCGCTAAGTCCACGGTCGCAAAGCGGAGCGGGTGGCCATGGATGACGACCGTCTCATCGATCATCGTTCCGACGGAGGGGTGCAACAGCGTGCCGCTTGCCGAGTCTGCCAGCGGATCGCCGCAGCCGACCTGTGACCTCAGATAGGCATACATCTGGTAGATGTAGCCGTTGCGCAGGCTTTGCTCCCGATACCACCCTGCCGTGCCGATGGAGGTGAACTTGGTGTCGATGACGATGCGGCGCCCCGAGCTGCCGTGGTTACGGGCGAGGGGACATTCCGGCTCGAGCTACGGCAACCAGTATTCAGCCTCACAGATGACGAACTGAAGATCGCAATGTGACTGCGATTGGCCGTGAAGCGAGTTCAACCTCGCGGCCTTCGGCCTCTACTAGGGACGAGCCCCAGCCCCAGCCCCCAACACGTCTGACTGGAGGGTCTATGCGTCGCTGGCACCTGGCCGCGCAACGGGGTCTCGGTGCTGGTGCAAGCACGACAACACGCTGATGGCTTTACCGTCCACGACGTAGAACAGCGAGTAGGGGAAGCGGCGCAGGTTAGCCCGGTGGATGGCCGGATCGACCTCGGGGTAGAGCTGGGGGTTCAACCGGATGAACCTTTCGACGCGCTCCAGTTCGGCGAGAAAGGCCTCGCCCTGACGGATGGTCGGCTGTTCGTACCACTCGAAAGCGTCGGCGATCTCCGCCTCGGCCCGCGGCTTGAATTCCAGGCTGAAGCTCATGCGCGGGCGCTGAGCAGCCTGGCCTTCAACTCCTGCATGGTGACGCCACGCTCGCCCGGGTTGGCCCGATGGTGGGCCAGGCGCGCGCGCAGTTCAGTGCGCTGGGCTTCGGTGAGCTGCGGCGGGCCGTCAGCGTCGGCCTCGGCGCTGGCGATCAGGGCCTCGCCCAGTTCGCGCTTCTCAGCGGGGCTCAGGTGAATCAGCTCATCGGCGAGTTGTGCACGCATGGCCGGATGTTAGCGCGGCAGGGCCTGGGCTGTTGCCCAGTGGGTCTGCCTCACCTGGGGAAATAGATGCGTCTCAGGGAGTGGTTGCACGCCCCCGCAACCAAGGAATAAGAGTCCTGTGAAGGACTTGGCAAAGCCCGCCAAGTGCGGGCTTTGTCGTTTTCGGCGCGCAGATCAGTCCAGCAGGGACTGTGGGATCTTGCCCCCGTTCACGGCGATCTTGGCGAGCACCATTTTGTGCAGCCAAACATTCATCTTCGCCGAGTCCTGCATCAGTTCAGGCGGGCAACGCAGTTCCACGGCCAACTCCTTGCGCGCGTCCAGACTTGAGTCGATGTCCAGCAGCTTGAGCAGGTCGACGATCGATGTTCGCCAGTTGAGCTTCTGGCCGTGGGCCGCGGCACGCTGCTCAAGTTGAGCTTCGACGTCCACGATGGCGATTGGCGCCGGGCTCCCGTCCGGCATCAGCCCGGGCGCTGTGGCCGTTGTTGGCGTTGTCGGCATCGAAGGAGGCGATGACGCGGCGGTCGAAGTTGTCGACGGCGCGGGGGCGACGTCATCGCGCTGGTTGATGCCGAGTTTGTCGAGTATTTTGGAGAAGAAGCTCATGGCAGTCCTTTGCAGTGATGGCTGATGCACGGTAGGGGATTGCGCCTTACTGTCAATCAGCCTGACGCTTGTTTTGCTGGTTAGAAAAGCAACAGTCCTCAGACCTATTCCCACGGACTCGGCTTGGCAAGTGCGGCACGCGATGCGCCCGGGATAGGATTTCTTGATGAACATGCCCGCGCTGCCCCGCCGCCGCCTGCTTCAATCTGCGCTTGCCATGAGCGCGCTCAGCCCGGTTGGCGAGGCGCTGGCCCGCGTCGTCGGCGCGCGCCGTGCCGGCGACGGGTACGGGCCGCTGCGCCCGGTGCCTGATGCAAACACTGGCCTGCCTTTGCTGCAGCTGCCCGAGGGCTTCAGCTACCGCAGCTTTGCCTGGGCTGGCGAGCTGCTGGCCGACGGCAGCCGCATGCCGGGCGCGGCCGACGGTATGGGCATCGCTCGGGCGGACGGTGAGGTCTTCACGCTGGTGCGCAACCACGAAGTCATGGGCCCGACGCCGTTCGGCCCGGCGGCCAGCCACTACGACCCGGCTTGCGGCGGCGGTACCGTCACGCTGCGCTACGACCGCCGCCAGGGCAAGCTGGCGGAGGCACGCGGCTCGTTGTCCGGCACCTTGGTGAACTGCGCTGGCGGCATCACGCCCTGGGGCAGTTGGCTGAGTTGCGAAGAGATCGTCACGCCGGTCGGTCACAGCGGGCAGTTCGGCGGCAAGCCGTTCCGCCTGGAGCACGCCCATGGCTTCGTTTTCGAGGTGCCGGCCGACGGCGTATCAAGCGCCAAGGCGTTGACGAGCCTGGGTCAGTTCAAGCATGAAGCGGCGCTTGTCGATCCGCGCGACGGCGTCGTCTACCTGACCGAAGACCACCGCCCCGCCGGCTTCTACCGGTTGCTGCCCACGCGCAAGGGCGACCTGGCCGCAGGCGGCCGCCTGCAGATGCTGCGTGCCAAGGGGGCGTCCGACCTGCGCCGGGGTTTGAAGCCGGGGCAGCGATTCGATATCGATTGGGTCGACATCGAGCAACCGGCACAGGGCTTCGTCGGCGGCGCGGTCGACGGGGTGCAGCGCCAGGGCCTGGTCCAGGGAGCAAGCCGCTTCACCCGCCTGGAAGGGCTGATCGCCGGTGACGATGAGATCTTCTTCAACAGCACCGATGGCGGCGACGCCCAGGCCGGCCAGGTCTGGCGCCTGATCCCCTCGCGCCAGCAACTGGAGCTGTTCTTCGAGTCGCCCGGTGCCCACGTGCTCGACTACCCGGACAACGTCACGCTGGCGCCCGGCGGCGGCCTGCTGATCTGCGAAGACAGCAAGCAGCCGGTGCAGCGCCTGTGGTGGATGGGGCGCGATGGCCAGCTCGCCGAGCTGGCGCGCAACAATACCGTGCTGGACGGCGAGCACCTGGGGATCAAGGGCGACTTCCGCAACACCGAATGGGCCGGCGCCTGCTTCAGCGCGGACGGCAAGACCTTGTTCGCCAACATCTACCGGCCCGGGTACACGGTGGCCATCAGCGGGCCGTTCTAGCTGGCGGTTTCCAGCGGCCCAACTTCGCCTGGATCAGGCGAGGTCAAGCTTCTGCAGCAGGTGAGCACCCCGGCGCGCCGCATCCCGTCGCCGTGCACTGACCTATCAAGAGATCGCACATCGCGCTTTCCGGCGGGCCTGTCCGGCGCTCGCCGAGATGGAAGCGGGCTTCAAGCCTCAAGGCAGAAAGACGAGGGAGGGCAGCGCGCCAAAGAGCACCGCGGCCGTCGCAATCGCCATCGCACCCTGTGCGAAGCGGTAGTGCCAGCCCGGCAGTTGGCCAGCGGCATGCCGCGCGCGCACTCGCTTGAGGTGCGCGCCGACGGCCAGCAGCGCGATGACCGTGGCGGCCCAGGCCACTGCATTGGCGGTCCACTGGTGGGGCCAGATCTCGGCCGCCGCCCAACACACCATGAAGTGCAGGAACCAGATCGTGAAGGCGGTGAGGATGGGCCGCCAACCGGGCAGCGGCAGCGACTTCACGCGGCGCCCCATGGCAGCAGGCGCGGCAAGAGCAGGCCGGCGGTGCCTTCGAGTGCGGCGTAGATGAAGAGCAGGCGCAGCGCCTCCAGCGTCTTGTTAGCCGGGCCTGGCGCCAGTCCGCGCATCCAGCGCAGCGCGTAGTAGAAGGCAGACAGCACCACCGCCGTTACGATGGCGCCATGCCAGGCCAGCATGGCGTAGACCGCAGCGCCCTGGCCACTGGCGTCGCCGCGCAGCCCCGCTTGCCACCAAGCCAGCGCATCCACCGCCAGCGCGGCCACCAGGCACAGCATGCTCAGCGTCATCAAAGCGGCGCTGATGCCGCTGCCGCGCTTGAGCCGCGCTATCAACGGCCGGGCGGCCCAGGCTAGGCCAGCCGACGCGCTGAGCAGCAAAAGACCCGGCAACACGACGCCGCGCGGCGCGGGGATGCGCCACCAGTCGGGATGGGCGCCGAACAGGTAGAGGTAGGCGAACATCGCCATCAGGAAGATCATGCCCAGCACGATGTTCAGCAGCATGGCCGCCCACCAGCCGTGCGACGCCGGGCCGGCCACGTAGGTCGGAAGCAGGATGCCGGCGCCGGCATCGACCTGCTTCTCGGCAATGTGGCGGTCATTGCCCCAGACCCAGCGCATCAGGCAGAACACCGTCAGCACGCCGCAGATGGCGCTCAAGGTCATCGCCTTGACCGTCAGCAGCAGGAAGAAACCGGCCGTGAACAGCGCCGAGAGCACCGGCCACCAGGACGGCCCCGGCATGATCTGCACGTACTGCGGCTCGGCTCGCAACGTGCTGGTGATCAAGGTCTCGCGCGCACCCGTGGCGGTGTTGGGCAGGAAGTAACGCCCGGCTTCGACGTCCTTGGCCATGCGCGGGTCGGTCCACAACGGCTCCAGGTCGTTTACCACGGGAATGGAGCGCACCGAGTAGTTGCCAGCCGACAGCCATTCCAGCGTGCCGCCGTTGAAGACGTTGCGGGCATCGCCCCCGCTGCCGCCCTGGCGGGCGTAGCAGCGCACCGCGTCAATGAGGAACAGCAACACGCCCGCCGCCATGATGAAGGCGCCCACCGTGGAGACCAGATTCGGCAGGTCCCAGTCGCGGTCCGGCAGGTAGGTGTTGACGCGCCGCGGCATACCCATCAGCCCGCTCAGGTGCATGGGCAGGAAGGTGACATGCACACCGACGAAGCTCAGCCAGAACACCCAGCGCCCGAGCTTCTCGGACAGCTGCCGCCCGTTGATCATCGGCGTCCAGTAGTAGAAGCCGGCGAACAGCGGGAACACCATGCCGCCGATCAGCACGTAGTGGAAGTGGGCGACGACGAAGTAGGTGTCGTGGGCCTGGCCGTCGAAGGCCACCATGCCCACCATGACACCGGTGAGGCCGCCCATCACGAAGATCAGGATGCCGCCGACGAGGAACAGCGACGGCACGTTGCGCTGCACCTTGCCTGACGCGAGCGTGCAGATCCACGCGAACACCTGGGCGCCGGCGGGGATGGCCACCGCCATCGACGCGGCCGAGAAATAGCCCGCCGACAGCTCCGGCAGGCCGACGGTGAACATGTGGTGTGCCCACACCCCGAAGCTGATGAAGCCGGTGGCGATCATCGCCAGCACCACCAGTTCGTGTCCGACCAGCTTCTTCTGCGCGACCGTGACGATCATGGTCGACACCATGGCCGACGCCGGGATGAAGATGATGTAGACGTCGGGGTGGCCGAAGAACCAGAACAGGTGCTGGTAGAGCAGCGGGTCGCCACCGCGCGTGGCGTCGAACAGCGGCCAGTTGAAGGCGCGCTCCAGCTCCAGCAGGAAGGTCACCATGATCATGGCCGGGAAGGCCAGGATGATCATCACGCCGAAGATCAGGATGGCCCAGGCGTAGACGGGCATCTTCGTCAGCGTCATGCCCGGCGCGCGCGTGCGCAGCACGCCGACGATGAGCTCGATGGCGCCGGCAATCGCGCTGATCTCGATGAAGCCGATGCCCAGCAGCCAGAAGTCTGCGTTGATGCCCTTGGAATAGACGCCCGAGCTCAGCGGCGGATACATGAACCAGCCATCCGACGGCGCCAGGCTGAAGAAGATCGAGCCGAAGAAGACGGTGCCGCCGATGGCATAGGCCCAGTACGAATAGGCCGACAGCCGCGGGAACGGCAGGTCGCGCGCGGCCAGCATCTGCGGCAGCAGCATCACAGCGATGGCCTCGACGGCCGGCACGGCGAACAGGAACATCATCACCGAGCCGTGCATGGTGAAGAGCTGGTTGTAGGTCTCCTGCGGCACGACGGCGGCCATGGGTGCGGCCAACTGCACGCGCATCACCAGCGACAAGATGCCTGCGGCGATGAAGAAACCAAAGGCCGTGACGATGAACAGGAAGCCGATGAAGTTGTTGTTGACGGCGCTGAAGGCGCGCCATCCCTTCGGTGTTTCCCAGACCTTCTTCAAGGCCTCCAATTCTTCGGGTGGACGCTCGCCCTGCGTCGGAAAGCGCTCGTAGAGCCGTGTGTCGAAGCCGGTCTCCGTGGGCCCGGCCGCTGCATCGCGCACCGCACCTGCCACGCCGGGGCTGCCGCCGGCCGTCACCGCAGAGATTCCATGTAGGCCGCCAGCGCGTTGAGTTCATCGGCCTGCAGCGAGCGGTAGGACGGCATGCGGTTGTTCGGCTTGATCGACTGGCTGTCGCCTATCCAGCCGATCAGCGTGCCGCGGGTGTTCGGCAGGATGCCTGCGCCCAGCGACCGGCGCGCGCCGACGAACGTCAGGTCGGGGCCGGACAGGCCTTGTGCCGAGGTGCCGGCGACGCGGTGGCAGGCTGCGCAGCCGACCTCGCTGAACAGCTGCTTGCCCCGCAGAGCCTCGACGCTGACGGGCGTGGTGGGCAGTGGCTTCAGGCGTGAATCCAGCCAGCGCTGCCAGTCGGCGGCCTCGTGCGCGACGACGACGAAGCCCATCAGCGCATGCGCGCCACCGCAGAACTCGGCGCATTGCCCGCCATAGCTGCCCGCCTTGTCGGCCTGCAGCTTGAGCCGGTTGGTGCGGCCCGGGACCATGTCCATCTTGCCGCCCAACTTGGGCACCCAGAAGCTGTGGATCACGTCCTCGGACACCATGTCGATGACGACCGGGCGGCCGACGGGGATGTGCAACTCGTTGGCATCCGCCAGCAC
Source organism: Pelomonas sp. Root405 (assembly GCF_001425165.1). Lineage (GTDB taxonomy): Bacteria > Pseudomonadota > Gammaproteobacteria > Burkholderiales > Burkholderiaceae_C > Pelomonas. The sequence continues at coordinate 103,302 of NZ_LMDU01000003.1, forward strand.
CTCGCGGCCTGCGGCATCCAGGTAGGACACGCGCCACCAATAGATGTTGCCCGACACGCGCATGCGCAGCTCGTCGCCCTGGATGGCCGTCAGCCCGCGCGTCAGCGTCAGGCCCCAGGCCAGCAGCAGCAACAGCACGCCGGCCGGGATGATGAGCCCGAACCACCTGACGATGCGCTCCCCACCGAGTTTGGCGCGCAGCTCGTCGCTGCCATACAGCGCCACCCACATCGCCGCGCAGACGAGCAGAAAGATCAGGGTCATCAGCCCGATCAGCACCCAGGCGAGCGTGGTGACCGTGTTCGAGAACGGCCCATGCGGGTCCAGCACCGGCGGCGGCCAGCCGCTCAAGGCCTCAGTGAGGCTTGAGCTGGAGGAGGTAGGCGGTGACATCGCGTGCTTCCTGGTCGGACATGGGAACGGCTGGCATGGCGGTGCCGGGCACCATCGACGGTGCGTTGCGAACGAACTGCATCAACACGCCGGGCTGGTTCGGCAATCGACCGGCGATCAGGCCCTGTCGGCCGAAGTTCTCCAGCGCAGGCCCAAGCCCGCCGCGCGGCCACTTCACGTCGGGAAAGGTGTGGCAGGCCACACAGCCCTTGTCCGCAACGAGCTGCCGGCCGCGCGCCGCGTCGGCGTCGCCCACGGTCGGCGTGCGCTTGGGCGGGCCGTCGCAGCCGGCAAGGAGGGCGCAGCCCAGCACGATGCTTGCCAGGGACGATGATTCACCCGCCATGCGCCACCTGTCCCTTCTCATCTTCCCGCTGCTGGCTGCCGCCTGCACCGACCGCATGGCCCCGAGCGACGACCGCTTCGGCCGCAGCGGCGACCTCATTGCGATGAGTGGCGGTGAAGGCGGCGCGCGCTATGCGTGCATCGGCTGCCACGGCGCACGCGGCGAGGGCAACGGCTTCGACGCGCCGCGCCTGGCCGGCCTGCCGGCGGGCTATCTGCAAAAGCAGATGGAGGACTACGCGGCCGGCCTGCGGCCACACGAGCTGATGGGCGACGTGGCGCGGTTTCTCGACAGCCATGAACGCGTGCAGGTGGCCGGCTATTACGCCGCGCTGCCGCCGCGCGCCATGCCGCCCGCCAGCCGCGAAGCCATTGCCGCGGCGACCCCGGCGCTGTATGCCCGCGCCTGCCAGCAATGCCATGGTGCCCAGGGCGCGGGCAGCGAGCTGGGCCCGCCGCTGAACGCCCAGCCGGCCTTCTACCTTGCCCAGCAGTTGCAGGACTGGCAGGTGGCCAAGCGGCGCAATGACGCCGGCCATGCGATGTTGAAGGTGGCGCAGCAGCTCAAGCCCGTGGAGGTTCATCAGCTGAGCCTGTATCTGTCGCAGATCCCATCACACCCGGCTTCTGCGGCCCGTTGAGGTCGAACATCGAAGGCAGCACGCGGTCGCGCTTGACCAGGTAGTGCAGTACCGCCGCCCCGGCATGGCCCGGGATGGCCAGCACCGTCATCCAGACAATCCACAGATGCGCCACCGCGGCCCAGCGCATCACACGCTGCTGCAGGCCCTCGGACATCTGGTCGAATGGCAGGTTGGGAAACGGGATCACGCCGGCGACGGTCAGCGGCAGGTCGCTGGGCAGGGTGGACCACATGACCCACCCGCTGATCGGCAGCGCGAAGAAGCTGAAATAGAACCAGGCCTGCAGCAGGCGGCTGGCCCGGCCGGCCAGCGAGTCTTCGTCGACGTTCTTGGGGCCGGTGATCTGGCTGCGCCACAAGAAGCGCAGCGTGCCGAGCATCATGATCGTCAGCCCGACTTGCGCATGGGTCTGGTAGCCCAGGTACTTGTCGCCGCCCGCCGGCTCCCAGCTCAAGTACCAGCCATAGCCCAGCTGGAAGATCATCAGCGCCGCCATGACCCAGTGGAAGGTGACGCCGATGGGCGAGTACAGCCCGCGCCGGTTGTAGCCCTCGGCCCATTCGATGGTGGCGATGAGGTTCATGCGGGCTCAGCCACCGATCCGCGCCCACGCTCCGCACGCATCCAGCGCCAGCCAATCCACATCGCGGCCACCAGGTAGGCGATGCTGCCCGGCGCCCACATCGTGATGCCGGCGAGCTGCTGGTCTTGCAGCGGCGCGACGCCCCAGCTCAGCGTGGACGCGAAGTGCGGCGCATACAGCGGCCGCACGGCGAAGGTGATGAGCGCGCCCAGCAGCCCCATCTGCACCGTGGTCACCAGGATGGCGCCCAGCGCCGCCGCCGGCGCGGACCGCCGCACCGCCAGCCAGAAGGCCGTGGCGCTGGCCAGCAGCGTCAGCTGCATCAGCGCGTAGATGGCAGTCGACGACAACGCCGCCGCATAGGGCGCGGGCGCATGCCAGGTCCAGAAGGTCATCGCGGCGATGGCGGTGCTGCTCCACAGCGGCGCCGGCAGGCGATGCAGCCACGGCGCCATGCCGTGGGCCAGCAGCGGTGCCACCGCCAACACCAGCGCGATGTGGTGGACCACGCGGATCGTGAAAAAGGCCGAGCTCAGCGCGCACAGCGGCGACACGTAGAGCAGCACCGTCACGGCCCATGCCAGGCGAAGGCTGCGGCGCTGCCCGGCCGTCGCCGACTGCACCGCAGCCGGGCGCCACAGCGCCATGGCCAGCAGCAGCAGGCAGGCGCCCAGCACCGGATCAAAATTCCAACGGCTCAGCCAGGCCTCGGGGCCGGGCGCCTCGCCGCAATAGGGAATCCACCTTCTGGGTTCGTCCACGTCGTGGCCTCAAGTCGAGTATGCACAGCGCCGGCGGCAGCGTTTGCCGCAACATTTACGGCAGCCCCGCTCACCGGGCCGCGCCGTGGCCACCGGCAAGCGCCCATGGCAAACGCGCTGCCCGAGGGGCCGGCATCGCGATTGCCATGGCCCAGCCATGCATGCCGTCATCGCCTTCTCCGCGCTGCCGCTGTTTCTCGGTGCGCTTCTCAGCGACTGGGCCTACAGCAGCAGCTATCAGGTGCAGTGGACCAACTTTGCGTCCTGGCTGGTGGCCGCCGGCCTGGTGCTCGCGGGCATCGCGCTGCTGTGGGGCGCGCTGGACGTGCTGCTGCGCTCACGCACCACGCGGCATCGCCACGGCATGCTTTACCTGCTGTTGCTGCTCGCGACCTTCGTGCTCGGCTTCATCAATGCACTGGTCCACGCCAGGGACGCCTGGGCTGCGATGCCGACCGCGCTGATCCTGTCTGTCGTGGTGGTGGTGCTCGCTGCAGCCGCCAGCGCGCTTGGCCTGGCAGGCATGCACCGGAGGACGGCATGACGCCCCGGGCCCGGCGCATCGCCCTGGGCACCATGGCCGTCGCGGTGCTGGGCGCAACCCTCGGCTTCGTCGTCGCTCAGACCGGCCCGGCCGCCGAACAGCACGGTGCCAATCCGCAGCTGCCGTCGCCGGAGCGCGGCCTGCTGCCCGACATGCGCATCGCCGAGCCGGCCGGGTGGGGCGAGCGCCGCCCCGCCGTGCCGCAAGGCTGGGCGATTCAGGCCATTGCCACCGATCTGAAGATCCCGCGCCAGACGCTGGTGCTGCCCAACGGCGACATCCTCGTGGCCGAAGGCAGGGGCGGCGGCGCCCCGGCGCTGACGCCGAAGGACATCATTGCCGGCCTCATCAAGGCCAAGGGCACCACGAAGGTCAAGGGCGGCAACCGCCTGACCCTGCTGCGCGATGCCGACGGCGACGGCACTTACGAAGGCCGCTGGGTCTATGCCGAGAACCTCAATGCGCCCTATGGCCTCGCCTTCGCCGGCGACAAGCTCTACGTCGCCAACCAGGACGCGCTGGTGCGGCTGGACTACGCGCCGGGCCAGACTCGCGCCACCGCCGCCCCGGTGACCGTGGCCAAGTTGCCGTCGGCCATCAACCACCACTGGACCAAGGCCCTCGCGGCGGATGCCGACGGCCGCTATCTCTATGTCGGCATTGGCTCCAACAGCAATGTCGGCGAGCGCGGTCTGGCCATCGAGGAAAACCGCGCCCTGGTCTGGCAGGTGGACGCCAGCACCGGCGCGACAAAGCCGTTCGCGACCGGCCTGCGCAACCCGACGGCGCTCGCCTTCGAGCCCGGCAGCCGGCAGCTCTGGGCGGTGGTGAACGAGCGCGACGAACTCGGGCCCGACCTGGTGCCCGACTACCTCACCTCGGTGCGAGAGGGCGCCTTCTACGGCTGGCCCTATGCCTATTGGGGCCCCAATGCCGACCGCCGCGTGCAGCCTCAGGACGACAGCAAGGTCCAGGCCACCGTCAAGCCGGACTACGCCCTGCAGTCGCACTCGGCGCCGCTCGGCCTGTCCTTCGTGCAGCCGGGCGCCGCCGCGCCATTTGCCGAGGGCGCCTACGTCGGCATGCACGGCAGCTGGAACCGCAAGCAGCCGGTCGGCTACAAGGTGATCTTCGTGCCGTTCACGAACGGCCGCCCCAGCGGCCCGCCGGTCGACTTCGTCACCGGCTTCCAGGCCGACGGCAAGACCATGGGCCGGCCGGTCGGCGTCACGGTCGACCCCAAGGGCGCGGTGATCGTCGCCGACGACCTGTCCAACACCATCTGGCGCGTGGCGCCGGCGTCGGCCAGCGCACCTGCGGCGGCCAGCGCACCAATGCCGGCGAGCGCGCCGGCCGGTTAAAGCTGCGGGCGCCTCAGGCGTTGAAGCGGTAGCCCACGCCGTAGATCGCGCGGATGCACTCCGTGCCGGCGCCGGCCTGCTCCAGCTTGCGGCGCAGGTTCTTCACATGGCTGTCGACCGCGCGCTCGGTCACGGCGCGGCCGTCATCGTGCAGTTGCGCCAGCAACTGGGCGCGGGAGTAGACGCGGCCCGGTTGCGTCGCCAGCGTGCGCAGCAGGCGGAACTCGATGGGTGTCAGGTCCAGGGCCTGGCCCCGCCAGCTGGCGCGCCAGCCAGCGTCGTCGATCTGCAGCGGCAGCTCGCCCCCCTCGTCCGCGGCCGGCGCCGGCGGCGGACCGCCGCTGCCTCGGCTGCGCCGCAGCACCGCCTTGACGCGGGCCATCACCTCGCGCGGGCTGAAGGGGTTCTTGGCGATGTAGTCGTCGGCGCCCAGCTCCAGGCCCAGCAGGCGGTCCGTCTCGTCGGCGCGCGCGGTCAGCATGACGATGGGCACGCTGCTGCGCGCGCGGATTTCACGGCAGAGGCTCAGGCCGTCCAGCCCTGGCAGCATCAGGTCCAGCAGGATCAGGTCATGGCGGCGCGCGGTCCAGGCCGGCAGCACGTCGCGGCCATCGGCCACGCACTCCGGCTCGTGGCCAGCGGCGCGCAGGTAGTCAGCCAGCAGGGCCGACAGCTTGGGCTCGTCCTCGACCACCAGCACGCGTGCGGGGCCGGTGTCCAGGGCTAGCGAAGCCTCAGCCATGACTCGGCAGCTCAACGCGCAGCCAAAGGCCGCCAAGCGGCGAGGGGCGCGCCTCGATGCGGCCCTCATGCGCCTGCACGATGCGCTGGCAGATCGACAGGCCCAGGCCCGCCCCGCCGCTGCGCCGGCTGCGCGAGGCCTCGGCGCGGAAGAAGCGCTCGAACAGGCGCGGCAACTGCTCGGGCAGCACGCCGGGCGCGGAGTCCTGCACGTCGATGACCGCGTGCGGGCCTTCGCGCCGGGCGCTGATGCGCAGCGCGCCGCCGGCCTCGGTGTAGCGGCAGCTGTTCTCCAGCAGGTTGCTGAAGAGCTGGCGCAGCCGGCGCTCGTCGCCGAAGGCAGGCAGGGGCTGGTCGGGCAGCTCCAGCTGCAGGGCCAGGCCGCTGCCGCTGATGCGCTCGCGGAAGGCGCCGGCGGTGCCGTCGATCAGCGTGCGCAGGTCGAGGTCGGTCTTGCGATAGGACAGCGCGCCGACATCGGCCAGCGACAGTTCATGGAGGTCGTCCACCAGCTTGTGCAGCGTCGCCACCTCGCCCTGCAGCGAGCGCAGCGCCTGGGCGTCGAGGCGGCGCACGCCGTCCTCCAGCGCCTCCAGCTCGCCGTGCATCACGCCGAGCGGTGTGCGCAGCTCGTGCGAGACATCGGCCATGAACTCGCGACGCATCGCCTCGTTGCGCTGCAGGGTCAGGGCCAGGTGGTTGAAGTCATGGCTGAGCTGGGCGATCTCGTCCTTGCTGGCCGTGACGGGCACGCGGGTGCCGTAGTCGCCGGCGGCCAGGCGATGGCTGGCCTCGGCCACGCGTCGCACGGGGCGCAGCAGGCGGCGCGAGGCCCAGAACGCCACGCCGGCGGCCAGCAGCACGGCGCCGCCGCCCACCGCCCAGGCGGACCGCAGCTGCGCATCGGCAAAGCGCTTCTCGGCGCCGGAGCTGACCGACTCGAAGGGCGTCAGCACCAGCCAGCCGACCGTCAGGCCATCGACCACGATGGGGCGCTCGACGGCGTCCGGCGATGGCTGGCTGAAGCCGGCGATGCGTTGGCGGTCGACATCAAGCAGCGCAAAGCGGCGTGTTGCGCCGGTCAGCTCGGCCGGGCTGGACTTGACGGCCGGTGCCTGCCCCTCCGGCACGCGCGGTCGCAGCAGCCGGCCCCACAGTTCGGGCTTCTCACGCAGGAAGTCCCAGCTGCCGCCGTTTTCTCGGTAGCCCGCGGTGACGCTGACCTGGGCCAGGTCCAGCCGGTTGACCGCCTGCTCGTTCAGGTAGCCGAGGAAGTCGCGGTTCAGGTTGACGTGGGTCAACACGCCCATGGCCAGGGCCACGGCCATGGCCGTGCTGAACACGGCGGCGAACAGGCGGGCGGTCAGGCTGAGCTTCATCATCAGGGGGCAATGGTGGCGGCGGCGCGGCCCTCGCGGCAAGCAATCCCGGCCGCTGCAGGTGACTTCAAGCTCTCTCCACATTCTGCTGGCAGCATGCCGCGCCATGGACAAGCATGTGCGCAAGATTCTCACCTTCCCCGCGCTGGCGGCCCTGCTGGTGCTGGGCGCCTGCCAGGACAAGGCCGGCAGCGACGCGGCCAAGGCCGGCGCCAAGCCGCCGCCGCCCGAAGTCGGTGTCGTGAGCGTCGGCACGCAGGACGCGCCGCTGGAGCTGGATCTGCCGGGGCGCCTGTCGGCCAGCCAGGTGGCCGAGATCCGCCCGCAGGTCAGCGGCATCGTGCTCAAGCGCCTGTTCACTGAAGGCTCGCTGGTCCGGGCCGGCCAGCCGCTCTATCAGCTGGACGCCGCCGGCCTGGAGGCCGAGCGCGCCCGCGCCGCCGCCGCGCTGCAGAAGACCGAGGCCTCGCTGGCCGTGGCGCGCAGCAAGGCCGCGCGCGACGCCGAGCTGCTCAAGGTCGACGCGATCAGCCGCCAGGCTGCCGACGACAGCGCCGGCGCGTCGAAGCAGGCCGAGGCCGATGTGGCCGTGGCCAAGGCGGCGCTGGATGCCGCCCGCGTGCAGCTGGAGCGCGCGCGCATCACCTCGCCCATCAGCGGCCGTACCGAGGTCTCGAGCGTGACGGCTGGCGCGCTGGTGACGGCCAACCAGACCCAGGCGCTCACGACCGTGCAGCAGCTCGACCCGATGCAGATCGACATCGTGCAGAGCAGCGCCGAGATGCTGACCCTGCGCCGCCAGCTCGACAGCAGCACCGGCAGCCGCCAGCTCAAGCTGATGCTGGAGGATGGCAGCGTGCACCCGCAACCCGCCACGCTGCAGGTCAGCGGCGTCACGGTGGACCGCGGCACCGGCGCGGTGACGCTGCGCGCCACGGTGCCCAATCCCAAGGGCAGCCTGCTGCCCGGCATGGTGGTGCGCGCCAAGCTGCTGGCCGGCGTGGACAGCGGCGTCATCCTCGTGCCGCAGCAGGGCGTCACGCGTTCGCCCACCGGCGATGCCGCAGCCCTGGTCGTGGGCGAGGGCAACAAGGTCGAGCGCCGCCGCCTGGTGCTGGAGCGTGCGGTCGGCAACCAGTGGCTGGTCACCAGCGGCCTCAAGGTGGGCGACAAGCTCATCGTCGAGGGCCTGCAGCGCGCCCGTCCCAACCAGGTGGTGACACCGGTGCCCGCCGGCTCGGCACCGAAGAAGAAGGGCGAGGGCAAGCCGCCGGCCGGCGCGGCTTCGGCCGCCTCGCCCGCCTCGGCCGCGTCGGTGGCGAGCGCGGGCTGACACGATGGCCTCCTTCTTCATTGACCGGCCCATCTTTGCCTGGGTCATCGCCATCGTCATCATGCTGGCCGGCGGCGGCGCCATCCACCAGCTGGCGCTGGAGCGCTACCCCGACATCGCGCCCACGCGCGTGTCCATCAACACCAGCTATCCGGGCGCATCCGCCAAGGCCATCGAGGACTCGGTGACACAGATCGTCGAGCAGAGCCTGAAGGGCATCGACGGCCTGCTGTCCATCGAGTCCAGCAGCAGTGCCGCGGGCAGTGCCAATACGCAGCTCACGTTCGTCGCCGGCACCGACCCCGACACCGCGCAGGTGCAGGTGCAGAACAAGGTGCAGTCCATCATCAGCCGGCTGCCGCAGGCGGTGCAAGCCCAAGGCGTGCGCGTCACCAAGTCGGGCACCGACTTCCTGATGGTGATGATGCTGACCAGCGACGATCCGGCGGTCAGCTCCTCCGACCTGGGCGACTACCTGAACAGCACGCTGGTGGACATCATCAGCCGCGTCGAGGGCGTCGGCGACGTCAACGTGTTCGGCTCGGGCTATGCGATGCGCATCTGGCTGGACCCGCTGAAGCTGCAACGCTACAACCTCGTGCCCGGCGACATCCGCACCGCCCTGCAACAGCAGAACACCGAGGTCTCGGCCGGCCAGATCGGCGCCCAGCCAGCACCGCCCGGCCAGCGCCTGACGGCCATCATCACCGCGCGATCCAAGCTGACCACGGCCGAAGAGTTCAAGAACGTCGTGCTGCGCGTGCAGCCCGATGGCTCGGCCCTGCGCCTGGGCGAGGTGGCCCGCGTTGAACTCGGCCGCGACAGCTACACGACCAATGTGCGCTCCAGCGCCCGCACCGCCGCCGGCGTGGCCATCTTCCCGGCCAGCGGCGCCAATGCGCTCGCCACGGGCGATGCGGTCAAGGCCAAGATCAAGGAACTGGAGCCCTTCTTCCCCCCCGGCTACAAGGCCACGGTCACCTTCGACACGACGCCCTTCATCAGCGTGTCCATCAAGGGCGTGGTGCAGACGCTGATCGAGGCCATCGTGCTGGTGGTGGCCATCATGTATCTGTTCATGCAGAACCTGCGCGCCACACTGATCCCGGCGATTGCCGTGCCGGTGGTGCTGCTGGGGACCTTCGGCGTGCTGGCCGTGGCGGGCTTCTCGATCAATTCGCTGACCATGTTCGGCCTGGTACTGGCCATCGGCCTGCTGGTGGACGACGCCATCGTCGTCGTCGAGAACGTCGAGCGCCTGATGCGCGAGGAAGGCCTGTCGCCCAAGGACGCCACGCGCAAGAGCATGAAGGAGATCACCGGTGCGCTGGTCGGCATCGCCGTCGTGCTGTCGGCGGTGTTCATCCCGATGGCCTTCTTCGGAGGCTCCACGGGCATCATCTACCGGCAGTTCTCGATCACCGTGGTCAGTGCGATGGTGCTGTCGGTGCTGGTGGCGATGACGCTGTCGCCGGCCTTGTGCGCCACGGTGCTCAAGCCCGTGCACAAGGGCGAGCACGCCGCCCACGGCGGGCCGTTCGGCAAGCAATTGGACTGGTTCTTCGGCGGCTTCAACCGCCGCTTCGATGCCTTCACCGAGCGCTATGTGCGCGGCGTCGGCTGGATGAGCCGGCGCGGCGTGCGCAGCTTCGCGGTCTACGTGGCGGTGATCGCCGCCATGGGCTGGATGTACAAGAGCCTGCCGACGTCCTTCCTGCCCGACGAAGACCAGGGCGGCCTGCAGATTCAGGTGCGAATGTCGCCGGGTGCGACCAGCGAGCGCCTGGAAGTGGTGATGCAGCAGCTTGAAACCTACCTGGCCGAGCAGAAGGAAGTGCTGTTCTACAACGTCGTTCGCGGCGCCGGCGGCGACCAGGGCTCGGGCCAGGGCTTCATCCGCCTGCAGGACTGGAGCGAGCGCAAGACGCCCGAGCAGGCGGCCGGTGCACTGGCCGAACGCTTCACGCGCGAACTGGGCCGCCGCATCCGCGATGCCAGCGTCTTCATCGTGCAGCCACCCACCGTGCGCGGTCTGGGCGGGAGCGCGGGCATCCAGCTCTTTCTGCAGGACCTGGGCGGGCTGGGCCAAGACAAGCTGGTGGAGGCCCGCGAGCAGCTCATCGAGCTGGCCAACAAGCGCACCGAGCTGAGCCGCACCCGCACCAACAGCCTGACCGAGACGCCGCAGCTGCAGATCGCCATCGACGACCACAAGGCCGGCGTGCTGGGCGTGCAGCCCAACGTCATCAACGAGACGATGTCGATTGCGCTTGGCGGCGCCTATGTCAACGACTTCATCGACCGCGGCCGCGTCAAGCGCGTGCTGGTGCAGGGCGAGGGCGCCTACCGCGCGGCGCCCGACAGCCTCAACCACTGGTATGTGCGCAACAGCGCCGGGCAGATGGTGTCGTTCGCCGCGTTCGCGTCCAGCAGCTGGATCAACGGCCCACGTCAGCTGGTGCGCTACAACGGCAGCTCGGCCTACGAGATCCAGGCCGATGTGCCGCCGGGCGTCAGCTCCGGTGCGGCCATGAAGGTGATGGAAGAGGTGCTGGCCGAGATGCCGCCGGGCATCGGCTTCGAATGGTCGGGCCGCAGCTACCAGGAGCGCCTGTCCGGCGACCAGGCGCCGCTGCTCTATGCCGTTTCGGTGCTGTTCATCTTCCTGTGCCTGGCCGCGCTGTACGAGAGCTGGTCGGTGCCCTTCAGCGTCATGCTGGTGGTGCCGCTGGGCATCCTGGGCGCGCTGGCCGCCAGTCATCTGGGCGGGCAGAACAACGACGTGTTCTTCCAGGTCGGCCTGCTGACGACAGTGGGCCTGTCGGCCAAGAACGCGATCCTGATCGTCGAGTTCGCGCAGACCCTGCTGGCCCGCGGTATGGGCCTGATGGACGCCGTGCTGCTGGCCAGCCGGCAGCGCCTGCGCCCCATCCTGATGACCTCGCTGGCCTTCATGATGGGCGTGCTGCCGCTGGCCTATTCCAGCGGCGCCGGCTCGGGCTCGCAGAAGGCCATCGGCTTCGGCGTGCTGGGCGGCATGGCCAGCGCGACGGTGCTGGGCATCTTCTTCGTACCGTTGTTCTACCTGTGGGTGCAGCGGCGCTTCAACCGAAGCAAGCCAGCACCGGCGTCGACGGAGGTGCAGGCATGAGGCCGCATCAACACCTGACCCTGCTGGGCGCGACCTGTACGCTGCTGCTGGCCGGCTGCGGCAGCCTGGTGCCGGCGCGCGACCCGAGCACGCCGCCGCTGCGCGAGGATTTCCGCGTGAGCGCCACGCCGGTACAGGCCACGGCCGTGGCGCATGAATGGGACGGCTTCTTCGCCGACGCCCGGCTGCGCCAGGTCGTGGGCGTCGCGCTGGCGCAAAACCGCAGCCTGCGCGCAAGCGCCGCCGCGGTGGAGCGGGTGCGTGCGCAGTACCGCATCGCCGAGGCCGACCGCATTCCCGACCTGAACGCCAGCGCCTCGGCCAGCCGCCAGCGCGCGGCCGGCGGGGTCACCGCCAGCAGCTACAGCGTCAACCTCGGCCTGGCCAGCTATGAGATCGACCTGTTCGACCGCCTGGGCAGCCTGGAGGGCGCGGCCCTGGCGCGCTACCTGGCCCAGCAGGAAACGCAGCGCAGCGCGCAGCTCAGCCTGGTGGCCGAGGTGAGCAATGCCTGGCTGTCCCTGGCCGCCGAGCAGCAGCGCCTGGCCCTGGCACTGCAGCTGCGCGACAGCCAGCAGCGCAGCCTGTCGCTGATCGACCAGCGCCACCGCCTCGGCGCCGCCTCGGGCCTGGAACTCGCCCGCGCCCGCACCGCTTTCGAGGCGGCGCGTGGCGAGGCTACGCGGTCCTTGAGCGCTGTCACGCAGGCGCGCCTGCAGCTGGAACTGCTGGCCGGCCAACCGCTGCCCGACAGCCTGCTGCCGGCCGCCCAGGACCTGCAGGCTCTGACCGCACTGCCAGCCATCCCGCCGGGCTTGCCGGCCGAGGTCCTGTTGCAGCGCCCGGACCTGCGCGCGGCCGAGCAGCAATTGCAGGCCGCGGCCTTCGACGTTGGCGCAGCCCGCGCGGCCCGCTTCCCGCGCCTGACGCTGACGGCCAGCGCCGGCACCCGCAGCCCCGACCTCGACGGCCTGTTCAAGACCGGCAGCGGCGTCTGGAGCGTGTTGCCGCAGATCGACCTGCCGCTCTTCGACGGCGGGGCCCGCGCGGCCCAGGTCGAGGTCACCCAGGCCAGCCGCCGCCAGGCCCTGGCCAACTACGAGGCCGCGCTGCAATCCGCCTTCCGCGAGGTGGCCGATGCGCTGGCCGTGCGCGACGGCCTGGCCGAACGCCTGGACGCCCAGCAGGCCCAGGTGGCTGCCGCGGCGCAGACCCTGCGGCTGGCCGAGGAAAGCTACCGCCTGGGCGGCAGCAGCCAGCTCGAACTGCTGGACGCCCAGCGCCAGTTCGCCAGCGCCCAGCAGGCGCTGGTGAGCCTGCGCCAGATCGAACAGGCCAATCGCGTCACGCTGCTGCGCGCGCTCGGCGGGCGTTGGGCGCCGGCGAGCTAACGCCACGTCAGTGGTTCATGGTGCCGTCGCACCGGGCGCGGTCCATCAATCTGCGGGCCGAGCGCCGGGCCTGCGGTGCGCCAGAGGCCCAGGCCTTCCGTAGGCACAAGCAGTCCGCAGGGACTGCCTGTGTCCGACTCCCATAAGGCGGGCGACGATGGACAGACCGCTCATGTACCGGTAGGCGGTTTCCTGCAGGCCATGGCGACTTCCTCCGCTGGGCTGCACCGCGTGATAGGCACATGCTGGTCGCCTTCCAACCAGGAGATCACCATGCCGTTCTTGTCCAAACTCGCTGAGATCAAACGCCGTGACGACCGCCGGCCCGGCTTTCCGGGCGAGCATCTCGTGACCTTCGGTGTCGGTGCGCTGCTGCTGATGGCCTCGGGCCGTGCACGCGGTCCAGCGATGCGTTGGATCGGCCGCACTCTGGGCACGTCCTTCATCGCCCGTTCGGCGGCCGGCCGAGACGGGGTGAGGCGGCTGGTGCGCTGACGGTGCCGTGGCCGCCCCGGAGTTAGTGCGGCCCTGGGAGAAGCGGCCGTCCGGGGTCGCAATGCCGGCTCGATGCGCGAGCCAACCGGCTGGGCACACTGGCTGCCGGGCCACCTTCTGCTTGGTCGGTTTCACTGACCCTGAGGTCGAATGCCTTCTTGCGATGCCCGCGGACCGTCCGGGCCAGACCAACCCGTGGCAAAGAGCTTCATGAATCGAGATCCATCGTCTGACCGCGAGACACGCCAGGTCGCCGGACTGGACGTGCTCATCGAGGGCGCCGGGGACCGAACCGTCGTGATGATTCACGGCTGGCCGGACACGGCCGCATTGTGGGCGCCGCAGGTGGCGGCGCTGCGCGGTCGCGTGCGCTGCGTGCGCTTCACGCTGCCGGGTTTTGACCGCCGGCACGAGCGCCGCATCTACGACCTCGACGAGATCCTCTCGATCCTGCAGCAGATTGCCGACAACGTCTGCCCCGACCGGCCAGTCACGTTGCTGCTGCATGACTGGGGCTGCGTGTTTGGCTACCGCTTTGCGCAGGCATATCCCGAGCGGGTGGAGGCCATCATGGCCTTGGACGTAGGCGACGCAGGCTCCAAGGCGCATCTCGCCAGCCTGGGCCTCGCCAGCAAGCTCGGCATTGCCAGCTACCAGCTCGCCCTGGCGCTTGCCTGGCCGCTGCCGGCGGCACAAGGCGATGCGGTGAGCCGACGCATAGCGCGCTGGGCGAAGGCGCCGAGCGACATGCGCCGGGTCGGATCGCACATGAACTACCCCTATGTCGTGCAGTGGGCGGGCGGCTACGGCAGCCGGCCCTTCGAGCCGCATTGCCCGATGCTGTTCGCCTACGGCACCCGCAAGCCGTTCATGTTTCATTCCGCCGCCTGGCTGGCTGCCCTGCAGGGGCGGCCAGGCAACGAGGTGCTGGCGTTCGATACGGGCCACTGGGTCAGTCATGACGCGGCGGCTGAGTTCAATGCCGCACTGCTGAGCTGGCTGGACCGGACTCACGCGCGAACCGCGGCGCGGGCGAGCAAAGCGGCGTGATCTGACTTCTCAGCGCAATCGCGCGTCGCGTTGTTAGAGATTGCTCGAGCGGCGGGGTCGGTTCAATACAGCCCTTGGCGGCCGCCGGGCAAGTGTCGCCTTTGTCTCCATCAACGGCCGCGCAACGGTCGTCGGCTTCAGGGCTGGTTGCTGTCGTTGGCTGTTGGCACCTGAGAGTCCGCAAAGTGCGGCGGATTCAACCGGTCATCGCAACACATTCGCTGAATCGCTCAGCGGGCGTTTGGAAGCCGAGCGTTTTGCGCGGCCTCTCGTTCAATTGTCTGGCGATCGAATTGAGCTTGGCCTGAGAGTAGCCGGAGATGTCGATGCCTTTCGGCATGTACTGCCTGAGCAGCCCATTGGTGTTCTCGTTGCTGCCCCGCTGCCAAGGGCTTTGTGGGTCACAGAAGTAGACCTGGATGTCGGTGGCCATGGTGAATCGCTTGTGCCCATGCATCTCCGTGCCTCGATCCCAGGTGAGCGATTTGTAGAGCTCCTGCGGCAGCTTGCGGGCATGCTTGATGAGCGCGTTGACGACCGTCTGCGAATCCTTGCCGTTCAGCTTCACCAGCATCACGTATCTCGTTTGGCGTTCGACCAGCGTCGCGATCTGGCTGTTGCCGCTGCCGAAGACCAGGTCTCCTTCCCAATGACCAGGCACCGCCCGGTCCTCGACTGACGCGGGCCGATCGCTGATCGACACCGCGTCGACGATCTGGCCATGTATCGCAGTCTTCTGCGTGTAGGAACGCGAGCGACGCATGCCGCGCGTGCGCCGCAGATGCTCCAGCAGCTCCTTCTTCAAGGCGCCACGCGCTTGAATGAACAGGCTGCGATAGATCGTCTCGTGTGACACGTGAAGGCTCTGGTCGTTCGGATAAGTATGCTGGAGCCAGCCCGCGATTTGCTCTGGCGACCACAGCATCCGCAGCATGTCCGCCACGATGCCAGCCAGCGCCCGGTTCTTGGCCAGTTTGCAGAGCTTCGGTCGAAGAGCGCGTTCCCATGCAGCCTGGTCTGCCAAGGTTGCCCGATAGCCGTGCTGGCCGCCGTTGCGACAGATCTCCCGGCTGATCGTCGACGGCGCCCTGCCGAGTTGAACGGCGATCGAACGCATCGACTGCCCCGCCATCAGCGCACGCGAGATCTCTTCTCTCTCCGCCAGAGTCAACGCGGTTGGCAACGTCGACGCTCGGGCTGAGCTAGCCCCCTGAATGACCGGACACGGTCCATCGCTTATCTTTGAGGATAGGAGTAGGACTGTGAATATGACTAGGCGGACGGAGTCTGTAG
>NZ_LMDU01000004.1 GCF_001425165.1 Pelomonas sp. Root405
CCGCGAACCTGTCTGCCCGCCAGGCCCTGCACGACAGTCAGGCCTCGGCCGCGTAGTGCGCGGCGACGCCCGGTTGAAGCATCCACTGTCCGTCAGTGAACTTCATGGTGGGTGGGGGTCCTGGTTGTCTCGGGTGGGCCGGCAGCGGTGCCAGCGTCTTTTGCTTATCGTCTGTGGGTGCGCCGGTCTCCTAGGCTGGGGCTGCCTTCACATGGCTGGCGATGTAGTCAGCGTGAGCCGGCATGCCGTTCACGGTCTGGGCGATGGCCTGGCGCAGGCGCACGAAGTGCTGCAGCAGGGCCTGGGCGTCGACGTGGTCGACGAACGGGTCGTAACCCTCGGGTGTGAGGCCGAGGCCGAGGAACAGCGACACCCAGGACGGCTCGGCAAAGCTGTCGCGGTCCAGGATGGCGACGCGGCCGGTCGTGCGGAACAACTCGATCTGGTGCGCCAGGTTGTCGGGAATCGGCATGGCCGCGCAATAGCGCCACAGCTCGCTGTCACGCCGCTCGGTGAGCTTGTAGTGCAGCACGATGAAGTCGCGCGTCGACTCGTACTGCTGGCCCATCAGCCGGTTGAACTCCGCTGCGAGGTGGGGCTTGAAATGCCGGTCCGGGAAGAACTGGATGAGGCGGCCGACGCCATCCATGATGAGCTGGATGCTGGTCGACTCCAGCGGCTCCAGGAAGCCCGAAGCCAGCCCGATGGCGACCACGTTCTTGACCCATCCCTGCTGGCGGCGGCCGGTCGTGAAGCGCAGTTGTCGCGGCGTGTCCAGCGCCTTGCTGTCCAGGCCGGCAAGCAGCGTTGCGGCCGCCTCGTCGTCGCTGATGAAGTGGCTGCAATAGACATGGCCATTGCCGGTGCGGTGCTGCAGCGGAATGCGCCATTGCCAGCCGGCCGCCTTGGCGGTCGACGTTGTGTACGGCGTCAAAGGTTCGATGCGCTCGCTCGGGACGGCCTGGGCGCTGTTGCAGGGCAGCAGCGCGCTCCAGTCTTCGTAAGGGCTCTGCATGGCGCCGCCGATCAGCAGGGCACGAAAGCCGGAGCAATCGATGAAGAGATCGCCGTCGATGCGGCGCCCGTCAGCCAGCTTGACTGCGGCGACGAAGCCGTCCTCAGGCCGCAGTTCGACATCGACGATCAGCCCTTCGATACGCTGCACCCCGCGCTGCAACGCGTACTCGCGCAGATAGGCCGCGTAGAGGCCGGCGTCGAAGTGATAGGCAAAGGAATAGGCGTTGGCCGCCGATGGCGCCCCGTTCTCGGGTGGCGTGAAGCGATTGCCCCTGGCCATCACGGTGGACGTCGACCAGTCCTCGTAGGTCGGCAACTGGGCCACCTCGCGCTGCAGGCGCAGCCAGTGCTGCCACGGCGAGCGACCCTCGATGGCCGGGCCGAAGTCGCCGAAGCCGTGGAAGAAGCGGTGGCCGACACGGCCCCAGTCGCGGAACTCGATGCCGAGCTTGAAGCTGCCCTGGGTGCGCTTAACGAAGTCCGCGCCGTCCAGGCCCAGGGTGCGGTTGTAGGCGCGGATGGGCGGCAGCGTCGCTTCGCCGACGCCGATGGTGCCGATGTCGGGTGACTCGACGAGCGCGATCTCGCAGCGGCCCGGTCCTGCCGCCGCAAAGCGCTGCGCCAGCGGCGCGGCCGCCATCCAGCCGGCGGTGCCGCCGCCAACGATGACGATCTTGCGGATGGAAGGATCGGACATGGCTGTCTCTGGGCCAAGATTTTTTTGAGCCTCGCCGCGGGACCGGCGGGCGGCGCGATCTTCGGCGAGTCGGGCGGCGACGCGCTAGGGGCTTTCACCGTATTTACTTCGTTCGATGGCCGAACTAATATGGCATCCAAGCCCCTCAAAGCATGGGCACCCTTAGGAGACAAATGCAGGCCGAAGCCGCAGGCAGCCAACAGCTGCTCAAGGTCATCAATCGCATGGCGCTGGTCAGGCACCTCTGTGCCCATCCGGGGCTGTCGCGCGCCGACCTCGCCGTTGCCGTCGGCTTGACGAAGTCCACCGTCAGCTTGCTGGTGCGCGAGCTGATCCTGGAAGGCTGGCTGGCCGAACGCGAGGTCGTCGCGACCGGCGACCTCGGCCGCCGCCCCACTCCGCTGTTCATCGACCCGGGCCGCCTGCTGCTGCTCGGTGCCGAGGTCGGCATCGAGTCGGTGCGCGTCGTCGCCACCTCGTTGACCGGCGAAGTCAAAGCCTGCACCGTTGCCAACTACGGCGCCAGCCGCACGGCCAAGGCCTGCATCGGCAGCCTTGCCACGGCGCTGCTGAAGCTGCGCAAGCAGCTCGATGCCAGCCAGCAGATCCTTGGCATCGGCGTGGGCCTGCCGGGCGGTGTCAACGAAGCGCGCGGCGTGCTGCACTTTGCGCCCAACCTCGGTTGGCGTGACGTCCCCGTGGGTGCGCTGCTTGCCGACAAGCTGCAGGACACTTCGCTCGCCGGCGTTCCCCTCTTCATACAGAACGAAGCCGATGTCGCGGCGCTGGGCGAGATGGAGTTCAACCCCGCGCCGGCGTCCGACCCGCTGCTGTATGTCTCCATCAACCAGGGTCTGGGTGCCGGCGTCATCGTCGGTGACCGCCTGCTGACGGGCAGCCGCGGCTTTGCCGGCGAGGTGGGCCACATGGTGCTGCAGATCAATGGCCCGCGCTGCTCCTGCGGCCGCCTGGGCTGCGCCGAGGCGCTTATTGCCACGCGCGCCATGCTCGGCGGCAGCGGCGACGGCACCGTGCTGCGGTCGCTGGCCGAGGTGCGCGCCCATCTCGTCGATGAAGACCCCGAGACGCTGAAGGCCGTCACCTCTGCGGGCCGCTACCTCGGCGTGCTGCTGCAGAACCTGGCCACCGCCTACGACCCCGCCTGCATCGTGCTGGGCGGCTCGGTGGTCGAGCTCGGCACGCCCTTCCTGAAGCCGGCAAGCGACATGCTCAATGACTACGCCGCTGCGGCCGGCCTGCCACCGCCCACCGTGCGCACATCGCTGTTCGGCGCGAACGCCGTCGCCGTCGGCGCCGCTGCATTGGCGCGTTATCGCCTGACCCGCCCTGCCCTGCCGCTAGCCGACAGCGGCGCGGTCATGGCCCTCGGAGAAGGTATCAGCGAGGCGGTGACCTGATGTACCTCGGCATCGATCTCGGCACCTCCGAAGTCAAGCTGCTGCTGCTTGACGGCGAGGGTCGCATCGTCGGCACGGCCGGCAGCGCCCTGAGCCTGTCMAGCCCCGAACCCCTGTGGTCCGAGCAGAACCCCGCCGACTGGTGGCGGGCCACCGGCACCGCGGTGGCGCAACTGCGCACCGCCCACCCGCTGGCCTTCGCCGCCGTGCGCGCCATCGGCCTGTCCGGCCAGATGCACGGTGCCGTGCTGCTCGATGACAACGATGCCGTCCTGCGTCCCGCCATCCTGTGGAACGACGGCCGCAGCCATGCCGAGTGCGATCAGCTCACCGCTGCCGCGCCGCGCCTGCACGACATCGCCGGCAACCTCGCCATGCCCGGCTTCACCGCGCCCAAGCTGCTGTGGGTTCGCCAGCACGAGCCCGAACTGTTCGCCCGCGTGGCCAGNAGCCCCGAACCCCTGTGGTCCGAGCAGAACCCCGCCGACTGGTGGCGGGCCACCGGCACCGCGGTGGCGCAACTGCGCACCGCCCACCCGCTGGCCTTCGCCGCCGTGCGCGCCATCGGCCTGTCCGGCCAGATGCACGGCGCGGTGCTGCTCGATGACAGCGATGCCATCCTGCGTCCCGCCATCCTGTGGAACGACGGCCGCAGCCATGCCGAGTGCGATCAGCTCACCGCTGCCGCACCGCGCTTGCACGACATCGCCGGCAACCTCGCCATGCCCGGCTTCACCGCGCCCAAGCTGCTGTGGGTTCGCCAGCACGAGCCCGAACTGTTCGCCCGCGTGGCCAGCGTGCTGCTGCCCAAGGACTGGCTGCGCCTGCAGCTGACCGGCGACAAGGTCTCCGARCCGTCCGACGCCGCCGGCACGCTGTGGCTGGACGTGGCGCGCCGCGACTGGTCCGACGAGCTGCTGGCCGCCTGCGGCCTGACGCGCGCGCAGATGCCGCGCCTGGTGGAGAGCAACCAGCCCAGCGSYGTGCTGCTGCCCGCGCTGGCCAAGGCCTGGGGCCTGGGTGCCGAAGTCATCGTGGCCGGCGGCGCCGGCGACAACGCCGCCAGCGCCATCGGCATTGGTGCCACCGCGCCGGGCGACGGCTTCATCTCGCTGGGCACCTCSGGCGTGCTCTTYGTCGTCAACGACCGCTACCGACCCAACCCGGCGTCGGCCGTGCATGCCTTCTGCCATGCCCTGCCGCAGCGCTGGCACCAGATGAGCGTGATGCTGTCGGCGGCAAGCTGCTTGCGCTGGTTCTGCACGTTAGTCGGTGCCGACGAGGCCACGCTGCTGGCTGAGCTTTCAACGCAGTCAATGCGCCCATCTTCCTGCCCTATCTGGCCGGCGAGCGCACACCGCACAACGACCCCTTCGCCCCCGGCGTCTTCCACGGCCTGAAGGCCAACACGACGCGCGCGGACTGCACCTATGCCGTGCTCGAAGGCGTGGCCTTCGGCCTGGCCGATGGGCTGGATGCCTTGCGTGCGGCSGGCACCGAAGTGCAGCAGCTGTCSCTCGTCGGCGGCGGCTCGCGCAGCGCGTACTGGGCGCAGCTGATCGCCGACGCGCTGGRTGTCGAGATCGTCGTGCACRCCGGCAGCGAAGCCGGCGGCGCCCTCGGCGCGGCGCGGCTGGGCTGGCTGGCCGCTGGCGGCGAGGTTGACGCCGTCTGCACCCGCCCTGCCATCGCCGCTCGTTTTTCTGCCAACCCCGAACGCCATGCCCGCCTGGCTCCTCGCCTGGCGCGCTTTCGTGATCTCTACNGCCGTCTGCACCCGCCCTGCCATCGCCGCTCGTTTTTCTGCCAACCCCGAACGCCATGCCCGCCTGGCTCCTCGCCTGGCGCGCTTTCGTGATCTCTACCAGCGCCTGCGTGGCGCATGACCTGACCCTGCCATGAGCTATTTCGAACACATCCCGTCCATCCGTTTCGAGGGCGCCGACAGCCAGACCGAGCTGGCCTTCAAGCACTACGACGCCGACCGCATCGTGCTGGGCCAGCGCATGGAAGACCACCTGCGNATCCGTTTCGAGGGCGCCGACAGCCAGACCGAGCTGGCCTTCAAGCACTACGACGCCGACCGCATCGTGCTGGGCCAGCGCATGGAAGACCACCTGCGTTTTGCGGTCTGCTACTGGCACAACTTCGTCTGGACGGGGCTGGACCCGTTTGGCGGCGCAACCTTCGAGCGGCCCTGGTTCCAGGGCGGCAGCCCGATGGAGCTGGCCAAGCTCAAGGCCGACGCAGCCTTCGAATTCTTCGCCAAGCTGGGCGCGCCYTACTACTGCTTCCATGACCGTGACGTCGCCCCGGAAGGCGCCACGCCGCGCGAGAGCCAGGAGAACTTCCAGCGCATGGTCGACGTGCTGGGCGAGAAGCAACAGGNTACTACTGCTTCCATGACCGTGACGTCGCCCCGGAAGGCGCCACGCCGCGCGAGAGCCAGGAGAACTTCCAGCGCATGGTCGACGTGCTGGGCGAGAAGCARCAGGCCACGGGCCGCAAGCTGCTRTGGGGCACGGCCAATYTGTTCAGCCACCGCCGTTTCATGAGCGGTGCRGCCAGCAACCCGGACCCSGAGATCTTCAAGATGGCCGCGCTGCAGGTGCGCGACGCGATGGACGCCACGCTTAAGCTGGGCGGCGAGAACTATGTGCTGTGGGGCGGCCGCGAGGGCTACGAGACGCTCTTGAACACGCGKCTGGGCCAGGAGATGGACCAGCTGGGYCGCTTCCTGAACATGGTGGTCGAGTACAAGCACAAGATCGGTTTCAAGGGCGCCATCCTCATCGAGCCCAAGCCGCGCGAGCCGTCCAAGCACCAGTACGACTTCGACACCGCCACGGTCTACGGCTTCCTCGTGCGCTACGGGCTGGAGAAGGAGGTCAAGGTCAACATCGAGGCCAACCACGCCACGCTGTCGGGCCACAGCTTCGAGCAYGAGATCGCGACCGCMGGGGCCCTGGGCATCCTGGGCAGCCTGGACATGAACCGSGGYGACCCGCAGCTGGGCTGGGACACCGACCAGTTCCCCAACAACGTGCCGGAGACGGCGCTGGCGCTGTACCACGTGCTGCAGGCGGGCGGCCTGGGCTCGGGCGGGCTGAAYTTTGATTCGAAGGTGCGCCGGCAGAGCATTGATGCGGCGGACCTGTTCCACGGTCACATCGGCGGCATGGATGTGTGCGCGCAGGCGCTGCTGATCGCCGAGAAGATGGTCGTGGACGGGCGGCTGAAAGCTGCCGTCGACACGCGCTACGCGGGTTGGGACCAGCCCGCCGGCCAGGACATCCTGCAAGGCCGCCGCTCGCTGGCCGAGCTGGCTGAAGAGGTGCTCGCCAGGAACACCGACGTCGCGCCGGTCTCGGGCCGACAGGAAGTGCTGGARAACCTGGTCAATCGGTTTTGCGGTTGGGTCTTCCTGAACTGGAAAGANGGGCTGGGACACCGACCAGTTCCCCAACAACGTGCCGGAGACGGCGCTGGCGCTGTACCACGTGCTGCAGGCGGGCGGCCTGGGCTCGGGCGGGCTGAAYTTTGATTCGAAGGTGCGCCGGCAGAGCATTGATGCGGCGGACCTGTTCCACGGTCAYATCGGCGGCATGGATGTGTGCGCGCAGGCGCTGCTGATCGCCGAGAAGATGGTCGTGGACGGGCGGCTCAAGGCTGCCGTCGACACGCGCTATGCGGGTTGGGACCAGCCSGCCGGCCAGGACATCCTGCAAGGCCGCCGCTCGCTGGCCGAGCTGGCTGAAGAGGTGCTCGCCAGGAACACCGACGTCGCGCCGGTCTCGGGCCGACAGGAAGTGCTGGAGAACCTGGTCAATCGGTTTTGCGGTTGACGGCCCGCTGACGACACCTTCACCGACCGCACCCCCCGTCACCCCGACCAACAACGCTGCCAATGTCAAACACCCTCGATCAGTCGCAGCGAATGCCATGGGTCCTCCGACCCAGGCGATGTTGATTCCACCTTTCTTTCACCCGCCGAACCAGCTGTAAGACACAGGGCAAACGCCCCACAACAACGACAGGAGACACAGTGAAACACCATCACCCCCGCCGCACCGCCATCTCCATTGCCGCCGCCCAGGCCGCCCTGCTCAGCAGCGGCATCGCCTTTGCGCAGACGCCGCCCGCCGCCCCCGCGCCCGCGGCGTCCGCGCCCGTCCAGAAGGTCGAGACCGTCGTCGTCTCGGGCCGCCGCGCGGCACTGGAATCGGCACAGAGAATCAAGCAGAACTCCGACGAGATCGTCGACTCCATCGTCGCCGACGACATCGGCAAGCTGCCTGACCAGTCCGTCACCGAGGTGCTGCAGCGCATCGTCGGCGTGACCATCGACCGCACCATGTCCAAGGGCGACCCCGAGCACTACTCGGTCGAAGGCTCCAGCGTCAACATCCGCGGCCTGAGCTATGTGCGCTCGGAAGTGAACGGCCGCGACACCTTCTCGGCCAACGGCGGCCGTGCGCTGAACTTCGAGGACGTGCCGCCCGAACTGCTGGCTGCGGTGGACGTGTTCAAGAACCCGTCGGCCGCCCAGATCGAAGGCTCCATCGGCGGCTTGGTGAACCTGCGTACCGCCATGCCCTTCGACAACCCCGGTTTCAAGGGCCACATCACCGCCGTCGGAAAGTACAACGAGCTGCAGGGCAAGTTCAGCCCCTCGGCGTCCGGCCTGCTGTCCAACCGCTGGAAGACCGACGTCGGCGACGTCGGCGTGCTGCTGAGCCTGGCGCACAGCAAGAGCTCGACGCGCACCGACCTGTGGCAGGTTGAGCCCTACTACAACATCGACGGCACGCATTGGGTGCCCAAGGGCGCGCAATGGCGCGACTCCAATTTCGAGCGGGCGCGCAACGGCCTCTACGGCGCGCTGCAGTGGAAGAAGAACGACATCAGCAGTTCGCTCACCTACTTCCAGTCCAAGTACAAGATGCAGTGGGACGAGAACGCACTGTTCGCGCAGACCACGCCCTGGAACCTCGTCATCGGCAGCGACGCCAAATACAACGCCAACAACGTCTTCGTCAGCGGCACGCTGACCTCGCCAGTCGACGGCGGCGTCAACTTCGGCGCCGACACGCGCTACATGACGCGCAACTCCAAGACGAAGGACCTGGGCTGGAACCTGGCGTGGAAGGCCAATGACCGCTGGAGCTTCAGCACCGACCTGCAACTGGTCAAGTCCGACACCAACGCCTTCGACTCCACCGTCGCCACCGGCCTGCTGATGCCCAAGGAGACGCTGGATCTGACGGGCTCGACGCCGCGCGTTGTCTTCGATGCCAGCGACCTGGCCGCCCTCCAGAACAAGGCCAACTACTACTGGGCGTTCACGATGGAACACCTGGACCGCAGCAAGGCCGAGCAGAAGGCCTGGCGCGCGGACGCCAAGTTCAACTTCGACCACGCCGTGCTGCAGGACCTGACCTTCGGCATCCGCCTGACCGACCGCGACGCGACCACCACCAAGACGGTGCCCGACTACAACTGGTCGGCCATCACGCAGACCTGGCAGCGTGGCTGGGACATCAGCGGCCTGGCCTACCTGAACGACCCGCGCTTCAACGCGCCCACCCGCCTGCACGAGTTCAAGAACTTCTTCGGCGGCCAGAGCGTGCCCCCGATCTACGTGCCTGCCGTGTCCTTGGCCAAGGACTACCCGACCAGCTACGCCGCGCTGCACAAGTACCACGACATCCTGTGCGCCGAGCAGACGGCCGCACAGGGCTGGGGCAGCGGCTGCGCGACGTGGTCGCCGGCCAGCTTCGGCACCAACCCGGCGGGCACCAACGAGCAGCATGAGCGCACGCAGGCCGCCTACGCCCAGCTTCGCTTCGACTTCACCGACGCTGGTGCGCCGATCGACGGCAACGTCGGCCTGCGCGCCGTGCGCACGGACATGAAGGCCAGCGGCTACACGGTCTTCAACTACAACCCGGGCATCACGCCAACCCCGGGCCAGACCGTGACCGGCGTGCCGGTGCCGATCATCGCCAGCTTCACCACACCGATCAGCGCCGAGCAAAGCTATGTCGATGTGCTGCCCAGCCTGAACATGCGTTTCAAGGCCAGCGACAAGCTGCAGTTCCGCGCCGCCGTCGCCAAGGGCGTCTCGCGTCCGGACTTCGCGGACATGCAGGCCTACACGTCGATGGAACTGACGACGACCAAGCACACCGAGAACAACGACACGGTGCTGGTCATCGACGGCGTCAACCTGAGCGGTTCGGCCAGCGGCAACCCGCTGCTCAAGCCCGTCAAGTCCACACAGGTCGATCTGACGGCCGAGTGGTACTTCGCCAAGAACGGCTCGGTGACGCTGGCGGTGTTCAACAAGCAGCTGTCGGACATCATCGTCAAGCAGTCGGCGACGACCGTGCTGCGCGATGCGGCCAACAACCCGCTGAACTTCACGGTCACCTCGCCGGTCAATGGCAGCAAGGGCCACGCCCGCGGCTTCGAGCTCGCC
The DNA here is from genome assembly GCF_001425165.1 of Pelomonas sp. Root405. Classification (GTDB taxonomy): domain Bacteria; phylum Pseudomonadota; class Gammaproteobacteria; order Burkholderiales; family Burkholderiaceae_C; genus Pelomonas. The sequence continues at coordinate 9,614 of NZ_LMDU01000004.1, forward strand.
TTCCAGCGCTACTTCGACATGCTGCCGGGCTGGATGTCGGGCATCGGGGTGCAGGCCAACTACACCTACGTGACCAGCAAGACCAAACCCTACGACCCCGTCACCACGCCCTTCTGCGCCGGCACCAGCACCGATGCGGCCAACCTGAACCTGAACATCAACGGTTGCGACACCGATGGCCGCACCTTCGGCAACCTGCCGCTGACCAACCTGTCCAAGAACGCCTACAACCTGGCGCTGCTGTATGACTACGGCCCGATCTCGGCACGCGTGGCCTACAGCTGGCGTTCCAAGTACCTGCAGGGCGTCAACGTCAACGGCACGCGCAGCGGCGACGGCCGGCTGACCAACGGCACGGCCGTGGCCTATGCGCTGCCGACCTGGAGCGACGACTACGGCCAGGTCGACGCCGGCATCAGCTACCGCTTCAACGACAAGTTCAGCCTGAGCGTCGAGGGCCAGAACCTGAACAACGCGCTGGCCCGCCAGTTGATGCAGCAGAACATCGGCATGATGACCCGTGCGGTCAACTACACCGGTCGCCGCTACTCGGTGCAGGCCAGCTACTCGTTCTGAGCATGGCAATGGTCCGGCGACCTTCGGGTCGCCGGACGCTTTTCGGAAGTCCGATGAAGACCAAACAACTCCTCCTGGCGGCGGCGCTCGCCTGCCTGATCTCCACAGCACATGCCACCGAGGCTCCCCGCCTCGTGGCAAAGGACGGCCGCCACGCGCTGCTCGTCGACGGCAAACCCTTCCTGATCCTGGGCGCGCAGGCGCACAACTCCAGCAACTACCCCGCCGGGCTGGGTCCCGTGTGGGCCGCCGCCAACGACCTGCGGGCCAACACCGTGCTGATGCCGGTCGCCTGGGAGCAGGTCGAACCCGAGGAGGGCAAGTTCGACTTCAGCTTTGTCGACGTGCTCGTCAAGCAGGCGCGCGAGCAGAACAAGCGCCTCATCATCCTGTGGTTCGCCACCTGGAAGAACACCAGCGCCCAGTACACGCCCGCCTGGGTCAAGCTGGACACCAAGCGCTTTCCCGCCAACGTTGATCCCGAAGGCAAGCCCAACTACAGCCTGAGCCCCTTCGGTGCCGAGACGCTGAAGCACGACAAGCGCGCCTTCGTTGCCTTCATGACGCACCTGAAGAAGATCGACGATAAGCAGCGCACCGTGCTGATGGTGCAGGTGCAGAACGAGGTGGGCACCTACGGGCTGGTGCGTGACTTCGGCAAGGCCGCGCAGGCAGCCTTCGAGCAGCCGGTGCCGGCCGCGGTGCTGGCGCGCAAGAAGCCCGTCGCTGCGGCATCAGGGACCTGGCGCCAGGTCTACGGCGACTATGCCGACGAGTACTTCCACGCCTGGGCCATCGCCCGATACATCAACGACATCGCCGTCGCCGGCCGCGCCGTCTACGACCTGCCGATGTACGTTAACAACGCGCTGCGCGACCCGCTGGAGCAGCCGCCCAAGCCCTGGAAGAGCAACTTCGCCAGCGGCGGCCCGACGCATGACGTCATCGACATTTACAAGGCCGCCGCGCCCGCCATCGACATCGTCGGCCCTGACATCTACAACATCGAGTCGGCCCAGGTGAACGCCAACCTGCGCCTGTTCCAGCGCCCGGACAACGCGCTGTGGGTGCCGGAGATGGGAACCAAGCCGGGCTATGCACGCTTCATCTACGCCATCCTGGGCCGCGGCGCCATCGGCGTGTCGCCCTTCGGCACCGACTACTTCAACTACAGCAACCACCCGCTGGGCACGCTGGCCACCGACAAGACGCTGGTCGAACCCTTCGAGCGCGTCTACCGCATGTTCGCGCCCATCCAGCGCCAATGGGCGCAGTGGGCCTTCGAGGGCCGCACGCAGGGCGTCGCCGAGGGCGACGACCGCCAGCCCCAGCAGCTCGACTTCCCCGGCTGGACGGCCAAGCTGACCTACCGGCTGGGCCGCTTCGGCGAGGCGAGCTGGGGCGGCGAGTTCGCCAAGCCCGCGCCGGGCACGGAGGAGCCCGGCGGCGGCGCCGCACTGGCCCAGATCGCGCCGGACCAGTTCATCCTCATCGGCCACCGCGTGCGTGTGCGCATGGAGCCCGCCGCCGGCACCAGCGGCATGATGCTGCGCGCCGAGGAGGGCGAGTTCGACGCCCAGGGCCGCTGGCAGATGCGCCGCGTATGGAACGGCGACCAGGTCGACTACGGCCTGAACCTGCCGGCCGAACCGGTGATGCTGCGCATCACCATGGGCCGCCCCCGCTGAGCGATGCTGCGCCGCCTCCTGCTGTCTCTGTCGCTGTCGCTGGGCCTGGTCCTGCCGGTGCAGGCCGCGGACCTGGTGCTGCGCTATGACGCGCCGGCGCCCGACACGGCGCAGGGCTGGGAGCAACGCGCATTACCCATCGGCAACGGCCGCCTCGGCGCGATGCTGTTCGGCCAGGTCGCGCGCGACCGCCTGCAGTTCAACGACATCACGCTGTGGACGGGCGACGAGCGTGTGCTCGGCGCCTTCCAGCCGTTCGGCGACGTCGTGCTCGAACTCGACGGTGCCGCGACACCGGTGACCAACTACCGCCGCGAGCTGGACCTGGCCCGCGCAGAGCACCGCCTGAGCTACACGCAGGCCGGCGTTCGCTTCGAGCGCCAGACCATCGCCAGCCACCCGGCGCAGGTCATCGCCTGGCGGCTCAGCGCCGACCAGCCGGGCCGCTACAACGGCCGTATCGCGCTGACCGACCGCCATGGCGCCGCGCTGTCCGCGGCCGGCAGCACCTTGACCGCCGTGGGCCGGCTGCCCAACGGGCTGGCCTATGCCAGCCAGCTGCGGGTCGTGCACGAAGGCGGCAGCGTCAGCGTCGACGGCAATCACCTGGTGCTGCGTGGCGTCAACGCACTGACGCTGGTGCTGGGCGCCGGCACCAGCTACGCGCACGGGCGGGTCAACGGCGCGGCGCCGCTGCCGCGCGTTCAGGCTCAGGTGGCCGAGGCTGCCGCCCAGGCGTGGGACCAGTTGCAGGCCGCACATGAGAGCGACGTGCGGGCGCTGCTTGGCCGCGTGGAGCTCAGCCTGGGCGCCAGCCCGACCGAGCGCCGCGCGCTGACCACTGACGCCCGACTGGCCGCGTACACAAAGAGCGGCGGTGACCCCGAACTGGAGGCGCTGTACTTCCAGTTCGGCCGCTACCTGCTCGTCAGCAGCTCGCGCGGCTCATTGCCGGCCAATTTGCAAGGTTTGTGGAACGATCACCTGCAGCCGCCGTGGAACAGCGACTACCACTCCAACATCAACCTGCAGATGAACTACTGGCCGGCCGAGCCGACCAACCTGGCCGAGGCCGCGCGGCCCTTCCACGCCTTCGTGCAGGACCTGGTGCCGATGTGGCGCCGCCCCGTGGCCGAACGCGCGGCGCTGGCCCGCAAGGACGCGACCGCCCTGCCGCCCGAGACGCCGCCGTGGGACCACTCGGTGCAACCCCCGGTCGAGACCTTCCTGAACGCGCAAGGCCAGCCCATGCGCGGCTGGGCGCTGCGCACGGCCACCAATCCTTTCGGCGCCCAGACCTACCTCTGGAACATGACCGGCAACGCCTGGTACGCGCGCCACTTCTGGGAGCACTACGCCTTCACGCAGGACAAGCGCTTCCTGCGCGAACAGGCCTGGCCGGTGCTCAAGGAAGTGGGCGAGTTCTGGGAAGACCGGCTCAAGGAGAACGCCGACGGCCAGCTGGTCGCGCCGAATGGCTGGTCGCCCGAGCATGGGCCCATCCAGGACGGCGTGGCCTATGACCAGCAGATCCTGTGGGACCACTTCGACAACATGGCGCGCGCCGCTGAGGTGCTCGGCGAGCATGCTGCGCGTGACCGCGCCATCGCGCTGCGCGACCGCCTCGCCGGCCCGCGCATCGGCAGCTGGGGGCAGCTGCTGGAGTGGCAGGCGGAGCTGAAGGATCCCGTGCTCGACACGCCGCGGGACACGCACCGCCACATCTCCCACCTCTACGCCCTCTACCCCGGCCGCCGGATCTCGCCGATGCACACGCCCGAGCTCGCAGCCGCGGCGCGCAAGACGCTGGAGGCACGCGGGGATGTGAGCACCGGCTGGTCGATGGCGTGGAAGATCGCCTTCTGGGCGCGCCTGCACGACGGCGACCGCGCCCACCGCCTGCTGCACGGCCTGCTGTCCCAGCCCGGCGCCCGCGCGGCGCGCGCTGGCGGCGAAGTCAACCAGGGCGGCACCTATCCCAACCTTTTCGACACGCATCCGCCGTTCCAGATCGACGGCAACTTCGGCGCCACGGCGGCCATCGCCGAGATGCTGCTGCAGTCGCACGATGGCACCATCCATCTGCTGCCCGCGCTGCCCGCCGCCTGGTCCGACGGCGCAGTGAAGGGCCTGCGCGCCCGCGGCGGTTTCGAGGTCGACATCGCCTGGGCGGCAGGCAAGCTCAAGCGTGCCACCGTGCGCTCGGTCGCCGGTGCGGGCGGCGGGCGCGTGCGCATCGGCGAGCGCGTCGTCGAGCTGAAGCTCAAGCCTGGCCAGTCGCGCACCTTGCAGTGAACGCCATGAAGAGCCTCCTCTTGATCGCCCTGCTCGCGCTGCTGCCCCTGGGCGCATCGGCCCTGGATCTCAAGGACTGGCAGATCGCTGTCACCGACTTCGAAGGCGAGGCCAAGCTGGTTGGCGACCGCGTCACAGTGCCCAAGCCGGCCAACCCGCGCGTGCCCAACAGCCATGTCGCCGCACGGCGCGGCGACGACGGCGCACTGACGCTGCAGTTCAGCAACAGCTGGATCGCGCAGCTGCGCTGGCAAGACGGCCCGCCGCTGGACCTGCGGCCCTACCTCGCCGAAGGCACCATCGAGTTCGACCTGAACGTCGTCGACCTGGCCCACGGCGGCATGAAGTTCAAGCTTGGCTGCGGCCAGGACTGCGAGCGCAAGATCCCTTTCCTGTTCGCCGGCCGCGAGCTTGCTGGCAAAGGCCGCCAGCACCTGTCCTTCGCGCTGAAATGCTTCTGGCGCGACGGCGACGACTTCTCCGCGGTCCCCGTACCTTTCGCGCTGGAAGGCACCGGCAGCGGTGAAGTGCAGATCAGCAGGCTGCGCATCAGCAAGCAGGGCAAGGCGGCGACTGCCTGCCCCGACTACCGCACCCAGTCCGTCACGCCGCAGCGACTGCAGGAGTCCTGGGCCGTCGACTGGTGGCTGCCTCGCCATGAACAGAAGCTGGCAGAGATCAAGGCGCACCGCGAGGCCGGCCGGCGCGTGGACCTCGTCTTCGTTGGTGACTCCATCACCCAGGGCTGGGAGAACGAAGGCAAGGCCGCCTGGGCGACGCACTTCGCCAAGCACAACGCCGTCGCCCTCGGCTTTGGCGGCGACCGCACCGAGAACCTGTTGTGGCGCCTGCAGAACGGCGAGTTGGACGGCATGGCGCCGAAGGTCATCGTCGTGATGATCGGCACCAACAACACCGGTGAACGGATGGAAGAACCGGCGCTGACGGTGGCCGGCACCCGCGCCAACCTCGAAGAGATCAAGAAGCGCCAGCCGCAGGCCAAGGTGCTGCTGCTGGCACTCTTTCCGCGCGGCGAGAAGCCCGACGACCCGACACGCCGCCATAACGCCAGGATCAATGCATTGCTGCCGACGCTTGCCGATGGCAAGCAGGTTGTCTTCCTCGACATCGGCAAGCAACTCTCCAACCCGGACGGCACGCTGTCCAAGGACATCCTGCCGGACTGGCTGCACCTCAGTCCGCAGGGCTACGAGATCTGGGCCCGCAGCCTGGAAGCTCCCCTTGCTCCCCTTCTGGCGCCCTGACGGCGCCGCGCCCCTGACCTCATGACTGCACTGACCTACTCCAGCCCCTTCCCCGCCGACTTCGTCTTCGGCGTTGCCGCCGCCGCACCGCAGATCGAGGGTGCCGCCTTCACCGACGGCAAGGGCGAATCCATCTGGGACCGCTTCTGCCGCACACCCGGCAAGGTGCAYGACGGCGACACCCTCGACGTCGCCTGCGACCACTACAACCGCTTCGACGAGGACTTCGCGCTGATGGCCTCGCTGGGCCTGAAGTACTACCGCCTGTCCCTGGCCTGGCCGCGCATCTACCCGAACGGCGACGGTGAGCTGAACCCCGCCGGCCTGGACTTYTATCACCGCCTGTTTGCCAGCATGAAGAAGCACGGCATCGAGCCCTGGGTGACGATGTTCCACTGGGACCTGCCGCAGGCGCTGGAAGACCGCGGCGGCTGGGCGTCGCGSGTGACGGTGGACGCGTTCGCGCGCTATGCCGACACCATCGTCAAGGCCTTCGCCGGCGAGGTGAAGCACTGGATCACGATGAACGAGATCCGCTGYTTCACGCAGCTGGCTTATGGYTACGGCACCAAGGCGCCCGGCCGCACTGAGAGCGCCGCCGTCGTCAACCAGACCTTCCACCATGCGCTGCTGTGCCACGGCCATGGCGTGCGGGCCGTGCGCGAGTTCGGCGGCGCCGGCGCGGTCGTCGGCCTGACGGACAACCTCGATGTCTGCATTCCCGTGACCGAAACGCCGGCCGACATCGCCGCGGCCAAGGCCTGGTTCCTGCAGATGAACGCGCATGTGCTGGGCGCCATGCATGCCGGCCGTTATCCCGCGGAGTACCTCGAACGCGTCGGCCCGGATGCGCCCGATGTGCGGCCGGGCGATTTCGACCTCATCAGCCTGCCGACTGACCACCTCGGGCTGAACATCTACACAGGGACCTATGTGCGCGCCGGCAAGTCACCTGCGCGAGGCCCACCGCGCGATTGCCGACGGCGTGCCGCTGAAGGGCTACTTCCTGTGGTCGTTCATCGACAACTACGAGTGGGAAGACGGCTACCAGCGCCGCTTCGGCATCGTGCATTGCGATTACGCCACGCAGTTGCGCACGCCCAAGCTGTCGGCCCGCTATTACGCCGATGTGATGCGCACGCGCACCATCCTGTGAGCCGGACGGACGCCATGACCACCACCGTCGTTCGGGACCGTGTCCCCCTGCCGCAGAAGATGGGCTATGGCCTGGGTTCCTTCCTGGACATGTGGGGGCACTGGCTCTATCAGTCACTGGCCTTTCACGTATTCAATGTCGGCCTGGGCGTCGCGCCGGGCCTGATTTCGACGGCGCTGGGCATCAAGATCTTCATCGACGCCGCCTCCGACGCCTTCTTCGGCTGGCTGTCGGACAACACCCGCACACGCTGGGGGCGACGGCGGCCCTTCATGCTGGTGGGCGGCGTGCTGGCCGGCATCGGCCTGCCGCTGATGTTCGCCGTCGGCCGGGGCTGGAGCGACACCGAATACTTCATCTTCATCCTGGTGTCGCTGGCCATCTACGTGCCCGTGATGGCCTGCTTCAACATGCCGTGGGTGAGCCTGGGCTCGGAGATGACGCCCGACTATCACGAGCGCACCAGCGTGATGGCGATCAAGAACGCGATCCAGAAGATCCCCGAGCTGGGCATGTTCGTGGCGGCTCAATTCACGACGCTGCACTTCTTCAAAGGCGCGGATGGCAAGCCCGACATCCTGCTGGGCGCCCAGGTCTACACGTCCATCCTCGGCGCCATCATGGTGGCGATCTCGCTGGCGATGTTCTTCCTGGTCAAGGAGCGTTACTACGAGAAGGTGGTGGTGACCCAGACCTTCAAGGTGCCCTTCAAGGACACGCTCTACCGCACGCTGCGCAACCGGCCGTTCCGCAAGCTGCTGGGCACCATGCTGGCCTATGGCATGGCCACCGCCATGGTGGGCCTGCTGGGCTATTACACGACGCTGTATTACGTCTGCCGCGGCGATGTGGCCCTGGGCACGCAGTGGAACTCGGCCATGGGCGTGTCGGGCATGGTGATGGGCCTGGCCGGCATTCCATTCGCTGGCTGGGTGGCACACCGCTGGGGCAAGCGCAATGCGTTGATCACCGTGCTGTCGCTGGCCATCTGCGCCTTCATCGGTGACTGGTTCTTCTACAACCCCGAGCTGCCCTGGCTGCAGTTGCTCGCCAGCGGCTGCGTGGCCTTCACCGGCGCCGGCTTCTGGACCATCTACGGCTCGGCCATGGCTGACGTGATCGACCATGACGAGCTGGAGACCGGCCAGCGCCGCGAGGGCTCCTTCGCCGCGTGCCAGTCATGGATCAGCAAGGTGGGCCTGGCCCTGGGCAACGGCGCCTCGGGGTGGATCCTGCAGTTCACCGGCTTCGATGCCAAGCTGCCCGTGCAGGACGAGGAATCGCTGTTCATGATCCGCGTGCTGCTGTCCGGCATCCCGACCATCGGCCTGCTGGTGGCCCTGGTGGTCATCCTGCGCTTCCAGCTCACCGAGGCGCGCCTGAACGAGATTCGCCTGGGCCTCGAAGCGCGCCGGGGAACCGTCTGATGGCCTCGCCCTGCCACCTGCTCTCGAAACCACTACACGGAGACAAGACCATGCGTCGCAACCGCTTCCTCGCGCTCGGCCTCGCGCTGGCGCTCGCACCTTGCGCGCCCGCCTGGGCACAGGGCAAGGGCCTCGTCGGCATCGCGATGCCGACCAAGAGTTCCCAGCGCTGGATCGCCGATGGCGACAACATGGTGGGCAGCCTGAAGGCGCTGGGCTACCAGGTCGATCTGCAGTACGCCGACGACGAGATTCCCAACCAGCTCGCCCAGATCGAGAACATGGTGACCAAGGGCGCCAAGGCCCTGGTCATCGCTTCCATCGACGGCAGCACGCTGTCGGGCATGTTGCAGAAGGCGGCCGAGAAGGGCGTGAAGGTGGTGGCCTATGACCGCCTGATCCGCGGCACCAAGCATGTCGACTACTACGCCACCTTCGACAACTTCCAGGTCGGCGTGCTGCAGGCGCAGTCCATCGTCGACAGGCTCGGCCTGAAGCAGGGCAAGGGGCCGTTCAACATCGAGGTCTTCGCCGGCTCGCCCGACGACAACAACTCCGGCTTCTTCTACGAGGGCGCGATGAGCGTGCTCAAGCCCTATCTGGACAGCGGCAAGCTCGTCATCCGCAGCAAGCAGGTCGGCGCGATGAAGGTGGGCATCCTGCGCTGGGACGGCGCCACCGCCCAGGCGCGAATGGACAACCTGATGTCCGCCTTCTACGGCAAGGACAAGCTGCACGCCGTGCTGGCGCCCGCCGACGTGCTGTCCATCGGCATCATCTCGTCGCTCAAGGGCGTGGGCTACGGCAGCGCCAGCCAGCCGATGCCGGTGATCACCGGCCAGGACGCCGACCTGTCGTCTGTCAAGGCGATCCTGCGCGGCGACCAGGCGTCCACGGTGTTCAAGGACACGCGCCAGCTGGCCAAGGTGACGGCCGATCTGGTGGATGCCGCGCTCAGCGGCCGAACGCCGACGGTGAACGACACCAAGACCTACAACAACGGCGTCAAGGTCGTGCCCTCATACCTGCTCAAGCCCGTGGCGGTCGATGCCACGAACTGGAAACCGGTGCTGGTGGACAGCGGCTACTACAAGGAAAGTCAGCTCAAGTGACGCCCCTCGCCCAACCTTGCCTGCTGAACGCGGGCAATTCTGGTCGGTCCCCCGAGGGGACGGCGATGCTTGCCGGGTTGACCGACAAGCACATCGCCCAAGGCGGGCCGGCTTGGGAGCGGCCCGGCGCTCGGCCCGCTTACGGGATCGAGCACCCGAATGGATAGAAAGATGGCAATCGAAGAGTCGACCGCGCTGCTGGAGATGCGCGCGATCAGCAAGAAGTTCCATGGAGTGGTGGCGCTGCGCCATGTGGACCTGGCCATCCAGCACGGCGAGATCCACGCGGTCATCGGCGAGAACGGCGCGGGCAAGTCCACGCTGATGAAGGTGTTGTCGGGCGTCTACCCGCACCCGGAGTACGAGGGCGAGATCTGGTTCGACGGCGAGTTGCGCCGCTTCAACGGCATCCGGCACAGCGAGCAGTTGGGCATCGTCATCATTCATCAGGAGCTGGCGCTGATCCCGCAGCTGTCGATTGCCGAGAACCTGTTCCTCGGCCATGAACAGGCGCGGCACGGCGTCATCGACTGGAGCCGCACGCACGAACGCGCCGTTGAACTGCTCCGCCAGGTCGGCCTGAGCGAGTCGCCCAACACGCGGGTCGGCGACATCGGCGTCGGCAAGCAGCAGCTGGTCGAGATCGCCAAGGCGCTGGCCAAGGACGTCAGGCTGCTGATCCTGGACGAGCCGACGGCCAGCCTCAACGAGGACGACAGCAAGGCGCTGCTCGACCTCCTCAAGCGGCTGCGCGAGCGCGGCGTGACCTGCGTGCTGATCTCGCACAAGCTCAACGAGATCGCCGCCGTCGCTGACGCCATCACGGTGCTGCGCGATGGCGCCAGCATCGCGACGATGGACTGCCGCGAGGCCCCGCCGGACGAGGCCAGCATCATCCGGGCGATGGTCGGGCGCGAGATGAAGGACCGCTATCCGAAGCGCGCATCCAGCCCCGGCGAGCCGCTCTTCGAGTTGCGCGACTGGTGGGTCGAGCATCCGCTGCACGTGGGGCGCGAGGCCATCAAGGGCGTCAACCTGAACGTGCGCCGCGGCGAGATCGTCGGCATCGCCGGGCTGATGGGCGCCGGCCGCACCGAACTGGCGATGAGCGTTTTCGGCCGTTCCTGGGGGCGGCGCATCCGCGGCTCCGCGTGGATGGCTGGCCACCAGGTCGACGTGTCGAACGTGCGGCGCGCCGTGAAGGCCGGCATGGCCTATGTGACCGAGGACCGCAAGGCCCTGGGCCTGGTGCTGCACGACAGCATCGCCCGCAACACCAGCCTGTGTCGCCTCGAAGGCGTCTCGCGCCTGGGCGTCATCGACGACGCCGCAGAGCACGCGGTGGCGAGCGATTTCCGCCAACGGCTGGGCACGCGCTGTTCGGGCGTCGCGCAAAAGGTCGGCGAGCTTTCAGGCGGCAACCAGCAGAAGGTGGTGCTGGCCAAGTGGCTGTTCACCGAGCCCGACCTGCTGATCCTGGACGAACCCACACGCGGCATCGACGTCGGCGCCAAGTTCGAGATCTACAGCCTCATCGCCAGCCTCGCCGCAGAAGGACGCGGGATCTTGATGATTTCGTCGGAACTGCCCGAACTGCTCGGCATGTGCGACCGCCTCTATCTGATGAACGAGGGTGAACTCGTCGGCGAAATGCCGGCCGCGGGTGCCACCCAGGAAACCGTCATGCATGCCCTGCTGGGCGCCCACTGAACCGACCCCATGCTTCCCAATTCACTGCGCACCTTCCTGTCCGCGCACCTGCGCGACTACGGCATGCTGCTGACGCTCGTCGGCATCATGGCTTTCTTTCAGGTGGTCACCGACGGCACGCTGTTGCAGCCGTTGAACCTGACCAATCTGTTCCTGCAGAACAGCTACATCGTCGTGATGGCCCTGGGCATGCTGCTGGTCATCGTGGCGGGCCACATCGACCTCTCCGTGGGCTCGGTGTGCGGCTTCGTCGGCGCACTGGCGGCGGTGCTGATGGTCGAGATGGGCTGGCCGGTCCTGCCGGCCTTCGCGCTGTGCCTGCTGGCCGGCGCCGTCATCGGCGGGCTGCAGGGCTGGTTCGTCGCCTACCTGAAGATCCCGTCCTTCATCGTCACCCTCGCCGGCATGCTGGTGTTCAAGGGGTTGGCGCTGGCCTTGCTGGGCGGCCAATCGCTCGGCCCCTTCCCCGAGAGCTTCCAGACCCTCAGCAGCGGCTTCCTGCCGGACTGGCCGGCGGGCGACGAGCATCACCTCACCTCGCTGGGCGCCGGCTTGCTGCTCATCGTCGTGCTGGCGCTGCGGGAACTGGCCACACTCCGCAGGTCGGCCGCGCTGGGCATCGCGTCCGAGCCCGTCGTGCTCTTCGGCCTGCGGCTGGCTGCGCAGTCGGGAGCGCTGGCGGGCCTGGTCTGGCTGATGGCTTCCTACAAGGGCTTTCCGAACGTGCTGCTGATGATGACGGCGCTGATCGCCGCCTATGCCTTCCTGACCCAGCGCACCACACTGGGTCGTCGCGTATACGCGCTGGGCGGCAATGAGCGCGCCGCGCGCCTGTCGGGCGTTCCGACCGAGCGGCTGACGCTGCTGTGCTTCGTCAACATGGGCGTGCTGGCCGCCTTGGCCGGCCTGGTGTTCGCCGCCCGGCTGAACACCGCCACGCCCAAGGCGGGCCTCGGCTTCGAACTGGATGTCATCGCCGCCTGCTTCATCGGCGGCGCGTCTGCGTCGGGCGGCGTGGGCAAGGTCATCGGCGCGGTGATCGGTGCCTTCATCATGGGCGTCATGAACAACGGCATGTCCATCCTGGGCATCGGCATCGAGTGGCAGCAGGTCATCAAGGGCACGGTCCTGCTGGCCGCCGTCGTCTTCGACGTCTACAACCGGCGCAAGGGCTGAGCGGTCAAGGCCGACACCGACGCGATGACGCAAGGATCTCAGCGGCGCGAGCGCCCTGCCTGGCTCATGCGTGCCCGGCTGGCCCTGGCCGCGCCTGCACTGGTGCTGGCGCAGGCCAGCGCCGCCGAGCCGCCACCCCTGCGCATCGTCACGCCCACCAGTCAGTCCATGCCGCTGCTGCGGATGGAGGACCACCGGCCGGTGGACGGCATCCTCAAAGACCTGGGTGAAGCGCTGGCCCGCCGCCTGGGGCTGAGCCCGGTCTTCGTGGCCCTGCCCAGCAAGCGTGTGACGGCCGCACTCGTCTCGGGCGCCGCCGACCTGCTGTGCCACGCCAAGGCGGAATGGTTGGGCGGCAAGCTGCTGTGGACGCAGCCCTTCCTGTCTGGCGCGGGCGTCATCGCAGCGGGGCCCGACGCGCCCGGGGTGTCGCGGCTGCAGGACCTGCGCGATGAGGCGCTGGGCACCGTGCTGGGCTACCGCTATCCGGTCCTCGACCAGGCCTTCGAGCAGGCCGTCAGGCGCGAGGACGTCGCCGACGCGGAAACCAACCTCCGCCGCCTGGCCCTGGGACGCATCCGCTATGCCGTCACCGAGAGGGCCGCGCTCACCTACTACCTCAGGGCCCATCCCGCCGCCGGCCTGCGCGAGCTGATGGAGGTCGAGCCCTACCAGTTGGGCTGCGCGCTATCGCCTCACCGGGCCGAGCTGTTGCCAACCCTGAACCAAGCCATCGAACGCATGATTGCGGACGGCACGCTGGACCGGCTGCTGAACCGATACCGTTGAGCGGCCGTCCGAACTGGACCTTCGTTTCAAAAAGCCCGGGTAAATCCGGTCTGACCAAATTATCAGACGTGGCAAAGTGGCATTACCAACCTCCGACATGACGCTGCGATGAGCGCGCCACCGACAGAACTCTCTCCTTCCCCGCCCCTTCCGCTGCTCAGCATGCAAGGCGTCTGCAAGCGCTTCGACAACGTCGTGGCGCTGGCGGGCGTTGCCCTGCAGGTCTGCCGCGGCGAGGTGCATGCCATCTGCGGCGAGAACGGTGCCGGCAAGTCGACGCTGATGAAGATCCTGAGCGGCGTCTACACGCCCGACGAGGGCGAGATCCGCATCGACGGCGAGCCCCTGCGCATCCAGGGCCTGCGCCACGCCCAGGCGCTGGGCATCGTCATGATCCACCAGGAACTCAACCTGGTGCCGCACCTGACGGTGGCCGAGAACATCTGGCTCGGCCGCGAGCCGCGGCGCGGCTGGTTCGTCGACCAACGCCGGCAACGCGACAGTGCACGCGCCTGCCTGCAGCGCCTGGGCGTGGCCATCGACCCCGACACCCAGGTATCGGCGCTGTCCATTGCGCAGCAGCAGATGGTCGAGATCGCCAAGGCCCTGTCGATGGACGCCCGGCTGCTGATCATGGACGAGCCGACCTCCTCGCTGGGCGAGGCCGACTCGGCGCGCCTGCTGGCCGTCGTCAACGAGCTCAAGCGCGCCGGTGTCGGCATCGTCTACATCTCGCACCGGCTCGATGAACTCGACGAGATCGTCGACCGCGTGACCGTGCTGCGCGACGGCCACTACATCACCACGCGCCGCTGGGCCGAGACCTCCATCGACGAGATCGTCAGCCTGATGGTCGGCCGCGAGCTGAACCAGCAGTTCCCGACGCCCACGCGCCAACCGGGCAGCGAGGTGCTGCTGCGCGTGAACGGGCTGCGGCGCGAGGGCATGTTCGGCCCGCTGGACTTCGAACTGCGGCGTGGCGAGATCCTCGGCTTCGCCGGGCTGGTCGGCGCGGGCCGCACCGAGGTCGCGCGGGCCATCTTCGGGGCCGACCCGGTCGACGGCGGCGAGATCGAGCTGGCCGGCCAAGTCCTCGCCATCCGCTCGCCACGCGACGCGATTGCCGCCGGCATCGCCTACGTGTCGGAGGACCGCAAGGCCCATGGCCTGGCGGTGAAGATGAGCGTGGCCCACAACATCACGCTGGCCAACCTTGGCGCGCTGGCCAGCAAGCTGGGCGTCATCGACGCCGCCGCCGAGCGCAGCACCGCCGAGCGCTTCATCCAGCAGCTCGGCATCCGCACGCCGTCGCCTGAGCAGATCGCCCGGCTGCTATCGGGCGGCAACCAGCAAAAGGTGGTCATCGCCAAATGGCTGTTCCGCCAGGCCCGCGTCATCCTGTTCGACGAACCGACGCGCGGCATCGACGTGGGCGCCAAGTACGCCATCTACGAGCTGATGGACCAGCTCGCTGCGCAGGGCGTCGGCGTCATCCTGATCAGCTCGGAGCTGCCCGAGATCCTCGGTCTGAGCGACCGCGTGGCGGTGTTCCGCCAGGGACAGCTGGCCGCGGTGCTGGATGCGCGCGACTGCAGCCAGCAGCAGGTCATGCACCACGCCTCCGTCGGGTCGAACAGTTCGGCCGAACCCTCCCAGCCGTCGCCGGCAGCCCTTGAACCTGCGCTATGAACGATCGCCAGAAAGACCTCATCCAGAAATTCACCGCGCTGGCAGGGCTGCTCCTCCTGGTGTTGGTGTTCTCGCTGACGAGCAATGCCTTCATGTCGGTCGGCAATGCGATGACGGTGTCGCTGCAGGTGACGACCATCGTCTACCTCGGCATCGGCGCGACCCTGGTCATCCTGACCGGCGGCATCGACCTGTCGGTGGGCTCGGTGCTGGCGCTGTCGGGCGTCGTCGCGGGCATGCTGGTCAAGAGCGGCATGCCGGTGCCGCTGGCGATGTCGGCCGGCATCGTCGTCGGCGCGCTGTGCGGCGCCGTCAACGGCCTGTGCGTCACGCGGCTGCGCCTGCCGCCCTTCATCGCCACGCTGGGCATGATGCTGGTGGCCCGCGGCGTCGCGCTGCAGCTCACCGACGCGCGCGCCATCTCGGGCCTGGGCGAGGCCTTCGGCGCCCTCGGCAACGGAGCGCTGTGGCGCATCGAGGAGATCGACGAGCACGGCTTCCCCAACGTCATCTTTCCCGGCATCCCCTACCCCGTGCTGCTGATGGTGCTGCTGGCCGTGGCGGCCGGCCTGCTGCTGCGCAAGACGACGCTCGGCCGTCACCTGCACGCGGTGGGCTCCAACACCGAGGCCGCGCGCCTGTCGGGCGTGGACGTGGCCGGCGTCACGATGTTTGCCTACGTCACCTCGGGCGCGCTGGCCGGCCTGACCGGCTGCGTGCTGATGTCGCGCCTGGTCACGGCCCAGCCCAACGAGGGCGTGATGTACGAGCTGGACGCCATCGCGGCCGCCGTCATCGGCGGCACCTCGCTGCTGGGCGGCGTGGGCACGATCTCGGGCACCGTCATCGGCGCCTTCGTGATCGGCATCCTGCGCAACGGACTGAACATGAACGGCGTCTCGTCCTTCACGCAGCAAATCATCATCGGCCTGGTCATCCTGCTCACCGTCTGGATCGACCAGCTTCGCAACCGGCGCTGAAGACCGGTTCCCACACAACAGGAGACATTGATGCCCCTTCCCTTTCGCCTCACGCTGCTCGGCGCCTGCCTGACCCTGCTCGGCGCGGCCGCCCAGGCCGGCGAGATCGCCGTGATCGTCAAGACCACCAACTCCACCTATTGGCAGAACGTCAACAAGGGCGCCGAGACGGCGATCAAGGAGACGGCCGGCCACACGCTAACCTTCGCCGGGCCGGCCAGCGAGTCGGCCATCGCCGACCAGGTCAACCTCGTCGAGAACGCCATCAACCGTCGCGTGGCCGGCATCGTGCTCGGCCCGTCGGACCCCGACGCCCTGGTGCCCGTGATCAAGAAGGCCTGGCAGGCGCGCATCCCCGTCGTGCTGATCGACTCCCACGTCTCCGAGGCCGGCAAGCCCTACTACCAGTCCTTCCTGACCACCGACAACCGTGCCGCCGGCGAGCTGTGCGCCA
This sequence comes from Pelomonas sp. Root405, assembly GCF_001425165.1. Taxonomy (GTDB): domain Bacteria; phylum Pseudomonadota; class Gammaproteobacteria; order Burkholderiales; family Burkholderiaceae_C; genus Pelomonas. The sequence goes on from NZ_LMDU01000004.1 coordinate 25,931, forward strand.
AACAGCTGATCGACAAGATCGGCACCACCGGCAAGGTGGCCGTCATGTCCTTCGTGGCCGGGGCCGGCTCCGAAGTCGGCCGCGTCGGCGCCTTCACCAACTACCTGAAGGCGAATTCCAAGCTGCAGATCGTCGGGCCTTTCTATTCCCAGTCGCAGATGGCCACGGCCATGAACCAGACCACCGACGTGCTGGCCGCCCACGGCGACCTCAAGGCCATCTTCGGCGCCAACGAACCCACCGCCGTCGGCATGGGCCGCGCGCTGGTGCAGAGCGGCCGCGCGGGCAAGCTGTTGGCCATCGGCTTCGACGGCAACCAGGACCTGCAGAAGTTCGTCGACGACGGCACGCTGGCCGGCATCGCCGTACAGGGCTCGTTCCAGATGGGCTACCTGGGCGTCAAGACCATCGCCGACGTGCTGCAGAAGAAGCCCGTGGCCAAGTTCCGCGACACCGGTGTGGTCTGGGTCACCAAGGACAACCTGCGCTCTCCCGAATCCAAGGCCGTGCTGTATTGACGTGACGCGATCCATGGACCGACTTCCCGGCAGATCCATCCTCAGCACCGAACTCCGGCTGACAACGCTGGGCCTCGGCGCGGCCGCGCTCGCGGGCCTGTACGAAGCGGTGGACAACGCCACCGCCGCCGCAACGCTGCAGGCCGCCTGGGACGCCGGCGTGCGCTACTTCGACACGGCGCCGTTCTATGGCTACACGCGCAGCGAGCGCCGCGTCGGCGAGTTCCTGGCGTGCCAACCGCGTGACAACTTTGTGCTGTCCACCAAGGTCGGACGGCTCATGCACGCCGATCCCACGGTGCAGGCCGGCAGCGACGGTTGGGCCGACCCCCTGCCCTATCGCCCGGCATACGACTACAGCTACAGCGGCGTGCGCCGCTCCTTCGACGACAGCCTGCAGCGCCTGGGCCTGACGCGCATCGACATCCTGCTGGTGCACGACATCGGCCGCCTCACCCACGGTGATCGCCATGAGCTGCACTGGCGCGCACTGATCGACGGCGGCGGTTTCCGGGCGCTGGAGGAACTGCGCAACGAGGGCGCCGTGCGCGCCATCGGCCTGGGCGTGAACGAATGGGAAGTCGCCCAGGCGGCGCTGGCGGTCGCACCGCTGGACTGCGTGCTGCTGGCCGGCCGCTACACGCTGCTGGAACAAGGCAGCCTGGCATTCATGAACCAATGCTCGTCGGCGGGGGTCAGCGTCATCATCGGCGGCCCCTTCAACTCGGGCCTGCTGGCCGGCCAGGCCAAGTACGACTACGGCAGCGTGCCGCCCGATGTCCTGCGGCAAGCCCAGGCGCTGGAGGCCGTCTGCGCCGAGTTCGGCGTGCCGCTGCAGGCCGCCGCGCTGCAGTTCCCGCTTGCGCATCCGGCCGTGTCCAGCGTGCTCGCGGGCATGGGCTCGCCCGAGCAGGTGGCGGCCAATGCCGCGTGGGCGCGCAGCCGCGTCCCGCGCGAGTTCTGGCTGGCGCTGCGCGAGCGTGGCCTTGTCCACGCCGACGCCTCCTTGCCGGACGACGGCGCCAAGGACGACGCATGAAGGTCGACGCGCATCAACACTTCTGGCGCCTGGCCGACCGCCAGGGCCAGTGGCCGCCGGCTTCGCTCGAAACCATCCATCGGGACTTCGGCCCGCAGGATCTCGAACCGCATCGGCAGGCCGTCGGCATCGACGCCACCGTGCTGGTGCAGTCGCTGCCGAGCGTCGCCGACACGCATTGGATGCTGGCGGTGGCCGAGGCGACGCCCTGGGTGCGCGGCGTCGTCGGCTGGGTCGACTTCAAGGCGCCCGACGCGGCCGACCAAATCGACGCGCTGGCCCGCCACCCGCTGCTCAAGGGCCTGCGGCCGATGCTGCAGGACCTGCCCGACGACGACTGGATCGCCGACCCGGCCTGCGGGCCTGCGGCCGAGGCGATGCAGCGCCACGACCTGGTGTTCGACGCGCTGGTGCTGCCGCGCCAGCTGCCGGCGCTGCGCCGCTTCGCCGCCCGCCACCCGCGGCTGCGCATGGTCATCGACCACGCCGCCAAGCCGCTGATCGCGCGCGGCACCGTCGAGCCCTGGCTCGGCGACCTCGCCTCGCTGGCCGTCATGCCCCAGGTGCATTGCAAGCTCTCGGGCCTGCTGACCGAGGCCGGCGAGCGCTGCGACGCAGCGGCCCTGCAACCCTATGTTCAGACGCTCTGGGCCTTGTTCGGCCCGCAGCGCCTGCTCTGGGGCAGCGACTGGCCAGTGCTGCGCCTGGCTGCCGCCCATAACGATTACGCCGACTGGTGGGCCCTTGCCCACCAGTTGGCCGCCCAGTTCCACCCCCCTCCCGATGCCGACGACCTACGTGCGCTGTTCGGGGCCAATGCTGTCCGCCTTTACCGACTTGAATCATGTTGACCGTCAGCTGTGAATCCCCCGGCGTTCTCCTCTCCCAAGAACGACCGCTGCCGCAACGTGCCCCTGGCGAGGTGCTGTTGCGCGTCAAGCGCGTCGGCGTCTGCGGCACCGACCTGCACATCTTCACCGGCCACCAGCCCTATCTCAGCTACCCGCGCGTCATGGGGCATGAGCTGTCCGGCATCGTCGAACAGGCTGACGCCGACAGCGGCTTCCAGCACGGCGACGCCGTCTACGTGATGCCCTATCTGTCCTGCGGCCACTGCATCGCCTGCCGACAGGGCAAGACCAACTGCTGCGTGCGCATCCAGGTGCTGGGCGTGCACCGCGACGGCGCCTTCGCCGAGTACGTCAGCGTGCCGCAGCGCTTCGTCGGCAAGGCCGACGGCATCACGCTGGACCAGGCGGCCATGGTGGAGTTCCTCGCCATCGGCGCGCATGCCGTGCGGCGCGGCGACGTCGCGGCAGGGCAGCGCGTGCTGGTGGTGGGCGCCGGGCCCATCGGCATCGGCGCGATGCTGTTCGCGTCGCTGCGCGGCGCCACCGTCACCGCCATCGACGGCCGCCAGGACCGCCTCGACTTCTCGCGCCGCCATGCCGGCGTGGCCGCGGCCGTGCCGCTTGGTGAGGGCGACGAGGCGGCGCTGTCCCGCCTCACCGAGGGCGAGTTCTTCGACGTGGTGTTCGACTGCACCGGCAACGCGGCGGCCATGGAGCGCGGCTTTCGCTTCCTCGCCCACGGCGGACGCTATGTGCTGGTGTCCATCGTGCAGGGCGACATCCGCTTCTCCGACCCCGAGTTCCACAAGCGCGAGGCCACGCTGCTGAGCAGCCGCAACGCCACGACGGAAGATTTCGAGACCGTCATGAAAGCGATGCGCGACGGCCTGGTGCCCGACGCGGCGCTGGCCACGCACCGGCTGGCGCTGGCCGATGTGCCCACGGGCTTCTCGCGTTTGCTGGACCCTGCAGAGGGCGTCATCAAGGCCATCGTCGAATGCTGACGGCGGCCGGCCATCCCATCCTGCAGTTCGGCACCAGCCGCTTCCTGCAGGCGCATGTCGATCTGTTCGTCAGCGAGGCTGCCGAGACCGGCGAGGCGCTGGGTGGCATCACCGTCGTGCAGAGCACGGGCAACCCCGCCAGCACAAGGCGCACGCAGGCGCTCGCGCGCGCCGAGGGTTTCGACGTCATCGTGCGCGGCCTGGTCGGCGGGCAGCCGCTGGAGTCGCGCAAGACCTGCCGCGCCGTGCGCGAAGCCTTCCATGCCGCCAGCGACTGGCCGGCCGTTCGCGAGCGCGTGCGCGGTCCGGTGCAGGTGATCGTCTCCAACACTGGCGACGGCGGTTGGACGCTCGACGCCGGCGACGCAGCGCCGCTGCTGGCGCCCGACGCCACGGCGCCTGCATCCTTTCCCGCCAAGCTGCTGGTGCTGCTGCACGGCCGCTGGCAGGCGCAGCCGCATGCCGGCTTGACGCTGCTGCCCTGCGAGCTGGTGTCGCGCAACGGCGACGCGCTGCGCAACCTCGTCTTGACGCTCGCCTGTCAATGGCAATGCGCGCCCGCCTTCATAGCCTGGCTGCAGACCGGGCCGGTCTGGGCCAACTCGCTCGTGGACCGCATCGTGTCCGAGGCGCTGGAGCCTGTCGGTGCGGTGGCCGAGCCGTATGCGCTGTGGGCCGTCGAGACGCAGCCCCGGCTACAGCTGCCCTGCCGGCACCCGGCCATCGTCATCACCGACGACCTGGGCCGCCATGAACGACTCAAGCTCTTCCTGCTCAACCTTGGCCACACCCTGCTGGCCGAGCTGTGGATGAAGGGCCACCTGCCCGCCGACATGACGGTGCTGCAGGCCATGCAGGCCCCCGCCCTGCGCGACCCGCTCGAAGCCGCCTGGCAGCAGGAGGTGCTGCCGGTGTTCGACGCCCTCGGCCAGGGCGACGAGGCGCGCAGCTACCTGGTCGGCCTGCGCGACCGGCTGCTCAACCCCTTCCTAGCGCATCGCCTGGCCGACATCGCGCAGAACCACGCGCTGAAGAAGGCGCGCCGCCTGCAGCCCGTGGTCGACCTCGCACGCCAGCACCTGCCCGGCCTGCGCCAGCCGCTGCTGCTGGCCGCACTGGCATGAAAGTGAGCCCCTCGCCCATGCTCGCTTCGCTGAACGCGAGCGAGTCTGGTCTGGGACCGCGCTGCCGCTTGCGCCGCAGCGCTTCGGCAGGGACGGCCAGTCCACTGGACTGGCCGTGTCCGGCCTCAGCCCCCGAGGGGACGGCGATGCTTGCGGCATTGAGCCGCAAGCACATCGCCAGACGGGCCGGCTTGGGAGCGGCCCGGCGCTCGGCCCGCGACGCCACTACTCATGCATCGCGGGTACCGCGTACGCGGCATGGATAACTGATCGACGCTCAAAAGGAACACGCAATGCAACGCATGGGCGTGGTGATCGGCATCGCGCCGGAGCACATCGCCGAGTACAAGCGCCTGCACGCGGCCGTCTGGCCCGCCGTGCTGGCGCGCCTCGCCGCGTCGAACATCCGCAACTACAGCATCTTCCTGCGCGAGCCGGAGAACCTGCTGTTCGGCTACTGGGAGTACCACGGCAGCGACTACGCGGCCGACATGGCGGCGATCGCGGCCGACGTCGAAACCCGGCGCTGGTGGACCTTCTGCAGCCCCTGCCAGCGACCGCTGGACAGCCGCGCCAACGGCGAGCACTGGGCGGCGATGGAGTGCGTCTTCCATGTCGACTGACGCCGCAGCAGCCCTCATCGTGCTGCACCACAGCGACAACGTCGCCGTCGCGCGCGTGGCGCTGACCGCAGACGAAGCACTCCCCCAGCTGCTCGTGCGCAACGCCATCGCCGCCGGCCACAAGATCGCGCTGCGCGACATCGCGGGCGGCGAGGTCGTGTTGAAGTACGGCCAGCCCATCGGCGTGGCCAGTCGGAACATCTCGGTCGGCGAGCACGTGCATTCGCACAACCTGGCCATGGCGCGCGCCGAGCCGGCACCGACCGGCCAAACGGCACGCCCGATGCCCTCCGCGCCGAGCGAGCACCTGACCTTCGAGGGCTATCTGCGCGCCGACGGTCGCGTCGGCACGCGCAACTACATCGGTGTGCTGTCCAGCGTCAATTGCTCCGCCACCGTCTGCAAGGCCATCGCCCAGGCCTTCAGCGGCGACGCGCTGGCCGCCTGCCCCGGTGTGGACGGCGTGGTCGCCATCACCCACGGCAGCGGCTGCGGCATGAGTGCCGAGGGCGAAGGCCTGGAGGTGCTGCGGCGCACGCTGCGCGGCTATGCGACCCACCCCAACTTTGCCGGCGTGGTGCTGATCGGACTGGGCTGCGAGGTGAACCAGGTCGACCCGCTGGTGCAGGGCTTGCCCGCCGACGCGCGCGCTCGCATCCACACACTGACGGTGCAGCAGGCCGGCGGCACGCGCGAGGCCGTCGAATTCGGCAAGCAGCTGGTGCGCGAGCTGGCGCTGCAGGCCGGCACCGCCCGGCGCAGCCCGGTGGCGCTGTCGCATCTCGTCGTCGGCCTGCAATGCGGTGGCTCCGACGGCTACTCGGGCATCAGCGCCAACCCGGCGCTCGGCGCGGCTGTGGACCTGCTGGTGCGCCACGGCGGCACCGCCATCCTGTCGGAGACGCCCGAAATCTATGGCGCCGAGCACCTGCTTACCGCACGGGCCGCGTCGCCCGACGTGGCCGAGGGGCTGCTGGCCCGCATCCGCTGGTGGGAGGCCTATGCCGCGCAGCATGGCGCGCAGCTCGACAACAACCCTTCGCCGGGCAACAAGGCCGGCGGCATCACCACCATCCTGGAAAAGTCGCTCGGCGCCGTCGCCAAGGGCGGCAGCAGCACGCTCAACGACGTGGTCGAGTACGCGCAGCCTGTCAGCGCGAAGGGCCTGGTCTTCATGGACACGCCGGGCTATGACCCGGTGTCCGCCACCGGCCAGGTGGCCGGCGGCGCCAACCTGATCTGCTTTACCACCGGCCGCGGTTCGACCTATGGCTGCAAGCCCACGCCATCACTGAAGCTGGCGACGAACACGCGGTTGTTCGAGCGCATGCCACTGGACATGGATTTCAACGCCGGCGGCATCGTCGACGGCACGCAGACGGTGGCCGAGGCCGGCGAGGCGCTGTTCCGCCTGATGCTCGACACCGCCTCAGGCCGCGCCACGCTCAGCGAGCAGCACGGCCTGGGCGACAACGAGTTCGTGCCCTGGCAGCTGGGTGCGGTGATGTAGCAGGCCGCCCGACGGCGGCGCGCATCAAGCGGCGTTGGCGGCTGCCTTGACGGCAGCTTCCACGGGGTCGCCCGTCCAGCGACCATGCGACGCGATCAGGTGGCTGCACATGGCAGCGGCGGCGGCCTGCGGGTTGCGCGCTTCCAGCGCCTGCAGGATGGCCTCGTGCTCGGCCAGCGCCGTCTGCCAGGTGTGCACCGATTCCACATGCCCGCTCATCCGCGACGACAGTGGGCTGTGGCGCCCGTCGAACAGCGTGCCCACCATGTCGACCAGCACCGAGTTGCCGCCCATCTCCGCGATGCTGATGTGAAAGCGGCGGTCGGCGTCGACCGGCTTGCGGCCGTGGGCATGGTCTTCGCGCATGGCGTCCAGCGCCTCCTCGACGCGTCGCAACCCCGCCTTGGTGACCCGCGCCGCGGCGAGCGTGATGACGGCGCTTTCCAGCACGACCCGTGCCTGCATCAGCTCGGCCGGGCTGTCCCCCAGCGCAGAGGTCGCCGTACCGCCAGGCTGCTGACCGGCGGTCACGTAGATGCCCGAGCCGCCGCGGATCTCGATGCGGCCGTCGATTTCCAACGCGATCAGGGCCTCGCGCAGCGAAGGCCGGGACACGCCGAGCTGCAGCGCAAGCTCGCGCTCGGCGGGCAGGCGGACACCGGCCGCGAGCCCTTCCGACGCGATCAGCGCGCGGACGCGGTCGGCGACGAGTTGGTATTGGCGGCGCGTCTCGCTACCGCGGGTGGCATTGGGCATGTTGGATAAGAAGTGGTCACTGGACTGACCAAATGCTAGCGCTCTCAGCGCCGTCCGCCGGCATCACGAAAACCCTTGTCACCGAGCCGTCAAACCGGCATGGCATTCACGGCATGGGCTTCCGCCGGCTCGGCATGCCAGCGGCCGTGCGACGCCAGCAGATGGCTGCCCATGGCGGCGGCGGCGGCCTGCGGATTGCGCGCCTCCAGCGCGTCGAGGATGGCCTGGTGCTCGGCCAGCGCAACGTGCCAGCCGAGCGGCGATTCGAACCGTCCACTCATGTGCGAGGAGATCGGGCTGTGGCGACCGTCGAACAGGCTGCCCACCATGCTGAGCAGTACCTGGTTGCCGCACATCTCGGCAATGCCCATGTGGAAGCGCCGGTCCGCATCGACCGGCTTGCGTCCGAAGGCATGGTCTTCGCGCATGGCGGCCAGCGCCTCGGCGACGCGTTGAAGGCCGGCTGGCGTGACGCGGGCCGCCGCCAGCGTGATGACCGCGGTTTCGAGCACGACGCGGGCCTGCATCAACTCACCCGGGCTCTCGCCCAGCGCCGAGGTGGCCTCGTCGCCCCGCTCCGGGCTGGCACAGACATAGACGCCCGAGCCGCCACGGATCTCGACCCGGCCGTCGATCTCCAGCGCGATGAGCGCCTCGCGCAGCGATGGCCGGGACACCCCCAGCTGAGCGGCCAGGTCGCGCTCGGCCGGCAGCCGCGCACCCGCGGCCATGGCGTCGGTCTCGATCAGCGCACGGATACGGTCGGCGACGAGCTGGTACTGGCGGCGCGCTTCACCGCTGCGAGGAGGATGGGCCATGCTTCCCTGGCATTAATTGGACTGACCACAATGCTAGCGCTCACAAGCTGCAAATTTTCACCTCATGCTGAAAACCCCTGGTCGGCTCGGCCGGGCGTCACGAGGTGCGGGTATCTACCGGTAAGACCAAAAGCAGCCTATGGCAAAGTGGCATGACCAAATTGGTTTGACCGAAGGCGGTCGGACCATCCGTATCCACTTTCAAGGTCCACTCCACACCAGACCACGATCCCATGCCGGTCGGCGCGAGCGCGTCTCCGGCTCGTTCCGCACATCATGATGAATCTCCTGTTGAGCCGCCTCGCCCTGGTGGCAATGGCCGCTGCCCTGCCCCTGGCCGCCATCGCGGCACAACCGCCCCGTCTCGTTGAACGTGACGGCCGCCATGCGCTCATCGTCGACGGCGCGCCCTTCACCATCCTCGGCGCGCAGGTTCACAACTCCAGCAGCTACCCCGAGGCGCTGAAGAAGGTCTGGCCCGCCGTGGCCGACATCAATGCGAACACCGTCGAAGTGCCGGTGGCCTGGGAGCAGGTGGAGCCGGTCGAGGGCCGCTTCGACTTCTCCTTCGTCGACACCCTGCTCAAGCAGGCACGAGAGCGCAAGGTGCGCGTGGTGCTGTTGTGGTTCGGCACCTGGAAGAACACCAGCCCGCAATACACGCCGGCCTGGGTCAAGTTCAACAACCAGCGCTTCCCCCGCATGGTCGAGCCGGACGGCAAGAACAGCTACTGCCTCTCGCCGCTGGGCGAGGAGACTCTCAAGGCCGACAAGCGTGCCTTCGTCGCACTGATGACGCACCTGAAGAAGGTCGACGAGAAGGACCGCACCGTGCTGATGGTGCAGGTGGAAAACGAGGTGGGCACCTTCGGCCTGGTGCGTGACTTCGGCAAGCGCGCCCAGGCCTTGTTCGAACAGGACGTGCCGGCCGCCGTGCTGGCGCGCAAGAAGGCGCCAGTGCCGGGCGCGGCCAAGGGCAACTGGCGCGCCGTCTATGGCGACTATGCCGACGAGTACTTCCATGCCTGGGCCAAGGCCCGCTACATCGGCGAGATTGCCAAGGCCGGCCGCGCCGTCTACGACCTGCCGATGTATGTCAACAACGCGCTGCGCGACCCGCTGGAGCAGCCGCCCAAGCCGTGGAACAAGAACTTCGCCAGCGGCGGCCCGACCTACGACGTCATCGACATCTACAAGGCCGCCGCGCCCGCCATCGACATCGTCGCGCCCGACATCTACAACACCGAGTCGGCCAAGCTCGATGCCAACCTGGACAAGTTCAAGCGCACCGACAACGCCTTGTTCGTGCCCGAGATCGGCACCACCGAGCTGTATGCGCGCTACCTGTACCCCATCCTCGGCCGCGGGGCCATCGGCATCGCGCCGTTCGGTGTCGACTACTTCGACTACGCCAACCATCCGCTGGGCGCCAAGACCAACGACAAGGCCACGCTGGAACCCTTCGCCAGGATCTATGCCGCCTTCAAGCCCATGCTGCGCCAGTGGGCGCAATGGGCCTTCGACGGCCGCACCTACGGCGTGGCCGAGCCCGACGACCATGCCGACCAGCATGTGACGATGAAAGGCTGGAAGGCCCACGTCACCTTCGGCCAATGGCAGTTCGGCGAGCGTGAATGGCCCAGCAACCAGAAGGAGAAGCCGGCCCATGCCGACAAGCTGGTCGGCGGCGTGTCCATCGCGCAGATCGGCGACGACGAGTTCCTGCTGGTGGGCCAGCAGGCGCGCGTGCGCATCGACGACATCGAGGGCAGCGGCCGCGCGCTGATCGACCACGTCGAGGAAGGCCGTTATGACGCCAACGGCAAATGGGTCATGGAGCGCCGCTGGAACGGCGACCAGGTCGACTGGGGCCTGAACTTCGTCGCCAACCCGCGCGTCATCAAGGTCAAGATGGGGCGCTACAAGTGAGCGCTGTCCGCGAGACCGTCCTTACCGCGCTGCTGACGACGTCGGTCTTCAGCGCCCAGGCTCAAGCCGCGCCGGACATCACCATCCTGCCCGCACCGGCAAGCGCCTGGCGCACCGTCGTCGGCCACTGGGAGACGCAGGCCGAGCTGAGCGGTGACAGCGTCGTCCTGCCCGCGCCCACCGCCGAGTACGCCCGCGCCAGCACGCTGGGCGCCAGCGCGCTCGGCAGCGGCGGCAAACGCGAAGCCGTGCTGCTGGACTGGAAGCAGCTGTGGTCGGCGACGCTGCGCTTCGAGTCGCGCCAGCCGCTGGACCTGCGACCCTACCTGGGCGGCACGCTGGAGTTCGACCTCGACGTGGCCGAGTTGGGCCAGGGCGGCGTGCGCGCCAAGCTGGCCTGCGGTGACGGCTGCGAGCGCGGCGTCAACCTCATCGCACCGGCACGCGCCGCCACCGGCAAGGGCTGGCAGCGCATCGCCCTGCCGCTGAGCTGCTTCGTGCGCGAGGGCGCCGACTTCTCCAAGGTCAGGCTGCCGTTTGCACTCGACACCACGGGCACGGGCCGCGTCAGCGTGGCCAATGTGCGCATCACGCGCGAGGCCAGGCCAGGTCTTGCCTGCCCGGACTACCGCACGGAGTCCGTCACGCCCGCGATGCTCGACGAGTCCTGGGCCGTCGACTGGTGGCTGCCCCGCCACAAGGAAAAGCTCGCGGAGAAGCGCAAGCTCGTCGACGCCGGCACGCCGCCGCAGATCGTCTTCATCGGCGACTCCATCACCCAGGGCTGGGAGAAGGAAGGCCGCGAGGTCTGGCAACGCCACTACGCCCGGTTGAACGGCCTGGCGCTGGGCTTTGGCGGCGACCGCACGGAGAACGTGCTGTGGCGGCTGCAGCAGGGCGAGATCGACGGCATCGCACCCAAGGTGGCCGTGCTGATGATCGGCACCAACAACACCGGCCACCGCGCCGAAAACCCGGCCACGACGGCCGCCGGCATCAAGCGCCTGGTCGACGAGATCCGCCAGCGGCTGCCGCAGACGCAGGTGCTGCTGCTGGCCGTCTTTCCGCGCGGCGAGAAGCCCGACGATTTCTTGCGCGGCATCAACGAGCGCGTCAACCAGCTGATCGCCGGCTTTGCCGATGGCAAGACCGTGCACTTCCTGAACATCAACGACGCGCTGCTGAACGCCGACGGCACGCTGGGCAAGGACGTCATGCCCGACCTGCTCCACCCCAACGAGAAAGGCTACGGCCTCTGGCAGCGCGCGATGGCGCCGACGCTGGACAAGCTGCTGGCCACGCCCCGATGACCGATTTCAATCCGACCCGCCGCAGCTTCGTCGCCGGCACCACGCTGGCCAGCACCCTCGCCGCGCTGCCGGCCTTCGCCCGCAGCGGTGCGGCCCAGCTGGCCGACGATTCGCTGACGCTCTGGTACGACCGCGCCGCCGGCCCGTGGATCGAGGCGCTGCCCATCGGCAGCGGCCGCCTGGGCACCATGGTCTTCGGCCGCCCTGCGCAGGAGCGGCTGCAGTTCAACATCGACACGCTCTACGGCGGCGGCCCCTACGTCCAGGACAACCCGAAGTTCAGCGAGGCCCTGCCCAAGGTCCGCGCCCTCATCGACGAGGAACGCTGGAAGGAGGCCAACGCGCTGGTCTCCGACTCGCTGATGGGCAAACCGATCAAGCAGATGCCCTTCAGCGGCGCCGGCGACCTGCTGCTGGACTTCCCTAGCGTGAAGGCCGCGGCACGCTATCGCCGCAGCCTGGACCTCGACAGCGCCATCGCCACCACCACCTTCATCGACGGCGGCGGTCGCCACCGGCGCGAGGCCTTCTGCAGCGTGCCGGACCAGGTGACCGTGATCCGCCTGGAGATCGAGGGCGACGGCACGATCGACCTCGACCTCGGCTACCGCCACCCCGACTACCAGCCCTATGGCGGCTTCGGCGACACCAAGTACGACCAGCACGGCGTCGTCTTCGTCGGCGCGCCCTGGGACCACCGTGAATCACACTATGCGGAGAAGCGCCCGTCGACGCTGACGGTCCGCGCCGACGGCAGCGACGCGCTGCTGATCGAGGGCCGCAACGTGCAGGCCTTCGGCATCCCCGGCCAGCTGCGCTATGCACTGCGCGTACAGGCCATCGGCGACGGTCGCATCGAGGCGGCAGGCGACCGGCTGCGCGTGCGCGGCGCGCGCCAGCTGACGCTGCTCGTGTCCGGCGAGACCAGCTATGTGAACTGGCAGGACACCAGCGGCGACCCCGTGGCCGCGGTTCGCCAGCGCATCGCCGCCGCCGCGCGCAAGCCCTTCGCCAAGCTGCGCGACGACCATCTGAAGGCCCACCGCGCGCTGTTCCGCCGCCTGCACATCGACCTCGGCGGCCACGCGGCCAATGCCCGCCCCACGCACGCCCGCATCGCCGGCGTGCCGCGCGAACCCGACGCGGCGCTGACGGCGATGTACGTGCAGTACGCGCGCTACCTGCTGCTGTCGTCGTCGCGGCCGGGCAGCCAGCCGGCCAACCTGCAAGGCGTGTGGAACGAGGTGCTGCACCCGCCGTGGGAGGGCAAGTACACGATCAACATCAACACCGAGATGAACTACTGGCCCGCCGGGCCGGCCAACCTGGACGAGTGCGTCGAGCCACTGCTGAAAATGGTGGAAGACCTCGCCGTCACCGGCGCCCGCACCGCGCGCAACAGCTACGGCGCGCGCGGCTGGGTCGCGCATCACAACACCGACCTGTGGCGCGCCACCGCGCCCATCGACGGCCCGCTGTGGGGCATGTGGCCCACGGGTGGCGCCTGGCTGTGCACGACGCTGTGGCAGCACTACCAGTTCAACCCGAGCCCGGCCCTGCTGCGCCGGCTGGTGCCGCTGTTCAAGGGTGCCTCGCTGTTCTTCCTCGACACGCTGATCGAAGACCCCAAGGGCCGTGGCCTCGTCACGTCGCCCTCGTCGTCGCCCGAGAACAACCACCATGCCGACATCGCCCTGTGCGCCGGGCCGGCCATGGACCGCCAGATCCTGCGCGACCTGTTCGACGCGGCCCTTGCGGCACAGGCACAGCTTGGCCAGGACGACCCGGCCTTCACCGCCGCCGTCCGCAAGGCGCGCGCCCGCCTGCCGGCCGACCGCATCGGCGCGCAGGGCCAGCTGCAGGAATGGCTGGGGGACTGGGATGCCTCGGCCACCGACCAGCAGCACCGCCATGTCTCCCACCTCTACGCCGTCTACCCGAGCGAGCAGGTCAACGTGCGCGACACGCCCGCGCTGGCGCAGGCCGCACGCGTGACGCTCAACGCCCGCGGCGACGAGAGCACAGGCTGGGCCACCGCCTGGCGGCTGGCGCTGTGGACGCGCCTGGGCGACGGCGAGCGGGCCTACAAGATCCTGCAGGGCCTGCTCGGGCCGGCGCGCACCTACCCCAACCTGTTCGACGCGCATCCGCCCTTCCAGATCGACGGCAACTTCGGTGGTGCCGCCGCCATCCTGGACATGATCGTGCAGTCCTGGGGCGGCGAGGTGCACCTGCTGGCCGCCCTGCCCAAGGCCTGGCCCGACGGCCGCCTTCACGGCGCGCGCGCGCATGGCGGTGTCGAACTGGATGTCGACTGGCAGGCCGGCCGCCTGACGCGGGTGCGCCTGCGCGGCCCGGCCCAGGCGAGCGTCGCGCTGCGCTACCGCGGCCAGCGGCTGGCGATCAAGCTCGATGCGCGCGGCCACGCCCGGCTGGGCGGTGAGCAGTTCACTGCTGCGACATGAACGACGCCGTCGCCCCGACCGCAGCGGATTGGCGATACCGGCCCGGTGTCGTCACCCCGCGGCGTGCCGACCAGGGCGATGGCAGCTTCCGCAACCCCATCGTGGCGGGCGACCATCCCGATCCGACCGTCCTCAAGGACGGCGCCGACTACTACATGAGCTTCTCGGCGCTGCAGTCCAGCCCGGCCGCGGTGATCTGGCATTCGCGCGACCTGGTGAACTGGGCCCCCATCACCGCCGCGCTGACCCAGCCGCTGGGCAGCGTCTGGGCCATGGACCTGGTCAAGCACGGTGGGCGCTACTTCATCTACCTGCCCGTGCTGCGCCACAAGCGCGTGGCCCTCTACGTCATCCATGCCGACGACATCCGCGGGCCGTGGAGCGACCCGGTCGACCTGAAGCTGGACGGCTGCCTCGACCCCGCCCATGCAGTGGGCGAGGATGGCCGGCGCCACCTCTTCGTCAATGGCGTGCGGCGCATCGCCCTCAGCGATGACGGCCTGGCCACCATCGGCAGCCTGGAGGCGGTGCACCGGCTCCGGCCGGGCTCCTGCGATGCCGAGCCGGACTCGCTCGCCGCCGAAGGCCCGCGGCTGCTGCGCCGCGGTGGCTTCTTCTACATGCTGAGCGCCGTCAGCAGCCCCGGCGCCGACAGCCATGTGCTGGCCGTGGCGCGCTCGACGTCTGTACTCGGCCCCTGGGAGGACTGCCCGTTCGACCCGATGGCCGGCATCGCCAGCAGCGGCCAGGCGTGGCGCACGGGCGGGCATCCCAGCCTGGCCGAAGGCCCGGCGGGCGACTGGTGGATGGTTTGCCATGGCTACGAGGACGGCTACCGCACGCTCGGCCGACAGGCCCTGCTGCAGCCGGTGGACTGGACACGCGACGGCTGGTTCCGCGTCAGTGGCGAACCGCTGGACCGACGCCAGCGCAAGCCCGGCGGTGGCCAGGCGAGCCCCGCCGCGCCGGGTCCCGCCGACGAGCTGACGCTGAAGCGCCTGGGCCTGCAGTGGCGCTTCTTCGACGCGGCGGCGGATGAGTTCCAGCGCGCCCGCGACGATGGCCGCGGCCTGGTGCTGCGCGGCAAGGGCACGGGCCTGGCCGACTGCTCGCCGCTGACCTGCGTGGTGGCCGACCACAGCTACGAGGCCGAGCTGGAGTTCGAGCTGGTCGGCAACGTGCAAGGCGGGCTCGCGCTGTTCCACGATGCGCGCGGCTTTGTCGGCATCGGCATCGGTGACGGCCGCATGCATACCTACAGCTATGGCCAGGCGCATCGCTGGATGCAACAGCCGGTGCCGGGCCGCCGACATCGCCTGCGCCTGACGAACCACCGTCACCTCATCAGCTTCGAACACGCCAGCGGCGAGGGCCCCTGGGTGCCCAACCCCTGGCTGCAGGCCGTTTCGGCGCTGCACCAGAACGTCTTCGGCGGCCTTCACAGCCTGAAGCTGGCGGTCTTCGCCGCCGGCGACGGCGAGGTGCGGCTGCACCGCTTCAGCTACCGAGGCCAGCACCACTGATCCACCGCAAAGCCAGAGCACGACAACACCAGCGGAGCCACGCTGCCATGAACAGGCCGCGAAGAAGCGGCCGCGCGAATCAGCAGGAAGAGACATGATGAAGTTCCGAACCACGGCGATTGCGCTGCTCAGCCTGGGCGCCGCCTTCCTGGCGCATGCCGCAATCACCGGCACGAGCCCCTTGACCCTGATGGCTGCGCTGACCGCCTTGCTGGCGGCGGAGCCGAAGCAGGGCCCCGGCCTGGGCAACCTCAGCTACACCGAGGCCGAGCTGTTCAAGCCGGTCTCGGTGATCAAGACCGAGACCGCACCGGGCGCGGGCGACGGCGACATCCCCTTCCGCTATCCGGGCCGCCAGGAGTACGGCACCAACGTCGCGCTGATGCTCAACGGCTACCTCGTCGTCATGTTCGCGCCGGACAGCGGGCAGTCGACCGGCGGCTTCCTCGTCTACGACGTCTCCAACCCGCGCAGCATGCGGCTGGTCAAGAAGATCTACGAACCCGAAGGCCGAACCGCGCAGTTCCGCGAGCCGCACGCCATCGGGCACGCGACGGTCAACGGCCGGCAATACCTCGTCGTGCCCAGCACCAAGGGCGTCAAGTTCTGGGACTTCAGCGACGTCAACGACATCCGCCAGGTCGCCAAGCTGGCGCTGCCGACGGTCGACGGCGGCGACTACTCCAGGGTCACCTGGCAGCTGTGGTGGCAGGCGCCCTACCTGTACGTCGCGTCGGCCGATGACGGCATGTACATCGTCGACGCGCGCGACCCGGCCAACCCGGTGCTGGCCAACCGCGGCGGCGGCCGGCCCAACCCGGTGCCCACCGGCGAACTGGGCGGCTTCCGCGTCGGGCCCATCTTCACGATGGGCAACCACCTCGTGCTGAGTTCGATGGACACCTACGCCGGGCTGGCCAGCCTGGACATCTCCGACCCGCTGAACCCGCGCCTGCTGGACAGCGTCGGCAATGTGCCCTTTTTCTATTCGATCTGTTTTGACGGCCACAACGTCTACGGCTCGGCGCGTGGCCGTGGCCGCGACGGGCGCATGTTCTCCTTCGACCTGGACGACCCCGCCCGCTTCGTGCCCAGGGACGACCGGCTGCTGATGGACGAGCAGCTCTATTGCAGTACGCAGGACCAGTTCGTCTTCCAGGGCGCGCAGGTGCGGATGCACAAGGTCGATGTCAGCGACCCGCTCAATCACCGGCACGTCGCCCAGGGCGGCCTCTACCCCGAGGGCTCGGACAAGGCCAGCCACTCGGACCATGGCCAGGTCACGCCTATGGGCAATCTGGTCTACATCGGCAACGACCACGGCCAGGGCAGCGGCTTCATCGTCCATGACCGCAATCCCGACGCGACGCCGCCGAAGGTGCGCCAGATGTCGCCGCGGCCCGGCGCGCTCAAGCAGGCGACGACCTCGCGCATCGGCATCGCGCTGACCGACAACATCCTGCCGGAAAGCCTCCATGCCGCCAGCTTCATCGTGCGCCCGCGCGGCGGCGCGGCACTCGCCGGCACCTACAGCGTCCAACTCGGCATCGTCAACTTCGCGCCGGCGCAAGACCTGGCACCGAATACCACGTACGAGGTGCTGCTGCCGGCCGGCGGCCTGAAGGACTACGCGGGCAACGCCATCGCCACGGCCTTCAGCGCGCAGTTCACCACCGGCGACCGCAGCCAGCAGGCCGACATCGACACCGCCGCGATCACCGGCCTGGCCCACCACTGGCCACTGGTGCGCGGCCTGCAGGACATCGTCGCCGGCAACGATGGCCGGACGACGCCCAGCGACAGCTTCCGCGACGGCGGGCTGAACTTTGCCGGCCGCAGCGCCGGCGTGGTGCTGGGCAAGCCCGACAGCGCCAACCTGGCCGGTGGCACCGCCACGTTCAGCTTCCACATGAGGACCACGCAGCGCGGCCATGCCCGCGCGGCCGAAGCGCCCGGCATCTTCGGGCAGGGCCCGGCGGGCGTGCTCTGGGGCTGGATCGACGAGCAGGGCCGGCTGCGGCTGTCGGTCGGCGAGCCCTCCCCTGCCAACCCGGGCCTCGCGTCGGCCCGCGCAGTCAACGACGGCCAGTGGCATGCCGTCGTGCTGACGCGTGACGCGGCCAGCGGTGCGCTGACGCTGCAGGTCGATGGCGCCAAGCGCAGCGGCAAGGGCCCAGCGGGTCAGCTGAACCCGCCCGCCCAACCGCAGATGCTGGGCCAGATCCAGGGCAGCGCCGACTTCTTCCGCGGCCGGCTGGCGGACGTGCGCGTCTACAACCGTGTGCTGGGCGACGCCGAGGCCGCAGCGCTGCGGCGCCAGGCCGCCGTGCGCATCGCCGGCGCGGTCGGCAGCGAGACCCTCGTCGTCGGCAGCCGGGCCGAATTCAACCCCAGCATGCTGGCGCGCAGCGGCGCCCAGTACCGCTGGAACTTCGGCGACGGCTCACCACACACCGCGTTCTCGCGCACGCTGGCGGCATCGCATCGGTTCACCGTGGCGGGCCACTACAACGTGGTGCTGACGGTGCGCACGGCCGACGGCGCGGAGCACACCCACGCGCTGCACCGCACCGTCGTCAACCCGCGCACCGCCAAGGCGCCCGCGCAGAGCAGCAACATCGTCGGCGACGGCACGCAGGTCTTCAGCGTCAACCCCGACAGCGGCACGGTCACGGCGATCGCTGCCGACACGCTGGCCAAGGCCTGGGAGGCCCGCGTCGGCGATGAGCCGCGCACGCTGGCCATAGCCCCGGACGGGCGCGTGTGGGTCACCGTGCAGGGCGAGGACAAGCTCGTCGCACTGAACCCGCAGGACGGCAGCGTGTCTGCCACGGTGCAGCTGCCCTACGGCAGCGCGCCGCATGGCGTCGTGTTCACGCCGGACCAGCGCATGGGCCTCGTCACGCTGGAGGGCAGCAGCACGCTGATGAGCTTCGACCCGGCCAACGGCGCAGCGCGTGCATCCCTCAAGCTGACCGGCGACGTGCGCGGCATCGCCGTCAACGCGAATTCATCCGAGGCGCTGGTGACGCGCTTCCGCTCGCGCATGGACGGCGGCGAGGTGTACCGCGTGGGGCTGGACAAAAAGCTGGCCCTGTACCAGACCGTCACCCTGCGCGTCGACACGGCGACCATCGACGCCGAGAACCGCGCGCGCGGCGTGCCGAACTATCTGCACCAGGTCGTCATCTCGCCGGACGGCCTGCGTGCCGCGTTGCCGTCCAAGAAGGACAACATCGTCGGCGGCACCTTCCGCGATGGCCGGCCGCTGGCGCACGAGACCACCGTGCGCTCCATCGTGTCGCAGCTCGCGTTGGTGCCCGGCGCCCACGAGGTGTTTGCCGAGCAGCTGGACTTCAACGACCGCGCCCCCGCCCGCGCCGCGGCCTATTCGCCCAATGGCGACTACCTGTTCGTCGCGCAGATGGAGGGCAACCGCATCGCCGTCGTCGATGCCTACAACCGCTCGGTGCGCGGCGAGATCGAGACCGACCGCGCGCCGCACGGCCTGTATGTAGACGAGAAGCGCCAGCGCCTTTACGTCAACAATTTCCTGGGCCGCTCGGTCGGCGTCTACGACATCGGCCCGGTGCTGTCGGCGGAGTCCTTCTCGGCCCGGCCGCTGGCCAACGTGGCGGCGGTGACCGTCGAGCCGCTGGCGCCGGCGGTGCTGCGCGGCAAGCGGCTGTTCTACAACGCCGCCGACCGGCGCATGAGCCGCGACAACTACATGTCCTGCGCCAGTTGCCACGCCGACGGCGGCGACGACGGCATGGTCTGGGACTTCACGCAGCGCGGCGAGGGTCTGCGCCGCACCATCAGCCTGAATGGGCGCGCAGGTCTCGGCCACGGCCGCGTGCACTGGACGGCCAACTTCGACGAGCTGCAGGATTTCGAGAACGACATCCGCGGCGCGTTCGGCGGCACCGGCTTCCTCAGCGACCGCGATTTCTGGGCCACCTCCGACCCGCTCGGCGCGCCCAAGACCGGGCGCAGCCGCGACCTCGACGACCTGGCCGCCTACATGACCTCTTTGTCCAAGCACGGCCGCAGCCCCGAGCGCCAGGCCGATGGCAGCCTGACCGTGGAGGCGCTGCGCGGCCAGCAGCTGTTCGGCAGCATGCAGTGCGCGACCTGCCATGCCGGCACGACGCGCAAGGATGGCCTGCGCCACGATGTCGGCACCGTGCAGGCGTCGTCGGGCAAGGGGTCGAAGCAGGCGCTGGCCGGTGCGGGCTTTCACACGCCGCCGCTGCAGGGGCTGTGGGCCGCGCCGTCCTTCTTCCACAACGGCCAGGCCGCGACGCTGCAGGACGTGTTCGCGGCCGGGCACGGCGGCGCGCAGGCCCTGTCTGCGGCGGACCGCAGCGCACTGGCCAGCTTCCTGCGCTCGCTGGACGCGAGCAGCGCGGCCGACGTGAAACCGCAATGAGCCAGGCCTTCCAGCGCATCGTCATCGTCGGCGGCGGCACCGCCGGCTGGATGGCCGCGACGGCGGTGGCCACCGCGCTGCGCGGGCGCAGCAGCGTGGAGGTGGTGGAGTCCGAGGAGATCGCCATCGTCGGTGTCGGCGAGGCCACCTTTCCGTCCATCCGCAACTACCACCGGCTGGTGGGCATCGATGAGGCCGACTTCCTGCGCGCCACCCACGGCACCTACAAGCTCGGCATCGAGTTCCGCGACTGGCGCGTGCAGGGCGAGGGCTACTTCCACACCTTCGGCGACTTCGGCGCGCTGACCGGCCCGCGCGCGCTGTGGGGCCAGCACCGGCGCCTGGCCGACCCGGCGCTGGGCGCCCTCGGCGAGCAATGCCTGCCGACCGTGATGGCCCAGCAGGGCCGCTTTGTCGTGCCGGCGGCGGACGACGGCCACGAGCCCTACAAATACGCCTACCACTTCGACGCCACGCTCTATGCCGCCTTCCTGCGCGAGCTGGCACTCAAGCGCGGCGCGCGCCGCACCGAGGGCCGCATCGTCGACGTGACGCGCCGCGCCGATGGCGGCGTGCAGAGCCTGAAGCTGGCCGACGGCCGCGAGGTCACCGGCGACCTCTTCATCGACTGCTCGGGCTTTGGCTCGCTGCTGCTGGGCAAAGTGCTGGCCGAGCCCTTCGTCGACTTCAGCCGCTGGCTGCCGGTGGACAGCGCCTGGGCCTGCCCCTGCGAGCGAAGCGGTTCAGAGCTCACGCCCTACACGCGCTCCACCGCACTCGAAGGCGGCTGGGCCTGGCGCATCCCGCTGCAGAACCGCACGGGGCATGGCCATGTGTTCAGCAGCCGCCACATCGATGCCGACCGTGCCCGCGAGCAGCTGCTGCAGCAGCTCGACGGCAAGCCGCTGGCCGAGCCGCGCCTGCTGCGCTTCACCACCGGCCACCGCGAGCGCTTCTGGGTGCACAACGTCGTGGCGCTGGGCCTGTCCTCGGGCTTCCTGGAGCCGCTGGAATCGACCAGCATCTTCCTGATCCAGAGCGGCCTGGGTCATCTCATGGAGCGGCTCACCAGCGGCCAGCCCGTCGATGACGCCAGCGTCGACGACTACAACAGCCGCGCGGTGCGCGAGTTCAGTCGCATCCGCGACTTCATCGTCCTGCACTACTGCCTGACCGCCCGTCGCGACAGCGCGCTGTGGCGCGACATGGCGGCGCTGGAGCTGCCCGACACGCTGGCCTTCAAGCTCGAAGCCTGGCGCCGCCTGGGCCTGCTGCACCTGCAGGGTGACGAGGGCTTTGACGAGCACAGCTGGCTGGCCGTCCTGACCGGCCTGCAGCACTGGCCGGAGCGCACTGACCCGGTTCTCGAAGAACTCGCGCCCGAGCAGGCGCGGCAGGCGCTGCTGCAGCGGCGCCAGGCCATTGCGCAGTCGGTGGCGCGACTGCCCTCACACGACGCCTTTCTGGCGCAGGTGCTGCAAGAACCCAGAAGAACGACATGAACCCGACATCCCCAGAGCCAGACAAGCCGGTCGAACCCCAACCGCTGCGATGGCAGCGCCGCCACAGCGGCTATGCGCTGACCGTCGCAGTGATCATCCACATCCTGCTGCTGGCAGCCGTGCTGTCGTGGCGCGCCAAGGCGCCGCCGCCGCCCAAGCCGCGCGGCTCCGCAGTCAGCATCGTGGAGGGCAAGCAGCCGCCGGCGGCCCCCGAGCCGCCCCCTCTGCCGACACCGAAGTTGACGGAGCCGCCTCCGCCGAACATGCCGCTGATGCCCGAGCTGCCGCCCATCGAGACGCCCAAGGTCGAACCCCCGCCCAAAGTCGTCCCGCCGCCGGTGCCCCCGCCCGTCGTCGCGCCGCCTCCGCCACCGCCGGTCGTGGTGGCCGCGGCGCCGGCCGCCAGCAGCGCGGAGCCGCCCAAGCTGTTCGAGGAATGCGCCGACTCGCCGGACCGGCCGATCGTGGCCGAGGTCTACCGCTTGCGCAACGGCACCACGTCGGTCAGCGAAATGCGCCGGCGCAAGCCCATCAAGACCGTGTGCCTGGCCCAGCTCGACATCACGCCGCGCGACCACCGCGACGGTTTCCCTGGCCTGGACATGAACGAATGGTTCGGGCTCGACATCCGCTTCACCGTCAACATGCCGCAGGACATCACGATGGACGTCATGCTGCTGTCCGACGACGGCGCCATCCTCACCATCGACGACGTGGAGGTGATCAACAACGACGGCATTCATGCGGCCAGCCCGCTGATGGAAACGGTGAAGCTGGCCAAGGGCCCGCGCAACTTCCGTGTGCGCTACTTCCAGGGGCCGGGCTTTGGCCTCGCGCTGATGCTGGGTTGGAAGAAACCGGACGGCAAGGACTACCAGTACATCCCCCGCCGGCTGCTGGGCCGTCCACCGGCGGCGGCCGCGGCCGCGCCATAGACACGCCGACATCCGGCGATTTCAGGGAGCACAAAAGATGAAGCGAACTCAGAATGACCAAGCCAGCCACCGAGGGCTGTATACGGTGGCCGCAGCGGTGCTGCTGCTGGCCGGCGGCGCCGCTGTCTGGCGGTTTGGCGACAAGCCGGCTGCTGACGCGCCGGTTGCCGCGCAGGCTGCGGCGCCCGCCATGCACGTGTTGCCCGCGGTGCTCACGGTGCCGGCCGTCGTGGCCAGCGCGCCGGCCGTCGCGGCCCAGTCAGCAGCAAGCATGCCCGCGGTGCCCGGCCGCCCGAAGGTCGCCGGGCTGCCTGACGTCGAATCACCGACCGAGTCCCTGCGCAAGGTGCAGCTGGGCCTGAATGGCGGGACTGCAGAGGATGCCCTGACGGCGGCCCGGACGCTGCAGCATTGCGCCATGATGGCCAAGGCCCCGGAAGCCCTGTTCTCCGTCCGCGATCAACCAGAACTGATGCCGGCCAATGTCAGGAAGGCGATCAAGGACATGGGCGGCGAGGAGCGCGTGAGCAACGAGACCCTCGCCCGCGCCCAGAGCGAGCAGCGGCGCTGCCAGGTCTTCGACGCCGCCACGATGGCGCGCAGCGGCGAGCTGTTTCAAAAGGCCCATGACGGCAAGGCCGCAGGCGCGGCGATGGCCTATCTGCAATCGCTGCAGGCGCCCGATGCCAAAGGCAAGGCGGACCCGGCCTTGATCGCCAGCCTGCAGGCCAATGTGCGCAAGGCCGCCGATGCGGGCGACCCCGACACGCTGATGCCGCTTGCCATGGCATCCGGCGATCTGGCGCGCGATCTGGGCATCACGCCGATACAACGCAACGCCTACCGGAATGCCTACGTGCAGATCCAGGACGAGCGCATGCCGGGCATGGGCAAGGCGATGGCAAAGATCATCGATGCGGTTGCACAGATGGGTTCGCCGGCGCCGCTGACCGCCGTGCAGCAACGCGAGGCCGACGCGCTGACCACGCAGATCGTCGACGCCTCGCGACGCGCGCGCAAAGGGTGATCAAACCTGACACCATCACGCCCCATGCAACCCACCAAGACACTGGCCACCATGGCCCTCCTGGCACTCGCCGCTGCCGCCTCGGCACAAGGCGTCGAGACCGTCACGCCCGACCGCGCGCGCGCCAACTTCGCCCGCCCCATCACGCTCGCGGCGGATGACGTGCGCGCCTTCCCCGCGCCGCCCACCGGCTTTGCCGATGCCCGGCCCGGCGTGGCGGCCGGGCGCGTCGAGGAGTTCAGTTATGCCTCGGGCGTCACGGGCACGCGGCGCTCGGCCAGCGTCTACCTGCCGGCGGGCTATTCGGCCGAGAAGCGCTACCCGGTGCTCTACCTGCTGCACGGCATCGGCGGCAACGAGCACGAATGGCGCGGCTATGTGCGGGCGCCGCAGGTGCTGGACAACCTCATCGCCGACGGCAAGGCGCTGCCGATGATCGTCGTCACGCCCAATGGCCGCGCGTTGCCCGACGACCGATCGCCGCCGGCCGACCGCGTGTTCACGGCCGAGCATGCCGCCGGCTTCGCGAAGTTCGAGCGCGACCTGCTGGACTTTCTGATCCCGGGCGTCGAGGCCAAGTACCCGACCCTGGGTGACCGCCGCCAGCGCGCACTGGCGGGGCTGTCCATGGGCGGCGGCCAGGCGCTGAACTTCGGCCTGGCCCATCTCGACACCTTCGCCTGGGTCGGCGGGTTTTCGTCCGCGCCCAACACCAAGCCGGCCGCCGAGCTGCTGGCCGACCCCGCCGCCGCGCGCCGCCAGTTGGCGCTGCTCTACCTGTCCTGCGGCAACAAGGACGGGCTGATCAATGTCTCGCAAGGCGTGCACCGTGCGCTGAAGACCAGTGACATCCCGCATGTGTGGCATGTCGACGAGCACGGCCACGACCGCGACAGCTGGGCCGAGAACCTCTTCCACTTTGCACAGCAGCTGTTCCGCTGAGGCCGCAGCGATGCTCAGACTTTCAACGCACGCGCTCGCAGCCGCCCTCTGCCTAACTGCCTTTTCAGCCGGCGCCCAGCCAGCCGATGCGGCCAACCTGGAGCGCGTGGAGGTGGCGGGCCGCAAAGGCGAGGTGTCCCAGTGGGTCCGCGCCGAGAGCCAGCACTTCGTCGTCTACTCGGATGCCCGCGAGGAAGATGTCAGCCAGCTGCTGGACAACCTGGAAAAACTCGATCACCTGTTGCGCATCTACACGCTGCCTGGCTACCAAACCACGCAGCGGGTCGATCAGCAGGACGCCAAGCTGACGCTGTACCACCACCGCGGCGCCGCCGACCTGCTCGACATCGACGCCAGCGGGCCGGCCGATGCCATCGGCCTGTACAGCAGCTGCACAGCCGGCGTCCAGGGTTTCGGGGTGCAGCTGGACCGCATTCCCACGCTCGGTGACGAACAGCTGGACAAGGCCCCGTTGAACGAAACCCTGTCCCATGTCTTCGAGGCGTATGCGCGGCACTTCCTGTATCGCCACACGGACATCCGCAGTCCGGCCTGGTTCATCGAGGGCTTCGCTCAGTACTTTTCCAGCGTGCGGTTCTCGGAAGGACAGATGGTGGTCGGCCGGACCCCGAAAGCTATCGCCAGCTACCTGCACTTCCTCGGCGAAGGCCGACGCTACAGCCTGGAGTACGACGACGTCCTGCTGCACAAGCTCGCCGACGCGCGCAACTATGCCGGCCCCGCCGGCGTGCGCCTGGAGTTCGAGGCCAAGTCCTGGCTGCTGATGCACTACGCGCTGGCGTCGGAAGACAGGCGCAGGCGGCTGAGCCAGCACCTGGCGCTGGCCGGCCGCGGCGTTGCGCCGACGACGGCGTTCGAGCGCGCCTTCGACCTGAAGACTTCCGACATCAGCCAGGTGATGTGGCGGTATGGCCTTCGGGGCACCGAAACCCTGCGGGTGGCGCACCCGTCCCTGCCCGCCGCACGCGTGAGCTTTCGCAACCTGCCCCGTGCAACGGGCGAGTTTGTGCTGGCGGATGCCGCCTTGAAGTCATGCCCGAGCCGGCAAGCCGGCGAGGCGCTGCTGCGCAAGGTGACCGCTCTGGCGGCCCGGTTCCCGAACGAAGATGCCGCGCGCCTGACCCTCAGCCGGGCGCAGATCGACTGGGGCGATCCGCAGGACGCCCTGCCCAGACTGAATGCCCTCCTGCAAGTCGACGACGAGCACTTCGAGGCCCGGTATCTGCTGGGCCTGGCGAACCTGCGACTGGCCGAACGCCATGGCGGCGAAGCCAGGCGGTCGTTCCTGCAGGCCGCGCAGCGCCACCTTGAGCTTGCACGCGGACTGAAGCCCCAGTCACCGCAAGCCGCCTTCGCGCACGTCCAGGCCGACGTGGCCGCAACGGCTGAGCCGGACGGTGCAGCGGTGGAGGCGGCCATCTCGGCGGGGCAGTCGGCGCGCGAAGTCAACGCGCTGGCGCGATTCGCGGCATTGGCCCATGCCTACGCCGGCCATGCCGACGAGGCCCACCGAACATTGGCTTCGCTGGCGCAGGACCTGCGCGACGAACCGACGGCGCGATGGGCCAGGCAGTGGCAGAGCCGGCTCGAAACCGGCGTGACGCGGGGCGCCATCCTCGCAGAGATGCGCCGCAGCCCCGCGCCCGAAACGTCGTCCAAGGAATGGACCATCGACAAGGAGAGCGTGATGCAGCAGGTGGCACGCGCTCATGGCATGGAAGCCGCGGAACCCTTGCTCAAGACACTCCAGGAGCAGCAGGACCGGACGCAGCAGCCGGCCAGCAGCATGGGTGGCAACGCAGAGAAAAGGTAGCCGCCGGCATCGACAGACGCGAACGGCCACCATCCCGGGCAGCGCGAGCGTCATTCAGCGCCTGCGCTCCCCGCGAGCCGCATGCCGAGCTGCTCGGCGATGTGCACCTGCAGCGCCTCCAGGGACACCGGCTTGGTCAGGAAGACATTGACGCCGGCCTGCAGGCAGGCCGCCCGGTGCTCGGCGGTCGCCGTCGCCGACACGGCGATCACGGGCACCGCAGCGAACTCGGCGTTCGCCCGCAGACGGCGCGTGGCTTCGACGCCGCCGACCGATGGCATCACGCTGTCCATCAAGATCAGGTCGGGTCGGAAGCGCCGTGCGGCGGTCAGCAGCTCGCTGCCGTCGGCGGCCTGTGCCACCTCGAAGCCGGCGTCGCCAAGGAAGTCGCAGAGCAGCGCGCGGTTCGCCGCCACGTCGTCGACGACCAGCACCCGCCGCCGCGGGCCCAGATAGCGAGCCAGGCCGGGCGCCTTCTGCGGCGCCGCCTGCAGCGGCGGCGCCACCGGCAACGGCAGCTCGACGCTGAAGCGTGTGCCGCGGCCGAATTCGCTGCTCACCTGCACTTGTCCGCCCATGTCGTTGACAAGGGCCCGGGTGATCGCCAAGCCCAGCCCGGTGCCACCGCTGCGGCGCTGCACGTCGCCGACCTGCTCGAAGGGCTTGAAGATGCGCGCCATGTCTTCGGGGCGCATGCCAACGCCGGTGTCCTCGACATCCAGCTGCATCAGCACCTGGGCCGGGCCCCGGGCCGTCGCACTGGCGCGCAGGGTGACCATGCCGGTGTCGGTGAACTTGATCGCGTTGCCCAGCAGGTTCAGCAGGACCTGGCGCAGCCGGCGCTCGTCGGCCAGCACGGCCGCAGGGAGGTCCGCGGCCGCGTCGAACACGAAGGCCAGGCGCTTCTCGTCGGCCTTCACACGCATCAGGTTGACGACCGTCTGCAGCAGGCCGCGCAGATCGACCGGCTCGGGGTTGAGGTCGGTGTGGCCGGCCTCGATGCGCGCCAGGTCGAGGATGTCGTTGATCAGCGCCAGCAGGTGCTGCCCGCTCTGGTGGATGGTGTCCAGGCCACGCGCCTGGCGCGCGCTCAAGCCGCCCTCCATGGTCAGCAGTTGCGCGTAGCCGAGGACGGCGTTCAGCGGCGTGCGCAGCTCGTGGCTCATGCCGGCGAGGAACTCGCTCTTCGCGCGGTTGGCCGCCTCGGCGGCATGCCGCGCGGCACGCTCGGCCTGAAGCAGCTCACCCTCGGTTTCGGCCGCCGCCGTCTGCGTGCCGTCCTGCGTTTCGAGCTTGGCCAGCAGGCTCCTCACCTGACTCTCGACGGCGTCCTCGCTGAGGGCCAGTGCCCGCGCGATCTCGGGGTAGGCATTGCCCTGCGCGATGAATCGCAGCACGCTGATCTCGGCCGCCGTGATGGGCCTGTCCGTGATTTGACCCGCCAGCTCGAACGAGCCCTCGGACGGCAGCGCCAGGCGACCGGCGTGCACGGCGCGGATGGCGTCAAGCAGCTCTTTGTGCAGCGCGTTCTTCAGAAGATAACCGCAGGCGCCGGCCTGCAGGGCGCGCTGCGCCTGGGCGTCGCCGGCATAGGTGGTGAGCACGATGATGCGCGCGGCGGGAAACTCGGCCCGAATCGCACCGATGGCATCGAGCCCGCTCATGCCGGGCATCTGCAGGTCCATCAGCGTGACGTCCGGGCGGTGGCTGCGGAACTGCTGGATCGCCTCGCGCCCGTTCGCCGCTTCGGCGACGAGCGCCATGTCCGGCTCCACGCCGAGCAGCGTGGCGATGCCCTGCCGCACGATGGGATGGTCGTCGACGCAGAGAACCTGGATGCGGGTCTGTTCTTCGCTCATTCGCCGGTCTCGCTGGCCGCCGGTTTCCGTTGAAGGAACCACGACCTGGTGGGTGACGGTTGACTGTACGCCCGCGACCCGGGAGCGCAGAACTCCACTTGCGTGCCCTTGTCCAGGCTGGTAAGGCTGAGCGTGCCGCCGACGAGTTCGGCGCGCTCGCGCATGCCGCTCAAGCCGAAATGCCCCTCCTTCTCGCCGGCGCGCAGCACCCCGGGGGGAATGCCCTTGCCGTCGTCGCGCACGCGCACGCGCAGCTGCCTTGGGTCATACAGGATCTCGACTTCGATGTGCGTCGCTTCGGCATGGTGGAAGGCGTTGCGCAGCGCCTCGCCGGCGATGCGGAAGGTCTCGTCGCGCACGATGGGGTGCAGATGTTGCGGCCGTCCCTGCACTTCGACATGGGCCGATGCCGCATGGCCGCTCTCATTCGCGAGATCCTCGGCGAGCGCCCGCAAGGCGTCCGCGAGGTTGTTGGTCTCCAGCGTCGAGGCCCGCAAGCCTTCCACGGTGTCGCGGCCCTCCGTGATGGCCTCGGCGGCGCGGTCGATGGCGCTGGCGAGCACCTGCTTGGATTCGCGCGGCCGGTCGGGCAGCAGGTTCAACGCCGCCTGGAACTGCAGCAGCAGGCCGTGGAAATGCTGCAGCAGCGTGTCGTGCAGGTCGCGGGCGATGCGCGTTCGCTCGGCCACGCGCGCCTCCAGCTTTGCCTCGAACTGGCGCTGCAGGCGCCGGATGCGCATATGCAGCCAGAGCTGGAAGCCGCTCCAGGCCAGGCCCAGCAGCACGATCCCGGCGGCGAAGCGGAACCAGGTGGTCTGGTAGAAGGCCGGCGCAATGGCGAAGGCCAGCTGCGCGCCCTGCTCGTTCCACACGCCGCTGTTGTTGGCGGCCTTGACATGGAAGCGGTAGCTGCCCGGCGGCAGGTTGGTGTAGCTGACCTGGCGCCGGTCGACCACCTCCTGCCAGTCGTTGTCGTGCCCTTCCAGGCGGTAGCGAAAGCGGGTGCTCTTCGGGTCGACCAGGCTCAGGGCGGCGAACTCGATGCGCATGTCCCGCACCCGGGGGGGCAGGCGCAGGCCGTCGGCAACGGCATAGGGCTTCTGGTCGGCCACCAGCGTCTCGATGTGCACCGGCGGCGGCAGCGGATTCACCGGCAGGTGATTGGGGTCAATCACCTGGAGGTCAGCGCCCGACACCATCCAGAGCTTGCCATCCGGCCCTTTCGCCACCGGGGGATTGAAGTAGGCCGGCGAGAAGGCCAGCAGCGGGACGCCGTCTGCCGCGCCCCAGACCTTCGGGACGATGCGGTGGCTGGCGTCGGCGATCCAGGCCGCGACGTCGTCGCGCAGGACCCGCACCAGCCCGCAGGCGGCATAGACCCACAGCGACCCGTCGTCGTCCAGCGTCGACCAGTGGACCGTGTTGCAAGGCAGGCCGTTGCCGACGTCCAGCGTGGCGATGCGGCCCTCCTTGATGCGGCTCAGGCCGCCCTTCTCCGTGGCCGCCCACACCGCGCCCTCGGCATCGAGCCGCAGGCCTGCGACATGACCCGCGCCCAGCCCCTGCCCGGGCACCAGGCGCACCTCGACCTCGCCGTCCTTGAAGTACAACATCCCGCCGTCCTGCCAGAAGGACAGCCACACCCCACCGCGGTCGGCGACGATGACCTTGGCCTGCTGCCGGCGCCCGAAGGTGGCCCAGGGGATGGTTTCGGCAAACCGGCCCTTGTGCAGCCGCACCAGGCCATCCTTGACCGACAGCCAGAGGTTGCCCGCCTCGTCGCCCGTGATGGAGAAGACCTCCGTGCCGGGCACGCCGCTGACCGGCACGAAGCGGTCGTCCGCGAAGTAGACGAGGCCACCGCCCGTGCTCACCCACAGCCGCCCGTCGGCGTCCTGGTACAGGGACTGCACGGCCGCATTCGGCAGCCCGTCGCGCTGCTTGTAGACGGTCAGCGTCGCGTCCTTCCAGCGTGCCAGTCCGTCATTCGTCGCCACCCAGACGCTGCCGTCCGTGGTGGTCAGCACGGCCTTGGTGGCCCCGTTGGGCAGGCCCTGCGCCATGGAGAGGGTCGTGACCGGCAGCTTGCGGAAGCGGTCGATGCCCTTCTCGCTGCCGTACCAGATGTTGCCCTCGCGGTCCTCGAAAAGACTGCAGGCGATATTGCCCGACAGGCCGTCGGCGCGGTTGAACGTGTCCGCCTTGCCATCCTGCAGGTGAACCAGCCCCAGGCCTTCGGTGCCTATCCACAGGCCGCCGTCACGGGCGCGCAGCAGCTTGTTCGATTTGATCTGGCTGTCATCGAGCCACTCGCGAGGATCGGCGGCGCTTCGCATCGGATAGGGCAGCAGCTTGTCACCGGCGACGCGCTTGATCCCGGCGCCGCGGATGCCGACCAGCAGCTGCCCATCGACGGTCGTGCTCAGGTCGCCCACGCGCGCGCCGGGGGCGTCGAATCGTTGCGGTGGGCCGGGCTTCCAGCGCCACAGGCCGGACTCCGCCCCGGCCCACAGCGCCCCGTCGCCATCCTCGGCCAGGCTCCAGACGAAGGAGCCGAAGCCGCCGCCGTGCGTGGTGCATTCCACCTGCCCGGCACGAACGGCACACAGCCGCCCCGGGTTCGCGAGCACGCCGGCCCAGACCGTGCCGTCGCGATCTTCCAGCAACGACGTCACGAAGCCCCCGCCAAGCTGTGGATAGCGCGTCAGCTCGGCGCCATTCCAGCTGGCCAGGCCGTCGAAGGTGCCGATCCAGAGCGTCCCGTCGCGGGACACCATCAGGGCATAGGGGTTGTCCGGCAGCGACTGGCCCGCCGGTGGCTGCCAGGGAACGAAGCGCAGGCCATCGAAGCGGAACAGGCCAAATGACCCGCCGACCCAGAGATAGCCGTCGGGCGTCTGTGCCATGGAGAAGACGAGCCCGAGCAAGGCCCCGTCCCGGGCTGTCCAGGAGGTGTGCGCGTACTGGGATGCCTGCAGGGCCGGATCGCCCGCGCGGGCAGTGGCCGGCGAGGTGAGCAGCGCCGCGGCCAGCAGCAGCCCTGGCAGGAGGCGTCCTCGGCGCCGGCCTTCGAGTTCACTCACCGCAAGTCCCTTCGCTGCTGGAGCACGGGGCAGCGTAGCGCGAAAAGCCGCGCGTCTTGCGCCTGGTCATTCGGCAACCTGGCCGGACGCGAACTTCTTGAATGGCAGCCACCAAGGCGTCGATGAAGGCGCGCTGTACGCCCGGGATGCAGGCGCTGTGAATTCCACATCCGTGCCCGCATGCACGTCGCTGCGGAGGGTGAGCTTGCCCCCGACGAGTTCGGCGCGCTCGCGCATGCCGCTCAGCCCGAAGTGACCCTGCTTCTCGCCGGCGCGCAGCACCTCGGGGTCGACGCCCCGGCCGTCGTCGCGAATGCGGACCGACAGTTGCTGCGGGTCGTAGCGGATCTCGATGTGGATCCGCTTCGCATCGGCGTGATGGAAGGCGTTGCGCAGCGCCTCGCCGGCGATGCGGAAGGCCTCGTCGCGCATGACGGGGTGCAGGGCCTGCGGCCGGCCCTGCACTTCCACATGGGCGGATGCCGCGAGGCCGGGCTCGTTCGCGAGCTCCTCGACCAGCGCGCGCAAGGCGCCGGCCAGGTCGTGTGTGTCCAGCGACGAGGTCCGCAGACCTTCCACGGTACTGCGGCCTTCGGTGATGGCCTCGGCCGCGCGGTCGATGGCGCCGGCAAGGATCTGCCTGGATTCGCGCGGCCGGTCGGGCAGCAGATTGAACGCGGCCTGGAACTGCAGCAGCAGGCCGTGGAAATGCTGCAGCAAGGTGTCGTGCAGGGCGCGCGCGATGCGCGTGCGCTCAGCCAAGCGGGCCTCCAGCCGCGCCTCGAACTGCCGGTGCAGCCGCCGGATGCGCAGGTGCAGCCAGAGCCGCACGCCGCTCCATGCCAGTGCCAAAAGCATGATCACGGCGGCGAAGCGGAACCAGGCCGTCTGATAGAAGGCCGGCGCGATGGCGAAGGCCAACTGCGCGCCCTCCTCGTTCCACACGCCGCTGTTGTTGGCGGCCTTGACGTGGAAGCGGTAGTTGCCCGGCGGCAGGTTGGTGTAGCTGACCTGCCGCCGATCGACGACCTCTCGCCAATCGGTGTCGTGCCCGTCCAGCCGGTAGCGGAAACGCGTGGTCTTCGGCTCCGCAAAGGTCAGTGCCACGAACTCGATCGTCATGTCGCGCACCAGCGGGGGCAGGCGAAGGTCATTCGAGACCGGGTAGGACTTGCGGTCGGCGACGAGCGCGTCGATATGGACCGGCGGAGGCACCGGGTTGAACGACAGGTGCTTGGGATCGACCACCTGGACCTCGGCGTTCGAAATGAACCACAGTTTTCCGTCCGGGCCTTTGGCCACCGGAGGATTGAAATAGGCCGGCGTGTCGGGCCTGAGCGGAACGCCATCTGCGGCGCCCCAGAGCGTCGGGGAGATCTTGTGGCCCGGGTCGGCGATCCAGGCCGCCAGGTCGTCCCGCAGCACCCGCACAAGCCCGCAGACGGTGTACATCCACATCGCCCCGTGGTCGTCCACCGTGGACCAGTGAACTGACTTGCAGGGCAGGCCGCTATCGACCGAGAGCGTCGTGACACGGCCTTCCTTGATCCGGCTGAGGCCGCTCCCGCTGGTGGCCGCCCATACCGCCCCTTCGGCATCCAGCCGGATGTCGGCCAGGAAACTGTCGTCCCGCCCTTGCGTGGGCCTGTAGGTTGCCTGGACCTTGCCGTCCTTGAAGTAGACGACCGAGTTGTCCTGCCAGAACGACACCCACAGGCCGCCTTGATCGGCGATGAGAACCTGGCCGCGATGGACGACCTGGCCCCGCTGCTCGACGTCGACCGCGGCCCAGGAAATGTTCTCGACGAAACGGCTCTGGTGCAGCCTTGCAAGGCCCTGGTCGGTCGCCAGCCAGAGGTTGCCTTGCGCATCCCCCGTCATGGCGTGGACCTGGTGCCCTGGACCGCTGTCGACCGCGATGAATCGACCTTCCGCGAAGTAGGCGAGGCCGCCGGCGGTGCTGACCCACAGGCGGCCGTCGACGTCCTGGTACAGGGACCGCACGCGCGAAGCGGGCAGGCCGTCCCGCTCCCTGTAGGTGGTGGGCTTTCCGCCCCGCCACCGCGCCAGCCCATCCTCCGTGGACACCCAGACACTGCCGTCCCTGGCGGTCAGGACCGCCCTGGAGACCTCGTCGGGCAGGCCCTGTTGCGTTGAAATCGCCGTGACCGGCAGCTTGCGGAAACGGTCAATGCCCTTCTCGCTGCCGTACCAGATGTTGCCCTCGCGGTCCTCGAACAAGCTGCAGGCGACATTGCCCGAGAGGCCCGCTATTCGGTTGAAGGTGTCCGCCCGGCCGTCCTTCACATGCATGAGGCCCAGGCCGTCGGTGCCGATCCACAGCCCGCCGTCGCGGTCGCGCAGCAGCTTGTTGGACCGGATGTCGCGGTCGGCAATCCAGCCATCAGGGCCGGCGTCGCGCCGAAACGAATGGGGCACGAGGTGGTCGCCGGCCACCTCCTTCAGCCCGCCGCGCTGAACGCCGACCAGTACCTGTCCATCGACGGTCGTGGTCAGGTCGCCCACGCGCAGGCCAGGCATCGGGTACTGCCTGGGCGCCCCAGGGGCCCATCGCCAGACGCCTGAATCGGCACCGGCCCACAGCACGCCGGCGCTGTCCTGAGCCAGGCTCCAGACGAACTTGCCGAACCCGCCATCCGGTATGGCGCATTGCACCTGCCCTGCGCGAATGGCGCACAGTTGCCCCTTGTCCGAAAGCACGCCCGCCCAGACGGTGCCGTCGCGGTCTTCAAACAGCGACGTGACGAACTTCTCGTCGATCTCCGGATACTGGGTCAATTGCCGTCCATTCCAGCTGGACAGGCCCCAGAAGGTGCCGATCCACAACGTGCCATCGCGCGACACCAACAGGCTGTAAGGCCCCGCCGGCAGCGACTGCCCGACCGGCGGCTGCCAAGGCACGAACCGAAGGCCGTCGAAGCGAAGGAGTCCTAACGAGGTCGCGACCCAGAGATAGCCGTCAGGCGTCTGTGCCGTCGCGAATACGCGGTCGAGCGGTGCCCCGTCCCGGGCCGTCCACGAGGTGTGCGCGTATTGGGCGATCTGCAGCGGCGGGTGGACCGCGAGAACGGGCGGCGGCGACGTGAACAGCGCCAACGCCAGGAGCAGGCCTGGCCTGGTGAGCCGTTGACGCTGGCCGGCCAGTTCACTCATGGGGCATCCCTTGCCGTTGGGGTCACCGGCAGCGTAGCGCGAAAGGCTGAGAGTGGCGCCGCAATCCATGCTGCGTCAGGCCTTGCCCGCCCCTTCCGGCAGCGTGACCACGCGGTTGCGACCCTGCGACTTGGCCTGGTACATGGCGCGGTCGGCGCGTTCGACCAGCGCATCGACGGACTCGGGCGGCGCGTGCCCGGTCAGCCCGATCGATACCGTGAACGTCAGCGTCTCGCCGCCCGGAATGGTCACGGCCGCAGCGGCCACCTGTTCAAGCAGCCGGGCCGCTCCCTGGGCCGCTTCGTCTGCGCTGCTACATGGGTAGATGACGAGGAACTCCTCGCCGCCCCAGCGGCCGACGGTGTCGGTGCCGCGCATCGCCGCGCCCGCCTGCTCGGCGAAGGCGCGCAGCACGCTGTCGCCCACCGCATGGCCATGGCTGTCGTTGATGCGCTTGAAGTGGTCCAGGTCGACCAGCGCCACCGCAAAGCCGCCGCCCGAACGCTGGCTGGCCGCGCAATGCTGCGCCAGCAGCTCGCTCATGTGGCGGCGGTTGAACAGCCCGGTGAGCGCGTCGCGCGCGGCCAGCTCCGCCAGCACGCGGGTCTGCGTGAGGTTGGCTTCATCGGCCCGGCGCTTTTCCAGCACCAGCTCGTCCTTGCGCCGACTCAACTCGATGGACAGGCGGTACATCACCACACCCAGCACGAGCGGGTAGCTCAGCAGGAAGGGCACGCACAGCAGCACGGTCATGAAGCTCGTTTCCGGCAGGAACTTCGGCCCCACGAGCAGCAGCGCCATGGCCGCGCCCGCCAGGTGAGCGAGCACGCCTTTGCCAAATAGCTTGGCGCCGCCGGTCGCAAAGTTGTTCATCGCCAGTGCGGCCAGCAGCAGCACGCTGGGCAGCAGGTTGAAGGCCATCGCCACCGGCCAGACACCGCCCGCGAACGAGTCCACCATCAGGTTGCGGCGTTCAGCGGCATAGGGTGAGGCCGAACGCAGGCTGATGCGCAAGGCGACGTGCGGCCAGGCAAAGCAATAGACGAGCATGACGCCCCAGACCCAGGCCGGTGCGCCGGCCTGATGCAGCCCGGCGCCTGCGCAGAGTGAACCGATGCCCAGGCCCACCGTGCGAGGCAGGTAGGTGCGGCGGGCGAGCCCCGAGCCGCGCCGCGGGGCGCCAGCGGGACGTGAGGCGCTTTCACTTGTGTCCATGGTTTCCCCGCGAGAGTCCCCCGGCCGGCATCTGGTGATGCGTCCGCGTACGGGTCCCCGGCCATGCGTCAGCGCGCGAATAGCCCCCGTCTTGTCTCCCGAGGCCGGATTGAGCCACGGTGTCGGTTTGTCTTCAAGCGGGTCAGTCCTCTCGCTCGCCAGCTCGGCGCTGGACTCGTGGCGCTGGCGATCAGCGCCCGCTGATGATCCGGCGTGAAAGCACGGCTTTCACCGCAACTTCAGCGCCCACTGGATGCCGCCGAGCACATGCTGCTGGAAGGTCGGCATGCGCCACACGACCTCGTTGTGCCCGAGCGCCGTGTAGAACACCCTCCCCTTGCCAACCTCGCGGCTCCATGAAAGGGGGTAATTGCCCGGCGCGCCGGTGTTGGGATGCCGGTCCAGCGTGAGCAGCTCATGCACGCGCTCGGGCTGGTAGTTCTTGAAGACGTAGATCTCTTCCAGCTGATCGTCGAGGTTCCAGGTGGCGCCCAGGTGGCCGTTTGCCGGGTGGGCGGCATCGCGGTTGATGGCTTTGATGCGCACCTGCTCGCGGTGATAGTCGAACTCGCCGCCCAGCATGTCGATGTAGGGCCGGTAGGCGTGCAGGGTGTCGGAGGCGCTGTGGATGCCGATGAAGGCACCGCCGTCCTGAACCCACTGCATGAAGGCGGCCTGGTCGGGCAGCGGCAGATCGCCGGTGGTGCTGGCGAAGACGATGCCGTCGTAACGCTTGAGCGCCGCCGGGTTCAGCGTGCTCGCCAGCATGGCCTTGACCTGCTCGGCGTAGGCGGCCGGCGCCATGCCTTCCACGGGCGTGACGGCGGCCAGCTCAACCTCGTAGACGCCGGACGACTGGCCAAGCGAGGCCAGCACGCGCTCGGCCGTCTCGATGGAGGCGTGGCGATAGCCGAGTGTCGTCGTGACGACGAGCAGCTTCTTCGGTGGGGCAGCGAGGGCTTCGGTGACGAGGCCGCAGGTCATGGCGACAAGGCATGCGAGCCAGGCAAGGCATTTCATCGGTCGGTCTCCTTGGATGTTCTTTGGATGGCCGAGCGTACCGAACCTGCCGACCAGGAGGCAGTTGCGAGCTACAAAGGAAAACGGGCTAGACGCCTAAACGTCTAACCCGTGTTCTCTTCTTATTTTTGGTGCGGCTGGCAGGATTCGAACCCACGACCCCTTGGTTCGTAGCCAAGTACTCTATCCAACTGAGCTACAGCCGCTGAAGCCTCACAGTATAACCAGCTTTTTCAAGTACCGGCAAGAGTTGGTTGAGTTTCTTGAAAATATCAACCGCAATCAAGGAAGCCGAGCAGCGGCCTCGTAGCAGCGCGCACGCCGACTCTCGTCGCCTTCCTGTTCTGACAGCGAAGCCAGCGCCAGCCAGCTGCGCCGGCGCGCGGAGCTGGGCATCGCCGTGTCTTCAGCCACGGTTTCCAGCATCAGCCGCGCCTTGCCCCAGAGCTGCCGTTCGGCCAGCGCATGGCCTAGCGCATAGGCCAACGACCGCTCGCGCGGGAAGCGCGACTGCGCTGACTCCAGGCGCTGCAGCCAGTCCGGCCCACAGCCAGCCAGCACCGGCACGAGGGCGTTGGCAAGCGCGGCGCGCTCGTCAGATTGCACCTCCGCAAGATCGTCGAAGAACGGACGCAGCCAGCCGCGGCCGTCATCAGGCGCACCAAGCTGGCCGGCGCATTGCGCAGCACGGGCAGCGACAAGCGGATCCCGACGGTCGGCCGGGTCGAGTTGATGCCAGATCGACCGCAGCTGGTCGACATCGCGCGCGCCATCGAGCGCCTCAAACGCCAGCGAGCGCAGCAGGCCCTGAGCGGCGACCTTCGAGAAGGCCTGGTGCTTGGCCAGCAGACGCGCGGTGCGCAGCGCATCCAGGGGTTGCTGGGCCAGGCGTGAAGCCTGCAAGCGCAGTCGCAGCGCCTGGGTGCGGCGGGCAACGCCGGGCGCAAGCTCACCCAGGACGCTCAGCGCACGCGTCGCGTCGCGATCATCCAGCGCCCATTCCGCCGCCAGCAGCCGCGCGCCATCCTCCTGCGCGCGGGCACCTCCGGCGCGGCGGGCCAGCTCCAGCGCGCGGGTCAGCTGTTCGTCACGATGGCGGCGGTCCTGCAAGCGATGGGCGCTGGCCGCGGCAAGCAGATGA
Organism: Pelomonas sp. Root405; assembly: GCF_001425165.1. Taxonomy (GTDB): domain Bacteria; phylum Pseudomonadota; class Gammaproteobacteria; order Burkholderiales; family Burkholderiaceae_C; genus Pelomonas. The sequence goes on from NZ_LMDU01000004.1 coordinate 63,565, forward strand.
GCCAGTGCCATGAAAGACTGGTCGGCCGCCAGCTCGGGCGTGGCGGACTGAATGTTGAGCGCTTTCTGCGCCGCCTTCTGTGCGCGGCTGAAGCGGGCACCGAAGAGCTCGACCAGGGCTTCCCGCAGCGCGAGCTGGGCACTGCGCTCACGCTGGGACAGCCGCCACTCGCGGGCGCGCTTGGGCAAGGTGGTCAGCGCCTCGACGGCCTGGATGGCCGTGACGAGCGCAAAGCAACTGGCCACGAGCAGCAGCAGGAAGAGATTGAGCGAGATGTCGACACGCCAACCAGCCCAGTAGAAGCTGGCGAGACCGTCGTTGTTGCCCAGGGTCAGCGCTGCGACCACCGCGACGATGAACAGCAGAACCAGCCAGATCACCAAGCGCATGATCAGCGTCCGGCAGCGGCCGCTGTCAAGGCAGCCAGCGTGTCATCCGGCCGCGGCACGCTGACCTGGCGCGCCTGGCCAGCGACTTGGCGCAGCAGTTCCGTCACGCTGCTGACCTTGCGCGAGCGCGTGTCGAAGTAGCGGTTCAGCATCTCCTGGCAGTCGCGCAGATCGGACTGAGCGGTGTCGAACTGGCGACTCAGCAGCGCGAGGCGAGCGTTGAGCAGCCGCAGCTTCAGGTTCTCCCGCAGGAAAAAACTTTGGTCGGGCGAGACCAACGCCGCCTCTGGGTGGTCGATGCGCGTGACGCGCAGCAGCGTGCGTGCCTCACCCCAGATCACGCCAGTCCAGTTCGACAGCTGCTGCCTGGCCTGCCACCACCACAGGGACACCTTGCCGTCGCCCGCCGCAGCGGCCTGCTCGCGTTGCAGCTTCAGCGCGCGCTCGCGGTCCTTGGCTGCGTCACCACTGCGCTCGTCGCGCGACCGGGGCGCTGCTTCACTGCTGGACACCAGCGGCAACTCGTCGGCCACGCGCACCACTTCGTCGAGCTTGATCGTCAGTGTCGATACATCGACAACGGAGACCGCCTTGACGCGATCAAGGTCGCGGGCGACGGCGCGGCGCACGCCTTCCATACGCGGCTGCTTGTAGCGCAACAGGCGCTCATCCGCCTGCTTGAGCGTTGCAACCAGCGGTTCGGCGCTGCCGGTGATCTGCGTCTGCTGCATGGCCACGCGAATGGCAGCCTCGATGTCGCCGACGACGTTCTCGTCGCGCGAGCGGGACATGGACTGGATCAGCTCCTCCAACTGGCCACGCTGCAGCGCGACCTCGGCAAGCCGGGCCTCCAGCAGTGAGACCTTGGCGGCCGTGTCGCGCACCAATTCAGTTGACTGCTTGGCTGCGAGCCGGGCTTCGGTGGCCTGGGCCTGGCTGGCCTCCTGACGGCGCACCAATTCCTGCTCAAGCGATTGCTGACGCGAAAGGCTTTGCCAGGCCAGCACGATGCACAGCAGCACCGCTGCGCCCAGCAGGGCGAGCAGCCAGGGCAGCCAGGTCGGCATGACGGTGGCGTTAGGCGGCAGCGGCGGCGGGGCCGCCGGCTCGGTTACAGGTACGACGGGAAGCGGCTCGGTCACAGTGCGGCAGATTCTGTCAGAGCCCCCGGAAGGCCCGAGTCACCGCTTCAGGGTCCGGTCGCGCTAAAACCACAGGCGCAAAACCGGCCGTGCGCGCAGCTTCGGCGATGCGCGGGTGAGTGGCTACAGCGCGCTGGCCGATCAGCGCCAATCCCTGCAGGTGACCCACCGCTTCAGCGCTGCTGAACAGCCAGACGAAAGCTTTTGGATCTCCCAGAGCCTGGCTCAGCAGGTCGCGCTCAGCGTCTTGGAATCGTGGGCTGCTACGGTGGTAGACCGTGATCGCCTCGACGCTGGCCCCGGCTTCGATCAACCGCTCGGCCAGCCATTCGCGGCCACCATCCCCACGCAGCAGCAGAACGCGGGCGCCGGCCCAGTCGCGACGCGACGACAGCTGCTCCCAAAGGTGTTCGGAATCCAGGCTGGCGGCATCAGCGGCCGGTTGGACGATCAGTGCGGCAGGCACGCCACGCTCGATGAGTACCTGAGCACTGCCGGGACCGACGCAGGCCGCAAGCGTATGCGCGGGCCAGGCGCTGCCGTGGGCAAAAAAATGCTCAACGGCGTTCGGGCTGACGAAGACGGCCAGGTCCACGGCAGTCAGCCCAGCCCAAGCGCCTAGAACCGGACCAGGATCACGCGCCGGCAGGATCTCGATCAGTGGCAGGGCGGCGGCCTTGACGCCAAGCGCCTCGAGACGCGCCAGCCATGCCGCGCACTGGGGCCGCGGCCTGGTGACAAGCAGCGTGGGGCTCATCCAGGCAGGTAGGAGCCGGCGCCCAGCTCGCGCAGGCGAGCGGCGGCCTGTTGGCCAAGGGCTTGCGCGGCGACGACGTCGCCCACATTGGCCGTGACGCTCGCGCGCAGCAGCGGCGAGATATGGATCTCGGCATGGCCAACGGCCGCATCGAGACAGAGGGTCGTGCCCTCCCAGCGAGCGTGAGCCGCCAAGGGCAAGCTGCAGCTGCCGCCCAGCGCCCGAGACACGGCACGCTCGGCCTCGCAGGCCAGCAGCGTCGGCATGTGGGTCAGCCCGGCCAGGGCCGCGGACAGCGCCGCATCGTCGGAACGGATCTCGATGCCCAGCGCGCCCTGCCCAGCGCAGGGCAGCATCTGATCGATTTCGAACACGCCTCGTACGCGGTTGGCAAGGCCAAGGCGCTTGAGGCCGGCAGCCGCCAGCACGATGGCGTCATAGCCACCTTCGTCTAGCTTGCGCAGGCGCGTGTCGAGGTTGCCGCGCAGTGGCTCGACCCGCAGATCGGGTCGCCGGCTCAGCAGCTGCGTCACGCGGCGCAGGCTGGAGCTGCCGACCACCGCGCCCTCCGGCAGGTCCACCAGGTTCGCATAGTGGTTGGAGACAAAGGCATCGCGCGGGTCTTCGCGTTCCAGCACGGCGGCCAGCATGAAGCCGTCTGGCAGCTCCATCGGCACGTCCTTGAGCGAATGCACGGCAAGCTGGGCGCGGCCTTCAGCGAGCGCGGCCTCCAACTCCTTCACGAACAGGCCCTTGCCGCCGACCTTGGACAGCGTGCGGTCCAGGATCTGGTCGCCGCGCGTTGTCATGCCGAGCAACGTGGCGGTGATGCCGAGTTCCTCGGCGAGGCGGGCCTGCACATGCTCGGCCTGCCACAGCGCCAGGCGGCTTTCGCGAGTGGCGATGATGATCGGAGTGGTCATAGGGCTCCGATTATCGAGGCGGGTTGTCAAACGCCTGGCCGCTGGCTCTTGAAGAAGGCATTGATGGTCAGCCGGCCGAGCCCTTGCACGTAGCCGGCCTTGCGGCCTGCCCACTGGATGTCGCCGGAATGAAAGATGCCGCCGCTGTAGAAGATGGCGCGGTTCCATTTGGCGGGCACGCGGCCAATGACTTCGAAGTAGCGGTTGCTCTCGGTCATGTAGCCGGGGGCGAGGCCGTACTTGTCACCGAAGGCGCTCGCGTCGAGGGTGTTGGCATCGAGGCGGAATTTCGCCGTGTCGGCCTCGGACATCAGCGAGCGGAAGAAGACGGTGCCGCCAAGCTGCTCATCCCGGAACAGGTAGTGCACGCAGGCCGACATCAGGTGGTTCGGGTCGAGACCGGAATCGTCACGGTGGCAGATGCGCTGCCGGGCATCGAGCGTCGCCGGGTCCTGCACGACACGCGAAAAACGGCCGAACATGCCCAGCGGCGCGCCAAGCCGCAGCGGCGCGGCCAGTTCCTGCCGGAAGAACCCGTCCAGCTCGGCAGCCATGACGTCGGGGAGATGGAGCTGCGGGCCTGGATACGGATGGCCGGCCGGCGTCTCGAACTTGTCCGCATTCGCCTGCACCAGCGCTACCAGGGCGTCGGGGTCCTGCACGAAATCGTCGACGACGTAGACCTTGGCACCGTCGGCCAGCTCGACGACGTCCAGCCTGGCCAGAGGATTGATGCGCAGCGCAGGGCCGGCCATCGGCTTGGCGCCGGCCACATCAATCCTGGGCGCAGGGCAGAACTGGCTGATGAACTGCTGGTGCCTGGGCAGCTTCATCAAGGTGCGCGCCACATCCTTGCGGATCTCGCCGAGGAAGTCCGCCAGGTTGCGGTTGTCCATGTTGCGCGTGATGGGGTGGTGGCTGGCGGGCTGGATGCCCTGCCCCATCATGACCTGCACCCACGAGTTCTCGGCGAACAGCTCGCCCTGGCGCAGCATGATGCGTGCGGTGTCGCGGAAATGCTGGATGCGGTGCTTGAGCAGCGGCGGCACGTCCATCTCGCGGCACTGGCGCCAGAAGGGCGAGTCGTCGCGGTTGGTGACGTGGTAGTGCAGGATGATGAAGTCGCGAATGATCTCGATCTGCTCGCGCGTCTGCAGGTTGTATTCGTCGATGTCGCTCTGTCGGACGCCGTCGGTCGGGAACAGTTCGACGAGGCGGGTCAGGCCCTTCTGGATCAGGTGGATGCTGGTCGACTCCAGCGGCTCCAGGAAACCGCTGGCCAGGCCGATGGCGACGCAGTTCTTCTTCCAGACCTGCTCACGCTGGCCCGGCGTGAACTTGATGACGCGCGGCTGGCGCAGCACCTCGCCCTGCACGTTGGCGAGCAGCGCGGCCTTGGCCTCGTCTTCGCTGATGTGCTTGCTGCTGAACACGACGCCGTTGCCGACGCGGTGCTGCAGCGGGATGCGCCATTGCCAGCCCCAGGGGTGGGCGATGGAGCGGGTGTAGGGCACGGGCTCGCCGACAAGCGTGGTCTGCACGGCCAGCGCGCTGTCGCAGGGCAGCCATTGCGCCCAGCTTTCGTAGGGCACCCCCAGCGTCTCGCCCAGCAGCAGCGAGCGCATGCCGGTGCAGTCGATGAAGAAGTCACCTTCGATCAGCGCGCCACCGTCGAGCTGAAGGCCCGTGATGTCACCACTGGCGGCGTCGGTGTGGACCTTGGCAATCTTGCCCTCGATGCGCTGGACGCCGAGGTTCTCGGAGAAGCGGCGCAGGTACTTGCCGTACAGCGTCGCGTCGAAGTGGTAGGCGTAGTTGATGCCGTTGTCGGGCAGCAGCGCGAAGCGGTTGTCCATCGCGGCGCGCAGCTCCAGGCAGTAGTCGCCGTAGCTGCTGGCCAGGCCGCGCTTGCGGCCTTCCAGCCAGAAGTGATGAAAACCGGCGGTCCAGTGCCCCTTTCCGGTCTTGCCGAAGGAGTGGAAGTAGTCCTCACCGACATTGCGCCAGTTCTCGAAGTTGATGCCGAGCTTGAAGGTGGCCTGCGTCGCCTGGATGAACTCCTTCTCGTCCAGGTCGAGGACTTCGTGCAGCAGGTGCAAGGTCGGGATGGTGGCCTCGCCGACGCCGACCGTGCCGATCTCCTCGGACTCGACAAGGCGGATGTCGATCTGCTTGCCCAGGCACTTGGACAGACCGGCGGCGACCATCCAGCCGGCAGTGCCGCCGCCGGCGATAACGACGCGTCGAACGGGTTTGGGAGCGGAGTTCATGGGCGTTATCGGTTGAGTCGGTTGCGCAGTGCCGTGCGAAGCTGGCGGGCACTGTGGTCATCCATTGGCCCGAGGATGCCGCGAGCGGCCGCGGGAATGTGCGCCGCCGTCTGCTCGTTGGCGTCGAAGACGTAGTGGTCGAAAAGCGCACGCCAGGCATCACGCTGGGCCGGCGGCAGGTCGCGCAGCGACAGCAGCGCCATCATCAGCGTGTTGAGCGGCGTGTCCATGAAGGAGGGAGATTGCCGCCACCAGAAATTGACGAGCGCGTTGATGGGCGCGAGCGACTCCACGCCATGCCACCACTGGCTGGGGATGAAGAGGGCATCACCCGCCTGCAGCTCGAAAACCTGCGCCTGCTCCAACGCCTGCGCGTAGCGCGGGAAGCGCGCCAGGTCGGGCTGCTTCACGTCGACGAGGCTGATCGGCTGACCGGCCGGGGTCAGGTCCAGCGGGCCGACGTAGAGGTTGCCGACCTGCTCCGGTGGGAACAATGTGAAGCGCCGCTGGCCGGCCACGACGCAGGCGATGTTGTCAGGCAGGTCGAAGTGCGGCGCCACCTGGGTGCGATTGCCCAGCCACAGGCTGACGAGCGGGTTGAAATCCGCCAGAACCGGCAAGTCGTTCTGCTGGCGCAGGCCGGGGAAGGCCGTGTCGAGTTCCGTCGAGCCGAGATAGAGGGCGTCGGGCGAGGCGGCCAGCAACTCGTCCAGCAAGGCGCCGAAGGTGTTGACTTGGTGCTCGAAGTTGAAGCCCGTGAAGTTGGTGTCGTAGAAGAAGCGCCCGTTGATCTGCGGCCCGCCGCGCCACAGCGCCAGGCGCGTCTCGGGGCCGAACGCGCGCAGGTAGTCGCAAAAGGCAACGTTGGACTGCTGCGCCGCCTGCACCAGCGGCCAGTGCCGCACAAGGCCGCGCAGCAGCACGGGCTCGGTCGACCGGAGCACGTCCGCCGGGATCGCTTCAGCCCTCACGTCACTGCGCTCCAGCATGGCTCAGGCTTCGCGGGCGAGATGGCGGCGGATCAGCTTGGGGAAGTTGGACAGCGACGCGATCGCCATGTAGATCGGCTGCAGGTAGTCCGCCTGATGCAACAGGCTGATGGTGGCCGCATCCAGCGCCGCCAGACGCTCCTCGTGAATCATGTAGAAGCCCACCAACTGGCCATGCGAGCCGTCGGGCCGCTGCACGTCCAGCACGAAGGACTCCAGCAGTTCTTGCGCCACCAGCGTCTCGATGAACGCCGGCGTGGCCTGCAGGCCTTCATGCAGCGTATGCAGCACCGAGTTGGCGTTCTCGGTGAAATCGGTCGTGCCGCCGTGAGGCAGGAACACGGCCTCGCCCTCGGCACCGTGGCTGATGCGCTTGCTGGACATGTCGACCATCATGCGCAGTTCCTCATCGGCCACACCGATGGAAAACGGCATGCGCTGCACCGACAGCGGCACGTAGTCGGCGTCCCAGCCGTCTTCTGTCAGGAAGAGGTTCTCGCCCTCCTGGAGGCCGAACAGCACGGTCGGCAGGAAGCCGCCCTTGCCATCGGGCTGGAAGACGATGGGGTAATGCGCTTGAAGCTTGCGGAACTCGTCGGGCGTGGCGGGGGCCGACATGAAATCGTCGCCCCACTTCGCGCCGCGCTGAGTGACGATGCGCAGGTCCTTGTGCTGGATGTTGTTGAGCAGTTGCAGCATGGGTTGGCTCTGGGTCAGGCGGCAGGCGGCATGCCGTGCTCGCGGATGTGTTGGATGAGGTTGCGGTGGCGGGGCAAGGCGCTCAGCAACCGTCGGGTGATTGTCGCCACGTCTTTCAGGCCGGCGTCGGCTGCAGCACGTTGGTCGGCACGAAGGGCCCGCAGCACGGGCTTGAACCGCATGCCGTACAGCACGTACTGATAGCTCGCCGCCGGGAAGACCTCCTCGTTGCGATAGAAGTCGTTGCGCGACGGCGCACGGTGGGCCCAGAGCTGCAGCAGTTCGCGCAACGACTCGGGCTGCGTCGCAGCGTTGCGGTGCTCGCGCCAATAGTCGGCATCATCACGTCGGCTGAGCGCGTAGTGAAGTTTCAGGAATTCGATGATGCGAGACCAGCGGTACGCGAAAGCCTCGTTGAAGCGCTTGGCCACAAGGTCCATGTCGGCCCGGTTGGCGGGCATCTCGTCGCGGATCATCGCTGCCGACAGCTCGACCAGCGCCAGCGCGGACGCCTCCAGCGGCTCGATGAAGCCGGCCGACAGCCCGACAGCGACGCAGTTGCGGTGCCAGAAATGCTCGCGGTACCCCGGGCTGAAGCGAAGGCGACGCGGCGAGACGTCCGCATGCGCCAGCCCGCTGCGCTGGAGGTAGGCCAGCAACGCCCGCTCCGCAGCAGCGTCGTCGGTGTGGCCGCTGGAATAGACCAGACCGATGCCACGGCGCGTGGGCAGGCCGATATCCCACGTCCAGCCCTCGGCATGGGCCGTGGAGATGGTGGCCGATGCCAACGGCGCCTGAGCGTCAGCATGCGGCACCTGCACGGCCAGCGCGCTGTCGTTGAAGAGGACGCCTTCTTCGGAACGAAAAGCGACGCCGTAGTGCTGGCCCAGCAACAGGCTGGCCAGACCCGAGCAGTCGACGAAGAGATCGCCTTCAATGTCGCCGTGCTCGCGGGTTGCCAGTGCCGCGATGTCACCGTTCTCCTGTGAGCGCACGGCGGTGAAGTGGTCCACCACGTGGCGGACGCCGAGCACCGTCGTCGCATGCCGGCGCAGCAGGTGGCCCAGCTTGACGGCGTCGAAGTGATAGCCGTAGTTCATGACGCCACCGAAGTCCGGCGTCGTCGTCTGCTTGGGTGCGAGGCGCGCATCGCAGACATGCGGCTGGGCACCCACGCTCTCGGCAAACGCCTGCTCACTGCCAGCTTGCAGCCAGGCGCCGGCCAGGTCGACCTGGCCATGGCCGTGGCCGTGTGGCAGCGTGAAGGGGTGGTAGTAGCGATCACCCTCACCGCCGTGCAACCAGCCGTCAAAACATGACCCCTGCTTGAACGCGGCGTCGCATTCGCGGATCAGGTCGACCTCGCGAAGACCGATGCGATGCAGCGTCGCGCGCATCGTCGGCCAGGTGCCCTCGCCGACGCCGATGGACGGCACGTCGGGCGATTCGATCAACGTGATCTCAAGCGCGTCAGGCGCAGTGCCGCCCAGTTCAGCGGCCAGCGTCGCTGCAGTCAGCCAGCCGGCAGAACCGCCTCCCAGCACCACGATGCGTCGAACGGCTGTCGTCAACTCGGAGTTCATTCCGGAAAAGTATGGGCCGTGCGGATGCGGGACCGCGCAACCCAGGGAATTCTGCAAAGAAATTTGGCCGGGGCGGGCGTTTGCGCGCCCGCCCCGGCCAACATGAACCGCTAGGCGGACCGCCTGAAAGGCGGTTGCCGAGCGGTGGTGCTCATCGCTCAGAAGCGATAGCGAGCACCGATCAGGTAGCGACGGCCGGTCTGCATTGCTGACACCACCTGGTCTTTCGTGCGACCGTGCTGGCGGATATAGCCATCGTTCAGATTCAGCAGGTCGGCCTGCAGCGTCAGGTTCTTGCCGATCTTGAAGCCGATGGAGGCATCCACCTGGCCATACGCTTCGGTGTAAACCGGGTTGTTACCGCCGCCATCGCTACGGCGTGCAAGGAACTCATCACGCCAGTTGTAGGCAGCGCGAATCGACCACACGTCGTTTTCGTAGAAGCCCACCAAGTTCGCGGAATCGCTGATGCCGAGCAATGGAGATTGCTGCGCATTGCTGTCCGTGTTGTTGTTGAACTTCAGGCCACTCTTCACCATGGTGTAGTTGCCCGAAACACCGAAGCCACTGTTGCCGAACATGTGCTGGAAGTTGAATTCCAGGCCCTTGATGTTGTCGCCGGCGGCGTTGGCGAAGCTGGTGATGTTGAACTGCAGCGGCTGTGTACCCGGAACCGAGCCAAGGATGTTGCCCTGGACCAAAGCGGCATTCGTGACCGTGACACCGGGCTGGCCGGCGTAGTTGTCGAAAATGAACTTCCGGATCAGGTCCGGCCTGTCGGCCGGAATGCCGGAGGCCAGTGCAGCTTGGTGATACGTGCCGCTTGCCGGCTGGTTCAAGCCCGTGAAAGTCTGCTGAACGACAGTCGAGGTAATGAAGTCGCTCACCTTCTTGTAGAAGGCACCGAGCGCCAGATAAGACGACTTGGCGTAGTAGTACTCAGCCGAAAGATCCAGATTCTTGGACTTCAGCGGCTTCAAAGCCGGATCGCCAGCCGAACCAGACCCCGGGACGTTATAGCGAGCCGAGTCGGCGTTCAGCGCCGTGCCGCCGAGCATCTGGTCGAAGCCAGGTCGACCGATGTTCACACCGTAGCTTGCACGCACCTTGAGGTTGTCGGCCAGATCAGCATCCCAGTCGATGCTCGGGAGCCAATACGAGTACTTGCCCGACTTGGTTCCGAAGGTGCTGGTGCCACCCGTCAGCCTCACTTCATTTTGGGCATACCAATCTGTGCCGGTGTAGGCAGTGACTTGAGAGGACGATTCGACCTTGGTACTTTCGTACCGCATGCCAACCGACAGGTTCATCGGAATGGCCGTGTCGAAGGAGTGATCCCACTGTCCGTATGCCGATGTGGACTTTTCCGTCGTCCGCCAGTCGCTGGCACCAGGTTGGCTGAAGTCGGTCGGGGCCGCGAAATAGGCTTCAGCGACGGCCTGCGACATCGGCACATTACCCGTGCTCGACGAGCCGAACTGCATCGCATTGGCGACCGCCTGCTTGCGCTGAGCCTCGAAATCCTGCGCAAAGAACGTCGGGAACAGACGCGGATCGTCGTGACCCGGGATGCGGTTAAACAAGCTGCCCAGACCATACTGACCCACGGCCAGGTTCTTGAACCCGCCCGCAGGGCCGATGCCGCTCCAGTCGCCGTGGAAATTGTTGGCGCTGGCGGCGCGGTTTTTGAGCTTGGTGAAACCCAGGCCGACAATCAGCTTGTCGTCGGTGCCCAGGCGATAGGTTCCGCGCAGTTGACCTTGGTCGACGGTTTGATCAGACAGGTTGTTGTAGAACTGCGAACCCGTCACATTCGTCTTGGCAGGGTCGTAGACCATGCCCTTCGACTCCATGATCGGCAGGTCTTTGTCGTAGTAGGCGGTCGTATTGCCTTGGGTGAACAGCGCCAGCGACATGGTCGCGTAAGTGCCGTACGGGCTGTCCGGAGTGGTCTTGGACTTGGATGAGTGCACATCCAGATCGAAGCTCAGGGCGTCGTTGACCTTCCAGGCCGCATTGAAGCCGGTGGAGTTCAGCTTGGTCTTCTGAGCGAACTGGCCGGCGTTCAAGCTGTAGTCGTGCGTGCCGTCCCAGGTGGCGGTCTGGATGATGGGGGTTGCGACCGGGCCCGATGTGAACGTATTTGGCGGAGCGCCGTTCAGAGCGCCAGAGAACGACGGGCCGAACCAGGCCGAGTTCTCGAGGTTCTTCGACTTGACGGTATTGACAGCCATCGTGTGATCGACTGTGAACTTCAGGTCCTTCGTCGGCGCGAACTGCAACACCGCCTGGCCGTTCAGGCGCTCACGATCCAGAGCGGTCACCGAATAACGCATGTCATTGGTGTGCGTGTAGAAGCCGCTAGTTGGGAAGTTCTTCAGGTTGCTCGCCGGCACGCCCGCGAAAGCGCCACCAGTGGCGTTGTATGCCTCAGAAAGCCAGCCGTTCTGGGTGTACGCGTTGTTGGAGCCCGAGCTGCGCTTGGAGTAGCTACCGCTGATCGCGATGCCGAGCGTCCGGTTGCCGAAGGTGTCGCTGTAGATGCCGGAGATTTCGGGCGTGGCCTTGTCGCCCTTGATCTCGTCGGGCAGGCGGGAGACGGACCCGTCGTAGTTGGCCTTGATGCCGATGCTGGCGACGCGCTCGCGCATGTCGAGCGGACGAGCCGTCTTGACATTGATCGTGGCACCGATGCCGCCCGTGGGCGATTCGGCGCGCGCGGTCTTGTAGACCTCAAGAGCCGAGATCGAATCCGACGAGAGATTCGCGAAGTCGAACGCTCGGGAGCCGCTGGCGCCGTTGTTCAACTGGTTGATGACCGACGTGGGCATCTGGCGGCCATTCAGCAGCACCATGTTGAAGTCAGGGCCGACACCGCGAACGGTGACGCGCGAACCTTCGCCGCTGGCGTTGCGGTCGATCGACACACCGGCGATGCGCTGCATCGATTCGGCGAGGTTGGTGTCGGGAAACTTGCCGATGTCTTCAGCAACGATGCCGTCAACCAAGCCGCGCGATTCGCGCTTCAACGTGACAGCGCTGTCAAGTGCCCTGCGGATGCCCGTGACGACAACAGTCTCCAGCGATGTCGCCGCAGCAGTCGTTGAACCGGCTTCCTGCGCCTGCACAGCGGCCGTGCCAGTGAGCAGTGCGATCGTCGACGCCCAAGCGACCGGATGGAGTCGGCCAGGCGTGCGTGCCCTGTGACGCGCGGTGGAAATCTGGGAATGCTTCATTTGTCTCCTTACTTGCTCTGACGGCTCTGTTCGAGCCGAGTGACGAACTTTTATGGTGGGGTTGCCGCAATGTTAGCGATACCAACTTGTTCTAAAAACCACCCCACAACATCGACCTAACTGTATTTTTCGACGGGCGCCTTTTGATCTAGGGTTTACGCCCGCAAGCTGTGACATTTGCGCAACCGCCACAACTAGGCGCCCAGCCCTGTAGAACCGTCGGCGCAGCCCTCCACCGGCCGAGCCATACGACGCCACTGGTAGCGGTCTCACAAACGTTGCTTTCGGTCGAAAAATCGGCGCCAAACCGAAATTGACAACGTTGTCTATGTTAAGCGATTCGGCGTTTAGATTCAACACTTAGTCCTCTGTGGTTTTCCCGCACACGGTGCGGTGCGCACCAACAACGCTTCGCCACTGGCGCTCGTGGTGCGCGCAGCTGAAAGGCTTCGGACAGAGTGGCCGCTCCCGGCGGCCCACTGAACCGCGCAGCGGATCCGCACGTGCGATAGCCTTGCTGCAGCGTTGCGTAGAAACAAACGTCTCGTGTCGGCCGAGGGACCCACACGGCGACCTTCACGTGCCGCGTCCGTACTTCCGAAGGAGCCACGCGACCGCTGCCGAGACGCCCGCGACGCGCGCCTTCGTACAAGGACCAGCCACGGATTCCATATCAAGAAAGCCCGCGCGCCTCCCCGCTTGCTCCCCCGCCTCACAGACGAATTGCCGCTGCACGCACGGCCCAGCGGTGAGGCGTCTCCAGGAAGAAACTGCTAGAGTCACATTCAGGTAACTTGGTTACCTTTTCTGCCAGTGCATCTTTCTCGGACGCCCCGCCATGCCCTCACGAGCCGCCCCCGCCCGCCCCGAATTCGACAAGAAGGGCGACAAGAACGAGCCCCTGCTCGCCGACATCCGGCTGCTGGGACGCATTCTTGGCGACGTCATCCGCGAGCAAGAGGGCCGCACGGCTTACGAATTGGTCGAGCGCATCCGGCAGCTGTCGGTGGCCTACCGTCACAAACACGACAAGGAAGCAGGCAAACGCTTCGACAAGCTGTTGAAAGGTCTGTCGGGCGAGCAAGCGGTCAGCGTCATCCGCGCTTTCAGCTACTTCTCGCACCTGGCCAACATCGCCGAAGACCGCCATCACATCCGCCGCCGCGATGTGCACGAGCGCGCCGGCAGCTTGCAGCCCGGATCGCTCGCCTATTGCCTGGAGCACCTGCATCAGGCCGGCATCCGCCCGACGGAGATTGCCGAAGTCCTGCAGCGGGGCTTCATTTCGCCAGTGCTGACGGCTCACCCGACCGAAGTGCAACGCAAGAGCATCTTGGACGCCGAGCGCGCCGTCGCCGGCCTGCTAGAAGCGCGGGACCGCGCCAACACGGAGCGTGAGCTGCGAGACACCGAAGCCCTGCTGCGCGCCCGCATCACCCAGCTCTGGCAGACGCGCATGCTGCGCTACTCCAAGCTGACGGTGGCCGACGAGATCGAGAACGCGCTGTCCTACTACCAGTCAACCTTCCTGCGCCAGATTCCCAAGCTGTACGCCGAGCTGGAGGAGCACCTGCCCGGCGAGACGCTGCCGAGCTTCCTGCGCATGGGCCACTGGATCGGTGGCGACCGCGACGGCAATCCCAATGTCGGTGCCGCCACGCTGAAGCGCGCGATGCAGCGCCAGAGCGAAGTGGCGCTGCGCCACTACCTCACCGAACTGCACGAACTGGGCGCCGAGCTCTCCATCTCGCTGCGCCTGACCGGGGTGTCGCCGGCCATGCAGGCCCTGGCCGAGCGCAGCCCCGACCAGAACGCACACCGACTCGACGAGCCCTACCGCCGCGCGCTGACCGGCATGTACGCGCGCTTGGCCGCCACGCTGCATGCGCTGACCGGCACCGAGGCGCTGCGCCACGCCATCGCGCCCCAGGACCCCTACGGCTCACCCGACGATCTGCTGACCGACCTGCGCACCATCGAGGCATCTTTGAAGAGCCATCACGCCGAGGCCTTGATCGCGCCGCGCCTGAGCCCGCTGATTCGCGCGGTGCAGGTTTTTGGCTTCCACCTTGCGACGCTGGACCTGCGCCAGAGCAGCGACCAGCACGAACTGGTGCTGGCCGAACTGCTGGCCACCGCGCGCATCGAGGCCGACTACTCGGCGCTCGACGAAGCCGCCAAGCGCACGCTGCTGCTGAAGCTGCTCAACGATGCCCGCCCGCTGCGCGTCATTGGCGCCAGCTACACCGACAAGACGCTCTTCGAACTCGCCACCTTCGAGGCCGCCCGCGAGGCGCTGGCCCGCTTCGGCCGCGAGGCCCTGCGCCACTACATCATTTCGCACACCGAGTCGGTGAGCGACCTGCTCGAAGTCGCCCTGCTGCTGAAGGAGACCGGCCTGCTCCGCGGCGTGCTGTCCGAGTACGCAGTCAGCGACCTCATCATCGTGCCGCTGTTCGAGACCATCGGCGACCTGCGCGTCGCGCCGGACATCATGCGCGAGTTCTACGCCCTGCCCGGCGTGCGCGGCCTCATCGACCGCAGCGGCGGCGAGCAGGACATCATGCTGGGCTACTCGGACAGCAACAAGGACGGTGGCATGTTCACGTCGTCCTGGGAGCTGTACCGCGCCGAGATCGCGCTGGTCGAGCTGTTCGATGAACTCAAGCGCGTCGGCCCCATCACGCTGCGCCTTTTCCACGGCCGCGGCGGCACGGTCGGCCGCGGCGGCGGCCCCAGCTACCAGGCCATCCTGGCCCAGCCCCCGGGCACCGTGAACGGCCAGATCCGCCTGACCGAGCAAGGCGAGGTCATCGCCTCCAAGTACGCCCACCCCGAGATCGGCCGGCGCAACCTGGAGACACTGGTGGCCGCCACGCTGGAAGCCACCCTGCTGCACCCGACCCAGAGCGCGCCCAGGGGCTTCCTGCAGGCCGCACAGGCGCTTTCCGACGCCAGCTTCAAGGCCTACCGCGGCCTGGTCTACGGCACGCCCGGCTTTGCCGACTACTTCTTCGCGTCCACGCCCATCCGCGAGATTGCCGAGCTCAACATCGGCTCACGCCCGGCCTCACGCAAAGCCACTCGCGCCATCGAAGACCTGCGCGCCATCCCCTGGGGCTTCTCCTGGGGCCAGGCCCGCGTGGCGCTGCCAGGTTGGTGCGGCTTCGGCTCGGGCGTCGAGGCCTTCCTCGGCGAGGAGCCGGCCCAGCGCGCCAAGAACCTGGCCCTGCTCAAGCGCATGCTCAAGGGCTGGCCCTTCTTCCGCGCCGTGCTGAGCAACCTCGACATGGTGCTGGCCAAGACCGACCTGGCCCTGGCCGAGCGCTATGTCGAGCTGGTCGAAGACAAGAAGCTCGGCAAGCGCATCTTCACGGCCATCAGCGCCGAGTTCGAGCGCACGCAAGCCGCGCTGAGCCTCATCACCGGCGACGACAAGCGCCTGGCGGCTAACCCGTCGCTGGCCCGCTCCATCGAGCACCGCTTCCCCTACATCGACCCGCTCAACCACCTGCAGGTCGAGCTGATGAGGCGCTATCGCCGCATCTCGGCGGACGACCCGGCGATGGAGCGCGTGCAGCGCGGCATCCACCTGTCCATCAACGGTATTGCGGCCGGCCTGCGCAACACCGGCTGACCGCGTCATCCCTTGCTGAAGGCGCCTTAGCGCTGCAGCTCCAGCATGTCGCCGTTGATGCGCACGCGGTCGCCGACGCGGAAGTTCGGCGGCTCGGCATAGACCACCGTGCGCTGCTGGCCATCGTGCATGCGCACCACGACCTCGTACTGCGTGCGCTCGTTGTGGCGCTTCTGGATCTCACGGCCCAGCAGCGCGCCGCCCACCGCCCCGGCCACACCTGCGGCGGTGCGGCCATCGCCCTTGCCGAACTGACTGCCGACCACCGCACCCAGCACGCCGCCGGCCACCGTGCCCAGCACGCGGCCCTCGCCGTCCACCGTGACCTGGTTGATGGCCTGCACCGTGGCGCAGTCATAGCAGGCAGCCTCCGCGCGGCGCGAGGTCAGGTTCACCCCCGCATAGGCATTGGGCACGCTGCTGCGCACAGTGCGGTCGCCGATACGCAGCTGGGCCACCAGCGGCTGCTGCGTGTCCACCCAGGATCGCTGCGGCAGCACATAGGTGCCGACGTATTCACCGCGGCGCACTTCATCCAGCACGACGTTGCGGGATTCGCTGCCCTGCAGCAGCACCGACGCATGTCCGCCCGGCGTGCCACGCACCGTGTAGCGCAGCGCCTCGGCGCGGCCGCGGCCGGCTTCGCGCGCGACGGCAACGGACTCGATTTCAGGCGCCAACGCCGTGTCGCCCGGCACTGGCCAGCCGACCTGCAGCGCCTCGCCCAGCAGCGCCGTCGTCACGCGGTTGTTGCGGCGCAGATTGGCATGCACGCGCGAATCCTGCCCGATTCGATCCGAGCGGCCGATCACATAGCTGCCCTGGTAGCGGCCCGGTTGAACTTCGTCGAGACGCACGGTGCGTCGACTGCCGTCGATCTGCAACAGCACCGTCGCACCGGCCGTACCCCATACGGTGAAGTTCAACTCGGCGCCCGGCTCAAGCCGGTCGACTTGTTCGACATCAAAACCAGTCACGCGCAACGGCGCGTTGGCCACACGGCTGTTGCTCTGGGCTTCAACCGTGGCCGACCACATGGGTGCGCCCACCGCGAGCGCGCAGGCCAGCGCCGTCGCAGAAAAATGCATCGCTTGTTTCATACGCGCTCCTTGGATTCGGGAACACCAGCCT
The DNA here is from genome assembly GCF_001425165.1 of Pelomonas sp. Root405. Classification (GTDB taxonomy): domain Bacteria; phylum Pseudomonadota; class Gammaproteobacteria; order Burkholderiales; family Burkholderiaceae_C; genus Pelomonas. Next base: position 80,321 of record NZ_LMDU01000004.1, read on the forward strand.
ATGGGTCAAGCGGCTGTGGGGGCATCGGCTGGCGGCCCGGCCAGGGGTAGGCAGCAACCTACAGGCGTCAACGACCGCGCGGGGGCAGCCGCAACGATTGAAACAAAGCGACGGTGCCTTGCAGCGCGCTTGAAACGCGGCCCTCGGAGGATGCCTGCCACACCCAGGAGACCTCCATGCCCTACCCGCACGCCGCCCCCCCCGTCGTCTGCCTGCACTCCAGCGCGGCCAGCGGTCGCCAGTGGCGGCGCCTCATGGCCGACGGCGGCGCGGCATGGCAATGGCACGCGCCTGACCTCTACGGCCATGGCGGCCGGCCCGATTGGCCGGAGCTGATGCCCAGCCAGTTGGGCGTTGAAGCGAACGGTGTGCTGGCCGGCCTGCCGTTCGGTGCCGAGCAGGACTTCCACCTGGTCGGGCACAGCTATGGCGGTGCGGTCGCCCTGCAGATTGCGCTGCAGCAGCCGCAACGCGTGCTGTCACTGACGCTCTACGAACCCGTCGCCTTTGGCCTGCTGCCCAGCCCCGGTGCCGACGAGCCGGCATGGTCGGAGATCACCGAAGTCGCCACCACGCTGGCCGACGCCTTGGACCGTGGCGACGACTTCGGCGCCGCACGTGGCTTCTGCGCCTACTGGCAGGGTCGCGATGTCTGGCCCGAGATGGACGTCGGCCAGCAACTGCGCGTGGCCGAGGCCATGCCAACGGTGCGGCGCCATTTCGAGTCGCTGATGTCGGCTCGCTGGACCGACAGCCAGCTTGACCTGCTGCGCATGCCCGTGGAGTTGATCTGCGGCAGCGCGACGCGAGCCAGCGCCCGGCGCGTGGCACAAACCCTCACGGCAAGGCTGCCACGCGTGACGCTGCAGATGCTGGAGGGCGCCGGGCATATGGCGCCAATGACCGAAGCGGGGCGTGTCAATGCGTTGATCCTGCAGAGCCTGGGCGCGATGCAGCGCGTGCCCGCAGGCTGAGTTCAGCCGCCCGTGGCCGGCGCCGAGGCCGGCCTGTGCGCGGGCAGCGGGTCCAGCACGCTGCGCCTCTCGCGCTCGCGCCAGCGGGTCGACAGCGCGGCTTGGTCCGCGCGCGCCTCGGGCATCCCGGCGCGCAGCCTGTCCCATTCCGTCAGCGACAGGTGGTCCTGCTGCATCCTGCGCATCTCGGGCTGCCAGCCACAGCGCGACTCGGTCGACTGCTGCACCAGCCGCTCGGCAGCGCGAATCGCCGCGCCGCTGCTCCACTCGCTGACCGCCTCGTACTCAAGCGCCTGCGCCTCCCACTGCTGCCGCAGCGCCGGCCGTGCGGCCACCAGCGACCGCGCGATGCCGAGGCCGAATGCACGGTTCAAGAGATCGTCCTGTCGCCAAAGCAGCCTGGCCACCGCCTCGCACTGCGAAGCCGTCCCCGGTTCCATGAGACCGCCCCTGCAGAGGTCGAGGACCGGCCTCATCATGGACATCGGCCAGGCTCCCGCGATGCCTTCCAGCAGCTGGATCTCGGCCTCGTTCTGAAGGCCCGGTGTGTCGGTCTGCGGCAGGCTCTGCAATAGGGCCAGCAACTCACGCTGGTAGTTCCGCGAGAACTGCGCCTCTTGCGCCAGCCGATCCAGCACATACGACGCGTGGGTTTGCCGAGCGGCGCCCGCCGCGCCGGACACCATCGCCAGCCAGGCCTGCAGATTGGCCGGCTCCAGCCGCGACCACTGCGACGCCTCGATGTTGATGCAGGCGTCGCCAGCGCATGGGCGCAGCAGCGCCAGCGCCGTCACCATCGGGTCGCCAGACGTCCGAGCCCGGGCCTGCAGGCGGGCGCGGGCGGCGGTCGACGCGTCCCCGACCTTGCCGCCTTCGAGATAGTCAGCCACGGCCAGGGAGCGCACATCGCCGCGCTGCACCAGCGCCGCCACCCAACGGCGCCGCACCTCGGCCTCGGCCTCCTCCATCAAGCGGCCCGCCACCGTCTCGCGCAGCTCGGCGACCTCATCCCCGCCGACTGTTCCCGTGCTGGCGGCTGCCTTGTCGAACACCGCCTGGATCTGCCGGTCGTGCTCGGCGGCGCCAAAGCCGCACCAGTCCGCCTTCATGCGCTGTGCCAGCTCGGCGCGGGGATTGGGCGGCGGGACGTCGGTCGTGATGTGCCGCTGGGGATGCGGTGCAGTCGACGCCGCCGGGGCCGCCACTGCGGGGACGGCCGGCTCTGGTATGCCCCTTTCCGGCGCCGTCGCAGCCTGCGGTCGTGCCCAACGCCAGCCCGCCCATACCAGCAGCAGTGCGAGCACCATGGCGCCCAACCGGCGCGCGCTGCTTCGGCTCATCGTGAAGGGCCCGAGGCCGGCTCGTGCGGCGGCAGCAAGGCCAGCGCCATGGCGAGCTCGCCACTGGCGGCGCGTTTGGTGGAGAGCTGCTTGATCCGCCGCAAGGCCGCGCAGCCCATGCCGACGTCGTTGGTTGCGCGCTCGGCGAATCGACCTTCCGCAGCCTTCAACGTCGCTGCGTCGTACGCCTGCTGCTCGCGCGGCACGCCAACGCGTTCGGCCAGCCGCTGCGCCAGCGTCGCATCGAGAAGGTCGCTGGCATTCGCGAGCGACTGGCGGGCCAGCGCGCGGCAATGCCCCAGCCGCACCGGGTCACGCAATGCGTCGCCTCTGCAGGCACTCGCCGGCGCACCCATGTCGATGCCCGGCATCGCAGCGTCCATGCCGATGACGGCGACCAGCGCCAGCCCGAGTTCGTCGGCATCGGGGATGACGTCCGCCACCGCCGCGGCCTGTGCCTCCAGCAGGAAGGACCCACGCGACAAGCCGGGCCGCGCGGCTGCCTGAGCCAGCGCCGCGTCCGCACCGGCCGCATCCTTGCGCCGCCGCGCTGCTTCCATCATGCGCAGCCAGGGCCGGGCGTCCGACGGGTCCAGCTCGGCCCAACGGCGCGGGTTCAGCCGCGCGCAGTGGGGGACGTCTGCGCTCGCGGCGCCGCAGGCCGTCAGCGCCAACTGGTAGGCCTGCGCGTCGGAACTGCGCTCCGCCAGCATGGCAGCGCCATCGCGGTCCTGCATCAACAGTCGCGCTGCAACCTGCTGCCGATCCGTGCCGGCGGCCAAACGCGCCGCGATCCGCGCAAGGCTGGCGTCCACACGGCGCTGCACCTGCGCCTCGATCTCCTTCGGCCCGGCCTGGCCAGGTGCCGAGCCGGCTTCCACGCGCTGCATGACGGCCTCGCTGATGACGCCCACACCGCAGATCTCCATGCCCTGCGCCAAGGCTGATGCAGCGGTCGCGGGCGCGCGCAGGCGGTCCTGCGTACCCGAAGCAGCGGCAGCCAGGCGAGGCGGAGTGGAGGCTTCGGCGTTCGTGGATGCCGCGGCATCTATCGGCGCCGCAGTCACCGCAGCGGAGACCTCGCCGCCTACAACAAGCGCGCGTTCCCCCAGATGACGCCGGGCCGCGCCGCCCAGGGCTGCCACGGCCAGGACCACGGCAAGACCCATCACCCAGCGCTGGCGGCTCATCCCCATTTCATCGACTTACCGTCCCAGGCCCGCCAGTGCCTCCCGCACCGCCGCCACCTGCCGGCGCGACACGGCCAGCCACTCGTCGACATGGACGATGCGCACGGCCCAGCTGTCGACCGCCTCGGCAGGGTCGCCGCTGTCCAGGTCGCCGAACGAAGTCGGCGCATGGCGCTCCAGTTCGCGCACCGCCCAGCGGGCCACCAGCGCGTTGCGGTGCACGCGCAGGAAGCGCTCGCCCAGGCGCTGTTCCAGGTCGGACAGCGCGCCATCCATCACATGACTCTCGCTGGCAGTGCGCAGCGTCAGGTACTTCAGCTCCGCCTTGAAGTACAGCACCTCGCCAATGGGAATGCGCAGCAGGCGGCCGCGGTCGGTCAGCGTGATGAAGTCGGCATGGTCGGGCGCACTCGGTGCATCGGGCGGCAGCGCGGCCTGCACGGCGGCGCGCTCGGACAGGCGCTGGGCGGCGCGGGCCAAGGCGGCCTGCAGGCGCTCGCGGCGCACCGGCTTGGTCAGGTAGTCCAGCGCATCAAGCTCGAAGGCGCGCAGCGCATGCATGGCATGCGCCGTGACGAAGATGATCAGCGGCGCGGGCACGCCCTGCTGGCGCTGCATCAAGGCATCGGCGAACTGCAGGCCGTCGACGCCCGGCATCTGCACGTCCAGCAGAACGATGTCGCAGCCATGCTCGCGCAGCCAGCTCGCGGCCTGCGAGCCGGTGGCCGCCTCGGCGATGACCTCGCAGCGCGGCTCCTGGATGGCGTCAACCAGGCCACGCAGGCGCAACCGGGCCAAGGGCTCATCGTCGACGACAAGGACACGCAATGCACTGCTCATAACGGCACCAGGATGCGCAGCGCAAACCGCTGCTCGGTAGATTCCAGCTCGAAGCGAGCGGCGACATCGTGCATCAGTTTCAGGCGCTGGCGCACATTGCGCAGCGCCAGGCCGTGTCCGACGGTGCGGGCCGGTGCACCCACCGTGTTGACGATGCGGATCTCGACCTCGGCACCGCGGCGCATCGTGCTGACTTCAAGTTCACCGCCATCCTCGTTGGGCTCGACGCCATGGCGCACGGCGTTCTCCACCAGTGGCTGCAGCAGCAGCGGCGGCACGCGCGCCGCGCCGGCCTCGGGGTCGAGATGCCAGACGATGCGCAGCCGCTTGCCAAAGCGGATCTGCTCGATGGCGAGGTAGCGCCGCGCCAGTTCGACCTCCTCGACCAGCGTGACCGAGGCGCTGGCATCGGCGAGCGCGACGCGGAACAGCTCGGCCAAGTCCTCCAGCACGTTCTCGGCACGTGCCGGGTCCACCTGCACCAGCGCAATGGCACTGTTCAGCGTGTTGAACAGGAAGTGCGGCCGGATGCGCGACTGCAGCTCGACGAGCTGGGCCAGCGCGTCGGCCGGGCGCTGGGTGTGCTCGCGCAGCTTGAGCCAGGCCAGCAGCAGGGCCGCGCCGCTGGCACCGCAGGCGGCAATGCTGGCGACACGCCACGAACTGACGGGATCTTCGCTGGTCAGGCTGAGCAGGCCATAGCCGGCGAGTGCACTGACGGCCCCCAGCGTCATCAGCGCCAGCCATTGCACCGGCTCGGCGAGACGCGGCCACAGGCGCCTGGCCGCGCACACGGCGAGCAACCACGACAGCACGGCAAACATCGTCACCACCGTGCCGTTGGCGGTCAGCGTCAGCCACTGCGCGGCATCCACCGCCACGAGGCCTGTACCCAGGGCCAGCAGCAGCTGCACGCCAAGCACGGCGCGCAGCACCAGGCCAACATGACAGACATCGAAGGCACGCGTCGGGTCCAGCAGCGGCGGCGTGTTCAGCTCTGGCAGCTCGGGCAGCTCGTTGGGCGCGAAGCCCAGCCACTGACTGAGCTGCATGGACTCGTGCCAGACGCTGTGGCGCGCCGGGGCGCGGCGTTTGAAGAAGGGCATATCAGGTTTCCATGGCGCACTCTGTTCTGCGGGCCGAGCGCCGGGCCGCTCCCAAGCCGGCCCGCGTTGGCGATGTGCTTGCGACTAGATGCCGCAAGCATCGCCGTGCCCTCGGGGGACCGGCCAAGGTACGCCTTGGACGAGGGGCTCGATAATCCCGGGCTGCGGCGCATTCTGCGCGCTGAATTTCACGCCTGCCCCATGTCAGACAACCAACTCGCCAACAAATCCCAAGCCTGGTCCGCCCTGTTTTCCGAGCCGATGAGCGACCTGGTCAAGCGCTACACGGCCAGCGTCGGCTTCGACAAGCGCCTGTGGCGAGCGGACATTGCCGGCAGTCTGGCGCACGCGGAGATGCTCTGCAGCCAGGGCATCTTGTCAGCGGAAGATCACGAAGCCATCCAGCGCGGCCTGAACGAGATCGCGGCCGAGATCGACGCCGGCAACTTCGAGTGGAAGCTGGACCTGGAAGATGTGCACCTCAACATCGAGGCGCGGCTGACCGAACGCGTGGGCATCGCAGGCAAGCGCCTGCACACCGGCCGCAGCCGCAACGACCAGGTCGCCACCGATGTGCGGCTGTGGCTGCGCGGCGAGATCGACGAGATCACCGGCCTGCTCAAGGCGCTGCAGACCGTCATGGTCGAGAAGGCCAGCGAGCATGCCGATGTGATCCTGCCCGGCTTCACGCACCTGCAGGTCGCCCAGCCGGTCAGCTTCGGCCACCACCTGCTGGCTTACGTCGAGATGTTCGCCCGCGACGCCGAGCGGCTGCTGGATGCCCGCAAGCGCGTCAACCGCCTGCCGCTGGGTGCCGCCGCGCTGGCCGGCACCAGCTACCCGCTGGACCGCGAGCGCGTGGCCAAGACGCTCGGCATGGAGGGCGTCTGCCAGAACAGCCTGGACGCGGTGAGTGACCGCGACTTCGCCATCGAGTTCTCGTCGGCTGCGACCCTCGTCATGTTGCACATTTCGCGGCTGTCCGAGGAGCTGATTCTCTGGATGAGCCAGAACTTCGGCTTCATCGCGCTGCCTGACGCCTTCTGCACCGGCTCGTCGATCATGCCGCAGAAGAAGAACCCCGACGTGCCCGAGCTGGCGCGCGGCAAGACGGGCCGCGTGGTCGGCCACCTGGTCGGCCTCGTCACGCTGATGAAGGGCCAGCCGCTGGCCTACAACAAGGACAACCAGGAGGACAAGGAGCCCTTGTTCGACACGGTCGACACCTTGAAGGACACGCTGCGCATCTTTGCCGACATGCTGGCCGGCCTGACCCCCAAGCCCGAGGCCATGCGCGCCGCTGCCTTGCGCGGCCATGCCACGGCGACCGACCTGGCCGACTACCTCGTCAAGAAGGGCGCTGCCTTCCGCGACGCGCACGAGGTCGTGGCGCATGCGGTCAAGACGGCAACTGCCAAGGGCGTGGACCTGGCGGCGCTGTCGCTGGAAGAACTGAGGGCCTTCGATGCCCGCATCGAGGCCGATGTGTTCGAGGTGCTGTCGCTGGAAGGCTCGCTGAACGCACGCAACGTGCTGGGCGGCACGGCGCCGGCCCAGGTGCGGGCGCAGGTGGCGCGGCACCGCGCCCGTCTGGCATGAGTACGCTGGCCTGGACCGACAAGCTGGTCCTGAACCAGCCGACGCTGGACACCACGCACGAGGAGTTCGTCGGCCTGCTGAATGCCTTCGGCGCCGCGCTGGAAGGCGGCGGCGACGCCCTGCCCGCCTACCAGGCGCTGCTGGCCCACACCGAGGCCCACTTCGCGATGGAAGAGGACTGGATGGCGCGCTGCGGCTTCGAGGCGCAGAACTGCCACAGCAGCCAGCACGCGATGGTGCTGAACGTGATGCGCGAGGCGCTGCGCTATGCCAACGAGCTGAATGACCGCGAGCCGCTGAACATCCTGCGCACGGAGCTGGCGGGGTGGTTTCCGCAGCATGCCGAGATGATGGATGCGGCCCTGGTCTGGACGATGGAGCAGCGCGGTTTCGACCCGGTGACGGGCGAGTGCCGTGACGTGGCGCTTGAGGCCGCCGCGAGCCACGGCTGTGGCTCGGGCAGCTGCGGCTGATTACTTTTTCAGGTACTCGAAGAACGCCTGCGAATTCGACTCACGTCCCAGGAAGTCCTCGACCAGCTCCGGCGCGGGCTTCTGCGCGCCCTGCCCCAGCACCTGCTCGCGGTAGCGCTTGCCGACGTCGGCGCCGAGCTTGTCGGTCTCGAAGGCCTTGCGCAGGTCCATCGCCACGACCAGGCTCCACAGATAGCCGTAGTAGCCCGAGCCGTAGCCGCCCGCGATGTGGGCAAAGCCGGCCGGGAACATCGTGCCCTGCACATGGCCCAGCGGCGTGGCGCCTTCCATCCGCGCCCATAGCGGCAGGGGCTCGGGCTTGGTCGCGCGGTGCAGCGCGATGTCGTAGCTGGCGTAGAGGTGCTGGCGGCCGAACTGACCGCCCTTGCCATAGTGCTTGGCGGCCTGGGCCTGCTCGACCATCGCATCGGGCACCGGCTTGCAGGTTGGGCAGACCTCCTGCATGAGCTTGAGCACCTGCTTGTCGTAGACCCAGTCCTCCAGCATTTGCGACGGCGCCTCGACGAAGTCATGCATGACCGTCGTGCCGGCGGTCGCCGCGTAGCGCGTGTTTGACAGGTTCACGTGCACCGCATGACCCAGCTCATGCAGCAGCGTCTCGACTTCGTCCAGCGTGAGCCCGTTGCGGTCGAAGTTGACGACGAGAGACGCCACCGGCGCACGGCCGATGCGCGTCGCGCTGCCACGCAGCGGCCACACCGCCGCGTGGTTGTACTTGCCATCGCGCGGGTAGAGGTCGACATACATCTGTGCGATGGGCTTGCCGGTGGCCGCGTCGCTGACGACATAGGTCTGTGCTTCCTCGTGCCACAGCTTGTTGTCGATGCGCTGGTACTTCACGCCCATCAGTTTCTCGATGATGCGCATCGACAACTCCAGGCTGGCCTGGGGCGGGAAATAGGGGCGGAAGGCGTTCTGGTCGACGCTGAACTTCTGCAGCTTGACGCGCTCGCTGTAGAAGGTGGCGTCCCAGCGTTCGACCTGGGTCTGCTCGGCAGGCGTGCCCAGGTGCTGGGCCTTGGCGGCGCGCAGCTCCTGCAGTTCATCCTTCTCGCGGGCGGTGACGGCCCCGGTCACCGAGTCGAGGAAGCGCGTGGCCGTCGCGCCGTCCTTGGCCATGCGGCGGCGCAGGTTGAAGTCGACGTAATTGTCGAAGCCGAACAGCCGGGCGTACTCGCCGCGCAGCGTCACGATCTGCGCCAGCAGGTCGAGGTTGGCGGGGCCGCCCTCGTTGACCTTGGCCAGCCACATCCGCTGACGGGCTTGGGCGCTTTCGGCGCTGCGCATGACCGGCACATAGCTCGGGTAATCCACGCCCAGCAGGACGCGGCCTTGCTCGTCGCGCTTCGCCTTCTCCCAGACGCTGGGCGGCACGCCCTTCAGCTCGGCCTCGGTGAAGGCCACGCGGGTGCCGGCGTCGCGGATGTTCTTGTTGAACTGCTGGTCCAGCTCGGTCAGCTTGTTGAGGATCTGCTTGGCGCGGGCGCGCTTGGGCGCGGGCAGGGCCACGCCGCTGTCTTCGAACTGGCCGGAGGCCAGCCGCACCAGTTCGGCATCGATGCCGTCCTGCTTGGGCGCCTTCTGCAGCGCACGGTAGAGCTTTTCGTTCTGGCCCAGGCTCGATGCGAAGTCGGCCCAGCGCAGCGAGCAGGCCTGGGCCGCGTCGCGGATGACCTTGACCGGATGGACATTGAGGATGAAGTCGTTGGGGGCCTGGTGGTCTTCCAGATAGACGGTCAGGTCGTCATAGGCGGCCAGCCAGCCGATATCGACTTTGCGTTTTTCAAGCTGGCCGACGCGCTGTTTGGCGCCTTTGAGGCCGCTGTCGCAGCGGGTCTGCACATCGGCCGCACTGCTATAGGTCGGCAGATTGGGTGCGGGAAGCTGGGGTTGGGCTTGAGCTTGGACGGCGGCGGCATTCAGCGCCAGCACGGCCAGGGTCGTCAGGACGGGTTTCATCGCGTCTCCTTGTGGGAAGGCCGCGATTCTCTCGGCCGGGCGGGCACCCAGCCATTCGCCATGCCCTATTTCTGCAGCAAGGCTCGTACCTGCATCAAGGCACCCGGGTCATCCAACGTCGTGAGGTCGCCAGGGTCGCGGCCTTCGGCCACGGCTTGCAGTGCGCGGCGCAGCAGCTTGCCCGAGCGTGTCTTGGGCAACAGGCTGACACACAGCACGCGCGAGGGCCGCGCGACAGCGCCAAGCTGCCCGTCGACACGCTTCATGATCTGGCCCTCCAGCGCCAGCGCCGCCTCGGGCGTGTCGGGCATCTCGCGCGGCACGACGAAGGCCAGCGCGACCTGACCCTTCAACTGATCGGCCACGCCGACGACGGCGACCTCGGCGACAGCGGCATGGCCGGAGATGCACTCCTCGATCTCGCGCGTGCCCAGCCGGTGGCCGGCCACGTTGATGACGTCGTCGGTGCGGCCGAGGATGAAGGTGTAGCCCTCCGCGTCCCGCGTGGCCCAGTCGAAGGTGGAGTAAACCTGCCGGCCCGGAACGCTGCCCCAGTAGGTGCTGACGAAGCGCTGGTCGTCGCCCCACACCGTCTGCAGTGCGCCCGGCGGCAGCGGGTGCTCGATGACCAGCACACCCTTCTGATCCGGGCCTTCGAGCGTCGCGCCGGTGGCCTCGTCCAGCAGCTTCAGGTCATAGCCATACATCGGCACGCCCGGCGAGCCCAGACGCGTCGGCACGGCTTCCACACCCGGGATGTGATGGGCCACGGTCAGCAGCGGCCAGCCGGTCTCGGTCTGCCAGTAGTTGTCGATGATGGGCACGTTCAAGGCCTCGGCGATCCAGTGCGCGGTCGGCTCGTCCAGCGGCTCGCCAGCCAGGAACAACGCGCGCAGCGACGACAGGTCATGGCGCTTCAGCAGCGCGGCATCGTGCTTCTTCAAGACGCGCACGGCCGTGGGTGCGCTGAACATGACCGTCACCTGGTATTTCTCCACCAGGCTCCACAGCACGGCGGCGTCAGGGTTGACCGGCGTGCCTTCGTACATCAGCGTCGCCATGCCATGGATGAGGGGGCCGTAGACGATGTAGCTGTGGCCGACGACCCAGCCGATGTCACTGGTCGAGAAATAGGTCTCGCCCGGCTTGCCGCCGAAGATCCAGTCCATGCTGGCCGCCAGGGCCACCGCATAGCCGCCGACATCGCGCTGTACGCCCTTGGGCTTGCCCGTGGTGCCGCTGGTGTAGAGGGTGTAGCTGATGCTGTTGGACTCCAGCCAGGCGCAGGGCACCTGCTGGCCCCAGTGCTGACGGCGCAGTTCAGCGTAGTCCAGGTCGCGCCCGGCCACCCGCTCGAACGCCACGAGGCCGCGGTCCACCATCAGCACGCTGGCGGGTTTGTGCGTGGACAAGCCGATGGCCTCGTCCAGCAGCGGCTTGTAGGCGATGCGCTTGCCCGCGCGGCTGCCGGCGTCGGCGCTGACGATGAGCTTCGGGCTCGCATCCTCGATGCGGCTGGCCAGGCTCACCGATGCGAAGCCGCCGAACACCACCGAGTGGATTGCGCCGATGCGGGCGCAGGCCAGCATCGCGAAAGCCGCCTCGGGGATCATGGGCATATAGATCAGCACGCGGTCGCCAACACCCACGCCCTGCGCGACGAGCATGGCGGCAAAAGCCTCCACCTCGGCCAGCAGTTCAGCAAAGCTGTAGACCTTTTCCTCGCCCACCTCGGTCGACACCCAGATCAGCGCGCGGCCCCCGGGTTGCACGGCCGCATGCCGGTCCACCGCGTTGTGACAAAGGTTGGTCGTGCCGCCGACAAACCAACGCGCGAACGGCGGCCGGCTGGCGTCGCAGATCTGCTGGGGCGGCGTCTGCCAGTCGATGCGCTTGGCCTGCTCGGCCCAGAAGGCGTCGCGCTCGGTCAGGGAGCGCTGATGGAAGTCGGCATAGGTCTGCGTCATGCGGGCAGTGTGCGTCCGAGGCACTGACGGCAATCTGACCTTTCGCAACACCTTGTCGTGATCAATTGCAGGGTTTTTACGGAGTTTGCCGTCGCCCATGCCGGGGTTTGCCCTGAAAATCGCGCCCTTTGCGCCTGCTGCGGTTGACGGTGCCGGGTCGCACTTCTACCCTCCGCGCCGCTGTCCCTTCTCCGCTATCGCGACCGCCCGCGGTCTGCCCCGGTTCTCCCAGTCCTGAATGCCTTTGTCCACTGCCCCGCTGAATCGCCTTGCTGCTGCCGCCGTTCTGGTCGCCAGCTGTGCCGCGCATGCGCAGGGTGTGGCCCAGGCGGCCACGACGACGCCCCCGCCGGGCACGATGACCGGCGCCTATGGGCAGAGCCTGCAACAGCAAGCCGCCATCGACAAGGCCGCGCCGGCAGCCGGCAAGCCGGCCCAGCCGGGCAATGCCAGCGATGCCGTCAGCCGCTTCCTGAGCGAGCGCGGCCTGACGATGCAGGTCGGCGAAGTGGGCGGGTCATCTCGCCTTTTGGCCAGCGTCCGCGACACCGCATCGGACCTGGTGCTGTCGGCCATGAACTTCCTTGGCGTGCGCTACACGCGCGGCGGCAATTCGGTCGAGAACGGCTTCGACTGCAGCGGCTTCACGCGCCACATCTTCGAGATGAGCGTGGGCCTCGTGCTGCCGCGCCGTGCCGACGAGCAGGCCAAGGACAGCAGCCTGCTGTCCATCAAGCGTGACGAGCTGAAACCCGGCGACCTGGTGTTCTTCAACACCATGAAGCGCACCTTCAGCCACGTGGGCATCTATGTCGGCGAGGGCAAGTTCATCCACGCCCCGCGCACCGGCAGCGCCGTGCGTGTGGAGGACATGCGCGATTCCTACTGGGCCAAGCGCTTCACCGGCGCGCGGCGCGCGGATCTGAAGGCTGCGGCCGAAGCGCCCGTCACCCGCTGACCGCGCCACCGTTGTCGCGCCAGGATTGCGCGAGCAACTCCTTGACCCAGGCCGGCCTGGCTTTCACGAGCAACACCTTCACGCCGCAGCGCTTGGCGCCCCAGAACAGTGGTTCGACCGCGCCAGCTTCGCGCGCGATCCATGCGTCGCGGGCTGCTTCGTCCTTGATGAAGACCCGCAACTCCGCGCCATCGGGCGTCATGGTCGCGAAGATCCTGCCTTTGGCACCAGGCAGGCGAAAGGACGTCAGCTCGTGATGCGGTTTCTCGACCGCACCCGACAAGGCCAGCGCAAGTTCGCGGGCCCTGGCGGCATCCATCAGCCTGCGACCCGCTTGGCGACGAGCGTCAGGATTTCGTAGCTCGCGCAAAGCTCGCCACGCTGGTTGGTCACCGCCACATCCCAGCCGATGACGCCCTGCGCGGGTTGGTCGTCGCGCGGCGGCCGGTCGATCTTGCGCTTGGCGGTCAGGCGCGCCTGGATGGTGTCGCCCATCGCCACCGGCGTGACGAAGCGCAGGTTCTCCAGGCCGTAGTTGGCCAGCACCGGACCGGGCGCCGGGCTGACGAACAGGCCAGCCGCGGCCGACAGCACGAAGTAGCCGTGGGCGATGCGCTGGCCGAAGGGCGATGCCTTTGCGGCGACCTCGTCGAAGTGCATGTAGAAGTAGTCGCCCGACAGGCCGCCGAACGCGACGATGTCCGCCTCGCCGACGGTGCGGCGGTGCGTCAGCAGGCTCATGCCGACCTCGACGTCCTCGAAGTAGCGGCGGAAGGGATGGATGTCGCTCTCGGTGACCGTGCCGCCGCGCTGGTACTCGCCGGTGATGGCCGAGATCATCGTCGGCGAGCCCTGCACTGCGCAGCGCTGCAGGTAGTGCTTGACGGCGCGCAGGCCGCCCAGTTCCTCACCGCCGCCCGCGCGGCCGGGGCCGCCGTGCTTGAGCTTGGGCAGCGGCGAACCGTGGCCGGTGTTCTCCAGCGCAGCCTCACGGTCCAGCACGAGCATGCGGCCGTGCCAGGCCGCAAAGGTCGGCACGGCCTGGGCCGCCAGCGCCGGGGTCTTGGTGCAGATCGTGCCGACAAGGCTGCCGCGGCCGAGCGTCGCCAGATGCAGCGCCTCGTCGAAATCGCCATAGGGCATCAGCGTCGTGACGGGGCCGAAAGCTTCCAGGTGATGGGCGTCGCTGCCGGCCGAGTCGCGTGCCAGCAGCAGCGTCGGCGCGAAGAACGAACCCTCGGCAACGCCCTCGCCCTTGGGCGCAAAGCCGTCACGCTCGGACAGCAGCAGCTCGCAGTTCTTCGCCAGCTGGGCCACCCGCTCGGCCACGTCGGCCTGCTGCGCCTTGCTGGACAGCGCGCCCATGCGCACGCCTTCGACGGCCGGGTCGCCGACGACCGTCTTGCTCAGCCGCGCCTTCAACGCAGCCGCGACCGCATCGACTCGATGGGCCGGGACGATGGTGCGGCGGATGGCCGTGCACTTCTGGCCGGCCTTGGCCGTCATCTCTCGCGCGACCTCCTTGATGAAGAGGGCGAATTCCGGGTCGTCCGGCGTCACGTCGGGCGCGAGGATGGCGCAGTTCAGGCTGTCGGCCTCGGCGTTGAAGGGGATGCTCTTCTTCAACAGGTTGGGGTGCGCCTTCAGCATCAGCGCGGTGTCGGCGCTGCCAGTGAAGGTGACGACGTCTGATTCATCGAGGCGCTCGAACAGATCACCCGTACCGCCGATGATGAGCTGCAGCGCGCCGACCTGCACCAGGCCCGAGTCGACCACCATGCGCACGCAGGCTTCGGCGACGTAGCTGGTCGCTGTGGCTGGCTTGACCAAGCAAGGCATGCCGGCCAGGAAGCTCGGCGCGAACTTCTCCAACATGCCCCACATCGGGAAATTAAAGGCATTGATGTGCAGCGCCACGCCCCGCTTGGGCACCATCACATGGCTGCCGATGAAGTGGTTGTTGGCACCCAGACGCATTGGCGGGCCCTCGTGCAGCACGTTGCTGCTCGGCAGGTCCTTGCCGCCGATGGAGGCGTACGCGAACAGCGTGCCGATGCCGCCTTCGATGTCGATCCAGGAGTCGCTGCGCGTCGCGCCCGTGTGGGCGCTGATCGCGTAAAGCTCTTCCTTGCGCTCCATGAGGTAGGCGGCGAGCGCCTTCAGCACGCGGGCACGGTCCTGGAAGTGGGTGCGCAGCAGGCCCGGCAGCGCCGTGCCGCGCGCAAACGCCATGGCCTCGGAGAAGTCGAGCGACTCCTCGTGCGTGTAGGCCACGACGCGGCCGTTGATGGCGCTGGCCATCGGCTTGGCCGCGCGCTCGCCGACCCAGCGGCCGGCGATGTAGCTCTGGAGTGTGGAAACTGCCATTTCAAATCCTCTGGGCCGCGCCACGCGCAGGCCGTTCATCCAGCGGTCGCCACGGGGCCGGGCATGACCGGCCCCATGAAGGACATCCGCAAAGGCCTGCCGTTACTTGATCAGCACCCAGGCGCCGTTCTTGATCTGCACCATCACGCGGGCACGCTGGTCCAGGCCGAGGTGGTCGCCGGCCGACATGTTGAACACGCCATGCGCACCGGCCACGTTCTTGACGTTCTCCAGCGCATCGCGCAGCGCTGCGCGGAAGGCGGGCGTGCCGGGCTGGGCCTTCTTCAGTGCCTCGGGCGCGGCGGCGGCCAGCAGCAGGCCGGCGTCCCAGGCGTGGCCGCCGAAGGTCGACACCGAGCCCTTGCCGTGCGCCGCTTCGTACTTCGAGATGTAGTCCAGCGCGCTCTTCCTGACCGGGTGGTCGGCAGGCAACTGGGCAGCGACCAGCACCGGGCCCGACGGCAGCAACGTGCCCTCGACGTCCTTGCCACCCACGCGCAGGAAATCGTTGTTGGCCACGCCGTGGGTCTGGTAGATCTTGCCCGCGTAGCCGCGCTCCTTCAGCGCCTTCTGCGGCAGCGCGGCGGGCGTGCCCGAGCCGGCGATCAGGATGGCGTCGGGCCTGGCCGAGACCAGCTTGAGCACCTGGCCGGTGACCGACGTGTCAGTGCGGTTGTAGCGCTCGCTCGCGACGATATTGAGGTTCTTGGTCGCAGCGATCTTGTTGAACTCGCCCCACCAGCCCTCGCCGTAGGCGTCGGCAAAGCCGATGAAGCCGGCCGTTTTGATGCCGTTGTCGACCATGTGGGTCACGATGGCCAGGGCCATCATGATGTCGTTCTGCGGGGTCTTGAAGACCCAGCGCTTCTTGGCATCGATAGGCTCGACGATGCGGGCCGACGCGGCCATCGAGATCATCGGCGTCTGCGCCTCCGACACCGCGTCGATCATCGCCAGCGAGTTGGGCGTGACGGTCGAGCCGATGATGATGTCGACCTTGTTCTCGGTGATGAACTTGCGCGTGTTGGCCACGGCCGTCGTCGTGTCAGACGCATCGTCCAGCACGATGTAGTTGACCTTCTGGCCGCCGAGGGTCGTCGGCATCAGCGCGACGGTGTTCTTCTCGGGGATGCCGAGCGAGGCGGCCGGGCCGGTGGCCGAGACCGTGACGCCGACGTTGATGTCGGCCTGGGCTGCAAGGCTCAGGGTGGCAGCGATGGCCAGGGCGAGTTGCTTGAATGGCTTCATGGGTCGTCTCCTCGGGGGTTATTGGATGAGGGCCGGCTGGCGCAGCTGCACTGCACCGAGACCGCCAAAGAACAGATCGCTGACCAGGGTGGCAAGCGCCTCGTGAGAGAGCTCGCCCTCCGGCCGCAACCAGGTGAAGGTCCAGTTGATCATGCCAAAGAGCAGCATGGTCAGCGGCTTGTGCAGATTGGCCTCGCGCAGCTCGGGCCGCACGCGGCTGACGGCAGCCGCGAACTCGCTGACGACGCGACGCTCCACGTCCAGCAGGCGCTCGCGCTCGGCGTCAGCCAGGAACTTGATCTCGCTGGTCAACACGCGGTGCTGGGCCTGGGCGTCGGCATAGGACCGGGTGAAGCGCTCGATGAGCGCGCGCAGTTGCGCGTCCGGCGCCAGCTGCTGCGCCTTGACCTCTTCGACCAAGGCCAGCAGTGCATGCACGTGCGCATCGCAGATCTGCGCGAGGAGGTCCTGCTTGTCCTGGAAGTAGTGGTACAGCGTCGGCTTGGCGACGCCGCAGGCCTCGGCGACCTGGTTCATGGACGTGGCGCTGAAGCCTTGCTCAGCGAACAGGTCGGCGGCGGCGGCGAGGATGTCCTCGCGTTGGGCTTCGAAGCCGGGGGCGCGTTTGCGGGCCATGTCAGACCGGAACGCAGCAAGCAGAGATGCAACCACAGAGGCACAGAGGCACAGAGGAATTCAAAAGTCGTTGCATTTGCTCTGTGTCTCCGTGCCTCTGTGGTTGCATTGGAAGTTTCATCGCTCGTCGAAGCTGATGACCACTCGCTCGGTCAGCGGATGAGCCTGGCAGCTGAGGATGAAGCCATTGGCGACTTCCGCCTTGTCGAGCGCGAAGTTCTTGTCCATGCGAACCTCGCCCTCGATGAGCTTGCAACGGCAGGTCGAGCACACGCCGCTCTTGCAGGAGAACGGCACATCCATGCCCTCACGCGCGGCAGCGTCGAGGAGGCTGGGGTCGCTGGCATGGAACTCGATCTCGCGCGACAGGCCGTCGCGGATGACGGTCACGCGGGCCTGCGGCGCATCACCCGGCTTGACCTCGTGCGGCACCGGCCTGCCCGACAGCGTCTCCGGTGTGCCGAAGCGCTCGATGTGGATGCGCTCGGCCGGGATGCCCGAGCCCAGCAGCGCGGCCTCGGCCTGGTCGTTCATCTCGAAAGGGCCGCAGACGAACACCTCGTCGATGCTGCTGGCCGGCACCGGGCCGGCCAGGAAGGCGCTGAGCTTGCCGGCGTCGAGCCGCCCGCCGTACAGCGGTGCGTCCACGACTTCGCGGCTGAAGATCAGGTGCAGCGACAGCCGCGTCATGAAACGATTCTTCAGGTCTTCGAGTTCTTCCTTGAACATCGTCGACGCGGTACGGCGGTTCGAGTAGATCAGCGTCGCTCGGGCACTCGGCTCCCGCTCCAGCAGCGCCGTCAGGATGGCAATGATGGGCGTGATGCCCGAGCCGCCAGCGATGAAGAGGACATGGCGCCCGGCCTCGGACTTGGGCAGGACGAAACGGCCTTGCGGCGGATAGGACTCGATGACGTCGCCCGCCTTGAGCTGCTCATGAACCCAGCTCGAGAACGCACCGCCGTCGACGCGGCGGATGCCGACGCGCAATTGACGGTCGGAGCAGATGGAGTAGCTGCGTCGCAGCTCTTGGCCGCCGACGCTGGCGCGCAGCGTCAGGTACTGGCCGGGCTCGAAGCCGAAACTGTCGGCGGGCGCTTCGAAGCCGACGACCATCGCGTCGTCGGTGTCGCGTTCGACGCTGCTCACGCGCAAGGGGTGGAAGTGGAGTGCCATCTCAGATGGGTTTGAAGTATTCGAAGGGTTCGAGGCACTCGATGCAGCGCCACGTGGACTTGCACGCGGTGGAGCCGAAGCGGGATAACTGTTCTGTGCGGCCACTGTCGCAACGCGGGCAACGCAGCCGCGGCACGATACGGATGGCCTGCTCGCCGCTGCACTGCGGCGGCACGATGCCGTACTGCTGCAGCTTCTCGCGGCCCTCGGGCGTGATCCAGTCGGTGCTCCACGCGGGCGCGCGCTGCATGGTCACGGTCACGTCGCCAAACTCGGCCAGCGCCGCGCGCACGTCGTCGGCAATCAGCTCGGTGGCCGGGCAGCCGCTGTAGGTGGGCGTCAGCACGACCTCAACGCCGGACGCCGTCTCGCGCAGGTCGCGCACGATGCCCAGCTCCACCAGGCTGACGGCCGGGATTTCCGGGTCGGGCACGGCAGCGAGGCGCTCGCGGGCTGCAACGAGGTTCATCACCACACGCCGCCTGGATACATGCGCTGCAGGTGCTGCATCGTGCCCAGCATGTGGCCCATGTGCTCGCTGTGGATGCCGTCGATGCCGCGCGGCTGCATGGCGCTGTCGCGGGGCAAGTTCAAGCCGGCCTCCTGCATCAGCGTGGCCCAGCGTTCGCGCCATTCGGGCTCCAGCTCGTTCCACGCCGGGCCGACGCCATCGGCGCCTTCGGCGGCGAACAGCTCGTTGAAGTAAGGCCACAGCACGTTCAGCGCGACCTGCATGCGCGCCTTCGACTCGTCGGTGCCGTCGCCCAACCGGACAAGCCAGTCGCTGGAATGCTGGCGGTGATAGCGCACCTCCTTCAGCGACTTGGCGGCAATGCCGGCGATCTCGGTGTCCGAGCTCGCCTGCAGCCGATCAAACAGCAGCTCCAGCCAGATCGCCATGGCCGCATTGCGCAGGGTCGTCAGCGCGAAGTCGCGCCCGCCGCCGCCGTCGCTCGGGCTGGCCGCCGCGTTGGGCAATTCGACAAGCACGACGTTGCGGTAGTCGCGCTCCTCGCGCAGGAAGGCGAGCTGGTCCTCATCGCGGCCGGCGCCCTCGAGCTGGCCCGCATGGGTCAGCAGCGCACGCGCCTGACCCAGCAGGTCCAGCGCAATGTTGGACAGCGCGAGGTCTTCCTCCAGCACCGGCGCATGGCCAGCCCATTCGGACAGGCGCTGGCTGTGGATGAGGCAGGTGTCCGCCAGGCGCAGGACGTAGGTGGTCTTGGCGTCCATCACATGTGGTTCAGTTCGTCCGGCAGTTCATAGAACGTCGGATGGCGGTAGACCTTGTCGTCGGCCGGGTCGAACAGGCTGCCCTTCTCGGTCGGGTCGCTGGCGGCGATCTGCTCGGAGCGCACGACCCAGATGCTGGTGCCTTCCTGGCGGCGCGTATAGACGTCGCGCGCCATCTGGATGGCCATGGCCGAGTCGGGCGCGTGCAGGCTGCCGCAGTGCTTGTGGTCCAGGCCCGCCTTGCTGCGGACGAACACTTCCCACAGCGGCCATTCGTTCTTCGGATTGCTCATCACGCTGCCTCTTGTTTGACGGCTTGCTTGCGCGCATGCGCCAGCGCCGCATCGCGAACCCAGGCGCCGTCGTCCCAGGCCTTGTTGCGGGCGGCCAGGCGCTCGCGGTTGCAGGGGCCTTCCCCGCCGACGACGCGCCAGAACTCGGGCCAGTCGATCTCGCCGAAGTCGTACGAATCGCGCTCGGCGTTCCACTTCAGCGCCGGGTCGGGCACGGTCACGCCGAGGATGTCGGCCTGAGGAATGGTCGCGTCAACGAACTTCTGGCGCAGCTGGTCGTTGGTGACGCGCTTGATGCCCCAGCGCATGCTCTGCTCGGAGTTCGGCGAGTCCTTGTCCGCCGGGCCGAACATCATCAGCGACGGCCACCACCAGCGGTTCACGGCGTCCTGCACCATCGCCTTTTGCGCGGCGCTGCCGTGGGTCATCATCGTCAGCAGGCTCTCATAGCCCTGGCGCTGGTGGAAGCTCTCCTCGCGGCAGACGCGAATCATGGCCCGCGCATAAGGCGCATATGAACACCGGCACAGCGGCACCTGGTTCATGATGGCCGCCCCATCCACCAGCCAGCCGATGACGCCGATGTCGGCCCAGGTCAGCGTCGGGTAGTTGAAGATGGAGCTGTACTTGGCTTTGCCCGACAGCAGCGCCTCGGTCATCTCGTCGCGGCTGGTGCCGAGGGTCTCGGCGGCGGCGTAGAGGTAGAGGCCGTGGCCGCCCTCGTCCTGCACCTTGGCCAGCAGGATGGCCTTGCGCTTGAGCGTCGGCGCCCGCGTGATCCAGTTGCCCTCGGGCAGCATGCCGACGATCTCGCTGTGCGCATGCTGGCTGATCTGGCGCACCAGCGTCTTGCGGTAATGCTCGGGCATCCAGTCCTTCGCCTCGATGAATTCGCCGGCGTCGATGCGGGCTTCAAAGGCTTCCTCGCGGGCCAGTTCCTCGGCGCTTTTGACGACCTTGGGCTTGGCTTCCCGCGCCATCAGATCCATGGCTTGGGTATACATGGCGGGCTCCTTACTTTTTGCGTTGATCGACCACGCGCCGGGCCTTACCGACCAGCGTGCGTTCGATGGAGTTGTTCGGCTCGACCTGAATGGTCGCGGTCACGCCGATCAGGTTTTTGATGCGCTCCGAGAGTCGCCTGCCGATGCCGTCATCAGTCGCCCCCAGTGCCAGCTCGCAGCGGATCAGCAGCTCGTCCAGCGGCCCGTTGCGGCTGACGACGAGCTGGTACTGCCCGCCCAGGCCCTTTTCCTGCAGGACCAGCTCCTCGACCTGGGTCGGGAACAGGTTGACGCCGCGGATGATCAGCATGTCGTCGCTGCGGCCGACGATCTTGCCCATGCGGCGCATGCTGCGCGAGGTGGGCGGCAGCAGCCGTGTCAGGTCGCGGGTGCGGTAGCGGATGACGGGCATCGCCTCCTTGGTGAGCGACGTGAACACCAGTTCGCCTTCCGATCCATCGGGCAGCACTTCGCCGGTCTCGGGGTCGATGATCTCCGGGTAGAAATGGTCTTCCCAGATGACCGGGCCGTCCTTGCTCTCGATGCATTCGCTGGCGACACCCGGGCCCATCACCTCGGACAGGCCGTAGATGTCCACCGCGTCGATGCCGGCGCTGGCCTCGATGTCGCGGCGCATCGCCTCGGTCCAGGGCTCGGCGCCGAAGATGCCGACCTTCAGCGACGACTCGCGCGCGTCCAGCCCCTGGCGGGTGAACTCCTCCACCAGCACCTGCATATAGCTCGGCGTCACCATGATGATGTCGGGCTTGAAGTCGGTGATCAGCTGCACCTGCTTTTCGGTCTGGCCGCCGCTCATCGGGATGACCGTGCAGCCCAGGCGCTCGGCGCCGTAATGCGCGCCCAGGCCGCCGGTGAACAGGCCGTAGCCATAGGCCACGTGCACAAGGTCACCCGCACGGCCGCCGGCGGCGCGGATGGAGCGTGCCACCAGGTTGGCCCAGTGGTCGATGTCCTTCAGCGTGTAGCCGACCACCGTGGGCTTGCCGGTGGTGCCTGACGACGCATGGATGCGCGCCAACTGCTGGCGTGGCATCGCGAACATGCCGAACGGGTAGTTGGCGCGCAGGTCGTGCTTGGTCGTGAACGGGAACTTCGCCAGGTCGGCGAGCGTCTTCAGGTCGGACGGATGCACGCCAGCCCCATCGAACTTCGCCTTGTAGTGCGGCACGTGGTCGTAGGCGTGCTGCAGGCTCCAGCGCAGGCGGTCGAGCTGCAACGCCTGCAGCTCGTCGCGGCTGGCCGTTTCGATGGGTTCGAGGTCGCCGGGAGCGGGTGTCTTGACGGTCATGCTTCGAACACCTTTCGTTCACCCAAACGGTAGGAGCGGCCGCGGAACATCGCGATCAGGTCGCCGTGCTGGTTCCGTACCGCAATGTCGTACAGGCCGGTGCGGCCCGCCAGCGAGGTTTCCTCGGCCGTCGCGGTAAGCACGTCGCCCAGCTTGGCGCTCTTCAGGATGTCGATGCCGAAGCCCGACGCTACCGTCAGCGCGTTGCGGGCGTTGCAGGCAAAGGCAAAGGCCGAGTCGGCCAGCGTCGCGATCAGGCCACCATGGCAGATGGCGAACCCATTCAGCATGTCGGCCCGCACCGTCATCGTCGCCACCGCGCGGCCGGGCGAGACATCGGCGATCTGCATGCCCAGCATCTTGGTAGCGGCATCGTCCGCGAGCATGACGTCGCGGACCTTATCGGCAACAGCTTGGGCGTCCATCAACGGTCCTTGAACTCGGGCTTGCGCTTGTCCATGAAAGCCGCCACGCCTTCCAGGTAGTCGTAGGCAAAGCCGAGCTGGCTCTGCAGCACCGCTTCGCGCTTGAGAGCCGGCTCGTAATCGAGCTTCATCGCCTCATCCAGCGCCCGGCGCGTTTCCACCAAGGCCCGCGTCGGCATGCCGGCCAGCTTCTGCGCGATGGACATGGCCGTGTCCTGCAATTCGGCGTCGGGCACCACCCGCGAAATCAGCCCCAGCCGCTCGGCCTCGGCCGCCTGCAGCTTGTCGCCCAGCAGCGCCAGTTCCAGCGCCTTGGCGCGGCCGACCAGGCGGGGCAGCAGCCAGGTGCCGCCGCAGTCCGGCAACAACCCGATCTTGGAGAAGGCCTGGATGAAGCTCGCGCTTTCGGCCGCCAGCACCAGGTCGCACCCAAAAGCCAGGTTGGCCCCGGCGCCCGCTGCCACGCCATTGACGGCCGCCACCACCGGCACCGGCATGCTGCGCAGGCGCAGCGCCAGGGGGATGTAGTAATGGTCCAGCATGTGGCCAATGTCCTTCGGCGCTGCGCCCACCTCGCGGCTCGGCGCCACCTGTGGGTCGGCCAGGTCCTGTCCCGCACTGAAGGCACGGCCGGCGCCCGTGATCAGTACACAGCGCGTCTGTCCGTCCTCAGCCGCCGCCTCCAGCGCATGGCGCAGTTGGCCCAGCATCGCCGCCGTGAACGCATTCAGCGCCTCGGGGCGGTTGAGCCGCAGCAGGCGCACGCCGCCGTGCTGTTCGATCTGGATCAATGGCTCAGTCATGGAATTCCTCTACCGACCGGTCGGTTAATCGTACGGGCGGCCGGGGCGAACAGCAAGCCGCAGGCGGGAAAACCCTAGCCCTTGACGATTTCCACCCCGTCGGCCAGGGCAGCGACGAGCTCGGGCTTGGGCGGCGAGAAGCCCGGTGCCGTGCAGGCAGCCGCCCCGGCGGCCAGGGCCGCGCGCAGGTGGTGCTCGGCGGACGCGCCGGCGTTGCGCATCAGGCTGTCCAGCAGCCCGGCCATCGCCGAATCGCCCGCGCCGACCGTGTCGACCACCTCGACGCGCGGCGGCAGGCCACTGCATTCCTCCACGCCGTGATACAGCGTCGCCCCCGCCTCCCCGCGGGTCAGCAACAGCCAGGCTCCAGGGTTCCATGCCGCAATCTGGGCCAGGCCGGAACGGTGGTCCGGCAGGCGGAACAGGCCACGCAGGTCTTCATCGGACACCTTGATGACATCCGCCAGCCGGCACATCTGCTCCAGCGTGTCGTCGTAGCTGGCATCCATCGGCGGCGCGCGGAAGTTGGGGTCGTAGCTGATGAGACGACCCTCGGCCTTCAGCGCTTGCGCCAGCGCCAGCAGCCGGCCGGCCAGCGGCTCACGCACCAGGCCCAGGCTGCCGAAATGGGCCCAGCGCACGGATCGCGCCCAGCCCATCGGCAGGCCCTCGGGGCGGAAATGCAGGTCGGCGCTGTCCTGGCCGATGAAGAAATACCGCGGCGGGTCGACCTCGTGCACGACGGCCAGCAGCGGCGGCCGCGGCAGTTGCTGGATGAAGCGCATGTCGAGGTTGGCCTCCTGGCTGCACTGCCAGATCTCGGCGCCGAAGTGATCCTGGCTGATGGCGCCGCCAAAGGCGCTCAGCTGGCCCAACGTGGACATCGCCACCGCCACATTCCAGGGCGAGCCGCCACAGGCACTGCGCCAGCGGTCGGGGCCAATGCGGATCAGGTCCGTCAGCGCTTCACCGAAGGCGACGAAGTGCGGCAGGTCGGGATGCAGGATCTGGCTCATGTCGCGCTGATTCAAGCGCGAGCGCACTTCCACCGCAAGCCCCTGGACTTTCGGCGGCTGACACAATTGCGCCATGCCCGCCCGTGTGATCCCCCTGCATGACGCCCGCCCGCTGCGCATCGCGCCGCTGCCCACTGGGCTGCCGGGCTTCCCGCTGGCTGATGCGCTAGGGCGTCCGCTGCGCGACCTGCGCATCTCGGTGACCGACCGCTGCAACTTCCGCTGCGGCTACTGCATGCCCAAGCAGGTGTTCGACAAGCACCATGAGTTCCTGCCCCATGCCGACCTCCTCAGTTTTGAGGAGATCACGCGGCTGGCCAGCGTCTTCGTCGGCCTGGGCGTCGAAAAACTGCGCATCACGGGCGGCGAGCCGACGCTGCGCCGCCACCTCGAAACCCTGATCGAGATGCTGGCCCGGCTGCGCACGCCCGACGGCCGCGAACTCGACCTGACGCTGACCACCAACGGCTCGACGCTGGTAAAGAAAGCCGCCGCCCTGAAGGCTGCGGGGCTGAACCGCCTGACGGTCAGCCTGGACGGGCTGGACGACGCGGTCTTCCAGCGCATGAACGACGTCGGCTTCCCCGTGGCCGAGGTGCTGGACGGCATTCGCGCCGCGCAGGCCGCGGGCCTCGGGCCCATCAAGGTCAACATGGTGGTGCAGCGCGGCGTCAATGACGACCAGATCCTGGCCATGGCGCGCCACTTCAGGCACAGCGGCGTCGTGCTGCGCTTCATCGAATACATGGACGTCGGCGCGACCAATGGTTGGCGCATGGACCAGGTACTGCCGTCTGCCGAAGTGCAGCGCCGCATCGCGGCCGAGTTCCCGCTGACGCCGCTGTCCCACAGCGCCCCGGGCGAGACGGCCGAGCGCTGGGCCTATGCCGACGGCGGCGGCGAAGTGGGCTTCATCTCCAGCGTGACGCAGGCCTTCTGCGGCGACTGCAACCGCGCCCGGCTGTCGACCGAGGGGCGGCTCTACACCTGCTTGTTCGCCCACCGCGGGCACGACCTGCGCGGGCTGCTGCGCGGGACCGAGCCGGTCAGCGACGCCCAGTTGGCCGGCGCCGTGGCCGGTGTCTGGAGCGGCCGCGACGACCGCTATTCGCAGTTGCGTGGCACGGCCGGCGCGGTGACCGAGGCCCGCGTCGAGATGCATTACATCGGTGGCTGAACTCCACGCCCTCGTCCTCGCTGGCGGCCGCGGCAGCCGCATGGGTGGCGTGGACAAGGGCTTGCAGCTGCTGGGCGACCAGCCCCTGGTCGCCCACGTCATCGCGCGCCTGGCACCGCAGGCGCGCGTGCTGCGGATCAGCGCCAACCGCAACCTCGATGCCTATGCCGCCCTGGGCCACGAGGTGCTGGCCGACCCGGCCGGGCTCGAATTCGCCGGCCCGCTTGCCGGCATGCTGGCCGGCCTCCACGCCATCCCCGACGACGCCTGGCTGCTGACCGCGCCCTGCGACTGCCCTCGCCTGCCGCTGGACCTGGCAGAGCGCCTGCTTGAAGCCGCGCGCCCCCATGGCCTCGCCTTCGCCCAGGCGGCGCGCGAACATCCCACCCACGCGCTGCTGCACCCGCGGCTGCGCGGCCCGCTGGCGGCTCACCTGCAGGCCGGCGCACGCGCCGTGCTGGGCTGGATGCGGTCCCAGCCTCACGGCGTGGCCCGCTTCGATGACGAAGTGGCCTTCGCCAACCTCAACCATCCGGCCGACCTGGCGCAGCTGCATGGTTGATATCCAGTTGCGCGCCATGGCCGAGACCGATTTGCTCGCCTACAAGGCCTTGCGCGACGCGATGCTGGCCGGCCACCCCGAGGCCTTCACGTCCGACGCCGAGACCGAAGGCCAGCGCGACCTGGCCAGCTACCGCAACCGCCTGGCCGGCGGCGCCAATGGCGGCACGCTGTTCACACTGGTGGCGCTGCATGGCGCCCGCCTAGTCGGCGCGCTGACCTGCGAACGCGAACCGCGCCGCAAGGTGCAGCACATCGCCCACCTGATCGGCATGATGGTGGCCGACACCCACCGTGGTCGCGGTATCGGCCGGGCTCTGCTCATGGCGGCCATCGCCCAGCTCCGGGCCATGCCGGGCCTGGCCCAGGTCACCCTGACCGTGACCGCCGGCAATCGCGCCGCCATCGGCCTCTACGAAAGCCAGGGCTTTGTGCGCTATGGCCGCCTGCCGGATGCGATCCGGTTGCCGGACGGCCGGCGTCTAGAGAAGGCCCTGATGCTGCTAAGGCTGGATTAGGTCGAACTGCACCACCAGGGCGTCCTGCACGGCCAGCAGTCCACCCAGCGCCGTGAAGGGCTGGATGCCGAAGTCGCTTTGCCGGATGACGACCTCGCCGCGCGCGCGTCCGCCCTCGACCTGGACCGCGAACCACTGCCGCCGCGTGGTGCCATGCAGCGCGATCTCGGCTTCCACCGCGCGCCGCCCGCCTTCGCCGACCTGCTGCAGCGTGCGCACGCTCACCTCGGGGTACGTTGCAGCATCCAGCGCCTTCAGCAGATTGCTGCGCGTGCCGGCGCGGGCCGCGTCGTCGACGGCGCTGGCAAAAGCCCGGCCGAGGCGCTCGCGCAAGGCGGGCGGGTCGACGTCCAATGCATCGAGCCGGAAGCGCAGCACCGGCCCGGCGGCCGGCCATTCCACGCGCAGGTCGCCTGCTGCCAGCACATGGTTGTGTCCCAACCGCGCCGCCGTGCCGCCGCGGAAGACCAGAATGCGCAACGCATTGCCAGCGGCTTCTGCAGCCGGGGTGACCGGCTGCGGCACGACCGCGCAGCCGACCAGCACGGCCGTCGCCGTCAGCAGCAGCAAGCGGCGGGTTGCCGTGGGTTGCGGGTGCAAGTCAGGGGTTTTCAGGAGGGTTTTGTCCGGCGGCGCACGGCGCTGCTGCGCCGGGCTGGACTAGCATAGCCACATCCTCCTCAACGGAGCCCCCGCATGGCCAGCCTGTTCCGCCCCGCCCTTGACCTGATGGCGCAATACGCCGCCTACCACCGCGACCGCCGCAACATCGCGACGCACTTCGTGGGCATTCCCCTCATCGTGTTCGCCATCAGCGTGCTGCTGGCGCGCGTCGAATTCACGCTCACCGACACGCCGATGAACGCCGCCATCCTGCTGTGGGGCATCACGGCGCTTTGGTACCTGACCCGCGGCAACCTCGTGCTCGGCGCGGCCACCGCCATCGTCAATGGTGTGCTGACGGCGTTGGCCATGACCGCAGCCCAGGGGTCGATGACGAGCTGGCTGGTCATCGGCATCGGCAGCTTTGTCGTCGGCTGGGTATTCCAGTTCATCGGCCACTACTACGAGGGCAAGAAGCCCGCCTTCGTCGACGACCTCGTCGGCCTGCTGGTCGGCCCGATGTTCGTCGTCGGCGAGGCCATGTTCATGCTCGGCTGGGGCCGCCCGCTGCTCGAAGAGATCGAACGCCGCGTCGGCCCGACGCATCTGCGCGATCTGGCCCACCCCGTCTAGAACGTGACGCCCCTCGTCCAAGGCGTACCTCGGCCTGTCCCCCGCGGGGACGGCGGTGCTCGCGGCGTCAAACCGCTCGCACATCGCCAGCGCGAGCTGGCCTGGGAGCGGCCCGGCGCTCATCCCGCAACAGTCACGACGACCGCCACTGAACGTCTCGGGCGATGACCGGCGTTCTCGTCATGGGCGCCGGCGCCGTCGGCTGCTTTGTCGGCGGCCTGACGCAACTGGCCGGTGTGCCAGTGCACTTCGTCGGCCGGCCACGCGTGCTGGCCAATCTTCGCAAGCACGGCCTGCGTCTGACCGACCTCGACGGGCTGGACCGCCGCATTCCGCCGCTGGCGCTGCGCCTGCACGAGCAGCCGCCGGCAACACTCAAGCCGGACCTGGTGCTGCTGTGCGTGAAGTCGGGTGCCACGGTGGAGGCAGCGACGGCGCTGGGCCTGACGCTGCCGCTGGGCAGCGCCGTCGTCAGCCTGCAGAACGGCATCGGCAATGCCGCCGCGGCGCGCCAGGCGGCGCCGCAGCTGCACTGGCATGCGGGCATGGTGCCGTACAACATCGCCGAGATCGGCCCCGGGCACTACCACCGCGGCACCGGCGGGGCCTTGGCCGCCGAGGGTTCGGCCGGGGACCTGACGCTGGCCGCCTGGCAGACCGCACTGGCCGGCGTCGGCATGGGGCTGACGCTGCACGCCGACCTGGCGCCGGTGCAATGGGGCAAGCTGCTGCTCAACCTGAACAACCCGGTCAATGCGCTGTCCGGGCTGCCGCTGCGCGAGCAGCTCTTGCTACGCGGCTACCGGCGCGTGCTGGCCGCCTTGCAGCAAGAAGCGCTGGACTTGCTGGATGCCGCCCACCGCCCGGTCGCCCAGCTCACGCCATTGCCGCCGCGGCGGCTGCTGGCCCTGCTGCGCATGCCGACCTTCGTCTTCCGCATGGCCGCGTCGCGCATGCTGCGCATCGACGCCAAGGCCCGCTCCAGCATGGCCGACGACCTGGCGGCCGGCCGCCCGACCGAGATCGATGCGCTCTGCGGCGAGGTCGTGCGCCTGGGGCGCGCCCAGGGGCGCGGCGCACCGCTGAACCTGCGCATGCAAGGCCTGGTGCGCGACTGGCCCAAGCGCCAACAGCCCTATTCGCCCGACGACCTGCTTCAGGCCATCGGCTTGTCCTGAATTGATCCATCTCCGTCTGCCAGCGCGTGGCGACAGACGCTTGGCAGCGGAACACTGGCGGCCTCAACAACGCAACGAGGCCCAGCATGACCACCGCCCTGATCGTCATCGACGTCCAGCACTCCTTCACCCAGCGCCCCAGTTTCGAAATCGACGGCCTGCCCGCCTATCTCGCCGCGCAGAACCGCCTCATCGAAGGTTTCGAAGCCGCCGGCCTGCCGATCGTGCGCGTCTTCCATGTGCAGCCTGATGCGACCGGCGCTGACCCCTTCAGCCTGGAGAGCGGCCACGTACGCCCGCTCGAAGGCCTGCGCGACTTCAAGGCAGACACCACCGTCCACAAGACCCGCCACAGCGCCCTCGTCGGCAGCGGCCTGGACGTGTGGCTGGTCAGCCGCGGCATCCGCCAGCTCGTCATCAGCGGCATCCGCACCGAGCAATGTTGCGAGACGACGACGCGGCATGCCAGCGACCTCGGCTGGGACGTCATCTACGTGCCCGAGGCGACACTCACCTTCACGATGCAGCACCCCGACGGCAGCCCGCTGACACCCGCCCAGCTCCGCGCCCGCACGGCCGCCGTGCTGGATGGCCGCTTCGCGCGCGTCATGGACGCAGAGGCGGCGCTGCAAGCCGTCACTGAACAGGAAGCCGCGATTGCCTGAACCCAAACAGGTCCTCTTCGTCCTGCAGGACGACAGCCTCGTCCTCGACTGGGCCGGCCCCGCCGAGGCGCTGCGGCTGGCCAGCCTGGAGATCGCCGCGTTGAAGCTGGCGGTCGCGCCCTTCGAGCTGCGCTTCGTTGCCCCACGCACCGAGGCGACCGGCTCCGTCGGCATCCGGCTGCAGGCGCTGGAGCCACTGCCGTCGGCCTTGCCCGATGGCAGCTGGATCCTCCTCGTCGGCCGCACCTCGGCCGCCGAGGCACGGCAGCCCCGACAACAGCGCGAGCTCGTTGCTTGGCTGTCCCGCCTGGCACCCGGCCGGCCGGGGCTGCGCCTCGTCACCGTTTGTTCTGGCGCCCTGCTGGCCGCCCAGGCGGGGCTGCTCGACGGCCGGCGGGCGACGACCCACCACCAGCATCTGGACGACCTCGCCCGCCTCGCACCGCGCGCGACGGTGCTCCAGGACCGCGTTTTCGTGTGCGACGGCGAGGTGTTCACCAGCGCCGGCGTGACGGCTGGCATCGACCTCGCCCTGCATCTCGTTGCTGAACACGCCGGTGAACTGGTGGCTGCCCGTGTGGCTGAACAGATGGCCGTGGCGCTGCGACGCGGCCCGGCCGACCCCGAGCTGTCACCGCTGCTGGCCCACCGCCAGCACCTGAACGCGCGGCTGCACCGCGTTCAAGATGCTCTGAGCGTCGGCCCGGCGGAGGACTGGCCGCTGGCGCGCATGGCCGCGCTGGCGGCCACGACGCCGCGCACGCTGAGCCGCCTGTTTGCGCAGCACGCCTGCACCAGCCCGCAGGCCTACCTGCGCGGCGTGCGGCTGGCCGTGGCCAAACGAGCGCTGGAGGCCGGCGCCAGCGTTGGCGCCGCCAGCGAGGCAGCCGGCTTCAACTCCGAGCTGCAATTGCGCCGGGCCTGGGCGGCGGCGGGCTGGCCGGGCACACCGTCGGCAGCTCGCCGCACGGAAGTCGGCTTAGGCGCTTGACCGGCCGGGGTAGGACTTGCGCCCCTTGCATACCGCAAGTAAAACCGAACTGTCGTTCAGGCACCGCGGGGCATTGGCCTTCGGGGCGAACTGGCGACAATGCCGAGTTATCAAAAAATAAGCGCCCCTGCCATGCTCGAACTTCTGTCCGACCCACAGACCTGGATCGCCCTTGCCACGCTGACCGCGCTGGAACTGGTGCTGGGCATCGACAACATCATCTTCATCAGCATCCTGGTGGACAAGCTGCCGAAGGCTCGCCAGGAAGTGGCGCGGCGCCTGGGCCTGTTCATGGCCATGTTCATGCGCATCGGCCTGCTGCTGGTGCTGGCGTGGATCGTCGGGTTGGTGGAGCCGCTGTTCACGCTGCCGGTCATCGACAAGCCCATCTCCGGGCGAGACCTCATCCTCATCGGCGGCGGTCTGTTCCTGATCTGGAAGAGCACGGCCGAGATCCACGGCTCGCTGGAGGGCGAAGACGAGAGCCACGACGGCATCGGCGGCAAGGCCAAGGCCGCCTTCACCGCCGTCATCCTGCAGATCATGGTCATCGACCTTGTTTTCTCGCTGGACTCCATCATCACCGCCGTCGGCATGGTCGACGACGTGCGCATCATGATCTGCGCGGTCATCGCCTCGGTCGCCCTGATGATGCTGTTCGCCGGTCCCATCGGTCGTTTCGTGTCCGCGCATCCCACCATCAAGATGCTGGCGCTGGCCTTCCTGGTCGTCGTCGGTGTGGTCCTGGTCGCCGAAGGCTTTGGCCACCATGTGCCGAAGGGCTACATCTACTTCGCGATGGCCTTCTCGCTGGGCGTCGAGATGATCAACATCAAGCTGCGCAAGAACTCCGAAACCAAGATCAAGCTGCGCCAGCAGATCCCCGGCGGCGACGACTGAGGCACCAGGCGGCACCTGGGCAGCGCAAGGCTGCTCAGGTGGCCCAGATGCGCGGGGCGCTGGCGGGAAGCCCCCAAAACCGCTCGCGCCACAACGCGCTGACGCGTCGAAGCGCCAGTGTCACGCCCTCGACCTCGTCGCCGACGACGCGTGCCAGCAGCACGGCTCCGCGCGGGCTCGCGAGATGGGTGATGCCACAGCGCGGTACGCCGTCCAGCAAGGCGCGGCTGTCGGTCAGAAGCGTCTCGACCTCTGCCAGCGCCGCTCTTTGCGCATAGACCAGCGTGCCCAGCACACGCTGGCCTGCCAGGCCGCAGGGCCCGTCGAGCAAGGCCGTGTCGGCGGCATCAATCCAGCCGCGGTCCAGCCACAGGCCTTCCACCTCCAGATGCTGAAGCAGCCGACCCGTGTCGAAGGGCTGGCCCGCTGCGGGCAGGCCGAGGCCCAGCACCTCGGTGGCGAACACGCTGGCGCCCGCTGCCAGGCTGAGCTTGACCTCGTTGCGGGCCAGGCAACCCGGATAGGCCAGCGTCTCTTGCGGCAGCCACTCCAGCCGCGCGCCTTCGCCCACGCTGGCGTGGACCACCTGGGCGGCCTCGCCGGCGTTGGAACGGTAGAAGCGCGTCGCTGCCGGTGTCGTCACCAGCAGATGGCTGCCCGCCTGCAGGTCCAGCGTGATGTCGAGCCTGTCCCCGCCGACCAGCCCGCCGGGTGGGTGAACCAGCACCGCATGCGCGATGCCGGCACCTTCCGGATAGAGCGTCTTCAGCAGGCGCAGTGGGCCGTCGTGGCGGGCATGCACGCGCGTCGCGTTCGCGCCGTCCCGCGCCGCCGTCAGAACCAGCCGGGCGGGCCAGCGTATGGGGTCAGCCGACAAGCAGGCCCTTCTTCTCGATGAAAGCGACCACCTCGGCCAGGCCCTCGCGGGTCTTGAGGTTGGTCATCACCCAGGGCTTGACGGGGCGCATGCGCGCGGTGTCGCTGCGCATCACGTCGAGATCGGCGCCAACGTGCGGCGCCAGGTCGATCTTGTTGATGACGAAGAGGTCGCTCTTGGTGATGCCGGGGCCGCCCTTGCGCGGGATCTTCTCGCCGGCCGCCACGTCGATGACGTAGATGGTCAGATCACTCAGCTCGGGGCTGAAGGTCGCCGCCAGGTTGTCGCCACCGCTCTCGACGAAGACGATGTCGGCGTCGGGGAACTTGTCCAACATGCGGTCGACGGCTTCGAGGTTGATCGAGCAGTCCTCGCGGATGGCGGTGTGCGGGCAGCCGCCGGTCTCCACGCCCATGATGCGTTCGGGTTGAAGGGCGCCCGCCACGGTCAGCAGGCGCTGATCTTCCTTCGTGTAGATGTCGTTGGTGACGACGACGAGGTCCCAGCGCTCGCGCATCGTCTTGCAGAGCATCTCGACCAGGGTGGTCTTGCCCGAGCCGACGGGGCCGCCGACGCCGACACGCAGCGGCGGCAGTTTTTTCGTTCGATTCGGAATGGCGTGCAGGGGTGCGGTCATGAGCGGAACAGTCTCGAATATTGGGTTTCGTGGCGGGCGCCGTGGATGCCCAGCAAGGGCGCGAAGGCCATCGGTTCGGGTGCGGCCATGGCGGCGGCCACGGCTTGTGGAATCGCGTGCACGAGGCCTGCCAGCAGCCGCTGGCCAGCGGTCTGGCCGAGCGGCACGCCCCTGATGGCGGCCTGCATCAGGTTCTCGGCCCAGCCGAAGGCGATGGCCTGCAGCGCCGGCTCCAGCGCCGCGCCGCGGGACGCCGCAGCGGCGCCCATGACGACAGGCCAGGTAGGCGCCGGCTTGAGGGCTTTGAGCAGCGGCAACACTGTCGCCTCGGGCATCAGGCCCTGCATCCAGATGAGCAGGCTGCGGCCCATCTGCTGGGCCTGCTGAAGGCTCTCGCTGGTCTCGCGCGTCTGCAGCACCCAGGCGTTCAGTTCGGCCAGCCGCGCGCCGTCGAGGGCCAGCGTCGCCGCATGCGCGGCCGCCGCCACCGGCAGCTCTGCGCGCGCCTGCACAAGTTCGAGCTGGTTCAGCAGCCAGTCGCCAGCGCTTGCCTCGTCATGCACGACGCCGGCATCGACGGCCGCTTCCAGCCCTTCTGAGTAGCTGAAGCCGCCCACTGGCAGCGCGGGCGAGGCGAGCCAGAGCAGATGCAGCAGATAGGTCGCGTTCAGTTCAGTCATCAGGTGCCTATTCCCCTCGCGGTCGGGCAGGTTCCGGCGGACCGAAGCCTAAACTGAACTGGCACCCTCACCGGGCTTTGACAGGGAGAAATCGACGATGCTTGATCGCCACTTGCGCGCCGGCTGGCTTGCCGCCGCATTGATCGCCACCCTGCCAGCTGCCATGGCCTGGGAGCCGCATCCGGATGCCGAAGCGCATCAGGTGCTGCGGGATGCGCGCAAGGACGCCGCTGAAGGCCGGCTTGACCAGGCAGCGGAGAAGCACCTGTGGTTCCACGAGCATGCACTTGCGCGAGACCCGGCGCTGGTCGGGGTGCGCGTGTCCTTCGCACTGCATGACTGGGTAGCCCTGGCGCAGCGTCATCCACCGGCCATGGCGCAGCTCCTTGCCGTGCGCGACCGTGCGGTCGAACAGGTCGAAGCCGGAGGAAGTCGTGGCCAGCGGGCACTGAGCGATGTCCTCCGCATCAACGCGTATCTGGGCCAACCTGAATCCACCCGCGAAGCGTTCACGCGATTCGCCCAACGTGACCCCGCGCTGGCTGAAGACCAGGCCCTTGATGCACTGCCCGCGCTGATCAAGCTGAATGAGTTCGAACTGGCAGCACGTCACCTCGACACCGACGCCGTGCTCGACCGGTTGGAACGCGTGTATCAATCGATGCAGCAAATGCCACGCAAGCTGTCGGACGCTGAACGGGCACTGATGACGCGCGCGAGCCAACGCTATCTCGATGTTCGACTCGCCCGCGTCGTGCTCGTGCTTGCCAAGAGCCAGCGGGATGCAGAGGCAGAACGCGTCGTGGCGCACGGCCGCAAACTACTCGGGCCCGACGCTGTCCACCACCACATGACCCAGGCGTTGCGAGGCATTGCGCCACCTGACGACGGGGGCGGCTGACAGCTGGCTTCGATGGTCGATCCAAAACGGCGCTGCCTCAACTGAGCGCACCACAGGAAGACATGCATGAAGACCACGACCCTATCCGCCTGTCTGCTCATGGTCAGTCTGGGAGCCTTCCACACGGCTGAGCTAGCCCCCTGAATGACCGGACACGGTCCATCGCTTATCTTTGAGGATAGGAGTAGGACTGTGAATATGACTAGGCGGACGGAGTCTGTAG
>NZ_LMDU01000005.1 GCF_001425165.1 Pelomonas sp. Root405
CACCCAGGGAGTTCAGGCAACATCAACAGCGCGTCACCCAGACCGGGAGCGCGCCAACCAGCGCATAGACCGTGTCCGGTTATGCAGGGGCAAGATCAGGGCGGTCGAATGCCACCCGTCTTCGACAAGATGCCTTGAATCGACGTGTGCGGCCGGTCGAACAGCTTGCCGATCTCATGAAGCGTCCAGCCGTCCTTCCAACGCTCCCACATCAGTGCCTTCTGGGTGGCGGTGTAATACGTTCGTGTCCGGTGCTTCATTTGCAACGCTCCGTCTGCCTGAGCAGTTGTTAGTGTGTTGCGCCGACCGGTTGAATCCGCCGCCCAAAGCGGACACCGGCACAGGCCTACCAAGCCCCGAAAGCTGCCGCTCAACGTCGGAGTTCAGCCAACCGGACGGCGCAGCCGGTCAGGGTTGGATGCAATGACAGGTTAAGCGGCATTCCGTCGCCCAAAAAGACGGGCCAGCAGGGGCGGGAGCCGCACCGAAAGAACTTCGAACCGAAGAACATGCTTGGCTGCGAGCTCCTCGACCAAAGCGAGCGCATCGGCAGATGCCCACATGTTGCGTGGCCCGTCGTGAAAGCCTAGTAACTCTGCCTTGCCATCACGCAATGAGAAGTTGATAGCCCGAAGCAGTTTGGCATTGGTACACCACTGAGAGATAGGGCGCGCCTGGGCGCGCTTATCGAGCAAGGCGATCGCCAGGGGGTAGCGTTCCGCGAAAGCCGCCACCACAGTTGAGTAGCGAGTGGTCTCAATAGAGATCATTTCGTTCAGGACGCCGCTTAACGTGAAGATGACCGGCGTACAACTGCGAGCCGGAGGCGGAGCAGGTGTGCGTCCGCGTCAATTGACATGTTAGACATCACCTCTCCGATAGCCGAACGAGGACGAGCCCGATGCGAGCCCACGAACCTTTGCGATACGTCCGAAGGAAGGCCTCTTCCCTGTCACTCAGAGACATGTGCCGCGAATAACAAACAGACCAGCCAACCACACCGATTGCGGACGCAATGAAGACAACGGCTAAGACGGCAACGGCAAGAACCACGTATGCCAACCAGCCAAGTGACCCCAAAGGAATGCGTTCGAAAAACTGAGAAGCCGAGGAAGTTGACGCGATGGCAGCCACCGTGGCCAAGGCACCGAACAGGCAAGCAACCGTCGCCAGCTTCAGATGCCCAACTGCACGGTTTCTCATAGCTGGAGTATGTCTAGACAAGATGGCTTCGCGATGAAGGGCGGCCCGCCCCTTGCGATGCCGTAGGTTGCAGGCGCGAGGCCTGCAGAGCTACACCAAGGCACCTGGCAGGTGGGCTGCCGGGGCGTTGCGAGTGAGCAAGGAGTCGGGCCATGGGCAAGGAATCTAGCACCCTGTTCGTCAGGTTGGACGTTCACAAGGACAGCGATCGACATCGCCGTGGCAGATGCGCCGCGCGACGCCGAGATCCGGCATGTCGGCAGCATCAAGGGCGACCTCGCGTCGCTGGACGAGGTCCTGCGCAAACTCATCAGTCGCGGCCAGCCGCTGCACATCGTCTACGAGCCCCAAGCCCGTGGAGC
Organism: Pelomonas sp. Root405; assembly: GCF_001425165.1. Taxonomy (GTDB): domain Bacteria; phylum Pseudomonadota; class Gammaproteobacteria; order Burkholderiales; family Burkholderiaceae_C; genus Pelomonas. The sequence continues at coordinate 1,566 of NZ_LMDU01000005.1, forward strand.
GCTGGCTCGTGTGGCTGGGCGTGCTCGTGGGCATGGCTGGGCCGTTCGGCATCTTGAAGATCCACGACATCCGTGACTGGGCGCAGCGCCAGCCCTAGTGCCATGACTTCTTCGCGCACAGGCGCGGGCTGTGGGTGGATGCGTTCTGGCAACTGCACTGCCGCTTCGAGTTCGCCAAGCCGCCGGCGTTCGTTATCGAGCCCGAGTTTGCTCAAGACCGTTGGTGCCGGTTCATGGAAGCGACCTGGCCACTGCATCAGCTCGCCTTGGGCGCGTTGCTGTACGCGATTGGCGGTATCAGCTGGGCGGTGTGGGGCGTGGCCGTGCGGGTGGCGGTGAGCGTGACCAGCCATTGGGTGGTGACCTACTTTGCGCACAACCCGGGGCCGGGGCGCTGGCTGGTGAGAGACGCCGCGGTGCAGGCCGCCAACTTGGAAGGCTGGGGATTCCTCACGCACGGTGAGTGCTGGCCCAACAACCACCATGCCTACCCCGAGTCAGCCCGCATGGGGCTGGATCCCGGCCAGCTGGATCCAGGCTGGTGGGTCCTGATGCAGATGAAGCGCTGCGGGCTCGTGAGCCGCACCAACACGCCCAGGGCGACGGAGCGTTGCGAGGACCTGGTGGTGAGCGGGGGTGGGATGGATGGGCTGGAGGTTGCCGACGAGCCTGTCGGTTAGCTGAGCGCGTTGACGGGTGCTGTGCGGTTGCCGGCATCCTCGGCCAGGCGCCGGGTTCACGATGCGTGGCATGAAGCAGTCACCGGCACACCCGACAGACACAAAAGGATCAGTGCGGCCAAGGCGCAAGCTTGATGACCCTCAACTCGATGGGAGACCATCATGGGATCAGCAGCCAACACCCTGTCTCGCGAGCCGTGGAACAAGGGCAAGATCGTCGGCCAGAAGGCGCCATTCAAGGTCAAGGACATCTGGGCACTTCGGGTCCGACTTCAGATGGAGAACCGCGTGCGCGAGCTCGCGCTGTTCAACCTCGGCATCGACAGCAAACTTCGTGGATGCGACCTCGTCTCGCTTAAGGTGCGAGATGTCTGTCACGGTGACACGGTGGCCAGCCGCGCGGTGGTGATGCAGCACAAGACCCAGCGCCCCGTTCAGTTCGAGATCACGCCGGTGACCCGCGAGGCCGTGCAGCGGTGGATCAAGCAAGCTGGACTGAGATCCGGGGACTTCCTGTTTCCGAGTCGCATGCATGGCTCGCCGCATCTGGGGACGCGGCAGTACGCTCGAATCCTGGAAGGCTGGGTCGAGGAACTCGGGCTAGACCCTGCCGACTACGGGACGCATTCGATGCGAAGGACCAAGGCAACGCTGATATATCGGCGGACCAAGAACCTTCGCGCCGTGCAGCTGCTGCTCGGGCATTCCAAGCTCGAGTCGACGGTGCGGTACCTCGGCATCGAGGTCGATGACGCACTCGAGATCTCGGAGCAGACGGAAATCTAAAGGAGCCGACGGCGGTCGTCCCTTGCGGGGGCGGCCGCTGGCAACGGCGGCTCTCCGGATGCAGGAGCGGTGGAAGGTCCCGGCCACAAGGAGTCGCCGGCAGGTGCAGACGGGACGGGTGCAAAGTGCCCAAAAACGAAGTTCCAGATGCACGGCGATGGACTGCCCCGCAGCGGTTACCGTCACCCAAGACGGGTCGGTGAGTTCTCGTTTCGGGACAGGAAGCTGTCATTGGCTCACTGGTCGACGCGCCAGCGGCGATGTCCCCTGTCGAGCGTGTAGCAGCCATCCAGATGCCGAGGTCGTTGCTTGCCCCCTCAACCCGCAGTGAATGTCTGCTACTCGAAGTCACGGGCGGGCGCTATCGACCCAAAGCTGAAGTAGCACTAGGCCCGGTGAGCCCCTGCAGCTGGACACCAGGCTTGTCAATCGCAAACCGCTGTGGCCAAGATGTCCTCACATTTTGGGATGACGGTGCGCGAGACCGTCGCCGACCATCGCACTCCATGGTCAAGGTCCGCCTCATCTTCATCCTCATGTTGCTGTTCGCCTCACAGGTGCCGCATGCACAGGTGGCGAACCCTTTGGTTGATCTCCTGGCAGCACAGACCGCGGCAGCCCGGCCAAGTTGCCCGATCGAGGCCTTACTACGCCAGAGGGCTAAGGTCGCAGCCGAAGCCGCCAAGGCCGCAAAGGCCGACCCTGCGGCGAGTGCCTCGCCCGGCCAGGCCGGTACAACATATCAAGCGGTTGCGACGCTGCGGCTTGAGAGCGATCCCGCCACTATCGCGCCCCGAGATGAGATCAAGCTTCGGTTGGAGCTTCGCGACGATATTGCGCAATGCATAGGCGGCGCCAGCCAGCCCGTGCTCTACATCGACCACTTGCCCTTGCAAGGGCTGGCCACCACCGGCCGCTACGTGGCCGGCAAAGCCGGGGCGGACTCCATCACCGTCTCCTATCGGCTGGACCGCACGCCAGAGTCCGCCGCCAGTTGGAACGAACTACTCCAACGGGCGTGGCTACACGGGAACGTGCGTCCCGTGAGCGTCGGCATCGGTCTTGCAGGCACCGAGCTTGCGGTAGTGCCCGACGGAAGCATAAATCTGCGCATGGGCCATGGGGGCTTTGCTTACGGGATCACCGCAGCAATTCTCTGCCTCATCCTGCTAAGCCTTGCCTTTCGGGGCGAGGCATTGCGGGACCGGGGGCGCGGCCCCGACAAGAGCTTCAGCCTGTCTCGACTGATCTTGGCTTGCTGGGTGCTCACGATGACTGCGGCGATCGTGTTGACGCTGCTACACACAGGTGCGCTGCCGTCTCTCGCCGATGGTGGTCTCGCCTTCATGGTCGCCGCTGCGGGTGTCGGCACCGGCGTCGGCGCGCTGATCGATCGCCTCAAGGATGCCCGGAACCCGCCGGGCTCCGTCAGCGTCCTGAAAGACCTGTTGCACGACAAGGACGGGCTGGCGTTCCATCGGGTTCAGAGCGTGTTGCTCAATCCCCTCGTGCTGTTCGTCGTCTGGTATGAGCTGATCCGTTATGGCACGGTGACCCCGGTCGACAAGAGTTGGTCGGCGGTGGTCGGCGTCAGCACGCTGGTTTATCTCTTGGGCAAACCGGGCGAGAGCGCCGATACCGCCCAGCAACTTCGGGAGTCATTGCATGGCCATTGAGATTGCGGTCTTGAACCCCCAGGGAACGGCGCCTGTCGTCGACGTACTCGTGGGCTTTGCGAACCTGGCGTCCTACACCATTGCCTTGGTTCCGCCCGATATGGACATCTCCAGGGCCCTAACAATCGTCCAGGCGCGAACGCCAGAAGAGGTGGAATTTGATCACCCCTTGCCTGACGGCTGGCAGGGCCGCAACGGCTGGTTCGTCGTAGTGGTCGGTGGTATCGGCGATCCCAACGGGGCGGGGCAGTTCGCGGTCACCGCGCGGTTGATCCAGGACGGGCAGGACACCCCCATGACTACGACCATCCACGCCGACGATGGCGGCTCGGCCGCGACGTTCCTGTGCTCGGTGCAATTGCAGGTGCAAGCATGAAGCGCCTGGCCATCGCCTCGCTCGCAACGCTGGCGGCACTTGCTTGTGCGGCCCAGGAGGTGGTGATCACCATCAGCCGGCCGGCCGGATCAACAACACCTCCGCCAGCCTGGAAAGAACTCCCCGATGGGAGGCTACAGCTCGTGTTGAACGAAGGCAAGGTTGTGGTGAACGACGGCGGACCGGTCGCGGCGGCGGCGCCCAAGCCAGCAGCGGCAGCGCCCAAGCCACTGGCGGCTGAGGCTGCCCCGGTAGCGGCAGCCAGCCCGGCCGGTGCCGCTTCATCGCCGGCAGCCACCCTTGCCGCCGCGTTCAAGCTACAGGACAAGAAGGCCGAGGTGCTGAACAACTTCAAGAACTACAGGGTGGATATGTCCGTGCCCACTACGCCCGCTTTCGCGGTGCTGGGCGCTACGCCGGAGACCATCCTGCAGCCCAAGGCGCCCCGTGACCTCGCGGTGTCACTTGTGCAATCGCTCTCGAACGATGACAAGCTCGGAAAGGGCGTGGGCTTCGACATCGCACCCTACATGCTGGCTTATGGCAAAACCACCTCGTTGCAGGACTACCAGATGGACGGGCGTATACGCGCGCTCTCCAACGTGCAGCTTTCCTTCGGCGCCATCAAGCAGGACGCTGCCTCTGGAAGCGTCACTCGGGCCGCTGGGGGGGCTTCGTTCGTGCTGTTTGATGAAGGCGATCCACGCAACAGGGGCAGCGCCCTAGCAGGCTGCTTCACCAAGAGTACTGACGAAATGCTGGGCGACGGCAGCAAGCTCCCGCCATGGGTTGGCGACGCCCTCAAGGCGCAGTTCAAGGGGGAGGACCCCAAGCCGTTCATGGCCGAGGCCACCAAGCAGCTGTCCGCCCACTTCGACAAGTGCCGCAAACAGTTCAAGCAGGCGACGTGGAACAGCACCCGCTGGACCGGCGGTCTGGCGCAAGCCGTGCATAACCGGGGTGGCGGCACTCACCGTGGTGCGAACGGCTTCTGGACGACCTACAGCCTCAACCTCAATGGTGACGACCATACCGACCTGAGCCAGCGCGAGAGCGAGGGACGCTCTCAGGCGCTTTTCCACTACCGTCGCACCAATCGCGAAGAAGTGGCCAGCACTTCGGACCCGCGCGGTTTCATGCTGCGGCGCGGCGACATGCTCGCACTCGGCGCCAAGTACGGCTCCGACACGCGCAACGTGTCCATCGAAGCCAGCTGGCAACGCGGCCGCTTTGATAACGGCGACACCGAGAAAGCGCGCAAGCTGGCCATCGGCGGCGAGCTGATGGTCTCCAAAGATCTGTGGCTGGTCGTGTCCATCGGGGGCCGGGGCGGCCAGAAGAACGGCAACAACTCGCCGTTCGTGCTGGGCGGGCTGAAGTTCGGCTCATCGTCGGAGTCAACCGGAGCTTTCGGGCCTTGAAGGGCATCGCGGGCATGGGGGATGCTGTCTTGCTATGTGCGCCAATCGCGGAATGACCCATTTGCAGAAGCTCTGCCGACCGCTGACTGACCCCGCGAGCAACGCCGCTTGACGCTGCTGCTCGGTACACGACGTTAGTTGGTAGGGGCAGGCGAAAGTCGGCGCTGCGGGTCAATTTGTCGTCGGCGCCAACAACCTACGACATCGCAGGGGGCGGGCCGCCTCAGATCACGAAGCCATCTTGTCTAGGCCGCGCAATCACCACTCTGCGGTCAACAACCTGGAGAACCCTCATGTCACCAGAACTCAAAGCCGCACTGGTTGGGGCGATCGTCTCCGCGGTTGGAACGCTTGCCGGAACATTCGTTGGCTCGAAGATGGCGGCGGATCAGCGCGCTGAAGAGCGCCACATAGAACAACAGAAGCTTGTGCTTGAACAGCGCGTGAAGGTACTTGAACGTACAAGCGTGCTAGCCAACTCCCGTGCGAGAGTCGCCCGACTCAGGCAGATCGTTGAGGACGATGCAGCTCTGCGTGAGGAATCCAGCGCTTGTGCTACCGAGGCGAAAAAGAGCGGCAAGTCCACCCTCCCCTGCCGCAAGCTGTATGACTTGGCAGCGACTTCACACCTGCACAAGGAGTATGTAGAACTGCATGCGAACTACGTCTCCACGATGCAGCTGGCAAAGCTACATTTTGGCCAGAAAGTTATTGAGGCTGTCGACAGCCTCACGCAAGCGCCCAAGAATGCACCGCAGAGAAACTGGTGGGATATCCCAGGACCAGAGTACTTGGCCGTAATTGCTGCCATGCGGGATGAGATTCGCGTATCGCAAGGGCTGCCCCCGCCAAAGCCGCAAGTTCGTGAAGAAAGGTCATCTCCAGGTTGAACGGCACCCGTACGGTCGCACCGGGGCGCGGCCTCTCAAGAAACACCCTGAAGGAAGCGAACTTCCATGACTTCGCGCTATGAAGAAGGGCTGTTTCTTCGGAACGATTTGCGGCAGGGCGGGCCGATTACTCCGCTAACGCCTCTACAGGGACTTCCCCGTTAATCAAGCGGATTGAGGCGGACGGCATTCATGCAGCGCCACAGAGAACAGATTGCACATCTACGGCCGCCGACTCGATGACGACGGTCAGGAATGTGCCCGAAGCGGACGTCGGCATAAGCCTAACGAGCTTCCAGAACGCTGCCGCTCAGCGTCCGCTGCAGCAAATGGTTCGGCCTCGCAGCCAATACCAGAACGCTAGGAAGGGTCTGCATATCCTGCTGTCGGCCAGGCAAAGGCGGCCCGCAAGGGCCGGCATACGGGCGGCAGTATGTTCCCGCGGCGCTAGTGGCTGCGCATTGTGCGGGTCCGTGAGAGCCGCCGATGTCGTGAAACCCACCGGCACTCCGAAGGGCAAGTCGCTTCGTCAATCCCAAGTTAACAAATGTCCCCGATGAAAGTTGCATGTGCTGCGTTTTGCTGTATGGACGGTATATTGCAGAGGGTTCACCTGAGATTCAACTATGAAGGGCGATTCCTTGCTCCCAGCACGATTCGCAATGTGCATTTTGGCAGCATTATTGCCTGGACGTGGGACGGCTCAAGACCAGGCGTGCGGCTACTCGCTCGGCACTTCTTCCTTCACGCGTGAATTCGTTGCCGGTCAAACGAACCCTATTTCCGTGACGGGCACGTTCTCATCGAGTGCACTATTAAATAATACATGGGGGTGCTTCCCTACAAGTGATAGTGTTACCTTTACCGCTTTTGTTGAGCCAGGACATACATCTTTAGGCCTCATCAAACTTTGGCTTCGACCTCGCACAAGCAATCTATCATATAGCTTTTATGGTAACGCTGATTTTGTGCTGCCGGTTTTGCCCGTAGGTGATTATTCCATCACTCTCGAAACGTTTAATGGTAACGCCGCGAAATATTTCCTCAAATTTGGCATCCGGAACCGCACGGATCCTGCAGTCGAGGCTCAAGGGAAGCCAGCCAACTTCAGCCCGCGCTTGAACTACTGCTTAGCGAATAAGCGCTTCCCAACGACAACTTAGTAGGAGATTGAAATGCGTTTTAAATATTTAGTGCTGCTAGCTCTCTGCGTAACTTTGAAGGCGGAAGCGATCGGATATGTGCTCGGAAAGGTCTCTGCGGTCCGCGTCGATAAGGATGGCAGAGGCATGGTTATGTTTGATCGAAACCTAAGTTCGTCCCCAGCTTCTTGCGTAAGTTCTTCATATGCGAATGCGTTAGCCTTCAACAGCAACACCGCCGCTGGCAGAGCAATTTTAGCTATGGCACTTTCAGCCAAGATGTCCGGGGGTACTGTAAGCGCGTATGGAACGGGAGCATGCACTATCTATAACGGTTCGTACGTCGAAGATATGGACTACGGCATCGTCAGCTAGTCAACGCGGAGCGTGTGAAGTTCGCGTTCACGATATCACTCAATAACTAGCCAATCGCCTTCCCAGCCTTTGAAAAGTAGGCGGGTTCTGGTGAGATACCAGGGCCATATGCACGCCCTCGGTCGGCTTAAAGCTGTGCAAACCACATCCCGGAGGTGCTATCCCACTGGGCCACCAGCAGGTGCGGCACTCCGCCCGGCCGGAAGCGGCTTGGGCGCAACGTGAGGTATGGCAACGGAGTACCTGACAGCGGCACCGCGGGACGCTTGGCGCTGCCGGCCATGCTGGGAGCGGCGATCTACGACCTCCAAGTGCCCTGTCACCGACCGCCGTAACAGGGCCACCGATGTTCGGCATATTGGAGCCAGCCACAGGTGAGTAGAACGGGCGTCCGGGAGAGGTTACGCCGGGGTGGATTTTGAAGGCTTTTGCGGGGCCGGTTTGGCGGCCTGCGCGATTTGTTTCGGCGCCCGGACGACTGCCCATCAGCACCAGGCAATAGGCGTTGAACTAAACCGCTGACGCGGTGGCCTGCTGGCTGGGAAGCCAACGGAGTCTGAGCTGCGTACCTTGACCAATGCGGGCATGTGCTCGAGCCGGTCAAGGAGAGCCGTCATGGCTGATACCGCCCCGACGAAGATCAGCCCCTTCGCCAGCGCATGCTCGACGCGCTGCAACTGCGCGGCATGGCGCCGCGCACCAATGAGACCTACGTCGACGCCGTGTCTCGCCTGGCGCGGCACTACCACCGCATCCCCGAACTGCTCAGCGCCGACGAGGTGAAGGCCCACCACCTCCTGGGACATCACCAACATTTCCATCACGGGGCATGTATACGATGCTGACACGACCTTGCTCCCGCAAGCAACCGAGGGTGGAATCTTGTAGAAGTTGTGATGCCCCGTTCGGTTGGGCCCGGTCTTCACGCTGTGGCTTCTTCGCAGCCATACCGTCCTTCAACCTCCCGCCCATGCTGAATATCATCCATACACCCGTTACCCGGCATTGCTGGCGCCACGTCCTGTCCGCCGCAGCCCTTTGCGTTTTGAGTCAATCAGCGGTCGCGTTCGACGTGAACTATGTCGACCCCGACTGCTCAACCTCGGGTCGATGGGTATATACGAACCAAAACGGCCAGTACGGCACCTATTTCATCTATGGAGAAGAGCCCGGCGAGATGGGCTGGGACTGGGTCTACAAGCAAACTTGGTATGGCGACAGCCGTGCAATCTCTGCCTGCAACGCGCGCATCACGAATCCCGATGGCACGACCACAGTTGTGAGTTCGACGCTCAATACGACTCTACCCAGGGCGGTAAATACCGGCCGGCACCGCCAGCGCGCGGTCAACGGAACTAGCCTTCGTCAGCTGATCGCTGGTACTGATGGCCTGAACACACCTTGGTGGCATCAGATGGGGAATGACGGCGCCAAGCAAATCGTGATTGCCCATGGCGTCAATGACGCCTGGCAAGACGTTGACCAGAACCGCACGAATGGCCCGGCGGAGTTCGCGAGCAACCTCCGGTACGCGGTACGCGAAGCTATGAAGATGAGCGGGCGCCAGGTCCTACTGGTCCAGCCGCATCGCGTCTGCAGCTTCGATCTGCTCAGCTGGCTCGCCCCTCGTCTGCCGCATCCGGACGCGCTGTTGGCGCCTTACGCCAACGCTGTAGCCAGGGTCGGGAACGAGATGAAAGCGGAGTTCTCGGGCCGCGTCGAAGTCGCGCACCTTTTCTCCGTGCCGACGCGCTGCGACGGGGACCACCGCAAGAGCGACATGCCAGATGGCCTGCATGCCACGCAGGCCTATTCGAACAAGCTCGCCGCGGTCATCCGCGACGCGATGAACCGGCTCATGACGGGCGCACCGACGCCGTTGCCGACTCTGACATTGATGCGTGCTCCGCTGAATGCGAGCAACAAGCTCGAACCGGTGCCTGGAAAGGACTTCCAGACGCTGATTGTTGGCAGGCCGCACGTGACGAATTGGAGCACCACCGACGCGACCGCAGTCTCCTATCAATGCCGCAGTGATGATCCGAACGGTTTCAACGGCGGCGGGCCTTTGGCGGAACTCGTGCAGGCCGGCTATTCGACCATTGTGAACAACTGGCCAGTTCCGGCGAGTTGCATGTGGACCGTTACGGGTCATGCAGGAACGGTCACCTATCCGGACACGTACACGACCACGCCGGTTCCGGATGCCCAGAAGCCCGTCATAACGGTCACGCGGAGCCCCATGCCGTTGGTTGCCGGGAAACCTTTCCACACGACGTGGAAGGCCGAGCGCGCATTCAGTTTGACGCGCTACTGCACTGCGCAAGGAACCGGATTGAGCGCGCCGAACGCTGCTGTCGCCCTAACCAGCGGTGTGCCTATCGCGGGTAGCCCTGACGTCGACGAGCCCGTCAATGAGGTCGCGGCTGCGGCCTGGATCGGATATCCGACTACCTGCACTTGGTCCGCCAGCGGCGCCGGCGGCACGACCACATATACCGAAACCTTTCACACGGTCACACGCTGAAAGCCTCCTCGCGGAAGCGGGAGCATCTTTCCTCGGCTGCGCCCGATCGATGCGTGCCCTGCTGCTGCCGGACGAGCCTATCGAGTGCCTCTTTGCAGTGAGCGGGTGCGGCGGCTCTGCGTGAGCGTCCAGTCCGACCATCTTGAAGATTCGCCAGGCGCATTGGAGCCTCGTATCCGCTTCAACTTTCTGGGGTCAGTTCATTTAGCTGCGGGCCCTTCGAACGACCGGTACCGGTTGCAGCGGTTAATCGGCTGCTGGTGCCGGACGTCGGCGGCGACCCTATCGCGGTAGCTGGGTCAACTTCGGCTTTGGGCACTTTGCTGCCGCGGCTAGGCCGTCTGCGACCGACCGCACCCGCTGCATAGCGGTCAACACGCGACCGCCAGCCGAGGCGCCACGGGCGGCGGCCAAGGACGGCCTGTGTCTGCCGCGGCTCTGCAGCCGCCGCGCGCAGAGCAGGCCCGGCCAAGGTATTCCTTGGCCGAGGGGTCTCACCTCAGCGCGCCTGCATCACCCACAGCGTCATGCCGCTGAGGGCCAGCCAAAGCAGCGGCACGACCCAGGCCAGCCGCCACGGCAGGCGTGGCGTGGCCGGTTTGAGCAGCAGGGCGCCGAGGGTCGCCAGCGCCGTCGGGTCGGGGGCCAGGCCGAACACCTCTGCCTGCGCGAACGGGCGCGCGAAAGCCAGGCCGGCGAAAGGGTAGATCAGCAGCGCCGCGGTCATCAACGCAAGGCCGGCGCGTGGCGAGGTGCTGTGCTGGTGGCCTTGGTGACGAACAGCGGCCAGCGCCAGCAACAGCAGGGCCTGCACCGCGGAGGCGGCGGCCAGCCAGCCCGCCGCCCAATTGATGCCTGCATAGCGCTGCAGGTGAAACGCCCAGGCCACGAAGCCCCAGGCCGCCGCGGTCACCAGCAGCAGCGGCCGCGCCGAGCCACTGCGCCAGCGCCACCACAGCGCCGCCAGCGCCAGTCCCAGCGCAAGCAGGTGCAGCGGCCACCACTGCGCGTTGTGCAGCTCGAACAGCCGCCAGTAGGTGCGCGCCGAGAACAGCAGGAAGTCCGACGGGCGGTAGGTCCACCACTCGCTCATCGGAGCAGCGCCTTCACATCCGCCGCCATGCGCTGCCGCAGCGCGCTGTTCGGCAGCGGACCGCGCGCGGCGCCGAGGTTTTGCAGCACATGGTCCACGCGGGTGGTGGCCGGAATGGCGCAGCTGACGGCCGGGTGCGAGACGACGAACTTCAGCGCCGCCTGGGCCCAGCCGTCGCAGCCCAGCTCCTTTGCCCAACCGGGCAGCGGGTGGCGTTGCAGCGGGTCGAGCAGGGCGCCCTGACGGAAGGGCCGGTTCACGATGACGCCGATGCGGCGCTCTTGCGCCAGCGGCAGCAGGCGCTGCTCCACCTCGCGGTCGAGCAGGTTGTAAGACAGCTGCACGAAGTCGATGGGCTGCGTGCGCATGATGCGTTCGAGGTCCGCGTGGCGCCGCCCTTCCGAGGTGGTGATGCCGACATGGCGCAGCGCACCGGCCGCCTTCATCTGCAGCAGCATGGGCAGGTGCTCCTCCCACGCCAGCAGGTTGTGCACCTGCAGCAGGTCGAAGCGTGGCACGCCCCACAGCCGGCGCGACGTCTCGACCTGTGCCGGCCCGCGTGCGCCGGGCGACACCCAGACCTTGTCGGCCGAGAACACCGGCGCGCCGGCCAAGCGCTTCAGGCCGTGGCCGATGGTCGCCTGCGCCGAGCCGTACATCGGCGAGGAATCGATCATGCGGCCGCCGCCCGCGAAGAAGGCACGCATCACCTCGGTACAGGCGGCCAGCGCCTGCGGGTCGTCGCCGACGTTGAAGGTGATCCAGCTGCCCAACCCCACCAGCGGCAGCGCCTCGCCGCCGCCGGGCAGGGGCCGCGTCAGCAGCGGTGCCGCCGCCTGCGCGAGCGGTGGCAACGTGGCGATGGTGGCCAGTGCGCACAGCGCCTGCCGACGGCTTTGCAGCGAAGGATGGGGCATGGCGGCCATCCTAAGCCGCGAGAAAGACCGCCTTCAGCGGATGGCGTTGTTGACCTCGTCGGCCGCGGTGCCGGTCAGCCCGCCCAGTAGCAGCAGCCAGTCACTGGTCCCGCCTGGCCGGCCGTCGGGGTTCCAGATCTGCAGGTCCGTCGCTGAAGTGGTGTCGGCGGCCGCCGGGTAGACATTGGGCTGCACGCGCTGCAGGCCGCCGGCGAGGTTGAGGCGGTTGATCGTCGCGCGCAGCTGCGCCATGTCGTCGCCGATCAGCGAGACGTCCACGCCGAGCCGGTCGGCAATCAGCTGTCGGCGCGCCTGGCGCAGCGCCGCGGACCGGCCGCGCGTGGTCGCTTCGTCGAACAGCGCGACCGCCAGCGAGCTGTCGAAGCTCAGGCCGCGCCGCCACAGGTGGGTGCTGCCCGTCAGCAGCCACACATCGTCGACCACCACCGTCGTCGACGCCATGTGCAGCGGCCGCGAGGGGCCGGCCGTGGGCGTGAACAGCACGACGTTGGCGGGCGCTGCGTCGAGCAGCGTCTTCAGCGCCGCGCGCACGCCCGCCGTGCGCACGGCTTCCAGCTTGCGTGGCTGGTTGGGCAGGAACTTCTGCGGCACACACAGCACGACGGCCAGCGCCGGGCGCTCACCGAGGCGCGTGGTCAGCGCCGAGACCAGGTCGATGAGCCCGTCGCCGCTGCCGGCGGCCAGCGGGTCCAGCGCCGGTGTCTCGACGTAGACGAAATCCTCGGCGCGGCCGATTGCCGAGGCCAGCGAGCGCGCGGCCTGCGCGGCGCCGTCGCGGGTCTTGAGGATCACCTGGTCCAGCGCGGCGGCGAGGGCGTCGTCATCGAAGGTGGCGGTGTCGATCATGGGGTCGAAGTCCACCGTGGGCACGGCTGATTCGATGCTGTTCTTCAGGCTTGTCCAGGCTGCGCCGGGCGTGAAGCCGCTGGTCGCGGCAACGAAGGCGCGCAACTGCGCGTCACCGGCCACGCCGTGCGTCAATGTCTCCAGCACGGCTGTGAAGGTGGTCGTGCCGCCCGGGTCGGACGGCACGGTGACAGGCCGCTGCGCCTGGCCCACGAAGCCCGCGAGGTCGGCCGCCGCGCGCTCGCGCATCAGCGTGGCCAGCGGCACGGCAGCAGGCCCGGCGAGCGCGGCGCCGGTGGCATGCACCTCGGCCGCGGCCGGCACGCCGGGGTGGCCGAGCTGGCCGGGCAGGGCCTCGTGCAGCGAGGCCAGTCCCGGCGCGGCGCCGACCGCACCCGTGCCACCGGCGGGGTCGACGGCCGCGGCCTCGCGGCGCTCCATCATGGCCACCGGCCGGCCGAAGGTCGTGATGCCGTCGGCCAGCCCGTTGCGGGTGCGGTGCAGCACCGTCGCGCCGGTCGCACCGACAGGGCCCGTCGCATCGACGACCTCGCCCTCCGGCGTCGACAGGAAGGCCGGCGCGGTCACGATGAGGCGGTCGCCCGTGCCGGCGGCGTTGCGCAGCGTCGATGCCGCGGCATCGGCGGCGACGGTGCTGGTGGTGTCGACCAGCGCATAGGCGCCGGCCGCTTCGTCGCCTGGCACGGCCAGCAGCGTCTGGCCGCTGCCCCACTGGCCGCTGCTGCGCACCAGCGCTGCGCCCTGTTCGCACATCCACGCGGTGCGGCCATCGGCCAGGCCGCCTGGTGGTGGCGTTAGCGCCGGGCGTGCGCCGCTGGCGATGGCCGGCCGGTCGAAGCGTTGCTCGACATGCAGCTTGGCGTCAGCATCGGTGACGACCAGCGCGTCGAAGCTCATGCCTTGCAGCGCGGCCGTGCCGTCGGGGAGCGCCAAGACGGCGAAGGCGCGGCCGGTGCCATCGGCACGGCCGGCGCCGCCGTCGAGGCGGAAATGCTGGCCGGTCTCGGTGTCCAGCCCCTTGGGCCAGATGCGCACCCATGCGTTGGCCGGCAGGCCGGTCACGCGCACGGCGATGCGCTGGCTGGCGGCAGTGGCACCGCTGGCCGTGCCTTCACCCTGCAGTGCGTGCACGCTGAAGGCCAGCGTGGCGGGCGGCGTGCCGCTGCCGAGCGACGGCGCCGTCAGCGAACCCCAGAAGGTGTCCAGCACCGGCGCCATCAGCTGCGCGGGCGAGCCTGTCGACAGCGTGCCAAGCAGCGCCGCATGGGCCGCATCGGCCGTGGTCAGGATGGGCGTGGCAGCAGTGTTACGCAGCACGGCGATGCGCTGACGCGGGTCGTTCTGCACGGCGTCGCTGCGGCCGACGCCGACGAGATGGCTTTCGAGGTCGACCACCGCGACGCGCACGAAGTCGCGCGCCAGCCCGGCCGGCCAGGCGCTGCCCGTCCAGCCTGCAAAAGGCGTGGCGCCCGGCGGCGCGGCGAAGCGGCCATTCGGCAATACCGCCAGGCGCGGCAGCGGCAGGTCATCGGGGCTGGGCGACGTGGTCAGCGCGATGGCCGGCGCGGCACCGGCCGTGTAGAGCGCGCCACCCACGCGGGTCAGGTCGGTGAGGTCCAGGCGCAGGCGCTGGGCCTCGGGCAGGCCGCCTTCATGCGCGGTGCAGAACAGCACGCTGCGGCTGGCCGCCACAGGGGCGGTGCGCTGGTCGGCAGCAGCGCCGTGCGCCCACAGGTTGTCGAACACCGGCGCGCTGGCCAGATGCGCCCACCACGCGGCCACGGCGCCGGCGTCGAGCGCGCGACCGCGGTCGTCGAAGGCCCACAGCATGCACGACAGCGCCGCGCCGCTGCGGTTCTTGACGATGACGGCGTTGGACTTGTCGGGCCGGTGCAGCTCGCGCACTGGCTCGTCGGCATTCGCGAGGGCGCTGCCGCTGGCGTCCAGGCCGAGGAAGGCAGCGCGTTTCTCGTCATCGTCCAGGTCCGAGGCGAAGTCGTTCTCGCGCAGGCTTTGCAGGTCGCTCACGCTGGCGGCCGAAGCCTGGGGCACTTCCAGCGCGAGGTGGCGCACGACCGGCCGCCCCGGGGCGCCCGCGGGCACGGCCACGCCGTCGGGCGAGGGGATCTGCGCCGACAGCGCGGCCAGCCGCACCTCGACCTCGGGCAGCAGCGTGAACAGGACGACGAGGTTGCCGTCGCCGAAGGCGCTCTCGCCATCGCCGCCGCGCAGCGCCGTCAGCACCGGCGGGCGTGGCGTGGCGGCAAAAGCCCAGGAGGCCAGGCCGCCCGCCGGCGCACGCCATTCCATGCCGGCCGGCAGGCTGAGCGCGACCGCCAGATTGGCAGCCGGCACCGCCAGCGTCGGCGTGGTCGCACTGCCGTCGCGGAACCAGGGGCCGAGGGCGGGTGATGCGAGACCGAGGGTGTCGGGAGCGGGTGACAGGGTGGCCATGATTCAAACCAGTGTGGTTTCAGCGGCCGTGCTTTCGCGACCGATGGGATCGATGACAACAAGGCGATAGACGCTGCCGGCCGGCGCCTCGCCGGCGGCATTGGCCGGGTCCATGCCGTCGATGCTGTAGGGCCCGTCGCCTTCGGCGCTGACCTCGCCGAAGACGCGCAGCGGTGCCCCAGGGTCGCGCCGCATGACGCGCAGCTTGTACGGCCCCAGCGCCCCACCGGCCAGCCCGTGAGGGTGCGTGAACGTCAACCGCACGCCAACGAAACCGCCGCCCGCCCCCGCACTGCCGCTGGCCGCCAGCGCCGCGACGGGGGCCGGTGGCTGCGGCGGCACGAGCATGACGCTGACCGGGTCGGACGGCGAACCCCATGCACCCGGCACCGGCCGGCCGGCGGCCACCGAACCCGGGGCCGGCGCGCCCTGGGCCTCGGCCACCCAGTAGTAACGCAGCCAGGGCTTGAGCGTGGCGGCGGCCGAGATCTGCACCGGGCCGGCGTCGACATAAATGCCCGTCTGTCGGCCCTTGTCGTCCGGCGCGGCCATGGGGCCGAGCGCGACGACGGGCATGCGCTGCAGGTCCTGCGCGCCGACCAGCGAGCGCCGCAGCCGCCATTGCACGGCCTCGGTCATGCCGACGGTCAACGTGATGCGCACCTCGACCGCATAGGTCGCGTCGTTGTCGGCCATGGCGGCCGGCTTGACGGCCAGCACCGGGCGCGGCGGCGGGTCGGCATTGGGCACGGCGAAGATCAGCAGCGGCAGCGAGGTCAGCGGCGTGCGCGCGCCCGAGGCGCTCTCCGCCGCGATGCGGTAGACGTTGAGCACGCGCAGGCTGCCGCTGACCGCATGGCGGAAGGTCTTCTGCCCGGCGGCGCCGTCGAACACGACACCCTGCAGGCGCTCGAACAGATGGTCGGCCGCCAGCGCGGGCTGGTTGCGGATCAGCGTCGCGCGGGCGGCGGGGTCGGTGGTGCCGGCCAATGCTGCGGCCAGTGCGGCCTCCGGCGAGCCGGCAGCCGCCGTGCTCAGGTGGCGCACGATGCGGTTTTCGTCGCTGTACCAGATGGCCGCGTTGGCCTGGCCCGCAGCGGGCGTCCAATTGAACTCGACGCTCGACAGCCCGGTCACGTCGGGCCGGCCCGAGTACATCAGCACGTCGGGCACGGGGATCTGCACCGGCGGGCGCGGGTCGTGCATCGTGATGACGGCCGGCTCGCTGGGCTCGGAGAACTGGCTGGCGGTGTCGCGCCAGCGGGCCACCAGGCGCAGCTTGCGCGTCTCGGTGGCGGCCAGCAGCGGGCCGTTGAACGTGAAGTCCAGCGTCGCTGGCGGCGCCAGCGGCGTGGCGATGAGGCGGGTCTGCGTGGACACGCCGCTCGTGGTCTGGTCGGTCACGACCAGCTCGAACTGCTGCGTCGCGAAGCTGGCCGGCGCCAGGCTGGCCAAGGGCGGCACCTCGACGATGACGCGCACCTCGCCACCGCTGAGGGCCGCGTTAGCAGGCTGCGCATACATGGCACGAAACACCGGCCGCGGCGGCCTGGGGCGCGGCCCGGGCGGGTTGACGACCTCGGCCCAGCCGGACCAACGCCCGAAGCCGTCCTGCTGCGCGACGCCGTAACGGATCGCGTCGGCGCTGGCCTGGCGGTCGGCCAGCTGGCCGGTGCCCGGTGCGGGCGGCGGCAGCGCTTCCTCGTCGGCGGCATTGCGGCCCAGCACCAGCGGCAGGTGGAAGCCGTCGCCATTGCGCTTGTGCAGGCTGTCGCGCTGTGCGCCGCCGTCGGGCGTCTGCTTCTCGGCCGCCAGCAGCGCGGCCACGCCGACGCCGGCCAGTTGCAGCTCGACCTCACGGCGCGCCTGCGGCACCGGCGCGGGCACCCAGCCCATGTGGTTGTGGGCGGTGATGAGCGGCGGCTGCATGGGCGCCGGGCTGGCGCTGCGGTCGGCCACCGCCAACGCGCCCAGGCCGACGACGTTGCCCATCTCCTGCAGCGTCTGCAGCAGCTTCTTGTCGAGCGGCACGTCCAGCCCCGAGGCCAGCTTGATCCAGGCGCCGACCCAGGCGCTACTGGTCGGGAAGCGCACATCCCCGCCGATCTGCGCCAGCAGCGCGTCGAAGAAGGGGTCGCGCTGCGTCGGGTCCTTGGCCGGCGGGAAGTCCTGGAAGAAGCCGGCCACCCAGTAGAAGACCAGCAGCGGCGCCGGTTCCTTGAACTCGTTGTCCAGCGCCTTGTGGCCGAACAGCGCGGCGCAGCCGGGGTCGAAGCGGGACTGCAGCACGCGGTCCAGGCAGCGCTGCGTGAAGTTGCCCAGCGGCCGCCCGCGCTCGTCGCTGACTGGCGTGGAGGTCGTCATCTCCAGCGGCGACACCGACAGGTCGGTGATCAGGCGGTCGAGGTCGGGCTGCAGTGGCAGCGCCAGCGAGTTCACTCGGCGCGCCTCCCACAGCGGCGTTTCCACCGGCGCGGAGGCCGGCGCCACCATGCCCAGCGTCTCCTGCAGTGGGCGGCGCTGCGGCGCCTGCTGCAGAACGCGCGCCTCGGCGCGCAGGATGGGGTTGGCAATCGGCAGATAGCGTGGCCCGCCGGCATGCGGCAGGTTCAGCAGCGTGAAGGGCTGCCAGTCGAGCCGGCCGACGTCGCGCTGCTCGAACCACACGACGCCGACCACCGTGCCGCGACCCTGCAGCTGGATCTGCACGATGCCCGGTGCGCCGAAGGCATAGGGCGGCGCGATGCGTGTGGCCACGGGCGCGGGGCCCTGCAGCGTCGTGACAAAGGCGGTAGCGGTCATGCCGCTGGTGGCCGCCGCTGCATCCGCTGAGGAAGGAGCAGCCGCCCGCCGCGAGCCGTCCAGGCGCGTGGCCACCAGGCGCGGCCCGGGCCCGATGACCGGCGGGCCCGGCTGCCGGCCGCCGGGGTCGGCGTTGGCGCGCGCCCACACGCAGGTCTGCCCCGGCGCCAGCGCGATGTGCGCCGTCACCGGGTTGTCGGGCGTCAGCGTGAAGGGGGCGGTCAGCACGCGGCCGCGGCTGTCGACGAAGACGACGTCGTCGCGCAGCTTGACCTGGCGGCCGTCGCGCAGCACGGCGCGCCAGACGATGTAGGGCGCCACCGGCAGGCCAAGCTGCGGATGGGCGTCGACACGCAGGTGGATGCCGGGCTGCAGGTGCGTGTCGGCCGGGTCGGCCGGCAGCGCGTGCGCGTTGAAGAGCGTCGGCGAGACGAGGTGCAGCGGCATCACAGGCCCTCCCGTTCAAGCAGCGATGGCACGCTGCGTAGCCGCCGCGTCCCGCTGACCGTGCCTTGCGGCGTCGTGAAGCTCAGCCGCAGCGTGGGCTCGGGCGTGGCCGGTACGGTAAACGGCACGGCCGGTTTCAGCCACACGCGCGTCCAGCGGCTGTTGGCGCGGTAGAGCGTCAGCGTCTGCGCGCCGACTGCCGCGGACGTGGGCTCGATGCGCACGCCCGCTTGCGCCACGCCGCTGACGATCTGCGTCAGCTCGCGCTTCATCGGTTCCATGCTGTCGACGAGCAGGCCCTCGATGCGCCAGCTGGTCGTGGCCGCGTCAAAGCGCCACAGCACGTAGCTCTTGGGTTCGCGCTCGGGCAGGGCCAGCGTCTCGGCGTCGATGGCCGCCAGCGCTGCATCCAGCGCCGCATCGCCCTCGACGAAGCCGCCGGCGGGCAGCACTGCGCCGTCCGGCACGATCAGGTCGTCGGGCAGGAACAGGCCGGTGGCCGTGGCGCCATAACCGAGCGCATCCAGCATCGCCGCTGGCGAGGCATAGCGGGAGGTGCGGAAGCGCGTGGCCAGCACGACGGCGCGGTCGGTGCCCTTGTTGGCGACGACGTTGAGGTCGTAGTCGGCCTCGGGCTCCAGCGGCGCCGTCACCGCCACGCTGGCGCCGCCCATCGGCCCGGGGCCGGGCAGGCAGGGCGCCTCTGCCATCGCGGCGTGGATGAGCTGGTAGCCGACCGGCTGCAGCGTATCGGGCAGGGCCAGCCAGGCCAGCGTGACCACCAGCGGCTCCAGCACCGCGTTGAGCGCGGCCGGCGTGGACTGCGGCTTGGGGTCGGTGCGGCGGATCTCGATGGCCAGCGTGCGGCCGTATTGCTCCAACAACTGTTTGACGTGGCCGGTCTCGAAATGCACCCAGATCGGGTCGCCGGTGAACTGCGTCGCGCGGCCGTTCGCCGGCTCCACGCCGATCAGGTAGCGACCGACGTCGCGCGCATCGAAGACATGCTCGTTGATCCCGTCCTGCTGCACCGGCGTGACCCCCGCATCAGGCGCGGCGGCAAAGCGAAGCACGTCGGTGGTGCCGGCCACCCAGGCGGTCGGGTCAGGGTCGGGCGGCGTCTCGTTCGGGTCCTCGGGCTGCCAGACCTGCCAGCTCCAGCCGATCTCCAGCTGGTATTCGGTGGCCGGGGCCAACACGATCTCGCGCCTTTCCTCGACGGGCAATGACATCACCGTGGCCAGGATGTTCAGCAGGCTGGCCTGCACGGCACTGTCGCTGGCGTGGGCGTCGGCGGCGCGCTGGTCGACGCCGCAGACTGACACCAGCGTGACCGTCTTGCCGGCCGGCACCTGGATGCGCAAGCCATTCCAGGGTCCGGTGACGCCGGCGCGCGGCGTGAAGCGCATCAGCACGCAGCCGCGGCCGTCGCGGCCCCGGCGCTGCTCGATGACCTCGCCGGCCCAGGCGTCGCGCGGCCTGGTGCCGACGATGCCGGTGACGACTGCGGTCGGTTGCACTGCGGCGATGGCGTTGCCACTGGCGATCATGGCCTGGGCGCGCTCGGCATACGGGGCCGACAGCGCAAGTCGCGTGGTCTTGCCGCAGTCGTCGTCGTCCGGCGGCGGTTCGTCAGGCGCGTTCTTGTCAATCTCATGGCAGAGCTGGTAGAGCGCCGCCATCTCCGTCGCGCCGAACAGCTCGATGACGCGGATGCCGCGGCCGCGGATATCCAGCCGCTGCGGACGCCTGGCCTCGGGGCCGGTCTCACCGCGCCAGACTCGGGCGCCGGTGGCGTCCAGTGCATGGCCCTTCAGTGGGCCGGTGCCGAACAGCATCAGGTCCAGCTCGACGCGGCTGCAAGCCGCCGGCAACTCGATGCGCAGGCCGTGGCCGGGGAAGCGCAGTTCGCGGCGCTGGTCGCGGCCGGCGCGGTCGGGCGAGGCGGCTTCGTCGACCAGGTCGACCAGCGCCAGCTCGGGCTTGCCCGAAGCCGCCTCGAACGCGATGCCCGCATGCACCACCCGTGCGACGGCGCGCGCCGGCCGGTCGAGTTCGTCGAAGTCCACGCAGCGGTGCGCACCGTCGCCGCCGAGGCAGCAGATGCGGTAGAGCAGGGCCTCGCCGCCGCCGCCGTGGATGTTGATGGCCGCGATGGCCTCGCCCGGCTTGGCGCGCAGTGTCAGCACCAGCGGCTCGCCCTGGGGCGCGCTGCCACCGTCGCCGGCGACGGCCTGGCCGTTGCCGTCGAGTCCCTCGGCCTTGATGCCGTCGCGCGTGAACACCATCAGGTGCAGCTCGATGGCCGCACAGGCATGCGGCAGCGTCACGCGCATGCCGCCGGCGGGGAAGAAGATCTCGGCGTCGCCGTCGTTGCCACGCCGTGGCGGCAGCGTGCGCTGGTCGACCGCATCGGTCAGGCGCAGCGGCTCGCCCTTCTTCAGCGGCACGAACACGAAGCCGCGGTGGGCGATGCGGTCGAAGGCCTTGTCGGCGGGCTTGAGGCCGTCGAAGGACTCGCAGGTCTTGCCGCCGTCCTTGCCACCCTCCACGCAGACCTTGAACAGCAGCGCCTCGTTGCTGCCACCGACCAGCTCGACCACGGCGATGCCGTCGGCGCGCAGGCGCAGCACCTGCGGCGCGCGCCGGGCCGGCGGGCTGATGGTGTCGCTGGCAATCTCGCGGCCGGTGGCGTCGAGCGCACGCGCCCTGACGGGGCCACCGAACAGCACCAGGTGCAGCTCGACGCCGCGCACGGCGGTGGCGAAACGGATGGCCACGCCGCGCTCCGGCAGGCGGACTTCGGCGCTGCCGTCGCGGCCGGGTACCAGCGGGTCGATGGCCGTGTCGAGCTGGTCGACCAGGTCCAGCGTGTCCTTGGCTTGCAGCGGCAGGATGCGGAAGCCCTGGCGCACGACCTCGGCGACGTCGTTGCGAGTCTTGACGCCGCGGAAGCCGTCGCAGACGCGGCCGTCGCCATCGCCGCCACCGGGGTTGTCGTCGCCACCACCCGGGCGGCCGTGGCCCGGCGCATCGCAGATCATCAACGTGACGCTGGGCTGCGTGACGGGCTGGTCGAACAGGCCCTCCCACGGCAGCGGCAGCTCGGCCAGCGATCCGCCGGCGACGGCGCGGCGCAGTGCGGGCAGGCGGTAGCCGCGCGTCAGCGACTCGCCGTCTTCCAGCGCGGCGAAGGGCAGGGCGACAACCTCGCCCGGCACCAGCGTGCCGCCGGACAGCCCGAGCAGTGTCATCAGCGACTGGCCGCGGATGACGGCGGTGCCGGCGCGGATGACCGGCTCGCCGGTGACGAAGAAGCGGCTCGGATAGGGCCCGGGCGCCGGCGTCTGCTGGCGCAGTCGCACCTTGTTCAGCCCGGCCCGCCTGGCGTCGCGGCCCAGCACGCAGGCGCGTGCTGGCAGGGGCTTGGGGTCGCAGATCGTGCCGACGGTGTCGCCCGGCGCGCCCGGCTGGCCGGCGCCGCCGTTGCTCATGTTGACGACCCAGGACCAGGGGTTCCAGTCGAGCAGCTTGAGGTTGGGGCCCTCGTGCTCGCTCGGCAGCGGGTTGGCGCCGCCCGAGGCATCGGGCTGGCGGTAGGGCGTGCTGGCCCACACCGACTGCAGCGGCTTCGTGCCGGCCACGACCGTGCCGTCGCTGCGCTTCTTCAGCAGCACGCTGTCCAGGCGGTAGGCGTACTTCAGCTGGCTGGAGCCGGTCCACTTGGGCTGGGTCGGCGTCGGCCCGGGCTTGAACTGGGCTGCTGCCGGCATCGCGTTCTCGACGTAGTGCGAGAAGTGGATGACGGGCGCGGTGTCGGGCCAGACAGTATTGTTGCCGGCCACACCGGCCGAGGCGGCAGCAGCGGCGGCCACCTGCGCCGGGTCGGACGGGTCGGCCGGCACGACGACGACCGGTGCGGCCAGCGGCGCGCCCGTGGCGCCCACGCCCATGATGTGGTCGCGCCGGTCGGTCAGGCTGATGCCCTTGACGGGGCTGGGCGGCACCGGCGGCGTCATGTCGGGGCCGAAGTCGAAGCTGACGCCGACGCAGCCCGAGATCGAGAAGAAGAACAAGTCCACCTCGCCGCAGAACTCGCCGTCGATGCGGATGGCGATGTCGTTGCCGATCTGGCGCGCCTCCAGGATCAGCTCGCCGCGGGCGGAGATGGAAAGGACGACGAGGTCGAGCTCGCCGCGCACGAAGATGCCGCCCTTGAGCAGCAGCGGCGCGGTGCCGAAACCGATCAGCACCTTGGCCGAGGCCTCCAGCTTGATCGGCCCGGCGCTCCACTTGATCTCGAAGCCCGCGCCGAAGCCGACTGCGAAGCCGTCGAAGGTGAAGCGCACGTCGCCGCCCAGCGCGGGCAGGCCGCCTTCCTCGATCATGAGGTAGGTCCAGGCCTGCACGTCGATGGTGCCGGGCAGCAGCTTGAGCGTGACCGGCTCGCCGAAGCGGCCATGCGCCACCTGGCCGTCGGAGCCGATGCGCACATAGACCTTCTTGCCCGTGCCGAGGTAGGGGAAGAAGCCGGAGAACGGCACCTTCACCTCCAGCACGCTCGGGATCGTGTACTGCGCCGACACGGCCAGCTTGACCGCCTCGTCGTCGATGACGATGAGGCCGGTGATGGTGCCGCTGGCGCCGCCCTCGTCGCTGACCTCGGTGTCGGGCACCTCGACGATGTTGACGTCCACGCCGAGGATGACCTCGACGTCGGGGAAGGCCACCACCACCATGCCCGCGCAGCTGACGCAGAAGCTCACGTCCGGCAGCGTGCCGACGACGACGCCCACGCCGAGCGCGAACTGGTCCTTGTGCGGCTCGTACTTCTGCTCCGGCGGCGTGCGCCACCAGTCCAGCTCACGGCCGACCGGGTCGGGGTTGGCCGGCAGCTTGCGCTGGCCGTTCATGACGAACAGGCCCTTGAAGCCGTAGATCGCCATGCCCGACTGGGCCAACGGCAGGGGCGTTGAGAACTGCACGCCCAGATAGAGCGACAGGAAGATGGACGGCGCGATCTCGGGCGGCATGCCCATGGCCAGTGCGGCCTCGACACCCAGGCCCAGCGGGATCAGCTCGGCGGCCACGCCGGCGCGGATCAGCCCACCGTCTTCGATGCGCAGGCGGCCCTCGCCCTTGAGCACCTGCGGGATGTCGGCCTTCAGCACGAAGCCGCGCAGCTCGAAGTCGGGCAGCGGTTGGCCGTCGCGGAAGGTGAGGCGGATGATGGCCTCGCTGATCTCGATGATGCCGATCTGCAGCGCGATGGCGATGCGGCCCTCGATCCACACCGAGCCGCGGCCCATCGCGACCTCGACGATGCGCAGCAGGCTGCCCAGCACACCGTCGATCTGCCATCGGCCGGGGTCCTCGATCTCCATCGACGTGGTGTCGTAGACCAGGCCAAAGCGCTCCCAGCCCGTCTTGGCGGTGTCGTACTGCAGGCCGACGCGCTTGTAGCGGATCTTCATCGGCTTGTCGGCCGCGGTCTTGATGCCGAGCACGCCGCCGTTGATGTGCAAGGTGCAGACGTAGTCGGTCACCACGCGCACCTGCATGGCCGCGCCTGGGTCGGCGATGGAGCGCATCTCAGTTTCGAAGGCCGCCGAGGTGATGGCGGCCTTGGAGCCGTCGCCCACCAGCGGGCCGCCGCCAAGGTCGACCTCGGAGAAGCCCACCGCTGCGATCAGCGCGGCAATGCGCGCACCGCTGCCGATCAGGTCGGTGTCGGCGTTCACGCCCGACAACAGCGCGGGACCGAAGGCCAGCGCGGCGATCAGCGGCTTGGTGGTGGTGGAGATCAGCCCGTCGGGATCGCCCTCGCTCTTGATGCCCAAGGCGGCCTTGGTGTAGCCGGTGCGCGGGTCGTGCGTCCAGTTGACGAAGACGGTCAGCACCTCGCGGCTGAGCTCGACGGCGTCGCCGCTGCCGGGCATGGCGGGCAGCGGCGCCTGCTGCGGCGTCCAGGCGAACTCGGCCTCGGCCAGCGTCGGGATCGCATCGGACAGCTGGCTGACCGTCGGGCTGTCCCAGACGATGCGCAGCTTGACGCGGTAGTCCATCGCCGGCGAGCCCGGCGGGACGGCGGCGGGGTCGCGGCCGGCGGCGGGCACGAGGGAGCGGCGCAGTGTGGGGCCGACGGTGGCGTTGTCGTCGGGCCGCTCGCTGCCCGCGCCGGCGGTGCCGCCGATGGCGTAGATGTCGATGCGGCGGAAGTCGTCGCGCTGCGGCTCGTGGGCATCGATGCGCTTGTCTTCCCAGCCCGTCGAGGCGGGGATGTCGGCGTGGATGAGGCGGCCGTTGGCCGGCGTGCCTTCGGCGGCTTCGGACAGCTCGACCGCGCGCATCGGCGGCACAGCGTTCTCTTCCTCGGTGTCACCAGCCGCGCTCGCGCCCGTGAATTGACTCTGTTCGCCGCGCGAGAAGATGCTGGCCGCGGGTACCGGCGTGCCGCTCTGGCCAGTCAGCAGCGTGGACAGCAGCGCACGCCCGCGGTCGGCGCGGCGCGTGGCCAGGCTGGCGTTGTAGCTGTCGGTGCCGATGTCGTCGCAGCGGCCGACGACGATGAACTTGGCGCCCGGGTAGCGCGCCGCCCAGGCCAGCAGGGCGGTCTGCGAGAACGACACCGTTGCGCCTTCCGGCGCTAGCGGCCCCCAGCTCAGCTCGACCGCCAGGTCGTAGTCCATCAGCACCTGCACATGGCGGTCGGTGGCTGGCGGCGGTGGTGGCGGTGCCGCGGCCGGCGTGATGGTCACCATCGCCAGGCCATCGGTGGGCACGTCGATCAGGCTGGGGTCGGCGCTGTCGATCTCGGCCTGCTCCAGCGTCGGGAACAGCCCGCCCTCGGCATGGAAGTCGCTCAGGTCGAAGGTGCCTTCGACGGCCGTCAGCGCCAGCGCGGTGGTCGGGTCCGCCGCGTTGTACACACCCGCCTCGCAGCCGACCAGCAGCTCGCCGCTGCCCAGCGTGTGCAGCCGCGTGCGCGCCAGACGCACCTGCTCCTGGCCGCCCGCCAGCGTGACGGTCTCGCGCAGGATGACGGTCTGGATGCCGACCAGCAGCGTCGGGTCGATGGGGAAGCTGGCGCTGCTGCTGCGCTGCGGCACGTTGACGATCTCCCACTCGAAGCGCGAGCCGCTGCCGCCGCCCGACGTCGCCGTCAGCGTGACCGTGCCCAGTGCCTCGCGCGTGCCGCCGACATGGGTCACGTTGACGAAGTTCTGCGTGCCCACCGTGGCGCCGATGACGGGCGCGTCGCCGCCCGCGACAAAGCGGAAGGTGATCTCGGGGTGGCGGAAGTCGTTCTCGTCGGTACCGACGCGCACCGTCTCGATGGGCGTGACCTTCAGCGACTGGCCGTGGCGTACGCTGGCGCTGGAGGCGTCGCCCGTCTGCGCCGCGCCGCCGGCCCAGCGCCATTCGGCGTCCCACTCCACCAGGCCGCCGGTCGGCACGCTGGGGTCGGGCGGCGCGGTGGTGACGAAGCCGGCGTGCACCGTCACCTGCTGGTCTTCGGAGCCTTCGATCTGAACGATGCGTGAGGCGCCGCTGCCGGAAATGGCCAACGGTTGGTCGCCGCTGTCGGTGACCTGCACGAAGTTGAAGGCAGACGGGTTGAGGGCGGTGCGGCCGAACTGCACTTCGATCTCGCCCTGCAGGCCGAAGGGCGAGCCGATCAGCAGGTTCTTGACGCCGCCGGACAGGTCGCCGATGCCCGGCAGGTTGCGCGGTGCGTAGAGGGTGGCCTCCCGGATGGCCACGCCGGTCCAGGCCGGGCCCTGGTTGCGCTCGATGATCTCGGGCGGGCTGAAGCTGTCGGAGAAGTCGAAGGTCAGCCGGCCGACCGACAGGCCGAACTCGCTGCCGCCGATGAAGAAGTGCGGCGGGCTGCAGCTCAGCGTCGCCACGGCGCCGCTGACGGCGGCCGGGTCGAGCGGGTCGGGCTGGTCGATGAACTTGACCGCCAGCGGCGCGCCGCCGGCCGGCTGCTCGATGCGCAGCACGGCCGAGCCGGTGATGCGCACCTCGCTGCGGCTGGGGTCGCGCACCAGGTGCCGCGGCGTCGTGCCAGTCTCGGGCACGTAGATGGCGGGCTGCAGGAAGTCGACGATGAGGTTGAAGACCTCCAGCGACAGATCCAGCCGCCAGACGTCGGCGCTGCCTTCGAGGTTGCTCCCGCTCGCTACGGCGCTGCGCTGGAAGGCCAGCTGGAAGGGGATGCCGGTGTTGATCAGCGGCAGGCTGAGCCGGCCGATGCCGATGTTGAACTCGGTCGGGATTTCGTCAATGGCCGTGGCGATGGCCTGCAGCGAGCCGGTGTGGAAGACCGCGCCGTCCGACGACGAGGCCTGGTGGCCGACGACGACAAAGCGTTCGATGAAGTCGCTGACCGACTGCGGCAGCACCGAGTTGATGGTGTCGGTGATGTCGAACAGGTCGACCAGCGCAATGCCGGCAGTGCGGGCCATGGGCACCTCCATTAACCAGACTGCGTCTGCAGCGGCTTGTCCTCACGGGCGGCCGAGGATGGTCTTGGTGGTGGCGAGCCGCAACCCCCTAGGGTCTGTTCAGGCAAAAGAAAACCCGCCAGCGGCGGGTGGGTGACTGACGACGGCGGGAATTCAGACCAGCCAGACCGACGCCTGGGCCGAGGCCAGCGTCGCCTCGACGGGCCGGGCGCGGCGCGCCTCGACGACGACCCGCGGCAGCTTGGCAACGACCGGCGCGTCCGCGCGCTTGCCGACCACCACCACACGCTCCAGCTTCACGACTTCGGTCGCGGGAGCTGCCGTTCGGTCAGCCAGGCCGATGCCGATGGCAGCAGCAGCGGTGACGGCGGCGATGGCAACGGCGAAGGTCTTGGCGGCGGTGTTCATGGTGGGTTCCGGGGGGTTGGCTGTGTCAGTGATTGCAGTGTCTGCAACCGCTTCCCTTGTCGCGAGCGCCGCGCGACAAATCGCCGTCATGAACGGATGAGCTGCGGAATGCTGGGATGGGTGGGCATCGGGCACCGGGCCGGCCCGGGCGGCCCGGCTCTGGGCCCGAATGCCCTCAGCCGTGCTGCAGCAAGTCGCCGAAGACGGCGTGCTCGCCGTCCTTGCGGTCCGGCCCCGGCGCGTCGTACAGCACCAGCCAGCTCGGCTTGCCTGCGGCCAGTTCAGGCGGCAGGTCGCACACCGCTTCGGCCCGGTTGCTGCCGCGCCCGTGCGGCAAGGTGACCGAGCTGGTCAGTGCCGGCTCAAAGCGGATCGGTTCGGTGATCCCGGCCAGCAAGGTCTTTGCGTCAGCCCATTTGTAGAGCCGGATCTCGCCGTCGAGCACCATGGTCGGGCCGGCCAGGATGAAGAGATCGTCGCCGGAGAAATGCAGGTCGCGCACCCCCAGGCCGTCCAGTTGAAGGAAATGCTTTCGGATCAGCGTGCCGTCGTCGTCGAGCGGTGCCAGGGCGAGGTGACCGTCATGGGCTTCGATCTCGACTTCCAGCAGCGCCGCCCAGCCTCGCAGCACCGGCCCGCGCAGCCCCAGCAGAAGCCGCCGGCCATGCACCGCCAGCCCTTCGATATCGAAGCCGTTGTCCTTGCCAGGGATCGCCAGGTAGGGTCCGAAGTGGGGGTCATCGGCCAGCGCGCGGGTCAGCAGGTTGGACTCGGCGTCCCCCTTGAGTCGCAGTGCGCGCCTGCCGTCTCGCGACTGCCGCACGAGGCAGGGCTCGCCCTTGTCGTCGACCTCGATGGGCAGGCAGGCCAGCAGCCGGCGGTTGCCGTCCAGCGCGACCTTGGCCAGGCGCTTGGCATTGGCCGCATCGTCTTTGTCGGCTTTGGCGTTCTTGCGCTTCAGGCCGTGCGATCCGACGACCCAGAGGAAGCCATCGGCCACGGCCATGCCTTCAAGGTCGGCCTCTTCATCGGCCTTGCCCGGCAGGTCGAGCAGGTCGGCCAATGCGAAATCGCGCACCTCGCCGAACCGCAGGCGCTCAGTCCCCTGGGCTTCAAGCCGGCGCAGGCGGTCGATGCCGCAGGCCTCGTCGCCGGCGACCCAGAGCCAGTCACCGGTGAAGGCTGCGCCCGACAGGTTGGACTGGACGAGGGAGCCGGTCGAAAACTCCAGACGGACGGCGTTTGCGCTGCGCTTGTTGGGCATGGGATGGCTGATCGGGTTGGGCCGGCCAGCCTAGCAGCTCAACCGAGCTGAGGGATGCACCAGCGCTTCACGCCGAGACAGCATGCCGGCGGCGCTGCCAGCGCTCCACGACTTCCACCACCGCATCCCAGGCCATGCGGTCGTAGGTGACTGCGGCGAAGAGGTTGTCCTGCGTCGGCTGCTGCCGCACCGCGGTGCGCGCCAGTCGCTCCAGTGCGTCGCGGGCGGCCTCCACGCAGCCTTCCAGGTCCGTGAAGCTGGCGCCCACGCGGTGGAACAGGATGCCCTGGCGCAACTCGGTGGCCTTGAGCGACGCGGTTTCGAGGGCCCGGAGGAAGATTCGTGCCTGGCCGTCGCCCAGCAGTTCGACGCAGAACTCCCGGCGCCAGCCGGTCAGGGTCTGCTCCGAGGTCAGCTTGGGTTGTGTGTCGTTGATCAGCAATGTCATCAGCCAAGTCTCTATCAATCACCGGTGCCGATTGCAGCCGGTTGTATCTTGTATTTCGGTTCTCGGCTGAGCGCTCAGCCGGAGGATGGGAGGACGGACGCTAGGCTTGCCACACCGCATAGCCCGCTTCGCGCAGGCCGATGGCAAGTTCCACCTCCATGTCGCGCGCCGCGTCATAGGGCATGGGGTTGTAGAACTCGTACAGCTCCGGCATCAGCCGCACGCCGTACTTCAGCACGAAGCGGTTGGCCTGCACGCCGGCCATGTGGCGGTCAAAGCGCAGGTCCGGGTCCAGGCCGGTCATGCCGACATAGAGGCAGGGCTTGACGATGTCGTGGTCGGGGTTGGCGGCGCGGAAGGCCGGCTCGTTCCAGACGCGCTCGGCCAGCAGCACGACGTAGACGTGATAGTGGTCGCGGGGGTGTCGGCGCGGCATCGAGGGCGGATTGTCCGCCGCCCGGTGTACAGCTCAGCGGAGCGTGTAGCCGCGCCCGTCCATGCAGGCTTCGACGGCGCGCTGGAACACGCCGGCATCGGACATGGCGGCCTGCTGCGTGGTGGCCCAGCGGTTGCACTCGCGGCTGTCGGCTTCCAGCTGATCGGGACCCTGGCCGTTGCGCGGGTAGATGACGGGAGCCGGTCGGGCCGGCGCATAGACCGCCTGCGGCGGTGCATAAACCGGCTGGGGCGGCAGTGGCGCGGGCGGCGGCACATAGACCACCTCCGGCTGCCGGTCTCGTTCTGCCTGGTTGGCCAGCGCGATCAACGGCACCGCCACCGCCAGGCCCAGCACCAGCCCGCCGAGGCCCGCGCCACGATGGTGGTGATGATGATGGCGGTGGTGCGAGTGCCCGTAATGGCGCGGGCCGGCGCTTGCAAGGCCGTGGGCGGCAACCAGGCCAAGAACGATCAGGGTGCGGGCGATGGGTTTCATGGCGGGGCTCACTCCAGTGGACGGAAGTTAACGCCTCAATGCGCGCCTCCGCACACAGCGGCCAGGCAGACTTTGTAACGCACCGTAGCAAGATACATCGGGCTAGCGCAACGCGCGGTTGAGTCCATCGACGAAAGCCTTGCAGGCCTGGCTGGCATCCGGATGCCCGCGCCAGCTTTGGGCCAGCGCCCGAAGTGCCGAGCGGACCTCGCGCGGCATGGTGCCGTCGAGCGGATCGTCCGCCACGGCAGACAGATGGTCAGCGTAGAGCCGGCGCGCCTCGGCGTCGCAATCCAGCAGGTCCATCACCGCGCCGGCAAGGGTCTGGAACTGCTCGGGCGACAGCGTTGCCTGTTCACGCCCGGGCCAGGCGGCCAAGCACAGGTACTCGATGGGTCCGAGGCTGCGCCGCTGCGCGCTGGGCTGAAACGACCCCCAGGCCGCCCGCGAGCCGCTGGGCAGGCGGCCCTGGCAGAGCGCCTGGGTCAGCGTCTGCGCCACGGCGGCGCGGGCGGCGTATTCGCCGCGCAGGTTGACTTCGGCCAGCACGCGCAGAAAGGCCGGGTAGAGCTGGTCGCCCAGGCCGCTGCAGACGGTTTCCATCAGAGCGACCGCGCCCTCCTGACGGGGGCCGAGGTCGACACAGCCGCCGATCAAGGCCTGGGCCGCATCGGCCCAGCGCGGTTCGGCCAGCAGTTCAGGCAACGAGGGCGGCGAGCACGCGCTCGGCGTGTTGCTGGACCGACAGCCCGCGCTGGTCGGCGGCAACGTCGGCGCGCAGGCTGGCGGGGCCGCCGGCGCCCAGGCCATCAAGCCAGGCCGCGCCGCCCGCATGGCCGGCCGCTGCGGGCGCCGTGAGCGGGCGCAGCGGGGCGGTGGAAAACAGCGGGGAGGTGGGTGACGGGATGACGCCGATCATGGCCGTTAGGTGTGAGGCAGTGGATTTCAGCTTAACGAGACTGGCGGCGGCTGGCGATTGCGGCTGCCCCTAATTCGAAGTCGCCTTTCGCTGCTGCGGCGTCTTGCTGGGCCACGGTGGCGAGCGTCGGCGGCCGGGCTTGCCGATCACCTTCGTTGACGAACACGCGCTGGCCGTCGCGCTGCAGCGTGTCCTCGGGCCTGATGCGGTCTGCGGATTGGCGGCTCAGGTTCACGGTCAGCGTCTCCACCGCCTCGGTCGGCGTGTCGCGCCGCACCGCACCGGTGACGCGGTAGGTGGGCAGCGGCAGCACGCTCAACCAGCCATCGACCGCCTCCGGCAGCAGGCCGTCCACCGCGTCGGCCAGGGGCTCGGGCAGCTCCAGGTCCCGGTCGGCCGGCAGCGGGTCAAGAAGAACGGGTTGGCTGTTGCTGTCGGCGTTGCCGTACATGGGGCCGGCGGACCGGGTGCTATTGACGTTGCTCATGATGGATGCCGTGCGGTGTGGTGTTGCCGCCCCATTTCAGGCCAGTCCGGCGGCGCAGGCAATTGCGGTCGCTGCTGTTTCTGAAGGTTAGCGGCTCAGCCGAACAAGCGCTTCAGCAGGTCCATCACCACACTGGGCCGGGCCAGCAGTTCCTCGTTCAACAGCGCGACCAGGCTGCCCAGCTGCAGCAGCAGCACCAGATGCCCGACGACGGCCTTGATGGACATGGACAGGCTGAACACATTCAGCTGCTGCGCGTAGCGGTTGACCAAACCGAGCACGCCGTCCACCAGGTAGAGCAGCACCAGCGACGGCGCGGCCACCAGCAGCGCCAGTCGCAGCATGCGGCCGAACTCGGCCTCGAAGGCCAGCATGCCGATGGGGATCAGCCGCCAGTCGCCATGGATTGGCCAGAACGCGAAGCTGTCCAGCAGCAGCGCAGCAAACAGCATGAAGCCGCCCGAGGCCATGAAGACCCAGCTCGCCAGCCGCGCAAGGAAAGCGCCGGTCAGCGAGGTCTGGTGGCCTGACAGCGGATCGAGCACCTGGGCCATCGACGAGCCCACCTTGGTATCGATCAGCTGGCCGGCCATCTCGAACGACCACATCAGGCCCGCGAACAGAAAGCCCAGGGCTGCGCCGATCATGGCCTCGCGGCCGTAGAGCAGCGCCCATTGCCAGCCGCTGAGGTTCAGCGGCTTGAGCTCCTGCACCAGCAGGCCCAGCATGCCCAGCGCGAGGAAGATGGCGTTGCGGATCAGCGCCGGGATCAGGTCCTGCGTGAACAGCGGCACCAGCAGGAAGGCGACCGCCACCCGCATCGTCGACAGACCCAGCAGCAATGCCGCATCCGCCGGGTGGCTGACCCAGAACTCATACATCAGTGCTTGATCTTGACCATGCCCGGGAACTCGCTGAACACCTTGTCACCCAACTGGTAAAGGCTGCCGCCCAGCAGCGAGGCCGTGATGAAGATGGTGATGACGATGGCGAAGAACTTGGCCACGTACTGCACCGTCTGCTCCTGCAACTGCGTGGCCGCCTGCACGAAGGCGATCAGCAGGCCGACGACGGCCGCCACGATGATGGGCGGCGCCGACAGCAGCAGCACCAGCCACAGCGCCTGTTGAGTGAGTTGGATGACGTCGCTGTTCATGTCATGTGGAGTGAAGCGAAGGCAGGAACGCAACCACAGAGGCACAGAGACACGGAGAACAGCCGCTCTGCATTACCTCTGTGCCTCCGTGGCTCTGTGGTTGCCTTTGGACTTTCATGCTTGGTAAGTCAACACCAGGCCGTGCGTCAACTTCACCCAACCATCGATCAGCACGAACAGCAGCAGCTTGAACGGCAGCGACACGGTGGTCGGCGACAGCATCTGCATGCCCATGGCCATCAGGATGTTGGAGATGACCAAGTCGATGACGAGGAAGGGCAGGAAGATCAGAAAGCCGATCTCGAAGGCCACCGTCAGCTCGGTCACGGTGAAGGCCGGCACGATGACGAGGAAGTCGCGGTCCGTCAGCTTGGCGGCCTGCTCGGGCTTGAGGCTGCGCTGTGCGGTCTTCAGGAAGAAGGCGCGCTCCAGTGGCCGACTGTGTTTGATGAGGAACTCGCGCAGCGGCTCCTTGGCCGTGTCTGCGGCGGCCAGCATCTCGCTGGTGGAGCCCTTGGCCAGGCCCGGCGAGGCGCTCAGGCTTTCCTGCATCTGCAAGCCGACGGGGTACATCACATAGATGCTGAGGATCAGC
This sequence comes from Pelomonas sp. Root405, assembly GCF_001425165.1. GTDB lineage: Bacteria > Pseudomonadota > Gammaproteobacteria > Burkholderiales > Burkholderiaceae_C > Pelomonas. Next base: position 34,722 of record NZ_LMDU01000005.1, read on the forward strand.
GCCAGACCGTTCATGACGACGTTGGGCGGAACCTGCTGCAAGCCCATCGCATTGCGCAGCAGACTGAGCACGACGACGAGCTTGGTGAATGACGTGACCATCACCGCCACGAAAGGCGCGAGGGCCAGCAGGATGACGGTGATGAGGGCCGAGGCCGGCGTGAAGGTGCTGAGATCCATGGACCGGACTAGATCGCGTCAATTCGGAAAGCCTGACCCGTGCCCCAGGGCACGAGGCGGCCGCGGGCGCGCACCGCATCCGGCCGCGCGGCGTCGATGAGCTGGCAATGCGGCGGCGGCACCGGCACGGGACCGCACCAGCCCATCACGACATCCAGCGTCAGCGGCTGCTCCCAGCGCGCGACCAGTTGCCAGGGCTTATCACCTGCGGCCGACTCGCCACGAGCGCGTGGCTCGGGCCGTACCGGCTCCTCCAGCAGCAGCAGACCGCCCGGCTCCAGCGCCGCCAGCTCCTCGTCGCCGAGGCGCCATTGCGCCATCAGGCATTCGGCCGGCGTCGCCTGCCATTGCAGACCTGGGACTTCAGGCGGCGCGGCCAGTGCGCGCAGCGCCGCCCAGGGCAGGGACAGCCGTGCCTCCGCCTCGGCGCCGCGCCAGCTGGCCTGGGCGCCGCCCGTGATCATGCCGCCCGTGGCGGCCACCCATTGCCATGGCACGTCGCCCAGCAGGCCCGCCGCAGCGAGGCCATCGAGCAACTCGCCCGCCAAGTCCAGCACGACGGCCGCCTCGGCGGCGCAAGGCGGCAGGTCGCCGGGCGTGAACTCGCCCGCGCTGATGCACAACCGCGCCGGGCCCGCCAGGTAATGCCAGGTCAGTGCCTGTGTCGAGGCTTGCGGGATCGAGCTCATGCGCGCCTGCTGACCATGATCCTGGTCAGCTCCGTGACCGACTTCGCCTTCATCTTGCGCATGCCGCGTGAGCGATACAGCTCCACGCTCTTGAGCGACAGCTTGATCTCGTCGGCGATGTTCTTGTTCATCAGGCCCTTCACCACCAGGGACAGCACCTGGCGCTCGCGCGGCGACAGCGTCTGCGAGCGGCGCTCGAACTCCTCGCGCGAGCCTTCCACGTCGGCGTCGATGCCGGCGTCCATGTCGGTCGGCGCGAAGGCGCGGTCCAGCGCCGCGCTCAGGGCCACGTCGTCGAGCGGCTTCTCCAGCAGCGAGACGGCGCCGCGCTTTTGCATCGCGGCCACGGCCAGCGGCACGTCGGCATGGCCGCTCATGTAGATGACGGGCAGGTGGATACCGCGCTCGCGCAGCGCGTCGTGCAGGTCCAGCCCCGACAGCTCGGGCATGCGCACGTCCAGCATCAGGCAGGTCGACTCGGGCCAGGTGGTGCCCACGGCCACGCGGGCCAGGGACTGCAGCGCATCGCGCGGGTCGCCCCAGTCGCGCACCTGGCAGCCAAAGCCTTCGAGCCAGAAGCGCAGCGAGTCGCGGAACTCGTGGTTGTCGTCCACCACATAAATCTGCCGAGGTGTCATGCCGTCTTCTCCAGGGTGGGTGAGGTCGCCGCCATCAGGGGCAGCGCAAAGTGAAAGCAGCAGCCGCCGGACTCTCGCCGCGTGAACCACAGGCGGCCCTGGTGCATCTCGATCAGCGAGCGGCAGATGGACAGGCCCAGGCCCATGCCGTTGGGCTTGGTGGAGCTGAAGGGGACGAACAGGCGCGCCTCGGTCTGCGGCGTGATGCCGGGGCCGTTGTCGCCCACGCGCAGCTCGGCGCGGCCGGCTTCCACTTGCAGCTCGATGTCGATGACGGGTTCGGTCGGCCGGTCCAGCCGCAGCGCGTCCAGCGCATTGCGCAGCAGGTTGATCAGCACCTGCTGCAGCATGACGGCATCGCCCTGCACGGGCGCCTCGGTCAGCGGCAGGCGCAGCACCAGGCGCACGGACTCGCGCTGCAGGTCCCAGTCCAGCAAGGCCAGGCTCTGGTGCACCAGGTCGACCAGGTCCAGCCGCTCGGTCTTGGGCTGGCGCGACTGCGTGTACTCGCGAATGCGGCCAATGATCTGGCTCGCATAACTGACCTGTTGAACGGCCTTGTCCAGCGCCGCCAGTTCGTCGGTGCTCTCCGGGTGGCGGCGGGCCAGGCGCAGCTTGAGGCCGCGCAGCAGGTTGACGGTGGCGCCGATGGGCTGATTGAGTTCGTGCGCCAGCACGCTGCCCATCTCGCTCACGGTTAGCGATCGCGACGTGAACAGCAGCCCCTCGCGATCGTCGAGCTGGCGCTGCAGGTGATGCAGGCGCTCACGCTCGTCGTCCAGGCGCAGCAGCACATGGCGCGCATCCAGCGCCACGCGCTGGGCCACGTATTCGCCGCTGACGCCGCAGCGCGTGCGCGCGCCCAGCGGTGCAGACAGCGCCGTGGCCAGGCCGTGCAGCGGCAGCGCCCAGTCTTCGGCCAGCCCGCCGGGCTCGCCGGGCAGCAGGGCCTGCATGGGCGCGTTCAGCGCCACCAGGAAGTCGCCCTCCAGGATGGCCAGCGCCTCGCCGAGGTCACCCAGCGCATGCATCAGCGTCGCATCCACACGTGTCATGCGCTCTCCTGCGGCCACAACGGCTGGTTGCACAACAGCCAGGTCAGCGACGACCGCGCGCCGAGCAGGGCCCGAAGGCTGGGGCTGGCGGGCGCCTGCACCAGCACCTCGGCCCACTGCGCAATGCCGGGCGCGACGTCGTCCAGGCGCAGCTCGCAGCTGACCTGGCCCGGCGCCAGCGCGCGAGCACCAACCAGCTCGCGCAGCGTCCGCGCACGGCCCTGGGCCGACAGGCCCACGCGCACGGCCCACCAGCGCTCGCCGATGGCCGGTCGGGCAGCGCGCCAGCGCGCGGGCCAGCGTCGGCACTGCCAGGTGCCGGCGTCACGGCTCGGCAGCAGGCAAGCCAGGCCAACCGGACTGGCAAGCAGCACCGGCAGGCCCAGGCGCCAGGCCTGCAGCGCGGGGCGCAGTGCATCGGCCGAGGCGGGATCAGCGGCCGCGCCGCGCAGCCGGGCGAGCAGAACCTGCGCCCAGGCCGGCATGGCCTCGGCCTCGGCCTCGCTGTCGGCGTCGCTGTCGGCCAAGGGCAACGGTTCGTGTAGGTCTGCCTCGTCGTGCGGCGCATCGCGACCGGCGTCGTCGAACAGCGCTCGCCAGGCCGATGCGTCCTGCACCCGCCAGCGCAGCTCCGGCCCGCCCTGCAAGGCCAGCGGCGTCAGCAGCACCGGCGCCATCGGCAGCACCGCCGCGTTCGCGTCGACCGTCCGCGTCGCGGCCACCGGCTGGTCGCCAGGCAGGCCGGCTGCAGCGAGCTGGACCGGCAGTGCCGTCGCTGCACGAGGGGTCTCGTGCGGTGCCGACACGGGCGCCGGCGCCACGTCGGGATGGGCTGTCGCTTCCAGCGTCGCCTCGGCGGCGGGCTGGACCTGCAGATCGGCGTGCATGTCGCCTGCAAGATGAGGCTGGGTCACCGCGTCGCCCAACGTCGCATGCATCAGCGCTTGCCACGCCTCCCAGGTTTCAGCGGCGGACACCGGTTGAATCGCGCCAATGCCGCTCATTGCTCGACCTCATCCAGCGGCGGGAAGCGCTTGCCGGACCGCACATCGGTCAGGCGGGGACGGAGCACGTCGTGGCCGACCTCGCGCAGCCGCTTGTCCAGGTCGCTCAACTGCTGGCGCGCCTGCGATTGCGCGACCGGCGGCACGCGCAGCTCCAGGTTCAGCGGTGCCAGCGGCTGGGCCTGCTCGACGTGCAGTTGCCAGGTCTGCCCCGCGGCGGTGGCGGGCAGATCGACCTGCCAGGTGCGCGCCACCGGCACGGCAGCGGTGTTGGCCTCGGCGAGCTGTTGCAGCGCAACGACCTTCTCGGTGGTCGGCGTGGACGGCGCCACGGCGCCGACGAGCACCGGTACATCGGGCGCCGGCTGGGGCGGCGTTCGCGTGACGGGCAGCGTTGCGAGCGGCTGGCCTTCGGGCTCGGGCTCGGCTGGTGGCGTCGTCTCCTCGTCCCGCGCGCGCAGCCGCAGCAGGGCGTTGCGCCAGTCGGGCTCGGCGGCGTGGGCTGGGACGGGCAGCGCCTGAGGCGGCAGCGAATCGGGCGACGCCAGACCGTGCTGCAGACGCGGCAACAGGGCGGCCAGGGCTGGGTGGATGGGCAGCAGTTTCATAGGCTCAATGCAATGCCCGGCAGGCGTCTTCGGCTTCCAGCTCGGCGCGCTGTTCGCGCGCCTGGCTGGCTTGCCGGCGTTGGTCCTTCAACGTGGCATCGACGGCGGCCTCGCGGGCCTCCGCGCGCACCAGCTCGGCGCGGCGCTGGCGCACGGCGTCCTGCGCCCGGGCGAGCGCCGCCTGCTCATCGATCAGCGCGTACTCGTCGCGCTCCAGGCGTTCGGCCAGCGCTTCGCGATGGGCCACCACCTGCTCGCGCCAGCGCGGCATGCCGACGCAGCCGGCACCGCCCCATTGCCGGGCCAGCTCGGCGATCAGGTTGCGGCCATGCTCCACGCGGGCCTCGCGGTCCTCGACAACCGCGCGGGCCTGCGCCTCTTCGCGCTGCGCCTGTGTCAGTGCCTCGCGGGCCCGCTGCACGCGCAGCTGGCGCAGGCGAAGCCATTGGCGGGCGTCCGTGGCCGACAAAAGGTTCATTGGTGCACCCTTCGGCCTGCGGCCTGTCCCGCCAAGCGGGAATGAGCTTGCTTGGGGCGGCCCGGCGCGGCGCTCACGACACGATCTCCCGCAGATGCTGCAGGCAGCCGTCCCAGTCGCTGGCCTCGTGCGATCCCTGCTGCAGCAGGGCCTTGATCTGCGGCATGCGCTCGATGGCCTGGTCAGCGAGCGGGTCGCTGCCGGCCTGGTATTCGCCCACGCGCAGCAGGAACTCGACCTCCTTGTGCCGCGCCATCAGCGCGCGCAGGTGGGCGGCGTCGCGCTGCTGCTGCGGAGACGTCACGCGCGTGAACACGCGGCTGGCGCTGGCGAGCACGTCGATGGCCGGGTAGTGCTGGGCCTGGGCCAGCGCGCGCGACAGCACCAGGTGGCCGTCGAGGATGGAGCGCACCTCCTCGGCCACCGGGTCGCTACCTTCTTCGTCCTCCGCCAGCACCGTGTAGAAGGCGGTGATGCTGCCGTGGGCGTCGTTGCCGGCGCGCTCGAACAGCCGCGGCAGCTCGGCAAATACCGACGGCGGATAGCCGCGCCGCACGGCCGGCTCGTTGGCCGCCAGGCCGATCTCGCGCAGGCCGCGTGCAAAGCGGGTGACCGAATCCATCATCAGCACGACACGCGCGCCCTCGGCGCGAAAGCCCTCGGCAATCGCCGTGGCCGCGTGGGCCGCTCGCACGCGCTCCAGCGCCGGCCGGTCCGATGTGGAGACGACAACGACCGAGCGCGCCAGGCCCTCGGCGCCCAGGCTGTCTTCCAGGAACTCGCGCACTTCGCGGCCGCGTTCGCCGATCAAGCCGATGACATTGACCTCGGCCCGCGTGCTGCGCGCCAGCATGCCCAGCAGCGTCGACTTGCCGCCGCCGGCCATCGCGAAAATGCCCACGCGCTGGCCTTCGCCCACGGTCAGCAGCGCGTCGATGGCGCGCACGCCGCAGACCAGCGGCTCGTGCACCGGGCGGCGCTGCAGCGGCGAAGGCGCGTCGCGATACAGCGGCACGCGCGGCAGGTGGTTCAACGGCGGGCCGCCGTCCAGCGGCTGGCCGAAGGCGTCGATGACGCGACCGAGCACGCCGCGGCCGCTGGGCAGTTGGGCGACATCGTTCAGCACCTCGACCGCCGCGCCCACCGGCACGCCCTGCAGCGACCCCAGCGGCGCCAGCACAGCCTCGTGGCCCTGGAAGCCGATGACCTCGGCCAGCAGGCCCACCTCTTGCGGTTGCAACGGGTCGAAGACGCGGCAGCTTTGCCCGATGCGGGCCTGCACGCCGGTGGCGCGCATCAGCGTGCCGCCCGCCTGCACGACGCGGCCCAGGGTCGCGACGGTGCGCAGGCGCTGCAGGCTGCGGCGCAGCGCGTCGGGGTTGGTCGCGTCGAGTGCCATCGTCATGGCCGCAATCCCCAGGCCCGGGCCAGGCGCTCGACTTGCGTGGGCAACGCTGCATCGGCACTGCCGAACTCCGTGGTCAGCCGGCAGTCGTCCTCGGCCAGTTCGGCATTGCCGACGATCTCGGCGCCGCTCAGGCCGGCCTTGTCGTCCGGGTCGAGTGTGACCAGTGCCGCGCGCAGACCCGCGGCTTGGCTGGGATGCACCTGCAGCCGCCATGTGCGCGCCGGCAGCAGTTCGCGCGCGGCCTGGGTCGCCAGACGGGCCAGCTTCTCCTCGGCCGGCAGCTCGCCGAGCAGCTTCTGGAACACCTCCAGCGCCAGAGCGCCGACCGACTGCTGCAGGCGTTGGCGCTCGGCCTCGTGGGCGCGGCTCAGCTGGACGATTGCGTTCGACAGCTCGGCGCGCGACTGCGCCTCGGCCTGGGACAGGCCCTGCTCCAGACCCTCGGCACGCGCCTGGGAGCAAGCCTGGTCGACGCGGGCCTGTTCCTGCGCTGACAGCTCGCGCAGGTCGGCCAGCAACTGCTGCGCATCTTGCAAAGCCGGCACTTCGGCGGCGCGCAGCACGCGCCGGTCCGACGCGATGCCCAGCCGCGCCTGCGGGTCGCGATGCCAGAGCATGAAGCTGTTCGCGTTCATGCAGCCACCCTGGATTGCAACGCCAGCGTCTCGTGCAGCACCGCCAGCGCCGTGGCCTGCGGCATGACCCAGGCTGCGACCGGCCCGAGGCGGCGGCTGGCCGCGTGGCGCAGCGAGCCATGCGGCAGGCCGGCCATCAGCACGGCCGCGCCGGCCTCGGTGAACTGCTGGCTCAAGGCGGCGGGCGTCGACACATCGGGCCAGTCGCTCAAGCCGCCGGGCAGACCGTCAGGGAGCGGCGGCCAGTCCTGCGCGTCGCGCACGGCCCGCCACCAGGGCACGCCCAGCGCCGTGCGGGCCAGCTCGCGCAGTGGCCCGGCGATCCACAGCCGCAGCGCCGGTGCGGCCAGCACCGAGCCGCAACGCAGCGCCAGCGACAGCAGCTCGCTGCGCTCCAACGCCAGCCAGGCGGGCGCGGCGTCGAGCTGCGCCCAGGTCAGCGTGCGCGCCTCGGCGGGGGCGTCCTCCAGCAGGCGCCGCGCCACCTGGGCGCGAAGCTGGCGGTCAGTCATGGGCGGCTCCCGGCAGGGCCAGTTGTGCCGCGGCCCTGCGGCGCCGCCAGGCCATCACGCCGGCCGCGCCCAGGCTGGCCGTGCCCAGCGTGATGGCCAGCACCAGCGGCACGCTGGCCTGGGTCGCGGTGGCGGGTGGCGCCACCGGCGTGGGCTCGGCGACGAAGGCCACCACCGAGACGCTTTCGTAGGGCAGCCCCTCGACGCTGTTGACCACCAGCGCGCGCACCTTGGGCAGCAGGGCCTCGGCGTCGAAGCCGGGGCGGTGCTTGATCATCACGGAGGCTGACGAGGGTTGCACCTTGTCGGACAGCGGATGGCGCTCGGGCACCACCAGCGTCACGCGCGCCTGCAGCACGCCGTCGATGCTGGTCAGCGTGTGCGACAGCTCCTGCGAGAGCGCGTGCATCAGGCGCGCGCGCTCTTCCACGGGGGTGGAGACGAAGCCCTCGCGCTTGAAGACCTTGCCCAGGCTGTCAAAGTCCTCGCGCGGCAGACCCTGGGCCTTGAGGATCTGCACGGCGCGGGCGAAGTCGTCCTCGCCGGTCGTCACCTCGAAGCCGTCCTCGCGCGCCTTCTTGTGCGCCGGCACGCCGGCCAGCCTCAGCGCCGACACCATGTCGTTGGCCTGGCGTTCGTCGAGCTTGGCGTACAGGGCCTGCTCGCCGCAGGCGGCGAGCAGGGTGAGGAGCGTCAGCGGAAGAAGGCTTCGGAGTGGCTTCATGACTGCTGGCGGAAGAGTTGCTGGAGACCTTCAGAGGTCCGGTTGGCGATGTTCGAAGTCAGCTGGCAATGGAACATGAACTCCTGGCAGCGCACGGTCAGGTTGACCAGCTCGCCGGGGGTCAGGGCTTGTCCCGAGGCGGCAGCAGCACGGGCGTCGCGGCCGAGGGACGCCGCTTCGGCATTGATGTGCTCCAGTGGCTGCACCAGGCGCTGCATGGCGGCCGCAGGCGGCTCGACCGCGCGCGCGTCCATGCGCTGCATGGCGCTGCTGAGCGCGCGCTCGAAGCCACCCGCATCGGCAGGGCCGAGCTGCCCGAGCGCCGACAGCGACGCGCCCGCACCGAGCTGGACCTCGGGCACCGCGGTGGCGATGGCGAGGCCGGATGTCACTGCTTGCGCGCCATGGTTTCGAGGGCGGAACCCACCGTCGCGATGGCGGTGTGCGAGCTGTTCGCCAGGAAGCTCATCTTCAGCGACATGGCGGTCAGCTCGGTCACGTCCGCGGGCTTGTCGGCGCCCTGGCCCATGCCGGCAGACTTGGCTTCGATGTCGGCGGCCTGCTTGTCCAATGCCTGGCCCCAGGCGTCGGCCATGGCTTCGAACCAGGAGCCACCGCTGGTCTTGCCGGTGCTGGAACCGGTGACGGGTGCGGCGGCGAGAGAGCTGAGAAGTGAGTTGGACATGGAAGCTCCTGATGGGAGTGGCAGGGGAAGGGTGGGTGAACGACGGAAATCGGCGCGTGTTCAGAGCGTCAACTGGGTGCGCTGGCCGTCGCGCTCGACGGTCACGCTGCGTTCGGCGATCTGCACGACGCGGTGGCCGCTGGGCAGCAGGGCGCCGCTGAAGTAGCGGGCGCCATCGGCGGTGACGAAGTAGGGGCTGTCGGTGTTGTCGACCACGGCGACCAGGCGCTTGGCCGGGTCCTCGGCGGGCGGTGCCGGTGTGGCGGTGGCCACGACGGGCGGCTGGTTGTCGACACGCAGCTTGGGCAGCCGGGCGACATCGCGCCGGGCCGCATCGGCGGCGGCCTGTACCTTGGCAGCGTCGCGCTCCTGGGTGCGCAGCACCAGCTCGCCGTCGGGCGACCAGGCGGCCTGAGCCCTGACGCCGTGCAGGCGGAACACGTCCATCACGCCGGCCAGCTGCTCGGCCGGGCTGGCAGCGGTGGCGGGTGCGGCCGGGGACGCTGGCATGACCTTGGCGACCACCTGGCCGGCCTCTCGCAGCGTGCCGCCCTGCCAGGCCAGCATGACGCCGCCTGTCACCATGACCAGGCCGAGCGCCGTCAGCACGCCCTCGATGAACGGGCGCGGTTGGGCGGCGGGCGCGGGCGTGCGCTGTGGGGCCTGGCTGCCGGCGAGCAGCTCGGGGCCATCGTGCAAGACCGGCTCGGGCCAGTGCGCCTGGTCGGCCGGGCCATACGCCACGCGGGTGTCGCCCAGTTCCAGCGGCTGGCCGGGCGCCCAGGCGTGCACGGTGATGCCCGGCTCCAGCGCGCGCTCGGCCAGCACGGCGTGGCCGGAGATCAGCTGCAGGCCGACCCGGTCGGGGCCCGTCGGTGTCAGGCGTGCATGGAAGTCGAGCTGGCTGGACAGCAGGATGTCCGCGAACTGCGTGTCGCCCTGGTTGCCGGCGTTCTGGCTGCAGATCAGCAGGTCCTGTTGCGGCTCCAGGCGGGCGCGCGCACCGGCCTGGCGGCCGGCCAGCACGCGCAGTTCGAGCAAGGGCTTCATCAGCATGGCGATCACTCCTGGGGTGCGGTGCTTTCGCTGGCCACGGCCTGGGTCGTCGTTGTCGTCGTCGACTCGACGGACGCTGCGGGCGCAACCGGCGCGGTCGACGCGTTGGGCGCCGCCGGGTTGGGCAGCGGCTGGCGGGCCTTCTCCATCACGTCGGCGGTCGCCTTGCTGCTGGCCAGGCGCGGCGTGATGAGGAACATGCGCTCGATGCGCTGGCCACCCTTGCGCTGGGTCTTGAAGAGGTTGCCCAGCACGGGGATGTCGCCCAGCACGGGCACCTTGTCGACGCCGGCGTTGGAGCTGTCGCGCACCATGCCGCCGATCAGCAGGCTCTCGCCCTCAGAGATCAGCGCCTGGGTGTTGATGCCCGACCGTTCGACGATGGGCAGGTTGTCCACGCTCTGGCCGGTCAGGCCGCCGTCCTCGATCTGCACCAGCAGCTTGATGCGCGGGGTGTCGTCGCCGTCCCTGAATACATGCGGCGTGACGCGCAGCCGCGTGCCGGCCGTGACGTTGAAGAGGTCCACCTCGTCACGCCCGGCCACGCGCACGTAGTAGGTCGAGCTGTTGTCGAACACCGCCTCGACGTTGGACAGCGTGACCACCTGCGGGCTGCTGACCACCTTGGCCGCGCCGTCGCTCTGCAGCGCCGTGATGCGGGCGACGAACGGGTAGCGGTCGCCGATGACGGCGGAGATGACACCGCCCTCGGCGCTGGGTGTCGGGTCCACGCGGCCGTTGAGGCGGTTGTCGCTGGCCGTGCCGTTGCCGAACATCAGGCTGGACAGGCCGCGGTTGTAGCGCCAGTTGATGCCCAGCTCGCGCATGCGGTCGGTGTTGATGTCGATGATGGTGGCCTCGATCTCCAGCGACTGCGGCTCGACGTCGAGCGACTTGATCAGCGCCGCGTAACGCTCCAGCCGCTCGGGCAGGTCGCGCACGATGACGGCGTTCAGCCGGGGGTCGGCCTCGATGCGCGGTGCGAAGTCGGGCGGTGGCGGTGGCGGCTCCGCGGAGGTCGCCGCGGGCATCGCATAGCCGGCATCGCTGAGGGCGGCCACCAGCGTGTCGGCGCCGCGCACGCTGGGTGCGGCCTCGTCGACCAGGCCGAGTGTGGTGGTGTTGCCGCCGCCGGCACGCAGCGAACCGCCGCGCATGCGCTGGCTGCCCTGGGCGCGCGCCGGGTCGCTGGCGACCTGGGTGCGCGGTTTGGCCGGCTGGCCGGTTAGCGAGCGCAGGATGCTGGCCACGCCGGGCAGCGTGGTCTGCTGGCCGCCGAAGCTCATCGGCACGTCCTGCGCCCAGGCATAGCGCAGGTAGAAGATGCGGTAGTCAGGCAGGGGCTGCTGCTGGGGCTGGGGCATCCAGCTGTTGACGGCCGCCGCTGCCGTTGTGGGCCGGACCTGGCGCACCAGCTCGTCGATCTGCTGCACGAAGCGACGCGCGCCCACGGCCAGCAAGGCACCGTCGCCGCCGAACTTGAGCGTGTTGCGCGCATCCGGCAGCTGCAACGCCTGGGCGGCGCGCTGCACCTGGGCGGCGGTGGCGGGGCTGAGCAGATAACTGCGTGTCTGCGTGTCACCCGCCGTGGCGATGTAGAGCACGCCGCCGTCGTAGTAGCTCAGCAGGTTGTAGGCGCGGCTCAGGTCGCGCAGGAGCTTGGTGGGCGTGCCCTCGAAGCGGCCGTTGACCTGGCCCTGCACGCCGCTGACGACGACCGGGATGTCGGTGCCCGAAAACAGGCCTTGCAGGAACTGCTCGATCGGCTGGTCGCGGGCCTCCAGCTTGACGGGGCGCAGGCCTTCCGGCAGCGGTGCAGCCGACAGGGGCAGAGCTTGGGCCAGCAGCAGCGCGCTGGCGGCTGCGAAACGGAGTGTGGATGTCATGCGGCGAGAAGCGCGGTCTGGGGGGAGGCCTGCGGTAGCGCTTGGGGGCAGGGCAAATGGTGCAGCGGCGTGAGCCTCAGCGTGGGCAGCAATTCGTGGAAGGACAGCACGGGGGTGTCGAAGCACTCGGCCTCGACGAGCTTGCGCAGGTGCCAGCGCAGGTCGATGGCACAGACGATGGCCTGCGGTCGCAGCGCGACGATCTGGGTCTGCACTTCTGCGGAGAACTGGCGCGCCACATCGGGCGAGATGGCGAGCTGGGTGACGCCGCCGCTGACGTGCAGGTTCTGCCGCATCAGGGCTTCCAGCTCGGGCGACAGCAGCAGGGCCTGCAGCTCGCCGCTCGGGCAGACGCGGTGGTGGGTCTGGCGGCGCAGGGCGATGCGGGTCATTTCCGTCAGCGCCTGCACGTCCTTCTCGCGCTGCGCGGCCTCGGCCAGCGCTTCGAGGATGTCGCGCAGGTTGCGGATCGAGACCTCCTCGGAGGCGAGGCGGCGCAGCACCTCGGTGACCTTCTGCACCGGCAGCGCACGCAGCACCTCCTTGACCACGTCGGCGAGGTCGGCCTGGGCGCGGGTCAGCAGCTCGCTGGTTTCCTGGATGCCGATGAACAGCGCCGCGTTGCGGCGCAAGGCCTGGCGCACGTGCTCGGCGAGCAGCTGTGGGTCGTCGGCCTGCGTGCCCTCTGCCAGCGGCACCTCGTGGGCCAGCAGCCGCCAGCCTTCGCGATTGACGCGGCCGTGCAGCGCCACGCGCGGCAAGGGCAGGCCGCGGTCGAGCTGCAGATCGTCGAGCATGGTTTCAACGGCGCGCGTCACGGCCAGGCCGCCGTCAGCGAGCAGCTTTTGCGGCAGCTCCAGCAGCAGCGGCACCGACGGCCGCACGCGCGGCTGGGCGATGCGAACGACGGCCGATTCGGCCTGCGCACGCTTGCTGCGCAGGTTGGGCATGCGCTCGGTCAGCCAGTCACGGCTCTGGGGCATCAGCATCAGGCCTGCGGCTGCGAAAACCAGCGCGAGCGCGCCGAAGACCAGCGGCGGGAAGCCCGGCACGGTAGCCAGCAGCACGCAGATGCCGGCCGCCATCAGGTGCACGCGCGGCTTGGCGCCGAGCTGCTTGCGGATGGCGTCGCCCAGGTGGCGGTCGTTCTCGTCATCGTTGGTGCGCGTCACCAGCAGGCCGGCCGCCATCGCGCCCAGCAGCGCCGGGATCTGCGCCACCATGCCCTCGCCGATGGTGAGGATGGAATAGCGGTGCACCGCGTCGCCCATGCTCATGTCCTGCTGCAGCACGCCGATGGCCAGGCCGCCGAGCAGGTTGATGAGAATGATGACGATGCCGGCAATGGCGTCGCCCTTGACGAACTTCATCGCGCCGTCGAGGCTGCCGTGCAGCTTGCTTTCAAGCTCCAGCGTGCGGCGGCGGCGCTTGGCCTCGTCCTTGTCGATCAGGCCGGAGCGCAGATCGGAGTCGATGGACAGCTGCTTGCCCGGCATCGCGTCCAGCGAGAAGCGCGCCGCCACCTCGGCCACGCGCTCGGCGCCCTTGGCGATGACGATGAACTGCACCACGGTGATGATGAGGAACACCACCAGGCCCACCACCAGGTTGCCGCCCGCGACCATCTTGCCGAAGGTCGCAATGATGTGACCGCCGTCCGCATGCAGCAGGATCATCCGCGTGGTGGCGATGGAAAGCGCCAGGCGGAACAGCGTCGTCATCAGCAGCACGCTGGGAAAGACCGAGAACTCCAGCGGCCCGCTGACGTAGACGGCGATCAGGATCAGCACCAGGCCCGATGCGATGTTGACGGCCACCAGCAGGTCGATCAGCCACAGCGGCAGCGGCAGCACCATCAGCGCGACGATGGCGACGATGCCCGCGACCAGGAAGAGATCGCTGAAGCGCGCGATCAGCCCTTCGCGCGGCTGGTCGCTCGCCGCGAAGTAGCCTGACAGGCCATCAGGACGCGAGTTCATGCGCGGTCCCCGAACCAGCGCCGCAGCTCGGCATACACGGCCATCACATTGCGGACATACGCCTGCGTTTCGGCAAAGGGCGGCACGCGCCGGCCATGGCGTTCGACGGCGCCCTCGCCGGCGTTGTAGGCGGCCAGCACCAGCACCAGGTCATTGCCGAAGCGGGCCTGCAGGCGCTTGAGGTACTTGGCCGAGGCCTCCAGATTGGCCTGCGGCGTCAGCAGGTCGCGCGCATCCGCCACGCCCAGGCCGCGGCCGGTTGCTGGCATGACCTGCATGAGCCCGCGCGCACCGGCATGTGAAATCGCCTGCGCCTGGTGGCGCGATTCGATGTGGGCCACCGCATGCAGCAGCAGGGGGTCGATGTCGTGCCGCACGGCGACGTCGGCCATCAGCGGCGCCAGGGCGCGGATGCGCGCCTGACCCGCGGCGTCGCGGTGGACCGGTGCCGGCTTCGGCGTAGGTGGGGTCACGGCTGCGCGCTGAAGCACCGGCGCTGGCGCTGGTGCCTCGGCACGCACCGTCGCCGTTTCCGCCTGTGCAACGACCAGCGGCACCGCGCTCCTGACGACGGTGGCCATGCACAGCCGCTCGGACAGTGCAAAGCCGCCGGTGCCGACCACGGGGGCTGCGTCGAGCAGCGCTTCGGCTTGCTGCGGTTGGCAGCCCGCCACGGCCTGCGCGCTCGCAAGGCTTGCGCCTAACGCAGCGGTTGCCATGACATGACTGAGCCGTTGTAGTCCGAGCACTGGTCTTCCCTGTTCCGTGAACGGGCCGGACTATGGAGGCAAGGCCTGGCCCCTTGTTGACTCTTGAAAGCAGACGTAACTGACTAACCCGTAGACATCGCACCCTTTGTATGCAGACCAGGCCCCCCCACGTTTACGCGTGGAAACATCTGGTGCATCGCTGCAATCCGAAGACCGGGCATCGTTCGGTCCCGCCGCTGCAACACCCATGCGAATGGCATGGAGAAGCGCCCCCTAGAAGTAGGTCTGGGCAAAGCGATGTAAACAAGTTTTCACAATCAACTTTTGCACCCCCTAGAAATAGGTGTTAGGGAGCCATGGCCGACGACAGCGGCGACAAAACCGAACAGCCGACACACAAGCGCCTGCAGGACGCCCGCAAGAAGGGCGACATCGCCAAGGGACGGGAGCTGACCAGCACGGCCACGCTGCTGGTGTGGCTGGTCACCGGGGCGTTATGCGTGGGTCTGGCCGGCGAGCGCGCGGCGGCGCTGTGCGAGGCGATGTTCGTGCGCATCGCGGCCGGCTGGCGCGCCGAAGGCTTTGGTCATGTGGCCGCGCTGCTAGGTTGGCAGAGCCTGGAGCTGGCCGTGCTGCTCGTGGGCCTGCTGATGATCCCGGTGGCGGTGCTGGGCACGCTGGTCGAGTACCTGCAGGCCGGCCCGGTGCTGGCCTTCGAGAAGGTGGCCCCCAAGCTCGAACACCTGAACCCGGCCGCGGGCATCAAGCGCATGTTCTCGCTCGACAACCTCGTCGAGCTGTTCAAGGGCATCCTGAAGACGACGCTGTTGGTGGGCATCGGCTGGGCCGTGGCGCTGGTGCTGCTGCCTGACGCGATGCGGCTGGCGATGGCGCCCGACCGACCGGCCCAGCACCTGGGCGGGCTGATCTGGGAGGCCACCGTCAAGACCCTGGCGTGGACGGTGGGCGTCTTTGCCGGCGTGGCCATGCTCGACACCTTCTGGACCCGCCACCGCTACACCAAGAAGCTGCGCATGAGCATGCGCGACATCAAGCAGGAGATGAAGGACAGCGAGGGCGACCCGCACCTCAAGCAGCAGCGCAGGCAGGCCCACGCGGAGTGGAGCCAGCGCAACCAGGCAGCGGCCGCGCGCGGCGCCAACGCGCTGGTCGTCAACCCGACCCATGTGGCCATCGCCATCGACTTTGAGCCCGGCCGTTGCCCCGTGCCCACCGTCAGCGCCAAGGGCGAGGACCATGTCGCCCGAGCGATGCGCGAGGCCGCCGAGGATGCCGGCGTGCCCATCGTGCGCAATGTGCCGCTGGCGCGCGAGCTGCTCGCGCGCTGCGAGGCCGGCGAGGTCATCCCGCCCGACCTTTTCGACGTGCTGGCCGAGGTCATCGTCTGGGCCGACGGCGTGCGCGACCAGCTCAAGTGGGAGGCCGCCCGCGCCGACCCGCACCGGCGCGATGAAGTGCCGCCCGAGCCGCCGCGCAGCCGCCCCGCGCCGGGTGAAGACCTGACCCGACACCCCGACCTGGACCCCCGGGCCGTGCCCGCCTGACGCCGACGACTCATGCAAGACCTGATGCTCAACATCGCCAGCACCGTTGTCGCGCTGGCCTTCGTGCTACTGCTGGCCTGGTTGCTGATCCGCGGTTGGCGGCGCCTGCAGGATTTCGGCAGCCCCAAGGCGGAGCCCGGCGACGCGTTGCGCTTCGTGCGCGCGCTGCCAGTTGGAACTCGCGAGCGAGTCGTGCTGCTCGACCATGCCGGCGAGCGCTGGATGCTGGGCGTGACGGCCGGCGGCATCAGCCTGCTGGCACGCTGGCCTCAGCCGGGCCGACCCGAACCGGGCGCCGACGCATGACGACCATCACCTCGTTCTCGCACCGCTGCGACCGGCTGCTGCTGCGCGAGTTCGTCGCTGGCGATTCGGCCGACATCCAGCGGCTGCACGCCGACCCGCGCGTTCGCGCCTTGCTGCCCGACGAGCAGCCGCTGCACGAGGCACGCTGGGCGGAGGAGTTCGCGTTCTGTCTGGGCGATTTCTATCGCCGCCACCCCGGCCTGGGCATCTGGCGCTGTGCGGTGCCGGCGGACGACGGTGCCGAGCGCTTTGCCGGCTGGTTCAGCCTGATGCCCGTGCAGGCAAGCCCTGACAACGAGGCGTTCGGCTTGCGTGCCGACGATGTCGAGTTGGGCAGCCGGCTGACCCCCGAGCACTGGGGCAGCGGCCTGGCGCTGAGCGGCGGCGAGGTGCTGCTGCGCCACGCCTTTGTGAGCCTGGGCCTGCGCACCGTCTGGGGCATCTGCCACCCCGAAAACCGCGCTGCCCGTGGCTGCCTGGCCGCGCTCGGCTTCACGCCACGCAGCCGCGCGCCCTACGAGGGCCAGCTGTCCGACTACCACGCCCTGGACGCCGCGACCTGGTCGCACGTTCAGGTGCTCAGCCGCAGGGACCGCCTGCGCCGCCAGCGGCGCGCCACGCTGCCATCCACCTTGAGTCCACCATGACCCGCTCCACCAACCCCCACACCTGGCAGGACGCCCTGGCCGCCCGCCTGACGCAAGCCCTGACCCTGTCGCGCCTGGCGCATGCCCCGTTGTCCGATGGCGCTGGTGAGGCGACCGGCACGCGCTGGCGGCTGCCGGCGCGCGCCGTGCAAATTGGCAACGTGCCCGCGGCGGCGCTGGCTGAGATGCTGGGCGCCGGCAAGCCCGCCGCGCACGGCGAACTGGCCAAACGCTGTCTGCAGCAGTTCCGTCAGATGGACGCCCACTTGACGCAGGACGACGACCTCGGCCGCGCGCTGGCGGCCTACCTCGGCGCCTGCCGTCAGGCCTTTGACCAGCAGCCGCTGAGTGCAGAGCGCTGGCAGGCCATCACGCAGTGGCTCAGGGCCTGGGTCATCGACGAACTGCCCTGGGAGGACGTGCCGCTGGCGGAGCGTCAAGACGTCTTCGAGCGCTTCGCGACGCTGGCGGTCGCGCTGGGCGAGTGGACCGTGCAGGCCAGCCGCCAGGGCGGCGCCAACCCGGCCTCGGCCACCTGGATGGCGCGCAACAGCCTGAAGGCGCAACTCGGGCTGGACCTGCCCGCGTTGTGCGCTGTGTTGAGGGGTTTGGATGGGTCCATTGCGGCCAACCCTAGCGTCAACGGCGCCGAATTAGGAGCAGCCGCAGATAGGCAGCGCGGGGCCGACCCCGTTTAATTCAATCCGTCAGCGCCGCAGAGTTTGGTCAAGAAAACCTTGCCGACAAGACACGCAGCGAATCCGGTGTTTTCTTCAGTCGCCTCCGGATTCAGATGCTCTGAACTCAATCAATCGTTGCGGCAGTTTTGCCGCGCAACCCAACATTCTTTTGGAGATCAACATGGGATCAGCAGTTAGCAGCGTTTTCGGTGGCGGCGGCGCCGGCGGCATCCTCGGCTCGATCGGCGGCATCGTCGGCGGCATCTTTGGTGGCCCGCTCGGCGCCATGATTGGCCAGGCCATCGGCGGCATGCTGCAGCAGGCCCTGGGCGATGCAACCAAGCAAGCCGTGGACACCCTGCAGAAGGAACATGGCATGCCCAAGTTCCTGGCCGAAGAGGTCAAGGGCAAGATCGACGGCGCGGTGCAGAACCTGCTCAGCCAGAGCCAGCAAGGCGTGACCCCCGAAGCCGCCGGCCAGGCCAAGGCCGCTGCCGGCGACTGGATGGACCAGTTCATCCAGGACGCCGCCAAGCAGATCGTTGCCGAAGTCACCAAGGAACTCAAGGGCGAAGGCAAGGACAGCGGCAAGGCCTCGGCCGAAAGCTGGCTGGTCGCCATCGCCAAGGCCATGGGCAAGACCATGGGCGAGCGCGCCGGCAAGCTGGTCGACCTGAGCCAACGCATCGCCAACACCAAGACGGGTGGCGGCAACGAGGCCCAGCAAGAAGCTGCCAAGGAAATGCAGAAGCTGAATGCCGAGTTCCAGGCCACGTCGCAGGAGTTCAGCCTGCTGCAGAACACCTTCTCGACGGCCATCAAGGCCATCGGTGAAGCCATGTCCTCGGTCGCTCGCAAGCAGTAATCGCTTCAACCCCGAACGCCGGAGTGCTGCAAGAGCACTCCGGTTTTTTGCCATTTCCCGCGCCAACACATGACTGCCAGATCCCTGCCCCCCGCACCTGCTCCGTCGAACACCCTGAAAGCCAGCTTCGTTGGTTTTGCGGTCGCGATGCTGCAGGCCTGCGGCGGCGGCGGTGGCTCTGGCGACAGCGCGCCGGCGCCCACCCCTGCGCCGACGCCGGCACCTGCGCCCACGCCCGCGCCTGCACCCACGCCTGCGCCTGCGCCGACGCCGGCACCTGCGCCCGCACCCGCACCCACCCCTGCGCCCGCACCCACCCCTGCGCCGACGCCAGCACCTACACCCGCGCCGGCCCCCACCCCCGGCACGCCGCCCGTTTACACCTACGCCAGCCGCACGCTGCCCGGCCGCCTGCTCGTCAACGCGCCCGACGGGCGGGCCGCGCGGTTGATGGATTTGTCCACCGGCATGCAGACCGGCCTGCCCGGATCGGCCACCGCGAGCTTCGATGTCTGGTCCGTCGCCCAGGGCGGCGGGACGCTGGTGCGCCTGACGCGCAACACCGGTGAGAGCAGTTACCCGGTCACGCTGTTCGATGCCACCACGCTGGCGGCGCGCGGCGGTGCGCTGGCGGTGTCCGACCTCCTTGGCCTGAGCGAGCCGGCCGTGTCAGCCGATGGCCGCTGGGTGCTGGCCCAGTACGGCGACGATTTCCGTACCGAACGCCGGCTGACCGTGCTGGACGCGCTGACCATGTCGGTCAGCAAGCGCGGCTCGCAGCTGGACGGCGCCACCGTCACCGGCGAACCCCAGGCCTGGCTGCCCGACGGCCGCTACCTCTACCTGAAGGCCAACGAGCTCTGGCGCTCGTCACCGGCCGCCACGACGTCAGAGCTGGTCGCCCGCCTGGCGCTGCCGCCCAACGATGCCGTCGATGACACCAGCTATGTCGCCGGTCAGAGCAGTCTGGCCGTCAGCCCCGACGGCAGCAAGATCGCGCTGACCTGGCGCGTCAAGCGCCGCAACGACATGGACACGCACATCTTCACGGCCAATGTCGATGGCAGCGATCTGCGCCAGATGACGGCCGTGGCCGACGCGACGAGCCCGCTGGCGCATTGGTTCGGCAGCCCGACGTGGTCGCCCGACGGCCAGTGGCTGGCCTTTGTGCACTACATGAGCGGCAGCTCGGCGGAAGCGGTCTTCCCGCAGTCGGAGATCGGCGCTTCCCGCATCGTCGGCACCACGGGTTGCGCCACCAGCCCCGTCTATGTGCTGCCGGCAGCGCAAGCCCAGCCGCTGGCCTTCACCTGGCCGAACGTGAAGCACGATTTCGCCGTGAAGATGCAGGCGATGACCGGCGGAACTGGGGAGTGGGTCACGACCTGTTCCACGGTACGCTGGCTGCCATGACGCCGCCGCCATCCCTTGCGGTCGGCCCGTGACTTGATGCAGAGGACCTTGATGATCAACGCCGTTGCGAGCCGGGCGACCCGCCCGGCATTCCTTCGCCGAGCCTGCACCGCCTTTGCGGCGGTGGCTTGCCTGGCCGTGTTGCCGGCCCGCGCCCAATACATCATGGAGTTCGCGCAGACCTACAACGCGCCGACGTCGAACTTCATCAGCACCACCTTCCTGAACCAGCAGTCGCTGATCAACGCCACGCACCCGAACGCGCAGCAGGCGGCCCGCCAGCCGCAGCCTCCGCTCGGTGCGCCGCAGGTGGAGCGCAACGCGGCCGAGCTGGCGCAGGCCGTGCCGGCCGCACAGCGCGCCAAGCTGGAGAAGATCTACGCCCAGCTGATGCCGGGCTATCACCAGCTTGAGCAAAAACTCGGCTGGCCCAAGGACGATGTCGGTGGCGCCATCGCCGCGGTCGTGGCGGGCAACTACATGGCCATGACCGGCACGGAGCTCAGCGATGAGAGCGTGGCAGCTGCCGGCCACCAGCTGCGCAACAGCGCGTCGGTGCAGCAGATGCTCGCCCAGCTCAGCCCGCAGGACCGGCGCCGCCTGTACGAGCAATGCGCGATGCTGGGTACCTTCATGGCGCTTGCCAACAAGACCACCCAGCAGCAGCCCGCCAACGTCGTGGCCAATCTGCGGCAATCCGCCCGCGAGAACCTGCGCGTCATCCTGGGCAGCTCGGCCGACACCGTGCGCTTCACGAGTCAAGGCTTGCAGCTGCGCTGAGGCGTCCGTCGCGATGACCGGCCGGCCCGCGGTGCGCCGTGAAGCAGGCAACGCGTGGAGTCGTTAGCAATTCATGGGCGAGCCTGTATGAATCGCCTGACACGCCCCACATGACGCAGTTTCCTGCCTGTTGCTCCCGCAGAGCGCGCCCCTTTGCCCTGTTCTCATCCGTTGCGGCGCTGGCCGCCGGATTTGCCCAGGCGGCACCCGACCCGCGAGCGCTGGCCGCGGACAAGGCAGCCGTGGAGCAGCTCGTTTCTGCGGTAAGCCTGGACGTCATGTCCGAGGCGTCGCTGAACGCTTGCGAGGACATCGGCGCACCGTCTGCCTCGGCCATGCGCGACGCCTGGGTGGCCTGGCGCGAGCGGCACCAGATCGCGCCGCTGCGCATGGTGGTGACGGGCATGCAAGAGACGCCGAAGTGGGACACGCTCATCGACCCGATGCGCCAGCGCGTGCTGGGCGACCCCGCACCCGACCAGGCTTGCGCCGCCCTCGCACGCGACTGGCAGGGCGCCGGCATGGACGTGACCGCGCTGTACCCGCTGGCGCGCCCGACAGCGCAGGCGCTGGTGACGCTGAAGGTGGTGTCACCCCCGACGCGGCCTTCCATGGCGCACGAGGCGGCGAGGGGCGAGTTCCTGCTACCCAGCCAGGTACCGGCGCTGAAGGCCAGGCATGGCGGATGGCTGGCCGTGTCCGACGAGGCCGCGCGCCGGCGGCTCGGCACCGTGTACGTCAAGGGCCGCGTGGCGCGCGAGCCCAGCCGGCCGCATCGCTTCTTCCTGCAGCAATCGCAGGGCGACCGGCATGCCGAGCAGCGCATCCACCTCGATGTCAACGCCGAGCCCTGGGTGGGCCGCGAGATCGTGCTCAGCGGCGTGGTGACCTCTTTGACGGGTGAGTCCCTGAACCTGGCCGATGCGGCCGTCGTCACGCAGACCGCGGGCCTCTTGCCCTCGCCGCTGCCGCAGGCGCCGATGGCGCGCAAGGAAGTGCTGCAGCAGCGCATCCAGACGGCCCCTGGTGGTGGCCTGGCGCAGAAGGACCTCGTTGCCGTGGTGGTCCATGGCCAGGCCAACAACGTCAACGGCACGCGCTGGGAGGAGGACGTGCGCTACCTGCTGCGCGACGGCAGCTTCTACAACCGCACCGACGTGCCGCCCGACCAACTTGACGTGGAGGCCTCGCGCCGGCTGGAGCCGCAGCGTTGGGGCCGCTGGCGCAGCGCGGGCAAGCGCTATGAAATGCAAAGTCAGGACGACGACGCCCGACCCGAGGGCGGCTGGAAAGCCGAGCAGCATGAGCCGGTGCGGCCCTGGCCCAAGGGCGAGCGGCTGGACGGCCGCTACTCGCGCAGCAGCTTCACGGGCAGCAGCTTCTTCGGCGGGTTGTCGCGCACGCAGAGCATCCACTTCACGCGCGACGGCCGCTTCGAGCGCAGCTATTACGGCATGTCCAGCACCGGCACCCTGCAGGCCATCACGGGCACGGTGATCGGCGGATCGACTTCCGGCGACGGCAAAGGCAGCAGCGGCGTGGGCGGCGGCACGGTCGGCACGGGCCTTGGCGATGTCGGCGCGGTGAGTGGCTTCCGCAAGGACGACGGCGCCAGCCGCCGCGGCCGCTACGAGCTGGACGGCTTCACCATCACGCTGCACTACGACGACGGCCGCCGGGAGCGGCTGCTCAGCTTTCCGGTGGGCGAGGGCCAGCGTGGCGTGTACCTGCGGGATGGCAGTTATGACCGCGACAAGGCGCAGTGAGGCCGGCTTGGCCGCCGCCGTGTGGCTGGCGCTGCGCGGCGCTTGCGGCGCGTTGGTCACCTGTGCCGCGCTCGCTGCCACCGGTGCGCCGTCGCTCGCCAGCGACCCCGCAGCGCTGAAGGAGCTGGTCGATGCAACGCTGCTGGATGTGATGTCCGAAGCCGCCGTCGACGCCTGCGAGGACATCGGCGCGCCCTCGGCACCGCAGTTGCGCGAGACCTGGGTGGCCTGGCGCGGCCGCCACCAGCTGGCGCCGCTGCGGCAGGTGGTGGCCGGCCTTCAGCGCCGCCGCAGCGATACCAAATCGCTCGAAAGCATCACCGGGCCGATGCGCAGGCAGGTGCTGGAGGCGGCCGCCCCCGACCCGATCTGCGCCCAGCTGATGCGCGATCTGCAGACGCCGGCGATGGACGTCACAGCGCTGTATCCGCGCGCCACGGCCACGGCAGTGGCGGTGGTGCAGGGCGGGTTGGCCGCCAAGCCGGAGGCGCTGGCCATAGCCCCCGGCACGCCGCGCGGCGAGGTGATGCTGCCCAGCCAGGTGCGCGCATTCGCGGCGCAGCACAAGGGCGGGTTCAGCTATGCCAACGCCGAAGGGGCGCGGCGCGACATCGGCTGGGTTTACGTCAAGGGACGGGTGATGCGGCGCGACCTGGACGACCCGGACAGCGGCTACTACCTGGCCCAGATCCAGGGCGACCGGCGAGCGAGCGCGCGGGTCAACCTCACTTTCGCCGCGGAAGCATGGGTGGGCCGCGAGGTCGTGCTGCGTGGCCTGCCCAAGTCGGTGGACCGATCAATCCTGCGCCTGTCCGACGGCGCCGTGGTGACCGACCCGTCCGCGCTCACGCCGTCGCCGCTGCCGCAGGAGGCGCTGATCCGAGCGCCGGTGCCGCTCCAGCGCGTGCTGACCGCCCCGGGCCAGGGCATTCCCGACAGGGACCTGGCCGCCATCGTCATCCATGGCGAAGGCAACCACAGCAATGGCAGCACGTGGGAGGAGGACGTGCGCTTCCTGCTGCGCGACGGCTCGGCCTACCGCCGCACCGAAATGCCGCCGGACCAACTCGCCGTCACCCCCTCGCGCCAGCTCGAGCCGCAGCGCTGGGGCCGCTGGCGCAGCGCCGGCAAGGGCTACGAGATGCAGGTCCAGGACGATGACGGCCGCCCAGCCGGCGATTGGCAGGCCGTGAAGCACCATGCCGTGCGGCCCTGGCCGGCGGGCACGCGGCTGGATGGCTACTTCAGCCGCAGCAGCTTCCACGGCAACCTCTTCACCGGCAGCACCTCGTCCACGCGCGGCATCCGCTTCACGCCTGACGGCCGGTTCGAGCGCAGTCACAGCTCGCTGTCCAGCGCCGGTGGCATGGCAGCCGCCCAGGGTGCCGTGATCTCCGGGTCGTCGCGGAGTGATGGCAGCGGCAGCAGCAGCACCGCCGGTGGCACCACGGGCGGCGCAGGCGCCTTCAGCACGCGCAAGCGGGACGACGGCGCCGGCCGACGCGGGCGCTATGAACTCGACGGTTTCGTGCTGACCCTGCATTACGACGACGGCCGCCGCGAGCGCCTGCTCAGCTTCGCCGTGTACGCAGACCAGAAGACCATCTACGTCGGCGACGGCAGCCTGCGCCGCGCCGACAAGTGATGCGACCCCATCCCTTGTTCCTGGAGCCTGAATTGCGACGATTGACTCATCTGTCCCTTCGCCTTCGCCTGCGCGTGCGTGTCACCCTGGCCGCGCTGGCCTGTGCCGCCGGCACCGCCACGGCCCAGGTCGCGCCGTCCATCAGCCTGGCCGAGCAGATGCGCAGCATGCTCGGCAAACCTGCCGCCACGACCGGTGGCGCGGCGGCGTTCAGCCCGGCACCGGCGGTCGCGCCTGGCGCCACCGGCCTGGGCAGCTTCGACGCGCCCATCGTCGTGAACGGTCCGCCGCAGCTGCAGCAGTCCGCCGCCGAGCTGTCACAGCGCTTCCCGGCGCAGCACCGTGCCGCGATGACCAAGGCTTTCCAGGAGTCCTTCCTGTTCTGGCAGAAGCTGGAGAAGCAGCTCGGCCTGACGCCCAATGACGTCGCCGCCGGCGTGGCTGCCTTCATCGCCGGCAACTACGCCGCCTTCATGCAGCAGCAGGTGCCCGACGAAGATTTCAAATCGCTGGTGCTGCAGATGCAGAGCCTGCTGTCGCGCAATGCCGCCTTCACGCAGAGCAGCCCGGCCGCCAAGCGCGCCATGTTCGAGCAGCTGGCGATGGTGGGCACCTTCATGGCGGTCTACCGCGAGCAGTTGAATCAGAAGCCCAGCCCGAACGAAGAAGTCCACTTCCGCAACGCGGCCAAGGCGAACCTGGAAGCCGGCGTGGGGCTGGCGGTCGAGCGCATCCAGATCGGGCCGCAGGGGCTGGTGGTGCGTTAGAGCCGGGCGGGGTGCAGGCCCTAGAGCGAGCCCAGGTCGCCCGTTGCGGACGCACGCTCCACCGTGAGCGTCTCCGTCCACCAGTTGTCGCGGCGCCGGCCACGCTGGGTGGCCTTGCGGGCGATCAGGTCGCGCGCCCAGGCACGGACCGTCGATTCGGCGAGCGGCAGGTCGCCGCTGAAGAGCTGCATGGCGATGGCCCAGTACTCCGCGTCGCTGAAGACCTCGGGCGTGGGGCTGTGCAGTGCCTCCTGGGGCCGCGTCCAGGGCGTGTCGAAGAAGGGCTGTGCCGGGTCGAAGAGCTGGGGCCCTTTCTCTTGCTCCAGCACATCGCGCCGCGCCGCGCTGAAATGCCACTCGAACAGCTCGCGCCAGCGCCGCGCCTCGCGCGGCCGCCACCAGCGCCTGGCCGGCATCCAGGGCCAGACGAGGTTGGGCCACACGCTTTGCCAGCCGCCCTCACGCACCGGGCCGAGCAGGGCACGTCGCTGGGCCTCGGCGTTGCCCGGCCAGGCCCGTTCCAACGCAGCTTGCAGCTGGGGCGGCAGCGCTTGCAGGTCGAGGTGGGGATCGGGCATGGGCCCGGACCTTACCAGGGCTTGATGGCGTTCCAGGCCTTAGATGCGCCGTCGCCGACCGACTGCAGACCCGATGCCAGCTTGTCCTTGGCGGCACTGGTGAAGCCGGTGGCTTTGTCGAGCGCGCCGATGGCGTAGTGCGCGCCGACACCGACGCCGAAGCCGACGACCGCCCCCACCGCCGTGCCCGCCACCGGCACGACCGAGCCCACGGCGGCGCCGGCCCAGGCGCCCGCCGCACCCGCGGCGACCGCGGTGCCGGTGTCCACCACCGTGTTGGCCACGGCGCGCGAGCCATTGATCTGCCCGGCGCGGTAGGCCTGCACATTCGTGTAGCCGCTGACGCCGGCTTGCACCAACCCGCCAACCGCGCCGCCGGCCTTCACAAGACCCATGCGCGGTGCCAGCAGGTCGACCGCCTTGGCCGCGCCGCCGCCGACCGCAGCATGGGTGGCCGTGGAAGTGGCCACCTGGCCGACAGCCACCTGCTCACCGCGCGCAGCGCGCACGCCTGCATCGATGAGGGTGGCGGCGCCGCCGCCGACGGCGCCATAGCGTGCAGAAGAAGCGCGCGGATAGCCTTCCGGGGCGCCGGTAAAGGCCCGGCGGGCCGGCTCCAGGCGGCCTGACCTGAGCTCTTCAGGCGCCTGGTTGGCGGCCTGCAGCGGCCGGCCGGGCTGGTCGGCCGCAGCAAGCTTGGGGAACTTGGCGCTTGCATCCATCGGCGGCCGCACGCCCGCCGCCTTGTTGAGCGGCCCATCGACGTAGGGCCGCGCATCGGCCGGCATGGGTTGAACGACGCCGCTTGCGCTTTGCGTAGGCGCTGCGTTGCCCGCCGCATCGAAGCGCGTGATGCGCTGCGGCGTGAGCTGTGCGGGCTGGGCGTTGCGGGTCACGATGTCGATCTGCGCGCCGCCGGTGGCCGACGGCGCGCGCAGCGCGCTGGCGCCGGCGTCCGAGGCGCCCTTGGATGCCTGCTGCGGCAGCGTGTAGGGATGCTCGCCTGTCAGTTGATGCAGCAGGCCGGGCGACTTGCCGCCCTTGCTCTCGGTGAGGGCGTCGACAGGCAGGCCGACGCGGCGCGCGCCTTCGGCCAGGTCGCTGACCCCGCCGCGGCCCCGCGCGTCCGGCGCTGCGCGCAAGTCCACCTCCAGCACGGTCTTGCCGGCCAGCGGGTGGCGTCCGCCCGACGCATAGGCCGCGTTCTCGTGCAGCATGCTCGCCGCGTCGGGCGAGGTGTAGAGCATGCCCTGGCCGCCGGCGTTGTAGCGGCCGGGCGAGCCGAAGTTGTGGTTGAGAAGCGTCTGTTCGTAGGTCGTCGACCCGGCGCGGAACAGCGTGCCGTGGAAGGCCTGCTGCGGCGCCACCTGGCCGGCCTGGTAGGCCTTGCTCTGCAACGCCTGCACCAGGCCCTCGCGCCCGCCGGCGCCGGCGATGCCCGCGACGGCCGGGTTCAGGTCAGTGGGCTGGGGCTCGGGCAACCTGACGGGCTGTCCGAGCGGCAGCGACTGGGCGAGGGCCAGCGCCGGGTTGGCGTCACGCAGGGCGCTCTCGTCCACGCCGTAGCGCTGCGCCACATCGGCGAGGCGGTCGCCGCGCTGGGCGTAAACGGTGGTGTCGGCGGGCGGCGGCAGGCTGGTGGGGCGCGAGCCGGTGGCTTCGATGGCTTGGGGCACGGGATGTCCTCGCGGGATGATTGGGTCGTGCCCCATTGCATATGCTGCCGCCTCTGCCCGCCAGCTGCGGCTGGCCGCAATTCGGGGCAGCCGCAGCTAGGGTCGGCCGCAACGTGGCGGAGCATTTCCGTGATGCCCCTTCCGCTTCGTTGACGATCTATCCGCGAAAGCGTTCCTGGCGCGGTCGATACTTGTTAGAACGCACAAACAGCCCCATGCACCCCACAACGCTTCTGGTCATCGATATGCAGCGCGGCATGCGCGAACCCGCCGCTGGTGATCGCAACAATGCGGGAGCCGAGCAAGCCATTTCGACGCTGCTTGCCGCTTGGCGAGAAACCAAAGCACCAGTCGTTCACGTACGTCACATCTCGAGAGCGCCCGGCTCACCTTTCTGGCCGGGTCAAGTTGGCGCAGAGTTCCAGCCGGAGCTTGCACCGCTCGATACGGAGCATGTGGTCGAGAAGAACGTGCCGGATGCCTTCATCAATACGGGACTGGAGCGCTGGCTGCACGCCAGAGGCATGAACGCCGTTGCCATCGTCGGCGTCAGTACGAACAACTCGGTTGAGTCAACTGCGCGCACGGCCGGCAATCTTGGCTTCAAGACCTATGTAGTGTCAGACGCGACGTTCGCCTTCGCAAAGGCCGACTTCGCCGGAGTCTGGCGCAACGCGGAGGATGTGCATGCGATGGCCCTCTCCAATCTTCATGGCGAGTACGCCACGGTCGTGACGACCAGCGAATTGCTCAGCTCGCTCGAACCCCTGCGCTGATCGACGCCGTCGCGTCGCGCCAATGCCTCAGCATTTGGCAAACACATCCCGGCTCGCGTTGAACCCGTCCATGCGCCAGCCCTGGGGTGTCCAGCGCAGGCTCATCGCGCCGGCGAAGTCGATGCGCCCTTCGCCCTTGCGCGACAGCGGCGGCATGTCCAGGCGCGGGGGCGTGTTGCCGGCAATCATGCTGCGGATGTCAAGGCGCTGCGTGGTCGCGGTCACGTCGGGCAGGCAGCGCGCGGCGCGGCGCATGACGGAGGAGGGCGCCTTGACGATGTCGGGTCCCTCGACGAATTCCAGCTGTGGCAGCGACAGGCGCTGCAGCAGCTCGCCGTCGCCGCGGGCCAGCGCATCGCGCAGCTGGCGCCAGAACTGCACGAAGGCGCCGTCGCGGTCGACCGACACGGCGCAGCCTGCGGCCGTGGGTGCGAGCGTGGCTGTGGCCGGGACCTGCAGCGCGCCGCAGGCGGCGGGCGTGAAGGCCAGCCTGTAGCCGTCGGCGCCCGCGCGCCGAACGTCGACGCGCTGGCGCTGGTTCAGCGTGGCGTCCGTCCAGTCGAAGCGCCAGCTGCCGTCGGCCTGCGCCACGGCCGGGCCGGTGCTGGCGAAGTCGCACTCGCGGGCGCCGGCGCTGACGCTCAGGCTGACTTGCAGCGGGGCGCCGGCGGCATCGCGGCTGACACGAAAGCTGTGGACTTCGTCGGGTTGGCAAACGAGTTGCGTCGGCGGCAGATCCGTCGCCGCATGAGTCGTGGCGAGCGGCGCCAGCAGGGCCAAGCCCAGCAGGGCGCGGTGAATGAAGGGCATCGTGCGGTCAGGAAGTCTGGCCGCCGAGGTTATCAAGGGGCGCGGCGTACGCCGATGGCGTCGGAGAGCCGCCGGTCCGAGTAGGTGACGCCGTCGTAGTTCTCGCCACGCACGCCCTGGTTGCCGCCGACGACGCGCACCGTGCCGTTGGCCAGCACTTCCGACACGATGGCCACATGGCCCTGCGCCGGGTTGTTGCCGCGTGGGAAGACGATGACGTCGCCCGGCCGCACGTTGGCCGAGTTCATGGGCACAGCGTTGCCCCAGTTCAGCCAGCTGCGCGCGGCGGCGCTGTCGGTGCCGCGGATGCCGGCCTGCTCCATGCTCCAGTTGACGAAGGAGGAACACCAGGCGGTCTCGTCGTCGCGGGCGCGCAGGCTGGTGGTCTGGTGGTACTCGACGACGCGTGCGTTGTCGCGGCCGCCGCGCACTTCGTTCGTGCCAAGCTCGCCGCGGGCGATGGCCAGGTGGCGCGGCACGCCGGCGGCCGGGGCCGGCTGTGCGGCCTGTACAGCGGCCGGGGCCTGGGTCAGCAGACCCTGTCGGTCCAGCGCCGTCTCGACCGCGTTGGTGCGGCGCTGCTGGTCGGCGCGGATGACGGCCTGCACCTCGGCTTCGGTCGGCGCGCGGCCGAGCTGGTTGCGGGCAATGGTCGCAAAGCCGCCGCCGGCCAGGTTGCCGTTGGACAGGCGGAAGCGCTCGCCGGTGGCGGCGTCGACGAAGCTGTTGACGCGCAAGTTGGTCAGGGTGGCGGCGGTGATGGGCTGGCCGCGCAGCGTGCCCAACTGGTTGAGGAAGCGTTGCGACGCGGTGGGCGACTGGTTGTAGAGGTCGAGATAGGCACTGGCCAGGCGGGCGTTCGAGGGATCGAGGCCGGCGCGGCGCGCAGCGGCCTCGTAGGCAGGCAGCTGGCCCTGCAGCGTCTGCAGCTGGCGGCGGTCCGCGTCGGCGGGGCTATTGGCCGCGTGCTGGTACGAGAACGAGCCGCGGTTGTGCGCCGCGTTGCCGGGGTCGGTGTGGCCGCCATAGGCCGCGGTGAAGCCGCCGTCGGGCCGGCGCGTGCCTTCCGCATGGCCGATGACGATGGCCGCTGCGGCGTTGGAGCCGAGGGCCGGGTCGGTGAAGCGGCGCAGGTCCAGCGTGCCGCCAGCCTGGGCTGCCGTGGCCGTGGCGGTCGGCGCGGCCGCAGCGGGCGGCTGTGTCGGCGCACCCGGATGGGCGCCGGGCAGGTGGATGAGATCGCCGATGGCGAGCCGGTCGGGGTCGCGGCCCGCGCCGGCGCCACGGCCTGCGCCGAGCTTGCCGGCGTCGAACTGCGGATTGGCCGCGAGCAGCTGCGGCAGGCTGACGTCCCAGCGGTCGGCGATGCCGGCCAGTGTCTCGCCGGCCACCACGCGGTGGCTGCGTTCCAACCCTGGCGTCGCCACGGGGATGACGAGCTGCTGGTCAACCCGCAGTCGGTCGGGGTCGCGCGGGCTGCTGCCCATGCGGCCGTCGGCGCGGGACACGTCCATGCCGTTGGCGCGCATCAGCGCCTCGGCCGACACGCCGTTGCGCTGGGCGATCTCTGTGACGGTGTCACCGCTTTGCACGCGGTAGGTCTGGACGGCTGCCATGGCGTTTCCTGATCGAGGGCTGGAAGCGCTATTGCAGTCCCACTTCGCTGTGTCCGCCAGTTAGTGCTGGCCGCAATTCGGGGCAGCCGCAGCTGGGGTTGGCCGCAATCGAGTCAGAAGTCGTAGTGCCGGCCGGCGATCGCGTCGCCCACGGTCGTCGACCACTTGTCCAGGTGGATGAAGTCCACCGATTCGGGAAAGCGATGGGCCGAGAAGACGATGTCCTCCAGGTCCAGTACCGCCTCGCTGGCTTCCGGCGTCGGGCGCTTCAGGTCGGCCAGCAGCACGACGCGCCGTGATGTGGCCATGTCGTCGGCCAGGTCGGTGGCGTCGAGGTTCAGCCCCCAGCGCCAATGCCCGTTGCCACGAATGATGGCTTCGCCCAGGCTGGCCGCCAGGTCGCCCAGCAGGCTGTAGACGATGAAGGGCCCGCTGCGCGTGCAGTCGGGCCAAGGCTTGTGCTTCGGCAGGCTGGCGAAGGCGGGCAGTTTGGCGAAGTTCGCCTTGGCCCAGGCTTTCAGCGCCTTCGAGTAGTCAGTCCCCTGCAGCGCCTGCGGGTCGGGGCCGTGGTGGGCCAGCAGCCAGTCGCGCAGCAGCCGTTGGCGCTCGGCGAGCGTGGCCTGCCAATAGACCCAGTTCTGCCGCGCCTGGCTCTCGCTGAGCACGGCGCCTGAGCCGGGGTGGGGCAGTTCGAAAGGCGGGTAGTCGCCCAAATCCCAGCCGGTAGCCCGGGGTGGGGAGAACCAGCGCTGAATGAGGTTCATCATGGTGAGCAGGCAAGAAAAATGGGCGGCCTCGTGGGCCGCCCATTCAAGAGCAGGCCAGGGTCAGAACCAGCCTTTTACCGTATCGAAGATGCCTTTGCCGGCCGTGTCGCCGGCGAAGGCGCCGGCGATGCCGCCGACCACACCGCCGACCACCGTGCCCACGCCGGGGAAGATGGCCGTGCCGATGGCCGCACCCGCCGCGGCGCCGCCCCAGCCCCCGAGCGCGCCGCCGGCGACGCCGGACGCTGTACGCCCGGTGTTCTCGCCGATGCGATTGCCGTCGGCCTTGTAGGCCTGGGTGAGGGAGATGGCGTCCAGCACGACACCGACGGGCCGTGCGACACGCCCGACGTTTTCCAGCAGCTGGCCGCCGCCACGGATGGTGCGGTTGGCCTGCAGCCGCTCCACGTCATGCGCCACCTGGCCGCGGATGCTGCTGCCCAACCCGGTGCGGCCGACCTTGGACTCGATCTCGATGCGTTGGGCCATGCGCGGGTCGGCCGCTGGCGGCTGAACCACCACGTCCACCACGCGCGCGCCGTTCTGCACCGGCACTTCGACGCGCACGTCGGCACCGGCGGCCCGCCAGCGGTCGGCGATGGCGTCGCGCGCCAGCGAACCGTTGGTGTTGTTGGCTACCGCCGACGGCACGCCCGACGTGCGACCGAGCGAACCCGGTGGCGACGCATTGACGCCCGGCGCGATCTGGATGCCGCCGTCATTGAGCAGCTGCGTCAGCCCGCGGGTGAAGCCGCCCCGGCCCGTCCAGGCGCTGGTCGTGGCCTCCCATTGCTTGACGAGGATGGGGTTGTCGCGCAGCACCTGGCCGCCCCCCTGCACCATGCCCTGGCCCGCCGCCCAGAGGCCCGCGCCCGGGATGGGGTCGGCGCCGGCCGCCGCTGCGGGCGGCGTGCCGCCAGCAGCGGCCGCCTGGCGCAGGTCCTCGTGATAGTGGCCCAGCTCGACGAGGCGACCCGAGTCCAGCAGGTTGCGCTCGATGGCCGCGTGTGCGGTCTCGGCGTTCTGCGGGTCGCTGCGGCGGGCGTCCACCACCCAGCCAGCCAGGCGCTGGGTGTCGACCTGGCCGGTTCGCGGGTCGGTCGCGCGGCCCACCACCTCGGCGGCGGGGTCGCGCGTGACCGGCGTTGACCGTACGGCGGAACCGCCGCCGTCAAGGGCTTGCACGCTCATGGCGGTCTCCCGTTCAGAAGTCCAGGCGGACGAAGGTCAGCGAGAAGCGGTTGGCATCGCGGGCCGCGGGTTCGCGGCTCTCGCTGGAGGCCGCCAGCGCGCCCAGGAAGGCGCCAGTGAACGAGGCCGACAGCAGGCCGCTGAACATGCTGAACAGGTCCTTGACGAAGTCGGCTGCGCGGTCCTGCGCACCCTGGTCCACCGGCTTGGCCGGCTTGCCGGCGTTGAGCTGCAGGTCGGTCTTGTTGATGTAGTTCTGGTCGACCTTCTGGATCTTGCCGTCGGCGTCCACCGCCAGGAAGCCCTTGCCGGCCGGGTTCTCCTGCAGCACGTTGCCGTCGTCGTGGGTCCAGTCCAGCGTCTCGCCCCAGCCCTTCGCCTCGTTGATCTTGAGGTCGCCCACCTTGTTGGTGTCCACGCCCTTGATCTGCACGCCGTAGTCGCCGTTGGTGATGTTGACCGTGCTGGCCACCGTCGCGTTCTGGTTGCCGTTCCAGGGCGTGGTCTCGATGGTGACCTTGGTGCCGTCTTCCAGCGCGAAGGTGGTCGTGCCCCAGAAGTCGAACTCGTGCTTGCCGTCGATGTTGACGTGCGGGTCGCCCCAGATCTTGTAGTCCTCGCCGGTCTTCTTGTTGAAGATGTGGACTTCGTTGTTGTCGCCCGCGGTGATGCGGTAGTTGTCGTTCTCGAACACCGCCTTGCCGCCTTCCATCTTGGTGCTGGCGTTGGTCGGGTTGGACTCGGACAGGGCTGACGTGGTGCTGAGCGACGCCGTGCTGGTCGCTTGGATGGTGGTCATTGAAAGCTCCTCAGGGGTTTGATTCAGTCGCGATGCCATTGCATTCGTAACCGTTCAACCCCGCTAGCTGCGGCCACCCGCAATTCGGGGCAGCCGCAGCTAGGGTCGGCCGCAATGACGCCGTCAAGCGTCGTGGGTCAGCACCTCGATGCGGTGCCCGTCGAGGTCATGGAACATCGCGCCGAAGTAGGTGTCGCTGATGTCGGGCCGCGTGCGCGGCGTGAAGATGTCTCGGGCCGCGGCAGCGAGTGCGGCCGCGTGCGTGGCGGCCACCGATTGGCGGCCCGGTGCGCCCAGCGCGACGTGAGCGCCGCGTGCCGCGACGGCCTCGCCGTCCGGCACCGGGTAGAGGAAAAAGCACCAGCGCTCGGGCGTGCCGAAGGCGGCCTCGGCGCCGGTGTCGCGCAGCAGCGCCATGCCGAGCGGCGCCAGCACCTGGCTGTAGAAAGCCACCGATTCGGCATAGCGGCGGGTGCCCAGGGACACGTGGTCGATCATCGGGAAGAACTCCAGTGGGAAAGCCCGTCATCCTAGAAACGGGACCGCGACGATTTGCGGCAAGATCGGCCGCCCTCCCGCCGTTTGGCCGCAATCTCGATGACTGACCTGGACCGCTTCGACCGCCAGCTGCTTGCTCTTGTGCAGCAGGACGCGGCATTGACCGCCGAGCAACTGGCCGAGCATGTCAGCCTGTCGCCGTCGGCCATCCAGCGGCGCCTGCGCCGGCTGCGCGAGCAGGGCGTGATCGTGCGGCAGGTCGCCGTGCTCGATGCGGCGCAGGTCGGGCGGCCCACGACCTTCATCGCCGGCCTTCAGGTCGAGAGCGAGCGGCCCGAGCTGATGGCGCGGTTGCGCGCCTGGTTGGACGCCGAAGCGGCGGTGCAGCAGGCCTTCTATGTGACCGGCGAGGCCGACTTCGTGCTCGTCGTCACCGCGCCCGATGCGACCGCCTACGAGGCGCTGATGGCGCGGCTGCTGGCCGACAACGCCAACGTGCGCCGCTACACGACGCAGGTCGCGATGGGTGTGCTCAAGCGCGGGCTCGCATTGCCGGTGCCTGCCGACTGACTGCTGCCGCAGGTTGTCAGCTGAGGCGGCGCAGACTGCGGCGCTCGCTGAACCCCGTGGAAACCTGCCGATGCCATCGTTGTCTCTCCCTGCCGCGCCCGACTGCCGTGTCGTCGAGCTGCGCCAGTACACCCTACACCCCGGCCAGCGCGACACGCTGATCGAGCTGTTCGACCGCGAGTTCGTCGATACGCAGGAGGCGGTCGGCATGCGCGTGCTCGGCCAGTTCCGCGACCTGGATGACGCCGACCGCTTCGTCTGGTTCCGTGGCTTTGCCGACATGGCTGCACGCGGCGATGCGCTGCCCGCCTTCTACGGTGGCCCGGCCTGGGCGGCGCACCGCGATGCGGCCAACGCGACCATGATCGACTCCGACGACGTGCTGCTGCTGCGCCCGGCCTGGGACGGTGCAGCGCTGCCCCATCCGCCATGCGTCGAAGGCGACGCGCGAGGGCTGTTGCGCGTGCTCGTGCTGCACCTGAAGGCACCGGCCGACGCCGCGCTGCTGGCGCATTGCCAGGCTACCGCGGCGCTGGCCTGGTATGTCAGCGAGGCGGCGTCCAACAACTTCCCGCGCCTGCCGCTGCGTGAGGGCGAGCCGGTGCTGGTCGCCCTGGCCCTGTTCAGCGACGCTGCCGCTGCGGAGGCTTGGGCGAACGACATCGACACCCGCCTGCAGCCCTGGCAGGCGCGCGCCAGCCAGCATCTGCGCCTGTCTCCCACCAACCGATCCGCAATCCGCCTTTGACATCGCCATGAATAACCAATCCACACCGCAAGACTTTGACTTCCTGATCGGCCACTGGCAGATCAGCCACCGCCGCCTGAAAGAGCGCCTGCTTGGCTGCGAGGAGTGGGAGAGCTTCAGCGGCAACTGCCGCATGTGGCCGCTGCTCGGCGGCCTCGGCAACATCGACGACAACGTGCTGGAGCTGCCGACCGGGCCTTACCGCGCGGCATCCATGCGGACCTTCGACCCGGCCACGCGGCAATGGTCGATCTGGTGGATCGACAGCCGCAACCCGCATCGCCTGGATCCGCCGGTCGTGGGTGGCTTTGTCGATGGCGTGGGCGAGTTCCAGTGCGACGACGAACTGCGCGGCCAGCCCGTGCGCGTGCGCTTCCGCTGGACCGACACCGCCACCGCCAAGCCGCGCTGGCAGCAGGCCTTCTCGGCCGACGGCGGCCAGACCTGGGAGACGAACTGGGTGATGGACTTCGAGCGGCTGGCGACCTAGGCCTGCTGGCCGCGCGCCGCCGGCGGCACCCATGCCAGCAGCGTGCGCACCAGCTGCCGCGGGTCGATGGGCTTGCTGACGTGGGCGTTCATGCCCGCGGCCAGGCAGTCCTGCACGTCGGTCTCCATGGCGCCTGCCGTCATCGCGATGATGGGCAGGCGCGCGTGTTCCGGCATGGCACGGATCAGCCGCGTGGCAGTCAGGCCGTCCATCTCGGGCATCTGCATGTCCATCAGCACGGCGTCGAAGGCCTCGTGCCGGATGCGCTCGATGGCCTCCAGGCCGTTCTCGGCCACCTCGACCTGCAGCTTGACCATCTCCAGGAAGGCGCAGGCGACCTGCTGGTTGACGGGGTTGTCCTCGACCAGCAGCACGCGTGCGCCATGGATGGCGCGCATGCTGTCGGCCAGGTCGGCCATGCTGCTGCTGGCCACCGCAGGGCTGGCCACCACCGGCGCGCGGCGCTGCAGCTGGGCGAGGGCATCGAACAGGCGCGACGGCGTGACCGGCTTGACCAGCACCTGCGCGTCGGGCCGGCTCTGCAGCTCCTCGGCAACGCCGAGGCTGGCATGCAGGCTGCCGAGCGCGATGACGGCCGGCGCCGGCGCGCCGCGCTCGACGGCGATGCGGCAGGCCGCGTCGACGAAGTCGGCGCCCGTGGTCTTCCAGTCGATCAGCAGCAGCTCGTAGGGGTGACTCGGGTCGGCCTGGCGCAGGCGGTACAGGGCCTCGTCGCCAAATGAGGCGACCCCGACCTGGAAGCGCCAGCTCTGCAGCATCTGTTGCAGGACGAGGCGCTCGGTGGGCTGGGCGTCCACGACCAGCGCCCGCATGCCGCGGATGCGGTGCAGGTCGATGCGCTCGGCGCCCGGCTTGGCCTTGCCGAAGCTGCAGCTGAAGCTGAAGGTGCTGCCCTTGCCCGGCTCGCTGCGGACGTCGAAGCTGCCGTCCATCAGCTCCACCAGTCGCTTGGAGATGGCCAGGCCCAGGCCGGTGCCGCCGTAGCGACGCGCGATGGAGGCGTCGGTCTGGCCGAAGACCTGGAAGAGCTGGCCGACCTGCGCGGGCGACATGCCGATGCCAGTGTCGCGCACGCTGATGGCGAGGTGCACGCGGCCGCCCTGCTCGCCGCGCATTTCAGCGCCCACGACGATTTCGCCCTTGGGCGTGAACTTGATGGCATTACCCAGGAGGTTGCTGAGCACCTGCGTCAGGCGCAGGCTGTCGCCCACGAGGCGGTCGGGCAGGCGCTCGTCGAACTCGAAGATCAGGTCCAGCCCAGCCTCCTCCAGTCGCGCGGAGAAGAGGTGGCCGACGTTCTCGATCAGCTCCTCGGGGCTGAACTCCTCGGCCTCCAGCGTGATCTTCCCGGCCTCGATCTTGGAGTAGTCGAG
Source organism: Pelomonas sp. Root405 (assembly GCF_001425165.1). GTDB lineage: Bacteria > Pseudomonadota > Gammaproteobacteria > Burkholderiales > Burkholderiaceae_C > Pelomonas. The sequence goes on from NZ_LMDU01000005.1 coordinate 71,315, forward strand.
GATGTCGTTGAGCAGCGTCAGCAGGGCCTTGGAGGAGGTCTGCACCTTGCCGAGGTAGTCGCGCTGGCGCGGGTCCAGACGGGTCTCCAGCACGAGGTTGGTCAGGCCGATGACGGCGTTCATCGGCGTGCGGATCTCGTGGCTCATGCTGGCCAGGAAAAGGCTCTTGGCCGCATTGGCAGCCTGGGCCTCGTCGCGTGCGATGGCCAGGGCCTCGCTTTGCTGCTGGCGCGCTTCGTAGGCCTTGAACAGGCGCGCATACAGCGTGCTGTTTTCCTGCAGCAGTTCCAGCAGCACGACCGAGCAGGCGACGAGGCCATAGATGCGGCCGGCGTAGAAGCCGAGGTCGAAGCGCGCCCCGTTCAGCATGGCCGCCAGCGCGATGTCGAGCAACCACGCCAGGCAGACCACCATCAGCCACAGGTCGAGCACGGTGCGCGGCTTCTGGCGCCACAGCGCGGCCAGCGCGACCAGGCTGAGGGCCCAGACGCAGCCGACGGTGAGCTGGAAGGTCAGCGAATAGCGGCCACCGACGAGCAGGTCGGGCAGCCAGGCGTGGCCGAGCGTCGTCAGCGCGATGCAGCCGGCGCCGGCCACCAGCGTGACGGCCGGCCAGAGCTGCGCCGGCACGGCCAGCCGGGGTCGCGTCTTGAGTGCCAGGTAGCCCAGCACGAAGACCGGAAAGCCCGCATGCCAGAGCATGTAGAGCCAGACGGTGGTCTGTGTCGTGGCGCCCAGCAGGCCGGTGGTGCTGAACAGGCCCGGGAAACTCAGTGTGTGCGCCGTCGTCAGCAGCGCCGTGAACAGGTAGCCGCAGCCCAGCACGAGCAGGGCCTGCGAGCGCAGGATGCGGTACTGGCCGAACAGCAGCACGGCCGTGATCAGGTCCGTCAGCACCAGGGCCGACTGGTAAATGGGAATGAAGGCCGGCACCGGCGCCAGCTTCACCTTCGCAAAGGGCACCAGGGCGGCAAACACCAGCACCGACAGCAGCACGACGATCAGCGCATGGCGGCGCTCGCGCGGGCCGGCAGGCTGGTCCAGCAGGAAGGCCGGCCCGCTCCGGGCTGCGCCCTCCTCGAAAGAAGCACCACCCTCCCGGGGTTGGCCGCTTGGTTGCACATCGGCTCCGTGCCGCGCCCGTGTTGAGGGCGCTCGCTAACAGGATAGTCGATGTGCGTCGCGGCTTTCGGTGGCGCTTGCAAACGTTACGCCGGCAGCGTGCCGCGCGTCGGTCAACGCGCCGCGTCGACCAGGGCCTTGATCAGCTCGGGGTAGACCTGCGCACCGCTGGTGCGGTTGAACAGGCCCATGCTGTGGTTCTGGGTGGCCGCACCGGCGTCCCAGTAGACCGGCACCAGGCCCCGTGTCCAGGCCGACCGGGCAACGTGCTTGTTCCAGGCCAGGCGATACGCCTCGGCGCCCGGGTACTCGGTGCGGCGGATGGCGCCGAATTCGCCAAGGATGACGGGGATGCCCTTGTCCACATAGGCCGTCTTCATCTTCTGGAACTGCGCGTCGGCCCAGGCTTCATCGAAGCCGGCTTCCCTGGCCTTGGGGTCGGTCGCGCCGGCGCCCCATTGCCAGGTGGTGCTCTTCTCGTTGAGCGTGAAGTTGAAGGGGTCGTAGTAGTGCACTTCCATCATCAGCCTGTCCCTGGCCGAGTCGGTGGGCATGACGGCGAAGGCGAGGGTGTGGTCGATGTTGGTGTTGAAGCCCTGCACGACGAGATGGCGCATGGCGTTGTTGCCGCCGGTGGCGCGCACGGCGGCGACAAAGGCCTGGTTGAAGCCGTTCTGCACCATGACGTACTCGGCCTTGGGCGTGCTGTAGTCGTCGGTGACCATGACTTCGTTGGTGCCGGCGAACAGCAGCGTGTCGTCATGGCCCTTGAAGTGATTCGCGATCTGCGTCCAGAACTTGGTGATGCGCGCGTTGGCCATCGCCTGGGCGGCCAAGGTGGGCTGCATCCAGCCGCCATCCCAATGGATGTTGATGATGGCGAACAGGCCAGCCTTCTGCGCGAAGCCCACGACCTCGGCGACGCGCGCCATCCAGGTTGCGCTGATGTTGTCGTTGGCGTCGGCGTATTGCTTCCAAGACACGGGGATGCGCACGGTCTTGAAGCCGGCGGCCTTGACGGCGTTCATCAAGGTCTGCGTGGTGGCCGGGTTGCCCCAGGCGGTTTCGCCGCCGATGGCTTCGAGCGCGTTGCCGAGGTTCCAGCCCGAGCCCATCAGCTTGCTGAACTGCAGGCTGGTCAGGTCGCGCATGCCGGTGGGTGCGGGTGCCGGTGCCGGTGCGGGCGTGGATGCAGCTTCCGCGCCGCCACCGCCGCAGCCCGCCAGCGGCAGCAGCGCCACGAGCGCGTTGCGTCGCTTCATGCGCCTGCCTTCTGCAGGCTCAGCAACACGACGTCGTGGCTGCGCAGCTTCAGCGTCACGGTGGCCGTGCCGGTGGCGCCCACGACCAGCTCACGCCGAACTTCGGGCTTGTCCGTCGTCAGGCCCTGCAGTGTGGCGAGCTGCTTCGCGTCGAGGTTCTTGGGCGAGCCCATCTTCAGGTAGGCGGTATGGGCGTCGTTGACTTCGTAGCCCGTGCGGCGCTGCGTCAGCGTGTAGCGGCCGGGCGGCAGGTTGCGCAGTTCGACAGTGGCCGTGCCGACGTCCTTGGACGGCCGCGGCTTGCCAAAGAAGCTGCGGTTGCTGACCTTCTGGTCGGTGTTGCGCCAGTCCCAGAGGATGGCGTTGACCTGCTGGCCGTCGCTCGCCGCCCAGCTGAACGGGTCGCTGCTCGGCACCTCTTTGCCCTGCAGCGCGGCCAGGTATTTGTAGGTGAACCAGGTCGGCTTGCGAACGCCCTCGCGCGTCATCAGCCCGAAGCCGCCGTGGAAGGGCGCGTCGGGCGGGCCGGGTTCTTCGAACAGGTCGCTGTAGACCCAGTAGCTCATGTGCTGCACAAGGCCCTGCGTCTGCTTCAGCTTGGTCAGCACGTAGGCCGCGCTCATGTAGCTGTCGTGCACGAGGTCCCGTGGGTTGTAGCTGGTGCTCCACTCGGTGAAGAACAGCGGCAGGCCGGGCAGTTGCGAAGCCTCGATCTCCTTGCGCACGCGCCGCACGTCGCCCACGATGGCATCCGGACTGGGCGACAGCATGCGGTCTTCCACGCCGTACTCGTCCAGAAACCCTGCGTCCACGCCGTAGGTGTGAGTGGTGATGAAGTCCACCGGTGTGTTGGTCGCCTTGGCATGCGCCAGGAACTCCGGCACCCACGCCGCGCCGGCCGTGGACGGGCCGCCGACCGGCAGCTGCGGATCGATGGCCTTGATGGCCTTGGCCGTGCGCGTGTAGAGATCGAAGTAGGCCTTTTGATCGGCCTTCTCCCAGAAGCCGTCGAGGTTGGGTTCGTTCCAGACTTCGAAATACCAGGTGCGCACTTCCTTCTCGCCATAACGCTGCAGCAGATGGCGCGTGAAGGCGTCGATCAGCGCGACCCATCCGGTCGGTTCGGGATGGGAGGTGTTGCCTTCCCAATAGAAGATCTTGTTGTCCGAGGTCTTCAGGGCCAGTGGCGTGAAGCCCAGCTCGATGAAGGGCTTGATGCGCCTCGCCAGCATCGAGTCGTAGAGCTTGTCGATGTTGGTGAAGTCGAACACCAGCTTGCCGGCGGCGTCGCGCGTGACCGTCTTGAACACGTCGTGGAAGATCGCGTGGAAGCGCAGGTAGCGAAAGCCCAGCTCGTCCACCGTCGTCTTCAACTGCGCGAGCGCATCGGGGCGGAAGGTCGTGCCGGGGTAGTCGGCGCCGACGCAGTGATCGAAGAATCGGTCCAGCGGCTGGGTGGCCTGGGCTAGGTCGAGCACGATGCGGCGCTTCTGCGGCGCGGCAAAAGAGGGCGTGGTCATGAGCGGCAGCGCGGCGGCTGCAAGCAGTTGGCGGCGGCGGAGCGAACGGAGCGAAGTCATGTGGGAAGTCCTCTGTAGACAAAGTTGCGGGCGCGCACTTCTCCGGCCCCGGCACTGAACAGCGCTGGCCGCAGGCTGACGAAGCCGCCGAACACGTTGTGATGCAGGCCCGAGACCTCCATCTGCCATGAATGCTGTTTCCAGGTCTTGCCGCCGTCGTGCGAGTAGTGCCAGGTGACGACGTTCTCGCGGTTGACGAGGCGGATATGGACGCGGCGGGTGGCCATGCTTTCGCGCATCCACGAATGCTCCTGGCCGTAGCCGTAGGTGAACATCTGCGTGCTGCTGAAGCCGATGCCGACGTGGCCGCGCTCTTCGTAGAACAGCGCCAGGCCGCCGTGGCTATTGGGGTCGCCTCCGGTGATCTCCAGCTCGACCGAGACCTCGTAGCTGCGGTCGCCGGCCTGGCAGGTCAGCGGCGAGGAGTCGGGCAGCGCCTTGCCCTTGCCGCGGATGAGGAGCGACTTGTCTTCGAAGCGCAGGCGTTTGGCTTCATCCGGGCTGGGCGCGTGGAAGGCCCATTGCAGACCCAGCCTGCCGCTGGAAAAGTCGTCGGACAGTGCGAAGCCGGCCTTGCTCGGCTTGCCGCCAGGACTTCTCAATCGGGGCTTGGGCAGCGGCCGGTCCAGCGTGCCGCCCTTGGCGCGCAGCCAGCCGTCCTTCGTCCACTCGACCGGCTCCAGCAGCGCCTGGCGGCCGAGCGTGCGAAAACCGTTCTCATAGCCGTGATAGACCATCCACCAGTCGCCTGCCGGCCCTTCGACGACAGTCGCATGGCCGCGCGACCACCAGGGTTCGCTGGCGCTGACGGTGCGCACGATGGGATTGTTAGGGGCGTCTTCCCACGGGCCGTGCACGGAGCGCGAGCGGGCGACGGTGACCATGTGGCTGGTGGGTGGGCCGGCCGTGCCGCCGACGGCCGAGATCAGGTAGAACCACTCGCCGCGCCTGAACAGCTTCGGGCCCTCGGGCGCGAACATCTCGACGACCCAGTCCTTGGGGTACTGCCAGGGCTTCCAGGCGTTGTCCTCCAGCGGACCGTCGGTGGCAAGGCCGTCGTCCTTGAGCCGCACACGGCGGCCACCGTTGACGAAGAGGTAGCGCTTGCCGTCTTCGCCGACGACGTGGCCGGGGTCGATGCAGCCAGGCATCTTCAGGTCGACAGGCGCGCTCCACGGGCCGCGGATGTCATCGGCATGGATGACGTAGACGCCCGTGCCGTTGTCCTGCAGCACCGGGATGTAGATGTAGAAGCGGCCCGCGTGCTTGATGAGGTCCATCGCCCACACCGTGCCGATGGGCTGCGTCAACGCAGCCGTGATCGGCGTCCAGTTCACCAGGTCCTGCGAGTGCCAGATGACGGCGCCCGGGTAAGACTGGAAGGACGAGAACGTCATGTAGTAGTCGGCGCCGTCCTTGAGGATCGTCGGGTCGGCGTGGTCGCCGGCGACGATGGGGTTCAGGTAGGTGCCGTTGCCCAGGTCGGCCTTGCGCTGGCCTTCGATGCCGGCGGCGAAGCGCGGTGCGGCCAGTGCAGGGCTGACCGCCGTTCCCGCCAGTGCGGCTTGAAGCGCCGTGCGTCGTGAAATCGTCATACCTTGCCCCGCGTGGCTTCGAGTTGCCCGCGAATCTCCAGCATGCGGGCCTCCGTCAGCGGGAAGCGCAGGATGGCGATCAGCGCCAGCACCAGACCGATAACGGGGATGCCAGACAGCAGGATGCGTATCCAGAAGATGGCCTCGGGCGTCTGGATGGCCTGCTTGGAATCGAAGCCGGTGGCTTGCAGGATCCAGCCCGAAGCGCCCACGCCCAGGGCGATGCCCACCTTGGTGATCCACGACTGGCAGGCGGAGAACGAGCCCTCGCGACGCTGGCCGGTCTGGGCTTCGTCGTAGTCCACCACGTCACCGATGGTGGCGTTGTACAGCGTCCAGAAGCCCGCGCCGGTGAAGGCGACGAAGCCGCAGGCGAACAGCTGCAGGTAGGGCCGCGCCGGGTCATACAACCACCAGTCGCCAATGAAGGCGCAGATGGCCAACGCCAGCACCGTGGCCAAGGCCGCGCGCTTGCCGAAGCGGCGTGCGAGCCACCAGAAGAACGGAATGCCCGCGAAGCCGAAGGCCATGCCGGCCAGGCCCATCGCGGTGTTCCATTTCGTCGCCAGCACGATGTCGCCCTGGCAGACGTAATAGACCGTGGCGTAGTAGCCCAAAGCGCCCACCATCGCCGTGCCGATGCCGTAGGCCAGCGCCATCAGCAGCACATGGCGGAAGGGCTGGCAGCGCAGGGTGCGCCACAGCGTGTCGGCAAACGGGATGTGGGTCTGCGTGCGCGACACCAGCTTTTCGTAGTAGCGCTCGCGCACCATCAGGAAGATGGCGATGGACACCGCCACCATGATGGCGCCCAGGATGGCGCAATAGGTCTGCGCGCCGCGCAGGATGTCGGGCTTGCCGGTGTCGGGGTCGTTGAAGATGGCCAGCGTCGTGAACTGCGCGGCGAAGAACATCGCCAGCTCCGGCCCCTTCTGGATGACGTTGCGGATGGCCATCACGGTCGTGCGCTCGTGATAGTCGGGCGTCATTTCCGAGCCGAGGCTGACCCAGGGCATGTTGAAGCAACTCATGATGGGCACGTAGATCACCATGCTGACCAGCATGAAGGCGAAGTACTGCATGTCCGTCCAGCCCTTGCCGACGGCAAACATCAGCGGCAGGCCGATGCCGGCCAGGATGCCGCCGATCAGGATGAACGGGCGCCGCCGGCCGTACCGGGTGCGCGTGTTGTCCGAGATCCAGCCGAAGATCGCATCGCTGGCCGCGTCGATAAAGATCTTGACCATCTGCACCGTCGAGATCAGGCCCGGCGCCACGCCAAGGAAGATGTTGAAGACGTGGAAGGCCAGCGACGGGTAGAGCCAGTGCCCCCACATGTCGAGGATGGAACCAAGGCCGAAGCCGACCTTCTGCCGCATGGGCAGGCGGTCGCTGGCCGCTGGCGCAAGCTGCGCCATGTGGAGGGTGCTGGCGTTCACAGGATCTTTCTTGTCTTCACGACGTCGGAGTAATAGCGGGCAGACAGCTTGGGCGTGCGGACCTGCGTCTTGAAGTCGCAGTGGACGATGCCGAACCGGCGCTGGTAGCCGTCTTCCCATTCGTAGTTGTCGATGAACGACCACAGGAAGTAGCCCTTCAGCGGCACGCCGTCGGCAATGGCGCGATGGGCCTCGCGCAGGTAGCTGCGCAGGTAGTCGCGGCGGTGCAGGTCCACCACCTCGCCGTTGACGACGGGCTCGTCGTCGTAGCCGCAGCCGTTCTCGGTGATGTAGATCGCGGCGTGGCCGTAGACCTCGTGGCAGAAGCGCGTGGCCCAGTACATGGACTGCGGCACGAGGCGCAGCCAGGGGCTGTCTGCGCGGGGATAGTTGGTGGGGTTGGTCAGCGTTTCGTAGCCGCTATCTGTCGCACCGGTCTTGGCGGCGCGCACGAAGGTGCCGCTGTAGATGTTGAGGCCGAGGAAGTCGGTCGGCAGGCTGATGAGGGCGAAGTCGCCGGGCTGCACGTCGGGCGCGTCGGCACCCACGCGCGCCAGGAAGTTGGCGGTGTACTTGCCGGCCTGGATGGCGCCCAGGATCTGCGCATTGCGGTCGATGAACCAGGCCTTGGCGGCGGCGATGTCGGCCGGCGTTTCCGTCACGGGCACGGACACGGCGCAGTTGTCGGTCAGGCCGACGACGGCGCCCTTGCCGCCAAACTTGCGCACGGCCCTCACCCCGTGCCCGTGGCACAGCAGCGCGTGGTGATAGGTCTGGTTGACGACCTTGGCGCTCTCCTTGCGGCCCGGCGCCTTGGTGCCGGTGCCGTAGCCCAGCAGCGTGAAGCAGAGGATCTCGTTCAACGTGATCCAGTGCTTCACGTCCTTGGCGAAGGCCTTGACGACGGTGTCGGCGTAGGTTGCGAACGCATCGACCGTGACGCGCGAGGTCCAGCCGCCGCGGTCCTCCAGCGACTGCGGCAGGTCCCAGTGGAACAGCGTCACCCACGGCTCGATGCCGTGCTTCTTCATGCTGGCGAAGAGGCGGTGATAGAAGTCCAGCCCCTTCTGATTCAGCGCGCCGTCGCCATTCGGGTAGATGCGCGGCCAGGCGAGGGACAGGCGGTACTTCTTGATGCCGAGCGAGGCCATCAAGGCGAAGTCTTCGTCGAAGCGGTGGTAGTGGTCGCAGGCCACGTCGGGCGTGTGGCCCTGGTAGACCTTGCCGGGGATGCGGGCGAAGCGGTCCCAGACGGACTCGCCCTTGCCGTCCTCGAAGGCCGCGCCCTCGATCTGCGCGGACGCCGCAGCGACGCCGAAGGCGAAATCCGCAGGGAAGGCGCTGGCGTATGTCAACGCTGTCAGTTTGGCCGCAGAAAGGGGCTGTGGCGTCGCGGCCAACGCGGCCGGCGCGAGTACCGGCAGGGTGGTGGCGGCAAGGAGCTGGCGGCGGCGCAGGGGGCGAGAAGAAGTCATCTGGATGGTCCTCGGTAGACCGCATGGGGGGCGGAGGCCCGCTGCGGCGCGAGGGAATATAGAGGGCTTGGCTCGACCCGCTTCATTTCAGAGGATTCGGCGTTCACGGATCACATCGGCGTAATAGCGCGCCGACAGCTTGGGCGTGCGCACTTGCGTGGCGTAATCGCAATGCACGATGCCGAAGCGGCGCTGGTAGCCGTCTTCCCACTCGTAGTTGTCGATGAACGACCACAGGAAGTAGCCCTTCAGNAGATCCTCGACCTGCGCGCCAAGCTGCGCGGCCCTATCGACGGTGAAAGCGGGCGTGCGCACTTGCGTGGCGTAATCGCAATGCACGATGCCGAAGCGGCGCTGGTAGCCGTCTTCCCACTCGTAGTTGTCGATGAACGACCACAGGAAGTAGCCCTTCAGCGGCACGCCGTCGGCAATCGCGCGGTGGGCCTCRCGCAGGTGRTTGCGCAGGAAGTCGCGGCGGTGCAGGTCCAGCACCTCGCCGTCGACGACCGGCTCGTCGTTGTAGCCGCAGCCGTTCTCGGTGATRTAGAGMGCCTGGTGGCCGTAGCACTCCGCGGCGAAGCGYGTGGCCCAGTAGATGGACTGGGGCACGAGGCGCAGCCAGGGGCTGTCGGCSCGTGGGTAGTTGACGGGCGGCGGCAGGGCCTGGAAGGCGGCGCCGTTCTTGCCGGCGCGCACATAGGTCCCYGTGTAGATGTTCAGCCCGAGGTGGTCAGTCGGCAGGCTGATGAGGTCGAAATCGCCCGGCCGCACATCGGGCGCATCCGGGCCGACGCGTTCGAGGTACTCCGCGGGATARCGGCCGGCATGCATGGCGCCCAGCACATGCGCGTTCATCTGCAGGAACCAGGCCTTGGCCGCGGCGATGTCGGCCGGCGTCTCGGTCACGGGAATGCAGACATCGAGGTTGTCCGTCAGGCCGACGACCGCGCCGGCGCCGCCGAACTCGCGCACGGCCCGCACGCCATGGCCGTGGCACAGCAGCGCATGGTGGAAGGTCTGGTTGACCACCGCGGCGCTCTCGGTGCGGCCGGGCGCCTTGGTGCCGTAGCCATAAGCCAGCTGCGTGAAACAGCGGATCTCGTTCATCGTGATCCAGTGCTTCACCTCGCCGGCGAAGGCCTTGACGATGGTGTCGGCATAGCGCGCGAACGCGTCCACCGTCACGCGCGACGCCCAGCCGCCGCGGTCTTCCAGCGCCTGCGGCAGGTCCCAGTGGAACATCGTCACCCAGGGCTCGATGCCGTGCTTCTTCATGCTGGCAAACAGGCGGTGATA
>NZ_LMDU01000006.1 GCF_001425165.1 Pelomonas sp. Root405
CTCGAGCCTGCGGATGCGGTCACCCAGGGAGTTCAGGCAACATCAACAGCGCGTCACCCAGACCGGGAGCGCGCCAACCAGCGCATAGACCGTGTCCGGTTATGCAGGGGCAAGATCACTGGCAACCGAGCGCGATGTGTTGATGCGAGACGAGCGCGGCCAGCAAGAGTCGTGGAGCCTGAGCACGTTCATGCGGATGAACGACGAAGGTCTTCTTCAGGTCGATGCCTCGGGGGCAATAGGCCCGCAGTACAGCGACCTCTCCAAAGAGCAGATCGCCCGCGCGCAAGCGCGCTTGGATGCGCTGCGCAACAAGGACCTTTCGAAGTTCTCCGTCGCGAGCCTCGAGCGCTTCGCGGCGAAGACGCGTCAAGCGCGCAACGACCTTGAAGCGCTCGTTGCGCTTGTGGACGACGTGGAGAGCCGTGGGAACCGCCAGGCACGCCTGGACGAGCGATCAGAAGACGTCATCAGGCGCGCGATCAAGGAGAAATACAACACGAAAGAAGCACCGACAAAGGTTGCCGCCTTCAAGTACTACCGGGCGCTCTGCGAGCAGATGGAAGAGGACGAGCCCGACAAGCCCAAACCCTACGCGGTCTCAAAGACCACGTTCTATCACCGCATCAAGGAGCAGAAGAGCATCAACGCTCGGAAGGGCAAGCGGGTTGCCTACCAGCTTGGGAAGATCACTGTGCCCGGTGCAAATCACCTGCCGGTTCATGGTGTGTTGCCTCATGAGGTCTGCTACATCGATCACACGCCGATCAACTTGGCCACCGTGTCCGGTGACGATCCGTCGCTGCAGCTTCACAAGCCCTGGCTGTCGATCGGTGAGGACGGCGGTACGTTGCAGGCCCGCGCGATGCTTCTGCTCTATGCCCCACCGTCGGCAAGCACGGTCTTACTGGTCATGCGCGACTACGTGCGACGGCACGGCCGCTTGCCGCGGGTTCTCTCCGTCGACAACGGCAAGGAGTTCAAGAGCGGGACCCTGCGCGAGTTTTGCCGTCTCTACGGTATCGATCTGCGGTATCGGCCGCCCGGGGAACCTCGCGGCGCGGCACCCGTCGAGGCGGCGCTTGGCGCCGCTGAGCGCGAGCGGATATCGAGCCTCGTCGGCAACACGATCTCCCTAAAGGACCCGAGGTTGACGACCAAGTCGATGAACGGCTTCAACTTCGCATCTCACACGCTGGTCAGCGCCTACAACATCCTGCAGGACTACTACTTCACCGCGCGGGAGCATCGGATGAGCGATGCCCTGGGCATGACGCCGCACCAGTACGAGATCGAGAGGCAAAAGGAGGCCGGCGCTCGCAAGCACGTCATCGTCAGCTACGACCGTAATCTGATGTTGTTGACCAGTCCCCACGCGAAGCGGCCATTTCACAAGGTCGAACCGCGGCGCGGGGTCTGGGTGGATGGCATGTGGTACGCCCACGCCGACCTACGAGAACTTCCCAATGGAACCAAGGTCGAGGTTCGTGTGGAGCCCTTTGCTGCGCGTGTCGTCTATGTCAACGTGGCCGGCCGGTGGAAGGCCGCGGTTGGCATCAACTCGCGCCACCTGGACGGACGGACGCGGCGCGAGGTCGCAATCACCGCTCGAGCACATTCCAGCGCAGCCGGCACAGCCGCCAAGACCGACCGAGAGGCCTACAAGGGCGAAGGGTTCAACAACTTCCCGCCAGAGGCGTACGACGCCCGTCTGGCAGGGCAGCAGCGCGAGGAGAAGTACCTACTCAACATGTACAACATGTTGGGTGCACTGAAGCCCGGGATGCTCGACACCGGGGACGACCGGGAATTCGACGTTTGCCGCAACCCCAGTGCTTTTGGCATGCATGTTGGCAAGGCCGATGACGCCGTAGCGGTTGACCATGCCTTGCCGGCGCCTACGGGGCACAGCGGTGCGGAGTTCGATGCTGCCAGCCCCGCGTTGGAACTGCATCCGAGGCGTCAACCCACACAGCGGCAAGACGAAGACGCCCTCGTTGGCGAAGCCCTCGAAGAATTCCTCTAGATCGAAAGTGAGCTGAATATGTCCAAACACGATGACATGAGCACTGCGCTTCGCACTGAAGAGTTGCCCATTGACGCGACGCTGAAGAAGCTCACGCGCGAACAGATCCTCCAAAGGCCAAGCTTCGAACGCCTTCGATGGTTTCACATGCTACAGATGCAGCATGCCGAACTGGTCCGAGTCGTCGGCGACGTCCTGGAGCTCTTGGACGGCGATGCTGAGACCCGAATCGTTGCTTTGGTCGGCATGACCGCAGCTGGGAAGACTACGTGCACTCGGGCCGTCCGCAATGCGCTGATAAGGCGCTACCGGACGGATGCGTCTGACGGCGCAGCGGACATGCCGGTCCTCTACATCTCGGCCCCTGCAAATGGCGAGCGCTCGCTGTCGTGGCGAGTGATCTACGGCCGGATGCTGCACGGCGGGGGGCTTGGGGTTCTACGCGGGGCGAAAGCGACCCACGAGGTCAGTGGTCGCCTTGAGTACGCACATGGCGCAATGACCGTGGCGGCGTTGCGCGAGTTCGTCGAGACCATGATTCGCGAGCGCAATGTGCGTGTCTGCATGATCGACGAAGCGTTTCACCTGACGCGGTTTGGTGAGAGTGGCTACGCGGCGGTCATGGACACCCTCAAGAGCTTGGCCGACATCGATGGCTTCAAGCTCTTGCTGATCGGCAACTACGACCTGGCCGACATGATGGTGGAGTACGCACAGGTGGCGCGACGAACTGAAATCGTCCACTTCCGGCCCTACCTGGACGTCGAGAAGGGAAAGCTCAACCAACCAGTCGAGCTCAAGGCCCCTCCACCAAAGCCCAAGGCGGGTGAGACCAGCAACGAATGGGAGTTCTACATGGCAGTTCAGAAGTACCAGGACAACTGGCCTTGCCAAAACGTTCCGGACCTCTGCGCCATGTGGTGGCCGTTGATGCTCATGTCGGTAGGGGCCATTGGCCTGCTCAAGATGGCCTTGTGCCGACTTGCCCACCTGCAGATGAAGTCGAAGACGGAGACCATCACTAAGGAGATGTTCGGGAAGATGCGCAAGACGCCCGCCGCCTTGGACAAGATCCACAGGGACGTGGTGAAGGGGTCCGAGAGTCTGAAGGACGCTACGTATGGGTCGCCGAGCGCTCAAGCGATGAATGACGAGCAGTTCTTGCGCGTTGTGGGAGGTCGCCGCAATGGTTGATGGCATGTTTTTCTTCGAGGATGAGCCGGTCAACGTCGCCCCACGGTTGTTCCGGCAGCCACCAGCCGGGCTCGGTGGCAATGCGGAAAGTCTCATCAGCTACCTCAAGCGCCTGGCTCACAAGCATCGAATGTCACCTCGAGGATTCGTGGAGGAGCACCTTGGTGACGAAGGCCAAGATCACGAGCCAATCAGCCTGGCGCGCGATTGGCTGCACCGGAACGGACAGGATCTGGTTGGCGTGAGCGACAGAGCAGCAACGCTGGCCGATTGGTTTGCGCGCAACACCGGCGTGTCCGAGGTTCTACAGTGTGGGCTAAGCAACCTGTCGCCTTTCATCTGCGGCCAGCGGCTGGTGACGCGCGAGAGCAGGGTGTGTCTTCAGTGTTTTGACGAGGATCGCCGCGAGGGCAGGCCGATGTTTGAGCGACTGCTCTGGAGATTGGAGCCAGTCACCGTCTGCGACAAGCATTGCTGTCCGCTCATTGCGCCAAGGTGCCAGGGCGAACGGGCGTCGCACCGGTCCAGCCCGGCGAACCTGCCTGGTGTCTGCTTGAAGTGCGGGTCGATCGGCTTGAAGTGCTCTTCAGAAGAGGAGGTGGCCGAATGCACTGACGCCGACCTGTGGGTCGCCCGGCAATGCCGACGCCTGGTCGAGGCGTTGCCCAGTCTCAAAGGCGCTGACCCCATCAGGATGAAGGCGAGCCTGCGTGCACATTGCATGTCAGGTAAGGGCATTGTCTCCGCTGCCAAGTCGTTGGACATGACCCCCTCTTCGTTCTCGGTGTGGCTGCGACTTCCGAAATCTAAGTGCCTCCTGTTTCGCCTGATCGACATCTCGTTGACCCAGCAACTGGATCTGGTCGCCTTGCTACGCGGTGAGCTTGAGAAGTGCGATCTGCCCATGGATCGACGTCCCCGAACAGGGAAGCGCGCCTATCAGCTTGTCGACCACGCCACTCTCAAGCAGAGGCTCGCCGCAGCTCTTGAAGCTGGGGAATGCGTCGCATCCGTTGCGCGTGAAATGAAGGTGTCTCATTGCGCATTGAAGACCCATGCGGCGCTCTACATCAGGGTGCGGGACCAAGCGCGGACAGCTCGAGACAGCAAGGAAACCGAGAGGCGTCGTGCTGCGGTTCGGCAGGCTGAGGAGGTCGTCATACGACTCTTGCGCAAGCGAAAGGTTCCCTCGCTACGAAATGCGTCCACGGAGACCAACGAAGAATGGCGATCTTCTTTGCTGAAGTCGGCTGCACTCACAAGCATGCGTGTCCAGCTTGGCGACGCAGTGGTGAGAGAGCCGTCCCGCAAGATCAGCTATAGCGCAGAGCTGCGCCAGATGATTGCCGAGAGCGTGCAGCGCATTCAGCAACAGTTTCAGTAAAGGGTGTCCGCCCTGCCGGGGCGGCCCAGTATGTTCAGCGCCTGCCGGGAAGGTACGCGCTCGGACACAGCGCCACCGGCGCTCTCCCTAAGGTCTCGAGCTGGCTTCGACGATCAATCGAGCTCAAACGTCTCCAGACCCCACGTTCAACCATTTACTGCGGGAAACCGCCGGCAACCGTAAGCGTCGAATACCGCGCTTGGATGCTGAACTGAGCACCCTCAGGTGCTGTAAGTCACTGCTGCATCTGGTGCGCCCGGTTGGGATCGAACCAACAACCCCTGCCTTCGGAGGGCAGGGTACTGGGAGAAAGTGAGCATGCGCGAATTTCAATTTCTCCTATGAAAACGTCCCGCGACGTCCCGGGAAATCCATAGACGTTTGGCCCACTTTTGGCCCACTTTGGCCCACAATGGAAGGGCCTTCTGAAGTGGAGGAAAGCATGGGTGCCAAGATCGATACCGTCGACGCGCGGACCAGGGCGAAGCCGAGGTCGGAGCCCTATTGGGTCAGGCTTGCCGGCGGCTGCATGCTCGGATATCGCAAGCTCACAGCAGGGTCCGTCGGAGCTTGGTACGCGAGGTACAGGGACCCTGAAACTGGTCATCGGGCCAAGACCAGCTTGGGAGACTTTTCGAAGCTGCCGCCGGCCCAGCGCTACGACGCCGCGAAGAAGGATGCGGAGCAGTGGTTCACGCACCTGGGTCGGGGCGGTGCGGTCGTATCCGCGACGGTTCGGATCGCATGCGAGAACTACGTCAAGCATGTGCGGACGACCAAGGGAGATGACACTGCGGACGACCTGCAAGCGCGGTTCGCTCGATGGGTCGATGACACACCCTTCGGCAGCGTCGCGATTGCCAAGCTCACGAGGCGCCAGGTGGATGCCTGGCGGGCCGGTCTGGCTGCGACGCCGGTTGTCGTCGATCCACGCGCCAAGACCCCTCGGACTCGTCCGCGAGCCGCGTCATCGGTCAACCGTGACTGTGCGGCGCTTCGTGCAGCACTCAACTACGCACACGATGTGGGCGACGTGACGACGGACATGGCCTGGCGCGTTGCGCTGCGCCCGACGAAGGGAGCCGACGGCCGTCGGACCGTGTACCTCGATCGCGAGCAACGGCGAAAGCTGATCAGCTGCGTCGACGCGGACTTCGTCGAGTTCGTCAAGGGCATGACCCATCTGCCATTGCGGCCTGGCGCACTTGCTGCACTGACCGTTGGACAGTTCGACAAGAGGCATGGTGTCTTGACCATTGGCAAGGACAAGGCCGGACAGGATCGTCGTATCAAGCTGCCCAAGTTCACGGCGGGCATCCTCGCGAAGCTGACGACCGACAAACTGCCTGCTGCGCCACTTTTCGCGCAGGGCAGCGGCAAAGCCTGGAACAAGGACGCCTGGAAAAAACCGATGAAGCAAGCAGCGGCGGCTGCGGGCCTGCCTGCAGGGACCGTCCTGTACACCTTGAGGCATTCAACGATCACGGACCTGGTCGTCGATGGACTCGACCTGCTGACCGTAGCCCTGCTCAGTGGGACGAGCGTCGAGATGATCGAAAAGCACTATGGGCATCTGCGCGAGGACCATGCCGCGGAGGCGCTGGCCAAGCTCGTTCTCTAGCCCGTCCGACGGGCCGCCGTGTCGACGGCGCCAGTGCATTGACTTGCGGAATAGAAAAGTTGGTGTATTGCCGGCTCTTCAAGAAGATTGACGGAATTTCTATGCTTTCGGCCGCATAGTTGCTAGACCTTAAGATTCGAACGCTGATCGACAAAGCGTGGCGACGGAATGGAAAAATCCGTAAGATCCACCTGAAATGGGAGCTTCGCCATCTTTTCTATTCCGCGAACTGCTGCCGGAGCTGCCGCGAGGCTCGCCCGTGCCGACCACTTGGCTGCAGGCGCGTGGATTGACCGCCAAGCAGGTGTCCAGGCTCGCACAAGCTGGCTGGCTTGAGCGCCTCGGACACGGCGTCTACATCCTTCCAGGGGACCAACTGGGCCGCGATGCCAGCTTGGCCCGTTTGGCAGAGTCGATACCTGGCCTGCATGTCGGCGGGAAAACTGCGCTTGCATGGCGAGGGGTGCGGCAAAACCTCGCCGTCAAAGATCGGCTGATCCTTTGGGGTGACAAGTCGACATCGCTGCCGACCTGGTTCACATCGGTCTTCCCGGCGGACTACCAGGCGACCCATCTCTTCGATCCAGGACTGCCGGCCAATGTCGGCTTGGGCGCATTGCATGGGGGGCGGTCTGACGTGCTCGTCTCCACCGCCGAACGAGCACTGCTCGAATTGTTGAGCGACGTGGGCAAGGGGCAGGAACTCGAGGAGGCACGTCACTTGGTCGAGAGCGCACGAACGCTGCGCCAGCCTGTGCTGGAAGAGCTTCTCGCCCATCTCAAACGGATCAAGGTCGCAAGGCTGGCTCATGCTCTGGCCGAGGAGCTGGGCCTGTCTTGGGCTGGCCTTGCGCGCCAACACAGTGAGCGCCTGGGCGGAGGCCGCCGCTGGGTGTCCACCACCAAGTCCGGCGAGCGGCTCAACCTAAAGCGGCCGACGTGAACAACGCATACGTTCGAACAGTCCAACTGCTGCTGGACATTGCACCGGCCGTCTTCGAGTCGCCCGTGTTCGCAATGAAGGGGGGCACGGCGCTCAACCTCTTCGTCCAGGACATGCCGCGCTTGTCTGTGGACATCGACGTGGTCTTCGTTCCCTACGATCTGCCGCGCGAGGATGCGCTGCAGACCATCGGCGCCGAACTCGCCACCGCACAAGGGCGAGTAATGGCCCTGGGGTACGACGTTGAGCTCCGCAAGAACAGGGACGGCACCGAAGCAAAGCTGTTCGTCCGGAGCGCCGACGTGGAGGTCAAGGTCGAGGTCAACTTCGTCTTTCGTGGCACGGTGATGGATCCGATGCGCCGCTCGCTGACGAGTGCGGCCCAGCAAATGTTTGCCGCGGACATCCAGGTCCCAGTCCTTGCCGATGCCGAGCTCTACGGCAGCAAGCTGGTGGCGGCACTGGATCGCCAGCATCCGCGGGACCTGTTCGACGTCAAGTTGATGCTCGAAAGCCATGGCTGGGAAGAACCGCTACTGGACTGCTTCGTGGTCTACCTTGCGGGCCATAACCGTCCAACACATGAGGTGTTGTTTCCAAACGAGAAGCCGCTGGCGGACGTGTTCAAGGCGGAGTTCGAGGGAATGACGATGCAAGCCGTCGAGCTGGATGATTTGCTGTCGACACGGCGGCGCATACTGGAAGAGCTTCCGCGCCAGCTGCTGCCGCGGCACTGCGACTTCCTGCGCTCCATGGTGCGAGCGGAGCCGGATTGGTCGTTGCTGCCGTACACCCATCTCAGGCAGCTGCCGGCCCTTCAGTGGAAGTTGTCGAACCTCCGCCGGCTGAAGAAGAACGCGCCAAAGTTCCAGTTCCAATATGACGAGCTGACCAGTCGCCTCGCGACTGCGCGGGGGTGAGCAGCAGTTGATCGACTTTTATCGCCCCCTACCCATTGCATGCGATAGCCACACTTCGGATCGGACGTGCCTTTGCCTCCACCATGAGCGTCCCATCGGCGGGCGTGATTCGCGGACCGGTATTGGGTGCGCAAGAGCAAGCGCTTTAGCCAGACCTTGAGCGCCCAAAGCGCTTACAGCTACTTCACTTGTGGGTCACCTGCTGACTCCTGCTCGCTAAGTCGACTTCCCGGATCAGATCGCGAGCTTCCGATACCCGCTCACTTGCTGCTCGTAGGAATTCCCCGGCAACCTGAGCCGAGTAGAGCTGATGCCTTGAGGCCTGCATCTCCAGCCCGAGAAGATCGACGATGGCTTCAGCGCGCACCAAGTCTTCAGAGGCTTCGTCTAGAAGCGTCCAAGCGGCATGCGGATCAGTGTTGGCGGCGACCAAGACGCTGGGATCGTCCCCACCAGGGCCGAAATCTGGCCGCAAAGCCTTGGATCGCGATGTAGAAATGTCTGCCATGTCCTGCTCCTGCGAGAAGCGCACACCCACGGGGATAGCTGTCGGCATGAGGGCACGCCTCGGGCTGCACAAGTCAATCGTAGCGGCTTCTGTATTTATTTAAATGTTGTTTTAAAAATATCATCGGCCGACGCTACCGGCATGGCAGTAAGCAAGAAGGTAGTTCGGCGAGGCCGACCGTCAGGATCGCAGTCGACCGATCCAAAAGTCGCCGCGGCGCTTGGGAAGGCGATTGCTTCGCTGAGGGTCGCCGTCGGGATGTCGCAGGAGGCGCTGGCCCTAGCAGCCAACGTCGGACGCTCCAACATTTCAATGATTGAGACCGGTCGCACGACTCCGAATTTTGTCGGTGTCGTCAGGATTGCCGCCGCTTTGAACTGCAGCTTGTCTGGACTCATGCAAGAGTTCGAACAGCACTACGCCAAAGGCTGAGAGCCCGGGACGACCTGCAACCGAGAAGCTCAAGCGCGGTCCGGGATATTTGTTGCAGGCCAGGGCGTGGCGCGAAGCGCTGCCGGCGACGGGCGCGGCTGGAAGTCGTTTGTTGATGGTGCGCGGTCAGCGCCTGCGCTTAGCCGTGCAGATGGGGCGCAGCGCACTGCCGCGGCGACCATCGTAGTTCGACCTCAGATGGATCAATTGCTTGCCCGGAAACGAGGCAAGGCAAGCTTCGACAACGTGTAGCTGCGCGAAGCGTTGACTGGGAAGGGCCGCTCGACCGCGTGGCCGATCGTCGTGTCCGACACGCCGGCACCGACATACGCGTCAGCGGTCGGTTCAAAAGGGAAACAACGCAAGCTTCGCTCGGGGCCATTGCAACCGGCACGCGCAATTTTGGTGACCACCCGGAACTCGTGCGGTAGTAGGCAGGGCACTCGCCCCAGCTGATGGTGAAGCGAGTTTGGCGCTAAAGAGTTGATACGAATGGTGAGCAGCGAGCGACGTTTCGGGAAGCCTCGGAGCGTCGTGATACATGCTTGGCGCTCCTGGGATGGACCACGACTCCAGCCGTCGTGACCTATCGCGTCGGCGAGTGTGGGCGCACGATATGGCACATGGTCTCTACAGGACGCGAGAGCGGGCATCAGCAGCTTGATCTGCTGGTTGCTTTGCCAGTGCCGCCCGCAGCGAGCGCGACCAGTGCGCCTCGCAAGCGAGGGCGAGGGCACGCCCGCGACCGTGTGTGCGTTGATCTGCGCGGCCTGGGTGATCGGCTCCGTGCGCAAGCTCTGCGGCAGCAGACGACGCCTGCCGCTCTGACGCGGCAGGCCGTTTTGCTGCTGCTCAAGGCCCAATCAGGCGGTGAGGAAGCCGTCCTCCCCGAGCCAGTTCAGCGCCCGACCCGCGGGGTTGTGAAGGTCACGATGCGCGTCTCGGGCGCTCATGCTGCGTCGCTGGCCGCGCGGGCGCGCGCCGCCGACATGTCGCAGGGCGACTATGTCTCTTCGCTGCTCGACGGCGTGGCACCCGTTGCCTTGCCCGCAGACCATGCGTCGGCCGTCAAAGCGCTCATGGCGTCAACGGATCGCGTGGCCGCGCTGTCCGCCGATCTCAACACGTTCCTGCGGGTGCTCGGCCGGGCGTCTGTCCCGCAGCTGGAGCCGTATCGCGCCAGCATCACTTCCTTGGCCAAGGATGTACGGCAGCACTTGGCCACCGCGGCTGCGTTGATTGCCGAGCTCCGGCCCGCCAGGAGGCCGCGGAGATGACCAATGGACAGCACATCGACGGTGTTCTGGTTCAGTGGGGCGAGCGGCTGTTTTACCCCGGCAATCGGATCATCAAGTCGGCGCCGCCGCCCCGTCTGGACGCGAAGCTGCTGCGCAAGGCCGCCGTGATCAGAAAGCGCATCGAGGCGACGGTGCGCAGGGCGCCCCAGGTGATGGTCAAGGTCACGGGCGGTGGCCGAGGGATGGCGGCCATCGCGGCGCATTTCCGGTACATCAGCAAGGCCGGCAAGCTGGAGATCGAGGACGACCGCGAGGTGGTTCGCACAGGCAAGGAAGCCGTGCGAGACCTGGCGGATCAGTGGCGCTACGGCGGTTCACTGATCCCGGAAGAAGGCCACCGGCGGGAAGCGTTCAACATCATGCTGTCGATGCCAGCCGGCACGAATGCGGTGCTCTTGCAGAAGGCGGCGCGCGAATTCGCACAGACAGAGTTGTCGGGGCATCGCTATGTCATGGTCCTGCATGAGCACCAGGCCAATCCGCATGTTCACCTGAGCGTGCGGGCAGAGGCGGCCTCTGGCAAGCGTCTGAATCCTCGCAAGGCGGACCTGCAGCGGTGGCGGGAGACGTTTGCAGAGAAGCTGCGCGGCTGGGGGATCGATGCGGAAGCAACACGGCAGGCGTCGCGCGGGGAGAACAGGAACTTTGAGCCGCAGTGGCGCATCAAGGCCAAGGAGGAGGGGCGCCTGCGCGCTGCTTTGGTCGCCACGAAAACGGGTCGAGCTGGCATGCTGACTCGTGCCGATGCGATGGTGAGCTGGGCGCACATCATGAAGGCGCTGGCGGCGTCCGAGGTTGCCGAGGACCGCCAGCTTGCCCAGAGGATTGGATCTTTCGTACGCGGCACGACGTTTGTACGTGAGCAGCTCGGTCAAGGGTCCAAGGTCCCGTCACGGCAGCATCGGACTCCAAACGAACTTTCGCCGCCGGGAGTGGACAGAAGCCGGCCGTCACACGACGTCAATCGGTGATCACTGGCCGCGGTGATGGGCCCTCGGGCCCGAGGCGCGAGGATCACAACCGGCCCAATCGCAAGCTCTGTGACGTTGCCAGCGATGCCGTCCTTTGCCCGCTTTGCAGCGGCTGCCGTCTTCCGCGACAAGTAGCCAGCTCATGCTCCGGAACACGAAACCGTCATCGGCTCAGCAGACGCCGCGGTGGCAACCATGACCGTTATCGCGGTCAAAGCAGCCATGCCGGGCCGCCGGTCTGTCCGTCAACCCGGCGTGAATGTCTGCAGCTCGAAGGGGCGAACCGGTGCGCTCGCACCCAACCTGCCAGCCAGCCAACTTGGAATTGCTGCGACAAGCAGTCGCTGACCGGTGACCTTTACTTGATCTCACCAGCGGGCTCGGCAGGGCAAACCGCTGCCGACATCACGGCCGTCGTCATGCCTTGCAAGTCAGCCAGGTGTTCGCGCTTCTCGCTAATCCCAAGCCTGCAGCGCGGCATGCCGGTGACGAGGGCAGCGTCGGCCCTTAAGACGCGCGTCACATCGCCCGGCGAAAGAATCAGATCGGCAAGGCAGCCGTCTCGCGTTAACCAGGCCGTGCCTGTCAGGCACACGACCCACACGTCTCTTGAAGCCGTGACGCAGTAGGACTTCGCGAAATCGACGTCCACGACCGTGGGGCTCAGGGGCTTCCTCATCCAGATCATGCTTGCACCGCCTCATCGAATTGGCGGACTCATTGAAGCGTTCGCGGCGCCCTTCATCAAACGAGTTCCCTGCCGAACGACATTCCTGCTGCGCATGCGAAGGGACCGGAAAGTCGATTGAGATTGGCACCTCGACTGGGTTCAATGGGTCCGTGTGAAAAAGCTGGAGCCCCTATGACGTCGCAACTTGCCAAGCCGGGTATCCGGGCGGGTCTGAACTACCTGAAGCCCACCGCCGAACGCCCCTACAGCTATGTCTGCGAGCCGCCGCCAGGCATGCCCTGGGAGAACTGCGGGTACGCCCTGCACCACACCCTCATCGCAGATGCCCGCCAGGCCAGCGAGAGACCTTGCCTGGAACGTGAAGGCTTCGCGCTGTGGGATGCGCCCACCACGGTGATCGACTTCCTCAATGAGGCTGCGGTCAAGGCGATCTACTACCAGGAGGCCGCCGAACTGGCGCTCGCTGCCACGGGGGCACGGCAGGCTTACGTCTTCGATCACCTGGTTCGACAACGCGAAGCGGGCCGAAGCCCCTTAAGTTTTGGCCGCAGCGCAAGAGCCGCCATGGCCGCTGCCAACGGCCGTATCCACAACGACTACACAGAGGCCTCGGGTCGCAGGCGACTGACCTTGGTCATTGACGATGTGCAAGCGGCCGCCCGTGTCAGGCGTTACGGCATCGTCAACATCTGGCGCTCCATCAAGGGGCCGGTGCTGGACACGCCGCTCGCCGTCTGCGATGCCCGCACGGTCCGAGCGGCGGATCTCGTCGAGAGCGAGGTTCGGTACCCGCGCCGCACCGGGGAGATCTATGTCGCGAAGCATTCACAAAGGCATCGCTGGTCCTACTTTCCGGAGATGGATCGTCACGAGGCGCTGGTGTTCAAGCAGTACGACTCTCGGCTCAGCGGTGTGGCCCGTTTCACCTTGCACTCGGCCTTCGACCTGCCGGAGATTCCCCCGGACGCCCCGCTACGCGAGAGCATCGAATTGCGCTGCCTGGTCGTCTATGAGAGCGAAGAGCCATGAACGAAGTGTCCCAACCCAAAACAATCGAGTTCTGGTTCGAGTTCGCGAGCAACTACAGCAATCTGAGCGTGATGCGCATCGAGGCGGCCGCTGCCCGATATGGCGTGGAAGTGCGCTGGCGTCCGTTTCTGCTGGGCCCCATCTTTCACAGCTTGGGCTGGAACAACTCGCCCTTCGTGCTGCAAAAGGCGAAGGGCGCCTATGTCTGGCAGGACATGGCGCGGGAGTGCGAGAAGTACCGCCTGCCCTGGACTCGGCCCTCGAAATTTCCGCGTGGGTCAGTGCTGCCCCTGCGCGTCGCGCTGGTGGGTGCCCAGCAGGACTGGATGGGCGCCTATTGCCGGCGGGTGATGTCGCTCAACTTCGTGGAGGACAGCGAGATCGATTCGCGTGATGAGTTGGCGGAAGTGCTTACGCAGCTCGGCCTGCCGGCCCAGGCGATCCTTGATGAGGCTGTGTCCGATGCGAACAAGCTGCGGCTGCGCCGACAAACCGAGGCCGCGGCAAACCGGGGTGTGTTCGGCGCGCCTACTTTCTTCGTCGGCGACGAGATGTTCTGGGGCAACGACCGCCTTGAAGATGCGCTGGCTCGCTGCATGCAGGTCTGAAGGGCTGAAAGCCTAAGCGGCGCCGGACCCGGCGAGTTCGCGGGAGGTCTGCGCTTCGCTCACGATCCACTCCGCCACCCGGCGCACGTCGGCCCGGGGGTGCTCGCTTGCGGCGATGAGCCAATAGGCATGCGTCATCTCGGCGCCGTGCCTAGGCGGGGCCAACAACACCAGCCTGCCCGCATCCAGCAGGGGCTGTATCAGCTCCAGCCGCCCCAATGCCACGCCCTGCGCATCGAGGGCTGCCTGGATCACCTGATCGTATTGATTGAAATGAAGCACACCCCGGTGCTTCACATCGGCCCAGCCGCGCGCGCTGAGCCAGTCCCCCCATTGCAGCCAGGGATGCATGGGGTTGTCGAACTCGAGCAGCGACAGCTTGGTGAAGGCCTGCGCCGAGCGCAAGGACTTGAGACCTAGAGAAGGATGCGCCACCGGTGCGACGGACTCGCCAAACAGGCGTACGGCCCCCTCGGGCGCCAAGGCCTCCGTGGTGTAGCGAATGGCCAGGTCTACGCCTTCGGCGCGCAGATCGGCGACCCGGTTGTTCGCCGAGACACGCAGGTCCACGCCCGGATGGCGCTTCTGAAAGCGGCTTAGCCGCGGCAGCAGCCACAAGCCGGTGACACCTATGGTCGCGCTCAACATGACCGGCTTGAGCACGCCGGTCTTGTGGATCTCGCCGACCACATCCTGCAACTGCTGCACGGCGCCATCGGCGCTTCGGAACAAGCGCTCACCCGCGGGCGTGAAGGCGATGGAGCGGTAGCCGCGGACCAGCAGTTTGACGCCCAACTGCTCCTCCAGGGCGTTGATCTGGCGGCTCACCGCCGATTGCGTGAGGCAAAGGTCCTGCGACGCGAGCGTGATGCTCATGCGCCGCCCGACCGCGACGAAGCCGCGGATCAGGTCCAAGTACGACAAGCGGACGAGCGGGAGTGACATTCCTGTGGCGCATGTGGTGCGACGAGAAGATCGATTGAAGCACGGGCCCGCAAATCCTGTAATGGCCGCAAAGAGAGATCCTGTGCAAACGCATTCTTCGCCCTCGGAATCAACAACTCTGCCTGCCGCCTGGTGGCAGCAAGCCTGGGTGCTGGTCCTGGCCGGCGGCATCGTCATGGGCCTCGCCCTGGGCGTGCGCCATGTGCAGGGCCTGTTCCTGTTGCCCGTGACCATGGACCGGGGCTGGTCGCGCGAGACCTTCGGGTTCGCCATGGCGATTCAGAACCTGAGCTGGGGCATCGCGCAACCCTTCACCGGCATGGTCGCCGACCGCTTCGGCTCCGCCAAGGTCATCGCTGGGGGCCTGCTGTTCTACGCCGCAGGTTTGTTCTTCATGTTGCACGCGGCCACGCCGACGAGCTTTGTCTGGGCTGCTGGCGTATGTATTGGCATCGGCCTGTCCGGCACGACGTTTGGCGCGGTGTACGGCGCTATCAGCCGGCTGGTGGCGCCGGAGCGACGCAGCTGGGCCCTCGGCCTGTCTGGGGCCATCGGCGGCCTGGTGCAGTTCGCCCTGGTGCCGGCCGCGCAGCAACTCCTGAGCGCTTGGAGCTGGCCCGGCGCCTTGTTCGCCTTGGCCCTTGCCATGCTGCTCGTCATGCCACTCGCCTTCCCATTGCGCAGTGACAGCGCGGTATCGATGGCCGGCGAGGCTGAGCAGCCCTTGTCCGCCGCGCTGAGGGAGGCATTCAGGCATTCGGGCTTCTGGATGCTCAACCTGGGTTTCCTGGCCTGCGGATTCCAGCTCGCCTTCATCGCCACGCATCTGCCCGCCTATCTGCTCGACAAAGGCATGGCGCCTGCCCACGCCGTCACTGCCTTGGCAATCATCGCGTTGGCGAACGTGCTGGGCACCTATTGCTTCGGGCTGCTGGGTGCGCGCCATCGCAGAAAGTATCTGTTGGCCGGCATCTACCTGCTGCGCGCGGTGGCGATGGCGCTGTTCGTGCTCCTGCCGCTGAGCCCCATCAGCCTGTATTTGTTTGCCGGAATGATGGGCTTCCTCTGGCTAGGCACGGCGCCGCTGACCAACGGCCTGGTCTCGCAGATCTTCGGCCTGCGCTACGTCACGACGCTGTTCGGTTTCGTCTTCTTCGGCCACCAGTTGGGATCGTTTCTTGGCGTCTGGATGGGTAGCTACCTGTTCGAGCAGACCCAGTCCTACGACTTGATCTGGATCTGCGCGGTGGCGCTGGGCGTGTTTGCTGCGGCGCTCCACTGGCCCATCAACGATCACGAGATTGCGCGACCCGCTCTGAGCAGAATGCCGGTATGAAGCGCTTCACGGTCGGGTTCTGGCGACACGGGCTACCGGCGCTGTTGCTGTTGGCGGCCGGCGCCCTGATCTTTCGCGCATGGCTGGCGCCCGAGCACCTCGCAGCGTGGCTGCAGATCCTTCCACTTTGTTCCTGAACACCATGAGCGCTGAGCAAAGAATCAAGTCTCTTGGTCTACGGCTGCCGACCGGCAGCGGCCCGGCAGGCAACTACGCAACGACCGTGCAATCGGGCCATCTGCTGTTCCTGTCGGGCAAGGCGCCCCTTCCGGTCGATGGTGTTTCCCCAAGAGGACGCGTCGGCAGCGACTATTCGACAGCCCAGGGCCGTGAACTCGCGCGCTCCGCATGCATGGATCTCCTGGCCACGATCAGGCATGCGCTCGGTTCCCTGGACCGGGTCGAACGCATCGTCGAAATGCATGGCGCCATCTGCACGGCAGCGGACTTCGAGGATCACGCGAAAGTCCTGGATGGCGCCTCCGATCTCCTCGTCGACATCTTCGGCGAGGCAGGGCTGCACACCCGTTCGGTCATCGGCGTCCTGTCACTGCGCGGCGGCATTCCGCTCACGCTCCGGGCTACCGTCGAAGTCAAGCACTAGCAAACAGCGATTCCACCCATGCTTTCACACATCTTCGTCGGCGTGGGTGACTTCGAGCGCGCGCTCGTCTTCTACCAACCCTTAATGGCAGCCCTCGGCGTTCAAGCCCGTTTCTGCGATGCGAGCCGCCCCTGGGCGGGCTGGCAATCGCACCCGGGGCTGCGCCCGCTGTTCGTCATGGCCAGCCCCTACGACGGGCAGGCGCACCAAGCGGGCAATGGGCAGATGGTGGCCTTCCTTGCCGGAAACAGGGCCGCTGTGCGCGACGCCTATGCCGCTGCCCTGGCGCATGGCGGCACTTGCGAGGGCGCGCCTGGCATGCGGCCCGAGTATCACGAGCACTATTACGGCGCCTACTTCCGCGACCCTGATGGCAACAAGCTCTGTGTTGCATGCCACTGGCCTGACTGACTAACACCGCAAACCCATGGACTACGTACTCATCATTCATGCCGTCAAGGACTATCCCGCCTGGAAGCAGGTCTTTGACGAGGCCGCCGTCATCCGCAAGGAGGCCGGAGAGCAGAGCTATCACTTGCTGCACGACGAGCGCGATCACAACCGTGTCGTTCACTTTTCCAGGTGGACCTCGCTTGCGCAGGCCAAAGCCTTCTTCGAGTCCGACCGCTTGGTGGAGATCCGTCGTCTGGCGGGCGTCGAGGCGCCAGAGTTCAACTATCTGCACAGCCTGGAACAAGGGACGCTCTGACCCTGCGAGCCACCCGATGCCGGGACCAGCCCATGACCAAGCGCAGCATGAATGAACAAGACTCGCTCGAAGACTTCACCCTTCGCGAGATCACACTCGACGGGAGCCGCAAGCAGGTCCATGTCGCGGGCGCAGGACCGGCCGTGATCGTCATGACCGAGATGCCCGGCATCAGCCCGCATGTCGGCCCGGTTCAGTCGATGGGTGCGCTACGCCGGCTTCACGGTCTACATGCCCTCGCTCTTCGGGCGGGATGGTGCCGTGCCCCAGGCAGAGCAGGGCGCCGAAGTTTTCAAGCGCGACTGCGTCAGCGCCGAGTTTCATGCCTTCTCCGGCAAAGCGGCCGGCAATCGTTCGAGCCAGGTGACGCAGTGGCTCCGGGCGCTCGCCCGGCTGGCCCATGAGGAATGCGGCGGTCCTGGCGTCGGCGCGATCGGCATGTGCTGGACCGGCAACTTCGCGCTGTCGATGATGCTGGAGCCGGCGATGCTCGCGCCGGTCCTCGCGCAACCGACGCTGCCCCTGGACGACCCGGCCGGCATCGAAAGCTCGCCCAGCGAGGTCAGGCCAGTCCGCCAGCGGCTGGAGCGGGAGGACCCCACGGTACTGGCCTCCCGGTTCGAGGGCGAAAAGGTCTGCCAGGCCCAGCGTTTCGCCGCCAATGCTGAGGCGCTAGGACCGCGCTTCGTGCCGCGCGTCCTGCCGGACAGCGCGGCCAGCCCACAAGGGCTGCAAAGACTTCGAGGAAAACACATGAACCAACACAAGCCGCCGGTCGCCATACATGCTCACCAGGCTGCGGCACGAAGCAAGCCCAGCAACTACCCGGAGCCTTTCGCTTCGCGCATGTCTGGCCGGGTGATACGGCCGCTGGGTGAGGTTTTCGGGCTCTCGAACTTTGGCGTCAATCTGCTTTCTCTGGCGCCGGGCGCCGTGTCGGCACTCCGGCATGCGCACCTGAGGCAGGACGAGTTTGTCTACGTCCTTGCCGGGGCTCCGACACTCGTCACAGCCGTTGGAGAAACCGTGTTGGCGCCCGGGATGTGCGCGGGGTTCCGCGCGGGCAGCGGGGACGCTCATATGCTGGTCAACCACAGCGATCACGAGTGTCTCTGTCTTGTGGTAGGAGACCGAACAGCAGGTGATCAAGCCAGCTATCCGGACGACGACATCGCTGCGCGCCTTGGAGAAGACGGCAGATGGCTCTTCACGCACAAGGACGGCGAACCCTACTGAGTAGCTGGATCGCGCGGTCGCTGAACAGTCATTCGCCAGTGTCGTCAAATCGTCGGGCTGCGCGCTCGGCCGAGCGCAACGTAGCTGCCTCTCGAGGCACCAGGCGCGGACGGACGAGGTCAGCTATTTGCTGCGGCCGCGAAGTGGAAGTCCCGGCCAGGTCCTGTCATTCAATGCCGGATCGGGTGCAGAAGCTTAGTGCCCAAAGCGGAACCTCGCAGGACCACGGCAACTGGCTGGCACTAGGCAGCCGGCACCGCAGGATGAGATCAAGTGCCGATCTAGATGAAGAATGACCGCCTTTCCGACTGCTGGTCCGTATAGGTCACCCCTGACCGGCCGATACTGTTCGTAGTTCAGAAAAAGAAGACGACGTCAGAACGGACGCGCGGATATCCCACGGCCGCACTTTCCGCCTATCGGAGGCATATCGAGATGGCAGTCACACGGCCTAACAGTACCGACGTGCACGCCCGTCCCCGCATGGGGCTGCGCGCCATGCTGACGGCTTTCACGGCTGTCGCTCTGAGCGTGATGGCGATGGTCGGCGCCACATCGTTGTGGGGGGCGCGTCAGGCGAATACTGCTGCGACTCGAACATTCGTAGCCAAAGACGTCACGGCGGACGTCCTTCCACCACCGCTCTACCTCATCGAGATGCGTCTGGTGCTCTCCCAAGGAGTGGAGGGCACTCTGTCGCCGGAAAGGGTGAAGGCAGAGGTAGGCCGATTGAAGAGTGACTATCAGGCCCGCCTCCAGTTCTGGAAAGACAACCCACCCTACGGGCTGGAAGCCAAGTTGCGCGGCGAGCAGCACGAAGCAGGCGTTGAATTCATTGCTGCTGCCGAGAAGGTCGCCGCTGCGTTGGACGAGAAAGCGGAAGTAGCTGCTTTGCAGGCGGTGCTGAGAACGGCGCACAGCGTGTACCTTAGGCATCGCGCTGGCGTAGATGCCACGGTAAAAGACTCGACTGCATTTGCCGACCTATCGATTGCTGCCTTCGAATCAACGGCAAGGACAATGATGTGGGCGCAATGGCTGTTGCTGGGCTTGGCTGCGCTGGTTTTGGCGGGCTTCGGCCTCTGGATACGCAAAGCCGTTTGGGCAGCTGTGGGTGGTGAGCCCGCGGTCGCGGCCGCTATGGCCCGCTCCGTAGCGCAAGGCGATCTATCGGTCGACGTTCCGATAGCGCCCGGGGATCGAAGCAGCATCATGGCGGCGATGCGCCAAATGCGCGAGGCGCTAACAGTGATCGTGACGCAGGTTCGATTGAGCAGCGACAGCATCGCCACCGGATCTAGTGAGATCGCACAAGGCAACAACGACCTCAGCGCAAGGACCGAGCAGCAAGCAGCTGCGCTGGAGGAGACGGCGGCGTCGATGGAAGAGCTCAGTTCCACGGTCAAGCACACCGCGGATAACGCGCGTCACGCCAACCAGCTGGCACTAGAAGCCAACAGTGCCGCGATCAAGGGTGGACAGGTCGTCAGTCAAGCGGTCGACACGATGAAGGGCATCAACGACAGCAGCAAGAAGATCTCCGCGATTGTCGGCGTGATCGACAGCATTGCCTTCCAGACAAACATCCTCGCCCTGAATGCGGCGGTTGAGGCGGCACGCGCAGGCGAGCAAGGCCGCGGCTTCGCGGTAGTTGCTACCGAAGTGCGGCACTTGGCAGGGCGAAGCGCGGACGCCGCCAAAGAAATCAAGAGCCTGATCACTGCAAGTGTCGAGCGCGTTGAGCAGGGCGCGGTGCTGGTCGACCAGGCCGGCGCCACCATGTTGGAAGTGGTGGCCTCCATCAAACGAGTTACTGACATCATGGGCGAGATCACCGCGGCCAGCGCCGAGCAGAGCGCTGGAGTTGCGCAGGTCGGCGAGGCGGTCAGTCAGATGGACCAAACCACTCAGCAGAATGCGGCACTTGTGGAAGAAAGCACCGCTGCGGCTGAAAGCCTGAATGGCCAGGCCGAACAGTTGGTTCAGGCGGTGGCCGTGTTCAAGCTCAGCTAACGCCCGATGCGGCAACCATATTGAATGACCGGCTGCATCTTGAATATTCCCCGTGCGCACGCAGGCGGCCAGGTCCTGACACTCGGGCCCCAGATGGGGCGGGAGCTTGGTGCTCAAAGCGGAAGCTACTGATCGCTGACAAAGCCGGCACAGGCTGCGAGCCGACCTATGAGCGGCTTCGGCAGAGACCAGCCTGAGCTGCTCCAGGTGACGTCTTCTTCGTTGATGCTGGGGGCTTGAAACGAAGCGTCGAAGCACGCGCTGCGTACCAACTCCATTGCGGCCCTCCCGCGCTCGCCGGCCGCAGGCACTCTCCTTCCCGCTGCGCGCGAACGGCCTGCTTGGCGAACAAGCCGGTCCTGATCACCTGCGCTGCGCGCTGACCCGGCCAGATCGCCACTCCGAGCGCCCGCCAAGCCCGAGGCCGGGCCGCTGCTGAGGTGATCGCCACGGCTCGACCGTCGCGCCAGCCGCTTTGCTTCGTGTCACGCCAGCCGCAGAGCCGCCGCGTCTCATGAACTCCGGCCTCCTTCGCTGCACGCGGTGCGCCAGGCAAGCTGTCACATCGCCTGCTGGGCTGCGTCGCCCGTGGTGGGGCAGCCTGTGCGCCGGTCGTCCCACCGCGCTCCCCCCACAACCCCCGTCCCCTTGTGAGGGGGACTTGTGGGGGGATCTTCTAGCGGCGGGCCGGGAAACCGGCGCACTGCTTGGGCTGCAGTTTGAACAACCATCCCTAACCCCTTCCCGCCGGAAGGGGCCATGCCCACCCCCCGCCCGCCCGTGGGCGGGAGCGAGGAGTCCGAGCAAGAGGATCAGTTGTCAGGAACCCAGAACGGGCGCCGGCTGGTCTGTCTTCAGGAGACTCGCCATGCATTCGACCCATCCGACCCTGGCCGCCCGTTTCGCTGGCCGCAGCACCCACGTCGTCCGCAGCCACACGCCCCTGAGCGAAGACCAGATGCGCGCTGCGGCGCCGTCCATCTTTGCGCAAGGCAAGCACGCCAGCCGTTCCGACCGCTACACCTACATCCCGACCATCGATGTCTTGCGCGGCCTGTGCAAGGAAGGTTTTGAGCCCTTCATGGTCGCCCAGGGTGCTAGCCGCGTGGAGGGCAAGGCGGAGTTCACCAAGCACATGATCCGCATGCGCCATGCTGGCCAGGTCCAGGCTAAGCCCGAGGCCAACGAGATCATCCTCATCAACAGCCACGACGGCGCCAGCTCATACCAAATGCTCGCGGGCATGTTCAGGCTATGTCCTGCTGTCCATAGTCGGAACTATGTCCACTGCCGAACTATGTCCCGTCGATCAGCATTCACCCAATGAAAGCTGCGCGCGAGCGGGCACATAGTCCGAACCGGGATCACAGGTTCTTGAGAAACGCCAGCAGCTTGTCGTCGGGCCTGAAACGACCGGGCTTGCCGCTTGGCGGACTGGTCTTCTCGAGCATCTTCTCCTTCAACTCCAGATTCGCATCCAGGTAGATCTGCGTTGTCTCGATCGATTCGTGGCCGAGCCACAGCGCGATGACCGATTGCTCGACCCCCCCTTGCAGCAAGTCCATGGCCGTCGTGTGCCGGAGCACGTGCGGCGAGACGCGCTTGCGCGCCAGCGATGCGCACTTCGCGCCGGCCACCGCGACATGCTTGGCCAGCAGGTAGTGCACGCCGTGCGAGCTGAGCGGGCCGCCGCGCGCGTTCGGAAACACCGGCTGATTCGGCGCCCGTGTTGGCTCTCGCAGCCACGCGGCCAGAACCGCGCGTGTGGCCTTGCTCAGTGGCGTACACCGCTCCTTGCGCCCCTTGCCCACCACGCGCACGTGCGAGCCGGTGCCCAGCTGCACATCGTCGGGGCGAAGAGAGATCAACTCAGACAGCCGCAGCCCGGTCTGCACCGCCAGCAGCATCAGCGCATGGTCGCGGCGACCTGACCACGCGGCTTGATTCGGCGCCGCCAGCAGCGCATCGACTTCGGCTCGACTCAGGAAGCCGACCAGGGCGCGGTCGAACTTCTTCGCCGGTATGGCCAGAACGCGAGCGATCTGCGCCGCGTGCGTGGGCGCTTCATAGGAGGCGTAGCGAAAGAACGAATGCACCGCCGTCAACCGAAGGTTGCGCGTGCGCGCCGCGACACCGCGCGCGGTCTCCAGCTCATCCAGAAACGCCGCCACCAACGGCGCATCGATGTCCTCCAGCGCGACCGCCGAGGGCGCCTTGCACAGACGCTTCTTTACGAACTGCAGCAGCATCCTGAAGGTGTCTCGGTACGAGGCGATCGTGTGCGCGCTGGCCTGGCGTTGGTGCATCAAGCGCTGCGTGAAGAAGCTCTCCAACAGCGCGGCGAAGCTGGCCCGGGCCGTCATGGCGCCGCCTCCCAGCGCCGCTCCAGGCGCTGCATGGCCTGCGTCATCAACTCTGGCCAGGCGCTCAAGTACCAGTACGTGTCCTGCACACGCACGTGGCCGATGTACGTCGATAGCACCGGCAGCAGGCGGGCCGGGTCTTCACCCGCTTGGTACCACCGCGTGAGCACTTGAACGGCGAAGCGATGTCGCAAGTCGTGGATGCGTGGCCCGTGACTGGCTTGCGGCCCGCGCAGACCGATCTGGCGCGACAGCGCATAGAACGTCCGGTGCACGTGGGCCATGTCGAGCCGATTGCCCGTGCGCGAGACAAAAACATAGGGCGAGATCGGCCGCGCAAAGAACGCCTGGCGCCGCTGCAGGTAGTCGGCCAGCACGCGCGCCGTGCTCGCATGCAGCGGCACGAGCCGAGTGTTGCCCAGCTTGGCGCCGCGGATCGTCAGCAGGGCCTGGTCGAGATCGACATCGGCGACGTGCAGGTTCAGCGCCTCCGAGATGCGCATGCCGGTGGTGCTGAGCAGGCCGAACAGGCAATGAAACTCCCAAGGGCGCAGCGGCGTCGAGTGCCAACGGGTAGGCAGCTGCAACGCGGCATTGAGCAGGCGCTGGACCTCTTCGTCCGAGTACAGATACGGCCGCGCCCGGGTGGATCGATGCGGCAGCAGACCCGACGGCGGAATCTCGGTCAGTGCATCAGTGGCGCTGCGATATCGGGCGAAGCAGCGCACGCTGCCAAGGCGACGTGCCCACTCGGCTGGCTGCACCGATGCCGACTGTTGTGCCCAAGCCAGCGCCAGCGCGGTGGTGATGTGCGTGCTCCCTTGCGCTTCGACAAAAGCGACGAAGCGCGGCAACTGCAGGCCGGCGTCTTCCAACTTGAAACCCAGGCTGCGCCGAAGCCTCAGGTACTCAGGCAGCGCCTCGCGCAGCGTGTTCATGACGCACCGCCGGGCCATGGCGACGCCAGAGTGCGCAGCGCGACGATGTCCACCTTGGCGTAGATCGACGTGGACACCGGGTTGCGGTGGCGCAGCACCTCGCCGATCTCCGGCAGCGACGCGCCGCCTTGCAGCATGCGCACCGCCAGCGCGTGGCGGAACTGATGCGATCCCTTGTGCGGCGCATCGATGCCGGCCCGCTCCAGGGCCTTGCGTACGATCGAGCCAACCCCGTCCGAGCCGTGCATCAAACCTCTGAGCGGTGCGCGGGCGCGCAGAAAAAGATGGCGGTCGGCGCTCGGCGGCCGACCACTGCGCAGGTACGCGGCGATGGCCTGGCCAACATCGACCGGCAGCGGCATCAGGCACTCGTGGCCGTTCTTGCCGCGAACGCGCAGGTGGCCGGCGTCCCAGTCGATGTCGTCCAGCAACAGGGAGATGACTTCGCCTCCGCGCAAGCCCAGGCGTGCCAACAGCAGCAGCACAGCCCGATCGCGCCGGCCGACGGCGGTACCGGGATCGCAGCTGTCGATCGCGCCGCGCGCGTGATCGGCAGAGATAGCCCTGGGCAGCGGTGGCGTCGTGCTCCACGACGCCACCGTCGGCACTGAATGGATCAGTGCCGCATCGATCTCACCGCGGTACTGGCCCCAGCGAAGAAAGGCACGCAGCGCCGTGACAACATGCTTGAGCGCGTGTGGCCGCGCGCGCTGGGGCCGGCGTTGCACGAAGCCGATGATGTCCATCGCGCGCAGCGCGCCGAGGTCAACGCGCTCGCGGCCGAAGCGATCGACGAGGAACTCGCGCACGCTTGCCCGGTAGCCGCCCGTCGTGCTGACAGCCAGGCCGCGATCACGCAGCAGGAACTGCTCGAAGCCGACGAGCAGCGCGTCGGCGGGGAGCGTGCGTTCCGCTGTCGCTGCGCACAGTCCTTGGGCCCGCAGATAGCGCAGGAGCTGCTGCAGTGCTGGCGCCTCGTGGCGACGCGGCTTGCTGCGACAGTCGCTGCGAGGCTGATAGTTGCGACGCGAGAACTGCTCGATGTGCGCTTCGCACAGGTCCGCGAGCTCAATGCCTTGCTTGCAGAGCCATGCATCGAACGCTGCGGCTCGCCAAGCCTTGGCACGCAAGCAGACGATGGCGTAACGCTGATCGATCAACGATGCGACGAATGCCGTGAGATGCGGCGACAGAGGTCCGGTCGCGCTTCGCGCGAGCGCCATCGCGCCTTCGAGGGTGGGTTCCAAGATGCTCTCCTTGCGGGCGGAATGCCCGACAGGGAGGATTGCTATGTCCAGCGCTACTGGCGAGCGCCCTCGGCGGCATCAGGCGAACAGGCGGCGACAGGACATAGTTCGGCGCTGGACATAGTTCAGGTTCGTCTGCTGTAACGGCCTGGTTGTCGGCGACGTGGTCGAAGACATCCGCATCCCTCACAAGGGGAACATCCAGGGCGAAGTCATCGAGGGTGCTTTCCGGGTGCTGGAGGAGTTCAGCGCCGTCGAGGAACACGCCGAAGGCATGAAGGCGTTGCAACTGGACCACGGCGAGCAGAAGGCGTTTGCGACGGCGGCGCTGGCCTTGCGCTTCGGTGAACGGATCGAGGGCCAGCCGCCCGCACCGGTGACGGCCGAGCAGCTGATCCATGCCCGGCGCATCGAGGACACCGGGCACAGCCTGTGGACGACCTTCCAGCGGGTGCAGGAGAACGTCATCCAGGGTGGACAGCCCGGCCGCAGCGCCCAGGGCAAGCGCTTGCATACCCGACCGGTGCAGAGCATCGACCGGGGCGTGAGCCTCAACCGCGCTCTGTGGATGCTGGCCGAGGAGATGCGCAAGCTGAAGGCTTGAGCCTCCCGCCGTCTGCACGCCTGCGCTGGATTCACCCTTCGAATCCAGCGCGCCCATTGCATGCGGCCGGGCTGAGCATCGGCCATGCCGCGCACCTCGTCGCTAGGAGATCACCATGTCAGCTTCCACCCTGGACCAGCTCGCCCGCTGCGCTGCTCGGTCCCTGCAAGCCACCACCAAAGCCGAGCGCGCGTTCGCCCGGCTGCTCAAGATCGCTGAAAGCAGCGACTCCGGCCAGACGCGTCGCGTCGCCGCCTTCATCGCCGCCACGTACAACGGCCGGACGTTTCCGCTGGACGTCTTCGAGCTGCGCGCCGTCGACGTCGCCATCAGCGACGACATGTTGTGTTGCCTGGACGCACTGCGCTGGGCGCGTGCAGACCTCTACACGCTGGTGCCCGATGGCGAAGCGCGCGTGCGCTCGGTCGTCCGGCGAGTGCGCAACCGCGCGGAAGTCACCGCGGACCTGGCGCGCTCAAGCCCCTTCGCCGCTGCCGAACACCGCTGACATCCCCGAGCGCGCTGGTGCCGACTGACCGCCGCGTCCGCAGAGCAGGCGACCCGCATCGCAGTGGTGATTCAGCCGAACCAGACCGGCTGAAACGCTTCGTTCGCCTGGGTCCAGTCATCCATGCTGATCTCGCGCACCTCGACCCCCGACAGGAACATGACGCGCCGGTTGTGGGACTGCGTGCCGCTCATCTGGCGGGTGCAGCGCAGGATGCTGTCGCGGATCGCGTTGGCATCGGTCCGTTGCACATTGCGCGGGATCGGCTGGATCTTCTCCAGAGAGCGCGTGAAGAGGCTGGGGAACTGGATGGCGCGGTGCGCGGCAGTGGTGACGACGGCTTGCATGACGGCTCCTGGGGTGGGTGCTTTCGATGACGGTCAGTGTCTCGACCGCGGGTGTTTCAGGCCATCGCCCTTAAGGGGGAACTTGCTGACGGGTCTCCCCCTTTTGGGGGATGCGAGGGGGATGCGCCTAGCCATATCCCCCACCGTTCCCCCTTTGGGGTGATATCCCCCACACCGGCTGGCGCCGAGACTGGCTCCATCGAAACAGGAGCCGACATGAACTCTCTCTCCAATGCGCCGACCGCCGATGATTCCTGGGCCAGCGCCGTCTTGCTCAGCATCACCCTGGGCCAGCTGCGTGAGTGGCAGTCGGAAGCCGCGCGGCACGTTGTCACCATGCCGAAGGCTGACGAGGAGGCCTGGGAAGGCACAGAAATCGATATCCGCCGGACGGTGCTGTGAAGCTCGCCGACTTGGCCCAGGCCTCCGTCCAGCAGCTGCGCGAGGCCATCCGGCGTGTGACATTGGCAAACGTCCCCGTCGCTGACCAACTCGACGAAGACGAGTTCCTTGCGGGCGTCGTCGTCACCGATTCGAGCTGGGCGGATTGGGAGGAGACAAACTTCGACGTGCGCCAGATCACTGGCTGAAGGTGGGCGTCCGCAAACAGCGCGCATATCGCATCGCTGGGCCGCGCGTGGCCGAGGTGCTCACTGGATAGCGATTCCAGTCGATAGACTCCAACCATAACTATGTTGGAGTTGTGAATGGCAAAGTCCCTCGCGAAACTGAACGAGCAAATCGCAAGGCTTCAAAAAGAAGTCGAGTCGATTCAGTCGACCGTCATCGCGCGCATCAAGCGCGAGATTGCACAGCACGGTCTCACTGCGGAGCACCTTTTTGGCTCGACAGACGGCACGGTTGTCAGCAATGGCCGCAAGACTGCCGCGAGCACCAAGGCCAGCACAGCCAAGAAACCTGGTACCACCAAGCCAGCGAAGTACGCCGACGATCAGGGCAACAGCTGGCATGGCATTGGCAAGCGCCCTCAGTGGATTCGCGAGGCGCTGGATGCAGGTCATGCACTCGAAAGCTTCCTCGTGTCGTCAATGAAGGCAGCGGCAAAGAAGCCGACTGCGACGGTCACCCCGGCTTCGAAGACGGCAAAGAAGAGCGTCACCAGGAAGAAGGCAGCACCTGCCAAGAAGGCGACCAAAGCGGCCGCTGCCGCGAAGACACCCGTCAAGAAGGCCGTCAAGGCTGCTCCCGTGAAGAAAGCTGCAGGAAAGAAGCCGACGAAGGCGAACGCCGATCTGGCGCCGTCCGCAGAGGCTTGACGTTGGGGTCCACCAGCTCGCCGCGAACGGCAGCACGCCCGTCTATGTTGGCAAGACTCGTGTGAGTCTTGCCAGCTCCGGCGAGACAGGCCCAGCGACCGCCCGGCACCGGCGTTGCCTTTTGCGCAAGCGCTGGGCGCGGCGCTTCGAATCGCGAATCGCAGTGCCTTTTTCAACTTAGTGAATCTGCCGACTTCAGTTGAGGCGTGTCGACAATGGTCGATCCCTCCTATGGAACCGGGTCGAATCGTCAACTTCCTCATCGCAGCGATTCAACTTAGTTGGACTCACGGGCTGAACGTGGTGGCCGGCCTCGAGCGGGTTGAGAAGCCACTGGCAACGGCTGCTCGACGCTGGTTGCTGTCGCTCGCGGCGGGCCTGCCGGGCGACCGCTTCCTGACCTAAGGCAAACGAGGGGTCGAAGTCAAAGTTTCGAACTCGCCCGCCGGTGAGCCAAGGCCATGCAAACCGGGCTGGCATGCTGATTGCCCAATGACTGTCCCTTACCTCTACCGGAGACTGGTCATGTCAAAGCACCTTCTCGTTATGATCGCTGTAGCCGCGCTGGCAACAACTGCAGCGGCTCAGACCGCCACGACCCCTGTTGGCCGCGCGGCGAGTGCCGCAGTGACTCCCGGCGACCAAAACATGGGGCGCAATCCGGATAACCGCACCGGTGGACTGATGGGCAGCGATACCAATGCCAACTCAGCTTCTACAAGCGCCGGCCGTGCAGCCAAGGCTGCCGTGACACCAGGCGACCAGGACATGGGCCGCAATCCGAATAACCGCAGCGGCGGCCTGATGGGTGCCGACCGCACCGCGGCCGAGGGCGCGACCACCACGTCCAACGGGTCTAACTACGCCATGCGCGCGCCGCGTACTGACCGCAACTGAACTCCTGAGCGAAGACAATCAGCTGACGTAAGACCGCACGGTCGGTAGGCAGTGCCGCAAGGCCTGCCGACTGTTCTGTGCGGTCGAGCGCTCTGATCGTCAAACCTTTTGCGGCTGACCGTCGTTATTGGCCACCAGGTCGACCGGCGGCTCCCGTTGCACAGCCGTGCCTCAGTGACCGGATGCCGGCTTAAGGCTGCCACCGACGTTCGTGCGTGCTTATCAAACGGCAGCTATCCGCTGTCAAACCGGTCGCTGCGGCTGCAATAAGGCACGACGGAAAGCAGGGGTTCAACGCCAAGCGACCGGACCGGGCGGCTCGCTACCAAGAGGCTCCACTCAGGCGTGGGCCGATCCAGAATTTTGCTTCCCAAATGCGGTCGGATTACCCCGGACCGCGCGGACGAATAGGGTCACGATGTTTGGCGCCTAAGCTGGACGTTCAAGGCTTACGAAGCCGAGATTCCGCATTCACGTAAGCGTAGGTCGCGCGTTGGCGCGCTAAGGCAACTTGGCACAACTGTTCAAGCCGTGGTGTCGATATAGGCTTGAGCAGGTGGCTATCGAACCCTGCTGCAAGTGATCGAGCCCTGTCTTCTTCGCGGCTCCAGCCTGTGATGGCAGCGATGTAAACACCGTCGCCCTTCAGCGTTCGGATCTGGTGGCAAGCCTGGAAACCGTCGACGACCGGCAGCTCAAGGTCAAGAAGTATCAGCGCGGGATTGAACTCGCTCACGACCGCGACGATGTTGGTCGCGTCATGCTCAACTTTGGCCTCCGCCCCGTCGAACGCCAGGAGGACCGCCAACGACTCTGCGGCGTCGTCATTGTCGTCAACGACGAGCACCCTGAGACCCAGAAGAGGTTTAGCCACACGAAACCATACTGCCTCTTTCCGCCAGAGTTCAGGTCATTTCATGTTGGGGAGGGGTTGCGGCTCAGCACTTCCGCCTTCCGCTCTCTCGCGCGGAAGCTACCGGCGAACCGCTA
The DNA here is from genome assembly GCF_001425165.1 of Pelomonas sp. Root405. Lineage (GTDB taxonomy): Bacteria > Pseudomonadota > Gammaproteobacteria > Burkholderiales > Burkholderiaceae_C > Pelomonas. The sequence goes on from NZ_LMDU01000006.1 coordinate 29,640, forward strand.
GCCCTGCCGCGGCCGTTGCTGCCTACGGACTTCAAGCCTGCCTTCGCTGTCCGCGCTGACCGCTGCGCGCTCCACCTTGATCTGGGCCCGGCGAGGCCAGCCCATCATGGACCAGCACTGCGAATCTACCTTGCCCCGCCCAGCAACTCACGATGGTGTTTGTGGGTCAGACGGTGCGCAGGAACAGGAATCTCGAACTGCTGGCGGCAGCGGTCCGCACAGCGAACGCAAGGTACAGGGAAACTTGCCGCTTGATGTTCATGTGCGCAGTGGATGACTCACCTCTTTCGAGTGAGATCGGTGCGGAGTTACGGCGGGCCTCCGACGAGGTTGCTAAAGCCGTACACGCTCTCCTGCAAGAGGCGCAATTGCTGGCGGAGGACACCAGCATTCAACCAGGCGCAGCAGGGAGGCTGAAGCGGCACCGGTCGGCAGCTTCAGCGGTGCGACCAGAAAGATCAAGAAGCAATTAGGCGCTGCAGGCGCGCTGTTCCTCAACGACAGGATGCAGGCTTATGAACACGTCTGGCGAGCGTCCGCTTGTTTGGTCGCCAGCTGCCTTCCGCCACGATGGCTCAGAACGACAGCAACCGTTCAGGTACCGACATCCGAAACCGTTTTCTGGGTGTCGCGGTAGACCTTAACTGCAGCGGCGAGGGAGACGAGAAAAATTGGGCCGAGGACGGTCACAACCAAAAGCGCGAGCCGACCCGTGATGGCGCTGGGAAGTTGCATGCGGTTGCCAGAAGAGGATTGCGACGACGTTCGAGTATGACGGCCGAGCAGACCCCGGCCGGTGGACGAGCCAGCTAAACCCATCGCCAGCGATTGAGATTTTTCGGATATTTCTCGGATCCTTGTCATCAATTTACCGAGCTTTTGACGCGAACTTTTCGCGTTCTTTTCATCTGCCGTGCTCGGCGAATGCGACGCACATTCACAGGGGGTGTGAAGCGAAGAGGTAGAGGCCTAGTGCAGGATAGGCTGAGTGCCGGCATTTGGACGCCATCCTCGGCGGCTTGCTGGCGGGGGCGTCGGGTGGCACGACGTCGACAAGAAGCGGAATCTTGCCAAGTCAGTGACGGTACCTGCCCTCGTCGGGCGTTATGAAGGTGCTGACTCCAACAAATAAAGACCGTCGGGACCAAATAAAGACCGTCGGTGATTTTCCGCACTGTGGGAGTCAGAGCGCTTTGGCGCTCGTGAGGCGTTAAAGAAGACTGGCGGCTGACCATGGCGCCGGCTGAGCAGGTCACCCCGTCCAAAGCGGCGATTCGCTTTCAGAGGTCGGTAAAGGACGTGGGCATGTGTTCTCGACAATTAGAGTCGCAAACAGGTCAATAGAGTCGTAAACAACGACTGCGTTTTGGCGAGGCAATTTCGAATGCGGCGGCCAGCCCCATATGTCGTAAACAGCGGGCGCGAGTCGGTGCCGATCGAGCACCATTCTTGGCCCTGAACCGTTCGAACGCTGGACGCAATGCGGGAGCGTGCTGTTCGCACTCGGGCGGATGACTGGCCTTGGGCTTGAGCATTTATCGGAGCGCGAGGGCACTTTTTGGAATGGAGCCATGCGGACAGCGCTCTTCCTGAGCGCAGCTGCGAGCTTGTTGGGCCTATCGGAGAGTTGCAAGCGTTCAAGACGCTTGCGCACACCCTAGTTTTTGTTCGCAAGCTCAATAAGGATTTCCGAAAGGACCGCCGCCGGCCGACGGCGCCGGAACACGTTGCGATCTTCTAGGGGCATGCGGTCTGCCTACCGGAACTCGAAGCGACAACCGGGGGCGTCGAGGAGGTGATTGGCTGCTGCATGCTGAAGATGGACTTCGGCTAAGCAGTGCGCGCTCTAGCAGCGCGCCCAATCCATTCTTTCCAGCGCAGTTGACGGTCAATCCACCTGGGCGCCGATTGCATTTACCGTCGAAGTAGACCACCACCTGCTTGGACGTGAATTGGGCGTGTAGAGCGCAGTGCGTTCACTACGGCGATGGCGAAACCGAGCCTTCGCCACGTGGCCAGCTTGACAGCGCTTGATCGGCAATAGCGTCTAGTTTCTCCCTGCTGAAGCCGGCCTTTGCCTGAACCGCCATGCCGTGGGTGACCGCGCAAAGGTAGGAAGCCAGCACAGCGCTGTTCGCGCTAGCCGGCAGGTCGCCCTCGCGTCGTGCTCGTTCAAGGCGCTTTGTCAACCTCGCCTCGGCTTCCGCTCGCGCGTCTATCAATGACAGGCGCACAGGTTCCGCATCGTCCGAGCCCGCTAGTACGCCGTGAATTCCCAGGCAACCTGTCTGCTCAGGGTTGCGTGTTGTCACTTCGGCCGCGCCGTGAAGGATGTGCGCTGCGACTTCGCGCGAAGTCGGCAACTCCAGCGCTGCATCGAAGAACGCTAGCTCGCGCTCGTAGTAGCGGTCCAGGGCCTGGCGAAACAACGCTTCCTTGTTGCCGAACGCAGCGTACAGAGCCGGACGCTCGACACCGATTGCCTGCGTCAGGTCGCTATAAGACGCCCCCTCGTAGCCCTTGCTCCAGAACACACAAAGGGCTGCGTCAAGTGCTTGATCGACATCGAACTGACGGTGACGGCCCATAGCTTCCACTCGTTAGGTTTTTTTCGTAACGACCGATATTAAATCGCTTGACGACCCACGTCAAATTGCATAACGTCCGTTACGTAACTGTCGTTATGAAATCGCCGCGTTCGGCGGTGGGCGCTCAGTTGCCGAAGGAAAGGATCTTTTATGCAGCAGTCTTTGAAGGGCAAGGTCGCTCTCGTCACCGGTGGTTCTCGTGGACTGGGCGCCGCGACCGCACAGGCGCTGGCCGACCTGGGTGCAGACGTCGCCATCACATACGTCGCCTCAGCCGAAAAGGCCCAGGCGGTCGTGGAGAAGCTCCAGAACAAAGGGGTGCGGGCCTTGGCGATTCAAAGCGACCAGGCCGACACAGCGGCCGCCAAACCGATGATCAGCCGTGTGGTCGAACACTTCGGCAAGCTTGACATCCTGGTCAACAACGCGGCCATCGCCGTGCAGGGCAAGACCGTCGACGACCCGATGCTTGACACGGTCAACCTGGATCGCCAATGGCAGGTCAACGTACTGGGTACGGTTGCCGCGACGCGGGCAGCCGCACCGGTGCTGACCGACGGGGGGCGCATCGTATTCATCGGCTCACTGTTTGGCACCCATGTGCCTTTCGCAGGAGCAGCTGACTATGCTGGGAGCAAAGCGGCGCTCATCGGCTACGCGAAAGGTGTTGCACGCGACCTTGGCGGTCGCAACATCACCGTCAATGTCGTACAGCCAGGGGTGATGCCAACGGACATGGCAGCTGAAGTCCTGGGTGACGGCGTCCCTGAAGCGCTGCTGAACCTTCATCCGATTCGGCGCATCGCAACGCTGGAAGAGGTGGCGGCACTGGTCGCATTCCTCGTCGGGCCGACCGGGGCCTATATGACTGGCAGCGTCGTCGACGTCGCAGGCGGCTTGGCAATCTGAACCGCCGAGGGCGTTCCAATGAATACTCCATCCGCAATGGTCGTCGGCATCATCGGTGCGGGAGAAGTCGGCTCGCAGCTGGCTCGTGCCGCCATACAACTCGGCTACGAGGTTGTGATCGCGAACTCTCGCAAACCCGAAACGCTGCAAGGCCTCATCGAGGAACTCGGACCCTCGGCGAGGGCCGCGACTGCGGCGGAGGCGGCTGCGGAAGGCGACTTCGTCGTCATTGCCGTGCCGCTTCAACTCGTCAACAACATGCCCGTCGATGAGCTGGCGGGTAAGGTCGTGCTCGACACCAACAACTACATGATCTGGCGAGATGGGCACTACGCCGAGATCGACGAAGGACGCAAGACGGTCTATGAGTTGAGGCAGGAGCACCTGCCACGGTCAAAGGTAGTGCAGGCCTTCACTCACATCCAAGCACCCCGCATCACTACCGCGGGCCAACGTGCCGGTGCGCCTCGCCGTTTGGCCTTGCCTGTTTCGAGCAACTATCCCGAAGCCGTACAACTCGTCTCGTGGTTGTACGACCAACTCGGGTTCGACGCCGTAAACAACAGTCCATTGAGCGAAGCCTGGCGGAGTGCGCCAGGTCAGCCAGCCTGGTCCGCGCTCCAACACCAAACCCGCGCGGAGCTTGAGGACAACTTGACCAAGGCGCGCCCGCTGCCTCCGCGTTGAACCCAGGGCTTGTGAAGCGCGCTACCGTGAACCATGGTTCCCGTCAGGTGAAACGGGGTGCAGGCCGCGCTGCACTGCCGGCACTAGGCCGCTTTGATCTACAGCTACGGTTCGCCAAGACCCGATGCAGCTGAAGGAGAACAATTCCGAAACGCTTTCATCCAGTAGGGAATCAACTGCCCACAGCCGTCCAACCGTGCTGTCTCGCAATGATTTGCCACTGCGGGGTCGATGACGCGATACACGCGTTGCAATAGGCCACCAACTCTCTGTACGGTGAAACGTTCAAGTCGATTTGGACCTTCTGGCCATGCAGCCGACGGATCTGTGCAACCTCAAACGCTCTTTGGTGTCTGACCACGCACGGCTTAAGCATGGCTTTGAGCTTAAGGTCGTCGGTGAGGATCTCGAGCTTTGTGAGTTTCTTGTGAGTCGCATCGATCGTGGCGATAGCCTTGACCGCAAGTAAGACGTCTTGATACTGCTTCTTGTCAGTCATTCGCTACCTGTTTCATCGGCTTTAGGTCACAAAAATGAGAGGAAGTTGGCTGGAAGTTCAGCCTGCAGCTCGGAGGCCGCATCGTTAATGGCGGCACTAACCTTGGTCATCGTTTCGACTCGTTCAGTGCCGCATCGAGCGGCGCACCGCTGTCGGACTGAAGAACGCCGCTCCAACGATCCCGTTCTCCGAGGACTTGAATCAAATTGGCTCGCATTAGACGGTGGTAGGCGATGGAACCCATTGCGTCGGGCAGGTCAGGCATTCGGGGGCGCTTTGCTTAACCACAGGCTGGTGGCGCGAGGATTCGAGAGCCCCTCAATTCGCCAGATCGCAAGGAGGATTTTGCAGGGGGAGCGCGCTCGGGTCACTGTCCGATCTTGCGCGCGGCAGTTCAAATCGCTCGCCGGTGAAGCGCTGGACCACAGCACTCAGGGTTTGGTTGGTGGCGCAGCGCCCCACTAACCGTAGGAAGCGGTTCATGGCCATCATGAGCTGCCGCAGGCTTGAGCACTCCGACTTGAGTCGGCCTCGCTGGCAGCCCTCGCGCGGCCTAGTTCCGGCTGCCACGGCCTGGCACCTTGAGCGTCTCACGGTAAACCAGTCGCCGATCAGCTGGACCTGCCGTTATCCGGATTGCTCAGGAGCAGTGCCCGACCAGCAAACTTGCCGCCGACCATCTCCAACTCCAAGCGCTCAGAGTCTCGGCGGCGAACAACGTCTACCGTCTCCTGAGCGTCATCCTCGCTCGCGCCAGTCGCCAGGACTGCCTGGCGGCCCAGTTCCATGGCTGACTCAAAGGTCTCGCGCATCACAAAGTCGGCGCCTGCCTTGGTCAACGCCAACGCATGCTCACGGTCGTAGGCTCGAATCAAGAGCTTAGCTTGCGGGAACACATCCTTTGCAATGTCTGCGATGTGTTTAGCAGCGGCCTTGTCGCTGATACAGACGATGACAACGCTCGCAGCCTTTGCTCCTGCAGCATGCAGTACGTCGGGGCGGCTTCCATCACCGAAAAACACTTTGAAGCCGTAGGTCTGAGCTTCCTTGATCACTTCAGTGCTGCTATCTATGACCGTCAGTGAAGCACCGCGAGCCAGTACTCCCTGACTTGCAATTTGTCCTACTCGGCCGAAGCCGATGATCAACACGCTGGCCGCCCGTCCTGTTGCCGCCTCTCCATCAGCACTGCCCGTGGTTCGCCGTCGCTTAAAGCGCGAATCGATCATCAGGATCAAAGGAGTCACAGCCATCGACAGCACCACGATGGCGATCATGTTGGCGTTCACAGTTGGGGTGATCACATTTGCGGCGAGTGCAGCAGACAAAAGCACGAAGGCGAACTCACCGCCTTGAGCCATCAGCAGCGCGCGATCGATAGCCTCTTCGTGGGAACTGCGCGCCAGCCTGGCGACGACGTAAACGCACAAAGCCTTCACGCCCATCAGTGCGATGACCCCCGCGGCAATTAGCCCTGCGTTAGCCGACACAACGGAGAGGTCCAATGACATGCCGACGCCAAGAAAGAACAAGCCGAGGAGGATGCCCCGGAACGGCTCTATATCCGCAGCGAGCTGGTGCCGAAAGGTGGACTCAGACAGGAGCACGCCTGCCAAGAAGGCGCCGAGCGCCATCGAGAGCCCCCCAATCTGCATCAGAAGTGCGGCGCCCAGGACAACGAACAGGGCGGCGCCGGTCATGGCTTCTCGCGCCCGTGCCTTGGCCAGAAGTGCAAATAGCGGATTCAGCAACCATATCCCTGCAATCACAAGGACGCCAACGGACCCTGCCGCGGACACTAGTGCTGCGACGCCCAATACGGGCGCGTGCGCGCCAGCCGCGGGCGGCGCGAGGAATGCCACCAACGCCAGTAGCGGAACGATAAGCAGGTCCTCCAGCAGCAGGATCGCAACGATTCTTTGCCCTCGAGGTGCCGCGACGCCTCCGCGCTCGTCCAATATCTGCATGACGATAGCGGTTGAGGTCAAAACGAAGCTCATCGCGCAGATCAGCGAGACGGCCCACGGAAGGCCGAAGGCAGTTCCCACCAAGGTGAGAAGGGCGCCACAGACAATGGCTTGCATGCTGCCCAACCCAAAGATCGCCTTGCGGAGGTTCCACAGGTGTGACGGGCGCATTTCCAGCCCGATAACAAAAAGGAACATCACCACGCCGAGCTCCGCGACGTGGAGCACTGATCCTGGATCGTCGAACCAAGCGAAGCCAAATGGTCCGACGGCAAGTCCCGCACAAAGGTAACCGAGCACCGAACCCAGCCCGAGCCGTTTGAATAGCGGCACGGCTACAACTGCCGCACCAAGTAGCAGTACGACCGGCGCCAAATCGCCCCCAGCGTGTTCAGCGGTCATGCGTTGTGCTCTCTTAGTTAGTGAAACGAGATTGGTTATCGGCCGCTGGATCTGCGGCGCAACGGGCATTCTTGATGCCACCGCCGATGTCTGATTCCGCGTCATTGACCGCGGAGCTTCGAGGGGCCGATCAGCGTGCTTTTGCTTGCTCAGCGAACGCCCGTATCGCAATGGATCGATGGATCGCCTGCTGCCCGGCTTGAATGGCCACTTCAATCTCTTGACTGGTAAGCGTTAGCCGGGTCTCAATCGCGCGTGCGCGCGCGGCAGTCACGGGCTCCGCGTTCTGGAAACTGAGGAGTTCGACAACGAACTCAACATCGTCACAACGCCAGTCCAAAGGCACACCTCCGAGGTCGTCGATAGCGAGTTTGCTCAAGCCGCACCGATGCTGAATCAGAAGATCTCTCCAACGCAGCATGACAGCCTGGAATGAATCTGCTGCCAAGCGCGCGGCTGCGTCAATGGCCGCATCCGTGGCTGCCATTGCCGAGTCGACGCCATCTGGCCCATCAAGACGTCTGTTCCAGGAGCCGCTTGGGCCCCGTCCGGCGTCCACGACGAGGAACAACAGCTTGCGAAGCCTGATTGCGTCCTTGGCAGTCATCGGGCTATGGGCGTTGTCCGCCATAGCACGAGAAATCAGGATGCTTGACAGCCCAAAGTTGTCCGTCAAGCCGCCATCTACGAGCATCACAAATCCGGGGCCCTCAGGATCGCGATAGTTGCGCATTGCCTCGGCCACCGAGCGCATCAGTCGGGGCGCGGACGGATTGCTCAAGGTTGGCGCAACAAACGAAGCCTCAGGCAGGGGGCAGCCGGTTGGATAGGTACGGAGAACTGTCGGTTTAAAGACCACCGGAACTGCCATGGAAGCCGCTACCGCGTCGGCGACCGAAAAGTTCCTGATGTCAGAACACAATGCACTGAATAGCCCCGGCAGGAACGGAAAGCTGGTGCGGTGATACAGATCGGTGGCGTTGATCCAAAGGTCGGGGCGCCCTTTTGCGTACAGGTCAGCAAATGTTGCGTGCTTGAAGACGTCTTTGTCGAGCACCTCGGCAAAGTTTGAGTGGTCATTCAACCCACCTCGCAGCATGCGAACCCAGTTGGCTGGCGATGCGAGGCTCAAGTTCATGCTTGACTCATAGTCGCGGTACAGGACGCGCTCCCTGATGTGGGTTAATCCGTCCCTTCCGTTCAGCACGTAGTAGGCCGCTGTCAGCGATCCGCCGGAGACTGAGCTTAAGAAAGCCAGGGAATCAAGCAGATCGCCGCGATTCGTCTTGGTCTCAGCGAGACCTTCGAGTACACCTGCAGCGAACGCCGAAGCTCTGAGGCCGCCACCTGAAAACGCGATTGCCACAGTGAACTCCTGAACCAAGTCCTGCGGCCGACCCATGTCAGGTGATATCTCAGCCTGAATGACTTGGTTTGGCGGGGTACGAGGTTGCGTTGCGCAGCCGCTTAATGCGAGCGCTAGCGTCAGGAGTAGCTCAGTTTTGCGCATGTCAGAAGTGAGCAAACGGTAGGGCGAGCTGTCCTCGTGCGAAAGGCGCACTTAGGAAGAGCCTCGCACGCTGTGGAAGGCCCTTGCCCGCTGTCTTACTCGGGCTTGAGAACCTCGAGCTGAGTTGCGCGCTCTTCGGGGGAGAACATCGACGTGCCTGATTGCGTCGCGCCAGCGTCGACCTCATCTTGCAGTACGTCCCAATGCTCAGCGAGAAGTCCGTTCTCGATGCGGAAGATATCGACCACGATCTGGGGCTTCGGCGCCCAGCCGCGGATGCGGCCATGGATGGTGACGTATGGGCCTTCTGCAACCATGATGCCTGGCTCGTAAAACAGATCTGCTGGCAGCTTGGCCACCAGGGCGGCCAACGCATCGCGACCCTGAGGAATTGACGGATTGTGTTGAACGTAGTGGGGCGAGTAAAGGCGCGCCACCGCCTCTACATCCTTGCGCTGAAAGAGTGCAGTCATTGCCTCGACGACCAACGCCTTGTTATGTTCAGTATTGCTATACATCAGATTGCTTCCTAATTGACAAGATTGATAGCGCCTTCCATTCGCAGGAAGGTGCCACCGGGAAGGGTTGCGTGGGAGTAGAGCGTCCCCTTGGAGAAGTCCTCAACGTGGACCACCGTCGCGCCGCTGTGTTCGACCCAACTGACGAGGAACACTCCAGGCCGGATCAGAGAGACAGCAACGATCACCTCTTCGGTCTTGGCGAAAGGACCTTCGGCGATATCGAACCGCAATCTGTCGCTTGCCAACACCGTAAGTCGAACAGAAAACTCTTTGAACGTAACGTCAAACGCTAAGCCGATCGGGTACTGCGTCGCGTTTGATATCGATTGATCAGCTCGCATTTCGTTCCTCAATTTGTTGGTGGCTCATGGCCAGAGCTGCCAAAGCCAGGCCAGTGTCGTGATAGGTCAACGAAATTGCACTGACTGAAGATGCTGCGCGCAGTCTGATAGTGCTCGGCAATCGGGCGCCGGGAAGATGGGCGAGCTAATTCAACTAAGTTCAGCAGAATTGATCAGTGACTGATCAGAGCTATCGCTGGAACACTCGGCGCGGTTGAGAACTCATGGGCTTCTGTCGCCGCGCCCTACTGAGCCTCAACCGCCTGGGCGGGACGTTAGCCAGGCACGCTGTGCCAGCAGTACAAATGCCCAAACAGAAATCCTACTAATGAGAGGTATTACTAATGAACGCTTTCGCAAGACTCATAAGCACCCTCGCAGTTGCTGCGAGCGGATTCGCAATTCAAACCGAGGCTTCGGCCGCACCCGGAAACACCACTGGAAAGATCATGACAAACAGCCAATACGTTTCTGCCGCTGATGGAACCCAGCTCTACGTGAAGGACTGGGGTCCAAAGGACGGGCCCGTCGTCGTGCTCAGTCACGGCTGGCCTCTCAACTCCGACAGCTGGGAGTCGCAGATGCAGTTCCTGGCCGAGAACGGCTATCGCGTCATCGCGCATGACCGCCGCGGGCACGGCCGCTCGGGCCAGCCCTGGGCCGGCAACAACATGGACCAGTACGCGGACGATCTGGATGCCGTCATTCGCGCCTTCGACGTCAAGAGAATCACGTTGATCGGGTTCTCCACCGGTGGTGGCGAGGTCACACGCTACGTCGGTCGACACGGCACATCCCGCGTCGCCAAGGTGGCACTCATCAGCGCGATCACTCCGATCATGGGTCAGACGCCGACGAACCCCAACGGCGTTCCGACGGCCGTGTTTGACAGCCTACGCAAGAGTTCGCTCGACAACCGTGCTCAGCTGTACAAGGACATCGCTGGCGGACCTTTCTTCGGCTTCAACCGCCCTGGCGCCAAGTCGTCAGCTGGTCTCATCGACAGCTTCTTCGCGCAAGGCATGCAAGCAGGCAGCAAGGCTACCTATGAGTCCATCAACGCCTTCTTCTACTCTGACTTTCGCGACGACCTGAAGAAGTTCACCATGCCGACCTTGGTCGTTCACGGTTCGGATGACCAAATCGTCCCCATTGAAACCACCGGTCGCGCGGTCGCTAAGCTGGTTTCGGGCTCGCAACTTATCGAATATGCGGGCGGCCCGCATGGCATCGCGGATACGCACAAGGACCAGTTGAACAAGGACCTGCTGGCGTTCCTGAAGAAGTAGTTCGACAGGGCGGTACGACCTGACCTCGGGCGATAGATCGCCGATAGCCTCTGCATGCACGCCCGCGCGGCGTTCGTGTGGAGGCGCCGTAGCAACGCCCGGAGAAGCGAAAGAGTTGATGTTTGCGATGGGCTGCGGCAGTTCTCAGGGAGGCGCCTAGGTGAGCACCGAAGCCGGGACAAATGTAGGAGAGCCCACAGCTCGCCACCGTGACCAGCTGGACGCCGCCTCTCGTAGACGAAGTTGACGTTGAAGCCCTAGCGCATCGCCACCTGATCCACGGGTGCGCCAAGGTCGGTAGCGCTGGCACACACGCGTCAAGGCTGGGCGCGGGTGGCCCCTGCGCCATGAGCGCGAAAGCTGGCCTACACCACAAGTTGGTCGGACAGTCCGATTGCTAGGGCTTGAAGGCTGCTAGACGTCGGGCGCGGCCCCGGCAACAACTCGGCGGCACGCACCGTGTGCTCCAGGGCGTTCTCCGTCGATCCGGGCTTGCTAGGCCCGCCTGGCGCAGGCGAAAAATTCGTCCCGCCTTTGCCTGTCAGTGCGCCCGCTGCGACGATTGTTGGCGGTCCCTAACGGCGACTGATTCGTCCGCGCACGGGCTCTCGGGCTCATCGAGCCATCTGAATGCGGCCGCGATGTCTGAGTAGAAGACGCGATGGTCGCTGGTGCCAAAGGCAAGCCGTGCCACGTAGGCCAGGTGGCTATTCGGCACCACGATGGCCCGACGAAGGTCGGCCCCTGGGCCGGCTTCATCGAGCCTGATCTGCGACAACGCGACCTCGGGGGTGAGCGCCCGGGCCTCAAGGAGGTCGTAAAGCACACAGCGCAGTCGGGAGTCGGCGACGATGGCGAGGACGCGCGACTGGCATTCCCGCAGCACTTCCTCTGTCGCGTCGCCTCTGATGCGCGCGATGACAAGCTTACCCACTGGTTCTACCCAAATGGCCTGATTCACCTCTGCCCCACGTAGTCACCGACCAGGCTCTGGTGGCAAGCTAAGTGCCGAGGCCGGGTCTGTACCCAATTTTCGATGGTACACACCGCGACGCCCGTAGGACGAGGTGCCAAAGAACCACGCCTCACTGTGCAATAGGGCGATAGCTGCCGGTGGCGCGGCTGACCGCGAACGGCAGCTCACAGCATGCCGTCTTCGTCCGGTCGTCGGCGGCTTTGCAGCGACTGCGGTCCTTCGCTTAGCTGAAATCGACGCCCTCAAGCGGCCGTTCAGCGTTCGCGTTAAACGGACCACCCTGCAACTTCCCCTGGGCATCTCATCCACTGGAGCCGCAATGTGCAAAGACTTCCTCAGGAACCGCTGTTCATCGGACGGTGGGCGTAGCTGAACATCTTGCGATCTGCCAGGTGGTGCACGTCGTGTTGCTTGGCCAGTTCGGCCAGCCAGCGTCTTCTCGCCACGGATGGCGTCCAGCGCCACCTTGGCCTTGAATGCCGGCGAGTGGTTCCGGAGCGGTCTTCTGCTCATGCTCTGGTCTCCTGTGGGCGAGGGAAGCGAAAGCTAGGGTTTACGTTAGCCCTGCCTGTCGCCACAAACTCATTGCATTCGCTTACATATAGAGGTCACAACTTGGCGATGCCCGCACTTGACGGGCACACGGTTGAGGGAGCCTCTAAAAGTGATTCATCGCATCAATCGCCTTCGGCAATTCGGCATCTTTGCCGACTACAACGGTTCAGGCATTCAACAATTTGGCAAGTTCAACCTCATCTATGGTTGGAACGGAACAGGTAAATCAACCCTGTCGCATGTGTTCTCTTGCCTTGAAAGTCGCTCTCTGCTTCCTCGCTTCTCGGGGGCCCAATTCAACATCACACTTGAAGATGGCCCTTCAATAACTGAAGCCAACTTGGCGGCTTCTCAGTTGAATATCCACGTCTTCAACCAAAGCTTCATCCGCGACAACATTGATTGGGATAAGTCGGTCAAGAGCATCCTCCTGATTGCGAAGGAGAAGATTGAAGACCTACAAGCCTTGGAGAAGATGAAGCTTGAGCTTGGCGGAAAGCGAACTGCTCACAGCACCAAGCTGAACGACATAAAAATCAAGACTGATGCGCAGGATAAGTTTCTGACCGGTGCCGCGAAGAAGATGAAGATTGGTCTTCAGGCGATTGACACCAGCGATAGCTATTACCTCAACTATGACCGCCGCAAGCTGTCAAAGTTCATTGAGGTGAACGGAGAAGCGGTCGCAACCAAAGATTCGGTGCTTAGTGAAGAAAAGGTCATTGAATTGACCAATGCAGCCAAGCCCGACCATCTGCCCACCGTCACATTTCTTGCGAGGGTCATTCCCGAAGACTACTTCAAGAAGGCCGCTGGTCGCATCCGTGACCTGATTGCCACGACCGCCGTTAATCAGGCGATTGAGCGACTCACCGATAATCCTGACATCCGTGATTGGGTGCAAAAGGGCTTGGAAGTCCATGAGCATCATCATTCGGAAAAGTGCGAGTTCTGCGGCGAGCCGTTCACGAAGGCTCGTGCTGAAGCTTTGGCGGCTCATTTCAGCAAGGAATTTACTGCCTTCCAAACGAGATTGAATGATGCCGCGACTTGGATGCAATCCCAAGGTGCGCCCGCAAATGAACTGCCCGTAGCGACAAGCTTCTATAAGGAGCTTGCAGCCGATGCCACCAAGCTGGAGGGCGAGTACAAAGCAGCCGCCGAAAAGATCAACCAGCAGATTGAAGGGTGGCGGGAAGCCCTCCAAGCCAAAATTACGGACCCAGCAAAAACCGACATTCAGATTGCGGATGTGGTTGAGAGTGATGTGCCGGCTTTCAATACCGTGTTGTCCTCCCTTGTGGCTCTCGTGCAGAAACACAACCACAAAACCGACAACTTCAGTGCGGAGACCTCAAAAGCCAAGAAGGCACTTGAGCTTCATTTCGCAGCGGCAGAAATCCAAGAGTTTGACTATGCGGGCAATGAGAAGCAGTGCAAGGATTTGCAGGCTACTGCCGACACTGACAAGAAGGCGATTGATGAACTGCAAGTGAAGGTCAACGACCTAGAGGCTTTGCTATCCAATGAAACGGTCGGAGCCAAGGAATTCAATGATGTCCTGCATCGCTTCATCGGTCGCTCGGAACTTTGCCTGAGCTTCAATCAGCAGAAGAAGGGCTATGAAATCATTCGCAATGGGGTAGGCGAGCATGATGGAAATCTGAGCGAAGGCGAGAAGACAGCGATTGCCTTCGTCTACTTCATCACCAAGCTTAGGGAGAGCGGAAACAACATTGCAGACACGATTGTTGTCGTGGATGACCCTGTTTCAAGCTTTGACTCCAATCACCTTTTCCATGCTTATTCGTTCCTGAAAACTCAGTGCATAGATTCCAAGCAACTGTTCGTTCTCACCCACAACTTCACTTACTTCAAGTTGGTGAGAGACTGGTTCACGACGACGAATAAGAACAGGGCACGGAAGAATCCGCCAAAGGCACCGGTCGCATTCTTCTACAGACTGGATGCCCCGCCAGGCTCGCCCCGTCATTCGCTGCTGGTTGATGCAGACGAGTCGCTTAAGAATTATGGCTCCGAGTATCACTACATCTTCAAGAAGCTCTATGCCTACAAGGCTAAAACGACCTTGGACCGCGATGAGGCGTTCTTAACCGCGAACCTCGCTAGAAAGCTGCTGGAGTCATTCTTTACCTTCAAGTTCCCCAAGGGACGAAACGATGTGAGTGCTCTCATGGATGCTGGACTAGCGGGCTGCACCGTGACCACTGCGGAACTCAAGGAGAAGATTTACCGGTTCATCAACAAATACTCTCACAGTGATGTAATTGAAATCACTGAGGAGTCAGCCGAGAACCTTGCGGGTGAGAGTCATAGTGTTGTAAACAACATCTTCCAATGGATTGAAGAAGTGGATAAAAAGCACTTTGATGAGATGGTGGAAGTAGCCGAAGCTGCCTGATTTAATGTCCTATAACGAATGAAGACGATCTACAATATTGTTATATCAGGACCAAGCGGGAGTTATAAGCCATGAAAGCGAGCCGAATCCCTGGCATCGCTTTGGCTGTCTTCTTGCTCATCTGTGTCGCCCTTCTAGCCTCCGACAAGAGGGTGTTGATTTGGGAGACGAAGGTAAATCCTGGCGACTCGTACATCGTTGAAGAGCATGGGGACTTAGGCAAGTCCCAGCAATCAACCTTGGTGTGCAGGTACTTCACCGGTCGCAGCATCAAGACAAGTGTTCTGTGGTACTCGTCCAATAATATTATGGGCAGGGACCAATGCCCATTCGTCAAGGGGACTGACTGAGGTGGGGAAGAAGACGATTCTTCTAGGATTGCTTGCTACTGTCATGGGAGCGGCTGCGGCTGCTGACCCTAAAGAGCACTGCAAGAAAGAGCTCGAAGCGTTTGCAGGGCTTCCGCTTGAGCAGCATGAGCTAGCCCTTCTTGAAGCAAACAACCGACTCTTGAAGTGGTTCATTGAGTATCAAGAAAAGCCCAATGTTTCCCCTCAGGACCAAAAATGGTCCTACATTTCTTGGAGTGTTGGAGGCTATGTGCTGGGGCAACAGTCCTACAGGTCGCCTCGGGTTCAACTCGTGATTCTTGGCTTCAGCGAGAACACTGCCGACTTCCTGAGAAAGAAGCGAAGCTATGAGCAGTTCTCAGCAGAGAACGAAGCCCTAGGGCTGCAGTCGGACCGCCTGAGACATGAGCTTTTGAAGAAGGCTCCGAATGTCGCAAGGGACAACGGCAAGGAAATCAAGAGCCTAGCCGACTGTGCCCGAGCAACGGGGATGATGGCTGCAACTCAGCAGCTGAAAAGCAAGCCGCAATAAAAAAAGCCACCTCAAGCCAGGCCGATGTGGCGACGACCATGATCGACGCCCAAATGTGGCGGAAGGGCGGCGGCGCGATTCGCAGTCCGTTGGACTCGAACCAGCACTGAGAAGCCGCGAAGCCGCCCTTTGTGAACTTCCGCTGTCAGCCTGAAGCCACCCTTCGCTCTAGCGTGTCCGTCACCTAAGCGCCCATGGTTTTCCTGAAGTTCACCTCTCTGGGGTCAGTTCACTTGAGATGCTTGTCCAAGAATTGGCGAATTGCGTCGCCAATCTCGACACCGTGTGTCTCCAATGCCAAATGGCCGGTGTCATAGAAGCGCACGTCCGCGCTGGGGATGTCCCGCTTCCACGCTAGCGCGCCGGCGGGCGTGAAGAATGGATCGTTTTTTCCC
Source organism: Pelomonas sp. Root405 (assembly GCF_001425165.1). Taxonomy (GTDB): domain Bacteria; phylum Pseudomonadota; class Gammaproteobacteria; order Burkholderiales; family Burkholderiaceae_C; genus Pelomonas. The sequence continues at coordinate 45,583 of NZ_LMDU01000006.1, forward strand.
CAGACCGCGAGCAGCGGCGGCTGATGCTGGCGGAAGTAGGCTTGGTACTTCGAGTATTGCGCGACGTTGGTCGCGTAGTCCAGCAACAGGTCGAGTTGGATATCCGCATTGCCTGGGCGAGACACCAGCATGCTTTCCAACGCGATCGCTTCGGGCGCGACCAGAGCGGTATCGGGAACGCCCTCGAGGTACTGCCACTTTATGGAGGCCGGCGTCGGGAACTCGTGTAGCGCGGCGCGGTTCGCCTTGCTCGGATCCTTCCAGTACTCCTGGATTGGTGCCCACCCCTTGCCAAGCCCTTCTTCATATGCGTTGCCGTTCTGCGAGATGATGGCCGCAACGCGACCAGGGTTTGCCACGGCCATTCGCCAGCCGACCGGGGCGCCGTAGTCGAAGACCTGCATCGCATAGCGGTCCAGCTTCAACTGCTGGGTGAAACGTGTCATCGTTTTCGCGAGTTCTTCGAAGGTATATGCATACTGACCGCGAGGGGGAGCTTCGGTGAAGCCGAAGCCTGGCAGGTCTGGGGCGATGACGTGGTACTTGTCGGCCAGCTTCGGGATGAGGGTGCGATACATGAACGATGAGGCCGCATACCCGTGGAGCAGCAGCACCTTAGGCGCTTTCGCATCGCCCGCCTCTCGGTAGAACACCTTCACGTCGCCCACTTGCTCGATGCGGTGCCGCACTTGCAGGTCGGCAGCGTTCACTCCTGCGGAAAGCATTGCCGCGGCTAAGCCCACTGCCGCTACTGAACAGATCGATGTCATGTCTTCAGCTCCTGTACCTTGTGATGAAACGTGCTCCGCCCCAACTAGGCGAGCGCGTGCTGCGGGGGCCGACGCTCCTGCGGTTAGCTGCGTAGCGATGGGCGTGTCATCGGCTTGCCCGCCGCGGCCCCTCTGGCAACTTCGCGACGACCTTGATCTCGAAATCGAAGCCGTACAGCCAGGTCACGCCGATGCCGGTGAGCGTGGGATGCGGCGCCTCCCCCCAATACTCACCAACGACGATGGACCACACCTTCTCGAAGATCTGCTCCGGGTTGACGAGGAAGACGGTCACGTCGATCACATCGTCGAAAGTGCAGCCAGCGGCCGCGAGGATGGCGTTGAGGTTGCCGAACGCGCGGCGAACCTGTCCTTCCAGCGTCGGCTCCTTCGAGCCGTCCTCGCGGCTGCCGACCTGCCCGGAAACGAACAGCAGGCCATTGGCGCGGATAGCCGGTGAGTAGCGGTTCTTGTCGTACAGCTCTTGGCGGGCGTCGGGAAAAACAACATCGCGTGCAGTCATGGAACACTCCTTTGAAGCGGGAATCGGATCGACCGGCGGGAAAACTCAGTGCCGATGGCATCGGTAAAGCGGCTACCCCTTATTGCGCCGCCTCGGCAATGAGCTCAGCCACCTTCTCGGGGTGCGAGACCATGACGACGTGTGAGGCGCCCTTGACCACCACCACCTTGCGCGCGCCGGCACGCTCCGACATGAACCGCATCGCGGCCGGCGGGATGTTTTTGTCCGCTGTGCCGTAGATCGACCAAGACGGAACGGTCTTCCACGCCGGTGCGCCGGAGGCCTGCGTGAGTGCGGCCTCCGCGATGGGGCGCTGCGATGCCGCCATCAACGCCGCGGAAGCTTTGGGAACGTCGGCTGCGAACTGCTGGTGGAACTTGGCTTGCTGGATGTAGAGGTCTTTGTCGCGGTCGCCAAGCATCACAGGCTTGTCCAGCGCCTCCCCCAAGGTGCCGCCGGGGAACTTCCCAGCCAACTCCAGTGCCGTCTCGCCGCTGTCGGGGACGAATGCCGCCACGTAGACCAACGCCTTGACGTTCTTGCGGCCCGTAGCTGCATTCGTGATGACGGCGCCGCCGTATGAGTGGCCGACCAGCACCACACGACCAGGCACGCTGTCCACGAGCTGGCCGAGGTAGTCGGCATCACCGCGCAACGTGCGCAGCGGATTGGCGACGCTAACGACCCGCAGGCCACGGGCTTGCAGTTGCGGCACCACGCCGTTCCAGCTCGTGCTGTCAGCGAAGGCGCCGTGCACGAGGACAACAGTGGTGGTGTCGGCTGGCGAGCCAGAGCCGCCCCCTTGAGCGACAGCGGTCGCCATCGCCGTGGCGCCGAGGAAGGGAACGATGAGCTTGTACGGGAACATGGTGAGCACTCCTGGGTTAGTGATGTCAGGCGCCGATGCCATTGATGACGGCAGCAGGTCGGCGTTGGGCTTGTCTTTGTGCGTGTCCGCTATCAACGGCCTGGGCGGCAGGTTCGGCAAGCGCATCGCGCCTGGCTCTGTCGTATGCCGCCACAGCGCGGTGCAACTGCCGATGTGGCCTTGCTGAACCTGCTACTTGCTTCGCTTGGCGCGCGGTGCAATACGGCCTGGATGAGCTTTTGTGTTGTCAACGACATTGCTCCATTAACTTGCTTCAGCTGATCCAACTTCGTCCTTTCTCTTCGACTCCGATCGCAGAGATCCATAACCTCAGAATAGGTAGCGGAACTAAGATGCACAGCGCATAGAAGGGAGAGGTGGTCCTATTCCGTTGGGACTAGGCCGCGACTCGGCGAGATGGCCGATCTATGAGAGTTGAACAATTCCAGCTCCTGCGCCATCAACGCCAGCACAGGCGCGCGCGACATCTTGTCCTCGGGTGCCAGCAGCTTTACAGAATTGACAAGATCAGCGCTCGCTCGGGTAGAAGCAAAGCAGCCCTAAGCTTTGTGCAGGCGCAGCCACGCGTCGAATGACAGCGACAGTGCGTCAAGTTCGCCAAAAAGACGTGCCGGGATGGCGCGGCGTGTTGGCGATCTGGATACAGCGCCAGCCAGGCGACAGCGCTCGCCTCATCAAAGGGCAGCAACCCGCGGCAGGGCCCGCGCCGCTCAGCAGGACCTGGGCTTACCCGGCTCATGGCGATCACAAGCCGACGGACTTCAAGCTAATGGTGCTACTGCCGCGGGCGCGCTCCCCACCCTGGCATCACTGCGCTCGATCTGATTGAGCAGATGGCCCGTTCGGCCTAGGTCCTCGATGGCCTGGGAGGGCACGCTGGACGCACACCATCAGTTTGCCGAAAGATTTGGGCGCCTGTTGATGGTCGACGTACGTAGGTATGGTCCTGTTTGCTGCGCTCTTGCGGGATGGCGCTAGCGCAATCGCGAGCGAATCGCTTGCTTGCACTATGGGACGCAGGCACGGCGTTGCATCGGAAGTTCATCGCGGTGAGGGCCGACGACGGAAACCTGCAGAGCCCGTCAGTGTTTCGACGCGCGGACCTCACGCTCGAAAATCAGGGATGTAGTGCTGAATGCACCCATTGATGACCTGGGATTCACAGCGCCGCTAGCGATCATGGTACAAATACCGATGCTTTTAGGCGGTTTCCTCGTGTAACCCAGAGGGGTTGGTCGGCCCACACATAGGCCTGTTCGCCCCGTAAGCTAGCGATGCGTGCCCCTCGCCAACTGTCTGTGCGTTCAAACGCAGCTGACCATGGCGTTGGTCGATTGACCAACAAAACAGGCCGTTCGAACGCGAGCCAGTCACGTGGCTCGCCATAGCGCTCACGAGCAATCGTCGAGTGCTGCGGAGAAACGCTGATTCGCCAACGCCTAGTTCGCCGCTAACTACTCGCCCCCGATGTCAACGCCGCAAGAACTTCCAGAGAATTTGTTGACGCTGGAGACCGCTGAGCGCAGCTGGAACGGCGTTCACGTTGAGATTGCCGAGTTCACTTGTGCTGGGCGGGTGGTGCATAGGATGCGTCGCGAGAGCGAGACGCGACTTGGAGTGATCCTTGAGGAGGTGGGGCGTGGCCGTTGTGAGCCTAGGCTCGCCGCAGACAAGCCTTGCCCCGTCGATTACAGGCCTCGCCATATGCACTTCGCACCAGCAGGCCTTGAGCTCTGGGGATACACGGAAGAAGCGCGCTTCGTCAAAGACGTCAACCTTAGTTTTGACCTCGGAGCCCTTGCCGAAAGGTTGGAGATAGACGGCGCGGTTGAGGTTGCTCCAAAACTAAGGTTCACGGACGACCGCATCTGGACGCTTGCGCGTTTGCTGTCGGACGCGGTGCAGGATCCGGATCCATCCACGCAGCTGTACGGCGACTCCCTTACTGCCGCGTTAGCGGTTCGACTCTTTAGCGAAGCTAAAGCCCGCCCCAAATCTGTGGCAGGGCTATCCACCTTACAACTGCGAGACGCGATCAGCTTTCTTGATGCGCGGATGCCGACTAGAGTAGATCTCGCAACTTTGGCAGAACTCGCCGGTTTGTCTCAGTCGCACTACACCCGAGCGTTCAAAGCCTCGACTGGGCTGGCCCCGTATCAATGGCAATTGCAGGCGCGAATCGAGAGAGCCAAAGTGCTGCTTCTTGAAACTCGACTTTCACTGGACGATGTTGCTGAGGCCACAGGATTTGCCGACGCGGTGCATTTCGGCCGAACGTTCCGCAAGCTGGTTGGTGCGACCCCTGCCGCCTGGCGAACTGATCGGCTCGAATAGTCGGTGAAGGACGGGCCTACGGCGGGACGCTGTCGGCCATCTTGCGTTTGACGTCTTTGTAGGCATTGGCTTGCGGAATTGGCTCACGGGCAGCCGCTGGAGCCAGAAGCGGCAATACAAGCCCGATGCAGTCCTGCCAGCAGCGCTCGCAACGCTCGCGTCTCAGTAACGCCCGAGCTCCATGACCTTCACCCAGGCAGCTACGAAATCCTGCACAAATCTCGTTACCCCATCAGCGCTTGCGTAGACCTCGGCATAGGCTCGAAGAATTGAGTTTGATCCAAACACGAGGTCACTGCGCGAAGCCAAGTACTTCAGAGCGCCACTGTGGCGATCACGACCTTCAAAAATCTCTGCCTCATCATTCACCGGCTTCCACGTGGTTTGCATGTCTAGCAGGTTGATGAAGAAGTCGTTGCTCAGCGTTTCGACTTTGTCGGTGAGCTGACCGAGTTTGCTGCCATCAAAGTTCGCGTCAAGGACGCGGAGACCACCGAGCAAGACGGTGAGCTCGGGTGCGGTGAGCGTCAGCAGTTGGGCGCGGTCGATCAGAAGGGCTTCGGTGGGCGCACCTGGAGCCGCCGACCGGAAGTTGCGGAAACCGTCAGCAACGGGCTCCATCGAAGCGAAGGATTCAACATCGGTCTGATCCTGTCGCGCATCAACGCGCCCTGCGGTGAACGGCACGTCAAGGGCCATGCCGGCGGATGCGGCCGCCTTCTCGATGCCGACAGCACCGGCCAGCACGATCACATCGGCCAGAGACGCTTTGCCGGAGGCTTGCTGAATCTCAACAAGTTGCGGGATGGCCTTCAAGGCCCGTTGATTGACCGCCCAGTCTTTCTGTGGCGCCAAGACGAGCCGTGCGCCGTTCGCACCGCCTCGCTTGTCGCCCCCGCGGAATGTGGACGCAGAGGCCCACGCCACCGAAACAAGCTCTCCGACGGAGAGGTTGGACTCGGCAATCCTGGCCTTCAGATCCTTGATGTCGCTCTCGCTGGGATTGTGGGAGGGCGCTGGCAGCGGGTCTTGCCAGATGAGGTCCTCGTTGGGAACTTCGGGCCCCAAGTAGCGGGCCTTGGGGCCCATGTCGCGGTGGGTCAACTTGAACCAAGCACGAGAGAACGCCTCTGCGAACGATTGGGGATCCTCTTGAAACCGGCGCGAGATCTTGGCGAACTCAGGATCGAATCGCAGGGTCAAGTCCGTGGTCAGCATGGTCGGCTTGTGGAACTTGCCGGGCATGTGCGCATCTGGTACGACCAATGGACCTTCCTTGGCCACCCATTGCTTGGCACCGGCAGGCGATGTGGTCAGCTCCCACTCGTACTTGAACAAGTTTTCGAAGAAGCCGTTGCTCCACAGCGTGGGAGTCTTGGTCCACGTGACCTCCAGGCCGCTGGAGATAGTGTCCTTGCCGTGCCCGCCGCCAAAGCCACTGATCCACCCCAGGCCCTGCGCTTCGAGGGCCGCGCCCTCGGGTTCCGCGCCTTTGTGAGACTCTGGACCCGCGCCATGCGTTTTTCCGAACGTGTGGCCGCCGGCAATGAGTGCCACTGTTTCTTCGTCGTTCATCGCCATGCGACTGAACGTGGCCCTAATGTCCTTCGCCGCCGCCATGTAGTCGCCGCTGGCGTTGGGGCCTTCCGGGTTGACGTACACCAAGCCCATGTGAGTTGAGCCCAGACTGTTGATTAGCTGCCGATCCCCTGTGAACCGCTTGTCGTCACCCATCCAGTGAGTTTCTGCGCCCCAGCCTACGTCCTGGTCAGGTTCCCAGACGTCCTCACGCCCAGCGGAGAAGCCGAAAGTACGAAAGCCCATTGACTCAAGCGCTACGTTGCCGGCCAGAATGATCAAGTCGGCCCACGAAATCTTCTGCCCGTACTTCTGCTTGATGGGCCAGAGCAATCGGCGGCTCTTGTCGATGTTGACGTTGTCCGGCCACGAATTCAACGGCGCGAAACGTTGCTGGCCACGGCCACCACCTCCGCGACCGTCGACTGTTCGATAGGTTCCCGCCGAGTGCCATGCCATGCGGATCATCTGAGGTCCGTAGTGACCAAAGTCAGCAGGCCACCAATCCTGGCTGTCGGTCATCAGCTTCACCAGATCAGCCTTCAGCGCTCTGTAGTCGAGCGTCCTGAATGCTTCTGCGTAGTTGAACGATGGGCCGAGCGGATCGGACCGGGATGAATGTTGATTGAGGAGGTCTACCCGGAGCTGATTGGGCCACCAATCACGGTTCGTGGCACCACCGCCAGCGGCATGGTGGAAGGGGCATTTGCCAGTAGTCGTCATGTTTCCCTTTGCGGATTTGCAGATCTGAAGTTGGTTGCCGCCTAGTGACATCTATCGATGCTGCTGGTGCCGTCACTACGTCGGCGACGGTTCTCAGCGCGGTCGAGATGCGCTTGTCGCGTGCAATCAGAGTTTCGCGAGAAGACTTTCTGGGCGCACTGTCTGAAAGCGCGGTGGACCGACCAGGAATGCGATGAGCGGGAAGACTTGCGATGCACGAGTTCCGCATGTGCCGGGAGGCAAGTGAGGCGGCGCTCTCGCGGCCGATCGTGAGCAGCTCGTAGTTTCAGATTGAAAGGCTCAATCTCGGGCATTGGGCTGCATGCGAGGAGGCGCGGCAACGTGTCGAACGCCTTCGTAGCGAGGCGAGCATTGTTGCGCCAGTGTTCCGGAGATGAGCCTGCGAGCAGGGAGTTGCGTCGTGGAACGGCGGCGTGACCACTACCTCGCATGCTCGTGCTATGTCGTCAGCGGGCAATTGTTTCTCTGGGACGCGGCGGCCGCCAGGACGCTTTCCTGGCAAGCGCGAAGTTCGATGAGCGATTCGTACTACCACGCGCAGGATCAAACAGTGACTCGCGCAGGCTGCGTCGGCAACATCACCGCAACGATATGACGACCAAGTAGCAATTGAGCTCTCGGACTGTCAGTACCCCTGTTCTCACTGGAGATGAACTTGTCTAGCAAGCCCAAAACAGAGGCGCCATTCGACTATGACGGACAGATGCGCGCCAATCTTGTTCAGGTCTTCGGGGAGCACGACGCGGGTAAACGGCTCCTCGCCATCCAGCGCCTGTATGCACCAGATGCCGTCCTTAATGAGCCTGAGCATTCGGCCATCGGTCATTTAGCGATCAATGATGCTGTCTCCGCTCTGCTAGCCAGTTTGCCTCCGGGTTACGCATTCCGCGCCTTAGCACCGGCTCAGGGTCACCACGACATTGGCGTGCTGACATGGGGCTCTGGTCCACGGGACGGTGCCTTCGCCGTGACCGGCATGGATGTCGCGCACTTCAGGAACGGCGTGATCCATTCGCTGTTCGTTTTTCTCATGCCCCCCAACGGCGCCTAAGCGCCAGTTTCCTCAAGGAGTTTCTATGCCCAAAGTCGGCCTTCCCGCACTGCTGCGTCCCGAAGACAGCATCGTCGTCCTGATCGACCATCAGCCGTACCAATTCGCCAACCTTCACAGCCACGAGCCCACGATGATCGTCAACAACGTCATCGGCCTCGCAAAGGGCGCAAAAGTCTTCAACGTTCCGACCATCCTGACCACGGTGGTCGAGGAACGTGGCGGCTACCTGATCAAGGGCCTGCAGGACGTCTTCCCTGACCAGAAGCCCATCGACCGCACCTTCATCAACACCTGGCAAGACCCGAAGGTCACCGACATCGTCAAGAAAAGCGGTCGTAAGCAGCTGATCCTCGCAGCGCTCTGGACCGAGGTCTGCCTGGCCATGCCGACGATTCAGGCACTTGAAGAAGGCTATGACGTCTTCATCGTCACCGATGCCTCCGGTGGTGTGTCGGCCGAAGCCCACGACATGGCCGTGCGCCGATTGGTGCAAGCTGGTGCGGTGCCCATGACCTGGCTGGCAGTGTGCGCCGAATGGCAACGCGACTGGGCTCGAGTTGAGACCGCGGGTCCGCTCACGGAAGTGATTCGTGACCACGGGGGCGGCAGCGCTATTGCTTATGCCTGGGAAGTGCAACTGCTCGAGTCGGCCGCCCGCGCCGCCAAAGCGGCGAAGTAAAGGAGCGATCATGCTTGCGAACCACTCGTCTTCCGCATCACCGATTCGTTTGGGCTACTGCTTGTCTTTGAGTGGCCCTGTAGGCGGCAATGGGCAGGCGGCTCGGCTCGCACATGAAATTTGGACCGACGACATCAACAAGCGGGGCGGCCTACTCGGCCGCCCGGTCGAGATCGTCTGCTATGACGATGGTTCAGACGCGGTCAAGGTGCCCGCTCTGTATCGGAAGCTGCTTGATGAAGACGAAGTCGACCTCGTGTTCGGCGGTTACGGCACGAACACGATTCTTCCCGCAATGCCCTTGATCATGGAGCGGCAACGCTTCTTCGTCGGGCTGATGGGGTTGGGTGTCAACAACGAGTTGAACTACCCAAACTACTTCGCGATGGTCCCCACCGGTCCTGACCCCAATGCCGCGTTGACAGAGGGCTTCTTCGAACTTGGCGCCGTTCAGAACCCGCGCCCCACCACCGTTGGCTTGATATCGGCCGATGCGGAATTCGCACGAAACCCGATACGCGGCGCCAAGGCGAACGCCCTGAAGCATGGCTATCGCGTGGTGCACGAAGCCACTTACCCCCTGACCACGACGGATTTTGAGCCGCTCATCGAGGCGGTGGCGCAGAGTCAATGTGATCTGCTCTTCTTGTGCTCATACCTTGACGACTCCATCGGCCTGGTTCGGGCCATCCGGGCGCATACCTTCCGACCCAAGATGGTCGGCGCCTCGATGATTGGCCCTCAGAATGCCATGGTGAAGGCGGAGCTTGGTCCGCTCCTCAATGGGTTTGTGAACTACGAGTACTGGGTGCCCGTTCCAGCGCTGAAGTTCAATGGTGTTCAAGAGTTGTTGGCGAGGTACCGCACGCGTGCAGTCGATGCTGGCGTCGATCCACTTGGCCATTACATGGCTCCGTTGGCATATGCGCAGATGCAGGTCATCGCTCAGGCGATTGAGGCTACGGGTTCCTTGAACGACGCTGACCTTTCCGCATACGCCCGAGAAGCAAGGTTTCAAACCGTCATGGGCGATGTGATGTTTGGCAACCACGGCGAATGGGTTGAGCCCCGCGTCGTTCAGGTGCAGTTTCAAGAGATCGTGGGCCACGACGCCACGCAGTTCTTGGACGCCTCGAGGCAGGTGGTCGTGTCGCCTGTTGAACTCGTTTCCGGTCGCCTGATTTACCCCTACGAGCTGGCGATCTAGCACCGCCGACCAAATTGTTCCCACCGAAACGACGGGTCTCGCCGTGGTGAATTCGGTACCCGGGGCTCCGATCGATGAGTACGCCAGCTGACCAAACGGGATCACCGATACGCACTACGACCATCTCATCAAGGACCTTCTGACGTTCGCTAAGCGATAGGCGGAGAGGCGCCGTCCCGCGATTCGCTGTGTCCAACTATCGACCTGAGGAGCAGCAGTTATGACAACCCTCCGCGCGAATCATCGACAGACTGGGGCTGCTTCTTCGGTGAATTGGAGGATGTGCTATCCAGCAGTTCTCTTGCTTTCCTGCATGACCGCGTTCGTAGTCATGTCGAACGAAGCCCACAGGATGGATCAACCCGAACTAGTCGCTCCGTTGGCGTCGCTGGAACTAGGCCGGCATCCTCCGATGTCCTGCGGGAAAAGCGCCTCCAAAGACACACGTCGAAGCCTCCTCTGTCGCTACGCGGGGGAAGGGATTACGAAGGCCGCGGCAAGTTCGGAGGCAGGTAGGCTGCCGCCCGCACACTTGCCTGCCATTCGACGAAATCAAGACATGCTTACTGAGTCCTGGAATAGCGCCGGGGGCAGCTCGCGTTTTGACTGACCGATCGAGGCTTCCCGGGCTCGGCCGAACCTGACCGGCCAAAATTGACCAAGCGTCTAGTGGCGGTCCCTCGGGTTGGCCATTTGGTCGATGTGGAGCGCGTCTGACCTGGCTGGCTCTTAATCGCCGTCGATCATTCGCGCCGTGCTATCGCTTCTTAGGCCGATGGGCAAGCACTTCATGGCGCGGTTGTCCCACCGCGGTCGTTCCGCACATGCATCCAGGTGATGCTTTGCCGCCCTGGGGAGAGTCAGGCCGCATGCATGGACCAGCCGCCGCGCGACGCCGGCACAGTTCCAACACCCCGCCACACCCAGCCCTGCCTCGGACTTCTAGATGCAGGAATAGTCAGCCATCCCTAATGGGCCCGGCTCCTCGGCCCGAGCCTGCAGCACGTTGCGTTTGACGGTACTGCGCGCGCTCACGTCTGGGGGAAGAACTGGACGCCTGCGCCGCGCTCCGCATGGCTGTGTACACCTTCGCACAATCAGAAGCGCCACGGCGCTGGGCCGGCTCAAATATGTCGGGCTGGGAGCGCGCGACGACCGCGGGTGAACGTTGCGGTGCCACAGGCACGACCAGCGACAAGGTCAGTGCCGCGGGCTCGCCAGCCGTGGCACGCATGCGCTTGAGGTCGCCTCATGCGAGCCACGTCCGCACGACATCTGTACGCAGGCCGAGCGCGAGGGCCGACGCCGGGAGCGGCGCGCCGGGCTTCCAACACTCCGACTAGTTCCACTGACTTGCCACATCGGCGTGGCAGCGCACGGATGGTGCGCCGGGTCGATGAACCTTAACAGCGATTAACAGGCCTTGCCACCCATGTGCGGCGAAGTCGCCTAAATTTTTTGCACCAGACAAGCGACTCGAAACGCAGCCATGACGACACTCTTCCAACCCCTTCGTGCGCTCGCGCGCCACAACGACCCCTTGCTCGCGGCTGGGATCAACGCCGCCCTTAGCTCGGCGCCGGGAATCGAGGTCGTCACGGCGTCTGACGGTTCGTCGTTCCCGGAAGCCGACGTTGTGATCGGCGACTACGAGAGTGGCATAGCCTGGGCGGAATACCAGAGGTTTCGGTCGTCAGCGACGAAGCGGGCTGTCGGCGTGGTCGTCATCACCTGGCGTCACAGTGAGGTCGATGTGCGCAGTGCGTTGCAGGCGGGCATCGGCGGCTATCTACTCTGCAACTGCGGCCTGAACGAACTCGTGGATGCGGTGCGCGTGGTAGGCCGAGGGTCACCCTACCTCTGCGAAGTCGCCGCAGCGCTCGTCGCGAAGAGCTTGACACGTACGCCATTGACCATGCGTGAGAGCGAGATCTTGCGCCTTATCGCAAGCGGCTTATCGAACAAGTCCGTCGCGTTGGAACTGAACATCGCCCTAGGGACGGTCAAGGCGCACGCCAGGGCGGTACTGGACAAGCTCGGGGCCCGTAGCCGCACCCAGGCGATCGTCATGGCGGCTCAACAAGGCTTGCTTGGGCCTCAGTCGCCCTTACGACCGGCCGCTATCTCATCCGGTCGACTCACATCGGTCACGCCTTTGCGGCGATCACACGCGTCGGATCAGCTCGCCGCTTGAATTACTCAGGCCGACTCACTCTTGTGGGCCTTCCCTAGTTGCTCAACTCCTATGTCGCACAGTCAACCGCTCCCCGAAAACGTCGCCAGGCGGACAACGTCCAGCCGAAGCTGGAATGGCGTTAGCGTCGATCTCAACGAATTCACATGCACGGGCCGCGTGTGCTTCCCGATGGAGGCAAATCTGGAGCGGGCGCGTCTGGGTGCGCTTCTCGAGGAGGTAGGTACCGATCATTGGGAGGTCAGGACGGCGCGGAGCACGCCATGCCCTAACGCCTATCGGCCGCGCCACATGTATTTTGCGCCGGCGGACTTGGAGCTTTGGGGGCATTCTGCCGATACCCGCTTCGTCAGATGCGCGGCTATCAGCTTCGAGGTCGATGAAATAAGGCAGCGTATTGGTGTCGAGCGAGGCACGCTTTCAGCTGGAGTTGCCAGGATTCGATTTGTTGACGAGACGCTTTGGCTGCTCATCAAGCTGCTCACGGAAGCAATTGATGACAGTGATCCAACAACGGAACTGTACGGTGACTCACTGACTGTGGCCATCGCGTCAAAACTCCTGGGACTTCAGGAGGAAACCAAAAGCAGCAAATGCGGCTTGTCCCCTGTGCAGCTCAGTGATGCCATGAGCTATCTCGATGCGAAGCTGCCGTGTCGCGTGAGCTTGGCCGAGCTGGCCGATCTGGCGGGCCTGTCACAGTCTCATTACAGCCGCGCTTTCAAGGCGTCAACTGGCTTCTCCCCGTACCAGTGGCAACTGCAAGCCAGGATCGAGCGCGCCCAAAACATGATGATCAACACCAACAAATCACTGGACGATATCGCTGAGAACACTGGTTTTGCAGACAGCGTCCACTTCGGCCGGACTTTTCGAAATTTGACCGGCGCAACGCCGGCCGCATGGCGGTCGGACCGTCTATCCTGACCTTCGAGCGCCTGCTGGAAACGCCTGGGCAAACGTGCCTTTACGCCATCATGATAAATCGTAGGTGCTTAGGCACCGACTGTCACGATAGTCTCTTCGCTGCCGCCATTAATTCGCTCTTGAGGGCCGCAGTGGCCCCACCGTGCGGGCCCAGTGGAAGACTCAGCTGGTCGTAGAACCGCCTGCGCCGGCGCGCGTAGTTGGTCAATCGAAAGCAGCATCATCAAGCCGCTTTGCTACGTTCGCCGGCTGGCTTGGAGGACGAGTGCCATCGACAACGCAATGGCCAGGCAGCACGCGACTGACACGAAAGATCCGTATCGGGTGAAATGGTGGCCCGCGATTCGCCAACGCCGAGTCGCCGGGCATTCCTGAGGCGCAGTCGCCACTGGCTGGAACGTCAGTGACGACGATCGTCTGCCAGGCTTGGTGAGCCTACTGATGCTTCCAGATGGACATGGCAACCAGTGCCCGTCGATTACATGGAGCCTTCGGATGCAAAAAATCGTCGGCCTCGCGACTGTCGAACTGCCGAGCACGCATCTGACAAGCCTCGATGACATGCGACAGCTTAATGCGCCAAGTCTGTACATCCAACGCGGCCGTGTCGCTGCGCGTTGCCTAGCTAAAGACCAGATCAGCATTGGCTGCCTCTAGCACAAACGGCCAGGTGACTGACTGTGCATGCGCAGGGAGCACGATCTCGCATGCGGGTCATGCTCGCCAATACTCGGTGGTGGCACACGGCCCCGCGACAGCAGTTTCGGTCAGCCGGCAGCGTTTTTAGACAGTGTCAGGACGCTTTGCTCGCGCGAGACTGCAGGTGGTAGCCGACCACTGTGGTCACGGGCGTGTCAATGAGACTTGGTGATCTGCGCGGGGATGCTTGTCTCCAGAGGACATAAGGGCCGATCTTCGAGGGTTCCCATTCCGATGGACAGAAAGGTGTGCTTGTGACGAGGTAGCGCAGTGCCATAGCGGGATCGCGCCAGGTCGAAATGATGGCGACCGCCAACGGTCATTTGCTCGACCTGTATGCCAGGTCCTCCCGCAGGTGCGGCCGCTGCCGCTGCATGCGCAGGAATTTCCCCGTGCGCTCCGGCGCTCGTCGTCCCAAAAGGCTGAGTGGTTAGTCGTGCTAGCGCTCAATCTCGCTTGATCTTCGCAAGCAGCCCTTGTGGATGTTCAAGAGATCCCCGCGCGGGCCCGAACCCGGGCAAGCCAGCACAGCTGCGACGAGGCTATCTCCTTACTCACCTGCGTGCTCGAACGATGCATGAAGGGCTGGACGCGCTGCGTGTTGGGCTGCGGCAGTGCGCTCCTGGCGGTGGGCTCATTGACATACACGACAAGGAACTTGGGAAATGAATCAGCCGCAAGCCTGGCAGTTCGGAGCTTTCACACTACTGCCGACGCAGCGCTTGCTGCTCGAGGGGGATGCTCCGGTGCGCGTTGGTGGTCGCGCGTTGGACCTCCTGATCGTTCTGATTGAGGCCGCGGGCAAGATCGTCGGTAGAGACGAACTGATGGTCAGAGTGTGGAAGAAGGTGGTTGTCGACGAAGGCAGTCTACGCGTCCATATTGCTGCGCTACGTCGTGCCTTGCGCGACGACGGAGACGCGCGCCGCTACATCGTCAACGTTCCCGGTCGCGGCTACTCTTTCGTCGGCGACATTACGCAAATGGCGCCCGACGGCGTGGGCGTCACTTTGGCGAGACCGGATGAGGCGCGCAGCCACCTGCCACCGCTTCTAGTCAATGTGGTCGGTCGCGAGGACGCGATCAAAGAAGTGGGCTGCATGTCCACGAAGCATCGGCTGGTGACCGTTGTGGGAGCTGGAGGAGTCGGCAAGACAACTGTTGCCATCGCCGCGGCTACGCAGTTGGCAGCCAACTATCGAGACGGCGTGAGGTTCGTCGATCTCGCGCCGCTTTCCGATGCGCGGCAGGTCGCCAACGTGTGGGCCCATGCCGTCGACCCCTCGCGGTCGGTCTCAAATGAGCGCGAGTTGGGTGATCTACTAGCTGACCGAAACTTGCTGATCGTGCTCGACAACTGCGAGCATGTCGTGCAGTCTGCCGCCGCGGCGGTTGAAGCGGTACTGGCGACAGCTTCAGGCGTGCACGTCCTGGCGACCAGCCGCGAACCGACACGCGCGTCGGGAGAGTGGGTGATGCGGCTGGCTTCGCTGGAACTCCCACCCGCCTCAGAGCGACTTACAGCGGAGCAGGCTAACGCGTTCTCTTCGGTCCAACTGTTCACGCAGCGCATCGCCGCGAACGTCTCCGGTTTCATCTTGAGTGATGACGACGTGCAACATGTTGCCGAGATCTGCTGTCGCCTCGATGGCATTCCGCTGGCGATTGAGCTCGCGGCAGGTCGGGTCGCGCAGCTAGGGCTTCGGGGCCTCGCGGCCAGGCTGGAGGATCGATTTTCTCTCCTTACCAAAGGGCGCCGAACTGCACTGCCGCGCCAGCAGACGCTGCGTGCGGCGATAGATTGGAGTTACGAGCAGCTATCACAAGACCAGCAGGCGGCACTCAAACGCCTGTCTGTCTTTGCCGGTAGTTTCTCGTTCGACTCCGCCGTGGCAGTTTGCGAGGATGAAGTTTCACTTGATGCTTTGGATGCAATCGACGAACTGGTTCGAAAGTCCTTGATTACCGTGGACACCGGTACCGACGTCGCCCGGTATCGCCTGCTCGAAACGACACGCGCCTATGCACTTGAAAAGCTCAACGAGTCAGGCGAGCTGTTAGCGGCGTCCCGCACCCATGCGCTACACGTTTGCGATGTCTTCGAGCGCGGGGAATCGGAGGGGGCGCTTGACCCATTCGTTGGAGACGCAGGCCACGCGCGTTGGATCGACGACATCCACCTCGCGGTACAGATGAGCTATTCCACGCTACGTGATCCACGGCTGAGCATGCGATTGCTGTCGGCCACCGCCTCAGTCTGGTTTCAGCGATCTTTACTCGACGAGTACCGAGAGTGGGCCGAACTAGCGCTTGAGAAAGCCGGGGATCTGGCTGAGCAGCCGGAAGAGGCCTTGATGCGCTTGTGGAATCTGCTAGGCCTTTGCTATTGGCACACGAAGGGGACTGGCCCTGAGATTGCGCGAGCATTCGGCCAAGCCTATGACCTGGCACGCAGATTGCGGAATGTGCACTTCGAGCGCATGGCGCTATGGGGGCTATGCGCACATGCCTGTTCATCAGGAAACTATTCCGCCGCACTCGGATTTGCACGACAGCACGCGGACTTGACGCCTCTCGGGACTGATCCGGCGGCAGAAATTCAACGAGGAAACGTGATGCAGGTGTCCCTGCACTTTATGGGCGACCAAGCTGCGTCACGAGACGAAGCCGAGGCCACCATCGCGCTCATTCGCAGAATCCATCCATCCGACAACTTCGGCCAGTTTCGACTCGATCCGCACTCCGTAATCAATTCGTTCCTGTCGCAAGCATTGTGGATTCAGGGCCTTCCTGCTCAGGCGCTTGAGGTGGCTGAACAGGCAGTCCAGTCAGCGAGATCGACGCAACATGCCTTGTCTCTGTGCTTCGCCTTGTTCGGGAATTGCGCAGTGCTGCTGTGGTGCGGGCGTTGGGAGGAACTACGTGAACGCGCCCACGCGCTGATGGAAGTGGCCACAGACCGCCGCCTCGGGTTTTGGATCGCATGGGCACAGACCTACTTGGACGCCCTTGTCTATGGCACGGAAGGCGTGATCGTGCCGCTCTCGCTCGGCTCCATTCGCGTTCCCCACCAGTTCGAAATGTTGGCGACAGTGAGCGACGAACTGCTTGACGGGGAGGTCTTGGTTCGCGCGGAGGCCGGCCACTGCCCCTGGAGTGCGCCAGAGGTGCTCCGCGCGCAAGGCGAGCGGCTGCTTCGCCAAGGCTTTGCGGCCCAAGAGGCGGAGCCATGGTTCATCCGCGCGCTCGACCTAGCTCGGTCGTCAAAAGCGCTCTCTTGGGAGCTTCGCGCAGCTACGAGTCTGGCTCGATGCTGGTCGAGCCAGGACCGGAGAGACGAAGCAGCAGCATTGTTGGACGGCGTGTTGGAGCGCTTCACACAAGGCTTCGACACAACAGACGTGCAACGTGCCCGGCACATGAGGCAGGTCTGACGACGTTCATTGTGCAGGCAGGTTGTCTGCGTGGTCGGACATTGAAGACCAACGATTCATCGCCGTCTTCCTCGTAGTCGATCGGCCGGCTCTTAGCGTACCCCGTCGCCTTCCCGCCCAGTAAGGGCTTGACGCACACGGCGGCGCTCGGGACCTGCATGGGATTACCAGCCATCCGGACACCCCAACATCCGCGAATCGGCGATCCAACCGGTAAGCGTCCGCACGCACTCAGTGGAAGCTCCGAGCGATTCGCCCCCTCGGAGCTGATGAAGAGCGCAAGCCGCACGCTTGCGCTCGAGTTCGTTGCGGGCGAAAAGTTCGAATAGCCGGTCATGTTGCCACCATCAACTCGCTGCCTCATCTGGATGGTTGTCACGACCCATCGCATACACATAGTCACCGGCCGAGGGCACCGTGCCCTGGTGGCAAGCGAGGAGGCTCATGGCGCGGGTCGGTTCGTCTCCGCAGCCAACGCCGCTGCGTCGGCGCCGACGGGCACGCTGGCCGCGAATGAGGGATCCGTCACGGCGACCCACACAGCCTCCGCAACGTCAGCCGATCGAGTGAATGCCGACACATCGCCCCTGCTTGCATAGAAGTTGGCGGCGAAATCGGCGTACGACTCGTGCGCAGTGTTTTGCATCCGGGCACGCGCGTTTTCGCTGAAACGCGTCTCAGGACCACGCCCTGGCAATACCAGCCTCACGCGTACGTTGAACTGCTCGAGTTCGAGCGCGAGCGACTCGGAGAAGGCCTCGACTGCAGCCTTGCTGGCCGTGTAAGCCGCGATCAACGGCAGCGGCTTGAGAGTGATCGCCGATGAAACATTCACAATCACCCCACGCCTGCGCTGCCTGAACTGCTGCAACACAGCTTGGGTAACCGCCATGGTACCGAGCGTGTTGGTCTCGAAGAGCTCGCGTACCGCTGAGAGGGAGGATCCTTCGAAGGCCCCCATCAATCCGATCCCTGCGTTGTTGACCAGCGCGTCGATGGGGCCTGCAGCATCGACCGCCTGCTCGATGCTTTGCGGATCGGTGACGTCCATTGCCAGCACCCGCAGTCGATCCGAAACGGGTAGGAGATCGTCGCGGGGCGTGCGCATCGTCGCGACGACACGCCAGCCACGGCTCAGGAAGAGCCTTGCGGTTTCGAGACCGAATCCGGAGGAGCTTCCGGTGATGAGGATGGTGTTCATGGGGTTGGAAGGTGATGAACGAAAGGTGCCGCGGCATCCGCCGTGGGAATGGTCGTGAGGCAGAGCTCAGTGGGACCGTAGGCCAGCGTCGGCCGCTGGCGTTTTTTCGGTGGAAGACGTGGCATCGTTTTTCCTTCAGGAGTCAGGCGGCCGAACCGACCCAATGGGGTACCGAACTCACACGCGCGTCCGGCCCTGCAGAGGTGACGGTTCAAGTCGCGTCCTCTCCAGTTACTGTGTGGGACTTGCCCATCTGGTTTCCTGAGCTTGGGACGACCGAGGAACCGAGGATGAAGACGACGGAGTGATATCGGCAACGGTGTCACTTGTGGCCTAGGGACAAATCTAGCAGTGCACCGATCGCGCGGCGGCACTCGTTGTGTAGCTACGCTCCTAGTCCCAAAGGACAATGTCTTTGGGGAAGTCGCCCACAACGGCCAGGCGTCCTTCCCGAAGAACCGCACCAGCAAGCGAGGCAATGAGCTAGCCCCCTGAATGACCGGACACGGTCCATCGCTTATCTTTGAGGATAGGAGTAGGACTGTGAATATGACTAGGCGGACGGAGTCTGTAGAGATCGTGACCGATCAGCGCCGCAGGCGGTGGTCGGTGCAGGAGAAGGCTGCGCTGGTTCGGCGCACCTATGAACCGGGCATGTCGGTGTCGCTGGTGGCGCGCCAGGAAGGTGTCGCGGCAAGCCTGCTGTTCCAGTGGCGCAAGCTCGAGAGAGAAGGCGCGCTGGTGGCGGTGTCCGCTGGTGAGTCGGTGGTGCCAGCCTCGGAGCTCGCCGCTGCACGCGCGGAGATCGCCAAGCTGCAGCGCGTCCTGGGCAAGAAGACCTTGGAGAACGAAATCCTCAAGGAAGCCGTGGAGTACGCCGCCGAAAAAAAGTGGATTGCGCGCTCGCCCTTGTTGCCCAAGGACGA
>NZ_LMDU01000007.1 GCF_001425165.1 Pelomonas sp. Root405
ACCCAGGGAGTTCAGGCAACATCAACAGCGCGTCACCCAGACCGGGAGCGCGCCAACCAGCGCATAGACCGTGTCCGGTTATGCAGGGGCAAGATCAAGCACGCTGATACGCTTCCGCTACCAATCTGCAGCGGCTGCGCGATGTTTTGCCCAGAAGCTGAACCGGCGTGCCGGTGATTGTCTTGAGGATGGCGACTCACGCGCCGTCTTCCCAAACCAAGCCATAGCTCCACGAATCATTCGGATTTCAGTCGTACTGCATGCAGTTCCCACCCAACTCGGCCCACGCCCGCTTGCTGCACACCCAGCTGTTGGCGCTATGCCTGGCCAGCAGCGCCCTAGTCGTGCAGGCGGATGTGATGCCACCGCGGCCTGGCTACGTTGAGCCGCCGCCCAAGCAGACGTTGGTGGTGGAGCTGGAATCGCGCCTGGACGGCGCGGACTGGGTGGAGCGCAAGAGGTTGATGCCGGCGCGCCAACCAAGCATGTTTGCCCCGCTGGTGGAAAAGATGAAGACGGCGTCGGGGGAGTGCGTGGTTGTGACTCTGCACTTTTTTGACGACGGCAGCATGCGTCCTACCGGGCAATTGTTGGATGAGGACTGCCTGGTCGCGCTGGCGGACTGGCAGGAGCTGAACACCAACGGCAGCGTGGCGCAGTTCAGTGCACAGACTGCACGCGGCGCTGTTGAGATGCGGCTGGTGGCGCGATGGGTCAACCCGCCGTCGCAGGGTTTGTCGAAGTTGACGCGCGCAGAGTTGTCTACGGTGCCCGACCTTTCGCTGGAACAACTGGCACAGCAGGCGCGCCAGCGTGAGTGGCTTGCGAGGGCCATGGAGCAGGATGCCGTGGACCGTGCATGGCGTCTGGCGCGAAGGGCGAAGTAGGCAGCGCGCTCAGACTTTGCGCTGGCAGGCGCGATGCCAACCGAGCCGTGAACTGCGCACCTTTCTGCCGTTCACTGCGCGCAGCCCAATGCCAGCTCTTGGCCGACTGTGTGAACTGATCGAGTTAAGACGAATACCCGCAACGGGCACATTGCAGCCGTACGGACTTCGGCCGCGACCGTTGGCAACCGCTGCATAGCGATCGATCAAGGGACGCCAGCCACCTCGCGCCAGTTCAAAACTTTGACATTGGTGGTCAGTGCCGCGGACCTGTCGTGTGTCGATACCTTGACAGCGAGTTCGACACTTTGCTATCCAATTCCTGCCGCTGGCGCCCGGAGCCCGGTGCGTGGTCACGCAAGCCGATCCGTTCGTAGGGCTGCCATTTCGCGCGCGGCTGGGCATGATGCGGGCATGCTGCGCCACCCCACGGACGAACGCACGCGCCGCGCGATGCTGCTGCTGTTCTATGCCCAGAGCGGCGTCAGCCTGGTGGCGGCAGCGCTGCTGGTGCTGTTGCACGTGGGTGCGCAGATCGACCGGGTGGCGCTGCCGGGGTTGCTGGCCTGGGCCGTGGCGTTCACGGTGCTGATCGGGCTGCGGGCTCGCTGGAAGCGCCAGGCGGCGCAGCTGCCCGAGACCATCAACCCCACGGCCTGGGAGCGCCGCGCCGAGCTGGGCGCGTTGCTCACCGGCGTGCTCTGGGCGGCAGCGCTGGTGATGGCATTCGACGCGCAGCAGCGCGCCACGCAGATGTACGCCGCCATGCTGGCCTGCGTCACCTGCGTGGCTAGCATCAATGTGATGGCGCCGCAGCCGCGCGCCTTCGTGATGCTGATTGCGCCGGTCTCCGCGACGCTGATCACGCTCTTCCTGTCGCTCGGCGGCTGGGGCGGCGCCTACAGCGCCTTGCTGGTGCTGGCAGCCATCGGCCTGGCGATGTCGCTGACGCTGCGCCACGCGCGGCTGCTGCGCGAAAGCCACGCCATGCGCTTTGAGCGCGAGGCCTTGCTCGCCCAGGCGCAGGCGGCGCGCGAGGCGCAGACGCGCTTCCTGGCCGCCGCCAGCCATGACCTGCGCCAACCCGTACACGCGTTGGGGCTGCTGGCCGCGCAGGCCGCGCACGAGCTGCAGGGTCGGCGTGCGGCACAGACAGCCGAGCAATTGCAGGCCATGGCGCAGGCGCTGGACGGGCTGGTCGAAGGCCTGCTGGACGTGTCACGACTGGACAGCGGCGCGCTGCAGCCGCAATGCCGCTCGGTGCCGCTGCAGCCGCTGTTCGAGCGCCTGTCCACCGAGTACGCGGTGCTCGCTGAAGCCAAGGGCCTGCAGTGGCGGCTGCGCCCGACGGCGCTGTGGGTGCGCAGCGACGCGCAACAGCTCGAACGCCTGCTGCGCAACCTGCTGTCCAACGCGCTGACACACACCGAGCGGGGCGGCGTGCTGCTGGCGGCGCGTCGGCGCGCGGGCCGCGTGCAGGTCGCCGTCTGGGACACCGGCCCGGGCATCGCGCCCGAGCACCACGAGCGCATCTTCCAGGAGTTCGTGCAGCTCACCAACCCGGGGCGCGACCGCAAGCGCGGCCACGGCCTGGGCCTGGCCATCGTGGCGCGGCTGGCGCGGCTGATGGAGCACCCGGTGGCTCTGCGCAGCCGCCTGGGCCGCGGCAGCTGCTTCGCCGTGAGCCTGCCCGAGGACGCGCCGCGCCTGCTGACCGAGCCGCGCACGGTGCCGCAGGGCCAGCCGCTGCAGGGCCGCTGCGTGGCGCTGGTGGAGGACGACGAAGCGGTGCGCGAGGCCACTGCGAACCTGCTGCGCACCTGGGGTTGCGAGGTCTGGGCCGACGCCGCGGTGACGCCGTTGCTGGCGCGGCTGCGCACGGCGGGTGCCCGGCCCCAGCGCCTCATCAGCGATTGGCGGCTGGGCGAAGGCGACGGCCTGAGCGCCATCACGGTGTTGCGCGAGGCTTTCGGCGATGGGCTGCCGGCCCTGCTCATCAGCGGCGAGACACTGCCAATGAGCGCGAAGGCCCTGCGGGCACTCCGCGTGCAGCCGGCGCGCAAGCCGCTGCCGCCGGCGGCGCTGCGCGCCTGGCTCAGCGCGCCGTCAGAAGCACCGGGAAAGCCGCCTTCCGGACAGCACGCAGAACCGCACTCAGAACCGCATTGAAGCCAGCCGCGCCTGACCGGCCAGTGCGGCCTCGGCGCGGTTGCGCACGCGCAGCAGGCGAAAGATGGTCACGAGATGACCCTTGACCGTCGGCTCGCTCATGCCGAGCTGGCGTGCGATCTCCTTGTTGCTGAGGCCCTTAACCAGCTCGGCCAATACCTCGGCCTGGCGCTGGGTCAGCGCTTCCTCGGGCAGGGCGGTACCGCGCTGCAGCAGGAAGGGCGGCAGATAGCAGCCACCGGCCAGCACCAGCTCAAGGGCCCCTAGCAGCACGCGCACGTCGGCGCTCTTGGGCAGCCAGCCGGCCGCGCCTTCGTCCAGTGCGCGCATGGCGAGCTGCGGGTCGGTGTCGGCCGACATCAGCAGCACCGGCAGCAGCGGCCATTCCGCGCGCAGCTGCCGCAGCGCCTGCAGCGGCGCCAGGCCCGGCAGGTGCACGTCGAGCACGACGAGGGCCACGTCGGGCCGGCGGGCCAGCACCGCCTGTGCGGCGGGCAGGCTGTCGGCCTCGCTCACCTCACAGCCCTCGCGCTGGGTGCGCAGCAGCTGCGCCATGCCGACACGCACGACAGGGTGGTCGTCGACGATGAGGAGGTGCAAGGCGTGCAATGGCGCGGTCATGGCCGCGCCATCATGCCGCCAAATCTCGAAATCGGGCAGGCTCGCACCGGGCTCGGCCACGGCGGCGCCGCCGCGCTCGGGCGGGCTCAACTGTGGTTCGGGACTCGCCGCCGGGCGCCCGCCGCGAGGGCGGCCAGCCCGAGGCCGAACAGCGCGAAGGACGCCGGCTCCGGCACGGCAGTGATGGTGATGGCGCCATTGATCGGCGTCGACGCGATCTCGGCAAAAGCCGAATCGAGCAGCACGACGTTGCTGAACGCCAGGCCGGCCTGGCCCGGGGCCAGCGCCTGGAACGACAGCTGCACGAGCAGGCCGCCGCCGCTGATGCCCGGCCCGGGCCCGACCAGGGTGTTGGCGGTGAATGACACCGTGCCGGCGCTGTTGTCGATGTCGCCCGGGATGAAGAAGGTCGCCCCGCCGCCGGCGGACAAGTAGCTGCCCTCCAGCACCGCGCCGGCCTGCATGAGCGCGGGGTCGAAGGCGATGTCGAACTGGAAGGCATACAGGTCGGGCGCGTCGGCCACGCGCACGTCGAGCGTGAAGGCATCGCCCACCGGCACGGGCGCCGGACTGGCGGTAAACGAGAGGGTTGTCGCCGACACGGGCGCGGCCAGCAGGGCCAGCACGATGCCCCACGCACAGGTGAGCTTCTTCATGTTTCTCTCCTTGGATTGAATGCAGTTCGGGGGCGGTCGCTCAGCGGCAGGTGGTGCCCGCCGGCAGTTTCTGCGCGATGAACGACAGGTCGCGGATATCGACCACGCCGTCGCCATTGACGTCGGCCCTGGCGTCGAAGCCGGGCATGCCGACGCGCCGGCCGAACGCGGCCTTCACGATGGCCTGGTCCCCGCAGTCGATGGCGCCGTCGAAGTTGATGTCGCCCGGCATGGCCACGACGGTGAAGCTGGCCGTCCCCGAGCCAGTGTTGCCAGCCACATCGGCGGCGGTAGCGCTGTAGCGGTGGCTGCCGGGGCCGAACGATGAAGCCGCGCCCCGGATGTCGGCGCAGGTGGTCGACGCGACGCCGGAGTCCTTGTCCATGGCCTCGCACTTGATGTCGACGGTCTGCCCGGGCGCATACGAGCCCAGGTTGCCGCGGTAGACGACGGCGGGCGGGGTCTTGTCGATCTTGACCGTGACGATGTTGCTGGCGTCGCTCTTGTTGCCGGCGACGTCCAGGGCGAACTTCAGGCCCGAGGTCACGGTGCCTTCCTTGCTCAGCACCAGGTCGCCGGGGCAGTCCGCAACGCCGGAGCCGCCCGTGTCGGCACAGCTGAAGCGCACGACCACATTGGCGGTGTGCCAGCCCGAGGCGCCGGGCGGCGTGGTCGCGGCGGCCGTGATGGTCGGCGGCTTGGGGTCAATCCGGATCGGGCTGGTCGTGAAGCTGACGCTGTGGCCGCCGCCGGACAGCGTGTAGCTGACGCCGTTCGGTGCGTCGTCCGACACGACGGCGCGGTTGGCAACGCAGACGACGTCGCAATGGGGCGTTATGACAACCTGCCGGTTGGTCCAGGTGCCGGGGTCATAGCGCCTGCTGTCCGGCGTCACCAGGGTGTAGCCGAACGTGGGCCGGTTGAAGCTGACACCCTTGTTCACGCTGGCCACCGCGGTGATGAGGCGAGCCCCGGGGAAATCCGCCGAGACGATGCCGACACGGGGATTGCCGAGGTGGAACTCGGGGCGCAGCAGATAGTCGGCCACCAGCGTGTTCATGCCTTCGAAGGAGATGGTGCACAGGCCGAGGCCGCAGGAGGTGCGCGGGAAGTCGGGATAGGTGGACGCGTTGGCGCTGATGCCGTCCACCAGGCCGGTCGACAGGCGAGCGGCACCGGTCGCCGGATTGGCATGGCCGCTGGCGAAGAAATACGGAAAGCCGCCGTTCGCCCCACCGATGCCGTTGAAATAGAAGTCGGTCATGACGGTGCTCTTGGCGGCGGCAGCGAGATGGCCCTTGGTGGGCAGCCAGAGCCGGTCGTACAGATCCCAGTTGTTGCGCAGGGTTTCGAAAGTGGCAGACGCAAAGCTCAGCAGGCCGTTGTGCCGGTAGTAGTGGTTGGCTGCGAGCGTGCCGCCCAGATACTGGTCCAGGATCAGCAGCTTGCCGCGCGCGTCGCACGACGTGGGGTCAGGCTTTGCATTCAGGGGGCGCACCACGCCCAGACTCAACTGGTCCGGCGCGGGGCAGCTGCTGCGCAGCAGGTAGTCCGAATACTTCTGGCCGGTGAACGCACCGTCCAGCACGGCTTCGCGTTCCAGCAAGGTGTTCAACGCCGGACCGGGGTTGCAGTCGCAGTCGGCCGTCTCCTTGGCGATGCGCATGATGACCAGCTCCGACGGATTGGCCTTCAGAAAGGCCAGCGTCGGCCTCAGCACGCCGGCCTCGAAGGGCAGGAACATGTTGACCCCACCGTGAAACACCAGCATCTCGCAGTTAGCCGACGTGTAGGTGTCGTTGCAGTTACGCAGCGCAAACGGGTCGTAGTACTTGAGGCGGATATCCAGATACCTGACGCCGGAGTCGAGCTGCGCACGGATCGGCATGGTCTG
Source organism: Pelomonas sp. Root405 (assembly GCF_001425165.1). Lineage (GTDB taxonomy): Bacteria > Pseudomonadota > Gammaproteobacteria > Burkholderiales > Burkholderiaceae_C > Pelomonas. Next base: position 6,228 of record NZ_LMDU01000007.1, read on the forward strand.
GGTTTGCGCAATGTCGCCACCCACGCCGGGGTAGGTGCCGCTGTCATGCGTGCCGGGCAGGGACAGCTCGGTGAGCTTCTTGGCGGCGCCAAGGGTCAGCATCCACTGCGGGTTGCGCGCTGCGGCCGCGGACTCGTGCCAGTAGGCGCCATCGTCGTGGGCCAGCGCCGGTGAGGGGGCCAGCAGGGCCGCTCCCATCAGCACCAGCGGCATGGCGGCAAGCCCAGCCACGCGAGGAAAACGCGCAAGCAAAGAAGTCAGCATGGAAAGCTCCCTCAACGGGGCAGGAGCTGGCCACCATCCACCGCGTTGGCGGTTTCGGCCAGGCTGCAATCCGCCCGTTGCAGGGGAGTCTAGGAAGCGCTTTCCAGCCTGCCCAGCCGCCAGACGGATGGGAGGGGCCCATCCGTTTGGATGAGCCTAGGCGACGCGCCTGCGACGCCGCGCCAAGGCCAGCACACCGAGCCCGGCAGCCAGCAACGCGGCTTGTGCAGGCTCGGGCACGGGCGCCGTCGCGGCCGCCACTTCAGCCGCCCAGTAGCTCGGCAGATGCAGGTAGGGGTTGCCGCTCGCCATCGTGCCGTCCGTGATGTAGATGGCGCCCAGCCCGGCCTGCCTGGCCAGGTCCATCACCTCGTGCATCTGCTCGACGGTCGCCACGCTGTGCACGATGGCGCCGGTCGCCGCGGCGTTCGTCAGCCCGCTCAGGAACGGACCATTGATGAAGCTCGCATAGGACCCCTCGAAGCTCATCATCGTGTCCGCCAACGCCGCGTAGCCTGCCATCGGCGTCACGCCCGGGTTGCCGACGATGTCCCAGCCGGGGTGCGCCGCGCGCAGCGAATCGCTGACGGTCTGATAGAACGGCAGCGCGCTGGGCTGCGTCGCCATCTCGTCAAGGAACACGCCGTCCACGCCATACCAGTTGGCATACTTCTGCGCATCCGCCACCACCTCGCTCGTCGAGCGCGTGGCCGGCACCTCGGACGTGCAGAGGTTGATGCCGTAGCAGGTGTAGACATAGCCCAACACCTTGCCGCCGGCCGCGCGGAAGGCGCTGACGGACGTGACGTAGTCGCTGTTGGACGCCGCGCCCGGGCCGTTGCCGGGGTTCATGATGGCCGCGACGTCGGCGCCTTGCTGGGCGGCCCAGGTGAGCTGGTGCCACTCGTTGTGTTCCGGCATCCACGAGGGATAGAAGTAGGCCGGCACGATGATCTCGATGGCCGATGCAATGGGCGCGGTGCTCGCAAGGGCGAGTGCGGCGATGAGGGTTTTCAAACGCTTCATGTCTGTGGTCCTGGCGGATTAGCAGGTGCCGCCGGTCTTCAGGCTGTTCAGGCACCAGCGCTCCGATCCCGACAGGCTGTTGTTGCCCCAATAAGTGGGCGTGTAGTTCCAGATCGGGCCGCCCCAGGGCAGGCTGGGGTTGTAGGTCATGCTGGTCACATAGACATAGTTGGCGGCGCTGCCCTTCAGCGTTGTGCGCATTTCGGCCTGCGTGGCGGAGTGCACCAGCAGCCAGGTCTTGACGCCCAGCGACGCGGCATAGCTCTGCACGCCGCCGTTGAGCCAGCTCGCCGCCGCCACGTAGTCGCTGTAGCGGGCCTCGTAGACGACGAGGTGTTCGCCATGGCTGGCCGCGCCGACGAAGCAGCTGCTGGCGCCGGGCCAACCCGAGTTCCACACCACCGTGCCGCTGGTGCCGGTGGCCGCCATCTTGGCGCGCACGGCGCTGAACTTCGGGCCGGTGCCGTTGCACTTCTGCGCGTCCGTCAGCGCCGCGTCGTCGAAGGCGGCCTCGTCGAAGAAGAAGCCGTCCACGCCGCCCAGCGTGTTCTTGTACGCGCTCAGGTTGGCGTTGATCGCGTTGTAGCGGGCCAGCTCGTCGGCGGTATTGGTGTCATAACCGGTGGCCACATAGCCCAGCACCTTGCCGCCCTGGGCGCGGATGTTGGCGATGACGGCCTTCCAATTCGTCACCTGGCTGGCATTCAAGCCGGTGGCGCCGCTGTTGGGGTTGATGACGACGAAGGCGCCACTCGGAATCTGGCCGCCGTAGGTGCTGGCGGTCTCGCCCCAGTAGGCCACCATGCTGAAGCCGGTGGGCGCCGCCGGGGCCAGCGTGACGCCGAGGGTCAACAGGCTCGCGGCTGCGAGCTTCAATCGGAAGTTCAACATTCGTTTCTCCTGGAGAAGCTGCTTCAACGGACGGTGAGGGTGGTGCCGGCGCGGAAGGCGCCGAGAGTCGCGTCCCAGGCCTGGGCCTTGGCGGCGTTGTCGGCGTTGGCCGGGCGCACGCTGTAGCGCACGTCGGCGCTCAGCGAGGCGGCGCCGTCGGGCAGGGCGAGCAGCACGTCATAGGCGCCGGTCGGCGTGCCCGTGGGCACCGTGAAGCCGGCCGACACGGTGCTCGTCGTGTTGGGCAGCCAGCCGCGCGGGTCGACGGTCGGCAGCGCGATGCGGACCACGGCGCCGCTGGTCTTGTGCTTGAGCACCAACTGCACCGCACGCGGGTTGAAGGCGCGCGCCCAGCCGCTGTTCTTCACCGTCAGCAGCAGCGTGCCCGACTGGCCTGCCGTCACCGCCTCGTTGTGGCGCAGCGTCGTGAACTCGAAGCGGTAGCCGATGCTGCGCTTGACCTCGGCCATGCAGCCCTGCTGCTCCCAACGCGTGTGGAAGATCTCGCGGTAGTAGTCGTTGTTCAGGTAGGTCAGGTTGAACTGGCTGCCCTCGGCCAGGATGTCGGCGCAGCTGGTGCGCGGCGTCGGGTTCTGCTCGTCGGCGGGGTTGCAGGTCTCGCCACCGAAGGGCGCCACGCGCGACAGCGCGGCGATGTAGTTGCGCTCGGTGGTGCGTTCGCTGGCGTTCTCGCTGTAGGTGCCGACGTCGGTCGCCGAGGCCAGGAAGCAGTCGTTGTGCGCGCCGATGCGCGAGGCCGCGGAGCCGTCGCGCCAGCCGGGCACCGTGGGCGCCCACGCCATCAGATAGGCCGGGTAGCGCAGCTGCAGGAACTTGTCCGCCGGCAGCGCATCGAGCAGCGCGTCGCGGATCTGCGTGCGGGGGCCCGGTTCGGTCAGGTTGTTGGACGAGGTGTGCCATTCGCCCCAGGCCCCGATGAAGCCGGCCTGCAGGTAGGCGATGACGTCGGCATTGGCCGTCAGCACGGGCTTGAGCTGGCCGATGTGTCCGAGCACGCGCGTCAGCGTCGCGTCCTTGACGTTCTGGTACTCGGTCTCGTTCTCGGGGTAGTTGTAGAGGAAGCGCGGCACCAGCTTGAGGCCGGCGCGGCGCGCCATGGCGAAGCGCTCGGTCAGCTGCGTCAGCACGCTGGCGGGCAGCGTCGTGCTGGCATAGGCGTCCAGCCGCACAGGGGCGTAGACGACGCGGTAGCCGGCCTGGAACTGCGCGTCGGCATTGGCCTGCGTCCACGACAGCAGGTCGTTGGCCGCCCAGGTGTACATGCCGCGCTCGGGGTTGGCGATCTCGGCGGTGCTGACGGTGAAGCTGGTTTCGACCGGCGCAGGTGCGGGCGTGGGGGCCGGTGTCGGCGCCGGCGTGGGTGCAGGCGTGGGTGCAGGCGTAGGCGCCGGCGTGGGTGCCGGCGTGGGAGCGGGCGTCGGTGCTGGTGTGGGCGCCGGAGAAGGCGCGTTGTTCCGCCAGGCCTGGTTCGCGTTGCTGGTGTTGCAGGTCGCGACCGAGAAGGCCACCTGACCCACCTGCGTCGGCGCGGTCAGGCAGACGTTGTTGGACGCCAGCTTGAGCTGGTAGGTCGACCCGCCAGCGAGCGCCACCGTCTGGAAGCGCTGGCGCGTCTGGGTGGGCTGGCAGGTGTTCAGCTCCACGAAGGCCCCCGAGCCCGTGCCGGTGGCGTTGACGCACAGGTTGGCCTGCGTGTTCTTGATCGTGAAGATGCTGCTGCCGGTGCTGACGGGCGTGAAGCTGAAGTTCTGCGCCGTGCTGCCATTGCAGCTCGCCAGGCGGATGTCCCAGGTGTCGACCTTGGCCTCCAGGCAGGCGCCCAGCGGGTTGGACACGACCGGTGCCGCCAAGGCCGGCATCGCAGCAAACAACACGGCGCCGAGTCCGGCGAACGTCAACACGTTGCGTGAACGCGGCAGGGGGCAGGGGCTCATGGAAGGCATCGTGTTCTCCTCTAGAAGATCGGGCGTCAGGCCCGAGGGTGTGGAGTGCGCTGGACCGGAACGCCAGGCTGCGTCAGCGCGAACGCAGCCGGGGCACCGGCGCGACCGGTGCCATCAGCGATGGAGAAAAGAGCGCGTGGCTGAGCGGCTGGCTACTCGATGCGAGCGCCGCCCCAGGTCACGACGAGGGGGCCCGTGGTGTCGGCCCCGTGCTGGCGCGCGATCAGCTCGATCAGCTTCACGCCGCGCAGGTCGGCGCTGAGATCGCGCGCCGGCTGGTTGAACTTGAGGGGTGCGGTGCTCGCGAGCCGGCGGCCATCGCCCCAGACCTCGAAGCTGACCGCTGCGGTCTTGCCGCGCGTCGAATCGTCCACGCCCACACGGGCGGTGAAGCGCTGCGAGCCGGCCGCCACCTGCACCTGCAGGCGCGAGTCGGCCAGCACGCCGATGCCATGGCGGAAGGTCTCGCGCTGCACGCTCAAGCCCTGGTCATGCGGCGTCGAGTCGGCCCGTGGCCCGCCCCAGCCGGCATAGGCCGGGCGGGTGCCGCCGTTGTCGGTGGTGGACCAGGACGCCAGCGCGCGGTAGACGACCGGGTCCTGCTCCAGCGCGCGGATGCCGTCGCGGGCGACGTAGACGCTGCCCGGGCGCTCGGACACGAAATAACCGCGCGGCAGCATGTGCTTGCCGGTGGCGGTGAACAGCAGCGCCTCGCGCGGCTTCAGCTCGAACTCGCGCTGGCCGGTGAACGTGCCCGCATCGGCGCGCGCCCAGGCGTCGCGCAGCGCGATGGGGGTGGTCGCGTCCATCTTCAGGTGCTCGGCCGTCAGCGTGAACTTCGCGTTCGCACCGGTGCGGTTGAACAGCAGCACGGCCTTGCGACCGTCCGCCAAGGTCTTCACGACGATCTGCCGGTCGCTGTCGGCATAGGCGAGCACGCCCTGGTGGCCGGCCGGGTCCTGGTTGATGGCGACGACCTCGGGCGCCTTCAGGAGGTCGATGATGGCCGGCGAGGTCTTCGACAGGTCGGTGCCGATCATCAGCGGCGCCGCGACGATGGCCCACAGGCCCAGGTGGGTGCGGGCTTCGAGCAGGTGGTTGCCGTCGAAGTCGCCGTTGCCGATCTCCAGCATGTCGGGGTCATTCCAGCGGCCGGGGCCGGCATAGAACTCGCGCGTGGCCACCGTGTCGAAGTTGTGGACCATCTGGGCGAAGCCCTTCCAGATGTCCCTGCTGCTGCGCCACAGCGTGCCGTAGTCCTGTCCCCAGCTGCGCACGTTCACCGTGCCCCACAGGCAGACGGACAGCATGTAGTCGTTGGCGGGCCGCACCTGGTGCAAGGCCTGCCTCAGGCCGGCATAGAGCCTCTTGGTACCCTCGATGTCGGACTGGTTGATGCTGCCTTCGACGATGGTGGGCGTGTACTCGCGGTACTGACCTGAAGCCACATGGGGTCGGTCGCGGCCATAGGAGGACAGGCCGCAGCCGTCGACCTTCAGGTAATCGAAGTTCCACTCACCGAAGAACAGCTTCACGTCCTGCTCGACAAAGCCCATCAGCCCGACCTCGCGCTCGGCATGCGTGCCTTCGGGCAGGTTGGGGCTGTCGGCGTCGTAGGCCTGCGAGCAGGCGTTGCGGCCGATGTCGGTGTACAGGCCGGCCTTCAGGCCCATCGCATGGATGCGATCGGTGAAGGGGCGCAGCGACGAGTCCTTGCCCGCGCCCAGGTCGGCGCTGGGGAACAGCCCCGTGCGCACCAGCAGCCGGCCGTCCGACGTGCGGCGCTTGAGCCACCAGCCATCGTCGACATTGATGTTGCGGTAGCCCGCGGCGGCCAGGCCGGAGTCGACGATGACCTGCGCCGAGGCCAGCACCTTCTGCTCGGTGATGTCAACGCGGAAGGCGTTCCAGCTCGACCAGCCCATCGGCGGCGTGGCGGCATTGCCCACGGGCTGGTGTTGCCAGCGGCCGGTGGCCTGCAGCGACTGCTGGGCTTGGGCGGAGAACGCGACGAGCAGGGAGAGGGCAAGCAGCTTCATGCGGAGGGCAACAGGCGGCCGAAGGCGGCCGGGACATGGAAGTCGGGCGAGGCGGTCTGGGTAGGGCTCCACGCGGAGTACACGCGGTCCTTGCCTTGCCCCTCGACACGGAACAGGTTGAGGCGCCAGCCGTCCTCAGCTCCGCGCATGGGCACGGCGAGTTCCGCCGTCCAGACCTTGCCCTTGGTGTCGACGTGCGCCCGGGCGCGGCTCTCGCCATTGATGCGCTTCTTGCCCGACGCCTCGACGGCAATCTCCAGCAGCAGGCCGTTGGGCGACACCTCGACCTCGCGGTAGCTCTTCAACCCGGCCCTGTCGGGCGCCTGCAGGAAGACCTCGACGACATCGCGTTCCCACAGCGGCCAGATGTCGGTGGCCGAGCCGGCGCGGTCGAAGGTGCTCAGCGCCTCGAATTTGCAGATGAAGCGCAGATAGAGCTGGCCTGGCGCCCGCAGCAATTGCACGCGGGTGGACTGCGGGCCGGCGAGCGCCTTGCCCTGCCAGTCGTGGCGGAAGAAGGTGGCGGGTGCGTCGGCCCATTGCGAGGCGAGCGGGAAGCCATCGGTGCCCACCTGCGCGACCTTGCCGGTGAACGCGATGGGCAGCGTGTCGGGTGCGTCGGGGCGAGCTTCGATCAGCAGGCTGTGCGTGAAGCGCACGGGCAGCGTCGGTTTGTCGGCAGTGACCTTGCCAAGCTCCTTGCCCGTTAAGGAGTCGCGCAACGTCCAGCTGCCAGCGCCCAAGCCCCGCAACGTGACCGGGCCGTCCCAACGCTCGGCATAGAACGCGAAATGCAGCGCCCCGCCCTGCTCCACCACGTGCGTCTCGGGCTTGTCGAAGCCTAGGTCGTAAAGCTCGCCGCGATAGCGCCCTTCCGCCAGGCGCTGCTTGTTGTAGAGGTCCACCCACTGGCGCCAATGCGCCTCGCGCTCCGGCGTCAGCAGGAAGCTGTCCTTGGGCTTCGGGTCCACCGGCCAGGTGAACTTGGTGGCCACCACGGCGCCGATGCCGACGCTGGAGGCGAAGTCTTGCCCGCCGGAACTCAGCTCGACGTGGTCGCCCGCATAGGCAGACCACGGGCCCATCAAGGCCTTCAGCGTCTTGCCCTTGTGGCGCACCTGCCAGCTGGACAGCGGGTCAGACGACGGCGCCTGGTCCATGAAGGGCATGTTGTGGAAGGCGTAGCTGGTGCCGCAGGGGCAGACCTCGACGACCGCTTCCGGGTTGGCCGCGTGGGCCGTGTCGTGCATGACCTTGTAGAAGGCCGCGACGGCCTCGACCGAGGCTTCCGGCCGCGCGTGCTTGTGCGCGGGGTTGAAGCAGGGCGCCACGCCGTTGAGGTGCTGGCCATCCACCTTGAGGCCGTCGAAGCCCCAGTCGCCAATGATCATCTTGATCGTGGCGGCAAGGCGGGCCTGCGTCTTCTCGTACGCGGGGCACAGGTAGAAACTGTTCCACCAGCTCACGTCCTGCACCGCGCCGTCCTTGTCCAGCAGCAACAGGTCGGTGTGGTCGTGCAGTTCGTCGCTGCCAGGCGCGACGGCCAGCGGCGCGATCCACAGCCGCGCCTTCATGCCGCGCGCGTGGATGTCGGCGACGAGCGCCTTCATGTCCTCCGCGCCGCGCGGGAACTTGGTGCGGTCAGGCGCGTTCCAGTCGCCGGTCTTGCGCTGCCAGCCGTCGTCCAGCACGGCCCACTTGAAGCCAAGCTCTTGAACCTTGGGCAACGTGGCGCGCACGTAGTCGAGCGAGAAGTCGCGCTCGTAGCCCCAGGCGCACCACTGCGGCTCGTAGGCGCTTTGCGGTGGTTCCGGTGCGGCCAGGCCCTGGGCAGCCATCAGGCGGCGGTAGCGATCCAGCGGCACGAAGAAGTCGCCGCGGTGCACGGCGATGAAGCTGGGCGGCGTGGTGAGGGTGGCGCCGGGCTTCAGCGTCTGCGGTGCGTCGCCGCGCAGGGACATGTCGACCTGGTCGCCGCTGGCCTTCACGGGCAGCGCGACGAGCTGCGGTTGAAGGGCCAGGTGGCCGACGGCCAGGCCGACATCGCGGCGCCAGACATCGATGACGGGCGTGCCGCCGCCGTAGTCCGACGCATTCATGCCCATGAAGTTTTGCTGCTCGAAGCCACGCTTGACCGGTTTAACCCAGTCCCGGCGGTCCTGGTGGCTGGCGCCCGAGTAGGCCCAATAGCCCTTCGCGCCACCGGCATGGCGCGGTGCCGCGGCCAGGCGATGGGCCGCATTGACCCAGGCGTCGACGGCGACGGGTTTGTCGCCGGTGTTCAGATAGCTGACGTCGAGCAGCGCGACGCCGGGGTGCTCGTCCAGCAGCGTGACGGTCACGCGCTTCTCGATGCCCTCCGACGAGCGGCCGATCAGGCGCAGCGCCTGGCCGGCGCCGAAGGCCGTGGTGGCCTTGGCCGGCTCGGCCTTCTGCAGCGTGAAGCGCGCGAGCGGCTTGCCGTTCACGACGAGGTGCTCGCTGGCGTCAAAGCCGGTCAACGTGACCGGCTGCCTGCCCAACAAGCTGACGACGCGACAGCGCATCTGGTCGTCGAACTGCAGCGACACCGCAGCGTCCTGCACGCGCACATGGCCCTTGCCCTCCGCAGCCTGAGCCAGCGGCAGTTGCGTGGCCAGCGGCGCAGCGCCCAGCCATTGAAGGAAGGCACGGCGCGCCGTCATCGCTTGGCTCCCCAGGCGCCCGGGAAGGCGCGTTCGGCATTCGTGCGGTAGAGCTTGTCCACCACGTCGCGCGGCAGCGCCAGGCCCTGCACCGGCTTGTCGAGGTCGCTCACCTTGAAGCTGTCCGCCGTGTTGAAGTAGCGCCAGTGCATGCGCCACACGCCTTCGGCTTCCTTGCCCAGCGCGGCGCCGTCCTGGTCGGGCGCCTGGGCGATATCGCTGCCGTACATAACGCGGTCCTGGTACTTGATGAAAAAGCGGCGCACTCGCTCGCGGTCCTTCTGGCTCTGGTACTGCAGCTGGCCGACGCGCGCGGCCACGTCAACGACTGCGGTGGGAAACTTGTCGAGGAAGGCGGCCAGCTCGTCGACGTCACGCTCCTGAGAGGCCAGGTGCACGCCGATGAAGCGCAGCCCCGGGTGCGCCGCGACCATGCGGTCGCGGGCGGCCATCTGCGCCTCCCAGCTGGGCATCTCGGGGTGCCGGTGCATGTGGTACTGCGGATGGGCCCTGTAGTACTCGCGGTCGTTGTTGACCGTCATCTTCTCCAGCGGCAGCCAGCAGTTGTGCGGCTCGCCCTGGTGGCCGAGCAGCGGGATGCCGCGCTTGGCGAAGTCATCGAACAGCGGCGCGAAGCGGGCGTCGTCAATCATCACCAGCTTCTTGTCGGCACCGCGCAGGCTCATGCCGATGTTCTTCCACACCTTCAGGCCCACGGCGCCGGCCTTCAACGCGGCGTCGATGCGCTGGCGCGTGGCCGGCAGCCAGGCGGGCTGGTCGGACCCGTCCACCGAGAAGCTCGCAGCCCAGGCCACGTCCTGCGGGAAGGCCTTCTGCAGCTGGATCGCCACGCGCTGCTGATCAGCCAGCGGCGGGAAGTCGGGGTAGTCGACGTTGATCGTCAACACCTTGAAGTTCTGGCGCCTCGCGGCTTCCATGAAGGCCGGCGCCGGGTTGTGCAGGTGCAGGTGGACGTCGATCTTCGCGACGCGGCCGTAGTCGGCCATCGTGTAGCTCGTCTCGGCCGCCTGTGCGGAGGAGAAAAAGGCCGCCCCGGCAAGCAGGGCGGCAACGGAGGAGACAAGGTTTCGCATCAGCAAATTCCGGATACATCGGGGCCAAGCGCGGGCCGCTCATTGAGCCGGCCCGCTTCGTTCTGGATCAGAACTTCAGACTAGCGCCGAGAGTGAACGCGCGACCGTAGCGGTAGTAACCGTTGGGCAGGCTGATGCTGCCGTTGCCCAGCTTGGGCGCCTGCACCGCGTCCGTCAGGTTGTTGCCTTCGAGGCTGATGCGCAGCCACTGGTTGACCTCGTAGGCCACCTGCGCCGTGACCCAGGTGGTGGCATTGGCGGTCTCGTTGAAGTTGGCGCCCAGCACGTTGGTGGCGGTGACGAAGGCGTCGGTGCGGTCTGCCGTGGCGCTCATGCTCCATGGGCCCTTCTCGTAGACCACGCCCAGCGATGCGGTTGCCGGCGCGATGCCTTCCAGCGCACGCTGCTCGCCGCCGACCCAGGCGCGCGACTTGTTGCGGGTGTACTGCGCCCGCACGCCGAAGCCGTTGTCGAACAGATGCTGGAAGCCGATCTCGAAGCCGCGGGCCGTGGCCTTGTCGCCGTTGACCGGCCGCTGCACATTGAACAGCCGGCCGCCCGGGGCACCGATGTCCTGGCCCGCCAGCCACAGGTTGGTGATCTGGTTCTTGATGTTTTTCTGGTAGACGGCGAAGGTCAGCGCCGAGTCCTTGCTGTAGTACCACTCCAGCGAGGCGTCGTACTGGCGGGCGCTGTAGGGCTTGAGCTCGGCATTGCCGCTGTAGATCTGCGTGAAGTCGCCCCAGGAGATGCTGGCCGTCGTGCTGGACGGCGCGAGCTTGTCGACCGAGGGCCGGGCCATGGTCTTGGCGGCACCCAGGCGAAGTTGCAGGTTGTCGGTGAACAGCCAGGTGAAGTTGACCGTCGGCAGCGCGAAGTTGTAGCTGGCCTCTTGGTTCAGGACGGTCGGCGTCGCGTAGACAGCGGTGTAGTTGAAGGCGCCGTTCTCGATGATGTCGGTGAGCTTGGCGTCCCAAGCCTGCGAGGAGGTCTTGGTCTTCACGAAGCGCACGCCGAGGTCCGCGTTCCAGCTGTCACCCGACAGGTCGGCCTGCACGAAGGCGGCCGTCGTCTTCTCCGTCACGCGATAGCTCTCCAGCGGGTTCCAGGCCGGCCCGGACGCGGTCGAGCTGTAGACGCCGCCACCGGGGCGGGGCTTTCCGTCATAGGCCTTCAGCGCCTCGGCATAGTTGTTGACATCAAAGCCCAGGAAGCTGCGCGGGAAGTTGCCGCTGACGCCGCTCAGGAATCCGTCGGGGCTGAACGTCTGGTTGATGACGTTGCCGCCCAGCGTGCCGACGTTGATCGCGTAGTTACCCGAGTAATGATCGGCGCCGGCATTGAAGGCGTTGTTGATCATGTCCCGCGACTTCTTGCGGTTGGTCTGGCTGAGGCCGAACTTCAGCTGGTCGATGAAGAAGCGGTCCAGCTTCCAGTCGAGATTGACCGTGGCGCCGTTGATCTTGTCGTCGATGTTGTCGCCGGCGCGGCTGTAGTAGTGGGTATTGAAGTCGCTGGCCTTGAACAGGCCTTGCGCCAGGCCGGTCTGCAGGTCGCGGCCGTCGGCGAAGGTGGTCTTCACGTCGGGCACGGCCGAGCCGGTCAGCTGGATGCGCGTCGTGTTGGGCTGGTTCATGCGCAGCACGACATAGCTGTCGTTGCCGCCGGAGTGGCGCTTGGAGGTGGACTCGTAGATGTCGCCCGTCAGCTTCAAGGTCGGCGAGAGCTTCCACTCCGCATTGGCGCCGTACATCGCCGTGTCGACGACGCGGTACTCGGTCTTGTTCAAAAGCTCGGGGTTGAGCGCCAGTTCCGGGTCGGGGTTGGCCAGCGTGAAGTCGGTCACCACGCCGTTGTTGATCTTCATGTCGGACCAGCGGCCCGGCGCATACAGCGGATAGAAGGACAGCTGGTAGCCGACCTGCGGCGAATCCAGCCGCGTCTTGAAACCGTCGACCACGACCTTCAGGTCGCTGCTCGGCCGCCATTCCACCTTGCCCGACAACGCCAGGCGCTCCTTCTTCTCCATGATGGAGCCGAAGCGGAACTGGCCCGGTGCGATCAGGCCCTCTTCGTCCAGGTCCAGCTGGCCGTTGCCGTTGGGGTCGATGTTGCCGCCCCAGGTGTTGCCCCAGGGCCAGAACAGCTCCGGCTTGTTCGGCGCCGGATTGCGGCTCCAACCGCCGTCGTTGCCAGCCGTGTCGGTGCGCACGTCGCGCTTCGCGTAAACCACGCCCAGCAGCACGCCCCAGTCGTTGCCGAAAGTGTTGCTGTAGGTCCCCGACAGCTTGGTGCCGTTGAGGCTGCTCATCTGGTTGCGGTCGGCCTCCACGCGCAGCAGGCCGCGCTGGCCTTTCTGGTCGAACGGGCTGGCCGAGCGCAGGTTCACGAGGCCGCCGATGGCGCCTTCCGTCAAGGAGGCCTGGGCCGACTTGATGACGTCGGCGCCGCTGATGACATCGGCGGGCAGCACGTCGTAGGCGAAGTAGCGGCCGGCGCTGTCGGTACCCAACAGGCGGCCATTGAACGTCGTCAGCGTGTACTCGGGGCCCAGGCCGCGGATGCTGACCTTCTGGCCTTCGCCGCCCGCCGTGCGCGAGATCGACACGCCGGTGATGTGGCTCAGCGAGTCGGCCACGTTGTTGTCGGGGAAGCGGCCCAGCTCGGTCGCGCTGATGCTGTCCTGCACGCCGGCAGCGTTGCGCTTCAGCGCCAGGGACTTCTGCAGGCTGGCGCGGGTGCCGGTCACCTCGACGCGGTCCAGCTCGGTGGTGCCGTCGGTGTTGGCGGCGACCTCCTGGGCGAAAGCCGGGGCGGCACCGAAGGCCACCAGGGCCATCAGGCCGGCCAGCGCGAGCGGGTGCAGCTCAAAACGGGGTTGCAGGCGAGGACTCATCGAACAGTTCCTTTGATCTTGTGTGTCGGGGCTGCCGTCGGGGCAGCGCGATGTCATTTGCCGTGATGCCGGGGCAGCTCTCCCCGGTGCGGTTTGCCGGCTCCTTCAAGGCTGTCGAACCGGCTTGATCGCAAGTCTACGAATTCTTTCGTTTGATTTCGTATAGAGTTTTCACGGATGCCGAATGCTTTCGATGAAGCATGCCACGAAAGCCTTCCACGGCGCTGACATAGATCATGACGCCCGACCTATATGGAGTTTCACCCCTCGCCTGCGGGATTTGATATACGAAAGTGTTTCCGCCGTTGTGTTTTCGTTTTTGTTCGTTTATGCTTTCGCTCGAAAGTCGCAAACGCGCCTTCCAACCACCCGAAAGATCGACTTCGATGCAGAGCAACTGGCTCACCTATGCGCTGATCACGACCCTGCTGTGGGGCCTGTGGGGCGCCTTCACCGGCCTGCCGTCCGCACACGGCTTTCCCGACACGCTGATCTATGTCGTCTGGGCGCTGACGATGATTCCGCCCGCCGTCTTCGTGCTGGCCCGCGCGGGTTGGCGCATCGACCGTGATCGCCGCGCCGTCGTGCTGGGCCTCACCGTGGGCCTGCTGGGCGCCGGCGGCCAGATGCTGCTGTTCCGCGCGGTGCAGCTGGGTCCGGCCTATCTGATCTTCCCGATCGTCTCGCTGTCGCCGGCCATCACCATCGCGCTGTCGTTCGGCCTGTTGGGCGAGCGCACCGGCAAGCTGGGCGTGGCCGGCATCGTGTTGGCGCTGTGCGCGCTGCCGCTGTTCGACCTGCAGCTGGGCCAGGGCGACCAGGGGCTGGGGTTGTGGTTCGTGCTGGCGCTGGTCGTGATGGCGGCGTGGGGCCTGCAGGCCTACTTCATCAAGCTGGCCAACACGGCCGCCAGCGCCGAGAGCATCTTCTTCTACATGACCGTGGGCGCCCTCGCCTGCGTGCCGGCCGCGTTGTGGCTGACCGACTTCACGCAGCCCATCCACTGGGGCTGGAACGGCCCGGGGCTCTCGGCCGTCATCCAGGTGCTGAACGCCGTCGGTGCACTGACGCTGGTCTACGCCTTTCGCCACGGCAAGGCCCTGGTCGTCTCCCCCCTCGTCAACGCCGGCGCCCCGCTGCTGACGGCCGTGCTGTCCATGGCGCTCAGCGGCGCCATGCCCGCCGGCACCAAGTTGCTCGGCGTGGCGCTGGCGCTGCTGGCTGCGCTGCTGCTGGCGCTGCAACCCGAGTCGCCTTCTTCCTCTTCTTCCTCTTCCCAACCCGTTCAAGGAGACGCCGCATGAAGCTCATGCTCGACCTCGTGCGCCGCCACAAGCAAGCGGCCAACGGCAGCCTCGCCGTCGGCATCCCGTCGGTCTGTTCAGCCCACCCCGTCGTCATCGCCGCCACGCTGCGCGAATGCGCCGCGCAAGGCCGGTCGGCCCTCATAGAGGCCACCTCCAACCAGGTCAACCAGGACGGCGGCTATACCGGCATGACGCCGCTGGACTTCCGCCGCTATGTGCAGGGCCTGGCCGAAGCGGAAGGGCTGGCGCCCGAGCTGCTGCTGCTGGGCGGCGACCACCTCGGGCCGAACGCCTGGCGCAAGCTGCCGGCCGAGGTGGCCATGGCCAAGGCCGAGATCATGGTGGCGCAGTACGTGAGCGCCGGCTTTCGCAAGATCCATCTGGATTGCTCGATGAGCTGCGCCGGTGACCCGGTGCCGCTGTCCGAACCCGAGATCGCCGCCCGCGCCGTGCGCCTGTGCCGCGCGGCCGAATCGGCCTGGCGCGACGCGCCCGATCGCGGCGACCCGCCGGTCTATGTCATCGGCACCGAAGTGCCCGTGCCCGGCGGCGCGCATGAAGACCTGGGCGAGTTGGCGGTCACGTCGCCAGCGGCAGCCGCGTCCACGCTGGAGCTGCACCGCGTCGCCTTCGCGCGCGCGGGGCTGGAGCTGGCCTGGGAACGCGTCGTCGCCATGGTCGTGCAGCCCGGCGTGGAGTTCGACCACCACAAGGTCATCGACTACCGCCCCGAGAAGGCGCAGGCGTTGAGCGCCTTCATCGAGCGCCAGCCTGGTCTCGTTTTCGAAGCCCACTCGACCGACTACCAGACCCCCGAGCGCCTGGCCCAGCTGGCCCGCGACCACTTCGCCATCCTGAAGGTCGGCCCGGGCGTGACCTTCGCGCTGCGCGAGACGCTGTGGGCCCTCGCCGCCGTCGAGCGCGAATGGGTGGGCAAGGGTGAAGGCCTCGTCGACACCGTGCTGGGCGTCATGCGCGCCGAGCCCGAGCATTGGCGCGGTTATTACCAAGATCCCGAGCGCCTGCAGGTCGACCTGTCCTATTCCCTGAGCGACCGCATCCGCTACTACTGGGCCCACCCCGCCGTGCGCGAGGCCTGCCGGACCATGCTGGCCCGCCTAGACGCCGCGCCGCCGCCGCTGACGCTGCTGAGCCAGTACCTGCCGCGCCAATACGAGGCGGTGCGCGAGGGGCGCATCGACACGCAAACCAACTCGCTGCTGCGCGACGGCACCGTCCAAGCGCTTCGGCCCTACCTCCACGCTTGCGCGGCTTGAGATGAAAACAAAGGCAACCACAGAGGCACGGAGCCACTGAGGAATGCACAGAGCACTTCTCTGTGCCTCTGTGTCTCTGTGGTTGCATTACTGCATTCGCTTCAATGCGCGAGAAGACAACTGACATGACCCTTCTGCATCTCGACCCCACCGATCTCGACCACCGCGGCGCCGCGCACACGGCCCGCGAGATCGCGCACCAGCCCGCTGTCTGGCAGACCGTCTACGCCCAACTGCAAGCCGAGCGCCCCGCCCTCGACGCCTTCCTGAACCCGCTGCTCGCCCTGCCCCAACTGCGCATCGTGCTGACCGGTGCCGGCAGTTCGGCCTTCATCGGCCAGTGCATCGCACCCGCGTTGCTGCGCCAGCTCGGCCAGCGCCCCGGCATCCGCGTCGAGGCCGTGGCCACGACCGACATCGTCTCCAGCCCCGAGCAGTGTTTGCAGCCAGAGGTGCCAACGCTGCTTGTCTCGTTCGCCCGCTCCGGCAACAGCCCCGAGAGCCTGGCCGCCGTTGAGCTCGCCGACCGCTTCGTCAAGACCTGCCACCACCTCGTCATCACCTGCGCGGCGGACGGCACGCTGAACCGCCGCATGGCCGGGCAGCCGCGCGCCCAGGTGCTGCTGCTGCCCGACGAAACCAACGACCGTGCCTTCGCCATGACGTCCAGCTTCAGCGGCATGCTGCTGGCCGCCGCCTGGGCCTTCGGCCTGCCTCTGGCGCCGGTGACAGCGCTGGCTCAGGCCGCCGCCGCCCTGGTGGCCGCCGAAGCCGACCGCCTCTACGCGCTGACCGACAAACCCTTCGAGCGCATCGTCTACCTGGGCAGCAACACGCTGCTGGGCCTGGCGCGCGAGGCGGCGCTGAAGCTGCTGGAACTGACCGACGGCAAGCTCGTCGCGATGGCCGACTCGACGCTGGGCTTCCGCCATGGCCCCAAGACCATCCTCAACGACAAGACGCTGGTCGTCATCATCGTGTCCAACGATCCCTACACGCGCCAGTACGACCTCGACCTGCTGCGCGAGCTGCGCCAGCAGGGACCAGCCCGCGTGCTGGCCTTGCGGACATCCGCGTTGAATGGTGCCGAGGCGCCGCACGCCGACGACGTGACCCTGGCCCTGCCCGCGTCCGCGCCCGACCTCGCGCTGGCGCCCGTGGCCCTGGTCTTCGCGCAGTGCCTGGCCCTGCTCGCCTCGCTGCAGCTCGGCATCACGCCCGACAACCCCAGCGCTTCGGGCACCGTCACGCGCGTCGTCAGCGGTGTCACCATCCACCCCGTGATCGAGCAGCAACAGCAGCCATGAGTTCCCTCTTCCTCGGCATCGATGGCGGCGGCACCAAGACGGCCTTCGTGATTGTCGACGGCGATGGCCGCCTGCTCGCGCGGCATGAGTCCACCACCAGCTACTACCTGCAGATCGGCTTCGATGCGCTGCGCGCGCTGCTGCGCGACGGCGTGCAGACAACGCTGAAGCAAGCCGGCGCCACGGCCAGCGACATCGCTCACGCCTTTGCCGGCCTGCCCGCGCATGGCGAGGACAGCGCGCTGATCACTTCATTCGATGCGCTGCTGGCCGACGTGCTGCCCCGCAGCACCGTCGGCAACGACATGGTCTGCAGCTGGGCGGGGTCGCTGGCCGGCGCAGACGGAGTCAGCCTCGTCGCCGGCACCGGCTCCATCGCCTATGGCGAATGGATGGGCCGCGGCGCGCGCTGCGGCGGCTGGGGCGAGGTCTTCGGCGACGAAGGCTCGGCCCACTGGCTGGCGCGCGAGGTGCTGGCGCTGTTCTCGCGCATGGCCGACTGCCGCGCCGAGCCGGGCCCGCTGCTCGGCCTGGTGCGCGAGCACTTCGAACTCCAGCACGACCTCGACCTCTGCGCCGAGATCAACGGCAGCGCCGCACGCAGCGAGCTGGCCCAGGTCGCTCGCCTGGCCACGGCTGCCGCCCACGCAGGCGACGTGCAGGCCCGACAGCTGCTGGTGCGCGCCGGCGACGAGCTGGCCGCTCTAGCCGCCGGCGTGGCGCGCAACCTCGGTGTGAGCGGCATCCAGGCTGTGCCCGTGTCCTATTCCGGCGGCGTGTTCGCGGCCGGCGAACTGGTGCTCGGGCCGCTGCAAGCTGCCCTGGCCAGGCGCCTGCCTGGCGCTGTGCTGAAAACGCCGCGCTTCGGGCCGGAACTGGGCGCGGCGCTGTATGCAGCGCGGCTGGGCGGCCGGCCGCTGTCGCCTGAGGCGCTAGGGCGGCTCGACGGCTGAGCCGTCGATATCATTCGAAAGCCCGCTTCGCCTCTCGTCCGCTGCATGCCCCACTCCGTCTCGTCGCCCGCGAAAACCGAAAGCCCGCTCCTCATCGACGAGCGGCGTCGGCTGATCCGCGAGTTGGTGCAGACGCAGGGGCGCGTCACGGTGGACGAACTGGCCGATCGCTTCGGCACCTCCGTCGTCACCATCCGCAGCGACCTCAATGCGCTGGCCTCCACCGGCGCCGTGCTGCGCACTCACGGTGGCGCGCTGGCCCAGCGCGACACCGAGGAAGTGCCCATCGGCGTCAAGCAGAAGCTGCGCCACGAGCAGAAGGCCCGCATCGCCATCGAGGCCGCCAAGATGATCCGCGACGGCGAGACCATCCTGCTCGACTCGGGCTCCACCACCGAAGAGATCGCCAAGCAGATCCGCGGCCTGCGGCTGACGCAGCTGAACGTCATCACCAACGCGCTCAACATCGCGGCCTTGCTGGCCACGGTGCCGCACGTCAACCTGATCATGCCGGGCGGCCAGCTGCGGCCGAACTCCTTCTCGCTGTCCGGCCCCCAGGCCGTGGCCGCGCTGCAGGGCCTGTACGCGGACCGGTTGTTCTTAGGTGTGGATAGCCTGGACCCCGACATCGGCCTGATGACGCCCCACCTGCTCGAAGCCCAGCTCAACGCCCAGATGATGAAGATCAGCCGCCAGGTCGTGGCCGTGGCGGACGCGTCCAAGCTGATGAAGCGCAACCTGTCGGTCATCGCGCCGGTGGAACAGTTGGACATGCTGATCACCGACAGCGGCGCGGATCAGGCGATCGTGGATCAGTTGAGGGGGCGTGGGATTGAGGTGGTGTTGGCTTGAAACGCGCCAATACGCCGACGCGCGTCGCGAATTTCGATGATGATTACTCAGCCGAAACGCGTTAAACGTGCATGACACGCGACTCAATTCCTGCGGAAATCAAGCGAGCTGTGCTGGTCGAAGCGGGCCACCGCTGCGCGATACCAACGTGCCGCGCGACGACCACGGAAATTGCGCACATCGTTCCCTGGGCCGAGACTCATGACAACTCGTTTGGGAACCTTATTTCCCTCTGCCCAAATTGCCACACTCGCTTCGATCAAAAGAAGGAAATCGATCGCCTCGCGATCAAGATGTACAAAAGCAATCTCGGCATTCTGAACAATCGATACGGCGAGTTTGAACGGCGTCTCTTCGAAGTGTTGGCCAAGTCAGGCGATCGTGTTTTCGTTCTCGGCACTGCGGGCGATCTGCTTGTAGCGAACGCTATCAAGGACGGGTTCTTCGAAGACAAAAAGGTCGACGGTGGCACCTTTTTTGTACAGGGCAGCAATGGCTTCGCAAAACACTTCCCGACGACCTTCACATATTGGGTCACAGATGCCGGTGTTGAGTTCATCCGCCGGTTTGCCGATGGCGCGGATATCAGCTGAGACTCTACGCAGCTCGCGCGATTGACCTCTTAGTTCTGACCGTGTGAGAGGCTCACCCCGGCACCACAGCCGTCACCTCAATCTCCACCTTCGCCCGGTCTTCCATCAACGCCGACACCTGCACGGCGCTCATCGCGATGCCGTAGTCGCGGCCCAGCACGTCGCGGTAGGTCTGGCCCACCTCGCGGCCGCGGGCGATGTATTCGCGCTTGTCGATGAGTTACCAGGTTAGGACTCTCCCGACCCTTCACCCGTCGCGACGCCGTGCGTCCATCCGGGCACATTGACGTAGTAGCGGAGGGCCTTGCCGGCGCCCGTGGTCCAGAGCTGACCGCGCCTGACCATGTCCGCCAGATCCCGTGTCGCCGTGGCCTTGGACGCACCGGTCATCTTCATGTACTTCTCGGCGTTGAGCCCGCCCAGGAAACCGCCGTCACCGTCGTCGAGCAGCCGCTGCAACACCTTGCGCTGGCGTTCAGGCAGGCCGGCGATGCCGTGGTGCTCTGCAAACCGGCGCTTCACGAGCGCAGAGTCCATGGTGGCGCTGGCCGCCGCGTAGGCCGCCGCACATTGCTGCGCGAACCATTGCACCCAGCCCGTCACGTCCATGCCGCCGCGCTGGCAGAGGTTGAGTTGGTCGTAGTAGTCGGCGCGGCGCTCCAGCAGTTGCCGCGACAGGCTGAACAGCCGGACCGGCGTGTTGAGGTGCTGGGCCACGGCCATGTCGACGAGGGCGCGGCCGATGCGGCCGTTGCCGTCCTCGAACGGGTGGATGCTTTCAAACCAAAGGTGGGCGATGGCGGCACGCGCGAGGCCGTCCACGCGAATCGCGCCGCCGGGCGCGGTGTCGTTGAACCAGCTGATGAAGCGCGCCATGTGCCGGGACACATCGGCCGATGGCGGCGCCTCGTAGTGGACGACCTCGCGGCCCGGCAGGCCGCTGATGATCTGCATCGGGTCTTCGTGATCCCGGTAGCGGCCCACGGCGATGCGTTGGAGGCCTGAAGTGCCGCCTGGAAACAGCGCCGATTGCCAGCGGCAGAGCCGGTCTTCGTCGAGCGGCGTGCCGGACGCAGTGGTTGCGTCGTGAACGACGGCAACCAGGCCATCCACGGCACGGTCGATGGGCCCCTGCACCTTCAAGCCCAAGCGGCGCATGACCGACGACCTGACAGCGTCCAGCGACAGCCGCTCTCCTTCAATGGCCGCCGTGGTCAGCACCTCGTCGGCCAGCGAGTCGAGGGCAACGTCGCTGGCTCCGGTGAAGCCGAGGGCTGCAGCCTTGCCTTCCATGACACCGTGCAAACGGTAGGCTTGGGCGAGGTCGGCGCTGACGGTCGCCTCGTCGTAGATGAAGGTCGGCCAGTCAGCGCGAAGCCAGTTCCAAGGGCGTGCTCTCGCGGTCATGAGCCGCAATTTAGCACTATCGGCTCAAATTGTGAGCCGAATCGTTTGCGTTGCGGCTCAAGCGCCTGAGTCTGCCGCCTCCGGCACCACCGCCGTCACCTCGATCTCCACCTTCGCCCGGTCTTCCATCAGCGCCGACACCTGCACGGCGCTCATCGCGATGCCGTAGTCGCGGCCAAGCACGTCGCGGTAGGCCTGGCCCACCTCACGGCCGCGGGCGATGTATTCGCGCTTGTCGATGAGGTACCAGGTCATGCGCACGATGTGCTCGGGCGTGGCGCCCGCCTCGGCCAGCACGGCGCGGATGTTGAGCAACGTCTGGCGCACCTGGGCGATGAAGTCGTCGCTGTCGAATTCACAGCGCTCGTTCCAGCCGATCTGGCCAGCGACGAACACCTGGCGGCCGCTGGCCGCGACGCCGTTCGCATAACCGCGCGGCGGGGTCCAGCCGGCCGGCTGCAGGATCTGCTTGCTGTTGTTGTTCATGGTTTGTCTGTCTCCTGTTGTGCGGCGAGCGAGCGCTCCAGCGCGGCGCGCAGATCGTCCGGAAACGCCTGGGGCTTGTGGTCGCTGAGCGAGGTGCAGACCAGCACCTGCGTGAACTCGACGCGCGTGCCCCTGACGCCCTCGTCCATGCCCTCGAAGGCGATGCGCAGCGTCACCGAACTGCGGCCGAGCCGCTCGACGTGGATGCGTTGCACCAGGCTGTCGCCGTGGCGGCTGACGCGCACGAAGCGCGTCTCGAGCTGCGCCGTCGGCATGCCGACGCGGCGCTGGCCGATCAGTTGCTCGAAGGGCAGCTTGAGCCCGTTCGCGAACCAGTCTTCGACCAGCTCGTTGAGCATCTCGAAATAGCGCGGGTAGAACACGATGCCGGCCGGGTCGCAGTGGCCGAACCGGACAAGTTGTTCGCGTTGAAAAGCAAAGCTCATCGTCACACTCCCACGTGCTTCTGCCACAGCGCCGGGTCAGCTGACAGCGCGGCAGAGCTGCCCGCCCAGGCCACGCGCCCACGTTCCACCACGGTGTGGTGGTCGGCCAGGCGGATCAGCCGCTGAACGTATTTGTCGACGACCAGGATGGTCTGCCCGGCGGCGCGCAGCACGGCCAGGCAGCGCCAGATCTCCTCGCGCACGATGGGGGCGAGACCTTCGGTGGCTTCGTCCAGTACCAGCAGGCGCGGGTTGGTGACGAGCGCGCGGCCGATGGCGAGCATCTGCTGCTCGCCGCCGGACAGCTGCTGGCCCATGTGGCCGGCGCGCTCGGCCAGGCGCGGGAAGAGGCCGTAGACGCGCTCCACCGTCCACGGTTCCACGGCCCCGCTGCGGTTGGCCGCGAAGGCGCGCAGGTGCTCTTGCACGCTGAGGTTGGGGAAGACCTGCCGCCCCTCGGGCACCAGCGCCAGCCCCAGCCGGGCGATGCGGTCGGCGGGCCAGCCGGTGACGTCCTGGCCGCAGAAGGTGATGCGGCCGCTGCTGGGCGCCATCCAGCCGCACAGGCAGCGCAGCAGCGTGCTCTTTCCCATGCCGTTGCGGCCGAGCAGCGTGGCGACCTCACCGGGCTGCATCGAGAGATCCAGGCCGAACAGCACCTGGCTGGCCCCGTAGCCGGCCTCCAGGCCTTCGATCTTGAGCAGCGCGCTCATATGGCTGCCTCCATCTCATCGCCGAGGTAGGCGCGCTTCACTTCCGCGTGCTCGCGGATCTCGGCCGGCGAGCCGCTGGCGATGACGCGGCCGGCCACCAGCGTCGAGATGCGGTCGGCGAGGCGGAAGACGGCGTCCATGTCGTGCTCGACGAGCAGCAGCGTCAGTCCTTCGCGTTTGAGCACCTGCAACAGCTCCACCATGCGGGCCGACTCGTCCGGCCCCATGCCGGCCAACGGCTCGTCCAGCAGCAGCAGGCGCGGCTTGGCAGCCAACGCAAGGCCTACTTCGAGCTGGCGTTGTTCGCCATGCGCGAGTTCTCCGGCGACGCGGTTGGCGTGGGCAGTCAAGCCGACGCGCGCGAGCAATGCATCGGCTTCTGCATGCGCGGCCGCATCGGCGCGCGCGCTGCGCCACCACGACGGCGCACGCTCACGCCGAGCCAGCACGGCAAGCACCAGGTTGTCGCGCACCAAGCAGGGCTTGAAGAGGCTGGTGATCTGGAAGCTGCGCACCAGGCCGGCCTGCACACGGCGCGCCATGCCTTGCCGCGTGACGTCCTGGCCGTCGAAGAGGATGGCGCCATCGTCGGGCGCCAGCGCGCCGGAGATCTGGTGGATCAGCGTCGTCTTGCCAGCGCCGTTGGGGCCGATCAGCGCGTGCAGTTCGCCCGCGCGCACGTCGAAGCTCGCGCCATCGGTCGCGGCGAGCGCGCCGAAGCGCTTGATGAGCTGTTTGACTTCAAGCACGGCGCCACACTCCAGCCAGGCCACGCGGCGCATACAGCACGACGAGCAGCAGCAGCGCGCCCAGGCCCAGCTGCCAATGCAGCGTGTAGCCGGACAGCAGTTCCTCCAGCAGCAGCAGCGCCAGCGCGCCCAGCGGTCCGCCCCACAGCGCACCCGCGCCACCGATGATGACCATGACCATCAGTTGGCCGGACTGCGACCAGTGCATCAGGTGCGGCGACACCAGGCCGTTCAGGTTGGCCAGCATGGCACCCGCCAGGCCGGCGATGGCGCCTGCGAGCACGAAAGCCTGCCAGCGCAGCACGAACACCCGGCCGCCGGCAGCGGCCACACGCACCTCGTTCTCGCGCGCGCCCTGCAGCAGCCAGCCGAAGGGCGAGTTCACGACGCGCTGCAGGCCGGCCATGACGATGGCGAAGAGTGCGAGCGCCACCCAATAGAAGCTGGCGTCGTCCTTCAAGTCCAGGCCGAAGCCCATGACCGAGCGCTGCGCCAGCGCCAGACCGTCGTCGCCGCCATAGGCCTTCAGCGACACGGCGAGGTAATAGAACATCTGGGCGAAGGCCAGCGTGATCATGATGAAGTAGACGCCACGGGTGCGCAGGCTGATGGCGCCGATCACGGCTGCTGCCAGGCCGCTGACGAGGCATGCCGCCGGCCAGGCGATCCAAGCGGAAGTGACGCCCGCGTCCATCAACACGCCCACGGTGTAGGCACCCAGGCCGATGTAGGCCGCATGGCCGAAGCTGACGAGGCCACCAAAGCCGAGGATGAGGTTCAGGCTGGACGCCGCGATGGCGAAGATGAGGATGCGCGTCCCGACGACCGTATAGAACTCCATGCCCAGGGCCTGCAGCAACGGTGGCAAGGCGGCGAGCAGGGCCAGCAACGGCCAGAACCAGGCGCCCAGGCCGCGGTGGTGAAGGCTGCGCGCTTCAGCCATGGGCAGGGAACAAGCCACGCGGCTTCCAGAACAGGATGGCGGCCATCAGCACGTAGATCAGGATAGAGGCGAGTGCCGGACCGAGGTTGGACGCGACCTCGGGTGAGGCGAGCTGACGCAGCGCCGCGGGCAGCAGCGTGCGGCTGGCGGTGTCCACCAAGCCGACCAGCAGCGAGCCCACCAGCGCGCCGCGCACCGAGCCGATGCCGCCGACGACGATGACGACGAAGGCCAGGATGAGGATGCTTTCGCCCATGCCGACCTGCACGGCCAGCAGCGGCCCGAGCAGCGCGCCGGCCAGCGCGCACAGCGCGGCACCCAGGCCAAACACGGCGGTGAACAACTTGCGGATGTCAACGCCCATGGCGGTGGCCATCTGGCGGTTGGACGCACCGGCACGCACCCACATGCCGGCGCGGGTGCGGGTGACGAGTACCCACATCAAGAGTGCGACGGCGAGGCCGACGCCGATGATGAGCAGACGGTAGGCGGGGTAGAACAGGCCGGGGAGGAGTTCGACCG
The DNA here is from genome assembly GCF_001425165.1 of Pelomonas sp. Root405. Classification (GTDB taxonomy): domain Bacteria; phylum Pseudomonadota; class Gammaproteobacteria; order Burkholderiales; family Burkholderiaceae_C; genus Pelomonas. Next base: position 30,641 of record NZ_LMDU01000007.1, read on the forward strand.
GGCCGGACAGGGCGGCGGGCGTGTTGAGCATCAGCGGCTGGTCGCCCCAGAGGATGCGGACGCCTTCGTTGAGCATGAGGATGAGGGCGAAGGTGGCGAGGACCTGGCTGAGGTGGTCTCTGGCGTACAGGCGTCGCAACAGCGTGACTTCGAGGGCCATGCCGATTGCGGCGGTGCCCACCAACGCTGCGAGGACGGCCAGCAGGAATGAACCTGTCGCGGCGGCCGTGGCGGCGGCGAGGTAGGCGCCGACCATGTAGAGCGAGCCATGCGCCAGGTTGATCATGTCCATGATGCCGAACACGAGGGTCAGGCCGGCGGCGAGCAGGAAGAGCATCAGGCCGAATTGGAGGCCGTTGAGGAGTTGCTCGGTGATGAGGATCCAGTCCATGGTCAGTGGGTCGCTTCCGGGCGGATCGGGCTAGCGCGACGATTGCCGGGAGTCCCGCCCGGCGGCGGGGTAACTTTCTTCTGCGGGGCCAGAAGAAAGTCACCAAAGAAGAGGCCCTGAACCGCACACGACCGCGGCGGCGCTATCAGCGGCGCGCGAAAACTCACGGTTCGATTCCGGGCAGACGCGACCCGCTGCGCTCTCGCTGCTGTCCCTGTGACGAGCGCCATCCATTGCCGCTTCATGCCGATTAACGTCGGCTGCACGCCGAACTCACCAGGGAATACCGCGTCGCTGGGGCGACGCCACCGGGCGTGGGCGGCGAGGCGTTGGGGTTCGCTGCGCTCACCCAAACCTACACGGTTGCGACGCGCCATCGCGCCGTCGCGGCGCCCGAGCGCCGCTGTCTTCGGTGTTTCTCGTGAGCCCGGCGTGCAGCCGCGCGTTAAGCGGGCTGAAGTGGCGATGAGTGACGCTGGTGACAAGGACAGCAGCGAGAGCGCAGCGGCTCGCGTCTGCCCACACCGCGACCGGCTGTTGCACGGCGCAGCTCGTGCACGTGGTGCTGGTGTGCGGTTCAGGGCCTCTTCTTTGGTGACTTTCTTCTGGCCCCGCAGAAGAAAGTTACCCGGCCGCCAGGACGGACTCCCGGCAATGCAGCGAGAAGACACCCGCTCCCCAAAAGCAACCCTCATCACTCGCACATCTCAGCTCATCTTGCAGGAGCCCACATAGGCATCCTGGTGCTCACTGAAGATCTTCCCCATCGTCCGGTTCGTCACCCGCCCCTGCCCATCCTTCGTGATCACGCGCAGGTAGTAATCCTGAATCGGGTACTGGTTCTTGTTGAATCGGAACGCTCCCCGCACCGACTCGAACTTCGCCGCCTTGATCGCCTTCAACAGCGCCGGCTTGTCCTCGACCTTCCCCTTCACATCCCTCACCGCCGCATTCATCAACAACGCCGCGTCATACCCCTGGCTCGCATACAGCGACGGCAGCCGCCCATAGTCCTTCACAAAGTCAGCCACGAACTTCTTGTTCGCCACGTTGTCCATGTCATGCGCCCAATGCGAGCTGTTGAACATGCCCAGCATCGGCTCCCCCACCGCCTTGATGACGTCCTCGTCCGCCGAGAACCCCGGCCCGAACAGCGTCACGTCCTTGGACAGCCCCGCACCGACGAACTGCTTGATGAAGTTGATGCCCATGCCGCCGGGCAGGAAGATGTACATCGCATCCGGCTTGGCCGCGCGGGCCTGCGCCAGCTCCGCCGCGTAGTCGAGCTGGCCGAGCTTGGTGTAGATCTCCTCGACGACGGCGCCCTTGTAGTAGCGCTTGAAGCCTGTCATCGCATCCTTGCCCGCCGGGTAGTTGGGCGCCAGCAGCACCAGCTTTTTGAAACCCTTCTCGGCCACCGTCTTGCCTACGGCCTCGTGCAGGTTGTCGTTCTGCCAGGCGACGTTGAAGAAGTACGGGTTGCACTGCTCGCCCGCGTACTGCGACGGGCCGGCATTGGCGCTGATGTAGGGGATATTGGCGTCGAACACCGACGGGCCGACGGCCAGCATCACGTTGGAGAAGACGATGCCGGTCATGAAGTCGACCTTGTCGCGCTTGATCAGGCGCTCGGCGCTCTGCTTGGCGACCTCGGGATTCTGCTGGTCATCGGCCGTAACCATCTCGACCGGCAGGCCGCCGAGCTTGCCGCCGCTGTGCTTGAGCCCCAGCGCGAAGCCGTCGCGGATGTCCACGCCGAGGCCAGCCCCGGGGCCGGACAAGGTGCTGAGGAAACCGACCTTGAGCTTGTCGGCGGCCTGGGCCGGGCCGGCGAGCCAGCAGCCCAATGCAACCACAGAGACACGGAGACACAGAGAAAAAGCAGAGAGGCTGCTGGTCTCTGTGCCTCTGTGCCTCTGTGGTTGCATTTCCTTCTCCTGAGTCATGTGGATCTCCTTGTTGACGTTCAGTCTCTGAGCTTGAAACGCTGCAGTTTGCCCGTCTCGGTGCGCGGCAGGCTGGTCTGGAACTCGATGGCACGCGGATATTTGTAGGGCGCGATGCTGGCCTTCACATGCTCCTGCAGCGCGCGCGCGTCGCCGGCATGGCCCTCACGCAGCACGACGAAGGCCTTGACCAGCTGGCCGCGCTCTTCGTCGGGCACGCCGATGACGGCGCACTCGGCCACGGCGGGGTGGCTCAGCAGCGCGGCCTCGACCTCCGGGCCGGCGATGTTGTAGCCGCCCGAGATGATCATGTCGTCGGTGCGCGCCTGGTAGACAAAGTAGCCCTCGTCGTCGATCAGGTAGGAATCGCCCGTCAGGTTCCAGCCGTCCTGCACATACTGGTGCTGGCGCTCGTCGGCCAGGTAGCGGCAGCCGGTCGGTCCTTTCACGGCCAGGTGGCCGACCTGGCCCGCGCGCAGCGGCTGGCCGCCGTCGTCGAGGATGCAGGCTTGGTAGCCAGGCACCGGCTTGCCCGTGGCGCCAGGCTTGGAGGTGTCTTCGGTGTGGGAGATGAAGATGTGCAGAAGCTCCGTTGCACCGATGCCGTCCAGCAGTTCGATGCCCGTCGCCTGCTTCCACAGCGCACGCGTCGCGGCGGGCAAGGCCTCGCCTGCGCTGACGCATTTGCGCAGCGACGAGAGGTCGTGCTGCCCCACCAGCGGTGCCATCGCACGATAGGACGTCGGCGCCGTGAAGCAGACCGTCGCGCGGTGCTTCGCAATCGCCGCGAGCAGCAGCTCGGGCGCGGGCTTCTCCAGCAGCACGGCGGACGCACCGACGCTCATCGGGAACAGCAGCAGGCCGCCCAGGCCGAAGGTGAAGGCCAGCGGCGGGCTGCCGATGAAGACATCGCTCGCCTGCGCACGCAGGCAGTGCACGGGCCAGCAGCGGCAGATCGCAATGACGTCACGATGGAAGTGCATCGTGCCCTTGGGCTGGCCGGTGGTGCCGGACGTGAAGGCAATCAGCGCGCAGTCGTCGCTGGCGGTATCAATGTTCCTGAACGTGGCAGGCTGGCGCGCCGCGCGGGCTTCAAGGCCATCCGGCTCACCGCTGCGGTAGTGGCAGATGCCGCGCAGCACCGGGTTATGCAACTGCGCCGCCGCCAGCTCATCGGCCAGCGCCGCATCGCACAGCGCATGCGTAACCTCGGCCTTGGCGATAACCTTGCCCAGCTCGACCGCTCGCAGGAGCGGCATGGTCGCCACGGCAATGGCGCCGGCCTTGACGACGGCGAACCAGCAGGCGGCCAGCTGCGGCGTGTTGGCGCCGCGCAGCAGCACGCGGTTGCCGGGCACGACACCCAGCTCGTTGACCAGCACGTTGGCGATGCGGTTGGTCTCTGCCTGCAGCTCGGCATAGGTCCAGCGGACGCCGGCGCCTTGCACGCAGAGCCGTTCGCCCTGCCCTTGCTCGACCCAGCGGTCCAGCAACTCGGTCGCCGCGTTCAGCCGGGGGCCGAACTGCAGCTCGGGCAGTTCGAACACCAGCTCCGGCCACTGGTCCTGCGGCGGGAGGTGGTCTCTTGCGAAGGTATCCAAGTGGGCCGATGGGTGCATGACGTCCTCAGGCTTGCTTGAGCAGTTCGCGACCGATGATCAACTGCTGCACTTCGCTGGCGCCTTCGTAGATGCGCAGCGCACGGATTTCGCGATAGAGGGATTCGACGATCTCGCCGCGCCGCACGCCGCGGCCGCCGAAGAGCTGCACGGCCGCATCGATGACCTGCTGGGCGCCTTCGGTCGCCATCAGCTTGGCCATGGCGGCTTCCTTGGTGATGGTCCTGCCCTGGTCGCGCAGCCAGGCGGCGCGGTAGACCATCAGCGCGGACGAGTCCACCCTGCAGGCCATGTCGGCGAGCTTGGCTTGCGTGAGCGGCAGGTCGGCCAGGCGGGCGCCGAACATCGGCCGCGACTTCGCCTGGTTCAGCCCTTCCTGCAGCGCGCGGCGCGCAAAGCCCAGCGCGGCGGCGGCGACGGACGTGCGGAACACATCCAGCGTGCGCATCGCCAGCTTGAAACCCTCGCCCGGCGCGCCCAGCATCTGGCTCTTGGCCACGCGGCAGTTGGTGAAGCGCAGGCGGGCCAGCGGATGCGGCGCGATGACGTCGATGCGTTCGGCGATCTCGAAGCCGGGCAGGCCGGCATCGACGATGAAGGCACTGAGGCCGCGCGAGCCGGGCGCTTCGCCGGTGCGCGCGAACAGCACATAGAAGTCGGCGATGCCGCCGTTGGAGATCCAGGTCTTCTCGCCGGTCAGCACGTAGCTGTCGCCGTCTTCGATGGCGATGCACTGCATGGCGGCCACGTCGGACCCGGCCTCTGGTTCGGACAGCGCGAACGCGGCCAGCGCCTCGCCGCGAGCGACGCGCGGCAGATAGCGCTCGCGCTGCGCGGGCGTGCCGTGCAGCGAGATCGCGCCCGAGCCCAGGCCCTGCATCGCGAACGCGAAGTCAGCCAAGCCGTCATGCTTGGCCAGCGTCTCGCGGATCAAGCAGATGGCCCGCGTGTCGATGGCTTCGCCTGCGCCAGCCACCGCGTGGTTCAGCCAGCCGGCTGCGCCAAGCTGCGCGACGAGTGATTTGCACTGCGCATCGATGTCGCCGTCATGGTTGACCTGCTGAAGATGTTCGCCACACCAGGCATCGAGCGCCGTCGCCAGTTCGCGGTGCTTGGCGTCGAAGAATGGCCAGTCGAGGTGTTGCATGTCAGTCGCCTTGAAACGCTGGCTTTTGCTTGGCGACGAAGGCTTCAAACGCGCGGTGGAAGTCCTTCGTCATCATGCAGATGGCCTGGGCCTGCGCCTCGGATTCGATGGCCTCGTCCACGCCCATGGCCCACTCCTGATGCAGCATGCGCTTGGTCATCGCATGGCCGAAGCTGGGACCGTTGGCGATGTCGCCGGCCCACGTCGTCGCTTCGTTCAACAGTTGATCAGGCGCGACCAGGCGGTTCAGGAAGCCCCAGGCCAGGCCCTCCTCGCCACCCAGACTGCGGCCGCTGTACAGCAGGTCCGACGCGCGCCCTTGGCCGACGATGCGCGGCAGCATGGCGCAGGCGCCCATGTCGCAGCCGGCCAGGCCCACGCGGGTGAACAGGAAGGCCGTCTTGCTGCGGGCCGTGCCGACGCGCAGGTCGGACGCCATCGCCATGATGGCGCCCGCGCCGGCGCACACACCATCGATGGCCGCGACGATGGGCTGCGGGCAGGCGCGCATGGCCTTCACCAGGTCGCCGGTCATGCGCGTGAAGGCCAGCAGGTCGGGCATGCTCATGCCGGTCAGCGGGCCGATGATCTCGTGCACATCGCCGCCGGAGCAAAAGTTGCCACCGGCGCCCTGTATGACGATGGCGCGCACGTCGTCAACATAGCTCAGGCGGCGGAACAGGTCGCGCAGCTCCGCATAGGACTCGAAGGTCAGCGGGTTCTTGCGCTCGGGCCGGTTCAGCGTGATGACGCCGACGGCGCCCTGCTGCTGCCAGACGAAGTGTTCGGGCATGTAGCCGGCAAGGCTCTGGTGGTTGCCGGAGGTCAGGTAGGGAGTCATGCGGCGTCCTTGGCCAAATGGGTTTTCAGCTGCGCGAGCAGCTCGTGGACGTGCGTCTTTTGCGCCGGCGTCCAGCCGGCGAACAGCTCGACGATCCAGCCCTCGTGCGTGGCGGCCATGCGCTTGAACTGGCGGCGCCCTTGGGGCGTCAGCTTGACGATGAAACTGCGGCGGTCGTCGGCGCGCGTCTCGCGCAGCACCAGGCCTTCGGCTTCGAGCTGGTCGGTGATGCCGGTCACGTTGCCGCCCGTCACCATGAGGCGCTTGGACAGTTCGCGCATCGTCAGGCCATCGGGGTGGCGCTCCAATTGAGCGAGCAGGTCAAAGCGCGGCAGCGTGGTGCCGAAGTCGGCGCGCAGGCGCTGGCGGATCTGGTCTTCCACGCGCGTCGTGCAGGACAGCAGGCGCAGCCAGAGCCTGAGCGCCTGGTGGTCGTCGTCGGACAGCCGGGTCTCGAAGTCCATGTCCGCCGACATCACATCGTCTCCCCGCCGCAGACGGCAATAGCCTGGCCGTTGATGGCGCCGTTGCCGACGATCCATGCCACGGTGTCCGCCACTTCGTCGGGCTGGATCAAGCGGCCCAGCGGGTTCACCTTGGCCAGCTCGGCGCGTGCCTCGTCGGCGGTGCGGCCGGTCTTGGCGACGATGTTGTCGACGGCGCTGGCGACGATGTCGGTCTCGGTGTAGCCCGGGCAGACCGCGTTGACCGTCACGCCCTTGGCCGCCACTTCCAGCGCCATCGCCCGCGTCAGGCCCAGTACGCCGTGCTTGGCCGCGCAATAGGCTGCTACATAGGCATAGCCCTTGAGCGCCGCCGTGCTGGCGACGTTGATGATGCGGCCCTGCCCGCGGGTCACCATGCCGGGCAACACGGCGCGGCTGCACAGGAAGGTGCCGGTGAGGTTGACGTTAAGCAGCCGCTTCCAGAGTTCGAGGGAGGTGCGGGCCAGCGGCGCGGTCTCGACCTGGCCGGCGTTGTTGACGAGGATGTCCACGTCGCCGACCGCGGCAAAGGCGTCGGTGACGCTGTCTTCGTTTCCGACGTCGCACACCTGGATGGCCACGTCACCAAGGGCCGCCTGTGCCTGGCGCAAGCGGTCTTCGCTGCGGCCCATCAGCGTGACGCAAAAACCGTCCGCGAGCAGCCGCTTTGCCACGGCGGCGCCGATGCCGCTTCCTCCACCCGTCACCACAGCGTGCTTCATACGCCCAACGCCTTGTTCGCCTGCTCGGCCGCAGCCACATTGCCGGCGCGCTGACGCTCGAACTCGCGCTCCAGCTGGCTCTTGCCGGACAAATACTGTTTGGGCCATTCCAGCCCAATGGGCCCGCGGTAGCCGATGCGCGCGGCCTCGGTCAGCGTCCAGGCCGGGTTGGCCAGGTGCGGCCGCGCGATGGCGCAGAGGTCGGCGCGACCCGACGCGATGATGCTGTTGACATGGTCAGCCTCGGAGATGGCGCCAACGGCCATGGTCGCGATGCCGACGCGGTTGCGGATGCTTTCCGCAAAGGGCGTCTGGTACATGCGGCCGTAGACGGGTTGTTGCGCCTTGCTGACCTGGCCGGAAGACACGTCGATCAGATCGGCGCCGGCTTGCTTGAACGCAGCGGCTATGGCCACGGCATCTTCAGGCGTCGTGCCGCCTGGCACCCAGTCGTGGGCCGAGATGCGCACCGACATCGGCCGGTCCAGCGGCCAGACGTCGCGCATGGCGGAGAAGACTTCGAGCGGATACCGCAGCCGGTCCTCCAGCGGACCGCCGTAGTCGTCGTCGCGCTGGTTGGTCAGCGGGGAGATGAAAGCGGACAGCAGGTAGCCGTGGGCGCAGTGGAGTTCCAGCCAGTCGAAGCCGGCATCCGCCGCACGGCGGGCGGCGGCAACGAAGTCCTCGCGCACGCGGTCCATGTCGGCGCGCGTCATCGCCCGTGCGACCTGGCTGATGCCGGCCTGGTATTGCTGGGGCGACGCCGAGATCAGCGGCCAGTTGCCGTCGGGCAGCGGCAGGTCTTCGCCCTCCCAGGGCACGCGCGTCGAACCCTTGGGGCCGGCATGGCCGAGCTGCATCGCGATGCGGGCGCTGCTGTTGGCGTGCACATGCTCGACGATGCGCTGCCAGGCGGCGCCCTGCTCGTCCGTCCAAAGGCCCGGGCAGGCCGGCGTGATGCGCGCGTCGGGCGACACGCAGGTCATCTCCGCAAACACGAGCCCCGCCCCGCCCAATGCGCGGGCGCCCAGGTGGGCCAGGTGGTAGTCGCCGGGCACACCGTCCTCACAGCTGTACTGCGCCATCGGCGACACGACGACGCGGTTCTTCAGCGTGACGCCGCGCAGCTTGAACGGCGTGAACATCGGTGGCACCTGGGCGTCGATACCGCTTTGGACGGCCAACCAGCGCTCGAACTCGCCGACATAGCGCGCGTCACGCAGGCGCAGGTTCTCGTGCGAGATGCGCTGGGAGCGCGTCAGCAGTGAATAGGCGAACTGCTCCGGCGCCAGGCGCGCATGGCGCTCGACGTTTTCGAACCATTCGGTGGAGTTCCGCGCCGCGTTCTGGATGCGCAGCACCTCGATGCTGCGCGTGGCCGCGTAGGCATCGAGCGCCGCTGTCAGGTCGCCGTGCGCCTGGATATCGCGCGCCAGGTCGATGGCGTCCTCCAGCGCGAGCTTGGTGCCCGAGCCGATAGAGAAGTGCGCCGTGTGGGCCGCGTCGCCCATCAGCACGACGGGCGTGCCGCGGTCGTTGCGGTGTACCCAGGTCTTGCAGACGACGCGCGGGAAGCGGATCCACGACGCCGAGCCGCGCAGGTGGCTGGCGTTGGAGATCAGCGGGTGGCCGTCCAGCACCTGGGCGAAGAGCTTTTCGCAGAAGGCGATGCCCTCCTCCTTGCTCATGGCCTCTAGCCCAGCGGCGCGCCAGACGTCTTCGGGCGCCTCGACGATGAAGGTCGAGTGCGTAGCGTCGAAGCGGTAGGCATGCGCCTGGAACCAGCCCCACTCGGTGTGCTGGAAGTCGAAGGTGAAGGCGTCGAAGAGCTTGGTCGTGCCCAGCCACACGAAGCGGCAGGCACGCAGGTCGACATCGGGCTGGTAGGTGGCGGCGTACTTCTGGCGGATGCGGCTGTTCAGGCCGTCGGCGGCAATGATGAGGTCGGCGTCGATGTCCGCGTCGTCCGGCACATCAGCCTCAAAGACCAGTTCCACGCCCAGCGCCTCACAGCGCGCCTGCAGGATGTTCAACAGCTTCTTGCGCCCGATGCCGCAGAACCCATGGCCGCTGGAGACGATGCGGCGGCCCTTGAAGTGGACGGCGATGTCGTCCCAGTGGTTGAAGGCGTCGCTGATCTGCCCGGCCGTCTCGGGATCGGCCTCGCGCAATGCGTCCACCGTCTGGTCGGACAGCACGACGCCCCAGCCAAAGGTGTCGCCCGCGCGGTTGCGCTCCAGCACCCGCACCTGGTGGGCTGGGTCGGCCTTCTTCATCAGCAGGGCGAAGTAGAGGCCGGCAGGTCCGCCGCCAATGCAGGTGATGCGCATCGCACCACTTTAGAAATCAATAGTTCAAACGTCAAGCAATTGCGCAGAACGCCGGGCAGCAGGCAAACCCCTAGGTTGTCACTGCCAGTTCAGGTGCACGCATCGGCGCCGCAGGCGAGCTCCGCGGCGGCAGCCACGGGCGCATCCGCCTCATCAATGCCCGCCAGCGGGCGCGGCGTGGCCGCTGAACTCTTCGGCTTCCTCGTGGTCATGTGGGAAGGGCGCCAGCCAGGCCAGGATGACCGGCGGGATCGAGAAGATCAGCACCCAGCCGAAGAAGCTGATGTAGTTGTGGTCCACCATGTTCCACATGAAGCCGCTGACGGTGCCGGTGCCCCACTTGGTCAGCGCCATCACGCCGGTGGCCATCGCGTAGTGCGCCATGCGGAAGGGGCCTGGGGCGATCTGCTGCATCATGTAGAGCATGTGGCCGACCGAGCCCATGCCGAAGCCGAACTTCTCGATGGCGACGATCGCCGCGATGGTGACCGTGTCAGTCGGCATCGACTGCGCCAGGTAGAAGTAGGTCAGGTGCGGGACGTTGAGCACCAGGGCCAGGATGAAGAAGGTGCGCGGCAAGGTGCGCTTGGCGACGAAGAAGCCGCCCAGGAAGGCGCCGGCGATGAAGGCCAGCGTGCCGACGGTGCCGTTGATATGGCCAAGCGATTCGTTGTCCAGCCCCAGGCCGCCGGCGCTGGTCGCGTCCAACAGGAACAGCGGGCCGAACTTCTCGATGAAGCCCTCACCGAAGCGGTAGAAGAAGATGACAGCCAGCATCATCCAGATCTGCGGCTTCTTGAAGAAGGTAACCCAGGCCTCACGCATGCCCGTCATGCCGACCGCCAGGCCCTGGCCCTGCAGCGTGGACGGCGCGCCCGGCGGCAGCACGCGCAGGTGATAGACGCCGAACAGCGCCATCGACGCCGCCGCAATCGACACCACCACCATCCAGCACTGCACCCAGCTCATGCCCACGTGGTTGTGCAGGTAGCCGGTCAGCGACACGAACAGGCCCGAGGCGACGACGGCGCCCATGTTCCAGCACATGCCCTGCACGCCGGAATAGCGCGCCTGGTCGGTCTTGGACACGGTGGTCATGAAGACGCCGTCGGCGCAGGTGTCCTGCGTGGCAGACGCGAAGCCGACAAGCCAGAAGAAGGCCAGCGACAGCTTGAAGAAGCCCTCGGTGGGCAGGCACAGCGCGACGAGGGCCAGCGCGGCGGCCATCGTGAATTCCATGCTGATGACCCAGAAGCGCTTGCTGCGGTAGGTTTCCAGCAACGGCGCCCACAAGGGCTTCAGCACCCAAGGCAAATACATCTGCGAGGTGTAGAGCGCGATGTCTTCGTTGGAGACGCCGAGGTTCTTGTAGATGATGGCTGCGACGACGCCGACCATCACGTTGGGCAAGCCCATGGCCAGGTAGAGCGAGGGCACCCAGACGAGCGGGTGGCGGGTTGACGAGGTCATGGGGTCTCCGTTGTTCTCTTATTTGCGGTCAGCGCGCTGGTGGCGTCAGTGACTGCAGCGCGGCTGCCACATACACCAGCGGCGCATTCCAGTTGATGGCGACCTCGTTGGCGGCATAGCTGCAGTCGTGGTCGATATAGGACAGCGCCGGCAGTGCCGATGGGTAGCGCGGGCAGTTCTTCTGGTCCTGCTGGCCCGGGTTGGGGCCACCGACGATGAAACCGGGGACGGGCGGCTCGACGCCATCGGCCTCGGACGGTCGGTGGTGCGGGCGCATGGGGCTGCGCTGGCCGAAGCCGGTCACATAGCTCATGCCCAACGGATTGCGGCCCAGCACGTAGTCCAGCACCGACTGCGCGGCGTCGAGCTGGGCGCGGTCGTTGCTGAGGCGGTAGGCCTGGATCAGCATCAGAGCCTGGTTCAAGGCCTGCGAGTTGCTGCCCCAGACGAAGTCGGTCGGGCTCTCCATCGTCATCCGGTAGGCCGAAGCTTTCCAGGACGCGGCAAGTTCGTCGCCGAAGCCGCGCACGCGTTTGGTCACCAGCTCCGCGTCGGCCTTGGTCAACTTGTCGCGGTGCTGGGCCAGGCTCATCCAGCCCAGGCCGGCGACATCGCCCCAGCTGGGCACGCGGATGGGTTGCGACGCCAGCTTCAGCGCGTCGCGGTAGGCGGCGTCGCCGGTGGTGAGGTACAGCTCGGCAGCGGCCCAAGCGAACTCGTCGTCGAGCTTGGTGTCGCCGTATTCGCCGGTGCGGACATCCGACGGGTTCTTAAAGACGACCTGCGGATTCGCTCGCGCCCAGGTCCAGGCGGCGATTGCCGCGTCACGCATGCGGGCCGACAGGCCCGGGCGCTGCGAATCGAAGGGCTTGTAGATGCGGCTCGCTTGTGCCATCACGGCAGCGAAGTCCAGCGCCGCAGCCGTGCCCTTGGCCACCACATAGCGCTCGCCCTTGGTCTGGTGCGGCATCTGGCTGCCGTCGAAGGTCTTGTTGGTGAGCTTGTGATAGACGCCGCCGTCGGCCGGGTCCTGCATGGCCAGCATCCAGTCGAGGTTCCACAGCACCTCGTCGAGCACGTCGGGCAGATCGTTGCCGCTTTCCGGGATGTCCAGCTTCTGCGCCTTGAACAGTGCAGGGAACTGCTCCCAGGCGGCCAGCAGCGTGTAGACGGTGATGCCGGAGTTGACGACGTACTTGTTGTAGTCACCGGCGTCGTACCAGCCCTTGGGCGCGGAGATGCGCGTGCCTTCGGGCCGCTTGTCGCTGGCGGCGGAGGCGTGGACGAGCACCTCCGTGTCGGGGTGACCGGCCGGGCGGGCCCAACGGCCGGCGTGGCGCGGCTCCAGCGCGGTGCTGGCGCGGTTGAAGTAGAAAGCTTTCAGGCTGGCGGCCGTCAGCGCGGCATAGGCATCGGGCGCGACGCGGATGCGCGGCGACGCCGGCACGTTGTCGATGCGCAGCTCGTACTCGCCCACTTCGTTCAGCGCGGAGAAATCGGCCAAGCGCACCGATTGGCCGGCCGGCGCCCAGGTCTGCGCCGGGCCCAGGCGGCCGCGCAGTACGACATCGTTGCTGCCGACGCGGACGAGACGGAACTCTTCGCCCGCGCCCGCCGGCAGCACCACCCATTTGGCCCCGCCCGGCAGGTAGCCGACCTGGTTCACGGCAGCGCCTTGCGCATGAGCGTTCGCGACGGCGAAGGCAGCGGCCAGTGCCAGCAGACCGGCCGATACAGAGGTTGATAACTTCATGGCGTCAAATTATGACAACGTTGTCAGGCCTTCGATATTGGGGTCGGTCCTCAGAAAGGCGGGGTTGCCAACCCGGATGGGTTCGGCCACCTCGCTTGGCTTCAGTCGCCCCAGCGCAGTTCACGCCCTTGGCTCAGCACCGGACTGCGCTGGCCGTCCACGTCCAGGCCCCAGTCGCGCAGCGCGCCCTCAGACACCTGGGCCGTGTACTGCCCGCCCTTGCGGCTGACCGTGCCGCGTGCCGCGACGCTGCCGTCCAGCCCCACGACCGTGAAGCCCGCGCTCTGGCCGTCGGCCAGCTCGAACACGCGCAGCACGGTGCCGCTGGCGTAGTCGTAGTCCGGCTTCTCGGTCTCGGCGCCCCAGGGGATGACGCTGCCCGGTGCGGCGTAGAGCGGCATGCTGAGGAAGCCATGCGTCTCCTTGTGCCAGCGCCCACCCGGCTTCTTCTCGCCGCTGAGCAGGTGGGTCCACGTCCCTTCGGGCAAGTAGAAGTCCACCTCCCCGCTCTCCGTGAACACNCTTGTGCCAGCGCCCACCCGGCTTCTTCTCGCCGCTGAGCAGGTGGGTCCACGTCCCTTCGGGCAAGTAGAAGTCCACCTCCCCGCTCTCCGTGAACACCGGCGCGACGAGCAATGCCTCGCCCAGCTGGTACTGCCGGTCCAGCGGCGCGCAGGCTGGGTCGCTCGGATGCTCGATGAGCATCGCGCGCATCAGCGGCACGCCCGTCTCGGTCGCCTCGTGGGCCTTGGCGTAGAGATAGGGCATGAGCTGGTGCTTGAGCCGCGTGAAGGTGCGCAGCACGTCGCAGCTTTCTTCGTCCACGAGCCATGGCACCCGGTAGCTGCTGCTGCCGTGCAGGCGGCTGTGCGAGGACATCAGGCCGAACTGGATCCAGCGCTTGTAGACGGCCGGCGGCGGGTTGCCTTCGAAGCCGCCAATGTCGTGGCTCCAGAAGGCGAAGCCGCAGGACGTGAGCGACAGGCCGCCTCTGAGGCTCTCGGCCATGGACTCGAAGGTGCTCCAGCAGTCGCCACCCCAGTGCACGGGGAAGCGCTGGCCGGAGGCGTAGGTGGAGCGGGCGAAGACGATGGCGTCGCTGCCCTGCACTTCCTTGAGCAGCTCGAAGACGGCTTCGTTGTATTGCAGCGCGTAGAGGTTGTGCATCTCGACGGGGTCGGAGCCGTCGAAGTAGGTGACGCCCTCGCTCGGGATGCGCTCGCCGAAGTCGGTCTTGAAGCAGTCGGCGCCTTGCGCGACGAGGCGACGCAGGTGGCTCTGGTACCAGGTCTTGGCGGCGGGGTTCGTGAAGTCCACGATGGCCATGCCGGGTTGCCACTGGTCGGTCTGGAAGGTCAGGCCGTTGGTTCGTTTGATGAAGTAGCCGCGCTTGACGCCTTCCGCGAACAGCGGCGACTTCTGCGCCACATACGGGTTGATCCAGAGGCTGATCTTGAGGCCCTTGGCGTGCAGGCGCTGGAGCATGGCCTCGGGCTCCGGGAAGCCGCGCGGGTCCCAGGCGAAGTCGCACCACTGGAACTCGCGCATCCAGAAGCAGTCGAAGTGGAAGACGGCCAGCGGCAGGTCGCGGCGCGC
>NZ_LMDU01000008.1 GCF_001425165.1 Pelomonas sp. Root405
CGCCGCCGAACTTCTTGGACAGCACGGTCGCGATCGCTGCCGTCAGCGTCGTCTTGCCGTGGTCAACGTGACCGATCGTGCCCACATTGACGTGCGGCTTGGTCCGTTCAAACTTGCCTTTTGCCATCTTGCGCTCCTGAGGCGAACCCGTTGAAACGAGTAGAAAAAGAGAAAATCTGTGGTGCCCTTGACGCGGATCGAACGCGTGACCTCTCCCTTACCAAGGGAGTGCTCTACCACTGAGCCACAAGGGCATCGGCACGGGTTTGACGCCAGAAACTGGCCGGCATACCGGTGTCGACGCTGATCAACCAAGCCACCCGAAATGGAGCGGGAAACGGGAATCGAACCCGTGTCATTAGCTTGGAAGGCTAAGGTTCTACCATTGAACTACTCCCGCCCTGGGAGCCCTGACCTCGACATGCAAACGCATGTTTTTGGTGGAGGAGGCTGGATTCGAACCAGCGTACGCAATGCGGGCAGATTTACAGTCTGCTGCCTTTAACCACTCGGCCACCCCTCCTGAGGCAAGCCCGCAACTATAGCACAGGGGCGACGAGGCGCAACAGACCCGGCAGAAGGGCGCGAATCCGCTCTGCCTGGAACTACATCAAAGAGCAACGCCCGCGGGACGCGGGAGCTGGTGGCCGCCAGAAAAGCACCGCCACAGCCACCGATTGCGCAAAACCACCCTGAGACCACCAGGAGTTCCGCGTCGACTCAGGTCACGACAAGCAGACACGCACCCCGCCGGCCGACCGCTCGCCGTCGCCCGCGCACAACAACAAGACTCGCAAAGTAGTACCAATCCAATACCAAATACAGCCGGAGATCCAGCCAATTCGGCGCAGCGCCCCTGTGAGAACAGCACTTGCGCCACGGCACCCGGGAAATCCCCCACGAAAAATTGGTAGCAAAGTGGCGTTATCAATCGCTACAGTGGCATCGCACTGGTTGGGCGTGCTCTTGAGGGCAAGCAAGGCAACAACCGGACCGAAGGTGGTATGCAAGGCACGCACAGCACATCGCCGCACCGATTTTTTGGCCACAACGAGGAACATTACATGAAGGTCAAGCAGACCCCCATCTCGCAGGCGGTGTTCATCGCTCTGCTCGGCGCCAGTGGCGCAGCCATGGCGCAGCAAGCGCCGGCCCCGCAGCAGTTGGACACGGTGACCATCACCGGTATCCGCGCCTCCCAGGAGAAGTCGCTGAGCGTCAAGCGCAATGCCGACGCCCACATCGACGTCATCTCGGCCGAAGACATCGGCAAGATGCCCGACAAGAACGTGGCCGACTCGCTGGCCCGAATCCCCGGCGTGACGGTACTGAACAGTCCCGCCGGTGGTTCAGGCGGCTTTGACGAACGTGACCGGGTTGGCCTGCGCGGCACGAATCCAAGCCTCACGCAAACGCTCGTTGATGGCCATGGCATCGCCAATGGCGACTGGTTCGTCCTGGATCAGACAGGCGCCGGCGTCGGCCGTAGCGTGAGCTTCTCGCTGCTGCCTTCGGAGTTGGTCAGCCGCGTGGAAGTGCGCAAAAGCTCCGAAGCCTCGTTGGTCGAAGGCGGCACGGCAGGTTCGGTCAACATCATCACTCGTCGTCCGCTGGATTTCTCCAAATCGCTGACCGCCGAAGTGGGCGTGGGTGCGGTCTATGCCGATCTGCCAAAGAAAACCGACCCTCAGCTGAACGCACTGCTCAATTTCCGCAACGAAGCTCGCACCTTCGGCGTGATGGTGCAAGCATTCTCCGAACAGCGCAGCCTGCGTCGCGACGGTGTGGAAGCACTGGGCTACATCAACAAGCTCGACGCGACCACGGCACCAGCCCTGGTCGCCGCGCGCCCAGACTTGAATGGTGTCTTCACGCCAGATCTGATCGGCTCGGCCCTCTTCACGCAGGAGCGCGAGCGCAAGGGCGGACTGATCCGCGCGCAGGTCAAGCCCAACGCAAATTTCGATCTGGTCCTCACGGCGTTCTCGTCGCAGATGGAAGCGGACAACTACAACCGCAACTACCTGATGGCACCTCGTGGCGGCTTGCTCAACACCGCCACCATCTCTGACTACGAGGTCAAGACCGACGGCAACGGCAACAAGACGCTGACGAAGGCCACGTTCAACTGGGCCACGCCGTCGACCGCCGGCTACTACGACATGATCAGCCGCAAGGCGTCTGCCGAAACCGGCTTCGTCAGCATGGACTCCCGGCTCAAGGTGAACGACTCGCTGACGTTCACGGCCAACGCCGGCACGTCGCGTGGCAAGGGCAAGACGCTCAGCCAGGACGTGGTTGAACTGGCGATCGTCACCTCGCGCGCCAGCTACGGGCTGAATGGCACGGACACCGCGCCCTCTTTCAGCTTCACCAACCCGACGACGCGGGCGGACTGGATCTTCGGCGCACAGAACGTGGTCGTGCACGACAAGGAGTCCTGGGCCCAGATCGATGGCGAGTACGAGCTCGACGCCGGCATGCTGAAGACGCTGAAGTTTGGCGCCCGCGGCGCTCAGCACAAGCGCTACACCGACCCCATCGTGGCCCAAGGCCCTGGCTGCGCCACCGGAACGCCATACCGCGTGTCCGGCTTCGACTGGAGCATGCCCAGCGCCTGCTCGGTGCCGGGTCCGAACGGCACGGCGGTCGACGCCCCGCAGAACTCGTTCTACACCCTGCCGGCATTCGGCGGCAGCTATCCCAGCAACTTCGGCAGCGGTCTGGGCAGCGGTTTCCCCACCAACATCCCGTTCATCACCGCGGATGCTCTTGCCGACTACAACCGCCGCGTGACCAACCGTGACCCGGTGGCGCGCCGCTGGGCGGAGCAGGAGTACTCGGTCAAAGAGAACACATCGGCAGCGTATGTGCAGGGCGCTCTGGAGGGCAACGGCTGGAGCGGCAATGTGGGTCTGCGTGCGGTTCGCACCAAGCAGAGCTCCAGCTCGTTCCGCGCAAGCCTCGCCGGTGAGACGCCGACCATCACCGGCTCGGCGTTTGGCAACTACACCGTCACCGCGTCTGACCTGACCTACACCGACTGGCTGCCCAGCGCCAGCGTGCGAATCGATGTGCGCAGCGACATCGTGGCGCGTCTGGCAGTGAACCGCACCATCACGCGTGCCGACTACACGGCGTTGTCCGGCTACACCGCCCTCAACAACACGGGCATGTTCCTGGACAACAACGTGGTGGGTGGCGGCACGGCCGGCAACCCCACGCTGAAGCCGGTCCGTTCGACCAACTTCGACGCCAACATCGAGTGGTACTTCGCTCCGCGTGCGTTCGTGTCGGCAGGCGCGTTCATGATGGACATGAGCAGCTACATCACCGACGGCACATTCCGCGCCAACTACCCCACGCTGCTGACCAACACGAACCAGGTTGGCGGCAACCCGCAGCTTGTGAATCGTGACTTCCTGGTGACCGGTCCGGTCAACAAGAAGGCGCGCGTCAAGGGGGTCGAGTTCGCTTTCGAAACGCCGATCGCGGCGAACTTCGGCGTGATGGCCAACTACACCTATGCGGACGGCGAAGACCAGGATGGCGGCGTCCTGCGCGGCAATGTCGAGAGCTCGTTCACTGTCGGTGGCTTCTTCGAGAACGATCGACTGTCGGCCCGGGTGAACTACAGCCATACCGACGACATCTTCGTCGGCAACGACCGCGGCACCCAGTATTTCCAGAAGGGCACGGGCGTGCTGTCTGCGTCGCTGGGCTACAAGTTCAGCGACAACTTCAGCGTGAGCCTGGACGGGCAGAATCTGAACGACCCCAAGCTGAAGTACTACGCCTCGGAAGTGCAGCCGCGCGCCATCTACAAGAATGGCCGCCAGTACTACCTCACCGCTCGCGTGAAGTTCTGACGCCATGCAGCCGGTCGCAATCTGCGACCAGCGCGAGGATCGGGGAACGTGGCGACACGTTCCCTTTTTTCTTTGGACCTTCCCATGCATGAGCAAGCCACGCTGATCGACCCCTTCGCCGCCGCGCGGCCCTTGGGCGGCAGCACGGATGCGCCGCCGCCGGTGGCCCATGTGTGCGTCGTCGGCGGCGGCACCGCGGGCTGGATGACGGCCCTCATGCTGGCCACCACTGCCTATGGGCCACGGCTCAAGGTGACAGTCGTCGAATCGCCGCAGGTGGCCACTGTCGGTGTCGGCGAAGGCTCGACGCCGTGGCTGCGGCGCTTCTTTGAAGTGCTGGGTATCGAAGAGGCGGAATGGATGCCCGCCTGCAATGCCACCTACAAGAGCGGGATCACGTTCGAAGGATGGTCGACGCGCCCCGGCTTCGAGCGCTATTTCCACCCGTTCGTGTCGATGCTGGACAACCTGACGATGCATCCGTTCGTCGACAACGTCCACGCGCGGTTGCAGGGTGCTGATGTCGATGCGCATCCCGACCGCTTCTTCCTGACGACCCGATTGGCGCGGCAAGCCAAGGGGCCGAGAGCGCACGACAACTTCCCCTTCGATGTCTGGTACGGCTATCACTTCGATGCCACGCTGCTCGGCCAGTTCCTGGCGCGCAAGGCCGCCGAACGCGGGGTCATCCACATGCAGCGCCATGTGGCGCAAGTGCTGCTCAAGGAAAACGGTGATGTCGATGCCCTGCGATTGAACGAGGGAGAGACGCTGCATGCAGACTTCTTCGTCGACTGCACCGGCTTTGCGTCATTGCTGACCGGCAAGGCTCTGGGCACCGCGTTCGTCGGATTCGGCGACAACCTGTTCAACGACGCCGCCGTCGCGCTGCCCACGCCATTGAACGGTCCGCTGGAGTCTCAGACCGTCTCCACCGCCTTGCGCCACGGATGGGCCTGGAAGATTCCGTTGACCCATCGCCAGGGCAACGGCTATGTCTACAGCAGCGCGCATTGCTCGGCCGACGCCGCCGAAACGGAACTGCGCCGCCATCTGGGCCTGCTGGACGCGGACATTCCCGCCCGCCACCTCAAGATGCGGGTGGGCCGGATGGAGAAGGTCTGGAACCGCAACTGTGTCGCCATCGGCCTGTCGCAGGGGTTCATCGAGCCCCTGGAAGCCACCGCCCTGCTCTACGTGCAGGTCACCGCGTCGATGCTCGTTGAGGTGTTGGAAAAGCGCGATCTCGGGCCCGGCGCGCAAGCGCAGTTCAACGAGGCGATGCGGCAACGCTTCGAGAACACGCGCGACTACATCGTCGCGCACTACAAAACCAACTCCCGAACGGACACCGACTACTGGCGCGCCAATGCGGAGAACATGCACCTGTCCGAGTCGCTGCAGGCGGTGCTGATGGCCTGGATGTCCCGCAAGCCGCTGGCGGCGGGCTTGAAGGCGGGCCGCTTCGGCCAGGGCTATCCCGTCGTGTCGTGGTACGCGCTGCTTGCCGGCATGGGCATCTTTCCCGACGCACAGGATCTGACGCCGCCCACTGCCGAGCAAGCCCGGCACGACCTGGCGGTGGTCGATGACTTCATTGCGCGCAGCGCCGGCAATTTCCCTGATCACCGCGAACTGCTTGCCAACATCCCACCGGGCAACAGCGGCAAGGCCCTGCAGATCTACGCCTGGTAGCCGCCTCTGGCGTCACGCCTGCGTCAACATCCCGATCAGCTCAAGGCGCAGGGCGGCATCGCGCTCCGCATCAATGGCACCGAACAGATGGCGCTGCGCTGGCGGGATGTGCGCCAGCCCCTCGCCGCGCGCGCCAAACACATAGTGGCCGAACAAGGCCCGCCAGCCCTCTCGCTCGCCGTCCGGCAGGTGGCGCAGGGCCAGCATGGCCAGCCGCAGCGCGGTCAGGTGGAGATCATCCGGGCGGCCCGGCGCGGCCAGCGGCCGCCACCAGTAGTTCATCAGGATGTTCAAGTGCGGCGCCAGCGCCTCGACCTGGTGGAACCACAGTGGCGGGATGTAGATCGCATCGCCCGGCGCCAGTTCGGCCACCATCGCCTGTTCGAGCGCCTGGACCAGCAACGGGAACTGCGCCGCGTCGGCCCGGTGCAGGTCGGGCACGACGGACATCGGCGCCGGCGTCGGCGCGTAGTCGGGCGGGCCAAGATACAGCAACGGCGCGCACTGCGGCGGCAGCAACGTGAAACGCCGCCGCCCGGCCGCGACGCAGGCGATGTTGTGCGAATCGTCGAAATGCGCCGGCACGGTCGCGCGGTTGCCGATCCAGATGCGCGGCGGCACGGCCGCGTCCAGCAGCGGCAGCGCATTGGCCTGCGCCAGGCCCGGCAAAGCCTCCGACACCAGCGCGCTCTGCGCCGCCAGGCTGGGCGGGTCAGGAAAATGGCTGTAGCGCCACAGCTGCTCGAACAAGGCGGCATAGGGCCGCTTGTCGCGCATGAAATTGAAGCCTTCGAGGCCAGCCTTGTAGCTGAAGGCCCGCGTGGGCTCGGGCTTGGCGAGCACGGCATCCACCGGCTGGCCGCCGTCAAAGCCCAGCAGGTATTGCAGGCAGGGCTCCAGGCCCGCGTGGCCCTGCGCCACCAGCGGCCAGTGCCCAACGGCGCCGCGCATCACGACCGGCTCGTAGGCCGGCACGACGTCGCACTCGAAGCGCTCGCGCGTGATGCCCTCGACTTCCTTCATCGGCTGCATATGAATTCCGTTCAGCGCCGCCGCGACAGCACGCCTTGCCAAGGCTGCGGGATGTGCCCGGCCGGGTCCTGCTCGCGCTGCACGACATAGTGCCCGAACATCGCCGCCCAGGCATCGCGCTGCGCCGTGGGCATGGTATTGAGCACCTGGATGGCCTGCAGCAGCGCATGGGCCGGCGCGGGCAGGTCCTTGGCAACGGCCACCGGCCACCAGTAGTTGATCAGCAGGTTGACCTTCTCCAGCGCCTCGACCTGGTGGAACCACAGTGGCGGGATGTAGACCGCGTCACCCGGCTCCAGCTCGGCGACCCATGCGGATGCGAGCGCCTCGCGATAGCGCGGATAGCGGTCCAGGTCGGGCGGGTCGGGGTGCACCACGGAGATGGGCGCGCCCGACGGCGTGTGCTCCAGCGGGCCGATGTAGAGATTGCCCACCTGCTGCGGGGGGAACAACGTGAAGCGGCGGCGCCCGGCCACCACGCAGGCCAGGTTGTAGGGGTGGTCGTGGTGCACCGGCACCGTCAGTGCATTGCCCAACCAGAAGTTGGGCACCACGCCCGGCAAGGCGCGCAGCAGGTTCTCGTCGAGGAAGCCAGGAATGACCTCGCTCACCTTGGCGCACTGCGCGGCAATGGACGGCACGCCGTCGAGGGGCAGGTAGGCTTGCAGGTGCCCGATGAACTCGGCCAGCGTCATGCGGGCCTTGACGAAGGCGAAGTCGGTCAGGCTGTCGTTGTAGCCCATGACGCCGCGCGACGCCGCGCGGGTCTTGGTTGCCATGACCTCCACGCCGCGGTCGAAACGCCGCAGGTAGTCGCAGATGCCAAGCGCCGCCGCACGCCCGGCGCGCACTGCGGGCCAGTCCGCCACCAGCCCCTTGAGCAGGACCGGCTCGGCGCGCTGCTCCAGCTCCGCCTTGAGCTTGGGATCGTCGGCCGCTGACCAGGTTTCAATCGGCTTCATGAGCGGCACCGGCGATCGGAGCGCCAGGGTTCACGGCTTCATCGTGTCCATGGCATCCAGGATCTGGCCATCGTCCTGACTCAGCTCCCAGGCAAACACCCCTGCCAGCCCCGCCTTCTTGGCAAACGCCACCTTGGCGCGCACGGCCCGCGGGTCGTCATAACCGACAAACCGACCGGCGCCCACCATCGCCCAGGACTGGCTGGCCTTGTCGAACTCCGGCTTCATGCCGGCCAGCTTGGCGATGTCCTTGAAGGCGACCGAGCCGTCTTCGTTCGGCCAGGGCCTGGCATAGCTGCTGTCGGCCTTCACGCCATCGAAGCCGCGGCCATACATGGCGACGCCCGCCACCATCTTGGCCGCCGGCACACCCTCGGCCTTGAGATCGGCAACCGACTTCTCCAGGCTGTCCGCGCCCGGCTTCGCACTGCGCAGCGCGGTGTGGTTGCCGGCCTTCTTGGTCCACGGGCCGGTGAAGTCGTAGGTCATCATGAAGACCAGGTCCAGCGACTTGGCGGCGCGGCCCATCGGCATGCGCACCAGCTGCTCCTTGGTCGTGTTGATCGCCACCGTCAGCGCGTAGTGGCGCTTGTTCTCGCGGCCCAGCGCGTCCAGGCCCGTGCGAAGGTCCTGCAGCAGCTGCACAAAGTACTCCCCATCGGCCGGGCTGCCGAGCTGCACGCCGTTGGATGCACCGTTGTTGCCGGGATGCTCCCAGTCGATGTCCAGGCCGTCAAAGCCGGGGTGGGCACGCAGCCAGTCGACAGACGACTTGACGAAGGCCTGTCGGCCCTGGGCCGTCGCAGCCAGGTGAAAGAAGGGGTCCGACCCGCCCCAGCCGCCGACCGATGCCAGCACCTGCACCTTGGGGTCGCGTGTCTTCAGCCGCTGGAAGGCGGCCGAGAAGACGTCCTGGTCGGCATGCGGCGCGATGCTGAAGGCCGGCCTGCCGGCACAGGCCGCGGCCTCCTGCTTGCGCTGGCCTTCGCCGCAGATCAGCAGGAAGGCGTAGAGGATGTGCGAGACGCGGCCGGGCTTCAATTGCTCGACGACGTCGACGCCGCGCTCGGCCAGGATGTAGGTGCCGACGACGGGCGCTGGCGCCTGCGCCTGGACCAGCGAGGCCGCCAGGGCCAACGCGAGAAGGATGCTCTTCTTCATAGATTGCACTCGCTCGTCAGGCCCACATCGGGCACGGTGTCTTGGCGGGCCACGCCCTGCTTGCGGAGCTGTTCGGCGCGGGCCTGCATGGCGTCGGCGCTGACGGTCTGGCCGGCCTGGTGCAGCACCCAGTCGACATCGAACTGGTAGTCGCGCGGCGCACCCGGCGTGGCCCCCGCCGAGATCCAGTGGTTGAAGCTGATCGCCATCGGCTTGGCGGGCACATTGCGGCCCGTGTGCTCGCCGATCAATCGGCCATTGACGAAGTGGCGCGTGCGCGTCGCCTCGACCTGCACGGTCAGCAACTGCCAGCCATCGAAGCTGCCCGGCAGGATGGACGCCTGATTGAAGGACTGCCAGGGGTCGATGCGCACGGTCTGCCAGCTGACGCCGTACAGCCGCGTGTCCGGGCTGCCCCAGCCGCCATGCGGCAGGTACTCGAAGTCGACCTCGCTGAAATCGGGGTCGTAGTCGTGCTTGAGCGGGCTGGCGAGGTAGAGGCTCTGGATGATGGGGTCGCGCGAACCGGGCGTGTCGCGCAGGCGCACACGCGCCGTCGTCGTGCCGATGAGGAACTTGCGCGCCGCGCAGAGCTGGGCCAGCGTCGTGTTGGCCGGCGTGCCGTCGGTGGTGAGCTTCAGCTTCAGCAGGCCGCCGTCCAGCGTCAGCTGGCTGGGCGAGAAGCGCGCGCCCGGCAAGCCCGGGTGGCCGGTGCCGTCGCGCAGCACCCAGCCGCTGGCGCGCAATGCGTCGAGGTCTTTCTGCGCGAAGTCGTCGAAGAACTCGCCGGTGGCGAAAGCAGGTGCGGCGGCCAGCGCCAGCAGCGTCAGTGCGAACTTCATGCCGGCACCGCCTCGGTTTGGGCAGCGGCGCGCGGCATCGGCACCCACAGCAGCAGCAGCAGGGCCGGCACGCCGCAGACCAGCGTCCACAGGAAGAAGTTCTGGTAGCCCATCGCCACCTGCACATCGCCGCTGATGGTCTTGCTGAGGATGAAGCCCAGCTGCATCACGCCCGAGCCGAGCGCGTAGTGCGCGGTCTGGAAGCGCCCCGGCGCCACCACCTGCATGATGTAGAGGATCATGCCGACGAAGCCGAAGCCATAACCCGCCATCTCCAGGCCAATGGCGGCGCCGATGGTCCAGATCGAGGTGGGCATGGCCAGGCTCAGGCCCCAGAACACGGCGTTGGGAATCGCCATCGCAATCACCAGCACCGGCATCGCGCGCTTGAGGCCCAGCCACGACGTGAAGTAGCCGCCGACGATGGAGCCGACGAGAAAGGCCGCCGTGCCCACCGTGCCATAGACGCCGCCGACCTGTTCGCCCGTCAGGCCCAGGCCGCCCTTGTCACGCGCCTCGATGAGGAACAGCGGGCCGATGGTCTGCACCTGACCTTCCGCGAGGCGGAACAGCACGATGAAGACGACCATCTTCCAGATGCCCGGCTTCTTCAGGAAGTCGGCCACGATCTCCGGCAGCTTGACCGGCTCGCTGGACACGCGCTGCGGGTTGGGCAGCGCCTTGGCGTTCCAGGCCGCCAGCAGCGCCAGCAAGCCGGCGAGCAGCGCGAAGATCACGCTCCAGGCGTTGAACACACCCATACTGGTCTCCAGCCGCCCGGCCAGCACCATCAGGCCGCCCAGCGTCAGGAACTTGGATGCGTTGAAGAAAGCGCCCTGCCAGCCCGCGTACGCCGCCTGGCGCTTCGCGTCCAGGGCGCCCATGTAGAGGCCGTCGCACGCGATGTCGTGCGTGGCCGAGGCATAGGCCAGGAAGAACAGCACCGCGATGCTGAGCGCAAAGAAGTTGCTGGCCTGCAGCGCCAGCGCCAGCAGCCCGAGGCCGACGGCGCCGCTGAACTGCATGGCCACGACAACCATCTTCTTGCTGCGCGCCAGCTCCACCAGCGGGCTCCACAGCGGCTTAAAGGCCCAGGCCAAGCCGATGAGGCCGGTCCAGCGCGCGATCTGGTCGTTGGCCACGCCCATCTGCTTGAACATCAGGCCGGCGATCAGCATGACGACGAAGAACTGCAGCCCCTGCACGAAGTAGAGGCTGGGGATCCAGCGCATCGGATTGGAGGTCTTGGCGTCCATCACTGCAGCCCCGCCGGCGCACGGCCGCCTGCTGTAGCGCGGCCTTCCAGCCACGCCTTGATGCCCGCCAGCGCACCCGGCGCAAAGCCCCAGCTCAACAGCGTCGGGCCGGCAACGTCGAGGGCCTGATACGGGTTCCACAGCGACAGGTGAAGGTCGGGCCGCCACTCGGACGCGGCCAGGCCATAGCGGGCCCGCCGCGTGGACACCAACACATTCATGCGGCCATCGCGCGGCACCGTCGTCCAGTCCAGCTGGGCGATGTCGTCGACCATCTGCACCTGCGCATCCCTGAACCCGTCGAACAGCGCGACGGCCTGGCGGCCGGTCGGGCCGGCCTCCGACACCATGTCGGTCGGCACGTCGCCCTGCACGATGACGCGGATGGGCGCGTCCAGCGCCGGTGGCTTGGCACCGCGCAGCGCCGTCAGGCCCGCAGCCCAGGCCTCCGCCATCAGCGCATGGTCGGCCTCGCGGGCGGCGCGGTCATCGACGACACGGGCCGGGTAGGCGGCGGCCAGTTTGTCCAACCGCGCATTCGCGACCTCGCCCTGCTCCGGCGTCAGCCTGCCGCTGCCGAAGGCGTCGCGCAGCGCGTTGATGGCCACCAGCTGCTCGGCCGGCGACCCTTGCGCCAGCACCATGTCGGCACCGGCCTCGATGGCCATGACGGCGCTCTTGGCATAGCCGAAGCGCTCGGCCACGGCCTTCATCATCAGCGCGTCGGTGATGACGACGCCGTCATAGCCCCAGTCCTGGCGCAGGATGCCGCCGATGAGCTGCGGTGACAGCGTGGCCGGCCGGTCGGGGTCGATCTGCGGATAGACGATGTGGGCCGTCATCATGGCCGGCGCCTGCGAAGCCAGTGCCTTGAACGGCGCCAGCTCCAACGCATTCAGCTCGGCGCGCGACTTGTCGACGGTCGGCAGCGCATGGTGCGAGTCCACATGCGTGTCGCCATGGCCAGGGAAGTGCTTGACGCAGCAGGCCACGCCCTCGCGCAGCGACCCGCGCATCCACGCCGCCGCCAGGCGGCTGACCTCGACCGGGTCGTTGGAGAAGCTGCGCTCGCCGATGACCGGGTTGGACGGGTTGTTGTTGACGTCCAGCACCGGCGCGAAGTTCCAGTTGATGCCGAGCGACTTGAGGCCCCTCGCCACCGCTGCGCCGACGGCTTCGGCGCGGTCGGCGTCACCGCTGGCGCCCAGCGCCATCGCTGACGGCGGCTGCGGCAGGAAGGTCACGCGAACGACGGCGCCGCCCTCCTGGTCGATGCCGATCAGCGCCTCGGGGCCGAGCACCTCAATGAGGTCGCGCATCAGCGCCCTCACCTCGTCCTCCGTGCCGATGTTCTTGCGGAACAGGCAGACGGAGCGGATCTTCTGCTCGCGCAGGAAGCTCGCAGTCTCCGCGTCCAAGGACTGGCCTGGAATGTCGACCATCACGAGACGGCCAGGATCGAAGGTGCTCATGGCGGCGTCTCAGTGTGTTTTGGTGACCTTGGCCAGATTCGGCGGCACATCGGGGTTGAAGCCCCGCGCACGCGCCAGCGCCTCGACCATCGGATAGAAGCTTTGCACCAGGGCGATGGGGTCGAGGTCCTCGTTGCCCGTCGTGACCAGTGGCAGCTCCGCGCCCGGGGTGCCCAGTGGCGCGGCCAGCAGCACGCGACCGCCGCGCGAACGCATCTCTTCGGCAATCGCCAGCAGGCCGGCCTGGGCCGGGCCGCGCGGCGCGAAGATGAGCAGCGGATAGCCGTCGCGCACCAGCGCCATCGGGCCGTGCTTGACCTCGGCGCCGGAGAAGGCTTCGGCCTGGATGCCGCAGGTTTCCTTCAGCTTCAGCGCCGCTTCCATCGCCACGGCCAGGCCCGTTCCCCGGCCCAGCACGAAGAGGCGCTCGGCGCCTTGCAGCACCGGCAGTGCAGCAGTCCAGTCGAGCTTGCTTGCCTGCGCCAGCGCCGTGGGCAGCACGTTCAATGCGGCGCGCAGCGCGTCGTCCTGCTGCCAGGCCGCCACGACCCGTGCACCGGCCACCAGCTGGGCGATGTAGCTCTTGGTCGCGGCCACGCTCTTCTCGGGGCCGGCGTGCAGCTCGAACACATGCTCCGCCGCAGCCGCCAATGGCGAGCCGCTGGCATTGACGAAAGCGACCGTGCGCGCGCCGCCGTCACGAAAGAACTGCGTCGGCGCGATCAGGTCGGGGCTCTGGCCCGACTGCGAGAAAGCCATCGACAGCAGGCCCTCGCAATGGATGCGGCTCTGGTAGAGCGTGATCAGCGACATCGGCAGCGACGTGACCAGCCGGCCCAGGCGCGCCATGACGAGGTAGGCCAGGTAGTGGGCCGCATGGTCGGAGCTGCCGCGCGCAATCGTCAGCACGCTGGTGGGCGGCACCTCCTGCAGCGCCTGGCCCAGGCGGGCGTAACTCAGCGGGTCGGCGGCCAGCTGGCGGGCCACCGCGTCCGGCGCACTCAGCGCTTCTTCAAGCATCAGCGATGACATCGATCTCTTCACTTTCAACAAACACGCGCCGCAGGTTCAAGGCGGCATCCATCACGACCACATCCGCCCAGGCCCCGGCGGCGAGGCGCCCGCGGTCCGCCAGCCCCAGGTACTCGGCCGCAGCGGTCGACACGCGCCGCGCGGCGTCCACCAGGTCCAGGCCCAGCACTTGCACGAGATTGCGCAGCGCCTGGTCCATCGTCAGCGCGCTGCCGGCCAGCGTGCCATCGGCCAGGCGCACGCCGCCCAGGCACTTCTGCACGGTGTATTCACCCAGGCGGTATTCGCCATCGGGCATGCCGGCGGCGGCCGTCGAGTCGGTCACGCAGAACAGGCCGGGGATGCAGCGCAGCGCGACGCGGATGGCGCCGGGGTGCACATGCAGCAGGTCGGGAATCAGCTCGGCATGCTGGCCGTGGGCCAGCGCCGCGCCGACCATGCCGGGCTCGCGATGGTGCAGGCCCGTCATGGCATTGAAGAGATGGGTGAAGCCCGCCGCGCCCGCCTGCAGCGCGGCCACGCCGTCGTCATAGCTGCCGGCGCTGTGGCCGATCTGCACGCGGATGCCGGCGTCCCGCAGCGGACCGATCAGCGCGAGGTGGCCCGTCATCTCGGGCGCGATGGTCAACACCTTGATGGGCGCGAACTCGCCCAGCCGCTGCACTTCTTGCAGCGTCGCCGGGATCGCATGCGCCGGCTGCGCGCCGAGGCGGTCGGGGCTGATGTAGGGGCCTTCCAGATGCACGCCGAGCACACGCGCCGATTGCGCGCCGCGCTCGCGGCAGACCCCGCCGAGCGCCTTCAGCGCCGCCTCGATCTCGCCGACGGGCGCGGTCATCGTCGTGGCGAGCAGCGCCGTCGTGCCGTGGCGGGCGTGGCGGCGGGCAATCGTCGTGATCGCATCGCCGCCTTCCATCGTGTCGCGGCCACCACCGCCGTGCACATGGGTGTCGATGAAGCCGGGCAGCAGGATCGGTCGGCCGCCTTCACCGGCCCGCGCGGCGTCAACCGGCGTGCCGACGACGGCAGTGATGCGGCCCTGCCCGATGTCGAGGTGGCCGCGGAGCACGCCGTCGGGCGTGACGATGTCGCCTTCGAGTTTCATCAGTCCCTGCGCATCTCGGCGACGAAGTCGTAGTAGTCACTGCGGCAGTACGAATGCGTCAGCTCCACCGCCTGGCCCGAGGCCAGATATCCGACCCGGGTGATGAACAGGACGGCGGCACCTAACGGCACCTCCAGCAGACTGGCCAACTTGGCATCCGCGTTGAGCGCGCGGATGTGCTGAAGGGCGCGCACCGGCGCGCGCTCCCCCAGGTGGGTGTAGAGCGAGGCCTCGACCTTCTGCGGATCGGGCAACACCGACTGCGGCAGCACGCTGACTTCATAGGCCATGACGACCGAGTCCGCCAGGCGCAGGCGCTCCAGCCGTGCGACGCGCTCGCCGCTCTTGAGTTCCAGCGACAGCTGCTCGTCGGGTGCGGCGGGGCTGAAGCCACGCAGCAGCCAGCGCGAGCTGGGCACGAAGCCGCGCTGGTGCAGCTCTTCGGAGAAGCTGGTCAGGCGCGTCAGCGGCTGCTCCAGCTTGGGCGCGATGTAGTTGCCCGAGCCGCGCTTGCGGATGATCAGGCCCTGCTCGACGAGGCGGTCGATGGCCTTGCGCGCGGTGACGCGCGACAGCTCCAGCTGCTCGGCCAGCACGCGCTCGCTCGGCAGGGCCTCGTCTGCATGGAAGATGCCCTCGCGGATGGCCTGCGCAAGGCTTTGCGCCAGTTGCATATACAGGGGCGACGCCGCGTTGGGATCGGGCTTGAAATCGAAATGGTTCATGCAGTCATCGTCTCTTGTTGGATCAGCCAGAGCGCGCCGATGACCGGCTCGCCCTGGGGCTCGACACGGCGCGACTGCAAGGCCGGGCTGAGCCGCGGTGCCAGGCGCAATGCGATGCTGCCGGCCAGGGCCAGTGGCAAGCTCGGATGCAGCGCGGCAGCCAACGCATCGAGCGCCCGCGCGGCCTGATCCAGCAGCGCGGCGGCAGCGGGGTCGTCGGCTTCGTGCTCGAAGACCAAGGGCGCGAGGCTGGCATAGCCGCCCTGCCCGGCCTGCGCACAAAAGCCCAGCAATTCAGCTCGCGTGCTGCCAGCCTGACGCCAGACCGACTGCACCAGCGGGCCTGCCGCGGCGCGGCTGTCGTAGGCGGCCTGGGCCAGCTTCATCGCCTGCTGACCCAGCCAGGCGCCACTGCCTTCGTCACCGATCTGCCAGCCCCAGCCACCCACCATGCGGCGGCTGCAATCGGGCATCAATGCCTCGGCGACCGAGCCGGTGCCCGAGATCATCAGCGCCCCGGGCCGCCCACCATGGGCACCCAGCAAGGCAACCAGGCCGTCGGTGACCAGGGTGAAGCGTGCGACGCCCGGGTCGGCGGCGACAAAGGCTTTCAGCTGGGCGGGCACGCCCGTGCCGGACAGGCCGAGGCCAATCGCACAATCCTTGAGGTCCAGCCCAGGCACTTCAGCGCGGCCGACAGCCTCGGCGACGTGACGCCAGGCCTGCTCCGCGCCCTGCCCTAGTGCGGAGGCGCCGGCCTCACCGCGGCCGACGATGCGGCCCTGCGCGTCTGCCACCACGGCGCGCGTCGAGGTACCGCCACCATCGACGCCGACCCACCAGCGCACGGGCCGGCCAGAGTCGCGGGAGGTCAGCAGATTGGGATTGAGCGAGAGCGGCATGATCGACGGGGTTCAGTCGATACCACTCTAATACCAACCTACATGCTCGTCAATTGGTTTTAAACTGGTCTCTGCCCGCTCGCGTAAGCTGCGGGCTGCCCCTTTTCTGGGTCGGGGTGGCTCGGCATCGACAAGAATACCAGTGAGAAACCAACCAGCATCCGCCGTGTTCATCCTCCAACCCGCTGCCAGCGAAACCTTGGCCGACCTGCTGACGCGCATCTCGCGCGTGGCGCACCGCCATCCGCTGGCTGCCGACAGACTGCTCGAAGCGCTGAGCGTAAACGCTTTCACGGCCGGTGACACCGCCGCCGGCGTGGACGCGCTGTATGCCCGCTTCGGCCTGCTGGAGCCGCGTGGTAGCGCGCTCGAATTGCTGCCCGCGCTCGAACAAGCTGGCGCGCTTGCTGCGGCGGGCCACTTCCCCGTGCAGGCGGCGCGTGTCTGCGAGGCGCTCGGCCGCATTGCCTATCAGCAAGGTGAATATCAGCTCGCCAGCGAGCAATGGTCGCGCGCGCTCGACCTTGCCGAGGTCAGCGGCCATCTGCAGACCGGCGTGGCCGCGCGCATCGGCCTGGGCCAGATCCATTACGCGCATGCCGACTGGGCGCGCGGCCTGCGCCAGATGCGCGACGCCGGCGAGCATCTGGCAGGTGCGGATGACAGCTATCTGGCCGCCAAGCTGGCCCTGAACATCGGCGTCGGCAGCTTCGAGACCGGCGACCTGCCGGCGGCCGAGCGCCATTTCAGCCACGGCCTGGCGGCAGCGCGGCGCGGCGCCCATCGCGTCTTCGAGGCCGAGGCGCACTGGCACCTGGCGCGCGCAGCACTCGCCCGCCAGCGCATGGATTGGGCGGTGGCCGATTGCCGCCTGGCGCTGGACATCGCGGCCCGCCACGGTTACCCCTGGCTGGAGGCGGCCGCCAGCCGCACCTGGACCGAGATCGCGCTGGCTCGCGGCGACAACGCTGCCGCCGTGCGCTCGACCCGGCATGGCCTGGCGCTGGCTCAGCGCATCCAGTCGCGCGCTCAGGCGCGCCAGGCGCATCTGCAACTCGCGCAACTGCTGCAGGAAGAAGGCGATGCGGCCGCGGCGCTGGACCACCTCTGGCAACACCTGGCCCTCCAATCAGAAATCGAACGCCTGAGCCTCCCGGCGCGCACGACCTTGGCCGGACCGCCGGCCGAGGAAGGCGGCGCGCCCGTGACGCCCGAGGAGTTGCTACTGCACCTGTGCGGCCAACGCCAGCGGCTGGCCTCGGCACCGCCGCCGGAGGCCCTGGCCGAGCTGAAGGCCGCGAGCGCCCGCATCCTGGGCCTGGCGAGCGTCCTCCGCTGGCCGCTGGGCCAGGGCGGCCTGAGCACCGATGAGCATCCGCGCTATGTCGACCTGCTGACCCGCCACGGCGCGCCGTTGGCCCTGCCGGACGCGGCGCTGCACCCCTGCCACGCGGAGCTGGCCGCCCTGTCCGGCGCGGCCCAGGCGCGCATCGAGGTGCCGCTCTATGACGGCGCCCAGCTGGCCGGCGCGCTGTGGCTCGTGGATGCCCGCGCCACACGGGCCTGGACGCGCCAGGAGCTGCTGATCGCCAGCCAGCTGGCCCTGCTCGTTGAAGCCCAGGGAAGCTAAAGGCCGCGCATGCGGCCTTCGCGCCGCGGCGCCTCGCGCACCAATTCGCTGATCAACGCCGCCTCGGGCAGATTGGCCCAGAAGCGCACCGGCATCTCCTTCTTCATCATGGCCACCTTGAGGCGGGCCGGGTTAAAGATGCTGCGGTAATAGGTCAGCCACAAAGCTTCGCCAGCGTCCTCGGGTGGTGCGTCCTCGCGGCTGGCGGAGCCGGCGCCGGTGAGGCGCTGGCCATCCCAGTGCAGGCAACCGAGCGGCGTCAGGATGGCCCAAGGGTGCTGGGCGAAGCGGCGCACGAAGAAGGGGGCGACGGCGCGCAGCACATGGTGGGCCGGCTCGAACCAGGCCACATGGCGCCGGCCGCCGGCGGCATCGGCGTCCACCACCTCGCGGAAACGCACAAAGGCATGGGTCTTGTGGATTTCACGGTCCACCTGCCGCGCCAGGGACTGCAAGCGGCGGCGGTCCGGGTCGAGCACATCCGCCCAGAGCCCTGGCTCGCATTGCAGGCGGCGCGCAAAGGCGAGCAGGCGGGCGTAGCGCGTGTCGTCGGCATGCATGGCGACGCGGCGGCCGAGGTTGTCCCAACCGTCAGGCGGCAACCAGGCTTGCGGGCTGATTTCGACAGCCTCGCTGAACAGCGCTGCCTGCGCGCCCACGTCATGCGTCCAACTTGCATCGCCGCCGGCCAGCAGCGTGGGGAGCTGCTCGGCAAAGCCCGCCCAGTCCGACGGGTGGCGCAACGGCAGCTTCATCAGAACAAGGCCGCCTGCTGCGGCTGCGCCGCAGGCCGCGCGAGCATCTGCACGTCCGTCGCCCGCGGGCGATGGTCGATGGCGACCAGGAAGGGCAGCGCTCGCTTGGCAGCCGGACCGAGGGCGAGCAGATCCGCACGGCGCAGGCGGCGGCGCAGGCGCGCGGCCAACAGCTTGTCGACCGAGCCGACGCCCAGGCCCGGCACGCGCAGCAGCTGCTCGCGCGGCGCGCGGTCGACGTCCAGCGGAAAGCTGGCCGGATGCGCGAGCGCCCACGCCAGCTTGGGGTCATGCTGCAGCGACAGGAAGCCCGCCTCGGTGACGATCTCGTCCGCGCCGAAACCATAGAAGCGCATCAGCCAGTCGGCCTGGTAGAGCCGGTGCTCGCGCATCAGCGGCGCGGCCTGCGGCGGCAGCGCGGCGCTGGCATGCGGGATGGGGCTGTAGGCCGAGTAGTAGACGCGCCGCAGCCCCTGGCCGCGGTAGAGGCGGTGGGAGAGCTGCAGCACGGCGCGGTCGTCCGACGCGTCGGCGCCGACGATGAGCTGGGTGCTCTGGCCGGCCGGCGCGAATGGCGGCGGCTTGGCGGTGCGCGCATTCGCGCCTGGCAATGCGCGCACCGTCTCGGCCTCGCGCCTGGCTTCCTTCGCGGCCTGCAGGCGCAGGTGGATGCGCGACATGGTGCGCTCGATGCCGTCGGCGTTCTTCTCTGGCGCCAGCTGCTTGAGGCTGGCCGCGCTGGGCAGCTCCACATTGATCGACAGCCGGTCCGCATAGCGCCCCGCGCGCTCGACCAGTTCGGGCGCGGCATCGGGAATCGTCTTCAAGTGGATATAGCCCTTGAAGTGCTCCTGCTCGCGCAGCCGCCGCGCCACCTCGATGGCCTGCTCCATCGTGTAGTCGGGCGTGCGGATGATGCCGCTGGACAGGAACAGGCCCTCGATGACGTTGCGGCGGTAGAAGGACAGCGTCAGCTGCACGATCTCGTCGATGGAAAAACGCGCGCGGCGCACGTCGCTGGACTTGCGGTTGATGCAGTAGAGGCAGTCGTACACGCACCAGTTGGTCAGCAGCACCTTCAGCAGCGAGACGCAGCGGCCGTCGGGCGTGAAGGCGTGGCAAATGCCGGCGCCCGTCGTCGAGCCGATGCCGTGCCCGTCGCGGGAGTCGCGTTTGTCGCCGCCGCTGCTGGCGCAGGAGGCGTCGTACTTCGCGGCGTCAGCCAGCACGGCGAGCTTGTCGTTTACGTCCATGGCGATACTGTATACAAATACAGGGTTGTCGCGCTGTATCGGCTGGTGAGCTTTCATCGGCGCTTCACGCTGCGCCGCGACAGTGCGGCGCACGTGCCCCTTGCCACCTCCCCAAACGCAGCCGCGCTGCCCGACCGTGCCCGGAGCAGCCAGCTGCCGCGCGGCTTCGGCATCGTCATCGGCGCGCAGTTCGCCTCGGCGCTGGCCGACAACGCGCTGTTGATCGTCGCCATCGCGCTGTTGATGCAGCAGGGCTTTGCGCCGTGGTGGGCACCGCTGCTGAAGTTCGGCTTCATGCTGGCCTATGTCGTGCTGGCGCCCTGGGTGGGGCCGCTGGCCGACGCCTTTGCCAAGGGCCGTGTGATGGCAGCAATGAACGTCGTCAAGATGCTCGGCCTGGCGCTGCTGGCCCTGGGCCTGCATCCCGTCACCGCGCTCGCCGTCGTCGGGCTGGGCGCTGCCGCCTACGCGCCGGCCAAGTACGGCCTCATCACCGAGATGGCCGCGCCCGAGGCGCTGGTGAAGGCGAACGGGTGGATAGAAATCAGCGTCGTGTCCGCTGCGCTGCTGGGCGCCGTGCTGGGCGGCGCGCTGGTCAGCCCGCAATGGCTGGCGTCGGGCATGGCCGCCTGGTGTGACGGCCTGCAGCTGCCGGCCGACAAGCTGACCGGCTCGCTCGCGGCGCTGCTGCTGATCTACGCGATGAGCAGCTTGTTGAACGCAAGTATCGCCGACAGCGGCCGGCGCCAGCGCAGCGTGTCGCACGGTCCCGTGGCACTGCTGCGCGAGTTCCGCGCCGCCAACCGGCAGCTGTGGCGCGACCGCGAGGGCGGGCTGTCGCTGGCGGCGACGACGCTGTTCTGGGGCGTCGGCGCGACGCTGCAGTTTGCGGTGCTGCGCTGGGCCGGCGAGGCGCTGGCGCTGCCGCTGAACGAGGCTGCCTACCTGCAGGCGGCCGTCGCCGTCGGCGTCATCGCCGGTGCGGGCGCGGCGGGGCGCTGGCTGGCTTTGCACCAGGCGCGCCACGGCCTGTGGGCCGGCGTGGCGCTGGGCCTATTGATGCCGGTGGTGGCGCAGGCGAGCGACCTGTGGCTGGCCGCCCTCATGCTCGCCTTGGTCGGCGCCGTCGGGGGCGCGATGGTCGTGCCGTTGAACGCACTGTTGCAGCACCGCGGTGCCACGCTGCTGAGCGCGGGGCGGTCGATTGCCGTGCAGGGCTTCAACGAGAACCTCAGCGTGCTGGCGATGCTGGCGGCGTATGCCGCGTGCGAGGCGGCAGGGGTGCCGATCGCGGCGACGCTCAGCGGCTTGGGCGCACTGGTGGCAGTGACGATTGCAGCGCTGATCTGGACTGACGCCCGCGGGCGCCGCTGACCGCGCGTCTCAAGCTGCCGCTTGCAGGCCCGCGATCCGGAACGTCGGCTCGGCGCGTGCAATCGCGCCTTCGAGCACAGCTTCAAACCGCGCCGTGATGTCGGCCCAGTCCAGCCGGCGTGCCGTCGCGCGCGCGGCCTGGGCGACGGCGCGGCGGGCGTTGGCGTCCAGGGCGGCAACGCGGGCTGCGGCAACAAACGCTTCCTCCTTGCCTGGACCGGCCAGCCAGCCGTTCACGCCGCTGCGGATCAGCTCGCCCGCCGCGGCGCTTTCAAACGCAACGACGGCGCAACCGCTGGCCATGGCCTCGGTCGTCACATTGCCGAAGGTCTCGGTCAGGCTGGGGAAGAGGAAGAGGTCCAGACCGGCGTAGTGGGCCGCCAGATCGTCGCCACTGCGCTGGCCGGCAAAGATGGCGTCGGGCACGCGGGTGGCGAGTTCGGCGCGCATCGGGCCGTCGCCGACGAGAACAAGGCGGGCGCGCAGCTGCAGTTGCTTCACGGCCTCATAAGCCGCGAGCACGACGCCAAGGTTCTTCTCCGGCGCCAGGCGGCCGACATAGCCGAGCACGAGGTCGTCCGGCCCCGCACCCCAGCTCTCGCGCATCGCGGCGCTGCGCCGTGCCGGGTCGAAGCGCTGCGCATCGACACCGCGGCCGACGACGTTGAGCCGCTCGAAGCCGCGGTCCGCCAGCAGCACGCGCATGGCCTCGGTGGGCACCATGGTGGCGTCGCAGCGGTTATGGAACTTGCGCAGGTAACCCATGATGGGCTTGGACAGCAGGCCCAGGCGGTAGTGCTTGCCGTAGGCGTGGAAGTTGGTGCGGTAGTCTGACGTGACGGGCAGCGACAGGTGTTGCGCCGCCTGCAGCGCCGACCAGCCGAGCGGCCCTTCGGTGGCGATGTGAACGACATCGGGACGACGCAGCGACCACAGCTTGACCAGCGCCCGCTTGCTGGGCACGCCCATGCGCAGGTTCGGGTAAAGCGGTACGGGCAGGCCCTTGGTCAGTACCTCGTCGATGGTGGGCTTGCTGCTCATGGGGCCGGTCAGCCTGGCCGGCTGACGCGGGCGGATGAGCTGCACGTCGTGGTTGCGGCGGTGCAGGCCGTCGACGACACGCGCCATCGACATCGCGACGCCATTGACCTCGGGCGGATAGGTCTCGGTGACCACCGCGAGCCGGCGCGAATGGCGCGGTGCGGGCAGGTCGTCGATGAGGATGTCGTCGGCGTCGTGTGGGGTCTTCATGCGCGCATCGTCACGAATGCATGCAACAGAACGATGACAGCGAAGCCGTCACGCCGATTTCACGCAAGCCCACCACCATGCGCCCCGATCTCCACCCAAACGACGAGGACGGGACGTGAACGAATTCTTCCAAACCCTGAAGACCCAGCGCTGGGACGACCACCGCTACTACCACCACAGCCGCATCAACCAGAGCCTGCACCTGGTCAGCGCGCTGAGCTTCCTGGTGTCGTATGCGCTGGTGTTCGTGAACCCGGCGTGGGCGGCGCTGCTGGCCTGGTGCGTGTCGATGACGACGCGGCAGGCGGGTCACTTCTTCTTTGAGCCGCGCGGCTATGACCACGTCAACCAGGCCACCGACGAGTACAAGGAAGAGATCAAGATCGGCTACAACATCCGCCGCAAGATCGTGCTGATGGCCGTGTGGGTGGCGCTGCCGCTGGTGCTGTGGCTGGCGCCGTCTCTGGGCGGCCTGATCCAGCCGGCCGTCGGCATGCAGGGCTTCGTCGAGGACGTCGGCATGGCCTGGTTCTGCCTGGGCGTGACCGGTCTGGTGTTCCGCGTGGTGCAGCTGTGGGTCACGCAGAACCTGATGCAGGGTCTGGCGTGGGGCTTCAAGATCATCACTGACCCCTTCCACGATGTGCTGCTGTATTGGAGGGCGCCGCTGCACCTGCTGCGCGGCGAGCTGATCGACCCGATGGCGCACGTGGGCCAGCAGGCGCACTGAGCCGATGGACGAAGCCTTCACCCTGTCCGCGCTGGCCCTGGGCGTGCTTGCCCTGCTGCCGGCGGCCAAGCGGCGCATCGAGCTGTCGCGCGCCAAGCACCGGTCCCTTGCGGGCCATTCGCGCATGGCCAAGCGGCTGGCGCGCTGGGTGCCGGGCTATGCCTACGACGAGGCGCAGTTCTTCGCCGCCGATGGCGCGCCGGCTGACGTCGCCGCGCAGCGCCGGGCGGCGTTGCAGCGCCTGGGCGCGGAGTTCGACGGTCGCTTCGCCAAGACACTGGCCGCGACCGAGCAGGCGCGCGACACCGTCTCGGACCTGAAGTTCACCGGCCGCTACCGCGTGCCCTTCCAGTTCAGCCCGGTGCTGCGCGAGCACCTGAAAGTGGGCGCCTTCCTGCAGCACAGCGACGGCGTTCAGGTCGAGGACCTGGACGGCAACCGGTTCTACGACCTGACCGGTTCCTACGGCGTCAACGTGCTGGGCTATGACGCCTACAAGGCGTGCATCGACGAGGCCGTTGCCACTGCACGCGAACTCGGTCCCGTGCTGGGCGCCTACCACCCTTGCGTGCTGGACGTGCTGTCGCGCCTGAAAGCCGTCTCCGGGCAGGACGAGGTGAGCTTCCACATGTCCGGCACCGAGGCGGTCATGCAGGCCGTGCGGTTGGCGCGCTATCACACGAAGCGCAAACGCCTCGTGCGCTTTGCCGGCGCCTATCACGGCTGGTGGGAAGACGTTCAGCCCGGCCCCGGCAACCCGCTGCCGCCGCGCGAGACCTTCACGCTGCAGGACATGGCCGAGCGCTCGCTGAAGGTGCTGGCCACGCGGCGCGACATCGCCTGCGTGCTGGTGAACCCGTTGCAGGCGCTGCATCCCAACGTCAGCGCGCCGGGCGACTCGTCGTTGATCGACGGCAGCCGCCGCGCGGGCTATGACCGCGCGGCCTATACCGGGTGGCTCAAGAAGCTGCGTGAGGTCTGCACGGCACGCGGCATCGTGCTGATCTTCGACGAGGTGTTCGTCGGTTTCCGCCTGGCACCGGGCGGCGCGCAGCAGTACTTCGGCGTCAAGGCCGATCTCGTCACCTACGGCAAAACGCTGGGCGGCGGCCTGCCCGTCGGCGTGGTGTGCGGCAGCCGCGCGCTGATGACGCGCTACCGCGAGGACCGGCCGGCCGACATCTGCTTCGCGCGCGGGACCTTCAACGCCCACCCCTATGTGGTCGCCGCGATGGCGTCGTTTCTGAAGCGCATCGAGCGGCCTGAGGTGCGCGCCTTGTACGACGGCCTCGACGAACGCTGGAACGCGCGCTGTGCGCAGTTCAATGCCCGCTTGGCCGCAGCAGGCTCGCCAGTGCGCATGGCCAACCTGTCGACGATCTGGACGGTGATGTACGAGCAACCGGGTCGTTATCACTGGATGTTGCAGTTCTACCTGCGCAAGCATGGGCTGGCTTTGAGCTGGGTGGGCACCGGGCGGTTGATCTTCAGCCTCAACTATGGCGATGCCGAATTCGCAGCGGTCATGGACCGCTTTGTCGCCGCCTGCGATGAGATGCGCGCCGATGGCTGGTGGTGGACGGCGCCGGAGCTGACGGCCAAGGCCATCCGCCGCAGCGTGTTCCGCGAGATGCTGGGCCAGAAGTTCTGAGATGGAAAACCAAGACCTAACGCCCGCGTTGGAAGGCGGGATGAACCGCAGCGCCCCGCCTCGGCCCGGCTGGTTCAAGCGCCTCGTGGCGCAGGAGGACTTGAACTTCCTGCTGACCAACCGCGTACCCCGCATCGCGCTGACAAAACTGATGGGGCGCTTCTCGCGCATCGAAAGCCCGCTGCTGACCAAGCTCACCATTGCGGCGTGGCGGATGTTCACGCCGCTGGACTTGAGCGAGGCGAGGCACAGCGAGTTCCGCTCGCTGAAGGACTGCTTCACGCGCGAGCTGAAGCCGGGATCACGCGTGTTCGATGCGCGACCGGATGTGTTCGCCAGCCCGAGCGACGGCATCGTCGGCGCAACCGGGGTCGTCGAGCAGGGCCAGGTCTATCAGGCCAAGGGCTTTCCGTACTCGACGGCCGAGTTGTTCGGCCCGACCCACGACGCGAGCGTCTTCGAAGGAGGCCGTTTCGTCACGCTGCGGCTGACGTCGGCGATGTATCACCGCTTCCACGCGCCCGCTGATGGCACGGTCGAGCATGTGACCTATCTGAGCGGCGACACCTGGAACGTGAACCCGGTGGCGCTCAAGCGCGTGGAGCGCTTGTTCTGCCGCAACGAGCGGGCCGTCGTGCGCATGACGCTGGCCAGCGGCCATCCCATTGCCCTAGTGCCGGTCGCAGCGATCCTCGTCGCCAGCATCCGCCTGCATTTCCTCGACGTGCTGCTGCACATCGGTCGCAAGGGCGCCAACGAGATGCCGTGCGCTGCGCCGCACATCAAGGGCCAGGAGATGGGCTGGTTCGAGCATGGCTCGACCATCATCGTCTTCGTACCGCAAGGCTTCGAGCTGGCCGATGGCATTGCGCCCGGGGTGCAGATCCGCGCCGGGCAGGCGCTGCTCAGGCTGGTCGGCTGACGCTGATCAGGCGACGGTGTCGGGAGAGACCGTCGTTGCGACGGCGCCCGCCGGGACCGGCATGGGCACGGGCAGTCCGACGGGCGTGACGTTGGCCGTCGGTGCGGGCAGCAGCATCCCCGGCAGCGCCGCCTGGTCACCGCGGTCGATGATCTCGAGCCGGCCGTCGTGGTGTTCGACAAGCGCCGTCAGGCTCTCGACCCAGTCGCCGTCATTGCAATAGAGCACACCGTCGATTTCGCGGATCTCGGCATGGTGGATGTGGCCGCAGACCACCCCGTGCGCGCCACGCTTCTTGGCCTCGCGCGCCACGGCGTTCTCGAATTCGTTGATGTAGCTGACCGCGCGCTTGACCTTGTGCTTGAGGTAGCGCGACAGGCTCCAGTACGGCAGCCCGCACTTGGCGCGGATGCGGTTGAACCAGCGGTTGACCTTGAGGGTGAACTCGTAGGCCAGATCGCCAGCGATGGCCAGCCAGCGCGCACACTGGATGACGCCGTCGTAAAGGTCGCCATGCGTAACCCACAACCGCTTGCCATCGGCCGTCACGTGCATGGCTTCCTCCATCACGTCGACACCGCCGAAGTTGTGCGTCAGGTATTTGCGCGCGAACTCGTCATGATTGCCCGGGATGAAGATGACCCGCGTGCCCTTGCGCGCCTTGCGCAGCAGCTTCTGCACGACGTCGTTGTGCGCCTGCGGCCAGTACCAGCTGCGGCGCAGTTGCCAGCCGTCGATGATGTCGCCAACGAGGTAGAGGGTGTCGCAGTCGACATCGCGCAGGAAGTCGAGCAGGGCCTTGGCCTGGCAGCCGGGCGTGCCCAGGTGCAGGTCCGAGATCCAGACGGTGCGCACCGACAGCGTCGGTGTGTCGGCGGCAGCAGCGGTGTCTTGCGTCGGCGGCATGGCGAGCATGCTGCCCACCGGTCATGACGCTGGCGTGACCGGCCGCCCCGCACTCGCTCCCGTGCTGTCGCTAAGCCGGCTGCAGCCGGGCGGCGAGCCGGGGTACCGCCGCTTCAATGGGCGCGAGCAGGCGGGGCCACAACTTGGCGCCCAGGTCTCGGCGGAAGGGGCCGAAATGCTCGATCTTCTTCACGCCCAGATCGGCCGGCGCGATGCTGTGCCTTTGCACCCGCGCAGCGCTGAACTGCATTGCCAAGGCGTCCACCGCCGCCGCCGGTCCGAAGAGATGGTCGTCGGTGATGTCCCAGAGGTGGACCGCGCCGCTGAAGCGGTGATAGGCCCGCTCGCGCGACAAGGTGTCGTCGCCAAACAGGAAGCCGGGCGTTCGGCCCCAGGCCGCCCATTCCAGCGCCGCGCCCGCGGGCAGGTCCTGAGCACGCGGCCCGAGCAGCCGCCCCGGCGCGCGGCCCAGAACGCGCACGAGCGCCGGTAGCATCAAGTGGAAGAACGCCCACGCTTGCACGCGCGGCCAACCCGACCAATGCCCTAGGTAGGCGACCTGCGCCGCAACCCCGAGCAGCGCGTCCACCTGGTCCTCGAACTCCGGCACGAGGCCCACCGAATTGCCGCCCAGTGAATGCCCCACCCACAGCAGGCCGAGTTGACGCTGCTGATGGACGGCTTCCGCGCGTCGGCGCCTGTCGGCCGCGTGCAACGCAGCCGACATGTCCACGCGCGCCCAATCTCGCAGTCGCACGTCCTCGCCATGTCGCAGCGCTTCGCTTGAGGCAGCGATGCCCCGGTAATCGAAACTCAGCACCGCATAGCCCCGTTGGGCCAGCCATTCGGCGAAATGGCGGTAGTAGCTTGCCGGCACGGCTGTAGCAGCGCCGATGACGGCGACGGCACGCACGCCCACGGCCGGCGGCGGCTCGAACCATTGGCCGGCAAGCAGGCGGCCGTCACTGCACCGCAGTGGCGTCGGAATGCATCGCACCTGCAGGGTACCGGCGCCGTGGTCTACGGTGTCGCGCTCCAGGTTGGGCGCGCCCATGGCGGGAATGGACGGCGGCAGCGCTTCGGCAAGGTTTATGGGCAAGCTGGACATCGAAACACCTCGGGTCTGCGCGCTTGTTGCGGCGATGCGGGCAGTCTAGATTGGCTACTTTTCAGTCGGAAGACGGCCTGGAGGCCTCACATCGTCAACGAAATGTCGACAAAGAACCCGCAGTTACCTGGCGTCGGCAGGCGCCGGCAGACATTGGCCGAAGAGGCTCTAGACGCTAATGCGCTTGAACTTTTCGCCCGCATCGCACAGGCCGGCAGCTTCGCGCAGGCGGCGCGGGATCTCGGCCTGACGCGCGCCGCTGTCAGCAGGCGAATTGCGTCCATCGAAACCGCTGTCGGCCTGACCCTGTTTGCCCGCAGCACGCGCAGCCTGGGCCTGACCGAAGCGGGCCGCCGCCTGCACGCCCGCGCCCGCGCGGTGCGCGACGCTGCGGAAGGCGCCCGCCTGGCGCTGCGCCATGCTCGCGATCAGTTGGACGGCACCATTCGCATCAGCGCCACGGCGGGCTTCGGTCGGCATGTGCTCGCCGCGCTGCTGGCGCGCTTTCAGGCGCTGCACCCGGCGGTGCGCTATGAGCTCTTCTTTACTGACCGGCGGGTCGACCTGTTGCGGGAGGGCGTGGACGTGGCTTTCCGCGTGACCGATAAACCGCCGGATGCGTTTGTCGCGCAACCGGTTCTGAAGTTCGCTGTACGCGCCTATGCGGCGGCGGGCGCTGCAACGTTTCAGAGCCCCCAGCAACTGGCGACTGCACCGATGCTGCTGCTCGGCCAAAGCGAAGAACCCATGGCGAGCCAATGGCTGCATGATGACGGTCGCCGTGAGGATGTGATGCTCCAGGCGACGGCCTGGGGGAGCGATCTGGAGGGTCTCATCGCGTTGGCACGGCACGGCGCTGGCGTTGTACTGGCGCCGGACTTCTGCGTGAATCGCATCGAGGACACGGCGCCGCACAAGGCAGTCGACATGGGCGGCATGGCCAGCAATGTCAACTACGGTGGGGTCGCCGATGTGCTGCCCGGCTGGCAGATGCTCGCTGGCTTCGACACCGTACAAGCCCTGACCTTGCCGATGCCAGCGGGCTCGGAAACAGCGCGCGCGCTCGTGCGATTCGTACGTGAAGCGCTCGCGGCGGGGCAATGAAGCGGAGAGGAGGATCCACAGGAGAGACTCGCCCGACGCTGACGGAAGCACCTCTGAAATGACCGTCCCACGCTATCTCTTTGTCGCCCTGCCGCCCCAGGCTGTCGTCGATGCGCTCAAGACATTCCTCGACGACCAGGGGCTAACAAGTCAACTAGGCGGCACGATGTTCCAGCCGTTCAACTGGCACCAGTCGCTGTCGGGTCAATTCTGGCAAACGGCTGGCATCGAGGCGAAGCTGCGAGCAGCCGGTGAATTGCTGTCGGCTCGGCAGGTGGAGTTTCAGATGAATCGCATTGTTGGTCGCGGTACGCATTGGGAGTTCAAACCCTTTGGCAACCCACCGGGTTTTACCGATTTGCTTGCCGCCGTCCAAGCAGCATTGCGAGCGGTCGGAGTCTCCGACCGGGGCGGGCATTCTCCGCATATGACCGTCAGCTACTGGGCACCCACAGCGCTGCGATCCGTCAAGATTGGCCCGCCTATTCGGTGGACCATAGACACCGTATCGCTGGTGTGCGGCATGGCCGACCAGTCCGGCTATCGATACGAACTTGTCAGGCAGTGGCCACTGCACGCGGCGGCCCCGAAAGCCCAGCACGAACTTTTCCCGGACGAAGGTAATTAATAGGGCGCCCACCAGAGGCGACAAGACGGTTTGGGCTGCGACTTACTTCCGCCGCTTGCACCTGTCTTGGATACTCGCATTCTCTCTAATTTGCGGTATCGAACAGCAAATTCGCCGCGCAAAGCAAAACGCCCAATCTCTTATCGAGACTGGGCGTTGGCTTGGGTAAATAGCCTGACGATGACCTACTTTCACACGGGAATCCGCACT
>NZ_LMDU01000009.1 GCF_001425165.1 Pelomonas sp. Root405
CGCCGCCGAACTTCTTGGACAGCACGGTCGCGATCGCTGCCGTCAGCGTCGTCTTGCCGTGGTCAACGTGACCGA
Source organism: Pelomonas sp. Root405 (assembly GCF_001425165.1). Classification (GTDB taxonomy): domain Bacteria; phylum Pseudomonadota; class Gammaproteobacteria; order Burkholderiales; family Burkholderiaceae_C; genus Pelomonas. Next base: position 76 of record NZ_LMDU01000009.1, read on the forward strand.
TCGTGCCCACATTGACGTGCGGCTTGGTCCGTTCAAACTTGCCTTTTGCCATTTCAAATCTCCAAAAAGAGCATCTCGTCAGTCTGTTGGTTTAGCGTTTCCACAGCGCCCGTGACTCCCGCCGACTGACCGAACGGGCGGAGCGCTGCAAAGACGATTCAGTTCAAAAGTCGATCAAGCCTTGCCGCGCGCCGTGATGATGGCGTCGGCAACGTTCTTGGGCGCTTCGGAGTAGTGCTTGAACTCCATCGTGTACGTGGCGCGACCTTGCGTGGCCGAGCGCAGCGACGTGGAGTAGCCGAACATTTCGCTCAGCGGGACTTCGGCCTTGATGACCTTGCCACCACCGACCATGTCGTCCATGCCCTGCACCATGCCACGACGGCTGGACAGGTCGCCCATGACCGTACCGGCGTAGTCTTCCGGCGTCTCCACTTCCACGGCCATCATCGGCTCGAGGATGACCGGGCTGGCGCGACGGCAGGCTTCCTTGAAGCCCATCGAGGCGGCCATCTTGAACGCGTTTTCGTTCGAGTCCACATCGTGGTAGGAGCCGAAGGTCAGCGTGACCTTGACGTCCACGACCGGGTAGCCGGCCAGCACGCCGTTCGGCAGGGTGTCGACGACGCCCTTCTCGACCGCGGGGATGTACTCACGCGGAACCACACCGCCCTTGATGGCGTCGACGAACTCGAAGCCCTTGCCCGGCTCCTGCGGCTCGACGGTCAGCACGACGTGGCCGTACTGGCCCTTACCACCGGACTGGCGAACGAACTTGCCTTCGACGTCAGCGGCGGTCTTGCGGATGGTTTCGCGGTAGGCCACTTGCGGCTTGCCGACGTTGGCTTCCACACCGAACTCGCGCTTCATGCGGTCGACGATGATTTCCAGGTGCAACTCGCCCATGCCGGAAATGATGGTCTGGCCGGACTCTTCATCGGTGCGCAGACGGAAGGACGGGTCTTCCTTAGCCAGACGGCCAAGGGCGATACCCATCTTTTCCTGGTCGGCCTTGGTCTTGGGCTCGACAGCCTGCGAGATCACGGGCTCGGGGAAGACCATCTTTTCCAGCGTGATGATGCTTTCCGGGTCGCACAGGGTCTCGCCCGTGGTGACGTCCTTCAGGCCCACGCAGGCGGCGATGTCGCCGGCCAGAATCTCCGAGATTTCCTCGCGCTGGTTGGCGTGCATCTGCAGGATCCGGCCGATGCGCTCCTTTTTGCCGCGGATCGGGTTGAAGACGGAGTCGCCCGACTTCAGCACGCCCGAGTAGACGCGCACGAAGGTCAGCTGGCCGACGTAGGGGTCAGTCATCAGCTTGAAAGCCAGCGCAGCGAATTTCTCGCTGTCATCGGCCTTGCGGACGACTTCCTTTTCGTCTTCGTCCGTGCCCGGAACCGGCGGCACGTCGATGGGCGAAGGCATGAAGTCAATCACGCCGTCCAGCATGCGCTGCACGCCCTTGTTCTTGAAGGCGGTGCCACAGAACATCGGCTGGATTTCAGCAGCGATGGTGCGCTTGCGAATGGCGGAGATGACTTCCTCTTCGGTCAGGTCGCCCGACTCCAGGTACTTGTTCATCAGCTCTTCGCTGGACTCGGCGGCGGCTTCGATGAGGTTCTCGCGCCATTTGACGGCCTCGGCCTGCAGTTCAGCCGGAATCTCTTCGTAGCTGAACTTCATGCCCTGCGAGGCCTCGTCCCAGATGATCGCCTTCATCTTGATGAGGTCGATCACGCCGGTGAAGTTTTCTTCGGCGCCGATGGGAATCACGACGGGCACGGGGTTCGCCTTCAGGCGCAGCTTCATCTGGTCGTAGACCTTGAAGAAGTTCGCACCCGTGCGGTCCATCTTGTTGACGAACGCGAGGCGGGGCACCTTGTACTTGTTGGCCTGGCGCCAGACGGTTTCCGACTGCGGCTGCACGCCACCGACGGCGCAATAGACCATGCAGGCGCCGTCAAGCACGCGCATCGAGCGCTCGACTTCAATCGTGAAGTCGACGTGGCCGGGCGTGTCGATGATGTTGATGCGGTGCTCGGGGCGAGCCAGGTCCATGCCCTTCCAGAAGCAGGTCGTGGCAGCAGACGTGATCGTGATGCCACGCTCCTGCTCCTGCTCCATCCAGTCCATCGTGGCGGCGCCGTCATGCACCTCACCGATCTTGTGGTTCACACCGGTGTAGTAGAGGATGCGTTCGGTCGTGGTGGTCTTGCCGGCATCGATGTGCGCAGAGATACCGATATTGCGGTAGCGCTCGATGGGGGTTTTGCGGGCCATGGTTTGCTCCAGAAGACATGAGCCGCCAGCGGGTTGGTAGAAACCCGAGGCGGCCGAAAGGCGGTGAGTTTAGAAGCGGAAGTGCGAGAAAGCCTTGTTGGCTTCAGCCATGCGGTGAACTTCGTCGCGCTTCTTCATTGCGCCGCCGCGGCCTTCAGCGGCCTCCAGCAGTTCATTGGCGAGGCGCTGGGCCATCGACTTCTCACCGCGCTTGCGCGCGGATTCCTTCAGCCAGCGCATGGCGAGAGCCATCCGGCGAACGGGGCGAACTTCCACGGGAACTTGGTAGTTCGCACCGCCGACACGGCGGGACTTCACTTCGACCATGGGCTTCACGTTGTTCAGGGCGACCATGAACACTTCCAGCGGATCCTTGCCGATCTTCTTTTCGACCTGCTCCAGGGCACCGTAAATGATGCGCTCGGCGACGGCCTTCTTGCCCGATTCCATGATGACGTTCATGAACTTGGACAGATCGACGGAACCGAACTTCGGGTCCGGCAGGATTTCGCGCTTGGGTACTTCGCGACGACGTGGCATGGCACTCTTCCTTTTGCTTCAGTTGGAGACGGCTTGTTGGCCTGACTCCGTTGGACAACCACCGACATCTGGGGCTATCCACTTACTCGGCTGCTGAGACATTCAGCGAACCGCAACAACGTTGGTTCAGTCGATGGCGACTGAGCCGAACAAACGATTTACTTCTTCGGACGCTTCGCGCCGTACTTGGAACGCGATTGCTTGCGATCCTTGACGCCTTGCAGGTCGAGCGAACCACGGACGATGTGGTAGCGCACGCCAGGCAAGTCCTTCACGCGGCCGCCGCGAACCAGCACGACGCTGTGTTCTTGGAGGTTGTGGCCTTCGCCGCCGATGTAGGAAATGACTTCGAAGCCGTTGGTCAGGCGCACCTTGGCGACCTTACGCAGCGCGGAGTTCGGCTTCTTCGGCGTGGTGGTGTAGACGCGGGTGCAGACACCGCGGCGCTGCGGGCAGTTCTGCATCGCAGGCGACTTGGACTTGATGACCTCGGCCTCTCGACCGTGGCGCACCAGTTGATTGATGGTTGGCATAAACGACTTGTTCCCGTTTGAAGTCTGTGAGCCCCGCTGAATTTTTGGAACGCGCAGCGATGCGCCGCCCAAAAGGCGGAGAGCCGAGGATTGTAGACCGCCGGGGTTTCATGCACAAGACCCGCGGTTAAGCTCGGCGGATGGATGCCCCCTCCTCGCCCGCATGCCTTGTCGATGAAGCAGACGATGTCCGGCCCGCCATGGTCATTGACACCCAGGTCGTCATGGACTGGCTGGTATTCCGTGATGCCCGCGTGCAGGCATTGGTTGCCAGCGTGACCTCCGGTGCGCTGCGCTGGCTGGTGTCACCAGCGATGCGAGACGAAATACGCCATGTGCTGAACCGCGGCGTGGCGGCGAGCTATGCGCCGGATCTGCCCTTCATTGAGGCGCAGTTCGACACTCACGCGCTGCACGTCGACGATGCCGAGCCGCAACCGCTGGCCGGCCGGCTTGTCTGCCGCGACCCAGACGACCAAAAGTTCATCGATCTTGCGTTGGCCTGCAACGCCCGCTGGCTCATCTCGCGCGACAAGGCAGTGCTGGCATTGGCCAAGCGCGCCAAGCTGCGCGGCTTGCTCATACAAAAGCCCGAACTCTGGAAGGCGAGCTGACAAAGAAAAAGCCGCCCACGGCCTGAACCGGGGCGGCTTGCGGGGCGAAGCCCCGTGGCTTACTCAGCCGAGTGGTCGCCAGCGTCCACGCCAGCCATCTGTGCAGCGGCCAATTCCTCGGCCTCCTGCAAAGCAATGGCGCGGCGCTCGGCGTCGTCCATGGCTTCCTTGGCGCGGCGCGCCTCGTGGAAGGCCATGCCGGTACCGGCCGGAATCAGGCGGCCGACGATGACGTTTTCCTTCAGGCCGCGCAGCTCGTCCCGCTTGCCCATGATGGCAGCCTCGGTGAGCACGCGGGTCGTTTCCTGGAAGGAAGCGGCCGAGATGAAGGAGTCGGTCGACAGCGAAGCCTTGGTGATGCCCAGCAGCACATCCGCGTGGGTGGCAATCATCTTGCCTTCCTTGCGCATGCGATCGTTGGTGTCCAGCAGCTCCGAGCGCTCGACCTGCTCGTTGAGGATGTAGGTCGTATCGCCCGGGTTGGTGATCATCACGCGGCGCAGCATCTGGCGAACGATCACCTCGATGTGCTTGTCGTTGATCTTCACGCCCTGGAGTCGATAGACGTCCTGCACCTCGTCGACGATGTAGCGCGCCAGCTCCTCGATGCCCAGCAGGCGCAGGATGTCCTGCGGGTCTGCTGCGCCGTCGACGATCAGCTCGCCGCGGTTCACCACCTGGCCTTCGTGCACCAGGATGTTCTTTTCCTTGGGCACGAGCTCCTCGTGGGCCTTGCCGTCCGGGTCGGTGATCTGCAGGCGAATCTTGCCCTTGGTCTCCTTGCCGAACGACACCGTGCCGGTCTGCTCGGCAAGCACGCCGACGTCCTTGGGCGAGCGGGCTTCGAAGAGTTCTGCGACACGCGGCAGACCGCCGGTAATGTCACGGGTCTTCTGGCCTTCGACCGGGATGCGGGCGAGCACTTCACCGGGCAGCAGTTCCTGGCCGTCGCGGATCTGGATCAGCGAGCCGACCTGGAAGCCGATGGCCACCGAGTGGTCGGTACCGGGGATCTTGACCTCGTGACCACCGGCGTCCAGCAGCTTGACCTGCGGGCGCACGACCTTGGCGGCGCCGCGGCGCTTCGGGTCGATGACGACCAGGGTCGACAGACCGGTCACCTCGTCCACCTGCTTGGCGACGGTCACGCCTTCCTCGACGTTCTCGAACTTCGCCTTGCCGGCGAACTCCGTGATGATCGGGCGGGTCAGCGGGTCCCAGTTCGCGAGCACGATGCCGGCCTTGATGGTCTGGCTGGCCTTGATGTTCAGGATCGCGCCGTAGGGCACCTTGTGGCGCTCACGCTCACGGCCGTGCGGGTCGGAGATGACGATCTCGCCGGAGCGGGAAATCACCACCAGTTCGCCCTTGCCGTTGGTGACGTAGCGCATCGTGGCGTTGAAGCCGACGATGCCGTCCGACTTGGCTTCGACGCTGGAGGCCACGGCTGCACGCGACGCCGCACCGCCGATGTGGAAGGTCCGCATCGTCAGCTGCGTGCCCGGTTCGCCGATGGACTGCGCAGCGATGACGCCAACCGCCTCACCGACGTTGACCAGCCCGCCGCGGCCGAGGTCGCGGCCATAGCACTTGGCGCAAAGGCCGAAGCGCGTGGCGCAGGTCAGCGGTGTGCGGACCTTGATCTCGTCGACACCGGCGGCTTCGAGCACATCGAGCGTGTCTTCGTCCAGCATGTGGCTGGCGCCCAGCAGAGAAGCCTGGGTCTCGGGGTGCACGACATCGATGGCGGTGACGCGGCCGAGGACGCGGTCACGGAGCGATTCGATGACTTCACCACCTTCGACCAGGGCGCGCATGGCCATGCCGTTGTCGGTGCCGCAGTCGTCCTCGATGACGACCAGATCCTGGGTCACGTCGACCAGGCGACGCGTCAGGTAGCCGGAGTTCGCGGTCTTCAAGGCCGTGTCCGCCAGACCCTTACGGGCGCCGTGGGTGGAGATGAAGTACTGCAACACGTTCAGGCCTTCACGGAAGTTCGCCGTGATGGGGGTCTCGATGATGGAGCCGTCAGGCTTGGCCATCAGGCCGCGCATGCCGGCCAGCTGGCGGATCTGGGCCGCGCTACCGCGCGCACCCGAGTCGGCCATCATGTAGATCGAGTTGAAGGACTCCTGGACCACTTCCTTGTCGTGGCGGTCGATCGTCTTCTCGACCTTGAGGTGGTCCATCATCTTCTTGCCGATTTCGTCACCGGCCTTGCCCCAGATGTCGACCACCTTGTTGTAGCGCTCGCCGGCCGTCACGAGACCCGAGACGTACTGCTGCTCGATCTCCTTGACTTCCTTCTCGGCGCGGTCGATGACCGTGTACTTTTCCTTCGGGATCAGCATGTCGTCGATGGCGATCGAGATGCCGGCACGCGTCGCGAGCTTGAAGCCGCTTTGCAGCAGCTTGTCGGCCAGCACGACGGTTTCCTTCAGGCCGCACTTGCGGAAGGAGGTGTTGATCAGCTTGCTGATCTCCTTCTTCTTGAGCGCCTTGTTGATGTTGCTGAACGGCAGGCCCTTGGGCAGGATCTCGGACAGCAGCGCACGGCCAACGGTGGTGTCCGTCAGCTTGGTCTCTGCCACGAACTCGCCGGAGTCCTTGTCCTTGGTCCACTCGACCAGGCGAACGCTGATCTTGGCGGTGATCTCGACGGCACCGTTCTCCAGCGCACGGATCATCTCGGGAATGTCCGAGAAGATCATGCCCTCGCCCTTGCCGTTGGTGCGCTCGCGGGTGGCGTAGTACAGGCCCAGCACCACGTCTTGCGACGGCACGATCGACGGTTCGCCGGAAGCCGGGAACAGCACGTTGTTGGAGGCCAGCATCAGCGTGCGGGCTTCCATCTGTGCTTCGATGGACAGCGGCACGTGCACGGCCATCTGGTCACCGTCGAAGTCGGCGTTGAAAGCCGAGCAGACGAGCGGGTGCAGCTGGATGGCCTTGCCTTCGATCAGCACGGGCTCAAAAGCCTGGATGCCGAGGCGGTGCAGCGTCGGGGCGCGGTTCAGCAGGACCGGGTGCTCCTTGATGACTTCTTCAAGGATGTCCCAGACCACCGGCGTGCCGGATTCGACTTCCTTCTTCGCAGCCTTGATCGTCGTCGCGATGCCCATGGCTTCGAGACGGCTGAAGATGAAGGGCTTGAAGAGTTCAAGCGCCATCAGCTTGGGCAGGCCGCACTGGTGCAGCTTGAGCGTCGGGCCGACCACGATGACCGAACGGCCCGAGTAGTCGACGCGCTTGCCCAACAAGTTCTGACGGAAGCGACCGCTCTTGCCCTTGATCATGTCGGCCAGCGACTTGAGGGCACGCTTGTTCGCGCCGGTCATCGCCTTGCCGCGGCGGCCGTTGTCCAGCAGCGAGTCGACGGCTTCCTGCAGCATGCGCTTTTCGTTGCGCACGATGATCTCAGGCGCCTTCAGCTCAAGCAGACGGGCCAGGCGGTTGTTGCGGTTGATGACGCGACGGTAGAGGTCGTTCAGGTCGGAAGTCGCAAAGCGGCCGCCGTCCAGCGGCACCAGCGGACGCAGGTCCGGCGGCAGCACGGGCAGCACGTCCAGCACCATCCAGTTCGGCTTGATGCCGGACTTCTTGAAGGCCTCCATGACCTTCAGGCGCTTGGAGTTCTTCTTGACCTTGAGCTCGGAGCCGGTCATGTCATTGCGCAGGCGATCGATCTCGATGTCGAGATCCATTTCCTGCAGCAGGTTCTTGATGCCCTCGGCGCCCATCAGCGCGATGAACTCGTCGCCGAATTCGATGCGCTTCGCGTCGTAGTCGTCCTCGGTCATGATCGAGAACTTCTTCAGCGGCGTCATGCCCGGGTCGACGACCACGTACGCTTCGAAGTACAGAACGCGTTCGATGTCGCGCAGCGTCATGTCGAGCACCAGACCCAGACGCGACGGCAGGCTCTTCAGGAACCAGATGTGCGCGCAGGGCGCAGCCAGGTCGATGTGGCCCATGCGGTCACGACGAACCTTGGTCTGGGTGACTTCAACGCCGCACTTCTCGCAGATGACGCCGCGATGCTTCAGGCGCTTGTACTTGCCGCACAGGCACTCGTAGTCCTTGATCGGGCCAAAGATCTTGGCGCAGAACAGACCGTCGCGCTCAGGCTTGAAGGTGCGGTAGTTGATGGTCTCGGGCTTCTTCACCTCGCCGAACGACCAGCTGCGGATCTTCTCCGGCGAAGCCAGGCCGATCTGGATGGCATCGAAATGCTCATCGGGGGTGAATTGCTTGAATAGGTCGAGTAGTCCCTTCATGCATCTGCTCCTTAGTTCTTGACCAGTTCAATGTCGATGCCAAGGGAACGGATTTCCTTGACCAGCACATTGAACGATTCCGGCATGCCGGCTTCGATGGCGTGTTCGCCCTTGACGATGGACTCGTACACCTTGGTGCGACCGTTCACGTCGTCGGACTTGACCGTCAGCATTTCCTGCAGGATGTAGGACGCGCCATAGGCTTCCAGCGCCCAGACTTCCATTTCGCCGAAACGCTGGCCGCCGAACTGCGCCTTGCCGCCCAACGGTTGCTGCGTGACGAGCGAGTACGGGCCGGTCGAACGGGCGTGCATCTTGTCGTCCACCAGATGGTGGAGCTTCAGGACGTGCATGTAGCCGACGGTGACGGGGCGCTCGAACTGCTCGCCGGTGCGGCCGTCGCACAACCAGGCCTGGGTGCGTGTGTCGGTCAAGCCCTTCTTGGCGGCGATGTCGTCCGGGTAGGCCAGCTTCAGCATGCCGCGGATTTCTTCCTCCTTGGCACCATCGAAGACCGGCGTCGCAAAGGGCACGCCCTTGGCGAGGTTGGCGGCCATCTCCAGCACTTCGTCGTCCGTCAGGTCTTCGATGCGCTCGGTCTTGCCACCGCTCTGGTTGTAGAGCTGGTCGAACAGCTTGCGCAGTTCGGCCACCTTGGAGTGCTGCTGCAGCATGTCGCCGATGCGCTGGCCGATGCCCTTGCCGGCCCAGCCCAGATGCACTTCCAGCACCTGGCCCACGTTCATCCGCGACGGGACGCCCAGCGGGTTCAGCACGATGTCGGCAGGCGTGCCGTCGGCCATGTAGGGCATGTCTTCGATCGGGGTGACCTTGGACACGACGCCCTTGTTGCCGTGACGGCCGGCCATCTTGTCGCCCGGCTGCAAGCGGCGCTTGACGGCCAGGTAGACCTTGACCATCTTCAGCACGCCGGCGGGCAGCTCGTCGCCCTGCGTCAGCTTCTTGCGCTTTTCTTCAAAAGCCAGGTCGAAGCTGTGGCGGGTCTGGTCGAGCGAGTTCTTGATCGACTCGAGCTGGTTGGCAATCTCTTCCTCGGCCGGACGGATGTCGAACCAGTGGAACTTCTCGACCGAGGCCAGGTAGTCCTTGTCGATGGCCGTGCCCTTGGCGATCTTCTGCGGACCGCCGTTGGCGATCTTGCCGACCAGCAGCTTCTCGATACGGTCGAAGGCGTCGCTCTCGACGATGCGCAGCTGGTCGTTCAGGTCCAGGCGGTAGCGCTTCAGCTCGTCGTCGATGATCTGCTGAGCGCGCTTGTCGCGCTGGATGCCTTCACGGGTGAAGACCTGCACGTCGATGACCGTGCCCTGCGTGCCCTGGTCGACGCGCAGCGACGTGTCCTTCACGTCCGAAGCCTTCTCGCCGAAGATGGCGCGCAGCAGCTTCTCTTCCGGCGTCAGCGTCGTCTCACCCTTGGGCGTGACCTTGCCGACCAGCACGTCGCCCGGGTTCACCTCAGCACCGACGTAGACGATGCCCGACTCGTCCAGGCGGCCGAGTTGTTGCTCCGACAGGTTGGGGATGTCGCGGGTGATTTCCTCGGCGCCCAGCTTGGTGTCACGCGCGTTGACCACCAGTTCCTCGATGTGGATCGAGGTGTAGCGGTCTTCGGCGATGACGCGTTCGCTGATGAGGATCGAGTCCTCGAAGTTGTAGCCGTTCCAGGGCATGAACGCGACCAGCATGTTCTGGCCCAGGGCCAGCTCGCCGATGTCCGTGGAGGCGCCGTCGGCAATGATGTCCTCGGCCGCCACCTTGTCGCCACGCTTGACGATGGGACGCTGGTGGATGTTCGTGTTCTGGTTGGAACGCTGGTACTTGATCAGGTTGTAGATGTCGACGCCGACTTCACCGGCCACCGTCTCGTTGTCGTTCACACGAATGACGATGCGGTTGGTGTCGACGTAGTCCACCACGCCGCCGCGGCGCGCCGCGACCACCGTGCCGGAGTCCTTCGCAGCCACGCGCTCGACGCCCGTGCCCACGAAAGCCTTCTCGGGACGCAGCACAGGCACGGCTTGGCGCTGCATGTTGGCGCCCATCAGCGCGCGGTTCGCATCGTCGTGCTCCAGGAAGGGCACGAGCGAGGCGGCGACCGACACGATCTGCGTCGGCGCCACGTCCATGTACTGGATGCGTTCCGGCTGCGTCAGCACGGATTCGCCGTTCTCACGGGCCGAGACCAGCTCGTCCGTCAGTTCGCCGGTCGGGTTCAGCGTCGCATTCGCCTGGGCGATGACGTACTTGCCTTCCTCGATGGCGGACAGGTAGTCGATCTGGTCGGTCACCTTGCCGTCGACGACGCGGCGGTAAGGCGTTTCCAGGAAACCGTACTCGTTGAGCTGAGCGAACAGCGCCAGCGAGTTGATCAGGCCGATGTTCGGGCCTTCCGGCGTTTCGATCGGGCACACACGGCCGTAGTGGGTCGGGTGCACGTCACGCACTTCGAAGCCGGCGCGCTCGCGGGTCAAACCACCCGGGCCAAGAGCGGAAACACGACGCTTGTGCGTGATTTCCGACAGCGGGTTGGTCTGGTCCATGAACTGCGACAGCTGCGACGCACCGAAGAACTCCTTGAGCGCCGCGGAGATCGGCTTGGAGTTGATCAGGTCGTGAGGCATCAGGGCTTCGGTCTCGGCCTGGCCCAGACGTTCCTTGACGGCCTTCTCGATGCGGGCAAGGCCCGAGCGGTACTGGTTTTCGGCCAGTTCGCCCACGCAACGCACGCGACGGTTGCCCAGGTGGTCGATGTCGTCCACTTCGCCGCGGCCATTGCGCAGCTCGACGAGGATCTTGACGACGTCAAGGATGTCCTCGTTGGACAGGTTCATGTTGCCCTCGGGCGTGTCACGGCCGACACGCGCGTTGAACTTCATGCGGCCGACACGGCTCAGGTCATAGGTGTCGGTGCTGTAGAACAGGCGGTTGAACAGGGCCTCGACGGCGTCTTCCGTCGGCGGCTCGCCGGGGCGCATCATGCGGTAGATGGCGACGCGGGCGGCCAGCTGGGTCTCGGTCTCGTCGGACGCCAGCGTCTGCGAAATGTAGGCACCTTCGTCCAGCTCGTTCGTGAACAGGCACTGGATTTCCTTGACGCCGGCTTGGCGCAGCTTCTTCAGCAGCGCGTCGGTCAGCTCGTCATTGGCCTTGGCAATGATCTCGCCGGTGTCGGCGTCGATCATGTTCTTGGCCAGCACGCGGCCGACCAGGAAGTCCTCGGGCACCGAGATGTGCTGCGTGCCGGATTGCTCCAGCTGGCGCGCATGGCGGGCCGTGATGCGCTTGTCCTTCTCGACGATGACGGCACCCGACTTGTCGACGATGTCGAAGCGAGCGACTTCACCCTTCAGGCGGTCAGCGACGAACTCCAACTGCGCGCCAACGTCCATCAGGCGGAAGTTGTCGAACACGAAGAAGTGGGCCAGGATCTGCTCCGGCTTCAGGCCGATGGCCTTGAGCAGGATGGTGACCGGCATCTTGCGGCGGCGGTCGACGCGGAAGTACAGGATGTCCTTGGGGTCGAACTCGAAGTCCAGCCAGGAGCCGCGATAGGGAATGATCCGGGCGCTGAACAGCAGCTTGCCCGAGCTGTGGGTCTTGCCCTTGTCGTGCTCGAAGAACACGCCCGGCGAACGGTGCAGCTGCGACACGATGACGCGCTCGGTACCGTTGACGATGAAGCTGCCGTAGTCGGTCATCAGGGGCACTTCGCCCATGTAGACCTCTTGCTCCTTGATCTCCTTGACGGTCTTCGCCTGGGGCGACTCACGGTCATAGATGATCATTTGCAGGCGCGCGCGTACGGCCGCTGCATAGGTCAAGCCACGCTGCTGGCACTCACGGGTGTCGAACGGCGGCTTGGCGATGTTGAACTCGAGGAACTTCATCTCGACGAAACCGTTGTGCGAAACAATCGGGAACGCCGAGAGGAAAGCCGCCTGCAGCCCTTCGGGCTTGCGCTTGGCGGGGGCCACGTCCTTCTGCAGGAAGGCCACGTAGCTGTCCTTCTGCATCGTCAGCAGATAGGGAACGTTGAGAACGCTCTCACGCTTGCCGAAGCTCTTGCGGATCCGCTTGCGCTCGGTATAGCTATAGGGGGTTGCTTGCGCCATAAACACTCCGTGTCGAGCTCACCCCTGGCCGTGGGGCGAGCCGCGTCGGCGACTGGCTGGCACATCCGCCCAGAACGGGGGGATGCCTAGCTTGGTGGTTGGCCACTACCAACCGCTGGCGGACAACTTTGGCCCCGCAACAAGGGCTGACCAAAGTCCGACCAAACTGGTTCTCTGCAGTCGGATCAGAGAACACTTGAAAGAACTGCGCATCATACGGTGCGCGGCGCTTTCAGCTGTTCTCAAGCAGGATTAACCCGCAAAGACGAAAAAGGGGAAGCCCAAAGGCAACCCCTTTTTGAACCTAGGCTTAACCCAGATTCGGTCGGCGAGCGGCGTCACGAGCGGGTCGAGGTCGGGTCTGAGACGCGGAACCGTACTTGCGTACGGCGAGCATCGAAGGCCCGAGATCGGCCCGCGCAGTAGCCGAGCGCCGGCCGAATTACTTGAGTTCGGCCTTGGCGCCGGCTTCCACCAGCTTCTTGACAGCAGCTTCGCCGTCGGCCTTGGCCACGGCTTCCTTGACGTTCTTCGGAGCGCCGTCGACCAGGTCCTTGGCTTCCTTGAGGCCCAGGCCGGTGATTTCGCGAACTGCCTTGATGACGGAGACCTTCTGAGCGCCGGCTTCGAGCAGCACGACGTTGAATTCGGTCTTCTCTTCAACAGCGGCAGCAGCGCCGCCGCCAGCGCCGCCAGCGGCCGGGGCAGCCATCGAAGCGGCGGACACGCCGAACTTCTCTTCGATTGCCTTGACCAGGTCGTTCAGTTCCAGAACGGTCATGCTGTCCAGCGAGGCCAGGAAAGCGTCTTTATCGAATGCCATGATGAATTTCCTTAAAACAGATTGATTGCGCGTGACTTGACGTTAGGCGCGTGATTCGTCGATCAGGCCGCAGCCGGGGCTTCTTCGGCGGCAGCTTCCGGGGAAGCGGCGCCTTCGCCACGCTTTGCAGCCAGGGCAGCCAGCACAGCCGCGGCGCGTTGCACCGGCGACATCAGCAGGCCAGCGATTTGCGACAGCAGCACTTCCTTGCTCGGGACGGATGCCAGCGCTTTCACGCCGTTGACGTCCAGAGCCTTGCCGCCGTAAGCACCGCCCTTGATGACGAGCTTGTCGTTGGTCTTGGCAAAGTCAGCGATGACTTTGGCAGCCGCGACAGCGTCTTCCGAAAAGCTGTAGATCAGCGGGCCGACCATGCTCTCCGAGGCTGCCTCGAACGGGGTGCCGGCAACGGCGCGACGGGCCAGGGTGTTCTTCAGCACGTGAAGATAGACACCCTTGGACCGTGCGTCGATGCGCAGCTTGTTCAAGGCTTCCACGGTGAGGCCACGGTACTCGGCCAACGCCAGCGTCTGCGACTTGGCAGCTTGCGCTGCGACGTCGGAGACAACAGCTGCCTTCTCGTTGCGATTGAGACTCAAGGTCTACTCCTCACATTTGCCCACTCGGCCTTGCGGCTTGTGAGCGCCAGGGAATTAGCGACCATCTGTCAGGAAACCCACTCCGATGACTCGGAACGGCAAACCCTTCAGCGGGACCGCCATCTGCGTTGGTTCCCGGCTCAATTGCTTGAGGACCGGGATTTAAGGGGTCTCCACCAACGGTCTTGGATGACGCGCCGCTCCGGCGAACCGGAATGACGCCCCACCAATCTTGTTGCCCGGGGCCAGACTCGCCCCGCGCAGATTCAGTTCACCAGGCCATCAAGGCCTGGTTGCAGCTCAGGCCGCGTTGGCCTGTGCGTTGATCGACGCGATGTCGACGCGGGCACCAACGCCCATCGTCGAAGACACGGCCACCTTGCGCAGGTAGATGCCCTTGCTCGACGCCGGCTTGCTCTTGTTCAGAGCTTCGATCAGCGCGCGCAGGTTGCCTTCCAGCTTGTCGGTGTCGAACGAGCGACGGCCGAGGGTGCCGTGGATGATGCCGGCCTTGTCGACGCGGAACTGGACCTGGCCAGCCTTGGCGTTCTTGACGGCGGTGGCCACGTCCGGGGTCACGGTGCCGACCTTCGGGTTAGGCATCAAGCCGCGCGGGCCCAGGATCTGACCCAGCGTACCGACAACACGCATCGTGTCCGGCGAGGCAATGACGACGTCGAAGGGCATGTCGCCCGCCTTGACGCGCTCGGCCAGGTCTTCCATGCCGACCACATCGGCGCCAGCAGCGCGGGCTTCATCAGCCTTGGCGCCTTGGGCGAAGACGGCGACGCGCTTGGTCTTGCCGGTGCCGTTGGGCATCACGACCGCGCCGCGAACGACCTGATCCGACTTCTTGGCATCGATGCCAAGCTGAACGGCGACGTCGATGGATTCATCGAACTTGGCCGAGGCCAGGCCCTTGACGAGGTCCAGGGCTTCGGTCAGGCCGTAGAGCTTGGTCGACTCGACCTTGCCAGCCAGCGCCTTTTGCTTCTTGGTGAGCTTTGCCATGTTCAAACCCCTTCCACGATGATGCCCATCGAGCGGGCAGAGCCGGCGATGGTCTTGACTGCGGCGTCCATGCTGGCGGCCGTCAGGTCCTTGGTCTTGATCGTTGCGATCTCTTCCAGCTGGGCGCGGGTCAGCTTGCCGACCTTGTCCAGATGCGGGCGCTGCGAGCCCTTCTCGATCTTGGCGGCCTTCTTGATCAGCACGGTCGCCGGGGGCGACTTGATGACGAAGGTGAAGCTCTTGTCTGCGAAAGCGGTGATGACCACCGGCAGCTTCATGCCTGGCTCGAAGCCAGCGCCCGAAGTCTGGGCGTTGAACGCCTTGCAGAATTCCATGATGTTCAGGCCACGCTGACCCAGCGCGGGACCCACCGGCGGCGAGGGATTAGCCTTGCCTGCCGCCACTTGCAGCTTGATGAAGCCGACGATTTTCTTGGCCATGTTTTCTCCAATCCAGTGACCGGGCGGCCTCGCCTGATCACCTGAGTGCTAGCGCATCGGACTCGGACCGAAGTCCTTACCTTTGCTCCTCTTGTCCGCCTCTCGTTGCAGACTGATCACGGGCCGGCTTGAGGTGCCGGCCAAACCGAAATTCAGACCTTCTCGACCTGCGCGAAGTCCAGCTCGACCGGCGTTGCACGGCCAAAGATGGTGACGGACACCCGCACCTTGGACTTGTCGTAGTTGACCTCTTCGACCGAACCGTTGAAGTCGGTGAAAGGACCATCCTTGACGCGCACGACTTCGCCCACCGTCCACTCGACCTTGGGACGCGGCTTCTCGACGCCTTCCTGCATCTGGTTGACGATCTTCATGACCTCGGCTTCCGAGATCGGCGCCGGTCGGTTCTTGGCGCCGCCTACAAAGCCTGTCACCTTGGACGTGTGCTTGACCAGGTGCCAGGATTCGTCGTCCATCGACATCTCCACCAGCACATAGCCAGGAAAGAAGCGGCGCTCGGTCACGGCCTTCTTGCCGTTCTTCAGCTCGACGACTTCTTCGGTCGGCACGAGGATGCGGCCGAACTTGTCCTGCATGCCGGCGCGATCAATGCGCTCGCGCAGATTGCGCTCGACAGCTTTCTCCATGCCCGAATAGGCATGGACGACGTACCAGCGCTTGGGCAGACCCGCCGGGGCTTCGGTCGTGACGACTTGTTCTTCAGACATTGGATTCCTTGCCTTCGCTTGCGTGTCGTTGTCGATCAGCGCTTCCAGCCCAGAATCAGGTCGTAGAGCACCCATTCCAGCGTCTTGTCGGTCGTCCACAGGAAGAGCGCCATGACGACAACAAAGGCGAACACATAACCCGTCATCTGCCGCGCTTCCTTGTGGGAAGGCCAGACCACCTTCTTGACCTCGCGCGCCGAATCGCGGCCATAGGCGATCAGCGCCTTGCCGTGCTCGGACGTGAAGAACGCCGCCACACCGGCGGCCAGCAGCACCAGGAGCGAAGCCCACTGCACCAGCGCGCCTTGCTTGGAGAGGCTGTAGTAGGCCACCAGCGCGCCGATCAACAGCAGCACCGCAACGGCCAGCTTGGCCTTATCGGCGCCGCTGGTCACGGTTTCGACTTGGGGAGGATTCGCCATCACTTCACTTTCACGCACCGCATTCAAGCGGCTATTCGGACGCTGCCTTGGCCGTAGCCATCAGCAGCAAGGCCCGCTGAGATCGCTC
This sequence comes from Pelomonas sp. Root405, assembly GCF_001425165.1. Classification (GTDB taxonomy): domain Bacteria; phylum Pseudomonadota; class Gammaproteobacteria; order Burkholderiales; family Burkholderiaceae_C; genus Pelomonas. Next base: position 16,564 of record NZ_LMDU01000009.1, read on the forward strand.
TCGCGGGCCGATGCTTTGAGCCTTAAATTCCAACCGTCGTGATCAGCGGCGGTTGGCAGGGGCAGAGGGTCTCGAACCCCCAACCTTCGGTTTTGGAGACCGACGCTCTGCCAATTGAGCTATGCCCCTGTGGCCTTTAAAACTTACGCGAGGATCGTCGCGACGACGCCCGAGCCGACGGTACGGCCGCCTTCACGGATGGCGAAGCGCAGGCCCGTCTCCATGGCGATCGGCGCGATCAGCTT
>NZ_LMDU01000010.1 GCF_001425165.1 Pelomonas sp. Root405
AAGGCCAGCGGGTGGGCGGTGCGCAGTTGCGCCACCGCGGTGCCGGTGGCCCGCCACCAGTCGGCGGGGTTCTGCTCGGACCACAGGGGTTCGGGGCTGGACAGGCTCAGGGCGCTGCCGGCCGTGCCGACGATGCGACCTGCGCCGTCAAGCAGCAGCAGCTTGACTTCGGAGGTGCCGAGATCGATGCCGAGGTACATCAGCGCATCTCCTCGGTGCTGATTGCCATGTTGGGGGTGCCTTCGCCGTCCGGGAGCAACAGCGAGGGGCGGGTCAACCGATAACGCGCCAATGCAGCGGCGCCGACGGCGACGGCGTTCACGCCGAAGCGCGATGTCCGCACGGTGGGCGGCGCCAGGCCTGCAGCCCGGGCGTAGTCGCTCAAGGTGTCGAGCGCCGGCTTCAGGAAGGGCCCGCCCAGCTCGACGATGGTTCCGCCCAGCACGATGCAGCCGGGGTCATAGGCGGTGGCCAGGTTCTGCAGCAAGACGCCGAGATAGCGGCCGGCCGAATCGACGGCCTTCAGCGTCTCGGCATCTTGCTTGTCCAGATGCATGCGCACTTCAGACAGCGAACTCAGGGCAGGGTGGTCACCGCGTCCGTTCAGCATGGCGGGCATGGCGATCAGTGCCTCAGCGCAGCCGCGCCGGCCGCAGGAGCAGGACGGTCCGTTCAACTGCAGCACGGTGTGGCCGACTTCACCCGCGAACCCGCGCTTTCCCGTCAGCAGGCGGTCGCCGACGATGACACCCGCGCCCAAGCCTCGGCTGATGGACACATAGAGCAAGGGGTCGCAGGCGGGCGCGGGGTTGAACTCCATCTCGCCGACAGCGGCCACCGCTGCCTCGTTCTGCAGGAACAGCGGCACTGAGGAGAGGGTGGTGCCCTTGAGCTTCTCGCTCAGCAGTGCTGCGAACGGCACGTCGCGCCAACCGAAGTTGGGGGCCAGATGCAGCACGCCGCGGGCTTCGTCGACGCCGCCAGGCAGGCCGATGCCGATGCCCAGCACCTCCTGCTTCTGGTCCAGGGATGCGCTGATCCTCTGCAGGGCAGTGGCCAGCACGCGGATGCAGGCCTTGGGCGTTCGGGCGGTGCCGTAGCTGTCTTCGGTACAGGCCTGCACCTCGCCGGTCAGTGAAGTTGCGAGGACGCGGACGGACTCGGTGCCCAAGTCGACCCCGATCAGCAACAGGCGGCCCGGGTCGATGAACAGGGGCGTGGGGCGCCGGCCCATGTCGCCCGTCGCCACGATTTCGCGTTCGACCAGCCAGCCCTCGGCAATCAGCTCGCGCGCCAGCAGTCCCACCGTCGACTTCGTCAGGCCCACCGCGCCCGCCAGGTCGGCGCGTGATTGCCCCGGCTTGGCGAGCAGCCGTCGAATGATCGACATGCGGTTGATTCCCTTCACCAGCTGTTGGCTTCCGACGGCTTCGGCCTGCAAGTGCTCTCCTCCTTGAAACATGAAGTGCCGCTTCTGTCGGCTCTTTTGGTCGGACCATGCAGTTATATTTGCGCGCTGGTCTTACCAAATAATAGTTAGGACGATGGACGAAGTAAATAGGGGGAAGACACTTAGCGCGATTCGTCGTGTCCAACGACCATCGCATCGGCTCTGGCATCGAGCCAGCGACTGAACCGGTCTCGGGTGCGCAACGCGCCGCCGGGACAGATGTCACAGCCGCCTCGCCACTGCATGCGAGTAAATCGAACCACAACAGATTGACGAGACCGGCACCGCTGCCGGCCCACCCGAGACAACCAGGACCCCCACCCACCATGAAGTTCACTGACGGACAGTGGATGCTTCAACCGGGCGTCGCCGCGCACT
>NZ_LMDU01000011.1 GCF_001425165.1 Pelomonas sp. Root405
TTGCACCTGTCTTGGATACTCGCATTCTCTCTAATTTGCGGTATCGAACAGCAAATYCGCCGCGCAAAGCAAAACGCCCAATCTCTTATCGAGACTGGGCGTTGGCTTGGGTAAATAGCCTGACGATGACCTACTTTCACACGGGAATCCGCACTATCATCGGCGCTGACTCGTTTCACTGTCCTGTTCGGGATGGGAAGGAGTGGGACCAAGTCGCTATGGTCGTCAGGCTTGACTGGTTGGTCTGTTGACGAGGTCAACAAACCCAATTCGTAGAGTCAGCAGATTTATCTGCACACCGCATGTATTGAACATGCAGCGGAATCAGTATTTGATTGCGTCTTCGTAGCTTCGAAGAACGACATAACTTGAACACTCACCTTGAGACGTGCCTTGCACAGACTCTCAAAGTTATAGGGTCAAGCCTCACGGGCAATTAGTACTGGTTAGCTTAACGCATTACTGCGCTTCCACACCCAGCCTATCAACGTCCTGGTCTCGAACGACCCTTCAGGGGGCTCAAGGCCCCGGCAAGACTCATCTTGAGACGAGTTTCCCGCTTAGATGCTTTCAGCGGTTATCTCTTCCGCACTTAGCTACTCGGCAATGCCACTGGCGTGACAACCGATACACCAGAGGTGCGTCCACTCCGGTCCTCTCGTACTAGGAGCAGGCTCTCTCAATCTTGCAGCGCCCACGGAAGATAGGGACCAAACTGTCTCACGACGTTTTAAACCCAGCTCACGTACCTCTTTAAATGGCGAACAGCCATACCCTTGGGACCGGCTACAGCCCCAGGATGAGATGAGCCGACATCGAGGTGCCAAACACCGCCGTCGATATGAACTCTTGGGCGGTATCAGCCTGTTATCCCCAGAGTACCTTTTATCCGTTGAGCGATGGCCCTTCCATACAGAACCACCGGATCACTTTGTCCTACTTTCGTACCTGCTCGACTTGTCAGTCTCGCAGTCAAGCACGCTTATGCCAATGCACTATCGTCACGATTTCCGACCGTAACTAGCGTACCTTCGAACTCCTCCGTTACACTTTGGGAGGAGACCGCCCCAGTCAAACTGCCCACCATACACTGTCCCCATCCCGGATAACGGGACAAGGTTAGAACCTCAAACACACCAGGGTGGTATTTCAACGTTGGCTCCATCAGATCTAGCGACCTGACTTCAAAGCCTCCCACCTATCCTACACAGATCTGTTCAAAGTCCAATGTAAAGCTACAGTAAAGGTTCATGGGGTCTTTCCGTCTTTCCGCGGGGAGATTGCATCATCACAAACATTTCAACTTCGCTGAGTCTCTGGAGGAGACAGTGTGGCCATCATTACTCCATTCGTGCAGGTCGGAACTTACCCGACAAGGAATTTCGCTACCTTAGGACCGTTATAGTTACGGCCGCCGTTTACTGGGACTTCAGTCAAGAGCTTGCACCCCATCATTTAATCTTCCAGCACCGGGCAGGAGTCACACCCTATACGTCGACTTTCGTCTTTGCAGAGTGCTGTGTTTTTAATAAACAGTTGCAGCCACCGATTCTCTGCGGCCTCATTCGGCTCACCAAGTAAATGGCTCACCTACTAAAGGCACACCTTCTTCCGAAGTTACGGTGTCAATTTGCCGAGTTCCTTCTCCAGAGTTCTCTCAAGCGCCTTAGAATACTCATCTCGCGCACCAGTGTCGGTTTGCGGTACGGTCGTCAATAGCTGAAGCTTAGTGGCTTTTCTTGGAAGCAGGGTATCACTCACTTCGTCTGCAAGCAGACTCGTTATCACGCCTCATCTAATCCCCCCGGATTTGCCTAAGGGGCACGACTACACGCTTGAACCAACATATCCAACAGTTGGCTGAGCTAACCTTCTCCGTCCCCACATCGCACTATTGATCGGTACAGGAATATTGACCTGTTTCCCATCAGCTACGCATCTCTGCCTCGCCTTAGGGGCCGACTCACCCTACGCCGATGAACGTTGCGTAGGAAACCTTGCGCTTTCGGCGAGGGGGCTTTTCACCCCCTTTAACGCTACTCATGTCAGCATTCGCACTTCTGATACCTCCAGCAGGCTTCACAACCCACCTTCACAGGCTTACAGAACGCTCTCCTACCACGTGCAATAAATTGCACATCCGCAGCTTCGGTAACTGGCTTAGCCCCGTTACATCTTCCGCGCAGGACGACTCGATCAGTGAGCTATTACGCTTTCTTTAAATGATGGCTGCTTCTAAGCCAACATCCTGACTGTTTTAGCCTTCCCACTTCGTTTCCCACTTAGCCAATTTTGGGGACCTTAGCTGGCGGTCTGGGTTGTTTCCCTCTTGAGTCCGGACGTTAGCACCCGGTGCTCTGTCTCCCAAGCTGTACTCATCGGTATTCGGAGTTTGCATAGGTTTGGTAAGTCGCCATGACCCCCTAGCCTAAACAGTGCTCTACCCCCGATGGTAATACTTGAGGCACTACCTAAATAGTTTTCGGAGAGAACCAGCTATTTCCAAGTTTGTTTAGCCTTTCACCCCTATCCACAGCTCATCCGCTAGTTTTGCAACACTAGTCGGTTCGGACCTCCAGCACCTGTTACGGTACCTTCATCCTGGCCATGGATAGATCACTTGGTTTCGGGTCTACACCCAGCGACTATTCGCCCTATTCGGACTCGATTTCTCTACGGCTTCCCTATTCGGTTAACCTCGCCACTGAATGTAAGTCGCTGACCCATTATACAAAAGGTACGCAGTCACCCTTGCGGGCTCCTACTTTTTGTATGCATGCGGTTTCAGGATCTATTTCACTCCCCTCCCGGGGTTCTTTTCGCCTTTCCCTCACGGTACTTGTTCACTATCGGTCGATTACGAGTATTTAGCCTTGGAGGATGGTCCCCCCATATTCAGACAGGATTTCACGTGTCCCGCCCTACTCTATTCGCGCCTAGTTCCACAATCTGCATTTCTCATACGGGGCTATCACCCGCTGTGGCCGGACTTTCCATTCCGTTCTGATATACAAACTGCTAAAACGCGAGGGCTACTCCGATTTCGCTCGCCACTACTTTCGGAATCTCGGTTGATGTCTTTTCCTCGAGCTACTGAGATGTTTCAGTTCACCCGGTTCGCCACAATGACCTATGTATTCAGTCAGAGTTACTCCTTGCGGAGTGGGTTTCCCCATTCGGAAATCTCCGGATCAAAGCTAATTTGCCAGCTCCCCGAAGCTTATCGCAGGCTATCACGTCCTTCGTCGCCTGTAATCGCCAAGGCATCCACCACATGCACTTAGTCACTTGACCCTATAACTTTGACAGCGCTGACTGCACTGTCGTCAAGGACTCAATCCGATCTTGTTTCATCGGATTGTTATTGAGTATTCACGCGTTACGCCGTTCTTCATACCTAATCAATTTCTTGCTTAGTTGAAGTCTATGTTTGACGCAATCAAAATGCTGCCAGCGGCACGGTGCTTCGAACCCTTTACGATTCGTCGCTTTCCGCCAGCAGCGCTGATTCGACTCTACAAATTGTTAAAGAACAACAGCCGATCTTTGCAGACCAGAGCTGGTAAACCTCAGCGAACATTCCTATTCGCTAAGGTTTACCAACTGAATGAGTGAAACTGGTGGAGGATGACGGGATCGAACCGACGACCCCCTGCTTGCAAAGCAGGTGCTCTCCCAGCTGAGCTAATCCCCCGGGTGTTTTTCCGTGGTGGGTCTGGCTGGATTCGAACCAGCGACCCCCGCCTTATCAAGACGGTGCTCTAACCGACTGAGCTACAGACCCACGCGAAACTTGTTTGCGTCGCTCTGCATCATCGCCAGGCTGTCGAGGCCAGCTCCACAGGCACGCGAGTTCACTCACTGTTGTATGACAGCCGATAAGTGTGGGCGCTTAAAGCAAAGTGCTTGAGCTTTCGCTCTTTAGTGTGATCTTGCTCTGCCAATACCGAAGTAATGACGAGGCGCGATCTATCTAGAAAGGAGGTGATCCAGCCGCACCTTCCGATACGGCTACCTTGTTACGACTTCACCCCAGTCACGAACCCTGCCGTGGTAATCGCCCTCCTTGCGGTTAGGCTAACTACTTCTGGCAGAACCCGCTCCCATGGTGTGACGGGCGGTGTGTACAAGACCCGGGAACGTATTCACCGCGGCAAGCTGATCCGCGATTACTAGCGATTCCGACTTCACGCAGTCGAGTTGCAGACTACGATCCGGACTACGACCGGGTTTCTGGGATTAGCTCCCCCTCGCGGGTTGGCAGCCCTCTGTCCCGGCCATTGTATGACGTGTGTAGCCCTACCCATAAGGGCCATGATGACCTGACGTCATCCCCACCTTCCTCCGGTTTGTCACCGGCAGTCTCATTAGAGTGCCCTTTCGTAGCAACTAATGACAAGGGTTGCGCTCGTTGCGGGACTTAACCCAACATCTCACGACACGAGCTGACGACGGCCATGCAGCACCTGTGTTCTGGCTCTCTTTCGAGCACTTCCAAATCTCTTCGGAATTCCAGACATGTCAAGGGTAGGTAAGGTTTTTCGCGTTGCATCGAATTAAACCACATCATCCACCGCTTGTGCGGGTCCCCGTCAATTCCTTTGAGTTTCAACCTTGCGGCCGTACTCCCCAGGCGGTCAACTTCACGCGTTAGCTACGTTACTGAGAAGAAACCCTCCCAACAACCAGTTGACATCGTTTAGGGCGTGGACTACCAGGGTATCTAATCCTGTTTGCTCCCCACGCTTTCGTGCATGAGCGTCAGTACAGGTCCAGGGGATTGCCTTCGCCATCGGTGTTCCTCCGCATATCTACGCATTTCACTGCTACACGCGGAATTCCATCCCCCTCTACCGTACTCTAGCTATGCAGTCACAAATGCAGTTCCCAGGTTGAGCCCGGGGATTTCACATCTGTCTTGCATAACCGCCTGCGCACGCTTTACGCCCAGTAATTCCGATTAACGCTTGCACCCTACGTATTACCGCGGCTGCTGGCACGTAGTTAGCCGGTGCTTATTCTTCAGGTACCGTCATGAGTCCCAGGTATTAACCAGAACCTTTTCTTCCCTGACAAAAGCGGTTTACAACCCGAAGGCCTTCTTCCCGCACGCGGCATGGCTGGATCAGACTTGCGTCCATTGTCCAAAATTCCCCACTGCTGCCTCCCGTAGGAGTCTGGGCCGTGTCTCAGTCCCAGTGTGGCTGGTCGTCCTCTCAGACCAGCTACAGATCGTTGGCTTGGTGGGCTCTTACCCCACCAACTACCTAATCTGATATCGGCCGCTCCAATCGCGCGAGGTCTTGCGATCCCCCGCTTTCACCCTCAGGTCGTATGCGGTATTAGCTGCTCTTTCGAGCAGTTATCCCCCACGACTGGGCACGTTCCGATATATTACTCACCCGTTCGCCACTCGTCAGCTTAACCTGTTACCGTTCGACTTGCATGTGTAAGGCATGCCGCCAGCGTTCAATCTGAGCCAGGATCAAACTCTACAGTTCGATCTTGATTTACTCAACGGAATCGACTTAAACCATTTGCATAGTTCAAATCTAATTTCCGTGAGCGTTTAAAGTCCGAAGGACCGTCGTCAGTCACCTGACAACATCACTTCACTTCAAACGCCCACGCTTATCGGCTGTGAATTATTAAAGAGCAGCGCAATCAAACTCAGAATTTGCATTCTTCGTTAACCGCGTCGCTGACGTTTCGTTTGATTCGTCAGCAGCAAAGAAGCGAGATTCTAATCTGCTTTTCGCTTCGTCGTCAAGTAAGTTTGAAAATTTCTTTTCGCCATACTCGCCAACTTGCTTTCTCTACCACCTCAAACTACTTGCTTTCGCAGTTGTCGTCAGCAGCAAAGAGGCGAGATTTTGATCTGCTTTCGCAGCATCGTCAAGTACCTTGCGAAAATTCTTTTCAGAACCCTCTTGGCACCCAACGAACTCTCCAGCTCGCCGCAGAGCTTTTCAGCTCCGCCCCACCTCTCACCCCTTGCTCGTCCCGTGTCCAGAACCGGCGCCTTGTGATCAGCGAAGCCCACGACTGTAGCACTCGCCGCAGAGCTTTTCAGCTCCGCCCCACCTCTCACCCCTTGCTCGTCCCGTGTCCAGAACCGGCGCCTTGTGATCAGCGAAGCCCACGACTGTAGCATAGGAAATCGGCAGGCCGCACACGGTATCAGCGTTTGCTATTGATTGCGCTAAGCGGGGCATGCGGGCTCATTGGTTCGCGGCGTATCGCTTCGGTTGCGACGCTCTTCAATGAACTGCCGCAGCGCCACCTCTGGCCGCAGCCAATTCTCTGTCTGCAACGGCGTGCGGGTCCTCGCTGTCCAGAATGCGCGGCAGCGCTGCGGCTAAGCGCTGCGTATCGACTCGGAGCACCCGTTGCTTGACAGCGGGAATTTGGGAGGGATGCATGGAGAAGCTGCGCAACCCCATCGCGAGGAGCAATTCTGTAAAGACAGGATCTCCCGCCATTTCCCCGCACACGCTGACCCCTTTACCTGCGGCGCGCGCTTGGGCGATGGCTTGGCTGATCAGATGCAGCACGGCGGGATGCCAAGGGTCGTACAAGTGGGCCACCGCCTCATCCGCACGATCGATGGCGAGCGTGTACTGGATCAGATCGTTGGTGCCGATGGAAACGAAATCCACATAGCGCAAGAGCAGCGGCAGCATGACGGCAGCCGCGGGAATCTCGATCATGACGCCCAGTTCGACGCGCGTGTAAGCGTGACCGGCATCGGTGAGTTGCTGCTGCACCTTGCGCGCTGCCTCCATGATCTGCCGAACCTCCGACAGGTGCGCCACCATCGGGATCAACAGCCTCACCTTCCCGAAGGCGCTCGCTCTATAGATGGCACGCAGCTGCTGACGGAACATGCTGGGCTCGGCCAAGCTCCAGCGGATTGCTCGCAAGCCCATCGCAGGATTGAGCACATGCTCATGGCGCAGTTCGTTGACGGTCAGTCGATCTAGCGGCTTGTCCGCACCGACGTCCACGGTCCGGATCGTGACCGGCATGCCCTTCATCGCGACAACGGCCGCCTTGTAGGCGGCAAGTTGCTCTTCCTCGCTTGGCAGTTCGCCATCACGGTTCATGAACAAGAACTCGCTTCGGAACAGGCCCACGCCGGTTGCACCTGCTTCCACGGCCGCCTCCGCATCCGCCGGCAGCTCGATATTGGCGTGCAGCTCGATATGTTCGCCATCCAAGGTCACCGCCGGTGTGTGGCGCAGCCGGCCAAGACGCGCGCGCTCCAACTCGCTCTGGCGCTGACGGAAGCGGTACTCCTCCAGCACGATGGGCGACGGATTGACGATGACCGTGCCGGCATCGCCATCGATGATGACCCAGTCGTCCTGCATGATGAGGCGCGACGCCTCGCGCGTGCCAACCACCGCGGGGATGTCCATGCTCCGCGCCACGATGGCCGTGTGCGACGTCTTGCCGCCGATGTCGGTGATGAAGCCTCGGAAGACGCTGCGCTTGAACTGCATCATGTCGGCTGGCGCGATGTCCGCAGCGACGAGCAGCAGCGGGTCTTCCCCTCCAAAGTCGCGCGGCGTGACAGGCGTGGGTGCATCACCCTGCGCGGCGGCCAGCGCCCGCAACACCCGCTCCACCACCTGCTCCAGGTCAGCCTTGCGCTCGCGCAGGTAGGCGTCTTCCATTTCGTCGAACTGCCGGGCCAGCACCTCAAGGTGGGCCGACAGCGCCCATTCGGCGTTGTAGTGGCGATCAACGATCCAATGGATCGCACCGCCAGTGAAAGCTTCGTCGTGCAGCAGCATCAGATGCACATCGAGCAGCGCCGCCAGTTCGTGTGGCGCGTCGTTGGGCAATTCATCTTTCAACGTTGCCAGCTCGTGCACGACGGCATCGCGCGCGCGCAGCAGGCGTTCGATTTCGGCCTGCGTTTCGCCGGGAGAGACGAAATAGTGGGCCACATCAACGCGGCTGGACGCGACCAGCACGGCACGGCCTATCGCCACGCCGCGGGATACCGCAATGCCGAACACCTGAAAACTCATCAGCACCCCCCGCAGATCGAGGGGCCAATGTAGCGCGTCGCGTCGGCGCCTTGCGTCATCGTTTTTTCACCAGGGCTTCACCGCAGCGTCAAACCGGACGCCGAGCATGCCGGCCATGAATCGCAGCCATATCGTCACCCACGCACCGTCGCACGCACTCAATGTCCTTCAGCGCCCCGCGCGTGCGGCGTCCACCCGGCTCAGCGTCGGCTGGGCCAGCAGTGAAGCCGAGGTGCGCGAAGCGCAAGCGCTGCGCTACCAGGTCTTTGCGGTCGAGATGGGCGCTCGACTGGCACAGCACAACGGTGCACCCATCGGCCTTGACGTCGACCTCTTCGATGCCCACTGCGAGCACGTGCTCGTGCGTGCCGAAGGCGAGGACGGCGAACCTGGCCCCGTGGTGGGCACGTACCGCGTGCTGACGCCGGCCGCGTCCAAGCGGGCCGGCGGTTTCTACAGCGATACCGAGTTCGACCTGACCCGGCTGCGCGGCATGCGCTCACGGCTCGCCGAGATCGGTCGCTCCTGCGTTCATCCTGACCACCGCAGCGGCGGCGCGATCATTGCGCTCTGGGGCGCCATGGCTGAATTCATGACCCGCAATGGCCTGGACACCGTCATCGGCTGCGCCAGCATCAGCATGCGCGACGGCGGGCATTTCGCAGCCAGCCTGTGGAAGCAGATCGCCGCCAATCACCTCGCCCCGATTGACTGCCAGGTGCGGCCGCGCCTGCCGCTGCCCATCGCGCATCTGCGCCAGGACTTGGTCGTCGAGCCGCCAGCCCTGATACGTGGTTATCTGCGCTGCGGCGCCAAGCTGATGGGCGAGCCCGCCTGGGACCCAGACTTCAACACCGCCGACCTGCCGCTGCTGGTCCGCATGGCCGACCTGCCAGCGCGCTTCCGTCGCATGGGCAGCTGATCCAGCGGCCGACTACTGGCCTTCGCCGAACTTGTCGTTGACGAGGGCGGTGATCGCCTCCTGCGCCGCCTGCTCATCCTCGCCGTCCGTCTCCAGCTCGACGCTCGCGCCGATGCCGGCGGCCAGCATCATGACGCCCATGATGCTCTTGGCATTCACGCGCCGGCCGTTGCGGCTCATATAGATCTCACACTTGAAGCTGCCCGCCAGCTTGGTCAGCTTGGCAGATGCGCGCGCGTGGAGACCCAGCTTGTTGCTGATGGTGAGGGTGGACTTGATCATTCGTCGGGAGGCAAAGGGGGCGTGGCGACGATGCCCGCGACGGCACCTTGGGTGGCGCGGCGGGCGAGGTCGGTCAAAGGCTTTTGCGCGGCATAGCAAAGCGTGCGCCACAGCATGGGCACGCTGACGCCGCTGACAATCTGCACCTGATCGCCCGCCAGGCGCTGGGCGCCATTGCTGGGCGTCGCGCCGAATACGTCGGTCAGGACCAACCACTCCGGGTGGCCGGATTCGGCCATCAGACGGCGGGCACTCGCCTCGACATCTTCGACCGACATGCCGGCGTGAACATCCAGCACGGTCAGCGTCGGCGCACAGTCCGGGAAGGTGTGTTCGGCCACCTGCCGCAGCGCGGAGGCGAGCGGCGCGTGGGCGATCACAAGCAAGTTCGGCATAGGACGGGATGTTAGCGGCCGGCGTCTATGCCCAGCCCGGCAACAAAGGTCTCCCACGCCGCAGAATCGTCCTGCTTGCCGGTGGCCAATGCCTGGTAGACGCGGCCACCATGCGCAAACACCGCCACACGCGCGACGGCGTCGCTGCCGAGCAAGCGGTACTGCCCAGCTTCAGGCATAGGCGTCATGCCTGGCACCTGCAGAGCCGACGCCGGCGCCAGCGGTTGACCCAACTTGCTCGCCACCGCCTGCGGCATGGCCTTCAAGGCAGCGCCGACCTGGGCCGTGTCCGGCATGTCGGCCCACGACAGCGCAAAGCGATGCCCTGCTGCCTCGCACTGGGCCAGGCCCATGGCGCCACCCTGTCCGGCCCGCGCCGGGCGCTGTTCGACGTTCGGCTTGCAAGGGAATAGGGCCACGGCGCCCGACCCGGTGGGCCGGACCTCGCGCCAGTTCAACGCAGGTTGGCAGCCGGCCGCCAGGCTCAGCATTAGGGCAAATCCGGCGGTCGTCCTCATGCGCATGGCCGAATTATCGACAGCCGGCCCCGACAATTCCGCCATGCAAGACAAGCCCCTTCCTCAAGCCTTGGCCGGCGTGCGCGTGCTGGACCTCTCCCGCGTGCTGGCAGGCCCCTGGTGCACGCAGACCCTGGCCGACCTGGGCGCCGATGTCATCAAGATCGAACGTCCCGGCAGCGGCGACGACACCCGCGCCTGGGGCCCGCCCTATCTGAAAGACGCCGAGGGCCAGGACACCACCGAGGCCGCCTATTTCCTCGGCGCCAACCGCAACAAGCGCTCTTTGGCCGTTGATCTGGCCAAGCAGGAGGGCCAGGCCATCGTCCGCAAGCTGGCTGGCCAGGTCGACGTGCTGGTCGAAAACTTCAAGGTCGGCGACCTGGCTCGCTACGGACTGGATGCCCGACGCCTGCTGGCCGAGCACCCGGGCCTCGTCATCTGCTCCATCACCGGTTTCGGCCAGACCGGCCCCTACGCTGAGCGCGCTGGCTATGACTACGCCGTGCAGGGCATGGGGGGGCTGATGAGCGTGACCGGCGAACGTGACGACCTGCCCGGCGGCGGGCCGCAAAAGGTCGGGGTCGCCGTGGCCGACCTGTTCACCGGCATGTATGCCACGGTCGCCATCCTCGCTGCGCTGCGCCATCGCGACGCCACCGGCCAGGGCCAGGTCATCGACATGGCGCTGCTGGACACCCAGCTGGCCATGCTTGCCAACCTGGGCAGCAACTACCTTTGCAGCGGCAAGGCGCCCAGCCGGATGGGCAATGCCCACCAGAACATCGTGCCGTACCAGGTCTTCGAGGCCAGCGACGGCTACCTGATCCTGGCCGTCGGCAACGACCGCCAGTTCGTCAAGTTTTGCGAGATTGCCGACCAGCCGGCCTGGGCCAGCGACCCACGCTTTGCGACCAACTCGGAACGCGTGCGCCACCGCGCCGTGCTCGTGCCACTGCTGGAAGAGGCGATGCGCCAACGCCCCCGCGCGCAGTGGCTGGCCGCGTTGGAGGCCGCCAAGGTGCCGTGTGGCTCGATCAACTCTATTGGTGAGGCGCTGGCCGACCCGCAGGCGCAAGCTCGCGGCGCCGTGGTTGCCATGCCCCATCCGCTGACGCCCGATCTCCGCCTCATTGCCAGCCCGATGAAGCTGTCAGCAACGCCGATCACCTATCGCCACGCGCCGCCGCTGTTGGGGCAGCACAGCGACGAGTTGCTGCGTGAAGCCGGCTGTAGTGCGGAAGAAATCACGACTTGGCGGGCCGCCGGCGTGATCGCGTGAGAGCAAACCCACCCCTCAACCCAGGGTTTCCCCCTGGCTGGGGGATGGAGGCTTGGCCGACCAGTCCTCAGCATGCGTCTACGCACCGAGGTGGGCCAACCACCTAGAACCATCCGCCTCGGGTCCGCAGCCACCGGGTCATGTCTACACCGCCTTCTTCCGCGCCAGCAAGTGCCGCCAACGATGTCACGCCTGAGCCGACGCCGGTCCAGTGGGCGGACATCGTCCAGCAGCTCGGCGCCGAGATCGCCGGTCCGCTGAGCGCGGCACTGGAGCAGATCCAGAACCTCGCGACCACCGGCCAGATCGACCGACGCGGCCTGCGACTGCTGCGCCGCAGCGTCGACGACGCGCGCACCGCCGGCATGCTGGGCCAGCAGCTTGCGCGCCTGGCGTCCGGCCGACTGCGCCTGAGCCGAGAGCGCCAGCACCTCACCCAGATGCTGCGCAGCGTGCTCGCCCAGCGCAGCCGCGAAACACAGGCACGCGGCGTGCAGGTGCGCCAGTCGCTCAAACCCGTCGAGATCTGGGCCGACGGCGCCCTGCTCTTCGCGCTGCTGAACGCGCTGATGGACTGGGCATTGGCCAACACGCATTCCTCCGTCGACCTGCGCCTGGACCTGACGCCCTGGCCGGTCAAGGCCCGCCTGAGCTGCCGCTTCGCCCACCGATCGCTGGAACTCCTCAGCGACGATGGCGAGGAGCACCCGGCCGCGCCTGGGCTCGATTCCCTGGCATGGCGGCTGCTGGAACAGACGGCCATCACGTTGGGCGTGCTGCCGCTGCGCGAGCAGGAGGCTGGCATCACGCTGCTGACTCTGGAGTTCAACCAGCTCGTGCCCGACGAAGCGCCGCCAGCGCCCGACAGCACGCTGAGCCGCCTCGAAGCCGAGGCCGAACGCCTGGGCGGCAATTCGCGCCCACTGGCAGGTTGCCAGTTGCTGATCGTGTCGCCCCACCGCGAACTGCGGGCAGAAGCCCACGCCGCCGTGCGCCACATGGGCATGCTGATCGACGCCGTCGGCAGCGTGGCCGAGGCCGAACAGTTCTGCCGTGAAGGCCTGCCCCACGCCCTGCTCTTCGACGCCGCGCTGATGAGCGAGCCGATGTTGCAGCTGATCGCCGGCGTCAACCGCGATGCGCCCGACTTCACCTTTGTCGAGATGTTCGACGGCGAGCACCGCACGCAGTTATCCACCGCCACGAACGACGGTGTGGCGCGCATCTCGCGCCGCCACCTGCCCGACGCGCTGCCGTCGCTGCTGATGTTCGAACTGGCCAAGCGGCCTTGACCGCGGCGGGGAGATCGGGCCGGCGCCTAAACTTCGCCCCATGCTGTCCCGCCGACTGATCTCTGCCGCCCTGCTTGCCTGCGCCGCCGTGCTTTCGGGCTGCGCCCGCGAACAGGCGCCGGCCGTCAACTACGTGCTACTGGACGGTCAGAAGGCCAGCTCCCAGCAGTGGGCCGGCAAGGTCATGCTCGTCAACTTCTGGGCCACCAGCTGCGCGACCTGCGTGAAGGAAATGCCGCAGATCGTCGCCACGCACGAGAAGTTCAAGGCTCGTGGGCTAGACACGCTGGCCGTGGCAATGAGCTATGACCCGCCGGCCTTCGTGTCGAAGTTCGCCGAGACCCGCAAGCTGCCCTTCGGTGTGGCCATCGACAACACCGGCAGCGTGGCCAACGCCTTCGGCCCGGTGCAGATGACCCCGACCACCTTCCTCATCAACAAGCGCGGCGAGATCGTCAAGCGCTATGTGGGCGAACCCGACTTCGCGGCGCTGCACGGCCTGATCGAGAAGCTGCTGGCCGAGGCCTGAACACGACCATTCGTCGCGTTATGGGAGCCGCACAAGCTCTCATGGACGCCGCAGTCCCGGTGCGCTGACACTGGCGTGATGCGAAAGACCCTCTGTGCCCTGGCCACCGCCTTGCTGCTGGCCGCCTGCGCCCATCAGCCCATACCGCCGCGTATCGAGCCCACGCTGGCGCAACTCGACGCGGCACAGCGCGTCGGCCTGGATGCCGCCCAGCTCGGCAGCCTGCTGAACAAGCCGCTCTACCAGATGCAGCCCGCCGAGCTGGGACGCTTCCTGGCCTGGCAGCAGCTGGACCAGCCGAACCTGCGCCAGCGCATCGCCGCGCTGGCGCGCAAGAACATCGGCCAACCCTACGAGCTGTTCCTGCTCGGCGAGTTTCCCTACGAGACCTACGACACGCAGCCGCTGTTCAGCCTGGCCAAGAGCGATTGCGTGGTGTTCGCCGAGCACACCTACGCGATGGCGCTGAGCGCATCGTGGGAGGAGTTCTTCTGGATGCTGCAGCGCATCCGCTACCGCGATGGTGTCATCGGCACGGCCACGCGCAACCACTACACCGAGGCAGACTGGAACGTCGCCAATGGCTGGCTGGTGCAGGACGTCACCGCCACGCTCGGCGTGCCGACGCGGCCCTACCACCAGCGCATCGACCGCCAGGCCTTCCTGCTCAAGCAATTCAAGATCCAGCGCGACATCCCGGTGCAGCCCTTCGACGACGTCTACGTCGCCAAGCAAGACGTGGCCGCCATCGAGGCGCAGTTGCAGGACGGCGATTTCGTGAACGTGATCTCGGGTCGCAACGGCAACTACTACGCCTCGCATGTCGGGCTGATCGTCACCGGCGCGGACGGCTCCCGCCGCTTGCTGCATTCGGCCGAGCCCCAGGTGCGCGAAGAAACGCTGCAGGCCTTCATCGCCCGCCTGGCCGAGCGCGATGCGCGCCAGGCCGGGCAGAACAAGGCGGAGCTGGCCGGCTTCAAATTCCTGCGGTTGAACGAGTCGCCACAGGTGCCGCCGATGGCGCCCCAGCCGAGGCCGACACGGCCGTTCTGATCAGGCCGCCGTCGGGTTCAGCGCGGCATGCGCCTGCTCGTCCGCGTGGTAGCTCGAACGCACCATCGCACCCACGGCCGCGTGCGTGAAGCCCAGCTCGTAGGCTTCCTTCTCGAACTGCTTGAACATGTCCGGCGTCACGTAGCGGCGCACCGGCAGATGGTGTCCCGAGGGCGCCAGGTACTGGCCGATGGTGATCATGTCGATGTGGTGCGCGCGCATGTCGCGCATGACTTGGCGGATCTCGTCGTCGGTCTCGCCCAGACCGACCATGATGCCGCTCTTGGTCGGCACGCCGGGCACTTCTTCCTTGAAGCGCTTCAGCAGGTCCAGGCTGAACTGGTAGTCCGAACCCGGACGCGCTTCCTTGTACAGGCGCGGCGCGGTTTCCAGGTTGTGGTTCATCACGTCCGGCGGCGCGGCCTTCAGGATATTCAGCGCGCGGTCGGCGCGGCCGCGGAAGTCGGGCACCAGCACCTCGATCTGCGTTGACGGCGACAGCTCGCGCGTCTTGGTGATGCACTCGGCGAAATGACCGGCGCCGCCGTCCTTCAGGTCGTCACGGTCGACGCTGGTGATGACGACGTACTTGAGCTTGAGCGCCGCAATCGTCTTGGCCAGGTTCAGCGGTTCGTCCGCGTCCAGCGGGTCCGGCCTGCCGTGGCCGACATCGCAAAACGGGCAGCGGCGCGTGCACTTGTCGCCCATGATCATGAACGTCGCCGTGCCCTTGCCGAAGCACTCGCCGATGTTGGGGCACGAAGCTTCTTCGCAGACGGTATGCAGCTTGTGCTCGCGCAGGATCTGCTTGATCTCGTAGAAGCGCGTGGTCGGCGAACCGGCCTTGACCCGGATCCAGTCGGGCTTCTTCAGCACCTCGGCCGGCACGATCTTGATCGGGATGCGGGAGGTCTTGGCCTCGGCCTTTTGCTTGATCGTCGGGTCGTAGGTGGTGTCGGACATGGTCATGGCGAGAGCTGTGCCGAGAGCCGCTCGGCGAGCCGCCCGGCCGCGGTCGGCCAGTCGGTGAAAACCCCGAGTTTATCGAGGGATGTGGTTGCCAGCCCTTCGTAGCCGCAGGGGTTGATGCGCTGAAAGGGCTCCAGGTCCATCGCGACATTGAGCGCAAGGCCGTGATAAGTGCAGTGGCGGCTGACCTTGATGCCCAGGGCGGCGACCTTGGCCAGATCCTTGAAAGCGTTCGCCGGGTCGACTGGGCCGGCCAGCGCCGCGTGGCTGCCGGGGTCCGCCGGGCGCACATAGATGCCCGGCGCGCCGGCCACGCGCAGGCCGGTCACGCCATAGCTGTCGAGCGTCTGGATGATGGCCGTCTCCAGGCGGAAGACGTATTCCTTGACGAAGACGCCCAGCCGGCGCAGGTCAACCAGCGGATAGGCGGTGATCTGCCCCGGACCGTGATACGTCACCTGGCCGCCGCGTTCCGTCGGCACGACCGGAATGTCGCCCGGCAACAGCAGATGCTCCGGCTTGCCGGCAATGCCTTGGGTGAAGGTGGGCGGGTGCTCGCAGAGCCACAGCTCGTCCGGCGTCGCCGCGTCGCGCGTCGCCGTGAAGGCGCGCATGGCCTCCAGCGTGGTCAGGTAATCGACCCGCCCCAGGGTCTTGACGATCATGCGGGCATCATAGGCAGCCGCTGTAAGCCTTGGCTCTGCTGAGCCGACTCGACCCAATGAAGACGCCACTGATTGCCGCCCTGCTGCTCGCTACCTCGATGGCACAAGCTGCCAACCTGTCCGACGCGCTGACCGCCTATGACGGCGGCGACCTGAAGGGCGCTGCCCGAGGCTTTGCTGAATCCGCCAAGCGCGGCGAAGCGCTGGGCCAGTTCAACCTCGCGATGATGAATCTGCGCAAGGAACTGCCCGGGGCCAGCGACGCCAAGGCCTGGCAGCTGCTGCAGCGGGCCGCGGCGCAAAACCTGGCGGTGGCCGAGAACGCGCTAGGCGAAATGATCGAGCAGGGTCGCCGCGGCAAGCCCGACCCGGCGGCCGCCTGCGGCTGGTTCGAGCGTGCCGGCGAGCATGGCAACGGCGACGGCGCGCTGGCAGTCGCCACCTGCTACTACCTTGGCAGAGGCCGGACGCAGGACATGCGTCAAGCCCATCGCTGGTATCTGGAGGCTGCCAAAGCGGGCGATGTCGGCGCGCAATACCTGGTGGCATCCATGTTCGAAAGCGGCCTGGGCGTCGAGGCCGACGAGCGCCTTGCGCGCTACTGGTACGACGTGGCGGCGAGGAATGGCGACGTCGCGGCCAAGGCCAAGCTCAAGGCGATGCAGGATGCCGACGCGTCGACTTGATCAGAGCACGACCTTGACCATCGGGTGCGTGGTCAGCGTGCGGTAGAGCTCGTCGAGCTGCTCGCGGCTCGTCGCCGTGATGGTGATGGTCAGGCCGAGATAGTTGCCGCCCTTGCTGGGGCGCTGCTCGATGGTCGATGCGTCGAAGCCGGGATCGAACTGCCGCGCGACATGGGCGATGGCCTCGACGAAACCGTCGACCTGCGCCCCCATGACCTTGATGGGGAACTGCGACGGGTACTCGATCAGCGATTTTTCTTCAGCCATGCCGGGGCCTCACTTGATCCACAGGCGCAGGGAGTCGAAAGCGCGGCCGAACAAGCCGGCCTGCGGCACGGCCTCCTGCACGATCAGCGGCACCTCGGCGACCGGCGCGCCGGCCGTCGTCGTGACGCGCAGCGTGCCGACACGCTGGCCCTTGTTCAGCGGCGCGACCAGCGGGTCGGTGCGCTCGACCTGAGTCTGCAGCTTGGCCCCGTCGCCGCGCGGCACGGCCACGTAGATCGCATCGGCGGCGCCGAGCTTGGCCTCCTTGGCCTCGCCCTTCCAGACCGGCACTGTGGCGATGGCCTTGCCGGCATCGAAGACCTTGACTGCGTCAAAGGCCGTGTAGCCCCAGTTCAGCAGCTTCTGGCTTTCGCTGGCGCGGGCTTCCTTGGAGGACGTGCCCATGACGACGGACAGCAGGCGGCGCTTGCCGTTGGGGAAGTCGCGGTTGGCGCTGGACACCAGGCAGTAGCCGGCGGCTTCGGTGTAGCCGGTCTTCATGCCGTCCACCGTCGGGTCGCGGCGCAGCAACAGGTTGCGGTTGTCCTGGCGGATCTTGTTGAAGGTGTAGTCGCGCTGCGAGTAGTAGGCGTAGTACTCGGGGTAGTCCTTGATGATGTGGGCGGCAACGGAGGCAATGTCGCGCGCGCTGGCCCTGTGGCCGGGCTCGGACATGCCGGTCACATTCCTGAACTCGGTGTTTTTCAGGCCCCAGGCCTGGACCTGGCGATTCATCAGCTGGACAAAGCCCTCGACCGTGCCGCCCACGCCCTCGGCCAGCGCCACGGCGGCGTCGTTGCCGCTTTGGATGATGAGGCCCCGCAGCAGCTCGTCGACCTTGGGCGTCATCGTCGTGTCGATGAACATCAGCGACGGGTCGCCTTTGCGCTCATCCCACGCGCGCTTGGACACGGGCAGGGTCTGCTCCAGGGTCAGCTTCTTGTCGCGCAAGGCGCCGAAGACGACATAGGCCGTCATCAGTTTGGTCAAAGACGCCGGATCCTGCGGCGCGTCAGCATCGCGCTCGGCCAGGGTCTTGTTCGTCGTGAGGTCGATCAGCACATAGTTGCGCGCGGCGACCTCGGGTGGCTGAGGGGCCTGCGCATGCGCGGCGAGAGACAGGGCGGTCAGGAAGGAAGCTAGCAGTCGTTTCATCGGGATCGGTTCGGGCGCGGCACTAGATCTTTGCCGGATCGAAAGCGCGCACCACAAGAGACTTGAGCAGCGGCAGCTGCCCATGGAAGAAATGGCCCACGCCGGGGACGACGGTGACCGGCAGGCTCTGCGGCCGCGCCCAGTCGAGCACGGCGGAGAGGGGCACGACGTCGTCGACCTCGCCGTGGATGACCACGGTGTCGGCCGGCACGGGGGCGGTGTCGAAGCGGCTGGTTGCCGGTCCGACGAGGACGAGACGCTGCGCTGGCTCGGCCAAGCGCTGAGCGGCGCGTGAGGCGACATAGCCGCCGAAAGAGAAGCCCGACAGGATCAAGGCCTCGCCGGGTGCACGGAGGGCGTCGAGCACGGCCAGCGCGTCATCGACCTCGCCGCGGCCTTCGTCCCAGCCGCCTTCGGACTTGCCGATGCCGCGGAAATTGAAGCGCACGGCGCGCCAGCCCAGCTGGATGAAAGCGCGCGCCAGCGTCTGCACGACCTTGTTGTCCATCGTGCCGCCCTGGGTGGGGTTGGGGTGGCAGATCAGGGCGGTGCCCACCGGCGCGGCGCCGTCGGCGGGGAGGTCGATCGCCACCTCGATCTGCCCGGCCGGGCCGGGCATCAGGCGCTTTTCGGTCTGCGAGTTCATCGGCCGACTGAATCCGGCAGCACCAGGCGTTCGACGACCTTGCCGTCGCGCAGATGGCTTTCGACGATCTCGTCCAGGTCGCTCTTGTCGACCCAGGAATACCAGACAGCCTCGGGGTAGACAACGGCCACCGGCCCGCCCGCGCAGCGGTCCAGGCAACCGGCCTTGTTGACACGCACGCCGCCCTTACCGGCCAGGCCGAGTTGCTTGACGCGCGACTTGCAGTGGTCAAAGCCGGCCTGCGCGTCGTGGTCGGCGCAACTGGCCTCACCGTTGGCGCGCTGATTCAGGCAAACGAAGAGGTGGCGCTGGTAGTAACTCATCGCGCTGGATTGTCTCACTGGGGTTTTTGCACCAGCCGCGCCGCCAGCCAGGCCAGGGCGATGAAGGGCCAGGTCCAGGCCACCCACCGCGTCAGGCCATAAAGGTTGACGAAGCGCCCATGCTCCCAAGCCTGCATGTTCAGTGCCAGATAAGGGTCGCTGGGCGCCACGCTGATGAGGCCGATCAATGCGCAGAGCACGAAAAGCCCCAAGGCCGCCGCCACGCGCGACGGCAGCAGACAAGCCAGCAGCGACAAGGCCAGCCCCAAGCCGACGCCGGGCCGCGTCGCCTCGCCGAGCCATGCCCACGCATGGTCGGGACCGAAGGCCATTGCCGTGGCGGTGGCGGTCCCAAGTAGGCCAAGCAGCACGGCGCCGCTGGCGAGCACCAAGCGGCGCAGCCCGGGGCGGGCCACGGTGATCATCAGCAACACCGGTGCCACCAAGCCGAGCGCAATCGCCAGCGCCTCCAGGCCTGGCGGCAGCTCGTGCTCGACCGTGACGGCATCGCCCCAGTTCAGCGCCCAGGGCGTACCGGCCAGCGCATCCAGCAAGGTCTCGCGCCACCAGGGCAGCCACTGGCCAAGGCCGAAGGGCAGCGGCGTGGGATACAGCAAGGCCACGGGCCACAGCGCCAACAGTGCAAGCGCCGGCGCGCTGCTGGCGCCAAACCAGTGGTCGCGCACATCCTCCCAGCGCTGCAGCCCCCCCAGCCCACTGAGCACCAGGCCGAGCAGCAAACCCAAGGTGCTGCCGGCGGCATTGAGCGCCCAGTCGGACAACGACGGCACCCGGCCCGGCACGAAGAACTGCAGCGTCTCCATGCCGAAGGACAGCAGCGGCCCGGGCAGAAAGCCGACCAACAGACCGCCACTCAGGCCCCAGCCCGAGCGCATTGCCGCCGCAAAGCCCAGCAGCCCCAAGGGGATGTAGCCGAGCAGATTGGCCTCGACATCGAAGGCCCAGAAGCGTGGCGGCCAAGGCAGACCGAACAGCCAAGGCAGCCCCATGCCGGGCGGCCATCGCCAGGGCCAGAACGGGTAGAGACTGGCGTAGATGACGAGGCCGACATGGGCCAGCAGCAGCCAGGTGGCAGAGCTTTGGCGGCGACGCACGGCAGGAACTTGCTTCAGAACGGCTTGACCGTTGCCAGCACGACGATGGCGGCAAACAGCAGCACGGCCGACTCGTTGTAGACACGGAACCAGCGGTGGCTGCGGCGGTTGGACAACTCCTCGAAGCTGCGCAGCAACCGGCGGTTCATGTGATGCAGGCCGACGGCACCGACCACGAGCAACAACTTGGCGTGCAACCAGTAGCTGCCCGTAAAGCGCCCGGCGCCGAAGCCGAGCCAGACCCACACACCGAGCAGCAGCGCCACGCCCATCAAGATGCTGCTGAAGCGATGCAGCTTGTGCGCCATCAGCAGCAGCCGCTCCCGTTCGGCATGGCTGTCGGCCTGCACCATGGCCAGGTTGACGAAGATGCGCGGCAGGTAGAACAGGCCGGCGAACCACGCTGCGACGAAGACGATGTGAAAGGCTTTGACCCAGAGCATGGCGGCATTATGGGCAGCGCCATCGCCAGCCCGACCGGCTTCAAGCCCGATTGCGAAGCGGGCGGGCTTGGGGGAGAGACGGGCACGGGCCGGAGGCACGCCGCATGGCAGTGCGGGTTGGGTCGCTCCGCGACACAACGGACCGGCGGCCGCCAAAAAAAAGCCCCGGTTCAAGACCGGGGCGAGAAAGCCTTTTCGCTGTCATCACGTCAAGGCTCCTGCTCAGGGAGGAAAAGCAGGGAACGACCACCTTGCGGCTATCATTCGCGGGCAAGTTTAGCGCGCTTGAGCGGTGACGTCACGAATAAATGACGTCTGGATGTGTCGTCCATCACGCGCCGGGCCGCAGCCCTTTTGACCTGTCTGCTCGCCCGAGGACTCGACGTGCCGCGCTCAGTTTTCACTCCCTCCGCCTACCCTTTGGCACGCCCCCGCCGGCTGCGCCGCGACGCCTTCACGCGCGCCCTCGTGCGCGAACATTCCTTGCAGGCCAGCGACCTGATCCTGCCGGTCTTCATCCATGAAGGCGAGGACCGCCTGGACCCCGTGGCATCGATGCCGGGCGTGTCGCGCCAGAGCCTGGACCACCTGCTGCGCACGGCGGAGCAGTGCGTCGAACTGGGCGTGCCGGTCATCGCCCTTTTTCCCGTCATCGATGCCGCGCTGAAGACGCCCGACGGCGCCGAGGCGCTGAACCCCGACGGCCTGGTACCGCGCGCGGTGCGGGCGCTGAAGAAGCATTTCCCCCAACTGGGCGTGCTGACCGACGTGGCACTGGACCCCTTCACCAGCCACGGCCAGGACGGCGTCATCGATGACAGCGGCTACATCCTGAACGACCCGACCGTCGAGATCCTCGCCAGGCAAGCCATCGTGCAGGCCGACTCGGGTGTCGATATCGTCGCTCCCAGCGACATGATGGATGGCCGCATCGGTGCGATCCGCCAGGCACTCGAAGCGGCCGGGCACATCCACACGCGCATCATGGCCTACAGCGCCAAGTACGCGAGCAGCTTCTACGGCCCCTTCCGTGACGCGGTCGGCTCGGCCGCCAACCTCGGCAAGGCTGACAAGAAGACCTACCAGATGGACCCCGGCAACAGCGACGAGGCGCTGCGCGAGGTGGCTCTGGATCTGGCCGAGGGCGCAGACATGGTGATGGTCAAACCTGGCATGCCCTACCTCGACATCGTGCGGCGCGTGAAGGACGAATTCCGCGTGCCGACCTTTGCCTATCAGGTCAGCGGCGAGTACGCGATGGTCAAGGCCGCCGCGGCCAATGGCTGGCTCGACCACGACGCCGTCATGATGGAGTCGCTGCTGGCCTTCAAGCGCGCGGGCGCCGACGGCGTGCTGAGTTATTTCGCGCTCGACGCCGCGCGGCTGCTGAAGGGGGCTTGAGCCCGTGCGGGTCTTCCACATCGAACTCGACAGCTTCACGGAGCTGGCGGCGCTGCCCGAGACCTTGCCCACGCGCGGCTTCCTGTGGCTGGGCTACGGGCGGCGCGAGTTCGAGGTGGGCGAAGCGGCCGCACAGCAGGCGCTGGCGCGCTGGGGCTGCGGCAATATCGTCGACCTGCATGTGGCGGACCTGATCAACAACCAGTTGCCCTCGCACTTCGACTACACGTCCTGGTACGACATGCTGGTGTTCCGCCGCCTGGCCGCGGCGCCCGGCAGCCACGACCTCTTCGTCGACGACGAGCACGGCACGCTGGCCTCGGCCCAGCGCGCGCTGCGCGCCATCGACACCAGCCCCGTCGGCTTCGCCGTCTTCGACCGCGTGCTGATCACCGTGCACCCGACCGATTGCCAGGTGCGCGAGTTCTTTGCGCAGAAGCTCGACCGGCTGACCGAAGGCCGCGACAAACGCGACCCACGCAGCGGCGCCCGCCTGCCCGCCAGCCCGGCCGACCTGATGCTGCGCATGGTCAACCACATGGTCGACAGCTACCTGGAGCTGCGCCGCCTGCTGACGCGCCAGCTCGCCACCTTGCAGCGGGTGCTGCTGGATCAGAACAGCGAGTTCAACGATTGGCCGCTGCTGCTTGAAAGCCGCGACGCGCTGCACCGCCTGGAGGACACCTGCGAGGACCAGCGCGCCGCCATCCAGGAGTGGATAGACGCGCTGGACGAGTGGCCGGCCGACGGCGACCCACAGGTCACGCGCGAGCGCGAACTGCTGCGGGTGCGCTCGCGCGACGTCCTCGAACATGTCGAACGCGTGCTGACCCATGTGCGGCGGCTGGAGTCGTCCGCCGAATCGGCCGTGCAGATGCACTTCAGCGCCCTCGGCCACCGCACCAACAGCATCATGCGCACGCTGACCGTGCTGACCGCCATCTTCCTGCCGCTGAACCTGATCACCGGCATCTTCGGCATGAACTTCGACGTCATGCCGCTGGTCAAGAACCCGGCGGGTTTCTGGGAAGCCATCGCGCTGATCCTGCTGCTGGCCTGCGGCCTCGGGCTGCTGTTCCGCCGCAAGCGCTACCTCGGCACGAAACGCTAGCTGCGCCGGTAGGGGTCAGCGATGCCGAGGGCAGCGAGGATTTCGCTTTCACGCGCTTCCATGGCCGTTGCCTCGTCGTCGGCTTCGTGGTCATAGCCTTGCGCGTGCAGGGCGCCGTGCACCAGCATGTGGGCGTAATGGTCGAGCAGCGCGACGCCCATCTCGGCCGCTTCGCGCTCGACGACTTCGGCGCAGATGACGAGGTCGGCGCCGACCACCGGTTCGTGGGCGTAGTCGAAGGTCAGCACATTGGTCGCGTAGTCCTTGCCGCGGTACTCGCGGTTCAGCGCGCGCCCCTCTTCCGCGTCGACGATGCGCACGGCGATCTCGCCGGGCAGTTCCAGCGCCGCGCGGATGAAGCGCTGCACCTTGTGGCGCGGCAGCAGTGCGCGGTGGCGGGGGTCGGCGAACTGCAACGACAGGCTGAGCGCCGGCTTCATGCTTCACGCGCCTCGCGCTTGGCCCGGGCTTCATAGGCCTCGACGATGCGGGCCACCAGCGGATGGCGCACGACGTCGGCGCTGGTGAAGCGCGTCATCGCGATGCCCTTGACCTTGGCCAGCACATGCTCGGCGTCGATGAGGCCGGACTGCACGCCGCGCGGCAGGTCGATCTGGCTGGTGTCGCCGGTGACGACGCAGCGGCTGCCGAAGCCCAGGCGCGTCAGGAACATCTTCATCTGCTCGGGGGTGGTGTTCTGCGCCTCGTCAAGGATGACGAAGGCGTGGTTGAGCGTGCGGCCGCGCATGAAGGCCAACGGCGCGACTTCCAGCTGGCCCTTCTCGAAGGCCTTGGTCACGCGGTCGAAGCCGAGCAGGTCGTAGAGGGCGTCGTAGAGCGGTCGCAGATAGGGGTCGACCTTCTGCGTCAGGTCGCCCGGCAGAAAACCCAGGCGCTCGCCGGCCTCGACGGCCGGGCGCGTGAGGATGATGCGCTGCACGGTCGAACGCTCCAGCGCATCGACCGCGCAGGCCACGGCCAGAAAGGTCTTGCCGGTGCCCGCGGGGCCCAGGCCGATGGTGATGTCGTGCGACAGGATCTGCTGCAGGTATTGATGCTGGCGCGGCGTGCGCGCCGACAAGTCGGTGCGGCGCGTGCGCAGCACCAGCGGGTCTTCGTCGCCCGGCGCGGCCGCGTCCGGCTCGGGCGCCCTGGCTTCGATGAGGGCAAGCTGCAAGGTCTCGGCCGGCAGCGGGCGGCGCGCGCGTTCGTAGAGGCTTTCCAGCAAAGCCTTGGCGCGTTCGGCGGCGGCCTTGGGGCCGTCGACACGGAACTCGGCATCGCGCCGGCTGAGCTTCACGCCGAGACTGGCCTCGATCTCGCGCAGGTGGGCGTCGAGGCTGCCGCAGACGCGCGCCAGACGGGTGTTGTCGGCCGGATCGAGGGTGAAGCGCAGGATCACGATGGGTTCTGAAGAGTGAGAGCGGGAATTGTCGCTGGTGCATTCCCGCCCGCACGCGAGCCTGCCCCTCCCGCACAATGCCGCCCCATGACTCCCCCGACCGCGCCGCAAGCCGCAATGGCCCGACGCCTTCCTCTTTTTCTGCTGGTTTCCGCGGCGCTGGTCTGGCCTGCCGTCGCCCATGCCCAGACGCTGGCCGGTCCTGAATGGGCCGCCGTGTTCCGTGGCTGGGTGGCCGCGATGCTGGCACTGATGGCCACCATCGTCGGCCTGGTCGCCGGCCTGCACCACCGCGAGAAGCCTGCGAACTTCCTGGTCGGCATGATGTTGAGCTGGGTGGTGTTGCGCGCGGCCGGCGCTTCGGGCGCCGCCGGGCTGCGGCCTCTGCTGATGACGCTGCTGGTGCTGTGCGGCGTGCAATACCTGCTGCGCCAGATGAACTGGAAGCGCAGCTGGATTGACCATGCGCTGCTGATCCAGTGCCTGGTCGTGCCGGCCAGCCTGCTGCTCACAGGTGGCCAGGTCAGCATCCTTGCGACGCTGTGGCAGGTGGTGTTGAGCCTGGAACTGATTGCCGCGATGGGCTGGGCGCTGTGGTTGCGCCGGTTGCGCCTGGAGGCAGCGCCCGACGAGATGCAGGCTCGCGAGTTCCGCCTGATGGCCGTGCTGCTGCTGCCGACCATGCTGGCCCTTCTCGCCGAGATGGCACTTGCCGCGCTGAGCGAGCCGCTATGGCTGTCGGCCTCACCCTGGTTGAGCCTGGCGCTGCCGGTGCTGATGCTGGCGCTGGGGCTGCAACTGGTGAACAGCGTCGCCCATGCCCGGCTGGATGCCGAGAAGCGCATTGCGGCCATCGAGCAGCGCATGTCAGAGCGCATCGCCGACGTCGAGCGCAGCCATGCCCAGCTCGCCGAGCAGAAGCTCGAACAGGTCACCGAACGCGAGCGCAAGCGCATTGCGGCCGACCTGCACGACGACCTCGGCGCCAAGCTGCTGACCATCGTGCACACCAGCGAGTCCGACCGCATTTCGACGCTGGCGCGCGAAGCGCTGGAAGAGATGCGTTTGTCGGTGCGTGGGCTGACCGGCAAGCCGGTCCACCTGATCGATGCATTAGGCGACTGGCGTGCTGAAGTCGTGTCGCGCCTCGGCCAAGCCAACATCCTGGCGGAGTGGAAGTCGCCCGCAGAAGACATCGAGCACACGTTCCAGGCGCGCTCCTACGTGCAGACGACGCGCATCCTGCGTGAGTCGGTCTCCAACATCATCAAGCACAGCGGCGCAACGCACGCGACCATTTCCAGCGCGGTGCAGGAGGGTGATTTCATCTTGACGATTCAGGACAACGGACAGGGCATACCGACCGAACTGGACGGCAGGTTGGACAGAGGCCACGGCATGGCGAGCATGAAATCACGCGCCAAGCAAATGCATGGCCAATGCCTGGTTGAATCCGGCCCGGGCTGGGGTACTGTCATCCGTCTGACGATTCCGCTCTAGCTTTTGAGGCCCGCCATGAACCACATCCTGTTGCTCGAAGACATCCCGGAGATTCGTGCCTGGCTCAAGGCGCTGGTCAAGCAGGTGTTCGCCAACGCTCAGATCACCGAATGCTCGCGCGTGCAGGACGCACTGGCCCTGGTCAACGGCCAGCGCTTCACGCTGGCGTTGCTCGACCTCGGCTTGCCCGACGGCTCGGGCGTCGAAGTCATCGCCGCGCTGCGCGAGAAGCAACCCGAGGTGCAGTCGGTCATCGTCACCATCCACGACGACGACGAGCACCTGTTCCCCGCATTGCAGGCAGGCGCTTTCGGCTATCTGCTCAAGGAACAGTCCCGCGAGCTGCTCGTCGAACAGCTACAGCGCATGAGTGGCGGCGAGCCGCCGCTGTCGCCGTCCATCGCGCGCAAGGTCATTGCCTACTTCGCGGCACAGGTGAAGAAGCCGACCTCGACCTTGCTGCACGAAGTCTCCCTGACGGACCGTGAAACCGAAGTGCTGCTTCGGGTGGCCAAGGGCTACACGCTGCCGGAAATCGGTGTGCAGCTGGGCCTTTCCCGCCACACCATTGCCGACTATGTGAAGCAGATCTACCGCAAGCTCAACGTGAGCTCGCGCGCAGAGGCCGCGCTGGAAGCGCAGCGCCTGGGTTTGTTCGGTCGCAACTGAGCCTGAACCGGCCCGGATAATCGGGCCATGATTGGAAGACTCAGCGGCGTCATCGCCGAGAAATCGCCGCCGCAGGTCGTCATCGACGTGGCGGGCGTCGGCTATGAAGTGGATGTGCCGATGAGCACCTTCTTCAACCTGGGTGGCCTGGGCGAACGCGCCGTGCTGCTGACCCACCTGACCGTGCGCGAGGACGCGCATCAGCTGTTCGGCTTCCTCACCCACGAGGAAAGAGCCACCTTCCGCCAGCTGATCAAGATCAGCGGCGTCGGACCGAGGATGGCGCTCGGGTTGCTGTCGGGCCTGTCGGTCGCCGAACTGGCGCAGGCCGTGACCCGCCAGGAAGCCGGCCGACTGACCAAGGTGCCCGGCATCGGCAAGAAGACAGCCGAACGCCTGTTGCTGGAGCTCAAGGGCAAGCTGGGTGCTGACCTGGCGCTGCCGGCCACGGTCGCCAACGATGCACAGGCGGACATCCTGCAGGCACTGGTCGCGCTGGGCTATAGCGAGAAGGACGCTGCAGCCGCTCTCAAGGCCTTGCCGCTTGATGTCGGTGTCAGCGACGGCATCAAGCTGGCTCTCAAGAAACTGTCGTGAAACCCTCTTTTCGTTCTGTTCCATCACGACGCCCTCGGCGGGCGCATGCCGCCGCATGCGCGGCGGCGAGAGGCTTTTCATGAGCATCCAGACAGACGACTTCGCCGCGCCACCGCGACTGGTCAACGCGGCGCCCGAGTCCGCCCGCGAAGAGGCGATGGAACGCGCGCTGCGTCCCAAGCTGCTGGACGACTACGTCGGCCAGGTCAAGGCCCGCGAGCAGTTGGAGATTTTCATCGGCGCGGCCAAGAAGCGCCGCGAGGCCCTGGACCACGTGCTGCTGTTCGGCCCGCCGGGTCTGGGCAAGACGACGCTGTCCCACATCATCGCGGCCGAACTGGGCGTCAACCTGCGGCAGACCTCGGGCCCCGTGCTTGAAAAACCCAAGGACCTCGCTGCCATCCTGACCAATCTTGAGAAGAACGACGTTCTTTTCATCGACGAAATCCACCGCCTCAGCCCCGTCGTCGAGGAAATCCTGTACCCGGCGCTGGAGGATTACCAGATCGACATCATGATCGGCGAGGGCCCGGCCGCACGCTCCATCAAGCTGGACCTGCAGCCATTCACGCTGGTGGGTGCGACGACGCGAGCCGGCATGCTGACCAATCCGCTGCGCGACCGCTTCGGCATCGTCGCGCGGCTGGAGTTCTACACGCCAGCTGAACTGCAGCGCATCGTGACGCGCTCGGCCGGATTGCTCGGCGCGCCCATCGACGCCGACGGCGCGCTGGAGATCGCCCGCCGTTCGCGCGGCACGCCGCGCATCGCCAACCGGCTGCTGCGCCGCGTGCGCGACTATGCCGAGGTGAAGGCCGACGGCCGCATCGTCGCCGGCATTGCCGACAAGGCGCTGGTCATGCTGGACGTCGACCCGCAAGGCTTCGACCTGATGGACCGCAAGCTGCTGGAAGCCATCGTGCACCGCTTCGACGGCGGGCCGGTGGGATTGGAGAACGTCGCCGCGGCCATTGGCGAGGAAGCCGGCACCATCGAGGACGTCATTGAGCCCTATCTGATCCAGCAGGGCTTCCTGCAACGCACGCCCCGCGGCCGCGTCGCCACGCTGGCGGCCTGGCGCCATCTTGGCCTGGCGCCACCGAGCAAGCCCGACCTGTTCTCGGAATAGACGCCCGCAAGCTGAGCGCCTATGAAAAAAGCGCCCCGCGGGGCGCTTTCCTGTTTCCGATCCCGAAGGATCAGAAGTTGTGGCGAACGCCAACAGCCAGCGAGCTGAAATCGGGCACGCCAACACCGTTGTAGTCGGTCTTGGTGAAGAAGCCGTAGGCCTTCGTGCGCTTGCTCAGGTTGTAGTTGTAGCCAGCAGTGAACTGCTTGGCGCCGCCGGTGCGGAAGCTGCCATCACCACCGGCGCGGCTGCCGCCGACGTTCAAATGGAACTCGGACTGGCCGATTGCGTACATGGCGGCCAGGCGGCCCACATCACGAGTCTTGAAACCGCCGATATCTTCACGCTGGAAGTAACCGCCAAAGGTGAAAGCACCCAGTTCGTACAGACCGCGCACGGCGTACTGCTTGTAGTTGCCGACCTTCTCGTAGCCGAAGCCGGCGTGCAGAGGACCCATGTCGTAATTGACGGCCACATCGAACGCGCGCGGGCCGGCGCCTTCACCGGCCGCAACGCCCACTTCTGCCGAGAAGCCGGTCGGCGAGCTGGGCGTGAAGTAGGAAACCTTGTTGTTGGTCGTGAAGCGGGTGCCGTACAGGTTGTCAGCGGACGTGCCCGTGTCATGGTTGTGCATGCTCACGTAGTCGGCCGTCGCGAAGTACGAGCCCGGGAACCACTTGCCCAGACGCACGCCACCGAAGGCGCCTTCGAGCTGAACCCACGAAGCGCGGTTCCAGAAAGTGGTACCGCCGCTGGCGGCGCCGTTGTCGCTGTTCAAGCCGTGCTCAAGCGAGAACGAAGCCTTCAGGCCGCCGCCGAGTTCTTCGGTGCCCTTGAAGCCAAGGCGCGACGAATTGTTTTGCACCACGACCTTGCGGTCTTGCGAGCCGACCTTCTGGCTTTCGACGCTGGTGTTGATACGGCCCCAGAGGGTGACCGAGCTTTGTGCGAAAGCCGGGGCGGCGGTGATAGCGGCCAGAGCGGCGACAAGTGCAATCTTCTTCATCGTTTTGCCTTTACAGAGAGGTTGGGCGAGGGCTGGAGCCCGTGCCTAGAAGGACAAGTGGCGGCGAGTATAGGAGCGGGTTTTACCGCATCTGACCAGAGCGACGCGTGGATGCAACAGTAGGCTTAGGGACTTGAAATGGCCGTGGCGCCTCAAGCCGCGACGTCGTCGGCGCTCAACCCCGCCAGGTGGTGGCCGTCGTTCCACCCCACCAGCGTGAAACCGTCGGGGGTCGCGAGCAGGCGGTTGATGGTGGCGTTGCCGAGCTGCCAGCTGCGCGGCGCATCGAGCGCCACCCGGGTCGCAGCGCGGTAAAGGCAGTCCAGCACACCACCATGCGCCACGAGGGCGATGCTCTGACCGGGATGGCCAGCGGTGGCGCGCATGGCAGCCGTAAGGCAGCGGGCGCTGAAAACATTCAGGCTCTCGCCACCGCCGACGGGAAAGTCCGGCTCGCGGCGGCGCCAGCGCGCCGCATCCTCAGGGTAACCCTGATCGATCTCCTGCCAGCTCAGGCCTTCGAAGCGGCCAAAGGCGCGTTCACGCAGGCCGCTGTCGAACGTGATCGACACACCTTGTGTGCGAGCAACTGCCTCGGCGGTCTGGCGCGCGCGGCTGAGATCGCTGGAATAGATGGCCGCCAGCGGCTCGTCAGCCAGCGCCTCGGCCAAGCGCTCGGCCTGCGCCAGGCCGAGGGCGCTCAGCGGGATGTCGGTATGCCCCTGGATGCGCGTGGCGCGATTCCAGGCGGTCTCACCGTGGCGGATGACGATGAGCCGGGTGACCTGCTCCAGCACTAGACACCCCAGACGACATCGGCGCCTTCGCGGTGGCTGCGCTGCATCAGCTCGCGCAGCGGCCAGGCGCGCTGGCGCAGGGAAACACCTTGGCGGCGCGGCACCGGTTCACCGGCCGCCTTCGCCGCGTCGACCGCCCGCTGGAACTGCGCATCGTCTTCCGCGACGCCTGCTTCGAGTGCCAGCACAAGCCCCGGCAGGGCCGCAGCTTCGAGGATGCCTTGGGGCGCGGGTTCACGCCCCATCAGGCGCAGCACGGCATCGGCCGAGTCGGCCATCATGATGACGTCGGCGCCTGCCTTGGATTTGAAGCGGTAGAGCATGGCCGCATTGTGCGCGCGGCCATCCGGACTCAACCGTTGGCCAGCCCCAGCCAGCCCGATACCGGCGTGTCAACCACGTAGCGCCGCGGGCGCACGCGCTGCTCGAACTCGTCGGGCCGCAGCGGCTTGGCGAAGAGATAGCCCTGGAACTCATGACAACCCGCCTGGGCCAGGAAGTCGCGCTGCGCCTCCGTCTCCACGCCTTCGGCAATAACCTGCAGGCCGAGCGCGCGGCCCATCTGCACGATGGCATTGGTGATGCCGACATCGCTGGGATCGCCCGGCAGGCCTTGAACGAAGCTGCGGTCGATCTTGAGGCGCTGGATGGGGAAGCGCTTCAGATAGGCGAGCGACGAATAGCCGGTGCCGAAGTCGTCGATGGACAGCGTGACGCCGAGTGCCGCCAGCGCGCGCATGCGCCTGAGGCCTTCCTCGGCATCCCCGATCAGCACGCCCTCGGTCAGCTCCAGCTCCAGCATGCTGGCCGGCAGCATGGCCTCGCGCAGGGCCTCGGCGACGGTCTCGACGAAATGGGCCTGCTGGAACTGCAGCGCCGACACGTTGACGGCCACCGGCATGCGCAAGCCACGGCTGAGCCAGTGGGCGGCCTGCGAGACGGCTTCGCGCAGCACCCATTCGCCGATGGCGATGACAAAGCCGCTTTCCTCTGCCAGCGGGATGAACTCGGCCGGCGAGATGTCGCCACGTTGCGGGTCGCGCCAGCGGATCAGCGCCTCGGCGCCGATGACGCGGTCGCTGCCCAGTTCCACTTGGGGCTGGTAATGCAGGCGGAAGCGACCTTCGGCAAGGGCCTGGCGCATGTCGTGGTCCAGGCGCATGCGCGACAGCAGGTCGACCTCTTTCCGCGGCACGTGGAAGCGGAAACCAGCCCGGCCGCTTTCCTTGACCCAGTGCATCGCGCGCTCGGCGCTGGCCATCAGTTCGTCGGGTGAGTTGCCGTCGCCCGGGTAGAGCGCAATGCCGCAGCTGGCCGTGACCGTGAAGCTGAGCGTGTCGAAACTGAAGGGTTGGGCCAGCAATTGCTGCACGCGGCGGGCGGCGGCTTCGGCCTCGAACATCTGCGCGCCGTCGATGAGCAGCGCGAACTCGTCGCCGCCCAGGCGGGCCAGCGTGTCATTGGCGCCGACGGCGCCACGCAGGCGCTCGACGATATCGCGCAGCACGCGGTCGCCATAGCTGTGGCCCAGGGTGTCGTTGATCTGCTTGAAGCGGTCCAGGTCCAGGTGCAGCAGCGCGAAAGC
This sequence comes from Pelomonas sp. Root405, assembly GCF_001425165.1. GTDB lineage: Bacteria > Pseudomonadota > Gammaproteobacteria > Burkholderiales > Burkholderiaceae_C > Pelomonas. The sequence continues at coordinate 31,779 of NZ_LMDU01000011.1, forward strand.
AGGTGCCGGGTCGCCAGTCGCGACGGCAGCCATCTGCTGGACGATGCGATCAGCCAGCGCCCGGCGGTTGGGCGCACCGGTCAGCACGTCGGAACGGCCGAGCTCCTCGATGCGCTGGTGGGCGGCGAGCTTTTCGCTGAGATCGCGAAATGAAAAGACTCGCCCGATCGGCTCGCCGCGGCTCATCTGCGGCAGCGACACCTGTTCCAGCACCCGCCCGTCGGCCAGTCTCAGCACGTCACTGGAACGCATCAGCGGCGCATCCAGCAGTGCCTCAATGCGCAGCCGGTACTGCTCGCCGTCGCGCATGACGCGCTGCAGGCTCAGCCACAGGCCGGCGTCGCCGGGCTCGTGCAGCAGGCCGCCCGGCAGGCCCCAGAGCTTGGCGAAACGGCGGTTGAAGCTGCGCACGCGACCGGCCAGGTCGACGACGAGGATGCCATCAGCGGTGGACTCCAGCGTCGCGCGCAGCTCGGCCAGCAACGTCTCGCGCTCGGCCTCGGCACGGCGGCGGCGGGTCTGGTCGTGCAGCAGCACCAGCCAGTAGCGTCCGCCGTCCGGCGTGTGGATGGGGCTGATGGCGCGGCTGACCCAGCGCGGCTGACCGTCGCTGTGAGTCAGCACGGTGTCGGAGCGGATCCGTGCAAAAGGATCTCGCGCAGCCCCCTGCCAGAAGGCTTCATCCTCCAGCGAGCCGCACAAGGCGCCCGGCGCCTGGCCCAGGGCGCGCTCGGGCTTGAGGCCGAGCAGACGCAGCGCCGCACGGTTGACGACGCTGACCGTCAGGCTCTCGCCATCCACCAACCAGGCCGGTTCGGGCAAGCCCTCCAGCAATGCGCCGATCACGGACGGCGCCTCGAAAACGTGCGGCAAGGCCGGGTGAGCCTCGCGGCTGGCGTTCACGCGGCCAGCTCCCCTGGCCCTGTGCTCGCCGCATCAAAGAAGTAGGCGATGCGAGCCCGCGGGCTGAGATAGTCGAGCGAGGCCCGCGGCAGGAACTGCGGCTTCAAGCTGCGGCGGATGCCGAGGTCCGGCATCTCTTCGAGGTTGAGGATGAGCGCCTCTTCCTTGGCGACCTTGACGTCGTGGACCATGACGCGGGGCTTGAGCGGCCTTGCCGAATTGACGGACACGACGAGGGCATAGCGGTCGTCGGTCAGTTGCACCGTCGAGCCCGGCGGGTAGACGCCCATCATGCGGATGAAGGCGTTCAGCATGGTGGCGTCGAAGCGGTTGCGCCCCTGGGCGAACATCAGCGACAAGGCCTCGTGCGGTGTCATGGCCTTGGAGGTGATCAGCGGATTGCAAAGGCCGTCGAAGCGGTTGACGAGGGCGACGATGCGTGCGCCCGTGCTCATGCGGTCCATGTTGATGCGCTGCGGGAAGCCGCTGCCATCGGCATGCTCGTGATGCTGGGCCACGATGAGCAGTGGCCCCGGTGCCAGGCCCATGGTCTGGGCAATCGCGACGCCCTTGACGACATGCTGCTGGTAGGCCTGGGTCTCGGCAGCCGTGAAGCTTTCGTCGCGGTGACGCAGGCGGGCGGCGACTTCGAGCTTGCCGATGTCGTGCAGCAGCGAGCCCACGCCGAGATCCATCATCTCGTCGCGGCCCAGTCCAAAAGCGCGGCCAAGCAGCAGCGCAATGATGCAGACGTTCAGCGCGTGGGCCGTGCTGCGGTCACCGGCGGCCTCGTTGAGCAGCCGCATATTGAGATCACCCTCGACCAGCATCTTGTCGAGCAGTGCCGCGGTCAGCGACTCGGCCTGGGTGCGGGCCTGGTGAGGGTCGGCCTGGACCAGGTCCATGACGCTGCGGAATCCGTCGGCGGCCTCGCCGTATTGCTGCTCGCAAACGCGCATGGCCTCGCGCTGGGCCGCCAAGGCACGGCGATGCGCTTCGCGGGCTATCTCTTCCGGCGTGGGCTCCGTAGAAGCGGCAGTGCCGGTTTCTGTCGCCGCTTCGGCGGTCGCGGCATCGGCGTCGCCACCGCTCGGGGATTGCAGGGTCAGGTCGCTCTTGGCAGGGCTCCAGCGCACCTGGGTCAGGCCGAGGCGGCGCAGGATGAGGAGCTGATCGCTAGACGCGATCTTGAAGCTCGACAACGGAAACGGATGCGACATCCAGCCGAGGTCCAGATGAATGAACATCCCGACAGTCAACTGGCTGACATCAATCAGAGGATCGCTTGTTCTATCCTGCATTCACTCAGAACCCGTCCGGCGGGCCCCCCCTCGACATCACCCAAGCTTCGGCAACCCTGCCGTAGTCCCTGAGCCAGCCTCCTGCTATACGTCAAATCGGCCGATTGCGTCCGACGCAACCCGGGAAAAATCCCTTGTGCCGGCGCAAGTCGGAGCTTAGCGCCTGAACGTGACCGAATTTCCGCCGCTTTGTCGGGGCAAACGCGGAGGAATGCATAGGCCGCCGCCCTTGCGCGAGCCAGCGGGGCGGCCGCGACCTTCAGCGTCGCGCGTGGTGACGAGCGATGAAGTCGCGGTACCAGTGGGCGCTGTCCTTGGGCAGACGCTGCTGGGTCGCGTAGTCGACATGGACGAGGCCGAAGCGCTTGTCGTAGCCGGAGTTCCATTCGAAGTTGTCGAGCAGGCTCCAATAGAAATAGCCGCGCACATCGGCGCCCAGGCTCATGGCCGTTGCCAGCGCCTGCAGGTGGGCCGCGAGATAGGCGATGCGCTCCTTGTCCGGCACATGAGGCTCGGGGCCATCGACGATGCGGTCGGCGTTGGCCATGCCGTTCTCGGTGATGTACATCGGCGGCGGGTTGTATTCCCGGGCCAGACGCACCAGATGCTGGGCGAACACCTCCGGCACGATTTCCCAGCCCATGTCGGTGAAGCCGCGCTTGCCCGGCCCCTGGACGGTCTTGCCGTCGGCACCGAACAGGCTGCGGGTGTAGAAGTTGATGCCGAGGAAATCGAGCGGCTGGTGGATGCGGTCGAGGTCGCCGGTTTCGATGTGCGGCCCGTCGGCACCGACGTGATCCAGCGCATCGGCCGGGTAGGTACCGCGGAAGATCGGGTCCATGTACCAGCGCACGTTCAGGCCGTCGTCGATGCGGGCGGCGCGGCGGTCGGCTTCGGTCGGCGTGGCGGGGAAGGACGGCGTGTGGTTGAGGACGATGCCGAGCTTGGTTTTCGTCACCGCGCGCATCGCGGTGATCGCATCGCCGTGGGACAGCAGCAGGTGGTGAGCCACCTGCAGGCTCTCGGCGCGGCTGGTGTGGCCAGGAGCGAACTGAGCCGTTTCGTAGCCCAGGGTGGCGGTGCACCAGGGCTCGTTGTGCGTGGCGATGCTGGCCAGGCGGTCACCGAAGCGGCGCGCGATCTCGGCGCCGTAGTCGGCAAACCGGCCGACGACCTCGCGAGACAGCCAGCCGCCGACGCTCTCGTCCAGCGCCTGCGGCAGGTCCCAGTGGTAGAGGGTGGCGTGCGGCTGCAGGCCGGCTTCGAGCAGGCTGTCGATCAGGCGGTCATAGAACGCAAAGCCGGCCTCGTTCCAGGCGCCCTGCCCGAGTGGCTGGACGCGCGGCCAGGCAAAGCTGAAGCGATAGCAGTCCAGGCCCAGGCGCTTCATCAGCGCGACGTCGTCGCGGTAGCGGTGGTAGTGGTCGCAGGCGACGTCGATGTTGGAGGCGTCCTTGATGCGACCGGGCTGGCGGCAGAAGTGGTCCCAGATGGATGCCCCCTTGCCGTCCTCGAAGGCGGCTCCCTCGATCTGCGCGGCGCTGGTGGCAACGCCCCATAGGAAGTCGGCAGGAAACGATTGCGCAAGGGTGCCGAGGTCGACGTGGGCTGAATCGAGGAGCGTCATGAAACTTGGCGGCCGGGCGGCCGCGAGCGGGTGCAGGGGAAAGCCCGGCGGTCCAAACCGGGTTCGGGATCGAGCCCTCAACGGCTTGAAGACAGGCAGCCGCACAGGGCTTAGCCAAACTCGATCCAGTCATCTTGCCGCATCCCTGACAACGTTGTCAATATGGCTTGGGAGCGATACCTGCGGCGGCGCCGCAAGCCGATAAAGCGTGGATCAGCGGGCGCGCGTGGAGTCGCGCACGACGAGCTCGTGCGGCAGCACCTTGTGCAGCTCGTGCTCTTCGAGCGTCGCCATGTCGGGCCGCTGCACCGACACCAGCATCTCGACGGCCGCGCGCGCCATCTCGGCGACCGGCTGGCGCACCGTCGTCAACGGCGGCCAGACGAGGGCGGCCGTCGGTGAATCGTCAAAGCCCGCCACGGACAGCTCGCCCGGCACCGGCAGGCCCAGGCGCTGAGCCGCGGCAAGCACGCCAAGCGCCATGTCGTCATTGCTGGCGAACACCGCCGTGGGGCGCTGGCGCCGGCTCAGCAACTGGTGGGCAGCGTCCCGGCCGCTTTCGAACGTGAAGGCGCCCTGCTGCAACAACTCGGGGTCGGGCTTGAACCCATGTGCATGCAGCGCATTGACAAAGCCCTGGTAGCGCATGCCGCTGGCCGACTGGTCGGCCGGCCCCTTGATGAAGGCGATGCGCTGATGGCCCAGGCTGAGCAGCAGATTGGTGATCTCCTCCGCCGCATGCACGTCGTCCATGCGCACCGAGGGCACGCCGCGCAGGTCGCGCTCGGGCGACATCAACACGCAAGGCGTGCCACTCTCGCGCAGCGCGCTCAGCACCTCGGGGTTGTCGCACAAGGGCGGCGTCAGGATCATGCCGTCCGGCCGCAGCGCCATCACCATGCGGTCGATCTGCTGACGCAGGTCGGGGGCATCGTTGTGAAGGGATTCGACGACGAGGTGATAGCCCAGCTCGCGGCATCGCACCGTGGCGCCTTGCTGCACGCTGCCGACAAAGGCGGCGCTGGGGTCGTAATAGAGCAGGCCGATCAGGAATGATCGTCCGCCTGCGAGGCTGCGGGCCGACTGCTTGGGCCGGTAACGCAGCGCCTCCACCACCTTGAGCACCTGGTCCCGGGTGCTTTCATGCACACCGGGCTCATGGTTGAGCACACGCGAGACGGTCTTGATCGACACACCCGCTTCGCGGGCGACGTCGACGATGGTGGGGCTGCCGCCGCGTGCGCTCACGGTTGAAGAATTACTTCTTCTTGGCCTTGGCAGCCGGCTTGGCGGCGGTCTTTGCAGCAGGCTTGGCAGCCGCCTTCTTGGCAGCAGCCTTGGGATCCACGGCGGCCTTGAAGCCAGCGCCGGCGGTGAACTTGGGCAGCTTGGCGGCGGCGATCTTGATCTTCGCGCCAGTGCTGGGGTTCACGCCATTGCGGGCTGCACGTGCGTGCTGCTTGAAGGAGCCGAAGCCCGGGATCGACAAGGCACCACCCTTTTTGACGGTGGTGACGACGGCGTCCAGCAGGGTCTCGAGGATGCGGCCGGCTTCGGCCTTGCTCAGCTCGTGCTTGGCAGCCAGGTGTTCGATCAGATCGGTCTTGTTCATGCGGGAGTTCTCGTCCAGAAACGCGCCCGAACGGCTCGGGCGGGCGGGATTGTGGCCCAAGGCGCCGCCTGCGCGCGGCCTGAGGCGGGCATACAGTCTCGGTAGAGTCCCGTATCCATCGAAGAATGCCCGCGCCTGTCCACTTTGCCTCGCTGCTCGACGCCCTGCCGCAACAGGTGTGGAAGGCCGACGCACAAGGTCGCCTGCTGTGGATGAATGCGCGGCTGGCCGAAGCGCTGAACCGCCCCGCGCTGCCGACGGCCATCGTCGGTTGCCTGCATGAGGACGACCGCGCCGCCTTTGCGCAGCGCTGGGCCGCCGCCCAGGCCGGCGGCCGCTTCGAGATGGAGTACCGCCTCGGCGCCGGCTGGGTGTTGGCCCAAGCGCAGCGTCTGCCGGACTCCCCGCTATGGCTGGGCACACACACCGACATCGGGGCACGCCGCGAAGCCGAGGCCCGCCTGCGCGAGGCCGACGAGGTCTGGAAGCTCGCGCTGGAGTCCAGCGGCGACGGCGTCTGGGACTGGCATGTGCAGGCGGGCATCGAATACTTCTCCGACCGCTACTTGCGGCTCTACGGCTTCGAGCCGGGCGATGTCGACGCGACGCCCGAGGCCTTTGACGCGCGCACGCATCCCGACGACCTCGCGCAGATGGACCACGACCGCGAGGAGCACTTCGCCGGTCGCACGCCGGTGTATCGCAATGAGCACCGCGTGCTGGCCCGGGATGGCACCTGGAAATGGATCCTCAGCCGCGGCATGGTGATCTCGCGTGACGCACAGGGCAAGCCTTTGCGCATGGTGGGCACGCACACCGACATCACCGACCGCAAGCGCCAGGAGGCCGTGGTCTGGCAGCAGGCCCGGGTCGACACGCTGACCGGCCTGCCCAACCGGCGGTCACTGCGTGAACGCATCGAACGCGCGCTGACCCTGCGGGCCCTGCGCGGCGAAGAACTGGCCGTCATGTTTGTCGACCTGGACCATTTCAAGGAAGTCAACGACTCGCTGGGGCATGACGTCGGCGATGCGCTGCTGGTGCAGGTGGCCGGGCGGCTGCAGGACTGCATGCCCTCGGGCGGCGTGGTGGCGCGCATGGGCGGCGACGAGTTCACCGTGCTGCTGGCCTCACCCGACGCGGCCGCTGCGGCCGAGCGCGTCGGCCACGACTTGCTGGAGACCCTCTCCACCGCCTTCGACGTCAGTGGCGAGCGGGTCTATGTGTCCGCCAGCATCGGCGTCAGTCTGGCGCCGCGCGACAGCGTCGAAATCGAGGCCTTGTTCAAGCACGCCGACCAGGCGCTCTACGAGGCCAAGGGCGCCGGCCGCAACCGCATGAGCCTGTTCACGCCGGCCCTGCAAGAGGCCGCACAACGACGCGCGCGGCTGGCCAGCGAGTTGCGCGAAGCCTTGCCGGCGGGGCAGTTCAGCCTGGTCTACCAACCCATCCTGTCGCTGCGCTCGCCGGATGCACCACCCCGCAAGGCCGAGGCCCTGCTGCGCTGGACGCATCCGACGCTCGGCGCTGTCGGCCCGGCGCAATTCATCCCTCTGGCCGAGACCAGCGGCCTCATCGTCGAGATTGGCGACTGGGTTTTCCGCGAGGCGGCCGCGCAGGTGCAAGCATGGCGGGCCGCTGGCCAGCACGGCTTTCAGATCAGCATCAACAAGTCACCCGTGCAGTTCCTCAGCGAACGCAGCCACCGCACCCAGCCCGACTGGATCATGCATCTGCGCGGCTTGGGGTTGCCGGGCGATGCGCTGGCTGTCGAAATCACCGAAGGCCTGCTGCTGGAGCGCGACGAGACCGTCGCCGAGCGGTTGCGCGCGCTGCGTGAGGCGGGGCTGGCGGTTTCGCTGGACGACTTCGGGACGGGCTATTCGTCGCTGAGCTATCTGCAGCATCACGACATCGACACGGTGAAGATCGACCGCAGCTTCGTCGCGGGGCTCGAAGGCGGCGGCAAAGCACTGGCGCTGTGCCGGGCCATCGTGACGATGGCGCATGAACTCGGCATGGCGGTGGTCGCCGAAGGCATCGAGACCGAGGCGCAGATGCTGGCCCTGCGCGAGATGGGCTGCGATTGGGGGCAGGGGTGGTGGTTTGGGAAGGGTGTTGCCGCTGTCGAGTTTGAGGAAAGGTGGTTTGGCGCAACCGCTGCGGGCTCGGTTGCCGCCACCACTCGCTGAAGCGCCCATCGAGGGCGCATCAGCGGGGACTCGGTCACGTCCCGCGACCCCGGTTTGCCGGTTCTGCGCCTGCATGCGCAGAACCTTCGCCTGGCGTCGGGCAAGCCGCAGGGCTTGCCCTCGGTCCCGGCGACAAACCCTTCGAGTCCTCTCCTGGGCACCAAAGCAAAAGGCCAGCGCAAGCGCTGGCCTTTTCTTTGTTTGGTGCCCAGGAGAGGACTCGAACCTCCACGGAGTTACCCGCTAGTACCTGAAACTAGTGCGTCTACCAATTCCGCCACCTGGGCTTTCAGGGAGGCCGGACTATAGCCCAGTTCTCAGCCCCGCTCTTGCGAACTCGACTCAGATGTCGAACTTCACGCCCTGCGCAAGAGGCAGCTCGCTGGAGTAGTTCACCGTGTTGGTCGTGCGGCGCATGTAGGCCTTCCACGCGTCCGAACCGCTCTCGCGGCCGCCGCCGGTTTCCTTCTCGCCACCGAAGGCGCCGCCGATCTCGGCGCCGGAGGTGCCGATATTGACGTTGGCAATGCCGCAGTCGCTGCCGGCCGCGCTCATGAAGGCCTCGGCCTCGCGCAGGTCGGTCGTGAAGATCGCGCTCGACAGGCCCTGCGGCACGCCGTTCTGCAGCGCAATGGCTTCTTCCAGCGTCTTGTATTTCAACGTGTAGAGGATGGGCGCAAAGGTCTCATGGCAGACGACCTCCGTCTGCGCCGGCATGCGCACCAGGGCCGGCACGGCGTAATAGGCCTCGGGGAAGCGCTCGGCCAATGCACGCTCGCCGCCTGACACAAGGCCACCCTGCTCGCGTGCGGCGCTCAGCGCGAATTGCATCGCATCGAAAGCCTGGGCGTCGATCAGCGGACCGATCAGCGTTCCCTGCTCCACCGGCGAGCCGATGGGCAACTGGGCACGCGCCCGGTCCAGGCGCTCGACCAGCGCGTCATGGATGCTCTCGTGAATGATGACGCGGCGCGTCGTCGTGCAGCGCTGGCCGGCCGTGCCATAGGCGCCGAACAGGATGCCGCGCACGGTCAGGTCCAGGTCGGCGCTGGGCGTCACGATGATGGCGTTGTTGCCACCCAGCTCCAGCAGCGAGCGGCCAAAGCGCGCCGCCACGCGCGGGCCGACGGCGCGGCCCATGCGGGTCGAGCCGGTGGCGCTGACGAGCGCGACGCGGGCGTCGTCGACCATCGCCTCGCCCACATCGGCGCGGCCGATGATCAGCTCGGATAGGCCGTCAGGCGCGCTGTGGCCCGCGGCGCGGTAGGCCTTGAGCGCACGTTCGAACAGGGCTTGCGTGGCCAGCGCCGTCAGCGGCGTCTTCTCGCTGGGTTTCCACACGCAGGCGTCGCCGCAGACCAGGGCCAGCGCGCTGTTCCAGGCCCACACGGCCACGGGGAAGTTGAAGGCCGAGATGATGCCGACGACGCCCAGCGGCAGCCACTGCTCCATCATGCGATGGCCCGGGCGCTCGCTGGCGATGGTCAGGCCGTGCAGCTGGCGCGACAGGCCGACAGCAAACTCGCAGATGTCGATCATTTCCTGGACTTCGCCCAGGCCTTCGCTCGTCACCTTGCCGGCTTCGATCGAGACCAGCTGCGCCAGTTGCGTCTTGTGGGCGCGCAGCTCTTCGCCGAACAGACGCACCAGCTCGCCACGCTTCGGGGCGGGCACGACGCGCCAGGCTTTGAAGGCCTGGTGGGCGCGACCGACGGCCGCCTGCATGTCGGCCGCGCTGGCAGTGGGCAGTTGCGTGAGCACGCTGCCGTCGATGGGCGAGCGCACGGTCAGGTCGCCCGAGCCAGGCAGATGGACGCCCAGGGCGTCCAGAACGGAGTGGGTTTGTTGCTTCATGGTCGGCATTCTGCTCAGGAGATGGATTCCACCTGGCGCGACTGCTGATATGCAGAGCCAAAGCGGTTGGCCAGGAAGTCAGGCAGCTTGACCTCTTCCTGGCGCACGAAGCCGCTCTGCGGCAGCTTGCCCTCGCGGAACAGGTCGACGGCGGCGCAGATGCCGGCGGCGGTCGTGATCTGGATGGCCGACAGCGGCTGGGCGCCGTCACGCGTGGCGAAGATCTTGCGGGCGAAGACTTCCTGCAGCAGCACGCCGTTCTTCTGGCCGGACACGGTCACGAACACCAGCACCACATCCTGCATCGTGGCGGGCATGCTCTTGCGCATGATGTTCTTGAGGTTGCCCTGGTCGCTCTTCAGGCCCAGGTCGCCCAGCAGGAACTGCATCAGGTCGCGGTGGCCGGGATAGCGCACGGTCTTGTAGTCGAGGTTGCGCACCTTGCCGGCCCAGGTTTCGCACAGCGTGCCCAGGCCGCCGGAGGTGTTGAAGGCCTCGTACTCGGTGCCGTCCAGGCTGAAATGCTCCAGGCCCTCCAGCGGCAACGCGGCAATCGTCTCGCCCTCGTGGATGGCTTCGCAGGGGTGGCAGTACTCGTTGATGAGGCCGTCGACCGACCAGGTCAGGTTGTACTTGAGCGCATTGGTCGGGAAGGCCGGCAGCGCGCCCACCCGCATCTGCACGTCGCGCACCGAGTCGAAACCGCTGGCCAGGTGGTGGGCCACGATGCCGATGAAGCCCGGCGCCAGGCCGCATTGCGGCATGAAGGCGGTCTTGGCGCCCTTGGCCATGTCCTTGATGGCCTTGGTGGCGGCCACGTCCTCGGTCAGGTCGAAGTAGTGGCAGCCACATTCCAGCGCCAGCTCGGCGGCGGTGATGGCCAGGTGGTAGGGCAGCGCGTTGACGACGGCGTCCTTGCCGCGCAGCTGGGCGGCCAGGGCGACGCGGTTGTCGCTGTCGACCTCGGCGGTGGCAATGCCCTCGGCGGCCAGCGTCTTCAGATAGCCGGCGTTCTTGTCGAGCACCGTGACTTGGTAGTCGCCGGTGGCGTGCAGCAGGCGGGCGATGGTCTGGCCGATGTGGCCGGCGCCGAGCAGGGCGATTTTCATGGGGTGCTCCGTGTCGAGGGATTGAACTGGGGCGCACTCTAGGCAGGGTCGGTGACGAAAGAAAGGGCTACTCCGACGAAAGCGATTGATGTTTCGCCGATTCGTCGCGATGATTCGCCGCTATGGATGAAAAACGGGTAAACCCCAGCCAGCCATCCGACGACCTGGATCGCCGGCTGATCCTGCTGCTGCAGGCCAATGCACGCGAGAGCACGGCGACCCTGGCGCGCAAGCTCGGCGTGGCCCGCACCACCGTCGTCGCGCGGCTGGCGCGGCTGCAGACCAGCGGCCGCATCGTCGGCTACACGGCGCGCCTGGGCGGTGACGAGGCCGGCCGCAGCGTGCAGGCCTTTGTCGGCATCACCGTCAGCCCCAAGGCCGGCCGCGAGGTCGTCAAGCGCCTGTCGGAACTGCCGGAACTGCGCCAGCTCGCGTCCGTCAGCGGTGAGTTCGACTACATGGCCCTGCTGCGCGCCGACACCACGGCCCGCCTGGACACGCTGCTCGACGAGATTGGCGAGATCGACGGCGTGCTGCGCACCCACAGCTCGGTGGTGCTGGCGCTGCGGGTGGACCGGCAGACTTGAGCGCGCACACGGGCCGGGACGAATGGGTTCATGTTCCGGACCATTCGATACCTTTCATCCTGGCAAGGCACCCACACTGGCGGCTCATCCACCGTTGGAGCCCGCCATGATCCGTTCCCCTCTCGTCAGCCTGGCCGCAGCGCTGGCCATCGGCCTGCTCGCTGCCACGCCGGCGCCAGCGCAGACTGCGCCCCAGCCCGCAGCCACGCCGCCCGGCTACACCGCCGGCCAGGCCAGCCTGGCGCGCGCACCGTACACGCTGGCCGACCTCGCCGGCCTGAAGAAGACGCTGCTCTTCACCGAGGATGACGAGCGCGCCCTGCGCCAGAGCCGCGCCATCCTGGCAGGCCAGACCGGCGCCATCCTGGATGTCTGGTACGGCTTCGTCGCCAGCACACCCGAGCTTGTCTACTTCTTCAAGAACAACAAGACCGGCGCGCCCGACGCCGCCTACCTCGCCGCCGTGCGCCAGCGCTTCGAGCGCTGGATCCTGGACACCGCTGACGCACGCTTCGACCAGGCCTGGCTGGCCTGGCAGTACGAGATCGCGCTGCGCCACCACCGCACAAAGAAGAACCGCACCGACGGCACCGACAGCGTGCCCGAGGTGAACTTTCGCTACCTGTCGGCGCTGACCATTCCCATCACGACGACCCTCAAGCCCTTCCTCGCCAAGACCGGCGCGCCGGCTGCCGAGGTCGAGAAGATGCACGCCGCCTGGGTCAAGGCCGTGCTGCTGCAAACCATCCTGTGGAGCGAGCCCTATGTCCGCCCTGGTCAGTTCTGAAGCGATGCTGCCCCTCGCCCAGCCTCGCCCCGCTGAACGCGGGCGCCTCTGGCCGGTCCCCCGGAGGGACGGCGATGCTTGCCGGCGCGACCGGCAAGCACATCGCCCATCGGGCCGGCTTGGGGCGGCCCGGCGCTCGGCCCGAAAGGCCGATGACGAAGGACCGCTGCCATGACACTGCCTGAGCTGCAGGCCAGCGAATGGCTCAACACGCGCGAGCCGCTGCGGCTGGCGGACCTGCGCGGCCGCGTCGTCGTCGTCCACGCTTTCCAGATGCTGTGCCCGGCCTGCGTGTCGCACGGGCTGCCGCAGATGCAGCGGCTGCAGCAGGTCTTCTCGCCCGAGGACGTTGCGCTGATCGGCCTGCACAGCGTCTTCGAGCACCACGACGCGATGACATCCGCTGCGCTGCGGGCCTTTGTGCACGAATACAGGCTGAGCTTCCCCATCGCTGTCGACCGGCCGGGCCAGCCAGGGCCGCTGCCACAGACGATGCGCGCCCTCGGCCTGCGCGGCACGCCCAGCCTGCTCGTGCTGGACCGTGCCGGGCGGCTGCGGCTGCATCACTTTGGCGCGGCGGACGACCTGGCGCTGGGCGCGCTCATCGGGCGGCTGCTGGGCGAGCCACCCTCGGCAGCTGCCGTTGATGACCGGCCGCCCCCGACCGGCGAAGTAGGTGAGGCGGCCGGTTGCGGCGCCACCGCTTGCGCCGTGCCGGGCAGGTAGCCGTGGGGGTGTCCCATTGGGCAGTGGGCGCACAACAGGCATGATTCGCCCCGCCTCAAAAACAAGGATGACCCCATGATCTGGCTTGCCCTCGGCCTCGCCCTCTTCCTCGGCATCCACCTGACCCGGGCGCTCGCGCCGCGGTGGCGGGATGCGCAGATCGCCCGCCTCGGCGAAAAAGGCTGGAAAGGCCTGCACACCCTGCTGTCCCTGGCCGGCTTCGGGCTGATCGTCTGGGGCTATTCGCAGGCGCGGCTCGACCCCGTCGTGCTGTGGGCGCCCATCCGCGGCATGAACCACCTCGCCGCGCTGCTGGTCCTGATCGCCATGATCTTCATGGCCGCCGCCTATGTGCCGCGCAACCACATCAAGGCCAGGCTGAAGCACCCGATGACGCTGTCGGTCAAGGTCTGGGCGCTGGCCCACCTGCTCGCCAACAACACGCTGGCCGACATGATGCTGTTCGGCAGCTTCCTGGTCTGGTCCGTCCTGGTCTTCCGCGCGGCGCGCCGCCGGCCCGCCCCCGCGCTGGCGGCGCCCACGGCGGGCGGCACGGCGGCCACTGTCGTCGTCGGCATCGCGCTGTGGGCCTTCTTCGCCTTCTGGGCGCATGCGGCCTGGTTTGGCATTGCGCCGCTGGGCAGGTGATCAAGCGCCGCGGCAGCTGTCCATCAACCGCGTCAGCCCCAGCAGCGCATCCAGCATCGGCGTCTTCACACCGAGCTGCTGCGCCAGCTCCCGCGGCGCGCTCAGCAGCGCGTCGGTCTCGATGGGCCGGCCCGCCTCGATGTCCTGCAGCATCGAGGTCTTGAATGCGCCCAGCGTCCGCGTGATCGCGTGCCGGTCCTGCGGCGTCTGCGAGATCGGGCAGCCCATGCGCTCGCCGACCTCGGCCGCCTCCAGCATGATGGCCGTCGTGAACTCGCGCACCAGGTCGTCGGCCAGGATGCGGTCGGTCGTCGCGCCGGTCAGTGCCGAGACCGGGTTGGTCGTCATATTGCCCCACAGCTTGTACCAGGCGTCGCGCTGGATGCTCTCCACGGCCTTGGCCTCGAAGCCCGCACCGACGAGCAGCGTGGCCAGCGCATCGACCGCGGGGCTGGTGCCGCCCCTGGCCTCGCCGATCAGCAGGCCGTTGCCCATCACATGGTTGACCCAGCCCGGCCCGCGCAGCGCGCAGCTGGCGTGGACGACGCAGCCGATGACGCGCTCGGGCGGGATCAGCGCGGCGATGCGGCCCTCCGGGTCCACGCAGGTCAGCGCGAGGCTTGGCACGGCCAGGCCGGCGGTGAACCACCAGGGCAGGCCGTTCAGCGCCGTCAGCACGCGTGTGTCGGGGCCGCACAGCTGCGCGACCTGCGCGGCAACACCGGCAATCGCCGGCCCCTTGACGGCGAGGATGACGAGGTCCTGCTGACCCAGTTCGGCCGGATCGGCGCTCACGCGCAGGGGCGCCCGCCAGCTGTCCTCGCCGCTGTCCAGCCGCAAACCGTTCTCGCGCACGGCCGCGAGCGTGTCGCCACGAGCCAGCGCACAAACGCTCAGGCCCTCGACGCGTTGCAGATTGGCGGCCATCCAGCCGCCGATGGCCCCGAGGCCGACGATGCAGACCTTAAACATGGGGATCAGTCTCGCATGCGCGCTTGTCGGCACCCGGGTGGGCCGCCATCATCCGCCGTCGCTACGAGGAGACCACGATGGCCACCAAGACCAAGAAGCCCGCCGCCGCCAAGGTGGTGGCCGCCCCCAAGCTGGACGCCCGACCCGACCGCCTGGACTTGCGCGACCTGGTCTATCGCGCGCCGCTGCGCTCGCTGCCCGGCCGCTGGCCGCTGGACGCCGACCTCAAGCGTCTGCTGCCCGCCTATGTGAAGGCCGGCCGCGTGCTCAACCAGGGCAACGAGGGCGCCTGCACCGGCTTCGGCCTGGCCTGCGTCACCAACTACCTCTATTGGCTGCGCCACCTCGACACGCCGCGCGCCCGCGCCTTGCCCGAGATGGTCAGCCCGCGCATGCTCTACGAACTGGCCCGGCTCTACGACGAATGGCCGGGCCAGGACTACGAAGGCTCGTCCTGCCGCGGCGCCCTCAAGGGCTGGCACAAGCATGGCGTGTGCTCGTCCACGCTGTGGCCCTACCCGCTCGACCGGCACGGCCGCGGCGTCTTCGAGCGACCCGCAGCGGGCTGGGACGAGGACGCCACGACGCGCACCGTCGGCGTCTACTACCGCGTCGACAAGAAGAGCGTCGTCGACATGCAGGCCGCCATCCACGAGATCGGCGCCATCTATGTATCGGCCGACGTGCACGACGGCTGGACGATGGGCGCCACGGCCGCACCGACCGGCCATCACCAATTGCCGCGCATCGAGCGCATGGACCGCAAGATCGGCGGCCATGCCTTTGCGCTGGTGGGCTACAACGAGCGCGGCTTCGTCGTGCAGAACAGCTGGGGCACCGGCTGGGGCGCCGGCGGCTTCGCCGTCCTCAGCTATGAAGACTGGGTGACCAACGGCACCGATGTCTGGGCCGTGGCGCTGGGTGTGCCGCAGGACCTGTCGGACATGAAGGCGCGGCCCCCCGCCGGCAACGGCAAGGCTGCCGCCAAGGCGGCGCGCGCCGCCGGCGGCTTTCGCGTCATGGCCGGGCGCGGGCTGGGCGATGTCGGCGGCACGCTGCGGGTGCTGGACAACCCGCGCGACGACCCCTGGCCCTTCAACCATGTCTTCGACCACAAGCCCTACCAGCCGCTGCGCACCGACGAGGCCTACACCCACACCCTGGTCTCCGGCAACGATGGTCAGCTGATGTCGACCGACTTCACGCGCGCACGGCATGACCGCGAAGGCCTGGCGCGCGAGCTGGTCGTCGAGCGACCGCTGGCCTGGTTCAAAGAGGGCAAGGGCAAGACCGTCAAGCTCGCCATCTATGCGCACGGCGGACTCAACTCCGAGATCGGCGCCGTGCAACGCATCCGCGTGCTGGCGCCCTACTTCCTCGCCAACGGCATCTACCCGCTGTTCTTCACCTGGAAGACCGGCCCGGGCGAGACCATCAAGTACATGCTGGAGGACCTGAAGCACCGCATCACCGACTCGGCCGACCGCAGCGAGGGCTGGCTGGACCGCCTGCGCTCGGTGGCTGCCGAAGCCAAGGACCGCGCCATCGAGGCCGTGGGCCGCCAGTTCGCCCGCGGCGTGTGGAGCGAGATGCGCGAGAACGCCGCCGGCGGCGCGACGGCCGACCATGTGCTCGATCTGGCCGCCCGCATGCTGCACGAACTGCGCGATGCGCTGGCCAAGAGCGGCAAGACGCTCGAGATCCACCTCGTCGGCCACTCCGCCGGCTCCATCCTGCTGGGCCACCTGCTCGGCCGTCTGGGTGCCACTGACGGCACGGGCGGCGCCAGCGTCGTGCCGGCCGCCAGCTGCGAGCTCTATGCCGCCGCCTGCTCCAGCGGCTTTGCCGTGCAGCACTACGGCGCAGCCCACCAAGCCGGCGTGCTGTCGCTGGACCGGCTGCGCCTGCATGTGCTGACCGACGCCAACGAGCGCGCCGACGGGCTGCCGAATTCCGAACGCGACATCTACGGCAAGTCGCTGCTCTACCTCGTGTCGCGCGCGCTTGACGACGTGCGCAAGCAGCCGCTGCTGGGCATGGAGCGCGCACTGTGCGCCGAAGACCCGGCCTGGATGGACGACCAATGGGCCGGCGTACCCAACCCCGACATCGCCGCCTGGCTCAAGCTCTGGCCCGCCGGCGACCTGCTCAATCTCGTCGCCACGCCCAAGGTTCGCACCACCAAGACCGGCGACCAGATCGACGCCAGCCACGGCAGCTTTGACAACAACATCGACGTGCTCACGGGCACCTTGGAGCGCATCCGCGGAAGTGCCCTCGTCGCGCCCATGGAATGGCTGGATTACTGAGCCGCCGCCATACTGCAGCGCCATGCCCCGCCTCAAGCTCAGCGCGCCAGTCCTGTGGTCCGCCGGCATCGCGTCAGCACTGTTGGTGGTGCTGACGCTGGGTGCGATGGTCATCCATGCCAACGGGCCGGTTGCACTGACCCCGCTGTCGTTCGCCAAGCCCGACCCGGCGATCCGGGAACGCATCCGTGCCTTCGAAACCGGCGCTGGCGGACCCGCCGACCTGCTGTCATTCGATGGCCCCGACGGCCGGCCGGTCTATCTCTTCACCGCGCCCTGCTGCGATCACTTCAACCCGCTCTACGACGCCGAGGGACGCCTCATCTGCGCACCGACGGGCGGCATCCACGGCGCTGGTGACGGGCGCTGCCCGGCCTGGGTGCCGGAGGCGCGCTCAAGAAAGATGCGCTGGCCAGGCCGCGCCGGCGAACAACCCTGGCCGCCACGCTGATCCGCTGGAAGGCCGAGAATCCGCGGCCATGAAATACCTCCACACCATGGTCCGCGTCGAGAACGTCGACGCCTCGATGAAGTTCTACCGGGACGCCCTCGGCCTGCAAGAGGTCAAGCGCATGGAAAGCAGCGCCGGCCGCTTCACGCTGATCTACCTGGCCGCGCCGGGCGATGAAGACGCGCAGGTCGAGCTGACCTACAACTGGCCCGATGCCGACGGCAAGGCGGAAACCTACACCGGCGGCCGCAACTTCGGCCACCTGGCCTATGCGGTGGACGACATCTATGCCGCCTGCCAGCGGCTGATGGACCATGGCGTGACCATCAACCGCCCGCCGCGTGACGGCCGCATGGCCTTCGTCCGCTCGCCCGATGGCATCTCCATCGAGCTGCTGCAGGCCGGCGCGGCGCTGGCCCCGGCCGAGCCGTGGGCATCGATGCCCAACACCGGCGCCTGGTAGTCAGAGGGCCAGGCTGTCGGCCCAGATGTTGTCGGCCCAGGCGCTGGCAATGGCGCCCTCGGCGCTGGTGGCCGCCGGCGACACGCCGCCCGAGCCCGGCACGGCCTTCATGGTCCTGTCAGCCGCGTCGTACTGGTGCACCGAGGCCACGTGCATGGCCTCGCCCGGCGTGACGAAGCTGTAGCAGGTGTTCATGACGACGGGCGCCGCGTTCACCGCCTCGCCCTTGAGCAGCTGCAGCACCGCCGCGGCGGCCAGCTTGCCCTGCTGGTTGGCCAGATGGCCCGACTTGGGCATGCCAGGCGCCGAAAAGATGGCGTCACCGACGACATGCACGCCGGGGGCCGCCTGGGCCTGCATGCTGAGCCAGTCGACGCCGACCCAGCGGCGGTTGATGTTGGCGAAGTCGCGCGCCAGGTCGCCGGCGCGCTGCGGTGGGATCAGGTTGAGCACGTCGGCCTTCACTTCCTCGAACTCGAAACGCGCCGTGCCGTCGGCCGTCACTTCCTTCAGCTCGGCATTCGGCCGGTACTCCAGCACGCCGGCGTGATGCTGTGCGAAGGCGCGCTCGAACAGCGCCTTCTTGCTTTGCACCTCCGGATTGGCGTCCAGCACCAGCAGCTTGGCGCGCGGCTTGGCGCGACGCAGGTAGGACGCGATCAGGCAGGCGCGCTCATACGGCCCGGGCGGGCAGCGGTAGGGCGCCTTCGGAATGCTCATCAGCACGACGCCGCCTTCCGGCAGCGCCTCCAGCTGGCGGCGCAGCGCCAGCGTCTGCGCACCGGCCGTCCAGGCATGCACGGCGCGGCCGCTGTCCAGCGCCGCAGCCAGACCGGGAATGCCGTCGAGCATGAAGCCGATGCCGGGCGACAGGATCAGCCGGTCCCAGCCCAGGCTGCGGCCATCGGCCAGGCGCACGGTCTTGCCGGCAGGGTCGACGCCGACGACCTCGCCGCGCAGGCGCTTGATGCCCTGAGCCTCCAGGCCGGCATAGCCATGGCTGATGCTGGTCAGATCGCGTTCGCCGGCGATGACGAGGTTGGACATCGGGCAGGAGATGAAGCGCTCGTGCCGCTCAACCAGCGTGACATCGACCGCCGCGCCACCCCAGAGCTTGAGATAGCGCGCCGCCGTCGCGCCCCCAAAACCGCCGCCGACGATAACGACCCGTCCAAGCGGTGCCGCGGTCGTGGCGCAGCCGGCGAGCGCCAGGCCACCCAGGGCCAGCAAGGGGCGCCGCGCGATCATGGCCTGGCCTCGGTTGCAGGCAGTGCCGCGAAGTAGGCAGCGACCAGACGCAGCTGCTCCGGCGTGTAGCCCTTGACGATTTGCGGCATGACGGTGCCGGGCCGTTTGCCGCTGCGGTAGTCGGCCAGCGTTTCCAGCATGACCTCGGCCTTCATGCCGGCCAGCGGCGCCATCACGGCGCCGCGCGCCCGGCCGTTGGTGCCGTGGCAGTTCGCACAGGTGGCTGCCAGGCTGCGCGCCTTCGTCATGTCCTGCGCAAGGGCAGGAGAACCAAATGCAACCACAGAGGCACAGAGGCACAGAGAAAAGACAGAAGTTCCTCTGTGTCTCCGTGCCTCTGTGGTTGCATTCATGATGTGGTTCAGAGTTTGTGTGACCGGTCCCCGCGCTCGAACCCCAGCGCATCGAAAGGCGCATTCAGCGGCGCGAAGCCGATCACTTTGAACAGCTCGCCCATCTCATGCTCAGCCAGCAGGCGGTGAGCCATCGCGCGCTCACCCAGCGAAGCCCCGTGCAACAGATCGGCGATGCCGCAGTTGAGCAGGAAATTGGCTTGGCTGGTGTAACCCAGCACGACCAGGCCGGCGTCCTGGCCCGCGAGTGCGATGCCGGTGAAGTTGACGTGGGCGGTGATGTCCTTGTCGCCCACCGCGACCAGCGGATCGGCATCCGCCAGGTGGGCCTGGTGGCACATCAGCGTGCCGCCATGGCGCTGCGGGTGGTAGTACTCGCCCTCGGGAAAACCGTAGTCGATGAAAAAAGCGGCGCCGCGCTTGAGGCGGCGGGCAAGCGTGGCGACGAAGGCCTCGGCCTGCGGGTGAATTTCTGTGACCGTGCCGGGCACGAAGCCGGTCTCGAGCGGGGGCCGCAGGCGGCTGTCGCGGTCCTCGAAGGCAAAGCCGTCGCCCGCAGAGACGACGCCGCGTTCCCGCCACACCTGCCCATCGAACGCGACCAGCTGCACCGGCATCGCGTCCAACACCTCATTGCCGATGACGACCGCCTCGATGTCGTCGGGCAGCGCATCCAGCCACTCGACACGGTCAGCCCAATGGGCCAGCCGCTCGCGCTGGCGTTCGCGCAGTTCGGCCGACAGCTCGACGATGGCGTAGCGCGCCAGGCCCGCGCCGAGCGCGTCCAGCTCGGCGATCAGCTGGGCCGCGAGCGCACCGGAGCCGGCGCCGAACTCGATGACGTCGCGGCAGCCGCTGGCATCCATGGCCTGCTTCAACTGGCGCGCCAGCGCGCGGCCGAACAGTGGCGACATCTCGGGCGCCGTGACGAAGTCGGAGCCTTCGCTGGGCATGCGGCCGAACTTGCGACGACCGCCGGCGTAGTACCCCAGGCCGGGCTCGTACAGCGCCATCGCCATGAACCGGTCGAAGGGCAGCCAGCCGCCGGCGGCGGCGATCTCGGCGTGGATGCGTTCAGCGAGGCGCATCGGGAAATACAGAAACGCAACCACAGAGGCACAGAGACACAGAGACCTCCATGAACAGGTTTTCCTCCCTGCCTCTGTGCCTCTGTGGTTGCCTTTGGATCTTCATCGTGCCTTCACCCAGGCCTCGAACTCGCTCGCCGGCATCGGCGCGCCGACCAGCTCGCCCTGGAACTGCTGGCAGCCCCAGCTGGCCAGCAGCTGCCATTGCGCTGCGGTGCGCACGCCTTCGGCAGTGACAGTGAGACCCAGGCCCACGGCCATCTGCACGATGGCCCGCGTGATGGCCTGCGCGCCGACGTCGTCGGGCAGGCGGGCGACAAAGCTCTGGTCGATCTTGAGCTTGTCCAGCGGCAGCTCGGTCAGGTGGGCCAGCGACGTGTAGCCGGTGCCGAAGTCGTCGACCGAGACGGTCAGCCCCTGCGCGCGCAGCTGGGCCAGCGTGGCCGGCGCATGCGCGATGTCTTCGATCAGCATGCGCTCGGTCAGCTCCAGCTCCAGCCACTGGCCGCTGGCGCCGGTATCGACGAGCACGCGCTTGACGGTCTCGGCAAAACCGTCGAGGTGGAACTGCATGCGCGACAGGTTGACGGCGATGCGCATCGGCCCATGGCTGTGCGTGATGCCCTGCTCGCGCCAGCGCCGCGCCGTGGCGGCAGCCTCGCGCATGACCCACTCCCCTAACGCCAGCATCAGGCGGTGGCGCTCGGCCACGAAGATGAAGCTGTCGGGCGCCAGCAGCCCGCGCTCGGGGTGGCGCCAGCGCAGCAGTGCCTCGGCGCCGGAAAGCTGGCCGGTCGTCGCCTCCACCTGAGGCTGGAAGAAAAGCTCGAACTCGTTGCGTGTCAGCGCCTGGGCCAGTTCGGCCTCCAGCACCAGGTCGCGCAGCGCCGTCTCGGCCAGCGCCGGCTCGAAGAACTGGTAGGTCGCACGGCCGCGCGCCTTGGCGCGGTACATGGCCGTGTCGGCATGCTGGATGAGCTCGTCCGCCTGCTTGCCGTCGTCGGGATAGACAGCCACGCCGATGGACGGCGTGACCGATAGCGCGCGGCCATCGGCCTTGACGGGCACCTCGACGACGGACAGCAGCGCCTCCAGCACGACGACGATGTCGGCGCGGCTCTCCAGGTCACTCAGCAGCACGACGAATTCATCGCCACCAAAGCGGCCGACCAGGTCGCTGCCGCGCAGCGCGCCCAGCAGCCGCTCGGAGACCGTCGTCAGCACCTGGTCGCCTTCCAGATGACCCAGCGAATCGTTGACGCGCTTGAAGTTGTCCAGGTCGATGAAGAGCAGGGCCAGCATCTCGCCCTTGCGCTCGGCGCGCCGCATCAGCTCAGCCATGCGGTCCATGAAGGCCGCGCGATTGAGCAGGCCGGTCAGGCCGTCATGGTGGGCCAGGTGCTGGATGCGCGCCTCGCTGGCCAGGCGGTCGCGGATGTCCCGCACGATGGTCATGCGCAGCTTCTCGCCGTCGCGCTCCAGCGTCCGCACGATGAACTCGACCGGGATGCGCGTGCCGTCCTTGTGCATGACGGCGGTCTCGTAGCGCAGCTCGCGGCCGGCTCGCATCACTTCCTTGACCTTGGCCAGCTCGTCGGGTGCGATGAAGGACAACACGTGGCGGCCGACCATCTCGTTGAGCGTGTAGCCGACCAGCTCGCAGCAGGGTGGGTTCACGTCGGTCGTGATGCCCTCCCGGTGGAAGAGAATGCCCTCGACGGTGGCCAGCATGAACTTGTCGAGCCGCGCCTCGGACTCGCGCACCTGGCGCTCGGCCAAGCGGTGCTTGGTGATGTCGTTGATGAGCACGCAGCTCGCGACGGGCTCGCCGTCCGCGCCAAGCTGCGGAATGAGGTGGACCTCGATCCAGCGCGGCGTGCCGTCGGCCGCGGGCAGTTCGCGCTCGTAGCTGACGGCGACGCGCTCGGACAGCACGCGCTCCACCGACGGCTGGATCAGCGCCGCAGCCTCGGGGCCGATGATCTCGGCGAAGGTCTTGCCGAGGATGTCTGCCTCGGTCAGCCCGAAGGCCTCGGCATAGCCGCGGTTGGCGAACAGGCAGATCTGGGTCTTGGCGTCGTACAGCGCGATCCAGGCCGGCAGGTAGTCGGCCAGCAGCTTGAAGCGCGCCGCCTCGGTGGCACGCGCCGCGATGTCGGTGGCGGCGTTCATGTAGCGGCCTTGCGAGCCAGGCAGAGGTCGTCCCAGGCGCCGGCCTTGTCGGCCGGCGAGCGCAGCAGATAGGCCGGCGCATAGGTCACCACCAGCGGCAGCCCGCGCCAGTTGTGCACGCGGCCGCGCAGCCGGCCCAGCGGCTCGGCCAGGCCGGTCAGCCGGCGCGCGGCCTGCAGGCCCATGGCCAGCACGAGGCGGGGCTGCAGCAGCTCGACCTGGCGCGCCAGTACGGCCTCGCAGGCGTCCAGCTCCGCCGGCTGTGCCGGGCGGCCGCGCGGCGGGCGGCACTTGACGATGGGCGTCACGAAAGCGGTGGCCAATTCATCGGCAGTGCGGCCCGTGCGGCGTTGGCCGGCAGCAAGCAGCATGCGGTCCAGCAGCCGGCCGGCATCGCCGACGAAGGCCTCGCCGGCCATGTCATCGGCCTCGTCCGCGGGGTCGGTGACCACCAGCCACTGCGCCTGGCGAAGGGCGCCGCCACCGAAGACGGCATGGCGCCGTTGATCGCCCAGGCCGCAGGCCCGGCAGGCGGACACGGCATCACGCAAGGCGGCCAGGTCCAGGCCGCCGAAGCTCGACGGCGCGCTGGGCTGCGCGGCGGACACGGCCACCCGCATGACGCTTGGCGGCGCAGGCGGGGCGATGTTGATGGCCTCGGGCTCGTCTTCAATGACGGCCTCTGCGCCGGCCAACGACACGGCCGGCACGCGGAATCCCATCTCGGCCAGCATGGCCCGTTGGCGCTCATCCCAGCTCATGAAGCCACCACCAGACTCATCAACAAGGCGTCCTCGCGCGGGCCGTGTGGCACGGGGTAGTAGGCCCGGCGTCGGCCGACCTCGACAAAGCCATAGCGGCCGTAGATCTCGCGCGCCCGCTCGTTGCCGACGCGCACTTCCAGCCACAGCTGGGTCAGCCCGCGGCGGCGGCAATCGGCCACCAGGCGGTCCAGCATGGCGACGGCCAGACCGCGGCCCTGCCAGGCCGGCACGACGGTGATGTTGAGCAGGTGCATCTCGTCCAGCCCGGGCATCGCCACCCAGTAGCCCAGCAGCTCGGCACGCGACCCGCGCAGCACCTCGGCCGGATAGCCGGCTGCCAGCGAGTCGACGAAATTGCCATGCGTCCACGGCACCGGGTAGGCCTGGCGCTCGACCGCGATGATCTCGGTCAGGTCGGGCACCCGCATCGCCGCGGCCTCGAAGGGCGGCAGGTTGCGTTCCAGCAAGGCGCTCATGTCAGTGGCTCCGTCAACGCGGGCCGAGCGCCGGGCCGCTCCCAAGCCGGCCCGCCATGGCGACGTGCTTGCCGGTCGAGCCGGCAAGCGTCGCCGTCCCCGCGGGGGACCGGCCAAAGTACGCTTTGGACGAGGGGCTTCATTTCTTCTCGCGCTCGGCGGTGGTCAGCGCCACCTTGTCGCGCACGTAAACGGGTACAGCTTCTGCGGCATCGAGCATCTCGCCGCGCTGCCAGGCGGCGAGGGCCAGCGCACCCAAAGCGGCAGCGCGCGAGCGGGCTTGCGGCCAGGCGTGCTCCAGCGTACCGAGCGCCTGGGCATATTCGGTCAACGCAGTGCCGGCCGCGGCAGCGGGTGTGCCCCAGTGCGCAGCCAGCACCTCCGGGCGATAGAGCGCCGGCGCCTCGACAACGGCCCAGGCGCCGTCCACCCAGCGGTAATGCGCCGCATAGATCTCGCCGATGCGCGCATCCATCGCCACCCAGACGTCGTCCCCGGCGCCCTGGGCACGGGAGTCCTCAGCGACCAGCATCAGGCTGTCGATGGCCAGCACTGGCTTGCTCAGCCCGAAGGCCAGGCCTTGTGCGACCGCGCAGGCGGTGCGCAGGCCGGTGAAGGCGCCAGGGCCTTGGCCGAAGGCAATCGCGTCCAGGTCGTCCATTGCCAGGCCGGCACCGGCCAGCAGGGCCTTGATCTCCGGCAGCATGCGCGCCGAGGCCTGGGCGCCGCCGGCAGCCTCGAAGACCCTGGTCTGCCCAGGCGTCACGAGGGCCAGGGCCATCGTGTCGGTGGAGCTGTCAAGGGCCAGGAGAGAGGGCATCCGGGCAGTTTAGGGGAGGCGCGGCGTCGCCTTGGGCGGCCCAGCGCTATAGGGAGTCGATCACCCCACGTACCTGCGCCGTCAAAGCAGCGTCGGGTTGCCCTGCCAGACGGCCCAGGTCAGTGCCGACGCGAACGCCACCCAGGCGACATAGGGCAGCAGCAACAGGCCCGCCAGACGGCGGAGGCGCCAGAACGCGACGGCGGTCGCGACGACCAGGGCCAGCAGCAACAGCACGTCGGCAAAGGCCAGGGCGCCCAGGCGCCAGCCGAAGAACAGCCAGGACCAGAGCGCATTCGCCACCAGCTGCACGAGGAAGAGGCCCAGCGCCCGGGTCCGGCCCGCCGCGCCCTGCTCCCGCCACACCAGCCACGCGGCGACCGCCATCAACCCGTACAGCAGGGACCAGACCGGGCCGAAGACCGAGGCCGGTGGCGCCCAGTCCGGCTTGGCGAGCTGGGCATAGAAGGACGGCGCATCGCTGGAGGCCGCGGCGCCCAGGCCGGCCGCGACGAACACGATGGCCAGCCAGGCCAGCAGGCCGACGGCCTGGGCGGGCGTGGAGCGATGGGACAGCTGCATGCACAGACTCCTGACAAGCGGGATCACATCTTGACGCCTGAACGATAGACCGCCGGCCACAGTGGGCAAGCCGGTGCACGCCCGACCGGCGGGTAGGAGGCTGCCTACTGCCGGTCTGAACGGTGTCCGACCGGCCGCGACCTGCCACGCTCCTAGAGTGCGTCGACGAGATGGGGCGCTGCGCTCCATCGACGCTGGAGATGCCATGTCATTCGCGCTCTACATCCTCGGACTGGCGGTGCTGCTGGGCGGCCTCGCCTGGGCCCTGATCACCGCCGGCCTGGCCGTGACCTACGTCGCCATCGCCTGCCTCATCGTGGCCGGCATCGGCATCATGATGGCGGTGTCCCGCACGCGGGCCAAGGACCCACCGGCCTGAAAAGCCGGGCGAGCGCCAGGGCTGGCCTCGCCTGACGGCGGCTGGCGCGTCTTGCGACGCACCGCCGCAGCCCGCACCCCTCAGCGCCGCTCGGCACGCCGGCTTATGGGCCGCAGCATGGGCTAGAACCCGCCGCGCTCAGGTTCGTCCTGCCATGCGGTCGGCGGCGGAGCGCCGGGACACGCCGGCTTTGTATCGCGCCACCATTCAAGGCGCGTGGCCGCCATTCACGAATCCCAAGCTGCAGTTCGCCCGGTTTCCGCGCCGCGCTCGACGGGTCGGCGCCAGCATGGGCGCCATGAACCTCCGACACACCCTGCGCGACAACCGCGGCTTCATCCTTTTCCTGCTCAGCTTCGCGCTGTTCCGCACGGCGGTGGCCGACTGGAACCCCATCCCGTCGGCCTCGATGCGGCCGACGCTGCTGGAGGGCGACGTCGTCCTCGTCAACCGCCTGGCCTATGACCTCAAGCTGCCGCTGACCGATGTCGTGCTGCTCCCCTTGGGAGAGCCGAAGCGCGGCGACGTCGTCACCTTCAGCTCGCCGGCCGGCGGCACGCGGCTGATCAAGCGCATCGTCGGTCTCCCGGGCGACCGCATCGTGATGCAGGGCGACGTGCTGGTGTTGAACGGCCGGCCGGTCGGCTACGGTGGCATACAGACACGCGGTGAGGCCGTCGCGCCGGGTTGGGTGGTCGACGCGGTGCGCGCCACCGAACACCTCGACGGCCGCGCACACGCAGTTCAATTCCTGCCAACACTGCGCACGCGGCGCGACATCGCCGAGACCGTCGTGCCGCCCGGGCACTACTTCATGCTCGGAGACAACCGCGACAACAGCGAGGACTCGCGGGTCATCGGCCCGGTGCCACGAGAGAAGCTGATCGGCCGCGCCCACCGCGTGCTGATCGCAGCGGATTGGCTGGGCGAGGATGGCTGGCGCATGGCGCCGCGGTTCGAGCGCTGGGTATCGGCGATCCGCTGAAACTGCGGGACGGCGACATCCCAATAGAGAAGGCCCGACGCATTCGCTTCGGGCCTTCAGTCGGTTGCCGGTTCAGTGTCCTTCTCAGGTGTCTGTTGTGGCTCGCTACAGTTTGAATTTACTCATTGCGCCCCCAGCGCGCATCGCTCCAACGCCGCATGCGCGCGTAGGCCGGAACCTACGCGTAGCGAGCCGCCTCACTCCTCCCACCTGAACCGCCATACCGCGACCAGCGCAAACACCGCGCTGAAGCCCAGCATCACCGCGCTTGGCAGCAGAGCCTCACCAAACCCCAGGCCGCGCCAGGTCATGGCGTCCAGCGCATCGATGGCCCAGCGCGTCGGCACTGCGAACGACACCGTCTGCAGCCACTCCGGAAAGATGAAGGCCGGCACCCAGGCGCCGCCCAACATGACCATCAACAGCGTAGCCAGGATGGCCAGGCCGCGGGTGGCTTCCGGCGTGCGGCCCAAGGCTGCCACGAGCAGGCCGAAGCTGGCCGTCAGCACCGAGAAGCAGACCAGCACCAGGCAGAAGCCCGCCACGCTGCCGAGCACACGCACGCCGAAGGCGGCGATGGCGACGGCGTAGATGACGGCGAAGACGATCAGCGAGATCAGCGTGCTGGCCAGGATGCGGCTGCCCAGCAGCTGGGCGCGCGACAGCGGCGCGGCGCGCAGCCGCTTCCACAGGCCGAGGCGGCGCATCAGCAGCAGGCCCACGGCCATGTCGACGCCGGCCATCAGGATGAACTGCACGCCCATGCCGGCAAACGAATGGGCATAGCTGTTGTAGGCCACCGGCGCGGCATTGGCGGCGGACTGCACGGCCTCGACCTCGCGGGTCGTGTAGGGCAGGGACAGACCGCCCGGCTGCGCCGCGGAGGACGCAGCGTCCTCATGCCGCTGCACGGTGGCGATGGCCTGGAACATCCGCGCCAGGTCGGCACGCTGGCCTTCCGGCATGGCCGGGGCGCCGGTGAGCTGGCGCTGCATGCCGGCCAAGCCTTCGGGGCTCAGCGTCGTGCGGCTGACTTCCTGCATCAGCGTTTGCGTCAGCAGGCCGCGTACCACCGCCAGTGCGCTGGCCTGCGACGGGTCGTAGTGCAGCACGATCTCCGGCTTGCTGGCGCCGCCAAACATCGCGCCGCCCGCCTGCTCGCCCAGCCCCTTGGGCAGCACGGCCACGGCGCGCAGCTTGCCAGCGCGGACCTGGGCCAGTGCATCCGCTTCGGCGGTGACCGTGGTCTTCAGCGCGGCGTCGGACTGCAGGGCGGCGACCACGCGCTGCGACAGCGGGCTGCCGTCCAGGTCGACCACGCCGACGGCGATGCCGGCCATCTTGGCGTCGGGGCCGAACAGGCTGCCGAAGAAGGCGGCGATGAGGATGGGCGCGACGATGCTGAGCAGCACGGCGCGACGGTTGGAGAAGTGCAGCTTGAGTTCTGCGCGGACGAGGGCGAGCAAGGCTTGCATGGGGAGGGTCCTCAATCGCGCAGGGCGCGGCCGGTGAGTTGCAGGAAGACGTCTTCGAGCGTCGCGCGCGACGTGGCGAGGCTGCGCACTTTCACGCCGCGCTCGGCCAGCGCCGTGAGCACGGCGCCGGCGTCTCGTGCGATGTCGACTACGCCGATCTCCAGTCGCTGGCCCGTGCGCTTCACGACGGGCAGGCCTTGCAGTGCCGCATCGTCCGGCGCGCCGTCGATTTCGAGCTGCAGCGCCTGCGCCGCCGGCAGCAGCGCGAACAGCTCGGCCTGGGTGCCGCTGGCCACCACCCGGCCATGGTCGATGACGACGATGCGGTCGGCCAGGCGCTCCGCCTCTTCCATGTAGTGCGTCGTGTAGATCAGCGCCTTGCCGGCGCGTTTGAGCATCTCCAGGTTGCCGAAGATGGCGTTGCGGCTTTGCGGGTCGACGCCGGCGGTGGGCTCGTCCAGCAACAGCACCGCGGGGTCGTGCACCAGCGCGCAGGCGATGTTCAGCCGCCGCTTCATGCCACCCGAGAAGGTGGCCGGCTTGTCCCGGGCGCGCTCCGACAGGCCGACCATGGCCAGCACCTCGTCCGCGCGGCGCTTCAGCACGTCGGGTGCCATGCCGTAGAGGGCGCCGCACAGTTCGACGTTCATGCGCGCCGGCAGCTCTTCATACAAGGCGATGTCCTGCGGCACCAGGCCGATGCGGCGCTTGTAGCCCGCCTCGTCCGTCGCCAGGCTGAGGCCGCCGGCCAGCGTGACGGCACCGGCGTCGAGCACGGTCAGGCCGCAGATCATCCCCACCGTCGTCGACTTGCCGGCGCCGTTGGGCCCGAGCAGGCCCAGCACCTCGCCGGGCCGCAGCGCGAGGCTGACCTCGTGCACGGCCACCCTGTCGCCATAGGCCTTGCGCAGGCCTCGGGCCACCAACACGTCCTCTTTCATGCCACCTCCAGGGGTCAAAGTGGCGGCATGCTGGCAGCGCTGGCTGGCGGCCAGGGGTGGATTGCGACGGATCGCCAGCGGCGGGGGTGAACGGCCAGCGGCGCGGGCCGGCCGCGGCACGACGGGCTTGAAACCTGCGGCCAGCCGGTTTAATTTCGGCGCATCCGTGCCAATCCGTGAGACCTGGAGAAGGAGCAGATCATGTCGTCACGACCCCGCACCGCGGCCGCCCGGTGGACCGCGCTGAGCGAAAAGCAGATCCTGGCCTACCTCGCCGCGCGCGACGTGCTGCGCCGGATCAGGCGGACGCACTCGCTCGTCGAGCCGCTGCTGGCCAGCCGAGCGACAAGAGGCACGGAGCGCGCGGTCAGGCAGCCCTGACCTTGATGCGCCGCCCACGGGCCTCGGCGGGGTGTCCGGGCCGCCGGCCATGGCATCACTGACGCCATACTGGCGGCCATGAAGGCAAGCATCGGCATCATCGGCACCGGCTGGGTCGGCACCAGCGTCGCGTTCTCCACCCTGCTGGCCGGGCATGCGCGCGAGCTGTGGCTGTACGACCAGCGCGGCGCCGTCGCCGAGGGCGAGGCCATGGATCTGTCCGACGGCGCGGCCTTCTACCCGCGCTGCAAGGTCAGCGCCGTGCCGCTGACGCAGATGCGCGAGGCCGACATCGTCGTGCTGGCCGCGGGGCGCAACGGCCGGCCGGATGAAAGCCGGCTGGACCTGCTGCGCGACAACGCTCGCATCGCCGCCGGCATGGGCCGCGCGCTGGCGGGCTTTGGCGGCATCGTCATCGTCGTGACCAACCCGGTGGACGTGCTGACCCGCGTGGTGGCCGCTGCCGCCGGCCTGGCGCCGGAGCGCGTCATCGGCACCGGCACGATGCTGGACACCGCGCGGCTGCGCGAGCGGCTGGCCATGCACCTGAATGTGTCGCCAACCTCGGTGCACGCGCAGGTCGTGGGCGAGCATGGTGACTCGTCGGTGATGCTGTGGTCGGGTGCCCGCGTGGGCGGCGTCGCGCTGCGCGACTGGCCCGGCTGGCCGGCCGACGAGGAGCCGACGCTGGCCCAGCATGTGCGCCGCGCCGCCTACGACGTCATTCAGCGCAAGGGCGCCACCAACCACGCCATCGGCCTGGTGACGGCCGACCTGATCGGCGCCATCGTCAACGACGAGCGCCGGCTGCTGCCGGTCAGCCGCGTGCAGCACGGCGCGTTCGGCCTGCGCGGCGTGGCGCTGTCGCTGCCCACGCTGGTGGGTGCCGGCGGCGCGGTGCAGGTGATGGAGCCGGCCATGGACACCGCCGAGCGCGCGGCGCTGGCCGCATCCGGCCTGGTGCTGGCGCAGGCCTTCACCTCGCTTGCCGGTTGAGGAGCCACCGATGCCTGTCAATCATCCCGACCGCCGCCGCCTGCTTCTGAGCGGGCTCGCCCTTCCCGTGCTGACCGCTTGCGGCGGCGGGGGCAGCGCCATCGCTGCGCCCAGCCCCGCACCGGCTCCTGCACCCGCGCCGCCGCCGGCGCCGGCAGACATCCCGGCGCTCAAGACGCACTTCGCCGGCCACTTCAAGTTCGGCATGGCCGCCGACCCGAACGGCTACAAGAACGCCGTCGCCAACCCCGTGATCCTCAGGCACGCCAACTCGATCACCGCGGAGAACTGCTTCAAGCCCGCCAACCTTGGCGCGTCGCCCGGCGTCTACAACTGGGCCGTGGCGGATGAGCTGGTGGCGTTCGCCGCCGCCAACGGCATGGTCGTGCGTGGCCACACGCTGTGCTGGCATTCGCAGACGCCCGACTGGTTCTTCAACGGCACGGCGGCGGAGGTGCGCGCCCGGCTCGAAACCTACATCCATGACGTGGTGACCCACTTCAAGGGCAAGGTGGCCTGCTGGGATGTCGTCAACGAATGCACCAGCGACGACGACGGCTCGGCGTACCGCAACTCCCGCTGGCTGCAGATCCTCGGGCCGGGCTATATCGAGGTCGCGCTGCGCGCCGCCCGCGCCGCCGACCTCGACGTGAAGCTCTTCATCAACGACTACAGCACCGAGGACCCGGCCAAGCTGTCACGCCTGATGACCATCGTGGCCGACGTGCAGGCCCGCGGCGCACCGCTCGACGGCGTGGGCCACCAGCTGCACGTCAGCACCGCCTCGCCGACGGCCGCGAACGTCGACAACGCGCTGCGCAGCGTGGCGGCCAAGGGGCTCGTCAACCACGTCACCGAGCTGGACGTGTCGCTCTACAACGACCCCGGCGCCTGCTTCTCCAGCCGCACCGGCTGCGCGGCGGACATCACCGGCGACCCCACGCTGCTGGCCGCTGCGCTCAAGGCGCAGGCCCTGCAGTACCGCACGCTGTTCAACGTCTTCAAGCAGCATCCCAGCCTGCAGAGCGTCACGACCTGGGGCATTGCCGACAACAGCACCTGGTTGTCGAGCTTTCCGACCGTGCGCGGCAACCGGCCGCTGTTGTTCGACATGGCGGGCGCGCCGAAGTCAGCCGCCCGCGCGGTCACGGACGACGGCTACCAGCCTTGAGGCGCGCAGCGCCCAACACCATGCCGAGACCCGCCATCAGCAGGCCCAGGCTGGCCGGCTCGGGCACGGGTGTGGTGCTGAACGTGTCCAGCGCGAAGCCCGAACCGCCAGGGCCGGAGACCAAGATGCTGATGGCGTCGATGTCGGCCCAGTCCACTGGGCTGCTGTTGCCGGCGTCGTTGACGAAGGCGCTGAAGGGGATCAGCACGGACTGCGCCTGCGAGGCGCCCAGCGCGGTGGCGAAGTCGGCCACGCTGCTGAATGTGCCGGGGCCGTGAGCGGTGATGACGGAGACTGTCAGCGACATGGGCGCCGAGACGTAGCGGAAGTCGAGCCGGAAGGCGGCCTCGCTGAGCAGGTCGATGGACAAGTCCTGCCCCAGCTGGTTGGCCACGCCGTAGGTCAGGTTGGTGACCAGCGGCACGGCCGCATCGGCCAGCGTGAAGTAGGCGCCGGCCTGGATGGCCGCGAACGTGAACTTGCCGGCCTGCGCCACGCCGGGCTCGATGCTGTTGGCCAGATAGCGCCCGCCGCCGGGCGCCTGCGCCGAGGGCAGATAGGTTTCGACAAACGGCGCAGCATCGGTCTGGATCAGGCCGGTGCCGTCGCTGAAGGTGTCCAGGATGGAGGCGGCCTGGGCGCTGCCGAGGGCAAGGGCGGCGGCGGCGGTCGCAATGCGGGCAGCAAGTTGCGGAAGGTTCACGGGGATGCTCCTTGGCGTGGTTGGGATGGACGGCGTGCACTCGACACGCTCGACTCACTCCAACCAACGCAAGCCACAGCCAAGCCCGGACAGCGGGGACCTCCACGAACGTGGGGGAGGCCCGCGAAGCGCCGCCTCAGCCCGCCGCCAGCGCGCGCCCGATCAGGATCTTCTGCACCTCGCTCGTGCCTTCGTAGATCTGCGTCACGCGCACGTCGCGGTAGATGCGCTCGACGGGGAAGTCGCTGAGGTAGCCATAGCCGCCGTGAATCTGGATGGCCTCGGAGCAGACCTTCTCGGCCATCTCGCTGGCGAACAGCTTGGCCATGGCCGCCTCCTTCAGGCAGGGCCGGCCGGCATCCTTCAGGCTGGCGGCATGCCAGATCAGCTGGCGCGCGGCCTCGATCTGGGTGGCCATGTCGGCCAGCTTGAACTGCACCGCCTGGTGGTTGAAGATGGGCTGGCCGAAGGTGACGCGGTCGCGGCTGTAGCGCAGCGCCGCCTCGAAGGCCGCGCGGGCCATGCCGACCGACTGCGACGCGATGCCGATGCGCCCGCCCTCCAGGCCCGACAGCGCGATCTTCAAGCCCTGGCCTTCTTCGCCCAGGCGGTTGGCCGCAGGGATGCGGCAGTTCTCGAACAGGATCTGGGCCGTGTCGCTGCTGTGCTGGCCCATCTTTTCTTCGATGCGCGCCACCGTGTAGCCGGGCGTGTGGGTCGGCACGACGAAGGCGCTGATGCCCTTCTTGCCTGCCGCCTTGTCGGTCACAGCCATGACGATGGCGATGTCGCCGTGCTTGCCGCTGGTGATGAACTGCTTGACGCCGTTGAGCACGTAGTCGTCGCCGTCCCGGACGGCCGTGGTGCGCAGGCCGCCGGCCTCGGAGCCGACGTGGGGCTCGGTCAGGCAGAAGGCGCCCAGCATGTCGCCGCGCGCCAGCGGTTTCAGGAAGCGCTCCTTTTGCTCGTCGTTGGCGAAGGCCATCAGGATGGAGCAGACGGGGCAGTTGTTGACGCTGACCACCGTGCTGGTGCCGCCATCGCCGGCCGCGATCTCTTCGAGGATGACGGCCAGGGCCAGGTAGTCCAGGCCGGCGCCGTCCCATTCGGTCGGCACGGCGACGCCATAGCAGCCCAGCGCCGCCAAGCCCTTCAGCTGCTCGGCGGGGAATTGATGCGTCTTGTCCCAGGCCGCGGCATGGGGGGCGATCTCGGCCTGCACGAAGGCGCGGATGGCGTCTTGCACGGCGAGGTGGTCTTCGGGTAGCAGCATGATCAGCTCGACCTCTGGTTTGGGGGTGAGCCATTGTCCCTGCCGGCGCCCGATCACCGGCCTCTCGGGGCGGCGCTCAGGCGTCGGTTGACTTCACCAGCAGCGTGCCGCGCCCGACGACGCAAGGATGGGCGTTGCGCACCGTCGCGCGGCCATCCAAATGGGCCAGCCAGCCGCCGAGCGAGTTGTTCCACTCCACGCTCGCGACGCGCCAGTGCAGCACCAGCTCCTGCTCGGCGAACACCGGCGCCTTGAAGGCGAAGTTGAAGTTCAGGCAGAGCAGCTCGCGCTCCAGGCCGTCGTCGCTGCGCGAGAAGTGGCTGGCCACCAGGCCGATCATCTGTGCCGTGGTCTGCTGGCCGCTGGCGATGATCTCGCCGTGGCGGGCGCGCTGGGCGGCTTGCACATCGTGGTGCAGCGGGTTGGTGTCGCCCGTCAGCCGGGCAAAGGTGGCGATGTCTTCGCGCGTGAAGCGGACGACGCGCTCGCAGCTGTCCCCCACGCGGATCAGCGCGGTGGTCGTCGGGGCTTCGGCAACTGAGGTGTCCATGGGTCGATCCTTGCGCACGACGGCGCTCGAGCATGCGCTCAGAAAACAAGCAAGGCGAATGCCAGGACTGTGACGTTAGCGCAGCTGCATGACCCTTCGTGTCACCAATTCAGGCGCTGTCCGTCGTAGTTAAAGAAACTACCTGTGTCAGCCGGCTTGACGCTGGCCAGGACGGTGCGCATGCCGGCGATGCTGGTTGCGGCGTCGATGTCGGCGCCCGAACCGCCCATGTCGGTGCGCACCCAGCCGGGGTGGAAGCTGATGACCGTCGCCTTGCCGGCCAGGGTCAAGGCCGTGTCCTTCATGACCGAGTTGACCGCCGCCTTGGAGGCGCGGTACAGCCAGCCCGCCGTGCCGGCACGCATGCCGATGGAGCCCATCTTGGACGAGATGATGGCCAGCCGCGCGCCCGGCGCCAGCGCGTCGACGAGCTGCGGCAGCAGGCGCATGGGGCCGAGCACATTGGTGTGCATGACGGCATCGAAGTCGGTCTGCGTGGGCGTCTCCAGCCCGCTGGTGCCGGGGCCGTAGACGCCGGCGTTGATGACGACGACGTCAAAGCGTTCGCCGTCGATCTGCCAGGCCAGGCCAGACACGCTGGCGGCGTCGGCCACGTCGAGCTTCAGCACGCGGGCGCCGTGTTCGCGCAGGCGGTCCAGCGCCGCATCGTCGCGGGCGGTGGCGGTAATGCAGGCACCGGCCGCGCGGTACTGGCGGACGAATTCGAAACCCAGGCCGCGCGAGGCACCGATGATCAGGACATTCATGGCTTGGACAGGGCGAGTTTGGCGGCCAGCAGCGTGAAGAGCCCGGCCCCACCGAGGTTGAGGCTGCGTCCCACCCAGGGCCGCGGCCTGGCACGGCGCAGCGGCGCGACGAGGGCAATCAGCACCAGCATGAACAGCAAACCCTGCACGATGAACCAGCCGCCCAGGAACAGAAAAGCCAGCGTCTTGTCGGGCGCGGCGGGATCGATGAACTGCGGCAGCAGCGCCAGGAAGAACAGCGCCACCTTGGGGTTGAGCGCATTCGTGAAGAAGCCCTGGCGCGCGGTGCGCCAGAGCGAAGACGGCGCCGTCACCTCGGCCGGCGACGACGCAGGCCGCAGCCCGGCCCGCGCCATGCCCCAGGCGACGTAGATCAGGTAGACGGCGCCCACGAGCTTGACGACCGTGAAGGCCCCGGCCGACGTCGCCAGCAGCGCCGCCAGGCCGAAAGCGGCGGCAAAAGTGTGCAGGACGCAGCCGGCCATGATGCCCACTGCCGCCGCCACGCCCTGGCGCCAGCCGCCGCGCAGCGTGCTGGCCACCGCATAGGCCATGTCGACGCCGGGCGTCGCGTTGAGCACCAAGACGGTGGCGGCAAACAGAGCCAGATCGTGGGTTCCAAGCACGGCTTAGAGCATTTCAACGGCCAGCGCCGTCGCTTCACCACCGCCGATGCACAGCGCCGCCATGCCCTTCTTCAGGCCACGCGTCTTCAGCGCGCCCAGCAGCGTGACGACGATGCGCGCGCCGCTGGCGCCGATGGGGTGGCCCAGCGCAACCGCGCCGCCATTCACGTTGACGATGTCGTGCGGCAGCTTGAACTCGGCCATGGCGGCCATCGTGACGGCGGCAAAGGCTTCGTTGACTTCCCACAGGTCCACATCCGCCGCCTGCCAGCCGGCCTTGGCCAGCGCCTTCTGGATGGCGCCGACCGGGGCGGTCGTGAACCAGTCGGGCGCCTGCGCATGCACCGAGTGGCTGACGATGCGCGCCACCGGCGTGAGGCCGCGCGCCTTGGCCGTGCTCTCGCGCATCAGCACCAGGGCCGCGGCGCCGTCAGAGATGCTGGACGACGTGGCCGCCGTGATGGCGCCGTCCTTCTTGAAGGCAGGCTTGAGCGACGGGATCTTGTCGAGCTTGGCCTTGAAGGGCTGCTCGTCGTACTTGACCACCGTGTCGCCCTTGGGGGAGCTGATCGTCACCGGCGCCATCTCCCAGTCGAAGGCGCCGCTCTCGTTGGCGGCCTTGGCGCGCTGGGTGGACGTGATGGCGTACTGGTCCATGGCCTCGCGGCTGAAGCTGTACTTGGACACGCACTGCTCGGCGAACACGCCCATGGCCTTGCCGCGCTCGTAGGCGTCTTCCAGGCCGTCGATGGCCATGTGGTCGTAGACGGCGGAGGCGCCGTACTTGATGCCCTTGCGCGCGAACATCAGATGCGGCGCGTTGGTCATGCTCTCCATGCCGCCCGCCACGACGACCTCGGCCGAACCGGCCGCCAGCATGTCGTGGCCGAACATCATGGCGCGCATGCCGGAGCCGCACATCTTGCTGAGCGTCACGGCGCCGGCCGAGTCGGGCAGGCCGGCCTTGCGCATCGCCTGGCGGGCGGGCGCCTGGCCCTGCCCGGCCATCAGGCAGTTGCCCATCAGCACTTCATCAACGGCGTCTCCGGGGATGCCGGCGCGCTCGACGGCGGCCTTGATGGCGACGGCGCCCAGCTCCCAGCCGGCCAGGCCGGCGAAATCACCCAGCAGGCCGCCGATGGGGGTGCGGGCGGCGGAAACGATGACGATTGCATCGGACATGTCAGGACTCCGTTGGTAGACGAAACCGGAATTGTGGCGCGAGGGCTCAACGCAGTGTCGAGGGCGGCACGATGCCGCAGTCGACCGGGCGGACATCCGGCTCCAGGCGTCGCACCGCACGGCAGAACTCGTTCCAGAAGCTGCGTGTCCACGCCGGGTGGCGCTGGGCGAATGCGGGCGCGGCCGGCATGAAATAAGCCATGCGCGCCACCGGGGGCGACCATTCCTGCAGACCGGCCCGCTGCCCAGGCGTCAGCGATTCGCGCGTGGTCAGCAGCAGGTCGAAGCGCTCGGCCAGCAGCATGGCGACCTCGCCATCGCGCGCCCCCACCGCCTCGACACGCCAGCCGCGCTCGCGGGCCAGCGCATCCTGCACCGATCCGCCGATGGCGCCGACGCGCCAGCGCTCGTCCAGGCGCCGCCCGTCCCAGCCGGGGTCCACCCGCGTGCCGGGGCGGCCATACAAGGCCAGGTGCCCGAACACAGGCGCCCAGGCGACGTCAGGCCGGGCCTGCGCGTCGAGCGGGAAGCTCAGCACCTTCAACCGGGCAGGCGTGACGCCGTAGAGCAGCGCGAAATCAATGCCGCCCTGCGACAGCGAGGCACTGAGGCGGCGGCTGGGCAGGCGCAGCAACTCGCCCTTGCAGCCCAGGCGCTTGAGGGCGTCGCGCACGGCGTCGACCTCCCAGCCGGGCGGGTCCGCAAAGCGCTGACCATGTCCCATCAGGCCCGGCGGCGTGGCGCCGTCGTTGAAGCCGATGCGCAGCGGCTCGGGGCAGGCCGGGTCGGCGGCGGCGATGGCGCAAGCGCCCGCCAACAACAGTCCTGATCCCAGCCCGCGCCACATCGGCGAAGTTTAGGGGCCAGCCGTCATTGATCAGCGCTCAACGCCACAAGCGATAGGCCCAGAACGCCTCCTCGACCAGCATGCGACGGCGCAGCTCCTCCGGGCTGAAGCCGGTCAGCCGGCGCGTCTCGCGGCAAAGGTGGCTCTGGTCGGCGTAGTCGGTCTCGGCAGCGATGTCGGCCCAGTTGACGCCGGTGCCCGCGTCCGCCGCGGCCACCGCGTAGAAGGCGTTCTCAGCGCGGGATACCGCGCGCAGCTCGCGCATCGGCAGGCCCGCCCAGGCCTTGATGCGGCGCTCCAGCTGGCGCAGGCTGCGGCCCGCCGCGCTGGTGGCGGCGCGCACGGCAAGCGCCTCGGTCCAGACGGCGTAGCGGTGGCCCGGCCGCTGGGTGCCCAGCGCCTGCCAGCGCGGCACCAGGAAGTCTTCCAGCAGTTGCAGCCGCGTCGCGTCGTCGACAGCGGCCGACATTGCCGCCGCCCAGCCCAGCCAGTCGGCCGGCAGCACGTCGCGCGCGTCCACGACCTGGTTGACGAGCCGGTCCAGTGCAACACCGGTCAGTGCAGTGAAGGCGTCAGGCAGCAGCAGCAGCTTGAAGGCCCACATCTCGCCGGGGTTGCGCGTGTGCGTCGGCAGCGTGAAGGGCCCGCCGAACAGCACCGGCGCATGGCGGCGCTCGGGCGGCGGTGTCGAAAAGCCGGGCGTGGCCAGCCATTCGCTGTGGCCCTCGGCCCACCAGAACAGCATGACCAGCGGGGTGGCCGGGAAGTAGTTCTCGCGCTGCATCTCGTCGAGCTGGCGGCCCCGCGTGTCGCGCATCATCACGGCACGCACGCAGCCTGCAAGCACCAGCGGCGGCAGCCAGAGGCGGGTGCGCTCATCGATCATGCAAGCCAGTGTCGCATTCGTTCAAGACCCATCCGGCCACTCGAGCGCAGCATGTCGGACATGACGACACTGACCTGGAACGACCTCCCCGGCCACCCCACGCGATGGTGGGGACTGCCCGTGCTGGCCGCGATGCGGCGCGACTATCTGGCTGTCATTTCGGCGCAGCGGCCGCTGGGCGACCTGGTGCGCCAGCAGATCCTCGGCGAGCGCAGCGTCGATGTCTTCGACCCCGAACTGCTGCGTGCCGCCATGGTGGACCACGCCGACGCGCTGATCCGCTGGCAGCGCGGGCCCGAGGTGTTTGCGCAGCTGATGGGCCAGTCGGTGCTGGTGACCGAGGGCGCCACCTGGCAACGCCAGCGCCGCATGCTGATGCAGGCCTTCACGCCCAGGCGCGTGGCGGGCTACGCGGCGCTGATGACCGAGGCGGCGACGGCCGCGCTGGCCGAAGTGCGGGACGGCGAGGTGGCGATGGACACGCTGTTCAGCCACCTGACGATGGACGTCATCTCGCGCACGCTGTTCAGCACGCCCATCGGCGCTGACACGGCCGCGGCGGCCGACGCCGTGCAGGTGCTCAGCGAGGCCGCTCTGGCCGAGATGTTCTGGCCCGTCACCCTGCCCGACTGGCTGCCCCTGCCCGGCAAGGCCGCCAAGCGCCGCGCATCACGGCTGATGCACGGCCTGCTGCGCGGGCATGTCGACGCGCGCCGGGCATCCGGCGACACCCAGCCCGACCTGCTCGGCATGCTGATCGCCCTGCGCGATGAAGCCACCGGCGAGGCGCTGTCGCCGGACGAGGTTTATGACCAATGCATGGTCAGCTTCCAGGCCGGCCACGAGACCAGCGCAACCGCCCTGCTGTGGTGGAGCTGGCTGCTGGCCGCCCACCCGCACGCACAGACGCAGGCGCGCGCCGAGGTCGGCGCGGTGCTGGCCGGCCGCGTGCCGACGGCCGACGACGCCAGCGCCCTGCCATTTCTCTCCGCCACGCTGAAGGAGGCGATGCGGCTGTATCCACCGGTGGCCGCCGTCATGACGCGGCGGCTGACGCGCGAGATCACGGTGGGCGGCGTGCGCCTGCCGGCGCGCACTCTCGTG
The DNA here is from genome assembly GCF_001425165.1 of Pelomonas sp. Root405. Classification (GTDB taxonomy): domain Bacteria; phylum Pseudomonadota; class Gammaproteobacteria; order Burkholderiales; family Burkholderiaceae_C; genus Pelomonas. The sequence continues at coordinate 71,089 of NZ_LMDU01000011.1, forward strand.
CGCGTGACGCCCTGGCTGCTGCACCGCGACCCGCGCTGGTGGCCCGATGAGCCGCTGGCCTTCAAGCCCGCGCGCTTCATGGGCGACGCCGCGCATGCCATCCCGCGCGGCGCCTACATCCCCTTCGGCCTTGGCCCGCGCGTGTGCCTGGGCCAGCATTTCGCCGTGCTGGAGATGACGCTGATCGCGGCGCTGCTGCTGCAGCGCTTCGAGCTGGCGCCGACCGTCAACGCGGCGCCCAAACCGCGCATGGCCGTCACGCTGCGGCCTGACGGTGGCTTGAAACTCAAGCTGACGCGGAGGTCCGCATGAACGCCTGGCTCGTCGCCGCCGCAGCCCTGGTTTTTCTCACCGGCCTTGTGCATTCCTGGATGGGCGAGGTGAGGATCTTTCGGCACCTCCGCCGGGGTGGCATCGTGCCGACCTGCGGCGAACCGGCGCTGCGCGACTACCAGACGCGCATCGTTTGGGCGAGTTGGCACCTTGTGACGATCGGGGGCTGGGCGCAGGCAGCGTTGCTGATGTGGCTTGCACAGCCCGTCAATCGAGCGGCATCAGCCGGGCTGATCGAGGCGATCCTGGCCGCCGCGCTCGCAGCAGGCGCCGGCCTGGTGCTGTGGAGCAATCGCGGGCGCCACCTCGGCTGGGTCGCGCTGCTCCTGGCAGCAGCGTTCGTGCTGATGTCATCCCGCTGAGGCGGCAGGGCCGCTGTGCGAGGTCAGCGGTAGAAGGCCTCGACCGTGCCCTTGAGCTTGATGCACAACGGCCGGCCCTTGCGGTCCAGCGTCTTGCCGGCGGGCACCTTGACCCAGCCTTCGCTGATGCAGTATTCCTCGACGTCGTGGCGGTCCTTGCCGTTGAAGCGGATGCCGATGTCGTGCTCGAAGACGGCGGCGACATGGTGGGGGCTGCGCGGGTCGACGCTGAGGTGGTCGGGCAGTTCGGGGCGGGTAGCTTCGGACATGATGATCGAGGGCGGTGAACCGGGGCCGGCATTGTCAGGGAAGCTGGGGGTTCCGCCGTGACGCGCTTGGCGCCAGCATGCACCCATGACCGAGATCACCCAGCTGCTGACGGCCCTGGCCGGCGGCGACGCCGAGGCCCGCGACCGCCTCTACAGGCTGCTCTACCCCGAGCTCAAGCGCCTGGCGCGCAGCCACCTGGCCGGCCACGCGCCGATGACGCTGGAGCCGGCGGCGCTGATCCATGAGGTCTGGTTGAAGAGCAACGGGCGTGAAGCCGCGCTGCACCGCGCGCAGTTCTTCGCCCACGCGAGCAAGGTGATGCGCAGCGTCATCGTCGACCATGTGCGCGAGCGCCACGCCGACAAGCGCGGCGGCGGCGCGCAGGTGACCTTGTCCACCACCGCGCTGGAGCAGTTGGCGCCGCCCGATGTGCTCAAGCTCGACGACGTGTTGCAGACGCTGGCGCGCGCCGACGGCCCGCGCCCACCAGGTGGTGGAGATGCGCTTCTTCGGCGGGCTGGAGCTGGAGGAGATCGCTGAAGTGCTGGGCGTGTCGGTGCCGACGATCAAGCGTGACTGGCGCAAGGCGCGCGCGTTCTTGTTCGACGCGTTGACATGAGGCCCCTCGTCCGGTCTCGCCCTGCCGAACGCGGGCAAGCCCAGCCGGTCTTGCAGACCGCGCAGCCGACGGAGCGGCTGCTCTTCGGCAGGCACGACAAGTCCACAGGACTTGCCGTGTCCGGCCTCAGCCCCCAGGGGGACGGCGATGCTCGCGGCGTCGAGCCGCGAGCACATCGCCCGACGGGCCGGCTTGGGAGCGGCCCGGCGCTCGGCCCGAAATGAATACCGCCGACCGGGCCGGCGCCCTGGCCGCCTTCGATGACTGGCAGGACGCCACGCCCGCCGAACGCGAGGCCTTGCTGGCCGAGCTGCCGCCGGCGCAGCGCGAGCGGCTGGAGGCCCTCATCGAAGCCGACCGCGCGGCGGAAGCCGGCGGCTTCATGGACGCGCCCGCCCAGCTGCCGGACATCCCCGAGTTGGCTGGTCAGGTCCTGGGCGCCTGGACGCTGATCGCACCGCTGGGCAGCGGCGGCATGGGCGAGGTCTGGCGCGCCCGTCGCAGCGACGGCGCCCACCAGGGCGAGGCGGCCATCAAGCTGCTGCACAGCCCCTGGCGCGGCGAGTCGGCACAGGCACGCTTTCGCCGCGAGGGCGAGCTGCTGGCGCGGCTGAGCCACCCCAACATCGCGCAGCTGCTGGACATCGGCGAGGCGCTGATCGGCGCCGCGCGCACGCGCTACCTCGTGCTGGAGCTGGTGGAGGGCGAGCGCATCGACAGCTGGTGCAGCACGCGTCATCTGGTGGCGGCCGCGCGGCTGGCCCTCTTCCTGCAGGTCTGCGACGCCGTGGCGCATGCGCATGCCAAGCTGGTCGTACACCGAGACCTCAAGCCCGGCAACATCCTCGTGACGGGCACCGGTCAGGTGAAGCTGCTGGACTTCGGCGTGGCCAAGCTGCTGGCCGACGACACGGGGCCGGAATTGACGATGCAGGCTGCGGCCGGCCTGACGCCCGAGTACGCCGCGCCCGAGCAGCTGCGCGGCGAGCCGGTCAGCACGGCCACCGACGTGTTTGCGCTGGGCCGCCTGCTCTGCCTGCTGTTGACCGGCCAGCGCGAGCTTGGCCCAGCCTTGCGGGGCGAGCTGGGGCTGATCGTCGCCCGGGCGCTGAAGGACAGGCCCGATGAGCGCTATGCCGGGGCCAGTGCGCTGGCCGACGACGTGCGCCGCTATCTGGCCCATCAGCCCATCAGTGCCAGGCCCGACTCGCTGGCCTACCGCGGCGCCAAGTTCGCGCGGCGCTACCGGCTGCAGCTTGCGGCCCTCGGCCTGGTGCTGGCCAGCCTGCTCGCGGGCATGGCGGCCACCGCCTGGCAATGGCGCGAGGCCGCGCGCGAGGCCGAGCGCACGCGCCGTGTGCAAAGCGTGTTGACGGAGCTGCTCGGCGGGCTCAGCCCGGATGCATCGGGCAGCGCGACCGTGCCGATGATCGAGTTGCTTCGGCGCAGCTGGGCAGAGGCCAAGCGGCGGCTGGGCGATGACCCGGCGCTGCTGGCGGAAGTGGCGCGCCCGCTGGGGTTGCTGCTGGTGCAGAACGGCGACGTGGCGCAGGCCGGCGAGGCGCTGCAGATCAGCCGCGCGCAAGCCTTGCGGCAAGGCCGCAATGACACACCGGAGCAGCGGGAGGTGGCCTTCGAGCTGGCCACCGTGCTGCAACGGCAGGGCAATGCAGCGCAAGCCCAGGCCTTGCTGCGTGGCCTGGTGGCATCGCAGATCGACGAGGTCGCGCTGTTCGCACGGGCCGGCCTGGGCGAGATGGCGCTGGAAGCGGGCCAGCTTGCGGAGGCCCGCACGCAGCTCATGCAGGCCGCCAATGCCGCGCTGGCGCGCCATTCCGCGCAGCACCGCAGCTACATCAAGTCCGCCGACCTGTTGGCCGCCGTGGCGCGTGCCGAAGGCCGGTGGGACGAGGCCCGCCAGTGGTTTGCGGCGGTCGCTGCAGCCACCGGGTCGGCGCGCCCCGTCGACGCGGCGCTGGCCCGGCTGTCGATGGCGACGCTGGAAGTGGAGCTGGGCTGCTATGCCCAGGCCGTGCCACTGCTGAGCGAAGCGGTGGGCGAACTGGCACGCGTTCTCGGCCCCGGTCACACGCAGACCCTCTACGCCCGCGCCTGGTGGGCCACCGCCTTGTTCGACCATGGCCAGCCCGAGGCCGCATTGGCCCAAGCCCGGCGGGCCCTGGCGGACGCGCACGAGGCGGTCGATGCGGACATGCGCCCGCTGCTCGGCCTGACGCTGGCGCGGCTGGAGCTTCGTTCGGGCCGGCTCGCGCAGGCCGAACCCCGCCTGCGCGACGCTTGGGCGCATTTCTCGCCGTCAGAAGGCTCGACGCTGGCCTGGCGCGCGCAGGTGTTCCTGGGCGAGGTCGAACTGCGCCGCGGCCGGCCGCAGCCGGCACTGGCCTGGCTCGGCGCGGCCCAGGCCAGCGGTGCCGCCGGCCCGGCAGACCGCTGGCTGGGATTGGCCCTGCTGGGCATCGCGCATCTCGACCTGGGCGCGGCAGACCTCGGCCTGAAGGCCTTGGCGGAGGCCGAAGTGGCGGCGGACCAGGGGCTGCCGCCCGGTCACCCGGATGGTGTGCGGACACAGGCCCTGGCCGCCGTGGCCGCGTGGGTGGCCGACCCGGCGTCCAAGCCCCGAGCCCAGGCCGCGCTGGCGCGCTACGGGCAGGCGCTGGACACTCGCGCGGATGCGGCGCAGGTCCGCGCCGAACTGCGTTCGCTGGCTTCTTCTGCGCGCCCGCCCCGGGCGGCTCTTCCTGCGCTGCTGCGCTATTGAAAGGACTCCCATGCGCCGATTCACCGCGTTTCCGCTGAGCTTGCTGCTCTGCGTCGGCACGGCCGCCCTGGCCGCAGACACCACCCCACAATCCGCCGGCACGGGTGGGAACAAGGTCATCAAGGCGCCCCCCGCCGCGAGCGCCACGAACACGGGCAGCGCCGGCACGGGCGCCGTGCCGAAGGCCGGCGGCAGCGGCGGCGGTGTCGGCAGCAACAAGGGCACCAGCGGCCAGCAGATCGGCCCGAAGAAGCCGCCCAAGTGCCCGGATCCCAACGAGACCGTCTGCCCGGTCGTCGCCGCGCCGGTCAAGTAGACCGTTGCCGCGCAACTAAAAAGATGAGGGTCTTCGTCTCGGCGACGAAGCCCTCATCGAACCACCCGCGGGCCACACCCGGACCGCCGGCGGAGACACACGGGGTCAGAAGCTGGCGCGCAGGCCGATCTGGTAGGTGCGGCCCGGCTCGTAGATCGCGTACGGCGCGTTGGCGAACTGGAAGTTGGTGCGCTGCGAGCTGCGGGTGACGTTGAAGACGTCAAAGGTCGCTTGCAGATCCCGCTTGGCGCCGAAGACCGGTCCGAGCAGTTCGCCGAGGTTCAGGCGTGACGTGAAGTCCACCTGGTCGTAGTCCTGCCCGAAGAACGCGGCAGCCGTGATGCCGTTCTGGCCGGCGCCGCTCGACTGCGATCCCTTGGTGAAGGTCTTGGTCACGCGGAAGCCGCCGAACCGGCCCTCGTAGTAGGCGGCGAGGTTGTAGGTGTAGGGCGGCACGCCGGTGGCCACATTGGCACCGGACTGCTTGACCTTGGTGTAGTTGGCGCTGACGCCGAAGCCCTTCAGATAGGACGTCAGCAAGTCCAGCGGCTGCTGCACGGTCAGCTCCAGGCCCTTGATCTGAAGCTCATCGGCCGTGTTCTGCGTCTGCGTCAGCGTGACGCCCAGCGCGTTGATCGCGGCCAGCTGGGCAGCGCCCGGCACTGCCGCCAGGTCGGCGGGCACCGGCAGGCCGGCGCGCGTGTAGAGACCGGCCTTCTGCGTGTCCGTCAGTCCGCCCTGGGTCCAGTTGACGCCGTAGGTGTTGAGGTCGGCGAAGGACACGTTCAGGGTGCGGTTGGCCGTGAAGCCCTGAATGCCCTTCTTGAACCAGGCCAGCGCGACATAGCCCTCGCGACCGGTGTACCACTCGATGCCGAGGTCCGTATTCTTGGACTCGTACGGCTGGAGGTCGGGGTTGGTGAGCTGGCCGTTCTGCGCCGCCGGGTCGGTGAAGCTGAGCGCCAGCGCGCGCAGCTGCGTGGGGTCGGCACGCGTGATGGTCTTGGACAACGATGCGCGGGCCAGCACGTTCGGGCGGAGGCTGTAGACCAGGCTGCCCGACGGCAGGAAGTTGCTGTAGGTCGTTGTCGTCAGGCTCTCCACGACGCGTGCAGGGAATCGGCCGCCGTCGGCCAGGTTCTGCGCGGCGTTGCGCGGATCAGCCGGCTGGGTGAGCGAGGCGAAGGTCTGCTCGGTCGTCGCGTAGCGTGCGCCGGCGTTGTAGCGCAGCGTGTTGCCGAGCACGGTCGCTTCGCCATTGACCTCGGTGAAGATCGAAGACACCTTCTCCTGGAAGAAGCCGGGCGCGACGTTGTTGTTGGAATTGGCGGTGCCGAAGGTGGCCGCGTCGCGGGCGGTCTGATAGCCGGAGTCCTTCGCGAAGCGCGCCCAGTCCAGCGTGACGAAGCCGTTCGATGTCGGCTTCAGGTAGCCCGGAATGGCCGAGTTGGGAATCGTCGAGCCCAGGAACTGCAGCGACGCAGGCGATGCGCCCGCCGTGAAGCCCGTGCCATAGCCGGGGTAGGTGCCGGCCGCGGGGCCCGCCGCGCCAGCGCCGTTGCAGGGCCCCGGATTGACGGTGTTGGGACCAGGCAGGAACACGTTGACGTTGCGGCGGCAGGCGATGTTCTCCCAATAGCCGCTGTTGTCGAGCGTGTTGATGCGGCGCGAGACGGTGTCGTGCGCACCGCCGAACTTGACTTCGAAGAGGTCGGCATCGATGTCGATGCTGCCGCGCAGGCCGGACGTGCGGATGGCGCGGAGTTCGTCCTGCTGGTTCAGGCGGCCACCGTTCCAGCCGAAGGCGCTGGGCGTGTTGAGCAGGTTGGCGTTGCCGTCAGGGCTGATGGCCGTGAGCTTGGGCACGCCCCTGGTGTTGTCGTACTCGGTCGTCAGTCCCGAGCCGAGGACCGTCTGGAGCAGCACCGTGGGCGACTGGCGCTGGAAGTCGCTGCGGGTCTTGTTGGCCTGCACGTCCACGCTGATCGCATCGGTGATTTTCAGGTTGATGCCGGGGTTGACGCTGTGGAAGGTGGTCTCTTCCGTGTAGGGCCGGTACTCCAGGAAGTACTGCGCGTTGGCGAACGTACCCTTGGTGACGACGCAGCCATTGGCGCAGTCGCTGCGGTCCACGGTCATGTTGACGGGGATGGCCGAGCCGTTGCGGCCCACCCAGTTGATGTCCACGCGCTCGAACTGGTTCTTCTTCTTGCCGTAGATGGTGTCGACGAACATCTTCACCGAGCTGTTCGGCCGTGCCTCCAGCGACAGGATGGCGTTCTGGCGGTCACGGCTGCCCTCGGAGACCATGGCCCGGCCCAGCCGAGGAATGATGGCGTTGTCGAGCTGCTGCGTCGTCAGGCCGGGGTTACGGGCCAGCAGGTAGGCCTCGTCGATGGTGGCACCGGCGGTCAGCCCGTTGCCGGCGTTGGCCGGCACGGTGCCGGGGATGGTCCAGTTGCCGCCGCCGGTGCTGTTGCGTGCCGAACCGAGGCTGGCGCCCTGGGTGGCCGACAGGTTGGCATTGGTCCAGCCGATGGACTCGAAGCCGGTGGTCTTGACCTTGTTGGTCGACCAGGCCACGCCGGCCAGCACGCCGAAGGTGTTGTCCCAGGTGTTGCTGACCAGCAGTGAGCCGCGGTTGCCGTACTTGTCGGCTTGCTCGTTCTTGGTACCGGTCAGCGTGAAGGCCGTGCGGAAGCCCTTGCGGTCGAACGGGCGGGCGCTGCGCATGTCGACGATGCCGGCCGCGCCGCCTTCCAGCAGCGAGGCCGTCGGGCTCTTGATGACGCTGACGCGGCTGAACAGTTCGCCGGGCAGGAAGTCCATGTCGACTTCACGGTTGGCGCTGCCGGTGTCGGTGCGGCCCGTGGAGGCGGAAGCGACGGGCGCGCCGTTGAGCAGGATGCGGGTGAAATTGGTGCCCAGGCCGCGGATCTGGATCTGCAGGCCTTCACCGGTGATCTCGCGCGTCATCGTCACGCCGGGGATGCGCGAGATGGATTCGGCGATGTTGCTGTCGGGGAACTTGCCCATGTCCTCGGCGCTGATCGAGTCGGTGAAGCCGATGGCGTTCTTCTTGGCATTGACCGAGCTTTCCAGCGAGGCGCGGATGCCGGTCACGACGACGGTATCGAGCTTCTGTTGGTCCGCCGTGGGCGCCGTGGGCGCCGCGGTCTGCGCATAGGCCTGGGCGATCAGGCCCGCCAACAGGGTCGTGCCGACGGCCAGGCGCTGAGAGGCGCGGCGCGTCGGTCGCATGAAGGATTTGCTCATGGGGTCTCCGTATGGTTCTGTGATCCGGCGTTGAACCGGTAGGCAAAGCAGTGCACTCCCACAAAAATGGTAGCGCGCACATTTTGAATTTACGGCCGGAGCAACCCCTCGTCAACGAGGGTGTGTACTAATGTATTAGTGGCTGATCGAAATCAAAGTGAGCTGGGTATTGCCAGTTGCCCGCTGTTTCGATAGCGCTCTCAGACATCACTTGCCGGCGTTGACACCCATGCCCGTGCCGGGGGCGTTGCGGCCAAGATGACAATGCCGCGGCTACGACCTTCGACCCGAGATGAACTTCACGCTAGATCCCACCCGCCATGCGGCGCCGCAGGTTGTCGAAGCGCTGCGTGCCGCCATCATTTCGCTGGAGTTGGCGCCCGGCAGCTCGCTCGACCGTGCTGAGCTGGCGCAGCGGTTCGGGGTCAGCCAGACGCCCGTGCGTGACGCCCTGATCCGGCTTGCCGAGGAAGGGCTGGTCCTGATCCGGGCGCAGTACACGACGCAGGTCACCCGGATCGACGTGCCGGCCGCCCGCGAAGCGCATTTCCTGCGCCGCTCCATCGAGATCGAGATCGCCCGCCTGCTCGCCCTGTCGCATGACCGCGTGGTGATCGACGAGCTGCGCGGCCAGCTGTCACGCCAGGAGGAGCTGGCTGCGAAGAAGGATTTCCTCGGCTTCATCGCGGCGGACAAGGAATTCCACCGGCTGATGTATGTGGCAGCCGGGCTGCCGCGGCTCTGGTCGGTGGTCGTGCGCATGTCGGGCCATGTCGACCGCCTGCGCCTGCTGCACATCCCCACGGTGGGCAAGACCGAGTCGATCATGGGTGCGCACCAGGCCATCCTTGACGCCATCGAGGCGCGTGACATCGAGGCCGCGCAGCATGCGGTGCGAGACCACCTGTCAGGCACCCTGGCCTCGGTCGACGAGATCCAGCAGCGCTATCCCGAGTACCTGATCATTTCCTGAGCCGGCGCCCGGACACAGCGGGCTTTGGCTTGGCGGCACCGCAGGTAGCGCTCACAATTTGGGCTCGCACCTGCCGACCCGCCATGACCCCGACCCTCGACACCCTGCTCCCCGCGGACGCCGACCGCGCCCTTTTGCTTGGCCGCGTGTGGCGCCACGATATGGGCGGCCCCGCCCTGGTGACCGTGCGCGACGGTGCGCTGGTGGACCTTTCCGCCCATGCGCCCACCATGGCCGAGCTGCTCGACCACCGTGAACTGCGGCAGCTCGCCCGCCTCGCGCCGGGCGTGACGCTGGGCCCTGTCCAAGCGGTGCTGGCCAACGAGCTGCGGGCGCGGCCCGACCCCGCGCTGCCCCGGCTGCTGGCCCCCTGCGATCTGCAGGCGGTCAAGGCCTGCGGCGTGACCTTTGCGGTCAGCCTGCTGGAGCGCGTCATCGAGGCCCAGGCCGGCGGCGACGCGGCGCGCGCCCGCGCGCTGCGCGCGCAGCTGAATGAGACGCTGGGCGGCGACCTGTCCAGCATCCGGCCCGGTTCGGCGGCGGCGCAGCGCCTGAAAGAAGACTTTGTCGCACGCGGCGCCTGGTCGCCCTATCTGGAAGTCGGCCTCGGCCCGGATGCCGAAGTCTTCACCAAGGCCCAGCCGATGTCCTCGGTCGGCTTTGGCGCGGCGGTCGGGCTGCACCCGGACTCGCAATGGAACAACCCGGAGCCCGAGGTCGTGCTGGCCGTCAACGGCCGCGCCGAGGTGGTCGGCGCGACGCTGGGCAACGACGTCAACCTGCGCGACATCGAGGGCCGCAGCGCCCTGCTGCTCGGCAAGGCCAAGGACAACAACGGCGCCTGCGCCATCGGTCCCTTCATCCGCCTGTTCGACGAACACTTCACGCTCGACACCGTGCGCGTCGCCGAGGTCAGCCTGTGCATCGAAGGCGCTGACGACGGCTTCCTGCTGGAGGGCGTCAGCCGCATGCAGGAGATCAGCCGCGACCCGCTCGAACTGGTGGGCCATGCCTGCGGCCCGCATCACCAATACCCGGACGGCTTCATGCTCTTCCTCGGCACGATGTTCTCGCCCATCCAGGACCGCGGTGCGGCGGGCGCCGGCTTCACACACCGGCTTGGCGACCGCGTGACCATTGCCAGCCCGTCCCTCGGCACCCTCGTCAACACCGTGCAGCGCAGCGACGCGATACCACCGTGGACCTATGGCGTCGGCGCGTTGATGAAGCACCTGCGGAGCCGCGCGCGATGAAGCGCCTGCGTTCACAGGACTGGTTCGACAACCCGGACCATGTCGACATGACGGCGCTCTATCTGGAGCGCTTCATGAACTATGGCCTCACCGCGCAGGAGCTGCGCTCGGGCCGGCCCATCATCGGCATCGCGCAGAGCGGCAGCGACCTGAGCCCCTGCAACCGCATCCATCTTGAGCTGGCCCGGCGTGTGCGCGACGGCATCCGCGACGCCGGTGGCATCGCGATGGAGTTCCCGCTGCATCCCATCTTCGAGAACTGCCGCCGCCCGACTGCGGCGCTGGACCGCAACCTGGCCTACCTGGGCCTTGTCGAGATCCTGCACGGCTACCCGCTCGATGCCGTGGTGCTGACGACCGGCTGCGACAAGACGACGCCGGCCCAGGTGATGGCGGCATCCACCGTCGACATCCCGGCCATCGTGCTGTCCGGCGGGCCGATGCTGGACGGCTGGTTCGAGGGCCAGCTCGTCGGCTCGGGCGCCGCCATCTGGGCCGGCCGGCGGCGCCTGGCGGCCGGCGAGATCGACGAGCAGACCTTCATCGACATCGCCGCCGCATCGGCGCCGTCCGCCGGTCACTGCAACACCATGGGCACGGCCTCGACGATGAATGCGCTGGCCGAGGCGCTCGGCCTGTCGCTGACCGGCTGCTCCGCCATCCCCGCGCCCTACCGCGAGCGCGGGCAGATGGCTTACGAGACCGGCAAACGCATCGTCGACATGGCGCGCGAGGACCTGCGGCCATCGCACATCCTGAGCCGCGAGGCCTTCCTCGACGCCATCGTCGTCAACGCGGCCATCGGCGGCTCGACCAATGCCCAGCCGCACCTGATGGCGATGGCCCGGCATGCCGGCGTGGCGCTGACGGCGGCGGACTGGGCCGAGGTCGGCCAGCGCGTGCCGCTGCTGCTGAACATGCAGCCGGCCGGGCAATTCCTCGGCGAGCGTTTCCACCGCGCCGGCGGCGTGCCGGCCGTCATGTGGGAGCTGCAGCGCGCCGGCCTGCTGCGCACCGCGCGGCCGACGGTGACGGGGCGGACCATGACCGACAACCTCCAGGGTCGCCAGACGCAGGACCGAGAAATCGTCTTCACCGTCGATGCGCCGCTGAAGCCCGAGGCCGGCTTTGTCGTGCTGAGCGGCAACCTGTTCGACTTCGCCATCCTGAAGGCCAGCGTCATCTCGCCGGCCTTTCGCGAGCGCTACTTGAAGGACGGCGCCTTCGAGGCGCGCGCCATCGTCTTCGACGGCGCGGACGACTATCACGCCCGCATCAACGACCCGGCCCTCAACATCGACGAAGGCTGCATCCTCGTCATGCGCGGCGCCGGCCCGGTGGGCTGGCCCGGCTCGGCCGAGGTGGTCAACATGCAGCCACCCGACGCGCTGATCCGCCGCGGCGTCATGAGCCTGCCGACGCTGGGCGACGGCCGCCAGTCGGGCACGTCGGACAGCCCGTCCATCGTGCACGCCTCGCCCGAAAGCGCGGTGGGCGGCGGCCTGGCCTGGCTGCGCACGGGCGATGTCATCCGCATCGACCTTGGCGCCGGGCGCTGCGATGTGCTGCTCAGCGACGAGGCGCTGGCCGGCCGCCGCGCCGAGTCACCGCCCGCCGTGCCGGCCAGCCAGACACCGTGGCAGGCCATCTACCGCTCGACGGTCGGCCAGTTGTCCACCGGCGCCTGCCTGGAACTCGCCGTGCCGTATCGCGGTCTCGTGGACACGCCACCCCGTCACAACCATTAGCCAGCCGATCTCGTCGAGCGCCCGAACGCGCTCGTCGCCACCGGGCAGGTTTCGTCGCACGCCACTGACGCTGGCCGCCATAACTCCTAGATTTCACGGCTTTCAACGCACGTGGAATGCTCATGAACAAGATGCATGGCGACAGGTCGCGACGGTTCATGCTCGGCATGCTGGCTCTCGCCGCGGCAGTACCGCCGCCGGCGCTGGCAGCGGCCCGCAACGAGGTCTTCGTCATCTCGACGCTGTACGCCCGGCACAAGCACGTCCCGGCCTATGACCTTGCCGCGTTGCGGCGCGTGATCGACGGCGTCAAGCCCGATGTACTCGTGCTGGATGTGACGCCGACCGAGCTGCGCACCCGCAAGGTCTGGCCCGGCAAGGTGGAGTACATCGACGTCATCTTTCCCTACCTCGACGCCACCGGCATCCTCGCCTACGCATCCGAGCCGGACGAGGCACTGTTCAAGCAGCTCACCGGGTCGGTGGGCCAGACCTACAAGGACTTCAACGAACGAAACCCGGCGGGCGCCAAGGCGCTGGAGACCCTGAAGCAGTCCATTTACCAGGCCCTCGCCACGCAGTGGACGTCAGCGGCGGACGTGAACAGCGAGAAGACCGACCGCCTCGTGGCCGCGCTGCGCGAGATCGAGGAAGGCCTGGTCGGCGAGAACGTCACGCGCGTGCAGCAGCAGTGGGACGAGCACCACGCACAGCGGCTGCGCGAGGCGGTGCGCGCCCACCCGGGCAAGCGCGTGCTGATGCTGGTGGGCATAGAAAGCCGCTACCGCGTGCTGCAGCAGCTCAAGGCGGCAGGCGCCATCGAGCCCGTGGAATCGGAGGCGTGGCTTCGGCGGGTGGGCCTGTGATGGCGCGTCAGGCGACCGCGCCGCGCGTGTTCACGTACAGCGCATACAGCGAATGCGTGCTCGCCATGAAAAGCCGGTTGCCCTTGGCGCCGCCAAAGCACAGGTTGGCGCAGCGCTCGGGCAGGTGGATGTGCGCCAGCGCCTTGCCCGTGGCGTCGTAGACCTTCACGCCATCGAGCCGCGCGGCATCGGCCTGCATGCTGCCGTCACTGCCGAAACCGCACCAGAGGTTGCCCTGCACGTCGATGGCCATGCCGTCGAAGGCGCCCGGGCCGCCGGCGTCGATGAAGAGGCGCTTGTTGCCCAGCGACGCGCCGTCCACGTCATAGGCCCAGATGCAGCGATGCGGCTTGGCGCGGCTCTCGATGACGTAGAGGGTCTTGCCATCGGGGCTGAAGGCCAGGCCATTGGGGCCGTTCAGGTCGTCGAGCTGCAGGCGCAGTTCGCCCGTCGCGCCGTCGATGCGGTAGACGCCCTGGGCCAGCTCGGGCTCGGCCTTCTCGCCCTCGAAGTCGCTCAGGATCCCGAACAGCGGGTCCGTGAACCAGAGGCTGCCATCGGCATGGCAGGTGATGTCGTTGGGCGAGTTCAGCCGCTTGCCCGCATAACGGTCCGCCAGCACGGTGACGCGGCCGTCGTACTCGGTGCGCGTGATGCGGCGCGTCAGGTGCTCGCAGCTGACCAGGCGGCCTTGCCGGTCGCGCACATGACCGTTGGCGTTGTTGCTCGGGTTGCGGAACTCGCTGACGGCGCCGGTCGTTTCGTCCCAGCGCAGGATGCGGTTGTTCGGGATGTCGGAAATCAGCAGGTAGCGGCCGTCGCCGAACCACACCGGCCCCTCGGCCCAGGCCAGGCCGGTGGCAAGCTGCTCGACACCGGCAGGAAAGAGGCGCAGCGGCAGAAAGGCCTCGTCCAGCACCTCGATGGCCGGGTCGGGCCGGCGCGGGTTGGGGGCGAAAGCGATCTTCATTCCTGGGGCGCCTTCTCGAACGGGCCGAGGATGACGAAGCCGCCGCCCTGGCAGCGCACCTCGGGGCGGCTGGGGTCCACATGGGGCTGGGCCGCCTCGACCTCGGCGCGCCAGGGTTCGGAGCTGTCCTCGGGCTTGAAGCCGATGTGGTTGGACTTGCTGTTGTCCCACCAGGTCGATCGGTTGTCGCTCATGCCGTAGAGGACGCTGTGGCCGACGACCGGCGCGCTGAGCGCAGCGACGATGAGGCGCTCCAGGTCATCGAAGCTCAGCCAGCTTGACAGCATGCGGCGGTCGGTCGGCACCGGCCAGCTGGAGCCGATGCGCAGGGAGACCGTCTCCAGGCCGTAGCGGTCGAAGTAGAACTGCGCCAGGTTCTCGCCAAAGGCCTTGGACAGGCCGTAGTAGCTGTCCGGGCGCGGCGCCGCCTGCGGTGTGATCGTCTCGCCCTGGCTGTAGAAGCCGGTCACGTGGTTGGAGCTGGCGAAGACGATGCGCTTGACGGCGCGCTGGCGCGCTGCCTCGTAGACGTTGTAGGCGCCCACGATGTTGGCCGGCAGCACGACGTCGAAGGGCTTCTCGATGGACACGCCGCCGAAGTGCAGCACGGCGTCCACGTTCTTCAACAGCGACTGCATGGCGGCCAGGTCTTCGAGCGGCGCCTGCACGACCTCCTCGCCCTCGCCGGCGGGGTCCATGGCCGCGAGGTCTGACAGACGCAGCACGTCGCAGTAGTGCTTCATGCGCGGCCGCAGCACGCGGCCCAGGTTGCCGGCGGCGCCGGTCAGCAGCAGGCGCTTGAAGCGCGGGGCGGAGAGTGGGGTCATGCAAAAGCGGCCCGCACGGGGCCCGGAGTCGGGCGTCATGCCTTGCGCAGAGGGGGACGCAGGCGCGGTGCGGCGTCGGACTGGCGGCGCACCAGCTCGAAGGCCATCAGCTCATGCTCGCAGGGCAGCGGCTCGCCGCTGCGGCGCGCGCGGATGTGGCGCACCAGCAGGTCGACGGCGGCGCCGGCCATTTCCATGATGGGCTGGCGCACCGTGGTCAGCTCGGGCCAGATGGTGGTGGCCAGTGGCGCATCGTCGAAACCGACGACGGTCAGGTCACTGGGCACGTCCAGGCCCATGCGGTGGGCGATGGCAACGGTGGCCGCGGCCATGTCGTCGTTGCTGGCGAAGATGGCCGTCGGCCGCTGCTCCTGCGACAGCAGGAACTCGGCCGCATCCAGGCCCGAGCGGTAGGTGAACATGCCCTGGGCGACGACCTCTTCCTCGGCGATGTTCAACCCCGCGTCGGTCATCGCGGCATGAAAGCCCGCCAGCCGGCGCGAGCTGCTGCTCTGGTAAGGGTCGCCGATGATGAAGCCCAGCCGGTGGTGGCCCAGGTTCAGCAGGTGCCGCGTCATCTCGTAGGCGGCCTGGTAGTCGTCGATGCCGACGGCGCAGACATCGGCGGGCGGCTGGCCCGCGGAGACGACGACGGCCGGCGTGTCGGTCTCGGCCACCAGCTTCAGCAGCGGCTGAGAGTCGCAGAAGGGCGGCGGCAGGATCAGGCCGTCGATGCCGTTGGCGATCATCTCGGAGACTGGCTTTTCCTCGCCGTCACGCGCCGCTTCGCAGCGCTGCACGACCAGCTGCACATGGCGCAGCGTGGCCTTGTTGAGCAGGCCGATGAGGAACTCGTTGAGGTAGCCGGCCGTCGGGTCGATGTAGAGCATGCCGATGCGGATGGGCTCCGACCCGGCCAGATGACGCGCTGCCTGGTTGGGCAGGTAGTTCAGCTCGGCGACGGCGGCCTGCACCTTCTCGCGCGTGCCGGGGCGCACGTTCTGCTCGCCATTGATGACCCGCGACACCGTCATCGGCGACACCCCTGCGAGCTGGGCGACATCGGCGATGGTGGCGACCTTGGGACTGCGCCCGGAGCGAGCGGTTGGCTTCAAAGGGGTCCTTCGAACGAGGGTGGGGTTGTTTGCGCAATCATATTTGGGCTCTGCAGTCTCAGCCGCCGCGGCCGGGCGCAAAGTTGAATTGCAGCGCTTTGTACTCCTCGAGCGAGCGCTCCGGCGGCCGCGTGCCGGCCGGCAATGGCAGACCCGAGACCGACTGGAAGTAGGCGATGCAGGCATCGCGCCACCAACGCGCTTCGGCCTCCTGCACGGCCAGGTAGGCGGCGACTTCGGCATGCCGCTTCGGGTCGATGTCGGCCTGCAGCGCAGCCCAGCGCTGGCGCAGGTCACCCACCGTTGTCACGCCGCGGTCGTACCGCGACACCAGCTCGGCCCACAGCGTGCGGCCCGAAGCCATGCGGTGTTCCCAGGGCAGACGGTGGAACCACAGCAGAAGGTTCTCGGGCGTCGTCGCCGGGTTGGCAAAGCGCTGCGCCAGCTCGGGCGCGTACTGGGCCACCGCATTGCTGCCGCGCGGCGAGCGGTCGAAGCCGATGCCGTCACGCGCAGCGCGGTGGAAATAGACCGGGTTCCAGTCGGCGCGCTCCAGGTTGTCCACCCAGGGCGCGGGGCCGTGGTGGTGGCCGGTGCCCATCAGGTGGTGCAGGCCGAGCGGCGTCATGTAGTCGACCACCGCCTCGCGCGAGGCCAGCATCATGGCCACGATGGCGTCGACGGCGTGCGGCCTCGTCGTGAAGGTCTGCTGCACCCACTCGCGCGCCACGGCGCCCGCGGCGAGATCCTGGTCCCAGGCCAGGCGCCCGAAGGCATACCAATTCGCCTGGTCGAAGTGCGAGCCGCTCCAGTTGCGGTCCGTGCCGATGTTGGCCACGCCGGCCATCGCGGTCACCTGGGCGGCCACCGTCGCGCCCTGTGGCTTGACGCGGGTGTCGGCCTTCAGCACCTCCTCGAACAGTGGCCCCATGTAGACGAGGTGCGTCGAGAAGCCGAGGTATTCCTTGGTGATCTGCAGTTCCAGCGCCAGCGGCGTGGCGGGCATGGCGCCGAACAACGGATGGAAAGGCTCGCGCGGCTGGAAGTCGATGGCGCCGTTCTTGACCTGCACGATGACGTTGGGCGCGAACTTGCCGTCCAGCGGTTTGAACTCGGCATAGCCCTGGGCCGCGCGGTCGCTCGCGTCGGGCGAGTAGACAAAGGCGCGCCACAGCACCACGCCGCCGTGCGGCGCCAAGGCCTCGGCCAGCATGTTGGCGCCGTCCGCGTGGTTGCGGCCGTAGTCCTGCGGGCCCGGCTGGCCTTCGGAGTTGGCCTTGACGAGAAAGCCGCCGAAGTCGGGAATCGCCTTGTAGATCTCGGCCGCCTTGGCCTTCCACCAGGCGCGCACGGCCGGGTCCAGCGGGTCGGAGGTCTTCAGGCCGCCCAGTTCCGCCGGCGACGAAAAGCGCGCCGACAGATAGACGCGGATGCCATGCGGCCTGAACACGTCAGCCAGCGCGGCCGCCTTGGCCAGGAAGGGCGCGGTCAGCGAGTCGGCCTTGGCGTTGACGTTGTTCAGCACCGTGCCATTGATGCCCAGCGACGCGTTCGCGCGGGCGTAGTCGACATAGCGCGCATCGCGGATGTCGGGCAGCTTCCACCAGTCCCAGATCGACGCACCCGCGTAGCCGCGCTCCACCGTGCGATCCAGGTTGTCCCAGTGGTTGAGCAGGCGCAGGCTCAAGCGGGGCGCGGCGCGCACATCCAGCTTGGCGAGGTTGGCACCAGTCTGCGCTGCCCGCAGCCAGGCATGGCTGCCATAAAGCAGGCCGAGGTCGGTGTTCGCCGCGATCAGCGTCACCGGCCGGCCCTGCAGCTTGACGCTGCGCAGCAGATAGCCCTCACGGCCCAGCTCGACCCAGGGCAGGGTCAGGCCGGCCGGTGCGTTGGCCGGTGTCGCCAACACCAAGGCGCCGTTCGCGGGCTTGCTTGCCGATGGCAGCGGGCGGCCGCCCAAGCCAGCCACGCCGCGCTTGAGTTCGGCAACGGCGACCTGCAGCGTCGGCGACGCCGGCTGCGCATGCACGACGCTGCGGGGCAGCGCGGCCTGGCTGGCGGCGGGCAGCGTCCGGTAGCGCAGCCAGAGTTCGTAGCCGTCTTCCACCGTCGCGCTCCAGGCGGGGTGCAGCACCGCGGCCAGCAGCGCGCCGGCGAGGGCTTGGGCCCATGTCTTCATTCGGTCTCCTGAGATGGGTCCCACGGGGTGTCGCCACCCCGGACTCGCGGGAATGTTAGAGATTTCTCGCTTGCGCAAAGCAAAATGGTAGCGCTACATTTGAGCCCATAGCAAGCTTTTCCCAAGCCTTTCCCAAGAGGCGCCGCCGAGCGCCACGTCCCGGAGACCGCACATTGAACGCTGACCACGCCGCCCCGGCTCCCGCGACAACCGCCCGCGCCATTGCGCTCATGGCGGCTTCGCTCAGGGTGGCGTGATGCCGACTTCCATCGCCATGCCGGTGGGCCGGCAGCGCTGGGTCATCTGCGCCCTGCTCTTCGTCGCGACGACCATCAACTACATCGACCGCAATGCGCTGTCGGTCCTGAAGACCAGCCTGCAGCTGCCCCTCGAAGCGGGCGGCCTGGCGCTGACCGATGCCGACTACGGCTGGATCACCTTCGCCTTCACGGCCGCGTATGCCGCCTTCCCGCCGCTGATCGGCATCGCCATCGACCGCTTCGGCGTCAAGCGCAGCCTGGCCGTGGCCTTGTTGATGTGGTCAGCGGCGGCGGCGGCGCACGGGCTGGTGGCCTCGGTGCTGGGCCTGATCGTCGTGCGCTTCCTGCTCGGCATGGCCGAAGCCGCCCACTTCCCGGCGGCCATCAAGGCCGTGGCGACGTGGTTCCCGCAGCAGGAGCGCGCGCTGGCCACAGGCATCTTCAATTCCGGCACGGCGCTGGGCATCATTGCCTCGCCCATCACCGTGTGGCTGGCGCTGAGCTTCGGCTGGCAGTTCGCCTTCGTCGCCATCGGCGCCGCCGGCCTGGTGTGGCTGATCTTCTGGCAGCGCGGCTACCACGCCCCCGAACGCCACCCGCACGTGTCCGGCGCTGAGCTGGCCCACATCCAGACGGGCCAGGCGCCGCAGGAGCAAGCCATCAAGCTCCCTTGGACGGCCCTGCTGCGCTTCCGCGCGATCTGGCCTTTCCTCATTGGCAAGCTGCTGACCGACCCGGTCTGGTGGTTCTTCCTGTTCTGGCTGCCGTCCTACCTGGAGCGCGAGCGCGGCCAGAACCCGCTCAAGAGCGCCGGCCTGGTCGCGCTGATCTACCTGGGCTCCAGCGTCGGCTCCATCTTCGGCGGCTGGCTGTCCAGCACGCTGCTCAAGCGCGGCTGGCCGGTCGGCCGCGCGCGCATGACGGCCATGGGGCTGGCTGCGGCCTGCATGCCGGGCGCCATCCTGGCCTACTACAGCGACAGCTTTGCGCTCTGCGTCGGCCTGATCACGCTGGCCACCGCCTGCCACCAGGCCTGGTCGGCCAACTTGCTGACATCCGCCACCGACCTGTTCCCGACCAAGGTCTCCGGCGCCGTCATCGGCCTGGGCGCCACGGCGGGCGGCATCGGCGGCATGTTCATCGCGCTGCTGGCCGCGCTGGCCGTGCAGTGGACGGGCACGCAGCAATGGGTGTTCGTGTTCGCCGGGCTGATGCACCTGACCAGCCTGGGCCTGTTCTGGCTGTGGTTCCGTGGCCGCTTCGAGCGCGTGGACGTGGATGCCGGCATGGACATGCGCCTGGCCCATCGGCCGCTGCTGATCGCCGGCGGCCTGCTGACGACGGCAGGCGCGCTTCTGGCCTGGGTCATCGCGGCCAACTGGGAAGCCTGCGTCGCCGCGGCCAAGTTCTCGGGCGCGGCGCAAGCGCTGACGGCCGCCATCGGCGTGGGCTTGATCGGCCTGGCCCTGCTGCACGCCGGCCGACCCCGCGCCGACGCCGTACGACAGGCGGCTTGACCATGCAGTTCACCGCCGACCAGCATCTGCTCAAGGACCTCAACCGCATGGCCATCGTGCGGCAGCTGAGTGCCGCGCCCGGGCAGTCGCGCGCGGCGCTGGCCGAGTCGCTGCAGTTGACGAAATCCACCGTCAGCGCGCTCGTGAAGGAGCTGATTCACGAAGGTTGGCTGCTGGAGCGCGAGGTGGTCGCCACCGGCGAGCTGGGCCGCCGGCCCACGCCGCTGTTCGTGCACCCGGGGCGGCTGGCGCTGCTGGGCGCCGAGCTGGGCGTGGACGGCGTGCAGGTCGTTGCCACCTCGTTGACCGGCGATGTGCTGGCGCGCGCGCGCTCGCCGCTGGACGCCAGCCGCGACCCCCACCTGGCCCTGGTGCGCGCAGCCAAGCTGCTGCAGCAGATGCATGCGCGCCTGGACACGCCGGCCCAGCAGGTCATCGGCATCGGCATCGGCCTGCCCGGCGGCGTGGATGAGCAAAGCGGCCATCTGCACTTCGCCCACAACCTCGGCTGGCGTGACCTGCCGGTCGGCCAGCTGCTGGCCGAGCATCTGCGCGGCACGCCGCTGCAAGGCCTGCCGCTGTTCGTGCAGAACGATGCCGACGCGGCAGCGCTGGGCGAGCTGGAGTTCGGCACCGACAGCCGGTCCGACCCGCTGATCTACCTCAGCCTCGGCCTGGGTGTCGGCGCCGGCCTCGTTGTCGAGGACCGGCTGCTGACCGGCGCCCGTGGCCTGGCCGGCGAGGTCGGCCACATGACGCTGGAGATCGACGGCCCGCGCTGCAGCTGCGGCCGCCGCGGCTGTGCCGAAGCCATGATCGGCTTTCGGGCCATGCTGGGCACCGCCGATGAAGCTGGCGGCCTGGCCGAGGTGCAGCGCCGGCTCCGCGCCAAGCAGGCCGACAGCGTCGAGGCCGTCGCCAGCGCGGGCCGGCATCTCGGCATGCTGCTCGGCAACCTGTGCGCCGCCTACGACCCCGCGCGCATCGTGCTCGGCGGCGCTGCGGTCGAAATCGGCGCCCCCTTTCTCGAACACGCCTTCCGCACGCTGGAAAGCAACGCCGCCGCCGCGGGCCTGGCGCCGCCACTGGTCACCCTGTCGCGCTTCGGCACTGATGCGGTGGCCGTGGGTGCCGCCGCGCTGGCGCGCTACCGACTCACCCGCCCCTTGATCGCCGCCAGCCGCCTGGCCGCGGCTGCCTGATTCCTGACCCGCCATCCATGATCACCAATCCCATCCTGCCGGGCTTCCACGCCGACCCTTCGATCTGCCGCGTTGGCGACGACTACTACATCGCCACCTCCACCTTCGAGTGGTGGCCGGGCGTGCGCATCCACCATTCGCGCGATCTGAAGCACTGGCGCCACCACAGCTACGCCTGCACGCGCAAGAGCCAGCTCGACCTGACCGGTCACCCCGACTCGGCCGGCGTCTGGGCACCCTGCCTGAGCTACTCGGGTGGCCAGTTCTGGCTGATCTACACCGATGTGCGCTCGACCATCGGCGCCTTCAAGGACACGCACAACTACCTGATCACCGCGCCCAGCATCGACGGGCCGTGGAGCGAACCCATCTACCTGAACAGCTCGGGCTTCGACCCCAGCCTGTTCCACGACACGGATGAGAACGGCAGCGTCCGTCACTGGCTGCTCAACCAGCAGTGGACGCATGTGCCAGGCAAGAACCACTTCAACGGCATCCTGCTGCAGGAATACGACCACGAAGCCAGGCGCCTGGTCGGCCCGGTGAAGAACATCTATGCCGGCACCCAGCTCGGCGTCGTCGAGGGCCCGCACCTCTACCGCCGCAACGGCTGGTACTACCTGCTGACGGCCGAGGGCGGCACTTTCTACGAACACGCCGTGACACTGGCCCGCTCTCGCAGCATCGACGGACCGTACGAGACCCTGCCCGGCAACCCGCTGCTGACCGCCTGGCAGCAACCCACCGACGGCCTGCAGCGCAGCGGCCATGCCAGCCTGGTGCAGACGCAGCACGGCGATTGGTACCTGGCCCACCTGTGTGGCCGGCCGCTGGAGTGGAGCGGCCCGAATGCCGACAAGCAGAACGGCGTCTACGAGAACCTGCACTGCCCGCTGGGCCGCGAGACCGGCATCCAGCGCATCCACTGGCGTGACGACGACTGGCCCGAGATCGAAGGCGGCGGCAATGCGCCGCGGCTGCAGGTGGCCGAGCCGGGCCTGCCAGAGCATGTGTTCCCGGCCGAAGCCGCGCGCGACGACTTCGACGGCACGACGCTCAACCCCCACCTGAATTCGCTGCGCGTACCTTTCGACGAGCGCTGGATCTCGCTGACCGAGCGCCCCGGCTTCCTGCGCCTGAAGGGCCGCGAGTCGCTGATGAGCCTGTTCGACCAGAGCCTGGTCGCACGCCGCCAGCAGCACTTCAACTGCCGCGTCGAGACGCGCCTGGAGTTCGCGCCCGAGCTGTTCCAGCAGATGGCCGGCCTCGTTGCTTACTACAACACCAGCAACCACGCCTACCTGCACGTCAGCCGTCATATCGACTCAGGCCAGCGCGTGCTGCGCCTGACCGTCAATCGCGACGCAGCGCTGAGCGAGCCGGCCGCCGCCGTCGAGCTGGCCGACGGCCCGGTGGACCTGGCCGTCGAGTTCAGCCACGCCACCTACCAGTTCCACTACGCGCAAGATGGCAAGGCCTGGACCGCGTTCGGCCCGGCGCTGGATGCGGCCATGCTCAGCGACGAGTTCGCGACGCAATTCGTCAACGGCTTCGCGCGCAGCTTCGGCTTCACCGGCAACTTCATCGGCATCGCCTGCCAGGATCTGTCGGGTCAGCGGCTCGTGGCGGACTTCGATCACTTCAGCTACACAGCGAAACCCTGAGCGGCGCCAGACCGCAATCACAAGAAGCTAACGAGACAAGCATGGCCACCCCTCACCAACCTTTGTCGTTCACGGAGAAGGCCGGTTACAGCTGCGGCGACGCGGCTGCGAACCTGGTCTTCATGTCCATGATCCTGTTCCAGCTGAACTTCTACACGGACGTGTTCGGCCTGTCCGCCAGCACGGCCGCGGCGATCCTGCTGTGGCCGCGGCTGTGGGATGCCGTGTTCGACCCCGTCATGGGCGTGCTGGCCGACCGCACCAACACCCGCTGGGGCAAGTTCCGGCCGTGGGTGTTGTGGACGTCGGTGCCCTGGGCCGTCGTCATGGTGCTGGCCTACACGTCGCCGGACCCGAGCTGGGGCTGGAGCACCGGCATGGTGGTGGCCTACGCCGGCATCACCAACACGCTGCTGATGACGCTGTACTCGATGAACAACATGCCGTACTCCGCGCTGGGTGGGGTCATGACGGCGGACCTCAACGAGCGCACCAAGCTCAACTCCTACCGTTTCGTGTCGGTCAACGTCGCGCAGTTCGCGGTCGGCGGCCTGACGCTGCCGCTGGTGGCCAAGTTCGCGCAAGGCGCCGATCGTGCGCACGGCTGGCAGGTCACGATGACGATCTGGGCCGTGGCTTGCCTGGTGCTGTTCCTGGTCACTTTCTTCTCCACCAAGGAGCGCATCAAGCCCATTGCCGAGACCCACAGCTCGCCCAAGCAGGACTTCAGTGACCTGCTGAAGAACGGCCCGTGGATCGCGCTGGTGGCCTACACCCTCTTCCACTTCGCGATGCTGGCCCTTCGCGGCGGCGCCCACTACAACTACTACCACCACTACGCCGACAAGGCCGCGATGTTCGACTTCCTGGCCGCGGTCGGCCTGACGACGCCCGACCTGCAAAGCACCGGCAGCCTGGCCGACAGCCTCGGCTACATCGTGCACGGCACGCGCGAGCAGCTGGCCAGTTCCAACGTGGCCGATGTGTTCAACAGCATCATCAACATGGCCGGCACGCTGACGACCATCATCGTGATCATGCTGTCCATGGGCCTGTCGGCGCGGTTCGGCAAGCGCACGGTGGCCATCACCTGCTTTGCGCTGTCCACGCTGACCGCCTGCGCCCTCTATCTGCTGCCGCCTTCCGCCGTGTGGGCCATGCTGGGCCTGCAGATCCTCGGCGCCATCGTCTACGCGCCGACCTGCGCCGTCATGTGGGCCATGTATGCCGACGCCGCCGACTACTCCGAATGGCAGACCGGCCGCCGCTTCACCGGCATGGTGTTCGCCACCATCGGCTTCTCGCTGAAGACGGGTCTGGCCATCGGCTCTGCGGCCCTGCTGTGGATCCTGGCCGGCCTGTTCGGCTACGACACGCAGGCGCCCTCGGCGCCCAATGCCATCGAGGGCTACCGCTTCATGTCCAGCATCTTCGTCGGCGCGCTGTTCGCCGCCTGCGCCGTCTGCATGCTCTTCAACAAGCTGAACAAGCAGACCACGCTGCAGATGGCCGACGAGCTTGCCGAGCGCCGCCGCAAGGCCGGCGTCAACCCCGATGACGACGCCGGCGCCGCCACCGCGGTGCCTGCCACCGCCTGACTCCCATCCACACCCAACTGATACCGCTGTAAGGACCCCGCCATGAGCACCGCCTATTCCGACCTCCCCAACGTGGCCTACGAAGGCCCCACCTCCACCAACCCGCTGGCCTACCGCTGGTACGACGCCAAGCGCGTCGTGATGGGCAAGACGCTGGCCGAACACCTGCGCCCGGCCGTCTGCTACTGGCACAACTTCTGCTGGAAGGGCGAGGACGTCTTCGGCCTCGGCGCCACCGCCCACGCACGCAGCTGGTTCTCCGAGACCGACCCGGTCAAGGGCGCCTACGGCAAGCTCGACGCCGCGTTCGACTTCTTCGGCAAGCTCGGCCTGCCGTACTGGTGCTTCCACGACCGCGATGTGGCCCCTGAAGGCGCCAACCTCGCCGAGTCCAACCGCATCCTCGACGGCCTGCTCGAAGCCGCCGCCAAGAAGATGCAGGACCAGAAGATCGGCCTGCTGTGGGGCACGGCCAACCTGTTCTCCAACCCGCGTTTCATGAGCGGTGCGGCCACCAACCCCGACCCCGAGGTCTTCGCCTACGCCGCCGCGCAGGTCAAGCACGCGCTGGAGTGGACGAACCGCCTGGACGGCCAGAACTACGTGCTGTGGGGCGGCCGTGAAGGCTACGAGACGCTGCTGAACACCGACCTCAAGCGCGAGCTGGCCCAGTACGGCCGCTTCCTCTCCGCCGTCGTCGAGCACAAGCACAAGATCGGCTTCAAGGGCACCATCCTCATCGAGCCCAAGCCGCAGGAACCCACCAAGCACCAGTACGACTACGACAGCGCCACGGTCCACGGCTTCCTGAAGACCTATGGCCTGGAGAACGAGGTCAAGGTCAACCTCGAGGTCAACCACGCCACGCTGGCCGGCCACAGCTTCGAGCATGAAGTCGCTACCGCCTGCGCCCTGGGCATCTTCGGCTCCATCGACGCCAACCGCGGCGACGAGCAGCTGGGCTGGGACACCGACCAGTTCCCCAACAACCACGCAGCCCTGGTGCCGGCCATGCTGGAGATCATCCGCGCCGGCGGCTTCACGACCGGCGGCACCAACTTCGACGCCAAGGTGCGCCGCCAATCCATCGACCCGACCGACCAGCTGGAAGGCCACATCGGCGGCATGGACACGATGGCCCGCGCCTTCCTCAGCGCGGCGGCACTGTTCGAGAGCGGCCAGCTGGAGAAGGCCGTCAGCGAGCGTTATGCCGGCTGGAACGGTGAGCTGGGCCAGAAGATCCACGGCGGCGCCAGCCTGGACGACCTGGCCACGCTCGTGCACGCGCAAGGCATCTCGCCGCAGCCGCGTTCCGGTCGCCAGGAGCGCCTGGAAAACGTCGTCAACGCGTTCGTCTGAAACTCAAAGGCAACCACAGAGCCACAGAGGCACAGAGGAAACACAGAGCACCTGCCTCTGTGTCTCTGTGCCTCTGTGGTTGCATTTCTGCATTCGTTTTGGGCCACTGACATGTTCCTCGGCATCGACCTCGGCACGTCCGAGCTGAAGCTGTTGCTCCTCGACGAGCAGCACCACATCGTCGCCACCACCGGTGTTGCGCTCACCGTGCAGCGCCCGCAGCCGCTGTGGAGCGAGCAAGATCCCGCCGCCTGGTGGGCCGCGCTCGATACCGGCATGGCCAAGCTGAAAGCCGAGCACGGCGCCGCACTTGCGCAGGTGCGCGGCATCGGCCTGTCCGGCCAGATGCATGGCGCCGTCACGCTGGATGCCGCCGACCGCGTCTTGCGGCCGGCCATCCTGTGGAACGACGGCCGCAGCGCCGCGCAGTGCGCGGAGATGATGGCCGCCTGCCCCGAGTTGCCGGCCATCACCGGCAACCTGGCAATGCCGGGCTTCACGGCGCCCAAGCTGGCGTGGATGCGCCAGCACGAGCCCGAGCTGTTCGGCCGCGTGGCCAAGGTGCTGCTGCCCAAGGACTGGCTGCGTCTGCAGCTCAGCGGCGAGCACGTCAGCGAGATGAGCGACGCCGCCGGCACGCTGTGGCTGGACGTGGCCCGGCGCCGCTGGTCGCCCGAGGCGCTGGCGCTGACGGGGCTGAACGAGAGCCACATGCCGCGCCTGGTCGAAGGCAGCGAACCGAGTGCCGGTCTCAAGCAAGAGCTTGCCGCGCGCTGGGGCCTGCAAGCCGGCATCCCCATCGCAGGCGGTGGCGGTGACAACGCGGCCAGCGCCGTCGGCATGGGCGTCGTGCTGCCCGGCCAAGGCTTCCTGTCGCTCGGCACCTCGGGCGTGATCTTCCTGTGCAACCCCGCGTTCAGCCCCAACCCCGCCCGCGCCGTGCACGCCTTCTGCCATGCACTGCCGGGCACCTGGCACCAGATGAGCGTCATGCTCAGCGCGGCGAGCGCGCTGCGCTGGGTCACGCAGCTGCTGGGCGAGCCCAGCGAGGCGGCCCTCATCGAGAAGGTCGCCGCACTGACACCGGCCCAGCGCGACCGGGCGCCGATCTTCCTGCCCTACCTCAGCGGTGAACGCACGCCGCACAACGACGCCAATGCCCAGGGCGTGTTCTTCGGCCTCACGCATGAGCACGACGCCGCGGCGCTCGGCTATGCCGTGCTCGAAGGCGTCGGCTTCGGCCTGTTGGACGGCTGGCAGGCCCTGCAAGCGGGTGGCGGCACGGCCGAGTCGCTGTGGCTCGTCGGCGGCGGCGCGCGCAGCGCATGGTGGGCGCGCCTGCTCGCCTCGCTGCTGAACACCCGCCTGCTCGTCGGCGTCGGCGCCGAGGCCGGCGGCGCGCTCGGCGCGGCGCGCCTGGCCTGGCTGGCCTGCGGCGGCAACGTCGACGAGGTCTGCCGCACGCCGGAGACCGCCCGGGTCGCTGAACCCGACGCCCAGCTCGCCGCCGAACTGCAACCCCGCCACGCCCGCTTCCAGCGCCTGTACACGGCCCTGCGCAGCGAGTTCAGCCCGACCCCATGAACAGCCTCGACCAGCTCCGCCAACACAGCACCGTCGTTGCCGACACCGGCGACTTCGACCAGCTCGCGCGCTTCAGCCCGCAGGACGCGACGACCAACCCATCCCTCGTGCTGAAGGCCGTGCAGCAGCCGCGCTACCGGCCGCTGCTGGAGCAGGCCGTCGCGGCCCACCGGGGCGCGCCCGCATCGACCGTGGCCGAGCACCTGCTCGTGGCCTTTGGCGTGGAGATCCTCAAGCTCGTGCCCGGCCGGGTGTCGACCGAGATCGATCCGCGCCTGTCGCATGACACGGCCGTGTCGGTTGCCACCGCCCGGCGCCTCATCGCGCTGTATGCCGCCGCCGGCGTGCCGCGGGCGCGCGTGCTGATCAAGCTGGCGTCCACCTGGCAGGGCATCCAGGCCGCGCGCGAACTGGAGGCGCAGGGCATCCACACCAACCTGACGCTGCTGTTCTGCCTGGCCCAGGCACGCGCCTGCGCCGACGCGGGCGTGCAGCTGATCTCGCCTTTTGTCGGCCGCATCTACGACTGGTTCAAGAAGACCGCCGGCGGCAGCTGGGACGAAGCCGCGATGGCCGGGCCCAACGACCCCGGCGTGCGCTCGGTGGAGGAAATCTACCGCCACTACAAGCGCCACGGCATCCGCACCGAGGTGATGGCCGCCAGCTTCCGCAACAGCGGCCAGATCGTGGCCCTGGCCGGCTGCGACCTGATGACCATCAGCCCGGCGCTTCTCGGCGAGCTGGCCCAGGCGACCACGCCGGTTACCTGCCGGCTGACGCCGCCCGCTGGCGAGGTGACGCCGCCACCACCGCCGCTGACGCAGGCGGCCTTCGAGGCCGCGCTGGCCGCCGACGCGATGGCGCGCGACAAGCTCGCCGAGGGCATCGCGCAATTCATCGCCGACACCGAGACACTCGAACAGCTCATCCACGCCTCCCAAGCATGAAGACCCTGCTCCCCTTGTTGTTGGGCCTGCTGGCCGCTACCGCCCAGGCCGAGGTGCGTCTGGCGACCGTGTTTGGCGAGCACATGGTGCTGCAGCGCGAGCAACCCATCCGCCTGTGGGGCAGCGCCACCCCGGGCCAGACGCTGGCCGTGCAACTTGCCGGCCAGAAGGCCAAGGCCAAGGTCGGCGCCGACGGCCGCTGGGCTGTGACGCTGCCGGCGCTGAAGGCCGGCGGCCCGCATGAGCTGACGGTCGACGGGGACCAGCGCATCGCGCTGAAGGACGTGCTGATTGGCGACGTCTGGCTGCTTGGCGGGCAGTCCAACATGGAATGGCCGCTGTCGCAGACCGACACCGGCGCGCAGGAGGTCGCGTCGCCGCAAAACGCGCAACTGCGTCATCTGCGCGTGCCGCTGCGCGCGAGCTTCCAGCCCGAGGTCGACATCGCGCCCGCGCCCTGGGTCGTCGCCGAGGCCGGCACCGTGGCCGACTTCAGCGCCATCGGCTATCACTTCGCGCGCCAGATGCAGGCCGTGCAGGGCGTGCCGATCGGCCTGGTCAACACCGCCTGGGGCGGCTCGCACCTGGAGACCTGGATGCGCCGCGAGCTGGCCGAGCGCGACCCCGCCCTGGCCGCCGCGCTGAAGGCGCTGCCCGCCAGCGCCGAGGACTTCGTGCGCCAGCGCCGCGAGCTGGTCGAAGGCCGCGTCAAGGCCTGGCAGCCCGGCCTGGCCTGGGAGGGGGTGGACACGCGTGGCTGGAGCGCCGCAGCCGACATCGACTCCGACTGGCCCACGCTGACGACGCCCGGCACCTGGGAAGGCCAGGGCCTGGCGGACGTGGACGGCGTCGTCTGGCTGCGCCGCAAGGTCGAACTGAGCGCGGCCCAGGCTGCCGGAGGCGCCCAGCTGCACCTGGCGAAGGTCGACGATTGCGACGAGGTCTGGCTCAACGGCCAGAAGCTCGGCGGCCAATGCGCCTACGATCAACCGCGCCGTTATGACGTGCCCGCCAACCTGCTGCGCGCTGGCGCCAACTGGATCGCCGTGCGCGTGACCGACACCGGCGGCGGTGGCGGCTTCCACGGCGATGCGGCCGCGATGCGGCTGGACACCTCGGCCGGCACGGTCAGCCTCGCCGGCCCCTGGCGCGCCCGCGTCGAGCAGGCCCGCGTGGCCAACAGCCCCACGGCCAATGACGCTCCCACGCTGGCACACAACGGCCTGATCGCACCGCTGAACGGGCTGCGCTTGCGCGGCGTGCTTTGGTACCAGGGCGAGAGCAACACGGGCCGCGCGGCCGCCTATGCAGGCGACTTCCAGAAGCTGATCACCGATTGGCGCGCCCAGTTCGGCCAGCCCAAGCTGCCCTTCTTCTTCGTGCAGCTGGCGTCTTACCTGCCGCTGCAGCAAAACCGCCCGGGCCACGGCGGCTGGGCAGAACTGCGCGACGCTCAGGGCCAGG
Organism: Pelomonas sp. Root405; assembly: GCF_001425165.1. GTDB lineage: Bacteria > Pseudomonadota > Gammaproteobacteria > Burkholderiales > Burkholderiaceae_C > Pelomonas. Next base: position 100,570 of record NZ_LMDU01000011.1, read on the forward strand.
CGCTGAAGCTGCCGCACACCGGCATGGCGGTGGCCATCGACGTGGGCGACGCCGCTGACATCCACCCGCGCAACAAGCGCGCGCTGGGTGATCGGCTGTCGCAACTGGCGCTGCACGACCTGGGCCTGCGCGCCCAGCCGGCCACCGGCCCGCAGTTGCTGAAGGCCGAGGTGCGCGGCGACCAGATGTGGCTGCGCTTCAAGCACACGGCCGGTGGTCTGCGCACGACCAAAGCCGCCGAGGCGCTGCGCGGCTTTGCGCTCGCTGGCGCCGACCGCCGCTTCGTGCCGGCCACGGCGCGCATCGAAGGCGATGCCGTCGTGCTGAGCAGCCCGGCGGTCAAGGCACCGCAGGCGGCCCGCTATGCATGGGTCGACAACCCGAGCGAGTCCAACCTCGTCGGGAACGACGGCCTGCCCGCCGCACCGCTGCGCAGCGACGACTGGCCAATGGAGACGGCCGGCAAGCGGTATCCGAACTAGGGGGCGGTCAACGCCACGACCGTAGGCATCAACCCCCCCGCAGATCGGTGGACGACGGCCACCTGGGGATGGACTCGGTCCGCGCCCTCTCCTAGCGTGCACGCCAGTTTGACCCAGCACCCACACCAGGAGACCGCCATGCGTTCCATTCCCAGCATCCGTGCAGCGGCGCTGCTCAGCACGGTGGCAGTTTGCGTCTCGGCGCACGCCGACATCAGCAGCAGCTTCGCCGCCGGCCTTGAGGGTTGGACAGGCCAGGGCGGTACGGTCACGCACATCGCCGGCGGCTACCTGAGGCAGCAGGACACCCAGGCCACGTGGATGAGCGTCACGGCCCCGGCAGGCTACCTTGGCGACCTGTCCGCCTACCTCGGTGGCACGGTGTCGTTCGATGCGATCAACCTCAACGGCGTTGCGGCCGACCTGATCTCCGGGCCGGTGTTCGGCACCGTCACCATCAGCGGCGCTGGCGGCAGCGCGTCGCGGGTCTTGACTGGCGCTGGCACGGGCCAGCCGGCGCCCGGCGCGGGCTGGACGCACTTTGAGGCGCCGCTGGATGCTGCCGACTGGAACGGCAATCTCGCGGGCGCGCTGGCCGGCGTGACGTCGCTGACGGTGACGCTGGAGTCCAACAACGACATCGTCGAGATCAACGGCTTCGACAACTTCAGCCTCATCGCCGTGGTGCCCGAACCCTCGACCTGGGCGCTCAGCGGCGCTGGCCTGGCGCTGCTGGGTGCATTGGCGCGGCGCCGCGCGTCACGGGCGTCAACGCCGGCCATTCAGTGATGCGTGCGAGCGCGGGCGGCCGCGTTGCGCTTGCGCGTCTCGGCGCCCTTCTTCGCCGATGCCGAACGCTCTGCCGCCGTGCGGCTGGCCGCGGCCTTGCCGCCGAGGTGGCCGCCCTTGCGCGACGGCTCATGGTTCTCGGCCTTGCCGCGCCCCGCGCCTGACTTCTTGCCGCCGCCGGTCTCCTTGTTGACGGTGGCCCAGGCGCGGGCTTCGGCTTCTTTCTCGGGCACGCCGCGCTCTTCATAGCCGGCTTCGATGTGCGCCGCCTGGCGCTTCTGCTTGTCGGTGTACGACGACTTGTCACCTCGTGGCATGGTGGTCTCCACAAGTTGGAAAGCCTCAACCATGCGACGGACGGTTTTGCAGCGCTGTAGGACTAGGCGCTGCTTACCTGCTGTTCGCGTGCCAGCGCCACGCCGCGCACGACGCGCGTGCTGGCGCCAGCGCGCAGGTCAGCGTTGGCGGCGCCGCGTGGCGCCTGCTGCGACAAGGGCCAGTGCGGCCAGCGCGATGGAGGCCGGCTCAGGCACGGTGGCATTCGGCAGCAATGCATTGAGGTTGGTGCTGCGGAAGCCCGCCTCGCCGTTGAAGCCCGAGTACGAAAAGTCGTTGACCGAATTGCCCACTTGGCCGACTCGAATCCACCATTGGGACGCACCGCCGCTGATGGTGCAGCTGCCGGCATTGCAGTTGTTGCCGAAATGCGCATCCAGCAGGACGCCAGCGGGATCAAACCTGAGCCATCCGCTGTTCGCCGTGGTTTCGTCGAAGCTGAAGCCGCCGAAGGAGACATCCAGGTTCGCGAACAAGCCCAGTGCGCTGACATAGCCGCCGCCGACTGGCGCCACGGCGTCGTCATAGGTAAATGAACCGATCTGCGGCCCGAACTGCAAGGCACCGGCCGTCGAGCTGAACTCGAACTGGCGCGTCACCGGACCGGCTTCCGCGGCGAGGGGCAGCAGCGAAGCGGCTGTGGCTGCGACCACGGTCAAGGCAGTGGCAAGACGGCGAGCATGAGTCATCGGAATCCTCCTGTGGAATGACTCGCGTCATAAAGCAATACCTACGCCACCCTTTGCAAGCAAGCACTTGCGAGGCAGCCGCGGCAAGGATGTAAAGCTCACCGACAAGTTCACCAGGCCTTGAAGCGCCCGGTGATGTGCAGCATGTTCATGAACTGCAGCAGGCCGTCGTAGTAGCGCCATTTGCCGCTGGGCGGGTCCAGCGCCCAGAACGCGTTGACGAAGGGCGCGGCCTGCGCCTCATCCACCAGCAGCGCAGCCACGGCATTGCAGGAGATCAGTCCCTTGGACGGTTCGTCGTTCAGTGGCTTGCCGTCGACGGTGTAGAGGTGGGTGTAAGGCTGCTTCTGCGACGAGAAGAAGTTCAGCAGCTTGTGGCTGAGGCCGGTGGCTGCCGGGTTCTTGCCCCACCAGGCCTGGTCGACGCTCCAGTTCACCGCCGTGCGGAAGGCGTCGTAGCGAAAGTCCTCGTGCCCTTCCAGCACCTTGGGGCGGCCGTCGAAATGGGCGTAATCGGGCGTCAGGCCGGTCTTCGGGTGGGCGGCCTTGCTGAAGTAGGCGCGGCTGATGTCGGCGATCTCGCTCCAGCGTTTGCGGTCCTCGGGCTTGGCGGCGCGGCGGGCCCAGATCTCGTAGAAGGCCGGCAGGTGATAGGACGGGTCGCTGAAGTCGGCCGCGTCGCCCACCGGCACGAAGACCACTTGGCCGTGCTGGGGCGAGAACATGGAACGCGCACCGTCCTTGACGCCGCCGTTCATCGTCTCCTTGTGCAGCATGGCGGTCAGGATTTCCTGCGCCTGGGCGTTGTAGTCGTAAATGCCCTGGCCGTTGCCCCAGCGCGCGGCCGCCATCAGCAGCGCGGTGGCCATGTACTCCTCGCCGTCGGAGGCGGGCACGGCGTCCTTGTCGCATCCTTTCGGCTGGCACTGCCAGCGGAAATAACTCTGGCGTGGGCCCGAGCGGTAGCGCATGTGCGTCCAGGTCCAGTTCCACATGGCGTCGAACTCGGCCTTGCGGCCCATCTGCACGGCAATCATCATCCCGTAAGACATGCCCTCGCTGCGCACGTCGGCGTTGCCCACGTCCAGCACATAGGACGCCGGTCCGTCCGGCGTGGCGGCGGCGGGAAAGACGATGCGCTGCTCGGGGCTGCCCTCGAAAAGCGATTGCCAGTACGTGTCCAGCTTGGCGGTGATGTCGGCCTCGGTGATGTCGGGCCGCAGCTCGCGCAGCAGGTTGCGGTACTTGCCGCTTTGGGCCGAACCCTTCACCAACGGCGTCGTCGCCAGGACGACGGGCTCCAGTTCCAGGCGCTGCAGCACGGCGTTGTCGTCCAGGCGCCAGACGCGGATGGTGTGCTTGCCGGCCGGCAGCGAGACAGCTTCGGTGCGGAGCACGAAATTGTTGTTGATGACGGCGCGGGACCAGTCCTTTTGAGGCTGCGTGTCGGCCGCGCCTGCGGTGGGGATGAGGTTCAGCGTCAGGGTCTGCGGCTTGGCGTCATTGATGGCCACGGCGATACGGATGCCGCCGGCCTTGCGCACGTCGATGGTGGGCGCCATGTGCAGCAGCAATGCCCAATTGCCGCGCTGGGGCATGTCCACGTCGTATTCCAGCCGCACATCGTCGGCCAGCGTGGTGGCCGCGCGGCCCTGCGGCAGCGCCATGACGGCACCCTGGTGCTGGCCGAGGTTGGGAATGGCGGTCCACGCCAGGCCCTTGGCGCTGTGGGAATGGGAGAACTGCGTCGCCTCGATGACGAGCGACTCGAACGGCCCGGTTTGCGCGGACGGCTTCAGCTGCTGCAGCACGGCAGCGGCGTCCGCCGTGCCGGCCACGCGCTTGACCGCCGGCATGATGTTCTTCTCCGGCTGCTGCCAGTTCGAGTAGCCGATGTGGACCTGCAGCATCATGCCGGCCCACTTGCCGCCCGCGATGGCGTGGTACTGGTCGCTGATGGCCTGGTCACGCGCGAAGGCGGCCTCCGCCTGGTCGGCGAAGACGTTGGCGCGCGGGTCGTTCTTCGCGGCCAGCGTGCGGTTCCAGGCCACCGCGTAATAAAGGCGGTAGAGGTTGGCCAGCGCCTGCACCGGATGCTCGACGAGCTGGAAGTACGCATCCAGCTGGTCGGGCCGCAACGCGGCCTTGACCTTGGCGACGCGCGCCTCCAGCGCATCCCACTCGGCGATGCGGCGGCCGAAGTCGCCGCCATCCAGCGCGTCGGGCCCGACGATGCCGAGGCGGAAGCTGTTCGCATCGACCAGCTCTGGCTTGCGGCGCGCCGCGTACTGGCTGTAGCGCGTCACCAACTCGCCGATCTCGGCGGCATGCGCAGCGCCGAAAGTGGCTGCCGCCCAGTCCTTCGGGTAGGCCTTCAGCGCGTCCGCCGTCATGCGCTGGGGCGCCCAGGCCATGTTGAGGAAGAAGTGGATGGGGAACTCGACCGGCTTGATGTCGCCCACGTTGACGATCCACAACGCGTCGGCGCCGTGCTCGCGTGCCAGGTCCATCTGCTGCCAGGTCTTCTCGATCTGGTTGGTGTTGAGCCACTTGTAGTTGCGCGGCCCGCCGACGTAGTCGAAGTGGTAGTACACGCCGTAGCCGCCCACACGCTTTGCGCCTGGCTCGGGCAACCGGCGGATCTGCCCCCAGTTGTCATCGGCAAACAGCAGCAGCACGTCGTCGGGCACCTTGAGCCCGGCGTCGTAGTAGTCCTGCACCTCCTTATAGAGCGCCCACATCTGCGGCGTCTTCTCGGCAGGCTGCTTCGTCACGTCGGCAATGATCTTGCGCTGGTCCTTGACGACGGTTTCCAGCAGCGTCGTCGCCGTCTCCTCGCTCATCGGCTCGTCGCCGTCGCCGCGCATGCCCACCGTCACGAGCGTGTCGAAGGGCTTGCCGTCGGGCCGGCCCATCATCCGCTCGATGCCGCCGCGCCAGAACTGGCGCAGCTGCGACGCGTTCTTGGCGTAGTCCCAGTGGCCGCCCTTGAAGCGCTGCCACTCGTCGTGCGCCCGCGTCATCGGCTCGTGGTGGGACGTGCCCATGACGATGCCCATCTCGTCGGCCAACACCATGTTCCGTGGGTCGTCCGCGTTGAAGGCGCGCGGCGGCCACATCGCCGGCCAAAGGTAGTTGCCCTTCAGGCGCAGCAGCAGCTCGAAGACATGCGCGTACATCTTCGAATTCGCACCGCCGAACTTCTTCTCCGCCCAGGTGCTCAGCGCAGGGGCTTCGTCGTTGATGAAGATGCCGCGGTACTTGACGTGGGGCTGGTCGCGGCGAGCGCCAGCCGTCAGGTAGACATCGTGCTGCCTGTCGACCGGCACATCGGCCCACCACACCCAGGGGCTCACGCCCATGCGGGCCGACAGGTCGTAGGTGCCGAAGACCGCGCCGCGCCGGTCCGAGCCTGCGATGACCAGGGCGCGGGCGACGCCCGGCCAGGGCTGGTCGATGACGACCTGGGCGTACGCCTCCCACTGGCCCTTGAGGTCGTCCAGTTTGAGCTTGCGCCGGGCGACCAGGTCGTCGATGACGGCGCTCTGGCCTGCCACGCCAATCACGACGACATCGGCCCTGGCGTCGCCGATGCGGCTCAACAGCACAGCCGGACGACCGGACACGCGTTCCAGGTCGGCGGCGAAATTGCGACTGGCGTGCTTGAGCGCCGCGTCGGCGCCGGCGTCGATGAACACCGCCGCCGGTTGGCCGGCCTTCACCAGTGCCAGCCCCCGGCCCGGATCGCGAGCGCAGGTTGAAACGGGCGCTTCGCAAGCGGCCGCCGGCATGGCGCCGAGCGCCGCAAACAGCACCGCGGCCAGCCAAGCCATGCATCGGAAGTTCATGTCCGAATGTCTCCGGTCCGGCGCCGACGGCGCCTTCTTGTCGATTGAATGGTTACGCAATCAGGAAGGTTTGCCCTGAGTGCGAAACGTCTTGTTTTGCTTTATGGTAGCGCAATCTTTTTGTCTGGCTGCAGGGGTTGACCCGCTCCTCAGCGCCGCGTCCATGATCCGCAACCCCGTGCTGCCCGGCTTCAACCCGGACCCCTCGTTCTGCCGCGTTGGCGACGATTTCTACATCGCGACCTCGACCTTTGAGTGGTACCCGGGCGTGCAGATCCACCACTCGCGCGACCTCGTCAACTGGACGCTGGTGACGCGGCCGCTCAGCCGCGCCAGCCAGCTCGACCTGCGCGGCAACCCCGACTCCTGCGGTGTCTGGGCGCCCTGCCTGTCGCATGCCGACGGCCTGTTCTGGCTGGTCTACACCGACGTCAAGCGCTTCGAAGGCAACTTCAAGGACGCACACAACTACATCGTGACGGCGCCGTCCATCGAAGGGCCATGGAGCGACCCGGTCTACGTCAACTCGTCCGGCTTCGACCCCTCGCTTTTCCATGATGACGACGGCCGCAAGTGGTTCCTCAACATGCTTTGGAACCACCGCACCGGTTCCATCGGCGGCCAGCCGAAGGCGCCGGCCTTCGACGGCATCCTGCTGCAGGAGTGGGATGCGGAGCGCCGCCAGCTCGTCGGACCGGTGACCAACATCTACCGCGGCACCGCGCTGGGCTTGGTCGAAGGCCCGCACCTGTTCAAGCGCAACGGCTGGTACTACTTGATGACGGCCGAGGGCGGCACCGGCTACAGCCATGCCGTGACGCTGGCGCGCTCGCGCGCGCTGCTCGGGCCGTATGAGACGCATCCCCAGCAACATGTCGTCAGCAGCAAGGACGCGCCCGACGCGCCGCTGCAGCGAGCCGGCCATGGCCAGCTGATCGAACTGGCGAATGGCAGCACCTACCTGGCCCACCTCTGCGGCCGGCCCCTGCCCGGCACGCGCCGCTCACCGCGCGGTCGCGAGACCGCCATCCAGCGCTGCGTCTGGGGCGACGACGACTGGCCCTACCTTGCGCACGGCGGCATGGTGCCGGCGCTGGATGTGCAGGCGCCGTTCGCTGGCACAGAACTCAAGGCGCGCGGGGCTGTCCAGCGCAGCTTCATCGACTGCCCGGCCCTGCCGCCGGAGTTCCAGTGGCTGCGCACACCCCAGCCTGACCGCCTGTTCACGCTGACCGGCAGCGCGCTTCGGCTGACCGGCCGTGAGTCGGTCGGCAGCTGGTTCGAGCAGAGCCTGGTGGCGCGGCGGCAGGAGGACGCGAGCTTCCGGGCCGAGACGGCGATCACGCACTTCTCGCCCGACAGCTACCAGCAGGCCGCCGGCCTGACGCACTACTACAACCGCCACAAGTTCCACGCCCTGGTCGTCACCTGGCAGGACGGCGTGGGTCGCGTGTTGAGCCTGCTGTCCTGCCCGGGCGACTGGCCGGACAACCGGCTGCAGTTCCCGCTGACGGAGCCCATCGCGCTGCCTGCAGACGGCCCGGTGCAGCTCGCCGCCGATGTCGACGGTGCAGCGCTGCAGTTCCTTGCCGACTGCGGCCAGGGCTGGCAGCGGGTCGGTCCGGTGCTGGACGCCAGCGTCATCTCCGACGAGGGCGGTCGCGGCGAGCATGGCTCCTTCACGGGCGCCTTCATCGGCATGCTGGCCTTCGACACCAGCGGCGCGGCGCGCACGGCCGACTTCGACCACTTCGACTACACGCCGCGATGACACCACAGGTCTTCACGCTGGGCGCGGCCGAGGGGCTGCAGATCCAGGTCAGCGACTTCGGTGCCCGCTGGCTGTCCTGTCGGGTGCCGATGCCCGACGGTAGCCGGCGCGAAGTGGTGCTCGGCCACGCGACGCCAGCCGATCACCAGCTCGAACCGGGCTTCTTCGGCGCCATCGTCGGGCGTTTCGCCAACCGCATCGGCGGCGCCGCCTTCACGCTGGATGGGCGCGAGCATCGGCTGATTGCCAACGAGGGCGTCAATCAGCTGCACGGCGGGCCCGACGGCTTCGACCGCCGCAGCTGGACCGTCGTCGACCACGGCCCGCTGCACCTGCGCCTGGCCCTGCATTCGCCGGATGGCGACCAGGGCTACCCAGGTGAGGTGGGCGTCGAGGTCGAGTACCGCGTTGACCCCGTGCGGGCCACGGTCACGTTGCATTTCGGAGCGCGCAGTTCGGCGCCCTGCCCCGTCAGCCTGACCAGCCATCCGTACTTCAATCTCGACGGCGGCACGCAGCCCGTCGTCGACCATCGCCTGCAGGTCACCGCCAGCCACATGCTGCCGGTGCGGCCCGACATGATCCCGACCGGCGATGTGCTGCCCGTGGACGGCACGCCGTTCGACCTGCGCCAGGCCCGCCGCATCGGCGACGGTCTGGGCCAGGGCGAACAGCAGCGCCTGGGCAGCGGCTACGACCATTGCCTGGTCCTGGACGACGCGGCCGCGCGCGGCGAGCAGCCCGCCGCCGAGTTGACGTCGACCGACGGCCGCCTGGCCATGCGCCTATTCACCGACTACCCCGGCCTGCAGATCTGCAGCGGCAACTACGTGCAGAACTCGCGCGGCCGCGACGGGCTGCCCTTCGCCCGCCATGCCGGCATTGCGTTGGAGCCGCAGTTCTTCCCCGACGCGCCGAATCACCCGGCATGGCGCGAGCAGGGCTGCATCGTGCGCCCGGGCGAGCCGCTTAGCCGCATGATGCGGCTGGAGTTCACGAGCGGGAGCGGCGATGAAGAGGGTTGAAGACCTGCGCAGTGCGCGCTGGTTCGCCAAGGACGATTTCCGCAGCTTTGGCCACCGCAGCCGCGTGCTGCAGATGGGCTACGGGCCCGAGGACTTCATCAACAAGCCCGTTATTGCCATCGTCAACACCTGGAGCGATGCCAACCAGTGCCACACCCACTTCAAGCAGCGGGTGGAGGACGTCAAGCGCGGCATCTTGCAGGCCGGCGGCTGGCCGCTGGAACTGCCGGCCATCTCGTTAAGCGAAAGCATGGTCAAGCCGACCTCCATGCTCTATCGCAACTTCCTGGCGATGGAGACCGAGGAGCTGCTGCGCAGCCACCCGGTCGACGGCGCCGTCCTGATGGGCGGCTGCGACAAGACGACACCCGGCCTGCTGATGGGCGCGCTCAGCATGGGCCTGCCCTGCATCTACCTGCCCGCCGGCCCGATGCTGCGCGGCAACTGGCGCGGCCAGGTGCTGGGTTCGGGGTCGGACGCCTTCAAGTACTGGGACGAGCGCCGCGCCGGGCGCCTGAGTGACCAGGCCTGGGCCGAGATGGAAGCCGGCATCGCGCGCAGCCATGGCACCTGCATGACGATGGGCACGGCGGCCACGATGATGGGCATTGCCGAAGCGATCGGCTTCACGCTGCCCGGCGCCAGCAGCATCCCGGCGCCAGATGCTAACCACACGCGCATGTCGGCCGAATGCGGGCGCCGCATCGTGCAGATGGTGTGGGACGACCGGACACCCGCCAAGATGCTCAGCGCCGGCAGCTTCGCCAACGGCATCGCGGTGGCGATGGCCATGGGCTGCAGCACCAACGCCATCATCCACCTCGTCGCCATCAGCCGCCGCGCCGGGCTGCCCGTCACGCTGGACGACTTCGACGCGGCCAGCCGCCATGTCGGCGTCATCGCCAACATCCGGCCCAGCGGTGATGCCTACCTGATGGAGGACTTTTTCTACGCCGGTGGCCTGCCCGCGTTGATGAAGGTCATGGCGGCGAAGCTCGACCTGAGCGCGCTGACCGTCAACGGCCGCAGCGTGGGCGAGAACATCGCCGGCGCCGAGGTCTTCAACGCCGACGTCATCCGCCCGCTCGACAACCCGATCTACGCCGAGGGCGCGCTGGCCGTGCTGCGCGGCAACCTCGCACCCGACGGCGTCGTCATCAAGCCCAGCGCCGTGGCGCCGCACCTGCTGCAGCACACCGGCCGCGCGCTCGTCTTCGACGACTACCCGAGCCTGAAGGCCGCCGTCGACGACCCCGACCTGGACGTGACGGGCGACGACATCCTGGTGCTGCGCAACGCCGGCCCCAAAGGCGCGGGCATGCCCGAGTGGGGCATGCTGCCCATCCCGACCAAGCTGCTGAAGGCCGGCGTGACCGACATGCTGCGCCTGTCAGACGCGCGCATGAGCGGCACCAGCTACGGCGGTTGCCTGCTGCACTGCAGCCCCGAGGCTTATGTCGGCGGGCCGCTGGCGCTGGTGAAAACGGGCGACCGGATCACCGTCGACGTGCCGGCCCGCAGCATCCGCCTCGAAGTCAGCGACGAGGAACTCGCCGCTCGAAGCAAAGCCTGGACGCCGCCGCCCGCCCGCTACGAGCGCGGCTATGGCTGGATGTTCGGCCGCCACATCCTGCAGGCCCACGAGGGCTGCGACTTCGACTTCCTCGAAACCCAGTTCGGCGCGCCTGTGCCCGAACCCGTCATCTACTAGCCATGAGCCCCGATACCCGCAAGAAGCTGATGGGCGTCAGCACCGCCACACTGTGCACCGCCCTGTTCAAGCGTGGCCTGCGCGGACAGTTCATTCAGGACGTCAGGCCGCTGAATGCCGGCCTGCCCAACATGGTGGGTCCGGCCTACACGCTGCGCTACATGCCGGCGCGCGAGGACCTGAACGGCATCGAGGTTTTCAAGAACCGCGAGCACCCGCAGCGCAAGGCCGTCGAGGAGATTCCCGCAGGCGCCGTGCTCGTCATCGACAGCCGCAAGGACGCGCGCGCCGCTTCGGCCGGCGGCATCCTGGTGGCGAGGCTGATGGTGCGCGGCGCGGCGGGCGTCGTCACCGACGGCGGCTTCCGCGACAGCCCGGACATCGCCAAATACCCCTTCCCCGCCTACCACTCGCGCCCGAGTGCACCGACCAACCTGACGCTGCACCAGGCCATCGCGATCAACGAGCCCATCGGCTGCGGCGACGCCCCGGTGTTCCCCGGCGACATCGTCGTCGGCGATGCCGAGGGTGTCATCGTCATCCCGGCGCATATCGCCGATGACATCGCCAACGAGGCGGTCGAGATGACCGTCTTCGAGGACTACGTGCAGGAAAAGGTGCTGGGCGGCCGCAGCGTGCTGGGTCTCTACCCGCCGACCGACGCCGACGTGGCCGCGGACTTTGCGGCCTGGCGCCAGCTCAAGGGCCGCTGACCTTCGCGCAGCGCTTGTCGAGCAGGTCGACCGGGAAGGCCTCGGCCATCACGCGGTAGCCGGCCAGCGACGGATGCAGGCCGTCGTTGTCGACGTCGGCGCGCAGATGCGTCGGCCTGGCCGGGTCGCGCATCAATGCGTCGAAGTCCAGCAGCGCGTCGAAGCGGCCGGGCTCGCGCAGCCAGGCGTTCAGCGCCTGGCGGTCGGCCTCGTTCTCGGCCTTGGGCGCGTAGTAGCCGCTGCCGGAATAGGGCATCACCGTCGAGCCGATCAGGCAGACGCCTTGTGCACGTGCACGCTGCGCCAGGTCGGCAAAGCCCGCCTTCATTTCGCCCAGCAGCTTGGCGCGTGACGCCGGCGTCGTCTCACGGCCGCGGTGGCTGACGCCAAGATCGTTGACGCCGATCATCACGACGGCATGCGTGGCGCCGCTGCGCGCCAGCACGTCGCGGTCGAAGCGCGACACCAGGCTGGGACCCGCACCTTCGCGCAGCAAGCGCCCGCCGCCGATGCCGGTGTTGACAACGGCGGCCTCCCGCTTGACTGCGGCCAGGCGGCCCGCCAGCACATCGGTCCAACGCTGATAGCTGCCCGACGGCACGCCATAGCCATCGGTGATGGAGTCGCCCGTCGCGACAAGCACCGGCAGCGCCTTGGGGGCGCGCACGTCAACGGCCGCGAGATGCCACCAGCCCTCCTGCGCCACCGCGTCGGGCCAGGCCAGAGCGCGGGCACGGTTGCCCGGCATGGCCCAGCTGCGAATGCGCGAGCCCGGGTGCACGCTCGCCTGCCGCGGGCCGGCCTGGACATGCAATTGCACGGCAAGGTCGGCCAGCGCGGGCAAGGCCAGCTCGACCGGGTCGCTCCAGACCTCGCCGCCGGCGGGCACGGTCAGGTCACGCCGGCCGCCAAAGCTCAAGAGGCGCACGGAGGCCGCGTCCAGCACGGGCTGCGGGTCCAGGGCCTGCACCCGCGCCACGCTGGCGGCGCCGATGGCCAGCGGTTCATCGCCGAAGAGATTGCTCACCCTCACCCGCAGCACCGAGCCGGGGGCAGTCACCCGCACGATCTGGCGCAGGCTGACGTCGCGCATCGGCTGGCGCCACGGCGCCGGCACCGGCTTGGCGCCCGCTTGAGGCACCGGCTGCGCCAGCATGGCCGTGCCCCAGGCAGCCGACCAGACCTCCCGGGCCGCAGGCGGCGGTGCGGCGCAACCGGCCAGCGCAGCAGCCAGCACCAGCCCCAGAAAGGAGCGCCGAAAAACGTTCTGGCATGCGTTCATGGGGCTTCTGGGCTGGCGGAGGCGCGAAATGATAGCGCGATCATTTCCTTGCATTTGCGCTGGCGGCCTGGCGCAACACGCCCTCGTCCAACAGTTGTCGCAGCATGGACGGCGCGATGTCCCGGGCCAGCGCCGCGCCGTCGGCGCTGCGCCAGGCCAGGGCCACCTCGCGCGCAGACTGCTTGACCCAGCAAACGCCCATTGGCACGCGCTTGCCGTCCAGCACGAGCGTGCCGCAAAGCTCGAACTCTCGGCCGCCCAGCGGCGGTCGCGTGCGCCGGCGCCGGTAGCTCGACGATCCGTTTGCAGGTGGGGGGCAATGTTGGGCGATGTCGTCGGCGTTGCTCATGGTCTTCCTCGCTTCAGGCCGCCCAAGCCGGGCGGGCGCCCCGGGGCAGTGAGCGCCCTGCCTGCCAGCAAGCCGGGTTCCCAGACCGCCGGCAGGGATCGCGCGGGCCGCCGATGGCGCCTAGGGCAGGAATGCAGCAAAGGTCGCGGCGGTTCCCGACCTCGCCTTGAACGTTGCCCCTGCCTGAGCGCGATGGAAGTTCACACGGCGTAGCGACACCACCGGCTCGCCTTTGCCGACGGCATGCGCCGTGCGGCAATCGATCAGCGTCACGGAGCCGCCGCCGACGACCGTGAGCGACTCGCCCAACCGAATGACGGCGGCCGTGTCCTCGTCGACGCCCAAGCCGATAAGCCCGCCGTGTCGACTGGCGAGATCCATCAGCCGGGCAAGCCGCCGGCGCTGCGTGAAGTGCTGGTCGATGATGACCCCTGGCAAGAATCCCAAGCCCCTCGGGACGGGATCGTCGGACAGGTCGAGTGCGGTGGCGCTGTCTTCGCTGACATCGCCGCCCGGCATCCACGCGCCAAGAATGGATGCACCGGCACTGGTGCCGGCGAGCACGAGCCCGTCGTGGCGCTGCCGACGGACAAGGATGCGATGCGTGGCCGTGCCATGCAGCAGCCGCGCCAGGCGCTCTTGGTCGCCGCCGGTCATGAACAAGAGGTTCAGCTTCGCGAACTGCTCCAGCCGCCGCGGGCATTCGGCATCGGCGCGGGCACGGATGTCCACCCAATGCGCGTCCGCGCCCAGATCTTCAAAAGCTTTGCGATACGCCTGCCACTGGCGTTCGGGCTCGCGACTGGCCGCGGTCAATACACCGATGGACGGCGGCTGCGCCCCCGCCACGGCTGCGAGCGTGGCCTTCAGTACCGCCTTGTCGTGAGCCTTGTCTTCGTTGCCACCGATGGCGATGAGCGCGCCGCTGCGGCGCGTTTCGTTGGCTGTCTGCATGTCATGTGGCGAGTTGTCGATACGCAGCCGAAGGCAATCAAGGTGCCAGCAAGGGACCATGCAGCAGCCGTGCCCGGTGAGCTGCAGCAGATGGCAGGTGGATTGCCAGGAGCGATCCAGCCTGGCCATTCACCACGCACATGAAAATTCAATCTCATGAGCTGCCGACTGGCAGCGTTGGCACCCAGCGTCGTTTGCGCAGCCGCCATTTCGGACGCGTGCAGAGCGGCCGAAAAGCCTACATCCAAGCCTCGCTTCATGCCGATGAGGTGCCGCCCATGCTGGTGGCGCAGGCCCTGGCCGCAAAGCTGGAACAGTTGGAGCAAGGCGGACACATCGCAGGTGAGGTCGTGCTGGTTCCCATGGCCAACCCGATCGGGCTTTCGCAAGAGATCCAAGGTTCGGCGTTCGGCCGCTTTGCGCTGGCAAGCGGCAAGAATTTCAACCGAGACTTCCGCAGCCTGGCGGACGACCTCGTCCCGCGCATCGAGCACCGCCTGGGCATGGACCCTGCCGCGAACACCCGTGTCGTCCGCGACGCCAGCCGTCAGTTGCTGCAAGAGTGGGAGCCCGCCGACGAGGCGGAGGCCCTGAAGCGCCTGCTGCAGACGCTGGCAGTGGACGCCGACCTGGTGCTCGACATGCACTGCGATCTGGAAGCCGCGGTTCATCTCTACACCGGCACGCCGCAGGTGGAAGCGTTCAGGCCGCTGGCCGGCTATCTGGGCGTCCAGGCGTTCCTGACCAGCGACTCGTCCACTGGGACGCCCTTTGAAGAAGCGGCTTCGCGCTTCTGGGCCAAGCTGGCCGACCACTTTGATGGACGCTTTCCGATCAACAAGCTCGCCTGTCTAGCCGCCACGCTTGAACTGCGCGGCCAGGGTGAGGTGTCGCGCGAGTTGGCTGAACGCGATGCGACGGCCATCGTCGACTTTCTTCGGGTCACCGGCCATGTCGACGGCGAGCCGGCGCCGGCGCCGGTACCCTGCAAGGACACACCGCTCGAAGGCGTGCAGCCAGTCACTGCAAGGGCCAGCGGCATCGTCGTGTTCGACAAGGCGCCTGGCGACTGGGTGGTCACCGGAGAGCGCGTTGCCGAGATCGTCGACCCATTGACCGACGAACGCACGCCCATTGAGGCCGAAGTCACCGGCCGCTGTTTCGCCCGAACCAATCGCCGCTTCGCCTCCAAGGGCCGCGGCGCTGGAATAGCGTCCGCCGGTGCACGGTCACGCTCTCGACAGGAGGCCTGTTCGCGACCGCCGACGTGCTCGCCAGCAAGTCGGTGTGTGCCGCGGTAGGGGATGCTGACTGTGTCGACGGTCATCCGCCCAGCGTGCGATCCTGAGCGCGGAACCAGTTCAAGGCTGCGTCGAAGTGGCCAGGATGGAAGTCCGGCCACAGCGAGTCCACGACGTAGATGTCGGCATAGACGCACTGAATGGGAAGGAAGCCGCTCAGACGCCGGCCGCCGCCCCAACGCACGACGAGGTCGATGCGCGAGACGTCGGACGACCGGCACTCGCCCTCACGCAGCCCTTGGAGGTCCCATTCCCATCCGTAGTTGACGAGGAAGTTCACCTTGATGCCGCGACCTTGACGCTGCCTGAAGCGCGCGAGCTCGGGCGGAAACTGCGGCGAGCGCTCGTCACCGACAACGAGCAGCGCACCGCCGCGCTCGGCGATCTCCAGCGCAAATCGAACGCAGGCCATGCGGAACTGCGCCGTCTGAGCGCTGGGACGCCTCGTGTTGTCCTGTGTGAAGCCGTACACCGACACCTCCTCGATGCCCAGGCGCTGGCAGCGCTCGAACAACGCCAAGCCCGGTGCGATGCCATGCGCGTAGCCGGCCTCCTTCGGTTGATTGCGCAGCGTTGCCCAGCGGCGGTTGCCGTCGGGGATGAAGCACACATGGCGGGGCAGGTGCTGTCGGCTCATGGGGTCCAGCGGGTGCGCATTGGCGGTCGATGGCAATCGGCTTTCCTGCCTGAGCAGCTTGTGCGCGATGACGCTGGGCCAGGCCGTCTGGCGTTGCGTCAGGGAACGGCGCTTGCCGCCCCAAGGTCACAACAGACGGAGGATTCGATGTCGTCATTTGTTCGAGGGATGTCGTGCGATGCCGGCGGCGCTTGAAGGACCGACCGGCCGCATGCCGCCGCGGTCCAATCTCATCAGCCAGGACGGGCCCCGCGATTTCTGGGTCTGGGCCGACATGCACGAGCCCTTGGTCCGCGAGGGGCTGCAGCGCTCGGGCGAGTTCGTGTCGGCGGCGCGGGTCGAGGAAAAGGTGGCGGCTTTGCCGTTCGTCGAGAACCCGGGCTTCCTGGGGCAGCTGTCGCCGTTCGGCCTGAATGTCGTGCGCGACTACGCCGTCGAGTACCGGCTGGAGCTGCACCGTCTGCGCCAGTTCCTGAGCCATCCCAGCCGGATGAGCGCGATCTTCCTGTTCGGGTTCGAAGGCGACGCCTGGCGCTATGCCAGCACCCCTGCGGCAGGGCCCGGTGGTCTTGGCACGACTCCGGGTGGATCGAGGTGCTGCGCTCGGCACCCCCCGGCATCAAGCGGCTGGACGACATGGTTTGCGCCTATTGGCGCGGCGAAGAAGCCCCCCGCGACTTGCCGTTTTGTCCGGCTCCCGAGTGCATCTTCGAAGTCCTCTTCCTCGGCCGCATCGTCGTCCGTCACGACCATGGTCCTTTCGCGAACGACTGATGACATGGGATCAAGCGTCCACACCGCCTGCGGAAACTTGCATGGCCGCCTCTGACGCTGACCACGAAGGCGCGCCAGCAGCGCGCAAGGATGTGCTGGACTGCGTCATCGTCGGCGCCGGTCCGGCCGGTCTGGTCGCCGCCCTCTATCTGCGGCGATTTCATCGGCAGGTGCGCGTCGTCGATGCGGGCGCGGGCCGGGCCCGACGCATCTCGCGCTCGAACAACGTCGCCGGGTTTCCAGACGGGATTTCGGGGCCCGACTTGCTGAGCCGCATGGAGCGGCATCTGAACCAGGTCGGGGGCCAGGTGTCACGGGGCAATGTCTGCGGCCTTCAGCTGACCGACGAAGGCCTGTTTGATGTCCAGCTGGCGCACGAGGACTTGAAGGCGCGGACGGTGTTGCTGTGCACAGGCGTCAGAGACCGGCTGCCAGCTGTAGCTGGAGCCGCCGCCATCGAGGCCGCCGGCTTGCTGCGCTACTGCCCCGTGTGCGATGGCTATGAACACACGGGCAAGCGCATTGGCGTGCTGGGCAACTCGCCCCATGGTGTCCGGGAGGCGGCTTTCCTCAGGCACTTCAGCTCGCAGGTCCGCTTCATCGCGGTAGACGGCCGTGGCGACGAACTTGGCCCCCAGCTACAACGGGCAAGCGTCGCGGCCTTGCCCGGCAAGCCGGTGCGGCTCAACACGCGGCCGCAGGGCGGTGTTGCCATGACGATGGAGAACGGCGACGAACACCGCTTCGATGTGCTGTACGCCGCACTGGGCATCGATCCCGGCGTTGAACTGACGGCAGGCCTCGGTGTGCGGCTGGACGAGCTCGGCAACATCGTGGTCGACGACCACGGGCGCACCAGTGTCGACGGGCTCTATGCGGCAGGCGATGTCGTGCGGGCGCTGGACCAGATCAGCGTGGCGGCAGGCCAGGCAGCCATCGCCGCCTCGGCCATCCACAGACAACTATGGCGCTGAGCTGGCCGAGCGGGAGCGCGGGGCTCCCTTTCAACTCAGCGCATCACGATGATCTGAACTCGCCGGTTGGTGCTGCGGCCTTCGCGGCTGTTGTTGTCGGTCAGGGGCGCAGTCTCGCCGTAGCTGATCGTGGCCATCCGCGCGAGCGGCAAGCCGGCGCGGGCCAGGTGCGTGCGCACCGCTTCGGCACGCTTCAGGCCCAGTTGCTCGTTGACCGTGTCGGGGCCGGTCGAGTCGGTGTGACCCTGGATTTCGACGAACACCGGCTGGTTGTCGGCTTTCAGCTTGGCGACGAGCTGATTGAGTTCCTGGCCGGCCTGCTCGGTGAGCTGGGCGCGGCCCGAGCTGAACTTGATCTTGTCATCGGTCAGCACGGTGCTCATCAGCAAGCCGGGCGGCTTGGGCAAGTTGTTGAAGGCCTGGGTTCGCGCCGCGGCTTCCTGCTGCAGCAGGCCCAGCATGCGCGTCTCGCTGCTCTGCAAGCGGCCGTCCAGCGCCTTGATGCCGTCATCATTCGCCTGCACGCGGGTGCCAAGGCTGTCGACGCTGGTTTGCACCGGCGCGACGGTCTCCTTGACGAACTCCTTGGTGGCGCAACCGCTCAGCAACAGGGCGCCGGCGGCGAGGATCAGGGGCGAAATTTTCGACATTGTTCGGCTCGTAAGGTGGGGACGGCGCGACTTTTAGGCATTCCTTCACGGAAAACGTACCGAGCTGTGAGGAACCCATGCGCCGTTAACCGGGGCCAACAATCCCTTACCGGCGTTTCACTCCAAGTTCACGCATCGGATCAGGGCTTGGCTTTGAGCAAGCCGTTCACGTCCAGCCAGTGGTGGAACACGGGGAACCAGCCGTTGGCCGTGTTGCCCGGGTAGCCCAGGCCGAAGCCGTGGCCGCCGTTCTGGTACAGATGGAACTCCACGGGCTTGCCCGCGTCGAACCAGGACTTCACGACGCCGAACTGGCCCTTGAACAGGAAATCGTCGGCCGCGATGGCCGTGAACATCGGCGGCGCGTCCTTGGGCACGTCGACCGGGCCCATGCCGCCATAGATCGGGGCGATGAAGGCGAGCTTCATGGTCTTGGAGTTCAGCGTGCTGTGCATCGTCAGGCCGGCGCCGGCCGAGAAGCCCATCATGCCCAGGCGCTTCGTGTCGACGCCCCACTCCTTGGCGCGCGCCACGATGAGCGCATAGGCAGCCTCGGCGTCGGCGAGCTGGTTGTCGAGGCTGGGCATGGCCGGACGGGGAGCGCCGGGGGCGTCGTTCAACGAGGAGAACATGCGGTCCATGGACTGCTTGAATGCGTCCACCGAATCCGGCGTCGGGTGCAACCGGTACTTGAGCACGAACGCCGCGATGCCCTTGTCGGCCAGGGCCTGGGCGACCTTCCAGCCCTCGTTGTTGATGGACAGCCAGCGGAAGCCGCCGCCCGGCGCGACGAGCACCGCCGTGCCGTTGCCCTTGCCGGGTGCCGGCAGATAGGGCGTCAGCGTGGCCGTGGTGACGTTGCGCACCATGGGCTCGCCCCACTGCTTGAACCAGCTCTCGGAAGCCGGCTGGTTGTTGACGCCGCCGGTGCCCAGCTTGATCGCGTTGGGCTCAGCAATCGGCGCCAGCGGGTAGATGGTGCCGTCCTGGGCGAAGGCGCCCGCTGTGGTGGCGAGCAGGACGGCAAACAGGGAAGCACGCATTGATTTCATGGTCATTGAACGATGGGTTTGCAGAAGGTGATCAGCGCGGCAGCGTCAGCGGCTGGGCCAGCGAAAAAGTGGCGCTTTCAGTCGGCGCGCCGGTGCCAGGCTGGCCCCCACCGACGCTGACGCGGTAGCTGCCGGGCATGACCTGGCGCACGCCGTCACGGTCGACGAAGCTGAGCTCGCGGGCGTCGAGGCGCCAGCTCACTTCGCGCCGTTCGCCGGCCTTCAGGTGCAGGCGCTGGAAGCCGCGTAGCGCCAGCTTAGGGCCGCCCTCGAAGCGCGGCGGCGTGAGATAGAGCTGGGCCACTTCGTCGCCGTCGCGCGTGCTGGTGTTGGTGATGGCGGTGCGCACGACGAGGCTCGGGGCCGCCTTGCCGTCATCCAGCACCTCCACCTTCACCGGCTCGTAGCGGAAGGTCGAGTAGCTCAGGCCGTGGCCGAAGGGGTAGACCACCGGCTTGTCGAAGAAGCGGTAGGTGCGGCCGGCCATGCGGTAGTCGTCGAAGGGCGGCAGGTCGTCCGCGCTCTTGTAGAACGTGACCGGCAGGCGCCCGGCGGGGTTGGCCGCGCCGGCCAGCACCTGCGCAATCGCCTGGCCACCGCCCTCGCCCGGGTACCACGCCTGCATGACGGCCGCCGCGTTGCCGTGCGCCCAGGACAGGTCGATGGCGCTGCCGCTGAGGTTCACCACCACCACCGGCTTGCCGAGCTTGGCCACTTCCTGCAGGTAGGCGCGCTGATCGGCCGGCAGGTCGAGCTTGGTGCGGTCGCCGCCGCTGAAGCCGTCGATCTTGACGGGCATCTCCTCGCCTTCGAGGTCGGAGGTGAGGCCGACAACGGCGACCAGCACGTCGGCATTCGCCGCAGCGGCGCGCAGGTCCGGCACCGGCTGGCGCGACACGCGCTTCCAGATCATGCCCGGCGGGGCGCTGACGCCGGACTCCGTCTCAAACTGCAGCGCATAGCGCTCGCCCTTCTTCAGGTCCACCTGCGTCAGCGCGACGGGCTCGGCCCAGCGGGTCGGCTTCCTGGCCAGCACGACGTCGCGGCCGGCGACGCGCACATGGCCCTTCATCCCTGCCAACCCGAGGCGGTAGCTGCCGGTCTCGGGCGCGACGAAGGCGCCCGTCCAGACGGTGCGAACCACCGTGCCGACCTCGGTGAACTCCTGCGGGCGCGATTCGATCTGCGCGACGGCATGGCTCCCGACCGGCTTGGCCTCGAAGCGGCGCTTGCCCATGTCGTTCGGCGAGCCGGCCTGCAGCTTGAAGTAGCTGGCCTTCAGGCCGGCGCTGCCGTCAGGCCCGACGAAGACCTCGCGCGGCACCGGATCGCCGTCGGTGATGGACGGGCTGAAGGGCACCAGCTGCACCTGCGCGGGCGTGAACTGCTGGCGCAGGCCCTCGAAGACGGTCAGCGTGGGCCCGGTGTTGCCCGACGAATAGTTGCCGCGCATCACACGGCGCGCGTCCGCCAGCGGGCCGACGACGGCAATGCGCGCCGAGGCCTTCAGCGGCAAGGCACCGTCGTTCTTCAGCAGCACCAGGCTTTCGACGGCCGAGCGCAGCGCGAGCGCACGGTGTTCTGACGAGTTGATGGCGCTACCGGCGGGGAACTGGCGCTCGGCCAGCCCAGGCAGGTCGCCAGCGCGGATGCGGGCGGAGAACAGGCGCACGAGGGCCGTGTCGATGTCGGCCTGGCGGATGTAGCCGCGCTTCAGCGCTTCCTTGTAGGGCTCGCCGAGGCCGGGCTTGTGCGCCAGCGTCGCGCCGTTGCACTCGTTGTCCACGCCGGCCTTGAGCGCCGCAGCGGCCCCGGCGGCGGCATCGACCGCGTACTTGTGGTTGACGCTGATGTCGACGACCGCGTCGCAGTCCGACACCACATAGCCCTTGAACTTCCAGTCCTCGCGCAGCGTCTTCACCAGGAGTGTGTTGCTGGCGCAGGCGGGCTCGCCGTTGACACGGTTGTAGGCACACATGATGGAACCGGCCTGCGCGTCGACCATCGTGGCGCGGAAGGCGGGCAGGTAGGTGTCTTCCAGGTCCTGCGCCGACACCCACACGTCCACCGAATGCCGCGTGGACTCCGGCCCGCTGTGCACGGCAAAGTGCTTCGGCGCGGCGGTGACGAGGGGCCGCGCGGGGTCAGGCCCCTGCATGCCGCGCACGTAGGCCTTGCCGAGCTCGGCGGTGAGGAACGGGTCCTCGCCGTAGGTCTCCTGGCCGCGGCCCCAGCGCGGGTCGCGGAAGATGTTGATGTTGGGCGACCAGGTGTTCAGCGCGCCGCCGATGCGGTTCGGGTTGGGCTTGTGGCGGCCCAGCGCGTAGACGGCCTGCACCTCGGTGCTGATGCTGGCGGCCACGTCGAGCATGAGCTTGTCGTTGAAGCTCGCGGCCAGGCCGACGGGCTGCGGGAAGTTGGTGGTGGCGCCCGGGCCGAAGGCGCCGTGCAGCGACTCGGTCCACCAGTTGTAGGCGGGGATGTTCAGGCGCGGGATGGGCGGGGCGCCGTTGAGGAGTTGCTCGACCTTCTCGTCGAGGGTGAGCTTTGAAACGAGCTGGCGGGCCTGGGCGTCAGCATCAGCGGCATCGGCGGCATGCACCATGCCGCTGAACGCCATGGCGAGCGCCAGGTAGGCGGTGGGGAGGGACTTCAAAAACGTCTCCGGAAATATCGTTCGCACATCGAGGTGTCTGCCGGCCCCCGAAGCCCTTCCCGGGCGGGAGCCGGCAGACAAGGGTTCAAGGCAACGCTGAACAAGTCCCTCGCGCGCAGCGCATCCCTGCTTTGGGCGGCCTGCGGCGTTGCAAATCCTCGCCATAGCGAGCTATGGCTGCGGTTTGCGCCTTGCAGTCCATCCCAAACCAGGGCGCGCTGCATCGCGGGGACTTATTCAACGTCGCCCTAACGCTCAGAAGCGATAGCGGGCACCGATCAGGTAACGACGGCCCGTCTGGATGGCGGAGATGTGCTGGGTCTTGGTACGGCCGTAGCTGCGGATGTAGCCATCGTTCAAGTTCAGCAAGTCGGCCTGCAGGGTGAGGTTCTTGCCAATCTTGTAGCCAATGGAGGCATCCACCTGACCATAGGCATCGGTGTACCGCGGGTTGTTGCCGTTGTCGTTGGTCGCCGCGAGGAACGCATCACGCCAGTTGTAGGCGGCGCGAATCGACCACACATCGTTCTCGAAGAAGCCCACGAGGTTGGCGGAATCGCTGACACCCACCAGCGGGGCCTGCACATCGGTGGAGGCGGCGTTGTTGATGTATTTCAGGCCACTCCGGACCAGGGTGTAGTTGCCCGAGATGCCGAAGCCACTGGTGCCGAACATGTGCTGGAAATTGAACTCCAAGCCCTTGATGGTGTCGCCGCCGGCATTGGACGGGGTCGAGATGTTGAACACCAGCGGCTGGGCGCCGGGGACGGTGCCCAGGATGTCGCCCTTCAGGAAGGTCGGGTCGCTCGCGTCGGTGACCGTGACACCCGGCTGGCCGTTGTAGTTCTGGAAGATGTAGTTGCGCAGCAGCTTGGGGCTGTCGGCGGGAATACCGGCGGCGCGCGCGGCGTTGAAATACGTGCCGCTGGCGGGCTGGTTCAGGCCCGGGAAAGTCTGCTGAACCACCTTCGTACTGAAGAAGTCGGTCACCTTCTTGTAGAACACGCCCGCTGCCACATACGACGACTTGGCGTAGTAGTACTCGGCAGAGAAGTCGAGGTTCTTGGACTTCAGCGGCTTCAGGGCCGGGTCGCCCGTCGAACCTGCACCGTTGATGTTGTAGCGTCCCGAGTTCGGGTTCAAAGCGATCCCGCCCAGCATGTCCCCGAAGTTGGGGCGACCGATGTTGACACCGTAGCTGGCACGCACCTTGAGGTCGGACGTCAGATCGGCATCCCAGTCGATGCTCGGCAGCCAATAGCTGTACTTGCCCGTCTTGGTACCAAAGGTGCTGGTGGCGCCTGTCAGTGACACTTCGTTCTCCGCATACCAAGAGGAGCCGGTGTAGGAAGTGACCTGCGAAGACGACGTGATCTTGGTTTGCTCATAGCGCAGACCGACCGACAGATTCATCGGGATGGTCGTGTCGAACGAGTGGTCCCACTGGCCATACGCCGAAGAGGACTTTTCCGTGGTGCGCCAATCGTTGCCGTTGGTGAAGTCCTTGTAAGGCGAGAAGTAGGCCTCGGCCTCGGCCGCGCTCAGCGGCGCACCGGCACCGAGCGAGGTCGGCCGGTACTGTTGGGCGTTCTTGATGGCCTGCGTACGCAGTTCCTCGAAGCTCGGCACGAAGAACGTCGAGAACTGGCGCGGGTCGCCGCTGCCGGGGATGCGGTTGAAGAAGCTGGACAGGCCGTACTGCCCCACGGTCATGTTCTTGAACGTGCCTTGGGGACCGATGCCGCCCCAGTCGCCGTGGAAGTTGTTGGCGCCTGCCGAACGGTTCTTCAGCTTGGTGAAGCCCAGGCCAACGAGCAGCTTGTCGTCGGCGCTCAGGCGGTAGGTGCCAGTCAACTGCGCCTGGTCGACATCCTGGTCGGAAATGTTGTTCTCGAACTGGGAACCGGTGACGGTCGTCTTGTTCGCGTCGTACGCGAGGCCCTTCGACTCCATGACCGGGAACTTCTGGTCGTAGTACATCGTCGTGTTGCCCTGGTTGAACAGCGCCAGGTCAATGACGTTGCCCGAGCCATAGGGGCTGTCCGGGCGCGTGCGCGACTTCGACGAGTGAGCGTCGAGATCGATGGCCAGGTTCTCGCTGACCTTCCATGCGGCGTTGAACCCGGTGGAGTTCAGCTTGGTCTTGTTCGCGAACAGGGCCGCGTACATCGCGTAGTCGTGCGTGCCGTCCCAGGTGGCCGTCTGGATCACCGGGTCGGAGACGTCACCCGCCCTGACAAACGTCGTGGGGGGGCTGCCGTTCAAGTTGCCGGAGAAGGACGGGCCGAACCACGAGGAGTTCTCGATGGCCCGGTTCGTGGTGGCGTTGATGGCCAGCGTGTGGTCCAGCGTGAACTTCAGATCCTTGGACGGGGCGAACTGCAGGACGGCCTGGCCGTTGAGGCGCTCCCGCTCCAGGCCGCTCGTGCGGTAGCGCACGTCATTGGTGTGCGAGATAAAGCCGCTGGTGGGAAAGTTGACCAGGTTGGAGGCCGGAGCGCCCGCATACGCAGTGCCGTCGGTACCAGTCGTGATGCGCCGGGTTTCCCAGCCGTTGCCGGTGAACGCGTTGTTGGAGCCCGAGCTGCGCTTGGAGTAGCTGCCGCTGATCGCGATGCCGATCGTGCGGTTGCCAAAGCTTTCGCTGTAGAGGCCGGAGAGTTCGGGCGTGACCTTGTCGCCTGAGATCTCATCCGGCAGGCGGGAGACCGACTGGTCATAGTTGGCCTTGACGCCGATGCTGGCGATGCGCTCTCGCACGTCCAGCGGGCGGGCCGTCTTGACGTTGATGGTGGCGCCGATGCCGCCCGTTGGCGACGAGGCGCGGGCGGTCTTGTACACCTCGAGCGCGGAAATCGCGTCGGACGCCAGGTTGGCGAAGTCGAAGGCGCGCCCAGCGCCGTCGGAGGTCGGCATCTGCCGGCCATTCAGCAGCACCATGTTGAAGCCGGGGCCGACGCCGCGAACGGTGACTCGCGAACCTTCGCCGCTCATGTTGCGGTCGATGGACACGCCGGCGATGCGCTGCATCGACTCGGCGAGGTTGGTGTCAGGGAACTTGCCGATGTCCTCGGCCACGATCCCGTCGACCAAGCCGGTGGCCTGGCGCTTCAGGTTGGTTGACGACTCCAGAGAGCTGCGGATACCCGTCACGACCACGGTTTCCAGAGCTTGCTTCGCCTCCTGGCCCTGCGCGGCCGAAGCGGCAAACAGCGCTGCCGTCAGATGGCAGGCAATCGCGACCGGCGTAGGACGGCGTCCGTTTTTGCTTACTCCTCGAGATCTATCAGCATGCATTTTTGTCTCCTAGTTATCTGTGGATTTGGCGGCGTTTCGATATCCGCGATGCTTCTGGCCACCACGAATGCCAAAAATGATTGCGCTCTCTTTTTGTTGTAGCGCACAACCATCGCGGCGAATCTAATGGAGCATGGCGGCCGTCCGCATGGGGTAAGCCCGTGCCAGTCCCTCATTTTTGGTATCGCTAACTGAGTGGTTACCCTTGGTTGTTCGCACCTAAAACATTAGAATTTCTTCACGCGCACGCAAAGTTATCGCCATCAGATTGGTAGCGCAATCATTCGTATCGAACGCAAGGGTTTGAATGCCACTAAATATGGGTGGGTCGCGAGAACGATTCCTGCTTCTCTGCAGCGAGCCCGGCTATAGATTCATGGGCATACCGACATGGGCGTCAAGCGGATGGCCAGGCACCTGCTGGTCCTGTTCCAGGCGATGAGGCTCAGCAGCCACAAGTGCCCGCTCCCAGCAAAGCCAATAGGGATGCTTGCAGCGCCTTAGGCTCGACTTAAGTCGGGAGAGCCCCACCCAGACCGTTCAGCAGTTCTGTGATGAGCATCGCGAGCACTGCTTGCAGCAAGGGCGTGAAGCCTGGTCCGCCACGAAAACGGGCGTACTGACAAATGGAAAGGGGCGCTTGATGCGCCCCTTCGTTTGCCCTGTCTCGAACCTCAGACCTCAATGGCAGGCCTCAGACTCTGATGGCACGAAACAACACCACGCGCCTCCCCGCGCCACGTCATTCGACGGTCACGCTCTTCGCCAAGTTCCGTGGCTTGTCGACGTCGGTGCCGCGCGCGCAGGCCGTGTGATACGCCAGCAGCTGCAGCGGTACCACGTGCAGGATCGGTGACAGCGCGCCGTAGTGCTCCGGCATGCGGATGACGTGCAGGCCGGCCTCGCTTTCGATGGATGTGTCGCCGTCGGCGAACACATAGAGCTGGCCACCGCGGGCGCGGACTTCCTGCATGTTGCTCTTGAGCTTTTCCAGCAGCGCGTCGTTGGGCGCCACGGTCACGACCGGCATCTCGGCCGTGACCAGAGCCAGCGGGCCGTGCTTGAGTTCACCCGCCGCGTAGGCCTCGGCGTGGATGTAGGTGATCTCCTTGAGCTTGAGCGCACCCTCCATCGCGATGGGGTAGTGCAGGCCGCGCGCCAGGAACAGCGCGTTCTCCTTGCGCGCGAACTCCTCGCTCCAGGCGATGACTTGCGGCTCCAGTGCCAGCACGGCCTGCACGGCGACGGGCAGGTGGCGCAAGTCCTTCAGGTGCTCGGCCTCGTCGGCTTCGCTGAGGTGGCCACGCGTCTGCGCCAATGCCAGCGTCAGCAGGAAGAGTCCGACGAGCTGCGTGGTGAACGCCTTTGTGGACGCCACGCCGATCTCGACGCCGGCGCGGGTGATGTAGGCCAGCTCACACTCACGCACCATGGCGCTGGTGGCCACGTTGCAGATGGTCAGCGTGTGCTTCATGCCCAGACCGCGGGCGTGCTTGAGCGCGGCGATGGTGTCGGCGGTCTCGCCGCTCTGGCTGATGGTGACGACCAGGGTGCGCGGGTTGGGCACGCTCTCGCGGTAGCGGTACTCGCTGGCGATCTCGACCGAAGTCGGGATCTTGGCGATGCTTTCCAGCCAGTACTTGGCCGTGGAGCCGGAGTAGAAGCTGGTGCCGCAGGCCAGGATGAGGACGCTGTCGATCTCCTTGAAGACGCGGTAGGCGCCGTCGCCAAAAAGCTCGGGGCTGATGGCGGTGATGGCTTCGAGCGTGTTGGCGATGGCCGTCGGCTGCTCGAAGATCTCCTTCTGCATGTAGTGGCGGTAGGGGCCCAGCTCCGCCGCGCCGCTGTGGGCGTGCACGGTCTTGACCTCGCGCTGCACGGCGCCGTAGCGGCCGGTCGTCATGTCCAGGCGGCTCAGCCAGTAGCGGCCCAGTTGCAGGTCGACGACATCACCCTCTTCAAGGTAGACGATCTGGTTGGTGACGCCGGCGAGGGCCATCGCGTCGGAGGCGACGAAGTTCTCGCCGTCGCTCTCGCCCACGCCCAGCACCAGCGGTGAGCCCTCGCGGGCGGCGACGACGCGGTGCGGCTCGTCACGGCAGAACACCGCCACGGCGTAAGCGCCCTTCAGCCGCGGCAGGGCCTGTTGAACAGCGTCGAGCAGGTCGCCGCTGTACAGATGGTCGACGAGGTGGGCAATGACCTCGGTGTCGGTCTGGCTGGTGAAGACATAGCCGCGCGACTTCAGCTCGGCACGCAACTCATCGTGGTTCTCGATGATGCCGTTGTGCACCAGCGCGATACGCCCGATGCTGTCGACCGATGCGTTAGGCCCTGGCGAGAAATGCGGGTGTGCGTTGTGCACGGCCGGTGCGCCGTGCGTGGCCCAGCGGGTGTGGGCGATGCCGGTGCCGGCGGAGATGCCGTCCTGGTCGGCCTGGGCCTGCAACTCGGCCACGCGCGAGGTGCTGCGAGCGCGTTTCAGGCCGCCGTCCTGGTGCACGGCAACCCCGCAGGAGTCATAGCCGCGGTACTCAAGGCGCTTCAGGCCTTCGACAAGGATGGGGACGATATTGCGCTGACTGACCGCGCCGACGATGCCGCACATGGATAGCTCTCCGTTGAGGGGTGGCGCATCCTAGGCAAGCGGCGGCGGCATATGCGTGCAAAATTTATCGCTTGATGATTGGAAATTTCCTCGATCATTGAAGATGAAATTTAATTTCTCATGACAGCGATGAATGAGCGGTTTGACGCGATAGACCTCCGCTTGCTTGACAGCCTGCAAAGCGACGACTCCTTGAGCAACCAGGACCTGGCGGCCCGTGTCGCCGTGTCTCCCGCCACCTGCCTACGGCGCGTGAAACGGCTGCTGGACAGCCGCGTCGTCGAGCGCCGCGTGGCCCTGTTGTCGCCGGACAAGCTGGGCGCGGGCCTGTCGGCCATCCTTGAGATCACCCTCGACCGCCAGGGCGCCGAGCATCTGGACGCCTTCGAGGCGCGCGCCGTGGAGGAGGCCGCCGTGCAGCAATGCTGGCGCGTCTCCCCCGGCCCCGACTTCGTCCTCGTCGTGCAGGTGGCCGACATGCCGGCCTATCACGCCCTCACGCAGCGCCTGCTGACGCAGGACGCCAACGTGCGCAACATCAAGGCCTTCTTCAGCGTGAAGCGGGCGAAGTTCGACACGCGCATCGCCCTGCCCCATCCGGCGTCCCAATGAAAAAAGCGGCCCACAGGCCGCTTGTCTTTCGTGGCGGATTCGGCTCAGCCGCGACGACGCCGTGCGGCAGCCAGCAGGCCAAGACCTGCCAGCATCAGCGCATAGGTTTCGGGCTCGGGCACCGGCGCGCCGATCTGGGCGTTGATCCACGATGCGTAGCCAGCGACCCGCGTATCGCCAGCAAATTCGCCAAAGCTGTTGTCCAGACCGCACAAGAGGTCCGGGTTGGCCGCGACACAACCGCCACCCGTGGTGTCGGTGAACGTGATGCCAAAGGATGTGATGCCGGCAACCTTGCCGTTGATGAACGAGGGGCCGCCCGAGTCACCGTTCGACGACAGCACCTCAATATTGCCCAGGCCGAGGTCTGCGGCGCCGGCGCCGAAGTAGTAGCCGAAGGCATCGTTCGCCGCGACGCCGTTGTCGAAGTCGTACATCAGGATATTGCTGTTGGCAACTGCGAGGCCGTCCCAGAAGGTCTGGGCATTCATGTCCCAGACGTTCTGACCTTGGCGCCAGCCGGACCCGGTGGATGCGCCTGTATTGCCATCACCGACTCGGCCCCAGCCGGACTTGGTGTTCACACTGCCAACCTCGTCGCTACCGGTGTAGATGTCGTAGCGGGCAGCCGCGGTCGGCGCAACGTTGGCCAGCGTGATGATGGCAATGTCGTTGCCACCAAAGACGTAGTCACCCGTCCAACCGGGGTGGACCGTGACGGACTGGATCGCGACCTTGCCGGCGGCTGCATTCAAGTTGCCCAGGCCGTGCGCTCCCGTCGACACGATGGGGAAGTTGACATAGTTGTTGGTGCCAACGAGATCAACCTCCAGCGTGCCGCTGGCGTTCGTCACGCAATGCGCGGCGGTCAGCACATGCATGCCGCCGGACAGCAGCGCACCGGAACAGGATGTGCCGAAACCGCTCACCTTGTCTTCGTTGAGGCGCAGTCGACCGACACCGGACAGCGCGCCACCGTACTCAGGGCGATGACGGTCGTTGTAGGCCGTGTCCAGGCCTGCCGCGGTCGCCACCTCGGTCGTCACATACATCGGCGCGGCGACGTAGTTCAAGCCCGCGATGCCCGCACCGCTCACCGGCAGAGGCAAGGTCGAAGCCGCCATGTTGCCACTCGGGGCAGCGACCGCAGCCACGCTGGAAACTGCTGCCAGCATGGCAACGACATATGAAACGGGGCGGGACATACACATCCTTAAGTTGAGAGCAACGGGCGTCGACGGACGGCGGCAGCACAAAACTTGCACTACGTCGCAATTCGTCACGAAACCAGCCTTGACTCTATCGCTTGGGGCTCCGTCCCCACGGCACGCGCGCCCTCAACCTGGCGTAAATCCACCCCCCATTCAAAGGGAGGCAGGCATCAGCGCCTGAGGATGCCTAGGCCCTTCAGATAGTCCCCTTCCGGGAAGCACACCGTCTGCGGGTGGTCGGCCGCCGCCGAGAGACGTTCGACGATGTAGCCGTCGACCCCCGCATCCAGGCCGGCGCCGGCGACGATCTTGTGGAAGAGGTCGGGCGCGATGCCACCTGAACAGGAGAAGGTGTAGAGCAGGCCGCCGTCGTTCAGCAGCATGAAGGCCAGCCGGTTGATGTCCTTGTAGGCGCGCGCGGCGCGCTCGGCGTGCGCCACCGTCGGCGCAAATTTGGGCGGGTCGAGCACGATGGCGTCGAAGCGACGGCCCTCTTGCAAGCAACGTCGCAAAGTCGCATTCACATCGGCGTCCCACGCCTGGTGGCGGCTGGCGTCGAAGCCGTTCAACGCCACATGGGCGTGCGCCCGCGCCAGCGCTGGGCCGGACGAGTCCACGCTGATGACCTCGGTCGCGCCGCCCGCCAGCGCAGCGACCGAGAAGCCGCCCGTGTAGCTGAAGCAGTTCAGCACGCTCTTGACGCCGTATTGCTTGACCGCATCGGCAAAGCGCCGGCGGCTGTCGCGCTGGTCGAGGTAGTAGCCGGTCTTGTGGCCCTCGGCGACATCCAGCGTCAGCTGCCAGTCGTGCTCGCGAATCGTCAGCGCGGTGTCGCCCTCGCCCCGCAGCCAGCCGGTCTGCTGCGGCAGGCCTTCCCACTCACGGGCCTGGGCGTCAGAGCGTTCGTACAACCGCGTCAGGCCGGTCGCTGCCAGCAGCGCATCGGCAATCGTCGCCTTCCAACGCTCGGCACCGGCGCTGCCGAACTGCGCGACAAGCGTGTCGACATAGCGGTCGACGATCAGCCCGGGCAGGCCGTCAGCCTCGCCATGGATGAGCCGTACCGCATCGGAGGCGACGGCGAGCCGTGCGCGCATCGCAATGGCCTTGTCGATGCGGCGCGCGAAGAAGGCCGCGTCGATGCGCTCGGCCTCGTCAAAGCTCCAGGCGCGCAGGCGGATCTGCGACTGCGGGCTGAAGGCGGCCCAGGCGAGGAACTGCCCGTCGGCCGACTCGACACGCACCGTCTCGCCCGCGTCGGCGCCACCACGGGCGATGGAGCTTTCGAACACCCAGGGGTGGCGCTTGACGAGCGAACGCTCCTTGCCGGGGCGCAGCGTGATCTTCTTCATCGCTGCAGCGTGCCATAGGCGTAGCTGAGCTGCAGATGCGTCAGCGGTGTGGACTGGTCGTTGCCGCGGATGGTGCGGAACTCGCCGACACCCGCGCGCAACCGCAGCCGCTCGCTGACCGACCACTGGGCCCACAACTCGCCCTGCGTGACCGCACCGCCGCCGACCTTGACGCCGCCGCCGCCCGCCGCGCCGACCAGCAGCTCGGCACCGACGCGCAGCGACCGCCACAGCGGGTCACTCTGCACGCCCAGGCCGAACAGGCCAAAGGAATAGGCGCCCGCGCTGCCCGCCGCGGCGCTGCCGGCCTGGGCTGCGCCGTAGAAGCGCGGCGAGAACTCGCGCGACATGTTGATGGCCAGGTGGCTCACGGCCTCCTGGCGGCCATCCTTGAAGCGCACGCGCGGCAGGTGCATGACGCTGGCGCCCAGCTGCTGCACGCGCACCGTGCCCGGGGCGGCGTCGTTGATCAGCGTCGGCGCGCGGTCCAGCGGCATGGCGAGCACGGCGCGCAGATAGGGCGCGCTGTAGGCGCCGCTCGGCGCATAGGTGAAACCGGCGTCCAGGCGCAGGCTCGGGCCCCAGGGCGTGATCCAGCGCAGCGTCGGCCCGGCGCGCAGCAGCCAGCCGTTACCCGTGTCCAGGGCCCCGCCACCGCCCAGGCCGGCCGCCAACTGGCCCCCGGCGCGCAGCCGCGGCGTGCCGAACAGCGCCCAGTCCTGGCCGATCTGGCCCAGCACTTCCATGTAGCCGTCGGCGCCGCCCTGGGCCGCGCCCGAGGCCTCGATGCCCCACCAGCTGCCGTCGACGATGTATTGCCGCAGCTCGGCGCCGGCCTTGCCAATGCGGCGGTTGAGCGGTGCGTCGCTGCGGTCGCGGCTGCCGCCGCGCGGCTTCTCGAAGCCACCCGTCAGCGCGATCTCGTCGAAGCCCAGGCCGGTGCGCTGTGTCGCGCGGGCCGGTCGCCCGGCGTCCTCGGGCGAGAAGCTCGGAAAGCCCAAGGCACGGCCGAGCGTGAAGCTCAGCCCCACGCCGCTCTTCACATTGCCGCTGGGAAAGCGGATCTGCGAGACGCCGACGCCCGTGTACCAGGCCCCCGTCTCGGTGCGCAGCGACAGCTCGGGCCGCAGCATCAGGCCACCGCCAAAGCGCAGTTGCTCACTCGACAGCCCGCCGCCCGCGCCGACGTAAAGGCTGGCGGCCAGGTGGGTGTTGCCGCTCAGCCGCCAACGCCGCTGGCCCGTGAAACCGACCGTGAAGATGCCGCCGTAATTCCCCTTGGCCGCGCCGTAGAAGCCGGGACCAAAGCCCCAGTCGTCGTCCAGGGCCATCAGGTAGCTGATCGACGCGAAGGCCGTGCGGCCGCCGTCGGGCATCTTCATCTTGGTCCAGTTGCCCTCGACGGCAGCGGGGCGGATCGTCTGGATGCGCGCGAAAGGCGCGTCGTCGGGCGTGGCCCAGGTCGTCGTCGGCAGCAGGGCTGCCAGCGCGGCCAAAGCCGTGTTTTGGAATCTCATTTCTTGGCTCGCGGGTGCGCCGCGTCGTAGATGCGCGCCAGGTGTTGGTGGTCGAGCTGGGTGTAGACCTGGGTCGTCGTGATGTGGGCGTGGCCCAGCAGTTCCTGCACGGCGCGCAGGTCGCCGCTGGACTGCAGCAGGTGCGAGGCGAAGCTGTGGCGCAGCATGTGCGGGTGCACATGGGCTGGGCTGCCGGCCGCGACGGCGCGCGCGCTGAGCATGTTGCGCAGCGTGGAGCCCGCGATGCGGTGGCCGCGCGCACCGACGAACAGCGCCGCCTCGTCCGCCGCCGCGCGCTGGGGCCGCACCGTCAGCCACGCCCGCAGCGCCTCCGCGGCGGCCTTGCCCAGCGGCGTGCTGCGGCGCTTGCCGCCCTTGCCCAGCACATGCACTTCGTTCGATTGAAGATCGACCCAGCCTTCGGCTTGGCCGCTCGCCTGCACGTCCAGACCGACCAGCTCGGCTGCGCGCAGGCCGGCGCCGTACAGCAGCTCAACCATCGCACGGTCGCGCGCCTCCAGCACCGGGTCGGCCGGTGCCTCGGGCGCATAGGCCGCCAGCTGCACGGCGTCATCCACGCCCAGCGCCTTGGGCAGTGGCTTGGGCGCCTTGGGCGCGCGCAAGCCGTCGAAGGGGTTCAGCGCGACACGGCCCTGCAGGCCCAGCCAGCGGTAGGCGCTGCGCCAGACCGACAGCAGCAGCGCAATCGACTTCGGCCCCAACCCCTCGCGGTGCAGCAGGGCGGCCAGACGGCGGGCCTGCGCAATGCTCAGGGTCGGCGCGTCGATGGCCGCTTCGGCCAGCATGGCCTGCAGGCGCTCCAGGCCGTCGGCGTAGATGCGCAACGTGCGCGGACTCAGGCGCTGCTGCACGCGAGCGTGCTGCAGGAACTCCTGGAAGTCCGGCACCAACTCCTTCATGTAGCGAGCAATCCGGCCAGCCCCGCACTGGCGATCTCGCCAACGCGGGTCAGGAAGTCGGTGCCCATCTCGGCCGTGTAGCGCGTCGGGTCGGGCGAACCCAGCACCAGCAGGCCGAAGGGCTTGTCCTGGTTGGCGCTGGGCTGGTGCAACGGGATCAGCGCCAGCGAGGTCGCCGTGCCGCCGCTCTCGGACAGGCCCAGCCAGCGCGCCGCCTCGAAGCCCGAGTTCACGCCGCAATAGGGCTGGCTGAGGCTGGACGCAAAGCTCTTCACGTCGGGGCTGACCGAGGCCGCGAACTCGCTGGCCTCGTGCTCGGGCTTGACGCCCCACAGCCGCAGGCCGGCCTGCGGGATCATGAACTGGTGGCGCAGCTCGGCCAGCAGCACATGCGGCAGCTCGGGCGTGCCGACAGCGCGCATGACGGCCAGCGTCCAGCGGTGCAGGCGGTCGGCGATGGCCACGTTGTCCTGGCCGTTGCGGATCATGTCGATCAGGCGCAGCTCCAGGCCCTTGATCTTGTCGCGCAGCATCTCGGCTTGGCGCTCCTGCAGCGACACGGCGCGGGCGCCATGCGGGTGCTGCAACTGCACGCTGGCCAGCAGCGCCGAATGCCGTTCGAAGAAACCGGGGGTCGTCGCCAGGTAGTTGGCGATGTCGGTTTCGGTGATGCCTTGCACCGCGTCAGCGGCCGGGTTGGAACTCACAGGTCGATTACTCCGTCAAAAACTTGGGTCGCGGGGCCGGTCATCAACACCGGGTTCTGGCCACCCGCCCATTCGATACGCAGCAGGCCGCCGCGCGTCTGCACCTCGACCGCTGCGTCGAGCCAGCCGGCGCGGATGCCGGCGACAACCGCCGCACAGGCGCCCGTGCCGCAGGCCAGCGTCTCGCCGGCGTCGCGCTCATAGACGCGCAGCGCGATGCGGTCGCGGCTCAAGATCTGCATGAAGCCGGCATTGACGCCGCGCGGAAAGCGCGCATGGCGCTCGATCAGCGGGCCTTGCGTCAGCACCGGCGCGGTCTCGACATCGGCCACGCGCTGCACCGCATGCGGGTTGCCCATGGACACGACGGCCAGCTCGACGCCTTCCACCGGCCAGAGCTCGAAGCCGTTCTCGCTGCGCGGCTTCAGGCCGCTTGCATCGAAAGGCAGTGCCGCATGCTCGAACACCGGCGCGCCCATGTTGACCGTCACGCGGCCATCGTCCTGCAGCTTGAGCGCCAGGCGGCGGTTCATCGTGTCGACCTGGATCTCGCGCTTGCTCGTCAGCCCGGCATCCACCACGAAGCGCACGAAGCAGCGCGCGCCATTGCCGCAGTGCTCCACCTCGTCGCCGGTGTTGTTGAAGATGCGATAGCGGAAGTCGGCGCCGGCGTCCGTGCTCGGCTCGATGACCAGGATCTGATCGCAACCGACCCCGAAGCGCCGGTCGCCCAGCAGGCGCATCTGCGCGGCCGTCAGCGCGAACGGCTCGCGGGTGGCATCGATGACGACGAAGTCATTGCCCGCGCCGTGCATCTTGGTGAAGCGCAATCTCATGGGCGGCGATTATCAGGGAGGGGCTGCCAGCACCCGCTCGATGGCAGCGGCCAGTTCGGCCTCGCCGCCTTCGCCTTCATGGCGGTAGACGATGCGCCCCTCCTTGTCGATCACCCAGGCCGCCGGCCAGTAGCGGTTGCCGAAGGCCTGCCAGACGCGGTAGCCGTTGTCCTGCACGACCGGGTAGTGCAGGCCCAGGCGCTTGACCGCCGCCTGCACGCTTTCCAGCGGCCGCTCGTGCGCGAACTCCGGCGTGTGCACGCCGATGACGACCAGGCCGCGCGCGGCATAGCGCTGGTGCAGGCGCTCGATGACCGGCACGCTGCGCAGGCAGTTGACGCAGTCCCAGGTCCAGAAGTCGATCAGCACGGCCTTGCCGCGCAGCGCCTGCAGCTGCAGCGGCGGGCTGTTGATCCAGGCGCCCGTACCGCTCAGCTCGGGCGCGGGTTTGCCAACGACCTGGCTCGGCGCTGACTCGGCCGGCCCGGTCAGCGCGGCGACCCAGGCGGAGCTGACATTGGCCAGGCTGGCGCCAGCCATCAGCATGACCAGCACGCCCAGCCCGCGGCGCAACCGGCCCGACCAGGCGCGTAGGTGCTGCGCGATGCGCTGGCCGCCATAGGCCACGGCCAACATCGGCCCACCGGCACCGGCGGCATAGGCGACGAGCAGGGCCGCCGCCTGCTGCGCGTCCGACGCGCTGGCCACCAGCGCCAGGATGCTGGCCAAGGCCGGCCCGGCGCAAGGCGTCCACAGCGCACCCAGGCTGGCGCCCAACGCCAGCGCGCCGAGCCACCCGCCGCCATGGCCGAAGCGCTGGGCCCAGTCGGCCAGGCGGCCGAGCGGCTGCGCCAGCCGCTCCCAGCCTGTCGGCCAGACGAGCAGCACGCCGAACGCCAGCAGCAGCACCGCGGCGATGTCGCGCAGCGCGCCGGCCGACAGTCCCAGCACGCTGGCCGAAGCTGCAAAGGCCAGCGCCAAGGCGCTGAAGGACGCCACGAAGCCCAGCACGATCAGCAGCGGCCGCCACGGGTCACTGCGCCCCAGGCTGCTGCCGAGCAGCGCCGGCAGCAACGGCAGCACACAGGGACTGGCGACGGTGGCCAGGCCCGCGCCGAAGGCAGCCGTCAGCGGCAACAGCGCGCTCACGGCTTGGCCTCCACCACCGGTTGCCAGACCTGCGTCTTGCCGAACAGCGGCAGGCCGACATAGCCGCGCAGCCTCAGCTCGCCGCCCTTGCCGACGGACATCAGCGCGTTGTAGGTCTTGCCGTTCTCGCGGTTGAAGATGCGGCCACGCCATTCGGTGACGACGCTGGCGCCGTCGGGCGTGGTCTCGCGCGCGGAAGGCAGGAAGTCGCTGAGGATGTCCATGCCTTCCTGCGCCGGCTGGGCGCCCTCGGCCATGGCCTCGCCGGGCCGGCTCATGGAATGGTTGGCGATGACGTGCGCCACCTTGCCGCACAGCGCAGCGCCGCAGGGCGCAATGCGCACCTCCAGGTTGCCGCTGGCGGTCAGCCACAGGCCGCGCGGGTCGGCGTCCGCACGGGCGGCGCCGGCGGCAAGCAGCAGGACGAGAAGAAAGGTTCGCATGAAGGCACCTCGTGGGAGTGGAAGAGGCGCCCATTGCAGCGAGCGGCGGTATCGCCCGGATGTCGATGTGTCGCCACCGGACACAGGCCGGGCGCGCAGACAAAGAGCGATACAAACGCACGACCTCGTCCGCTATCGTGCGCCGCCATGGACCTGCGCCCCGACCACCTGCTGCTTGTCGACGACGACCGCCAGTTGCTCAGCCTGCTGGCCGACTATCTGCGCGCCGCCGGCTATCGCGTCAGCACCGCCACCCAGGGCCGCGAGATGCGCGCCGTGCTGGCGGCCGAGGCCATCGACCTGGTCGTGCTGGACTTGATGCTGCCCGGCGAGGACGGGTTGAGCTTGTGCCGCGACCTGCGCGCCCGCGAGGTCGAGCCGCTGCCCATCCTGATGCTCACCGCGCGCGGCGACGAGGCCGACCGCGTGCTCGGGCTGGAGATGGGCGCCGACGACTACCTGGCCAAGCCGTTCGCGACACGCGAGCTGCTGGCCCGCATCCGCGCCGTGCTGCGCCGTACCCGCCAGCTGCCGCCCCGGCTCACGCCCCAGCGTCAGGCCAGGCGGCTGGCCTTCAACGACTGGGTGCTGGACACGACGGCGCGCCACCTGTTGGACCCGGCCGGCACGCTGGTGCCGCTGACCGGCGGCGAGTACCGGCTGCTGCGCACGCTGCTGGACCACCCGCAGCGCATCCTCAGCCGCGACCAGTTGCTCAACCTGACGCAGGGGCGCGATGCCGATCCTTTCGACCGCTCCATCGACCTGCTCGTCAGCCGCCTGCGCCGCCGCTTGCGGGACGACGCCAAGGAGGCGCAGCTGGTGAAGACGGTGCGCAACGAAGGCTATGTGTTCTGTGCCGATGTCGAGGCCGTCGAATGAGCCTTGCAGGCCGCATCGCGGCCCTGCTGATCGTCGGCCTGCTACTGGCCTACGCGCTGGCCAGCCTGGTCTGGCTGGCGGAGCGCCGTGAGGCCATGGGCCGAATGATGAACGCCTACCTGGGCCGTGACGTGGCCACGGCCGTCGCCGTGCTGGACCGCCTGCCTGCCACCGAGCGCGCGGCCTGGCTCCCCACGCTGGAGCGACCGAACTACCGCTACGAACTGGGCGCACCGGCCGAGGCGCTCGCGGCGGATGAACTGGCCGGGTCACTCGCGCAAACACTGGCTGCGGAGCTGGGCGCTGCCCGTGTCGGCGCGGCTGGCGCGCGGCCCGATGGCGAGCTGGTGTTTGCGCTGGTGCTGGCCGACGGCAGCGCGCTGGCACTGCGCGCGCAGCCGCCGCGGCTCAAGCTGTCCGGTGCGACGCTCGCCGTGCTGGCCGCGCAGATCGCCGTGCTGGCCTTGTGCGGCGTCGCCGCCGTGCGGCTGGCCACCAAGCCGCTGCACCGCCTGGCCGACGCGGCCGAGCGCCTGGGTGACGACCCGGGCACCGCACCGCTGCGGGAAGACGGCCCGCGCGAGGTGGCGAGCGCCGCACGCGCCTTCAACGCCATGCAGGCGCGCATCAAGCACCACCTGCGCGAGCGTTCGGAAATCCTCGCCGCCATCACGCACGACCTGCAGACCCCGCTGACGCGCATGCGCCTGCGCAGCGAACTGCTGGCCGACGCCGAGGCCCGCGACAAGCTGCTGGCCGACATCGACGAGATGCGCGGGCTGGTGGGCGAGGGCCTGAACTACGCCGCCAGCGCGCATGCAGCCGAGGAGGCAGCCCAGCCGGTGGACATCGCCGCGCTGCTGGACGGGCTGGTCTGCGACGGGCAGGACGCCGGCCAGCAGATCAGCCTGGAGATGCCGGCCCTGTTGCCGCCTCTCAAGACCCGACCCCGCGCACTGCGCCGCGTCATCGGCAACCTGGTCGACAACGCGGTGAAGTTCGCCGGCGCGGCCGAGGTGGTCGTCACGCCGGGCGATGGCGTGCTTCACATCGCCGTGCTGGACCGCGGCCCCGGCATTCCGGCCGACCAGCTGCAAGCCGCGGGGCAGCCCTTCGTGCGATTGGAGGCGTCACGCAACCGCGACAGCGGCGGCACGGGCCTGGGACTGGCAATTGCGCAAAAGCTGGCGCTGGCGCTGGGGGGGACGCTGGTGCTGCAGCCGCGCGACGGCGGCGGTCTGGAAGCCTGCCTCAGCCTTCCGGTGTAGCCGGCGCCGCGCCGATGTCGAGGCCACGGGGGGCCTTGTAGCGGTTGTAGCCCCACAGGTACTGCCCGGGCGCGCGGCGGATGACGCTTTCCATCGCGGCGTTGATGGTGGCCGCCGCATCCTCGGGTGATGCGTCCTTGGCGATCTCGGGCGCTGGCAGCACATGCACGACAAAGCCCTGGCCGCCCGGCAGCCGCTCGCCCCAGATCAGCAACAGCGCCGCGCCGGTCTGCTGCACGAGACGCGCGGCCAGCGTCATCGTGTAGGCCGGCTTGCCGAAGAACGGCGCCCACACGCCCAGGCCGTCGGGCGGCACCTGGTCGGGCAGCAGGCCGATGACCTCGCCCTTGCGCAGCGCGCGGATCATCTGCCGCACGCCGGCCAGCGACGCGGGCGCGGTGGCCAGGCCCGGCCGCTCGCGCGAGCCGGCCATCACCTCGCGCATCGACGCCTGGCGGGCCGGGCGGTAGAGCACGGTGATGGGCGCCTCGGGCGTCGTGAAACGTTCGGCAATCGCCTGCGCGCACATCTCGAAGCAGCCCATGTGCGGCGTCATGACGATGAGGCCACGCTTTTGTTCAAGCGTGGCGGCCAGCAGCTCGGCACCGTCCCATCGCAGCTTCGCCCCCAGCGGCTCGCGCTTGGTGGCAATCCACAGCCAGGGCAGCTCCGCGGCCATGCGCCCGGCGGCCGCAATCGCGGGGCGCGCGTCCGCCCAGCGGATGCCGGCCTGGGCCACGTTGGCCTTGAAGCGGCGACGGTAGTCCCCCGAGGCGCCATAGACGACCCAGCCCAGCAGCGCACCCAAAGCGTGCAAAAGCGCCAGCGGCACCCGGGACAACCAACGAAAGACGAGGCCCATGTTTCCTATACTTCGCGCATCGCCGAGTTACTGAACTACTTGCGGGGCGATCCATAAATCCCGCTAAAGCGTTCGCCGCACCTCCTGGAGCCACGGCGAGCCGCCATCAAAAGCAACCGGAGTTTAAAAGTGGCCAACGATTTCCTCTTCACGTCTGAATCCGTCTCCGAAGGACACCCCGACAAGGTGGCCGACCAGATCTCGGACGCCATCCTCGACGCCATCTTCGAGCAGGACCCGCGCAGCCGCGTGGCCGCCGAGACGCTGTGCAACACCGGTCTGGTGGTGCTGGCCGGCGAGATCACGACCAACGCCCACGTCGACTACATCCAGGTCGCGCGCGACACCATCAAGCGCATCGGCTACGACAACACCGAGTACGGCATCGACTACAAGGGCTGCGCCGTCCTTGTCGCCTACGACAAGCAGAGCAACGACATCGCCCAGGGCGTGGACCACGCGTCCGACGACCACCTCAACATCGGCGCCGGCGACCAGGGCCTGATGTTCGGCTACGCCTGCGACGAGACGCCCGAGCTGATGCCGGCGCCCATCTATTACGCCCACCGCCTGGTGGAGCGCCAGGCGCAGCTGCGCAAGGACGGCCGGCTGCCCTTCCTGCGTCCCGACGCCAAGAGCCAGGTCACGATGCGTTATGTGGACGGCAAGCCGCACAGCATCGACACCGTCGTGCTGTCGACCCAGCACGCGCCCGAGTACTCCTTGGGCGACCGCATGACGGACGAGTTCTACGAAGCCATCCGCGAAGAGCTGATCAAGCCGGTGCTGCCCAAGGCCTGGCTGACCGCCGACACCAAGTACCTGATCAACCCGACGGGTCGTTTCGTCGTCGGCGGCCCGCAGGGCGACTGCGGCCTGACCGGCCGCAAGATCATCGTCGACACCTACGGCGGCGCCTGCCCGCACGGCGGTGGCGCCTTCAGCGGCAAGGACCCGTCCAAGGTCGACCGCAGCGCCGCTTACGCCGCGCGTTACGTCGCCAAGAACATCGTTGCCGCCGGCCTGGCGCGCCAGTGCCAGATCCAGGTCGCCTACGCCATCGGCGTGGCCCGCCCGATGAACGTGACGGTCTACACCGAAGGCACGGGCGTCATCCCCGACGACCAGATCGCCAAGCTGGTCAACGAGCACTTCGACCTGCGGCCCAAGGGCATCATCCAGATGCTGGACCTGCTGCGCCCGATCTATTCCAAGACGGCAGCCTATGGTCACTTCGGTCGTGAAGAGCCGGAGTTCACTTGGGAACGCACCGATAAAGCCGCAGCCCTGCGGGCTGCGGCCGGCCTGTAAAGGCCGCCGCGCAAAGCGCGGTTCGGTGCGTGGGCGAAGCTCATATCGCCTGGCGATGTGAGCGCAGACCAAAAGACGGACAAAGCCCAAGCGCTGCGCGCAGCGGCGGGGCTGTAAGCCACGCGTTTGCGCCAGCAACCTTGGGGTTTGGGGCGCAGCTCATATCGCGCAGCGATGTGAGCGAAGACCACAAAGCCCAAGCGCTGCGCGCAGCGGCGGGGCTGTAAGCCACGCGTTTGCGCCAGCAAACCTTGGGGTTTGGGGCGCAGTTTCTATCGCGCAGCGATGTGAGCGAAGAACTCAAAGCGGCTGCGCTGCGCGCGGCTGCCGGGCTGTAAGCCGGCAGTCGGCAGCAAAGTACGGGCTGCCTCACGAAACACCGCCGCCTGAGGCGGTGTTTTTCTTTGCATCGCCAAACCCACCGACCTGTAGAGTTGGCGCACCAGCTGGGTGCATCACGGCCCGGCATGAAAACACTGGAGGCGGTGATGAAGATGCAATCCCTTCGTATCGGGACGCGGCTGGCGCTCGGCTTTGGATTGGTGCTGTTGCTGCTCGCCCTGGCCGTGGGCCTGAGCTGGCGGCAGATGGCCACGGTCGGGCCACACATCGACCTGCTCGTCGAGCTGCAGCGCCAGCAGGACCTGGCGCAGGACTGGCGCACCCAGACCCAGCTCAACGTCACACGCACCGACGCCGTCGCGCGGGCGGGCGGCGCCGGGCCGGTCGCCGAGTTCTTCGCACCCGTCATCAAGACCACCAGCGCCCGCATCAATGAGCTGCAGGAAGCCCTGACCAAGGCCGCCGACACCGACCGCGGCAAGGCCACGCTCAAGGAGATTGGCGCGGCGCGCAAGACCTACATCGACATCCGCAACGGCGTGTTCGAGCAGCTCAAGGCCGGCGAATCCGACGCCGCACTGCAGACGCTGGAGGGCAAGATGCGCCCGGCCGCCGAGGCCTATGTCGGGACGATCAGCCGCATTGCGGACTACCAGGGCGAACGCGTGCGCGACGAGACCCGCGCCGTGCTGGACGCCGCCCGGCGCACCCAGGTGGTCATGGGCACGCTCGCGGCCATCTGCCTGAGCCTCGGGGTTGCAGCGGCCTGGCTGATCACGCGCTCGGTCGTCGGCCCGCTGCGCGCGGCCATCCACGAGGCCGAGGAGGTCGGCCGCGGCGACCTGTCGCGCGACATCCGCAGCGTCGGCAGCGACGAGACCGCGCAGCTGACGCAGGCGTTGGCGCAGATGCAGCAGGCGCTGCGCCACCTGGTCGGCTCGGTGCGCGAGAACGCCAATGGCGTCGCGACGGCCAGCTCCGAGATCTCGCACGGCAGCAACGACCTGTCGTCGCGCACGGAGCAGCAGGCCAGCGCCATCCAGCAGACCGCCGCGTCGATGGAGGAGCTGTCGGCCACCGTCAGGCTCAATGCCGACAACGCCGGCGAGGCCGACCAGCTCGCGCATGACGCCAGCGCCGTGGCGCGCCAGGGCGGCGAGGTGGTCGGCGAGGCGGTGCAGCGCATGCGCGGCATCGAGGAAAGCTCGCGCAAGATCGGCGACATCATCGGCACCATCGATGCCATCGCCTTCCAGACCAACATCCTGGCGCTCAACGCCGCCGTCGAGGCCGCGCGGGCCGGCGAGCAGGGCCGGGGCTTCGCCGTCGTCGCCAGCGAGGTGCGCATGCTGGCCCAGCGCAGCGCCGACGCGGCCAAGGAGATCAAGGGCTTGATCGGCGACAGCGTCGAGCGCGTCGAACAGGGCGCCGTGCTGGTGAACAAGGCCGGCGCGACGATGGAGCAGGTCGTCACGTCCATCGACCGCGTCGCGCAGATCGTGCGCGAGATCAGCTCGGCCAGCCGCGAGCAGAGCACCGGCGTCAGCCAGGTCGGCCAGGCCATCACGCAGATGGACCAGGCCACGCAGCAGAACGCCGCGCTGGTGGAAGAAAGCGCGGCGGCGGCCGAGAGCTTGAAGCATCAGGCCAGCGAGCTGGTGAAGCTGGTGTCGACGTTCAAGACCTGAGGGTCGCAGCGTTCGGGGGCGGCTCAGTCGTTCAGCAGCGCCCGCCGCGATGCGGTAGCGTGCGCGCCACGACTGAACAGCCCACGAAAGAGCCCCATGAGTACTGCCGGTGTGACGCGTCGCAACTTTGTCCAGGGTGTCGGTGCCGTCGGGCTTGCCACGGCAGGCCATGCGGCGGCCGCCCCCGCCGATCAGCCGCTCTACAAGCAGACTTCTGCGAGCGTGGAGTCGCGCGTGAACGACCTGCTCCCCCGCATGACGCTGGAGGAAAAGGTGGCCCAGACGATGTGCATCTGGATAGGCAAGAACCGCGTGCAGAACGAAGCCGGCGACTTCGACGCGGCGCGGGCCGCGCAGGCGCTGCCGCACGGCCTGGGCATGCTGGGCCGCCCGAGCGACCGCAAGGGCGTGGCCAACACCAACGCCGGTGCCGATGCCAGCACCGCCAACCGCACGGCGGCCGAGACGGCGGCCTACGTCAATGCCGCGCAGGCCTGGGCGATGCAGCGCACGCGGCTGGGCATTCCACTGTTCATGCACGAGGAAAGCCTGCATGGCTACGCGGCGCGCGACGCGACGTGCTTCCCGCAGGCCATCGGCCTGGCGTCCTCCTTCGACCCGGCGCTGATCGAGCGGATCTTCTCGGTCTGCGCGCGCGAGATGCGGGCGCGGGGCGCCAACCTGGCGCTGGCGCCGGTGGTCGATGTCTGCCGCGATCCGCGCTGGGGCCGCGTGGAGGAGACCTATGGCGAAGACCCCTACCTGATGGGCGTGCTGGGCAAGGCCGCCGTGATGGGCTTTTCCGGCACGGAGCGCAAGCTCGCGCCGGGCAAGGTGCTGGCGACGCTCAAGCACATGACCGGCCACGGCCAGCCCGAGCGCGGCATCAACACCGCGCCGGCGCAGATCTCCGAGCGGGTGCTGCGCGAGGTCTTCTTTCCGCCGTTCGAGAAGATCATCCGCGAGACGCCGATCGCGGCCGTCATGCCCTCGTACAACGAGATCGACGGCGTGCCCTCACATGCCAACCCGTGGCTGCTGAAGACCATCCTGCGCGGCGAATGGAATTTCAAGGGCCTGACGGTCTCCGACTACTTCGCGATCAGGGAGATGGTGTCGCGCCACCGGCTGGTGCCCGACATCACGGAGGCGGCGTATCGCGCCTTCACGGCGGGGGTCGACGTCGACACGCCTGACAGCGACGGCTTTTCCGAACTCGTCAACCTGGTGAAGGCCGGCCGCATCAAGGAGGCCGACATCGACATGGTCGTGCGCCGCATCCTGGAGTGGAAGTTCCTGGCCGGGTTGTTTGAGGACCCGTATGTCGACGCCAGCAAGGCGGACGCACTGACCGCCACGCCGGACGCTGTCGCGCTGGCTCGCGAAGCTGCGGTGCGTTCGGTCGTGCTGCTGAAGAACGACGGCGTGCTGCCGCTCGACGGCAAGAAGGCGGGCAAGCTGCTGCTGCTCGGCACGCATGCCAGGGACACGCCGATCGGCGGCTACTCCGACATTCCTCGCCATGTGGTGTCCATCCACGACG
This sequence comes from Pelomonas sp. Root405, assembly GCF_001425165.1. Taxonomy (GTDB): domain Bacteria; phylum Pseudomonadota; class Gammaproteobacteria; order Burkholderiales; family Burkholderiaceae_C; genus Pelomonas. The sequence goes on from NZ_LMDU01000011.1 coordinate 145,111, forward strand.
CGCTGGCCGGCGAGGCGAAGGCGCAGGGCTTCGCCTTCGAGTACCGCGAGGCGGTACGCCTGACCGAGAAGCGCGAGTGGGCGACGGACGAAGTGCGCTTCATCGCGCCGGCGGTCAACGCCAAGCTCATCGCCGAGGCGGTCGAGGCGGCCAGGGCGGCGGACACCATCGTCATGGTGCTCGGCGACAACGAACAGACCACCCGCGAGGCGTGGTCGGACACCCACCTCGGCGACCGGGACTCGCTGGACCTGATCGGCCAGCAGAACGACCTGGCCGCCGCCATCTTTGCGCTGAACAAGCCGACGGTCGTGTTCCTGCTCAACGGCAAGCCGCTGTCGATCAACCTGTTGCAGGCCAAGGCCAGCGCCATCATCGAAGGCTGGTATCTCGGGCAGGAGACCGGCCATGCGGCCGCCGACATTCTGTTCGGCCGCGCCAACCCGGGCGGCAAGCTACCGATCAGCATTCCCCGCAACGTGGGGCAGCTGCCGGTCTACTACAACGCCAAACCGACGGCCAGCCGCGGCTATCTCGGCGCTGACAACACGCCGCTCTATCCCTTCGGCTTCGGCCTCAGCTACACGACGTTCTCGCTGTCGGAACCGCGTCTGTCGAAGGCGACCATCGCTCCAGCGGACAGCGTGACGGTCTCGGTGGACGTCACCAACACCGGCAAGCGCGCAGGCGACGAGGTGGTGCAGCTCTACATCCGCGACGACATCTCGTCGGTGACACGGCCCGTCAAGGAGCTCAAGGGCTTCGCCCGCGTGACGCTGGCGCCGGGCGAGAAGCGCACCGTCACTCTCACCATCACGCCGGCAGAACTCCAGTTCTACGGCATGGACATGAAGCGCGTCGTCGAGCCGGGCAGCTTCACCATCATGGTCGGCCCGAACAGCGTCGATCTGAAGACCACCACATTGACGGTCACCGCAGCCTGAACGACATGACACCATCCCTTTCGCTTTCCCTGCTCGCCGCGATGCTGCTGGCGACGACCGCTTCCTTCGCCGGCACCTATGAGCAAACGCCGACGGGCGTCGTGGTGAGACCCGATACGGGCAGCGTGAAGGAACTGCGCCTCAATGCCATCACCGAGGCCATCATCCAGGTCATTGGCGTCGACGATCCGGCGCGGCCGCAGCTGGAATCGCTGATGGCCGTCGCCAAGCCGAGCGGGCGCTTCACCGTGAAGGCCGGCGCGGACACCGTGACGCTCGATGCCGGCAAGGCGTCGGCCCAGGTGTCGCTGAAGGACGGCCGGGTCACCTTTCGTGACGCCAGGGGTGCCGTCGTGTTGACGACCGAGCGAGCCGACATCCAGCCAATCATGGTCGAAGGCAAGTCGTTCGTGGCGCCCTCCGTCCAGTTCAACCGGGGCACGACCGAGGCGTTCTACGGCCTGGGGCAGCACCAGAACGCGCAGATGGACCTGAATGGCGAAGACATCGAGCTGCGCCAGCACAACATGGACATCGCCATCCCCTTCGTCGTGTCCGACAGGAACTACGGCGTGCTCTGGGACAACAACGCCGTCACGCGCTTCGGCAACCCGCAGCGCTTCGGGCTGGCCAGCCGCGACCTGACGCTCACCGCGCTGGACGGCAGCAGCGGCCTGACGGCCAAGTACTACGTCGACGATCAGTTGATCCTGACCCGTGTCGAGCCCGACATCCGCTACCAGTTCCTCAGCGATGTCAGCAAGCACTGGCCCGCCGACGCCGCGCTGAGCAAGGCAGCCACCCGCGGCAAGAAGGTCAAGGTCGTCTGGGAAGGCACCGCCGCATCCGACAAGCCGGGGCTGCACAAGATGCGCCTGTTCGCGTCCGACTACGTGACGCTGAAGGTCGACGGCAAGACCGTCTTCGACCACGGCATCTGGCGCATGAACTGGAACGGCTGGTACAACAATTTCGAGCAGCCGTTCAGCAAGGGCAAGCCGGTCAGCCTGCATGTCGAATGGCGGCCGACGAGCGGCCTGATCTCGCTGCACCACTCCGACCCCGAGCCGGCCGCAGACAAGCATTCACTGCGCTTCGCGTCCGAGGCCGGCACGGGCCTGAACTACTACTTCATCGGCGCCGATTCCATGCAGGGCGTCATCCGCGGCTACCACCACGTCACCGGCGTTCCGCCGCTTAGCCCCAAGTGGGCCTATGGCTTCTGGCAGTCCCGGCAGCGCTACCGCACGCAGGCCGAGCTCCTCGGCGTGCTCAAGACCTACCGCGCCAATCGGTGGCCCATCGACAACATCGTGCAGGACTGGTTCTACTGGCCGCAGGACCAGTGGGGCAGCCATGGCTTCGATGCGGCACGCTTCCCCGACCCCAAGGGCATGGTCGATGAAGTCCATCGCCAGAACGCCCGCATCATGATTTCGATCTGGGGCAAGTTCTATCCCAACACCGCCAACTACCAGGAGCTGGACGCCAAGGGCCATATGTGGCGCCGCAATGTCGAACTCGGCATGAAGGACTGGGTCGGCCCCGGCTATCTCAACAGCCACTTCTCGCCCTACAGCCAGGAAGCGCGGGACATCTTCTACCGCCAGATGAAGAAGCCCCTCGTCAACCTCGGCTTCGACGCCTGGTGGATGGACAACACCGAACCCGACGTGCGCTCCAACGCCAGCCCCGAAGAACTCGCCGAGCTGATCACGCCGACGCAGATGGGGCCGGGTGCGCTGGTGACCAACGCCTACGCCACCATGGCCACCCAGGCCGTTCACGACGGCCTGAAACGCGACCGACCGGACCTCCGCCATTTCATCCTGACCCGCTCCGGCTTCGGGGGCGTGCAACGCAACGCGGCCGCCCTGTGGTCGGGAGACATCGTCGGCACCTGGGACAACCTGCACAAGCAGATTTCGGCAGGGGTTCAGACCGGGTTCTCGGGCGTGCCCAACTGGACGCACGACATCGGCGGCTATTCGCAGGAAGCCCGCTTCCAGGACAAGTCGGTCGCGGGGCTGCAGGAGAACCGCGTGGCAGGCGGCGAGCGGACCGCCGAGGACCTGAAGGAGTGGCAGGAGCTGAACCAGCGCTGGTGGCAGTTCGGCGCCTTCTCGCCGTTGATGCGCAGCCACGGCGAAGGCGTGAAGCGCGAGATCCACGAGATCTCGCCCGAGGGCTCCGCCATGCGCGCCAACCTGGTGTGGTTCCTGGAGCTGCGCTACCGGCTGATGCCCTATATCTACACGGCCGCCGCGGACAGCCACTACGAGGGCGCGCCCATCATGCGCGGCCTGGCGCTGGACTTCCCGGCAGACGCCAGGGCCAAGAGGATCGCGGACCAGTACCTGTTCGGCACATCGATGCTGGTGGCGCCGGTGACGCGGTATGGCGCGACATCCCGCTCGGTCTACTTTCCGGGCTCGTCGACCTGGTTCAACGCCTGGACGGGCGAGACGGTCAAGGGCGGCGAGACGCACACCGTGGCCGCCCCGCTGGATCAGATGCCGCTGTTCGTCAAAGCGGGCGCCATCGTCCCCATGGGGCCCGTCACGCAATACGTGGACGAGAAGCCCGACGCGCCGCTGAGCGTCCTTGTCTACACCGGCGCCGATGGCAGCTACAGCCTCTACGAAGACGACGGCGTCTCAAACTCGTACAAGGCCGGCCGGTACACGCGCATCCCGTTTGCCTACGACGACAAGCGCGGCGAAGTCACCATCGGGCCGCGCACAGGCAGCTATGCCGGCATGGTCACGAAGCGGACCTTCAACGTCCGCTTCCTCAAGCCCGGTGACCGCACCGTCGACTTCGATGCGCCAGCTGTTGCCGTTAGCTATTCGGGAGACCGGATCGTCGTCAAGGCGCCCTGAGCCGACATCGGCATGCAGCGGCCGAGCCTCAGACGCCTCGCAGCGCGTCGTCCAGCACTTCCACCCAATGCCGCACCGGCTGCGTCGTGCCGCTTTGCAGGTGCTGGATGCAACCGACGTTGGCCGACACGATCTGCTCGGCCTGCAGCGGGGCTAACGCCGCCAGCTTGCGGTCCCGCAGCTGCTTGGACAGCTCGGGTTGCAGCACCGAGTAGGTGCCGGCCGAGCCGCAGCAGAGATGGCTGTCGGTCGGCGCGCAGGCGATGCGAAAGCCCAACTCACGCATCGAAGCCTCCACGCCACCGCGCAACTGCTGCCCATGCTGCAGCGTGCAGGGCGGGTGGTAAGCCAGCGAGCGCCCCTTGGCCTTGAGCCGGGGCTTGAGCGCGGGCACCAGGTCGGGCAGCAACTCGCTCAAGTCCTTGGTGACCTCGCTGATGCGCCTCGCCTTGTCGGCGTAGGCCGGGTCTGCGCTGAGCGCGTGGCCGTATTCCTTGACCGTCACGCCGCAGCCCGACGCGTTCATGACCAGCGCCTCGACCCGTTCGCCCGGCCCCGCCACCAGCGGCCACCACGCGTCGATGTTGCGGCGCATGTCGTCCAGCGCGGCTTCGTGGTCGCCAAGGTGGGCGCGTATCGCGCCGCAGCAGCCGGCGCCGTCGGCCACGACGGTCTGGATGCCCGCCGCGTCCAGCACTCGCGCCGTCGCGCTGTTGATGTTGGGTGCCATCGCGGGCTGCACGCAGCCGAGCAGCAGCAGCACCTTGCGGTTGAGCTGGCGCGTGGGCCAGTCGTGCGCCGTCGCCGGGGCCTTGGCCGGCACCTTGTCCTTCAGCGATGCCGGAACAAGCGGCCGCAGCGCCTGGCCCAGCTTCATCGCCGGCTTGAAGAGCGGCGAGGTCAGGCCCTCCTTCAACAGCCAGCGCGCACGCCGCTCGGCCGCCGGGCGTTCGACCTTGGCATCGACGACGCGCCGGCCGATGTCGACCAGATGGCCGTACTCGACGCCCGACGGGCAGGTCGTCTCGCAGTTGCGGCAGGTCAGGCAGCGGTCCAGGTGGAGCTGCGTCTCGCGCGTGGGCGTCTCACCTTCGAGCACCTGCTTGATCAGGTAGATGCGGCCGCGCGGACCGTCCAGTTCATCGCCCAGCAATTGGTACGTCGGGCAGGTTGCCGTGCAGAAGCCGCAGTGCACGCAGCGGCGCAGGATGGCCTCAGCCTCGGCGCCGTCGGAGGTGCCGGCGAACTCGGGGGCTAGCTTGGTTTGCATGGCGATTGGGTAGAAAGAGGCTTTGGCGACGAGTTGCGTTGCAGGCCAGGCCCATGCCGGGAGTTCGCCCCGGCGGGCGACTCACTTTGGCTTCGCCGAAACCTTTGGTTTTCCTGTGCGAACAAGAAAGTAAGCAAAGAAGTCGCCCCCGACCGCACCGCCCTCCGCTTCGCTTCGGGTTCCCTGCGATGCTCAGCGGTGCTAAAGGGGGAAAGAGAAATACCTCGGTGGGAACGGCTGTCGGGCTTGGCTGTTGTATTCGGCTGTTCGGAGCCTCCCCTTCTAAACCGCCGAGAAGCGCAGAAGGCCAGGGCGCGCGCGCAGCGCGCTTCGACGACTGACTTCGCGCAGCTGTTTGAGCGGCGCGTAGCGAAGCGAGTTCTGCGCGAGCCCTGGGCTTCGAGCATCGCAGGGCAGCCCGCAGGGCCGGTTTTGCAGGGGAGAGCTTTTTGCCTACTTTTTGGCGGCGCAAAAAGTAGGTCGGCCGCCGGGACGAAATCCCGGCTGGGCCTTGCCACCAAGCCGATCTCACAAGCCAACATACAACCGCCCGCGATTGAACACCCCCTGCGGATCAAACGACGCCTTCAACCGCCGATGAATCGCCGCCAGCGGCGCGCTCAACGGCGCGAACACGCCACAGCTCTTGTCCTGCGCACGGAACAAGGTCGCATGCCCGCCCACCGCCGCTGCCGCCTCCCGCACAGCCGCCGGCGGCAGCGGCGTAACGACCCAGCGCTGGGCGCCGCCCCATTCGACAAGTTGCTCGCCATGCAGCTTCAGCGCAGGCGTCGTGCTCGGCAGCGACAGCCGCCACAACCTCGCACCACCCGCTACCGCGCGATCGGCGCCGATGAAGAACTCGTCGCTCTGGTCGCGCAGGCCGGTCCAGAACGGCGCCGCCATGTCGGCCGGGATGACGTCGCCGCCCAGCTTTCGCACCGCTGCTTCGACAGCCGCCTTCGCACCGGCCAGCCGCAGCAGCAGCGCGCCGTCCCACCAGGCGCTGGCCTCGATGGGCAAGGGCTCACCGCCCCAACGGTTGACCGCCATCAAGGCCGCTGCCTGGTCGAACTCGAAGCGCAGCGTCGCCGTCGCGGCGGGCAGCGGCAGCACCTTCAGCGTGACCTCGGTGATCAGCCCGAGCACGCCCAGCGACCCCGCCAGCACGCGGCTGACATCGAAGCCGGCGACGTTCTTCATGACCGTGCCGCCAAAGCTCAGCAGCTCGCCCTGGCCATTGATCAGCACCGCGCCGAGCAGGTGGTCGCGCACCGAGCCCAGCGCGGCACGGCTGGGGCCGGACAGGCCGGCAGCCACCATGCCGCCCACCGTGCCGCGCCCACCCGAACCTCCCATGAAGCGCGGTGGTTCGAACGCCAGGCGCTGGCGGTTGGCGGTCAGCGCGGTCTCGACGTCAGCGAGCGGCGTGCCGGCCAGCACGCTGATGAACAACTCGCTGGGTTCATAGGCCGTGATGCCGTTTAGCGCCAGCGTCGACAGCGGCTCGCCCTGCGGCGCCTCGCCGTAGAAATCCTTGCTGCCGTGGCCGGTGATGCGCAGCGGCGTGCGCGCCTCGCGGATGCGGGCTTGAAGATCGTCGAACGTCAAAACCTCTCCAACTCAGGAAACGCCAGCAGCCCCCGCTTCACATGCATGCGCCCGTACTCGGCGCAGCGCGACAGCGACGGGATCTGCTTGCCCGGGTTCAGCGTGCCGGCGGGGTCGAAGGCGGCCTTCAGCGCCAGCATCTGCTCGCGCTCCTGCTCGCTGAACTGCACGCACATCGAATTGAGTTTCTCGACACCCACGCCATGCTCGCCGGTCACCGTGCCGCCCAGCGCCACGCTGCGCTCCAGGATCTCGGCGCCGAACTGCTCGCAGCGGTGCAGTTGATCCGGGTCGTTGGCATCGAACAGGATCAGCGGATGCAGGTTGCCGTCGCCGGCATGGAAGACGTTGGCGCAGCGCAGGCCGTACTTCTTCTCCATCTGCTGGATGTCGAGCAGGATGGTGGCCAGGTGCTTGCGCGGGATGGTGGAGTCCATGCACATGTAGTCGGGGCTGATGCGGCCGCTCGCCGGGAAGGCGTTCTTGCGGCCGCTCCAGAATTTCAGGCGCTGGGCTTCGTCGGCGCTGACCTGCACGGCCGTCGCGCCACTGCCCAGCAGCACGGCCTCCATGCGGGCGACCTCCTCGGCCACTTCTTCCGGCGTGCCGTCGCTCTCGCACAGCAGGATGGCCTCGGCGCCCAGGTCGTAGCCGGCATGCACGAAGTCCTCGACGGCTGCGGTCATCGGCTTGTCCATCATCTCCAGGCCCGCCGGAATGATGCCGGCCGCGATGATGGCCGCGACCGCGTCGCCGGCCTTGCGCACATCGTCGAAGCTGGCCATCAGGCAGCGCGCCAGCTGCGGCTTGGGCACCAATTTGACGGTAACTTCGGTGACGACGGCCAGCATGCCCTCGCTGCCGATGACCAGGGCCAGCAGGTCCAGGCCCGGCGCGTCCAGCGCTTCCGAGCCGAACTCCACCGCCTCGCCCTCGGCCGTGAAGCCGCGCACGCGCAGCACGTTGTGCAGGGTCAAGCCGTACTTCAGGCAGTGCACGCCGCCCGAGTTCTCGGCGATGTTGCCGCCGATGCTGCAGGCGATCTGGCTGCTGGGGTCGGGCGCGTAGTACAGGCCGTGTGCGGCGGCGGCCTCGCTGATGGCCAGGTTGCGCACGCCGCATTGCACGCGCGCCGTGCGGGCCAGCGGGTCGATGGACAGGATCTTGTTGAACTTGGCGAGTGCCAGCGTGACGCCGAATTCATGCGGCATCGCGCCGCCCGACAAGCCGGTGCCGGCGCCGCGCGCGACGACGGGCACGGCCAGCCGGTGACAGGCCTTGAGCACGGCGGCCACCTGCGCCTCGGTCTCGGGCAGGGCCACGGCCAGCGGGCGCTGACGGTAGGCCGTCAGGCCGTCGCATTCATAGGGCGTCGTCTGCTCGGCCTGGTACAGCAGCGCGTGCGCCGGCAGCAGCGGCGCCAACGCGGCGACGAGCGCGGCGCGGCGGGTGGGGAGGTCGTTGGGTGAGTTCAAGTCTTGCGGCGAGCAGCGGTCGGGCGCGGCTTGGCGGTGGTCCTGCTCGCCGCTTTGGCTGCCGGCTTGCTGACGGACTTGGCGGCCGGCTGGGGTGCAGCGCCCGCCAGGCCCTTGGCAACGCCGCCGACGACGGCGCCCGGCACGCTGGCCGCGCGTCGCAGCGTGTCGCTGGCAGCGTCGAAGCTCTGCTTGACCAGGGTGCCGGCCAGGTTCTTGGCGGCGTCGGTGGCGGTGTCCTTCATGGCCGAGGTGGCGAGCTGCGTGAACTGCTGGCTCAGCGCCGTCCACCATTGGGTCGGGTCGACCGCGGCGGCCGGGTTGTCGGCGACGGCCTTGGCCGCGTCGCCCGCCGTCTTCACGGTCTTGGTGGCCACCTTGGCGGCGGTCTTGACCGTGTTGCTGGCCGTCTTCGCGGCCACCTGGGCCGCCGGCGCGGCGGCGGCCATCAGCTCTGCCGGGATGCCGGGCCAGGACGTGCCGTCGCCGGTCGGCAGCTTGAGGCTTTCGCGCAGGTCGGCCAGCGGCACGTTCATGCTCTGCAGCGTCGACAGCGTCATGCGCTGCACCTCCAGCGCCTGGATGGTGGCGGCCAGCATGCGCGCGTTCTGCTCCAGCCAGAACTGCACGGTGCGCAACTCTTCGATGCGCTTGCTCAGCTCCTCGGGGTTGAGCGTCGGCGCCACCCACTGGCCGATGCCGGGCAAGGCCGAGCCGGCGTTCTTGACCAGGCCCTGCAGGAACTCGAAACCGGGCACGAACTTGGTGAAGCTGTTGTCGGTCATGGCTTGTCTCCGGTGAAGGCGCCTGAATGCTACTTGCTGGGCAGCAGCGGCTCGACGGTAAAACCCTGCTCGGCCAGCAGCCGGGGCAGGGCCTGCGGCCCGCTCATGTGCAGGGCGCCCACGGCCACCAGCAGGCGCTGACCGGCGCCGTGCAGGGCGGTGATGCGCGCGGCCAGCTGCAGGTTGCGGTCGTCGTTGATGCGCTTGAGCCAGGCGTGCTCGGCCGGCGTGTCGGCGCAGGCGCACCAGCGCGCGTAATTGCCCAATGTGGCCAGGTCGCCGCGCGACCAGGCGCCCGCCAGCCGGCGCAGCGGCGCGCGCATCTGGCCGCTGCGCAGCTGGCGCAGCGTGCCGTCGATGACCGCGGGCAGTTCGGCCGCGTCGGGTGCCATCGCGTCCAGCTGCTCCTGCACGGTCTCCAGCGACTGCACCGGCCGGCCCTCGCCCTTGGCCCAGCCCAGCAACATCATGTCCTGCCCAAAGCCGGCGTCGAAGCCGTCGCGGCGCGCTTCCATCAACGTCAGCGTGGCCAGCTGCAGCATGGCGGGCAGCGCGCTCAACGCCGCCGGCGGCAGGCAGGCGGCACGGGCCTGAGCATCCAGGCGCCTGGCCTGGGCCGGTGCCAGTGGCTCGGGCCTGGGCATGGCGGCCAGCGCGGCGCCGACATCGGCGGGGTCCAGCTCGACGGCGAGTACCTCGGTCTGCGCCCAGGCTGCACGCAGCGCCGGGCCGGGGTAGGCCCAGTCGGCCTTGCCGATGTGCAGGCTGCCGAACAGATAGCTGCTGTGGCCGCCGCGGCTGATGCGCCACAGCAGGCCGCGGTCGGGCGCCTTGGCGGCCCAGGCGGCCGACTGCTCGGCGCTGGGCGGGGCGGGTGTGGGCGGGCAGGCCGCGTGCGCGCTGCCGACGAACAGCAGCCCGAAGAGAACGGCACGGATCATGGTTCGGGCGTGATGCGCAGTTCGCCCGGCTTCTGGCTGAAGTGCAGGCGGCCCAGCACGTCCATGCCCAGCAGCGGCGCGGCCAGGTCGGGCAGCACGGTCACCATCAGCTTGTCGGCCCGCACGCCGCCCTCCAGCGCCACGTCGGCCCGTGCGACGAAGCCGCGCGTGGCGCCCGCCGCCGTCTGCGCGCGCACGGCGCCCAGCGGCTTGAGGCCGGCGCGCTCGGCCAGGCTTTGCGGCAGGGCCGTGGCGGTGGCACCGGTGTCGACCAGGAAGTCCACCTCGATGCCGTCGACCCGGCCGGGCCAGTGGAAGTGGCCATCACCGGCGCGCGTCAGCACGATGACCTCACCGGCCAACTGGAAGCGGCTGGCCTCACGGTGCCGCTCCCAGGCCTTGATGCCCAGGAAAATCACCAGCCCGACCAGCAGCCAGACGGTCATCAGCTTGAGAGTGTGGGGGAATTCCTTCTGGGACACGGGCGGACGGGCGGTGGGCTAGGGTTTGCGCGGCCACGCACGATAACCGGCCCCACCAGAATCGGCGGCATGAAGGCCATCGCCACCCTGTTGCCCCTTTTGCTGGCCGTCACCAGCGCCACCGCCCAGGCCGACCCCTTCGCGCCTGTGGCCTGGATGGCCGGCTGCTGGGCTCAGCAGAATCGCGAGGCGGGCTCGGTCGAACAGTGGATGGCGCCGGCCGGCGGGCTGATGTTGGGCATGTCACGCACGCTGAAGAACGGCCGCGTCATCGAGTTCGAGTTCATGCAGATCCGCGCCGAGCCGGACGGCCAGCTCAGCTACGTCGCCCAGCCCCAGGGCCGCCCGCCCACGGTCTTCAAGCTGCTGCGCCGCGGTGAGAACGAAGCGGTGTTCGAGAACGCGGCGCACGACTTCCCCCAGCGGGTCATCTACCGCCTGGCCGCGCCCGACCAGCTGGCGGCGCGCATCGAGGGCGAGCGCAAAGGCCAGCCGCGCGGCATCGATTTCGCGATGCGGCGGGTGCCCTGCCCCTGAGCCCTGGCGCGGGCGCACCGGCGGCGCCATGTCCTACCGGAAGATCAGGCCATCGCCGCGCTGCTATGTTGCGCAGGCCTTGCCACCATGCCCGGATGCACGTGCTCAAGCGATTCACCGCCCTCCTCTTCGCCATCCTGCTGTTCGGCCTGGTCGGCTGCTCCAGCCTGAGCCTGGCCTACAACCAGCTGCCGCTGCTGGGCGGCCTGTGGGCCGACAAATACCTGGACCTGGACAGCGACCAGAAGGCCCGGCTCAAGGACAAACTGCTGGCGTTCCAGGCCTGGCACCGGCGCGAGGAACTGCCGCAGTGGCAGTCCCTGTTGCGCCAGGCCCAGACCGCGCTGGAAGACGGTGTGACCCGGCAGGAGCTGCTGGCCCTGGAGCGCGGCGCCCGGGCCAGCGCCGAGCGCAGCCTGCAGCACGCCGCACCGCTGGCGGCACCGCTGCTGGCGGATCTCAAGCCCGAGCAGTGGCAGCACCTGCAGAAGACGTTGGACGAGAAGACGGCCGAATGGCGCGAGAAACAGACCGGCAGTGACGCCAGCGACGAGCGCGCCAAGCGCTACACCAAGAACCTGGAGCGCTGGCTGGGCGACCTGGACCGCCCGACGCGCAAGCTGGCCAGCGCCGATGCCCAGGCCTGGCACTTCGACCTGGCCGCCATGTCGCAGGGCCGCGCCGCCCGCCAAACGCGCACAGTCGAGGCGCTGCGGGCCTGGTCGCGCCAGGACCTGGCCGGCGGCACGGCCACGCTGATGCGGAACATGCAGCCGCTGCCGACCGAGCAGGCCTATCGCGAGGAGGTGATGGCCAGCGTGCTGAAGCTGCTCAACGGCCTGGACGCGCAGCAGCGCGAACAGGTGCGCAAGCATTGGGCCAACTGGACGGCCGAGCTGCGCAGCCTGCAGGGCGGCTGAGCACCATCAATCCGGCGCTCACAGTCCAAACAGCTCGGTCAACGCCTCGCGGTATTGCGCCTGCCCGACGGCATTGGTGTTGTGGTGCGACCCGCCCTCGACCAGCACGAAGCGCTTCGGCCCGCGGGCCCGCTCGTACAGCCCCTGGCCGAGCCGGTAGGGAATGAGGCTGTCGCGGCTGCCATGCACCACCAGCAGCGGCGAGCCCACTTCGGCCACCCGCGCGGCCGCATCGAAGCGCTGCGTGATCAACGGTGACACCGGCAGCCAGCCCCAGCGGAAGCTGCCGACGACGTCGGGGATGGACGTGAAGCTGCCTTCGACGATGAGGCCGTTCTCGTCGCCGACCTCGCTGGCCAGCTGCACGGCGATCGCGCCGCCCAGGGAATGTCCGAAGATGAAGCGGCGCTTGTCCGGATGCTGGCGCGCCAGCCAGTCCCAGGCAGCGCGGGCGTCCTCGGCGGCCATGGCTTCGGACGGCAGGCCCGCCGTGCTGCGGCCGAAGCCGCGGTAGTCCACCCCCAGCACCGAAAAACCCAGCTCGTGCATGCGGCGCATGCGCGGCGCGCTGCCGCGCACGTCGTAGCGCGCGCCATGCAGGTAAAGCAGCACCGGCGCGTTCGGGTCGGCCTGGGGCAGCCACAGCCCATGCAGGCGCACCGCCGCGCCGCGCGATTCGTCAAGACGGCTCTCGAACGGGATCCAGACATCTTCCATGCCCTCGGCGGCAGCCAGGCCGCCGCCCCAGGTGCGGTCGCCGGGCTGGAAGATCCAGCCACGCTGGCGCTCGTCCAGCGTGGTGCAGCCCACCTGCAGGGCGAGCGTCGCGGCGGCCAGCAGCGCCAGGCCCACCAGGCGCGAGCGGCGGAAGAACGGTTTCAACGGCATGCGCGCATGCTGCCAGCTTGAGAGAAACCGTTCAGGCGTGGGCCTAACCTAACTTCGCAATGCGGCGACAGGCGAGAGCCGTGCGGCCCGGCGTGCAGGCACCCAGACGGCCAGCTGCCCAAGCAGCCACAGCGAAAGCGCACCCGCCGGTAGATACAGCCAGGGCAGCCGCGGCAGCGCATAGCTCTGCATCAGCAGCTGGCTCAGGGCGATGGCGCCGCCCAGGCCGATGAGGATGCCGGTGGTCGTCAGCAACAGGTTCTCGAGCTGGAAGTAGCGCAGGATCTGCTGCTGCGTGGCGCCCAGAGCGCGGCGCGTGCCAATCATGCGGGTGCGCTGCTGCACCCAGAAGCTGGCCAGGCCGACGATGCCCATGGCCGTGACCAGCAGCAACGCCACGCAGACGCCGCCCATCAGCCAGGCCATCGCACGGTCCTGGGCATAGAACGCGGCGCGCATCTCGGTCAGCGGCCGCGCCTGGGTGACGACGCGGCCCTTGGCGCCCTCCTCCAGCACGGCGGTCGCCGCCTTGATCTGCGCGTCCAGCTGGCCCGGCTCGGCGCGGATCACGTAGGACCCGCCGCCGCGCAGGGGCAGGATCATGGCCGCGCCGCCACCTTCGGAGCGCGAGCGGTGCAGCTGCGTGGGGGTGAGGGTCTGCACCACGCCGATGATGGTCGACGGCGAACGGCCGAAGATGTAGACCGTCTGGCCCACCGCCGAGTGGCCCGGGAACAACTTGTCGGCCATCACCTTGTTGACGATGAGCTGGCCGATGCGGGGGTCGGAGACGCTGAAGGCCTGGAAGCTGTCGAGCACCTCCTCGGCCGTGAAGTTGCGACCTTCCAGCAGTTTCAACCCGAAGGTGGGCAGCATCTGGTCGTCGGCGGCGTACTGGGCGGCGGAGACGCGCAAGCCCTTGCTGTCCGGCTCCAGCGTCACGCCGCTGTTGTTGCTGTTGTTGCCGTAGACGATCTGGTTGGCCACCGTGGCCGCCTTGATGCCCGGCAGCGCGCGCAGCCGCGCCACGTCCTCGGCCACGATGCCGGCGGTGCGCTCGGGCGGCTGCGGCTTGCTGCCGCGCAGGTTCAACACCGCGATCTCGGTCTCGGCCAGGCCGCTGTCGGCGTTCAGCGCCTCGACGCGCGTCTGGATCAGGTGCAGCGCGTTGGTGACGATGGCGCAGGTCAGCGCCACCTCCAGCACGATGAGGCCGGCCGCGATCTTGTGGCGGCGCAGCGTGGAAAGAATGGGCAGCAGGTCCATCACGACACCTTGAGTTGAACGGCCGGGGTGACCAGGGCCGCGCGCCAGGCCGGCAGCAGGCCGGCAAGCAGGCTGGCCAGCAGCGACAGGCCCAGCGTCAGCGCCAGCATGCTGGCGTCCAGCTCGGCCAGGCGGGCGTAGTCGTTGGGGCTCTGGCGCACCAGCCACAGGCCGCCCTGGGCGAACAGCAGGCCCAGCAGCGCGCCGGCCAGGCCAAGCACGCCGGCCTCGACGACGAACTGCTGGAAGATGTCGCCGCGCGTGGCGCCCAAAGCGCGGCGCACACCGATCTCGCCGCTGCGGCGCAGCGTCTTGGCCAGCAGCAGGCCCACCATGTTGACCACGCAGACGGCCAGGAAGCCGAAAGCCAGCCAGGTCTGCAGCCGCACATCGGCGGGCAGCACCTTCTGCGCGCCCAGCCAGTCCATGACATTGCGCAGCCGCACATTGGTCGGGCGCTCGAAGCGGCCGGCCTTGCGCTGCGCCTCCGAGTAGGAAACGAGGTAATCGCGGTAGGCGGCGGCGTCGCCGGGCTTCTCGAATTCAACCCAGTACTGGATCCACGAGCAGCTCGCGTTCAGGTCCAGCGAGGTGCCGCCATTGGCGCCGCGGCCCCAGCAGTCCATGTTGCCCCAGTGGCCCATCTTGAGCGCCATCGCAGTCGAGAACGGCAGGAAGAACTCCTCGGTTTCGGTGTAGCTGCCCAGCGTCAGGTCCCAGAAGTGCGGCTGCACCTTCCAGGCTTTCAGCACGCCGACGATGCGCAGCGGCTGGCCGCGCACGATGACCTCGCGCCCGATGCTGTTGACGCCGCCGAACAGCTTCTCGTTGAGCGACGCCGAGATGACGGCCACGCGCGCCTCGGCCTCGTCATCGGCGGCACTCCAGCCACCGCCGTGCTGCCAGGGCGCGTCGAACATCGCGAAGAAGTCCGCCGACGAGTAGCGCACGCTGGAGAAGATCGGCTTGGTGTCGCCGTCGGGCAGGCCGACGGCGGTGTTGAAGCCGCTGGACATGGATTGGCGCATGGCCTTCTTGTCGCGCAGCAGGGCCGTCGCGTCGAAGCGGCTCAGGTCGAAGGTCGGCTCGTCGCCGGCCTTCCAGCCCACCATGTCGGACGCATCGAGCTGCACGTTGAAGAGCCGGTCGCTCTTGTGCGGGATCGGGTCGCCGGACAGCACGTGATAGACGGTCAGCGTCGTCATGCAGGCGCCGATCCCCAGGGCCAGCGCCAACACCATCAAGGCGCTGAGGCCCTTGGACGACAGGATGTTGCGCCAGGCGAGTTCGAGGTAATGAAGAAACATCAGCGTTGCTCCAGCAAGGCGTTGACGGAAGCGAGTTCGGCATCACCGAGGGAACCCGCCGCCTGGTGCAGGGCCAGCAGGGCCAGCACATGGCGGTGGCGGGCCTGGGTCTGCGCGTTCTGCGCGCCGGCCAGGGTCTGGATGGCGAGCAGCAGGTCGGTGGTACTGCGCGTGCCCAGCGTCAGGCCGGTGCGGGTGGCGTCCAGCGCGCGTTGGGCGGCTTCAACGGCGGCCTGGGTCGAGCGCAGCTGCGCCGCGCCCTGGCCCACGGCCAGGTGCTGGGCGCGCACCTCGCGCAGCACGGCGCGGCGGCCGGCTTCGAGCTGCTCGCGCGCGGCCTCGCGCTGGAAGCCGGCGCGGTCGGCGGCGGCGCTGGTGGCACCGCCGGCGAACAGCGGCACGGTCAGGCGCAGCGCGACCTGGGTCGGCGTGCGGCCGGCGTCGAAGGCCGACACACCGTCGCCGCGCAGGCGCTGCGTGTCGACGCCGACGCTCAAGGTCGGCAGATGGCCGGCGCGGGCGGCGGAGATGCGCTGCTCGCTGGCCTGCACGTCCAACTGCAGGGCACGCAGCTCGGGGTTGGCCTGCAGCGCGCGCTGCGTCCAGGCGTCCACGTCGTCGGGCAGCAGCTGTGCATCCAAGCTGCGACGCAGCGGCTGCAGCGCGGCGGCCGGCGTGCCGGTCAGCTGGGCGAGCGCCTCGCGGGCGTCGGCCAGGTTCAGATCGGCGGCCAGCGTGTTGCCGCGCGCCAGCTCGCGGTAGGCGCGCGACTGGTCGGCCTCGACCTGCGCCGACATACCGGCCGTGAAGCGCGTCTCCGCCTCGCCGACCTGGCGCGCGAACGCCTCTTCATTGGCGCGTGCCGTCGCAAGCTGGGCCTCGGCCGACAGCAGGCCGAAATAGGCTTCGGCGACACGTTGGCGCGCGCCCTGCTCGGCTGCCGCCAGGCGCGCCGCCTGGGCCGAGGCCTGGCTGCGGCCGGCATCCCATTCACGCAGCGCGGCCAGGTCGACAAGGGCCTGGGTGATGCTGCTGGTGGTCTGGTTCCAGCGCGCGCCGCCGGTCTCGCGCAGCTCGCTGTTGTTGAGCCGCCATTGCGGCAGCAGCGCCGCGCGGGCCTCGCGGGCCGCGGCTTCCTGCGCGCCGCTGTAGGCGGCGGCCTGGCGCAGCAGCGGGTCGGCCGCGCGCGCCTGCGCCCAGACCTGCAGCAGGTCGTCGGCGCGGGCGGCCGTGGCGGCCAGCAGCGCGAGGACAAGGATCAATCGCCGCATCCGCTTCAGGCCGCCAGGGCCGTCGTGAGGTCGGCCGTCAGGTCCACGACCTGGCCGTCGATGACATGCACGTTGCGCTGCGCACGCGCCGCCAGCTGCGGGTCGTGCGTGACCATGACGATGGTGGCGCCGTCGCGGTGCAGCTCTTCCAACAGCTCCATGACGCTGCGCGCCATCGCGCTGTCGAGGTTGCCGGTCGGCTCGTCGGCAAGCAGCAGGCGCGGCTCGCCGGCGAGCGCGCGGGCGATGGCCACGCGCTGCTGCTGGCCGCCCGACAGCTCGGCCGGGTAGTGCTTGGCGCGCGCCGACAGGCCGACGCGGCCCAGCGCCTCCAGCGCACGCTTCTTGCGCTCGGCGCTGCCATAGCCGCGGTAGCGCAGCGGCACCTCGATGTTGTCGAGCACGTTGAGGTCGGGGATCAGGTTGAAGGCCTGGAAGATGAAGCCGATCTTCTGGTTGCGGATGCGCGAGCGCTCGCCGTCGCCCATGCGGCTGACGTCAATGCCATCGAGCTTGTAGGTGCCGGCGCTGAAGGCCTCCAGCAGCCCGGCGATGGTCAGGAAGGTGGTCTTGCCCGAGCCCGACGGCCCGGTCACGGCGACGAACTCGCCTTCGTTGACGGTCAGGTTGAAGTCGCGCAGGGCGTAGGTCTCGACCATTTCGGTGCGGTAGACCTTCTGCAGTTTTTCCATCTGGAGCATGTTGTTGTCCTGGTCGTCAGTTTTTGCCGTCGGCTTGGTTGTCTAAGTGGCACTTGCCTATTGGCAAGGTGCCGGGAGTCCCGCCCGGCGGCGGGGTAACTTTCTTCTGCGGCGCCAGAAGAAAGTCACCAAAGAAGAGGCGCTCAACCGCACACGACCGCGGCGCCGCCATCAGCGGCGCGCGAAAACGGTCACTGCGATTCCGGGAAGACGCGACCCGCTTCGCTCTCGCTGCTGTCCCTGTGAAAAGCGCCACGCATCGCCCCTTCACGCCGGTTAACGCCGGCTGCACGCCGGGCTCATCAGGGGATACCGCGTCGCCCGAGCGACGCTGCACTAGGTTTTCTCGTGAGCACGGCGTGCAGCCGCGCGTTAAGCGGGCAGTTGGTGCGATGGATGATGTTCGTGACAAGGACAGCAGCGAGAGCGCAGCGGGTCGCGTCTTCCCATCCACCAAGGGGCTGTTGCACGGCGCAACTCGTACACGTGGTGCTGGTGTGCGGTTCAGGGCCTCTTCTTTGGTGACTTTCTTCTGGCCCCGCAGAAGAAAGTTACCCGGCCGCCGGGACGGACTCTCGGCAATGCAACGAGCGCGCGCACTCTTCGGGAAAGCAACCTGCTTACCCATCACTCAATCCGCAATCAAGACGCGCTCCGCGCCCTTGAAGTTGTCCGTGCCCGAGATCACGACACGGTCGCCGGCAACCAACCCCGACACCACCTCCACCCGATCCAACGAGCGAGCACCGAGCTTCACCGCCACCTTCTCCGCATAGCCCCCGCGCACCACATACGCATAACTGCCGCCGCCCTCGTCGACGAAGCTGCCGCGCGCCACGCCCAGCACCTTGTCGCGCTTGTCCAGCAGCACACGCACCGACAGACGCTGGTTCTGCCTCAGCTGCTCCGGCTGCTGGCCGGCAAAGCGCAGTCGCGCCGCCACCTCGCCATTGACCACCTCGGGCGACACCGAGCTGACCTGGCCCGCCCAGCGCTGGCCGTTGCCGCTGATCTCGCCAGGCATGCCCGGCTGCAGCTCGCGCGCAAAGCTCTCGGCCACCTGCATCTGCACTTCCAGCGCTGACAGGTCGATGACCGACAGCAGGCGCGCGTCGCGGCCGACGTTGGTGCGGTCGGCGATGAACAGCTGGCCGACCTGCCCATCCACTGGCGAGCGCACGGCCAGGTCGGCCACCTGGCGCTCCAGGTCGGCCACCATCAATTGCTGGCGCGCCAGCGCGCTTTTCTTGGCCTGCACGTCCAGCGCCAGGCTGTCGTTCTTCAGGCCACGCAGGCCGGCGGCCTGGTCCAGCGCGAGCTTGGCTTTGGCCAGCGCGTCCTGCGCGCGCTCGACCTGCATGCGCGCAGTGGCGCCGGCCTCGAAGGCCTGGGTCTGGCGCGCCAGGTCGTTGGCGGCGGTCTGCTGGTCGATGCGGGCGTTCTCAAACGCGCTTTGCAGCGCGGCGGTCTGCTGGCGGGCCTCGACCTCGGCGCGCGCCAGCTCGGCCTTCACGGCGTCGACATTGCTGCGCTCCTGCGCGAGTCGGTTGGTCAGCTCGGGCGATTCGACGCGCGCCAGCACCTGGCCGCGCTTGACCGGGTCGCCGGCCTGCACGGCCAGCGTCACGGTGCCGCCGCCGGGCGCGAACAGCGTGGGGCTTTGTGCGGCGACGACGCGGCCCTCGCCGGCCACGTCCCGCGTCAGCGGGCCGATGCCGACCGTGGCCAGCGACAGCCGCGAGGTGCTGATGGCCGAATCGGCCGACAGCATCTGCTTGACGCGCCCTCCGCCCAGCAGCGCGATGGCCGCGGCGATGGCCACCCCGGCGACGGCCAGCAAGGGCCAGCGGCGGGACTTGGGAGCGAGCGGTCGGTCCTGTTCAGAGGTGTCGCGGAAGCGGGTGTTCATGCCTGACTTTTCGCAAGCCCTGTGCCAACGACGCCCGGCATGTAAATCAAGCACTTGGCCCATGTAAAGGCGTCCGCGGACAGTGTGCGGACAGTCCGGCCAGGCAGCCACCGGCCGTCATCGACAGCGGCTTTCTTCGTAGGCTCAGGCCTACCGGGCAGGTCACGTCCAGGGCAACGGCCTCCACCACCACGCCAGGGCGACGTCGGGCGGCCGCTGCGCACCGCCGCGCAGGAATGACCGTTGCCCGCTGATGCAGCGGCATCCGCCGCACCGTCGCGCCCAAGGGCGAACGGCTTGCCAACTGTTGGAGAGTCATCATGAGCACCCAGTTGAAATCCACCCCGACCGTGACTGCCATGGCCCTCGCGGCCTTGCTGGCCGCCGGTTGCGCCAGCCAGTCCACGTCCGACAACGCCAGTGCGGACAACGCAGCTGCCGGGCAATCGGACGTCGTCAGCCAGACCAACCCGCTCGACCAGCCGGCCGCGGGCACGACCCATGTGACGCTGCCTAGCGCCCAGACTGCGGAGACCACGCCATACAGCGACACCACCACGGCCTCGACCGCCTCGACCACAGCGCAGCCGGCCGACAGCACGCTGGCGGGCACGACGACCGACACGACGACGTCGTCCATGGCCGACAACAGCAGCCCCATGGCCGCACCCAACCCGGCGCCGATGCCCAACGACACCAACCGCTGGCCGGCCAACAGCAGCGCCAGCACCGACACGGCGACCACCACCACAGCGACGAACAGCAGCGGCTACACCACCGATCAACCGCTGCCTCCGCGCGCCGACCGCAACTGACACCGGTCGCAGCCGCAACCCCGAGGCGCAGACCCTGCTGCCGATGCAGGGCCTGCGCGGGGGCTGCCATCTGCCGTCGTCTCTTGACATCGGCTTCACATCGGCCCAGCACATTGGTGGCACCTCAACTTTCCCGGGCCGCCACCATGCACCGACTCCTGCTTGCCGCCAGCCTGGCGGCCACCCTTGGCCTGCCTGCCGCAGCCGCCACCACGGCGCCGGGCGTGCTGCTCGTCGTTTCCAGCGAGGGCCGCGCCGAGGGCACGACCATCAACCGCCCCGGCTTCGAGATGGACGAGCTGGCCATGGCCTGGCTGACGCTGCGTGCCAATGGGCTGCAGGTGCAGATTGCCAGCCCGGCCGGCGGCGCCGTGGTGGCAGACCGCCACAACCCGCGTGAGGACCACATCGCCGCCTTCCTGGCCGATGCCGACGGCGTACGCCAACTGCAGCAGACCCGCCGCACCGAGGACGTGAAGCCCGGCGAGCATGCGGCCATCTTCCTGATCGGCGGCAAGGGCGCGATGTTCGACCTGCCGCGCGATACCGCGCTGCTGCAGCTGCTGGCCGCTCACCAGGGCGTGCTGGCCGCGGTCTGCCACGGGCCGGCCGCGCTGCTGAACGTGAGGACGCCCGACGGCCGCCCGCTGGTGGCCGGCCGCCGCATGACGGGCTTCAGCGACGAGGAAGAAAAGCTGTTCGGCAAGAAGTGGGCGAAGGAGTACCCGTTCTGGCTGGAGACGCGAGCCCGCGAGCTGGGCGCGCAGTGGGAAGAGGCGCCGCTGATGATGCCCAAGCTGGTGGTCGACGGCCCGCTGGTCACCGGCCAGAACCCGTTCTCGACGACGCTGGTGGCCGAGGCCATCGTCAGGCAGCTGGGCCGCACGCCGCAGCCGCGCACGCTGCACCGCGACGAGGCCAGCATGCAGCTGGTGACGCGCTGGCTGGCGGGCGAGCAGGGCGCCGTGCGCGCCGCGCTGGCCGCCGAACCCAAGCGCTTCAACACCGATCTGATCGCCATGCTGGGCTACTACCAGTCCCAAGCCGCCGTGGACGATGCCGCACGCCGGCAGGCGCTGTCCGTCATGGAGCTGGCCGCGCCGCACATGGCGCATGCCAAGTTCCGCCTCGGCCTGGCGCAGGCCTACGCCCAGCTGGCCCAGCCGCAGAAGGCGCGAGAGGTGCTGACCGCCTTGCTGGCCGCCGAGCCGGCCAACGCCGAGGCGCGCGTCGCGCTCAGCCAGCTCAACGGGTGACACTTGCCCGCATGCCGCACCTGCTGCTCGTCGAGGACCACGCCCCGCTGCGCGAGCAGATCGCCGCGCTGTTGCGCGCGGCCGGCCACCGTGTGACCGAGGCCAGCGACGGCCGGCTGGCACTGCAGGCCGCCCTCGGCGACGCGCCGGACGTGCTGCTGCTCGACATCGGCCTGCCCGGCCTGGACGGGCTGCAGCTCTGCGAGCGGCTGCGCGCCGCCGCGCCCAGCCATGTGCCGGTGCTGATGATCACGGCACGCGACACCCTGCCCGACAAGCTCGCGGGCTTTGCGGCCGGCGGCGACGACTACCTCGTCAAGCCCTTTGCCAGCGAGGAACTGCTGGCTCGCGTGCAGGCGCTGGCCAGGCGCGGCCAGGCCGGGCAGGACTACCTGCTGCGCGTCGGTCCGCTGAGCCTGGACCGGCGCGCGCAGGAAGCCTTTCGCGACGGGCAGCGGCTGGCGCTGCCGCCCACACCGCTGGCCATCCTGCGCCTGCTGATGGAGGCCCACCCGCGCGCGCTGACGCGCAGCCGCCTGATCGAGCGCCTGTGGGACGACGAGCCGCCCGAGTCCGACCCGCTGCGCAGCCACATCCACCTGCTGCGGCAGGCGATGGACAAGCCCTTCGACCGGCCGCTGCTGACCACCGTGCACGGCATCGGCTACCGGCTGGATGCCGACGCCGCATGACGCTGCAGCGCCGCCTGATGCTCACCTTCGCCGCGTTCACGCTGGGGGTGGCGGCGCTGTTCGGGCTGTTCGCGATGGCCTTCACCTACTCGGTGGAGGACCGCTTCATCGAGCAGCTGCTGCAGCGCGAAGCCACCCGGCTGCGCGCCGAGCATGCGCGGCACGGCCGCTGGCAGGCTGCGGCCGCCGACATGCGCCTGCCGATGCCGATGCAGGTGCATGAGAGCGCCGCCACGCTGCCCGCCGACGTTGCGGCCGCGCTGGCCGACGAGCCGCGGCGGACCGAGATTGCCGGCACGCAGGGGCGCCACTACCACCTGATGCCGCTGGTGCGTCAGGGCCAGCCCCCGTGGCTGCTGGCCGAAGTCAGCAGCCAGCTGATCGTGCGGCCGATGCGCGGCGAGCTGCTGCAGTGGCTGGCCGGCTGGGGGCTGGCGGTGGTGGCGCTGGCGGGTCTGCTGGGCTGGCTGCTGGCGCGCCGCGTCAGCCGGCCGCTGGCGCAGCTGTCCGAGCACATGCGTGCGGCGCGGCCGCAGGCCTTGCCGCGTTTGCCCGGCGGGGCACCGGGTGATGAGATCGGCGACATGACGCGCAGCCTGGACGCGCTGCTGGAACGCACGCGCGACTTCATCGAACGCGAGCAGGCCTTCAGCCGCGATGCCAGCCACGAGCTGCGCACGCCGCTGGCCGTGCTGCGCATCGGCCTTGACCGCCTGCAGCCCCAAGCCGATGACGCCCAGCGCCGCGAGCTGCTGCCACTGCAGACGGCGGTGCGGCTGATGGAGCAGACGGTCGCGACGCTGCTGATGCTGGCCCGCGAGCCGGCCGCGGCACCGGTGGCGCCCACGCCCATCCTGCCGCTGGTGGAGGACTGGGTGCTGGCGCATGCCGCCGCGCTGGACGCCCGCGCACTGCGCATCGACTGCCGCCTCGCCCCGGCCGATGCGTTGGCGCTGCCCGCCCCGGTGCTGCAGCTGGTGCTGGCCAGCCTGCTGGCCAACGCGTTGACGCAAGGTCAGGCGGGCGGCTGCATCGAGATCGACTGGCAGCGCGGCAGCCTGTCGCTGCGCAACCCGGGCGCCGGCGATACGGGCGGATCAGGCCTCGGCCTGGGCATCGTGCAGCGGTTGCTGGCGCAGCACGGCGGCAGGCTCGCCTTCGAGCAGGCCGGCGGTCAGACCGAGGTGCGCATCGATCTCAAGGGCAACGCGTAGACGATCTCAGACGCTCAGCGTCGCCACCAGAAACCAATAGGCCAACACCGCTGCAGCCAGGCAGAGCGCAAATGGGGTCGAGTTGCGTCTCATGCGGTTCTCCAGTCGGTGAGGGGGTGGAATCAGGCGCGCAACAGCTTGTCGGAATAACGCCAAGTCTGCGGGCCATTCGGAAACACTGCTGCCAGTGCGGTTTCCGACAGGCCCAGGTGGCGCTGCAGCAGCGGGCCCAGCACCTGGCGGAAATCGGTGCGCACGGCCAGGTCGCGGCCATCGGCCAGCGCGCTGGGGTCCAGCCCCGGCCACTCACCCAGCACCTGGCCGCCGGCCACCGGGCCGCCCAGCAGCCAGATGACGTTGCCGCGGCCGTGGTCGGTGCCGCCGTTGCCGTTCTGGCGCAGCGTGCGGCCGAACTCGCTGACGACGACGATGACGGTGTCCTTCAGCGCATCGCCCAGGCCCAAGCTGAGCGCGTCCAGCCCCTCGCCCAGGCTGGCCAGCCGGTTGGCGAGCTGGCCGCGCGCGGCGCCCTGGTTGACGTGGGTGTCCCAGCCGCCCACCGCCGTGAAGGCAAGTTGGGTGTGCGGGTCCTTGCGGATCAGCGTGCCGAGCCGCCGCGCATCGGCCGCAAAGCTGCGCGCTGACGGCGCACCGGCATCGGCGCTCGGGTCCATCGAGCGCGGCTCGGCGGCCGACATGCTTCTGGCCATGTCGCCGCGGCCCTGCGTGGTGTCGCGCAGGGTGCCGCTGAGCTGGGCGTCGCCGGCGTACAGCTTGGCCAGGCTGGCCTGCATCTGCGGGTTGTCGATGGCGCGGCGCTGCATGGCATTGGGCCCCAGGCCCAGGCTGGCGACGCTGGCGCTGCCGGCAAAGATGCGCGGTGGCGTGCTGCCTTGGGAGATGGCGCGCGTCGGCGCGGGCTCACCAGGCAGCGTGGCCAGCAGGCGGTTCATCCAGCCATCGGGCGTGGACTTGCGGCCCGGCGTGCCGGATTCCAGGTAGTCCTGCGCGTCGAAGTGGGAGCGGGTCGGGTCGGGCGAGCCGCTGGCATGCACGAAGGCCAGCTGGCCGCCGTCCCAATGGCGCTTGAGCGGGCTCAAGGAAGGGTGCAGGCCGAACAGCGAATCAAGCTTGATGAGGCCGTCCTCGGTGCCAGGGGCGCCAAGGGCGATCTGCGGGCGGCTGTCTGCGTAGTCGCGCTCGCCGTAGGGGGCGACGACGGACAGGCCGTCCACCGCGCCGCGCAGCATGACGACGACGAGCTTCTTCTGCGCGCCGTTCTGCGCGCGCACGAGTGAAACGGGCAGGCCACCCAAGGTGAAGGCACCGAAGTGCAGGAGTTGGCGACGAAGCATGGTGGTCAGCTCCGCTCGGGCGTCCGAAGGTGCTGACGCGCCCCCTCGGGGGGCAGCGACTGAAAGGCGCGTGGGGGCATTTGGTTCACCTCTTCATGAAGTCGGGGCTGGCGAGCAGCAGGGCGACCCGCTGGGCGGGCGGCTCGGCGGCCAGCGTGCCGCGGGTCGATTCGCTGACCGAAGCGCCCAGCGTCGCCCCCAGTCGCTCGGCGCTCATGCCGCTGCGCTGCCCGAGGGTCGTCGCCAGCTGCACGCGCTGCGTCAGCGCCTCCGGATTGCGCCAGGCGGCCGCCGTGTTCTTGTAGCCGTCGGGCGTGGCGGCGCCATACAGCGGCTGGCCGGCCTGTGCCAGCGCGCCGAGCAGGTTGCGCGTGTCGGTGGGCTGCAGGTCCAGCGCGCGCAGGGACGACAGCAGGTATTGATAGGGCGTCTTGAACTTGGCCTGGTAGGCCTCGCGGCGCCAGAACTCGTCGGCGCCGATCAGCGTGCGCGTGAACTCGCGCAGGTCGCCCCCGCTGGCCCGGAAGTTGTCGGCGAGCCGGGTGACCAGGCCGGCGGGCGGGTCGTCTGACACGAAGGCCTGGGCGAACTTGAAGGCCAGGTGCCGTGCCGTGGCGGGGTGGGCGGCCAGCACGTCCAGCGCCTGCTCGCCCTCGGCCTGGCCGGCGCCCTGGATGGTCCGCCCGAGCCAGGTCTTGCTGCCGGCGTCGTGCCGGCGGGCGTCGAACGCGAACAGCTCGCCCTGGCCCCCTGCCATGGCCTTGCGCGGGTCGATGCCCCAGCCGGTCAGCATGCGCGCCAGCTCGGTCACGTCGCGCTGCGTGTAGCCGCCGTCCACGCCCAGCGTGTGCAGCTCCATCAGCTCGCGGGCGTAGTTCTCGTTGAGGCCACTGTTGCGCTGGGGGTTGGGCGCTGCACGCCGCGGCACGAAGCCGGGCGCCACGCTCTGGGCGTTGTCCAGGTAGATCAGCATGGCCGGGTGCCGCGCCGTGGCGCCGAGCATGTCGCGGAAGCGCCCGAGCACATGGGGCCGGATGGCGCGCTGCTCGTAGTCGGCCACCAGCACGCCGACGGCGTTCTTGCCGGCGAAGACGTTGAAGTGGTTGAACCAGAACTCGGTCAGCACCTCTTCGAGCTGGGCCGGGCTTTGCATCGCCCGCGCCAGCCGGGCCGTGGCGGCCTGGGCGACAAGGGGGCGGATCTGCTCGCGCACCGCGTTGATCGCGTCGGCCTCGGGCGTCATGCCCTTGGCCTTTTCTCGACGCGCGTCGCGGGCCGCCTTGACGGCCTCGCGGTAGCGGCCGAACAGTTCGGCCTGGCCCAGCTTGAGCACGTCGAGGCCGGCCAGGCGCTGCGCCAGCGGCTCGGGCTGCGGCAGGCGGCGCGGCTCCAGCTGCTCGGCCAGGAAGCGCTCCAGCCAGGGGCCAGCACCCTGCGCAGCGATGGCCGCGGCGTCGGCCGGCCGCGGGCCATGGCCGAGGCGGTTCAGCGCATGCAGGGCGCGCTCTTCAGCGCTCAAGGGTGCGTTGGCAGCGGCGCTCGTCGTCAGCGGCGCGGCCGGCACGCGGCCGGCCAGCACCAGGGCGCTGGCGATGGCGGCGCCATGGCCCAGCACAAAGCGGCGGTTTCTCATCGGCGGTCTCCAGGGTGTCGCACCGAAGAATCGCCCGACAGACGCACGGCCGTGTGGCCGGCGCGAAAAGATTTGTAGCGGCGCCGCTGACGGCTTGGCCGCCTCCCGGGCCGAGCGCCGGGGGCCGGTTAGGCCGGCCCGGGTTCAGCGCGGCAAGATTGGACGGGGGCCAACCAAACCTCCAGGCTGCGCAGGGTGGCAGCCACGTCCAGCGGCTTGGTCCAGTGGCCGTCGTAGCCGTAGCGGCGCGCCAGTTGCGATGCGACGAACTCCGACTCGGCGGTGACGAGCACGGCGGGCACGGCCTTCGGCAGGCCGGCGGCGCGCAACGCGGGCAGCAGCGCCTCGCCGCTGATGTCGGGCAGGCGCAGGTCGCACAACACCAGGTCGATCCCCCCCGCGGCCGCCAGGCGCAGCGCCTCGGCGCCGGTACGCGCCACCAGCAGCTGGCTGCCCGAACGCAGTTCAAGGATGCCCTGCATCAACATCGCGTTGACGGCATCGTCCTCGACATACAGCACACGGCTCGTGAAGCCGCACGGTCCGCCGGCCGACGGCACGCCACCCGGATCCAGGTCTGTCAGCGGGGTGGGTGGGCGGCTGAGGGTCATGTCGCAATTATCAAATCAATTGATACATCTGATCAATGCGACGACCCTCAATCGGAGGGCGCTGGATGAAATCTGCCAAATACTGCGTGGCGGCCGCCACGCCATTCGGTTAGGCGCCGCGGCCCGCTCGCAGACCGGCAAGCCCGCGGGCCAGCCGCGGCCAGCCGTCGGGCAGGGGCTGGCCCGCCGCCAGGCCACCGGTGGCGTCTTCCAGCGCGCGCGCCTGGATGGCCAGCGCCGGCTCGCCGATCAGTTCCAGCACCACCTTCAGCCCGTGGGCGACACGGCGCAGCGCCGGCCCGTCGAGCGCCTGCACGGCGGCATGGCCGTCGGCGATGTCGTCGGCAAAGCGCTCCAGGCAGCCCGCGCGAAAGCTGTCGTAAAGCGCGCGGTCGCCGCCGAAATGCTGGTGCACCGGGTCGATGCTGGCGTCGGCAGCGGCGGGCGGCGGCATGGCCGGACCCGCGGTCAACAGCGCCGCCACGGTATCCAGCAGCTCGGCCAGTGGCACAGGCTTGCGCAGCGTGCGGGCGACGCCGCGCGCGGCCAGCGCGGCATGGCGGTCGTCGTGCACGCCGGCGCTGAAGACGACCCACGGCGGCGCGCCTGCTGCCAGGGCCAGCCCGTCGGTCAGCAGCGCCTCGGCCGAGCCGTCGGGCAGCATCAGGTCGCTGATGACGAGCTGCCAGCCGCCGCTGGCGAGGGCCTTGCGCGCGTCGCTCAGCAGGCGCACCACGGTCAGCTCGACAGCGGGCGCCGAGCCGTCGTGGCGGGGCAGTTCCTCCAGCGCCAGCTCGACAAAACGGGCAATCGAGGCGTCATCCTCGATCAACAGCAGGCGCGCGCTCATGAGGGGCGCCGTCAGGCCGGCCGCGCCACCCGCGCGGCAGCGGCCGCGGCGAGCAGGGGCGGCAGCCGGGTGACCAGGTCGGTCTTGTGCACCAGGGGCACGCCGTCGAGCGCGAAGGCATACGGCTGGCGCTGTGACTCGTCCAGCGCAGTGACGACGATGAGGCGGCTGCGCGCGAACTGCGGGTGCGAGCGCAGGCTGGTGATCAGCGCGGCGCCGTCGATGCCCGGGAGCAGGATGTCGATGAGCAGCACATCGGGCTCCAGGCGACCGGCCAGCGCAAGGCCGGCGATGCCGTCGGACGCGACATGCAGCTCGGCCGCCGGCAGCTCGCGCTTGACGACGAGGCTGATCAGGTTCTGGAAATGCACCGAGTCCTCGATCAGCAGGAGGCTCAGCGGCCGGCTGGCCGCTGCAGCATCGTCGGCCCGCAGCGGCGGGGCCGATGCGGGGCCGGAGCGCGCGGCCATGCACGCCTCGAGCGAACTGCGCAGGATGCGGCGGTGGCCGCCCGGCGTCTTCCAGGCCTGCAGCTCGCCGCGGTCCACCATCAATTGCACGGAACGCACGGCCATGCCCAGAAGCTGGGCGGCCTCCGTGGTCGAACAGGTGTCGGGCATGGCGTTCACGTGGGACATTTTGCCGAATTAATCCCGATGCGCCGCGCTTGGCCATTTGATAAAAACGCTTTGATTGGACAATTCAACATCCAACGGAGCCCGACATGCCAGCCACTGCCGCCCTTGACCAGACGCCGTGGACACCGCCCGTGCAGGCTGTCGACCGCCATGCCGAGGACCCGAGCGCGCACCGCTTGCGCCTGGGACATCTGGCCGAGGGCCTGGCGCTGCGGCTCGGGATGGCGGCCGGCAGCGCCCGGCTGCTCCGCCTGGCCGCGCCACTGCACGACATCGGCGAGCTCGACGTCAGCGACGCTGCGGCCGACGACGAGCCCAGCAATCTGCACACTCGTCCGCTGCGCGGCGCCGCCCTGCTCAGCGGCTCCAGCCTTCCGCTGTTCGCGCTGGCCGCCGAGATCGCCCTGCATCACCGCGAGCGCTGGGACGGCAACGGCTACCCCCGGGGCCTGCGCGGCGAGGCGATTCCGCTGTCCGCGCGTATCGTTGCCGTCGTGGACCATTTCGACGCGCTTACCCTGCCCGGCCGCTACCGCCCCGCCCGCGCCGACGACCGCGCCTTGGCCATGCTGGCCGAGCAGGCCGGCGGCGCCTTCGACCCCGCCATCGTCGCCACCTTCATCGCCCACGCGCCCGAGTTGATCGCACTGCGCGACCGCGTCAATGCGACGCGGCCAGGGGCCCGGGCGTGAGGCGGCTGACGGCCGCCCTGCTCGCAAGCCTCGGCCTGGCCACCGCCGCCGCAGCCCCCTCCAGCGTCAGCCAGCGCATCCGCGACAGCGGCCAGCTGCGCGTGTGCATCTGGCCCGACTACTACGGCGTCTCGCTGCGCGACCCGCGCACCGGCCGGCTGTCGGGCATCGACATCGACCTGTCGGCCGCCTTCGCTGCCGACCTCAAGGTCAAGCCGGTCTATGTCGATTCGTCGTTTGCGACGCTGGTCGACGACCTGCTGGGCGACCGCTGCGACGTGGCCATGTTCGCCGTCGGCGTGACGCCGCAGCGCGCGCAGACGTTGCGCTTCAGCCGCCCCTACCTGGAAAGCGACATCTACGCCGTCACGACGCGCAGCAGCCGCGTCGTGCAGCGCTGGGAGGACCTGGACCGGCCCGGCGTGCGCATCGCCGTGCAGGCCGGCACCTTCATGGAGCCGGTGATGGCTGCCACGCTCAAGCATGCCAACCTCGTCACCGTGCGCCCGCCCGACACGCGCGAGCGCGAGCTCGAAGCCGGGCGCGTCGATGCCTTCGTGACCGACTATCCCTACAGCCGCCGCCTGCTGGACAACGCCGACTGGGCCCGCCTCGTCGCACCGACCGCGCCGTTCTCGGTGCTGCCTTACGCCTATGCCGTCAAGCCGGGCGACGCCGCCTGGTTGAACACCGTGGATAGCTTCGTCGCCCGCATCCAGAAGGACGGCCGGCTGCAGGCCGCGGCCAAACGGCACGGCCTGAGCGCCATCATCCGCAATCACTGAAGCCGCCATGCCGCACCGCAGCCGCTGGCGTCCGAGCGTCATCACCGCCAGTGCCGGCGTGCTGCTGGCCGCCACCTTGCTGGCCGGCGCGGGTTACGGCATGTGGCGCGAAAAGCTCAAGCTGACGGCTGACACGCATGCCCGCCAGGCCCTGCTGGCCCGGGTGTTGGAGGACCACGCCAGCCGCAGCCTGGACGCGGCGCAGATCGCGCTGGCCGGCCTGGCCGACGTGGCCGAGCGCGGCGCGCCGCCCGAGGTGCTGCAGGCCCTGCTGGGCCAGACGCAGACCAGCCTGGGTTTCCTGCGTGGCGTGGCCCTGGTCGACGCGGAAGGCCACGTGCTGGCTGCTGCCGACCCGGCCGACCGCGGCGTACAGATCGCCCCCACCGCCCTTGGCACCTGGCCGGCTGCCCGGCGCAACAGCGTCGGCACTTTTGTCGCGGCGCGCAGCCTGGCCGGGCTGGTCGGCCCGGCCGCGGTCGTGCCGCCGGGTGTGGGTTTCATCCCGGTGCTGCGTGGGCTGACGCTGCCCGGCAGCGGCGGTGAAGACCGCCCCGCGCTGCTCGTCGCCCTGCTCAATCCCGACGCGCTGGCCAACTTCCAGCAGCTCACGCTCAACGACCCGCGCGCCGCCGCCGCCCTCGTCGACCTCGACGGCCGGCTGCTGGCCGTGACCGACGGCGCCGAACACCTTGCCGGCGCGCGCCTGGCGTCGCTGCAGACACCCGCCGCGCCGCTGGCCCGCGTGCGCGCCGGCAGCGAGCACGGCCGCTGGGAGGGCCCCGGCCTGCGCGCGGCCGAACAGCTTGGCGCCTACCGCGCGCTACGCAGCCGGCCCCTCGTCGTCCTCGTCGAGCTGCCGCAGGCCGAGCTGCGCAGCCAGTGGCTCGCCACCGTGCGCGACCTGGGCCTGCCGGCGCTCGGCATTGCTGCGGCGCTGCTGGCGCTGTCGGCCGTGGGAGCGGCGGCGCTGCGCGCGCATGAACGCTCGCTGCTGCAGTTGGACCAGGCGCAACGCCAAGTCGCCGAGCGCGAGCGCGAACTCAGCGCCATCTTTGGCAGCGTCCAGGACCTGCTGTTCCGCACCGACGCCCTCGGCCACGTGACCTTCATCAACGAAGGCTATGCCCGCCTGAGCGGCCAGCCGGTGGCCCAGGTGCTGGGCCGGCCGCTGCGGGAGCTGTTCGGCGGCTCGGTCGCGGTGGCGGCGCTGTTCGCGGCCGGCGACGCGCAGGAGGCCCGGCCGCACCAGTTGCGCGCCGACTGGAGCGCGCCCGACGGCACGGCACGCAGCTTCGAGATCCACCTGGTGCCGCTGCGCCGCCATGCCGATGTGCTGGAGTGGGTGGGCAGCGCCGCCGACGTCAGCGGGCTGGTGCGCGCCCAGGCCGAACTGCGCGCCCAGCTCGGCCTGGCGCGCTCGCTGCTGGCCAGCAGCCCGCTGCCGATGTCGGTGCTGGACGGCGACAACCGCTACCTCGACGTCAACCGCGCCTGGGAGCAGTTCACGGGCCGCAAACGTGCCGAGGTGCTTGGCCGGCGGGCGGCCAGCTATCTGCGCACCGACGAGGCCGCCCTGCACAACGACCGCGACGCCGAGCTGCTGGCGCGCGGTGGCGAGATGAAATACGAGGCGATCTGGCACGGCAGCGATGGCCGCGAGCGCGATCTCTTCATCAGCAAGTCGACCTTCCCCGACGCCGACGGCCGGCCCATGGGCATCGTCGTCTGCTTCATGGACATCAGCGACTTCCGCGAGGCCGAGCGCGCCACCCGCGCCGCCCGCGACGCGGCGCTGCAGGCCTCGCGCGCCAAGTCCGACTTCATCGCCAACGTCAGCCACGAGCTGCGCACGCCGCTGCAATCCATCCTCGGCTTCTCCGAGCTCGGCACGCTGCGCGGGCGCGAGCAGCCGCGCCTGGCCGAACTGTTCGCCGACGTGCACCGCGCCGGCCAGCGCATGCTCAGCCTGGTCAACGACCTGCTCGACCTCAGCAAGATCGAACACGGCGCCGAGCCCATGCAGCCCGAGCGCCTGGACCTGCGCCCGCTCGCGGCGGCCGTGGCCCGCGAACTGGGGCCGCTGCTGGCGGCCCGTCAGCTGGTGCTGGACAGCGACCTCGGCGAGGACGAGCTTGTCGTGCTGGCCGACCCGCTGCGCCTGCAGCAGTTGCTGGGCAACCTGCTGGCCAACGCCATCCGCTTCTCGCCCGAGGCCGGCCGCATCGAGCTGAGCGCCGGCCACGACGATGACGGCGACGTCTGCATCACCGTGGCCGACCGCGGCCCCGGCATCCCGCCGGACGAGCTTGAAAGCATCTTCGAAGCCTTCGTGCAGTCCAGCGCGACCAAGAACGCCGCCGGCGGCACGGGACTGGGGCTGGCGATCTGCCGGCGCATCGCCGAAGCCCACGACGGCCGCATCTGGGCCGCCAACCGCGACGGCGGCGGCGCCGTCATCACGCTGGTGCTGCCAGCGGCGCACTTCGGCGACACGGCACCCGCGGCGCTTTGACGCCAGCGGGCCGGAGCGGTTGTGCGCCCGTCGCTACCAGCTCTTGCGCTGGCGGCTTCGCGCCCAGGCAATGACCGGCAAGCCGAGCAGAGCCAGCAGGCCGGCGCCGGGCTCAGGAACGACGGCGGCCTGCAGGATGTCGACGCGGTTGATGACGGGATACTCCGACCCCGCTGGACTCGACACCCGGAATTCCAGCCGCGAGATATCGGCCTGGGCACGCGCCAGGCCGACGAAGACCGCTGAGCCGTCGAAGCCCGGCCCGGTGCTGCCGGCCACCGTGTGCGTCTCCAGCAGATTGCCGCTTGCATCGAAGGCGGTCAGCGTGGCATCGAAGGCGCCGTACCGGGCGCCGTTGGCGAACTGGGTGCCTGCACCTGCCACGGCATCGGTGAAGCTCAGCGAGATCACGCCTGAGAAGCTGAGGACCAAAGCCTCGCCGGGTGTGAAGTTCGCCTGCCAGTAGCCGTTGGGCGGACCGCCCTGGTCCAGCCGCCACAGGTTGGCGCTGTTGCCGCTGCTGACGCTCGCAGCCTCGCCCAGCGCCGTAACCACCGCCGCGGTCGGGAACGAAGCATCCAGCGGAATTTGGTCCCAGTCGATGTGGTCCGTCGCGCCAAGGCTGGCGCGGCTGCTGACCAGATCGGCCATCGCTGGCGAACAGGCCAGCGCCATCGCGGCGGCAAAGGCAACTTGAAATGATCGAAGACGGCTCATATTCCCCCCTTGTGGTTGCGCGGATGATTCGCAGCGGCGCCGGGGCTGTCAACACGGCGTGCCGCGCGTCTCATCAAGCTTGAGGGCACGAACTTCGTCAGAGACCCGCGCACCGGCGTGCGGCCACCGAGCCATGGAACAGTCAGCTACAGAAGCGGCTGGGCGGCTGGGGTAGATTCCGCCGGCCCGCCCAATCCGTCCCGACATGAATCGCCTGCAAGCCGAGTTGCATCGCCTGTTCCTGCTGCCCGCCGAGGCCAGCGAAGGCCGCCTGATCGACGACACCGGCCATGTGCGGGCACTGGTCATGGCGCTGAGCGGCCCGGCCGACTGGGAGGCGCTGGGCAAGGTGTGGCGCGGTGTGCAGACGGACCTCGACCTGCCCGCGCCGGCCATTGCCGTGTCGGGCACCGATGCGCTGCAGCTGTGGTTCTCGCTGCAGGCGCCGGTGGATGCGCAGCGTGGTGCGGAGTTCCTGGCGCGCCTGGGCGCGCGCTATCTGGCGGGCACGGCGCCGGCCCGCCTGCGTCTGCTGCCGTCGGCCACGTCGCCGCCGGTCCATGCCGAGCTGGTGCCCGCGCCGCAGGCGGGGACGGAGAACTGGTCGGCCTTCGTCGCCCCCGACCTGGCGCCGGTGTTTGCCGACACGCCCTGGCTGGATATCCCACCGGGCATCGACGGCCAAGCGGACCTGCTGGCCCGCCTGCAAAGCATCAAGCCGGCGGCTTTCGAGGCGGCGATGCAGTCGCTGCGGCCCCTCCCGCCGCCGCCCGTCGTCAACGCACCCATCGAAGATGCCAAGGGCGTGGACCCGCGGCGCTTTCTGCAGCAGGTGCTGAATGACACGAGCGCGCCTCTGGCCCTGCGCATCGAGGCCGCCAAGGCGCTTCTGCAAAGCCCCGGGGCGGCGGGCTGAGCCATGCGCACCTTCGTCAGCCTGCTGCACATCCGCTGGAGCGCGCTAACGCCGGTGGCCCTCCTCGCCCTGCTGGCCGGCTGCGGCAGCCCGCCACCGGCTCAGCAGCCAGAAGGCCTGGGGCCGACCGAGGCACGCCGGCTCGTCGCCGCGGCGCTGCCGGACAAGACGCCCGGCGCCGACGGCTGGGCCGCGGACATCCATGCCGCGCTGGCCACGCTGGCGCTGCCCTCCACGGTGCAGAACCTGTGCGCCGTGATGGCCGTCATCGAGCAGGAATCCGGCTACACGGCCGACCCCGCCGTGCCGGGCCTGCCGGCCATCGCCTGGAAGGAGATCGAGCGCCGTGCCGACGAGGCCAACGTGCCCATGCTGATGGTGCGCGCCGCATTCGCGCTGGATTCGCCGGATGGCCGCAGCTATGCCGAGCGCCTGAACGCGGTCAAGACCGAGCGGCAGCTCAGTGAAGTCTTCGAGGACTTCATCGGCATGGTGCCGCTGGGCAAGCGCTTCCTGGCCGACAACAACCCGGTGCGCACCGGCGGGCCGATGCAGGTCAGCATCGCCTTCGCCCAGGCGCACGCGCAGAAGCGGCGCTATCCCTACGAGGTGAAGGAATCGATCCGCCGCGAGGTGTTCACGCGGCGCGGCGGCATCTACTTCGGCACCGCTCATCTGCTGGCCTACGAAGCGCCCTATGACGCGCCCATCTATCGTTTCGCCGACTTCAACGCCGGCCGCTATGCCAGCCGCAACGCCGGCTTCCAGAACGCACTGAGCGTCGCCACCGGCCTGCCGCTGGCACTCGATGGTGACCTGGTCTCGCGCACCGCGGCCTCAGGCGTGGGCGAGACCGGGCGCGCCGCGTTGACGCTGGCCAACCGCCTGCGGCTGAGCGAGGCCGCGGTGAAGCGCGACCTCGACCAGGGCGACGAGCCAGGCTTCGAGAACACCGAGCTGTACGAGCGCGTGTTCGCCTACGCCGAGCAGTTGGACGGCCGCAAGCTGCCCCGCGCCGTGATGCCGCGCATCGACCTGAAGAGCCCGAAGTTCACGCGCAAGCTGACGACGCAATGGTTTGCGACACGGGTGAACGACAGGCACGGGCGCTGCGTCAAGCGGCTGGCAGCGCTGAGCGGCGGCTGAGCCGGATCAGCGCGGCCCGGCAGCCTGGGCGGCACGCGCCCGGTCGGTGTAGTTCTTGTATTGCGGGATCGCCACCGCGGCCAGGATGCCGACGAAGAAGATCACCGGCATGAGAAGGCCGAGCACCCTGACGCCGAGGGTGTTGGGCGGCGGCGGCGGGCCGAAGCGGTTCTCGCCACGGCTGCCTGGCCAGAAGATCCATACAAAAACGATGACCGGCACGATGAGGGTCAGCGACCACCAGCCGCTGATGTTGATGTCGTGGCAGCGCTTGATGCCGGTGATGACGCTGAACCAGATGACGACGATGGCCGCCAGCACCGTGGCGATCGACGAGGCGGTGCCTCCCAGGCCGAACAGCAACGCGGTCAAGACGATGTAGTAGATGACCGACGCGCCGGCACCATAGGCCAGATAGCGCAGCCGGCCGATGCGGCCGCGGGCCGAGAAGAGCTTCAGCTCCGCCACCGCGGTGGACGGCAGGTCTTCCACATGGGCCCGCGGCGGGGCGTACTGGTTCATCGTCGATTCGGTCATGGGGTCCTCCTTGAAAAAACTACAGAAGCCCGGCCCGCTTGACCTGGTGATAACGGTTCACCAGGGTGGCCGCGAGCGCGCGGGGTTCGACGTCGATGGACAGCCTGTCGTGGTCCACGACGCGGGCGAAGGCATCGTCGCGGGCCTGCGCCAGCAGGTGGGCGCTCGCCACGGCCACGGCGTCGTCGGCACCATGGATGCCCTGCCCGGCGATGCGGGCCAGCGCCGTCTCGCGCAAGCTGGCCAGCAGCACGAGATGGCGGCGGCGCAGCAGGCGCAGGGCGGGCTGCAGCTCCGGCGAATCCTCGTCGCGGAAGTTGGTCAGGATGATGACGAGCGAGCGGCGCCGCAGCCGGCGCGACAAGGTTTCGGCGGCTGCCAGGTAGTCGGAGTGATGGCCGCCGGGTTGCAGGTCGTGCATCTTGTTCATCAGCGCATTGAGCGTGCCCATGCCCTTGCGCGGCGCGCAGTCGCGGCTGGCGCCCTCCTCGCCGCCAAAGGTCATCGCGCCCACCTCGTCCCCCTCGGTGAGCGCGACATAGGCCAGCAGCATCAGCGCGTCCAGCGCGTCGTCGAAATGGCTGCTCTCGCCAGCACCGGCGGACTGCTCGTCGGCACGCATGCGGCGGCCGCAGTCGAGCAGGAACATCACGCACTGGTCGCGCTCGTCCTGGTACTCGCGCACGACCGGGCGGCGCAGGCGCAGCGAGGCCTTGGCGTCGAGGTGGCGCAGCGGGTCGCCGCGGCGGTACTCGGCGAGCTGGCGGAAATCGGTGCCCTGGCCACGCTGGACGAAGTTCTTGATGCCGATCTGCGCCAGGCGCCGGTCGCCGCTGAGCCAGGCATAACGCGCCAAGGCAGCGAAGTTCGGGTAGACGCGCAGGGGCTGTGCCTGGCCCATGCGCTCGCGCACCTCGAAGGCGCCGGCACGGCTGCGCCAGAGCACCTGCGTGAGGCCGAGCACCACCATGCCGCGCTGACGCGCCGTGGCATGGAACTTCAGCGTGCTGCGGCTCTGCGCGGCCATGCGCACGCGCTGCGGCAGCCCCTCGAAGTCGAACAGCGGGTCGAGCTCGTCGAACACCTGCAGCGACCAGGCCAGCCGACCGGGGTTGACGAGGTCCAGCTTCAGCTCGGTCGGCGCGCCGATGGCGAATGCGGCCGGCAACCGCCGCTCGACACGCAGGCCGCCTAGCCGCCACAGCCGCAGGCTGCGCCACAGGTCCCAGCCGGCAAAGGCCAGCAGCACACCAAGCAATCCGCCGGCCAGCGGCGCGACGGTAGCCAGCGGCGCACCGAAGCTCAAGGCGAAGGCAGCGGCCAGCCCCAGCCCGGCCAGCACGGCAATGCTGGCCCGCGTGGGCAGGACGATGCGACGCGCAGCAGGGTTCAAAGCCGCGGCGCCTCCACGCTCTCCAGCGCCGCCTGCAGGATCTCGTCCAGGTCCCGGCCCTCGATCTGCGCATCCGGCGCCATCGTCACGCGGTGGCGCAGCACGGCCAGCGCCTGCGCGGCCACGTCGTCGGGCGTGATGAAGTCGCGCCCGTTGATCAAGGCCATGGCGCGCGCCGTGCGCACCAGCGCCACGCTGCCGCGCGGGCCGGCGCCGACTTCCAGGCCCGGCCAGTTGCGCGTCGCGCGCACCACGCGCACCGCGTAGTCGATGACCTTGGCATCGGCATGCACCAGGCCGCAAAGGCGCTGCAGCTCCAGCACCTGCACATCGTCCAGCACCGGCTGCACGGCCTCCAGCGGCAGCTCGTGGCCGGCGCGGCCGGTGGTGACAAGCTGCACCACCGCCGTCTCCTCGTCATGGGTCGGGTAGCCGATGCGCACCTGCAGCAGGAAGCGGTCGAGCTGGGCCTCGGGCAGCGGGTAGGTGCCTTCGGTGTCGACCGGGTTCTGCGTGGCCATCACGAGGAAGGGCCGCGGCAGCGGCAGGGTCTGGCCCTCCAGCGTGGCCTGGTACTCCTGCATCACCTCCAGCAGGGCGCTCTGGGTCTTGGCCGGCGCGCGGTTGATCTCGTCGGCCAGCAGCAGGTTGGTGAACACCGGCCCCTTGCGCACGCGCAGGCGACCCAGGCCGGCGCCGGTGTCGTCCAGCACGCTGTGGCCGACGACGTCCGCCGGCATCAGGTCGGGCGTGAACTGCACGCGCGCGTACTGCAGGCGCAGCGCCTGGGCCAGCGCCCGGGCCAGCAGCGTCTTGCCCAGGCCCGGCACGCCTTCGACCAGCACATGGCCCGAGGCGACGACGGCCACGAGCATCTGCTCCACGGCCTGCACCTGGCCGACGACGGCCTTGGCGATTTCGCTGCGCAGCACATGCAGCCATTGCGTGGCGAGCTTGAGTTCCTCGGGCTTGATCATGGTGGGGAGAGCCTTTCTTCGGGAGTTCGTTGGAGCCGGCGCCGGGCGGTTTCGAGCACCTGCAGGCGCTGCGGCAGCTCGGCGCGGGTGCAGAAGCGGGCGGCCAGGGCGGCGTAGATATCCACCGCCGCGAGCCCGGTCGCGGTCGCGATGGCCTGCACGCGCTCGTTGACCGGCAGACGCGCGTAGCGCGGCAGGGTGCGCATCGCTGTCTCGGCGAGCGCACGCTGCTGGGCCGCCAGCAAGGCCTCGCGGCCACTGCCTTGCAGATAGGCGCCCAGGCCGCGCACCTGTTCGGAGATGGAGCGGCGCAGCCGCGGCGCGGGCGCCAGCCGCGGCCCGAAGCGGACGGCGCCGCGCCACAAGGCAGCTGCCAGCGCCAGCAAGCCGATGACGATGGCGATCCAGCCGCTGTCCCACAGCCAGGGCAGCAAGGCCTCACGTTTCTCGTTCAGGTAGATCCAGACCGCGGCGCCCGGCTCGGCCTGCACGGCGGCGGCGAGCACCAGGGAGTTGTCGCAGGGCAGGACGAACTCGTTGTGGAAAAAATGGTGGCCCGCGTTGAAGACCGTCACGCTGCCCTGCCCGACCGGCACCCGCAGGACCTGCACCGCCCGATGCGGCAGCTTGGCCGGCAGGGCCTGCGTCTGCCGCGCTACCAGCGTCTGCGTGGCCGGCGTGCCGTCAACGCGCGCCAGCGACCAGGCGGCGGCATGGCCCGGCTTGGCACGCAAGGTCCACCCCGGATCGAAGAAGGCATTGCAGGCAGCCACCGCCTCCGTGCCGCCCCACAGCGGCGGCGTGGACGCCAGGGTGCTGCGTACCTGCGCCGTCGCGGCGCGGCCTCGCAACGCAGAGGGTGCGGAGGGCATTGAGGCGGCCGACGAGGCCGGTGAGGCGGATGAAGCCTTGGGCCGCTCGGTCGACTTCACATAGACCGCATGGATGGGCACCCAGTTGGCCAGCGCCGTGTCCTGCCAGTCGTCATGCGCCGTCAGCACCAGGTGACCGCCACGCCGGACCCATTGGTGCAGTTGCTCGCCCCGTTCCGGCATCAGCTCCCAGTCTTGCGAAAGCAGCACGAGGCGCGCCCCCGGCGGCGGGAGGCCCGTCAGGGACTCGTGATGCTCGGCCTGCATGCCCAGGCGGCGTAGCAGTTGTTCGGCGGCGTAGACGCGGTTGTTACGGGCCTCTCCCTGGGCGGGCCGCGGGCGCTCGACGTCTACCCACTCGGTGTTGAGCGACAGCCACCAGCCGCCCAGCACAAGGCCGACCACGACCAGCAGCCAGGCCAGGCGTTCACGCGTCATGCCGGCACTCCCGACGCTGGCAGATGCCCGTCAAAGCCCTGGCACAGCGCCTCGATGACGTCGGCCGGCACCTGTCGCCGGGCATAGGCCACGGACTGCCAAGCGCCGACAAGCTGCGCCAGGTAGGCATGCGGCGCGGGAGTCAACCGCGGCGCCGCCAGCGTCAGGCATTCGCGCTCCGTGCTGGCCGCGCGGATGGGCACGCCGTGGCCGTGTACCAGGCGCGAGAGCGCGCCCCGGTACAGCAGCGACAGCGCGGCGCGCTCTTCGCCGCGGCTCAGCAGGCTGCGCGCGGCGGCGCCGATGTCGGCGGGCAGGCTTTCAGGGCGGATGTCCAGCGTGCCCACGTGCGTGGGCGGCAGGGCTTGCAGCGCCGCGCCGCCGGACCCGCGGCCGAGCCAGTCACGCAGGCGCAACAGCACCCAGATCAGCAGGCCCGCCCCCACCAGCCATATCGCCACCCGCATGCCGGCCGAGAGGTTGCCGATGAGGTCCAGCCACCAGCGGACGTCATCCTGTTCGGTCGGCTTGTCCTTCTCCTTGTCCTTGAAGCGCAGGACCTTGGCGGTCTCCAAGCCGGGGAGCAGCGGGTCGGCCCGCACGACGCTGGCCGCGGCATGGACGGCGCTGGCACTCATGGCCGGTGGCGCCACGGCCTGCGCGCCCGCGTCCGAAGCCGCGAGGCAAAGCAGCGCCGCCAGCATCGCGCCCTCACGCGAAAGCACGGCGGAACTCCTGTTCGATGTCCCAGGCCTCCAGCGCGACGCGCCGGTTCAGGTACATCGCAAAACCCGCCGCCACGTAGAAGGGCTCCAGGAACAGCACCACGGCCATGTAGCTCACCGACATCAGGAGGTGCATCCCCAGCTCCCCGGCGGCGTGCGAACCGGGGTTGACGAGCCACTCCCAGACATCCGCGCTGCGGTTCTCGGGCGCAAACCACCACAGCAGCGCGACCAGGCCATAGGTCAACACCGCCTCCGCATGCGCAAACGCCGTCTGCAGGGCGGTGGCAGCACCGCGGTTGTCGTTGAGCATCAGCTTTGAACGCTTGCGCCGGGCGCCGCCGCGCTGGCCTTCGAGCTGCTCGATCGGCTGCGTGTAGGCTCGCCACGGCGAGACGCGCCGCCAAAGCAGCGTGCGCAGCAATTGCCCACCCAGCACTTGGCGCCGGGCGCGCCACAGGTCGCGCCAGTGCGTGGCCTCGCCGAACACCGCGCGCGCCAGCACGAACACGAGGACGCGGTCCAGCCAGGGCTTGAGCCAGAAGACGATCAGCACGGGCGCCCAGCCGTAGCTGTCCACCGTGCACAGCGCCAGCACGGCCACGACCAGGAAGACCGGGGTGAAGCAGCGCCAGATCGAACGCGCATGCCGGCGCACCAGCGCCAGGCCCAGGTCACAGGCCTCGCTCGGGCTGCGCGGGCGCAGCGCAATGGCCAAGCCCTCAACGCGCATGCGTGCGCCCTCCGCGGCCGGCCAGCAGCAGCCACATCAGCACCAGCGCCCAGCACAGCGCGGCCACGCCGTACTTCACCGCCGGCGCGATCCAGGCGGCACCGGACCAGAATGCCTCGAAGAAGGCCGCCACCAACAGCAGGAAGAAGGCCGCGTAGACCAGCGGCACCGCCGCCAGGGCGGCCGCGCGCAGGGCTTCCAGCCGCGTCATGCGGCCCGGGGCCAGCCAGCCCAGGCCCAGGCGCAGGCCGGCAGCGCCGGACAGCACGATGCCGGTCAGCTCGAAGGACGAATGCGTGGCGACGAAGGGCCAGAAGTTGTGGCCCAAGTCCACCCGCGTCAGGTGACCGGCGACGGCGCCGATCATCAGCCCGTTGTAGACCAGCACGAAGGCGCTGCCGACGCCGGCCAGGATGCCCGCACCGAAGCAGCGAAAGCCGATGCCGATGTTGTTGAAGATGTAGTAGCCGAACATCTGCCAGTCGCCGCCGGCCTCGCGCAGCCGGCCCATGGCCTGGTTGCCGTCGGCATACATCTGCTCGTAACGCAGCAGTTGAGCGGCATTGAGCAGCCGCAGCGCGAAGTCGGGACCGGTCAGCGCCAGCGCAAAGGCCAGCACCAGCGGCAGCACGAACAGCGCCAGCGCCAGCAGCACGAAGCGCCCCTGCGCGCGAACGGCGCGAGGCAGGTCCCCCCGCAGCATGCGGCCGAGGCTGCGCAGCCCGTAGTCCTGGCGCCGGTAGATGAGCTGGTGGGCGTCCTGCGCCAGGGCCTCCAGCCGGGCCACCAGGTGGATGGGATAGGCCCGCGATTGCGCCAGCGCCAGGTTCTCGCAGACGCGCCGGTAGCGCAGCGCCAGCAGCGCGCCGTCCACGGGCTTGCCTTGCTGCGCCTCGGCAAGCTGCTCGGCGAAGTCCTTCCACAGCGGCCCGTACGCGGCCTCGAAACGCATGGGGGTCAAGCGCGCCTCCCCATCAGCCACTGCGCCACGCCCATCAGCCGCTCGACGGTGTCGCGCTTGGGGTCATCGGCCTTCACGGGCGGCAGCACCGCGGTGGCCATCTGCGCCAGTTCCTCGAAGCGGGCCGGCGTCAGGCGCTTGGCCCGCCCGGCCCAGGACAGGATGGCCGCCTGCTCGCGTGCGCTCAGCGGTCGCG
The DNA here is from genome assembly GCF_001425165.1 of Pelomonas sp. Root405. Taxonomy (GTDB): domain Bacteria; phylum Pseudomonadota; class Gammaproteobacteria; order Burkholderiales; family Burkholderiaceae_C; genus Pelomonas. The sequence goes on from NZ_LMDU01000011.1 coordinate 186,967, forward strand.
TGGGCGCCAGCGGCGCGGCCGGCGGCGGCGTGTCGTTCAACACCACCGGCTCGGCATGGACGACCAGCGTGCCCGCCGCCAGGTCGCCCAGGCGCTTGCAGTCGCGGTTCAGCAGCATGGCCACGATGCCGAAGCCATAGGCCAGCGGCAGGAAGTCGGCCACCCGCAGCAGGTTGCGCGTGAACGAGGCCGCCGGCGTCACCGGCAGGCCGGTGTCCATCACCACGCGCAGGCCGACGGCGCGCTTGCCCGGCGTGGCGCCCCAGCGGCTCAGCTCGAACACGATGGGATAGAGCCACTCGACGCAGAACATGCCTAGCAAGATCAAGCCCATGCCCAACCCGCCCCAGGCACCCAATGCCATCAGCAGCCCGAGGTCGACGACCAGCCGGATCAGCAGGTCGAGCAGGAAGGCCATCGTGCGCGCCACGAGGCCGGCCGGCTGCAGGGACAGGCCGACGCCTTCCGGGGTCTCGACGAGGGCGAGCGTGTCGACACGCTCGGCCCGGGCCGTGGGCGGCGCGTTCAGAGCTTGATCACCTGGGTGTCGGCAATCGAGTCATGCAGACATTTGCGCGACGTGCGAAAGATCAGCAGCGAATCGATCAGGCTGTAGATCATGACAACGCCGACGCTGATGCTCATCAGCAGGCCGACGCCGTAGCGCAACCCGAGCAGCCGCCAGGCCTCGGGCCTGGAACCGTCGGAGCGCACGATGCGCAGCTTGAACAGCATCTTGCCGAGCGTCTGCCCGCGCGTCACCAGCGGCCAGCCCTGGACGAGCAGGAAAACGACCACCCCGAGGGCAAACGAGCCGGGCATGATGGACCAGATGCCGTCTGCGGCTGCCTGCGTGTCGGCATCGGCGATGGGCTTGAGCACAGGGATCATGAGCACACCCCAGAGCACGGCGGCGGCGATGACGCCGTCCACCAGCGCCGCGATGAAGCGCGTCCCGCGCCCGGCCAGCACGGCCTCGTCCGGCGCAAGGTCCGCCACATGCGCCTGCGGCGGCGCAAAACGCTGGTCTGCCACATCCGACATTCACTGCTCCCTGGTTTTGCGGCGGATTCTGCCGTGGGTTGGCCGGCCGCCGGATGGGTGTTCTTCACCTTCCGGTGATGCCGGCGAGGCCGCCGGCCCCGTCTTGCCGACCAGTGCCGGACGCGACAGGCGGCCACCCTGCGCCGGCCCAGAATGCGACCCATGCACAGCCTTGGAGCCCCCATGAACGCACGCGCCAGCTTCACCCGCATGGACCAGAGCAGCCGCGAGGACTGGGGCGTGATCGTGCCGGAGGCCATGCAGATGGCGCGCACGCTGCCGGACCGCGTGCTGGCGCATCTGCAGCTGCTGGACGGCGACTTCGGCGGCTTTCCGGTGGACCGGCTGACGCACTGCCTGCAGACCGCCACGCTGGCCCACTGCGATGGGCGCGACGAGGAGTACCTCTGCTGCGCGCTGCTGCACGACATCGGCGACACCCTGGGTTCGTTCAACCACCCGGACATCGCCGCTGCCATCCTCAAGCCCTTCGTCAGCGAAGAGAACCTGTGGATGGTTCAGCAGCACGGCATCTTTCAGGGCCACAACTTCTTCCACCACATCGGCCTGGACCGCGACATGCGCGAACAGTTCCGCGGCCACGCGCATTTCGAGCGCACGGCGGCGTTCGTCGAGCGCTATGACAACCCCGCCTTCGACCCGGCGGCCGAGGCGCTGCCGCTGGACTTCTTCGCGCCCATGCTGCGCCGGCTGATGGCCCAGCCGCGCCAGTCGATCTACAAGAAGGCGATGGCTGAGGGCTGAGCCAGACGGTGGCGGGGAAGCGGCGCAGCGCCGTAATGCCAACCCGCGGTCGGCGGCGTCGTCACCCCGCCAGGCGGGAGGACAGCCCGTCGGGCAGGCGCCGGGTCAGGTCGGCTGGGCTTTCATGCACCACGTCCTTGTTCTGCTCGCTCTCGACGACGGCGGCCACGTTGGCATCCAGCGCCTTGCGCAGATAGCCCAGCATGCGCGGCGCCGCGATCAGGTGCAGGGCGTCATAACGCTTCTCCCGCTGGCACTCGGCCAGGCGCTCGGCAATGCGGGCGGCGAAGGCCTGGGCCTGCAGATGGCGGTCGGAATCGCTGGCCGAGACGGTGGCCTGGCCCTGCGGACCGGTACCTCCGGCGGCGCGCCGGCCATGCGGGGCGTCGTGAAAATCAGACTCACGGGCATGCGCGCCCGGGTCAGTCAGTTCCTCGACGGGCACCAGGTCGCCGGCCTCGGGCGGCAGTTCAAGGATGCGGGCAATGGCCTCGTCGGCCGCCACGAGCCACACAGTCTTCATCGACTACTCCGTTCATGGAAGGAGAGCCGTTCCGGCAATCGGTGTTCCAGGGCCTGTTAACACTCCGGCAGCAGGCCGCGTTGTGACCAGAAAGCCCGCGAGCAAGGCGCGAAACGAAGCTTGGGTGGGCCCAAGCAAGGCTTCGCAACGCCGCGCGCGGGCTTGCTGGTCACAACCCGCAGGGAAGGCCATCCGCCAGGGGCCACTCGCCGTTGCACCGCTTGCCCGCATATCAATGCGGGCGGCGCGTTGCGCCTTGATTGGCCCCTGGCGGTTGGCCTTCGCGGCCTACTGCCGAAGCGTTAACAGGCCCTAATCGTTCAGCGACGAGAGGAACTGCTGCAGCTCCGGCGTGCGCGGCGCGCTGAACAGCTCGGCAGGCGCGCCGATCTCGTGCACGCGGCCCTGGTGCATGAAGATGACGCGATCGGCCACCTTGCGGGCGAAGCTCATCTCATGCGTGACCATCAGCAGCGTCATGCCCTCATCCGCCAGCGACTCGACGACGCGCAGCACCTCGCCCACCAGCTCGGGGTCCAGCGCCGAAGTGATTTCGTCGCACAGCAGCACGGCCGGCTCCATCGCCAGCGCCCGTGCAATCGCGACACGCTGCTGCTGGCCGCCCGAAAGCTGCTCGGGCATCGCGTCGAACTTTTCTGCCAGGCCCACACGGGTCAGCAGCCTGCGCGCCTGCTCGGCGGCATCGGCGGCGCTGCGCTGCTTCACCAGCGTCGGCGCCAGCATCACGTTGCGGCCGACGCTCAGGTGCGGAAACAGATTGAAGCCCTGGAAGATCATGCCCACCTGCTGGCGCAGCGTGCGCATGGCCATGGCGCTGTCGTAGAGCAGCGGCTTGCCGTTGACGGTCAGCGCGCCGTCCTGGAACTGCTCCAGGCCGTTGATGCAACGCAGCAGCGTGCTCTTGCCCGAGCCGCTCTTGCCGATGATGGCGATGACCTCGCCGCGCACGACGTCCAGGTCGATGCCCTTGAGCACCTCGTTGGCGCCGTAGGACTTGCGCAGCGCGGTGATGCGGACGATGGGGTCAGAAGTCGACATGTCAGTGCTCCATGGCGCTGAGGTTTTCGGGCCGAGCGCCGGGCCGCTCCCAAGCCGGCCCGCGCTGGCGATGTGCTTGCGGCTCGATGCCGCGAGCATCGCCGTCCCCGCCGGGGACCGACCAGGGGCGCCCGCGTACAGCGCGGCGCGCCTGGGCGAGGGGCTTCACGTCAGCGAGCATGGCGCTTGCCTTCCAGATGTTGGGCGAAAAGGCTGACGGGGAAGCACAGCGCGAAGTACAGCAGCGCCACGCAACCGAAGACGAGGAAGGGCTTGAAGCTGGCGTTGGCGATCATGCTGCCGGCCTTGGTCAGCTCGATGAAGCCGATGACCGACGCCAGCGCCGTGCCCTTGATGACCTGCACGAGAAAGCCAACCGTGGGCGCAATGGCCAGGCGGCCCGCCTGAGGTAGCACGACGTGGCGCAGCTGCTCGCCGAAGCTCAGCGCCAGGCTGCGCGCGGCCTCCCACTGACCCTTGGGCACGGCGTCCACGCAGCCGCGCCAGATCTCGACGAGGTAGGCGCTGGTGTAGAGCGTCAGCGCCAAGGCCGCCGCCGTCCAGGCCGACACCTCCAGGCCCAGCAGTGCCAGGCCGAAGTAGGCCAGGAAGAGCTGCATCAGCAGCGGCGTGCCCTGGAAGAGCTGCACATACAGCGAGATGAGGCGTCGCGTGCGGTTGCCCAGGCCGAGGCGCAAGGTCAGCAGCAGGCCACCCACCAGCCCGCCGCCGACGAAGGCGATGGCCGACAGGGCCACCGTCCAGCGCAGGGCCAACAACAGGTTGCGGACGATGTCCCAGAGGGTGAACTCGATCATGCCGGCCTCCGCCCGAAGATGAAGCGCGGCCCCGCCCACATCAGCAGCTTGCGCGCCGCAATGGACAGCGCCAGATAGGCGAGCGTCGCGATGATGAAGGCCTCGAAGGCGCGGAAGTTGCGGCTCTGGATCAGGTTGGCGGCGTAGCTCAACTCCTCCGTCGAGATCTGTCCGCAGACCGCTGAGCCCAGCATGACGATGATGATCTGGCTGGTCATGGCCGGCCAGACGCGCTGCAGGGCCGGCGGCAGCACCACGCGCGTGAAGGTCTGCACGGGGCTGAGCGCCAGGCTCTGCGCCGCCTCCCATTGCCCGCGCGGCGTGGCCTGGATGCCGGCGCGCAGGATCTCGGTGCCATAGGCGCCGAGGTTGATCGTCATCGCGATCAGCGAGGCCGCCTCGGGCGACAGCTTCACACCCATCGCCGGCAGGCCGAAGAAGATGAAGAACAGCTGCACGATGAAGGGCGTGTTGCGCAGCAGCTCGACATAGGCACCGAGCAGGCGGCGCAGCCACACCGGGCCGCTGGCGCGCGACCAGGCGCCAAGGGTTGCGATGAGCATGCCCAGCGGCGTGGCTACCAGGGTCAGCCCGAGCGTCCAGGCCAGGCCCTTGAGCAGCAACGGCCATTCGGCCAGCACCGCGAGGAAGTCGAAGGTAATCATGGGCTCATGCCTCCTGCTGCCGAGCGTCTTCGGCGAGGACGGACTGAAATGCAACCACAGAGACACAGAGAAATAGGCGCTCTGTGCTTCCTCTGTGACTCTGTGGTTGCCTTGGTATTCACTTCACAGCGGCAGTTCGCCGGTGCTGCGGCCCAGCCACTTCTTGGACAGCGCCTCCAGCTCACCCGCCGCCTTGGCCGCCGCGATGATGGCGTTGACCTTGGCCAGCAGCGCGTCCTCGCCCTTGGCCACGCCGACATAGCAGGGGCTGTCCTTCAGCAGCAGCTTGTATTCGGTGTTGAGCGCCGGATTGCGCTGCATCAGGTTGCCGGCGACGGCCGCGCTGGTGGCCAGCAGCTGGGTCTGGCCGGCGGCAAAGGCGGCGATGGTGGCGTTGTTGTCCTCGAAACGCTTGTATTCCAGCGTGGCCGGCGCGACCTTGGCCAGCTCCTGGTCTTCCATCGCGCCGCGCGTGACGGCGACGCTCTTGCCGCCCAGGTCGGCCCAGCTCTTGATGGGCAGGCTCTTGGCCGCGAACACGGCCTGGAAGAAGGGCGCATAGGCCGCACTGAAGTTGATGACCTTCTCGCGGTCCGGGTTCTTGCCCAGCGTCGAGATGACCAGGTCGGCCTTCTTCGTCTGCAGATAGGGAATGCGGTTGGCGCTCGTCACGGGCACCAGCTCGGCCTTGACGCCCAGCTTGGCTGCGATGAGCTGGGCCACCGCGACGTCCAGCCCCTGCGGCACCATGTCCGGGCCGACGAAGCCGTAGGGCGGGTAGTCGGTGGGAACGGCGATCTTGATGGTCTTGCTCTTGGTGATGCTGTCCAGCGCGGTCTGGGCCTGGGCGCTCAAGGCGAGCAGACTGGAGGCCAGGATGAGCAGGCGGCGGGTCAGGGTGGTCGGGGTCATAGCAAGGCTCCTAGATAGGCGGCGGGAGGGTCGGCGGGGGAGTCGGTCGAGAAGTCGGTCGAGAAGTCGGCGGAAGGGTTGACGCCATCGCGGCCCGGATGCGGCAGCGGCGCCAGCGCGCTGCGCAACTGGTCCAGCGGGTCGTTGACGGCAGGCAGGCGCAGGGCGGCCTGCACGTTGGCGAGGTGCTCGGCCATCAGCGCCTCGGCGCGGGCGCGGTCGCCCTGCTCCAGCGCGGCCACGATGGCGACGTGCTCCTGGCAGGACACCGCCGCGTCGTGCGAAGACTGGTAGAGCATGGCGATCAGCGTCGTGCGCGCCGTGTAGTCACGCAGCGTCTCGGCCAGCAGCCCATTGCCCAGGCACTCGGCCAGGCAGACATGGAAGTCGCCCAGCAGGAAACTGCGCGTGCCGACGTCGTCGCCCCGCAGCGACGCCTTTTCCTGCTGCAGATGCTTTTTCAGCCGCGCCAGCGCGGGCTTGCCGAGCGGCGCGTCCCCCCGCAGCAGGCCCAGCTCGATGACGCGCCGCGCCTCGAAGGCCTCACGGGCCTCGTCCTGCGACGGCGAGATCAGATACCAGCCGCGTCGCGCGCTGACCGTGATGATGCCGCGCGCGGCCAGCCGCATGAGGGCCTCGCGCACGATGGTGCGGCTGCAGTCGAACAGCATGGCCAGCTGCTGCTCGCCCAGCCGCGCGCCAGGTGCGAGCTTCTGCGCCAGCACGGCTTCGACGATGCGCTGGCTGATGTCGGTGGCGGAAATGCCCATGCCCGGGCAGTGCAGCTTCCATGCCAGCGCGATTCAGGCTTGTATGCAAGGCCTGTGCACAGGCTTGGCGCACGCCGCCACACCGCACGGCGCCGCGCGCACCAGCCAAGTGCGGTGCGCCACCGATCAGGACTGTGCCGCGGCCTCGCCGTACTGACGCGGCAGCAGCACGCGGAAGGTGGTGCCCACGCCCATCTCGGACTGCAGCTCTGTGGTCGCATCCAGCAGGCTGCACAGCCGCTTGACGATGGACAGCCCCAGGCCCTCGCCCGGCGCCGCGCGGACCTCGCGCGGGTCATCCGGCGCGGGGTAGGTGTCGGCCAACTCGACGTTGACATGCGTGACCTCGCCGTTGGCATGGTCGGCCGTGACCTGCCTGGCCTGGTCGGTCGCCTCCTCGATGGCCCCGGCCAGCTGCGAGCCCGGCCCGGCATGGAAACCCGGCCCGGTGTCCTTGACCTGCAGGAACCAGCGGTCGCTGTCGGTCGACGAACCCGGCCCGCAGTTGACGCTCACGCCGCCCTTGACGGTGTACTTGAGCGCATTGATGACCAGGTTCTGCGCGATACGGCGGATCTTGACCGCGTCGCCCTCGACCACCATCGGGGCCTCGGCGCTGAACCTGAGGTAGAGCGCGCGCTGCTGGGCATAGGGCTGCATCTCCTCGCACAGCGCCGCCAGCAGCGCGGCGACATCGACGGGCGCCAGCACGCGGTGCTCCAGGCCGCCCTGCAGCCGGGCCAGGCTGGTCACGTCGTTGAGCAGGTGGCTCAGCGAGCCGACATTGCGGTCCAGCAGGCGCACGAAGCGCTCACGCATCGGCTCCGACGCGCGCGGCGACGCCAGCCCCGCGGTCGCACTCGCCACGACACCCAGGCCGCCGCGCAGGTCATGCGCGGCCTCCTGCCACAGGCGGGCACGCTCCTGCTCCAGCTCGCGCATGGACCGCAGGGCCAGCTCCAGGTCGCGGATGTGGCTGGTGGCCTCGATCTGCTGCAGCTCGAAATACTGCGACACGCTGGCGCTGATGGCGTCGCCGCACTGCCGGGCCCAGATCCGGCGCGCCTCTGCCATCACCTCGGGCGCCAGCTCGGCATGCGCCTTGGCATAGCTTTCCAGCTCCACCACAACGCATTCGTTCAGGCGGCCGAGCTCACGCGTGACCTCGCTCAGGTCGAAGCCCTGCTGCCAGCGGTGCAGGCCATGGGCCGCCGCATCGCCCTGGTGGACTTCACTGCCATCGGCGTCCGCGCCGTCAGCAGTGCCGGCTAGCGTGCGCTCGAAGTCCACCAGCAGCGCGGGGATGTGGTCGTGCAGCTGGGCGCGCGGCAGCGAGGCGCCCGTCGTCAGCGCCGGGTCGGCGGTGACGGCGCCGCGCCAGGCCTTCAGGATGGCATCGCGCCGCTGCTTCAAATGCGCGCCGACCGCGGCGAGTTCTGCAAGACCCATGACCTCTTCCTCACGTCTGCCGGGAAGGCACAACCAGTCGCCATTCTCGGGCTGAACCGGGCAAGCCCGGGGGCGCACCGAATTGCCACAATCCGCCCCTGTTGCCGCCCACCCGATGACCCCCGATGCGCCTGCTGCTTGTCGAAGACGACGCCATGATTGGCGAGAGCCTGCGCGAGGCCCTGCGCCGCCAGGGCTTTGCGGCCGACTGGGTGCGCGACGGCCAGGCCGCCGATGCGGTGCTGGCCAGCGGCGAGCGTTTCGACGCCGTGCTGCTGGACCTGGGCCTGCCCAAGCGCGACGGCGTGGCCGTGCTGCGGGCCATGCGCGGCCGCGGCGACGCGACGCCCGTCATCGTGCTGACGGCGCGCGACGCCCTCGCGGACAAGGTCGCCGGCCTGGACGCCGGGGCCGACGACTACCTCGTCAAGCCCTTTGAGCTCGACGAACTGCTGGCCCGGTTGCGCGCCGTCACGCGCCGGCTGGGCGGCCGCACCGACACCGCGCTGACCGTGGCCGACCTGCGGCTGGACCCCGCCACGCACGAGGTCACCCGTGCCGGCCGGCCCATCCTGCTTTCCGCGCGCGAGTTCGCGCTGCTGCAGGCCCTGCTGGAGCGGCCCGGCGCCATCGTGTCGCGCGCCCAGCTGGAAGACCGCCTCTACGGCTGGGGCGAGGAGCTGGAGAGCAACGCCATCAGCGTCTACATGCACCAGCTGCGCAAGAAGCTCGGCGCCGACCTGCTGCACACCGTGCGCGGCGTGGGCTATTACGCCGGGCCGGAAAAGGGCGGCGCGGCCGCGGCCTGAGCCGCGCGCCGCTCAGGCGCGTCGAGCGGCACTGACGAGGTCGGCCACGACGAGCACCAGCTCTGCCAGGTCGAACGGCTTGGCCAGATGGGCCTGATAGCCGGCGAGCAGCGAGCGCTTGCGATCTTCCGCACGCGCGAAAGCGGTGAGCGCGAGTGCGGGAATGCGGCGGTTGTCCTGTTCTGCCGCACGCACCGCCCGCATGAACTGGTAGCCATCAATGCGCGGCATGCCGATGTCACTGACGATGACCGTCGGCTTGCTGCTCTGCAGTGCCGTCAACGCGTCCTCCGCGCTTGCAAAGGCCGTCACTCTCACGCCCTGGTTCTCAAACACGCGGCTCATCAGCTCGCGCACGTCGGGCTCGTCGTCGACGAGGAAGGCATGGACGCCTTCCAGATTGGGCAGCACCAACGCTTCAGCCGGCACCGGCGCCGTCGGATGGCTGCGGCTGGCTTCCTCCTGGGCCAGCTGCATGATGGACAAGGGCAGGGTGACGAAGAACGTCGCGCCGAGGTTCTCGCCCTGGCTCGCCACGCGGATGCTGCCGCCATGGAGTTCGACCAGCTGCTTGCAGATGGCCAGGCCAAGGCCGAGGCCGCCAAAGTTGCGGGTCGCCGTGGCGTCACGCTGGGTGAAGCGCTCGAACACATGCGGCAGGAAGCTCGGCGGAATGCCGATCCCGGTGTCGCTGACGCTCAGTTCGATGTGCGAGTTCACCCGCTGCAGCAGCACCTGGATCTGGCCGTCCTTGGGGGTGAACTTGATCGCGTTGGTGAGCAGGTTCCACACCACTTGCTGAAGCCGCGCCGGGTCTGCGCTCACCAGCGATTCGATCGGCTCCAGCAGCGCGTGCAGGCGAAGGCCTTTGGCTTCTGCGGAAGGCCGGGCAGAGTCGATGGCCGCCTGCACGATCGGCGCGACCTGGACCTGCTGGATCTCCAGCCGCGTCTTGCCACTGACGATGCGGCTGAGGTCGAGCAGATCGTCGATGAGCTGGGCCTGTGCGCGCGCATTGCGGTCGATCACTTCATGCGCGCGCTGCAGTTGCTGAGGCGGCATCGAAGTCCCCTTGTGCAGCAGGATCTGGCTCCAGCCGAGGATGGCGCTCAACGGCGTGCGCAGCTCATGCGAGAGCGTCGCCAGGAACTCGTCCTTGATGCGCACTGCGTGCTGGGCGGCCATCCGCGCGCTGCGCTCTGCCTCCAGGAGTTCGTCACGCTGCCGGCTCTCCTGCTCTGCGGCTTCGACACGCTTCTTCTCGGTCAGGTCGCGGGTGAGCTTGGCAAACCCGAGCAGGCGGCCCGTGTCGTCGCGCAGCGCCGTGATCGTCACGTTCGCCCAGAACTGGCTGCCGTCCTTGCGCACGCGCCAGCCTTCATCGACGAAGCTGCCCTTGGCCGTCGCCTCCAGCAGTTCATGCTCCGGCCAGCCGGACTCACGCGCCTCGGCGGGATAGAAATTGGAAAAGTGCTGGCCGATGATGTCGTCGGCGGTGTAGCCCTTGATGCGCTCGGCCCCGACGTTCCAGGTGGCGATGTTGCCGTTGGGGTCAAGCATGAAGATGGCGTAGTCGGAGACACCTTCCACCAGCAGCCGAAAGCGTTCCTCGCTGCGGCGCAGCTCTTCCTCATGCGCGCGGCGCTGGGTCAGGTCGCGCGTGACCTTCGCAAAGCCGACCAGCCGGCCGTCTGACTCACGCATGGCCGTGATGACGACGTTGGCCCAGAACCGCGAGCCGTCCTTGCGCAAGCGCCAGCCCTCGTCCTCGAACGACCCCGAGCTGGCGGCCACCTCCAGCTCATGCTGGGGCAGGTCCCTGGCCAGCGCCTCCGGTGGGTAGAACGTCGAGAAGTGGCGCCCGATGATCTCTTCCGGCAGGTAACCCTTGAGGTGCTCCGCACCGGTATTCCAGGTGAGAACGTATCCATCCGGGTCGAGCATGAAGATGGCGTAGTCCCGCACGCTCGCCACCAGCAGCCGAAACCGTTCATTGCTTTGGTGCAGATGATCGGCAGCACCGCTTGTCTGTTGTTCTGTCATTGCCAGCTAAGTGCCACGGACCAGGCGGATTGTGGGCGGGCAGCGCGCCTTGGCATGTAGGTCGAGGCCGACAGTTCGGGCGCCGGTTCGCCGGTTGAAAAGCTCGCCGGCGCAGAGCTGCGCTGTTTCCGTCGACCCGGGTTAAGAAGGGGCGCCTGACAAGGGCGGCGCGGCCTGAAGCCGACCCGCGAGGAAGTCGCGCAGTCGCGGGTCCTCGGTCAGGCCGATGGCGCGCTGCAAGGCCGCAGCGTGGCCGGGCGCGCCGGCGCACTCAAGCACATGGGCGCGCGCCACCCAGTAGGGCGCATAGGCCTGCACCGTCGTGCCGGGCAAGGCGGCCAGCGTGGTCAGTGCCGCCGCCGCGTCGCCCGCCTCGGCCTGGGCGACGGCCTGGCCGACGCGCGCGCCCAGGCTGGGGTGATGGGCCACCAGCAGTGCATAGAGCTGGGCGATGCCGGCCCAGGGCGTCTGGCCCGTCGCTCGGCGCTGGGCATGGGCGGACTGGATGGCCGCCTCGATCTGGAACGGCCCCGGCTGGCGCAGGCGCGCCGCCGTCCACAGCGCGCGCTCGGCCTCGGCGGCCAGGCCGGCGTCCCACGCGGCGGGGTCCTGGCGCGGCAGCGGCACGAAGCGGCCTGCCGCGTCGAACTGCGCCGCGCGTCGGGCCTCGACATGCAGCAGCAGCGCCAGCAGGCCCCAGGCCTCGGCCTGGTCGGGCTGCAGCACGGTGACCAGCCGCGCGAGGAAGACCGCCTCCTCGCGCAGGTCGCCGGCCGGCGTGTCGGGATCGTGCCGGCCCAGCGTGTAGGCGCCGTAGATGGCCTCCAGCACGGCGGCCAGGCGGCCGGGCAGCTCGCTGGCCTCGGGCGGGTCGAAGCGCAGGCCGGTCTCGCGGATGCGGGCCTTGGCGCGCACCAGGCGCTGGGCCATCGCCGTGGGCGAGACGAGGAAGGCGCTGGCAATGACCTGTGCGTCCAGGCCCAGCACAGCCTGCAACATCAGGGGCGCGCGCACGTTCTCGGCCAGGGCCGGGTGGGCGCAGACGAACATCAGCCGCAGCCGCGCATCCGGCACGGCCTCGGCGGCGGGCGCGGCCGCGTCGTCGTCGAACAACGCGGTGACCGCCGGGTCCTGCGTCAGCCGAGTGTGGCGCGCCGCGTGCAGCAGCCGGCGCCTGGCGGCGGCCATCAGCCAGGCCTCGGGCGAAGCGGGCAGGCCCTGCTCGGGCCAGGTGCGCAGCGCGGCCGCGAAGGCCTCGCTGAGCGCGTCCTCGGCCGCGGCCAGGTCGCGCCACTGCCAGGCGAGCAGCGCCACCAGCCGGCCATAGCTTTCGCGGGCAACGCGCTCCGCCGCAACTGCGGCGGCGTCCGTCACTGCGCCGGCGGCGGCGGCAACACCGGCCGCACCTCGACGCTGCCGGCAGAGGCGCAGGGCGCACGTGCGGCCCACTCCAGCGCCTCGTCCAGCGACGCCACCTCAACGATGAAATAGCCCCCGAGGTGCTCGTGCGTGTCGGCGAAGGGGCCGTCCTGCACCTGGCGCTGGCCGCCGCTGACCCGCACGGTGGTGGCGGTGCGCGGCGGCTGCAGGCCGTTGCCGCTGACGATGACGCCGGCGCCGCCCAGCGCGCCGATGTAGGCGTTCCAGGCGCCCCAGTAGGCGGGCGCGGCGGCGGGGTCGTCGCGGCGACCGACTTCGGCGGTGGCTTCGCGGTAGATGAGCATGTATTGCATGAGGAACTCCAGGGCTGGGTTGAAGCGCAGCGGCATGCCGGGCGCAGGTTACAGGGGGGTGGGCGGAACCCACACGGCGCGGGTTCCTGAACCTGTGATGCGCGAGCCGGCACCCAATCGACAGCGGCCCGGCAAATTTTTTGCGGCGGCAGAATGCGACCGCCATGCCTCCGCCGCCTTCCCCAGAAACCTGCCTGAGCGCAGCGCGCCAAAAGACGCCGGCATGAAGCTGCTTGCCACCCTGCGCGGCCGCCTCTTCGCCCTGCTTGCGGTGCTCGGCGCCGTCACGGCCGCGGCAGTCGCCGGCGCCACCTACTTCAGCGTGCGCGCCGAGGCCGACGCGCTGTTCGACTACCAGTTGCGCCAGACGGCGCTGTCGCTGCGCGACCAGGGCCGCATCGCCGGCGATGAGGCCGCAGCGCTGGCCGACCCGGGCCTGGATTACGTGGTGCAGATCTGGTCGCTGCAAGGGCTGCAGCTGTACTCCAGCCGGCCGCAGGGGTTGACCGAGCCCCTGCCGGCGCGCGCGGTGCTGGGCTTCTCCAACCTGCGCCTGGGCGGACAGGACTGGCGCGTGTTCGGCGCGGCCACGCCGCTGCGCGTGGTGCAGGTGGCCCAGCCGCTGGCGGTGCGGCAGCGCCTGGCCGCGCTGGCCGCGCTGCGCAGCGTGGTGCCGGTGGCGGTGGCCCTGCCGCTGGTGGCGGCGGCACTGTGGTGGCTGATCGGCGTCTCGCTGGCGCCGCTGTCGCGCGTCGTGCAGGCGGCCCAGGCGGGCGGTGTGAACTCCCTGGGCGCGCTGCCGACCGAGGGCCTGCCCGGCGAGATCGCGCCGCTGGTGGAGGCTTTCAACGGCCTGCTGGCGCGCCTGTCGACGGCCTTCGACACCCAGCGCAGCTTTGTCGCCGACGCCGCCCACGAACTGCGCTCGCCGCTGACGGCGCTGAAGCTGCAGCTCGGCCTGCTGCGCGACTCGGCGCCCGGTGAGCAGCAGGACGCCGCCATCGCCCGCCTGCGCGGCGGCATCGACCGCGCGGTGCACCTGGTGGAGCAGCTGCTGGCCCTGGCCCGCGCCGAGCCCGGCGCTGCGGCCGTCGAGCAGCCGCTGGACCTCGCCGAGCTGGCGGCCCAGGCCGTGGCCGACGTGCAGCCGCTGGCCGCCAAGGCCGGCGTGGCCCTCACGCTGACCGCCCCCGACCCGCTGCCGCTGAGCGGCGACCCGCAGGCCTTGCGCGGCGCCTTTCGCAACCTCATCGACAACGCCGTGAAGTACGGCGCCCGAACGGTGCAGGTGAGCGCCTTGCGCGGCCCCGGTGGCGCGCCGCTGCTGCGCGTGGACGACGACGGCCCGGGCATTCCGGCCGAGCAGCGCGAGCGTGTCTTCGACCGCTTCCAGCGCGGCGAAGGCACGGCCGTGGAAGGCAGCGGCCTGGGCCTGGCCATCGTGCGGGCGGCGGCCAAACAAAAAGGCGCCAGCGTGGTGCTGGCGCCTTCGCATCTCGGCGGCTTGCGGGCCGAGATTGATTTCGCCGCTCAGCGGAACTGATAGCTCAAGCTGGCGAAGAAAGTGCGGCCGCGCGTGTCGCCATAGGTTGGGTCGTAGGTGACCTGGAAGTAGCGCGACTGGTTGGTGAAGGGCGGCGCGGTGTCGGCCACATTCAGCACGCCGGCGCGCAAGCGCAGCTCGGGCGTGATGCGGTAGCTGGCGGTCAGGTCCCACAGCGAGTAGGGCTTGACCTCGCGGTCGTTCCACTCGGGCGCGGCCAGGCCCGGCGTGTTCTGGTCGGTGTAGCCGGACATGTAGTTGTTGGTCACCGTCGCGCTGAAGGGGCCCATGTCCCAGTCCACGCTGAGCTTGTGGCGCCAGCGCTGCACGGCCTTGTCGTCGCGGAACTTGCCCAGGCCGCTGATCAGCGGCGAGCGTGGGTCGGTGTTGAACTTGTACTCGGTGACGACCGTGCCTGCCAGGCTGGCGCCGAAGCGGCCATAGGCGGTGGCCTCGCCGCGCCAGGACAACGAGAGGTCCAGGCCCGAGGTGTTGAGCTTGCCGCGGTTCTCCTTGCGGACCGTCACGATGTCGACGAAGCCGTCGGAGAAGCGCTTCACGATGATCGGGTCGTTGTAGTAGACCGGGTTGGTGAAGATCGTCTCTTCGCCGATCTCCGAAATGATGTCGGTCTTGCGGATGGCCCAGTAGTCGACGCTGCCGTTCCAGGAACGCGAAGGCTCGAACACCATGCCGATGCTGAACTGCTTGGACTTCTCGGGCTTGAGGGCGGGGTTGGAGAAGCGGTCGACGACCATCTGCGCGACTTCGCCGGACACCGGGTCCTTGACGAAGCTGGCGGTGATGCCATTGCGCACCGGGCGGAACATTTCCGACACCGTCGGCGCACGGAAGCCCGTGCCGTAGGACGCGCGGGCCAGCAGCGCGCGGTCGGGGCGGAAGGTCAGGCCGATCTTGGGGTTGGTGGTGCTGAGCTTGGGCGAGGTGGTGCCGGTGGCCGCGTCGAACACGCCGTCGTAGCGGTCGTGGCGGATGGCGAACTGGCCTTCCCACTGCTTGCTGAAGGGGGCGGACAGCTCGGTGAAGAGGCCCATCACGTCGCGCTTGTGGCGGGTGTCGGCCAGCAGCGCGCCGGAGCTGGACCGGTCGTTGACGATGTCATTGCTCTTCAGCACGTCAGTGGCGCTGAACTCGGTTTCCTCGCGCCGCACTTCGGCGCCGACGGCCAGCATCAGGTCACCGCCGGCCAGCGCCGTCAGGGCGCGGGTCAGCTTGCCGTCGATGCTGGTGCTGGTGCCCTCGGCAATGCGCGCGGCACCATTGAGCTTGATGCCGTTCATGAAGTTGCGACCCGCATCGCCCGTGGACGGCACGAAGGGGTTGTAGGCACCGGCCTTGATGCCGGCCTCCAGCTTGGTCAGCGACACCCAGCCGTCGATGTTGGTGTCGGTGGCCTTGTTGGTGGCGACATTGATGGCGGTGTCGTAGTCCCAGCCGCTGAAGTGGCCGGTGGCGCCGACGACCACGCGGGTGGCCTCGCTCTCGACGCGGCTGGTGCGCTTGCCGGCATCGGTCAGGCGGAAGCGGAAGTCCACCGGCGTGGTGATGCCGGTCTGCTGCTGCAGCGACGTGGGCAGCGTGATGCCGACGGCCGCGCGGAAGCGGTTGGTGGCCGGCGAAGCGGCGTAGTCGGTCTCGGTCTTGGACAGCAGCACTTCCGCGAAGAGCTGGTGGTCGTCGGCGATCTGGAAGGTGGCGCGGCCGACGATGTTGGCCTTGTCCGAAGCCGGGTAGATCTCGGAGTCGCCCATGTAATTGAAGGCGCAGCCCTCGCGCCCGCCCGGGCCTGTGGGGGCCAGGGAGTTGGGGTTCAGGCCGCCAGTGCAGCTGGACTTGGCGAAGTTGACGCGGCGCGGCGCCGCGGTGCCGCCGCCCGGGTTCCAGGTGCCGTTGGCGTTGCTGCCCTTCAACGCGGTGTTGGGGTTGGCCAGCACGAAGTTGTTCAGCGCCGTGAGCTGACCCGCGGTCAGGTCGACATTGGCCGGGAAGGTGTTGCTGGACAGCTGGGGCGCCAGCCGGCCCGGCAGGTCGTATTCCTGGATGAATTTGCGCTGGGCCGAGCTCAGCGGATCGAGCTTCTGAACGTCCAGCGCGGCGAACACGTTGAAGCGGTCCCTGGCCAGGTCACCAAAGCCGGCCGACGCGGAGAAGGTCGTCTTGCCAGCGCCACCTTCGTCGGTGCGCGACGCATAGACGCCGAGGTCGACGCCCTGGTAGTCCTTGCGCGTGATGAAGTTGATGACGCCGCCCATGGCGTCGGTGCCGTAGATGGCGGAAGCGCCGTCCTTGAGCACTTCCACGCGCTGGATGGCGCCGGCCGGGATGTTGTTCAGGTCCACGCCGGCGTTGTCGCCGGGCGAAGCAAAGTTGGCGAGGCGTCGGCCGTTCAGCAGCACCAGCGTGCTGGACACGCCCAGGCCGCGCAGGTTGGCGCCGTTGAAGCCGCGCTGGGCGCCGGACTGGTCGGTGATGCTGGCGCCGTCGGTCAGGCCGCCGACGTTGGAGGTGATCTTCTGCAGCAGCTCGGCCGCGGTCGTCACGCCAGCCTTGTCGATGTCGCCGCGCTTGATGACGTCCACCGGCAGGGCCGCCTCACCGTCGATGCGCTTGATGCTGGAGCCGGTGATCTCGACACGTTCGAGCTTCT
Source organism: Pelomonas sp. Root405 (assembly GCF_001425165.1). Lineage (GTDB taxonomy): Bacteria > Pseudomonadota > Gammaproteobacteria > Burkholderiales > Burkholderiaceae_C > Pelomonas. Next base: position 203,768 of record NZ_LMDU01000011.1, read on the forward strand.
GTTCCTGAGCCTGCGCCGGCAGCGCGATGAGACAGAGCAGCGCGGCGTGAGCCAGCGCGTGCCGTGCGAAGGAGGGAGCTGAAGTCATAGGGCCTCGTGTTGTGAATGGGTGGAGCGGATGCCCCTCAGGTTAGGGATGCGGTGCAGGGGTTGCCTATGGGGTTTTGGCGCGCCGGTCGCTTGCACGCAAATGCGCGTCGCTTCTCGGCAAGCGTCAGGAGCGGCCCTGCAACACGGCTTGCCCAGAAGCGACATGCAATTGCGTTCGTGGTGCGCCGCGCCTTGGTTTGGGGCCTAACCCGCTGGCTGCTGCGGCGGGGCACTGCCAACATGGCTTCATGAATTTCCTCAAACGACTTATGTTTTGTGCGCTGTGGTGCGGCAGCGCGGCCCATGCCGGCACGGCCATCGTCATCGGTGGCGCGCTGAAGACCGACAACGACGCCGTGTGGCAGCGCATCGTCGACGAGGCCGGCGGGGCCGGCGCACGCATTGCCGTGTTCGCCACGGCCGCCGCCAATCCCGAGCGCAGCGCCGGCCAGATCGTGGCCGCGCTGAACCACCGCGGCGCCCATGCCGAAGCCATTCCCGTCGCGCCGCGCTTGGCAGGCGTCGACCTGCCAGCCAATCTCAACGACCCGGCGCTGATCGCCAAGGTGGCAGCCGCCAAGGCCGTGTTCTTCTCGGGCGGCGCGCAGGAACTGATTGTCGACACGCTGCAGCCGGGCGGCGAGCCCACCGCCATGCTCAAGGCCATCCGCCAGGTCTTCGACGGCGGCGGCGTGGTGGCCGGCACCAGCGCGGGCGCGGCCATCATGAGCCGCATGATGTTCCGCGACGCGCAGGACAACATGCAGATCCTCAAGGGCCAGTGGCGCGACCGGCGCGAGTACGACCGCGGGCTGGGCTTTGTCGGGCCCGACCTCTTCATCGACCAGCACTTCCTCAAGCGCGGCCGCATCGGCCGCATGCTGCCGGCGATGCGGGCCTTCAACTACCGCTTGGGGCTGGGCGTCGAGGAAAACTCGGCCATCGTCGTCAAGGGCGCCGAGGTGGAAGTGATCGGCGCGCGCGGCGCCCTGCTGGTGGACCTGTCCGAGGCCACGTCCGACCCCAAGCTGCCGGCCTTCAACCTGCGCGGCGCGCTGCTGAGCTACCTGGACCGCGGCGACCGTCACGACCTCAGCACCGGCGTGACGACACCCGCCCCGCACAAGCTACGCGAGGCCAAGATCGACCCGGCCGCGAGCGACTACAAGCCCTATCTGCAAAGCGACGGCTACTTCCTCGACATCCTCGGCGACTCCACCATCACCACCGCGATGGCGCAACTGCTGGACAGCCCGCTGCCCGAGGTGCGCGGCCTGGCCTATCGCGCCAAGCCCCGCGCCGGCGACATGGCGCCAGACCTCGGCTTCGAATTCCGCCTCTACAAGGGCCCGGGCCTGGTCGGCTGGTTCAGCGGCGCTTTGGGCGGCGAGGACTACACGGTGCTGAAGGCGCGCCTGGACGTGATCCCCGTGCGCGTGGCCCAGCCGTTGTTCACCCCGCTCGTCGCCCATTGACAAGAAACCCAAAGGCAACCACAGAGACACAGAGGCACGGAGTGAATCCAAGGCTTGCCTTGCTCTGTGCCTCAGTGCCTCTGTGGTTGCATTTCTGAGCTGACCATGCAAACCCTTTTCCACGACCTGCCGCCCGCCAGCGCCGGCACGCAGCGGCGCCTGCGCAGCCTGCACTTCGGCCGCGCCGCGTCGGGCCGCAAGGCCTATCTCCACGCCAGCCTGCATGCCGACGAAATACCGCCGATGCTGGTAGCGCAATGCCTGATCGAGCGGCTGTCGGCCCTGGATGCGGCGGGGGCGATTGCCGGCGAGATCGTCCTCGTGCCCATGGCCAACCCCATCGGCCTGGCGCAGGACATCCAGGGCTCGGCCTTCGGTCGCTTCGACATGGGCACGGGCGCCAACTTCAACCGCCAGTTCAAGCACCTCACCGCCGCGCTGATCCCGCTCGTCGAGCCACGGCTCGGCGCCGACGTGGCCGCCAACACCCGCGTCATCCGCGCCGCCTGCCACGAGCTGCTGGCCGCGGTCGAGCCCGGCAGCGAAACGAACGCCCTCAAGCTGCTGCTGCAGACATTGGCGATGGACGCCGACCTGGTGCTGGACCTGCACTGCGACAACCAGGCCGTCATGCACGTCTACACCGGCACACCGCAGACGGCCGCCTTCCAGCCGCTGGCCGGCTACCTCGGCGCGCAAGCCCTGCTGTACAGCGAGGTCTCGGGCGACGACCCCTTCGACGAGACGGCGTCGCGCATCTGGTGGGAGCTGGCCGCGCATTTCGAGGGCCGCTTTCCCATCGATGCCCAGGCCTGCCTGGCCGCCACCGTCGAGCTGCGCGGCGAGACGGAGGTGTCGCACGACCTGGCCGAGCAGGACGCCGACGCGCTGCTGGCCTTCCTGCGCCACCTCGGCCATGTCGACGGCACCGCGCCGCGCGCGCCGGCCGGCTGCGAGCCGACACCGCTGGAGGGCGTGGAGCCGCTGACGGCGCCATCGAGCGGCATCCTCGTCTTCGCCAAGCAGCCGGGCGACTGGGTCGAGGCCGGCGAGCTGGTGGTGGAAATCATCTGCCCGCTGACCGATGCCCGCACCGCCCTGCATGCCCGTGCCAGCGGCCGCTGCTTTGCGCGCACGTCGCGCCGCTTCGCCACCCGCGGCATGCGCCTGGCCAAGATCGCCGGTTCGGTCGCCTACCGAAGCGGATCGCTGCTCTCGCCATGAAACTCAAGCTCCCCAACACCTACGTGCTGCTGGTCGTCCTGCTGGCGTTGATTGCCGCGGCCACCTGGGTCGTGCCCGGTGGCAAATTCGACACCCAGCTCGTTGACGGCAAGAACGTCATCTTCGCCGGCAGCTATCACGTGGTGGAGGCCAAGCCGCAAGGGTTGGTGGCGCTGCTGACCTCGCCGATCAAGGGCTTTGTCGAGGCGGCGCTGATCATCGGCTTCGTGCTCATCGTCGGCGGCGCGTTCGCGGTGCTGCAGCGCACCCAGGCCATCGACGCGATGATCAAGTCGGTCGCGCGCGCCCACAACCGCTCGGCCCTGGTGCGCGTGGCGGTCATTCCCGTCTTCGTCACGCTGTTCTCGCTGGGCGGCGCCACCTTCGGCATGGCGGAAGAAGCCATTCCCTTCGTGCTGATCTTCATCCCGCTGGCGCTGGCCTTGAAGCTGGACACGCTGACCGGCGTGGCCATTCCCTTCGTCGGCTCGCAGGTGGGTTTCGCCACGGCCTTCCTGAACCCCTTCAATGTCGGCGTGGCCCAGGGCATTGCCGGCGTGCCGCTGTTCTCCGGCATCGGCTACCGCGCCATCTGCTGGGCGATCGCCACGGCGCTGACCGTCGGCTTCCTGATGTGGTGGGCGGCGCGCATCAAGCGCTCGCCCCAGTTGAGCCCCACCTATGCGATGGACCAGGAGCGCCGCAAGACGCTGGACTTGGCCAGCTTCGAGAACTTCGCCGGCATGACCGGCCGGCACCGCGCCGTGCTGTGGCTGTTTGCGGCGACCCTCGGCGTGATGATCGTCGGCGTCGTCAAGTACGGCTGGTACATCGAGGAGATCGCGGCGCTTTTCCTCGTCATGGCCATCACCGTGGGCATCGTCGCGCGGCTGTCGGCGGACGAGTTCATGGCCGCCTTCCTGCACGGCGCGCGCGATCTGGTCGGCACGGCACTGGTCATCGCGCTGGCCAAGGCCACCGTCATCCTGATGCGCGACGGCCAGATCATCGACACCATGCTGCATGCGCTGGCGCCGCTGGTGGAGAGCAGCTCGCCGGTGTTCTCGGCGCAGAAGATGTTCGTCATCCAGTCGGTCATCAACTTCTTCATCCACTCCGGCACCGGCCAGGCCGCGCTGACCATGCCCATCATGGCGCCGCTGTCCGATCTGGTGGGCGTGACCCGGCAGACGGCGGTGCTGGCGTTTCAGTTCGGCGAGCTGACCACGCCGATCATCCCGACCTCGGGCATCACGGTGGGCGTGCTCGCGCTGGCTGGGGTGCCGTTTGGGCAGTGGGTGAAGTGGATGCTGCCGTTGCAGGCGATCTATCTCGTGATGGCGTTGGCGCTGTTGGCGGTGCCGGCGTTGGTGAACTGGCAGTGAGCACAATGGGGTGATGCTTCGTCATTGCTTTGGCTTTTTGGCAAGGCCCAGCCGGGAGTTCGCCCCGGCGGGCGACTCACTTTCTTGTGCGCACAAGAAAGTAAGCAAAGAAAGCGCCCCTGCAAAACCGGCCCTTCGGGCTGCCCTGCGATGCTCGAAGGCCGAGGCCCGCGCTCAACTCCCTTCGCTACGCTGCGGTCAAACAGTAGCGCGGAGTCAGATGTCGAAGCGTGCTGCGCACGCGCCTCGGCCTTCTGCGCTTCTCGGCGGTTTTGAAGGGGAGAGCCGAAACAGCCGGACAGCCCAACAGCCAAGCCGGACATCCGGCTATCGCCGGCTGTTCCTTCACCCCCCCTTTAAGCCCGCCGAGGAGCGCAGCGGCTTGCAACCGCGTGCGCAGCACGCCTCAAGCTCTGACTCCGCGCAGCTGTTTGACCGCAGCGTAGCGAAGGGAGTTCTGCGCGGGGTTGCAAGCCGCGAGCACCGCAGGGCAGCCCGCTGCGAAGCTAAGGGCCGGGCGGTTCGGGGGCGACTTTTTGCCTTCTTTTTGGTCGCTCAAAAAGAAGGTCGCCGGCCGGGGCGACGTCCCGGCATGGGCCTTCGGGTCGACGCACTCACGGAACAGCAACCGTGAACGCAGAACCCACACGCCGCCGCGTCGCGCTTCTGCCGCTGCCCGGCTTCTCCTTGCTGGCCCTGGCCGGCGTGCTCGACAGCTTGGCCGCCGCCAACGAGCTGCAGGCCGAGGCGGTGTGGCGCTGCGACTGCCTGTCGCTGGCCGGCGGACCGGTTGCCGCCGGCAACGGCGCCCAACTGCACACCGAGGCCCTGCCACTCGACGTCGACTGGCACGCCGTCATCGTCATCGCCGCCGACACCAGCCCCTGCGACCCCGCCCTGGCGGCTCGCCTCAAGCGCTGGGCGGCCGACGGTGTCGTGCTTGGCGGCATCGACGCCGGCGCTGCCCAGCTCGCTGCCTGCGGCCTGCTCGACGGCCAGCGCGCCTGCGCCGACTGGGCGCTGCTGGACAGCCTGGCCGAGGCCCACCCTGGCGTCGCCTGGGCCAACGGTCTGTGGGAGATCAGCGCCGATGGCCTGCGACTGTCCGCCGCCTCGGGCCTGGCCAGCCTGGACCTGTGCGGCGCCTGGCTGGCGGCCCAGCATGGCGAGCGTCTGGGCCAGGAGCTGGCGCAGTGGCTGGGCGTGAAGGGCCTGCGCCCGCGCGACGAGCGCCAGCGCGCGGGCTACAGCGAGCGCCGCGGCGCCGGCAGCCCCAAGCTGGCCGAAGCGCTGGCGCTGATGGAGGCCAACCTCGGCGAGCCGCTGCCGACCGAGGAGGTGGCCACCCTTGTCGGCGTGTCGCGTCGCCAGCTCGAACGGCTGTTCAAGCAACACCTGGACACCCTGCCCTCGCGCCACTACCTGGCGCTGCGCCTGGGGCGCGCGCAGCGCCTGCTGCAGCAAAGCTCGCAGTCCATCCTGCAGATCGGCCTGTCCTGCGGCTTCTCGTCGGGCCCGCATTTTTCGAACGCCTACAAAAGCCATTTCGGCCACACGCCGCGCGACGAACGCAGCCGGCGCGCGCTGGCCTGGCGCTCTGCGCCCACTCCCGGAGACCCCACATGAATGACCTGCTGCTGCGCCCCGTGGCCGAGGCCGACCTGCCCGCACTGATGCGCATGGCGGCGGCGAGTGCCGACGGCATCAGCTCGCTGCCCAACGACGAGGCCAAGCTGGCCGCGCGCATCGCCGCGTCGATGCAGTCCTTTGCCAGCCTGGACGACGCCAGCGGCGAGGAGACCTATCTCTTCGTGCTGGAGGACATGTCGGCCCGTCGCGTGGTCGGCTGCTCGGGCATTGCCGCCAGCGCTGGCTTCTTCGACCGCTTCTACAGCTACCGCAACGAGTTCGTCGTGCATGCGAGCAATGCGTTAGGGGTGTCGCAGCGCATGCACACCCTGCACCTCTGCCACGACCTGACCGGCGCGACGCTGCTGACCTCCTTTTATCTCGACCCCGACTACGAGCACGGCCCCGCCGCCCAGCTGCTGTCGCGCTCGCGGCTGCTCTTCATCCGGGCTCATGCCGAGCGCTTCTCGGAGCGCATCGCCGCCGAGAGCCCGGGCATCACCGACGCCGCCGGCCAGAGCCCCTTCTGGGATGCCGTCGGCCGGCGCTTCTTCGGCATGGACTATCCGCAGGCCGAACTCATCGTCGGCGGCCGCAGCAAGGCCTTCATCGCCGACCTGATGCCGCCCTCACCCATCTATGTCGCCCTGCTGCCCGAGGCCGCGCAGTGGGCCCTGGGCCAGCTGCACCCGGTGGGCGAGCTGCCCTTCTCGGTGCTGCAGGACGAGGGCTTCGATGCCGACAGCTATGTCGACATCTTCGATGGCGGGCCGACGGTGGACGCGCCGCTGGCCTCGTTGCGCAGCGTGAGGCTGGCGCGCGAGGTCGTCGTGGCGGCCGAGGCCGATGTGCGCGAGCGCGAGTGGGCCCTGCTGGCTTGCACGGAGCGCACGCGCTTTCGCGCCGTCCTCGCCCAGGTCGGCCGCGAGGTGGACGCCGGCACCGCCGCCCGCGTCGGCGCGCAGCCGGGCGAGCGCCTTGTCATGACGCCTTTGCAGACGGAGGTGTCCGCATGAGCCGCATCCTGCTAACCCATGAAACGGGCGGCATCCGGCTGTCACTGGACGACAGCAATGCGTCGCTGCTGCTGGTGCCGCGCCTGGGCCTGACGCTACCGCGCTACCACTTCCGCCTCGGCCGCGTCGTGCATGCCGCCGCCGAGCTCGAGCTGTTCCGCGTGCAGACCACGCTGCTGCTGGGCAACGACCACACCGGCCATGCCGAGCTGACCGAACTGCGCACGGCGCCGGGACTGGGCGAGGCCGCTCAGGTGGCGGCGGTGTCGACACTGATCGCTGCCGCACAGGCGCAGCTGCGCGAGCGGCCGGCCGATTTCGGCGACTGGCTGGTGGCCGAGCTGCCGGGCCGGCGTGACGAACAGGGCCACTCGCCCTTCTGGCAGGCCCTGGGCGCGCGCTTCTACCCCGGCGACCCGGCCGAGGCCGAAGCGCGGCTGGGGCCGGACTGGCGCAGCCACCTGGCGGCGCTGTTGCCGCGGCAGACGGTGTATTTGTCCTTCCTCGGTGAAGAGGCCGAGAGCCGCGTGCTGGATGTCGACGACGCGGCGAGACCAGCTTTGATGGCACTGCAGGCGGCAGGCTTCCTGCCGCCCGTGCATGCGCGTATCGATGACGGTGGACCAGTGCTGGCTTGGCCCGTCCCGCGTGCGGCTGCGTCGACGATGCAAGGGTGAGTATTTGGGCCGAGCGCCGGGCCGCCCCAAGCCGGCCCGTCAGGCGATGTGCTTGCCGGTCAATCCGGCAAGCACCGCCGTCGCCTCGGGGGACCGACTGGGCTTGCCCGCGTACAGCGGCGCAAGACCAGGCGAGGGGTCAATAGATATCCACCTTCACCTTGTCCACCGTGTATTTGCCGCCGCTGTAGTAGCCCTTGCTGGTAGCGTCGCGCGTGAAGCGCAGGCGGATGACGGGCGAGCCGCTGGGGTAGGTCGGGCCGCTGCTGTAGACGGGCACCGGGGCCGTGCCGGTATTGATCGTCGGCGTCTGGTCCACCACGCGCGTCAGGGACTTGGACGTCTCCAGCGCGGCAAAGATGTCGGCCGAGTTGTAAGCACTGCCGTAGTAGTAGGCCGTGCCGATGGCGCTCTTGCTGCTGGTGACGACCTTGCTCGAATAGTTGTAGCGGTCGCCCGGCGTCAGCAGGCTCACGCGCAGCCCGTTGACCTTGTAGTAACTGCCGGTCTGCACGCTTGCCGCCGCCGTGTCGACGATCAGCAGCCGGTTGGCGCCATAGACGGTGGCCGTCTGTGACGAGGTGTCCACCAGCACGCCGGTGTTCTCGTCGACGCCGAAGCCCTGGGCCACGCTGAGGTCGCGCAGCGCGGCGGCCAGGCGGCCCAGGCGCCCGGAGCGGCTGTCGAAGTGGGTGTCGCTGAGGATGCCCGCGGGCAGAAAGCCCAGGCCCTTCATCGTCGCGCCGTTCTCCAGGTAGCGCAGCGCGCTGGTGCCGTCACGCGTGTCGCCCAGCGTCTGCCAGCCCGTGACGGCCGTGTCAGGCAGGTCCGCGCCGTAGTACAGGTAGCCATAGCTGACGCCACCGGCATGCATCTTCACGTTCAGCGCATGGTTGCCGGCCGAGTCGCCGGCGATGACGATGTTGCCGCTGCCGTTGTTCCAGCGCGCCCGCAGCGCAGCGGCCAGGCCGGAGTCGGCACCGCTGTCGGTCAGCAGCGTGCGGATGACCTTGGCCTGGTCGCCGCCGACGATCCAGACCGCGTCGGCCTGGTTGATGAGGGCGATGTTGGCCTGGCCCTGCGTGGTGCTGCTGCTGGCATGCACGCCGTAGTTGTCGACGTGGGCCGTGATGTGCTTCGGGCTGAAGCCGTGGGTCTGGAAGAGGTTGTAGTAGCCGCGCTTGACCGGTGACGAGCCACTGGCCGGGATGTCGTTGTTGAAGGCGTCAAGGCCGACGGCATAGGTCTCCTTGGACGCCGTGATGACGGCGATGCGCGGGCACACGGTGGTGGCCCAGTTGCTGCCGCAGTTGTTGGTGCTGCTGATGTTGGGCGTGTAGCTGCTGTCGCGGCCCGTGGCCTTGCGCAGACCGTTGACGAAGAGGTCGGTGTTGACGTCGTCATAGGCGCCGCCGGACAGGAAGATCTTGCCGGCCAAGGCCGGTGCGCTGGCCAGGCCCAGCAGCAGGGCCCCAACGAGGGCGGTGATGTTCTTTCTCATGACACTCCAGGCGAGAAGGGCGGCGCCGGGATGGCGGCCTCGACCCTGGATGCACGGTAGTGACGGCTTTGGGCGCTGGGTAGCAGGCGACTTGCAGCGGCGCGACATGGATTTGCGTCGCCGTGCCGCACCCGGGAATGTCCCGGGCGGGTTGTCACGGAGCCGGGCCGGCTGAGGCAAGCCGGCTCGCCGTCACCAGCGCGGCGGCAGTTTCCTGAGCAGCACGATGCGCTCTCGCGACACCTCGATATAGCCGCCGCGCGCCAGGTCCTGCAGCAGCCGGTTGACCATGGCCTTCGACGCACCAAGCCGCTCAGCGATGCGCGTCTGGCTCAGCGGGCCCGGCACCATACGCTGGCCCCCGGTGTCGATGGCCAGCGCCTCAAACAGCCCCACCAGCCGCCCGTACACGTCGACGGAGGCCAGGCGGCCCACGGTGCGCGTGAGCGTGCGCACCCGCTCAACGAGGCGCTGAATGAGGTGATGGGCGAGATCGGGCCGCGACGCCAGCACGCGCTCCAGCTCGGCGCGCCCAACGCGTGTCAGCCTTGCCCTGGACGTCACCTCCACCGTGGCGGCACGCCGCTCCCCGCTGAGCATCAGCTCGCCGAAGAACTCGCCGGCGCCCAGTGTGTTCAGCTCCACCATGCGCCCGCCTTCGCCAGCCACCACTGCACGCAGTTCGCCGCTGTGCACGATGTACATGCAGTCCGCCACATCGCCCTCGTTGACGACCGCGGTGCCAGGCTCCCAGGTGCGCGTGTCGCCCAGCTTCGCCAGCTCGACCAGGATCTCGTCCGCTTGTTCCATCGCCGTTTCCCGCGTTCGTTGCTGAGCCCGAGGACCGCCAGGCGCCAGTCACTGTAACCACGCCATCAGCCGGCCCGCAGCGCATCGGGCGTTCACTATTGAACCGGTGCGCTCCACGGGGCGCTGGCGGCGCGACCATGCGATCACCGCTGCAAAAGGCGCCGCCGCCTCCCGGCGGGACCGCCTATCCAACGCACACGCCCAGGAGCCTCACCATGTCCAACGCCGCCTTCAAGTGGATCCCCGCTGCCCTGCTCGTGCTGGGCAGCCACGCGCCAAGCGCAATCGCGCAGTCGACGCCAGCAACCATCGAGCGTTCGCATGCGGACGCGCTGACCTCGTTCCGCCAGGCCCGCTTCCCCGAGGCCTACGGCCGGTTCATCGCGTTGGCAAACGCCGGGCACGCACCTTCTGCTGAACTGGCGCTGTGGATGTACCGGCACGGCACTTCGGTGTTCGCACGCGAATGGGACAGCACCCCGGAACAGTTGGCCGCCTGGACGCGGCTCGCCGGTCAGCCGGCGCCCGCGCTGGCGGCGCACGGTGACCGGCAGGACGCCGCACCGGTGGCCACGTGGACCCGCGGCAGCGCGCGATGACCGACGGTGTCGGTGTTGCGGGTCAGCGCGTGCTGTCGCGCCACGCGCCCGCCGCACCGCGCAGCCGTTGCGACAGGTGCAGGGCCACGTTGCGATGCAGCCGGATCGCAATGGCCGGATGGCTGCGGCCCATCTCGTCCAGGCTGTCCAGCGTCAACGCGTAGGCCAGCGTGGGCGCGTCGGCCACCGCCCCGGCGGTGCGGCCACCGCCGTCGAGCATCGCCGTCTCGCCGATCATCATGCCCGGCGACACGCTGAGGTAGCGCTGCGTGCGCCCATGTCGGTCAGGCTGGCTGACGGCGCTGACCGAACCCTTGCCGAGCACATACAGACGGTCGCCCGGGTCGCCCTCCCTGAACAGGGCTTCGCCCGCGGCCAAAGATCGGGGTTGCAGCTTGGCGATGACGACGGCCGCCTGGGCGCTGTCCAGCCCGGCCAGCAGTGCCGAGTCGGCCAGGGAAACCTCGGCCATCGCCAGAACGTCACCTTCATCCAGCAGGCGGTGCTCCGCCGCTTCTATGGCACGGTCGGCGTCCGGCCAGTGCAGAACATGGGGCGCGGCGAGCGAACGCGCGCCGAAGCTGTGCAGCGCGTGTGCCGCCGCCGACCCCAGCGCCAGCCCCGCCAGATCGACGCGGATCCCCCGCGCCTGCAGCCGTGCCACCACCTGCTGCAACGCCACGGCGCCGGACTCGTCGATGGCGCTCATGCGGCGCATGTCGATCACGAGGCTGCGGCATTCGGCATCCAGCGTGTCGGCTGCGTCGAGCAGCTGTTCACTGCTGCCGAAGAACAGCGCGCCGCCAAGCTCGAAGACGGTGATGCCGGCGCGCAGCGGCTGCAGCCGCGCCTCGACAGGCAGGGGGTAGATGCGGCGCGAGGGGCGTGCGGATGCGAGATAGCGGTCATGCAGCAGCGAGCGGTTCATGCGCGAGGCGAAGGCCACCAACGACAGCAGCACGCCCAGGCCGATGCCCGCGGCCATGCCCTGCCACAGGGTGGTGACGACCATGACGAACACTGCGCCGAGGCCCAGCGCGAGGTCGCGCGAATGGTCGCCGGCCCACCAGCGCGCCAGCAAGTGCCCGGTCCAGCGGTCGGCCAGGCCCAGCGCGACGATCAGCATTACCCCCGCCAGCACCGGCAGCGGCAGCCGCGCCAGCAAGGGGGCACCCAACAGGAACAGCAGCCCCAACACCGCCGCCCCCACCAGCACGGCGACACGCCCGCGGCCGCCGGCGCGCAGCGTGGCCTGGGCGCGCACGCGCGCGGCTGTGAGCGGCAAGCCACCGAGCAGGCCGCAAGCCATGTTGCTGAAGCCCAGGACGATCAGCTCGCGTCGGGGGTCATGCCTGGTGTTGAGTTGCTGGTCCACCGCGCGCACGCTCAGCGACGACTCCAGCGTGCTGATTGCGGCCAGCGCCAGCGCCGTCACGGTGACGGGTCCGGCGTGCGCCTGGAGCAGCGCCAAGCCGCCGCGCTCCAGCAGCGGCAGCAGCGCGGGCGGCCATGGCAGCGCCGACGGCAACGGGCCGACAAGGGCGCCGGCCGAGAGCGAGCCGGCGTGCGCAGGCCAAAACATCGGCACCAGCAGCGACCACAGCGCATGCACCGCCGCGCCGGCCACCAAGCCGAGCAGCGCCGCCGGCAGCCGCGGCCGGCGCCGGGCGGTCCACCAGATGCCGACAGCGGTGCCCAGGCCCAGGGTCAGCGCTACCGGGTTGCCGGCACCCAGCTGGCCCAGGCTCAAGCGGCTCCCCTGTGGCAGGTCGAGCAGCAGCGGCAGCTGCGCCAGCACCGTCAGCACCGACGCGCTGTTCATGAACCCGGCAAGCACGGGCTGGGGCACGACGCGCGCCAGCCGCGCCAGGCCGAGCAGTGCAAATCCGATCTGCACCACGCCGCTGAGCAGCAGCGCCATCCCGCACAAGGCGACGATGCCGTGAATGCCCGTGGGCGTGGCCGATGCCAGTCGGGGGTCGGCGACAAGCTGCGTGACCAGGGTGGCAAGGATCAAGGCCGTCGTTGAAGACGGGCCCGCTGTCGGCAGGCTGGTGCGGCTGAGCGCCGCATGGATGAGGCCGCCGAACCCAGCAGTGACCAGGACCGCGGGTAGGGCCACGCGGGCTGCATCCGCCCCGAGCGAAGCGAAGGCCAGCAAGCCCACGGTGAGCGCCACAGGCAGCGCGGCCAGCGCGCCGGTGCAGCCAGCGAGGGTTTCGCGTATCCAGCCGAGGTGGGTGCGGCGGTCGTCGCTGAGGTGCATCGGCTGCCGGCTCGTGAAGGTGGCTCAGTGTCTCCCATCGAGGCTATTCGGCGTGCAGTGTCGGGATCGATCTGCGCGCGCGGCCGCCGCGAACATGGCTTCACCGCCGCCGCCGCCGGCTGCTGCCTAGCCGCGGGACCGCGTGCGCTGCCGCATCGACATCGCTGCGGCGCTACTGCCCACCACGCGCTTGCCAACGCGCGGCGATGTCGCGATGGTGTGGGATGTTGGTCAGGAACATCTGCCGCAGCGCCACGTCCTTGATGGCGTCGGCCTGCGCCATCAACGTGCGGTGGGCGCGCTGCAGCCACTCAGCCGCGCGTGGGTCGCCTGCGGTCGCAAGCACCCGGTGGATGGTGAACTCGATCTTGCGCGGCCACTCCGCGCCAGGAAAGCTGCCGGCCGCGCTCGCAGGCGCAGCCGGTCCGCCGGACATGGCGGTCCCTTGCGCGACGGCCTCGTCGACGGGCTGCTCGGCGGGCGGCAGCAGCGGTTGCAACGCCCGCACTGCGCCACTGATGTCACCCTGCGCCAACAACAGGCTGGCCAACCCTGCACCTGCATCGAATCGCCAGCCTGAGTTGAGTTCCTCGGCCAGCGTGCGCGCCTCGGCATAGGCCGCCGCCGCCGCCGCAACCTGGCCGCCCGCTGTCAGAGCATCTGCCAGGCAAAACGATGCGAAGGCCACCCACTCCCGCGCCTGCACGGCCCTTGCTGTGTCCAAAGCGTTGCCCGCGTGGACCCGCGCGCGGTCGGCCTCGCCCTTCAACACCGCCAGGGCAGACAGGCCGCACAAGCGCGCGCACTCCAGCGCCCGGTCGCCGTTCTGGCGAACCATCTGCAATGACTCGTCCAGGTCGCGCTGGGCAGTAGACAAGTCGCCCAGCGGCAGAGACAGCAGTCCCACGTTGCCGAGCTGGATGGCCTCATTGCGCCGATCACCTGCTTGACGGGATATCGCCAGGCTTTCACGGAACATGCCGAGGGCACCCACACGGTCATCACAACGCTCGGCCAGGATCCCCAGGCTGTTGAGGCAGAGGATCTGCGCCTTGGGCAGCCCGCGCTCGCATGCCTCGCTCAACGCTTGTTGCAGGACAAGTCGCGCCTCGTCCCAGCGTCCCTGGCTCATCACGGCGTGGCCCACCCATCTCAAGCTCATCAGCCGTATCTCGTGAAGTTCATCGTTGACGCCAGCCGGCGCCAGGCTGAGGGCCCACTTTGCCAGCACCTTGTCCGCAAGCGCCACGGCGCGCCGCGCCGCGCGCTCGCAGTCGGCATGCGCCGCGATGCGCCTGAGATGGGTGGCGCGGCGGCAGGCGGTATAGGCGCGCCGGGCATCGTCGTCCAGCGAGTCGGCAATGCCGTCCATCGCGTCGATGTCCGCCGCCTGCTTGTCACGTTCGCCCTGAATCTCCCAGGTTCGCTCGCGCACGCAAATCAGCCGCCAACGCAGCGCAGCCTGGTGGGCGCTGGCCCCTGCGGCGTCTATCGAAGCCAAGGCTTGCTTCACATGAGCCAGGGCTGACGCGTGCGCCAGCCGGTCGGCCGCATATTCAGCGGCGCGGGCATGGAATTCAGCCGCGTTGCCCGCATCGCCGGCGTCGGCGAAATGCTTGGCTGTCAGTCCAAGGAACTCGCCGGCACGGGCACTGTCGCCCTGGCTTTGCGCCGCCAGCCAGTGAGCCAGCTTGGCGTGCAGCATCGAGCGCTGACGCTTGAGCACGGTGCCATACGTCACCTGGTGCAACAGGGCATGCTTGAAGGCGTATTCGCGCAGGTCGTCGGGCTCGCTGTCGAGGCGCGGCAGCGCCAGTTCACGCTGCACCAAGCGCGGCAGCCTCGCCTCGTTGTCGGCATCCAGCGCCGCCAGCGCCCGAACCCAGAACACCTGGCCGATGACGCTGGCTTCCTGCAGCGTCAGCCGCTCGTCCGCGGGCAGGCCGTCAAGCCGCGCCTGCAGCACGCCCGTGAGCGTGGACGGCACCTTGGTCGCCAGCAGCCGGTCGGCCCGCAGCTGCCAGGGGGCACCCGAGGCGTCGATGGCGCCCTGGTCGATCAGCATGAGCACCAGCTCTTCCATGTAGAAGGGGTTGCCTTCGGCGCCGCCCATGACGACTTCCCGCAGTGCGTCCGGGACCTCGGGCAGCTTCTTCAACAGCTCGTTGACCAGCTTGCGGCTGTCCGCCTTGCCCAGCGGATGCAGGTCGATGCGTGTGTGGGCTTGCCCGCCGCTCAGCCAGTCGGCGCGTCGCTCCAGCAGCGTGGGCCGGCTGAAGGCCAGCAGCAGTAGCGGCATGTCGGCATTGACCTGGGCCAGATCGCTCAGGAAGTCCAGGGTTTCATCGTCGGCCCAGTGCAAGTCCTCCAGCTGCAGAATGACGGGCAAGCCCTTCTGGCCACTCACGCGGCGGAACATCTGCGCCGCCGCATGCAGGGCGCGGCTGCGGATCTGGTTGGGGTCGTCGAGGATGCCGCGTAGGTGCGCGCTGTCCTTCCAGTCCAGCCCGATCAGGTGGCCCAGCAGGTGGGCATGGGCTTGCGCGTGTTCGGGCTCATCGGCAAAGAGGGGCATCAGGCCGCGCTCGATCTTGGCCTTGGCTTCGTCCAGCGTGTCCTCGTCGCTCAATTGGAGTCGCCAGGCGACGATGTCGCGGAGCAGGCCGAAGGGCTGGCCCTGCGTCTGCGGGGTGGCGCGGCCGCGGAAGAGGTAGACGGTCTCCGGCCGGTCTTCCGTCCAGGCCTGGAATTCGTCGAGCAGGCGGCTCTTGCCGATGCCTGCCTCGGCCACCACCAGAACGACGCGCAGGCGGGGCTGGGAAAACAGGTCTTTGAAGATGGCCTGCAGCGCCTCGAATTCGGCATCGCGGCCGATCATCCGCGTGGCCACGCCCTCGATGCCGCGCTTGGCGATCCGGAAGGACCTCGGCTTGGCCTTGCGTACCAAATAACTCGTGATGGGCTGGTCGACGCCCTTGACCTGCAGCGATTCGGGCGACGACACCTCGAACAGGCCACGGATGTGCGAATAGGTGTCATGGCTGATGCGCAGCGCCCCCGCTGCAGCGGTCTGCTCCATGCGCGCAGCGATGTTGACAGTCAGGCCGCGAACGGCGTTCTCGTCACCGTCACCGCCGCCGCCGCCGCCAAGCAGCACGCCGCCCGTGTGGATGCCCACGCGCACATGGCAGCCCGCCAGGCCATGGGTGGCGAGCACTTCGGCAGCGAGCGCCCGCCCGAGGTCGAGCAGGCCCAGGCCGCAACGCACGGCGCGCTCCGCGTCGTCCTCGGCAGCCTCTTGAACGCCGAAGACGGCCAGCATGCTGTCGCCGGCGTACTGCACGACGCGGCCGCCATGGGCCTGCACGGTGGCGGTACCGCGCCGCAGAAAGCCGTCCATGACGGCGCTGGTCTCCTCAGGGTCCAGTTGCTGACTGAGCGTGGTGGAACCGACCACATCAACGAACAGGATGCTCACCTGCCTGAGCGCCTGCGGCGGCTGCACGGCCTTGGACGCGGGCGCTGCCGCGTCTGCCACCGCAGCCAGCTTGGCACGAAGCGCTCCGATGGACGCATCGACCACCGCATCGCCGAGCAATTCGCGCTGTGCCTGCAACGCATGGATCGCGGCCTGGAGTTGCTGTTGCTCGGTGGACATGAAGCGCAGGATAACCACGCCATGCGAGCAGAGAAGGCTTGCCGGCACGGCAATTGCCCGCTCGCCGGCTGCCAAGGAGATCGCCATGCCCCTGCAAGACAGCGCCGAATTGCAACAGCTGCGCACCCGGCTCGACGAGCGCGAGGCTGAGCTGCGCGCCGAGGTGGGCGCGCTGCGCGCCGAAGAAGCCGGCGACATGACCCGCACGCCGGGCGGCCCGGTGGAAGACAACGGCGAGCGCGGCGAGGAGGAGGCGCGCCACACGGTGCGCCATGCCGAGCAGGGCCGCGACACGCAGGAGCTGCGCGACATCGCCGCCGCCCGCACGCGCATGGACGAAGGGCGCTATGGCGAATGCGTGGACTGCGGCTGCGACATCCCGCTGCCGCGCCTGCAGGCCCAGCCCACCGCGGCGCGCTGCGTCGCCTGCCAGGAACGCGCGGAGCAGCCGGCGTAGACGGCCGATTCTGCAAAGACTGCCGGCACGGCGATTGCCGCCGCCATGTCCCCGCAAAAAAGGAGCACGCCATGGCCCACCCCGACCCGCAACGACAAGGCAGCGAGAAAGACCAACGCCGCCACGCCGGCAACGCGACCGAGCCGACCGACATCGGCATGCAGGACAAGTCGCAAGGCAAGCACGGCACCGCGACCGCCGCGCGCAAGAAGGACGACCCGTCCCGCGCGCCGGAGAGCGGCGACAAGCCCGAAGCCGACCGCAGCTGACACCTGCGTAGGCGCCGCGCCTGGCGCGCAGGCGCGGCCTGCGCCTTAACTTTCGCCTCACCTTCGCCTCATCGAGCCCTCACCCTGGCTGCCTAGAGTGGCTGGCATCGGCTGCGCCGCAGCCTGCCTGAGGAGAACTCGATGACCCGAACTGCCAAGACCGCATTGACCGCCACGGCCGCCGCCCTGCTGGCCGCCGGCGTGACCATCACCACGGGCGCCTCGGGTTGGGCCCTGCCCGCCTGGTTGCAGGACAAGGCGCCCAGCAGCGCACCCGCAACGGGCGGCGCCCCGCCCAGCCCGACGCCGACGCCGACGCCTGTGGCCGCAGCGGCCGCTGCCGTCGCAGCGCAACCCGCCGTCGCGCTGCCCCCGGCCCAGCTGCCCAACTACCGCGCCATCGTGCAAACCCAAGGCCCGGCCGTCGTCGGCATCAATGTCGCCGGCCTGCACAAGGCCAGCGCCGAGGAGAACGCCGAGATGCAGGGGTTGGAGAACGACCCCTTCTTCCGCTTCTTCCGCGGCGTGCCAGGCATGCGCATGCAGCCGCGCGGGCCCCAGCCCTTTCGCGGCCAGGGCTCGGGTTTCATCATCAGCAGCGATGGCCTGGTGCTGACCAACGCCCACGTCGTGCGCGACGCCAAGCAGGTCACCGTCAAGCTCAGCGACCGCCGCGAGTTCCAGGCCCAGGTGCTGGGCAGCGACCCGGCCACCGACATCGCCGTGCTCAAGCTCGACGCCAACGGCCTGCCGACGGTTCAGTTGGGCGACCCGCGCCAGGTGCAGGTCGGCGACTATGTGCTGGCCATCGGCGCGCCCTATGGCTTCGAGCAGACAGCCACGCAGGGCATCGTCAGCGCCAAGGGCCGCTCGCTGCCGGGCGACAGCGTGGTGCCCTTCATCCAGACCGATGCGGCCGTCAACCCTGGCAACTCGGGCGGCCCGCTGTTCGACGCCTCGGGCCGCGTCGTCGGCGTGAACGCGCAGATCTTTTCGCAGAGCGGCGGCTTCCAGGGACTCGCCTTCTCCATCCCCATCGACGTGGCGCTGAAGATCAAGGACCAGCTTGTCGCCCACGGCAAGGTCGAGCACGCGCGCCTGGGCGTCACGCTGCAGGACCTGTCGGCGCCGCTGGCCGCGTCGTTCGGCCTGAACGCGCCCGACGGCGCGCTGGTGTCGAGCGTGCAGCCGAGCAGCGCCGCCGCCAAGGCCGGGCTGAAGGCGGGCGACGTCATCACGGCGGTCGACGGGGAGCCGGTGCGCGTGGCGGGCGATGTGTCCAGCCGCGTCGGCCTGGCGCAACCGGGCGACAAGCTCAAGCTGGAAATCTGGCGCGACAAGGCCCGCGTCAGCGAAACCGTCGCCCTTGGCCGCGCCGACAAGGATGTGCAGGATGCCAGCGCCGCGCCCCAAGGCGGCCAGCTGGGCCTGGCGCTGCGGCCACTGGAACGCCAGGAGCTGCGCGGCTCGGGGCTGGACCACGGCCTGCTGATCGAGCGCGTGACCGGCCCGGCGCAGCTGGCCGGCGTGCAGCCCGGCGACGTGCTGCTGGCGCTGAACGGCAAGCCGGTGCAGGACATCGACGCGGTGCGCGCGGCGATGAAGGACGCGCCGAAGCAGGTGGCGCTGCTGGTGTCGCGCGGCGGCCAGCAGATCTTTGTCCCGGTGCGGCTGGGTTGATGACCTAACGGCGCGACAAAGCGCCAGCAGAATGGCGGGCCCATCACGGCCCGCCATTTTTTCATGTCACCGCTGCCTGCCTCCCGTGTCATCGACGTCGATGGCCGCGCCGTCGAAGTGCTGGTGGCCGGCCAGGGCGGGCCCATCGCGGTGCTGATCAACGGCTCGGGCGGGCCGCTGGCGGGCTGGATGCGCGTGTTTGCTGACCTTTCGGCGCAAACGACCACGCTGGCCTACAACCGCCCCGGCGTGGGCCGCAGCGCCGCGCCCGCCGAGCCACAGACGGCCGGCGCGATGACGGCGGACCTGCACCGCCTGCTGGCGGTGCTGGATTTGCCGCCGCCGTATGTCCTGGTCGGCCATTCCTTCGGCGGCCTGATCGCCAACCTGTTCGCGCGCCGGCATCCGGGCGAGGTCGCCGGGGTCGTGCTGCTGGAGGCGTCGGCACCCGAGGACCTGACGGCGCTGAAGGCGCATGAGAACGCGCTGCAGCAGGGGCTGGCCTGGCTGATGAACCGCGTCGCGCCGCTGCACCCGCACCACGAGACGCGCCAGACCGAGCGCTCCGCCGCCGAGCTGGCCGCGGCGCCGCCCTTCCCCGCCGTGCCGCTGCGCGTGATCACCGGCAGCAAGCCGGCAATGCGCTGGGCCACCAAGCCGCAGCTGTTGGCCGCGCGGGCGGCCCATCAGCGCGGGCTGGTGTCAATGTCGCCGCTGGGGCGCCATGTCGCGGCCGACCGCAGCGGACACTTCCCGCAATTCAGCGAACCGGCGCTCGTCGTGGCGACGGTGCGCGAACTGCTCGCCACGCGGGGCTGAGGCATGAAGCGCGCACGTTGGTTGCTCGCCGCCGTCCTCCTGCTGTCCCTGGCTGGCGCAGGGCATTGGCTGTCCGGCGAGCCCGCGCCAGCGCAGGCGCCGAGCGCTGCCCTGCCATTGCCGCTGCCTTGGCCCACGCCGGCCAGCATGCCCGGCGCTTCCGCATCCGGCATCGCCGCTGCGCCGCCCCAAGCGCAGCCCAAGGCGACGCAGCCGGTCGCGACGGCACCGCGCATTGGCTCGGAAGGTTATGGCGCTCACATCGAGCGCGCCCACGCCGGCAACGACCCGGCAGCGGCCTGGGCGGCGGTGAAATGGCTGGGCGACTGCGCCACCACCGAGCACCGCCGCCACAGCTTCGAGCAAGCGCGCAACGGGGGCGTGGCGCCGGAGATGATGACCCAGTTGATGCAGGAGGCAGATGCCGAAGCCCGGCGCTGCCAGACCGTCACGGCCCAGCACCGCGCGCTGCTGCCCGAGCTGGCGCTGCGGGCCATGCGCGGCGGCGTGCCCGAGGCGGCGTCGGTCTACGCGGGCGCCGTGCAGCCCGACGCGCTGGCACCGGCGCTGCGCCAGGAAGTCACCGCCGCCATGAGGCGCGACGCGCTGGCCGGCCACCCCGGCAGCCTGTCGGGCGCCGTCGTGACCTCCGAGGCCTGGGGCCTGAGCGAGACCGAGAAGCTGGCCTTCCTGTTCGCCCATGGCCAGATGGCCGGCACCCATGGCCCGGCGGTCGCCGCGAACTTGGTCCAGCAGCGCAGCTTGCGTTTCAAGGTGCCGCCGACGCCGGAACAGCTCGCTGCTGCCAAGCTCGCCGGCCAGCAGATCGTCGACCGGGCGCAGGCGAAGCCCTGATCAGGGCATGCCGTTGTCGACAAACTCGGCAAAGCCGGGCCGCGCGCCCAGGCGCTGCATCCAGGCCTCGACGGCCGGCAGGTCGACGCGCGTGATCGGCGCGTTCTTCCAGCGCTGGGCCGACAGGCCGAGCACGACGTCGGCCAGCGTGAAGTCGTCGCCGGTCACATGCGCACCGGTCTGCGCCAGTTGCGCGTCCAGCATGCCCATGTGGCGGTTCCAGTTCGCCACGCCGGCCTCGATGGCGTCGGGCGTGGCCGGCTGGCCGCGCACCAGGGCCATGAAGGCCACGCGCCAGCTGTTGTTCAGCTCGCCGGCCTGCCAGTCCATCCATTGCTCGACCTTGGCGCGCGCCTGCGCCTCGGTGGGCAGCAGCGTGGTGGCGTAGCGCTGTGTGGCCAGGTAGCGGCAGATGGTGTTGCTCTCCCACAGCGCGAAGTCGCCGTCGATGAGGACGGGGATCAGGCCGTTGGGGTTCATCGCCAGGTAGCCCGCTTCCTGCGGAGACCGGAAGCCGGCGCCCCAGTCCTCCCGGTCGAGCGGCAGGTCGAGTTGTGCGGCGGTCCACATGACCTTGCGGACGTTGATGGAGGTGAGGCGGCCGAGGAGTTTCATGGCCGCAGTGTGTCAGCTGGAACGCTTCAGCCACATCCCGAACAGCAGTCCGGTGACATACATGCTGACCGAGTACAAGGCCGCCGGCAGCGCGACCGGGAACTGCTGCAGCACCCCCAGCGCCAGGTAAAGCGCCAGCGTCGAGTTGTGGATGCCCACCTCGAACCCGATGGCGATGCACAGCGGCCGCGGCAGCCGTACCAGGCGGCCCAGGCCGTAGCCGGCGCCCAGGCTCAGCAGGTTGAAGGCCAGCACCGCGCCGCCCAGCTCGCCGGCGGCGCCCATCAGCGCCTGCCGCTCCTTGGCGATGGCGAGCACCGTCAGCACCACCAGCAGCACGGCGGACAGCGCCTTGACCGGTTTGTCGAGCCGCGCCGCCAGCGCGGGCCGCGAGCGCCGCACGGCCATGCCGGCCAGCACCGGCACGGCGATGACGCCGATGACCTCGGCCAGCTTCTGCCACGGCAGCGGCACGACCTGCCCCCCGCCGGCGTAGTGCGCAATCGCCCAGTTGGCGATCAGCGGCAGCGTGACCAGTGACAGCAGGGTGTTGAGCGCCGTCAGCGACAGGTTCATGGCCACATGACCGCCGAACAGATGGCTGAACAGGTTGGCCGTGATGCCGCCGGGCGAGGCGGCCAGCAGCATCAGGCCGACGGCGTACAGCGGCGGCAACTTGAAGGCGGCGATGACGGCGATGCAGGCCAGCGGCAGCACGACGACCTGCAGGGCCAGCGCCAGCACGGCCGCCAGCGGGTGCTCGCGCAGGCGGCGGAAGTCGTCCAGCGTCAGCGACAGGCCCAGGCCCGCCATGACGACGGCGAGGACGGCGAGCAGGGCGTTGGTGAGGATGGCAGTGGTCATGTCAGTTCCTTCTTGCGGGCCGAGCGCCGGGCCGCTCCCAAGCCGGGCCGGGCGGACGAGGGGTCAATCGCGGTGGTTGCTGCCAACGCGGTCCAGCTTGCGCAGCAGCGCCGGCCAGACGAAGGCGCCACCGAGGCCGCCCGTCTGCACCCGCATGGCTTCTGCGGTGCCGCGCAGGATGGCGGGGTCCACCGGCGTCAGCGCCCCGCCGCCGCTCTGCGCGGCGAGCTGGATGCGGCAGGTTGCCTCGAAGGTGTGCATGGCCAGGAAGGCGTCGGCCACCGACGCGCCGACCGTCAGCAGGCCGTGGTTCTTCAGCAGCAGGAAGGTGTTGCTGCCGAGGTCGGCCTGCAGGCGCGGGCCCTCGTCGGGGCGGAAGGCCACACCCTCGTACACATGGCTGCCCAACGAGGCCAGCACGAAGGTCGACTGCTGCGAGATGGGCAGCACGCCGCCCGCCTGCGCGCTGACGGCCACGCCGGCGGTGGTGTGGGTGTGCAGCACGCATTGCACGTCGTGTCGCGCCGCATGCACGGCGCTGTGGATGACGAAGCCCGCCGGGTTGACCGGGTGGGGCGTGTCGATGAGCTTGCGGCATTGCGCGTCGACCTTGACCAGGTTGCTGGCCGTGATCTCGTCGAACATCAGGCCGTAGGGGTTGATCAGGAAGTGGTGCTCGGGGCCGGGCACGCGCGCGCTGATGTGGGTGAAGACGAGGTCGTCCCAGCCCATCAGCGCCACCAGGCGGTAGCAGGCGGCGAGGTCCTGGCGCAGCGCCCATTCGTCGGCGGATACCTGGTCGCGCACGGCATGGCTCATTCGTGTCTCCTGTTGTGGTGGCGCGATTTGGGCATGCCTGGGGCGTCTGCACTGTCTGAAACCGGACAAATCAGGGGATGTCCCAGTGCGTGCCAGGGGCAGCCAGCAATCGCAATGCCGTCCCTAACTGGACCGCCAGGCAGCTCGATGAGGCCTCGTCCTACGCAGCGGCGAGAAGCGAAAGTTCATCGTGACCGGGTGTGCTGACAACCGCCGAGGAGCTTTGCATGAACACCACCGCCCGCCCGCTCGCCGTCGTCACCGGCGCGTCCTCCGGCATCGGCCGGGAACTTGCGCGCCTCTGCGCTGAAGACGGCCACGACCTGGTCATCGCCGCCGACGAGGGGCCGCTGGACGAAGTGGCGCAAAAGCTGCGCGCCCAGGGTGCCGACGTGACGGTCGTCAAGGCCGACCTGGCCACCGCGGACGGCGTGCGCCTGCTGCTGCAGGCCATCGCCGGCCGGCCCGTCGCGGCGCTGCTGGCCAACGCCGGGCACGGTCTGGGCCGCGGCTTCCTGGACCAGGACTTTGCCGACGTGCGCCATGTCATCGACACCAACATCACTGGCACGCTCGACTTGATCCAGCAGGTGGGGCGCGACATGCGCACCCGCGGCCATGGCCGCATCCTCGTGACGGGCTCCATCGCCGGCCTGCTGCCCGGCTCGTTCCAGGCCGTCTACAACGCCAGCAAGTCCTTCATCGACTCCTTCTGCTACGCGCTGCGCGACGAGCTCAAGGACACCGGCATCACGGTGACGTGCCTGATGCCGGGACCGACCGACACGCACTTCTTCGCACGCGCCGACATGACGGACACCAAGGTCGGCACCGACGACAAGAAGGCCGACCCCGCGGACGTCGCCAAGGCCGGCTACGAGGCGATGAAGGACGGCGAGAGCGACGTGGTGGCCGGCTGGAAGAACAAGCTGCAGGCCATCCTGGCGAATGTGACGCCGGCCGAGCTGCTGGCCGCCCAGCACCGCCGGATGGCCGAGCCTGGCACGGCGAAAAGCTAAGCGCTTAACTCCACGGTCCAACGACCGGCATCATCACAGGCCAGCCGCACCAGGCCCGGCCCGGGGACGCCGCCCACGCTGGCGTCGCTCAGCGCGGTCAGCTCACGCAGCAGCACGCTGACGCGCTGGTCCAGCCGCTTGGCCAGCCGCGTCAGCGCGACCGGTTGGCCGCCAGGCGCCAGCTCATGCAGCGTCTGCAGCAGCAGTTCGGTCGACATGCGGCGTCAGCACGACGGGAATGGACTTGCTGGTCGGCGTGCGCGCGCCGATGGAAAAGCTCTGCAGGGGCACCAGCGGGTTGGTCTCGGGGTAGTAGCTGGCCAGGCAACCGCGCGGGATGTCGTAGGCCACCAGCAGGAAGGCTTCGGCGCGGCGCTGCTGCACGTCGCCGCCGGCCTCGTCGATGTAGAGGCTGGTGATGTCCACCCAGTCGCCGGCTTTCAGGCCCAGATCGCGGATGTCGTCGGCATGGATGAAGACGACCCGGCGGTGGCCATGGACGCCACGGTATCGGTCGTCGTGGCCGTAGATGGTCGTGTTGTATTGGTCGTGCGAGCGCAGCGTCGTCAGCGTGAAAACGCGTTGGTCCAGGTGGCGCTCGGCCGCGCGGTCGACGGCCAGGTCGGTGGGCAGCGCATGCGTGCTGAACGCGGCACGGCCGCTGGCCGTGGCCCATTGGCGCTCGCTGGCGGTGTTGCGCAGACGAAAGCCGCCGGGGGTCCTGAGCTTGTCGTTGAAGCCGGCGAAGTCAGGCAGCACGGCCTCGATTTTGTCGCGGATGGCGGCGTAGTCCCCGGCCAGCTGCAGCCACGGCGTGCGACTGTGCGCGAGCGTGGCGGCCGCCATGCGGGCCACCAGCATGGGCTCGGACAGCAGGTGCTCGCTGGCCGGCGCATTCATGCCGGCGGACAGGTGCACCATGCTCATCGAGTCCTCCACGGTCACGGCCTGCGCGCCCGTCGCCTGCATGTCGATCTCGGTGCGGCCCAGCACCGGCAGCACCAGCGCCTGGCGGCCGTGCACGACATGGCTGCGGTTGAACTTGGTCGTGATGTGCACGGTCAGCTCACAGCGGCGCAGCGCGCGCCAGGTGGCGGCGGTGTCGGGGGTGGCCGCAGCGAAGTTGCCGCCCATCGCGATGAAGACCTTGCCACGCCCGTCCAGCATGGCCTGGATCGCGCCGACCGTGTCGAACCCCGGCTCGCGCGGCGGCTCGAAGCCGAAGACCTCGCCGAGCTTGTCCAGGAAAGCAGCAGCGGGCTTCTCGTAGATGCCCATCGTGCGGTCGCCCTGCACATTGCTGTGGCCGCGCACCGGGCAGGCACCCGCACCGGGCCGGCCCAGGTTGCCGCGCAGCAGCAGCAGGTTGACGATCATCTGGATGGTCGCCACCGAATGCCGGTGCTGGGTGATGCCCATGCCCCAGCAGACGATGGTGCGCTCGCTGGCCACGTAGAGATCGGCAGCCTGCTCGATCTGCTCGCGCGTCAGGCCCGAGGCTTCGACCAGCGGCGCCCAGGGCTGGGCCTCCAGCTCGGCGCTGAAATCGTCGAACCCAGTGGTGTGCTCGGCAATGAAGCCGCGGTCCAGCGCGCCCAGAGCCACGACATGCTTGCACATGCCCTTGAGCAGGGCAAAGTCGCCGCCGACCTTCAACTGGAAGTAGTGGCTGCTGATTGGCGAGTCGCTCAAGGTGGCCATCGCAAAAGCGTTCTGCGGGTCGGCAAAACGCTCCAGCCCGCGCTCGCGCAAAGGGTTGAAGCTGACGACGCGCGCGCCACGCTTGCGCGCCGCGCGCAGCTCGCCGAGCATGCGCGGGTGGTTGGTGCCGGGGTTCTGGCCGAACACGAAGATGGCATCGGCCAGCTCGAAATCCCCCAGCGTCACCGTGCCCTTGCCGACGCCGATCGTCGGCTTCATCGCCGAGCCGCTGGGCTCGTGGCACATGTTGGAGCAGTCGGGGAAATTGTTGGTGCCGTACTCGCGCACGAACAGCTGGTACAGGAACGCGGCCTCGTTGCTGGTGCGGCCCGATGTGTAAAAGATCGCTTCGTTCGGGCTGGGCAGCGCCTGCAGTTCACGGGCGATCAGCGCGAACGCCGCGTCCCAGGTGGTGCGGCGATAACGGTCCGTCTCGGCGTCATAGACCATGGGCTCGGTGAGGCGGCCGGTCGCTTCCAGCTCGTAGTCGGACGCCGCGGCCCACTCGCTCACGGTCTTCGCGCCGATGACCTCCGGCGTCGCGCGCCGCGCGGTCGCTTCCGCCGCCACGGCCTTGGCACCGTTCTCGCAAAACTCAAAGGTCGAGCGATGGTCACGGTCCGGCCAGGCACAACCCGGGCAGTCGAAGCCGTCGGTCTGGTTGGCGTGCAGCAGCGTCTTCGCACCCTTCACGGCCACGCCCTGCTCGTTCAGGTGCTTGGCGACGCTCTTCAACGCGCCCCAGCCCCCGGCGGGGCCGTCGTACAGCTCGATCTTCTTTGGCTCGCTCATGGCGAGGCAGCCTAGCATTACGTGCGATTGACTGCTGATAGCGGACTTCATCGAACCCAAGGACGCTGCCACCGTCCCACCGTGCCTGCCTCACAGCCAGTCCGCAGCACGCCGCCGCGTCGCTTGTCGATCAGCCGGTCGGTCCGTCTGTTGGCCGGGACCGCTGCGCCAACAGGCGCTTGCGCACCGCATGAATGTTGTTGCGCAGCGCGTAAAGCTCTTCGGCATAGGACAGCGGCACCGCAATGCGGTGGGTGACGCGGTCCAGCTCATCCAGCTCATCGAGCAAAGCGTCGCGCCCGCTAGCGCCGGTTTCAAGCTTTGCTTCCACCTCGCGCAGCCGCGCGTACCAGCGGAACACGCGCGAGCGCACGCGGAACGTGTAGAGCGGCGGCACCACGCGCGACAGCGGCAGCATCAGCACCAGCAAGCCGCCGACCACCAGCCACATGCGTTCCAGCAGATTGCCGGCCCAGAAAGGCAGGTAGCGCGCCCAGGCCGGCGGCGTGCCGTTGATCGCGCGGTCGCCCTCGGCGCTGACCGGCAGCTCGCTGGTGCGGGTGTTGGGGAAGTCGCGCGCGCCGTTGAACCAGCCGGCCTCGCCGTGCTGGCGCAGGGCCGCCTGCGCGAACAGCTGGCGCAGCGCGGGGTGCGTCTGCTCGCGCGCCAGCAGGGCGGTAGTGGTGGCGAGCAGCGGCACGTCGTTCGGCGGCAAGTCGGCCGCCAGGTCCACCACACCGCGCGGCAGGCTCACGGTGGACAGGAAGGGCAGGTGGCGCGAATAGGCCTCGTTCTGCTCAAAGGCCATCAACGCGATGGCCGGATCGCGCAGCAGCGTGCGGATCAGGCCGGCCTGCGGCGCCGAGATGAGCACCGCGGCGTCCAGCCGGCCCTGGCGCAGCGCCTCGCCCGCGGCGTCGGGCGCCAGATGGGACAGCTGCAGATCGGCCGGGTTCAGCTGGTTCAGCGCCAGCAGCTTCTCGACGATCTGCGGTACTCCGCTGCCGTCCTGGTCGACATTGACGCGCAGGCCGCGCAGCTGATCCAGCCGCTGCAGTTCGCCGCCGGGCTGGCGGCGCGCGATGGCCAGATCGCGGCGGTAGAAGACCCAGACCGGCTCGTAGAACAGGCTGCCCAGCGAGACGATGCCGGCCTCGGTGTCGGCCACCGGATCGGCCATGCCGCCGCGCACGAAGCCCACATCGGCCGTGCCCGCGCGCAGATGGGCCAGATCGTCCTGCGCGCCTTCCGTGGCGATCAGCGCCACACGGACGCGCTCGCGCGCCAGTGCCTTCGCATAGCCCTCGCCGAAGCTGGCGTAGGCGCTTCCGGCCGGGCCGGTGGCCAGCTTCACCTGGCGCGGCGGCTGCGGGTCCAGCCACCAGTAGGCCGCGACCAGCAGGCCCCCGCCGAGCAGCAGCAGCGGGCCCATCGAGACCATCAGGTCGCGCAGCGTCTCCAGCAGCAGTCGCAGGCTGCGGGTGGCATGCCATTGCTGAATCGGGGTCACGGCTTGCCGTCCTGAACGCGCAAGGGCTGGGCCCGCGTGTTGCGGGGACGCTGGCGCTCCTGAGCGCCAGCATGCGTGGTGGTCGCAGGGGTGAGGATGATCGTGATGCCGAGGCGTCGCACGGGCTGGGCCTTTGCCGATGGAGGACCGGCGGATCGTATGGGAGGCGCGCGGGCCGGACTGTGACGGCCGCTCTCGCTGAACAGCCGTCGTCGCAGCGCGTCCGATTCCACAAGCCCCGTGGGTTCAAGCGCAACGGACCGCCTGTATCGCTTGGACACAGCCCTGGCGGGCCGGGGCGTCCAGACTCGCAGTTAGCTCGCACTCGACGGAATTGCTCCGGCCTTCCCGAGTCTCAGATGTCCAACCGCTGCCCAACCGGAGAAACAACATGCCTAACGCGTCCAACGCCAAGCTGCGCGAAGTCAATGCTGATACGAAACAAGGGTCGTCGAACAAGGCGCCCGTGGTGCGCGCCATCGACGTCGGTTTCGGCCTCGTGAAACTGAGTGTGCGCAACGGCGCCGAACCGGCCTTCATCAACTTTCCGTCGATGGCGATCCCGGCCGACGCCAGCGCGGTGCGCACGCTGGGGACGCGCCGGCGCGACACTTTCGACGTGCCGGTGAACGATGCCAGCTACGAGGTGGGCCGCGACGTCGGCCTGGCGCAGGCCGGCGGCAGCTTCGGGCGCGACGTGACGGACGAGTTCTACCGCGGTGTCATCTATGAAGCCCTGACCAAAGGTGCGCTGCGTTACATGCTGGAAGCTGGCGACCCGGTGATTGATGTGCTCGTTCTCGGCTTGCCCGTCAACCAGTACAACGACAGCAAACGCCGCGACTACCTGCGTTCGCGCTACGAGGGCGACATCCCTGTCGGCGACGACAAGCACATCAAGGTCAGGAAGGTTCTGGTGCAGGCCCAGCCGATGGGCGGCTACGCCGCGCTGGACGCCCACCTGGACGAACTCAACGAGGTCATCGCCAGGACACCGGGGGCACTCAAGCCGCTGGCCAGCGGTGAAGCCCTGGACGATCTGTCGGTGCTGATGATTGACCCCGGCGAGCACACCCTGGACTGGCTGTTGATCCAGCAGGGCAGCATCAATCCGCGCGCCAGCGGCGCGGCGTCCGACGCCGGGCGCCACCGCGTCGTGCGCTCGGTGCTTGATTCGCTGGTGGCCGAGGTCGGCCGGCCGCTCGGCCCCGCGGTCATGCCGCGCATCAACGATGCGCTGCGCAGCGGCAGCCCGGTCAAGCTGGCCGGCGTGGCCCACGACCTGCAGCCCTTCGAGCCGGTCATCATGTCGGTGATCGAGGACTCGATCAACCGCATGATCGACGGCCTGCGCGACGCGCACGAAATCATCGATCTGATGGTGCTGGTGGGCGGCCATCCTGAGCGTTACCGCGACGTTCTCGTCAAGCGGTTTCCGGCGATACCGGTCTTCATCATGCCCGACCCCATGGCGGCCAATGTGCGCGGCTTTCAGATGATCGGCGAAGCCGTGTCGGAGGAACAAGCGACCAGTGCCTGACCTGCGCGCAGGGCAAGGAACCATGGCCGTTCTTCACCTGCAGTTCGACGTCGACAGCGAGGTCCATCCCGAACTGCACGCGATGCTCTCGTCCATCGGCAGCAGTCTGTCGCAGGCGGAGCGGCTGCGCCAGCTGGCGTCGACCGGGCTGGTGTGGGAGCGCTTGCGCCTGCAGGCCTATGACCGCATGGACGTGCCGGACCTGGGCACCGGATCGGCAGCCGCGCGCGAAAGCAGCGGCTCGGTGCCCGATCTGCTTGCGGCTGATTCGGTGCGGGCCGTGCTGCGGGACGATGCCAGGACGGCCCGGCGCGCCGACGCCGCGGACTTCGTCGATCTCAGCGATACGGTGGATCTGACGCATCTGGATATTCCCGGTCCTGACGACGGCGACGACGGCCGATCCGGAGACCACGTTGCAAGCCACGATGTCGTGAATGAGGAAAACATGGACGGCTTGGTGCAGATCGCAGCGGCACATTTGCAGCCCCGGGGCGACATGCCGGAGCTGCTGCCGCTGCACGAGATCCGCAGCGTCGTGCAAGAGCCGCCCGTGCTGACCGAAGTGATCGGTGCGGCGGAACTGCCCGACATTGGCGCCGTTGTCGCGCAGGGAAACGAAGCCCTGCCCGGCGCGGGACAAGCTGGCCGCGGCGGCACGATGCCCGGCGGATCCCAGATCCACGAACTCGCGCCCGCGCGCAAGACGGCCACGCGCTCGCGTTTGATGCGCATGAAGGAAAAGGGCCTGTTCAAGA
This sequence comes from Pelomonas sp. Root405, assembly GCF_001425165.1. GTDB lineage: Bacteria > Pseudomonadota > Gammaproteobacteria > Burkholderiales > Burkholderiaceae_C > Pelomonas. Next base: position 233,796 of record NZ_LMDU01000011.1, read on the forward strand.
ATGAATGAGGGGCGTGGGCGGCTTGACTGACGCGTCGGTCAAGACGGTGCCGCCGCCTGTCGGCACCACGGCGTTGAGTCCCGGCTTGCCGCCATCGCCGATCGGGGGTGAGCCAAGGGAAATGCGCCTTCCGGCTGCAGCTCCTCGGCGACCAATCAGGGCTGGCATGCCGATTGCCCAATAAGTTTCCCTTACCTCTATCGGAGACTGGTCATGACGAAGCACCTTCTCGTTACGCTCGCCGTAACCGCGCTCGCAACGACTGCAACGGCCCAGACCGCCACGACACCCGTCGGGCGCGCGGCGAGCGCCGCAGTGACCCCCGGCGATCAAAACATGGGGCGCAATCCGGAGAACCGCACCGGTGGAATGATGGGCAGCGACACCAATGCCGACTCGGCCTCGACAAGCGCCGGCCGTGCCGCCAAGGCTGCCGTGACACCGGGCGACCAGGACATGGGCCGCAATCCGAACAACCGCACCGGCGGCCTGATGGGTGCCGACCGCACCGCGGCCGATGGCAACACGACCACCACGTCCAACGGGTCGAACTACGCCATGCGCGCGCCACGCACCGACCGCAACTGACCGCTGGGGCCGACGATGGGCTGACGCAAGACCGGACGGTCGGTAGGCAGTGCCGCAAGGCCTGCCGACTGTTCCGTGCGGTCGACGCCTCCATCGTCCAAACTCTTGCTGCTGATCGCTGCGACTGCCCGTGGCTGACCACCCAGCTCCCGGCGCGTCGTTTGCCGGCGTTCGCTCTGTCACTTTGGAGCCTCGGAAATGCAGCAAACCTCCCTCCAAAGTGACGACGCCGCCCACGGCGCCTCAGCCACGACCCCCATCACCGGCCATTGCCTCTGCGGCGCGGTCACCATCACCGTGGCCGGCCATCACGATCCCCGGATCGGCGCCTGCCACTGCCGGATGTGCCAGCGGTGGTCGGGCGGGTTGTTCCTGTGCTTCACGGCCGACGCGTCCGCCGTGACCGTCACAGGCCAGGTCACGCGCCATCGCTCCTCCAGCTTCGCGGAGCGGGCTTTCTGCCCTAGCTGTGGTTCGCATCTGTGGTTCAACGACGTGGACGCTGAAGGCAAGCCCGAGAGCTACGAGCTGATGCCGGGGCTTTTTGAGGCCGCCCATGATTGGCCGCTTCGGTCGGAAATCTATATCGACCGCGCCATGGCGGCCATCCACCTGTCGGGCGACCACCGCCGCAAGACGCGCGCGGAGTACGAGGCCGACAATCCGTTCATCCCGGGCGACTGACGCAGCCATCGCTGCACAACGCCCGGCGGCGCGTCGCGGCCTCGCCGCTATCCTCGCGCCCCATGCATCGCCTCTGCGCCACCCTGGGTCTGTGCCTGTGCCTCGCCCTCATCGCCTGCAGTGAAGCCGCCAATGGCCCCGGCATGATCAGCCAGCGCATCGGCGACCTGGTGCGCGACCCGGCTGCCAAGGAGGTGGACCTTGGCAAGCTGACGAGCTTCAGCTGGGACCGCTTCGTGGTGTTCAAGGCCGGCACGAAGCACGAGGAGATCTGCGACTTCATCGGCGCCGGGCGCAATACCTGCGGCCGCATCGTTCGCTACACCGTCGTGCCGCAGGACTGCGTCGCGCTCGCGTTCGGGCTGGGTAGTCAGCTCACTCACACCGAGCTGCACGCGCTGGCCAACGGCCGCTTCGACTTCACACCCCCGCCCGGCGGCCAGCCGCGCGCGGCGTCGGTCTTCCGCATCCGCCGCGAGACCGCGGACCGCATCTGGCTGGAACCCAAGTGACCCTGAGACGCGTACTGATCATCGACGACCACCCCGGCGTGTGCCAGGCGCTGGAGCTGCTGCTGTCCCTCCAGGACATCGAGACCGCCGTGGCGGCAAGCCCCGAGGAAGGCCTGGCACTGCTGGAAAAACAGGCCTTCGGCCTGGTCATCCAGGACATGAACTTCACGGCCGACACGACCTCCGGCGAGGAAGGCGAGCGGCTCTTCCGCGCCATCCGCGCCCGGCGGCCGGACCTGCCCATCATCCTGCTGACCGCCTGGACGCGCCTGGACGCAGCGGTCGCGCTGGTGAAGGCCGGCGCGGCGGACTACCTGGCCAAGCCCTGGGACGACGCCAAGCTGGTGGCGACCGTGGAGAACCTGCTGGAGCTGGGCGAGGCCAACCGCGAGATCGCGCAGCTGCGCGAAGCGCGAGCCACGCGGCGAACCGCACTGGCACGGCGTTATAACCTGGCTGGCGTGGTGTTCGGCTCTGACGCGATGGCCAACCTGCTGGAACTCGCCGGCCAGATCGCCGCGGCGCCCGTGCCGGTGCTGATCACCGGGCCGAACGGCGCGGGCAAGGAGCGCATCGCCGCCTTCGTGCACGCCAACTCGGCGGCCAGGGAGGGTGCGTTCGTCGCGCTGAACTGCGGTGCGCTGCCGGCCGAGCTGATCGAGGCGGAACTGTTCGGCAGCGACAGCGGCGCCTACACGGGCGCGGCCAAGGCGCGCGTGGGCCGCTTCGAGGCGGCCGACGGCGGCACGCTGTTCCTCGACGAGATCGCCAACCTGCCGCTGGCCGGCCAGGTGAAGCTGCTGCGCGTGCTGGAGACGGGCCAGTTCGAGCGCCTGGGCTCCAGCAAGACGCGCCAGACCCGCGTGCGCGTGCTGAGCGCGACGAATGCCGAACTGCGCTCGATGGTGAGGTCGGGCGCCTTCCGCGAGGACCTGTTCTACCGCCTCAACCTCATCGAGCTGCGGCTGCCCCCGCTGGCCGAGCGGCGCGACGATGTGCTGCCATTGGCCGAGCATTTCCTGGCCGGCCGGGCGGGCCTGAGCGAAGCGGCCCGCGAGGCGCTGCTGGCCCACCGCTGGCCGGGCAATGTGCGCGAGCTGAAGAACGCTGTCGAGCGGGCGGCGCTGCTGTGCCAGGGCGGCGAGATCACGCCCAGCCTGCTGGGGCTGGACGAGGCCAACGGCAATGGCGGCGCCTGGCGCAACCTGGACGAACCCAGCCGCGAGGCTGTCGTCGCGGCGCTGGCTGCGGCCGGCGGCGTCGTCAGCCGCGCGGCGACACAGCTCGGCCTGTCACGCCAGGCGCTGTACCGGCGACTGGAGCGTTACGGAATCCAAATTTGATGAAGGCCCATCTCTCGCTGCGCGCGCGCGCGCTGCTGGCGCTGGCGCTGGCGGCCGTCGTGCCGCCGCTGGTCATCCTGGGCGTGCGCCGCGCCGGGCTGGAGGCCGGCACGGCCCTCGTGGTGGCGGTGCTGGTGATGCTGCCGCTGATCGCCTGGCTGGCTGCCGCGTGGGTGGCGCCGCTGTTGAAGCTGACGCGCGCGCTGGAGGGCGCGGTGCTGAGCTACCGCGACGGCGATTTCAGCCTCAACCTGACGCCTGACGGCCCGCGCGAGCTGGTCGCGCTGACGCGCCTGCACGCCGACCTGGGCCTGGCGCTGCGCGAGCAGCGCCAGCACCTGGCCCAGCGCGAGCTGCTGCTGGACACGGTGGTGCAGAACACACCGGTCGCGCTGGTGCTGACGGCCGCGAGCGAGCGCATCGCCATCGCCAACCTGGCCGCGCGCCAGCTGCTGGGCGACGGCCGCAGCCTGACCGGGCTGGACTTTCCCACCGTCATCGCCACGCTGCCGGAGACGCTGCGCGAAGCCCTGGCGGGCGACGGCGACCGGCTCTTCACGGTCACGCTGCCCGACGGCTCGGAAGAGACCTTCCACCACAGCACGCGCTCGTTCCGCCTGCAGGGCCAGCCGCACCGGCTGCGGCTGCTGCGCCGCATGACGCGCGAGCTGTCGCGTGCCGAGGTCGCGACGTGGAAGCGCGTCATTCGCGTGCTGAGCCACGAGCTGAACAACTCGCTGGCGCCGATCTCGTCGCTGGCGCATAGCGGCGCCGAGCTGGCGCGGCGCGGCAATACCGAGCGGCTGCCGCAGGTGCTGGCCAGCATCGGCGAGCGCGCCGCGCACCTGCATGGCTTTCTGAGCGGCTATGCAGCGTTCGCCAAGCTGCCGGCGCCTCACCGTGAGGTGGTGGATTGGGCCGGCTTCCTGAACCGGCTGGCCACGCTGGGCGAGTTCAACCTGGACGGCGAGCTGCCGGCCGAGCCGGGCTGGTTTGACCCGGCGCAGATCGAGCAGGCGCTGCTCAACCTGATCAAGAACGCGCATGAGTCGGGCAGCGAGCCCGACGAGATCGCGCTGCGGCTGGCGCTCGCCGGCGGCGAGCTGCGCATCGAAGTGCTGGACCGCGGCCCCGGCATGAGCGAGACGGTGCTGGCGCAGGCGCTGCTCCCCTTTTACTCGACCAAGCGATCGGAGCCCGGCTCGAAAAGCGGACAGGGCGGCACGGGCCTGGGCCTGGCGCTGGCGCGCGAGATCGCTGAGGCGCATGACGGCCGCATCGCTTTGGGCAACCGCGAAGGCGGCGGCCTGCGCGTGGCCATCACGCTGCCGCAGGCTCGATGAGCAGGGTCGCCAGCGCGCTGAACGTGAGGAAGGCCAGCGCCGTGGACGCCAGGATGATGCGGGCCACGCGGCCGTTGTCGGCGCCGTAGCGCTCGGCCAGCAGCGACACATTGCTGGCGCTGGGCAGGGCGGCCGCCAGCGTCAGCGCGACGAGCTGGCCGCCCGACAGCGGCGCGCCCATCCAGCGCACCGCCGCGCCCAGCGCGAATACGAGCGCGGGGTGCAGCAGCAGCTTGATGGCCGCCACCGGCAGGTAGAGCGCCGGTGCCGTGACCCGCCCGGCGGCGCGGTTGGCGCGGCCCGAGCGGCTCAGCACCGCGCCGATGGTGAACAGCGCCACCGGCGAGGCGGCGTCGCCCAGCATGGCGATGACCTTGGCGAGCGGCGGCGGCAGCACCAGACCGGTGGCGCCGACGATGGCGCCCAGGCCGATGGCCCAGGGCAGCGGGTTGGAGCCGGCCGCCTTGAGCGCCTGCAGGAAGGCCGCCCGACCGGCGACGCCGCTGGCGCCCGCCTGGGCCAGGGCGATGCACAGCGAGCTGGTGATGAAGAGGTCGGCCAGGATGGTGCTGACCACCGGCCCCGCCGCCGCCGAGCCCAGCAGCGCGACGATCAGCGGCACGCCCATGAAGCCGGTATTGGGAAAGGCCGCCACCAGCGCGCCGAAGGCGGCGTCCTTCATGCCGACGCGCGTCGACAGCGTGGTCGCGATGGTGAAGAAGACGATCAGCAGCGCCGAAGCGATGTAGACGCCGAGCAGCGCGGGGTTCAGCAACTCCAGCACCGGCGTGTCGCGCCCGAAGCGGAACAGCAGGCAGGGCAGCGCGAAAAACAGCACGAAGCCGTTGAGGCCGGGAATGGCGCTGTCGGGCAGCAGGCCGCGCTCGGCAGCCAGCCAGCCACACAGCACCAGCGCGAAAAACGGGAAAGTCGTGGCGAGGACGGCAAACATCTGGGCCGCGAGTATCGAGGGACGTGAGCGAATGCTCGGACGGTCGCCGCTTGTAACAACGGCGGGGTGGCAGCCCCCTGGGGTCACCCCTAATATGCCGCGCCATGCGCATGCCCAACCTTTCTCTGCCGCCGCCGGCCGCCGCCGCTCCGCTGGAAGAAGGCCAGGCCCTGGGCGTGTGGCGGCTGGTCAAGCCGCTGCCCGATGGCGAGCAGGCGCATGCCGGCCAGTGGTACAGCGCCCACCATGCGATGGCCACGGAGGCCCTGGCCGCCGTGCTGGTGCTGGACCGCAGTGACCACGGCGCCGGTGTGATGCTGCGCTATGCCGACCAGGCCGGCGACCTGGCCAAGCTGCAGCACCCGCACATCGCCGTGCCCAGCGACAGCGGCGTGACGCCCGACGCCCACCCGTATTTGATCGTCGAAGGCACGCATGGCGAGCCGCTGCTGCCGCGGCTGGAGCAGCTTGGCCTGCGCGAGCGCATCGAATTGCTGGTGCAGCTCTGCGAGGCGCTGCGCTCGGCCCACCAGCAAGGCTGGCTGCTGGCCGAGATCGACCCGGCCATGATCTGGCTCGACCCCGCCGGCAATGTGCGCCTGATGGGCCTGGGCCTGACCAAGATCCCCGACCCGACCGACCCTTTCGACCGGGGCCTGAGCCTGGGCGCGTCGCCGGCCTTCATCGCCCCCGAGCGCCGCAACGGCGAGCCGCCGACGCTGGCCAGCGAGGTCTACGGCCTGGGGGCGCTGGCGCGCTTGCTGGTCTGCGGCTGGGAAGACACGCCCAAGGGCCTGGCCCCGCTGCGCGGCAGTTCGGCCGATGCATGGCCGACGCTGAAGGAAGCCCCGCAGGTCAAGCTCGACACGCTGCTGCGCGCGGCGATGGCCGAGTCGCCCGAACTGCGTACCCGCGGTGCCGAGGGCCTGGCCGACGAGTTGCGCGAATGGCTGCGCCTGAGCCCCTCCCGCAATCCGGGCACTTCGGGCAGCACCAACGCGCCGGGCGACCCCGCTGCCAAGCCGGCCTGGTGGAAGCGCTGGCTGTGGCTGGGCGCTGCCGCGGGGCTGAGCTTGCTGGCCGTTGCGGCCAGCGTCTCGGAACTGCCCGTCCGTACCGCCAGCACGCCCAGCCAGCCACGCGGCTGACCGCCGCAGCGGGGCTGGCACCCGGGCTTGTGAGGGGTGCGCCGGGCACGAGGCTCGGCAACAATGCGCGCCCCGACCCGGAGGTTCCCATGGCCCATCCACCGCGCGCAACCTTGCCCGCCCCCCGCTTCGCCGCCGCCTCGCCGTGCGGCGTCGTCCCGGGGCACCTGCGCTGATGTCGGCCGTCGGCGCGTCTCCCGCCACGGGCCTGCTCGGCCTGGGCGAGCTGCAGCTGCGGCTGCCGGCCACCAAGGCCCAATGGCTGGCCCTGGTCGCCGGCCTGGCCCTGGGCCTCGTCGGCGCCGAGCTGGCCTGGCACCACCCGCTGTCGGGCACCTTGGCCCTGGCGGCGTGGGGCGCCGTCGTGCTGCTGGCCGCGCTGTTCTGGGTCAAGACGCCGGTGCTGCTGCTGGCGCCGCTGCCCCTGGTTGGCCTCGCGCCGTGGAGCGGCTGGATCACCTTCGAGGAGATGGACCTGTTCGTCACGGCCTGCGGCTGTGGCGGCTACCTGGCCTATGCGCTGCAACTCAATGCGCGCGATCGCGCGCCGGCCTGGCGGCATGCGCTGGTCTATTCGCCAGCCGTGGCCCTGCTGATCGCGGCGCTGGCGCTGTCGACGCTGTGGGGCGTGAAGCGCGGTTTCGACGACGCCGGCGGCTTCGACTTCGGCTGGTTCCACGGTTATCACGAGGCCATGAACTCGGTGCGCAACGCCAAGGCCCTGTTCCTCGTGCTGGTGCTGCTGCCGCTGTGGACGGCGGCGGCGGCCGCGCGGCCGCGGGGCTTTTCGCGCGGCCTGCTGCTGGGTCTGGTGCTGGCGCTGGCGGCGGGCAGCGCCGCGGCGCTGTGGGAGCGCCTGGCCTATACCGGACTGCTGGACTTCTCGACCGACTACCGCACCACGGCGCTGTTCTGGGAGATGCATGTCGGCGGCGCGGCGCTCGACGGCTTCCTGGTGCTGACGCTGCCGTTCGCGCTGCTGGCGCTGCTGCGCACGCGCTCGCCGTGGCGCTTTGCCGTCGGCATGGGCGTGGCGCTGCTGGCGGCCTATGCGTGTCTGACGACTTTCTCGCGCGGCGTCTACCTGGCGCTGCCGCTCGCGCTGATCCCCATGGTCATGCTGGCCGACGCGCAGCGCCGCCGCGCCGTCGCGGCCGGGCCGGAGAGCAGCGCCTTCGACAGCACGCTGGGTGCCGTCGACGCGCCGCTGCCGCGCCTGGCCAAAGTGGGCGCGCTCGCCATGGCCGGCGCCTTCGCGCTGGCGGCGGTGCTGGTCTTCGGTGGCGGTGGCTACCGCGGGCTGCTGGCGCTGTTCTTCGTCATGGTCATCCTGCTGGTGATGCCGGCCAGCCTGTGGCTGCCCGGCTTCAGCCAGCGGCTGACTGCGGTCGTCATGGGCGCGCTGCTGGCCCTGCTGCTGGGCGCCGCCAGCTGGGCGCTGTCGATGGCGGTGCCGAAGGCGGCCTATGTGCTGAATTTCCTCGCCCTGCTGTGCTGTGCCGCGCTGCGCTGGCGCGACGCGCCGGGGCAGGTGCGGCCTGTCTATGTGCTGCTGGTGTCGACCTGCTGGTTCTGGCTGCTGGCCACCATGGTCATCGTGGCCGACTACTGGGGCGGTACCGCCGGCCGCTGGACCGCACTGACCGCGGGCTTTGCGCTGGCCGGGCTGTGGGCCGCCATGCTGCTGGACCAGCGCCTGTGGCCGCTGCAGGGCGCCGCCAACGCAGGCAAGGCCGGCTGGCGCAAGCGCGCCCTGCTGGTGGCGGGACTGCTGCTGGTGATGGCCATCGTCGCGGCGCTGGGCGGCGGCGCCTATCTGCGCGACCGCGTTGCGACGTGGAAGGAGGATGGCGAGACCCGCCTGACGCACTGGCGCGAGGGCCTGCGCCTGCTGCACGGTGGCCAGCAATGGCTGCTGGGCAAGGGGGCGGGCCGCTTCGTGCCGAGCAACTTCTACGAAGGCCCGGTCCAGTCCCAGGTCGGCGACTACCGGCTGCGCAACGACGAGCCCGAGGCCTTCCTGGCGATGGCCGCCGGCAAGCATGTGTTGGGCCGCGGCGAGCAGTTGCGCGTCAGCCAGCGCATTGCCGCACCGGCGCCCGGCCCGGTCACCGTCACGCTGGTCAGCCGCACCGCCAACGACGCCGTGCTCGGCCTGCAGATCTGCGAAAAGAACCTGATCTACCCGGACAACTGCTTCGGTGTGCAGCCGCTGCTCAAGCCGCTGCGCACCGATGAAGCCGAGGGCGGTGTGCTCCGCTGGCAGACCAGCGAATTCAAGCTCGGCCCCGTGCCGGCGCTGGGCGGCGACTGGTGGGCGCCGCGCTTCGTGACCTTCTCGATGGCGCTGGACACCCGCGGCGCCCGTGTCGACATCAGCCGCATCGCGCTGCATGACGCCCACGGCAAGGCGCTGCTCGTCAACGGCGACTTCAACCGCGAGATGGCGCACTGGTTCTTCTCCAGCGACCGCCACCACATGCCCTGGCACATGAAGAACGCGGCCCTGCATGTGCTGTTCGAGCAGGGGCTGGTGGGCCTGGCGCTGCTGGGTTCTGCCTATGTGCTGGCGCTGGTGCGCCTCTCATTCGGCCGCGGCCGCGACCACCCGCTGGCGCCAGCCATCGTCGCGGCCTTGATCGGCTTTGGCACCGTCGGCGCCTTCGACAGCCTGCTGGACGCGCCGCGCATCGGTTTCCTGTTCTTCGTGCTGCTGCTGCTTGGGCTTGGCTTGCGCGCCTTGCCGGGGGAAGGCGTGGCCCGGGTGGCATGAGCCCACGCAATTTCACCGCGCTACGGCAGCGGTCAAGCTCGAAAATCCTTCAGGCTGCCGAGATCCACCTTGGACATCGGGATCGCGCTCTCCATGACGATCCTGAGCGCCAGTGCAGGCGCGATGACGCCCTTGCCCATCTCGATGGCCTGCTGCACAGCAAGGCTGTAGAGGATGGTCCAGTCCAGCGGGTTTTCGCAGAACAACCTGACGGTCGGGAAGAGCCGGGGCCAAAGCGCCTTTAGATAGTTCAGAGGCAAGTCGGCCGCCGCATGCCCAGCGTCGGCCCGGACTCGGCCGAATGCGTCGGTTCCCAGGGAAGACGACGTGTGCTTGAAGATCTCGCCGATGTCAGGCAGGTCACCCGCACCGGCGTGCACCGCAGCACCTGCCGCCAATCCCCACAGTGAATGTTGGGACTCTGCCAGCGCCTGGTTCAGAGGATCGCCGAAGAAATACCGCTTGCCGTCCTGCGTCTCCACTACCTGGAACGCCGCCGTCTCGGGCAGCCCTTTGGCCAAGGCCTGCCCTCGCAGATTGGCTTGGCACGAGTAGCCCGCAAGAGCACCCAACGCGCAGAGCAGGGACTCGATATGCACCCCCTTGTCTGTCTTCATCGCGTCGATCAGGCGTTGCAGGATTTCCTTTGAGCCGAGCTTAGCGCCGATCAACGGGTCCGAGCCGCTGCGTTCGCGAATCGCCCGCATCAGCGCTTGCGTAGCCGGGTCGAGTGCCGGCTCGCGGAGCTTCTCCGGTTTCTCACCAGTGAGACGCCCAAACAATTTCTTCAGCATCGCTGCCCCCTGTTTTATGAATCAAGGCCCCGCTGGATTGTCTCGCCATGAGCCCGCTGCCTGAGGCTTCGGCCTGCAAGCGCCGACGCTAGCCACCCCGTCCCGTGACAAGCCTCGCGCCTATGATCCGCGCCCCATGTCCGCCGCCCCGCCACCCGGCCAAGCATCGGCCGGCCTCAACCCGGCCCAGCTCGAAGCCGTCTACCACCTGAGCGGCCCCTGCCTCGTCATTGCCGGCGCGGGCTCGGGCAAGACGCGGGTCATCACGACGAAGATCGCGCAGTTGCTGGTGTCGGGCTACCGGCCCAGTCAGATTGCCGCCATCACCTTCACCAACAAGGCCGCGCAGGAGATGCGCGAACGGGCCAAGGCGCTGGTGGGCAACAAGGCGGCCAAGGATCTGGCGATCTCGACCTTCCACTCGCTGGGCGTGCGGCTGCTGCGCGAGGAGGGCTCGCGCGTCGGGCTGAAGGAGCAGTTCTCCATCCTCGACAGCGACGATGTGCTCAACGTGCTGAAGGATGCCGGCAACACGACCGACATCAACCAGGCACGGCGCTGGCAGTGGACGATCTCGCTGTGGAAGAACCAGGGGCTGGACTCGGCACAGGCCGCCCACGTGGCCAAGGACGACGACGAGCGCGCCGCGGCTGCGGTGATGGTGCACTACCAGGAGCGCCTTGCCGCCTACCAGGCGGTGGACTTCGACGACCTGATCACGCTGCCGCTGAAGCTGCTGACGCGCGACGCCGAGGCGCGCGAGAAGTGGCAGGCCAAGCTGCGCTATGTGCTGGTGGACGAATACCAGGACACCAACGCCGTGCAGTACGAGCTGCTGAAGGCGCTGGTGGGCGAGCGTGGCATGTTCACGGCCGTGGGCGACGACGACCAGTCCATCTACGGCTGGCGCGGCGCGACCATCGAGAACCTCAAGCGCCTGCCGGTCGACTACCCGTCGCTGAAGGTGATTCCGCTGGAGCAGAACTACCGCTCCACCGGCAGCATCCTGCGCGCGGCCAACCACGTGATCGCCGGCAACCCCAAGATCTTCGAGAAGAAGCTGTGGAGCGAGTATGGCGACGGCGAGCCGGTCGTGCTGCTGGAGGCCGATGGCGAGGAACACGAGGCCGAGCGCGCGGTCGCACGCATCCAGCAGCTGCGCGCCGACGGCAAGGGGCCCCAGTTCAGGGACTTCGCCATCCTCTACCGGGCCAACCACCAGGCCCGCGTCTTCGAGCAGGCGCTGCGCCGCGCGCAGATCCCCTACAAGGTGTCGGGCGGGCAGAGCTTTTTCGACAAGGCCGAGATCAAGGACCTGTGCGCCTGGCTGCGGCTGCTGGTGAACCAGGACGACGACCCGGCCTTTCTGCGCGCCGTCACGACGCCCAAGCGCGGCATCGGCCACACGACGCTCGGGTCGCTCGGTACGTTCTCGGCGCAGTGGAAGTGCAGCATGTTCGAGGCGCTGTTCGCCGAGTCGCTGGCCACCGCGCTGACCAAGCGGGCCGTGGACAGCCTGCATGAGTTCGGCCGCTACGTGAACGAGCTGCAATACAAGGCCAGGCACACCGAAGGCCACACCGCTGCGCACGCGATGCTGACGGAGTGGCTCAAGGACATCGCCTACGAAGCCCACTTGCTCGACAACGAGGAAAACGAGAAGGTCGCCCAGGCACGTTGGGGCAATGTGCTGGACTTCCTCGACTGGGTCGCCAAGCGCTGCGGCGGCCAGCAGAGCGAGGAAGGCGGTGTCAGCTTCACCGAGCCCAAGCAGAGCGTGTTGGACGTGGCGCAAACAATCTCGGTCATCCTGTCACTGGCCGAGCGCGGCGACGACCAGGACCAGGTCACGCTGACGACGCTGCACGCCTCCAAGGGCCTGGAGTGGCCGCATGTGGTGCTGGCGGGCGTCAACGAGGGCCTGCTGCCCTTCAAGCGCGAGGAAGCCGAGCTGACGCCGGAGGCGCTGCAGGAGGAACGGCGGCTGATGTATGTGGGCATCACCCGCGCGCGCACGACGCTGGCGGTGTCGACGTTGCGCCGGCGCAAAAAAGGCCGCGACACCGTCGTGGGTATTCCCAGCCGCTTTCTGGCGGAAATGAAGCTCAACGAAGGCAGCACCCGCGAAGACCCCCGCGAAAAGCTCAAGCGCATGCGTGAAGAGCTGGCGGCCAAGGCGGCGGCGCGCGCTGCGTCCACAAGTCAAGACTGAATCGCTCATTCGCGGGGGGACCCCCTGTGCGCGTGAAGTCTTCACAACCCAGCCACGCTAGGCTGCCAACAATGCGCTCCAGCCCTTCTTTCCACGGTGAACCCGCATGAAAGCCCTGGTATTTGCTGTCACCCTCGCTGCCTTCAGCTCCCTCGCCCCGGCCGGTGCCGCGCGTGATGATGCGCGCCCGCAGAGCACGGTCGATACAACGACGCGCGTTGCCATGGCCGACGCCGGCCGACTCGGCTCAGCCAGCCTGACCGCACTGAGCCCTGGCAGCGCCTGGAAACCGGCCGCCCAGCAGACCGACACCGGCGCCAGCTTCGAGGCGCTCGCGCCTGAAGTCGACGGCGGCACGCTGCTCGTCGCCGCCGGCGTGCTTGCGCTGCTGCTGGCCCGCCCGTTGAGCCGGGCGCTGCGCCGCCTGGAGCAGCAACGCCGCGCCACCGCGCTGGCCAGCACGCTGGACCATTCGGCGCGTGGCTGAGTTGGCAGGGCCGCTCTAGTGACTTGCGTCACAGGCCGCACACCGGTCTGAGGGGGTCGCCCCGGCGGACGTGAAGTCTGCACCCGGCGCCGGGCCTGGCTGGCCGAAGAATCGCGGCCAACCCCACCCAGCCCCGCGCCCCGATGAAACGCACCCTCGCTCTGCTCGCCCTGTTCGCTTCCAGCGCGACCACCCTCGCCGCACCGGCGCCCGCCGGCAACCTGCTCGTCAACGGCGGCTTCGAAAGCACGGTGGTGGGCAATGGCAGTTGGGTCAATGTCGCGTCGACCGCGGGCTGGACTTGGCTGGCTGGCCCGGGCACTGGTTTCGAGATCCGCAACAACGTCGCCGGCGCCGCCCAGGAAGGCCGCAACTACATCGAGCTGGACACGACGGGCAATTCGCTGATCGGCCAGTATCTGGACAACCTCAGCAGCGGCGCCAGCTACGACCTCAGCTTCTGGTATGCGCCCCGCCAGAACGTGGCAGCGTCGAGCAATGGCATGCAGGTGTTCTGGAACGGCAATGCGCTCGGCGCCACCCTCACCGGGCTGGGCGGCAGCCAGAACGACTGGACCCAGCATCAGTACCGCGTGACAGCCCAGGGCGGCCGCAACCTGTTGAGCTTCGCGTCGGTCGGCACCAGCGACAGCCTCGGCGCCAACCTCGACGATGTCCGCCTGAACCGCATCCCCGAGCCCGGCACGCTGGCCTTGACGCTGGCGGCCCTGGCCGGCGCCTTCCTGCTGCCGCGCACGCTGCGCCGCCGCGCCGAAATGCGCCGAGCTGTCGCCCTGGCGAGCACGCTGGATCGCGCGGCTCAGCGCTAGATCGCCAGCGGGTCGACGTCGACGGCCCAGCGCAGCACCGGCTTGTGGTCGCGCTTGAGCGCGATCAGCTCGGGCACCCAGACCCGCAGGAAGGCCTGCAGCCGCGCGCGCTGCGTGGCTTCTACTAGCATCTGCATGCGCTCCACGTCGGCCACGCGCGCCACGGCGTGCGGCACCGGCGGGTAAACGAGCACGCCCTCGTCCTGCGCCAGCTCGGCCGCGGCCGTCAAGAAGGCCTTGGCCGCTTCCGCGGTGCGTGCCTCGGCGCGCAGCAGCGCCAAGTGCGAAAACGGCGGTAGGCTGGCCGAGCGGCGCTCTTCAAGCTGGGTCCTGGCGAAGCGCTCGTAGTCGTGCCGCGCCAGCGCCTGGTAGAGCGCATGGTCGCGGTGCCAGGTCTGCACCCACATCTCGGCCGGCGTCGCGCCCTCCGCGTCACGTTCGGCGTCGCGCCCGGCACGACCACCGGCCTGCATCAGCAGCGCGAACAGGCGCTCGGGCGCGCGGAAGTCGCTGCTGAAGAGGGCCCCGTCCGGGTTCACCGCGGCGACGAAGCGGATGCGGCGGAAGTCGTGGCCCTTGGTGATCATCTGCGTGCCGACGAGGATGTCCACATCGCCATCGTGCACGGCCTTGAGCTGCGCCTCCAGCTCACCCTTGCGGCGCGTGGAATCGGCGTCGATGCGCAGCACGCGCGCACCGGGCAGGGCCTCGGTCAGCTGCTCCTCCAGCTTCTCGGTGCCGCGGCCAATGGGCGCGATGTCCGGGTTGCCGCAGTTGGGGCAGGCGCGGGGCACGCGCTCGGTGAAGCCGCAGTGATGGCAACGCAGTGTGCGGTCGCGCTTGTGGAAGACACGCCAGGCGCTGCAGTGCGGGCAGTCGCTTTTCCATTGGCATTCACCGCAGTGCAGCACCGGCGCATAGCCGCGGCGGTTCAGGAAGACGAGGCTTTGCTCCCCGCGGTCCAGGCGCTCCTTCAGCGCAGCCAGCAGCGGTGCGGTCAGCGCGGTGGTGACGCCGGCGCTTGGCGGCAAGGCCTTCATGTCGAAGAGGCGCACCCGAGGCAGCGCGCCGCCACCGATGCGGGCGGCCAGTGTCAGGCGCTCATAACGGCCGGACTCGGCGTGCTGCCAGCTCTCCAGCGACGGCGTGGCCGAGCCGAGCACAACGGGGATCTTCATATCGAAACCCCGCCACACCGCCAGGTCGCGCGCCGAGTAGCGGGCGCCGTCCTGCTGCTTGTAGGAGGGGTCATGCTCCTCGTCGACAACGATCAGCCCCAGCTGCGGCATTGAAGCGAACACGGCCAGCCGCGTGCCCAGCACCAAGCGCGCTCGGCCGAGGTGGGCGGCCAGCCAGTGCTGCAGGCGCTGGGCGGGCGTCAGCCCGCTGTGCAGCGACACGATGGCCAGCGGCTGCGGCAGCAGCGCGGCGAAGCGCTCGGTGAAGCGGGCCTCCAACTGCGGTGTTAGGTTGATCTCGGGCACCAGCACCAGTACCTGGCGGCCAGCGGCGAGTGCCGCCTCGGCGGCGCGCAGATAGACCTCGGTCTTGCCGCTGCCGGTCACGCCGAAGAGCAGCAGTGGTTTCGGCGTCGGCGCGTCGATCTGGGCGGCAATGCGCTCGACGGCCAAGGCCTGCTCGGGCGCCAGCTCGGGCAGCACCGGCGTGGGCGCGACCGTCTTGGCCGGCTTCTTGTCCAGCTTGCGCAGCCGCGCCGCCAGCTGAGCGGGGGACAGCTCGCGCAGCTGGGGCGGCAGCACGGCGCTGGCCAACTCGCCCACGCTGCGTTGGTAATAGCCGGCGGCGAAATCAAGCAGCCGGCACCAGTCCGCGCCCAGCGGCGGCAGGGTGTCGAAAACTGCGGCGACGGGCCGCAAAACCAGGTCCGGCGCAGGCGTGCCCTCGCCCGGCCACACCACCCCCAGAAGTTCGCGCCTGCCCAGCGGCACGCGCACCAGACAGCCCGGTGCGAGCGCCTGCTCACTGGCGTAATCAAGCGGGTCGGCCAGGCCGCTGTGCTGGGGCGCGTCGACGGCGACACGTACCGTGGCGGAGGGCTGCCGCTCAACCATGCGCAGCTCCACGCTTCTTATGAAGCGATGGCTCAGCAAGCGGCTGCAAGTGCATGATTTAAAAGGCGCTTGGGTTGCCCACAATTTCTGTGGATAAGTTTGTGAGCAAATCCGCCCCGGAGGACCGATAGAGCGCGTCCACTGGCCGAACCGCCCCAAATGCGTTCAACGCCACGTTCTAGGTGTCACGTTGAAAATCAAGCACTTAGCACGAATTCGGGAAAACTCTTAGGTGCATTGCACCAAGGCCTTCACGCGCTGCACGCATCCCGATATTTGGGGATAAGTCATCGGACTGGTGCAGATTTGAGAGCCTCGTCAGAGCATCGCGCGCAGCCTGCGGGAATGGCTGTGGACCTCGTCCACCAGGGCCGTCACGCTCTCCGGCGGCGTGAACTGGCTGATACCGTGGCCGAGGTTGAAGATGTGGCCGCTGCCCGGCGTCGGCTTGCCGAAGCTGTCCAGCACCTTGCGGGCCTCGGCACGCACGTTCTCGGGCGGCGCGAACAGCACATTCGGGTCGAGGTTGCCCTGCAGCGCGACGCGGTGGCCGACGCGCTCGCGCGCCTTGCCGAGGTTCATCGTCCAGTCGAGCCCGACGACATCGGCACCGGCATCGGCGATCTCGTCCAGCCACAGGCCGCCACCCTTGGTGAAGAGGATGCGCGGGATGCGCACGCCGTCGTGCTCGGTCTTCACCTGGCTCAAGACCTGACGCGAATAGGCGAGGCTGAATGCCTGGAAGGCGCCGTCGGCCAGCACGCCGCCCCACGAGTCGAACAGCATGACGGCCTGGGCGCCGGCTTCGATCTGCGCATTCAGGTAGGCGGCGACCGAGCGGGCATTGATGTCCAGCATGCGGTGCATCAGGTCGGGGCGCGCATACATCAGGCTCTTGACCTGGCGGTAATCGTCGGAGCCACCGCCTTCGACCATGTAGCAGGCCAGCGTCCACGGGCTGCCCGAGAAGCCGATCAGCGGCACCCGGCCCTTCAGCGCGTGGCGGATGGATGTCACCGCGTCGAAGACATAGCGCAGCTTGTCCATGTCCGGCACTTCGAGCGCCGCGACGGCAGCTTCGTCGCGCACGACCTTCGCAAACTTCGGCCCCTCGCCTTGCTGGAAGGTCAGGCCCAGGCCCATCGCGTCGGGCACGGTCAGGATGTCACTGAAAAGGATGGCCGCGTCCAGCGGATAGCGCTCCAGCGGCTGCAGCGTGACTTCGGTGGCGTAGTCGCGATTGGTGGCCAGGCCCATGAAGCTGCCCGCCTTCTCGCGCGTGGCGCGGTACTCCGGCAGGTAGCGGCCGGCTTGGCGCATCAGCCAGATCGGCGTGTGGTCGGTGGGCTGGCGCAGGCAGGCGCGCAGGAAGTTGTCGTTCTGAAGCGGGGCAAGCATGAGCGAAATTATCCTCGCTGGAGTCGGCGGCGAAGGTTGCCAGCGGGAGCGCGGGTTGCCAGCGGGAGCGCGGTTTGCCCCTGCGGGGTTCACCTTGTTGCCGTGAGGCCCTTCCATGATCAGATTCCTTGTCACCCTGGCCGCTGTGCTCAGCCTGTCCGGCTGCGGCTACAACCAGTTCCAGTCGCTGGACGAGCAGGCCAACGCCGCCTGGAGCGAGGTGTTGAGCCAGTACCAGCGCCGGGCCGACCTGATTCCCAACATCGTCAACACGGTCAAAGGCGAGGCGAACTTCGAGCAGGAGACGCTGACGCGCGTCATCGAGGCACGCGCCCGCGCCACGAGCGTGCAGGCCACGCCCGAACTGGTCAACGATGCCGAAGCCTTGAAAAAATTCCAGGCGGCGCAGGGCGAGCTGAGCAGCGCGCTGTCGCGCCTGCTGGTCGTCACCGAGAACTATCCCAACCTGAAAGCCAACCAGGGCTTCCAGGACCTGCGCGTGCAGCTTGAGGGCACCGAGAACCGCATCACCGTGGCGCGCAACCGCTACATCCAGGCGGTGGCGGCCTACAACGTGCACACGCGCAGCTTCCCCAACAACCTGACGGCGATGGTGTTCGGCTACGACCCCAAGCCCAACTTCACCGTGCAGAACGAGGCGGCCATCACGACGGCCCCGACCGTCGACTTCGGCACGGCCCAGCCCACGGCGCCCGCGGCGTCCAGGTGAGCGCGCGATGCGCTGGCTGACGGCCTTGCTGCTGCTGATGGCGGCAGCCTTTGCGCACGGCCAGGACGTGCAACCGGTGCCGCCGCTGAGCGCCCGCGTGATCGACCAGACCGGCACGCTGGACGCCGTGCAGCGCGAGGCGCTGGAGGCCCAGCTGGCCGCCTACGAACAGGCGTCCGGCCCGCAGATCGCCGTGCTGATGGTCGCCACCACGGCGCCCGAGGACATTGCCGCGTATGCCCAGCGCGTGGCCGACCAATGGAAGATCGGCCGCCGCGCCGTCGGCGACGGGCTGCTGATCGTCGTCGCCAAGGACGATCGCAAGATGCGCATCGAGGTGGCCAAGGCGCTGGAAGGCGCGGTCCCCGACCTGGCGGCGCGGCAGATCATCGATGCGGCGATGAAACCCGCCTTCCAGGCCGGTGACTACGCCGGCGGACTGAAGGCGGCCATCGAGCGCTTGCAGGCCCGCATCGCCGGTGAAGGCCTGCCGGCGCCCGACCAGGCGCCGCATCCTCGCGGTGGCGACGAAGGCTTCGGCTTCCAGGACCTCGGGCTGCTCTTCTTCATCGGCGTGCCGGTCGTCGGCATGCTGCTGACCGGCCTGCTCGGCCGCAAGCTTGGCAGCGTCGCGACCGCCGGCGCGGCGGGTGCGGCCGGCTGGGCGTTCAGCGGCGGCCTCGTCATGGCCGGCGTCGCCGCGGTCGGGGCGCTGGTCCTGGTCGGCCTCCTCGGCATTGGCTCGGCCCGGCGCTCGACACGTGCCACGCGCCGCCACGGCGGCGTGTTCATCCCGCCCGTCATCTTCGGCGGCGGCGGTGGGTTCGGTGGCGGCGGAGGTTTTGGCGGCGGCGGCGGCTTCTCGTCCGGCGGCGGTGGCGACTTCGGCGGCGGCGGCGCCTCGGGAGACTGGTGATGGCGCGTCTGTCCTTGAAGCGCTTCATGCGCCACCGCATGTGGGACGAAGACGACGCCCGCCGCGTGCTGCCTGCCGAGGCTTTGGCGCGGCTGCAGCAGCGCGTGGCCGAAAGCGAGATGCGCCACACCGGCGAGATCCGCGTCTGCGTCGAGGCGAGCCTGCCGCTGAGCTATCTGTGGCGCGACGCCGATGCGCGCGAGCGGGCGATCACCATGTTCGCCAAGTTGCGCGTGTGGGACACCGAACTCAACAACGGTGTGCTGATCTACCTGCTGCTGGCGGACCACCGCATCGAGATCGTGGCCGACCGCGCGCTGGCACGGCGTGTCGAGCCGGGCCACTGGCAGAAGCTGGTCGAGACGATGGGGGCGGCTTTTCGCGCCGGCCATTTCGAGCAGGGCTTGGGCGATGCGATCAGCGCGGTGGATGCGATGCTGGTGACGCACTTCCCACGCGATGCGAGCAGCGCCGCGCCGCGGCCCAACGAACTGCCCGACGCACCCTTGCTCGGTTGAGCGGCGGCTAAGCCAGGGTCAGGCTCTGCCGCCCCACCCAGCTCTCGCCCGGCTGCAGCTCGATGGGGCGGCCGATGCAGGCCGCCTCCACACAGAGCATTTCCGACCAGCCGTCGGCCGGCATGTCGGCCAGCCTGGCGCAGCGTTCGGGCCCGGGGTTCCAGATCACCGCATCCTCGAAGCCCTGTTGCCGGATGACCACCTGGCGGCGGTCCTCGGTCACCAGCAGCGGCCGCTCCTTCACGCCAAAGTAGATGCGGTCCAGGTCCAGCACGCCTTTCTCACCGGTCAACAGCAGGTCCATGCGCTGCAGCACCTCGGCCTGCTTGATGCTGTCGAAATACCGCAGCCCGGCCAGGCCCTCGGCGCTGACGGCGTCCAGGTCGGCCACGCGCAGATAGGTGTGCAGCGCGGCGGTGAAGTGCAGCGGTGCGTCTTGCGGCTGGCCCAGGTGCTCGCAGGCCAGTTCAATATCGAGCGTGTGGCCGCCGACGCGCACGCTCAGCTCCAGCTCGAAGGCATGCGGCCACAGCTTGCGCGTCTCGTCGTTATCGCGCAGGCGCAGCACGGCCAACGCGTCGTCCTTGCCCTGCTCGCTGCTCACCAACTCCCACGGCAGCGTGCGCGCAAAGCCATGCTTGGGCAGCGGCCCGCGCTCGGCGAACTGCGGAAAGCAGACCGGCACGCCACCACGGATGGCCTTGCCGGGGGTGAACTCGCTGCGGGGGGACAGGTAGAGCTGCTCGGGGGCGCCGGCGGGTTGCCAGGACAGCAGGTGGCCGCCGTGGAGGCTCAAAGCGGCGCGAGCACCGTCGGGGGCCACAAGCTCGATGCGCATGGTCAGGGCTTTCCGTAGCTGGGCGAGCGCGGACCGTAGAGCAAGCCATTCGGTCGACCGGCCGCCAGCAGCCGCTGGCTGGCCAACCCTGCCATGGGGTGGCTGCGGTCCGTCGTCGACGCGATGATCTGCTCGACAACCGCCTGCACGAGCAGGCCGATGAGCCCTGCTTGGCTGCTGTTCTGCTGCTCGGCGCTTGACGCGGTGGCACTGCCTTCCCACAGCAGCCGATCATTGCGCAGGTCGATCAGCTTGGCCTCTAGCGTGACGGCGGTTTCGCTATTGAGCACTTTGTAGACCGAGCCGTAGCGCGTGACCTTCACATAAAGCCCCGCGTCCGCGCCAAAAATCTCGCGGAGTTTGGCCGGTGGGATCTGTTGCACGTCATCCGGCGTGTGCATGCCGTTGCTCTTGAAAGTCTCATCGACCAGCGAAACAGGCATCACGTAATAGCCCGACTCAGCCAGCGGTTGCACCATCTGCACCATCACGCTGGGTGTGGCTTGCACTTCGGGCGTACCGTTGACGGGCGGCAACACCAGGATGGAGACCGGCTTGGCCTCTTTGTATGCGGTGTAGTCGTAGGGCTTGGGGGGGGTAGCACAACCTTGAAGCGCGAGCAGCGCCATGGCACCGCCAACCGCCGCGGCCCAGCGGCGCACCGCGCGAAATATCGTGTTCATTCTTTCTCCCTCAGGTCTTGGGCTGGCTGGCCGCCGGAGCCGGGGCCCCTGCACCAGCACTCGGCTTGCCGGACTTCAGCAGGAAGTCGATATAAGCGGCCGACTCCGGAAACTGTGCGCGCTCTGCCTCAAGATGGCTCCGTGCGGCAGCGTCGTCGCCCATCTTCGAATGCAACAAGCCGAGGTGGGCGCGCATGCCGGGCGGCGTGGCCACCCCACCGGCTTGGTTCTTTGCGACTTGAGCTTCAAGAGCCGCGATCTGAGTACCAGGGTCGCTGCCATTGGACTTCAGGTACTGGTAGACGGCCCCCTGGTAGCCATCCCACTGGTACAACGGTTTGGGGCCTGGCTGAGCGCAACCCACCAGCACTATCAAAGAAGCGACAAGAGGAAGTCGTTTCATCGGCGCGGCCCTCACCGTGCCGGCTTCCACGCGCCGCCATCGATGCCCGCGGTCAGCGCATTGACCGCCCCACGGATGGCGAGGTCGAGGACCTTGCCATTCAAGGTGGCGTCATAGCTCGCAGTGCTGCCAAAGCCCAACACTTCTCGCTCGGAGAGGCTGTATTCGCCTGCGCCTTGCACCGAATAAACAACCTCTGAGGTCGTCGAATTGACGATGTTCAGCGTGACCTTGGCATAGGCCACTTGCGTCTTGCCGCGACCCAGCACGCCGAACAGCTGCTTGTCACCAACATCCTTGCGGCCGAATTCGCTGACAGCGCCCGTTACCAGGTAATCGGCGGCCTTGATGGTCTGTGCGCTGCCCTTGAACTGGGCCTCTTGCTTGGACTCTTCGAGGTTGTCGCGGTCCAACACGCTGAAACGGTTGGTCTGCTGCAGATGCGAGACCAAGATGGTTTTGCTCTGTGCGCCTAAGCGATCAATACCGTCAGAGAAGATGCCACGTTGATAGTTGCTGCGATTGTCAAACTTGCCAACGGCAATTGGCGCACGAGGCCCCTGGTAGGCAGGCGCTGTTGCCGCCGCAACCTTGGGCACCTCAAGTGATCGCGATTGCTCCGTCGTCGCGCAGCCCGCGAGGGCGGCTGCTAGTGTGACGGCAAGAATGCCGCGGCCAGAAGTTGTCAGTTTTTTCATGTGCTCTCCCTAATTTAGCGGCCGGAGTTTAGCCACGCTGGCGACGCTGGCCGGCCACATTGAGATGCTGCCATTGCTGGCTGCTTGATCTCAGGCTGCGAACTCCGCCCGCACCAGCAGAAAGTCGTCGTCCAACTCGACGCGCTCGGCCCGCTGCCGCAGCTGAGCAAACGCTTGCTCAGGCACGCTGCCGAGCGTGGGCGGCAGGCAGGCCAGCAGGGCTTCGAAGTCGTCCAGCTCCAGCCGGCGCCCGCTGCGGTCGATGAACTCGAACGCGCCTTTGTTGAAGATGTGCAGGCGGCTGCCGGGAGGGACGCTCAGGCTCTCTTCGACGAACGCCGTGCCGGGCAGCAGGCCGATGGGCGGATTGAGGGCATCGAGACGCTGCATCTCACCATCAGGCACACGCAACAAAGCCGGGTGCTGGCCGGCGCAGGCATGGCTGAGCCGGCGGGTGGCGGGGTCGTAGACGGCGGCCCAGGCGGTGAAGAAAAGCCCGGCGTTGTCGCTCTCGCGCCAGCGCGCATGCAACAGACCGAAGAGTTCGGCAGGGCCACTGACGTCATGGACGGCGCGCAGCTCCCGCAGCACGCGGACGGCATGTTGGGCGGCATGCAGATGCAGACTACAGACGTCGATGAGGAGCAGGCCGACGCGCTCCCCGGGCAAGGCCAGCGTGGCGAATCCGGCACCGCGGGGCGGCTCGGCCGGGCGGTAGCAGTGGTCGAGGCGAAGCGGGCCTTGCAGATCCTGATCTTGGCCCTGCGCCGGCAACCACGCGGTGACGCTGGTTGCGCGCCCGGTGTCTTCCTGTGCAACTTGAGCGCCCGGCTCCGCCGGCTCGAAGTCATGGCGGAACAGGTGCTGGCCCACGGCCAGCAGGCTGCCCGGCGCGAGATAGGCGCTGCCCGTGATGCGGCGGCTGTTGATGAAGCTGCCGTTGGTGGACTTGAGGTCGGTGACCCTGAGCGCCGGACGATCCGCGTCGACCTGCACGCGGCAATGGAGACCCGACACCTGCAGTTCGGGCAGCACGAGGTCCGCGGCGGTGCGGCGCCCGATCACCAGGGGCTTGTCTAACAGCGGAATGCGTCTTCCTGGCTCGTGGCCCGTGACGACGACCAAGCTGTGCCGGCCACAAGCACCGAGCGCGGCCGGGGCCGCGCTCGATTGGGATGTGCCGAGCGCCTGCTCGTCCATCGCTGTGCGCGAGGCCGCGCCTTACTTCTTGCGGAACTTGCGCAGCGCAGCGACCTGGGCCGCCAGCGTCAGCAGTTCGTTCTGGATGGCCGCCTGGTCGAGTTCGCTCTTGGCGTTCTTGAGCGCTTCCTCGGCCTGCTTCTTCGCCTCGACGGCCTTGGCCTCGTCGAGGTCCTTGCCGCGGATCGCGGTGTCGGCCAGCACGGTCACGCGATTCGGCTGCACTTCGAGAATGCCGCCGGCGACGAAGACGAATTCTTCGGTGCCGTCAGGCCGCTCGATGCGCACGGCGCCCGGCTTGATGCGAGTGATCAGCGGCGTGTGTTTCGGCAGGATGCCGAGCTCGCCACTCTCGCCCGGCAGGGCGACGAACTTGGCCTCGCCCGAGAAGATCTGCTCTTCGGCGGAGACCACGTCGACGTGGAGGGTTGCCATGTTCAATCTTCCTTAGCTAACCATTGAAGAAGTCCTGTGAGAGACGGGACGCCGAAACGTCCCGGTCATCCTCACTGGATCTTCTTGGCCTTCTCGAAAGCTTCGTCGATGGTTCCCACCATGTAGAAAGCTTGCTCGGGCAGGTGGTCGCACTCGCCGGCCACGATCATCTTGAAGCCGCGGATGGTTTCCTTCAGCGGCACGTACTTGCCGGGCGAGCCGGTGAAGACTTCGGCGACGTGGAAGGGCTGCGACAGGAAGCGCTGGATCTTGCGGGCGCGGGCCACCGACAGCTTGTCTTCCGGCGACAGTTCGTCCATGCCCAGGATGGCGATGATGTCGCGCAGTTCCTTGTAGCGCTGCAGCACCTGCTGCACGGCGCGCGTCGTCGAGTAGTGCTCTTCGCCGACGACGTTGGGGTCGATCTGGCGGCTGGTCGAGTCCAGCGGGTCCACGGCGGGGTAGATGCCCAGCGAAGCGATGTCGCGCGACAGCACGACGGTGGCGTCCAGGTGGGCGAAGGTCGTGGCGGGCGACGGGTCGGTCAAGTCGTCCGCAGGGACGTAGACGGCCTGGATGGACGTGATCGAGCCGACCTTGGTCGACGTGATGCGCTCCTGCAGGCGGCCCATTTCCTCGGCCAGCGTCGGCTGGTAGCCCACGGCGGAAGGCATGCGACCCAGCAGTGCGGACACTTCCGTGCCGGCCAGCGTGTAGCGGTAGATGTTGTCCACGAAGAACAGCACGTCCTTGCCTTCGTCGCGGAAGGACTCGGCGATCGTCAGGCCGGTCAGCGCGACGCGCAGACGGTTGCCCGGGGGTTCGTTCATCTGGCCGTAGACCATGGCGACCTTGGAGTCTTCCAGCTTGTCCTGGACCACGACGCCCGAGTCCGACATCTCGTGATAGAAGTCGTTGCCCTCACGGGTGCGCTCACCCACGCCGGCAAACACGGACAAGCCGCTGTGCGCCTTGGCGATGTTGTTGATGAGCTCCATCATGTTGACGGTCTTGCCGACGCCGGCGCCACCGAACAGACCCACCTTGCCGCCCTTGGCGAACGGGCAGATCAGGTCGATCACCTTGATGCCGGTTTCGAGCAGGTCCTGCGACGGGCTCAGCTCGTCGTAGGCAGGAGCGGCGCGGTGGATGGAGGCGGTCAGGTCGGAAGCGACCGGGCCGCGCTCGTCGATAGGGTTGCCCAGCACGTCCATGATGCGGCCGAGGGTCGCCTTGCCGACCGGCACCTGGATGGTGTCGCCGGTGTTGTAGACCTCGGTGCCGCGGCGCAGGCCGTCGGAGGAGCCCAGCGCGATGGTGCGGACGACGCCGTCGCCCAGCTGCTGCTGGACTTCCAGCGTCAGGGCCGAGCCTTCCATCTTAAGCGCGTCGTACACCTTGGGCATGCGGTCGCGCGGAAATTCCACGTCGACGACGGCGCCAATGCACTGAACGATCTTGCCGACTGCTGCTTGCGTGTTAGCCATTTTTGCGTTCCTTCAATTCAATTCTTTGCGTGCCGAAGCGACTCAACCGACCGCGGCGGCGCCGCTGACGATCTCGGACAACTCTTTGGTGATCGCGGCCTGGCGGGTCTTGTTGTAGACCAGCTTCAGCTCACCGATCAGCGTGCCGGCGTTGTCGGTCGCGGCCTTCATGGCCACCATGCGGGCAGACTGCTCGCTGGCCATGTTCTCGGCAACGGCCTGGAAGACCAGTGCTTCGGTGTAGCGCATCAACAGCTCGTTGATGACCGTGGGCGCGTCCGGCTCGTAGATGTAATCCCACGAGTGGCCGGCCTTGTCGGTCTCCATGTCGCTGGCCTTGAGCGGCAGCAGCTGGTGCACCTTCACCTCTTGCTTCATCGTGTTGATGAACTGCGTGTAGCAGAGGTAGACGGCGGACAGCTTGCCTTCGGCGTACTGGTCGAGCAGCACCTTGACGGGGCCGATCAAAGCCTCGATGTGCGGCTGGTCGCCGAGCTGCGTCGCATGAGCGACGACGCGGGCGCCGATGCGGTTCATGAAGCCCAGGCCCTTGCCGCCGATGGCGACGACTTCGGCCTTCTGGCCCGCCGCTTCGACTTCCTTGAGCTTGGTCGTGGCCGCGCGCAGCAGGTTGGTGTTGAGACCACCGCACAGGCCCTTGTCCGTCGTGACGACGACCATGCCGACCGTCTTCACGCCCTCGTTCTTCACGAGGAAGGGATGGCGGTACTCGGGGTTGGCCTTGGAGAGGCTGGCCGCGATGTTGCCGATCTTCTCGGCGTAGGGGCGAGCCGACCGCATCCGTTCCTGCGCCTTGCGCATCTTGGAGGCGGCGACCATTTCCATCGCCTTGGTGATCTTCTTGGTGTTCTCGACCGACTTGATCTTGCCGCGGATTTCTTTGCTTGAAGCCATTCGAACTCCTAGTTCAGTGCGGGGCTAAGTGGAGACCTGGCCCCGCGTGTTCCGTGGCTTAAGCGAACGACTTCTTGAAGGAAGTGATCGCGGCGTTCAGCTCGGCCTCGGCGTCCTTGTCCATCGCTTTGTCGTTTTCCAGCTTGGCGAGGAGGGCGGCGTGGCTCGTCTTCAGGAACTGGTGCAGGCCGTGCTCGAAGGACAGGACCTTCTTCACTTCGATGCTGTCCATGAAGCCCTTGTTGGCGGCGTACAGCGACGCAGCCATCAGCGAGATGGGCAGCGGCGAGTACTGGGCCTGCTTCAGCAGTTCCGTCACGCGGGCACCGCGGTCCAGCTGCTTGCGGGTGGCTTCGTCCAGGTCGGAGGCGAACTGCGCAAACGCGGCCAGCTCACGGTACTGCGCCAGGTCGGTACGGATACCGCCGGACAGCGACTTGATCAGCTTGGTCTGGGCTGCACCACCGACGCGCGACACCGAGATACCGGCGTTGATGGCGGGGCGGATACCGGCGTTGAACAGGCTGGTTTCCAGGAAGATCTGGCCGTCGGTGATCGAGATCACGTTGGTCGGCACGAAGGCGGACACGTCACCGGCTTGCGTCTCGATGATCGGCAGGGCCGTCAGCGAACCGGTCTTGCCCTTGACCTCCCCCTTGGTGAAGGCTTCGACGTAGTCGGCGTTCACGCGAGCGGCGCGCTCCAGCAGCCGGCTGTGCAGATAGAACACGTCGCCGGGGTAGGCTTCGCGGCCCGGCGGGCGGCGCAGCAGCAGCGAGACCTGGCGATAGGCGACGGCTTGCTTGGACAGGTCGTCATAGACGATCAGCGCGTCCTGGCCGCGGTCGCGGAAGTACTCGCCCATCGTGCAGCCCGAATAGGCCGACACGTACTGCATCGCTGCGGATTCAGAGGCCGAGGCGGCCACGACGATGGTGTATTCCATCGCGCCTGCCTGCTCCAGAGCACGCACGACGTTCTTGATCGACGACGCCTTCTGGCCGATGGCGACGTAGACGCAGGTCATGTTCTGACCCTTCTGGTTGATGATCGCGTCGATGGCGACGGCGCTCTTGCCCGTCTGACGGTCACCAATGATCAGTTCACGCTGGCCACGGCCGACGGGAACCATCGAGTCAATCGACTTCAGGCCGGTCTGCACAGGCTGGTCGACCGACTTGCGGGCGATCACGCCCGGGGCGACCTTCTCGATGACGTCGGTCATCTTGGCGTTGATCGGGCCCTTGCCGTCGATGGGCTCGCCCAGCGCGTTGACGACGCGGCCGATCAGCTCGGGGCCAACCGGCACTTCCAGGATGCGGCCCGTGCACTTGACGGTGTCGCCTTCCGAGATGTGCTCGTAGGCACCCAGAATCACGGCGCCGACGGAGTCGCGCTCGAGGTTCAGAGCCAGGCCGAAGGTCTGGCTGCCGTCCTTGGCGACCGGGAATTCGAGCATTTCGCCCTGCATCACATCGGACAGGCCGTGGACGCGGACGATGCCGTCGGAAACGGACACGACGGTGCCCTGGTTGCGGATGTCCGAACCAACTCCAAGACCCTCGATGCGGCTCTTGATCAGTTCGGAAATTTCAGCGGGATTGAGTTGCATGCTGGGTCTCCAGTACCCGGAGCGGCCAAACCACAGCCATCAGGCGGGTCAGTCGCAGGGTGAATCGGTGGGATGTCTTGCGGTGGCTCGGGCAGCCGTCAGGCAGTCAGGGCGACCTTCATGCGCTCAAGGCGGGCCTTGACGGAGGTGTCCAGCACCTCGTCGCCGACCACCACGCGCACGCCGCCAATCAGCGCCGGCTCGATCTGCACATGCGCGTCGAGCTTGCGGCCGAAGCGCTGTTCCAGCGTCGTCTTCAGCTCGGCCAACTGGGCGTCGCTGATTTCATAGGCGCTGTAGATGTGCGCGTCGGACACGCCGGAAGCGGCATTGGCCAGCACGTGGTACTGGGCAACGACTTCGGGCAGCGCCGCGAGGCGGCCGTTCTCGATCACGGCGCGCAGGAAGTTCTGCACGCCCGGGGCCAGGTCTTGCTTGGCGGCAGCGGCGATGACCGCGAGCACCTGCTCAGACTGGGCCTTGGGGTGATCGGCGAACTGGCGCAGATCGGCGTCCTGCGCCACCTGGGCCAGCGCGTCGAGCTGACGGCCCCAGGCGGCCAGGTCCTGCGACTTGGCAACCTGGAACAGCGCTTCCGCGTAGGGGCGGGCGATGGTGGCGATCTCGGCCATTTACAGCTCCGTCTTCAGGCGGGCCAGCAGCTCGGCGTGAACGCCGGCGTTGACTTCCTTGTGCAGGATCTGCTCGGCGCCCTTGACGGCCAGCGCGGCGACCTGCTCGCGCAGGGCTTCGCGAGCGCGGGACACCTGCTGCTCGGCGTCGGCCTTGGCGGCGGCCAGAATCTTGGCGCCTTCTTCTTCGGCGCGGCCCTTGGCAGCGTCGACGATGGCGGCGGCACGCTTCTCGGCGTCCGAGATCAGCTTGCCGGACTCGGCCTTGGTCTGAGCCAGTTCCTTGGCGATCTGCGCCTCGGCACCGGCCAGTTCGGCCTTCGCCTTGTCGGCGGCGGACAGGCCTGCGGCGATCTTCGCGGCGCGCTCATCGAGCGCCTTGATGATCGGCGGCCACACATACTTCATCGTGAACCCGACCAGGATCAGGAACACGATCATCTGAACGATCAGCGACGCGTTAATAAACACCTTGGTGCCTCACAGAGTTCGAGTGCGGACACCGCCGGGCGCTAGGGGCCACGGCGGCACGACAACGTCGAATTACTTGGCGCCGGCAGCCAGGGCCGTGGCGATCTGGCCCAGGAACGGGTTGGCCGTGGCGAACCACAGGGCGATACCCGTGCCGATGATGAAGGCCGCGTCGATCAGGCCGGCCAGCAGGAACATCTTGGTCTGCAGTTCATTCATCAGCTCGGGCTGACGAGCGGCGGACTCAAGGTACTTGCTGCCCATGATGCCGATACCGATACAAGCACCGAAAGCGCCCAGACCAATGATCAGACCAGCGGCGAGAGCAACAAAGCTAATAACTTCCACGATGACTCCTTGAGAGATTTAGAGAGAGAAACGGTTGAGGAAAACTGCCTGGGGAAACCTGGGTGACGCTCAGTGCGCGTCGTGGGCCTGGCCGATGTAGACCAGCGTCAGCATCATGAACACGAAGGCCTGCAACGTGATGATCAGGATGTGGAAGATCGCCCACACCGAGCCCGCGATGATGTGGCCGATGGCCAGGCCGACACCGGTGGCCGACAGCGTCCACGCGCCACCCATCAGGGCGATCAGCATGAAGATCAGTTCGCCGGCATACATGTTGCCGAACAGTCGCATGCCGTGCGAGACGGTCTTGGCGATGAACTCGATCAGCTGCATGGCGAGGTTGACCGGGTAGAGCACGACCTTGTCGCCGAAGGGCGCCGAGATCAGCTCATGGCCCCAACCGCCAGCGCCCTTGATCTTGATGTTGTAGAGCACGCAGGTGATCAGCACGCCCAGCGACAGGCCCATGGTCATGGACAGGTCGGCCGTCGGCACGACGCGCAGATAGGCATGGTGGTCGCCGGTGATCTGCTGCCAGATCCAGGGGAACAGGTCCACCGGGAACAAGTCCATCGCATTCATCAGGAAGATCCAGACAAACACGGTCAGCGCCAGCGGAGCCACCAGCTTGCGGCTGTTGGCGTTGTGGACGATGCCCTTGGCCTGGTCGGCGACGATCTCGACGAGGATTTCGACAGCCGCCTGGAAACGACCCGGGACGCCAGACGTCGCCGACTTCGCGGCACGCCACAGCAGGAAGCTGCCCACCAGACCTAGCAGCACGCTGAAGAAGATGGAATCGAGGTTGACGACCGAAAAGTCGACGATGCCCGTCTGCTTGCCGCTCTGCGCATGCTGCAGGTGGTGAATGATGTATTCACCAGCGGTCGGGGCGGCGGTTGCGTGGCCTTCTGATGCCATGGTTCGTTCTGCCTCGTCAGTTCTATCTGCGGCCGCGCCACGCAAGCGCAAGCCAGTTCACTTTGATGCAGACCGCGAGGGTGACCAGCAGGGCTGGCCAACTCAGGCCCGGCACCACCTTTGGCGCCAGCACCAGCATCGCGATCGATGCACCGATTTTCAAAAATTCCCAACCCATGAACCGCGCAGTCGCACCGACTGCAGAGTTCACCTGCTTTGTCATGCCCCGCGCGAGCAGCATGCCTGGCAACACCACCGCCGCGACGCCGTAAAGCGCCGACGCCGTAGCAACAGCGGACGCCGTCCACAGCCATGTCACGGCCACGCACAGCAACCCAACCGCCAACTGAAGCCCCAGCACGCGCCAGGGCGACAGCATCGGCAATGCCAGCTTCAGCGTTGCCGCCTCTTCCCGGCTCAGGGCCTTGACGGGCAGCTCCTCGTTGTCATCGTCCCAGCCGCCGGCCGCTGAAGCGGCTGGTGGCCAGGTCGTTCGGATGCCGTTGTCGGTCATGGCGCCTGCGTCTGGGGTCGGCGGCACAGCCACCAAAACTGCCGGGGGCTGCCTACACCGGGACAGCGCCAGGCGCCATCCACAAAGCCACGCATTATAGGTGACGAGTTACACCGGGGTAAACCTGCGTCTCGCGCCGCACGGGATTCAGGCCCGTGTCAGCGTTGCGGCCAAGCCCGGCACATCAACCCGCAACTGCAGCACCGCGCCGGCCAGCGGCTCGCGCGCCAGTTCGTCGGCGGGACGCTTCTCGCGAGCTGTCGTGATGAAAAGAGTGCGCAGGTCGGCGCCGCCGAAGGTGGGCATCGTCGGGCAGGTGACCGGCAACTCGACACGCCGCAAGATCTCGCCGGTCGGCGCGATGCGCAGCAGGCAGGCACCCTCGAACATCGCCGCCCAGTAGCAACCTTCGGCATCCATCGCCGCGCCATCAGGCCGGCCGCCGTAGGCCTTGCCCGGCGTGCGCGGCTCGAACTCGGCGAAGACGCGCGCGCCCGCCAGTCCGCCCGTCGTGACGTCGTAGTCGGCCACATAGATGCGATGCGCCTTGGTGTCGGACCAATGCATGCGGCGCCCGTCCGGACTCCAGGCCAAACCATTGGACGTCGTCAAGCCCGGCACCTCGGCCGTGAAGCGCATGGCGTCGAAACGGTAGAGCACCGCCTCCGGCTCACGGGCGTCGGAGATGCTGCCTATCCAGAGCCGGCCAGCCGGGTCGACCTTGCCATCGTTGAAGCGCAGGCGCGCGGCGTCATAGGGCGGCGCACTCACCAGCTCCTGCACGCTGGTCGATGGGTCCAGCGTCCACAGCCCATCGCGCCGTGCAACAAACAGGCCGCCGTCGGCGCGCGCCGCGACGCAGCCCGGCTCGGCGTCCTGCGGCCAGACGTCCGGCGCGTCGGCGCCTTCGCGCCAGCGCAGCACCTGGCGGCCGGGGATGTCAACCGCGTAAAGGACTTGTTCGGTGGGGTGCCAAAGCGGCGATTCGCCGAGCAGGCAGCGGTGGGAGCCAAGGGGCTGGAGGTCGTCGAGGGCCATCCCGCCACTCTAGGCGGTTATCCGAAGTAACTGGGGCGGAAGGCGCCCAGCTCGGCTCTCAGATAGTGGGCGCCGGCAATGGGGTTGAAGTAGAACGGCGGCACCTCGACAAAGCCCAGGCTTTCGTACAGGCCGCGCGCGGCTTCCATGTCGTCGAGCGTGTCCAGCAGCATGGACGAATAGCCGGCTTCGGTGGCCCGGTCCATCAGCGCCTGGGCCAGGATGCGACCCAGGCCGAATCGGCGAAATGCGGGGCGCACGAACAGGCGCTTCATCTCGCAGGCATTGGGGTAGTCGGCATCGGGCAGGGGTCGAAAGGCCCCGCAACCAGCGACGGCCCCCTCGACGAGGGCCAGCAACATCAGGCCGCCCGGCGGCTCATAGGCGCCAGGCAGGGCGGCGACCTCTTCTTCGAAGCCCTGGAAGTCGAGATCCACGTCCAGGCTGGCCGCGTACTCGCGGAGGATGAGTCGGGTCTCCTGCCAATGCGCTGCGGACTCGGGCGTGATGAGCTGGATGTCGGGGCCGGCCATAGGCGCCGCAGTTTAGCCAGCGGATTCAGCCGGCAAATCCCAAGACCACGCGGCGGGTCTTGGCTGCCTTCTTTTGGTGATCACCCACATTCGCTACGCTCACATGAGTGCTCCCCGAAAAAAATCAGCTCCGGCCGCTGGCCGACTCGGTAAAGCCGAGCACAACCCTGCGGGTCTTGGCTGATTTCTTTTCAATCTTCGTCACGACGACTGCACCTATCTCTGAAGTGTTCGAGACATGCGTGCCGCCACAAGGCTGCAAGTCCACACCCTCCACCTCCAGCACCCGAACACGGCCCAAGCCGCGCGGTGGCTGCACACTCATCGAGCGAACGAGCCCGGGGTTCGCATCCAACTCATCCTCCGTGATCCAGCGGTGCCCCACCGGGTGCGCTTCTGCAACGAGCCGATCCAGCCCCGCCTGGATGGCTTCCTTGTCGAAAGGTTCATCGGTGTGGAAGTCCAGCCGCGCATACGTTTCGGTGATGGAGCAGCCATCGACCGGATAGGGCAGCAGCGCGCACAGCAGATGCGTCGCCGTGTGAAAGCGCCGGTGGGCCTCGCGGCGCGCGGCATCGACCTCGACACGCACCGCAGTGCCCACCGGCGGCAACTCGCCGTCGACCAGGTGAACGATGGCCTCGGGGTGCTCCTTGCTCTTGCGCGTGTCGGTGATACGCCACCGCTGCGCGCCGTTGATAAGCCAGCCGGTATCACCCGCCTGGCCGCCGCCGAGCGGATAGCAGACGGTGCGGTCCAGCAGCACGCCGCCTTCGACTTGCGCGACCACCGTGGCCTCGCAGGTCAGCAACGTCGCGTCCTCACGGAACAGATCCTCGGTTCTCATCAGCCAATCGCCTCCAGTTCGACCTCGCCACGCAGCGTGCGCAGGCGGGCCTTCAGTCCATCGCGGGCGTCGAAGCCCAGCAGTTGCACGCCCTGGTCGGGCAAGTTGTCTGTCGGGTGGGCCTCGCCCCATTCGATCAACACCGGCAAGGCCTCGCGGCGCAGGCGGCGGCCGTCCTCGCGCAGGGCGATGCGCCATGTCAAGTTGCCGCGCGAGGCCTTGACCGCCGCGCCAGCGTCGACACCCTCGCTGCGCCAGCAAGCCAGCGCCGCGTCCAGGTTGGGCACGCGGGCGACCCAGTGGATCAGCCCCGGCCCGTCGCCCAGGCGCTGGCGCAACGCCGGCTGATCGAGGTCGAACCAGCGCGGCCGGCCCGGCGGCGGCGCATCGGGATCGATGGCGATGACCTCGAGATAGCAGCGCGGGTGATTGGGGCCGCTGATCAGCAGCAGGCGGTTGTGCGTGCCCATCAACGCGTGCTTGCCGCCCGGCTGCGGTGCCACGCCCAGCACGCGCTCGCACCAGGCGACACCCTCGTCCAGCGAAGCCGCGCCGACAACGAGATGGTCCAGCGCCATGCTCATGGCGCAGCGCTCACAGCCTCACCTGGCCATGGATCAGCGGCGTCACATCGCCGCCTATCCACGTGCCCTCGGCATCGCGCTTGACATGCACGCGGCCGGCGCGGCCCAGCGCGGCGCCCTGGGCCGCGACATAGCTGTCACCCGCCAGACCGGCCTCCTGCAGCCAGAGCGCCAAGCCGGCGTTGAGGCTGCCGGTGACCGGATCCTCCGGAATGCCGAGATCGGGCACGAAGGCGCGGACCTCGAACTGGCATTCGCTGCCGGCCGGATGGGCACCGACGACGCCGAGCTTGAGCCCCTGCATCGCGATGAAGTCGGGCTGCAGCGCCAGCACGCTGGCCGCGTCGGCCAGGCGGGCGGCCATCCAGCCCGGGCCGTTGTCGCACCAGACGAGGTCGAGCAGGGACTCCGGTGCGATGCGCAGCGCCGCAATCGCCTGCGCGCGTTCCGTCGCGTCGACCGGGCCGCTGCGTTTCAGCGGCGGCGCGGCAAAGGCCAGGCGGGCGCCCTCGCGCTTGACGCGCACCAGGCCGATGGCGCATTGCTGCACGACCTCGCCGGACTTCTTCACATCGCCGCCGCTGGCGAGGAAGGCGTGGGCGCTGCCCAGCGTCGGGTGGCCGGCAAACGGCAGCTCGCCACCGGGCGTGAAGATGCGCACGCGGTAGTCCGCGGCCGGATCGGTGGGCGGCAGCAGGAAGGTGGTCTCGGACAGGTTGGTCCAGCGCGCGAAGGCGGCCATCTCCTCGTCGGACAGGCCGCCGCCGTCGATGACGACGGCGAGGGCATTGCCCTTCAAGGGAACGGCGGTGAAAACATCGACCTGGGCAAAGCGGCGCAGTTCAGTCATGGTTTGAGGTAGATCCCGGGTTTGACGATTTCCATGCCGCGCTGCGGCGTGGCCAGCGGCTTGAAACCATGGCCGACATACAGCGGCTGGGCGTCACGGGTGAAGAGCATGAAGCGTCGCAGGCCCTGCAAGTCGGCGTGGGCCCGCAGCGTCTCGATCATCCAGGTCGCCAGGCCGCGGCTGCGGTGGGCGTCAAGCACATAGACGTCGCAGAGATAGGCAAACGTCGCCCGGTCCGTGACGACGCGGGCAAAGCCGACCTGGCCCTCGCCTTCGGCATGCAGTGCGATGCACAGCGAGTGCTGAACAGCGCGCTCGACCAAGGCCAGCGGAATGCCTTCGCACCAATAGGCGCCGCGCAGGAAGGCATGCGCCGCCCGCGCGTCGATGTCCTCAGGCGCAAAGCTGAGCCGGTAGCCATCACGCTGCATCAGGGCGCGGCCTCCACGGCCAGTTCCAGCGCCTCGTGCAACAGGCGCCCCAGCTTCTCGACGCCCTCGCGGATCAGGTCCGGCGTCAACGTGACAAAGGAAAGGCGCAGCGTGCGTGGGTCCGGCTGGTGGGCATAGAAGGCCGCGCCTGGGACGAAAGCAATGCCGGCGTCCACCGCCTGGGGCAGCAGCGCCATCGCGTCCAGGCCCGCGGGCAGGCGGATCCAGAAGAACATGCCGCCCTGCGGCGACAGGTAGTCGCAACCCGGCGGCAGGTGCTCGCGCAGGGCTGCCGCCATCGCATCGCGGTTGGCCTTGTAGAGGGCGCGGATGGTCGGGATGTGGTTGTCCAGGAAGCCATTGCGGATGACCTCGTGCACGACGCGCTGGTTGAAGCCCGGCGTGTGCAGGTCGGCCGCCTGCTTGGCCTGCAGCAGCTTGGGGTACAGCTCCGGCGGCGCAATCAGATAGCCCAGGCGGAAACCCGGCGTCAGCACCTTGGAGAACGAGCCCAGATAGAGCGAGCCCTCGGGCCACAGGCTGGACAGCGCATCGGGCGGCGGCTCGTCGAACCACAGGTCGCCATAGGGGTTGTCCTCGACGATGGGCACACCGGCGCCGCGCGACGCCTCGACGACCTCGACCCGCCGTTGCGCGTCCATCACGCGGCCCGTGGGGTTCTGGTAGTTGGGCAGCAGGTAGCTGAAGCGTGTGCCAGGCGCGTCATGCGGCAGGGCCGCAATGGCCTCGGGGCGCGGCCCCTGGTCGTCGCTGGCGAGGCTGGCAAAGATCGGCTCGAAGGGCGTGAAGGCCTGCAACGCGCCAAGGTAGGTCGGCGTCTCGACGGCCACCGGTGCGCCGGCGTCACAGAGGATCTTGCCGACCAGGTCCAGCCCCTGCTGCGAGCCGCTGGTGATCAGCACCTGCTCGGGCTTGACGGTCATGCCGAGTGAAGCGACTCGCGCGGCCACCCATTCGCGCAGCGGCGCATAGCCCTCGCTGGCGGCGTATTGCAGGGCCTCGCGCGGCGCCTGCGACAGCACGCGGTCGCAGGCGGCCTTCAGCTCAGCGACCGGAAAGGTATCGGCGCTGGGCAGGCCGCCGGCCATGGACAGCACGCCCGGCTTCTCGGTGACCTTGAGGATCTCGCGAATGATGGACGGGTTCATCCGCGCGGCGCGGCGCGCTTGGGTCCAGACGGTGCTCATGGTGGCGTTACGTGGAATTTCAAAGGAGTCAGCCTAGCATCCAGTCGACGGCGGCGCGGGCCTGCAAATCGGTGGAGTCGAACAGCGGAACGGCCGCCGCCGAGCTGACCGGCAACAACAGGCCCAGCTCGGTGCAGCCCAGGATGGCGGCCTGCGCGCCCCGATCAGCCAGCGCCGCGACTTGCGCGCGCAGCACCTCGCGAGAGGCCGGCTCGAAGCGGCCGCGGCACAGCTCCTCGTAGATCAGGCGGTGGACCTCGGCGCGCCCCGCCTCGTCGGGCGTGATGAGCTCGATGCCGAAGCGCTCGCGCATGCGGTCGCGGTAGAAGGCCTGCTCCATCGTGAAGCGCGTCGCCAGCAGGCCGGCGCGGCGCACGCCCGCGGCAAGCAGCGCCTCGCCCGTCGCGTCGACGATGTGCAGCACCGGCAGGCCGGCCGCCTGTTCGATCTCGCGGGCGACGAGGTGCATGGTGTTGGTCGCGATCAGCAGCGCCTCGGCGCCGGCGCGCCGCAGGCCGGCCGCCGCGTCGCCCAGCACACGCGCCGCTTCGGTCCAGTCGCCAGCGGACTGCAGCGCGGCAATCGGCGCGAAGTCGACGCTGTGCAACACGAGCTGGGCGCTGTGCAGGCCACCCAGGCGCGCCGCGACACCGCGGTTGATGAGCGCGTACAGATGCTGGGTCGATTCCCAGCTCATGCCGCCCAGGATGCCCAGCGTCTTCATGCCGCCGCCAGCACGAGGCGCCATCCCGGCGCCGGCCGGGCCGGGCGGCGCTGCGGCGCCGGCAGCAGCAGCTGAAAGGCCGCCTCGGGCCAGGCCTCGACGACGGCCTCCTGCCCCGCGGCCAGGATCAGTCCCTCGCCGGCCTGCAACCAGTGGTCATTCGTGCCGCCGGACAGCGTCAGCCACAGCCGGCCACTGGTCACCACGACGCGGCGCGGCGCGCGTGCGGCGGCCAGCGTCAGCGCCTGACCGGCGCCCAGTCGGGTCGTGAAGGCTTCGTTCATGGCGATCTCCTAGTTGACGGGTTGCCGCTTG
The DNA here is from genome assembly GCF_001425165.1 of Pelomonas sp. Root405. Classification (GTDB taxonomy): domain Bacteria; phylum Pseudomonadota; class Gammaproteobacteria; order Burkholderiales; family Burkholderiaceae_C; genus Pelomonas. The sequence goes on from NZ_LMDU01000011.1 coordinate 270,786, forward strand.
CCCAGCCACACCACCGCGAGCACGGCGAAGGCGAAGACCACGCTCATCGCGTCGAGCCGCTCGCCCAGCAAGGGCACCGCCAGCAGCATCGACAAGAAAGGCTGCAGCACCTGCACCTGGCTGACACGCAGCGTGCCCCCCAACGCCAGGCCGCGATACCAGGCGAAGAAGCCGATCCACATCGAGAACAGCGACACATAGGCAAAGCCCACCCAGGCCGACGCCGCCACCGGTGCGGCCGGCCGTGTCAGCACGGCCAACGGCACGGTGATGGGCAGGCTGATGACCAGCACCCAGCAGATCACCTGCTCGGCCGTCATGACACGTGACAGCCGCGCACCGCTGACGTAACCGGCTGATGCGCAGACCACGGCACCCAGCAAAAGCCCGTCGGCCATCTCCAGCCCGCCCGCGCCGCGCCAGGCCGCAAAGCCGATGACGAGCGCCAGCCCGGCGAAGGCGCACGCCCAGAAGCCACCGCTCGGCCGCTGGCGCAGCACCAGCGCGGCAATGACAGCCGTGGCCAGCGGCAGCACGCCCGACACGACCGAGGCATGCACGGCGTCCACATGCCGCACGGCCACGCCCAGCAGCAACGGCCAGCCGAACACGACGCCGGCGGCCGTGAAGGCCAGCGGTCCCCATTCACCAGCACGCGGCCGGCGCGCGCCGGTGGCGGCGAGGTAGGCCACCGACAGCAGGCCGGCGACCACCGCGCGGCCGAAGGCGACGAAGGCCGGGTCCAGCTGCGGCGCCGCAGCGCTGCCGCCGGCCAGGCGCGTCATCGGGATGCTGAGCGCAAAGATGAACACGCCGGCCACGCCGAGCAGCAGACCCCGCGTTGCATCGGACGCCATGGTGGTCGAGACCGTGGTGGAAGTGGGAAGCCCTGACATGGCCTCAGTCTAGGCAGGCAAACCGATACACAACCAGTACAGTCAGCCAACCAGACCACGAATCTGTATCGCCATGCCCACCGGTACACACCCACCCCTGCAACGCGGCGCCAGCCTGCCCCTGGCCGGCCAGCTGGCCGAGCGCTATGCCCAGCGCATCCGCGAACGGCTGCTGCTGCCCGGCGCCCGCCTGCCTTCGGTGCGCGACTGCGCGCGCCAGCATGGTGTCAGCGTGCACACCGTCGTGGCCGCCTACGACCAGCTGCAGGCCGCGGGCCTGCTGGAGGCGCGGCGCCAGCGGGGCTTCTTCGTGCGCGAGCAGCGGCCGGTCAGCGCCCGACCGACCCGAGCGCCGGCGGCGGCGGCCACACGCCAGGCGCCGATGGACGCGACGGCGCTGATCCGCGGCATGTTCGAGGCCGACGCCGCGCGGGCCCCCGGCCTGGGCACGCTGCCGGCCGACTGGCTGGACCCGACGCTGCTGCAGTCGGCCCTGCGCCGCCTGCAACAGCCGGACGCGCTTGCGCTGCAGGTCAGCTATGGCGACCCGATGGGCGACGACCGCCTGCGCGCGGCGCTCAGCCAGCGCCTGGACGACCTCGGCATCCACGCCGCGCCGTCGCAGATCCTGACGACCAACGGCGCCACGCATGCGCTCGACCTCATCATCCGCACACAGCTGCAGCCAGGCGACGCGGTGCTGGTCGACGACCCCGGCTGGGCCGTCATGTTTGCGCGCCTGGCCCAGGCCGGCATCCGCCTGCTGCCGGTGCCGCGCACCGCGCATGGCCCCGACCTGGCAGTGCTGGGCGCGCTCGCCGCCGCGCATTCGCCGCGCGCCTACCTGACGGTGTCGGTGTTGCACAACCCGACCGGCCACAGCCTCAACCTGGCCACCGCCCACCAGTTGCTGCGCCTGGCCGACGAGCACGACTTCTTCATCGTCGAGGACGACAGCTACGGCTTCCTGGCGCCCGAGCACCTGCCGCGCCTGGCCGCGCTGGACGGCTTGCGCCGCGTGACCTATGTGTCGGGCTTCTCCAAGGTGCTGACGCCGGCCTGGCGCGTGGGCTACCTCGCCGCGGCACCCGAGCGCCTGAGCGCGCTGACCGACACCAAGCTGCTGGATGGCCTGACCAGCTCCGCGGTGCTGGAGCGCGCCGTGGCGCTGTGCCTGGAGCAGGGCCGGCTGCGCCGCCATGCGCAGCGCCTGCGCGAGCGCCTGGCCAGCGCACGTCAGAAGGTCTCGGCGCTGGCGAGCAAGCAGGGCTTCGCCTGGGCGGCGCCGCCGGACGGCCTGTTCGGCTGGCTGGACGTCGGTGTCGACACCGAGCGCCTGGCCCAGCCCCTGCTCGACACAGGCTGGCTGACGGCACCCGGCGCCCTCTTCAGCGCCACGCGCAGCCCCGGCTCGCTGATGCGCGTCAACGTCGCCACGTCGCTGGACCCGGCCTTCTGGCGCGCGCTGCGTGCGGGCGTCGACCACCTGCAAGGCCGCCCCGCGCCCTGACCTGCCCCCCTAGGTTCGCCCCCCTTGTTTGCGGGAGCAAGCCCTGGCGCCCGCAGCGCGCAGCGAGTCCACTCGGTCGCCTGACAACGCGCTGGGGGACCCCATGCTCCGCAATCGGTTCCGCCTTGGTCACCTGCTCGGTGGCCTGTCCCTGGCGCTGGCGTCGCTCGCCGCCCAGGCCGACTTTGCCAACGGCATCACCGTCAACCTGATCGCTCCCGGTGGCATCGTGGACGACCCCACGCCCATCGCCCTGTCGCAGGCCGTGGCCTTCGCCGACCTCGCCAGCGGCGTGCAGGCCGGCAACCTGGGCGGCGCCGGTGACATCAGCGCCTTCATGCTCGACGACGAGAGGATCTTCTTCTCCGGCACCATGATCCTGATGCGCGTGGCCGTTGGCGACACGACGAACGACGTCTGGACGACCGGCTATCTGGGCAGCGGCGGCGAGCACGCGCGCTACCAGTTCGACGGCATCGCCTTCACCGGGCGGGTCATCACCGGCATCCTGGTGTATGCCTATGACGGCTTCGCCACGTCGGGGCCCGCCAGCGCCAGCGGCCTGCTCAGCCCGGCCGATCCCATGGTGCTGGTGCACCAGGTCGACGCCGACTCCATCGCCTTCGACCTCGACACCCTCGTCTTCAAGCAGCGCTTCGCCGGCCAGGCCAACAACTTCGCAGAGTTCCGCATCGACCTGGTGACCGCCCCCGTGCCCGAGCCCGCCGTCTCGCTGCTGCTGGCTGCTGGCCTGCTGGTCGTGTTGCGTCGCCGCCGTGGCTGAGGCCACAGCGCCGCGCCATTCAGCCGTGTTCGCTTAGGAGACCACCATGTCCGACCCCTTCCTTGGCGAACTCAAGCTGATGAGCTTCGTCTACCCGCCCAAGGGCTGGGCACTGTGCAACGGCCAGTTGCTGCCCATCGCGCAGAACCAGGCGCTGTTTGCGCTGCTGGGCACGACCTACGGCGGTGACGGGCGCGTCAACTTCGCCCTGCCCGACCTGCGCGGCCGCGCGCCGCTGCATCACGGTGCCGGCGTCTCGCTCGGCGACAAGGCAGGCCAGGAGGCCGTCACGCTGACGGCAGGCGAGCTGCCCACCCACGGCCACGCGCTCACGGCCACCAACGACCTTGCCAACGCCAGCGTGCCCGGCGGCGCGGTACCGGCCGCCAAACCGCGCGGCGGCATCAACCGCTACGGGCCGGCCGGCAGCGACTCGGTCATGGGCAGCAGTTCACTGGCCAGCACCGGCGGCAACCAGCCCCACCCGAACATGCAGCCGTTCACGGCGCTGAGCTGGGTCATCGCGCTGCAAGGCATCTTCCCCAGCCGCAACTGAGCCCAGACCCAGGAGAACACCATGTCGACTCCCTATGTGGGCGAGATCCGCCTGTTCGCCGGCAACTTCGAGCCCGTCGGCTGGATGTTCTGCCACGGCCAGCTGCTGCCCATCGCCGAGAACGATGTGCTGTTCACCCTGATCGGCACGACCTATGGCGGCGACGGCCAGACCACCTTTGCGCTGCCCGACCTGCGTGGCCGCGTGCCCGTGCACCAGGGCCAAGGCCCGGGCACCTCGTCGCGCATGCTGGGCGAGGTCGGCGGTGTTGAGACGGTCACGCTGTTGGCCAGCCAGATGCCGGCCCACACTCATGCGCTGCACGCCAACGCGGCAGTGGCCACCGGCACGGCCCCGGGCGGCGCGCTGCTGGCGGCCACCAGCGTCGCCAGTTATGACACCGGCCCCGGTGCGACGGCGATGGCTGCCAGCGCCGTCGGCAGCGCGGGCGGCAACCAGCCGCACCAGAACATGGCGCCGACGGTGGCGCTGAACTACATCATTTCGCTGTACGGCATCTTCCCGTCTCAAGGCTGAGGAGCACCCCATGTCCGACCCCTTCATCGCCGAGATCCGTGTCATGCCCTACAACTTTGTGCCCGTGGGCTGGGCCAGCTGCGACGGCCAGCTGTTGCCCATCGCCCAGAACACCGCCCTCTTCGCGCTGCTGGGCACGACCTATGGCGGCAATGGCAAGACCAACTTCGCCCTGCCCGACCTGCGCGGCAGTTTTGCGATGGGCGCCGGCCAGGGCCCTGGCCTCAGCCCGCGCGACCTGGGCCAGGTCGTCGGCCAGGCCGCCGTCGCGCTGCAAGCCCACGAGATGCCGAGCCACAGCCATGCGCTGCGGGCCGGCAGCACGCCGGGGGCCACCAGCCCGGCCGGCAACGTGATGGCACCGACGACCAATGGCGCCAAGGTCTACCGCGCGCCCGGCGCCGCGGCCGTCATGGACGCCGCCGCCATCAGCCCGGCCGGCGCCAGCCTGCCGCACGAGAACCGCCAGCCCTACCAGGCGCTGAACTTCTGCATCGCGCTGCAGGGCATCTTTCCGCCGCGGAGCTGAGGCCACCGTCCATGAGGAGCATGCTGCAATGATCAACAAGCGCGATTTCCTGAAGACCGGCGCCAGCGCCATCGTCGGCAGCGCGGGTGCCACCGCCGCGGTGGCCGCCGTGCGCCCGCGGCTGGATGAACGGGCCGGCCTGGCCAGCTGGCAGGCCCATGTCGGCCAGCGTTTCGAGGTCGATGGCCACGCGGTCATCTTGCAGGCCGCCACCGCCCTGCCCGGCCGCCAGCCGGGCGAGCAGTTCAGCCTGCGATTCAGCGGCGAGTTGCCGGCCGGCCTGGGCGACGGGCTGCACACGCTGACCGCGTCGGGCGGCGCCGGCCAGTCGCTGTATCTGGCGCGCGCGCCGCAAGGCCTGCGGGCCGATTTCTGCCGCCTGCAAGGCTGACAAAAAGTTCTCACTCTGCAGGGGATTCGGCCCCTGGGCCGCTCATGGCCGCCCGCACAATTCGGCCGCTTCGCCGCTGCCTCCGCGGCGGCCGATACGGACATGAGCGATCCCTTGAAATTCCTCGTCGTCGACGCCCTGGCCGGGGTGCAGACCTTTGCGCGCCAGCTGCTGCAAAGCCATGGCTTTTCGGCCGACAACGTCCTGTGCTGCGCCGACACCGATGCCGCGCTCGCCCAAGGCCTGTTCTTCAAACCTCATTTCCTGATCACGGACTGGTTCCCCAAGGCGCCGCTGACCGGCATCCAGCTCTACCAACGCCTGCGCGACGTGCGGCCGGCCCTGCACCTGTCGCTGCTGAGCTTCGACGTCACGCCCGCGCACGAGACCGAAGCCCAGACGCTGGGCGCCCACTTCCTGCTGAAGAAGCCTTTCACCGCCGATCAGCTCAAGGCGGAGATGACGCGCTCGCTCGCGGCCCTGGCCAAGCACTCACCCGGCCTGAATGGCAAATGCCGTGATGTCGCTCGCCAGGCGCGCCCGATGCCGCGACCGGCGCCCCTCGTGGCGCCCCTGCCCGTCGTCAAGCCCGGCGACAAGGTGCGCTTCAACGGCGCCGTGCACGTCGCCCAGTACGTCGTGCTGCGCGCGGGCGAAACCGTGGTGCAGTTGAAGGGCCAGGGCGCCCTGATCCCGCTTGATCGCCTGGCGCCGGTCTAGAGAACGGCAGCCAGAAGCATCAACAACGGATAAGGCAAGGCCACCGTCGGGCGCAGCGCGCTCTTCAGGTATTGCCCGGCCAGGCCGGCGCCGCGCGGCCGGCTGGCGAGCCAGTCGCTGTACAGCTGCATCGGCGCAGCGCCCTCGCCCGACTTCAGCGCCGGCTCGATGGCCAGCAGCCGCTCGCCCAGCCGGCCCTGGAAAGTCTTGAGCACGCCTTCCTGCAGCCACAGCAGGGCCAGCAGCGGCAGCGCGAGCAGCGGGTCGGGCACCAGCACGACGACGGCAAAGCCGCTGAGCTTCACGCCCAGCGCCAGGGCTTCGTAGCGCTCGTGCTGGCTTTGCAGGGCCAGCCATTCCTGCTGCAAGGCGTTCACTTGGCTTCGAGCGCTTCCCAGCGCTCCATCAGCGTGAGCAGCTCCGCATCAATGTCCGCGGCGCGGTCGGTCACCTCGGCGATGCGCGCCGACCCCTGTGTGTACAGCTCGCCGCCGGCCAGCAGCGCGTTGAGCTGCTTCTGCTCGGCCTCCAGCGCGGCGATCTGCTTGGGGATGTCCTCCAGCTCGCGCTGCTCCTTGTAGCTGAGCTTGCGCTTGTTGGCGACGACCAGCGCCGGCTCAGGCGCGGGTGGCGGCGTGGGCGCGGCAGCCGGCTTCGGCGCGGCCTGCGCCTGCAGGGCCGCGGCGCGCTTGGACTGTGTCAGCCAGTCCTGCACGCTGCCCTCGTACTCGCGCCAGCGCGCCTCACCCTCGTAGACGATGGTGGACGTGACGACGTTGTCCAGGAAGCGCCGGTCGTGGCTGACGAGGAAGACGGTGCCGTCGTACTCGGCCAGCAACTCCTCCAGCAGTTCCAGCGTCTCGATGTCGAGGTCGTTGGTGGGCTCGTCCAGCACCAGCACATTGGCCGGCCGCGCGAACAGGCGTGCCAGCAGCAGGCGGTTGCGCTCGCCGCCGCTGAGCGTGCGCACCGGCGAATTGGCACGCGCCGGCGAGAACAGGAAGTCGCCGAGGTAGCTCTTGACGTGCTTCTTCTGGTTGCCGATCTCGATCCACTCCGAGCCGGGGCTGATGGTGTCGGCGAGCGTCGCGTCCAGGTTCAGCGTGTCGCGCATCTGGTCGAAGTAGGCGACCGTCATCTTGGAGCCCAGGCGCACGCTGCCGCTGTCGGGCGGCAGCTCGCCGAGGATCATCTTCAGCAGCGTCGTCTTGCCGGCGCCGTTGGGGCCGATCAGGCCGACCTTGTCGCCGCGCAGGATCGTGGACGTGAAGCCGCGCACGATGGCGCGGTCGCCGTAGCTCTTGGACACGTCCTCCAGCTCCGCGACGATCTTGCCGCTGGCGCCGCCGGTGTCGATGTCCAGCCGCACCTTGCCCTGCACGTCGCGCCGCGCGGCGTGGGCCTGGCGCATGACCTCCAGGCGCTGGATGCGCGCGACAGACCGCGTGCGGCGGGCCTCGACGCCCTTGCGGATCCACACCTCTTCCTGCGCCAGCAGCTTGTCGAAGCGCGCGTTGAACAGCGCCTCGTTCTCCAGCTCGTAGGCCTTGGCGGCCTGGAAGGCGGCGTAGTTGCCGGGGTAGCCGCGCAGCTGGCCACGGTCCAGCTCGACGATGCGGTTGGCGACGTTGTCCAGGAAGGCGCGGTCGTGGGTGATCAGCAGCAGCGAGCCCTTGAAGTCGTTCAGCAGGCCTTCCAGCCAGGTGATGGCGTCCAGGTCCAGGTGGTTGGTGGGCTCGTCCAGCAGCAGCACGTCGGGCTGGGCCACCAGCGCGCGGCCCAGCGCCACGCGCTTCTTCAGGCCGCCGGACAGCGTGCTGATCAACCGCGCGCCGTCCAGGCCCAGGCGGTGCAGCGTCTCCTCGACGCGCTGCTCCCAGTTCCACGCGCCGATGTGCTCGATGCGCTCCTGCACCCAGGCCAGATCGTCGTTCTCGTCGTGGATCTCGTAGCGCTCACGCAGCGCCTTGTGCTCGGCCACGCCCTCGCTGATGACGTCGAAGATGGTCGCGTCGCCGCGCAGTTCGGGCTCCTGCGGCACGTAGACGTTGGTCAGGCCTTGCTGCTGCTGCAGCAGGCCGTCGTCGAGCTTTTCGAGACCGGCGAGGATCTTCAGCAGCGAGGACTTGCCGGTGCCGTTGCGGCCGATGAGGCCGACGCGCTCGCCGACTTCGAGGGAAAAACCGGCGCCATCGAGAAGCGCGACGTGCCCAAAAGCGAGATGGGCGTTGGTGAGGGAGAGGACTGCCATCCGGCGATTGTCCCCTGGCGGCCCGGATCAGCTGCGACGGCTGCGGCGCCAGGCCGCTGGCGGCGCACCGTACTCGCGGCGGAAGGCGCGGCTGAAGGCGGTGTCGGTTTGGTAGCCGACCTGCTCGGCAATGCGCCCCAGCGGCGCGTTGCTGCCCGCCAGCAGGTTGGCCGCGAGCACCATGCGCCAGTGCGTCAGGTATTGCATCGGCGGGCTGCCCACCAGCTGCTGAAAGCGGTCGGCCAGCACGGTGCGCGAGGTGCCTGCCGCGCGCGCCAGGTCCTCCACGGTCCAGAGCTGCGCCGGCCGTTCATGGAGCGCCTGCAAGGCGGCGCCGACGATGCGGTCCCCCACGGCCGCGAGCCAGCCGGTGCGGTCGGGCGGCTGCGCATTCATGTACAGCCGCAGCACCTCGATGAACAGCACCTCGGCCAGCTTGGCCAGCACGCCCTCGCCGCCCGGCCGTGGCGAGCGCGCCTCGGCCAGCGCGTAGCGGAGGGAGCTTTCCAGCCACGCCCCGGCACTCGACCCGCGCACATTGACGCGCACCAGCGGCGGCAGGCCGGCCAGCAGCAGGCGGGCCAGGCGCGTGTCGCAGGCCAAGTAGCCGCACATCAGCTGCGTCTCGGTGCCGCCGCCGCCATAGCTCAGCAGGCGCGGCCGCCGCGCCAGCAGCCGGTCGAGCCGCGCGCCCCTGGCGGGCGGCAGCGCCGGGTCGGAGGCCATGCGGTGCGCGTCGCCGTGCGGGAAGACGATGACGTCGCCCGCCGTGAGCGCCACCGGCTCGGCGCCGTCCAGCGTTACATGGCAGTCGCCCTGGGTGATCAGGTGGAAGATGACGACGCGTTCGGCTGTCGGCTCCAGCAGCGGCGCGGCCAGGTCGGCGTGCGGCGACTGGTAGCACCACGGCGCGGTGAACCGGCCCTGCAGGAAGATCGCGCCCACCAGGCGCACCACGCCCAGCGTGTGGGACAGCGCGTCCATTCGTCGATCAGGCCGCAGCCACCTCGATGGCCAGCGCCAGCGGCACGGGCTGGCGCAGCGCCGCCGGCACCGGCGAGCGCAGGCAGCTCTGCTCGACCAGCTCGCGGGTTTGCGCCTCCGAAAGCCCGGCGGCCGCGATGCGGATGTGTAGCGTCATCGCCACGGGCGCTGCGCCGACGGCTTGCCCGTCTTCGCCCGCCAGCCCTAGCAGGCCGCGCGTGTCGGAGCGGCTGGTGACCCAGGCGTCCAGCGACTGCAACTCCACTCCCTGCGCCGCCGCATTCATGACGATGCAGGTGACGGCGCATGAGGCCGTGCCGGCCCGCAGCAGCCAGCCCGGCGTGACGCCTTCGCCGCTGCCGCCGAGTTCGCGCGGCATGTCGGTGTCCACGCGCAGGCCGTTGTCATGGCGCGCCGAGACGCGCATGCCGCCCTCCCAGCGCACGCGAGCCGGCGAGTCGTCGTGCAGGCCGAGGTCCGGCCGCTTGCGCATGACGGCGGCGACGCGCTCCAGCGCGGCGGCGATGTGATCCAGGGCCATGGCACTCTCCGAAGGGGGTCGATCAATTATGGGACGCAGGCCTAGGGGTGCCGGACGCTCGGGCAGGAATTGCGGGCGGCCGGGCAGGACTGCGCCGCGACACGGCGAGATGCTGGCCGCCTTGCCTGTCCGGAGACATCCCATGAACGCACCGCTCGACCTTGCCGCACTCAAAGCCCGCCAGCAGACCGCCTGGGCCAGCGGCGACTACGCCGTCATCGGCACCACCCTGCAACTCGTCGGCGAACAGCTCGCCGAAGCCTGCGACCTGCGCTGGGGCGAGCAGGTGCTCGACGTGGCCGCCGGCAACGGCAACGCCAGCCTGGCGGCCGCGCGCCGCGGGGCGACGGTCACGTCGACCGACTACGTCGACGACCTGCTCGAGCGCGGCGCGGCGCGTGCCGAGGCGGAGGGCCTGCAGATCGAGTTCCGCGTCGCCGACGCTGAGGCCCTGCCCTTTGCCGACGCCAGCTTCGACGCCGTGCTGTCGACCTTCGGCGTGATGTTCACGCCCGACCAACCGAAGGCCGCCGCCGAGCTGGCGCGCGTCTGCCGGCCCGGTGGCCGCATCGGCCTGGCCAACTGGACGCCCGAGGGCTTCATCGGCCAGCTGTTCAAGGTCATCGGCCGTCATGTGCCGCCGCCCGCCGGCGCGCAGCCGCCGTCGCTGTGGGGCAAGGAGGCGCATCTGGCCCAGCTGTTCGGTGATGCGGTGACTGAGGTCGCCGTGACGCGGCGGCACTTCCAGTTCCGCTACCGCTCGCCGGCGCACTTCATCGAGGTGTTCCGCACCTGGTACGGCCCGGTGCACAAGGCCTTCGCCGCGCTTGGGTCGGACCAGGGCGCCGCGCTGGAGCGCGATCTGACGGACCTGCTGGCCACGTTGAACCGCGGCGGCGCCGACAGCCTGGTCGTGCCGAGCGAGTACCTCGAAGTCGTGCTGACCCGGCGCTGATCTCGCCGCTATTTGGGCGCGGACCGCCCGACGAACTTCAGCCCGAGGATCAGCGTGTTCAGGCGCTGCGCCATGAAGCCGGGCTGGAGCTGTTCGCCGTCGGGCCCGAAGGTCATGACCGTGGGTCGCCGCAGGCTGTCAGTGGCCCAGGCCGGGCCGCCCGCCTGCTCGGGCTTGCCGCGCTGGGCGAAGGCGACCCAACGCCCGGCCAGGCCACGCCAGGCGCGCCGGTCGTCCTCGGTCAGTGCTACGGCCAGGCAGCCGCAGAGATCGCCCGTGCCGAACACGGCCGTCACCTCGCCACCGTGCGCAACGCCGGGCGCCGTGGCGCGCTGCGCCGCGGGCAGGCGGTCGAAGTAGTAGCGGAACGTGGGCGCCAGCGGCGCATGCAGCACGGCGATGCGGCGCGCGAAGGCGGTGAAGGCGACGTCGCGCACGACCTGGCGGCCGAACTCGGCGTCGTCCGCAACGCCGGGGTACAGCGGCTTGACGAGGATGCGCGCCGCGCCGAGCTTCTGCACCAGCGCGGCCGGCTCCAGCCCGAAGGCCAGCGCGACGCTGGTCTCGTCGCTGTTGCCGCCGATGACGAGCGGCACGGCGGCCTGCTGCCTGGCCTGGAAGGCAGCCAGCAGCGGGCGCGGCAGGGCCGCGTCGCCGACGATGAGGCTGGGCGCCAAGGACAGGCCGGCGCCTTCCAGCGCGGCGAACCGTTCGGCCGGCACGGCGCGCAGCTGCGCCGCCGTGGCCCGCGCACCGGGCAGACCGACGCTCTCCGCCACGCGGATGCCGGTCTGGCGTGCCTGCTCGCGGGAGTGGCTGGGGATGCCGTAGGGGCTCTGTGCGATGGCGCGATGGAAGAGCCCGCGCGCCAGCGGCGAGGCCATCAGCGCCAGCACGCTCTGCGCGCCGGCCGACTGGCCGAAGACCGTCACCTGCTGCGGGTCGCCGCCGAACGCGGCGATGTTCTGCTGCACCCAGCGCAGCGCGGCGATCTGGTCCAGCAGGCCGAAGTTGGCCGGCCCGCCGGGCGCGGCACGCTCCAGCGCCGGATGCACGAAATAACCCAGCGGCCCGAGGCGGTAGTTGACGGTGACGACGACCACGCCGTCGCGGGCCAGCGCCGCGCCGTCGTACAGCGCCAGGCTGCCGGCGCCGAAGATCAGCGCACCACCATGCAGCCAGACCATCACGGGCCGCGGGCCGCCGCCGCTGGCTGCGGGCGCCCAGACGTTGAGATAGAGGCAGTCCTCGCTCAACGGGCCGGGGTCGCCGCCGCCTTCCAGCGACAGGCCGGCCTTCTGCGGGCAGGCGGGGCCAAAGCTCGTTGCAGCGCGCACGCCAGACCATGGCGCCGCCGGCTGCGGTTCACGCCAGCGCAGCGGGCCGACCGGCGGCGCGGCGTACTGCAGGCCGCGGTACACGGTGATGCCGTCGGCCTGCGGTTCGCCCTGCACCTGACCGGCGCGGGTCGCGATGGCTTGCGCCAGCAGCGACAAGCCCATCAGGAAACACGCGATCAAGCCGTTCCGCGCCTGCCGAAGTCCGTCACCGCTCATCTGCCGCTCCCGTTGTCAGCAGCACGCATCATGCGCCACCGACCGGGAGCGTCGTTAGGGATGCGCGGCTGCCAGGTGCTCCGCGACCTGCCGCATGACACCGGGATCACTGAGCAGGCGGCGGTGGCCCAGGCCCTCGGTCACCTGCAGGCGGCCGGCGGGCAGGCCGGCCAGCAGGGTCTCGCTGCCCGCCAGCGGCGCGGTCACGTCGCCGCGGTCATGCACGATCAGCGTCGGCTGCGTGACGCGCTCGGCCAGCCACGCCGGCTCGAAGTGGCCCAGCGACGCCCCCTCGCGCCGCTCGAAGCGCCCCCGCATGCGCGCCGCCAGGGCCTCGCCCGTGCCCATCGCGTCGGCGAACCAGCGCAGGAACTGCCAGGGCGGCGGCGCCAGCGCGATCAGCGCCACGCGCCCGGCCGGCAGGCCCCGGGCCAGCGCGTGCGAAAGCGCCATCGCGCCGAGCGAATGCGCGACGACGCCGTCCCACGGCCCGAAACGCGCCGTCACGGCGAACATCGCCCGCACCCACTGCAGCAGATTGCTGCGCCAGCCACCACTGCGGCCGTGGGCCGGCAAGTCCAGCAACACGGGCTCGAAGCCGGCGACGGCCAACGTGTCGGCCAGCGGGCGCATCTGCTGCGCATCACCGGCCCAGCCGTGGGTCAGCAGCACCTTGGGGCGGCCCGGCTCGATGTCGCTGCGCTGCCAGACGCTGATGTGGCCGCCCTCGAACGGCAGCTGCCGCTCCACCCAGGGCCTGGGCACGGCGCGCGAGCGGGCCAGCCACTTGGTGGGCATGGGCGTGAAGAACAGGCCCATGGCCAGGCGCGTGCCGAGCGCCGGCGACACATGGTGCAGGCCGCGCAGCAGCGCGGCAATGCCGCGTGCGGCCGGTGAGGCGAAGAAGGCGGCGGCGGGGTTGTGGGTGGTCACTCAAGGCTCCTTATTTCGCACGACCGTGCGAGATTTTGGCAAAAAAACTCAGCGGGGCGCTTCCGCCGTTTTGGCGGCGGACAGCATGCGCTCCCACGCCTTGACGCCCCGCTCGTGCACGCGCGGGTCGCGCAGGAAGCGGGTATCGCGCAACAGGCCGGTGAAGAGGGCATCCATCTCGAAGACGAACTGCTCGGCGTCGAGGTCGGCCTGCAGGTGGCCGGCCTCGATGGCCTGTGTGACGGTGCGGTGCAGCGCGGCGCGCATGCGCAGCACGCCGTCCTGCAACTGGTCGCGCACGGGGCCTTCGCGGTCGTCGTACTCGAAGGCACCGGCCGTATACAGGCAGGACAGCGTGCGGTCGGCGTTGGTGGCACGCGCCAGCCAGCGGCGCATGATGTCGTCCAGCCGCGGCAGCCCGCGCGGCTTGCCCATGGCCGGCACGAAGACGGCCTGCTGGAAGCGCCGGTCGTATTCCAGGATGACGGCCACCTGCAGCTGCTCGCGCGAGCCGACGCGCGAGAACACGCCGCTCTTGGACAGGCCCAGGCGCTTGGCCACCTCGCCGATGGTCAGGCTCTCCAGGCCCTCAGCAGCGGCCATCGCCAGCGCGGTGTCGACGATGGCGGCCAGCGTGGTCTCGGCGCGTTCGCTGCGGGTTTCCATGGCCGGCAATTTAGCACGACCGTGCGGAACGTCAAGCGAGCTGGGTGGCGTGATGGCGCAGGTGGTCGCCGACGAAGCTGGCGATGAAGTAGTAGCCATGGTCATAGCCGGCGTGGCGGCGGATGTCCAGCGGCTGGCCGACGGCCGTGCAGGCGGCCTCGAAGGCTTCGGGGTGCAACTGCTCGGCCAGGAACTTGTCGGCCAGGCCCTGGTCGATCAGGATGCCGCCCGGATACGGCGGCGCGCGCCGGACCTGCATCAGCTCGGTGGCATCGTGCGCCGCCCACGTCGCGCGGTCCTCGCCCAGATAGCCGCTGAAGGCCTTGCGGCCCCAGGGGCAGCGCATCGGCGCGGCGATGGGCGCGAAGGCCGACAGCGACGCGAAGCGGCCCGGGTGGCGCAGCGCCAGCGTCAGCGCGCCATGGCCGCCCATGGAGTGGCCGAACAGGCCGGCGCGGTCCAGGCCGGTCTGCTGTTGCACCAACGGCAGCAGTTCATTCATCAGCCAGCTTTCCATGCGCCAATGCCGCGCCCAGGGCTCGCGGGTCGCATCAAGATAGAAGCCGGCGCCGACACCGAAGTCCCAGCTGTCGGCCTCGCCGGGCACGCCCGCGCCGCGCGGGCTGGTGTCGGGCGTCAGCAGCGCCAGGCCCAGCTCGGCAGCCAGGGCCTGCGCGCCGGCCTTGGTCGCGAAGGTCTCCTCGGTGCAGGTCAGCCCGGCGAGAAAGACAAGCAGCGCCTTCGGGCTGGGCGGCGTGAAAAGGCCGAAACGCATGGGCAGGCCGATCTCGGCCGAGTCATGCTGGTGAAAGCGCTGGGTGCCGCCGAAGCAGCGGTGTTCACTGAGGATCTGCATGGGCCGAAGTGTGGCGGCAGAACGCGCTGCCGCCTGCCCCCAAGACCTAGCTCACAACGCGCTGCCGCAGCGACAGACGCGCGGCAGCAATGACCAGCCCGGCGCTGACGGCCAGGCCCGCGAGCGCCACGCCAGCCTCGCCGAGCGATTGATTCAGGCCCAGCGTGGCCGCGACGTGGGAGGCGTCGTAGCCCAGCCAGCCGAACAGCGCCATGCCGACGGCAGCCAGACACAGGGAGAAGAAGGTGGTGCGGGTCATGAAAGCTCCTGAATGCAGCGCGACATCGCGCGGGCGCGATGCTCCCCGCCCGGCGGTTTGAACGACAGCCCCCTGCGATGAACCGCAGCACCGCCGGCATGAGCCGCAAAATCGCGGGATGCCTTCGTTCCAGACCTACCTCGTCGGCGGCGCCGTGCGCGACCGCCTGCTCGGGCTGACCGTGCAGGACCGCGACTGGGTCGTCGTCGGCGCGTCGCCCCAGGCGCTGCTCGACGCCGGCTACCTCGCCGTCGGCAAGGACTTTCCCGTCTTCCTGCACCCCAGAACGCGCGAGGAAGTGGCGCTCGCCCGCACCGAGCGCAAGACCGCCGCCGGCTATCACGGCTTTGCCTTCCACGCGGCGCCCGACGTCACGCTGGAGCAGGACCTGGCACGGCGCGACCTCACCATCAATGCGATGGCCGAGGACGAACACGGCCTGGTCATCGACCCCTACGGCGGCCAGCGGGACATCGCCGCCAAGCTGCTGCGCCATGTGTCGCCGGCCTTTGCCGAGGACCCCGTGCGCATCCTGCGCCTCGCCCGCTTCGCCGCGCGCTTTGCGGATTTCACCGTCGCGCCCGAGACCGTCGAGCTGATGCGCGACATGGTCGGCGCCGGCGAGGTCGATGCGCTGGTGGCCGAGCGCGTCTGGCAGGAATTGTCGCGCGGCTTGATGGAGAAAAAGCCCTCGCGCATGTTCGAAGTGCTGCGCGAGGCCGGCGCGCTGCACAAGCTGCTGCCCGAGGTGGACGCGCTGTTCGGCGTGCCGCAGCCCGAGGCCCACCACCCCGAGGTCGACACCGGCGTGCACCTGCTGATGGTGCTGGACCAGTGCGCGCGGCTGGAGGCGCCGCTGACCGTGCGCTATGCCTGCCTGTGCCACGACCTTGGCAAGGGCACGACGCGCAAGGAAGAGCTGCCGCGCCACATTGCCCACGAGGTGCGCAGCGAGAAGCTGGCGCGCAAGGTGAGCGAGCGCTGGAAGGTGCCGAGCGACTGCCGCGAGCTGGCCGAGTTGGTGGCCCGCGAACACACCCATGTGCACCAGAGCACGGGCTTCGGCCCCGAGGCGCGGCTGCGCCTGCTGGAGCGTTGCGACGCCTGGCGCCGGCCCGAGCGCTTTGCCGAACTGCTGTGGGCCTGCGAATGCGATGCGCGTGGCCGCCTGGGCCTGGAGAACCGCGACTATCCGCAACGCGAACGCTTGCTGGCGGACCTGGCTGCAACGCAGAAAGTGGACCTCGCCGCCGTCAGCGCCGAGGCCATTGCCCGCGGCGCCCAGGGCCCGGCCATCGGCAAGGCGGTGCAGGCGGCGCGGCTGGGGGCTTTGCGTTCCTTCACCGACGAGCATCACGCCTCGTCGATACAGTCACCGGCTTTGCCGGCAGACAGCTGGCAGCAAGCTAAGCGATAGAGGCCGGCATGAGGGTTGCGGGAATTGGACGGACGGCAAAGGCGCTGTCATTGAGCGCTCTGATCGGTCTGGTGGGCTGCGGCCAAGGCAGCAGCGCCCCGGCGCCAGCCGCCCCGCCGCCGCCTGAAGTCGGCGTTATCACGGCCGCGCCGGGCCGGGCCGACCTGACGACCGAACTGCCCGGTCGGCTGGAGGCCTTCCGCGTCGCCCAGGTGCGCGCACGCGCCGCCGGCATCCTGCAAAAACGCCTCTTCACCGAGGGCTCGGACGTCAAGGCCGGCCAGCCGCTGTTCGAGATCGACGCCGCGCCTTACCGCGCCACGCTGGCCAGTGCGCAGGCGCAGCTGGCGCGCGCCGAGGCCAATCTGATGCAGGCCCAGGCGCTGGCCGACCGCTATGCACCGCTGGCCAAGAGCCAGGCCGTCAGCCAGCAGGAAGCGCTGAACGCCCAGGCCGCCGCCGGCCAGGCCAAGGCCGATGTCGCTGCAGGCAAGGCCGCCGTGCAGACCGCGCAGATCAACCTTGGCTATGCCACCGTCACCTCTCCCATCGCCGGGCGCATCGGGCGGGCCCTCGTCACCGAAGGCGCGCTGGTGGGCCAGGGCGAGGCGACGCCGCTGGCCATCGTGCAGCAGGTCGACAAGCTGTATGTGAACTTCACGCAGCCGGCCAACGAAGTGATGCGGCTGCGGGCCGCCCTGGCCGGCGGCCAGCTGCAACGGGCCGCGGGCAAGGAAGCCGCCCAGGTTCAGGTCGTGCTGGAAGACGGCAGCGTGTATGCCCACGCCGGCCGGCTGCTGTTCTCTGACCTCAGCGTCGATGCAACCACCGGCCAGATCACCTTGCGCGCCGAGCTGCCCAATCCGCAGGGCCAGTTGCTGCCGGGGCTGTATGTGCGCGTGCGCCTCGCCCAGGCCGAAGTGGCCGACGGCATTTGGGTGCCCCAGCAGGCGGTGCGCCGCAGCGCCCAGGGCGACAACGTGCTGGTCGTGGCCGAAGACGGCAGCGTGGCGGCACGCCCCGTCAAGCTGGGGCCGCCCCGGCCCGGCCAGGCGCTGGTGCTGTCGGGCCTGAAACCTGGCGAGAAGGTCATCGTCGACGGCCTGCAGCGGGCGCGTGCCGGTGGCAAGGCCAGGCCGGTGCCGTGGACGCCACCGGGCGCGGCCTCCGCACCCGCTCCCGCCACATCGGCCGCCGCCAAGAGCTGATCCCGCCATGGCGCAGTTCTTCATCAACCGGCCCATCTTTGCCTGGGTCATCGCCCTCTTCATCCTCGTCATCGGCGGCACCGCGGTCACGCAGCTGCCCATCGCGCAGTACCCGCCGGTGGCGCCACCGGCCATCGCGCTGTCGGTGACCTACCCCGGCGCCTCGGCGCAGACGCTGGAAGACGCCGTCATCAGCATCATCGAGCGCGAGATGAACGGCGCGCCAGGCCTGATCTACATGGAGGCCGTCAGCCAGGCCGATGGCACCGGCTCGCTGACGCTGAACTTCGACCCCGGCACCAACCCCGACCTGGCCCAGGTGGACGTGCAGAACCGCCTGGCCCGCGCCACGCCGCGGCTGCCGGCCAGCGTCATCCAGCAGGGCGTGCGTGTCGACAAGGCCAACCCCAACTTCCTGCTCTTCACCATCCTGTCGAGCGACAACCCGAGCTTCGACCCCATCGCGCTGGGCGACTACGCGGCACGCACCGTGCTGCCCGAGATCCAGCGCGTGCCCGGCGTCGGCCAGGCCAGCCTGTTCGGCACCGAGCGCGGCATGCGCATCTGGCTGGACCCCGCCAAGCTGCTGGGTTATCGACTGTCGCCCGCAGATGTCAACGACGCGATCCGCGCGCAGAACGCGCAGGTCGACTCCGGCACCATCGGCGACCAACCCAGCGTACCGGGGCAGACGCTGTTCGCCACCGTCGTCGTGCGCGGCCAGCTGACCAGCGCCGAGCAGTTCGGCAACATCGTGCTGCGCGCCAATGCCGATGGCTCGACCGTGCGGCTCAAGGATGTCGCCCGCGTCGAGCTGGGGGCGCAAAGCTATGGCGGCCGCTCCACGCGGCTGAACGGCCAGCCCTCGGTCGGCATCGGCGTGCAGCTGGCGCCCACCGCCAATGCACTGCAGACGGCCGACCTCGTCAAGCAGCGCCTCAAGGAGCTGCAGCCCTATTTCCCGGCGGGCGTGAAGGCCACCATTCCCTTCGACAGCTCGCTGTTCATCGACATCTCGATCTCGCAGGTTGTCGAGACGCTGATCGAGGCCGTCGTGCTGGTGTTCCTGGTGATGTTCCTGTTCCTGCAGAACATCCGCTACACGCTGATCCCGACGCTGGTCGTGCCCATCGCCTTGCTGGGCAGCTTCGCGACCCTGCTCGCTCTGGGCTTCTCGATCAACGTGCTGACGATGTTCGGCATGGTGCTGGTGATCGGCATCGTGGTGGACGACGCCATCGTCGTCGTCGAGAACGTCGAGCGCATCATGAGCGAGGAGGGGCTGTCGCCGCTGGCCGCCACGCGCAAGGCGATGGGCCAGATCTCCGGCGCCATCATCGGCGTGACGGTGGTGCTGCTGTCGGTGTTCGTGCCGCTGGCCTTCTTCGGCGGCGCCATCGGCAACATCTACCGCCAGTTCGCCGCCGTGATGGTCAGTGCCATCGCCTTCTCGGCCTTCATGGCGCTGTCGCTGACGCCGGCGCTGTGCGCCACCCTGCTCAAGCCCGTCGAGGCCGGCCATCACCTGGAGAAGAAGGGCTTCTTCGGCATGTTCAACCGCGGCTTCAACCGCATGGCCAGGCGCTACGAGAACGGCATCACGCGCATGCTGAAGAAGGCGCCGCGCTGGCTCATCCTGTACGCCGCCGTCATCGCCGTGGCGGTGCTGATGTTCCAACGGCTGCCGACCTCCTTCGTGCCCAACGAGGACCAGGGCAGCATCCTCGTCAACGTGCAACTGCCGCCGGGCGCCACGCAGGCGCGCACGCTGGCCGTCATGCAGCAGGCCGAGGACTACATGCTCAAGCAGCCCGAGGTGGAGAGCATGGTCAGCGTGGTGGGCTTCAGCTTCGCCGGCTCGGGCCAGAACGCCGCCCTGGGTTTCATCACGCTCAAGCCCTGGGACGAACGCCAGGGCGAAGAGCGCAGCGCGCAGGCGCTGGTGGCGCGCTCCTTCGGCGCCCTCAGCAAGATCCGCGACGCGATCATCTTCCCCGTCAGCCCGCCGGCCATCCGCGACCTCGGCCGCGCCAATGGCTTTGCCTTCAGATTGCAGGACCGCGGTGGCCACACGCGCGGCGAGCTGCTGGCCGCCCGTGGCCAGCTGCTGGCCGCCGCCGCCAAGAGCCCGCTGCTGGCGGCTGTGCGGCCGGACGGCCTGGAGGACGCGGCCCAGTTGGAGCTGAGCATCGACCGTGAACGCGCGCTGGCCCTGGGCGTGCCCATCGGTGCCATCAACGCGGTGCTGGGCACCTCGCTGGGCTCCAGCTACGTGAACGACTTCCCCAACGCCGGCCGGCTTCAGCGCGTCGTCGTCCAGGCCGAGGCCCAGGCGCGCATGACGCCCGAAGACCTGCTCAAGCTCAATGTGATGAACAGCAGCGGCCAGCCCGTGCCGCTGGCCGCCTTTGCCAGCAGCAAGTGGATCAGCGGCGCGATGCAGACGGTGCGCTACAACGGCTACCCGACGATGCGCATCGCGGGCGAGGCGGCCAAGGGCGTGTCCAGCGGCGCGGCGATTGCCGAGATGGAACGCCTCGCCGCCGAGCTGCCCGCCGGCTTCGGCTACGAGTGGACCGGCCTGACGCGTGAGGAAAAACTCTCGGGCTCCACCGCCTTCATCCTGTTCGGCTTCTCGCTGCTGGCCGTCTTCCTGTGCCTGGCCGCGCTGTACGAGAGCTGGAGCATCCCGTTCGCGGTGCTGCTCGTCGTGCCGTTAGGCATCCTGGGCGTCGTGCTGGGCGCCAACTTCCGCGGGCTGGAGAACGACGTCTACTTCAAGGTCGGCATGATCACCATCATCGGCTTGGCGGCCAAGAACGCGGTGCTCATCATCGAGTTCGCCAAGGATCTGCAGGCCCATGGCCGCAGCGCCGCGGACGCGGTCATCGAGGCGGCGCACCTGCGCTTGCGGCCCATCCTGATGACGTCGCTGGCCTTCATCCTCGGCGTGCTGCCGCTGGTGCTGGCCAGCGGTGCGGGCTCGGCCAGCCAGCGTGCCATCGGCACCGGCGTCATGGGCGGCATGATCTCCGCGACGACGCTCGCCGTCTTCCTGGTGCCGGTGTTCTTCGTGCTGGTGCGCCGCTTCTTCCCGGCCAGCGAACGCCAGCGCCGCCGCGACGCCCACGAGGCGGAGGAATCGTCGGGAGGCCCCGCATGAAGCACGCGCTGACCCTGGCTGCGGCGCTGGCGCTGGTGGCCTGCGCCGGCCCCGAGCCCCAGAAGCCCACGGCCGCCGAGGCCGCCCAGTCGGCCCTGCCGGCTGCAGTCTTCCCGACCGCGGGAGGCAGCGGCAGCGCCGCCGCCGAGCTGCCCTGGGCCCAGGCCTTCCAGGGCGCGCGGCTGCAGCAGCTCATTCCGCTCGCCCTGGCCAACAACCGCGACCTGCGCGTGGCGGCCGCCAACATCGAAAGCGCGCGCGCCACCGCCGCGGCGCGCGATGCCGACCTGTGGCCGACCGTCAATGCCGGCCTGAGCGGCTCGCGCGCGCCCAACGCCAACGGCGGCATCACGACCAACTATCAGGCCGGCCTGCAGGTCAGCGCCTATGAGCTGGACCTGTTCGGCCGCCTGCGCAGCGCCGGCGCCGCCGCACAGGCGCTGCTGCTGGCCGCTGAAGCCAACCAACAGGCCGTGCGCAACGCACTGATCGCGGCGGTCGCCACCACCGAGATCGCGCTGCAGGCCGACGAGGCCCTGCTGCGCATCACGCGCGACACCCTGCGCAGCCGCGAGCAGTCGCTCGATCTCATCCGCCAGCGCTTCGAGGGCGGCATCACCAGCGAGCTGGACCTGCGCGCCGGCGAGTCAGCGCTGCAGGCCGCACGGGTGGCGCTGGCACAGACGCAGCGCCAGCGCATGCTCGACGAGAACGCCCTCGTGCTGCTGCTGGGCTCGGCCCTGCCCGCCGACCTGCCCGCGCCGACAGGGCTGCTGACCGACTTCGAGCCCCTGGCCGAGCTGCCCGCCGGCGTGCCGAGCGAGGTGCTGACGCGCCGGCCCGACATCCGTCAGGCCGAACAGCAGCTCGCCGCCGCCGACGCCAACATCGGCGCCGCGCGCGCCGCCTTCTTCCCACGCATCACGCTGACCGGCAGCTTCGGCACGACGAGCAACCAGCTCGACGCGCTGTTCAAGAACTCGGCCTGGAGCTTTGCGCCGCAGCTGCTGCAGCCGCTGTTCGACGCCGGCCGCAACCGCGCCAACCTTGCGGGCGCCCGCGCGGCCCGCGACGCTGCCACGGCGCAGTACGAGCGCGCCATCCAGGCGGCCTTCCGCGACGTCGCCGATGCGCTGGCCGGCCGCACGACGCTGGCCGAGCAGCGCAGCGCGCAAGCCGCACTGGTGGACGCCGAGGCACGCCGCCTGGCGCTGGCCGAGGAGCGCTACCGCGCCGGCGTCTCCGGCTCGCTGGAGGTGCTGGACGCGCAGCGCTCGCTGTTCGCGGCGCGTCAGGCCCTTGTGCAGGTGCAGAGCCAGCGCGCGCAGAACCTTGTCTCGGTCTACCGGGTCCTCGGTGGGGGTGGATGATGAAATTCAAAGGCAACCACAGAGACACAGAGCCACAGAGAAAACACGAGCGGCGGTTCTCCGTGCCTGTGTGGCTCTGTGGCTGCATTTCCGCTGCCATGTTGACGCTGCTTCCGCCGGCCGCCCAGGCACAGGAGACGCTGCGTGAGCGCCTCAAGGCCCGCGCCGAGCAGCGCCGCGCCGAGAAGGGCGGCGAAGCGCCAGCCAAGGGCGGCCTGCATGAGATGCAGGTCAGTGGCCGCAAGGTGCTGGTCCACCTGCCGACGGGTTATGACGCCAGCAAGCCGGCGCCGCTGGTGCTGGCCTTCCACGGCGGCGGCGGCCATGCCGAGTACATGGCCGACGATGCCAAATACGGGCTGCAAAAGAAGGCCGACGAGGCGGGCTTTGTCGTCGCCTTTCCCAACGGCTATAGCAAACTCCCTGGCGGCAAGTTCGCCACCTGGAACGCGGGTGGCTGCTGCGGCGACGCACGCGACAAGGGCAGCGATGACGTCGGCTTCGCCCGCGCCACCGTGAAGGCGATCCAGGCCCGCTACAGCATCGACGCCGGCCGCGTGTTCGCCACCGGCATGTCCAATGGCGGCATGCTCAGCCACCGCCTGGCCTGCGAGGCGGCCGATGTCTTCCGCGCCGTTGCAGCCGTCGCCGGCACCGACGCAACCGCCAGCTGCACGCGCAGCAAGCCCATCTCGGTGCTGCACATCCACGCCAGGGACGACACCCACGTGCTGTTCAACGGCGGCGCCGGTGCCGATGCCTTCCGCGATGAGAGCAAGGTGATGGCCTTCACCTCCGTGGCGGACACGATCTCGCGCTGGGTGCAGCGCAACCGCTGCACGGCGCCGCCGCAGCGCACGCTGGACCAGCCGGGCGCCTACTGCGAAACCCACAGCGGCTGCGCCGGCGGCACCGCCGTGCAGCTCTGCGTGACCGAGACCGGCGGCCATTCCTGGCCCGGCGCCGACAGCGTGCGCCGCGGCAAGCCGGCTGCCTCGCAGGCGCTGGATGCTAACGACACCCTCTGGCACTTTTTCGAACAAGCTTCCCGCTGAAAGTGATCCCATGCGTTTCCTGACTGCCTCCCTCCTGCTCGCCGCCAGCCTCGCCGCTGAAGCCAGCGGCCCGCCCGCCATCTACGACGAAGCTGCCGACGCCAAGGCCGCCATCCGCGCGACGCTGGCCGAGGCCGAGAAAGCCAAGCTGCCCGTCCTCGTCGTCTTCGGCGCCAACTGGTGCGGCGACTGCCGCATGCTGGATGCGACTTTCAAGACCGGCCCCAGCGCGCCGCTGATCGCCAGCAGCTTCAAGGTCGTCAAGGTCGACGTCGGCCGCTTCGACCGCAATGTCGACATCGCCGAGGGCTACCGCGTGCCATTGAAGAAGGGCATCCCCGCCGTGGCCGTGCTGTCGCCGCAGGGCAAGCTGCTTTACGCGACCGAGGGCGGTGAACTCGCCAACGCCCGCAAGATGGGCGACCAGGGCGTCTACGACTTCTTCAGCCGCGTGACCGCCAGCGCCAAGTGAGCCCGCCCTCCCTGGCGGGCGCGTCCATCGCGCTGCGCACGCAGTTCTTCGTCCTCGGCGTCATGTTCGCCACCTGGGGTGTGCATGTGCCCACCGTCAAGGCCTACTACGGCCTGGGCGAGCAAGCCCTGGCACTGGCCATGCTGGCCGGCGGCGTCGGCGCGCTGCTGGCCCTGGCCCAGGCGGGCCGCGTCGTCGGCCGCTTTGGGCCGGCCGCCGTGGCGGCCACCATGGGCGTGCTGTGCTGCGCCAGCGTGGCCAGCCTGCTGACCGTGCCCCTCTATGCGGCGCTGCTCGTCGTGATGTTGGCCTTCGGCATCACCGGCAGCCTGCTGGACGTGTCGGTCAACGTCGAGGCCACCGAGATCGAACGCCTGTCCGGCCGGCCGCTGATGAGCGGCTTCCACGGCATGTTCAGCCTGGGCGGCATGGCCGGCGCGGGCCTGGGCAGCGTGGCGCCCGCGCTGGGCTTGACGGCGCAAGGCCATCTTTTCCTGGCCACCGGCCTGGGCGCCCTTGCGGTGCTGGTCGCCAGCCGTGCCATGCTGCCAGTGGAGCCCGGTGCCGCCGACGAGAAGCGGCCGCTGAGCATCCCGCGCGGCCCGCTGCTGCTGCTGGGCGTGCTGGCCTCCATGGGGCTGATCGCCGAGGGCGCGATCTACGACTGGAGCGTGCTGTTCATGAAGCAGGAGCGCGCCAGCGAAGCCAGCACTTCGGCGCTGGCCTTCGCCAGCTTCAGCGGCGCGATGGCCGTTGGCCGCTTCGGCGGCGACTGGGTGCGCGCCCGCATGCCGCCCACGCGGCTGATGCGCGCCAGCGGCGTGCTGGCTGCCGCGGGCATGGTGCTGGCGCTGGCGGTGGATTCGCCCGTCGTTGCGCTGGTGGGCTTCGCCTTCGTCGGCCTGGGACTGTCCAACGTCGTGCCGGTGCTGTTCAGCGCCGCCGCCCAGGTGCCGGGCGTGGCGCCGGCGCACGGCATCGCGGCCGTGTCGGGCGTGGGCTACCTCGGCATGATGGCCGGCCCGCCGCTGATCGGCCTGATCGCCGAACACTCGTCGCTGACCATCGGCCTGCTCGTGGTCGTCGTGTTCGCCGTCGTCATGGCCTTGTCGGCGAAGCGGGCGATGAGGGGGGCCTGACGCCGCTGTCGTGCGGCGTGCGCAGCTGGCGTGAAGCCACGCCCTGCGCAGCCTCGATCTGCGCGGCGCTGAGGCCCAGGTCACGCCCGGCGCGGTTCGTGGCCCCCAGGCTCGCCGGGTCGCGGCCGGCAAGCTGGCCGAAGATGACCAGCGCCTCCAGATAGCTGCCCCAGGCGCCGAAGTGGTAGTGGTCGTCAGCCCACAAACTGGACTTGCCGGCGGCGACGCCGTCGTAGAGGTTGCGGTCGGCCACGCCTTCCTGCATCGCACGCAGCGCCGCGTCGCCCACCGGCAACACGCCGGCGATGCACGTGGCCCGCGCCATCGCCTGCGCGTACGCCGCGTGCAGCTCCGCCTGCATGGCCTCCAGCGTTTGGCCGGCCCAGCGGCCGCCGGGCGCGCGATAGACCTGGTCGGCCCGCGCCCAGGTGTCCCAAGGCCGGCTGGCGATCAGTGATCGCTTCTCGTCGGCATGGAACTGCAGCGTCTGGCCGCTGACCAGTTCGCTGGCGACGTCGACCGCCACGCCCGCGTCGTCGGCCAGCTGCTTGAACACGCCGGGCACGCCGCCATAGCCGCTGCCGTTCAGGTCCGTCACGCGGGCCGCGTTGTAGTGCAGCACCGGCGGCACATGGCCGTGCAGGAAGCTGTTGCCGACGAACAGCACGCGGTGCGGCGCCTGCGCCGTTGGCGGCGGCAGCGGCGTGCGGTCGCAAGCGGCGGCCGCAGAGAAGGCGACCACCAGCAGGGCCGGGGTCAGGAAGAGGCTTGCGCGGTTCATGCCCCGCAGTATGGCCAAGCGCGAGGCCCGCCATGCGCTTCGTCCCGACCGAGGCGCGCAAGCAGTTGTCCTACAGGCGCAGCGGTTGTTTGGACGCATGGTTCAGCCGTGAAACCGCCGTCCCTCCAACGTCCCGATGTCGCGGGCCATGTGCGCGTTCGCGGCGCGCGAGAACACAACTTGAAGAACGTCGACGTCGATGTGCCGCGCGACGCGCTGGTCGTGTTCAGCGGCGTGTCGGGCTCGGGCAAGTCGTCGCTGGCCTTCTCGACCATCTATGCCGAGGCGCAGCGGCGCTACTTCGAGTCGGTCGCGCCGTATGCGCGCCGCCTCATCGACCAAGTCGGCGTGCCAGCGGTCGACAGCATCGACGGCCTGCCGCCCGCCGTCGCCCTGCAGCAGCAGCGCGGCACGCCCAGCGCGCGCTCGTCCGTCGGCAGCGCCACCTCGCTGTCCAGCCTGCTGCGCATGCTGTATTCGCGCGCCGGCCACTACCCGCCCAGGCAGCCCATGCTCTATGCGGAGGACTTCTCGCCCAACACGCCACAGGGCGCCTGCGCGGGCTGCCACGGCCTGGGCCGCGTGTTCGAGGTGACCGAGCAGTCGATGGTGCCCGACCCCTCGCTGACCATCCGCGAGCGCGCCATCGCCGCCTGGCCGCCCGCATGGCACGGGCAGAACCTGCGCGACATCCTCGTCACGCTGGGCCACGACGTCGACAAGCCCTGGCGCGAGCTGCCGAAGAAGACACGCGACTGGATCCTCTTCACCGACGAGCAGCCCACGGTGCCGGTGTACGCCGGCTTCACGCCCGCCGAGACGCGCGCGGCCTTGCGCAGCAAGATGGAGCCGAGCTACCAGGGCACCTTCATGGGCGCACGCAAGTACGTGCTGCATACCTTCGCGACGACGCAGAG
This sequence comes from Pelomonas sp. Root405, assembly GCF_001425165.1. Lineage (GTDB taxonomy): Bacteria > Pseudomonadota > Gammaproteobacteria > Burkholderiales > Burkholderiaceae_C > Pelomonas. Next base: position 297,232 of record NZ_LMDU01000011.1, read on the forward strand.
TGCGCTGATGAAACGCCGCGTGTCGCGCTACATGGTGGCCAGCGACTGCCCGGTGTGCGAGGGCAAGCGGCTCAAGCGCGAGGCGCTGTCGGTGACCTTCGAGGGGCTGGACATCGGCGAGCTGTCGCGCATGCCGCTGCGCGAACTGGCCGAGGTGCTGGGGCCCACCGCAGCCGGCGCAGCCCATGCCGCGGCGGTCGGGCATGGCGTCAGCCGCGCGACGTCGAAGGCACACACGGCCCAGCGTGTGGCCGCCGGTGGCCATGCGCACGCGGCGGCGCCCGATGTGCGGCGCACGCCCAACCTGTCGGAGGAAAAGCTCATCGCCGCCCAGCGCATCGCCCACGACATGCTGGCGCGCATCACGACGCTCAACGAGCTGGGCCTGGGCTATCTGTCGCTGGACCGCGGCACGCCCACGCTGTCCAGCGGTGAGCTGCAGCGCCTGCGCCTGGCCACGCAGATCCGCTCCAACCTGTTCGGCGTCATCTACGTGCTCGACGAGCCCTCGGCCGGCCTTCATCCGGCCGACGGCGAGGCGCTGCTGAAGGCGCTGAAGGACCTGAAGGCCGCCGGCAACTCGCTGTTCATCGTGGAGCACGACCTCGGCCTGATGCGCGAGGCCGACTGGATCGTCGACGTCGGCCCGGACGCCGGTGAACTGGGCGGTCAGGTGCTCTACAGCGGCCCACCGGCCGGGCTGGCGGCTGTGCCGGCGTCGCGCACGGCGGCCTACCTGTTTCCACGCGGCGGCACGGCGCGCCCACCACGGCGCGCGCCGCGCGGCTGGCTCAGGCTCGAAGGCGTGACGCGCAACAACCTGCGCGGTGTCGACGTCGATTTCCCGCTCGGCTGCTTCACCGCCGTGACCGGCATCTCGGGCTCGGGCAAGTCCAGCCTGGTCAGTCAGGCGCTGGTGGAACTCGTCGGCCAGGTTCTCGGGCACGAGCCCCCCGCGCCGGAGGCCGGCGATGAAGACGAGGAGGCGTCGCGCGAAGTCACGCACGGCCGCATCGGCGCTGGCGCCGAGCACATCCGCCGCCTCGTGCAGGTCGACCAGAAACCCATCGGCCGCACACCGCGCTCCAACCTCGCCACCTACACCGGCCTGTTCGACCATGTGCGCAAGCTGTTCGCCGCCACGCCCGCGGCGCGCGCCAGGCGCTTCGACGCGGGCCGCTTCTCCTTCAACGTCGCCAAAGGCCGCTGCGAAACCTGCGAGGGCGAGGGCTTTGTCAGCGTCGAGCTTCTCTTCATGCCCAGCGTCTACGCGCCCTGCCCGGCCTGCCACGGCGCGCGCTACAACGAGGCGACGCTGACGGTGAAGCTGCGCGACAAGACCGTTGCCGACGTGCTGCGAATGACGGTGGACGAGGCACTCGCCTTCTTCGCGCAGGACGCCACGCTGGCCCGCCCGCTGGCGCTGCTGCAGCAGATCGGCCTGGGCTATCTGCGGCTGGGCCAGCCGGCCACGGAGCTGTCGGGTGGCGAAGCGCAGCGCATCAAGCTCGCGACCGAGCTGCAAAGGGCGCAGCGCGGCAGCACGCTCTATGTGCTGGACGAGCCGACGACGGGACTGCACCCGTCGGACGTGGACAAGCTGCTGGCCCAACTGAACGGCCTGGTGGACGCCGGCAACACGGTCGTCGTCGTCGAGCACGAGATGCGCGTGGTGGCGGCCTGCGACTGGGTCATCGACATCGGTCCGGGGGCCGGCGCGGAAGGCGGCCGGCTGGTGGCCTGCGGTGTGCCCGAAGACGTGGCCCAGGTCGACGGGAGCCGGACGGCGCCGTATCTCATGGGCGCGCTGCAAGGGCCGGCGGCAACAAACGAAACATGACGATGCCGGCGTTGAAACGCCGGCGAAACGGCGGCTGCGGAGACTGGGGTCATGTCGCAGCCCCTCACCCCCGCCCTGGCCCAGGCCACCCACCGCCAATCGCGCAGCGTGCGCGACCTCGGGCTGGCCTGCTGCGCCTACCTGCTGCTGTTCAGCGGCGGCGTGCTGCTGTGGCTGTTCCTCAGCGGCGCGCCGGTCCACCTCGGCATGGCCGGCATCTGCGCGCTGTCGCCGCTGGCCGCCCTGGCCCTCGCGCTCGGGGACAGGTCCGATGCACGGCAGTACACGCTGCACATGCTGGCGGCCACGCTGGCCTTCCCCATCCTGCTGCTGTTCTGGGCCGGCTCGGTTGACATCGACACACCGCCAGCGCCGCCCAGCGCAGCTTCACTCGATGCGCAAGCCTTGTTCAACGGCGCTGAAGCGGTGCAAGACACCGACATGCGCGCCGGCGGCATCCTGCTGCTGCGTGCCGGCCGCTTTGCCGACGGCAGCGAGTTGCGGCTGTCGCGCTTTGCCGATGCCAACGCCGCGCGCAACTACGTCGCCCTGCTGGCCCAGGCCATGCCCACCGATCCTTTCACCGACGCCGGCCGCCGGGGCTTGCGCCTGGTCAACGGCGGGGTCGGTACGGCAACGCTGGTGGTGTTCGAGCGGCACGGCGCGGACCTGCTGGAGCTGCGTGCGGCCGACAGCCGCATGGCGATGGCGCGATGGGCGGCGCAGCGCGTCCCGGTGCCCGAGCAAGGCCGGGCGCCGGCCACCGCCGAGCCGGCGGCAAGCTGGCCCTTCTTCACCGCCATGGCCATCACCCAGGGCCTGGTGTTCGTCGCCCTGATCGCCTGGGCCGGCTCGCACACCACCGGCGTGCCGGCCTTGCACGATGCCCCGGTGGCCACGCCGGGCGAGTTGCGTTCGCGGCTGCTGTCACTGGCGCGCCCCGGCGGCCCCTTCGACATCACGCCTGTGGAGGTCGACGGCCAGCAGGCCTGGCGCGTCGACGTGTCGCCCAGCCCACGCCGCCGCCATCACATCACCCTGCACATCGATGAACGCCGCGGCTGGGTGCGTGTGCACGAGAAGCTGGGCATCGACGGCGATGCGCCCCAGGACGCCGAGGAAGCCAGCCTGCGGCATGTCGGCGATGACCTGGTCGACGCAGCGCGGCCGGACGCCCAGCGCGTGTGGTCGTCGGCCCTGCAGGCCACGATGGTCGTGCCGGCGCGGCTGGCGGCCGTGCCGCTGCGCCTGTTCCCCGGGCGCGCCGAACTGCCGACCGAATACGCCGCGCGGCTGGACGGCGAAGGCGTGCTGACCGCGCTGTGCGCGCTGGTCACCCGTTCGGGCTGGCACTGGCAGCCGCGCCTGTTCGGCCGGCGCGTTTGAAACATCACCGAGGACTACCCCATGACCCCCAAGCGAGCCATTGCGTCGTTGCTGCTGACCGCATGCCTGATCGGCGCGCCCATGAGCGCCGCGCGCGCCGCGCCGGGCAGCGCCACCCAGGACATCCAGATGGCCGCCGACAGCGCGCCGTTCCGCCAGGCCGCCGACGAGTTCGTCGCCCGCTCGATGGCCGGCGATGTGGACGCCACGCGGTCGCTGCTGAGCCGCCGGCTGGTCGACCGCATCGGCGACGCGGCGGCCCGCACGGCGCTGCAGTCGCAGATCCTGCCCTTCTTTCAACGGGGCCGACAGCCGGGTGGCCCGGTCACCATCACGCAGACCACCGACGCCGCGGGCCAGCCCGGCTATGCCTTCTACATGTGGATGCAATACGCAGACGCGCCCACCGCCCGGCCCTTCACCGTCTATGTGGTGAAGGAGCATGGCCGGCTTGTTGTCGCCAACATCGTGCCGGACCGGTTGGTCGAGGGGCGGCACCGGTGAGGCGCGCCATGGCGCTGTATGCCGCGACGGTGCTGTTCGCGACGGCAGCCTTTGCGCGCGAGGCGGTGGCGCGCGACGGCGCGGCCTTCGTGACGCAGTTGCGCCAGGCTGCTGCCCAGCCGGGCGGCGCTGCGCTGGCCGATCTGGCGCAGTTGCCCTTCCTGTTCGAGGGCCGGCCACGCCAGCGCGAGGCCTTCATCGCCCAGGTGGTGCCGGCGCTTTTCACCGGCGCTGTCCGCCAATGCCTGCAGCGAGCGCGGCCGCAGCCCGACGGCGACCGGTTGGTGGTCTGGTGCAAGCCCTACGCGTTCTACCTCGGGCAGGTGCAGGGGCAATGGCGCCTGGTGGAGTTCAGCGTGGATGGCGGCTGAGGCGCTGGGCGCTACCCCGACGGTCACCGGCGCCGGTGATACCAATCCATCAGCGGCGTCGAAGAGACGCCATGCAGCAGGATGGAGCCGGCAATCGTCGCGAGGACAGCTCCCGCAAGGGGCGTGCCCCAGGCGGGGTCCATGCCGTAGCCCACCGCAAAGCTCAGGTAGTAGAGCGAGCCGACGCCGCGGATGCCGAACCAGGCGATCAGCCGCCGCTGCGCCGGCGATGTCTGCGGTCCGCGCACCACGGCGTAGACGGCCAGAGGCCGGATCACCAGCAGCACGACTGCGGCAAACACGAAGAGTTCCCAGCGCCACTCGACCCAGGCCAGCAGGGCGCCGATGAGCAGCACCACCGCCACTTCGGCCAGGCGCTCGCACTGTCCGCTGAAGTTGTCGAGCCGGCTGGAATGGGAGGCGTCCGTGGCCGGATCGGCCCGCCCTTCGCGCTGCTTCTCGATGGCGCTCAAGCCGGCCCCGGCCGCGAACACCGCCAGGAAGCCATAGGCATGCAGCGCCAGCGCGATGCCATAGGCCAGCGCAATGAGCCCGAAGACGAGGAACTCCTCCGACTCCAGCGGATGCCCCTGGCGGCGCAGCCAGGCCATGCCCTGGCCGGCCCAACGACCGCAGAACCAGCCGACGGCCAGCCCGGCGGCAATCGCCCAGACGAGGTCCACCGCAAACCAGCGCCAGCCGCCAGCGCCTATCGCGTGGTACTGCAGCAGGCCCAGTCCCAGCATGATGGCCGGGAACGCCGTGCCATCGTTCATGCCGCCCTCGGCGGTGATGGACATGCGCACCGCATCGCGGTCGCCCGGCTCGCGGATCTGCACGTCGGAGGCCAGCACCGGATCGGTCGGCGCCAGGATGCCGCCCAGCAGCACGGCGGCGCCGAGCGGCAACCCCAGCCAGGCATGGCCGAGCGCCGCGATCATGGCGACGGTCAGCACCATGCCGATGGTCGCCAGCCGCACCGGGATGCGCCAGGCGCGCCAGACCATCGGCAGCTGCATCCGCAGGCCGACGGCGAACAGCGTGATGAGCACCACGACCTCGGTGATGACCTCGATGGCATGGTGGTGCTGCCACAGGTCGATGGGCAGCAGGCCCAGGCCCCACACGCCGGCCACGGCCCCCACGCCCAGATAGATGATGGCGGGCGACATGGGCAGGCGCTGCACCAGGTGCGACGAGAACGCCATCAGCACCAGCACGACGCCCACCAGGACGAACCACAGGATCAGCATGCCCCGGCCCCCCGCACCGCGCGCCAGGCGGAAGCAGCCGGCGGTCGGGCAGGCTTCGGGAGCATGCCCGCAGTCAGAGCGTCAGCTTGCCATGCACGCCATCGTCGGTCCGCTGGCCCGTGATGGCGCCGAACAGCATCTTGATCCCCGCGATGGCCGTGCCGTGGCGGTTGTCCCAGTACTCGCCGCTGGCGGGATCGACGCGCAGCAGGCAGATGCGCGGGTCGTCCTCGCCCTCGGTGAACCAGGCGCGCATCTTGGGCGACCACAACCGGTGGATGGTCTCCCGGTCCGTCACCTGGGCGGCAGTGCCGTCCAGCTTGAGGTGGCCACCGTTGTCGCCCTCCTTGAAGAACAGCGTCACACGGGGGTCACGGTCCAGCTCGATGGTCTTGTAGCTGTCGATCTCGGTGAAGAACCACAGCTGGCCGCTGTCCTCCACTTCCGTGACCGTCATCGGCCGCGCGTGCAGCCGGGAGTTCATGCCGACGGTGCAGAAGAAGCAGCTGTTTCCCGCCTCGACCAGGTCGGCGATCTTCTGGGCGGCCGCCTGGCCACTCAAGTCTTCCTCGGTGCCGACCTTGTCGTCGGGCAAAGAGTTGCGGCTGGCGTCGTTCATATCGGCTCCTGGGCGTTGGGGAATGCTGCAGCCTAGGCAGCACCACCCGTCCGGGCTGTCGGCCGGCAGGCCGAGTCACCGTCGGAAGCGGCCGGCCACCTCTGCTCCTACAGGCGCTTAGGCCGCGGCTGACGCCCCGAGCGCCAGTCACTCCCTAGATTCAGCGTTGGCAGTCACGTGCATCGAGTCGATGCGATCCACCGACCGGCAAGACGGCGGCCCGTACCATGCCAGCCAGTTCAATCGCCAGGATCTCCCCATGACCTATTGCGTCGCGATACGCCTGCGTGCGGGTCTGCTGTTCGCTTCCGATACCCGCACCAATGCCGGCATCGACCACATCGCCAGCTTCCGCAAGATGCACCAGTTCCAGATCCCGCATCAGCGCGAGATCGTCGTGCTGACGGCCGGCAATCTGGCCACGACGCAATCCGTCATCTCGCTGCTGAACCAGCGTCTGCAGGGCGAAGGCGACCACCTGCTCAAGGTGCCGACGCTGTACGACGCCGCCGTGCTGCTGGGCCGCACGGTGCGCGAGGTGATCGAGCGGGACCAGGACTCCAACGACCGGCGCCACAGCGTCGACTTCGGCGCCAACTTCCTGATCGGCGGCCAGATCAAGGGCGAGGGACCGCGGCTCTTTCATGTCTACCCGCAGGGCAACTTCATCGAAGCGACGGAAGACACGCCCTATTTCCAGATCGGCGAGAGCAAGTACGGCAAGCCCATCATCGACCGCGTCATCAGCTACGAGACGACCCCGCTGGACGAGGCCGCCAAATGCACCCTGGTCAGCTTCGACTCGACGATCCGCTCCAACCTCTCGGTCGGCCTCCCCATCGACATCCTGATGCTGCGCGCCAACCAGTTCGAGCAGGCCATGAAGCCGCCGCACCGCATCGAGCGCGACGACCCGTATTTCCTGGCGCTGCGCAACGGCTGGAGCGCCGGCCTGCGCAAGGTGTTTGACGACCTGCCGAACGAGCCGTGGTTTGATGCTTGAGCTTGTTGGCCCCTCGCCCAGCTCGCCTGGCTGAACGCCAGCGAGTCTGGTCGGTCCCCCGGGGGGACGGCGATGCTTGCGGCCTTGAGCCGCGCGCACATCGCCTGACGGGCCGGCTTGGGAGCGGCCCGGCGCTCGGCCCGAGTAATGGCGCCCCTCGCTCGCGGGTACGCGAGCGGTCCCCCGAGGGGACGGCGATGCTTGCGGCATCGAGCCGCGCGCACATCGCCTGACGGGCCGGCTTGGGAGCGGCCCGGCGCTCGGCCCGAGTTGGAGCCCTACGGCCGCGGTAGATGATCCGGTGCGCAGGCCGCGGCGTCAGCGTGTGCCTTGGCCAAGCGGGCCTTGATGCGGCTCAACGCCACGGGCGTGATGCGGATGTAGCTGGCGATGTCGCGCTGCTTCAGCAGCGCCGCCAGCTGCGGCTGTTCGCGCAGGAAGCATTCGTAGCGCTGCTCGGGCGTCAGCGTCAGCAGCTGCATCTCGCGCCTCTCCTTGCGTTCGCCGTAGAGCCGGAAGGCCTGGGTGAGCGCGCGTTGCCAGGGCGCATGGCGGCACGCCAGGTCCTGCAGCGCGGCATAGGGCAGCACGTCGACCATGGCGGCCGTCTCGGCCACGGCGGCGAAGCTGCTGCGCCCGCCGGGGCTCAAGGCCGTCACGCTGGCGAAGCACTGGCCGGCGGTGACGAAGGCCTTGACCCAGGCGTCGCCGCCGACCGTCTCGTAGACCAGCTTGATGACGCCGTCGCGGGGCACGAACACCTCGGGCAGCGGCACGCCGGCCTCGAACAGGCGCTCGCCGCGCACCAGCCGGCGCGGGCGCAGCGCCCGCTCCAGCGTCTGGCGCTCGGGCAGATCGCAGCCCGCCAGGGCGCACAGGATGTCGAAGGCCGACGTTGGCGATGAACCTGGGTTAATGCGCAGCGGTGCGCCGGCTGGCAGGCTGGCGGCCCCACTGTCATGCACCTGCTGCCCATGCGTCATCCCCTGCCTCCGCTTCTCTTCATCGCCTGCGTCCTGCTGATGATCGCGCTGCAACAGCTCGTCCCGCTGCGGGACTTTGCCAGCCTGCCGCTGCGCATCGCCGGGCTGGCGCTTGTCGCCGTCGGCATCGCCATCGCCCAATGGCATGCGCGGCTGTTCCGCCGCACGGGCACGCAGATCCGCACTTTCGACGAACCCACGCGCATCGTCACCCGCGGCATGTTCCGCTTCAGCCGCAACCCGATGTACCTCGGCATGCTGCTGGCGCTTTGCGGCGCCGCGCTCGCCCTGGGCGCGCTGGCGGCATTGGCCGGTCCGCTGCTGTTCTTCATCGCGGCGCAGGCCTGGTACATCCCGTTCGAGGAGGCCGCGCTGCAGCACAAGTTCGGCGCCGACTATGCGGACTACCGACGGCGCGTGCGGCGCTGGCTCTGAGCCTCAGACCGGCCCGAGCACCCGCATCGAATAGTCCACGGCCCTGACATCCTTGGTCAGCCGGCCGATGGAGATGCGGTCCACGCCGGTCGCGGCGATCCAGCGCAGCTGGTCCAGCGCGACGCCGCCCGACACTTCCAGCAGGGCGCGCCCGGCGTTGACCGCCACGGCCTCGCGCATCTGTGCCTCGCTGAAGTTGTCCAGCAGCACACTGACGGCGCCGGCGTCCAGCGCCTCATGCAGCTGCGCGATGGTCTCGACCTCGATCTGGATGTCCACGCCGGCGTTCAAGGCCTGGGCGGCGCGCAATGCCGGGCCCACGCCGCCGGCCGCGGCGATGTGGTTCTCCTTGATCAGGATGCCCGCATACAGCGCCAGCCGCTGGTTGTGCCCACCGCCAACGCGCACCGCGTACTTCTGCGCCAGGCGCAGGCCCGGCACCGTCTTGCGCGTGTCGAGGATGGCGCAGCCGTTGGGGTTGGTGCTGGCGCCGGCCACCGCGTCGACATGGGCGCGCGTGATCGTCGCGGTGCCCGACAGCAGCTGCAGGAAGTTCAGCGCCGGCCGCTCGGCCGACAGCAGCGCGCGGCCATCCGCCTGGATGCGGCAGACCAGCGTGTCCGCCGTCATCGGCACGCCTTCGTCGTACAGCCACTCGATCTGGCTGGTGGCATCCAGCGCGGCGAACACGCCGTCGAACCAGTCACGCCCGCACAGCACGGCTGCCTCACGCACGCGCACCAGCGCATTGACGCGCCGGCCCGCGGGCACCAGCCGGGCCGTCCAGTCGCAGCGGCCGATGTCCTCGGCCAGCGCGTCGCGGATATTGCGTTCGCGTGCGCCCTGCAGCGTTTCGTTCTCCATCACTCGGCCGGTCCCACCGTCAGCGTGATCTCGCCGAGGCCCTCGATGCGGCCCACCAGCACGTCACCGGCCACCACCGCGCCCACGCCCGCCGGCGTGCCGGTGTAGATCAGGTCGCCCGGATGCAAGTGGTAGAGGTGGGACAAGTTGGAGACGATCTCGGCCTGGTTCCAGATCATGTCGGCCAGGTCGCCATGCTGCTTCTCGACGCCGTTGACGCTGAGCGTGATGGCGCCCTTGTCCAGCCGGCCGATGTCGCCCACGCGCACGATGTCGCCGAGGATGGCCGACTGGTCGAAGCCCTTGGCCGTGTCCCAGGGCTTGCCTGCCGCCTTGGCCGCCGCCTGCAGGTCGCGGCGCGTCATGTCAAGGCCGGCGGCATAGCCCCAGATCGCGGCGCCGGCCGCCTCGGGCCTGACCTTGAACACCGGCGCGCCGATGGCCAGCACCAGCTCCATCTCGTAGTGGTAGTTCTGCGTCTCGGTCGGGTAGGGCACGGTCGCGCCGGACGGGGTCAGCGCGGTCGCTGGCTTGGTGAAGTAGAACGGCGGCTCGCGCGTCGGGTCGGCGCCCATCTCACGGGCATGATCGGCATAGTTGCGGCCGACGCAGAAGATGCGGCGCACCGCATACCGCGCGTCCGTGCCGCGCACGGCGGCGCTGGGAATCTCGGCTGGAGGAAAGACGAAATTGCTCATGGCATGGCTTGGACATTGCAAGGACAGCGCGCAGCATACTGGGCTCGCTGTGGCCTGCTCGCTGGTGCTGTTGCTGGGGCAGCTCAGCGGCTGCGCGACGCGCACGCCGGCGCCTGCGGACCGCGACGGGCCGCCATCCAGCCCGCCCACCGACCTGTCCCGCGTGCCCGACGCCGTGCCGCGGCTGGAGGCCATCCGCATCGGCGGCCCGAACAAGCCGTATGAAGTGCTGGGCGAGCGCTACCTGCCCATCACCACGGACGCCGCCTATGCCGAGCGTGGCCTCGCCTCCTGGTACGGCCGCAAGTTCCACGGCCGGCCCACGGCCAACGGCGAGGTCTACAACATGTATGCGATGACAGCCGCCCACCCGACGCTGCCCATCCCGAGCTATGCCCGCGTGCGCAACCCCGCCAATGGCCGCGAGATCGTCGTGCGCGTCAATGACCGCGGGCCATTTCACAAGGGCCGCATCATCGACCTGAGCTACACCGCCGCCCTCAAGCTCGACCTGCTGCGCGGCGTCGCGCCGGTCGAGGTCAGGCGCATCACCTATGCCGAGATACGCGCCGGCACGTGGGCGCCGGCGGCCGGCGAGCCCGCTCCCGTCTACGTGCCGGAGGCGCCGCAGGGCGCGCCGCAGCGCGAGACGACGCGCGGCGCCAGCGCCGGCGGCCACTGGCTGCAGTTCGGCGCCTTCACCAGGCTCGATGGCGCCGAAGCCCTGCGCCAGCGCGTCGCCGAGGCCGACCTCGGCCTGCTGCCGCTGCTGACCATCGTGCGCGAGGCCGGCCGCCACCAGTTGCGCGCCGGCCCCTTCCCGAGCGCCGACGAAGCCCGCGCGACCGCCGCGCGGCTGCGCGATGAAGGCGGCGTGGAGGCCACCGTACTGGAAAGTCGTTAGCGCCCGCCCGCCACGTCGAGCAGCGCGCCGACCGTGTAGCTCGCCGCGTCGCTCAGCAGCCAGGCGATGGCTTCGGCGACCTCTTCGGCGCGGCCGAGGCGCTGGATGGGGATGGTGGCCGCGGCGCCGCTGGCGTCCATGCCGCTGCCGGCGTGGATGTCGGTCTCGATGATGCCCGGCCGCACGCCGTTGACGCGGATGCCTTCGCTGATCAGCTCGCGCGCCAGGCCGCGGGTCAGCGTGTCGACCGCGCCCTTGGTGGCGGCGTAGTCCACATAGATGCCGGCCGAGCCGTACTCGGCCGCGCGCGAACTCAGGTTGACGATGGCGCCGCCCGCGCCGCCCTGCGCGGTGCTCATGCGCCGCGCGGCCTGCTGGCAGCACAGCAGCGTGCCGATGACGTTGACGTCGAAGAGGCGGCGCCAGCGTTCCGGCGTCATCGCCGCCAGCCGCGCGGCCGGCGCCACGATGCCGGCGTTGTTGACCAGGCCCGCCAGCCTGCCGCCGGCCGCGTCGAGGCGCTCGAACATCGCCGCCACCTGGGCCGCGTCGGCGACGTCGGCCTGCAAGGTCAGCGCGCGGCGGCCGAGTGCGTGCAATCTGGCCGCCAGCACATCGGCCGCGCCGCTATCCTGGGCGAAGTTGATGGCCACGTCCCAGCCCGCCTCGGCACAGCGCAGCGCCGTTGCCGCGCCAATGCCGCGCGAGCCGCCGGTGATCAGGATCCAGGCTGTCATGGCCAGCATTCTGTCGTTGTCGGTGAAGATGCGGTGCCGCCAGAACCCATTGCATGGAATTCCTCGACGTCCCGACGGTCCTCAAGGTCAGCGCCCTCTTCAATCTGATGGCGGCATTGGCCTGGCTGACGCTTGCCCAGGCGTTCCGCATCGCCCCGCGCGCCGCGCGGCTGATGGCGGCGGCTCATCTGGTGCGCATCGCGTCGCAGGGTTGCGGCGACTGCATGGCGGCCTGGCCCGTGCTGCTGCAACAGGCGATCCGAGAGTTCGGCCTGCTGGCCTGCATGGTGCTGCTGTTGCTGGCGCTGCGACGCATGTTGCGCAGCCGCCAGCGCTCCCACGATGTGGCCTGGATCGCCGGCCTGGGCGTGATCGGTGTCACGCTGGGGCTGGCCAGCGGCTCGGGCCTGGCGCCCCAGCTGGCCAGCACGGTCAGCGTCACGGTGCTGGCGCTGCTCGCGGTGCGCGAAGTCGTGCGCGGCATCGGCAGCCAGCTCTCCGTGGCCATCACCGCATGCATGACGCTGCCGTTCGCGGCACTGGCGCTGCTGGGCATGGTTCACACGGCCGAGCTGCTGCTGGTGCCGGGGGCAGACCGCTTCACCAGCGGCGCGCTGCCATCACCGGGGCGCGCCGTGCTGTGGCTGGTCATCACGGTCAGCATCACGCTGAGCCTGATCTCGCTGATGATCTGGCGCGTCGTCACACGCATCCAGCACCTGACCTACCGTGACCCGCTGACCGGCGCCCTCAACCGCCGCGCCTTCGAACAGGCGCTGACCGAGGCTCAGGCCCAGCTGCAACGCGGCCATGGCTTTGCGCTGGCCATGATCGACATCGACCACTTCAAGCGCATCAACGACGCCCATGGCCACCAAGCCGGCGACGCCGCGCTGCAGCATTGCGTGCGCGTCTGGCAGGCCGGCCTGCGCGAGGTCGACCACCTCGCGCGCCTGGGCGGTGAGGAGTTCTGCGTGCTGCTGCCCATCGGCTCGCCGACTGACCTGGCGACTGCCGCGAACGTGGCCGAGCGCCTGCGCAGCCAGCTCGCCGCCCAGCCGCTGCGCTGGAAAGACATCGAGCTGAACCTGTCGGCCAGCTTCGGCGTGGCGCTGCCCGTGGCCGGCGATGCGCAGGGCGAGATCTGCCTGGCCCGCGCCGACGCCGAGCTCTACCGCGCCAAGGCCGAGGGCCGCAACCGCGTCTGCGTGGCGACACAGCTGGGCGCCATGGTTGCCGCATGATCACCACTGCGCAGACCCAGACGCTGCTGGCCAGCATCATCCTGGTGGCCGGCGCGTCCACGCTGGTCTGGCTGGGCCTGGCGCTGATCGCGCGCATCGCGCCGCGCGCCTCGCTGGCCATGGCCGGCGCGAACGCCGCCGCTGCGCTGTCGCTGACGCTGCATGGCCTGCGCGGCGTGATGCCTGACGCCCTCACCCACTGGCCCAGTGATGTGCTGTCCATGACCTCCTTTGCCCTGCTGGGCGCGGCGGTTTCCGGCATCACCACGCGCCAGCTGGTCTGGAAGCCCGGCGCCATCGTCGTCGTCGGCGCCGCCCTGCTGCTGCTGGCACTGCCGGATGACGCCAGCCTTCGCTGGCAGGCGTGCATCGTCAACGGCGCCGGCGCGGGCCTGACGCTGGCGGCGGGCATCATGGCCTGGCGGGCCCTGAGCCGCCGCACCAACGGCCGGCGAACGCCAGCACCGCTGACGCTGCCGCTCTTCCTCATCGCGCTGTTGATGGCGGTGCGCTGCCTGGAAGCCTTCAACAACCCAGGCCGCATGCCCGGCGTCCGTGTGCCGACCGAGTTCAACCACGCCTTCCTGTGGGCGGCGCTGGTGCTGACGCTGCTGCAGAACGCGACGCTGGCCTTCCTCGTGCTGATGCGCCTGATCCTGCGCATCGAGCGGCTGCTGGAGCGCGACGCCCTGACCGATACGCTCAACCGCCGCGCCTTCGACCAGGCGCTGGCGCATGCCCATGCCTGGCTGGCGCGCGGCCGCGGCTATGCCCTGGTCATGATCGACATGGACCGCTTCAAGCAGCTCAACGACAGCCTCGGCCACGCCGCCGGTGATGCGGCGCTGCGCCAGATGGTCAGGGAGCTGCAGCCTTGCGTGCGCGAGGTAGACCGCTTCGGCCGCCTGGGCGGCGAGGAGTTCTGCGTGCTGCTGCCCGACACCGACATTGCCGGCGCCGCGCTGGTGGCCGAGCGCATGCGCCACCTGGTCGACTGCACGCCGCTGCGCTGGCTGGAGCAGGACTGGCCGCTGAGCGCCAGCTTCGGCATCGCCGAGGCCGAGCGCGGCGATGCCAGTGGCGACGCGGTGCTGGCGCGCGCCGATGCCGCGCTGTACCGCGCCAAGAACCAGGGCCGCAACGTCGTCCAAGCCTGAGGCTTGGCTTGTGAGCGTGCCGACCCGGCGGAATTTGGGGAACTACGGGTGATCGATTGCCACAGACGTGGATTGCCGTGCCACCACGCACTCGGCAGCAACCACAGCACCCCACCATGCTCGAACCCACCGACGTCATCGACCGCGCCGCACAGGCCGCCAAGGAAGCCAGTGCCGACCGGTTGAATGCCGTCGTCGCGGTGACGGTGGCCATCCTGGCGACCTTCCTGGGCATCTGCAAGGTCAAGGACGACAACATCGTGCAGGCCATGCAGCAGGCGCAGGTGGACAAGCTGGACTACTGGGCCTACTACCAGGCGCGCACCATCCGCGCCGACGTGGCCGACGCATCAGCCACCCAGCTCGAAGTCGCCAGGCTGGGCGCACCCCCGGCGCAGGCCGAGGCCTATGACAAGGCGATTGCCGCCTACCGCGCCAAGGCAGCCGACCAGCTGAAGAAGCGCGAGGAACTGCGCGTGCTGGCCGAGACCGCGCAGCAGAACTACGAAAGCCTGAACAAGCGCGACGACCAGTTCGACCTGTCCGACGCGCTGCTGGCCATCGCCATCGCGCTGCTGGCCGTGACGGCGCTGACCCACCTGTGGCCGCTCTTCGTCGTGGCCATGGTGCCAACGGTGGCCGGCGTCGTGATGGGCATGGCGGGCCTGATGAACCTGGCCATCCACCCGAACATGCTGTTCAAGCTGCTGTCCTGAGGCCTGCGCGGCGGTCTCGCACAGGCACCTAGCGCCGTTCGCCCAGCAGCGCCGCCTCGCGCAAGGCCTGGCGCTCGCTCGCCAGCACGTCGGGCCGCGAGGTCAGCGCCACCGAGCGCCCCCACACGACGTCATCCACCACCAGCGCCAGCACCGCCCCCGCCACGGCGGCAGCGCCCAGCACCACGTCGGGCAGCCCGCTCTCGGCCAGCAGCAGCATCAGCGGCACAAAGCCCAGCCGCGCCCAGGCGGCCAGGCGCAGGTCTCGTTCGATCAGCGGCAGCACGTCATCGTTGAAGGGATCCATGCGCGCGCCGCGCAGCATGTTCAAGGTGCCCACACCGCCGAAGAAGGCGACGGCGGCCGAGGTCCGCATCCAGACCTGCGGCCCGGCGTCCAGCAGGCTGACCATCACATAGACGGCGGCCCCGGCACCGAACGACAGCAGGGCGTCGGACATGCGCGAAGGAAAGCGCACCAGTGCCAGCATGCGGAACAGGCCGCTCCAGCAGGCGATCAGCGTCAGCAGGCTCGCCAGCACCAGCAGCCACGGCCGTTGCGCCGCAGGCATCTCCAGCACCTGCCGCAGCAGGAAGGCCACCAGCCCGCCGGTGAAGATGGTGTTGAGCGTGTTGAAAGTCGTGAAATGCGCATCCCTCAACCGAAAGCGCAGTTCGCGCGCCGCCTCGATCGGCAACTGGTCCATTGGCCGTTTCCTCCCGGGCGGCGATGCTAGCGCCAGCCCGGCGGGCGGCGCCAGTCAGAACTCACCACACCTTGCAATGCTGGCCCGCCGGCTTCACCAGCTTGGCGCCCGGCTTGCAGTTGAAGGCCTTCTCGAACTCCGGCATGTTGACGACGACGCCGTTGATGCGCCACTTGGCCGGCGAATGCGGGTCGACCTTGGCCTGCACGCGCAGCTGCTCGGGGCGGGCGTCGGCGCAGTCCCATTGCGCAAACCCGACGAAGAAGCGCTGCTCGGGCGTCATGCCGTCGCGGCTCTCCAAGGTGCGGCCCTTCATGTGGGCCTTCCAGGCTTCCCACGCGAGCACCAGGCCGCCAAGGTCGGCGAGGTCTTCGCCCAGCGTCAGCTTGGAATTGATCTTGATGTCGTCGATGACCGGGTATTGCGCGTACTGGTCGGCCACGCAGGCGGCGCGCTTCTCGAAGGCCTGGTTGTCCTTCTTGGTCCACCAGCTCTTCAGGTTGCCCTGGGCGTCGAACTGCCGGCCTTCGTCGTCGAAGCCATGCGTCAGTTCATGGCCGATGGTGCCGCCGGTGTTGCCGTAGTTGGGCGCCTCGTCCATGCGCGGGTCGTAAAGCGGCGGCTGCAGCACGCCGGCCGGAAAATTGATGTCGTTCATCTGCGCGTCGTAATAGGCATTGACGGTCTGCGGCGTCATGTGCCATTCGCCGCGGTCCAGGGGCTGGCCGATCTTGGCGAGCTGGCGGCGATGCTCGAAGGCATTGCCGCGCATGACGTTGCCGAGGAAGTCGCCACGCTGCACGGCCAGGACGGTGTAGTCGCGCCAGCGCTCGGGGTAGCCCACCTTGTTGACGATGGTCTTGAGCTTGGCGTGGGCACGCGCCTTGGTCTCGGCGCTCATCCAGGTCAGGCTGTCGATGCTGCGCGCCATCGCGGCCTGGATCTCGACGGTCATCTGCACCGTCGCGTCCTTCAGGTCGGGCGTGAAGTTGCGTGCGACGAACTCCTGGCCGAGGGCTTCGCCGAGCTGCAGGTCGACGAGCTGCACGCAGCGCTTCCAGCGGGGCTTGAGCTGCGGCGTGCCGGTCAGCGTCTGGCCATAGAAGTCGAAGTTGGCCTGCACGAAGGCGTTGTCCAGCGCAGGGCTGAGGCTGCTGGCCAGCTGCCAGCGCAGATAGGTCTTCAGGTCGACCAGGCTCATCGCCTTGAGCCGCGCGGCGAAGGCCTTGAAGAAGGCCGGCTCGGTGACGTTGTAGCGCGCATGCCAGGGCGTCGTGCCCAGCGCCGCCTGGTAGCTCGGCCAGTCGAAGCCGGGGGTCAGCGCCTTCAAGCCGGCGGCGTCGACCACGTGGAAGGTCTTGTAGGGGTCGCGCTTGTCGACCTTCGACAACGACGCGCGGGCCAGCACCGTCTCGGTGGCCAGCACGCTGCGCGCCGCCGCCCTGGCCGCTGCGGGCGGCTCGCCCAGCAGCTCGAACATGCGCGCCACGTGGGCCTCGTAGGCGGCGCGGATCTTCAGCGTCTTGGCGTCGCGCTTGAGGTAGTAGTCCCGGTCCGGCAGCCCCAGGCCGCCGGCCGTGGCGAAGGCGATCTGGCGCGTCGCGTCGGCAAAGTCCTGGCCGGCGCTGAAGTCGAAGAAGAAGCGCTCGCCGCCGGCTGCCAGTTGCAGCTCGGCCAGCAGCGCGGGCAGGTCGCGCTTGTGGCCGAGCGCGGCGATGCGGTCCAGCAGCGGCTGCAGCGGCTTGAGGCCGGCGGCCTGCACGGCGCCTTCGTCCATGCAGGTGGCGAAATAGTCGCCCAGCTTGGTCTGCGCGGGCGTGCGTTCGGGGCTCGCGTCACCCAGCTTGTTCAGCACGCCCCACAGATAGCGCTGGTTCTCGTTGGCCATCTTGGCGTAGACGGACCAGCGCGACTGGTCGGCCGGGATCGGGTTGGTCTTGGTCCACGCACCGCAGGCATAGCGGTAGAGGTCGTCGCAGGGGTCGGCGCTGCGGTCCATGGCCGTCACGTCCAGGCTGGGCGTGTAGGGCAGGGTGTCGAGCGGGGTTTCGGCCTGGGTGTGGGCCAGCGTCGCAGCAAGCAGCGCAGGCAGCAGCAGCAGTCGTTTCATGATGGGAGCGGATTTGGAGTGCGGTGATTGTGGTCGCACGGGTCGCGTGCGCCATTCGGCATGCCCCAGGTTCAGGGACGCACGCGTTGGCCGGCCGCAGACGCCTCGATCAGCTGCGCCAGCCGGCGCTCCCGGGTGGCCTCCTGCTTGGCCGTCAGCACCCAGCGCAGCGTGGAGCGCTTCCACCCCGGCGGCTGGCTTTCAAACCAGGTCCAGGCCGCCTTGCTGGCCTTGAAGCGCTTCTTCATCGCCGCCGGCAACTCGGGCTCGCCCTTCAGCTCGTACAGGTAGATGGCGCTCTTGTGCGCCTCGCGCCGGGCGAAGGCCGCCAGGCCCGCGGGCTGCATGCGCCCTTCGGCCGTCAGCGCCTCCACGCGCGCGATGTTGATGGCGCTCCAGATCGACCCGGCGCGCCGCGGCGTGAAGCGGATCTGGTAGCGCAGCTCGTCGACGCTTTTTCTCACGCCATCGATCCAGCCAAAGCACAGCGCCTCGTCCACCGACTGGGGCCAGGTCATGCTGGGCACGCCGCTGCCAACCTTGTGGAAGCCGACGATGAGTTCGGTGGCTGTCGTGGCGTGCTGGGCCAGCCAGTCGCGGAACTCGGCGGGGCAAGTGAAATAGAGCGGTTCGGACATGATGTGCGCATTCTGATTCGACGTCGTCCGCCCATGACCACCCTGCTGCTGCTCGTCCCCATCGCCGATGAACACAAGGCCCTGCTGCTGAGCCGCTTTCGCGTCATCGACGCGCCCGATGCCGCCCGCCGCGCCGCGGCCATCGCGGCGCATGCCGACGAGATCGAGCTGGTGCTGACGAACGGCTCGGTCGGCTTCAGCGCCGCCGAAATCGCGGTGCTGACTAATCTGAAGCTGCTGGCCGCCCAGGGCGCGGGCTACGAGAACCTCGACGTCGCGGCCGCCAAGGCGCGTGGCGTGCTCGTCTGCAACGGCGCCGGCACCAATGACGACTGTGTGGCCGACCATGCCATGGCGCTGCTGCTGGCCAGCGTGCGCGCCCTGCCGCGGCTGGGCGTGGCGCTGCGTGCCGGCATCTGGCGCGACGCCTTGCCGCTGTTTCCCAACTTCATGGGCCGGCGTCTGGGCGTCATCGGCATGGGCGGCATCGGCCGCAAGATTGCCGCGCGCGCGGCCGCATTCGGCATGGTCATCGGCTATCACAACCGCCGCCCGCGCGAGGACGCCGGCAGCGCGGCCTGGTTCGACAGCGTCGCGGCGCTGGCCACCTGGGCCGATGACCTCGTCGTCGCCACGCCCGGCGGCGCCGGCACCCGCCACATCGTCAACGCCGAGGCGCTGGCCGCGCTGGGGCCGGGTGGCCATGTCGTCAACATCGCGCGTGGCTCCTGCATCGACACCGCAGCGCTGGCTGCGGCGCTGGCGGCCGGCCAGATCGGCGGCGCGGCGCTCGACGTCTACGAGAGCGAGCCGCAGCCGCCGGCCGAACTGCTTGGCTTTGACAACGTCATCCTGACGCCGCACATCGCCGGCTGGTCGCCGCAGTCCATCCGCGCGACGGTGGAGAACTTCATCGCGAATGTCGACGCCATGCAGCGCGGTGAGGCGCTGCCCACGCCGATATGACGCGCCCTGTCTCAGCCTGCGCTGGCGTCACGCCGGGCCTCCACCACCTCGGCCTCGTCACGCGGCGCGTACTGGCGGCCGCCGCCTTCCTGCAGCGCCAGCTCCGCCGCCATGCGTGCCCGATGCGCGCTGGCCAGCGCCTGCAGCATCAACGTCTCGGCGTCGTCGGGCATGCGCGTGTCCAGCGCCCCCTCCTGGCCTTGCTCGGCCCCGGCCTGCGCCCGCCCACCGCGCGCAAACAGCGCATCCAGCGTCCGCAGGCGGCTTGAGGTCAGCAGCTTCATTCGGCCTCCGCGGTGGTTCATGGGCATCTCCATCAGACGTCATGACGGCCCGGTCAGCGACATGCTCCGGCCCTGTCATCCCTAATTCAAGGTCCGCGAGGGCTGAGCTACCCTGCCGCCCATGCGGTTCCACATGCGGTTCGAGAGCGCTCCCAAGCTGAGACAGCCCTGCCGGGGTTGCGGGCCCCGCCATGGCCGCCGCGCAGCGACGGTGGGGTTGGCTTGAGTCGCTGGTCCACCGCGCCGACGCCTGCTATCCAGCCGACCCCGCCCTGGCCGCGGGCAGCGCGGCGCGGCCCGGTGCGGGCGCTGCTGGTCTCACTGCTGCTGCACGCGCTGCTGCTGAGCCTGAGCTTCGGCGGCGAAGGCCTGGGGCTGCCGGGCCTGGCCTTGCCCTGGCAGGCGCGGCGGGCGGAGGTGCCCGACCTGCGCATCGTGCTGGCGACGCCGCGCCCGGAACCGGCCGTGGCAGCCGTGCTGCCGCCAGTACTGCCAACGACGCCACCGATCACGCCGGCAGAACCCGCTGAACCCAGCGCCCCATCGGCGCGCAGCGCGCCGGCCGAAGCAGCGCCCCCGCCGGACGTGCCGACGCCAGCGCCCCAATTCCTTGCCGCACCCACCGCGCCTGCCGCCCCCACCGTCATCGCCGTGGACAAGCCGAGCGCGACGAACTGGTCCGTGCCGACGGCGCTGCCGGCCTCCGCCCCCGTCGTCGCCGCGCTGGCCGCCACGGCCAGCCCGGCGGTGACGCCACTGCTCCAGGCCCGCGACACCACGCGCGTCCAACTGGATCGCGACGCCAGCCAGCGCGCCACCGACCTGGCGCTGCTCGACCGCGCCCGTGGCGACACCGAGCAGCAGGCCCGCCAGCAGACAGAACGCCTCGCCGCAGCGCAGGCCGAGGCGGAACGCGCGGAGGCCGCCCGGCTGGAAACCGCCAGGCTGGATGCCGTCCGCCGGGAAGCGGCGCGGCTGGAGGCCGCCGGGGCCGAGGCGGCGCGGCTGGAGGCGGCGCGGCTGGAGGCCGAACGGCTGGAGGCGCAGCGTCAGGCCGCAGCCCGGCAGGAAGCAGCGCGAACCGAGGCGGCACGCCTCGACGCCGAGCGCCAGGAGGCCGTTCGCCAGGAGGCCGCGCGTGCCGAAGCCACCCGCCAGGCCGCGGCCCGCGAGGACGCCGCGCGGCAGGAGGCGGCACGCCAGGAAGCCGGGCGCCAGGAGGCCTTGCGTCAGGAAGCCGCCCGCGCCGCTGCCGCCAAGCTCGCGGCCGCCAAGGCCGAGGAGGATCAGCGCGAGGCCCGGCTGCGGGCCATCGGCCAGCAGCTCAACGAGGAAGCCGCCAGGCGGGATGCCCAGCGCGACGCCACGCGGCAGGCCCAGCCCAATCTCCCTTCGTCCTGGAGCAGCGCCCGCCGGGGTCGCCTCTTCGGCCGCACCGATGCCAACGCCGAGATGGTGCTTTACGCCGAGGCCTGGGCGCGCAAGATCCAGCTCGGCCAGGCCTTCGACCTGATCCGCGAGGTCGTGAGGCAACCGCACACCGACGCCCTCGTCACGGTCGCCATCCGCAGCGACGGCACGGTGGAGTCGGTCAGCTTCTTCCGCTCCAGCGGCGTGCCTGCCGTGGACGACGCCATCCGCCGCGTCATCGAGACGCAGGCCAACTATCCGGCCTTCCCGCCGGCACTGGCCCGCGAGTACGACGTCATCGAGATCCGCCGCACCTGGCGGTTCGACATGGCGATACGGTTGTACTGACCCGCCGGCATCGCCCAGCCGGCGCGGGCCGCCATGCTGCAGCGCACACAAAGGGAATGTCCGCAATCCACCGTGCAGGTCGGGTGCTAGCGTGAGGCGTTGTCTTGGGTTCCCGTCGCAAAACACAGCTAGGAGACACAGATGAAGACTTCACTCCGCCCGGCCATCCATCGCACGATGCGTCGCTCCGTCTGGAAGATCGGCCTGCCGCTGCTGGCAGCCATCTGCGCCGCACCGGCCGCCGCCAGCACGCTGACGCAGAACGTGTCATGGACGATCAACCGCCCCGGCGCGACGGCCAAGTACCGCGTCGTGGCCTATGGCGACTCGATCTACGCGGGCTACAACGGCTCGGTGCTCAACGCGGCCAAGTACTCGGCACCCACGGTGGACGCCGAGTACCTCGCGGCGAAGTGGAACGCCAACATCGAGAGCGTGCGTCGCACCAAGTCCGGCGCTGTCGCCTCAGACATCTACAACAACAAGATCGTGGCCGAAAGGTCCTACATGCAGGCGGCGTCCACCCGAGTCGTCACCTTCGAGATGTGCGGCAACGACGGCCTGCAGGCGCGCTCCGCCTTCAAGAGCCAGACCGGCACCTGCAACTACGCGGGCATGGACGCTGCGGTGAACAGCTGCAAGACCTATGTGGCCGCGGCCATGGACTTCATCAATGCCAACGCCTATGCGGGCGTCAAGCTCAAGCAGATCGCCAACCTGCACTACCCAGGCTACAACGCCGACAACACGCAGAGCAGCTGCAGGGATGCCAGCACCGGCGCCACCGTGAACATGCGCGACCGCTTCCTGCCCAAGCTGGCGACGATGAACTACTGGATGTGCGAGTACGCGCGCCAGAAGGGCTTCAACTGCGCCGACAACTTCGCGCAGTACATGGGCGCCGACTACGACAGCAACGGCGACGGCGCCGTCGATTCCGACGCGCTGCGCTGGGTGCCCGGCGAGAGCGAGGCCAGCTATGTGGGCCGCATCACGGGCGCGCTCAAGCCCACGCTGCGCGACGCCAACGCCAAGTTCGTGTCTGCCAGCAGCAGCTACGACTACATCCAGTCCGACGACACCCACCCGACCTACACCGGCGGCACCGTCAACGCCGGCATCTTCGGGGGCACCACCGGCTCGGGCGCCGCGCGCTACACCTCGTTCACCAATGGCAAGAGCCCGATCTGGAACCAGTACGGGCACGAACGCATGGGCTGGGCGATCTCAACCTCCACCCCTGCAGCGCCGTGAGCGCTGAGCGCAGGCTGGCATGACGCGACCCGGCGACCACAAGCCCGACGCCTGGGGCCCTTCGCCCTGGGCGCTGGCGGTCGCGCTGGCTGCGGTGGCCGGCGGGCTGGCTTGGTGGTGGCCGGCGGCGGACGTCCCGCCGCCACCTGCACCACCGGTCGCAGCGGCGCCTGCCCAGCAGCCTCTGGCTGCAACACAGCCGGCGGCGCCTCTGCCTGCTGCGGCCAGCGCGCCCGCGGCGGCGGCCGTCGTGGCTGCAGCCAAAGTCACAGCTCCCGCCGCCCGCATCCCCCGCCTGCGCGACCCCGACGGCGACCAGACGCCCGACCTGGCCGACTACATCAACGAAGGCGAGCGCCCCACGATGGCTGAAGTGATCCAGCGCCTGCATGCGGCCGGCGTGCGCACCGGCCTGGGCGCCTTCAATCCCCCGGGCACGCGCCCGCCGCTGATCGGCCTGGCCGTGCCCGAAAACTTCGACCTGCCGCCCGGCTATGTGCGCCACCACCAGGCCACCGATGACGGCCAGCGCATCGAGCCCATCCTGATGTTCTCGCCGGACACGCGCACGCTGGTCATCAACGGCCGCAACGTCGCCGTGCCGGCCGACCGCGTCGTGCCGCCCGAGCTGGCGCCGCCAGGCCTGCCGATCCGGCGCATCGTCGTCCCCGCGCCGGTGGACAGCCCGCGTTGAGCCTCGCCACCTTGGCAAGCCGGTTCGCCCGCAGCCGGTGGACGGGCGTCGTCATGGCCGCGCTGCTGTGTGGCCTCTATGTGCGCGGCGGTCCCGCTTGGGTGCTGGGATTCGTCGCCCTGGTGCCGTGGCTGCGCACGCTGGACGCGCAAGCGAGTCTCGGCCGAACGCTGCTCAGCGCCTGGGCCATGTCGGTCGCCTACACGGGCGCGGTGTTCTACTGGTTCGGCAGCGCGCTGGGCGCCTACACCCAGGTCGGCGCCGGCGCGGGCCTGGCCTTGCTGCTGCTCGCCGCGCCGCTGTTCCAGCCGCAGATCCTGGTCTTCGCGGTCGTTCGCCACCTGGTGCGCCGCCATCAAGGTGCGGCGTTAGCAGCTTTCGCCGGCGCCGCTGCCTGGGTGGCCGCCGAATGGGCGTTGCCGCGCCTGCTGGGCGACACCCTCGGCCACGGCCTCTACCCCGCCCGGCTGCTGCGCCAAGCGGCCGACCTGGGGGGCGCCACCGGGCTCACGGTCGTGCTGCTGCTGGCCAACGAAGCCGTCGCCGCGGCACTCGCACGCCGCCGCGCGGGGCTGCGCGGGGTCGCGGCCCCACTCGCACTGGCGACCATCGGCCCGCTGCTGCTGGCTGGCTACGGCGCCGTCGCGCTGCAGCCCGAGCCGCCCGCCGCCACCCGGCCACTGCGCATGGGCCTGGTGCAATCCAACATCACCGACTACGAACGCCTGCGCCGCGAGCGGGGCGCCGAGGCCGTCGTGCGCGAGGTGCTCGACACCCATTTCGCGATGAGTTACGACGCCGTCGAGCGCCAGCGGGTGGACGCGGTGCTGTGGTCTGAGACGGTGTATCCGACCAGCTTCGGCCAGCCCAAGAGCGAGGCCGGCGCCGAGCTGGATGCCGAGATCCAGGCCACCATTGACGCCGCTGGCGTGCCCTTCGTCTTCGGCACCTATGACCGCGACGCGGAGGGCGAGTACAACGCCGCCGCCTTCGTGCAGCCCGGCAGCGGCTTGGTTGGCATGTACCGCAAGACCCGGCTCTTCCCGTTCACCGAATACCTGCCGGCATGGGTGGACACGCCCACCGTGCGCGGCTGGCTGCCCGGTGCGGGCGCGTGGCTGCCGGGCAGCGGCGCGCGCATCCTGCCGCTGCGCCTGGCGGATGGACGCGAGATCCCGGTGCTGCCGCTGATCTGCCTGGACGACACCGACCCGGGCCTGGCCATCGCCGGCGCCCGCCTGGGCGCGCAGCTCATCCTGACGATGTCCAACGACGCCTGGTTCAGCGAGCACGCACAAGGCGCCGCGCTGCATCAGGCGGTCGCGGCGTTTCGCAGCATCGAGACCCGCCTGCCACAGTTCCGCGTCACGACCAACGGCTTGAGCGCCGTCATTGCCGCCAATGGCGACGTCATCGCTGGCACGCGCATGGCCGAGCGCACCCTCGTCATCGGCGAGCTGCCGGTGCGCGACCCGGCGCCCACGCTGATCGTCCGCTGGGGCGACTGGGTCGGCGCTGCCGCGGCCGTCTTCCTCGCTGGCCTGGCCGTGATGGTGGCGCTGAGTCGCCGGCTGGGCGCGCTGCCGACGACTGCGACCGCCACATTGCCGACCCGCCTTGTCGTGCTGCCACCCGCGGCTCGCGCAGTGGCTGGCCTGCTGCGCCTGATCTCACGCGGCGGCGCGCTGGCCATGGGCATGGCCGTGCTGTGGGGCGATGGTGGGCTGCAGACGAACACCCTGGGGTTGCTGCGCATGTTCGCGGCGCTGTGCCTCATCCCCGAGGCCGCGGCCTGGGCTGTGCTGCGCGCCTGCACCGCGCACGTCACGCTGACGCATGGCGTGCTGGTGCTGGCGCGCGGCCAGCGGCGGCTGGACATTCCGCTGCACAACATCGCCGCCGTCGAGCCCTGGCGCCTGCTGCTGCCTGGCGCGGGCGCCTCGCTGCGGCTGGCCACGGGCGAGCGCTGGCCGCATGGGCTGGCCTTGCCCGACGCGTGGGCGCTGGCCCGAGCCCTGGGCGTGCCGATTCATCAGCGTGGCGCCTATGCCCGCTCGCGCGCCCAGCACAGACCCAACCGCCTCGCAAAGCCGGCGCTCAAGTTCCTGCTGTTGCCCATGCTGCTGGCCGTGCCCGCCTTCCAGTTGCACCAGAAGATCGCCTACGGCAGTGCCTTCGGCGAGTTCTACAGCTTCGGGCTGGGCGCTTACCTGACCGCCTTCGGGCTGTGGTGGGCGGCCTGGATTGCCGGCGTGGTGCTGTGTGCGGCGGCGGTGCGGGCGGTGGTCGAGGCGGTCTCGTTCGCGGCGGCACTGGCACGTCCGCAGGAGGCCCTGGCTTGGCGCACCTGGCTGGAACGGCTGGGACTGCTGACCTTGTATCTTGGACTGCCGGCCTGGTTGCTGCTGCGCGCGACAGCCGATTGAGGGCGGCCGCGCAAATCCTTCAGGAGCGCCATTTGCCATGGTTCGGCGGTGCCCAATCTCGTCAGCCTCTTTCTTGCCGCCACCCTCGCCGCGCTGGCCGCGCTGGCCGTGCCGGCACAGGCACGTGGCAGCGACAGCTGCAAGTGGCGGTCGCCCGGGCATGACCCTTTCGTCGGCGATGTGCCGGGCGCCGTCGATCACTACACCGACATCCCGGCGCGCACCCGCGAGCGCTTGAAAGCCCGCATGAGGCAGTTCGCCTATGACGACATCGTGTCGATCCGGCGCGACGCCATCGAGGGCAACTACCGCTATGAGCCCGCGCTGCTGGACATGCATTTTGGCAAGCGGCGCATCTGCGGCAAGGTGACGCGCAAGACCTGGCGCGCCGACCATGAGGAGCGCGGCCTGGCCTATTGCGAAGACGGGCAGTGCATCGTCGTCCCCCTGATTTGCCGCAATGTCAGCCGCATCATTCGCCGGCCTGCCGTCACAGCAAGGGGCGCGCCCGGTGCGCCCGCCGAACCCCTGGCCTTCGACCCGCCCGCTGCCGGTCCGGCGGTCGTGCCAGCTCCGCCCGCGAGTGACACCCCGACCGCCCGCACGCTGCAGGCGCCGCCGACCGCCAGCCGCATGCCGCCGGCCGCCGACCTGCCGCCCGCGTCCACGCCCTTGCCGCCCAACCCGACGCTACCCCCGGCCGACATGCAGCCCCCGGACAGCCCGCCACTGGCGACGCCGCCGGTGCTGCCGCCCGAAGTGCCGCCGGTCGTCATCCCGCCGCCCGAGCTGCCGCCGCCAGTGCCCGAGCCGCAGCCACCCGAGCCCAATTGGCCCGCACCGGCCATCCCGCCGCTGCCGCCGGCCCCGCCCGTGCCGGAGCCGGCCACGCTGCTGCTGTGGGCCACCGGCCTGGCCGCGCTCGCTGCCTGGCAGCGCCGGCGCAGGACCGCCGTGGGCACTGACGCCTGAGACCCATGGCATCGGGCGGACGGGCTATCCCGGGCCGCTCCGATATGCTCGCACCCCAGTTGTACATACAAGTGGAGCATTGCCATGACGACCTATGACATCGTCATCGCCGGCGGCGGCGTTTCGGGCCTGTATTGCGCGCTGCGCCTGGCCGACGCGGGCCACCGCATCCTCGTGCTGGAGGTGTCGGCCGACCGCTGGGGCGGGCGCATCGAGACTGAGGACATGGACGGCTTCATCGCCGAGTACGGGCCGATGCGCTTCGAGCCGACGCTGCAGCCGCGCTTCGCGGCGCTGTGCGCGGAACTGGGCGTCGGGCTGATCGACTTCTTCGGTCCCTCGGCCGACCAGGTCGGCGCCGACGACCTGGACCTGCCGGAAGTGGAGCGCGGCCTGAATTCGCTGCAGCTGCTCAAGCGCGGAATCATGTTGATCATGGGCCGTGACCCGCAGGACCAGGCCTGGATCGACGCGCTGACCGAGGCCGATTACATGCGGCTGCGCAAGCACGCCCAGCTGCACGGCCAGCCCCTGTGGGACATGGGCTTCTGGAATGCGCTGTCGGCGCAGGGGGTGCTGAGCCACCGCGCGCTGGTCAAGCTGCGCGACACCGGAACCTTCTATCACATGATCCCGGAGAACCTGAACGCGGCCGAGTGGATCATCTGGTGGCTGCGCGCGCTCAAGACGGTGGGACAGCAGCTGGCCAGCATCGAGGGCGGCTCGGCCAAGCTGACGGACGGGCTGCTGGCCCGGCTGCGCGGACACGCGAACGTGACGCTGGCTGGCGGCCACAAGTTGATGGGCGTGCGCCCGGTGGAGCTGGGCAAGCCGACGCTGTCGCTGGACGTGGCCACGCAGAACGGCGCCGTCACGCTGCGGGCCGAGCGCCTGATCCTGGCGCTGCCGCGGCTGCCGCTGCTGAAGCTGACGCGCCATCTGCCCGAGCACATCGCCTCGCAGCTCGACAGCGTCAACGGCTTCCCGATGCTCAAGGTCTTTTTCGTCTGCAACACGCCGTGGTGGAGCTATGGCCAGCCGCCGCAGCAGTACGCCAACTGCATGCCCACGCGCGAGATCCACTACTTCCGCCGCCCGCCGCAAAACGACCCCGACGGCCACGGCATGGTGCTGCTCTACATGGACCGCCCGTCCACCGAGTTCTGGCGCCACTACGTCATCGACGGCGACCGCCACGACCGCGCCGAGGTGGACCAGAACGCCCGCATCGTCGATGCCTTTGCGCTGTTCGTCGCGCGTGACGTGAAGCGCTCGGCCGAGGCCGGCGGCGGCACGGCGCTCAAGCTGACCGAAAACGCCCAGCGCATCTTTGGCGACCTGAGCCTCGCGGAGACGGCGCGCTACATCCGCAACGCCATCATCACCTACGGCATCCGCGACTGGGCCCGCGCGCCCTATGGCGCCGCCAACCACGGCTGGCAGCCGGGCGTGCGTTCTTGGAAGGTGATGGACGCCTTCAAGGCCTTCGACTTTGGCAGCGGCGCGCGCAACCTGCACATCGTGGGCGAGGCTTATTCGGACTACCAGGGCTTCATCGAAGGCGCTCTGAACAGCGCCGAGCTGGCGCTGGCGACGATCCCGGCCAAGCACATCGACGAAGCAGCCGTGGAGCCGAGCCTGGGACTGTCCTAACGCGCCGGC
The DNA here is from genome assembly GCF_001425165.1 of Pelomonas sp. Root405. GTDB lineage: Bacteria > Pseudomonadota > Gammaproteobacteria > Burkholderiales > Burkholderiaceae_C > Pelomonas. Next base: position 325,416 of record NZ_LMDU01000011.1, read on the forward strand.
GCGCTGGCGGCCGGCGCCGGCGCAGCGACGCAGGCCTTGGCCACCGACACGCCGCGCAGAAAACCGCGCCTCACGCCACCGGCGGTGATGGCGGCGCTGACCTGGCGGGCATAGCGCTCGGCGCCGCTCAGCTTGCGCACCCAGCCCCGAAAGGGGACGACGCCCTCGGCCGTGCGCTGCAGCGCGCCGGTGGCGGCGTCCTCGCCGCGCTCCAGCAGGCCGGAGCTGCCTCGGCTCGGCGGTGCATCCAGGTCCGGGCCGAGCACCTCGTCGAGTGCCTGGATGCCGGCGGCCAGCGCCGGGCAGCTGGTGTCGGCCGGTGGCGCGTAAGGTGCGGCGAGCGCCGCCTTCAACACGTCGGGGATGTCGGCCCGCACGACGTTGAGGTCGGACAGCGGCGTCGTGGCCGCCTTGGAAACCTTGTCCTGGCTGGAGCTGGCACAGGCAGTCAGGGCGAGGGCGGCGGCGAGGGTCAAGAGATGAGGGCGCATGCCCGGATCATCTCAGCCCGGCGTTGATTCTTGCGAGCGCCGCCGACCCGGGGCAGAGTGCTTTTTCACCCAGCCCGTTCAGGGCAGCGGACGCCGTGCGTTGCGCCGCATGCCAGTCCTTGGCCGCCGGGTCGACATACAGCAGCCCGGTGGCGATCTCACCAGCCGCCGCGCGCAGCTGCATGGCGTTCATCGCATTCAGCCGGTCGGTGGGGTCGTAGTCCGGCGCCGTTCTGCGCAGGCGCAGCGTGCTGCCGTCGGCCTGCGGCACGTCGATGACGTCGGGCGAGCGCTCCACGACCTGCTCGGCGGCCAGGGCGATGAAGTCGATGCGGTTGAGCGCCTCGTTGTGCTCGCGCACATGGTCATAGCTGCGCGTCGAGCCGGCGTGGTTGTTGAAGGCGACGCAGGGGCTGATGACGTCGATGAAGGCTGCGCCGCCATGGCGCATGGCGGCTTCGATCAGCGGCACGAGCTGGGCCTTGTCGCCCGAGAAGCTGCGCGCCACGAAAGTGGCGCCGAGCTGCAGCGCCAGCGCTGCGAGGTCGATGGCCGCATCGTTGTTGGCAGCGCCCTTCTTGGCGACCGAGCCCTTGTCGGCCGTGGCGCTGAACTGGCCCTTGGTCAGTCCATAGACGCCGTTGTTCTCGACGATGTAGACCATGCGCACGCCGCGCCGCATGGCGTGCGCGAACTGGCCCAGGCCGATGGAGGCGGAGTCGCCGTCGCCCGACACACCGAGGTAGAGCAGCTCGCGGTTGGCGAGGTAGGCGCCGGTCAGCACGCTGGGCATGCGGCCGTGCACGGTGTTGAAGCCGTGGCTGGCGCCGAGGAAGTAGTCGGGTGTCTTGCTGGAGCAGCCGATGCCACTGAGCTTGGCGACGCGGTGGGGCGCGATGTCGAGCTGCCAGCAGGCCTGCACGATGGCACTGGAGATGGAATCATGGCCGCAGCCGGCGCACAGCGTGGAAACCTTGCCTTCGTAGTCGCGGCGCGTATAGCCGACCTTGTTGCGGGTCAGGCTGGGGTGGTGCAGCTTGGGCTTGGCGAGGTAGGTCATGCGGCGCTCCTGGGCGCCGTGGCCAGCGCATGCACATGGCGCGTGATCGCATCGGTGATGAAGCGCGCCGTGATGGGCGTGCCGTCGAAATGCAGCACCGGCGTGAGGTGCTTGGGCGCCACCTCCAGCTCGTTGACGAGCATGCGGCGCATCTGCGCGTCGCGGTTCTGCTCGACGACGAAGACGGCGGCGTGCGCCTCGATGAACTCCGCGACCGACGGCGGGAAGGGGTAAGCGCGCAGGCGCATCGCGTCGATGTGGATGCCGGCTTCGGCCAGCGCGGCCAGCGCCTCGTCCATGGCCGGCGCGGTGGAGCCGAAATAGAGCACCCCGACGCTGGTCTTCTGCGCGGCGGCGCGCACCAGTGGCTGCGGCGCCAGCAAGGCGGCGGTGGCGAACTTGGCGCGCAGGCGCTCGACATTGCGGACGTAGTCGTCGCCGCGCTCGGAGTAGATGGCCTGCTCGTTGCGCGTGGTGCCGCGTGTGAAATAGGCGCCTTTGCTCGCATGCGTGCCGGGCAGCGTGCGCCAGGGGATGCCGTCGCCGTCCACGTCCTTGTAGCGGGCGAATTCCTGGCCCGCCTCCAGCTGTTCCGCCGTCATGACCTTGCCGCGGTCGTAGCGGCGGGTGTCGTCCCATTCGAGCGGCGCGCACAGGCGCTGATTCATGCCGATGTCGAGGTCGCTCATCAGGAAGACGGGCGTCTGCAGGCGCTCAGCCAGGTCCAGCGCGTCGGCCGCGAACTCGAAACACTCGCGCGGGTCTTCAGGAAGCAGCAGCACATGTTGCGTGTCGCCATGCGAGGCGTAGGCGCTGCTCAGCAGGTCGGCCTGCTGGGTGCGCGTGGGCATGCCTGTGCTGGGGCCCCCGCGCTGCACGTCGATGACGACGAAGGGAATCTCGGCGAAATAGGCCAGGCCCAGGAACTCGGTCATCAGCGACACGCCGGGGCCGGACGTGCAGGTGAAGGCGCGTGCGCCGTTCCAGCCGGCGCCGGTGATGATGCCGATGGACGCGATCTCATCCTCGGCCTGCACGATGGCGTAGCGCTTCTCGCCCGTCTCGGGGTCGGTGCGGAACTTGGTCGCGTACTTCTCGAACGCCTCGGCGACCGACGACGACGGCGTGATCGGATACCAGGCGCAGACGGTAGCGCCGCCGTAGACGCAGCCCAGCGCCGTTGCCGCATTGCCTTCCAGGAAGACCTTGTCGCCCACCGCATCGGCCGACTTCACGGCGAGGCCGAAGGGCTGTACCGACAGGTGATCCCGCGCGAATTCGCGCCCCGCGTGCAGCGCGCGGACGTTCGAGTCCAGCAGCCTCTCCTTGCCCTTGTACTGCTCGGCGAAAAGCTTCTCGATGACCGCGGCCGGGATGCCCATCAGCTCGCTCAAGGCGCCGAGCACAAGGATGTTCTTGAACAGCGTGCGCTCGCGCGGCACGTCGTAAGTGGCATTGCAGATGGCCGTGGCCGGCATGCCGATGACGTGGATGTCGGTTCGGAAGGCGCTGGCCGGCATGGGCTTGGTGCTGTCGTAGAACAGGTAGCCGCCCGGCTGGATCTCGGCAAGGTCTTGCGCCCAGGTCTGCGGGTTCATCGCCACCATCAGGTCCACGCCACCACGCCGGCCCAGCCAGCCGGCTTCGCAGACGCGCACCTCGTACCAGGTCGGCAGCCCCTGGATGTTGCTCGGGAAAATGTTGCGCGGGCTGACCGGCACGCCCATGCGCAGGATGGCGCGGGCGAACAGCTCGTTAGCCGACGCCGAGCCGGAGCCGTTGACGTTGGCGAACTTGACGACGAAGTCGTTGATGGCTTCGATGCGGCTCATGCCGTCACCTCCTTGCGCGTCGTGATATTCCGGCACGAAGCGCCGGCCTTGGCCGTGACAAGCAGAAACTTCTGCATGTCCCACGCCCCGGTCGGGCAGCGCTCGGCGCACAGCCCGCAGTGCAGGCAGACGTCCTCGTCCTTGGCCAGGATGCGGCCGGTCTTCAGCCCGCCCTCGACATAGATGTCCTGCATCAGGTTCAGCGCCGGCGCGTTGAGCCGCTCGCGCAGGTCGGCGCTGTCGTCGCTGTCCTCGGTGAAGGTGATGCAGTCCATCGGGCAGATGTCCACGCAGGCATCGCACTCGATGCAGAGCTTGGGCGCGAACACCGTCTGCACGTCGCAGTTCAGGCAGCGCTGCGCCTCCTTGAAGGCGCTGGCGCCGTCGAAGCCCAGCTCGACCTCGACCTTGATGCTGGCCAGTGCGATCTCGGCCGCGGCCCAGGGCACCTTGCCGCGCAGGTCCAGCGTGATGGCGTTGTCGTAGCTCCACTCATGGATGCCCATCTTCTGGGACACGAGGTTGACATGCGGCGGCGGGCGCTGCGTGACGGGCTCCCCATGCAGCAGGCGGTCGATGCTGACGGCAGCCTCATGACCGTGCGCGACGGCGGTGATGATGTTCTTCGGACCGAAGGCCGCGTCGCCGCCGAAGAACACATGCGGCAGCGACGACTGGAAGCTCTTCGCATCCAGCACCGGCAGGCCGTCGTCGCCAAAGGCGATGCCCGCGTCACGTTCGATCCACGGGAAGCTGTTTTCCTGCCCGACGGCGATCAGCACCTCGTCGCAGGGGATGACGATCTCCTCGCCAGTCTGAGCCTTCTTGAAGCGCATGCCGGTCAGCTTGCCGTCGACATGCTCGAACGCCACCGGCACATGGAAGTCGAGGATGGGAATGCCTTCGTGCTCGGCGTCCTCCTTCTCCCACGGGCTCGCCTTCATCTGCGCATAGCCGCTGCGCACGGCCACCGTGACGGAAGAGGCTCCTAACCGCCGGGCCGAGCGGCAGCAGTCCATCGCCGTGTTGCCGCCGCCCAGCACGATGACGCGTGGCGCGACGCTGGTCACATGGCCGAAGGACACGCTGGCCAGCCAGTCGATGCCGATGTGGATCTGCGCGGCGGCCTCCTGCCGGCCCGGCAGTGCCAAGTCACGCCCGCGCGGCGCGCCGCAGCCGACGAAGACGGCGTCCCAGCCCTCGGCCAGCAGCGCCTTCATCGAGTCGATGCGCTGGCCCGAACGCCATTCGACACCCAGACCGAGGATGTAGCCGCACTCCTCGTCGATGACGCGTTCGGGCAGCCGAAAGCGCGGGATCTGCGTGCGGATGAAGCCGCCCGGCTTGGCCTCGCCGTCGAACACCGTGACCGCATAACCCTCCAACGCCAGGTCCCGCGCCACGGCCAACGATGCCGGCCCCGCGCCGACACAGGCCACCCGCTTGCCGTTGCGCGCCGCCGGCTTGGGCAGCATCGCGCGGAACTCTTCGGTCTTGTTGTCCGCCGCGACACGCTTCAAGCGGCAGATCGCCACCGGCTCCGGCTTGGCGGCCTGCTTCTCCTCCACGCGGCCACGCCGGCAGGCGGGCTCACAGGGCCGGTCGCAGGTGCGCCCGAGCACGCCGGGGAAGACATTGCTGACCCAGTTCACCCAGTAAGCCTCGTCATGCCGGCCCTGCGCAATCAGCCGGATGTATTCGGGCACGGGCGTATGTGCCGGGCAGGCCCACTGGCAATCGACGACCTTGTGGAAATAGGCCGGGTCCGAGATGTCGGTCCGCTGCACGGTGTCTCCTCCGTGGTGCGATTTGTGTCGGTTCAGTCTAGGACTGCCGACCTTGCGCCGGTCGCGTGGAAACCCTTTGCGTGCTGACCTGGGGATGGCGCCGCCCGACGGCGCTGCCAGCATGCCGTCGCCCATTTCGGGCGCAAGGAGTTTCGACATGGCTTCTCATTTCACCCAGGCCTGCCGCGGTGCGCTGCTCGCCCTTGGCCTGCTGGCCGCCGGCCTGGCGCAGGCCGCCAATGACTACTACCTGCAGATCGACGGCATTCCCGGCGAATCGACCGACCGCTTCCATGAAAACTGGATCGACATTGAAAGTTTCAGCTGGGGTCTGACGCTGGTCACCAGCAACACCGGCGGGGGCAGCGGCATCGGCAAGGCCAAGTTTTCGGACTTCAGCTGGATGCAGTTCGTCGACAGTTCGACGCCCAAGTGGTTCGTCAAGGTCGCCAGCGGCAAGCATGTGCCCAAGGTCACACTGGACGTGACGCGGGACATGGGCGGCCGCAGCGAGTCCTTCTTCCAGATGATCTTCACCGACACCCTCGGCACCGGGCTGCAGGTCAACGGCGGCACCGAGCTGATGGCAGCGGCCTCGATGGACTCGGGCGCCACAGTGAAGCTGCGCTACCGCCCGCAGGACCCCAAGGGCGGCTTCGGCAACTGGGTCGAAGGCAGCTTCAACATCAAGACGAACTCGCCGACGGCGCTGTTCAGTGGCGATGAGGACGTGCTGCTCGGGCTGTTCAGCGCCGGCGGCAACATCGTCTTCGACAGCAAGGCCGTGACGCCGGTGCCGGAACCCGCCAGCGCGGCGCTGCTGCTGGCAGGCGCCGCGCTGCTGGCCCTGAAGCGGCGGCGCGCCGCCTGAGCGGCCGGGCGGCAGGCCGCCCCGCCGGGACCCTTGTCTACACTGGCCGCATGAGTTCTTCAGTGATTGCCGCCGAGCGCGCCGTCCGCATTGGCCGCCAGGCGCTCGAGGTGGAGGCCCGCGCCCTGGCGGAGCTGGCGCCGCGCCTGGGCGACGCCTTTGTCCGGGCCGTGCAGACGGTGCTGGACTGCCGCGGCCGCGTTGCCGTGATGGGCATGGGCAAGAGCGGCCATGTGGGCCGCAAGATCGCCGCGACGCTGGCCTCCACCGGCACGCCAGCCCTCTTCGTCCACCCGGCCGAGGCGGCCCATGGCGACCTCGGCATGGTCACCAGCGGGGATGTCGTGCTGGCCTTGTCCAACTCGGGCGAGAGCGATGAGCTCAACGCCATCCTGCCGGTGCTCAAGCGCCTGGGCATCCCGGTCATCGCGATGACGGGCCGCGCCGAGTCCAGCCTCGCTTCCCATGCCGACGTGGTGCTCGACAGCGCCGTGGCTGAAGAAGCGTGCCCGCTGCAGCTGGCGCCCACGGCCAGCACGACGGCACAGATGGCGCTGGGCGACGCGCTGGCCGTGGCCCTGCTGGACGCGCGCGGCTTCAAGGCAGAGGACTTTGCCCGCTCCCACCCGGGCGGCGCACTCGGCCGCAAGCTGCTCACGCATGTCCACGACCTGATGCGCTCGGGCGACGCGCTGCCGCGCGTGGCGGCCGACACCGGCTTCACCGACCTGATGCGCGAGATGAGTGCCAAGGCCCTGGGCATGGCGGTCATCGTCGACGCCGAGGACCGCGTTCAGGGCATCTTCACCGACGGCGACCTGCGACGCCTCGTCGAGCAGGGCCGCGACCTGCGCGGGCTGACCGCCGCCGAGGTCGCCCATGCCAGGCCGCGCACGGTCGGCGCCGACGCGCTGGCCGTGGACGCGGCCGACCTGATGGAGGCCGCACGCATCACCGTCGTCCTCGTCGTCGACGCCGATCAAAGGCTGCTCGGCGCCATCAGCATCAACGACCTGATGCGGGCCAAGGTGATTTGATGGCAGCGCTCAGCTTCCCCCCCGAACTCCTTATCCGAGCGCAAGGCGAGGGCCTGGCGATCAAGCTCGCGATCTTCGACGTCGACGGCGTGCTGACCGACGGCCGCATCTACATCAGCGAGCGCGGCGAGGAGTTCAAGGCCTTCAACACGCTCGATGGCCACGGCCTGAAATCGCTGCAGCAGGTGGGCATCACGCCCGTCATCATCACCGGCCGGGACAGCCCGGCCGTCCGCCGGCGCGTGGCGGACCTGGATCTGCAGCATGCCGTCTACGGCGTGCGCGACAAGCTGGCCGCCGCCGAGCCGCTGCTGGCGCAACTCGGCGCGAGCTGGGGTGAAGTCGCCGTCATGGGCGACGACTGGCCCGACCTGCCGTTGATGACGCGCGCCGGTTTCGCCTGCGCCCCGCCCGGCGCCCACGCCGAGGTGCTGGCCATCGCCCACCACGTCACGCGCGCCGCAGGCGGCCACGGCGCCGCGCGGGAGTATTGCGACGTGCTGCTGATGGCGGCCGGCCATTACGAGCGCCTGCTGCACGCCCACCACGCAACGCTGGACGGGGGCAAGACTTGAGCACCGCGCTGCCAGCGCCCGCGCCGCGCCGCCATCAACCCCGCGCCTGGCTGTGGCGGCTGCAGAGCCTGGTCTCCAACTACCTGCCCCTGCTGCTGATGGCCTTCCTGGCCAGCGGCACCTGGTGGCTGGTCAAGAACACGCCGCTGATCGACGAGCCGGGCGAACTCGCGCCGCCGCGTCACATTCCCGACTACCGCATGGCCAACTTCGAGATCCAGCGCATCGGCGCCGATGGCCGGCTCAACGTCCAGGTGGCCGGGGCCGAGCTGCGCCACTACCCGGACACCGACACCGTCGAGATCGACCAGGTGCGCGTGCGCGCCATCGCGCCGGATGGCAGCCTGGCCATCGCCGAGGCCAAGCGCGCACTCAGCAATGGCGACGGCACCGACATGCAGTTGATCGGCAACGTCCATGTGCGCCGCCTGCCGGCCGGCGCCGGCGAGAACGCGGTACCGCAGATGGAGATGCGCGGCGAATTCGTGCAGGCGCTGTCCAACAGCGAGATCCTGCGCTCCCACCTGCCCGTCACCATCCGGCAGGGCGGCTCGACGCTGAACGCGCAGAACTTCGAGTACCGGCACCTGACCGGGCAGGTCTCGTTCACCGGCAGGGCCCAGGGGCAGATCGTCTCCAAACCGTCCAGATGAGCGCACTCGTCTTTATCACCGGTGCCTCCAGCGGCATCGGGCAGGCGCTGGCGCTGCGCTACTACCGCGACGGCGCCCGGCTGGCGCTGGTCGCACGCCGCACCGCCGAGGTCGAGCGCTGGGCAGCCGAGCAACGGCTGGACGCGGCGCGCTTCAGGATCTACGGCGCCGACGTGGCCGACCTCGACGGGATGGCACGAGTTGGCCGCGACTGCATCGCCGCCCAGGGCCTGCCGGACGTGGTCATCGCCAATGCCGGCATCAGCATCGGCATGGACACGGCCCACTTCGACGACCTGGACGTCATGCGCCGCACCTTCGCGACCAACAACGTCGGCCTGGCCGCGACCTTCCATCCTTTTGTCGCCGCGATGATGGCGCGCGGCTCGGGCACCCTGGTCGGCGTGGCCAGCGTGGCGGCCATCCGCGGGCTGCCCGGGCATGGCGCCTATTGCGCCAGCAAGTCGGCCGTGGTCGCCTACTGCGAAAGCCTGCGCGGGGAATGCCGGCCCTTCGGCGTGCGCGTCGTCACGCTGCTGCCCGGCTACATCGACACGCCGCTGACGCAAGGCAACCGCTATTCCATGCCCTTCTTGATGAAGGTCGAGGACTTTGCCGACCAGGCCGTGCGCAGCATCCAGGCCCAGGTCAGCTACCGCGTCATCCCGTGGCAGATGGGCGTGCTGGCCAAAGTGCTGCGCCTGTTGCCGAACTGGCTCTACGACCGTGTGCTGAGCGGGCGGGCGCGCAAGAAGCGCGCGAGCGAATAGGGGCTGACCAGCGCGCGCGCCGTGGCTACACTGCGCGCCTTCGAACCGAGAGCTGACCCGATGGGCAGCGAAGGAGGACATCATGGCCAAGGTACTTCACCCCTGCTGAGACTGCGCGCTGAAAGCATTTAGCGCTGCCTGCCTGCTGCCGCCCCGTCTGCGCTGACCGGCGCCAGCCCATCGATTCCCGCGGCTGCCCGCTCAGGGCGGCCGATCTCGAACCCTGTCATGACAATTCGCCTTCTCGGCCTGGGCTTGGGCCTGGGTCTTTGCGCCCTTGCCTTGCCCGCATGGGCACTCAACAGCCCTGCCCATCCCACCGCGCTGCGCCTGGCCGCCGGCGCACCTGCCCCGGTGATCGACGGCCGCCTCGACGACGAGGCCTGGCAGCGGGCGCCCGTCTACGAGCACTTTGCGCAATTCCTGCCCGTCGACAAGCAGCCCGCGCGCTGGCGCACGACCGTGCAGGTGCTGGTCACCGGCGACGCCCTCGTCTTCGGCATCCGCGCCTGGGACCCGGCGCCCGGCCGCATCCGCGCACCGCTGGCCCGGCGCGACCAGGTCAAGGCCGATCAGGACTATGTCGCCGTCTTCATCGACCCCGTCGGCCACCGTCGCACGGCGCAGTTCGCGCGAATCAGCGCGGCCGGCGCCGTCGAGGACGGCTTGTACGCGGCCGAGGAAGCGAAGGAGGACGCCGCACCCGACTTCGACCTCGACGCCGCCACCACGCGCCTGCCCGACGGCTACAGCGTCGAGCTGCGCTGGCCGCTGGCCGCGCTGCGGTTCCCGCACACCGGTGGAGCGCCCTGGCGCCTCATGGTCACGCGCAACATCCCGCGCGAGGACCGCACGCTCAACGTCAGCGCGCCGGCCTTGACCAAGGACGCGCTCAGCTTCATCGCCGAACTGCCGCCGCTGGACGGCCTGGGCGACCTCGTCGAGCAGGTGCGCGAACGCAGCTTCATCGCCTTCCGCCCCGAGTTGACGCTGCGCTCGACACGCGACAGCAGTGACGCGGACGGCACGCGCCGCGGACCCAAGGCTTCGCTCGGCGCCGAGTTCAAGTGGCGCCCGCGCGCCGACTGGGTGCTGGACGCGACGCTGAACCCCGACTTCTCGCAGGTGGAACTGGACGAACCGCAGCTGGCCGGCAACACCCGCTTCGCATTGAGCGTGCCGGAGAAGCGCGCCTTCTTCCTCGAAAGCTCGGACGTCGTCGGCCCGACCCAGCCCGACGAATCGGGCGAGAACCGCAGCCTCGCGGCCTTCTACACCCGCGCCATCACCGACCCCGACTGGGGCCTGCGTGCCACGTGGCGCGGCGCGGACGCCGAGGCCACGGCGCTGCACCTGCGCGACGCCGGCGGCGGCCCGGTGCTGCGCGCCAGCGCCTTTGCGACCCGCGTCGGCACGCAGCCGCGCGGTTCACAGGCCAGCTTTGCGCGCGGGCGCATGCAGTTTGGGGATCTCGGCTGGGCCGGGCTGGTGTCGCGGCGTGATTTCGGCAGCGGGCTGACGACGCGGGTCGTTGGCAGCGACGGCGTCTGGCGGGCCGGCGACAGCGACCAATGGCGCGGCCACCTGCTGCTGTCGACCACGACCTTGGGCTTGGATGAGGACGGCGAAGTGCAGCGCGTCAACCGCGAGCGCGGCCATCGCGCATGGCTGGGCTGGCAACACCGCGACGCCGACTGGATCGCCAACGTCAACATCGAGGAGATCAGCCCGCGGTTCGCCAACGACAACGGCTTCGTCAACCAGAGCGGCATCCGCCGCGCGGCCGGCCTGGCCTACCTCCGCCTCGGCCCGCGCGAACTGCTGGTCGACATGCATGAGAGCGAGGTGACGCTCAAGCTGCAGGAGACGCGCACGCTGGCCGACCCGCTGCTGGGCGTTGTCGCCGGCCAGGTCGTCGACCGCCTCGTGCAACCGGGCTTCTGGTTCGCGGCGGCGCGCAACACCGGCGTCTGGGGCCATGTCGGCCTGGACAGCCACCGCGCCAGGACCGGCAGCCGGCTGCATGCGACACGCACCCTGCTGCTGGGTTTCGAATCCAACCCGGGCGAGCTGCTGAACTTCCTCTATGCCGAGGTCGAATGGGGTCGCCGCCTGGATGTGGAGGCGGACCGTGTCGGCCTGGGATTGCAGGCCGAGGTGCAGGCCCAATTGCGTGCGCCCCTGCCCGGCGGACTGTGGCTGGAGTTCGAGCAGCGCCTGGGTCTGGGCTACGTCGAAGGACCCGACGGCCGGCGCGCTTTCACGGACCGCAGCGCACAGAGCTTGATCGTGCTGCATGTCAGCCCCCGCGATTCGCTGCGGCTCATCCACCAGCAGACCCACTTCAGCCGCCGTGCCGAGCCGGGCCTGAGCCTGGTCGCCGCGCACGACACCGGCCGGGTGCTGTCGTTGATGTTTCAGCACCGCATCGGCCTGGCCCGCGTCATCAGCCTGGGGCTGAGCCGGGCCCGCCAAACGCCGGGTGCGGTGCGCGCCAGCGAAGTCTTCGCCAAGGCGACGCTCGGGTACTGAGCCGCCGGGACGTGCCGTAGGCTGCTATAGGAGGCCGCCCGAACGGGGCCAGAAACGAACAAAGCGCCCGAAGGCGCTTTGTTGTTGTGTGCCGTGAGGCTGGGAGATCAGTAGCCGCCCGAACGGCCACCGCCGCCGTAGCCACCACCGCCGCCGCCGTAGCCGCCGCCACCGCCGGAACGGCCACCGCCGCCACCGCCGTAGCCGCCACCACCGGAACGGCCACCGCCGCCACCGCCGTAGCCACCACCACCACCGGCGCTGCCGCCGCCACCGTAGCCGCCGCCACCGCCGGAACGGCCACCGCCGCCACCGCCATAGCCGCCACCACCGCTGCCGCCACCGCCGTAACCGCCGCCGCCGCCGAAGCCGCCACCACCGGAACGGCCACCGCCGCCACCGAAGCCGCCCGGACGCTCTTCACGAGGACGAGCCTCGTTGACGACGATGGCGCGGCCTTCGAGGGCCTGGCCATTCATGCCGTTGATTGCGGCTTGCGCCTCGGCATCCGAACCCATCTCGACGAAGCCGAAACCTTTCGAACGACCCGTTTCACGATCCATCATGACCTTTGCGGAGGTCACAGTACCGAACTGACCGAACGACTCTTGCAGCGACTCATCACGCACGCTGTAGGCGAGGTTGCCCACGTATAGCTTGTTTCCCATGGGGAAGCCCTTCTCTTCTCAAAACCAAAAAACCATGTGGACTTTCAACCCATCGTGAACCATTCAAGCGAAGGTGCGGCGTCCAGACACAGGCAATTGATTATGGTGGCGGGGTTTGAGCTTGCGCGACGCCCCTCCGGGAAGTGTTGTTTTTCAGAGCTAGCACAAACCCTGGCGATTGCCGGTCATCACCTTCTCGTCATCGATACCATCGCCGCCCCGAGCCCCAATCCATGACGCCCAGCCTGCTTACCGCCCTCTCCCGCGTGCTCGCCAGCATCGACGCGCTGCGCAATCTGCGCGCCCTGTACGCACTGCTGGCGGGCTTCTGCACCGCGGGCCTGCTTCTTGCCATGGCCCAGTCCGCGCTGGTGCGCGAGCAGAACCTGCTCAGCGCGGTGTGGATGGGCCTGGCGCTGGCTGTCGCTTTTTTTGGCGTCAATGCCACCGGCCTGATGCTGATGGACCAGGCCCGCGGTCTGCCGGTGCGGGACCCGCAGGACGCTTTCGCGGACGCGCTGCACAGCGCCCACCGCGTGCTGCTCGCGCTGCTGGCCTGCGTGGCTGCGGCAGGCTTGGCCGCGCTGTTACTGGCCGGACTGCTGTGGGCGACGCGATTGCCCGGCGTCGGCGCGCCGCTGCTGGCCATCGTGTTGCCAGCCGGGGTGCTGCTGCTGGGCGGCATCAGCTTTGCGCTCGTCATCCTGGTGGGGCCGCTGGCCGGGCCTGCCGTCTGGGCCGGCCGGCGCAGTGCCGGCGTGCTGGCCTTCCTACGCGGCCGGCTGCGCCACGGCCTGCCTGAGACGGCCCTGCTGATGGCCGCCGTCTACCTGCTGGCCGCGCTGGCCACGGCGGCGGTCAGCTTCGTCGTCGTCAGCGGCGGCCGCTTCATGGCCGGCCTGGCCATCCTGGGCGCGGGGATTGAGCTGCCCGCCGGACAGCTGCTGGCGGGCGTCATGGGGCTGGGCCCACGCGGCTTGGGCGCCCGCGGCGTGCCGCTTCAGGGCGGGTCGCTCGGGCTGGCGGCACTGATCGGTGGCGGTGTCGTCTTCGCCATCGCGCTGGTGCTGCCGACGCTGGTCTGGCTGCGCGGTTGTTGCGCCGTCTACCTGGCGTTGACGGACGAGGAATGACCGCGCCTCGGATCGCTTCGCTGGTGCCCAGCGCGACCGAAACGCTGGTGGCCCTTGGTCTCGGCCATCGTCTCGTAGCGCGCACCGGTTTCTGCATCCACCCGGCCGAAGTCGTTGCGGACGTCCCCAAGGTGGGCGGCACCAAGGACGTCAACCTGGCCAAGCTGAAGAAGCTGATGCCGACGCATGTCGTCGTCAACGTCGACGAGAACCGGCTGGAGACCTTCGAGGCGCTGCGGCAGTTCGTGCCCCAAGTCATCGTCACGCACCCGCGCCGGCCCGAGGACAACCTGATGCTGTTCGAGCAGCTGCGCGCCGCCTTTGCGGACGAGGCCGGCGTCAACGAGCGCGCTGCGTCACTGTCGGCCGAGTTCCGTGCCGCGCTGGCTGGCTGCCGGGCCGTGCCAAGGCCGGACGAGAACGTGCTGTACCTGATCTGGCGCGAGCCCTGGATGACGGTGGCGCGTGATACCTATATCTCCACGCTGCTGGCCGAGGCCGGCTGGCGCACTTGGCCGAACGCGCTGGGCGGCGAGCATGGCGCCGGCCGCTATCCGGTATTGCAGGGCGACGAAGCCTGGTTGAGGCGCATCGACCGCGTGCTGCTCAGCTCCGAGCCCTACCGCTTCGATGCCACGCACATGGCTCAAGCGCAGGCGCTGTGCCCGCAGGCGCGTGTGCAACTCGTCGACGGCGAGCTGCTGAGCTGGTGGGGCGCCCGTGGTGCCGCCGGGCTGGACTACCTGCGCCGCCTGAGAAGCTAGCCACAATCGCCCGCCATGGACATCTACAAGCCCCTCGTCGCGCTGCTGGCCATCGTGAACCCGATCGGCGTGGTGCCCTTCTTCATCCACTTCACGGCCGCGTTCTCGCGCCAGCAGCGGCGCCGGACCATCATCGTCAGCGCCTGCACGGCCGGCATCGTCATCGCGCTGTCCGCACTGTTCGGCCTGAAGATCATCGAGTTCTTCGGCATCTCGCTGGCCAGCTTCCAGGTCGGCGGCGGCTGCCTGCTGCTGATCAGCTCGCTGCAGATGCTCAATGCCAAACCCGCCGAGGCCAGGCCGCAGGACGTCAGCGATGGCGACAACAAGGTGGACGCCGGCGCCAGCATCGCCGTGGTGCCGCTGGCCATCCCGCTGCTGACCGGCCCGGCGACCATCTCCACCATGGTCATCTACGCGGACAAGACCCGCGTCTGGTGGGAGCTGGCCATCCTCTGCGGCTATGGCATCGTCGTCGCGCTGGTGACCTTCATCGTCTTCTCCGCCAGCGGCAAGATCGCCCGCGTGCTGGGCCAGACCGGCATCAACATCATGACGCGGCTGATGGGCCTCATCCTGGCCGCGCTGGCCGTGGAGCTGCTCGCCGACGGGCTGATCAAGCTCTTCCCGGTGCTGGCCGCGCGAACGATGGGGTAGACATGAGCCTGTTCAACCTGCCACCGATCTGGATGGCACCCATGGCCGGCGAGGCCGCCAGCAGCGCACTGGTTGCCGCCGTCAGCGCGGGCGGCGGCTTCGGCCAGCTCGGCGCGGCCTATCTGGCGCCGGCACGCATCGGTGAGCTGGCGGCGGACATCCGCGGGCGCACCGAGCGGCCCTTCGGCATCAACCTGTTCTGCCCCCTGCCCTGGCTGCGCGACGACCCCGCACTGGACGCCTATCTCGCGCGCCTGGCCGCCTGGCATGCCGAGCTGGGCCTGCCCGCTCCGGCACGGCCCGAGCGCTTCGAGGAGGACTTCGAGGCCCAGCTCGAAGCCACCATCGCTGCCCGGCCCGCCGTCATCAGCTTCGTCATGGGTGACCCCGGCGTGGCGCGGGTCGCTGCGCTGAAGGCCCAGGGCTTCACGGTCATCGGCACGGCCACGCAGGTGTCCGAGGGACGCATGCTGCAGGCCAGCGGCGTCGATGCCGTCGTCGCGCAGGGCTACGAGGCTGGCGGGCATCGTGGTGGCTTCCTCGGCACGCCGGAGGGTGCGCTGATCGGCACGATGGCGCTGGTGCCGCAACTCGTGGATGCGCTCGGCATTCCCGTCATCGCGGCGGGCGGCATCGCCGATGCGCGCGGCGTGGCTGCGGCGCAGGCGCTGGGTGCGAGCGCGGTGACGGTGGGCACGGCCTTTCTGCTCGTCGATGAATGCCCGCTGTCGCCGGCCTACCGCGCCGCGCTGATGGCCGCCGGCGATGCCGACTCGACGCTGACGCGCGCCTTTTCCGGCCGCCATGCCCGCGGCGTGGCCAACCGCGTCACGCGCGAACTCGAAGGCGCGGCGCTGCCTGCCTTCCCGCAGCCCAATGCCGCGAGCCGGCCGATGCGCCAGGCGGCGGCCAAGGCCGGCCAGGCCGACTTCATCAGCCTCTGGGCCGGCCAGGCGCTGCCGGTCAACCGGGCGCCCGGCACGGCGGCGCAGCTGGTCGCCGCGTTGGCCAAGGGCTGGCGCGCTTGACCGCCAGCCTCCTGCTGCTGGAAGACGACCCCGCCATCGCGGACACGGTCGTGTTCGCGCTGCGGCGCGAGGGTTTCGCCGTCGAGCACCGCGCCTGGCTGGCCGAGGCGCGAGAGCGCCTGCGCAGCGGACCCGCGCCGGACCTGCTCATCCTCGACATCGGCCTGCCCGACGGCCACGGGCTGGACCTGTGCCGCGAGCTGCGCAGCGGGCCGTTGAAATATCTGCCCGTCATCGTGCTGAGCGCGCGCAGCGAGGAGATGGACCGCGTGCTCGGCCTGGAGCTGGGCGCCGACGACTATCTCGCCAAGCCGTTCAGCCCGCGCGAACTCGTCGCCCGCGTGCGCGCCCTGCTGCGTCGCGCCCAGCCCCTGCCGGCCGTGACCAAGGGTTTCGCGGTCGACGGCGCACGGGTCAGCCTGGACGGCGTGCCGCTCAACCTCACCAAGCTGGAGCTGGGCCTGCTGACCCACCTGCTGCGCGCACCGCAGCGCATTCACAGCCGCGACGCGCTGCTGGACGCCGTCTGGGGCAGCAGCGCCGAAAGCGCCGACCGCACGGTGGACACCCACATCAAGACCCTGCGCGCCAAGTTGCGCGAGGCGGCGCCGGCGCGCGACCCGATCAAGACGCACCGGGGTCTCGGTTACTCCCTGGAGCCGTAGCCGATGCGCCTGGGCCTGCGCGTCTTCTTCGGCTTCTTCCTGATCGCCGGGCTCAGCGCGGCGCTGCTGCTCAAGGTCTTCCTGGCCGAGGTCAAGCCCAGCGTGCGCGAGGTCATGGAAGACCTGATGGTCGACACAGCCAACCTGCTGGCCGAAGTCGCTGCGGAAGAAATGACGGCCGGCGGCGTCAGCCCCGACGGCCGACTGGCCGCCCAACTGCAGCGTTATGCCCGACGCGAGATCGACGTCACGATCTGGGGCCTGCGCAAGCAGAGCCTGGACCTGCGCATCTATGTCACGGACGCCGCCGGCCGCGTCGTGCTCGACTCCGGCCAGCCATCGGCCGTCGGGCAGGACTATTCGCAATGGCGCGACGTGGCGCTGACGCTGCGCGGCGACTACGGCGCGCGGTCCTCGCGCGCCTATGGCACCGATGACCGCAGCACCGTGCTCGTCGTCGCGGCGCCGGTGATCAAGGGCGGCGCCCGGCTGGGTGTCGTCAGCGTCGCCAAGCCGGTGGCCAGTGTGCAGCGCTTCATCGACCGCGCCGAGCAGCGCGTCTTCCTGGCCGGCGCCGCGCTGCTGGCGGCCAGCCTCACCATCGGCGTGGCGGTGACGCTGTGGCTGGTGGCCTCGGTGCGCAAGCTGCGCCGCTATGCCCAGCAGGCCCAGGCCGGCCAGGCGATTGCCCCGCCCGACATGCCCGGCGAGCTGGGCGACCTGGCCTTGGCCATGGACGACATGCGCCGCCGCCTGGAAGGCCGCGAGCAGTTGGAGCACGATGTGCGCGCGCTGACGCATGAACTGAAGAGCCCGCTGGCCGCACTGCGCGCCAGCGGCGAGCTGCTGCAGGAGGAACTGCCCGCCGCCGACCGCCAGCGCTTTGCGGCCCAGGTGCTGGACCAGACCGCCCGGCTGCAAACGCTGGTGGAGCGGGTGTTGGCGCTGTCGCAGCTGGAAGCGCAAGTGGGGCTGGGCGAACGGCAGCGTATCGTGCTGGCCGACTGGGCCGAGGCGCAACTGGAGCGGCAGGCGTCGCGGCTGGCGCAACAAGGCCTCGGCATCGTCTGGACGGCGCGGGAAGATGCGGCGGTCGATGCGGATGCGGCGCTGCTGGAGCTGGCATTCGGCAACCTGCTGATCAATGCCATCGACTTCGCGCCTGCGGGAACGACGCTCGAACTGGCCGTCAGCACGACGCCGACGAGCGCCCGGCTGGCGCTGAGAGACCACGGACCGGGCGTGCCGGCGGCGGCGTTCGCGCAACTGGGCAGACGCTTTTTCTCCACGGCCCGGCCGGGCAGCCTGGTCAAGGGTTCGGGCCTGGGGCTGGCCATTGCACGGCGGGTGGCCGAGCTGCACGGCGGGCGGCTGGTGTTCGAGGCGGCGGACCCGGGCTTGCGCGTCACGCTCGTGCTTCCACGCTGACTTCACCGAGGCTTCACACAGCCCTTCGTGCCCTCACCGCCGCTGGCGATGCTGGCGGCATGAAGCTCAACCCCACCTTTTCCAAGCTGGCCATCCTGGCCGTCGTCACCGCCCTGCTGTGCATCGTGCTCGCCGAAATCGGCGGTCTCGTGCATGAGCGACAGATGCGCCAACGCGAGGCCGCGCAGAGCGTCGAGCAGTCCTTGGCGGGCGCCCAGGCGCTGGCCGGGCCGCTGCTGGTGAGGGCCTGCAAGGAAACCTGGGTCAACACTGATCTGAGCAAGGACACCGTCGAGTCGCGCGACTTCTGGCTCGTTGCGGCGCCGGCCAAGTTGCAGGTCACCGGCGGCATCAGCCCCGAGGTGCGCAAGCGCGGCCTCTTCAAGGTCAACACCTATGCCAGCCAGCTCAGCGTCGAGGCGCGCTGGGATGCGCTGCCGGCGCTGGTGCCCAAGGCAGAGCATCCCAACGGCCGGCTGGCCTGCGACGACCCCGCGGTGATCGTGGCAGTGAGCGACACGCGCGGCATCCGCACGGCCGAGCTCAAGCGCGACGGGCGCGAGCTGAACGTACGACCGGGCGCACTCTACCCGGCCTTCCGCGGTGGCCTGCATGCCGTGCTGCCCGACTTGCGCACGGACGAGCCGCTGGTGGTGTCGCTCAAGCTCAGCCTCGTCGGCAGCCAGCGCTTGGGGTTGGTGCCCGCCGCCGGCGACACCCAGGTCAGCCTGCAATCGAGCTGGCCGCACCCAAGCTTCACCGGCCAGTTTCTGCCCATCGAGCACCATGTCGGCGTCAGCGGCTTCACGGCGCGCTGGCAGGTCTCGTCACTGGCCAGCACGGCCGTGTCCGATGTGCAGGCCGGGCGACCTCTGCCCGAACTGGCCGCAGGCGATGCGGTCATATCAAACTATTCCGCAGCAGCAAAGGCGCCAAAAGGCGGCGGCCTGGACATCCTGGCCGTCGAACTGATCGACCCTGTGAACCCGTATGTGATGAGCGACCGCGCCATCAAATACGGCCTGATGTTCATCGCGCTGACCTTCGTCACCGTCGGCCTGACCGAGCTGCTGACGGGCCGACGCGTGCACCCGGTGCAATACCTGCTCGTCGGCATGGCGCTGAGCCTGTTCTTCCTGCTGTTGCTGAGCCTGTCCGAGCACCTGCCCTTCCTGGTGGCCTATCTGATCGCCGCCGGCGCGGCGGCCGCCGTGTTGACGCAGTACGCCGCGGCCATGCTGGGCGGCTGGCTGCGCGGCGCGGCGTTCGGCGGCGGCGTCGCGCTGCTGTACGGCGCGCTCTACGTGTTGCTGAGCCGAGAGCAGACGGCGCTGGTCATCGGCGCGGTGCTGCTGTTCGCGGTGCTGGCACTGGTCATGACGCTGACGCGCAGGCTGGACTGGTACCGCCTGGGCAGCGACGCAAGCGGCACGAAGGGGGAGTGATTTACGCTAGGGCTTGCTGCGCGCCGCGCGGCGCCCAGCATCTCCCTCATGGCCCAACAAGGTTTCGACTACATCATCGTGGGCGCCGGCACGGCCGGCTGCCTGCTCGCGAACCGGCTCACCGCCAACCCGCACAAGCGCGTGCTGCTCATCGAGGCCGGCGGTAAGGACGACTATCACTGGATTCACATCCCCGTCGGCTATCTCTACTGCATCGGCAACCCGCGCACCGACTGGTGCTTCAGCACCGGGGCCGAAGCGGGCCTCAACGGTCGCGCGCTGCGCTACCCGCGCGGCAAGGTGCTGGGGGGCAGCTCCAGCATCAACGGCATGATCTACATGCGCGGCCAGAGCCGCGACTACGAGCACTGGGCCGACGTGACCGGTGACGACACCTGGCGCTGGGAACGCGTGCTGCGCGCGTTCCGCCGCCACGAGAACCACTGGCGGCTGGACAACCCCAAGACCGCGCCCGACGGGTTTGCGACCACGCACGGGCACAAGGGCGAATGGCGCGTCGAGCAGCAGCGACTGCGCTGGCCCATCCTCGACGCTTTCGCCGCCGCGGCATCCCAGGCCGGCATCCCGGCGACCAGCGACTTCAATGCAGGCAACAACGAGGGCGTGGGTTATTTCGAGGTGAACCAGAAGAAGGGTCTGCGCTGGAACGCCGCCAAGGCCTTCCTGCGGCCCACCACCTTCGGCCGGCCCAACTTCGAGCTGTGGACCGGCGCCCAGGTACGCAAGCTGCGGCTGCTGCGTGACGACTCGGGCCTGCGTTGCAGCGGCGTGGAGGTGCAGACGCCGCATGGCGTGGAACAACCCTGGATCAATGTCGGGGGCGAGGTCATCCTCTGCGCTGGCGCCATCGGTTCGCCGCACATCCTGCAGCTCTCGGGCCTGGGGCCCGCTGCGCTGCTGCAGGGCCTGGGCGTCCCGGTCGAGAGTGACCTGCCCGGCGTTGGCGCCAACCTGCAGGACCATCTGCAGGTGCGCGCGGTCTACAAGGTGCAGGGCGCCAAGACGCTGAACACGCGCTCGTCGTCGCTGATCGGCAAGGCCATGATGGGCCTTGAATTTGCGCTGCGCCGCAGCGGCCCGCTGAGCATGGCGCCCAGCCAGCTCGGTGCCTTCACGCGCAGCAGTCCCGACAAGACCTGGCCCGACCTGGAGTTCCACGTGCAGCCGCTGTCGCTGGACGCTTTCGGCGAGCCCCTGCACGCCTTCAATGCGTTCACGGCCAGCGTCTGCAACCTCAACCCGACCAGCCGCGGCACGGTGCAGGCCATCTCACCGGATTCGGCGGTGGCGCCGGCCATCCGGCCCAACTACCTGTCCACCGACGCCGACCGCCACATCGCGGCACAGAGCCTGCGGCTGACGCGCAAGATCGTGTCGCAGCCGGCGCTGGCGGGCTTCAAACCGGAGGAATACCGGCCAGGGCCGCAGTACGAGACCGACGAGGAACTGGCACGCCTGGCCGGCGACATCGCGACGACCATCTTCCACCCGGTGGGCACCTGCCGCATGGGCCGCAAGGATGACCCCGGCGCGGTCGTCGATTCACGGCTGCGCGTGCGCGGCGTGACGGGGCTGCGCATCGCGGATGCCAGCGTGATGCCGACGATCACCAGCGGGAACACTAACTCGCCGACCTTGATGATTGCGGAGAAGTTGGCGGGGTGGTTGGCGGGATAGTTCGCGCGCCAACCGTTATTGCTGCAAAGTTCGAGGCACCGTGTCTCCAACGCTCGCCACACAGATCGCCGCTCGGTGGTTCCCCCATCGTTGGTGGTTGATGGCGGTCTCGTTGGCCGGCGCAGCGTTGCTGTTCATCGCCATGACCTACGGATCGGCAGAGACGGCAGCCATCGCGGCCACGCTGGCCGGGCCGGCCATCGCCGTGCCTTGGGCTGGGCTCTGTGCCTGCATCTGGTTCCATCCACAACGCGGCAACATGCAGCCTGGCAACAGGTTCATCGGCAGACTGCCGAACGCGGTTCAGCTCTTTTTCCGCTGGTATGCCTCGTTGTTTCTGGCGGCGTTTGTCCTGATGGGATTGGTGGTCTGGCCAGCGCTGGCGCTGGCCTGGCTTTGAATCGAGCTGCTGCCATGCCGAGAAAGGGCTTTGCCAAGTTTGTCGCATGGGCCCTGTGCTGCCTGCTTGGCGCTGGCGCGGCAACCTCGCAAGGGGCCGGCGCCGAGCCCGCCGCGTCGCCCGCCAAGAATGCCATGCACTACCGCTACTGGGACTGGGGCGCCACGCCGAGGCGCGACGACTACCAGTTCGCGCTGCTGACGCTGGCGCTGGACAAGACCGTCAGGGACCACGGGCCCTACCAGCTCTCCCGCGTGAAGCGCAGCTACTCCACGGCCAGGCTCCGGCGCGAGATCAATCGCGGCGAAGTGGTGAACGTGCACGCCGGGCCGTGGCGGCCGCTGGAAACCCGCGAAGACAAGCTGCCGGAGCGCAGCCTGCGCATCAACATTTCGCTCTTCAAGGATTTGCTGGGCTACCGCAAGCTGCTGATCCGCCGCGCCGATCTGGAGCGGTTCAAAGGCATCCAGCATGCGGACGACCTGAAGAAGCTGGTGGTCGGGCAGGCGAACGGCTGGGTCGATGTCGACATCTACCGGCACAACGGCTACGCCGTCAATGACACCCCGACCCCGGCCTCGCTGTTCGACATGCTGGCCAAAAAGCGCATCGACTACATCCCGATCAGCGTCACGGATGTCGAGACCGCGCTGAACCCCCGCCCTGAACTGGCCGGCGAGCTGATGCTGCTGCCTGACATCACGCTGCACTTCGCGCTGCCCATCATCTTCTACGTCAACATCCATGAACCGCAGATGGCGGAGCGGCTGGAGAAGGGCTTGAACCTCGCCCGGCAGGACGGGTCCTTCGAGCGGCTGTTCCAGGCCTCGTTTGCCGACGAACTGCGGCTCATCCGAGAGGGTGCATCGAGGCGGTTCATGCTGGTCAACCCCTTCATTCCCAAGGAACTGGCGGCCGAGAAGCCGCTTGAGCCGACCGAGCACGACCCGCACCCGCCAAGGCGATAGGGCAGCTCGCGACCCGCCCTGCCGCGACAATTCGGCCCATGTCGTTGTCGTCCCCCCGGGTGCTCGCCGTCATCCCCCCGATGACGCAGCTGAACACGCCCTACCCGTCCACCGCCTACCTGACCGGCTTCCTGCGTTCGCGCGGCATCCACGCGCAGCAGGTGGACCTGGCGTTGGCGCTGGTGCTGGAGCTGTTCTCGCCCGCCGGACTTGACCAGATTCGCGACGCCGTGCTCGCCTTGCCCGACGCCGAGCGAACACCGCAGACCGCCTGGTTCTCCGCCGAGTTCCCGGCCATCGCCGCCGCGACGCCGCGCGTCATCGCCTTCCTCCAGGGCCGCGACCCCACCGTGGCGCATCGCATCAACACGCGATCCTTCCTGCCCGAAGGCGCGCGCTTCGCTTCGCTCGACAACTACGTCGATGAGGACGGCGGCGACCCGCTCGCCTGGGCCTTCGGTGCGCTGGGCTTGCAGGATCGCGCCCGCCACCTGGCCACGCTGTTCCTGAACGACCTGGCCGACGTGCTGCGCGACGCGGTGGATGCGCGCTTCGAATTCGTCCGCTATGCCGAATCGCTGGCCGCCGCCCAGGCTCACTTCGATCCGCTGGCCGAAGCGCTGGCCGCGCCACCCAATCTCGTCGACCGCACGCTGCACGCGCTGACTCTGGCCGCGCTGCTACAGCACCAGCCCGACGTCGTGCTGCTGTCCGTGCCCTTCCCCGGCTCGGTCTACGCCGCGCTGCGCATCGCGCAGACCATCAAGGCCGCGCGGCCCGAGGTCGTCTGCGTGCTGGGTGGCGGCTATGTGAACACCGAGTTGCGCGAGCTGGCCGAGCCGCGGGTCTTCGATGTCGTCGACTACGTGACGCTGGACGCCGGCGAGCGGCCGCTGCTCGCGCTGCTGGAGCACGTGGCGGGCAAGCGGTCCAAGACCCGCCTGGTGCGCACCTTCTGGCGCGACCAAGGGCAGGTCAAGTACACCAACTTCGTCGAACCCGACATTCCCTTCGACGACGTCGGCACGCCGACCTGGGACGGTCTGCCGCTGGACCGCTACCTGTCGCTGCTCGACATGCTCAACCCGATG
Organism: Pelomonas sp. Root405; assembly: GCF_001425165.1. Lineage (GTDB taxonomy): Bacteria > Pseudomonadota > Gammaproteobacteria > Burkholderiales > Burkholderiaceae_C > Pelomonas. The sequence goes on from NZ_LMDU01000011.1 coordinate 348,969, forward strand.
AACCGGCTGTGGAGCGACGGGCGCTGGAACAAACTGACGGTGGCGCATGGCTGCTACTGGAAGAAGTGCAGCTTCTGCGACGTCAGCCTCGACTACATCTCGCGCTACGAGGCGGCGAGCGCCGAAGTGCTGGTGGACCGCATCGAGGCCATCGTCAAGGAGACCGGGCAGACGGGCTTCCACTTCGTCGACGAGGCCGCACCGCCCAAGGCGTTGAAGGCACTGGCCGAGGAGCTGATCCGCCGCGGCGTCGCCATCAGCTGGTGGGGCAATATCCGCTTCGAGAAGACCTTCACGCCGGAGCTGGCCCAGCTGCTGGCCGACAGCGGCTGCATCGCCATCTCGGGCGGGCTGGAGGTCGCATCGGACCGGCTGCTGCAGCTGATGAAGAAAGGCGTTTCCATCGAACAGGTGGCGCGCGTCACCAAGGCCTTTGCCGATGCGGGCGTGCTGGTGCACGCCTACCTGATGTATGGCTTCCCGACGCAGACGACGCAGGACACCGTGGACGCGCTGGAGTACGTGCGCCAGCTGTTCGAGAACGGCTGCATCCACAGCGGCTTCTTCCACCGCTTTGCCTGCACGGTGCACTCGCCGGTGGGCATGAACCCGGCGGAATACGGCGTCACGCTGCAGCCGCTGCCCGCCGACGGCCGCTTCGCGAAGAACGACATCGCCTTCATCGACCCGACGCCCACCGACCACGAGGGCCTGGGCCAGGGACTGAAGAAGGGCCTCTACAACTTCATGCACGGCATCGGCGTGGACAGCGACATCCGCAGCTGGTTTTCGGTGCGCGTGCCCAAGACCACGGTGCCGCGGCGCTTTGTCGAACGCGCGCTTGAGCGTTGACGACGCGAGCTATGACACCACCTCACTCCGACCCGAAACCGCGCCGGCCTTTACGGTTGCTCCTGCTTTGTACGGTTCTGGTCCTCGCCATCCTGTACGCCGTCTTTGGTCGCTCGCCGCCCCCGGCAGCCCACTCGGCATTGATTCGGGAGTACGAGCTCTACAAGAGCGAATTACGGCCCGACGCCACATTGCAATTCGAGGCACTCTCGACACTCGCCGACGAGGCGGGATTGAAGACGCTACTAAGCGGGCTGAATGTTGATTGCCGCGCCGACTGGACGGGGATACCTGATGCAACTCGCAGCTGCGCGGTCGATCTGAAGTCACTCAACGGCGTGCCGACGATGTATGTGAACTTCACGTTCGCCAGCAACCGGCTGCTGCGTGTCAGCACCGCAATTCCTCAGGAGGCTCATGCGCAGGGCCGAACCTACCTGGAACAGAGATTCGGCAAGCCCGAGGCAGTCCAACGATTCCCAAGCGCCGGCGTTCGCCTTGTGGGCTGGACCCTGAGCGATGGCTCAACCCTCTTCTACAACCGTGATCGCTTTGGCGAAGACTACGCACCAAGCTCCATCCAGTGGCTGCCCAAGAACGCCTGTGATGGCCGGCCGTGCATTGCAAATTGATCGATGTTCACCTCCACTTTCACCTTCGCCAAGGGCGACTACGACGCCGACTTCCACGCCCTGGATGAGCGCATCGCCGCGCTGGCCCGCGCCATCCCGGGCTACATCGGTGAAGAGACTTGGGAGAACGCCGCGACCGGGCTGATCTCCAACGTCTACTACTGGACCTCGATGGAGGCCTTGCAGCAGCTGATGAGCCACCCGTCGCACCGCGAGGCCAAGCAGGCCCAGGCGCGCTGGCTGAAGGGCTACCAGGTCGTCATCGCCGAGGTGGTGCGCACTTACGGCGACGGCGGCATTGCCCACCCGCTCAACCCTCAGCCCACCACCGCGCACTGACTTTTGTGCAGTGCACAATCGCCGCATCCAGCAGCAACGGAGTCGGCGATGCGGCGAGTCGTGTTCAACCAGAAGGGTGGCGTGGGCAAGTCCACGATCACCAGCAACCTCGCGGCGATCGCCGCAGCCAGCGGACGGCGCGTGCTCGTCATCGACCTGGACCGGCAGGGCAACACCAGCCGCTACCTGATGGGCGAATCTCTGGACGAGGGCGCGGCCGGCTCGGCCGAGTTCTTCGAGTCGACGCTGAAGTTCAGCGTGCGTGCACCCAGCGCGACCGAGTTCGTCACCGAGACGCCGTGGGAGAACCTGCACCTGATGCCGGCCAGCGCCGAGCTCGACGAGCTGCACGGCAAGCTGGAGAGCCGCTACAAGATCTACAAGCTGCGCGACGCGCTGCTGCCACTGGCCGATGACTACGACGAGATCTGGATCGACACGCCGCCGGCGCTGAACTTCTACACGCGCTCGGCGCTGATCGCCGCGCAGGGGTGCCTCATCCCCTTCGACTGCGACGACTTCTCGCGCCGCGCGCTCTACGGCCTGCTCGAAGCGGTCGAGGAGATCCGCGCCGACCATGCGCCCGAGCTGTCGGTCGAGGGCATCGTCGTCAACCAGTTCCAGGCCCGCGCCTCGCTGCCGCAGCGCGTCGTGCAGGAACTGCTGGACGAGGGCCTGCCGGTGCTGCAACCCTATCTGTCGAGCAGCGTCAAGGTCAAGGAATCGCATGAGCTGAGCCGGCCCATGATTCACCTCGACGCGCGCCACAAGCTGACGCAGGAAATGCAGGCGCTGTACGAAGCCCTCGGCTGACCGGCCTTTTCAGCGTTTGGGGGCGCGGCCCCAGCGGCCAGAATCGCGGCATGAGCACGTCCGCGCCCGCCCCTGAATCCGTCCACGTGGTGGGCGCCAGCATCCAGACCGAGCTGCCGGTCATCATTGCCGAGCTGGCCCCCATCGCCGACCGGCTGCGGCTGGCCCGCGAGGCCATCGACGAGCTGCGTGTCAGCCACCCGCAGTCGCCCGAGTCGAACGTGAAGGCGGCCTACATGAGCCCGTGGAAGAGCCACATGCTCTCGCCCAAGCTGATGCCACTGTGCGCCAGCGTGGTGGAGATTGCGAAGGCCGCCGCGCCCAAGGCCTGGTCGGGCGACTTCGGCCAGCTGGGGCTGGACCTGATCGTCACGCACTGCTGGGGCGCCATCTATGAAGAGGCCGACTACACGGCGCCGCACAACCACTTTCCGGCCGACCTGAGCTGCGTCGTCTACCTGGAGGCCGAGCCCGGCTGCGCGCCGCTGGTGTTCTCCAAGACCAGCGCCTACCAGCCGCGGCCGGCCACGCTGATCATGTTCCCCGGCATCACCATGCATGAGGTGCCGGCGACACCGGGGCGGCGCGTTGTCGTCGCGATGAATTTGTTCAAGCAGCTGGCACTGGACCCGACGGCAGCGGCGGCAGGCTGAAGCGCGCGCGCAGCCCCGGGCCGGCGTGGGCGTCCAGCAGTTGCAGCCGGCCGCCATGGCGCGCCGCGATGTCGGCCGCGATGGCCAGGCCCAGTCCGCTGCCGGTGCCCTGGGCGCCTTCGCCGCGGCGAAAGCGCTGCATGGCCACGGGGCGCTCTGCTGGCGGGATGCCGGGGCCGTTGTCCTCGACCTCCAGCCAGCTGCCGTCCGGCCCACTGCCGCAGCGCACCGTGATGCGCGCGCCGGCGCCGGCATAGCTGACGGCGTTGTGGACCAGGTTCTCCAGCAGCTCGCGCAGCAGGAAGGCATGCCCCAGGGCGGGCGCCTCGGCCAGCTCGAAGCCAAGGTCGACACCGGTCGGCAGGGCGCGGTGGGCCCAGTCCTGGCCGCACTCGGTGGCGATGTCGCGCAGGTCCAGCGCGTTGCCGACGTCGACGCTGCGGTCCTCGGCGCGCGCCAGTGACAGCAGCTGCTGGGCCAGGCGGGCGCTGCGCACGACGCGCTGGCGCAGCCGCTCCAACAGCGGGTCCATGCGCGGGTCGTGCGGCTCCAGCATCGCCAGCTCGATCTCGGTCTGCAGCGAGGTCAGCGGCGTGCGCAGCTGGTGGGCTGCGTCGGCCAGGAATTCCCGCTGCGCGCCGACCGCGCGGCCCAGGCGCTCGAACAGGCGGTTGAAGGCCGACTGCAGCGGCACCAGCTCGCGCGGCAGGCTGGCGTTCAGCGGCGTCAGCCGGTGCAGGTCGCGGTGCTCAAGTTCCACGCTCAGGCCGGTCAGCGGCGCCAGCCCCTGGCGGATGGCCCGCCAGGCCGCCAGGGCCAGCAGCGCCATCAGACCCAGCCCGCTCAGCGCCACCCGGCTGCCGATCTGGCGCTGCAGTGCGTCGCGCTTGTGCAGGGTCTCGGCCACCAGCACCTGGCAGGCGCCGGCACCGCAGGCGGCACCCAGCTGCACCAGGCGCAGCGCGCGGTCGCGCAGCCGGACATCGCCGTACGCGACACCGCCCACCACCTGCGGCGCCGGGCGTGGCTGCAGATCGGCCAGCCCGGCATCGCCCTGCAAGACCTCGCCGCTTGGCGCCAGCACCAGATAGAAGACATCGTCCTGGCGGTCGAAGCGCAGCGCCCGGTCCATGGTCGCGCTGACGTCGACACGCGGCTCGCCGCTGCGCAGGTCGATCTGGCCCGCCAGCGTCAGCGCGGTGTCCTCCAGCCCTTCATCGAGCCAGCTCTGCGCGCTTTGCTGCACCTGCTCGTAAAGCGCCCAGCCCAACAGCGGCAGGGCCACCAGCAGCGGCAGCATCAGCCAGCCGAACAGGCGGCGCTGCAGGCTGGCACGCGACGGCTCAGCCACTGGCTTCAGCCTATTTCCTCGAGGAGATAGCCAAGACCGCGCACGGTGCGCAGCCGCACGCCGCCGGGCTCGATCTTGGCGCGCAGGCGCGACAGGCAGACCTCGATGGCGTTGTCACTGACGCCCTGGTCCCAGGCGTTGCTGGCCAGCGCGATGTGCTCCTTGGCCACCACCTTGCCGGCGCGCGCCATCAGGAAGCCGAGCACGTCCCATTCGCGCGCCGACAGCGCCAGCGGTTCGTCCTCGATGTAGGCCCGACGCGCCTCCTGGTCGATGCGCAGGCGGGCCAGCTGCAGCTGGTTGCTGGTGCGCGCCTGGCTGCGGCGCACCAGCGCGCGGGCGCGGGCGACCAGCTCGGTCAGCGCAAACGGCTTGACGAGATAGTCGTCGGCCCCTCCTTCCAGTCCGCGCACACGGTCCTCGACGGCGTCGCGCGCGGTCAGGATCAGCACCGGCACGGTCAGGCCATCGGCGCGCACACGGCGCAACGTCTCGAAGCCGTCGATGCCGGCCAGGCCGATGTCGAGGATGAGCAGGTCGTAGGCGTCCTCGCGCAGCGAGCGCGGCACCGGCTCGCCGCGCGCCGTGCAGTCCACCACCCAGCCCTGGGAGCGCAGCGCGCGGGCAGTGGTCTCGACGAGTTGATCGTCGTCTTCAACGAGCAGGATGCGCATGGTGCGGCAGTATGGCGCGGGCGCCCGCCGCGGGCGCTGACACAGGGCTGTCGACGGCCCTGGACTACCATGGCCCGAACTTCAACGAACGAGTAGCGCATGAGCCAGATCCACTTCATTGGCGGCGAGAAAGGCGGCGTCGGCAAATCGCTGGTTGCCCGCGTGCTGGCCCAGCATTTCATCGACCGCGGCCTGCCTTTCCTGGGCTTCGACACCGACCGCTCGCACGGCGCGCTGACCCGCTATTACGCCGACTTCGCCGCACCGCTGCTGCTGGACGCACACGACAGCCTCGACCCCGTCATCGAAGCTGCCGCCGAACAGCCTGAGCGCCGCGTGCTCGTCGACCTGGCTGCGCAGACCCAGGGCGCGCTGACCCGCTGGCTCGACGAGGCCGGCGCGGCTGATGTGGCCGCCGAACTCGGCGTGCAGCTCAACTACTGGCATGTGATGGACGCAGGCCGCGATTCGACCGACCTGCTGCGCGCATGGCTGGACGGCTCCGCCGCCCGGCTGCCCCTGGTCATCGTGCTCAACGAGGTGCGCGGTGAGCGCTTCGAACTGCTGGCCGCCAGCGGCCTGCTGGAGCGCGCCCAGGCGCAGGGTGCCCGAGTAATCCACCTGCGCAAGCTGCCGGACTCGCTGCTGCAGAAAGTGGACGGCGCCGGTGCGAGCTTCTGGGCCGCATTGCAGGGCCCGGGCGGCCTCGGCCTGCTGGACCGGCAGCGCGTGCGCGTCTGGCTGCAGCGCGTCGGTAGCGAGCTGGACGCCGCGGGCGTTTGAACCGCGGCGCAGGCCGCGCTACTCGCGGCCGCCGAACTATGCGGTGATGCACGCGTCTTCCGCACCCCTTCAGGGCGCCTGACTTCGGTTCGGCGCCCTTCTTTATGTGCATTCCGCCAGGGAACCGCGAGCAAGCACGCTGTCACTCAGCCATATCAGCGCACTACCATTGCCGCCCTCAGGGAAAGAATCACCATGAAGCTGCTCGCCAAATTCAACCTGGTCTACCTGCTCGTCATGAGCCTGGGCATCGCCGTCAGCGGCTACATCGCCCGCGGCCTGCTGCAGGACAACGCCCAGCAGGAAGTCGTCGGCAGCGCACGCATGCTGATGGAGAAGGCGCTGGCGGTGCGGGCCTACACCAACACCCAGGTCAAGCCGCTGCTGGCCTCGCAGATGGCGCATGAGTTCCTGCCGCAGACGGTGCCCAGCTATGCCGCCACCGAGGTGCTGAACGCGCTGCTGGCCAAGCACCCCGAGTTCGCCTACAAGGAAGCGACCCTCAACCCGACCAACCCGCGCGACCGCGCCACCAGCTGGGAAGTGGATGTCGTCGGCCAGTTCCGCACCTCCGCCGAGCTGAAGGAAGCCGTTGGCACGCGCGACACGCCCGCCGGCCCGTCGCTCTACATCGCCCGCCCGATGCGTATCACCGACCCGGCCTGCCTCGCCTGCCACAGCAGCGTGGACGCCGCCCCGGCCACGATGGTGGCCAAGTACGGCCCCGCCAACGGCTTCGGCTGGAACCTCAACGAGGTCATCGGCGCGCAGATCGTCTCCGTGCCGCTGGGCGTGCCGCTGCAACGCGCCGACAACGTCTTCAAGCTCTTCATCACCTCGCTGATCGGCGTTTTCATCGTCGTCGGCATCGTGCTCAACATCATGGTGTGGATGCTGGTCGTGCGCCCCGTCACGCGCCTGTCGGCGCTGGCCGACCGCGTCAGCCAAGGCGACCTGGACGCGCCCGAGTTCGCGGCCAGCGGCAAGGACGAGATCGCCACCTTGTCCGACTCCTTCTCGCGCATGCGCGCCAGCGTCGTGCAGGCGATGAAGCTCCTCGATGCCTGAACCCACCAAGCACCCGCAGCAGCTCGGCAAATACCGCATCACCGAAGTCCTCGGTGAGGGCGCGATGGGCGTCGTCTACAAGGGCTTCGACCCCGACATACAGCGCACGGTCGCGCTGAAGACCATCCGCACCCAGCTCGACGCCGACGACGACAGCCCCGGCGCACCCGCCTCGCGTTTCCGCAACGAGGCGCAGGCCGCCGGCCGTCTGCACCACCCGGGCATCGTCGCCGTCTACGACTTCGGCCGCGCCGAGAACGTGGCCTACATCGCAATGGAGTTCGTCGAGGGTCGTTCGCTGGCAAGCTATCTCGGCGCCAAGGTCCGCTTCACCGACACCGACATCCCCGGCATCATGAGCCAGCTGCTCGATGCCCTGCACCACGCGCACGAGAAAGGCGTCTGGCACCGCGACATCAAGCCCGCCAACATCATCATGACGACGGCCGGCGGGCGGCTCAAGGTGGCCGACTTCGGCATCGCCCGCATCGAGAGCACCAGCCTCACGCAGACTCACTACATGGTGGGCACACCCAGCCACATGGCGCCCGAGCAGTTCCTCGGCAAGCCGATGGACCGGCGCGTCGACATCTACGGCGCCGGTGTGGTGCTCTACCAACTGCTGACAGGCCGCGCGCCCTTCGCCGGCACGACCGAGGCGCTCATGTACAAGGTCGTCAACGAGATGCCGCTGCCGCCATCGATGGTCGAAGGCGCCGAGCGCCCCGGCTGGTTCGACGCTCTCGTTGCGCGCGCCCTGGCCAAACGCCCCGAAGACCGCTACGCCACGGCCGAGGAATTCAAGCAGGCCTTGACCGACGGCATCGGCCAGAGCATCGACGACACCGGTTGGGAAAAGACCGTGATGCTCGCGCCGGCCCGCGCCCGCCCCGCGCAGCCGCTGGCGACGCCCACCATCGCGCCGCCGTCGCTGTCCGGTACATCACTGCCGGGCTCCACCGCAGGCACGGCCAGCGCCCCCACACCGTCGCACTGGGACAAGGCCCAGCTGACCCAGGCGGAGCTGACGCTGGCCAAGCATGTTGGCCCGTTGGCCAGCGTGCTGGTGCGCCGCGCCGCCCGCGAGTGCCAGGACATCAACGAGCTCTACAACAAGCTGGCCGAGCAGGTCACCGACCCGCGCGCGCGCGACGCCTTCCTGGGCCAGGCCAGCCTGGTCACCGGCGGCCGGCACCGCACGGCGGGCGGCACGGCCGGCTCGCCGTCGGCCGGCGGTTCAAAGGGTTCCGCGGGATCGGCGATCTCGGGCACCGCCATCGGCGGGCCGCTCAACGAGGCGGTCGTGGACAAGGCCCAGGCCCTGCTGGCCCAGCATGTCGGCCCCATCGCCAAGGTGCTGGTCAAGCGCGCGGCCACCGGCACGGACAGCCGGGCGGTGTTCTTCAACCGGCTGGCCGAGTCGGTCAGCGACCCGGCGGCGCGGGCCAAGCTGATCGCCGCGCTGAACAAGCTGGTCTGAGCCTCAGCCGCCGGCCGCAAAGTGCCGCCGGTAGTCGGCCGGCGTCATGCCGCTGCGGCGGCGGAACTCGCGGGTGAAGTGCGACTGGTCGGCATAGCCGCACAGGAAGCCGATCTCCGCCAGCGCCGTGCCGGTCTGCATCAGCCACCAGCCGGCCGTGCGGTAGCGGGCCTCGGCCAGCAGCGGCCGCAAGCCCGTGCCCTGCAGTTGCAGCTCGCGTTGCAGGCTGCGCCGGGCGCGGCCCAGTTGATGCGCCAGTTCGTCCAGGCCGGGCGCAGCGGGCAGCCGGCTGACGAGGCTGTCGAACAGCGCCTTGACGCTCTGCGGCCAGGCTTCATCGGGCGCCAGGCTGCGAGGCGCGCCCACATCGTGCCGGGGCGGCTCGGCGTGAGCCGCCCAGCTGATGCGCCAGTCGGCGCTACCGCTGCCCTCGACGACGCGCGCCAGCGCAGCGGCGTCGCAGGCCGGGTAGACGCAGGCGTCGACGGCCCAGGCCGACAGGCCCTGGTGTCCGCAGGCTTCGAGAAACGCCACCAGCACACCGAGCACGACCAGGTCTTCCGCCGGGTGCGGAGGCGACTGCGGGCGCAGCGACACATGGCGCAGCCGCGCCTCGCGGGGTTCCACCGCGTCGACCTGCACGCGGTGGCGCGAATGGATATAGCGCTCCAGCCGCCCCCAACGCTCGAACAGGTCACTCGCATCACGGGCCGACGCGAGCGCGCGGTGGCTCGGCTCATGCGTGAAGCGGTGCAGGCCGCGGCCCAGCAGCGCCAGACATTGCAGGCCACCCGCGCGCACGGCATGGGTCAGCAGTGCGCGCTTGGCATCCAGGCCCACGGTCGCGCCGCCTGGTGTGGCGGCGGGTGGCGCCAGGCCGAATTCGCGCATGCCCTGCGCCAGCACGCGCAGCATGGCGGCGCTGGCGAAGTCGGGCGGGGCAGAAGTCGGCGTCACGGGCCTGCATTGTTGCGGCCGGTTGCTGGCCGATAGGGCAGCGACAGCACGCGCGGGCCGCCCGTCGCGCGGATGGCATTCGCGATAGCCGCCCCCGCCGCGACGATGGCCGTCTCGCCGGCGCCGGTGGGTGGCTCGCCGGTGTCGATGAGGTCGATTTGCATCGTCGGGATGTCGCCCCAGCGCGGGATGGGCGAGTCGGCAAAGGTGGCGGACGCGACGTTGCCACCGTCGAAGCCCAGGCTCTCGATGAGCACGAGGCCCAGCCCCCAGACCAGGTTGCCCTCGCACTGCGCGCGCACCTGGTCGGCGTTGATGACGCGGCCACAGTCATGGGCGCACCACATCCGCCGCACGCGCACGGCGCCGTCAGCGGCCGCCGCCACGTCGGCGACGACGGCCGCATAGCTCATGTCCTTGTAGACGCCACAGGCGATCCCCAGGCGCGAACCTGCTGTCCAGCCCGCCATCTGCGCCGCGTGCTTCAACACCCGCGCGAGCCGTTCGTCCTCGATATGGGCGAGGCGGAAGGCCAGCGGGTCCTGCCCGGCCAGCCGCGCGCATTCGTCGATGGCTGACTCGGTGACGAAATGGTTGGGGCCCGCGCCCAGGCCCCGCCAGGGCCCGGCCAACACCGGCAGGCGCTGCAGCGCAAAGCGCGTTTCCCGCGCGTCGGCGCGGTAGGGCAGCCTGGCGCCGCGTGCCACGCCGGCATCGCCGACAAAGCGGCTGACAGCCTGCATCCATGGCGGCATGGCCGCGTTGGTGAACAGGATGTGCGAGCTGACAAACGCGTGCCACCAATGCTGCAACCGGCCGTCCCTGAGCCTGACCCTGACGCGATGACTGGACGGTGCGCGATGGAAGCCCTGGGCGAATTCCTGCGCCCGCGTCCACTGCACCTTGACCGGCCGGCAAGTGGCACGCGCCAGCACGGCGGCTTCGAGCTCGACGGTGCAGAGGGTCTTGCCACCAAACGCGCCGCCGAGTCGGTGGCTGTGCACGGTGATCTCGTCGTCGCCCAGGCCCAGGCGTTTGGCGACCACATCGCGTGGGTAGAACACGTCCTGGCTACCAACCCACAGCTGCAGCTTGCCGTCCGGCGCGAACTCGGCGACCGCCGCGCGCGGCTCCATCGCGGCATGGGCGGCGGGCGGGATGTCGAAGCGCAGGTCCAGGTCCCAGGCGCCGGCCTTTGGCACGCTGTCGTCGTGCACCGCATGCGTGAGCTTGGGGTCACGCGCGAGCCGGGCGTCGATGTCCAGCAGCTCGCGCCAGCCGGCCTTGTTCTCCTCCACCTGCCACTGCACGGCCAGCGCGCGCTCGATGCGGTCCAGCGCGCCCGGTGTCCCGGCGACGATGCCGATGCCACGGGCCTGGCCCTGCGCCAGCACGTCGTCGCGCACCAGGGCGACAAAGCCGGGCTGCGCCCGCGCGGCGGCTTCGTCGAAGGCACGCGGCGCCGACGCGAACTCGGGCGACTGCGGCGCATACAGCACGCGCCCGAACACCAAGCCGGGCCGGCGCACATCGGCCACGTACAGCGGTTGGCCCCTGACGATGGCCTCGCCCTGCTCCAGCGGCGGGCGCTTCAGGTCGGGCCGGTCGAGGCCCGGCCAGCGCGGCAAGGGCGGCGCGTCGCCAGCGGACGGAAAGCCGCCGCGCGCCACCGCGTCGCGCAGCAGCGCACAGGCCTGGGCGAGCGGCAGCGCGTAATCCTTGATCGAATCGCTGCCCACGGTGGCCTTCACGCGGCCGATGTCAGCGGTGCTGGGCAGCTTCACGCTGACCGCGTCCCAGCCCACGCCGAGCTCAGCGCAGGCGATCTGCTTGAGGCCGGTCAGCATTCCCTGGCCCATCTCGACGCGCGGCAGCCACAGCGTGTAGCGGCCGGCGTCATGGCGGATCCAGCCCAGCGCATCCCCCAGGCTGGGCGCCGGGCGCTGAGGGATGACGGGTAACGCGCAGCCGCTGAACAGCGCAACGGTCAGCCCCGCGCCCGACAGCTGCAGCCAGCTGCGGCGTGTCAGTGCAATTGCGGCGTCAGCCATGTCAGCCCGCCGCCGCAACGATGGCCACGCGAATGCGCTGCTGCGTACCGCAGCGACACAGGTTGCCGGCCATCGCCGCTTCGCAGGCAGCGGCGTCGGGCCGGGGGTTCTGACGCAGCAACGCCGCCGCGCTCATCAGCTGGCCCGCCTGGCAGTAGCCACATTGCGGCACCTGGTGTTGCAGCCATTCGCGCTGCAGCGGATGCAGCGCGCCGTCCTTCCCGGCCAGGCCTTCGATGGTCGTCAGCTCATGGCCAGCGGCCGCGCTGGCCGGCAGCACGCAGGCCCGCGCGGCAACGCCGTCCAGCAGCACCGTGCAGGCGCCGCACAGGCCCACGCCGCAACCGAACTTGGTGCCGACCAGGCCGAGGTGCTCTCGAAGCACATGCAGCAGGGTTTCATCGCGCCATTCGGCCGCCACGGCCTGGCGCCGGCCGTTGATAAGAAGGTCCATGACCACTCCTTGGTGAAGTGGTCGGGAGCATCGTCAGCGGCGGCGGGGCGGTATAGAAGAATTGCGCCAGCGCCAGCGCTTAGGGCAGGCGGTAGGCCAGCACCTTCAATGCCCTGTCCGGCGACGCATCCGAGAACGACGCCGGGTTGGCCACCCGCTCGACGAAGGCCAGCTCGGGCGCGTGCTCGGCCATCACGCCGTGCAGGAAAGCCAGGTCCAGCTTCGGCGTGTTCAGGCACAGCAGCGCCATCCCGCCTGGCGCCAGCAGCGAAGGCAACCGCCGCGCCAGCCGCGCATAGTCCTTGGTGGCGACGAAGCTGCCCTTCTGGAAGCTGGGCGGGTCGCCGATGACGAGGTCGTACGGCCCGAAGCGCGTCAGCTTGCCCCAGGAGTTGAAGATGTCGTGGGGCAGGAACTTCGCGCCGCGCTCGACGCCGTTGAGCGCGTGGTTGCGGCGGCCGATGGCGAGCGCACCGTCGCTCATGTCCACATTGACGACCTCGCTCGCACCGGCCTGCAGCGCGACGACCGAGAAGGCGCAGGTGTAGGCGAACAGGTTGAGCACCTTGTCGCCGGGCTTGACCTGCTCACGCACCCAGCGCCGGCCCTCGGCCATGTCGAGAAAGAGGCCGTGGTTCTGGCCGCGCAGCAGATGCACGCCGTAGCGCGTGCCGGCCTCCGCCACGACGTGGGGCTCCGGCACGCTGCCCGCCATCAGCCGGGTCTCGGTGCGGCCGCCTTCCTGGCGGCATTGGTACACCCAGGGCGCCTCAGGCCAGCGTGCCGTGATGGCGGCGCCGATGATGGTCAACGCCTCATCGGCCAGCGGCTCGAAGCTGGTCAGCAGCAGCGCGGGCGGGTAGGCGTCGAGCGCGAGGTGCTCGCAGCCGGGAAAGAGGCCGCCGCGGCCATGGAAGAGGCGCTGGGCGTCAACGGGAAAGGCCGCCGTGGCAATGGCGTCGAGCAGGGCTTGCATGGGTGCGCATTCTCAAGTCGAGAATCAGCGCATGGACTTCCAGCTCATCCTCGACGAGATCAACGCCGAACTGCGCCCGCTGCTCGGCAGCGCCGGTGGCAAGGTGGCCAGCTACATCCCGGCGCTGGCGCGCGTGGCACCGACCCAGTTCGGCATCGCGCTGCGCACCTGTTCAGGCGAGACCGCCGCGGCGGGCGACAGCGCCGTGCCGTTCTCCATCCAGAGCATGTCCAAGATGTTTTCGCTGACGCTGGCGATCCGCTCGCTGGACGAGGCGCTGTGGGACCGCATCGGCCGCGAGCCATCGGGCAGCCCGTTCAACTCGCTGGTGCAGCTGGAGACGGAGCGCGGCATCCCGCGGAACCCCTTCATCAATGCCGGCGCCATCGCGGTGGCGGACCGGCTGGTTTCGCTGGGCGACGCACAGGCGGAGCTGCTGGCGCTGCTGGGCCGGCTGTGCGGCGAGCCCATCCGCATCGACGCGGAGGTGGCGGGGTCCGAGGCCGACACGGGTTACCGCAACACCGCACTGGCCAACTTCATGAAGGGCTTCGGCACGCTGGACAACGACGTCGCGACCGTGCTGGACGTCTATTTCAACCAGTGCGCCATTGCCATGAGCTGCGAGCAGGTGGCTTGCGCTGCCGGCTACCTGTGCCGTGACGGCCGCCACCCGCTGGCGGGCACGCCCGTGCTCAGCAGCGCGCAGACGCGGCGCGTGAACGCGCTGATGCTGACCTGCGGCACCTACGACGCGGCCGGCGAGTTCGCCTTCCGCATCGGACTGCCGTGCAAGAGCGGCGTGGGCGGCGGCATCGTGGCCGTCGTGCCCGACCAGCTCACGCTGTGCGTCTGGTCGCCCGCGCTGGACGCCACGGGCAACTCCTTGCTGGGGCGCCAGGCGCTGGAGCTGTTCGTCACGAAGACCGGGTTGTCGGTCTTCTAGCTGGCGTACTTGATGGAGCAGCCGTAGGGCCGCGTCGACGCCTTCTCGACCTTGCGGCCCGACGACACGGCCACCAGGGCCTGGGTCACGTAGGGCTCGGCCTTGGTGATGTCGTCGACCTTGGCGGTGGCCAGGCTGTCGATGCCGCCCTTGTAGGCCAGCGTGCCATCGGGCCGGATGACATACATGTGCGGCGTCGTCTGCGCGCCATAGGCCTTGCCGATTTCGCCCTTGGGGTCGAGCAGCGTGGCGGCAGGCACGGCGCCGCGGTCGGCGTTGAGCTTCTGCGCGGTGGCGCCGTCCACATGGCCCTGCTGGCCGGGCGCGGACGAGATCACCTGCAGCCAGACCACGCCTTGCGCGGCGGCGGCCTTCTGCTGGCTCTGCATGTTGCCGCCGTAGTGCTTCTTCACGTAGGGGCAGTCGTGGTTGGTCCACTCCAGCACGACGGTCTTGCCTTTGTAGTCGGCCAGCGAGACGGTCTTGCCATCGGCCGTGGTGGCCGTGAAGGCGGGCGCGGGCGCGTCCACGGTGCTGGCCAGGGCCAGCGCAGGCGCAAGGGCGGCGGCGATCAGCGAGCGGCGAAGCAGTTTCATCATGTCGAACTCCGGGGGGTTGCTGCAGGGACAGGGGAGGAAACAGCCTCGATGACGAGGCCGGGGGTGAGGATCTGCGGCAGCACCTGGGCCTCGGCGGCGCCCGGTGCGTAATAGAGGTAGAGCGGCACGCCGGAGCGCCCGTGGGCCTTGAGCACGGCGGTGATGGCGGGGTCCTCGCGCGTCCAGTCGCCCTTGAGGTAGGCGATGCCGGCTTTGGCGAAGGCGTCCTTCACCTCGGGCCGCGACAGCGCGACGCGCTCGTTGACGAGGCAGGAGATGCACCAGGCCGCCGTCATGTTGACGAAGACCGGCTTGCTCTGCCCGCGCAACTCGGCCAGACGCGCGGCGCTGTAGGCCTCGGTGCCCGCCTCGGCTGCGGCGCGCACATCGGCGGCGACGGGCTTGATCACCACCGCCACGCCCAGCGCCAGCACGACGCTGGCGATGGCCGCACCGGTGCCCACCACCGTGGCGCCACTGCTGTGTCGCCACCACAGGCCAAAGGCGATCAACACCAGCCCACACAGCGCCAGCGCCACGCCGTCCGGCCCGGTCTGCTGCGCCAGCACCCACAGCAGCCAGACGACGGCGGCATACATCGGAAAGGCCAGCGCCTGCTTGAAGGTGTCCATCCACGCCCCCGGCCGCGGCAGCCAGCGCTGCGCCGCGGGCCAGAAGGCCAGCACCAGGAAGGGCAGCGCCAGGCCCAGCCCCAGCGCCAGGAACACGGCCAGTAGCACCACCGCCGGCTGCGACAGCGCGAAGGCCAGCGCAGCGCCCATGAACGGCGCCGTGCAGGGCGTGGCGACCACGGCCGCCAGCACGCCGGTGAAGAAGCTGCCCGCCAGGCCCTGGCGCGACGCCAGCGCCGAGCCGACGCCGGTGAAGCTGCCGCCGATGGCGAACAGGCCCGACAGGCTCAACCCGACGAGGAAGAGCAGGTAGGCCACGATCAGCACGAAAACCGGCGAATGGAACTGGAAGCCCCAGCCCACCTGCTGGCCACCGGCCCGCAACGCGATCAGCACAGCCGCCAGCACCGCGAAGCTGGCCAGCACGCCAGCGGTGTAGGCCAGGCCCTCGGCCTTGTGATTGCCTTCGCGCACGAGGGCCAGCGCCTTGATCGACAGCACCGGGAAGACGCAGGGCATCAGGTTGAGGATCAGGCCGCCCAGCAGCGCCAGCCCCAGCGCGGGCAGCAGGCCCAGGTCGCTTTCGGGGGCCGGCGTCGGCGACGCCTCAGCGGCGGCAGGGGCGTTCAGGTCGGCGGGGCCGGGGCCCTTGCCGGCGCCTTCGGGCATGGGCTCGGAAATCGTCCAGGCTTGCTCGCCCGCGGCCGTCGTCAGCACGATGACGCCGGACAAGGGCTTGCCGGCGGGCACCGGTTCCTCGCCGGCGGGAATGTCGAGCGCCCAGCCACCGGCCTCAGCCTTCAGCGCCTGCGGCGCGCTGTGGGTGACGGCGCCCCAGGTGTCGGCAAAGAAATACGCTTTGGTGACGCCCGCCTGAGCCCCGCTGAGCCGCACGCCCTGGGGCGCGGCCTTGAGCTGCACGGCAAAGTTGGCGGGCTTGGGAATGGCTGCGCGCCATTCCTCGATCTGGGCCGCGTCGGCGCCGGCCTTGGGCTCGGTGGCCACAGGCAGGTCCAGGCCCAGGCTGACCTGCTCGGGGATGCAGACATCCTTGCAGACCAGCCAGCGCACCTCGGCCGTGGGCGCGAAGCGGCTGCCCGGCTTGGCATCGGCGGGCACGGTCAGGTCGACCAGCAGCGCCGGCCGGCCTTCATAGCCGTAGTTCACCAGCGGACCGATGGGCTGCACGGCGGGTGTCGGCCACTGGATGGGGCCGGCCGTGGCGCCCTGCCAGTCGATGGAGGTGGCCTGGCCCGAGTCGCCGGGGTTGATCCAGTAGGTGTGCCAGTGGGCCTTGATGTCCTGCTCCAGCGCGACGGTGAAGCGCTGGCCCGGCGCGACGGCCGACTGGCTGGAGACGAGGCGTGCCTTCACATGCTCGGTCGACGCCTCCGGCGGTGCGGCCAGAGCGAGCAGCGGGGCGGCCAGCAAGGCCAGGAAAACAGGGCGCAGGAACGAGAGCATCCGGAAATGCTAGGTCATCCCCGTTTCCCTTCTGTAAATGCCGGCCTTGATGAAGGCATCGAACGCCGCCCACAGCGGCTCGAAACGCTCGGGGCCGCCTTCCAGCAGGGCCAGCGCATGCAGGCCGGCCTCCAGCGTGGACAGCTGGCCGGGCCGGTGCGCGCGGCGTATGGCGTAACGCGATACCTGGTCCGGCAGGGCCAGTCGTGGCAGCGCCGCCAGCCAGGGATTGGCGGCCAGCAGGCGGCGGCTCTGGCGCCAACTGCCGTCGAGCAGGATGAGCCGCTTCACGTCGACCGGGGCTGCGCTCCCAATGTCGCCCGGGTAGAGCAGCGCGGTGCCGGGGCCGGCCAGCGCCGCGTCGAAGGCCTCACCCCGCAGCAGGTGGGCCGACTGCAAGCCCAGCGTCAGCAGGGCGGTCGTGTTCTTCGCGTGGCCAGCCTCGGCCGGGTGCTGCAGGATCAGCAGCTCGGTGCGGTGGGCCAGCAGCAGCGCCGGCAGCGTCGCACAGAGGCAAGTCGGCGCCGGGCGCTCACAGCGCGGGCAGACCGCGCGTGGCATGACTCAGTGCGGTGAGACGGTGTGGGGCCCGATCGTCGACACTGTGCTGTCGGCGCCGGCGTCATGCGCGGGCTCGTCATCGACGCGGCTGCGTGAGCGCGTGGTCGGCAGGCCCAGCTGGCGCCGCTTGGCCACGCGGCCGGCGAGCCAGACCCCCCCGACGACGCCGAAGATGTTCAGCGCCCCGAACAGCGGCGCGGCACTGGACGACAGCAGCATGGTCTGCAGCGGTGCCGAGTAGGCGCGCGGTTTCAGCGCGAAGCTGAAGGCGCCGAAGATCAGCCAGCCGGCCCATGCCACGCCGACACCGGACATCATCCAGGCGACGTAGGGCTTGTGGCGGCGGCGCTGCGGGCGCAGCGTCAGATAGGCCCAGATGGCGGCAATGATGAAGAGCACGGCCGCGATGGCGAGGGCCTCTCCCAGCATGACGGGCAGGCTGTTGCGCCCCCCCAGCGACACATAGACCGAGCGTGGCAGGCCAGTGCTGGCGTACTTCATGGCCGCGCCGGCGCCGGCGCAATAGAGCAGGACGCCGGAGAAGAAGGCGATGGAACGGCGAGCGGCTTTCATGGGGGCGCATTCTCCGTGCAGCCGGCATAGCGGGTCCGGCAGGATTTCTCGGCCGGGCAAAACAAAACCCGCCGTCCGGCAGCCGGATGGCGGGTTCCAGGCGCGAGCCGCGGGCTTAACGCTTGCGGTCGAAGCGCTGGGCGCGGGCCAGACCGCGGCGGTCACCGCTGAAGAAGCCGGTGTCGAAGGCCTCGTGCTTGCGGCCCTTCTCGACGGATTCCTCGGCGCTCCAGGCCCCGCCCATCTCGGGCACGGGGAGGCGGCGTTGCTGCGTTTCGGTACGGGACTGGGTCTTCATCATGGCTGTCTGGCCTTGCGGGCCGTCTCACGCCGGGTGCGGCGCGATTGCAAGGCACAACGCGGGCTTGAAGAGAGCGGTTGACAGCCGGAACACACTTCTTTGCACACTCGGCTTTTGCTGACAATGGCTGTTTCGATTCCAGGAAAGCGCGATGACCGTCCAGCTGAAGAAGACCGTTCCGGCCAAGGCCACTCCCATCACCGTCGTCGACCGCGCCGCTTTCCAGGTGCTGGCTGGCGGCCTGCCCGAGGCCACCCGGGCCTGGCTGGCCACGGTCGGCTTCGTCGGTGCACCGGACAGCCACGCCCTGGTGCCGGGCGCCGATGGCCGTCTGGGGCAGGTGTTTGCCGGCGTCGCCCATGCGGCCCACCCTTTTGCGCTGAGCCATCTGCCGCTGGCCCTGCCCGAAGGGCTTTACAAGCTTGATGAGGCCGGCCTGGCCCTGCTGCCCGAGGCGGCGGCCATGTCCTGGGAGCTGGGCGGCTACCGCTTCGACCTCTACAAGCCGGCCAAGCGCGCGCCGGCGACGCTGCTCCTCAAAGGCGGCGCCGACGCCGAACGCGGCCTGGCACTGGCGACCGCCATGGCCGCCACGCGCGACCTGGTCAACACGCCGGCCGAGCACATGGGCCCGGCCGAGCTGGCCGGCGCTGCCAAGGCCCTGGCCAAGCAGTACGGCGCCAGCTTCACCGAGATCGTCGGCGATGCGCTACTGAAGAAGAACTTCCCCAGCATCCACGCCGTCGGCCGCGCGAGCACGCGCTCACCTCGCCTGATCGAAGTGAATTGGGGCAACCCCAAGCATCCCAAGCTGGCCCTGGTCGGCAAGGGCGTCTGCTTCGACACCGGCGGCCTCAACATCAAGGGCGGCGACGGCATGCGCCAGATGAAGAAGGACATGGGCGGCGCGGCCAATGCGCTCGGCCTGGCAGGCCTCGTCATGGCCTTCAAGCTGCCGGTGCGGCTGCAACTGCTGATCCCGGCCGTCGAGAACTCGATCTCGGGCAACGCCTACCGGCCGGGCGACGTCATCAAGACGCGCAAGGGCCTGCACATCGAGATCGGCAACACCGATGCCGAAGGCCGCGTGGTGCTGAGTGACGCCCTCGCCTATGCCGCCGAGGGCCAGCCCGACCTCGTCATCGACCTGGCGACGCTGACGGGCGCCGCCCGCGTGGCTTTGGGCGCCCAACTGCCGGCGCTGTTCGCCAAGCACATGGACACGGCGCGCGATCTGGTTGACCTGGGCCTGAAGCTGGACGACCCGCTGTGGCACATGCCGCTGTGGGCGCCGTATCACGCCGGCATCGAGAGCAGCATCGGCGACCTGGTCAACACGGGCAAGAGCGCGCTGGCCGGCGCCATCAACGCGGCGCTGTTCCTGGAGGACTTCCTGCCCGCCCACCAGGACTGGCTGCACATCGACCTGTTCGCCTGGAACGATGCGCCGCGCCCCGGCCGGCCGGTGGGCGGCGAGGCGCAGACCATCCGCACGCTGCTGGCCTACCTGGAACAGCGTTACTCGGCCTGACCGAGCAGCCCGATCACTCGGGCTTCTGGTCCTCGGCCTTGGTGCTCCGGGCGGCCTGGAGCGCTTGTGCCATCTGAGATGGCACGGGCTGCTCGGCCTGCGCAGGCGTGGGCTTGGGAGCCGGCTGCGAGGGTCGGCCACCTTCACCACGTGGGGGGCGGTCGCCACGTGGCTGATCGCGCCGGGCTTCGGCGCGTTGATCAGGGCGACGCGGGCCGCGGCCCTCGGGACGGCCGCCAGCGGGGCGGCGGTCGTCACGGCGGTCGTCGCGTCGCGCTTCACGGGGCGGTTGGCGCGGCGGCGCGGGCGGCGCCTCGGCGCGCTCCTTGCGGGCGATCTCCAGCAGGCCCGGCAGCTCCTCGGGCACGACGCCCTTGAGGACGCAGAAGTTGGCCTCGGTCAGTGTCGTGCGCTCGAAGTCCCACAGCAGCTGTGCGCGGTTGCGGCGCTGCTGGAACTCCAGCTGATGGCGCTCCTGCTCGGCCTGCTGACGCTCCTGCTGCACGCCCTTGCGGCGCGCCAGCTCTTCCTTGGCGGCGGTCAGGTGCTCTTCGCTGATCTCGCCGGCGGGGTTGCCGTCGAGGTCGAAACGCGTCTTGGCCTGCGTCAACGCGATCAGGTAGCCCGTGCTGCCGGTGTGGCGGCGCAGGAAGGCGCCGAGCTGGGCCTTGCTGAACTTGCCGGGCGCGCGCTCCTGGATGTCGGCCTGCACGCGCAGCTTGACGGGCTTGGGTTTGCCAGTGAACAGCGCGGGGAACAGGGCCTTGAGCTCGGCCGTGGCGTCAACGGCGGGCGCGGCTACGTGAGCAGGCGCGGGTGCGGCGACTGCGGCTTCACCGGCCGGCGCTGCTGCGGTGGCTTCTGGCTTGGCGTCGGCGTCGGGGGCATCAACGGGCGCTTCGGTCGCTGCTGAAACCAAAGGCTCTGTCGCCGGCGGGGCGGCCGTGTCGTCGGACGGGGTGACGGGATCGGGAAGATCGGAATTCATCGCAATGCGCCAGAGACGCGAACGGGCAAGGGCCGGGATTGTCGTTCAGCTGCGCGCAAAGGCCCAGGGCGCTCGTGGGATGGCGGCGCCGCAGCGGCCGTGGCCATCATCGGCGCGTCGTCGTCAGCGTGCGGAGTGCAGCCATGCAGCTTGAAGGTTCATGCCATTGCGGCAGTGTGAGGTTCTCGGTCGAGGCCGACTCGCCGGTGCCATTCATGCGCTGCTACTGCTCCATCTGCCGCAAGACGGCCGGCGCCGGGGGCTACGCCATCAACCTGGGCGCGCTGACCCACACGATGAAGGTCAAGGGCAAGCGCCATCTGCGCATCTACCGCGCGCAGTTGCCTGACAAGGACGGCAAGGGCACGCACACCAGCAGCGGGCGGCGCTACTTCTGCAAGCGCTGCGGCAGCGCCCTGTGGCTGTGGGACCCGACCTGGCCCGAGCTGGTGCACCCGCACGCCAGCGCCATCGATACGGCGCTGCCGGTGCCGCCGGACAACGTGCACTGCATGGTGGGTTCCAAGGCGCCATGGGTGGCCGTTGAGGGCAAGCCCAAGGACCCGCGCTTCGACGCTTATCCCGACCTGTCGCTGGCCGAGTGGCACCAGGCGCACGGCCTCACAAGCTAGCGCTCAGAGCCCGCCGAAGACCTTCTTCAGGATGGCGCTGCCCGTGCCAACCGGATCGCGCCGGATCTTCTTTTCTTCCTCGCCAATGATGCGGAACAGGCCGTCCAGCGCCTTGCCGGTCACGTACTGCTGGATGTTGGCGTCGTCACCACGCACGAGGCCGAAGCCGGACGCCTTCTTGGCGACGGCGTTGTATTTCTCGGCCAGGGAGACGCGCTCGGTGGCCTGGGTGACGATGGGCAGGAACTGTGCGTGCAGGGGCTCGCGGGTCTTGTCGGCGAAGAAGTTCGTCACCGAGTCGTCCCCTCCGCGCAGGATCTTCAGCCCGTCCTCGACGCTCATGTCCTTCACCGCCCTGACCAGCAGCGGCTTGGCCGCCGGCACCGCGGCCTCGGCAGCGCGGTTCATCGCCGTGACCAGTTCATCCAGCCTGGCGCCCTGGCCGGTCGCCTTGAGCAGTTTGGCGGCGTCCTTCAGATAGCCCGGCAGTTCGATCCTGACCAGCGGGTTGGCCAGAAATCCGTCGCGGCGGCCGAGCAAGGCCACCGCTGCATTGGCGCCGCGCTCCAGCGCCGCGCGGATGCCGGCGTTGGCGTCACCCTCGGTGAGGCTGAGCGCCCAGGCCGGGCGCAGCGACAGCAGGACGGGGGCAGTGGCGATGACGAGGCGACGTTGCATGGCGGGCTCCGTTCAAGGGAGCGCCCATCTTCCCACCGTGGCGGCGACGGTCGTCTCAGGCTGCGACATGCTGCAGCGCGCGCTTGTGGTGGTACATGCGCTGGTCGGCCAGTTCCATCAGCTGCGCCACATCGTCGCCGTCCTCCGGATAGCAGGCCACGCCCATGCTGGCGGCCACCGGGAGGCTGCGGCCCTCGAACTGGAAGCCGCCGTTGAGCTGCTGGCGCAGGCGTGTGAGGGCCGTCTCCAGCCCGCCCTCGGCGGCCAGCGGCCGCAGCATGACGCCGAACTCGTCGCCGCCCAGGCGCGCCGCCGTGTCGGACTGGCGCACGCTGCCGCGCAGGCGGCGCGCGAACTCCAGCAGCACCGCATCACCGGCGCGGTGGCCATGGTTGTCGTTGATGGGCTTGAGGCCGTTCAGGTCCAGCATCAACACAGCCAGCGGCTGGCCGTCGCGCACGGACTGGAACAGCGATGAGCGCAGGCGGTCGAGGAAAAGCGAGCGGTTGGGCAGGTCGGTCAGACCGTCATGGGTGGCCTTGTGGAAGAGATCGCCCGGCGCATAGCGGGTGGCGAAATACATGGCCGCGCCGACGAGGTCGGACAGCAGCTCCATCAGCGCCACATGGCGTTCATTGAAATGCCCCACCTGCGAAGACATCGCCTTGAGCACGCCCACCGTCTCGCCATGGTGGCGCAGTGGCACGACGATCATCGAGCGAAGGCCGAGCTTGGCGCAGGCAGCGCGGTCGGTGCGCGGGTCGCTCAGCGCGTCGTCGCAATGCAGGGCGCGGCCTTCGCTAACGCAAAGCCCCGACAGGCTGCTGCCCCGCTGGAGCCGCAGGCCCAGGCTGTGCGCTGCCATGCCGGCGGCGGCGCGATAGACCATGTCATCACCCTCGGCCATCTCGACGGCGGCGCCGTCGGCATTCGCCAGATTCAGCGTGCGGCCGACGACCAGATTCATCAAGCCACCCAGGTCCAACCCCAGGCGCGCGACCTCTGTCTGGATGGCGATCACCTCCAGCAGTTTTTCTCGGGTCGTCATGTGTCTTTCCTCGCCTGCATCCGTGGCGGATGCAGCCCCTGCTGGCGCGATGCGCTCTGTGCCGGGTCAGCCCCTGTGAAGGCGCATATTTTGCACGCGGCGATAAATGATGTCGACGGAGCGACGACCGTCAGGAATGACGACCTCAATCCAGTTTGGCCAGCCGCTCCGTCAGCAGCCGGAAGAAGCCGTCAGCGTCGACATGCCGCAGCACCTGGGCATTGGCGGGCAGGCCCGTCACGCCCCACCAGTCGATGACCGTCATGCCGCGCGTCAGCTCGCTCCGGGTCTCGACGCGCACGTTGCAGTCACGGCCGGTGAACAGCTCGGGCTGCAGCAACCAGGCGATGACGCAGGGATCATGCAGCGGGCCGCCGTCCTGGCCGTACTTCTCTTCGTCGAAGCGCTCGAAGAACTCCATCCAGGCGGCGACGACGCTGCCGGCGCGGTTGCCCAGGCGCCGGATGGCCTCGATGCGGGCCGCCGTCGTCAGCGCCTCATGCGTCACGTCCAACGGTGCCATCGTGATGGGCACGCCGCTGCTGAAGACTTCGTGCGCCGCCTGCGGGTCGACATAGATGTTGAACTCGGCCGACGGCGTGACGTTGCCGCCCTCGAAGAAGCCGCCGCCCATCAGCACGATGCGGCGGATGCGTGGTGCGATGTCGGGCGCCTGGCGCAGCGCCAGCGCGATGTTGGTCAGCGGGCCCAGCGGGCAGAGCGTCACGGTGCCGGCCTCGCGCTCCCGCAGCGTCTGGATGATGAAGTCGACCGCATGGCGCGGGTCCAGGGCCAGCGTCGGCTCGGGCAGCTCGACGCCGTTCAGGCCCGTGTCGCCATGCACATGCTCGGCGGTGACCAGGGGCACATCCAGCGGCCGGTCGGCGCCGGCGCAGATGGGCACGTCGCGGCGGCCGGCCAGCTCCATCACCTTGCGGGCGTTCAGCGTCGTCAGCCGCAGCGGCACATTGCCGGCGACGGTCGTCACGCCGATCAGCTCCAGCTCGGGGCTGGCGGCGGCCAGCAGCAGCGCGATGGCGTCGTCCTGGCCAGGGTCGGTGTCGATCAGGATAGGCAGGGGTGTCATGCGGCAGCGGGAGCGATGTCGAGGTCGATGGCGCCGAAAAGGCTGGCGCCCTCGGCGGACTTGAGGTCCAGATGGAGGCTGTCGCCAGGCGCGAGTGTCAGGTCGAGCGCGCCAAGGGCCGCGCCCGCCACCTGACCGGCACGCAGCGCGCGCAGCCGTGCCAGGCGGGCCAGGGCGTCGCCGGCCGTGACCGTCACCTCGCGCGGCTCCAGCTTGCCGCCGTTGTGCAGCAGGCTGAGGCGCGCTTGCAGGCGGCCGCCCGACCAAGCGCCGCCGAGTTCATCGGGCGTGACGGCCACGGGTGCGCAATGCGTGGCCATCAGCTCGCCCTCGATTCGCCAATCCAGGGCAAAAGTCAACAGGCGCAGGGCATCCAGTGCGGCCGCGGCGTCGCTCGCGGCGGCCAGGTCGCCGGTGATGGCCGCGAGCGCCGGCTCGCCGTGGGCGGGCGCCCGCAGCGGCTGGCCCGGTGCCGAGAAATTGCCGGCCTCGCGGCGAATACCGCCATCCGCATCGACCACCGCCCAGCCATAGGCCCGCGGCAGCGGCGCCAGGCATTTGTCAGGCTCGAAGGCGAAGGCGTGTCGCAGCTTGCCGTGGTTGAGCTGCACGGCCAGGTCTTCGAGCTGCGGGGCGATGAAGCCCCAGTCATCGAGCACCTGCTGCAGGCGCGTGGCGATGCCGGTGGCGTAGTGGGCCTGGGTCAGGTCGCGCGACACGACGACGAGATGGCCGTCGCGCGAGCCGTCGGCGTAGCTGGCGAGTTTCATGAAGAGCTGTCCGCGGAGATGGCAGCATTGTGCGATGCGCGCTGCCCTGACCTCCTCGCCGGCACGATCCCGCGCCGCCGTGCTTGCGCTGGTGGCCAGCCTGCTTGCGCATGCGGCGCTGCTGGGCAGGGAGCGTGTGCGCGAGGCCCCGGTGACGCCGGCACGCGCCATCAACATCGCGCTGTTGCAGCCGCCGACCGCGCCCGTGGCCCTGCCCGAGCCAGCACCTGCCGCCTTGCCCGCCCCGAGGGCCCGATCGACTCGTCCCAATCAGCCAGCGCCCAAGCCCGCGATGGAAGCGCCCATGGCAAAACCTGACGCACCCCTGATGCGCCTGGCCGGCCCCGCGACCTGGCACTACCGCCTGCGCCAAGGCGGCCAGGACGGCGAGGCGCTGCTGGACTGGCAGCCGCAGGCGGACGGCCGCTACAGCCTGCGGCTGACACGGCGCATCGGAGAGCGCGCCCTGCCCGCGCTGGAGAGCCTGGGCCAAACCGGCAGCGCCGGCCTGGCACCCCAGCGCTTTGCACTCCAGCAGGGCGGCCGGGACCGACAGCCGTCAACTTCGATGCCGAGGGCCGCCGCGTCAGCTTCTCGGCCAGCCCGGCCCGGCTGGATCTCCCCGAGGGCACGCAGGACCGCCTGTCCTGGTGGCTGCAGCTGGCGGCACTCGTGCAGGCCTCGCCCGCACCGGGCGGGCGATGGCGCGTCTGGGTCGCCGGCCTCCGCGGTGAGCTGCGCGAGTGGACCTTCGAGGCCGTCGACGGCGCGCCCGAGGACGCCGCCGTACTGCATCTGCGCCGCCTGCCGCTGGGTCCGCACGACCCCGGCGTGGAGCTTTGGCTCGACCCGGCGCGAGGCTATTGGCCGGTCCGGCTGCGCCAAGGTGACCCCGAAACACGCGGTTTCGAGATCAGCTTGTCCGACGTGAACTCCTGACGCTTCCTACACGTTGTCAGCGCGGGGGATGACCCGAACTGCGGGGCGTTCTGCCAGTATCTAAACCAACCGGGACTTGAAACCCCGGTCGCCACCCGCAGTTGAAGCCATGAGGAGAACTCCATGCACATGCTCTACAACTCCGACAGCTTCATCGTCGTGCAGTTCGACGTACCGACCACTGAACTCCAGGCTGTCGAGTCGGGCCCCCAGCTGAATCGCGGCGGCTTCGAGATCGTCGACAAGTTCGCCCGCAAGGAAATCTTCATCGAAGGCGCGCTGGCTGAATCCTTCCAGCAAGGTGTGCAGGCGCTTATCGATGAAGGCGAGCCGTCCGAAGATGACCTCGACGCCTTCATCGAGCGCTACGCCTTGATGGGCCAGCAGCCGGTCGTGATGCACTGAACACTCGGGAAGCCTGTCTTACATTGATCTGCGCCCAAGCCTGATACAAGATGGGTCCGCGCCGGCCGTTGCAGGCCGCGCCAGGAGCCCATCAAATGGTGAAGCGAGCCGCCGTAGACACAGCCTCCCGGGCATCCGCCCGAGTGCTGCCGTCGCCCGGCCTGGACAGCGCCCCGGTGCTGGACCGCATGTGCTCGCAGTTCGTGCTGACGTTGACCGTCAGGCACGCCGGCCGCTTCAACCTGCGGCGCGATTTCAACGGCCTGCTGTCCTTCACCGGCCGCCACCTGGTCTGGCCGGCGCGCGTGCTGCAACGGCTGCGCGGCTATCTTGGCCAGCGCTGCGCGGGCAACGAGCTGTGGCGAGGACATGAATCGCTGAGCGACGAGGTCTTCCTGGACCGCTTCGGCCAGTGGAGTGGCCCGTTCTCTGAAGCCACGCTCTTCTTCTACCTCGACGAATACGTCAAGGACGCGCCCAAGGACATGATGGCCTTGCTGGCCACCACCTGCGAGCACCTGGACCGCCAGCTCAAGCGTGAATCGACGCTGGTCGAGAAGAACATCGCCGCCTTGGGCACGCTGCTGCAGCTCAACCCGGCCGAGCGCGCCATCCTGCTGTACGGGACGCTCGCCCGCTACCAGCGCGAGTTGCGCGGGGCGCTGGTGGAGTTCAAGGTCAACACCGCGCAAGAGGCCTTTGCCGCCATCGCTGCGGTCGCCGGCGTCGACGAACGGGAGGTGGCCGAAGCCTTGCGCGCCGGCTCGCGGCTCGAACGCATCGGCATGGTCGAGAACCTGATCTCCGAGCACAACATCACCGACCTGGCCGACCTGATGAAGGTCAGCGACCAGTTGCCTCCCGTGCTGATGCGCGAGTACCAGGGCCCACACGACCTGATGGCCGTGTTCACCCGGCCCGCCACGCCGAGCCTGCTTGGCGCCAGTGATTTCCAGTTCGTCAGCGAAGACCTCGGCCTGCTGCAGGGCCTGCTCCGCCAAGCGGTGGCGACGCATGCGACCGGCGTGAACGTGCTGCTCTACGGCCCGCCGGGCACGGGCAAGACAGAGCTGGCCAAGGTCGCCGCCGCCGCTGCGGGGCTGGACCTGTACGAGGTCGAGTACGCCGACCGCGACGGCAATTCGCTGTCGGGCCGCGACCGCTACCGCTCGCTGCAGATCAGCCAGGTCTTCCTGAAGGCCAGCGCCAATGTGGCACTGCTGTTCGACGAGGTGGAGGACGTGTTTCCGCCACTGTCCAGCGACACAGCCTCGCTGCTGAGCCGGCTCGACGCCAGCGGCGATGGGGCGCTGAGCAATTCGGTCAGCGGCAAGGCCTGGGTCAACCAGATCCTGGAGACCAACCCGGTGCCAGTGATCTGGGTCACCAACCGCATCGAGCAGATCGACCCCGCCTTCCGCCGACGCTTCCAGTACCACCTGGAACTGAAGTCGCCGCCACCCGGTGCGCGCCGCGGCCTGGTCGCGAAATCCCTCGGCGAGGTTGCCGTCAGCGAAGACTTCGTCGGCAAGCTCGCCGAGCGGCCGGGCCTCACGCCGGCGCAGATCCGCACCGCCGTGCGCTTCGCTCAATTGGCCGGTTCGGCGGATGAGGCCGAGAAGCTCATCGAGCGCCAGCTGGCCAATGCCGACAAGGCCCTGGGCCGGGACGACGTCAGCCACGCCCGCCCTTGCGTGACCCGCTATGCGTTGGACCTGCTGAACTGCGAAAGCCGCTTCGAGATCCCGCGCATCGTCGAGGCACTGCGCCGCAAGGGCGCGGGCCAGCTCTGCTTCTACGGCCCGCCCGGCAGCGGCAAGACGGCCCTGGCCGAGCACATCTCGCAGGCGCTGGGCCGGCCGCTGATGGTCAAACGTGCCAGCGACATCGCCAGCAAGTTCGTCGGCGAGACCGAGCAGAACATGGCACGCATGTTCGAGCTGGCACAGAGCGAAGGCGCCGTGCTGCTGCTGGACGAAGCCGACAGTTTTTTGCGCAGCCGCAAGCGCGCCGAGCGCAACTACGAGGTGAGCGAGGTCAACGAAATGCTGGCCGGCATGGAGCGCTTCAACGGCCTCTTCATCTGCACGACCAACCTCTTCGACGACCTGGACGAGGCCGCGCTGCGACGCTTCGCGTTCAAGATCAGGTTCAAGGCGCTGAAGCCGGAGCAGCGCGTGGCCATGTTCGAGCGCGAGGCGGGCGAGGCGCCGACCGACGAGCAGCGCTCACGACTGGTGGCGATGGATTGCCTGACGCATGGCGACTTCGCGGCCGTGAGGCAGCAGATCGAGATCCTCGGCGAGGCCTTCACGCCGGATGAGTTCTTGGCTCAACTCGAAGCGGAGCATCGGGCGAAGCCCGAGGTGCGCGAGCGCCGTGGCATCGGCTTCAGAGCGGCTTGAAGTAGTAGGTCGTCGAGCAGAACTGCCCATCGGGCATCAGTGCATAGGCCGGAATGTCGCCCGCCTTCTGCCATCCCAGCCGCTCGTAGACCCGCGAGGCATCGCTGCCGGTGACGGTGTCCAGCACCAGGGTCGTCTTGCCCAGTTCCCGCGCCTTCACTTCCAGCGCACGCAACAGCCGCTCGGCCACGCCCTGGCGGCGCATGCGGCGGTGGACGAGCATCTTGGACACATCGGCGCGATGCGGCTGGTTGTCGGGCATGTCGACGACAAGAGACAGCGTGCCGCAGATGCGGCCGGCCTCGTCCTCGGCGACGAAGAGGTGACGTTTGCCCTCTGCGACGGCCGCCGCCACATGTTGCCAGAAGGCTTCGGGACGACCTTCGGCCAGCGGCAGCATGAAGCCCACCGACGCGCCACCTTCGACGCAGTCGCGCAGCACCTCGGCCAGTTCGCCCACGCGGGCCAGCGCTTCAGCGCCACCGATTTCACGGATGTTCATGGGCGTGCTCCCGTGAGCGCGACGAGGTAGCGCGCCGGCTTTGTGCCAGGGTTGTGGAAACGGATCGGTGCATCGAGCTGCATGGCCAGGCAGTCGCCGGCATTCAGCTGCCACTGCTCGCCGCCATGGCCAATCTCCATGACGCCGTCGATCATCCAGACGAGCTGATGGATGTCGGCATCGCGCGCCGAGGTCTCAAAGGCGACGCGCTGGCCGGCGGGGAAGATGACGTCCACGAGCTGCAGGGGCGACATGCCGGCAGGCGACACGTTGCGGCGGCGGTAGCCTGAGGCCGGGTCGTCCCAGACGGGCTGGTCAGCCACGCGCACCAACGGCGATGGCGCTGCGGAGGGGCTGGCCTCCGCAGCGCCCTCGAACATCGACGCGACGCTGACTCCGAGGGCTGACGACAGCTTGTCCAGCACCACCGCCGTCGGGCTGCTCTGGCCGCGTTCGATCAACGAGATGTTGGAACGGCTGACGCCACTCTTGTGGGCCAGCGCGTCCAGCGACAGGCCGGCGGCCGAGCGCAGTTCATGCAGGCGGCGGCCGATGCGTTGTGTGATGTCCATCCATCCAGTTTACTGGAAACTCTCGTCCATCAAACTGGAATGGCGCGCTCGACGGCGCGGCGCCAAGCCGGGTCGGGCCAGCGCCGTCCCAATCGCCAGGCGGCATGGGTCAGCTTGATGACGTGGGGATCGGGCTGCTCGCACGCCGCCGAGATCAATGCGGGCCAGGGGCGGCTGGGCGGACGGTCCAGCATCGTCGCGGGCGTGGCGCCGCTGGCCAGCAGGCCGGCCGCCGCGGCGACGCTGAACCCACGCGGCAGTGCCGGCGTGGGCCACCAGCGCTCCAAGACCGTCATCGCATGGCTGGCCGTCATCAGGTGCAGCACGGTGAAGTTTCCGGTGGCCGCATAGGTGTGGGCGGCCAGCAGCGCCAGGTCGCGCAGCGTGTCCGGCCCCTGGCGCAGGCGGCCGGCCACGGCCGCGAAGCCAGGCAATTCACCCCAGGCCTGCATGCGCCCGGTGATCAGGCTGCCCGCCGGATAGGCCGGGCGCTGCACGGTCGCCAGCGCGCGCAACCAGTCGGGCAGGTCAAGCGGCGGGCCGTCGTCGGTCGTCGGCAGCGGCATGAAGTGGGACGCCCAGTGCGCCAGGCCGGCGGCCAGTTCGGCCTCGTGGCCGGCCAGCACGGCGTGGCCCGTGCGGATCAGGCCGTGGAAGGCGATGGCGCCGGCGCCGGGCAGCAGCATCGGCAGGGCCTCGGCAAGGGCGGCGGCAGAACCGAGCTTGGTAATACGGGCCGCGAAGTGCGCACGCCAGGCCGCATCGCTGTCGGGCCGGCCCAGATCGCGTTCGATGGCGATGCGCGCCGGCCGGCCCGCGGTGTGCGGCTCCAGCAGCGTCTCGCCGGCTTCAGTGAAGGCCTGCAGTCGGGCGGCCGAGGCGCCCAGCTCCAGCAGCGCCTGCTGCGCCATGGGCAGGTGGTTGCTCAGCTGGCCGCGGTAGGTGGCGGACAGCGCCTGGCCGGCGTCGAGCAGGTGGTGCAGCTGCGCAATTGTCGCGGGCGCCGGGGTGGCGGTTTTCATCAGCATGGACGGCCTCGTCTGTGGGAATATCGCGCCATGCTCGAAGTTGAAGTGGACTTGAAGTCAAGCACGCCGTTGACCATCGGCCAGCTCGCGCGGCGTGCGGGCGTCGCGACGAGTGCCTTGCGCTTCTACGAAGCCGAAGGGCTGCTGGCTGGCAGCCGCAGTACCGGCGGGCACCGTCAGTACCCACGCCATGCGCTGCGCCGCGTCGCCTTCATCCGCGCGGCCCAGGCCGTCGGGCTGACGCTGCCGCAGATCAAGGCCGCGCTGGCCACGCTGCCCGATGGCCGCACGCCGACCAAGGCGGACTGGACGAGGCTTTCGGCGGCCTGGGCGCCGCTGCTGGACGCACGCATTGCCGCGCTGCAGAAGCTGCGCAGCCAGCTGACGAGCTGCATCGGTTGCGGCTGTCTGTCGCTGAAGGCCTGCGCGCTTTACAACCCACAGGATTCGGTCAGCCGGCAGGGCGCCGGCGCGAGGCTTCTGCGCATCGAAACGACGCCTTGACCCCTTGGCGACGGTGGAGGCCCACTTCCCGGCGAAAATCCCCGGGTTAACCCGTCACGAATAGCCCGCCCATGAGTGCCTTCCACGAAGAGACCGTCCTGACCGTCCACCACTGGACCGACCGCCTGTTCAGCTTCACGACGACGCGCGACCAGGCGCTGCGTTTTTCAAATGGCCACTTCACCATGATCGGCCTCAAGGGCGAGAACGGTAAGCCGCTGCTGCGGGCCTACAGCATCGTCAGCGCCAACTACGAGGAGCAGCTGGAGTTCCTCAGCATCAAGGTGCCGGACGGCCCGCTGACGTCGAAGCTGCAGCACATCAAGCCAGGCGACAAGATCGTCGTCGGCCGCAAGCCCACGGGCACGCTGCTGATCGACTATTTGCTGCCGGGCAAGACCCTCTACCTGCTGGGCAGCGGCACGGGCCTGGCGCCCTTCATCAGCATCGTGCGCGACCCGGTGACCTACGAACGCTTCGAGAAGGTCGTCATCGTTCACGGCGTGCGCGAGGTGGCTGAGCTGGCCTACCACGACCACCTCACGGTGGACCTGCACCAGCACGAGTTCCTCGGCGAGTTCGCCAGTGAGCAGCTGCTGTATTACCCGACCGTCACGCGCGAACCCTACAAGAACATGGGCCGCATCACCGACCTGATCCAGACCGGCAAGCTGCAGGCCGACCTGGGCCTGCCGGCGTTGGACCCCGAGAACGACCGCATCATGCTGTGCGGCAGCCCGGCGCTGCTGAAGGACATGCAGGAGATGCTGGACATCCGCGGCTTCAAGGAAGGCAGCACGACGACGCCGGGCGACTACGTCATCGAACGAGCTTTTGTAGAAAAGTGAGCCCCTCGCCCGAGGGGACGGCGATGCTCGCGGGGCCTGCCCCGCTCGCACATCGCCAGACGGGCCGGCCTGGGGCGGCCCGGCGCTCGGCCCGCGACAGGCGCCAAGCCCTCCTCGCCTGCTTGGCGCCTACATGCCCTTGAACAAGTGCGTGTAGCTGCGGCTGACTTCGAGCTTCTCGGTCAGCCCGCGCACACCCACCAGCTGCCGGCCGCGGAAGTCGCGGGTGATGCCGTCGATGGCACGCGCATTGACCAGCGTGGAGCGGTGAATCTGCCAGAAGACCTGCGGGTCCAGCTCGTCCACCAGCTCCTTGATGGGCTTGCGGATCAGCGCCTCGACCTTGGCGGTCTGCACGCGGGTGTACTTCTCGTCGCTGATGAAGAACAGCACGTCCTCGACCGGGATCATCTGGATGGCCTGGCCGACCGTGGCCTGGATCCACTGCAGATAGCTCGGCTTGGCGCCGCCGCCGCTGACCTGGGCGCTCAGCTTGTGCAGCAGCTGCTGCAGCGGCACTGACGATGTCTCGACCGACTCGCTGCCTTCGCGCTGGGCCAGGCGCTTCTTGATGCGCGCGACCGTCAGCTGCAGCCGCTCGCGCTCGGCGGGCTTGAGCACATAGTCGGCCACGCCCTGCTCGAAGGCCTCGACGGCGTACTGGTCGTAGGCGGTGATGAAGACGATCTCGGGCACCAGCCAGTCGTCGTCCTCCGGCAGCTGGGCAATCTGACGGGCGGCGTCGACGCCCGTCAGGCCCGGCATGCGGATGTCGAGGAAGACCAGGTCGGGCTTGTGCTCCCGGGTCAGCTCGACGGCCTCCAGGCCGTTCTTGGCCTCGGCCACGATGTCCAGCTCGGGCCAGACCTCGGTGAGGCGGCTGCGGAGCTGTTCGCGCATCAGTCGTTCGTCGTCGGCCAGGATGGCGCGGATGGGTGCTGCTGTGTTCATGCCGACGATGCTACTAGCCTCAGACCGACGTGGACCTCGCCGCGTTGGCGCGGCTGCGGTTGCGCAGCACGACGAAGAGCAGCAGGCCGAGCAGGATAAGCGGCGAGCTGAGCACGGCCCCCACGCCAAGCAGGCTGGCCACGACCAGGGCGATCACGCCGCCGACGATGAGCAGCGGCAGCGCCAGGCCAAGCAGCAGCACCAGCGGCAGCACGATGACGCAGACGACGCCGGCGACAAAGAGGCCGATGGCGGCGCCCAGCCAGTCGCCGAAGTCGCTGTCACCGAGGAAGAACTCGCCATCGTCCAGCACGATGTGCATGTCCGGGCCGTGGTGGTTGAGCAGCGCAAAGCCGCCAAACATCGCCAACACCACCATCAGCGCAGTGCCGATGAACAGGATCTTGAAGAGGGTTTTCATGCCGTGGCTCCTTCGTCGTTGCGGCTGCGGTAGGGCACGGTGATCGTGACGACCGTGCCGCTGGGTTGGTTCTCGGTGACGGTGACGCTGGCCTTGCTGCCGTGCAGCAGTTGCAGGCGCTCGCGGATATTGGCCAGGCCCACGCCGGTGCCGCTGGTGGCGGCGCGGCCGAAGCCCAGGCCCGTGTCGGCCACGATGACGGCCAGCTTGCCGTGCACGATCTCGGCCTTGACCTTGAGCGTGCCGCCCTCGGCCTTGGGCTCCAGGCCGTGCTTGATGGCGTTCTCGACCAGGCCCTGGATCATCATGGGCGGGAACTCGGCGGACAGCAGGCCCTCGGGCACGTCGATCTCCGTCTGCAGGCGCTCTTCCATGCGAACCTTCAGGATCTCGAGGTAGGGGCGGATGACGGCCAGCTCACGGCCCAGGTCACGCACGCCGCCATTGGCATTGGCCTCGCGCATGGTGGGCATGGAGGCCCGCAGCAGCGCGATCAGGTTCTTCTGCATCTGGCTGGCGCGCGGCGGGTCGGTCTCGATGAGGTGGTCGATGCTCGCCAGCGTGTTGAACAGGAAGTGCGGCTCGACCTGGGCCTGCATGGCGGCCATGCGGGCTTCGATGACCTGGCGCTTGAGCGCCTCGCTCTCGGCGTTCTCGGCGGCCTGGGCGGCCTTGACCTCGGCCTGGATGCGGCCCTTGTACATGGCCTTGATGACGGCGGAGGCCAGCACCCAGAGGATGGCCAGGTCCATCAGCGAATCGCCGGCATGGATGATGGTGACGCGCTTGCGGCTCTGCGCCTGGCTGGCTTCCTCGGCAGCTTCCCGCAGCGCGGCCTGGGCTTCGGCGGCGGCCACCTGCGCCTCGGTGACTTCCTCCGCCTCCTGCTTGAGCTGGCTCAGCTGGTCCTTGGCCTGGTCGATGGCAGCGCGGATGTCCTCGGGGCGGGCGCTCTTGGGAAAGTCGATGGAGATGGCGGGGGCAGCGGCGTCTTCGGCAACCTTGGGTTCGCCGTCCTCGTCAACGGCACTGGCGGCGCTGGCGGCACTGGCACCGGAGGATGCAGGGCGCACCGGCTGGATGCGCACGCCGCGCTCGTCGATCTTGACCTCGTAGTGGACGGCACCTTTCTCGCCGTCCTTCTTGGCCGCCTTCTCGGCCGCCTGGCGCGCCTTGTCGGCGGCCTTCCTGGCGTCGGCCTCAAGCCTGGCGTGGCGGCGCGCCGCGGCGCCGTGATCGTGGTCCTCGACCTGCTCGCTGATGCGCCAGGTGAAGGGCGGCAGGTTCTTCAGCACATTGACGCCGATCAGCAGCGCCAGGGACAGCAGCACGAAGCGCTTCCAGCTGATGCCGACCAGCCAGCCGGCGTAGATGTGGAAGTAGCGCACCACCGTGCCGGAAAAACGCTGCCAGCGCTCGATCCAGAGCTTTTGCTGGGGGCTGGGTGTGAAGGAGGGAGTCATGGCCGTTGTGTCGTCGTTGGGGCCACTGTAAGCAGGCGCCCCGGGTGGCGTGGGGCCGGAGCGACACGCCGGCCGGCCTGGGTGACGAACTGCATGGGAGAGCGACAGGCCGGCCGCCCCGCGAGGGCGCCGCTGCGAGCGGTGCGGCAATAGTTCACGGACCGCATGGCGGCGCCCACCGGCCGGCCAGCAAAAAGCCCGCCGAGGGGCGGGCTTTGAAGGACGGGCCGGGAGCTGCTTACTGCTTGATCGCCTCGGCCTGGATCAGCAGGCGCACGTTGTCGGGAATGCCCGGCACGCCGTAGCTGATGCCCCACTGGCTGCGCTGGATGGTGGCCTCGAAGTCGCCGCCGCAGACCTCGCGCTTCAGGCGCGGGTGGTCATAGCAGTTGAAGCCGGTGGCGGTCAGCGTGACGGGGTGGGTCTTGTCGCGCAGCGTCAGGTTGCCGGTCACGCTGACGAGCTTGTCGCCGTTGAAGGTCAGCTTGTCGCCGGCGAACTTGGCGGTCGGGAACTGCTCGACGCCGAAGAAGTCGTTGCTCTTGAGGTGTCCATCGAAGGGGCCGACGCCGGTGGAGATGGACGTCATGTCCAGCGTCACCTCGAAGCGGCCGGTCTTGGCGGCCTTGTCGAAGGT
The DNA here is from genome assembly GCF_001425165.1 of Pelomonas sp. Root405. GTDB lineage: Bacteria > Pseudomonadota > Gammaproteobacteria > Burkholderiales > Burkholderiaceae_C > Pelomonas. The sequence goes on from NZ_LMDU01000011.1 coordinate 384,537, forward strand.
GATGGAACCTTCCTTCTTGTCCCAGCGGCCACGCGAGGTGCTGGTGCCGAAGTGCTTGGCCTCCCAGGTCACGAAGGTGTGCGTGGGGTCGATCACGTAGGTGGCGCTCTGGGCCTGAGCGACGCCCGCGGCGGCAAGCAGGGCGGTGAGCAGCAATGCGTTCTTCATCGATGGGTCTCCGGGGGGTGGGAAGGAAAGGGAAGGCAGAGGTTACAGGCCGGCGAAAGCCAGCTTGAATTTGACGGTTACATCGTTGGCGACCATGGACGTGTCGGCCCATTCGCCGTCGCCGATCTTGAAGTCCAGCCGCTTGATGGCGACGCTGCCCGAGGCGATACCGCCGGCCACGGTGATGGGCACGGTGACGTCGCGGCTGGCGCCCTTGATGGTCAGCTTGCCGGCGACGTCGTATTTGCCGGGGCCCGTTGGCTTGATGGCGCTGGAGACAAAGGTCGCCTTGCCGTTGCGCTTGGTGTCGAACCAGGGCGCCTTGGCCAGCTCGGCGTCGAAACTGGCATCGCCCAACGACACGCTGCCCAGGTCCACCGTGAAGGCGATCTTGCCGGCCTCGGGTTTCTTGGCGTCGAAGTCCAGCGCAGCTTCGAACTTCTTGAACGTGCCATCGACCGGCACGCCCATCTGCTTGAAGGTGAAGCTGACATCGCTCTTGGCAGGCTGCAGCGTGGCGGCATGTGCGGCCAGGGCGCTGGTGGCGATCAGCAGTGCGGAAAACAGGCGTTTCATTGGGGTCCTTTCGTCAGGCGCGGCCCAGGCCCATGCGGGCGAGCAGGCGGTCACGGTCGATGAGATGGTGCTTGAGCGCACCGGCCACATGGGCTGCCACCAGCAGCCCCAGGCCATAGGCGGCGAACTTGTGGACGAGCTTGAAGACCTCGGCCAGCTCCTTGTCCTTCGGCACGAAGTCGGGCAGCGGCAAGACGCCGAACCAGACGATGGGGAAGCCCGCCGCCGAGCTGTAGGCCCAACCGGCCAGTGGCACGGCGAAGAAGAGCACGTAGAGCAGGCTGTGCGTCAGATGGGCGACGCGCGCCTGCCAGGCCGGCATGGGCAGGTCCGCCGGCGGGCGGTGCGTCAGGCGCCACAGCAGGCGCAGCGCCGACAGCGTCAGGATGGTGACGCCCGCCCACTTGTGCCAGTTGTAGAGCTTGAGCCGCGTCGGCGAGAACGGCAGGCTCGTCATGTAGAGCCCCATGCCAAGAGCGCCGACAATGGCCAGCGCCAGCAGCCAGTGCAGCGCGATGGCGACGGGGGTGTAGCGGTTGGCAGGGCTCATCATGGGCTCGCAGTGTGTTCCGTGCAGTCCGGCGAGCGGTTCACCGGTCTTGACGCCATTGTTCAGCGATTTTGAACGGCACCGTGACGGCGCTCCAGCGCGGCGCGGCGCGAGGGCTGCACATTGGCGCGCCACAGGTCACCGCCATAGTGGGCAAGCACGCGCCGGTCCATCAGACGGAACCACAGCGGCGGGCAGTAGGCGACCAGCAGCAGGCCGGCATAGCCGCTGGGCAGCTGCGGTGCCGACTCGAAATGCCGCAGTGCCTGGTAGCGCCGGGCCGGGTGGGCGTGGTGGTCGCTGTGGCGCTGCAGGTGGTACAGGAACAGGTTGGACACGCGGTGGTTGCTGTTCCATGAGTGCTCGGGCGCGCAGCGCACCGGCCGGCCATCGGCAGCAGTGGCGCGCAGCAGGCCGTAGTGCTCGATGTAGTTCACCACCTCCAGCAGCGAGGCGCCGTATAGGGCCTGCGCGAGCAAGAAGGGCAGCACCGCCCAGCCCAGCCACGCCACCACGCCGCCATACAGGGCCAGCGTCATCGCCCAGGCCTGCAGGCACTCGTTGCGCCAATGCCAGGCCGCCAGGCCGCGGTGCGCCAGCCGGTCCACCTCCAGCGCCCAGGCCGAGCGCAGGCCGCCGAGCAGCGTGCGTGGCAGGAAGGCCCAGTAGCCTTCGCCCAGGCGCGCGCTGGCCGGGTCTTCGAAGGTGGCCACGCGGCGATGATGACCGCGGTTGTGCTCCACGTAAAAGTGCCCATAGGCCACCGGCGCCAGCACCAGCCGCGACAGCCAGCGCTCCCAGCGGGCGTGCTTGTGGCCCAGCTCATGGGCCGTGTTGATGGCCACGCCATTCATGCCACCCACCGTCAGCACCAGGCCGATGAAGCCCATCACGCCCAGGGGCCCGGCCGGTTCGCGCGCGGCAATCCAGGCGCCGTGCAGCGTCAGCCCGAACTGCAGCGGAATGAACAGTAGCAGCACCGCCAGATACCAGCGGTCCGCCTCCAGCGCGGGCACGGCCTCGGCCGGCGGGTTGGCGCGGTCTTCGGCCAACCACCAGTCCAGCAGGGGAATGACGGTGTAGATCGTGGCCGCCATCAGCCACAGAAACATTACTTTGCCAGTCGACTGGTACTGCCACAGGTTCACCCAGGCCATGCCTGGCAGCAGCCCCGACAACAGCCAGCCGTAGCGCTTGCGGTCACGCCAAGGCGAAGGGAGGGCGGTGGCCTGGGACATCGGACCATGCTGCGTGAGCAGACCGTTACGGTCAAGCCGGCCTCAACCGTGGGTTTGACCCAGTTGCGTCGGATTAGGGGGCCGCCAGACAGTCGGGCACGGCGGCGGGGCGCCCAGCCGCACGGTTTATCAAGGCGCAGTCAAACACTTCAAATCGGAGACAAGCCCATGACCCAGACTCCCAGCGCGCGTCGGCGCTTCATCAAGAAAGCCGCGGTCACCACGGCCGGTGCAGGCGCTTTGGCCGCGCCCATGATCTCGAAGGCGCAGACCGTCAGCATGCGCTTCCAGTCCACCTGGCCGGCCAAGGACATCTTCCACGAGTACGCCCAGGACTTCGCCAAGAAGGTCAACGACATGGCCGGCGGCCGCCTCAAGATCGAGGTGCTGCCCTCGGGCTCGGTGGTGCCGGCGTTCCAGCTGCTCGATGCCGTCAACAAGGGCACGCTGGACGGCGGCCACGGCGTGGTGGCCTATCACTACGGCAAGAACAACGCCCTGGCGCTGTGGGGCTCGGGCCCGGCCTTCGGCATGGACCCGAACATGGTGCTGGCCTGGCACAACTACGGCGGCGGCAAGGCGCTGCTGGCCGAGGTCTACAACGCGCTGAACATCGACGTCGTGTCCTTCCTGTACGGCCCGATGCCGACGCAGCCGCTGGGCTGGTTCAAGAAGCCCATCGGCAAGCCCGAGGACCTCAAGGGGCTGAAGTTCCGCACCGTCGGCCTGGCCGTCGACGTGTTCAAGGAACTCGGCGTGGCCGTCAACCCGCTGCCGGGCGGCGAGATCGTGCCGGCCCTGGACCGCGGGCTCATCGACGCGGCCGAGTTCAACAACGCCTCGTCCGACCGCGTGCTGGGCTTTGCCGACGTGGCCAAGACCTGCATGCTGCAGAGCTTCCACCAGAGCGGCGAGCAGTTCGAGATCCTGTTCAACAAGGCCAAGTACGACGGGCTGCCGGCCGAGCTGAAGGCGGTCATCGACTACGCCGTGCAGGCGTCCAGCGCCGACATGAGCTGGAAGGCCATCGAGCGCAACAGCACCGACTACAACGAGCTGAAGAAGGCCGGCGTCAAGTTCTACAAGACGCCCGACAGCGTGCTGCGCGCGCAGATCGCCGCCTGGGACAAAGTCATCGCCGCCAAGGCGGCCGAGAACCCGCTGTTCAAGAAAGTGCTGGACAGCCAGAAGGCCTTCGCCCAGCGCGCTGGCGGCTGGCAGAACGACTACACGGTCGACTTCAAGATGGCCTGGAACCACTATTTCAGAGCCCCGGCCAAGAAGGCCTGATCCCGGTGACACCAAGGGGCCTCGCGCCCCTTTTTCCTGCCATGCCATGAAACAACTGCTGCTTGCGGTGGACCATCTGTCCACCTGGATCGGCCAGGCCTTCGCCTGGCTGATCGTCGCCCTGACCGCGCTGATCAGCTGGGAGGTGTTCTCCCGCTACATCCTCAACGCGCCACACGACTGGAACCTCGATGCCCAATTGATGGGCTATGGCACGCTGTTCATGATGGCGGGCGCCTACACGCTGGCCAAGAGCGGCCATGTGCGCGGCGACGTGCTCTACGGCTTCTTCCAGCCGCGCACCCAGGCCACCATCGACCTGACGCTCTACATCGTCTTCTTCCTGCCTGGGATCGTCGCGCTGACCTGGGCCGGCTGGACCTTCTTCCAGGATGCCGTGGCCATCCGCGAGTCCACCTTCAGCGCCACGCCGCTGCCGGTCTACCCGTTCAAGGCCGTCATCCCGCTGGCCGGCGGGCTGCTGCTGCTGCAGGGCTTCGTCGAGATCGTGCGCTGCCTGCAATGCCTGCAGCAGGGCTACTGGCCCAGCCGCGAGCAGGACGTCGAGGAAGTCGACGTCGACAAGCTCAAGCAGATGGTTCACGCGGAAGAGGCCCGGCCATGAAGATTCGCAAGGAACTCTGGTTCGGCTTCACGCTGATGGCGATCATCATCGCCGGCACCGGCTTCACCATGCTGAACGCCGAGCAGCTCACGCGCGGCCACCTCGGGCTGACCATGCTCGCCCTGGTCGTCGTGGCCATCATGCTGGGCTTCCCGACGGCGTTCACGCTGATGGGCATGGGCATGCTGTTCACCTGGCTGGCCTACGACTTCGACACTGGCAAGACGCTGGCGCTGATGGTGCAGAGCGCCTTCAAGGTGATGGGCAACGACGTGCTCATCTCCATCCCGCTGTTCGTCTTCATGGGTTATCTCGTCGAGCGGGCCAACCTCATCGACAAGCTCTTCAAAAGCCTGCACCTGGCCATGGCGCGCGTACCAGGCTCGCTGGCAGTGGCCACCATCTTCACTTGCGCGGTGTTCGCCACGGCCACCGGCATCGTCGGTGCGGTCGTCACGCTGATGGGGCTGCTGGCGCTGCCGCAGATGCTCAAGGGCGGCTACGACGTGCGCGTGTCGGCCGGCGCCATCACGGCCGGTGGCTGCCTGGGCATCCTGATCCCGCCGTCGGTCATGCTGATCGTCTACGGTGCGACGGCCGGCGTGTCGGTGGTGCAGCTCTATGCCGGCGCCTTCTTCCCCGGGTTGATGCTGGCAGGCCTGTACGTGCTCTATGTGGTGCTGCTGGCCAAGCTCAAGCCGGCGCTGATGCCGCCGCTGTCGGCCGAGGCGCGGCATGTCAACCTGCCGCCGCTGGCCGAGCGCCTCAGCGGCGGCCGCCTGCGCCCGGCCCTGCCGGCGCTGCTGCGGGCCCTGGGCCGCGAGCCCGACAAGGGCCCGGTGCTGCGCCAGCTCGGCGTGGCGCTGCTGCCGGTGGCCATCGTGATGGTGATCGCCTTCTTCGCCGCGCTGCGCGCCCTCAACCCGGTGGCGCCCGAGGCGCCCGCGGCCGATGCGCCGCAGGTCATGGGCAGCGAGGCCACCTCGTCCACCGAGTCCGGCCTGGCCGAGCCCCAGGAAACGGGCGGCCTGTCGGAACCGCCGTCCGAGGCGGCCAGCGAGGAGGCCGGTGTGGCCGAGCCGCCGATTGGCGAGCCCCCCGTCACCGAGCCTGCTGCAACCGTCGCCGCACCTTCGACCATCGCCGAGCCGATGCCGGCCGCGTCAACGGCGGCAGCACCGCCCGCCGAAAGCGGCCGCGGCTGGGTCGGCTGGGCCGTCACGGCGGCGGTCCTCGTGGGCTTCTATGCGCTGCTCAACTTCCAGCGGCTGGAGATCTTCAAGCTGCTGCTGACCAGCTTCTTTCCGCTGCTGGTCATGATCCTGGCGGTGCTGGGCTCCATCGTCTTTGGCCTGGCCACACCCACCGAGGCCGCCGCCGTCGGTGCCTTCGGCGGCTACGTGCTGGCAGCCATCTACTCGGTGATCAACAAGCGCGAGCCGGGCCAGCGCCGGCCGGTCTTCATCGTCTGGCTGCTGTTGTGGCTGCCGCTGCTCGCGTCGCTGGTCTGGTATGCCGCGCACAAGCAGGGGCTGGCGTCGGAACCGGTCAGCCCGGTGTTCGGCGCCGTCGCCGCCGGCGGCGTGCTGCTGTGGGCCCTGATGGCCTACCGGCAGGCGCGGCTGCAGACCGAGGTCAGGGAGTCGGTCTTCCTGACCGCGAAGACCACCGCCATGGTCTGCTGGCTCTTCGTCGGCTCGGCCATCTTCTCGGCGGCGTTCGCGCTGCTGGGCGGGCAGGAGCTGGTGGAGAAATGGGTGCTGGGCATGGACCTCAGCAAGACCGAGTTCCTGATCCTCAGCCAGCTCATCATCTTCATCCTGGGCTGGCCGCTGGAATGGACCGAGATCATCGTGATCTTCATGCCCATCTTCATCCCGCTGCTCAGCCACTTCGGCGTGGACCCGCTGTTCTTCGGCCTGCTGGTGGCGCTGAACTTGCAGACCGCCTTCCTGAGCCCGCCGGTGGCGATGGCGGCCTTCTACCTGAAGGGCGTGGCGCCACCGCATGTGACGCTGAACCAGATCTTCGTGGGCATGCTGCCCTTCATGGGCATCCAGGTCATCGCCATCGTCATGCTCTACATCTGGCCGGCCATCGGCCTGTGGCTGCCGAAGGTGCTCTACGGTTGACGTGACGGCCGGCTGACCAGGAAAACGCCGCCGAGCACCAGCAGGGTGCCGGCGGCGATCCACGCGTTCATCGGCTCACCCAGGATGAGCACGCCCATGATCAGCGTGCTCATCGGGCCCACCATGCCGACCTGCGACGACAGCGGCGCGCCGATGCGGGCGATGGCCAGCATCACCATCAACACCGGCGCAACCGTGCAGGCAGTGGCGTTCAGCAGCGACAGCCACAGCACCGGCTCGGGCACGGCCGCCGCCGACAGCGGCCTGATCAGCAGGAACTGCGCGATGCACAGCGCACAGGCCACCGTGCTGGCCAGGCCGGCCAGGCGCAGCGAACCCAGGCGCTTCACGACCTTGCCGCTGAGCGCCAGGTAGACCGCATAGCTGACCGCGCTGGCGAACACCAACGCCGCGCCCAGGGCCGTGTTGGCGCCCTCGAAGCTCAGCTCGTGCGCGAACACCGCCACCACGCCGGCATAGCTGACGGCCATCGCGATCAGCTGGCGCGCCTGCAGCCGGTGCTGGAAGAACAGCACCGAGATCAGCAGCACCAGCGTCGGGTTCAGGTAGAGGATGAGCCGTTCCAGGCTCGCCGAGATATAGGCCAGGCCTGCGAAGTCCAGGTAGCTGGCCAGGTAGTAGCCGGTGAAGCCCAGCACGGCCACATCGCGCCAGTCCTGGCGCGTCAGTGCCGGCTTGCCCCGGCCGGCCCACCAGGCCATGGCCAGGAAGAAAGGCAGGGCCAGCAGCATGCGCCACATCAGCAGCGTGACAGGGTCGACGCCGTGGCGATAGGCCAGCTTGACGATGATGGCCTTGCCGGAGAAACCGATGGCACCCAGCACTGCGAGCAGCAGGCCGGGCCAGAGTTGTCTGGGATTCAAGTCAGTCCGTAGGCGGTGCGAAGCCGCGCCGCTGCGCCGCTGAGTTCGAGGGTTCGCATGGCGGCGACAACACGCGCCAGCCGCTCCGGCGCCAGGCCCGGCGCATGGGCCAGCAGCTGCGAGTCGGCATGGAAGACCGCCGGCAGGATGCGCACCCGGGCCTGCGCGCCCTCGGCCTCGATGCAATGGCGCAGGGTCACGTCGGCGTGATAGAAAAAACGGCCGCGACCGCTCAGCAGCTTGCGCAGGTTGCGCAGGTCGTCGGTCGCGCCGGCGTCCACGGTGAGGCCAGGCTGCTCGGCCAGAAAGCTCTCGCAGCCTGTTGCACGCGTGGCCAGGATGATGCCGTTGCCGCCCAGGGCGCGGATGTCGTCGAAGCCCTGCACATTGACCGCATCGTCGGCACGCACCGCCACGCGATGGCGCACGTTGTACAGCGCCGGCGTCTCGACGAAGCCGAAGCGCGCGACGCGCTCACGCGTCTTCATCAGCGCAAAGAACAAGTCGATGCGCTCGGCCGCCAGGTCGCTCTCGATGCGCGTCAGGGGCAGCGCCTCGTCCAACCCCTTGAACAGCAAGCCGGAGTCCACACGCTGCAGGGCCTGGATGTAGTCGACGCAGAACCCCGGCGGACCGTTGACGTTGAACTTGAGGTTCATGCCAGATTGGGCAGCGGTGCGCAGCATCTCGCCCGCGGCCGCATGGCCGGCAGCCAGGGCCAGAGGCAGCGTGAGAATCGAGCGACGGCGCACCATGAAGGCGCGCAGTCTAGGGCGGCCATCCTGCGTGCGCCGCGAAGTTGAACGCCGCGCTGCGGCAAGCGTTAAGCCCGTCTTCAGACACCGAAGGATTTCGACATGGCCATGATGGACAAGATGCGCCGGCCGCTCGCCGCAGCGGTCGGCGCGCTGATGGTGGTGATCGCCGGCAGCGGCTGCACGACAGCGCCCACGGTGCGCGTGTCGCAGCCCGTGCGCTGCGACCAGCCGGGCAGCACCTGCGTCAACGACCTCATGCAGGCGCTGGAAGACTGGAAGGACGCCTACAACGCACGCGACCCGCGCCGGCTGCAGCAGCTCTATGCCCCGGGTGCGCTGATCACCGACGACGAGTACGTGGCCGTGCCGCTGAACGGCCCCGCACTGCCGGTGTTCTTCGACCAGATGGCGCAGCGGCCGACGGCACGCATGCGCTGGATCGTCGGCAACCTGCAGCTGTTCGGCGAGACGGCGGTGCGCTCAGGCGAATACGAGTTCACCGAGGAGGTCGCCGGCCAGCCGACGACGCGGCCAGCGCGCTACAGCTTCGCCTACCAGCGCATCGAAGGCCGTTGGCTGATCCTGCTGCAGCACTCCACGCTGAGACCCTGAAAAGGCGAAGCCCCGCAGGGCGGCCTGCGGGGCTTCACCAGGATGCGCGCTGTTCAGACCTTGGCCAGCAGCGCGTCCCACTTGGCGCGAGCGACCTTCTCGTGGCGCTCCTTCACGTGGCCGTAGCCGCGGATGTCTTCCGGCACGCGGGCCAGCTCGACCGCGGTAGGCAGGGTCTCGGCGCTCAGGCGGGCCAGCGCCTTGTCGACACCGGCGCGATAGTCGGCGATCCAGCGGCGCTCCATCTTGCGCTCGGCGGTGTGGCCGAAGATGTCGAAAGCCGTGCCGCGCAGGCCCTTCATCTGGGCCAGCAGGCCGAAGGCGGGGCGCACCCAGGCGCCGAAGGGGCGCTTCTGCAGCTCGCCCTTGTCGTTCTTCTTGGCCAGCAGCGGCGGCGCGAGGTGGTGCACCAGCTTGTAGTCGCCCTCGAACTGGTTGGCGATCTTGTTGATGAATGACGCGTCGGTGTGCAGGCGCGCCACCTCGTACTCGTCCTTGTAGGCCATCAGCTTGAACAGGTAGCGGGCGACGGCCTCCGTCAGCTTGGTCGTAGCGCCCAGCTTGGCTTCGGCAGCGCGCACCTTGTCGACAAAGGCCCTGTACTCGGCCGCATAGGCGGCGTTCTGGTAGCCGGTCAGGAAGTCGACGCGCTTGGTGATGATCTCGTCGATGCCCTGGCGCTTGACCATCTGGATGACCTGCTGCGCCGCATACAGCGCCTGCACGCTCTTCAGGTCCTGCGCACAGCGACGGCCCCATTCGAAGGCGACCTTGTTGTTGTCGACCTGCACGCCGTTCAGCTCGATGGCGCGCATCAGCGCGTCGTAGCTCAGCGGGATGCGGCCCTGCTGCCAGGCGTAGCCCAGCATCAGCGGATTGGTGTAGAGCGAATCGCCCACCAGCTTGACGGCCACTTCCTCGGCGTCGAAGGAGCCGAGATGGTCGCGGCCCACCGCGTTGCCGACGGCCGCCTCGCAGGCGGCGCCCGGGAAACTCCAGTTGGCGTCGCTGACCAGCGTCGCCGTCGGCGAGCCGTGCGTGTTCAGCGCCACATAGGTGCGACCTTCGCGCATGACGGCCAGCGTGGCCTTGTTGGCAGCGACGATGGCGTCGCAGGCGATGACGAGGTCAGCCTCTGCCGTGCCGACCTTGGTGCAGAAGATCGCGTCCGGGCTGTTGGCGATCTGGATGTGGCTCCAGGTCGCGCCGCCCTTCTGCGCCAGGCCCGCGGCGTCCTGCGTGATGACGCCCTTGCCTTCCAGGTGGGCCGCCATGCCCAGCAACTGGCCGATCGTGATGACGCCCGTGCCGCCGACACCGCCGACGACGATGCCCCAGGCCTTCTCCGGGTTGGGCACGATGGGCATGGCCAGCTGCGGCAGCGCGGCGTCGAAGGGGCTCTTGCGCGCTTCCTTCTTGGGCTTCTTCAGCTCGCCGCCTTCCACCGTGACGAAGCTCGGGCAGAAGCCCTTCACGCAGGAGTAATCCTTGTTGCAGGTGTTCTGGTTGATCTGGCGCTTGCGGCCGAAGTCGGTCTCCAGCGGCTCGATGGACAGGCAGTTGGACTGCACCGAGCAGTCGCCGCAGCCTTCGCAGACCAGCTCGTTGATGACGACGCGCTTGGCCGGGTCCACCAGCTTGCCGCGCTTGCGGCGGCGGCGCTTCTCGGTGGCGCAGGTCTGGTCGTAAATGATGACCGTGGTGCCTTCGATCTCGCGGAACTGGCGCTGGATCTCGTCCAGCTCGTCGCGGTGGTGCACGGTGACGCCGGGCGCCAGGGCCACGCCCTCGTACTTGAAGGGCTCGTCGGTGACGATGACCAGCTTCTTCACACCTTCCGAGATCACGCTGTTCATGATCTGGATGACGGTGTGGCCCTCGGGCCGCTCGCCGACCTGCTGGCCGCCGGTCATCGCGACGGCGTCGTTGTAGAGGATCTTGTAGGTGATGTTGACGCCCGCGGCAATGCTCTGGCGGATCGCCAGGCTGCCGCTGTGGAAGTAGGTGCCGTCGCCCAGGTTGGAGAAGATGTGCTTCTCCCCGGTGAACGGCGCCTGGCCGACCCAGGGCACGCCCTCGCCGCCCATCTGCGTGAAGGTGGCCGTGTTGCGGCCGGGCATCCACGTGACCATGTAGTGGCAACCGATGCCGCCGACCGCGCGGCTGCCGTCAGGCACGCGCGTGGACGTGTTGTGCGGGCAGCCGGAGCAGAACCAAGGCGTGCGGTCGGCGCCGCCGGCGGTCTTCTCCTCGGCCTTCAGCGAGTTTTCCTTGGCGTCGATGATGGCCAGGCGCGCGTCCAGGCGGGCGGCGATGTCGCTGTCCACGCCCAGCTTCTTCAGCCGTTTGGCGATGGCGCGGGCAATGATGGCCGGCGTCAGGTCGGCCTGCGGGCGCAGCAGCCAGTGGTCGCTGGGGTTGGGCACGCTCCACTCGCCACCCTCGCCACCGTCGCCGGCGTCGAACTTGCCGAGCACGTTCGGGCGCACATCGGAGCGCCAGTTGTAGAGCTCTTCCTTGACCTGGTACTCGATGATCTGGCGCTTCTCTTCGACGACCAGGATCTCCTGCAGGCCCTTGGCGAAATCGCGCGTGATCTGCGCTTCCAGCGGCCACACGACGTTGACCTTGTGCAGGCGGATGCCTTGCGCCCTGCAGGTGTCGTCGTCCAGGCCCAGGTCGTTGAGCGCCTGGCGGGTGTCGTTGAAGGCCTTGCCGCTGGTGATGATGCCGAAGCGGTCGTTCCGGCCTTCGATGACGTTGTAGTTCAGCTTGTTCGCGCGGATGTAGGCCAGCGCGGCGTACCACTTGTAATTCATCATCCGCGACTCCTGCTCGAGCGGCGGGTCGGGCCAGCGGATGTGCAGGCCACCGGCCGGCATCTGGAAGTCTTCCGGCAGGATGATGTTGACGCGGTCGGGGTCGACGCTGACCGACGACGAGGACTCGACGATTTCCTGGATCGTCTTCATGCCCGCCCACACGCCCGAGAAGCGGCTCATCGCAAAGGCGTGCAGGCCCATGTCCAGGATGTCCTGCACGCTGCTCGGGAAGAAGGTCGGGAAGCCGACGGCCTTGAAGACGTGGTCGCTCTGGTGGGCCGCCGTCGAGCTTTTGGCGATGTGGTCGTCGCCCGCGATGGCGATGACGCCGCCGTGCTTGCTCGTGCCGGCCATGTTGGCGTGCTTGAACACGTCGATGCAGCGGTCCACGCCCGGGCCCTTGCCGTACCAGAGGCCGAAGACGCCGTCGAACTTGGCCTTCTCGGGGAAGAGGTCGAGCTGCTGCGTGCCCCACACGGCCGTCGCGCCCAGTTCCTCGTTCACGCCCGGCTGGAAGACGATGTTCTGCTTCGCCAGGTGCTTCTTGGCCTGCATCAGCGCCTGGTCATAGGTGCCCAGCGGGGAGCCGCGGTAGCCACTGATGAAGCCGGCCGTGTTCAGCCCGGCCAGCGCATCGCGCGTGCGTTGCAGCATGGGCAGCCGCACCAGCGCCTGCACGCCGCTCATGAAGGCTCGGCCGGTATCGAGCGCGTATTTGTCGTCGAGGGAGACGGTCTGCAGGGCGCGCAGGATGTGTTCGGGCAGCGGGGCGTTCATCGGTGGGAGCTCCTGAATGGCGGCCCGAGAGGCCGGCCCTTGTGAGGCTGGCGCGCGGGCTTGTGGCCAGTATGGCCGGACCGGTCAGTGTAGGGAAATGGCGGCGCGCAGTGCTTTCTCAATTGCGCCGCAAACCGACGGTGCAAGCAACGTTCTTGCCGAAAGCGTTGAAATTCGCTTCAATCACATCGCCACTTTCACGATCAGGGCAAACCATGAGTTCTGAAGACGCCACCTCCGATGCCCTCGACCGCCACCACATCGCCATCCTGGCCGAGCTGCAGGCCGACGCCCGCCTGTCCAACGCCGAGCTGGCCCAGCGCATCGGCCTGTCGGCGGCCCCGACGTGGCGGCGCGTGAAGTGGCTGGAGGACCAGGGCTACATCACCGGCTACCGCGCCGAGATCGACCGCCGCAAGCTCGGCCTGGGCGTGCTCGCCTTCGTGCGCGTGGACGCCGAGCGCAGCGCGGGCGCCGCCACCAAGCCGCTGGAAGACGCCATCCGCCAGCTGCCCGAGGTCATCGCCTGCCACTACATCTCGGGCGCCGGCACCTTCGAGCTGCAGGTCATGGCGACCGATCTCGATGCCTTCTCACGCTTTTCCATCGACACGCTGCTGAACCTGCCCAACGTGAAGGACATCCACACCAGCTTCTCGCTCGGCGAGGTCAAGGCCAGTGGCGTGCTGCCGCTGGGCCACCTGGGTGGCTGAACGGGCGTGAACAAGATCGCGGCGCGCTGGGGCAACAGCCTGACTGGCGGTGAAAGCCGCGTTAGGCTTGCGCGGTGAAGTCGCATTTCCAACGGCTCGGCGATCTCTGGCTGGGCACCGAACCCGCGCAGCGGTTGAGGCTGCGCCAGACCTCGCTGGCGACGGCGCTGATGCTCATCAGCATCGTCATGCTGCATTACGCGGTGCACCTTTTTGGCGGCAGCGGGCGCGGCCTGTTGTGGGCCTGGACGGTCGTGTCGCTGGGCGGCATGGCTGTCGCGTATGGCGCCATCCGCAGCGGCTGGTCGCTGCGCTTTCGCGACCCCTCGCTGACCAGCCAGCAGATCGCCTTCGCGATCAGCGCCGCGGCGCTGGGCTATGCGCAGGCGGGGCCGCTGCGCGGCATGGTGTTCCCGGTGCTGACGCTGATCCTCATGTTCGGCATGTTCCAGCTGCGCGCCCGCAAGGCCTATGCGCTGAGCCTGTTCGCGCTGGCGATGTTCAGCCTGGTCATGGCCACCATGGCCTGGCTGCGTCCCGACGCCTACCCGCCCGCGGTGGAGATCGGCCATTTCGTCATGCTGGCCTGCATGCTGCCTGCCGTCGCGGTGCTGACGGCGCGGCTGAGCTTGATCCGCCGCCGCCTGTCCCAGCAGCGCGAGGAACTCGGCCGGGCGCTGGCGCAGCTGCAGGCCATCGCCACGCGCGACGAGCTGACCGGCCTGCCCAACCGCCGCCAGGTGCAGGCGCTGATGGACCAGGAGCTGCTGCGCTCGCTGCGCCACCACCACGACTTCTGCATCGCCCTCGCCGACCTTGACCATTTCAAGCGCGTCAACGATCTGCACGGCCACGCGGCAGGCGACGCGGTGCTGCGCGCCTTCGCCCAGGCGGGCCAGGCGGCCATGCGCGGCACCGATGTGCTGGCCCGTTGGGGCGGCGAGGAGTTCCTCGTGCTGATGCCCGACACGGCCATGCCGCCGGCGCTGGGCGGCATGGAGAGATTGCGCGAGCACACCGCCGCGCTGCAGGTCGACGTCGGCGGCGCCAAGGTGTCGGTCACCGTCTCCATCGGCCTGACCGGCCACCGCCGCGGCGAAACGCTGGCGCAGACGCTGGAGCGCGCCGACCGGCTGCTCTACAAGGCCAAAGCTGAAGGGCGCAACCGCGTCTGTATCGACTGAATGCGCCGCATGACTGCCACCCTGCCGCTGCGTCACTTCCTGCTCGCGCTGGCCGTCGTGGCGATCTGGGGCAGCAACTTCGTCGTCATCAAGGTCGCGCTGGATGTGCTGCCGCCAATGACGCTGGCGGTGCTGCGCTTTGCCATCGCCTTCGTGCCGGCCTGCTTCTTCCTGGCGCGGCCGGCGGTAGGCTGGCGCAACTTGGCGGGCTATGGCGGTTTCGTCGCGGTCGGCCAGTTCGGCTTGCTCTACCTGGCGATGCGCAGCGAGATCTCGCCGGGGCTGGCCTCGCTGGTCATCCAGACCCAGGTGTTCTTCACGCTGCTGCTGGCCGTCTGGCTGGCCAACGAACGCGTGCTGCCGAGCCAGTGGCTGGGCCTGGTGCTGGCGGTTGCCGGCATCGCCGTCATCGTCTTTCACACTGACGGCGCGACGTCCCCGCTGGGCCTGGCGATGGTGCTGGCCGCTGCCTTTTCCTGGGCCTGCGGCAACATCGTCGGCAAGCGCGCCGGCAAGGTGAACATGCTGGCCTATGTCGTCTGGAGCAGCGCCTTCGCGGTGCCGCCGCTGCTGGTGCTGGCCCTGGTGGTGGACGGGCCGGCGCGCATCAGCACCGGGCTGGCCGCCGCTGACGCAGGCACCTGGGCCGCGGTGCTGTGGCAGAGCTTTGCGAACACATTGTTCGGTTATGGCTGCTGGAGCTGGCTGCTGGCGCGCCATCCGGCCGCGCGCATCGTGCCGATGGCGCTGTTGGTGCCCATCTTCGGCATGGGGGCCAGCAGCCTGCTGCTGGCCGAGTCGCTGCCGGGCTGGAAGCTGACGGCGGCGGCGCTGGTGATGGCCGGTCTGGCGATCAACCTGTTCGGACCGCGGCTTTTGCAGATGAGACGAGTCGCCGAGCGGGACTAAGCTCGGGCGCATGAAGCGCTGCTGCCTGCTTTTGCTGAGCCTGCTTGCCCTGCCCGCCGCTGCAGCACCGCCCGCCGTGCAGCTGCTGGTCGAGCTGCGCTGGGTGGACAGCCAGCTGCCGGCCGCTGCCCAGGCCGCGGTGCGCGATGGCGCCGTCGTCGTCGGCACGGCCGGCGCCGTGTCGCCGCGCGGGCCCGGCGTCGTCACGTCCACGGCGCAGGCGGCGCCCGAGCCGGGCCTTCGGCTGCAGGTGCACAACGGGCAGCGCGCCAGCATGCGGCTGACGACGCGCGAACCGCTGCAATGGGTGGACCCGGTCGTCGAGGTCGCCCCCACCGGCACGGTGCGCGGTGTCTACGTCAACCCGCAGCCGCGCGAGCGCCGTGCCGCGGAGAGCTTCGCCGTCAAGCCGACCTGGCCGGGCGGTCGCGCGCCGGTGCGGGTCGAGTTCAGCGTCGCCAAGGACGGCGGCGAGTTCCAGTCCACGCTGGACCTGCCGCTGGATCGCTGGCAGACCGTCGCGCGCCGTGGTGGCGCGGCAGAGCCGGCGGGGCAGCGCGGCACCGTCAGCAGCCGTGACGCGGTCGGCCAACCCGAGCGCGAGCTGCAGCTGCGGGTGTCCGTTCAGCCTTGATCAGGCTTGCGCCGGATTCGCAGCGCTCAACGCCGCGTTGATCTGCGGATAGGGCGCCGCGCCGTCGAACAGGTCCGCGCCCGTGCCCTGCTGCACAAACCCGGCCGCGGCCCGCTGCGCCCGGCCCCAGGCCGCCTCGGCAATGGCACTGCCGGCACTGACGCGGCGCACGCCCAGGCGCTGCAGTTCGTCCAGGCTCGGCAGGGTCGGCCGCGCCATCACGTTCAGCGGCAGCGGCTGGCCGGCCACCAGCGCCTCGATGTCGGCCACCGTCGTCACCCCGGCCGCAAACAGGCCGTCGGCGCCGGCAGCCAAATAGTCCCGCGCGCGCAGCAGCACCTCCTCGACCGCGCGGCCGGGGGCCAAGTTGCGCAGGTAGACATCGCAGCGCGCGTTGATGAACACGTCGACGCCGGCCTTGGCTGCCGCCGTCTTGATCGCCTCGATCTTGCGGCACAGCAGGGCGGGCGCGCCGGCGCCGTCTTCGAGGTTGATGCCAACCGCCCCCGCATCGACAAGCCGCATGACGTTGTCGGCCGCTGTGGCCGGGTCTTCGCTGTAGCCGGCCTCGCTGTCGGCACTCAACGGCACGCGGGCGACGCGGGCGATGCGCCGGATGGCGGCAGCATGCTCGTCGATGGGCAGGTGGTTGCCGTCGGCATAGCCCAGCGCCCAGGCCAGGCCGGCGCTGGTCGTGGCCAGGGCCGGCACGCCCAGCGCCTGCACGAGCACGGCGCTGCCGGCGTCCCAGACGTTGGCGATCTTCAGGAGTTCAGGGCCTTGGTGGAGCTGGCGGAAGTTCATGGCCGGACGTGACGGGGTTTCGGGGACGCCTATCCTGCCGCGCATCTGCTGTCAGCGCGTGGCAGTGAGCAGTTTTTGCAAGCTGATCGGTGACAGCCTGTGTGCGCGAGCCACTCAGGGCCCGTAACTGCGCAGTTCTTCGCACTTCGCCGCACGCACTGCGTGTAACGTGATCGCTTTGCAAAGCAGCCCGCTCGATGAAACTCGCCTTGATCGCCCACGACGGCAAGAAGGACGACATGATCGCCCTCGCCGCCGACTTCCTGCCCCTGCTGCGCCGTTGCCAGCTGATCGCCACCGGCACCACCGGCACACGCCTCAGCGCCGCGCATGACCTCGTCATCGAGCGCATGCTGAGCGGGCCGCTGGGCGGCGACCTGCAGATCGGCGCGCGGCTGGCGGTGGGCGAGCTGGACGGCGTCATCTTCCTGCGCGACCCGATGACCCCGCAGCCTCACGAACCCGACATCAATGCATTGGTGCGCGCCTGCGACGTGCACGACGTGCCCTGCGCCACCAACGTGGCCACGGCGCGGCTGCTGCTGACGCGCTGGAGCGCTGAGTGAACCTGGCGCTGTGCCAGGGAGCCTGTCGTCAATGACTGACGCCGCGGCGCCTGTGCGCAGCCTGTCACGGCGCTTGCGCATCCGCACCCGCCTGGGGCTGGCCTTCGCGCTGCTGCTGTTGCTGCTGATCGGGCTGGCAGTCCTGTCGGTACACCGGCTCAACGGCCTTTCCGACGCACTGAACCGCATCGTCGACGACCAGGCCGTCATCCGCGACTCTGTCAACGAGATCAACCGCAACGCCGAGGCGGTGGCGCGCAAGCTGCTCGTGCTGATGAGCCCCGACGCCGAACTGCGCGTGGCCGCCTACCCCGAGATCGCATCGGCCAACAACCGGCTCGACGACGCCATGCAGCGCCTGGCCATGGTGCTGCCCCCGGGCCCGCGCGCAGAGCGGCTGGCCGAGGTCCGCTTGCGTCTGACCGACTACCGCGCCAGCTATGTCGACGTGCGCAACCTCATCGAGAGTGACGATTTCGAGGCCGCCCGGGCGCTGCTGGGCAGCGACACCGAGTCGGCGCTGTCGCTGTTCGTCAGCGCCATCCACCAGCTGGCCGCGAGCGAGGAGCGCGCCGGCACCGCCCAGGCCCGCGAGCTGCGCGACCAGCTCGAAGTCGACCGCACCGGCGTGCTGGCGCTGTGCGTCGGCGCCCTGGTTG
This sequence comes from Pelomonas sp. Root405, assembly GCF_001425165.1. Lineage (GTDB taxonomy): Bacteria > Pseudomonadota > Gammaproteobacteria > Burkholderiales > Burkholderiaceae_C > Pelomonas. The sequence goes on from NZ_LMDU01000011.1 coordinate 402,438, forward strand.
CCGGCGCGCTGCTGGCCGTGGGTGTCACGCGCTCCATCATCAACCCGCTCAAGCGTGCCGAGGACGGTGCCGAGCTGATCGCCCAGGGCCAGTACGGCCACCGGATCAAGGTCGATTCATCCGACGAGCTGGGCCACATGGCCAGCGCGATGAACACGATGGCCGCGGCCGTCGGCGAGCGCGAGGCCCAACTGCGGCGCCTGGCCGACGTCGACCTGCTGACGGGCCTGCCCCAGCGCGCCCGCTTCATCGCCGACGGCGACCGGCTGCTGGCCAACCTGCCGGAGGGCGAACGGCTCGCCGTGCTGATCTGCATCGACGTCGACCGCCTCAAGGCCGTCAACGGCGTGCTGGGTTTTGACGCCGGCGACGCGCTGCTGCGCGGCGCGGCGACCAAGCTCGCGGGGCTGTTCGAAGGCGTCGCCGCCTATGGGCGCCTGGCCGGCGGCACCTTTGCCGCGCTCGCGCCGGTGCTGCGCCTGGACCACGGTGCCGCGCTGGCTGCCCAGCTGCGCGAAGAAGTCGAGCACAAGCTGAGCTGGCAAGGTCAGTCGCTGGACCTGTCGGTGTCGCTGGGCGTGGCCCATTGGCCCGAGCACGCCGCCGACACCGAGGCCCTGCTGCGCCGCGCCGAGCAGGCGATGTTCGAGGCCAAGCGGCTGCGCCAGGCGGTGGCTGTCTACAACCCCGGGGCCGAGGCCGCCCGCGCGCTACATCTGAGCCTGCTGTCCGACCTGGCGACCGCCATCCAGCAGGACCAGCTGCGCCAGTTCCTGCAACCCAAGCGCGACCTGAGGACCGGCCGCATCTCCGGCGCCGAGGCGCTGGTGCGCTGGCATCACCCGCAGCGCGGCTGGCTGCCGCCGGGCGACTTCATCCCGTTTGCCGAGCGCAGCGGCCGCATCCGCCAGATCACCGACTGGATGCTGGCCCGCGCCGTGCGCACGCTGGCCGCCTGGGAGGCGGAAGGTCGCGAGCCGCTGTGCATCGCCGTCAACATCTCGACGCTGGACCTGCAGGACCAGACCCTGCCTGCCCGCCTGGCGGCACTGCTGGCCGAATACCGCGTCGACCCCGGCCAGCTGCAGCTGGAGGTGACCGAGACCGGCCTGATGTCCAGCGGCACCGACCCCATCGCCGTGCTGCATGCGCTCAAGACCTGGGGCGTGCGCCTGGCCATCGACGACTTCGGCACCGGCCAATCGTCGCTGGCCTATCTGCAGCACCTGCCGGTGGACGAGCTCAAGATCGACCGCAGCTTCATCCAGGATGTGGACGCCGACCCGCGCCGCCAGGCCCTGCTGAAATCCATCGTCGGCGTTGGCCAGGGGCTGGGCCTGACGGTGACGGCCGAGGGCGTCGAGAACGCCGCCGAACTGGCCGTCATCGAGGCCTGCGGCTGTGACCTGATCCAGGGCTATCTGCTCGCCCGACCGATGGATCTGCCCGAATTTGAGGGCTGGCTTGGCCGCACAGGCTAAAATCCGCGCCTTTCGTCGTTTTGCCCCTGCTGTGGGCTAAGTTTCACTGGAGCCACTCATGGGCAACAAAATCATCACCGAAGCGGACCGCCGCGCCTCCCCCCGTCCCGAAGCCCCCAAGGGCGTGACGTTCACGGCCCCCAAGGGCCAGCTGCGCAGCCTGGAGCGCGGTGCCCACACCCGCTCCAAGAAGAACCCGGGCAAGCGCCCGCATTCGGGCTGATCTTTCAGGCCGAACGCCTGAAGGTTCACCATCAACAGGCCCCGCGGGGCCTGTTTGTTTTTGTCGGCTAGATATCGACCAAATCATGATTCGCATCACTGAACTCCGCTTGCCGCTGGCCCACGCCGAAGACGCGCTGCGCCCCGCTGTGCTGGCGCGGCTCAAGCTGGCCGACGCCGAGCTGAGCGCCGTCCACGTCTTCCGCCGCGGCTACGACGCCCGCAAGCGCAGCGACATCCAGCTCGTCTATACGCTCGACTGCGCGCTCGCCGAGGGCGTGGACGAAGCCGCCGTGCTGGCGCGCTTCGCCGGCGACCACCAAGTCCGCCCGACCCCTGACACCGGCTATCGCTTCCTCGCGCAGGTCGGCGAGTTCACCGGCCCGCGCCCGGTCGTCGTCGGCTTCGGCCCTTGCGGCCTGTTCGCCGCGCTGATCCTTGCGCAGATGGGCTTGAGGCCCATCGTGCTGGAACGCGGCAAGGCGGTGCGCGAGCGCACGCAGGACACCTGGGGGCTGTGGCGTGAGCGCAAGCTGCACCCCGAGAGCAATGTTCAGTTCGGCGAAGGCGGCGCTGGCACCTTCTCCGACGGCAAGCTGTGGAGCCAGATCACCGACCCGCGCCACCTGACGCGCAAGGTGCTGACTGAGTTCGTCAAGGCCGGCGCGCCGGACGAGATCCTTTACGTCAGCAAGCCGCACATCGGCACTTTCCGGCTGGTCAGCATGATCATCAAGATGCGCGCCGACATCGAGGCGCTGGGCGGCGAGATCCGCTTCCAGCAGAAGATGGCCGACCTCCTCATCGAGGACGGCGCCGTGCGCGGCGTGACGCTGGAATCCGGCGAGCAGATCGACACAACCCACGTCGTCATCGCGCTAGGCCACAGCGCGCGCGACACCTTCCAGATGCTGCATGCCCGCGGCGTGCATATGGAGGCCAAGCCGTTCTCCATCGGCTACCGCATCGAGCATCCGCAGAGCCTGATCGACGCGGCCCGCTTCGGCGCGCATGCCGGCAACAAGATCCTGGGGGCGGCCGACTACAAGCTCGTCCACCACGCCAAGAACGGCCGCGCGGTGTACAGCTTCTGCATGTGCCCCGGCGGCACCGTGGTGGCGGCGACGAGCGAGGAGAACCGCGTCGTCACCAACGGCATGAGCCAGTACTCGCGCAACGAGCGCAATGCCAACGCCGGCATCGTCGTCGGCCTGACGCCCGAGGACTACCGCCAGGACGGCAAGCGCGACGGCAGCCCGGTGAACCCGCTGGACGGCATGGCCTTCCAGCGCCTCTGGGAGAGCCGCGCCTACGAGCTGGGCGGCGGTGGCTACCTGGCGCCCGGCTCGCTGGTCGGTGACTTCATCAAGCGCCAGGTCAGCAAGGAATTCGGCGACGTGCTGCCGAGCTACAAGCCCGGCGTGTCGCTGACCGACCTGCAGCAGAAGGGGAATGGCTCGCTGCCACCCTACTGCCTGGAGGCGATCCGCGAAGCGTTGCCCGCCTTCGCCCGCCAGATCCGCGGCTTCGACCGGCCGGACGCAGTGCTGACCGGCGTGGAGACGCGCACGTCATCCCCGCTGCGCATCAACCGCGGGAGGGACTACCAGAGTGTCAACGTGCGCGGGCTGTTCCCGGCCGGCGAGGGCGCGGGTTATGCGGGCGGGATCATGAGCGCCGGTGTCGACGGCATCGAGGTGGCCGAGGCGCTGGCGGCGGATTTGTTGGGCATGCCGGATGCGCCGGTGCTGCAGGGCAAGGGCTCAAAGGCGGGCGGGCAAGTGTGACCGTGCACGGTCATTCGCCGTCGGCGCTCGGCAGGCCTGCCAGGTTCTGCGTCCAGCGCAGCGCCGATCTGCACCACTTCTGCTGGCGAGGCACCAGCGCCTCGCGCTCGTCGATGCAGCCGACACGCAAGCCCAGCCCCACGCCGGGATGGTCGGCGTCCCAGGTGTAGAGCGGCGAGCCGCAGTTCGGGCAGAACGCCTGCGCCCGGCGCGTTCCGGCGTCGCCCCGCTTCACGTAGACGCGCGGCTCGCCGGACAGCAGCCGGAACGAGCCGTCCACCGCCGGCACCGACACGCGGTAGGCCGAGCCGGTCAGCCGCTGGCAGTCGGTGCAATGGCACAGGCCGGTTCGCTGCGGATCGACCGTCGCTTCGTAGCGGATGGCGCCGCAGTGGCAGCTAGCGTGGATGCGCATTTGGCCGCCCTACCGCTGCACCCGAAAGATCCCGCCCTTCTTGTAGCCCGCCTGTTCATGAAACAGGTCGAACAGGAACTGTTCCAGTTCATCGTCGGCCACGAACTCCGGGATCACGAAGTGGGCGGGTGCGCGCTTGCCATCGTTGCCCACCGCGAGCACCGACCAGCCGCCGCCGCTGCGCTCGATGTCGAAGAGGCCACCGAAGATGTTGAAGCGTTCGGACTTCATCAGCTCAGTCCTCCGGAAAGCGCGAGGCCCACAGGGCCGCGAGTCGCGGGTCGTTGTCCACGCGATGCACCGCCGGCGTCATGCGCGGCGCCACTTCGTGAAAGCGTTCGCGCCACGGCCCGAAGCGGGAGACGACGGCCACGTAAAGGTCAAGCACGGTCAACTCGTCCCCCAGCAGGTAGTCGCCGGGGTTGAGTTGCTCATCCATGTTGGCCCAGCAGAAGGCGATGCGCTCGTGCAGGGCCTCGATGACGGTGTCGCGGCAGGTCTCCGGCGCGCCAATGCGCTTCACGTCCGGCTTGATCCAGTGCAACGCGTAGATGGCCGACGACACATAGAGCATCCAGCGCAGGAACTGCCGCCGCAGCGGGTCGGTGGGCGCCGGTGCAAGGCCTGCCGCCGGGTCCAGGTCGCCGAGGTAGATCAGGATCGCCGCGCTCTCGGTCATGATCTCGCCGTCGGGCATGACCAGCGTCGGGATCTGGCGCATCGGGTTGCTCGTGGCCACGCGGTCCCGCGCGGCCTCCTCGGCCCAGGTGGCGCCTTCGATCAGCGTGTAGGGCAGGCCCAGCAGCGTCAATGCGGCTTCGATGGCGACGGCACCGGAGGCCTCGGCACCGTAGAGGGTCAGCGAATGGAGCGGGGCAGTCATGCGCGGTTCCGGTCGGGAGGACCTCGAAAGCCTAACGCGTCAAAGGGGCGTTGTCGCGGGTGTCCCACTTTTCGTGGCCCGGCGCGAAGTCAGCCACCGAGCAGCCCGATCAACTCCTTCGCAAAGGCCAGCGCTTCTTCCGGCGTCTCGAAATGCATCTCGTTGTTGAGTTCGTCCACGTCGCCGCCCGGGCCCTTGTGCACGACCGACCAGCCGCCCGCGCCGCCGTCGATGGCAAGGACGCCGAACTGGCCGGGTTCAAGATCCCGGGCGCTGCCGCCGGTGACGACGATGTCGCGGCCGAGGTGGGAGTGATAGCGTCGCATCCAACCCATTTTCGCGGAGACCCGAGATGAAAGCAGTCTGGAACGGCGTGACCATCGCCGAGAGCGACGACACGGTGGTGGTGGAGGGCAACCACTACTTCCCGGCCGAGTCGTTGAAGAAGGAGTACACGACCTTCTCCAACCACCGCAGCGGCTGCCCCTGGAAGGGCCAGGCGCAGTACCTGAGCCTGTTCGTCAATGGCGAGATGAATACCGACGCGGTCTGGTACTACGCCGACCCGCTGCCGGCGGCCGCGGAGATCAAGGGGCGCTACGCCTTCTGGAAGGGCGTCAAGGTTTCGGAATAGCGCCTGCGGGCCAAAGCGCCCACAGCCGCAACGGCTGCTTGGTGCGCCCGGCCTGTAGCGCGGCCTCGTCGCTCCAGCCCCAGAACAGGTCGGCGCGCACCGCGCCCAGGATGGCGCCGCCGGTGTCCTGCGCCAGAACCAGCCGGCGCAGCGGCGTGGGGGACAGCGGCTCGGTGCTGTCCAGCCAGAGCGGCGCGCCTAACGGAATGAAAGAGCGGTCGACAGCAACGGAGCGGCCCGGTGTCAGCGGCACACCCTGGGCGCCGCGTGGCCCCACCGTGACGTCCGGCAGGGCCTCCTCGCGAAAGTAGACGACGCGCGGGTTGACGGCCAGCGCATCGCGCACCTTGGCCGGGTTGCGGCGCGCCCACTCACTCAGCGCCGGCCAACTGGCGTCGCGCAGTTCGCCGCGGCCCAGCAGCGTGCGGGCGACGGATTGGAACGGCTGGTCGTTGTGACCGGCGAAGGCGACGCGGGTGATGCGCTCGGCGCCCGCAGCATCGCGCACGACCAGGCGGCCCGAGCCCTGGATCTGCAGTTGCAGCAGCGCGAAAGGATCATCGAGATAGGCGAGCTCCAGCGCGGCGAAGCGCGGATGCGCGTCGATGTCGCGGCGCGGCATGCGCCGCAGCACGGGGTCAGCCGGCAGCGCATGCAGCGGCCATTGATAGGCGCCCTGGCGCTGCCGGCTGGCGGCGAGCTGGGGCTCGAAATAGCCCGTCAGCAGGCCCGTCGCTTCGCCGTTGTCGGTTTGCAGCCGCCACGGGCGCAGATGCTTCATCAGCAGCAGCGCCGCCTCCATCGCATCGGCAGGTGGCTGCAGCGCCACACGTGCGCAGAACTCCGCCCAGCCGGGCGCGGGGCGCTGGCAACTGGCCAGCAAGGCCGGCCAGGCGGCGAGCAGATCGTCGCTGCCCCAGCCCGGCAGGTCCTGCCAGCCAACGGCGACCCAGCGCGCCGCGGCCTTCGGCGAAGCGGCCGTGACTGCCGGGTCGGGAGAAGGACTGGGCGGCTGCAGTGGCGGCGAGGAGCAGGCCGCCAGGCTTCCTAGAATCACCGCCAGCCCACCCCGCGCCCACAGACCCATGCTCCTCCTCCTGCTCGAAGCCCTCGGCGCGCTTGCGATCCTCGTGTTCATCGTCTGGTGGACCATGTTCTCGGGCCGCAAGAAGGGCGAGCGCAAGGACGACTGATCAACGGCGCGGCACCAAAAAGCTCATCGGCTGGCGCCGCAGCCGCGCGCGGATGGCCGCGTAGACGCGCTTGCGATCGGCCAGGCGAACGCCGCGCGAGCGCATCGCGACCTTGAAGGCGCAGAAGAAGCTGACGCCGACGTTGAGCATGCCGATGCCGAGGATGCACAGCACGCAGGACCAGAAGGCCCAGGTCGCCATGACGCCGACACCGAGCGCACCCACGGCCGCAGCGAGCTGACCGGTCGCGAGCGTCACGTGGCGCACATCCAGGTCCAGGCCGATGAAGCCGAGCAGCGGCGGCGCCAGGCCCAGCATCAGGCCGAGGCTGATATTGGCCGTCAGCCCGGAGATGTTGGCCCGCCACCAATGCGACCAGGCGCGCGCGCGCGCCTGGCCGACGGTACCGACGATGCGCGGATTCCAGGCGATGGCGCTGTCCAGGCGATGGAAGACGAACCAGTTCTCCACCCAACCCGCGATCAGGCTGGATGCGAACAGCAGCGTGCCGGTGAAGGCTGCGAACAGCAGCGAGGGGCCGAACAGGCTGAGCGAGTCCAGCACGTACTCGGCCTCCCGCTCGCCGACCAGCGGCATGCCGAAGGCGAACCAGCACAGCCCCTGCACGGCCAGCACCAGCGGCGCGACGACGCTGAGGTTGCCGATGACGCCGGCAACCTGCGAGCGCACGAGATGGGTCACCTCGTCGACGAAGCCGACCACGCCGTCATCCCGGTCGATGTAGAGCAGCCGGTCGGCCATGGCCGGCGCCGTCATGGCCGGCTGCTTGGTCGCCACCGTCCAGTGCAGCAGATGGATGAGGACGAAGCAAGACGCGTAGTTGACGCCGGCCCAGAAACCGCCCCAGAAGGCCGTGAAGCCCAGCAGCGCGATGGCGAACTTCAGGAAGGTGGTGCCGGCCAGCACGGCCCCGCCGCCGGCCGCGCGCCTGATCATGTCGCCGTACTCGCTGCGGCTGCGGGTGATGTAGTGCTCGCCGGTCTCGGCGCTGCGCTCGGCCACCTTGCGCGCCAGCAGCGAGTAATGGCGTGCGAACAGCGTGCGCAGGCTGCGCCGCTCGTGCACCACGCGCACCAGGCCGGCAATGAGCCGCAGCAGCTCGCGTTGCGGCTGCCTGGACAGCAGGCAGGCCAGCAGCGCCTCGATGCGGTCCAGCCGCGCGCCCAGCTGCTCCACCGAGAACATCAGGTCGACCGACACGCCATGCGCTTCCAGATGCGCCGGCACCGTCTGCGCGGCGGCGCGGCAGCGGTCCAGCAACGCGTGCAGGTACTGCATGGCCGGCGCCAGGCCGGCGGGGTCGCCCGTCAGCGCGCGCTCGACGGCCTCCCAGGCGGCGGGCAGCTTGTGAAAGGGCCGGTCCTGCAGCGTCAGCTCGTCCATGCGCACACGCAGTGAGCCGGACAGCCCCACCGCATGCACGCTGCTGACGAGCACGGTGACCGCGGCGCGCATCTCGACGCGCCAGCCGCCGTCGGGCGCGGTCGAGAACAGCAGGCTCAGCCGGGCCAGCAGCTCATCGTCGATGGCGGCGATCCAGTCCTCGTCGGTCTCATCGCCGAAGAGCAGCTCGAACAGTTCCGCGAGGTCGCGCGTGTCGGTGGTGGCCGGCAGCAGGCGGCGGCGCAGGCGGCCGAGGAATTCGCTCCACAGCGCCATGCGCGGCGCAAAGCCGACCTCGGCAAACAGCGCGACCGCGTCGACATCGTTCCAGACGCCGCCGATGACACCGGCAAACGCCGCGGCGTGCTCGGGGTGGCGCTCCAGCACATTCAGCAGGTGCTTGAGGCGGACGATGGGCCGCGGGGTGCCGAGTGCCTTGACGGCCTCCTCACGCGGCGCATGCCGCAGCCATTCGAGCAGGCGCACCAGCCACAGGTTGCGCTCAGCCAGCTGCGCCTGCGGGTCGGCCGCGTTCAGCAGCGCGGTGAGGTCCCAACTGCGACTGGTCAATTCCGGTCCTTGACTCTTTCGGGCCGAGCGCCGGGCCGCTCCCAAGCCGGCCCGTCCTGGCGATGTGCTTGTCGGTCGAGCCGGCAAGCATCGCCGTCCCCTCGGGGGACCGACCAAGGTAGGCCTTGGGCGAGGGGCTTCAATGCAAACTGGCGCTGTCGGCCAGGAGGAACTCGTCGACGTCGGTGAAGAAGATGTCGCAGGCCTCGGTGACGCACAGGAAGCGACCGCGCATCGTGCCTTGCGGCGTGCCGATCTGGGCCCAGGAGCTGTACTGGAAGCTCTGCCCGGGCGCCAGCACCGGCTGGTGGCCGACGACGGCCAGGCCGTCGACAACCTGCAGCTGGCCGCGCGCATCGGTGATCTCCCAGTGCCGGCCGATCAACTGGCCCAGCACGTCGCCGGTGTTCTCGATGGTGACGGTGTAGCTGAACGCATACAGGCCTTGCTCGAGATGGGTCTGCTCGGGCAGGGCCTGCACGACAACGCTGCAACTGAAACGGGGGTTCGCCATCAGGTGATTTTCGGCGCCGAAAGCTATGCTCGCCGCATGTTTTTTGGGAAGTCTGATCCTAAGTGCTCCGCGGTCTCTGGCTGCTGAGCGGGCTTTTGAGCCTTGCGGCGGCCGCAACAGCGCAGGAACTGCATCTGCGCACCGCCCAGCAGAGCGGCTCAACGGTCAAATACGACCCCGACGGCGGCGCGGCGCGGCCGGGCCTGTGCATGGAAGTGCTGCGTGCTGTCGAGCGGCTCGACCCAGGCCTGCGTTTCACGGGGCTGAATCAGCAGGTGCCCTTGAAGCGCGTGGAGCGCCTGCTGGCCGAGGGGCTGGTCGATGCCTTCTTCTGCCTGCTGAAGTCGCCCGAGCGCGAGAAGCAGTGGCGCTATGCCCCAGTGCCGCTGTACACCATCCGCCATGTCGTCCTGCAGCGCGCCGAGGATGCGCGCCACTTCGACGCCCTGCCAGATCTGGCCGCCGCCAGCCGCGACAAGCGCGTGCTGGTCATGCGCGGCACCGCATTGGCGCGCCGGCTCGTCGCCGGCGGGGTGTCCATTGCCGAGGTGGGCTCGGAGCGCGAGGCGCTGCAGATGCTGACGCTGGGCCGCGCCGATGCCATCTACGGCCAGGACATCAACCTGCTGCGTCATGTCAACGACAACCGGCTCGGCGACAAACTGAAGTTCGGCCGCACGGTCTTCCACGAGGAGCCGCAATACCTGGCGCTGCGCGCCGACCTGCCGGCTGCGCATGAAGAACGGCTGACGCAGGCACTGCGCCGGCTGGAACGCGACGGCACTTTGCGGCAGCTGGCCGAGAAATACCGCTCACCATGAAACCCCTGTACCTGCCCCCGGACGGCCGACCGCGCTGCGCCTGGTGCGCCGCCGCACCAGGCGACGAGACGTATCTGCGTTATCACGACGAGGAATGGGGCCGGCCGGTGGCCGATGACTTCCGCTTGTTCGAGAAGTTATGCCTGGAGGGCTTCCAGAGCGGCCTGTCGTGGCGGACCATCCTGAACAAGCGCGGAGCCTTCCGCGCGGCCTTTGCCGGCTTTGACTACAACCGCGTGGCGGGATTTGGCCAAGCCGATGTGAACCGCCTGCTGCTGGACGCCGGCATCGTGCGCCACCGCGGCAAGATCGAGGCCGCCATCCACAACGCGGCGCGCTGTGTGGAGCTGGTGGCGGCCGAGGGGTCGCTGGCGGCCTACCTGTGGCGCTTCGAGCCGCCGAAGAACTCCATCGCACACAACCTGTCGCAGTCGGCGCCCTCCGAGGCCCTGTCCAAGGACCTGAAGAAGCGCGGCTGGAAGTTTGTCGGCCCGACGACCATGCATGCCCTGATGCAGGCCATGGGCCTGATCAACGACCACCAGCCGGGCTGCCACCACTGGGCCGAAGCGCAGAAAGCGCGGGACGCCTTCACACGCCCGCGTTGAATGTCACTCCAAGGGTGCGCCGCGGCTTCGGGCCGAGCGCCGGGCCGCTCCCAAGCCGGCCCGTACGGCGATGTGCTTGCGGCTCGATGCCGCAAGCATCGCCATCCCCTCGGGGGATCGACCAGGCGCGCCCGCGTTCAGCGTGGCGCGACTGGGCGAGGGGCCTCACTTCGGCATGATGACGCTGTCGATCACGTGAATGACGCCGTTGTCGGCGGCGATGTCGGTGGCCGTCACCTTGGCGTTGTCGACCATGACACCGCCGCTGGTCGACACGGTCAGCTCACTGCCCTGAACGGTCTTGACCTTGCCGGCCTTGACGTCCTTGGCCATGACCTTGCCCGGCACGACGTGGTAGGTCAGCACGGCGGTCAGCTTGGCCTTGTCCTTCAGCAGCGCGTCGAGGTCGGCCTTGGGCACCTTGGCGAAGGCGGCATCCGTGGGCGCGAAGACGGTGAACGGGCCGGGGCCCTTGAGCGTGTCCACCAGACCGGCCGCTTGCAGCGCGGTGGCGAGGGTCTTGAAGTTGCCTGCGCCAACGGCGGTATCGACGATGTCCTTGGCTTGGGCGGCCAGGGCGGTCAGGGAGAGCAGGCTCACGGCGATCAGTTTCTTCATGGAAAGCTCCTAGGGAGGGTTGGGGAACGGGGGGATGGGTAGAAAAGCCCGATCAGGGGCGGGGCAGGATCACGGTGTCGATGAGATGGACAACGCCATTGCTGGTCAGCACGTCGGTGGCCGTGATGGCGGACTTGCGGCCGCGGGCATCGGTGATGGCGAGCGTGGCGTCAACGGTGAAGGTCTGGCCCTGCACGGTCGTGATCGCTGCTCCCACCGGCACGTCGGCCTTCAGCACGCGGGACGGCAGCACGTGGTAGGTCAGCACCTGGGTCAGCAGCGGCTTGTTGGCAAGCAGCTGTTGCTTGGTGACGCCCAGTTCGGTGAGCAGCTTCGCGAACGCGCTGTTCGTGGGCGCGAAGACGGTGAACGGGCCGGTGCCGCTGAGCGTGCTGACGAGATCGGCGGCGACGACGGCCTCGACCAGGATGCTGAGGTCGGGCACGGCCTGCGCGGTCTGCACGATGTTGAGGTTGGCCGGCAGCAGCACGCGGTCGACGACATGGATGATGCCGTTGCGGGCCATGATGTCGGTGCCCGTGATGCGCGCCTGGCGGTTGCGGCCATCGGTGACGACGAGGTCATTGCCGACCTTGTCGACCTTGAAGATGCCGCCCTGCAGCGGCGTGATCGGCTTGCCGAGTGGCACCGAGGCCTGCGGCACGCTGGCACCCAGCACGTGGTACTGCAGCACCGTGCGCAGCAGCGGCTTGTCGGCCAGCAGCTGGGCCTTGCTGACACCGAGTTCGGTCAGCAGTGCCGCGAAGGCGACGTCCGTTGGTGCCAACACGGTGAAGGGCCCCGCCTCGGACAGCGGGCCGGCCAGATCGGCCGCCACCACCGCCTCGGCGAGGATGCTGAAACGGCTGTCGTTCTGGGCGACCTCGACCACGGTCGGCTCGGGGTCGCTGCCGCCACAGCCGGCCAGAACACCTGCGAGCAAGGCGGCGGCGAGACCGCGCCACAAGGTTTGCAAACTCATTTCGTCTCCTTTCGGGGTGAGTGAAACCAGCACACCCCGCTGGGCGCGCTGACAAGACATCGGTGGGGAATGGGAAAAGGGGCTGCTCAGTCGTCGGGCGGTAGCAGCACCTCGTCCAGGCAATGCAGCACGCCGTTGCTGCAGCTCAGGTCGCTGCCCGGCGCCAGCGGCAGCAGCAGGTCACCGCTGCGCAGCAGGCCCAGGGCGCTCCACTGAAGCGTCTGCCCGGCCAGCGTGTGCATCGCGCCGCTCCATGGCAGTTCACTGCTCGGCAGGCGCCCCGGCAGCAGATGGCGCGACAGCAGCCGGGTCAGCAGGGCCCGGTCAGCCCACAAGGCGGCAGGGCTGAGGCCGAGCCGCGCGGCGGCTCGTGCCAGCCCGCGGGACGACGGCGCCAGCACGGTGAACGGCCCATTGCAGTTCAGCAGCGCGGCCAGGCCGGTGTATTCAAGCGCCGTGGCAAAGCGCCGCCGGCTGGGGTCGGCCGCGATGCGATCCCACAGCGTGGCGACAACGGGCTGAAGCGCTCGGTCGACCACCTGCACCCGCAGCCCGGCCTGCTCGCCAGCCCGGCCGACCTGGCGCACCACCCGGCCGGCGCTGTCACGCCACTGCCGCGGCGCTTCTCCCGGTCGCAGCAACTGGCCGTCCAGCATCTGCAGCAGGCCGCCGCTGCGCGCGTCGTCCACGCTGAGGTGACGCAGCAGCCAGTGCTGCAGCTCGTTGCGCGGCAGCTCGCCCGGCACCACGCCCGCCTCGCGCAAGGCCTCGTCACTGGGCGCCAGCAGCGTCAATCCGCCCGCCGCCAACCCCGGGCCTTGCAACCGCGCGGCGGCCAGCACCGGCGCCAGCCACTGCGCGGACGGCAGCGGCGACGCACCGGCAGCGCCCGGGGGCAGCAGGTGACGATGTCGCACGGGATTCAACAGTTGCAACCAGTCCAGCATGGCGCAGACCTCGCAAAAAACTCAACAGGCTTAAATATGAACTTATCAGTTCATTCCGTCAACCATGTGGTTTATTTTGCGAATGCATCAGGCTTATGCATACCAAACAGTGCGGAGATGCCTGCGCCGGTTTTACAATTGGCCACATGACTCGCCCCCGCTTCCGTGAACAGGTGCTGCTGGCACGCGAGGAGGCCATCATTGCCTCCGTGGACCGACTGCTTGCCGAGAGAGGCTTCGAGGCCATGACGGTGGACGCCGTGGTGGCCGATGTCGGCATCGCCAAGGCCAGCCTCTACAAGCACTTCACGTCCAAGGAAGAGCTGGCCGCCGCGGCGATGGTGCGCGTGCTGGACCGGGCGCTGGACGAGCTGGCACGCTTGCGCGCGCTGCCGTTGAATGCCTTGGGGCGTCTGGAGGCGGTGGCGCGCTGGTGCTACGAGCAGCAGATTGCCGGCCAGATGCCGGTGCTGCCGGCACAGAACTCGACGCTGCGCGCAGCGCTCACGCAGGACAAGGCCTACATGGACAGGCTGATGCAGCTGTCCGACGAATTGGGCGGCTGGATCGTCGAAGCCCAGCGCGAGCGCCATATCGACGCCGCGCTGCCGCCCGAGCTGGTGCTCTACACGCTCTTCGCCCGCGCCTGCGATCCGGTGCTGGCGGTCATGCGCGCCGGCGGCACGCACAGTGACGAGCAGATCGTCGGCTGGCTGGTGCAGACGTGGCTGAAGGGCCTGGCTGCCTAGCCGGCGCCGGTCGCGCTCCTAGAATCCGCGGCCATGGCCGCCCCCGACTACCGCATTGCCCCCAGCCTGCTGTCCGCAGATTTCGCCCGCCTGGGCGAGGAAGTGAAGGCGGTGCTTGCCGCCGGCGCCGACTGGATCCACTTCGACGTGATGGACAACCATTACGTGCCCAACCTGACCTTCGGGCCGATGATCTGCGAGGCGCTGCGCAAGCATGCGGTCAAGCCCGACGGTTCGCCAGCGCTGCTGGACGTGCACCTGATGGTGCAGCCCGTCGACAGCCTGGCCCAGGCCTTCTGCCGCGCGGGTGCGGACCTGGTGACCTTCCACCCCGAGGCCAGCGCCCATGTGGATCGCACGCTGCAGTTGATCAAGGGCGAGGGCAAGCAGGCCGGCCTGGTGTTCAACCCGGCCACGCCGCTGGACGTGCTGGAGTGGGTCATCGACAAGGTGGACCTCGTCATGCTGATGAGCGTGAACCCGGGCTTCGGCGGGCAGAGCTTCATCCCGTCCGCGCTGTCCAAGTTGAAGAAGGTGCGCGAGATCATCGACAAGAGCGGCCGCGACATCCGCCTGGAGATCGACGGCGGCGTGAAGGTGGACAACATCCGCGAGATCGCCGCGGCGGGCGCCGACACCTTCGTCGCGGGCTCGGCCATCTTCGGCAAGCCCGACTACAAAGCGGTCATCGACGCGATGCGCACAGAACTTGCGAGAGGCTAAGCCATGGCCGCCATCCTGCTCGTCTGCACCGCCAACATCTGCCGCTCGCCGATGGCCGAGGCCATCTTCAAGGCCAAGCTGGGTGACGTGTTCAAGACCATCACGTCGGCCGGCGTGCATGCCGACCCCCGCGGCGGCCCGGTGGACGCGCGCGCCGCGGCGGCGCTGGCGCGCCACAACTACAGCGTCGAGCGCAAGTGGCGCTCGCAGCGGGTGCAGCCCGAAAACTTCGGCCAGTACGACCTCGTGCTGGTGATGGAGACCGAGCACGCCGATGCCCTGCGCAAGAAGGCGGCCCCCGAGCACCACGCCAGGATCCAGCTGCTGACCGACTTCGTGCCCGAGCTGGCCGGCGAAGACGTGCCCGACCCCTACTTCGGCCCGGTCGCCGGCTTTGACGTCGTCATCGGCATGCTCGAACGCGCCGCCCAGCGGCTGCTGGCCGAAAGCCGCGAGGGGCGGCTCAAGCTGGGCTGATCAGGCCTTCAGCGCGCGCGCCAGGCGCGCACCCACCACCGCGTTGTGCTTGACCAGCGCGATATTGGTGGCCAGGCTTCGGCCGCCCGTCAGCGCCTTGATGCGCGCCAGCAGGAAGGGCGTGATCGCCTTGCCGACGATGCCCTGGGCATCGGCCTCGGCCAGCGCCTGAGCCGTGATCGCGTCGATCTCCTCGCGCGGCATGGCCTGGGCGGCCGGCACCGGGTTGCTGACGACGACGCCACCGTCCAGGCCCAGCGTCCACTTCGCGCGGATGAAGCGCGCCTGCTCGGCCGCATCGTCCATGCGGAAGTCGGCTTTCATCCCGCTGTCGGGCGTGAAGAAGGCAGCAAAGTTGTCCTGGCCGACCGACAGCACCGGCACGCCGTGCGTCTCCAGGTACTCCAGCGTCAGGCCGAGGTCGAGGATGGACTTGGCACCCGCACAGACGACGGCGACCGGCGTGCGGGCCAGCTCCTGCAGGTCGGCCGAGATGTCGAAGCTTTCGGCGCCGCCGCGGTGCACGCCGCCGATGCCGCCGGTCACGAAGACCTCGATGCCGGCCAGGTGGGCGCAGATCATCGTCGCAGCCACCGTGGTCGCGCCGAGCTTGCCGGTCGCGATGGCGAACGGCAGGTCGCGGCGGCTGAGCTTCATCGCGTCGGGCGCCTGGGCCAGCTGCTGCAGCTCGGCATCGGTCAGTCCGACGCGGATGCGGCCGCCGATGACGGCAATGGTGGCGGGCACGGCGCCTTCGATGCGGATGACGTCCTCGACCTCGCGCGCCGTCTCCAGGTTCTGCGGCCAGGGCATGCCGTGGGCAATGATGGTCGATTCCAGGGCCACGATGGGCTGGCCCTGCGCACGGGCGGCCGCCACTTCGGGCGAGAGTTGGATCAGTGGGTTCATCGGTCTTCCAGAAAACTCGGGTTCAGTTCGGCGTGCACGCTGTCCTCGGTCTGCAGCGTCAGCGCCGCCAAATCCAGGCCCAGGCGGGCGGCGGCATCGAAGTCGTCGCAGTCGCGCAGCAGCGCCGCGCAGACGCCGGCCGACAGCGCGTCGCCCGCGCCGGTCACGTCGACAACGTGGACCTGCGGTGCCGGCCAATGGCGCGGTGCATGCTCGCGCTCGCTGAGCAACAGGCCGTCGGCACCCTTCGAGACCAGCACGCAGCCGACGCCGCGCGCATGCAGTGCGTCGAAAGCCGTGTTGGCGTCGGCGGCGATGGTGGCCAGCTCGCCCATGTTCATGACGAGCAGGTGCAGGCCGTCCAGTCGCTCCGGCAGGCGCTCCATCTTGGCCTCGGACACCGCCACGCCCACCAGCGGGATGCCGCTGGCGCGGGCTTCGCCGAGCAACAGCGGCCAGGCGTCGGTGGGCAGGTTGCCGTCGGCGACGACCAGCGCGGCGCCAGCGCGCAGCGCCTTGCTGGCCTCCAGGGCCCAGGGGTTCAGGCTTTCGACCAGCGGCATCGAGGCCAGGCCGAGTTCCAGGCTGCCGTCGGGCGCCAGCACGGCGGTGTAGCTGTCGCTGGCGTGGCGGCGCAGGCGGATGACGGCGCGCGTGTCGATGCCGACGGCGGCGGCATGTTCCAGCAGCATGCGGCCGCCGGCGTCGTCGCCCACGGCAGCGACGAGGGCCACGGGCAAGCCCAGGCGCGCCAGGTTCTCGGCCACGTTGCGCACGACGCCGCCGGGCGTCTCATGTGATTCGCAGGGGTTGGACGAGCCCTGCAGGGAATTCGACAGCAGCTTGAGCTTGCGGTCGATGTTGAGGCCGCCGATGCAGACGATGGGGGCGGCAGATGTGCTCATCGCCCGATTCTAGGAAGCCTGGCCTGCGGCCCACTCGGCCATGGCCTCGGCCAATGCCTGCACGACCTGCGCATCCGTTCGCCCGCTGCGCGCCCGCACATGGAAGGCGTGGTCCGCGTCGTCCTCGACACGCAGCACGGCCCGGTCGCCCAGGCGCCGCACGACACCCTCCAGCAAGTCCAGCGCCGCCAGCTCATCCCGCGTGCCCTGCAGGAACAGCATCGGCACCCGCACGTCATCCAGGTGCGCGGCCCGCTCGATGCCCGGCTTGCCGGCCGGATGCAGCGGAAAGCCGACGAACATCAGCCCGCGCACACCGGGCATCGGCGCCGCGGCCTGGGCCTGCGAGGTCATGCGGCCGCCAAAGGACTTGCCGCCGGCGAACAGCGGCGTGTCGGGCAGGCGGTCGCGCGCGGTCGCCACGGCGCCGCGCACCGCCGCTTGGGCGACTGCGGGGCTGTCAGGCCGTTTGGAACCGCGCTCCATGTAGGGAAACTGGTAGCGCAGCGTGGCGACCGACTCGCCGTGCAGGGCCTGCGACAGCGCCGCCATGAAGCTGTGGTGCATGCCGGCACCGGCGCCGTGGGCGAACACATAGGCCGCCCGCGGCCGTTGCGGTTCCAGCCACAACGCTGATACGGCGGTGTCGTCGTCGACCTTTAGCTTGAGGGGCTGCGCTTCGCTCATGGGGCGAGCTTAGTGCGCTAGAGTCGCCCGCGGTGCGGCGCCAAGCCGCCCACGTCGCTCGGACGGTTCCGGGCGCTTACGTACATCGACATGACTTCCTCCTCTTCCGCCTCCGGCGGCAAGCGCCGTTTCGCGCGCATCGACCGCCTCCCGCCCTACGTCTTCAACATCACCGCCGAGCTAAAGCTCGCGGCCCGCCGACGCGGCGAAGACATCATCGACATGAGCATGGGCAACCCCGACGGGGCCACGCCGCCGCACATCGTCGCCAAGCTCGCCGAAGTTGCGCAACGACCCGACACGCACGGCTACTCGGCCAGCAAGGGCATCCCTCGACTGCGCCGCGCGATTTCGCACTGGTACCAGCGCCGCTATGGCGTCGCCATCGACCCCGATCACGAGGCCATCGTCACCATCGGCTCCAAAGAGGGCCTGGCCCACCTGATGCTGGCCACGCTGGACCGCGGCGACACCGTGCTGGTGCCCGACCCGAGCTACCCCATCCACATCTATGGCGCCGTCATCGCGGGCGCCGACATCCGCGCCATCCCGGTCAGCAGCGAGGTCGACTTCTTCGCCGAGCTGGAGAAGACCATCCGCGGCAGCTACCCCAAGCCCAAGATGATGGTGTTCGGCTTCCCGTCGAACCCGACCGCGCAGTGCGTGGAGCTGGCCTTCTTCGAGCGTGTCATCGCGCTAGCGAAGAAGCACGACATCCTCGTCGTGCACGACCTCGCCTATGCCGACATCGTCTTCGACGGCTTCGTCGCGCCGTCCATCATGCAGGTGCCCGGCGCCAAGGACGTGGCGGTCGAGTTCTTCACGCTCAGCAAGAGCTACAACATGGCCGGCTGGCGCGTCGGCTTCATGGTCGGCAATGCCGATCTCGTCGCCGCGCTGGCGCGCATGAAGAGCTATCACGACTACGGCACCTTCACGCCGCTGCAGGTGGCCGCCATCGCGGCGCTGGAGGGCGATCAGCAGTGCGTGCACGACATCGCCGCGAGCTATCAGCGCCGCCGCGACGTGCTCTACAAAGGCCTGATCGAAGCGGGCTGGGCAGTGGACTGCCCCAAGGCCAGCATGTACATCTGGGCGCGCATCCCCGAGCCCTACCGGGAGCTCGGCTCGCTGGAGTTCGCCAAGCAATTGCTGGAGAAGGCCAAGGTCTGCGTGTCACCCGGCATCGGCTTCGGCGACCACGGCGACGGCCATGTGCGCTTCGCGCTGATCGAGAACGAGTCGCGCATCCGCCAGGCGGTGCGGGGGATCAAGGCGATGTTCAAGGCGGATGGGCTGATGAAAGCCTAGGAACCGACGTTCCGGCTTTGCCACAGCTGCAGCCCGCCGACCGCCAGCACATGGTCTTCCCAGCCTTCCAGGCCCGAGACGACCAGCATGCCCACACGCCCCTTGCCGCGGATCATCAGCGGCACGGCGCCGCCCTCGGCGCGGAACAGCTCCGGGTCCAGCCCCGTGTCCTTGTTGAAGTCCACGCCACGCTCGATGAACTGCTGCCGAACCATCCACGAGCTGTGGCCGAAGCGGCGGGCGACGTTCTTTTTCTTGTTGACCCAGTCGGCATTCCCGGCCGTCGTGCCGTCCATGAAATAGACGAACAGCGGGTGGGTTTCCGTCTCGATGTGGATGGCGATGGGCCGGCCCGGAAACCATTCCAGCGACAGCGCGAGGATGGCCTGGCCGATGGCCATCGCGTCCGCCGCGTTGAGGCGGTCGAAGACGAGGGCAGCTTCCTGTGCCGCACAGGCGGCGGCGGTCTGCGGGGCTTTCAGTTTCTTGTCCATGCGTGTGTGTGCAGCTTGCGGAACGGCCGATGCCGGATAGTAGTGAGCCGTGGTTTCATGACGTGATCAAGCGAATGCCCTTGCCCTCCTCGCACTTCCAACCGCCCAT
The DNA here is from genome assembly GCF_001425165.1 of Pelomonas sp. Root405. GTDB lineage: Bacteria > Pseudomonadota > Gammaproteobacteria > Burkholderiales > Burkholderiaceae_C > Pelomonas. The sequence goes on from NZ_LMDU01000011.1 coordinate 421,881, forward strand.
GCAGGCCTGCATGCTTGACCTGGACGGCACGCTCGTCGACACCCTCGGTGACTTCGTCGCCGTGCTCGGCTTGACGCTGGCCGACCTGGGCTTGCCGGCCGTGCCACGCGATTTCATCGAGCACACCATCGGCCGCGGCGGCGAGCACCTGGTGCGCATGACGCTGGCCGAGGCCGGGGGCGAAGCCGCGCAGTTCGACCGCGCCTGGGCGCTCTATCAACAGCACTACGCGGCTGTGAACGGGGAGCACGCGGCCGTCTATCCGGGCGTCATCGAAGGGCTGGAGCTGCTGCACTCAATGGACCTGCCCCTGGCCGTGCTGACCAACAAGCCCGCCGCGCCGGCGCGCGAGCTGCTGCGCCGCAAGGGGCTGGACGGCTACTTCCGCCACGTCTTTGGCGGCGACGACTTCCCGCGCAAGAAGCCCGACCCACTGCCGCTGCTCAAGACCTGCGAGGCGCTGGGCACGCCACCGTCAGCCACCTGGATGGTGGGCGACTCGCGCAATGACGCCCAGGCCGCTCACGCAGCGGCTTGTCCGTTGATCCTGGTGACCTATGGCTACAACCACGGTGAAGACATCCGCGCCGTGCCGGCCCTGCAGCATGTGGACCGGCTGGACCACCTTCGACTCGGCTGACGGGGCCCTTTCCTGCGGGCCGAGCGCAGGGCCGCCCCAAGCCGTCCCACCGCGCGATGTGCGAGCGGCTCAACGCCGCGAGCATCGCCGTCCCCACGGGGGCTGAGCCCGGACACAGGCGCACCCAGTGGGCGCGCTGTGCCTGCCGCAGCGCGGCCTGCAAGACCGACCAGGCCCGCTCGCGTTCAGCGACGCAGGGCTGGGCGAGGGGCTCACATTTCAGCGGCGCGCCTTCTTGATGCCCAGCAAGGCATCCTTGAGGTTGTCGTCGGCAGGCTTGTCGCCCAGCCAGATGCGCAACAAGGCGGTGAAGAACTCCGGCTCCTTGATGGGCTCAGGCATCACGGACTTGCCGTTCAGCAACAGCGTCGAACCCAGGCCGGGCACGTAGTCGACGGAGAAGTTGTCGCCGCTGTTGAGTTGCTTGCGGCTGGCGAAGATCTCGCTGAGTTTGAGCACGCCGTTGATGGACTTGACGAATTCGTCGCGCGGCGCGTTGGCTTCCATGCCCTTGACGAAGAGCTTGCCCAGCTCGTTGCCGTCGATGTCGCGCAGCATCTGGATGTGGATGCGCTTGGGGCCGGGCGCCGCCAGCACCTCGGCCGTCGTGCCAGCCTTGCTCGTCAGGTACAGCCCCGCCGTGTAGACCTTGACGACGAACTTGTAGCGGATGCCGGCGCCATTGAGCTGCAGCTTCTGGCCCGCCAGGTCCAGTGCTGGCTCGTATTTGACGTTGGCCACCTCGACCGCTTGCGCCCAGGTACTGCCCCCGCCCAGACTGCCCACGGCCACCAGGGCCGCGACGATGAATGCGCGCATATCTCGCTCCGTTATCGTGCCGCGATGGCGGCATCTTCGTGAGCCGAAGTATGGCGCGTGAAGGCCAAAAACCCGCTGATACACTGACCCGATCATGTTCATCACGCGGAAGTACATCACGGGGTCGAGCGACCGGGGAGCCTGGCCCTGGCGTCGCTGGTTCACCGCCGACTGATGCTGCTTGGCGCGCCCTGACGCGCTTTTTCCCGCGTTGCCCGTTCTCCACCGGGCTGCACGCCAAGCCCTGAAACTTGTCTTTTCAAGGTTTGTGTCGTGATCACTGAACTCGAATTCCAGAGCCTCGCCGCCGAGGGCTACAACCGCATCCCGCTGATCAGCGAGGCCTTTGCGGATCTCGAAACTCCGCTGTCCCTCTACCTCAAGCTTTGCGCGCCCGGCTCGGGGCCGTGCCGCAACAGCTTCCTGCTCGAATCCGTCGTCGGCGGCGAGCGCTTCGGGCGCTACTCCTTCATCGGCCTGCCGGCGCGCACGCTGATTCGCGCGACCGGTCAGCATTGCGAGGTGTTGACCGATGGCGCCATCGTCGAGACGCACGAGGGCAACCCGCTCGATTTCATCGCCGCCTACCAGGACCGCATCAAGCCGCGCATCCCCGCCGGTCTGCCGCGCTTCTGCGGAGGCTTGGCCGGCTACTTCGGCTACGAGGCCGTGCGTGCCATCGAGAAGCGCCTGGACCGCGATCACAAGGGCGAGTCCCTCGGTACGCCTGACATCGTGCTGCTGCTGTCCGAGGAAGTCGCTGTCATCGACAACCTGTCGGGCCGGCTCTACCTCATCGTCTGGGCCGACCCGCGCCAGCCCGAGGCCTACTTCCGCGCCAAGAAGAAGCTCTCGCAGTTGCGCGACAAGCTGACCTACTCGGTCAGCGTGCCCAAGGTCCAGCGGTCCGAGTCGCATGCGCCGACACGCGCCTTCGCCAAGGCCGACTACCTAGCCGCCGTCGCGAAAGCCAAGGACTACATCGCCGCCGGCGACCTGATGCAGGTGCAAGTGGGCCAGCGCATCGCCAAGCCCTACAAGGCCGAACCCATTGCGCTGTACCGGGCGCTGCGGGCGCTGAACCCCAGCCCCTATATGTACTTCTACGACCTGGGCGACTTCCAGATCGTCGGCGCCAGCCCCGAAATTTTGGTGCGCGAGGAGCACGCCAGCGACGGCAGCCGCAAGGTGACGATCCGGCCGCTGGCCGGCACCCGCCCGCGCGGCGCGACGCCCGAGCGGGACATCGAACTGGAAGCCGAACTGCAGGCCGATCCCAAGGAGCGCGCCGAGCACCTGATGCTGATCGACCTGGCGCGCAACGACATCGGCCGCATCGCCCGCACCGGCAGCGTCAAGGTGACGCAGGCCTTCACCATCGAGCGCTACTCGCACGTCATGCACATCGTCTCCAACGTCGAGGGCGTGTTGCGCCCCGAGGTCGGCCAGCTCGACGTGCTGAAAGCCACCTTCCCCGCCGGCACGCTGACGGGCGCGCCCAAGGTGCGGGCGATGGAGCTCATCGACGAACTGGAGCCCGTGCAGCGCGGCATCTATGGCGGCGCCTGCGGCTACCTGAGCTTTGCCGGCGACATGGACCTGGCGATTGCGATCCGCACCGGCATCATCAAGAACGGCATGCTCTACGTGCAGGCGGCGGCGGGTGTGGTGGCCGACTCGGTGCCTGAGCTGGAATGGCAAGAAACAGAGGCCAAAGCCAGAGCGCTCTTGCGCGCCGCTGAACTCGTCGAGGAGGGCTTCTAAATGCTGCTGATGATCGACAACTACGACAGCTTCACGTTCAACCTCGTCCAGTACTTCGGTGAACTCGGCGCGGACGTGAAGGTCGTGCGCAACGACGAGATCACGGTGGCCGAGATGGCCGCGCTGAACCCGGATCACATCGTCTTCTCGCCCGGCCCCTGCACGCCCAACGAGGCGGGCGTCTGCGTGGAGGCCATCCAGCATTTCATCGGCAAGAAGCCGCTGCTCGGGGTGTGCCTGGGCCACCAGGCCATGGGCCAGGCCCTCGGCGGCAAGATCATCCGCGCGCAGCGCCAGATGCACGGCAAGGCCAGCACGCTGACGACAGACCAGCGTGGCGTCTACACCGGCCTGCCCAAGGAGTTCTCGGTGATCCGCTATCACTCCCTCGTCATCGAGGAAGCGACCTGCCCGGCGGTGCTGGAGATCACGTCGCGCAGCGAGGACGGCGAAATCATGGGCGTGCGCCACCGCGAGCTGGCCGGCACGGCCACGCCGCTGGAAGGCGTGCAGTTCCACCCCGAGTCCATCCTCAGCGAGCATGGGCACGCGATGCTGCGCAACTTCCTGGAGTTGAGGCCATGAGCGACTACGCGCCCGGCTCGGGCGGCAGCGGCGGGGATGCCGTGGTTGACCTGCGCAGCGACACGGTTACCAAGCCGACGCGAGCCATGCTGGAAGCCATCGCCGCCGCCAAAGTCGGCGACGACGTCTTCGGCGACGACCCGACCGTCAACGCCCTGCAGGAGCGCGTCGCCGCCCTGCTCGGCAAGGAAGCCGCCCTCTTCATGCCCAGCGGCACGCAGAGCAACCTCTGCGCGCTGCTCGCCCATTGCGGCCGCGGCGACGAGTACATCGTCGGCCAGCTCGCCCATACCTACCGCTACGAAGGCGGAGGCGCGGCGGTGCTGGGCGGCATCCAGCCCCAGCCACTGAACAACCAGCCCGACGGCACGCTCAAGCTCGACGACATCGCCGCCGCGATCAAGCCCGACGACCCGCACTTCGCGCGCACGCGGCTGCTGGCGCTGGAGAACACCTGGGGCGGCCAGGTGCTGTCCACGCAGTACACCAATGCCGCCTGTGAGCTGGCTCATTCGCGCGGCCTCGCCACGCACCTGGACGGCGCCCGCCTCTTCAACGCCGCGGTCGCCTCGGGCCGCAGCGTGGCGGACCTGGCGCGGGCCTTCGACTCGGTCTCCATCTGCTTCAGCAAGGGTTTGGGCGCGCCCATCGGCTCCATGCTGGTCGGTTCGCGCGAGCTGATCGCCAAGGCGCACCGCTCGCGCAAGATGCTCGGCGGCGGCCTGCGCCAAGTCGGCCTGCTGGCCGCGGCGGCCGACCATGCGCTGACGCATCACGTGGCACGGTTGGCCGATGACCATGCGCTGGCCAAACGGCTGGCCGAGGGTCTGGCGGCGCTGCCCGGTGTCACGGTCACGCCACCGCAGACGAATATCGTCTTCGCCCAGATCAGTGACGGCCGCACGCCCGCCCTGTTGGAACACCTGAAATCGCGCGGCGTGCTGGCGACCGGCCTCATCGGGCTGCGTTTCGTCACGCACCTCGATGTCGACGCGGCCGGCATCGACCATGCCATCGCCGCAGCGCGCAAATTCCTGGAGGCCTGATCGTGTCGACGTCCACCTTGCTGATCTCGCTCTTCGAGCAGAAGGCCGCCATTGATCGCGAGTTCTTCGCGGCGCTGGCCGGCGCGCCGTTGTCGCCCGAGAACCGCCACATTGCCATCCGCACGCTCAACCACATCCACACGGTGGACCGCATCTTTGCGGCCCACCTGCGCGGCGAGCCGCACGGCCTCAAGGCCAGCAACACCGTGGACACGCCGACGCTGGAACAGCTGCGCGCCGCCGTCGAACGGGTGGACGGTTGGTACGTCGACTACGTGCGCGCACTGCGCCCGGAGCAATTCGAGGAAGTGCTGAGCTTTCGGTTCACCGACGGCGACGCCGGCCGCATGAGCCGCGAGGAAATCCTGGCCCATGTCATCCATCACGGCAGTCATCACCGCGGCAACGTCGGCATGCTGATGAAGCAGATCGACCAGGCACCGCCGCGCGACCTGTTCACCCGTTACCTGCATCAACACGAGCCCGCGCGCCGCTCGATCTGAGGTCTGACCATGGCAATCACCGACAACGAAGCCCTGACCCGCGTCATCGAGCACCGCGAGATCTTCCACGACGAGATGCTGACGCTGATGCGCCGCATCATGGCTGGCGAGATGTCGCCCGTCATCGCCGCCGCGCTGCTGACCGGCCTGCGCGTGAAGAAGGAAACCATCGGCGAGATCACCGCCGCAGCGCAGGTCATGCGCGAGCTGTCCAACAAGGTGCCGCTGGGACCGCTGCCGCACCTCGTCGACGTCGTCGGCACCGGCGGCGATGGCGCCCACAGCTTCAACATCTCGACCTGCTCGATGTTCGTCGCGGCTGCGGCCGGCGCGCAGGTCGCCAAGCATGGCAACCGCAGCGTCAGCAGCAAGACCGGCAGCGCCGACGTGCTGGAGGCGCTCGGCGCCAACATCCAGCTGTCGCCGCGTGCCGTGGCGGCCTGCCTGGACGAATGCGGCATCGGCTTCATGTTCGCGCCCAACCACCACCCGGCGATGAAGAACATCGCGCCGGTGCGCCGCGAACTCGGCGTGCGCACCATCTTCAACATCCTCGGCCCGCTGACCAACCCGGCCGGCGCGCCCAACATCCTGATGGGCGTTTTCCACCCCGACCTCGTCGGTATCCAGGTGCGCGTGCTGCAGCGCCTGGGCGCCGAGCATGCGTTGGTGGTCTACGGCAAGGACGGCATGGACGAGATCTCGCTGGGCGCGACGACGCTGGTCGGTGAGCTCAAGGACGGTGCGGTGCGTGAGTACGAGATCCACCCCGAGGACTTCGGCATGGCCATGGCCAGCAACCGCAGCCTCAAAGTCGAGAACCCCGAGCAGTCGCGCGAGATGCTGGTCGGCGTGCTCGACGGCAACCCGGGCCCGGCGCGCGACATCGTGCTGCTGAATGCCGGCGCGACGCTGTACGCCGCCAACGTGGCGCCGACCTTGGCCGATGGCATCGCCCGCGCCCGGGCGGCGCTGGACAGCGGCGCGGCGCGGGCCAAGCTCGATGCCTTCGTCAAGCAAACCCAGCATTTGGGGAAAAGTTGATGAGCGATATCCTGAACCGCATCGTCGAGGTCAAGTGGGAAGAGATCTCGGCCGCCAAGCTCAGGCGTTCGCTGGCCTCGCAGCGTGAAGAGGCCGAAGCCCGCAAGGCCGAGCGCCTGGGCTTCGAGCGCTCGCTGCGCGCCAGCATCGCAGCGGGCCGCGCCGCCGTCATCGCCGAGATCAAGAAGGCCAGCCCCAGCAAGGGCGTGCTGCGCGAGGACTTCAAGCCCGGGCTGATTGCCGAGAGCTACGCCCGCAACGGCGCGGCCTGCCTGTCCGTGCTGACCGACGAGCGATTCTTCCAGGGCTCCGCCGCCTATCTGCGCGAGGCCCGCACCGCCTGCGAGCTGCCGGTGCTGCGCAAGGACTTCATGGTCGACGAGTACCAGGTCATGGAAGCCGGCGCGATGGGTGCCGACTGCATCTTGCTGATCGCCGCCTGCCTGGCCGACTCGCAGATGGCCGACCTCGAAGCCGCGGCGCATGCACTGGGCATGGATGTGCTGGTGGAAGTGCATGACGGTGATGAACTCGACCGTGCGCTGAAGCTGAAGACGCCGCTGGTCGGCATCAACAACCGCAACCTGCGCACCTTCGACGTGACGCTGGACACGACGCTCGGCCTGCTGCCGCGCGTGCCGGCCGACCGGCTGCTGGTGACGGAATCCGGCATCCTCGGCGCGGCGGACGTGCAGCGCATGCGCGACGCCAACGTGCACGCCTTCCTCGTCGGCGAGGCCTTCATGCGTGCGCCCGACCCGGGTCAGGCGCTGGCCAACTTGTTCGCGTGATGACGCCCCTCGCCCAATCTCGCATCGCTGAACGCGGGCGAGTCTGGTCGGTCCCCCGAGGGGACGGCGATGTTTGCGGCATCGAGCCGCAAGCACATCGCCCGGCGGGCCGGCTTGGGAGCGGCCCGGCGCTCGCCCCGCAAGTTTCACAGGACCACTGATATGCGGCTGCCGCTTCAGCTGCCCGACACCGACTGGCGCCCCGCCGTCGAGGCCTGGGCGATGTCACCGGCCGGGCAGCGGCTGCAGTCGTTCCTCGCCGAACGTCAGGCCGCCGGCGCGACCATCTACCCGCCCGAGCCGCTCCGGGCGCTGACGCTGACGCCGCTGTCACAGACCCGCGTCGTCATCCTCGGCCAAGACCCGTACCACGGCCCTGGCCAGGCCGAGGGCCTGAGCTTCAGCGTGCCGCCCGGCGTGCCACTGCCGCCCAGCCTGCGCAATATCTTCAAGGAAATCCAGCGCGACCTCGACAAGCCCTTCCCGCCCAATGGCAGCTTGGTGCGCTGGGCCGAAGGCGGCACGCTGTTGCTGAATGCGGTACTCACCGTGGAAGACGGCCAGCCCGCCTGCCACGCCAACAAGGGCTGGGAGGCGCTGACAGACGCCCTCATCAAGACGGCCGCCGAAGACGCCGCCCCCAAGGTTTTCATGCTGTGGGGCGCCTACGCCCAGGCCAAGGCGCCACTGATCGATGCGGCCCGGAAGGATCACCTCGTGCTCAAGGCCAACCACCCGTCGCCGCTGTCGGCGCTCAAGCCGCCGCGCCCCTTCATCGGCTGCGGGCATTTCTCGACCGCCAAGGCCTGGCTGGAAGAGCGCGGCCGCGGCGCGCCTCGCAAGGCCTGAGCCGTCTTGACGGCGGCGGATTGTTCCGCTGCAAGCAACTCGCCGTTCTGCTGCGCCCGCTTTTTCCCGCGGCCTGCAATTCATAAAGTGACAACCTGTCGGCACACCCTTTGCGGTGCCGGCCAGGAGAGTCACCATGAACAACAGCACCCGGTCCTTTTTCTCGCTGATCACCGCCGCGACCGCCGTCACCGCGCTGGCGGCCGGGCTGATGCTGGCGATCAGCGCGCCCGCGCCGGCGACCGAGGATTTCAGCCCGGCGGTGGTGGCCAGCGCAGCGACCGACGAGGTTTAAGCCGACAGGCCGCAACGCACCTTCATGCCGGCCGTCGATGACTGGCCGAGCAGTTCCACCACCCAGTCAACGAAGACGCGCAGCTTGCTGCTGAGGTGGCGGTTGGGCGGATAGACGACGTGCACGGGGATGGCGTCGCACTGCCAATCCTCCAGGATCCGCAGCAGGGCACCGCTCTTGATCAGCGGCGCAGCCATGAAGCAGGTCAGCTGCATGACGCCCAGGTGGGCCAGGCCCGCATTGAGATAACCACTGGCGTCGTTGACGGCGATGACATGGTTGCCGACGACGTCCACCACCTCGTCGTCACGCCGGAAGCTGTCCGGCAGCAGCTTGCCGCTGCGCGCCGAGAAATACCCAACCATGCGATGCGGCGATTGACCCAGCTCCAGCGGGTGGGCCGGCGTGCCGTGGCGGCGCAGGTATTCGGGCGTGGCGCAGGTGACCATGTGGAACTCGCCGATGCGGCGCGCCACCAGGCTCTGGTCGGTCAGCTCGCCGCCGCGGATGACCGCGTCGATGTTGTCGCTGATCAGGTCGACCGTGCGGTCGCTGACACCGAGTTCGATCTGGATGTCCGGGTAGCGGGCATAGAAATCCGGCAGCGCCGGGATGATCATTTCCCGGCCCACCACGCCCGGCACATCGATGCGGATGCGCCCACGCGGTGTCACCCGCGCCTGGCTCATGCTGCCTTCGAGTTCCTCCAGATCGCCCAGCAGGCGCATCGCGCGCTCGTAGTACGCAGCGCCGTCGGGCGTGACCGTCACGCGGCGCGTCGTGCGGTTCAGCAGCTTGGTGCGCAGATGGCCTTCCAGCGTCTGGATGAGGCGGGTGACGGTGGCCTTGGGCAGGTCCAGCGAGTCGGCCGCCTTCGTGAAGGTGCCAGCCTCGACGACCCGGACATAGGCTTGCATAGCGGAGAGTCGATCCATGCGCTGATTGTTCCAGGTTGGGGAAAAGTGATTCGCTTTCGTCCCCGTTTATCCCTAAGGCGTTGATCTCTATCTTTCGCCCCATGGACAAGTTTGCCGCCCCCACCACATTGCGCCTGGGCCCCGCGCCGGGTCTCGTGGCCCAGGTCTATGCCGCACGCCGGCCGCTGGATGGCGGCGCCCGCGCGCTCATGCTCTTCCTGCACGACGGCAGCTTCACGAGTGGGTCGCTGGCCTCCGCACGCGCCCGGAGCGAAATGCTGGCCGAGGCCGGTGCCGACGTCGTCTCGCTGGACTACCCGCTCGCACCCGAGCACCCCTTTCCCACCGGCCTGAGTGCCGCCTTCGAAGCGCTGCAGGCTCTGGCCGCCAAGCCGGCCAAGCTGACCGGCAGCGCGCAAACCGCCCTCTTCGTCGCCGGCGAGGAAGCCGGTGGCAACCTGGCCGCGGCGCTGGCGCTGATGGCGCGCGACCAGCGCGCGCCCCACTTGGCCGGGCAGCTGCTGATCTCGCCGATGCTGGACCCCCAGCTTGGCAGCGCGTCGATGCGCGAAGGCGAATGCGGCCATTGCGAATGCATTTATGCCAAGGGCTGGCAGGCCTACCTGGGCGGCAACACCCGTGCCGACCATCCCTATGCCGCGCCGCTGAACGCCAGCCGCCTTTCGGGCTTGGCGCCGGCCCTGGTGCTCAGCGTCGCCGGGCACCCGCTCAATGACGAGGCGCGCCGCTATGCCGCCGCCCTGCGCGAGCACGGTGGCGCCGCCAGGGAGCTGACGCTGCCGGCCATTGCGCCCGGCTATGTGCTGGCCGCCATCCACGAGTTCCTGAGCCAGGCCGCCGGCCGGGCTCTGTCGCCGCCTTCTGCTTGAAAACCCCGGGAGAAATCGAAATGCAATCCACCCCACGCTTCAACCGCCGCCTCGGCATCATCGTTGGCGCCATTGCCCTCGCCGGCCTCGGCGCCGTCGGCTTCGCGCAGTTCGGGCAGCCGGCGCTGGCCAACGCCGGTCCCACCGCGCCGCCGGCCACGCCGGTGTCCGTGGCGCAAGTCGTCAGCCAGGACGTGGCGGCCTGGAATGAGTTCTCCGGCCGGCTCGAAGCCGTGGAGCGCGTGGACGTGCGGGCCCGCGTGTCGGGCGCCGTGCAGCAGCTGCACTTCCGCGAGGGCAGCCTCGTGAAGGCGGGCGATCTGCTCGTCACCATCGACCCCGCACCCTACCAGGCCGAAGTCGCCCGCTTTGAGGCGCAGGTCGCTGCAGCCCAGGCGCGCGTGACCTATTCGCAAAGCGAGGCCGCAAGGGCCAAGGCGCTGTGGGAAGACCGTGCCGTGGCCCGCCGCGAGTTTGACGAGAAGGACAACGCTGCCCGCGAGGCCGCCGCCAACCTGCGCGCCGCGCAGGCCGCGCTGCAGTCGGCGCAGTTGAGCCTGGGCTACACGCAGGTGCGTGCGCCTGTGGCAGGTCGCGTCGGCAAGATTGAGGTAACGCAGGGCAATCTCGTCGCCGCCGGTGCCGGCGCGCCCGTGCTGACGACGCTGGTGTCGGTGAGCCCGATCTACGCGAGCTTCGACGCCGACGAGAAGGTCGTGCGTGAGGCGCTGGCGTCATTGCCCAACGGCGCTGAGGAGCGGCGCGGCATCGAGCGCATTCCCGTCGAAATGCTGGCGGGGACGGACAAGTCCACCTCCGGTCGGTTGCAGCTCATTGACAACCAGGTCGATGCCAAGAGCGGCACGCTGCGCGTGCGCGCGGTCTTCGACAACAAGGATGGCGGCCTGATGCCGGGCCAGTTCGCCAAGCTGCGCCTCGGCCAGGCGAAGAACGAAGCGGGCCTGCTGGTGAACGAGCGCGCCGTCGGCACCGATCAGGACAAGCGTTACGTCATCGTCGTCGGCGCCGGCAACCAGGCCGAGTGGCGGCCGGTGACGCTGGGCGCCAACGTGAACGGTCTGCGCGTCGTGACCAGCGGCCTGAAGGCCGGTGAGCGCGTCGTCGTCGGCGGCGTGCAGCGGGTGCGGCCGGGCTCGGTCCTCGCACCCAAGGACGTGGCGATGGATGCCAAGCCCGAACTGCAAGCGCAACTCGCGGCCAAGGCCTCCTGACCTAGCGCCCCACCCTCCGTAGCAAGCCCTGCGACCAGGCCGGTTTTCACCGGCCTGAGGGGACGGCTTGCCTTCAGAAAGAAGAAAAATGAACTTCTCCAAATTTTTCATCGACCGCCCGATCTTTGCGGGCGTGCTGTCGCTGCTGATCTTCATCGGCGGCCTGCTGTCGATCCGCGCGCTGCCGATCTCGGAATACCCAGACGTCGTGCCGCCCTCGGTCGTCGTGCGCGCCCAGTACCCGGGCGCCAATCCCAAGGTCATCGCCGAGACGGTGGCCACGCCGCTCGAAGAAGCCATCAACGGCACCGAGGACATGCTCTACATGAGCAGCCAGGCGACCACCGACGGCCTGATGACGCTGACCGTCAGCTTCAAGCTCGGCACCGACCCCGACAAGGCCCAGCAACTGGTGCAGAACCGCGTCTCACAGGCCGAGGCGCGGCTGCCCGAGGAGGTCAAGCGCCTGGGCGTGACGACGGTCAAGAGCAGCCCCGACCTGACCATGGTCGTGCACCTGACCTCGCCCAACGACCGCTACGACATGACCTACCTGCGCAACTACGCGCTGCTCAACGTCAAGGACCGCCTCGCGCGCATCCAGGGCGTCGGCCAGGTGCAGTTGTTCGGCTCGGGCGACTACTCGATGCGCATCTGGCTGGACCCGCAGAAGGTGGCCGAGCACGGCCTGTCGGCCAGCGACGTGGTGGCCGCCATCCGCAGCCAGAACGTGCAGGCCGCAGCCGGCGTGGTGGGCGCATCGCCGGGGTTGCAGGGCATCGACCTGCAACTGTCCGTCAACGCTCAGGGCCGCTTGCAGTCGGTCGAGGAGTTCGGCGACATCATTGTGAAGAGCGGTGCTAACGGTGCCGTCACGCGGCTGCGTGACCTGGGCCGCCTGGAACTCGGCGCGTCGGAATACGCGCTGCGCTCCCTGCTCGACAACAAGCCCGCCGTCGCGGTGCCGGTCTTCCAGGCCCCGGGCGGCAACGCGCTGGACATCTCCAAGAACGTGCGCGCCACGATGTCCGAGCTGAAGGCCGCGATGCCCGAGGGCGTGGACTACACCATCGTCTACGACCCGACACAGTTCGTGCGCGCGTCCATCGAATCCGTCATCCACACGCTGCTCGAAGCCGTCGCGCTGGTGGTGCTGGTCGTCATCCTGTTCCTGCAGACCTGGCGCGCGTCCATCATCCCGCTGCTGGCCGTGCCGGTGTCCATCGTCGGCACCTTTGCCGTCATGCACGGCTTCGGCTTCTCGATCAACGCGCTGAGCCTGTTCGGCCTGGTCCTGGCCATCGGCATCGTCGTCGACGACGCCATCGTGGTGGTGGAGAACGTGGAGCGCAACATCGCGTCGGGCCTGTCGCCCCGCGAAGCGACCTACCAGGCGATGCGCGAGGTCTCCGGGCCCATCGTCGCCATCGCGCTGACGCTGATTGCGGTCTTCGTGCCGCTGGCCTTCATCACCGGCCTGACGGGCCAGTTCTACAAGCAGTTCGCGCTCACCATCGCCATCTCGACGGTGATCTCGGCGATCAATTCGCTGACGTTGTCGCCCGCGCTCGCTGCCCTGCTGCTCAAGGGCCACGACGCGCCCAAGGACGCGCTGACGCGCGGCATGGACAAGGTCTTCGGCCGCTTCTTCGCGGGCTTCAACCGCCTGTTCACCAGCAGCTCCGAGAAGTACGGTAGCGGCGTGAAGACGCTGATGTCGCGCAAGGCGCTGATGATGGTCATCTACCTGGCCCTCGTCGCAGCCACGGCCGGCCTGTTCAAGGCCGTGCCCGGCGGCTTCGTGCCGGGGCAGGACAAGCAGTACCTGATCGGCTTCGCCCAGCTGCCCGACGGCGCCACGCTCGACCGCACCGAGGACGTCATCCGCCGCATGACCGACATCACGCTGAAGACGCCGGGGGTCGAGCATGCGGTCGCCTTCCCGGGCCTGTCGATCAACGGCTTCACGAACAGCTCCAGCTCGGGCATCGTGTTTGCGACGCTCAAGCCGTTCAGCGAGCGCAAGACGAAGGACTTGTCGGCTGGCGCCATTGCCGGCTCGCTGAACGGGCAATACGGCGCCATCGAAGACGCCTTCATCGTCATGTTCCCGCCGCCGCCGGTGCAAGGCCTGGGCACGACGGGCGGCTTCAAGCTGCAGCTGCAGGACCGCGGCGGCGTGGGCTACGAGGTGATGGACCAGGCGGTCAAGGCCTTCATGGCCAAGGCCGGTACGACACCCGAACTGGCCGGCCTCTTCTCCAGCTACCAGGTCAACGTGCCGCAGCTGTTTGCCGACCTCGACCGCACCCGCGCCCGCCAGCTCGGCGTGGCCGTGACGGACGTGTTCGACACGATGCAGATCTACCTCGGCAGCCTGTACGTGAACGACTTCAACCAGTTCGGCCGCACCTATTCCGTTCGCGTGCAGGCCGACGCGCCCTACCGCGCCCGCGCCGAGGACATCGGCTCGCTGAAGGTGCGTTCGTCGTCGGGCGAGATGGTGCCGCTGTCTGCCGTGATGAAGGTCAAGCCCAGCTTCGGCCCCGAGCGCGCGATGCGCTACAACGGCTTCCTGGCCGCCGACATCAACGGCGGCGCCGCGCCCGGCTTCTCGTCGGGCCAGGCGCAGGCCGCCGTGGAGCGCATTGCCGCCGAGACGCTGCCCCCGGGCGTCGGCTTCGAGTGGACCGACCTGACCTACCAGGAAAAGATCGCCGGCAACTCGGGCGCCTGGGTCTTCCCGCTGGCCATCCTGCTGGTCTTCCTCGTACTCGCCGCGCAGTACGAAAGCCTGACGCTGCCCATCGCGATCCTGCTCATCGTACCGATGGGCCTGCTGGCGGCGATGACCGGCGTCTGGATGAGCAACGGCGACAACAACGTGTTCACGCAGATCGGGCTGATCGTGCTGGTCGGCCTGTCCGCCAAGAACGCCATCCTGATCGTCGAGTTCGCCCGCGAGCTGGAGTTTGCCGGCCGCACGCCGACGCAAGCAGCCCTGGAAGCCGCACGGCTGCGGCTGCGGCCCATCCTGATGACGTCGATGGCCTTCGTCATGGGCGTGCTGCCGCTGGTGCTGAGCACCGGTGCCGGCGCCGAGATGCGTCAGGCCATGGGCATCGCGGTGTTTGCCGGAATGATCGGCGTGACGCTGTTCGGCCTGTTCCTGACGCCGCTGTTCTACGTCATCGTGCGCCGCCTGACCGGCAACTCACCGCTGCGCCACCACGGCGGGCAAGTTGCTGCGCCGGCAGCACCCGAAGCTCCCCCGCAGCATGTCGCACCCATCGTCGACACCCTGCCGCAACGAGGCAAGTGATCATCATGAAACTGACCCTGACCCCACTCTTTGCAGCGCTGCTGCTGGCGGGCTGCGCCTCGGTCGGCCCGGTCGACCCGGCCCAGCTGCCACAGGCACCCGTCGCCTACAAAGCCACGGCCGCGAACGACGCACCTGCACTGACCACCAGTTGGTGGCAGCCCTTTTCCGACCCGGTGCTGGACGATCTTGTCGGCCGCGCGATGGCGGCCAACACGAGCGTGCAGGCCGCAGCCAACCGGCTGGCGCAGGCCCGTGCGGTGCTGAGCGGCGCCGAGGCATCGCGGCTGCCACAGGTCGGCGTGGCCGCCGGTGCCGGCCGCGCCGCCGACCCGGGGGCGCGAGGCATCACGCAATACAACGCGGGCCTGAGCCTGGCCTACGAGCTGGACTTGGGTGGCCGCCTGCTGCATGAGCGCAACGCCTCTGCGCTGGACGTGCGAGCCCGCGAGCAATTGCTGGCCGACGCCCGTCTGCTGGTGCAGACCAACGTCGCCCGTGGCTACCTGGCGCTGCGTGCGCTGGACGTCGAGCGCGAGATCGTCCGAGGCACCGTCGCCGCCTACGGCGAGACCCTGGCGCTGACCGAGAAGCGGGCCCGTGCTGGCGACGTCGCCGACCTCGACGTGGCCCGCGTGCAGGCCGAGCTGGCCGCCAACGAGGCCGAAGCCCTGGCGCTGGAGCGGCGCCGTCTCGAACTGGAGACGGCGCTGGCCGTCCTGCTGGGCGAGCCGGCCTCCAATTTCCGCCTGGCACCGACCACATGGGCGACCGCTTTGCCCGCCGTGCCGGCGGGACTGCCGAGCGAGCTGTTGCAACGCCGCCCCGACCTCGCTGCAGCGCGCAGCCAGTTGCAGGCGGCGCAGGCCCGAGTCGGTATCGCCCAGGCCGCGTGGTGGCCCAGCCTTGCGCTGACCGCTCAGGGCGGGGGCGTGTCGAGCGAGCTGTCCAACCTGCTCAAGAGCGGCGCCAGTACCTGGGGCATCGGCCTGCTGGCTGCCTTGCCGATCTTCGATGGCGGCCGCCGCGAGGCCGGCGTCGACGCCGCCAAGGCTCAGCTGGACGGCTCGGCGATTGCCTTTCGCGAGCAGTTTCTGCTGGCGCTGAAGGACGTGGAAGACCAGCTCGGCGCGCTGAGCTTGCTGCAGGCCCAGGGCGAGGCCAACTCACGCGCCGTCAACGCCGCGAGCCAGGCGCTGCGCCTGTCAGACACGCGCTACCGCAACGGTCTCGTCAGCCAGCTCGAACTGCTCGACGCGCGCCGCAGCGAACTGGCCAACAAGCGCGCCGCGCTGCAGGTGAGATCGGCCCAGTACCAGGCCACGGTGGGGCTGATCCGCGCCCTCGGCGGGGGCTGGTCTAACGGCGCTTGATCAAGGCGACATTCACCGCGGTGCGCACGACGAAGCCGAGGCTTTCGTAGAGCTTGACGGCGGCGGTGTTCGTCGCCCAGGCATGCAGGAACGGCTGTTCGCCGCGGCGCTGAATCTCGGCCGTTACCGCGGCCGACAAGCGTCGCGCCAGGCCCCGACCGCGGTAGTCGGGGTGCGTGCAGACGCCGCTGACCTCGACATGGCCAGGCCAGCGCATGCGCTCGCCGGCCATCGCCACCAGCCGGCCATCGACGCGCAGGCCGATGAAACGGCCCATCGTGTGCGTTCGGGCGAGGAAGGGCCCCGGCTCGGTCAGCGTCGCCAGCGCCAGCATGTCGGCCGCATCGGCGTCACCCAGCACCCGCAGACCTTCATCGGGTTCCAGCCGACGCGTCGCCAGCATCTGCACGCCCGGCGCCTCCTTGACGGCTTCGAGGGCGGGCGGCACGACAATGCGCGGCACCTGCAGCAGATAGACGAAGTCGTCACCGGGCTGGAGCAGTTTGGTCAGTGCATCGAGGCTGTCCGCGGCCTCGTCGGGCGTGGCTGCAAAGCGATTGATGTCCGCCTTGAAGCGCCGCGCACGTTCGTCGCCCAGGCCCCAGTGCGGCTGCTGTTGAAGGGTGGCCCAGACGGGTCGGTCGAGTTCGCTCATGCCCGCACCCGTTGCAGCAGCGGCGCTTCGATCAGTGCGTTCTCCAGCCCGGCCAGCTGGGTGAGCAGGTCGCCGCTCAGCCCCGCGCAGGCCTGGGCGACGGCCACCTCGATGGCCGGCCAGGCTTCGCGCTGCGCACGCTCCACGAGGCCCCGGCCCTTGAGGCTGAGCGCGATGCGACGCACACGGCGGTCATCCTCGGACGTCTGGGAGCCGATCAGGCCGTCGTCCTCCAGCCCGCGCAGCGAGCGCGTGATGACGGGTTGGCTGACGCCCACCGCCTGGCTCAACTCGCCGACGCTCAAGGGGCCGAGGCGATCCAGCGCCGCCAGCAGCGGAAAGTAGGCAGCCGGCTGCTCGAAGCCATGCGCCGCGAGCACCGACTGGGTCTGTGCCTGCAGCGCCTCACCGATGCGCCTGAGCCGCGTGCCCAGGCTCAGGTGGCCCAATTCCTTGACGACATCTTCGATCACGCCCGCTCCAGCCAGCCGATATGCATAGCATGCTATGCAATGGCACGCAGGTCGTCAATGCAGGGGTCGAATTGCTGGGGGTCATGCCGCGCTATCGAGCGCGGCAGCTCTGCGCGGCTACGGCAGCGTCTTGCAGTTGGGCTTGCAGACCACCTCGTTGCGACCGAGCAGCCGGATGGACTGCAGGCTGGCCGGCGCGCGGTGCTTGCCGCATTTGAAGCAGGAGCGGGTGTGGCCGCTGCCGAGGAAGGGCGAACCGCCGATTTTCGACTGGTAGCGCAAGCCATCCTGGCGGACCGCGGTGACGGTGTCTTTGCTCATTCTTCAGACAGGTCAAGACGAAAGGTGAATTGACGCACGAGGAAGATGACAAATCCATCTCGCAAGCCCCCGGTTATCGGCCCAAACGGCCAATAACCGCGGGGTTTCCCTGCCCCGATCTGCGGGGTCGGGCAGCGAGGACAATGCGTCCCCGCTCCCAAACACCTCATGGCCAAGCTCTTTTTCCGTTATGCGGCGATGAACGCCGGCAAGTCCACCGCCCTGCTGCAGGTGGCGCACAACTACGAGGAACGCGGCCACCGCGTGCGCATCTTCACGGCGCGCCTGGATGACCGCTATGGCCGCGGCTTCGTCACGTCGCGCCTCGGGCCGCAGCGCGAGGCCGAGCAGTTCGATGCCAGCACCGACTTCCTGGCGTTGATCGGCCAAGGGGAAGCCGGCCCGGGTATCGCCTGCATCCTCATCGACGAGGCGCAGTTCCTGACCAAGCACCAGGTGCAGCAGTTGCACGAGATGGCCCACCTGCGCAATCTGCCGGCCATTTGCTATGGACTGCGCACCGACTTCCAGGGCGAACTCTTCCCGGGCTCGGCCACGCTGCTGGCGCTGGCCGACGAGATGGACGAGATGAAGACGATTTGCGACTGCGGCCGCAAGGCGACCATGAACATGCGTGTCGATGCCGCCAACCGCAAGGTCACCGAGGGCGCGCAGGTTGAGATCGGCGGCAATGCGCGCTACCGCTCCGTCTGCGGCCGCTGCTTCCGGCAGGGATAGAAAAGCAAAAGCGGCCTATGGCCGCCTTTGCTCAGTGCATGTCGCCTCGGAGGTCAGCCCGCCTATCGGTGGGGCCGGGGCGACTTATTTGGCCGCGATCTGCGCGTCCAGCTCCTTGCAGGACGGCGAGCACACGGGCTGCGACTTGCCCAAAAGCTTCTTGGACTTGAGCATCGCGCGCGGGCGGTGCTTGCCGCAAAGGAAGCAAGACATCGTTGCTGCGCCGAAAGAGGAGGTCGCCGCGAAGGGCGAGCCCGGGGCTTTGGAGCGGTAGCGCAGACCATCCGCTTCGATGGTGGTCTTGGTGGTTTCTTTGGCCACGCTGGTCCTGTCGAAGAGTGTTGTGAAGGGGTGGCGCCGGGCGGCGCAGACCCTGTATTTTCCACCATATGGCCAAAGCCCCGGCCTAGGGCTTTCAACACCCCTTGAATTTCGCCGTTTTCTTGCTCGCCCAGGCAGCTTGGCCCTCGACCAGATCGTCAGAATCGCGCGCCCGTCGGATGTCCGCCGCCAGGCCAATCGCGTCGAGCCGCCCAGCGGCTATGGCGTTGAGGTGCTGCTTCATCGGCAGCAGCGCCAACGGCGCCATGGCCAGCAGTTCGGCCGTCAGCGCCGCCACCGCTTCATCCAGCGAGCCGACGTCGGACAGCAACTGGTCCAGGTAGCCACAGCCCAGCAGTGCCGGCGCATCCAGCGTGCGCCCGGCCAGCAGCACCTGCTTGGCGTTCGCCAGGCCCAAGCGGTTGACGAAGCGGGCCAGGCCGCCCGCATAGAAATGCAGGCCGATGCGCGCTGCGGGCACGAACATCTCGACGGCCGGTGCGCCCAGCCGGAAGTCGCAGGCCAGCGCAAGGTCGGCCGCGCCGCCGTAGACGCCGCCGTGCAGCCGGGCAATCGTGATCGGCCGCGCCGCCTCCAGCGCATCGGCCAGCTCCCCGAAGCGCGCACCCGCGTCGACAGCGCCCAGCGCGGCGAGGTCGAAACCGCTGCAGAAATGCCGGCCCTCGCCGAGCAGCACGAGCACGCGCACGGTCTCGTCGGCATTGACCGACTCGACCATGCCGCCAAGCGTGACGAGGTCGTCGACGGTCAGGCGGTTGGCCTGGCGCGGCCGCCGCAGCGTGATGCGAGCGACGCCGGCATCGATCTCCAGCAATGGCGCCTGGCCGCTGCTCACTGCTGCACCCTCCGGCCTGCGGCCTGTCCCGCCGAGCGGGAGCGCGCTTGCTTGGGGCGGGCGGGCGCGGCGCTCATGCACGCCGCCGCACCACGCCGCCCTTGGCGGCGTAGCGGCCGTTCACCTGGGCATGGCTCGCGTCGCGCTCGGCCTCGATCAGCTCGCGCAGCGCCTGGGCATGGACAGGGCGCAAGCCGGCGTCCTGGCGCAAGACGAGTTCCGCGACCAGCGACCAGTCCGCTTCCAGCTCGGCCGACCAGATCTGCGCCCGCGGCGGCAACTCGGCCAGCAGCTGGTGCAAGGCGCCGAACGCAGTGTCTGCACTGACGAGGCCAGCAAGCTCCGGCCAGCGGCCGAGCAGCGGCGCGTCGACGCTCTGGGGCCGCCACAGCGCGCACAGCCACTGCGGCATATGGGTCTCGACCAGCGGCCCGCTCGGCGTCTGCACCACCTCGGTCGTCGCGCCCCTGACGCGGCGCGCCAGCGCCGTCCAGGCCAGCGGCTGCCAACGTGAAAGCAACCGGGGGTCGCGGTTGGCGCGCGGCGCGGTCTGGTGGAGGCTGCGAACGTCCAGCACCGGCGCCTCAAAGGCCACGGGATGCGCCACCTTGGGCAATTCGATGCTTTCGATGACGCCCTGCGGATTCGGCGCGGCCGCCGGCGCAGCGACGTGGAAATCCAGCGCGGGCGGCTCGACGACCAGGGGTGGCGGTTCTACATTCGGCAGCCGAATGTCCTCGAGAACCCGCCGAGCATCCGGCTCGGCGGGCGGCGGCGCCCGGAAGGCCAACGCCTCTGCCTCAGGTACCGGCAACTCAGCCACGCTGTCCTCATCCGGTCTCACCAGCGCGGCGTCCGGCACTGCGGGCGATTCACCCGGCACGTCCAGCGCAGGCGCTTCGACAGTCGCGGGTGACGGCGGCACCCCCGCTGCCTCAATGGGATCGGGCACGACCGGCACGTTTGGCATCTCCGGCCGTTCAGCCTCGGCAGCCGCGGCTGGCGATGGCTGATCAGGTGCCGCCAGGTCCTCCCCGACCGTCCACGCGGCAGGCTCGGGCAACGCGACCTCGGCGAACAAGGCCTCCACGATGACAGGCTGAGGATCGGGCTCGGTGGGCGCCGCCACCTCGACCTCCAGGACCAGCGCCTCGGCGGTGGTCGGCAAGGGCGGCGCTTCAGCTGTTGCAAAGTCAGCCGGCACGGCTGGCCCAACCAACGGAGGATCCGGCTGCCCGGCGTGGTCGTCAAGGGATTGAGCGACTGGCGCCTCCACGACGAGCGCCTCGGCGGTGGTCGGCAACACGGCCGCTTCATCGAGCGCCCCAGCGTCGTCCATGGGCGGCACCGGTGCCTCGACGCGCGCCCGCGGCGGCGGCTTGTCGCAGAGCTCGATGTCCTCGACGTCGAGCATCTCGTAGCCACGCGCCTTCAGCCAAGCCTTCTTGGCACCGTCCGGCCGAGTGCCGGCTGAGCGCAGCGACTTGAGCTCCAGGTCCAGCGGCGCCGGCGTGGGCGGGCGCCAGCCGTCCAGCGCATGGACGGAGTCGAATGCGGCTGCGCTGGGCGCGGTGACGGCAAGCGCGGCGTTGATCGCATCCAGGGCAGCATGGTCCACGGGACGTAGCGCATCGAGCTTGAGCTCAAGATCGAGGGGCGGTGGTGCAGGAACCCGCCAGCCGTCGAGCGCGCGCGTGGGGTCGAAATGATCGAGATCGGCCATGGCTTGCAAGCGGGGCATTGTGACGACGTAAGCTCGCACATCCATCGTCATAGACACGTCATGTTGCATACCCGCCGTTGCCTGTTGAGCGTGGCCCTGGCCAGCGCCCTGTCCGCCTGCACCACCACCGGCGCACCGCCCGCCGCGGTGCCGCAGCGCCCAAAGCTGCTTGTCCTGATGGTCGTCGACGGCCTGCCGATGCGCCAAGTCACCGGCTACCGGTACCAGCTCGCGCCCGATGGCCTCGCCCGCTTCCTGGACCGCGGCCGCTGGTTTGCGGATGCGCACTACGGCCACGGCCACACCGTCACCGCAGCTGGCCACGCGGTCATGCTCAGCGGCGCCCATCCGCAGCGCAGCGGCATCATCAGCAACGAATGGCGCAACCCCGTCACCGGCGAGCCGGTCTACAACACCGGCGACACGGCCCACACCTACCTCGACAACCCCACCGCGCCGCTGTCCGGCACCAGCCCGCGCAATCTCAAGGTGGAAACGCTGGGAGACGTATTGCGCACCCGCGCGCCCGAGTCCAAGGTCATCGCCATCTCCGGCAAGGACCGTGGCGCCATCCTGCCGGCCGGGCACCTGGGCACCGCTTACATGTACATGGGCGAGTCCGGCAGCTTCTCGTCCAGCACCTACTACATGGCGGCGCTACCGCAATGGGTCAAGGATTTCAACGCGGCCAAGCCTGCCGACGCCTTCTTCAAGAAGACCTGGGCGCCGCTGCTGCCGGAGACCGCCTATGCGCGCTCCGTCCCGGACGGCCAGCCGTGGCAAGTGGCCAGCGGCAACGGCAACAGGCTGCCCGCCGTCATCGGCGACAAGATGGACAGCCCCGGCCCGCGTTTCTATGGCGGCCTGCTGGCCACGCCGTTTGGTGACGAGCTGACGCTGGCCTTCGCGCGCGCCGCCGTGACGAACGAGAAGCTCGGTCAACGTGGCCCGCAGGACATCCTGTCGGTCAGCTTGTCCAGCCATGACTACATCAACCACGCCTTCGGCCCCGAGTCGCGGCTGTCACACGATCATGTGCTGCATCTGGACCGCCACTTGCAGGGGTTCTTCCAGTTTCTTGACAAGCAAGTTGGCGCGGGCAATTACGTGCTCGCGCTGACGTCCGACCACGGCTTCAGCGACACGCCGGAATGGGCCGCCAGCCAGGGCCGCGACGCCGGGCGCTTCAACAGCGGGCCATCGCTGGCGGCGATCAATGCGGCGCTGACGGCAAAGTTCGGCGTCGAAAAGCTGGCTCGCAACTTCTCGGCGGCTGGCCTGCTGCTCGATGATCGGCTCGCCGCCGAGCGTGGCCTGAACTTCGCCGACGTGCAGGACGCCGCACGCGAGGAACTGCTGAAGCTGCCCGGCGTGGCGACGGTCTTCACGCGCGAGCAGTTGCTGGGCGCCGACACGGCGACGCCGTATCTGGACGCGATGCGCAAGTCATTCGACCCGATGCGCGCCGCCCAGTTGCAGGTCGTGTTGAGGCCCAACTGGATCGTCAGCTACCGCCCGGGCGGCAGCACGCACGGCAGCCCCTACGACTACGACACCCACGTGCCGCTGATGTTCTGGGGCCCGGGCTTTGTCGGCCAGGGCGAAGTCAAGGCGCGCGCCGAAGTGGCCGACCTGGCGCCGACGCTGGCCGCCCTCGCTGGCCTCCCGGTGCCGGCCCAGTCGCAGGGCCGCAACCTCGGGCTCAAACCCTAGCCAGCAGGGCTGCGGCCGACTCGCCCCAGACGGCCTCGGTCAAGCCGGTCGCACCCAGCCGGCCGCCCAGCGCCGCGGCCTGAGCGGGGCCCGTGGACGGCAGCATGACGAGCAGCCGGCCGTCCTGCAGCCGCAAGCAGCCGTCTTCGCCGCGGATGCGGGTCAGCAGTTCGGCGGGGTCGGCGTCCGCAGGCAGCGTCGCGATGGACAGGGGCCAGGCGCGCGGGTCGGCCAGCAGCGCCTGCAGCAATTCGGTGCCCGCCTGAGTGGCCAGCAACTGGCCCGACAGCGGCCTCGGCCGGGCCAGCGCGCTGATATCCACGCCGGTCAGCGCGAGGCCACCGGCCGGCATGCGCTGCTCGACCCACCACAGCCGCCGGCCGTCCCGCCACGCCTGCTCGTAGCCACGCTGCGCCATACGGCTGCGCCGCTCGGGCGCCTCGACCGGGCCGACGCCGGCCAGCAGCGCGGCCTCGACCATCTCGCTCCAGGCGGGCGTCGCGTCATCGGCCAGCTGCCAGGCCGCGCGATAGGCCGGGTTGGCCCGCAGCAGGCGATCGTCGGCGTCGAACAGGGCCAGCAACAAGGGGCCATCGGCCAGCGTCTGCCACCAGAGGTCGTCTTGGTTCACGGCCCCATTCTGGGCCGCGGCATCAGCGGCGGTGGATCTCGCCCGAACCGCTGACGCTTTGGCGCAACTGCGGCCGTCCGGCATAGGTGACGTCACCGGAGCCGCTCAGCTGGACGTCCAGCTGTTCCGTCACACCCAGCGAAACATCGCCCGAGCCGTTGATGCCCACCTTGGCGGCACGGCCGGCCAGCGACCGTGCGTCGACATCCCCCGAGCCGCTGACCGTCCAGCTCTGCTGGTCGGCCCGGCCGGCCAGGCGCACATCGCCGGAACCGTTGATGCTGACGGTCAATTCCTTCAACTCGACAAGGCCGAACTGCACGTCGCCCGAGCCGACGACGTTCAGGCTGAGGCTGTCGGCCTTGAAATGCTCGGCCGCCAGATCGCCCGAACCACTGATGGAGATGGACTGCAAGGCGCGGGCGTCGATGCGCACCGTCGGCACTGCGCGGGTCGTGAAGCCGGTATCGCGTTTCAGGCGCACCACCAGGGCATCACCTTCGACGACGGTCTCGATCAACGGCTGGATGTTGTCGTCAGCGACAACGGTGGCCAGATCGCTGCTGCCCTGGGTCAGCACGACGTCAACGGGGCCATCGATGCGCAACTTGCTGAACGCGGCCAGCGTGCGCTGCTTCTCGACCTTGACCCCGGAACCTCGCACGCGGTTCTTGCCGCTGCCGTAGTCGATAGGCCCACTGAAACTCGCCGTCCAGCCATCCCCTTCCTTCTTGATGCGCAAGCGCCAGTCGTTGTCGCCCGCGAGGGCGGCGCCTGTGGCAAGGGCAGTGGCAAGGGTCAAAAGGACAAGGCGCTTCATGCGGAACTCCGGTGCGGCAACGGGTCGGCAGTGTGTTCAGGCATACCCGGTTGCGCTCCTCACATCCGACAGACTGCAATTCGGCGGTCATGGGCCGTAGGATGGGTCGACAACAGGAGACGCCATGAAGTGGGAAGGCCAGCGTGAAAGTGAAAACGTCGAGGACGCCCGGGGCAGCGGTGGGGGGCGCGGCCGGGGGCTGCCCATCGGTGGCCGCGGTCTGGGGGTCGGGGGCATCGTCGTCGCGCTGCTCGCCTCCTGGGCGCTGGGCATCAACCCACTGACCGTGCTGGGCCTGCTGGACGGCGGCGGAGGCGGCGCGCCGGTCCAGGCGCCAGCCGACGACTCGCACGCCCAGGACCCGGGCTACCGCTTCGTCAAGGTCGTTCTCGCCGACACCGAGGACGTCTGGGGCGCCTACTTCCAGCGCAGCGGCCAGCAATACGCGATGCCCAAGCTGCGCGTGTTCCGCGGCAGCGAACCCACCGCCTGCGGCACCGGCGAGGCAGCGATGGGGCCCTTCTACTGCCCGGCCGACCGCAAGGTCTATATCGACCTGAGCTTTTACGACACGCTGCGCGAACGCCTTGGCGCGCCCGGTGATTTCGCCCAGGCCTATGTCATCGCCCACGAGGTCGGCCACCATCTGCAGAACCTGATGGGCACCACCCAGAAGCTTGATCAGGCGCGCGGCAGGGTCTCCGAGCGGGAGATGAATGCCATGAGCGTCAAGCTTGAGCTGCAGGCTGACTGCTTTGCCGGTGTCTGGGCCGGTCTGTCGCAGCGCAGCAAAGGTTGGCTGGAACAGGGGGACATCGAGGAGGCCATGAATGCCGCGTCCCAGATTGGTGACGACACGCTGCAAAAGCGCTCTCAAGGCAGCGTCGTGCCCGAAAGCTTCACCCATGGCAGCAGTGCCCAGCGTGTGCGCTGGTTCAAGCGGGGATTGGAAGCCGGTGATTTGAAGGTATGTGACACGTTTTCGTCAGCCAGCCTTTAAGTCCCTGATTCGAGCCCACCCAATCAAGGGGGCGCCAGATGACCCTCAAAAGGCTTTGTGTGAAACACTTCCGTCCAAACCGCCGAGCCCTCCACTAGCATCGGCACGCTCTGAAGTCCAGAGCTAGTTGCGCCCGAGTTGGCGTAACCCATAAACGGATAAAAGAGGCCACTGTCATGAGCGAACGCCAAATCAACGACCCCCAGTCGACGCCACCGGCGGCGGCCTCCGTCGACGCGTCCGCCAGCCGTTCGGGCCGCGGCAAGATCAACACCTCGCGCCGGCATTTCGCCAAGTCGGGCGCTGCTGCACCGGTGGTGCTCGGCAGCCTGCTGAGCAAGCCGGCGCTGGCGCTGCAGCCCTACAACTGCACCATCTCCGGCCAGATGTCTGGCAATACTTCGCCCCGACCGGGCGCGGTGAACTGCAAGGCCATCGGCCGCTCACCGGGCTACTGGAAGACGAACGGGACGTGGCCTACCGGTACGTTGAAAGGCAATTCCCCGACCTCCGGTTGCAGTTTCAGCGGCAGCAAGGGCACCAACTTCAACGGCTTCAGCAGTGGCGGCGCCACGCTGATGGATGCCTTCCGATACAAGAGCGAAAACTCCGCCTGCAACTGCTACGGCCTGCGCGATTCACCTTTCGCGAACTGCGCCAGTACCAACAAGGCATCCATGCTGCAGGTGCTGAACACGCCGGGCGGCCTGAATGACACGATGATCTATGCCCTCGGCCGGGCAACGGTCGCGACCATCCTGAATTCGATCGCTTTCGCGCCGGACTACCCCGTCACGACGGCGCAAGCCATCAAGATGTTCAACGCCGTCGCCCCCTTGAACGGCAAGTACCAGGTCAACGCCACCGTTTCGTGGGACGCGAACCAGGTGCTGACCTACTTCCAGAGCTTGTACTCCTGAGCCCCGGCGGCGTTGATGTGACACTTCGGGCGTCCTCAGCGACGCCCGAAGTCATTTCAGACCCTGCCCCGTGACGCCTGCCGCCCCCGCCACACCCCTCGGATGGACGCTCACCTACGGCGCGGATCTGTCGATCCGGGTCTGGGGCGATGACTGTCTCGTGCACCATGCGCTGTCCAATGACACGCATCGACTGGCGGCCTGGCTGGTGCCGGCACTTGAACGCCTGGCCGAGCAGCCGCCCGCATCGCTGGATGAACTGGCGACGTTGATGGACGCCGACCTTGAGACCGCTGCCGATGCGCTCCAGCAGCTCCAGCGGTTGTCGCTGGTGCAGCCATGCTGACGGTCGGTCGCCTCTCTCCCGATGAGCTGGGGCAGCGCCTGCGTGAGGGGCTGACGCTGCGGACAGGCCCCTTCGCCTACCGCATCCGCAGCCGCTGCCGGCCCGTTGCCGCCGGCCTCGCCAAGCTGTACGCCGATTTCGAAGTCGAGCCCGAGGGCAGGCTCGCTGACTTCCATGTGCATGTGCAGCCGGTGGCCGGCCTGCGGCGCTGGCTGGGTGCGCAGGTTGAGTTCCGCCTGGATGAGCACAGCCCCTTCCTGCCCCTGCCGGCCGAGCACGCCTTTGCCCTGCTGGAATGGGGCATGAACTGGTGCCTCGCCAGCCAGGCCAATCACTACCTGCTCTTCCACGCGGCGGTGCTCGAAAGAAACGGCCAGTGCCTGGTCATGCCGGGTGACCCCGGCGCGGGCAAGAGCACGCTGACGGCCGCGCTGATGCTGTCGGGCTGGCGCCTGCTGTCCGACGAGATGGCGATGGTCGACCGGGACAACGGGCTGGTCACGCCGCTGGCCCGTCCGGTCAGCCTGAAGAACCAGTCCATTGACGTGATCCGCGGCTTTGCGCCGCAGGCCGTGCTCGGCGATGCCGCCTGCGACACCCACAAGGGCACGGTGTCCCACTTGCGCGCATCCGCTGCCAGCGTGGCCAGCCGCGTGCAGCAGGCCCGACCGACCCAGCTCATCTTCCCGCGCTGGCGCTCCGGTGCAGCGACCCAGCTGACGCCCGTGCCCAAGGCCGAGGCTTTCGAGCGCCTGGCCGGGCATGCGTTCAACTACAGCCTGCTCGGACGCCTGGGGTTTGAGCTGACGGCCGCGCTGAT
This sequence comes from Pelomonas sp. Root405, assembly GCF_001425165.1. Taxonomy (GTDB): domain Bacteria; phylum Pseudomonadota; class Gammaproteobacteria; order Burkholderiales; family Burkholderiaceae_C; genus Pelomonas. The sequence goes on from NZ_LMDU01000011.1 coordinate 449,288, forward strand.
CGATGCCTGCGGCTGTTCCGATTTCGTCTATTCCGACCTGACCGACGGCCTGGCGGCCCTTGACGGGCTGAACTCATGACGCCGCAGTGGGACGCCCTGCTGCGCTCGCTGCGCGACCCGGCCTGCATGGCCGGCCACTCCGAAGCGACCTGGGATCTGCTGCTGCGTCAGGCGCTATCGGCCGGCGTGCTGGCGCGGCTCGGTGCCCTGGCCCGGGCCGCCGGCATCGAGCCATCGCTGCCGCTGGCAGTGCGGCGGCAGATGCGGGCTCTGCTCGCCGTGTCGGAGGAGCAGCGCCGCGCCGTCCGGTGGGAGCTGGTCATGCTGTCTCGTGACCTGGGCGATTTGCCTGGACCGATCATGCTGCTCAAGGGCGCCGCGTATGTGGCCGGCGACCTGCCGCCAGCGCCGGGGCGGTTGTTTTCGGACATCGACATCCTCGTTCCCCACGAACAACTCGACCATGCCGAAGCGGCTCTGATGCTCGGCGGCTGGAACAGCGCGGCGGAGTCCGCCTACGACGAGCGCTACTACCGCCAATGGATGCACGAACTGCCGCCCCTGGTGCACGTGCGCAGGCAGACGAACCTGGACCTGCATCACAACATCCTGCCGCTCACGGCCCGCATCAAGACGCAAAGCGCCCCGTTGCTGGCCGCCGCCTCCCGGGTCGCCGAGTTCCCGCGCTTCAGCTTGCCGGCGCCCGCCGACCAGGTTTTGCACAGTGCAACCCATCTGATGCACGAAGGCGACTGGCGCCATGGCTTGCGCGACATCGCCGACCTCGACAGCCTGCTGCGCCACCACGGCAGCATGCCCGGTTTCTGGAATGGCCTGCTCGCTCGGGCTGCCGAGTTGTCGCTGGGCCGGCCGCTTTTCTATGGTCTGGAGCTGTGTCAAACCTACCTGCACACGCCGGTGCCCGAGGAGGCGCTGCAGCGCTGCCCCGGCCGCCCAGGGCCCCTGGCGCGCGCCCTCATGCGCGCCTTGCTCAGGCGTGCCCTCACTGGCGCGCACCGCGGCTCAATGGCCCCTGGCACGCAGCTTGCCGAGTTTGCGCTCTATGTTCGCAGCCACTACTTGCGCATGCCATTGCACCTGCTGCTCCCCCACCTGATCGTCAAGGCCGTCAGCCGTCCTTCGCCCAATCAGGCCCGAAGTGAAGACGCCAATCCGGCACAGCAGCCCTGACGCCCAGCCGCCATGGACAAGCCCAAGCCCTTTTCGATGATTCGCGAATTCCAGCTCGCGGACTGGTTCACCTTGGGCAATGCCTGCGCCGGCATGGGGGCCCTGTTCGCGGTGATGAGTTTTTTGCAGAGCGGCGAACCGCGGCATCTGCAGTACGCCTGCGCGCTGATCCCGCTGGCGCTGATCTTCGACGTGCTCGACGGACGCGTCGCGCGCTGGCGTCAGAAGAGTTCGGCGCTCGGGCGCGAGCTGGACTCATTGGCCGATGTCATTTCCTTCGGCGTCGCGCCTGCCGCGATTGCCTACGGTTGCGGCATGCAGGGCCTGTATGACCGCATCGTGCTGGTGTTCTTCGTCGCCTGCGGCGTGAGCAGGCTGGCGCGCTACAACGTCACGGCCGAGAAGCTCAGCGCCGGCTCGGACAAGGTGGCCTACTTCGAAGGCACACCGATCCCGACGTCGATGGTGCTCGTCGCGGTACTGTGGGTCGCTTCGGCTCAGGGCGCGATTGGCGATGCGCTGTGGGGCGGGGTGTGGTGGCTCGGCGGCTTCAGGCTGCACCCGCTGGTGCTGTTGTTCGCGGTGTCGGGCTCGCTGATGGTGAGCCGGATCCGGATTCCCAAGCTTTAAGCCGTCCGGCGCGAAAGCCAGCTCAACGGCGAATCCTGCGCGGAGCGCGCCGATTGCGATTCAAGAAAATCGCTGGGCGACTGGCTGCGATAGTCGCTGATGACACCGCCATCCAGGCAGGCTTCCAAGCCAAAGGCGGTGCCAAGATCGGCGGGGTCCGGCTCGCTGCGCGCAGCGACGTCTCGGCGGAAAAAACGCAGCGCTGGAACGAATCGCATGGCGGACCTCTCTGGCTTGACAAAACCGATAACCGCATCGATTTCGTGAGCTCAGTGTGCGGGATTCATGTGACAGCCGAACCCCCCATCTGTGAGTAAATATTGCCTCTACTGGCACTAACGCACGCGCGCAACAGCTGTTTTACCCAGTGGCGATGGGCCCTGCAGGTCACCGCCCCCCGATTCGGAGGGGCGTTGCGGTTTTGCAATTCTTTTCCCCATCTCCCTAGAGCTCAGGATAGGTTCCGGGGGCCCCGCGCTTAAGCTGCGCCACCTCCAAGCCCCCCGGCTCCTGCATGAGTTCAGAACTGTTGAAATGGGTCGCCAGCGGCCTGATTGCCGTCGTGTTGACCAGCACGTTGTGGATGGCCCATGCCATTCAGCCCGAGCAGGGCAGTCCAAGTCTGCTGCTGGCTCAGGTCGTGCCCGTGCCGGCTGCGGCAGCATCGGCGCCGGCGGCGACCGCGACGCGCTGATCATCTCAGCGCGTGGCTTGCTCCCTCGGCCAACGCCTGGCCGATGCGGTCGAGCAGGGCGTCCCGGCCCTGCAATTGCCATTGATGCCAATACAGCGCCACGTCGACGCTGATCTCCGGTTTCAACACCGCCAGCTGGCCGGTCTGGATGAAGGGGCGGATCTGGATTTCAGGCGCCACGCCGACGCCCCAGCCCATGACGGCGGCCCGCACATAGGCCTCGCTGGACGGCACGAAGCGTTCCCTCAGGCGCGGCGCGCGCACGCCAAACGCCTGCGACACCCATTGCGTCTGCGTGTCGTCCTTGCGGTTGAAGACGAGAAACGGCGTGTCGGCAAAATTCCCCGCATGCAAGCCCTCCGGTAGCTGCTCGGCGAGGAAGTCCGGGCTTGCCACCGCCACATAGCGCATGACGCCGAGCGGCTGCACGCGGCAACCTTGCAGTGCTTCGGCCACCGTCGACACGCAACCCAGCACGGCGCCCTGCCTCAGGCCGTCGTGGGTGAAATCCTGGTCGTCGACGACGAGTTCCAGCCCATAGCCCTCGCGCAAGCCACGCTGCACCAGGTCATCCAGCGCGCCCAGCACCCAGGTGGCCAGACTATCGGCGTTGACGGCGATGGCCAGGCGCGACTGGGGCGCGACGCGCTCGCCGAGTTCCCTCGCCACGTCGACGCGCAAGGCTTGCAGCTGGCGCGCAAAGCGCAGCAGCACCTTGCCGGCCTCCGTCAGGCGCAGCGGCCGGGATCTCACAACCAGCGGTTGGCCGACCTGCGCTTCCAGCGTGCGCAGCCGTTGCGACACGGCGCTCTGCGTGATGGACAAGCGTTGGGCGGCGCGCTCGAAACCCTGTTCGTCGGCCAGCGCGGCCAGGCAGTCAAGCGCAGCAGGGTCAAACTGATTCATAAGCCACGCTAATGTACGGCGATGAATATGAATGACCCTTCTGAAATCACTGGGGGCTGCGGAGAATCCGCCGATGCTTGATGCCGCGACCGCCCCCACCGTCTTCGCCCAGGGCTGGGTCATGGGCGCCGGCCTTATCCTGGCCATCGGCGCGCAGAACGCCCTGGTGCTCCGACAAGGCCTGCGGCGGCAACATGTGGGCGTCGTCGTCGCGGTCTGCACGCTGTCGGATTGGCTGCTGATCGCGCTGGGCGTCTTTGGTCTGGGCGCGCTCATCCAGGGCCAGCCACTTCTGCTCGAAGTCTTCCGCTTTGGCGGTGCCGCCTTCCTGCTGGGCTACGCCGTGCTCGCCGCGCGGCGCGCATGGCGGCCTGCAAAAGGCCTTGAAGCCGCCGGCAGCACGTCGAGCCTGGGCGCGACCGTTTCGGCCGCCCTGGCCTTCACCTACCTCAATCCGCATGTCTATCTCGACACCGTCGTGCTGCTGGGCGGCCTCGGCGCGCGCCAGCCGCCCGAACTGCGCCTGGCGTTTGCGGCGGGCGCCTGCCTTGCGTCGGCGATGTGGTTCGGCCTGCTCGGCTTTGGCGCCGCGGCCGCCGCACCCAGGCTACGCAGCCCCCACACCTGGCGAGTCGTCGATGCCCTCGTCGCTGTGCTGATGGCCGGCCTGGGGTTACAACTCCTCCTACAACCCCTCTAAGAACAGGACCGACATGAAAATCGTCGTTCTCGGCGCCGGCATCATCGGCATCGCCACCGCTTGGTATCTGCTCGACGAGGGGCATGAGGTCATCGTCGTCGACCGTCAGCCCGATGCGGCACTCGAGACCAGCTTCGCCAACGGCGCGCAGATCTCGGTCAGCTTCTGCGAGCCCTGGGCCAATGCGGGTGCGCCCTTCAAGGTGGCCAAGTGGCTGCTGCGCGACGACTCGCCGCTGCTGTTCCGCCCGCGCCTGGACCCCAACCAGTGGCGATGGGGGCTGGCCTTCCTGATGCAGTGCACGAACGCCGCGTTCGAGCGCAATGTCGAGGAACTGGTGCAACTCGGGCGCTATTCGCATGCCTCGCTGAAGGAGCTGGTCGCCAGCACCGGCATCGAGTACGACCGGCTGGAGCGCGGCATCCTGCATTTCTTCTCCAGCCAGGCCGACTTCGACAACGGCGCGGCCGGGGCCGAGATCATGCGCAGCCACGGCGTGGACCGTCGCGTGCTGAACCGTGAGGAGGTGCTCAAGGTCGAGCCCGCGCTGGCCAGCTTCGGCCCGCGGGTGTTTGGCGGCACGTTCACGCCCAGCGACGAAAGCGGCGATGCCCGCGTCTTCACGCAAAAGCTTGCACAGCGCTGCGCCGAGCGCGGCGCGGAGTTCCTGTACGAGCACGACATCCTCGCCCTGCAGCGCGCGGGCGATGGCGTCGAGGCCGTGCACATCGCCCACACGCGCAGCGGTGAGCGCAAGACCTTGAAGGCCGACGCCTTCGTGGCCGCCATGGGCTCCTACACGCCCGAGCTGCTGCGCCCGCTCGGCGAGCACCTCAACATCTACCCCGCCAAGGGCTACTCGGCCACGCTGCGCCTGAAAAAGCCCGAAGCGGCCAGCGTCGTCAGCCTGCTGGACGACACCCGCAAGATCGCCATCTCGCGCCTGGGCGACCACATCCGCATCGCCGGCACGGCCGAGCTGTCGGGCTTCGACCTCAACCTCGACTCGCCCACGGCCCGCGTGCGCTGCGCCGCGCTGGTGCGACGCTATGAGGAGATCTTCCCTGGCGTGGCCGACACGACCGAGCCCAACTACTGGGCCGGCCTGCGCCCGAGCACACCGACCAACATCCCCTACATCGGCCGCAGCCGAAAGGCACGCAACCTCTGGCTCAACGCCGGCCACGGTACGCTGGGCTGGACCCATGGCGCGGGCTCGGGCCGCGCCATCGCCGAGCTGATCGCCGGCCGCCGGCCCGCGATGCAGTTCGGCTTCTACAACGCCTAAAGCGTTTTCAGCAGCGCCTCGACCTGCTTTTGCTGGGGCAACTTCGCGCCCAGCTTGGCCAGGCTCTCAAGCTCGGCCTTGGCGGCCTGCTTGTCGCCCGAGTCGATGAGGATCTGGGCAAGGTTCAACCGATACCCCGGCTGATCGGGTTGCTCGCCGACGAGCTGGCGCTGCAAGCTGATCGCCTTGCTGAAGTCTTTTTCCTCAGCCAGGACGGTGGCGTAGGTATCGCGCAGCTGCCCAAATTCGGGGTTGAGCTTGAGGCCGCGCTCGGCCAGCTCGCGCGCACCCGGCTTGCCGGTCTTGCTGCGCAGCCATGCCACGTTGTTGATGACCGGCACCGTGTCGGGGTTGCGCTTGAGCAGGGCCTCATAGCGGCTCAGGGCGGCGTCGAGTTCGCCGCGGCTCAGCATGATGTCCGCCGTGGCGCTTGCAAAGCCGATGTCCTGCGGGTGGGCCGCCAGCCACTGGGTCTCGAAGGCCAGGGCTTCATCGCGCTTCTTCGCGGCCATCAGCACGGCGAAAAGACGCGGTGCGGCGTCGGCCGGCTCGCGCAGCGCGGCCGCCTTGCGCAGCGCGGCGATGGCCTGCTCATAACGCTGCCGGCTGGCCTCCACATCGGCCTCGGCGATCAGCGGGTAGGCCTCCTGCGGGTACTTCTTCTGGCGCTCACGCAGCGCAGCCAGCGCCTCGTCGACGCGGCCTTGGCGGATGGCGAGCTGGATCTGCAGGCGCTGAGCCATGACCGAGCCCGGCTCCGCCTCCAGGGCGCGCTTGATCTCGCGCTCCGCGCCGGCAAAGTCCTGGTCCATGGCACGCAATTGAGCCTGGCCCAGCCAGCCCTGGGCGCGCGTCGGCGCCAACACGGTCAGGCGCGCATAGGTCTTGGCAGACTGCGCCTTGTCGCCCGCCGCGAGCTGGATGCGCGCCAGGCGCTCCAGCAGGTCGGCATTGGTGGGCATGGCGGTCGACGCCTCCTGGGCAGCCTGCGCCGCCTTGGCCGTGTTGCCAATGCGCTGCAGGTGGTCGATCAAGGCCAGGCGCAGGCCGGCCTCGGTGGGCTCCTCGCGAACGCCGGCGTCCAGCACCTCGGTGATGCGCTCGGCGGGCGCGCGCGTCTGCGTCAGCAGCTCGGCCAGCGCCACGCGGGCCTGCGGCGACCGCGGCTGGCTCGTGACAAAGGCTTCGAGGCGCTTGACCGCGGCATCGGTGCGACCAGCCTGGCTGTCCAGGGCGACCAGGCCGAGCACGGCCGGCAGGTAGCTCGCATCGGCTTTCAGCGCCGCCTCAAATGACCCCTGCGCAGCCGCCAGGTCCTTGCGAACCAGGTGGATGCGGCCCCGCAGGCCTTCCGGCACCGGGCTGCCCGCCATCTTGGGTGCGAGCTTGTCGATCGCCACCAGGGCGGCGGGCAGCTCGTTGCGGCGCATCAGCGCGTTGATCAGCATCAGGTCGTAGTTGCTGCCGCTGTCCTTGGCGGCGATGTCGCGCAACTGGGCGAGTGCCGCGTCCGCCTTGGCACGGCTGGCGCCGCCCGGCGCCGCGCTGTCGCGCACGATGGCCGACAGCGCCAGCGCCGCGCCCGTCTTGGCATCGTCGGGGCGCAGCTTGGACGCAGCGCCGAAGGCCTGGTCGGCCGCTTCGAAGTTGCCCTGCATGAGGTGGGCCTTGCCGGCCAGCAACAGCGTCTCGGCATCGGCCTTGGCGGCCTCCAGCACCGGGCGCAGCGTCTCCAGCGTCTTGGCCGGTGCACGCCGCTGCAGCTGCAGGCCGGCGAACTGGCGGCGCAGCGCCAGGTCATCGGGCGCCAGCTTGAGCGCCTGGTTGAGCAGGTTCTCCGAGTCCGCCAGCTCGCCAAGCTGCTGGTGCGCGCCCGAGGCCAGCCGCAGCAGCGGCAGGAAGTTGGGCATCATCTTCAAAAGCGGCAGCGACAGATCACGCGCCTTGGTCGCGTCGCCCTGGGCCAATGCCAGTTGCGCTTGCAGGAAGCGGCCCTGCGGCCTCTTGGCCAGCGCGGGCGGCATTTCCTCGACCAGCTTGGCCGCGACCTCGGTCTGCTGGCGACCAAAGGCCATGCGCACGAGGAGTGATCGCGCGTCGTAGGAAGCTGGGTCTTGGGCCAGCACGTCCCGCAGCAGCGGCTCGGCCTCGTCGAGCTTGCCGCGTGACAGCAGCACCTCGGCCTTGAGCTGCAGCGCCTTGACGGCCTTGGGGTTCTTCAGCAGCAGCTCGTCCAGCGCCGCCAGGGCCTCATCGGCGAAGCCGCCTGCCAGCTTGGTACGCGCACTGACGACGACGGCGTCTTCCGATTCCGGCGCCAGTTGCAGCGCACGCACGGCGGCGGCCTTGGCCTCGGTGATATTGCCTTGCGCCAGGAAGGCGACGGCCAGATGCTGCTGCAGCGTCGACATGGCCGCCGGCTCGGCCAGGCTCTGGTCGGCGAATTCGCTGATGAGCTTGCGCGACTGGCCCGAGTACAGCAGCGTCTGGGCCAGCAGCGGCGCCAGCTCGTCGCGCGGTGCGCCCAGCTCCCAGGCCCGGCGCAGTTCGATCTCGGCACCGGCCAGGTCGCCGGCTTCCAGCAGCGCCTTGCCCAGCAGGTGTCGACCCTTGGCGTTCTCGGGGTTCTGCTGCAACAGGTTCTTCAGCTCGATGACGGCGCCGCCGGCGTCCTTTTCCTCGATGCGCTTTTGCGCGGCGGCGAGCAGGTCCTGCTCGGAGCGTTGGCTGCAGGCTGCCAGAACGGCGAGCATGATCAGGGCGAGGGCGCGGCGCGATTTCATGGGGTCTCCTTGTCGGCGCGGATTGTGTTCCTAGAATCCGCGCCCCTTCTCCGGACTCCCCCCAGGCTCGGGGCCGCCGAGATGACACATGACACGAAACCCACCATGACCGCCCCCGTCCCCGTTCCCGTCCCGTTTTGCGCCATCGACTTCGGCACCTCGAACTCCGCTGTGGCCATCCCGGGTGCGACCGGCCCGATGCAGCTCATCGAGCTGGAGCCCGGCCACCGCACCATGCCGACGGCGGTGTTCTATTTCACCGAAGGCGCACACGACGCCGACGGCCCGCCGCGCGCCTTCGGACGGGCCGCCGTGGCGGCCTACGTCGAGGGCCACGATGGCCGGCTGATGCGCTCGATGAAAAGCATCCTCGGCTCGCCGCTGATCGACCAGACCACCGACGTCGGCGGTGGCCGCGGCGCCAAGTATTCGGACATCGTCGCCGGCTATCTGAAGCGGCTGCGACGCCTGGCCGGCGAGCCGGAGCGCGCGGTGCTGGGCCGGCCGGTGTTCTTCGTCGATGGCGAGCCGGAGCGCGACGCCGCGGCCCAGGCCCAGCTGGAGGCCTGCGCCCGCGCCGTGGGCTTCCGTGAGGTGCATTTCCAGTACGAACCCATCGCCGCGGCCTTCGACTTCGAGCAGCAGGCCACGCGGGAGCAAATCGTGCTGGTCGCCGACATCGGCGGCGGCACCAGCGACTTCTCCGTCGTGCGCGTCGGCCCGGAGCGCATGCAGCGCCTGGCGCGCCGCGACGACATCCTCGCAAGCCACGGCGTCCACATCGCCGGCACCGACTTCGACCGCCACATCGAGCTGGCCGGGCTGTTGCAGGAGTTCGGCTACCGGGCCACGGGCCCGAGCGGCCGCCAGGTGCCCAGCGGCATCTATTTCGACCTGGCGACCTGGCACCTGATCAACACCTGCTATGCACCGCTTCGCGTGGCCGAGTGGCGCGGCATGAAGAGCTGGTTCAATGACGCGCGCCAGCATGCGCGGCTGATGACCGTGCTGGAGGAGCGCCTCGGCCACGAGCTGGCCGCGCGGGCCGAGGGCGCCAAGATCGCGGTCTCGGGCGGCGCCGACACGACGGTGGACCTCGGTCACATCGAACCCGGCCTGGTGCTCCCGCTCAGCGAGAAGACCGCGGTCGATGCGCTGCGCGCCGACCTCGACCGCATCATCGCCACCGCCCACGAGACCGTGGCGCTGGCCGGCCTGGCGGCAGAGCAGATCGACGCCCTCTACTTCACCGGCGGCTCGACGGGCCTGCGCCTGCTGGTGGACGGCATGGCCGCCGGCTTCCCGGCTGCGGCACGCGTCAGCGGCGACCGGTTTGCCTCGGTCGCGACCGGGCTGGGCCTGCACGCCCGCCGGCTTTTTGGGGCGTCTGTGGCTTGAGCGGCCGCGAGACGTCGGCCAGCATCAGCACCGCACTGACCAGGCCCTCGACCGCCGCCTCCAGGTCGGTCGGCGGCTCCAGCGACTCGATCTCCTCCAGCAGCGTGTCGGCGTCCTCCAGGTCGTCCGGGTCCAGGTGCAGGTAGAGGGCGGCCAGCGGCTCCAGCAGCGGCTCCTCGGGCAGCTTCATCAACGCCGGGTGGGCGTCAAGCGCATGCGCAAAGCCGGCCACCCACGGCAGCACGGTCTCGCTTGGGCTGGCGTCCTCGTCGAGCTCGAACACCCAGGGGTCGAACCACTGTCGGCCGACGATGGCCAGGTTGAGCTCCTTGTGGCGGCGCCGCAGCAGCCCGATCAGCTCGTCGTTGACGCGCTGGGGCGCGGGGCGCCCTTCGCTATCCAGGATGGGCGGCAGCCAGCGCTCCAGCGGCACGGCCTCGGGCTGCAGCAGCACGCCGCAGAGGTAGCCGTCCGCCATGCTGACGTCCAGCGGCTCAAGCGGCGCGGGCAAGGCGTCCAGCAGGGCCTGCAGGCGCTCCAGGTCGGCTTCGGACAGGGCTTCGGTGGCGCGGTGCTGGGGGGCAGACATGCCGGGATTATCGGCAGGGCCACACGCGGCCGTGAATATTGCCCGCCCTGGCAAAAGGGCGCGTCCTAAAGTGCGCCCATCCCAACGACGCCCCCGACTCCGGGGGCTTCACGACCCGGCAGCCCGCTGACCGGGTCTTTTTTTGCCGGTCACGGGGCGGGCGTCTCGCTGGCGCGGGCCGCTTGGCGCTACGCGCCGGAGCCTGCGGCTCCGCGCCCCGAGGCCCGTCCGCGCCCCCACGGGGGCGCGAGGCCGGCGGTGGTTTGGCGGCATCGTTCACGGTCGCGGTCCGTGGCCTCCGCGTTTCCCCGAAGCGCGCTTCGATACTGGCCGACATGCCCGTCGCCGAACTCGCGCTGCGCTTCGACCCGGCGGTCGTGGTGCTGTCCTACCTGACCGCCGCCTTTGCGTCCTATGTGGCGCTCGACCTGGCCCAACGCGTGCGCACGCCCGATGCGCTGGTCGCACGCATCTGGTGGATCGCCGGCTCGCTGTCCATGGGCACGGGCATCTGGGCCATGCACTTCGTCGGCATGCTGGCGCTGAAGCTGCCCTTCCTGGTCGGCTACGACACCGCCGTCACACTGCTGAGCTGGCTGGCCGCCGTCGGCGTGTCGGCCATCGCGCTGCGCGTGGCGGCACAGGAAACGCTGACGCCCCCGCGGCTGGCACTGGGCGCGGTCAGCATGGGCGCTGGCATCTGCGCGATGCACTACACCGGCATGGCGGCCCTCGTGCTGGCGCCGGGCATCCAATGGCATTGGGGCCTGGTGGCCGCCTCGGCGGCCGTGGCCACCGGCGCGGCCGCGGCGGCGCTGTGCATCTTCTTCGGGCTCAGGCGCCTGCCGCATGCCTGGGCGAAGTGGGGGCAGGTCGTGGCCGCCCTCGTCATGGGCGCCGCAGTTGCCGGCATGCACTACACCGGCATGGCCGCCGCCGGTATCGTCGAAGGCGCGGTCTGCCTGAGCACCCAGGGCTTGCGTGGCGACAACCTCGGCTACCTCGTCGCCGGCGCCACCTTCGCGCTGCTGCTGCTGACGCTGATCACCTCGGCGCTCGACGCGCGCGGCGAGCGCCGCACCAACCGGCTGCAGCAATCCCTGCAAGCCGCCACCACCGAGCTGCATGCGCTGGCGCTGCGCGACGCCCTCACCGGCCTGGCCAATCGCCAGCTGCTGGACGACCGCCTGCAGCACGCCGCTGCGCGCGGCCAGCGCGAGGGCGCACGCGTGGCCCTGCTCGTCATCAACCTGGACGGTTTCAAGCCCATCAACGACAGCTTCGGCCTGAGCGCCGGCGACCACGTGCTGCGCGAGACCGCCCGCCGCCTGCAGGGCCTCGCGCGCAACCACGACACGCTGGCGCGCCTGGGTGCCGACGAGTTCGTGCTGATGATCGAGGGCGAGGTGGCCGAGGCCACGTTGGCGCAGGTTGCCCAGCGACTGCTCGACGCGCTGGCCGAGCCCATGGCCGATGTGCCCGGCGCTGGCAACCAGCCGCTGCGGCTGTCGGCCTCGGTGGGCGTCGCCCTCTACGACGGCCAGGGGCCGGGCGAGGCGCTGATCGCGCAGGCTGACTCGGCCGCGCAGGCAGCCAAGCGTGCGGGCGGCAATGGCTTCGCATTTTTCGAGGCCCACATGCAGGCCGGCGTGCGCGAGCAGGTCGAGCTGGCCCGCGACCTGCGCGCCGCGCTGGCCGGCGAGCCCGGCAGCGGCGTGCTGGCCCTGCACTACCAGCCCAAGATCGCCACCGTGGCGGACGAGGTCACCGGCGTCGAGGCGCTGCTGCGCTGGCAGCACCCGCAGCGCGGCGCCGTCAGCCCGGGCGTGCTGATCCCCGTCGCCGAGCGCTTCGGCCTCATCGTGCCGCTGGGCGACTGGGTCATCAACGAATCCTGCCGCCAGCTCGCGGCCTGGCGCGACATCGGCCTGCAGATGCGCGTGGCCATCAACCTGTCTGTGCAGCAACTGCGCCAGCCCGACGCGCTGGTGAAGCGCTTCGAGGAGACGCTGGCGCGCCACGGCATCGACGCCGGCCAGCTGACCTGCGAGATCACCGAGTCCGTCGCGATGGACGACGCCGCCGCCACCGAGCGGGCGCTGCGCCGCCTGGCCGAACTGGGGCTGGCGTTGTCCATCGACGACTTCGGCACGGGCTACTCCAGCCTGTCCTACCTGCGTCAACTGCCGGTGTCGCAGCTGAAGATCGACCGCAGCTTCATCCAGGACCTGGAAACCAGCGCCGACGCACGCGCCATCGTCAAGGCCGTCATCGAACTGGCCCATGCGCTGGGTCTGCAGGTGGTAGCCGAAGGCGTGGAGACCCAAGGCCAGGCCGCCGTGCTGCGCGGCAAGCGCTGCGACAAGCTGCAGGGCTTTCTGTTCGCGCGCCCGATGCCCGCCGAGCAACTGACCCGCTGGGCGCGCGGCCACGACGCGGCGGGTTCAACGCTGCGCTTCAGTCCGTCGGTCTACGGCGCGCTCGATACCTGCCTTTAAGGTGAACGGGCCCTAAACCGCCATGCGCTCAGGCGCGACGTAGTGGCGCCTGAAGGTCTCGAAGTCCATCGTGTCGGCGGCTTCGATGCGGGCCTGCTCGGCCAGCGCATCGGCGGCCATCTTCTCGAAGCGCTTCTGCAGCGGCTCCGGGAAGGGCAAGGCCAGCAAGGCCGCCCGGGTCGCGTCGCTCTGGCGGCGAATGAAGCCGACATAGCTGTCGTCGAAGTCCTGCGCCATGACGCTCAGCACGCGCGCTGACGGACACAGTTCCGGCCGCTGCAGCCGCTCGGCCACGCGCTTGAGCGCCGCCCGATAGGCGCTGCCGCCGTGCGCCGCATCCAGCGCCTCGGCATGGCTGGCGCAGGCGGCGAGGATCTCGCCGGCCCAGTCGGCCAGGCTGCGCTGGCCGCCGCGCCAGTGCTCCAGCATCAACCCCGGCTCCCGGCCCCGCGCCGCGACGTCGTGCTGGTTGCGCGCGTTGACCGCGATCTCTTCGGGCGTGTCGTCGGGGCTGTCACTGTGCAGGCAGTGAAGCAAGAAGGCGTCCAGCACCCGTATGGCATCGGCACCGATGCCGACCGGCTCGAACGGGTCGAGGTCCATCAGCCGCACCTCGATGTACTCGACGCCGCGCTCGCGCAGCGCATGCAGCGGGCGCTCGCCGGAGCGGATCACGCGCTTGGCGCGGATGGTGCTGTAGAACTCGTTCTCGATCTGCAGCAGGCTGGTGGAGAGCTGGTTGTAGTCGCCGCCCGGCGTCTGCACGCCGATGGCCTCGTAGGCCGGATAGGGCTGGCTGAGCGCGGCCTGCAGCGAGGCGGCGTAGCTTTCCAGGCAGTTGTAGGTGACGGCGATGCTGGACTGCGCGTCGCTCTGGTAGCCCAGCCGCCCCATGCGCAGCGAGGTCGCGTGCGGCAGGTAAAGCGTGTGGCCGGAAAGCCGCTGCAGCCCGTGCTCGCGGCCGGCGACGAAGCTGTCGCACAGCGCCGGGCTGGCGCCGAACAGGTACAGCAGCAGCCAGCCCTCGCGGCGGAAATTGCGGATGGCGCCGAAATAGCCCTCGGTCGACACGCCTGGCAGCGACCAGTTGTAGTGGATGCCCGAGATGGTCTGCATGCGCCGGCCATAGCGCTGGCCCAGGCCCATGCGGTAGACGCTTTTGGCGCGGCCGACATTGCTGCTGCCATACCGGCCGATGGGAATGGTCTCGTCGGTTGGCAGGCCACAGGGCATGGACCCGACCCAAAGCCGCTCGTCAGCCAGCGCGCGGTAGACAGCCTGGTGGATCTCGGTCAGCTCCAGCAGGCAGTCGTCGACGCCGGCATGCACGCCGGTGATCAGCTCCAGCTGGGACTCGCTGTAGTCCGTCGTGATGTGCGGATGCGTCAGCGCTGCGCCAAGGGCTATGGGGTGCGGTGTCAGCGCCAGGCCGCCGCTGGGCATGGCGCGCAGGCTTTCCTTCTCGATGCCGCGGCGGATGCCGAGCAATGTCTCTTTGTCGTTCATGGCGTCTGCGGACCGCTAATTGGGCCGAGACGGTAGCAGATGAGGGCTACAGCTGCCCGGGAGCATCGTGGTCAGCCAGACTCGGCCTCAGGACATGTTCGCCGGCCTGGATGCCCTCGTGATGGCTGAGGTAGAGCGACACGTCGTGGCGCTCCAGCCAGCCGACGGCCTTGAGCTTGTCCAGCACGGGGCCCTTGACCTCGGAGAACTCCAGCCTCAGGCCCTCGGCCGCGAGCGCGGCATGCAGTTCCTGCAGCGCGGTCAGGCCGGACACGTCGATGTGGTTGACCGGCGCCATCAGCATCAGCACACGCTGCGGCGGACCGACCTGCTTGCGGTGTGCACGCACATGGCCCAGCACCGCGTCGGTCAGGCCGCGGGCATTGGTGAACACCAGGCTCTCGTCCACGCGCAGGCCGACGACCTCGGGCCGGCATTCCACCGCGTAGCGCTCCAGGTTGCGGTAGTGCTGGGTGCCCGGCACGCGGCCGATGCGCGCCACATGCGGCCGGGCGGTGCGCTGGATCAGCAGCGCGATGGAACCGACGACACCGATGGCCAGCGCCGCCGCAATGCTCCACAGCAGCACCGCGGCCGTGACGGCCACCATCAGCAGCCCTTCTTCGCGCGCATAGCGCCAGGCGTCGCGATAGGGCCGCAACGAGAAGCCGCCCAGCACCGCCACGACGATGACCGCCGCCAGCACCGGCTTGGGCAGGTAGGCCAGCGGCTCGGCCAACAGCAGCATGGCCAGGGCCATGAAAACGGCGACGAAGACCAGGCTCAGGCGGCTGCGTGAGCCGGCCTCGTGCAACAGGATGCTGCGCGAGAAGCTGCCCGCCACCGGCATGCCGCCGCTGACCGACGCGACCAGGTTGGCCGCCGCCAGGCCGCGCATCTCTGCGGCCGGCAACAGCTTCTCGCCGCGGCGCTGCGCCAGGGACTCGGACACCGCCAGGCTGGACACGAAGCCCATCAGCGCCACCAAGGCCGCGGCCGGCAGCAGCTGCAGCCACAGGGCCGCGTCGAGCAACGGCAGGCCCAGCGGCATGGCCAGTGACGGCAGCGCGCCGACCTGCGCCACGCCGCGGGCAGCCGGCGTCAGGGCCGACAACAGCATGGCCGCCACCAGCAGCAGCAAGGGCGCGAGCCGGGACAGCAGGCGCGGGCCGGCGCGGCGCGACAGCAGCAGCAGCGCAACCGCGGCGCCGCCCCAGACCGCGCTCGCCAGCCCCAAGCCGCCATCAGGGGCGGATGAGACCAGGGCCGGCAAGGTGAAACCCGCGGCCGCGCTACCCAGCAATACCGGCAGCTGCCCCGCCGCGATCATCAACGTGGCGCCGTTCTCGAAGCCGCGCAGCGCCGGCACCGACAGCAGGCTGCTCAGCGCATCCAGGCGCAAGACCGCAGCAGTGGCCAGCAACAGCCCGACCTCGGCCGCCAGCACGAGTGCCCCCTCGGTCGCGCTGACGCCCGCCGGCAACGCCCCCAAAGCCTGCGCAATCATCAGCGCCAGCACCGCCACCGGCCCCAAGCCCAACACCGGGCTGGAGCCCAGCGCCGCATAGGCCAGCAGCGGCAGCAGGCTGGCATACAGCCCCACCTGTGGCGGCAGGCCGGCCAGCATCGCGTAGGCCAGGCTCTGCGGGATCAGCAGCACGGCCACGATGGCGCCAGCGATCAGGTCGGCGCGCCAGGTGGCAAGCAAGCGCATCAGTCGACCTTCGCGCCCGATGCCTTCACGACCCGGGCCCACTTCGCCGTCTCGCTCGCGATCAGTGCCGCGAATTCGGCCGATGAACCACCACCCGCCACCGCGCCCTGCCCCGCCATGCGCTCGCGCAGTGCCGGCATGTTGAGCACCGCCGCCCCTTCGCGCTGCAGACGCGCCACCTGGTCGGCCGGCTGGCCGCTCGGCGCCAGCAGGCCGAACCAGGAACTGGCCTCATAACCCTGCAGCACTGCCCCGCCGGCCTCGGCGATGGTCGGGAGGTCTGGCACGGCCGAGCTGCGCTGGGCGCTGGTGACGGCCAGCGCCAGCAGCTTGCCGGCCTTGATCTGCGGCAGGGCGGACGGCAGGTTGTCGAACATCAGGTCGGTGTTGCCCGCAATCAGGTCCAGCAGCGCCGGACCGGAGCCGCGATAGGGGAAGTGCAACATGAAGCTGCCCGTCATGGTCTTGAAGAGCTCGCCGGCCAGGTGGATGGACGTGCCGTTGCCGCTGGACGCCATATTGAGCTTGCCCGGGTTGGCGCGGGCGACGCGGATCAGGTCGGCCACGCTCTTGATGCCGTAACGCGCCGCGTTGGCGGGGTTGAGCACCAGCACATTCGGCACGGCCGCAACCAGCGTGATCGGCGCGAAGTCGCGCACCGGGTCGTAGGGCAGCTTGGGGTAGAGCGCGGCATTGATGGCATGCGTGCCGACGGTGCCCATCAGCAGCGTGTGGCCGTCCGTGGCCTTGGCCACCTCGGCGCTGCCGATGTTGCCGCCCGCGCCGGGCTTGTTGTCGACCACGACCGACTGGCCCAGGCGCTGCTGCAGTTCGGGCGCCATCGCGCGAGCCAGCAGGTCGGTGGTGCCGCCGGGCGTGAACGGCACGACGAGGCGGAGGGTTTTGCCCGGCCACGGCGCCTGGGCGAAGGCGGGCAGCGCGAGGCTGCCCGCTAGGGCGGTGACCTGGCGACGGGTGAGATTCATGGCGGTCTCCATCAGTTGTCCGGCCCGGCCGAGCGACGGGCCGCGCCAGAGCCGCCACTCACGACTGGGTTCAGCCGGCGTGGCGCGGCAAGAGACCCACTCTATCTGTCCACCTTGATCCCCGACACCTTGACGACACGGTTCCACTTGACGGTCTCGGTAGCGATCAGCGCAGCGAAGTCGGCGCCGCCGCTGCCGTGCACCAGCATGCCACGCGCTGTCAGGCGCTCGCGCAGCGCGGGCCCGGCCAGCGCCGCCACACTGTCGCGCTGCAGGCGCGCGAGTTGCTCGGGCGGCTGGCTGCCGGGCGCGAACAGGCCGATCCAGGCGCTGGCCTCATAGCCCTTCAGCGCCGCCCCGCCCACCTCCTCGATGGTGGGCAGCTCGGGCAGGCCCGGGCTGCGCCGGGCGCTCGTCACGGCCAGCGGCAGCAGCCGGCTCGCCTTGATCTGCGGCAGCGCCAACGGCAGGCTGTCGAACATCAGGTCCATGTTGCCCGCCATGACGTCCTGCTGGGCCGAAGCCGCGCTGCGATACGGGAAGTGCAGCATGTAGGTCTGCGTCAGCCGCTTGAAGAGTTCACCGGCCAGGTGCGTCGGGTTGCCGTTCCCGCCGGAGGCGATGTGCAGGCGGCCGGGCTGGGCGGTGGCGACGCGCACGAGGTCGCTCACATTGCGCACGCCCAGGGACTGAGCGACGGCTGGGTTCATGACCAGCACCAGGGGCACGGTCGCGACCAAGCAGATGGGCGCGAAGTCCTTCACCGGGTCATAGGGCAGTCGGCGCGACAGCAGCGGGTTGATCACATGCGTGCCGACGCTGCCCATCAGCAGCGTGTGGCCGTCGCTTGCACCGGCGACCTCGGCGCTGCCGATGTTGCCATCGGCACCGGGCCGGTTGTCGATGACGACCGGCTGGGCCAGGCTGCGCTGCAGCTCGGGCGCCAGCTGACGCGCGGCGACGTCGGCCGAACCGCCGGCCGCATAGGGCACGACGATGCGCAGCGGCCGCGTCGGCCAGCCCGGCTGGGCCATGGCCGGCGCGGCCAGCCACAGCAGCAGGCTGCGCCGCAGGGGACTCGCGGGCCGAGCGCCGAGCCGCTCCCAAGCCGGCCCGCCATGGCGATGGGCTTGCGGCTCAATGCCGCAAGCATCGCCGTCCCCCAGGGGGACCGGCCAAGGTACTCCTTGGACGAGGGGCATATTCATGTGGGCCCGGGCAACTGCCTGAGCCTGACCTGGCCGTTGATGCAGGCGGCGTCAAAGTCCTGCAGGATCGCGGCCAGCGTGTTGGCATCGGGTGCCTCGACGGCGGTGATGCCGACGCCGCGGTTGCGGCCTTCGGCCTTGGCCTTGTAGAGCACCATGTCGGCCCAGTTGACGGCCTGCTCCCAGTGCAGGCGCAGGGCGGGGCCGGCCGCGTTGCTGCCGCCCAGCGGAAAGCTCGCGAAGCCGACGGACGCCGTGACGCGCAGCGGCCCCTCTGGGGTGTCGACGGGTTCGCCGCCGATGCTGCGCAGGATGCGCTCGGCCATCAACGCCAGGTCGTCGCCCGGCAGCTCGGGCGCGAAGACGAGGAACTCTTCGCCGCCCCAGCGCACGACGAGGTCGGTATCACGCACGGCCGCACGGATGCGGTGGCTGACTTCGACGATGACCGCATCACCCGCCGCATGGCCATGCCAGTCGTTGACGTTCTTGAAGTGATCAATGTCGATCATCATCAACGCGCCGCGGAAGCCGTCGGCCCGCTCGCTGCCATCGGCGTCGCGCGCGCGCTGGTCCATGACGGCCAGGAAGTGGCGGCGGTTGGACAGGTCGGTCAGCGGGTCGCGCTCGCTCTGGGCGCGCAGCAGGCTCTGGTTGGCGGTCAGGCGCGCCTGCGCGCGGCGCATGCGCAGCAGCGTGACACCGATCAACGCAATGGACAGCAGCAGCAAGGCGCCGACGGCAACGCCGACCTTTTGCGCGAGCCGCTGGTTGGCCAGCTGCTGGTCCTTGAGCTGCCCGTCACGTGCCAGCAGATCGAGGTCGCGCTGCTTGGCGGCGCTGTCGTACTTGCGGCCCAGCTCTTCCAGCGCAGCGGCGCGGTTGCGCTCGTTGGCGCGCGCGTTGAGTTCGCGCTCGGCATGCAGGGCGGCGAGCGCCTCCTTGTACTGGCCGGCCTCGCCCCAGGTCTCGGCCAGCTCGCGCAGCTCACGGGCGCGCGGCACCAGGTCGCCGGGGTCGGTGCCGAACTCGGCCACCTTCGCCAGGGCCTGGCGGCCGGCGTCGAACTGGCGCAGCTTGATGTGGGCGACGGCGAAGTTGTGGTGCAGTGCACGTTCGGAGCCACGGTCGCGGAAGCGCTGCAGCACCGGCAGCGCGCGCTGCCCGGTGGCCAGCGCCTCCTTGAGCAGGCCCAGGTGCATGTAGGCGTCGACGAGGTTGGCGCGCAGCTGGGCCGCCAGATGAGGCGCGTCCGCCTGTTCGGCCAGCAGCAGGGCCGCCTCCAGCGCGCTGCGCGAAGCTGGCACGTCATTGGCGCGGCGCTCGATGACACCTTCGAAGTTGCGCAGCCGGGCGCCCGCCACGAGGTCGCCGGGCACCTGGGCCTGGGCGGCGCGGATCTCGGCGCGGGCGCTGTCCAGCTTGTCCTGCAGCTGCAGCACGGCGGCCAGCATGCCTTGGCTGAGGACGGCCAAGTGCTTGTCGTCACCAGCGCGGGCCAGGGCCAGCGCGCGGCGGATGCTGGCCTCGGCGTTGACGAATGCTCCTTGCGCCGACTGCTCGCGTTGCAGCAGGCGCAAGGCCTCCCAGGCGCTGCGGAAGTCGCAGCCCAGCTCGCGCACGGCGAGCACTTCGTCACCGGGGGGGCAACGCTTGTCCAGACCGGCCAGGGCACGCGAAGCGAGCGCGGTGGCGGGCTTGCCGACACGTTCCTGCGCCAGCGCGCGCAACAGCCAGCTGCGGTCGACGCCGTCCTCGCGGGCCATCAGCTGCACGGCGATGGCATCGGCCGCGTCGATCTGGCCAGCGTGCAACAGCACACGGCCGTGCGCCATCAGCCACGCGGCCTCGCGCGGCTGGCCGGGCTGGGCGTGGGTCGGCCAGCGCTGGCGCAGTTCGGCCAGCACGGCGTCCGGCGCATCGAAAGCGCGGCGGGTGAGGGTCGCCAGCAGCGCGTCCTCGGCCACCGGGTCGGGCGCGGTCACGGGCGCGGCGCCGGCCAGTGCAGCGGCCAGCGACAGCAGGAGCAACGCAGACCGGCCTTTCGTCATTGGTGCACCCTTGGCGCTGCGCGCTGTCCCGCCAAGCGGGAGCGAGCTTGCTTGGGGGCGGCTCGGCGCGGCGCTCACTGGTGCACCCTTCGCGCTGCGCGCTGTCCCGCCAAGCGGGAGCGAGCTTGCTTGGGGGCGGCCCGGCGCGGCGCTCATGCGCTGGCCTCGGCCGGTCGTGCCGGGATGGGGCCGCTGAGCGCCTTCAGGCCGACCAGGCCTTCGCTCCATGCGGCTTCCAGCCGCGCCGTCAGCTGCGCGGCTGCCAGCGAATCTTCGGCATGGATGCGCTCGACGCCATAGGCCTTGTTGCGCCCATGCGCCTTGGCCAGGTACATGACGGTGTCGACCAGGTCGATGGCGCGCTCCCACGACAGCCGCAGACCGTGCGGTGGCACGGGCAGGCTGACGAAGCCGATGGAGGCGGTGACGGGGATGTCGCGGCCGTCCTGGCGCACGGGCTTGCCGCCGATGAGGTCGAGCAGGCGCTGCGCGAGCTGTTGCGCGAACAGGCCCTCGCGGCCGCGGGCGACGATGAGGAACTCCTCCCCGCCCCAGCGCACGATGAGGTCATCGTCGCGCACGGCCTGACGCAGCCGGCTGGCGATCTCGACGAGGACGGTGTCGCCGGCGGCGTGGCCGTAGCTGTCGTTGATGCGCTTGAAGTGGTCGATGTCGACCAGGAAGACGCTGGCGGCCAGCCCCTCGGCATTCGACAGGCTCTTGATGGCGGCCTGGAAGTGACGGCGGTTGGCCAGGCCGGTGAGCGGATCGGTCTCGCTCTGGCGCTTCAGCGACGCATTGCTGTGCGCGAGCTGCTCATTCGTGCGCCGCACCCGGCGAAAGGCCTGCCACAGCAGGCCCAGTGACACCAGCACGCAGCCGCCCAAAGCCGCCCAGAGCATCAGCGCAAGGTTGCGCTGGTGGACCTGCTCGGCCTTGAGGGCGTTGTCGCGGTTGAGCAGCTCGATGTCGCGGGCACGCTGCTCGGCATCCTGGCGCTCCTGGGCTTCCAGCAGCACCTTGCGGGTCTCGTCGCGCAGCACGCGCTCGCTCATGCGGCGGTGCTCGCGGTAGGCGGCCACGGCGCCGGCCAAGTCACCGGCCTTCTCCAGATAGCCCGCCAGCTCCTCCCAGCCGACGGAGGCATAGGACAGTGCGCCCTGCTGCTCGTCCAGCGTGATGGCGGCGCGTACATCGTCGCGGCCCTCGGCGAGGCGACCCATGGCGATCTTGGCCAGGCCGATGTTGGAGCGGGCCACGCTCTCGGCGCCGATGTTGCGCGTGGCCCGCGCCAGCGGCAGCGCCTGTTCGGCCAGCGCCAGCGCGCGCGCCGGCTGGCCCTGGCGCAGGTGGTAGTCGGAGATGTTGGCCAGGCCCAGCGCGCGCACCGAGTCAGAGCCGGCGCGCGTGGCCTGCTCCAGCGCATCGGAGTAGGCCTGCAGCGTGATGCTGGCGTCGGTGTCGCCGGTATGGAGGATGCCGCGCATCGTGTAGACGCGGTTGAGCGTCATCGGATCGGGGTCCTTCTGCGCCTCCGCCAGAGCCTGGGCCAGCAACTGGCGGGCGCGCGCCGGGGTATCGGCGCGGTCGGAGGTATAGGCCAGGTCGACCAGGGTCAGCGCGACACGCCAGGGCTGACCCATCTGCTCGGCCAGCCGCTGTGCGGCGTGGCCATAGTTCAAGGACGCGTCGAGCTCGCCGGTGTCGCTGGTGATCGCCCCGAGCTGGTCGTAGTAGCGCCATCGGAACACCAGGCCGGCGGCATTGAGCTGCTGTGCATCCAGGCCCAGCAGCTGCTTGCGCGCCTCGCGCATGTCGCCACTGGCGCGCAGGTATTCGGCGCTGACGCTGACGGCCGCCACCACCGCGGTGGCGCGCAGCTCGCCGGCTGGCCAATCACGCAATTGCTGAGCGATCTGTTCGGACAGGGCACGGTCACGCGCCAGCGCGGCAAGCAGGCCACGCAGGGCCAGCACGTCCAGTTGCGCGGCGCTGCCAGCCGCCAGGCTCTCGCCGCGCGCACGCAGCTCCAGCTCCAGCTCGGCGGGCTTGGCACGGGCTGCGCGCTCGATGCGTTCGAGGTCGCGCGCCAGGCCGTCGTCGAGCGCGGCCGACGCCCCGGCAGCCGACGCGGGCGGGCCGCCGCCACCGCCGGGCGAGCAGGCGCACAGCAACGCCAACGCAGCCAGCGCCGCGCAGAGCGTCGATCGTGAAGCCAGGAAGGGGTGCATCGGAGCGGCAAGAGGGCGGTTGTGCCGCCCGGTGCCATCGATTTCAGCGCGGTTCAGCGGACCTGTCGCGGCGGCCACGCGCAAGACCGTTGAAATTGCACGCCAATCCCGGGCCTTACCGCCTACGCAGCCGCCGGGGCTGGGCCCTGGTAACCGCGCGGCACCGCGCCAAGCAGGCGGCGCGTGTATTCCTCACGCGGCGCCGCGATCAGCTCACGCGTGAGGGCCTGCTCGACGACATCACCGTTCTGCATCACGAGCACCTCGTCCGAGATGAACTTGACCACCGCCAGGTCGTGGCTGATGAAGATGTAGCTCAGGCCGAATTCGTCCTGCAGATCTTTCAGCAGGTTCAGCACCTGCGCCTGCACCGACACGTCCAGCGCCGACACCGCTTCGTCCAGCACCAGCACCTCGGGCTGAAGCGTCAGGCAGCGGGCGATGGCGATGCGCTGGCGCTGGCCGCCAGAGAACTCGTGCGGGTACTTGCCCATCGCCGACTCGTCCAGGCCGACCTTGTTCAGCAACGCGACGGCGCGCGCCTCGCGCTCGGCCGTGTTGGCGCCGATGCCGTGAATCTCCATCGGCTCGCGCAGCGTCTGGCCGATGGTGAAGCGCGGGTTCAGCGAGGCATACGGGTTCTGGAACACCACCTGGATGCGGCGGCGCATCTTCTGCCAATCCGGGCCGCTCATTTTCAGCAGGTCCTTGCCATCGAACAACACTTGGCCGCCGGTGGGCTCGTGCAGGCGCAGCAGCGTCAGGCCCATCGTCGTCTTGCCGGAACCCGACTCGCCGACGACGCCGAGCGTGTGACCCTTGCGCAGCTTGAAGTTGACGCCCTTGACGGCCTTGAACTCGCGCTTGCCGAACAGGCCTTCCTTGAGCCAGAAACTCTTCTGCAGGCCCGTCACTTCCATGATGACGGGCGCGCTGTCGTCTTTGACGACGGCGCTGTTGCCGGCGCCGCGGCCGGCAATGTGGTCGTCGATGACCATCAGTCGCGCCGGGTTCTCGGACAGCGATGGCCGGCAGGCCAGCAGGGCTTTGGTGTAGGCGTCCTGCGGGGCGTTGAAGATCTGCGCAACAGGTGCGTTCTCACGTACCTGGCCATGGCGCATGACGACGACCTGGTCCGAAATCTCGCCAACAACGCCGAGGTCGTGGGAGATGAACAGCAGGCTCATCTTGTGCGATTCCTTGAGCCGCGCCATCAGCTCCATGACCTGGCGCTGGATGGTCACGTCCAGCGCGGTGGTCGGCTCGTCGGCGATCAAGAGCTTGGGCGAACAGGCCAGCGCGACGGCGATCATCACGCGCTGCTGCTGGCCGCCCGACATCTCGTGCGGATAGGCCTTCAGGCGCCGCTTGGGCTCGGGAATGCCGACCTCGTGCAGCAGCTCCTCGGCGCGCACCAGCGCCTGGCGGCGGCTCATGCCCATGTGCTTGATCAGCGGCTCACAGATCTGCGTCGCCACGTCGAAGACCGGGTTCAGCGAACTCATCGGGTCCTGGAAGACGCAGGCGATGTCCCTGCCGCGGATGGCCTGCAGGTCGCTCAAGGAGGCCTGCAGCAGGTCGCGGCCCTGAAAGAGGATGCGCCCTTCTCGCTCGGCGTTGCTCGGCAGCAGGTTCAGGATGGACATGGCCGTGACGCTCTTGCCCGAGCCGGACTCGCCGACCAGCGCGACGGTGCTGTTCTCCGGCACGTCGAAGCTGACGCCCTTGACGGCCAGCTGGCGCTGCATGACGCCGTCGACCTTGCCCATGCGGAAGGCGACCTTGAGGTCTTGGATGCTCAGTAGATTGCTCATTCCAGGCCCCTCAGCTTGGGATCGAGGGCGTCGCGCAGCGCATCCGTGAACAGCGCGAACGCGGTGACGAACACGGCCATGAAGGCCGCGACGGTGGCCAGCTGCCACCAGTGGCCGAGGATCAACTCGTTCTGCGCCTCGGCCAGCATCGTGCCCCAGCTGACCTGGTCCACGCCGACGCCCAGGCCCAGGTAGCTCAGGATGACCTCGCTCTTGATGAAGCTGACGACGTGCAGGGACAGCTGCACCAGCGCGACGTGCGACACATTCGGCAGGATGTGCTTGAACATGCGCGATGCCTGCGACGCGCCGATCGCCTCGGCAGAGCGCACGTACTCGCGCACGCGGTGCTTCATGAACTCCGCTCGAATCAGGCGGTAGATGCCGGTCCAGCCGGTCAGCGCCAGGATGAAGACGACCGACGCGACACCGCGGTGGAAGATGGCGGCGAAAGCAAAGATCAGCAGGATGCTGGGGATGGCCGTGAAGACGTTGTAGACCCACTCCAGGAAGTCGCCGACCTTGCCGCCGAAGAAGCCGGAGATGGCGCCGAGCAGCGTGCCGATCAGCGTCGCCACGACGGCGGCGAGCAGACCGACGACGATGGACACCTCGGCCCCCTTGATGACCTTGGTCAGCACGTCGCGACCGAGGCGATCGCCGCCCAGCGGCAGCGTCTCGGCCTTGGTGGCCTCCTCGGTCTTGAAGGCCTTGGCGCGCTCGGCCCATTCGGCGTAGCGCGGCGCCAATGGGTCGATGTCGCTGAGGTCGACATTGGGACCCTTGGGCGCGGCGATGGTGCCGGTGTCCTCGGCAGGCTGCGGGCCGACCAGCGTCGGCGGCGCATTGGGCACGCCGACTTCCTGCTGCCAGTTGGCCGCGACCAGGTTGGTGGCGGCCAGCAGCACGAGGACGAGGAAGGCAGCGACGATACCCATGGACACGACGCCGACGCGGTCGGTCTTCAGGCGCCGCCAGGAGGCGGCCCAGACGCCGCCGGAGGAATTGGACACGGCGCTCATTTCAGGACCACCCGAGGATCGACCAGCTTGTAGAGCAGGTCGACGACAAGATTGACGGTCATCGTCAGCGCGGCCAGGTAGATGGCGAAGGCCTGGATGACGGGGTAGTCGCCGCGGTTGACGGCGAGCAGCAGCTCACGGCCGAGGCCGGGAATGGAGAAGAACACCTCGATCAGGAAGCTGCCCACCAGCACGCCGGGCAGCAGCACCGACACATTGGTGAGGATGGGAATCATCGCGTTGCGCAGCACGTGCTTGAGCAGCACGGTGCCCTCGGTCATGCCCTTGGCGCGCGCGGTGCGCACATAGTCGTGGCCGATCTCGTCAAGGAAGAAGCTGCGGTACAGGCGGATCTGTGGCGCCATCGCCACCGCCACGGCCACCAGGATGGGCAGCGGCGCATAGGTCGTCAGGTTGGTCCAGTGGCTGCTTGTCCAGCCCTGCACCGGGAACCAGCCCAGGCGGAAGGCAAAGATGTACTGCGCCAGGATGACGTAGACCAGCAGCGAGATGGACACCGCCACGGTCGTGGTGACCATCACCGCACGGTCCGTCAGGCTGCCGCGCACGGTGGCCACGGCGAGTGCGAAGGGGATGGCCAGCAGCACTTCGAGGATGAGGATGGGCACCGTCACCGTCAGCGTGGCGGGCAGGCGGGTGGCGAACAGGTTGGCCACCGATTCGTTGGTCGCCCAGCTCTTGCCCCAGTCGAAGGTGACGATCTGCTGGATGAAGATCCACAGCTGCTCCCAGACCGGCTTGTTCAGGCCGAGCTGCTCGCGGATGGACTCGATCTGCTCCGGGCTGGCGTTGAGGCCGCCGAGGATGATGGCCGGGTCGCTGCCGAAGTACTTGAAGAGGAAGAACACCAGCAGCACGACACCGAGCAGCGTCGGGATCATTTGCCACAGGCGTCGGATCAGATAGGCCGCCATCGGGGCTCCTAGAAACTACAAACCCCGCAGCGCCGCGGGGTTACAGGTGGGAACGGGCCGGAGTCTATGCGAGCCGACTTCGGTTTCGAGTTGACGGTTTCACTAGACTCCGCGCTTTTCAA
This sequence comes from Pelomonas sp. Root405, assembly GCF_001425165.1. GTDB lineage: Bacteria > Pseudomonadota > Gammaproteobacteria > Burkholderiales > Burkholderiaceae_C > Pelomonas. The sequence goes on from NZ_LMDU01000011.1 coordinate 475,554, forward strand.
GAGCCTGACAACGAGCTGTGATGAAGTTACCTGCCCTGCTGACCGGCCTGCTGCTGGCCTGCACCCTCCATGGGGCGGATGCCCAGGAGAAAGTACTGCGCCAGTCCTTCAAGGTGGCCGAGACCGGCTTCGACCCGGCCCAGATCACTGACCTCTACTCCAAGAACATCGCCGCCGCCATCTTCGACGCGCCGCTGGAGTACGACTTCGGCGCCCGCCCGTTCAAGCTGCGGCCGAACACGCTGGTCGAGATGCCCGAGATCAGTGCCGACTTCAAGACCATCACGATGCGGGTCAAGCCCGGCATCTATTTCGCCGACGACCCGGCCTTCAAGGGCAAGAAGCGCGAACTGACCGCCGAGGACTACGTCTACAGCGTCAAGCGCCACTACGACCCGCAATGGAAGAGCGGCAACCTCTATCTGCTGGAGAACGTCAAGATCGCCGGCCTGTCGGAGCTGCGCACCGAGTTGATGAAGGCCAAGAAGCCTTTCGACTACGACCGCCCGGTTGAAGGACTGAAGGCGCTGGACCGCTACACCTTCCAGATCAAGCTCGGCGTGGCCGACCCGCGCTTTGTCTACCAGTTCAGCGACGCCGGCTTCCTGGGTGCCGTGGCGCGCGAGGTGGTCGAGTTCTATGGCGACAAGATCATGGAACACCCGGTCGGCACCAATGCCTGGCGTCTGGGGGAGTGGCGGCGCAGCTCGCGCATCGTGCTCGAGAAGAACCCGAACTTCCGCGACGTGCGCTATGCCGAGGTGGCGCCGCCCGATGCCAGCGAGCAGCTCAAGGCCGAGGTGGCGGCGCTGCAGGGGAGGAAGCTGCCGATGTTGGACCGCGTCGTCATCGACATCATCGAGGAGGCCCAGCCGCGCTGGCTGTCCTTCCTGAATGGCGAGGCCGAAATGATCGAGGAGGTGCCCATCGACTTCTCCAGCATCGCCATGCCGGGCAACAAGCTGGCGCCCAACCTCGCCAAGCGCGGCATCACGATGACGCGCTATCCGCGCTCCGACATCTCGCTGAGCTACTACAACATGGAAGACCCGGTCATCGGCGGCTACACGCCCGAGAAGGTCGCGCTGCGCCGCGCGATCAATCTCGCCGTCGACCTGGACAAGGAAATCCGACTCGTGCGGCGCGGGCAGGCACTGAAGAGCCAGAGCCCCGTGCCCACGGTCGCCTTCGGCTACGACGCCAACTTCAAGTCCGAGAACAGCGAATACAACCTGCCCAAGGCCAAGGCGTTGCTGGACATGTACGGCTACAAGGACGTCGACGGCGACGGCTATCGGGAGCTGCCCGACGGCAAGCCGCTGCTCATCGAGTACTCCACGCTGGCCGACGGCGAGCGCCGCCAACTGGCCGAGCAATGGAAGAAGAACATGGACGCGCTGGGCGTCAACATGACCTTCAAGATCGGCAAGTTCCCCGAGCAGCTCAAGGCCGCCAACGCGGGCAAGCTGCAGATGTGGGGCGTCGGCTGGGTCGGCACCACGCCCGACGGCGACACCTTCCTGGCGCTGGGCTCCGGCAAGGCCAAGGGCAAGGCCAACAAGCCGCGCTTCGACCTGCCGGCCTTCGAGGCGCTGTACGAGAAGCAGAAGACCCTGCCCGACGGCCCCGAGCGCGCCGCGCTGATGCTGGACGCACAACGCCTGCTCGTCGCCTACGCGCCCTACAAGTTCCACGTGCACCGCATCTGGACGGACATGGCCCACCCGTGGGTACGCGGCTACAGCCGCAACATCTTTGTGCGCGACTATTGGAAGTACGTCGACATCGACACCGCCGCACTGCCGAAATCCAAGTAGAGCCCTGTGATGAAACGCCTGCTCGCCACTCTCGCCGCCTGCGCCGCACTGGTCCTGCCGGCGGGTGCCGCCGAGCCCGTCAAGACGCTGCGTTATGCCTTCCGCATCGCCGAGACCGGCTTCGACCCGGTGCGGCTGTCGGACATCTATTCGCGCACCATCACGGGCCACATCTTCGAGAGCCTCTACACCTACGACCCGCTGGCCCGGCCGACGCGCATCGTGCCGCTGATTGCGGCTGGCGAGCCGGAGATCAGCGCCGACTTCAAGACCTTCACCATCAAGGTGCAGCCCGGCATCTATTTCGCCGACGACCCGGCTTTCAAGGGCAAGAAGCGCGAGGTCACGGCGCACGACTTCGTCTACAGCATCAAGCGCTATGCCGACCCGGCCACCAACAGCCAGGGCTGGATCAGCTACGAGGATGCCGGCCTCGTCGGCCTGGGCGAATTGCGCAGCCAGGTCATCAAGGCCAAGAAGCCTTTCCCCTACGACACCGAGGTGGAAGGCGTGCGCGCGCTGGACCGCTACACGATGCAGCTCAGGACCAAGGCGCCGCGGCCGCGCCTGGTCGAGTCCATCCTGGCTGGCAACGACCTCTACGGCGCGATGGCGCGCGAGGTCGTCGAGTTCTATGGCGACAAGATCATGGAGCACCCGGTCGGCACGGGGCCTTACATGCTGAAGGAATGGCGGCGCAGCTCACAGATGGTGTTCGAGCGCAACCCGGCCTACCGCGAGCGCGTCTACGACGCCCAGCCCGCCGCCGACGACAAGGAAGCCTTGGACATCCTCGCCAAGCTCAAGGGGCGCCGCATCCCGATGATCGACCGCGTCGTCGTCGACATCATTGTCGAGAACCAGCCGCGCTGGCTGGCCTTCCTGAACAACGAGCACGACTTCATGGAGCGCGTGCCCGAGGACTTCCTGACCCAGGCCGCACCCGGCGGCAAGATCGCGCCCAACCTCGCCAAGCGTGGCATGCAGGCGGTGTTCACGCTCGCGCCCGACATGACGCTGACCTGCTTCAACATGGAGGATCCGGTCATCGGCGGCTACACGCCCGACAAGGTCGCGCTGCGCCGCGCCCTATCGCTGGCCTATGACGTGAAAAAGGAAATCCGTCTCGCGCGGCGCGGCTTCGCGATCCCCGGCCAGGCACCCGTCGTGCCGGGCACGACCGGCTACGACGCCGAGTTCAAGAGCGAGATGAGCGACCACGACCCGGCCCGCGCCAAGGCGCTGCTCGACATGTATGGCTATGTCGACAAGGACGGCGACGGCTGGCGCGACCTGCCCGACGGCCAACCCCTCGTGCTGACGCGCAACACCGAGCCCAACTCCCTGAGCCGCGCCATCGACGAGCTGTGGGAGAAGTCCCTGCGTGCGGTCGGGATCAAGCTGCAGGTCAAGATCCAGCAATGGCCCGAGAACCTCAAGGCCGCGCAGTCCGGCAAGTACCAGATGTGGCCGGTGGGCTCCACGGCCGCCCAGCCTGATGGCCAGGGTTCGCTGCAGCGCTACTACGGCCCGGCCAGCGGCACGCAGAACCTGCCGCGCTTCAAGGACGCGCGCTTCGACGCCATCTACGACCGCATGCAGGCGCTGCCCGACGGGCCGGAGCGCGACGCGCTGTTCAAGGAAGCCAAGCGCATCGCCGTGGCCTATGTGGCCTACAAGGTGCACGCCCATCGCATGCTGATCGACATCGAGCAACCCTGGATGAGCGGCTACCGCCGCCCGCTGTTCTGGCAGGACTTCTGGCAGTTCGTCGACATCGACGAGAGCAAGCGGCCCGTCCGTTGAAATCGCCGGGCGCGTCCCACGGAATCGACGGCCTGTCGCATGGCGGTGGCGGGCACGCGCCCTGCCGCTAGGCTTCGCTCCATCAACACCGAAAGGAGTCCCGGATGAACGACGCAGAAGAACTCAACAAGCTGGCCGAATTGCATGCCCGCGGCGTGCTGAACGACGAGGAGTTCGCCAAGGCCAAGGCCCGCGTGCTGAGCGGCCAGCCGCACACCGGCTCCTACACCAGCGGCGCCGCGCCGGCCCCGGGCGTCAGTGCCGTCAACGGCCTGCGACGCGCCCGCGTGGACCGCTGGATCGGCGGCGTCTGCGGCGGCATCGCCCGCGCGACCAACCTGGATTCATGGATCTGGCGCCTGATCTTCACGGTGCTCTTCCTCGCCTTTGGCAGCGGCATCCTGGTCTACATCCTGCTCTGGATCTTCGTTCCGGAGGAGTGATCGCAGGCGCCCCGAACGGGGCGCCTGCGCGCTTGCCGGAGCGGCAGGCACGGGTATGCTGGGCCAACAAAGAGCCCAGGAGACAGCCCGATGAAACAGCTCGCCGGCCTCGACGCCAGCTTCCTCTACCTGGAAACGCCGCAGATGCCGATGCATGTCGGCGCCCTGCATTTGCTGGAGCTGCCCGCCGGCTACGACGGCGACTATGTCGAGGACCTGCGCGAGCACATGCGCGCGCGCATGCCGCTGCTGCCGGCCCTGCGTCGACGCCTCATCTCAATGCCGCTGGGCCTGTCCAACCCTGGGTGGGTGGACGCCGACCCCGATCTCGAAGAACACATCGTCGAGATCCCCCTGCCCGCACACAGCGGTATGGCCGAACTGGAAGCTCAGGTGGGCGCGCTGCACACCGTGCTGCTGGACCGCAGTCGCCCGCTGTGGAAGTTCCACGTCTTCACCGGCCTGGAGCCGGCGCCTGACGGCCAGCCGCGTGTCGCCCTCTACACGCAGTTGCACCACGCCGCGGTCGACGGCCAGGCCGCCGTCGCGCTGGCCCAGGTCATCCTCGACCTGAGCCCCGAGCCGCGCACCATCGAGGCCGTGGCCGCCCGCGGCAAGAAGCGCGGCCAGCTCGGCACCGTCGGCATGCTGCGCGCGGCCGTCTCCCAGCAATGGCAGCAGACCGTCAAGCTGGCCCGCTCGCTGCCCAACGCGGCCAGCATCCTTGGCAACATGGCGGCAGGCTATGTGGGCGGCGCGGCAGCCGGCGCCTCGGTCGACAAACTTCGCACGCTGCTTGCAGGCGTCGCTGCACAGACCACGGCTGTCGTGCGCGGCAAGACGGCGGTCTCCACGCTCGGGCCGGCGCCCCGCACCCGCCTCAACGTCAGCCTGTCCGACACACGTTCCTTCGCCGGCGTCACGCTGTCGCTGGCCGAGCTGAACCGCACGCGCAAGCGCCACCACGCCAGCGTCAACGACGCCGTGCTCTTCGTCATCGGCGGCGCGCTGCGGCGCTACTTCGCCAAGCACGGCCCGCTGCCGCGCAAGAGCCTCATCGCCGCCGTGCCGGTGTCCACACGCGCCGCCGGCGACACCGCGTCCAACAACCAGGCCACGATGACCTTCATGAGCCTGGGCACCCACCTCAGCGACCCCAGCGAGCGTCTGGCCCACGTGATGGCGTCCAGCAAGGCGATGAAGGCGCAGATGAGCCAGCTCAAGAGCCTGATGCCGACCGACTTCCCGTCCTTGGGCATCCCCTGGCTGATGCAGGCCGGCGCCATGCTCTACGGCCGCGCCAAGGTCGCCGAGAAGCTGCCGGTCGTCGCCAACGTCGTCATCTCCAACGTGCCCGGGCCACAGCTGCCGCTGTACCTGGCCGGCGCGCAGATGCTGACCAACTACCCCACGTCGATTGCCGTGCACGGCCTGGCCTTGAACGTGACGGTGCAGACCTACAACCAGTCGCTGGACATCGGCCTGATGGCCTGCGGCAAGGCGCTGCCGGAAACCGCTGAGTTGTCGGCTTATGTGGAGGCGGCGTTCATGGAGTTCCAGGCGCTGCCGGTGGCGGAGGTCGTGGAGCCTGTGCCAGCGCCGGTGGTCAAGAAGAGGGCGCCAGCGAGGAAGGCCGCAACCAAGCCCGTCGCCAAGGCGACAACCAAGCCCCGGGCAAGCATGCCCCGGAAAAAGGCGACAGCTGGCTAACATCGCCGGGCTCGCCCGATTCCCGTATCCGCATGCCCGCTTCCCGCTCGCCACGCCCGTCATCTCGTTTCGGGCGCTGGCAACAGACCCCCACCCACACCCACCCCGACTGGTCCGACCTGCGCGCTCCCAACGCCTGGCTGCTGATGCTGGAGGGCCGCGCGCCCTGGGAGTACGCGGCGCTCCTGGCCACCATGCCGTGGCTGAAGAAACTGCCGCACGGCGACGGCCATCCGGTGCTCGTCTTCCCCGGCCTCGGCGCGCATGACTTCACCACGGCGCCTTTGCGCGCGATGCTCGACTCGCTGGGCTATGCGACCCAACCCTGGGGCCAGGGCTTCAACTTCGGACCGCGGGCCGGCGTGCTGGAGCAGATCAAGCACGACCTGCAGGCCCTGCACCGGCGGCACCACCGCAAGGTCAGCCTGATCGGCTGGAGCCTGGGCGGCATCTATGCCCGCGAACTGGCCAAGGAATGCCCCGAGCTGACGCGCTGCGTCGTCACGCTGGGCACGCCGTTCACTGGCCACCCGCGCGCAACCAACGCCTGGCGCTTCTTCGAGATGGTCAGCGGCCATGCCTCCAACGACCCCGAATTGATGGCCCAGATCCGCCAGGCGCCGCCGGTGCCGACGACGTCCATTTACTCCAAGAGCGACGGCGTGGTCGCCTGGCGCTGCAGCGTCAACGAGCCTTCGCCGCTGGCCGAGAACATCGAGGTGCAGGCCAGCCACATCGGCCTGGGCGTGAACCCGATTGCGCTGTATGCGCTGGCGGACCGGCTGGCCCAGCCGGAGGGCGAATGGCAGCCCTTTGAGCCCAAGGGAGCGCGGCGGTGGTTCTACCGGACGCCGGCGCAAGCGGAGTGAGCGGCCGATGATCGAGCCGTCGACGCTGCTGGCTTTCACGCTGCTCAACATGAGCTTCGCGCTCATCCCGGGGCCTGACGTGGTGTGCATCCTGACCAACGCGGTCGCCCGCGGTGCCGCGGCCGGCGCCAAGGTCTGCCTGGGCATCGCCTGCGCGGCGCTGGTGCATGTTGCGGCCGCAACGCTCGGCCTCACCGCCTTCCTGGCGGCCGTGCCCAGTGCCTTCGTGGCGGTCAAGATCGTCGGCGCCGCCTACCTCGTCTGGATAGGCTGGCAGATGCTGCGCCACCCGGTGGCCGCGGGCATAGAACCCCGCGCCAGCCGCTGGTCCTCGCCGTTCGCGCAGGGCGCGCTGTCGAATCTGTTCAACCCCAAGGTGGCGATCTTCTTCCTGGCCATCCTGCCGCAGTTCATCGACCCGGCCCTCGGCCATCCCGGGCTTCAGGCGCTCATCCTAGGCCTGGTGTCCATCGCCTCCGGCACGGCCGTCAACCTGTGCACGGCGCTGCTCGGCGGCCGGGCGCGGCAATGGCTGTTGCGCAAGCCCCGCGTCTTCCAGCGCTTCCAGCAGTTCGCCGGCGCAGCCCTGGTCGGGCTGGGCATCAAGGTGGCGTTGGAGCGGGCTCGCTGAAGCCGTACCGTGCCGTGGACCTTCGCCCACCCGGCGGCCATCCTGCCGCTGCGCCGACTCTGCCCACGCTGGCTGTCTTTGCCGGGCCTGGTCATCGGATCGCTGACGCCTGATCTGGGCTACTACGGCGGCCAACTCAGCCTGGCTTCGTTCAGCCATACGCCCCTGGGTATCGCCGTCTGCTGCCTGCCGCTAGGGCTGCTGCTGCTCGCATTGCTGCTGCGCCTGCGCCGACCGTTGACGGTTCTGCTGCCCACTCCGCATCGCCAGCTGATCCGCAGCCATATCGGGTCACCCGCGCGCCTTGTCGCGGTCAAGGTTCTGATTGCGGCCCAATCCATCGCGCTCGGTGCGACAAGCCATGTGCTTTGGGACTCGTTCACGCACGGCGGCCACTGGGGTGTGTCCCTGCTTCCATTCCTCAGCCTGCACGTCTTCGACGCGGGAAACCGGCAGATTTACGTCTTCAACGTGCTTCAACACCTCAGCACCGTGATGGGCCTGGCCGCCATGACAGTTACTTATCGCCGTGCGATTCGTGCGACGGCGTCATCGGCTTCATTGCCCGAGCTGGACACCCGGCGGATTCGGCTGCTCCTCGCCGGCCTTGCGTGCTCGATCACGGTTGGCCTGCTTGCAGCCGTCGCGTTGGATGCAATGTCGCCGGGTTCCCCTTCGCTTTTCGTCGTGCGCACCACCGTCTGGAGCACCACCTGCTTTGCGGCGCTGTACCTCCTTGGCAGCATCGCGTGGTGGCGACGGCTGGGCGACGGCTGATCCTCGATGCAATCCAGTCCCCTCCCATCCAGTACCACGATCCGCTGCTACTGCGCGGCCGTCAGACTGCAAGTCGAGGCACCGCCCAACAGCGTCGTGCACTGCCACTGCGGTCAGTGCCGCCGCCTCAGCGGCGCTGCCTTCACCACCTGGGTGAGCTTCCCGAAAACGGCCGTCGTCCTCACCGGACAGGAGCCGCTGAGCGTCTTCAAGGTCACCGAGAACGTCACACGGCATTTCTGTCGCGTCTGCGGGTCGCATGTCTTCACGACGGACGCCCGGCTGCCCAGGACGCTGGGCGTGCCGGCCGGCGCGCTGGACGGCGACTTCCCGCTGGCGCCCACCGCCCATTACTTCGTCGATCACAAGGCCATATGGCACCACCTGTGCGATGAACTGCCCCGGTTCGGCGGGAACTCCGGCACACAGCCCACGCCTGCACGCGACTCGCGGTAAGGTATCGCCTTCAACCGGACCTGATGACCATGCAACACCATACCCTCGCCGCCGACGACAAAGACAAGTCCGCCAAGAAGGACGCCCCCGAGAAGATGGAAGAGCAGCTGCTCTTCAAGGGCCGCTTCGTCATGATCTTTGGCGAGATCGACGACAAGATGGCGCACGCCACCTGCCGCCGCCTGCTCGCGCTCTCGCAGGATTCCGATGCGCCGATCACGCTGCTGATCTCCTCGCCCGGCGGCCATGTGGAGAGCGGCGACGCCATCCACGACATGATCCGCTTCGTGCGCGCGCCGGTGAACATGGTCGGCACCGGCTGGGTGGCCAGCGCCGGCACGCACATCTACCTGTCGGTTCCCAAGGAGCGCCGCTTCGCGCTGCCCAACACGCGCTTCATGATCCACCAGCCCGCCGGCGGCGCTGGCGGCCAGGCGAGCGACATCGCCATCCAGGCCAAGGAAATCCTCCGGGCCCGTGATCGCCTCGCCGCCACCATCGCGCGCGAGACCGGCCAGCCGCTGGAGCGCGTGCGCATCGACATCGAGCGCGATTTCTGGATGAGCACCGAGCAGGCCATCGCTTACGGCCTGGTGTCCCGCGTCATCGAGCGCCAGGTCGATCTGGGCTGAAGAAGTGAGGCCCTCACGCTCGCTCCGCCCCCTGCTTCCCAAGGAGGCGTCAGCGCCCTTGGGGCGGCCCGGCGGGCGCTGAGCGATGCAGGTCTCGGCAAACGGCGTCCGCATCGAGGTCGACATCCACGGCCCCGAATCGGGCGAGCCGCTGCTGATGATCATGGGCCTGGGCATGCAGCTGATCGCGTGGCCGGACGGCCTCGTTGATGAGCTGGTGGCCCAGGGCTTTCGGGTGATCCGCTTCGACAACCGCGATGTCGGCCTGAGCCAGCCCTTCGACAAGCTCGGCGTGCCCAACATCCCGCTGGCCGCGCTGCTGCACACCTTTCACCTGCCGGTGAAGGCGCCCTACCAGCTGGGCGACCTCGCGCGCGACGCCGTCGGCGTGCTGGATGCCTTGGGCATCGCCCAGGCCCATGTCTGTGGTGCGTCCATGGGCGGCATGATTGCCCAGCATCTCGGCTTTGCCCATGGCCAGCGCGTCAAGAGCCTCACGTTGATGATGACGACGAGCGGCCACCGCAGCCTGCCCAAGGAAAGCTGGCGCGTGCGCCGCGCGCTGATGTCGCGGCCGCGGCCGGGCGCGACGGCCGAGCAGAAGTTCGAGAACATCCTCGACCATTACGTGAGCCTTTACGGCGTCATCGGCAGCCCTGGCTATCCGCCGGAGCCGCAGGTTCTGCGGGAGCGCCTGGCGCGCGGCGTCAAGCGTGCCTTCAGGCCCCAGGCTGTCGCCCGCCAGCTCGTTGCCATCGCGGCCGATGAGCACCGCGCCGAGCGCCTGTCGCGCATCACGGCGCCGACTCTCGTCATCCATGGCAAGGATGACGCGCTGATCCCGGTGGCCGCCGCACATGACCTGGCCAAGCGCATCCCAAGTTCTCGGCTCGAGATCGTGGCGGGCTGGGGCCACGATCTGCCCGAGGCGCTGTGGCCCCGGCTGGCTGCCGAGCTGCGCGCCATCGCCAGCCAGGCCCGGTCCTGAGTCAGCGCTGGGCGTCGGCCAGCGACGCGATCGACCGATAGGCCTCCATCGCCTCTTCGAGGTTGCCGCCGCCGCCCAGCAGCGTCTTGCGCAGGGCCTGCTGTGCCGCTTCGGTCTGCTGCTCCTGCGTAGAGACCGTACCGTCCTGGTTGATGTCGGCGCTGACGCTGACGACACCCATCTTGACCTTGGCCGCATCCTGCGACGCCGCCGCCGCGCGAGCACCGGCGGCCGACACGGTGACGACGGCGGCCTCGTCCTGGCTGCTCTCCAGCCGGCGCGCGGGCGCGGCGCCGGCGCCCACGTTGGGCGCGGGGACAGGGCTGCTCGCAGGTTTGACCGGGCTGACCATGGCGAATGTCGGGGGTTCGTTCCGTGCTTTCGGCAGGCAGGCAGAGAACTTGAGGGGTTTTCCGCGCCGCTGCGTCAAAGGTCCGTCAGCTGCGCCTTGTCGGATCGCCCAGCCTGGCGTCCAACGCCGCGGCGGCCTTCACCAGCGCCATGGCGGTCTCGCGCCCGAACGGCGTGTCTTCGCGCAGCGCCAGCGTGCGCAGCTCGAACTTGCCGCCGCCGCGCATGCGCGGCTCGATGTCCAGCAGCCGCTTGCCGCGCCAGAAGCCGAACAACACGCGGCTTTCCTCGGCACGGATCAGCAGCACCGGGCCGTTGCCGAAATAGACCAGGTGGCCCCACTTCAGCTTTTCTTCCAGACCCGGTTGCGCCTGCCGAACGACGGCCCGCAAAGCCGCAACCTGGGCCTGTCGCCAGCCGTCCAGCGCAGCGACGTAACCGTCCGGGTCGGCCGCCATGACGCGATACATACGCGCGCCAGATCAGCGTGCCAGCGCCTTGATCTCCACAGCCGTGCGCTGCTTGTCCTCGCCTTCGACGGTCAGCGTCAGCGGCACGGTATCGCCGGCCTTGATGGGACTCTTGAGACCCATCAGCATGACGTGATAGCTGCCCGGCTTCAAAGCGACCGCTTGGCCTGCGGGCAAGGGCAGCGCGTCGACGGCGCGCATCTTCATGACGCCGTCGTCCATCTTCATCTCGTGGATCTCGACCATGGCCGCGACCGGCGAGCTGGCCGCGACGACCTTGACCGGCTTGGCCGAGGTCAGCTGCATGAAGGCGCCCGTGGCCTTCTGCGGCGCGACGGTGGCGCGCACCCAGGGATCATCGACCTTGAGCTGAGCCTGTGCGGCGAAGGAGGCGAGCAGGCAAGAGGCGAACAGCAAATGGCGCATGGCAGGCAAGTAGAACTTCAACACCTGCATTGTGCGCAGTCCCGATCACCTTGCGACACGCTCAAGAAACCGGCGCATCAGCGGCACCACCTCGTCGAGGTGGGTTTCCAGCAACCAATGGCCGCCGTCAAGCAGGTGCAGTTCGGCGTCGGGCAGGTCGCGCAGATAGGCCCGGGCCGACTTCTCCGGCATGTAGTGGTCATGGGGACCCCACACGATCAGCGTGGGCGGCTGCTGTTGACGCAGGTAGTTGCGGTGCTGGGGGAACCAGGCGCGGTTCTCCTTGAGGCCCGCGATCAGGTCGATGGCGATCTCGCGTCGCTTCGGCGTCATCAGTGACCAATGCAGCTTCCACAGGTCCGGCGGAATGCGGTCCTGCAACTCAGGCCCGAGCGCGTTCAGGAACTCTTCCCTGAAGGTCTCCTCGCCGATGGCTTTGGCCAGCTGGGCGCGCATTTCGGCGGCTCGCAGCGTCCAGGTCTTTTCGATGTCCGCGTACTTCGGCCCGAGCGCGTCTTCGTAGGGGATGTCGCCGTTCTGGATGATCAGCGCCACGACGCGTTCAGGCGCCGTGATGGCCAGCCGCGCGCCGATGGGCGAGCCAAAGTCGTGCAGATAGAGAACGAACCGCTCCAAGCCCAGGGTTCGCACGAAATCGTCGAGGAACCCGGCATAGCCATCGAAGCTGTAGTCGAACGCGTCCGGCGTGTCGCTGTAGCCGGCGCCCGGGTAGTCCGGCGCGATCAGCCGCCACTGGTCGGCCAGGCACGGCATCAGGTTTCGGAATTCATAGGACGAGCAGGGATAGCCGTGCGGCAGCAGCACAACCGGGGCATTGGCCGGTCCTGCTTCGCGATAGAAGGTATCGACGGTGCCGACCTTGACGCGGCGATGCCGTATGCGCGTGTCCATGAGCGATCTCCTGCCGGGCCCGGGCCCAAAGAAAAGACCCAATGCGAGGGCATCGGGTCTTTGGTCGGTAGGCCGTCCTGGTTGCCGTCAGGCAGCTGTTCTGGCTCTCGACGGTTCAAATTTAGACAGGACCTCGACGGCCGGACATTGCATTGACGCCGCAAGGCAGCGTAGGAACACCCCTACAGGCGCGTGGCGAGTTGACATGCACTGTCTATGTGTACTATCGTACTAATACACATTGGCAGTACCGCATGGATCCCACCCACTTCGTCCACATCAACACCGGCTCGCCCGAGCCCATCTACCGCCAGCTCATCGAGCAGGTGAAGCGCCGTGTGGCGGCCGGGCAGCTGAAGGCGGGCGACGAGATCCCGTCGGTGCGCGAGCTGGCGCAGGCCCTGGCGGTTCACCCCATGACCATCTCCAAGGCCTATTCGCTGCTGGAAAGCGACGGCGTGCTGGAGCGCCGCCGCGGCCTGTCGATGGTGGTGGCCGCCCAGCACCAGCGTGCGCAGCCGACCGCCGACCGCGCGGAGCTGCTGCGCCCCACGCTGGAGAAGGCGGCCGCGGAAGCGCGCCAGCTGGAGCTCTCCAAGGCGCAGGCACTGAATTTGTTCAAGACCATCCTCGACGAGAAGGCCCCATGACCACGCCGCACTTTCCCCATACGGAATCCCCGAGCGCCGAGCTCAAAGGCGTCAGCCTGTCCTACCCCAAGGGCCCGTTGGTGCTCAACGGCCTGGACTGGCAGCTGCTGCCGGGCCAGGTGGTCGGCCTGTTGGGCCGCAACGGCGCCGGCAAGACCACGTTGCTGGAAGCCCTGCTGGGTCTGCGCGAACCGCAGGCGGGCACTGTGAAGATGTTCGGCCAGGACGTGCTGCAGCTGAACGACGCCACGCGCGCCCGCATCGGCTATGTGCCTCAGCAGAGCGAGCTGTTCGAGGGCTTCACGCCGGCCCAGCTGCTGGCGTACTTCCGCAGCTTCTACCCGCGCTGGAACGAGGCCAAGGTCGAGGGCCTGTTGTCGCGCTGGGACATTGCGCGCGACAAACCCATCCGCAACCTCAGCGGCGGCCAGAAGCAGCGCCTGTCCATCATCCGTGCGCTGGCCCACGAGCCGGACCTGCTGGTGCTGGACGAGCCCGTCGCCAGCCTCGACCCGGCCGGTCGGCGCGACTTCCTGCGCGAACTGGTGGGCGAGGTGCTGGACCGCGGCGCCACCGTCGTGTTCTCCACCCACATCCTGTCCGACCTGGAGCGCGTCGCCTTCAACCTGGCCTTCATGAGCGGCGGCCGCATTGCACTGCAGGCGCCGCTGGACGAACTGCTGGAGCAGGTGCGCGCCTTCACCGGCACGGTCACCGAGATGGCAACCCTGATGAGCCGCCTGGGCGCCCAAGCGCTCAAGCGCACACCGCTGGAAGCCGGCCGTGAGCGGGTGCTGGCGCGCTTGCCGGCAGCCACCACCGTGCCGGTTGACGTGGCGGCCGACCGGGTGAATCTCGACGACTTGTTCGCGGAGCTGACCTGATGACCGCCGCCGCCCAGTATTCGCAAGTGCTGCTGGCGCCCTGGCGCCAGCGCGACCGCAGCGCACCGTGGGGCCGCCGGGCGCTGTACGTGCTGATGCTGGCCTGCATCGCGGCCTGCTTGGTTTTCATGCCCTCCGAGATCAGCTGGCGCGTGGCGCTCGGCATCGCCGTGGTGATCCTCTACGGCATCTGGATGGCCGTCGGCGCCCATCTGCAGGAGCAGAACCACCCACATGCCGCCCACCACGTGCCCGGTCACTTGCGCAGGCTTAGACACGCTGCGTTGCTGGGCTGGGCGCTGTGCGCGCTGGCCACGACGCTGCTGGCGCGGGCGGCGCTGTGGCCCATGGGCGAATGGCCATTGCTGCTGCTGGCCAACGCCAGCATCGCCGTTTGCCTGCTCTGGGCCACACGGGTTTGGCGGATTTGCACGATGGCCATCGTGATGTCGCCGCTGATCAGCGACTGGGCCGCGCACTTCAAGCCGCTGTGGACCTGGCTTGCCAGCTTGTGGCAGGGTCAGCCCCTGGCGCTGCTGGCCGTGAGCCTGCTGGTGCAGGCCTGGCTCGTGACGCTTGCTTTCGGCGCGGGGGGCAGCCGCCACCAGGTTCGCTACGCGCGCCAGAGCGTGATGCGCCAGGCCATGCGTCTGCAGATGGCCGGCCAGCCGATGCCTGCCAGCGCCTGGGCCGGGCCTTTCGAGCGGCTGTTGCGGCCCTTCCAGCACGTCACGTCGGGCTGGCTGACCCATCTGCTGACCCGTGCCAACACCGGCCGCAGCAGCATCATGGCGCGGGCCGAAGTCGTGCTGCACGGCCCCCTGCATTGGCTGCCAACGTTGATGCTGCTGGTCACCATCCTGAGCATTGCGCTGCTTTGCTTCGGCGCGGCGTTTGTCTGGGCTGGCCCGCGCATTGCCAAGGCCATCGAGCATGGCAGCTTCGGCATGTGCATCGGCCTGGCCAGCGTCGGCCTGAATCCCGCCTTCGGCCTGCCCGGCGCGCTGTGGCGAAGCCGGCGCGAGCAGGCCTTGCTGCGGCTGCTGCCCGGCATGCCGCAAGGTGCGGCACTGAACCGTGCGGTGGCCGCCCGGCAGTTGCGCGACTTCGGGGTCGCGTGGCTGCTGACGACCGCGATCCTGCTGGCCGTGGACACCGGCACCCAGCACGCCCTGCTGCTCTGCCTGCCGCTGGGCGCGCTGCCCCTGGCCATCCTGAGCCTGACCCGCCGCTTCGCGACGATGCGCGCACCGTCTCAGTTGACCGCCGTGCTGCCGGTTCTCGGGTTCTTCCTGCTGGCGGTGGCGCTCTATGCCGTCAACTGGGCGCTGGGCGTGCCGTTGCCGGCCATCGCGGCGGGCGTGCTGGCCGTGTCGGCCGCGCTGCTGGCCTGGCGCTGGCAGGCCCTCGGCAAGGCGCCGTCGGCCTTGCCGGTGGGGTGGCTGGCGTGACCTACTGGTGGATCTCCGGCTCGGCCAACTGCGCCAGCAGCGTCAGCGATTCCTGCCAGCCCAGGTAGCAGGCTTCGGCCGGGATGACGTCGGGGATGCCTTCCTGCTTGATGCGCACCTCGGTGCCGCAGAACACCGCCTTCAGCTCGACCGTCGTCTGCATCTCGCCTGGCAGGTTGGGGTCGTCAAAGGCGGCGGTGTAGCGCAGCCTCTGGCCGGGCACCAGCTCCAGGTAGCGCCCGCCGAAGCTGTGGCTGGCGTCGTTCGTGAAGTTGGTGAACGACATGCGATAGGCACCGCCGACCTGGGCGTCCATCTCGTGCACGGTGCCGGTGAAGCCGTGCGGCGGCAGCCACTTGGCCATCGCGGCCGGTGTCGTGAACGCGCGGTAGACGCGGTCGGGTGGGCAGCGCAGCACGCGGTGCAGGGTGACGGTATTGGTCATGGTTGCTCCTGGGTTGGGACATGGACACGACGATCAACGCATCGCCAGGTCGACAGCGTCAGATAGGAAGTTCGGTGAAATACCGCCCGCCATGGAAGATCAACGGCTGGGCGCCCAGGCGCGATGTACAGCGCTCCACCTCGCCGACGAAGATGACGTGGTCGCCCTCTTCATATCGACTGCGGTTAGCGCACTCGAAGACGGCGACGGCCCCGTCCAGCACCGGCGCGCCGCCGGCGCCCTCGCGCCAGGCGACCCCGGCAAAGCGGTCGATGTCGCGCGTGGCGAAGCGCTGGGCCAGGTCCTTCTGGTCGGCTGCCAGGATGTTGATGGCGTAGTGCGAGCCGCGCGTGAACACCGGCATGGAGCCGGCACGGCGGGCCAGGCTCCACAGCACCAGCGGCGGGTCCAGCGACACGGAATTGAAGGAATTGGCGGTCAGACCGACGAGGCCGCCATCCGGCGAGCGGACGGTGACGATGGTCACGCCGGTGGCGAACATGCCGAGGGCGGCGCGGAATTGCTGGGCGTCCATCCAGCGATTGTCGCCCTCGCCTTCGTCCTACGAGCGGGGCGCTTGCGCCATCGCACAATGTCGCCATGGATGCCGCCGACTTCATCGCCAACGACGACCTGCAGTTCAGCAACCCGCCGCAACGCATGTTCGGCGCGTGCACGGACTGCGCCACGGGCCGCTGCGCGCCGCCGCGTCAGCGCAGCCGCCGCCTCTTCACCGGCCTGATCGGCGCCGCGGCCCTGTCGCCGGCCTTCACGCCGGCCTGGGCGCGCGAGGGTGTGGATGTCGGCCCGAAAAGCAAGTTCGCCGGCTTCGTGCCGGCCGACCAGCTGGAGCAGGCGGGCGGCCAGCAGTACGCGCAGATGATGCGCGAGGCCGGCCAGCAGCGTGCGCTGGCGCCGATGGAGCACCCGCAGCTGCAGCGCCTGCGCTTCATCGCCCAGCGGATCATCCCGCACAGCTACGAATGGAACGACCGCGCGCGACAGTGGAAGTGGGAGGTCAACCTGCTGGCCAGCCCGCAGCTGAACGCCTTCTGCATGCCGGGCGGCAAGATCGCCTTCTATTACGGCATCCTGGAAAAGCTCCGGCTGGATGACGACGAGGTGGCCGCCATCATGGGTCACGAGGTCGCGCATGCCTTGCGCGAGCACGCCCGCGAACGCGTCGGCAAATCAACGGCGACGAACGTCGTCGTCGAGCTCGGATCGGCGCTGTTCGGCCTGGGCAACCTCGGCCGCTACGCTGCCGGCATGGGCGCCCAGTTGCTGAACCTGAAGTTCGGCCGCGAAGACGAGACCGAGGCCGACCTCGTCGGCATCGAGCTGGCTGCGCGCGCCGGCTATGAACCGGGTGCCGCCGTGCGGCTGTGGGAAAAGATGATGAGCGCCAGCAAGGGCGCGCCGCCGCAGTGGCTGTCCACCCACCCGGCCAACGCGACGCGCATCCGCGACATCCAGGGCAACCTGCCCAAGGTGCAGGGCCTGTATGCCCGGGCGCCCCGGCCGCCCCAGCGCTTTCCGGAGGCGCCGCCGCTCAAGACGGCTCAGCGGTCCAACGGCTGAACCTGCAGCCCGCGCGGCGCGGCGCCGCTCACCAACGCGCGGGTAAGTTTTTGAGCCGCTGGTATTCGCCGGCCGCCACGCGCTTGAGATAGCCGCCCAGTTCCAGGTCCTTGACCAGCTTGGACACCATCTCACGCGAGCAACCCAGGCGCTGGGCCATGCCCTGGTGGGTCAGAGCCAGATGGCTGCCGTCAACGGTGGAGGCGTCGACGAGATTCTTCAAGCGGCCATAGACGTCGTTGAGCGCCAGCTGCTTGGTCGACAGCGTCGCCGCCCGCGCGCGGCGGATGACCTTGGTCAGCAGCTCGAAGGCGAACTCGGGGTGGTCGCTGATGTGGGTCAGCAGGCTCGCGCGCGTGACCAGCACCAGGCGGCTGGCCGCCTCGGTGATGACGCTGGCGGAGCGCGGGCCGCCATCCAGGCTCATCTCGCCGACGTACTCGCCGGGGCCATAGACGCCGTAGGTGATCTCGCGGCCGCGCGCATCGCTGCTGTAGGCGCGCAGCGAGCCGGAAATGATCAAGTAGAGGTTGTCGCCAACCGAGCCCTCCTCGATCAGCATGACGCCCTTGCGGTAGCTGCGCGCCATGCCACGCGCGGCCAGCAGCCGCAGCGGGGGCGGCAGGGCCAGGAGTTCGTTGTCGAGGGAGTCGTCGGGCATCCGCGTCATGCCGGGGCATGTGGCCCACGACATGCCGAGAATGTTAGCCCCTCGTCCGCGGCCGGCCGACAGGTGCCAGCGTGTCGCTTCAGTTGACGTGCTTGCCCGGCCGCAGCGAAGACACCAGCGGCGGCAGCAGGGCCAGCTGGCGCATCAGCTCGCCGATGCTGTCGGCGCCGCTCTTGGCGCGGATGCTCTGGATCTGGCTGCGCACGGTGGAGATGGCCACGCCCTGGCGCTGCGCGACGTCGGTCGGCTTGACGCCGTTGGACAGCGCCTTGAGCACCTCGGTCTCGGCCGGCGTGAGCTGATAGCGCAGCGCGAACCACTGCGCGGCCAGGTCGCCGCAGAGCTGGCGCCGTTCCAGGATCAGCAGCACGGCAGCCTGACTGACGTCACGGTTGAGCGGCACGACGACGATGTTGGCGCGGCCACATTCGGCGCGCTCGTCACCCAGCCGCAGCAGGCAGCGCCGTCCGCTCGCCTCGGCGCCCTCCAGCGCCTCGGCCAGCGGCACGGCGTCGGTCAACAAGCGCGCGCGCAGATGCTGGCCGACGAGTTCCAGCGGGTGGTTGTCATCCAGCGAGGCGCGCGCCGCCAGGTTGGCATGCAGCACGCGGGCCGCACCGTTGAGCAGCAGGACGCCGTGGTCAAGCTCTTCCAGCACCAAACCCATCCACTGGCTGGACAGCGAAGCCGCCGCACGGCGTTCGCGGGGACGAGAGCCGGCGACTTGGCCCGGCTGCACAAACTCGGACATCCACATCGAAGCACTCCTCGGCCCACCCCTTGCAGGCCTTCCTTAAAGCGTAGGAGAGCACGTTTCGATGGGGGCGTAAATGTTGCGGGATGTATTTGTGAACGATTTACGGCGCGTCGTCATGGACGCGTCACCGGTAACTTAGGGATTGCCGTTGCGACGGCCACGTGCATGACCTGACCCCTGTTGCAAGCCATCGGCAGGCTTTCGGTGGCATCTGGAAATGCGTATGCAATCGCCTCTTCACGCGTGTCAGCATGGACCTACAGCAGCTTGGCGCGCATACCGGCTGCTCGGGGACGGCGTGGAATCGAGCATGCATGGCCAGTCAATCAGGAGACCACCATGCCGACCGCATCCACCAAAACAACCACTACCAGCGCCAAGCGCAGCAGCACAGCGACCAAGCGCACCACAGCCCGCCAGCAGGACGCGATCGCGATGCTGAAGGAAGACCACAAGAAGGTCAGCGCGCTGTTCGAGGACTTCGAGAAGGCTCGCTCGGCCAACCGCAAGAAGCAGATCGTCGCGACCATCTGCCAGGAGCTGACGGTGCACGCCCAGCTGGAAGAAGAAATCTTCTACCCCGCTTTCAAGGCCGCGCTCAAGGACAAGGAACTGGTGCCCGAGGCCACGGTCGAGCATGCATCCGTCAAGGACCTGATCGCCCAGGTGCGCGACCAGGAACCCGGTGGCGAGGATTACGACGCCAAGGTGAAGGTGATGGGCGAGTTCGTCAAGCACCACGTCAAGGAAGAGCAGAACGAGATGTTCGCCAAGGCCAAGAAGTCCAAGCTCGACCTGGTCGAGCTGGGCCGCCAGATGGCCGAGCGCAAGCAGCAACTGCTGACCGCGCACTGATCGACGGAGCACGACTTGGGCGACCTCGGCGTGCTGCAGTGGCCGGCCATGGTGGTGACCGTGGTGGCCGCCTGGCTGGTCGCCTCAGAGCGGCCCGAGCGACGCAACGCCGGCTTCTGGGCGTTCCTGTTCAGCAATGTGCTGTGGATCGCCTGGGGCCTGCACGCTGCCGCGTACGCGCTGGTCGTTCTGCAGGTCTGCCTGGCCGCCTTGAACATCCGCGGCGCGGTCAAGGCGTCCCGCACAGCGCCTGAGTAGGCGTCAGTCCCGCAACCCGCGCACCCACAGCCCGTCGGCGGCGGCAAACATCGTGGCACCGGACAACGTTGCGGGGTCGCTGGCCAATGCCAGCCACGGCAGCGTGTCATGGTGGCTGCCCGGGATCAGCCCGGCCGAGCGCTCGGCCACGAGCCAGGCATACAGCCGCGGGTACAGCTCTGGGTGGTGCTCGCGCGTCCATGCCAGGCCGACCAGGTCGCCATAGGCTTCCTCGCGGCGCGTCGAGCGCATGTCCAGCCAGGCGCGCTGCAGGTCAGGCGTCAGGCCGTCCGGCGCCTTGGCGGCGACAAAGCCTGCCGGCACCCCGTACCACGCACCATCGAGGTAGCGGCGGCAATGGCCCATCTCGTGAGCGGCCATCAGCTCCAGCGTCGCACCGAGCAAGGCTGGCTTGATGGCGTCGATCTGGCGCTGGCCCTCGGCATTGCCGCGCATCGACAGCACCAGCTTGCAGCGCCCGTCGACAAAGCCCAGCGACAGCGGCGCCATGCCCGGCGTGTCTTGCGGTTGCACGACAACATCGAGTGGCAGTGCCAGCACTTGGCGCGTATGGCCGACGACGGGCGCGATGCCCTTCAGCCAGCGCATTTCCAGATCGGTCAGATCGGCGGCTTGAGCGGTCTGCGACAGCGCCACGGACACGAAGGCAAGGGTGGAAAACAAACGTCGCAGCACGGCAGAACTCCAGCAATGACTGCATCTTCGGCCGGGAGGCACTGCGGATTGACGGCGCTGCGGAGGGCGTCCGTGAACTTTGCGGCTAAGGTGCGGGCATGAAAACCCTGCGTGATCTGATGACGCCGCCGGCCCATGTGCTGGGTCGTGTGGAAGTTCTCATTGTTCGGGGCGCGCCGCGCGACCGGGCGCGGCGCATCGAGCACACGATGGCGCTTGCAGGCATCGGCCTGGCCGACGACCGCCTGGGTCAGCGCGGCGAGGCCGAGCTGTCGACGCGACAGGTCACGCTGATCCAGGCCGAACACCTGCCACTGATCGCGACATTTGCACGCAGCGGCGCCATCGACCCGGTCGACCTGCGCCGCAACATGGTGGTCTCGGGCATCAACCTGCTGTCATTGAAGAAGGTGCAGGTGCGCGTCGGCGCTGCCCTCATCGAACTGGTCGGCCCCTGCGCACCCTGCTCCCGCATGGAAGAGGTCATCGGCCCCGGCGGCTATGCCGCAATGCGCGGCCACGGCGGCATGACGGCGCGGATCCTGGAAGGCGGTGCCATCCGCGTCGGCGACACCGTCAGCGTTGCCTGAGGCGACAGCGCGCATGCACTGGCAGGGCGAGTTCGCGTTCGGCGATGCCTGGCTCGTCTACCGCGGCGCCAGTGCGGACAACCGCTGCCACTCGCACGCCGCCGTGCAGCTCGTCGCGGCGGCGGATGCGCTGACCGTGATCGACGACGCCGGGCAGGCCTTCACCAGCTGCGGCTGGGCGATTCGCTCCGGTGTGCGCCACCGACTCGAGCCTTCCGCCGCATTGACGCTGTTGCTGGCCGATCCGCAATCGCGCCTGGCCGCCGCGGTGTTGGCGCTGCTGCCTCGCGCGCCGATGGCGCCACTGCCACCGGCCCTCGTCGCCACGCTGGCGGCGGCGTCACCACTGGCGGACTTGCCGGCACTGCTGGCCCGGCAGCTGCCGCTGGGGGTCGGTTTCGTCGACCCGCGGCTTGCCGCAGCGTTGGCCTATCTCGACCACCACGCGGGCGGCAATGCGGTCGCCGCGGCGGCGGAGCACGGCGGCCTGTCGCCGTCGCGGCTGCGCGCGCTGGCGCAGGCGCAGTTCGGCGTGCCGATGTCCAAGCTGCTGCTGTGGAAGAAGGTGCGCAAGGCCGGCCTGGCGATGGCCGGCGGCGCCAGCCTCGTGGACGCCGCGCTGGCAGCCGGTTTCGCCGACCAGGCCCACCTGACGCGCACGATGACAGAGGTCGTCGGACTCACGCCGGGAGAGGCCCGCACAGCGGCATCGGGCTAGCAGGCGATTCGTTCAAGACGGCCGCAGCGGCGTTTTGAACAATGGCGGCATGCCGATGCCACCCGCACTTCGCCTCGCCTACCAGCTCGCCCTACAGGAGGCCCTTGCCGCCGAGCGCCGAGGTGAGCTCGCAGTTGCCTTTGTCCAACTGGAGCGAGCGCACATCCTCGGCCAGCGCTACCTGTGGCCGCACATCGTCACGCATGGCGCCATGCTGCGCATCGGCTGGCGCCGCCGCGACGCCCGCGAGGTGGCCGGACAGCTGCTGCGCCTGCTGGCGACGCTGCCGGGCTGGCTGAGCGGCTGGGTGCCCAAGGGCAACCCGGGAGGCGCCGACGTCTCGGCGCTCAAACCCATGCCCGTCCCGGCGGATCTGCAGCCGCTGCTCGCCGATTACAGCGTCGGCCGCGACGTGGTCAGACGGCTGGCGTTGTATGGCGCGCTGGCATGGCTCGCCGCCAACTTGTGAACGACGAGTCGGCCCGCGTCAACGCGCCGCCGCACGCGCCCGCTCGACAACGCGCTGAGCGCTGGTCGCCGCACTGAGCTGATCCCGCAGGAACTCCGCCAGACGCGGCTGTTGGCTGAAGGCGGCGTTGAAGCGGATATGGGCATCGGCCGCACCGTCGGCGGCGAAGGTGGCGCCGCGCACGAGCAGGATGCCGGCGCGGAAGGCCTCGCGGACCACGCCGTCGACATCGACGCCGGCCGGCAATGCCCCCCACAGGAAGAGGCCGCCCTCGCCGGCATGCTCCAGCAGCACGCCGGCCTGGCGCAGCTGCTGGGATGCCGCCGCACGCGCCGCGCCCAGCCGCTGCTGCAGGCGGTCCAGATGCTTGCGCCAGCGGCCGGCGGCCAATACCTCCAGCAGCACATATTCGTTGAGCGCCGCGGTCGTCAGCACCGTGAAGATCTTCTCGCGCATCAGCGGCTTCAGCAGCGCCGGCTCTGCGGCGATGTAGCCCAGCCGCAGCGCCGGGCTCATGGCCTTGCAGAAGCTGGAGTAGTAGATGACGCGGTCCAGCCCCGACAGCTGCGCCAGCCGCGTCGGTGTGCCGGGGTGGAAGTGGCCCTGCACATCGTCCTCGGCCACCAGGAAGTCGTGGCGCTGGGCCAGCATCAGCACGCGGTGCAGATTGGCCGCCGTGCTGCCCCAGCCGGTCGGGTTGTGCAGCACGCTCTGAATGAAGAGCAGGCGCGGCCGATGCCGCGTGCAGGCGGCGTCGAGCGCTTCCAGGTCGATGCCGTCGGGGCGGCGCGGCACCGGCACGATGGTCACGCCGGCCTGGCGCAGGCGGTCGAAGAGCAGGAAGTAACCCGGCGTCTCCACGGCGACCGCGTCGCCTGGTCGCAGGAAGGCTCGGCAGATCAGGTCGATGGCCTGGGTGCCGCCATAGGTGGTCAGCACGCGGCCGGCATCCACCGCCAGGCCCTGGCCGCGCAGCAGCATCGCGATGCGATCGCGCAGCTCCGGCAGGCCCTGGGGCGGGCAGCGCGAGGCCATGCCGGCGCTTGCCCGTGCCAGCCCCCGCTGCACCGCGGCGGCGGGGATGGCGTCCTCAAGCCACGTGGCTGGCAGCGCGCCGCTGCTGGCCAGCAGCACACCGGCCTTCTGGTCGTTGGCCTGCTGGGCCAGCCAGACGGCTTCCTGCTCTTCGCCGGCCTCGACGCGCGCTGCATCCGGCATCGCGTCGGCCGGGCCATCGGCAACGAAGAAGCCCGCGGTGCCCCGCGAGTCGATGACGCCGGCGGCCACCAGCCGGTCGTAGGCCACGACGACGGTATTGGGGCTGACGCCCAGGCGCGCGGCGAGCTGGCGGATGGAGTTCAGCCGCGCGCCGGGCGGCAACTGGTGGCTGGCGATCAAGGCGTGCAGGCGCTGCTCGATCTGGTCGGCCAGCGGGGTGGGCGAATCGCGGTCCAGCGAGAACATCAGCGCAGCAGCAAGAGGGCGAGCACAACCAGGGAAGCGGCCATGATGGCATTGAACAGGCGCCGCCGTGCCGGGTTGGACAGGAAGCGGGCGATGCCCACGCCGAACAGCGCCCACATCGAGATGCACGGAAAGCCGACCACGGCCCCGACGACGCTGACGAGCAGCGCGCCCGCCGGCACGCTCAGGCCCGTGGGCATGAAGACGGAGGCCAGCGTCACCGCCTTGACCCAGCTCTTGGGGTTGACCAACTGGAACAGCGCCGCCTGCGCAAAGCCCACGCGCTCGGGGGGCCGGCCGTTCGCCGCCGGCGCGACGGCCAAGCGCCAGGCCAGCACCAGCAGGTAAAGCGTGCCGGCCAGTTTCAGCGCCGCATGCAGGGCTGGCCAGGCGACAAAGACAGCGCCCAGGCCGAGGCAGGTCACGAAGGTCTGCAGCGCGACGCCGATGTTGACGCCCAGCATGGCCGGCAGGCTGCGCCGGTAGCCGTGGTGGGCGCCGCTGGCGACCATCAGCATGTTGTTGGGGCCGGGCGTGACGGACATCAGCAGGCAGTAGGTCATCAGAGGCAGCATCTCGTTCATGTCGCCATTGCAGCGCCGGGCGGTGGCCGCGTGAAGCTACAGCGCAGGGCTGCGGGCGGCGTGCTGTATCAGGCCGGTGACTGGCACAGTCCGGCCCCATGGACTCGTTGATCTCCGCCGCCGCCCGCGCGCTGGCCGCTGGCGACGCGCTCGCGGCGCTGAAGCGCGTCGCGCTGCGCGACGACCCGCCCGCGCTGGCGCTGCGCGGCATCGCGATGGCCCAGCTCGGCGAGCTGGCGCGGGCCCGCGAGCTGCTGCGGCGTGCAGCGCGGGGCTTCGGCACGCAGGCGTCGCTGGCGCGGGCGCGCTGCGTCGTCGCCGAGGCCGAGGTGGCGCTGGCCCTGCGCGACTTCAGCGCCGCGCCGCGCGCGCTGGAGGCGGCCATGGCCGTGCTGGAGGCGCGCGCCGACCCCGCCAATGCGCTGCAGGCGCGGTTGATCGCCGCGCGCCGCTGGCTGTTGCTCGGCCGCCTGGACATGGCGGCCGCGTTGCTCGCGCCCGTCGACATCGCCACGCTGCCGCCGCTGCTGGCCGCCGTCGCGGCGCTGGCAAGCGTCGAGTTGGCCCTGCGCTCGTTGCGTGTCAATGACGCCCGGCAAGCCTTGCACCAGGCGCAGCAGGCCGCCGCACGCGCGGATGTGCCGGCGCTGCAGGCCGAGATTGCCGAGGCCGGTGCCGCGCTTGAGCGCACCGCCGCGCGCCGGCTCGTGGGCGGTGCGTGGCAGCCGTTGCAGTTGCACGAGGTGGCCGCGCTGATGGACTCGGGCGCCCTTGTCGTCGATGCCTGCCGCCATGCGCTGCGGGCCGACGAGTTCGCGCTGCCGCTGGCGCGCCGGCCCATCCTGTTCACGCTGCTGCGCGCACTCGCCGAGGCCTGGCCGGGTGACGTGGACCGCGACGCGTTGATCGAGCGCGCGTTTCGCACCCGCGATGCCGACGAGACCCACCGCGCCCGCCTGCGGGTCGAGGTGGGCCGGCTGCGTGCCCTCGTCAAGCCGGTCGCCGGCATCGAGGCCACCGCGCGCGGCTTTGCACTGCGGGCGACTTCCATCGTCGTGCTTGCGCCGCCTGTCGAGGGCGAGGCCGGCGAGCTGATGGCGCTGCTGTCCGACGGCGCGGCCTGGTCCACGTCGGCGCTGGCGCTGGCCGTGGGCGACAGCCAGCGCACCGTGCAGCGCGCACTGGCCGAACTGGAGGCGGCTGGCCGCGTGCGCGCCGTCGGCCAGACCCGCGCGCGGCGCTGGCTGGCGCCGCCGCTGACCGGTTTCACGACGATCTTGTTACTCCCCGCCGCGCTGCCGCTTGGCTAAGGTTCGCCCATCGCAAACCAGCAGGAGCAAGGCCATGAGCAGCAACCCCCAGCCCGCCGAGATCGTGCGCGAGTACGGCCCCTTCGAAGGCGGCAAGTCCATCGCCGGCGTGACCCACGACGGCCAGCGCATCTGGGCCGCCACCGGCGCGGCGCTGGTCGCCTTTGACCCCGCCAGCGGCGAGACGCAGCAGCGCATCGAGCGCCCCTGCGATGCCGGCACGGCCTTCGACGGCCGCTACCTCTGGCAACTTGCCGAAGCGCGCATTGACAAGATCGATCCGGCCAGCGGCGCTGTGGTCGCCTCCATCCCCGCACCCGGCCAGGGCGGTGACTCGGGCATGGCCTGGGCCGAGGGCAGCCTCTGGGTGGGGCAGCACCGCAGCCGCAAGATCCACCAGATCGACCCCGCCACGGGGGCCATCCGGCGCACCATCGAATCCAACCGCTTCGTCACCGGCGTGACCTGGGTCGACGGCGAACTCTGGCACGGCACCTGGGAGGACGACGCGAGCGAGATCCGCCGCATCGACCCGGCGAACGGTGTCGTGCTGCAGGCCCTGCAGATGCCGCCCGGCACCAACGTCAGCGGCCTCGAATCCGACGGCGCCGACCTGTTCTACGCCGGTGGCGGCGGCGCGGGCAAGGTGCGCGCCGTGCGCCGACCCAAGCGCGCCTAACCACTCAATCCCCCTGCGCAGAACTCACCCGAGCCCGGGTGAAGCCGCTGCATTGCCTTTGCCAACCCAAGGAGCCTTTGATGAACGCCCCCACACCCCACCCCGTCGTCACGCGTGACCGCTGGATCGCCGAGCGCAAGACGCTGCTCGCCCACGAGAAGGAACTGACCCAGCTGCGCGACCGCATCGCCGCCGAGCGCCGTGCCCTGCCCTGGGCCACGCTGGAGCAGGACTACCTGTTCGACACCGTCGACGGGCCGCGCCGGTTGTCCGGGCTGTTCAAGGGTCGGCGCCAGCTGCTGGTGCAGCACTTCATGCTCGGCCCCGGCTGGGAGCAGGGCTGCAAGAGCTGCTCCTTCATGGCCGACCACCTCGACGGCATGGCGCCCCACCTGGCCCAGCGCGACATCACACTGCTGGTTGTGTCGCGTGCCCCGCTGGCCGAGATCGAGGCCTTCAAGCGCCGCATGGGCTGGCGGTTCGACTGGGCGTCGTCGCATGGCAGCGACTTCAACCGCGACTTCCACGTCAGCTTTGCGCCCGAGGACCGCGTCAATGGCGAGGTCTATTACAACTTCCACATGACGCCGCTACCGATGGAGGAAGCGCCTGGGATCAGCGTCTTCTACAAGGGCGATGCGGGCCAGGTCTTCCACACCTACTCGACCTTCGGCCGTGGCCTGGAAGTGATGATGGGTGCGTACAGCCTCATCGACCTGACGCCCAAGGGCCGCGACGAAGAGGGCTTGGCCTACGGCATGGAATGGGTGCGCCACCACGACCGCTACGAGTCGGCTGCGCCTGCCCCCGCCGCCTGCTGCGGCGGCTGACATGGACGCCTGGCCCTGGCTGGCGCTGGCCGGCGCCGGCGCGCTGCACGGCCTGAACCCGGCCACCGGCTGGGGGCTGGCCGCCTGCTCGCGCGACCCGCGGCGGGCGCTGTTGCCGCTGGCCCTGGGGCATGCAGCAGCCGTCGGCGGCGTGGCCGTGCTCGTCGCGCTCGGCGGGTCCATGGCTG
Source organism: Pelomonas sp. Root405 (assembly GCF_001425165.1). GTDB lineage: Bacteria > Pseudomonadota > Gammaproteobacteria > Burkholderiales > Burkholderiaceae_C > Pelomonas. Next base: position 502,921 of record NZ_LMDU01000011.1, read on the forward strand.
CGGGTGTTTGGCTGTGCGGCCTGCTGTTGTTGCTGGCCCTAGCCCTGCGGCGTGCCAAGGCCGGGCTGGCGCTGTGGTCAGGCCTGGTGGCCAGCGTGCACGGCAGCGGGCTGATGCTGGTGCCCGCGCTCGTACCCATCTGCCTGAGCGCATCGCCGGCGCGCGAGATCACGGCCTCGGGCTCGCTGCTGCTGGCGCTGGCCGCGGTGGCCGTCCACATGGCCACCATGATGGCCGTGACGGCCGTGATGGCTCTTGGCGGACGCGCCGCCTGGCGGCGGTGGATTTCTATACTCGGCGCCCATGACCCAAGCCGCCGCTCCGACGCCCGCCCCCAGCGATGACCTGACCTCCGTCGTCGAGGCGCTGCGCGGTGCGCGGCGTCAGTGGCGCGACGCCCACCGCCGCGGCGGCGACGGGCGCGAGCTGCCGTCGCGCGAGCTGCTGGCCGCCATGATCCAGGCGCTGTCCGGCGCGCTGTTCCCGATGCGCCTGGGCCCCCCGACGCTGCGGCCCGAGGACGAGGACTTCTACGTCGGCCACACACTCGGCGCGGCGATGACGACGCTGCGCCACCAGGCCGCGCTGGAGTTGCGCCACGACGCCCGCCAGCGCGGCGACGACTCACCCAGCCAGGATGCCGACGAGCTGGCCAGCCGCTTCCTTCGTACGCTGCCCGGCGTGCGCGTGCTGCTGGACAGCGACGTGCTGGCCGCCTACCAGGGCGACCCGGCGGCGCGCAGCGTCGACGAGGTGCTGCTGTGCTACCCGGGCCTGCGCGCGCTGATCAGCCACCGCATCGCGCACGAGCTCTACAAGCTCGGGCTGCCGCTGATCGCGCGCGTCATCGCCGAGCTGGCGCATGCCGAGACCGGCATCGACATCCACCCTGGCGCCACGATCGGCAGCGGCTGCTTCATCGACCACGGCACCGGTGTCGTCATCGGCGAGACCGCCGTCATCGGCGAGCGGGTGCGCATCTACCAGAACGTCACGCTGGGCGCGAAAAGCTTTCCGACCGACGGCGACGGCAACCTCGTCAAGGGCCAGCCGCGCCATCCCATCGTCGAGGACGAAGCGGTCATCTATGCCGGCGCCACCGTGCTGGGCCGCGTCACCATCGGCCGCGGCGCCGTCATCGGCGGCAATGTCTGGCTGACGCGCAGCGTCGCGGCGGGCAGCTTGGTCACGCAGGCGGATTCGCTCGCCGGGCCCTGCAGCTGAAACGGTCTCAGCCGGCCGCCGGCACCGGCTCGGCATCGCCGCGCTGCACAGTCACCGGCGGCAGGCCGCCGGCGATGTTGACCGTCCGCGTCGGGAAGGCGAACTCGATGCCGCGCTGCTGCAGCGCCCGCAACAGCGCCAGGTTGAGCGCCTGCTGGCGATCCATGTAGAGGTCGTAGTCGGCGTCCTTGACGCGATAGACCACCTCGAAATCCAGCGAGCTGTCACCGAAGCCCTTGAAATGCGCGCGGGCGAATTCGAGCTGGGGATCGGCCTGGATGATCTCCTTGACCAGCTGCGGCAGGGCAGCCACCTCGTCGGCGGGCGTGTCGTAGGTGATGCCGAAGACGAAGGCCACGCGGCGCGTCTGCAGGCGCTTGAAGTTCGCCACCGTCTGCTTGAGCAGTTCGGCGTTGGACATGACGATCTGCTCGCCGCCCAGCGCGCGGATGCGCGTCGTCTTCAGGCCCACGCGCTCGACCGTGCCGGTCACGTTGCCAACGGTGACCGAGTCGCCCACCTCGAAGGGCTTGTCGACCGCGATGGCTAGCGACGCGAACAGGTCGCCCAGGATGTTCTGCACGGCCAGCGCCACCGCGATGCCACCGATGCCCAGCGACGCGACGAAGGCCGTGATGTTGACGCCCAGGTTGGACAGCACGGCCAGCACCACGATGACCCAGAGCGCGCCGCGCAGCCCCCAGCTCAGCAGCGTCGCCGACGCCGACAGCGCCGGGCCGCCGCCATGCCGCAGCTGCTGCGCGGCCAGCACCTGGGTCACCGCCTGCTGCCCCCAAAGGCCGATCTGCAGCGCGACGACCGCAAACCACAGCTGCGACACGCGGCCATGCCAGCGGTCGTCCAACGGCAGCATGTTCAGGCCCACCAGCAGGCCGATGATCCAGATCAGGCCGCCGTTGGTGCGCTCCAAGACGCTGACGAAGCCGTCGTCCGCCGCCGTGTGGGTACGCGCTGAAAGCTTGCGCAGGCGCTGCACCAGCAAGCGCAGGCTCACCTTGATGACGATGATGGTCAGCGCGCCGGCCAGCAGCGCCGGCAATACATCCATCCAGCCCACCTGCGGCCACGCGGCTTGAACGCGGGCGAGAAACTCGTTCCAGGTCATGTCCGACCTCCAAAACACCAATCCGCCCACCCTAGGTGGCCGGCTTCCACCCGTCTGTCAGCCGTTGGCAGCCAGCCCTGTGGGCCTTGGCTGACAGCCCGAGACGCAGCGGATGAGGTGCCCGCTGACACCGCGCGCCGCCGCCGGCGCCTAAGGTCGCTTCGTTGCAGCCCGCTGCGAATAGGAGCCCCCATGGACACCACCACCCACCACGACATGCCCGCGCTGTTCGCGCAGCTCGGCCTGCCCAATTCGACGGCGGAGATCAAGCAGTTCATCCGCCTGCACCGGCCACTGCCGCAGACGTTGAACCTGTCCGAGGCGCCCTTCTGGAACGCCAGCCAGGTGGCCTTCATCCGCGAGCAATGGCATCAGGACGATGGTGACTGGTGCGTGCAGATCGATCAGCTGAACGCCGCGTTGCGCGAGCACCCGGAGCCGGGCGAGCTGGCGCAGGTGGACTGCTCGCTGACCCCGGACCACCCCGCCTGCCCATGAAGCATGCTTCCTGGGCGACGCTGCTGAACCGCAACGCCGCCTTGCTGCGGCAGGCCGCGAAACCCTTGCGCGAGCGGCACCGGCCGCCTGCCAGCAGTGCGAGCGCCGGCAGCTGGCTGATGGGTCTCGTGATGGCTGCGGACGGGCCGCGCCGCTATTACCTGTTCCGGCCCGCCGGCGTGCGCTTCGGCGAGCGGCTGCCGCTGCTGGTGATGCTGCATGGCTGCCACCAGGACGCGAAGAGCTTTGCCGACAGCACCCGCATGAACAGCGTCGCCGTGCGCGAGCGCTTCCTCGTGCTCTACCCCGAGCAGCCACGTGTCTGCAACGCGCAGGGCTGCTGGAACTGGTTCGACACGCAGTCGGGCCGCGCCTTCAACGAAGCGGCCTGGCTCATGAAGGCCGTCGACCAGGTCTGCGTGCTCTACGCGGCGGACCGCGAGCGCATCGCCGTGGCCGGGCTGTCGGCCGGCGCCAGCATGGCGGCGCTGCTGGCCACGCGCTATCCCCAGCGCTTCAAGGCGCTGGTCATGCATTCGGGCGTGCCGCCCGGTGCGGCCAGCTCGCCGGCGTCGGCCCTCGGTGCGATGCGCGGCCGCCGCGAGCCGTTAGCGCCCGGCGACGTCGCGGGGCACTGGCCGCCGCTGATGGTCATCCACGGCGAGGCCGACGGTGTGGTATCGGCCCGCAACGCAGGAGCCGCAGCGCAGATGTGGTCGGAAGCGGCCGGCGCCAGCGCGAGCGAACCGCAGCAGCAGCGCCGTGGCCAGCGCTACCCGATGACCGTGACCCAATTCAAGCGCGCCCGCCAGGTGGTGGCGACGCTGGTGGAGGTCGGCGGCCTGGGACATGCCTGGAGCGGCGGCGCGGCGCGCCAGCACTTCAGCGATGCCAACGGGCCGGATGCCTCGCGCATGATCTGGCGCTTCGCGGCGCGGCAGTTCGACACACCGACACGCGGCTGATTTCTGCGCCCTGGTCACAGGGCTTGCGCATCAAACGATTATTCGATAATAATGGAATCATGGATGAACAAGCCGTCGTCAAGGCGCTCGCTGCGCTGGCCCAGCCCCTGCGGCTGCAGGTGTTCCGCGCCCTCGTCGTTGTCGGCGATGCAGGGCTGACGCCCGGCGCGATACAGGAAGGCCTGGGTGTGGCGCCGGCCACGCTGTCCTTTCACCTGAAGGAGCTGGTTAACGCCGGCCTGTTGACGCAAGAGCGCGCCAGCCGCAACCTCATCTACCGCGCCCACTTCGAGCACATGAACGGGCTGCTGGGCTATCTGACCGAGAACTGCTGCCAGGGCGCCGGCTGCGCCGTGCCCGATGCCAAGGCCTCCTGCTGCTGACGCCGCCCCCATGACCACCCACGTCCTCATCCTCTGCACCCACAACTCCGCGCGCAGCGTCCTCAGCGAGGGCATGCTCAACCACCTGGCCGGCCAGCTGGGCAAGGACGTCCGGGCACACAGCGCTGGCAGTGCGCCCAGCGGCCGCATCAACCCCTTCGCGCTGGAGGCGCTGCAAAACGCCGGCGTCGACACCGCCGGCTACTTCAGCAAGAGCTGGGACGCCTTCAGCCAGGACGGCGCACCGCCGCTGTCCATCGTCATCACCGTCTGCGACAGCGCCGCGGCGGAGCAGTGCCCCGTTTTCTTTGGCGGCCAGGGCCAGCCGGTCAAGGTGCACTGGGGCTACCCCGACCCGTCCAACGCCGAGGGCGGCGACGAAGGCAAGCGCCGCGCCTTCGAGTTGACCCGCCAGGCCATCGGCTATCGCATGCTGCAGCTATTGCAACTGCCGCTGGGGACGATGGACAAGGCCGAGCTGCAGCAGGCCCTCGCCGAGATCGCCAAGAGCTGACCATGAGCCTGTCCCGCAAGCTCCTCGCCGAAGGCCTGGGCACAGCGCTGCTGCTGGCCGTGGTCATCGGCTCGGGCGTCATGGCCGAACGGCTCTCGGGGGGCAATGTCGCCATCGCGCTGCTGGCCAATACGCTGGCGACTGTCGGCGGCCTCTACATCCTGATCGAAGTTTTCGGCCCCATCAGCGGCGCCCACTTCAACCCCGCCGTCAGCGCCGTGATGGCGTGGCGTGGCGAGCTGGCGGTGGCAGCTTTGGCGCCCTATGTGGCGGCGCAGCTGCTCGGCGCCATGCTCGGGGCCTGGCTGGCGCACGCGATGTTCGACATGAGCATCCTGCAGTTCTCAACCAAGCTACGCGCCGGCACCGGGCAGTGGATTGCCGAGGCCGTGGCCACCTTCGGCCTGGTGCTCGTGATCCTGCGCGCGCCGCCGTCGCGGGTGGCGGCCATGGTCGCCGCCTACATCGGCGCGGCCTACTGGTTCACGGCGTCGACCTCGTTCGCCAACCCGGCTGCCGTGTTCGGCCGCATGTTCAGTGACAGCTTTGCCGGCATCGCGCCGGTGAGCGCACCGGGCTTCGTCGTGGCGGAGCTGCTCGGCGCCGGCCTGGCAGTCGCCGTGCACCGGCTGCTGTCGCCAGCAGCGCCGCCCGTCACCCAAACCCAACCTGAGGCCCGCCATGTCTGAGCCGCTGTTCCCCGACACCAGCTTCCCGGCGCTGAGGGCCGACCTCTTCGACGTGCCGACGCAGCAGCGCCTGATCGTGCCGGCGCCGTCGCAGCACCGGCCGCGCTTCCTGATGCTGTACGGCTCGCTGCGCGAGCGCTCCTACAGCCGGCTGCTGACCTTCGAAGCCGCCCGGCTGCTGGAGGCCATGGGCGCGGAAGTGCGCATCTTCAATCCGAGCGGCCTGCCCCTGCCGGACGACGCGCCCGACAGTCATCCCAAGGTGCAGGAGCTGCGCCAGCTGGCGCTGTGGTCCGAGGGCATGGTGTGGACCTCCCCCGAGCGGCATGGCGCCATGACCGGCATCATGAAGGCGCAGATCGACTGGATCCCGCTGAGCTCTGGCGCCGTGCGGCCGACGCAGGGCAAGACGCTGGCTGTCATGCAGGTGTCGGGCGGCTCGCAGTCCTTCAACGCGGTCAACCAGCTGCGCGTGCTGGGGCGCTGGATGCGCATGCTGACCATCCCCAACCAGTCCTCCGTCGCCAAGGCCTTCGCCGAGTTCAACGACGACGGCCGCATGAAGCCCTCGGCCTACTACGACCGCGTTGTCGACGTCATGGAGGAGCTGTTCAAGTTCACGCTGCTGACGCGCGACCTCGGACCCTATCTGGTGGACCGCTACAGCGAGCGCAAGGAGAGCGCCGAGGAACTGTCCCGGCGCGTGAACCAGCGCGCCATCTGAAACCCGACCGGCAGCACGGGGCTCAGGCCCCGTCTCTTTGGCTCAGGTAGTTGCTATTGACAACCAAGAAGGCCCACTTCAACATGCGCCCAGATAGTTGCTATTCGCACCCAGATGACCCCGTCCGAGACCACCAGCGCCTCCGGCAGCCTGCTGCGCGAAGTGGCGCGCCTGTACACCCGTGCCCAGCGCGTCGTGGCCGACTGCTGTCGCACCACCAGCACGCAATGCCATCTGCTGACCGAGCTGGGCCGCAGCGGGCCGCTGCCGCTGTCCGAGCTCGGAACGCGCGTCAGTCTGGAGAAGAGCTGGGTGTCGCGTGCCGTGGAGGTCATGGCAGCCCGTGGACTGGTGACCAAGGAGCCGAACCCGCAAGACGCAAGGAGCTGGCTCGTCACGCTCACCGCCGACGGCGAACGCACCGTCGATGAGCTGAACCAGACCCTCGACGAGCACGCCCAGCAGTTGCTGGCGTCCTTGAGCGAGCGCGAGCGCGCCGCCGTCGAGACCTCGTTGCTGACGCTCCTGAAGGCCTTGCGTGAAGACGCGGCAGCCAACTGCTGCCTGCCGCCCACGCTGGCTCGTGAGCCCACCCAGGATTCCAAACCATGTTGCTGAACACCATCACCCTGCGCCAGGCCGGCGGGTCCGACTGGCCCGCTGTTGAAGCTCTGCTGTTGGCCAACAAGCTGCCCACCGAGGGCGCCCAATCCCATCTGCCGACCTATCTGATCGCCATGAGCAACGGCGAAATCGTCGGCTGCGCTGGCGCAGAGATTTACGGCAGCGTTGCGCTCATGCGCTCCGTCGCCGTTGCACCGGGCCTGCACAAGCAGGGCATTGGCCGGCTGCTCGTCGAGCGGCTGCTGCAGGAGGCACGCTCGCGGGACATCGCGGCGCTCTACCTGCTGACCGTCACGGCGCCGGAGTACTTCGCGCAGTACGGCTTCAAGCGCATCAAGAACGAGGAGGCGCCCCAGGCGCTGAAGGCCTCGGCCGAGTTCCAGGGCGCTTGCCCCGCGTGCGCGGCGCTGATGACGCTGACGCTGCGTGAGGCCCCCGTGGTTGACGCCACGCTGCCCGTTGCGGTGCTCGGCGCCGGTCCCGTCGGCCTGGCCGCCGTGGCGCAGTTGGTGGAGCGCGGCCTGCCCTTCGTCGCGCTGGAGGCCGGCCAGCAGGTCGGCGCCAGCCTGCGTGACTACGGCCACGTGCAGCTGTTCTCGCCCTGGCAGTACGACGTCGACCCCGCGATGGCCCGGCTGCTGGCACCGACCGGCTGGGCCGCGCCGCCGGCTGCCGAGCTGCCCCGGGCCGGTGAGGTCGTCGAGCGGGTGCTGCGGCCGTTCGCCGCGCTGCCCCGCGTGGCGCCTTTCATCAAGCTGGGCGCCCGCGTGCTCGCCGTCAGCCGCGAGGGCTTCGACAAGGTCAAGAGCGCGGGCCGCGACAAGGCCGCCTTTTTGGTGCGCTATGAGCAAGGCGGCCAGGTGCACGAGCTGCGCGCTCGCGCCATCATCGATGCGACCGGCACCTGGCAACAGCCCAACCCGGTGGGCGCCAACGGCCTGCCCGCCATCGGCGAGCAGCAAGCGCAGGACCGCATCTTCTACGGCATCCCCGACGTGGCCGGCGCGCTGCGCAGCCGCTACGAAGGCAAGCGCACGCTGGTGATCGGCGCCGGGCACTCGGCGGCGAACGCGCTGCTGGCGTTGGCCGAGCTGGCCCGGCAGGCGCCCGCCACGCGGCTGGCTTGGGGCGTGCGCTCGCCGGCGTTGCAGCGCGTGTTCGGTGGCGGTGATGCGGACGCGTTGCCGGCGCGCGGTGCACTCGGCGCGGCGTTGCGTCGGCTGCGCGACGACGGCGCGCTGGCGTTCATCAGCGGCCTGCGCATCACGCGCATCGACCGCGTCGACGGCCAGCTGCGCGTCAGCGGGCTGGATGCGAAGCAGCAGCCCGTCATCGTCGACGGCATTGACGAGATCGTCTGCGCCGCCGGGCAGCGGCCGGACCTGTCGCTGACGAGCGAGCTGCGGCTGAAGCTCGACCCGTGGCTGGAATCCACCGAGGCCCTGGGCCCGCTGATCGACCCCAACCTGCACAGCTGCGGCACCGTGCGCCCGCATGGCCACCGCGAGCTGGCGCATCCCGAGCCGGGCTTCTACACCGTGGGCGTGAAGAGTTATGGCCGTGCGCCGACCTTCCTGATGGCCACGGGCTTCGAGCAGGCGCGCTCGGTGGTCGCGGCCATCGCGGGCGACCTGGCCGCGGCGGACCGGGTGGAGCTGGACCTGCCCGAGACGGGGGTGTGCTCGGTGAACAGCGGGCCCGAAGCCGCGGCGACCGGCTGCTGCGGCCCGGCGCCCGAGGCCGTGCCCGCACCCAAGCGGGGCTGCGCACCCAAGTCGTTGCCCGTTCCCACAGCGCTGCCCGCGCGCTGCTGCGGCTGAACGCGATGCAGGCCAGCCGCACGCGCGTCATCACGACGTTGGGCATTGCCCAGACGCTGGCCTGGGCCTCGTCCTACTACCTGCCGGCACTGCTGGCGCGGCCGATGGCGCGCGACCTGGGCGTGTCCGAACCGACGGTGTTCGCCGCCTTCTCCGCGGCCCTGGTTATCTCGGCCCTCGTCGGGCCCTACAGCGGCCGGCGCATCGACAGATGGGGCGGGCGGCCGGTGCTGATGGCGACGAGCGCGCTGTTCGCGCTGGCCCTCGCGGCCATGGCGCTGGCCACCGGGCCGGTCAGCTTGTTCGCGGCCTGGCTGGTGATGGGCCTGGCGATGGGCAGCGGGCTGTACGAGGCAGCCTTCGCATCGCTGGTGAGGCTCTACGGCCACGACGCGCGCGGCGCAATCACCGGCATCACGCTGTTCGCCGGCTTTGCCAGCACGGTGGGCTGGCCGCTGACCGCGGCGTTGGAGCAGGCCTACGGCTGGCGCGGCGCCTGCTGGGCCTGGGCCGGCCTGCACCTCGTCATCGGCCTGCCGTTGAACGCCTGGCTGCCGCGGGCTGCCAACGCGCCCACCACGCCGCCGAGCGACGCGCCGGCCGTCATTGAGAGCAAGCCGCCCCCACCGTCGGTCATGACGGCGGCGATGCTGGCCTGGGTGTTCGCAGTGACCTGGTTCATCAGCACGGCGATGGCGGCGCACCTGCCGTCACTGCTGGCGGCCGTGGGCACCGCGCCGGCCCAGGTCGTCTTCATCGGCGCCCTGGTCGGCCCGGCGCAGGTGGCGGGGCGGCTGCTGGAGTTCGGCCTGCTGAGGCGGCTGCACCCGCTGCACTCGGCGCGCGCCGCCGCACTGATGCATCCGCTGGGCGCCGCGCTGCTGGCCCTGGTCGGCGCACCGGCGGCGGCGGTGTTCGCGCTGCTGCACGGCGCCGGCAACGGCATCCTGACCATCGCCAAGGGCACGCTGCCACTGGCACTGTTCGGCCCGCAGGGCTATGGGCAGCGCCAGGGCCTGCTCATGCTGCCGGCCCGGCTGGGGCAGGCCCTGTCGCCCTGGCTGTTCGGCCTGCTGCTGGCCCGGTTCGGCACGGGCGCGCTGTGGTTCTCGGCCGCGCTGGGGTTGAGTGCGCTGTTGGCCCTGCTGTTCATCCGCGTCGCGGCGCCCGCCAGTCCGGCGCCGGTCAGCGTCCCGCGTTGATCTGCTGGATCAACGTCCGGTGGCTGGGCAGGTCGGCCACGGCGCGGTCGGCAAAGCGCTGAATCTTGGCGAACAACTTCTGCGCATCCTCGACCTGGGTGAAGTCGTCACGCCCGGCGCTGAGGTCGGTGCGGAAACCCATGCCGTAGAGGATGTACTGGTAGTTGAAGAAAGCGAAGGTCTCGGTGTCCAGCAGGAAGTCAAAGCGGCCCGGCGGGCGCAGCTTCCACTCCTCGAGCAACCCGGCCAGGCGGTCGGGGATGGACGCCGGCGCGGCGTTGTCGCGCCAGAAGGGCTCTTCACGCTGGCTGAGGCAGTAGTGGAGCTTCAGGAAATTGATGATGTTCTCGAAGCGCGCCGTCATCAGCTCGTTGAAGCGCCGCGCGGGGGCTTGGATCGGGCCGCTGTGAGGCAGCATCTCCGCAATCATGCCGACCGCCGCTTCGATGAGGACGAGACCGGTTGCCTCCAGCGGCTCCAGGAAACCGGCCGACAGCCCGACGGCGACGCAGTTCTTCATCCACTGCTGCTCCCGGTAGCCGGGGGCAAAGGGAATGCTGCGCATCGCCAGGTCCTCGCTGCCAGCGCCGCAGTAGTTGCGCAGGATGTCGGCGGCACGGTCGTCGCTGAGGTGGTCGCTGGAGTAGACGCAGCCGACACCGCGCGCACCGTTCAGGCCGATCTCCCACAGCCAGCCGGCCTCGTGGGCGGTGGCGATGGTGGCGCTCTCCATCACGGCCTCGGCGCCAAGCGGGATCTTGCACGCCAGCGCACGGTCGGCGAAGAGATGGCCGCGTGCCGACTTGAGCGGGCTCCCGAGCGCGCGACCGATCAGCTCGGCGCGAAAGCCGCTGCAGTCGATGTAGAGGTCGGATTCGAAGCGGCCCTGTCGATCGGTGTCCAGGTGGGCGATGGCGCCGGCGGCATCCAGCGCAACGCCGGTCACCGTGGCTTGCACATGGCGCACACCGAGCTCGCGGGCACGCTCGGCCAGCAGCTTGGCCAGCTTGATCGCATCGAAGTGGTAGGCGTAGTTCAGCGGCGCGGCATAGGGCGCCTCGCCGGCCCGCTTGGGCGCGCGCTGGCCCTCGGCCACACGGTGCTGGATGGTCATGGCCTGCGCAAACGGCGCGCGGTCGGCCTCGTCCTGCAGCAGCCAGTAGGGCACGAGGTTGAGGTCCTCGGCGTAGAAGGGCGCCTCGAAGGGATGGAAGAACTCGTGCCGCGAGCCGCCGACCGGCGCGCGCGCCCAGTCGACAAAGCGGATGCCCTGCTTCATCGTCGCCGAGGTCTCGCGGATGAAGCGCGCCTCGTCGATGCCGAGGAATTGCAGCGTGCTGCGGATGGTGGGGAAGGTGCCCTCGCCGACGCCGACGCTGCTGATGTCGGGCGACTCCAGCACGGTCACTTCGAGCTGGCTGCGTTCGGGCAGGCGCAACGCCTTGGCCAGGTAGGCGGCCGTCAACCAGCCGGCCGTGCCGCCACCGACGATGAGGATGCGTCGCTTCTGGGTCATGTGGGGATTGCGTATTCGGGCCGAGCGCCGGGCCGCTCCCAAGCCGGCCCGCCATGGCGATGTGCTGGCGGCTCAATGCCGCAAGCATCGCCGTCCCCCCGGGGGACCGGCCAAGGTACTCCTTGGACGAGGGGCTTCATGCTCTGACGTATAGATTTTTCAGCCACTGGTGACCCGTCTGTGTGCCGTGGCTCCAGTCCTCGTCTTCATCGCTGGGCGGCGCGACATAGCCCGAGGGGTTGAGCAGCTTGACGCGGCCGACACGGAAGGCCGAGACGCGATGGGTCACGAAGGTGAGGCCATGCTCCAGCGCCGTGGCGGCCAGCAGGCCGTCGCGCGTGTTGGCATAGGGCAGTTGGGCGCGCCTCCGCACGACGGTCGCATCCACCGGCAGCACGCGACCCTCGAAGGCGGGCATGACGCGGTTGTCGATCCAGTCGCGCACGACCAGGCCAGCGGCGCGGTCCTTGCGGCCCAGGCGCGCAGCGGCGTTCTCGATTTCCAGCAGCGTCAGCGCCGAGATGAAGAGCTTCTGGCGCGCAATGTCCGCCGCCCAGGCGGCCAGGCCCGGGTCGGACTGGCCGGCCTTGGCCTTGCGCAGTTCGAGCACGATGCTGGTGTCGAGGAGGAACATCAGGCCAACGGCTCCCGGTGGTCCCAGGCGCCCTCCGCCGCCGCATCGGCCGCCTCGATGGTTACCGCCTCGGGCATGGCCAGCATTTCCAGGATGCTCTCGCCCTCGCCGGTCAGGCGGCGGTAGTCGGCAATGCTCATCAGCACATGGGTGGGCCGGCCGCGGTCCGTGATCAGCACGGGCTCCGCCTGCGCGGCGCGCTTGGCCAGGCTGACATCGCGGTTGAAATCGCGGCTGCTGAGGAGCTTCATGAGGCCGCGAATGTACCTACCTGCCTACATCGCCGCAACCCTTGGGTAGGTAGGTAGGCTCGTTTCCGTCAGCCCCGATGGACAGCACAAACCGCACTGGCACAGTCCGCGGCGGCATGGCAGCGCTTTCACCAATCTGCGCAGACAACGTTGTACAGAAGACCGCCAGGGCGGCTGCAGCACAGCGGCGGCGACAACAAGAGGACCCCCAATGAACCTGGACCACATCGACCTTCTGGGCCTGCTCGGCGACGTTTTCGCCAAGCACGGCCCGGCGGCGCCCGCATTCGCGCAGACCTATTCCCCGGCCGACTTCAGCGTCCACTTCTTCCTGCAGCTGGCCATCATCCTGCTGGCCTGTCGCATCGTCGGCTGGGCCGGCCGCAAGTTCCTCGCGCAGCCGCAGGTCGTGGGCGAAATGATTGCGGGCGTCATCCTGGGGCCATCGCTTTTCGGGCTGCTGGCGCCGGAAACGCAGGCCGCCATCTTTCCGCCGGAGATGAAGAACGTGCTCTACACCGGCGCCCAGCTGGGCGTGGGCCTGTACATGTTCCTCGTGGGCACGACGCTGCGGCTGGACCACTTCGCCACCAAGGCCAGGAGCGCCATCGGCGTGTCGGTCGCCGGCATCGCGGCGCCGTTCTTCATCGCCTTCCTGATCACGCCGCTGCTGCTGACGGTGCCGGGCCTGTTTGCCGAAGGCATCTCGACGGCCAATGCCACGCTGTTCATGGGCGCCTGCATCGCGCTGACGGCTTTCCCGATGCTGGCGCGCATCATCAACGAACGCGGCCTGGCCAACACCTCGCTGGGCACGCTGTCACTGACGGCGGGCGCCTTCGACGACGCGGTGTCATGGTGCGTGCTGGCCCTGGTGCTGGCGGCTTTCGGCGCTGGACCGGGCGTGGCCGTCCTGGCCATTGGCGGCGGCGTGATCTACGCGACCTTCATCATGCTGTTCGGCCGCAAGCTGCTGGCGCCGCTGGGCCGCATCGTCGAGCGCGAGGGCGAAATGAGCATGACGGTGCTCGGCATCACGATAGCCCTGTTCTGCCTGTCGGCCTTCATCATGGATGCCGTCGGCATCCACGCCATCTTCGGCGGCTTCATCCTCGGCGCGGTCATGCCGCGCGGCCTGTTCGCGGCGGAGCTGAAGAAGAAGGTGGAGCCGCTGGCCGTGATCCTGCTACTGCCGATGTTCTTCACCTACTCGGGGCTGAACACGCGGCTGGACATGATCAATTCCGCCCAGCTGCTGCTGATCGCACTGGGCGTGCTGGCGGCGTCGGTGCTGGCGAAGTTCGGTGCCTGCTACCTGGCCGCACGCATGGCGGGCGAAGACAACCGCACGGCCCTGGGGATAGGCGCGCTGATGAACTCGCGCGGCCTGATGGAGCTGATCATCATCAACATCGGTCTGCAGAAGGGCATCATCGGCCCGGCGCTGTTCTCGATGCTGGTGCTGATGGCGGTGGTGACGACCATGATGGCCAGCCCGCTGTTCGAGCTGTTCTACGGCCGCCAGGCGCGCGCGTCGGGCGAGCTGGGTGCCATCCCGGGCAGCGCGACCGGCGGCGCGGCCTGAGCGACTTCAGAACCGGCGCGAAACCTGCTTGTCTCGGGCAGGGGCGGCCATTGGCCCGCCCAGCATCGTCACAACACCGCACCATGAGCGAGCTTGCACCCAGCGCCATTGCGCGTGCTCCCCAGGAAAGGGCGGCGCCTGCAGCCACGCGCACCGAGCCTGTGCCACTGGCCCTGCACCTGCCCGCGCCGGTCGGCGCGCCGCGCTACACGCTGGGCGTCGGCGCCCTCGCCTGCGCCGGCGTATTCACCATCATTGCCGTGCTGGCGATCGGCTCCTACAACCTGGGCGTGATGCTGCTGTTGGGGTCCTTCGGCTCGACCGCGGTCATGATGTTCACCTTTCCCGAGATCCATTTCTCGCAGCCGCGCAGCGTCATCGGCGGCCACTTCATCTGCACGGCCGTGGGCCTGGCAGCGCTGGCGTTGTTCGGGCCGACCTGGTGGTCGCTGGCAACGGCCGCCGCGGTATCGGTGGCCTTGATGATGGTCACGCGCACGCTGCATCCGCCCGCCGGATCCAACCCGATCATCGTGTTCCTGGCCGCGCCGACGTGGGGCTTCCTGCTGTTCCCGACGCTGTTAGGCGCGGTGGCCATGGTGGTCGTCGCGGTGCTCTACCACCGCGCCACGCGGCGCGCCTACCCGGCGTACTGGTACTAGCGGGGCGGGCGCGGGGGCGGGGCCTCGCGCCCGATCAACGGCGTAAGGTGACAGGGCTCTGCAACGACCACCCACGATGACCAGCCCTTCCTCGCTCCTTGCCCTCGCCTGCCTCGCCGCGCTGCTGAGCGGCTGCGCCACCCACGGCCCCGACGAGGTCGTGCTGCCCAAGCACCGCGCGTGGGTGGAAGGGCGCACTGTGGAGTACGTGACGACAGATATCTCCGACGCCACCATGGCGGCCCAGGCCGGCGTGAACCATGTGCCCCGGCTCGCCCAGGCGCTGGGCGAGGGCTCGGCCTCGTTGACCGAACGGGTCTACAAGTTCAGCGACGGTGCCCAGATCAGCGTGTTCGCGTCGGGTCCGGCGCCGCTGGCGTCGGCACAGCCCGATACCAACTACAGCCCGCTCTGGCGGCTGGTGCTGGTGGCCTGGAAGCCTGCGGCCACCCGGCGCGAGCTGCGCTCCGAGGAGGCGGTGCTGGCGGCGGCCGAGGCCGGTGAGATCGACCTGTCGGTGACCGGCATCGTCGTCAACTGCCCCGTCACGCGCCCCGCCGACGGCGTGGCGCTGCGCGGCGTGCGCTGAACACCCAACAACAGCGCCAGCCCCGGCTGGCGGCCGGTGGCGCTGAATGATGCTGATGCGCACGCTGCAGCCGACCGCGGGGTGCGACCCATCACCGGGTTCCTGGCCGCGCCACCAGCGGCCGCACATGCTGGACCAGGGCGACGAGGAAGCGGCCCGGCTCTTCGTGCGGCGCCAGGTGGGCCGAGTGCTCGAACCAGACCAGCTTCTTCACCGGTGCCTTCAGCCGCGCCAGCCACGGCTCGATGACCGAGGACGGCGTCGTCAGGTCGTGGCGGCCCAGGAACATGAGCACCGGAAACGGTGCCTCAGCGATGCGCGTGTGGTCCACGCGCCGCATGTCGGGCAGCAGCGCCGGCACCGAGAGCTGCCCGCCCTGGTCGATGGCGAGCCGGTCCTCGAACTCGTAGTAGGGCGACAGCCGCGCGGCCTGGAAGTAGAAGTTGGCGTCCTTGCGCGACGCCGCCAGGCCGCCATAGGCCATCACCCATTTGCGCGCGACGTTGACCTTCTCGAACGGGATCTCGCCCTCGCCGGGATACGGCGCGATGGCGGCCAGCTCGGCCTGCGCCGTCGCGTCGCCGCGCAGGCGTGCCTGGCGCAGCAGCGCCTCGTATTGCGCGCGCTCGTTGGCCTGCAGGTTCATCAGCGGCCCGACGCCGACATAGGCGCCGACCCATTCGGGCTTGCGCATTGCGGCGTCCAGGCCGATGACATTGCCCCACGAATGGCCGAGCAGGATGACGCGCTCGACCCGGAGCCGCTGGCGCACCAGGGCGATCAGCTCGACCAGGTCGGCCGCCATCTGCTGGCGCGTCAACTCCAGCTTGTTGGCCGCCTCACCGGCATGTCGCAGCGTCTTGCCGGTGCCGCGCTGGTCCCATTGCACGACGGTGAAGAAGTCCTCCCAACCACGCTGGTAGGGCCAGCTGCGGCCCATCTCCGTCGCGCCGGGCCCGCCGTGCACGTAGATCAGCACGGGGTTGGCCCTGTCGGCACCACGGATGGTGATCCATTGCTTCAGGCCGCCCAGCTCGACCGCCTCGCTGACCTCGATGGCATTCGGCGCGACGAGGCGCTGCTGGTCGGCAATCATGGGACGCACCGTGGCATAGCCGGGCTCGGCCGGCGGCGGGGACGCGGCCAGGGCGTCCAACGCAAGGAATGTGGCGAGAAAGGCGGCGACGAATCGGGTCATCAGGCTTGAGGCGACGAAGACAGGGATGCCGACCCTAGCACCGGTGTCGCCACGCCACGGCGGCGGCGCTGGATGCCGAGCAGCAACGCCAGCCCTGGCACGTGGCGAGCGCCCATGTAGGCCAGCGCACAGACGGCGAAGGTCAGCGCAATCAGCAGCACCGCCTCCACGCCCCACGGCAGCGCCAGCGGCTTGAGCCACTGGCTGAGCACAACGATGACGCTCTGGTGCAGGATGTAGAGGCAAAACACCGCCGCTCCCGCCTGGCGCAGCAGCGGCGATTCACGCGTGAACGCGCGCTGCGCCCAGCCACAGGCGGCAACGATGGCCCACCAAGTCAGGGCGCCGCGCAAGCTGCGCGCGGCCGGCAGCACAGCGTCGATGTGCTTCACCGCTTCGTAATAGCTGTTGAAGACCAGCAGCAGCGCCCACCCCGCCAGCGAGACGCCGAGCGCCACCCAGCGCAGCCGCAGCGCCGCGGCCCACAGGCCCGCGGCCAGGGGCGTGCGGCTGGCCCAGCCGATGGCGAACAGCCCGCCGTACTGCAGGTGGTTGTAGAGGTCATGCACCAGGTCATGCGTCGTCGGGAAATGCGGCATGACGGCCACGCGCAGCAGCGCCAGCGGCAGCGCCGGCAGCAGCAACCAGGCCCAGGCCGGCAGGCTCAGTTCACGGTCGGTGCGGACGACCCGCGCCAGCAGCGCGCCGAGCACGGCACCCACTGCGGCGTAGAGCCACAAATAGGGCAGGAACCACAGATGGTTCCAGGTCGGCATCACCAGGCAGTCATCGCCCCGGCAGGCCTTGCCGGCGGTCAGGTAGAAGCGCCAGAAGTCCAGGTAGCCGCCATCACCCGGCAGCATCTCGGGCGCCTGGGTCAGCACCTCGAAATAGGCCTGCGGCGTGACGATGACGAGCATGCCGAAGACCAGTGGCAGCAGCAGCCGCAGCGACCGGTCCTTCAACGTGCCGAGCGCGCCGCGCTTCACGAACAGCCCCTGGCAGGCCGCGCCGGCGATCAAGAACAGCAGCCCCAGCCGCCACGGCGAGCTGAGCTGCATGAAGGGCTCCAGCGCGCTGCTGGCGGCGGGGCTCTTCACATGCCAGTCCCAGGTCACGTAATACATGCCGACGTGGTACGGGATCAGCAGCGCAAAGGCGGCAACGCGCAGGCCGTCGAGGAAGGGCAGGCGGGCGGTGGTGGTGTTCATGCCGGCAGGTTCGCGGCTGTCACGAATCGCGGCGAGGGAAGTGGGATCAGTGGCGGGCGGATTGGGGCCAGTGACAAGAAAACCGAGCTTCTGCGGTGAAAAACGCAGACATTTACCGCAATTTGCGCGGTGATTAAGCGGCCATGCGCCGATTCCGGCCACAATCACCGCATGTTCAGCGTCGAATACATCTGGCAATCGCCGCAGTGGCCCGCCTGGCGCTATGACCTGGCGGCACTGGCCACGCCGCTGGCTACCGTGAGCCAGGCCCAGGGCCGGCTGCTCGGACGCCTGGCCGACGTGGGCTTCGAGCCGCGCGACCAGGCCAGCCTCGCCGCCTTGACTGACGACGTGCTGCAGACCAGCGCCATCGAAGGCGAGGCGCTGAATCCGGCGTCGGTGCGCTCGTCCGTCGCACGCCGACTGGGCGTGGATATTGGCGCGCTGGCGCCGCCGGACCGGCACGTGGACGGCGTCGTCGACATGGTGCTGGACGCGACGACCCATGCCAGCGCACCACTGACCGAGGCACGCCTGTTCGGCTGGCACGCGGCGCTGTTCCCCACCGGCTTCTCGGGCCTGGCGCCAATCAACACAGGCGATTGGCGCGACGACGCGCAGGGGCCCATGCAGGTCGTCTCCGGCCCGCTCGGCCGCCAGCGCGTGCATTACGAGGCGCCGCCCGCCGCGCGGCTCGACGCGGAAATGCTGCGCTTCCTCAGCTGGGCGAACGCGCCCGCGCCCCAGGAGCCGGCGTTGATCCGCGCCGGCCTGGGTCATCTCTGGTTCGTCACGCTGCACCCCTTTGACGACGGCAATGGCCGCATCGCCCGTGCGGTGGGCGACCTGCTGCTCGCGCGGGCCGACGGCAGCCCGCAGCGCTTCTACAGCCTGTCGGCGCAGATCCAGCGCGAGCGCAAGGCCTACTACGACATCCTCGAACGTACGCAAAAAGGCACGCTCGACGTGACCGAATGGCTGCTGTGGCTGCTGCAAATGCTCAGCGCCGCGGTAGACCACGCCAATGGCACGCTCGACGCGGTTCTGCACAAGTCGCGCTTCTGGCATCGCGTCCACGGCGCGGCCCTCAACGAGCGCCAGGTCCAGGTCTTGAACCGCCTGCTCGACGGCTTCGAGGGCAAGCTCACGACGGCGAAGTTCGCCGCGCTCGCCAAGTGCTCGACCGACACCGCCTTGCGCGACCTCAATGCACTGGTGGCGCTCGGCGTGCTGCAGCGCTCAGGCGCGGCCGGGCGCAGCACCCATTACGAACTCCGTCAGGACGTCGCGGTAGCCCCGTGACACCCGCAGCTGTTCGCCGCCGCTCAAGGTGAGCACTGCCTCGCCGCTGCCCAGGCGCTCGATGCGTATGACATGCGCCGGGTTGACCGCATGGCTGCGATGCACCCGCACGAAGCGCGCGGCCCAGCCGGGGCGCGCCAGCGCGTCGGCCAGCGTGACGCGCTCCAGCAGGCTGCGCGGCGGCAGGTGCAGCTCGATGTAGTTGTCGGCCGCGCTCAGCCATTGCACGTCCGCCAGCAGCAAGCGCTGGCCATCGACCCAGTGCACGCCGACATTCGCTGCGGGTCGCGCGAGTTGCTCGCGCACACGCATGAGCGCCGCCGACAGGCGCTCGGGCGTGTAGGGTTTGAGCAGGTAGTCCAGCGCGGCCAGCTCGAAGGCCTGCAGCGCATGCTCGGCATGGGCCGTCGAGAAGATGACGCAGCGCACGCCGACCTCGCGCAGGGCGGCAGCCAGCTGCACGCCGTTGCCGCCGGGCATCTCGATGTCGAGCAGGGCGAGGTCGGGCGGCGGCGCCAAGGCCTGCACCAGGGCGAGCGCTGCCGGCGCGTCGGGCGCTTCCATCAGCTCGGCCACATCGGCTTCCGCGGCCAGCAGGCGGCGCAGCTTGGCGCGCGCGGCGGGCTCGTCGTCGACGATCAGGACGCGCACGGCAAATCCAGGTCCAGGCGCATGCCGCCGCCTTCCGGCCCGAACTTCACCCGCGCGGCGCCGCCGTAGCGCGCGGTCAGCCGCTCGCGCAGGTTGCGCAGGCCAAGGCCGCCATCCGGATCGGTCTTCGCCTCGGGCACCGGTGTATCACCGTGGTTGCTGACGCTCAGCCGCAGCCGCTCGCCGACGCGCTCGGCGTGTACGCGCACGGTCACGCGCCCGCGGTGACGCGCCACATCGTGCTTGACCGCGTTCTCCACGGGCGCCAGCAGCAGCAGCGCCGGCAGGCGGCACTCGCGCGCGGCGGCATCCGCGTCGATCTGCACGACCAGGCGCTCCGGGCCGAAGCGGGCCTGCATCAGGTCGAGGAAGGGCCGCACCAGGGCCAGCTCCTCGGCCACCGTGTGCTCGCTGCGCGCTTGAGCGGCCAGCGTCTGGCGCAGCAGGTCGGCCAGCTGGCACAGCAGCCGGTCGGCGCGCGGCACATCCTCGTACATGACCGACGAAATCAGGTTGAGCGTGTTGAACAGGAAATGCGGTTGCACCTGGTCGGCCAGACGCGCAAGCCGCAGCTCGGCCAGCTCCAGGCGCGCACGTTCGGCGGCCTGGGCCATCCACACGCCACGCGAGATCAGGCAGAAGCTGATGTAGCTGACCGCGTCCTTGCCGCCCTCGAAGACCAGGAGCGTCGGCACGTCGTCGGGGTGGTACTCGACGCCGGCCCAGCGGTAGACGAGCAGGCGCAGCCCGAACATGCCGGCGATATGCAACACGCTGAAGACCGGCAGCGCCAGCGCATGCCCGGCGAGTTGCTGCGGCCAGGGCCGGCCACGCAGCCCACCGACGAGCGCGTGCACGCCCAGCGCCAGTGCGCCGATGACGGCGATGGAGCTGAACTCCCAAAGGAAGGGCTCCCACGGCCGCCGGCCGCCGTACTGCAGGTAGTCCTGCAGCGCGGAGGCACTGAGCAGCAGCCCGACGACGGTCAGCAGCGCGACATAGGGCAGGCGCCAGCGGCGCGGCAGGATGGACATGCCGGGAGGTTAGCCGCCCGCCACGCGGATGCCGCCGCGGCCCGCCCCAGCACCAGCGCCATTCGTCCCGACGCTCAGTCGGTGGCGTCCGCCGCGGGGCTGGGCTTTTGCTTGCCGGCGCCTTGTTCGCCGCCCTCCACCATGTCGCCGCGGCGGTTGGCATCCAAGCCCGGCGTGGCGCGCAGATCGGTGTCGACCTGGCCTTCCTTCAAGTCCCGTGCGGCGCGCTTCATGTGCGGGTCGGGCGCTGTGTTGGTGGCCGTGGCCTGCTGGTCTCGGTCATGCGGCAGCGAAGGGCCCAGCGGCCGCGACGCGTCGCCGGTGGTGCGCGGGCGGTCGGCGTGGATGCCGCTGTCTTCGGTACGGGGCGGGGGCGTGGTTTTCATGGCGAGGCCCTCCGGGCAATGTCAGTGCGACAACTGTCCGCGCCACGTTGGCCGGCTGCCGTCGTCCGGCCGCTTGCCTGTCTGTCGGCAGGCACCGACAACGGCGAACCGGGCGCCGTCCTACACACGGCGGCGCCGGCGTCCGGGCCGCAATGGCGCCTTGGCGGCACAGCATGGTGGCACATGTCTCACGCCCTGCCCGCGCCTTTGCTCTCGCCTCGCCAGACCGGCCGTGATGCCGCGGGCAGCGCGCGTTGGGAAGGCGAAGGTTCTCTGTGGCGGCTGGTGCTGACCGGCGACTTGTCGCGCGGAGAGCCCGAGTTGCCACGACCACCGGCCGAGCTGGCATTGAACCCGGAGACCCAGCTCAGCGTGGACAGCACGGCGCTGTCGCACTGGCAGCCGCCATTGGCCGGCGCGCTGTGGCAAAGGCTGGCGCCGCTGGCGCGCGCGGGGGTGCAGCTTGACCTCGCCGGCCTGCCGCGCGGCCTGCAGCCGCTGCTGCACCTGAGTCTGCCGCAGCCCGCAGGCGCACCACGAAAACCAGCGCCTGCCGCGGCCGACGACGTCGCACCCGAGCCGGAATGGCGCAAGACCGTGGCCCTGGTCGGCGAGGTGCTGGGGGCGCTGGGCCGACTGCTGCGCAGTCGCAGCGCCATGCGCATGAGCGATTGGCTGTGGCAGATCGAGCAGACCGGGCCGCGCAGCCTGCCCATCGTGCTGCTGGTCAGCTCGCTGGTCGGCCTCATCGTGGCCTACATGGGCGCCGAGCAGTTGCAACGCTTTGGCGCCCAGAGCTTCATCGCCAACCTGGTGACCATCGGCGTGGTGCGCGAGATCGCGGCACTGGTGGTCGGCATCGTGCTGGCCGGCCGCGTGGGCGCGGCGTTCGCGGCGCAGATCGGCAGCATGCGCGCCGGCGAAGAGATCGACGCCTTGACGACGCTGGGCATCGACCCGGTGGAGCACTTGGTGCTGCCGCGCATGCTGGCCCTGCTGGTCACCGGCCCGCTGCTGACGCTGTGCGCCGGCGTGGCCGGCCTGGGCGTGGGCATGGCCGTGGCGGTGGGCATGTACGACGTGCCGGCCATGGCCTACCTGGCGACGACGCGCGAGGCACTGGCGGGCTGGGACCTGTTCGTGGGCCTGCTCAAGGGCAGCGTCTATGCCGTGCTGGTGGCGCTGGCCGGTTGCCGCCAGGGTCTGAACGCCGGGCGCAGCGCGCAGGCCGTGGGTGAGGCGACGACGGCGGCCGTCGTGCAGGCCATCATCTGGATGGTTGTTGCCGCCTCGCTGCTGACGGTCATTTTTCAACGATTGGGCGTCTGATGGCCGAGCCAGGTGAAGTGCTGATGCGCGTCGAGAACCTCAGCCTGCACGCCGGCGGCCGCGAGCTGCAGCATGGATTGAACTTCGAGGTGCGCGCCGGCGAGGTGCTGGCCATCTGCGGCGCCAGCGGCTGCGGCAAGAGCACGCTGCTGCGCCACATGATCGGCCTGCACACGCCCAAGGTCGGCAGCGTCACCTGGACGGCCGGCGGCCAGCAGCGCGATGTTCACGGCGACGACCCGCCGCGGCGCGAGATCGGCGTGGCCTTCCAGGCCGGCGCGCTGTGGAGCAGCATGACCGTGGGCGAGAACCTGATGCTGCCGCTGGAGCTCTACACCGAGCTCAGCGAGGCCGAGCGCGAGCAGCGGGCGCGCTTCAAGCTGGCGCTGGCCGGCCTGCCCGACGCCACGGCCTTCGACGCCGAGCCCGGCGCGCTGTCGGGCGGCATGCGCAAGCGCGCGGCCATTGCGCGCGCGCTAATGCTGGACCCGCCGCTGCTCTGCCTGGACGAGCCCTCGGCAGGCCTGGACCCGCTGACCTCGGCGCGGCTTGACGATCTCATCAAGCGCTTGAAGAACGACCTCGGCACAGCCATCGTGCTGGTCACGCATGAGCTGGACAGCCTGTTCGCCGTGGCCGACCGGCTGCTGTTTCTCGATGTGGAAGCGCACACGGCCACCGCGCTGGGGCCGCCAGCGGAACTGCGCGACCAGGGGCCGGATGCGGTGCGCGAGTTTCTGACGCGCGGGCTGTACGAGCCCGAAAGGGAAGCGGCATGAAGCGCCGCCGCGCCAGCCCCTTCTTCATCGGCGCCTTTGTCGTCGGCGGGCTCGCGCTGCTTGTGCTGGCCCTCATCGCGCTGCCGGGCCAGAGCTGGTTCCAGCGGCCCGAGCGCGTCGTCATGTTCTTCTCGGGTTCCGTGTTCGGCCTGCAGAAGGGCGCGCCCGTGGTCTTCCGAGGCGTGCGCATCGGCGACGTGACCGACATCAGCGTCCACTACGACAGCAAGACCGACAACTTCGCCATCCCCGTGCTCGCACGGCTCGATGCCGACGCCGTGCGCGGCCTGGATGGGCGCCAGGGCAACGAGGACATCGCCCATGCGCTGCCCACGCTGATCAAGCGCGGCCTGACCGCCCAGCTCGGCACGCAAAGCCTGCTGACCGGCCAGCTTTATGTCGACCTCGACTTCCGCACCAAGCCGCCCGGCAAGCTGCATGGCGGCTACAAGGGCGAGGCCACCGAGATCCCCACCAGCGCCACCGCCTTCCAGGCCTTGAAGGACCAGCTCGAAAGCGTGGACCTGCGCAAGATCGTGGACGACCTGAGCCAGATCGCCAACTCTGCGCGCCAGCTGATCGCCGCACCGGAGCTCAAGCAGGGCCTGAAGGACTTCGCCGCCACCGCCACCCACGCCCGCCGCCTGGCCGCACAGCTGGACCGCCGCGCCGTGCCATTGACGCAGGGGGCCGAGCGCGCGATGGCCAGCGTGGACCGCGCCGGCAGCGAGGTGTCCGACACCGCCGACCGCCTGGGCAAGACAGCCGACCAGGCCAACGAGCTGCTGGACCCGAAGGGGCCGGTCGTGCGGGACCTGCAGCGCGCCGTCAACGAGCTGGCCCACGCCAGCGCCTCGCTGCGTGAAGCCGCCGACGGCGATGGGCCGCTGCTGCAGCAGACCGAGCGCACGATGCGCGAGCTGTCGCAGGCCGCGCGGGCGCTGCGCCAGCTGGCCCGCTCGCTGGACGCCCAGCCCCAGCAGCTGCTGCTGGGCCGCAAGCCCGATCCCGTTCCCGCGCCCGCCGTGGAGCCCGCCAAATGACGACCTCGATTCCCGACCGCGCGCACCGTCGCGATGCCTTGTTGCTGCTGGCAGCGGTGACGCTCGCCGGCTGCGCGACGCGCAGCACACCGCCGCGGCGCCTGTATGGCCTGACCGGCATGCCGACGCTGCCTGCCGACGCCAAGCCGGGCAAGGACGGCCGCGCCTGGGTGCTGAACCCGCAGGTGTCGCTGCCCGATCTGCTGGACCGCGACGAGATCCTGGTGGCCGAAGGCAACGCCGGCCTGGTGGCGCTGCCCGAGGCGCGCTGGGCCGAACCGCTGCGCGAGGCGCTGCCGCGCGTGCTGGCCGAAGACCTGTGGCGGCTGCGCCAGCCCTACCCCGTCACCGTCGGCCGGCCGAATGCGCCGGACGGCGAATCACTGCGGCTGGTCGTGCAGGTGGACGAATGGCTGGCGCGCGCCGGTGGCGACGGCCTGCAGCTGACATTGCGCGGGCGCTGGCACTGGCTGCCACTGCAGGCCCCGGCCGGCACGGCGCTGCCGCCGCCCGGCTCGGCAGAGCTGACGGTGCCGTGCAGCGCACAGCCGGACGCACTGGCCGACGCCTACCGCCGCAGCGTGACGCTGCTGGCGGCAAGGATCGTGGCGGGTTCTTGATCAGGGCGCCGACGCGGTCAGCCGCGCCGCAAACGCCTTGTGCACCGCCAGCAATGACGCTGCGCGGCTGGTCTGTACCTGGATCAGCGCGTCCTGCGCCGCCAGGCGCTCCTGCTCGGCGTTGAGCAGCGAATAGAAGTCGGTCACGCCAGCGTCGTAGCGCTTGAAAGCCAGTTCGCGTGCTCGGACGGTCGCATCGGCCGCCTGGGCCTGGGCCACGGCCTGCAGCTCGGTCTCGCGAAGCGTCGACAGGCTTCCCTGGGCTTCCTGCAGCGCCACCAGCTGGGCCTGCTCGGCACCGGCCACCGCGGCGTCGAAGCCTGCGCGGGCGGCCGATTCCTCGGCCTTGCGGGCGCCAAAATCAAGGAAGTTCCAGTTCAGCGCGGCAGCCAGGCTGTTGACGCGTGTGGCGCTCTTGAACAGGTCGGAGGCGCTCCCGCTGCTCCAGCCAATCGAGCCCGATAGGCCGATGCTCGGCCAGCGCGCGGCCCAGGCGACGTGGGCGCGCGACGCGGCGGCCTGCGCACGGATGGCAGCGGCCTTCACGTCGGGGCGAGCGGCCAGCAGGCCGGCCGGGTCGGGCAGCGTGCCCAGGCTGATCAGGCGCGGCTCGGGCATGGCGGGCAACGGGTCGCTGTCGGCCCTGTCGCAGTCAGCCGGCGGCTGGCCGCGCAGCACGTCAAGCTGCAAGCGCGTGAGGCAAGCCGCATTGCGCAGCGCCGGCACGCTGGCCGAAGTCTGCGCGACAAGGGCTTCGGCGCGCGCCTGGTCCAGCGCCGTGCCGCGGCCGGCGCCGACGCGGGCCTTCACCAGGTCGAGCAGCTGGTTCTGCACCACCAGCGTCTCCTTGGCGAGCTTGAGCCGGTGGCCGAGGCCGATGAGCTGGGTCTGCAGGTTGAGCGCCGTGCCGGCCAGGCTGAGCGCGGCGGCGTCGCGGTCCAGCGCGGCGCTCTGGGCGTCATAACCGGCAGCCTGAGCGGCAGCCGACGCGCGGCCCCACAGGTCGACCTCCCACCCGGCCGTCGCACTGACGCCGTAGCTGTTGAAGGTGCTGTACTGCCCCTGGTCGTTGGCGGCACGCTGGCGGCTGGCGCTGGCACCCACCCCGGCGGACGGCAGGCGCTGGGCGCCAGCGGCGGTGGCAAGCGCCTCGGTCTGGCGCAGTCGCGCAGCAGCGGCGCGCAGGTCGCGGTTGCTGGCCAGCACGTCGTCGACGACACGCTGCAGCTGGGCGCTGTCGACGAAGGCGGCCGTCATCTGCGCGGCGCCATTGGCCGCCTGGGCGTCGATGGAAGGCAGTTGGGAGAACTGCGCCGGTGCCAGGTTGGCCGGTCCTTGCGATGAGCCAGGGGCGGCGCAACCAGCGACAAGCGCGGCGAGGGCGAGGGGAGTAAGGCGGGTCAGCATGTCAGTGCCCCTTCGTCGTGGGTGCATCGTCGATGCCTGGGTGGAACGCATGGGCGGACGCTTCGATCTCGGCCTTCAGCGCGGCCGCGCGGGCGCGACGCTTCTCGGTGCCCTTGCGCAACAGCGCGTAGAACACCGGCGTCAGGAAGATGCCGAAGAAGGTCACGCCGAGCATGCCGGAGAACACGGCGATGCCCATCGCGCGGCGCATCTCGCTGCCGGCGCCGGAGCCGAGGATCAGCGGGATGACGCCTGCGCAGAAGGCGATGGACGTCATCAGGATGGGGCGCAGCCGCAGGCGGCAGGCCTCGATGACGGCGTCGGTGACCGACTTGCCGCGCTCCTCCAGCTCCTTGGCGAACTCGACGATCAGGATGGCGTTCTTGCAGGCCAGGCCGACCAGCACGACCAGCGCCACCTGCGTGAAGATGTTCAGGTCGCCCGCCTGCCCGAACGGCGGGAAGTGCGAAATCCACACGCCGAACAGCGCCGACAGGATGCACATCGGCACGATCAGGATGATGGCCAGCGGCAGGCTCCAGCTCTCGTACTGCGCGGCCAGCACCAGCACGACGAGGATGACCGAGAACAGCAGCACGGCCGCCAGCGTCGGGATCTTCAGCGTTGTGCCGGGCACGGCGACGTCGCGGGTCAGGCGGTCCTGGTAGCTCAGATCGGTGAACTCGTAGCCGAAGCCGCGTGGCAGCGTCTTGAGCAGGTTCTCGATCTCGACCTCGGCCTGCCCCGACGAGAAGCCGGGGTTGGGCGCGCCGTTGATGTCGGCCGCCGGGAAGCCGTTGTAGCGCGTGACGCGGGTCGGGCCAAAGGTGGGCTCGACCGTCATCAACGAGCCCAGCGGCACCATCTCGCCGGCGCCGTTGCGCGTCTTGAGCTGGGTGATGTCCTCAGCCTTGGCGCGGAAGGGCGCATCGGCCTGCACGATCACCTGATACGTCTTGCCGAACTTGGTGAAGTCGTTGACGTAAAGCGAGCCGAGGTTGATCTGCAGCGTGTCGTAGATGGACGCGAGTGGCACGCCGATCTGCTTGGCCTTGGTGCGGTCGACATTGGCGAACAATTGCGGCACGTTGATGTCGTAGTTGGAGTACGGCGTGCCGATGCTGGTCTTGGGGTTGGCGTAGACCTGGCCCAGCGTGCCCCAGACGGCGCCGTACAAGGCCTGCTCGCCCTGGCTGCTGCGGTCTTGCACCTGGATCTTGAAGCCGCCCGCGATGCCCAGGCCGTCCACCGGCGGCGGCGGCACGACGAACATGCGCGCGCCCTGGATCTGCTGGATGGCGCCGTTGACCTGGCCAAGGATGGCCTCCTTGCTGAGGTCACGCGAAGTGCGCTTCTCGAAGTCGGCCAGGCCGAAGAAGACGATGCCCTCGTTGGGCGCAGCCGAGAAGCCGGCGCCAGACAGGCCGGGAAAGGCCACCGAGTCGACGATACCGGGCACCTTCAGCGCGATCTCGCTCATCTTGCGGATGACCTCCTCGGTGCGGTCCAGGCTCGCGCCGGCCGGCAGTTGCGCAATGCCGATGAGGTACTGCTTGTCGGGCGCGGGCACGAAACCGCTGGGGATGCGCGAGAACACCAGCGCCGTGGCGCCGAGCAGCAGCGCGTAGACGACGAGCGCCGCGGACTTGCGCTTGAGGATGCCGGTGACGCCGCGGCCGTAATCCTCGGAGCGGCGATGGAAGAATCGGTTGAACCAGTTGAAGAAGCGGCCGAAGACCTTGTCCATGCCGCGCATCAGCGCATCCTTGGGCGCGTCATGCGGGCGCAGCAGGATGGCGGCGAGCGCGGGCGAGAGTGTGAGCGAGTTGAACGCCGAGATCACCGTGGAGATGGCAATGGTGACGGCGAACTGCTTGTAGAACTGACCCGACAGACCCGGCACGAGCGTCAGCGGGATGAACACGGCGCACAGCACCAGCGCGATGGCGATGATGGGCCCGGAGACCTCCTGCATCGCCTTGATCGTCGCAGCACGCGGCGTGAGGCCGTCCTGGATGTTGCGCTCGACGTTCTCGACCACCACGATGGCGTCGTCCACCACGATGCCGATGGCCAGCACGAGGCCGAACAGCGTCAGCGTGTTGATGGAGAAGCCCAGCAGCAGCAGCACCGAGAACGTGCCGACGATGGACACCGGCACGGCCACCAACGGAATGATGGACGCGCGCCAGGTCTGCAGGAAGATGATGACGACCAGCACGACCAGGCCAACGGCCTCGAACAGCGTGCTGACCACCTTGCTGATGGACGTCTGCACGAAGCGCGTGGGGTCGTAGACGATGGCGTAGTCGACACCGGCGGGGAACGCCGGCTTCAGGCGTTCCATCGTCTTGCGCACGTTTTCCGAGATGGCCAGCGCGTTGGAGCCCGGCGCCTGGAAGATGGCGATGGCCGCGGCTTCCTTGTTGTTCAAGAGGCTGCGCAGCGCATACGTGTTGGCGCTGATCTCGACGCGGCCGACATCGCGCAGGCGCACCATGGCACCGGTTCGCGGCTCGGCGCGGACGATGATGTTGGCGAACTCCTCCTCGGTGGTGAGGCGGCCTTGCGTGTTGATGGCGAGCTCGAACTCCGTGCCTTTTGGCGATGGCGAGGCGCCGACGACGCCGGCGGCGACCTGCGAGTTTTGCTCGCGGATGGCGCCCACCACTTCACCGGCCGTCAGGTTGCGTGCGGCGAGCTTCTGCGGGTCCAGCCAGATGCGCATCGCGTAGTCGCCGGCGCCGAAGGTCTGCACCGAGCCCATGCCGGGCACGCGCAGCAGGTCGTCGCGCACATTGAGCGAGCCGTAGTTGCGCAGGTAGAGCGCGTCGCGCGAGTTGTCGGGGCTGACCAGGTGGACCACCATGGTCAGGTTCGGGCTGCTCTTCTCCGTCGTCACGCCGATGGTGCGCACGATGTCGGGCAGGCGCGGCAACGCTCGGTTGATGCGGTTCTGCACCGCCGTTTCGGCGGCTTCGGGATTGGTGCCGATCTTGAACGTGACCGTCAGGCTCATGCCGCCGTCGCCGGTGGCCTGGCTGTCGAAATACAGCACGTTCTCCAGGCCGTTGATCTGCTCCTCCAGCGGCGCAGCCACGGTCTCGGAGATCACGCGCGGGTTGGCGCCGGGGTACTGGGCGCGCACCACCACCTGCGGCGGTGCAACCTCGGGGTACTCGGAGATCGGCAGCAGCGGAATGGCCAGCGCGCCGATCAGGAAGATGAAGAGAGACAACACGGTCGCAAAGCGCGGCCGGTCGATGAAGAAGCGTGAGATGTCCATGGAGGGTGCCGCCTTTGCTTACTTCGAGGCGGCGGGCGCCGGGGCAGCGGGAGCAGCTGGAATAGGCATGCCCTTGTCGTCCACCTTCAGCACCTGCGGCGTGACGGGCGCACCGGGCATCGCGCGCAGCAGGCCGTCAACGATGACCAGTTCGCCCGCCTTGACGCCGTCGACGACACGCATGCCGTCGATCAGTGCGCCCGGCTTGACGGGCCGCGGCTGCACGATGTTGTTGGGCCCGACGACGAGGACGAGCTTGCGCGTCTGGTCGGTCGTGATGGCGCGCTCCGGCACGACGACGCCCGTGTAGCTGGCGCTGCCACCGAGCTTGACGCGGGCATACAGCCCCGGCGTGAATTCGCCGCCCTTGTTGTCGAACACCGCGCGGGCACGGATGGACGCCGTGGCCGGGTTGAGGCGGTTATCGACGAAGTCCAGCTTGCCGGTGTGCGGGTAGCCCTGCTCGTTCGACAACCCCATCTGCACCAGCACCGCGGACGGCTTGGCGGCGCGCATGTACTTCAGGTAGGCGGCCTCGCTGGCGTCGAAGTAGGCATGGACGCGGTCGCTGGAAACAATGGTCGTGAGCACCACATCGCCCTGGCCGACGAGGTTGCCGGGCGTCACGTTGGCGCGCGACGTGCGGCCACTGACGGGCGCCGTCACGTTGGCGTAGTCGATATTCAGCCGGGCCGTCACCAGCGCCGCCTCGGCGCCCTTCTGGTTGGCCTCCGCGCTGCGCAGCGCCGAGCGCAGCTGGTCGATCTCCTGCTGGCTGACGGCGTTGACGCTGACCAGCTTCTCGGAGCGCGCCAAGTCGGTGCGCGCCAGGTCGGCCTGGGTCTTGAGCGCGGCGATCTGCGCTTCTGCGCGGGCCACCTCGGCACGGAAGGCGCGGGTGTCGATGGTGAAGAGCGGGTCGCCCTTCTTGACGAACTGGCCTTCCCGGAAGCGGACCGCCTCGATGGTGCCGGCCACGCGCGGACGCACCTCGACGGTGTCCGGCGCCTCCAGCCGGGCAGTGAATTCATCGAATTCCTGCACTTCTCGCTGCGTGGCCGGGGCTACTGACACAGGCGGCGGGCCACCCGCGCCACCCGGTCCACCGGCGCCTTCCGGCTGTTGTCCGCATGCGGCGAGGGTGAGGGTTAGCAGCGCCAGGCTGGTCTTTTTCATGGGGGGCTCCGAGTTCAAGCGCGCGACTGTAACGAGCGCAACTTAAGCCTGACTAACCCCAACTCGAAACCCTTCAAGCCTGCTGACATTACTTGTCACCAGCGCAGAACCGTGAACAAAGACGAAAAAGCCGCCCGGAGGCGGCTTGCGCAGGCATCAGGCTCGGCTCAATGGACGCCGTGCATCCACTTCTTCATCAGCGGCGTCATCGCCATCAGCACCACACCGGCGGCGATGGGAATGATGGTGAAGATCAGGAAGAAGGCCGACATCGAATAGGTCGATGAGATGTGATCGATGTAGGAGCCCGTGGAGCCGGCAATCTTGTTGGCGATGGCCGAGTTCAGGAACCAGACACCGAACATCAGGCCCAGCAGGCGCGCCGGGGCGAGCTTGGAGATATAGGACAGGCCGACCGGCGACAGGCAAAGCTCGCCCATGGTGTGGAAGAGGTAGGCCAGCGTCAGGAACATCATGCTGACCTGGGCCGTCTTGGCACCCTGCGGAATGCCGGCCGAACCGTAAGACAGCACGGCAAAGCCCAGGCCCAGCAATACCAGGCCGACGCCGAACTTGACGGGGCCGCTGGGGTTCCACTTCTCCTCCCACATCTTGGAAAACATCGGCGCGAGCACAACGATGAAGAAGCTGTTCAACACGCCGAACCAGGTGGCGGGCACCTCGCTTTGGTCCATGCCGAACTCGCGGCCCAGCATCCACAGGCACAGGCCCCAGATGATGGCGAACGCCAGGGCCAGCGACAGGTTGGCCATCAGGTAGTTGCCCCCGGTCGAGCGGTAGAGCTTGAACAGCAGCCAGGACAGGATGGCCGCTGGCACCAGCGTCATCGCGGTGTTGATGATCTTGAAGATGAGCCCGCTGGCGCCGGTCAACGTGCGGTCGGTGTAGTCGGCCGCGAAGATGGTCATGGATCCGCCGGCCTGCTCGAACGCGAACCAGAAGAAGATCGTGAAGAAGGAGAAGACGAAGATTGCCTTCAGGCGGTCCGCCACGACATGCTTGGGCGTGTCGTCCACTGCCTCGCGGGCGCTCTTGGCGGCGGCGTCGACCTTGTCGCCGATGCTGCCGAACAGCCCCTGGCTGAGCCAGAACTGCAGCGCGCCCAGGATCATGAAGATGCCGGCCAGGCCGAAACCGAGGTTCCAGGAGATCTTCTCGCCGATGTAGCCGCACAGCGAGATGCCGAAGAAGGCGCCCGCGTTGACGCCCATGTAGAACAGCGTGTAGCCGCCGTCACGGGCGCCCTCGTTGTCCTTGCCGTAGAGCTGGCCGACGATGGCCGAGATGTTGGGCTTGAACAGGCCCGTGCCGATGACGATCAGCCCCAAGCCGATGTAGAAGCTCGTTGTCGTCTCCATGAAGAGGGCGATGTGGCCCGCCGCGATGACGAAGCCGCCCAGCAGCACTGACCGCCGCGTGCCCAGCAGCCGGTCGGCGATGTAGCCGCCCAGGATGGGCGTCAGGTAGACGAACAGCGTGTACCAGCCGTACAGCTCCAGCGCCTGCTCGCGGCTCCAGCCCCAGCCGCCCTTGCTGGCCTCGGCGATCAGGAACAGCACGAGCAGCGCCCGCATGCCGTAGTAGGAGAACCGCTCCCACATCTCGGTGAAGAAGAGGACGAAGAGCTGGTTGGGCTGGCCAAGGATGGTGGCCGCGCGACCTGGCGCCGGGGTGAAGGTGGTTGTCACGTCTGCTGTTCCAAGTGAACTCGGGAGGCGCGGGCGGTAACCCGCTGGAAAGGGCAGAATTGTCCCGTCTGGCGCGGGCATTCCCCGGTTTAGCCGGCCCAGGGATTGCCCTCGGTCGCCCTAAACTGATTCCATGACCAAAGCCGTGATCCTGGCCGGTGGATTGGGGACCCGCATCGCGGAGGAAACCCATCTGCGGCCCAAGCCCATGATCGAGATCGGCGGGCAGCCGATCCTGTGGCACATCATGAAGATCTATGCCAGCCACGGCATCCAGGACTTCATCGTCTGCTGCGGCTACCGGGGCTATGTCATCAAGGAGTATTTCGCCAACTACTTCCTGCACAGCTCGGACGTCACCTTCGACCTCGCCGAGAACCGCATGGAAGTGCACGAGCGCCATGCCGAGCCCTGGCGTGTGACCCTGGTCGACACCGGCCAGGACAGCGGCACCGGCGGGCGGCTCAAGCGCGTGGCGGCCTATCTGAAGGACGAGCAGGACTTCTGCTTCACCTATGGCGATGGCGT
The DNA here is from genome assembly GCF_001425165.1 of Pelomonas sp. Root405. Taxonomy (GTDB): domain Bacteria; phylum Pseudomonadota; class Gammaproteobacteria; order Burkholderiales; family Burkholderiaceae_C; genus Pelomonas. The sequence goes on from NZ_LMDU01000011.1 coordinate 535,586, forward strand.
GGCCGATGTGGACGTCACCAGACTGATCGCCCAGCACCGGGCCCGCGGCCTGGCCGCCACGATCACGACCGCCGTGCCGCCGGCCCGCTTCGGCGCGCTGGACGTGGACCCCGACACCGGCCTGGTGAGCCGTTTCCGCGAGAAGCCGCAGAGCGAAAGCGCCAGCGTCAACGCCGGGTTCTTCGTGCTCAAGCCCGAGGTGCTGGACCTCATAGCCGGCGATGCCGACGCCTGGGAGGCCAGGCCGCTGGAGACGCTGGCGGAGCGCGGCCAGCTCGGCGTCTACGAGCACCCGGGCTTCTGGCAACCGATGGACACGGTGCGTGACCGCGCCCATCTGGAGCGCCTGTGGGCCGAGGGCAGGGCGCCATGGAAGCTGTGGTGAACGCGTCAGCCTGGGCCGGCCGGCGCGTCTTCGTCACCGGCCACACCGGCTTCAAGGGCGGCTGGCTGGCGCTGTGGCTGAAGCGGCTTGGCGCCCAGGTCAGCGGTTATGCGCTGGCGCCTGAAGCGGGCGGCTTCCATGAACTGGCCGGTGTCAGGCAGACGCTGCAGGCCGAGTGGATCGCCGACGTGCGCGACACCGCCACGCTGCTGGAGGCGCTGATCACGACCCAGCCCGAGGTCGTCTTCCACCTCGCGGCGCAGCCGCTGGTGCGCGCTTCCTACGCCGACCCGCTGGGCACCTTCGCCACGAATGTGATGGGCACAGCCAACCTGCTGGATGCGGTGCGGCAGTGCGACGGCGTGCGCGCCGTCGTCGCTGTGACCAGCGACAAGTGCTACCGCGACCTGGGGCCACCCTGCCGCGAAAGCGATGCGCTGGGTGGCCACGACCCCTACAGCGCCAGCAAGGCCAGCGCGGAGATCGTCGCGGCCAGCTACGCGGCGTCCTTCGACCTGCCGCTGGCGACGGCGCGCGCCGGCAATGTCATCGGCGGCGGCGACATCAGCACCGACCGCCTCGTACCCGACCTGCTGCGCGCCATCGATGCCGGCGCGCCGCTGCACCTGCGCCACCCTGACGCCGTGCGGCCCTGGCAGCATGTGATGGAGCCCTTGGCCGGCTATCTGTCACTGGCAGAAAAGCTGCTCGACAACCCCGAGGACTTCAGCGGCGCCTGGAACTTCGGCCCCGCCGACCTGCACGGTCATCCCGTGCGCACCGTGGCCAGCCTGCTGCTGGCCCACGCGCGTACCGATGGTGCGGCCTTGCCCGGGATGAGCTTTGGCGACGGCAGCGGCGTGCACGAGGCCGGCGTGCTGCTGCTGGACTCCAGCAAGGCTGCCAACCACCTGGGGTGGCGAGGCCGGCTGACGCTGTCAGAAGCCTTGCGCCTCACCTGGCAATGGCACTGTGCCCACCGCACCGGCCAGGACCTGCAGGCACTGACGCTGCAGCAGATCGACTCCTACGCTTCCTCTTCCTTCGCATGAATCCCGACCAACTCGCACTGCGCCGGCAGATCCTGCAGCTCGTGGAGCAATACGCCGCAGCTGCGCCCGCGCCCGGCGCCTTCCAGGCCGGCCAGACCGTCATCCCGCCGTCCGGAAAGGTCGTCGGCGCGCCGGAGATGAAGCTGATGGTGGAGGCCTCGCTGGACGCCTGGCTGACCACCGGCCGCTTCAATGCCGCCTTCGAGGCGCGCCTCGGCGAGCGCCTGGGCGTCAAGCATGTGCTGACGACCAATTCCGGCTCGTCGGCCAATCTGCTCGCCTTCTCGGCCTTGACGTCACCGCTGCTGGGCGAGCGCGCCATCAAGCCCGGCGACGAGGTCATCGGCGTCGCGGCCGGCTTCCCGACGACGGTGAATCCCATCCTGCAATGCGGCGCCGTGCCGGTGCTGGTGGATGTGCACCTGCCGACTTACAACATCGACGTCGAGCAGATGGCAGCGGCGATAACGCCCAGGACGAAGGCCATCATGCTGGCCCACACACTGGGCAACCCCTACAACCTCGACGCGGTGACGAAGCTGTGCCGCGAGCATGGCCTGTGGCTGGTGGAGGACTGCTGCGACGCGCTGGGCTCCACCTACAGCGGTCAGCTCGTCGGCACGTTCGGCGACATCGGCACGCTGAGCTTCTACCCGGCCCATCACATCACGATGGGCGAAGGCGGCGCCGTCTTCATGAACGATGACACCCTGCGTCGTGCCGCCGAGTCGCTGCGCGACTGGGGCCGTGACTGCTGGTGCGCGCCGGGCAAGGACAACACCTGCGGCCAGCGCTACTGCTGGAAGCTGGGACAGCTCCCCGAGGGCTATGACCACAAGTACACCTACAGCCACCTCGGCTACAACCTGAAGATCACCGACATGCAGGCCGCCTGCGCGCTGGCGCAGCTAGACCGCTTGGACGGCTTCATCGCCGCGCGCAAGCGCAACTTCGCGCGGCTGCATGAGCGGCTGCAGGGCAGCCAGGAGTTCCTGCTGCTGCCCGAGGCCACGCCCGGCAGCGACCCGTCCTGGTTCGGCTTCCCCATCACTATCAAGCCCGTGGCCAACCTGCGCCGCGTCGACCTGCTCACCCATCTGGACAGCAAGCGCATCGGCACGCGGCTGCTGTTCGCCGGCAACCTGACGCGCCAGCCCTATATGCAGGGCCGCAACTACCGCATCGCCGGCCCGCTGACCCACACCGACATCGTCATGAACGACACCTTTTGGATAGGCCTCTACCCCGGCCTGTCCGACGAACAGCTGGACTACGCCGCCGATGAGATCGCCGGCTTTGTCGGGGGTGGCCTGTGAACGCGGCGGAGCGCGTCGCCGCCTATCTCGCGTCCAAGGGCCTGGCTCAGGTCTTTGCCGTCACCGGCGGCGGCGCAATGTTCCTGAACCAGGCGCTGGCGACCCAACCGGGCCTGACCTGCAGCTTCATGCACCACGAGCAGGCCTGCGCGATGGCGGCCGAAGGCTATGCCCGCATCGACGGCCGGCCGGCCATCGTCAATGTGACGACCGGTCCCGGCGGGCTGAATGCACTGAACGGCGTGTTCGGCGCCTTCACCGATTCCATCCCGATGCTGGTGCTGTCCGGCCAGGTCAAGCGCGCCACCGCGCTCGCGCACACGCCGGTGCCGGGCCTGCGCCAGCTCGGCGACCAGGAAGTGCCCATCACCGCCATGGTCGGCCCCATCGTCAAGCGCGCCTGGGCCATCGGCTCGCTGGAGGAGTTGGCCCTTGCCCTTCCCGAGGCACTGGCGCTGGCCACCAGCGGCCGGCCCGGTCCGGTGTGGCTGGACATTCCCATCGACCTGCAGTCATCGACCGAGGCCTTCGACTTCATCGAACCGCGAGCGCCGGAAGAACCCGCAGCGCCCGACGTCAGCACCGTCCTCGACTGGCTGCGCGAAGCCAAGCGCCCGCTGATCCTCGGCGGCACCGGCGTGCGCCTGGCTGGCGCGGTGGACGAGTTGCGCGACCTCGTCGAAGCCAGTGGCATCCCGTTGACGACGGCCTGGACACACGACCTCATCGAATCCGACCACCCGCTGTTTGCCGGCCGCCCGGGGACCATCGGCACGCGCGCCGGCAACATCTGCCTGCAAGCCGCCGACCTTGTCATCGTTGTGGGCTCGCGCCTGAACATCCGTCAGGTCAGCTACAACTGGGGCAGCTTCGCCAAGGGCGCGCGCGTCGTGCAGGTGGACATCGACCCGGCCGAGTTTGACAAGCCGCTGGTCAAGCCGACGCTGACGATCGCCGCCGACGCGAAGGCCTTCATCCAGGCCCTCCGAGCTGGTATCACCACGCCATCCTTTGCGTCCTGGGCCGCCTGGTGCCGCAACATCGCCGCCCGCTATCCCGCGCTGGAAGCCCGCAACATCAGCGCGCCCGGCGTCATCAACCCCTACAGCGCCGTCGCCGCGCTGTTTGAGGCATTGCCCGACTCGGCAATAGTCGCCAGCGGCAACGCCTCGGCCTGCATCCTGCCGTTCCAGATCAGCCGGCTCAAGCGCGGCCAGCGCCTGTTCAGCAACTCAGGCGCTGCCTCCATGGGCCATGACCTGCCCGCTGCCCTCGGCGCATCCACGGCCGCGCCGCAGCGCCGCGTCGTCTGCCTGGCCGGCGACGGCAGCCTGCAGATGAATGTGCAGGAACTGCAGACGCTGAAAACGCAGCAGCTCAACGTCGTCGTCGTCGTCATGGCCAACGACGGCTATCTGTCCATCCGCCTCAGCCACGAGAACTTCTTCGGCCGCGTCATCGGCGCCAGCCGCGCCTCGGGCGTGGACTGCCCGGACTACGTCGCGGTGGCGCGCGCCTATGGCATCGACGCCGTGGACATCGCCTCGCCCGACGAGCTCGCGCGCCTACCCGAACTGATCCAGGGCGAGGGCCCGCTGCTCGTGCAGATCCACGTCGACCCGGCCCAGGGCTTCAGCCCCAAGCTGAAATCGCGCGTCGATGAGCACGGCCAGTTCATGACGCCGGAGCTGGACGACATGCATCCCTTCCTGCCTCCCGAGGAGCTAGCGGCCTTGCGCGCCAGCGCGCTGGAACTCTGATGGCGCTGCAGGTTTTCGGCGCCGGCCGCTTCGCGCGCGACCTCGCGCAGGCGCTGATCGCCGATGGCGAGCAGGTGATGGGCTTCCTGACCTCGGCCGCGCCCGGCGCGACCGAATTCGACGGCCTGCCCGTGCAGGCGGCCACGCCGGCGCTCCTTGAACGGGCCCCGGTTTGCATCGGCGTGTTCAACCGCGAGGCGCACAGTGACTATCGAGCCGTTGCCCGCTGGCTGCGTGCGCTGGCGCCGCAGGTCGAGCTGGTCTGGCCGCAATCCCTGTATGGCCGGCTCGCTGGTCATCTGGGCTTTCGCTTCTGGCTGGCCGAGCCTGCGGCCTATGCTGCCATGCAGACCGAGATCGCCGAAGCACGCGAGCTGCTTGACGAGGTGAGCCGCCCGGTTTTCGACCAGCTGCTCGCCTTCCGCACGCAACAGCCCGACGCGCCGCCCGAGCCGCACGCCGACATGCAATACCTGCCGGACTGGCTGGTCGACCACCTATCGGCAGGCGACGGCCTGCGCATCGTCGACGGCGGTGCCTATCGCGGCGAGACGCTGCAGGCGCTCGCCAGCAAGCTGCCCATTCAGCAAGCCTGGACCTTCGAGCCCGACGCCGACAACCACGTGGCCCTCGTGCAGGCGCTGCGCGACTGGCCGTCTCCGGCGACGCATATCCCCGCCGGCCTGTCCGACCACTGCGGCCTGGCCAACTTCGCGGCCGGCGCCGGCGAGGCCAGCCACTTCGGCGCGGCCGGCGGCCGGCCCACGCCCATCTTGGCGCTGGACGACTGCCTGCACGGCGCGCCGGTGAACTTCCTGAAGCTGGATGTCGAGGGGCAGGAGCTGGCGGCCCTGCAGGGCGCCTGCCGCACGCTGCGGCGCGAGCGCCCCACGCTGGCCATTGCGGCCTATCACCGCTGGGACGATCTGTGGCGTCTGCCCGCCTTCATCGCCGGCCTGAGTCTGGGATACCGCCTGCGCCTGGGCCTTCACGGCCACAATAGTTTCGACACCGTTCTCTACGCTTACTGATCAAGCGCGCCCGCCATGGACCCCATCTTCCAGAATCTGTTCGTGCTCGAGCTGGCCAACAACCATTGGGGCAGCGTCGAGCGGGGGCTCAAGATCATCAACGCCTTCGCCCAGGTGGTGCGCTTCAACAATGTGCGCGCTGCCATCAAGCTCCAGTTCCGCGATGTGGACCACTTCATCTCGCCGAGCTTCAAGGGTCGCGAGGACCTGCGCTACGTCAAGAAGACCGAGGCCACCAAGCTCGACAAGCAGCAGTACGCGACGCTGATCAATGCGATTCGCGACCAGGGATGCATTCCCATGGCCACGGCATTCGACGAGGCTTCGGTGGACCTGTGCGAGGAGTTCGACCTGCCCATCATCAAGGTAGCCAGCTCTGACCTGAACGACTGGTTCCTGCTCGACCGCATCGCCAAGAGCCGCAAGCCCGTCATCGTGTCGACCGGCGGTTCGTCCGAGAAGGACGTTGACGACCTCGTCACTTTCTTCGCCAACCGCCACATCCCGCTGTCGCTGAACCATTGCGTATCGCTCTATCCCACCGAAGACGATGAGATGGAGCTCAATCAGATCGACTACCTGCGTCAGCGCTATCCGCAGCTCGTCATCGGTCACTCAACGCATGAGTACCGTGATTGGCAGGCGTCCATGCTGATGTCCTACGCCAAGGGCGCACGCAGCTGGGAGCGCCACATCGACATCGAGGACGGCGGCATTCCCGTGTCGCCATATTGCTCGCTGCCGCACCAGATCGACACCTGGTTCAAAGCCTTCCATCAGGCCCGTGAAATGTGCGGTGCCAGCGGCCAGACCAAGCGCATTCCGAGCCGGCGCGAGATCGAATACCTGGATCAGCTGGTGCGCGGCGTCTACTTGAAGCGCGACCTGCCGGCCGGCTACGAGTTCCACCACGCCAGTGTGGACCGCGACTTCTACCTGGCCATTCCGCTCCAGAAGGGCCAGCTGTCCTGCCGCGAGGTCATGAACGGCCAGCGCTCCGTGCGCGAGCTCAAGGCCGATTCAGCTTTGATGATCGACGACCTGGACAGCCCTTATGCCAGCACGCCCGCGTTGCGCCAGCTGATCTACAACCGCGGCCTGTGAGCCTGGACTTCGCCACCTTTCTTGCCGCGGACTTCGAGCGGCTGTCGACCGCCGCCCCACCGCTGGCGTTGGACGGCCAGCGCCTGATGCTCAGCGGAGCCACCGGCTTTTTCGGCAAGAGCCTGCTTGCGCTGCTGGCCTGGCTGCACGAGCGCGGTCAGCGCTTCGACGTGGTGGGTCTGAGCCGCGATCCGCAGCGCTTCTTCGCCCTCGAACCGTGGGCCGCACGGCTGCCATGGTTCACGCTGCTTCGCGCCGACGTCAAGGAGGCTTGGCCCGGCGACGGCGCCTTCGACACGCTGCTTCATGCAGCTACCGACACCCACAGCCACGCCCACTCGGACCTGCAGGACGTCTTCGACGGCATCGTTGCCGGCACACGGCAGGCCCTCGCGTTCGCGGGTGGACACGGCGTGCGGCGGCTGCTGCTGACCGGCTCCGGTGCGCAGTACGGCGCGTTGCCGCCCGGGCCGGCGGACGAGGCCCACGGACTTGCCTGTGACGCAACACAACCCGGCAGCGCCTACGGCGAGGCAAAGCGCGCCGCCGAGCTGCTGGCCGCGCTCCACGCGCAGCGGCATGGCACGGCCGTGATCCCGACGCGCTGTTTTGCCTTTGTCGGCCCGGGGCTGGACCTGGATGGCCACTTCGCCATCGGTAACTTTATCCGCGACGCGCTCGCCGGCGGCCCATTGCGGCTCTCGTCGGACGGCTCTGCCGTGCGCAGCTTCCTTTACGGCGCGGATCTGGCCTGGTGGCTGCTGCACCTGCTGCAAGCCGCGCCGGCAGGGCAAGCGTTCAATGTGGGCTCCGACGCCGGATTGAGCGTGGCCGAGCTTGCCCACCTCGCTCGCGATGAACTATGCCCTGGCGCCACCGTGCGTCTGGGCCCTGCGCAAACTGGCGAGCCGCGCCGCCACTATGTGCCCGCCATCAAACGTGCGCGCGCTCTCGGCCTCGATGCGTGGACTCCACTGCCGCTGGCGCTGCAACGCACCGCACGCTGGTATCAGCAGGCGAACTGAGCCATGCCGCGCCTAGCGACCCGCTGCATCTGCTGTGAGGCATCGCCCCTGGAACGACAGGGCGCCGTGTTGATGCCCTTCGTCGCCGAGCGTGCGCTGGGCTGGCAGGCCTGCGAGATCACGCCCGACTGGGGGCTGCGCGATCTGTCCATCGGCTGGGCGCAGGCGCTCTGCACCAGCCTGCATTGCACGGACTGTGGCTGCCTGTTCGTCGACATGCGTTTCGACGGTGACGAGATGGCGCGCCTGTATGCAGGCTACCGCGGCCCAGACTACGAGGCACAGCGCGAGCGACTGGAACCGGGATACGCCGCGCGCAACCAGCGGCTTCTCGCAGGTGATGAGCACATTCCCGCCGTCGAGGCCTTCCTGCGCCCTTGGCTGCCTCCCCACCCCACCGTGCTGGACTGGGGCGGCGATACCGGTCAGAACACGCCCCTGCGGCAGATCGCCGCGCGTCATGACGTGCTGGACATTTCCGGCCGGCCGCTGGTGCAAGGCGCGACCGCCGTGGCGGTACCCGAAGGGGACTACGACCTCATCGTGCTGGCCCACGTCCTGGAGCACGTGCCCGAACCGAGTGCGCTGCTGCAGGAGGTGCGCTCGACCCTGTGCGCGAACACGTGGCTCTACGTGGAAGTGCCATTCGAGGCGCTGATGCAGGACTGCGAAGCCGACGCGGCTGCTTGGCGGCGCAAGCGGCATTGGCATGAACACATCAACTTTTTCAGCGCCGAGGGCATGCGTCGGCTACTGCAGCGATGCGGACTGCAGGTCCAGGCCGAGATCCGAATCGCCCTGGCAGGACCTGGTGTTGCGCTGGGGCTGCTGTGCCGCCGTTGGCCCAGCGCCTGATTTCATGCCGTTCACGCCGGACGCTGTAGAAGGCGCCGATAGTGCCGCCATGCGATCAGCAGGCCCACCAAGGTGCAGCCGAGATGAGTCGCGGCAACGAGAGGCAAATCGCCCATGCGAGCCACTGCTGCAACCAACGCAAGGCCCGCTAGGCCGCCAATCACGTTCAAGCGCAGCAGCGGCTCCAGCCGATCGGCGCGCAGTACCACCGCATAGCAGGCGGTGGCGTGATGGGCCAGCCCCGCCATGAGCAGCAAGCCGAGGGTGCCAAGATCAGGTAGCCGCTCGGCCAGCGCAGGCGCGCGTTGCAACAATCCGGCCACCGCCGCCAAGGCGAGAAGCGCAGCGACAAGCGCCAACGCCAGCGATGGCAACAGCAGGTGCGCCAAACGGCGGCGAAGTCCGGCGAGATCTCCCTGCGCCAGCAGCACGGCAAACCGCGCCGACTGACTCAGTGGCCAAGCGGTGCTGAATAGCAGCAGCATATTCATCGCCGCCAGCGCGATGCCGAAGCGTGCCGTGGCCGCCGCTCCCTGGCTGAGCAGCAACAGCGGGTTGAGTGCCTGGAACACCAGGAAGCCCGCCAGGGCACTCAGGCCGATTCGCCATTGGAAAGGCCATAGCTGCTCGCCCCATGAGAAGCGGCCCGCTGCTTGAGCCACCTGCCCATGAGTCCGGCCACCTGTGCGTGATTGCAACCACCACAGCATCGGCACCGCAGCGCGGACTGCGAAATACATCGCCAAGGCCCACAGCCCACCACCCATCCACAGACTGCCGACGAAAACGCAGGCCCCCAATACCTCTTGGGCGAAGCGCAAGCGCCAAGCCAAGCCCACCGAGCGCGCGCCTTCCAGCCAGTACAGCTCCAGCTGCGCCATCTGCATGGCCGCTGCCGAAACGACCAACGCGCACCATGGCCCGAGCCAGCAATGCGTGACCGACACGGGCAGCCAAACGGCCACTGCGACACCCGTGAAGCCACCGACGCAGGTGAGCCATGTCAAGCCGCGCCAACGCGCCTGATGGCGCAGCTGCACGGCCGCCGTTACCTCACCCCGAGCCCGCAAGTGTCCGGCCATCTGCAGGCTGGCATAGCCGACGCCGAACTCGCCCAGTTGAATCAGCGCCGCCAGACTCAGGAATGTGAAGAACAGCCCCTGCACTTCGAGGTTATAACCACGTACCACGCAAACCACTGCAAGCAGCGCGCCGCATCCTTGAACTGCGCGGGTCAGCAGAGCCCACCGCACCTCGACGCTGAGCATGCGCACAAGCGCAGCAATCACGGCAGTCGCACCGGCTGTCGAAGCGCCAGGGCGAGCCAACCGGGCCGCAAAGTACCCACGTAGTGCCAAGCATGGCCCCGATAGCGGGCCATACTGCTGCCGTTGTCGAGCCAGCGAGAGCCCTCCCGCATCTGCCGGGCCAGTTCCTGCCCCGGCGTGATAGCGCCAATGCACAGCATCAGCGCCAGTGCGGCACGCCAGCGGTCCGGCATTTCGCCGCTATGCAGCGCACGCGCAGCGCAAAGCATCAACAGCGCGACCGGGGCGATACCGGCACGCATCACTAGGTCATTGCCCGGCCCGAAGCGCAGCAGCGGCAGTACCAGCAGCAACGCACAGGCGGCCCAGAACACCCAGCCTTGGCGGCGCGGTCCGGCAGCCAACAGCGCAGCGGCCAAGAAACCCCATTCCAGCAGCCCGAAACAGACCAGCTGATACCAATTGGCCTTGGCCGCAACTACCTCGACCAGCTCGCGGCCCTCGGCAGGCAGAGCGTCGGTGACGATGCCGAAACTGACAAATACCGCCAAAAGGGCCAGCAGTGGCAGCGCCGCCAGCACGGCAGGGCGCATCAGTTCGCGCACCCAGCGTTGCAAGGGTTGATGGCGCAGCGTCGTCAGCGCCAGCAGCGGCAACAGCCCGACACAGGCCAGCGGCGACCACAGCGCACCGGCCAGCAGCAGCAGCGCTGCGGGCGCTAACGCCAAGCCCGCTTCACGGTGACGCCAAACCAGCGCCGCACCCAGCCAGCCCGGCAGCGCGTGGTTGGGCGCCCAGAACACTAGCGTGGTTTGCGAAGAGTACTGAAGCCAAGGTGCCCACCACTCGATGTGTTCGCCAAACTCTGGGGAGCGCGCCTTCTCCAGCAGGAAGCCCAACATGTCCATGCCGCTGAAGAAGACCAGCACAGCTAGAAGCCCGGCGATGACAACCGGCCGTCGGCTGGGCCATGACTGGATCACCAGCGCAAAGAACAGCATCACACCGAGCGCCGTCCACAGACCGAGCAGCAGTCGAGCTGACTCCACGCCGCTCAACCAGGCTCCCAGGCCAGCCGGAATCAGGTAGTAACCCATGGAGAAGCGCAGTACCGCCTCGCCGCCGCCCAGTTCGCCGTACCCCACGGGCCAGGCACCGAGTGTCAGATCGCGCAGCACGACCATGCGCACGCTCCAATCCTCGTTCAGTGGCAGCACGCCGAGCAAGCCGCTGCTGCCCACCCATATCAACGCAACGGCGCCAATCGCCAGCCATAGCTTCCCGCTGAGCCGTTGCGCGCCGTGCTGGCAGCGCTTGACGACAACATGCCCGCTGCACGCCAACAGTCCGCTAAGCACCAGCGCGACCGGCCAGCGCCACCAGCCCCAGAAGAACAAGACCATGGGCGCCAGCAGGTAGCCCAGCGCAACCAACTCCAGCCGGTCGAGCTGGCGCGCATCACTGACGCCATTCACGACTGGCGCTCGCCGGAATGGCGCGGCAGCGCATCGCCCGGCGGCAGGTTCACGCGCTCCTTTTCCACCACCAGCGGACGCTTGCTGACCTGCGTGTGGATGGCCGCGACGTACTCACCCACCAAGCCGATGAAGAAGAGTTGCACCGCGCCGAAGAAGAACAGGCCAATGATGATGGGTGCCGTGCCGACGGAAAAGTGTTGCCAGAAAAGCAGCTTGGCGACCAGATAGCCGAGCGAAACAAGCAGGCTGACGGCGCTCAATGAGAAACCGGCCAGCGTGGCCAGCCTAAGCGGCAGCTTGGAGTGGCTGGTCAGCCCCAGCATGGCCAGGTCGTACAGGGTGTAGAAATTGTTCTTGGTGATGCCGCGCACGCGTGCCGGCTGCTCAAACTCGACCGTCGCATAGCGGATACCCAGTTCTGCGATCAGCCCTCGGAAATATGGATAGGGGTCGCCCAAGGCGCGGATCATCTCGACCACCGACCGGTCGTAAAGACCGAATCCGGTGAAGTTGGCGATCATCGGTACATCGGCCATGCGACCGAGCGCGCGGTAGTAAAAGCGCCGGACAAGTGACATCGCCCAGGTTTCGCGGGAGTGCGGCTTCACGCCCAGCGCGATCAGTTCGCCGGCGCGCCAGTGGGCAATGAACTGGCCGATGAGCTCCGGTGGGTCCTGCAGATCCGACGCCATGCAGATGACGGCCTGGCCGCTCGCCTGGTACATGCCGTGCAACGGCGAGCGCACATGACCGAAGTTCCGCGCGTTGACGATGAGCTTGACGCGTGGGTCGGCGGCAGCGAGCGTCTTGACGCGAGCGACCGTGCCATCGGTGGAACCGTTGTCCACATAGATGTGCTCGAACTCCAAGTCAGCCGCAGGGCCGCCGGACTCGAACTGGGCCTTGATACGCTGGTGCAACTCGGCGACGTTGTCGGCCTCGTTCAGGCAGCTGGTGACGATGCTGATCAGGGTCATGCGCGCGCATCCTAGGGCTTGCGCGACCAGCCCGGCCGCTCAGGGCGCTGCGGCGCGGGCGGAACCGCCGGAAGACGCAACGATGGGCTGACGCTCCGGCAGGATGTAGACCAGGCTCTTGCCGCTGCCCAGCGTCGGCAGCACGACCTCGTCGAAGAAGGCCGGATCGACGACGACGCAGCCGAGCGTGACCCGGCGCTCTTCCAGGTTGGCGGACGCCAGGCGCTCCGGGCGGCGCTGGTTGACAGGCGTGGGGCGCAGGCGATGGATGGCGAGGTTGGCGTCGTAGTCGAACCAGACGATGCGTTCGCCCTTGAGGTTGCGACCCGGCTGGGCTTCAAATCGGCCGGCCGGCGTGACGCGCTCATGCCGGGCCAGCGCTGCGGGATCCTTGCCGCGCGCGCTGGCGGGCTCGATGTCGCCGGGCGTCAGCCCAAGCAGCGCGGCCGTGCGGCCGATGAGGCGGCCGTCGGCCGCGTAGACGGACAGCGTCGCCTGCCGCTTGTCGACGATGGCAAAAGGGCGGCCGTCACGGACATCGCTGGACACCGGCCGTGAAATGACCTCTGCCCCCGCGTTACTTGCTGAAAGAACGCTGCATCCGATGAGGATGCTGCAAAAACCGACCCTGGCAAGATTTGCCCAACTGCTGCCCACGCGACGCCCCATTGACGGTGGCGGCGCAACCCTCGCGCCTGCCTCGGGGGCAGTCTAGAAAAGGGCGCTTGTAACCAAAAGCCTAGAAGTTCACGGTTTGGCGTTGTTACCTCGCCGGGAGCCAGCTTGGGCAAGGACTTGCGGCGCGGCATCGGGGAAGAACGCGGTCAGCGGGCGCTTCTCGGGCAGCACATAGACGACCGCGCGGCCCTTGCCCAGGTTGGGCCAGACGGTGCGGTCGAAGAAGTCGACCGGGATGTTGATGCAGCCCCAGCTGATACGGTTGTCGGCGGCCGTCTTGCTGGCCAGCCGCTCCAGGCGCCGCTCCTTGGGATTGGTGGCACGCACCCGGTGCATGGAAACAGCGGCGTCGTAGTCGACCCATACGACATCGTGGCCCAGCGCGTTGCGGCCTGGCTCCGAGACGAAGCGGCCGGCCGGCGTCGTGCGCTCCTGCGGGCGAATGTCTTCGATGGCCTTCTCCCCGATGCCGGGCGCGGATAGGTCACCGGCGGCATAACCCAGCAGCACAGGGCTGGTACCGAGCAATCGCCCGCCAGCGGCGAAGACATAGACCTGCGCACGGCGCTTGTCGACGATGGCGAACGGACGGTCGCCATTGTCGGCAGCCCGCACGGCCCAGGCCGCCACATGCGTGACGTCGCGCGGCGCTCGCACTTCCCCGAGATCGAGGTGGCGTTCCGTCATGCTGGGCACAGCTGAGGTGACCGGCGGCATGCGGTTGCTTGCCACGGCCGCCTGGGGCGTGACGGCCGGCGCCGTGGTCTTGGGCTTGTTGCCGACAAAAAAGTAAAGCGCGGCCAAGACCAGGGCGGCGACTACACCGCCCTGGCCCAGGCCGACAAGGATGTCGCGCCGCCTTGCAGCGGCAGCGAGTTCGGCGCGTTCTCCGAAACGCATGGTTGCTCCCGGAGCTGACGCTGGCGCGACTTAGTTACGGTCAGCGCGGGGGGCCGGCTCGTAGGTTGAGCCAGTGGTCGACATGTCGGTCGATGCGGCCGTCGTGTTCGCATTGTTGTTGTACGAACTGTCGGTCGTGCTGCGCGTCGTCGAATCGCTCGTCAGCGGCGCGGTGCTATCCACCGGGGGGGTCGTGCGTGCCGGGTCGTCGGCAGGCATGGCCTGTTGGGCGGCCGTGGTGCTGTCCACTGGCGTCACCGCATTCGGGTCGGCGGGCGTTTGCTCGCTGATCGGCTCGGCGGTGGCAGCCGTCATCGGTTCGGTCGGCTGGACTTGTTCATCAGTCTGGGCCCAGGCGAGGCCGATACCGGTCACGAGGACGGCAGCGGTCAGGGCACTGGTGGCGGTCTTGAGCTTGGACATGGTGGGACTCCTTTTCAATGCGGGGACCGGTCAGATGGCCGGCTGGTGAGGCCAGGCAGATCATTTCCACCGGCTGGAATCCACTCTATTGGCCCATGCTCGCGGCTGGCGTCGGTTCGTCGCCCAACGCCATGTAGGAGGTACCCCCACACCGTAGCGGGTGGTTACCTCACGCTACCGAAACTCAGAGGGAAAACTCGTAGTCGATGGTCAGCGGCGCGTGGTCGCTTAACATCTGGCCCGTGTAGATGGACTCGCTACGAGCCAGGGCTGCCAGGCCGGGGGTGGCGAGGTGGTAGTCCAGCCGCCAACCGACGTTGTTGGCCCGCGCGGCGCCGCGGGCGCTCCACCAGGTGTATTGCTCAGCCTTGTCATTGAGCGTGCGGAAAACATCGACCAGGCCGCCGCCGTCTGCACCGGCGTCGAACAGGCGGGTCAACCAGGCGCGCTCCTCGGGCAGGAAGCCGCTGTTCTTCTGGTTGCTGCGCCAGTTCTTCAGGTCGATTTCCTTGTGCGCGATGTTGACGTCGGCCACCAGGATGAATTCGCGCTCGGCCTTCAGCGCCAGCAGATGCGGATACAGCGCCGCCAGGAAGCGGTACTTGACCTGCTGTCGCTCCTCGCCGCTGGTGCCGCTCGGGAAGTAGACGCTGATGAGGCTGAGCTTGCGGCCCGGCTTGTCGAAGCGCTTCTCGACCCAGCGGCCCTCGTTGTCGAACTCGTCGATGCCCAGGCCGGTGATGAGGTCGCTCGGCTCCTCCTTCGTGTACAGGCCCACGCCGGAGTAGCCCTTCTTCTGCGCGTAGTGGAAGTGGCCGTTGAGCCGGTCGCAACTGCGGAACTTGGCCTCGACGACATCGGCCTGCGCCTTGAGTTCCTGCACGCCGACGGCATCGGCCTCCTGCTGGCAGAGCCACTCGAAGAAGCCCTTGCTGGCGGCAGAGCGGACGCCGTTGAGGTTGGCGGTGATGAAGCGCATCGGGGCTGACGGAAGGCTGGGTTCAGGGAAGTATCGCAGTGCAGCAAATGCACAACACCGCGGCGAGCTTTCATCACAAAACGGTCATCTGATCTTTACGATCCCGTAGGAATCAGAGGCGCGACAGGCGCCCATTTCTTTTCTCCATCTGCTTCCGACCCCCGCCAACCCGAGGATTTCTCATGTCCAAACACAGCATTACTCCGACGCTGCTCGCGCTTGCGCTGAGCGCGGCCTTCCCGATGCAGGCCGCCTTGGCGCAGACCGCGCCGGCGCCCGAGGCCAAGAAGGACGTCAGCCAGCTGGAGGCCGTCATCGTCACCGGCAGCCGCCGGGCTGAGAACCTGAGGGAAGTGCCGCAATCGATCTCGGCCATCAAGTCGGAGGAGCTGGACACCTACAACGCCAGCGGCCAGGACATCCGCGCCTTATCTGGCAAGGTCCCGAGCCTGAACATCGAGTCGGACTACGGCCGCACCTTCCCGCGCTTTTATGTGCGCGGCCTGGGCAATACCGACTTCGACATGAACGCCTCGCAGCCCGTCGGCCTGGTCTACGACGACGTCGTGCAGGAAAGCATTGCACTCAAGGGCTTCCCGGTGTTCGACATGGAGCAGGTCGAGTTGCTGCGCGGCCCGCAGGGCACCCTCTTCGGCCGCAACTCGCCGGCTGGCGTCATGAAGTTCGACTCGGCCAAGCCGGGCAAGCGCTTTGAAGGCTATGCCAACCTCGGCATCGGGCGCTGGAACTCCGTCAACGTGGAAGCCGCCGTCAACGTGCCGCTGAGCGAAGACTGGCAAATGCGCGTCGCCGGTATCGCGCAGCGCCAGGACGACCGCGTGCACAACCCGATCGCCGGCGCGACCGCCGACCTCGAGGGCTACAACGACAAGGCGCTGCGCGTCCAGGCGGCCTACAAGAACGGCGGTTTCTCGGGCCTGTTCAAGGTCCAGGCGCGTGACTTCAAAGGCACCGCGACGACCTTCCGCGCCAACATCATCAAGAAGGGCACGAACGACTTCGTCGACGGTTACGACGACAGCTACTACCCGACCGACGGCTACAACTCGCAGACGCTGACGTCCAGCGAAGTCAGCGCGCGCCTGCGCTGGGACTTCGATGGCGTGTCGCTGTACTCCATCACCGCCCACGACCGCGCCAAGTTCTACAGCCGCGGCGACGTGGACGGCGGCTTCGGCGCGCCTTATGCGCCGCCCTCCGGCCCGAACTACGGCAACCAGCCCGCCAACATCCCGTTCGACGCACAGACCGCCGACGGCATCCCCATGCTGCGCCAGACGACACAGGAGTTCCGCCTGCAGTCCAACACCAGCGCGCCGCTGCAGTGGATCGCGGGCCTCTACTACTTCAATGAGAAGCTGCAGGTCGACAGCTTCAACTTCGACAGCTTCGCCCCCGGCGACCCGCAGAACGGCTACGCCGTGCAGCACCAGGAAGCCAAGTCCTGGGCCGCGTTCGGCAACCTGAACTACGCGGTGACGCCCGACTTCAAGGTGCGTGGCGGCCTGCGCTACACCGACGACAAGAAGGACTTCACCGCGTCGCGCACGCAGACGCCGTTCGGTGGCGCCAACGTCGGCCCGCTGGTCACGAATCCCAAGTCGACGAACTGGAGCTGGGACCTCGGCGCCAGCTACAACGTCGACAAGGCGACGACTTTGTTCACGCGCGTCGCTACCGGCTACCGTGCACCGTCCATCCAGGGCCGCGTGCTGTTCGGTGACACGATCTCGGTGGCCAACCCCGAGAAGGTGCTGTCGGTCGAGGCCGGCTTCAAGGCCGACCTGCTCAACAATACAGCCCGCATCAGCGGAACGGTGTTCAAGTACCGCGTCAAGGACATGCAGCTCACCGCCGGCAGCGGCAGCGTGAACCAGAACCGCCTGATCAACGCTGCCAAGGCCGAAGGCCAGGGCTTCGAGATCGATGCGCAAGCCATCATTGCGCGCGACTGGCGCACCACCCTTGGCTTCTCGTACAACGACACCGAGATCAAGGACGCTAACCTGTTCGCCTCGCCCTGCGGCGCGCCCTGCACGGTGCTGGACCCGGCAGGCCCCGTGACCGGCTCAGTCAGCATCAACGGCAACCCGCTGCCGCGCGCGCCCAAGGTCGTCTGGAACTGGACGCTGAAGTACAGCACCGAGATCGGCAACGGCGAGCTGACCGTGCTGACCGACTGGGCGTTCAAGGACAAGTACAACATGTTCCTGTACGAGGCCGTCGAGTACCGCGCCAAGTCGGCCCTGGAAGGTGGCCTGCGCGTCGGCTACGGCTGGGCCAACGGCAAGTACGAGGTCGCCGCGTTCTCACGCAACATCACCGATCACCGCCAGGTCGTCGCCGCCATCGACTTCAACAACCTGACCGGTATCGTCAACGAGCCGCGCAGCTACGGCGTTCAGTTCAAGGCCAGTTTCTGACCTTGTGGGACGGACCTGGCCGGGCACTCCTGGCCAGGTCGGTCCTCAACTGAATCAGCGCAAGACGTCATGCGGGCCCTGCCCGCGACTTGGTGAAAACCAGCTGATGGCCCGGCCCTTTCTAGGGGTCGGGCCTGTTTTTTTGACCCCTAGAATCTTTGTCACATGCCCGCCGCTCCCGCCGACTCCCTTGCCCAGTCCTTTGTGGCCTTCGCCGTCGAGGCCGGGGTGTTGCGCTTTGGCGAGTTCAAGACCAAGGCCGGCCGGCTCAGCCCCTACTTCTTCAACGCCGGTCTGTTCGACGACGGCGCCAAGCTCGGCCGCCTGGCCGGCTTCTATGCCGAGCGCCTGATCGCTTCTGGTCTTGCCTTCGACATGATCTTCGGCCCGGCCTACAAAGGCATCACGCTGGCTGCGGCGGTGTCGATGGAGCTGGCGCGCCGCGGCCACAACCTGCCCTTCGCCTACAACCGCAAGGAAGCCAAGGACCACGGCGAGGGCGGCACCCTCGTCGGCGCGCCCGTCCGGGGACGCGTGCTGATCATCGACGACGTGATCTCCGCCGGCACCTCGGTGCGCGAATCCATCCAGATGATCGAGGCGGCCGGTGCCACGCCTTGCGGCGTGACCATCGCGCTGGACCGCCAGGAAAAGGCGGCCGAGGGTGGTGTCGACAGCCCGCAGTCGGCCGTGCAGCAGGTGCAGCAGCGCTACGGCCTGCCCGTCGTGGCCATCGCCGGCCTGGCCGACCTGCTGGCCTACCTGGAGGGTGCACCAGAACTGGCCGCCCACCGGCCAGCCGTGTTGGCCTATCGACAGCGTTACGGGGTGTGAGACGCCGATGCGCAGGTTGACCGTCGTCACCGGATTGCTGGTCGCGGCCTGTGCGCAAGCCCAGGACACTTCGCCCGGCAAGGGGATCTACACCTGCACGACGGCCGATGGCCGCAGGCTGACCGGCGACCGGCCCATCCCGGAATGCACGTCGCGTGAACAGCGTGTGCTCAACCCCGACGGCTCGCAACGCGCGACCCTGCCGCCCTTCCTGAGCCCCGAAGAGCGCACAGTCAAGGAGGCGGCCGACCGCCGCGCCGCGGCCGAGCGCATCGCCCAGCTGGACGCCATTCGCCGCGACCGCACGTTGATGCAGCGGTACCCGAACGAGGCGGCCCACCAGCGCGCCCGCAACACCGCGCTGGATGACGCCAACAAGGCGACCCGCATCTCGGAGCGCCGCATCAAGGATCTGAACCACGAGCGCAAGCCGCTGTTGGACGAGGCCGAGTTTTACAAGGGCAAGCCGCTGCCCGGCAAGCTCAAGCAGGCGCTGGATGCCAACGACGCCGGCATCGAGGCGCAAGAGGTTCTCATCGAGAACCAGAAGGCAGAGATCGTGCGCATCAACACGCGCTTCGACGCTGAACTGGCCCGCCTGCGCAAGCTGTGGGCAGGCGCCACGCCCGGGTCGATGGCGCCGCTGACCGAGCTGCCGAAGTCGTCACCGCCGACTACGCCCAAGCGCTGAAGCTGCATTTGCAGCTTCAGGACAACCCGCAGTACTAGCCCAGCTTTTTCTTCAGCAGCTCATTGACAAGGGCCGGATTAGCCTTGCCCTTGGTCGCCTTCATGGCCTGGCCGACCAGCGCGTTGAAGGCCTTGTCCTTGCCCGCGCGGTACTCGTCGACGGACTTCTGATTGGCAGCCAGCACCTCGTCGAGGATGGCCTCGATGGCGCCGGTGTCGCTGACCTGCTTGAGGCCCTTGGCTTCGATGACCGCGTCGACATCGCTGGCCTCACCCGACCACAGCGACTCGAACACCTGCCTGGCAGCGTTGTTGGAGATCGTGCCGTCGGCAATGCGCGCGATCAGCCGGGCCAACAGCTCAGGGCCGACCGGCGCGGCTTCGATCCCACGGTCCTCTGCATTGAGCCGTCGCGAGATCTCACCCATGACCCAGTTGGCGACCAACTTGGGCGCGGCACCTGCGGCCTTGGCGGCCTCGTAATAGCGGGCGACGGGCAGGCTCTGCGTCATCATCGTCGCGTCGTAGGCGGGCAGCCCGTCGACGCTTTCGAAGCGCGCCGCCATCACGCGCGGCAGTTCCGGCATCTCGCCCTTCACACGCTCCACCCACTCTGAGCCGATCACCAGCGGCGGCAGGTCGGGGTCGGGGAAGTAGCGGTAGTCGGCCGAGTCTTCCTTGCTGCGCATCGCGCGCGTCTCGCCGGTGTCCGGGTTGTAGAGCACCGTGGCCTGACGAATCTTGCGGCTGTCCTCGATCTCGTCGATCTGCCAGTTGACCTCGTAGTTCACCGCGTCGACCAGGAAGCGGAAGCTGTTGAGGTTCTTGATCTCACGGCGCGTGCCGTACGGATCGCCGGGCTTGCGCACCGACACGTTGACGTCGCAGCGGAACGATCCCTCCTGCATGTTGCCGTCGCAGATGCCCAGCCACATCACCAGCGCATGCAGCGTCTTGGCGTACTCGGCGGCTTCAGCGCCGGAGCGCATGTCGGGCTCGGAGACGATCTCCAGCAGCGGCGTGCCGGCGCGGTTCAGGTCGATGCCCGACTGGCCGTGATAGTCCTCGTGCAGGCTCTTGCCGGCGTCTTCTTCCAGGTGGGCACGGGTCAGGTTGACCTTGTGCTTGACGTCGCCGACAAAGAACTCCACCGAGCCGCCCTGCACGACCGGGATCTCGAACTGGCTGATCTGGTAGCCCTTGGGCAGGTCCGGGTAGAAGTAGTTCTTGCGCGCGAAGATGGACAGCGGCGCGACCTTGGCGCCGACCGCCAGCCCGAAACGGATGGCGCGCTCGACGGCGGCGCGGTTCAGCACCGGCAAGGTGCCAGGCAGCGCCAGGTCCACGGGCGAGGCCTGCGTGTTGGGCGCGGCGCCGAACGCGGTCGAACTGCCGCTGAAGATCTTGCTCTGCGTGGAGAGCTGGACGTGGTTTTCGAGGCCGATAACGACCTCATAACCGCGGATGAGCTTGGAAGTGGCCATGTTCAGAATCCTGCCGGGGCGCGCTGATGCCAGTCGGTCGCCTGCTGGAGGGCGTGGGCCGCGTGCAGCAACTGACCCTCCTTGAAGTAGTTGCCGATGAGCTGCAGGCCGACCGGCATGCCGCCTTCGCCGCTGCCCACCGGCACGCTCATGCCGGGCAGGCCAGCGAGCGAGCCGGGCAGCGTGAAGATGTCGGCCAGGTAGGCCTGGGTCGGGTTGTCCTTGCCCTCGCCATGCTTCCAGGCGACCGTGGGCGCCACCGGGCCGGCAATCAGGTCGCACTGGGCAAAGCACTGCTGGAAGTCGTCCGCGATCATGCGGCGCAGCTTCTGAGCCTGCAGGTAGTAGGCGTCGTAGTAGCCGTGCGAAAGCACATAGCTGCCGATCATGATGCGGCGCTTGACCTCGGGGCCGAAACCCTCGGCGCGCGTCTTCTTGTACATGTCGAGCAGGTCGTCGTACTGGGCCGCGCGGTGGCCGAACTTGACGCCGTCGAAGCGGCTCAGGTTGGAGCTGGCCTCGGCCGGGGCAATGATGTAGTAGACCGGGATGGCCAGCTCGGTGCGCGGCAGCCTGACGTCCACCAGCGTGGCGCCCAGCTTTTCCAGCTCCGCAAGACCTGCGCGCACGGCCGCGTTCACATCGGCAGACAGGCCGGCCGGGAAGAACTCTTTCGGCAGGCCGATGCGCAGGCCAGCCAGCGGCTTGCCGGCAGAAGCACCGTCGCGAGCCACCAGCATCTGGGCATGAAAGTCCTGCGGCGGCTGCTGCACGCTGGTCGCGTCGCGCTCGTCGAAGCCGCTCATGCCGGACAGCAACAGTGCGCAGTCCTCAGCGGAACGGGCCATCGGGCCGGCCTGGTCCAGGCTGGAGGCGAAGGCGATCATCCCGTAGCGCGAGCACACGCCATAGGTCGGCTTGATGCCGGTGATGCCGGTGAAGCTGGCCGGCTGGCGGATCGAGCCGCCGGTGTCGGTGCCGGTCGTGCCAGGCACCAAGCGCGCGGCCACGGCGACGGCCGAACCGCCCGACGAACCGCCCGGCACGCGGCTGACGTCCCAGGGGTTATGCGCGGGGCCATAGGCGCTGTTCTCGTTGGCCGAGCCCATCGCGAACTCGTCGCAATTCAGCTTACCCAGCGCCACGGTGCCGGCCGCGTTCAGGCGGGCGATGACGGTGGCGTCGAAGGGGCTGCGGTAGCCAGCCAGGATATTGGAGCCGGCCGTCGTCGGCATGTCGGCGGTGACGTAGATGTCCTTGTGCGCCATCGGCACGCCGGTCAGCGGGCCGGCGCTGCCGGCAGCCAGCACCGCATCGGCCGCGCTCGCTCGGGCGAGGGCGCCGTCGCCGTTCACATGCAGGAAGGCGCCCAGGCCTTCATGCGCCTGGATCCGGCTCAACAGCGCTTGTGTGGCTTCGCGGCTGGACAGCGCGCGGCTCTTCAGGGCGCTGGCCAGCTCGGCCACGCCCATGTCGTGAACGGGCTTCATTCGATGACCTTGGGAACGAGGAAGAGGCCGTCCTCGACGGCCGGGGCGCTGCGCTGGTTCAACTCGCGCTGGTTGCTCTCGGTGACGACGTCATCGCGCAGGCGCAGCTCCACCTGCTGGATCGCCGACAGCGGCGTGTACAGCGGCTCCACGCCGGCCGTGTCGACGGCGCTCATCTGGTCGACGATCTTGAAGAAGTCGTTCAGGTTGCCCAGCAGCGCCTCGGACTCGGCCGGTTGCAGTTCAAGCCGGGCCAGGTTGGCGATGCGGCTCACGTCGTCAGGGGTGAGGCTCATGAAGGGTTTTCAGATGTAAGCCTGAAGCCAGAAAGCCAGTGTTGGCGGGCCTCAGAATGGGGTGTTCGGTTATTATCGCCGCCCATCTCCAAGGCCTTCGAGGCTGCCCATTCAGCGATGCAATTCATCGCCGGCGGGGCGGCCTCGCTGCTTATCCAGCCCCCCGATTTCGAGCCGCGCCCTTGCCGGCGAGGCTCCCTGCGCCACACCATGTTCGCCTCCCTGCGCCGTTATTTCTCGACCGACCTCGCCATCGACCTCGGCACCGCCAACACCCTGATCTACGTGCGCGGCAAGGGCATCGTCCTCGACGAGCCTTCGGTGGTGTCGATCCGCCATGAGGGCGGCCCCAACGGCAAGAAAACCATCCAGGCCGTCGGTCGCGAGGCCAAGGCCATGCTCGGCAAGGTGCCCGGCAACATCGAAGCCATCCGCCCGATGAAAGACGGCGTCATCGCCGACTTCACTGTCACTGAGCAGATGCTCAAGCAGTTCATCAAGATGGTCCACGACTCCAAGACCTTCAAGCCCAGCCCGCGCATCATCATTTGCGTACCCTGCGGCTCGACCCAGGTGGAGCGCCGCGCGATCCGCGAGTCCGCGCTTGGCGCTGGCGCCAGCGAGGTCTACCTGATCGAGGAGCCGATGGCCGCAGCCATCGGTGCCGGCCTGCCGGTCTCGGAGGCTTCGGGCTCCATGGTCGTCGACATCGGCGGCGGCACCACGGAAGTGGGTGTCATTTCGCTCGGCGGCATGGTCTACAAGGGCAGCGTGCGCGTCGGCGGCGACAAGTTCGACGAAGCCATCATCAATTACATCCGCCGCAACTACGGCATGCTGATCGGCGAGCCCACCGCCGAGGCGATCAAGAAGAACATCGGCAGCGCCTTCCCTGGCAGCGAAGTCAAGGAGATGGAGATCAAGGGCCGCAACCTCTCCGAGGGCGTGCCGCGCAGCTTCACGATCTCGTCCAACGAGATTCTGGAAGCCCTGACCGACCCGCTGAACCAGATCGTCTCCGCCGTGAAGAACGCGCTGGAGCAGACGCCGCCTGAACTGGGCGCCGACATCGCCGAGCGCGGCATGATGCTGACCGGCGGCGGCGCGCTGCTGCGCGACCTGGACCGCCTGCTGGGCGAGGAGACCGGCCTGCCGGTGCTGGTGGCCGAGGACCCGCTGACCTGCGTGGTGCGCGGTTGCGGCATGGCGCTGGAGCGCATGGAGCGCCTGGGCTCCATCTTCACTTCGGAATAAGCCGCTAACTCGCCAGGCGCGCATGCCCCTCGGCACCCTAGACCGCACACCCCCGCCGTTCTTCCGCCAGGGTCCGTCGGCGCTGACCAAGCTCGCGCTGTGCTCGGCGCTGGCGCTGTTCATGATGGTGGCGGATGCCCGCTTCAAGCTGATGCAGCCGGTGCGCGCCGGCTTCGCCCTCGTGCTGCACCCGGTGCAACGCCTGCTGCTGACACCGGTAGATGCCTGGGAGACGGCCGGCGACTACCTACGCGGTACCCAGCGCGCCATGGCAGCCGAGGACCAGGCTCGCCGCCAGCTCAGTGCACAGGCCGAGCGCCTGTCGCGCGCGGAAGCGCTTCAGACCGAGAACGACCGGCTGCGCAAGTTGCTGGGCCTGGTGCCTTCGCTGAGCGTGCCGGCCATCCCTGCCGAGGTGCTGTTCGAGGCGCCCGACCCGTTCTCGCGCCGCGTGGTGCTCGACCGCGGCGCGACGGTCGGCGTCACCGCCGGCGCGCCTGTCATCAACGAGGCCGGCGTCCTGGGGCAGGTGACGCGCGTCTACCCGCTGTCCGCCGAAGTCACGCTGCTGACCGACAAGGAGGCCGCCATCCCGCTGCTGAACGCACGCACCCAGATGCGCAACGCCGCCGCCGGCCGGGCCGACGGCGCGGGCATGGAACTGCGCTTCCTGGCTGCGAATTCGGACGTGAAGGTCGGCGATGTGATGACGACCTCGGGGCTGGACGGCGTCTATCCGCCGGGCTTGCCGGTCGCCAAAGTCAGCGCCGTCGAGCGGCGCGGCGACTCCAGCTTCGCCCAGGTGCTGCTGGCACCCATCGCCCAGCCGGACAGCGCCCGCCACGTGCTGGTGCTGCTGCCGCAGGACCGACACCTCTCGGCCAAGCGCGAAGCCGATGTGGCTGCAGTCGCCGAAGCGGCATCGGCCGCTGACACCAAGGCCAGCGCTCGCGCCGCGAAGAAGGTGGAGCGCGCCGAGAAGGCCGCCGCCAAGGCCTCGGGAGCCGCGCCATGATCATGCCGCGCGCCGCCGACCAGCTGCTGCTGCCGGCCAACCCCTGGTTCATCGCCTTCACGCTGATCGTCGCCCTGATGATCGACATGGTGCCGGCCGGTCGGCATGCGGCCATGCCGGACGTGCTGGCCGTGGTGCTGGTGTTCTGGGGCGTGCATCAGCCCAGGCGCGTCGGCGTGCTGTGGGCCTTTGTGTTCGGCCTGCTCGTCGACGTGCATGACGGCGCGCTGCTCGGCCAGCACGCGCTGGCCTACAGCGCCCTGAGCTTCGGCGCGATCATGCTGCACCGCCGCCTGACCTGGTTCCCGCTCGGCGCGCAGGCGGTGCAGGTCCTGCCGCTGTTCTTCGGCGCCCATGCACTGGCGCTGGTCGTGCGAATGATCGTCGGCGGCATGTGGCCGGGCTGGGGCGTGCTGCTGGCGCCGGTGTTCGAGGCCGCGCTGTGGCCGGTGATCAGCGTGCTGCTGCTGGCGCCGCAGCGCCGCGCGCCGGACCGCGACGCGAACCGCCCGCTCTGACAGCGCCCTCAGCCGTGGTCGTCCTCAAGAACCTCCCCCAGGAGCTGTCGCGGTTTCGCATGCGCGTGCTGGCCGCCGCGGCCTTCGTGCTGTTTTGCTTCGGGCTGTTGGTGGCCCGTCTGGTCTGGCTGCAGGTCATCCAGCACGATGACCTGGCGGCCCGCGCCGAGTCGAATCGCATTGCCATCGTGCCCATCGTGCCCAACCGCGGCCTGATCAAGGACCGCAACGGCGTCGTGCTGGCCAGCAACTATTCGGCCTATACGCTGGAGATCAACCCCGAAAAGGTGGTCGACCTCGACGCCACCATCGAAGCACTCGGCGAGATCCTGGACATTCAGCCACGCGACAAGCGCCGCTTCAAGCGCCTGATGGACGAAGCCAAGCACACCGACTCGCTGCCCATCCGCACCAAGCTGACCGACGAGGAGGTCGCCCGCTTCACGGCCCAGCGCTATCGCTTTCCGGGCGTGGAGATCAAGGCGCGGCTGTTCCGCTCCTACCCGCTCGGCGACGTCGGCGCCCACCTGATCGGCTACATCGGCCGCATCAATCAGGCCGAGAAGAAGCAGATGGAGGATTGGGAGGAGGAGGACCTGGCCAACTACCGTGGCACCGAATACATCGGTAAGCTCGGTCTGGAGCAGGCCTATGAGCGTGAGCTGCATGGCATCACCGGATTCGAGCAGGTCGAGACCAGCGCGGGCGGCCGCGCGGTGCGCCGCCTGGACCACCGCCCACCGACGCCCGGCAACACGCTGAATCTGTCCATCGATATCAAGCTGCAGGCCCTGGTGGAGCGGCTGTTCGGCGAGCGCCGCGGCGCGCTGGTGGCCATCGACCCGCGCAACGGCGAGGTGCTCGCCTTCGTGTCCAAGCCGACCTTCGACCCCAACCTCTTCGTCGACGGCATCGACGCCGATTCCTGGCGCGAGCTCAACGAGGACATCGACAAGCCGCTGCTCAACCGCGCGCTGCGCGGCACCTACCCGCCCGGCTCGACCTTCAAGCCGCTGATGGCCATGGCCGCACTGACCAGCGGCAAGCGCGGGCCGAACGTCGTCATCCAGGACAACCTGACCTACAGCTTCGGTGGACGCACCTTCGGCAGCCCGGAGGCCGACCGGCCCGGCCCCAAGGACATGCGCCTGGCCATCGTCGGCTCGTCCAATGTCTACTTCTACAGCCTGGCCAACGAGATGGGTGTGGACCTGATCCATGACGAGCTGGCACCCTTCGGCCTGGGCCGCAAGACCGAGATCGACGTGCAGGGCGAGGTCACCGGCGTGCTCCCCTCACAGGACTGGAAGCGCCGCTATTTCGCCAAGAATCCGGCGAACCAGAAGTGGTTCCCGGGCGAGACCATTTCGCTGGGCATCGGCCAGGGCTACAACAGCTTCACGATGCTGCAGATGGCCAATGCCTATGCCATCGTCGCCTCGGGCGGCCAGCGCTACCGCCCGCGCCTGGTGCGCGAGATCGAGGATGTCGTGCGCCATGAGCAGCGCCGTACCGCCAGTGACGCGCTGACCCCGCTGCCGCTGCGGCCTGCCGATGTGGACGTCATCCGCAACGCGATGGGCGGCGTGACGCTGGAAGGCACGTCGCGCCAGGTCTTCCTTGGCGCGAGCTATCTGAGCGGCGGCAAGACCGGCACCGCTCAGGCCGTCGGTCTGCGCGCCGGCGAGCGCTACAGCGCCATCAAGGCCGACGAACGCAAACGCGACCACTCCCTCTACGTCGCCTTCGCGCCGGTGGACCAGCCGAGCGTCGCGCTGGCCGTCATCGTCGAGAACGCCGGCTGGGGCTCCGCGGCCGCCGCACCGATTGCGCGCCGCGTGTTCGACTACCTGCTGGCCGGCGTCTACCCCAGCGAGGAAGACATTGCCAAGACGCAGCTGGGCCAGACCTACGCGCCCATCGGCACGCCGCGCAAGGTGGCTGACGTGCCGCTGCTGCCACCGAGCCAGGCCGCATCTGCGGTGACGGCAGCTGCGGCGTCCGCACCGGCTTCAGGAGCTTCGCGATGACCGTCTTCGAGCGCCCGCCGCTGTGGCAACGCGTGAAGCCCTGGCTCAGCGGCCTGGACGCACCGCTGCTGCTGGCCATCGTCTGGATGTGCGGCTGGGGGCTGCTGTGCATGTACTCGGCCGGTTATGACCATGGCACGCGGTTCGTCGACCATGCGCGCAACATGGGGCTGGCGCTGGGCCTGATGTACATCGTCTCGCGCGTGCCGCCGCAGACGCTGATGGCCCTGGCCGTGCCGCTGTACACGCTCGGCATCGCGCTGCTCATCGCCACGGCGCTCTTCGGCGTCAGCAAGAAGGGGGCGACGCGCTGGCTCAGCGTCGGCGTGACGCAGATCCAGCCGTCCGAGCTGCTCAAGCTGGCCACGCCGCTGATGCTGGCCTGGTGGTTCCAGAAGCGCGAGGGCTTGCTGCGCTGGCCGGACTTCATCGCCGCCTTCGCGCTGCTGCTGCTGCCCTTCCTGCTGATCGCCAAGCAGCCCGACCTCGGCACCGGCATCCTGGTGCTGGCCGCTGGGCTGTATGTCATCTTCTTCGCCGGCCTGCCCTGGAAACTCATCGTGCCCGCGGTCGTGCTGGCGGCCGCCGGTATCACGGCGCTGGTGCTGAGCGAGGACCAGATCTGCCAGCCCGAGGTGACCTGGCCCCTGCTGAAGCCCTATCAGAAGACCCGTGTCTGCACCCTGCTCGACCCGACCAAGGACCCGCTCGGCAAAGGCTTCCACATCATCCAGGGCGAGATCGCCATCGGCTCCGGCGGCCTCACGGGCAAAGGCTTCATGCAGGGCACGCAGACGCACCTGGAGTTCATCCCCGAGCGCACGACGGACTTCATCTTCGCGGCCTTCGGCGAGGAGTTCGGACTGATGGGCGCACTGGCGCTGCTGGCCGGCTTTTCGGCGCTGATCCTGCGCGGGTTGATGATCGCGTCGGATGCACCGACGCTGTTCGGTCGGCTGATGGCGGGCGCGGTGACGCTGAGCTTCTTCACCTATGTCTTCGTCAACATGGGCATGGTCAGCGGCATCCTCCCCGTCGTGGGCGTGCCCCTGCCCTTCATCAGCTATGGCGGCACGGCCATGGTGACGCTGGGCCTGTCACTCGGCCTGCTGCTGTCCATCGCGCGCGCCAAGAAGCTGGTCAAAACGTAGCAGCAGGCACCGCTTGGAAGCGGATCGTGAAGCGCGCGCCCGGCCCCTGGCCATCGGGCGATTCACCGCCCGCAGCGCGGCGCACACGGGTGTCGTCCAGCGTCAGCTCGGCCTCGTGCTGCTGCACGATTTCCTGCACGATGGCCAGGCCCAGGCCCGAGCCTTCGGCGCCGCTTCCCAGCGAGCGGTAGAAGGGCTGGAAGACCTTGTCCCGCTCCGCCGGTGCGATGCCCGGCCCGGTGTCCTCGACCTGCAGCACGATGACCTGGCCGAAGGGGTCCTCGACGATGCGCACCGTCACGAGCCCGCCCGCGGGGGTGTAGAGCAAGGCGTTGTCGACCAGGTTGCGGATCAGCTCGCCAATCAGCACCGGCTGGCCCTGCACGCGCAACCGGCTGTCGTCCGGCGCAACGCCGTCGTAGCCCAGGTCGATGCGCCGCTCCAGCGCGCGCGGCACGAAGTCGCGCACCGTGTCGATGGCGATCTCGGCCAGGTTGACCGGCTCACGCCGCATGGCCTGCTCGGCGTCCTCGGCGCGCGCCATGGACAGCAGCTGGTTGACCATGTGCGCTGCACGCTCGCTGGCCCGGGCGATGTGGGCCAGCGAGCGCTTGAGTTCCTCGGGCGAGGCACGGCCGGCGTCGATCTCGCGCTGGATCAGCTCGGCCTGGGTGCGTAGGCCCGCCAGCGGTGTCTTCAGCTGATGCGCCGCATCGGCAAGGAAATGCTTCTGGCGGCTCATCGACAGGTCCAGCCGCATCAGCAGGTCGTTGATGGCCTGAACCAGCGGCGCCACCTCATCGGGCACGCGCTGTTCATCGATGGGTGACAGGTCTGAACTCTCGCGCGAGCGGATGCGCCGCTGCAACTCGTTCAGCGGCGAGATGCCGCGTGCCAGCGCCAGCCAGACCAGCAGCACCGCGAGCGGCAGGATGACGAACTGCGGCAGGATGACACCCTTGATGATCTCGTTGGTCAGCCGCGCGCGCTTGCCCAGGGTCTCGGCCACCTGCACGAGCATGGTCTTGGTCGAGCCGGCCTGGCCCTCGGGCGACACCCAGAGGTAGGCCACGCGCACGGCATCGGTGCCGACCTCGTCGTCGCGGAAATGCAGTTCCCAGGGGACGACGGGCGCGTCCTCCGACGGCACAGGCAGGCTCGCATCGCCGCTGAGCAGCTCGCCGCGCACGCCGAGTACCTGGTAGAAAACCGTGTCCGACGCGTCCGCTCGCAGCAGCGCCGCCGCCTCCGGCACCAGCGCATAGCGGTCGCGGCCCTTGGCCGGCGCGGACTCGGCCGCGACTTGCAGCCCCAGGCTGCGCGCCACCTCGCCCAGTTCGCGGTCATAGGGCCGGCTGGCGATGCCCTGGGCCACCAACCAGGTCAGCGCGACGCTGATCGGCCAGATCAGCAACAGCGGCGCAAGCATCCAATCGAGGATCTCGCCGAACAGCGAGCCCTGGGCCGCAGGGGCGCCCGCCCGAGCCATCGAGCCCTGCTCGGGGCTGGCGCCGTCCTTGTTGGGCATCTAGGAGGCGATCTTTTCCAGGCAGTAGCCCAGGCCACGCACGGTCGCGATGCGGATCGGCCCCTGCTCGATCTTCTTGCGCAGCCGGTGGATGTAGACCTCGATGGCGTTGTTCGAGACCTCCTCGCCCCACTCGCACAGGCGCTCGACCAGCTGGTCCTTGCTGACCAGCCGACCGGCGCGCTGCAGCAGCACTTCCAGCAGCGACAGCTCGCGCGCCGAAAGCTCCAGCATCTGGTCATTGATGTAGGCCACGCGCCCGGTCGCGTCGAAGGTCAGCGGGCCGTGCTTGATGACGCTGCTGGCCGTGCCCAGCCCGCGTCGAGTCAATGCCCGCACTCGCGCCTCCAGCTCCTGCAGCGAGAAGGGCTTGGCCATGTAGTCGTCCGCGCCCAGATCCAGGCCCTTGACGCGTTGCTCGACGCTGTCGGCCGCTGTCAGGATGCGCACCGGCATCGTCGAACCGCGGGCGCGCAACTTGCGCAGCACTTCCAACCCATGCAGTCGCGGCAGGCCGAGGTCGAGGATGACGAGGTCGAAGTCGTGCGTGGCCAAGGCGGAGTCCGCCTCAGTACCGCTGCTGACGCGATCCACCGCGTAACCCGACGCGCGCAGCGCACGCAACAGCCCATCAGCCAGCACTTGGTCGTCTTCGGCAATCAGGATGCGCATGGTTTTTTGTCTCCGCCGCCGATGTTAGGTGTTGAGCAGGTGGCTCACGCATTGAGCCACCTGCCGCCTAGCATGCTCATCAATCCTGACGCTGCGGGCTGCCGCAGATCGAGGGACAAACCACTGTACAAACCTACAGCTTGCCCCATAATTCAGCCATTCCCTACGGAGATTCGCATGGACGCCCCCGTCAAAGCCCTGAACACCGAAAAAGCCAAGGCCCTGCAGGCCGCCCTCGCCCAGATCGAAAAGCAGTTCGGCAAGGGTTCGATCATGCGGCTCGGCGAAGGCGAGGTGATCGAAGACATCCAGGTCGTCTCCACCGGCTCGCTGGGCCTGGACATCGCCCTGGGCGTCGGCGGCCTGCCGCGCGGCCGCGTCGTCGAGATCTACGGCCCCGAATCGTCGGGCAAGACGACGCTGACGCTGCAGGTCATCGCCGAGATGCAGAAGCTGCAAGGCACCTGCGCCTTCATCGACGCCGAGCACGCCCTGGACATCCAGTACGCGCAGAAGCTCGGCGTCAATCTGCAGGAACTGCTGATCAGCCAGCCTGACACCGGTGAGCAGGCGCTTGAGATCGTCGACGCCCTGGTGCGCTCAGGTTCGGTGGACCTCATCGTCATCGACTCGGTCGCGGCGCTGACCCCCAAGGCCGAGCTCGAAGGCGAAATGGGCGACAGCCTGCCGGGACTGCAGGCCCGCCTGATGAGCCAGGCGCTGCGCAAGCTGACCGCCACGATCAAGAAGACCAACTGCATGGTCATCTTCATCAACCAGATTCGCATGAAGATCGGCGTCATGTTCGGCTCGCCCGAAACGACCACCGGCGGCAATGCGCTCAAGTTTTACGCCTCCGTGCGCCTGGACATCCGCCGCATCGGCTCCATCAAGAAGGGCGAGGAAGTCATCGGCTCCGAGACCAAGGTCAAGGTCGTCAAGAACAAGGTCAGCCCGCCGTTCAAGACGGCCGAGTTCGACATCCTCTACGGCGAGGGCATCAGCCGCGAGGGCGAGATCGTCGACATGGGCGTCGTCGCCAAGATCGTCGAGAAGTCGGGGTCGTGGTACGCCTACCAAGGCGAAAAGATCGGCCAGGGCAAGGACAACGCCCGCGAGTTCCTGCGCGAGAACGTCGATGTCGCCCGCGAGATCGAAAACAAGATCCGTGAATCGCTGGGTGTTGCGCTGCTGACCACAGCCGCGCCGGAGTAAGGCTTCAGCGCCGACCGCCGTGGCGCGTGCGCCCCTCTCGCTGAAGGCCCGCGCCATTGGCCTGTTGGCCCAGCGCGAACAAAGCCGTGCCGAACTCAGGCGCAAGCTGCTCAGAATTGAGCAGCAGCAGCGGGCACGACGCGCCGAAGCCGACCGAGCCGGCGGCGAAAGCAGCGCCACGGCTGTCGAGGACGCGCCGGAATCCACCGACAAAGTCATCGAGGCGCTCCTCGACAGCCTCACCGCCGATGGCTACCTCGATGAAAACCGCTTCGTCGAGTCCCGCGTGCATGTACGCGCCAGCCGTTTTGGCGCGCAGCGCATCCAGCAGGAGCTGGCGCAGCACGGTTTGAAACTGGATGCGGAGCAGCAGGCGGCGCTGCGGGCGACAGAGCTGGACCGCGCTCGCGAGGTCTGGCTGAGGCGTTTCGGCGCCGAGCCGTCTCGTGATGTGACAGAACAGGCTCGGCAAAGCCGTTTCCTGCTGGCGCGCGGATTTGCGCCCGATCTGGTGCGCCGCTTGCTGAAGGCCTAAGGGCCGCTTGACCGAGCGCGCAGGGGTAGTTTTCACCCTCCGTGCTACATTGCCGCCTGCCCCAAAACGGCGGTTCACCCGGTTACAAGCGCCTTGCCTCCACGGCAAACAGCGGTACGAGCCCGGCGAACACCGTCCCGGCATCGGCCGGTCGTTCTGCCCAATTCCCGTCCATGCCTGCCGTCCACCCGTCCATCACGCGCCGCCTGCTGCACCGCCGCGCACTCGATGTGCAGGTGTTTGCACGCGATGACGGATTGTTCGATGTCGAAGCCGGCTTGGTTGACACGAAGACGCATGACGTCCCTCTTGCCGGCGAAGCCCGCAAGGCCGGCGATCCCATCCACGAGATGCGCCTGCACCTGACTGTGGACGCCGGGCTGACGATCACGGCCGCAAGCTCCGAGATGTTGTGGATGCCCTATCCCGGCAATTGCGACGAGCACGGCGGGGCCTACGCCCGCCTCGCCGGCCTGAACCTGATGAAGGGTTTCCGCCAGGCGGTCAACGAGCGCCTGGCTGGAACCCGCGGCTGTACTCATCTGACCGAGTTGTGCCAGGTACTGCCCACCGCCGTCATCCAGGCCATGGCCGGCTCCGTGATCGATACGCGCGAAGGTGACGCGGCCGGCAATCCGCCTTTCCAGCTCGACCGCTGCCACGCCCTGCGCCGCGATGGCGCAGCCGTCGCCAAGTTCTATCCGCGCTGGCACACCGATGCCGCCGAGCCGGCACCCGGTAGCTCCCCGGGACACCCGAGCCAGCCACAACCGATTCCTGACTTCCCGACCCGAGAGACCCAGCCATGAAAATTCACGAATACCAGGGCAAAGAGATCCTGCGCCAGTTTGGCGTGCCGGTGCCGCGCGGCATCCCGGCCTTCACTGTGCAGGAGGCCCTCGAAGCCGCTCAGAAGCTGGGCGGCCCGGTCTGGGTGGTCAAGGCACAGATCCACGCGGGTGGCCGCGGCAAGGGCGGCGGCGTCAAAGTGGCCAAGAGCATCGATGACCTGAAGGAAAAGGCCGAGGCCATCCTCGGCATGCAGCTCAAGACCCACCAGACCGGCCCGGAAGGTCAGAAGGTCCGTCGCCTCTACATTGAGGAAGGCGCCGACATCGGCAAGGAGTTCTACATCTCCCTGGTGACCGATCGCGCCACACAGAAGATTGCCTTCATCGCCTCCAGCGAAGGCGGCATGGACATCGAAGAGGTCGCCCACAGCAGCCCCGAAAAGATCATCACCGAGATCATCGACCCGCTGACCGGCATCACCCCCGAACAGTCGAAGAGGATCGCCGCCGCCATCGGCATGGAAGGCCACACGGTCGACCAGGCCGTCGACGTGTTCGCCAAGCTCTACAAGTGCTACATGGATACCGACGCGTCGCTGGTTGAAATCAACCCGCTGAACCGCGACAGCAAGGGCAACCTGATGGCGCTGGACGCGAAGTTCAACTTCGACGCCAACGCGCTGTTCCGCCACCCCGAGATCGTGGCCTACCGCGACCTGGATGAAGAAGATCCGGCCGAAGTGGAAGCCAGCAAGTTCGACCTGGCCTACATCAGCCTCGACGGCAACATCGGCTGCCTGGTGAACGGCGCCGGCCTGGCCATGGCCACGATGGACACCATCAAGCTGTTCGGCGGCGAGCCAGCCAACTTCCTCGACGTCGGCGGTGGCGCCACGGCCGAGAAGGTGACCGAAGCCTTCAAGATCATGCTGAAGAACAAGAGCGTGAAGGGCATTCTGGTCAACATCTTCGGCGGCATCATGAAGTGCGACACCATCGCCGAAGGCGTCATCACCGCCTGCAAGGCGGTAAACCTGTCCGTGCCACTGGTCGTGCGCATGAAGGGCACCAACGAAGAACTGGGCAAGAAGATGCTGGCCGAATCCGGCCTGCCCATCATCGCGGCCGACACGATGGCCGAAGCGGCCACCAAGATCGTCGCGGCCGTCGCTTAAAGCCCAGGAGAACAAGACATGTCGATCTACATCAACAAAGACACCAAGGTCATCACCCAGGGCATCACGGGCAAGACTGGCCAGTTCCACACGCTGGGCTGCCAGGCCTACGCCAACGGCAAGAACGCCTTCGTCGCGGGCGTGAACCCGAAGAAGGCCGGCGAAAAGTTCAGCGAGATCCCCATCTACGCGACCGTCAAGGAAGCGGCTGGCCAGACCGGCGCGACCGTGTCGGTCATCTACGTGCCGCCCGCGGGCGCTGCGGCCGCGATCTGGGAAGCCGTCGAGGCCGACCTGGACCTGGCGATCTGCATCACCGAAGGCATCCCCGTACGGGACATGCTGGAGGTGCGCAACAAGATGAAGGCCAAGGAAGCAGCCGGCGGCAAGCGCACGCTGCTGTTGGGCCCCAACTGCCCGGGCCTGATCACGCCGGAAGAAATCAAGATCGGCATCATGCCGGGCCACATCCACCGCAAGGGCCGCATCGGCGTCGTCTCGCGCTCGGGCACGCTGACCTATGAAGCCGTGGCCCAGTTGACCGAGATCGGCCTGGGTCAATCCAGCGCTGTTGGCATCGGCGGCGACCCGATCAACGGCTTGAAGCACATCGACGTGATGCAGGCCTTCAACGACGACCCGGACACCGACGCCGTCATCATGATCGGCGAGATCGGTGGCCCGGACGAGGCGGAAGCCGCGCGCTGGTGCAAGGCCAACATGAAAAAGCCCATCGTCGGCTTCATCGCAGGTGTCACTGCCCCCCCCGGCAAGCGCATGGGCCACGCCGGCGCGCTGATCTCGGGCGGTGCCGACACGGCCGACGCCAAGCTGGCCATCATGGAGGAGTGCGGCTTCACGATCACGCGCAACCCGTCCGAGATGGCCAAGCTGCTCAAGGCCTTGCTGTAAGCGGCTTGCTCCAACAAGCAAAAGCCGCTGGGCCACTGCCCAGCGGCTTTTTGATTTAGGGCCGTAGCGATGGGATGGGGTCGGAGCCGATCTGCTCCGCCTAAGATCAACGGCATGGCGACTGGCAAACCCAGCTTCTGGCAGCGCATCATCGGCCGCGCGGCCGGTAGTGACGCGCCCGCTAGCGAGCTGTCAACGCTTCCCGCCGTCCAGCAAACCCACGCCCCCGGCGCTTCGGCGCCCCAGGCAACGGCCGCGTCAACCGCGCAGGATCTGCGTGACTTCGACCTCGGCGCCGAGATAGGCCGGGGCGCGATGGCCATCGTCTACAAGGC
The DNA here is from genome assembly GCF_001425165.1 of Pelomonas sp. Root405. GTDB lineage: Bacteria > Pseudomonadota > Gammaproteobacteria > Burkholderiales > Burkholderiaceae_C > Pelomonas. The sequence goes on from NZ_LMDU01000011.1 coordinate 571,186, forward strand.
CACCCAGCGCTCCACCGGCCGTCAAGTGGCGATCAAGCGCCTGGCGCTGAGCCGTGAGTTCTCTGCCGAAGACTTGGCCGACGTGCGCGAACGCTTCATGCGCGAAGCGCGTGCGGCACGCGCCTTGGAACACCCCGACATCCTGCAGGTCGTCGACGCCGGACAGGACGGCGGCGACGCCTGGATCGCCCTTGAGTACGTGCTGGGCCGCGACCTCAGCCTGTTCACCAAGGCCGGCCAGTTGCTGCCGGTGCGCGAAGTCGTGCAACTCGGCGCCCGCCTGGCACGCGCGCTGCACTATGCGCACAGCCAGGGCGTTATCCACCGCGACATCAAGCCCGCCAACGTCATGCTGGACCGCGTCAACGGCAGCTTGAAGCTGATGGACTTCGGCATCGCCCGCGTGGGCGATGGCAGCCGCACGCGCACGGGGCTGGTGCTGGGCACACCGTCATTCATGTCGCCCGAACAACTGGCCGGCTTGACGGTGGATGGCCGCAGCGACCTGTATTCGCTCAGCGTGCTGCTCTATCAGTTGCTCAGCGGCACATTGCCGCACCAAAGCGATTCCATGGCACGGCTGATGCAGCAGATCGCGACGGAACCCGCCGCCGATGTGCGCACGCGCCGGCCCGGCCTGCCCGAATCGCTGGCCCTGGTGCTCGCGGTCGCGCTGGAAAAGCGCCCGGAGCTGCGCTACGCCTCGGGCGAGCAAATGGCGCGCGACCTGGAGGCCGTCCTCGTCATGGACTTGCAAGCCGAGCCGAACGCGCCCGAGGTGGCCCAGTCTCAGGATGCAGCCTTCGCACAAACACTGCGCTTGACGCCCGAGGAAGCAGGGCAGAATCGCCGCTCCCCTGCCTGCGGCGCTGAGCCCCACGACCCCTCCCAAGCCTCATGATCCTGGAGTTCTTCAGCGCCACCGACGTGGGCCGTGCGCGCGACAACAACGAAGACTCGGTCGCCCTCGATGAGGCTGCCGGTCTCGCCGTGCTGGCCGACGGCATGGGCGGCTACAACGCTGGCGAAGTGGCCAGCCAGATGCTGACCGGCTTCATCAGCACCGAACTCGGTCGCTGGCTCAAAGACGCCGGACGCGAGGCACGCGCGGGTGAAGTCAAGCGCGCGATGGACATTTGCGTGGACAACGCCAACCGCGCCATCTTCAACGCCGCCAACACCAACCCCAAGTACGCGGGCATGGGCACAACGCTGGTGCTGGGCGTTTTCCGCCCGGAAGGCCTGCTGCTCGGCCATGTGGGCGACTCGCGCGGCTACCGGCTGCGGGCCGGCCGCCTGATGCAGATCACCCGCGACCATTCGCTGCTGCAGGAACAGATCGATGCCGGCCTGCTGACCGTCGAGGAAGCGGCTTTCTCCAGCAACAAGAATCTCGTCACACGCGCCGTCGGCGTCGAAGACACGGTGTTGCTGGAGCTGCATCTGCACGAGGTGCAGCCGGGCGACACCTATCTTTTCTGCTCCGATGGCCTGTCGGACATGCTCGACGACGACAGCCTCGCCAATCTGCTCAATGGCAATCCGGCTCTGCCCGAGGCTGCACGCGCGCTGATCAACGCAGCCAATGACTCCGGCGGTCGCGATAACATCGCGCTCATCCTGGCCCGCGCCGAGGGCCGCCAACGTACCGAAGGACGGGGCTGGTGGCCCTTCGGTCGACGCGGCGGCAAAGACTCTCCTGCCTGATGAGTCGTGGCACGTACAACAGAACTTGAGGTCTTACATGGGCAAATTGGTGGTCTCGCTCGACGGCGTGGTGATCAAGGAGGTACAGATCACCAAGGACAAGACCACGCTGGGTCGGCGGCCGTACAACGACATCGTCATCGACAACCTTGCCGTCAGCGGTGAGCACGCTGTCCTGCAGATGGTCGGTGCCGATGTCTTCATTGAGGACCTCAATTCCACCAACGGCACCTACATCAATGGCAAGGCCATCAAGAAGCAGCTGCTGGCAGACAACGACACGGTCGAGATCGGCAAGTACAAGATCAAGTTCCTGCTGAACGACGGTGGGGACTACGAGAAGACGATGATCCTCAAGCCCGGCGCCGGCGCGCCGCCGAATCTGGGGCTCACCTCCTCGTTTGGCTCACTGGGCACCACGGCGCCCATCGGGCCGGCTTCCATCAAGGTGTTGACGGGCGCCGCTGCGGGCCGCGAAGTGGCGCTGACCAAGGTCGTCACCACGCTCGGCAAGCCCGGCGTGCAGGTGGCCTCCATCACCAAGCGCCCCACCGGCTACGTCTTTGCCCACGTCGAGGGCGGCCAGCGCCCCAGTGTCAACGGCATCCCGCTGACGGGTGAATCGATTGCATTGCGCACCGGCGACCTGATCGAACTTGCCGGCACGCAGATGCAATTCATTCAGGGCTGATTGCCCGCGCCGCGCCGGTTTTTGGCCGCGTGGACGGCCGATCAGGAGCCGTTGCCGGCCCGATCAGCCGGCCTCGGCGGCTGCGTGACTTCCTCACGATAGCGACACCCCCAACTCGGTAATCCGACCGTCCGACCTCCGGGGCGGGTGCGTACATTCTTGGCTCCACCTCGCCTGAAGCGAGGCCACGACACCGAGCCACGCATCGCATGAACATCCGCGTCCTGGGCTGCTCCGGCGCCATTGCTGCCGGCTACAAGACCACAGCCTTCCTGCTCGACGACGATGTCCTCATCGACGCCGGCACGGGCGTGGGAGACCTGCCGCTGGATGCACTGGCCGCCATCGACCACATCCTGCTCAGCCACTCGCACCTCGACCATGTGCTGGGCATCCCGCTGCTGGCCGACGCCGTGCTGCGCCTGCGTGCCGCTGCCGGCCGCCCGCCCATCCAGGTCCATGCCCTGCCCGAGACGCTGGACGCACTGCGCCGCCACATCTTCAACGGCGTCATCTGGCCCGATTTCACGGCCCTGCCCACGCGCGAAGCGCCGGTGCTGTCGCTGCACGCCTTCCAGATCGGCGAGCGACTGGAAATCGGCGGCCGAGTCATCGAAGTGCTGTCCGCCGTCCACACCGTCCCGGCGGTTGGCTTTGCCGTCGACGGCGGCGCTGCGGCGCAACATGCGCACTGGGTGTTCACCGGCGACACCGGCCCCAACCCGGCGCTGTGGAAGCGTCTGGCCGAGCTTCGCCTGTCGCACCTCGTCATCGAAACCGCCTTCAGTGACGACGAGGCCGAACTCGCGCACGTCAGCCGTCATCTTTGCCCCGCTGACCTCGGCAAGGAGCTGGCGCAGCTGGCCGGCAGCGTCGACGTCCGCATCACCCATATCAAGCCCGGCGAGGCCGACGCCGTGATGCAAGGCGTGCAGGCGCTGAGCAGCCCACACCGCATCAGCGCGCTGCTGGCAGGGCAAGAGATGCAACTCTGAGCGTTGCGGCTCGGCAGAAGGCGCCCGCGAGGCGCCTTTTTTTCGTCTGACGTTTCTCGGCTGGCCGCGGCCGGGTGACACAACGCGTCAGTTCGAGATGACGTTTTTTGTCAGTCCAGCGGCCTTTCCGCCGTGGATCCGTGCGGTTTCGCACGGCAAAGGGGCCTCGAAAAGCTGGCACGACCCCTGCATTCAAGGGGTCTGCCCTCCCACCACTCACTTCGCTGGAGTAATCACATGAACCTGAAAGCACGCGCCCAACAAGGCTTCACCCTGATCGAACTGATGATCGTCGTGGCCATCATCGGCATCCTGGCCGCTGTGGCGATTCCGCAGTACCGGGACTACACATCCAAGTCGAAGGCTGCTTCAGCAATTGCGAGCATCGATTCGCTGAAGAAGGCTGTCGCCATCTGCGCGCAGGAGCAAGGTGCGCTGACGAATTGCACGACTGCCGCCGCTGCGACTTCGGGCATCCCGGCGTTCACGGCTACGCCTTTGATCAGTGCCGCCGTGGTGAATGCAAACGGCGTGATCGTCGCAACCATTCCGACCGGTGCCATGGGTAATTCGGGCGGAACTGGCACTATCACCATCACACCGACGATGGACGACTCCCGCCTGAAGTGGGAGACCGTCGGCACTGGCAACCTGCCCGCAGCAGTGATCACGGCCCTGGCCAAGAACAATTCCTGATCAAACAGCGGTTCGCCGCATGACAAAGGGGCCTGCGGGCCCCTTTTCTTCTTATTGCATCAAATGTCGACCATGTGGGGTTTGCTTCGGCGACGTCAAACCATCGTTTTGCTCGCCGTCCTTGGCTGGATGCTGGCGGCACAACCCTATCGCGGCCTGTGGCACGACGGCATCCTCTACTTCGGGCAGGTGCTCCGGCATTCAGAGGTACCGGCGTTATCGGAAGACATGTTTTTCGCCAGCGGTTCGCAGGACCGCTATTCGGTCTACGCCCACGTTGTTGCACCGCTGTACTCGGCCTTGGGCAAGTACGCCACCCATGTGGTGGGCGTGTTGCTCAGCTGGACCCTCATGGCGGGCGCGCTCCTGACACTGTTGAAACCCTTGGAGCAGCGGTGGCAGCCGGCGGCCCTTTGGGGCTTGCTGGCGTATGGCGTCGTTTCGCCGATCTACGGCGGCGGCTGGGTGTTCGGATACGGCGAGCCATTTCTGACGGCCCGCACCGTCGCTGAACCGCTGTTGTTGTGGAGCCTTGTGGCGCTTTTGAGCGGCCGCTTGGCCAGGGTGGCTGGCCTGCAGGGCGCGGCAACGCTGTTCCACCCGCTGATGGCGCTGCCCGTCGTGCTGGTTACCGGCTGCTATCTCGCACAGAAGGACCGGCGCTGGTGGTGGGCGCTATGCATCGTTCCGTTGGCGATGTTGGCAGGCGCAGCCGGGCTGCCACCCTGGGATGGCTTGCTGAAGCGCTACGACCCCTACTGGTGGTCATTGATCGGCACCGTCAATGCGCAGGTGCTGTTGCAGAACTGGTCGCTGCTGGACTGGCTGACCGTGGGTCTTGATCTGGCAGTCCTGCTGGTCGTTGCCAAACTGCGCCCCAGCGCCGGATTGACTCGACTGCTCCATGCCGTCGTGATCACGAACCTGGCACTTTTCGCTGTTGCCGTCGTGCTGGCCGACGGCCTTCAGCTCGTGCTGGTCACTCAGTTGCAGCTATGGCGCGCCCATTGGATTGCTCACCTGCTTGCGGTTGCGACCTTGCCCTGGTTGGTGATGCAGCTCTGGCGTCTGGGCGGACTTTGGCCCACCAGCGCTTGCGCCCTGGCGTTGGCGATGCTCAATATTCATGTCGGCGGTCAGCACGGCCCTGCCACGACGGCGTTGCTGCTTTTCACGTCGCTGCTCGCCTGGCGCGTTCGCAAGGTATCGGCGTCGACGCGCTGGCTTATCTGCGGGTGCATCCTGCTTTGCATCGCGGCTGTCTCCTGGGCGCGTCTTCGAGACGTGCTGGCGCTACAGGCTTGGCAAAACCCAGCAGCAGGAGCAAACGCGTCCGCAATGCTGGTGCTGTCGTTCCCAACGGTGGCCATGTCATGTTTTGCCGCTCTGTGGCTGCTGGTCCAGCGCGGACGCACAGCCTTGGGGTTCGCAGCCCTGTCGAGCGCCGCTCTGTTCACAGTGGCTGCCGCCGCGTGGGACCAGCGCCCTGACTTGGCACGCGCCGTAGAGTCACCATCGGGTGCATCACATCCGTTTGCTGGCCACCTTCCGCCGCGAGCCACCGTTTACTGGCCCGGCCAGCTCTTGCCGGTGTGGGGCCTGCTCGAGCGCACCAGCCACTTCGCGCCGCAACAAGGCTCCGGCATGCTGTTTAACCGAAATACCGCAATGGCGTTTGGTGCGAGGCGCGATCAGCACCGCAACATCAACGAGGATGCCGCGAACTGCCGCAGCGATGCCATGCGTCTCAGAGACCGGGAGTTACTGGCTTCTTGTGACGCCCCATCAGTGCAGCAGCGGCTCGCAGCACTGTGCAGTGCGTGGGACCCACCGGATTTCTTGGTCCTTCCGCAACATCACGCACGCACGCCGCTGGCGACGTGGCAACCGCCAACCCATCGCGACCCACCCTTGGCCTACTCGCTGCATTCATGCCGTCAATTCGTCGCCCTGCAACCTCAGCGCTAACGCTCCCCCAACGGGAATTCATGCTCTATGCCGCCGCCAGCGGGATCGCGTTGGCTCTGGACATGATCGTGTTCACCTGCAGCCTTCGCCTGGGCGCGGACCTCGCCCTCGCGGCCGCAATCGGTTTTGCGGTCGGGTTGTTGTCTATCTATGCGATCAGCGCGCGCTACGTGTTTACGCATCACCGACTGGCCGACCGTCGCATGGAATTTGCGATCTTCGCGGTGGTCGGCGTCGCTGGACTGCTGTTGACCGAGGCCTTGCTGTGGTGGCTGGTCGGAAAACTCCACTTCGCTCCTCCTGCAGCCAAGCTCGCCACGGCAGGCGCGACGTTCGCGTTCAATTTCCTGTTGCGCAAAGGCTTGCTGTTCTCCCTGCGCCCGGCAGCACTGCTTCCGGCACGATGACGCCCACTCTCATCATCGGCGCCGGTCCCGCCGGCCTCACCGCTGGCCTGGAGCTGCTGCGCGCCGGCTATCCGCAGGTCACGATCCTGGAGGCCACCGACGCGATCGGCGGTATCTCCAAGACGGTCAACTACAAGGGCAACCGCATCGACATCGGCGGGCATCGCTTTTTTTCCAAGTCAGACTGGGTCATGGATTGGTGGCGCGACGTGCTACCTGTCGCCAAGCCGACCGGCGGCCAGGGCGATACGCAGCTCGCCTACCAGGGCCAACGACGTCTGCTTGGCCGCCACGAGGCGACTGCCAGCGAAACCGACGATGCGGTCATGCTGGTCCGCAGCCGCCAGTCGCGCATTTATTTCGGTGGGCAGTTCTTCGACTATCCGCTCAAACCTGGCATGGACTTGGTGCGCAAGATGGGACTGGCCCGCTGCATGCACTTCGCCGGCAGCTACATGGCCGCGGCCGCCAACCCGATCCAGCCAGAAAACACGCTCGAAGACTTCTTCATCAACCGCTTCGGCCGCCAGCTCTATCGTCAGTTCTTCAAGGACTACACCGAAAAGGTCTGGGGCGTGCCATGCCGCGACATCAGTGCAGACTGGGGTGCCCAGCGCATCAAGAGCCTGTCCATTGGCAGCGCCGCGAAGCAGGCACTGAAGAAGATCGTCACCGGCAAGAACGACAGTCAGCACACTTCGCTGATCGAAAGCTTCCTCTACCCCAAGTTCGGCCCCGGCCAGATGTGGGAGGCGGCCGCCGCCGAGTTCGAGCGGCGTGGGGGACGTTTGCTGCGGGGCTGGACCGTGGACGAGATTCACCGGCGCGAGAACCGGGTCGAACGTGTCGTCGCACGCGATGCCGAAGGCCAGCGCCAGAGCTTCGACGCCAACGCGATCGTCTCGACCATGCCGATCCGCGAACTTGCGCAGGCACTCCGTCCTGCACCGGATGCGCCCGCCCTGTCGATCGCCTCGGGCTTGGAGTACCGGGACTTCATCACCGTGGGCCTGCTCTACCGCCGCATGTCGCACAAGGTGTCGGGCAAGGCGCGCCACGTTAAAGACAACTGGATCTACATCCAGGAGCCTGGCGTCAAGGTCGGCCGCGTGCAGGTCTTCAACAACTGGAGCCCCTACATGGTCGCCGACCCGGACACTGTCTGGCTCGGCCTGGAGTTCTTTGCACGCGACGACGACTCGCTGTGGGCCATGAGCGAAGACGCGCTGAAGGCGCTGGCCGTGCGCGAAATGCAGCAACTCGGCCTCGCCGACGAGGCAGAACTTCTCGACGCGACCGTGCTGCGCCAGCCTAAGGCCTACCCAGGCTATTTCGGCGCCGCCTTCCAGCGCTTTGACGAGCTGCGCGCCTGGCTCGACGGCCTGGACAACCTCTACCTGTGTGGTCGCAACGGCATGCACCGCTACAACAACCAGGACCACTCCATGCTGTCCGCGCGCCTGGCCGCACAGGCCATCATCAAGGGCGGTGCAAGCCGCGACGCGATCTGGGCCGTCAACATCGACGACGACTACCACGAGGAAACTGCAGCGAAGACCTGAAGCGCCCATGCCATCATCCGCGCCCATGTCTCCTGTGACGCCCGATTCCTCCCAGCAGGCCGCCCCCTTCGGCCTCATCCTCGCCGCCGCCCTGCCACCGCTGCTGGCCTTCAACCAGACCCCGGCCGCCACTCTCTACAACCAGCTCCTGGCTCTGGCCGGCTGGGGGGTCGCATTGCTGCTGTGGGCGCGGCTCACGCCCGGTTGGCGCGCTGGCCTGAGAAGTCCTGCGGCGATCGGGCTGGCGCTGCTGCTGGCGGCGCCAATGTGCTCTGTCGTCTGGCGTGCATTGCCGGCGTCGCTGGGGCTGAGCGCCACCGCGATCCTCGGCGCGGGCCTCGCGGTGCTGCTCGTCGCCCAGGGCCTGTCCAAGGAGATGCGCAGCCGCGCCGCCGAGGCGCTGTGCTGGGGCCTGCTCATCGCGGGCATGGCAAGCATCGTCATCAGCCTCGTGCAGGTTTTTGCGCCTGGCTGGGCGGATGGCGACGTCATCGCGCGCTCCGGCATCCCCGGACGCGCGGTTGGCAATTTGCGTCAGCCCAACCATCTGGCCAGCTTGATGATGTGGGCTGCGGTCGCTGCCGTCTTCATCTGCGAGAAGCGCGGCTGGCGCGTGATGCTGCAGCCATTGGTGTTCGCCTGCGTCTTCACCGTCGTGTTGAGCGCCTCCCGCACCGGCTTCATCGGCATCGGGATGCTGGCCGCCTGGGGCCTCGTTGATCGCAAGCTCTCCCGCAATGCGCGCCTGAGCCTGCTCGCCACGCCGCTGATGCTGGGCGTCAGCTGGTGGCTGATCTCGCTGTGGTCCGCCGAAAGCGGCCATGCCTTCGGTGCGGCATCACGGTTGTCCGAGGGCGCTGGCTCGCCGTCGCGGCTGGCCATCCTGCGCGACGCCTGGGCGTTGACGCTGGCCAATCCCTGGCTTGGCGTCGGTTGGGGCGAGTTCAATTTCGCCTGGAGCCTGACCCCATTCCCGGCGCGGCCCATTGCGTTCTTCGACCACACGCACAACCTGCCGGCGCAGCTGGCCGTCGAATTGGGACTGCCCTGGGCCGGCGCGGCGCTCGGCCTGCTCACCTGGGCACTCTGGAAGGCCTGGCGCGGCGCCGTGCGCGCCACCGACGACGCGCCATTGCGCCGCATGGCCCTGATGCTGGTGCTGACCATCGCGCTGCACAGCCTGCTGGAGTACCCGCTCTGGTATGCGTACTTCCTGTTGCCTGCCTGCTTTGCGCTCGGCCTGGCATTGCCGGCCGACACGCCCGCTGTGCCCGCTTCTGCAGCGCCATGGCAAGTGATGGGCGGGCTGCTGCTCGCGGGCAGCGTCTTCGCGCTGTGGGACTACCAACGCATCGTCGCGATCTACGCGCCCAGCGCGGACGCCGTGCCGCTGGGCAAGCGCATCGCTTCGGGCCAGCGCTCGGTGTTCTTCAGCCACCAGGCTGACTACGCGGCAGCCACCAGCCTCTCGCCCGGCCCGTTGGCCCTGGCCGCCGCGCGCCGCACCGCCTTCAACCTGGTCGACGCGCGGTTGCTGATGCACTGGTCGCGCTCGCTGGAGACAACGGGCGACGTGGAAGGCGCGCGCCACCTGGCCGACCGGCTGCGAGAGTTCCGCAACCCGACCGGCGACAACTGGTTCGCGTCCTGCAGCGATGCCGCCTCGGCGCCCATGCCGCAATGCGAGCCGGCGTCGGCCGTGGTTGACTGGCGCAGGCTACGCTGAAGGCGGCGGTGCCTCGGCGGCCCGCCACTCACCGCTCTTGCCGCCCTGCTTTTCGAGCACACGCACATTGCCAATGACCATGCCGCGGTCGGCCGCCTTGCACATGTCGTAGATGGTCAGCAGGCCGACCTGGACGGCGCACAAGGCCTCCATCTCGACACCGGTGCGGCCCAGCGTCTCGACCTGGGCACGGCACAGCACGCGGTTGGCGACGTCGTCCAGTTCGAACTCGACCTTGACGCGCGTGATCGGCAGCGGATGGCACAGCGGCACGAGGTCGGCGCAGCGCTTGGCGCCCTGGATGGCCGCGATGCGCGCCACGCCGAGGACGTCGCCCTTCTTGGCGGTACCGCCGGTGATCAACGCGAAGGTCGCGGGCAGCATCCGGATCTCGCCTGCGGCCACGGCAACGCGGTGCGTCTCGGCCTTGGCCGACACGTCCACCATGTGGGCCTGGCCCTGGGCGTCGAAGTGGGTCAGCGGGGACGTCATGCCTGGAAACAAAAAGGAAACCGAGTTGCAGGCATCATAGACAGCCAGCCCGCGCTGGCCGGAGCCTTTGCCTGATGAAGAAGTCGTTCGCCACCCGCCCCCTGCTCACCCTGCTCGCAGCCGCCAGCCTGGCCTTGCCCGGGGGCCCGCTGAATGCCCAGGTCAACCTGCCTGCGCTGGGCGACTCGGTCTCGCAAGACCTTGATGTCGGCACCGAGCGCCAGATCGGCGACCGCTACATGCGCCAGATCCGTATCGACCCGGCCTACCTGCACGACCCGTTGCTGCAGGAATACATGGACGGCATCTGGAACCCTCTGGTGACGGCTGCGCGCAAGCTCGGGCACATCGGCGACGAGACGCAGGCGCGCTTTGCGTGGGAGCACTTCCTGGTCGAGGACAAGAGCGTCAATGCCTTCGCGCTGCCGGGCGGTTTTGTCGGCACCCACCTCGGCCTGATTGCGATGACGGTGTCCCGCGACGAGCTGGCCTCGGTGATCGCGCATGAAATCTCGCACGTGACCCAGCGCCATATCGCGCGCCGCATCGCGGGCGATTCGCGCAACAGCTGGGTAGCGGTGGCGGGCCTGCTGCTGGGGATCCTGGCCGCCTCGCGCGGCAATGCCGACCTGGCGCAAGCAGGCATCGTCGGCGGGCAGGCGGCGGCCACGCAGTTGTCGCTGAATTTCTCGCGCGACATGGAGCGGGAGGCCGATCGCGTCGGCTTCAACGTGCTGGTCGAAGCCGGCTTCGCGGGCAGCGGCATGGTGGGCATGTTCGAGCGCATGGAGCAGGCCTATCACCTGATGGACTCGGGCGCCTTCCCCTATCTGCGCTCGCACCCGTTGACGAGCGAGCGCATAGGCGACGCCCGCACCCGCCTCGCGCTGGAGCCCTTCATGCGCCCCCGTGGCCTGGCCGAGCATGCGCTGATGGCCGCGCGCGCACGCGCACTGATGGACCCGCGCGTGGACGCCTGGAAAGTGCTGGAGAACTACGACGCCGGCGCGCGCAACATCAAGGAAAGCGGCGGCTTCGAGCAGCTCGGCGCCCGCTATGCCGCCGCGCTCGCGTCCATCAAGCTGCGCAATTTCGACCGCGCCGAGGCCTCGCTGCGCAGTGCCGAGCTGACGCTGGAACTGATCGGCCCCAGCCCGGTCGAGACCGCCTCGGCCACCCGCCTGCTGACCTTCCTGCGCGCCGAGCTGGCCCAGGCGCGCGGCCGCGCCGCCGACGGCAATACGGCGCTGGACCGGCTGCCAGGCGAGCGCTCGCGGCCAATGCTGCTGCAGCGCGTCGGCCTGGCGCTGGCGGCGGGCCCCGCAGCAACGAGCGGGCCGGTGCTGCGTGAAGCAGCAGACGCCCTGCAAACCCATGTCAGCCTGACGCCGAACGACGCACTGGCCTGGTCGCAGCTTGCGCTGGTCTGGGAAAAGCTGGGCCACCCGCTGCGCGCGGTGCGCGCCCAGGCGGAAACACGTGCCGCCGCCGGCGACCTCAACGGGGCCATCGACCGCCTGCGCTCCGGGCTGCGCCAGTCGCGCGGGGCCGACGCCGACCAGGTCGAGGCCTCGGTCATCGATGCGCGCCTGCGCACGCTGGTCTACGAGCGCCAGTCTCTGCTGGGCGAGATGTTCCGCGGGCGCTACATCCCGCCGGACGCCGAGCTGCCGAACTGAAGCCCCTCGCCCAGTCCGGCCGCGCTGCACGCGCGCCGGCGCTCCGCCCGCGACTGCAAGGGATCAGTCGGACGGAAAAATGCGCTCGACGACGACGTCGATGACCATGCCGCACAGGCTGTAGATCAAAGAGCCGATCAGCGCGGCCCAGAAGCCGGTCACGGCCAGGCCAGGCAGCAGCGACGCCGCGGCCCAGAACATCAGCGCGTTGATGATGAAGAGGAACAGCCCCAGCGTCACCACCGTCACCGGCAGCGTCAGCAGCACAAGGATGGGCCGCAACAGCGTGTTCAGCAGGCCCAGCACCAACGCAGCAATCAGCGCGGAGGTGAAGCTGGTCACCACGACGCCGGGATAAAGGTGGGCGACTAGCAGCAGTGCGCCAGCCAGCAGCAGCCAACGAGTGAATGTCTTCATGATGCCCAGCATACAAGGGCCCGTGTGGTGAAACGCGATTCACAATAGGAATCATTCTCATTCAATGTTAAGATGCCTTCGGTTGCGCCATGGCGCCCGTCCTCGCTCCACCAACTTTGCTGTCAGGCGTGACCACTGCCTCCCCCGTCTTTGTCGAACCCCCGCCGCCCGCACCGGCTGCCGCCGCGGCCCAGCTGCGTCTGCCGCCGGCGCGTGGTGACGAGTTGGGCCCTCAGGGTCGCCGAGCGCTGATTGGCGGCGTAGTGGCCGCCCACCTGGTAGGCGGCTGGGCGCTGATGCAGATCGACGCTGTCCGCACGGCCGTCATCGAGGCCGCGCCGGTGCTGATGGTCGACATGATCGCGCCCGCAGAGGCCCCCAAGCCTGCGCCGCCGCCGCCCAGGCCCCAGCCCAGGTCGACCGCCCCGGCACCCGCACCCCTCATTGCCGCCGCGCCCACCCCCTCGCCTGCGCCACCGGCCTTCGTCGTGCCGGCGCCCGAGCCGGTCCTGCCGCAGCCGGTCGTCGTCGCGCCCGCGCCGCCGGCACCGCCCGCGCCGGTCGCCCAGCCGCTGGCCCAGGTCATCAAGCAGGTGGCGCCCAGCGCGGTGCGCTACGTGAAGGAGCCGACGCTGGATTTCCCGCTGCTGGCCAAGCGCGCCCGCGAGCACGGCACCGTCGTGCTGCGCATCACCGTGGACGCCCACGGGCGGCTCAAGGAGGCCTGGGTGCACAAGTCCTCGGGCTTCGAGCGCATCGACCAGGCGGCACTGAAGGACATCCGCACCGCCCGCTTCGTGCCGCAGATGGAAGACGGCCGGCCCGTCGAATGGCAAACCCTGGCCCCGCTGGCCTACGACCTTTGAAACGCTAACCGAGTACCCCATGGACGCCACCGCTTCCGTCATCGCCGCCACGCCGGCCCCTGGCTTCGGCCACTTCATCGCCCAGTCCGACGCCGTCGGCAAGTTCCTGCTCGGCGTGCTCGTCGTCATGTCCATCGCCTCCTGGGGCCTCATCGTCGCCAAGGGCGTGGCGCAGTTCCTGCGCAACAAGCGCGCGACGAGCTTCCTGGACTTCTTCTGGAACGCGCGTTCGCTGGACGCCGTGCAGGCCGAGCTCAACACCCACGGCGCCCACGACCCGTTCTCGCACCTCAGCGCGCACGCCATGCACGCCCAGGCCCACCATGCCCGTTACGGCTCGGCCAAGCTGGCCGAGGCCGGCACCGCCAACGACTTCATCACGCGCACCATCAAGAAGGTGCTCGACGAGGAAACCACGCGCCTCGAATCCGGCCTGACGACGCTGGCGACCATCGGCGCCACCGCGCCCTTCGTCGGTCTGTTCGGCACGGTCTGGGGCGTCTACCACGCGCTGCTGGCCATCGGCATGAGCGGCGCCGGCACGCTGGACAAGGTGGCCGGCCCGGTGGGCGAGGCGCTGATCATGACCGGCATCGGCCTGGCCGTGGCCATCCCCGCCGTCATGGCCTACAACGCCTTCACGCGCAGCAACCGCGTGCTGAGCGCGCGCCTCGACGCCTTCGCCTACGAGCTGCACAGCTTCCTGACGCTGGGCGAGGCGCCGGGCGCTGGCGCCACCGGCAACGTGCGCCCGCTGAAATCGACGGCCGCGGCCTGAATCCGAAGGACTGCACGCCATGGCCTTCGCCTCCTTCGACAGCAAGCGCGCCAGCGCCCCGATGGCCGAGATCAACATGGTCCCGCTCATCGATGTGATGCTGGTGCTGCTGGTGATCTTCATCGTCACCGCGCCGCTGCTGACCAATGCCGTCAAGCTGGACCTGCCCAAGGTCAGCTCGCAGGTCAACGAGCTCAAGCCCGACAAGATCGAGTTCGGCATCGACGCGGCCGGCCAGCGCTTCTGGAACGGCGAGCCGCTGACGCGCGCCGAAGCCGTGACGCGATTCAAGGCCGAGGGTCTCAAGCCACAGCAGCCCGAGATCCACCTGCGCGCCGACCAGAACGTCGCCTACCGCGCCGTCGCCGAGACCCTGGCCGATGCCAGCAAGGCCGGCCTGACGCGGGTCGGCTTCGTCAGCGAGCCCGAGCGCCCCTGAGCGCCGTCGCCGCAGCAGTTTTCCGTTTCTTTCGCCAACAAGACGGCCAAGCCATCGCCAGGCCGCAAGGGCAGCGCCATGTCGCCGTCCACCCACAGAGGAGTTACTTCAAATGTCCGCCAAGCCTTCCCGCCGCCGCCGTCCGGCGCTGAATCTCCTGCCGATGCTGCCACTTGGCGCCCTGGCCGCCGGCTTCGGCCTGGCCTCGGCCGCGCTGGCTCAGGCGCCTGCGGCCCCCGCCGCCAAGCCGGCCGCTGAAGAAGCAGCCCTGCCCACCGTGCGCGTCAAGGCCGCCGCCGAGCCGCAGGGCAAGGACGCCTACCAGGCCACCGAAACCCGCATCGGCAAGGGTAGGCAGGACATCCGCGACATTCCGCAGTCGCTGACCGTCGTGACGGAAAAGCTCATCGACGACCGCAACCTCGACAACGTCAAGGAAGTGCTGAAGAACACCGCCGGCATTACCTTCATGGCGGCCGAGGGCGGCGAGGAAGACATCCGCATCCACGGCATCTCGCTGCAGAGCACCGGTGACATCTTCATCGACGGCATGCGCGACCCGGCCTTCTACGAACGCGACACCTTCTTCCTCGACCGGGTCGAGCTGCTGCGCGGCTCCGGCGCGCTGATGTTCGGCCGCGGCTCCAGCGGCGGCGCGGTCAACCAGGTGACCAAGCAGGCCGTGCTGGCCGACCAGAACGAGATCGCCATCACCGCGTCCAGCCACGCCGGCCTGCGCGGCGTCGGCGACTTCAACCGCCGCACCGGCGAGACGACGGCCTGGCGCATCAGCACCATGGTCGACCGCGCCGACAACGACGGCGCCGGCAACATGATCAACAAGGCCGGCCTGGCCGGCTCGGTGCGCACCGGCATTGGCGAGACCGATGAGTTCGGACTGACGCTGTATGCGCTCAAGAACGAGAACGGCATGAACTACGGCATGCCGTGGATCCGCCCGACGCTGACCTCGCCGGTGGCCGACACGACGCTGGTGCCCGTCGACCCGACCGCGTACTACGGCATGGCCAGTGATCGCAACAAGGGCTCGGCGCAATACGTCATGGGCCAGCACATCCACCGCTTCAGCCCCGACATCGAGCTGACAACGAAGGCCCGCTACGCGTCCTACACGCGCGACCAGCGCGCCGGTACCGTGCGCTTTGCCGGTGCGGCGCTGCAGCCCGGCGGTCTGGCCGTGTCGCTGGCCACCTTCGGCCCCAACACGGTCATCAACCGCGGCACCCACCTCAAGGTGCAGGACATGCAAACGGTCACCGTCCAAAGCGACCTGCAGGCCCGGCTGAAGGCCGCCGGCATGGACCACAACATCACGACCGGTGTCGACTTCTCGCAAGAGAAGAAGCAGGTCTATGCCGCCTACTCCGCCAACCAGGGGGGCATCGTGCCGCCCAAGCCCACCACGACGGCGGGCCGGCCCAATGACGGCGCATGGATCGACGAAGGCCTGCGCAGCTTCCGCACCAACAACGAATACGTGTCCAAGGGCTATGGCGCCTACCTGCAGGACCTGATCCAGGTTGCGCCGATGTGGAAGGTGCTGGCCGGCCTGCGCTACGACAAGCTCGACGGCGACTACAAGGTCTACACCCTGCCGAACAACGCGCCGTCGCCGACGACGACCCAGCCCTATGCGATGAACATCTCGGAGTGGAGCCAGCGCGCCGCCGTGCTGTTCCAGCCGAGCGAGCGTCTGTCGTTCCACCTGATGGCCGCCACGTCCTTCAACACCTCGGGCGACACCTATTCGCTGAGCGCCGCCAACGAGAACATCCCGCCCGAAAAGTCGGTCAACGTCGAGCTCGGCGGCCAGTACGACTCGGCCGACGGCAAGCTGACGACGCGCTTCGGCATCTTCCGCGCCACCAAGCTTCACGAGCGCAACACCGACCCGCTGGTCAACCTGGTCACCCTGTCCGGCAAGCGCCACGCCGCGGGCGTCGATGTCGACATCACCGGCCGCATCACGCCCGAATGGGAAATCTTCGGCAGCTTCACCTGGATGCCAGTGGCCAAGATCGACATCGGTGCGCCCGGTGCGGAGGGCCAGGGCACCCGCCCGTCGCTGACGCCGCGCTATTCCGGCAGCCTGTGGACGACCTACAAGCTGAACCCGCAATGGCGCGTCGGCGGCGGCTTTGTCGCGCGCAGCGGCCAGCAGCCCAACCGCAACCCGGGCTTCTACGCGCCCAAGTTCATCGTCGGCAACCTGATGGCCGAGTACACCGTCATCGAAGACGCGCTGCTGTTCCGCCTCAATGTCGACAATGTGGCCAACAAGCTGTACGCGGACACGCTCTACTCCGGCCACTACCTGCCGGGCACGGGCCGCATCGTCGCGCTGACGGGCACCTACAAGTTCTGAGCCTTTGACCCGATGACCGACCGCGCCACGCCATGCTGCTGAAGATCCCCCAGATCCTCGACACGGCCGGCGTGGCCCGGGCCCGTGAACTGCTGGCCGCGGCCCCCTGGGCCGATGGTCGCTCGACCGCCGGCCGCCAGGCTGCGCAGGTCAAGAACAACGAACAGCTGCAATCCGGCAGCCCCCAGCACCGCGATCTGCAGGCGCTGGTGCTGCAGGCGCTGGAGAAGCACCCGCTGTTCTTCTCGGCCACGCTCCCGAAACGTGTGCTGCCGCCGCTGTTCAACCGCTACGCCGGTGAGGCCAACGCCTACGGCAGCCATGTGGACCAGGCGGTGCGATACCTGCCGGGTGCAGGTTCGGGCCCGCAACGCGTGCGCACCGACATCTCCTGCACGCTGTTCCTCAGCGACCCGGCCGACTACGACGGCGGCGAACTCGTCATCGAGCACAGCTTTGGCGAGCAGCGCGTCAAGCTGGCGGCGGGCGACCTGATCGTCTACCCCGGCAACAGCGTGCACCGGGTCGAGCCGGTCACGCGCGGCGAGCGCCTGGCCAGCTTTTTCTGGATCGAGAGCATGGTGCGTGCCGAGGAGCAGCGCCGCCTGCTCTACGAGATGGACATGAGCCTGATGAAGCTGCGCGGCGACCTCGGCGAGACGCCCGAGCTGGTGCGGCTGACCGGCGCGTATCACAACCTCTTGCGAATGTGGGCCGATACGTGACCGCGCCGCGCATCGAGTCGCTGCCGGACGGCGTCGTCAATCTGGCCGACTTCGAAGCGCCAGCGCGTGCGCGCCTGGACGAGGCGGCGTGGGCCTATCTCAACGGCGGCGCGGCCGACGAGCTCACGCTACGCACCAACCGCGCGGCCTGGGACGCGATCCGGCTGCAGCCTCGCGTGCTGCGCGACCTGGCCGGCGGCCACACGGGCGTGACCCTGCTCGGCCGTGAGCTGCAGCACCCGGTGCTGCTCGCGCCCATCGCCTACCAGCGGCTCTTCCATGCCGACGGCGAGCTGGCCATCGCCCACGCGGCGGCCGCGCAGGGCGCCGGTCTCATCCTCAGCGCGCAGGCGAGCGTGCCGTTGGAAGAGATCGCCGCGCCGATGCGGGCCGACCCGGCCGCCGGTCCGCTGTGGTTCCAGCTCTACTGGCGCGACGACCGCGACTTCATGCGCGCGCTCTTGCGGCGCATCGAGGCCGCCGGCTACCAGGCCCTGGTGCTGACGGTCGATGCGCCGGTGCATGGCGCGCGCGACCGCGAACGCCGCAGCGGCTTCAAGCTGCCGGACCACATTCGCGCGGTCAACCTCGGCGGCCTGAAGAAGCCGCTCGACCTGCAGCCCGGCCAGAGCGCCCTCTTCGACGGCCTGATGCCGCGCGCCGCCACCTGGCGTGAGGTCGACTGGCTGCGCGCCGAGAGCCGCCTGCCGCTGCTGCTCAAGGGCCTGGCCCATGCCGACGACGCACGCGAGGCCCTGGCCCGCGGTGTCGACGGCTTCATCGTCTCCAACCACGGCGGCCGCACGCTGGACACGCTGCCCGCGACCGCCGAGCTGCTGCCGCCGCTGCGCGCCGCGCTCGGGCCCGACGTGCCGCTGCTCGTCGACGGCGGCATCCGCCGCGGCACCGACGTGCTCAAGGCCATCGCGCTGGGCGCCAACGCCGTGCTGCTCGGCCGCCCCTATGTGCATGCGCTGGCCGCCAGCGGCGCGCTCGGCGTCGCCCATGCGCTGCGCCTGCTGCGCGACGAGCTCGAGATCGCGATGGCGCTCTCAGGCTGCAAAACCCTCGCCGACGCCGGCCCGGCATTGCTCTGGCCCGCCCGTTCTCCTGAAAGGACCTCGACATGAAACACCCCATCGCCGCCCTCGCCCTGAGCTGCATCGCCAGCACTGCATTCGCGCATGGCAACGTCTCCTGCCCGGCTGTGCCCAAGGAAGAGAAGAAGCCGCAGATGGAGCTGCAGCGCAAGCTCGAAGCCGAAGGCTGGAAAGTCCGCCAGGTCAAGAACTTCAACGGTTGCTACGAGGTCTATGGCTTCGATGCGCAGGGCAGGAAGGCCGAGGTCTTCTTCAACCCCAAGACCTTCGAGCGCGTCTATGCGGAGGGCGAACAGCCCGCCGCGCCCGCCACCAAGTAAGGTCACCGTGGCCGCGCGCATCCGCGTCTGGGACGGCCTCGTGCGCACGCTGCACTGGGGCCTGGCCGGCGCCGTCGCCGCGGCCCTGATCAGCGGCCACTGGCCGCCGAGCGACTTCGACAGCATCCACCACGGCGCGGGCTACGCTGCGCTCGCGGCGGTGGCGGCGCGGCTCATCTGGGGTGTCGTCGGCAGTCGCCATGCGCGCCTCGCGCAGTTCGTGCGCGGCCCACGCGCGGTGCTCGGCTATGCACGCGCGCTGCGCGCCGGACACGAGCCGCGCTACATCGGGCACAACCCGCTCGGCGGCTGGATGGCGCTGATGCTGTGGCTCACCGCCGCCGCGGTCAGCGTCACCGGCTGGCTCTACACGACCGAATGGCTGTGGGGCTATGCCTGGCTCGAACAACTGCACGCCGCGCTCGCCTGGCTCATCCTTGCCCTTGTCATCGGCCATCTCGGCGGTGTCGCCGCGACCAGTTGGCGCCACCGCGAGAACCTCGTCGGCGCAATGTTCAGCGGCACCAAGCGGGCCCCCGACGCCAACGACATCGACTGACTGCAAGACCCTCGCGAAGCCGCAAGTGATGCGGCCTCGCGACACGCGGGCCGCAAAGGGCCGATTTCATGGGCCTCTGCGGGTCATCCCCTCTATGAAAGCCTTCTCTTCCCCTAGGGAAGCGCAGTACCATCGCCGCCGCAGGGTGCTAGCGAGTATTGAAGGCTTACGCGGCCTTCACCCAGGCCCCGCACATCAACAACCTTTGATGGAGTGAATCGACATGGCAACTGCGAAGAAGGCCGCGCCCGCTAAGAAGGCGGCACCGGCCAAGAAGGCTGCACCGGCGGCAAAGAAGGCGGCAGCGCCTGCAAAGAAGGCAGCGGCTCCGGCCAAGAAGGCCGCCGCGCCTGCGAAGAAGGCAGCTCCGGCCAAGAAGGCCGCAGCACCCGCCAAGAAGCGCACGCCGAACGCCGCCTTCATGAAGGCACTGACCCCCAGCGCGGCTTTGGCCGCCATCGTCGGCGCAGCCCCGCTGCCGCGCACCGACGTGACCAAGAAGGTCTGGGAGTACATCAAGAAGAACAAGCTGCAGGATGAGCTGCAGAAGCGCGTCATCAACGCCGACGCCAAGCTGAAGGAAATCTTCGGCAAGGCCAAGGCCGACATGTTCGAGATGACCAAGCTGATCAACAGCCACCTGAAGTGATGCAGCGCCGCGCAAGCGGCCTGCCATTACGAAGCCCGGCACTGCCGGGCTTTTCTTTTTGCGGCGCCGCTTTCTCTGTCCTGCTCAGGCCAGCAACTTGCGCAGTGCGGCTTCGAGGTGGGGCACGTCGATGGGCTTGAGCCAGTAGTCGTCGAAGCCCGCGGCGCGCGCGGCGCGCACGACGCTGCCGGGGTCGTCGGCCGACAGGGCCACCCAGCGCAGTCCCTTGAGCGTCTCGGCCAGGCCCGCGTCGGCATGCGCCTTCTCGATCAGCTCCAGGCCCGTCATGTCGGGCAGGTTCATGTCGACGAGGACGAGGCTGGGTCGGCGTTCAGTCAGGGCCGCCAGCGCCTCGGCCCCAGTCTCGGCGCAACGCAACTCCCAGCCCGGCAGCAACCGGAACACCTCCTCCATCAGGATCAGGTGGATGCGATCGTCTTCGACGTAAAGCACCAGCGGCACGGCAGGGTCGGGCATGGCGGGTTAAGAGGCGGCAAGGGGGCGTCGGCACGATAGCAGCAATGCCAGCCGGGGCTGTCATTCGCGTCGGGCCATCGCGTTACGGCCGTTTGCGTGACATTTCTCACCCACTCGCCACCCGACCTCCGGGGGTCTTCAAGGCACGTAAACCCGTACTCATCCCTAACACTAGGGGCATGCGCCCTGGTTCGGGCGCGTCCTTTTGGACAGCTCGATGTCTCTGATCGCCACGCTCGCACTCGCCGCCTCCGCCGGCGCCACGCTGCCCCAGTGCAACTGGGACCGCCCCGGCGTCAACCCCTTCACGGGCGACGTGGTGGCGGCCGTGGATCGCTACAAGGACATCCCTGCGGCGACGCGCGACAAGCTCAAGGCCCGCATGAAGGCGCGCAGCTACGACGACATCGCGCTCATCGAGCGCGACAGCATCAAGGGCACCGCCAGCTACGCGCCCGAGATCCGCGACATGCACTTCGGCCCTGGCGCCGTCTGCAACACCGTGACGCGCTCGAAATGGACGGCGGCGACCCAGGAGCGTGGCCTCGTCTATTGCGAGGACGGCCAGTGCATCCTCGTGCCGACGGTCTGCCGCAACGTCAGCCGCATCCGCCGTCTGGACAAGCCGGCCGCCATCGCGCCGGCCCAGGCCGCCAACGTCGCCTCATCGACGCGTGAGGGCGAAGACAACACGCCGCTGGAGTTCGAAGCCCCCGCGGCCGGCCCGATGGCGGCGGCGCCGGAGACCTTCGCCACAGCGTCGGGCGTGCCCGCGCTGGGGGGTGCACCGGCCCAGGGCGGCAGTTTCAGCCTGGCGGGCGGCAATGCGCCTGCGGCTGCGACCGCCGGCGGCGGTGGCGTCGGCCTGGTCAACCTTGGCATGCCGGCCTTGCCGCCCGGCCGCGTGTCGACGGCCGATACCGACCTGCCCGGCGACAAC
Organism: Pelomonas sp. Root405; assembly: GCF_001425165.1. Taxonomy (GTDB): domain Bacteria; phylum Pseudomonadota; class Gammaproteobacteria; order Burkholderiales; family Burkholderiaceae_C; genus Pelomonas. The sequence goes on from NZ_LMDU01000011.1 coordinate 592,765, forward strand.
ATCCCCGCCGTGCCCGAGCCCGGCACCTGGGCCATGATCGCTGCAGGCCTGCTGGTGATCGCCTTTCGCGCGCGCCAGAAGCGCTGATCAACGCCTGATCAACGCCTGATCAACGCTTGAGCAACGGTGCCAGGTAGCGCCCCGTGTGGCTGGCCTCGCAGGCCGCCACGTCCTCGGGCGTGCCGGCCACCAGCAACCTGCCGCCACCCGCGCCGCCCTCCGGGCCCATGTCGATGAGCCAGTCGGCCGTCTTGATGACGTCCAGGTTGTGTTCGATGACGACGATGGTGTTGCCCGCGTCGCGCAGCTGGTGCAGCACCTTCATCAGCAGCGCGATGTCGGCGAAGTGCAGGCCGGTGGTCGGCTCGTCGAGGATGTAGAGGGTGCGGCCGGTGTCGCGCTTGCTCAGCTCCAGCGCCAGCTTCACACGCTGGGCCTCGCCGCCCGACAGCGTTGTGGCGCTCTGGCCCAGCTTCACATAGCCCAGGCCCACGTCGAGCAGGGTCTGCAGCTTGCGCGCCAGCGTCGGCACGGCGTTGAAGAGCTCGTGCGCGTCTTCCACCGTCATGCCCAGCACCTGGGTGATGTTCTTGCCCTTGTAGAGCACCTCCAGCGTCTCGCGGTTGTAGCGCCGGCCCTGGCAGACGTCGCAGGGCACGTAGACGTCGGGCAGGAAGTGCATCTCCACCTTCAGCACGCCGTCGCCCTGGCAGGCCTCGCAGCGGCCGCCGGCGACGTTGAAGCTGAAGCGCCCGGCGCCGTAACCGCGCTCCCGGGCGGTGGGCATCTCGGCGAACAGCTCGCGGATCGGCGTGAACAGACCGGTGTAAGTGGCCGGGTTGGAGCGCGGCGTGCGGCCGATGGGTGACTGGTCGACGTTGATGACCTTGTCGAAGGCGTCCAGGCCCTCGATCTCGTCGTAGGCGGCCGGGTCGGCGTGGCTGTTGTAGAGCTTCTTGGCGACGGCCGCGTACAGCGTGTCGTTGACCAGCGTGCTCTTGCCCGAGCCCGATACGCCGGTCACGCAGGTGAACAGCCCGACCGGGATCTCGACCGTCACGCCCTTCAAATTGTTGCCGCGCGCATTGACGATGCGCAGCTTGGCGTCCTCGGCCGGCTTGTGGCGTTCTTTGGGCACCTCGATGCGCGCGGCACCGCTCAGGTAGCGGCCGGTCAGCGAGTTCGGGTCGGCCGCCACCTGGTCGGGCGTGCCCTGCGACATGATGCGGCCGCCATGCACGCCCGCGCCGGGGCCGAGGTCCAGCACCCAGTCGGCAGCGCGGATGGCGTCTTCATCGTGCTCGACCACCAGCACCGAGTTGCCCAGGTCGCGCAGCCGCCGCAGCGTCGCGATCAGCCGGTCGTTGTCGCGCTGGTGCAGGCCGATGCTGGGCTCGTCCAGCACATACATGACGCCCGTCAGGCCCGAGCCGATCTGCGACGCCAAGCGGATGCGCTGGGCCTCGCCGCCCGACAGCGTGTCGGCGCTGCGGTCCAGGCTCAGATAGTTCAGCCCGACGTCGTTCAGGAAGCGCAGCCGTGAGGCGATCTCGCGGATGACTTTGTCGCCGATCTCGGCCTTGTTGCCCTTGAGCTTGAGCCCTTCGAAATAGTCCAGGCATTCGCGCAGCGTCGAATGCTCGACCTCGAAGATGGGCCGGCCCCTCACACCCGCTGGCGCCTCAGCCGGCTGCAGCACGACGTTGCGCGCTTCGCGGCGCAGGCGCGAGCCCTCGCAGGCGGTGCAGGGCTTGGCGGCCATGTAGCGGGCGAGGTCCTCGCGCACCGCCGCTGAATCGGTTTCCTTGAAGCGTCGCTGCAGGTTGGGCAGGATGCCTTCGAAGGGATGCTGGCGCTTGACGCTGCGCTTCTTGCCGCTGGCCGTCTCGGCCTGGTAGACGAAGCTGATGTCCTCCTGGCCGGACCCGCGCAGCAGCACCTCCTTGGCCGTCTCCGGCAGGCTCTCCCACGGCGCCTCGACGTCAAAGCCGTAGTGGGCCGCGACCGACTCCAGCAGCGAGAAGGTGTAGGGGTTGCGCCGGTCCCAGCCCTTGACCGCCCCACTGGCGAGCGACAGCGTCGGGAAGGCGACGACGCGGTCGGCGTCGAAGACGGTGACCTGGCCCAGGCCTTCGCAGCTCGGGCAGGCGCCCACGGGCGAGTTGAAGGAAAACAGCCGCGGCTCCAGCTCGGGCAGCGAGTACGAGCAGATCGGGCAGGCGAACTTGCTGGAGAACAGCGTGGTTTCGTCCTTGTCCATGTCCATCACCAACGCGCGGCCGTCGGCCTGGCGCAGCGCCGCCTCGAAGCTCTCGGCCAGGCGCTGGCGCAGGCTGTCGGCTGAGTCATGGCGCAGTTTGATGCGGTCGATGACGACGTCGATGTCGTGCTTCTCGGCCTTCTTCAGCGCCGGGACGTCGGGCGCCTCCACCGTCGCGCCGTCGACGCGGAAGCGCACGTAGCCCTGGGCTTGCAGGTCGGCGAACAGCTCGAGGAACTCGCCCTTGCGGTCGCGCACGACCGGCGCCAGCAGCATCAGCTTGGACTCGTCGGGCATGGCCAGCACGGCGTCCACCATCTGGCTGACCGACTGTGCCTCCAGCGGCAGGTCGTGCTCGGGGCAGAAGGGTGTGCCGGCCCGCGCGTAGAGCAGGCGAAGGTAGTCGTGGATCTCAGTGACCGTGCCGACGGTCGAGCGCGGGTTGTGTGAGGTGGCCTTCTGCTCGATGGAGATCGCCGGGGACAGGCCCTCGATGATGTCCACGTCGGGCTTGTCCATGAGCTGCAGGAACTGCCGCGCGTAACTGGACAGGCTCTCGACATAACGTCGCTGGCCCTCGGCGTACAGCGTGTCGAAGGCGAGTGAGGACTTGCCCGAGCCCGACAGGCCGGTGATCACGACCAGCGCATGCCGCGGCAGGTCGACGTCGATGTTCTTGAGATTGTGGGTGCGGGCGCCGCGCACGCGGATGAACTTGGACTCAGGGGCTGACATGGGAGTTTTCACGACGAACCGGCCATGATAGGCCGCCACAATCCCGCGCACAAAACAGCAGGGAGTGCTGATGAAGAACCGCTTGGCCACCGTGATGCTGGCCCTGGCCGCCGCCATGCTGGCCCCGACCGCTGCTGCGGCCGAACCGCCGCCGGCCACCGCCTTTTTCAAACGCCCGCAGGTGCGCGCGCCCAAGCTCAGCCCGAGTGGCCGCTACCTGGCCATCCAGGCTGCCGGCAAAGGCGACCGGATGTGGCTGGCCGTGATCGACCTGCAGGTCATGCAGGCGCCCAAATTCATCGCCGGCTTCAACGACGCCGACATCGCCAACCACCACTGGATCAACGAGGACCGGCTGGTGTTCGACGTGTCGGACTCGCCGGACGGCACGACGCGTCTCTTCGCGCAAGGCCTGTGGGCGGTGGACCGCAACGGCAGCTCGCTACGCCAGTTGGTCAACGATCACCGGTACTTCGTCTCCGATGGGACACGCATCAGCGACCGTCGGCTGAGCGGCAACTGGTCGCCGCACAGCGTATCGCCGGGGCTGGAGGGCGACGAAATCATCGTGCAGCGCCGACCTTGGGAGGACGACGCCGAGAGCGCTGGCGTGCAGCTGGCGCGGCTTGACACCAGCACCGGCAGGACACGCACCCTCAGCGAGGGCATCCCGGACTACACGCGCCATTGGCTGCTGGACTGGCGGGGCGAGCCGCGCATCATCGCCACCGAACACCAGGGCCGTAGCCGGCTGTACCGGCGCGACGACGCCGGCCGGTGGCAATTGTGGGTAGACGACGACGCCACGGCGCGCCAGCACCCCTGGCCGACCTGGGTCGGTCCCGACGGCCAGCTGCTGGGCGAGCACAGCCACCGCGGCTACGCCGCCCTGTACAGGCTCGACGCGCAGACCGGCCGCAGTAACGGCGAGCCGCTGGTCACTACACCGGGCTATGACTTCGAGGGCGACCTCATCACCGAGCCCGGCAGCGGCCGGCTGCTCGGTGTGCGCTTCGAGAACGATGCGCCCGGCACCGCCTGGATGGAGCCGACGATGAAGGCCTTCCAAGCCGATATCGACGCCCGGCTGCCCGGCAGCGTCAACCTCATCGAATGCCTGCGGTGCATCGGCGCGAGCCACCTCATCGTCACGGCGCTGTCCGACCGGCGCCCGCCGCTCTACTACCTCTACAAGACGGCCGACAAGCAGCTTGAACCGCTGGCCGGCAAGCGCGCCGACCTGCCGGTGGCTGCGATGGGCCAGCGCGACTATCACCGCATCAAGGCCCGCGACGGGCTGGAGGTCCCGGTGCTCGTCACGCAACCGGCGGGCGGTTTCAAGGGCGCCACGCCCACCGTCGTGCTCGTGCACGGCGGGCCCTATGTGCGCGGCACGCACTGGCGTTGGGAGCCCATGGCGCAGTTCCTCGCCAGTCGTGGTTATTTGGTACTGGAGCCGGAGTTCCGCGGCAGCACGGGCTACGGCTTCAAGCACTTTCGCGCCGGCTGGAAGCAATGGGGTCTGGCCATGCAGGACGACCTTGCCGACACCCTCGCCTGGGCCGTCAAGAAGGGCTGGGCGGACCCTCAGCGCGCCTGCATCGCTGGTGCGAGCTATGGCGGCTATGCGGCCATGATGGCCGCCGTCACGCAGCAGGGTCTGTTCAAGTGCGCCATCAACTGGGTCGGCGTGACGGACATCGGCCTGATGTCCAGCATCAGCTGGAGCGACTTCTCCGAGGAATGGAAGCAGTACGGCATGAGGCGCCTGGTGGCCGACCCCGACACCGACGCCGAGCAGATGCGCAAGACCTCGCCGCTGGCGCGAGCGGCCGAGATCCGCATGCCGCTGTTGATGGCCTACGGCGCCGAGGACCGCCGCGTGCCGCTCAAGCACGGTACCGATATGAAGTCCGCGCTGCGCGCCGACCAGCCGCTCGAATGGGTCGTCTACCCCGACGAGGGCCATGGCTGGTTCAACCTGAAGACCAACGAGGACTTCTGGGGGCGCGTCGAGCGCTTCCTGGCCGCGCATCTCGCGCCGAAGAACTGACCGTCCATCGCGGCCGCATGCAGCTCGCGGCCTGCGGCCGGCGGTTCATCGCAGCGCCCTGGCGGCACGCGGCTTCGGTGACGAAACTGCTTCCATCGACACAGCAATACCGCTGAGCGAAACCCCAAGGAAGCATCATGAACACCACCGTCCTGATTCAAGCCGCCGCCGTCGCCGCTTTCGCATTCACCGCCTTCAGCGCCAGCGCCGCTCCGCAGGAAATCAAGCAGTTGCCCCGCGTCGTCGTCACCGGCAAGGCCACGCAGACCGTTGCCCAACTGCCCCGCGTCGTCGTGACCGGTTATGCCGTCCGTGAAGTGGCCCAAATGCAGCAACTGCCCCGCGTCACCGTCACCGCCCGCCGCGCCTGAGCCCTGCATGACGATGCATTCGACGATGAACTTCCGAGCCGAGTCGCCGGCACAGCAGGCCGCCGGCCGGGGCTGTGCCGACGAGTCGACTTGCGTCCTACGCCGGCCGATACATCTCTGAAAGACAATCCGGGCTTCTTCATCGGAGCCCGCTTGTGAAAGAAGAGCTGCGCAAACGCCGGTCCTGGCTGGATGGCTTCATGGCCTACCCAGCGCCGCCCGGCCTGAGTGAGACCGCACTGCGCGACAACATCATCCGGCTCGACCAGGCGCTGTACGCGCTGTGGGCCCTGGGTGACAACCTCATCTACGGCTGGACACCCGAGCCGCGCGGCCTTCGCGTGCTGGTCGCGCCACACCCCATGCTGACCGAGTTTGCACTGGGGGATGGCTCGCTGTCGTCCGACGAGCTGACACGGCGCGCGCGCCTGCTGGACAAGCTGCTGTCCAACCAGGAACACCTCGACAAGCAGGCCTTCGACGCTGTCGCGGCGGCGCTTGGCATCACGCCCCGTCTCATCGAGCTGCCTTTCGCGCCCGAGCGCGGCCTGGGCCTGCCGCTGATCGCGGCCATTGCGGCGCGCTACGGCATCCGCCTGGTCGAGGACCGCGCCGTCATCCTTTTCGACGCCGTCGGCTTCTCGCTGCTGACGCCGCTGCAGCAGGTGGTGCAGCTCAACAGCCTGTCCTGCTCGGTCAATGCGGCCTATGCCAAGCTGCTGGACCGCGAGATCAACATCAACTTCGCGCGCACGACGACGGGCGACGGCTTCTACATCTGGAACCGCATGCGCGGCATCGAGGCCAATGTGGAGCTGTATCAGCTGATGCAGTTCATCCTGGCCGACAACGCACTGGCGCAGGAGCGCGCGACGCGCCCCGAATCGGTGCCCCGGCTGCGGGCCTGCTTCCATGTCGGCTCGCACTACGAGTTCTATCAATCCGAAGGGCTGAACCCGACTTCGTTCAGCTATTTGGTCGGCCAGGTCACCATCGAGCTGGCCCGCATGATCGAGCGCGCGGAGCCGGGCCAAATCCTGGTCGGCAAGTTCAACACCCTCATGCATGACGAGGCCACCGGCGAGGACGTGCGCATCGACAGCCTCGACTTCGTCGAGCGCACGCGTGCGCCGCTGCGCAGCCTCAATGGCTTGAAGCTCGCCGGCTCCGAGGTCGACGAGATCGCCTGCTACCTGACCGGCCGCCGCGACGCGGCCGGCCTGTGGGGCATCAGCGAATACCACATGGCCGACAAGCACGGCCTGATCCACCGCGTCTACAACGCCAAGATCAACATCCATCGCCGCAATGGCGAGCCCATCTACCTCGGCCTGCGCGAGGAAGACCTGCCCACGGACTCGCTGCGCACCGTGGCTGACACCGACTTCACGCCGATGCAAGGCTAGCTTGATGCCCAGCGTCTGGAGTTACGTCTTCAAACGGCGGGTTTTCGCCGCCGTCAACGGCCGCAGCGGCTAGCATCCCCGGCGTTGTGACCGAGTCCTTCGCCTTCACTGTCGCCAGTCCCAACGCCGCTGGCCAGCGCCGGCTGCTGACGCTGCTGTTCGTCGACCTGAGCGGCTCCACCGCGATGGCCGAGTGGATGGAGGCCGAGCACTATGCAGCCATGCTGGCCGGGTTGCGCGAGCTGTACGAGCGCATCGTGCCGCACCACGGCGGCGTCATCGCGCGCATCCAGGGCGACGGCATGCTGGCCGTCTTCGGCCACCCGGAAGTGCGAGAGGACGACGGCCGCCGCGCCACCGAGGCCGCGCTGGAGCTGCACGCCGCCGTGCGCGGCCTGCTGCCACCCGGCCCCCGGCCGGCAGGCTTCCCCGGCCTGTCGCTGCACAGCGGCATCCATGCCGGCGTCGTCCTCGTCAACGACGGCGACCAGATGCGCGGGCGCTTCGAACTGCTCGGCAACGCGCCCAATATCGCCGCTCGCCTGTCGGAGGCAGCCAAGCGCGACGAGATCATCGCCAGCGAAGAGAGCCTGGGCCTGCAGAGCCAGTTCTTCGAGACCGGCCCGCGCTTCTCGCTGCAGCTGCGCGGCCGCGCCACGCCACTGGCGGCCTACCGCGTGTTCGGCCGCGCACCCGTGGGGCGGCGCTTCGAGGCCAGCGTGCGTCGCGGCCTGGCGCCCTTCGTCGGCCGCGGTGACGAGCTCGCCGCGCTCGAAGTCGCGCTGGCGCGCACGCTGTCCGGACAGACGCTGTGGCTGGGCTTGCGCGCCGGCGCGGGCGTGGGCAAGACCCGGCTCACCGAGGAGTTCCTGCGCCGCGCGGCGGACCAGGCCTGCCAGATCCACCGTGGCTATTGCGAGAGTTATCTCAGCGCCGAGCCGCTGCAGCCCTTCGTGCAGATGCTGCGCGCGCTTGATGGCCTGCACGACGCGCCGCCCGAGCTTTTCGCGGCACAGAGCAGTGCATCGGCCCAGCGTGCCGATGCGCTGCTGGCCCTGCTGCTGGCACTGGCGCGGCGCACACCGCAGGTCGTGTGCATCGACGACCTGCAATGGGCCGACGATGCCTCGCTGCGCCTGCTGCACCGGCTGCGCGCCGTGGCCGAGCGCGAAGGCCTGCCGCTGCTGCTGCTGAGCGCCAGCCGACCGGCGTCACACCCCGCGGCGTTGCCCGGTGCCAACGACGGCGATGCCGACATCCTCGAACTGCCGCCGCTGACCGAGACCGAGGCCGCGCGCGCCGTGCAGCAACTGCTGCCACAGACCGACCCCTTCATCGCCTCCGAGGTGCAGCGCCACGCCGGCGGCAACCCGCTCTTCATCGAGGAGCTTTGCCACGCCGCGGCCGACAACGGCGGCGGCCTGGTCGAAGGCCAGAGCAGCGCTGCCTGGCTGGCCGCCCTGGTGGAGTCACGCGTCGGCCGCCTGCCGCCCGAGCAGGCACAGCTGGTGCGCGTGGCCGCCGTCATCGGCAATGTCATTCCCGTGTGGTTGTTGCAGGCACTGTCCGGCTGCGGCGAACAACATCCCGCCGTGCGGGCACTGGCCGCGCAGGATTTCATCTTCCCGGACCAGCGTCCCGGATTGCTGCGCTTCAAGCACGGGATCACGCGGGACGTCGTCTACGAGGCGACCGGCCTGCACGAACGCCAGGCGCTGCACCGCCAGATCAGCGCCGAGCTGAGCGCGCGCGGCGGGGCCGAAGACCAGCTCCACGAGCAGTTGGCCTATCACGACGCCGCCGCCAACGACTGGCCGGCTGCCGCCCGTCACGCCGAGGCCGCGGGCGACCACGCGCTGGCCGCGTCGGCGCTGGACCGCGCCAAGAAGCAGTTCCGCGCCGCGCTGGCCGCGCTGGAGTTCCTGCCCGATGGCGACGACCAGGGCCGCGAACGGCGGCGCCGCTGGGTCGGCATTGCGCAGCGCCTGGGCATGGCCTGCGTGTTCGACGCGTCGCAGGACGACCTGCGCGTGCTGCGGCATGCCGCCGGCCTGGCGCGCGAGGACGGTGACCCCGGCCTGATCGCCCGCACCGAGTACTGGCTGTCCTATGTCGGCTATGCGCTGGGCGAGACGCGCGACAGCCTGCGCCACGCGCGCGCCGCCGTCGAGACCGCCCAGGAATGCGGCGACCACGCGCTGCTGGCCCAGCTGCCCGGCACCGTCGGCCAGCTGCAGGCCGCCGCGGCCGACTACGCCAACGCGCTGCCGATGCTGGACCTGGCCATCGCCCGCCAGCGCGCCCGCGCCAGCAAGAGCGCGGCCAACCGGATCGGCCTGTCCTATTCGCTGTGCTGCCGCGCCTATGTGCTGGGCGACCAGGGACAGTTCGAGCAGGCCCACCAGGTGTTCGCCGAGGCGTTGGAGCCCTTCGAGGGCAGCGGCCACGCAGTGGAGGCCAGCATCCAGGGCTGGCGCGCGGCCGTGCTGCTCTGGCAGGGCCGCTGGGCCGAGGCGCGCGAGGCGGCTGCGGTGGCCCACCGCGTGGGCGCCCAGGTGCGCAGCATGTTCACCTGCGCCATGGGCCACGCCGCCGGTGCCTATGGCGCTTGGATGCAGGATGCCGACCCGGCTGCCCGCCAGCATGTGCTGGACGCCACGGCCTGGCTGGCCCCGCGCGGCGGCGGCCTGTACAGCAGCTTCAATCACGGCTGGCTGGCCGACATCCTGTCCACCCAGGGTGATGCCGGCGCGGCCCGCCACCATGTCGCGCTGGCGCTCAGGCGTGGCCGCCAGCACGACTGGATCGGCGTGGCGATGGCCTACCGCGCCGCGGCCCGCCTGGCCGCACGTGTGGGCGACAACCCTCGTGCCAAACGCTATCTCGACCTGGCGCGCGGCGCGGGTGAGCAACGCAACTCGGCCCACGAGGCAGCGGTCACCGCGCTGCTGCAGGCCGAACTGCGGCTGGACGGTGCCTGGCAGGCCGCGCGTGACCGCGCCGGTCGAGAGTTCGAGCGTCTGGGCATGACGGGTTTCCTGGAGCGAGCGCTGCAGCTTTGACCCGCCAGGGCCCCCGGCGTCGCAGTCATCGGCCTCGTGAAACTACGTATCCATAAAAACAGAACGCTGTTTCATCATTAGATCGCGATGCGCGGCCATGCCCGCGCCGACCTGACGTCGCCGCGCCCTTAGCGCGCGGATCGACCGGGAGCGACCTGACGTCGGCACCGGTTTCCTCCCTGCCACACAGCCTTCGCCGGCAGCGCGCTACCCAGCCCGCCCGACGACGGCCGGCTGCGCGCACCTGGACGGATACCGCGCTGCCACTACAAGACCAGGAGACATTCCCATGACGACGATCAAGAAGATGACACCGCCGCCGCTGCCGGTTCTGCGGTCCGCGGGCGCTGCCGTGTCACTGCTGCTGGCCGCCTCGGTCGCGCAGGCCGTGGACTGGCCCTCGGGCTACTCCAAGTGCGCCGACGAAGGCGAGACCTGCAAGGCCGGCACCGCGACTCGGCCGGTGTCTTTCGGCATCAAGGACAAGTGGGTCATCAAGAACCTCAGCGGCGACATCGCCTGCACGGTGGCGACCTTCGGCTCTGACCCCAACCCCGGCATCACGAAGAAATGTGCGGTCGGCCCCGTCGGCAGCCCTGCTCCCTCACCCGCGCCCTCTCCGGCGCCTTCACCTGCGCCAACACCTGCCCCCGCCCCCACACCTGCACCGACGCCAGCGCCCTCGCCGGCCCCTTCCCCTGCTCCCTCACCTGCGCCCGCCCCGGCCGGCCACAGCGGCGGCTATGCCGGCACGGTCACTGGCGGCGGCAGCAAGACGCCCGTGACCGTCAGCACCGCCGCGGCGATGCAGGCAGCGCTCAACGCCTATGACGGCAACTCCGGACTGGTGCTGCGCTACACGGGCACGTTCAACTTCGCGTCCATCACCGACTCCTGCGCGCAATGGCAAAAGCCTGCGGGCGCCATCGTCGAGATCAAGAACAAGAACAACGTCACCATCGAAGGCGCCAACGGCTCAGGCGCCAATTTCGGCCTGGCCATCAAGGCAGCGGCGCAGAACATCATCATCCGCAACATGACCATCGGCCTGCTGCCCGGCAGCATCGACGCCATCGGCATCGAAGGCCAGAGCGGCGGCACGCCGGGCTACATCTGGATCGACCACAACACGCTCTTCAGCAGCCTCAAGGAGTGCAGCGGCGCGGGCGACCTGGAGTTCGACGGTCTCATCGACAGCAAGGCCGGCGCCCACCACATCACCTACTCGTACAACTACATCCACGACCACCAGAAGGTCGGCCTGATCGGTTCCAGCGACAGCGACAGAAGCGACCGCTTCATCACCTTCCACCACAACTACTACAAAGACGTCAGCGCCCGCCTGCCGCTGCAGCGCGGCGGCTACACGCACCTGTACAACAACCTCTACAGCGGGGTGAAGACCTCGGGCGCCAACATCCGCATGGGCGGCTACTCGCTGATCGAAAACAACTGGTTCGAGAACGCCCAGAACCCGGTGACGTCGCGTGACAGCTCGTCCATCGGCTACTGGCAGCTGCGCGGCAACAACGTGCAAAGTCCGGCGGACTTCGGGACCTACGGCATCACCTGGGTGCCCAGCGGCTCGTCGCCGTCGCGGGATGCGACGGACTGGACCACCACGGCGAACTTCCCGCTCGGCATTCCCTACGGCTACACGCTGCAGGCGCCGTCGTGCGTGAAGCAGAGGCTGCCGGCGGCGGCGGGGGCGGGAACGAACTACGCGAAGGTCAGTTGCTGACGCGGCAGGACCCCCAACCTTGAGAAGGCAGTCGCGCAGCTCGTGCGTGACTGCCTTCAAGGTGCGCGACCCGGCGCTAGTATGTGTACCTCTCCTTGAAGAAGTACGCATCATGCGCACCAACATTGAGATCGACGACAAGCTCATGAAGGACGCGCTGAAAGCCACCGGCGCAAAGACCAAGCGCGAGGTCGTAGAACTGGGCCTGAAGACGCTGGTTCAGCTTCGGGCACAGGAAAAGGCCCGCGACCTGAAGGGCCGGATCACCTGGGAGGGTGATCTGGACGCACTGCGGCAAAACAGGTGATCCTCGTCGACTCCAGCGTCTGGATCGACTACTTCCGTGCTTTGGATACGCCGGCCACATCGACCTCGCGGGTTATGAGTTGGCGGTGAAGGCAGCGGACAACTTCCGCCGGCTGCGCGCCATGGGCGTCAGGGTGCGCAAGACCATCGACACCCTGATCGCCACCCGATGCATCGAGGACAGGCTGACGCTGCTGCATGCCGACAAAGACTTTGAGCCATTTGCCGAACATCTGGGGTTGAAAGTGGCGTATTCGCAAAGCTGAGCGAACCGCGCATTCGCGACGTCAGGTCGGCACATTCGCCGCCTTGACCGCTGCGGCGAGTCCGGTGATATGCCGCGTCACACCCCCATCGCCACCACCGTCGGCGCCCCGGTAAACCTCAACACCCCCGCATCCAGCACCGCCGCCACGACACCCAGCATGACACCCATCCCCATGCCATAGCCCGAGCACGCATGCGGCGGCGGGCCTTCCGGGTCGGCGCGGTCGCCGCCGAAGGCGACGTGGTGGCGCAGCGGGTCTTGCTGGGTGGCCGAACCCAGGCCGACGATGACGACGCGATCGGCCTCCACATTCACCTGCCCCAGCCGATGCGCCACGCGCGCCTTGCGCCAGACCTGGAAGGGCGTGGGGCGCTGGTTCAGCGTGGCGACCAGCGTCGGCCTCAGACGCGCCACGGCCTCGGCGTAGGGAGGCGGAGCCGTCTGCGTATCCGGGTGCACCTCGTTCCACTGCGGCTGCAGATCCCAGAGCTTTCGGGTCTGCACCCAGGCGGCCAGCACGGTCACGAGGTTGGCATGCGTCGTCGGTGGGAAGCCCAGCATGATGCCGGCCAGCGTGCGCGCGGGCAGGTCGGGCGTGGCGTCGGGCAGGGCCTTGGCAGCCGCGACGATCTTCTGCGCCAGCGGCGGCAGCTGGGCGGCCGGGTCGGCCAGCCAGGCTTCGACGGCGGCGGTGAAGCGGCGGCCGGCGGCGCGCCCTTCGGCTTGGACATCCTTGGTCGGGAAGGGGCCGAAGACGTGGCGCGACACCTTGATGAGGTCGCGCGGGCAGCGCGGCGCCACGCTGCCGACGGCAGGCGCGCCCGCATAGGGCTCGGCGTGGAACTCCGTGCCCCAGATGTGGCGGCCATCGGGCTGGCCGAACCACATGCGGCACAGCGCGGCCAGCACGCCTTCGCTGAGGCGCTCGAAGTCCAGCGGCGTGTCCGTGGGCAGGTCCTTGGGTTTCTGTGACGCCGGGAAGGCGTCCAGCAGCGCACGGGCCTCGTCCTTCAGCTTGTTCAGTCCCGCCTTGGCGACCTGGTAGGCCACGCCATAGCAATACGCCTCGCTGTAGCCCTCGATGGCCGCATTGATGACCGGCGCCAGCTCGCTGTGCCCGGTGTCGTCGTCCTGGCCCAGGTAGCCGACACCGATGGAGTCGTGCATGCGCTCGCCGTAGCCGCTGACGGAGTAGCGGTCGGGGTCGTTGCGCAGCACCTCGCAGACACGCTCGGGCGTGCCGACGAGCACGCCATACGCCGTGTCCACCACCCCGCCGGGCTGGGTGCGCACCCAGGCCCACGCACCGTCGCGCGTCGTGCTGTCCTCCAGCCAGAGCTGCATGGCGACCTTGTCCTGCAGGTCGGGAACGCGCTCGGGCACGGCGACCGCGGGCGGCAGCGGCAGGGGCAGCTCGACCAGGCCGGGCAGTCCCTGCAACGCCGCAATGGAGGGCACGAAGAAATAAGCGCCCCATTGCAGCGTGACGAAGGGCTCGGGACCGAGGTCGATTTCGTAGGTCTTGCCACCATGCTCGAAAGGAAAGAGCCGCGGGCCGGCATTGCCGTCGACCACCGCGAGCAGCGGATCGGCCTGGCCCGAATAGCCGCCGCTGGCATTGCCGCCGGCGACCCAGCGCTGCACGACCTCGAACTGCTCGGCCAGGTGGGCGTTGTAGGCCATGAAGACCAGGCCGCGGTCCGCATCGTCGGGCGCGTCGGGGTTCACGGGCGCGCCATAGCTCATGCCGCGTCGCAGGATGCGCGGCATGCGATTCCTGGCGAAGGCCGAGTCGTCCTCGAGGTCGCGCGGATTGACGCGGCGAATGTGCGAATGGAAGGGACAGGCCGAGCCCGCCGCGTCCTTGGCGTAGTTGAAATCGTTCGTCGTGCCCGGCGCCTCGGGGGCAACGAGCGGGCGGCCGTCTCGGTAGCGGCCCATCAGCTTGGCCAGCACCAGGTCATGGTCCAGGCCGTGCTCCTTGGCCTGCTCATAGGTGCGCTTGGCGAAGCGGCCGGTGTACTGGCGCAGCTTGCGCACGACGAGGAAGGTGCCGCGGTCCAGCAGCGCGTCGGGCTTCTCGGGCACGGCGTGGCCCTTGTCGCGTTCGGTCGGGAAGCCCTGCAGGATCTCGCCGGTCTTGACCGTGTCGCCCCAGGCCGCGCCCGGCGTGGCCGGTGCCAGCGTGGGCTGGCTGATGCCGTCCTTGAAGCCGAAGTGTTCCTTGTCGGCCGCATTGCTGCGCATGGGCTCGGTGGCCATCAGCGCCAGGCCGGTGTTGACGGTGAGCGCCTCGGCCAGGGCGTCGAGGCGCTGGCCGTCTGCGGCCGTGAAGTGCTCGCCCGGCTCAGCGGCCGGGAAACGCAACTGCACCAGCACATGAGCGTTGGCGGGGTCGAAGCGGTCGATGCCGTTGACGTGGCGCACCAGGGCCCAGTGTGTCGGGTGGTTGTGGCGCACATCGCCGAGCAGGCCGGCGCGCGCGGCCATGCCTTCCTTGAAAGCCTGCGGGAAGCGGTCCAGCCGCGCGGCGGGTACGCCCAGCGCCTTCAGGCCGGCCAGCGTCAGGGCGACCTGGCGACATACGCCTGGCTGGGTCGGGTCGTCGACGACCTTGTCATCCTCGCGGTTGACGGGCGCCGTGCTGAGCCAGGCCACGGCTTGCGCCGGCTGGGCCACGCGCAGCAGCACCAGGCCGCCGCGGTTGCCGGGCGGCTTGGTCAGGATGCAGGCCTGCAGGTCGCCGGGCTTGAGCGACAGCTCGCGAGCCTTGACCTCGGGCTCGACGAGCGGACGCTCGAACCATTCCAGCATTTCGTGGTGGCGCTGGCGCAGCTGGCCGCCAGGGGTCTTGCCGCCGTCGTTGGGGAAATGCTGGGCGGTGCCGAGCTCTTTGAGCTCGAACAGCACGTCACGCGTGGCGCGGCGCAGGCAGTCGCGGTCGGGGGCCTCGTCGCCAAAATAGCGCTGCAGCGTGAAGAGCCCAGCAAGCGGCACCAGGCCGCGCGCGGCCATCGCGAAGCGCTCCTTGTCGCCGGTGGGCAGCGGCGGCACGTCGCCCGAGGCCGGGGCGCGCAGGCGGTTGAACGCCAGCTCGCTGGCGCGGCCGCGCTGGGCGGCCTCCAGCAGGGCGAGATATTCGGCATCGCTGACCGTGCGGCCGGATTCGATGAACAGGAAGTCCGCCGACACCTCATGCTCACGCACCCAGCGCGCATAGGTCTCGAAGCTGCAGTCGCGCGACAGCGTGTAGCCCTCGGTGTGGCAGAGCATCAGGTCCAGCGTGCTGCCGAGCTGGTCCCAGATGACGCGCATGTAGGGCTCCCAGCCGCCGTCGAAATTGACGGACAGCAGCAGCCGGTCGGGCGCGTCATCCTTGCCTTCGACGATGCTCCAGCGGAAGGAATGGACGATGCGCCAGCGCGCGACGATGTCGGTGTAAGGCGACGCCGGCGTGCTCGATTCGCGCGAGCCCAGGCGCAGCCCGTTGAGCGTGCGCAGCACCTTGCGCAGCCGCTCCACATAGGTGATGACCTCCAGCGCGTCGACGAAGCCGCGCTTGATGTCGACCAGCAGATTGAGGTCGGTGATGCCGCCGAGCTGGACGTCGTTGCCGCGTGCCATGTTTGTTCTCCCTTGTGCAGGGAGAAGTATCCCGGCGCCGCATGAAGGCGTCGCTAGGGCGGCCCCTTAAGTCTGACGACGGTCCTGCTGATCCGCGCCAGCCGCAATTCATCCGCGGAAAGCCGCAACCTATCGCAAACCCTTAGGCCGTGGACCGTGCCGCGAACACACTGGCGGCACAGACAGAGGAACACACCATGAACCGCATCAGCACCACCACCGCCCGCACCACCCGCCTGCAAGCCGTCAGCGCCTTTGCCCTGGTCGGCCTGATCGCCCTGACCGGCGCTGCATGGATGACCATCACGGTCCCCGCCGACGAGTTGGACGTGGTGAAGCTGGATCGCGTCGTCATCAGCGGCGTGAGCACGCCCGAGGCGACGGATGGCGTCAAGCAGCTGCCGCGTGTGGTGGTCGTGGGCCGCCGGGACGCGGCTGCCGATGGCGCGCAAGTGGCCAGCGCCTGCGTGGCGCCGGCGGCTTGCTGAATCAGACCGCCGAGCCCCGCAGCGCATCCCGGTCGCGGGCCGGCGGCGCACCGAACATGCGGGCGTATTCGCGCGTGAACTGCGAGGCGCTCTCATAACCCACCATGAAGCCGGCCGACGCCGCATCCAGCCCTTCGGTCAGCAGCAGCCGGCGAGCCTCCTGCAGCTTGAGCTGCTTCAGGTAGCGCAGCGGCGTCTCCGACGTGACCGCCTTGAAATGTTGATGCAGGGCCGACGGGCTCAGATGCGCCGCCTG
The DNA here is from genome assembly GCF_001425165.1 of Pelomonas sp. Root405. Taxonomy (GTDB): domain Bacteria; phylum Pseudomonadota; class Gammaproteobacteria; order Burkholderiales; family Burkholderiaceae_C; genus Pelomonas. The sequence continues at coordinate 609,335 of NZ_LMDU01000011.1, forward strand.
GGCCAGCTCGGTGATGCTCAAGGTTTCGCGGAAGCGCTCGCGCATCAGCGCGATGACACGCGCGATGCGCTGTTCATGGCTGCCCGGCAACACCGTACGGGCCAGGCGCCATCCCTCGGGCGAGGCCAGCAGGCGGTACAGGATCTCGCGCTTGACCAGCGGCGCCAGCACCGCGCGGTCGCGCGGTGCGTCCAGCAACTGCAGCAGCCGCAGCAGGGCGCCCATCAGCTCAGGCGTCGTCGGCTCGGTGCACAGGCCGCGCGCCGCCTCCCTCGTGGCAGCCGGCGGCGCACGCAGTTCCGGGTGGTCAAGGATCAGCCCGATCACCTCGCCCAGGTCGATGGCCAGGTGGACACACAGGTAGGGTGACGCTTCACTGGCCTCGATGACCTGCCCGAGCACTGGGAGGTCCTGAGACACGACCAGGTGGCAGCTGCCGGTGTACTCGGTCACCTGGTCGCTCAGGAAGATGCGCTTGGCGCCGCCGAGCAACAGGCACAGCGCCGGCCGGTACATGACAGCGACTTGCCCGCTCGGTGCCGATGCCCGCAGCAACTGCAGCCCCGGCACGGTGGTGGCGTGGGTGCCGTCGCCGGGCGCGTGGCGCAACGCGATGGCATGCATCAGCCGGCGCGCTGCCGTGTGCTCGGCTGTGAAAGCCGGGGCGACGGCGGTGTCGAGGTGGGCCATGGAGAAAAAAGGGTGCAGTGGGCGCGTCAAGCGTGATCTTGCCGCCTGGCGGTCATTCGCGCGCGGCCGGCTGGCTGGCACGCTCCCGCAGCAGCTCCTGCAAGGCCTGGGACGCCTCGATCGCGCGCGGAAATCCGGCGGGAACCGTCGTCAGGTAGACGATCTCCTTGAGCTCATCCACCGTGGCGCCAGCGTTCAGCGCATAGCCGGCGTGCGTCTTGAAAAAGCCGCGCAGTCCCAGGGCAGCAAAGGCGGCCGAGGCGGCCAATTGGCGCGTGCGTGCATCCAGCCCCGGCCGGCCCCAGACGTCACCGAGCGCATAGCCGGCCGTGGCATCGGCCAGGAAGGGAAAGTCCGCGCGCATGGCCTCCAGCACCGGCTGGGGCTGGCCGCGGTTGAGCTGGCTCAGCACCTGCATGCCGCGCTCGACGCGCGGGTTGAGGGGCGCCTGGGCAGCCGGGTTGGCAAGCGTTTGGGCGGCGGCCAGCGCAGGGCTGAGCGCCAGAACGATTGCGAAAGCGAAAACGGTGGTCGGCATGCGGGCTCCCGGTGGCAACGAAGTCTCACTGTGGCGGCCGGGGGCCGCGCGCGTGAGCACGTGCCTCCACGGCGCTTGCCCAAAACTCCAGGCGTTGCATCAGGCAAGTTTCGTGGCCCATCGCGCTCACGCGAGCCAGGCGGAGACGGCGACGCTGCGGCCTGCGGTGTGGACGGTCTGCACCGCTGACGATGGAGTGACAGACATGAACGGAATCGAAGGCAAGGTGGTGGCCATCACGGGCGCCAGCAGCGGCATCGGCGAAGCCACGGCGCGGCACCTGGCCGCTGGTGGTGCACGCGTGGTCATCGGCGCCCGGCGCACGGCGCGGCTTCAGACCCTGGCCGCCGAGTTGACCGCCGCCGGCGGCACGGTGCAATGGGCCGGCGTCGACGTGTGCAGCCGCGCGGCGGTGGAGGCGTTTGTCAAAGGTGTGGTGGCGCGCTTCGGGCGGCTGGATGTACTGGTCAACAACGCCGGCGTGATGCCGCTGTCCACCCTCGCGATGGGACGCGTCGAGGAGTGGGAGGCAACGCTGGACGTCAACGTCAAGGGCGTGCTCTACGGCATCGCCGCAGCACTGCCGCTGATGAAACGACAGGGCACGGGGCAGTTCATCAACGTCGCCTCCATCGGCGCCCACCGGGCTTACGCGGGCGCGGCCGTCTACTGCGCCTCCAAGTTCGCGGTGTGGGCCATCTCGGACGCCCTGCGTCAGGAGGAGCTCGGCGGCGACATCCGCGTGACGACCATCAGCCCCGGCACGACCGCCTCCGAGCTGGCCGACCACATCGCCGATGCCGACGCAGCGGCGGCGATGCGCGAGTTCCGCGCCGTCACGCTGGACGCCGACGCCATCGCCCGCGCCATCGGCTTTGCCATCGCGCAGCCGGCGGATGTGGATGTCAGCGAGATCATCGTGCGCCCGACGCGCAGCCCCGCCTGAAGGAGGCAAGGGCCTAACGGCCCAGCACGCGCAGGATCTCGCGGCCGTAGGCGTCGAGCTTCTTGGCTCCCACGCCGCTGATCTCGCCAAGTTCGGCCAGATCAGCCGGCAGTACCCGCGCCATCTCGGCCAGGGTCGTGTTCTGGAAGATCACATAGGCCGGCAGGCCATGCTCCTTGGCCACCTCGGAGCGCCAGGCCTTCAGCGCCTCGAAGCGCTCCTGGCCCTCGGCGTCCAGGCCCAGCGCCGGGTCGACCTTGGGCTTCGCACCGCCGCCACGTGAGGTCTTGGCCTTGCCGCGCGGCGGCTTCTCCTCGGCCTCGCGCAGGCGCAACTCCACCTCGCCCTTGAGCACCGCCCGGGCGCTGTCCTGCAGCGCCAGCGTGTTGAACTCGCCCTCAGCGGCCACATGGCCCAGCGAGATCAGCTGGCGCAGCACGGCCCGCCATTGCTGCTCGGACAGGTCCGCGCCGCAGGCCCAGGTCGACAGGTTGTCGTGGCCGTACTGCTTGGTCTTGTCGGTGGCCTTGCCGCGCAGCACGTCGATCAGGTGGCCGGCGCCGAAGCGCTCGCCGCGCTGGTGGAAGCGGTAGATGCAGCTCAGCAGCTTGCGCGCCGCCTCGGTGCCGTCCCAGGTCTGCGGTGGATTCAGGCAGTTGTCACAGTTGCCGCAGGGATTGGCTTCTTCACCGAAGTAGTTCAACAGCCGCACTCGTCTGCAGTCCGTCGCCTCGGCCAGGGCCAGCAGCGCATCCAGCTTGCCGCGCTGGCCCTGCTTGAAGACCTCGTCGGCCGGGCTGTCGTCGATCATGCGGCGCTGGTTGACGACGTCGGCCAGGCCGTAGGTCATCCAGGCCTCGGCCGGTGCGCCGTCGCGGCCGGCGCGGCCGGTCTCCTGGTAGTAGCTCTCGATGTTCTTGGGCAGGTCCAGGTGGGCCACAAAGCGCACGTCGGGCTTGTCGATGCCCATGCCGAAGGCGATGGTGGCCACCATGACCAGGCCTTCTTCGCGCAGGAAGCGGTCCTGGTGGCGGCGGCGGACGTCGGCGTCCAGGCCGGCGTGGTACGGCAGGGCCTTGATGCCCTCGCTGTCCAGCCACACCGCCGTCTCGTCCACCTTCTTGCGGCTCTGGCAGTAGACGATGCCAGCCTCGCCTTCATGCTCGTCGCGGATGAAGCGCAAGAGCTGCTCGCGCGGCGAGGCGGTTTTCTCGGCGATCAGGTAGCGGATGTTGGGCCGGTCGAAGCTGCTGATGAAGACGCGCGCGTCCTGCAGCTGCAGCCGCTCGATGATGTCGGCCCGCGTCAGGTCGTCGGCGGTGGCCGTCAGTGCGATGCGTGGCACATCCGGGAAGCGCTCGTGCAGCAGGCTCAGCTGCAGGTACTCCGATCGGAAGTCGTGCCCCCACTGGCTGACGCAGTGGGCCTCGTCGATGGCGAACATCGACAGCAGGCCGCGCTCGTGCAGGCTCGCCAGCTGGGCCAAAAAGCGCGGCGTCGTCAGCCGCTCGGGCGCGGCGTAGAGCAGCGTCAGCCGCCCGCTCATCATCTCGCGCTCGATGCGGCTGGCCTCCTCGCCGGTCTGGCTCGAATTCAGAAAGGCCGCGTGCACGCCGGCCTCTTCGAGCGCGCCGACCTGGTCGTGCATCAGTGCGATCAGCGGGCTGACGACGATGGCCACGCCCTGCTGGCGGGTGTGGCGCACGATGGCCGGCACCTGGTAACAGAGGCTCTTGCCGCCGCCGGTGGGCATCAGCACCAGCGCGTCGCCGCCGGCGGCCACATGCTCGACGATGTCGCCCTGCTGGCCACGGAAGGCGGTGTAGCCGAAGACTGCTGACAGGACCTGGTGGGCTGCGGATTGCAGGTTGTCGGTGGGACTTGGAAGATGCAGGGGCGGGTTCACGCCGCGATTGTCCCCGGAGACTCCTCATGCCCTCTTCCCCGTCCGCCGCCGAACTGCGCGAGCAGCTGATCCGCAATTTCAACGACGCACCGCGCGAGCGCTTCCTTCGCGCACCGCGCTACGACAGCGAGACTGCCTCGATGACCACGGGTACCGCCGCCCAGCAGCTGGGCGCCAGCTTCGACATCGTGGCCCCTGGCCAGCAGAGCTGCCCCTACCACTTCCATTACGCGGAAGAGGAGATGTTCATCGTCGTCCAGGGCCAGGGCACGCTGCGCGTGGCCGGCGAGCTGGTGCCGATCAAGGCCGGCGACGTCATCTCCATCCCGGCGGGGCCCGAGTATCCGCACCACATCATCAACACGTCCGACGCGCCGCTGCACTACCTCAGCATCAGCACGCAGAAGAAGCCGGAGATCTGTGTCTACCCGGACTCAGGCAAGGTGGGCAGCTTCGCACCCGGGCTGCGCCTGCTGCAGCGGCGGGAGGCCGGGCTGGAATACTGGGACGGCGAAGCCTGACGGGCGAGCGCCTCAGTAGCGCGCGTTGGGCGGGAAATAGTCCAGCCCGCCGGTGCTCCAGCTGTACTTGTTCTTGTCCTTGCCGTTACCGCGCGAGTTGGCGGTGTCCACGACGATGGGGGTGACCTTGTACTGGTCGTCGAGCTGGTAGACGAAGGCCATGCCGCCGCTACCGCCGTCGATGTGGACATGCCCCTCGAAGCCGACCTTGAGCACCGAGCCGCCCGCGGTGGTGTTGGACTTCAACTGCCCCTTCTTGAGCAGGTCCAGCTGCTGCGAGGTCATGCTGGAGTTCGACGTGCCGTTGCGATAGACGACCGGGTTCATGACCCAGGTCGACGAATCGTTGTAGGCATAGACCGATTTGCGGCCGGTCACGGTCGAGAGATCGACCGCCGTGGTGGGCTTGAGCGCATCACGCATGAACGTGAGCAGCTTGTTCTCGAGCTCGATGAGGTCGGTGAAGGGCTCGTAGCGGTCTGCGATCAGCAGGGTGTCGGGCGTCTTGTCGGCCAGCTGCTTGACGGCCTTCTCCAGCAGTTCGAGGTCTTTCTTGCGGGTCTTGAGGACCGTGGCGCGGTCCTTCTGGGCGATCTCCTTGACCAGCGCCTCGTGTTCGGACTTCTGGTCGCGGAACACCCGAGCCAGGTCGGACGCCTTGTCCAGCAGGGTGTCGACGGCGTCGAGCTTGGCCAACTGCGTGGCCAGGTTGAGGAACTCGACGGCGTCCACGGCCTTCTGCACTGAATCGAAGACCTCGCCGATCGCCTTGGTGTGCTTGGGGTGCAGGGCCGGCTTCTTGAAGCCGTCGGCCTGGGTCTTGAGGGCCTTCATGCGCTTTTCCAGCGCCTCGCCCTTCAAGTCGTGCTCACGCTCGATGAGGTCCAGCACCTTGCCGATGCCGACCACCGCCTCCACCGCTTCCTTGCCCGACCCGTCCTTGACGGCGTCGTCGTACTCCTTGATGGCAGCATTCAGGCGTTGCTTGTGGTTGTCTGCCCCGCGCTTGAGCGCGACGTCCTTGCGTGCCTTCAAACCCTCGAAGGCCTTCTTGGCCTTGTCGACAAGCGCGTTTTCGTCCTTGCTGGGCGCCGCCCCCTTGCCGGACGCGCTGGACAGCGTCTGCAGCGCCGCATCCAGGTCCTTCACGCGCAGCACGGGCTTGCGGATGCTGGCGTCCAGCAGCTGCACCGTCAGCCCCTTGTCGGTGAGCTGGCTGCCAGCCTCGAACAGGAAGGCCTTCTCGGTCTCGGCGATCCGGCCGATCAGCACCTTGAGGCCGGAGTCCTGCTTCTTCATCAGCGTGACCATGCCCGCGCCAACGTCACCGACGAAGACGACCGCAGGCTTCTTGTCAGCGCGGTCGTAGATGTAGCGCAGCGCGACCGCCTTGCCGTCACTGTCCTTGAGTTCGGTCTTGAGCAGGCGGATGTAGTTCGCCGGCTCCAGCAGTTCCAGTTTCGCAGTCGTCATGGGGGGTCTCCTTGAGAGACCCGTTAGTGACAGGCGGTGGCTGGTGGTTCCCGGGTCAGTAATGCGGCGGCAGTTCGTCGCGCATGCCACCCGGCCCGCCTGGTTCCGCCGCGGCGGCGCGGTCGCGCAGTTGGACCAACTCGCGCACCAGCCGGTCGATCTGCGCCTGCTGGCGCACGACGACCTGGTTGAGCTGCTCCACCGTGTCCTCGGCGAAGCTGGCCTTGATCTCCAGGTCGGTGATGCGTTGTTCGAGGGCTTGCAGGGTGTCCATGCCGCTATGGTGCCGCAAGCTGGAACTCGACCCGCGCCCACTGCCCGAGCCCGTCCATGACGGTGAGCCGATGCGCGCCGGCGCGCTCGATGCGCAGCGTCTGCGCCGCCGAGGCGATGTCGCTCGCGGCCATCCACTGGCCGTCGAGCAGCCAGGTGGCTCCCCGTTGGGCGCCGATGGCCTGCAGCCGGAGCACGACCTCGCGCTGGCCCGGCGCCGGGCGCAGCACCGTGCCGGGTTCCAGCCCCACGACGCGCAGGCGGTGGGCCACGGGATGCCGGCCGCTGCAGTCCGCGCGCCACGGCAGGCGCTCCAGCGGATGGCGCTGTTCGCTGTCGACGAAAGGCCCGAGCAGGGCCGGCCAGCGCACAGCCTCATGGCGCTCGGCCATGGGTGCGCAGCCGGGTTGCACCCGCTCACTCGCGGCCACCCACACGGGCTCGGCCAGTCCGCCCGGGCGCAGCCGGTCCGGCAGCGTCGGCGGCACGGCGCCGTCCAGCGTCCAGGCGGTGCGGCGCTGCAGGCATTGCCCCGGCAAGGTGGCTGATTCGGCCAGCCCCAGCGGCCAGCAGACCGGCACGGCGGCAACGCTGGCGGGCTGGCGGCGCGGCGCGAGCTGCTGGCGCGACTCGGCCGGGCCCAGCGCGGCGGCCAGGTCGCGCAACAGCGGGGCCGCCGCGTTGGCACCGAAATGGCCGGGGTTGGGCGTGCCGTCGGGGCGGCCGATCCAGACGCCGAAGGTGTAGCGGTCCGTCACGCCCAGCGCCCAGGCATCGCGAAAACCGAATGACGTGCCGGTCTTCCACGCCACGCGCTGCGCGCTCTCGCGGAAGGGGCTGCCGGGGCGGCCGCCGTTCTCCAGGATCTCGCGCACGATGTAGGCGGCGCCTTCGCTCATCAACCGCGCCTCCTGCAGCGGCTCGTCGGGCGTCAGGCGCGGGCGGGCGGCGACCCCGCCGCGCGCCAGTGCCGTGTAGGCGCCGAGAAGCTCCTCCAGCGAGGTGCTGCCGCCACCCAGGATCAGGCTGAGGTTGGGCGCCGCATTCGCCGGCATGCGCAGCCGCAGGCCCGCGTGCCGCAGCCGGCCGGCAAAGCGTTCGGGGCCGAGGCGCTCGAGCAGGTCCACGGCCGGCACGTTCAGCGAGCGCTGCAAGGCCTCGGCCACGCTGACCGGGCCGGAGAAATCCGCCTGAAAGTTGCCCGGTGCATAGCCGCCGAAGTTCTGCGGCGCATCGATGAGCAGGCTCTCGGAATGCACCAGTCCTTCGTCCAGCGCCATGCCGTAGAGGAAGGGCTTGAGCGTCGAGCCCGGCGAGCGCCTGGCGCGCACCATGTCGACGTGTGCGCCGCGGCGCGCATCGTTGAAATCGGCGGACCCGACGTAACCTCGCACTTCCAGTGACCGGTTGTCGACCACCAGCGCTGCCAGCGAGACGGCATCCGGCAGGCTGTTGAGGCGGTCCGTCAGCAGCTGCTCCAGTCGCGCCTGCAGGCCGGCGTCGAGCGTCGTCTGGATGACGGCTGCCGCTCGACCGCGGCGCTTGGCCTCCTGGCGCAGCCGCTCGGCGGCCAGCGGCGCCAGCCAGCGCGCCCGCAGCGGCGGCGCGAAGACGCGTTCCAGCTTGGCATCAGCCACGTCGGCGGCGCTCCAGACGCCCAGCGTCTGCATGCGCGCCAGCACCTTGTCGCGCGCGGCCTGGGCAGCGGGAACGGCGCGGTCCGGGCGCAGCCGCGTGGGCGACTGTGGCAGTGCGACCAGGAGCCCGGCTTCGGCTTTCGAGAGGTCGGAGGCGCTCTTGCCGAGATAGGCGCGGCTGGCAGTCTCGACGCCCTCCAAGGGCCCGCCCATGGGCGCGAGGTTGAGGTAGAGCGCCAGGATCTCGCGCTTGCTCAGATGGAGTTCGAGCTGCAACGCACGGGCGATCTGGCGCAGCTTGGCGGCGATGCTTCTGCCCGCGGCCTTCTCGTCGACCAAACGGGCCACCTGCATCGTCAGCGTCGACCCGCCCGACACGATGCGCCCATGCCGCGCCCACTGCCAGGCCGCGCGCGCGAGGGCCGCCGGGTTGACGCCCGGGTGCCAGTAGAACCAGCGGTCCTCGTACTGCAGCAGCGCCCGCACGTACAGCGGCGACACCGCCTCCGGCGTCGTCGGATGGCGCTGGGCGCCGTCTGCACCCGGCCAGGTGCGCAGCGGCGTGCCATCGGCAGCCAGCACGGTCAGCGTCGGCGAGTCCGCGGCGGGCTGGGGCAACGGGCAGGCAAGGTCCAGCACCAGCACAGCCGCGAGCAGGCCGGCGAGGGCGAGCTCAACGTGGCGGCGGGGCAAGCGCTTGGGCATGCCGAGGACGATAGCCGAGCAGCCAAGCCCCCTAGCTTGGCACCCGGCGTTTTGCATCCAAGCCGCACGCGCTGCGTAGAGACAAGGCCGCAGCGCTGGTTGTTCACATCTGTTTGCGGCCACCGCCACGATCAGTCACAGGAGCAACCATGAACCGTCCCACCCGCGCGCCCACCGTCGCGCTCATCACTGCGGCCGTCCTCGCCAGCCTAGCCACCTTGCCGGCCCAGGCGTCCAGCCACCGCGAGGCGCCGTCGATTGCCGGCATGCCGCGCGTCGACGCCGCCGACTTCTACCTGTTCAACAGCTACGAAGGCGTCGCAGCCAACGGCACCGGCGGCCGGGCCGGCTATGTGACCCTGATCGCCAACTACCTGCCGCTGCAGGACGCCTACGGTGGTCCCAACTACTTCAAGCTGGACCCGAACGCGATCTATGAGATCCACGTCGACAACAACGGCGACGCCAAGGAAGACCTGACCTTCCAGTTCAAGTTCAGCAACACGCTCAAGAGCATCGCATTGCCCATCGGCAACCAGATGGTGCCCATCCCGTTGACGCAGGCGGGCACGGTGAGCGCGCCCAACGCGGCCACGCTCAACGTCAACGAGAAGTTCAGCCTCACCCTCGTGCGCGGTGACCGCCGCACCGGCACGGCCAGCCCGATACCCAACCCGGCCGGCGGCACGCTGTTCGACAAGCCGGTCGACAACATCGGTACCAAGACGATTGCCGACTACCCCGCCTATGCCGCCCAGCATGTCTACAACGTCAGCCTGCCCGGCTGCGCCATGCCGGCCAAGGTGTTTGTCGGCCAGCGCCAGGAGGCCTTCGCGGTCAACCTGGGCACCATCTTCGACCTGGTCAACGCCCCCGTAGCCGTGCTGGTCGACCGCGCCACCATCAACGCCGCCGCGGCCAATTCCATCCAGGACAAGAACGTCACGTCGCTGGCCGTGGAAGTGCACAAAAGTTGCCTGACGCAAGGCAGTGAGACCGTCATCGGCGGCTGGACGACTGCCAGCGTGCGCCAGAGCCAGATCGTCAACGCCGCGCCGCCCAGCGGCTACGACACCGCCGTACGCACCGGCGGCGGCTGGGTTCAGGTCTCGCGCCTGGGCCATCCGCTGGTCAACGAGGTCGTCATCGGCCTGCCCGACAAGGACAAGTTCAACGCCTCGGTGCCGTCGGGCGACGGGCAGTTCGCCACCTACGTGACCAACCCGACGCTGCCAGCGCTGCTGTCGGCCGTGCTGCCCATCGGCAATGCGGCCCCGACCAACCTGCCGCGCCTGGACCTGGTGACCACATTCCTGACCGGCATCCCCGGCGTCAACCAGCCGGCCAACGTGGTCGGCTCGGAGATGCTGCGCCTGAACACGGCCATCGCGCCGCGGCCCTTCGCGATGCAGAACCGGCTGGGCATCGTCGGCACGCTGCGCGACGCGGACAACCCGCCCGACTTGGCCGGCTTCCCGAACGGCCGCCGACCCAAGGACGATGTGGTCGACGTGTCGCTCGCCGCGGTCATGGGCGGCCTGTGCTGGCTCAACAACGGCGGCGCGCTCTTCGGCCCGGCCTGCACGCGTGCGGTCGTGCCGCTGGGCGCCACGTCGCTGGAGTTGCACGACGCCGTCGACCAGGCCGTCGTGCCGCTGCTGCCCGGCTTCCCCTACCTCAACACGCCCAAGCCGGGCGCGAAGTGAACACCGCCCCAAGGAGCACCACCATGAAACGTCTACTCAGCGCGCTGGCCCTAGCGGCCGCACTCGGCAGCGGCGGGGCGGCCCACGCCGGCCTCATCACCTTCGACAACCCCGGCCTGGTCGACATCGACAACAACACCGGCATCGCCAGCTACATGGAGGCCGGCTTCGTCATCAGCGGCCCGGCCACCAGCTTCCTGCCGCTGGACAGCGCGCTGGTCGGCGGCTTCGACGCCACGCCCTTCACGCTCAGCCTGCTCGGCGGCGGCGCCTTCGGGCTGCAGTCGCTCGACGTGGCGGCCTATGACCTGGGCTTTGGCCCCGGCATGCTGTCCATGATCGGCCTGCTCGGCGGCGCGCAGGTGGCGGCCCTCAGCGTCGACCTGGCCAGCGCAGGCAGCTTTGCGCTGGCCAGCAGCTGGGCCAAGCTGGACTCGGTCAGCTTTTCGGCCACCGGCGGTTTCGCGCTCGACAACATCAGCGCCGTGCCGGAGCCCGGCAGCTTTGCACTGGCGGGCGCAGGCCTGCTGCTGCTCGCTGCAGCGCGCCGTCGACGCTGAGCGGGCAGCGGTGCCCCTGAGGGCGGCTTCGGCCGCCCTTTTTCATGGCGCCGGGCGGCAGCCGGACCAGTGCGGGTATCGGGCGGGTATCGGGCGGATAAGGGCTTGATCGTGGGATGGGACCGCCTGCGCGCCTCGTATCCTTGCGCAGCTCACGATCAGCCATTCCACGCCGCCGGCCATCCAGAAGGAAGAACCCATGCGCTGCACCATCTGCGGATCCCAGAACTTCGTCCAGAACCATGTGCTGTGGGACGGCCTGGTCTCCGAATGGCAGCTTGCGCCGCACGAGGCTCGCTATATCAACGCCCAGCAAGGCACTGCCTGTGCGCACTGCGGCGCCAACCTGCGCTCGATCGCGTTGGCCGATGCCATGCGGGCCTTCCTCGGCACGGACCTGCTGCTGGCCCAGGTGAACGTGCAAGAGCGCTGTGCCAACATGGCCACGCTGGAGATCAATGAGGCCGGCACGCTGACCCCCTTCCTCAGGACCCTGCCCCGCTACACCTTCGGCGCCTATCCGGAAGTCGACATGCATGCGCTCCCGTATGCCGACGGCTCCTTCGACCTGGTGCTGCACTCGGACACGCTGGAACATGTGCAACACCCGGTCCACGCCTTGCGCGAATGCTGGCGCGTGCTGCGACCGGGCGGTGCGCTCGCCTTCACAGTGCCCATCGTCGTGGGCCGGATGTCCAGAAGCCGCGACGGTCTGGCGCCGAGCTACCACGGCAACCCGGCGACCGATACGCAGGACTACATCGTCCATACCGAGTTCGGCGCCGATGCGTGGACACACGTGATGCAGGCCGGGTTCAAGCGCGTGGAGCTGCACACGGTGGAGTTTCCCAATGCCGTCTCCATGCTGGCGCGCAAGGACGCCGGCGCCTGAAACGCCGCGGAGTTCAGCCCGGCTTGTCGGCACCTGCGCGCAGCCGCTGCAGTTCGCCGGCCAGCCACTTCGCGCTTTCCACCGGCGCCTTGCCGCCGCAGCGGACAAGGTAGGGCTTGCCGCTCATGCTGCTGGCCGACGCACGCGCTCGATGAACTGCTCGGCGGTCTGCACGAGGTTCTTGCGCTCCAAATAGTCCAGCTTCTTCAGCAAATGCGCCCGGGCCTCGGCGCCGGCATGCCAACTGCCGTTGCGGTTGAACTGACAGCCGGAGGATTGCAGGCGGGTGAGTAGTGCGTCGACTTCGGCGCGGGCGGTGGCGGGCAGAGGTGCGGCGTTGGCGACGGATGCCAAGGCAAGCAATGACGTCAGCACAAGGCGCATGAGGAAGTGACAGGCATTCATGATTCGGACTCTTAAAAAAGTTCGGCACTCCAACGCACGCTCGGCGGCCAGAAACGTTGAGCTCACACCGTTCACCAACCGACTTCGTTAGGGATAGTCTTTCATCGGCGGCAGGCGCTCCACCGGAATTCGAAACGCCGTAACAGCGTAAGAGTCGGCTGGTCCCTTTTCTTTCGGCTGTACAAGCTGCCCACGGCCGTACAACACCAGATCACCCCCTTCAACAGCTGCGCCCTTGAAATCAAGCGCAGGTTCGTCTCGGCGCGTAGATAGGCCGTCTTCTGCAGCGATAGATACCACCCACTCCAGCTGGCCCTGGCGCGTGAAGCGAGCCAGCAGTCGTTTTCCATCAACGCCTTCCCGCTTCATGACAAAGAAGCCGTTGAATGCAGCATGCGTCCACCAATTTAAGTGCCCCTCGTTCCCCGAATCAAGTCGGATGAGCGTCGCCTCGCCGAGATCGATCAGTTGGTGGCCGTGGGGGGCGATGCCGTCGGCATTGCGTTTCGCGTTCTCAATATGTTCCGTCCACTCCTCTAATCGAATCGACGAGTTGAAGATGTTCCACTCCTCTTCCTTGCTGAGGTACACCGCTTGACCTGAGGCCCGCAATGTTGGCCACTCCGAAGCGCGGGTTGCCACTTCGCTCAGCGCGGTATTGGGTTGAATGCCGACCTCCGATAAAACTTGCGTTTGGGAGCGCGGTGGCGCACGGCGGGGGTTTCGCAACAAGTCCGCAAGTAGGTAGTGTGGCGCGAGGCAACGGGAAGATCTAGGCGGTTGACCGGGCCGGCTCAGGCGATCCCCCAAGCCATAGCCAGCCACCGCGCTTGAGGTTAGTTGCGCAAGTACCTGCTCGCTTTTCGCGTCAACTACCCGGACCCAACCGTGCCCCCGTGGCTCGTTGTCCTTGGCGCCCAACTCCTCAAGCCGGACTGCCGCGGAAGGCTGATCGATTTCTTCCGCCAACAGGCAGGTGTTTGGCAGAAAAGGGGCCGCCTGCCAAGAGGGCGCTGTAAGTTCGGGATGGCAAGTTGAATCTGAGGTCTTGCCAAGTTTCAACCGCACATACGGCTTTTGCGTCCAGCCCGCTCTTACCCAGCCCGAGTTGCAACAGTCTTCACGGAAGATCGCCTTCGCTCTGAAAGGTTCCTCCGCGACCTTGACCTCAACGAATTCCAGTCCGCGCTCGGAAAATAACTGGAGAAGTCCTGTCCTCGCGAGACTAACGGTGGTGTCAACGACATTCGTGGTTTCAATGACTTTCGGAAGCGTCGCGTATTCGGCTTCGCATGCCTCCCGCGCAGAGCGCCTCCAATCGTTCAGCGAACGCTGAGTTTCAGCGTCCCCGCTGATCTGGATGGCCCACCAACCGAGGTAAGCGCCGCCCAAAATGATCGCCGCCCCAACGCCCTTCCCCCCACCAACTGCATACGCGACTCCCAGGACGACTGCAACCGCCACAAAGAACGCGGCCAGGACGAGTCCGCCAAGGTCGAAATAGATCGGCGCAGCCGCGTTAGCCGCGCTAGAGGCCAACAGCCCGCAAGTAAAGAAGGCTTTGGGTGCGTGAACCGCCGCGTCAGACTTGCCAGTTGGAGATACCCGCTGCGCCTTCACTTCTTTTCCACCACCGCAATCTCCCCGTCCGCCTTCCCGATCCCCCTCACCTCCGGCCGATACATATCCTCCGCAAACGTCGCCGGCACCACGTACTTGCCCGGCGTCACCACGCGCACCAGATAGAACAGCTCCAGCGGCTGCCCCAACTGTGCGGCGGCCACGAAGCGGTCGTCCCGGTACTCGGTATGCACGATGCGCTCGTTCGCGTTGGCCTGGGCGATGTTGACGCCCTCCACCGTGAATTCGCCGGCCTTGGGTCCCTGGCTCAGGTTCAGGTTCTCGATCTCGAAACCGGCCGGGATGCGGTCGACGACCAGGCCGTCCTTGATGGCCTGCGCGGCCTTCACGCGCAGGCGGACGATGAACATCTCGCCGGTGGTGAACTGCTTCGCCGTCACCAGCTTGCCGTCGGTCGTGAACATCGCGCGCTCGACCGAGATGCGGTCGCTGGTCGGCGGCAGCGGCTTGGTCGGGTAGCCCTGGGCCGTGACATCCAGGTAGAGCGGCGCTGCGCCGTCGTTCTTCAGCGCAATGCCGGACTTCAGCTGGGCCAGCGCAAAGGTCTGCTGGCCAACGCCGCTGCCGGCCCAGGCGTCGGCTTTGGTGCCGACGGTCAACGCGGTCTTCCAGCCGTCGTCCTTGCCGGCGCCATTGGTCGCGGCCTGCACAGCGAGGAACAGCGACAGCCGCTCCTGCGTGGAGTAGTAGTTGCGCCTTTGGAAGTCCTCAGCCAGGTCAAACAGCAGGTTCTCGCGCTTCTCATGCGCGACCTTGTGGCGCAGCAGCAGCGCATAGGCCAGCGCCCGGTCGCGCACCTTGCTGCCGTAGTCGCCCAGCCATTGACCCCAGTAGTTGTTGGGGTCATCGGGCTGGTAGCCGTAAGGCCGCTGCATCGCATCGTCCAGTGCTTGCCTTGCGCGGTTCTCGTCGCCCATCAGCTTGAGCGCCAGGCTCAGCTGCACAAGAGGCAGCGGCGACAGCGCATGGCTGCGGTACTGGTCGTGCAGCGTGCGCAGCGTGGCCAGCGGCGCCTTCTGCTCGCGAGCGAGGATGTAGCCGGCGTGCGCGGCTTCGGCGAAGCGTTGGTGGGCCAGGCGCAGCGTCTCGGCGTCGCGCCAGTCGGCGATCCGGCCCTTGTCGTCGCGCCGCGGCGCCTTGGCCGGCGTGGTCTGCTGCGCGGGGCTGCGCTGGAACTGCTCCAGCAGGTTGTCCAGCGAGCGCTTGAGCATGGCCTCGGGCACCACGAAACCGGCATCGCGCGAGTCCTGCAGGAAGCCGGTCACATAGGCGGAGAGCCAGCCCTCGTACGACCCGCTGGCCGCCCACAGGCCATAACCGCCGCGCGGCTGCTGCATGCTGGCGATGCGGGCGAAGGCACCGTCCAGCCGCTTGGCGCGCTCTTCTCGCGGCACGGGCGTCAGGCCCCAGCGCTTGGCGGCCTCGTCATCGATGAAGAGCAGCGGGTAGGCGCTCGACGTCGTCTGCTCCAGGCAGCCGTAGGGGTAGGTCAGCAGCCCGCGCACCTGGTCCTTGATGTCGATGGGCGGGGTGTTGGACACGCTCAGGGCAACGCTGGCCGATCCGGCCCAGAAGGCATCGAGCAGCGCCTTGTCCAGCGCCTGCGTGGCACCCGGCTCCAGGCGGATGCGGCGGCTCTCGCGCACCAGCGGCGTGGCGGGCTGGACCTGCAGCGCGGCCTCGCGCACGAGGTTGAGGGCGCCCGCGCTGACCTTCACCTCGATCGGCGCCAGCCCATACGCATCCAGCGCCTCAGCCTGAAAACGCAGGATCTGGCGCTGCTTGTCGGCGAGCTGCATCGGCTCGGCCGACCCCGTGATGCGCACGGGCCCGCTCGACGTGACCGACACCTTCACCTCCTGCGGCGCACCGCTGAGATTGGTCACGTCCAGCGCGATCGTCGCCTTGTCGCCGGGCGACACGAAGCGCGGCATGTTCAGCTCGGCCACCAGCGGCGCCGCGACGAGCACGTCGGCCTGCGCCGAGCCGTAGCTGTCGGCGCTGCTCACAACGGCCATCACGCGCAGCGTGCCGTTGAAGTCGGGCAGCTTGAGTTGAATCGTCGCCTCGCCCTTGGCGTCCAACTGCACGGGGCCGCTGAACAGGTCCACCAGCAGCACCTTGCGCGGCATGCTCTGCGTGTCGCGCTTGCCGGCGTCGCCGCCGAAGCGCTGCTTGGCGGTGTTGCCTTCCATCTTCTCGATGAGGCGGCCATACAGGTCCAGCATGTCGGCGCCGTAGCGGTGCTTGCCGAAGAAGAAGTCCTGCGGGTCGGGCGTCTTGTAGTTGGTGATGTTCAAGATGCCGACGTCGACCGCGCTGACGGTCACGATTGCCGCCTTGCCCGCCAGAGCCGGCACCTTGACGCTGACGGGCAGCGGCACGGATGGCTGCGTCTTGGCCGGCACGGTTAGCGCCACCTTGGGCTTGCGGTCCTCGCGCGTCAGCGGCAGGTGCACCAGGCCCAGCGCACGCGCCGGGGTCACGCGGTCGCCCTCACTGCCAGGGCGGAAGGCGGCCACGGTGATGTAGAGGTCATGCCGCGCCCAGCTCGCATCGACCGGAATCTCGATGTCCGTGCCACCGGCCTTCACGGCCAGGCGCTTGGTCCACAGGACGCGGTCGCCCTCCACCGTGACGATGGCCTCGCCGTCGTGCGGCGGCTTGATGGCCAGCTTGGCCACATCGCCCGGCTTGAAGGGCGCGCCCTTGAGCTGCAACTGAACGCGGTCCGGCCGGTTGCCGATGTCGTCGGCGTCCTGCGCGCCATAGCCCGCGTAGAAGCCATAACGCAGCGACAGGCCGGTATCGGGGTCGCTCACCTCCAGGCGGTAGCGGCCCCACCGCACGGGCAGCGCGACCTTGGTGCGCTGGGTCAGCGCCAGCGTGCGCGCCTCGACGAGTTCTTCCGTCACGTTGAAGCCCGAGTGCCAGCCACGGCCGTCGTCATAACGCCAATACCACTGGCGTTCCTCGTAGATCAGCTTGAGCTGCACCTGCTTGGCCGGCTTGAAGTTGCCGGCCGCGTCCACGCGCACCAGCTCGAATTCGGCCAGGCCGTTCTCGGGCGACACATTGCGGTCGAACAGCGGGCGCGCGCCGATCAGCACGGGCGCCGGCCACCAGTTGCGCTCCAGCGTGCGCACGACCGGGCGACCGCCCGATTCCAGCAGGCTGAAGGCAGCGCGCAGCTTCATTGGCGACTTGCGCTCGCCGAAGGCGGTCGCGATGTCCACGCTCGCCTTGCCCTCGTCGTCCAGCGCCTGCTCTTCCAGGTCCTGCCGATTGCGCGCCTTGTCGTCGGCCAGGTCGCCGAAGACGAAGCCCGGCAGCTTGGCCGGCAGCGGCATCACCAGACGCTCGGAGTACGCGCTGCCTTGCAGCCGGTTGCCCGCGGCGGGCGCGCCGTACAGATAGTCGCCCTGCACGTCCACCGTCACGCCCTCGCTGCCGGTCAGCGTGGCTTCGGGCGCAGTCAACGTGAGCTTCGTGCGCTCCGGCAAAAACTCCTCGACCTTGAAGGCCCATTGCGCATCCGGCTGCTTGGCGCCGGGGTCGATGCGGGCCTGCACGGTCCAACCGCCGGTGGGTGCATCGGCCGGGAGCGTGATGGCTTGCTGGTAGTAGCCGGCGCCCACCTTGCCGGGTTGAACGAGCTGCTCGACCAGCTTGCTGCCATCGGGCTTCTTGACTGTCAGCGTGACGGGCAATGGCTTGGGCAGCGGCTTGCCATCGGCGTCGCGCGCGAGCAGCGAGAGCTGGAACGTCTCACCCGGCCGGTAAAGGTCGCGGCCCGCGTAGACGAAGAGCTTGTTGCTGCGCGACGGGTGGCCGGTGGCGTCGAACTCGCTCAGGTCCAGCGCCGCATCGCGCAGCGACAGGACGGACATCTCCTTGCCGCCGCGCCGCGCGAGCACCGCGCGCGCCTTGTCCGTTTTGCCAGTGAACACCGCATGACCGTCGTTGTCGGTCTGCGCCTGCCCGATGGCCTTGCCGTTCTCATCCACCAGGCTCAGCTCAATGCCCGGCAGCGCGCGGCCGTTTTTCAGGGAGGTGGTGAAGACGTCGATCTGCGACGCATGCCGGCGCAGGTGCAGGCCGATGTCGGTCACGTAGTAATGCGTGACTTGGTAGTCCCAGCCGAAGCGGCCGGGTTGGTTCATGACGGCCACGTAGATCCCGGGCTCCTGCAGCTCCTTGATGCCCTCTACAGGCAGGAAGCTGACGTTGCGCCGGTTGGGCCGCGTGTCGGTCGTGAAGCGGCCGAGGTAGACGCTGTCGCTCATCGCGCGCAGCTCGTCCAGCGCCCAGCCGCCGACCGTCCCCTTCAGTCGCCGCTGGTTGTCGCTGTAACCGTCGTAGTAGGCGCCCTCGCCCTCTTCTTCGCCCGCATTGGCGTCGACATTGCCGCGATCACGCCGGCCGCCCACCTGCTCCAAAAAAGCCGGCAGCGACGCCGGCTTGATGCGCAGGAACTGCACGTCCACCTCGGGCGTGTTGATGGTCACCACCGGCAGGCCGCCGTTCTGGCCGGCCGGCAGCACCAGGCCGCGGCTGGCGAAGTAGTAGCTGTCGGGCATGGCCTCGCTGACAGCGTCGCAGGCCTGCGCGGTCGCCAGCTTGGCGCCGCCGCGCGCGGCCAGGTCGGCGTTGAAGGCGAACTTGAAGCTGCGGTCCGGCGTGACGAAGGGAAGGTAGAGCACGCGCGGGTTGTCGCCCAGCACCCAGCGGGCAGGCAGCGGCTTGAAGCTGGTGGCCGGCGGCGGTGTCTTCTTGTCGCCTTCCACGGTCGGCGCAGCACCTTCCTGCGCGGTGACGAGGGCGCCGAAATCCTGCTTGGCATCCAGCGGCTGCGTGAAGCTCAGCGCGATGGCCGGCGATCCGTCGAACAGCCGCGCCTTGCAGTCCAGCAGCGCAAAGGCCGCCTGCTCGCCGCCGATCTCGGCGCTGCTCGGCAGGCCGGGCTCGGACTGACGTTGCCAGGCCCACCAACCCGCGCCTGCCAACACGCCCACGCCCACCAGTGCCGTGACGGCCTTCTTCCAAGCGACCATGTCCATCTCCCCCGCTATGTGGCGCGGAGTTTAGGGACAGCCCAGCGTGGCGCTGGACCCGCCGTTTCATCCTCAACCGGTGGCTCGGCGTCCTAGGGGGAACCGCCTCGCATCGATTGACCCCCTTGCCGCACGGGCGTAGAACGCCCTGAGCTCGGAAGTTCGCCGGGCAGTCAAGGAGAGGTTCCATGAAATTCCGACACCTCCTGGTGGGCCTGACGGCCCTCGGCTGCGCCTTCGCGGCCACCGCAGCGTCCACGATTGCCAACACATCGGCCAGTGCCCTCGGCAAGGCGACCGACCCGCCGTTTGTCGACCTCGACACCGGCACGTTCAGCTCCTCGTCATCCGCCAGCGGCAATGGCGCCGGCGCCACGGCCGACGCCTCGGTGCAGCTGGGCGTCATCAAGCTCTACGCCTCCAGCTTCGGCGGCGCCGGCAACAGCATCGGCGACGCCCATGCCGGTGCTTCCTACGGGGAAGACATCACCATCAGCTCCGCCGGCTTCAACGGCATGCAGGCCAAGGTCAAGATGGGCGTCACGCTGCAAGGCCTGATCGACCCGACCGGCGGCGGCTACGGCTCGGTGGACTTCTTCTTCGGCGTGGGCAGCAACACCAATTCATTTCTGGGCACGTGGACGGCGAACTCCAATCCGGCCTTCCCGGGCGGCTTCCCGGTGGCCAACGTCAGCGCCGTCGCCGGCGGCCCGCTGTACTACTCGGGCATCCACGAGATCACGGCCAACATCACGCTGGGTTCGGTCTTCACGGTCATCGAGCGCCTCAGGCTGCACACCCACAAGGTCGACTGCGGCGGCACCGACCTGCAGTGCAGCTTCAGCGCCGCCGGCTCGGCGACCGCGGATTTCGGGCACTCCTCCTACTGGAACGGCATCTCCGCGATCTCCGTGCTCGACCCCAACTCCGGCCTGTATGTGCCGGCAGACCTGTCGCTGTTCAGCGTCTCATCGCCCTCCGGGCTGGACTGGACCAAGTCCTTCGCCCCGGTGCCGGAGCCGTCCACGCTGTGGCTGATGGCCGTGGGCGGCCTTGTCGCCGGCTGGCGTTGCCGCCGCGCGGCCCGGCCGACCTCGACGTAAGCGCTGCCCGGTCGCAGCGCGGCGTCAATGCCGCCGTGCGCCACGCGCGCTGATCGAGCCCATGCCCGACACCGAGCGCTGCACCGCGGGGTTGCCGTAGTAATCGACCGAGCCGATGCCGGAGATGTGGGCCGCCAGGTCGTCGGTGACCCACAGGGCCACGTTGCCGATGCCGCTGACGTTGACGCGGGCCCGCTGGGCCTGCAGGCGCTCGGCCGAGACCTTGCCCTTGCCGGAGATCTGCAGCGCAAGGTCATCCACGCGCCCCCCCAGCCGGCCGTCGCCTGCGCCCGAGATCGCAAAGGTGATCTGGCGCGCGTCCAGCTGGTCCAGCCGCGCCACGCCTGCGCCGCTGATGCTGAGCAGCAGCTGGTCGCAGCGCAGCGGCCCGGGCGCGTGCACGTCGCTCGCGCCGGTCAGCGAAAGCTGGCGCAGCTCGCGCATTTCCACCTGCACGAACAGCTTGCTGCTGTGCCAGAACTTCCAGCCACCGGCCGGGCGGATGACGAGCTGACGGTCGACCAGTTCGACTTCGACGCTCTTGAGCACCTCCTCGTCGCCGGCGATGAAGGCTTGATCCCGGTCGCCCTGCACGAGAACAACGCGCGCCGCGCCGGCCAGCTCCAGGCGGTCGAACGGGCCGGGCGCATAGACCCTGCCCTCGCCGGCCGGCGGCAGAGGCGGCGCGGGGCGGACCACCGGCGCAGGGTGAGGCAGCGGCAGCGGTCGCGGTTGCAAATGGGGCCGGGGTGGTGAGGCCGGTTGCGCCGGCTGGGCCGACGGCGCGGCCGGCGCAGCGGCTGCGGGCGGCGCGGGCTGGGCGCCGGCCAGGCCCGTCGCCAGCAGCAGCACCGGCAAAAGGCGCATCAGCGTCATAGCGACTGCTCCCTCAGCATCTTGGACACCTCGCGGTTGGCCGTGATGCGCGTGCCGTCGCGCAGCTGCACGACCAGCTGCGAGTTCTCGTCGGGCGTCATGCTGTCGACGAAGTCCAGGTTGACGATGCAGCCCCGCTGCACGCGCAGGAAGCGCGCGGGGTCCAGCCGGGACTCGAAGTCCGCAATCGGCAGGCGCACCAGGAAGCTGCGGCCCTTGGCCGTGATAGCGGTGTACTTGTTGTCCGAGCGCAGGCACTCGATGTCGCTGATCTGCAGCGGAAAGATCTTGCCCTGGTCACGCACCAGCAGCCGCGTCAGCGGTGCGTCATGCGGGGCGCCCAGCGCCTGCGCGACGTCCGCGGTGCTGGGTGCGGCATCGCGCAGCGCATGTTGCACGGCCTCGTCGAAGCGCTCGCGCGAGAAGGGCTTGAGCAGGTAGTCCACCGCGTGCAGCTCGAAGGCGGTCAGCGCATGCTGGTCATACGCCGTCGTGAAGATGATGCGCGGCTGGTGCGCATCGCCCTGCAGCGCCTGCACCACCTGCAGGCCGGTCAGGCCGGGCATCTGGATGTCGGTCAGCACCAGGCCGGGCTTGAGCGCGCGGATCTTGGCCAGCGCGTCGTCGCCGTCCTCACAGACGGCAACCAGCTGCAGGCCCGGCGTGGCCTTGACCCAATCGGCCAGCGCGTCGGCAGCCAGGTGTTCGTCTTCGGCGATGAGGACAGTGGTCATGTTCATGTCTGCGGGATAAACAAATCGACGCGAAAGCCCGCGCCGGGGGCGGTGTGGATGCGCAGGCGCGCCTGGCCGTTGTAGTCCAGCGCAAAGCGCTTTTTGAGCGCCGCCAGGCCCACGCCGCGGCGCTGGCCGGGCTGGGGTTCCAGCGCCTCGGGCTCGCAGCCCGGGCCATCGTCGGCCACGGCCAGGTCCAGCCCCTGGTTGAGCGCATTGCGGCGCGCGCTGATCGTCACGCGGCCCCCGCCCTTGCGCGGCGCCACGGCGTGCAGGATGGAGTTCTCGACCAGCGGCTGGAGTGTGAGCGGCGGCAACTCGTCGGCCAGCACGCGCTCCTCCAGGTCCCAGTCCACGCGCAGCCGCGTGCCCAGGCGCAGGGCTTCCAGCGCAAGGTAGTCGCGCAGGAAGTCGATCTCGTCGGACAGCATCACGCGGTCCTCGGCGCCGCGCTTGGTGTCCAGCACATAACGCAGCATGGACGAGAACTTCAGCAGCGCGGCCTCGGCGGCGGCCGGGTCCTTTCGCGTCAGTGCGATCAGCGAGTTCAGCGTGTTGAACAGGAAATGCGGGTTGAGCTTGCCGCTGATGGCCGACAGCTCGGCCTTGGCCAGTGCGCTCTCCGCCTGGGCCGTGGCCACCGCCGCCGCGCGCGCCGCGCGCGCCTGCAGCACGGCCGTGAAGGCGGTGGCAATGGCGGCGTACACCACCACCCCCCACACCGAGCGCCACAGCAGCCCGGCCAGCAGCACGGCGCCGGCATGGTCGGTGCCGAACAGCACGGCGTTGACGGCGAACTCCCCCACCTGCCACAGCGCCGAGAACGACAGCGCCGCGATCCAGTGCGCCAGCGCGGCGGCGGCCGGGCCGGCATCACTGCCATGCAGCAGGCGAGCCACCGGCCACACGGCGATACCCAGCAACATCGGCGCCCACAGCATGGTCGTGGCCTGGTAGACGG
This sequence comes from Pelomonas sp. Root405, assembly GCF_001425165.1. Classification (GTDB taxonomy): domain Bacteria; phylum Pseudomonadota; class Gammaproteobacteria; order Burkholderiales; family Burkholderiaceae_C; genus Pelomonas. The sequence goes on from NZ_LMDU01000011.1 coordinate 631,956, forward strand.
CCAGCCAGAACGGATCCAGCCCGCGATCGAACTCGCTGCCGGCCAGCACGAACAGGCACCAGGCCAGCGCGCAGCCACCGGCGTACGCCAACCAGAGGCGGCGGTTGCTGTGGCGGTGGCTGGGCGGGTTCATGGCTTCATCTTAGGGAGGGCAGCCAGCCTGGTGACGGGCGGGGAGACGAAGTGCAGGCCCTAGGGTGCGGGATGCGGTCTGCGGGGTGTTGCTGACGAATTGGGACAGGTCGCTCGGCATAATTCGCCCCTTCCCCATCGAATTCAGGCGAGCGTCATGGCCAGCGTCAACAAAGTCATCCTCATCGGCAACGTCGGCAAGGACCCCGAGGTCCGCTACAACCCCAGCGGCGGCGCCTGGGTCACCCTCAGCCTGGCGACGACCCGCAACTGGAAGAACCGCGAGACCGGCGAGCGCCAGGAAGAGACCGAATGGCACCGCGTCGTCTTCAACGACCGCCTCGCCGAGATCGTCGGCGAGTACGTCAAGAAGGGCCGCCCTCTCTACGTCGAAGGCCGCCTCAAGACCCGCAAGTGGCAGGACAAGGAAGGCAAGGACACCTACACGACGGAAATCATTGCCCAGGAAATGCAACTCCTCGGCGGCCGTGACGGCCAGGGCGGTGGGGATGAAGGCGGCGGGGGCGGATACGCCCGTGGTGGTGCTGGCGCTGGCGGTGGTGGCGGCGGCTACGGTCGCGGCGATGACGAGGGCGGTGGCGGTGCCCGTCCAGCGGCGCGTCCGGCAGCGGCTCAGCGCCCGGCGCCTCCGCGTGCGCCGGCTGCGGCGCCCAAGGCGTCAACGGGGTTCGATGATATGGATGACGATATTCCGTTCTAAAACGGACTTCACGCGAACAACGGGCCCGTGGTGTGAAACGCCACGGGCCTTTTTGTTTGCTCCCTGCTCGCACGGCATTGGTGACCTGCACGCAGAGTTCGTAGCAGTCCCGGCGGTGTCGCGGGATCAGTACTTGGCGGCCAGGTGCATGCCAATAGCGCTTTGAACCCGTGGCGGCTTTGTTACGACGCTTCCCACAAAAATATCTGCTTTTCGATAACAATCTTTCCTGAGAAATCGAGAGAGTCTAAGGAAGGCGATGCAAATCAGTCCCGCGATGGAAGTCGACCGCAGCCATGTGCTTGGCAAAGCCACGCAGCGCGCAGCCGAGGCCTTGGGCTTGAATGGCCGTACGCTGGCGCAAGTCGTCGGGTTCAGCGAGCCGACCGTGTCCCGCATCTTGCGGGGCGAACGCGGCATTGACCCCGCCTCCAAGGAGGGCCAGCTCAGCCTGATGCTGGTGCGCGTGTTCCGTTCACTTGACGCACTGGTTGGCGGAGATGCGGCCAAGCGTCAGACCTGGATGACGTCGCACAACGCCGCTCTCAACGGCGTGCCCGCAGCACTCATCGTGACGGCCGAGGGGCTAGCGCGCACCTTGGCCTATCTGGACGGCATGCGCGCCCCAATCTGATGACAACCGGACCGGCAGAAGCACCGTTTGCTTGGGACGCTGATTGGTTCCAGCGTTGCGCACCGGCGGAAATGACGGCTTGGCGCGGCGTCGAACGCCAGGCGCAAGTCGCCACTTGGCGACTTGTCGACTCGGGCGCGGAGCACGACGCGCTAGAGGAAATGCTGGAAGCGTCGAAGCCCCCGCTGCCCGAAGGCTGCGAGGGGCTGCACTACCTGCTCTTTACGCCGTTTCGGTACACCTCCCCCTATCCGTCGCGCTTCCGGCGGCCCAACGAAGCAGGCATCTGGTACGGCGCCGCATCGGTTGAGACCGTCTGCGCTGAGTTGGCCTATTGGCGTCACCGCTTCATTCTGGATTCGGCAGGCTTGGCCAAAGATGCCAGCGGACTGCTGACCTTGCACACCCTGTTTCAGACCCACATCCATGGTTTGGCCATGAACCTGACCGAACCACCCTGGCACGCAGGACGCGCGCGGTGGATAGATGGCGCCGACTACAGCGGCACGCAGGCGGTCGCCGCCGAAGCGCGCGTTCATGGCATCGAATGGATTCGCTATGAGTCGGTGCGCTGCCCCGGGACGCACTGCGCTGCGGTTGTGAGCCCGCGCGCGCTGCGCACCGCCCCGCCCTACGATCTGCAGGAATGGATTTGCAGCGCAACCCGCAGCCGCGTCATCGTTACCCACAAGGACAGCGGTTCGACCTATAGCTGGGACTTTTAGCATTCGCAGCAGCAGATACGCTCGTGCAGCCGCCGGAGTCACCGGTCTGCGTGTCGTAGATGAAGCCCGCGTTCAGCTATGGGCGGGCCGTGACGAAGTCTTCATCAGCGGGTCATGTTCGCAAGAACGGCGCGCCTGATTAGTTGGCAGCCGCCGGCCGATATGGAAACTGAGCACCCGGGCCAGTCGACAGTCTCCCGCGTCGTGCACTCGCGAGGCGCACGCACCGAGTGGCGAGTCTTGGGGACATTGCGTGTTCCACCCGATCGCGGACACCGTTCCGCTCTGATGGCGGACAGTATTCCGCGGTGATGGCGGACACCGTTCCACGCTGATCGCACCCGCAATCCCAGCGCGTACGCTGTCGCGCATGACGGCCAGAGGCCACATCCGCCGCGTTTGCCGTGGGCTATGCGCCTGCGCGAACAGCCCGCCGAGCGTGCATCAGTCTGCCATCGAGGTAAGCGAGCTCGCGTCAAGGGCCTTGGTGGTAGGGCTGGATGTCGCAATTGAAGCGCTGTGCGAGGCTAGGACTAAGCGAAAGTTGACGATGGACGAGTTGTGGCGCTTCACCCAGTTCAACCGCATGACCCATATGCTGCGACCGTACCTCGGCACGCTGGCAGCGCCGTGCGCGCCGATCGCTCGGCATAGGTGCTGGCTCGGCGGGCCACTCTGTGCTGAAGGGCACGCAGCTGTTTGTGCCTGGTACGACTGTAGTGACAGACCCGTTTTGGTCTCAGGCCCGTTGGCATTCAAGAACAGGCAGCCGCCCGCTCGGCAGCCCACAGTTCCCCGCGACCGGGACGCAGTGCTAGCTCGGATGCAAGCTCAGCGAGATTCGTTTTCCGTCAGTCAGCGTGGGTGGGCACTCGCCACGACGACCAGCGTAAGAGCCAATGGCGCTCACTGTTTGCGAGATGTAGCCGGGTGCCGAGACGGTGAAGGCTTGTTCTCCCGCCGACGCCGAGAAGCCGCACGGCAGCGTGCATTCCAGCGTGTTGCCGACCACTCTGACATTGAGCGACTGCTGGCTCAGCAACTCCAGCGGGACGCGTGAGCCACCGACCGTGATGTCGCTCAGTACAACCACAGGGATTGATGCAGCGGTGGCGGCATTCTGGACCGAGGCAAGGATGAGCGACGGCCCGTCGCTCAGGACAATGGCCGGACAACCCACGGATTCACGATCATCACCCCCGCCACCGCAAGCGGTCAGGCCGAGCAGCAAACTAGCCATTGCAAATGACAGGACGGGGACTTGGCGCATGAAAGGGGGACCCTGCGCCGAGGAGGTAGCGCTCAGCCTAACGATTCAGATGGGCGGGCATGTTAGCCAATACCTGCCCAGTCACCGGGCCGCTCAGGCTAAATGACGCTTCCAACTCAAAGCCCAGCCTAGGGTGCCTTTTGTCGGGTCGGCCGGTGCTCAAAACTCAACACCCGCCAGCCGCCATCCGCCGGCCTCGCGCTTCCACAGGTGCACGAACTTCGCCTCCGCGGAGCCCGGTTAGCACGTCTTGGCAAGACATGTCGGCCCATCTGCACGGCGCCATAGCCTTGCATCGGATAGACCTCCAGGCTGTCGGGCATCAGGGTGCGGATGACTCTGCTTCATGGCCTCGCCAACACTGGCGCCGGTTTTGCCATGAAAGAACTCGGCGCCCTCGTGAGGAGGTCAAAGTGGCAAGTCCGGATGTCATGATCGTGCACTACTTCCACACAAGTAGTGCACTTTTTTACCATTCCGTCCCATGTCAGCCCAAAGCCGCGCCACCAAGCTGCTGCGCCTCGCTGCAAAGCAGCCGGCGCTGTCCTCCCGCGAGCTGAACGAGGCGGGGATTCCGGCGCGCACGCTCTCACGCATGACGGCCAGTGGCCATATCCGGCGCGTCGGCCGTGGGCTCTACGCCGGCACGGACACCCCGCCGAGCGCGCATCAATCTGCCATCGAGGTAACCAAGCTCGCGCCCAGGGCCGTGCTCTGCCTGCTCTCCGCGCTGGAGATTCATGGCATCGGCGTGCAGGCCCCCTTCGAGGTCTGGATCGCGCTGCCGGCCGGCACCCACGCACCCAAGGGCAGCACGGCAGTCCTGCGCATCACGCGCCTGTCTGGTGCCGCCTTCACCGACGGCATAGAGACCCACGTGCTCGACGGTGCGCCGGTGCGCGTCTACTCCCTCGCCAAGACCATCACCGACTGTTTCAAGCTGCGCGGCAAGGTGGGGCTGGATGTCGCACTCGAAGCGCTGCGCGAGGCGTGGACCGAGCGCAAGGTGACGATGGACGAGCTGTGGCGCTTTGCCCAGATCAACCGCATGACCAACGTGATGCGGCCGTATCTGGAGGCGCTGGCGGCGTGAGCGCTGATCGCTCGGCATCGGTGCTGGCCCGGCTGCTGAACCGGTCGCGCAGCAAGGGCGAAAACTTCAACCTGCCCCTTTCGAGTTGACGCCCTACTTCGGCACCGATCCCGCGAAGATGAAGCAATGGCGCGCCTTCCTGTCCAAGGCTGCGCTCGAGGACCAAGCGCTGGCGGACGTCACGGCATTGCTCGGCGAATTCCTGCTTCTACCGAGCCGCAGCAGAGAGTTCTCGAATCGGAGCAGTCTGGCATCCTGCTGCAGGCCAGTGGACGGAGCGCTGATGGGTCTTGGCTCGCCGAGCTGGCGACCCACGCTGCCCTGGACTCAAGGCGCCCTGGCCGCCGCCGGCCGATGGTCAAAGCTGAGCACCCGCGCTAAGCGCCACCCGCCCGCCTCACGCTTCCACAGGTGCACGAACTTCGCCTCCTCGGAGCCCGGTTCGCCCTGCTTGGCAAACACATGCCGCCCCATCTGCACGGCGCCGTAGCCCTGCATGGGATAGACCTCCAGGCTCCCGGGGACCAGCGTGCGCGTGACGCCGTTGTCGCGGGGGCAGGACTTCATGACCTTCACGGCCTCACCAAAACTGGCGCCGGTTTTGTCGTGATAGAACTCGGCGTCGTCCGTGAAAAGCCTTCTGAACTTGGCCGCGTCACAGGTGACGAAAGCGGCTTCGAACAACGCGGCGTCCATGCCTGCAAGTTCGTCATGGAGCGGCCCCGACCGGGCCGTGTCCTGCGCAAAGCAGGGCGTGGCCAAGGCGGCGAGGCACATCCCGGCCAACATCTGGCGTGAACGCGAGCGCATCGCTTGAACGGGGCGCTCGATGGAAATGGGCGGCATGGCGGCTCCTTGCAAAGCTGAATATGCCGGGCAGTTTGCAAAGCGCGCCGCGGCGCGGCCAGCAGCAGGCGACGAAGCGCGTGGGCCAACGGACGAGCCGAAGCGCTGGCCGACAGGCCGCGCGCCCCAGTGCCTACAACTTGCCCATCAGCAGCAGCACCAAAAGGATCACCAGCACCAGACCCAGCCCGCCCGTGGGCCCGTAGCCCCAGCTGCGGCTGTGCGGCCAGGCCGGCAGGACGCCGACGAGCAGCAGGATCACGACGACGAGGAGGATGGCGCTGATGCTCATGTTCATTCCTTGGAAGGTGCGGAGCCACGCCATGAACGGCGTCGCAGTCCTGCCGCACTGTCGGTCGCCCATCGATGCGGGGCTGTAGTCCAGGATGCGGGGCGCGAGTAGGCAGACCGGGCGTTGCGCCGGCTGAACGCCCTCAGCAGGCGAACACGAACTTGAACGTCGTGCCCTGCTCCCGCGACGAGGTCACCGTGACCGAGCCGCCATGCGCCTGGGCAATCGCCTTGACGATGAACAGGCCAAGGCCGACGCTGCGTGTCGAGTGATCGGGCGTGCCGCCGCGCACCAGCGGTTCGAACACGCGCGCCAGCATGGGCTCGGGAATGGGTTCGCCGAGGTTGTGGACGGTGAGCACGCACTCGCCGCCGTCGCCCCAGGAGGTCACCGTGATCGGGCCGCCCGGCTCGCCGTAGGTGACGGCATTGGCGACGAGGTTGCCCAGCAGCTGCGCGATGCGGTCGGCGTCGACCGCGCAGCCTCCCGGCCCCTCGGCGCTGTGCCGTATCGGGTTGGAAGGGAACGCGAGCTTGAGCTCCTCGACGAGCTGGCCGACCAGCTCGTGGAAGTTGGCCGGCTTGTGCGCCACGGTCAGGCCATGTCCGACGCGGATCATCGTGAAGTCCAGCAGCTCGTCGATGAGGCGACGGGCGCGGCGCGCGGAGCGGTGGATGTTGTCCAACACCTTGGCATGGCGCTCGCCCAGCGTGGCATCGCGCCCGATGGTGGTGGCACCCATGGTGATGGCCGCGAGCGGATTGCGCAGGTCATGGCTGACGATGCCGACCATCTGCTCGGCGAACAGCGCGCGGTCCTCGGCTTCGCGCAGCTGCTTCTGCGAAAGCTCTTCCGAGCGCTTGCGCTCCAGCAAGAGCTGGCGTTCGTACTTGTTCCGCTCCTCGGCAACGACGACCGAGACGACGTCGTGGCAGCCAGCCCCCGCGCCCCGGCGCACGGCGTTGAGCATGACCGTCAGCACGCGGCCATCGCTGCGGCGCAGGTCGAACTTGACCTCGGAGATGGAGCCCTGCACCTGCAGGATGGGCATCCAGTGCGTCTGGTGAAAAATGCGCCCGCCCACGGTGAACAGGTCCTGCAGCTTCTTCTGCCCTACCAGCTCCTGCGCGTTGTAGCCCGACCAGTTGCACAGCGTGCCATTGACGCTGGTGATGGTGCCAACAGCGTCGGTGACGAGCAGGCCGACGGGCACCTCGTCGAGCAACTGCTCGAGCGGCGGGCAGGGCGGTGCGGTTGCCACGATCAGAGTTCGAGCGAGGCGATGAAGCGGTCGATGGCCTGCTCGCTGGCGCTGGGCGCGCTCAAGTGCGGGCAATGGCCGACGTTGTCCACCAGGGTCAGCGTCGCACGCGGCAGCACGCGGTGCATGTACTCGCCAACGGCCACGGGGGCGATGATGTCCTCGGTGGACTGCAGGATCAGCGTCGGCTCCTGCAGCTTGGCCAGGTCCGCGCGGTTGTCCGACAGGAAGGTCACGCGCGCGAACTGCTTGGCGATCTCGGGGTCGGTACGGCAGAAGCTCTCGGCCAGCTCCAGCCCCAGCTCCGGCCGCTCGGGCGCACCCATGATGGCAGGCGCCATGTTGCTGGCCCAGCCCAGGTAGTTGGACTCCAGCATGTCGAGCAGGCCGTCGATGTCTTCGCGCGAGAAGCCGCCCACGTAGTCACCGTCATTGATGTAGCAGGGCGACGGGCCGACCATCACATGCGCCGCGATGGCGCCCGGCGCGCGCAGCGCCGCAACCAGGCCGATCATGGCGCTGACCGAATGGCCCACAAGGATGACGGGGCCCGAGCCGCAGTCGCGGATGATCTCCAGGAGGTCGTCGGCATAACCGCCCAGGGAGTTGTACTTCTCGCGGTTGTAGGCGCCCAGGTCCGAGCTGCCGCTGCCGACATGGTCGAACGTGACGACCCTGTACCGACGGGCGTACTGCGGCGCCAACAGGCGCCACATGGCCTGGTCACAGCCGAAACCGTGGGCGAAGACGATGGTCGCCGTGCCGACGCCGCTGACCTGGACGTTATTGCGCCGGGCAATGCTCATGGGGGCCTTTGTGGGCGTATTTCTACTACTGGAGCACTGTATCCGGCTGACCCCCTAATCCAGCGGCATCGACGGACCGTTACGCACTGCCCTGCGGCCAGGGCTGTCCCTTGAGCGCGCGACGCGCGGGCCGCGACTGTTACGACTTGCGGCCGGCGGAGCGGGCGCTTTCGTGGCAGCGGATCAGCCCTTGAGAGCCTTCTCGATGGCGGCCACGTCGATCTTGCGCATCGTCATCATGGCCTCGAAGGCCCGCTTGGCGGCGGCGCGGTCGGGGTTGTCCATCGCCTCGTTGAGCACGCGCGGGCTGATCTGCCAGGACACGCCCCAGCGGTCCTTGCACCAGCCGCACTGGCTCTCCTGGCCGCCGTTGCCCACGATGGCGTTCCACAGCTTGTCGGTCTCGGCCTGATCCTCGGTCTCGATCTGGAAGGAGAAGGCCTCGCTGTGCTTGAACTCGGGCCCGCCATTGAGGCCGACGCAGGGGATGCCGTAGACGGTGAAGTCGACGGTGATGACGTCGCCCTGCTTGCCCGAGGGATAGTCGCCCGGCGCGCGGCGGATGGCGCCGACCTGGCTGTTGGGGAAAGTCTGGGCGTAGAAGCGCGCCGCGTCTTCGGCCTCGCCGTTGAACCAGAGACAGATGGTGTTCTTGCTAGTCATGAGGGCTCCTTGAGGTGGGACGGCAACGCTGCCGACATCGATTCGACGAGTCAACGGCATCGTTTTCGACGAATCCCGCCGGCAAGACGTGAGTCGATGTTTCGAAGACGGATGTGTGGGCGACGACCCGCCGACCTCGAGGACGTCAAGCCGCCTTGCCGATCTTTTCCTGCGCCTCCTGGTGCTCCTCGGCGCTGGCCTCCGGCTGGTCCTGGGTGGCCTGCGCATCCGGTTCGAAGCTCAGCTTGATGAAGACGGGGAAGTGGTCCGATCCCCAGTGCGGCAGCCGGCGGAAGTCGACCAGGCGGAAGTGCGTGCTGTGGAAGACATGGTCGAGCGGGAACCGGATCAGCGGCCACTTGGAACTGAAGGTATGAAAAAAGCCGCGGCCGATCCGCGGGTCGAGCAGGCCGCTGACGTCGCAGAAGAGGTCGTTGGTGTGCGACCAGGCCACGTCGTTCATGTCGCCGCAGACCAGCGCCGGTGCCTGCAGCGCCTTGATCTCCTTGCCGACCAGCAGCAGCTCGGCGTCGCGCTCGGTCGAGCGGCTGCTTTCCCCAGGCGCGGGCGGGCGCGGGTGCAGGCAGCGCAGCACGATCTCCTGCCCGGAGCGCAGCCGAACGCGGGCGTGGATGGAAGGCACCTCGTCCTCCACGAGGAAGCGCACACGGGCATCGATCAGCTCGAGCCGCGAGTAAAGCAGCAGGCCATAGGTGTTGCCCTGCGGCTGCTGCACGGTATGGGGATGCGAGGCCTCGAGATGCTTCAAGGCCTGCTGCCACCAGCCGTCGGGCTCGGCCGCCAGGATGAGGTCGGGGTCGTTCTCCTGGATGAGGCGGCACAGGCCCGCGGCGCTGCGATTGCTCATCAGCACGTTGGCGCACAGCAGGCTGATCTTGGCGGCGGGGTCGCCACCCTCGCTGTCCTGCACCTGCTTGGCATGCAGCGGCGTATAGGGAAACATGCGCCAGCCCTGGTAGAGCGTGCAGGCGGCCAGCGCCGCCAGCCAGAGGTTGTGCAGCATGCCGGCGTCGTCGCGCACAAGGGGCGTGAGCACCAACACCGCGGCAGACACCGCCGCGATCTGCAGACGCGGGAAATCGAAGACGCGAACCCACCAGTCGTCCAGCCTGGCCAGCGGCAGCAGCGTCGCGACGATCATCAGCGTTCCCAGCAGGGTAAGCGTGGTTTCCAGGGTCTGCTCCTCCAACGAATGCCACATCGCACCGCGCCCATCGGTGAAGGGCGAGCGCAACGACAGGCCCCACTCAACTCGCCGGCATGCGCCCGTGACACCCCGAGCGCGCTATCCGGGCTCCCGCACAGGCGCGCTCAAGCCGCCTTCTTGCGCGGCGCCCCAGCCTTGGCCGCGGGCTTCTTTCCCGCGGCTGGCTTGCTCACCTTCTCGTCGCCCTTGGCGGCCTTGGCCTTGCCGCCCAGGCTCTGCCTGAGCAGCTCTGTCAGGTCGACCACATTGGCGGCGCCGCTGAGGTCGGGCGCCTCTTCCAGCGGCTGCACGGTGGCCTTGTCGCCGGCCTTGGCCTTCTGGCTGACCAGCGCGCGGATGGCGCTGCTGAAGTCGTCCTTGAACTGCTCGGGCTTCCAGGCATCGGTCATCTGGGCGATGAGCTGCTGCGCCATCTTCAGCTCTGCGGGCTTGAGGTCGCCTGCCCCCGCCTTGGGCAGGTCCAGCGGCTCGGGCGAGCGGATCTCCTCGGCCCAGCGCAGCGTGCCCAGCATCAGCGCGGGGCCCGCGGGGATCAACGCGGCCAGGTGCTCCTTGTTGTGCAACACGAAGCGCGCGATGCCGATGACGCCGGACTTCTCCAGCGCCTCGCGCAGCAGCGCATAGACACGGCCGGCGCGGCCGTCGGGCGCCAGGTAGTAGGGCTTCTCGATGTAGACGAAGGACACCTCGGTGGCCTTGACGAAGCTCTCGATCTGGATGGTCTGCGTTCGCTTGGGGTAGGCCGCCTTGATCTCGTCGTCCGACAGCACCACGTAGTCATCGCCTTCGAGCTTGACACCCTTGACGATGTTCTCCTTGGTGATCTCCTTGCCGGTGCGCTTGTTGATGCGCTTGTAGCCGACCGGGTCCATGCTGCGCTTGTCCAGCCAGTCGAAGTCGACCTCCTGCTCGCTGGTGGCCGTGTGCAGGGACACCGGCACATGGACCAGGCCAAAGGAGATGGCGCCCTTCCAGATGGCGCGAGGATTGGCGGGTTTTGCGTTGTCAGCCATGCGCCCACTGTCGGCGCGCCGCTTGGCCCGCGTCGTCGGCGGGCCGGAAACCGTCGTGTAGGTACGCGCCGACGGCTGAGTCCATGGCTTTCGGCCAAGAACCGGCTCGGCACGAGACTCGCGACCTGCCGCACTCGAAGGACCGCCATGAAGGCTTTGCTGGCCCTCAGCCTCGCCATAGCCGCCGCTGCTGCAGCGGCCGCAGGCGCACCGCTGCGCTGGACGCCCGAGCGCCTCTCGACCGCGGACTACGAGTCATCGCCCAGCTTCGCGCCCGACGGCCGCACGCTGGTCTTCATGCGCGCCAATCCGCAGTTCTCGGCCTACCGCCTCCTGCAGTCGAGCTGCGGCCCGGCCGGCTGGGGCGAGGCCACGCCGCTGGCCATCGCGGCGCCGCCGCCGGCCAGCGAGGCCGACCCCTTCATCACGGCCGACGGCCGCCAGATCTGGTTCGTCTCCAACCGGCCCTTCCCCGGCAAGCGGGGCGACGACCTGGACATCTGGGTCGCCGACAGCGACGGCCGCGGGGGCTGGCGCGCACCGCGGCGCCTGCCCGAACCGATCAATTCAGCGCAGGCCGAGCTGCTGCCGCGCCTGCTGCCCGATGGTCGCCTCTTCTTCGGCTCCGACCGCGCTGGCGGCCTCGGCGGCAACGACGTCTACGTGGCCACGCGGCAGGCCGACGGGGGCTGGCGCGTCGCCAACCTCGGCGCGCCGCTGAACACGGCGCGCAACGACTACGAGGTCGAGATGTCGCGCGACGGCAGCCAGGCCGTCGTCGTGTCCGACCGCGAAGGCCGCTCCCATCTCTACCGCTTCGCGCGCAGCGGCGACGGCTGGCGCCCGCTGGGCCGGCTGGCGGCACGCGACGACGTCTTCCAGGTCGGCCCGCTGCTGTCGCCCAAGGCCGACCGGCTGCTGTTCGCGCAAGCCGACGGCACGCGCTCGGGCGAGCTCTTCGTCATCGACCTCCAGCCCGGTGCCGATCCAACCTGGCCGCCGGCCTGCCCAGGGAGCACCTCGCCATGACCGTCACGCGCCGCGCGCTGGCCCTAAGCCTGGCGACCACCACCACTGCAGGAGCCGCCATGGCCACCAAGACCCGCGCCATCAACACCCCCGCAGCGCCCGCGCCGTCCGGCGGCTATGCCCAGGCGCTGGAGTTGAAGGCGCCGTCTCGCCTGCTCTTCATCAGCGGCCAGATCCCCGTCGACAAGGACGGCGCCGTACCCAAGGACTTCGCCGCGCAATGCCGCCTCGTCTGGGCGCATGTCGGCGCCCAACTGCACGCAGCAGGCATGACGCTGGACCACCTCGTCAAGGTGACCACCTATCTCGGCGACCGCAAGCACGCGCTGGAGAACTCGGCCATTCGCCGTGAGGTGCTGGGCACGCGCAGCCCGGCGCTGACGGTGTTGATCGCCGGCATCTACGACAGCGACTGGCTGCTGGAGATCGAGGCCATCGCCGCCGACTGACGCCACCGTCATGGGCTGGCGCCGCCCGGTCGGCCAGTTCCTACATCCCTGAGGGGCCCAGCCCGACTGTGAACGCGGGCGCTGCGGCGCACATTGGAGACATGGTGCACAGCACCTGCCGGGGCGCGCAACGCCCGCCCCGCCCGATGTTCAACCTCACAGGAGCAATCACCATGACTAGCGCCAATCCCACCATCTCCTCGTCCAAGGTCGAGGGCACCACGGTCTTCAGCCCCAACGGCGACAAGCTTGGCTCCATCGACGACCTCGTCATCGACAAGAAGAGCGGCCAGGTCCGCTACGCCGCGCTGGAATTCGGCGGCTTCCTGGGCATGGGCACCGACCGCTACCCCCTGCCATGGGACCAGCTGAAGTACGACACGGCCAAGGACGGCTATGTCGTCAACGTCGACAAGACCCAGCTGGAGCGCGCACCCCGCTACCCGATGGACGAAACGCCCACCTACAACGACGAGTACGGCCGCAAGGTTTATGACTACTACGGTTCGAGCTGGTGGGTCTGAGCGCCAGCCGCTTCGTGATTGAAGGGGGCGGCGGTTGCCGCCCCTTTTTGCTAGCCCTTGGAGGCCTTATGCCCGACCCCACCCGCACCCCGCCGATTCCGCCCGAGAACGCTCCGGCGATACCAACCGTCGACAGCGACCGGCCCACTGCGAAGCAGCGGCCCGCGCGCGATGTGAAGAATGGGTCGTTCGACGACTCGGTGGCCGGCGAAGAAGACCCCGGCGCGGGCATCGACACCATGACACCGCGACCTGGCCGCACCTAACCGCCGAGCAAACGCATCAGCGGCGCCGCCGCGGCGGTTTGAGGCAAGGCGCGTTCGTCCTGCTCGTCCTTCAAGGCAATGCCGCTGACCTGGCGCGTTCGCGCCTCGCGCAGCAGCGCATGCAGCTTCGCCGCGGCGGCAGCCGGCGCAATGCCGGCAGCTCGCACGTTGGAGATGCAGTTGCGCTGGGAGTCCACCAGGCCGATGCGCGGCGCCCAGCTGAAGTAGACGCCCAGGCTGTCCGGCGCCGACAGGCCGGGCCGCTCGCCGATCAGCACCACGATGCAACGCGCGTTGAGCAGCGCGCCGACCTCGTCACCCAGCGCGACCCGCGCCTGCGTTGCGACGACGGGCGGCGCCCACGTCCAGCCACCCTCAAGCAACAGCCGCTCGCGCAGCGCGCTGAATAGCGGCAGCCCTTGTCGCTGCAGCGCAAGCGCCGACAGCCCGTCAGCGAAAACAAAGGCGAGATCGCACACCGGCGCATGAAGCCCCGCCAAGACAGCGGCGTCGGCCGCGTCGAGGCGGCGACCCAGGTCCGGCCGCTGAAGGTACACAGCCCGGTCCGGCGCCTGGCTCTGAACGGCCAGCGGCGCCTCACCCAGCGCGCGCAGGCCGCCCGACAAATCCTCGACATCCAGCGGCGCATGCACGGCGTCGCGCGCTTCGGCATGGGCCTGCTGGAAGGCGAGGTGGGCAGCAGTCGGCACGCTGACACCGGCGCGGCCCAGCGCGATGCGCGCGGCAGTGTGGCGACGCAGGCTGGCCCAGGGCTGGGTGATCACCGTCATGTCGCCGCCAACAGTGCCGCAAAGCCCGATGGCATGCCGTCGGCCAGCCGCGGTTCGGGGCCGGGCGTGAACACGCCCATGCGCTGCAGCCAGGCCTCGAACTCCGGCGCGGGCCGCAGCCCCAGCAGGCGGCGCATCGCCAGCGCGTCGTGGAAGCTGGTGCTCTGGTAGCCCAGCATGATGTCGTCCGATCCCGGCACGCCCATGACGTAGTTGCAGCCCGAAGCGCACAGCAGCGTCAGCAAGCTGTCCACATCGTCGACATCGGCCTCGGCATGGTTGGTGAAGCAGACGTCCACACCCATCGGCAAACCCAGCAACTTCCCGCAGCAATGGTCTTCCAGGCCGGCGCGCAGGATCTGCTTGCCGTCGAACAAGTACTCCGGCCCGATGAAGCCGACGACGCTGTTGACCAGCAGCGGCTCGAACTGCCGGGCCACCGCATAGGCCCGGCACTCCAGCGTCTGCTGGTCGCAGCCGTGGTGGGCACCGCTGGACAGCGCGCTGCCCTGGCCGGTCTCGAAGTACATGACCTGCCGGCCACCGCGCTTGAGCGCCAGCGCGGCGGCCTGCGCCTCTTCGAGCAGCGCCAGCGTGATGCCGAAGCCGGTGTTGGCGGCCTGCGTGCCGGCGATGGACTGGAACACCAAATCCACCGGTGCACCGCGCCGGATGGCCTCGATGGTCGTCGTCACATGCGTCAGCACGCAGCTCTGTGTCGGGATCTCGTGGTGTGTGATGACGGCGTCGAGCATCTGCAGCAGGCGCATGACCTGCGGCAGGTTGTCGGTGGCCGGGTTGATGCCGATGACCGCATCGCCCGCGCCCATCAGCAGGCCGTCCAGCAGGCTGGCCGCGATGCCGGCCTCGTCGTCCGTCGGATGGTTGGGCTGCAGCCGCGTGGCCAGCCGCCCGCGCAGCCCCAGCGTGCTGCGGAACTGCGTGACCACCTCGCAGCGGCGCGCGATCAGCATCAGGTCCTGCACGCGGCACAGCTTGCTGACCGCAGCGGCCATCTCGGGCGTCAGGCCGCGTGCGATTTGCGCGGGGTCCACCGCGTCGGCCAGCAGCGCATCCCGCAGGCCGCCGACGGTCAGGTGGGCGATGGGGGCGAAGGCGGCCGCGTCGTGGGTGTCGAGGATGAGGCGCGTGACCTCGTCGGCCTCGTAGGGCACGACGGCCTCGTTCAAAAAGGTGCGGAGCGGCAGGTCGGCCAGCGCCAGCTGCGCCGCCACGCGCTCGCGCGCATTCGCTGCGGCCACGCCGGCAAGCTCGTCGCCCGAGCGCCGCGGGCTGGCGCGCGCGAGCAGGGTGCGCAGGTCGGGGAAGTGAAAACGCTCGGCGCCGAGGGTGTGGGCGTAGGCCATGACGGGAGTGTCCGCAAAAGCCGTGGCGCCTGCATGACCGGCTCGCCCCCGCCGGGCCGCCGGTCAGGACGGCCGGAAGCCGTGCTTGCCGCCGTGTGACGGCAGGCGCATGACCCGCTCGACGGTCACCGGCTCGGTCACCTCGCTGGCCCGCCGGCAGGCCAACAGGAAGTCGGCCAGCAGCTTCGAATCATCGAACACGGTCGGCTCGCCGATGCCGTGGAACTCGGGGTGCCACTGCACGCCGGCCACGAAGGGGTGGCGCGTGCTGCGGATGGCTTCGACGATATCGTCATCGGGGCAGCGCGCCTCGACACGGAAGGCCGGCGCCAGGTCCTTGACACCCTGGTGGTGGATGCTGTTGACCCGGCAGTGCCGTGCGTTCGGGTAGAGATGGGCCAGCCAGCCGCCCGGCACCATGTCCACATGGTGGAAATTCTGCTCGTAGGCCTGGCGAGCGAAATGCGTTTCGCCTGTCTGCGGACGCTGGGTGGGCAGGTCCTGGTAAAGGGTGCCGCCAAAGGCCACGTTGAGCAACTGCATGCCCCGGCAGATGCCGAACACCGGCTTGCCGGCCTGGACGAAGGCGTCGATGAGGTTGAGCTCATAGTGGTCGCGGATGGCGTCGCCGGCCCATTCCGGCCGCAGCGCCTCCTCGCCGTAGGTGGCGGGGCAGACATCGTTGCCGCCCTGCAGCACCAGGCCATCCAGGGCCTGCGCATAACGGTCGATCTGATCGGCGCCGATCAAGGCCAGGCTGCGTGAATCCACGCCCGGCACCATCACCGGCAGGGCACCGCTGCGCGCCAGCCAGACCGCGGCCGATTGCTCCAGGTAGTGCAGGGTCCGGGTCCAGACGCCGCCCAGGTCGAGCACTGGCGTGGCGGGGTAGTAGATGCGCGCGGAAACGCCGATCAGCAGCGGTCGCAACTTGTCTGGGGTATGCAAGCACTCAAATATACGTGGGTCACCGCTGCGCGGGCGTAACAAGGGCGCCTCACCATGCTGTAACGGTGGGCGGATAGGCTGATATGCAACATGAATGACCTCCCACCCTGGAGCTGGCCTCTGCTCGCATGGGCCGCGTTGATAGCCGCCATCGTCCTGCTGCAGGGCAAGCTGTTGTTCGGTCGCACCTGGGTCATCCGCCGCACCGACCCCGGCCCGGCCGCAGCCCGGCGGCGCAGCGAGGCCGTCTGGCTGACCCGCCCACGCGGCGTGCAGTTGCAGGGCTGGCTGACCGTGCCCGCGGGTGACACGCCGCCGCGGCGAATGCTGCTGTGGTTCGGCGGCCGCAACGAGAACGTGGCCTGGACGCCAGACCTGGCGGGCTGGCTGCCCGACGACTGCGCCCTGCTGGCCTTCAACTACCGCAGCCTGGGCGCCAGCGGCGGCTGGCCGTCGGAGGCCGCCTGCGTGGCCGACGCCGAGGCAGCCGCGGCCTGGGGACTGGCGCAACTGGCGCTGCCGCCCGGCGCCCTGCACCTGGCTGGCCGCAGCCTGGGCACCGGCGTGGCCATGCAGCTGGCCGCGCGACTGGCCGCTTCCGGCCGGCCGGCGGCCAGCGTCGCACTGATCACGCCGCTGAAGAGCCTGCGCGCGGTGCTCGCGCGCAACCTGCTGCTGGCCCCGCTGACACCCTGGCTGCGCTCGCCGCTGGACAGCATCGCCGCCGCGCGGGCGCTGAACTGCGGGGTGCTGGTGCTGCTGGCCGAGCGCGACCGGCAGGTGCCGCATGCGCATTCGCGCACGCTGGTGAAGGCACTGCAGACCGCCGGCGCCGCCGTGACCGTGCACCAGCTGGCGGGCACCGATCACCGCAGCCTGGCACGCACGCCGGCGGCCATGCAACACCTGGGCGGGTGGCTGCGCATGACACCTCGGGGACACGCTGGCTAACCCTCTTGTCAGCGCCTGGCCGGGTGCCTAGCGTCGGCCTCCCACAAAACCAATGGAGACCTCATGACCCGACCCCTTCGCAGCCAGCTCGCCGCCGCGGCACTCGTGGCGCTGTTCGCCGGCCCCGCGTCTGCCAGCTTCAGCAACGCCTTCTTCTTCGGCGACAGCCTGTCCGACACCGGCAACGTCTTGGCGTTCGGCCAGATGCCTGCTGGCCCCTACTACCAGGGCCGCTTCTCCGACGGCCCGGTCTGGGTGGAATACCTCGCGGCCGGCATCGGCCACGCCGTCGCGGCCAAGGCGAACTACCTGGGCGGCAACAATTACGCCATCGGCGGCGCCCGCGTGGCGTCTGGTGCCACCAGCGTGCTCAACCAGATCGGCACCTTCAGCAGCAACTACGCCGTGGCCGACCCGAACGCGCTCTATGTCGTCGTCGCCGGCGGCAACGACATGCGTGATGCCCGCAGCGGCAACCCGGCCAACATCGACACCGCCGCTGCTGCGGCCGCCAACAATCTCAAGACCGCCATCGACCAGCTCGCCGGCAAGGGCGCCAAGCACTTCCTCGTGGCCAACCTGCCCGACCTCGGCGCAACACCCGAGGCCATGATGCTCGGCCTGACCGCCGCATCCACGCAAGCCACCAATGCCTTCAATGCAGAGATGAGCGGCGTGGTCAGCTACGGACAGGGCCTGGGCCTGACCATGAGCTTCTTCGACTTTGCCGCGCTCAGCGCCACGGTCCGCAACGATGCGCTCAACAACGGCGGCGGCCTCTACGGCATCACCAATGTCACGACGTCCTGCGGCAGCTTCCAGTTCTCGCCGGGCACGTCGTGCGCCGTCTCGCAGTTCAGCGACGCGCTGCACCCGTCGGCCGTGTCGCACGCCCTGATGGGCGCCGCGGCCATCGCCGCCGTGCCGGAGCCCGAGACCTACGGCCTGATGGCGCTCGGCCTGGGCGTCATCGGCTTCATGTCGCGCCGCCGCCGCGCCGGGGCCTGAAGCCCGCCACCCCGCAGGCGCCACCTTGCGTGCGCCTGCGGGGTTAGCGCCGGCCACGCGGGCAGGGAGAATCGTCGCCCATGAAGCTCAACCACGTCCTGCCCGCCCTGGCCGCCGCCGCGCTCTCCAGCACCGCCATCGCAGCCGATGGCCAGTTCCAGCTGCTGGTGCTGGCCATGCCCACCAAGTACCACTACGAGTACATCCCGGTGGCGCGCGAGAGCTTCGAGAAGCTCGCCAGGCTGCACGCCTTCGAGCTGACCTGGGCGGCGCAGCCCTATGCCTTCGAAGGCGACCTGAGCAAGTACGCGGCCGTCGTGCTGCTCAACAGCTCGGGCGAGGAATTCAACGAGGCGCAGCGCGCGGGGTTCGAGCGTTACATCAAGGCTGGCGGCAACGCCGTCGTCGTGCACCGCGCCATCATCAGCAAGCCGGGCCTGTGGCCCTGGTACGAAAAGCTGGTGGGCCGCTCCTTCGTCATCCACCCCATGCTGCAGACGGCCGTCGTCACCAAGACCGACCCGACCCACCCCGCCACCTTCGGCCTGCCGGACAAGTGGATCTGGAGCGACGAGTGGTACGAGTTCAGCAACCCGCACGGCGTGAAGATCAACCCCGTGCTGGCCGTGGACGAGCGCACCTACGACCCCACCAAGATCTGGCCGGGCCAGGTCGCCAAGGGCATGGGCGCGGACCACCCGGTGAGCTGGTGGCAGACCTACGAGAAGGGCCGCGTGTTCGTCACGGCGCTGGGGCACAACGGCGCGATGTACCGCGACGAGCGGTATCTGGACCACCTGTGGGGCGGGGTGTGGTGGGCGGCCACGGGCTACGGCCGGCCGCAGAAGTAGCCACAGCCGCGCGGTCAAGGCGCTGAGCGCTTGCGACCACCCCGCGCCGAAACCGCCGCCCGCTGGCAGACTGAGCCGCCATGAACACCAAGCGCCGATTGCTGACCTTGTCGCCGTTGCTCGCGCTGCTCCCGACGCACGCCCGGGCCGCCCCGCCCAACGTGCTGCCGCTCTGGCCCGAGGGCGTGCCCGCCGCGATGCGCGCCGACGCGCCTGCCGCCCGCGGCGAACTCGGCCCCGAGCGCGTGGACGCCAACGGCGCCATTGCCAATGTGTCGGTGCCCACGCTCACCGTCGTGGCGCCCGCCGTCGACCGCCACTCACCGCCCCATGGCACCGCCGTCATCCTGTGCCCGGGCGGCGGCTACCGCTACCTGTCCTGGCAGCACGAGGGCCTGCAATACGCTGCCTGGCTGAGCACGTTGGGCATCACGACCTTCATCCTCAAGAGCCGCCTGCAGGAGTGGGGCCACCCCGCACCCCTGCAGGACGTGCTGCGCGCCATCCGCCTGGTGCGCTCACGCGCGGCCGAGTTCGGCATCGCGCCAAACCGCATCGGCGTGATGGGCAGCTCCGCCGGCGGCCACCTGGCGGCCAGCGCCAGCACGCTGTTCGACCACGCTGACGGCCGCACCGGCGCCGCGCTGGACAACAACGTCAACGCCCGGCCCGACTTCGCCGCGCTCGTCTACCCCGTCATCACGATGACTGATCCCGCCGCCCACGCCGGCTCGCGCCGCTCGCTGCTGGGCGACAAGCCCAGTCCGGCGCTGCTGGCGCTGACCTCGCTGGAGCAGCAGGTGAGCAAGGACACACCGCCCACCTTGCTGCTGCACACCCAGCGCGACAAGACGGTGCCGGTGGACAACAGCATCCTGTACTACCAGGCCCTCACGCGCGCCGGCGTGCCGGCCGAGCTGTACGTCTTCGAGCAAGGCGGCCACGGCATCGGCATGCGCGACGGGTTCGGCACCGCTTCCGCCTGGCCACGCCACGCCGAGGACTGGCTGCGGCAGCGGGGGTTGTTAAGCGCGGCGGGGCGGTAAGGCGCGTTGCAAGGCGCCGCAAGGCCGGCGGCCAGCGGCATGGGCAAGACGTGGTGAGGAGGCGTGGCCCGCGCTGATGCCCCTCTAGATCACCTGGGCGCGTGGCGACGGGGTACGAAAGCAAGCAGAGGCTTAGCCGTGTCCTGAGCGTTCTCGTCACCGTAAATGCGCCGCCCGTTAGAGTGCTGGCCCAACGGGCGGCGCCTCCACACCGCCCGTCGTGACTCGCTTGGTCACGACTGATCTACCAGCGCCAGCAAAGCCAGGGCCAACCTGCTCTGCCCTTGAACTTGTAGGCACCACGTCCGCATTGCTGACAGACACATGAAGAACCAAGAATCTCTGAAGCAGCAAGGCGATGTCATCTGGAACATCGCCAATCTTCTACGCGGCCCCTACCGGCCACCGCAATACCGGCGCGTGATGATCCCGCTGACAGTGCTGAGGCGACTCGACTGCGTGCTGGAGGCCACAAAGAAGAACGTGCTGACCTACCACGGCCAGCTCAAGGCCAGCGGCAAGCACGACGACGAGACCATCGAGAAGATGGTGAACCACAAGTTCAAGCTCAGTTTTCACAACACCAGCGCCTTCACTTTCAAGAGCTTGCTGGCAGACGCCGACAAGCTCAATCCGAACCTTCGCGCCTACATCGCTGGCTTCTCCGCCAACGCCCGCAAGATTCTGGAGAAGTTCAAGTTTGAGGAGGAGATCGAGAAGCTTGACGAGGCCAATCGTCTCTTCGAAGTGGTTCAGTCGGTCGCCAAGGTCGACCTGCACCCTGACCGCATCCCCAACATCGAAATGGGCTACCTCTTCGAAGACTTGGTGCGTCGCTTCAACGAGCAGGCCAACGAGGAGGCCGGAGACCACTTCACGCCGCGCGAGGTTATCAAGCTGATGGTCAAGCTGCTGTTCACGCACGACGACCTCGTGTACGTAGACGGCAAGCGAATCACGATCTATGACCCCACCTGCGGGACCGGAGGCATGCTTTCCGAATCCGACAAGCTGATCGCAGACCCTGAGACAGGCCTGAACCCCGGTGCAAACCTTGAGCTGTTCGGCCAGGAATACAACCCAGAGTCCTACGCTATCTGTGGCTCCGACTTGATGATCAAGGACGAGGCAGTAAAGAACATCGTCTATGGCAACACCCTCGGCACCGGCAAGCCCAAGGAAGGCTTTGTGGACGGTGATGGGCACCCCGACGAGCGGTTCCACTACATGCTGGCCAACCCACCTTTTGGCGTGGAGTGGAAGCCCGAGAAGGACCACGTCACCAAAGAGCATGAGCAATTCGGCTTCAAGGGCCGTTTTGGCCCGGGCCTACCGCGCATCAACGACGGCGCGTTGCTCTTCCTGCTGCACATGATTTCGAAGATGCGCCCGGCCGACCGTAAGGGCGAGGGCTCGCGCATTGCCGTGGTGTTCAACGGCTCGCCGCTGTTCACCGGCGATGCCGGCGGTGGCGAAAGCAACATCCGCCGCTGGATCATCGAGAACGACATGCTGGAGGCCGTCATCGGCCTGCCCGACCAGCTCTTCTACAACACCGGCATCAGCACCTACATCTGGCTGGTCACCAACCGCAAGCGGCCCGAGCGGCGCGGCAAGGTGCAGCTCATCAACGCCGCCGACTTCGCCCGCCGCATGAAGAAAAGCCTGGGCGACAAGCGCAAACGCCTGGGTGACGGCACCAACGGCGAGAGCGACCAGCCCGACGGCTCGCCGGACCAGATCGGCTTCATCACGCGCCTGTACGGCAACTTCGGCCACGAGGTGCGCATGCCCTGGGCCGACATCGGCAACAACATCGACAACAGTGACCGTGATGCCGACGAGACTCTGTGCGTGAGCAAGGTGTTCCGCAACCAGGATTTCGGCTACCTCAAGATCACCGTCGAGCGCCCGCTGCGGCTGAACTTCACCGTCACCAACGAGCGCCTTCGCCGCGCGCAGCGCACCGGCGCCTTGGCCAACCTGCTGCTCTCGCGCAAGCGCAAGAACAAGGCGGCTGCCGAGGCAGAAATAGTCGCCGGCCGGCAGGCGCAGGCCAGCCTACTCAAGGTACTGCGCGGCATGCGCATGGCGTTTTTGGATGGCCGGCTCGTCAAGGACCGGGCCGAGTTCGACCAGATGCTCAACCAGGCCTTCAAAGCCGCCGGCTACGAGCTGGAGGCCGGTCTCAAGACTGCGTTGCTCGCCCCGGGCAGCTTGGGTGAGAAAGACCCCAAGGCCGAGGTCTGCTGGAACAAGAAGGGTGAATCCGAGCCCGATCCAGACTTGCGCGACACCGAGAACGTGCCCCTGCCCGAAGGCATCCAGCTGCCCCTCCCGCTGGACTACGAAGGCAAGAAGAATAAGGGCAAGGTCAGCCTTGAGCCCTTGCTGGAGTTGGTGCAGCAACACTGCGAGGACTACCTCGCCCGCGAGGTGTTGCCCTATCGTGACGACGCCTGGATCGACCACAGCAAGACCAAGGTCGGCTACGAGATCCCCTTTAACCGCCACTTTTACGAATACAAGCCGCCCCGCGACCTTACGGCCATCGAGAAGGACATCGAGGACCTGGAGCGCGACATCGTCGCCATGCTCAAGGAGATCACGGCATGAGCGGTGAACTGGTCATCTACCAAAGCGACGACGGTCAGGCCCGGGTGCAGTTCCGGCCCATCGAGGGCAGCCTGTGGCTCACCCAGCTGCAGTTGGCCGAGCTGTATGGCGTGACCGTCGCCAACATCAACATCCACCTGCGCAAGATCGTGCAGGAGGGCGAGCTGGCCGCCGAGGCAGTTATTAAGCAGGACTTAATAGCTGCCGCCGATGGCAAGCGCTACCCCACCAAGCTCTACCGGCTGGACATGGTGCTGGCCGTGGGCTACCGGGTGCGTTCCGTGCGCGGCACCCAGTTCCGCCAATGGGCCACGGCCCACCTCGCCGAGTACCTGGTCAAGGGCTTCGTCATGGATGACGAGCGCCTGAAGAACCCGGGCGGCGCTTGGGACTACTTCGACGAGCTGCTGGCCCGCATCCGCGAGATCCGCGCCTCGGAGAAGCGCTTCTACCAAAAGGTGCGCGACCTCTTTGCCCTCAGCAGCGACTATCGCGCGGGCGACGCCGGCACCCAGGTCTTCTTCGCCGAGGTGCAGAACAAGCTGCTCTATGCGGTGACGCAGAGGACCGCCGCCGAGCTGATCGTGGCTCGCGCTAACCCGGCCGAGCCCAACATGGCCCTCACCACATGGGAAGGCAGCCGCGTGCGCAAGGCCGACGTGGTGGTGGCCAAGAACTACCTGAGCGCCGACGAGGTGGACACCCTTAACCGCCTGGTGGTGATCTTCCTGGAACAGGCAGAACTGCGCGCCAAGGAGCGCCAGGACCTGAGCCTGGACTATTGGCGCCAGAACGTGGATCGCCTGCTGCAGTTCAGCGAACGCCCGGTGCTGCAGGGCGCCGGCAGCTTGCGCAAGGACGATGCCGACGCCATCGCCCACGAGCGGTACGCTCAATTCGACACGCAGCGTCGGCGTGGCGAGGCGCTGGCGGCCGATGCGGCGGACCTGGCGGAACTGGAGGCCTTGGGCGAGGCGGCCAAGCGGGCGCAGAGGAAGAAGGCGTGAGGTATCCGGCGTATCCCGAGTGGCAGCCGACCCACCACGGCCCGCTGAGCCGTTTGCCTGCCCACTGGGGCTGGCGCCGACTGCGCTTCCTGACCGAGCGCATCGAGCAAGGCTGGTCGCCCCAGTGCGACAACCTGCCTGCCGACGAAGAAGCCTGGGGCGTCATGAAGGTGGGTTGCGTCAACGGTCATGGCTTTGACGCGACCGAAAACAAGGCTTTGCCGCCAGACCTTGCGCCGTTGCCCGAATACGAACTCCAGCCCGGCGACGTGCTGGTGAGCCGCGCGAACACCCGTGAGCTGGTGGGCAGCGCCGCCCTGGTGCCGCAAGGCGTGCGCCCGCGTCTGCTGCTATGCGACAAGCTGTTCCGGCTGCGGCCGGTGCCGGGCATCCGGCGCGAGTTCCTGGTCTACCTGCTACGCACGCCTGCCGCCCGATTTCACTACGAGCGCGACGCCACGGGCGCCAGCGGCTCGATGCAGAACATCGGCCAGGACACGCTGAAGGACCTGGTGGTGCCGCTGCCGCCGGAGGATGAACAACGACACATCGCCAACTTCCTCGACTGGAAGACAGGCCAGATCGATGCGTTGATTGATCGGAAAAGCGGACTTAGCAGCAGCCTGAAAGGAGCGGAACTTTTGACCGAATACCGCTCCGCCCTCATTACCGCCGCCATCACCGGTCAGATCGATGTGCGCGGTGTGGCGGTGCCGGCCGCCGCCTGACTCACGACAACACAAGCACAAGCACACCAGGGAGCCCGCCATGCGCCAACACACCGAAGCCCGGCTGGAAGACGCCATCGTCCACGCGCTGTGCGAGGGTGGGGGCGGCTATCGCTTCATCGACTACCGACAGGGCGAGGCGGTCGGCCGTTTTGACAAGGCGCGTGCGCTGGATGCCGCCGAGTTGCTGGCCTTCATCCGGCAGACCCAGCCCAAGACCTGGGCCAGCCTGCACGCCGTGCATGGCGCCGAGACCGAGCGCATCGTCATCGACCACCTGGTGAAGGAGCTGGACACCAAGGGCATGCTCAAGGTGCTTCGCCAGGGCTTCAAGTGCTATGGCAAGACGCTGCGGGTGGCCAGCTTTGCGCCGGCCAATGGCCTGAACCCGCTGACCCAGGCCGAGTACGCGGCCAACCGGCTGGTGATGACGCGGCAGCTGCAGTACAGCGAGACCCACCACAACAGCCTGGATCTCGTGCTGCTGCTCAACGGCCTGCCGCTGGTGACGGCCGAGCTGAAGAACCCGATGACGGGGCAGACGGTGGAGTACGCCAAGCTCCAGTACAAGCGCGACCGCGATGGGCGGGAGGCGATCTTCGAGTTCAAGAAGCGGGCGCTGGTGCACTTCGCGGTGGATCCGGACCAGGTGTTCATGACCACCCGGCTCTCGGGCAGCCAGACGCACTTCCTGCCCTTCAACCGGGGCGACCACGGCCACGCAGGCAACCCGCCAGCGGCGGATGGCGGCTACCGCAGCGCCTACCTGTGGCGCGAGGTGTGGCAACGCGACAGCCTGCTTGACATCCTGGGGCGCTTCATGCACTTGCAGGTGGAGGAGAAACGCATCCTCACCGACGAGGGCATCAGGAAGATCAGCAAGGAGACCATGGTGTTCCCTCGCTACCACCAGCTGGACGCGGTGCGGCGCCTGGTGGCCCATGCGCGCGAACACGGCGCGGGGCGCAACTACCTGGTGCAGCACTCGGCGGGTTCGGGCAAGAGCAACACCATTGCCTGGCTGGCGCACCGGCTGGCCAGCCTGCACGACGCGGGCGAGGGCAAGGTGTTCGACTCGGTCATCGTGGTGACCGACCGCCGGGTGCTGGACCAGCAGTTGCAGAACACCATCCACCAGTTCGACCACAAGCAGGGCGTGGTGCAGAAGATCGACGAGGACACGCGCCAGCTGGTGCAGGCGCTGGCCAAGGGCACGCCCATCGTCATCACCACGCTGCAGAAGTTCCCGTTCGTGACCGAAACGCTGGACAAGCTGCGTGAGGCGCAGGCCGAAGGCGGCGGCGAGCTGGGCATTGCGACGCAGGGCAAGCGCTTTGCGGTGATCGTGGACGAGGCGCACAGCTCGCAGTCGGGCGAGAGCGCAATGCAGCTCAAGGGCGTACTGAACGCCCACGGCGTGCAGGAGGCAGCAGCGGAGTACGTGATCGAGCATGGGCTGGTGGACGACGAAGACGCAGCCGACCTGATGGCCGGCGTGGTGCGCGAGATGAGCAAGCGAGGCCGCCAGCCCAACCTGAGCTTCTTCGCCTTCACGGCCACCCCCAAGTACAAGACCAAGCAGGTCTTCAACGAGCCGGGGCCGGATGGCCGCACGCCGTTTCACCAGTACACGATGCGCCAGGCCATCGAGGAGCGCTTCATCCTCGACGTGCTGCGCCACTACATCACCTACGAGACCTACTTCCACCTGGTGCAGGTGGGCGATGACGACCCGCATGTGGAGCGCAAGCAGGCGGCGCGGGCGCTGGCCCGCACGCTGACCTTCCACGAGGTGAACCTGCGCACCAAGACCGAGGTGATCGTGGAGCACTTCCGCACCCATGTCCGCCACAAGATCGGCGGCCGGGCCAAGGCCATGGTGGTGACGGATGGCCGTCTGCACGCGGTGCGCTACAAGCGCGCGTTCGACAAGTACATCGCCGACAAGGGCTACACCGACATCAAGACGCTGGTGGCCTTCTCGGGCACGGTGGAAGACCCGGACCTGCCCGGCCAGCGCTGGACCGAAGTGGGCATGAACCAGGGCATCAAAGAGAGCGAGCTGCCCGAGCGCTTCGACTCGCAGGATTACCAGCTGCTGCTGGTGGCCGAGAAGTACCAGACCGGCTTTGACCAGCCCTTCCTGCACACCATGTACGTGGACCGCACGCTCACGGGCCTACAGGCGGTACAGACGCTGTCGCGCCTGAACCGCACCTGCGCGGGCAAGGAGGACACCTTCGTGCTGGACTTCCGTAACAAACCGGGGGAGATCTTCAAGGCCTTCAAGCCCTACTACGAAGACACGCCGACCGAGCCGCTGACCGACCCGCAGCACCTCTATCGCCTGCAGCACGACATCGAGGAGGCGGGCCTTGTTCACACTGCGGAGGTTCAGGCCTTCTGCGCGGTGTACTTTAAGCCGCGCCGCAAGTCATCGGTCACTGATCACGAGCAGATGAACGCGGTGCTGGACCAGGCGGTGCAGCGCTACAAAGCCTTGGTTGTTGAAGAGCAAGATGAGCTGAAGGCGCAGCTGGTGAACTTCCGCAACCTGTACGGATTCCTCTCGCAGGTCATCCCGTACCAGGACAGTGACCTGGAGCAGCTCTACACGTACCTGCGGTTCCTGCTCACCAAGCTACCCAGGCGCGAGGGTGGCACGCCCGTGCAGGTGGAAGATGAAGTGGAACTGGAGTACTACCGCCTGCAGAAGATCGGCGAGCAGCGCATCGACCTGAGCCAGGGTGAGGCCAAGCCGCTAAAAGGGCCGGGCGACGTGGGGACGGGGCAGCCGGAACAGATGGTTCGGCTGTCAGAGCTGATCGACATCCTCAACGAACGTTTTGGCACCGACTTCAGGCAGGCCGATCAGCTGTTCTTTGATCAGATCCAGGAGCAGGCCGTGGAAAACGAGGCGCTTCGCAAGGCCGCGACCAGCAACTCCAAGGACGACTTCCGCTCGGTGTTCGAGAAGGCCTTTGAGGGGCTGGTGATCGACCGCATGGAGGGCAACGAAGACATCTTCGGCCGGTTAATGGCTGATGGCGAGTTCCGCAGACTGGCTGTGGAGCACCTGCTGAGCAAGGTCTACGCGCAGTTGAAAAACGCGCCAAGCGCCTAGTTTCCTAGAGTTGCCGGCCGGCGCGCCCGGACGGACGTCAAACGTCGATATTCCCCGCCCTCAACGCATTCGTCTCAATGAAATCACGACGCGGCTCCACCTCGTCGCCCATCAGCATCGTGAACACCTTGTCCGCCTCGATGGCGTCGTCGATCTGCACGCGCAGCAGGCGGCGCACGTTGAGGTCCATCGTCGTTTCCCAGAGCTGCTCGGGGTTCATCTCGCCCAGGCCCTTGTAGCGCTGGCGGCCGACGGCGCTTTCGGCTTGCTGCATCAGCTAGGCCATGGCGGCGCGGAAGTCCTCGACCTTGCTTTGCTTGGCTTTCTCGCCTCGCCCTTGCGCACGTTGACGTGTCGGTGCACCGGGCTTGAGTGGACATGCTTTTCATAAAATGTCGATTTACCAAAGATAAATCGACATGTAATGGCATCATGTCGATCAGCTAGACATATCCGCCTAATAGGTCGATTTCCAATCTAAAGATCAACACATGCCTTTCGATCCCACTCGGCCACACAACGATCTGCCGGCCTTGCCGCCAGCGGTGGAGCTGGAGTCAAGGGCCGTCTTGAAAGCCTGCATTTCCGCGCGTGCCGTCGTCGCAGAGCTGAAAGCCGTTGGACGCCTCATTCCCAACCAGGGTGTGCTGATCAACACCATTCCGCTACTCGAGGCTCAGGCGAGCAGCGAGATCGAGAACATCGTGACGACGACCGATCAGATGTTCCTGTTCGATGGCGTGAGTGAAGGTAACGCCGACCCAGCCACCAAGGAGGCGTTGCGCTACCGCACGGCTTTGTGGGAGGGCTTTCAGGCCCTCAAGGAGCGTCCGCTGTCCACCAACACTGCGGTACAGATCTGCCGCGCGATCAAGGGCGTGGACATGGACGTGCGCCGCACGCCAGGCACCACGCTCAGCAACGCCCAGACTCTTGAAGTCATCTACACGCCGCCCGAGGGTGAAGCTCTGTTGCGCGAGAAGCTGGCCAACTGGGAGCGGTGGATGCACGGTGCGCTGCCCGGTAGCGAAGAGATTGATCCGCTGGTGCGCATGGCGGTAGCGCACTATCAGTTCGAGGCCATCCACCCATTCACCGATGGCAACGGCCGCACGGGCCGAGTCATCAACTTGCTGTATTTGGTAGAGCAGGAATTGCTAGACATCCCTGTGCTTTACCTGAGCCGGCACATTCTCCGTAACCGCGCCGAGTACTACCGCGGCCTGCAGTCCGTCACCCAGGATGGCGCATGGGAACCCTGGTTGCTGTACATGCTGCAAGGTGTGTCCGACACGGCCCGCTGGACGATGAACAAGATCCACGCCGTGCGCAAGCTGTTGGACGTGACGACTGAACGCATGCGGCAGGAGGCACCGCAGGTCTACTCGCGTGAGCTGGCCGAACTCGTCTTCGAACGACCGTATTGCCGCATCGCGCATGTGACGAATGCCGGCCTGGCAAAGCGCCAGACAGCCAGTGTTTATCTGAAGCAATTGGCCGACATCGGCATCTTGCGCGAGCACAAAGTAGGTCGCGAGAAGATCTTTGTGAATCCGGCGTTCGTTGACTTGCTGAAGCAGGACTGAGCAGCGTCGTCGGTTGTTACTCCGCCGCAGCCTCTTTGCGCTTGATTGCCATAGCCAGCAAATCACGCAGGTAGCCCATCCGCTCCCACTGACTCGAAAGCGTCAGGCCTCCCAGCAGGATGCCGCCCAGAAGCGCCAGCCCGAGTAAAAACCAAGGCGGTTCGCCTCCCTGAAGCAGGCCCCGGATCTCTTTCCACGACGCCCACCCCGCCGCGATCAAGGTCAGCAGCGCGAGCTTGTCATGGCCACCGAAAAATCGCGTTTGGCGCCGCTCAATGCGCTTGATCTTCTGCTCGAACCACGCGTCGGCTGATCGCAATACGTCTATCGAGAACTTTGCGAGTGAATCCGCGTACGAGGCGTCGTTTTCGTATTCACTCGCCCAGTTCTGTCCCTGCCGTTGTTGCATCTCACGAAAGTGGAGAACTTCGGCCGCGACGGTGCAAAACAAGCTCACGACGGCCACTAGCGGCATGACGCCTAGACCGAAGAACCAGAGAAGCCAGTCCAAGCTAGGCCCGACTGAGCCAATGCCGTACCTAAGCCAAGCAAAGATGGCAACACAGGCGAGCAGGGGCAGGCCAATCAAATTCGCACGAGTGGCAATTCGATTCAATACTTTGGACTGGGGGCCTCGAGTGCCTTCAATGTCGAAGGGAACACAAATGGCCAGCTGTTCAAAGACAGCTCTGACGTCAGAGCCCGAGGCCTGCCCATCTACTGGCTCCGATGCGTCGCCATCCATTGCCAGAGCCCGTCAAACGTCGATGTTCCCCGCCCTCAACGCATTCGTCTCAATGAAGTCCCGTCGTGGCTCCACCTCGTCGCCCATCAGCATCGTGAAGACCTTGTCCGCCTCGATGGCGTCGTCGATCTGCACACGCAGCAGGCGGCGCACGTTGGGATCCATCGTCGTTTCCCACAGCTGGCCGGGGTTCATCTCGCCCAGGCCCTTGTAGCGCTGGCGGCCGACGGCGCCTTCGGCCTGGCCCATGAGCCAGGCCATGGCAGCGCGGAAGTCCTCGACCTTGCTTTCCTTGGCCTTCTCGCCCTCGCCCTTGCGCACGATGGCACCGGGCTGGATCAGGCCCTGGAAGCTCAGGCCCGCGTCGGCCAGCACGGCGTAATCAGCGCCGTGCACGAAGTCGGCGGAGATGACGCTGGCGCGCACGTTGCCGTGGTGGGTGCGGGCGATCTTCAGGAACAGCTTGTCGGTGCGCGGGTCGGTCTCGACCGTCACGAGCGCGTCGTGCAGCAGGCCCTTGAGGCTGGCCGCGCTGGTCTCGGCGGCTTCAGGCGTGTCGAGGTCCAGCGCCAAGCCGTTGGCCAGCACGTGCAGGGCCTCGATGTCCATCCAATTGGAAAGCCGGGTGATGACGGCTTGCGCGGCGACGTACTTGCGGGCGAGCGCATCGAGCGTGTCGCCCTTGAGCGTGTTGCCGGTGCCGGTATCCAGCGACGCATCCTGGAGCGCAACCTTGAGCAGGAAGCTGTCGAGCTCGGGCGCGTCCTTGAGGTATTGCTCGTGCTTGCCGACCTTGACCTTGTAGAGCGGCGGCTGGGCGATGTAGATGTGGCCGCGCTCGCAGAGCTCGGGCATCTGGCGATAGAAGAAGGTCAGCAGCAGCGTGCGGATGTGGGCGCCGTCCACGTCCGCGTCGGTCATGATGATGATGCGGTGGTAGCGGAGCTTGTCGGGGTTGAAGTCGTCGCTGCCGGCGCCGCGGCCGATGCCCGTGCCTAAAGCAGTGATCAGCGTGATGATTTCATTGCTGGTCAGCAGCTTCTCGTAGCGGGCCTTTTCGACGTTCAGGATCTTGCCGCGCAGCGGCAGGATGGCCTGGAACTTCCGGTCGCGGCCCTGCTTGGCGGAGCCGCCGGCGGAGTCGCCCTCGACGATGTAGATCTCGCACATCGCCGGGTCTTTTTCCTGGCAGTCGGCCAGCTTGCCGGGCAGGCCCAGGCCGTCGAGCACGCCCTTGCGTCGTGTCATCTCGCGGGCCTTGCGGGCGGCCTCACGGGCGCGGGCAGCGTCGAGGATCTTGCCGCAGATGATCTTGGCGTCGGTGGGGTTCTCGAGCAGGTAGTCGGTCAGCAGGCGCGAGACGATGTCTTCCACCGGGCCGCGCACTTCCGAGCTGACCAGCTTGTCCTTGGTCTGCGAGCTGAACTTGGGCTCGGGCACCTTGACGCTGACGACGCAGGCCAGGCCTTCGCGCATGTCGTCACCGGCGACCTCGACCTTGGCCTTCTTGGCCAGCTCGTTGTCCTCAATGTACTTGTTGATGACGCGGGTCATCGCGGCGCGCAGACCGGTGAGGTGAGTGCCGCCGTCGCGCTGCGGGATGTTGTTGGTGAAGCAGAGGACGTTCTCGTTGAAGCCGTCGTTCCACTGCATGGCGACTTCGACGCCGATGTTGGTCTGCTGGTCGCTCATCTTGTCGCCGATGGCGTGGAAGATGTTCGGGTGCAGGGTCGTCTTGCCCTTGTTGATGAACTCGACGAAGCCCTTGACGCCGCCGGCATAGGCGAAGTTGTCTTCCTTGTTGTTGCGCTCGTCGACCAGGCGGATCTTGACGCCGTTGTTCAGGAACGAGAGCTCGCGCAGGCGCTTGGCGAGGATGTCGTAGTGGTAGTCGTTGTTCTCTTTGAAGATCTCGGTGTCGGGCAGGAAGTGCACTTCCGTGCCGCGCTTGTCCGTCTCGCCGGTGATCTTCATCGGGCTGGTCTCGACACCGTTGACCAGGACGATCTCGCGGTCCTGAGGGATGCCCTGGGCGAACTCCATGAAGTGGACCTTGCCGTTCTGGCGCACGGTCAGGCGCAGGAACTTGGACAGGCCGTTCACGCAGCTCACGCCCACCCCGTGCAGGCCGCCGGAGACCTTGTACGAGTTCTGGTTGAACTTGCCGCCGGCGTGCAGCTCGGTCAGCGCGATCTCGGCGGCGGAGCGCTTGGGCTCGTGCTTGTCGTCCATCTTGACGCCGGTCGGGATGCCGCGGCCGTTGTCGATGACGGAGATGGAGTTGTCGGTATGGATGGTGACGACGATGTCGTCGCAATGGCCGGCCAGGGCCTCATCGATGGAGTTGTCGACCACCTCGAAGACGAGGTGGTGCAGGCCGGTGCCGTCGGACGTGTCGCCGATGTACATGCCCGGGCGCTTGCGCACGGCCTCCAGGCCTTCGAGGATCTGGATGGAGCTGGCGTCGTAGACCGCGCCCGACTTGGCCTCGGCCGCAGCGGCGGCCTGCTGGTTGGCGTTCAGGCCATCGGGGTGTTCGGCACTGCTGGAAACATCACTCATCGGGAACTCTCTCTCACTCGCGGGCGACAAACTCATCACCCTTTAAAAGCACTGAAGCGGGCCGAGGCCCGCTGTGTGTCCAAGTCAGTTCTGACTCAGATCCGCATCGGCATCACGACGTACTTGAAGCCGGTGGTGTCGGGGATGGTCAGCAGCGCGCTGCTGGCGCTGTCGTTGAGGTCGATACAGACCATGTCCTGGCTCATGTTGGCCAGGGCATCCATCAGGTAGGTGACGTTGAAGCCGGTCTCGATCTTGTCGCCGGCGTAGTCGATCTCGATCTCTTCCTTGGCCTCTTCCTGCTCGGCGTTGCTGGACGCGATGGACAGCAGGCCCGGCTCGAAACTCAGGCGCACGGCCTTGAACTTCTCGCTGGTCAGGATGGCGGCGCGCTGCAGGCTGGACAGCAGCGGCGCGCGGCCCAGCGTCAGGCGGAACTTGTGGTTCTTGGGAATGACGCGGTTGTAGTCGGGGAACTTGCCCTCGACGAGCTTGGTGACGAACTCCATGCCGCTGAACGAGAACTTGGCCTGGTTGCCAGCGAAGCGCATCTCGATGAGGGTGTTCTCGTCGACGTCCTTGCCGTCCTTGAGCAGTCGCTGCAGCTCCAGCACGGTCTTGCGCGGCAGGATGACTTCCTGCTTGGGGATGTCGGTGTCCAGCTCGGCCTGGGCCAGCGCCAGGCGGTGGCCGTCGGTGGCCACCAGCGTCAGGTTCTTGCCTTCGGCGACGAACAGGATGCCGTTGAGGTAGTAGCGGATGTCATGCACCGCCATCGCGAAGTGGACCTGGTTGATCAGGCCCTTGAGCGCCTTTTGCGGCACGCTGAAGGCAGGGCCGAAGTCGGCGGCTTCCTGCACCAGCGGGAAGTCGTCGGACGGCAGGGTCTGCAGCGTGAAGCGACTCTTGCCGCCCTGCAGCGTCATCTTGTTGGCGTTGCTCGTCAGACTGACGACCTGGTCGCTCGGCATGGAGCGCAGGATGTCGATGAGCTTGCGCGCGCCGACGGTGGTGGACAGGTTGCCCGCATCGCCATCAAACTGCACCGTGGTGCGTACCTGGATCTCGAGGTCGCTCGTCGTCAGCTCCACCTGGTTGCCGGTCTTGCGGATCAACACATTGGCCAGGATGGGCAGCGTGTGACGCCGCTCAACGATGCCGGCCACTGCTTGCAGCGCGCCGAGCACCTGATCCTGGGGAGCTTTCAAAACGATCATGAGGGCCTCTTGGGGGGAGAGATTTCAGCTGGGGCCAAGCCCAAAAACGCGCGCGCGCGTGAAGCTGCGATTGTCGCCCGGAAAGGGTGCGCGGCCAGGCTGCCGGGGCTTGGCGAAGGCTACGGGTCAACCCGTAGCCGACCTTTGGTTCAGCCCTTCAAGGTCTGCTCAAGCACGTGCAGCTGCTGGTTCAGCTCGGTGTTCTTCTGGCGCTCGCCGCCGATCTTGCGCACCGCGTGCAGCACGGTCGTGTGGTCCCGGCCGCCGAAGAGCTCGCCAATCTCGGGCAGGCTCTTCTGCGTCAGCTCCTTGGCCAGGTACATCGCAATCTGGCGCGGCCGGGCGATGCTGGCCGGGCGCTTCTTGGAGTACATGTCGGCGACCTTGATCTTGTAGAAGTCAGCCACGGTCTTCTGGATGTTCTCCACACCGATCTGGCGATTCTGGATGGACAGCAGGTCCTTGAGCGCCTCGCGGGCCAGCGTGATGCTGATTTCCTTGTGCGAGAACTTGGCATAGGCCAGCACTTTGCGCAGCGCGCCCTCGAGCTCCCGCACGTTGGCGCGCACGTTCTTGGCGACGAAGAAGGCGACGTCCTCGGGCATGGGCGTGCCCTCGGCCTCGGCCTTCTTGATCAGGATGGCCACGCGCATCTCCAGCTCGGGCGGCTCGATGGCCACCGTCAGGCCGGCGTCGAAGCGTGAGGTGAGCCGCTCGTCGATGTCCACCAGCCCCTTGGGGTAGGTGTCCGACGTCATGATGATGTGCGCCTTCTTGGCCAGCAGCGCCTCGAAGGCGTTGAAGAACTCCTCCTGCGTGCGGTCCTTGCCAGCGAAGAACTGCACATCGTCGATCAGCAGCAGGTCCAGCGAGTGGTACTTGGCCTTGAGCTCGTCGAAGGTCTTGCGCTGGTAGTTCTTGACGACGTCGGAGATGAACTGCTCGGCGTGCAGATAGAGCACGCGGGCGTCGGGCCGGTCCTTCAGCAGCGCATTGCCGACGGCGTGGATCAGGTGGGTCTTGCCCAGGCCGACGCCGCCGTAGATGAACAGCGGGTTGTAGGTGATGCCCGGCGCGCCGGCCACATGCAATGCGGCGGTGCGGGCCATCTGGTTGGCGCGGCCGGGCACCAGCGTGTCGAAGGTCAACAGCGGGTTGATGCGGTGCTTGGCCGAGGCAGGCGCCTGCGACGGCAGCATCATCGTGCTGGCCGTGGTGGCGGTGGGCCGCGGACCGGCGCCGGCATCCGGCTGCGCCGATGTCTGCTGCGCTGGCGCGGCGTTCACGCTGGACGCGGGCATGGCGATGGGCGCGCCCGACGGCTCGCGCGCCGTCAGCGACAGCTCAAGCCGCGTCGGGCGGCCGGCGAGTTCGGTCAGGATGGCTTCGATGCGGGCCGCGTACTGGCGGCGGATCCAATCGCGCTTGAAGTGGTTGGGCACCTTCAGCGTTGCGACCAGGGCGGTTTCAGGGGCGCCAACGCCTTCCAGCGTGGCCGGCGGCAGCGGGCGGATCCAGGTGTTGAACTGCTGCTCGGGCAGCTCGGTGGCCAGGCGCTCGCACCCGCGACGCCACAGCTCCGTTGCCCAATCCGCCGAACCCATGCTCTGTTCGCCCGCCTTCAAAACCTGCACCCCATCCACCCTCTGTTCTTCTTGGCTCATTGTGGAAAACTTCTTTTCGAGCGGCCGGATTGTACGGAACCGAGGCCGACGAAGGACGGGTTATCCACAGAATTCGGACGAGGGTCAATCCCTGGCAAACCCGGCTTGAGACTGGCGACTTATTGACCGGTGTTGCCGCTTCTGCTGTAATGCCGGGTTTTCGCCCACTGCGATTTATCGCCGTGCGCTTTTCTTGCCCGACCTGCTTCGGGCATTTCCTGCCCGGGTGCCAACCGCTGTGCCCGGACCGAACAAGCCCTCAAAAGCCTCAAAAGGGGTTCCCCATGAAGCGTACCTACCAAGCCTCCAAGACCCGCCGCGCCCGCACCCATGGCTTCCTCGTGCGCATGAAGACGCGCGGTGGCCGCGCCGTGATCGCCGCTCGCCGCGCCAAGGGCCGCAAGCGCCTGGCCGTCTAAGGTCTTGTCGCACAAGGCGGCGCTCCCGCGTCGCCCGCATCCGGGCTCCCGATGATCGGTCGCATCCAACGCCCGGTGGATTTCGAGCGGGTTCTCGCCCGCCCGAGCCGCTCTCGCAGCGTCCACTTCGCCTTGCACCATCTCTCGGCCCACCCGGCGCCCAGCGCCTGGGCAGCTGCAAAGTTACGCACAGCCCAGGCCGAGTTATCAACAGGCGACGAACAAGCTGCCCACAATGTTGTGGAACCAAGCCCGCCCCGCGACTGCTGGGTGGGCATCGTCGTGCCCAAACGGCACGCCAAGCGGTCGGTGACGCGGGCACTCTTGAAGCGCCAGATCCGCGCCGCATTTGCCGAGCGTCCCGGCATGCCGCCGGGTTTGTGGGTCGTCCGCTTGCGCTCGCCGTTTGATCGCCAGAAGTTCCCGAGCGCCGCATCCGATGCGCTGCGCCAGGCCGCACGCGCTGAACTGGCCCAGTTGCTTGATCGCGCCCTGGCCCCGGCTGCACCGAAAGCCGGAGCGCCGGCATGACGCCGAGCTGGCCCGCCCGCGCGCTGATGGCCGTCGTGCGCGGCTACCGCCTCATGCTCAGCCCCTGGCTGGGCAGCGCCTGCCGCTTCGAGCCGACCTGTTCGCGCTATTCGCTCGCCGCCCTTGAAAAACACGGCGCGCTGGCCGGCAGCTACCTGACCGTGCACCGCATCCTGCGCTGCGCTCCGTGGTGCGCCGGCGGGCACGACCCCGTGCCTGACCGCGTGCTTGACAATGCGCCGCGGCTGTTTTCGCGCCTCATTTCTCCCTCCCTGGCGCGCACCTGCGCGTCCTCTTCCTCGTCCGAGTCTCCCAATGACTGATATTCGCCGCACCGTGCTGTGGGTGGTGTTCACCATGTCCCTCGTCCTGCTCTGGGACGGCTGGCAGAAGCACAACGGACAACCCTCGATGTTCAGCCCCGCGCCGCGGGCAGCGTCGACAGCACCGGCCTCGCCCGCATCCGGCGGCGTGCCGTCCGCGATTGCCGGCGCTGCACAGGCAACCGGTGCCGTCCCCGCGCCTGCTGCGGCAGCGCCTTCCGAGAAGATCACGGTACGCACCGACGTGCTGACCGTCACGGTCGACACGCTGGGAGGCGACATCGTCCGCGCCGAACTGCCCAAATACCTGACGTCCTATGACCCGGACGTCACCGACCAGCTGCTGCAGATGGTCGGCTTGCAGAAGAAGCCCGAGTTCAAGCCGCAGCCGGTCGTCCTGTTCAACGCCGGCCAGCAGTACCGCGCCCAGACCGGTCTGGTGGGCGGCCCGGCACCGCTGCCGACGCACAACACGCCGATGACGGCCGTGGAAGGCCCGCGCGAGCTGGAAGCCGGCAGCGACGAAGTCAAGCTGCGCCTGGAGTCGCCCGAGGTCGGTGGCGTCAAGCTGGTCAAGACCTATACCTTCAAGCGCGGCGCCTACACGATCGGCGTCACCCACGAGATCATCAACGCCGGTGCCGCGGCGGTCACGCCGCAGGTCTATCTGCAACTGGTGCGCGACGGAAGCACCGTCACCGGTGGCGCGGCGTTCACGCCGAGCTTCACCGGTCCGGCGGTCTACAGCGACAAGGCCAAGTTCCAGACCGTCACCTTCGAGGACATCGACAAGAACAAGGTCGACATCGAGAAGCAGGCGACCGACGGCTGGGTCTCGATGATCCAGCACTACTTCGCCAGCGCCTGGCTGGTCAACGAGCAGGTCAGCCGCGAGTTCTTCGTGCGCAAGCTGCCCGGCCAGGCCGGCGTGCGCGGGGACACCTATGCCACCGGCATGGTGTTCACGCTGCCCACCTTGGCGCCAGGCGCCAGCACGACGCAACAGGCCACGCTGTTTGCAGGCCCACAGGAGGAGAACAACCTCGCCAAGCTGGCCCCGGGTCTCGAGCGCGTCAAGGACTACGGCGTGCTGACGATCCTGGCCGAGCCACTGTTCTGGCTGCTCGACAAGCTGCACGGCTTCATCGGCAACTGGGGCTGGACCATCGTCGCCCTGGTCGTGCTGCTGAAGATTGCGCTGTACTGGCTCAACGCCAGCGCCTACAAGTCCATGGCCAAGATGAAGGCCGTCGCGCCGCGCGTCGCCGAGCTCAAGGAGCGCTACAAGGACAAGCCGCAGGAAATGCAGCAGGAGATGATGAAGATCTACCGCGAGGAGAAGGTCAACCCGATCGGCGGCTGCCTGCCCATCTTTGCGCAGATGCCCATCTTCATGGCGCTGTACTGGGTGCTGCTGTCCACCGTCGAGATGCGCCAGGCGCCGTGGATTCTGTGGATCACCGACCTGTCCGTGCGCGACCCCTACTTCATCCTGCCGCTGCTGATGATGGCGACCAGCCTGTTCCAGGTCTGGCTCAACCCGCCGGCAGCCGACCCCATGCAGCAGAAGATGATGTGGATCATGCCCGTGGCCTTCGGCGTCATGTTCTTTGTCTTCCCGGCCGGCTTGGTGCTGTACTGGCTGACGAACAACATCCTGTCGATCGCACAGCAGTGGATGATCAACAAACAGATGGGCGTGAACTGAGTCACGTGAATCTGCACAGCCCCCGCAGCCGGGGGCTACTTTCTGCCTGCAGTTAGCAGTTCAATGGCTTCGCGGGGCAGAGAACACCGGCCTGGACGGGGCTCACGAGAGCGACCGAAACTGGCCTCCCCCGCGCCAATGCCCGCAACAGCCGCTCACCGAGCGGCTGTTGCTTTTGGGGCCGCGACAATCGCGTCATGCTTGCCCGCTCACTGACTGGACACAGCGACCCCATCGCCGCCATCGCCACCGCGCCGGGGCGCGGCGCCGTCGGCATCGTGCGCGTGTCGTCACCGCAGGACCTGGCACCGATCATCGAAGCCGTCTGCGGCCGCACGCTCAAACCGCGTGAGGCCACCTACCTGCCGTTCCGTGACGCGAACGGCGGATCAATCGACCAGGGCCTGGCGCTGCATTTCCCGGCGCCGCACTCCTATACCGGCGAACATGTGCTGGAGCTCCAGGCCCACGGGGGCGCCGTCGTCATGCAGTTGCTGCTGGCGCGGGTCATCCAGGCCGGCCCCGGCGTCAGGCTTGCAGAACCCGGCGAGTTCACCCAGCGCGCCTTCCTGAACGGCAAGCTCGACCTGGCCCAGGCCGAGGCGGTGGCCGACCTCATCGACGCCAGCACCGAAGCTGCGGCGCGCAGCGCCAGCCGCGCACTCGGTGGCGCGCTGTCGCACGAGGTCGGCGTGCTGCGCGATCAGCTGATCCAGCTGCGCATGCTGGTCGAGGCCACGTTGGACTTTCCCGAAGAAGAAATCGACTTCCTCGAGAAGGCCGACGCCTTTGGCCGGCTAGACCGCCTGACGGCGCAACTGGGCGCCGTGCAGGCCCGCACGCGCCAGGGCGCGCTGCTGCGCGACGGGCTCAAGGTCGTGCTCGCCGGCCAGCCCAATGTGGGAAAAAGCTCGCTGCTGAACGCGCTCGCAGGCGCAGAACTCGCCATCGTCACCCCCATCCCCGGCACGACGCGCGACAAGGTCAGCCAGACCATCCAGATCGAAGGCGTGCCCCTGCACATCACCGACACCGCCGGCCTGCGCGACGCGACGGCCGATGAGGTCGAGCGCATCGGCGTATCACGCAGCTGGGATGCCATCGCCGATGCGGACGTGGTGCTCTTCCTGCATGACCTGGGCCGAGTCGGCCAGGCGGACTACGAGGCCGAGGACGAGCGCATCCGCGCGCGGCTGGCCGGCGTGGACGCAAGCCGCATCGTGCAGGTCTTCAACAAGGCCGACCTCGCCACAGCACCCGAAGGCGAAATCGCGCTGAGCTTGAAGACTGGCGACGGCCTGGAATCACTGCGCCAGCGCCTGCTGCTAACGGCCGGCTGGCAGGCTGTGCCGGAAGGCCTCTTCATCGCCCGCGAGCGGCATGTACAGGCATTGGCCCGCACGGCTGAGCATTTGATGCTTGCACGAGAGGTCGCCGCTCAGCGCGACGCGGCGCTGGATCTGCTGGCCGAGGAGCTGCGCCTGGCGCACGACGCGCTGGGCGAGATCACCGGCGCGTTCTCGGCTGACGAACTGCTGGGCGTCATCTTCAGCAGCTTTTGCATCGGCAAATGACACCGCTTCCTAGACGATCCATCGGAATCTAAAGATCGCTCGTAAACCGTTGATCTGCAAAGGAATTGTCTTCCTACAATGTCCACCTGGACCCAACGGCAGCCGATAGCTACTGGGTCCACGGTTGGGTCCATGGAGCGATCTGGACCCAGAAATCAAAATTCCATGGGCCCAGCGAGGCAGCGATAGCCCTGACAGACACCGCCCTGAAGGCACTCAAACCCAAGGACGCGGCTTACACCGTGGCGGATGAGCGGGGGCTGTATGTGGAGGTGCTGCCCACCGGCAGCATCGTCTGGCGCTACCGCTACCGCATTGGGGGCAAGCGCGAAAAGCTGACTCTGGGAAAGTACCCGGCGCTGACACTCAAGAACGCGCGCATCAAGCGCGACGAGGCGGCGCAAGCGGCGGCAATGGACCAGTCGCCGGCCAAACAGAAGCAGCTCGCCAAGGTGGCTGCCGCCGACGCCACCACCGTGGCGGAGTTTGGTGAGCGCTTCTTCAGTGAGATCGTGGCTAAGGACCGGCGCGACCTGACCATTCCGCGCCGCTACTTCGACAAGGCCATCGTGCCGGCGATCGGCAGCAAACCGGTGCGTGACGTGACGACCGAGGACGTGCGGGCCATCATCTGGAAGAAGAAGGACGAGGGCTTCGACGCTGCAGCCGGCAACATCCGGGGCGTGCTGAAGCGGCTGTTCGACTATGCGATGACCGCCGGGCTGGCGACGGTGAACCCGGTGCTGGCACTGCCCATGCGCCATGTCCACAAGGCCAAGTCACGCGACCGCGCGCTGGCGCCGGACGAGATCCGCAAGTTCCTGAAGGCTGCGTTCGAGTCCAACATCCGGCGCCAGTTCAAGATTGGGCTGCACCTCATCCTCCTGACGATGGTGCGCAAGTCCGAGCTGCTGCTGGCGCGCTGGTCCGACGTGGATTTCGAGCAGGCCGAGTGGCACATTCCCGCCGAGCACTCCAAGACGGGCAAGCCGCACATCGTCTTTCTCTCGCGGCAGGCGGTGGCGATGTTCAAGGAACTCCAGGCCCTGGCTGGCGGCAGCGAGCTGGTACTGCCCGGGCGGGGCAGCCTGACCAAGCCGTTTGCCCAGAATGCGATCAACAACGCTTTGAAGATGGCGCTGCAGGGGCAGGACATACCTGCGTTCACCATCCACGACCTGCGCCGCACCGCTTCCACGCTGCTGCATGAAAACGGCTGGCCTTCCGACGTGGTGGAAAAGGCTTTGAACCACACCATCGGCGGGGTGCGTGGCGTCTACAACCGTGCAGAGTACGAATCGCAGCGGCGCGAAATGCTGCAGTTCTGGTCCGACTACACCGAGCAGTTGATGATGAGCGGGCAGCTAATCCTGGGGAGGTTCAAGCAGGTCGCTTGAAGCAAGTTACCGTACTCCAAGCAATGCCGTTAAGGCGGTTGATGTCCCGCAAACCAAATGGCACTGGTTATCGTGATGAACGCTAATGTCGTAGGCACCAGGACGTAGAACAACACCTTGGCCGCTGATTTCAGACCATTGCGGATCCGATCGTTGACGGTGAACGGCACAAACGCTTGGGCTTGCTTCTGAGCAATAACCCACGACTGAGCGAGAGTAATGACGAAGAAAGCACACGCGATGGCAGTAAGTAGTCCGCCTGCAAATGCCGTCATGCCGGCCTTGCTTAAGAGCGTGACCCCCGCCGCGTACGATGCTGCCGCAATGCCATAGTTCTTGAGGTTGTCAGCAGCATCCTTCAGCGTCACCGGCTTGCCGACATCATGCAAACGCGGCCAAAAGCCGCCTGTGCGCAAGTGGATTGGTCCGTCAAGTCGAGGTGGCGGTGGCGGTGGCGATATTGGTTCTTCTACGTCAGCGCCAGTAGTCACGGGTAATGTGTCACTCATAGGTTCACCGTAAATCTTGGCGGCTGAGCGCAAAGTGGCGACTCGTTCATGCAGCAACCGCCATTGCAACCTGATCCAGCAGCTTGCTCAAATTCGCCGGCTGCATCACCAGGTGATAGCTCCACCGCCCAAACCGCCCATCGTTGTTCACTGCCCGGCACCACCGCTGCGCCGCTGCTGCCTTGATCTCGGCATCACCCGGCTGGCCCTTGATCTCGACAATCAGCCGTTCGCCGCTCGCCAGCTCCACGATGAAGTCCGGCAGGTAGCGCTTGCGCAGCCCGTCCTTGCGGTAGGGCACGACAAACCCGAGGTGGTCGTTCTTCACCCATGAACGCACCGCCGGATGCGCGTCCAGCGCTGTGGCTGCCGCCTGCTCCCAGGTCTTGGTGTCGGCCACGATGGCGTTCAGGTGGCACTTGTGTGCGGCCCAGGGTTGGCGGCCGGTGGCGAACTCGACAAAACGGGTGGAGCGCTCGCCCGCCGGGCCTGGCGCGATCAGGGGCCGTTCCATCGCTGCGCCGCTGGCATCCACAGGGTGCAAGGCATCAAAGAGCAGCGCCACAGCCTTCTGGAAGTACGGATTCAGCGCCACGTCTTGCGCCGCGCGATTGCCCATGCAGTCCAGCTTCGTGGCCAGGAATCGCTGCGTGTAGCCCAGCATTTGCGGAAAGACTCGGTGCATCGGGATGGTGTCGCCGCGCACCTGCACCCATTGCTGCGACAGCACCTTGGCCAGCGTGAACGCCACCTGCTGCACGCGCACCCCGGCGCGCCAGGCATCCAGCGTCATCACGTCCACGGCGCCGGGGCCATACGCTGCCAGGGCGCCGTCGGCACCTGCCAGGCCTTTCATCAGCACTGTGTCGGGCACCGTCATCGGGTCCAGCTTTAGCTTCGGCACTGTGGCCCAGTCGATGGCCAGCCGAGTGATGCCAGGGTCGGTGTAACCCTCCACGACCGGGAAGCGAATCTCGTAACCCGACTTGGCCGGCACCGCATAGATCTGGTTGGCGGGTGGCGACGGGGGCTGCTGCGCGCCGCCTTCCACCTTGAACGGGATCAGCTCGAAGGGCACGCCAAAGACCTTGGCGGTTTCCTCGCGGAAGAAGCCGGTGGCCTCGTCCACCGCGTAGGACGTGCGGCGCAGCGCCCGGCCCACCACCTGCTCACACAGCAGTTGCGAACCGAACGGCCGCAGACCCACCACATGCGTCACCGTGGTGGCGTCCCAGCCTTCAGACAGCATGGCGACGCTGATGATGCAGCGCACATCGCGCCCCGGGGGCACGCTCGCGTCCAGCGTCACCAAGCCGTTGTCGTCGTCCAGCGCGCGGTGGTTGTGGCGGTTCACCAGGTCGGTGTACTCCTCGGGCACCTGGTTGCCGTGCCAGGCTGTCTTGCCGATGGTTTCCAGCACGAAGCGCAGCCGCCGCGCCTCGTCGTTCTTGCCGCCGCCCTCGGCGATGTCCTCGGCCACCTTGCTGTCCACGCGCACCGTCCACTCACGGCCCGGTGCGTTGCGAAAGTACTCGGGCGCGGCCCCATACTCGCTCTTGCCATGGGCCAGCCAGTCATGCATCTCCTTGGCCAGCGCCGTGTCGCGGCACACGATGATGAAGACGGGCGGCACGTCGCTCTTGCGGTGGCCGGCGGCGAACTGCATCTGCCAGTCGGCCGCTGTCTTGCGCCACTCGTCGGCCATCTGCACGATGGGCTGGGTGGCGTAGCGCATCAGCAGCTCCGGCGTCAGCCCTTTGCCAAGTCCGTCCTTCTCGGCAATCTCTTGCACCCAGCGCCAGACATTGAAGTAAGCCGGCGTCGCGGTGCCGCCGCCGTCTTGCGTGGGTAGTTGCGGGATCTTCACCAACCCGGCCTCGATGGCCTCCAACAGGCTGAAGTCCGACACCACCCAGGGGAAGGGCTTGCCCACCTCGTTGCCGCTGCCCTGGATGAAGAAGGGCGTGGCCGACAGGTCCACGCACAGCCGGATGCCATTGCCCCGGTTGGCGCGCCCGCCCAAGGCCTTGTTGATGCGGTCAAGGCCCTCGATCCACACGGTGGCCTCACGGGCATCGACCTCGGCTGTTTCCTCGTCGATGGCGTAGGTGTCATCCGCATCCAGCTTGCCGCGCCGGTAGGCATGGTGCGCCTCGTCGTTCATCACCAGGATGGCCGAACTGCGCCCCTTGCGGTTGCCCAGCACGCGGCGCAGAAAGGCG
The DNA here is from genome assembly GCF_001425165.1 of Pelomonas sp. Root405. GTDB lineage: Bacteria > Pseudomonadota > Gammaproteobacteria > Burkholderiales > Burkholderiaceae_C > Pelomonas. The sequence goes on from NZ_LMDU01000011.1 coordinate 675,802, forward strand.
GCATCGCTCTCGTAGTAGCGGGTCTCCTTGACCTCGAAGCCAGTTAGCACCTCCTTCTTGTCGCGCAGCTCGCGCACGATGTCGAAGGCGCCGGTCAAGGCCTGGTGCCGGATGTCGGCCTCGCTCAGGTCGTCGCGCCCGCCCAGCTTGATGGTGCGCAGCTTCTCCACCGGTGTGCCTCGGCGCACCACGCGCGCTGATGAGCCGCTCACGTCGCCCAGCTCGCGCCGCTCCAGGTTGTGCCAGTTGGTGATGAACACCTCGCCGCGCCGCAGCTCGGGCATGCGGTGCAGGGGCACGAGCTGGCGGGTGCGGTACAGGCTCAGTTCGTCTTGGTTCGGGTCCAGCTCGCGCAGCCGGTCGCGGATGGTGACGTTAGGGCAGACGATCAGCACGGTGTCCGAATACGCGGCGGCCTGCGCGTCGTTGACCTTGTTCAGGATGGACCACGCAGCCAGCATGCCCATCACCGTGGTCTTGCCGCTGCCGGTGGCCATCTTCAGCGCATAGCGCACGAACGCCTTGTAGCCGGCGGCCTTGGCGTCCTCTCCCGGCTCGTCCGAGGGCACCACCACGCCCTGCTTCAGGTCATCCGGCCCTTCCACCAGGAACAGCACGGACTCGACTGCTTCGAGCTGGGCAAAGAACAGCCTCTGCGAGCGCTCGGGGTCGTGCCATAGCGCCAGCAGCTCGCGCGTGACCTTAGTGGCGCCTGCGTACTCACGCGCCCGCCATTCCTTGATCCGCAGGCGGATCAGGTTGGCTAGGTCCAGCAGGTATTCCTGGCCCTTGGACGCGTCATCGAACAACGCCTTTTGCACCTTGCCCTTGGCACCTCGGGCGGCGCGCTCAGGCACGCGGAAGAAGTAGGAGGCTTGCCGGCGGCCCGGTCGCTTCTCGGGCTGCTTCGCTGCCTCGATGTGCCAGTGGAAAGCCGGCTCGACGTAGGGCAGGTTGATGATCGGCGCTTCAACTGCGTTGATCTGGCTCATTCAATCGCTCCGATCAACCAAGACACCCCGAAATAGTCAACCGCAAGCTCTTGAACGGCCTCCACAGCCTGCGCTAGGTCAGGGACTTCTCGAACTTTCGGAAGATGGTCGGGCATCAGTTGCGATTCGCTTGCTTCCGACTTCCTCCGCAGCTTTTGCCGATGTGGCCACCACTCATTCAGATCCTCAAGAAGGTCGTTGTAAATCTCAACTACGGCATCCCGATCAAATTTCTCAATGCGGCCGGTATCCAGCCTCCATTCGGAAGGAGCGCCGCCGGTTGCGCGCACGGGTTGGTCTGAGAACCTGTGGACTTGCGACGCGTCAAGGTTGTAAACGATGGAGTGGGAGCGTGCGTCTGTAATGGCACCTGCGTTCAATACGTCGATCCAAACGGAGTTGTCCACGACAGAGCCTGTCGCAAAGTGTTGGTCCACTTCGGCGCGCGTCGTGAACGCGGGGGCGCAGTAGAAGAAGTTCTGCTTCCCCCCTTGAACCGCTTTGTGAATGAGGTTGTACTGCTCGATATCCAGCTCGAACTTGAAGTACGGTCCACCAACCGCGTCATAGAACTTGGCGTTCGACCCTGTGCGTGAATCAACATGCCGGGCCACTTTGTGCTGGAGGAATAGGGACGACACCGCTCCTCCCGCCACGAGAGTCTGGATCTCAACGTCATAGCCCAAACGCTTTTCCTGTTGCTGGGAGGGCAGGTACGGACAGGCGGCCAACACCGCTTTGTGAGCGGCGCAGTACTCAGCGTTAAACGCGAACTCGAAGACGCGCTCTGCGAAACCGGGCTTCTTTACCGTCACGTCCCCACCTCCAAGACACGCACCAGCTCATTCCCCCGCTCGTCGATGACCTTCACCGCCACGCGCCGCCTCGGCCCGACAGGGAAGGGCTCGCTGACGGTGCCGGCCAGGTGTTCCCACACTGAGGGGTCAAACTCGGCTTTCAGGCTTTTCTGCAGGTTGTCCCAAGCGGCGGTCTTGGGAAAGAACACCTGCGTGGCGTAGAAGCACATGCCGTCGTAGTCGGTGTCCAGCATCCAGCAAGGCAGGTTCTGGCCCTCAATAGCCTCCTGCTCCATCGTGGCAGGGTTGAAGATGTCCAGCCCGCGCAGTTCCACCTCGTAGAGTGCCGCGCCGTCGTCGTTCTTCAGCTTTGTCTTGCGCGGCACTGCGTCTGGCAAACCGGTGACGCTAAAGATCTGGCTTGCGCGGCTGGTCTTGAGCAGGTCGCTCATCGCCACGTCGGGCGTCACCGTCACATAGGTGCAGGGAATGCGCAGCTTGTTGCGGTCTTCAAGTAGCTCGCGGGCCTTGGCCTGGATGGCGAAGCCGAAGAAGTACAGGTGCGCAAACTTCAGGTAATGCGCCTCGCGCGCCGCCTCGTAGACCAGCTCCGAGCCGATGGCTCCATCCTCGGGGCCGAAGACGATGCCGATGCGCTGGCCTTCGGCGTCCACCCCTTCGGCGTGCAGCACATCGCTGTCAGCGCGGCGGATGCCCTCCAGCGCCAGCTCGCGGTTGCCCGGCAGGCGCAGCGTGCGGCTTTGGCGCAGCACCTGAGTCATGCGCTCGATGTGGGTGGCGGGGTCGTTGTAGCGGGCTGCGGTCTCGGCCACACCGCGCGGCAGCGCACCATTGGCGGCATCCGACTCGGCCAGCGCGGCGTCCAGGGACTGCGCGGCCAGGGCCTCGGCGGGCTCACTCGCACCCACCGGCTCATCCAGCGACTGCGCCGGGGCAATGGTGGCCTCCACCACAAAGGGGCCGGCCACCCGGGTGACGGTGTTGTTGATCTCGGGCCGGTCCACCAGCACCTCGGTGGCCGGCGGCTCGTCGTTGGCAATGGACTTCAGCGTAATGTGCGGCACCAGCCCGCCCACCTCCTCGCCCTTGCGGTTCTGCCGCCGCTTGTAGACAAACCCGCCCTGCGGGCCGGCCTGCGGGTTCTTCAACTCGTAGTACGGAAAGGTTGCGGTCAGCAGCCGTTGCCGGGCCAGCGCCAGCGGCACGCGGCTGGTGTCGCAAGTGATCCAGCGGCGGCCCCATTGTTCGGCGACATAGGCGGTAGTGCCGCTGCCACAGGTGGGGTCAAGAACTAGATCACCCGGGTCGGTGCACATGAGCATGCAGCGCTGGATCGTCTTTGTGGTCGTTTGAACGACGTAGTAGCGAGTCTCGGCATATCCGCCGGTCAGCGTGTCATCCCACAAGTTGCTGAGTGGGAGAAAAGGGAAGTCAGTTACGAAGCGCCGATAAGAAAGCGTCGCACCGTAGGCCTCTAAGCGTTTTGCCTTTGCAAGTCTGTCAAGCCCCTTCTTGTCAGTCTTGAAGGTTCCCTTCCCTGGCGTGTAAGACTTGCCTTCGTATTCGTATTGACGGACATCACCATCCTGTGCGGGACGCTGGCTTGTCAGGTTGTCACGCCTATAGACAGTGCTGCCTTCTGGCAAAAGGGACCAGTCTCTACGTTCGTCACCTGACATGCGCCGAAACTCACCTTGGCCGGTCTTGAGATAGTCATAGTTCACCCAGCCCTCGCCGTCCCGACGTAGGTACAAGTCGCGGTACTTGGTACGCGCCGAGTCCTTACCGTACCAAAGAAGATAGTCACAAACCGAGGCCAAGCCCGACCCAGAAGCACTAGTCGTCTTCGAGAAGACGATGACGCCCATTGAATTTGCACTGCCAAAGACCTCATCCATCACTTCGCGGACGTGATGCAGGTTTTCATCCGAGATCTGTACGAACACGCTCCCGCTCTCGTGCAGCAACTCCTTTGCCACCATCAACCGGTCACGCAGATAGGTCAGATAGGAATGCAGGCCCAGCTCCCAGGTGTCCCGGTAGGCTTTGACCATCTCAGGCTCGCGAGTCATATCCTCGTCGGCGTTGGGCTTCACGTCGCGCTTGCGCACGAAGGGCTGGAAGTTCGAGCCGAACTTCACGCCATAGGGCGGGTCCATGTAGATCATCTGCACCTGGCCACCCAGGCCCTCGAACTCCAGCAATGAGTTCATCACCTGCAGGCTGTCGCCCAGCACCATGCGGTTCTGCCAGGGGCCTCTATGTTCGTAGGCGTCGAGCTTGTCGGTCACGTCCAGGCCCCCGTCGCCGAACAGGTCCAGCGTGGTGCCCTTGGCCTTGCGGTGGCTGATGCCGTCCAGGATCGCCTTGGTGGAATGGCGCTCATGCACGAACAGCGGCACGGTGGGCACGCTGAGCTGGTGGCGCTCGGCCTTGCCGGCCCAGTTGAGGAAGGGCTGGCTCAAGTGCTGCAGCAGGTCGGCTGCCGCCTTAAGCGACTGCACTTGCACGCCACCGCCAGCCCAAGCCTCGGGCTGCGCGAATACGGCCGCCTCGCCTTCGGTCGCGCAGCGCTGCACCAAGCCGATGAGCCATTCGGCCAGTTCGCGGTCGCGGCTTTCGTCCCAGCTCAGGGCGGGGTCCAGGCTGCTGTCGTAGCGGTAGGTCTTGGCAGGCTTGCGGTTGCTGAACTGGTCCTGCACGCCGGCATCGGGGCGCTGAACGGCCTGCTGGTTGTGGCGGTAGGTGCCGGTCTGGCTGGCAGGCGTTGCTGCCGCTGCGGCGGTGCGTTTTTTGGCCAATGGTTCCCCCTGATCTTGTCGCTCTGCCGGTGGCCCGGCGGCGTGGCTGCGCTTGGTGCGCGCTGGCCGTGTTTGTACATTAGCTGCCCATAACGTCCATCAGTGACGGGGAGGAGCCGGATGAGTCGACATTATTCGAGCAAAGACTTCTTTCGCCAGATGCCGAAACCCCTGCTGGGGCGGTACTTCGCGGGACGAAGGTTGATGACGGGCCTGGACTTCGGCGCGATGCCCGAGGGCAAGCCAGAGGCGTTGTTCGAGGCCTGGACAGGCTTGACGGATGAGCAGCGCAGCAGCGCCGAGGCGGACTTTCGCGAGATCTGGCTGATGAGCAACGCGAAGGGCTTTGGCGCCATCGTCGATGAGGCTCGCTGGCAGCCCGCGGATGAGCCGGACGCTTTGCAGGCCTTCATCGACGACCTGGCCGCGTTGGGCGACCACCCGGCACGGGCACTGGTGACGTTTCTTGATCACCCGCAGTGCTGGAAGGGCGCGCAGCGCTTTCACTACGCCGACCAGCTCACCCACTGGCGCAAGCGCTAGAACTTGCCGCGCGTGGTGGCGGCAACGGACAAGGCCAGCGTGGCGCGGCTGGCGGACCTCATCAAGAACTACTTCCGGGCGACCGAAGGCCGGGGCCGGAACTGCGTGGTGGAGGCCTACCGACGCGGGGAGCGGGACTACTTCTTCGCCTTTCCCGAGGACCACGCGCAGCGCAGCGTGGAGTGGGTGGATGGCGAGTTCAACCCGCGACCACACAACCCGGCGTTCGAAATCGTGTTCGTCTATGCGCAAGGCGAGGGAACGCTGGACTTGAACTTTCGGGGCGGGCAGAAGTTCATCGCCGCGCTTCAAGGCATGTTTGCGCAGGCCATCCTGAAGCTGGACGAGCTGCCGCCAGACCCGAAGGACGAGCGGGTGTATGACCTGGCGCCGCTGACGCAGGCCGGTTTCGAGTTCACGCATGCTCTGGGTAGCAGCATCGGCACGGTGGTGGTGAAGAAGCTGCGGCTGTCGTCGCGCGTGCGAGCGGGCGACAAGATCACGGTGGAGGCGGACGGGCGCAGCAACCGGCAGGCGGTGCATGAGCTGCTGGCGCAGGTGGGCCAATCTGTGCCGCTGCACCTCTACAACGTGACGCAGGTGGACCTGGCAGCGACGGTGTTTGTGGCCGAAGGGAAGCCGCCCAAGACGGTGAACATCCGCATCACGCACCCGAACTCGTGTTCACTCAAATATGACGAGATCGACCTGAGCCTGCGGCAGATGTTGGAGGACTCGGGCATCGAACCGCACGCGCCGGCACCGGTGGAGCAGGCAAGCCCGGCCCAGGCTGCAGCGGCCTGACATGGCGCCAGCCACGCCAGACGCGGCCCTGGCCGAGCTGCTGGCGCGCCTGACGCACCTGCGCCGGGATCTGCTGTGGGGTAACGACGCCCCCCTGTTTCCGGCAACCCGCATCGAGCTGGGGCGAAAAGCTGCACTTCGAAGCCACCGGCATCGACCGCAAGGGCTGGGCGACGGCTGCGCCCATACGGGCCATCTTCAAACAGGCCTTCGAGGCGGCCGGACTGCCTTACTTCAACCCGCACAGCCTGCGCAGCACGCTGGTGCAGCTGGGCGAGACAATTTGCCAGTCGCCCGAGGACTTCAAGGCATGGAGCCAGAACCTCGGGCACGAGGGCGTGCTGACGACCTTTTACAGCTATGGCACGGTGTCGGGCCGCCGCCAGGGGGAGATCATCAAGACGCTTGCCAAGCCGAAAGTCAGCAAGCCTGGCTCGACCGAGGAGCTGGCCGAGGCGCTGGTGCGAGCGATGCGCAGGGAAGGCGTTAGTCTGGGATAGATTCGATGAAGCAACGCACCCCTGCGGCTGAGACACATGGCATGGCTGGGTCCATATTTGGGTCCATGCTCACTAAAGTTCAGTCGAGAAGTGAGCATTCATGCGGGCTGCAGGAGGTTTTCTATGTTCTGCATCGGTTGTTTCCGGCGGCTGCCGAAGGCGGACGACGTCGAAATGTGGCGAAGTGAGGGCAGCTGCTTTTGCTCGGCCCGCCAAGCCAGTGCGACGCGGCGAGACACAGCGCTGACTGTTGGGCTGTCGTACTAAAAAAATTGGACACGTCGTCGCATTTAACGGAAATCCGCACCTCGTACGAAAAAAATGAGGTTGCCGGGCAGCAGGCATGGCCGAACCAACTCGCGCTTGAGCTCTGGGCTGTGCTCGCGCTGACGGCGTTTGGAGGGAGTGTCTTGATCAGCCATGGTTCGCGTTAGCGATGCCTGATGCACACCAACTCTGGCGCGCAGGATCAGCCGATCTTGCTCACCACGCCACCGCCATGCCAGAGGGCCGTGAGGCCCCGCTCATCCCGAAGGCGACTTCGTGTTGAAGCTGTCGGACGGCGCGGATGGATGCCTGGGTGCAGAAGCCCGCGCTGGATCAAGCGTCGTTGAACAGCGGCTCAACCAGATACAGCCCCGTCTCGACGGTCATGCCGAACAGGCTGCCGGACAGCGGACGGGCCATCAGATCGGCCGTGCTCAGGCCTTCGCGGGCGGTGCTGACCATCAGCTGGTCACCGGCCGGGCCGCCGAAGGCGGGACAGGTGGTGTTACTGACGGGGACGGAGTAGCGGCCCAGCTGCCGACCGTCGGGCGCGTAGCGGGCGACCGTGCCCGCGCCCCATTCGGCGTTCCACAGGCAGCCCTTGGCGTCGATGCAGGAGCCGTCGGGATAGCCGTCTCGGGCCTCCTTCTTCACGAACACGCGCGGCTCACTGACGCGGGCGCTGGCCGAGTCGTAGTCGCAGACCATGATGCGGCGGCTGGGCGTGTCGCAGTAGTACATGCGCTGGCCGTTGGGGCTGAAGCAGATGCTGTTGGCGATGGCCACGCCGTCGAGCGGCAGGCGGCGCAGCCCCCTGGCCAGCGAGTACTGGTAGAAGCCGCCGATGGACTGACGGGGCTCGGCCTCGTCCAGCGTGCCGAAGACGAAGGCGCCGCTGCGGTCGCAGCGACCATCGTTGGCGCGTGTGGTGGGCAGGTGGGCTTCGAGCGACGTGATGGTCTCGGGTTCGCCGGCGATGCTGCCGGTGGCCTGCAGGTCGGGCAGCGTCAGGCGCGCCAGCCGCTTGGCCATGGCCAGAACAATAGCGCCGGAGCGTCCGTGCACGAAGCAGCCGACTCGCTCGGGCAGGCGGACCTGCAGCGTGGCATTGGCGCCAGGCGTCCAGGCGTAGATGCAGGCACCCTCGATATCGGTCCACCACCAGCGGCCGCTGGGGCCATGCCATTGCAGGCCTTCGCCGAGGCTGTTGGCCTGGGCGAGCGCGAGAGTGAAGGGATGTTCAGTGGGCATCGGGTGAAGCTTCCAGGCTGGCGCGGGCCTGCTTGCGGGCGAGCGCGGCCGCATGGCGCCGGCGCTCATCGGGGGTGAAGGGGCGCAGCGGTGCGACGGGCACGGGCTTGTTGTCGTCGCCCACGGCCACCATCGTGAAATAGCAGCTGTTGACGTGCCGCGAGTCTTGCGTGCGAATGTTCTCGGCCACGACCTTGATGCCGACCTCCATCGACGAGGTGCCGGTCATGTTGATGCTGGCCAGGAAGGTGACGAGTTCGCCGACGTGGATGGCCTGCCTAAAAATCACCCGGTCCACCGACAGCGTGACCACGTAGCGCCCCGCATACCGGCTGGCGCAGGCATAGGCGACCTGGTCGAGCAGCTTGAGGATGTTGCCGCCGTGGACGTTGCCGGCGAAGTTGGCGGTGTCCGGCGTCATCAGCACCGTCATCGTCAGTTGGTGGGCGGGCAGGTCCATCGAGCGCTCCTAGCTGAAGCGATGGATTGTGGTGCTGCGGAACACCTCGCCCGGCCTCAGCACCGTGGAGGGCCAGTCGGTGCCGGCGTCGTGGTGCGGCGAGTCCGGGTTGTGCTGAGTCTCCAGGCACAGGCCGTCGCCCTGGCGGTAGATGCGCCCCTCGGGGCCGACCAGGCTGCCGTCGAGGAAGTTGCCGGAATAGAACTGGATCGCCGGCTCGCTGGTCAGGATGTCCATGCGGCGTCCGGAATACGGGTCTTCCAGAGTCGCGGCGGGACGCAGGCCGTCGGCGTCCAGGGCGCCGTCGAGCAGCCAGTTGTGGTCATAGCCCTTGCCGAACAGCAGTTGCGGATGGGCCTTGCGGATGCGCGCGACGATAGCGGTCGATTGGCGGAAGTCGAAGGGCGTGCCTTCCACCGGCGCATGACGTTGCGGAATCAGATGCGCGTCGACCTCGCTGTACCGCGAAGCCGGAATCGTCAGCCGGTGGCGCAGGACGCTGCCGTCGCCGGCGAGATTGAAGTAGTCGTGATGAGTCAGGTTGACGACGGTGGCGCGGTCGGTCGTGGCCCGGTAGTCGATGCGCCAGCTGTTGTCGGCAGCGCTCAGCGAGTAGCGCACGCTGACCTGCAGCTCACCTGGGAAGCCTTGCTCGCCATGCGGACTGGTGAGGTTCAAGACCAGCGCCGCGGCCTCGCCAGGCAGGAGATCGGGCGGCTCGACGGGCGCGGCCGTCCAGAGCCGGTGGCCGAATCCCTCCGTGCCACCGTGCAGGCAGTTGGGGCCGTCGTTGCGGGCGAGCGTGTGGGTCTGGCCGTCCAGCTCGAAGCTGGCGCCCGCGATGCGGTTGCCGTAACGGCCGACGATGATGCCGAAGGAAGGGTTGCGGTGGACGTAGTCGCCGAGGTTGTCGAAGCCCAGCACCACATTGCCAGCCTGGCCCTGCTTGTCCGGCACCCACAGGCCGGTGACGATGCCGCCCAGCGTGATGGCCGTCAGCTTCAGGCCCAGGCCGTTGTCCAGCGTGTATTCATGGACGACGCGGCCATCGGGCAGCTGCCCGTATTCGACGCACCGAACGCTCATGCCCAGCCGCCGTCGACGATGAAGTCCTGCGCCGTGCACATGGCGCTGTCGTCCGCCGCGAGAAACAGCGCCATCGCAGCGATGTGCTGCGGCATCAGCGGCTCGTTGATGCACTGGCCCTTGGCGATCTCCTGCTTGGTCTCTTCAGTGACCCAGAGCTTCAACTGCTTTTCGGTCATGACCCAGCCCGGCACCAGCGTGTTGACGCGGATCTTGTGCGGCCCGAAGTCCCGCGCCAGGCAACGCGTGAGGCCCTGCGCCGCGGCCTTGCTGGCCGTGTACGCCGGCATGCCGCCCTGCTTGAGCATCCAGCTGATGGAGCCGAAGTTGATGATGCTGCCGCCACCGGCTGCCTTCATGTCGGGCAGCACGGCCTGGGCGGTGAAGAACTGGTGCTTGATGTTGACGGCGACGCTGGCGTCCCAGAACTCCGGGGTGGTGTCTTCGACGGCGTGGCGCTTGTCGTTGGCGGCGTTGTTGAGCAGCACCGTGAAGGGGCCGCTGCGTTGGCGCAGCGCGGCGATCGCCCCGCGCAGGGACTCGACGTTGGACAGGTCGGCCGCCATGAACTGCGGCGCATGGCGCGCGCCTGCCAGCCGGTCGGCCAAAGCCTTGCCTTCCTCGGCGGCCAGGTCGATGAAGGCCACCTTGGCGCCCTGCTCGGCAAAGCTCTCCACCAGGGTTTCGCCAATGCCGGTGGCCCCGCCAGTGATCAGGACGCTGCGGTCCTGGAGGCTGGGGTAGCGGGCGTAAGAACTCATCGGTCGGTCTCCTGCAGCATCCGGCCCGGCTGCATTGGCCAGGCGATGCGGGAATTATTAGTCATACTTTTTTGTTTGCAAAGGCAGCAGTTTTCGGGTTAACCCCGATGATCAACGATAAATAGTCATACTTTAATGAGCGCCATGCCGGCGATGACAGCTGGCCGTGCGCCGCCCGCCGGTGCTTGATCCAACTTCCCACAGAGACAAGGGACCGCATCATGAGCGCCTCCGCCACCGCCTTCGCACGACCTTACCGCGGCGTCTTCCCCGTCGTTCCGACCATCTTCAACGCCGACGGCACGCTGGACGTTCCCGGCCAGCTGCGCTGCGTGGATTTCATGATCGACGCGGGTTCCACCGGCCTGTGCATCCTGGCCAACTTCTCCGAGCAGTTCGTGCTGTCGGACGCCGAGCGCGAGACGCTGACGCGAGCGATCCTGGAACACGTCGCCGGCCGCGTGCCGGTCATCGTCACGACGACGCACTACTCGACGCAGATCTGCATCGAGCGCAGCCAGCTCGCGCAATCGCTCGGCGCGGCCATGGTCATGGTCATGCCGCCGTATCACGGCGCCACCTTCCGCGTGTCGGAAGGCCAGATCGAGAGCTTCTACCAGCGCCTGTCCGACGCCATTCAGATTCCGATCATGATCCAGGACGCCCCGGTGGCCGGCACGCCGCTGTCGGTGCCGCTGCTGGCGCGGATGGCTACAACGATCGCCAACGTGAAGTACTTCAAGCTGGAGATGCCGCAGGCTGCCAGCAAGATGCGCGAGCTGATCCGCGTCGGCGGCGCGGCCATCGAAGGCCCGTGGGACGGCGAGGAAGCCATCACGCTGCTGGCCGACCTGGACGCCGGCGCCACCGGCGCAATGACGGGCGGCGGCTTCCCCGACGGCATCCGGCTCATCTTCGACGCCTTCCACCGCGGCGATCGTGAAGAGGCCGTCGTCCAGTACGGCCGCTGGCTGCCGCTGATCAACTACGAGAACCGCCAGGGCGGCATCCTGACCGCCAAGGCGCTGATGAAGGAAGGCGGCGTCATCAAGAGCGACGCGCCGCGCCATCCCTTCCCCGAGATGAGCCCCGAGGTGCGCGCCGGCCTGCTCGATGCCGCAAGACGCCTCGATCCCCTGGTCCTTCGCTGGGGCAACTGATGCGGGCGCTGTTCGCGGCGCTGCTGGCCCTGTGCCTGGCCGTACCCGCGAGCGCCGTCGAGCCGCAAGGCGACACGGGCGCGCATGACCCCACGCTGCTGATCCAGGGCGACCACTGGTTCGTCTTCACGACCGGCAAGGGCGTGCAGCGGCTGGAGTCGACCGACCAGGGCAAGACCTGGCGTCGCCTGGCGCCGGTGTTCACGCAGGCGCCTGCCTGGTGGGCCGAGGCCGTGCCCGCGCACAAGGGCGTGGACGTCTGGGCGCCCAAGGTCTTCCAGCACCGGGGCCGCACCTGGCTGCTGTACTCCATCTCCACCTTCGGCAAGAACCGCTCGGCCATCGGCCTGGCCAGCAGCGACAAGCCCGACGGCGGCGAATGGCGCGACGACGGCCTGGTGGTGGCCAGCACGGCGACGGACAACTTCAACGCCATCGATCCCGACCTCTTTGTCGAGGGCGACGGCAAGCTGTGGATGAGCTACGGCTCGTTCTGGGGTGGCCTGCGCCTGACCGAGCTGAGCGCGGCGACCCTGCACCCCATCGGCAGCACGCGCTTCATTGCCCGCAGCCCCGCCATCGAGGCGCCCACCATTCAGCGCCGCGGCGACTGGGTCTACTTGTTCGCTTCCTATGACCTGTGCTGCAAGGGCGCCGACAGTACGTACAACGTCCGCGTGGGTCGCGCCCGCAGCGTGACGGGGCCCTACCTCGACCGAGACGGCAAGGACCTGATGGACGCCGGCGGGACCCAGGTGCTCGCCGCAAGCGGCGCGCGCTGGAAGGGACCGGGCCACCAGGACGTCGTCGGCGACTGGCTGGTCCACCACGCCTACGACACCACGCGTGGCGGCAAGCCGCATCTGCGCTTCAAGCGCCTCGCCTGGTCCGACGACGGCTGGCCCGTGGTCGCACAAGAAGAATGAACCGGAGACGAGCACCGTGGCTGGCCTGAAGTTGGAAAACGTCTGCAAGCGCTACGGCGCGGTGCAAGTCATCGAGAACCTGTCGCTCGACGTCGCCGAAGGCGAGTTCGTCGTCTTCCTGGGCCCGTCGGGCTGCGGCAAGACCAGCCTGCTGCGCATGGTGGCGGGGCTCGAGGAAGTCAGCGGCGGGCGCATCCTGATCGGCGATCGCGACGTGACGGTGGCCCCGCCGGGTCAGCGCAACCTCGCCATGGTGTTCCAGCACTACGCGCTGTATCCGCACATGAGCGTGCGCGAGAACCTGGCGTTCGGTCTGAAGAACATTGGCATCCCTTCTGAGGAGATCGCCAAGCGCATCACCGAGTCGGCCCGCATGCTGGAGCTGGACACGCTGCTGGACCGCAAGCCGGGGCAGCTGTCGGGCGGCCAGCGCCAGCGCGTGGCCATTGGCCGCGCGGTGGTGAAGGAACCCGGCATCTTCTTGTTCGATGAACCGCTGTCGAACCTCGACGCGGCCTTGCGCGGTCGCACGCGGCTGGAGCTCGCGCAGTTGCACCAGCGGCTGGGCGCGACGATGGTGTTCGTCACCCATGACCAGATCGAGGCGATGACGCTGGCGACGCGCATCGTCGTCATGAAGGGCGGCGCCATCGAGCAGGTCGCCACGCCGGCCGAGTTGTACCGCCGGCCGGCCACGCGCTTCGTCGCCAGCTTCATCGGCACGCCAGGCATGGGCTTCATCCCCGTGCAGCGCGCCCCGGACGACCGCGGGCGCGTCGTCGTGACGGTGCCGGGCGGCCAGTGGGTGACGACGCGCGTTTCGACCGACGGCCTGCCGGCGCAAGGCCTGACGCTGGGCGTGCGACCCGAGAACCTGCGGGTGGCAGAGCAGGGCCCGCTGCGAGGCCGTGTCGAGCTGGTCGAGTTCCTCGGCGAGCGGACGCTGGCGCATCTGAAGCTTGAAGGCGGCTCGCCGTTGATCGTGACAGTGCCGGCCGGGGCTTCTCCGAAACTCGGCTCGCATGTGGCGGTGAGCGTGGATGTGGCCGAGGCCCATTTGTTCGACGAAAGCGGCCGGGCCCACCACGCACAGGAGTCACTGGCATGAGCGCTGCCGTCGGGCTGCGCGCCTCGCGCCCGGCCTATGCCCTCTTTGTGCTGCCTTTCGTGGCGCTGTACGTGCTGATGCTGCTGTGGCCGCTCGCCAAGGGCGTGTGGACCAGCTTCCACGATCACGACCTGCTGTCCGACGACAGCTTCTGGATCGGCCTGGCCAACTACAAGGAGCTGTGGAGCGACGAGGTCTTCCATGAAGTCGTGTGGAACACCATCCGCTTCGTCGCGATCAGCACGCCCATCTTCGTCATCCTGTCGCTGATGCTCGCCATCGCTCTGAACCGCCCTGGCAGGCTGGCCACCTTCCTGCGCGCCACCTTCTTCTGCGCGTCGGTCTTCTCCGTCACGCTGATCACGCTGGTCTGGAAGCTGGCCCTGATGCCCGAACGCGGCCTCATCGCCCAGGCATTCCAGGCACTCGGCATCCCCGAGCTGCCGCTGCTGACCAGCGACGCCTTTGCGCTGACCACCATCGCCCTCGTCACCGTCTGGTGGATCATCGGATTGCCGATGATCCTGTTCCTGTCGGCACTGCAGCAGATCCCGTCGGACATCTACGAGGCCGCCGCGCTGGACAACACGCCGCGCTGGCGCGTGCTGACGCACATCACGCTGCCGAGCCTGAAACGCGCCATCGTGCTGGTGGCTCTGATCGAGGTTATTCGCCAGTTCCAGGTCTTCCCGCAGATCATGCTGATGACCAACGGCGGGCCCAACAACACCACGCGGTCCATCGTGCAGTTCACCTACGAGCAGGCCTTCATGCAGCTCTCGCTAGGCTATGCGACCGCCGCCTCGCAGGTGCTGCTGGCCATCATGCTCATCGGCGTCTCCACCCAGCTCTGGCTGGAGCGTGATCGCAAGGGAGCCGCGCGATGAATCCTTTGCTCAGACGCGGTTGGTTCGACCGCTTCGTGATGGTCGCGCTCACGCTGCTGGCGCTGGTCTGGATGGCGCCGCTGCTGTGGGTTCTGGCCCTGTCCTTCAAGCCCAACGACTTCCTGCTGCGGCACACCGACGTGTTCCTCGCGCCGCCCTACACGCTGGCCAACTACCTGGACATCCTGCAGACCTCGCAGGTGTTCCGCTGGCTGGGCAACAGTGCCCTCGTCGCGCTGCTGCAGACGGTGGGCGTGCTGGTGCTGTCGTCGCTGGCCGGCTATGGCTTCGCGCGCTGCGAGTTCCCGGGGCGCAAGTGGCTGTTCGCGCTGGTCATGTTCGGCCTGGCCGTGCCAGCGCAGTCGGTCTTCATCCCGCTGCACCGGCTGTTCTCCGAGTGGAACCTGCAGAACACCATCGCTGGCCTGGCGTTGCCGGGCTTGGCCGCGCCGTTTGGTGTCTACCTGATGACGCAGTACTTCAAGGCCATCCCGGCCGAGCTCGAAGAGGCGGCGATGCTGGACAACGCATCGCGCTTCAAGACCTTCCTGACCATCATCCTGCCGCTGACCTTGCCGGCACAGGCGACGCTCGGCATCTTCACCTTCCTGGCCTGCTGGAACGACTACCTGTGGCCGCTGGTCATCGCGACGCAACCAGACATGTACACGCTGACGCGTGGCCTGGCCTCCACGCAGACCAATTTCGCGCAGTCGGAAGGGCTGGGCTTCCTCATGGCGCAGGCCGTGTTCGCCGGCGTGCCCGCACTGATGCTGTATCTGTTCTTCCAACGCCATCTGGTGACGGCCGTCGCGGGGACGGGCAAGTGATGAAGCGCCTGCTGATCTGTTTGACCGCCGCGCTGCTCGCCGCCTGCGGCGCCCGCACGCCTGACGCCGGCAAGACCGAGATCACGCTGATGCGCTTCTTCGGCAGCTGCGAGTCGCAGTTCGGCCAGGTGGCGAAGGTGTCCGATGGCATCGGCGAGTGCGGCATCGTCACCGCGCTGGTCAACGAGTTCAATGCGACCAACCCCGACGGCATCGTCGTGCGCACCCAGATCGGCGAGTGGGGACCGTACTACGACCAGCTGACTGCGCGGCTTGTGTCCAAGGACATCCCGACCGTGGCCGTCATGCACGAGTCCGCACTCGGAGACTATGTGCGCCGCAAGCTGGTGCTGCCGCTGGACGACGATTTCCAGCGCATCGGCATCCCCGTGGATGACTTCACCGAGCATGCGCGCAAGGGCACCACGTTCAACGGCCAGACCTATGCGCTGCCCTTCGACACCTGGGCCTGGCTGTGGCACATCAACACCCGGCTGATGAAGCAGGCCGCGTTGACCACCGCCGACGGCCAGCCCGTTCTGCCGCGCTCGCCCGACGAACTGCTGGCGCAGGCACGGCAGTTCAAGCAGAAGACCGGCAAGCCCTACTTCGCCTGGGCCGTGGCCAACGAAACGGCCGCCAACAACCGCACCTTCCAGTCGCTGATAGCGCAGCAGGGCGCGGCACTGTTCGCGCAAGACGGCAAGAGCATCCACATGCAGCAGCCCGCCGTGACCAAGGCGCTGACGCTGATGCAGACGCTCTACCGGGAAGGCCATGTGCGGCCCAACCTGGACTACGCCGCCGCCAACCAGGCCTTCCTGAACGGCGAGGCCGGCGTCGTCGTCGTCGGCACCTGGACCATCGACCAGTTCCTGCGCGAATCCAGGAAGCCCGACTCCCCGCTGCAGGGTGGATACGCGGTGCGGCCGTTCGCGCAGTTGTACGACAAGCCGGCGGTGTTCGCCGACGGCCATTCGTGGGCGCTGTTCAAGGGCGGTACGACCGACGCCAAGGGCCACGAGGCCGCCGTGAAGTTCCTGAAGTTTGTCTGGGACCGCAGCGCCGAGTGGTCGCGCACCGGTCACCTGCCAGTCAGTAAAACCGTGGCGCAGAGCGAGGCTTTCCGTGCCTTGCCGCAGCGCGAGTCGCTGGCCGAGATCACGCGCACGGGTGCCTCCATGCCCGGCAACGTGCCCACGCAACGCAACATCGAGCTGCTCATCGGCGAGGACGTGGCCAACCTGCTGCTGTCGGGCAAGCCGGTGGCGGAGGTTCAGGCCAGCGTCGAGAAGCGCGTCAACAAAGCCCTGCAGAAAGCCCGTCGATGATGTTCCAAGCCTCCCTCACCGTCGACCGCGACTTCGACATCGCCCCGCTGGACCGCCGCCTCTTCGGCGTCTTCGTCGAGCACTTGGGCCGCTGCGTCTACACCGGCATCTACGAGCCAGGCCACCCGACCGCCGACGAGCAGGGCTTCCGCGGCGACGTCGCAGCGCTGACGCGCGAACTCGGCGCCACCATCGTGCGCTACCCCGGTGGCAACTTCATGTCGGGCTACAACTGGGAGGACGGCGTCGGCCCCAAGGACCAGCGCCCGCGCCGGCTCGACCTGGCCTGGTACTCGACCGAGACCAACCAAGTCGGCACGCACGAGTTCATGGACTGGTGCCGCCTGGTGGGCATGGAGCCGATGTTCGGCGTCAACCTCGGCACGCGCGGACCGGACGAAGCACGGCACTACCTCGAATACTGCAACCACCCCGGCGGCACGGCGCTGTCGGACCTGCGGCGCTCGCACGGCGCCGAGGCCCCGCTAAGCGTCAAGTTCTGGTGCCTGGGCAACGAGATGGACGGCCCCTGGCAGATCTGCCAGAAGACGCCCGACGAGTACGGCCGCATCGCCAAGGAGACGGCCAAGCTGATGCGCATGGTGGACCCGTCCATCGAACTGGCCGCCTGCGGCTCCTCGGCCCACGACATGCCCACCTACGGCATCTGGGAAGACCGCGTGCTGGAGCACTGCTACGAGCAGGTGGACTACCTGTCGCTGCACAGCTATTTCGTCAAGCCGCCCATTGGCCAGGCGGCCGATACCAGCACCGAGAGCTACCTGGCGCAGATCGAGACGAATGCGCGCTTCATCCGCGATACGGTGGCGATTGCCGATTCGGTGGCGGCGCGCAAGCGGTCGAGCAAGCGGCTGATGCTGTCCTTCGACGAGTGGAACGTCTGGTACCGCGCGCGCCATGGCGAGCATCTCAAGCCGGTCGGCTGGCCCGAGGCGCCGCGCCTGCTGGAGGAGATCTACACGGCGGAAGACGCGCTGCTGATCGGCGGCATGCTGACGATGATGATGAACCACGCGGACCGGCTCAAGGTGGCCTGCATGGCGCAGCTGGTCAACGTCATCGGGCCCATCATGACCGAGCCCGGCGGGCCGGCCTGGCGGCAGACGATCTTCCACCCCTTCGCCCAGGCGGCGCGCTGGGCCCGCGGCCAGGTGTTGCGACCGGTCGTGAAGTCGCCGGGATATGCGAACGCGCTACATGGCGAGGTGCCGTATCTCTGCGCCAGCGTCGTGGATGACGCCGCCACGGGGCAGACGGCCGTTTTCCTGCTCAACCGCAGCCTGACGGACGAGATGGACCTGTCCATCACGCTGCGCGGTCTGGGCAACGCACGGCAGCTCGTGCTGGCCGAGCAACTGCACTCGGCCGACCTGCACGCCACCAACACCGCCGATGCGCCAGACCGCGTGGCGCCCCAGCCGCTGCCCGATGTGCTCGTCGACGGCGAGCAGCTGCGCGTGCTGCTGAAACCGGCATCGTGGAACGTCATCGTCACCAGGGCCGTCCGCTCATGAGCAACGCCTGGCACAACCCCGTCGTCGAGCAGCGCGCCGACCCGCACCTGACGCTGGTCGACGCCCGCTACTGGTTCACCGCGTCGGTGCCACGCTACGACGCCATCGAGATCCGCACCGCCGACAGCATCGCCGGCCTCGCGGGCGCACCCACGAAAGTGATCTGGCGGGCACATGACAGCGGTCCGATGAGCTTTCATGTCTGGGCTCCGGAGCTGCACCGCATTGACGGGCGCTGGTATGTCTACTTCGCCGCCAGCGAGCGCGACGACATCTGGAAGCTGCGCATGTATGTCCTCGAATGCTCGGGGCAGGATCCGATGACGGACCCGTGGATCGAACGAGGCCAGATCCTCACGCCGGAAGAAGGCTTCTCGCTGGACGCGACGCCCTTCGAGCACAACGGGCGTCGCTACCTCTGCTGGGCGCAAAAGAGCCCGCCGACCGAAAGCAATCTCTACCTCGCCGAGATGGCCAACCCGTGGACCTTGAAGACGGAGCCGGTCGTCATCACGCGGCCCGACCTGGCCTGGGAGCGAATCGGCTTCTGCGTCAACGAGGGCCCCGCGCCGCTCAAGCGCCACGGCCGCATCTTCATCGCCTACTCGGCCGCCGCGACCGATGCCAACTACTGCATGGGTCTGCTGTGGGCCGACGAGCACGCTGACCTGCTCGACCCTGCGAGCTGGCACAAGTCGCCCACGCCGGTGTTCTGCACGCACGAGCCGGTCAGCCAGTTCGGCCCCGGCCACAACAGCTTCACGACAACGCCCGACGGCAAGACCGATCTGCTGGTTTATCACGCGCGGAGCTACCGTGCCATCGTCGGCGACCCGCTGAACGATCCCAACCGCCATGCACGCGTACAGGCCTTCGGCTGGCGCGCGGACGGCTTCCCCGATTTCGGCACGCCGGTCGCCGACGGCCCCTATTCCCTCTGAGGAACAACATGCGCCACATCGCCTCGCTCCTGCTCGCCCTGCCCGCGCTCGCCCACGCGCTGAGCAGCCCAGACGGCCAGCTCCAGGTCGACGTGTCGGTCAACGCCGAGCAGCAGCTTGTCTACACGGTGCAGCGCGCCGGCCAGCCCGTGCTGCTGGCCTCGCGGCTGGGCCTGGTGCTGGAGCAGGGCGACTTTGCCAACGGGCTCAAGCTTGTCGCGACGTCTCCCGTGAAGGTCCACAGCGAGCAGTACACGCTGGCCGCGGGCAAGAAGAGCCGCGTCGACTACCGCGCCAACGAGCAGCGCTTCACCGTCGCCAACGCGGCCGGGCAGCAGGCCGTGCTGACGCTGCGCGCCTCCAACGACGGCCTGGCGCTGCGCTACACGGTGGACGGCGCGGGCCAGAAGACGTTCAAGGACGAGCTGACCAGCTTCGCCTTCCCCGCCGAGGCCCGCGCCTGGCTGCAGCCGATGGCGGCCGCCAAGTCGGGCTACAAGCGCGTCAACCCGTCCTACGAAGAGCACTACCAGGTGGACATCGCCGTCGGCACGCCGTCACCGATGCCGGCCGGCTGGATCTTCCCCGCGCTGTTCCGCAGCGGCGCCAACTGGGTGGCGCTGACCGAGGCAGACATGGACGGCCGCTTCCACGCGTCGCGCCTGCAGGCTGACTCGACCGGCGGCACCTACCGCATCGGTCTGCCCGACCCGAGCGAGGTGTTCACCGGCGGCCACGTCCTCGCCGACGTGAACGGGCCTTTGACGACACCCTGGCGCGTGCTGGCCATCGGCCCGCTGAAGACGGTCATGGAGTCCACCCTCGGCACCGACCTCGCCGCCCCCGCCGTGCCCTTCGACAAGGCCAAGCTCAAGCCCGGC
This sequence comes from Pelomonas sp. Root405, assembly GCF_001425165.1. Classification (GTDB taxonomy): domain Bacteria; phylum Pseudomonadota; class Gammaproteobacteria; order Burkholderiales; family Burkholderiaceae_C; genus Pelomonas. Next base: position 695,684 of record NZ_LMDU01000011.1, read on the forward strand.
CATGCGTCCTGGAGCTGGGCACTGCTGAAAGACGAGGCCACCGTCTACGACGTGCAGAAGCGCTTCATCGACTACGCCGCTGACATGCGCTGGAACTACACGCTGGTGGATGCGGAATGGGACCGCCAGATCGGCGACGCCAAGATGAAGGCGCTGGCGGACTACGGCAAGACCAAGGGCGTCGGCTTGCTGGCTTGGTACAACTCTGCCGGCGACTGGAACGACACCCCGCAGACGCCCCGCGGCGCGCTGCTGAACCGCGCCGACCGGCAGCGCGAGTTCGCGCGCATGAAGGCCATGGGCGTGGCCGGCCTGAAGGTCGACTTCTTCGGTGGCGACGGCGCCTCCATGCAGGCCTACTACGTGGATCTGCTGAAGGAGTCGGCCGCAGCCGGGCTGCTGATGAACTTCCACGGCGCCACGCTGCCGCGCGGCTGGAGCCGCACCTATCCCCACCTGATGACGGTGGAGGCCGTGCGCGGCTTCGAGTTCGTGACCTTCACGCAGGAAGACCAGGACGTCATCGCCCCGCATGCCGCGATGCTGCCGTTCACGCGCAACCTGTTCGACCCGATGGACTTCACGCCCATGGTGTTCGGCGACATCCCCAAGATCAAGCGCACCACGCGCAACGGCTTCGAACTGGCGCAGAGCGTGCTGTTCCTGTCCGGTATCCAGCACTACGCCGAGACGCCCGAGGGCATGGCCAGCGTGCCTTCCTACGTGAAGGGCTTCCTGCGCGAGCTGCCGCGCCAGTGGGACGAGATGCGCTTCCTGGCCGGCGAGCCGGGCAAGTTCGCCGTCATCGCGCGCCGCGCTGGCAAGCAGTGGTTCATCGCGGGATTCAATGCCGACGGGCAGCCGCGCGACGTGCAGCTCGACCTCGGCTGGCTGGGCAAGCGGGAAGGCCAGCTCATCACCGACGGCGCGGGCGAGCGCGAGTTCGCCGAGCGCAAGCTCGCAGCACCAGCCGCCCAACTGACATTGGCGCCCCGCGGCGGCTTCGTCGCGCGCTTTCGATAATGCGGGCTTTTCCAGGCCCGGCGCCCATGCGAACCCGAGCGGACCACTCCACCTATAGCGCTCAATCCGAGGGCAAGAGCCAGCACGGTCGCATCGTCAGCGAGCTGGGGCTGGCCATCGTCGGCGGCGAGCTCCAACCCGGCGACAAGCTGCCGCCCGAAGCCCAGCTACTGGAGCGCTACGAGATCAGCCGACCCGTGCTGCGCGAGGCGGTGCGCGTGCTGGTCGCCAAGGGCCTGGTGGTCTCTCGCCAGCGCGCCGGCGCCATCGTGCGGCCGCGCAACGAGTGGCATCTGCTGGACCCCGACGTGCTGTACTGGCTCATTCAGTCCCGCCCGCAGCGCGATTTCGTTCAGACGCTGCTGGAAGTGCGCCAGATCTTCGAGCCCGCCGCCGCCGCGCTGGCGGCCAAGGCCGCGACAGACGCGCAGCTCGCGTCGATTGCCAAGGCCTACGAAGGCATGGCCGCCGCCAAGACGACCGAAGAGCTGCTGGAGCCCGACCTGGCCTTCCACCGCCGCATTGCCGAGGCCACGGGCAACGACCTGCTCGCCTACATCGGCAACATGCTGTCGCTGGCGCTGCGTGAGTCCATCACGCTGTCCAGCCAACTGCCCAACACGCACGAACTCTCGCTGCCGCGTCACAAGGCGATCCTGACGGCGCTGCAGGCGCGCGATCCGCTGGGCGCCCGCCAAGCCACGCTGGTACAGCTCGACGAGACGGGGGACGACATCAACAGCGTCTTGGCCAACGATGGCAGAGTCAATCTTGCGTGAAATGAAGCCCCTCGCCCAAGGCGTACCTTGGTCGGTCCCCCGAGGAGACGGCGATGCTTGCCGGATTGACCGGCAACACATCGCCATGACGGGCCGGCTTGGGAGCGGCCCGGCGCTCGGCCCGAAGCGATGCATTACGGCCGCCGCGAGTGCGGCATGGATACCTGACATGGCCCGCGATAGCGACGACGACAACGGCGGCCTGACCGACGCCAGCCCCAACCCAAACTGGTTCCTGCGCGCACGGCTCAAGACACGTCAGCTGCTTCTGCTGATCGCGCTGGACGACGAGCGCAACATCCACCGCGCTGCCGAAGTCCTGTGCATGACGCAGCCCGCCGCGTCCAAGCAGCTCAAGGACCTGGAGGACATGCTGGATGTGAAGCTCTTCGAGCGTCACCCACGCGGCATGGAACCCACGCTCTATGGCGAGACCATGATCCGCCACGCGCGGATGGCGCTGACGTCGCTGTCCGCCGCGCATGACGACATCGTCGCGCTCAAGCACGGCCTGTCGGGCCAGGTCGAGGTCGGCGTCATCATGACCCCCGCCATGGGTCTGCTGCCGCGCGCCATCTCGCGCATCAAGCTGCAGGCGCCCAAGCTGCGCATCGGTGTGCAGATGGACAGCAGCAAGGCGCTGCTGGACATGCTCAGCCGCGGCAAGCTGGACTTCATGATCGGCCGCATCGTCGAGGAGGAAGGCGCTGCCGGCATGCACTACGAGGAGCTGACGGTCGAGCCCGCCTGCGCAGTGGCGCGTGTCGGGCACCCGCTGCTCAAGTCCGACAACTTGAAGCTCGCCGACCTGGCCAACCAGCCGTGGATCCTGCCGCCGGTCGGCAGCGTGTTGCGGCATCGCTGGGAGCTGATGTTCCGCCGTGCCGCGCTGGAGCCGCCGGGCAACGTGGTAGACACGACGGCGCTGCTGTTGATCACGGCGCTGTTGCAGCAGACCGATTCTCTGCATGTGATGCCCGTCGAAGTGGCGCGTTACTACGCGTCGCTGAATGTGCTGGCGATCCTGCCGATCGAGCTGCCGTGCCACATGGACGCGTTCGGGATCATCACGCGTGAAGGGCATCTGATGTCGCCGGGGGCCAGGCAACTGCTGCACGAGGTGAGGCTGGCGGCGCGGGACTTGTATTGAGCTTTCGAGCAGGCATTCGAATCAGGGCTTGATGTTCAGCGGGATCGCATGCTGCTGAAGTAGCCGAACGCGCGCTTGTTGAACTCATCGGCTTCACGTTCATAGGCCCAGACAGCGGCGGCATGGATGCAGAAAAGCGCCGCCAACGCCGTGCCCGTGCGGCGCCCTATGGCCTTCAACGGCACGTTGCGTCGGCAACAGAACACCACCGCGCCAACGAAGATGCTCACGATGAGATAGAAGAATGACACGAGCGCGATGGATCTGGAGAACTCCATGCGCGCCTGGATCCGCCGCATCTCGTCGTAGTAGTTCTTGTCGCCGTACACCTTGTTCTTGGCGAAGTAATAGAGGTTGGCGATCGCACCTTTCAGCGTCTCGCCCCGGATGCAGCCTGCGTCCACGCAGCTGTCGCGGGCGTCCGGATCGAGGTTGGCGGCTGACGCCGTCGGCGAGGTCAGCCAGGCCTCGACATCCGCCGCCTTGTCGATGCGGGCCAACGAGAAGGCGTTGGCCTTGGCGAGGTCCTTGGCGAGATCCTTGGGAAGCCATCCGGTTTCCCTCGCCCGATCACGCTTGAGCAGCGTCCTCAGGCGCGAATCCTTCTGGAAGTTCCAGAGCTCATCGTCCCCGAACAGCTGCTCCGCATGGATGGATCGCCAGGAAGGCACCGGGACGCTATCCATGTATTTGTAAGACAGGTCTTCCGCCAGGATTCCGACACCGAATGACAGGCCGGCGAACACGGCCGCCGTCATCGTTGGGTCGAAGGACTTCTTGTGCCCATAGGCCTTCAAGGGCGCCACCGGCTTTCCGGCTCTATCGGGCACTTCCAGCCCCAACCGCTCTCCACTGAAGAAGCCGGTCAGGTTGAGTCCGGCAATGTGGAGCAACACCCAGTCGAGCGCGAGGACCGTAAACGCGCCGACCAGGAATGTGATGCCGATGTCCTTCAGTGCCATGTCCATGGGCGGCCTCCCCGCTTGAACGGCGCATAGCCGCGGCGCGATGTTGCCGGGACCGATGCATGAGCGACTCGTCATTTCTGCGGATGACCTGCCGCGCTTGGCCAGCGAAAAAGCGTCACCCGCAGCCAAGGCTGCTTCCTTCGTCCTGTTGAACCGCTATCGAGGAGCCACGCCATGAACTTCTACATCCCCGACCCGACGCCGCCCACCACCATTGCGCCGTCGCTGTTGAACACGGCCGATACGGAGATCGATGCGCTGCTAGGGGCGCCGAGCGCGCGCGCGTCTTACAACGTCGATGGCGCCGGGCTCTCCGTCGCTGTGCTGGACACCGGCCTGCGCGTGACTCACAAGTGCTTTGCAGGCCGGGTGCCCGAAGTACGCAACTTCACCACTGATGACGGCGGCGACCCTGGCCTCGTCACCGACAGGAACGGCCACGGCACGAATGTGGCGGGCCTCATCGCAGCGGGCACCAGCGACGAGCGTCGCGGCATCGCACCGGGTGCACGCGTCGTCCCGCTGAAGGTGCTGCCGGCACCCACGCTGGAGCCAATCATCAACGCGCTGGTATGGATCAGCGAGAACGCGACCCGCCTGGACATCAGCGTCGCCAACCTCTCGCTCGGCGTCCCGGGTGTCAATCTCAGCGACGACGCCGGCGTGCGCGCCGAGCTTCCGCAACTCGCGGCCATCCTGAAGGAACTTCACGCACGGCGCATCGCCGTCGTGGTGGCTGCCGGCAACGACTACAAGTCCTTCGAGACCGAGGGCATGAGCATGCCGGCGATCTTTCGCGAGGTCATCTCGGTCGGCGCGGTATACGACGCGTCGGTCGGCCCCCGCCACTACAAGAGCGGCGCAAGCGCGTTCTCGACGCACGCCGACCAGATGACGCCATTCACGCAGCGGCTCTCCAAGGAGGCCAGCCCCGATTGCTATACCGATGTGATGTCGGCCGGGGCTTCCGCCACATCGGCCGGCGCCGCCAGCGACGATGCGACATCGGTGCAGGACGGCACCAGCCAGGCGGCGCCGACGGTGTCGGGCGTCGTTCTGCTGATGCAGCAGTTCTACAAGCGCCTCACCGGTGAACTGCCGCCGGTGCCGTTGCTGCAGGAGGTGCTCCGTTCGACATCAACCTGGATCGTCGACGGCGACGATGAGGACGACAACGTCGCCAATACCAATCGGAAGTTTCCGCGCGTCAATGCCTACGAGTCGCTCGTAGCGCTGGACAAGCTGGTGAAGCTTGCCGCCATCTCCCAGTCCAGCGAATGACCTTCGTGCTGATCGGGAAGTGGCGCCGGCGCTGCTGCGTCGGACCGCGTGTGTCCCAGCGGCTCGTCAGGTGCTCACAGCGTTCGTGAACGTCAGCCGGTTGCCGAACGGGTCGGTCACGGACAGGTCGCGCGAACCCCAGGGCGTGTCCTGGATGCCGGGCCGCGCATGTCCGTAGTGCTTGGCGCTGAGTTCGGCGTGGAAGGCATCGATGTCGCTCACACGGATGCGCATGCCCGCACCGGGGCAGCAGTCGCCGTGGTGCTCGCTCAGGTGCAGCACGCAGCTGCCGCGCGATACCTGCATGTAGAGCGGCAGGCCCGGCTCGAAGCGGTGCTCCCAGTCGACCTTGAAGCCAAGGAAATCCACATAGAACTCACGCGCCTTGGCTTCGTTGAAGCTGCGCAGGATGGGGGTGGTCTGGTCGAAGTGCATGGGCGCAGTGTGCCGGCCAAGTGCGACGCCGAAACAGGACGCCATCGCGCGGTGCAGTGCAACCCGCGTCAGTCGTCCTCAGTCTTGACGAAGACTTCCTGAAAGGCCTCCGCGAACTCCGGCGAGGCGCTGAACGTCAGCGTGACAGTGATCCACCCGCCGGCCTCATGCTGGATCAGCAACTCGTGATCCCAGGCATTGCCATCCTCTACCGGTCCTTGCCGGCCACCGAAATCGGCCCGCGCCCAGGCCAGCACTAGCGCCACCTCGGCCATTACGGCCGCATGCTCAGCTTCGCGCGTGGAAGCCATTGCTTCCAGCGTGAGGATGTCGTCGGAGCTGTCGGTGAGGTCGAAGGTAAGGTAGCCCATCGCGGAATTGTCGGACCACGGGTCCGCTGGGAAGCGGATGCGTCATCGCCGATCAGCCGCCGCCTGTGAGCTAGCCCCCTGAATGACCGGACACGGTCCATCGCTTATCTTTGAGGATAGGAGTAGGACTGTGAATATGACTAGGCGGACGGAGTCTGTAGAGATCGTGNTGAGCTAGCCCCCTGAATGACCGGACACGGTCCATCGCTTATCTTTGAGGATAGGAGTAGGACTGTGAATATGACTAGGCGGACGGAGTCTGTAGAGATCGTGATGACCGATCAGCGCCGCAGGCGGTGGTCGGTGCAGGAGAAGGCTGCGCTGGTTCGGCGCACCTATGAACCGGGCATGTCGGTGTCGCTGGTGGCGCGCCAGNCTGTAGAGATCGTGATGACCGATCAGCGCCGCAGGCGGTGGTCGGTGCAGGAGAAGGCTGCGCTGGTTCGGCGCACCTATGAACCGGGCATGTCGGTGTCGCTGGTGGCGCGCCAGCAGGGCGTGGCGGCGAGCCTGCTGTTCCAGTGGCGCAAGCTCGAGAGAGAAGGCGCGCTGGTGGYGGTGTCTGCTGGTGAGTCGGTGGTGCCAGCGTCCGAGCTCGCTGCCGCACGCGCGGAGATCGCCAAGCTGCAGCGCGTGCTGGGCAAGAAGACCTTGGAGAACGAAATCCTCAAGGAAGCCGTGGAGTACGCCGCCGAAAAAAAGTGGATTGCGCGCTCGCCCTTGTTGCCCAAGGACGAGCCGTGAAGGCCGTCTGCGACGCACTGGGGCTGGCGCGCTCTAACGTCCACCTCCGGCTGCATCGCCCGAGCGACTGGCACGACGCGCGGATCAACCGGACGCCAGCACCGGACGAAGAACTTCTGGGCGAGCTCCAGCGGCACATCGCCGATCTGCCG
>NZ_LMDU01000012.1 GCF_001425165.1 Pelomonas sp. Root405
CTCGAGCCTGCGGATGCGGTCACCCAGGGAGTTCAGGCAACATCAACAGCGCGTCACCCAGACCGGGAGCGCGCCAACCAGCGCATAGACCGTGTCCGGTTATGCAGGGGCAAGATCACCTGCACGCTGCCTGGCATGAACGAGTCGCGGGCGCCCATGACCGGCTGACGGCTTCAACGACCGGCGTCGAGGTGCTGCGATCGTCCAGGCTGGCTGCCCGCTGCTGTCGCCGTCAACTTACTCCGGATTGCCTGTTGCTCTAAGCGTTGGAGTGGCGGTGACGATTCGGTGCAGCCGCGGGCCTGGCCGTAGCGGGCGTCAGAAAAGTGCCCGAAGCTGACGTCGGCACAGGCCTACCAAGCATCCAGAAAGCTGCCGCTCAACGTTGAAGCTCAGCCGCAGACGGAGGCTTGTCGACGGACGTCGGCTCGCGCGACCGGTTAGCGGAGCCAGCTCCCGCCCAGAGCAGGGTCTATATTGCAAAAGCATCTAATCAAGAAGCCCCACACGCCATAACGTCCAAAGCCCATCTGGCCTTGACGCCGGGACGGTGCCCATCAGCACCAGCACCCCGGCGATGAGCACCGTCAGCCCGCCATTCGACTTCTTCTTGGCCATTTCCTCGCCCTCGACCAGCGAATCATTTCACCCAGCCACCTCACTGGCGCGCTGACGCATTGCCCGCCAGCGAGCGCCAGCAAAGAGGCGCCAAAGCAGTAAAGCCACATCAATGCAGCTTTCCGGGTGCAATGCCACTCGGAATTGGCTCAATAGTGGCGGAAATGCTAAGCTGGAGTAGCATCATAGGCACTATGCAACTCCAAATGAGCATTGGCGAATCACTTCAGCGAGCACGGCGGGCCCGGGCCCTCACTCAGGCCGAGCTGGCTGAGCAGGCGGGCCTCTCGCGCATGACCATCCAGCGCCTGGAGAGCGACCAGGTCGACGCCAAGCTCAGCACCGTGGTGGACGTGGCCCGATGCGTGGGTCTGGAAATGATGCTGGTGCCCGCCTCGCTGCGCGCGGAGATCGAGGACTTCATCCGGGCCGGCGGCAAGTTCTTCGGCCGGGAGCCGGGCATTGATGCCCCCAAGACGGCCGTTCAGGACCTGCGCGCCAAGGTGCTCGAACGATTGGGCGCCACCGGCGGGCTGACCAAAGAAGACTTGGAGAACGTCGCCTCCAAGCCCATCAGCTTCAAGGTGAACCGGGAGGTCTTGGACCGCATCCAGCGAGGCCAGAAAGCGGATGCTGATGAGCCTGAAAACCCACCTGCGACGCCCACCAAGAAAGGGCGCGGCGCATGAGCACCTCCGTTCGCTACCTGCGCCTCTACCTGCACCAGCCCCACGGCGGCCGGCGTGCCATAGGCTACCTGTCCGAGTACGGCGACATTCTGCGCGTGAGCTTCGACGAGGACTACATCGCTGACGACAACCGCCCGCGCCTGTCCTTGGCCTTGGAGCCAGGGGAGGGTGAGGACGCCCGGGCCGTGCTGCGTGCCCAGCGGGATCGGCGCGTGCTCAACCAGGGCTACCGCCTTCCGACCTACCTGAGCAACCTCTTGCCCGAAGGCGTGAACCGCCAGCGTCTGGCCGATCAACGCGGGTGCGCCACCGACCAAGAGTTCGAGCTGCTCGCGGCGGCGGGCCACGACCTGCTCGGAGCCCTCGAGGTCGAGCCGGCCAACGACGGCGTGCCCAACGATGTGCGCCACTGGCACACGACGATGGGTTTTGATGTACTGGAGCCCGGCTTTGTGGACACGCCGGTCATCGACGGCGCGTCGCTCCCCGGCGTGGTGACCAAGTTTTCCGCGATCCAGGAGGGGCGCCGCTACACAGTCAAGCGCCACGACCAAGCTGGCAGCTTCATCATCAAGCTGCCGACTTCTACGCACCCCGATTTGGTCGCCAACGAGATCACCGGCTACCGGCTCTGCGAGGCCCAGGGCCTTGACTGCGCGCAAGCATTGGTGGTTCCGAGTGCGGACGTGGATCTGCCCGAGGCGATTCCCTTCCCCGAGGTTCTGGTCGTGAGCCGTTTCGACCGCGGCCCGGTGGGGCAGCGGATCCACGCCGAGGAGTTCGCTCAGGCCATGGGTCTGGAGCCGCGGCACAAGTACGGCACCGACCTCATCGTGGACTTCGCGACGGCGCTGAGCCTGCTGCAGACCTACAGCACCCGCCCTGCGGATATTGCAGAGTTCGTGAACCGCTTCGTGGCCTTCATCGGCATGGGCAATGTCGACGCTCACTTCAAGAATTGGGCGTTGATCTACCCGGACGGTCGCAATCCGCGACTGGCTCCTCTCTACGACCCCGTATGCGTGGCGGCCTTCTTTCCCGGCACCGACGACAACACCTACGCCCACAACAAGGCGATCGACAAGCGACTGCGCTCCTTCACCTGGGCGGATTTGCAGCAGCTGCTTCAAGTCGCAGGCATCCAGTCCCACGCCCGTGTGCTGAACCAGGCCAAGAAGTTCGTGATCAAGGCCAAGAAGACCTGGCCCCAGGTGCTGCAGACCGCCCCAGAGCCGGTGCGATTGGCGGTGATGGAGCGCATGGCCGGAGGTGTGGCCTTGTTCGATTGAGGCCAGTCGTGGTGAATGAGCTTTCCTGCGGCCACGGAAGGCGACGCCGTAGCCTCTTCAAGTTTGAGGCTCACAGGTGTCTAAGGGCAGCAGATCCTGGCGACTCGACTTCGTTCGCTTGAGAGTGACAGTGCCCAGCCGCATCGACGAGCTGTTGCCCCACCGTTGGTCCCCGAGCTGAGTCTCTTCGCCGCTGGACGCCGATTCCCATCCCCGGTGTCAGGGGAAAGGCCAACCAGCCTCGCTTGTTGCACGTCAAGGAGTTCACCGCTCGCTTACACGGCAGCGCATCGGTGACGAATTCAACAGCCGATCGACTTCCTCGGGCTTCAGGCCTCGGGGCAGGGACGCCATGCTCCAGTGCGCCGGCGACGCGATGACGGCCAGCAGCGGCTGCACCGCGTCGCCGCAGGTGGCCAACGGCTCCTTTGGGCGCACATTCCGGACCGTCGTCAAACCGACGGCTGCTACGTGCCCTGGACCCGTACTTCGACCGAGGTCGGCTTCGGGCGGACCCGCGGGAACCACGCCAGGGAGCGCAGATGAAGACCAACGAAATCAAGATGTTGCAGGGCAACATTGTCAAGCTGCCGTCCCAGCGGCCGACGTTGGGGCCATGGACGAAGCGCGAAAGCCCGATGGAGCAGCACTGCGTGCGCGTCAGCTGACTATCCCGGGGCCGTTGCGATCAGCCCGGATCGCGCCGCCCCCCTGGGCCGCAGCCCAGTGCTCGCAGACGCCTCGGGCGACCATGGTGCTTTGCATGAAGCTGTCGCGTGGCACGTATTCGGAGAAAAGGTCGGCCCGGGCAGTCAAGGCGCTGTATGAGCACGCCAGCAGGTCATCGGCGCGAGGGTCGCCCAGCGGCGCCAGCGCGCGGTAGAGGTGGTACGGCGGCTCGAACGCACCGTCCCAGCCACCATGTACCTCCACCTCGGCCAGCAGCGAATCCGCTGCAGCAAGCGCCTCCTCGTTTCGGCCCAGGCCTTGCAGGTAGCGAACGGCTGCGCTGGCGTTAAGCCACGCCGTGCCCAGGTCGTTGTGGGCCCTGAAGCCAGCGCCAGCCGCCTCAGCGTGATCCAGCGCTTGCGACAAGCGGCCCAGCACGTGCGAGGCCAGTTGCGCGCTCTGGTGCCCATAGGCCTGGACTCTTGTGTCGCCACTGATGCGCCCCAGGCGCAACCCCTCCAGCGCGGCGTCGTAACCGCTCTCGGCCTCACCAAGTTCACAAAGCACCTCTGCCAGGTTCGTGCAGGCAATGGCCTCCAAACTGCGCGAACCGATCTCGCGGCACTCGTGCGCGACCTGCTGCAAGAGGTCGCGCGCGTTTGCGTTGCGCCCTAGGTTCATTTCGACCTGAGCCAGATTGATCCGCACGTTGGCGACGCCTCTGCGGCTGCGCGCTGCTTGATAGGCGTCGAGCGCCTGCTGGTAGTGGGCCAGTGCCGGGCCCATGCGGTTGACCTGGACGCTGACGACGCCCATGTTGTTGTGAATGGCCCCCTCGCAGTTGTCGTCGCCGGCGGCCCGGGCGTGCTCCAGGCCCTTGAGGGCGTGGACAAGGGCTTCGTCGTGCCGCCCCAGCCGGGTCAGGCACAAATAGGTCACATTGCGCACGCGTCCAGCTTCGCGCGGTGCGCGCTCCTCTGCGCGCCTCAGGCGAGGCTCGGCCAGTGCGACCGCTTCTTCGAAACGCGCTTCCATGAACAGGCGCCAGGCCCCGTCCTTGGCCAGCGTCAGGCGCAGCACGTCGTCGTCAGTGCGGTCGGCCAACGTCTCAAGAATTTCAAGCTCCTGCCCATGCCCGACCGAGTCGCCTGCGCGAATGAAGACGTCACATCGCACGAGATGCAGGCGCACCTGGCGCTGCAGATTGCTGCCGTCGTCCAGCGCCAGGGCGCGGTCGGCGTGGGCCATGGCTGCGGTGTCAGCCTGCCGGCTCGACGCATCCTCGGCCGCACGCAACCAGTAGGCAATGGCTTGCTCCGTGTCGCCGGCGCGCTCGAAGTGCTCGGCGATCTGGCTGGCCAACTCGTTCTCGCGACCCGGGCTGCGGCCCTGCAGCCAACGCGCGGCATGACCATGCGCTATGCGCTTGTCGGCCTTGAGCACGGTGCCGTAGGTCACTTGGTGAAGCAGGTGGTGGCGAAAGCTGTATTCGCGTGCGCCCTCGAACGCGCTCTGCGCCTGCGGGAGCGCCAGTTCACGCCGGCTGAGCCCGGAAAGTTGCTCGGGCGCCTGCGGGTCGATGGCTGCCAGGGCTTCGTCCCAGAACTGCGCGCCGACGACGCTGGCCTGCTGCAGGCTGCGGCGTTGCTCGGCGTCCAGCGCGTCCAACGTGGCCTGCAGCACGCCCACCAACGTGGCCGGCACCTTCACGCCGTGCAGCCCATCGGCCCGCACTTGCCAATGCTCACCCGCGGTCTCGATGACGCCGGTGTCCACCAGCATCTGCAACAGCGCTTCCATGTAGAAGGGGTTGCCGGCGGCCTGCTCAGCCAGCAGGGCCTGCAGAGTCGGCACCGGCGTGGCGAAGCGCGTCAGCAGGGCGGTGGCCAGCACATCGCTGCTTTGGGTCGTCAGCGGCGACAGTTGGATCAGTTCGTGTCCCGGCCAGTTCCCGCCCCACTGCGGCCGGCGCTGCAGCAGTTCAGGGCGGGCGGCACACAGCAGCAGCAGCGACAACTCCGGCACCGTGGCCACGAGGTGGTCGAGCGCATTGAGGGATTCGTCGTCGGCCCATTGCAAGTCGTCCAGCACCAGAACCAGGGGCTGTACGGCGGCCTGCGACTGCAGGTAGCGCACCCAGGCATTCAAGCCGCGGCTCTGCAACTGTTTGCCGTCGCTCAGGATGCCGGCGATGAAGGGGCTCGCGCTGTAGTCCAGGCCAATGAGTTGACCCAGCAGGGCGGTTTGCTCATCGGCCGCCGCACCGAAGGACGGCAGCAGGGCGGCGGCAAAGGTCTGCTGCGCCTCGGCCTGCGAGGCGCTGTCTCGCACGCCGAGTTGCCAGAACAGCAGGTCGCGCAGCAGGCCGTAGGGCTGGTGCAGCGCCTGGGGGTGGCTGCTGGCACGCCAGAGGGCCCCAGCTTGCTCCGGCAGCGTGGCCTGAATCTCGGCCAGCAGGCGGCTTTTACCAAGGCCCGCATCGCCGATCACGGTGGCCGCGCCCAGCGCGCCGCCGGGCGCAAGCACAGCAGTGGCCACCTGATGAAACCGGGCCAGTTCGTCGCCACGGCCGACCATGGCGGTGGTCACGCCGTCGGCGCCATGGCGCAAGCCGCGCAGCCTCCGCTCACGAACGCCCTGCACCAGGAAGGTCCGCATCGGCTCCGGCAGGCCCTTGACCTGCAGGGCCGGCTGCTCCAGCACGTCGAAGCGGCCTTGCACCAGCCGGTAGGTGTCGATGCTGATGCGCAGGCTGCCTGGCAGTGCCGCCTGCTCCATGCGCGCTGCGACGTTGACGGCCAAGCCGCTGAGGCTGTTGGCCTGCTCCACGCCACCACCCCGCACCACCGCCCCCGTGTGGACGCCGACACGGGCATCGAAGCCGGTCAGTCCATGCGCCTTCCGCACGGCTTGGCCGCGCGAAGCCGCTTCCTGCAGCAAGGCCAGACCGCAGCACACCGCGCGTTCGGCATCGTCCTCGCGCGTGACGTCGGCGCCGAAGGCTGCCTTCAGGCTGTCACCGGCGTAGCGCAGCACCTCGCCACCATGCCGGGTGACGAGAGTGGTGAAGGCCGCGAGCGCGCCGTCCACCACCGACTGAACATCTTCCGGGTCCAGGTGCCGGATCAGCTCCGTCGAGCCGACCAGGTCGAGGAAGAGCACGCTCACCTGGCGCAGCCGGCGCACGGGCTCGGCAGGTGCGGCCTGGGACGTCAGCTGATGGAGTTGCTCCAGCAATGGCGCCAACGCTGAATCGACCAGCGTGGCACCCAACGTCGCCCGCTGGGACTGAAGCATCGCGATGGTGCCCTGCAGCACCTCGATTTCGTTGGTCTTCATCTGCGCTGCTCCCTGGCGTGGTCCCCGTGGGTCCAACGCGTGGGGGCGGATTCTAGGCATCGCGTTCGCCGCACGCCCGCGACGCTGGCCCTCGCTACCGTCCCCTTGCGACCGTGCGTCCATGGCGGTGATGAAGATGGGGAGCGACGGTGCAACGAGTGGACGAAATCCTGGCCGAACTAGCGAAGCTTGGCGAGACGCGCACATGGAACCTGGCACTTCGGTCCTCAACGACGGCAAGGTGGTGACCCCAGGAGGTGTTCGGCATGAATGCCGCCACGACGTCAGCAACGCAACAGGTCGACGCGGCGTTATCGGAACATCGTTGTCACGCGCACCACGCTGCCCTCAGCGGCCAGACTGACGTCGCCAGCGCCGGCGCGCGCCAGGCGGATCATCTTTTCGTTGGTGTCGAGGATCTCGGCCACGAAGCCCTGCACGTTTCTGCCGCGTGCATGCTCCAGCAGGCGCTGTTGCAGCGCTGCACCGAGACCCTTGCCCTGCCAGTCCGGATGCACCATGAAGGCGGTCTCGGCGATGTTGGTCGCGGCGTCGACGAAGTAGCAGGCGTGGCCGACGACCTGCGGATCTTCACGGGGCCCGAACACCGCCACGAAGGCCACCTCGGTTTCCAGATTGAGGTTGCACAGGCGCTGGGCGTCGCGGTGTGGCAGGCCCCTGACCTTGCGAAAGAAGCGTGTGTAGACGTCGCGGTCAGACAGATGGTGGAAGAGCTCGCGCACGTAGACATCGTCCGTACCCATGGCTGGGCGCAGCAGCAGCGCGCGCTCATCACTGAGCACCACACGCCGCTCATCGCCAACGGGATAGGCCTGCAGATGCTTGAGCTGCTGCTCGGCCGGCAGCCAGCCCTTGGACTGGGCCTGGGCAAGCAGCGCGGCACGGAACTTCGGGTGCGCCAGGTCGATGAGTGCAGCTGCGCGCTCGCGGATGGACTTGCCGAACAGGTAGGCGATGCCGTACTCGGTGATGACGTAGTGAACGTCGCTGCGAGCAATGCCGGCGGCCTCGCCGTCGGCCAGGGCAAGCTTGATCTGCGAGTTCTGCCCGTCGGCAGTGGTCGAGGCCAGACAGATGATGGCCTTGCCGCCCACCGAGCGTGAAGCGCCCTGCAGGAACTCGGCCTGCGACATCAGCCCGCCATAGAACTCACCCGCGAGTTGGTCCACGCAAACCTGACCCGTCAGGTCGACCGAGAAAGCCTGCGTCAACGACACCAGTTTGTGCTGAGCCGCCAGCACGGCGGGGTCGCACACCGCATCGAGCGTCTGGAAGCAGAAGAGCGGGTTGCGATCAATCAGCGCATGCAATCGCTGCGAGCCCCGAGCAAAGCTGGCCACGATCTTGCCGCGGTGATGGCTCTTCATGCGCCCGGTGAGCACGCCCTTTTCCAGCAGCGGCACGATGGCGTCGGTGATGACGTCGGAGTGCACGCCCAGATCCTTGCGGTCGCTCAGCAGTGCCAGCGCCGCCGTGCTGAAGCGGCCGAGGCCAATCTGCAGCGTAGAACCGTCGTCGATGATGCTGCTGATGTAGCCGGCGATCGCCTGCACAACCTCGCTCTGCGCTTCGGGTTGGAAGTGCTCAATGAGCTGCGCCGGCACGGGCACCCAATGGTCAATCTCGTCAATGTGCAGCGCGCTGTCTCCCATCGAACGCGGCATGGCCGGGTTGATCTCGGCGAGGACCAGCCGCGCCTTCGCGACCGCAGCGGGAATCACGTCGACCGACACGCCCAGGCTGACATACCCGAATTCGTCGGGCGGCGAGACCTGGATCATTGCCACGTCCACCCGCATGCGGCCATTGGCAATGAGCTGAGGCAGGCGTGCGGCCGACAGCGGCACGTACTCGCACTGGCCCTGACGGACCGCGGCCCGCACGTCGTTGCCGACGAAGAAGCAACGGTGCCGGTAGTGGCTGGTGCACTCGCCTGTGGCGTTATGCGGCATCGCCCCGTCAGCGAGCAAGTGCACCAGTTCCACATCACCCTGGGGCAACGCCAGCGCCTCAAGCGCCGCCACGAGCCGCCGCGGCGTGGCACAGCCCGTGCCGATGAAGACATGCTCGCCATGGCGAACCAGGGCGGCGGCCTCTTCGGCGCTCAGGCGCTTGGCGGCGTACTTGTTCATCCACAGCGGTTCTGCCTCAACGGGCTGCGACGGTCCCGCCGCCAGCGATCGCAAACCCGCGGCGGCCCTGCCCAGCCACTTTGATGGACCAGTACTCATCGTGCGCCCAGTCGGTTCAGCAACTCGGGTGGGGCCTGCGCCAGCACTTCCTGTGCATGGTCGTAGCCCTGCTGCGCAATGCTTTCGAATCGGTGCCAGGCCAGCATGCCAACCCGCGACATGGCCGGGTTGAAGTACAGGTCGACGCCGGCTCGTGACTCTTCACGCCGTGACTGGCTGTACAGGTTGGTCACGTTCATCAGGTAGGCCGTCAGGCTGGGCAGCCGGTAGCGCCTGCGTGAGCGCGGCCGCAGCTTGTCCAGCGCCAACTGCCACCAACCCGGCATCTGCCCGAACTCGATGCTGCGCACCTTGCTGCTGCCCAGGTCCACGCCAATGACCACGCCGACACCGCGCTGCGCACGGATCACGTCCACCGGAAAGTTGTTCAAGGTGCCGCCGTCGCAAAGCAGGTCGCCGTCACGCACCACCGGCGCCAGCGCCCCGGGGATGGCGATGCTCGCGAGCAGTGCTTCGAGCAGCGGGCCTGTGCGCAAGCGCTCTTCGCGGGCGCGGGTGTAGTTGGTGGCGATGCAGAAGTAGGACTTCCACAGCTCCTCGATGTCGGCATGGGCGCCCAGCAGCTCCTGCATCGCATCCTTCAGAACGCGCTGCAGGCGCCGGCCCCGGATCAGCGAGATGACGGGTAGCGGATTAATGTCGCTGGTGGGATTGAGTGCGAACGCCCGGCGCGCCAAGTCGGTGACCCTCGCCACCGGCTGGTCGGCAGCCACCAGCGCCGCCATCACCGCACCCATACTAGTGCCGCCGACGCAATCAATCTTGATGCCACGTTCTTCCAAGGCCTTGAGCACGCCCAGGTGGGCAAAGCCGCGCGCGCCGCCGCCACTGAACACCAGGCCGACGGCCGTGCGGCTTTGCAAGCGAGCCAGGCGCTCGAAGTCCTGCTCCCCTTGCAGACGCACATGCACATGGTCGGCGATAGGGCGGCGCTGGAGCCAGCGGCCCACCTGCGCGACCGGCGCGCGTCGCGGGCCGTGAAGCAGCACCAGCACCTCGGCAACGCCGGTGTGTGGTGGTCGGTTCAGCAGAAAGTGCTGCTCGGTGGCGTGCAACTCGGGCGCGTGCGCCGCATTCGCCACCAGCAGCAGTTCGTCACAGTGGCGGGTGCAGCGCTGTGTCCAGGCGCTGGGCCGGTCGTCACCCACCAGCAGCACGAAATCGGCGCTGGCTTCGATCTCGTCCAGCACCAGGGATACCGCGCGGGTCAGATCGGGGCCCTCATGGTCCAGGCTCGCACCATGGGGCTGCAGGGCCGCTTGCATGGCGCGGGCGTCTACCGTTCTCACCCGGCCGCGGCTCGCCAATGGCGCGGCCAGCCGCTCGCAGAAGGCCGCCATGTCGACCTCGTCGCTGATGGGCAGCAGCCCCAGTGTCACCGGCCGTTCGAGAAGCGGGGATACCGGCTTGCCGAACAGGCGACGTATGAGTTGCTGCGTCACTGTTGCGAAGACCAAGGGGTTGCGCGCGTTCAGCTCCTCGAAGGATTGTTTGCTGAGGCGCACCAGCACGCTCTCTCGGATGGCCACCACGTCGGCCGCTCGCGGCTCGCCAGTGAGCAAACTCATCTCACCGAAAATCTGCCCGCGCGCGAACTCGCGAACCACGCGCTGCACACCCTGCTCGTCACGCCGATAGGCGCGCAGCCGGCCGCTGACGGACAGGTACAGGGCGTCGCCCGGCGCGCCCTGCCGGATCAGCGTTTCGCCACCCGCGACATCGACCCACTCCAGGCGCTCGCGCAGCAGTTGCAAAGTGCTGTGGTCAACCTCGGCAAAACAAGCAGTGAGCAGACGCTGGAGCAAGGGCTCCTGGTGCGCGTGACGTTCCGTCGAGGCCTGCATGGAATCCTTCGAGAATTTCAGACGGCACGGCGGCACGGTGATGTCCGAAAGCACGCATTGTGCGTGCGTGTTCGGGCTGTGCGCTGAGCGGGCCGCCTTAAACATCTGGCCATGAATGTCGCGGTAGCGCACCTTGCTTGATGTCATGCAGCTGGCGGCTGGACGGAATGTCCAGCGTCGGCTTTCGGCAGCAATTCCCGCGAGTGTTGAAGTGGGTCGATACCGCCAGATCGAGGCACTTCAGCGCTGCCCATGACGAGCGTAAGGCGTGGGATTTGAGTTGCCTCAGCGACGAGTTCCGCAGAGGGGCAGGTCTTGGATGTGCAGCGGTCGCTCAGCCCGCAATCAGTCCAATGACCGCTGCTGGCGGTAGCGTTCTTCGAGCCACCGAAACTGGTTGTTGGCAGCCAGCCTGGACCTGTAGTTCGACCGGGGTAGGGCACCAAGTTGCAGACGGCCTGCCGGTCCGCGCCGCAGGGGCAGGTCGGTGCCCATAGCGGAAGGCCGAGATCGGCCGCGATAGACGGCGCCGCAGCGACCACTGCCGCTCAGCAACGCGGCCGCGAACAACGGCAACCTGCGTGTTGCTGTAGCTGCAGGCTTGGCGCGAGTTAGACCTTGCGCCGAACCCTCAAAGCAAAAATCAGCGCCAAGCCGGCGCCTAGTAGCGCATGGGTCGCAGCCTCAGGAACCGCACTGACTCTAAAGCCGAGGTCCATCTCATCGGATCGATTCCAACCGCCGTTGAATCCCTGCCATTCTTCCCCGAGCGGCATTGGGGCGCCCCATGGCATGCTTGCCGAGAACCAGTCAGGTGAGCCAATTGTGAAACCATACGTGCCTGCAGGGACGGTCCAGTTCAAGCCATCAATGCCCACCCATTCGTAGGGGAAGGATGTTGGCCAAGCAACGGATTTCTGCGCGCTAAAGAGCAGCGGACCTGTGGGCGAACCAGCGTGCAACGACACTGCCAGGTTGCCACCTCCATACACAACCATGAAGCCTTGGATCGCCGAGATAGTCGTCGATGAACTGATCGAAAACGTCCCGCCAGTACTCACGGTTCCATCAAAGACGGACCCAATGGGCGATGAGGTGGATCCAACGCCTGTATAAGCCGGTTGACCCGTGTCCACGACGTACACCGCATTTGCGGCGCCAGCGCAAGTGACCAGCACGGCCAGCGCCGCGCAGCGCTTAGTCGCAAACCCATTCATGGCTCTCTCCCTGCGTTTTTTTGACGGGCGGAGGATACGTGACTGCCAAAGCACGTTTGGAGCGCAGTACCCCCTGACTCGGGTGCTACTCGGCGGCAGTGATACCCAAATGGAGGACGCTTGACTAAGTTCACCAGATGGCTTGTTCTGTCCTCCCTTTCGCTAGCCTTGTCAGTTGCCTCGGTTTTTGTCGAGCGCACCGGTCCCGAATCAGCGCAGTACGGAGATCTATGCGGAGCGAGATTCAACGATCCATGCATGAAGCCAGTGCTGAAAGGCGGTTTCCCGGTCGCATTCCTATCCGCTCAACCGGGCGTATCTATAGAGCGTCAGCCCTCCTTTGGAGAAGACATCTTCCACAACGGCGCCTTCGCTAGCAACACCGCCTTGCACTTCCTGGCCATCGGGCTCTTCGGCTACTTTATTGGAAGGCGCCTGCAGAGATCCAGTGATGGGAACCTTGGTGCCACCGGCGCCTAACCTTTCCATCCAGAGGACGTCGCAAGGGCTGCGCCTTCGCACCGCCTCTCATGTCAAACGGTTAGCCATCAGGGGGCAGGTCTTGCTAAATTACCCATTGCCGGAATCCCAGCGCACCAGTAACGACGAGCCATAGGCGAATTGCACAGCCGAGATGTGCCAGAGGCAACGCGCCGTCAAGTGCACGGTAATAGAAATCCAACCCTCTCACCATTACTCAAGAGGGGACGCAGCCCCTCGAGATTGGCCCTGTCGTCATACCCTAAACAGAGGAAATGGCGGAGATGATTTCTTTAAGCTGGGTGAAATTGACAGTGGGTGGGATTTTGTTCAATGGGGCGAGGCTGAGGGCATGGTTGGCGACCTTGCGAAGCGTTTTCCATTCGACGAGCCGTGGAATGACCTGACGAATTTCATTGACTGCGTTTCCGATGCGTCGGAAGACGAGCAGCGCGAATATGAGAACCCAACTATATTCCGCCGACCAAGCGATGCTTGAACGTCGCACTTTCTATTTGTCTAGTCGTCTACGGAGCCTTTGGTCTAGCCACAGGGGGCATTACATTACCAGGGAAACGCACTTTGGGCACGTCGTTCACTGATGTTGGGGCCTTTCTACTCTACGCGGCAATGCTCGCCGCGGCGGCAAACCTGGTATGTGCAGTTGTTGATCATTACGATGTCCGCAACAATCAACAACGCTACAGGAAGTTCTCTCGAACTGTTTATATTCTGGGCTTCGTATTGCTCGAAGTATCCGTTGTAGTGCTCTTCGCGGTTTGGACCAAATGACAGCAAATATCCTCGGTTTCGATTCGGGCTTTCCATCCAAGCTGGTGCCGCCGCTGTTTGCCCCTCATGTCAAACGTTGAGCGGCAGCTTTCTGGAAGCCCGGTAGGTCTGTGCCGGCGTCTGCTTCGGGCACGTTCCTGACTACGGCGGACGGCTCTGTGCCGAAGCCGAAACGCACTGAGCTACAGCAACAGGCTGAATCGATGCCCAGACGGCGTCAAATAGCTTCGCGGAAATGGAGATCACCGATCCGAATTCCTTTAATGAATCCTCGTGCTCGTCCCAGCGCCCCTCCGGAAGTACTCCGCGATTGTCTGCAGCGTAGTCTCGCCATTAGCGAAGCGCTTCGCCCGTAGAACTGATCTCGACGTATCGATTCCAGTACCCTTCATCATCGATCAATAGCACACGTATTCGTCGGTGCCAGGGGTATTGCCACCAAACCAGTAGAGCCAATAGAGCATATCGAAGAAGAGGGAGCTCGCTGATGCAGTAGCGGTGACTAGTCCAGTGGCCGCTCGCGCTGCCGTGCCGTCCTCCGTCGTCAAGCTCGGACTTCGGCTATGGGCACCAAGCTGCCGATGGCCTGCCGTTTCGCGTCTGGTGAGGCAGGGCAGTTCCCAAAGCCGAAGCCCGCGACCGACGACAGGGCACAGCACGACAGCGGTGGCTGCGCGGGAATTTCCACCGTTGCGCCGGGTCCTACTGGCTGGCACAGTGCCGTCAATGAGTGCCGCTTTCCATATCAATTTAATGGCATTGAACACCGGCAGGTCCCGAAAATTCTTGTTGCCGCACAAGGGGTTATGGTGGATGACATCGGCTTGGTTAAGCGGCAGCCGCCGGAGTTCTGCGGCAGGACGTGCTGGATAAACTAGAAGTTAGAAATCATGCGGCAAGTCAAGCATCCCGCACTCATAACAGCGCTTCGAACGAACGCAGACCTGGTTCGTCAAGTCGCCGTCAAGCACGGCTTGTCGTACCAGGAAGAGGCGGTGCTCGAAAGTGCGGATCTGGTGACGTTCAACTTCGGCCCGTTGGATGACGCGACTACCCGCAAGTTGATTTTTGACATCCCTAGGGAGGCGTACTACTACAAGGCGGTGATTGGTAGTGGCAGGCCTTCTCCGCAGGAGCAAGACAATGCTTTCTAACCCATTGCTGCAGCGGACGGCTTCGCCGCCCGCTGAGCGCAGACGTTAAGCGGCGTCCTGAACGACATGATCTCTATTGAGACCACTCGCTACTCAACTGTGGTGGCGGCTTTCGCGGAACGCTACCCCCTGGCGATTGCCTTGCTCGATAAGCGCGCCCAGGCGCGCCCTATCTCTCAGTGGTGTACCAATGCCAAACTGCTTGGGGCTATCAACTTCTCATTGCGTGATGGCAAGGCAGAGCTACTAGGCTTTCACGACGGGCCACGCAACATGTGGGCATCTGCCGATGCGCTCGCTTTGGTCGAGGAGCTCGCAGCCAAGCATGTTCTTCGGTTCGAAGNGCGCCACAGCGCCAGGCGGCAGAACAAGCGCAGCAGGGGCCCGTGATGGCAAGGCAGAGCTACTAGGCTTTCACGACGGGCCACGCAACATGTGGGCATCTGCCGATGCGCTCGCTTTGGTCGAGGAGCTCGCAGCCAAGCATGTTCTTCGGTTCGAAGTTCTTTCGGTGCGGCTCCCGCCCCTGCTGGCCCGCCTTTTTGGGCGACGGAATGCCGCTTAACCTGTCATTGCATCCAACCCTGACCGGCTGCGCCGTCCGGTTGGCTGAACTCCGACGTTGAGCGGCAGCTTTCGGGAAGCTTGGTCGAGCCGCAGTCGAAGCACCNTTTTGGGCGACGGAATGCCGCTTAACCTGTCATTGCATCCAACCCTGACCGGCTGCGCCGTCCGGTTGGCTGAACTCCGACGTTGAGCGGCAGCTTTCGGGAAGCTTGGTAGGCCTGTGCCGGTGTCCGCTTTGGGCACCAAGCTGCCGACGGCCTGCCGGTTCGCGTCTCGTGAGGCAGGTCAGTGCCCGCACCCGAACTCCGAGCTCGACGACGGAGGACGGCACGGCAGCGATAGCGGTCGTTGGGCGGATATCTCAACGTGAGTTGGAAGGCACATACTCCGGGCGTTACAAAACCTCCACTTACTGACCTATGGATCGCCCCTCGACCATGTCACTTTGGAATGTAAGCCTTGCAGCACTCGCATGCGTTGCGGCGCAGGACTGCGTCGCCAACTCCTGCTCCGAAGAGACGCTTTCCTCAGTCTTACTGTCGCCAGTGGTACCTGTAAGCCTGTTCTCGAATCCGAATGGAAATGCACTGACGCCAGAGGAGACGGCGGAGGTTCGAGAATCCGTCACCAAGATCCGATCAACATTGGGAACTGTCGCATCTTTGGTCAGCGTTCGAAGTCCCTACGTCCCAAGTGCCCTGGAAATCACGATCGGTGCTAACGCTAAAGCAACGGGGTACGCGTTCAGCCCCAAGTCCTATGCAGTACAGACGACTAAAGCAGGTCAAGTGCTAGTCTCATTCGGCACTGCCCCGCCCACGGATGTATGCAAAATCTTCTGGTTTCGAGTTTCCATCCCGCCTGATAGCGTCAAGCGAGAAAGCTCTATCGGTCAGCAAGCACTCTGACCGGCTCGCACGAGGCTGCCGCGGTCGCCGGCTGTGCAGCAGTTGCTGACGGCCGTGGCCGGGGCCCGTGCAACAGCAAGGTGCCCAAAGCCGAGATTGGACGGCTGGCAGCAGGAGGAGGCTGGTTGCGGCGGTTCACTGCAGTTTTATCGGGCGACCGCTTCCTGCATACCGGACCACAGCCGAGGACGATATGGCGCCTCTAAGTGAATGACGGCGCATCTGCGCACCGGCCTGCGGACCGAGTCAACAAAAGTGGGCTTGCACGTTGACGTCGCCGTTCGCCCTGTCCCCTTAGTTCCAGAGCATCTTTAAACTGGAGTGCGCTCGCCGGATATACCCCTCTTGTCCAGCGAAACATGAACTGGCGGAGGCGCCGGCTTGAAGATTTTGCTGAACATCAGATTGATAACGAGCAGGACGCCACCCGCCGTCGCCACAAGTATTGCGTGTAGCCCCCAGAAACTCGTCCCCGACATTTCGCTCAAGAAACCGGCAAGCCAGCCGACAAGAATATTTCCAACAAATATGTGGAGGAAATAGATGCCAATCATGAAACCTTGAAGCCTTCGTGGCGAAGCGTGCGCGTAGAGTGCCAGCCCGACTGGCACCAGTGTTGCAAAGGCCATCGCATTCACGAGACTGTATGCCACCGTCCACAAGATGCTAACCTTATCTCCGCCGTGTTCGATCAAAAACGCCGGAATCATCAGAAGCGCTGGCGCGCTGGCGGCAACGAGGCATGCGCAAGAGATCTTCAGCAGATCATTTATTGGTTTGTACTTGGTGTCCCACCATCGCCAGAACCATATCGCCGCAACCATGCTTGCCAGGCGACAGACGCCGTCGACGGCCTGCAGCCATGTCAAAGGAACGGCGAACCCCGCCACCACCATGTCCATGTTCCCTCGGGACCACAGTGGAAACGCGTTGCCGAACTGCCCATAGCCGACGATGGAAACGGTAAGCACTGGCATCATGAGGAAGAGAATCGCCAGCCTTGATTTTTCGGCCTGCGTTAGACGGGGTCCTGCTGTTCTTCCGCGACCTCTTTCCAGTCGATCGCGCGGCAGATACTTGAGCCCTTGGATATAAACGGCCAAGCCGATAAGCATGCCAAATCCAGCTGCGCCGAAACCCCAGTGCCACGCCACCTTTTCGCCCAGGGTCCCACAGACCAAGGGGGCGATGATGGCTGCCGCCTGAACTGAAAGAATGAAGATCTGGAAGGCCGTGGCCCGCCTAGGATCTCCCTCCTTGAAGAGATCGCTAACCTGCACAGCGATGTTTCCCTTGAAGGCGGCGACTCCTAGAACCAGCAGTGTCAACGCCGGCAGCAATGACGATTCAAATGCCATGAGAAAGTGCCCCATGGCCATGGCAATAGCACCAATAACAACACTGCGCGTGCGACCTATCCAACGGTCGGCAAGCAACCCGCCAAATATCGGCAAAAGGTAAACCAAACCGGCATATAAGCCAAAAACAATTGAGGCCAGCTGTTCGGGTGACCGCGGACCGGTAACGCTCTCGATTCCAGACCGAAGTTCTTGAAAACCCCAAACGTGCGCCGAGTTTTCGGGCAAAAATAGATAGTCGCTGAGGTAAAGAATGAGCAGCGTCTGCATGCCGTAGAACGAAAATCGCTCCCAAAGCTCGCAAAATGAAAGCCAGCCCAAACCTGCCGGGTGGCCGAAGAAAGTGTTGTCTTCAGGCGAATCGGGCTTTATCTGGACGATTTCAATCGCTCGGGTCATGGAGAACTGCTGGTGGAAAAATAATGCGCGCCGGCCGAAATGATAGCGCTACCCCAAGACAGATGAGTCAGTATGCGTAGGCCATCAGAAATATTAGCCCGGCCATCAACTCCGGCGCGCCACGTGATCAGTGCTAGCGCTGCGCTGCGCCGACGGCGTTGGACGTGAGATAATCCGAGTTCGCAGCGTCGCCGTTCGTTGCCGCAAAGGCGGCTACCACCCGAACCGCTAACTCGAACATGGTTTCGTCCGTCCAACGCTGACCCAGGGCATAGGCTTCTGAGTATTCGTCGCCTTCAAGCAGTTGGCTGACGGATTGGTGCGATGCATCTCGAAAATGGCTTTCGACCGTGCCGCGCGCGCCGCCGGTGACCTCGTAGACGGAATCGGTAAAGCCGTGCATGCCCGCAGCGGAGTCCGGCATCTGCGCGACACAGGCCATGAAGGCGAGGACGTCTCCCCAGCCGTAAAGAAGCCCGTTCGCCTTCGACGACCGCATGCACTCCAGCGCGATAGCCGCCGCCGGTCCGTGGTTGTGGAGGAGAAG
The DNA here is from genome assembly GCF_001425165.1 of Pelomonas sp. Root405. Classification (GTDB taxonomy): domain Bacteria; phylum Pseudomonadota; class Gammaproteobacteria; order Burkholderiales; family Burkholderiaceae_C; genus Pelomonas. The sequence continues at coordinate 18,144 of NZ_LMDU01000012.1, forward strand.
GTGTGCCTGCACGAGGTTGATCGGCAGCCAGTGCAGCGCATGCTGATACAGACCGCCACGCAACTCCGCGTACAGCGGCGCTCCAAGGCCGATGGCTTCGTCGATCCTGCCGCTTGAGATGTAGATACCCATCAGTCGTGCGGCCAGGCTCATCCGGCCGTGCAGGTCCCCGGGCGGGCAATTGGAAATGCAGCGTTCCACCCAGCGCACGTCCTGCTCCCGACCCAGCCGGTTGGCGCCCAACAGGATGCAGGCTGCACTGAGGATTCGAAGCCGTGCTGGAAGGCGGGACAGATCCATGCCCTGAATCTCATCGAGGACGGCCGCCAAGGTCACGTCGTCACCTTGCACAACATCGATGGCGTTGGCCTTCAGCGCCAGCATTTCGACAAGCGCTAACGGCTCACCGGCCGAGCGGACGAGCGGCTCGGCGATGTTGATCCAGCGCGTCGCGCGCGCCGAGTCGCTGTAGGTCCAGTGCACGATGGCTTCCCGCGCCCAGCCACTGCGCACGGCAAACTCGGGCAGTTGATCGGCCATCCTCTCGGTCTTCGCAAAACACTGTCCGGCTTCGCTGATGCCACCTGTTCGACGCAAGACGAAGGCCATGCCGGCGACAAGGCTCAACGCAACTTTGGCATCGTGCTCAAGCGCCCATTGCAGCGCCGTACGCGCGTTGTTGACCTCCGCCTGCAAGCGACTCAGCGCCGCATCCATGAAGAGTTCGCCCACCATGGCCGACTGGCGTGTCGTCGCAAAGAGTCGTTCGACGCCGTGCGCATGACGCGTGCGAAGGTCCGACATCTCGCCGCGTTGATTCAACTGCTCGACGGCGAATGCGCGCGCGCTTTCCAGCAGGCGATAGCGCGGCGAATGGTCGTCGTCGGCAACGACCAGCGACCGATCGATCAGCTCCGATACGGCCTCCATCAACCGCCACGAGTCCTCCCCTTCGAGGTTGATGACCGGGTCCAGTAACGCCATGGAGCAACTGCCCGCGAACACGCCGAAGCGCCGGAACACCTGTTGCTCGTACGGGCCGAGCAACGAGACGCTCCAAGCCAGCGCGGTCCTCAAGGTTCGATGGCGCTGTGGCGCGTCTCGGCGTCCGGACGTCAGCGCGAGGCGTCGCTCCTCAAGCGCGGCGGCAACGCCCTGGACGCCGAGCAGCGGCACTGCGGCGGCCGCGTACTCGATCGCCAAGGGCACACCGTCGACGCGGCTGCAGATGTCACCGATGAGGTCAAGTGTCCGCTGGTCTATCGGCAGCGGTCGCCCGGCACGCTGGCAATGGCGCAGGAACAGCGCTTGTGCTGGCCACCGCTGCGCTTCGTCGCACTCGGTTCCGAGCGCCGCAATATCCAGCGGAGGCACCGCAATGACCGTCTCCCTATCCAGCTTCAGCCGGACTTGGCTGGTGACCAGCAGGCTCACGTGCGGACAGCCCTCCAGAAGCGCGTGGGCTATGGCCGCGACCGCGTCCACGAGATGTTCGGCGTTATCGAGGATCAACAAGCCACGGACGCTTCGCATTGCCGCGACCAGCGCGTTGGCACTGCATTGCTCCAGCAGCGGCACGCCGCATGCATGAGCGATCGTGAGGGGAAGCAGGTCGCTGTCGTTGGACGCAGTCAGGTCTACCCAATGAATCGATCGGTCAGGGGCAGCCGCGACAGCCTGTTCCATGGTGCGCAGCTCGCGGGCGAGGCTTGTCTTGCCGCTCCCGGAGTGACCGGTAAGCGTCACCAACCGGGTGATCCCCAATGTGGTGCGAAGCTGGTCCAGCAAAGCGTCTCTGCCGATCAGATGCTTGAAGGCCGGCAGCGTGGCGGAAGCGCCAACGGATGGCGCCGCCGGCGCAGGCACTTGGCCTGAAGGTGCCGTCAGATCTGTGTGGACGGGGGCGGTGAACTGGTAACCACGGCCAGGGATAGTGGCGATGAGATCGGGGCCCAGCTCCTTGCGAATGCCGCTCATCCCGACGCGCAGGTTGGCCTCTTCCACGACCGTGGTCGGCCACACCAGGGTCATGAGTTCGCGCTTGGAGACCACCCTGCCCTGGCGCTGAACCAGCGCTGCGAGGAGATCGAATGCGCGCGCTCCGAGCGTGACCTCCTGCCCCTTCCTCAGCAGCTGCCGCGCTTCCAGGCGCAACTCATAGTCGTCGAACCGAAGGCGGCCTGGCACCGGCGTGCTGGCGGAAATCTCACCCGCGATCAATAGAGGTTCTTGCACGGACGGGTCGGGCTTCTAAGTGCGATGAGGAGGGCTAGGCGCAAGTATCTGTGAACCGTCGCCGACCACGTCCGCGCAGACGCGGCCAGCAGGTCATCCAACGCAGCCTCCCGACGCCGTGCAAGCTCATTAATAACGCCTTGCATCGCTTTACTGGCGTTAAAGCCGTGCCGCTTCGAGACTTCATCCGGGCCGCACAAAAGGCGGCTTCTAAGTCAAACCCTCAAGCCTCAGGAATACACCATGCACAGCATTTCTCGCCTTGTTCTCACCTCCGCGATCGCCGTGGGCAGCGTGGGCGTCCAGTTGCAGTCGGCATCGGCCGCAACGCCCTCACGGCCGCCACAAGCCGCGGCCTCCCAGTACGTCGCCGCTGCGGATGGAACGCCGCTGTATGTGAAGGACTGGGGCCCCCGCAACGGTGCGGTGGTTGTCTTCAGCCACGGCTGGCCGCTGAACGCAGACAGCTGGGAATCGCAGATGCAGTTCCTGGCCGAGAAGGGCATGCGCGTCATCGCGCATGACCGCCGCGGCCATGGACGTTCCGGCCAACCCTGGGCAGGCAACAACATCGACCAATACGCCGACGACCTCGACACCGTGCTGCGCAGCCTGGACGTCAAGCGCGTGACGCTGGTGGGCTTTTCGACCGGGGGCGGCGAGGTCGCGCGCTACATCGGGCGCCACGGCACTGCCCGCGTCGCCAAGACCGTGCTGGTCGGCGCCATCACGCCCATCATGGGTCAGACGCCGACGAATCCGAACGGTGTGCCGACCGCCGTCTTCGACAGCCTGCGCAAAGCCTCCCTGGAAAACCGCGCCCAGCTCTACAAGGACATCGCTGGCGGTCCTTTCTTCGGTTTCAACCGGCCCGGTGCCAAGGCCTCCGCCGGGCTGGCCGACAGCTTCTACGTGCAGGGCATGCAGGCCAGCAGCAAGGCGACTTACGACTGCATCGATGCCTTCTTCTACTCCGACTTCCGGGATGACCTGAAGAAGTTCGATGTGCCCACGCTGGTCATCCATGGTGCCGACGACCAGATCGTGCCCATTGAAACCACCGGCCGGGCAACGGCCCGGCTCGTCAAGGGCGCGCGCCTCATCGAGTACGCCGACGGCCCTCACGGCATCACCGACACGCACAAGGACCGCCTCAACCAGGACCTGCTGGCCTTCGTCCGCGGCTGATCCACCTTTAAAGCCAGGCAGGGCGCTCACCAGCTCCCCGCCGGCCCCTACGCCAACGCAATCCGTGGCGATGTCGACATCAGCTTGTCGGGCATCGCCGCGCCCTGAGTCCCCTGTCCCCGGCCCCCCGCCACCCATCCCTGAAGGAGTTCCACCATGCAACGATCCATCCTGAGCCGCGCTGTCACTGCACTTGCATTCACCGTCGCTGCGTTCGGCCACTCGGCCGTCCAAGCAGACAACTATCCCGACTCGCACATCGCGATCCAGAGCACTTCCGAGTCGCAGCTGACGCGTGCCGAAGTACTGGCGGATCTGAAGATCTACCAGGAGTCCGGCCTGGCCGCCGCCGAGCGTGTTTTCACCGAAACCGGGCTCGAGACCCCCGCGCTGCGCGGTGCACGCCAGCGCTATGCGCAGCTGCGACAAGGACACCGCTACGCCACGCTGGTCGCCGAAATCGCCCAAAGGACGGGCGAGCCGGTCCGCCAACCGCTCGGCGCCTGATCGTCACAGCCCCTGAAAAGCACGAGCCGAATAGACGGCGTTCAGGGTCGCACGGGTCCTGCCTGTGTGCCGCCTCGCTCCCGCCCTTCGCCTCGTGCCGGCGCAACCCACACCAATCTGCACACCATGAAGCTCAATTTTCTTGTTCTCGCCGGCTGCCTCCTGGCGTCGGTCACGGCCAGCCAGGCCCAGGTCCACGACACCCACGCCTCGGAGGCCCCGCGCTGGCGCGTCGGCCTGACGCGCACCGACCTCGCCCGCCACGATGTGTCGAAGACCGGCTACGAACTCATCCAGTCGCGCGTCGATTTCGAGACCGGCGTCGCTTCCCCTCGCCACTCCCATCCGGGAGAGGAGGTTGCCTTCGTGCTGGAGGGCGAGGTGGAGTACCAGTTGGCCGGCCGGCCACCGGTCACGCTGAAGGCTGGACAAGCGCTCGTCATTCCCGCAGGTATGCCGCACGTCGCTCGCAATGTCGGCCAGGGCAAGGCGTCGGAGTTGGCCACCTACTTCGTCAGGAAGGATGCCCCCCTCGTCAAGATCGATGACTGAACGGGGCCGCTCGTCTCGCGCGGCGCTGCCGCACGCTGGAGATCCGCGCGCGAAGCGCCCCGCTCATTGCTCGCCATCGCAATACGCCGCTCATCAAGTCGCCCCGACCAAAGCGGGCGTCCAAACGCTGACAGGACCCTAAGCTTGAACCACTACTTCACCGCCCGAGACGGCGCGCGCATTTTCTACAAGGACTGGGGCAGCGGACAGCCCGTGGTCTTCAGCCATGGCTGGCCGCTCAATTCGGACAGCTGGGAATCCCAGATGATGTTTCTAGCCAGGCACGACTTCCGCACCATCGCCCATGACCGACGCGGCCACGGCCGCTCCACCCAGACCTGGGACGGCAACGACATGAACGCCTACGCAGACGACCTGGCGAGCCTGCTGGAAGTGCTGGACCTGCGCAACGTGGTGCTGGTCGGGTTCTCCACGGGCGGTGGCGAAGTGGTCAGGTACATCGGGCGCCACGGCACCCGACGCGTCGCCAAGCTGGTGCTGGTGGGCGCCGTGCCGCCGCTGATGCTGCGTACGCCGGAGAACCTGGGCGGTCAGCCGCTCACCGTGTTCGACAGCCTGAGAAAGGCTGAGCTGGACAACCGCTCGCAGCTGTATGCCGACATCGCCGCCGGCCCATTCTTCGGGTTCAACCGGCCGGGTGCGACGCCTTCGCCGGCACTGATCGACCGCTTCGTCGCTCAGGGACTGCAGGCAAGTCACCGCAGCACCTACGAATGCATCGCGGCGTTCTCGGAAACCGATTTTCATGTCGATCTTCAACAGGTCAGCGTACCGACGCTGCTGGTGCATGGTGACGATGATCAGATCGTTCCGCTTCACGCCTCGGCCAAGATGGCTGCCGCCGTGCTGCGCTGCTCAACGCTGAAAGTCTACGAAGGTGCTCCGCATGGGCTGCCTGACACGCACAAGGACCGCTTGAACGCCGACTTGCTTGAATTCGTCTCGTCGTGAGAATCCGTCATGAAACGTCGCAACGCCATTCTGACCCTGTGCTTGATGCCTGCTATGAGCAGTGCCACCCCTTTGCCAGTTCTGCCCCTGCAGCCTCGCCTGGACGGTGGCGGGGAGTGGATCAATTCAAGTCCGCTTACCTTCCCGGCACTGAGGGGCAAGGTGGTGCTCGTGGACTTCTGGACCTACTCATGCATCAACTGCCAGCGAACGCTGCCGTACCTGAGGGCCTGGGCGCAGAAGTACGGTCCGCAAGGGCTGGTGGTGATCGGCGTGCATGCACCCGAGTTCGGGTTCGAGCGCGATGTCCGCAGAGTGCGTGAAGCTGCCATGGCTGGGCGGCTCAACTACCCCATCGTGCTCGACAACGACTTCTCGATCTGGCGCGCGTTCGAGAACCGCGCCTGGCCCGCCTTCTACTTCGTCGACGCCCAGGGCCGCGTGCGTCATCAGCAAATTGGCGAAGGCAACTATGAGGGCGCCGAGCGCGTTATCCGCGAACTGCTGATGGAATCAGGCAGAACGCTCGAGCCGGGCACTGCAGAAGCAGTCCCCGCAGGAGTCGGCCTGCCGTCCGACTCCTCCAACGTGCGCTCACCAGAGACCTATCTGGGCTACGCGCGAGGGGAAGGCAGCCGCGTCCAGCCGGACCGCATCAAGCGCTATCCCGGTGGCGAGCCGCGGCTCAACCAATGGCTCCTCTCGGGAGACTGGACGGTACGTTCTGAGTACGCGGAAATCTCGGGTGACGCCGGCAGCATCACCCTGCGCTTTCACGCGCGTGACTTGCATCTGGTCCTGGCACCCGCTGTGCAGGGAGCGCCACATCCATTTGTCGTCACCGTCGACGGTCAGCCGCCAGGACCTGACGCCGGTCTCGATGTCGACGCAAGCGGGCGAGGAATGGTCACGAGGGAGCGCCTTTACCAACTCGTCCGTCAGCGCAGCTCGATCCGCGAGCGAAGGTTCGACATCCGTTTTGCCGCTTCGGGCGTCCGTGCCTACGCCTTCACCTTCGGGTGATTCCTTTTTGTAGGTGCTGCTGGCGCGTCCGCAAATCGGTCGTCATCAACGTCGCGCGTCTGTGCTGTCATGGCTCCGATGTCGTTGCTCAGCATGAGCTTCAACGAGCTATTGATGACTGCGACGGCCGGCGTGCAGCGACCCTGGACGACTGCAGCACCCCATGCCGTCGGTCGCTGCCGATCCCGAGCTTCGGCATCGGGCACTGACCTGCCCTCCGAGGCGCGGACCGGCAGGCCGTCGGCAGCGTGGTGCCGGAAGCAGATGCCGGCACAGACCTACCAAACTTCCAGAAAGCTGCCGCTCAACGTTGGAGTTGACCGGCGCGGAACGGCATTGCGCCGGGAGACGTACGCCCACCAGCACGCTTCGCAACGCAATGCCGTTGCGTGTCCGTGTCGAACGAATACGAAGGGACTTCCCACCTTCGGGCAAACGGCGTCAAAGCGCCTAGATTGGTGGTGTTCAAGATCATCAATCTGCAGCCATGTGAAAGGGGAAGCCCCATGAACGAGATTACCCGAGTCGGGGTCGATCTGGCCAAGCGCCTGATCCAGGTCCACGCCATCAATGTCGCCGGCCGCGTGGTCGTCGCCAAGGCCCTGCCTGCCGACAGGTTCGCCGCCTGGTGCGTGCAGCTGCCCGCCGGCTGCCTGGTCGCCATGGAGGCCTGCGCCGGCGCCCACCACTGGGCACGCAAGCTCTGCGGCTTCGGCCTGGATGCGCGCCTCATCGCAGGCCACTTCGTCACGCCCTACCGCATGTCCGGCAAGGGCGGCAAGAACGACGCCAATGACGCCGCCGCGATCTGCGAAGCCGCCGGTCGCCCGCACATGCGCTTCGTTCCCGTGAAGACGCCTGCGCAGCAAGCTCTGCTGGCCATCCACCGGCTGCGCGAGGGCTACAAGGAAGACCGCACCGCCTGCATCAACCGCATCCGCGGCCTGCTCACCGAGTTCGGCGTCGTCTTCGCGCAAAGCCCCGACGCGCTGCGCCTGGGGCTGGCCGACGTACTGGAAGACGCCAGCAACGAGTTGCCCGGTATCGCGCGGCTTGCGCTGCAGGAGGCGCGGCTGCAATGGATCGAACTGGAATGCCACATCGCCAGCTGCGATGAGCGCACTACAGCCCACGTGCGCACCGACGAGCAAGCCAAGGCGGCGGCACAACTCAGCGGCATCGGCCCTGTGACCGCCTCGGCTTTGGTCGCCACGGTGGGCGACTTCACGCAGTTCAAGAACGGCGCGCAGTTCGGCGCCTGGCTTGGCTTGGTGCCTCGGCAGAACTCTAGCGGCGGCAAGACGCAGCTTGGGCGCATCACCAAACGCGGCGACGACTATCTGCGCACGCTGCTCATCCAAGGCGCGAAGTCGGCCGTGATGACAGCGCACAAACGCAAGGACGCCATCTCGCAGTGGCTGGTGCAGCTGCTGGCCCGCGTGGGCTGGCAGAAGGCGGTCGTGGCGTTGGCCAACAAAAACGCGCGCATCGTGTGGGCGCTGCTGGCCAAGGGGCGACAGTTTGATCCGAACTACGTGTCGGTCAAACCAGGCGTTGTGCCACCAATAGCGGCCTCGACTGCGGGCTGAGACCGAATCAACAACCAACAAGTTGTACTTCAAGAAGACGTGCGTTCGAAGATGCATCACACAGGTCAGACCGGCAGCAGGCAAGCTCGACTAACTGGTTGCTGCGCCATGCATGGCGACAGCGGCGAACGAATGGAGCCCTGCTGAGCGGTTGGTATCTGGGCCCGCACCCATCACGAGTGCAACAAGACCGCCTGTAGATGTGCAGTCTGTTCTCTGTGGTGCTGCATCAAACCCGAACCAGGTCTGGAGGAAACAGCAAAGGCGACTATCGAATACCGCCCACTTCAATCCGGTTGATTAACTCGGAAGTCCCTGTACACCTGTTAGGCGCGGGAGTCAAAGGCGTCAATGAGGCCATACAGCTCATTTAACTCACCGTGTCTACTTGGATCACCTTCGACCACGTCGACCTCGTGGCGCACGCGGTGGTACTCAGCCTCGGAGCGAATCTTCGCTCGTGCGAGAACCCTCTTCAACCTCTCAGATTCCAGAGCAAGAAACTCTGGGTAGTTATGTGCGAGCGCGTCATAGAAGGCTCTCGCAACGGCAGATCGCCATTCGGGTGCAATCGCCTGAATCAGCTCGGGCGTCTCCCTGAGTCCTTGCTCCAACCCGGCGCTCGCCTGCGATGTTGTGCTCTTAGGGTCGAGAGAGCGGGCTCCCGCCACAAACTCGCGCGCACCCGACGAAACTCGATGAAGGGTCTGAGCGTGCCTGTCTGGAATTTCGGCAATCGCGACGCCGAAGCGCTCATAGGCGGCGAGGATCCTCTCGGTCTTTGTCATGGCGCGATGGTTTGCACGGCCCAACGAATGAAAGGGACTTCCACGTCCCGAACCAGCCGCGTTGCGGCAGACGGCAACCAAGCGCCACGATGGGAAGCGCGTTCTCTCATCAACTCTTTCGGAAGGGGATGTCCATGACGATTTTGACTGTAGGTATTGACCTCGCCAAGAACGTTCTTGCGGTCCGTGGCGTGAACAAGGCCGGCAAGGCGGAGCTGTTCGGACCCGACGTGCCCGCGACAAGCTTCACGAGTTCATCGCCGCGCTGCCACCCTGTGTGATCGGCATGTAAGCCTGCTCGGCTGATCTCTCAGTCCTAGGCCGCCAAGCGTAGAAGCCGACGAAACGTCGTTTCGGTGGGATGACCTGCAGAACGCTTGTGATTCGATTCACTAGGCTGTAGTCCCCTTTTTGCATGGAGATCGTTTTGAGCCGAACACGAAGCTTTTTTGCTGGCATGACTGCCTGCGCCACGCTCATCGCCGCCGTCACGCTTTTGACGGGTGCCAAGGCGCCGCCGAGCAAGTTCGAAGAGATCGATGTTGGTCGCATCAACATCCGCGAGCCCGATGGACAGTTGCGCATGGTCATTTCCAACCGCGAGCGGTTCCCTGGCACACCGTGGAAGGGGGCAGAGCAGCCAAGACCAGACCGACGCACCATGGCGGGCATGCTTTTCGTCAACGATGAAGGCACCGAGAACGGCGGGCTGATCCAGAAGGGTTCCATTGGTGCGGACGGCAAGGTGAATGCCGGGCTCAGCCTGACATTCGACCGCTTCCGGACGGACCAGGTGCTCCAACTGCTTCATGCTGAACAGGATGGACGTGTCCGCACCGAGTTCGCAATCAACGACGAAGCGGACCCGCTCAAGCTGGACCTGACACAACGCAAGGAGTTGATGCGCGAGTTCTCGACATTGCCGACCGAGGAGCGCCGTGCCGAGATGACAAAGCTTCGGGCAGAGGGCTTGCTGCCGCAGAACCGAGTGCGTATAGGGACCACCGCCGACCGCGCATCAGCTTTGCAGTTGAGCGATGCACTGGGGCGGCCGCGGCTTTTGCTGCTAGTCACTGCGGATGGCAAGCCGAGCATTCAGATGCTCAATGACAAGGGCCAGGTCGCGCGAACCATCTCGCTTGATACGGCGCTCTAAGCTGCCAACGGGCAGGCCAACGGGCAGGCCGGCGGGTAGCGGCATCTAGCCAATTTCTTTAGCGGGTTCAATTCGGGTTTGGGCACTTTGCTGACTCTCAGGCGCCGATTGCCTGCGACAGCACCCAGCCTGAAGCGGGACGACGTCGGTCGACCAGCTGGCCGCGACCCTCGCTAGGTGGATGCCGTGCCGGCCGGCGATCTGCCGCTGGTGCCGTAGATCGGCACTACGCAGCGCGACCTGGGCCACCTCTGAGCGGGGCCTGGCGATGCTAAACGACCGGTCGAGCGCATGCTATCGTGGCCGTCATGATCCGCAGCGCAGACACCGTTTCCATCAGCGGATGCATGCCTGAAGGCAGCGGTGCATGGCCGATTGGGTGATCCGCTTCATCGAGGAGTACGGCTACCTGGGCGTCTCCCTGTTGATGGTGGCGGAGAACATCTTCCCGCCACTGCCGTCGGAGCTCATCATGCCTTTCGCCGCTTTCCAGGCGGCGCGGGGCGAGCTGCACTGGGTGCTCGTCGTCTTCGCCGGCGCCGCCGGTTCCCTGGTGGGCGCGCTGCCCTGGTACTACGTGGGGCGACGCGTCGGACTGGAGCGGGTGCTGAGGTTCTCTGACCGGTATGGCCGGTGGCTCACGCTAAAGCGCGAGGACATCGAGCGTGCAGAGGAATGGTTCGTCAACAAGGGTACGGCCGCACTCGTCTTCGGCCGGCTGGTGCCCGCGCTGCGAACCGTGATCTCGTTGCCGGCAGGCATCTCGCGCCTGCCGTTCTGGCGCTTCTGCCTGTGGACGGCGGTCGGCTCCGTGCTCTGGTGCTCCGCGCTGACCGCGGCCGGCTTCGTGCTGGAAAGCCAGTACGAGCGCATCGGGAAGGTCATGGGCCCCGTGAGCACCGGCATCGTGGTGGTGTTGGTGGTCTGGTACGCGTGGCGGGTGATCCGGTTCCGCCACTAGACGCCCAACGGCGCAAGGTGGGGCTGTCTAAGTTTGTGCCGATGCGCCTGACATTGTTTAGGTTTATCCGACACCTGCCCTCAGGGCGGTGTGCCGCCCCAGACCCGTCCAGCGCGACGGGCAGGTGTCTGACAAAACTAAACAGAAGCGGCCATAGTCAAGCGAGAGTCCTTGCTTGGCTCGGCCGCGTCGCTGCGGCGCCGCCTTCACTCGCGACTCCTGACCTCTTCCCAGCTCAACCCGAATTTCAGAAGGTACTTGCGGAGCCGGTCCGCATCATTGATGACGGTGCGCTGTAGGCGAGATCGATCGAACAGCCGTCGGCCGGCATCTGAAAGCGTTGCTTCGCCGCGGCACATGCGAACTACCGCCTCCAGTTGAAGCCGGTCGAACAGGTCGAGATCCTTGGCAACTTGGTCCGATAGCAGATCGTCGAGTCTGTCTTCGGAAGGCTCAGCATCCCCTGCCGGTTGCCAGAGCCATTGAAGCCGCTGTATTTCTGCTCCGACCAAGTCGACTGATATCCGCCCGCCATCCGCGAGCGTCGCCATCCGTGTCACGCTGGCCATCAGGTCACGGAAATTGCCGCTCCAGAGCGCCTCCTTCGACCGAGCGAACTCCAGGTATTTCGCCTTGGCCTCGGCGTTGAAGCGAACGGCCCGTCCCGACTCCGCGGCCACGCGCACCAGCAGGTGCTCCACATTCGGCTCGATGTCTTCTGGCCGCTGCGCCAGGCCGGGAAGGGTGTACGACCAGAGGTTGATACGCGCGAACAAGTCTTCCCGAAACCGTCCCCGCGCCACGTCGATGCGCAAGTCCCGGTTGGTGCCGGCGATCAACTGGAAGTCGCTGCTGACCTCTCGGTCGCTACCCATCGGCAGGAAGCGCTTCTCCTCGACCGCCTTGAGCAGCATGGCCTGCTCATCAAGCCCGAGCTCGCCGATCTCGTCGAGGAACAGCACCCCCTGATGTGCCGTCCGCAGCAGGCCAGCCCGGTCCACCGCAGCGCCCGTGAACGCTCCCTTCTTGTGGCCGAACAGCGTCGACGCGGCACCGTCGCCGCGCAGCGTGGCGCAGTTCACCTCGACGAAGTCGCCCTGCACCTGGTGCCGCGACTTCTTGAGTTCGAACATCCGCCGTGCGAGATGGGACTTGCCGGCGCCCGTGGGCCCCGTCAGCAGGACCGGCGCCCGTGAGCGAACTGCGACGCGCTCGATCTCCTCGATGAGGGCGTTGAAACGCTTGTTGCGGGTCGCGATGCCGCTCTTCAGGAACTCCAGCGCCTCGGCATGAGCTTGGTCGAAGCGCCGCGCCAGTACGTCATAGCGTGAAAGGTCCAGGTCGATCAGGGTGTAGCTGCCCGGGTCACCTCGCTGCTGCTTCTTGGGCGGCGCTGTCTGCAGCAGCACCCCGGGGATGAAGCGCGACTCCACCATCAGGAACATGCAGATCTGAGCCACGTGCGTGCCCGTGGTGATATGCGCCCAGTACTGCTCATGGATTGGATCGAAGCGATAGCTGCGCGCCCAGTCGTACAGGGCGGCATACATCTCACCGAAGTCCCAAGGATCTGCGACGTCCATGGGGACGAGGTTGACGACGGTGTCCGGCGATACGTTGACGATGTCGCTCGCAAGGATCTGGGCAAGCGCCTGGTGCCGCGTCGGATAAAGGAGTTCCAGGCGGTCGATCAGCGTGTCTTCGTGCTGTACCAACGAGACCGTCGGACGCCATTTCTCCCAGCGGCCAGCGCCTTGGCCGGAGTCCAGTTGGGTACCCATGAACCCGACGACTACTTTCTTCTTGGTCATATCTATGGAGCTATCAGACTAGCGGAGATTCTAGTTTTTGCAAGATGATCGGCAAGCCCTCGTTTCCAGCTTTGCTCCATATTCGAAACTTTTCTCAATCGGATCAATGGCTTGGGCAGTGAATCGGCGGCGACTCAGAAAGCTGGCACACCGGTTGCAACAAGAACAGCACGAACAACAAGTTGAATGCGACGAGGAGAACCTCATGGTCAACACGCAGCTCTTCCATACGATCAAAGGCGCCCTGCTGCCCGCTGCCACGGCGCGCAATGCTCACCAAGCTCCGGCCTACGCCTTCGGTCCCCGTCAGCAGCTGGCGCAACTGGCAGCCACCGGTTGCCTGAGCCAGACCTTCTACGCCAACGCCGAGAACCAGCTCGACCGAGTGCTGGCATTGGCCCAGAAGCTCGAGCCCGCCTTCGTCGCCAAGACCGCGATCTACAGCCGCCAATCCGGCCACATGAAGGACATGCCGGCTCTGCTGGCGGCCAGTTTGGCCGTGAGCGACGTCGCGCTGCTGAGCCAGGTGTTCTCTCGCGTTGTCGACAACGGCAAGATGCTGCGCAACTTCGTGCAGATCCTGCGCAGCGGCGCTGTGGGTCGCAAGTCGCTGGGTTCCCGCCCGAAGAAGCTGGTTCAGCACTGGCTGCTGACGGCCACCGAGAAGCAACTGTTGAACGCCGCGGTGGGCAACACGCCGTCGCTGGCCGACGTGGTCAAGATGGTTCATCCCAAGCCCGCTGAGGCGTGGCGTGCGGCGTGGTTTGCATGGCTGATCGGCAAGCCGGTTGATGAAGCGACTTTGCCGCCCATCACCCTAGCGTTCGAGCGCTTCAAGCGTGACGTCGCCCAGGACGTGGCCGCCGAAGTGCCGGACGTTCCGTTCCAGATGCTGACTGCGCTGGAATTGACGTCGGCGCAATGGGCGCAGATCGCCCGCTCGGGCTCGTGGCAGATGGTGCGTCAGAACCTGAACACCTTCGCCCGGCATGGCGTGTTCAACATCTCCGGTATGGCCGAGGCGGTGGCCGCCAAGCTGAGCGATGCGCAAGCCGTGGCCAAGGCGCGGGTGATGCCGTACCAGCTGATGTCCGCCTTCATGGCGGCCGGCGAGGCGGTGCCGGCCCAAGTTCGCGATGCGTTGCAGGATGCGATGGAACTGGCTCTGGTCAACGTGCCCAGCCTGGCGGGTCGTGTCGTGGTGTGCCCTGACGTGTCGGGCTCGATGAGCTCGTCCGTGACCGGCTATCGCGGCTCGGCGACCTCTAGCGTGCGTTGCATCGACGTGGCTGCCCTGGTGGCTGCTGCGGTGCTGCGCAAGAACCCGCAGGCCCGTGTGCTGCCGTTCGAGCAGGATGTCGTGAAGTTGCAGCTGAACGCTCGTGATTCGGTCATGACCAACGCCCAGGCGCTGGCCAAGATCGGTGGCGGCGGTACCAACTGCAGCGCGCCGCTGGCTCTGCTGAACCGCCAAGGTGCGGAGGTGGATCTGGTGATCCTGGTCTCAGACAACGAGTCCTGGGTCGACGCCAACCGGCGCGGCGCGACGCAGACCATGCGCGAGTGGGAAGTGCTGAAGCAGCGCAATCCGAAAGCGCGCCTGGTGTGCATCGACATCCAGCCGACGGCGACCACGCAGGCGGCGGAGCGGCACGACATCTTGAATGTCGGCGGCTTCTCGGACGCGGTGTTCACCATGGTGGCGAACTTCGCCGCCGGAAACATGGACGCCGAGCACTGGGTCGGTGAGATCGAAAAGGTGTCGTTGGCCGCCCAGTAGGGCCACGACACCGCCAATTGGAAGGTGTCTCAGGCGAATGCCTGCAGGAGTACAGCGCAACTTGGCCGCGCGGGCCCGCAAGCCCGCAACGGAGAACTCGTAGGCCGCTCTTGCAACTCTTGTCGCCTGGGGCACCAATCTCACAACAGAACACGCGTCGTCGCGTGGCGAATGCAGGTGGGACTACATCCAAAACGTGTCTCACCGACTGTTTGTCGCCACGCGGGGGCCACCAGGTTTTGCGCGAATGCTGGCAGGACTACATCTGGAGCGCCGGGGGTTCGAATCCTCAACCGGGAAACCGGCATGGCAGTGTCTTGCCCCTCTTGTCGCGCCTTTTTGAGATGCCCTGCTGCGAATGCAGGTGGAACTACAGACTCTTAATCTCGTGGTCGCGGGTTCGAATCCCGCCGGTCCCAAATCAGGGGGACCGTAGCTCAGTTGGTAGAGCACGACGTTTCACCAATCCTTGTCGCGGCAAGGCATCACCCGTTCGGTGGTGAATGCGGATGGAATTACAGGTAGACGCACGCGGCGCAAGCTGCGTGCCTTGGGAGCGATCCTGAGGCGCCCGGGTTCAAGTCCCGGTCCAGCAATGGATGGCGGAGTGAAGATTTCATCGCCTCTGGTCACCGCACCTTTTTGATGGGAAGAACAACATGAACGATCAGAACTACAACGTCGAACAAGTCGCCGGCGGCGTGCCGGTGAAGATGTGGACCAAGGGCGTCCCCGTCGAGGACGCGGCTCGCGAGCAGCTCGCCAACGCCGCTCGTCTGCCGATCGTCTTCAAGCACATCGCGGCCATGCCGGACGTGCACCTGGGCATCGGCGCGACCGTCGGCTCGGTGATCCCGACGCTGAAAGCCATCATCCCGGCAGCCGTCGGCGTGGACATCGGCTGCGGCATGATGGCCGCGAAGACCACGCTGCGCGCCGAAGACTTGCCGGACAATCTGGGCCCGCTGCGCTCGGCCATCGAGAAGGCCGTGCCGCACGGTTCGGCGCCGAAGCACCGTGGCCGTGACCCCGGCAGCTGGGAGAACCCGCCCGAGACGGTGGACCAGATCTGGGCCACGCTGGTCGACGAGTTCAACGCGCTGTGCGAGCTGCACCCGCGCCTGAAGAACACGAACAACCGCAAGCACCTGGGTACGCTGGGCACGGGCAACCACTTCATCGAGGTCTGCCTCGACGAGGCTGGCTTCGTCTGGTTCATGCTGCACTCGGGCTCGCGCGGCGTGGGCAACGCCATCGGCACGCACTTCATCGAGCTGGCCAAGAAGGACGCGGAGCGCAACATGCGCAACCTGCCGGACAAGGACCTGGCCTACTTCGAGGAGGGCGCTCAGTACTTCGGCGACTACGTGCGCGGCGTGTCCTGGGCCCAGAAGTTCGCGATGAAGAACCGCGAAGTGATGATGACCAACCTGATCGCCACCGTGCGCTCGGTCATCGCCAAGCCCTTCGAGGCTCATGTCGAGGCGGTGAACTGCCATCACAACTATGTGCAGCAGGAGCGCCACTTCGGCCAGGACGTGTTCGTGACCCGCAAGGGCGCGGTGAGCGCCAAGCGCGGCGAGATGGGCATCATCCCGGGCAGCATGGGTGCGCGCAGCTACATCGTTCGTGGCCTGGGCAACCCCGAAAGCTTCGAGAGCTGCAGCCACGGTGCGGGTCGCGTGATGAGCCGTACCAAGGCCAAGAAGATGTTCACGGTTGAGGACCAGGTCAAGGCGACGGAAGGCGTCGAGTGCCGCAAGGACGCGGACGTCATCGACGAGATCCCGATGGCCTACAAGGACATCGACGCCGTCATGGCCGCGCAGAGCGACCTCGTGGAAGTGGTGCACACCTTGAAGCAGGTGGTGTGCGTGAAGGGATGAACGGGTGAGAGCTTCATGCTCTCACCCTCATCAAAGTGAGATGGTGAGGAAGAGCATGAACAACGAAACCGTACTGAGCGCGCATCCCGTCTCCGACGAGATGCGCGCCACCGTCATCGAAAACCTCGCCGCGCTGGAGCGGCAGCATCAGGTGAAGGTGTTGTTCGCGTGCGAGTCAGGCAGCCGTGGCTGGGGTTTCGCGTCGCCGGATAGCGACTACGACGTCAGGTTCGTCTACATCAACCGGCTGCCCTGGTACCTGACCGTGGAGCCGGGCCGCGACGTCATCGAGCAGCCCATCAGCGGCGAGCTGGACATCAATGGCTGGGACCTTCGCAAGACGCTGCAGCTGCTGCGGGAATCCAACCCGACGCTGCTGGAGTGGCTGCGCTCGCCCATCGTCTATCAGCAGGAAGCGGACTGGGTCGCTCGGCTGCGCACGCTGGCCGAGGAAGGCTTCTCGCCGGTGCGGGGCTATCACCACTACGTGTCGATGGCCAGGAAGAACCTGCGCGAGCACCTCTATGGCGAGGCCGTCCGCTACAAGAAGTACCTCTATGTGCTGAGGCCCTTGCTAGCGGCCCGCTGGATACGCGAGGGGCGCGGTGTGCCGCCCATGCGCTTTGCAGAGCTGGCGAGCCAAATCCTGACCGACAGCGCGGTGCTGACTGAAGTCAACGCGCTGCTGGAAGTGAAGATGCGCGCGGGTGAGTCTGCGACGAGCCCCCGCTGGGTGGGCATCCACGACTTCATCGAAGCGGAGCTGGCCGAAGCCATGGACCACACACCCGACAAGGGCCCGAAGGCGGACGAGCGGCAGTTGGACCAGTACCTGCACGACGCCGCGCTGCGCTTCGACAGCCGAACCTAGAACAAGAAGAGAACGACATGATTGAAATTGATGGCTCTGTCGGTGAGGGCGGAGGACAAATCCTGCGGACTTCGCTGGCCCTGTCCATGTGCACAGGCCAGCCCTTCGCGCTGAGCAAGATTCGCGCGGGCCGCGCCAAGCCCGGCTTGATGCGGCAGCACCTGACGTGCGTCAACGCGGCGGCGGAGATCTCTGGCGCCGAGGTAGAGGGCGCCGAGCTGAATTCGCAGTCCCTGACGTTCACGCCAGGCCGGGTCCTCGCGGGCGACTACACCTTCAATGTCGGTACTGCGGGCAGCTGCACGCTCGTGCTGCAGACCGTCTGGCCGGCACTGATGCTCGCCGATGCAAACAGCCAGCTGAAGCTCAGCGGGGGGACACACAACCCCATGGCGCCGCCGTTCCACTTCCTGGAGCGCAGCTATGCGCCGCTGCTGCGCAAGCTCGGCGCGGAGGTCGAACTCGAACTGCGTCGCTTGGGCTTCTACCCGGCCGGCGGAGGCGAGATCGAAGTCAAGGTCTGGCCCGCGGGCGACCGACTGCAGCCTTTCGATCTGATCGAGAGGGGTGCCAAGCTTGAGGGGTACGCCGAATGCTTTGCGCCGGCGCTGCCGCGCTCGGTGGCCCGGCGCGAGCTGCAGCAACTGGGTGCGGACCTCGGCTGGAGTGACGAGCAGCTGCGCGAGGCAGCCAGCCGCCAGAACGAAGGCCCTGGCAATGCGCTTCTGGCGACGCTGGTGTACGAAAACGTCTGCGAGGTCGTCACCGGGTTTGGCGAGAAGGGTGTCAGCGCCGAGCAGGTCGCGCGCGACGTCGTGCGCGAGGTGCGGTCGTACCAAGTCAGTGACGGTGCGCTCGGGCCTCACCTGGCCGACCAGTGGACACTGCCGCTGGCGCTTGCCGTGTGGCGGCGCGGGGGAGCGGCGTCATATACCTGCACGGAGCTGACGCCTCACGCGCTGACCAACTTCGAGACCATCGAGCTGTTCCTGCCGGTGAGGTTCTCGACGTCTGGATCAGGAAGCCACTGGTGCGTCAGCGTCGAGGCTCGCTGAGAGCAGGAGGCGGGCCGGTTGCGAACCACCCGCCGCACTGTTCAGCCAAAACTCTTGAGCAGCTGCTTCAGTCGCTTGCGGCCATCGCTGTTCGTCTGTCGGAAGGTGCTCAAAGCGAGTGACAGGAACTGCTGCTCGCCCGGCGTCAGCCCCGCCGGCTCCCGCTCGTCGTCGAGCCAGCCAGCCTCCTTGCCGCAATGCCGCTCAATCTGCCTGGCCAGCTTGTCGCCGATTGGCCTGGCGCCGCTCTTGGCCATCGACCAGGTCGCGCCGCTGACCTCGATCTTCAGGGCCCAGGCGGACTCCAGCCCCTTGGGCGGATCGCCCGCGGCGATGCGCTCTTCCGCAAACATTTGGAAGAGTGCAATCGCATTGAGTCGTCGAAAGGTCGAGAGGCTGGCCACGGCGGGTGTTGTTAAAAACCTTCACATTCATTCTAGGTGTCGAATCGCGTTGACGCGCCCGTGAACACTCTTCACAATCCATGCATTCGTTGATTCACCCACACCAGACGGTTCAATCATGCTTCGCACAGCCCGCACCTCCATCGCCAAGCGCCCCCACCCGGGCGAGATGGCCTTGTACGGCGCTGCGCATCGCGATGAGGGCGCACGCCACGACCGATTCGGTGATTCAACGCAACCGGGGAAAGCTCCAGCCCACTGAAGCTTTCAGACTCAAGGGATCTCGTGATCCCATGAAGCCCGGTCTCCTGCAGGAACCGGGCTTTTTGCTTTGCTCCTGCTGTTCAGTCCGATTCATCAGCCGCGCAGGCCTTACCTGCAGGACGACGTGAATCCCGATGGACCCATCTCGGGTGTGCCCGTGCACAAGCACCGGCTGGCCCGGTGTGCATGTGTGCCGAGCACGTTCTGCAGACGGAGCCGGCATGCAGCGGTGAAGGCAAGCCACCCTTGCCCTGGTCGCGTGCGGACACAGCCGAGATGGCATCGCCTCGTTAGCTCAGTGGAGAAGAGCGCCGGCCTACGAAGCCGGAGGCCGGAGGTTCGACTCCTTCACGAGGCGCCAGTTTTATGTCCCGTTGGACTTCGGGTGAGGTCCTCGGCCCTTCAAGCCGAAGAGGCGGGTTCGACTCCCGCACGGGATGCCAGACCAGAAGCCTGTCGTCGAGCTCACGCTTCGACAGGCGCAAACCGGCCGCAACGATTGGGCGGCGTCGGAACCCGTCACCGACAACCTTTCGGAGCATCGAGAAGAAGCCGTGCGTGGTGCAACCAGCGAGCGCAACTGCTTTGGGAGCAGAGAGTTGCAGGTTCAAGTCCTGCCGCACGGACCAGTTGAGAGTACGTCGCCATAGCTCAGTTGGAAGAGCGCCGGTCTGTCGAACCGGAGGTCGCGGGATCGAGACCCGCTGGCGACGCCATAGGCAAGAAAAGCGCAGCGTGCGTTTGGGTGTGGCCGTCGCCTAGCGGTCGAAGGCTCAAGGTTGTGATCCTTGCATCGCCGGTTCGAATCCGGCCGGCCACCCCCAAGCGCATGCCACCCCACTGGGTGCGTCGCATAAACAGTGGATTGAAAAGCGCGTGCCTCGCGGCATGCCGGATCAAGCCAGGGAACTCCATCGTGCCCAGTCGAAGAAAGGGAGGACGCCATGCACGACGTATTGCAGTTGGACATCACCGGCCTGCCCCAGGCCTGGATCTCGATCGAGCAGGCGGCCGGCCATGTGGCCACCCGCTCTATCGCCTGGTCTCTGGGCGACACGCCGGTGGCCGTACTGCGCGGCGGCATGAACGTGCGCACCGGCCAGCAGTCGATGCTGGAGGTGCCGGCCATCATGGCCCTGCGGGGCAGCTCGCGCCTGAACCTTTTCGACGTGACGCCATGCTTCAGCAAAGCCAAGGTGATCCGGCGTGACCGACTGACCTGCGCCTACTGCGGCTGCCAGCAGGAGCTGCGTGACCTCACGGTCGACCACATCCTGCCGGCCTCTCGAGGCGGAGCGCTGAGCTGGATGAACACGGTCGCGGCCTGCCGCGCCTGCAACGCATTGAAAGCCGACCGCACGCCGGAAGAGTCGCGCACGCCGCTGCTGTTCGCGCCCTACGTGCCCAGCCGCTTCGAGGACTTCCTGCTCAAGGGCAGGCGCATCCGGGCGGACGTGCATGAATGGCTGGCCGCACGGCTACCGAAGGAGTCGCGTCTGAGCTGACCGAAACGTCGGCTCAGGCCGAGACCTGTTTCTCAGACAGCGACGCGCGGTTGCGTGCGTCGCTCCACATCATCGACACCTGCGGAAGGCGCCCACGACAGCGCACGCGAGACGGAGATCACGCATATGTCCTACCAGTCCATCTCGACGATCGACTGAACACGGTTCCGAGCCCCGGCCGAACCGTGTCCGTTCACAGATACGGCTTCGGCTCGCGCAGCGTTCATCGCCCGTGGCCATGGAGCCGGGGCATCGCTTTTCGGAAACCGCAATGAGTGCACAACTCCGTTCCCGCGCCCTCCAGGAGGGGCGCGTCAAGGCCCTGCGCCGCATGAAACAGCCGATGACGCTGGTGCTCGAAACCAGTCTTGGTGCCCGCGATCCTGTCGCTCGCGCCCTCGCTCAACGTGGCCTGCGTGGCGCAGGCCAGCACATCCAAAGCCGCGGTGCCCAGCGCCGTGCCGACCGCATCGCGCTCCAGGCGCTGGCGCGAAGAAAGGATTGGGATGATTGAATCCCAGAATGAACTGCGCGCGCAGCTGGCGCAGAGGAACCAGCAGCTGCAAGAGATCGCCGCCCAGCTTAAGACCGAGTTGTTCGGCATCGATGCCATCATCGATCGCGTCATTGACTCGGTGCGCGCCTGGTACGTGCTGCCTGGGCTCGTCTCCCGGCCCGTCATCGTCTGCCTGTGGGGCCTGACCGGTACGGGCAAGACCCAACTGGTGCGCCGCCTGGCGCAACTGCTGGGGTTCTATGACCGCTTCGTCGAGGTGCAGATGGACGGCTTCTCCAATGGGGCCGGCTGGCGCGGTGCGCAGAGCATCTCGGGCATGCTGGCGCAATCCGGCGTGCGCGAGGGCGAGCCGGGCATCCTGGCGCTCGACGAGTTCCAGCGCTTTCGGACCATCGACGGCAAGCGCAACGAGATGCGCGTCGAGCGTTACCAGGACGTCTGGGCACTCCTGTCCGACGGCCGCCTGCCGCCCGCGCTCTCACTGCTGGGCGACATCGAGTCGTCCATCGCCGAGGCGGCGTTCGACGCCGAGCGCGTCGATGCGGATGAAGCCAAGCACCGCTTCAAGCTGCGCAGCTGGGAGGCGCAGGAACTGCAGCGCAACCTCAAGCTCGACGAGCCGCTGCTGGAAATCATGGCCTGGACGCCCGAGCAGATCCAGCAGCGCCTGCATGCCTTCCGCGAAAGCGGCCAGCAGCAGTGGGATACCGACTACAGCCGCCTGCTCGTCTTCGTGTGCGGCAACCTCGACGAGATGTATGAAGACCTCGCCACCAGCGTGGACGACTGCGACAGCGATGCCGACACTTTCCACACCGTCACCGGCAAGCTGAGTGTCATTGACGTCAAGCAGGCGCTCAACAAGCGCTTCAAGCCCGAGCAGGTGGCGCGGCTGGGCAACGAACACGTGGTGTATCCATCGCTGTCGCGGCATGCCTACGAGCAATTGATCGAGCAGGGTTGCACCCGCTACGCCCGCGAGACGGGGGAGCGTTGCGGCCTGCATTTCGAGTTGGCCACCAGCGTGGGCGAGCAGATCTACGCCAACGCCGTTTTCCCGGCCCAAGGCACGCGGCCGCTCTTTTCGTCACTGCACGCCGTCCTTGGGTCCGGCCTGGCCAAGGCGGCGCTATGGGCCTTCGAACAGGGCGCCACGACAGGCGACAGGGTTGGCCTGACGGCCGACGGCCGCAGTCTCATCGCGCACTGGCACGGTCAAACGCATGCTATCGCTGCGCCGTTCGAGATCAACCGTCTGCGCCAGCGCAGCAACGCCGACTTCCGTGCCCTGCTCGCCGTGCACGAGGCCGGTCACGGCCTGGTCCACGCCCTGCTGTTCGGCCGTGCCCCGAGCGAGATCAAGATCCACGTCGCGAGTTTCGAGGGCGGCTACAACGCCTACACCTCGAGAAAGGTCTGGTCGCGTCGCAACCTGCTGGATTCCATCTGCACCAGCCTCGCCGGGCGCGCCGCCGAGTTGTTCGTTTTCGGGCCGGAACTCAGTTCCAGCGGCGCCGAGAGCGACCTTCGCAAAGCGACCGAAACCGCCGCGCGCATGCTGCGCCATTTGGGTCACGGCACGCGCGTCGGTCGCAGCGACGTGTCCCGAGACAGTGACGACAACCTGTGCACCGACGTTGAAGCCACCAACGCGCCGATCGAGACATTGCTGCAGGCTGAGCATGAGCGAGCGACGAGGCTGATGGAGGAGCACCGCGACGCGCTGCTGGCGCTGGTGGACGAGCTGATCGATCACGGCCAGGTCACGCCGGCACGGTTTGCAACCGTGGTCGAGCTGCCGTTGGAGATGCCCGAGGATGCACTGGATCCCTATGCCAACCGGCTGGCATCGTTCCGACAGGCGGGTGTCAAAGCGAGAGAGCGGACGCGGGCGCAGAGCGGTGACGCGCTGGGGGGATCGATGCCGGCCGACAACGCTGGCTTTTGCGTGGCGGACATCGCGATGGCCGACATGACGTTGAGCTGACCCAGGCTGCCCGCGCTGGGCGACACGCAAAGCGTGGCCGTGGCGGCGGAAGATGTCGGCGACCTCAAGGGAGTGCGCCGCGGCGTGGGCCTCACGACGGCAGCAAGTTCTCCAGGCGGCTCATCACTTCGCGCAGCGCGTCGGTGGCGACGTGGTCACAGGAGCAAGGCAAGGGCCGCAAGGCATGCACCGCCGGCATCGGCCGGCTCCCGCCGTCGGTGCGGAAGCGGTCCGAAGTTCTCCTCGACGTCGCCCGCGCCAGTCGCGCTTCTTCGGCGCCTGCCGTGAATTCAACGGCGTATCTCATCCGCCCAGCTGCTTACGGCGCTCGGCCGACTTGGATTCGAGCTTGGCGATGACCTGAGCGGCTGGGATGAACACTCCTGTGCGCTCATACTCGGCCAGGGACGCGTCGCAACGCCAAGCGAAGTTGGCCTGGACGCGCCGGTACTCAACGGCGTTGCGCACAGCGCCGGCGGGCGCGGCGCAGTTCAAGGCGAATTGGCCGACCCAGCGTCAAGCTTCTGAGGACGGTGCAAGATCGGCTTTCGCCTTCGTGGACTTCTTCCCTGCGGCCTTCTTCACGGGAGCAGCTTTGACGGCCTTCTTGACGGGTGTCTTCGCGGCAACCGCGGCTTTGGTCGCCTTCTTGGCAGGTGCCGCCTTCTTCCTGGCGACGCTCTTCTTTGCCGTCTTGGAAGTCGGCGTCACCGTGGCAGTCGGCTTCTTCGCCGCTGCCTTCGTTGACGACACGAGAAAGCTCTCGAGTGCATGCCCAGCATTCAGCGCCGCGTGAATCCACTGTGGGCGCTTGCCGATTCCATGCCAGCTGTTGCCCTGGTCGTCAGCGTACTTCGCTGGCTTGGCAGCACCAGGCTTCTTGGCTGCGCTGGTCTTTGCTGTCTTCGCAGCAGCCTTTCGGCCATTGCCGATGAACGTGCTGTCAGTCGAGCTGAAAAGATGCTCGGCGGTGAGTCCGTGCTGTGCAATCTCGCGCTTGATGCGCGCGATGACAGTCGACTGAATCGAGTCGACCTCTTTTTGAAGCTTTGCGATCTGCTCGTTCAGTTTCGCGAGGGACTTTGCCATTCACAACTCCAAAATAGTTATGGCTGGAGTCTATCTACTGGAATCGCTTTTCAGTGAGCACCTCGCACACGAGCGGCCCCGCGATGCGATGGGCGCGCGGATTGCGAACGGTCTCCTTCAGCCAGGCAACTGGCGCACGTCGAAGTTCGTCTCCTGCCAATCCGCCGAGCAGGAATCGGTGACGACGACGCCCGCAAGGAACTCGTCTTCGTCGAGCTGGTCAGCCGCGGGAACGTTTGCCAATGTCACGCGCCGGATGGTCTCGCGCAGCTGCTGGACGGAGGCCTGGGCCAAGTCGGTGAACTTCACAGCACCGTCCGGCGGAAATCGATCTCTGTGCCTTCCCAGGCCTCCTCGTCAGCCTTGGGAACTGCGACTAAGTGCCGCACGCTTCCGGCTGGCATTCACGTAGTTGGCGCCGCTCACCTTGTCGGCGTTGCGCTCCATCGCGGAGTAGGTTTGCTGCGAAACGTCCAAGCGAAGTGCGACCTCCCCTTGCGTGAAGCCGGCCCGCTTTCGGAAGCCTTGAAGTAGCGAGGGGAACCGCTCGGCGGTTCGGACGGAGAATTGAGAGATACAGACTGGAAGCAGTCAGAGCAAATTACAGCTCCTGATGTGTTCTCGTCAGCTGACGCCCCAAGAGCTGTTTTGCAATCTACGGGTCCTGAGCTGTTTCCTTGCAACAGCGCTGGGCGGGCCGCGCTAGTGATCCGGCAAGCTCAGGAAGTCGACGTGCGCTTCACAACGGGTGCTGACGGCCGCGGTCGGCATCCGTCCAGCAGCAATGTGCCTGCAGAGATCACCAGTCCGCCGGCGCTTCAGAGCACCAGGACCAGGGGGGTACCAAGCGGCCTGTTTGGACGACGTCCTGCTAACGTCAAATGGTTCATCCAACACTGAAACAGGTCATGGCTCGATCCCGCTATTTTCACAAGATCCAACAGCTCATTCGTGTTGCCGCGCACTGCGCCGCCTCAGGAGAGCAAGGTGAAGAAGCGTTGCAGCGACTGCGTTCGCAGGCGGCGATGACGCCGCGTCGGCGTGTATTGCAGGCTGCCGCTGGACTGGGGCTGGCGTCCGCGCTGCCTGCAAGAGCGGCCCCAGGCGCCCGAGGTACAGATGTTGCGGTGGTCGGCGCCGGCTTCGCAGGTCTGTACGCCGCCACCTTGCTGGCGAGCAAGGGCGCTCGGCCACAGGTGTTTGAAGCAGGCGACCGTGTCGGTGGCCGCGTCTGGTCGCTTCGCGGCGTCTTTCCGGGCCAGGTTGCCGAGCGTGGTGCCGAATTGATCGACACCACGCACTCAACGTTGCGAGGCCTGGCGGGCGCGTACGGCCTCACGCTGGAAAGCTACGCGCCCAGCAAGCTGCCCGGAGAAGAGGCTTTCTACTTCTTCGGCCGCCACTGGACCGAAGCGCAAGTCGTCGACGAGTTCCGTGCCTTCATTCCCGCCCTGAGGGATGACCTGAGCAAGCTCAGCAACGGGCCGACGGCACTGTCGTACAACGCGACCGACCGGCGGCTCGACTTCACTTCGCTGGAAGACTATTTGGCGCAACGAGGCGCCGGCCCGCTGATTCGCGCCGTGCTCGACGTGGCCTACACGATCGAGTTCGGCCGCGAGATCAACCGCCAGAGCGCACTGTCAATGCTGTTCTTCATCGCGACCAACAAGCGCCAGGCTTTCACACCGTTCGGCGTGTTCAGCGACGAGCGATTTCATATCGTCGAGGGCAACGACGCTGTGGCACATGCCATGGCTGCCGCACTGCCGCAGCCAGTCACGCTGGGCCACCGACTGCTTCGCGTCGCCCGCCAGTCCGACGGCCGCGTGCGCCTGAGCTTCGCAACCGCAGGTGGCACGGTGGAAACGGTCCATGATGCCGTGGTGCTCACGCTGCCAGCACCGATGATGCGGCACATCGAATTCGCGGCCAGCGTTGCCCTGCCTGCGAGCAACCGCTTTGCCATTGACCAGTTCGACTACGGCACCAGTTCCAAGCTCATGATCGGCTTCAACGGTCGCCCTTGGTACGAACGTGGCAACAGCAATGGCGCCAGCTACAGCGACCTGAGCAACCATCAATCGACCTGGGAAACCAACCCCTCACAGGCCAGGGCGTTCAGCCGAGGTGTTCTCACCGACTTTTCCGGCGGTGAGCGGGGCGCGCGGCTCGACCCATCGAAGGTGCAATCGGAAGCCGCAGCGTTCCTTGGCGACCTCGACCGGGTCTATCCCGGCAGCAGCGTGCTTGCACGCCGGGACAACAGCGGTCGTGTGCAGGCGCATCTGGAAAACTGGGCTCGACTGCCGCTCTTCCAGGGCGCCTACAGCAACAACCAACCGGGCTACTTCACGACCATCGAAGGTCTGTATGCCCAACCGGCAGGCAACGTCCACTTCGCGGGCGAGCACACCGATTCGTTCTACACCTATCAAGGCTTCATGGAAGGCGCGTTGTTGTCAGGCGCTCGGGCCGCGGATCAAGTGCTTCGGGCCGTTCAATCCAGAGCCTAGGGCGACGCCGTGTCTGAGCACGAGAACTGCGGCCTGACCTGACGTTCTCCGACCGGTCAAAGGTCCGGGCGATGCAATCGCCGAACAAGCGAATGGAGACTCAGGACTTGTGCGCCGCAGCGGGCGGCAACGCCCTCAACGCCCCCGGCAATGGCGTCACCGCCCCCACCATCGCCGCCCCCCTCGCGCCCGCCGCCGCCTTCAGCACCGCCAACCGCTCAACGGTATCCGGATGGCTCCTCAACCACGCCGTCCCTGACGGCGCATGGTCGGCTTGTGGCAGCACGGTGAACAGCGCAGCCAGCCCGCCGGCGTGGCCGTAAAGAGCGAGGCTTGCCGCCAGCGCCTCGGCGTCGGCCTGCCGCTCGGCGTCGCGTGAATAGCCGAGCAGCGCCAACTGCGCAGCACCGCCCAGCAGGCCCTGTGCGGCCTGAGCAGCGCCTTCGGGCATCACCACCGAAAGCAACAGCGACACGGCCAGACCGTGCCCCATGTTGGCGGCAACGTGCCGGTGCTTGACGTGGGCGATCTCATGGGCGAGCAGCGCGGCCAGGGCCTGCTCGCTGTCGAGCTTGCGCAGCAGGCCGTGGAAGACGCGGATACGGCCGCCCACGGTTGCGTAGGCGTTCACCAGCTCCGAGGCGTCGTCGCTGACCACCACCTTCATGCCGGGCGGCAGCGCCATCACCGCGGCCACCCGGTCGGCCAGCGACTGCAGGGCGACCCGACGCTCGCGCTCGGCGGCAGCGTCTGCCGAAGCAGCGGCTTTCGGTTCAGCGTCGAACACCCGTTCGGCCAGCGCGACTTCGTATTCGAAGGGCAACTTGGGCGCGAGCCAGCGCGCGGACAGGCCCGTCACGAGCACCAGCACAGCCAGGACCGCGAGGCTGGCGGCCACCAGCCAGGCCAGCTCGCGCAGCGGGTGGTCGTCGCGCTCCAGGAGGTCTTCCGGTGGCAGCCGGTTTTCCAGGGTCGGTGGGGTCATGCAGCAGCGCTCACGGCGCACGCGTGGCCGCTGCCGCCTGACCCATTGGTCCGATCAGCGCGGTGCCGAAGGCCAGGATCTCCACCGAAGGCGTGGCGGACCCCGCGATGGTGGTAGTCTGGAAGCGCACACCGATGACCAGCGTGCTGCCCGCGGCCTGGGCCTGCGCCTTCAGGCGCAGCAGCGCTTCGCGGCGCGCGCGCTCCAGCAGCGTCTCGTAGCCGCGGAAGCGCCCGCCGAAGAAGGAGCGGAAGCCGGCGACGAAGGTCTTGAAGTAGTCCGACGAGATGACCACGCCACCCGTCACCAGCTGCGCCGAGCCGGCCACCACACCCTCGGGCACATAGCGCGTGTTCAGCGCCACGACGTGGCGCAGCGCCTGCTCACGCTCGCGGATGCTCTGGTAATGGCGCCGCTCCAGCCAGCGCCCGATGCCGTAGCCGAACACCAGCGGGACCAGCACCACCCACAGGTTGAAGGTCTCGAGCCAGAATTTCCAATCCATGACGATGAGCGGGCGGGGTTCAGGTCGGTTCGACCGTCACGGCAGAGCCATAGGCCAGGATCTCGGCTGCGCCCATCGTGATGCTGGTGGTGACGAAGCGCACGTTGAGCACCGCATTGGCGCCTACCGCACGCGCTTCGGCCGTCATGCGCTCCACGGCCTCGGCGCGGGCCTCCTGCATCAGGTCGGTGTAGGCCTTGAGCTCGCCGCCCACGATGTTCTTCAGCCCGGCCAGGATGTCCTTGCCGGCGTGCTTGGCGCGCACCGTGCTGCCCTGCACGATGCCCAGGTGGCCGGTGATGCGGTGCCCGGGGGCGGTTTCAAGGTTGCTGACGAGCATGGCGGTGAACTCCCCGGTGTTGTTTGCGGCCGTGATGATGCCCGAGGCGCGGCGGCGCAGGCCGGTGAATCCTCCCCGCCAGACGCTCGGCAAGACGCCGGATCAGCCCTGCCAGCGCCCGACCGCAGTCGGCCCACCGATCAACCCATGCGCGGTCCGGCAGTGCGCAGCTCATCGAGCTGCGTCAGCGTGGCGCGCACCACATCGTCCAGGAGGGCGAGCACGCGCTCGCGCTCAGCCGCAGCCACGGCAGCCGCGTCGGTGCCATCGCAGACCCGGTAGGCCCCCAGCAGCAGATGGAACGGCAACGCCATCGGTGTGCCGGCCATCGCGTCACGCGGTCCGTCCGCCAAGCCGCACCGGGGCGCACAGGGCGTCGGGCTGAGGTCCACCATCGTCCCGACCATGCGGGTTGCACGACCGTCGCTGGCCGACTCGATGACGCGCCCGCGGGAATGCATCAGGCGGTAGCCCGAACCGTTGCTGCGCACGCGGAACGTGGCTTGGTACATCGGTTCGGCGCCACGCATATGCGCCAGCATCGCCGCCAGCATGCCTTGCAGGTCGCCCGGATGCACGCGGCAGCGCCAGAAGTGCGTGCTGTCGGCGCTGTCAGGCTCGGGGAAGCCGAGCCGCAATTTCCACTGCGCAGAGTAGTGGACGGTCTCCAGCTCGGGGCGAAGGTCCCAAAGCCCGATATCACCCGCGTCGACAGCCGCTCGCAAGCGCAGCGTGTGGGGGTGGGCCTTCATGTCCATGGGCGGCATTGTCACGGTCCACGCCGCGCGGCCGCCGGCGTCCACGCCCGCCCGCGCGCGCCGGGTGAACTTCGGCACGGATTACGCGTCTGGAAGACCGTGCTCCCGCCCGCCGGCCACGCTCAAGGTTTGCAGGTCGAAGTGGGATTGGGCTTCGGCCCCGCTCGGGTCTGCTCGATGAACGGGATGCTGCCATCCGCGCGATACGAGAACTCCTCGATGGCCACCGAGCGACGGTACTCGCCACCGCCCGGCAGTTCGGCGTTGTGATACGCGATGTAGCTCTTGCCGTTGAAGTCGAAGATCGCCTGGTGGATGGTCGGTGTCTTGAGGTTCTTGGCCATGATGACGCCGCGCGGCGTCCACGGGCCGGTGGGCGACGGGCCGGTCAGATAGGCCGTCTGCTCGGGGAAGAACTCCGAGTAGCTGAGGTAGTAGGTGCTCTTGCCATCGACCTTGCGCTTGTGCACGTAGGGCGCCTCGACGAAGTCCTTCACCGGCAGCACCTGGATCGGCCCGTCGAGCTCGGTCATGTTGGCCTTGAGCTTGGCGTACTTGAGCACCGTGTTGCCCCAGTACAGATACGCCTGGCCGTCATCGTCGACGAACACGCCGGGGTCGATGTCGTCCCAGGCAATGTCGGTCTGCTTGGTCATGTCGTTGGTGACAAGCGCGGAGCCGCGCGCATCGACGAAGGGACCGGTGGGTGAGTCGGACACCGCCACGCCCACGGCAAAGCCCGGCACCGTGGCGTGCTCCACCGTCGAATAGAACCAGTACTTGCCATCGCGCTTGACGATGTCCGATGCCCAGGCGCGGGCCTTGGCCCAGGCGAAGGTCTTGACGTTCAGCGGCACGCCGTGGTCCTGCCAGTTCACCATGTCGCAGCTGGAGAACACGCGCCACTCATGCATGACGAAGTCCTTGCCCGCCGGCAGCGCCTCGTCGCGCCCGGTGAAGAGGTAGACGCGACCGCCGTCGACCAGCACGGCGGGGTCGGCGGTGTAGAGCGGCGCGAACAGCGGGTTGGCGGCATGGGTGGCGGCCGTGGCGAGCAGCGACAGCGCCGCCGCAGCGGCGATCTTCTTGAACATCGTGTGGGGCTCTCTCGGAGGGATGCGGTCAGCGCGCGAGCGGGCGAATCCGGATATTGCGAAACCACACCGGCTGCGACTCGGCCTGCAGCGCGATATGGCCGAACGACAGCTGCAGCGGCGCGCCCGCAGCGAGCAAGGCCTTGGCGCTGTCGTCCCTCGGGTCGAGCTGCGGGCGCTGGTAGCGCAGCACTTCGACGCCGTTGACGCGGTGGATGACTTCCTCGTTGCCGCGCACCTCGACTTCGACGGCCACCCACTCGTCAAGCGGGAACAGCTTGGCCGTCGATTCCACGATGTGGTCGGTGCGCAGCTTGCCGTCGATCTGGAGGTTGGTGCCCGGTGTGACCACGTTGCCCGTCTGCCGGCCGGCTCTTGCGCCCTGGCTGAGGAACTGGAACTCCATGCTGACCGGCCAGGCCTGGTTCAGGCCCAGGGTCAGCGGCGACTGCGCATGGACCATCACGCCGCTGTTGAGCTTGGCCCAGGGCGGCGCATCGGCCATGGCCGCGCCGGTGATGCGGTAGTCGAGCCGCAGGATGTAGTGCGAGTAGGCGAGGTTGGAGTAGAGGTGGCCGAATCGCTCGTCGAACTTGCCGTAGCCGTCGTAGCTGACCTTGAGCACGCCGTCTTCGACGCGAAAGGTGTTCGCGTGGTTGTCGCCCAGCGGATGCTTGTTGATCTTGACGGTCCAGCCGGAGAGGTCGCGCCCGTTGAACAGCGACTGCCATTCGCCTTCGTCCGCGCTCCGGGCGGGCGACGCTGCGAAGGCCAGGCCCGCCAGCAACGATGCGCAAAGCATTTTCATCAAGGACTCCATGCGGCGATCAGGCCACTGCCTTCTTGAGCGACAGCAGCCGTTGCACGGCGCAGAAGACGAACAGCAGCGCACCGATGACGATCTTGGTCCACCAGGAGCTGAGCGTGCCGTCGAAGGCGATCAGCGTCTGGATCAGGCCCAGCACCAGCACGCCGGACAGCGCGCCGGCCACATAGCCATAGCCGCCCGTCAGCACGGTGCCGCCGATGACCACCGCGGCAATCGCGTCCAGCTCCACGCCCTGCGCATGCTGGCCATAGCCGCTGAGCATGTAGAACGCGAACAGCAGGCCGGCCAGCGACGCGCACAAGCCGCTCAGGCCATACACAGCGACCTTGGCGCGGCCGACGTTCAGGCCCATCATCAGCGCCGACTGCTCGCTGCCGCCCAACGCGTAGACAGTGCGGCCGAAGGCGGTGCAATGCGCCACCCACAGGCCGATGCCCAGCATGACGAGCGCGATCACCGCGCCGGGCGACAGGAAGGCGTCGCCGAAGGGCAGCGGGATCTGCGTCTGCGACAGCGTGACGAACAGCGGCGCATCGATGGTGATGCTGTCGACGCTGATCAGGAAGCACAGCCCGCGCGCCAGGAACATGCCCGCCAGCGTGACGATGAAGGGCTGCAGCTTGAAGACGTGAATCACCACGCCCTGTAGCGCGCCGAAGGCCGCGCCGCCCAACAACACGACCACGATGACCAGCTCGGCCGGCCACTGCGCCACCTGCAACAGCCAGGCGGCCACCATGGTGGTCAGCGCCAGCACGGAGCCCACCGACAGGTCGATGCCGCCGGACAGGATGACGAAGCTCATGCCCACCGCGATGACCAGCAGGAAGGCGTTGTCGATCAGCAGGTTGAGCACGACCTGGGTGGAGCCGAAGCCGGTGTAGCTGGTCGCACCCGCGACGAAGAGCAGCACCATCAGCACGACGCTGACCCAGGTGGTGAAGGACGGCGCTGAGAGGAGGCGCTTCATGCGGACCTCCGCGACCAGAACGACGACTGCGAGATGCAGACCGCGAACACGACGACGGCTTTGACGACCATGGTCACCTGCGGCGGCACGCCCAAAGCGTAGATCGCGGACGTCAGCGTCTGGATGATCAGCGCGCCGATGAGGCTGCCGAGCAAGCTGAACTTGCCGCCATTGAGCTGGCCGCCGCCGAGGGTGACGGCGAGGATGGCGTCCAGCTCCAACAGCATGCCGGCGTTGTTGGCGTCGGCGCTCTTGATGTTGGACGAGATCATCAGCCCGGCCAGCCCCGCGCCGAGGCTGCAGTAGACGTAGACGAAGAACACGATGGCCGCCGTGCGGACGCCGGCCAGGCGCGCGGCGACAGGGTTGATGCCGACGGTCTGGATGAACAGGCCCAGCGCCGTGCGCTTCATCAGCAGCGCCGTGAGGCCGGCCACGGCGGCCACGACGAACAGCGACACCGGCAGGCCCAGCAGATAGCCGCCGCCCAGCCAGAAGAAGGACTCCGGCTCGTAGACGGTGATGATCTGGCCGTCGGTCAGCAGTTGAGCCAGGCCCCGGCCGGCGACCATCAGGATCAGTGTGGCGATGATGGGCTGCAGGCCGAGTGCGGACACGAGCAGGCCGTTCCAGAGCCCGCACAGCAGCGCGGCGGCCAGCGCGGCGGCGAAGGCGATGAGCAAGCCGTGCGAGCCCACCAGCACGCAGGCGACGGTACCGGAGATGGCCACGACGGCCCCCACCGAGACGTCGATGCCGCGCGTGGCGATGACCAGCGTCATGCCGAGGGCCGCGAGCATCAAGGGTGCTGCGCGATGCAGGATGTCGATGAGGCTGCCGTAGAGGTGGCCGTCCTTGATCTCCAGGTGCAGGAAGCCCGGCACGAAGATGGCCGCGACGGCGAGCAGCAGCGCGAGCGCGGCGACGGGCCGCGCGAGCGGGTGATTCCAGGCCCTGGAAACTGCGGAAGGGGCGCTTGGCGTGGACATGGGAAGACTCTGGGAATTCATGCGGCTTCGGTCGCGGCGGGCTCGGCGGCGATGACTTCGAGCACGCTGCGTTCGTCCAGCTCGCCGCGGCGGTATTCGCCGGCAGCGCGGCGGTCGCGCAGCACGAGGACGCGGTCGCTGCAGTGCAGGACCTCGGGCAGTTCGGAAGAAATGAAGAGGATCGACATGCCCTGCCCGTCTTCACGGTGGGCGAGTGCACGCACGGCGTCCATCAGGTCTTCCTTGGCGCGCACGTCGATGCCGCGGGTGGGCTCGTCGAGGATGAGGACGGCAGGATCGGTTGCGAGCCAACGAGCCATCAGGGCCTTCTGCTGGTTGCCGCCCGACAACTGTCCGATCGGCGTGTCGGCGTTCGGCGTCTTGATGCCCAGGCGCTGGATGTAGTCGTCGGCCAGCGCCTGCTGCTGCTCATGGTTCATGACGAGACGCAGGCCGGCCCTGGCCTGCAGCGCGAGCAGGATGTTGTCGCGCACCGAGAGATCGAGGATGGCGCCTTCGTGCTTGCGGTCCTCGGAGCAGAAGGCAATGCCGGCGGCGATGGCCTGACGCGGCGAGTGCCAGCGGCCGCTGTGCTCGCCGGTCTCGACATGGCCCGCGTCGGCGGTGTCCGCACCAAACAGCAGCCGCGCGGCCTCGGTGCGGCCGGAGCCGAGCAGGCCGGCCAGGCCGAGCACCTCGCCGCGGCGCAGTTCAAGGTCAAGCGGGTGAAGCGCGCCACGCCGGGACAACCCTTGTGCCTTCAGGACAGGGGCACCGGTTTTCGGGGCGCGGCTGTCCAACCGGGTGGGTTGCTGATCGGGCGGCGCGCCCACCATCTTGTTGACGAGTGCCAGACGGCTGAGGTCGCTCGCCAGGTACTCGCCCTCGGTCTCGCCATTGCGCATCACCGTGATGCGGTCGGCGAGCGCATAGGTCTGGTCGAGGAAGTGGGTGACGAAGAGGATCGCCAGGCCCTGGCTGCGCAGGCGCTTCAGCACGGTGAACAGGCGCTGCACCGCGGCATCGTCCAGGCTGGACGTAGGCTCGTCGAGGATGAGCACCTTGGCCTGCACACGCAGCGCGCGGGCGATGGCGACCATCTGCTGGACGGAAAGCGAATAGCGCGACAACGGCGCCGTCACGTCGATGTCCAGGTCCATCTGCGCGAGCACGCGCTTGGCTTCGGCGTTGACGGCTTGCCAATCAATGCGGCCCCATTTGCGTGGGAAGCGGCCGGCGCAGATGTTCTCTGCGACGCTGAGGTTGGTGCAGAGGTTGACTTCCTGGTAGACGGTCTGGATACCGAGGGCCTGGGCCTCCTCGGTGCGCCTTGGGGCGATGGTTTCGCCGTCGAGCGTGATGCGACCGGCCTCGGGCGTGTAGAGGCCCGTCAGCACCTTGATCAGCGTGGACTTGCCGGCGCCGTTCTGGCCCATCAGCGCGTGGACTTCGCCGGGGTACAGGCGCAGGCTGACATCGGTCAGGGCTTTGACGCCGGGGAAGGATTTGTGGATGCCGGTCAGTGCCAGCACGGGCTGAGGCGTTGTCATGTCTGTTCACCTCTGGCTTGGTGCCACGAGTGATGCCGAGAGTTCGCCCCGGCGGGCGACCCTCGGGTTTGGCTAGGGCGTGTTGGCTGTTCGGCTGTTCTTGGAACTTTCCCTTCAGAACCGGCGCGAAGGGCATTGCGCAGGGGCGGTTTTGCCTGCTCCCACGACGAGCGAGCCGAATCAACCGCGACGGAAATCAATACTTCCGATTCGGCAATTCCTTCGCCGCCATATCCGCCGTGAACACGCCCTCTTCCACCGTGATCCGCTTCTCCACCGGCTTCTTGGCCACCACATCCTTGGCCAGCTGCATCAGCTGCGGCCCGAGCAGCGGGTTGCACTCGACGGTCACGTTGAGCTTGCCCGCCTTCATGGCTTCAAAGGCACCGCGCACGCCGTCGATCGAGATGATGACGATGTCCTTGCCCGGCTTCAGGCCGGCTTCCTCGATGGCCTGAATGGCGCCGATCGCCATGTCGTCGTTGTGCGCGTACAGCACGTCGATCTTCTTGTCGCGCTGCTTCAGGAAGGACTCCATGACTTCCTTGCCCTTGGCGCGCGTGAACTCGCCGGACTGCGAACGGATGATCTGCAGCTTGGGGTTGGTCTTGATGACCTCCTCGAAGCCCTTCTTGCGGTCGATGGCCGGCGCCGAACCCACGGTGCCCTGCAGCTCGACGATATTCAGCGCAGCTCCCGGCGTCTTGGCGGCACGCTCCAGCAGCCAACGCGCGGCCTTGCGGCCTTCCTCGACGAAGTCGGAGCCGATGAAGGTCACGTACAGCGACGGGTCGGCGACCTTGACGGCGCG
Organism: Pelomonas sp. Root405; assembly: GCF_001425165.1. Taxonomy (GTDB): domain Bacteria; phylum Pseudomonadota; class Gammaproteobacteria; order Burkholderiales; family Burkholderiaceae_C; genus Pelomonas. Next base: position 53,631 of record NZ_LMDU01000012.1, read on the forward strand.
GTCGGTCAGGATGACGGGAATGCCGGCCTTCTGGGCTTCCTTCAGCACCGTGTCCCACCCGGACTCGACCACCGGCGAGAAGGCGATCACGTCCACCTTCTGCGCGATGAAGCTGCGGATGGCCTTGACCTGGTTTTCCTGCTTCTGCTGCGCGTCGGCGAACTTCAGCGTCACACCGGCGGCCTTGGCCGCGGACTTGATGGAGGCGGTGTTGGCGGTGCGCCATTCGCTCTCGGCGCCGACCTGGGAGAAGCCCATGACGAGCGGGGCGGCAAAGGCGCTGACCGCGGGGGTCAGCAAGGCGGCAGCGAGCAGGCTGCGACGCAGGAAGTTCATGGTTGTCTCCATATCGTGATCTTGTGACGGCCGATGGTAGGAAGCCCGGTGATGCGCGACCAATGACATTTGTCGCCGAAGGCATGTCGTTTCCGATATCCCTCGTCCCTCAGTCTCTCAGGCCCAGGCTGACCAGGCGCGCATGCTCGCCGTTGCGGCGCAGTTTCTCCAACTGCTCGTCCACGCGGCCCAGCAGCGGGCGCTGCTGGGCCGACTTGTTGAAGGCGATGAAGGTCGGGTTTTCGGTCAGCGGGTTGGGCAGCGAGCGCACTGACGGGAACTCGCCGCCGGCCAGCAGCGCGTCGCCCGACTGTTCGATGACGACGGCCACATCCAGGAAACCGCGCTCCAGCTTGCCGAAGTTCTGCACGTCGGACGCCACTGGCTCGGCCAGGAAGAGGCTGGCGCGGGCGGCCGCGTCGAAGGCGTCGCCATAGCTCCAGCCCCGCAGCACGCCCACGCGAAGGCCGCGCAGATCCTCGATGCGGTCGAACACGCGCAGGCTGCCGCGCCGCGCGTAGATCTTCAGCGTCTCGACATGCAGCGGCTGGCTGAAGTCGCAGCGCGCCAGACGCTCAGCCGTCGAGTACAGCCCGCCCACGCCATGTTCGGCGCGCTCCAGCCCGGCCAGCGCGCGTGTCCACGGCAGACAGATGACTCGCATGGGCACACCCAGCTGGGCGAACACCGTGCGCAACAACAGCGGGTAGACGCCGCGCGGCTGGCCGTCGCGGCCGGCGTACATGAAGGGCGGGTTCTGCACGTCGATGGCGATGACGAGCTCCGCCGTAGCGCGTGCGGCCAGCGGCGCGGCAGCGAGGGCCAGACAGGTGCGGCGGGTCAGCGGCATGGGGGAAGTTGAAGTCCGCCGCACCGCTTCGTCAAGCCTGGGCCTGTTAACGCCACGGCAATGGGTCGCGAAGGCCTGCCGCCAGGGGCCAATCAAGGCGCGACACGCCGCCCGCACTCATGTGCGGGCAAGTGGCGCAACGCCGAGTGGCCCCTGGCGGCAGGCCTTCCCTTCGGGTTGCGGCCAGAAAGGCCGCGCGCGGCGTTGCAAATGCTCGCCGGGTGCCCAACCCGGCTCCGCTTTGCGCCTTGCTCGCGGCCTTTCTGGCCGCAACGCGACCCGTTGCCGTGGCGTTAACAGGCCCTACCGCAACAAGCGCAGGCCGTAGAGCCCGCCCGCGAGGGAACCCGGCTTGGCGACGAAGCGCACCTCCAGCTTGCCGCCCGCAGCACGCACCAGTTCGTCCGGCAACGCAATGTCGCGGCTGTACAGCGGCGCGGTCTCGGCGGCCAGCACCAGCTCGGCCAGCAGCTGGCCATTCACGATCACGTCGAAGCGCCGGCCGGCGTCGCTGCTGGCCAGTGTCAGGCGCAGCGTGCGGGCCTGCGCCTCGCGGTCGTTCAGCACATAGCTGAACCACTGCTTGGCATGCCGCCAGCGGCCGGCCGGGGCGATGCCGCTTTCGGCACCTTCGCCCTTGAAGCCATGGTCGGACTCGGGCTGCTGCTCGCCAGGGGCGACCTGGTCGATGGTTTGTGCGTCCAGCGCCAGACGCGCCTCCTCGGCCTTGGCCAGCTCCAGGCGCAGCAGGCTCTGCTGGGCGGGTGTGCTGCGCGCCCAATAGAGCATGTAGCGCGAGTCGTGAAGGCGAAAGAAGGGGATGAGCTGCAGATCCTCGGCTCCCCTGCCGCCCTGGATCAGGCCGGGTGCGACGAAGGTCAGCGGCTGGCCGGGCACGGGCTTGAAGCGGCGCATGAAGTCCGCCTTGTCACTGACGAAGACGGGCGCGCTGTCCTGCGGGCAGACAGCGCCGTGCGCGATGTGGCCCATGCGGGAGCCATCGGCGCGGAAGTCGAGCTTCTCTCCGGGCTGCGGCGTCTTGGCGGCCAGCACGATAGGGCCGTGCAGCACGGCCACGTAGTTCTTCAGCGCCGGCATGGGCTCCAGCGTCGTGCGCATCGGCAGCTCGACGTCGACCTGGTCGCCCGCCTTCCAGTCGCGGCGCAGCTCGACATGCCCGCCGGGCCTGGCCTTGACGGCGACCGGCTTGCCGTTGAGCCTGACCTTCAGCGCGCCGGGCGCAACCCAGCCGGGATAGCGGATCTTCAGCGCGAAGCTGCCGGCACCGTCCACCGTCAGCCGCGTGCGCGACTCGTCGGGAAAGCGCGTGGACTGCGTCAGCTTCACGCCGCGCTCGCGCCAGTCCAGCGTCGACGCGACGAAGAGGTTGACGTGCAGCGCATCGCCGTCATGCGCGTAGATGAACTCGCCATGGCGCGCGTGGCTTTCAATGCCCGACCCCACGCAGCACCACATGCCTTCGTGCACCTGCGAGTAGACGCGGTAGTGCTGTGGCCGCACCGGCGTGAAGTAGACGAAGCCGCCCTGCGGATGCTGGGACGCGAGGATGTGGTTGTAGAGAGTGCGCTCGTAGTAGTCGGCATACCGGCCCTGACCCGGCGCGGCCTGCTGCAGCAGCGCGGTCAGCTTCAGCATGTTGTAGCTGTTGCAGGTCTCGGGCCCCTCCACCTCGTTGAGCATGGGCTTGAAGTCGTCGGCCGGGTGGAAGTGCTCCTTGACGCTGTTGCCGCCGATGGCGACCGAACGCTTCTCGACCACCGTGCGCCAGAAGAACTCGGCCGCCTGCCGGCCCTCGTCCTCACCCGAGATCTGCGCGATGCGCGCGAAGCCGATGACCTTTGGGATCTGCGTGTTGGCATGCAGGCCGGTCAGCTTGTCCTGCTGGCTGGCAAGCGGCTGCAGGATGGCCTGGTGCGAGAAGCGCCGGGCCAGCGCCAGGTAGCGCAGGTCACCGGTCATGTCGGCCACGTCGGCCAGCACCTCGTTCATGCCGCCATGCTCGGCGCGCAGCATGTCCTGCATCTGCGCGTCGGTCAGCGGCGTGGTCAGACGCAGCGCCCAGTCGGACAGCCTGACGAGCATGACCTTGGCGTCTGCGCTGCCCGCATGCACCCAGGCATCGCGCAGGCCCGCAAACACCTTGTGGATGTTGTACCAGGGCACCCAGCGGCCGTTGACCGCGAAGCTGTCGACCTTGAGGTCGCCTTTGGCCACCTCGCTCCAGGCCTTGGCGCCGTCGGGGATGCCGCCGATGTAGCCATTGCCCAGCGCGTCCTGGCAGCGCTTGAGCTCGGCGATGACGTAGTCCAGACGCTTCTTCACCTCGGCGTCGCCCGTGGACGCCCACATCAGCGCCAGCGCCGACACGTAGTGGCCGCCCATGTGGCCGTCCAGGCCGCTGGACTCCCAGTTGGCATAGCTGGGCGACTTGGGCACCAGCCCGGCCTCGCGCAGGAAAGGCGCCAGCAGCCGGTCGGCGTCCAGCGCCATCAGGTACTGCAGGTTGGTGGCCTGCGCGGCAAAGAAGGGGCCATCCTGCAGCCGCACGCGGTCAAGCGGGAAGAGCTGCGTCGCCGCATGGGCGCCATGGGCGCACAGCGCGAGAGTCAGAGCGACGAGCAGCTTCTTCACATCAGCTCCCTGTGCGGATGGCCCAGAGCGAGACTCCACCGACTGAGAGTGCGCTGAAGCCGACGACGAACGCACTGGCGTTGGTATTCCATTGACGGGACAGTACGCCCGCATAGGTCACGCCGCCGCTCACGATGCTGAGCTTGTTGCTGCCCTTGTGCGTCCAGGTGCCCGTCATGCCGCCGGTGACCGTGCCGTCGGCGTTCAGCGTCACGTTGATGGACGCCTTGGTCGTGGCGGTGATGTCCTTGCCGTGATTGACAAGCTTGTAGCCGCCGGCCGCCTGCGCTGCGCTGACGTCGGCCGTCTGCGCCGGCGTGGCCAGGCTCAGCGGCGCGTAGCGCAGCGGTGCGATGACCAGCCAGCCGTCTTCGCTCAGGTGCATCTCGTGCACGCGGATCTCGTGCGCCTCTCCGGTGCCGGGGAAGCGCGTGTGGAAGACGATGAAGTACTGGCCCGTCGCCGCGTCACGGTAGGCCGAGTTGTGGCCGGGCGAGACGTAGCCCAGGGCCGTGCCGGTCTCACCACTGGCGAGCACGAACTGGTGGCCGCCCATCAGCTTCATGCCGTGGGGCGTGATGCTGGCGTCGTCGAAGATGGTGCCCGCGGCGCCCTTGACGGTCGCCATGTCGGTGCCGGTGCCGTCGACGAAGGGGCCGTCCGGGTTGCGCGAGCGGGCGATGCGCACGTTGTAGCCGCCCACCGCGTCCAGGCCGCCGAAGGAGACGAACAAGTAGTAGTACTGGCTCTCGGGGCTGTAGAGGATGTAGGGGCCCTCGATGCGCGCATGGTTGCCGCCCATCAGGTGCTTGCCATAGCCCTGGCCAGGCAGCGGCACACCGGTGGCCGCATCCAGCTGCATGATGAAGATGCCGCCGGAGTAGGAGCCGTAGACCATCCACAGCTTGCCCGTCGCGTCGGCAAACACCGACGGGTCGACGACGGTGGGATGCTTGGTCGCGTCGTAGACCGTGCCGTCCTCACTGGGCAGGCCCCATTGGCCGGACTTCAGCAGCAGCTGCTTGTTGACATAGGGGCCGTCGACCTTGTCGGCCACGGCAATGCCCAGCGCCGAGCGCGGCGAATCGCCCTTGCAGGCGTTGTAGTACATGGCGTACTGGCCACCAGGCAGGCGCGTGACGTCGGGCGCCCACAACGTGGTCGTCTGCGCCCAGGCCAGGGTCTCGGCCAGCTCGGTGGTCACCTTGTTGCCGAACAGCGGATTGGCGTTGTTGACGCCATCGGCCAGCTTGCTCCAGTTCATCAGGTCGGTCGACTTGGCGGCGGCCAGGTGTGAGCCGAAGACGTAGAAGGCACCGTCGGCACGGATCACCGAGGGGTCATGCACGCCGGCGTTGGCGAAGGCGATGGGCGACTGCGAAGGCGCGGGCGCCGGGGCGGGCGTGGGTGCCGGTGCCGGTGCCGGCGTGGGCGCTGGCGCTGGTGTCGGGGCGGGCGCGGGCGCCGGGCTGGGCGAGGGTGCGGGGCTGTCGCCGCCACCGCCGCCACCGCCGCAGGCGGTCAGTACGAATGCGGCGGCAGAACCCGCGAGAAGGTCGCGGCGCTTGTGCAGGGCCATGGTGTCTTGTCTCCTGTTGGCTTGGTTTTGCGGCACAGCCTATGGCGCTGTGCACCGCCGCGCCAATCACATTGCGGACGCTGCCGATGCAGGTTTCGGTATGCCGCCCCCCGCGGCAGACGGGCACGGCAAAGCCCGGGTCGTCCGCGAGGACGGCCCGGGCAAAGGGGAGGGAGGCGTCAGCCTTCGACGGCGACGACGATGAAGGACTTGGCCGGCAGCTTGATCAGCAGCTTGCCGTCAGCGGCCCGGGCCTCGAAGGCCTGGGGCACGACCTGCGCCGGCTTGCCCAGCTCGTTCTGCGCATCCATCGCGGCCCCGGTCAGCAGCTTGCCCTTGACGGCCTTGGGCGCGCCCGAGCCGACCTGCAGTGTCAGCTCGGCGGGCTGGTTCGCGTTCGAGTTGACCAGGCCGATGTAGAGCTTGCCGTCCTTGCCGCGCGCGGCGGTGGCGGAGAGCGTCGGCATGGAGAACTTGTCGACCTTGTAGACCGGGTTGTTCTCGATCTTCGCGGGCACCGAGGTGGCGTCCTGGAATGGCGTGTACATCGCGAACGCATGGTAGGTCGGGGTCAGCACCAGCTTGTCCTTGCTGGTGAGGATCATGGCCTGCAGCACGTTGACCATCTGGGCGATGTTGGTCATGTGCACGCGGTCGGCGTGGTCGTGGAAGACGTTGAAGTGCAGGGCCGCGAGCAGCGCGTCGCGCAGGGTGTTGCGCTGGACCAGGAAGCCGGGGTTGCTGCCGGCATCGGGGTCGTACCAGCTGCCCCACTCGTCGAAGTAGAAACCGATCTTCTTGCTCGGGTCGTTCTTTTCAAGGACGGCCTTGTTGACCTTGATCATGTTCTCGATCTGCTGGACGTTGCCCAGTGTCGAGACCCATTCGCTTTCGGGGAAGCCGACGGCCGAGCCCTTCTTCTCCCAGTTGCCGGTGGGCAGCGTGTAGGCGTGGTGGGAAATGGCGGTGACGTTGGGCACGCCCTTGCTCAGCGCTTCCGTCCACTCCGTCTGCATGCCGTTGCCGCCGCTGGCGATCAACTTCGGGCGGTTGTGCTCGGGCGTCTTCAGAAAGGTGGCCCAGTGCCGGTAGATGTCGGCGTAGTACTCGGGGCGCATGTTGCCGCCGCAGCCCCAGGCCTCGTTGCCCAGCGCGTAGTAGTGCACGCGGAAGGGCTTGTCGCGGCCGTTCTTGCGGCGTTGCTCGACGATGGTGGCGTTGCCCTCGCCGGTCATGTACTCCAGCCACTCGGCCGCTTCCTGCGGGGTGCCGGTGCCGACGTTGGCGTTGACGTAGGCCTCGGCGCCGAGCTGTTCGACGAGGTCGAAGAACTCGTGCGTGCCGACGGCATTGTTCTCGGGCACGCCGCCCCAGTGGGTGTTGACCTTGACCGGGCGCTTGTTGCGCGGGCCGATGCCGTCGCGCCAGTGGTATTCGTCGGCGAAGCAGCCGCCGGGCCAGCGCACCAGCGGCACCTTCAGCTCCTTGAGCGCCGCGACCACGTCCTTGCGCCAGCCGCGCACATTCGGGATCTTGGACTCGGGTCCGACCCACATGCCTTCGTAGATGCCGGTGCCGAGGTGCTCGGCGAACTGGCCGTAGATGTTGCGGTGGATGACCGGGCCGGGCTGGTCGGGGTTGACGACCAGCTTGATGTCGGCGGCCACGGCGCTTGCGCCTACGGCCAGGGTCGCCACAAGGGCGAACAGTTGCTTCTTCATCGTCTTTGTCTCCTTCGTTGTTCTGTCAGGGCTGACGCGTCTTAGTTCCGCGTAAGGGCACCATCACGGCGCCGCCAGACGCCACGCTCGTTCGGTTCTCTGAGTACCGCCGGCAGCAGCGCACGCGGCATGTTCTGGTAGCAGACGGGGCGCAGGAAGCGCTGGATGGCCGCGGTGCCGACGGAGCTGCTGCGGCCGTCGCTCGTCGCTGGGAAGGGGCCGCCGTGCACCATGGCCGTCGACACCTCCACGCCGGTGGGATAGCCGTTGGCCAGGATGCGGCCAACCTTGCGTTCCAGCGCCGGCAGCAGGCGACGGGCGGCGGCCAGGTCGGCCTCGTCGTCGTCCTGCAGTTGCAGCGTGGCGGTCAGCTGGCCTTCCAGACCCTCGATGACGGCGAGCAGTTCGTCCAGGTCCCAGCAGGCGACCAGCAGCGAGGCCGGGCCGAAGATCTCGGACTGCATCGCGTGGTTGGCCAGGAAGGCCGCGCCCGTGGTCTTGAACAGGCTGGGCGCGCCTTGGCAGCCGCTCGATGTGCTGCGCAGCAGCGTGTCGACGGCGGGCTGGCCGGCGAGCTGGTCCTCACCGCGCTGGTAGGCGCCGGCGATACCAGGGGTCAGCATGGTGGCGGCCGGCACGGGCTTGAGGGCCTCCGCGGCGGCGGCCGCGAAGCGGTCGAAATCCGCGCTGGCCAGACCCAGCACGAGGCCGGGGTTGGTGCAGAACTGGCCGACGCCCATCGTCAGCGAACCCGCAAAGCCGGTCGCGATCTCGGCACCGCGTGCCGCCAACGCGCCGGGCAGCACAACGACCGGGTTGATGCTGCTCATCTCGGCGTAGACGGGAATGGGCTGCGGGCGGGCTGCCGCTGCGGCCATCAGCGCCGTGCCGCCGCTGCGCGAGCCGGTGAAGCCGACGGCCTGGATGGCCGGATGGCGCACCAGCGTGTCGCCGATGCCGTGCCCGCTGCCGGTCAGCAGCGCGAAGACACCGGCGGGCAGCTTGCTCAGGCGCACGGCCTCGACGACCGCGCGGCCGACGAGTTCCGACGTGCCGGGGTGGGCCGAATGCGCCTTCACGACGACCGGGCAGCCGGCCGCCAGCGCGGCAGCGGTATCGCCACCGGCGACCGAGAAGGCCAGCGGGAAGTTGCTGGCGCCGAACACGGCCACCGGACCCACGCCGACGAAGCGCAGGCGCAAGTCGGGCCGGGGGGGCGTGCGTGTGGGCAGGGCGGTGTCGATGCGGGCGTCCTGCCAGCTGCCTTCGCGCAGCAGCTCGGCGAACAGCTTGAGCTGGTTCATCGTGCGGCCACGCTCGCCCTCCAGGCGGGCGCGCGGCAGGCCGGTCTCGGCCATCGCGCGATTGATGAGATCGTCGCCCAGCGCCAGGATCTGCGCGGCGATCTGCTCGAGGAAGTCGGCACGCTCCTGGTCCGTCGTGGCACGGTAGGTGTCGAAGGCGGCGCCAGCGAGGGCGCAGGCTTCGGCCACCTGGGCGGCGTCAACCGCGTGGAAGTCGGGGCCGAGCGCTTCGCCCTTGCTGGGGTCGAACGCCTGGAAGGCAGCGCCGTTGCCGCGCACCGGCTCGCCGCCGATCAAGGCCAGGCCCTGGATGGTGTTGCTCATGGAGAACCTCGGAATCAGTGAGAGTGGCGCGGCACGGCCGAGCCGCGCTTGCCGCGCAGGAAGTCGAAGTCGCAACCTTCGTCGGCCTGCAGCACATGCTGCACATAGAGCTGGCGGTAGCCGCTGGCGTCCTGCGGGTCCACGGTTTGGGCGGCGGCCCAGGCGGTCAGGCGAGCGTCCAGCTCGGCTTCGGTGATGTCCAGGTGCAGGCGGCCGGCAGCGCAGTCCAGCTCGATGTAGTCGCCTTCCTTGACGACGGCGAGCGGGCCGCCGGCGCGCGCCTCGGGCGCCACGTGAAGCACGACGGTGCCGTAGGCGGTGCCGCTCATGCGGGCGTCGGAGATGCGCACCATGTCCTTCACGCCCGCGGCCAGCAGCTTGGGCGGCAGGCCCATGTTGCCGACCTCGGCCATGCCGGGGTAGCCCTTGGGGCCGCAGTTCTTCATGACGAGGATGGAGCTGGCGTCGACCTCCAGGTCCGGGTCGACAATGCGTGCCTTGTAGTCCTCGAAGTGCTCGAAGACGACGGCGCGGCCGCGGTGCTTCATCAGCTCGGGCGTGGCCGCCGAGGGCTTGAGCACGGCGCCGCGCGGTGCCAGGTTGCCGCGCAGGATGCAGATGCCGCCATCCTTGATGAGCGGGTTGTCGATCTGGCGGATGACTTCGTCGTCATAGATGGGCGCGTCGACGACATTGGCCCACAGCGTCTTGCCGTTGACGGTCAGTGCGTCCTTGTGCGGGAGCAGGTCGGCCTCGCCCAGGCGGCGCAGCACGGCGGGCAGGCCACCGGCGTAATAGAACTCTTCCATCAGGAAGCGTCCCGAGGGCAGCAGGTCCACGACAGTGGGCGTGCCGCGGCCAATGCGCGTCCAGTCTTCCAGCTCCAGGTCCACGCCGATGCGGCCGGCAATCGCCTTCAGGTGGATGACGGCATTCGTCGAACCACCGATGGCCGCGTTGACGCGGATGGCGTTCTCGAAGGCTTGCTTGGTCAGTACCTTGGAGAGGGTCAGCTCTTCCCACACCATCTCGACGATGCGCATGCCCGACAGGTGGGCCAGCACATAACGGCGTGCATCGACGGCAGGAATGGCGGCGTTGTGCGGCAGCGAGGTGCCGAGCGCCTCGGCCATGCAGGCCATCGTCGAGGCCGTGCCCATGGTGTTGCAGGTGCCGGCCGAGCGCGAATGGCCCGCCTCGGCGGCCATGAAGTCGTGCATGCTCAGCTCACCAGCCTTGACCTGCTCGTGCAGCTGCCACACGGCCGTGCCTGAGCCGATGTTCTTGCCATTGAGCTTGCCGTTGAGCATCGGCCCGCCGGTGACGACGATGGCCGGCACGTCGACGCTGGCCGCGCCCATCAGCAGGGCGGGCGTGGTCTTGTCGCAGCCCACCAGCAGCACGACGGCGTCCATCGGGTTGCCGCGGATGCTTTCCTCGACGTCCATGCTGGCCAGGTTGCGCGTCAGCATCGCCGTGGGGCGCAGGTTGGACTCGCCGCTGGAGAACACCGGGAACTCGACCGGCCAGCCGCCGGCTTCGATGATGCCGCGCTTGACGTGCTCGGCCAGCTTGCGGAAGTGAGCATTGCAGGGCGTCAGCTCGCTCCACGTATTGCAGATGCCGATGATCGGCTTGCCGTTGAACTCGTGGTCGGGGATGCCCTGGTTCTTCATCCAGGAGCGGTACATGAAACCGTTCTTGTCCTGGGTACCAAACCACTCCGCAGAGCGCAGCTTGACCTTGCTTTTCTTGTCCTCAGTCGTCATGTCTTGTCTCGGTGTCGTTCTGGCGGCAGGCAGATGTGCCGGTTCGGAACGATGCTAGGAGCCGAGGGAATTGCAATCCAATCAATTTCCAAGGTGTACCGATGTTGTTTTGGATATCAGTCGAGGCGGGAAGGCCGGCCAAAGACCGGCATGCCGTCGGCCGACCACCGCAATGGCTTCACGAAGGTGTGGCGGTCGGGGTTCCAAAGCGGGTCGCCGACGATCTCTGTATAGGTGCGGGCGTGATAGACCAGCAGCACCTCGTCCGGGTTGCCCGTCGCTGTGAAGCTGTTGTGGCCGGGGCCGAACACGCTGTCCTCCCCCGCGCTGCGCATGACCGGTTGGGCGGACTTGTGCCAGCTCGCCGGGTCCAGCAGGTCGGCGCCCTCGTCGGCCCACAGCAGGCCCATGGCGTAGTTCTCGTCCGTCGCGCTGGCCGAGTAGCTGATGAAGACTCGGCCGGGGCGTTGCAATACGGACGGCCCTTCATTGACGAGGAAGCCGCGGCACTCCCAGTCGTACTCGGGACGGCTGAGCAGCACCGGCTTGCCAGCCAGCTGCCAGGGCGTCTTCATGTGGGCGATGTACAGATTGGAGTTGCCCGGGATGGCCGGATCCTTCTGGGCCCACAGGTAATAGAGCTGGCCGCGATGGGTGAAGGTGGTCGCATCGAGGCAGAAGCTGTCGATGCCCGAATCGACCTGGCCCAGGAATTCCCACGTGCCACCGAGCGGATCCGTCGCCTGGTTGCGGATCGCATACATGCGGTGCTGGAACATGCCGAGGTGGTCCAGCGCCCGCGTGTGCGCGGCAGCGAAGTAGACATACCAGGCGCCGTCGTTGAAATGCAGTTCGGGCGCCCAGATCAGCTCGGAGTACGCGCCGGTCTCGGGCTTGTGCCAGACGTCGAACACCGGCGCATCGGCCAGGCCTTCGATGCTGGTGGCGCGGCGCACCTCGATGCGGTCGTACTCCGGCACCGACGCGGTGAAGTAATAGAAGCCGTCGCCGTGGCGGCTGATGTGGGGGTCGGCGCGCTGGCGGATCAGGGGCTGGATCAGGTCGGACATGGCAGTTACGGTGAGGCAGGGATCAGCGGCGGAGTGGTTCCGCTCGTGTCCCCCGGGCCGCTACGTGACCCTCCTCCTTTACCTCGCTGCACCCCTTTGCCACTGCGCTGTGCAGACACCAGTGGCTTGACTCAACGAGTAAAGCGCGTGCCGGATCGAGACGGCTGGGCGCCCTGCGTGGCGAGGTCAAGGCGGAGGCCCGCGCAGCGGGCCGAAAGACACGAGCGGAGCAGGGCGCCCAGGCGGCTCGATCAGCGATCAAGAGAATGGGCGCTGCCCAGGACCGCGGCAACGCCCTGCTTACCCCAGAGGCCGACTTACAGCTTCCAGCGGAAACCGACCGACACCGAGCGTCCGATCTGGACCGTACCGAAGTTGGTCAACTCGGGGCTGCCCGCGTCGCCGAACTTGTAGTACTGCTGCTGCATCTCGTTGGTCAGGTTGACGCCGCTGATATCGAACGCCATACGGTCGTTGAGGTTGTACGTCAGCTGGACGTCCACGCTCTTTTCCGGCTGGCGCCAGATGCCGATCGGGTTGGCGAACAGCGCGGCTTCGTTGGCGGCCAGGAAGCTGGAGCGTTTGACATAGGACAGACGCGCGCCGACGGGGCCCTTCTCGTAGGCCAGCGTGGCATTCCACGACAGCTTGGACACGCCGAAGAACGGCGACTCCAACTGCGAGACGATCTGGCCGGCGTTGTTGGCCGTCGGCACGTTCTGCGACGATGTCAAACGGGTCACGCTGCCCTGGAAGCCCAGGCCGTCGAGCAAGCCCGGCAGGCCCTTCGGGAAGTAGATCGCACCGAGCTCGACGCCGCTGATCTCGCCGTCGGACGCATTGACCGGCGAGCTGATGACGTAGTCATAGCCGTTGCTGTGGTCGCCGCCGGAGGTCGAGTTGCGGAACGGGTCGTCGGCCGGACCGACGCGGATGCGGCGACGCAGCGGTACGACCAGGCCCTCGATCTTGCGCTGGAAGACGGTGCCGTAGAGGGCGCTGTCCTTCTGGAAATACCACTCGCCCGTGAGGTCGAGGTTCTTGGAGCGCGTCGGCTCCAGGCCGGGGTTGCCGCCGCTGCCGCCGCCGTAGCCGACCCGCGAAACGTCGTCGCTGAGTTGCAAGACCGGGTTCAGATCGCCGAAGCCCGGACGACGCAGCGTTTCACCGTAGTTCAAGCGCACCAGCACGTCCTTGACCGGCTCGTAGCGAAGCGTCAGGCTGGGCAGGAACTTCCTGGCCGTCTTCTCGGCGCTCTTAGGCGTCACGACCTTGGTGGTGGCATTGACCTCGTAAGCGGTCATGCCGGTATTGACCTGCACATAGCGCACGCCGAAATTGGCGCGCAGCGGGCGGCCGAACACACGGTGTTCGCTGTCCGCCATCAGGAAGAGATTCGTGGTGTCTTCCTTGACCTGGAAGGTCTTTTGCAGGCTCAGCTTGTCGGTCGTCTGGAAGTTGGGATCGGCCGCGCTGTACATCTGGCGCCACTGGTCGAGGTTGTCCCGGATGTAGTAGGCATTCGGCTCGATCCAGGCGCGCGGGACGTCCGAGATGTCGGTGCCGAAGTTCGAATTGACGTGGTAGTAATTCGCGCCCAGCGTGGCGAGGTTTTTACCCAGGAAGCCCGACTGCGTCCGGTTGGCTTCAGACGCCTTGCGGCTGTCGAAGCGCACGCCGAAATGCAGCGTCTTGAGCGGACCCCACTCGGCGTCGTAGGCACCGTTCAGGCTGGCGGTCGCGGCGCTGCCCTCGTTTCGGTTGGCGTTGTCGTAGAACTGCGCCACGTTCCACTTGGCAGGGTCCACCAGCTCGGCGTTGTTGTTGAACTTGAAGGCCGTGTTGCCGCCACCTGAATTGAAGTCGACGGTGATCGAAGGCGCCACGCGATCAAGGCGGGTGGCCGTGAATTCCGAATGGAACTTGCTGGTCTGGTACGACACATCGCCGTCCAGCCGCAGACGGTCGCCGAGGTTCCACTTGCCGTTCAGCGCGTAGACGTAGGAATCGGTGGCCGAGGTGAGGTAGTCGCCGCTGTTGAAGCCGTAGACATCATTCACGGTCCGCGTCTTGATGACGTTTGTTCCCGGGAAGGTGGTGATGGTGCTCGCGGGGTTAGGGCCGAGGCTGCCCCACCAGTCGACGAAGCTGAACAGCAGCTTGTTGAAGGCCTTGTCGCGATAACCGTTGTACATCGCCTCGAACGTGTAGACGGCATCCTCGTTCGGTTGCCACTGCAATGCGAGGTTCGCGGCCGGGCGCTCGCGCTGGCCCTCGACGTCGCTTTGGAAAACCGCGTCACGCGCCAGGTAATAGGGGTGTTGGGTGCCGCCGAAGTTCAGTGTCGAACCGGCCTTCTGCGGCAGGCCGGTATAAGTCCCAGGCGTCCAGACGTTGTTGTCGAAGATGCGCTGCAACGGGGTATAGCCCGCCGGCACCTCAGCAGCATTGGGGCTGGTGAAGGGCACCATTGCGCCGGGCGTCACGCTTTCGTTGCGATAGTCCGTCTTGACCATCGACAGATTGACCAGCGCACCGAATTCACCAGCGTCGGTCTTCCAGCGGTTGCTGGCCATACCGCTCAGCTGCGGGTTCCACTTCTTCGCCGGGTCGAGATAGGTCTCACGCGCCAGCAGCGAAAACTTGGAGCCCTTAAAATCGAACGGGCGCAGCGACTTGACGTCGATCTGGCCGGCGATGCCGTTCTCCAGTTGGCCGGCGTCGCGCGTCTTGTAGACGTCGATCTGGCGCACCAGGGTCGACGGGATGTCCTGCAGTGCCACCTGCGTGCCGGACGCGGTGAAGATGTTGCGGCCATTCCAGGTGGTTGCCACGTCGGGCAGGCCGCGGATGGAAATGGCGCCGACTTCGCCGCCCGCGCGGTTGGTGACCTGGATGCCGGTCACGCGCTGCAGCGCTTCGACGACGTTGTTGTCCGGCAGCTTGCCGATGTCTTCAGCGACGACCGATTCCACAACCTGGTCATTCGTGCGCTTGTTCGCCAGGCTTTTGGTCAGGGAAGCCCTGACGCCGGTGACGACCACCGTTTCCAGCGCCTCACCCTTGGCGGCTTCCTGCGCCAGGGCGGTGGTGGACAGGGCGGCGAGCGCGGCGGCCGCGGTCAGGCTGAGAGCGAAGCGCTGCGAGTCAGCGCGCGCATGCCGCGGCGCCAGGGCTGGCTTGTTCATCTTGTGTCTCCGGAATCGTTATTGGGAATCGACCAACCCTTCAGCCGTCCTGAGTCGCTCTGAAGGCGCCTGTGGCTGGGGTCTGAATTCATGCTAGGGGGCCGACCGATTCGCGACTAATCACATTTTTGGACTTCTCGATGCTGGCTTTGGCATCGCGAATCCGGGTAAGCCACTAGCGTTCCCAGGAGACGGGCCGGCGCCTTCCGTGGCCCGGCCGAGCGAAGAACAACATCAGCGCACGGCCGATGTAGAGCTTGAACAACACCGCGCCGCGGCCGGGTTCACAGCGCCAACCGTGCTGCGCGCCGAACCCGCCTCAGCTCGCGACCTTGAGCGCCGCCTGGTGCAGGCGAACCATGTGGTACGGGTCGGGCTGCTCGTCCTTGCAGCCGCCGCTCTTGCAAGGCAGGGCGTCGGCCATGCGCCAGCCGCCATGCTCGGCGTCGACGAGCTGGTCCTTGACCAGCGCTTGCGTCTGCTCGTAGCGCCGCCAAAGGTCGGTGCGGCCCGTCGCCTGGGCGGCCACGAGCAGCGCATGCATGCACTCGGCCTGCTGCCACCAGCCCTTGCGCATGTCGGCCTTGCCGCCGTCCGGGAAGGCGCGAACGCCGCAGCCACCGTCGATGTCGTCATAGCCCGCCGACACGGCATAGGCCAGCAGGCGTTCGGCGACCTGCGGGTAGACCGGCGAGACGGGCGCGCCGGTCGTCAGCAGATGGCTCCATTCGAACTGATGGCCGATGTCGATGTAGCCACCGGCCGCTTTGGTGGGAAGGGGCTTCCAGGCCTCGTCGTACCACTCGGCAACGAAGGCGCCGCCGCCCTCGGATTCGCCCTGGCCCTGCAGCAGCTTGTAGGCCACGAAGTCGCCCAGCCGCCGCGCACCGGCCTCGGCCAGCTTGTCGCCGCTGGCCCCACGCAGGCAGAGCAGGGCCTCGAACATGTGCATGACAGGGTTCTGCGTGCGGCTGCCGGGGATGGGCTTGAACTCGCGGTCGCATTCATTGAACAGGCCGCCGGCCGGGTCGCCGAAACCGAGCTCGATCTCGCGCCACGCCTGCTGGGCCGCGTCGCGGTAGCGTTCGTTGCTGCTGACACGATAGACCTCGGCCAGCGCCAGCAGCGCGAAGGCATGACCGTAGGCGCGCTTGACCGCTGCGCGCGGGCTGCCGTCGACCGCCACGGTGTGGAAGAAGCCGCCATGCACCGGGTCGCGGAAGCGCTCCAGCAAATAGTCGGCGCCGCGCCGTGCCACCGCCAGATAACCCGCGTCCTGGATGAACTCGTGCGCGGCCGCAAAGGTGTAGACGAGGCGGGCCTGGGCGGTCAGCTCCAGCTCCGGCTGCGGCAAGGCCTTCCAGGCCCGGTCGAAACGCGTCTGGAAACTGCCGTCAGGCCGCGGCGCATGCTTGTGCCAATGCAGCAGCAGCGCTTCAAGATCGTCGCGGTGCCAGCCCTTGTCGATTCGGTTGCGAAATCGGTCGTCCGGGTCGGTGCACGCGGCCAGCGCGGCCAGCAAGGCCAGCACCGGGCGGCGCCCGAGCGCCAGATCAGCGGCCATGGGGCCAGGTCGCCTTTTTCGTCGGCCCCTTGCTCGCCCGGCCGCGCGCGGCCCAGAGCTTGTAGGCCGCCGGGGTCAGCTCGCGCTTGAGCAGGGCGACCAGCTCACCATGGCCGATGCCATGCGTGAGCAGCACCTTGGTGTAGGGCGGCGCGTCTTCGAAAGCGGTGGCGATGACGCGCTTGACGTCGTCGGGACTGAGTTTGGGTGCGGGCTTGGCCATCCCGCGATTCTGTCAGTCCCAGCGATGTGCCGCCCATGCCGCAGCCGCACCGGCGAGCGTGCTGGCAAAAGTGCCCCATGCCGTGTCCACCAGCGCGAGCTTCAACGGCCAATGCCGCAGCGTGGCCATGTTGGTCAGGTCGTAGACACCATAGGCGACCAGGCCGACCAGGGCGGCGCGCGCGATCTGCATGCCCATAGGTTGGCCGGCCGGGAAGATGGCCAGCGCCACCAGCGCGGCGGGATAGGCGAAATAGAAGATCAGCGCTGGTGCCCAGCGAATCTGCTCGGCCATCTGCGCGCCCATCTCCTGGCGGTAGAAGTCCTTCGCAAGCCAGCCCAGCCACAGCGCGTCCAGCACGCCCATGACGAGCAGGGCGGCGAGATAGGGTTTGAGGAAGCTGCTCATGGTGGGCGGGAGTGTGCCGGGCGGCGCACCGCGCCCTGCGTAGGAAGGCGCCGCGTCGCCGCCTGTCCTACAGCGGCTGTGGCGGCGGGCTGGCACCGCGGCGCTCTGCCGCACCGCAGCATGTGTCCAACTCATTTCGAGGCCCCACCGCCATGACCTCCCCCGCTTTCCCCCTGTCTCGCAAGCCCGGCGGCGCCGAAGCCAGCGCCCCGAGCCGGCGCCCCGCCCTGTCGCTGCTGGCGTCGGAGCCTGCACGGGCCACGCTGGAAGCGCTGCAGGCCCTCGGTCATTGGCGCAACGCGCCCGAGCAGGTCGGCGACGGCCACACCGTCGTGCTCTTTCCCGGCCTGGCGACCGACGGCCGCACGCTGTGGCCGCTGCGCCGCCACCTGGAGCGCGCCGGCTTCCGCGCGATGGACTGGGGACAGGGTTTGAACACCGGCCCCAGCGGCGATGCGGATGAATGGCTGGACCAGCTCGCCGGGTCGGTACAGCAGCGCATCCTGCCGGCCCGCGAAGTCAGCCTTGTGGGCTGGAGCCTTGGCGGCTTCTATGCCCGCGAGCTGGCCAAGCGCTGGCCCGACCGCGTCAACCATGTCATCACCATCGGCACGCCGTTCAACGGCAGCGCCGACGACACCAACGTCGGCTGGCTGTTCCGCCTGCTCAATGGCAAGCCGCCGCCGAACGAGGCCGAACTGCGCAAGCGCCTGGCCGAACCGCCGCCCGTGCCGACGACCTCGCTCTACAGCCGCCGCGACGGTGTCGTGGCATGGGAGGCGTGCACCCACGCGCGCCGCTTCAGGCATGTCAGGGACATCGAAGTGCAGGCCAGCCACATGGGCATGGGCTGGGCGCCCGAGGTGTTGGACCAGGTGAGCGGCCTGCTGGCCCCACGACGCGACCGGAAAGCCGCAGCGTGAGCGCCGTCGCCACCCTGCAGACGCCGGGCCCGGCGCCGGCGCCGGACGACGACTCGCCGCGGCCCGGCCCGGCACCCGTGCCCGAGAAGCTGCCGCCGCGCGAGCCGGTGGTGCCGGTCAAGCTGCGCACGACGCTCAGGCGGGTGTTCGGCATGCACTCGCTGCGCCCTGGCCAGGGCGAAGTCATCGCGCGCGTGCTGGCGGGCAAGAACACCTTGGCCGTCATGCCGACGGGCGCAGGCAAGTCGCTGTGCTACCAGTTGCCCGCCGTGCTCAGCGAAGCGCTGACCATCGTCATCTCGCCGCTGATCGCCTTGATGAAGGACCAGTGCGACACGCTCGAAGCGCGCGGCGTCGTTGCGCGCCAGCTTCACTCGGCGCTGGACGCCAACACCCGCCTGGAGGCCGAGGCGCTGCTGACGCGCGGCGCCGTTCGAGTGCTGTTCACGACACCCGAACGCCTGGCCGACGGCCGCACGCTGACGCTGCTGCAGGGCCAGCGCGTGGGCTTGCTCGTGGTGGACGAGGCGCACTGCATCTCGCAATGGGGCCACGACTTCAGGCCGGCCTTCAGCGCGCTGCGCGACGCCCGCCGCGCCCTGGGCCGCCCGCCCGTGCTGGCACTGACTGCCACGGCCTCGGCACCGGTGCAGCGCGAGATTGCCGAGGCCTTCGACATCCCCCGCGACGGCGTGCTCTGCCACGGCGTCTACCGTCCCAACCTGCGCCTGGCCGTCGAGCTGCCGCAGACCGAGCAGGAACGGCGTGAGTTCATCCTGCGCCGGGTCAAGGCGCTGGTCCCGAACGCCGGCAGCGCCATCGTCTACTGCGCCACCGTGCGCGAGGCCACGGCCTTGCACCGCCAGTTGCGCGACGCCGACGTGGCAGCCGGCCTCTATCACGGCAAGCTGCCTGCCGCCGAGCGCACGGCCGCGCAGGAAGCATTCATGAACGACACGACCCGCGTCATGGTGGCGACCAATGCCTTCGGCATGGGCATCGACAAGCCCGACATCCGCCTTGTGCTGCATGCGCAGATGCCGGCCTCCATCGAGGCCTATGTGCAGGAGTTCGGCCGCGCCGGCCGCGACGGCGAGCCGGCCGACGGCGTGCTGCTGTTCCGCGAGGGCGACCGGGCGCTGCAGCAGTTCTTCGCCGGCGGCCAGGCGCCGTCGCGCGAGGAGCTGAGCACGGTCTGGCGCGCCCTGGCCAGCCAGACGCCGCAGGGTGGCTGGCTGCCGGCCGCGCTGGCCGAAATGGTCAGGCTGCCGCAGCGCCGCCTGGACAGGGTGCTGGCCGGCCTGCGCGCCGTGCGCGCCTTGCGCGGCAACGAAGCCACGGGGCTGAAGCCGGCCACGCGCCGCGACCCGCAGACCGTCGTGGACGCCGCGGAGGCCGCGGCGCAGCAGCGCCAGCAGAACGACCGCGACGGCCTGGCGGCTATGGTGCTGTATGCCAAGGCCGGCGGCTGCCGCTGGGCCGGCGTGCTGGCGCACTTCGGCGAGACGCTGGACGCCAATGCCGGTTCAACGGGCCGTTGCGGCCATTGCGACAGCTGCGCACGCTTCGAGCGCCTGCTGGCGGCCGAGCGCAACGAGCCCGCCGCCGAAGCAAAGGCGCCGCCGGTCGCAGCAGCCGCCTTTGCGCCCGGTCAGCGGGTGCGCGTGCGCCGCTTCGGCTGGGGCGAGGTGCGGGCCTGCACGGCCGAGGTGGTGCGCATCGATTTCCCGCGACATGGGCAGCGGGACATCCATCCGGACTTCGTTCTGGCCACAGCCAGGAAGTAGAGCGGGGATGACCCGCCAGCGGGTCATCCGCCGCGCGTGACCGGCATTTGGACGTCGCCAGTCGGCAGCTTCATGTGGCTGGCCAGCTCCAGCTTGGCCAGCGAGTTGCGGTGCACCTCGTCCGGACCATCGGCCAGACGCAGCGTGCGCTGGTGGGCAAACATCATGGCCAGCGGCGTGTCCTGCGAGACGCCCGCGCCGCCGAACACCTGGATGGCCCAGTCGATGACCTGCAGGGCCATGTTGGGCGCGACGATCTTGATCATCGCGATGTCGGCCTTGGCGACCTTGTTGCCGACCGTGTCCATCATGTAGGCGGCCCGCAGCGTCAGCAGGCGCGCCTGCTCGATCATGCATCGTGACTCGGCGATGCGCTCCTGCGTGACGGTCTGCTGGGCGATGGTCTTGCCGAAGGCGGTGCGGGCAATGGCGCGTTCGCACATCAGCTGCAGCGCACGCTCGGCCGCGCCAATGGAGCGCATGCAGTGGTGGATGCGGCCCGGGCCGAGGCGACCCTGCGCGATCTCGAAGCCGCGGCCTTCACCGAGCAGGATGTTGGCGGCCGGCACGCGCACGTTCTTCAGCTCGACCTCCATGTGACCGTGGGGCGCGTCGTCATAGCCGAACACCGACAGCGGGCGCAGCACGGTGATGCCAGGCGCGTCGGCGGGCACGACGATCATGGACTGCTGCTCGTGGCGACCGGCCTCGGCGTTGGTCTTGCCCATGACGATGTAGACGGCGCAGCGCGGATCGCCGGCGCCGCTGCTCCACCACTTGCGGCCGTTGATGACGTAGTCGTCACCATCGCGCTCGATGCGGCACTCGATGTTGGTCGCGTCGCTGGACGCCACGGCCGGCTCGGTCATCAGGAAGGCGGAGCGGATCTCGCCGCGCAGCAGCGGCTCCAGCCACTTGTCCTTCAGCGACTCGGAGGCGTAGCGCTCCAGCGTCTCCATGTTGCCAGTATCGGGAGCCGAGCAGTTGAAGACCTCGGGCGCCCAGAACACGCGGCCCATGATCTCGCACATGGGCGCGTACTCGAGGTTGGACAGACCCTCGGGCGCACGCGTGGACTTGGGCAGGAAGAGGTTCCACAGCCCGGCCGCGCGCGCCTTGGGCTTGAGCTCTTCGATGACCCGGGTCGGCACCCAGGGATTGCCGGCGCGGCGGTTGGCTTCGACCTCCTCGAGATAGCGGCGCTCGTTGGGGTAGATGTGCTCGTCGAAGAAGGCGAGCAGGCGCTCGCGCATTTGCGCAACCTTGGGGCTGTAATCGAAGTTCATGGCGCGGCTTTGGAGTGCGGGGTGGCGCCAGTGTGGCGCAGCGCCTTGCCCCGGCTTGTCACGCAGGCGGCATCAAGTGAGCAGCCGGGCCTCGGCCAGCGCCAGCGCCGCCGGCATGCCGCTGATGACCAGCGTGTCGCCACCCGCCAGCGTCGCGCCGGTGTCCACCGGGACGGCCTTGCCGCTGGCGCGGCGTAGTGACACGACGGCGACACCCATGGCATGCAGGGCCAGGTCCTCCAGCAGGTGGCCGGCCAACGCACTGGCCGCGGGCAGGGTGACGGACGCGAGGCGCGCCTGGTCGAGCTCGTCGACGGTGTCGTCGTCGGCGCCATGGAAATAGCCTCGCAGCAGACCGTAGCGCTTGTCGCGCGCATCGCGCGTGATGCGGATGACGCGGCGCATCGGCACGCCCACCAGCGCCAGGGCATGCGAGGCCAGCATCAGCGAGCCCTCGATGGCCTCGGGCACGACCTCGGTGGCGCCTGCGGCCTTGAGTTTTTCGAGGTCGCTGTCGTCGATGGTGCGCACGACGACCGGCACGCGCGGTGCATGCGTCTGCACGAGGTTGAGGATCTTCAGCGCCGACGGCGTGTCGTGATAGGTGACGACGACGGCACTGGCTCGTGCCAGCCCGGCCGCCATCAGGCTCTGCACCTTGGCCGCGTCGCCGAAGACCACGCTCTGGCCTGCGGCGGCGGCCTGGCGAACGCGGTCGGGGTCCAGGTCGAGCGCGATGTAGGGAATCGCTTCGCCGTCGAGCAGCCGCGCGAGGTTCTGGCCCGAGCGGCCATAGCCGCAGATGATGACGTGGGCCTCGGCCTTGATACTCTTCTTGGCGATGCTGGTCAGCTGCACCGACTGCATCAGCCAGTCGCTGCTGGACAGCTTCATGACGATGCGGTTGCTGTACATGATGATGAAGGGCGTCGCCAGCATGGACAGCACCATGCTCGCCAGCACCGGGCTGACCCACTCGGGCGCCACAAGGCTGTGCTGCTCACCCAGGGTCAGCAGCACGAAGCCGAATTCGCCGGCCTGGGCGAGATAAAGGCCCGTGCGCAGTGCCACGCCGGCCGGTGACTTGAACAGCCACGCCAGGCCCGCGATGAGCGCGAACTTGGCGAGCACCGGCAGAGCGGTCAGCAAGATGACCAGCCACCAGTGATCCACCAGCGGCCGCCAGTCCAGTTTCATGCCGATGGTGATGAAGAACAGCCCCAGCAGCACGTCGTGGAAGGGCCGGATGTCGGTCTCCACCTGATGCTTGTATTCGGTCTCGGCGATCAGCATGCCGGCGACGAACGCGCCAAGCGCGAGGCTCAGGCCGGCGTGCTCCGTCAGCCAGGCCAGCCCCAGCGTGACCAGCAGCAGGTTGAGCATGAAGAGCTCGTCGCTCTTGCGCCGCGCGACCAGCGTCAGCCACCAGCGCATCAGCTTTTGGCCGCCATAGAACAGCAGACCCAGCAGCACGGCCGCCTTCAGCGCGGCCCAGGCCAGCGCCTCGGCCATCTCGCTGCCGCTGCTGTTGAGCGCGGGGATCAGCACCAGCAGCAGCACCACGGCCAAGTCCTGGAACAGCAGCACGCCCATGACGAGCTTGCCGTGTGGGCTTTCCAGTTCCAGCCGTTCCGCCATCAACTTGACGACGATGGCCGTCGAGCTCATCGCCATGGCCGCGCCCAGCACCAGCGCGCCCTCCCACCGCAGGTCCCAGGGCTGGCCCAGCAGCATCAGCCCGCCCATCAGCATCGCGTTGCCGATGATGGCGCCGGCAACGGTCAGCCCCACCTGCGCCATGCCGAGCCCGAACACCGCCGTGCGCATCGAGCGCAGCTTGGGCAGGTTGAACTCCAACCCGATGGCGAACATCAGGAAGACCACGCCGAACTCCGCCAGATAGGAAATGCTGGCCGAATCCTGGGCGAAAGCGAGCGCATTCGGGCCGATCAGCACGCCGACGGCCAGATAGCCCAGCATGGGCGGCAGCTTCAGGCTGCGGCAGACGACCACGCCGAGCACCGCGGCAACAAGATAGAGGAGGGCGAGGTCGAGAGAGGTCACCCGAGGATGGTATTCGCGGTGCCAGGGCCTTCCGGTCCTGGCCTACCCGATGTGAAATCCCTCTCTCGAAACCGTCTCCATGCACGGCTTGCATGAGCGCATACGCACTTGGCTAGACAAGCCGTGGCGGCACAGCCAAGCTTCGCGCTACCGTTCGCCCCACTAAAAGTTACGGAGCATTTCATGCCCAACCTGTCCTTTGTTTCGCCCACGCGCAACAGCCCGTGGGGGACGTATCTGTCGCAGATCGATGCCGTGGAACCCTATCTCGGCCACCTCAGCCGCTGGGTCGAGACGCTGCGCCGGCCCAAGCGCGCGCTGATCGTGGACATCCCCATCGAGATGGACAACGGCACCATTGCCCACTACGAGGGCTACCGCGTGCAGCACAGTCTGACGCGCGGCCCGGGCAAGGGCGGCGTGCGCTACCACCCCGACGTGACGCTTGAAGAAGTGATGGCGCTGGCCGGCTGGATGACGATCAAGAACGCCGCCGTCAACCTGCCCTACGGCGGCGCCAAGGGCGGCATCCGGCTCGACCCGACCGGGCTGTCGATGAAGGAGCTGGAAAAGGTTACGCGCCGGTACACCAGCGAGATCGGCATCATCATCGGCCCCAACCAGGACATCCCCGCGCCGGACGTGAACACGAACGGCAAGATCATGGCCTGGATGATGGACACGTATTCGATGAATACCGGCGCCACGGCGACCGGCGTCGTTACCGGCAAGCCCATCGAGCTGGGCGGCTCGCTGGGCCGCGTGGCCGCCACCGGCCGCGGTGTCTTCGTCGTCGGGCGGGAGGCCATGCGCCGCCTCAACATCGACATGGACCATGCCCGCGTCGCCGTGCAGGGCTTCGGCAATGTCGGCTCCATCGCCGCCAAGCTGTTCGCGGCCAACGGCGCCAAGATCGTCTGCGTGCAGGACCACACCGGCACCATCCTCAACCAGAACGGCTTCGACATGCAGAGCCTGCTGGACCATTTGGCGCAGACCAAGGGCGTGGCCGGCTTCAAGGGCGCCGACGCGATCGCCAACGAAGACTTCTGGGACGTCAAGACGGACATCCTGATCCCCGCGGCGCTTGAAGGGCAGATCACCGCCGAGCGTGCCCAGCGCATCCAGACCCGCCTGGTGCTCGAAGGCGCCAACGGCCCGACCACGCCCGACGGCGAGGCCGTGCTGGCCGACCGCGGCATCGTCGTCGTGCCCGACGTCATCGCCAACGCGGGCGGTGTGACGGTGTCCTATTTCGAGTGGGTGCAGGACTTCTCGTCCTTCTTCTGGACCGAGGACGAGATCAATGTCCGCCTGGACAAGATCATGATCGGCGCGTTCAAGCACATCTGGGAAACGGGCGAGGACCACAAGATCCCGCTGCGCACGGCCGCCTTCACGGTCGCCTGCACACGGGTGTTGCAGGCGCGCGAGGAGCGCGGGCTGTATCCGTGAGCCCCTCGCCCAGTCAGGCCATGCTGTACGCGGGCCTGCCTGGTCGGTCCCCCAAGGGGACGGCGATGCTTGCGGCATTGAGCCGCAAGCACATCGCCATCGCGGGCCGGCTTGGGAGCGGCCCGGCGCTCGGCCCGAATACCGCACCAATCCCGCGGTAGGTACGTAGGCACAATTCGGTCTCCACGCATGGACAGCCCGTAAGAAGCGGGCAAAGTCCGTCGACCTACGTATGGCGACCGCATTGAGCGAATCCACATTTCCCAGCGTCGACCGCCGGCAGCTGTTGCGCGGCACGCTCGCGTCGGCATTGCCGGTGCTCGGCCTGCCCGCGGCGGCCGCATCAGGCCCGCTGATCGTTGGCGGCCTGCCGGTCACCTGCAACCTGACGCTGCCGGTCGCCTGCATGGCGCGCGCCAACAGCAACAAGACCGCCGGCAGCAAGACCTTCGAGTTCGAGTACAGCAAGTACAACGGCTGGCCCGAGATCAAGGAATCGCTGATGACGGGCCGCATCCAGGCGGGCTACATGCTGGCACCCCTGGTCATGGACCTGGCGGACAAGCGCATCCCCGTCAAGATCGTCTCGCTGGGCCACCGCTCGGGCGCCGTCATCATGGTGCGCACCGATTCGCCCTACAAGAAGTTCAAGGACCTCACGGGCAAGCGCATCGCCATTCCCAGCCGCTTCGCGGTGGACTTCCTGTTCCTGCGCAAGATGCTTGCCGCAGAGGGCATGAGCCCGAAGGACATCCAGATCATCGAGATGCCGCCGCCCGACATGCCGGCGGCTCTTTATGCCAAGGCCGTCGACGGCTATTGCACCGGCGAGCCCTTCGGTGCGTCGGCCCAGCGTGCCGGCTACGCCAGGCCGCTGCGCATGACGCGCGATGAATGGCGCAACTACATCTGCTGCGTGCTGACCGTGCGCGAAGAGCTGATCAAGGAAAACCGACCTCTGGTGCAGAACCTGGTGGACCATGTGCAGGGCGCCGGCAACTGGCTCGACCAGCAGGCCGCCAACCGCGAGAAAGCCATCCAGATCGCCGCCGGTCGCAAGTTCTTCAACCAGGACCCGAACATCCTGCGCTTCGTGATGGAGAACCCGACCGACCGCGTGACTTATGGCGACCTGCGCATGATCCGCGCCGAGTTCGACGAGCTGATGAAGTTGTCCATGGAGGCCGGCACCTTGAAGCAGCCGGTGGCCTACGAGAAGTACGTGGACGAGAGCTTTGTGAAAGCAGCCAAGGCCGCGCCCATCCCGATATGAAACGCCGAACGTTGTTGCTGGCCGCGCTGCCGGCGTCTGCGATTGCCAGCACGCCGCCTCGGCTGAAGGCCGGTGTCTTCGAACCCGCACAAGCCGCGCCGGAGTTCTCGCTCAAGGGCAGCGACGGCGCCGAGCTGAAGCTGGCGCGTTTCAAGGGCAAGCTGGTGCTGCTGATGTTCGGCTTCACCCAGTGTCCCGAGGTCTGCCCAACGACGCTGGCCACGCTGGCCCAGGCGCGCAAGTCGCTCGGCGCGGACGCGGCGGACGTGCAGGTGGTCTATGTGACCGTCGACCCGGAGCGCGACGACGTCGCGCGCATCCGCCAATACCTAGGCGCCTTCGACACCAGCTTTGTCGGCGGCACCGAGACGCCCGAGAAGCTGGCCGCGATGCGCAAGCGCTACGGCGTCGTCGCCGAGAAGATCGCCGCCAAGCAAGGCAACGCCTACGGCATGAACCACTCCACCTCGGTCTTCCTGATCGACCGCGCCGGCAAGCTGCGCGCCATGATGCCGTACGGCCACGAGGCCAAGGACTTCGTCCATGACCTCAAGCTGCTCCTGGCGGCCAAGTGAAGCGCTGGCTGTGGCTCCTGCCGGTCGTCGTGCTGGTCCCGCTGGCATGGGCCGCTTTCGCTCCCCTTGAACTTGCCTCACGCGACGAGCTGTTCGAGATCCCCGCCGGTACCTATGCGCGCCGCATGGCCGGCGACAAGGTCGAGATCCTGCCCGACCGCATCGACCTGACGCTGGGTCTCAACGACGTGCTGCTGCTGCGCAACCGTGACGAGGTGCCGCAGCAGTTCGGCCCCGTGCTCATCATGCCGGGGCAGAGCTTCAGGCTGCCCTTCGAGGTCGCGTCGACCTACAGCTTTGCCTGCAGCGCGCACGCCAGCGGCCAGATGGCCGTCGTCGTCGCTGCCACGCCGGAGCGGGGCTGGCCGGCGCTGCAGTGGCGCTGGCAACAACTCATGAAACGCTGGAATGACAAGGAGGGGCGGTGAACCTGCGCCTGAATCGAATCCTGCCGCCGCTGGCGGTCATCACCGTGATCATCGCGGCGTGGTGGGCCATCGTCGTCTACACCGAGAGTCCCATCTTCCCGACGCCGTGGGCGGTTGTCACCGGCACGCTGGAGCTGGCCGAGGACGGCACGCTGTGGGAGCACATCACCGCGTCCCTCATGCGTGTGGGCATCGGCTTCGGCTTCGCGATGCTGATCGGCATTCCGCTCGGCCTGTGGATGGGCTGGGTGGATGCGGCTTACCGCACCTTCAACCCGATCTTCCAGATGCTGCGGCCGATCTCGCCCATCGCCTGGATCCCGCTGGCCATCCTGTGGTTCGGCGTCGGCGACGTCTCGCCCATCTTCCTGATCTTCATCTCCTCGGTGTTCCCGCTCATCGTGCAGACGACATCGGGGGTGCACACCATCGACCGGCGCTACCTGCGCGCCGCGGCCAACTTCGGCGTGTCGCGCGTGGTCATGTTCCGCCGCGTCGTCATTCCCGCCGTGCTGCCGGAAATCATCATCGGCATGCGCATCGGCATCGGCGTGGCCTGGCTGGTCGTCGTGGCCGCCGAAATGATTGCGCTGCGTTCGGGCCTGGGCTATCTCATCATGGACTCGCGCAACGCGGGCAACCGCTATGACCTCGTCATCGCCAGCATGATCCTCATCGGCGTCATCGGCCTGATGTTGGACGGCGTCACCCGCCTCCTCGAAAAACTCAAAACCGTGCGGTGGCGCTATGTCCGATAGCAAAAAGATTTCCGTCCGCGGCCTGACCAAGAGCTTCAAGGCCGCCAAGGGCGGCCAGCTGCCCGTGATCCAGGGCGTCGAGTTCGACGTTGCCGAAGGCGAGTTCGTCGCCATCGTCGGTCCCTCGGGCTGCGGCAAGTCCACGCTGATGAATATCCTGGCCGGCTTCGAGCAGCCCGACAGCGGCACCCTGCTCATCGACGGCAAACCTCATCCTGGCCCCAGCCCTCAAGGCATCGTCATCTCGCAGTACGGCTCGGTCTTCCCCTGGCTGACCGTGCAGCAGAACCTGATGTTCGGCCTGACCGGACAGGAGCACGGCGTCGATGCTGAGCGGGTCAAGCTCGCCGACCACTACGCCGCCATGGTCGGCCTCAAGGGCTTCGAGGGCGCCTATCCGCACGAGCTGTCGGGCGGCATGCTCAAGCGCGTGGAGCTGGCACGCGCCTTCATCGTCAAGCCTGAAATCCTCTACCTCGACGAGCCCTTCTCGGCACTCGACGCGCTGATGAACCTGCGCATGCGCAACGAGTTGCTGCGCATCCTGGCCGAAGAAAAGCACACCGTGCTGCTCATCACCCACGACGTCGACGAGGCTCTCTACATGGCCGACCGCATCTTGGTGTTGTCACCGCGACCCACGCGCATCCAGGCCCGCTTCGAGCTGGACATGCCGCACCCGCGGCGCCTGATCAGCCCCGAGATGGATCAGCTGCGCGAGGCCATCCTGAAGGAGCTGGGGCTGGAGATGCCGGCCTAGCCCTTGAGCACCGCGCCCGTGCTGTCGAGCACGCGCAGCGTGACGGGGATGGCCGCCGCCACGCTCTGCGTGACGGTGCAGAAATCCTCAAAGGTGTCCAGCACGCGTTGGATGTGGCCCAGCTCGCCGGCTGGCTTGCCCAGGTGCAGGTCGACGGCGAGGCCCAGCACGCGGTTGCGGTTGCGCTCGTTGCGCCCCACGGTCGCCTTCACCTCGGTGCGCAGTGGCGACGGATCATCCTTGTACTTTTGGCAGGCGAACCAGAGCGATGCGGACAGGCAGTTGCCGACCGCCGAGGCCAGCAGCTCGACCGGGTCGGGCCCGAGGCCAGTGCCCATGGGCACTGGCTCGTCGGACAGCAGCACGGCGATGCCCGGCGCGTAATGATGCTCAAACTGGTAGCCCTGGCGCTGGGTCAGGGTGACGCTTGGGTTGTCCATGGCGGTCGCTGGTTGGAGGTTGCGGCTGATAACAATGTATCGCTCGCTGACAAAGGGTCGAAACGACACATCGGAAGGCCTCGACCTTCGAGGCCAAAGTTTCGAACTGGCGCGAGGTGGCCTGCCCCTCGACCGACTGCTCTGCAGCGTTATGGAAAGCTCTCCATAACGCTGCCTATGCGCAGGTCGCAACTATGCGCACGACCAAGCCGTGACAGCACAAATTCCCCTATGCGAACCGCACGAGACGCGCCCCAGCTTCTGCGCATATTTTTGGCGAGACAAGTCCGGGAACTGCACAGCTCCCGCCGCGACTGCGGTCTTGGCGAGTTCGATGGCTTACCTCGCCTCGAAGTGGATCATGGGCCTGGGACCGGTCGGTTAGGCCGTTGAATGCGGGCACTCGCGCGATTTGGCTCGACGATGCATCGTCGCCAGGTCGAGGGCCGACGCGCGGCGCGACAACCTGCCATCGGCATCACACGCTGCTCCGCAACGCCGCATGCTCGCGAAAACTATGTCGAGGTCTGGCCGGCCGTGCCTCCTTCGAGGCCGCGAATCTCCTGGACGTCAAGATCTCCCCGCCCGTCACCCGCGCATAGTTGCGACCTGCGCATAGGCAGCGGGTGCCGTCGGTCGCGCCCGGCCTAGCCGCGGCAGCAAAGTGCCCAAAGCGGAATGTCGGGCTCGGCCGCAAGAGACGGCCCAGGAGCGGTCACTCGCGGGCTGCTATCCGCAGCAACTTGCTGCGCGCACAACCTGGGCCTTGTCTGCCGGCAAGGCCCGGTCCTCCAGAATGGTGTAGTCGACGGCCGGACCGCCCGAACAGGCGGTGTCGCAGCTGCAGACGAACGTGCTTAAGCTGCCTTCGAGCGCCTTCAGTTCTTCAAGCTTCTGCCGCACCTGCGCGAGGTGGGCGGCAGGGATGTCGCGAACGTCGGCGCACGAGCGGTCGGGCTCATCGACGAGCCCGACAAGCTCCCGCACCTGATCGATGGAGAAGCCGAAGTCTCGGCAGCGGCGGATGGAGACCAGGCGCCGGATGTCGCCCCGCGCCTTGATGACCCGCAGCGTGCGGAGGGCACTTCGCCCTTCCACTTTGATGCCCAGCAGGATGTTGTCCGCCAGCGCGCTGGTGCGGGTCCGCATTTCAACTCCCAGCTGTAGCAATGGGTTGAGTCGGCAGTGCCGGATGCGCTCGCCGCCCTGGTTCCGTTGGTGTGACCTGTCGTCTGCCACACAAGTCTGCGCTTGGTCTAGGGGAAAACGGTAGGCGCACAGAGGGATTGCAGATATCGGGCAAAGGACGCCTTAATCGCTACGTCTTGGCTGATTTCGTCCACGCCAACAGCCAAAGCGGCCAGGGAGATCCGAATGGAATTTGCTGAGCTGTTCGCCCAAGGCGCCAGGCTCGTCCTGCCGCTGGCGTGGGCAAAAGGACTGACCTCATACTTTGACTACTCAGGCCCAAGTGTCGAGTTGCTGGTGCCCGATGCCAGTTTGCGGGCTGCCATCCACCGCATCCTGTTGGGCATGACAGATTGCTTTGAGGCTGGCTTCCTAATGTTCACGGCCGAAGCGGCCATCCCGATGGGCGGCAAGAGCCTGTTGGTGATTCGCGCAGCCGGTACTGGCACAGTATCGAGTGGGCTCGATGAGGTGCTCCAGCGTCTGCAACTCCAACCTCTGTCCATCGCCACAGTCGACGGCAGGCAGCGCACCGTTAAAGCGCGGGGAGTCTGCCCGGCCACTGGCGGACGAGTGCTTTTCACCGATGCTAGACGAGATGGACTGGCACTTTCAGTCCACACGCATGTGGCCGTGGCCCAGCTGCCCGACGGCGCCGAGCATCATGCTCGCGCCAGCGATGCAGCCGCTTGGTTGGTCAGTCCGCGGCCAGGCCGCCTCGATTCAGTCGACCGTCGACTGCGGCGACTCGGCTGGCAAACAAGGCGGTTCCCTTCGCTTGAAAAGGCATCTGCCCTGCTATTGAGCGGCGCGCTATCCAGCGACGTCATGCCGATGATGCTTGTCGCAGCAGAAATCGACGGCGCGGAACTGACGCTCATGGAGAAGGTTGCCGCAGCGCTGCCTGGCGTCAGCGTCGTTCTTGCCGTGCTCGCCGGATCGGTCACTCTCAAAGCAAGGGAGCGCACCCCTGTCGACATCCGTGTGCTGCCGCTCAGCCCCGGTGAACTGGAGCGCTTCACCTTGCGCGTTGATCGCGTTCTGTCCAATGATGAAGCGCGACAAACGTCGCCAAGCCCGTTTTATGCACAAGTCGTCAAGCAGGTCCTGGTCGTGGACGACAACAGCGTGAATCAGCTGTTGTCACGGGCGCAGTTGGAAGTGCTTGGATACGACGTGACGGTGGCAAGTGACGGCGAGGAAGCCATCAAGGTTTGCCTGGAATCACCGCCCGACGCCGTGCTGATGGATCTCGACATGCCGGTACTCGGCGGGTGCGACGCCACTCGCCGCCTTCGTGACCTGCAACGGCTCGGCTTGCTCGCGCCTTTTCCGATCGTGGCCTCCACCAGCGCGCAGGAAGCTGCCGCGCAGCAAGAATGCTTCGACGCCGGCATGGACGGCTTCTTGGCCAAGCCGATTGACCTCGCCGTTCTCGCCGAAGAGTTGCATCGGGTCGTGCCGATGCGACCGGTCCCTTGCCCAGATGTTGACCCTCTGGGCCACACGTGAGCTTGACGCGAGCCTCAGCCGCTAGCAACCCATCGACCCAACCATGCGCTTAGCAGAGTTCATCGAGACGAACACGGAGGCAATCCTCTCCGAGTGGGAGGTCTTTGCCAGAACCCTATTGCCCGCATCCGGCGGGTTGGACATCGCCGCGCTGCGAGATCATGCGGCGCAGATTCTGCAGACGATAGTGATCGATCTCGGAACCAGCCAAAGTCCAGGCGAGCAAACGGCCAAATCGCGAGGCGAAGCCGCACGTCCGGATCAAGATCCAGAGACGGCGGCGGAAACGCATGGGCTGCTGCGTGCCACGGGCGGCTTTACCTTAAAACAGCTGGTGGCGGAATATCGGGCGCTTCGCGCGACCGTGCTGAGACTGTGGGCAGATGCGCACGTGCCCGGAGCCGACAGCTTGGCTGACATGACCCGGTTCAATGAGGCGATTGACCAAGCTGTGGCGGAGTCAGTGGAGTTCTTCGCGCAGGAGACGGAGCGTTGGCGCAACGTCTTCCTGGGAGCTCTGGGCCATGACCTACGCGGCCCACTCAACGCCATCCTGCTGACTTCCGAGCTGCTCTCGAGGCTCAACGACGGATCTCCAGGTGACAAGCTCACTGCCCGGCTGATCAACGGCGGGGAGCGGATGAGGCGGTTGCTGGACGATCTACTGGACTTCAGCCGCGCCTCACTGGACCTCGGTATTCCGATCTCACCCAGCAGCATCGACCTGGCTCAGGTCTGTGAAGAAGAGGTCGAACTGCAACGCGCAGCCTGGCCTACGCACGCGATCGCCGTGGTCAAAGAGGGTGCGACGGACGGCGTGTGGGATGCATATCGGCTTAAACAGGTCATCGGCAACCTCATCTCCAATGCCGCGAAATACGGCGATCAAGATGCGCCGATCACGCTGCGCCTCATCGGAAGCCACAGCGGGGTCCTCCTTTCAGTGGAAAACGCCGGCCCGACGATCTCGCCGGCAAGCATGGAAAAGCTATTTCAGCCGTTGCAGCGGGATGCGCACGGCGATGAGGAGACTGAGCGGACGAGCCTGGGCCTCGGATTGTTCATCGTCCGTCATGTCGTTAAGGCGCACGGGGGCACGGTGACGCTGACGTCAGCCAATCGACAAACCAAGTTCGCAGTTGCGCTGCCTCGGAAGATCCCCATTCAGGCGTGAGCAGGCGCTGCTCGATAGCGAGATGTCGGGTCGACGATCGCAGCTTCGGAACATGCGACAGCCCGAGTTGCCGCTTTGCGCGAGTGGCGTACCCTCGGACCACAGCCGAAGCGGCCGTTGGCACTATTGGCAACGAAACAGCGGCGCTCGTCCTGGTCCACGCCGCGATAGTCCAGATCGACCACTGCGACCTTCGGCACCACGCCGATATCCCACTGCGGCAAGTACAAGTCCCCTGAGTCAGGATCAAAAGCGCTGGTTCAAGCGGCGCCAGGCCATCGAGCCGCTGATCGGGCACACCAAGCAGGACCACGGCATGTAGCGCTGCTGGCTCAAGGGCAGCGAGGGCGACGCGCTGCACGCGGTGCTGTGCGCGGTCGGGTTCTACATCAGCTGGCTGATGCGGGCGCTGCTGCGCCAGCTCCGCGCCAGCGGGCTGAAGCATGTTCTTTTGGGCCTGATGGCCCTATGCGCTAAACAGCTCACCGGCTTGCGGCCAGCTTGCGCACCCGGCTACGCCACCGCACGGTCCACGCAGCGCAATCGCGCTCCCGACGCCACTGCGCCGGTGGTCCAACGACCTCGTCGCAGTCGCTTGAACTCGCGATTCGGAAATTTGCAGGTCCGACTAGTTAATCCTGACAAAGAAAATCGTTGTTTATTAACACGATCAGCTGCATGACGAGATGTTTTGATACAAGCAAACTAGGCGTCCGTATCCGGGATCGTCGTCAACCAAGGATCAGCAAATGTTACCTGTCCCTCCAAAGTTCATTGGTTTGACGGCCGTTGAGGAAGAGCAGTGGCTTGCGGCGCACAATTGGGCGTATACAAGTATCGTATCGGCCATTCAAGCCACCAGTCAGAAACTGCTTATGAATCTGACATGTATGAGTCCTGGTTCGAACATGTATGGCCTTGGATAAAAGTCAGCGATGTTCTATCTCGCAAGAAGATCGTCGTCCAGCGCATGAATAGTATCATGCACTACCTTGAGACCAAAGCAGTCGTTTATAACAAATCGACCGACATAGTTGAATGTAAGTCCGGTCTAGATTCTCGGCTTGCATTCACAAACACAGCAACAAAGCAAATAGACCTCTGCCCGCTCATATTTAACGAACACGCGATTCACGCAGTTTATTGGGATTCAATGGAGTACATGCGGGCGTTTGTCGTTGTCCATGAAATGTATCATGTGGCAATTGACACAAACGGTGGAGATGGAAAGTCCGATAAAGCGTATCTACGCGCGTATTGCAGAGCATTGGCGCATTTCGATCCTGGCGCTGCCATCTCCAACGCGAATAATTACGCCTACTACGTTATGGGTAGTTACTGGAATCGGCGAGAGAAGCCGCCCGAGGAGCAGCACGATTACGGATTCTGGAACCACCATGCACCGGACGAGAAATGGGGCACCATGTCGACGGACGGCGCCGTAGCTTCCATAAAATACGACAATACTATCGTGATGTTTATATATCGCGACGATAGATCACCGAAGGCGGCGGGCCGTTTGTACTATCGCTTGGCAGAGTTGGTAAATGGTCACCCCATGCTTCGCGAACCCGTTATTGTTCGAGAGGAAAAGCATGATTTGCAGCCTGAAGAAGTACTCAGCATTACACGCCCATCCCTCTCCGCCCATAGCTTGTACTTCTATTGCGCGTATGTAGACAAAAACAGTCGGCGCGTCACGGTACTGGAATCAACTTTGCGCAGCGTCGTGGGAAATATCCAGTACATATTCACCTGGAAGAATCTCGAGGTTGGCGCTTTTGCCCCGCCACTAATTGACGAAAAGTCAAACAATAACCCGGCTGTAAGTTTTCTTGCATACCGTGTCCCAATTGTCTTCAAGCCGGCGGGACTATATTGCGTTTATGTGAACGATAAAAAGTCGCTAACTTGCGTCGCCAAGCTTGATTGGAAAGACGCGATTTGGCAAGAAGTCCCCTTTCCTGCTGCCTTGAAATTGCCGGCAACTGTCTTAACACCGGCACTTGTCATCTTCGACAACATACTGAGGTGCGGATACCTGGGCATGGGGTTTCTAAATCTTCTGACCTACACAGATACA
Source organism: Pelomonas sp. Root405 (assembly GCF_001425165.1). Lineage (GTDB taxonomy): Bacteria > Pseudomonadota > Gammaproteobacteria > Burkholderiales > Burkholderiaceae_C > Pelomonas. The sequence goes on from NZ_LMDU01000012.1 coordinate 88,325, forward strand.
ACTCGCGCGGGCGACTTCGGGGTTTGGGTGCGCGATACTCACGCCCCTCTTAAAATGGACGTCACCGCCTTCGCGCTCGGGGAAATCAAGACGCCGTCAGGACCGGTACTGGTTGCTGTCGGCGTGAATGATGTCCTTGGCGATTACTACGTCTACTATGCCGTTTACCACACTACAACCGGCTGGGATAAACCAAACCGATTGTCGACTTTGACTAGCAGCGGGGCGCCGATGTTGACTCACATCGACTCTAGGCTTTCAATGTTCATTCGCGATTTACATGGGACCATTGATCGTCGCGGCACGTAGTGCAGAGTCTTGAATTAGTGGGTCGGTGAACGGAGCCAACAAACTATCGTTAGCTGAGCGCCTTGCCCACTCGTCTCAGCAGCGGGACCAACACGCGGCAACGAGCAGGCAAGTGGTCCCGCCGACCAAAAACTGAGCCACTTTTTTAGCCTGACGCCGACGCGAACAGGGGGCAATGTACCGAAACCCGAGGCAGAAGCCGGCTAGCTGAGGATCCCGCTGGCCTGCCCTCGCGCCACCCTGGCGCCAGTCGGGATGCACCGATGTAGGCGAACCGCTGTGCGTCGATGCCTTTGACAGTACTCAGGCGGCGGGGCGGGTGAATGGCGCTGCAGATCGGTCCCTCAGATCTGTAGGTGATTGATTGCTAAGGATTTTTGTAGTTCTCCACAGCATGCCCTGGACGCAAGCACGGAAATTGCGTGAAGGCAGGTTGGAATCAACTCCTTAGAGACAACCATGTCAACCTGCTCGCGACTCGACTCCACGTCTGCTCACACCAAAACGCCGAAGGGCTGGGCAAAGCGACGCGTTGGGATGGCTATTGCTCTCGCTGCTGCCGCTGCCTCGTTGCTGGGCGCACCCGCTCAAGCTGCACCCACCCGGCAGGTCACGATCCAGGCGTGGCAGGTCTGCGACGACGCCGGCAACAACTGCGCAACCACCAGCTTCTTCGACGCCTTCACCGAGAAGATCTGGGCGCAGGCCGACATCAAGGTGAACTTCCTCGCCATGCAGCAGGTCAACAGCAGCGCCCGTTTGAACGAGACCGATTTCAGCGACCTCGGCAACGTGGGTGACGCCTCGGTCATCGACCTCTGGTTTCTCAACGACCTGAGCGACTGCGGCGGCAATTTCGGCTTTGGCAGCCTGTTCGGCTGCGGCACTTCCGGGGGTTGGTTCGCGATGACACAGGCGGTGTTCGACTTCTCGGCCATCGGCCGCGTTGACACGCTGTCCCACGAACTCGGCCACGTGCTTGGCCTCGGCCATGACGATTTTGGCGCCGGTGCCGCCGACAACCTGATGACGTCCGGGGGCAGCCGTTCCATCGCGCAGGCACTGGGTGACGTGAATCCCGATGGCCTGGGTCTGGAAAAGCTCACAGCCGCACAGATTGCCGAGGCACGCTCCAGCGGCTTCACCACGAACGTCTTGCCCGAGCCCGGCTCGCTGGCCCTGGCCGCGCTGGCGCTGACGGTTGCAGGTCTGGCCCGTCGCAAGGCTGCCGCCTCGTGACGGCATGAAGCTGCGGCGGGCAAGGTGATGAGGGTCAGGGCCCGCCGCAAATTTGGTGTCCGGTTGGGTGCGGGGCTCGCGGTCGGGTTGGGCTTGGTGCCCTGGTCCGGCCCTGTGATGGCCAGCGACCGGATCACCCTGCCGCCAGAGTACGAAGCCCGCAGTTCGCCATCAGCCCGCTGCGTTCTCGAATTGAAACTGCGGCCCGCCGCCAACCCGCATGTCGCTCGCACCACCGCCACGCTGCTGGAAGTGAGCGCCGCGTCGCGCAAGGTGGTGTGGACGCGCGACCTGCCGCACAGGCCGCGTCCGCGGTTTGCGTTTGTCAGTGACAAGTGCCAGGTGGTGCTGCTCGACGAGTGGCTGAATGTTCGCAGCGCTCTGGCCGTGACGGTGATCGACAAGAACAACCGCACCTTGGCCGTCCACGACCTGGAGGCCGTGCGGATGGCGCTGGATCTGCCTATCGGCAGCCTGGCTGCAAAGGCACGTCATGGCGTTTGGATTCAGGCCCCACCGGTACTGGGCGTGCAGGGTGACGCCGTAGAAGTGGCCACAGGTGGCCGCACGCTGGTGATCCAGCTGCGCGATGGTGCGTTGTCGAGCCGCTGACGGCCGGCCCGCGTCAGCTCAGGTGGATGCGTGGAAGCAGGGTTGAGGTGCGGCGACCTGCCATTAGCGCATCTGCACGACGACCTTGCCCTTGGCGCGGCCGGTGGCCAGATAGGCCAGCGCCTCGGGGGCCTTCTCGAACGGGAACACCTTGTCGATGACCGGCCGGATGTGCTGCTGTTCAAGCAGCGCGCCGATCTGCGCGAGCTGTTCGCCGTCGGGCCGCGCGAACAGGAAGGAGTAGGCGACCTGGCGCCGGCTCGCCAGGCGACGGATGCTGCGGCTCATCATGCTGAAGACGAAGGTCAGCATGAAATTAAGGTGGCGGGCGCGGGCGAATGCGGCGTCCAGCGGCCCGACCAGCGAGACCAGCGTGCCGCCCGGCTTGAGGATGCCCACGGCCTGCTCCAGCGCGTCGCCCCTGACGGTGCCCAGCACCGCGTCGTAGTCGCGCAGCACGGTTTCGAACGCCTGCTTCTTATAGTCGACGACCTCGTCCGCGCCGAGGCTGCGCACCAGCTCGACGTTGCCCGTGCTGGTGGTCGTGCCCACCTTTGCGCCCAGCAGCTTGGCCAGCTGGATGGCGAACGTGCCGATGCCGCCAGAGCCGGCCGGGATGAAGACCTTCTGGCCGGCCCGCAGTTGCGCGCGCTCGCGCAACGCCTGCCACGACGTGAGCCCGACCATCGGGATGGACGCGGCCTGCACGAAGTCGAGGTTGGCCGGCTTGGCTGCGGCGGCACTCTCCGGCACTACGGCGAACTCGGCGATAGCGCCTTTGCCGAGGTCGAAGATGTTGGCGAACACGGCATCACCTGGCTTGAAGCGCGTCACGCCGCTGCCCACTTCGGTCACCACGCCGGCCAGGTCGCTGCCCAGCGTGGCCGGCAGCTGCAGGCGCACGACGGCCTTGAAGATGCCGGTCGGGATCATGTTGTCGATCGGGTTGACGCTGGCGGCGTGAACCTGCACCAGCATCTCGTCGGGCTGCAGCGTCGGGCGTGGCACCTCGGCAAGCGCGATGTCGGGCGTCTTGCCATAGCGTTGGAAGGTGAGCGCTTTCATGGGTTTCCTTGGTGGCCGGCGTACCCGACGGAGTGCGCAACGGGGTAGGTAGAGCGGTTGACGGCCCGCCGAACGCTATTTTAGCTGATGATCGTCATATAAAAGAGCGGCAAAAATGGTGGATGAGACTGCAGGATCTGCCTGGCTCAGGTCGCCGTGAGGTGCTTGAGCGAGGCGGCGCACCAGGCGTCGGCCAGGGCCGGTTCGTCCACGGCGCGCGCCAGCAGCAAGGTGCCCACCATGGTCGCGACGGTCACCAGCGCCCGCTCATGGGCGCCGGGCTGCCCCCAGTCGGACGCTTGGCGTGCGATGAGGTCGACCGTCTCCTTGATATGGCGCGTGGTGGCCCGCCGCACGTCGGGCGCCTGGCGCACCGCCTCCGAACCCAGAGCCGCCAGAGGGCAGCCCAACTCGATCTGTGCCAGGTGCTGCGGCGACAAATAGGCCTGCAGCATCGCGGCCAGCGCCTGTCCGGGCGGGGCGCTCGCGACGACGCCGGCGGCCAACGTGGCCGACTCGGCGCATGCCCGTTGGGTGGCCTCGGCCAGCATGGCTTCCCGCGACGGGAAGTGGGCGTAGAAGCCGCCATGGGTCAGGCCGGCCTCCTTCATGATGTCCGCCACGCCGGTGCCGTCGAAGCCGGTACGGCGGATCGCCCGTGCTGCAACCGACACGATGCGCTCGTGCGTGGCTTCCTTGGCGGCGGTTCGGCTGTCGCGCTTGGCTTTTTGCATGATGATCATCATACATACATTGAAGCGATGAGGTTGTGACTTCCTGCCGCCGCAGGCGTCGAACCTGCGCTATCCCCGGCCGCCGACCAGCCCGTCCCAGGCCTCGCGCATGGTCGCGAGCACGACCTGCCTGGCATCGGGGTCGCCCTGCAGCAGCGCCTTCATGTAGTGGCCGACCTGCTGCAGGCTCAGGTGCGGCGGCAGGGGCGGCACGTTGGCGTCGGTCATCATCTCCAGCAGCACCGGCCGGTCGGCCGCCAGCGCCTCGGCCCAGGCGCCGGCCACCTGCTCTGGCCGGTCCACGCGGCGACCGTGCAGGCCGAGCAGCCGCGCGTACTCGGCGAAGGGGAAGGCCGGCAGGTCCTGCGAGCCGCTGAACTTGGGGTCGCCCTCGCTGGCCCGCTGCTCCCACGTGACCATGTTGAGGTCGCCGTTGTTCAGCACCATCACCACCAGGCGCGGGTCACGCCATTGCCGCCAGTGGTGGGCGATGGTGATCAGGCCGTTGAGGCCGAGCATCTGCATCGCGCCGTCGCCCACCAGCGCGACGACCGGGCGGTCGGGGTGGCACAGCTTGGCGGCGAAGGCGTAGGGCACGGCGTTGCCCATGGTGGCCAGGCCGCCGGACAGCGAGCCCATCATGCCGCGCCGTGCCTTGATGTCGCGCGCATACCAGGCGGCGCTGGTGCCCGAATCCACCGTCAGGATGGCGTTGTCGGGCAGCTGCGGCGACAGCTCCCAGAACACGCGCTGCGGGTTGATCGGCCTGGCGTCGTTCATCGCGCGCGCTTCGAGAACGCGCCACCACTCGCGCACGTCGGCCTCGATCTTGGCCTGCCAGCGCCTGTCCTCCTTGCGCTTGAGCAAAGGCAGCAGCGCCTGCAGCGTGCGGCGGCTGTCGCCCACCAGGTTGAGCGCCATCGGATAGCGGATGGAGAGCTTGCGGCCGTCCCGGTCGATCTGAACGCCGCGCGCCTGGCCCTCCTTGGGCAGGAACTCAGAGTACGGGAAGCTCGACCCCACCATCAGCAGCGTGTCGCAGCCCTTCATCAGCTCCCAGCTCGGCACGGTGCCAGCAGGCCGATGGCACCGGTGACGCAGGGCAGGTCGTCCGGCACCGCGAACTTGCCGAGCAAGGCCTTGGCGATGCCGGCGCCGAGCAGGTCGGCGGTGGCGATCAGCTCGTCGGTGGCGTGCAGCGCACCCGCGCCGGCAAGGATGGCGACGCGCTCGCCGGCGTTGAGCAGGTCGGCCGCAGCGCGCAGGCTGGCCTCGTCGGGCACCAGCGGTTCGCTGGTTGTGCCAATGCCTGAATGCACGGTACCGTGCTCGCGCGGGGGCTCTTCCACCGCATCCATCTCCTGCAGGTCGTTGGGCAGGATGACGCAGGTCACGCAGCGTCGGTCGCGCGCGATGCGCATCGCGCGGTCCACCAGGTGGCGGACCTGCTCGGGCACGGTGGCCATGTGCACGAACTCGTGGGCCACATCCTTGAACAGGCTCACCAGGTCGACCTCCTGCTGGTAGTCGCCGCCGAGCGCGGCGCGCGCCTGCTGACCGACGATGGCGACCACCGGCTGGTGGTCGGCCTTGGCGTCGTACAAGCCATTGAGCAGGTGGATGGCGCCCGGCCCCGAGGTGGCAAGGCACACGCCCACCTCCCCGGTGAACTTGGCATGCGCCGTGGCCATGAAGGCCGCCAGCTCCTCGTGACGCGCCTGCACGAACTGCATGCGCTCACCGATGCGGCTGAAGGCGCCCATCAGGCCGTTGATGCCGTCACCCGGATAGCCGTAGACCCGCCGCACGCCCCAATCGTGCAAACGCTGCAGCAATTGATCGCCTACCGTCTTGCTCATGGGGTGCACCCTTCGGTCTGTGGACACTGGCCGGACTCGGGCAAGCCGCGCTCCCCAGCCGGCGTCAGCTGCCGCCGTAGCCCTCGCGGGTGTTCTCCAGCGCGGTCTCGGTTTGCTCCTTCAGCTGCTCGGCCTGCTCCTTGGCGTGGCGGCGCGACGCCTCAGGGCTGCGCTCCTTCTGCTTGTCGTCGCCGCGCGTCGGGCGGTCGGGCTGCAGCGGCTCGGCGCGCGGTGGGGAACGATGGGTCGGGTCGTCGTGGTTCATCGTGGGTGCCTCGCTGTCGGGATGGAGGAAGCCACTCGCGGCAAATGGCGCGCCCGTGGCAGCCCTGTCAGCGCACGGCCAGCGCGCCGCGTTGCGAAGGGCAACCGGCCGTGGCAAGCAGCGCGGCCCACCAAGGGCATCCCATCCACCGTGGCATCGGACGACGGAATAATCCCCCCATGCATCGTCTTCGCTTCCCGATCCTGCCTCTGCTGCTGAGCACCCTGCTGGCCGGCTGCAGCAACCTGCCCTCGATGAGCGCCAAGCCCAAGTCGGTCTACCAGGGCGAGAGCTTCGCGGCTGAAGAGACTTTCTCGCGCCTGTTCGACGCCAATGTCGACAGCACCTGCGAGGCGGCGCGGCGCGCGCTGCTGAGCCAGGGCTATGTCATCAGCAAGGCCGACAGCGGGCTGGTGCGCGGGTCCAAGCACTTCCAGCCGGCCGGCGAGGTGCACATGGAGATCGCCTTCAACGTCGTCTGCGTCGGCGATGGCCCCAAGCAGGAGGTCGCGACGGCCTATGTCAGCGCCCAGCAAGATCGCTATGCGTTGAAGAAGAGCAACCAGGCGGCCAGCCTCGGGGTCAGCGCGCTCGGCTCGATCTCGGTGCCGCTGTCCTCCAGCGAGGACTCGCTCGTCAAGGTCGCCTCCGAGACGATTCCCGCCGGCGAGTTCTATGACCGCTTCTTCACGCTGATGCAGCGGATGTTGCGGGAGAACACGAGCACGGAGCGCTGACGGGTGGCCTTGCGATGAACCGGCTCCAGCGCGAATTGCAGGCCCTGGTGCTGGCGCTGCGCGTAGAGGCAGCCGAGGCGCTGCTGCGCCGTCGGTTGAGCGCGCAGCCGAAGAGGAGCTGGCATTGCTGCCCATGCTGAACCTGCAGTCCCGCGCCCACCGCCGCTGGCTGGTGTTCGCCTTCGCCATGCTGACGCTGAGCGGCTTCGCCGCGCTGGCCGGCGAGATGCGCGAGTCCGACACCGCCCGCTGGGACACGGCCGCGCTGCATTTGGCGCAACAGTGGCGAGCCACGCACCCGCTCGTGGAAGCCGTCATGCGGGAGTTGAGCAGCCTGGGCAGCACGCCGGTGATGACGCTGTTCACGGTGCTCACTGCCGGCTACCTGCTCATCGTCGGCCGTCCAGCGCGTGCGGCGGCGGTGAGCTTGGCGATGATCACCGCCTCGCTCGCCGTCACGGCGCTGAAGCTCGGCTTCGGGCGCGCCCGCCCAGATCCTGAGTTCGCTGCGCTGGTGGCCGACGGCCTGAGCTTTCCGAGCGGCCACGCCAGCATGTCCGCGGTGTTCTACCTGACCGCCAGCGTACTGGTCGCCCAGCGGCACAAAGGGCTGCGGGTGCGGGCGTTTCTCGTCGGCATCGGCGCCTTCATGGCAGTGCTGGTCGGTGTGACCCGCGTGATGCTGGGCGTGCACTGGGCCAGCGATGTGCTCGCAGGCTGGGCCTTCGGCGCCGGTTGGGCGGCGCTGTGGTTCTGGCTGGCGGCCCACCTGCGAGATACGCGGGTGGCGCGGGCCGGCGCCGATCAGGGCTGAGCGGCGATCAGCCGGGCCTTGTCCCGGACCATCCCGCCGGAGGTGCCCTGTTCGAGCAGCGCCTTCAGGTCGCACAGCACGATCGCGAATCCTTCCGTCGCACCGACAGCCTCGTCGGCGGCCGACTTGCCGCGGAATCCCGTCATCTCGACCGTCACGCGCGTGGCACGGCCAAAGCGGGCGAGCCGGATGTCCACGGTCGTGCCGTCCGACCAGTTGAACGTGATGTGCCTGCCAGGCTCCAGGCGCACGGCCTTGACCTGCTCGCGCGCGCCCGGCACCAGGAACTCCCATTGCACTGCCTGGCCCACCGCCAGCGGGCCGCTGGCCTTCTTGAGCCAGAACTTCTTCAACCAGGCGGGCTCGACAAAGGCCGCGAAGACGGCCGCCGCGGGCGCTCGGATCAGCATTTCTGACCGGGCAATGGTGGGCATGGCAACTCCTTGCGTGAACGAAGCGACGATGGATTCTGATGCCGGCGCCGGTTCGGACGCGCCCGTGCGCGCCACCGATCGGCTCACTCGGACTGAGAGTCCTGCGGACCCAGGTACCGGTCGTAGGTGGCCGCCTCGTCGGCGGTGGGTCGTTCGAACCGATGACCGAGCTTCAAGAGGATGTCCCGCTCCAGGACTTCCGCGTGGGGCCCGCCACGCTCGCGGATGCGGCGCGCCAGCACGTCCGTGGCGGCGTCGACGAAATGGAGCTCCACGGCCGCACCGCTGCGCCTTGCCACGGCGCGGATGGCGTCGCGTTCACTCCTCGACCAGGTCGCGAACTCGGCGATGACCGAGACGCCCGCTCGAAGCAGCTGCTCGGCGTGCTGCAGCAGGTGGGGCTCGAATCGAAACCGCGGCGGGTAGTCGACGAGGCTGATGCCGAGGGCTTCGAGCCAGTCGTCGGTGCACAGCCGGATGGCCCGGGTGTCGCGGGCGGCGATGGCCCTGGAGCGCGTCGTCTTGCCGGCGCCGGGCAGGCCACAGACGAGGTACAGGCGCGGCGTTGTCATGCGTGGAGCATCCATGCCGCCATTGTGTTTGTGTCCGCCGTGAAGCGGCGTTCGCTCAGCTCGCCAGCCGCTTCGCCCGCGCCATCAGCAGCGCCCGCTGCACCTCGTTGCCGGTCAGCTCGGCGGCATGCAGATAGGCGTCGCGCGCCTCGCCCACCCGGCCCAGACGCTCCAGCACATCGGCCCGCGCACCGGCCAGGAAGGGATACCGCTGCAATTGGGGCTCGGCCGCGAGCGCATCCAGCAGTGGCAGGGCCGCGGCCGGCCCGCTGGCAAAGCTGACCGCGACGGCACGGTTCAGCGCGATGACGGGCGATGGGTTCAGTGCCAGCAGCCGGTCGTAGCCAGCAACGATGGCTTTCCAGTCGGTGTCCTCCGCGCTGGCGGCGCGGGCGTGGCAGGCTGCGATGCCGGCCTGCAGCGTGTAGGGCCCGGGGTCGCCCGACGACATCGCGCGCGTCAATGCCGCCAGGCCGCGGCGGATCAACAGGCGATCCCAGCGCTGGCGGTCCTGATCGGGCAGCAGCACCGGTCGGCCCTCGGCATCCAGCCGAGCGGGCAGGCGCGAGGCCTGGATCTCCAGCAACGCGGCCAGGCCGTGCACTTCCGAGTCCTCGGGCAGCAGGTGCTGCAGCTGCCGAGCCAGACGCAAGGCCTCATCGCACAGCGCCGGGCGCAGCAGGCTGGCGCCGCTGCCGGCGCTGTGGCCCTCGTTGAAGATCAGGTAGACGACAGCCAGGACCGCCGAGAGGCGCTGGGCGCGCTCCGCCGCCGTCGGCAGTTCAAAGGCCTGGCCGTGCAACGCCTTTTTGGCGCGCACGATGCGTTGGGCCACCGTCGCCTCGGGCTGCAGGAAGGCGCGCGCAATCTCGGCCGTCTCCAGGCCGCCCAGCAGCCGCAGCGTCAGCGCCACCTGGGCATCGCGCGGCAGCACCGGGTGGCAGGCGATGAAGATCAGGCGCAACTGCTCGTCGCCGATCTCGGCCTGGTCGCGCGCGGCGTCGAGGTTGTCGACGAAGTCGGGCACGACATGGGTGCCGAAGGCTTCGTCGTCGGCCGCCAGGTGCTCGTGCTCGCGCGCCAGCATCACCCGGCGGCGCAGCCGGTCCAGGGCCTTGTTGCGGGTGGCGGTCATCAGCCAGGCTGCCGGATTGGTGGGCTGGCCGTCGCGCGGCCAGCTCTCGATGGCGCTGATGAGGGCGTCCTGGGCACAGTCCTCGGCCTCGTCCAGGTCGCGCAGCAGCTTGGCCGCAGCGCCCACGAGGCGGCTGCGCTCGATGAGCCAAACGCCAGCGGCGATGTCGGCATGGCTCACGGCTTCAGTGGCCGTCGTAAGCACGGCGCAGCGCCGCAATGTCGATCTTCTCCATGCCCCAGACGGCCTGGAACACGCGCTGCACGCGGGACGCATCGGGGTCGCGGATCATCTCGAACCATGCCCGGGGGATGAGCTGCCAGGACAGGCCCCAGGCATCTTCCACCCATCCGCAGGACTTGAGCTTGCCGCCACCTGCAGGCAGCTGCTCCCACAGGTGGTCGATCTCGGCCTGGTCCTCGCAGGCGACGGTCAGCGAGAAGGCCTCGTTGAGCTTGAAGTGCGGGCCGCCGTTGAAGGCGGTCATCTCCAGGCCCAGCAGTTCGAACTGCACGACCATGACCGTCCCGGCCTCGCCCGGCGCGTTCTCGCCCCAGCGCTGCGTGTGCAAGACCAGGCCCTTGCCGAGCACCTTCAGGTAGTGCGCCACCGCATCCTCGGCGCCGCGCTGGTACCAGATGAAGGGCGTGAGCTTTTGTTGGATGTGCATGGTCAGTGCTCAACCCTGCGGGGGTGTACCGGTCATATAGACCAGCTCCCAGATGTGGCCGTCCAGGTCCTCGAAGCCGTGGCCGTACATGAAGCCATGGTCCTGCGGCTCGCGCGGCACGCTGCCGCCGGCGGCGCGGGCCTTGGCGACGAGCTGGTCGACCTCCTCGCGGCTCTCGCAGCTCAGGCACACCAGCACCTCGGTCGCGGCCTTGGCATCCACCAGCGGCTTGCTGGTGAAGCCCTTGGCGAAGTCCTCGGCCAGCAGCATGGCGTAGAGGTTGTCGCCCAGCACGAGGCTGGCGCCCTGGTCGTTGGTGAACTGGGGGTTGAAGCTGTAGCCGAGCGCCTCGAAGAAGGCCTTGCTGGCGGCCAGGTTCTTGCAGGGCAGGTTGACGAAGATCTGCTTGTGCATGGGGGTCCTTAGAGCGGTTGAACGAGGTGGATGAGGTTGCCACAGCCGTCTTCAAACATGACGGCCTTGATGGGCCCCATGTCGACCGGCTCGCCGCGCACGGTGACGCCACGGTCGCGCAGCTGTTGCGCCTCGGCTTCGACGTCGGTCGTGACGAAGGCGTTGATGGGCACGCCGGCGTCGTAGAGGGCCTTCTGGTAAACCTTGGAGGCCTCCATGTTCATCGGGTCCAGCGACAGCTCGACGCCTTCGATGCCTTCGGGCGACACCACCGTCAGCCAACGGTAGGTCGGCCCCATCTGGATGTCGGCCATCTTCTTGAAGCCCAGCTTCTCCGTGTAGAAGGCCAGGGCCTTGTCCTGGTCGTCGACCATGACGCTAGTGACTTTGATCTGCATGCTGTGTCTCCTTCAGTGGATCGATTCGGCAAGCGCCTTCAGGCGCTGCAGCGCACTGGGCCACAAGCCCGCCATCATGTCGGCGAAGCCGTCGTCCCAGCCCTTGAGGTGGACGGCCAGGCGGGTGCCGCCGCCGGCCGTGGCGCTGAACTCGTAGATCTCGTGCGCGGGCGAACGGGTCAGCGGGCTGTCGGGGTTGGGCCGGCCTTGGCTGAGGTCGTCCACCAGCCGCAGCGACAGGCGCTCGTGCAGGCGGTTCTGCTCGACGATGGCATCCATGCCGTTGCCGTCCGGGTCGCGAAAGCGCATCCGCGACCCCTCGGCCCACGAGCCTTCGTAGTAGGACCCTTCGCAGAAGGCGCGGGTCCAGTCGCGGTAGGCGATGGGGTCGAGCATGCAATCCCACACGCGCGCGACAGGCGCGGCAATGTCGATGTCGAAGCTCAAGTCTTTCATGTCCGGGCCTCCGCCAGTTGCCGCAGGTTGTGCAGGCCGTCCTCGAAGTCGCTGCCAACCATCTTGTCCATGTCGATGAAGACGCCCATCAGCTTGGACAGGAAGTTGGCCGGGCCGCTCATGGTCCAGCGCACCTCGGTGGCACCGTCGGCGGTGGGCTGCAGGGCCAGCTCGGCGGCGTTGTGCGCCTCGAAGGGCTTGACGAAGTCCAGCTTCATCTGGACGACTCGGCCGGGCTGCTGGCCGGTGATCTCGAGGCTGCCGGTGCCGACCTTGTCGCTCTCCCACGCGTAACGTGAGCCCACGCCGCTGGCCGCACCAGCGTACTGGCTCTTCAGCAACGGGTCTTTGCGCTCATACGGATTCCAGCGATTGAAGGCGCGCAGCTCGCTGACCAGTGGCCAGACCTTGTCGGCCGGCGCGGCGATGCGCGCACGCCGTTCGACCCGGAACTCGTCAGGTCGCGTGGATGCGTAGACCAGCAGCGCGAGCACGGCCGCGGCGAGCGCGACGAGGATGTAGGACAGGGTGCTCATGTCGCCGTCCTCACTCGGTGCGGATGGCCATGTCGCCACCGGGCGCGAAGTCCGCCTCTTCGTACAGGCGGCGCACCTCGATCTCGCAGCTGATGCCGACGAAGGGCATCGGGAAGCGGGCGGCCCAGGCCTGGGCCTCTTCTGCCGAACGGACCTGGATCAGCGTGTAGCCGGCGATCAGCTCCTTGCTCTCGGCAAAGGGGCCGTCGATGCGCTCGATGCGCCCGTCGGCGTGATAGCGCTGGCGCCAGCCGTCGCGGCTAGGGCGCAGGCCGGCGCCGTCCAGCAGCACGCCGGCGCGCGCCATCTCGCCGTGGAAAGCGCCCATCTCTTCGAACAGCTTGGCGTACTCCGGCCCGGGCGGGTCGCCACGCTCGCTGACCGCGTTGGCTCGGACTTGGATCATGAATCGCATCGGGGTCTCCAGTGGGTTGGCGGCAGCGCTCATGCCCTGCCTTCAAACCCTCGACGATCCATGCGACCCGGTTTCGACAGCGTCCGGGAAAGTACTCAGTTCGCGAAACGTAGGGGGTCTCCGGGCCGAGCGCCGGGCCGCTCCCAAGCCGGCCCGTCAGGCGATGTGCTCGCGGCTCGATGCCGCGAGCATCGCCGTCCCCTCTGGGGACCGGCTGGGCTCACCCGCGTCTAGCGCGGTGAGACCGGACGAGGGGCCTCACAAATAGCAAGGCCCCACCCCCCGCACCTCCACCGTCGCCCACTCCGCGGCGGGGCAGCGCTCGGCCCACGCCATGGCGACGTCGGCGTCGTCGGTGTCGAGCAGGAAATACCCGCCCACCATCTCCTTGGCCTCGGCAAAGGGGCCATCCCAGACCTGGGCGTTGCCATCGCGCTTGGCCAGGCGCTTGGCGGCGGAGCCCAGTGAGTTGACGCCCAGCAGCAAGCCTTCGGCCTGCAGCTCGGCGGCGAAGTCCAGCATGCGCTGGTAGACGAGCTCGCCGGCTGGCCGGCCACGTTCGGCCCGCTGGCCGGTCGGTTCGATGATGAGCAGCAACTGGGGCATGGCGGGTCCGCGGTCGGTGGCAACAAGGCGGCATTCTGGCGCCACTGACTTCCTGAAGATGGCAGTTGGGTCCGGCGCCGAGATGCGGCACAGTTGGGCACTTAGCGATCAATCACATCTAAGGTCGCAACTCAGCGGAGGCCGGGATGGAGGACATGAGCCATGTCGCGATATTGCTGGTGAAGGCCGAGCCGGGCCTGCCCATCGTCGGTGCGGCGTCTGGCCGGGCCAAGGTGCTGGGCTACGACGCCCAGGCCCTGCAGGGCATGCCCTTGTCCCTGCTGTGCCCCGTGCGCCAGCCCGACGGCCAGGCCTCCGCAGCGGCGCTGGACGGCGTGCTGGACCAGCTGCAGCACGCCGGCTCCCTGAGCCTGCCCTGGCGCTTCCAGACCCGCGCTGGCGAGACCCGACCCCACGAGCTGCACCTCACGCTGACCGAGCGCGAGGGCGAGCCGCAGGTGGCCGTCTGCATGGTCGACGTCAGCCGCCTGCAATTCGCCGAGGTGCTCAACCAGGCCAAGAACGAGCTGCTTGAGATGGTGGCCACAGGCCAGCCGCTGACGCCGGTGCTGAACCGGCTGACGGCCGTCATCGAGTCGCAGTTCGACGGCCTGTACTGCACCGTGCTGCTGCTGGACCTGGACGGCCGCCATGTGCGCGTGGGCGCCGGCCCGCGCATGCCCGCCGACTACATGCAAGCGCTGGACGGCGCCGAGATCGGGCCCACCGCCGGCTCCTGCGGCACGGCCATGTTCGACAACCGCCTCGTCGTGGTGGACGACATCGCGACGCACCCGCTGTGGGCCGCCTACAAGAACCTGGTCCTGCCCTATGGCTTCAAGGCCTGCTGGTCGGCGCCCATCCATGCGGCCAACGGCGGCGTCATCGGCAGTTTCGCGATGTACTACCGCGAGGTGCGGCGCCCCCGCCCCGAGGAACTCAGCGCGATGAGCGCGGCCAGCCACCTGGCCGGCATCGCCATCGACCAGGCGCGCCGCGACGAGGAACGCCGCCGCGCCGCCCAATGGCTGGAAGAGCAGGTGCAGCAACGCACGGCGGAGCTGCTGGCCACGCAGGACGAACTGGTCAACAGCCGCAAGCTGGCGGCGCTGGGCCAACTGCTGGCAGGCATCGCCCACGAGATGAACACCCCGTTGGGCAACGCCCTGCTCAGCGCCAGCGCGCTGCACGCCGGCAGCGCCAGCTTTGCCGAGCGCATGGCTGCCGGCACACCGCTGCGGCGCCAGGAGCTGGCCAACTGGGTGGCGCAGGCGCGCGAGGGCACCGAGCTGGTCGAGCAGAACGTGGAGCGCGCGCTGCGCCTCATCAGCCGCTTCAAGCAGCTGACCGAAGGCAGCGGCCGCGCGTTGCGCTCGCGCTTCGACCTGCGCCAAGCGGTGCTGCAGGCCTGGGCGCGGGTGCAGAGCCGGCTGGGCATCGAGCGCGTGCAGCTCCGCTGCGACCTGCCGGACGACTTCGCGCTCGACGGCTACCCCGACGTGCTGCAGCAGGTGCTGGAGCAGCTGCTGGAGAACGCCTGCCTGCATGCCTTCCCCAATGGCCGCGACGGCCAGATTCGCGTTACTGCGCGTCGCACGGGCGATGCCGGCGGTGAGCGGCTGACGCTCGAGCTGCGCGACAACGGCGTGGGCATGCCCCAGACCGATGTCGCGCGCGCTTTCGAGCCCTTCTTCACGACGGCGTTCGGCCAGGGTGGCTGCGGCCTGGGGCTGTTCGTGGCGCACAGCTTCGTCAGCGGCATGCTGGGAGGCAGCCTGAAGCTGGACAGCCAGCCGGGCGAGGGCACGGTGGTGCGCGTGGCGCTGCCACTGCAGCACGACCCAGCGCTACAGCTGGCGGCGTAGACAAGACTGCGGATGCCGGCACGCCGTTGCCCGCCTACGCTGCAGCCTGCCCCCGGGAGACTGCCATGAAGGTCCTGACGCATACCGCCCTTGCCAACGCCCTGTTGCTGGCATTGACAGCCGCGCTAGCGGCCGGCCCCGCCAGCCTGGAGCGCCCGGTCGTGAAGCCCGGCCTGGCCTGGCGCACGCTGGTGGCGGCCACCTGGGAAGACATCAGCACGCCGGCTGGCAGCTTCCGCGCGTTGCGCATCGAGGCCGACGGCCGCGTGCGCAACGGCTGCGAGGCTGACATGCTCAAGCAGAAGTTCTGGTTCGCCCCCGGCATCGCCGTGCCGCTGAAGCAGGAGACGGTGGTCTATGCACGCGGCCGCATTGCCGCCGACGAGAACCACGAGTTGCAGAGCCTGACCCGCCTCTGAGCGCGGCCGGATCAACGGCGGATCGGCGAGGCGCCGCGCCAGGCCGGGTCGGACCAGCGCTGGAAGGCGCCCAGCAGGGCCGGCTCGGGCGACTGGCGCTCGGTGGCCAGGCTGGCAAGCGTGACGACCTCGAAGCTGCGCCTGTACTTGCCCTCGGCGCGGAACTCGCGCGCCACCAGCATCTGCAAGCCGCCCGGCACCCAGCCGGCAAACTCGGCCACGCCCAGGCCTGGCTGAGCCGGTGCCGGCGGCATGACGTCGACGCGCCAGCCGCCCTCCCGGCCCGGTCCCTTCTGGAAAACCCACAACTCGCGCCAGCCATCCAGCGGCTGCACGGCCAGGGCCAGCGCGCGGCCGTCGCGGTTCAACGACGCCGATGCGAGTGCGACCTGGCCGAAGCTGCAGCGGCGCGCGGCCAGCTTGCCGCCTTCCCTCAGCTCCACGCAGCGCTCGCCGTCCACGCCTGGCTGCAAGGCCAGCGTGAGGCTGCCAAAGTCCCGCGCCGCCGCGCTGGTGCCCAGCCAGCGCGCCGCATTCACGCGCATCGCGGCGTCGTTGTAGGCGGCTTGGTCGTCCTCGGTCAACTCGGCCGGCGCGATGGCGGCGAAGTCGTTCAAGGCCGGCAACGCCTCGCTCGCGGTACCGCGCCGCGCCTGCGCAAAGGCAAGGCTGGCGGCCACGGCCGCACGGCGCATCAGCAGGCGGTTCCTCCAGTGCGGAGACAGCGCAGCCGCATCGACCTGGGCCAGCACTTGCTGGCGCCAGGCATCGCGCGCCTCCTGCTCGCGCGGGGTGGCGCGCGGATTCACGCAGTCGGGCCGCGTCAAGGCCAGTGCCGCGCGCACGCGTTGCTCAGGCGTGGCCGCGGTCACGAGCAGGCTGCGGAACGCCTGGCCGTCGTAGCAGACCTGCACGCGGCCGTCCTCCGCTTCGTGCTGCTCGAACTTCAGCGCGTAGCGCGCCGCCACGTCCATCTGCGCGGCCAGCTGTCCCTCGGTGGGCTTGGCGTCGCGCTGCGAGGCCCGCTCGGCGATGCGCTCGGCAAACGTGCCCATCGCGTCCAGCGCCTCGGCGCCGCCGGTACCGGCCATCTCTGCCGGCGTGGCGGTCTGCACATAGGCCGCAGCCAGGCCCAGCCCCAGACCTTCGGTACCAAACTGCTGGCGCGACAGCCGAAGCTGAGCAAGGAGTTCGGCGCTGGCCCCTTCGCCACGCGGCACCAGCAAGACTTGGCCCTTGCGCATCCAGCCACCGCGCTCGCGGCGGTAGTCCCACACCTGCCAATGGTCACCGCGCTCGCCGCGGATCTCCAGCGCCTCGCCGCGGGCCATCTGCGCCTGCAGCGACGCACTGTCGCGGGGCGAGCCGCGCAGCGGCGAGTCCTGCGACACCAGGCCAGCGCGCGGGAAGGCGGGCAGCTCAGTGGCGGGGCCAGCTTCCGCCCGGGTGATGACCACGGCCGCTAGCGCGGACGCAACGACGATCAGGGCAATGCGACGCATGGTGGCTTACTCCTGCTCCGCATCAGCGGCTTTGGGCGCTGGCGCCACGCCAGCCAGCAGCGCGCTGCCGATGAAGCCGCCCGAGCCCGGCGGCGCAATGATGACCTGCACCTTGTCCGAGAGCTTGTCGGCCATGGCCTTCTGCACCAGCAGCGGGTGGCGGGTCAGCAGCGCGCCCTCGGTGGCCATCTGGCCCGCGTTGGCCTTGCCGGTCTGCATGATCCGGTAGGCCTCGGCATCGGCCAGCTTCTGGCGCGCGGCCGCTTCGGCGTCGATCTCGATGCGGCGGGCCTGCGCCTGGCCCTCGGCCTGCTTCACGCGCGCAGCGCTGTCGGCCTGCGCTTCCAGCGCGCGCTGCTCGATCAGTTTCTGCTTGAAGGGCAGCACATGCTTCATGGCCTCCTCCTGCGCCTTGGCCGCGATGATCTGCTCGCGCCCGGCGGCCTCGGCGGCGGTCTCGCGGCGTACCTTGTCGGCCGCCGCCTGCAGCTCGGTCTCCTTGACGCGCTTGTCTGCGATCTCCAGCGTGTAGCGCATGCGCTCGCTGGCCAGACTGTCGGCCAGCAGGCGGTCCATGCCCTGGCGGTAGTCGGGCGGCAGGTCCACCGAGCCGATCTGCACGCCCTTGAGCACGATGCCGTCGCCGGCCAGCCGCGCGCGCAGCTCGGCCTCCAGCGCCGCGGCGATCTCGGCGCGCTGGCTGGAGAAGATCTCGCGCACCGTGCGCTTGGCGATCTGCTTGTAGACGACGGCCTGCACCGCCGGCGCGATGACATCAGCCTCGATGTCGTCCGGCAGTTGGCGCGACAGCTCGGGCAGGCGGGTCGCGTCGACCGTCCAGCGCACCGTCATGTCCAGGCCCAGCGACAGGCCCTCGACCGACTGCAGCGGGGACGGGCCCGTGGCCTTGGCGATCGCGACAGGGCGATAGCTCTGGTCGCGCAGCGGAAACAGCCGCACCTCATGCAGGCCGGGGATGCGCAGCAGGCTGCCGGCGCGGAACTCGGCCGCGCCGCCGCTGAACTGGTTGGTGCGCAGCGCCGCCTGGCCGTGGGGCACGGCCTGCAAGGGCGGGTGGGTGACGATGGCATAGCCGGCCGCGGTGACGGCGGTGACGGCCAGCAGCGGCGGCAGTGCGCGGCGCAGCGACCGGGCGGCGTTGGGCGCGGCATCAAGACCGCGGCTCGCACTGCGGCTGAAGGCGTTGCGAACGGAGGCGGCGAGCGTCTTGAGGCGGGTCAGCATGGTGTTCCTGGGCAGGCCTGCATCGACTTGATGCATGGCAGCCATGGTTCCCATTGCTCCGGGAAGGGACGAGGGGAGCGTGGGGTGGTTGTCTTCCGGGTGGGTGGAAGGAATCTTCCGCGGCCGACGGGCGCGTCGATTGCCGGTGGTGCTGACCGCCCGTCGTGCATGGGCGGTGATCACTGCACAACCGCAAAGGACTCCCGATGAAACGACTGCTCGTTGCCGCCGCCTGCCTGGCGGCCACCCCCTGGGCGATTTCCGCCGAGATCAACGTCACGCTGAACCTGGCGGAGAAGCAGGGCGCCGGCACGGCGCTGGGTACCGTCCGCATCGTCGAAACGCAGCACGGCCTGGCGTTCTACCCCGCGCTCAAGGGCCTGCCACCGGGCCTGCACGGCTTCCACGTCCACGAGAAGCCCTCATGCGCTCCGGCGATGAAGGATGGCGCGATGACGCCGGCCGAGGCCGCCGGTGGCCACCTCGACCCCAAGGGCAGCAAGAAGCACGGCGAGCCCTGGGGAGACGGGCACTTGGGCGACCTGCCGCCGTTGCACGTGGCGGCAGACGGCAGCGCAATCTCGCCCGTGCTCGGTCCACGGCTCAAGCTGGCCGACGTGAAGAACCGGGCGCTGATGGTTCACGCAGGCGGCGACAACCATTCAGACCACCCGATGCCGCTGGGCGGCGGCGGTGCGCGGGTGGCTTGCGGCGTCATTGGGAGCTGATCTTGCGGCCAGCGTCCGTCGTCCTCAGGGGCTCTGGACGAGGTCCTCGTGGATGCAGAGGTAGTTGCCCTCGGTGTCCTTGAACCACGCCGCTTTTTCAGAGCCCAGCACGCAGACGTGATCGACCGTCTTGAAGTCGGGAAAGTCGTAGTCCTCGAAGACGACCCCGGCCCGCTTCAACTCGGCAATACTCGCCGCGATGTTGGCCACCTGGAAGCTGATGGCCGTGTGATCCGCCTTGGTGCCGCCCGGCTTGGGGAACAAGGCCAGCGTGCTGCCGCCGACGCTGTAGACGAACTTGCCGTCCGGCTTCAAGCCACCGGGCACCAGCCCGAGGCAGCCCTCATAGAAGGCCCGCGCCCGGGCCATGTCGCTGACGGGCAGCATCGTCGTGACGAGAGCGCTGTTCAGCATATGCAGTCCTTTCGCTCGTGCCGGTCAACGGGCCGGGGCCCGAGCATAGGCCGGACCTCGCACAGGCGCCAGGCAGGCGGAAGCTTTCTTCCGGCGCCGAAGGAAGCACCCGCTTTGTCGCCAGAATCCGGCCATGCCGAAACTGACCGCCGCCGACACCACCGCTGCCGTGGACCAGTTCATGGCGTCGCTCGACCATCCCTTCAAGGCCGAGATCCAGGCGCTGCGCCGGGCCATCCTGGCGGTGGACCGGTCCATCGCCGAGGGCATCAAGTGGAATGCACCGAGCTGGCGCACCACCGACTACTTCGCCACCACGCATCTGCGCAGCAAGGCCGGCCTCGGGCTGATCCTGCACCTGGGCGCCAAGGCCCGTGAGCTGCCGGATGGCCGGCTGCAGATCGCTGACCCGGCCAGCCTGCTGAAATGGCTGGCCAAGGACCGCGCGCAGGCCGAGTTCGGCTCGGCCGCTGACCTGTCTGCCAAGCTGCCCGCGCTGCAAGCCCTGCTGCGCCAGTGGATCACCCACGTCTGACCCCACCATGCCCCGCATCGCCGTCATCGAAGACGACCCCACGACCAGCGCGCAGCTCGCCGGCTGGATACGCGCCGCCCGTCCCGAGCTGGCGGTCGACCAATGGTTCGACCGCGACGCGGCCGAAGCCGCGCTGCTGCGCGAACGCTATGACCTCGTCGTGCTGGACATCGAACTGGGCCGCGAGCGCAATGCCGGCGTGGCGCTGATCAACGAGATCAACAAGCAGGGCCTGGGCACGCCGGTGCTGGTGGTGTCGGCCATGCCGGCAGCCATCTATCGCAGCATCATGAAGGCGCTGGACGCCTGGGACTACCTGCAGAAGACCACCTTCGACGAGGCCGAGTTCGTCGAGACTTTTCTGGACATCCTGCGCACCGCGCG
Source organism: Pelomonas sp. Root405 (assembly GCF_001425165.1). Classification (GTDB taxonomy): domain Bacteria; phylum Pseudomonadota; class Gammaproteobacteria; order Burkholderiales; family Burkholderiaceae_C; genus Pelomonas. Next base: position 108,687 of record NZ_LMDU01000012.1, read on the forward strand.
GCTGCGCGAGCCGGTCGGCAAGGCTGCAGCGAAGCCGACCGATGACAGCCTGCAGCTCGACCCGCTGTGGCAGCGCACGCCGATGTGGCGCGGCCAGCGCATCAACCTGCCACTGACGGCCCAGCGCATCCTGGCCACGCTGCATGCCCGCACCGGCGAGGTGGTCAGTTATGAAGACCTGTTCGACGTGGTGAAGAGCGGCCGCAACCGCGACAACGTGCGCAAGCACGTGGCGACCATCCGCGATGCCTTCCGGGACGTGGACCCGGCGTTCGACGGCATTGAGAACATCCCGATGCGGGGCTTCCGCTGGGCCGGCGGATGAAGCTCGGGCGCATCGACGTCCCGCTGCCCGACATGCCGCGACTGGGCCTCGCGGCCTTTCGCAACCGCATCGTCTTCCACCTCGTCTTCGTCGCGCTTGCATTGGCGACGCTGGCGCTGGCCGTCGCGCTGCTCAACGAGGAGCGCCAGCGCAATGCCCAGCGCTACCAGCAGACCTTCGCCAAGTCGCTGGCCGAGGTGGTGGCCCAGTTGCGCCACCCGTCGGGCCAGCTTGCGTTGATGAACCCCGAGCCTGCGCAGGTCGAGCCGGGCTGGGTGGCGCCGCTGGTGCTGCCCTTCGCCGCCATTGATTTCGACGACGCGACCAAGGCCCAGCGCGCCGTCGAGATGGCCGGCTGCGCGCTGCAGTACCCCGGCGACGCCAGCCTGTGCGCGGCGGTAGGCAGCAATGCCTATGCGGGCGGCTTCGTCTACCTTGTCGCCAGCATGGACGCGCCGCCCTTGGTGGGCCGCGAGCGTGGTGCGACGGACCTGGCCGACGTGCACCGCGTGCGCATCAGCTTTCGTCAGGGCGGCGCCGAGCAGCATTGGCTGGCGCCCGTCGAGGCGCTGGACACGCGGCGCGGTCAGCTGCCGGGCTTCACCGTCGACGGGGCCGACACGGCAACGCTGCCCCGCAAGGCCCGCCCGCAGCGCGACTTCCGTGGCTGGGTCTGGCGCGAGGGGCCCTGCCTGACGGGCAGCGAGCCTTGCGTGCGCCGCACGACCGTCTCCATCCGCCTGCCGGTGGAGGCCTTTCGCGAGGCGCTGTTCCGCCCCGGCGGGCCTCAGTGGCCGCCCGCAGACCTGGCGCGCACGGGCCTGCGGCTGGCGTTGCTCGGGCCCGGCGGCATCATGCTGTTCGACAGCGCCAGCCAGCGTGCCCAGCCGCCGCTCACACTGCCGCGCCTGGCCGGCACGCTGGCGCCGGGCGAGACGCTGCGGATCACGCGCGGCGCGAACGTCGTTGCGCTGCTGCAGGGCGCCGAAGAGGCCGGCGCACCGCCGTCGCCCTGGCTGATGGCGCTGATCCAGCACCTGCCCGCGCCGGCCACGCCGCGCCAGCTGACGGCGCAAGACAGCGTGACGACGCCGGCTGGCCGCTTCGACATCACGCTGACCGGCGACCTGCAGGGCCTGGACCGCTCCCTCAGCGCCAGCGCCGCGCGGCTGGCCTGGCCGGTCGGCGCCATGCTGGGCGCCATCGCTCTGGCCTGGCTGATCATTGAGGTCGGACTGATCCGCCGGGTGGCCGTGTTGACGAAGCGCGCCGCCGCGCTGTCGCACCGGCTGCTGGCGCCCGAGCGCTTCGAGCTGGGCACGCTGGACGTGGCCGACCTGCGCGGCCGCGACGAGCTGGGCATCCTGGCCGGCAGCCTATCGGACCTGTTGCAGCACGCCCGCGACAGCCTGCGCCGCGAGCAGCTGCGCGCCGAGCGCGAGCACGACCAGTGGCATGCGGTGGGCCACGAGATCATGTCGCCGCTGCAGTCGCTGATGCTGCTGCACGCGGCGGACACCGATCCGAGCCGGCGCTATGTGCAACGCATGCAGCAGGCCGTGAAGGTGCTCTACGGCCAGGCCTCACCGAGCGAGGCGCTCGCAGCGGCGACGCTGGCCCCGGGCCGGCTGGACCTGGACGCCTTCCTGCGCCAGGTGGCCGGGAACGCGGCCTATGCCGGCATTGCTGACGTGAGCTACACGCCCGCGGCCGAGCCGGTCTGGGTGCAGGCTGACGAGTACCCGCTGGAAGACGCCATCACGCATGTGCTGACCAACGCCGACCGTTACCGTCTGGCCGGCACGCCCATCACGTTGGCGCTGGCGGCGGCGAATGAGCTGGCGACCATCACCATCCACAACCAGGGGCCCAGCATCGCCGACGAGCTGCTGGCCCGCATCTTCGACTACGGCGTCAGCGACGCCGAACCCGAGGACGGCCAGCGTCGCGGCCAGGGCCTGTTTGTCGCCAAGACCTATCTGGCCAAGATGGGCGGCAGCATCGCAGCACGCAATGTCGAGGACGGCGTGATATTCGAGATCGGCCTGCGCCGGGGTTAGGGGCGCTTCATCCGATCAAGCAAGTGCCGCGCGGCAAGCTCCGAGCCCAGCGACAGCTCCAGCGGCGCCCGGCAAAGGCCGGCGTGGGCGTACTGCAGGTTCTCGTAGATCTCGGCGCTGGCGGGCAGGTGGTCGAGCAGGGCGGGCAGCGCCTGATGGCCTTGGTGCGCCTGCAGCTCGGCACTGATCTTCTGCACCAGCAGCCGGTATTGGTGCGGGTCGGCCGCACCGCCTTCGCCATCGAGGGCCTGCAGCAGCTGCGACAGGCGGACGAGGGGCAACAGTTCGGTCGGGACGTTGAGGCGGATGACTTGGGACATGATGGTGGTCCTTCGACATCCCACATGCCGGCCACTCGGCGCCTTTCAAGAGTCAAGCTGTGACAGGCTGCAAAACCCTGCCTCGCCACAATCGCCGGTAACCCCCAGCCGGCTTGAAAGCCGGCAGCACGCGCCCATCTGACGGTGATGAAATCACTCGGCAAACGCGCCACCGGCCTCCGCCTCGAACGCATGCGGGCCTCGCCGCGCTACCGGGTGACCGACACCGGCGAAGGCTTTCGCAACGTCCATCCCATCCAGCCGGGCCTGCGCGACAGCACGGAGCGGCCGGCGCTGGGCGATTTCCTCTGCGCCGAGGGACGCCGCAAGCCGGCCGCCCCGCTGTCATCGGTCAACCCGCTGGATGCCTGGTCCAAACCCGCCGACACCGGCCTGCGCGCGACCTGGCTGGGCCATTCCACAGTGATGGTCGAGATCGACGGTCTGCGGGTGCTGACCGACCCGGTCTGGGGCAAGCGGGCGTCGCCGTCGCAGCTGGCCGGCCCGAAGCGCTTCCAGCCCGTGCCGCTGGCCCTGAAGGCCCTGCCCAAGCTGGATGCCGTCGTCATCTCGCACGACCACTACGACCACCTGGACTACCCGACCATCCGGGAGCTGGTCAAGTTGCAGGGCGTGCCCTTCATCACGTCGCTGGGCGTCGGCGCGCATCTGCAGGGGTGGGGCGTGCCGGCCGAGCGCATCGTCGAGCTCGACTGGTGGGAGCACTGGCAGGCGCCGCACGCCGAGCTGCGCATCCACGCGGTGCCGTCGCAGCATTTCTCGGGCCGCTCGCTGTCGGACCGCAACGCCACGTTGTGGTCGTCCATCGTCATCGAGACACCGAAGCACCGTGCCTTCTTCAGCGGCGACACCGGCCTGACGACCGAGTACGCCACCATCCGCGAGCGCCTCGGGCCGTTCGATCTCGTCATGCTTGAGGTGGGCGCCTTCCACCCTTCCTGGGGCGATATACACCTCGGGCCTGAGAACGCGCTGAAGGCGCTGCAGCTGCTTGGCGGCGGCGCCTTCCTGCCGGTGCACTGGGGCACCTTCGCGCTCGCCTTGCATGATTGGGACCAGCCGGCAGAGACGCTGCTGGAGCTGGCGCCGAAGCAGGGCGCCCAGTTGCTGATGCCGCGTCTGGGCGAGACGGTGGAGCCGGCCCGCGGCGAGGCCGCGGCGCCATGGTGGCGCCAGACCGACTCGCCCGCGCACAGGCGCAGCAAGCCGGCCGAGCCGGAAGACTTGGCGAAGCTGCCGAAGGCCATGCCCTGGCCGCTGGACTGACGCGACTGCCGCGACTGCCGCCAGCATCACCGTCATCTTTGCGGCCTACACTGCAACGCCGTCGCGTATTGCTCAATGGCGCGACATCGGTGGCTGGACGCCGCGCATCACCTTCGCGCTCCCAGGCTGGCCGGCTCCCGCCGGCGGCAACGGTCGTCATCCTCCTTCAAGCGGCGAGCCTCACTGTCGACGTTCCGTTACTGACCCTCAGATGGCACACGCTGCCGTCATCGGAACTCGAGAACCGCCTTGGGTAGCGCCCTGCGCGCACCCTGCCTCCAGCCTCCCAGGAGAGAACCCGATGACCCTGCCCACGCTCGCCGAGATCGCCAGCCGTGAAACCCTGCGCGAGGGGCTGCTTGCCACCGTCGACCTGCTCAAGCGCCGCCGCGCCTCCGAGATCAACGAGAGTGCCGTCGAGGGCTACATCGCCCTGGACTGGATGGAATGGCATGGCGGCTCGCTGCGCCTGACGACGACAGGTGAGAACCTTTGCAAGCACATGACTTCGCTGCTGGCCCGCAACGGCGCCCAGGCCACCGCATGACGAGCCGACGACGACATGGTTGAGCGCCCACCCGCAGGCCCGGTTCAGGCCACGGTGGACCCGCTGCTGCTGGCCACCGTGCGCATCGCCACCTTCGACGGCAAACGCGGACTGACCACCGCCAGCGGCTTTTTCTTCAGGCGCGACGAGCGGCTCTACCTCGTCAGTAGCCGCCACGTCTTCATCGACGAGGCCAGCCACCACCACCCGGACCGCATCGAGATCGAGCTGCATGCCGACGCGGCCAACCTCGCCAACTCCACGGGGCTGTCGGTGCTGCTTTACCGCGACGGCCTGGCTGACTGGCGCCAGGGCGAGGACGATGCCGGGGCCATCGACGTGGCGGTGATCGAGATCGACCCGGCCGCGCTGCCGGACACGGTCGAGCTGGCCGCCTTCACGCTGGACAATTTCCCCGGTCCGCAGGACAACGTGCCCATTGGCCAGCCGCTGCTGATCCCCGGCTTTCCGCTCGGGTTTCATGACGGCCTGCACCACTTCCCGGTCGTGCGGCACGGCGCCGTGGCGTCGCCCTACGGCTGGCGCTTCCAGGGCATGGGCTGGTTCCTGACCGACGTGCGGGCGCACCGCGGCATCAGCGGCGCGCCGGTGGTGGTGGCCGCGCCCGGCCGGGGCGCGCTGTCCTGGCTGCTGCTGGGCGTGCACTCAGCGCGCTTCGACATGGGCGACCGCGACCTGAAGTCCGACGAGTCGCTCGGCCTCAATGCGGCCTGGTATCCGGACATCATTACCACGCTGACCGATCCCGCGCCGGCAGCCACGCCGGCGTTGCACCCCGATCCGGCAGCGTCCGCGGCCAGCGCGGCGTGAGCCGAGCCTGTAAGAGCGGTCAACCCGCCTGAGCCTCCACCAACGCCTTCAATGCCCGCAGGTCCTTGAGCACATGCGCGGCATCGTGCTCAAACGCCTCATCGCTCGCGCCAGCGGCCCGCAGCACGACGAACGTCAGTGCGCAGCCGTCATCCACCGGCGTGACGCGAAAGGCGTTGTGCGTTGTCATGCCATCCGGCGTGTTCACGTCATGGTCTAGCACGCCGAAGTCGTTGGACGGCGCCATGCTGATCCGGATGCGGCCCATCGGTGAATCGGTTACCACCCAGTGGTCGCCTTCCTCCTCGATGTCGGCCGACGCCAAGCCCGAAGCCCAACGGTGCAGGTTCTCGCGTTGGCGGGCGAACTCGTAGACCTGGCGCGCTGGCGCATTGACTGTTTCACTGACGACCTTGATTTCGCGTGCCATGGGAGCCTTCAAAGCAATAGCCGAGCTTGTCACAGCGATTGAGCACCGGCAAACGGTGCACCGACCTGTCCTTCGGCTGAGGCAGTAGTCGGTCCGCCTGTGTTCCACTTCCGCCGTGAATCCAGAAGTCCCCTCATCTCCGGCCATCAAGCCGGCAAAGCCGCCCGCTCCGGCCTTTCCCCTCCCGCAACCCAGCCATGCCGCCCGCTTCCCTGCGGGCCTGGCGCCCGAAGACTGGGCCCGCATCCGCCAGGCAGCGCATGCGCTGCCGCAGGTGCTGGTGCCCGCCGACTTGGACGATGGCAGCCACGCCGGGAGTGACGAAGCGCTGGACCGCATGGGCTGCATCCAGATCTCTCGCGCCGCCGGCGGTGGCCGGCCCAGCCGCTGGATCCTGCCCGCCCACATCCCGGTCGCGCTGGCCCAGCTGGAAGCCACGCCGCAGACCAACACGCTGCGCACGCAGATGCTGCAGCGCCTGCACCAGCTCGAAAGCATGGGCCTGCGCCGCGAAGGCCTGGTGTTCACGCGGCTGTGCGTGCACCCGCTGCTGCTGGCGCACGAGGGCTGGCGCATCGACCTGTCGCACCGCGTGCCGGTGCCCGAGGAGCCCGTCTGGGCCTTCTTCCGCGATGCTGATGCGGCCGCGCTGAGGCAGGCGCTGGGCCAAGCACCCGAGTACTCGTACACGGCCGAACTGACGTTGCACCTCAACCACCTCGTCGCGCGCAGCGAGGCGATGGGCGACGCCAGCCAGCTGGCCTCGTTGCTGCCGCGCCTGCAGGCCGAATGCAGCGTGCCCATGCCCTACGAAGACCTGAAGGCCGCGCTGACCCGAGCCCAGGACCGCTGGGAGCAGCAGGTCGAGGAGCAGAGCACGTTGGCCAGCCTGGGTCGCGAGCTGGCCTTCCAGGGCTACCCCGACAGCTTCGACGCCGCGCGCAAGCTGGGCCGCAAGGTCACGCTCTACCTCGGCCCGCCCAACAGCGGCAAGACGTATTCGGCCTTCGAGCGGCTGGCGCAGGCGCTGGACGGCGCCTACCTGGCGCCGCTGCGGCTGCTGGCGCTGGAGGGCCGCGACCGGCTGGTCGGCCGAGGCGTGCCCTGCTCGCTGCTGACCGGGGAGGAGAACGTGCCGGCCGCCAACTCGCGCGTCGTCAGCAGCACCATCGAGATGGTCAACACGCGCGACGAGATCGACGTGGCTGTCATCGACGAGGCGCAGATGATCTTCGACGACTCGCGCGGCTGGGCCTGGACCCAGGCCATCGTCGGCGTGCCGGCGCGCGAGCTCATCATCATTGCGTCGGCCTATGCCGCGCCGGCCATCGAGCGCCTGCTGCTGCTGTGCGGCGAGAAGCCCGAGAAGCGCATCTTCGAGCGCAAGCAGCAGGTGCAGCTGATGCCGGCGCCGGTGCCGATGTCGCACCTGCATGCGGGCGACGCGGTCGTCGCGTTCAGCCGCCGCGACGTGCTGATGCTGCGCGACCAGATCGGCCAGAGCGGCCGCTCGGTCAGCGTCATCTACGGCGCCCTGCCGCCCGAGGTGCGCCGTCGCGAGGCCGAGCGCTTTGCGGTGGGCGCCGCCGACGTGCTGGTCGCCACCGACGCCATCGGCATGGGCCTGAACCTGCCGATCCGCCGCGTGCTGTTCTCGACATTGACCAAGTACGACGGCGTGGCAGACCGCGAGCTGACGGTCAGCGAGGTGCACCAGATCGCCGGCCGGGCGGGCCGCTACGGACTGCACGACGAGGGCTTCGTCAGCGTGCTGAAGGAGGCCGAGGCCGACGCGATGAAGACGCTGCGCGAGCTGCTGCCCAAGGAGCCACGCGCGCCGCGCGACTTCAAGTGCCCGGTGGCGCCCAACTGGCGCCATGTGCAGACGATCTCTCAGCGCCTGGGCGTGAACAGCTTGCAGCAGGTGCTGAATGTCTTCATGCAGCAGCTGCGCCTGGACGACGCCCACTTCGAGGTGGCCGAGCTGGAGCAGATGCTGGGCCTGGCCGAGATGCTGGACCGCTGCGCCGGCTCGCTGCCGCTGCAGGAGCGCTTCCGCTACGCGCAGGCGCCGGTGGACGACCGTCTGCCCCAGGTGGTCGAGCAGTTCCAGGCCTGGGCGACCAGCCACGCCCGCACCGGCAAGGCCGGCACGCCCTGGTTCCTCGACGACGTCGACGAGCACAGCCGCCTGGACCGCATGGAGCAGGCGCTGCGCCAATGCACGCTGTGGTTGTGGCTGGACCTGCGCTTTCCCGAGGTGTTCGGGCATGTCGAGGCGGTCATCGACTTGCGTGGTCGGCTGAACGACGGGATCGAAAGGCAGCTCAAGGGGAAGAAGCCGTTGTGGCAAAGGCGGGGAAGGTAGCGCGGCCATGAAGAAGGTCCTGACTCTGTGTTTGATTGCGTCGGGTGCGACCGCTATTGCCCAAGGTCTCCCGGCTCCAAGCCGTACGGTTTACAAGTGCGAGGACGCGAAGCAGGTCTATTACTCAGATTCACCCTGCCTCGGCGCCAAGAAATTAGAAGTAGCACCGACGCGTGGACTCAACAAATCATCAGGTCAGGAGCTCAAGGGCCGGGATGTACAACGAGAGTTGCAGCGAGAGCAGTTTGCTGAAGCCGCGAAGCCGTTGACCGGCATGAATGCTCAGCAGCTTGATTTGGCTGGCCGCCGGCAGCGGCTGAGCCCCGAAGTTCAACGTCAGTGCCGCATCTGGGACCAGCAAGTCCTGGCAAACGAGGCGACCGAGCGTGCTGCCGAGTCAGCCCAGCAGCGGAGTGCTGCCCAGCAGCGATTGTTTGAACTGCGTACGGCACATCGAAAGGCCGGCTGCGGGTAAGTTTGCGTTCAGCGCGACAACACACCCAGCGCAATCAAATCCCGCGCCGTCGCGACGATGGTCTCCCTTGGTGGCCTTGGCACCCAGCCCAGTACCTCCCGCGCGTGCGTCGAATCCTGGTGGCGCACCGTCCCCAGCTCGCTCGCGGCGGCCCGTACCGTCGGGCTGACTTTGGCCAGCAGGCGCACGGCCCAGTCGGGCATCTGCAGCGTCGGCACACGCCGCGCGTCGTCACCCAGCTCCGCACGCAGGATTGCAGCGATCTCGCGCAGCCACAGGAAGCCGCCGCAGGCGATGAAGCGCTCGTTGGCCATGCGCTGCGGCGCCGTCAATGCGCGCCAGTGCAGCTCGACCACGTCGCGCACGTCGACGATGCCGAAGCCGATGTTGGGCAAGGCCGGGATGCGGCCTTCGAGCAGGCTGCGCACGATCAGGACGCTGGCCGAGTAGTCGGCGCTGGCAACCGGCCCCAACACCACGGATGGGTTGACCGTGCAGAACTCCAGCCCGCCGCCCTCCTGCGCAACCCAGTCGCGCGCAGCTCGTTCGGCCACCGTCTTGGACTGCACATACGGCGGGATGCCCGGCGCTTCGAGTCGCGTCCAGTCGCTTTCGGTGAAGCGGTGCTCGCCTGGCCCGTGGCCGTAGGCGATGGCCGCGACGGACGAAGTCATGACGACGCGCTGCACCCCGCCATCGCGCGCGGCCTTCAGCGCCCGCAGCGCGCCGTCGCGGGCGGGCACGATGAGCTCGTTGGCGTTGCGCGGTACGCCGGCCGGCAGTGGCGAGGCGAGGTGGGCCACGTGGCTGCAGCCCGCCGCGGCCTGCGCCCAGCCGGCGTCGTGCATCAGGTCGGCGGCGAAGCAGCGCAACTGATCCTGCACAGCACCGGTGTCGTTACCGAGCATCTGGCGCAATGCGGGCTCGCGCGCCAGGTCGCGCACGGTGGTGTGGACCTGCCAGCCGGCAGCCAGCAGCTGGCGGATCAGGACGCCGGCGATGTAGCCGCTGCCGCCGGTGACAAGGATGCGCGGGGTGGACGTCATGGGCGGCATTGTGGAGTTGCGACTCCCAAGTCCGCCGGCATTCAACGCCGGTGGTCCGCCAGATGCGCGCGCAAGCTGCCGTCGTTCAGCCGGTCCGCCAGCAGGCTGCCGACCTCGCGCACCGCGGCGAGCGCGTCCAGGGGGCTGCTGCCGTCCTCCGACACGATGACCAGTGCCTGCGTCGCCGCGTCGAACCGGAACACCATCGGCGCGAGCCACATGCTCACGCGCGCAAAGCCGGGCCCTGCCGGATCGCCGGTCCGGAGCGGCATGTCCTTGGTCTTCAGTTCGGCATGCGACAACGCAAGCGCCGCCTGCAGCATGGACGGCAGCACCGGCGCCAGGGTCAGTCGTTGCACGGGGCCTTCCGGGCCGACGGGCGCCGCCGCGCCGAACTGGTAGCGGAACTGCCACGGCGCCGGTGGCGTCCTGCCCGCACGCTGGCTCAACGCCCGCTCGCCGTCCGGGCCGGTGACGAGCTCGAAATGCTCGTCCAGCCAGGCGGCGTCGGGGCTGGCGAAGCCAGGCCGGCCGGTGGTGCCCAGGTCGAAGGCGAGCGTGCGGCTGCCGCCGGTGGCCGGATCGCTGACCACGAGCAGCGCGTCGTGCGGCGAGTTCGCCTCGCCCGCATACAGCCTCACCAGCGCGCCACCAGCGGCCGGCCATAGCGTGGGGGCAACGCCGCTGTCCTTGTAGCCCGGCGGCACACGCAGGTCCAGACGGCGCCATTGAAGGGTGTCTACATCCAGCACCACCTGGTCACCGATCAGCAGACGGCGGCCGCCCTCAAGGCGGCGCGGGTCTTTGGCGTCTGTGCGCAGACGGCTGTGGTGAGCGGGGCCGAGGCCCTCGGGCCAATCCATCCATTGGACCGTGGTTCCGCTGCCGTGAGGCGTGAGCGGCGTCACCTCCAGCCGGCCTTCATGCTCGGCGACAAGCGTCCAGCCCGAGCTGCCCATCAGCACCGCCGGCCGTGACGCGCCGACCAGCACCCAGGCGTCGCGCACGTCGGGCGAGCGCTTGCCGAAGTCGCCTTCCACCGCAATGGCGCGGCCGCCGTGCAGCACGCGGAACTCGACGTAGTCCGTCGTCGTGAAGCCCTGATTGGCGTCGAAGTTGCGACCGCTGCGCTGCAGCGCCTCGATGACGAGGCCGCCGATCCTCGCGCCGCCGTCGGGGATGCGGGCCTCGCCCGCGCGGCAGGCGGTGATCAGCGAGGTGACGACGAGCAGGGCGGCGCGCAGCAGGGTTCTCATGCCGGCAGCATGCGCAAGGCCTGTATCACGCACGTGTCAATGCACGTTGCATTTGTTCAGGGCTAATCGGGCTTGCCATGCGCCGGTCAATCCGAAACAGTCGCCGCTTTCCGACTCGAACTGGCCTGCCGTGTCCGCTTCTGTCTCTGCCGCCGTGCCTGGCAACCCGCTCGACCGCGACGACCGCGCTTTCCTGGGCCACCCGCGCGGCCTGGGCTGGCTGGCTTTCTGCGAGCTGTGGGAGCGCTTCAGCTACTACGGCATGCAGGCGCTGCTGGTGCTCTACCTCAGCAACTACCTGTTCATGCCGGCCAACATCGGCCAGGTGGCCGGCATGGATGCATTGCGCGCGGCCATCGAGAACGTCACCGGGCCACGCTCGCCGCAGCAGCTGGCGTCGGCCGTGTTCGGCCTCTACGTCGGTCTGGTCTACCTGCTGCCCATCTTCGGCGGGCTGATCGCCGACCGCTGGCTGGGCCGCACGCGCACGGTCGTCATCGGCGCGGTGCTGATGGCCACCGGCCACTTCCTGATGGCCTTCGAGGCCGCGCTGCTGCCGGCACTGGGCTGCCTGCTGCTCGGCGTGGGCTGCTTCAAGGGCAACATCGCGGCGCAGGTGGGCGACCTGTACGCACCGGGCGACAAGCGCCGCGCGAGCGCCTTCCAGATCTTCATGCTGGCGGTGCAGGTCGCCGTCATCGCCGCGCCCATTGTCTGCGGCACGCTGGGCGAGAAGGTGGGCTGGCACTGGGGCTTCGGCTCGGCCGGCGTGGGCATGGTCATCGGCCTGTTCGTCTACCTGGCCGGCCGGCGCTGGCTCCCGCCCGAGGCGCCGCGCGGCGCCGCCAAGGCTGCTGCCGCCCCGCAGCCGCCCATCGGGCGGCGCGGCCTGCTGCAGGTGGCGCTGCTGGTGGCCATCCTGCCGGTGCTGATGCTGTCCATCGTCGGCAACCAGCAGTACAACAACGGCTTCCCGCTGTGGTCCCAGCAGCACATGGACATGGTGGTGGCCGGGTTCACCGTGCCGGTGACCTGGCTGCAGGCCGTGGACGCGACGTTGAGCACCGGCACCATGCTGGCCTCGCTGGCCTTCTGGCGCTGGTGGGCCGCGCGTCGGCGCGAGCCGGACGAGGTCACCAAGATGGCGCTGGGCTGCTTCGTCGCGGCCGGCGCGCCGGCGCTGCTGATGATCCCGGCGCTGTCCATTGAGGACGGCGGCGCGCGGATCAGCATCCTCTGGTCGTTCGCCTATGCGCTGGTCAACAACATCGGCTTTGCCAACATCATGCCGGTGGGTCTGGCGCTTTACTCGCGCGTGGCGCCGCGCGGGCTGCAGGGCGTGATGATCGGCATCTATTACCTGCACCTCTTTCTCGGCAACCTCTTCGTCGGCTGGCTGGCGGGGCTGCTGGAGGTGATGAACGGCTCCAACTTCTGGGCCCTGCACGCCGTGCTGGTGGCCTGTGCCGGCGTGGGGCTGCTGGTGGTGAAGCTCGTGTTCGGGCGGTTGCTGGCGCCGGACGACACGCCGGTTCAGGCGCCGGCCCAGGCCTGACACGACTCAGGCTGAGGCGGGGCTCGGTGCCGCCACGCCGAGCGACCGGGTCAGCGCCGCCATCAGCGCCTTGTACCCGGCGCGCACCTCCGGCTTGCCGGCCGCCCGGCCGGGTTCGCTGAAGCTGACGGTCCAGGCCTCGTCCCAGGTGTAGCCGCAGTCGCTGCGGCGGTCGCCGTCCGGCCCGAAGATCAGCGCGCGCAGCCGCGCGTCCTGGCCAGCGCCGGTGTAGGTCTCGAACAGCGCGTGGATGAAGTCCTGGTAGGCCTCGTAGACCTCGGGCTCGAAGACGTGGCGGTAGATGTTGAGCGTGCGGTCCAGCTCGCGCTTGGCCTGGATGGCCTCGGCCGGCGACACCGTCTTCCAGTAACCGATCCACGTGAAGAAGCACAGCAACTTGTTCAGCCGCGGCGCAATCTCGTCATAGATCACGAGGCGCTTCTCAATGAGCTTCTGGTTGGTCCAGTTGCTCAGGTCCAGGCGCTTGAGCTGGCGGCTGAACAGCCAGCCCAGCAGCGCGACGGACAGCGGCGTGAGCACGCCGACGACGAGCTTGGCAATTTCAAGCGACGGCCACGATCCCATGCGACACCTCCCCGGTTTGGCGCCCGAGCGTAGCGGGCGCGGTGCGGCATCGGCAAGCACCATCTGCCTACACTCGGCCGCATGATCACCGTCCACCACCTCAACAACTCCCGCTCGCAGCGCGTGCTCTGGCTGCTCGAAGAGCTGGGCCTGCCCTACGAGATCAAGCACTACCAGCGCGACGCCAAGACCTCGCTGGCGCCGCCGGAGTTGCGCAAGGTGCACCCCCTCGGCAAGAGTCCGGTCATCACCGACGGCGCCCTCACGGTCGCCGAAAGCGGCGCCATCCTGGAGTACCTGGTGGACCGCTATGGCGATGGCCGCCTCAAGCCGACCGGCGAGCAGGACTTGCTGCACTACCGCTACTTCATGCACTTCGCCGAGGGTTCGGCCATGCCGCCCCTGGTGATGAAGCTGGTCTTCAACAAGGTCAAGCGCGCGCCGATGCCCTTCTTCGTCAAGCCGATTGCCAAGGGCATCGCCGACAAGGTGCTGGGCAGCTTCGTGCAGCCCAACATTGACGCGCAGCTGAAGTTCCTGGAGGGCGAGCTGACCGCACGGCCCTGGTTCGCCGGCGCCGAGTTCTCGGCGGCGGATGTACAGATGAGCTTTCCCGTCGAGGCCGCCGCCGCGCGCGGCCCGTTGGCGCAGTACCCCAAGCTGATGAACTTCCTGGCCCGCATCCATGCGCGGCCCGGCTACAAGAAGGCGCTGGAGCGCGGTGGGCCTTACGACCTGATGAGCTGAGCGGCGCCGCGGCCGGCGGCGCGCCTGGCACAGCCCCTGTCCCTACACTCGGTCGCTTCCGTCCTGCCCCGCCGGCCTGTCACCCGGTCACCGCAACCACGTTGCGGTGGCGCTGACCTCCCCGTGTCGCATTGCGCCGATCCACGTTGGTCACGCCCTCACCGGCAGACAGGGCGCCATGCCCGGCTACCAAGTCAAGGTCCAGACGCTCGCCATCGCGGGCGCGGCGGACCTGCAGATCCGCTCCCTGCTTGACCACCAGCAGTTCGCCGACCGCGCCGGCGCCGCCGAGGCGCTGGGCATCTCTTCGGCGCAATGGCCGCTGTTCGGCCAGGTCTGGCCCTCGGGTCTGCACCTGGCCGCCGCGATGGCCGTGCGGGCGCTGCCCGACGGCGAGCGCATCCTGGAGATCGGCTGCGGCCTGGCGCTGGCCAGCCTGGTGTGCCACCGCCGCGGCGCCGAGGTGACGGCCAGCGACAGCCACCCGCTGGCGGGCGTGTTTCTTTTGGAGAACCTGCGCTTGAACGAGCTCGCACCGATGCGCTATTGCCATGGCGACTGGAGCGAGAGCGCGGTGATCGCCGACGGCGGCGCGCCGCGCCTGCAGGGCCGCTTCGACCTGATCATCGGCAGCGATGTGCTTTACGAACGCGACGACGGCGGCGCGCTGGCGGCGTTCATCGAGCGGCATGCGCTGTCGAGGTGCGAGCTGCTGATCGTCGACCCGAACCGCGGCAACCGGGCGGCGTTCGGCCGGCGGATGGCGGGGCTGGGGTTTGAGTTCAGCGAGACGCTGTTGAGTGCGGAGGCGGGGCGACCGGAGTACCGAGGAAGGCTGATGCGGTTTGTGCGCTAGCGCGTCCCCACCGCTGCGCACCACTGTTGCTCACATGGCACGCCGTCATGGTCGCTGTCCATCTGCGTACCGGGGCAGTGGTTGATGAACCACGTCGCCTCGGCGCAGGATGTCATCTGCGAGCAGTGGGCCCGGCCGTCGCAGCGGAAGCCGGAAGTCGCGGCCGTTGCCGGCGGCTGCACAGGCGCCGACATCCGGGGCATGGCTTCGAGGGCACGCCGGTGTGATTCGGCCTTGTAGTAGTCGTAGCCCCACATCGCCAAGGCTCCCAGAAGACAGAGGGCCAACACTTGTCCCGGCAATTTGCCCGAATGCGACGGTGTGTCCGGCGGACGTCTCATACGCGCTGCCGGCTGCGCGGGGCCGACAGCGCTGCGAACGACCTTCACCGCCTGCGGCTTGCCGTCCTTGCCGCGGCCCAGCTCGAAGCTCACGGTCTCGCCCACCACGGGCCGCGACCCGTCACCAGAAAGCGCGCTGATATGAACGAACAACTCCCCGCCGCCCTGCGTTGGCGCAATGAATCCAAAGCCGCGGTCGTCGTTCCAGGATCGCAGGATGCCGGTCGATCTCATCGATCACTCCTTGCCCAACGTCAGCGCTTCGGCGCCTTCGGCCCGTACTCCACCACCTTGCACCCCGCGCCCTGCGGGTTCTCGCAACACGCCGCGAGCTTTTTCAGGCTGTCGGCGAACTGCTCGTTCCACTGCGCCTGGCTGTGCAGGTTGCCCGGGCTCATCCAGTGCGATTGCGGGAACTTCTTGGACCACTCGTCGCCGCCCTCCTGGTGGCCCCGCCCCGTGGACTGGTCCATGGCGACCTTGCAGGAATTCATGTTGCCCATGCGGTGGCAGGCGGTGCAGGTATTGCCCCGCGTCGTGATGCCAAAGGCGTTGAGCTTGGCCCAGGCGCGCTTGAAGTCCGCGCCGATGGCCTTGGGCTGATAGAAGCCGAAGGGGTCGCCCGGCAGCATCGTCGTCTGCGCGATGTAGGGGCTGTACATGAAGGGGCCGCTGTCGTGGCAGCTGATGCAGGCGGGCTGCTCGAAGGCGACCTGGTAGGGCGTCAGCCACACTTTGTCGGCCGGCACCGCAGGGCGCTTCAAGGTGCTGGGCGACGGCACCCGCCGGCCGTCGATGCCCGCGCCTTCGGTCAGCGGCGCCTTGGCCTTGGCGGTGAACCAGCAGGTCTTGCCGTCCTTCAAGCTGTGGGAGATGACGTTGATCTCGTCGAACAAATGGCTGCCCGCAACCCGTGCGACCTGCTTGCGGCAGATGGCGCTGATCTGCGCGGTCGTGTCGTCCCGCAGCACCAGGGCGCGGCTGCCAGGCACGCATTGGCCTTGGCTGCCCTTGTCGTGCTGAGGCAGCAGCGAGGGTTTGTCGCAGCGCGCGGGCGCAGGCTGGGGCGGCACCGGCTTGCCGTCGATGGTGATCGGGATTTCTTCGCCGGCCATGCAGTTGAAGGCGGGGATCTCGCTGATCTGCGCAGCGCATTGGCGGCCGTACTCGAACAGCGTCTCGGCCTGGACGGTGCCGGCGAGAAGAAGCAACAGCAAGGCCCTCATGGCTTCACCAGGCCTTTCTCAGCGAACACGACGGCGCGGATGGCTTGGTGGTAGCGGGCGTATCCCGTGCAGCGGCAGATGTGCTGGCCGACGGCGTCTTCAATCGCCCCGTCGAGCTGGTCGCGCCTGATGGGTTGGGCGCGCAGGCGGCCGAGCAGCATCTCGGTGGCCATGACGAAGCCGGGCGTGCAGTAGCCGCACTGGAAAGCGAAGTGGTCGAGGAAGGCCTGCTGGATGGCGCTGGGCTTTTCCAAGCTGCCGGTGCCTTCGACGGTGGTGATGGCCTGGCCTTGCAGCAGCACCACCGGCGTGGAGCAGGCCAGCATCGGCTGCGCCTGGCTCGATGGCACGCGGCGCGCGGCGACGGTGCAGGCCTTGCAGACGCCGATGCCGCAGCACAGGCGGGTGCCGGAGAGGCCGAGTTCCTCGCGGAGGAAGTCGATGAGGGGGAGGTCGGTCGGCACCTCGGTCTTGATGGGGCGGCCGTTGACGTGGAATTGGATGGGGACGAGATGGGTCATGTCGCGTGCCTCGCGTGAGAGAGCTGGTTTCCGGTCAGGCCCGCGCCGGAATTACCCAAAAAAACACTCATGCCAAGGCCCTCCCAATATCCGCACCCGTGATCGGCAACGACCGAAACCGCTTCCCCGTCGCATGCGCAATCGCATTCCCAATCGCTGGCGCAATCGGGCACAACACCGCCTCGGCGATCCCCTTGGCCGTCGACTCATCACTCGGCAAGGTCGTGATGTTCAGCCGCCCCAACGGCACATCGGCCGACAACGCCACCTGATACCGATCCAGGTTCCACCGGCCATCCCCGGCGCCCCCCGCCTCCAACGGCAGGTCCTCCAGCAATGCATAGCCGATGCCCATCGCCACGCCACCCTGGGCCTGGCCGACCAGCAGATCGCGCTGCAGTACCTTGCCGGCGTCGACCATCAGCTCCACTGCGACGACACGCGGCTCGAAGCTGCGCGGGCCGATCTCGATGGCCACGAGCGCCCCCGACGGCGCATACAGGCTGCGGCCATACAGCGCCGCCTCAGGGCTGGGCGGCACGACGTGCTGGCGCAGCACAGGCGTCCAGTCGGCCCGGCCGCCAGTGCGCAGCGACAGGCCGTCGATGGGCAGCAGCAACGGCGGCCCGGCTGGCACCGCATAGGTGGCCGACACCCAGGCGCCTTCGAACAGGCCATGCACCATGGTGGCGGTGGTGAGTTGACTCGCGTGCGCCTTGGCGGCCAGCAAGGCCAACGTCAACGGCGCAAGGCCTGGCCCCACGAGGCGCCCCGCCTCCCAGCGCGTCTTGCCCTGCAGCTGCGCCAGCGGCACGCCCCAGATCGCCGCGGCGGCCGGCAACAGGCCGGCCTCGAACAGCACGCGGCTGGCTTGCTCCGTCACATGAACCTGGTGGAAGGCCGTCAGGCAGGCGCTGCTCGACATGCTGAAGCTGGCCGTCCAGTGCGGGTCGCTCCAGTTGCCGCCGGGCGTGTTGTCCAGTTGCAGTGCGTGGAAGCTGCCGACATCGCCCATGACGATGTCATCCGCATTGCAGCCCAGCCAGGAGGCCGTGCTGATGGCGAGCGTCGTGGCCGAGCCATTGCCCATGTCGACGCAATTGGTGCGCACCATCAGGCGCCCGTCCCGTGCAAGGGCCACTTCGGCCATGACGCCATCCTTGCCGGTGCCATAAGCCTGGTTGGCCAGCGCGAAGCCGACGCCGTAGCGCACGCCTTCGCGGGCCTTGCGCAGCTTCACTGCTTCGCGCTCGCGCCACAGCGGGTGCGCGCGCGCGCGGCGGCAGATGTCGCGCAGCGACATCGCCTGCGTCAACGGCGCGCCGGTGATGGTGCGGTCGAACTGGCGCAACGCATTGATCTCGCGCAGCTCGATAGCGTCTCGCTTGAGCGCCACGGCCACCTCGTCCACGAGCGTCTCGACGGCAAAGCTGGCCTGCGGCCCGCCGAAGCCGCGCATGGAGCCGGCGACGACGCCAGTGCTGGGCTGAGCGATGGCGTCCACGTAGGCCTGCTTGATGTCGTAGCCGCTCAGGCCGCAGTAGGCGGCCAGCATGGCGACGAACTGGCTGTAGTTGTTCTGCCCACCGGCGGGCAGCACCTGCTGGCTGCCGAAGGCGAGGAACTCACCCGTCTTCGCATCCACCGCGATGCGCTGCGTGATGTTGGACGCCAGCTGCTTCAACCCGCCCTGGAACTGCTCGTAGCGGTCCTGGGCAATGCGGACCGGGCCGTCGGCCAGCGCCGCGGTGACGGCCAGCAGCGCCGGGAAGGTCGACACGTCGCGCCCGCCAAAGCCGCCACCGGGGTAGCAGGAGTTCAGCACCACAGTCTTGACCGCGACCTTGGGGCTCTTGCTGAACATCGCCAGACTGTCCCCCGCATCGCCATTGGTGGCCTGCGTACCCAGCACCAGGTGCAGGGTGCCGGGCTTGTTGCGGTCCAACCAGGCAAGGCCGGCCTCGGGCTCCATGAACATCGGGTCCAGCACCTGGGTGCTGTAGGTGCCCCCCAACTGCAGCACAGCCGGGCTGGGCGCCTGCAGCACGGCGTCGATGCGCACGCGCAGCGCCTTGGCCGTGGTGTTGTAGGGCTGGCTGCTGCTGTCGGGTGCAAAGGGGTCGGAGGCGTAGCCGACCTGCACCTGCGAGAAAGGCGCCACGCCCGGCGCCTCATAACGCGTCAAGTAGTTGACCGGGTTGTAGGCCGTGGCAGGCGGCGTGGCAGGCGGGGGAGGCGCGGCGCCGGTCAGCACGACACCGGGCTGGAACTGCAGCGCGCGCTTGGCGCGGCGGTATATGTTGCTGTCCGCAAACACAAGGATGGCCACCGGCTGGCCATAGAACTGCGGCGCCGTGCCGACCGGCACCAGCAGCTGATAGACGCCATCGGCGCCCTGGGTAGAAAAAGGCAGCTGCAGGTTCAGCGACGCGAGGTCGCTCTGCGGCCAGGGAAATCCGGCCAGCGGAGCCTGCGTGATGGTCAGCAGAGGCAGCGCCTGGGCGTCGGCCAGCCGGCCGAGCTCCAGGCCGGCAAAGGCAAGACCGGGCTGCGTCGCGCGCAGGATCATGGCCATGCGCTCGGCCTGCGGCCAGCCCGGCATGTCGATGGCGCGGAAGTCGCGCGCATAGATCTTCTGGCCCGTCACCTTGGCCAGGCCGTCGATGCGAAAGCGTGCCTTGCCGGGGGCGCCGGACCAGTCGGGCGCCCCCGGCGGCACGCGCGGTTGCACGGGCGTGTCCAGCGGCTGCGGGCGCACCCCGGGAGTCTTCACGCCGGGCGGCTTGAAGGCCAGTGCGAGGTCATGCACCAGCAGCGTCACCGCCGCGCTGCCGCTGCCGATGACGCGCCGGCGAGTCAGCCTGAATGGCCCGTTTGTGTTCTTCGACACGCCAGTCTCCTCCCATGCGATGGGGGGCGAGTGTGTCACCGGCCGGGCGCGAACGGTCAGGGGATCAGACCCGATTCACGCCGCAATTCGATCCATGACGAGCGGCAGATTTCGTGGCGTCGGTTAGCCTGCATTCATGCAACGCCGCCTCCTCCTCGCCCTGCCTCTGCTGTCCGCACTACCGCTGCGGGCCGCCGAGTCCACGGCGCTGCCAAGCGTGCAGATTCTGCCCACGCCGCTGGCCATGCCGGGGCTTGATCGCAGCCGCACGCTGCGCCTTTGCCTGCCAGCCAGCTACGCCAGCGAGCCAGCCAAGCGCTACCCCGTCATCTACATGCACGACGGCCAGAACCTGTTCGACGCCGCCACCAGCTATGCCGGCGAATGGGGTGTGGACGAAACCATGGCGCAGCTGGCCGCGCAGACCGGCTTCGAAGCCATCGTCGTCGGCATCGACAACGGCGGCGACAAGCGCAACACCGAGATGGCGCCCTACGACCACGACCGCCTGGGCAAGGCCGAGGGGCCGTCCTATCTCGACTTCATCGCCCGGACCGCCAAGCCCTTCATCGACGCCGGCTGGCGCACTCGGCCGGAGCGCCAGGACACGGCGCTGATCGGCAGCTCGCTGGGCGGCCTCATCAGCCATGCGGCCCTGCTCAGCCATGGCAATGTGTTTGGCCGTTACGGGCTGTTCAGCCCGTCGTATTGGGCGGCGCCCCAGCTCTTCGACGTGACGGCGCAGGCCTCGCTGCCCGCCGACACGCGCATCCATCTCTATTGCGGTGGGCGGGAGGGCGGCAGCATGGCCGGGCAGACGCGTCATATGCACAGACGGCTGGTGCGCCTGCTGCCGCCCGAGCAAGTCAGCCTGAACATTGCCGCCGAGGCCAACCATAACGAGGCGGCCTGGCGGGCCGAGCTGCCGGCAGCGCTTCAGCGCCTGTTCAAGCTGGGTTGACGGTGGCGGCGGCGCTGCTGGCCGTCTGCAGGCGCTTCTCGCTGCGCCAGGCTTCCAGGCCCTCGGGCGCTTCGCGGGGCGACAGGCCATTGGCGCGGGTGGCGCCCACATAGCCGTCGCGCCCCTGCGCCTTGGCCGCGTACAGCGCCGAGTCCGCCAACGCCAGGCTGGCGCGCCAGTCCCACAGCCGCGGGTGACGCGGGTCCAGCGGGAAGGCGCAGAACCCGATGGACACCGTGACCTGCACGGTCTCGCCCGGGCCGATCTCGAAAGGCTTGTCGCGCACGGCGGCGCAGACGCGCGCGGCCAGCTCGGCGGCGTCGCGCCGCTCGGTCTCGCGGGCCAGGGCCAGCACCTCCTCGCCACCCCAGCGCACCAGCGAATCGGTCTCGCGGAAGACCTGGCGCAGCCGCTCGGCCAGTTGCACCAGCACGGCGTCGCCGGCCGCATGGCCGTGCACGTCATTGATGCGTTTGAAGTGGTCCAGGTCCAGCAGCAGCAGCAGCAGGTCGGCGTCGGGGCCAGGGCCATCGCCCACGCCTTCATAGCCGGGTGTCTCGAAGCGGCGCAGGCACAGGCGCAGGTCGTCGTCCAGGCGCAGGTCCAGGTAGCGGCGGTTGCGCAAGCCGGTCAGGGTGTCGGTCAGGCTGAGCTCGCGCAGCTCGGCCGTGCGCTCGTCGACGAGGGCCTGCAGGGCCACCTCGCGGCGGCGCAACGAGCGGGTGCGCCAGCGCATCCAGCCCCAGATGACCATCAGGCCGGCCAGAACGCCGCCCACATGCGCCGACGTGGTCTCCCACCAGGCCGGCTCCAGCGTGATGGGCAGCTGCAGCTGCTCGGTGCCCCACAGCGAATGGTGGGCAGTGGCGCGCACTTGCAGCATGTACTGGCCAGGTTTGAGCGGGCCGAAGCTGGGGTTGCGGCCGCTGGCGTCCACGCGCGTCCAGTCGCTGTTCAGGCCTTCCAGCCGGTATTCGTAGCGCAGCCGCGCCGGGTCGGCATAGTCCAGCGCGGCGAACTCCACCGACAAGCTGCGCTTGGCCGGCGGCAGCCGCAGGCCGTCGCGTGGCCTGCGCGGTTGCTCGTAAGGCTGGCCGTTGACGCGCAGGCCCGAGAGCACCAGCGGCGGGTTGGAAGGCAGCGCACGCCAGGCATGCGGCAGCACGCGCAGCAGTCCGCGGCTGCCGCCGAACAGCAGGCCGCCGCCGGGCAGCTCGGTGCTGGCAAAGAACCAGAAGCTGCCGAAGTTGGCGCCCTCGGCGCTGCCGAAGCTGTCGAGCCGATCGGCCGCCGGGTCGTAGACATAGAGCTGGCTCCAGATGCGGCCCTGATCGTCCTCGTGCAGGTTGCCGCCGAACACACCCTCCGCGCCGTGGCGCTCGCTGATGCGTTCGAAGCGCGCCTGACCCTCGGCGTCCCAGCCGCTCAGCCGGTGCAGGCCACTGACCGGCGTGTCCACCCACAGGCGCCCGTCGCGCCCCCACAGCAGGCCCATGACGATGGGGCTGGCCAGCGCCTGCGCGGGCGCCTGAGGCACGACCTGCAGGCCGCCGTCACCAGCCGCGCGTTCGCGGAACAGGCCCTGCTGGCCGCCCACCCAGAGCTTGCCGTCGGGCGCCTGGCGCACCACATAGACGCCGCCGTGCAGCGCGCCGCCCAGCGGATGCACGCGCTCCAGCGCCGCCGCCGTGACGCCGGGCAGGCGGTACAGGCCCTCCTGCATGCCCAACCAGACGCTGCCGTCCGGGCGCAGCAGCAGCTGTTGGGCGCGGCCGCCGTCCAGCGGCCAGTCGCGCAGCAGGCGGCCGTCGGCGGCGCGATGTTCAAGCCGCCCGGCTGCCGCCATCCAAATGCTGCCGTCGGCCGCCTCGGCCATGATCTCGACGACGCTGCGGCGCTCGCGCGGCCACGGGCCCAGCGTCGCCAGCTCGCGGCCCGGTCGGCCGTCCAGGCGGGCGATGTGGCCGGTCTGCGTCGGGGCCAGCACCTCGCCGTTCTTCAGCGCCAGCACGGCGCGCACATCGGCCTCGGCCAGCGGGCTGGCCAGGTCGGCATCGGGGCCGCGCACGGCCAGGGCCGGGTGGTTGAGATGGCGCTGCACGCCCAGGCCATAGCCGCTGACCCACATGGCGCCGCTCTTGTCACGCAGCAGGCCACTGATGTCGTTGCCGGCCAGGCCCATCGCGCGGCGCGGGTCCTGGCGCAACCGCGCCTCGACTGCGCCGCTGGCCGGATTGATCCAGAACAAGCCGACCTTGCCGCCCACCCACATCCGCCCGTCGGCGTCTTCGGCCAGTGCATTGATCGGCATGCCCAGCGCCTGCACCCAGCGCACCTGGCCCTGCTCGACGACGCCCAGGTGCCCGCCCTGCGTGCCCAGCCAGATGCGGCCGGCGCGGTCCTCCGCCAGCGCCTGCACGGGCATGCCGTTCTGAAGTTCAGGCAGGTCCGGCAGCGCCAGGTTCTCCCACGCCCCGTTGACAAAGCGCGCCAGCCCGCGCCAGTGGCCGGCCCAGACGACGCCATCGGAACCGACGCGCAGCGCCAGCACGCGCGCCTCGGGCTGGCCGCGCCAGGTCAGCTCATGGGTTTCATAGCGATTGGCGGCGGGGTCGTAGCGGTACAGGCCGCGGCCCACGGTGCCCACCCAGACGGCGCCGTCGCGGCCGGTGGCCAGTGCGCGGATGGGCGGCTGCGGGCCCGTACCTCCCTGGGCGCTGCCGTGCGCCTCGACGCGGTCCTGGTCGGGGTCGTAGGCCACCAGGCCCTGGAACTCCGTGCCAATCCACATGCGGCCGTCCGCCGCGGGCGCCATTGCGCGCACCCAGCCCAGGCTGCGCTTGGCCGTCGTGTCGCCGGCCAACTCGATGGGCCGCAGCCGGTAGCCGTCGTAGCGCGTCAAGCCCTTGTTCGTCGCGATCCACATGAACCCGGCCCGGTCCTGCGAGATCGCCGGCACCGAGTTCTGCGGCACCGTCACGCTGCGGAATTGCACCTCCAGCGGGCCGACGCCAGCGTCTGCGCGGGCCAAGCCGAGCCCGCAGCAGAACACAAGGCCAGCTAGGCCACGAACTAGGGGGTGCATAGCCGGCATCCTAAGCGCGCCATTGACAGCGCAGCCCGTTCGGGAGCCGAACGGGGCCTAAGCCGTCGAACCGCTTAGGTAAGCGCGCGGCAAGCCAACGTTCACGTGCGCCGCTTCACGACCGATGCGGACAAGGCAGAAGCAGCCTTATCCGTTGGGCTTTGACATTGAACTTCTCGATGGTCTCGACCGCCGCTCCGCTGCAAATCCCTAACGCACAAATTGATGCAACTGACCGCTGGATTCGATTTCAACGGCATGAACAATGCACGAACAACTGACGGGGCAGGGAGCGCTCGTAGATATGTCCGAACACCGGACCAATAACTTCAATGTCTTGCGGCTTGCTTTGGCGTCGCTGGTCATCGTGTCGCATGCGCCGGAATTGCATGATGGTGACCGGCATCGCGAACTGTTGACGCGCGTCTTTGGCACGCTCAGCTTTGGCGAACTCGCCGTGGACTGCTTTTTTCTATTGAGCGGCTACCTCATTACGCAGAGTTGGCAACGCCAACCTCAA
Organism: Pelomonas sp. Root405; assembly: GCF_001425165.1. Lineage (GTDB taxonomy): Bacteria > Pseudomonadota > Gammaproteobacteria > Burkholderiales > Burkholderiaceae_C > Pelomonas. The sequence goes on from NZ_LMDU01000012.1 coordinate 132,919, forward strand.
GTGCTCGCCTACTTGAGAAATCGGGTGCTGCGGATCTTTCCCGCTTTTGCAGTGGCGAGCATGGTGTGCGCCCTGATCGTGGGCCCGCTGGCGCTTGCAAGCACATCCGCCTATTGGAGCGAGTTCTCGGTACTGCGTTTCGTCAAAAGCTTGGTCACCTTATTCCCACCGGCTACACCACCCGTGTTTTCTGGCAGACCCCATCCTGAACTCAACGGTGCAATGTGGACGATCCGATGGGAGTTCTTTTGTTACGTCGCGGTGCTGGCCACGGGCGTCGTCGCTGGTGCTCGTTTTAAGTTTGTCTGGACGATGACGACGGTGGTCGTCTTTAGCGTCTGGGTGGCTGAGCGCCTTGTGCATGGGCTGGAACCACATTTGCCGTACACCTACTGGGAGCACCCGCTCTGGCGCCTGATGTCATGTTTTTTCGCTGGTGGCTGCTTTTATCTCTACAGAGACCATATCGCGCCCACCCGACGCAGCGTCTTGTTGGCGCTGACGATATTGTCGGCGTGCATGTTTTGGCCGCATGCTGCCGAGCCGGCGCTGATCTGGTTCGGCGGCTATTTGCTATTTGCGCTTGCTCATTGGCATTTGCCGCTGTTGGCTAGACTCAACAACGGGCCCGATTTGTCCTACGGCATCTATTTGTACGGCTGGCCGATTCAGAACTTGGCCAGTGCTTACTGGCCTCAGGCAAATGTGTGGCTAATGCTGCCAGCCGTTTACGTGATGGCCGCTGGGTTGGCCGCTGCCAGCTGGTTTTTGATTGAGCGGCCATGCTTGCGGCTGAAACAACGGCGTGCTGATTGCGCCGAAGTCGCACAGGGTCTAAGCGTCGCCGACCCAGACCCCAACCAAGCGCTAGCATCCTCGAGACGTTCGATTCGGGCATTTGTTCGCACATCCGCCGAGTAGCCCGGCACCGCGGCACTCGTGCGAACAATAGGTGTCGGTCCGACCCTCAGCGTGTTAGTCCCGCTCGCCAACGTTGCCGCTCGCCGGCGTGGATGCCTTCCAAATCGGCTTGGCGACTGCTCGATTCATTAATGCCGCATGATCAAGCCAGCGCACTCACCGCATCCACCACCACCCGCCCGTCCAGCAGCCGCAGCGTGCGCGACGCCTGCGCCGCATGCTCCAGCGAGTGGGTCACCATCACCAGCGTCGTGCCGTCGGCGTTCAGCTCGCGCAGCAGGCGCATGACTTCCGCGCCGTGGGCGCTGTCGAGGTTGCCGGTGGGCTCGTCGGCCAACAGCAGCGCCGGGCGGGCTGCGATGGCGCGGGCGATGGCGACGCGCTGCTGCTGGCCGCCGCTGAGCTGGCTGGGCCGATGACCGGCGCGGTGACTCAGGCCCAGGCGCTCCATCACTTCGGCAACACGCGCACGCCGCTCGCGCGAGGGCAGCTCGCCGTATTCCAGCGCCAGCGCGATGTTCTCCGCCACGCTGAGGTCGTCGATGAGATTGAAGCTCTGGAACACGAAGCCGATGCGGCCACGGCGCAGCGTGTTGAGCTGCTTCTCCGTCCAACCCGCCACGTTGTGGCCATCAAACCAGTACTCGCCGCTGCTGGGTGCATCCAGCAGGCCGAGGATGCCCAGCAGCGTGGACTTGCCGCAGCCCGAGGGGCCGGTGATGGCGAGGTATTCACCGGCCTCGATGTCGAGGTCGATGCGGTCCAGCGCGGTGGTCTCGATGTCACCAGTGTGGAAGGTCTTGGAGAGGTGCTTGAGTTGGAACATGGTTCAGTCGATCTGGAGTGAAGGGGCTGCAGCAAAGGCGCGGTAAGGGGAGACGACCACCTGCTCGCCGGGCTGCAGGCCGCCCAGCACTTCGATGACGCCATCGGCGCGGCGGCCGAGCTTGAGTTCGCGGCGCGGCGCATGGCGGCCGTTTGCGTCGAGCACGAAGGCCCAGGCGCCACCGGTGTCGGCGTAGAAGCCGGCGTCCGGCAACAGCAGCGCCTGCTGGGTGTTGCCCAGCGTGAGGTGCACGTCCAAGCCCTGGCCCACCTGCAGCGCGGGCGGCTCGGCGTCGAAGGTGAGCTCGGCGCTGAAGCGGCCGTCCTTGACCTGCGGGTCGATGCGCGCGACGCGCAACGGGTAGTCCCGCCCGCCGTGCGTCAGCGTGGCGGCAAGACCATCGCGCACTCGGCCCAGGTGAAATTCGTCGAGCCGCAGGTCCAGCTTGAAGCGGCCCAGGCTGTCGAGCCGCGCGATCCGCGTGCCGATGCGCACGCTCTCGCCGACCTGCAGCGCCAGGCCCGTCACGCGGCCCGCCACCGGCGCGCGCACGGCCAGCCCTTCGCTGGCGGTGCGCATCGCGTCCAGCCGCTTGTTGAGGTCGGCCACCGCACGCTGCATGGCCCGCACGGATTGCTCGCGCACGGCCAGTTCCTCGCGGCCATCGGCCTGCTGCTGGGCGAACAGCCGCTCGGCCATCGACAGCTTGTCGGCCGAATCCTCCAGCGCCGACGGCGACAGGAAGCCGGTGGCCGCCAGCTCCTTGTTGCGCAGGTGCAGGCGGCGCACGCGCTCCAGCTCGAACTGGCTTTCGGTCAGCGTGCGGCGCTGCGCCGCCTGGGCCTGCATCCACGCGGCGCGCAGCGTCGAGAAGTTGGCGAGCTGCTGCGCGGCTTCACTGGAGCGGGCCATCAGCTCCTGCGCGCGCTGCGTGCTGCTCAGCACGACGAGCAACTGGCCGGCCTCAACGCGCTCGCCGTCCTTCACCAGCACCTGCTCGACACGGCCGTCCTCGGTCGCGTCCAGCAGCACGGACTGCAGCGGCTGCGCGGTCGCGCGGCCGACGACGACGTCGCGGAAAGGGCCGTTCTTCGCTGCTGCGATCTCGACATCGGCGCGCGACACCGGCACGCCCCGCGGCCAGTACCAGGCGAGCAGCAGGACGCAGGCCAGCAATGCCACGATGGCCAGCGCGATCAGCCCATAGCGACGGGGCACGGCCACGCGGCGGTCCATCGCGGCGCCGGAGATATGCGCGTGATTGGCCATGTCACCCATCGCCGCTCAACCTCTCAGCGCCTGCAGCGGCCGCAGCGCGAGCGCCGCATGCAGATGCCGCGCCACGGCCACCGCCGTCACCAACGCCAGCAGCGCCACAGCCGCCAGCAGCACCCACAGCGAGCCCGGTCCCACCGGCGCGCGCTCGACAAAGCCGCTCAGGTAGAACTGCGTGACCCAGGCCGCCACCGGCAGCGCGACGACGCAGGCCGCGGCCAGCACGCCCGCGAACTCCTTCACCAGCAGCCCCGCCACCGCACCCGCCCCGGCGCCGTGCAGCTTGCGCAGCACGATCTCGCGCTCGCGGCGGCGCAGCGTGTAGGCGGCCAGCGCGTAGATGCCCACAGCCGCCAGCAGCAGCGCCAGCGCGCTGGTGATGGCGATGAGGCGGCCGATGCGCACGTCCTCGGCCATTGCGCGCGCCTGCTGCTCGCGCACCGACAGCACCTGTGCCTGGGCGTCGGGCAGGCTGTCATTGACGAGAGCGGTCAGCTTGCGGCGCGTCTCGGCCGGGTTGCGGCTGTGCACGCTGATGACGCCGAAGCCGCGCTCGACCACCGGGGTCAGGATGTGCGGCATGGTCCGGCTGCGGGGGCCTTCAATGCGAATGTCGTCAATGACTGCCACCACCCGGACCGGCTTACCTTCATCGAATACGCTTTGTCCAATGGCCACCTCGGGACTGGCAAATCCCAGCGCGCGCACGGCGCTGCGGTCCAGCACGGCGCCGTTCTGCGCCACCTCGGCCCGGTGGTCGGCTGACAGCCGCCCAGCCAGCACGCGCATGCCGAAAACTTTTAGATAGCCCGGTGTGAAGCTCACGCCGGAGCGCACGGGGATTGCCTGGCCGCCCGGGCCGGTGTAGTCGATGTACCACTCGCCGAACTCGCGACCGGGTACATCCTCGGAGGCCGCTGCAGCGACAACCTCGGGCCAGCTGTGGATGCGCGCCAGCAGCGCCGTCGTCTGCGCAGGCCGGGTCTCCCAGGGCAGGTCGACAGCGATGCGATCCTGCACGTCGAAGCCGCGCGGCATGTCGGCGACATGCCGGCTTTGCCAGGCCACCGTCAGCGCCACGGCCGTGAACAGCGCCGCGGCGCCGAACTGCACGGTGGTCATCAGCCGGCGCAGCCAGCGGCTGGCCGCGCCCTCGCTGTGACTTCGCCCGGCCAGTGATTCGGCGGGCCGAACCCGCAGCGCGATCTGCGTCAGCGGCAGCGCGCTCAGCGCCGCGATGGCCACGCACAGCAGTCCAGTCAACGCAACCATGCTTGGCGCCAGCACGGGCGCGTCAAAGCTGTGCTGCATCAACACCGACACCGCAGGCGTGCCCCACCAGGCCAGCAGCAGGCCGAGAGCCCCGGCCAGTCCTGCCACGGCCAGCGCCTCGACGAAGAACAGCGCCGCCAGCGCTGGCGCTCCGGCGCCCATGGATTTGCGCAGTCCGATCTCCCGTTGACGTTTGAGCGTGCGCACGCTCCACAGGTTGATGAAGTTGATGACGGCGAGCGCCAGCACGCCCCCCGCCGCTGCCCCCAGGCTGCCGAGTTGCAGGCGGCGCTGTTTGCTGCCGGCGCCATGCAGTCCAAGGTCGAGCACAGGCAGCGCGCGCAAGGTTGCAAAGCTACCGCCGCCCTTCAGAAAGTCGGCCGGCAGCCCCGGCGGCAGCGGCTGCTGCTGCAGCAGGCGGTCTGCCAATGCTCCGACTTGGCCAGCTGTGGCGCCGGGCTGCAGGCGGGCATAGAGGTGGCCGTTGCCCCAGCTCCACATGCTTGCCCGCTCCACAAAGGCCTTGGCGGGCGGCGCATTGAAGCCGGCCAGCGCCTCGTAGATGACGGAAGAATTCAGGCTGGGCGAGGGAAGCACGGCCATGACGGTCAGCGTCAGCTCGACCGACTGAGGCTGACCGTCGTCGCCGTCCACGGTTATCAGCGCGCCGACTGGTCGGCCGACGACCTGGGTGCTGCCGAACAGCTTGTTGGCGCCAGCCTCAGTCAGCGCAATCCCTTCAGGCGCTGTCAGAGCGGCCTTCAGGTCACCTGCCAGAGGCCGCACGCCGAAGAGGGCTTCGAAGTCGGGATCGACCAGCGCCGTTGCCAGCCGCGCATGGTGGGTGGCGCCCTGGGCGTCGATGGCGCGACACAGCAGCGGCACGGAGATGAAGCGGCTCATCGCGCCGACCGGCGCGCCGGTGTCGCGCAGCGCCCGGCTCAGCGGCGTGTTGGGGATCTCGTTCCTCCAATCGCTCTGGCCGCCGCCGGGTGAACGGGTTTTCCATTCGAAGGCGATGACACGGTCTGCCTCGGGCAGGTTTGCGTGCGGCCGCAGCACGTCACGCAGGAAGCCGACCGTCAGCAGCGTGAGGGCCAGGCCCAGCGCGAGGCCGGCGATGACGAGGGCGGCCGGGCCGGGCTCGGCACGCAACTGGCGCCAGGCCCCGCGCCAGGGGATGGGGGAAAGCAGGTTCATGGCAGCTCTTTTTGCAAGAGGCGGGCCAGGCGGCTTTCCCAGGAGAGACGGGCCGGAACGCGCGATGAATGTCCACTTGCGGACACCGGCACTGTCCGCTTCCGGACACCGCCTTGCCCGGCCCCGTCGCGCCCCTTAGAGTCGCGCCCTCCCATGATCCTCATCCTCGACGACGACCCCGACGTGGCGCTGGCCGCGCGGCTGGCGCTGCGCAGGCTGTCGACTGTCGCCGTGCGCCACTCCCCCGCCGAGCTGACGACCGCGCTGGACGAGACACGGCCGGACGTGCTGCTGCTGGACATGAACTTCACGCCCGGCGCCAGCGATGGCGCAACGGGGCTGGCGCTGCTGCGCGAAGTCGTCGCGCGCCGTGACGCGCCGGCCGTCGTCGTCATGACGGCCTATGCCGAGGTGGAACTGGCGGTGCAGGCGCTGAAGGCCGGCGCGGTGGACTTCATCACCAAGCCCTGGCCCAACGAGCGGCTGGTGGCCTGCGTGCAAGCCGCGCTGGCGCGGCGCGCACCGGCACCCGCTGCCGGAGAGCTGCTGGGCGATTCCCCCGCGATGCAGTCGCTGCGCGCGCAGATCGCGCAGGTGGGCGCAAGCGAAGCCAGCGTGCTGATCCTCGGCGAGAACGGCGTGGGCAAGGAGCTGGTGGCCCGCGCGCTGCACCGTGCCTCGCCACGCGCCGCCGGGCCGCTGCTGGCCGTCGACATGGGCGCGCTGCCCGAGGCGCTGGTGGAAAGCGAGCTGTTCGGCCACAAGCGCGGCAGCTTCACCGACGCACGCGAATCGCGGCCCGGCCGTTTCGTCGCTGCGGCGGGAGGCACGCTGTTTCTCGACGAGATCGGCAACCTGCCGCTGCCCCAGCAGGCCAAACTGTTGGCCGCGCTGGAGCGCCGAGAGGTCACGCCGTTGGGCAGCGACAGGCCCGTGCCGGTAGACGTACGCGTGCTGGCCGCGACCAACGTGGCCGAGGCCGAGCTGTTCGACGCGCGGCGCTTCCGGCCCGACCTGCTGTATCGCCTCAACACCGTGGTGCTGCGCGTACCGCCGTTGCGCGAGCGCGGCACGGGCGACATCGCGCTGCTGCTGCGCTACTACCTGGCGCAGTTTGCAAAGACGCGGCCTGTCGAGCTTGAGCCGGATGCGCTGCCAAGGCTCACCGCCTACCGCTGGCCGGGCAATGTGCGTGAGCTGCGCCAAGCCTGCGAGCGCGCGTCGCTGCTGACGCGCGGGCCGGTGTTCACGTTCGCCGACTTCGGCCTGCCCGACTCGTTCGCGCCCGCGCCCGCCGAGCCCGGACTGGATCTGGCCCAGCGCGAGCGCGAGGCGGTGCAGGCGGCCCTCGCTCAGGCCGACGGCAACATCAGCCACGCCGCCAAGCTGCTGGGCGTAAGCCGCGCGGCGCTGTACCGCAAGCTGGACAAGCATGGGCTTTGATCGCGCTCGTGTCGTGGCTGCCTCGCTGGTGCTGGCCGCGAGTTCGGCAGGTGCCGTCGCGGCGCTGGATTCGCCCCGTGTCCTCGTCGGCTGCGCGTTGGCCGGCCTGCTCGCCGCCGCTTTCGGCTGGGCCGCGTTGACTCGCCTGGCCCACCAGCCCAAGCCGCCGCCTCCCGACCCGCCGCCGACACCCCGGCCTGATCTCGACGCCGCGCTGGAACACGCGCCGCTGGCGCTTTGGCGCCTGGTGGCCGGCAACCCGCCACTGGCGTTGAACGCCGCCGCCCGCCGCCTCATCGCCCCCGGCCGGGCGGCAGAGCCCACGGCGCTGCTCGCGCTGCTGGATGCCGAGCCCGGACGGCGTGTCGTCACGCTGCCCACCGAGCATGGCCAGGAGCGCGCCGTGCTGGCCGTGTCCGCGCTGACCGTTCAGGGCCAGGCCTGGCGGCTGGCGGCGCTGGCGCCCATCGAGTCGGAGCTGGAGACCGAGACGCTCGTCGCCTGGCGCCAGCTCGTGCAGGTGCTGACGCACGAGATCATGAATTCGATGACGCCCATCGCCTCGCTGGCCGCCAGCGCGCCGGCGCTGCTGGAAGCGGGTGAGGCCGACGAGCTGCAAGCCGCCCTGGCGACGCTGGCACGGCGGGCGGCGCATCTGCAGGCCTTTGTCGAGCGCTACCGCAGCGTCAGCCAGCCGCCGGCACCGACGCTGGCGGACACGGCGCTGCTGCCACTGCTGCAGGCCGTGCAGCGCCTGGTCGCCCCCGCCTGGGAAGCCGCCGATGGCGAGGTCGGTGTCACGGTCGAACCCGCCAACCTCGCCCTGCGCACTGACGCTGCGCAGCTGGAACAGGTGCTGATCAACCTGGCACAGAACGCGTTGCAGGCCTGCACCGGCCGGCCGCAATCGCCACCACCGCAGCTGCGCATCGAAGCCACGCTGAGCCGAGGTGCGCGGCTGCGGCTGACGGTCAGCGACAACGGCCCGGGTGTGACGCCGGGGCTGGAGCAGCGCATCTTCACGCCCTTCTTCACCACGCGCGACGGCGGCAGCGGCGTCGGCCTGGCCGTCGTTCGCCAGCTGGTGCATGGATTGGGCGGCACTGTGCGCCACGCCAGGAGACCTGGCGGCGGCGCCTGCTTCGTGCTGACCTTTTGACATCCGTGGCGCTCAAAAGTGCTTCATCCGGGGCGTATCCGTGACAAACGCCGGCTTTTCCTTGATGGCCGGCCGCTGTGCCGGGTGGTAGGCTGACCGGTCAGATACCCCGGGGATGGAGAGATGTTTCACGAGTTGCAGGAGTTGCTGGGCGCCTACTTGATGCCGGTGCTGATCGCGATACCGCTGGCCATCATCGTGCTCATCGCCGCCTTCAAGCGTGACGACTACCGGCCGACGCGGGAGTACACGCCGCCGCCCCTGCCACCGCGCGGCCTGCCGCGCGCCACCGCGCCGGTCGTGCTGCCGCCGCTGCCCGGCTCGGCCGGTGCCGGCCCCTCGATGGCCAGCGCCTTCGTCACGGCACCCACGCCGATGCAGCCGCCCGCCGCGCCCGCGCCTGTCATCCCGGAAGGCCCTCCCACCGTGCTGATCGCCGACGACTCGGCAGTCGTGCGCACCAAGCTCAAGCGGCTGCTGGAAGGCGCCGGCTTCGTCGTCGTGCAGGTCAACGACGGCAACGAGGCGATGGCGCAGCTGGAGGAGAAGCCCGAGATCGCCGTGCTGATCACGGACCTCGAAATGCCCAACAAGGATGGCTTCGAGCTCATCGCCGACGTGCACGGCAGCCTGGCCACCGAAGACCTGCCCGTCATCGCCATCACCGGCCACGACGAACTGCATGGCCGGGTCGGCCAGATCGAGGGCGTCTACGGCATCTTCAAGAAGCCCTGGAACGACCGCGAGCTGCTCAAGCGCGTGGAGTCGCTGGTGCACCTGCGCAGCGCTGCCAGCAAGCGCGGCCGCCGTGTCAGCGACTTGAGGCTGCCGCCGAACGTTTGACGGCTTTCAGGACGGCCGGAAGCTCCACTTCAGCTTGATCTCCGCTTGGCCGGTGCCCACCGGCAGGCGCGCCTGGTCCTGGCCTTCGGCACTGAGCTGCACGAGGCGCTGCAGCAACCATGGCTGCGCTTCACGCCATTGCAGGCCGATGCGGCCCTCGTGGCGCTGTGGGCGCCGGTTGGCCTCCTCGCGGGTGCGCACGCCCAGCACGTCCTGCGGTACCAGGGCCAGCGCCGTCCAGACCCGACCATTGCGCGTATCGAGCACGGCCTGCAACGTCGGGCAGGGCAGATCGTCGCGGCGGGTCTCGCTGCCCTGCGCGCTCTCCGTGTAGGTCACGACGCCCTGCACGTCGTTGAAGCTGCCGCGCACGCGCTCGTCGAGCTTCGCAGTCAGCTGCAGGCCGCATGACATGGGGCCGGTGAAGAGGAGATAGGGCGTCGCCGCGCCGCTGTCCTGCGGCGCATCGACACCGCCACCGGCCGCGCGGCGGGCATCGGCGCGGCAGGCCTTGCGCGGCTTGCCGGCGGGCTGGCGTTCGCAGGCCGCGGCAGCATTGCCATAGGCCTGTAGCCGGCCCTGTGTGGACGTTGGCATCGTGGCGGCCGTCAACGCTGACGCCTCGCGCATCAGGCAGGCGCTGTCCTGGCCGCAGCGGGCCATCAATGCCTGGGCCCTGGCCTGCATGGCGGCTACGCCGGGCGGCGGCGCCACTGGCACCTCGCTGGCCATGCGCTGGGCAGATTGCGTGGCCTGCAGCTGGCGCCGCTGGTCGTCGGGGTCCAGCGGGTTGTAAGGGATGGGCGTGCCGTCGCTCTGCAGCAGCGCGCTGAGCTGCCAGCGCTGACTGAGCGTCTGTTCGCCGCGGTCGGCACCGGCCTGCACGGGGCCCTGGCGTTGCAGCTCGACGTCGAGCACGAGGCGGCGCTGCTGCAGGCCCTGGGCCCGTGGGGTGTCGGCCAGCAGCCAGAAGGCGGCCAGGGCGAGCAGCACTGTCGGCGCGAGGCGGGCGTTGGAACGTGAAGACATGCTGGGCTCCGGCAGAAGGGGTGGACTGGCCGGCATCGTCGGGCGGACGCGACGGCGGCGCATCGCCCGCGAAGAGCCAGCATCCATGACAGCGGCCGTGGCTCCTGCATGGCTCTGCGCGGGCGCCTACTGCCCGTGCGCTGAAGTCACGGCCTCACCGTCGGTTACTCGACGCCGGCCACACCTCGCGTCGATGATGCGGTGACGCACCATCAGGGAGAGTTGCCGCATGTCTTATGTCGACCCGCTGGATCAGCAGGCGCTGGAGGTCCAGATTTCCGAGCTGCTGGTGGCCACCGCCGACAGCTATGACCACGAGCTGGACCGCCGCATCACCGACGTGCTGCTGCTGCTGCGCAAGCAACTGCGCATGGATGTGGTGTTCGTGTCCGAGTTCATTGGCCGCGAGCGCGTCTTTCGCTTTGTGGACGGCTCGGTGCCCCGGGGGCCGCAGACGGGCGACGTGGCGCCGCTGGAGGAGAGCTACTGCCAGCGCGTCGTCGAAGGCCGCCTGCCCGAGCTGGTCAACGACACCGCGCCCTACACCGCGAGCGGCGACTTGCCGCATCTGAAGTTCCTGGTCGGCACGCACCTGAGCACCCCGGTCGTGTTGCCGGACGGCCGCATCTACGGCACGGTCTGCTGCTTCAGCGAATCGTCGCGACCCGACCTGCAGCAAAGTGCGCTGGCCTGCCTGCGCCAATGTGCGCGGCTGGTGGCGCGCAAGGTCGATTCCGCGCCCAGCGAGCCGGAATGGCAGGCAACCGAGCCGGCCCCGTTCCCCGAGATCACGAAGTAGCGGCGCCGCACCGCCTGCCGCTCTCCAACGAGGCGGCGCAGTGGTGCCTGTTCTCAGGACTCGCCGGCCTGCGCCCGCGGGGCGAGCAGCGCAGCCGCCGTCACCAGCGCCAATGCCATCAGCAGCACGGGCAAAACTTGGCGCGTGGCGGGATTGAAGAGCAAGCCGGCGAGCGCGAGTGCGGCGCTGCTGGTCAGCGCGTCGCTGAGCTGCAGCGAGGAGGTGTTGCTGCCTTGGCTGGCGGGAGGCGACAGCTTGAGCAGCAGCACTGACAGCATCGGGAACGACAGGCCGATGCCCAGGCCGACGACCGACCAGCCGATGAAGACGACCAGCGCGGGCCATGCGAACAACAGTGGCGCGATGACGACCAGCAGGCCCGCCGCCGTCAGCCCGAAGCCGCCAGGCAGCAGGCGCCGCCGGGACGCCGGGCTTTGCACACGCGCCTGCAGCGCGCTGCCAATGCTCCAGGTTACGGCGCCGGCGCTGAGCGCGATGCCGGCCTGGGTCAGGCTCCAGTCGAAGTGCTGGGTCAGCAGCAGCGGCAGGAAGGCCTCGGCGCTGGCGAACGTGGCGGCGATGAGGCCGCGCAGCAGGATGACCGTCGGCAGCCCGTGCGCTGCCCTCAGCGTGCCCACCGGCAGAAGCACGCGGGCAGCGAAGCCCGCGGCCACGAAGCCCGCCGCAAACAGCAGCGCCGCGCGCACCCCGGTCAGCTGGCTGGCGCCGTGCAGGGTCAGTGCGCCGGCGCTCGCCAGCAACGCCCAGCGCATGGCGCCCCAGCGCAGCTCCTCGCCGCTGCCCGCGCCGACGCGCCTGAGCGCCGGCAGGATCATCAACGCCGCCACCGGAACGGCCAGCGCCACGGCGAGAAAGACCGAACGCCAGCCCAGCGCCTGCACGAGGAAGGCCGCCAGCGCCGGGCCCACCAGCCCGGGCACCACCCAGGCGCCCGCGAACATCGCGAACATCTTGGGGTGCAGCGCCTGCGGCACGACCCGGCCGACACCGACGTACAGCGTGACGCCCAGCATGCCGGTTCCAAGGCCCTGCAGTGCGCGGCCCAGCACGAGGGCCGGCATGGCCGTGGCGAAGCCCGCCAGCAGCAGCCCGGCCATGAACGCCGCGAGGCCCGCCAGCGCCGCGCGGTAGGGCCCGCGTTTGTCGCAGAGCTGGCCGGCGGCCGTCATGCCGAGCACCGAGGTCGCCAGCGTCGCACCGAAGGCCAGCGCGTAGTAGGGCAGGCCGTTCAGCGCCTCGGCCACGGCCGGCATCGCGGTGGCGACGGCGATGGACTCGAAGGCCAGCATGGAGATCAGCGCGATGGCGCCCAGGCAGGCGGCGCGGCGGCCGGGCGCGAAGAGGTCGGTGGGCGCGGCTTCAGCGGGCGCTTCGACGGGATCGGAAAGGTTCATGGCGCCAGCCTAAAAGCTCAAGCCCACTTCAAGTCAACATGCCCCCCTAAATTTTTCGGGAACCAGCAGCGGCGAGATGTCCACCAAGCTCTGGCGCGCGCCACGCGACACTGAAAGGCGGCTCATGGACAAGAAGGACATCGACGCGATCAAGCCGGGCAGTCCGGCCTTCACCAAGAAGTGGTGGGGCGCGCACCGCGGCATCACGATGAAGGACTCGGGCGTCGGCAAGGCGCTTGAGGACTGGGTGCGCTATTGCCCCAAGGATCCCGACGCGATGGAGGACGTGGTCGAGCTGGAGGTGGCCAAGGACACCTGCGAGCGCCTGACCGCTGCCATGACCCGGGCCAAGCAGAGCTGTGGCTCACTGGCCAAGGAGTCGAAGCTGGCTTGCGACAAATACCTGGCGGCCATCGAGGTCTACCGCAAGAAGCTGGTGGCCGCCGAGGCCGACCCGATTGCCGATGCCGAGACCTGGAAGGAGATCCAGGCGGCCAAGCCCAAGGTCATCGGGCTGCTGACCAAGATGGGCGAGCGCATCGAGGCGGCCATCAAGGAGATTGCCGAGTTGGGGGAAACCGCCAAGTACCTGGTGGAACGCGCCAAGGCGCGCAACCAGATGGGCTCGCCAGGCGGCCGCGACGACCTGGCCCAGGCGCTGGAGGAGCTGAAGAAGAACTTCGAGGGCCTGGAGAAGTTCGTGAACCGCGAGGCACCGCAGATCACGCGCCTCGCCGACCCCATCGTCAACCTGGAAGCCAAGCTCAAGACCCGCAAATACGACAAGGAGATGCGGGCGATGCGCGAGGCGATCGTGCGCGCCGGCCGCGCCGAAGGCGGCCTGCGCGACCACTACACCGCGCTGTCGACCGCCATCCAGGAGGCGGACAAGCTGGTCACCAAAGCCGTCAAGACCCGCCAGCAGGTGCTCGATTCGATGGAGAACAAGCTGGTGATGTTTTGGGACGGTCCCCAGGGCGCGACCAACCTGGCGGCAAGCATCGCCGACGTCACCAAGCAGCTCAACCAGTTCATCGCGCTCGACGTCGCCAAGCTCAGCGAGGAAGACAAGCGCAAGCTCAGCGCCAAGGCGCGCGCGGTGGACGACGAGCGGCTGATGATCGATGCCGGCCTGACCAACCTCGGCAACATCGTGCGGCAGGTGGCACAGGAGACGCGCGACTACGTGAAGGACAAAGCCATTGCCGACAAGCTCAAGGAGATCCTGGCCGGGCACAAGCACATCGACAGCACGGTCAAGCAGATGGACATCAAGGCGGCGGCGGTCAGCAAGATGATCGCCAAGATGTGAGCAGGCGCACGGCATTCCTGTCGGCCTGCGGCGCGACAATCCGTGCATGTCTGTTTCCGTTCTGCATTGCGCCTCGGCCGGCTTCGAGTCGGCCTGCCGCATCCCCGCCCTGCCCGCCTCACACCGCAGCCATGGCCTGCATGGCCACAGCTATTTCGCCACCGTGCGCACGGCGCTGCCGGGCGGCTGGGCGGCCTTCCCCGGCGGCGAGGTGGAGGCGCTACGCGCCCGCATGATCGGCACGGTGGCGCCGCTGGACCACGCGCTGCTGAACGACTTCCTTCCCGAACCCACCGATGAGAACCTGGCGCGCTGGGTTCGCAGCCGGCTGGCGGTGGACGTGCCCGGCATCGTGCAGGTCGGCGTGCAGAGCACGCAGCACTGCGGTGTCGACCTCGACGGCGCGGGCCACGCGCATGTGTGGCGCCGCTACCGCTTCCAGGCGGCACACCAGCTGCCCAATGTGCCGCCGGGCCACCAATGCGGGCGCATGCATGGACATGGCTTCGAGGTCATCCTGCATGCCAACGCGGACCTGGGCGAGCGTGACTTGGCCCTGGACTACGACCACCTCGACGAGGTCTGGGCGCCGCTGCACTTCGAGCTGAACTACCGCTGTCTGAACGACATCGCCGGCCTGCACAACCCGACCAGCGAGCGCATCTCGGCGTGGTTGTGGGACCGGCTCAAGCCTGTGCTGCCGGAGCTGAGCTGGGTGACGGTCTATGAGACCGGCTCCAGCGGCGCCAACTTCAACGGGCAGGCCTACCGCATCTGGAAGGAGATGACGCTGGACAGCGCCGTCAGGCTGCGGCAGGCGCCTGACGGGCACCCGCTCGCAGGCATTCACGGCCACACGTTCACGCTGCGCCTGCACCTGGCAGCGCCGCTGGACCAGGTGATGGGCTGGACGGTGGACTTCGGCGACGTGAAGGCGCTGTTCAACCCGCTCTTCAAGCGGCTGGACCATCACCCCCTGTATGAGATCGCGGGGCTGCCGGACGGCGATGCGGCGAGCATCGCGGCGTGGGTGTTGCACGAGGGCGGCAGCGTTTTGCCGCAGATCGACCGCGTGGACTTGTATGAGACGCGCGGCTCGGGGGCCATCGTCAGCCGGGCCGACTCTGAAGAACTGATTCCCGTATGACGTACAGCGTTAAAGAACTGTTCTACACCTTGCAGGGTGAAGGCGCCCAGGCGGGCCGCGCGGCCGTGTTCTGCCGCTTTGCCGGCTGCAACCTCTGGACCGGCCGCGAGCAGGACCGCGCCACGGCGGTCTGCACCTTCTGCGACACGGATTTCGTCGGCACGGACGGCGAGGGCGGCGGCAAGTTCGCGACGGCCGATGCGCTGGCGGGTGCGATTGCCAGTGCCTGGCCACGCGGCGCCGACGGTGCCGCTTCCAATGACCGCGGGGTGCCCTACGTCGTCTGCACCGGCGGCGAACCGCTGCTGCAGCTCGACACGCCGCTGATCGACGCCCTGCATGCGCGCGGCTTCGAGGTCGCGGTCGAGACCAATGGCACTCAGCCGGCACCGCCCGGGCTGGACTGGATCTGCGTCAGCCCCAAGGCAGACGCGCCGCTGGTGCTGACCTCAGGGCACGAACTCAAGCTGGTCTACCCTCAGCCGCTGGCCCGGCCAGAACGCTTCGCCGGCCTGGACTTCCAGAACTTCTTCCTGCAGCCGATGGACTCGGTGCTGCAACGCGAGCACACCAGGGCGGCGGTGGCCTACTGCATGGCGCACCCCCAATGGCGGCTGTCGGTACAGATGCACAAGGTGGTGGGGATCGCTTGAGTTCAGCGGCATAGACTCGCACCACTCAGTTGTCCGGAGTGCCTTCATGAAATGCCCTGTCTGCCCCGAATCCACACTGCTGATGTCCGACCGGCAAGGCGTGGAAATCGACTACTGCCCCAGCTGCCGCGGCGTCTGGCTCGACAGGGGCGAACTCGACAAGCTGATCCAGCTGTCGGGCAACCAGCCGGTTGCCGCCCCGGCCACCGCGCCGCAACAGCAGCCTCAGCCTGCCCCGGGCAACTACCGCCGCGACTTCGACGATTCGGATTTCGGCAAGCGGCAGGGCGGCCAGTACCGCAAGAAGTCCTGGCTGAGCGACATCTTCGATTGATGGCGCCCCGCCGGCCAGGTTAGTTCTGGATGTAGCGCTCGAACACGCCGCTGTAGTCCTTGCGGCTGAGCTTGTCGAGCACGACGTTGTTCACCGTGTTGAGCAGCGACACGTAGTGGCGGCTGACCGCCTCTTCGTTGACTTCCTGGCCGAGCTTGAACATCTGGCCGGTCACGCCGAGGCATTGCATCGCGATCTGGCGCGCCTGGTCGTCGCGCTCCTGCAGCTTGCCGATGCTGTGCAACGCCTTGTAGATGTCCTTCACCTGCTCGATGAAGTTCTTGCGCACGTCGATGCTGAACACCTGGCTGTCGCCGATGCGGAACTTCAGCTCGACGTCCATGTCGATGGTGCCGGCGGTTTCCAGCGTGACGCCGCTGATGCGGTGGCTCAGATAGTCATAGCGCCGGATAACGCGCTTGGACGAGACGGCCGATTCGCCGTCGACATGCACCAGCGCCAGGTTGGTGAAGCAGTACTCGTCCTTCTTGGACTTGATGAGGAAGAAGATCTTCTCGCCGTCCTCGCTGAACAGGTAGTCGTCGGCATCGACCTTGTTGAAATCGGCGGCGGGCACGATGACGCCGATATCGCTGAGGCCCAACGCCTCGGAGGCCAGTCTCTTGAACATCGCTCAACTCCATTGAAGAGGAGGCGCGAGTTTGCCGCGGCGCCCGCGACGGTCACCGTCCCGGCTGGGGAATATGAACACCGCGCGCAGGACGCGCGGCTCAGCCTCTGCAGTAGCCCTCGCCGGCTTTGACGATGAGGCAATCGCGCTTGTCGGCCAGCCACTTCATGCCGGTGTCGGTGCCGTTGCCTCTGCGGATGGTTTCGACCGTGCCGTCGCGCACGAAGACGAGGGTGCCGCTGCCAGCCTTGGCGTCGAAGCTGCGTGGGCCATCGAGGTTGCGCACGGTGATGCTGTAAGTGCCTGGCCCACCGCTTACCTCGAGATAGGTGCCTTCGGGCCCCAGCCAGCGGCCGCCCCAGTCCATCGGCAGGACGGGTTGGGATGCGCTGGCTGGCGGTGCGGTAGCAGCCTCGACCGGCGGGTCAGACGGGCTGCAGGCGCTGAGGGCAAGCGTGCTGATCGTCAGCGGAACGAGGTTGCGGAGTCGCATGGCTTGAGGGTTGCAGAAAGAATGCACAAGTCTGTTTGAAGGCCACGGTATGCCGTGTCGGAGGAGGACTCGTCCGTCAGATATCGACCGTGTGCAGCTGCTTCTCAGCATCAATGGAAAAGGGCGCCGAGGCGCCCCTTTTCATGTGCGGTCCCCGCGCCAATGGAGGTCAGAACCGATAGCCGATCCCGAACTTGATCGACACCGGGTCCAGCGTGGTCTCGATGGTCTGCCCCGTCGACAGGCTGCCGGTCGTCTTGATGAAGGTCTTGGTGACCGACAGGCTGGCAGACCAGTCCTTGGTCACGTTGTACGCGGCGCCCACTTCCATCGTCGTGCCGATGCGGCTCTTCATGGACAGTGTGGTGGGGGTGGCGGGCGAGCCGCCGGTGAGTCCCGACAACACCGGCGTGGCGCGCGGCTTGAAGAGGCGACCGTAGGTCACACCCGCGCCGACGAAGGGACGCAGGCTGCTGTTGGCGTCGCCGAATCGGTACTGGGCCAGCAGCGTGATGGGCAGGGCCTTGACGGTGCCGAGCTTGCCCACGCCCTCGATGGCGCCCGCGCCCATGACGTCATGCTTGAACGGCACGGCGATGGGCAGGTCGATGCTGATGTTGTCGGTCCAGTAGTAGGTGACGCCACCGACGAAGGAGCTGGCTTTCTTCACGTCGATCTTGGTGCCGGCCAGGCTGGGTGCGCTGAGATCACCGCTTTCGACCTGCGGGTTGATCTGGGCGGCGCCACCGTAGACCACGATGCTGCCGGCCGACTGCGCGTGCACGAGGCTGGTACCGAGAAGCAGTGAGGCTGCGAGCAGGGATTTGAGATTCATGTTGTTCTCCTGAAAAGGTCACACAGACTCAGAGCCAGCCTTTGCGAGCCAGTTCAAGGGACACCGCCTGCGACAGCAGTTGATTTCCGTAGGGGGTGGGGTGGACGCTGTCGGCGAACAGGTAATGGCTGACATCGCCGGCAACGACGTTGTTGGTGCTGCAGACCAGCGAGGAGCCGAGCGGGTTCTTGGCCGCGCTGAGGTCGCAGGCCGGCGTGCTGACATTGGCCAGGCTGAACTTGGCCGGGTCGGCGATCTGGTCACGCACCCCCTGCGCGGCATCGACCCAGCCCAGTTCGGTACCAGCCAGGCCGGTCTTGAGCTGGTCGTTGAAGGTGTTGACCATCTGCAGGATCAGGCCCTGCGTGGCTGCGGGCAGGCTCTTGCCAAACGGTGTGAGGCTGACGTCGGGCAGGTTGATGACGACGACGTTCTTGGCGCCCTTGCCCACGACCAGCGCCTTCACGTAGCCGGCCAGCTCGGCGCCAGCCTTGCCCATTTCGGTCACGGCCTTGGTGGCGGCGGCTGTCGGGTCGCCGCCGGCGGCGATGGTGCCCTGCAGCGTGGCGAGGTTGATGAACACGTCGTTGCCACCGGCATAGACGAAGACGAGCTCAGTGCCCTTGTAGCTGCCGCCCGCCGCCGCGAGGTGGTTCTGCATCTGCGTCACGACCGGCACCGTGAGCTGGCCCAGCACGGCATTGGAGCCACCCAGCAGCTTGTTGCCCGGACCCACCGGGTTGGTCACACGCGCACCGCCCTGGCCATAGGCAAGGCAGCCCGCGTTGTTCTTGACCGGCACGCTGAAACCCTGGGCAGCGAGGCCATCGAGGCCTTGCTGGGCCGGGCAGGGCTTGGGCAGACCGTAGAGCGTGGCGATGCGCTCCAGCCAATGCGGACCGACGCCATTGACGGTGTACTGACCACCGCCCAATGCCACCACGGTGCCGACCTTGTACGTGCCCTGGTCGCTCAAGCTGTCGCCGAAGGACACCACGCTGCTGGGGGTGTACTTGGGCGTCGTGTCCGCCGTGGCACCACCACCGCCGCAACCCGCCACCAGCAGGCTGGCCAACAACGCCGCCGAGGC
The DNA here is from genome assembly GCF_001425165.1 of Pelomonas sp. Root405. Classification (GTDB taxonomy): domain Bacteria; phylum Pseudomonadota; class Gammaproteobacteria; order Burkholderiales; family Burkholderiaceae_C; genus Pelomonas. The sequence continues at coordinate 151,596 of NZ_LMDU01000012.1, forward strand.
GGCGGCGATCCGGGTGAATAAGGGGTTCATTGCTTGTCTCCAGGGCGTCGCCGTCGTGCGGCCACGCGTTCAAATTCGGGAGGGCCACTCTAGCTGCTGCTTTTTAGTACGGTCGTTCGTTTTTGCCCCCATTGCGCGTAAAGACACATGGTGGAAAGCCGCGTGCAAGTCTGTGGATGGTTTCGGGACAACCGGGCGGATATCCACAGGCCGAGGCGCGTCGGCCAAGTTGTACCCAAAACGCATCTGCAAGCGCAGGGGTCTGGCGCACAGGCTTGTGCCTCAGGCAAGCGCTTGAGCCGCTTGAAGTTTTTGAACTTGTCCACAGCCAGCGCCGCGCTCTACTACAACGACTACCTTGAGATCTTGAAGATTGTTTGGAATACATAAGACACTTCCCTATGGACATTTCCACCCTGCAGAGCCGCCTGCGCCAGTTCGCCGCCGACCGAGATTGGCAGCCCTATCAAACCCCCAAGAACCTCGCGATGGCCATGACGGTGGAGGCAGCGGAGTTGCTGGAAATCTTCCAGTGGCTCACGCCTGAGCAATCACTGGCCCTGAGCGACGACCAGCGCCGCCACCTCGGCGAGGAACTGTCGGACGTGTTGCTCTACCTGATACAGATTGCCGACCATGGCGGCGTGGACCTGGATGCGGCCGTCGAGCGGAAACTGGCGATGAATGCCATCAAGCACCCCCCAAAGAACGTCTTGAGTCCGAAGTCTTGATGGAAACCATTGCCGTCATCGACTTCGAGACGACGGGCCTGGGCCCGACCAGCGGCGGCAGGGCGACCGAGATTGCCGCCGTGCTGGTGCGCGCAGGAGTCATCGTCGACGCCTGGGCGAGCTTGATGAACAGCGGCGCCTGGGTGCCGCCACATATCCAGGCCTTGACCGGCATCAGCAACCAGATGCTGACCGATGCGCCTGACTCGGCAAGCGTCATGCGCGAGCTGGCACGCTTCACCCAAGGCTGCCCGTTGGTGGCGCATAACGCGGCATTCGACCGGGGGTTCTGGCAGGCCGAGATGCAGCACGCCGGCCTGGTCCCCGACCCGGCACATCAGTTCGCCTGCACCGTGCTTTTGTCGCGCCGGCTCTGGCCCGAGGCCAGGAGTCATGGCCTGGGCGCCATGACGCAATTCCACGACTTGCGCTTCAACGGCCGTGCCCACCGCGCGATGGCGGATGCGCGCGTGACGGCCGAGTTGCTGCTCAAGGTGCAGGCCGAGATCGGCCGGCGCTTTTCGCTCGACCTGGGCGATGCGGTGGTTGACCACGGCTTGCTCTCGCACTTGCAACGCACACCGCTGCGCTGGCTCAGGCGCGGCCTCGTCGATCACCTCAAGACGCGAGGCATGACGGCCCGAATGGCCGGCGCGTTGGAACAGACACCATGCGTGTTGGTTACAGAGCTGGAACGGGATGGCACGGACAACATCCACCGCATCGCGGGTTCGTGTGCAGGAAGCCCATAAAAAATTCTGTCAAGGCCCCAGCTCATGGCCTTGGGCCAGGACAATCGCGCCCTTTCGCCCCCGTGCCATTGCTCAAGAGTTCCATGTCCGTGATCCAGGTTCGCCCCGCCACCCTGCGCGATGCCAAGGCCATCGCCGAGATTCACGTCGCATCCAGCCAGGACGCCTACAAGGCCCTGCTGCCTGTGGCAGCGCTGGACGCGATGTCCGTGCAGAAGCGCCAGGCCTTCTGGCGTGAAGCGATCGACCTCTGCGAGCCCCAGGTCATCGTTGCCCATTTGGACAACAAGATCATGGGCTTCGCCGGCTTCGACCGCTCCCGCGACAAGGGCACGCCCGCCACCACCGGCGAGGTCTGGGCCATGTTCGCGGACCCGGTTCACTGGGACAAGGGCGTCGGCCTGGCTCTGTGGGACGCCACGCGCGACGGTCTGCAGGAAGAGGGTTGCACCAAGGCCACGCTGTGGTGCTATCTGCGCAACGAGCGCGCGCTGCGCTTCTTCGAGCTGGCCGGCTTCAAGCGCGAGCTGGGCAGTGCGCGCACGACGGAAGTCGGTGGTGCGCGCGTCGAAGAAATCCGCCTGCATCGCTCGTTGGTCTGAACGATCCGCGGCCAGCAAAAAAGCGCCCCTCGGGGCGCTTTGTTTCTTGGCGACGTGATCAACCGCGACGGCGACGCGCCATGAAGCCGACGGCCAGCAGGCCGCTCAGCATCAGCGCGTAGGTCTGCGGCTCGGGCACGGCGCTGACGGCGAAGCCCGTCGTGTTCGGCGCGAGGTTGGCGCCGACGGCGCTGGTGCCGAGGTCGTTCCAGTTGGCGGCATTGCTGACCAGGCTCTTGTAGCCGTCGAACGAGGTCTGGCCCGTGCGGACGCCGTTGTATTCGGCATAGTCTGAGCCAACGCTCAGCGTGATGGCGCCATTGCTGGCGTTGAGGCCCGTGCCGGTCAGGAAGCCGGCAGACGCGGTGCCGAAGCTGCCCGTGGTGACAGCGCTCAAAAACAGCGTGGGCGCCGCAGCGCTGGTGCCCAGGTACGCATAGACAGTGTCTTCCGAGGTGCTGATGCCCCAGTTGCTGCTGCCGGACACGCTCGCACGGCTGAAGGTGCCGACGGAGGCCGCCAAGAGCGTGGCGCTGTCGACCTTGCTGAAGCGGATCACGGTGCCGGCAGCGATGGTGCCCGCGCCGGACAGCCAGGACGAATAGCTCTCGCCGGTGTTCAAGGCCGAGCCTGTCCACTCGTTGTCGGTGAACCAGACCTTGGTGTTGGCGTCGATATCGGCAAGGGCCACCATCGCGAAGCCGTCTTCGTCGGCGTTGAAGGACGTGAACATCAGGTCGCCGGCCGAGGTGAGCGCGGCGTGGGAGGGCAGGGTGAGCGCAGCGATGGCCAGCGCGAGCAGGTTTTTGGTCATGGGCTTGGTTCCAGTGGAATGACGGAGCGAGGTGCACTCTGGCCGGCCTCGATGACTGCCCCATGAATCCGGGTCATCGCCGGCGCCATCCCCCCGTGATCGCGGGTGCTCAGGCCGCGTATCCCGCTGTGGCCAGCGCCCAGCCGTCGGTTGCGTCGTCGTGGCGCTGGATATGCACGGGGCAGAGCTTCTTGGCCGCCGCGCGTTCGACCAGGCTCTCGGCCTGCTCGGGCGTCAGCTGGAGCGCAAAGCGCGTCCAGCGCTTGAGCACCAGCGGCAGGGCCCAGGCGTCTTCGAGTGCCCAGCGGATCTGGTGCGGCTCCTGCAGCTCGTTGGCAGCCAGCACGCGCGGCGCCAGCGCGAGCAGGAAGCGGTTGAAGTCGGTGCGCAGGGCATCGGTCGGCAACAGGGCTTCGAGGCGGCTCAGGCGGGCGCTCCACCCAGGCGTGGCCAGCTGGCGGGTGATGAGGGCTTGCAGGGCCTGGACGGGGTTGAAAAGACGCAGCCGGTTGGGCGGCAGCACGCGCAGCGGAATCTGCGCCGCGTCTTCGTGGCTGAGCGGCGTGACGAAGCTGCTGAGCACGGCCAGGCGCTCCCAGTCGGCCTCGGTCAGGCCGCCGATGCGCGTGATGGGACCGGCAGCGCAGCTGGCAGCCATGTCGGCCAGGGCTTGGTGACCCCGCTGACCCTTGGCCCGGTTGGCGCGCTGGCTCATGACCGCCAGGTTGCCGGCCGCATAGCCGGCGTCATCACGCACGCGGTCGACGCTGCGGCTGCTGTCGTCCAACAGGTCGCGGGTGATGGGGCAGTGCGTGGTGTCGAGCTGGGCCAGGTGATGCGGCGTCAGCTGGATGTCCTCGAAGCTGCGGCCTCGTGCCCAGGCATGGGTGCGCAGCGCCAGCCATTGTTCGACCTGCGTGCTGGCGGGCGTACGCACCGGGCGCCCGCGGGCAGCCAGCCAGCCGCGCTGCAGCGGCGATTGCGGGTAGAGGTGGGCGATGGGCGGGGTCAGGCCATGCAGTGCGTAGTCACGGCCCAGGGCCAGGCCGGTGCGCTCATGCGCGCTGATGGCGGCGGGGGCGTCGATCAGTCCCAGGTCGAACTGGACCAGGGCGGGGCGGGTGGCGATCTGGGTATTGAGAACGGCTTGCATGTCGAGCTCCTGGGAGTGAGAGGCACGCCGTGGTTGCGGGCCTTGCAAGCAGTCTCTGAGCCAGGTGGCTCATGAGATGATCCAGCGCGAAAAACACTGTGAATATTTTCAGCTCCGCACACTGCCATGGACCGCACCGAACGCTTCTACAAGATCGAGCACCTGATCCGCTCCCGCGGTTGCGTGTCCTTTGCCGAGCTGATCGAGGCGTTGGAGGTATCACCCGCCACGCTCAAGCGCGACCTGGCCTACTTGCGCGAGCGGCTGGATGCGCCCATCGAGTACGACGCGAGCGACAACGGCTACCGCTTCGGCCAGCAGTCGCGTGGCGGCCGGCATGAGCTGCCGGGCGTCTGGTTCAACGAGGCCGAGCTGCATGCCTTGCTGACCATGCAGCAGATGCTGGCGGGGCTGGATGAGCAGGGCGCGAATGGGGTCGTCGGCCGCCATCTGCAACCCATGTTCGACAAGATCACCGGCATGCTGGGTGTGGACATGGCCGAGGCCGATGAGCTGAGGCGCCGCGTGAAGCTCATCGGCACGGCGCGCCGGCGCATGGCCAGCGACAGCTTCGAGACCGTTGGCAGCGCCGTCGTCAAACGCAAGCGGCTGGCCATCCGCTACCGCAAGAAGCGCGATGTCGCGGGCAGCGATCGCGAGGTTTCGCCGCAACGCCTCGTGCACCACCGCCATGCCTGGTATTTGGACGCCTGGTGCCATGCCAGCGACGCCTACCGGCGCTTTGCGCTGGACGGCATCGAGGCCGCGACGCTGCTGGATGCCGCAGCCAAGCCGGTGTCGCTGGCCGAGCTGGAGGCCGAGCTGGACCAAGGCTATGGCATCTTTGCCGGCGGCACGCCGCGCCAGGCCGAACTCGTCTTCAGTGCCGAGGCGGCCGCCTGGGTGTCGCGCGAGGAGTGGCACCCGGCGCAACAAAGCGAGTTCCAGCCCGACGGCCGCTGGCGCCTGCGCCTGCCTTATGTCGATGACACCGAGCTGCTGATGGACTTGCTGCGCCACGCTGGCCAGGTCGAGGTCCTTGGACCGCCGGCCCTGCGCGAGGCGTATGCGCAGCGGCTGCGGCAGGCCGTGGCGGCCTTGTAGGACAAGCGCGTCATTTGACTCGCGCCATTTCAGACGGCGGTCAATCGCGTTAGGCTCAACCGCGTCTGATTCAACCAAGGAGTGAATGATGAGCGACACCACCCAGGCCAAGGAAAAGCTGGCGTCGGATTTCCGCGCGGTGATGACCGACATCGATGCGCTGATGACGGCCACCACCAACAAGGCGGATGGCGAGGTCAAGGCCTTGCGAGCCCGCATCGAGGAGCGTTTGTCCGGCGCCAAGGAAAAGCTGCTGGATGCCCAGCACGAGGCCGTGCAGCGCGCCAAGGACGCAGCGATTGCGACCGACGACTACGTGCACGCCAAGCCCTGGCAGGCCATCGGCGCTGCCGCGGCCATCGGGCTGGCGCTGGGTGTGCTGATCGGCCGCCGTTGATGCGGCGGGTCATTTGAGCGACGCCCAGGAACCCGTCTCCGCGCCGCTGCGGCGGCTCGGTGCTTCGCTGCTGACGCTGGGCCGCATCCGGCTCGAGTTGTTCGCCATCGAGGCGCAGGAGGAGAAGGAGCGCATTGCCGGCCTGCTGCTGTGGGCCGTGTTCGCGGCCCTGCTGGCCGGCTTTGGCCTGTTGCTGCTCGTGCTGCTGGTCACCGTGGCGTTGTGGGACAGCCACCGCCTGCTTGCGCTCGGTGGCGGCACCGTCGCGCTGATGGCTGCGGCAGTGTTTGCGGTGCTCAAGGTCAGCCGTCTGATCGACCAGCCCGCCAGCCTTTTCCAAAGCAGCATTGGCGAACTGCGGCAGGACGCCGACGCGTTGCGGCGCCAGCCCGGGCCATGATCACCCGCATCCCGACCGACCCGGCGCTGCGCTCCCGGCGCAAGGCCGACCTGCTGCTCGCGTCGCAACTGCTGCGCGGCCAGGCGGCGCTGGCCGTCGATGACCTGGGCGGGCGTGCCGACGGCTGGGTGCTGCGCGTGCGGGCCTGGCGCAAGGTGCTGTCCCACCCGATCGTGCTGACCGCAGCGGGCGGCGCGGCGACCTTCTTCGCCACGGCTGGAAAAGGCCGGCGCGGCCGGCTCTGGCGTGGGATGCGTTGGGCTTGGCTGGCCTGGCGGCTCTGGGGCGGCAGAAAGCGCTGAACGGCGAGCTCGCGCGTCTCAGTCGGCCGCGCTCGCGGCCAGCGGGCTGTCGCGGCCACGCGTGTGCGCGGGAATGCCGTCGAGCTCGGCAAGCCACGGCATGGCCGACTGCTGCCAGACCTGCACAGCCGGCTTGAGCTCGGCGCGTTCGTTGATGCAGCCCAGCCGGAAGTTGAGCGTCTTCGGTTCGTCTGCCTCGGTGGCGAAGAGCTGGGTGCCACAGTCGCCGCAGAAGGCCTGAGCACGACGATTGCCGCTGGCGGCCACCTTCACGTACTGCTTCGGCGAGCCATGCAGTTGGACCTGCTCGATGGGCACGGGCAGGACGGCGCGGAACGGGCCGCCCGAGATGACCTGGCAGTCCGCGCAGTGGCAGATCACCACCTTGGCAGGGTCGGCCGTCGCCGTGAAATGAATCGTGCCGCAGTGGCACTGGCCGGTGATTTGCATGAGCTTTTCCTGAGTGATTTGTCAGTCGGCGGCGGCGTCGAGCCGCTTCATGCGCTCGCTCTGCCAGTAGACGTCGTCGCCCCCCAGCCCGTCGAGGTTGGCGCGGTTGAGCACGCGGGCCAGCACGAAGAGCAGGTCTGACAGCCGGTTCAGATACTGGCGCGGCGCGGCGCGGATCTGTTCGGTGGCGGCGAGCGTGATGACCGTGCGTTCGGCACGCCGGGCAATCGTGCGGCAGACGTGGGCCATCGCGGCGCTGCGCGTGCCGGCCGGCAGGATGAACTCCTTGAGCCGCGGCAGATGCTCGTTGTGGTGCGCCAGTGCTTCGTCCAGGCGCAGCACGGCGGCCTCCTTCAGCAGTTCTCCGCCGGGCCACGACAACTCGCCGCCGAGGTTGAACAGCTCATGCTGGATGGTGACGATGAGGTCGCGGACATCGTCGGGCAGCGGCTCGGCCAGCAGCAGGCCGAGGTTGGAATTCAGCTCGTCGACGTCGCCCATGGCCTGCACGCGCAGGTGGTCCTTGGGCACGCGGTTGCCGTCGGACAGGCCGGTGGTGCCGTCGTCGCCGGTGCGGGTGGCGATCTGTGAAAGGCGGTTGCCCATGAGTTCTCAATGCCAGGCTGTGGAGCCGGCATTGTGCTCAAGCGCCGCCTCAGAGCTCGTTGGTCGGGTCATGCGCCGCCATCTTCAGCGGCGGCGGCTGATCGGGCCCGGGTGTGCCGATGAACAGTTCGCGCCATCGGGCGACGATCATGTCCAGGGGCACCGCGGCGAGCACGATCAGGATCGCGGCGACGATCAGCAACAGCCAGGTCAGGGTGGGCTCCATGCGGGTCTCCCAAAAACCGTGCGCCCATGCTGTCACTATGGCGCGGCCACTGCAACACAATCTTGTTTTGCTCTGGAGCCGACCATGAACGCGCCCGACCACTTCCCCGCTGCTGCGCCCTTGCCGGCAGTATTGCTGGACGCGCTCAAGGCCGAATTTGCCGAGCGCTGCTCCACGGCGCTGGCCGTGCGTGAGCAGCATGGCCGGGATGAATCGGTGTTCGACGTGCCGCCGCCGCAGGCCGTCGTCTTTGCCGAAAGCGAGGCCGAGGTGGCGCGCGTCGTGGCGCTTTGCGCAGCCCATCGTGTGCCCGTCATTCCTTATGGTGCGGGCTCGTCGCTGGAGGGCCATCTGCTGGCAGTAAAGGGCGGCATCAGCCTGGATGTGTCGCGCATGAACCGCATCCTGCGCATTGACGCCGAGGACCTGACAGTCACCGTGCAGCCCGGCGTCACGCGCAAGGCGCTGAACGAAGCGCTCAAGCATGAGGGTCTGTTCTTCCCCATCGACCCGGGCGCCGATGCGAGCCTCGGCGGCATGGCCGCCACGCGTGCCAGCGGCACGAACGCGGTGCGCTACGGCACGATGCGCGAAAACGTGCTGGCGTTGCGCTTCGTGGCGGCCAGCGGTGAAGTCATCCGCACGGGATCGCGCGCCAGGAAGAGCAGCGCGGGCTACGACCTGACGCGTCTGGTCATTGGCAGCGAAGGCACGCTGGGCGTCATCACCGAGCTGACTGTCAAGGTCCATCCGCTGCCTGAGGCCGTGTCGGCCGCGGTCTGCTTCTTCCCCAGCATCGACGCGGCCGTGCGCACGGCGATGCAGGTCATTCAGATCGGCGTGCCGATCGCGCGCTGCGAACTGCTGGACGCAAACGCGATCAAGGCGGTCAACGCGCATGACAGGCTGGGGCTGAAGGAAGCACCCATGCTGCTGATGGAGTTTCATGGCAGCGAAGCCGGCGTGGCCGAGCAGGCGGCGACGGTGCAGGACGTGGCGGCCGACCATGGCGGCGAGGCGTTCGAGTGGGCGACGACGCCCGAGGCGCGCACACGGCTGTGGACCGCTCGCCACCACGCGTATCTGTCCGGCCTGCAGATGCGCCCCGGCTGCCGCGCAGTGACCACCGACACCTGCGTGCCCATCTCGCGCCTGGCCGAGAACATCAACGCCAGCGTCGTCGAGGTCGAGGCGGCCGGCCTGCCCTACTTCATCGTCGGCCACGTCGGCGACGGCAACTTCCACATGGCCTATCTGCTGGACCCGGTCGACCCGCAAGAGCTGGCGACTGCCGAGCGGCTGAGCGCGCAGATGGTGGCGCGGGCTATTGCGCTGGAAGGCACCTGCACCGGTGAACATGGGATCGGTCTGCACAAGCAGGGCTTTCTGCTGGATGAGACGGGCGAAGAGGCCGTGGCATTGATGCGGGCCGTCAAGCAGGGATTGGACCCACTGGGCATCTTGAACCCAGGAAAGATCTTTTGATTGAAGCAACCGGCTATCGTGGCTAGCTTGGTTGCGCAGGCGAGCTGTCGTCACGCAATGGTCAACGGAGAACGCCATGGCTGCTTTCGTTCCAGGGGTTGATACATCGGTTCAATCAGAAGAGTCGAGCCTTGATGTCCAGGCATCCGCGGCGCGCTCGCTGGCGGCGGGAAGACACGTGTTTCAGCTGGTGGTGACGGACAACGCCGGAAACGTGTCGAACCCCGCTCAGATTGCCATCGTCGTGAAGGAGCGCAGCAAGCCGACGGCAGAAATCGACTTTGTTCGTGACGACGGAACCCGCGTTTACGACGATGCCATCGTTGTGCCCTTCGGGAAGCCGTTTCGACTCACCGGAGAAAGATCCAGCGACGCCAGTGGGAGCGTCAAGACGTGGCGTTGGACGCTGCTGACGACTTGACGTGGAGCCCACCGCTGCGCCTCCCGCCGGCGCGCTGCGCCAGTTTGATGACCTGCCCGGCCCGCGCGGCGTGCCCGTGTTCGGCAACCTGCTGCAGATCGACTCGACACGGGTGCATCAGCAGGTCGAGGCCTGGTGCGAGGAGTTCGGGCCGATCTTCAAGCTGCGCCTGGGCAAGCGGCGCCTGGTCGTGGTGGGCGACCATGCGCTCATCAGCGCCGCCATGCGCGACCGGCCCGATGGCTTCCGGCGCACGCAGCGGCTGGAAGACATCGGCCGCGAGATGGGTTTGAGCGCCGGTCTGTTCGCTGCCAATGGCGAGGTCTGGAAGCGGCAGCGCCGCATGGTCATGGCCGGCTTCGACCCGGTGCACGTGAAGCGCTACTACCCGTTCCTGTTGCGCGTGGCCGGGCGCCTCGTCGACCGCTGGCAGGTGGCCGCGCGCGAGGACTGCCGCATCGAGCTGCAGGCTGACCTGATGCGGTTCACGGTCGATGCCGTCGCCGGCCTGGCCTTTGGCGAAGACGTCAACACGCTGCAGTCCGATGAGGACGTCATCCAGCAGCACCTGAACCGTATCTTCCCGATGCTGTTCAAGCGCATCTTTTCGCCGTTGCCGCTTTGGCGCTGGTGGCCGTCGGCGGCAGACAAGGCGCTGGCGCACAGCGTGTCCGAGGTGAACGTGGCGGTGCAAGGCTTCATCACCCAGGCGCGGGCTCGCATGGCCGCTAATCCCGCGCTGCGCGAGGAGCCCGGCAATCTGCTGGAGGCGATGTTGGTGGCCGCCGACGCGCCCGACAGCGGCATCGACGACGAACAGGTGGCCGGCAATGTGCTGACGATGCTGCTGGCCGGCGAGGACACGACGGCCAACACGCTGGCCTGGATGGTCTGGCTGCTGTGGCAGCACCCCGAGGCGCTGGCCCGCGCGCAGTCCGAGGTGGACCGCGTCTGCGCAGACACGGCACTGCCGACGCAGGCGCAGCTGGGCGAACTTGATTTCGTCGAAGCCTGTGCGCACGAGACGATGCGGCTGCGCCCGGTGGCGCCCATCAACACGATGCAGGCCCTGCATGACACGCAGTTGGGCGATGTGCAGGTGCCCGCCGGCATGATCGTCATGGGGGTCATGCGGCGCGACGCCACGAGCGAGCGCCACCTGCCCAACGCCGCCGCCTTCGACCCCGCGCGCTGGCTCGCGGAAGGCAAGCAGGCGGGCGCGGCCAAGCGTCTGTCGATGCCCTTCGGCGCCGGGCCCCGCATCTGCCCGGGGCGCTACCTGGCGCTGATGGAGATCAAGCTGGGCATGGCTGCGCTGCTGCGCCATTTCGACATCGCCGCAGTCGACACCCCTGACGGCCAGGCGCCGCGCGAACTGCTGCAGCTGGCGATGGGGCCGGTGGGTCTGTCGATGCGTCTGCGCTTGCGCGCCTGAGCTTCGCCACAATCCGGCGCTTCGCGTTCTTTGCTCAGGAGACAGGCATGTTCAACCACGTGATGGTCGGCACCAACGACATCGAGCGCAGCAAGCGCTTCTACGACGCCGTGCTTGGGGTGCTCGGCGCGCCCGAAGGCGTTCGCAACCAGGCGGGATCGGGCCACCAGCGAGTGTTCTGGCGCCATGCGGGTAACAGCTTCGGCATCAGCCAGCCCATCAACGGCGAGCCGGCCTGCCACGCCAATGGCGGCACCATTGGCTTCAAGTGCGAGTCGGCCGAGCAGGTCAAGGCCCTGCACGATGCGGCGGTGGCCCATGGCGGCCAGTCCATCGAAGAGCCACCGGGCCTGCGCGAAGGTGCGCTGGGTGCGATGCACCTGGCCTATGTGCGCGACCCGGATGGCAACAAGATTTGCGCCATCCATCGCGTGAAGGCAGCCTGACCGGGGCTCGCACGAGCGCACGAGAATGCGGCGAATGAAACGCCGCACACTGCTCGGCCAACTGGTCGCTGTACCCGCCCTGCCCGCCATCGCATCGCCCGTATCGGCCACCTCGGCGGGCTTCGCCGCGCTGGAGCGTCGCGTGCAGGGCCGCCTGGGTTTCTTCGCCATCGACACCGGCAGCGGCCGCACGCTGGGCCACCGCGCCGACGAGCGCATGGCGATGGCGTCGACCTTCAAGATTCTGCTGGCCGCGCTGGTGGCCGAAGGTGTTCAGGCCGGGCGCTGGGGTTGGAACGACGCGGTGCCGTTGCGTGAGGACGAGCGCGTGCCGCATTCGCCGGCCTTTGACCGCCTGCTGCCGCGGGGCAGCGCGACGCTGGCCGAACTGGTGCAGGGCATCGTCGTGGAAAGCGACAACCCTTGCGCCAACGTGCTGCTGCGGCATTGCTGCGACACACCCGCCGGGCTGACGGCGTGGCTGCGCCAGCAGGGCGACGCGGTGACGCGCCTGGACCGCTGGGAGCTGGCGCTCAACGAGAACGCGCCCGGCGACCCGCGCGACACCAGCACCCCTCGCGCGTTTGCCAGGACGCTGCAGCACCTGCTTCTGGGCAGCGGTCTGTCACGAGCAAGTCAGGCGCGGTTGTGGGCCGACCTGCAGGCGTCCCGTACCGGCTTGAAGCGGCTGCGCGCCGGTGTGCCCGACGCGGGCTGGCGCGTCATCGACAAGACCGGCACGGGCTATCGCGGCTCGGTCAACGATGTGGCGCTGGTGTTCCCACCGAATGGACGCTCGCCCTGGGTGGTGGTGGCGCTGCAGTCGGATTCAACGGAGCCGACTGACGATCTGTCCGCCGTGCATGCCGAGGCGATGCGCCAGCTGGTGAAGGCCTGGGCGTGAGCGGCGCGAATGCCAGCCGCCGCCAGTACGAGGCGCGCATGCACCGCGTGCAGGCCTACATCGACCAGCACCTGGAGGCGCCGCTGGACTTGCAGGCCCTGGCTGCAGTCGCGCATTTCTCGCCCTACCACTTCCACCGCCTGTTCCTGGCCTGGACAGGCCAGACGCTGGGCGACTACTTGGCGCGCCGGCGCCTGGAAAAGGCCGCCCAGCGCTTGCGTGGCCAGCCGGACTCGACGGTGCTGGGCATCGCGCTGAGCGTGGGCTATGGCTCGGCCGAAGCGTTCGCGCGGGCCTTCAAGGCGCGCTTCGGCCAATCGCCGACGCAATGGCGCAATCTCGATCAGGCCGACAGCAATCTGGATCAGGGCGGCGCTTGGCAGGCCGGCGAGCATGGCTTCTCCGCCAACTTCGAAGCGAGAGACCGCGTGAATGTCCGCCTCATCGACCGCCCGCCCGTGCGCATGGGCTATCTGCGCTACCAGGGTGCCTACGGCCCCGCCCTCAGCCGCTTCTGGGCCGAAACCTTCGACCCCTGGCTGGCCATGCAGAACCTCGGCGCCGTGTCGCGCTTGGGCATCGGCCATGACGACCCCAGCCTCACGCTGCCCGAGCAATGCCGCTACGACGCCGGCGTGGCTGTGCCTGCCGACTGGGTACCCAACGGCGGTGCCCTCGTCACCGAGCTGCCGGGCGGCCGCTATGCGGCGCTGGACTTCGAGGGCACCGGCGCCGAGATCGGCGCGGCCTGGGCGGCACTGATGGGCCGCTGGTTGCCCAGCAGCGGCCTGCAACTCGATGCCCGGCCCTGCATCGAGCACTACGGCCCGGGCTCGCGCTTCGACTTGAAGACGGGCGTGTTCGACTGCGAGCTCTGCATCCCGGTCGCACCGTTGTGACGCCAGCACCGTCGTGCAAAAGATCGACTTCAAGAAGGCGCTGAAGCAGCTCTATCACGCGTCGGCCACGCGCATCGACGTGATCGACGTGCCTGAGATGACCTATCTGATGGTCGATGGCAGCGGCGACCCCAACACGTCGAGCGAGTACGCGCAGGCGGTCGAGGCGCTGTTCTCCGTCTCGTACACCGCGAAGTTCATGGCCAGGAACGGGCCGCAGGGCGTCGACTACGCCGTCATGCCGTTGGAAGGCCTGTGGTGGGCGGACGACCTGTCCGACTTCATCAGCAACGACCGGCGTGGCTGGCGATGGACCATGATGGTCATGCAGCCTCCCGTCGTGACGGGCGAGCTGCTTGCGCAGGCCATCCAGGCCGTGCACCGCAAGAAGCAACTGCCCTGGATTGCGAAGTTGCGCATCGCTGCATTCGAGGAAGGCCAGTGCGCCCAGCTGTTGCATGTCGGTCCGTTCTCAGAGGAAGGCCCGGACATCCAGCGGCTGCACGAGTTCATCGCCGCCAAGGGCGCTTTGCGAGGAAAGCATCATGAGATCTACCTCTCGGACATCCGGCGGGCATCACCGGCGAACTGGAAGACCATCATTCGTCAGCCGATGAAGTGATGGCGACGCTTCGCTGTGCGCCTAAGCATCATCGTGAGATGGCGGCGCACAGTGCGGCTCATGCCACGAAGGAACGCCGCCATGCCAGCCATTACCTGCTTCATCCGCTATGACATCGACCCGCCGCAGCGCGAGGCCTTCCGCGCGTATGCGCAGGCCTGGGGTCGGATCATTCCGCGCCTGGGCGGCCGGCTGCTGGGCTACTGGCTGCCGTGGGAAGGGACGAACTACGAGGCCTGGGGGCTGGTGGGATTTGACTCGCTGGCCGAATACGAGGCGTATCGCGCCCGGTTGAAGGCCGACCCGGAGGCCCGGGCCAACTTCGAGTTCGCGCAGCGGGAGCGATTCATCCTCCGCGAGGAGCGCCGTTTTTGCGAGGATGTGCATCCATGATCGCCGTCATCTTCGAAGTGCAGCCCACGGCCGATGGGCGACAGGCCTACCTCGACCACGCCGCCGCGCTCAAGCCGCTGCTGGAGCAGATGGAGGGGTTCATCTCCGTGGAGCGCTTCCAGAGTCTTCACAACCCGGACAAGCTCTTGTCGCTGTCCTTCTGGCGCGATGAAGACGCCGTGCGCGGCTGGCGCGAGACGGAGCGGCACCGCCAAGCGCAGGCGGCGGGGCGGGGTGGCTTGTTTGCCGACTACCGGCTGCGGGTCGCCCACGTCGTGCGTGACTATGGGCTCAATGATCGGGCCGAAGTTCCCCGATGAACGAACCTCGCCTGGCCCGCGTCGCCGCCGCGATCGCCGACCCGACGCGGGCGCGCGTGCTGTCGCGGCTGCTGGATGGCCGGCTGCACACGGCGGGCGAGCTGGCCACGCATGCGGGAGTGACCGCGCCGACAATGTCCGCCCACTTGAAGCTCCTCGTCGACGAAGGCCTGGCACGGGTTCGTCAGCAGGGCCGGCATCGCTACTTCGGCCTGGCCGATGGCGACGTGGCGCATGCGCTAGAAGCGCTGCTGCGTGTGGCTGACCAACGCGATACCGAGCCGGCTGCTGATGCGCGCCGCTGGCACAGGCCCGAGATGCATGGGCTGCGGCACGCGCGCAGCTGCTACGGGCATCTGGCCGGTGAACTGGGCGTGCGCTGGCGTGAGGCGCTGCTGGCCAAGGGCTGGGTGCAGGCTGCGCCGGATGGCCGCTACGAGGTGAGCGAGCCGGGCCGCGAGGCGCTGGCCGAACTGATGCCCGCCGAGGCCATGACCGGCCGAGAGCTTTACGACTGCGTCGACTGGTCGGAGCGCCGCGACCATTTCGCCGGGGCGTTGGCGGTGACATGGCTAAATGCGATGGTGGACAAGGGCTGGCTGCGGCGCGACGCGCAATCTCGTGAACTGACGCTCACGCCGATGGGGAAGCTGGCGCTGGAGGCAGGCTTGTTGCGGACGTGAACTCTGCCTGGACGGCGGCGGCAGAATGCCAGCCACCCTCACTCTCGATGCACGCCATGGCCTGGTTGCTGCTCCTCATTGCCGGCCTGCTGGAAGTCGGCTGGGCCATCGGCCTCAAATACACCGAAGGCTTCACCCGCCCTGTGGCCACGGCGCTGACCGTGACCGCCATGGTCCTCAGCGTCGGCCTGCTCGGCATCGCGATGAAGACGCTCCCCGTCGGCACCGCCTATGCCGTCTGGGTGGGCGTGGGTGCAGTCGGCACGGCGATCCTGGGCATCGTGCTGTTCGGCGAACTTGCCAGCCCCGGCCGGCTGGTCAGCCTGGGCCTGATCGTGGGGGGCATCGTGGGGCTGAAGCTGGCGTCCTGACCGGCAGGCCGGCAGCGCTTCAAAGCGCCTGCGCCGGCACGTTCCAGCGCCGCGTCACATCGCCGCGCGTGTTGACGCTCTCCAGATTGACCGCAAAGCCCCACAGCCGGCCCACGTGCTTGAGCACGTCCTGGGCGCTGTCGTGCAGCGGGCGGTTGAGGTGCTGCACGTGGCGCAGCGTCAGTGACCGGTCGCCGCGCAGGTTGACGTTCCAGACCTGGATGTTGGGCTCGCGCGTGGACAGGTCGTACTGGCGCGACAGCGCCTGGCGGACGTGGCGATAGCCGCCTTCGTCGTGGATGGCGGAGATCTCGTACTCGGTCTTGGCCTCGTCGTCGAGGATGGAGAAGAGCCGGAAGTCGCGCATGATCTTCGGGCTCAGGTACTGGCCGATGAAGCTCTCGTCCTTGAAGTTGCGCATCGCGTGGTCGAGCGTGGGCAGCCAGTCGCTGCCGGCGATGTCGGGGAACCAGTCGCGGTCCTCGTCGGTCGGGTTCTCGCAGATGCGCCGGATATCGGTGTACATCGCGAAGCCCAGCGCATACGGGTTGAGGTTGGCGCCCGGGTGCTGGTAGACGACGTTGGTGTGGGACTTGAGCCACTCGATCATCATGCCGTCGCTCAGGTAGCCGTCGTCATACATCTGGTTGAGCAGGCGGTGGTGCCAGAAGGTGGCCCAGCCCTCGTTCATCACCTGCGTCTGGCGCTGCGGGTAGAAGTACTGCGCGATCTTGCGCACGATGCGCACGACCTCGCGCTGCCAGGGCTCCAGCAGCGGCGCGTTCTTCTCGATGAAGTACAGCAGGTTCTCCTGCGGTTCATCGGGGAAGCGGCGGCTCTCGGCGGCTTCGTCGGGGCGGTCGGGCCGCTTGGGCAGCGTGCGCCAGAGGTCGTTGATCTGCGACTGCGCGTGCTGCTCGCGGTCCTTCAGCCGTGCGCGCTCTTCGGCGAGCGACAGCTTGGCGGGGCGGCGGTAGCGGTCCACGCCGTGGTTCATCAGCGCGTGGCAACTGTCGAGCAGCGTTTCGACGGCGTCCAGGCCGTGGCGCTCCTCGCACTCGGCGACGTAGTTCTTGGCGTAGACGAGGTAGTCGATGATGGACGAGGCATCCGTCCACATGCGGAAGAGATAGTTGCCCTTGAAGAAGCTGTTGTGCCCGTAGCAGGCGTGGGCGATGACCAGAGCCTGCATCGCCAGCGTGTTCTCCTCCATCAGGTAGGCGATGCAGGGGTCGGAGTTGATGACGATCTCGTAGGCCAGGCCCATCTGGCCGCGCTTGTAGTTGCGCTCGGTGCTGATGAACTCCTTGCCGTAGCTCCAGTGCCGGTAGTTGACCGGCATGCCCACGGAGGCATAGGCGTCCATCATCTGCTCGGCGGTGATGACCTCGAGCTGGTTGGCATAGGTGTCCAGGCCGAAGCGCGCGGCGGTGTCCTTGATGACGGTGTGGTACTCGTCGATCAGGTCGAAGGTCCAGTCGTTCGGCGAGGGCAGGGGCTGCGTGGGCCGGCGCTCCAGCGGGCGCATCTGGCGCAACGGATCGTGCTGGCGGCGTTCGGGCATGCCCGGCGGCGGCTTGGCGACGCGCCCGGGCTGGCGGCGGTTCTCCAGCGAACTCATGCGACCGCTCCTTCCTTCTTGAACAGCTCACGGAAGACCGGATAGATCTGCGAGGCCTCGACCGCCTTGCGCATCGCGAAGTGG
The DNA here is from genome assembly GCF_001425165.1 of Pelomonas sp. Root405. Lineage (GTDB taxonomy): Bacteria > Pseudomonadota > Gammaproteobacteria > Burkholderiales > Burkholderiaceae_C > Pelomonas. Next base: position 168,817 of record NZ_LMDU01000012.1, read on the forward strand.
CGGGCGTCCTCGGTCAGCTTTTGGTATTCCTCCCAGAGGTTCTGCTCGGGCTCGGCCACCTGCACATAGGCGAAGTAGCGGCACAGCGGCAGCAGCTTGTCGGCCAGCAGCTCGCGGCAGCGGCCGCTGTCGTGGTGCCAGTTGTCACCGTCGCTGGCCTGGGCGCCGTAGATGTTCCACTCGGTCGGCGAGTAGCGCTCCTTGATGATCTGCTCCATCAGCACGAGGGCGCTGGACACGACGGTGCCGCCGGTCTCCGTCGCGTGGAAGAAGTTCTGTTCGTCCACCTCCTGCGCCTGGGTGTGGTGGCGGATGAAGACGACGTCGATCTTCTCGTAGTGCCGAGTCAGGAACAAGTAGAGCAGGATGAAGAAGCGCTTGGCGAGGTCTTTGCGGCCTTCGTCCATCGAACCGGACACATCCATCAGGCAGAACATGACGGCGCGCGTCGTGGGCACCGGGATGCGCGTGCGGGCGCGAAAGCGCAGGTCGATGGGGTCGAGGAAGGGGATGGCCTTGAGGCGCTCACGCAGGTGCTGGATGCGCTCGCGCGTCTCGGCCAGCAGGCGCGGTGTCTCGGGGCGGTCTTCTTTGAGCAGCTCCTGCTCGCGGGCTTCGAGCTCGTGCAGCTCCCGCCGCTTGTCCATGCCCAGCGCGATGCGCCGGCCAAGGGCGCCGCGCATCGAGCGCACGACATGCAGGTTGGTCGGCGTACCGTCGGAGACGAAGCCGGCGCGCTGGCTGCGCCACTCCGGCGTGTCGGCCAGCGTGGTGCGGGCGAGGTTGGGCAGGGCCAGGTCGTCGAAGAAGACCTGCATGAACTCTTCCTTGGTGAGGTGGAAGACGAAGTCGTCCTCACCCTCGCCCTGATCACTGGCTTCGCCGCCGCCACTGCCCTGCCCGCCTTGCCCGCCTTTGGGCTTGGCGATGCGGTCGCCTTTCACGTACTCCTGGTTGCCGGGCCGCACGACCTCCCGCACGCCGCCGTCGCCATGGCCGAAGACGGGCTCACTGAGGTCCTTCTTCGGGATGTGCACATCCTCGCCGCGCTCCATGTCGCGGATGCCACGGCCGTCGACCGCGCGCTTCACCGCCTCGCGGATCTGCTCTTTGTGGCGGCGCAGGAAGCGCTCTCGGTTGCCGATCGACTTGTTCTTGCCGGAAAGGCGTCTGTCGATGATCTGTTGCAGGGACATCAAACGGCCTGCTTTCTTAACTGGACTTGCGCACCCTCAAGTACCACTCGCACAACAGCCTGACCTGCTTGGCCGTGTAGCCCTTGTCCACCATGCGCTGCACGAAGTTCTCGTGCTTCTTGGCGTCCTCGGCGCTGGCCTTGGCGTTGAAGCTGATGACGGGCAGCAGCTCCTCGGTGTTGGAAAACATCTTCTTCTCGATGACGGTGCGCAGCTTCTCGTAGCTGGTCCACAGCGGGTTCTTGCCCGCGTTGTTGGCACGCGCACGCAGCACGAAGTTGACGATCTCGTTGCGGAAGTCCTTGGGGTTGGAGATGCCGGCCGGCTTCTCGATCTTCTCCAGCTCGGCGTTCAGCGCCACGCGGTCGAAGACCTCACCGGTGTCGGTGTCGCGGTACTCCTGGTCCTGGATCCAGTAGTCGGCATAGGTCACATAGCGGTCGAAGATGTTCTGGCCGTATTCGCTGTAACTCTCCAGATAGGCGGTCTGTATCTCCTTGCCGATGAACTCGGCATAGCGCGGCGACAGCTGCTCCTTGATGTAGCTGACGTACTTCTCTTCGAGCTCCTTGGGGAACTGCTCGCGCTCGATCTGCTGCTCCAGCACATACATCAGGTGCACTGGATTGGCGGCCACTTCCGCCGAATCGAAATTGAAGACCTTGGAGATGATCTTGTAGGCAAACCGCGTGCTGATGCCGCTCATGCCTTCGTCGACGCCGGCGTAGTCGCGGTACTCCTGGTAGCTCTTGGCGCGCGGATCGGTGTCCTTCAGGTTCTCACCGTCGTAGATCTGCATCTTGGAATACAGCGACGAGTTCTCCGGCTCCTTCAAACGGGTCAGCACTGCGAACTGGCTCATCATCTTCAACGTACCGGGTGCGCACTTGGCCTCGGCCAGCGACGAGCCGCGGATGAGCTTCTCGTAGATCTTGACCTCTTCGCTGACGCGCAGGCAGTAGGGCACCTTGACGATGTAGACGCGGTCGAGGAAGGCCTCGTTGTTCTTGTTGTTGCGGAAGGTCTTCCATTCGCTCTCGTTGCTGTGCGCCAGCACGATGCCGTCGAAGGGAATGGCGCCGAAGCCCTCGGTGCCCTTGTAGTTGCCCTCCTGCGTGGCCGTCAGCAGCGGGTGCAGCACCTTGATGGGCGCCTTGAACATTTCCACAAATTCCAGCAGGCCCTGGTTGGCCAGGCACAGGCCGCCGGAGTAGCTGTAGGCGTCGGGGTCGTCCTGCGCGTAGGTCTCGAGCTTGCGGATGTCGACCTTGCCGACCAGCGAGCTGATGTCCTGGTTGTTCTCGTCGCCCGGCTCGGTCTTGGCCACGCCCAGTTGCTTGAGCACGCTGGGGTAGCGCTTGATGACCTTGAACTTGCGGATGTCACCGCCGAACTCATCCAGGCGCTTCACGGCCCAGGGGCTGAGGACGCGATTCAGGTAGCGGCGCGGGATGCCGTAGTCGCGTTCCAGCAGCGGGCCGTCCTCGACAGGGTCGAACAGGCCAAGCGGGCTTTCGTTCACCGGCGAGCCCGCCAGCGCATAGAAGGGCACGTGCTCCATCAACTGCTTGAGCCGCTCGGCAATCGAGCTCTTGCCGCCGCCGACGGGGCCGAGCAGGTAAAGAATCTGCTTCTTCTCCTCCAGGCCTTGCGCGGCGTGCCGGAAATAGGAGACGACCTGCTCGATGGCTTCTTCGAGGCCATAGAACTCGGCGAAGGCCGGATAGATCTTGATGGTTTTGTTGGCAAAGAGCCGCGACAGCCGCGGGTCATTGCGCGTGTCGAGCATCTGCGGCTCGCCGATGGCCTGCAGCATGCGCTCGGCAGCCGTGGCGTAGGCCAGTGGGTTCTTCTTGCACTCTGCGAGGTAGTCCTCCAGCGAGAGCTCCTCGACCTTGCTGCGCTCGTAGCGCTTCGCGAAATGGTTGATGACGTCCATGCCGACCTCCTGCGGTTTGAACTCCACAGGGCCACAGGCACGATGCGTGCCCGAGGGACTGGGGGGTTCTGATCGCGCCTCAACTGCAAGGCGTCATCAGAACTCTCCATTCGACCGATCAGCAGCTTGCAGCTGCCAAACACTCGGCGATCACAAGAATAAGCCGCGGCAGGACTACCAACAAACCGACGGGTCTTTTCGTTGACAGGATGCCGGGCCAGCATACGCCCGCCATTTAGGCAAGACCTGGCACTTTTCGGGCAAACCACACGAACCCGGGGGCGATGTGGCGGCCCGCCGACAGCGCGTCAGTGAAGAACTGTTGCGGCGTCGTGAGCGTCACAAATCACGACGCTCAAGCTAGTGTTGAACGCTTCCCGACGGCGCCTTGTCGGACGCCGCCGCATTGCATCCGGGGCGTGCCTTCTCAGGCGCCGCGCAGCTTTTCGAGGATGCCCGACAGCGCGTCCAGCGAGTCGAACTGGATGGCCAGCTCGCCGCTCTGGCCGCGCTTGCTGCGCTTCTTGACACGCACTTCGACGGTGGCGCCCAGGGCGTCGGCCAGCTCTTCTTCGAGCCGCAGCACGTCGCGGCTCTTGTCGGTCTTCACACGCAGCAGCGGCGTCTGGCGCGCGGCGCCCTGGTGCCTGGCGACCAGCTTCTCTGCCTCGCGCACGCTGAGCTTCTTGGCTGCGATCTCGCTGGCGGTGGTGATCTGCGCGGCGCCGTCCAGCGGCAGCAGCGCGCGGGCATGGCCCATGTCGAGGTCGCCCGCCATCAGCATGTTCTGCACCGGTGCGGCCAGGTTCAACAGGCGCAGCAGATTGCTGGCCGCGCTGCGTGAACGGCCCACGGCCTGGGCCGCCTGCTCATGCGTCAGGCCGAACTCGTCGGTCAGGCGCTTGAGGCCCTGCGCTTCTTCGAGCGGGTTCAGGTCTTCGCGCTGGATGTTCTCGATCAGCGCCATCGCGGCGGCCGATTCGTCCGGCACCGCCTTGACCAGCACCGGCACCTCTCGCAAACCGGCAAGCTTTGCCGCACGGAAGCGGCGTTCGCCCGCAATGATTTCGTAGCTTGCCGCCCCGTTGGCAGTGATCGGCCGCACGAGGATCGGCTGCATGATCCCCTGGGCCTTGATGCTCTCGGCCAGTTCGTACAGCGAGCCCTCGTCCATGCGCGTGCGCGGCTGGTACTTGCCGGCCTGCAGCTGCTCCAGCTTCAACGTGGAGGGCAGTTCGGTGACGGGCGCCTCGCTGACCTTGGGGCCGAGCAGCGCTTCCAGGCCGAGGCCGAGGCCTTTGGGTTTCTTGGTAACCATGGGCGGGATTGTCACAGCCTCAACAGCAGCGCCCGGCCCTCCGGCCAGTCGCCCAGGCCTGACTCGGCATTCAGATGACCGCGCGGGCCGGCCATGACGACGCTGCTGCCCCAGTCCACCGCCATCTGCGTGCTGCGCTCGGCGGCGCAGTAGGGGTCGTCGCTGCTGATGACGGCCATGCTCGGAAAGGGCAGGCGCGAGCGCCGGATGGGGCGCCAGGTGTGAAGCTGCGGTGGCATGTCCTCGCGCTCGGTGTCGGGCGGTGCGACGAGCAGCGCGCCGGCGACGCGGGCGGTGTGCTGCGAATGCTCGCTCCAAGCCGCCACCAGCTGGCAGCCCAGTGAATGCGCCGCCAGCAACACCGGCCGGTCGTTTTCCAGCAGCACCTCGTCCAACCGCGCCATCCAGTCGCCGCGCCGGGGCCAGTCCCAGTCGTGCTGCTCCACGCGGCGGTCGCCGTGCAGCGTCTCCCAGCGGCTTTGCCAGTGGTCGGGGCCGGAGTTCTGCCAGCCGGGGAGCAGCAGGATGCGCATCACGCTCAGAGTGCCGCGAAGTCCTGGGCGCTGATCCAGCGGCCGCTCACCCCGTCGGTCGCCAGCACGGGCACCAGCGCCCCAGGCAGCACGCTTTCCACCGCGCCGGGCGCGTTGGGGCCGCCCAGGTCGGTCCGCAGCCAGCCCGGGTCGAGCAGGTTCATCGTCACGCCGGTGCCCTGGAGCTTGGGCGCGGTGTCGTAGACGAACTTGTCCAGCGCCGCCTTGGAGGCGGCATAGGCCATCAGTTCGGGCTGGTCCTTGATGCCGGACGTCACGTTGACGATGCGGCCCCAGCCCCGCGCCGTCATCTGGGGCAGGACGTGGTTGCACAGCAGGATGGGCGCGATGGTGTTGACGCGAAAGCTCAGCTCGTAGTCGGCCGGTACCACCGTCAGATAGTCCTCGCGGTATGGCGTCATCACCGCGGCGTTGTTGTGGAGGATGTCGAGGCTGCCGCACAGGGCGCTGACCTCGTCGGCCAGGCGCAGCACTGCAGCGCTGTCGCTCAACTCCGCCGCCACCGAATGCACGGTGGCGCCTTGCTCGCGCAGGCGGCTAGCGAGCGAGGCGGTGGCCTCGACGCTGCGGCTGTGAAGGATCAGCCGGCAGCCCTCGTCGGCCAGCGCCAGGGCGACTTGCTGGCCGATGCCCCGGCTGGCGCCGGTGACCAAGGCCCAGCGGTCAACAAGGGGTTTCATTCGAGGAAGCTCCGGCGCATGACAATGACGGATTCCATTATTCCTGCCCATGGAGATCGAGGCATGACGTACAAGGTTTTTGTTGACGGCCAGGAAGGCACGACCGGCTTGCGCATCCACGACTACCTCGCAGCGCGCACGGACGTCGAGGTGCTGAAGATTGCCCCCGACAAGCGCAAGGACCCGGCCGAGCGCTCGCGTCTGCTGAACGCCGCCGACGTGGCCTTCCTGTGCCTGCCCGACGTGGCCTCTCGCGAGGCGGCCTTCATGGTCAACAACCCCAACACCTGCCTCATCGACGCCAGCACGGCCCACCGCACGACGCCGGGTTGGGCCTTCGGTTTGCCGGAGCTGAACCGCGGCCAGCGCGCGGCCATCCGCAACGGCAAGCGCATCTCCAACCCCGGCTGCCATTCCAGCGCGTTCATCCTGGCGGTGCGTCCGCTGGTGGACGCCGGCCTGCTGCCACCTGATGCCGCCGTCAGCGCGACGTCGATCACCGGCTATTCGGGCGGCGGCAAGTCCATGATTGCCGACTACGAGCAGCAGCCGCTGCCGGCCCAGCTGCAGGCGCCGCGGCCCTATGCCCTCAGCCTCAAGCACAAGCACCTGCCCGAGATGATGGCCCACACCGGCCTGGCCACGCCGCCGGTCTTCATGCCCATCGTCGGCAGCTTCTACAAGGGCCTGGCCGTCAGCGTGCCGCTGCACCTGAGCCAGCTCAAGGCAGGCACGACACCCGAGGCCGTGCACGCTGCGCTGGTGGCGCATTACGAGGGTGAGCGCTTCATCAACGTACTGCCTCTGCGCGATGCGCCCACGGTCGACGCCGGCGCATTCAACGTGCAGGCCTGCAACGACACCAACCGCGTCGACCTCTTCGTGTTCGCGTCAGACACGCAGCTGCTGCTGGTCGCTCGCCTGGACAACCTCGGCAAGGGCGCCAGCGGCGCGGCCGTGCAGTCGATGAACGTGCACCTGGGGCTGGAGGAAAGCCTCGGCCTCGTTTGAGCCTGGGCGCTCAGGCCCAGGCGGCCCGGTAGTCGGCTGCGTACTGCGCCACCGTGCGGGGCGCCTGGCCGGTGATGGCCTGCACCGCGTCGGTCACGCGCTCGGCATGGCCGGCCTTGAAGAAGCCCAGGATCAGCAGCAGAAATTCGACATAGTCCGCCGGCAGGCCGGCGCCCAGCAACGTGCCGCGCAGGGCCTCGGGGGCAATGTCCTGGTAGCCGATGGGCTTGCCGGCGGCCTGGCTGAGCAGGGCCGCCACCTGGTCGTGGTCCAGCGCCTCGGGGCCGGTGAGGTCGAAGTCCTGGCCGTCGAAGCGGTTGCTGACCAGCAGCGCTGCCGCCACGGCGGCGATGTCGCGCGCATCGATGAAGCTGCCCTTGGCGTTGCCTGTAGGCAGCAGGATCTGGCCCTGTGCCTGGATGCCCGGCAGCCAGTAGCTGTTGAAGTTCTGCATGAACCAGTTGGGCCGGATGATGTTGAAGGCCAGGCCCGACTGCTCGAGATGGCGTTCCGCCTGGCGCAGCGGTGACGCCTCGTCAGCATTGGCGCCCATGGCGGTCATCAGCACCAGCTTGCGCAGGCCCTGGGCCCGCGCGGCATCGATCAGCGGGTTGAGCAGTTCGTGCTGCCGGGTGTGCCCGGGCGGCGACAGCAGGAAGGCGGCGTCCGCGCCGGCCAGGGCGGCCTCGCGGCCCTGGCCGGTGGTCAAGTCGAACAGCACCTGATCGGGCTGCGTGGGCGCGCGGCTGGTGGCCTTTCGCACGGTGTGGCCGGCCTGGGCCAGCAAGCGTGAGAGTTCGGTACCGACAGTGCCGCTGGCGCCGACAACGAGGAAGATGGACATGGGTTCGAGCCTTGGGAGCGGGTGGGAGTGAAGGCATTGTTTGGCCGCTGACCTGTACGGGAAATGGCTTGGAATACACAATGCATGTCTGTCCGTACTGGGAACCGCCATGTCTGCCGCGCCGCTGGACCTGCTGACCGACCTGCTGCAGCAAGCCGGCCTGCGCCGCCGCCTGATGGATGCGAGCGCGCTGTCACCCGCCCGGGGCTTGCGCTTCCCATGTGAGCGCAGCATCGGGCTGCACGTGGTGACGCAGGGCCCAGTGCATGTGCACGCGCCAGGGCTGGACGCGCCGCTGACGCTGCAGGCGGGAGACATCGCCGTCATGGCGCGGGGCTGCGAGCATGTGCTGACGGTCGGCCCCGGCCTGGAGGGCCTGCCGCTCAGCACCATCGGTGTGGCTGCTGATGATGATCCAGTGGTGGACGGTGCAGCCGGGTCGTCGGTCATCAGCGGCGCCTACCAGCTGTGGAACACGCCGGTGCATCCGTTTTTTCGCCAGCTGCCCGCCTGGTTCGTGCTGCGCGCCGAGGAACTGGCCGCGCTCCGGCCCCTGGCCCTGACGATGGACCTGCTCAGCGAGGAAGTTCGCCAACAGGCGCTGGGCGCCGAGACGGTGACCCACGGGCTGCTGGACGTCGTCTTCACCTACCTGCTGCGCGAGATGGTGGCGCGGCAGGCGCCGGAAGTGGCCGGCTGGTCGCACGCCGTGCGCGACCCGCAGATCCGCAAGGTCATCGCCTGCATGCACCAGGCGCCCGAGCGGGCCTGGACGCTGGACGAGCTGGCGCGCACCGCCGGCCTGTCGCGCACCGGCCTGGCCGAGCGCTTTCGCGACGCGATGGGCGACACGCCGCTGAGCTACTTGCGCACCGTGCGCCTGCAGGCCGCCATGCGCTGGCTCAGCGAGAGCGACCGCACGCTGGAGCAGGTGGCCCAGGAGGTGGGCTATCAGGACGCCTTCAGCTTCTCCAAGGCCTTCAAGCGCGAGGTGGGCGTGTCGCCGCGCGAGTTCCGGCGGCGTGACGAGGCGGACAAGCCGCTGGCCCACCGCTTCTAGGCGGCTGTAGAACAGGGGCCTTGTCGCCGGCACGCCGCTCGCGATACTGGCCGCCCGCTGCGCCGACCGGCAGCGAAGGGAGCAAGACCGAGGATGGACGACACCACACGACCGGAGGAGGTGCTGCTGGACAGCGTACGCATCGCCAGCGCGGGCGATGCGCTCGGTATGCCGCTGGCCGCGGTGGACGACCGCTCGCGCCAGAGCATGGCCCAGCAGGCGCTGCGCTGGACCTATGTGCTGCGCTCCCGCCAGCGCTGGGTGCGCGAGGCCAAGGTGCGCGAGCAGCACCAGCTGCAGGCCGCCGAGACACTGAAGGCGCTGGGGCTGGATGCGTTCCAGCTGCAGGCGCTCAGCGAGGTGTCGACGCTGGTGGTGCGCGTGCCCTACCAGCACGAAGCCATCCTGTGGGAAGGCCGCATCTTTCCGTGGGAGTACGTGCTGGCCGCCGCGACGCGCGAGCAGCGCCGCGCAGCGATTGGCAAGCGCAAGGCGCTGACCATCATCCGCGAACTGCAGGTGCAGCACGAGGTCGAGGGCGACTGGCAGCCGGTGCCGCGCGAGGCCGTTGTCTTTCCGGCCTGGAAGGACCTGCGCGTGCTCTTCGTCAATGCGCTGCCATTGGAGTTGTGCGAGCGCTGGACCGTCGACGCCGAGCTCGCAAATCTGGCCGCGGCGTTGCCCAAAGAGGTGCCGGCGCCGCGGGTGCTGAACTACCCCAGCCTCGATGAGCTGTGCGCCGAGCTGCGGGCGCGGCCACCGCACCTGCTGCACTTTGCCGGCATGGACAGCCATCAGGGCCTGCGCGAGCTGGGCACCATCGTTGGCAAGTCCGCGCTGGTCGAGGCACCGGAGTCGGACCAGGCGGCCGCGCCACGCCGCGTGCAACCCATCGACGAGCTGTTGGCCGATTCGCGCCGCGTGCTGGACGGCCTGCTGCTGCGCGGCGCTGAAGGCTGTCCGCGCCTGGTGCATGCGCAGGCGCTGGCCCAGGCGGTGGGCGACGCGGTTGGCAAGACACCGCCTTATCTGACGACGCTGAACGTGTGGAACAGCGCCGGGCGGCTGGCGCCCATGTTGATCGCTGAAGGCGCGACGCGGGCTGCGCTGGGCTTTCAGGATGCCTTCGACGACTCGCTGGCCGAGTACGCGCTGACCCAGCTGCTGCGTCGTCTCTTCGCCAGCGGCTTCGACCTGCCCGCTGCGTTCACCAGCGTGTGGGAAGAGGTCAGGGCCCTGCCCGAATCGGTGGATGCCACCGGGGTGACGCTGTGGGTGGACGGCCCCGTCTTCGTCGACCCGGCGGTGCGCCTGGCCCACGAGGCACGCGCCCGTGCGCTGGTGATGGCGGCGGCCGACGTCGCGGCGCCGGCGTCGCGGTCGGCCGTGGTGCGTTGCGAGATCGAGCCCTTCCCCGAGCTGAACTACGCCGTGCTGCACAACGCCCAGCCGCTGTTCAGGCGCTTCGTGCTGAGCTGCGACAACCCTCAGCAGGCCGCGCCGCTGGACGTTGAGGTGGCAGTGCACATGGGCGCCGAGGTGGCGCGCTTCCAGCGCCGCGTGCGCATGCGCCAGGTACGCGAAAAGCTGACCGACAAGATCCACGTGCCACTGACCGCCGAGGTGGCGCGCAGCGTTCACGAGGCCATCAACACCAGCGTGGTCGTCAGCGTGCGGCAGGGCGATGAGCTGCTGTACCACGACAGCCACCGCCTGCGCCTGCTGCCGGTGGACCAGTGGCGCGACAACCGCCGCGACGGCCGCTGGCTGCCGTCCTTCGTGCTGCCGCGCGACCCGGCGGTGCTGGACGCCGTGGCCATGGCGCGCCGCTACAACCGCGTGCTGCGCGATGACCCGACGGCCGGCTTCGACGGCTACCAGTGTGTTCGCGACGACGCCATCAACGAGGACGCCCTGCGCGGCGTCGACCGCCAGGTCGAGGCGTTATGGGCCACGCTGCTGCACGACTGGCGGCTGGGCTACATCAACCCGCCACCGAGCTACAGCGGCGAGCTGGACTCACAGCGCCTGCGCGTGCCGTCGATGGTGCGTGCCGAGCGTGCCGGCACCTGCATCGACCTGGCGCTGCTGTTCGCCGCCTGCCTGGAGCTGATCGACATCTACCCGGTCGTCATCCTGCTCGAAGGCCATGCGCTGCCCGGCTGGTGGCGCCATCGCAGCTTCCAGGAGGAGTACCAGCGCATGGGCTCGGCCAATTACAGCGAGGTCGTGCAGGCCGATGCCGGCGGCAGCTCCGCGGCCAATGCGCAGGTCGTGAGCTGGCATGCCGGCAAGGCCAGCTGGGCCGAGGTGAGGCGCTGGATACGCGAGCGCAAGCTGGTGCCCATCGAGACCGTGCGGCTGACCGAGCACTGCGGCTTCATCGAGGCCATCGAGGCCGGCGTGCAGGCGCTGGCCGAACGCGCTGACTACGACTCCATGCTGGACGTCGTCACCGCCCGCCAAGCGCAAGTCACACCGCTGCCTTTGCTGAAGGACGCGCCATGAGCCACGCCCTCTGGCGCAACGCGCGTGAGCAGCTCGGCGAGCCTGCGTTTGCTCGCGCGGAGGACTTGCGCGCGTCCATCCAGCAGCGCCGCCGCCGCAGCTACGAGGCCGGCCGCGACGATGGCCGCGCAGCCGTGCGCCTGGTGCGCGACGACGGCATGCTGCGCTGGGTCTACGAGCCCCCGGCCCGGCCGCGCGGCGCTGGCGGCGGGCGGCGCAGCTGGCGCGCCGTCGGGCTGGACCCGCGCGAGACGGTCGAGCGCATCGCCTTCCCGGAACTCGGCGAGAACGCCGTCACGGCCGGCCTGGTCAAACTGGACCACCGCCTCAATCCCGTGCTCGGGAATCTCGGCGCGCCGGCGCAAGGCTTGCGTCGCTGGGACGGCCAAGCCTGGGCGCCGCTGCCGGCGGGCTTCATGGACACCGTGCAGGGCCGCGTGCTGGTGTTGGTGCACGGCACCTTCAGCGCCAGCGCGATGTACGCCAAGGAATTCGCCGCGACGGCCGACGGCGAGGCGTTGTTCGAGCGTCTGACGCGCGCGGGCGACCGCTATGCGGCCGTGCTGGCCTTCGACCACCCGACGCTTTCCGTCGCGCCCTGGCTGAACGCGCTGGCGCTGCGGGATGCCCTGGCCGGTTGCACGGCCGAACTGGACTTTGTCGGTCATAGCCGCGGCGGTCTCGTCATCGCCTGGCTGCTGCGTCTGGCGCCGACGCTGCCCGTGCGCCAGGCGTTGTTCGTCGGTTCCCCGCTGGCTGGCACCTCTCTGGCCGCGCCGGACAAGATCGGCCAGGCGCTGGACACGCTGGCCAGCATCGCCGATGCGCTGGCAGAGGGCGCGGTCAGGGCCGGCCGGCTCATGCCTGGGCTGGAGTCGCTGTCGCTGGGCGTCGCGGGTCTGGCCTGCGTGCTGGGCAAGGTGCTGGCGCTGGGCTCGCGCACCCCGCTGGCCGACGCGGCCGTGGGACTGGTGCCGGGCCTGCTGGCCCAGGGCCGGATCGCCAACAACCTGGAGCTGGCCCAGCTGTGGCCACTGCAGGGTCCAGCGACCGGCGTGGATGTGCGCGCCATTGGCGGCAGCTTCAAGCCCAGCGAGACCCATGAGCCACTTTGGAAGCTGTGGAAGCGCATCAACAACCTGAAAGGCCAGGCGATGTACTACGGCGCCGACCTGATCTTCGACCAGCCCAACGACCTGGTCGTGGATAGCACGTCAATGAGCCGCCTTGGCGACCTGACGCTGGCTGCGCCGCACTGGGAGGACCTGGGTGTGAGCGCGCAGACGCATCACACGAACTACTTCCAGGATTTGAGGGTGTTGAATTGGTTGGATGGACGGTTGCGGTGAGGCGGGTTGGCTGACCGACAGGGGTCGCCCGCCGGGAGGGGCACAACATTGAGTCGGTTTGCCACGTGCCGAGCGCTCACCGAAGGGTTCAGCGCCGCAGCTGCGCCGACGTGAATCTGCGGCCGACCAGCGCCAGCTTGGCGGTGGCGCGGATGTCATCCGACCCCGCGCCGAGCTGCACTTCATACATGCCGGGCGCGATGACCCATTCGCCGGTCGACTCGTCGAACGTGGCCAGCAGCCGGGGGTCGACATTGACCGCGCTCGTGCCGGTCTGGCCCGGCTTCAACGCCAGCTTGCCGAAGCCGACCAGGCGACGAGGTGCTTCCCAGCGGGCGCTCTGCGGCGCGCGGATGTAGACCTGGCCGACCGAGGCGCCCTCGCGGTGGCCGGTGTTCTTGACGGAGAACTTGACCGTCATCTGCGCCTTGGCTTGGCTGGCTTGGAGGCCCCCCAGCTCGAAGCTCGTGTACGACAGGCCGTGGCCGAAGGCATACAGCGGCTTGTGGCCATGCAGGTCGAACCACTTGTAGCCGACCGCCGCGCCCTCGGTGTAGCGAACCGTGAACAGCGGGCCTTCCGACTTGCCGCCGATCTTTGGGCGGACAAGTTGATCCGTGCTGGCGGGGAAGGTGAGGGGCAGGCGGCCCGACGGGTTGACCGCACCCGTGAGCAGCCGGGCGATGGCCTCGCCGCCGGCCGCGCCCGGGTAGAAGGCCGCCAGGATGCCCTTCACGTCCTTGTGCCACGGCATCAGCACCGCGCCGCCGCTCTCGACGACGACGACCGTGTTCGGGTTGGCCTTGGCCACCGCGCTGACGATGGCGTCCTGGTTGCCGTCCAGGCTGAGCGACGGCGCATCCAGCGACTCGGCCGTCCACTGGTGGACGAAGACGATGGCGACATCGGCCGCTGCGGCGGCTTTGGCTGCTGCGTCGACATGGGTGCCGGCGTCGAAGGCGAACTGCGTCGCTGGCAGCTGCTTCTGCAAGGCCTTCATCGGCGACGACGGTTGCCACACCTGCGTGAGCCAGCCGCCGGGGCCCAGGCCCGGGACGGCGTTGCCGCCGATGGGCGTGACGACGGCGGAGCCGCCGCCGGCGAGCACGGCCTTGTCGGCGTAGCTGCCGATGATGGCGACGCGCTTGGGCGCGGCAGTCGGGGACAGCGGCAGCACACCTGCGTCGTTCTTCAGCAGCACCAGCGACTGCTCCGCAGCCGCCTGCGAGACCTGCGCATGGGCGGCGTAGTCGATGGGACCGGTCTTGACCGGGTGGTCCACCACGCCCTTGTCGAACATCGCCCACAGGATGCGCCGGGCCATGTCGTCGATGCGGGCCAGCGGCACCGAGCCGTCATCGACAGCGTCCCGCAGCGGCTTGGCGAAATAGGGCACCTTGTCGAACGGGAAGCCGGACTGCTGGTCCAGCCCGCCGTTGGCGTCCTGCACCGTCGAGTGCACGGCGCCCCAGTCGGACATGACATAGCCCTTGTAGCCCCAGTCGCGTTTGAGCACCTGGTTCTGCCACTTGTCGTTCTGGCAGGCGTAGACGTCGTTGATGCGGTTGTACGAGCACATCACCGAGCCGGGGCTGGACTTCTCGATGGCCAGCTCAAAAGCTAACGCATCACTCATGCGCAGCGCGGGCTCCGAGATCTGGGCGCTCACCAGCGTGCGGCCGGTCTCCTGCGCGTTGATCAGGTAGTGCTTGACGGTCGAGATGATGTTGTTTGACTGCACGCCGCGGATCAGCCCGGCGCCCATCTCGGCGGCGAGCAGCGGGTCCTCGCCGGTGTATTCGAAGTTGCGGCCGTTCAGCGGCTCGCGCGCCAGGTTGATGCCACCCGCGAGCATGACGTTGAAGCCCGACAGCCGCGCCTCCAGGCCGATCATCTTGCCGCCGGCCTCGGTCACGCGCGGGTCCCAGCTGGCGGCCGTGGCCAGCGACGAGGGCAGGGAGGTGCGCTCCAGGTAGGGGTTGCGCACGCCGATGGAGGCGTCGGCCTGGTACTGGGCCGGGATGCCCAGCCGCGGGATGCCCGGGATATAGCCGGCCGAGCCTGGGATGACCTTGGCGGCGACTTCCTTGGCGTTGACGCCGGGAATGATGGTGCTGTCCACCTGCGCGAGCTGGTCGCCCGACGCGTAGCCGAACAGCAGCAGCAGCTTCTCCTCCAGCGTCATGGCCTTGAGCAGCAGCTCGGTGCGCTGCACGGAGGCCTTGTTGCTGTCCGTCCAGGGCTGGGTCGAGGCCGCATGCGCCGTCGGAGCGCTGGCGCAAATCGCCATAGCGACGGCGGTGACCAACAGGGAAGCGTTCAATGTTTTCATGGCGGGTGGCGCTTCCCAGCTTGGCGTGGAGGCGCTTTCAAGATCAACGAAAGCGGGCCGCCGGACTCTACCTGGATAGCGGTGTCCCGTGCCTGGTCTGAGCCCTGCGGGCAAGCGCTATTGCGCGACCAGCTCGACGCGCCGGTTCCGGGCCCGCCCTGCCTCATCGCCATTGCCCGCAACCGGCGCCAGGCTGGCCAGGCCTTTGGGGCTCAGGCGCTTGGCATCCACCTTGTATGGCGGCGCGGCGAGGGCCATGACGACGGCACGCGCCCGCTCCGTGCTCAGCACCTGGTTGGCGTCGAAGCTGCCGACGTTGTCGGTGTGGCCGACGACCCAGGCCTTCAACGCCGGCTGGCTCTTCAGCAATTCGGCCATCGCATCGAGCTGGGCCTTGGACTCGGGTTTGAGCTCGGTCTTCCCGGTGTCGAAGAACAGGCCCGTCAGCGTGACGCGGCCTTCCGCCGCCAGGCCGGCCTGCAGCGCGGCGGGGTCCACCGTCACCTGGCCGGTGGCCATCGCCTTGGGCTCGACGACCTGCACATAGGTGGCCACCAGCCCGGTCGTTGCGTTCGCGGCCAGCGAGGTGTAGAGCAGCACCGTGGCTTCCTGGCCCGGCTTGCCGAGCGTGCCGACCAGCATGCGGCCTTCGTCGTTGGCCAGCGCGGACGTCAGGCTGTAGCGGCTGCCTGTGGGCGTGTCGACGTCGCCCTTGGCCCAGACGAAGCCCTTGGTGGGCTGGAGCTGGCGCACCCAGGCGAAGTAGAGGTCGTAGCAGTCGCGCTCGCAGACGAAGCGCGGCTTGAGCCCGGCGGCCGTCAGCGCCTGCTGGTAGTTGCGCCAGACCTCCAGCGCCGCCTTGCCGCGCGGCGCGATGTAGAGGGTCTGGGTGACCTTGCCTTCCAGCTCCACCAACTCCTCGAACTTGTACTTGTCGGCCTTCTGGACCTTGGGCGAGGCGGGCACGGCGGCGGCGTCCCATTCGGCCACGCGCTGCCCGGCCAGCCAGGAGCCGGCAAAGCGTTTGATGAGCGGGTGGTCGGCGCTTTGGGGCGCGTCCGCCTTCGGCGTCTCGGCGTGCGCGGCGGTCATGAAAGCCAGGGCCAGACCAAGGGACAGAGGGACGGAAAGCAGGCGGGTCAGCATGTCGGCGGTTGAGTTGAGGGCGGCCGCATGTTGCCGCAGCAATGCGCCGGCCCGCAGCGGCTGCTGACTGCAAACGTGGGACGTGCGCGGGGAGCGGCTCACGCCGGCTGCGGCATCAGCACAGGAAGTGGCGTCTGCGACGCCAGCCGCGCCCAACAGGCATCGACATAGGCCGCCATGATGCGGGCGTAGCGCGGGTGCTGCTGATGGCCCCACTCAGGGTGGAACTGGAAACCCCAGGCAAATTGCGACGCGTCGTGCCAGCGGAAGGCCTCGACGATGCCGTCGTCGGCGACCGCCTCAGCCACCAACCCCGGCGCCAGACGCTTGACGCCCTGCGAATGCAGGGAGCTGACGGCGATGCGGCTGCAGCCTGTGATGTGTTCGAGCAGGCCGCCCGGTTGCAGGTTGACGTGGTGGCGCTCGCGGTACTGCGCGTCCAGCGGCTCATCGGGGTCTTCCCAATGCGCCACGGGGCCGCCGAGCGCCTTCAGGTCCTGGTGCAGGCTGCCGCCCATCGCGACGTTGAATTCCTGCGAGCCGCGGCAGATGCCGATCAGCGGCACCCGCTGTTCGATGCACAACCGGATGAGGGGCAGGGACACCGCCTCACGCTCGCTGTCGTAGGCCAGGTCGCCGTGAGCCGGCTCCTCGCCGTACAGCCGTGGGTTGACATTGGTGGCCGAGCCACCCAGCAGCACGCCCTGCACGCCGGCCAGCAGCGAGGGCAGCCGGGCCACCGGCACGCGCGGAAAGCACACCGGTTGCAGGCCGAGGTTGAGCAAGGTGCGCGTGCCGACCTCGTCCATCACGGTGTACTGCTGCGGGTGCCCGTGCTCGTTGCCCAGCTCGCGGTGGCTGGCCACCAC
Source organism: Pelomonas sp. Root405 (assembly GCF_001425165.1). Taxonomy (GTDB): domain Bacteria; phylum Pseudomonadota; class Gammaproteobacteria; order Burkholderiales; family Burkholderiaceae_C; genus Pelomonas. The sequence continues at coordinate 185,623 of NZ_LMDU01000012.1, forward strand.
CCAGACGGTCGGCACGCGGAAATCCCCGTTCACGGGCTCGGTGCGAAAGGCGGGTTCACGCGCACTCATTGACAGGTCTCCAAGCGCTGCTGCGCATGCGCGCGGCAGGCCGACGCGAAAGCTTCCAAGGTGCGGCCGTAAAAGGCGATGCGGTCATAGCGCCACTCCGGGTGCCATTGCACGCCGTAGGCAAATGCCTCGGCGCTGGCGACGCGCACGCCTTCCACCAGGCCATCGGGCGCGCGGGCCTCGGCCACCATGCCGTCACCCAGGCGCTTGATGCCCTGGCCGTGCAGCGAGTTGACCAAGACGCGCGTGCTGCCGCCCGCCCACTCCGCAAAGGCGCTGCCGGGCTCCAGCAGCACCTCGTGGCGTTCGGCGAACTGCGCCTCTAGGTCGACATCCTGCGGTTCGCGGTGATCCAGCAGGCCATGCTCGGCATGCACCTGCTGGTAGAGACTGCCGCCCAGGGCGACATTCATCTCCTGCATGCCGCGGCACACGCCGAACAGAGGCGTGGCGGCCGCGATGGCCTCGCGCACCAGGGCCATCGTGAGGCGGTCGCGGCGCGGGTCGAGCACGTCGGTAGGCAGCGCCGCCGCGCCGAAATGCGTGGCCTCGACGTTGGACGGCGAGCCGGTCAGCAGCACGCCGTCGACCAGCGGCAGCAGGTCGTGCACGTCGCCGGCGCCGGCCATCGGGAAAAGCACCGGCTGCAGGCCCAGCTCGCAGACGGCAGCGGCATAGCGGTCCGCCAGCACGGTGTAGCCGCCGGGGTCGGACAGGTCGAGGTTGCGGTGGCAGGCCGGCAGCCACACCAGCGGGCGGTGTTCACTGAATCGACGGCCGGGCGCGGGAACAGGCACATTCATGACCTTGATGCTGCGGCAGCGGATGCGCGCCGCCTGCACCGCCGGGCCGCATCTGCATGTCGGACGGTTCCGACAGCGCAGGTGCGAGGCGCGTCGTCGTCAGCGGCAAGTGCGCCAACCGCCAGTCTCCAGGTGGAAATGGTCGCGGTGCGCGGCGTTGTAGTCGGGCCCGAGCACGCCATGGAACCAGCGGCAGGCGCCGTCGTGCGCGTCGCGCAGGAAGGCGGCTTCCACGCTGGCGCTGTCTAAGTTACCCCAGTCGCGCTTTACCCCAACGCGCCGGCCGCTGCGCAGCATGAAGCCGATCACGTCCAGTGCCTCGGCGGTGGCGTGCCGGCTGCGTGCCGCGCCTTCGCGCCCGTAGACGTTGCGGCAGGCATAGCTGCCGACGTGCTGGACGCGCTGCAGCGAGTCACCGAAATGGCGCTGCGCGGCGGGGGCCAGCGTGTGCCGCTGCCACATCGCCAGCGCCAGCACCGACGGGCAGGACAGCGAGAACGCCTCGCCCACGCCGACCTCGCCCATGGTCGAGACCCGCCACGCCTGCGTGAAGCCGCAGCCTTCGCCGGTGCGCCGGTCGGGCAGCGGCTCGACGCGCCAGGGCAGCACGCCCACCAGTTGTGCGCAGCGTTCGGGGTCGCGCTGCGCGCGTGCGAGCTTGAAGCCGGTGAGCCAGTTCGGCACCTCGTCGACCACCAGCGGCGCGAAGGGGTTGTGACGGTCGGGCAGCCGCCACCAGCCTTGCTGCCAGCCGAGCGCGGCCACCGCCATGATGGTCACGAGCAGCACAAGCCGGAAGTGCTTCATGCGACGCACGGGGCAATCCGCAGGCCGGTTTGCCTGATCAGGTCAGCTCGCGCTCGGGGCTGCGGTAGTGGTAGCGGTAGGCGAAGACGAAACCCATGCGCGCATAGAGGCGCTTGGCGACGTCGTTGTCGCTGCCCACCTGCAGGTAGGCCTGGCGTGCGCCTTGCGCGTGGGCGAGCGTCAGCAAGGCGCGGCACAGCCGCTCGCCATGGCCCTGACGCGGTGCGGCCGAGGCGATGTCATACAGCCCGACGATGTCGCCGTCCACGACCATCTGGCCACAGGCCAGCAGTGCTCCGACATCGTCGTGCAGCGCAAAGCCCTGGTAAGTGACTGGGGCGTTAGCGATGCGCTCGGCATGGGCCGCAATCGCGGTTTGGGATGAGCCGCGCAGCGCGCCGACCAAACGCGCATACGGGGCGGCGTCGAGCGCTTGCAGGGCAGTTGCTGCAGGCTCCGGCGCGAGGGTGCCCAGCAGCATGACGTCGGCCGCGTCAAAGCTGCCCCAGCCCCTGGCGGCCAGCAGGGCGTCCAGGTCGGCCGGCTGGCTCCATGGCGTCACGCGCACGGCCAGGGGCAGGCCAGCGGCGTCGTAGGCCTGCTGGCAGCGCGCCAGCAAGTCGTCCAGCGGCAGCGTGCCTTCGCGCAGCGCATTGATGCAGCGAGAGCGCTTGGCCTTGCCCGGCGACAGGCGGAGCAGCCAGCCGTCGATGTCGGCCTGCTGGGGCGGGGCGCTAGCGTCGAGACCTGCGAGTTCGGCGCGATGGGCGAGGGCCTGGAGGTGGGTTTCAAGCATGGGCGAGCAGCACTGAAGGGTCGCGCCAGATGCAGCGCCACTCGGGCAGGCAGACGCCGCCAAAAGGCGGTGTCGTGCCAGGGTCGATGAACTGGGCGCCCATGCGGGCATAGAAGCGCTTGGCGGGCTCGTTCTGATCCAACACCCAAAGGTGCAGCGGCTGGGTGTGCGCCGGCCCCAACTCGTGCACGACGGCCTGCAGCAGCTGGCGGCCGATGCCACCGCCCTTGAGGTCGGGGTGGACGTGCAGGTTGTCGACCAGCGTGCCGCAGACCGGGTCGTGGCCGGGCAACACATAGGCGAAGCCGATCATCTGGTCGGCGGCGTCTTCGGCCACGATGCCGAAAGCCGACGGGACCGGCGACGTCCGCAGCCGTTCGCGCCAGACGGCCTGGCGGTCGGCGAAGACGTCGTGGTCAAGAAAGTCGTCGGGCACGATGCCGCGGTAGGCACTGCGCCAGCTGATGGCGTGGAGGTCAGCGACTGCGTCCGCGTCGTCCGCGCGCATGGCGCGCAACACCAGCGCTCTCATCGCATCGTCTCGATGCGCCTCACCATCTCCTTGGCGAACTCGACAAACGCCTGAGCGCCCTTGGAGCTGGGGTCGAACACGACACCCGGGAGGCCGTAGCTCGGTGCCTCGGCCAGCCGCACATTGCGCGGGATGACGGTGTCGAAGACCTTGTTGCCGAAGTGAGCCTTGAGCTGGTCGCTGACCTGCTGCTGGAGCGTGATGCGCGGGTCGAACATGACGCGTAGCAGGCCGATGATCTGCAGGTCGGGGTTGAGATTGGCGTGGATCTGCTTGATGGTGTTGACCAGGTCGGTCAGGCCTTCCAGCGCAAAGTACTCGCACTGCATCGGCACGATGACACCATGGGCGCTGCAAAGGCCATTCAGTGTCAGCATGGACAGCGACGGCGGGCAATCGATCAGGATGAAGTCGTAGTCGGCGGCGACCTCGGCGATGGCCGTCTTGATGCGCTTCTCGCGGCGCTCCAGTGCCACCAGGTCGACCTCGGCGCCGGCCAGTTCGCGGTTGGCGCCGAGCACGTCATAGCCGGACTTCTCGGCCCGGGTGCGCGCCTCGGCGACGGACGCGGACTCCAGCAGGACGTCGTAGACCGTCATCTCCAGCTTGCGCTTGTCGATGCCGGAACCCATGGTCGCGTTGCCCTGCGGGTCCAGGTCAACAACCAATACGCGCTGGCCGATCTGGGCAAGGCCGGCGGCTAGGTTGACGGTGGTGGTGGTCTTGCCGACGCCGCCCTTCTGGTTGGCGATGCAGAAAATTTTGGCCATTGCGGTCCTGCCCTCAGAGGGCGGGATGGTAGTTCAGCGGGGGCGCATCCAAACGATGCAGCGCCGGGCGTCCAGGCCCGGGACAGCCAGTTGTTCCACGTGAAACACGTCCACGTCGGTGGGCAGGGCCGCGATTTCGTCGGTCGGGTGGTGGCCCTTCATCGCCATCCAGATGGCGCCTTCAGCCACGTGCCGCCGCGTCAGGCTGGTGAAGTCGACCAGCGACGCGAAGGCTCGTGATGTGATCACGCCAAATGGTTCGGTTTCCAGCATTTCCACGCGACTGTGGACGCCGTGCAAGTTGGGCAGGCGCAGTTCGGCCGCGACCTGCTGGATAAAAGTGGCTTTCTTGGCAACGGCATCCACGCAGCTGACGTCGGTCCGAGGGCAGCAGACCGCGATGACGACACCTGGCAGGCCACCGCCAGCGCCCACATCCATGAGTCTGGCCGGCGCGCCGTGCCGCTGCAGCGGGGCAATGACCGAAAGGCTGTCCACCAAATGGTGCGTCAGCATCTGCTCGGGGTCGCGCACGGCGGTCAAGTTGTAGACCTTGTTCCACTTTTGCAGCAGGGCCAGGTAGGCCAGCAGCTGGCCGAGTTGGTTCTCGCTGAGGTCCAGGCCGAGTTCGCGTGCTGCCGCTTCGAGCGCGTCCTTCATGCAGCTTCCGCCTCGGCGGTGAAGCCCTTGAACTTGCCCTTCTTCAGGTGCACCAGCAGCAGCGATATCGCCGCTGGCGTGATGCCGGAGATGCGCGATGCCTGGCCCAGCGTCCCGGGGCGATGGGTATTCAGCTTTTGCCGTGCCTCGAAGGAGAGGGCGTGGACGAGGCCGTAATCCAAGTCGTCCGGCAGCTTCAGGTGCTCAGAGTGCGCGGCGCGGGCCACGTCGTCTACCTGCTTGTTGATGTAGCCGGCGTACTTGGTGCTGATCTCGACTTGCTCGGTCACAAGAGCGGCCAGCTCGGAGCCCAACTCGGCGTTCAACGTTTCACGTGAAACACCGGCCTCGGGTCGCGCAATCGAAGCGACTTCGGCAACGGTGTCAAAAACGACGCCCGGGCGACGTAGCAGATCAACCAGCGTGTACTCCCGCTCGAGCGCTTTGCCGACGAGGCGCTCCGCGTCCGCCGCCGGCAGGATGCCTGCATGCACCCACGTGCTCTTCAGCCGTTCTGTTTCACGTGAAACGGCGTCGCGCTTGCGGTTGAATGCAGTCCATCGAGCGTCGTCCACCAAGCCCAGTTGGCGGCCAGTCTCCGTCAGGCGCGCATCGGCGTTGTCTTCACGCAGCTGGAGGCGGAACTCGGCGCGGCTGGTGAACATGCGGTAGGGCTCGGTGACGCCCTTGGTGATCAGGTCGTCGACCAACACGCCGAGATAGGCCTGGTCGCGCGCTGGCGTCCAGGGACCGTCTCCGCGTACCTGCAGGGCCGCGTTCAGGCCAGCAAACAAACCTTGGGCGGCGGCCTCCTCGTAGCCCGTGGTGCCGTTGATCTGCCCGGCGAAGAACAGACCCTGGATCACCCTGGTCTCGAACGAAGCCTTCAAACCGCGCGGGTCAAAGTAGTCGTACTCGATGGCGTAGCCGGGACGCAGGATGTCGGCGTTCTCCAGGCCCGGGATGCTGCGCACGGCGGCGAGCTGAATGTCGAAGGGCAGGGAGGTGGAAATGCCGTTGGGGTAGACCTCGTGCGTCGTCAGGCCCTCGGGCTCCAGGAAGATCTGGTGCGAGTCCTTGTCGGCGAAGCGGTTGACCTTGTCCTCGATGCTCGGGCAGTAGCGCGGCCCCACGCCCTCGATGACGCCGGTGAACATGGGGCTGCGGTTGAAGCCGCTGCGGATGATTTCGTGCGTGCGCAGGTTGGTGTGAGTGATCCAGCAGGGCACCTGCTGCGGGTGCATGGCCTTGTTGCCGATGAAGCTGAATACCGGCACGGGGTCGAGATCGCCCGGTTGCGCCTCGCACTTGCTGAAGTCGATGGTGCGGCCGTCCAGGCGCGGCGGGGTGCCGGTCTTCAGGCGCCCCTGAGGCAGTTTCAGCTCCTTGAGCCGAGCCGACAGCGAGACGGCCGGCGGGTCGCCCGCGCGGCCGGCGGAGTAGTTCTGCAGGCCGACGTGGATGCGGCCGTCCAGGAAGGTGCCGGCCGTCAGCACGACGGCGCGGGCCCGGAACTGGATGCCGGCCTGCGTGACGGCGCCGACGACGCGGTCGCCTTCCACCATGAGGTCGTCCACCGCCTGCTGGAACAGCTGCAGGTTGGGTTGGTTCTCCAGCATGCGGCGGATGGCGGCCTTGTAGAGGATGCGGTCGGCCTGCGCGCGGGTGGCGCGCACGGCTGGGCCCTTGCTGCCGTTCAGGATTCGGAACTGGATGCCGCCTTCATCGGTGGCCAGCGCCATCGCGCCGCCCAGGGCGTCCACCTCCTTGACGAGGTGGCCCTTGCCGATGCCGCCGATGCTGGGGTTGCAGCTCATCTGGCCCAGCGTCTCGATGTTGTGGGTCAGCAGCAGCGTCTGCGCGCCCATGCGCGCGGCGGCCAGCGCGGCCTCGGTGCCGGCATGGCCGCCACCGACGACGATGACGTCGAATTCCTTGGGGTACAGCATGGTCGTCATTCCGAAATCAAGTGTGTGCGCAGGCCCGCAGCCTCTGCGGCGGCGGCCTGGCGGCGGTCGGCCGTGACGAACAAGTCCACGCGGCCGAGCAGCGCGGCCGCCACGTGCAGCGCGTCCATGGTCCGCAGAGGGGTCGCGTCCAGCGCCTGTATGGCAGCGCGTTCCAGGCCGGACGTGAAGGGCATCACGTCGACCTGCTCGAAACTGCTGTCGATCTCCGCGCGTGTTTGCCGCAGCGCTTCGATGTCGTAGCGGCCTTCCCGGCCCAGGCGCGTCAACGCCGAGTGGAGTTCGACCCGGCAATGCGGTGCGGCCACCAGGCTGCGGGCGTTGCCCATGCAGGCCAGCACCGCCGCGCGGCCCGGTTCGTCCACGAAGCGCTTGAATAGCGCCGATGAGTCCAACAACATTTTCATGGGCTCACCACGGCGATTCTTCGCGCTCTTCGATGATCATCTGCGAGCCGGTTTTGGCCCCCGGCTTCAGGCACACCAGCGGAGTGAAGGGGCGTTTCCAGCTGGGCACATGTTCAGGGTCAGCGGTCTTTTCCACCACCGGCACCAGCTCCGCCACCGGCTTGCCATGGCGCAGGATGCGCACAGTCTCGCCCTTCTCGACCAAGTCCAGCATGGCGGACACATTCGCGCGGAACTCGCTCAACGGCAGGCTGTGCATTGTGATTTTGTACAAAACTTGGGAATTGCACATTTTAAGCCTGCCATGACAATTGCGCCATGGACTGCCGCCCCCATTGCGCCGCCTGCTGCATCGCCCCGTCGATCAGCTCGCCCATCCCCGGCCACCCGAATGGCAAGCCGGCTGGCGTGCGCTGCGTGCAGCTGGACGATGAACTGCGCTGCCGGATATTCGGCCGTCCTGAGCGGCCGGCCGTGTGCGGCTCCCTGCAACCCGAAGAGCTGATGTGCGGCGACAACCGCGAGCAGGCGATGCGCTGGCTGGGGTGGATGGAGAACGAGACCGCGCCCGTTCAGGCCGGCTGAGGCTGGGCGCCGCGAACGCGGCCGAAACGCGCCCGCCAGCCTTGCGCACGCGGATGGTCCCAATACTCGTCGAAGAAGTAGTGCAGCACCGTGTTGGCCAGCGGCTCGATGAAGGTCACCGCGCCGGCGATGGCGACGCTGCCGGTCAGCGCGTAAGTGATGCCGAAAGAAGTGCCGAGATGCAGGATGCCGAAGCTGACGGTCTTGGCCATGGTGTCTATCGCTGGTTTGAATCGAATAGCAAATGCTAATGATTCTCAGCTCGGCCGGCCAATCAGTTGCGGCTATCCCGCTCATCGCCATTTACGCTCCGGCGCCATGACGCCGACCGACACCCCGCCACCACCCGACAGCCTGCTCGCCCGCCTCGCAAGCGAACGCAGCGCCTTTGCCGATGCCTACACGCTGCGCATGCCGCGTGTGGTCACGTTGGCCGAACTCGTCGAGGCCTTCTACACGACGCGCCTGTTCAAGGTCGAGCGTGCGCTGCTTGCGCTGTTAGGCAAGCCCTCCAGCGACGCCATGGCCCGGGCCCTGGCGCGCGGTGACGGCCAGCGGCTGGCGGCCTGGACGATCGAAGCGCGCAGTGGCGACGAGCTGCTGATGCACGAAGATAGCGGCGCCACCCGCTCTTGGTTCAAGGCCGAGGCGAGTGAGGGCGGCACGACGTTGTGGTTCGGCTCGGCCGTCGTGCCGCGTCGCCCCGCGGCAGGCGGCGAGGCGCGAATGGGCTGGGTCTTCCACGCGCTACTGGGCTTTCACCGCTGGTATTCGCGCGCGCTGCTGGCCGCGGCGGCGCGGCGGCTTTAAGGCCCTGTGCCCTTGCCGCTGACCTTGTCCGTCACCGGCTGCCGGCTGGCCAGATCCTCGATCCAGACCTCGCAAGCCTCGGCCGCAATGCGGCCTGCCACGCGGTAGGCGTTGCCGGCCTGCGGCGTGAAGGCGACGTCTCCCTGCACCCTGCAGGTCGGGTTGGTCATCGCAAGGATGGGCGCTGCGTATTGCGTGGTGGCCTGCAGATGCACGCGCGCCGGGCGCAGCGGCAGCTCGTTCGTCAGGGCAACCGGCGCCACCGCAAAACCGCGGCCCTGGTTGGCCCGCACGGTCGCCATGCTGGTGGTCGCCAGGCGCCGCCCGTCGACCTGCGTCATCTCGAACACGTGCAGCAGCTGGCCGCTGACCTGCACGGCCTGGTCCGCCACATTGGCCGTTGGGCCGGTGTAGTCGGGCGGCGTGGCGGGCTCGATGCTGGCGCAGCCGGCGAGCGCCAAGCCTGCCAAAGCGGCAACGGCCCTCATCGTGCCACCGCCGCGCGCATCGACCGCGCCACGTAGAGCAGCGCCACCACCGTCAGCGCCAAGCCGATGACGACGCCCGGCATGACCTGAGCCCAACGCAGCGTCTCGCCCTTCAGCACGGCCAGCATCAGCGTATTCTGCGCAAGACCCGGCACCCAGAGGTACCAGGGCGCGTCGCCGCCGGGATTGAGCAGGCCGACCATCGGCGCCAGGCTGACGGCGGTGATGACGAGGGTGCTGCTGGCCTGCGCCTCCTTGAACGTCTTGGATCGGATGGCCAGAGCCATCAGCAGGGCGGACAGGCCGGCCGCAAGCGGGATCTGCAGCAGCCAGAAGGCCACCACCTCCTGCATGCCGAACTGGAACATGGCCTGCAGGCTGTCGCTCTTCAGCAGCCACTGCGCTGGCACAAAGCTCAAGGACGACAACAGCGCCACCGCCATGCCCAGCAGCGCGACGGCGCCCCACTTGCCGGCCACGATGGCGCCATGCGGCGCGGGGTTCATCAGCAGCGGCTCCAGCGAGCCGCGCTCGCGCTCGCCCGCGGTGCTGTCCAGCGCCGCGGTCAGCGCGCCATAGAGCACGGCCATGATGATGAACATCGGGATGATGCTGGTCAGCCGCGCGGCGCGGGCCTGCACGCTGGCGAGGTCGCGGTCCTCGATGTCGACCGGCTCCAGCAGCTCGGTGGAAACGCCGCGGATTGCCAGGTTCAGCGAGGCCCGCTCGCGGTTGAAGCCCCAGAGTAGGCCCTTGATGGCGCCCACGCCGCCGCTGGCGCGCTGGTTGGCGCTGTCGCTGACCACCTCGACCGTCGGCGCCTCGCCGATCAGCAGCTTGGCCTCGAAGTCCGCCGGCACGACCATCACCGGCTCCAGCAGCGTGGTGGCGCGCAACTGCGCTTCGTAGTCCGCCGGTGCGGTCTTGACCGTGTAGGTCTGGCGTTCGATGAAGTTCTTCAGCGTCGGCGCATGCTCGATGCCCACTGCCATCAGCTCGCGCCGCTCGGCGCGCTCCTCGAACGAGGCGATCAAGCCTGACAGCGCCATCAACAGCAGCGGCCCCATCAGCAGGGCGGGTATGAGCAGGCGCAGCAGCGTGCGACGGTCACGCAGCGCGTCGGACAACTCTTTGGCAAAGACGATCCAGGCCTGCTTCATGCAGCCACCTCTTCCGGAAATGCGAGCTTGACGAAGGCGTCCTCGAAGCGCGGTTCACCCGCCTGGTCGAGCAGCTCTGGCACGCTGCCGCGCGCCACGCTGCGCCCATGGGAGACGATGACGACCTCATCGCAGAGCAGCTCCACCTCTTGCATGATGTGCGTCGACAGCACGATGCACTTGCCGCCACCCTCGGCGCTGCGCAGCCAGCGCAAGGCTTCGCGCAGCGCGCGGGTGGCCAGCACGTCCAGGCCGTTGGTCGGCTCGTCGAGCACGATGTTGGCAGGGTCGTGCACGAGCGCGCGGGCCAGCGCCGTCTTCATGCGCTCGCCCTGGCTGAAGCCGTCGGCGCGGCGGTCGAGGATGGCCTGCATGTCCAGCAGCCGGGCCAGCTCCTCGGCGCGCGCGTTCGCGGCCTCGGGGGCCATGCCCTGCAGGCGGCCGAAGTAGGCGATGTTCTCGCGCGCGCTCAGACGCGGGTACAGGCCATGCGCGTCGCCCAGGATGCCCATGCGCGCCAATGCTTTCAGCGGTGCATCCTGCACCGCGATGCCGTCGCAGGCGATATGACCCGCATCGGGCTTGATCAGGCCGGCCAGCATGCGCAGCGTCGTCGTCTTGCCCGCGCCGTTGGCGCCGAGCAGGCCGGTGATACGGCCATTGGCCGCCGTCACGCTGACGCCTTGAACCGCGTGCACGACGCGCTTTGCGCCACGCTTGAACAGGCCGCCGCCGGTCTGGGCGACAAAATGCTTGTGGACGTCTTGGATGTCGATCATTTCAGCGCCTTTGCCTGAACCGGCTGGACGGGTTGGAAGGCCGGCGGCCGCGGAACGCGTGTCGCGCAGGCGGCGTCCTTCAAGAAGCCCTCGGGCAGCGCGGCCTCGTCCGTCTTTGCGTCGATGAAGCGGAACATGACATCGCGCACGCAGCCCACGGCCATGACGCCATGGCCGGCCTCGGGCACGACGAGATGCTGCACGCGCGCCGGGTTGCCTGCGGCGAGCGCCTTGGCCACGCGCTCGCCGTGTCGGGCCGGCGTGGCCGGATCGGCGCCGCCGCTCATGAGCAGCACGGGGCTGGGCGCTGGCGGGATCTTGTAGAAATCGGCCGGCACCTCGCCGCGGGGCCAGGTCTTGCAGACGCGGGCGTACATGTCGGCATCGACACGGCCGAAGTCCGCCGCCGGTGCGTCGGCCGCCTGCGCCAGCCGCGGCACGTCTTCTGCGCAGATGACCGAGAAATGCATGCCCATCGCCAGCTTCATGCCCTTGCCTGTGCCGAAGGCAGTGGTCAGCCCGAACAGACCTTCGAAGCGGCCGTCGGCCGCGGCCGCGTGGATGGCAGCGGGCAGGGCGGCGGCCAGCGCGGGCTGGTAGAGCGGCGGCCGCACCGCGCGCAGCAGCAGCTCGCGGTCAACGGCGAATTGCTCCGGCACGCCGGTCAGCGGGTGAGCCACGCTGACCTGGCGCGGCAGCGAGGCCAGCAGCTTCTGCCAGTCGGCGCGCAGCTCGGGGTGTGTCTTGGCATGGGCTGCGATGAGCTTGTCCAGCGCCGCCTGGGTATCGGGCGAGAAGCTGGCCGGCAGCACCATGTCGGGCGGCGCCACGCCGTCGATGATCGTGCGGCGCACCTTGGTTGGAAACTGGCGCAGGTACTCCAGTGCCGCGCGTGTGCCGTAGCTGCCGCCGATGAGGTTCCACTGCGGCACGCCCAGCGCCTCGCGAACGGCATCCATGTCCTGCATGGCGATGGTCGTCGTAAAGAAGCGCAGGCCGCCGTCCAGCCCGTACGGCAGCTTCTCCAGCGCCGCGCGGCATTCGTCCAGGCGGCGCATCTGCGCGGCCGTGTCGAGCTGCTCGGTGACCGGCAGCTTGCTGTCGTCCGCGCAGTCCAGCGGTGCCGACTTGCCGGTGCCGCGCTGGTCGATGAAGACCAGGTCGCGCCGGTTGTTCAGCCGGCCGAGCCGCTGCAGCACGCGGGGCGCCACGTTGATGGCGCTCTGGCCGGGCCCGCCCGCCAGCATCAGCACGGCGTCGGGCTGCTTGTTGCGCGCCATCGCGGGCACGACAAGGAACTGGATGTCCACCTTCGCGCCGTCCGGCCGTGCGGGGTCGAGCGGGCGTTGCAGGCTGCCGCACAGCAGCTCGTTCGGAATGCTGTCGACGCGGCAGGGTTTGAGCGCCGTGGCCGCGTGGGCCAGCGACGGGCCGCACAGCGCGGCCGAGATGAGAGCGGCGAGCGCACAGGCGCGCCGGGCGGGCAGGGGCATGAGGAAAGCTCCGGGGACGGGTTGGCCGCGAGTATCCAGGCCCCTGCGCGGGCTGCCACCGGGCCGGGGTCGGCTGGCGGCGTGGTCGGTTGAATGGCCCCAAATGCGTGATGAATGGCGGGGCATGTGCTACTTTTGCAATGCCGTGGCGCTACTGGATGCGCCTGCCCACCTCAACATCCCGACAGCGGCCCAGCCGCGAAGAAAGGCAGTGCGTGCAGACACTCGACGAGATGCGTGATCGTTGCCTGCTGACCCACGAGCAGCATGCCGAGATTGGTGCCTGGGTCAGCCAGGCGCGCACCCCCGAGGCCATCATGGCCATGCCCGAGGGCCTGTGGCGCACGCTGGAACTGGCCAGCGTGCTGATGGATGTGGACGCCGACCTGCGGCGCGAGCCGCTGCTGTCGGACGGGGTCTGATCAGGCGGCCTTGCTGGCCGGTTTCATCAGTCCCTGGCAGGCCGAACGGGCCTTGACGTCTGCACCGTCAAGCTTGCCGCAGACGCCGTCGAGCTGGGCCTTGAGCCGGCCGACCGCGGCCGCCTGTGCCGGCCCCTGGTTCCAGGTGCCGAGCAGGCTGGCCACGCGCTTGAGCGACCGTTCGCTGCGCTCATAGAACGCGCCGGGGTCCTTTTCGGCCTCCGCAAACAGCTGGGCGGCGGCCTTCTCGATGCGCGGCGTGTCTTCGGGCGACAGCTCCACCAGCGCCGCAAGATAGCCCGAGCCCCACTGCAGGCGCGTCGCCGGCCCCTCGCTCTTGTTGAAGGCTTCCTCGTACCAGCGCAGCGCGTCGGCCTTGCGGCCCTGCTTCTTGGCGTTGCCGCCCAGCTGGCTCATCAGGTAGTAGGGCGAGTGGCTGCGCGCCAGGGCCGACTTCAGCAGCTCGTCGCTCTCCTTCCACAGGCCGGCGCGGCCCAGCAGATGGGCGGCCTGAGTGACGACGGCCTGGCGTTCGAAGCCGTCGGTGACCTCGCGATTGGCGCGGCTGGTCTGCTCGCGAGCCTCGGCCAGCAGCGCTGCGGGCAAGTTCTTCGGGTTCGGCTCATCCTTGGCCGTGTCGATGCGGGCCAGGTCGATGCGTGCCTGCAGCGCGTTCAGGCGGTCGGCGCGGGACAGCGTCGCGTCCTGGTTCAGGCGCCGGAGGGCCGTGTCGAACTCGGCGACGAGCGCCGCGCGCGCCTCGCCCTGGGCGGGCGCCAGCGCCTTGACCAGATCGGTCGCCTCGTTGGCCAGCACGTCCATCTGCGCACGCGCCTGCGCCGCGTCGGCCAGCACGGCCCGCAGCCGCGGCAGCTGGGCTGCGTCGGCCGCCTTGCCCTCTGCCAGCGCGCCGATGGACTTCAGCCATAGCCGCGTCGTCGTCTCCCCGTCACCATGATTGGCAGCTTCGCTGGCCTTGGCCAGCTGGGTCAACGTCGCGGCGCGCTCGGTCACGGGCAGCAGTTGCTGTTCGTCTGTCTCCCAGCCGTAGAAGCCGAGCAGCCGCCATTCGTTTGCCGACAGCTTCTTGCCAGCCCGGGCGTCGGCGAGCACCGCCTTGACCGGGCGGCCGCTGGACAGGCCGAGTTGCAGCACCTTCATGACCTGGGCCGCATCGGCCTCGCCGGGCAGCCGTGTGACTTCGCTGCCATTGGCGTTGAACAGGATCAGCGTCGGATAGCCGCGCACCTTGAAGCGCGTGCCCAGCTTCTGGGCGCCGGGCGCATCGCCATCGATGCCGACCGCCACGAAGGCCTTGCTCTGCTCGATGAAGTCCGCGCGGTTGAATAGCGTGGCCTTGAGCTGGTTGCAAGGCGGGCACCACTTGGCTCCCCAGTAGAGCAGCACCGGCTTCTTCTCGGTCTTGGCCTGGACGAAGTAGCGGTCGATGTCGGCGTCGGCCGCGGCGGCCTGCCAGGACACGCCGGGGCCGGTGGTGGCATGGGCGGGGGCACAGCTCAGGGTCAGGGAAAGCGCAAGCGTCGAGAAGAGGGGTAGCAGCTTCATGGCGGGCGGCGATAAGGGGGTGCGCCGATTGTCCTTGGCTTTGCGGCAGCCCTGGCGCGTTTACCGAGGCCACTCATGAGCTGGCCGCATGAGGGCCGGGATCGGGCGCACCGAGCACGCGGCAGGCCAGGTCGGTGTCCATGTACTCGGTGACCTCCAAGAGCCGGCCGGCCCGCAGGCGGAACACCATGCAGTAGTGGTTGTTGTAGGCCTCGCCCGCGTGGGTCTGCACCTCGCCCCGGCACTGAACGACCACGTGCTCGCCATCAGCGATAAAGCGCTGCGCGCGGCTGCGATAGCGCGTCGCAAAGCGCTGGAACAACGGCTGCAGCAGCTGGCCGCGCACCGCGTCACGGCCGGCCCAGCGGCGCGACCAGCGCGAGACGCCGGCAATCGTCCAGCTGAAGTCTTCGTCCATGGCAGCAACGAAGGGGCCGCCGTCGCCCTCCGCCAAGGCGGCGTAGATGGACTGCAGCAGGGCCTTGTTGGCGACCGGGGTGTCAACGGAAGTCATGGCGTGCTCCTGGGGTTCAGCGGATCACGTGCCGGGCGCTCGCCGGTTGCGATCCAGTCGTCATAGAAATCGAGCTTCTGGTCCAGCGCGCCCAGGGCGTCCTGCCAGCGGGCGATGGTCGCCAGCACGTCGGCGCGGTGAGCGGCGAGCATGTCGCGCCGCGCGGCCAGACTCTTGCGGCCCTGGCTGACCAAGGCCGTGTAGCGGCGCATCTCGGCGATGGACATGCCGGTCGTGCGCAGTCTTTCCATCAGTTCGAGCCAGGCGACGTGTTGCTCGCTATAGCGCCGCCGGCCGCCGGCGTCGCGCGCCACGCCGGGCACCAGGCCTTGTGCCTCGTACCAGCGGATCGCATGAACAGACTTGCCGCAACGCTGGGCCAACGTGCCGATCAGCAGCAGGGGTGGGTCGTCTCGGGATGCCATGCAGGCATTGGACGACCTAGAGTGCGCTCTAAGTCAAGCACCCTTGCCATGAACAGCAGCGACCGCCTTCATCACGCTCTGAGCCGCCTGCGTGCGGCGGCCCGCCCGGAGGCACTGGCCGACATGGCCCGCTTCGGCCTTACCGGCGAGGGCCGCCTGGGCCTGGCCGTGCCGACTTTGCGAGCGTTGGCGCGCGAGTTCAAGCGCGACCACGAGCTGGCGCTGGCGCTGTGGGACACCGGCATCCCCGACGCCCAGATCCTGGCCAGCATGGTGGCCGAGTCCGCGAAGCTGACGGTCGAGCAGATGGACCACTGGGTGGCCGGCATGCGCGCCTGGGATGTCTGCGACCAGGCCTGCACGAACGCGTTTGTCAAAAGCCCGCTGGCCTGGGACGCCATTCCACGCTGGTCGGGGCGCCAGCCGGAGTTCGAGAAGCGCGCCGGTTTCACGCTGCTGGCCGTGGCCGCGGTGCACCAAAAGACGCGACCGGATGCCGATTTCCTCGCCCGGCTGCCCCTTATCGAAGCCGCAGCCGACGACGAGCGCAACTTCGTCAAGAAAGCCGTGAACTGGGCGCTGCGTCAGATCGGCAAGCGCAGTACCGGTTTGCGTGAGCCGGCGCTCACTTTGGCGGAGCGGCTGTGCGGCCGTCCCGAGAAGTCAGCGCGCTGGATCGGCGCGGACGCCCGCCGCGAGCTGAGCCGGGCCCGCGGCTAGCCGCGCAGCTGCTCATCAATGGAGCGCGTCTTTTCATTGGGCGAGTCGCCGCTGTGCAGCGTGGTCTTGCGCTCGATCAGCATCAGCAGGCACTCCTCCTCGGCGACCGGGCAGTGCTCCACGCCGCGCGGCACGACGAACATCTGACCGGCCTCCAGCGTCACGGGGCCGTCGCGCAGCTCGATGCGCAGCTGGCCGCGCAGGATGTGGAAAAGCTCGTCCTCGTCCGGGTGGCGGTGCCAGCCGAAGGTCCCCTGCACCTTGGCGACCTTGACGTAGTTGTCGTCAAAGGCGCCGACGACGCGCGGCGACCAGAGTTCGGTCAGGCTGGCGGCGATGTCGATCGGACTGACGGCCGTGGTGAGTTGCTTCATGTCGTTGTGCAGGCGTTGGGCTGAGGCAGGCGCCAGCGTATCCGCGGCGGCAGTTTGCGGTTCCGCGGGATATCGAGGGCATCAATTGATGCTGACCCCATTTTGAATCCCCCTTTTGGGTGAGTTCGGGGGGGGCCATCCCCCGCACTCCCCCTTCGTTCCACCTTCCGGGTGATGGCCGGCAAGAGGGCTGGCGCCGATGCTGACGTTGTGCCGTTTTCCACGGTGTCGAACGCCTCAAACCCCGGAGCCCACCATGCAATTCTTCAGCTCTTCGCAACAAGCCTGGTCCACTTCCAAGCTGCCGCTGACGCCGCTGCAGCGGCCCCGCGCAAACGGCGGCAATGGCGCCAAGGGCAAGGCCGCGGTCGGCGGCTGGTTCGACTCGAGCTTCGATCTGGCCACCGGCCTGGAAGTCTCGGAGCAGGACAACGACACTCTTTACCAACTCTGGGAACTGTCCCAGAGCTAAGCCGCTCAGAGGGCGCAGGCCAGCTTCGTCCCCTGCAGGATCGCGCGCTTGGCGTCCAACTCGCCCGCCTCCAGCGCGCCGCCGATCAGGTGAACGTTGACGCCGGCCGCCTTGAGCGGCGCCTCCAGCTCGCGCAGCGGCTCCTGGCCGGCGCACAGCACGATGGTGTCGGCCTCGATCAACTGCGCGTCCGCCCGCTTTTCGCCATAGCTGACCCACAAGCCCTCGGGTGTGATCTGCTCGTAGTTGACGCTGGCCAGCATGTCGACGTTTTTCATCTTCAGCGCTGCTCGGTGGATCCAGCCGGTCGTCTTGCCCAAGCCTGCGCCTGGCTTGCCGGCCTTGCGCTGCAGCAGTGTGATCTGGCGCGTCGGCGCATCCGGTGCCGGCCGCAGCAGGCCGGCCCGCACCTGCTCCGGGTCGCCCACGCCCCAATGCTTGCGCCAGGCCGCCGGATCCAGCGTCAGCGAATGGCCAGCCTCCAGCAGGTACTCGGCGACATCGAAGCCGATGCCGCCGGCGCCGACGATGGCCACGCGGCCGCCGACCGGCCTGTCGTGCCTGAGCACGTCGACATAGCTCAGCACCTGGCCGCGCGCCTGGCCTTCGTTCTGGCCCTTGATGCGCGGGTCGCGGGCACTGACGCCGGTGGCCAGCAGCACCTCGTCGAAGTCCTTCAGGCCCTCAGCGTCGACGCGGCAATTCAGCCTCAGGTCCACGCCGGTGATCTCGATGCGGCGGCGGAAATAGCGCAGCGTCTCGCCGAACTCTTCCTTGCCCGGGATGCGCCTGGCCATGTTGAACTGCCCGCCGATCTCCGCCGCGCCGTCGAACAGCGTCACCGCGTGGCCGCGCTCGGCCAGCGTCGTCGCCGCGGCCAGTCCCGCCGGGCCGGCGCCGACGACAGCGACGCGCTTCTTCGCGCCTTGCACTGGTCGTAAGACGATCTCCTGCTCGTAGGCCGCCCTCGGGTTGACCAGGCAAGTCGAGATCTTCTGCGCGAAGGTGTGATCCAGGCATGCCTGGTTGCAGGCGATGCAGGTGTTGATCTCGTCGGCCCTGCCCTGGCGTGCCTTCTTGACGAACTCCGAATCGGCCAGGAACGGCCGGGCCATCGACACCATGTCGGCGCTGCCGTCGGCAAGCACCTCCTCGGCGACCTCGGGCGTGTTGATGCGGTTGCTGGTGATCAGCGGGGTCGTGATGCCCTCTTCCCGCAGCTTGGCGCGAAGTTTGGCCGTGACCCACGCGAAGCCCGCGCGCGGCACGCTGGTCGCGATGGTCGGGATGCGCGCCTCGTGCCAGCCGATGCCGGTGTTGATGATGGTCGCCCCACCCCGTGCCACACGCCGTGCGAGTTCCAGCACCTCGTCCCAGCTGCTGCCGTTGGGCACCAGGTCCAGCATGGACAGGCGGTAGATGATGATGAAGTCCGGCCCCACCGCTTCGCGCATGCGCGCCAGGATCTCCAGCGGCAGGCGCATGCGGTTCTCGTACGACCCGCCCCAGTCGTCGGTGCGCTGGTTGGTGTGGGTGACGAGGAACTGGTTGATGAAGTAACCCTCGCTGCCCATCACCTCCACGCCGTCGTAGCCCGCCTCGCGCGCCAGCTTCGCGCAGCGGATGAAAGCGCGAATCTGCCGTTCGATGCCCCGCGCGCTCAGCTCGCGAGGCGTGAACGGCGTGATCGGGCTCTGGATGCGCGACGGCGCCACGCACAGCGGCGAATAGCCATAGCGGCCCGTGTGCAGAATCTGCAGCGCGATCTTGCCGCCCTCGGCATGCACGGCATCCGTGATGATCTTGTGGCGCCGGGCCGAGCCCGAGGTCGCCAGCGTGCCGGCAAACGGCTTGGCCCAGCCCTCGATGTTGGGCGCGAAGCCGCCCGTCACGATCAGCCCGACCTCGCCGCGCGCGCGCTCGGCGAAGAACACCGCCATGCGCTCGAAGTGCTTGCGCCCGTCCTCCAGGCCGGTGTGCATGCTGCCCATCAGCACGCGGTTCTTCAGCGTCGTGAAGCCGAGGTCCAGGGGCGCGAGGAGGTGGGGATAGTTCATGGCGGCGGATGCTACCGACGCGCCCGCGTCGGAATTGGAGTGTTCTCCTCACCCGGATCTAGGGCAGACCCTCTCCCTCAGCAACAGTTCTTCACCCGCCGCTGTGGGGTGGAAACCGTGACATCCTCCGCTTGAGTTCTAATCGCGAGTCCGCATTCCAGGGATAGGCCCGGCGGTTTGGTTTTTTCGGAGAGTTCTCGATGCGATTCACCCCCTGGGCCACCCGGCTGGTCCTGACGCTGAGCCTGTCGGCCACTGCATTCCTGACCGCCTGCGGCGGCGGCGGCGATGACGGCGACAGCAACACGCAGGTGCGCCTGCTCAACGCCACGCGGTCTTACAACTCGCTCGACCTCGAAGTCGACACGAAGAAGATCAACAGCGCGGTCGCCTACGCCAGCGTGGGTGAATACGGCGGCGTGAACACCGGCGCCACAGCCAGCAGGGTCACGACCAACCCCGTCGGCACCAGCATCTCGGCGACCACGCCCACGCTGACCGGCGGCACGAACTACACCTACATCACCTACGGCTTTGCCGGTGCCATCCGCACCACGCTGCTGCAGGAATCGGAAGCAGCACCCCCGGCCAACAAGGCCAAGCTGCTGGTGCTGAACCTTGCGCTCGATGCTGGCCCGATGGATGTGTACGTCACGGGCGCGACCGATCCGCTCGAGTCGGCCACCCCGCACACCACCAATCTGCAAGGCGGCTCCGGCAGCGGCTACGGTGAAATCAACTCGGGCACCTTCCGCGTGCGCGTGACGGGCTACAACAAGCGCAGCGACCTGCGCCTGGACATCCCGGCCATCACGCTGGATTCCGCCAGCGTCAACACGCTGATCCTGACCGCCACCGACGGTGGCGTTCTGGTCAACGGCATCACCTTGGTCCAGAAGGGCGCCGCCAAGAACTTTGCCAACACGCAAAGCCGTGTGCGTACCGTGGCGGCACTCAGCGGCGGCGGTGCCGTCACCTCGTCGCTCAACGGCCAGACGATGTTCAACAGCGCCATCAGCCCGCTGATCAGCGAATACGTCACCACGGCTTCGGGCGCGAGCACGCTCAATGTCGCAGTCAATGGCGTGAACCGGACGTTCGCGGCGCCGACGCTCGGCGTCGGCAAGGACTCGACGTTGCTGGTCTGGGGTGACCCGGCCAATCCGCAGCTGACCGTGCTGGACGACGACAACCGCCTGCCCACCGTGTCGGGTGAAGTCAAGATCCGCCTCGTCAACGCCCTGCCCACGTCGGGCGCCGGCTTGAACGTGGCGTTCGGCTCGATCGCCTCCAACATCGCAGCCGGCAGTGCTTCGACGTTCAGCACCACGTCGTCCTCGGCGACTGGCGTGCAGGTGGACCTGACCGTACCGGCCGGTACCATCTACACGAACAGCGCGCTGGTCTTCCCGGCCAACAGCGTGTGGACCTTCTTCGCGGTGCCGACCACGTCGGGCGTCACGACGAACGCGCCGATCGCCGGCCTCACCGCCCTGCCCAAGCGCGAACGCCCGTAAGCTTCACGCCCCTCAGCAAGGCCCCCGTGCCCTCCGGCCCGGGGGCCTTGTCCTTTCTGGCGGCAAGATCGCCCCTGTGTCCCAGCCCACCCGCTTCCACCTGCAGCGCCTGCGTCAGCTCTGGCGCAGCGCCGGCTGGCCCTGTCAGGACCTCGTCGAGGTCGAGATGCTGGCGGCCGGTTGGATCGAGCGCATGCAGGAAGCCGACGGCCGCGAGCGCCTGCGAGTGACCGATGCCGGCGTCGCCCTCATCGCCGCCTCGCTGAGCCGCAACCGCGCCGCGAGGGATGCGCACGAAGGGCTGGTCGAGCGCGTCGCCACCGAGATGCAGCGCGCCGGCCGCATCGCGTGGCGCGGCCTGGTGTTGCGCGCCGGGCTGCCGCAGGAGGACGGCAAGACGCTCTGGGTCAACGCCATGCCGGATGTCTACTCCATCCGCCACAGCACCGTCGAGGACTACCTCGAACCCGCCGTCCACGAGATCAAGGTCAGCCGCGCCGACCTCCTCGGCGAACTGCGCCGGCCGACCAAGTCCGCCGCCTACCGCGCGCTGTGCGGCCAGTGCTGGTTCGTCATCAAGGCGGGTATCGCCGAGCCCGACGAAATTCCCGCGGAGTACGGTGTGTTGATCGGCCACCCCACCCATCTGGAACTCGCACGGCCCGCGCCCAAGCGCGCCTGCAAACCGGACTTCGCCACCTGGATGGCGTTGGCCCGCGCAACGCCGCTGCCCCCCCCCGACGACGATCCACAATGGCCGCTCTGAACGGAGCCCGCCATGGCCACAGCCAGCAAGACCGTGCCGACCGACGCTGATGTCGAGGCTTTCTTCGCCGCCCAGCCCGAAGCCCGCGCGGCCGACTGCCGGGCGCTGGCCGCGCTGATGCAGCGCGTCAGCGGCCACCCGCCGCGCATGTGGGGAAAAATGGTCGGCTTCGGCGACCACCACTATGTCTACGAGAGCGGCCGCGAAGGCGACATCTTCGAGATCGGCTTCGCTAGCGGCGCAGGCGGCAAGGGCGACATCAGCCTCTACCTGACGTGCGACGCCGGCGCCCACGCCGCCTTGCTCACCAGGCTCGGCAAGCACCGCGCCGGCAAAGGCTGCATCTACATCAAGCGCATGGCCGACGTGGATGCGGGCGTGCTGGCCGAACTGTGCGAAGCCGCGCTGCAAGAAGTGCGGCGATGAAAGAAGCGCTGGTCGCAACAACCTGCCCGCGCTGCGGCGGCGGCTTCAACTGCGGCGTGAACGCGGGCCATTGCGTCTGCTTCAGCATCCGCCTGAGCGACGCGCAGCGCGCCGAGATCGCCGCCCAGTGGCCCGGGCGCTGCCTCTGCATGACCTGCCTGAGGGAGCTGGGCGCCGCCCCCGTACTGACGCCGCCGTCGAGCGGTGTGAGGGCATGATGGTCGCCTGATGCCTGTCACGACCACCCTCGACCGCCTCGCGCCGCCCCTCTTCATCTTCATCTGGGCAACCGGCTACATCGTCGCCAAGCTGGCGGCACCCTATGCCGACCCGTTGACCTTCCTGAGCTGGCGCTATGCCGGCGTGGTCGTGCTGATGCTGGGCCTGGCGCTGGCCGCGCGTGCGGCCTGGCCGTCGCGGCGCGACATGCTCCACCTGGCGGTGGCCGGCATCGGCATTCAGGCGCTCTATCTGAGCGGTGTCTGGGTCGCCATCCGCCAGGGCTTGCCGGCCGGCACGGCGGCGCTCATCGTCAACCTGCAGCCGGTGCTCGTGGCCGCGCTGGCGCCGCTGATCGGTGAACGCGTCACGCCGCGCCAGTGGCTGGGTGTGGCGCTCGGGCTGGCCGGTGTGGTGCTCGTCATCTGGCACAAGCTCAACCTCGGCAGCAGCTTCGGCGCGCCGCTCTTGCTCTGCGTAATGGCCCTGCTCGCCATCACCGGCGGCACGCTCTACCAGAAGCGCTTCGTGCCGCAGTTCGATCTGCGCACGGGCCAGGTGGTGCAGTTCGTGGCTTCGCTCGCCGTCACGCTGCCGCTGGCGTGGTGGCTGGAGCCGATGCGCATCGAGTGGAACGCGCCGGTGCTGGTTGCCATGGCCTGGAGCATCCTGGTGCTGACGGCCGGCGGCATCAGCCTGATGTTCTACATGCTGCGCCACGGCCGCGTGACCGCCGTGTCAAGCACCATGTATCTGGTGCCCTCTGTCACCTCGGTGATGGCGTGGTTGCTGTTCGGCGAGACACTGGGCGCACAAGCCATCGCCGGCATGGTGGTGACGCTGCTCGGCGTCTACCTTGTCGTCGGGCAGAGAAAGCCGGAGACGACGCCATGACCCCCCGAGCCCACCACCAGTTCTGGCCGGCCCGCGTGCCGCATGCCATCGAGCCCCCGGCCACGGCCCTGCCCGACAACCTGCTGGTCAGCGCACGCCGGTTCCCACACCGGCCGGCCCTGGTCTACCTGGGCCACACGACAACCTATGCCGAGCTGGCCGTGCAAGTCGAGCGCCTGGCCGCCTGGCTGGCCGAGCGCGGCGTGGGCAAGGGCGACCGCGTGCTGGTCGGTCTGCAGAACTGCCCGCAGCTGGTCGTCGCGCATTACGCCATCCTCAGCGCCAACGCCGTCGTCGTGCCCGTCAACCCGATGAACAAGGCGGCCGAGCTCAAGCACCTCATCGAGGACAGCGGGGCCGTGCTGGCCATCACCAGCGCCGACCTCAGTGCCGAGTGGCTGGCTGGCGGCATGGCGGCCGCTGACCTCCTGATCACACGGCTTGCCGAGGTGCTGCCCGGCGGCCGGACCGATGGCGCCGGGCTGCCGGCAGGCTGGGCCGACTGGCTCAGCGCCGACATCGCCTTGCCCGCCGGCGCCACGGCCTGGGCCGACGCGCTGGCCTGCATCGCTGCGCCGCCGGTCACGACCGTCGGCGCCGACGACCTCGCGCTGCTGCCCTACACCAGCGGCACCACCGGTCACCCCAAGGGCTGCATGCACCGCCACCGCAGCCTGCAGCACAACGTCTTTGCCGGCGGGCTGTGGGGCAGCGGCAGCCATGAGGACGTGGTGCTCGGCGTGGTGCCGATGTTCCACATCACCGGCATGGTCGTCGTCATGCATGGCACGCTCGCCGGCGGCGCGGCCCTGGTGCTGATGCCGCGCTGGCAGCGCGAGTACGCCGCCCGCCTCATCAAGGACCACCGCGTCACACGCTGGACCAACATCCCCACGATGGTCATCGACCTGCTCGCCAGCCCGCAGGTCGACAGCTTCGACCTGAGCAGCATGGTCTACATCGGCGGCGGCGGCGCCGCCATGCCGCAGGCCGTGGCCGAGCGCCTGTGGCAACGCTGGGGCCTGCGCTACATGGAGGGCTATGGCCTGACCGAAACGGCCGCGCCCAGCCACACCAATCCCTATGACGCACCCAAGCAGCAATGCCTGGGTGTGCCGTATCTGAGCTGCGATGCCCGCGTCGTCGACCCCGACACGCTGCGCGAACTTCCGGTGGGCGAGAGCGGCGAGATCATCGTCCACGGCCCCATGGTGTTCGACGGTTACTGGCGTCGCCCCGATGCGACCGAGGCGGCGTTCTGTCAGTTCGAGGGCCGGCGGTTCTTCCGCACCGGCGACATCGGCTATGTGGACGCGGACGGCTACTTCTTCATGACCGACCGCCTAAAGCGCATGATCAATGCGAGCGGCTTCAAGGTCTGGCCCAGCGAGGTCGAGAACCTCATGCACGCCCACCCGGGCATCGCCGAGGCCTGCGTCATCGCGGCCCCCGACACCTACCGCGGCGAGACCGTCAAGGCGGTGGTCGTCCGGCGCGCAGGGCATGAGGCGCTGACCGAAGCGCAGTTGCGCGACTGGTGCCGCGCCAACATGGCGGCCTACAAGGTGCCGGCGCGCATCGAGTTCGTCGATAACCTGCCCAAGAGTGGCACGGGCAAGGTGATGTGGCGGGCGCTGCAGGAGCGCGAGCGCGGCTGAATCAGCGCGCCGGTGCGGGCGCCGGCCGGGTGGACCAATGGGGCTGCCTGGCCAATTCCGCCGCAGTGGCCTCGTCGGCGGTGACTGCAAACTCGTTGCTGCTGCGCTCCACGAAATAGGCCGAGCGGTAGCGCCGCAGCAGCCCGCCAAGCGCTCTGCGGGCTTCGCCCGGCAGGCCGTTGAAGGTCAGGGTCAGCGTGGTCATGGGCGTTCTTCCTTCGAAAGTCTGATGGGTTGATGCCATCGGCCTTCATTGAACGCCCGCGCGCCCCTGGCGTTGACGGCGCGCTTGCTACGTTGTGTGAACGGCAGCACGCAAGCCCCTTTTTCACACGCTCACGCCGCAGTCTCCATTTGCTGCGCCAGCGCTTCTGCCAAGCGCTGGTGCGCCGCGCCGTCCCACACAACGGGCAGCTGGTTCTTCGCCTGCAGGTAGTGATGTGTGAAGACGCCCAGATAGGCCTGAAGCGCATCGCGCGCGGCCTCGTCGCCGGCAAGGCCCAGGCACCATGCGGCCACCTCACTGGTGCAGAAATGCTCGTCGCAGCGAGACCGACGCAGCTTGTACTGCGAGGCTTCGGTGGGCGCCAGGCTGAGCACCGGCATGTGGTTCAGGTAGGAGCTGCGGCTGAACATCTTGCGCGCCTCGGACCAGGTGCCGTCCAGCAGGATGAACAGCGGCCGCCTGAGCGCACCGTCCTGGCCGGCCGCGCTCGGCCGGATGGACTGCACCACGCGTTCAGCCGCGGCGTACTCGCCCGGGAACACGACGTAGCAGTCCCAGGCGGGGTCGCTCAACAGTGCGATGAGCGCGGGATCGACCTCGGTCCGCGACCAGCGGAAAGCGAAGGTGTCGGCGACCAGGTCCGCGATCAGCCAACCGGTGTTGGTCGGCTTCAGCGGCTCGATGTCGGCCATCAGCAGGCACACCGCCGCACGCGTGTTCACTGACGGCCGCAAGGCGCACATGCAATGCGTGGCGACCAGCCGGCAGCCCTCGCAGCGCTCGCGCTTGAAGCCACCGCGAGCGGTGAAGGGCTTGGTGGCGTTGGCCAGGCGCGCTGCGCGCAGGAGAGACACCGCATGGGACATGCGCCGATTGTCGGAGCAGCCGCATGCGGGCCTGGCCCCAGACTGCTCTCAGTGGCTGGGCGCGGCCGACGCCGCCGTGAAATCGCTGCGGCCCGACGGCCTGAGCAGCAGATACAGCAAGGGCCCGAACGAGCCGGCCGCCACCGTGATCAGCGCATAGGGCCAGAGCTTGCGCCCGGTGCGACGGGCGTCGCGCGCCATGTAGCCCAGCGCCAGGAGGGACATGATGATGAAGTCCAGCAGCAGCTGCCAGCTGCCCACGTTGGCCATCGCGGCCTGCCAGATGCCGAAGTAGCCGATCTGCCACATCGCATACAGCGAGAAGGCGCCGAAGGCTGCGAAGACGAGGAAGAGGAGGGGGCGCATGGTGATCTCCGGTGGTGGTTGCGATTGGGTGGCGCCATCGTCGGCAGCGGCCCGCAGCGCCGCAATGACCTCGGAGGTCATCGCCGGCTTGACCGGCGGCGCCTATGGTCGCGGTCATGAAACACGTCGTTGCCGCCACCCTGTTGCTCGTCGCACTGCTGCATGCGCTGCCTCTCGCCGGCGTGCTGGGCGCGGCGCGCTTGTCCAGCCTCTACGGTATCGACGTAGCCGAGCCCAATCTCGCGCTGCTGCTGCGCCATCGCGCGGTGCTCTTCGGCCTGCTGGCCGCCTTGCTTGCCACGGCAGCGCTGCGGCCGGCGCTGCATGGCGCGGGCTTGATGGCAGGCCTGGCGAGCGTGGGTGCCTTCCTGCTGCTGGCGCTGCTGGAGGGCCCGCTCAATGCCGCAGTGCTCACCGTCGTGCGCCTGGACATCGCGGCGCTGATACTGCTACTCGCCGCCGGCATCGTTCATCTCGTGCAACCCGCCGCTCCATGACCGCCACCTTCGCCGCCCTGCGCAAATCGCGCCGCGTCAGCCAGCTCGAACTGTCGCTGCGTACTGGCGTTTCGCAACGCCACCTCAGCTGCATCGAGACCGGCCGCTCGCGCGCCGGCCGCGAGACCCTGATCGCGCTGCTCGACGCCCTCGGCGCCACGCTGGAGGAGCGCAACCAGGCCCTGCTGGCTGCGGGCTTTGCGCCGGCACACGCCGAGCGCGCGCTCGACGCGCCGGAGATGGCGCCGGTGCGCGCCGCGCTGGAGCAGCTGATCCACGCCAGCGGCGCGGCACCGGCCCTAGTGCTGGACGGCGACTACAACGTCGTCATGGCCAACGCCGGGCTGGCCCGCGTCATCGAGCTGCTGGGCTTGCCCGCCGAAGCGATGTTGAGCCAGCCGCTGAACCTGCTGCGGGCCATGTTCGGCCCGGGCGGCCTGCGATCCCTGTGCGAGGACGAGTCCTGGCTGTGCAACGAGATGTGGGCGCGCGCCACGCGCGAGGCCGAGCACCTGCCGCGCCTGCGCGCCTTGCTGGACGAGCTGCGGCCCACGCTGCAGCCGTGGACGGCGGCCGAGGCCAGCAGCCACCTGCCCGTGCTGGCCTTCCGGCTGCGCGCGGCAGACGGGCGCATCCTGAGCTTCTTCTCCACCATCACCAGCTTCGGCACGCCGCTGGACATCACGCTGGCGTCGCTGAAGGTCGAGCACCTCTTCCCGACGGACGAGGTGACGCGGCAGGCGTTGGCGGAGGCGGATTACGGCTGAAGCGGCGGTTCCTCGTCGTCGGACGCACGCGCCATGTCCGCGCTCAATTCACCGGTTCCCAGATGACGTCGCTGCCGATCCTGCAGCTTGCCGAGCGCTGATTCAAGCGCGCTCGTCAGCTTGTCCGCCGCCCCCTCGATCGCGAGGTGCATGCTGTCGGCCTGATGCTTGACGGCGATGTTCTTCAGACCCGCCACACGCGCCTCCAGCATGCAGCGCATGTCGTCGGCGCCCGATTTCTCGCCGCTGTTGACGTCACCCAGATGTGCCTCGACGTGCGTGACCTGACTCGCGTATCGGTCTACCGCGTCGCGGATCACGCCCTCGACATGCTCGATCAGCTTCTCGCGGCCCTCGACATGGTTGTCGGTCTCGACTTGTACCTGCATGGCAATCCTTCCGACGCGCGGACATCGCGCGCATGCGGATGCTGGGCAAGCGGCGTGCCGGCCCGGCACCGGTAGCGCCGCCGCCCGAGAATGGGCGCCATGCGACTGCTGCTGATCGAGGACGACGACATCCTGGGCGAGGCCCTGCGCGACTTCCTGCGCGCCGACGGCCACGGCGTCGACTGGTGCCGGCGCCTGGCCGATGCCCAGGTCTTGCGCGGCGAGAGTTACGACGCGCTGCTGGTGGACTGGCAGCTCCCCGACGGCTCCGGGCTGGACTGGCTGCAGCAGCGCCGCCAGCGCGGCGACCGCACGCCGGCACTGATGCTCACCGCCCGCGACCTGCTCAGCGACCGCATCAAGGGGTTGGATCAGGGCGCCGATGACTACCTGGTCAAGCCGTTCGCGCCGGAGGAGCTGGTCGCCCGGCTGCGCGCCGTGGTGCGCCGCAGCGCCGGCAGCGCGGCTTCGCGTTGCCGCTTTGGCGAGGTGGAGGTGGACATCGCGGCGCGCGCCGCCTGGTCCCGCGGGGCGGCGGCCGAACTCACCGCGCGCGAATGGTCGGTGCTGGAGGCGCTGGTGCTGCGCGCCGGGCGCATCGTGCTGAAGGCCGAACTGGAGCAGCTGGTGCTGGGCTTCGACGCCGAGGTGGCCAGCAATGCGCTGGAAGTCCACGTCTCGGCGCTACGCCGCAAGCTGGGACGCGAGTTGATCGAGACCGTCCGCGGCCTCGGCTACCGCATCCCCGCATGACGCGGCGCCCGCCGTCCAGTCTGCCCCTTGCGCTTCCCTAGGGCGAGACCCGCACCACCCGGCCGTTCAGCGGCTGCACCGGGCGGGCATTGGCGGCATAAAGGGCGCGGAACTGGCGGATCGAGGCCGCCGATACCGTGACCGATTGCTTCAGCACCAGCCAGTGGACATGCTCGGAGCAGGGCGGCGTGGTCAGTGAGCCGTCGAAGTCGTAGTAGCCGCGGTCGGCGGGCAGCAGCCCGGCGAGGTCGAGTGCCAGGCCGTCGACCGTGAGCGTTTCGCCGGCGTGCGCCGGCATGTGCGCCAGTACGGACTCGAAGCCGGGGTTGGCCCGGCCCGGCTGGATCAGCGCGGCCACCACCGCCAGGTGGCCTTCAGCATCGCGGTGGACGAAGTGCGCCACCATCGCGGCGGATTTGCCCTGGATGCGCTCTTCGCTGGGCGTGTGGAAGTGGAACTGCAGCAGTTCGTAGCGGTGGCCGTCGAGCGTCAGGGCGTTGCCGGCGGGCAGGTTGACCTGCACCGTGTGGCCGTTGTTGATGATGGCGGGCGGCACGCTGCCATAAGAGAACTCCAGCGGCGGCAGCGGCGTGACCACGGCGTTGCGGATGTCGATGGGCGACTGCTGCGCGCCCTTGGCGCAGGTTTCAAAGCCGCTGTCCAGCGCGGCCCAGTGGGTCGGGCCGTGGGCGCCGCGGTATTCCCAGTGCGGGCCGGCGGCAAAGGCGGCATGCGGGGCCAGGGCCGCAAGCAGGGCAGAGCAGGCGGCGGCAAGACGAAACTTCATGAGATCCCGTTCAGGGTGATTGCGACGGAGCCATTCAATGGCCTCAATCTGAAGCCACGCTGAAGGGCCCACCCTCAGCGCGGGAACACCGGAGGCGCACGCGGCGCTATCGTTGCGGCCCGCCCGAACCTGCTTGCCATGCCCCGCTATGTCGCCCTGCTCCGCGGAGTGAGCCCGATGAACTGCCAGATGCCGGTGCTCAAACACTGCCTGGAGGACGCCGGCTTCACCGACGTGAAAACGCTGCTCAGCAGCGGCAACGTTGCCTTCTCCACGCCCCGCGCGGCGTCGGTGTCCGCCCTGCAAAAGCGCGTCGAGAAGGCCATGCAACGCGGCGCGGGCTACGGCTTCTTGACCATCGTGCGCCCGACCACCCACCTGCAGCAGCTGCTGGCAGCCGACCCGTTCGCCGGCTTCAAGCTGCGCGCCGGCGCCAAGCGCGTCGTCACCTTTTTGCGCGAGCCGCTGGCAGCCAGTCCCGTCGAGCTGCCGCTGACGCATGGCGAGGCCTGCATCCTGGGACTGGACGGTGGCGAGGTGTTCTGCAGCTATGTGCCCGAGGCCAAGGGACCCGTCTTCATGCACCTGCTGGAGAAGACCTTCGGCAAGACCATCACGACGCGCACCTGGGAGACCGTCACCAAATGCGCGGCGGCCTGAGTGCGGCCTAAGGCCTGCGCGCGCTAACGCGACAACTCGACGTGCTGTGTTGCGATTCCAGGTCGTAAGCGGCCTGTCCTCCTACATGACTTCGCCGGGCGCGGCCTAAGGTTGCAGTCGTGGCGGCGCAATGGGTGCGTCGCCCGGAACCTGAACGAAGGAAGTGCCATGCCTAACCAACGTCAATCCAAGGACAAGCTGCAACCCCAAAGTGACGACAACCTCCAGCAGGGCGGTCACGACCGTGACGACAGCCCCGGCCAGCAGCAGCAGTCCGGCTCGGGCAGCAAGGGCGGGCAGCAGGGCGGCGGTTCCGCCAGCCGCGAGAACGTCGATCGCCAGCAAGGCGGCAAGGGCCAGCAGGGTTCCAAGAACCGCTGAGGCGCGCTGCACGTCATGCCGTCAAACCGACGGCATGACGTTCACGCCTGATCGAACAGGTGGCCGAGGTCGTGGTGGCCCATCGACTCGGCCTTGGTGCGCAGGTATTTCTCGTTGTTCGGCCCCGGCTCGGTCAGCGACGCCTCGCGCTCGGCGATCTCGATGCCGAACTCGGCCAGCGCCGCCATCTTCAGCGGGTTGTTGGTCAGCAGCTTGATGCGGTGCACCCCCAGCGCCCGCAGCATGCAGGCTGCCGCGTCGTAGCGGCGCGAGTCGATGGGCAGGCCGAGCTGGGCGTTGGCCTGGATGGTGTCGGCGCCGGCATCCTGCTCGGCATAGGCGCGCAGCTTCTGCACCAGGCCGATGCCGCGTCCCTCGTGGCCGCGCATGTAGACGATGGCGCCGCGGCCCACGGCGGCGATGCGCTTCATGGCGCCTTCGAGCTGCGGCCGGCAGTCGCAGCGCAGCGAACCGAAGACCTCGCCGGTCATGCATTCGGAATGCACGCGCACCAGCGGCGGGTCGTCGCCCGTCAGGTCGCCCAGGCTCAGCACGACATGTTCCTGCCCGCTGTCGCCTTCACGGAAGCCGTGGATGGCGAAGTCGCCATAGGGCGTTGGCAGGCGGGTTGAAACGATGCGTTCTATCTTCATGGCAGGAGGCGTCAAGGGGGCATTCTCGCTGCCGGGCCGAAAGCCCGTGTCGCCCAAGTTAGGCTTTTGCCCTTAGCCGGTTTTCAGGAGATCCCCCATGGCCCACACCCTGCAGTTCCAGCGTCCCGATGGCGCCACCGTGTCCGGCTACCTCGCCGAGGCGGCCAAGCCGCTCGGCGCCGTCGTCGTCATCCAGGAGTGGTGGGGCCTGAACGACCAGATCCGCGGCGTGGCCGAGCGCTTCGCGCAGGCCGGCTTCACGGCGCTGGTGCCGGACCTGTACCGCGGCAAGAGCACGGTCGAGGCCGAGGAAGCCAGCCACCTGATGGGCGAGCTGAACTTCGGCGACGCCGCCTCGCAGGATGTGCGCGGCGCGGTGCAGCACCTCAAGGGATTGAAGATCGGCAGCGGCAAGGTCGGCGTGACCGGCTACTGCATGGGCGGCGCGTTGACGGTACTGGCCGCCACCGCGGTACCCGAGGCCGACGCCGCCGTTGTCTGGTACGGCATGCCGCCGCTGCAATATGTGGACGCCGGCAAGATCAAGCTGCCGCTGCAGGCCCACTGGGCCACGCAGGACGAGTCGTTCCCGATTGCCGGCGTGGACGACCTGGAGGCCAGGTTGACCGAGGCCGGCGTGCGCTACGAAGGCCACCGCTACCTGGCCCACCACGCCTTTGCCAATGAGACAGCCCAGGGCCCGGGGCGCATTGCCAAGACGCAGTACGACGCCGCCTGGGCGCAGCAGGCCTGGGACCGGAGCATGCGCTTCTTCGGCCGCCATCTGGCCTGAGCGCGTGGCCACGGCGCTGCAGAAGCTGCTGCCCGAACTGCGCGCCTGCACGCACTGCGAGCCGGCGCTGCCGCTGGGCGCCCGGCCCATCTTCCAGCTCGACGGCCGCGCCCCCATCCTCATCGCCAGCCAGGCGCCGGGCCGCGTCACGCATGCCAAGGGACGGCCCTTCGACGACATCAGCGGCGACCGCCTGCGCGCCTGGCTGGGCGTGTCGTGCGAGACCTTCTACGACCCGCGCTGCTTTGCCATCCTGCCGATGGGCCTGTGCTTCCCGGGCACGCGCGCCGGGGGCGACCTGCCGCCGCGCCCCGAATGCGCCGTGCGCTGGCGCCCGCGGCTGCTGGGCGCCCTGCCCCGGGTCCGGCTGACCCTGGCCATTGGCCAGCATGCGCTGGGCTGGCACCTGGCCAGCAAGGCGTCGGTCGATGAGCTGGTGTCGGCGTGGCGCGTCGGGCTGGCCAGGGGCCTGCTGCCCCTGCCTCACCCCAGCCCGCGCAACCAGCGCTGGTTGCGGCAGCGGCCCTGGTTCGAGGCCGAGGTGCTGCCGGCCTTGCGCGAGGCGGTGGCCGATATCCTCAGGCCGACAGCTCGCCCATTGCCTTGATGGCGGCGCTGCGCTGCACCTGCAGCCGCGGCTCGTTCATCCAGGTGTCGGTGTCGGGCCCCAGCTCGTCGGGCCGCAGGCCATCGGCGCGCAGCGCGCCCACGTAACCGTCGCGGCCCTGGGCCTTGGCCGCGTAGAGGGCGGCGTCTGCCAGGCTCAACGTGGCGTCCCAGTCCCAGGCACGGGGCGCCTCGGGGTCGAGCGGAAAGACCGCGAAGCCGATGGACACCGTGACGGGCAGCGCGCGCCCGTCGGGCAGCGTGAAGGGCTGCTCGCCCACGGTGGCGCAAAAGCGCGCCGCCAGCTCGGCCGCGCCGCTGCGCGCGCCGCCGCGGGCCAGCGCCAGGAACTCCTCGCCGCCCCAGCGCACCAGCACATCGCTCTCGCGGAAGACCAGGCGCAGCCGGCGCGCAAACTCCACCAGCACCTGGTCGCCCGCGGCATGGCCGTGGCGGTCGTTGATGCGCTTGAAGTGGTCCAGGTCCATCAGCATGACGAGCAGGTCAGCCTCCTCGTCGGGGTGGCGGCCAGGGCTGCGGTGGCGTGGCTCGGTGTAGTGGCGCAGGCTGAGCTGCAGGTCGGACTTGACGCGCGAGTCCAGGTAGCGACGGTTGCGCAGGCCTGTCAGTGGGTCGGTCGTGCTGGCCTCACGCAGCTCCGTGGTGCGCTGGTCCACCAAGGCCTGCAGCGCGGCCTCGCGGCGCCGCAGCTGCGCCGTGCGCCGCGCCACGCCCCAGCGCAGCAGTGCCCAGGCCAGCCCCGCCAGCGCCAGCAGCGCGCCGGCCTCGGCCCAGCGGGTCTGCCACCAGGCCGGCAGCAGCTCGATGTCCAGCCCCAGCGGCCGGTCACTCCACAGGCCGTGGTGGTTGGTGGCGCGCACCTCCAGCCGGTAGCGGCCCGGCGGCAGGCCGCCATATGACGCAAAGCGGGCACTGGCGTCGGTGGGCGTCCATTCATGGTCCCAGCCGTCCAGGCGCACCGAGTAGCGCAGCTTGGCCGGGTCGGTGTAGTCCAGCGCGGCAAACTCGACGGCGAAGCTGCGCGTGCCCGCCGGCAGCTTCAGGCCCTGCGCCAGGTCCTGCTCGGGCTGGTAGGGCTGGCCATTGCGGCGCAGGCTGCTGACGACCACCGGAGGCGCATAGCGCGAGGGCATGAAGGCCAGCGGCTCCACGACCAGCAGGCCGCGGCTGCCGCTGAATAGCAGCCGGCCGTCGGGCAGGGCGGCGTCGGCGAAGAAGCGCGGCGTGCCCATCGGCGGGCCCTCGGCGCCGCTGAGTTCGTCGAGGCGGTCGTTGGCCGGGTCGTAGACCGACTGCTGGCTCCAGACGCGGCCCCTGGCATCCTCGTGCAGGTTCACGCCGAAGGGCCGACCCGGCGCGCCCAGGCGCTCGCTGATGCGCTCGAAGCGCGCGCGACCCTCGGCGTCAAAGGCCTTCAACCGGTGCAGGCCACTGACGGCCGTGTCCACGTACAGGCTGCCGTCTCGCGCATGCAGCAGTCCCAGCACGGCGGGAAAGCCGAGGGCCTCGCCGGGCGCATGTTTGACCTCGGCCAGGCGCTGCCCATCCCAGCGGAACAGCCCCGCCAGCGCGCCCACCCACAGCCGGCCATGGCGCGAACCCGCGGGCTCCACGCACAGCGCGTGCACGCCGCCGCGCAGTGGCTCGCCGTCGGCGCCGCGCACTCGTTCCACCCGCCGGGCCTGCCCCGCCTGCGCGGGCGTCAGGCGGTAGAGGCCGTCCTGCATGCCGACCCAGACCTCATCGCTGGGCAGCACCAGCACGCGGTGCGCGCGCCCGCCCTCCAGCGCCCAGCTGGCCAGCAGGCGGGCGCTGCCCGGCTCGCGGCGCTCCAGGCGGCCGTTGGCCACCAGCCAGACGCTGCCGTCCGGCCCCTCGGCCAGGCTGTCCACCGGCGTGTCGGCCTCGCGCGGCCAGCGGCCGACGGTGTGCAGCTGCGCATCCAGCAGCGCCACCGGGCCGCTGTGCGTGGCCACCATCAGCAGGCCGTCGCGGCGGGCCAGCAGCCCGCGCAGGTCGCTGCTGGCCAGCGGGCTGCCGGGGTCGGCGTCGGGGCCGCGCACAGCCAGAGCCGGGTGCAGGCGGTGTCTCTGAAGGCCCACGCCATAACCGCCCAACCACATGGCGCCGGTCTGGTCGCGCAGCAGCACGTTGACATCATTGCCGGCCAGGCCGCCCGGCAGGTGCGGGTTGTGGCGCAGCTGGCGCAGCAGCGCCCCGCTGTCGGCATGCAGCCAAGCGATGCCATCAGTCAGCCCGGCCCAGACCGTGCCGTCCGCACCCTGCGCCAGTGCCTGCACGCTGCCCTTGAAGCGCGCCGCCAGCCAGCGCGGCTGGCCGGCCTCGATGCGGCCGATGCGGCCGTCCACGCTGCCGAACCACAGCCGGCCCGTGCCGTCCTCCAGCAGGGCGCTGATGCCGATGGCGCCGCCGGGCAGGTCCAGCGGCGTCCAGCTGCCCGCCTTGCTACGTTGCGCCAGGCCGCGCCAATGGCCGGCCCACAAGGTGCCACCGGGACCCACCGCCAGCGCCAGGACGCGGCGCTCCGGCTGGCCGTCCACCAGCAGGGCTTCGCTGCCGAAGCGCCCGGCCTTGGTGTCGTAGCGCAGCAGGCCCTGGCCCAGCGTGCCCACCCAGACCTGGCCGCTACCGTCCTCGGCCAGCGCGCGGATCGGCGTGGTGCGGCCTTCGCCGCTGCCCAGCATGCGCACACGGTCGAAGGCCGGCTCGTATCGCGCCAAGCCGTTGACCTCGGTGCCTATCCACATGCCGCCGTCGGCGGCGGGTGCGAGCGAGCGCACCCAGCCAAGGTTGCGCTGCACGGGCGTCGCGCCCTCGCGTTCGATGGGCCGCAAGCGGTAGCCGTCGAAACGCGCCAGGCCGTCGCTCGTGCCGACCCAGATCAGGCCCTGCTTGTCCTGCGCCAGGCTGCCGACCACGTCGCGTGGGACGGGGATGGTGGCGAATTGGGGCTCCAGCGCGCTGGCTGCGGACTGTGCCGGCTGCGGCAAGGCCAGCCCGGGCAGCACGGTCAGCAGGCAGATCGCCAGCGTCAGAGAGCGGTGAAGCATGGGAGGCGCGGT
This sequence comes from Pelomonas sp. Root405, assembly GCF_001425165.1. Classification (GTDB taxonomy): domain Bacteria; phylum Pseudomonadota; class Gammaproteobacteria; order Burkholderiales; family Burkholderiaceae_C; genus Pelomonas. The sequence goes on from NZ_LMDU01000012.1 coordinate 220,627, forward strand.
CTTGAAAGCGCGCATTGTCCGAGCCAGGCGGCGCTTTTCGCGCCCGGTTTACCCGGCCTGTAAACAGTCAAGCCGCAGCAGAATGCCGCTGTAAGGGAACCAACTACAAGCGCTGCGCAAAGTCATCGGATTGATAGCCGCTGAAACGTCGAAGCCAGTTGCAAACCCGTGGATTTTTTGATCAACCCAGACATTCACGAAATTCGCCAGCAATGTCTCGACGCGACAAGATCGTTCAGATACTGCTCTTCCTCGCTTTCCTGCAGCTTGGCGGGGGGCTAGCGGTCTCGGCGACCAAAAGTTGGATCGCCGGTGATTGGCATGCGCTCGCAGCGACCAAAGTAGCGCTACTTGGATTGGGAATGCTGTTGATTGGTGCGGTCGGCATCCGCGGCGCTTTCTTATCCGAGGGGCTCCATAGGCCCTCCTTTCTTGCGCGGGCCTACTACCACTCGAGTTTTGGGCGCCACGCATCCAACTCGGCAGGTGTTTGCTTATGGAGTTGGATTGCAATTCGAGTATGTGAAGCGCTATCAGAGATGGGCTGGTTGCCTTGAGCTTCCGGCGACCTCAAAACGCCAACGCATTCGTCGCCTTCACCTCCTCCATCACCGCGTACGTCCGGGTCTCCCGCACCCCCGGCAGCGTCCAGATCACGCTGCCGATGAACTCGCGGTAGGCGCCCATGTCGCGCACCCGCGTCTTCAGCAGATAGTCGAAGCCGCCTGCCACCAGGTGGCATTCCAGGATCTCGGGCCGGGCCTGGACGGCGGCCTTGAAGTTGTCCATGACGTCCTGCACCGTGCGGTCCAGCAGCACCTCGATGAAGACGAGCATGGCCGCGCCCAGCTTGGCCGGGTTGAGCCGCGCCTCGTAGCCGAGGATGAAGCCGTCGCGCGTCAGGCGCTTGACGCGCTCCAGCACGGCGGTGGGCGACAGGTGCACCGTCTCGGCCAGCTTGAGGTTGGAAATGCGCCCATCGGCCTGCAGCACGCGCAAGATGCGGGCGTCGATCTTGTCGAGAGCGCTGGCGTCGTCGTTCATCTGGATTTTTCTCGGCGATTCTTGCGATCCTTCGAATTTAATCCAAGAACACCGTGGATACATTGCTGCATCTCACCAGGAGCCCGCCATGCCCACGCCTTTCGTCGCCCCGTCCGAACAGCCTCGCCTGCCTGACGCCTATGTGGCGGAGCACGGCGTCGTGCAGGCCCTGGCCGAGCGCGTCGGCGGCGCGCTGGGCTGGCCTGGCGTCATCGCCATGGCCGCACCCTGGGTGGAGCAGGTGCGCAAGAACCCGGCGCCGTTCTGGGCGATGGAGTCGCTGCTGCGCGAGTACCCGATCACCAGCGCCGAGGGCCTGGCCCTGATGCGCCTGGCCGAGGCGCTGCTGCGCGTGCCGGACGCGCCCACGGCCATCGCACTGACGGCCGACCAGCTCGGCCGCGCGGACTTTGACGGCGCCAGCGAGGGCAGCCCGCACAAGATGCTGGCCGCGCTGTCCGCCTCGGCCATTTCCATGTCCAAGCGCTTCCTGCCGGGTGCCGAGGACGACGGAGGGCTGTTCAAGCGCCTGGGCGCGCAGACGGTGGTGGCCGCCACCGTGCGCGCCATCCAGCTGCTGGGTCGGCAGTTCGTGCTGGGCCGCAACATCCGGGAGGCGATGGGCGAGGCGGACGACGCCCGCAAGCAGCAAAAGCAGCTTCGCTTCAGCTACGACATGCTGGGCGAAGGCGCCCGCACCGAGGACGACGCGCGCCGCTATCAGGCGGCCTATGTCGGTGCCATCAAAGCCATTGCGGCCGGCGCGCGGGCGGATTCCCCGGAGGCCTCCGACGGCATCTCCATCAAGCTCAGCGCCCTGTTCAGCCGCTACGAGGTGCTGCAGCGCGAGCGCGTCTTCGTCGAACTGCTGCCGCGCGTGTGGGAGCTGATCGAGCTGGCCGCCAACGCCAACATCAACCTGACCATCGACGCCGAGGAGGTCGATCGCCTGGAGCTGTCGCTGGACGTGCTGGACGCGCTGGCGGCGCGCATCGCGCTGATTTACCCGCAATGGCGTGGCTTCGGCCTGGCCGTGCAGGCCTATCAGACGCGGGCGCTCGCTGTCGTGGACGAGGTGGCGGCCATCGCGCGCAAGCATGGGCTGCGCTTCATGGTGCGGCTGGTCAAGGGCGCTTACTGGGACGGCGAGATCAAGCGCGCGCAGGAGCTGGGCCTGGCGGCCTATCCCGTGTTCACGCACAAGCAGCACACCGATGTGTCGTACCTGGCCTGCGCCCGCGCGCTGATCCAGCATGCCGACGTCATCTACCCCCAGTTCGCCAGCCACAACGCGGGCACCATCGCGCCATCGTGCAGATGGCGCGCGCGACCGGCGCGCCGTTCGAGATGCAGCGCCTGCACGGCATGGGCGAGGGCGTTTACCGCGAGGTGCTGAAAGACGAGACGATCCCCTGCCGCGTCTACGCGCCGGTCGGCGAGCACCGCGACCTGCTGGCCTACCTCGTGCGCCGCCTGCTGGAGAACGGCGCCAACTCCTCCTTCGTCCACCAGCTCGCTGACCCGAGCGTGCAGGTGCCTGAACTGCTGGGCTCACCGCTGGCCGAAGTACGCAGTCACAGCGCGTTGCCACTGCCGCCAGCGCTCTACCTGGACGAACAAGGCCGCGGCCGCGCCAACTCCACCGGCGCCGACCTGACCGCGCCGGATCAACGCCTGCCCCTGCAGACGGCGCTGGAGGCTTGCGGCGTGCATGTCGTGCCCGAGGCCTCGGCCGGGGAGGTGGACCGCGCCATGCAGCGCCTGCGCGTCGGCTTCACCGCCTGGAACGGCACGGCCGTCGCCCAGCGTGCGGCCATCCTGCGCCGAGCCGCAGACGACCTCGACGCCCGCCTGGCCGAGTTCTGCGCGCTGCTCGTCAAGGAGGCCTTCAAGACCCAGGCCGACTGCGTGGCTGAGGTGCGCGAGGCCGTGGACTTCCTGCGTTACTACGCTGACCAAGCCGAAGCCGACGCCGACCTGATGCAAGGCCGCGGCGTGTTCGTCTGCATCAGCCCGTGGAACTTCCCACTCGCCATCTTTGCCGGCCAGGTCGTCGCCGCGCTGGTGGCCGGCAACACGGTCGCCGCCAAGCCCGCCGAGCAGACGCCATACGTCGCGCTGAAGTTCGTCGAGCTGCTGCATGCCGCCGGCGTGCCCGCCGATGCGCTGGCGCTGCTGCACGGCCCCGGCGAGACCGTCGGTGCGGGCTTGGTGGCGCACCCGCACACGGCCGGTGTCTGCTTCACCGGCTCCACGGCCGTCGCGCAGATCATCAACAAGGCGCTGGCTGCCAAGCCCGACTCGCCCATCCCACTGATCGCCGAAACGGGCGGCCTCAACGCGATGGTTGTCGACTCCACGGCGCTGCCCGAGCAGGTCATCGACGCCGTCGTGCAGAGCGCCTTCCGCTCAGCGGGCCAGCGCTGCTCGGCGCTGCGCCTGCTGAGCGTGCAGTCCAGCATCGCCGACGGCGTCATCGAGATGCTCAAGGGCGCACTGCAGCAACTGCATGTCGGCCAGCCGGCCCACCTCGCCACCGATGTCGGCCCCGTCATCGACGACGAGGCCCATGCCGGCATCAGCAAGCATGTCGAGCGCCTCAAGCGCGACGCCAAACTGATTGGCGAAGCCCCCGTCGCCGATGCCATGCCGCGCCAGATCCGCCCGGTCGCGTTCGAACTGCCGCGCATCGCCCACCTTGGCGAAGAGATTTTCGGCCCGGTGCTGCATGTCGTGCGCTTCGACGGCTCGGTCGACGACGTCATCGACGAGATCAACGCGCTGGGCTATGGCCTGACGCTGGGCATCCAGACCCGCATCGACAGCCGCGCCCAGCGCCTGGCCGACGCGGCACGCATCGGCAACGTTTACGTTAACCGCAACATCATCGGCGCCGTGGTGGGCGTGCAGCCCTTTGGTGGCGAAGGCCTGTCGGGCACCGGTCCCAAGGCCGGCGGCCCGGATTACCTGCGCCGCTTCTGCGCCGAGCCCCACCTTGACGCACCCGCCCCGCTGCTGGCGCTGGACGGTCCCGCCGACGCCCTCGCCGTCGCGACCGACGTGAGCTGGCGCGACACGCCGCTGGCCGAGCGCATCGCCACGCTGCGCCGCGCCGCCGACACGCTCGACGCGCCGACGGCGCTGGCCTTGCGCGGCCTGTTCACGGCGGCGCAGTCGCTGTTCGCCGACGTGGTGCTGCCCGGCCCCACCGGCGAGAGCAACACGCTGCGCCACCACGCCCGCGGCGTCTTCGCCGTGCTCGGACGTGGTGAGGCGGCCCTGGCCGCCGCGGTCAGCGCACTGCTGGCCGGCAACAGCGCCATCTGGCTGGGCGGCGACGAACGCGCCCGCCAGGCGCTGCTGCGCGCCGGCCTGCCGGTCAATGCGCTGACGCTGCTGCCCGACTCCACCCTGGCCGGTCTGCTGGCCGCGCCACAACTGGCCGGCGTCGCCCTTGCTTCGTCAGACGCGGCGGCCGCCCACGTGCTGGCCAAGGCCCTGGCCGCACGCCCGGGCGCCATCCTGCCGCTGGTCACCGCGGCCGGCCATGTGCGCCAGCTCTACCGCTTCACGGCCGAGCAGACGCTGACGGTCAACACGGCGGCGGCCGGAGGGAATGCAGCGCTGCTGGCCGGCGTTCACTAACGTCGCGGTCCTCGGCCAAGGTGCTGCAAGCCGACCACCAGCAGGCAGACGATCAGCAGCACGCTGTATTCCGAGCCATTGCGCCCCAGGCCGACGACGAACCAGCCGGCCTTGGCGTGTACCAGCGCGATGCCGGTCGCGTAGATGGCCGCGAACAGCACGGCCAGCGGCGCGACCAGGCGCCCGGTCGCCAGCAGCAGCGAGCCGACGATCTCCAGCGCGGTGATGGCCCATGCCACGGCCGCGCCGGCCGGAATGCCCTGCGCGTCGAGAAAGCCGCCGAACGGCACCACGCCGCCCGCCCACCAGCGCGCCCAGCCGTGCGCGGCGATCAGGCCTGCCAGCGTCAGGCGCAGCAGCAGCCAGCCCAGGCGGGCGCGCTGGTCGGGGTTGTTCAGGTTCGGCAGCATGGCGCGGCGGCTGGTGGCGAAGCCGGTGTTGTCGACGTGCAGGCAGTGCTTGTCATCAGAGGAAGCCCGCGAACCCGATGGCCTTGCCGCTGCCACGCGCCTGCGCCACCATCGGGCCACGCGCCCGCTGTCACGGCGTGCAAGGGAGATGGCGATGTATCCATGGTTCTGGCTCTGGGCGCCGCAGCTGCACCTGCCCTTCAGCGGCGATGTCGCGCAGGACATCGAGCCGCGGCTCGACTGGTTCTTCAACGGCATCAGGCCCGAGGCCGGCGCCGCCCGCATCGAGGCGCGTGTCTTCGACGTGGCCAGCTACGGCCGCCAGCTCGGCGCCATCACCGACGCGCTGATCGACTTGGCCGAACGCCTGCCTGCGGATGTGGTGGCGGGTTCGGAGCCGCTGAAGGCCCTGCGCGTGATCCGGGACCGCATCGAGTCGGTCAAGGACGCCGAGTACGACCGTGAGCTGGTCGACCTGGAGGCACGCATCCAGCGCCTGCGCAAGCGCGGCGCGATCGCCTAGTCAGAAGCAGCCCGCCAGCCAGGCCGCCGTCTGCGGGCTGAGGCCGACGATTTTGTTCGTCGCCTGCCGGTAGAACTTGAAGTTCAGCTCGGTCTCGGGGCGACTGTCGCCCCAGTCGGCAAAAGGCTTGAGCTCGACGCGGCCGAGGTGGCGTGTGGCCGTCGCCGTGCGCTGGACCGTGATGTTGACGCGCGGGGTCTGCCGTTGGACGCCGGCTCGCCGGGCCGTGGCGTGCGCCGTCGTGACGACGCCTCGCGCGATCAGGCCGGCACCGCCCTCGTTCTCGCTTGCGAACAGGTAGATGACATCGCCCACCGCGATGCGCTTGCCGCCGTACATCGTCTTTTGCGCGATGAACTCGAACCGCTCGGCGGCGGGGTCGGCGATCTCGGCCTTGATGGCGAACATGGCGCCATCTTCGCTGCTTCAAAATCGGTGTCGATGACCGCTCCCGCCGCTCCCGACCCCGATCCGATGCCTCAGCCGCCGCCCGAGCCCGATCTCGACGCCTGCTGCGGCAATGGCTGCGACCCCTGCATCTTCGACCTCTACGACCTGGCCAAGGACGACTATCGCCGGGCGCTGAAGGCCTGGCGCGAGCGGCATCCCGACGTCAGCTGAACCAAGGGCCTTGCCATGTGCCGCAACATCCGCACCCTCTTCAACTTCGAGCCGCCCGCCACCGAGGTCGAGATCCGCGACGCCGCGCTGCAGTTCGTGCGCAAGCTCAGTGGCTTCAACGTGCCGTCGCAGGCCAACGCGGCGGCCTTCGACCATGCGGTGGCGGCCATCGCCGACGAGGCGCGCACGCTGATCGCATCTCTCGTGACGACGGCCGAGCCGAAGAACCGCGAGATCGAGGCGGCCAAAGCCAAGGCGCGTTCGGCCGAACGCTTCGGCCGTCAGGACGGCTGACGCACAATCGCGCGCCCTGGCTCTCGTAGACACCCCATGCGCCTGAAGCTCGCCCTGTCCTTCGTCGCCCTGCTGCTGCTCGTCGCGGCCTGGTTCGTCTTCGCCTGGCGCTGGAGCTACTCCGACGGCGAGCGCGCCGGCTGGGTGCAGAAGTTCTCGCGCAAGGGCTGGGTCTGCAAGACCTGGGAGGGCGAGCAGGCCCTCGTCTCGCTGCCCGGCACGGCCAGCGTCGAGAAGTTCTATTTCACCGTGCACGACGAGGCCACCGCCCAGGCCATCAACAAGGTCATGGGCCGGCGCGTCAACCTGCATTACGAAGAGAAGGTCGGCCTGCCCGGCTCCTGCTTCGGCGAGACGCGCTACTTCGTCACCGGTGTCACGCTGGTCGACGAGATCTCGCTGTCGCCCGGCGTCGTGGTGCCGGTGCCGCCGCAACTGCCGGCATCAGCGGCGAGCCAGTAAGCGCTTCGGCGCTGCTGTGTGGCGGGGTGCCGAGGTGCGGCACGGTCACTCGACAGCCGCAGGCTCGTTCTCCGTGCGCCGCTCAGGCTCCGTGGTGCGGAGGATTTCGCTCAGCACGGACGTGGCGTAGGTTCCGGCGGGCAAGGAGAACGTCAGCACCAGTTGATCGCCCTGCGGCCATTCCCATGACATGTCCAGCGGGCTCGCCACGAGGGCGCGGCGCTCTTGGTCCAGGCCCGCGTGCTCCATGCCGTCGCACAAGCTGGCGTGACGCTCAGCCACGGCGTTCTCCAGGGCCTGCGCTTGATCGGCGGTGCCGACGCGGCCCCGTCCCCACAGCGGCCCGGTGGGCCGGCCCGCCTCGTCCACCACATCACCGGGCACCGTTTTGCCCCAGAGGCCCTGCTGAATTCGCAGCGCCAGCACTTCATTGAAGACGAAGGAGCGCACCGCCGACAGGTAGATGCCCTTCTTCTTCGGGTTGCGCACGCGGATCTCGCGCGCCAGCATGGCTCGGCCTTGCTCGACGTTGCCGCCGTCATGGCCGAAGCGCTGGGCGCCGAAGTAGTTGGGCACGCCCTGTGACGCCACGGCTTTGAGATTGGCCTCGATGGCCTCGCGGTCGCCGGTCACATCACGCAGCACGATGCGGAATCGGTTGCCCTGCAGATCCCCGCGGCGCAGCTTCTTCACGTGGCGGCCCTGGCTCAGGACTTTGAACTCCGGGTGCTGGAGCAGGGTCAGGTCGGGCGTCTCTCCCTTCGGCAGATAGATGCTGAACCATTGACGGGTGATGGCGTAGCGGTCCTTGAGGCCGGCATAGCCAACGTCCCTTTCCTGCACACCGGCCGCCTCAGCCAGCTGCTCGGCGACGAAGGCGGTGTTGGCCCCGTTCTTCTCGACGTCCAGCCAGATGTGTTCGCCCTCACCGGAGGGGAGCTGCAGCGGCAATTCGGTCACGATGAAATCTTCGTTGAGGAATTTCAGCGTGGCGCTGGCGCCGCTGGCCGGATAAGCATTGGGCCACTGCGGCAAGGTCGTGTATTGAGCGTCGGTCATGAGCGTTTTGACAGCACCAGCTGTGAATAGGGCAGGCTGTCCAGCCGACCAGGGGCAGTCGAGCCGGTGATTTTCGCCGTCAACTCACGGACTTAGAGCGGCGGAAAGCGAATCGCGCCTTCCGCAGGCAACTTGTACATGCACGCAACGAAGAGTGGGCTGGCGAGCCAGCCGTTCAACCACGTCCTTACCGATGGCAAGTCCAGGGTTGCGAACCATCCCGGCGCCACTGCGGCGAACTGGCGGACGAAGGGAAACACTGCCAAGTCGGTAGCGCATGGCGAGGTGCCGCCCAGCCAGGGTGCGCTGTGCAGCCTCGCCTCCAGCGGTCGCAGCAGCACGTCCAGTGCCCTGCCGCGGTGTGCGTCTGGCGTGACCGTCTCGCTCACGTAGCGCTGGGCGTACTTCCAGCGGTCCAGGTGATGCTTGAAGTCACCGTCGTTTCGGTGGACCAAGTCAAGGTTCTCAGGCGACTGCGACCGCGCCCACCAGCCCTGCGCATCGGGTGCAGCCAGTGCCCAGCGCATGATGTCCCAGCTTTCCTCGATCACGCAGCCATCGGGCAACTGCAGCACCGGCACCGTTGCCTTGGGTGAGAGGGCCAGCAAGCTTGCTGGCTTGTCGCGCAAGCTGATCTCCACCGCCTCGAAGGCCTGCCCGGCCTGCAGCAGCGCCATCCTTGCGCGCATCGCGTAGGGGCAGCGGCGAAAGGTGTAGAGCCGCGGCAACCGTGGACCTGCGGTGGCGAGTGGCGCGTGCGGTGTCAAGGTCGATGTCTGCATGGGTAGGTGGGCCCTCGATAATCGATCGGACCCTGCTCGTTTTCGAGGTCTCTGGCTTTCATCATGGATAAATTCTTCCTGCAGCAGCAGGTGTTGGAACGGCTCGCCGAAGACCTGCTGCAGGCCGAACAGGCAGCGCGGGCGGCGCATGAAGCGGCAACCCACGAAGAAAATATCGCCGAGAACAAGTACGACACATTGGGTCTCGAAGCGGCCTACCTGGCCACTGGCCATGCTCGTCGCGCCGAAGCCGTTCGTCAGGCGATGACGAATTGGCGCCAGTTCCGCCCGCGCCCTTATGACGCCAGCCAAGGCATACAGCTAGGCGCCCTGGTTTGCCTCATCGATTCCGACGACCAGCAGCACCAGCTCTTTCTCGGCCCGGCTGGGGGCAGCATGAAGTTGGTCAGCGACGCTCAGCCCATTCAGGTCATCAGCGGCGAATCCCCGTTGGGCCGGGCCATGCTGGGTAAATGCGAGGGCGATGAGGTGTCGATACAAGTCGCTCCAGTTCGACAGCAGTTTGAGGTGCTGAAGGTTCAATAGGCCGCAAGCAACCTACCTGTTGCCACGCTCTGACAACGGTGTCCGGCGACACTAGCTGGATGTCGCTTTTCCAGTCCGTGTCCACGCGCTTTGAGCGCCTCGTCGACCCTTATCCCGATACCGCCGGTGCCGCGCCACCGACAGGTTTCTTCCCTTTCCTGTGGCGCTGCGCTGACGGTGTGCGGCCGCATCTGCTGGCGGTCACGCTGTTCACGGCTGGCATCGCCGCAGCCGAGGCGCTGCTGTTCAGCCTGATGGCCTCGCTGGTGGACTGGCTGGCCACCGTCAAGCCGGCCGAGCTGTGGGACAAGCCGCAGCCCGTCGTCGTCATGCTGCTGGCCGTGCTGGGCGTGAGTATCTTGCTGGCGACGGTGCAGGCGCTGATGAAGTACCAGGGCGTGTTCGGCAACTTCCCGATGCGGCTGCGCTGGCTCTTCCACCGCCGCATGCTGGCGCAGAGCCTGACCTTCTTCGGCGACGAGTTCGCCGGCCGCATCGCCACCAAGGTCATGCAGACCGCGCTGGCCGTGCGCGACACCTGGCTCATCGTCGTCGACATCCTCGTCTACGTGGCCGTCTACTTCGGCACGCTGGTGGCCATCGTCGCCAGTTTCGATGCCTGGCTGATGGCGCCCTTCGCGGTCTGGCTGGCCCTCTACATCGTCGCGCTGCGCTTCTTCGTGCCGCGCCTGGGCAAGGTGGCCCAGGCCCAGGCCGACGCGCGCAGCCTGATGACCGGCCGCATCACCGACGCCTATACCAACATCGCCACCGTCAAGCTGTTCGCCCACGGCCGCCGCGAGGCCGGCTATGCCAAGTCGGCGATGCAGGACTTCATGGTCACGGCCTACGCCCAGATGCGCCTGGTGACCGGCTTCGAGATCGTCAACACCTTCCTGTCGGCGTTGCTGGTGGGCAGCACGGCGCTGCTGGCGCTGTGGCTGTGGGGCGTGTCGGCCATCGGCGTCGGGGCGGTCGCTGCGGCCACCGCGATGGCGATGCGGCTGAACGGCATCTCGCACTGGGTCATGTGGGAGATGGCCTCGCTGTTCGAGCACATCGGCACCGTGCAGGACGGCCTGGCCACGCTGGCCAAGCCGCAGGCGATTGCCGATGCGAACGGTGCCACCGAGCTGACCGTGCCGAAAGGCGAGGTGCATTTCGAGAACCTGCGCTTTGCCTACCCCAACGGCAAGGTCGTCGTCGACCACCTGGACCTGAAGATCAGGCCCGGCGAGAAGATCGGCCTGGTCGGCCGCAGCGGCGCGGGCAAGAGCACGCTGGTCAACCTGCTGCTGCGCCTGTACGACATCCCGGAAGGCGGCGGCCGCATCCTCATCGACGGTCAGGACATCCGCGATGTCACCCAGGACTCGCTGCGCCGCCACATCGGCATGGTCACGCAGGACACCTCGTTGCTGCACCGCTCGGTGGCCGACAACATCCTCTACGGCCGGCCCGGCGCCAGCCAGGCCGAACTGGAGCGCGCGGCCGAGCGCGCCCATGCCGATGAGTTCATCGGCAGCCTGTCCGACGCCAAGGGCCGCACCGGCTTCGAAGCCCATGTGGGCGAGCGCGGCGTCAAGCTCAGTGGCGGCCAGCGCCAGCGCATCGCCATCGCCCGCGTGATGCTGAAGGACGCACCCATCCTGCTATTGGACGAGGCGACCAGCGCCCTCGACAGCGAGGTCGAGGCCGCTATCCAGCAGTCGCTCTACACGCTGATGGAAGGCAAGACCGTCGTGGCCATCGCGCACCGCCTGTCGACCATTGCCGCGCTCGACCGCCTTGTCGTCATGGACGCCGGCCGCATCGTCGAGCAGGGCACGCATGCCGAACTGCTGGCTCAGGGCGGCATCTATGCGCGGCTCTGGTCGCACCAGAGCGGCGGCTTCCTGGGCCTGGACGACTGAGTTCGCTCAGTCCATCACCGTCCAGCGCCCGTCGCGGCGCCGCAGCAGGCCCTGGAACACGGCGCCCTGGGCATCCGGCCCGATGCGCGCACAGACCTCTCGAAGGGCCGCGAGGCCTTCGTGCGAGTTGGCATCGCAGAAAGCCAGCACGTCGCGCGACGGAATGGCGACGACAGCGCCGTTGGGCGTCTTGTCCATGAAGAGGTGATCCCACAGCCCGTCCAGCAACACCAGGCAGGCCTCGTGGTCGCCGTCCAGCAGCAGGCCGTAATAGGGCGGATGCTCAACCAGGCGCATGCCCGGCTGGCCCTTGACCCGCTTCATCAGGTTGGCCAGCGCCTGGCGGTGCAAGGCATTCAGGCTCAGCCCGGCGTCGCGCAGGTCGTCGCGGTTCACCGACGTCCAGTGCGAGCCCGCATCGACGTGATAGCCCACGGCGAACACGCCGCCCGTCGCCCGCGTTGGCGGCATTTCAGCGTCGGCCGTCATGCCCGGCGGCAGCGGGCCGGAAATCTGCAGCTTGACCTCATCGCCCTCCGCCCAGCTGCCGTGGGCCACGCCGCGCAGCACGGGCAGGGCCTCCAGCGTGGGCGCACGCGGCGTGGCAGGCGTGGCGGCGGCCCCGGCGGGCGCGGCGGCGCGGCGGCGCTCACGCACCTCGGCCTGGCGGATCTTCGTCTCCAGCTCGGCACGCGCCGGGCGCATGTTCAGCCAGACATAGGTCGGCGCTGCCAGGCTCAGCACGGGCAAGGCGCAGGCCAGGAACAGCGGGTACTTGACGACGGCCGGCGTGCCCAGAAGCGGCGCGGCGCGGCTGATGACCCAGGGGCCGATGAACCAGCCGCCGACCCAGCCCACGACACCCAGTACCGGCTTCTGCACCAGCATGCCGAGCACGGCCGCCACCGTCACGCCGAACAGGATCCACACCGGCAGCGCCAGCGCCTTGAGCTGCTCGTCGCGAAGCAGCAGTGCATCCAGGTCGCCGGCGGTTGTCGTGTTCATGTTCTAGCCCTCCCCGGGAGTCATTTCGCGCGCAGTGTAGGCAAGCCGCCGCGCGGTCTCAGCGAGTCGTCAGCAGGGGGCTCACCGGCATTGCCGCGCCGCGCAGCCGGGCGTCCAGGAAGGCCGCGCTGACGCGCAGCGCCTCGTTCAGGTCGGCCAGGGCGGCCTCGGTCGCGCTGCCGCTGCGCGGGCCGCGTGGGACACCCCCTGCCGGCATCGGGCCGGCGCGCACGCCCATGGGGGCGCGCTGGACCGCGTGACCGCGATGCTGGTCCTGTTCCTGCCAGCCCTCTGGCGCCAGCGTGCCGGACAGCGCCGCGTGCGACACGCCGGCCAGGCTCAGCAGCCAGCCGGCGCCCGGCTGCATCGCGTCGAAGGCGCGGCGGCGCTCGGCGGGGCGGGTGACCAGGCCAAGGGCATCGCCGTCGATGTCGCTGGTGATCAGCAGCGCGGGTGGCGTCGCCGCGGCCGCGTCCATCGGCGGCGGGCTGATCGCGATGGCGGCCCGGGGTTGCCAGCCGGCGGCTTCGGCGCCGAGGTCCAGCGCGGTCTGCGCGCCGATCTCGTAGCCGGCGATCGCGCCGCGCTGCCAGTCCAGCGCCGCGCCGGCGTGGGCCTGCAGCGCGGGGACGAGGCGGCGCAGCGCCGCCAGGCGTGCTGCGCGCATCGCCTCGCCATAGTGCAGCTCGCCCAAAGCGCGGAACTCTCCCGTGCGCGCCAGCGGTGAGCGCCAGGCGGCGGCGTCGTCCTCCAGCGGCTGCACGGCCAGCATCGCATGACCAGCCAGGGCCCAGGCGGCCGCCCAGCGCTGGCCCGCGTCGCCGTCCTGGCCGATGCCGGGCAGGTAGACGACGACCGGCAGCGGCCCCGCCGCCACGTTGCGGCGCGTCAGCGTCACGCGCCGGCCCTGCAGCTCGAACTCGCTGACCGCCAGTTGCAGCTCGCGCGCAGCCGTCTCCGCCCAGGCCCGGGAAGGCGCGGGCGGACTGGCGCAGCCGCCGAGGAGGGCCAGCGTGCCGAGCAGGAGCTGGCGGCGATCAGGGCAGGGGTGGGTCATGGGCAGGACGATAGCCGCCTCGGGCGCGTGAAAACACCCGCTTAGACTCGCGCCCATGAGTGCAGAACTGATCGCTTTCATCGGCGGCGGCAACATGGCCAGCGCCATCATCGGTGGCCTGCTGCGCGCCGGCATGGCGGCTTCGCGCCTGGTGGTCGTCGAACCCCATGCGCCGCAGCGCGACAAGCTGGTCGGCGAGTTCGGCATCGCCGCACTCGCCGCGGGCGATGCCGTGCTGGCCGGTGCCGGCACCGTCGTCTGGGCCGTCAAGCCGCAGCTCTTCGGTGCGGCCGCCGAGCCGGTCAAGGCCTGGGTCGGTGGCGCGCTGCAGTTGTCGGTCATGGCGGGCATCCGCTCGGACGCCATCGTCGCGGCCACCGGCAGCGAGCGCATCGTGCGCGCCATGCCGAATACGCCCGCGTTGATCGGCAAGGGCATTGCCGGCCTGTATGGGCGGCCCGCCGTGTCGGCCGACGAGCGCACGCGCGTCGAGCGCCTGCTGGCGCCGACCGGCCAGACGCTGTGGGTCGATGCCGAGGACGACCTTGACGCCGTGACGGCGCTGTCGGGTTCGGGGCCGGCCTATTTCTTCTTCTTCGTCGAGGCCATGATGGCCGCGGCCGTCGACATGGGCCTGACGGCCGAGCAGGGCCGGCGCCTGGCGCTGGCCACCTGCGGCGGCGCGGCGGCGCTGGGCCTGGCGTCGGACGAGTCGCCCACCACCTTGCGCGAGCGCGTGACCAGCAAGGGCGGCACGACGCATGCCGCCATCACCTCGATGCAGGCGGATGCGGTCGATGCCGCCATCCGCCGTGCCGTGCTAGCAGCGCAGCAGCGCGCCGCCGAACTGGGCAAAGAGTTCGGCTGAACGTGGGCATCGCCACCCGTGACAGCCTGCGCGACTGGCTGCGCGCACCGGGCTCGCTGAGCCGCCGCCTGGCCCGCCTGGGCGAGCGCTTCGAGGTGCAGGTGCTGCGCCAGGGCGTGGCGCCGTTCCGGGCGCTGGAGCGTGCGGCACTCGGCCTGCCGCCGCGCGGCCTGACGGTGGTGCGCGAGGTCATCCTGCGCGTGGACGGTGAGCCGCTGGTCTGGGCACGTTCCGCCGTGCATCAGCGCGCCACCACTGGGCCGTGGCGGGCGCTCAAGGGCCTGGGCACCAAGCCCCTGGCACATCTGCTTTATGACGACCCGGCCATCAGCCGCAGCGAGCTGCAGCCGCGCCGACTCTCGCGCCACGGCCACACGCGCCGGCATGCCGAACGCCAATGGCTGGCAGCCACCGGCGCGGCAGCGTCGCCGCAGATGCTGTGGTCGCGGCATTCGGTGTTCAGCCGCGGCGGCGCGCAATTGCGCGTGATGGAGCTGTTCGCACCCGCCCTGGCCGGCAAGAAACCCGGGTGAACCCTTGATCGGCGGGGTCGCTACCTGTCCCGGAGCTGACCGGTTTTCAATGAAACTGTTTTCACGGCGTCATAAATTAGCGGCTCGCCCATAAGCCCCCATAAACTCAGTCAGTACCAGAGGGGCGTTAGTAGACCCGCCGGCAATGACGCAAGGTGGGCTGAATCACTGGGGGCGAAATGAACACACGTGATGTGGTGATCTTCAGCGGCGAGCGCTTTGTCGTGCCGCAATGCATACAAAGAATCGACCATTTGTCGACCCATGGCTGGCAGCTGCGCTACGGCGGCACCAAGCTGTATTCCGACCACAGCCAGGACGGCAGCGGCGCCAGGCGTGCGCTGGCAATGGCGACCAAAGAGCTGCTCAAACGCATCGCGACGATGCCCGCGCCTTCGCGCCTGCGCCGCACGCCGAGCCGCAAGAAGCAGAGCGACCTGCCCTCGGGCATCTCCGGCCCCATAGTTCGTCAGCGGGCCGGCAGTCGTGTCCGTGATTGCAGCTTCGCGGTAACCCTGCCTCGCTTCGGCGAGACACCGCTGGCGCGCAGCGTCTACATCGGCACAGAGAACACCTACACGGTCGAGCGCTACACCGAGGCGTTGCAACGCGCGGTCCTGCTGCGCGAGAAGGCCGAGGCCGCCTACCAGCGCGCCGCGACCAAGGAGCGCCGCGCCCAGGCCCAGGTGCTCAAGGTGCAGATGAGCGGCCTGCTCGGCAAGGGCTGATCGGGTCATATCGCGTCGGTCATCGCGACCGGCGCGTGCGCCGCATGAAACCGGTTTGAACCGGCGTGGGCGCTGGTAGCGCACACAATCGGCGGCTCGGCTTTCTGGCCTGCTGCCGTCCATGTCCTCTGCCTCTTTGCCCGACCGGTTTCTCGCGCTGCTGAATGCGCTGCGGCCCGCGCCGCAGGCGGTCAACGCACGTGAGCGCCTGCGCGTGCTGTTTGGCGCGGGCCTGGGCATCCTGCTGGCCGGTGCGCTCAGCCAGGGCGCCATGGCGCCCGGCCTGCCCTGGCTCGTGGCGCCGCTGGGCGCCAGCGCCGTGCTCGTGTTCGGCCTCCCGTCCAGCCCGTTGGCCCAGCCCTGGGCCGTCGTCGGCGGCAACACCGTGTCGGCCCTGGTCGGCATCGCCTGCCTGAACTGGCTGCCGCTGCCACCGCTGGTGATCGCGGCCGCCGCCGTCGGCCTGGCCATCGGCCTGATGTTTCTGCTGCGCTGCCTGCACCCACCCGGCGGCGCGGCGGCGCTGCTGATGGTGATGACGGCAACGACCGACTGGCATTTCGCCTTTGTGCCGGTGGCGCTGAACTCCCTGCTGCTGGTGCTGGCCGGCATGGTCTACAACAGCCTGACGGGCCGCCGCTACCCGCATGCCCAGCATGTGTCGGCGCCAGCGCCCAGCGCCGGGGCCACCGTGGCGCCACCGCGCTTCGGCGAGGCCGAGCTGGACGCCGTGCTGGCCCGCTACAACCAGGTGCTGGACGTGCCGCGCGACGACCTCGCCGACCTGCTGCACGAGGCCGAACTGCTGAGCTATCGCAACCGCCTGGGCGGGTTGCGCTGCGCGGACATCATGTCCAGCCCCGTCATCACCGTCGAGTTCGGCACGCCACTGGCCGAGGCCTGGGCGCTGCTGCAGCAGCACCGCATCAAGGCCCTGCCGGTGGTGGATCGCGTGCAGCGCATCGTCGGCATCGTCACGCGCGCTGACTTCATGCGGGCAGCGGAAGCGGAGCAGCGCGAGGGCTTGGCCGGACGGCTGCAAACCCTGCTGAGGCCATCGCCTTCGACGCACTCGACCAAGCCCGAAGTCGTCGGCCAGATCATGAGCCGCCAGGTGCGCGTGGCCAGCGCCGACCGACCGATTGCCGAGCTGGTGCCGCTGTTTTCCACCACCGGCCACCACCACATTCCCATCGTCGGCGAGCAAGCCCGGCTCGTCGGCATCCTTACCCAGTCCGATCTCGTGAAAGCTTTAAGCAGCCATGACCACTGAAACCATCTTCAACTGGGGCGTCATCGGCCCGGGCGGCATCGCCAACCGCTTTGCCGGCGCCCTGCCGGCCGTGCCTGGCGCGCGCCTGGCAGCGGTGTTCGCGCGCGACGCCGCCAAGGGCGAGGCCTATGCGGCGCAGTGGCAGCGCGACGGCGCAACGGCGCGCGTGACGACAACGCTCGCAGACCTGCTCGGCGACGCGTCCATTGACGCCGTCTACATCGCCACGCCGCACTCCAACCACGGCGAATACATCCGCGCCGCGCTGGAGGCCGGCAAGCCGGTGCTGTGTGAGAAGCCGCTGGTGACGACGCGCGCCGAAGGCCAGGTGCTGGTGGACCTGGCGCGCGAGAAGGGCGTCTTCTTGATGGAAGCGCTGTGGACGCGCTTCCTGCCCGCCTACGACCTGGCCGGCCGCATGCTGCGCGACGGCGCGATCGGCGAGCTGCGTGCGATGAACTCGACCTTCTGCTTCGCCTCGGTGTTCGACCCGCTGCACCGCCAGTGGAACCCGGCGCTGGCCGGCGGCTCGTTGTGGGACATCGGCATCTACAACCTCGCCGTGACGCGCTGGGTGCTGCAGCAGATGAACGACGGCGTCTGCCCCGAGCCCATCGCGATGGATGTGCAGGCCAAGATGGCACCGACCGGCGTGGATGCAGCAGTCAACGTGACGCTGCACTTCCCTGGCGGCGTCACGTCGCAGTTCCGCTGCGGTTTCGATGCGGCCTCGGTGAATGCCTTCGAGGCACTGGGTTCCAAGGCCAGCCTGCGTTTTCCAATGGACTTCTGGGGCTCGGAGGCCGTCGAGCTGGTCACGCGCAAGGAGCCGGCCGAACGCATGGCCGCGCCCTATGTCATCAACGGCTTCGAAGGCGAGATCGCCGAGGCGCAGGCCTGCATCCGCGCGGGCCTTGTCGAGAGCCCGCGCATGCCGCACGCCGAGACGCTGGCACTGCTCGGCTGGATGGACGCGATCCGAGCCCGTTTCCCGCAGGCCGCCTAACGCGGCAACAGCAGGCGGTTGCTGCGCGCCGGGTGGCGCTGCAGCGCCAGCGGCGCCGCGTCGACCGCGCTCTGTGCGCGCGCCGTCGCCAGCGCGCTCGGCTGCGCGGGGCACTGGCCCGTGGCGGCGTGGTTCAGCGCCGCGGCCAGCATGCCTTCCTGCGTGTCGCCCAGGGCGCGGCCGAGGTCGTCCTCGACCTTGCAGCCCGCCACGAAGCGCTGCGTCGGCCCGCTGCCGGGCTCGAAGCCATCGGAGTACTCGCCGAAGCCCTTGGCGTTGACGCCGGCGAACTCGATGGGGAAGTAGCTGATGCCGCAGTTGTCCTTGGCCGTGAAGCCATAGGGCTTGCCGCAGGTCTTGCCGCCGATCAGTACCACGTCGACGTTGACGCCGCGCAGGCCGTTGATGACGGCCTCGCTGGCCGAGCAGGTGCCCGACTGGGCCAGCACATAGACGCGGCTCAGGTTGAGCGTCGGCAGCGGCTGCACGCTGCTGCAGCGGCCGCCCACGGCGATGCACGACTCGGCGTAGAAGGGAGTCACCTCGTTCTCGGCGCTGCGCCGGGCGCTGAACTTCAGCGTCTCGAAGGCCTGACCGGCCGTGCGTGTGGTGCCGGCGATCATCGTCGCCAGTTCGCTGGCGAGGAACAGATAGCCGCCGCCGTTGTAGCGCAGGTCCAGCACCAGCTCGCTCACGCCGCGTGCGCGGAAGTCGCTGACGGCGGCAATCAACTGAGCCTCGGCCGTCAGCACATGGTCGTTGAAGACAAGGTAACCGGCGCGGGCACCGCTCGGCAGCGTCAGCACGCGTGCCTGCGGCACCGGGTTCTTGGTGATGCTGGCGCTGCTCAGGCTGCGCGTCAGCGTGCTGCCGCCGCGCTGGAAGACGAAGGCGTGCTGGCTGCCGGCTGAGCCGGGGTACAGACCGTCATACAGCCGGTCGACGCCGGCGTTGTCGCCGACATCGGCGCTGGTGCCGTCCACGCTGACCAGCTCGTCACCGCGCATCAACCCGGCAGAGGCGGCCGGGCTGCCGGGCTCCACATAGGCCACGCGGATGCGGCGCGGCGGGGTCGCATTGCCCAGCTTCCACTCGATGCCGTAGCCGGCCTCGACGCCGCTCTCGCTGAGCGCCTTCCACTCATCGGTCGGGTAGGTGAAGCTGAAGCGGTCGCGGCGTGCGCCGGAGTCGGTGGTCTGCGGCGACTTCAGCGCTTCGAAATAGGCGTCCATCGCGGCATAGCTGTCGCTGCCGCTGAAGTCGGCGCGGGCCGGGTCCACGCGCGGCACTTCGTCGCGCCACAGATAGGCCTCGTCGACATAGGCACGCAACCACTTCTTTTCGGTCTCCAGCGTCGAGTTGCGCTGGCTGGCCGCGGCCAGCGTATTGCCGGCTGCGCATTGCTGGGCAAAGCTGGCGGACGGGCCGGCTGGGTCGGCCGACGGGCCGACGACCGGCGGCGGGGTGGCGCCGCCGGGGTTGGGCGACGAGCCGCCCAGCAGCGGCGTGCCGGCCGGGCCGCCACCACCGCCGCAGCCGGCCAAGGGCAGCGACAAGAGCAGCGGCAGCAGCACGGCCAGCGTGGCCGCGCGGCGGGTTGAAAAAGACATGACAAAACTCCCTGATCAAGCGCAAGGCGGTCTGATGCCGCTGCGGGCGCAATTTAGCTCAGCTTGCGGCCCGTGCTGCGCTCGGTGGCGCCGTTACATGGCCCGCTGCCTGATCGACGTCAGCGCAAGGCCAGGTCAACGACCGTGCCGGCGAACACCGCAAAGCCCAGCCAATGGTTGGCACGAAAGGCTGTGAAGCAGCCCGCCCGGCTGCGCCGGTGGATGAGCCGGTAATGCCAGGCCGCCTGAGCCGCGGCCACCGCGATGCCGAGCAGGAACCAGCGCCCGAGGCCCAGGCGAAGGCCCAGCCCGGCCCACATGGCCAGATAGGCCGTGTAGAAGATCATGATGGCCGGCACGTCCCAGCGGCCCAAGGCGATGGCCGAGGAGCGCACGCCGATCTTCAGGTCATCGTCGCGGTCGACCATAGCGTATTCGGTGTCATAGGCCAGCACCCAGAACAGGTTGGCCACCAGCAGCGCCCAGGCCGACAGCGGCACGGCGCGCAGGTTCCACTCAATGCCGCCCAGCGCCGCCGCAAACGCCATCGGGATGCCGAACGAGAAAGCCACGCCCAGGACGGCCTGCGGCATGGCCAGCACGCGCTTGGCGAAGGGGTAGGCGATGGCCACCGCCAGGGCCGCGAAGCTCAGCAGAATGGCCGGCGGGTTGGTGGTCAGCACCAGGGCGAAAGACAACAGGGACAAGGCCGCGCCAAGGATCAGCGCCTCCTTCACCGACACCGCGCCGGTCGTCACCGGCCGCTGGGCGGTGCGCGCCACATGGCGGTCGAAATCGCGGTCGGCCACATCGTTGACGCAGCAGCCGGCCGAGCGCATCAGCACGGTGCCCAGCGTGAAGACGGCCAGCAGATGCCAGCCCGGCCAGCCGTCCGCCGCGATCCACAGCGCCGACAGCGTCGGCCACAGCAGCAGCAGCCAGCCGGCGGGGCGGTCCCAGCGGATCAGCTGCAGATAGAGCGCAAGCCGCGAGGGCGGCGCGGCAGCGGGAGCGGCGGTCGTCATGCGGGCATTTTCACGCGGCGCGGGGCGCCGGGGTGTTGGCATAGTCGCCAGCATGCCCATCACGCCCTTCCACTTCGGTCCCGGCGCCGCGCTGCATGCGCTGGCGCCGCGCCATGTCAGCTTCCTGGCTTTCTGCGCGGCCAATGGGCTGATCGATGTCGAGTCGCTCTACAACCTCGTGCATGGGCGCCAGCCGGTGCATGCCTTCTTTCACACCTATGTCGGTGCAAGCCTGGTGGCGCTGGGCATAGCAGCGCTGTTCCGGGCCTGGCTGCGGCTGATGCGCGGGCGGTTCAGCGGCGGGCTCGGGCTGCGGCAGGTCGTCATCGGCGCGACGCTGGGTGCGTGGACACATGTGCTGCTGGACAGCGTGATGCATGCCGACATCCAGCCACTGCAGCCCTTGTCGGCGGCAAACGGCCTGTACCGCATCGTGTCGCTGTCGGCGCTGCACTGGGGCTGCATCGCGGCCGGCGCGCTGGCGCTGCTGGTCATCGGCGTCCGGCGCCTGCGGGCGACGCGGCAGTAGTTATTCCCTGGCTGGCGCACGGCCATGCAGGGCGCCCCTAAAGTCGCCCAACCTTGTGTTCACCTGCGCCACCATGTCAGCCCTCGACGACTTTCCCATCACGAAGAAATGGCCCGCGACCCACCCCGAGCGTCTGCAGCTCTACTCGCTGCCCACGCCCAACGGCGTCAAGGTGGCCATTGCGCTGGAGGAACTGGGCCTGGAGTACGAGCCCCACCTCGTCAAGTTCGACACCAACGACCAGCTCACACCTGAGTTCATGTCGCTGAATCCGAACAACAAGATCCCCGCCATCATCGACCCGCGCGGCCCGGGCGGCGTGCCGCTGCCGCTGTTCGAGAGCGGCGCCATCCTGATCTACCTTGCCGACAAGACCGGCCGGCTGCTGCCCCCGGACGGCGCTCGCCGCTACGAGACCATCCAGTGGCTGATGTTCCAGATGGGCGGCGTCGGGCCGATGTTTGGCCAGCTCGGCTTCTTCCACAAGTTTGCCGGCAAGGACTATGAAGACAAGCGGCCGCGCGACCGCTACGCGGCAGAGGCGCGTCGCCTGCTCGGCGTGCTGGATGGCCACCTGAAGGGTAAGGCCTGGATCATGGGCGACGAGTACAGCATCGCCGACATCGCGACCTGGCCTTGGGTCAACAACCTGGTCGGCTTCTATGGCGCCGGGGAGTTGGTCGGTTATGGCGACTTCGCGGAAGTCGACCGCGTGCTCCAGGCCTTCCTGGCGCGGCCGGCGGTCCAGCGCGGCCTCAAGATCCCCGCCCGCGACTAGGGTCAGTGCACGCCGCCCGTCAGGTCTCGTGCACGTTGCAGCGCATCGGCCACGATGCGCGCCGCCGTCTGGCACAGCGCCGGCGTGTGGTCGGCCATCACCTGCATGCGCAGCCGCGCGCTGTTCATAGACACGGCCGGGTACTCCACCAGGTTGGCCAGCAGGCCGGCCTGACTCATCTCGCGGCTGGCCACGCGGGCCAGTGCGTCGGGCCCGAGCATGACCGGCACGATGGGTGAGGGCTGTCCCAGAACGCTGATGCCCTGCTCGGTCAACGCGCCGCGCAGCGCGAGGATGGCGCGCATCAGGCGGCCGCGGCGGTCGACGCCCTCGGCCGAGCGCACGATGGCCAGGCAGGCCCGGATGATGGCCACCTGGACCGGCGACAGCGCATTCGAGAAGGTGTTGGGCGCCGCATAGAAGCGCAGGTATTCCTTGATGGCGCGGTCGTGGCTGGCGACGAAGCCGCCGTTGGATGCGAAGGTCTTGGAGAACGAGCCCATCACCAGGTCCACCTGGCCCAGCAGGCCCTGCAGCTCCAGCTGGCCGCCGCCGCCCGGCCCCAGGCTGCCGAGGTCATGGGCCACGTCCACCATCAGCAGCGCGCCGTGCTCGCGCGCCACGGCCTGCAGGCGGGCGATGTCGGGCGCGTCGGCGTCCATCGAGAAGCAGCCCTCGGTGACGACGAGGATGCCGTTGTGCGGGTCGCGCTGGCGAACGCGCCTGAGCAGGCGCTCGGCATGGTCGACGTCCAGGTGGCGGTGCAGGTGGATGTTGGGCGTGGCCGCGCGGGCGCCCTCGTGCAGGCAGTTGTGGGCCAGCTGGTCGATGATGATGTGGTCGGTCTCGCGCACCAGGCCCTTGATGGCGCCGAAGCCCGCCGCCCAGCCGGTCGGGAACAGCAGCACCTCGGGCATGCGCAGCAGCTCGCCCAGCTCGGCCTCCAGCGCCGTGGCCTCCTCGACATTGCCGGCCAGCGCCGTGGAGCCGGCGCTGTGCACGCCGTAGCGCTCCATCGCTGCCTGGGCCGCCGCGCAGACCTTGGGATGGCGGGCCAGCGACAGGTATTCCTGCGATGAGAAGTTCAGCCCCGCATGGCGCTGGCCGTCCAGCAGCATCAGCTCGGCCGTTGCGCCCGGCCGGCCACCCAGGCGCTTGGCATAGGGAAAGACGCCGTGCGACACCCGCGTCTGTGCCCAGGCGTGGAAGGCCTGGGCCTTGGCGGCGAGGTCGGTGCCAGGTCTTGTCAGGTAGTCGAACGACGAGCCCTGAAGCTCGGCGCCATCGCTCGCGGCAATGGTGATTTCCGGCATCGTGTCATCGACCCGGTCCAGCAGTTCTTCCATATCAGCCCCCAAATCAACAAAGTCATCTTGTGGGGGCGGACTGTGCGCAGTGGCGGCCCGGCTGACATCCGCACTTCTGTCGAGCGGCGGCGACTACGAGGGGCGTTCTGCGCCTCCGGCTGGATCAGTCGAGCGAGGTTATCCGGTCGCCGGGTTGCGGCTGGCAGCCAGCGGCCAGCGGTGCGCCGCCCTCGCGCTGCACCACGCCTTGCGGCCCGTGGCAGAACTCCAGGCGCCGGGCCGTCGGCCAGCGCTGCAGCGCGAAAGTCTCGACGCTGGCCGGCAGGCTGGTCTGCACGGCGCCGGCGCCGAGCTGCTCCGGCGGGTGGTCGTCGAAATGCAGCCAGGGCACGAAGCGGCCGGCCAGCATCAGCCATGGCGAGGCCTGCACGGGCACGGGCGCGTAGCCCTCGCGCTGAAGCCAGGCCTGTGTGTCTGCGCGCGCGGCCAGTCCGGTGGCGGACGCGGCGATCAGCTCGGCCACCCACTGGTTGCAGTTCTGGTACCGCGTGCTGAACGGGTAGGCGTTGGCGCTGTAGCGTGCGTTCAGCAGGCCCAACGCGACGCTCTTGTCCAGCGCAGCGGCGGCCAGCGGGCCGGCGGCCTCGGGGGGCAGCAGCAGCAGGCTGACATAGCCGATTTCGGCGTCGTCGCTGCCGGTCACGAAGCCGGCCAGGCCCTGGTCGAACAGCCGCGCCTGGCCCTCGGCGCAGGCGTAGTAGAGCTGGCGCACGGCCCAGGGCGTGCCCAACCCGTCGGCCAACGCCACGGCAGAGTGGGAGTAGCGCAGGCCGAAGCGGGACAGGTCGGTGCCTGAGCGGGCAATCAGCGCGGCCTGCGCGCCGGAGGCGGCCAGCGCCTCGCGGATGACGGCCGCAAAGCGCAGCAGGCGGTCCTGCTGCGTGGCGGTGATGCTGACGGGGCGGTCGCAGCCTTGCGGCAGCGAGCCGGCCTGCGCCCCGGCGGCGGCGGCCAGCAGCAGGGCCGCTACCGACCGTCTCAAGGCTTGACGACGCGCGCGGCCAGCTCTCGATGCCAGGCGTCTTCCAGCACCAGGAAGAAAGCCTGGCCGGTGTCGGCATGCGCGAACGCGACGCCATAGGGCTGCGGCGTGGCCTGCACCGCGTCGCCGACGTTGACGGCGCGCGCGGCCAGCGCCTGCTGGGGCAGGGTCAGCTCGACGGTGTCGTTGGGTTGCGCTGCACCGTCCCGCGCCAGTGTCAGTCGCAGCTTGCCGGCGTCGGCCTGGGCCACCTCGGTGACGCGGTAGCGGCCCTCGGCGCGCTTGTCGCCGCCGGTGCTGCTGCCCGACGAGGCCTTGAAGGAGTCGGACACGCTGCCCGATGACGCCGAACCAGCGCCTGCGGCCGAGGAGGCGAACGAGGTGGCCTGGGCGGCGCTGGCAGTGAGCAGGGCCAGGGTGGCTATGAGGACAAGGCGCATCGTGGGCTCGCTGGGCTGATGAGGACGGGCAACGATAGCGCGGATGTGTCAGCGCTTTGTTACTGCGGCGGCTGGGTCCCGAGCGAGTCGAGGATGGGGCAGTCGGGCCGCTCGTCGCCGTGGCAGCTGTGCACCAGTTGCTCCAGCGTCGCCTTCATCGCCTGCAGCTCGGCGAGCTTGGCCTCCAGCTCGGCCAGGTGCGTGGCGGCCAGCGCGCGCACCTCGCGGCTGGGCCGGGCACGGTCTTGCCACAGGCTGAGCAGCGCGCGGATCTGTTCGAGCGAGAAGCCGAGGTCGCGTGAATGCCGGATGAAGCGCAGCTGGTGGACCTCGCGCGGGCCGTAAACGCGGTAGCCCGCATCGGTGCGCGCGGGTGCCGCAAGCAGTCCCAAGCTCTCGTAGTGACGGATCATCTTGGCCGACACGCCGGCCGCCTGGGCTGCTGCACCGATGTTCATGGTCGGGTCTCCGTTGCGCTGCCGCGCCAGCGCTTGAGCGTCAGCGCATTGGCGACGACGCTGACGCTGCTGAAGGCCATCGCGGCACCGGCGATGACTGGGTTGAGCAGGCCCGCCGCCGCCAACGGGATGCCGACGACGTTGTAGGCAAAGGCCCAGAACAGGCCCTGGCGGATCTTGGCGTAGGTGCGGCGCGACACGTCCAGCGCGTCGGCCACCAGGCGCAGGTCGCCGCGCATCAGCGTGACGCCGGCCGCCTCGGTGGCCACGTCGGCGCCGCCGGCCATCGCAAAGCCCACCGACGCGGCCGCCAGCGCCGGCCCATCGTTGATGCCGTCGCCGACAAAGGCGACGACCGCGCCACCTTCGCGCAGCTGCTGCACCGTGGCGGCCTTGTCGCCCGGCAGCACCTCGGCGTGGACCTCGCTGATGCCAAGCGACCGGGCGACGCCGGCCGCGGCGCCGCGGCTGTCGCCCGTCAACATGACCGTGCGGATGCCGCGCGCGTGCAGCCCCGCGACGGCTTGCGCGGCCGTGTCCTTGATGCGGTCGCCAAAGGCCAGCAGGCCCAGCAGCCGGCCGTCGCCCACCAGCCGCGACACCGTGTGGCCCTCGGCTTCCAGCCGCGCCGCCTCGCCGGCCAGCGCGCCTCCCTCCTCTTCTTGCACGCCCAGCTCCTGCGCCATCCGGGCACTGCCCAGTGCCAGCGTGCGGCCCTGCACGCGGCCCTGCACGCCGCGGCCCGGCAGCGCACGCGCCTCGTCCACGGGCAGCGCGGCCAAGCCTTCCTGCTCGGCCTGGGCCAGCACCGCCGTGGCCAGCGGGTGGCTGCTGCTGCGCTGCAGCGCGGCAGCCAGCTGCAGCAGCTCGGCGCGGTTTTGCCCCTCGGCCGGCACGACGGCGACGATGCTCGGCTGGCCCACGGTCAGCGTGCCGGTCTTGTCGAAGGCGACCACCGACACCGCATGCGCCAGCTCCAGCGCCTCGGCGTCCTTGATCAGAATTCCCTGGCGCGCCGCGACGCCGGTGCCGGCCATCAGCGTCGTCGGCGTGGCCAGGCCCAAAGCGCAGGGGCAGGCGATGACGAGCACCGCCACCGCATTGATCAGCGCCCCCTCCATGTCGCCGTCATGCAGCCACCAGCCGCCAAAGGTCAGGGCTGCGATGGCCAGCACCACCGGCACGAAGACGGCGCTGACGCGGTCGACGACACGGTGGATGGGCGCCTTGGCCGCCTGGGCCGACTCCACCATGCGGATCACGCGCGCCAGCGTCGTCTCGGCGCCGACGGCCAGCGTGCGCACGGTCAGCGCGCCCTCGGCATTGATCGACCCGCCGGTCACGCGCTCGCCGGGCGACTTGGCCACCGGCAGGCTCTCGCCCGTGATGAGGGACTCGTCGACGTGGCTGCGGCCGCTGGCGATTTCGCCGTCCACGGGGATGCGGTCGCCCGGGCGCACGGCAACGACATCGCCCACGCGCACGTCGGCCACCGGTACGTCGACCTCCACCGGGGTGCCGTCGATGGCACGCAGCACCCGCGCCGTCGTCGGCCGCAAGGCGTTCAGCGCGCGGATGGCATCGGTCGTCTGGCGCTTGGCGCGCTGCTCCAGCCACTTGCCTAACAACACCAGTGTGATAACCGCCGCCGAGGCCTCGAAGTAGAGATGCTCGTGGCCGGGGTGGCGCAGCAGCAGATAGACCGACAGACCATAGGCGGCCGACGTGCCCAGCGCCACCAGCAGATCCATATTGCCGCTGCCGGCACGCAGCGCAGCCCAGCCGGCGCGGTAAAAGCGCGCGCCGAGGATGAACTGCACAGGGGTGGCCAGCAGCAGCTGCAGCCAGCCCGGCAGCATCCAGGCGCTGCCGAACACGCCGAGCAGCATGGGCAGCACGAGGGGCAGCGTCAGCGCCGTGCCGGCCGCCACGGGCGACCAGGCGGGCAGGCCCGTGGTGCCCGCTGGTGCCGGGGGCGCGGCGCTCTCAACAGGTGTGGCCGGATAGCCAGCTTTGTCCAGCGCGGCCGTCAGCGTGGCCACCTGCACATTGGGCAGCGTCTTCACCGAGGCCTTCTCGGTCGCCAGGTTGACGCTGGCAGCCTGCACGCCGGGCACGGCCTGCAAGGCCTTCTCGACACGGCGCACGCAGGAGGCGCAGGTCATGCCACTGACCTGCAGCGTCACGTCGCTCAGCGCGGAAGCAGGGGCGGAAGCGGGGGCGGTGATGGTGTTCATGCCGGCATCGTCAAGCTTGCCATGATGGCAAGGTCAAGCGGCTTGTGCTTTGCGGTGGGTCATGACGCGCAGCGCTGTCGCTGTTACCGACGCACGATCAATCCGTATTCTTTGCCAGGCGAGCCGCCAGCTTCATCAGCGTGGGCACGCGCTTCCTTCCATGCATCGCGCGCAGTCGCGCCTTGGCGGCACCGATGTCGATGCCCGCGCAGGTCACCCACAGCGGCGGCGCTTCTTCTTCGCGCATGACCTCGACCTGCGCCGACAGGCCGGGCAGGCTTTTCTTGGAAACGCCGACGACAGGCACGGTGCTGCCCAGCGCATGAAACAGGTGCTGGCCGAGCCCCGGTGTTTCGTTGGCATCCAGATGGACGAAGCCTTCAAACAGGATGAGTTCAGGCGCCAGGCCGTGCTCGCGCAGCAACTGCATCACGCACGGCAACTCCCGCAGGTCGAGTTCGCCGCGTACCGGCTTCTCGACATGGGCGATGCGCGAGACATACGTCTTCGTTGGTTCCGCGGCATACCAGGCGTCGAAGGCTACGGCTGCGACATTGGCGTGCGCGCCATCGAGGTGGACTGTGACGAGGAGCTTCATGCAGGTTGCGGTTGTCGATCAGTCTGGGTCGGGGGCGGATGACGATGTGCACCGCTCGTCCTGCAGAAACGACGCGCGATGCAAATCATCGCTCTCTGAAGGGGCCTGGCCTTCGGCGCCAGTGCGGCGCCACAACCCGCGTTTCGGCATGGCTAACCCGACAGCAAGTATCGACCCGCCAAGGATGGCCAAGATCACTGGACCGCCGGCTCTGGACCCGGCAAACCCGACGCGCCCAAAAGCCACAAGCGCTGCCAGCATCAACAAAACGCCAAGGACTAGGACGACGGCACGTAGCGACGATTGCATGACACCACGCCGTCATTGACTCAGCGGAAGTTGAAGGCAAAGCAAGTATGTCCGCTCTCGCAGAACGGTCCGTCGTCCTGACTGCTTACGCCGTCGAGCAGGCTGCACAAGTTCGCGGTGCAACCGCCACTAGCCACAATGCCTCGATGACCCTCCCCCGCCGCCTCTTCCTCCTCACCGCCCTCGCCTCGACGCTGGCCGCCGCCGAACCGGCCTACTTCCCGCCCCGTGGCGACTGGCAGCGCGCCGAGCCGGCCGCCGCAGGCCTGGACGGCGCCAAGCTGGCCGAGGCCGTGGCCTACGCGCAGGCGCATGAGAACCCCGCGCCGCGCGACCAGGCGCTGGCGCTGGCGCAGACCTTTGGCAAGGCCGAGCCCTATTTCGGCGGGCAGATCGGTCCCACGCGTGAGCGCGGCGCCATCAACGGCATCGTCATCCGCCGCAGCAAGGTGGTGGCCGAATGGGGCGACACGCGGCGCGTGGACATGTCGCACAGCATCACCAAGACCTTTCTGTCCACGGTGGTCGGCCTGGCCTGGCAGCAGGGGCTGATCAAGAGCACCGACGAGCGCGTGGCCGACGCGATGCCGCCCGGCGTCGACCTGTTCACCACGCCGCATAACGCGCCCATCAGCTGGGAGCACCTGCTGCGCCAGACGAGTGATTGGCAAGGCACGCTGTGGGGCAAGCCCGACTGGGCCGACCGCCCTGTCGGCAAGGCGCCCGCGGACTGGCCCAATCGCGCGCTGCATGTGCCGGGCTCTCACTACAAGTACAACGACGTGCGCATCAACGTGCTGGCGCTGGCCGCGTTGCAGGTCTGGCGCCGGCCTCTGCCCGAGGTGCTGCGCGAGCAGGTGATGGACCCCATCGGCGCGTCCAGCCGCTGGCGCTGGCATGGCTATGACAACAGCTGGGTGGAGCTGGACGGGCAGCGCATGCAGTCGGTGTCGGGCGGCGGTCACTGGGGTGGCGGCATGTTCATCGACGCCTGGGACCTGGCGCGCTTCGGCTACCTGCACCTGCGCCAGGGTGAATGGGACGGCCGCCAGATCGTGTCGCGGGACTGGCTCGCCAAGGCCCGCGCGCCCGGACCCGCCAATGCCGAGTACGGCTACGCGAACTGGTTCCTGAACACCGGCCGCAAGGCGCTGCCGGCGGCACCCGAGAGCAGCGTGACTTTCCGCGGCAATGGCCAGAACATCATCTACATCGACTGGGAGAACGATGTCGTGGCGGTGGTGCGCTGGATCGACAACGGGCCGGCGTTGAACGAATTCATCGCGAAGCTGCTGGCGGCGGTGAAGCGCTGAGCGGCGGCCGACACCCCCACGCTTGAGGGCTGCATCGCTGCGGCGCGCAAACCTAGACTCGCGGCGCTTGCCTCAACCGGAGGATGGATGCGATGAACAAGTTCGCCATCTCAGCCGCTGCCCTGGCTCTCGCAGCCCTCGGCGCCTGGACCCCGTCGGCCAGTGCGGCCCTGATCTACGGCACGAGCGCGATCGGTGCGTCACCGCGCACGTCTGACTACGGCACCGTCTCGGGCGGCGGCTTTCGCACCTTCGATAACTTCACCTCGGCCAGCGGCGCGTCGGTCGAGCGAGTCAGTTGGCGCGGTCTGTGGTTCGGCAACACAACGCCGGCGCCGGCACCTGCGCCGCTGGTCGACACCTGGGAAATCGCTTTCCATGCCAGCGGCGGCGGCGCGCCGGGTGCCGTGCTCTGGTCGCAAAACATCGCGCCCGCCAGCGTGGGCGCCACCTTCGCCGGCACAGGCGTGCTCAACGCGGGCGGCAGCTACAACGTCAGCCTCTACGACTACGTGCTCGATCTGCCGGCGGTGTTCAACCTCGCGGCAGGCACGGAGTACTGGATCAGCGTGACGGCGATTGCGGACGACTTCAACCCTGCCTTCGCCATCCTCGGCGCGACGGGCGGGGACGACGCTTCCTACCAGCAGACGCTGGGCGCCGGCATGGCCGTTGTCAGCGGCCAGAGCGTGGCCCGTGATCGTGCTTTTCGCATCGAGGGCACCTTCACGGTGCCGGAGCCGGGCACGCTGGCGCTGGGTGGCATCGCACTCGCGGCGCTGGCTGGGCTGCGTGGCAGAAGGACTTCGCCCCGCTGAGCCGTCCGTCAGTCCAGAAAGGTCCAGCTGTCGGCGCCGTCGAAGCGCCGCACCTGGACGGATGCCTGCAGCTGCGGGTCGAAGTTGTTCAGGTTCACGCCGTGCCGCGCGCCCGCCTCGGGCGCCAGCGGCTCCCAATGGGTGACGCAGCCGCAATGGACGCAGCGGACATTGCGAAGCGTCTTGTCACCCCAGATGTACTCCGCGGTGTGCTCGGGGTGACCTTCCACCGTGACCGTGCCGAACTCGTAATAGGCCCACAGGCCGCCCAGGCGGCGGCACAGCGAGCAGTTGCACTTCGTCGCCTTCTCGGGTGAAAAAGGCAGCGTGAGGCGCACGGCGCCGCAGTGGCAGCTGCCATGCAGCAAGCGAGCGGCGTTCTCGGCGGCGCTCATGTCTGCTCCCGCAGTTCGGCCAGGCCGGCCAGGGCCTGCTCGGTGGACGCGGTGCGTGGGTCGTTCAGCTGGCGGCGAATCGCGAGTGCCTCCTCGAACTTGGACTGCGCCTCATTGAGTTCGCCTTGCTCGACCAGGCTGCGGCCCCAGTGCTGCAGCACGAAAGATTGCAGGCGGACCCAGCCGCCGGCGCGGGCCAGCGCCAGCGCTTTCGCGAAGACGTGCTCGGCCTCGGCGCGCAGACCGTTGTACTGCAGCGCCGTGGCATAGGTGTTCCAGAACCAGCCGGAGATCTCGGAGGCCGGGAAACGCTCGGCGCCGTCGAGCTGGCTTTGCAGCAGTGCCAGCGCCTCAGGCTCGCGGCGAGCCGTCGTCAACAGGCCGGCCAGGTCGGCGGTGCCATCAATGACGTCGAGATCGTCGCCTGCTTGCAGCGCCTGCGCCAGTTTGACTCGGTGCTCGCCAATGTTGACATCGAGTGCTGCCGCGTCGGGCGCGGTGAATCGTTGAAATTCCATGTCCCGCATCGAAGTTGTCCCTGCGGCCCGACGATAGCCGCTAGCGGTAGCAATCAAAAGCCGGCTTGACCAGCGCCGCCAGCATGGCCACGCCGGTGTAGTGGCCGACGAGCTGGGTGATCTCGATCAGCGCGGCCTCGTCGAAGTGGCGGCGCAGCTCCGCCCAGGTGGCGTCGTCGACATCCAGGCGTTGGACTAGGCCGTCGACGAGGCGCAGCACGGCCAGCAGCTCGCGGGACCACAGCGTCGTGTCGGGCGCGGCCTCGCGCAGGTCGGTGATCTGCGCGTCGCTCAAACCCATGCGCCGCGAGATCGTCTGCTCATGCAGGTTGAATTCGTAGTCGCAACGGGCCGCGGCACAGGTGCGCAGGATGACGGCCTCGCGCAGCGGGGGCGCCAAGCGCCTGCGGTCCGCCAGGCCGGTGGGGCCGAGCAGGCCGCTGTCCACCATCTCCTTGAACAACTCGCCGTGGCGGGCGACGGTCAGGAAGATCTGCGGCGGCGCCATGCCAGCCGGCACCAGCCGGGCCATGCGCTCCGCCAGATCGGGCGGCAGTGGCAGGGTCCGAGGGGCGATGCGAGGAGAGGTTGTGTTCATGCTTCGGAATCAGAAGCGTCGCGGTGAGCGGACTCTAGCTGGATCTGCTTCTAAAATCAAAGCATGACAACCAAACGCCTGGCGCAGCTGGCGGCGGCCACCGAGCCGCCTTCAGGCAAGGACGCGGTCAACGCCGCGCTGGAGCTGTTCAACCGCCGCTGGACACTGCGCATCCTGTGGGAGCTGCGCGGTGGGGCCGTGCGCCTCAATTTCCGCGCGTTGCAGGCGGCCTGCGGCGATGTGTCGGCCTCGGTGCTGAACCAGCGGTTGGCCGAGCTGCGCGAGGCGCTGCTGGTCGAGCATGACGCGGGCAGCGGCTATGGGCTCAGCGCCCAGGGGCGCGCGTTGCTGGTGGCCATCGAGCCGCTGCTGAAATGGGCGCCGCGTTGGGCGCGCGACGTGCAGCGCGCCGCGAAACCCTAGGCCGGCAAGCGCACGGCGAGCCTTGCCTTCTCGATCGCGGCGATCAGCGCTTCTTCCGAATAGGGCTTGCCGAGCAGCTGGGTCACACCGGCCGCTTCGGCCTCGGCCTGCTTGTCGTCGGAGGACGTGATCATGACGACGGGCAGTTCAGCCGTCGCGGCCGCGGCGCGTACCTGGCGGGTCAGCTCGAAGCCGTCGATGCCGGGCATTTCGACGTCGGTGATCAGCAGGTGCGGGCGCTCGGCGGCCATCAGTTCTAGCGCCTGCTCACCGCTCTCGGCCAGCGCGACGCGGTAGCCCTGGCCGGCCAGCAGGCGGCTGATCTTGACGCGCACGATCTTGGAGTCGTCGGCCACCAGCACCAGGGTCTCGTCGGCGCGCAGCTCGCGGGTTGCGGCTGCAGCGGCGGCCGCTGCAGCAGCTTCCGCGGCAGCGCGTTCCGCTTCGAGGCGGGCAGCCTCTTCGGCTTGTCGCTGGGCCACCAGCCGTGCGGCTTCGGCGGCTTGCGCGGCTTCGCGGGCCGCTTGTTCTCGCGCCAAGCGCTCGGCGGTTTCTCGCTCGGCTTGCTGCCGTTGGGCTTCCGCTTGCTCCTCGGCCACGCGCCGCGCTTCAGCGGCGGCGTGGGCCTCAGCTTCGCGTGCGGCCTGCTCCTGGGCAAGTCGTTCGGTTTCAAGCCGTTCGGCCTCGGCCCGCGCTTCGGCCAGGCGCTGCACCTCGGCAGCGGCGGCCGCCTCGCGCGCCGCGTCTTCCTCGGCTTCGCGGGCCAGGCGTTCGACGTCCAGCCGCTGCGCCTCGACGCGCAATTCCTCCTGCCGCTGCGCTTCGGCCGCGGCGGCGGCTTCGCGGGCCGCGAGGGCCTGGGCCTCGATGCGGGCCGCGTCCTCGCGGTCGGCGCGTGCGCGGTCGGCCTCGATGCGCTCTTCCTCGCCGCGCTGTTGGGCCAGGCGCTGCGCCATGCCCGCTTCGACCTCGCGCAGCGCCTGGGCGTCGGCCTGCTGCGCGGGGGTCTCTGCGGTCCGGGAGGCGCGAGCGATGTGCTCGGCACGCTCCAGCATCAGCCGCTCAGCCTCGCGGCGCTCTGCATTGGCGCGCGAACTCTGCTGGCGGCGCCAGCCCAGCCACAGCAACAGCAGCACGACGGCGGCCGCCGCGGCGGCCAGGGTCCAGGTCAACAGCTCGTTCATCGTCGGGGCGAAAGTGCTAGATCAGGTCGCACATCATCGCGCCGGCGAGTGTCTTGTTCGCGAACAGGCCCATCGGCGGCCGGCCCCGGGGGCGTCGTTTGTCACGCCGGGGGCGGCTGTGCCTCAGCGCTGAGGTGGCAGCATCAGGCGGGCGGTCGCCAGCGGGCTGTCGGCTGGCTCGCCTTCGTCGGGGATGCACAGCGTCAGCGCGAAGCCCAGCACCGACACGATGAGCGTGGCGGTGAAGAGGGCGCGGGCCGACTTGAGCATGGCCTGGATAGTGGGCCACGGTGGCGTTTGGCGCGCCCCCTAACTCACCAGTGAATGCTGACGACGTACTGGCAGCAGCCTCAGCCGGCCAATGTGCGCCGGTACTGACCGGGCGTCGTCCCGGTGCCCGCCTTGAAGCGCTGGCTGAGATGGCTGGCGCCGGCATAGCCGCAGGCGGCGGCGATGTCGGCCAGCGGCGACGCCGTTTCGCGCAGCAGCGCGCGAGCACGGTCCAGGCGCCGGCGGGCGACCCAGTCGTGCACGCTGCAGCCCATGGAAGCGCGGAACATGCGCGCGAAGTGGAACTCGGACAGGTGGGCCTGCGCGGCCAGGCGCGGCAGGCTGAGCTCGGCGCTGTCGAGGTGGGCGTCGACGAAGCCCAGCACTTGCCGCCGGGCCGGTCCGGACAGGCCGCCGGCCAAACGTTCGGCGCGCTGGCGTTGCCGGGGCTGGGCGGCGTGCAGCACGAGATGGTCCAGCGCGCCCTGGCTGAGAGCGTCGATGCGCAGGCGCTCCGCCGGGTCCCGCCAGTCCAGTGTGGCGACCCGCTGGCCCCAGGCGGCCAGCGTCGCGTCCGCGCCGAAGATGCGCTGCTCCAGCGTGATGGCGCGCGGCTCGGCGTCCAGCAGGCGCACCACGCGGTCTGCCCAGGCGTCGGCCGACAGGTAGAGGTGCACGAAGCGCAGCGGCCCGGCGACGTTCCAGCGCGATTCGTGCTCGGCCGGCAGGATGCAGTGGCAGCCGGGCGAGCCCGTCTCGCGCGGCGTCTCGATGAGGTGGGTAGCGTGGCCGCCCTGCAGGTAGACCGACAGCGTGTGGTGGCCCGGCCGCTGGTAGTCCATGCGGCCGCCGTCGTTGTGCCACTGGACTAGGCGCAGGCCGTCGGTCAGCGCCAGCTCACGCTCGCGGCGCGCGCGGGAACGGGCCAGCACTTCGAAGACGGGTTGCTGGTCGGTTGCGCCGGCGGTCAGGAAGGCCATGACCCGATGCTAGTGCCGCAGGCCTTTCCCAGCAGATGGCCGGGGAGACGATGCGCAGGAATCTGCAATCGCGCGGCGCCCCGGCGCGCGATGCTGGCGGCATGAATGCATTGCTGTACGGACTCGTCGTGCTGATCTGGGGCACGACGTGGATCGCCTTGAAATGGCAGCTGGGCCCCGTGCCTATTTCGCTGTCCATCGCCTACCGCTTTGGCCTGGCGGCGCTGGTGCTGTTCGCCTGGCTGGCCTGGCGGCGCCAGCTCGTCGTGCCACGTGGGCGAGCGCTCACCTGGGTGCTGGCCCAGGGCCTGTGCCTGTTCTGCCTGAATTTCGTCTGCTTCCTGAACGCCAGCCAGACGCTGGCCAGCGGCCTGGTGGCCGTCGTGTTCTCCAGCTCGGCGCTGTGGAATGCGCTGCTGGCGCGTGTGGTGCACGGCCGGTCGATTGCGCCGCAAGTGCTGGGCGGAGGCGCACTCGGCTTGGCGGGACTCACGCTGCTGTTCTGGCCCGAGATCGCCGGCCAGCAAGCGAGCGCGGCGACGCTGACCGGCCTGGCCTGGGCGCTGGCCGGCACGCTGTGCTTCTCGACCGGCAACCTGCTGTCGGCCGCATTGCAGGGCCAGGGGCTCAAGCCGGTGCAGACGAATGCGTGGGGCATGGCCGTCGGCACGGCCATCTTGCTGGGCTATGCGCTCGTGGCCGGCTTACCGTTCACGTTCGACAGCAGCGAGCGCTATGTCTGGGCGCTGCTGTACCTGGCGATTCCGGGCTCGGTCATCGGCTTCACGGCCTATCTGACGCTGGTCGGTCGGCTGGGCCCGGAGCGCGCTGCCTACAGCACGGTGCTGTTCCCGGTCGTCGCGCTGAACGTGTCGGCCTGGGTGGAGGGCTACCAGTGGACGGCACCGGCCCTGGCCGGGCTGGTGCTGGTGATGGCCGGCAATGTGCTGGTTTTCAGGAAGAAGCCGGTCGCTTTGCCCGCGGCACCGTCGCCTCAGCCCCGCGTCGGGGCCTAACGCGCGACGGAGCGACGGCGCCATCGGCTGCTGGCGCCAAGGGAAGCGATCCCGCACAACCATGCGGCTGCGCCGGCGGGCTCGGGCACCGGGGAAACCTCCACGCGGGTGATAACGAAGCCGCCGAGCGCGGCCGGCTGGTCATGCGTGAAGGCGATGCCACTGAGTGTGACTGGCGTCGCCGGCACGAAATCCAGTCGGCCCTTGCCGTCTGCGCCCAGAGCCAGTACATCGCCACCGGCATAGCTGGCGCTGCCGTCGGGACTGTCGAAACTGATCGTGAACGGCGGTGGGGCGATGACGTCGAAGGCCGTGAGGCGCTCGGCTTGGCCGCCCGCCGCAGTCAGCCCCACGAAGCTCATGCTCAGCCGCGTGATCGGCAGGTTGAACAGCACCAAGTACCGCGAGCTCAGCCCGTCCTGGCCCAGCCACAAGCCTTGATGGCCGGGGGCGCTGGAGCTTCCCATGCTGCCGTCGCCGGTGCGATCCTGGATGACGCTCAGAATGAGTTCGCTGCCGTCGTCGGAAAAGTAGTGCGCAGCGCCCACCGTGGAGGTCGGAATCGCCGCGAGCGCGGCAGCGTCCCAAGTGGTGGCGTGCGCTGCAGGCGCCGCCAAAGCGGTGGTCAGTGCGAGCGCGAGAGCGGCAGACAGGGATGGGCGCATGGCGGCAACCTCCAAGAACGGGGGCCCCGTTTTTACGGGGCGCCGCTCATTCGGGCAACGCCTCGCATCCCCTAGAAGCGGTCAGTTAGCAGCCCGCCGCTTCTCCAGCAGCGCCATTGCCTCACCCACCAGCCCGCGCCTGAAGGCCAGCACGCAGACGATGAAGATCAGCCCGGTGACGAGGCTGACCGATTCACCCAGGCCGTTGAACCAGGCCACGCCGGTGGTGTCAGCCAGCAGCTTGCCGAAGTCGCCGATCTTGTTCTCCAGCGCAATGATGACGAGCGCGCCGACCATCGGGCCGACCAGCGTGCCCATGCCGCCCACAAGCGTCATCAGGATGACCAGGCCGGAGGTGGTCCAGATCGCATCGGTCAGCGTGGCAAAGCCCAGCACCAGCGTTTTGGTCGCACCCGCCAGGCCAGCCAGGCCGGCGGACAGCACGAAGGCCAGCAGCTTGAAGTGGGCGGTGTCGTAGCCCAGGGACGTGGCGCGCGCCTCGTTCTCGCGGATGGACGTCAGCACCTGGCCGAAGGGCGAATGGACGATGCGGTAGATCAGCCAGAAGGCGGCGATGAAGATCCCCAGCACGACGTAGAACAGCGTCAGGTCGTTGGCCAGATCCAGACCGAAGAAGCTGCCACGCGGCACCGACTGCAGGCCGTCCTCGCCGCCGGTGAAGGGCGCCTGCAGGAAGACGAAATACAGCATCTGCGACAGCGCCAGCGTGATCATCGAGAAATAGATACCCGAGCGCCGGATGGCCAGCAGGCCGAACACCAGGCCCACCGCCGCCGCCGCACCGGCGCCCACCGCCAGGCCCAGCGGCGCTGGCAGGGCCCAGACCTTGAGCGCGTGCCCGGTCACGTAGGCAGCGGTACCGAGAAAGGCCGCATGGCCGAAGGACAGCAGGCCGGTGAAACCCACCAGCAGGTTGAAGGCGCAGGCGAACAGCGCGTAGCACAGCACCTTCATCACGAAGATGGGATAGACGCCCAGCGCCGGCAGCAGCGCGATGCCGACGAACAAGGCGACATAGCCGAGCAGTTTCTTGTTCATCACTTCTCTTTGCCGAAGAGCCCGGCGGGGCGGACGAGCAACACGATGGCCATGACGACGAAGACGACGGTGTTGGACGCCTCGGGGTAGAAGACCTTGGTCAGCCCTTCGACGACGCCCAGGCCCAGGCCCGTGACGATGGAGCCGAGGATGGAGCCCATGCCGCCGATGACGACCACGGCAAACACCACGATGATGAGGTTGCTGCCCATCAGCGCCGACACCTGAAGGATGGGCGCTGCCAACACGCCGGCAAACGCCGCCAGCGCCACGCCGGCGGCATAGGTCAGCGTGACCATCAGCGGCACATTGATGCCGAAGGCCTGCACGAGCTTGGGGTTCTCGGTGCCGGCACGCAGCTTGGCACCGAGCGAGGTCTTCTCGATCAGCGCCCACACGGCCAGGCAGACGGTGATGGACGCGACGACCACCCAGGCCCGGTAGTTCGGCAGGATCATGAAGCCGAGGTTGGTGGCGCCCTGCAGCTGCTCGGGCACCGAGTAGGGCTGGCCCGAGACGCCGTAGAAGCTGCGGAACACGCCCTCGATGACAAGCGTGAGGCCGAAGGTCAGCAGCAGGCCGTAGAGATGGTCGAGCTTGTAGAGCCACTGCAACATCGTGCGTTCGATGACGATACCCAGCAGCCCGACGAGGAGGGGCGCCAGGCCCAGCATGACCCAGTAGTTCAGCCCCAGCAGGTCCATGCCCATCCACGCCAAAAAGGCGCCCATCATGTACAGCGCCCCGTGGGCGAAGTTGATGATGTTGAGCATGCCGAAGATGACCGCCAGGCCCAGCGAGAGCATCGCGTAGAACGAGCCGTTCACCAGGCCGAGCAGCAGCTGGCCGAGCAGCGCGGGCAGTGGAATACCAAACAACTCAGTCATGGGGCGTCAGGTTCAAAGGCAGCCACAGAGGCACAGAGACACGGAGGAAATGCAAAGGAGTCAAAGGCTGTTCTCAGTGCCTCTGTGGTTGCATTTCCCCATGCCGGTCAGCCCATCACTTCTTGACCAGCGGGCACTTGCTGTCAGCCAGCTTGGTGTACGCGTCGTTCGCGGGGATGGTCTGCACCACGTTGTAGTAGTCCCACGGCTCCTTGGACTCGGATTGCTTCTTCACCTGCATCAGGTACATGTCGTAGCGCATGCGGCCGTCGGGGCCGATCTCGCCGTTCTTGGCGAAGAAGTCATTGACCTTGGTGGCCTTCATCTTGGTCATGACCTTGTCGGCGTCGTCGGTCTTGGTCGCGTCGACGGCCTTCAGGTAGTGGGTCACGGCCGAGTAGTCCGCCGCCTGCAGCATGGAGGGCATGCGCTTCATCTTGGCGAAGAAGTTGCGGCTCCAGGCGCGCGACTCGGGGCTCTGGTTCCAGTACCAGCCATCGGTCAGGTACATGCCCTCGGTGGCCTTCAGGCCCAGCGAATGCACGTCGTTGATGAACATCAGCAGGCCGGCCAGCTTCATCGTCTTGGTGACGCCGAACTCGTTGGCGGCCTTGATCGAGTTGATCGTGTCGCCACCGGCGTTGGCCAGGCCCAGGATCTGCGCGCCCGACCCCTGCGCTTGCAGAAGGAAGCTGGAGAAGTCGCTGGCCGACAGCGGGTGCTTGACGCTGCCCACGACCTTGCCGCCGGCCTTCTGCACAACGGCCGTCGTGTCGGCCTGCAGACTGGCGCCGAAGGCGTAGTCGGCGGTCAGGAAATACCAGTTCTTGCCGCCGCTCTTGACGACCGCGTTGCCGGTGCCGTTGGCCAGCGCGACGGTGTCGTAGGCGTAGTGCACGGTGTAGGGCGTGCAGTCTTCGTTGGTCAGGCGGGCCGAGGCAGCACCGATGGAGATGAAGAGGCGCTTCTTCTCGGCCGCAATCTTGGCCATGGCCAGGTTGGCGCCGGAGTTGGTGCCGCCGATCAGCAGGTCCAGACCCTGCGTGTCCATCCACTCGCGCGCCTTGCTGGCGGCGACGTCGGCCTTGTTCTGATGGTCGGCAAAGATCAGCTCGACCTTCTTGCCCGCGGCCATGCCCTTCATGTCGGCGATGGCCATCTTGATGGCCTCCACGCCGCCCTGGCCGTCGATGTCGGCGTACAGGCCGGACATGTCCGTGATGATGCCGATGCGGATGACGTCACCCGAAATCTGGGCCTGCGCGGTCAGGCCGCAGCATGCGAGGGTGGCGGCGATGAGTGTCTTCTTCATGGTGTTGTCTCCAGTGGGTTGTTGGGTTAGACGCTGAGCAGCTCGTCCATCCGGGCCTGGTGGGCCTGGAGTTCGGCTGCGGGGAAGGACAGCACGACTTCGCCGTGCTCGATGACGATGAAGTGGTCGGCCAGCGGTGCGGCGAAACGGAAGTTCTGCTCCACCATGACGATGGTGAAGCCCTGGCTCTTGAGCGTGCGGATCATGCGCGCCAGGGCTTGGACGATGACGGGGGCGAGGCCTTCGCTGATCTCGTCCAGCAGCAGGATGTCGGCGCCGGTGCGCAGGATGCGCGCGACGGCCAGCATCTGCTGTTCGCCGCCCGAGAGGCGCGTGCCGGGGCTGTTCTTGCGCTCGGCAAGGTTGGGGAACATGGCGTAGATGTCTGCCTCGCTCATCACCTTGCCACGTTTGGATTTGAGCGGTGGCGGCAGGCGCAGGTTCTCTTCGGCGGTGAGGCTGGCAAAGATGCCGCGCTCTTCAGGGCAGTAGCCGAGGCCGAGCTGGGCGATGCGGTGGGTGGCGAGGTGGATGGTCTCTTCACCGTGGACCTTGATGCTTCCCTTGCGTGCGCCGGTCAGGCCGAGGATGGCGCGCAGCGTGGTGGTGCGGCCGGCGCCGTTGCGGCCGAGCAGGGTGACGACCTGGCCGGGCTGCACGGACAAGTTGATGCCGTGGAGGATGTGGCTTTCGCCGTACCAGGCGTGGAGGTTCTGGATTTCGAGGGCTGGAGTGGCCATGGCTTTGGTCAGCTTGCTCGGCGAAGAGAGCGTGTCATCGTTGCATTGCCGGGAGTCCGTCCCGGCAGCCGGGTAACTTTCTTCTGCGGGGCCAGAAGAAAGTCACCAAAGAAGAGGCCCTGAACCGCACACGAGTGCGGCGCCGCCATCAGCGGCGCGCGAAAACAGCCGCTGGCGTTTCGGGCAGACGCGAACCGCTGCGCTCTCGCTGCTGTCCCTATGACGAGAGCCAAGGATCGAACCTTCACGCCCGTTAACGCCGGCTGCACGCCGGGCTCACCAGGGAATGCGAACGCGGCTTCGCTGGGGCGACGCGTCGACGGAGTCGGTGCGGCTGAACGCGGCGCCCGAGCGCCGCCGTCTTGGTATTCCTGGTGAGTCCGGCGTGCAGCCGACGTTAAGCGGGTAGGTGGTGCGGTGAGTGATGCTGGTGACAGGGACAGCAGCGAGAGCGCAGCGGTTCGCGTCTGCCCACTCGCCGTTCGCCTGTCGCACGGCGCAGCTCGTGCATGTGGTGCTGGTGTGCGGTTAAGGGCCTCTTCTTTGGTGACTTTCTTCTGGCCCCGCAGAAGAAAGTTACCCCGCCGCCGGGCGGGACTCCCGGCAACGTGGCGCCAAGCCAGAGCACCGAGCAGCAGCACCATCAATGCGCCCCCACCAACTCACTCGCCTCGGTGCCCATATAAGCCTCCAACACCGCCGGATGCTTCGACACCGTCGCGTAATCACCCTCAGCCAGCACCGCACCCCGCGCCAACACCGTGATCCGATCCGCGATGCTCGCGACGACCTTCATGTTGTGCTCCACCATCAGCACCGTCCGCCCTTCGGCCACGCGCTTGATCAAGGCAGTGACCCGGTCCACGTCTTCATGCCCCATGCCCTGCGTCGGCTCGTCAAGCAGCATCAGCTGCGGCTCCATCGCCATGGTCGTGGCGATTTCCAGAGCGCGCTTGCGGCCATAGGGAAGGTCCGCCGCTTTCAACGAGGCCATGTCCCGCAGGTCGACCAGCTCCAGCAGCGACAACACCTTCGCGTCCAGCGTCTTCAGCCCCGTGAGCCCCTTCCAGAAGTGGAAGCTCGTGCCCGTGAACCGCTGCAGCCCGATGCGCACGTTCTCCAACACGGTCAGGTGCGGAAACACCGCCGAGATCTGAAACGACCGGATCACGCCACGCCGCGCGATTTGCGCCGAGGTCTCACCAGTGATGTCGGTGCCTGCAAGGACGATGCGCCCACGCGTCGGCACCAGGAACTTGGTCAGCAGGTTGAAGCAGGTCGTCTTGCCGGCACCGTTGGGCCCGAGGAGCGCGTGGATGTGTCCGCGCTGAACCTGCAGGTTCACCGAGTCTACGGCGGTGAAGCCTTTGAACTCCTTCGTCAGGTCGTGCGTCTCGAGGATGAATTCGCTCATGGACTTGGCTGTTGGCTGCGCGACTCTAGGCCTTCATGCATCGCGTCGGCTTACGGGCATTCACGGGGTCTGGCCCGCTGAAAGGAAGCGTTCGATGAGGCCAATCTGCTCGGGCGTGTTCAGCGCCGGCGCGTGGCCGCAGCCGGGGATCAGCGCCACCGCCGCGCGCGGGCCGCGCTCCCGCATGGCCTGCGCCGTCTCAGCGGTCAGCAGTGTCGAGTCCTCGCCGCGCAGGCACAGCACTGGCAGGTCAAGCTGGTCCCATGCGGCCCACAGCTCGTAGTCGTGCGGGTGATGCTCGAACTGCTGCACCAGCGCCGGGTCGTAATGGGGCGTCACATGGCCATCGGGCAGGCGGCGCAGCGAGGTCTCGGTCAGGTGTCGCCACTGCGTGTCACTCAGGTGACCGAAGCTCGCATAGATCTCGCGGAAGTAGGCCTCCAGCTCGGTCACGGTCACGAAGCTGGGCGGCTGGCCGGCATAGGCCTTGATGCGGGCCATCGCCGGCGTAGCCAGCTCCGGGCCGTTGTCGTTGAGCACCAGGCGCTTGATGCGGCCGCGAAGCTTGGTCGCGGCCCCCAGCGTGCCGATGGCGCCGCCCATGGACGTGCCGACCCAATGCACCTTCTGCAGGCCGAGTCCATCCAGCAGCGCCTCGGCGATGTCCACGTAGAAGTCCAGGCAGTATTCGCGCGCCGGGTCCGTCGCCCACTGCGACAGGCCGCGACCCGGCGTGTCCGGGCAAATGACGTGCCACCGGGTGCTCAGCGCGGCCGCGAAGTCGTCGAAATCGCGCCCGCTGCGAGCCAGGCCGTGCCAGGCGATGACAGCCGGCGACGCCTCGTCGCCCCAGGCGGTGACGTGGATTTCGCGACCCAGGCAGTTGATGTAGAGCGATCTCATGGCTTGGCTCTCCCGCGCGCCCACGCCGCCAGCCGCAGCCGCCCGACGATGCCGCCGGGGAAGTGGTAGACCGCCAACACGAATAGCAGGCCCAGCCACAGCAGCCAGCGGTCGGGCGACACCAGCGTGCTCAACACCGGCACGCCGTCGACCAGCGAGCCGGCGCCCTTCAACAACGCCTGCAGATAGTTCTGCGCGACGATAAAGAGCACGCTGCCGATGACCGCACCGTAGACCGTGCCCATGCCGCCGATGACGACGATGAGCAGCAGGTCCAGCATGATCTCCATGCTCATGGCCGTCTCGGGGCCGGTGTAGCGCAGCCACAGCGCCAGCAGCGCGCCGCCGCAGCAGGCCAGCAGGGCCGCGATGACGTTGGCGCCGGTGCGATAGACGACGATGCGATAGCCGATGGCTTCGGCGCGGAACTCGTTCTCTCGAATTGCCTGCAGCACGCGGCCGAACGGTGAGTTGACGATGCGCAGCAGCAGCACGATGAGGGCCGCGACGGCGACGAAGAGCAGGTAGTAGGTCAGCAGCCGGCCGTCCAGCATGACGCCGAGGAACGGCTCCTCCATGAACTCAGTCGATGGCCGCAGCACGTCGGGCAGCTGGAAGTTCAGGCCGTCCTCGCCGCCGGTGAACTCGCTCAGTTGGGAGGCCAGTGTCATGAAGGCCGAGGCGACAGCGAGCGTGATCATCGCGAAGAAGATGGCCTTCACGCGCAGGCTGGCCAG
Organism: Pelomonas sp. Root405; assembly: GCF_001425165.1. Classification (GTDB taxonomy): domain Bacteria; phylum Pseudomonadota; class Gammaproteobacteria; order Burkholderiales; family Burkholderiaceae_C; genus Pelomonas. The sequence continues at coordinate 263,961 of NZ_LMDU01000012.1, forward strand.
GCCCATGGCAAGTGCCAGCACGGCGCTGAGCGCAAGGGCGGCGATGAAGCCCATGCCGAGCGAGGTCCAGTCCGGCCCGAGACGCGCCGACGCAATGGCGATGCCATAGGCGCCGATGCCAACGAACATCGTGTGCGCGAAGCTGACGATGCCGGTGTAACCCAGCAGCAGGTCGTAGCTGGCCACGAGCAGTATGAAGACGAGGATCTTGGCGGCAACGTTGAGCGCCTGTGTGCCCGGGAAGATGAAAGGCGCGCCGAGCAGGCCGACGAAGCAGGCGATCAGCAGCGCGGCCAGGAGGCGGCTGCGTGGCAGGTCGTGGGAGAGCAGTGCGCGGATCATTTGGCGCCCACCGGGTAGAGGCCCTGCGGGCGCCACAGCAGGATGGCCACCATCAGCCCGATGTTGGAGAACAGCGCGGCTTTGGGCGCGATGAAGCCGACGTAGTTGGCCACCAGGCCGACGAGCAGCGCGCCGACGAGGCAACCCACCGTCGAGCCGAGGCCGCCGATGATGATGACGATGAAGAGCAGCAGGTTGACCTGCGCGCCGATCTGCGGCGTGACCCCCTGCTGGACGAGACCCCACAGCACGCCGCCGAGGCCGGCGAGCGCAGCGCCGGCCACGAAGACGCCGACGAAGAGGCGCCGCACGCGGTAGCCCAGCGCCTCGACCATCTCGCGGTCCTGCACGCCGGCGCGTATCAGCAGGCCGATCTTGGTGCGGTTCAGCACGAGCAGCAGGCCGACGAGCACGACCAGGCCGACGACCATCGATAGCACGCGGAACTTCTCAACCGCGACGTCGCCGAACAGGAAGATGCCGCGCAGCGTCTCGGGCATTGGCAGCGGGATGAGCTGCGGTCCCCAGCTGGCCTTGATCAGCTCCTCGCCAATGATCATGCCGCCCATGGTGATGAGGATCTGCTTGAGATGCTGGCCGTAGACGGGGCGGACGAGCACGCGCTCGAACACGACGCCAACGGCGGCGGCGATCGCCATGCCGGCGAGGCAGGCGGCGGCGAGTGCTGTCAGGTTGGATAGCACGTCAGGACTGCTGGCCCACGGCGCCATCGCGGCGAGCACGGTGGTGGCCATGAAAGCGCCCAGCGCGATGAAGACGCCGTGGCCGAAATTGAGGACGTCCATCAGGCCGAAGACCAGCGTCAGGCCGGAGGCGATGACGAAGATGATCAGGCCCATGGCGATGCCGGCCAGGGTGAGGTTGAGCCAGGTGCTGGGGCTGCCGGTGAGGGGCAGCGCGAGCAGCATGATGGCTGCGAGGAGCGCGAGGGGTCTTGGGTCGAGCTTCATGCTTGTGGGGTGCTCTTGCGGAGAGCGTCACGGCTCGCTGCATTGCCGGGAGTCCCGCCCGGCGGCGGGGTAACTTTCTTCTGCGGGGCCAGAAGAAAGTCACCAAAGAAGAGGCCCTGAACCGCACACGAGCACCGCGGCGCCACGAGTGGCGCGCGAAAACTCTCGCCTGCATGGCGCCTAGACGCGACCCGCTGCGCTCTCGCTGCTGTCCCTATGACGAGTGCCATGGCTCGCCCCTTCACGCCCGTTAACGCCGGCTGCATGCCGGGCTCACCAGGGAATGCAAACGCGGCGTCGCTGGGGCGACGCGTAGGTTGGGGTGCTAATCCCAACGCTGGGCGGTTCGGGGAGTGTTGGGGTTGGCTGCGCTCACCCCGACCTACGAGGAGAAACGAGCCATCGCGTCGCCCGAGCGACGCTGCATTCGGTATTCCTCGTGAGCCCGGCGTGCAGCCGCGCGTTAAGCGGGCAGGTGGTGCGATCAGCGCTGCTGGTGACAAGGACAGCAGCGAGAGCGCAGCGGCTCGCGTCTGTCCACTCACCGACCGGCCGTTGCACGGCGCAGCTCGTGCATGTGGTGCTGGTGTGCGGTTCAGGGCCTCTTCTTTGGTGACTTTCTTCTGGCCCCGCAGAAGAAAGTTACCCGGCCATCCCAAAAACGTGGAGCGCTCATTGATGCGCCCCCAGCGACAACCCCAACAACCGCTGCTGCAGCCCCGCATCCGCAATCAACTCAGACATCGAGCCCCGATGCACAACCCGCCCGTCATCCATCACCGCGACTGAATCGCCCAGCTCAGCAGCCACCCGAAAGTTCTGCTCCACCAGCAACACCGTCGTCTGCGACGTCTTCTTCAGCTCCCGCAACGCCGTGATCAAGTTCTGAACAATCGCCGGCGCCAGCCCCTTGCTCGGTTCGTCAATGACCAGCAGCTCCCGCGGCTCCACCATCGCACGCGCAATCGCCAGCATCTGCTTCTGCCCGCCCGACAGCTTGCCCGCCGGGTGAGTCCAGAACGTCTTCAACGCCGGGAACAACCCGAACAACCAATCGAGCCGCGCCGCATCCAGATCCGCTAACCGCTTGGCCGAGCGGGCCGCCAGCAGCAGGTTCTCCGCCACGCTCAGCTCGCCGAAGATGCCCATCGTCTCCGGCACGTAGGCAATGCCGCGCGACGCGATGTCGGGCGTTGCCAGCTTGGTGATGTCCTCACCCTTGAACGTCACCGTTCCAGAACTCGCCGTCCACAACCCCATCAACGTGCGCAGCGTGCTCGTCTTGCCCGCGCCATTGCGGCCCAGCAGCATGGTCACCTGCCCCGACGGCACCTCAAGGTCCACGCCATGCAGGATGTGATACGCCCCGACATGCGTATGAACACCGCGCAGTTCGAGCAAGTTCATGCCGCAGCCACTCCCAGGTACGCCTCTTGCACGATGGGTGACGCGATCACCGTCGCCGGGTCGCCGTCGGCCACCAGCTTGCCCTGGTGCAAAACAATGATGCGGTCCGCCAACTCGCGCACGACGTCCATCTTGTGCTCCACCAGCAGCAACGTGTGCTTCTTCTCAGCCTTCAGTGCTCGGATCAGGTCGAGCACCACGGGCACCTCATCCACGCTCATGCCGGCCGTCGGTTCGTCGAACAGATAGACCTTCGGATCGAGCGCGATCAGCATGGCCACTTCGAGCTTGCGCTGGTCGCCATGCGGCAGGCTGGCGGCGAGGTCGTCGGCGCGCGAGCCTAGCCGCACGCGGTCGAGGATGGCGCGTGCCTCGCCGATGAGTTCCTTGTGCGACAGCCACACCGACAGCATGCGCAGGCCAAAGCCGCGCCGCGCCTGCACGGCCAGCCGAACGTTCTCCAGCACCGTCAGGTGCGCGAACAGCTGTGTCAGCTGGAAGGCCCGGCCCAACCCGCGTCGCGTGCGCACCGGTGCAGGCAGCTTGGTCAGGTTCTCACCGTCCAGCCACACCTCGCCGTTGCTCGCTGGCAGCTGGCCCGAGATCAGGTTGAAGTAGGTCGTCTTGCCCGCGCCGTTGGGACCGACGATGGCCGTCAGCGTGCCGGGCTGGAAGGCGCACGACACCGTATCGACGGCCACATGGCCGCCGAAACGGATCGTCAGGTTCCTGGTTTCGAGCATGTGCCGCTCAAGTTCAACGCTTGTTGCGGATCGGCACGTTCATCTCTTCCGGCTTGATCTCCCGCACCAGCTCCGGCACACCCCAAGGGAAGGCCGGGTCCACCTTGATCTTGAAGTGATACATGGACTGCATCGCCTGGTGGTCTTCAGCGCGGAAGGTCATCTTGCCCTTGGGCGTCTCGAAGCTCATGCCTTCCATGGCCTTGATGAGCTTGTTCGTCGTCGTGTCGCCGGCCGTCTTCTTCAGCGCCTCGACAACGGCGATCGCCGCGCTCATGCCGCCGGCAGTGAAGAAGTCGGGCGGTTGCTTGTACTGTTTGTAGTGGTTGGACACCAGCCACTCGTTGACCGGGTTCTTCGGGATGCCGAAGTAGTAGTACGTCGCGCCTTCCATGCCGGGAAACTGCTTGTACGCGGCCATGGCCGGCAGGATGTTTCCTCCCGAGCCCACGCCGATGCCGTAGCGCTTTTGCAGGTCCAGCGCGGCCAGGGCGCCGAAGGGTGGCGTGCCGCCGGCCCACACGACGGCAATCACCTTGGGACCGGGCTTGTCCTTCAGCGCATCCACCAGGCGCTGGATGCCGGCGGTGAAGTCGGTCGTCGCGGTGGGCAGGTATTCCTCGTGGACGATCTTGGCCTTCTTCAGCGCTTCCTTGTAGGCCTTTACTGCGTCGCGGCCGAAGGCGTAGTCCTGTGCCAGCACGCCGATGTTCAGGCCGGCGATATCGGAAGCCACGGCGTTGGCCAGCGCGTCCTGCGACGAGTTGCGGCCGGTACGGAAGATGTACTTGTTCCACCGCTCGCCGGTGATGGAGTCGGCCACGGCGGGCTCCACCAACAGGATCTTCTTGTACTCCTCGGCGACGGGCAACATGGCCAGCGCCACGCCGCTGGACGACGGCCCGACGGCGATGTCCGCCTTGTCGTCGCCATAGGCCGCGGCCAGCAGGCTCTTGCCCACGTCGGGCTTGCCCTGGTCGTCCTTCTCGATGACGACCAGCTTCTTGCCCGCGACGGTCATCGTGCCGCCGGTGGCGTAGTCCAGGCCCATCATGAAGCCGATCTGCGTCTGCTTGCCGTAGGCCTCCAGCGGGCCGGTCTTGCTGTAGACGTGGGCGATGCGGATGTCCTTGCCTTGGGCCAGGGTGAGGCCGGGGGCGCCAGCCGCGAAGGTGGCCGCGGCGGCGAGGGCAAAGCGGCGCGTGAGGTGGCGCATGGTCTTGTCTCCAAAGTTCGTCTGGGTCTGCTCTGTCGGCAGACGTTCAACTTCCCTTTTTGCAAGGGCCGTGCCCGGCGGGGAAGGGGCGCCTGAGCCGGTTTTCTTGCGGGTTGTCCCGAGGTTTTTGGCCGTTAGGGACGACGTGAGTGTCCGAAATTCAGGCGCCGCCTGAAACCTGGACTTCCAGATCGGGCCAACGTGCCAGCCGCTCGTACAACGACGCCCGCGAAATCTGCAGCAGACGTGCCGCCGCCATGCGGTTGCCGCCGGTGGCTTGCAGCGCGCGTGCGATGGCGTCCCGCTCCAGCGCCTCGATCAGCTCGGGCAGCGGCGCGACGGCTTGCGCCGCCGTGATGGCGGGCGTGGGAGGCTGCGGTGCTGCTGTCGGCATGGCCTCAGCAGGCATCGCCGGCAAGGCCGAACCGCCCTGGAAGTGCGCCGCCGTCAGCTGCATGTCGTCGCTCATCAGACTGACCTGCTCCAGCGTGTTGCGCAGCTCGCGGATGTTGCCGGGCCAGGCCTGCAGCATCAGCCATTCGATGGCGTCGGGGCTGAGCAGCTTTTGCGGCATGCCGCTGCGGCGGGCGATGTCCTCGCCGAGGGCCTCGGCCAGCGCCTCGATGTCGTCCAGGCGCTCGCGCAAGGCGGGCACGCGGATGGGCAGCACGTTGAGGCGGTAGTACAGGTCAGCGCGGAACTGTCCTGCGGCGACCATCGCGGCAAGGTCACGGCTGGTGGCGGCAATGACGCGCACATCCACGCGCAGCACGGTGTTGCTGCCCAGCGGCTCGACCTCCTGCTCCTGCAGCACGCGCAGCAGCTTCGATTGCAGCGCCAGCGGCATGTCGCCGATCTCGTCCAGGAACAGCGTGCCGCCATCGGCGAGCTTGAATTTGCCGTCGCGACCCTTGCGGTCCGCACCCGTGTAGGCGCCCGGCGCGACGCCGAAGAACTCGGCTTCCAGCAGCGTCTCGGGCACGGCGGCGATGTTGACGCTGACCAGCGGTCGGTGGGTTCGACGCGAGGCAGCGTGGATGGCGTGCGCCATCAGTTCCTTGCCGGTACCGGTCTCGCCGAGCAGCAGCACGGTGGAATCGGTCTGCGCGACGCGGCGAGCTTGGCGCTTGACCTCCAGCGCCGCAGGGCTGGCACCGATGAAGCTGGCAATCGTGTACTTGGGCCGGCGCTGCGCGGCAAGCTGGCGCCGCGTGTCCTCCAGTTCCTGCTGCAACCGCGCGAACTTCTGAATCAGCGGCTGCATGGTCGTCTCGGGGTGGTCGAGCAGCACAAGCCCGAGCGCGCCGATGACCTCGCCTGCGTCGTTGCGCAGCGGCAGCCGACTGACGAGGAAGGTGCCCGCCTTGTTGGTCAGCAGGTCGACCAGCACCGGCTTGCCCGTCGCCAGCACCTGCAGCATCTGCGTGTTGGGCACGACGTCCTCGACCCGCTTGCCGACGAACTGGTGCTCGTCGTCAAAGCCGAGAGCCGGCAGGAAGCGTTTGTAGCCGTCGCTGATCCACACCACGCGGTGGTTGCGGTCCACCACCATCATCCCTTCGGTCGACCGGGCCAGCACGTCGAACATCGACTGCGCGGCCAGGCGCAGCAGGCCGTCGACGTCCTGCGGGATGCCCTGCTGTGCGGGCGGCTCGGGTGTCTGGAACTTGGACAGGGGCATGACCGGCGCAATGTACCGCGCCGGCCCTGCCCCGTCGGTCGAGCCGAGCCCGCTCAGTCTCACGCTTAGAACTTGTACGTCCCGCCGATGCTGACCGTTCGCGGCGCGCCGTAGAACGCGTTCAACACGCCCAGGCCGGCGATGTTGTAGCCGTCGGTCTTGTAGGCCTTGTCGGTCAGGTTGCTGCCCTGCAGGAAGAAGCTCAGATTGGCGTCCTTCTCCCAGATCAGGCCGGCGTTCACAAGCGCATAGCCGTCCTGTGCAAGCGTCTCTGCCAGGTCGGTGGTCGGGTAGACCTTGCTGCGGTGGGTCAGGCCCAGGCGCGAGCGCAGCGTGCCGACCGCCAGCTTGGCGTTGTGCTCGATGTTCAGGCCGGCCGCGAACTTGGGCGTGTTGGTGAACTTCTTCTGGTCGGCCACGTTGACGCCGCGGTCGATGTACTCGTCGTACTTGGCGTCCAATGCGGCCAGGTGGCCGCTGATGCGCCAGGCGCTGCTGGGCGTGTACGCGAACTCGACCTCGGCGCCCTGCACCGTGGCTTTGCCGGCGTTGGTGAAGTCGCCGAAGAAGCCCGGCTGGCCGTTGGCCTGGGTGTAGCTTGTGAACACCGACAACTGCACGTTCTTGTACTTGTTGTGGAAGAGGGCGGTGTTCAGCTCCAGGCGGCCGCCGTCCAGCACCATCTTGGCGCCCAGCTCCAGCGAGTCCAGCACCTCGTCCTCGAAGGGCTTGGACGAGCCCGGGAAGGCCAGCGTGTTGGCGCGAATGTTGTAGCCGCCACTCTTGAAGCCGCGCGAGGCCGTCGTGTAGAGCTTGACCGCGTTGCTGACCTTGTATTCGAGCGACACGCGCGGCGAGGTGTTGGTCACCGAGCGGCTGTTGTCGAAGTTGGCCGGCACGGCGATGGGCGTGCCGCTGAACTGCTCGTTCGCGAAGGCCTGGTTCAGCACCACGGCGCGCTTGCTCTCATCCGTGTAGCGCAGGCCGGTGCTGACGCTGAACTGCGGCGTCAGGCGCCAGCTCCAGTCGCCGAAGATCGCCTTGCCCTCGGTGTAGACGATGCCGTTGGTGGTGCCGAAGCTCAGGTTGAAGAAGTTGTTGCGCACGGTGCCGCCGGCGCGGCCGTCGAACCAGTACACGCCGATGACGCCGGAGTGGTTCTGACCTTCGTAGATCGCCTGCAGCTCGTGGCTGGTCGAGCTGTCGTGGTACTCGGCGCGCACGTCGGCAATCTTGTTGGGCAGGCCGTCGAAGTCGATGGACGTGTCGGTGTCCGACGCGCGGTGCGCCAGGATGTACTTCAGGCTCCAGTCGTTGCTCAAGCCCCAATTCAGCGTCAGCGACTCGCCCTCGCTGCTGGTCTTGCTCTTGTTGGGCATGCCCGACGCAATGTCGTAGCGGCCGGTGGTGGGCGGCGTCTTGGCGGGGTCCGACGGGTTGACGTTCAGGCGCTGGAAGCCGCGCATGTTGGAGTTGTCCACCGTGCGGTCCACCGACACCTGCGCGTTGAAGCTGGAGCCGGAGGGGAACCAGCCCACTGAGACGCGGCCGCTGGTGGTGGCCTGGTTGCTGACGTCGCTGCCGTCGGTCAGGTTCTTGCCGAAGCCGTCGCGGGTCAAGCTGGCGCCGGCCACGCGAAAGCGCAGCTGCCCGTCGTTGACGGCCGTGCCCACGCCGCCCTTGGCCGTCACCTGGCCGTAGTTGCCGATGGCCAGCGTCACCGAACCTTCGGTTTGCTGCGGCAGCGGCTTGGAGACGTACTTCACCGCGCCGCCCACCGTGTTCTTGCCGTAGAGCGTGCCCTGCGGGCCGCGCAGGATCTCCACGCGCTGCACGTCGTACACGTCCAGCAGCGCACCCTGCGGGCGGGCGATGTAGACGTCGTCGAAATAGATGCCCACGCCGGGGTCCACACCCCACAGCGGGTCGGCCTGGCCGACGCCGCGGATGAAGGTCGTGATCGTCGTGTTGCTGCCGCGTGCGGCATAGATGGTCAGGTTGGGCACCTGGCCCTGCAGGTCGCCCAGGTCCTTGATGGCCAGCTTGTCGAGCTGCTCGGCGGTCAGCGCCGTGACGGCCACGGGCACGTCCTGCAGCGACTCCTCGCGCTTGCGCGCCGTCACCTTGACGACGTCCAGCGTCGTCACGGCCGCGTCGGTGGCGGGGGTGGACTGGGCGGCCGCGGGCAGGCCGAGCGTCGCGCAACCGCCGGCGACGGCGGCAAGGATGGCGAACTGCAGGCGCGTCAGACGGACGGGCGCCGGATGGCGTCGGGGCATGGCTTGTCTCCTGGATAGTTTTTTGCGGAACCCGTCACAAAGCGCAAAAGCCATGCCCGCGCCAAAGCGGGGCGTTTACGGAAAAACCCTTGCGAGCTAACCCGCGATTTAAGTGGTCCGCACGGCAGAACTGTCCGGATTCCGAGCATTGGCCTGTGGCCGGGCTGTCCAGCGAGCAGACAGCGCCGGACCACGCGAGGCAACGCCAGACAACACCCCTGGGGCTGCAAGACGGCCGGGCCGCCGCTATCCTGCGCGCCGCTTCTCTTCCAACCCCGGAGACCCACGATGCTCAAGCGCCTGCTTCCCACCGCCCTCGCCCTCGCCTTCAGCGCCACGACCGCCCTTGCCGCCGGCCCGCAGCTCAAGGGCCAGGCGCCCGGCTGGTACCGGCTGCAGCTGGGTGACTTCGAGGTCACGGCGCTGAACGACGGCACCCTCGACCTGCCCGTCGACAAGCTGCTGCAGCAGCCCGTCCCCAACACGCTCAAGGCCCTGCAGCACGCCTACCTCGGCGTGCCGCTGGAGACCTCGGTGAACGCCTATCTCATCAACACTGGCGCGAAGCTGGTGCTGGTGGACGCCGGCGCGGCCAGCATGTTCGGCCCCACGCTGGGCCGCCTGCTGGCCAGCCTCAAGGCCTCGGGCTACACGCCCGAGCAGGTCGACGAGATCGTCATCACCCACATGCACGGCGACCACATCGGCGGCGCCTCGGCCACGGTGTTTCCGAACGCCACGCTGCGCATCGACAAGCGCGACAGCGACCACTGGCTGGCTGCCGACCAGGTCGCCAAGGGTGACGGGCCCAAGGCCATCGCGGCGCTGGTCAAGGGCTTTGCGGACGCGGGCCGCTTCAAGCCCTTCGAGGGCGCTACCTCCGGCGTCGAGATCGTGCCCGGCGTGAAGGCCTTCCCGGCCTACGGCCATACGCCCGGCCACAGCAATTACGTCGCCGAAAGCAAGGGCCAGAAGATGATGTTCTGGGGCGACCTGATGCACGTCGCGACCGTGCAGTTCGCCGAACCGAGCGTGACTATCCAGTTCGACAGCGACCCCAAGGCCGCCGCGCCCGCGCGCGAGAAGGCCTATGCGGCCGCGGCCAAGGACGGCTACTACGTCGCGGTGACGCATGTGTCCTTCCCGGGCATCGGCCGGCTGCGCGCCGACGGCAAGGGCTATGACTGGTTGCCGGTGAACTACTCGGCGAATCGCTGAGCCGGCGGGCCCTCGTCGCTGCGCGGCGGTTGCAGCCGCGCAGCGATGGCGTTGGGCGCCGAGGCGGCCACGCTGGCAATCTCCATCAGCCAGGCGCCGGGACCAGCGGCTGGCGCCGGATGGGACGTCGCCCGGGCCGCTGCAAGTGCATCGCCATGCAGCGGGGCCAGCCTGCCGTAGCGCACCTCGATCCGGCCGCACAGCCTGCGCCGCTCGGGCAGATCGCTGACGTGGCGCAGCAGCGGCACCAGCGTTGCCGCATCGTCGGCAAGCTGCCGCTGCACGGCAACCAGCAAGCCGTCCAGCGCGTTGGCACAGTCAGGATGCGGCGGGGGGCGGATCAGGCACAAGGCCAGCGCGTCCCGAAACTGGCGGTGATGGCCCGTCGGCTCGACGGCCACATCCCCCCAGGCGACGTCCTCCAGCAGTGGCAGCACCAGCTCTTCGCGCGTCTGGGCATGCAGGGCGCCGCGGTCGCACAGTTCACGATGCGCCAGCTGCCGCTGCACCAGCGCGGCCGTGCCATCGGCGGCTTGATGGATGAGGCGTTGAATCTTCGTGAGCTGTTCGGTCAGGAGGGCGGTGCAATCCATGGCGGTTTTCGGGGACGACTTCGTGAGGCCGGTCATGGCTGGCAAACGATGTGCCGCCGTCGGTGCGTCCTGCACCGAGCCCACCGCAACAACGCGCCGGACTTGACCATGCCCGGCGGAGTCGACGTTAGGGCGCGGCCGAGCGAGCCGGTGTAGGACGGGTCCGCCACAGTGCCTGACAAGCTAGGGGCGCCTTCACGGCGTCCCGCGCAGCGGCAGGTGCGCGCGTCTGTTCCCTTAGCGCGCGGCTCGCCCGGCGCGGGTCATCCGCAGGATGGTGGTCAGGTTGATGGCCGCGATGACGATCTCCAGCGCCGTGCCGCCGATGGAGCCGACGATCAGGTTGTTGGCGATCCAAAGGCCCGTGCCACACAGCATCAGCAGGCGCATCGGGATGCCGTGCAGCGTGAACAGCGCGATGGTGCCCAGGCAGGACGCCGCCAATGGCAGCCAGTCGCTGGGCTTGTCCGCGATGGCCAGGCCGAAGCCGATGTTGGCGGCGACGATGAGCACGGCCACCCAGGCCGAGCGCGTGCAGAGGGATAGCAGCGAGCGCAGCATGGACAGCGACGAACTCGCCACCGCCGTCGGGTTGCCCAGCAGCGCGAAGTGGGCGATGTAGGCGATGCACTCGCCCGTCATGAACCATTTGAAGCGCCTGTCGTCGGTCTGCAGGAAGCAGCCAACCCCGAGCACGAAGGCGGCATAACCGAAGAGCTGGGCGGGCGAGAACCAGTCGGTGGCGAGCATGCGGAGAGTGCGCGGAACGTGGGTGGCCCAAAAACTAGGGGGGCGCTGGAGCGGGCTGGCGATTGTCCCCGCCGACGCTGGAGAAACCGGCCTTCGCGCGCCGCCGCGCCGCATTCCCGTCGGTTATGCGGCCCGATCGAATTGGCAAGGCCGCCGCGGACTAACCCGCTGTTCGGTGCATAGCGGTTTTGCAGACCATCCGACCCGCCTCAGCTTCGCGACGCGCTCGCTCCCGCCATGACCCTCAACAAGACGCTGTTCACCGCCCTGGCCCTGACGGGACTGTTGAGCGGCATGCCGGCCCGAGCCGAGCTTCAGCTGCGCGCCAACGGCAGCATGGTCTATGACACCGCCACCAACCTGACCTGGCTGGCCGACGCCGGCCTGGGCGGCCTGCGCACGCAGGCGGATGCGGCTCAGTGGGCCGAGGGCTTGAGCTTCGGCGGCGTCAGCGACTGGCGGCTGCCCACGGTGGCGCCGGTCAACGGCCTGGCGCTGCAGCTCGACTATTCCGAGGATGGCTCCACCGACATCGGCATCAACAACGCCGGTGCCAACACCGAGCTGGGCCACCTGTACTACGCCAGCCTGGGCAACACGGCGGCGGGGCTCACGCAGACCGGCTCCTTCAGCGGCCTCGTCGACCCGGGCAACCCCGTCGGCCCGGTGTTCTGGACCGGCACCGCCACCGAGCCGGGCTGGGCCTTGAGCTTCTTCATGGGCATGGGCGCGCAGGAGGCGCTCGCCACCGACACGCTGGGCCAGGCCTGGGCCGTGCGCGTTGGCGACGTGGCCGCCGTGCCCGAGCCCGGCAGCGTCGTGCTGATGCTGGCCGGCCTGCTCGCCATCGCCGCCCGTCGCCGTTCACGCTGAAGGAGGCCGTCATGAAACAACTGCTGATCGCCCTGTCCCTGAGCCTGGCTGCGTCCTTCACGGGATTGGCTCAGGCGGCCTACACGCCCACCCCCGCCGACTGGGCCTGCACCAACAAGGTCGGCGGCACCTGGACGCATGGCCGCGCGCCCTCGGGCTGCGACGCCAACGCCTTCGGCCCCGACAGCTTCGTGCGCGGCAACTACACGGGCGTCATCTTCAGCGATGCGTCCACCAGCCTCGTCGACGAACGCAAGCGCTACATGCAGGCCATGTACCCGGTCATCCGCGACGCCAGCGAACGCTACCTGCGCTCACGCAAGCCGGCCGTGTCGGCGCGCGAGTTGGAGGCCTTCCAGCGCGGCACCTACGCCACGCTGCGCCAGGAGACCTTCTGGTCGCACTACCGCGACGCGCAGCTCGGCGCCGGCCAGCCCTACACGCTGAAGATGATGCGCGGTGACAGCGGCCATGGCCACGGAATGATGCAGGTCGACGACCGTTATCACTTCGTCCAGCTCCAGGAAGGCAAGGGCTGGAACATGATGCAGAACTTCACCTACGCCATCGACATCTACTACGACGCGTGGGAAGCTGCACCCAACGCCTGCCTCGGCGGGGTGACGACGCCGACCGGCACCACGGCCGAGGTCGACGCCTACTGGCGCAGCCGCGCGCGCTCGGCCTGGAGCGCCTACAACGGCGGCCCGACCAAGGTGTGCCGCTGGCAGAACGCCGCGGACGTCAACGTGGCCAAGGACAACGGCTATCGCGACAACTACGACGCCCGCCTGTGGCTGGTGGACATCGCCGACCTCGGCAAGCCCGCCGGCATCGACGTCAACTGCCTGATGGACAACGGCCCGCAATGCCCCGTCCCAACGGGCGGCAACGTCGAGGCCGGCAAGCTGCTGCAGGTGGGTGCGGCCGCCTGCGTGCTCAACGGCAGCACGCTGGAGTGCGTCGACGACATGCGCGACGCCGCCTGCCTGGCCGGCCGTGCGAGTTTTGACGACAGCACCGTCACGCAGGTCTATGTGGCGCAGACGGCTAGCTATGCCCGCATCGACCACAACCGCCACCAGCTCTGTCGCGCCCAGGTGCCGGGCCTCCAGTCGCTGGCCAGCGCGATCGCGACGCTGAAGCCGCTGGAGCTGCGCTCCGCACCCGACGGCATGGTGCTGGGCCAGGCCGCGGCAGGCACCTACCAGGTGCTGGACTTCATGGTCAGCGGTGCGCAGACGCAAAGGCGCCTGTATCGCATCCGCGCGCTCGTTAACGGCGTGCTGACCGACGGCTGGATCGACGCCGGCACCGCGGCCACGCATGCCGCGCTGGCTGCCGGTGCCGCATCGGCCGGTGCTGGCGCCATTGCCTACGCGGGCGACTGGGTCAAGGTCGTGCCCAACCTCAACATGCGCGCCACGCCCGGCGGTGCGCTGCTCATCGCCATCCCGGCCGGCACGCCGGTGCAGGTCAAGGAGGTGTACGGCACAGCCTCGGCCAACAACCTCTACTACCGCGTCGAATACCTGCACAACGACGGCGTGCTGCGCGAGGGCTGGATCTTTGCCGGCAACCTCTATCCGGCGTCCACGCTGGCGAACTGGGCCGTGCCCACCTCCGCGCCATCGACACACAAGCATGCCCACTGCCCCAACGCCACCCGTTACGACCACCACGCGCGCCAGTGCCTGAGTGGCAGCCAGGCCTATGGTCCGTTCACGCTGGCCGCCATGCAGGCCTGCGTGGACGCCGGCGGCGGTGCGGTTTGCACGGCCAACCGCGCCACAGTCGTCGATGGTGTGGCGGTCGCGATGCCGATCTGGAGCAAGGCCCTCGCCGCTGCTGCGAACGGCAACGGCGATTGCCCGCGCGGCGCGGCGCGCTCCGCGGCGCACCGCTTCCATTGCACGGAGACCGTCACGCGCAACGGCGCGGCCGAGACCGATGTCTACGGCCCCTTCGGCACGGCGCTGGTGAACGCCTGTCTGGCGCGCACCGGCAATGCGGCCCATTGCCGCACCAACCGCTGGCCCGCGGCCACCTTCCTGGCCTTGCAGCCCTGACCGGATTCAGGCGATGAAGCTTGCGCTGGCACTGGCCGCGGCCGCTGCGCTGACGGCCGGGCTCTGGTGGGCCCAACGCGAGGGCCCGGCCGATGCCGTTGCGGCCGCGCGCCCACCAGTCCTGCCCGCCAGCGACTCGCCGCTGGGCTGGAGCCAGCCAAGGGCGTCGGAGGTGGCTTCTGCTGCGGTCGAGCCGGCCGCCGTGGCATCACTGACCACCGTCGCGCCCGCGCAGGCGCTGCGCACGCTGACAAAGTGCTACGCCGCCAACAGCTGCCGCCTGACGCGCGGCGAAGGCATGGACGAGCATTTCGAGGTGGTGCGCCTGCTGCTCGGCCAGCTGGACCGCCTCGCTGCGCAGGGCACGCAGGCCGAGCAGGCCGCCTGGGCGCGCGAGCTGCTGGCCTTCCCGGACGGCCATGTGCAGGCCGCGGCGCTCGCCTTGGCCGCCCGGCTGCCGCCGTCGGCCGAAACCACAGGCGCGGCCGTGGCGGCCCTGGCCAGGACCTATGACGCCGTGCTGCTCGCCAAGGCCTATCCGGTGCTGCAGCAATGGCAGCAGCTGGGCCTGACCAGCGGCTATGACGACATGTTTATCGGGCTGGTTCACACCGGCGGCTGGCAGGCCGCGCAATCGGTGGCCGAGAACATCGGACCCTTCCTCAACGCCGGCAATGTGGGCCGCTTTGAACAGGTGGCGCGCCAGCTTCAGCCCGGCGTGCGCCAACAGGCGCTGCTGCGTTCGCTGCGCGATTACGAGCTGCAGCGGCGGGGCGGTTGAGGCGGGTCTCAGGCGCCCATCAACTCCCCGACGGGCTTGAGTTCATCGACGCGGTCGCACACCGCCTTGACGCTGGCCAGGATGGGCACGGCGAGCAGCAGCCCCAGCAGGCCCCACAGCCAGCCGAAGGCGAGCACGCCGATGAACACGGTCACGGCGTTCATGCGCGTGTTGCGGCTGCTGAGCCAGGGCATCAACAGGTTGCCCGAGATGGTGTGCACGACCAGTACCGTGCCGGACACGAGCATCACCATGTCGACGTTGCCGAACTGCACGAAGCTCATCAGCCCCGAGCCGACGGCCAGGATGCTGGCGCCCACGTAGGGAATGAAGTCCAGCACAAAGGCGGCTGCGCCCCAGACGGCCGCGTGTTCAAGGCCGATGAGCGTGAAGGCGAGCCACACCGTCAGGCCGACCGTGGCGCTCACCATCACCTGCACCATCAGGTGTCGCTGGATCTGCAGCCCGATCTCGTCCATGGTCTGCACGGTGAGCCGCCGCTTCGCGAACGTCGGCCCGGCCAGGTGCGCAAGCTTGCGGCGGAAGTGCGAACCCGAGGCGAGCAGGAAAAAGGTGATGAACAGCACCACCACGACCTGCCCGATCAATGTGAGGGCGCCGACCGTGCCTGTCCAGAGGTAGTCCTGCAGGTTGAAATGAGACCGCTCGATGACGACCCGCGTGGCACCCCGCGGCGGCGAGGCTGCCGGCCCGCCGGCCGCTGCCGCCTGCTCCAACTGCAACGCCGCCTTCTGAACGTGTTCGAGAGCGCCGCCGCTTTGAGCGCGATGCGCGGCGACGGCCTTCCTGACCTTTTGCGCCGCCACGGGCAGCGTCTGCAGCAGCGCGCTGGCGTCGTCGGCAAGCGAGTAGCCGGTCGCCCCGAAGCCGCCCACCAGGCTCAGCAGCAGCACGCCGGCTGCCAGCGCCCGGGGCAGCCGCAGCCGCTCCAGGCGGTCGACCACGGGCTTCAAAGCATGGCTGAGCATCCAGCCGAGCAGCACCGGCACGATGATCGTGCTGGCCCAGCGCATCATGTAGACAACGGCAAGGAAGGCGATCACCGCCAGCGAAAAGCTGCGGATGCGCACCGACATCGGCACCGCCGCCGTAGCCGCCGCGGACGGCACCGCCTCGGGCGCGAGGGTGGCCGGGAGATCGGGCGTCAAGGTCTGGAGAGGCGGGTGGTCCATGCTGGAGGGTCGCTGTAGCGCGCGGCTTCGTCTGTCGGCGGAGATTCTGCGCGGCTGTCAGCGCATCGGCCGCACGCCGGAAGTACGCCGGCCACGCGGTGATTGCGCGCCGGCCCCGCGGTAGGCTCCCAACCATGCGTTTCCTCGCCCGCCAGTTCGCGCACCAGACCGCCCGGCTCCTGCAGGACCCCTGGGGCTTCTTCTGGCACACCCTCAAGGCCTTCCGTGCCAACCAGGGCCTGCTGCTGGCCGGTGCAGTGGCCTATTACGCGCTGCTGTCCATCGTGCCGCTGCTCATCCTCAGCGTCATCGCGCTGTCGCACTGGGTGCCGCAGGATCAGCTGCTGCAGACTGTCGGCCGCTACTTGGCCTGGCTGGTGCCGGGGCAGTCCGCGGCGGTGGTGGCCGAGCTGGCGCGCTTCCTGGCCCACCGCGAGGTGATGGGCTGGGTGCTGTTGATCAGTATGCTGTTCTTCAGCTCACTGGCCTTTTCGGTGCTGGAGAGCGCGATGCTGGCCATCTTCCACCACCGCCGCAAATCGCACAGCCGGCACTTCATGGTCTCGGTACTGATCCCCTACCTGTACATCCTGTGCCTCAGCGTCGGCCTCCTGCTGGTCACGCTGGTGGCGGGCAGCTTCCAGGCGCTGGGGCAACGGGAAGTGGAGTTCCTGGGCTACAGCTGGTCGCTGGACGGCCTGTCGGGCGTCATGCTCTACCTGCTCGGCTTCGCCGGCGAGGTCTTCGTACTCGCCTCGGTCTACATGGTCATGCCGGTCGGCCGGCCTTCGCTGCCGCTGGCCCTGATCGGCGCGCTGGCGGCGGCGCTGCTGTGGGAGCTGTCACGCCACGTGCTGGTCTGGTACTTCGGCACCCTGTCGGCCATCGGCACCGTCTACGGCTCGCTGACCACCGCCATCGCCGTGCTGCTGAGCCTGGAGGTGGCGGCCGCGCTGCTGCTGTTCGGGGCGCAGGTGATTGCGGAGTTCGAGCGGTTGGGCGACGCGTGAAGCGCGTTTTGACGCTGAAGCACCGCGGCCAAGGCGAAAAAAAACCGGCTCAGGAGAGCCGGTCATGCACGGTGCCACGGGTTCAGTAGCGACCGCCGCCGAAGCCGCCCGTGCCGTAGCCGATATCCGTACGCTTGGTCGCGGTGAACCCGCCGGCACTATAGCCAGTCGACGCTCCGCTGGCTTCGCGAGGACGGGCCAGGCTCACGACGATGGCGCGGCCGTCCACGGACATGCCGTTCAGTGCCGAGATGGCGGCCTGGGCAAGCTCGGCAGACGCCATTTCCACGAATCCGAAACCCTTGGAGCTACCGGTCTCACGGTCCATCATGACCCTGGCAGAAGTAACGGTACCGAACTCAGCAAAGTTGCTTTTCAGGCTGGCATCGGTCACGGAATAGGGCAGGTTGCCCACATAAATCTTGCTGCTCATTGATGAGCCTTTCTGTGTTTGCCGCACCGTCAGGATGCGAATTTCGAATCTGCGACTGGGGAGTCCGCAACGAGTAGGGCGCTTGAACTGATCTGGCGGACCAGATCGTCTGCACGCGGGGATGCGACATGCACTCGCGACCAGCCCTGAGTGACGGCGAACAACCGGGCGCTTCGTCAGAAGCAACGGTTGCTTCCAAGCGGGACAAACGGCGGGAACTGCCGTTGCCCTGGGCGCGGTGACAAGAATGCCACCTGCGTTGTCATTATACCGTTTCAAGCATATAGGACAGACTCCATATGTCTTCGGATGCCGAAGCGCGGCCATGCCGCGGAGTGCATACCCATCCCCGCTTCTGCATGCAGCCCGTCGGGTCAGGGCATGCGCTGACCACCTGATGACGCTCGGAGTAGCTCGGCGCCGGCTTGGAGCGTGAGCGGCTTGGGGCGTGAGGCCGCAGAGCTGGCACATGGGAATATCACCTTGTCCGCTTCGCGCGGCGGACGCCTTTTTTGCAAACATGACGCCGCTGCCGACGGACATCACAATATGAACGCGATTCACGACCTGGCAAGTAGCTGGCCGACCATCAGCGCCTTGCTGGACGAGGCGCTGACGCTGCCGGCGGCGTCGCGGCAGGCCTGGCTGGACAGCCTGAACGACACGCCGACCGCGGTGCGCAGCGCGTTGCAGGCCTTGCTTGCCGGCCATGCCTGGGCCGAGAGCGGTGACTTCATGGGCACCTTGCCGAAGCTGCCAGGCGCGCCGATAGCCACGCGCATCGACAGCAGCGAACCCACTGCCGGCGACCTCGTCGGCAACTACCGGCTGCTGGCGCCGCTCGGCCGCGGCGGCATGGGTGTGGTGTGGCGTGCCGAACCGGCGGATGGCCCCCTGCGCCGCGAGGTGGCACTGAAGCTGCCACGGCTGGCCTGGGGCGGCGCGGTCGCCGAGCGGCTGGCACGCGAGCGTGACATCTTAGCCACGCTTGCGCACCCGAACATCGCGCGCCTGTATGACGCAGGCGTCGACGACCAGGGTCGCCCATTCATCGCCATGGAGCTGGTGGACGGCGTACCCATCGATGCCTACTGCACCGGCCACACGCTGCCTCTGCGTGAGCGACTGCAGTTGCTGTTGCAGGTGGCCGCGGCGGTGGCGCATGCCCACGCAAAGCTGGTCGTGCACCGGGACTTGAAGCCGGCCAACATCCTCGTCACGCCCGACGGCCAGGTGCGGCTGCTCGACTTTGGTATCGCCAAGCTGATGGACGGTGATGCCACCGCGGAGACTGCGCTAACCCGCCAGGCCGGCCACGCGCTGACGCTGGACTACGCCAGCCCCGAGCAGATCCGCGGTGAGCCGCTGGGCACTGCCAGCGACGTCTACAGCCTGTCGGTGGTGGCCTATGAGCTGCTGGCCGGCTGCAAGCCCTATGTGCTCAAGCGTGCCAGTGCGGCGCTGCTGGAAGACGCCATCGCCTCCATCGACCCGCCGCCGGCCAGTGCTGCCGCGAGCAACCCGCAGCTGAAGAAGCAGCTGCGCGGCGACATCGACGCCATCCTGCAGCAGGCGCTGCGCAAGGACCCGGCGCAGCGCACCGGCAGCGTCGACGCCTTCGCGCACGACATCCGCCAGTACCTCGCCGGGCTGCCGGTGCAGGCGCGGCCCGACAGCCGCTGGTACCGGCTGCGCAAGTTTGTGCTGCGGAACCGGCTGCCGGTGGGGGCGGCCGCAGCCGCATTGGCGGCGTTGATTGCAGCCAGCGGTTTTTCCTTGTGGCAGGCACGCATCGCGCGGCAACAAGCAGAGCGGGCGCTGGCGGTGCAGGCCTTTCTGACCGACATCTTCCTTACCAATCGCATCGAACAGGACGACCCGCTCAAGGCCCGCGAGACCAGCGCGCGTCAGTTGCTCGACATCGGCGCAAAGCGCATCGACAGTAATTTGCAAGCCGATCACGAAGGTCGCGCCGAGATCTTGGAGCTGCTCAGCAAGATGTACTTCGACCTGGGCCTGGACGCTGAATCCGCCGAGCTGTATCGCCGCCATGGCGAAGCGCTGAAGCAGGCTCTCGGCCCCATGGATCGACGCGTTGCCATTGCGCTGTCGGAATACGCGCAGAAGATCGATCAGCTTGGCATGGATGCCGAGCAGAAGGCGGCCTTGGCAGAAGCCAAGCGCATCCTTGATGCGCTCGGCGACACCCAATCCGTGGCGCGCGCGCACCTGCTCGAAGCGATGTCCAAAGCCCACCCGTTTGCCGGCCGGCAAACCGTCGAATGGGCCGCCCAGGCCGTTGCCATCTATCGCGCCCATCCGCAGTCGGACGGCTTGGCTGGGGCGCTCAACCGCCTCGGCATTTCGCTGACGCAGCTTGAAGACCATGCCGGTGCCGAAGCGGCCTTCGCCGAGTCGTTGCAACTGCTGCAGCGAATCTCAGGCACCAAGGGCAGCGTGATCATCACAGGCGGTCTGATGCTCGCTGGCGCTCAGGCCAAGCAGCACAGGATCGCCGAGGCTGAGCGCACCTACCGCAACACATTGGCGCTGTCGTTGCAACGCAATGGCGCCGCGCACATCGACACGCTCTATACCCAGGCCTGGTTCGGCTGGTTCCTGCTCCGGACCTCGCGGCGTGATGAAGGGTGGTCGATTCTGCGAGCCGCTGCCTCGACGTTGGAGCAAGGCGGGTTCTCGCCTTTCATCACCCGCACCGTCAAGATGCATCTGATCTACGGGCTGAGCAGCGAAGGCCGGCACGATGAGGCCCTGCCGCTGATCGACTGGGCAATTGGCGAGTTCCGCACCGTTGGCAACGGCCGCAATTGGTTGCTTCCGCTGTTTCTGCGTCTGCAAGCCGAGCAGCACCTCGGCCGAGGAAACGCGGATCAGGCCCGTGAATCACTGGCCCAGGCCTGGGCCAGCTATGAGCCGCTGCCGGCGGAGCAGCAGCGTCTCGCGGTCAGCGGGCTGGTATTGAGCAGCGCACGGCTGGCCCTGGCGCAGGGCCAGCCTGACGTCGCGCTGGCGTCGCTGGCCCGCATGCCGGTCCGCGCTGCCATGGCCGGCAGCGCCTTCGATCCGGACGGTCTGACGGCGCAGGCGCTGCGTTCGAGGGCGTTGCTGTTGCAAGGGCGTGAAGCCGACGCCGTGGCCGCGGCACAGGCTGCAGTCGGCGCTCTTGCGGCTTCCGGCCTCGCGGATCGCCATCAGCAGATTGAAGCCGAAATCCTGTTCGCGCTGGGACAGGCTTTGCAGCGGCAGGGCCGGTTCGATACGGCTTGCCCGGCACTTGATCGCGCCGTCGCGCTGCGCCAGTCCAGCCTGGGCGCGCAGAGCCCCCACGTCGCTGCGGCTCGGACGGCACATGTCGACTGCGTGCGCGGCCAGACGGTGGTGCGGGTGGCCGGCCGCCCTACTGGCAACCTGAATGCGCTGGGTGGTGCACCGACAGGGCTGTCGAAGTAGCGAATCGTCACATCGCTAGCCCATGCCGGGTGCGCGAGAGAGCGCACAGTCGTCGTCATTCTCTTCCTTCAATCCCGGATCTCGATGGCATTGATGCTGCTGAAGCTGTCGGTCCACAGCGGCACGTCGGGCAGCTCAGGGTCCTCGGTGCGCAGCAACCGGCCGTCAGCATCGAAGAACTGGCGGTAGGCGTTGCCATGCAGGCGCAGGAAGGTCTCGTCCTGCGTGATCAGCGCGTAGTGCGCCTTGCGTATCAGCTGTTCGGGCTGCGAGTCCGAGAAGCGGAAGCGGTAGCCCATGCCCATCGCCTCGGCCTGGCGCTTCACGACCGGGTGCAGGTTCAGGTAGCCGTTGGTGATGTTCACCACGATGATGCCGTTGGGCCTGAGGTGGCGACGGTAGGTCGCAAACGCTTCCTGCGTCAGCAGGTGGATGGGCACCGAGCCGCCAGAGAAGGCGTCCAGCACCAATACGTCGTATTGCTGACTGTTGGTGTCTTGCTCCAGCTGCAGCCGGGCGTCGCCAAGGATCACGCGCTGGCTGATCGCCCGACAACGGGCCAGGTTGTCGAACATGGTGTGCGCCACGTCGATCACCTGTGGATTGATCTCGTAGAAGTCGTAGCTGTCGGTATCGCGTGCGTAATTGGCCAAGGCTGCGATGCCCATGCCGACGATGCCGACACGCACGCTCGGCTTGCGGCTCTTGGCATAGTTCAGCGCCAGCCCCACGCCGCTGGCCGGCGCGTAGTAAGACACCGCCAGGCCCCGCTTCTCGGGTGCGATGAACTGCACGCCATGCGTGATCTGGCCGCTGTAGAAGACGCGGTAGCTCATGGCCGGGTCCTGCAGGTCGATGCGCTCCTTCACCGACACGGTGCCGTAGAAGTTGCGCCCCCGGTAGAGGTAGCCGTCGCGGTAGTCGGTCGACGCGGTCCTGGCCTGCAGCTCGGGCGTGACCAGCACCGCCACGCCGCCGGCCAGCGCCAGGCCCACAGCCGCCATCAGCCCATCGCCGAGGCGCGGCGCACGGGCCGGTCGCAGCACCCAGAGCGCCAAGGCGATGGCGGCGGCCAGGCACAGTGGCCATTCGTGGTATTCGTTGAAGAGCGGCGTGGCGACCAACGCCACGAACAAGCCGCCGCAGGCGCCGCCCAGCGACATGCACAGGTAGAAGTCAGTGAGGTGGCGGTGTTCGGCGGGCCGGGCGCGCACCAGCTCTCCGTGGCACAGCAGGCAGACCAGGAACATGGTCGCGAAGTGGCTCCAACGCAGCTCGGTCACGCCGATGTCCCAGTCCAGCCCCAACCAGCCGGGCAGGTCGCGGCTGGCGGCCAGCAACAGCACGGCCAGCAGGCAGGCCAGCGCAACCGGGCGGCGCCGGTACCAGCGCTCGTGGTCGAAGCAGATGATGAAGGTCAGCAGATAAAGGCTCAGCGTCGTGATCCACAGGCGTGGCTCGGGCGCGATGTCGTGGCTGACCCGGTCAGTGGTGGTCACGAAGGCCAGCGAGGCCAGTGCCGGCAGGCCGACCCACATCAAACGGCGGAGCCAGCCAGGCCCCGTGGTTGCGGTCGACGCCACCGCCGCGGTCGGCGCTGCCTGCATGCGCCATATCGCCCAGGCCACCAGCGCGCACAGTAGGGCGAAAAGTCCGAAGCCCCACGACCACAATGCCGCCATCGCCTGCAGCGTGAGCAGCGGCTCGAACCAGTACGGAAAGGTCAGCAGCGCCAGGAAGGAGCCCAGGTTGGACAGCGCATACAGCCGGTAGGGCGAGCGTCCCGGGTAGGCCTTGCCGAACCAGTGCTGAATCAGTGGCCCGGTGGTGGACAGGCAAAAGTACGGCAGGCCCACGCAGGCGAGCAGCAGCACCAGGATGCTGGCCACCGGCGCCTGCCCACCCTGCGGCTTGAACGTGGCGCCGGGCAGGATGGACCAGGCCAGCGCAGCCGCCAGCACCAGCAGCAGGCCGTGCAGCACCGCCTGACGGCGCAAAGTCAGGTAGCGCGCCAACACATGCGCATAGGCATAACCGGCAAACAGCAGGCACTGGAAGAACAGCATGGCCGTCGTCCAGACCGACGGGCTGCCGCCGAACCAAGGCAGGATCTGCTTGCTCATCAGGGGCTGCACCTGGAACAGCAGGAAGGCGCTTAGCAGCACCGTCAATGCCAGTGGAACGCCCAGCAGCCAGGCGAATCGCGGCAGTACCAACGCAGAAGAAATCATTCCCATCCCTGTCAGTGTTTGCTCTTAGGCAGCGTCCTCGGCTCAGGGCGACGCAAACGCCGCGCGGCAGAACACGGGCGGACCGGCGCGCGATGAAGAGCTCGTAGCAACCTGTACGAGCCACCGCACCGAATCCGGACATCAACCCTTGATTCGCAGAAGCAAAGCTCATGCCGCGCCGGGCTTGTTCCGCTACTTTTATTTGCCCAGCAGCGTTTGAACGGCGTTGCGCACGATGGGCCCCGCCGGAGATGACGGATTCGCGATCTCGAAATGACCGAGGGATGGGATGACGATCAGCTTGGCGTCGTCGCCGGCTTTGCGGGCCGCGTTCAAATGGTCCTGGCCGAACTGCAGCGGTGTCATGGCGTCCCGTTGTCCCCAGATCAGGATCTGTGGTGTGCCGAGTGGCAGCAGCTTCGCCGCCGATACCTGCGCATAGCGCTCAGGCACCACGGCGGGCGATCCTCCCAGCAAGGTTTCGACCACCGCAGGATCACGGCAGCCGGTGGCCTGCGCAGGGATGAACGCCGCCATGTCGCCCACCCCAGCCAGATTGATGACGCCTTTGACGGGCAAGGGCTGCGCCGCGTGCAGTGCGCTTTGCACTGGCAGACGATGGCGCCCGGCAACCCACATCGCCAAATGCCCGCCCGCGGAATGTCCGAGCACGATGACGCGGCCCAGATCGAGCTGAAACCTCGGCGCGATGGAGCGGAGGTGGTCGACGGCGCGTCCGACATCCTGGTAGGTGCCGGGCCAGCCGCTGCCCGGCTGCGGCAGCCGGCGGTATTCGATGTTCCAGCTGGCGACGCCGGCCGCCTTCAGTGCGTCAGCCATGGGCGCCATATCGCGCAGGCCGGCGTACCTCTCCTTCCAGCACCCACCATGGATGAGGACGACCACCGGATGCAGGCCTGGCGAGCTAGGCAGCCTCAGCTCGCCGAACTGGCTGGGGTCGTCGCCGTAGGTGCTGCGGTAGTCGGCAGGGTCGCTTGGCAGTGCCTGAAACTCCGCGGGAGACATCGGCGCGGGTGTGCTGGATGACACGTCGGGGGGCAAGCCCGCGCAGCCGCCCAGCACAATCAAAGCCCCCGCCACGAGCATTCGATGAAGCATTCAGCTTCTCCCGAGTTGCCGCAACCCCAACGCTGTGATGGGGTGCGTATCAATCGTTGTGAGTGGCTTCGCAGGCGTACCGCCGACCGTTCAATCGAAGTTCCTTTCGCGTGTCACCGGCGTCAGGAGTGGTCAGCCAGTTGCGATCATCCAGTTCAATGGCGCCGGCGTTGAGCCCAGGCGGCAGTTGGGCGCCGGTGCGCGTCGCCTGCGCTTGCATCCGCCGCTTCGCGGTATCCACCTGCACGATGAACTGACGCCGAGGTTCCGCCGAACCTGTGCACAGATAGAGCCGGTCGTGCACTGTGCTTGCATCGACGGACTTGATTGTTGGCTGTGCGTCTTTGCTGCCCGCCAGGGCTGGGCCGAGCATGGCCATGAACAGCACCGCTGCGGACAACAGGCAACCGTATTGGCGTGCGCTCGTCGAATGTGAATGGGTCATCACAAATCCTTGAAGAGGCCGAAGCAGGAACGCTCCTGTCCTGTATTACGGCGCCGTGCTGCGCATGCGGACATGCTTGCACGGCAGATGGCAATACCCCGCAGCCCGAAAGTCAGCCTTGGATTCCCCACACCGCAGTCGTACCTTTAGGTGAGCAACCGTGCCGCCATGTTGGTCCACACCTGCGTCGGCGCAATTGCCATGCGCAATGGCCAGGAAAGCACGAGCAAGCTTCCGCCCACGGCATAGACCGGATGAACACAGTGATGCTTGCGCCAATCATGGGCGATGCACCACAACACCAGGGCCGCGGCAATCGCGGTCTCGACGACGAGAAAGTAGCCCGCGCCGTTGAGCAGCTTTAGCACTCTAAACACAGCCGGGCCCAGCACCGCGACCATGGCGAGCATCATCAGCCGCTTGTGATACGCAGCGTTGCGTCTCAACGCCACGCCGAGCGCAAAAAATATTGCAAACGTTCCGATGCTGAAGATGGGAACGATGAAGAACTGTTGGGAAGTCAGCCCCATGGGGCTGCGGCGGTTGCTCAGCGCAACGTCGATGGCTGGAACCAAGCCCACCACCACGACCAGCACCGCCAGCGCGGTGCCAGCCAAGCCCAAAGCCATGTGAGCCTTGACCTGACGCGCCGCAATCAGCCGCACCTGCACGAAGAACACGATGACCCAAGCGGTGAAAACGACGCTGTGCAAGGTCAACATCGACGGCAGTGGCGGCAGGCTGAACAGAGGCCGCGCGTAGAACGTCCTGAAGAACCCGACCAGGGTCAATAAGGCCACAGCAAGGGCGAAAACAGAATAGAAGCGACTTCTGGCGATGCTCATCTCACGTTTCTCCAGACCCACCGGACCCATTCACCTGCGGGCGTTTGATGCGGTACTGCCCGCGCGTTTGCGCTTGAGCCAAACCATGCCGAGCCCAAGCGCAAGCAGGCCCCAGCTGCCCGGCTCGGGGACGGCCGTGGTGGCGTAGTCGTGACCGCTTTCCGCGATCAGGTCCAGACCGGGCGTGACGGCGTCCAGATAGAAGCGGGCTGTGTTGGACGCATCCAGATGCGTCTGCTGCAAGTCGCCGTACCAGCTGAGATTGCCGGCACCATCCCCGTACCAGCCGGCGCGGTCGTCGGCACTGACGCTGAGCTGGGCGCCCAGGGTCATTACTTCGCCGATCACGCCGTTGACGGTGATCGGGTGGCTGAAGGAGGAATTCGGCACCTTCTGGTAGAGCCCGTTCGGATAGTGGTACATCGTGTCGATGTTCACGCCGCCACCGCTGCCGCGCATGAAGTAGTCGAAGTAGAACGTGCCAGAGTCGTAGCCGCTGAACTGCGGTCCCACGTGACCGGCGCCGTTCGATGTCGCGTGCAGGTTCACGGTGTAGACGAACTGCACGGGGGTGCCTGCCGCCAGCGTGGCGCTGCTCAGCAACACCGTGTCGACAAAACTGCCGCCGAAGCTGCCCACAGCGACCGGCGTACCGTTCGAGATTGTCGGGATGCCGGGCGCAACGGCGTTCACGAAGGACAAGCCGTCGACCTTGGCTTTCAACACGCCAGGTGCAGCGAAGGATGAACCGGAAATGGCGGCACCCGCGAAGGCGCGGGTAGCGCTGCCTATGACCATGTCCCGAGCGCCGCTGGCGGAACGCCCGCCGGCCAGCGGTTGCTCGATCACCGTCATGGGCAGGCGCGTGCCGGCGTTGTCACCGGACACATAGCCGTTGCCAGTCGCCTCCACCACCACCACCGCGTGGGTGGCGGTGAAGCAGCACAGGGACAAGGCAGCCAGCGTGAAGCGGAGAGACCGCGCATGCAGATGAGTCGACATGGATTTCCTTTCGGGATGACCGGAACCTCGCAAGGCATCGTTTCAGCCGGTTGCTGAAGAGCTTTACGGAGTACGGGTCGCCCGGCGGACATCGCCACGTCGTGAAAGTGAGGCCTCTCGCTCAGTCTCGGCGCGCTGAACGCCGGCCGAACGCGGAATGAATAGCCGAAATGGTCGGGTGCGCGCAGCGATTGCCGCGCGCACCCGGTCCATCACTTGCGGAACTTGCGCACCAGGTCCTCTACACGCGGCCCGCCGGGCTGGGCCGCGCTGGACACCTTGATGACGCTCAGCGTGCGCTCCGCGCCGGCTTCGAGCGTGGCCTGGTGGACGGCTTGGAGCAGCGTCCAGACCTTTTCGGGCGGGCCTTCGACGACGGTGCCCATGGCGTGCACCTCGTAGCGCAGGCCCGAGGCCTGGATGACGGCGATGGCGGCGTCGACATGCTTGTAGCGGTCGGTGGCCGTGCCGGCGGGCCGGGGGATCACCTGGATCTCGGCAATCATGTGGCCGGCCCCGGCCGGCGTGGCTGCCGCGGTGGGTGCCGGCGCTGGCGCCTGCTGCGCCCAGGCGGCGCCGCAGCTCAGCAAGGGCAAGGCCAGCAGGGCAAGCCGGAAACGACGTGAACGGGAGAACGATGGATGTGCCATGTGCAGCTCATGCAGATGGCAGGTCGGCGATCGTTGAAGCCACGGTACCGGCGCGAGAAGAGCGAAGCCGGTGGACCTGCAACGTGCTTCCCTGCGCGAGGATTACCTCAATCAGGTTCAAAGGGACTCTCTCAGTCGCCGCGGCCTTGCGGTCGCGACAACACCCCCAGCGGTTGACTACGCCAGCCGCACGATGGCGACCGGCGTGGCGAGGGCGATTCTAGAGTCGCCAAACGCTGGTCGCTGCCGTCACGGCGGTGGTGCCGTTAGCGATCCGTCCCCTCGCTCGCCTTTCCCGGCTCCACCGGCTCCACCGGCTCCACCGTCACCACCTTCGCCGGCCAGGCCCCGCCAGCGCTGAACGCGGCCCAGGCCCAGCTGACCCAGCGCAGCAGCGACGCCGCCAGCCACAGCGCCCAGGCCAGCATCAGCACGCGGTAGAGCCAGACCGGTGCGCTCAGGACCCACGCGCTGGCGGTGTGCTCGGTGAAGCGGTCGCTCGTCCAGCTCAGCAGATGGCTGCCCGACCCCGGCCCGGCAACCAGCAGGTCGGGGTAGCCCAGCAGGCCGGTCCGCAGCACGTCCAGCAACGCGCCGATGGCGAACAACGTCAACAGCACCAGCAACAACTGGACGGCGATGCGCAGGCCACGTCGGCGGCTGTCGCCGCCCCAGCGCAGCCGCGCCTCCAGCGCGCCGAACCACGCTGCCAGCACGGCCAGCGCACCGAACGACACCGGCGCCACGCCGAGCGCCAGCACCAGCCACGCCGGCCGGCTCATGACACCAGGCAGGCCGCGCGGCATGAACCACGCCAGCACCAGCACCACCGCCAGCACGCCCCAGATCAGGACGGCCGGCCCGATCGGCGGCCCGCCGACGGCGAGCACGATGCGGTCCTGCGGCACATTCAACTTCAGCATGTCGTTGACACCGGGAAGCCCGAGCGCCAGGCCCTCGTGCCGCCACAGCGCGTCCATGCCCTGCGGTTCACGCCAGCGGATCACGACGTCCTGCGTGCCGGGCGTCAGCGGCAGGCTCAACGTGCCATCGCGCAGCTGCAGCGCCAGTGTGGCGCCGTTGATGGTCACGCCCAGCAGCTCGGCGCCCGCGGTCAGCTTGAGCGCATGCGGGCCGCCCAGGCTGCTGCGCAGCATCAGCCGCAGCTGCACGTCGCTGCTGCGCTCGCCCGGCGTCACCTCGGTCTGCACGCTGTCCAGCGTCAGCGTCTGGCCGCCCACGCCGGCCGGCTTGCTGATGGCCAGCTTGAGCGTCTCGCCGGGCCAAGGCCGCCATTCGGGCAGCCATTCGCCGCCCTGCTGCAGCGCCGTTGCCGCCAGCCCGGTCGGCTCCACATGCCATTGCGGCGATGCGGCCAGCGTCCAGCGCTCGACCTGGTTCGGCTCCTTGCCGGCAACGAGCGTCAGCGCCGCGCTCGGCTGCAGGCTGCTCGCCACCTCGGCCGCCTCCTCACCGCCGAGCTGCAGGCTGGCAAAGCCGTCTTCCACGGTCACACGAGCATCGCCCACGGCCTCGCCGGGCAGCAGCGCCCAGCGCACCCGCAGCGGCGCGCGGCTGGGCGCCAGGCGCTCGATGCGTGTGGCCACCTGCCAGCGCAAGCCAAGCTCCAACCGCCTGTCCACGCGCACCAACGGCGGCAGCGCGTCGCGCTGCGTGCCGGCGTCCTCGGCCCGCGCGCTGCCGGCCACGGCCTCGCGGCTGAGCGAGATTGCGCCGGTGCTCTGGCCGCGCGGGTCCAGGCCGGCGAGCGTCCAGCCCGTCAGCTCGGCCTGCAGCACACGCGGCGGCAAGGGCAGCGCAATGTCCAGCCCACTGGCATTGCCGATGTCGGCGGCCAGCACCAGCTGATGCACGCCGGCCGGCACGGCGGCCCAGAGCTGCCCCTGGGCGTCGCGCCGCGTGGCCGCAGGCTGGCCGTCCAGCGTCACGCTGGCCGGTTGCCAGCCGGTACCCTGGCCGGGCAGGGGCACGGCAACCAGCGCCTGCGCATGGACTTCCGCTCGCAGCTGCACCGACGAGCCCGACGCGCTGACCAGCAGCCGCGCCAGCTCAGCGCAACGTGGCAGGCAGTCGGGCGGCGCGGCCAGCTTGCCGCGCAGGGTCTTCAGCTGCTCGTCGCTTGGCCAAGGTGCCGCGGTCGAGGCCTGGGCTTCGCTCGGTTGGGGCGTCAGGCTCAGCGCCATCAGCAAGGCGGCCGCAGCGACGCCGGTGCGCGGCAGCGGCAGGCGGGGCGACTTCACGCCGGCCACCACAACCAGGGCTAGCGCCAGCAGCGCCAGGCCGACGAGCTTGAGCAGCGCCGTCGCCCACGGCGGCAGCAACCACAGATCGAGCGTCTCATCGGCAGTGACGGGGCCGCTCCAGCTCAGCCGGTGGGCGCGCCAGGTCCACGACGGCAGGCCGGGACCGGTCTGCACGCGGGCGCCGGGGTCCACGCGAGCGAGGTCGCTGCTGGCGTAGGGCGATGTGGGCTCGGCGGGTGGCGGTGGCGCTTTCTTCTCGAGCCGCAATGTGTCGCTCATCTCCGCAACGGCGGGCGCCGCGGCAGGTGCGGCCACTTCATGAGCTTCCGCGAAGACGATGCCCCGCTGCTCCAGGCTCGGGTAGATCGCCTGCCGGATCTCGTCCACCGCGAATGGCAGCAGCACCAGCGCCAGCAGCACCGCCGCCGCCAGCCGCCCGCGCGCAAACGCGGCTTGCGCCCGCCCCGCCGGCAGCACCTGCGCCAGCGCCGTCAGCGCCAGCAGCGCGAACCACAGCGCCGCCGGCGGGCTGCCCGGCGTGTGCCAGGTCAGCGCCAGCGCCACGCCCACCAGCACGCCCACGCGCCAGCCCAGCAGCCGGAAGGCGGCCAGCGCGGCCAGCAGCACGAAGAAAAAGTCCCACAGCGTCCACATCGACACCCAGGCGCCGTCGGCGCGGCTCGGGCCCTGAGCATGCAGCAGGCGCCAGCCGGGCGGCAGCTGCAGCGTCGCATTCAGCTGATCCACGCTGGCGCTCCAGCCGCTGGCGGGCAGCGCACCGTCGCGCGGCCAGCGGCTGTCGGCCTCGATGCGGGCGGCGCTCTGGCGCACTTCGAAGCCGGCCGGGCCGTCGGTAGCCAGCCGGGTGATGGGCTGGTCCTGGCCCGCCAGTGCCGCGCGGCCGAGCTGCCCCGGCGCGGCCATCGCCAAGCGCGAGCTGGCGGACAGCACACCGTCGAAGCGGTCATTGGCCGTCAGCCCGCGGCCGTCAAAGTCCAGCCACAGCCGCCGTGTCAGCGTCAGCGCATCGGGCGCCGGCTTCGCATTGCCGCGCTGCAGCTCGGTCAGTTTCAGCGTCTCCCCCGGCTTGAGGCGAAAGGCCGGCAGCGCGCGCCAGGTCTCGGGCATCTCGACCTGGCGCGGGTCCACACTGGCCGGGCCCTCGGGGCGGATCAGGCGCAAGGCCGGCTGCGCCTGGACGACCCAGACCTCCTCGGCCGGTGCGCCCTCCGGCAGCTTGAGCGCCTGCACCGGCGCGTTCAGCCGCCCGCGCAGCTCGATGTGCCAGGCACCGGGCCGCGCCTGCACGATGAGGCGGCCGTCCTCGGCCAGGCGTGCGGGCAGCGGGCTGTCCAGCTGCATCGCGCGCAGCCCCGGCAGCAGCGCCAGCGGCAGCTCCACCGCGCGGGCGCGGCCGGCCACGCGCAGTTCGAAGGCGGTTGTCACGGTCAACGGCAATTCGTCGTCAACGAGGCGCACGGTCTGCACGCTGACGCTGTCGCTGGCGGCCTCGGGATTGACCAGGGCACGCAGCCACAGCCGCCCGTCGCCATCGGGTGCGCGCGCCTGGGTGGCGCCGTCGCTGGTCACGACGATGGCGCCCAGGCTGCGCGGCACCGCCAGGTTCTGCGGCATGCCGTCCGCCCAGGCAATGCGTCCTTCAACGACATGCGTGCCAGGCGCCAGCCACACCGCCGGGTGGCCCTCAGCCTCCGTGACCGGCAGCGCCCGGCCACCGGCCTTGACGTCCTGCGGCCACGCGCCCGCCTCGCCCGGCAGCGCCACGCGCGCTGGCGCGCCGAACACCTGCACGTCAAGCCGAAAGCTTGCGTCACGCGCACCGGCGCCCAGCTGCAGCCGGCCCGGCCACACGCACGACGCCTCGCCCTCCGCCTGCGCCGGGCAGCCCAGCGGCGGTTGACCTTGCTGCGCCCAGGGCAGCCAGTCGCGCAGTGCGGCGGGCAGCTCGGCGGGGGACAGCGGTGCGGCGTGGGCCAAGGGCTGAGCCAAGCACAGTGCGGCGACGGAGATCAGGCGGATGAAGTGACTCAATGACATGGTGCCTCCCGGGGGCGGATGCTCGCAGAAGTGACGCGAGGGCCATGGTCGCTTGGCCGCTGCGTGTGGCTGCGGCATCATCCGTCCCATGGATCGCCATGCAGTTCTGACCTTGTTGAGCGAGCACCTGCCGGTACTGCGCGAGCGCTTCGGCGTGCAGCGCCTGCGCCTGTTCGGCAGCGTCGCCCGGGGCACGGCGCAGGCTGGCAGCGATGTGGACCTGCTGGTGGACTTTGGCGAGCCGGCCACGCCCGACGCCCTCTTCGGTGCCCAGTTCTATCTGGAGGATCTGCTCGGCTGCGCCGTCGATCTCGTTACCGAGCGCGCATTGCGCTCGCAGTTCAGGCCTTATGTCGAGCGTGACGCCATCGCCGTTGCCTGAGCGCGACTGGCGCCTTTTCGTGCGCGACATGGTCGAGTTCTGAGACCAGGTCCTGCTGTACACCGATGGCCACGACCTCGCCAGCCTGAGCGCCGACCGCATGCGCTTCGACGCCACCATGCGCAACCTTGAACTGATCGGTGAAGCCGCCACGCATGTGCCCGCCGACATGCGCGAGCAGGCGCCCGACGTTCCCTGGCGGCTGATCATCGGCCTGCGCAACCGGTTGATCCATGCCTATCTGTCGATCGAACCGGAGACGGTCTGGCTGGTCATCACGGAGCATCTGCCGCTGCTGCGCAAGCGCCTTGCTGCGCTTGCCCAAGACGGCAGCGACTAGAGCCTGTGCGTCGAGTTGTCAGCGCGGCTGCCAGCTCAGCGACACCGCCCACCCCCGCGGCGCGGCTGGCTCGAAGTAGCGCCGGTTTGCGTCGTTGACGATGACGCTGGCCGCCGTGGCGCGGTTGAGCAGGTTGTCGGCGCGCAGGCGCCAGCGCCAGTCGGGCGCCAACTGGCCGCCGATGTTGAAGCCCCACAGCGCGCCGCCCGCGGCGGCAGCCGTGCCGGCGTCGTCGGCCGGTAGCCGGGCGCGGCCTTGAAGGCTGAGCGCGGCGTCCAGCGTGGCGCCCTGCCAGCGCAGTTCGGCACTGCCATGCGCCGCGGGTACGCCGGGCAGCGGCTGGCCGGTGGAGGTCACGCGGGTCACGAGCCGCGTGGCGGCCAGGTCCAGGCGCCAGTCGCGTGACAGCGGCAGCTGCGCTGCGGCTTCCAGGCCGCGGCGGCGGGTCTGCGCGGCGTTGGTGAACACGGTGCGGCCGCCGCTGCTGGCCAGCACGCTGATCTCGTCGCGCGTTTCGGCGTGGAAGGCGGTCAAGGCCAGGCGGCGCTCGCCTTCGCGAGCTTCCCAGCCCAGCTCGACCTGCTTGCTGCGTTGCGCGCGCAGCTCGTTGTTGAAGCCGCTGCCCTGGGCGCGGTAGGCCAGCTCGGTCAGCGTGGGCGACTCGGCCGCGCGGCCCAGGGCCAGGCGCAAGACCTGGCCCTGGGTCGGCCGCCAGGCCACGCCGGCCACCGGCTGCAGGCCGCTGAAGTCGCGCGCGCCGCTGTCGTCATCGTTGGCGAGGTAGCGGTCCGCGCTGTCAAAACGCAGGTCGGTGGCGCGCAGGCCCGCCAGCAACTCCCATTCGGGAGCCGGCGTCCAGCGCCACTGGGCATAGGGCTCGCTGCTGCGGGCGCGGTTGGTCTCGTCGCGCTTGAGGGCGCCCGTCTCGCCGGCCTGGTTCAGGTAGCCGCGCCGCGCGTCGCGTTGGGTTTCGATGGCCCAGCCGACGGTCAGCTCATGCGCGGGCGCAAGTGACCAGTTCAGCCGCGCGTCCATGCCGGCGAAGCGGCGCCGCAGTTCGATGACGCCGCCGGGGTGGGTCGGCGTGCTTTGCACGTTGAGCGGGATGGACTGCCACTGATCCACCGCACGGTGGCCGTACCAGCCGGCTACCTGCACGCGCAGCTGCTCGCTCATGTCGCGCTGCCAGCGCAGGCCCAGCTGCTGCTGCTCGGCCGTCTTGCGCGTGTTGAAGGCCTCTGCCGGTGCGGCCGTCTGGCGCGGGTCGGCGGCGAACTGCTCGGCGGTCAGGCCCAGCGGGTCGTCGGCCGGCTGGCTTTGCAGCTGCAGCACGGCCATGAACTGCTGCCCGGGCGTACGCAATTGCCAGCGCGCCTGCGCCAGGCGGCGCTCGCTGGCGCTGTGGGCGCGCCAGCCGTCGCGGTGGGTGACCTGCGCCGCCAGGCTCAGGGCCTGACCCTCGGCGGGCAGGCGGTCCAGGCTGACGCTGGCCTGGCGCAGGCCGAAGGCGCCGAGGGCGACGCTCGCTTGCGTCTGGTCCTGTGTCGGCCAGCGGCTTTGCAGCGCGACAACGCCACCGCTGGCGCTGCCGTACAGCGCCGAGAACGGCCCGCGCAGCACCTCCAGCGAGGCCGCGTCGGCGATCAGCCAGTGACCGAGCTGGCCCTGGCCATCGGGCGTGCTGGCCGGGATGCCGTCGGCGACGAGCCGCAGGCCGCGCACGCCGAAGCTGGCGCGGGCGCCGAAGCCGCGACTGGAAATCTGCAGGTCCTGGGCGTCGTTGCCGCGGTTGGCGGCGTACAGGCCCGGCACCCGCGCCAGCGTACGGGCCAGCGCCTGCGCCGGGTCTTGCGCCTCGGCGTCACGGGCGAGGGTGGCGGCGTCGATGCGCTCCAGCGCCAATGTCGGCGCCGCGGCGCGACCGTTGAGCACGACGGTGTCGAGCTGCACCGGCTCGCCGGCCAGCGCGAGAGCGGCAAGCAGCAAGCTCATGTCAATTTTCCGTTCCGCATTCGCAGCACTCGCGACGCATGCAAGCCTCTTCGGGCCGAGCGCCGGGCCGCCCCAAGCCGGCCCGGTAGGCGATGTGCTTGCCGGTCGAACCGGCAAGCATCGCCGCCCCCTCGGGGGCTGAGGCCGGACACGGCAAGTCCTGTGGACTTGCCGTGCCTGCCGAAGGGCAGCCGCGCTGGCGGCTGCGCGGTCTGCAAGACCGACTGGGCCTGCCCGCGTTCAGCGGTGCAGGACCGGGCGAGGGGCTCACCGTTCATGTCACGGGGTCGTCGGCTTGACCCGCACGACGCGGCCGTGGCCTTCGAGGACGAGGTAAAGCAGGCCGTCCGGGCCCTCGCGCACATCGCGCACGCGGCCGGCATCGGGGAACAGCTTTTCCTGCTCGGCGGGGCGGTTGTCGGCGTCGAGCTTGACGCGCTCGACGTGACCGAACTTCAGCGAGCCGATGAAGAAGCTGTTCTGCCAGGCGGGGCCGTACTTGGCGCTCTTCAAACGCACCAGGCCGGCCGGCGCGATGGACGGTACCCACTTGACGACGGGCTGCTCCATGCCGGTCTTGGCGGCCAGGCCTTCGCCGATCCTGCCGCCACCGTAGTTTTCGCCATAGGTGATGACGGGCCAGCCGTAGTTGAACTTTGGGGCGATCAGGTTGAGTTCGTCGCCGCCCTGCGGGCCGTGTTCGTGCTGCCAGAGCTTGCCCTGCGCATCCAGCGTCAGGCCCTGGGAGTTGCGGTGGCCGTAGCTCCAGATCTCCGGCAGGGCGCCGGCTGTCTTCACATAGGGGTTGTCGGCCGGCACGCTGCCGTCCTTGCCCACGCGCACGATCTTG
The DNA here is from genome assembly GCF_001425165.1 of Pelomonas sp. Root405. Taxonomy (GTDB): domain Bacteria; phylum Pseudomonadota; class Gammaproteobacteria; order Burkholderiales; family Burkholderiaceae_C; genus Pelomonas. The sequence continues at coordinate 299,169 of NZ_LMDU01000012.1, forward strand.
CCGACGTGGCTGTCCAGCGTCTGCGCCTTGTCCATGCCCTTGTAGCGGTCGCCCAGGCTGAGGAAGAGCTTGCCGTCCGGCGTCTCTGCGATGCGGCAGCCGAAGTGCAGGCGGCTTTCCATCTTGGGTTGCTGGCTGAAGATGACCTTGACGTCGGTCAGGCGCTTGTTGTCGGCGCTCAGCTTGGCGCGTGCCAGGGCCGTGCCGTTGGTCTTGTTCTCGCCCGGCTCGGCGTAGCAGAAGTAGAGGGTGCGGTTGCGGGCGAAGTCGCTGTCGGTGATGACGTCGAGCAGGCCGCCCTGGCCGACCGCGTCCACCGCCGGCACGCCCTGGATGGGCGCGCTGGGTTTGCCGCCCGGCTGCGCCGTGCGCATCTGGCCCTCGCGCTCCGTGACCAAGAGCAGGCCGCCCGGGAGGAAGGCCACGGCCCAGGGCGTCTTCAGGGCGTCGACGACCGTTTCGAGCTGGGGCGACTGGGCCTGCGACTGCGCAGCGGTGCAGCCCAGGGCGACGAGCAGGGGAAGAAGGCGCTTGTTCATCGGGTGCGGATGGACGGAAAAACGGGCCCGCATCATCGCAGCGTGTGAGGCATCGCGTCGGCTTCGGCGCATATGGCCTCAGGCATCTCGCTTGCCCCGTCAACCCATGGCCAGCGTCAGGACAAGGATGCATCGCTACGCCAATCGCAGCGGCGATTCAGGCGTCGTCGCCTATGGTCTTGGGCCGGGCTGGATCACGGTCGAGTTCGCCGAAGGCCACGTCTACCTGTATGACCAGGGCAAGCCCGGCGCCGCGGCTGTGGGCGAGATGCAGCGCCTGGCCCAGGCCGGCCGGGGCTTGAGCAGCTACATCAGCCGCGCGGTGCGGCAGAACTACGCCAAGCGTTTGCGTTAGGACCGGCGCATGACCAGCAGCAGGCCTTCGACGCCCTCGTCGCTTTCCTTGCGGATGGTGCAGCGCCGCGAGGACTCAATGCCCAGGCCGTGCGCGCTGGCCAGCCGCTGCAGATAGGCCGGCGAGTGGGCATAGCGGCGCGTCGGGCCGAGCCGGTAGTCGCTGTCCTCGCAGGCTTCGACCGAGAAAGCGAACAGCCCGCCGGGCCGCAGCGCCGCGCTGGTGGCGGCGAAGACGGCGTCCAGGTCGCCGATGTAGACGAAGACGTCGGCCGCCACGGCGATGTCGAAGGGCTGCGGCCGCGCGGCCAGCACATCGACGAGGTCGCCCTGCAGCAGTTCGTCGTAGTGGCCCAGCTCGCGGGCCTTGGCCAGCATCAGGCCTGACAGGTCCACGCCGACGAGGCGGCGGCTGAGCGGCCGCAGCAGCGGCCCGCAAAGGCCGGTGCCGCAGCCGAGGTCGATGACATCGACCCCGGCGGGCGGGTTGGCGCGCTGCAGTTCGGCGAACAGCAGCTCGGGTGTTCGATAGCCCAGGCGCTCCGTCAGGTGCTTGTCGAAGTTGTGGGAATACATGTCGAACAGGGCTTCGACATACGCCGCCGGCGCTGCGGTCGGCGCGCTGCCGACGCCCAGCGAAGCCAGCGCATAGCGGATCTGGTCGACATCCTTGCCCAGCGCCAGCGCCTGCTGGAAGGTCTCGATGGCCTGGGCGCGGCGGTGCAGCGTCAGCAGCGCTTCGGCGCGGCCGATCAGGGCGTCCGGGTAGTCGGGCTGCAGGGCCAGCGCGGCGTCGAAGCTGGCCAGTGCCTCCACCGGCCGCTCCAGCGCGCGCAGGCTGGTGCCGCGGTTGCGCAGCGCCTTGGCATCGCCGGGGCGCACGGCCAGCGCACGCTCAAAGGCCTGCACGGCTTCCTGGTGGCGGCCCAGGCTGCCCAGCGTGTTGCCCAGGTTGTTCAGCGCCGGCGCACTGTCGGGGCGTTGCTGCAGCGCCTGGGTCAGCAGCTGGTGCGCCTCGTCGAAGCGGTCGGTCTGGCCGCAGATGACGCCCAGCAGGTGCAGGGCATCGAAGTGCCTGGGCGCCTTGCGCAGCACGCGGCGGTACAACGGCTCGGCGTCGGCAAGACGGCCCTGCTGATGCAGGGCCAGGCCGCGCGCGAAGTCGTCGCGCCGCTCAGTCATCCCACAGGTTGTGGAACAGGGTCAGGCCGACGCTGAGCAGGTCCACCGTGAAGGCTGCACCGAGCAGGTCGGGTCGGGTCAGCCGCGGGTCTTCGCGCTGCACGCGCGAGCGCTCGCGCGCCATGGCCACGATGGTGTCGGCGATGTCGGTGCTGGCCGTCTCACGCGGCGCGCTGCCCTTGGCATAGGTCTGCAGCGCCTTCTCGACGGCCTGGGGGTCCAGCAGCGACAACGCCGAGCGGCAGTGCGAACAGGCGTCTTCCTTGCGCAGGTCCACCGGCGCGCCGCAGCTGCTGCAGTGGATGACGCCGACCTTCTTGGCGATGTCGGCGATCTCGGGCCGGGTGAGCTGGCGCACAAAGCCCTTCTCGATCATGAAGGACGCGAAGCTGCTGAAGCGGCCATGCCGGTTCTCGCAGCGGTGGGTGATGAAGCGGCCGCTGCGCACGAGGTCGAAGCCCTGCCTCAGCTGCGTGCGGCATTGCGGGCAATTCAGCCGGTTGCCCAGCGGCAGCTGGGCCGAGTCGCGGTGGCGGTGCATCTCCTTGAACACCGTCGCAATCGCTTCGGGCGCCAGCTTGAGGTTCTCCAGATGGTCGAACCAGATGCCGTGGCAGCCGAAGCAGAAATCGATCTCGACGGCGCCGTTGTACTGGGCCGGCAGCGCGTGCACCTGCATCGCATCGCCACAGGAGGGGCAGGGTCGGGAGGCGGGCGTCGGCATCGCTCGGACGGTGCGCTGTTCAGCCGTCCAGCCGCTGCTGGAACACCAGCCCCGCATGCTCGCGCAGCGCGTGGAACTTGATCTTGGGCCAGTTGGCCTCGATGGCGCGCAGCTCGGGCGCGTATTCGACGAGCACGGTCGGCGCGTCGACGGCGTCGTAGGCCATGCGGTGGTCGTTGGCGTCGATGAAGCGCTTGAGCTCCTTCTCGCCGCCGTCCTCGGGCGCGCAGGTGACCCAGCGCGCGACCTGGAAGCGGCTGGGCATGATGCGGGCCTTGCAGCCGTACTCATGCTCCAGCCGGTGGGCGACGACCTCGAACTGCAGCTGGCCGACGGCGCCCAGCAGCAGCACGCTGCCGGCAATCGGGCGGAAGACCTGGATGGCGCCTTCTTCGCCCAGCTGCTGCAGGCCGGCCTTGAGCTGCTTGGTCTTCAGCGGGTCGGCCACCTCCACGGCGCGGAACATCTCGGGCGCGAAGAAGGGCAGGCCGGTGTACTGCAACGCCTCGCCTTCGGTGATGGTGTCGCCGAGCTGCAGCACGCCGTGGTTGGGGATGCCGATGATGTCGCCGGCAAAAGCCTCGTCGAGCAGCTCGCGGCGTTGCGACAGGAAGCTCACCACCGTGTTGGGCCGCAGCTCCTTGCCCGAGCGCACGACCTTCAGCCGCATGCCGCGCTCGAAATGACCCGATGCCACGCGCAGGAAGGCGATGCGGTCACGGTGGGCCGGGTCCATGTTGGCCTGGATCTTGAAGACCACGCCGGTGAACTTGGGTTCCTCCGGCTGCACGGTGCGCTGCATGGCCACGCGCGAGTCGGGCGCGGGGGCCAGCTCCACCAGCGCGTCCAGCACCTCCTGCACACCGAAGTTGTTGACGGCCGAGCCGAAGAACATTGGCGTCTGCCGGCCGGTCAGGAACTCCTCGCGATTGAATTCGGGCGCGGCGTCGCGCACCAGCTCGATCTCGCCCTTGGCCTGGTCGTACTGCATGCCGAAGCGCTCGGCATAGGCCGGGTTGTCCAGGCCATCCAGCACCTCCTCGGTGCCGGCCGCGCGGTCCTCGCCGGGGGCGAACACCCGCATGCGCTGCTGGCGCAGGTCCATCACGCCGTGGAAGGCCTTGCCCATGCCGACCGGCCAGGTAAAGGGGACGACCGTCATGCCCAGCTCACGCTCGATCTCGTCCATCAGCGCCAGCGGCTCCTGCACCTCGCGGTCCATCTTGTTGACGAAGGTCAGGATGGGCGTGTTGCGGGCGCGGCAGACCTGCAGCAGGCGGCGTGTCTGCGGCTCCACGCCGTTGGCCGCGTCGATGACCATCAGCGCCGCGTCCACGGCGGTCAGCACGCGGTAGGTGTCTTCCGAGAAGTCCTGGTGGCCGGGGGTGTCCAGCAGGTTGATGACGCAGTCGCGGTATTCCATCTGCATGACCGACGACGCCACCGAGATGCCCCGCTGCTTCTCAATCTCCATCCAGTCCGACGTCGCATGCCGGCTGGCCTTGCGCGCCTTCACCGACCCGGCGATCTGGATCGCGCCGGAGAACAGCAGCAGCTTCTCCGTCAGCGTGGTCTTGCCGGCGTCGGGGTGGCTGATGATGGCAAAAGTACGGCGGCGACGGACTTCCGTCTCGATGCGACTGGATTCGGACATTGCGAGGGCTGGGGCAGGAGCTAGCCCTGGATTATCGTTGGGGGGCTTTGCTCGACGGGGGTGTGATGAACAAGCAGGTGGACATGAAGCGGGTGCAGGAGCTGGTGGCCGACCTGCGCGAGCCGCGGCCGGGCATCTTCTATACGGACCTGTTGCTCAGCGCCGGCCTGGGCTGGGCCGCTTTCGTCTGGGCCGTGCTGCCTGGCCCCGGCTGGCCGCGCGTGCTGGCCTTCACTGCGGCCGTGCTGCTGCTCTACCGCAGCCTGGCCTTCATCCACGAGATCTTCCACCAGCAGGGCATGAAGACCTTCCGCCTGACCTGGCACGCGGTGTCGGGCGTGCCGTTGCTGATCCCCTTCATGCTTTACCTGCCCATCCACCAGGGTCACCACAACAAGGCGACCTATGGCACGAAGGAGGACGGGGAATACGACCAGTTCCACAGCCGCGCCGGTATCGCCAGCGCCAAGCTGTTCGCGCTCAACCTGGCGCTGCCGCTGGCGCTGTGGGTGCGCTTCGCCATCCTGACCCCGCTGGCCGTCTTGCTGCCGCCCATCCGCGAAAAGATGATCCCGGAGTTCGTCCACATGGCGCTGCGCATGCCGTTTCGCGCGCCGGCCATCAAAGAGAGTGCCCGCGACGAGGCGCTGAAGATCGAATGGTGGTGCTGCGGCTGGGCCTGGGCGCTGGTGGCCATCGGAGTTGTCGCAGGCTGGGTGTGGGTGGCCGCGTGGGCGCTGCTCGTTGTGCTGATCGCGACGCTGAACACCATCCGCGCGATGGGCGGCACGCATCTTTATGTCGAGGAACTGGAGGGGCGGGATGCGCGAGGCCAGTTGCTGGACTCGCTGAACGTCGACTCCAACGGCCCGATTTCGGTACTGCTCTGCCCCGTGGGCCTGCGCTTCCACGCGCTGCACCACGTCGCACCTTACCTGCCTTATCACGCGATGCCGACGGCGCACCGCCGGCTGATGGCGCAGTTGCCGGCCGGCTCGGAGTACCACCAGGTGACGGTGCGCTCGGTGGCCGAAGGCATCGGCCGACTGCGCCAGGCGACGCGAGCGGTCAGGCCTTCGGCAGAAAAGGCTTGACGACGCCAAGCACGCGGTCGACGTAGGCGTCCTTCTCGCCGACCGGCGCCGCGTAGTGCAGCGCGCTGCGCGCCGCATCCAGTCCGGCGCCCGACACCATGACCCAGGCGGCCAAGTATTGCGAGGCCAGGCAGCCGCCGGCGGTGGCGATGGGGCCGCGGGCGTGGAAGGGCTCCTCGACGACGCGCACGCCGGCTTCGACGACCCAGGGCTTGGTGGTCGAGTCGGTGCAGGCGGGCATGTCAGCCAACAGCCCCAGCCGGGCCATCAGCAGCGTGCCCGAGCACTGGCCGCCAATGAGCTGGCGCAGCGGGTCCAGCTGCAGCCGGTCCAGCAGCGCGCTGTCGGCCGCGATGGCGCGTGTGTGGATGCCGCTGCCGAAGAGCACGACGTCGGCCTCGTTGGCGAACTCCAGCGGTTGCTGAGCCGCGACGGTGACGCCGTTCATCGAGCGCACCTGCGCGGTCGGGCTGGTGATCTGGGCGGACCAGCCCAGCGCATACAGCCGGTTCAGCAGGCCCAGCGCAATGAAGCTGTCGAGCTCGTTGAAGCCGTCAAAGGTCAGGATGGCGACTTTCATGCGTGCGGCTCCAGACGCGGTTGAACGCCCGAGATTATCCGAGGGGGCCCCTGAACAACGGCAAGGCGTCGAGCCGGCGCTCGATGTCGGCTTGCATGCGCCGATACGCCGGTGCGCCCACGCCGCCATAGGCGCTCAGGAAGTCGGCCTCGCTGAGAAACTGCGGCAGGTCAGCCACGTCGGGCATGAAGTCGCTCTCGCGAATGCCGCGCGCCAGCTGCGCCTGCAGCTGTTCCGGCGCGCGCCGGGCCAGCAGGCCCAGCCGCGTGCCGGCCCGGTCGGCGGCGATGTCGTTGAAGCTGAAGCCGCTGCCATGGCGGGCATCGGCCACTTCCTTGTAGACGCCGATGGCGTCGGCCAGCGGCCCGCCACCTTCCAGCGCCAGCACCGCCGAGATCAGCAAGTGCTGCGGGAAGTCGTCCCGACCGGCCAGCGTCACCCGCACCGGCCTCGGCTGTCGCCAATGCCTGGCCGCAGGCACCAGCGTTGCCAGGCCGCGGCCGCTGACATGCACCGCCAGCGTCAACAGCAGGGCGCGGTTCTCCGCGAGCGCGTCGCCGCTTTTGCCGTCGCCGCCGGCGCTGCGCTGGCGCGCCAGCTCGAACAGCGGCGGCAGCAGCTGCGCCAGCGATAGCCCCTCCGCCGGCGCGGCCTGCGTGAGATCGGCCAGGTGCTCGGCATAGGCCTTGAGCCGGGCTTGGTCGGCGGGCGGCACCAGCGTGCCGAGCAGGCGCTGGTAGCTGTCGTCACGCCACGCGTAGACGAGTTCGAGCCGGCCGGGGGTGATGCCCACGCGCTGCACCATGTCGTGCGCGAGCTGGCCTTCGGCGCTGGCCCCCAGCTGCGCCACCAGCCGGCTCAGCAGCCGCTCGGCCACCCAGCGGGGCACCGGCAGGCGGCCGATGCGCAAGGCCTCCACCCGGGGCAGGCCGCTGGTTTGCTGCAACGTGGCCTCTACGTTGAGCCAGCCGCCCGCCGGGCTGCGGGGCAGCGGAAGGCTGGCCTGCAACAGTGCGCTGCCGCGGCTCAGCGTCAGCCGCGCGGCGCCACCGGGTGCCACGCGTGCGACGAGCTGGTCCGCCAGCAGGTTGACCTCCTGCTCCGAGGCGACGAGGGTGTGGGCGTTGCCTGCAGGCAGGCGGCGTGGGTCGCTGCGGCGCAGGAAGTCCCGCGCGCGCGCCACATCGGCCGCGGACACCTGGGACGGCGGCGCCCAGCGCGGGGACGTCTGCACGGCCAACGCGATGGCGACCACTGTCGCGAGCAGGACGATGCCTGCTGTCCATAGCGTGGCCCGCAGCAGCTGCCGCAGCGTCAACGAGAGCAGCGCGCGCACGCTGCGAGGTGGCGCTCGGCGCGCGGAGATGTCACTCCTCAAGCAGGCTGCGCAACATCCATGCCGTCTGCTCGTGCACGGTGATGCGCTGGGTCAGCAGGTCGGCGGTGGGTTCGTCGCTGGCCTTCTCGACAGCGGGGAACAGCTGCCGCGCTGTGCGCGCCACGGCCTCGTGGCCCTCCTTCAGGATGCGCACCATCTCGAGCGCCTTGGGCGGCCCGGTCGGCGCGTCAGGCAGGCCGCTGAGCTTGGTGAACTGGGCATAGCTGCCGGGCGCAGGGTGGCCCAGGGAGCGGATGCGCTCGGCGATCGGGTCGACCGCATTCCACAGCTCGGTGTACTGCGCCATGAACATCGCATGCAGGCTGTTGAACATCGGCCCGGTGACGTTCCAGTGGAAATTGTGCGTCGTCAGGTAGAGCGTGTAGGTCTCGGCCAGCAGCTTGGACAGGCCGGCGGCGATGGCGGCGCGGTCTTTCTCGTTGATGCCGATGCTGATGGCACTGGATGGGGCGGCGGATTTCTTGGCCATGCGAGGCTCCAAAACTAGACGGGGCGAGCCTAACGGATTCGGCCCGCCCCGCGTGTCAGCCGGTGCCGGCAGTCGTCACGTCAGGTCAAAGCGGTCCAGCTCCATGACCTTGGCCCATGCAGCGGCAAAGTCGTCGACGAACTTGCGTTGTGCATCGGCAGCCGCATAGACCTCGGCCAGGGCGCGCAGCTGCGCGTTGGAGCCGAACACCAGGTCAGCCACGGTGGCCGTCCAGCGGCGCTCGCCAGTCTTGCGGTCCACGCCTTCCAGCACGTCGCCCGCGGCGGCTTTGCGCCACTGGGTGCGCATGTCCAGCAGGTTGACGAAGAAGTCGTTGGACAGCGTGCCGGGGCGGTTCGTCAGCACGCCGTGCGGGCTGCCGCCGGCATTGGTGCCCAATACCCGCAGCCCCGCCACCAGCACCGCCATTTCCGGCGCCGACAGCGTCAGCAGCTGCGCCTTGTCGACCAGGCGCTCGGCCGCCGCGGCCAGCGGCAGGCCTTGGCGCAGATGGTTGCGAAAGCCGTCGGCCTGCGGCTCCAGCACGGCGAAGGATTCGACGTCCGTCTGCTCCTGCGTCGCGTCCATGCGGCCGGGGCGGAAGGGCACGGTGATGTCGAAGCCGGCCTTCTTCGCAGCCGCTTCGACGGCCGCGCCGCCGGCGAGCACGATGAGGTCGGCCAGCGAAATCTTCTTGCCGCCGGGAGCCTCGGCGTTGAACTCCTCCTGAAGCGATCCCAATGTTGCCAGCATGCGGGCCAGCTCGGCGGGCTGGTTGACTTCCCAGTCCTTCTGCGGCGCCAGGCGAATGCGCGCACCGTTGGCACCGCCGCGCTTGTCGCTGCCGCGGAAGGTCGAGGCCGAAGCCCAGGCGGTCGAGACGAGCTGCGAGATCGTCAACCCGGCGTTCAGCAGCCGGGCTTTCAGCGCTGCAATGTCTTGCGCGTCGACGAGCGCATGGTCGACCTTGGGAATCGGGTCCTGCCAGACCAGCTCTTCCTTGGGGACCAGGGGGCCAAGGTAGCGCGCGATGGGGCCCATGTCGCGGTGGGTCAGCTTGAACCAGGCACGGGCGAAAGCGTCGGCGAACTCGGCCGGGTTGGCGTGGAAGCGGCGCGAGATCTTCTCGTAGGCGAGGTCCATGCGCAGGGCCAGGTCGGCGGTGGACATCATGGGCGCGTGGAACTTGGTGGGGTCATGCGCATCGACCACGTCGTTGGCGCCCGCGCCGCCCTTGGGCCGCCACTGCTGCGCGCCCGCCGGGCTCTTGGTCAGCTCCCAGTCGTACTTGAACAGCGTGTCGAAATAGCCGTTGTCCCAGGTCGTGGGTTTCGGCTTCCAGGCGCCTTCCAGGCCGCTGGTGATGGTGTGGCCGGCCATGCCGCTCTCGTAGCTGCTGCGCCAGCCCAGGCCCTGGTCCCAGAGGTCGGCGCCTTCGGGCTCCTTGCCCAGCAGCTTGGGGTCGCCCGCGCCGTGGGCCTTGCCGAAGGTGTGGCCACCAGCTACCAGGGCCACGGTCTCTTCGTCGTTCATCGCCATGCGCGCGAAGGTGACGCGGATGTCATGCGCCGAGGCGAGCGGGTCGGGCTTGCCGTCCGGGCCCTCGGGGTTGACGTAGATCAGGCCCATCTGCACGGCGGCCAGGTGCTCGGCCAGCTCGCGCTCGCCGCTGTAGCGGCTGTTGGGGGCGGTGCTCAGCGCCAGCCATTCGGCCTCGGAACCCCAGTCGATGTCCTCGGGTTCGTAGATGTCGTCGCGGCCGCCGCCGAAGCCGAAGGTCTTGAAGCCCATGGATTCGAGCGCGACATTGCCGGTCAGGATGAAGAGGTCGGCCCAGGACAGGTTGCGGCCGTACTTCTGCTTGATGGGCCAGAGCAGCCGGCGCGCCTTGTCGAGGTTGCCGTTGTCGGGCCAGCTGTTCAGCGGCGCGAAGCGCTGCGCGCCGGTGCCGCCGCCGCCACGGCCATCGGCCACGCGGTAGGTGCCGGCGGCATGCCAGGCCATGCGGATGAAGAAGGGACCGTAGTGGCCGTAGTCGGCCGGCCACCAGTCCTGCGAGTCGGTCATCAGCGCATGCAGGTCCTTGACGACGGCATCAAGATCCAGGCGCTTGAAGGCCTCGGCGTAGTCGAATGACTCGCCCATCGGGTTGGACTGCGGCGGGTGCTGGTGCAGCACGCCGAGGTTGAGCTGGTTGGGCCACCAACGCTGGTTGCCGCCCACGGGGCGCTTCGGCGCGCCGCTGGAAAACGGGCATTTGGCTTCGGTCGTGTCGTTCATGTCTGCTCCTTGCTCGCATGGCTTGCGGCTCACCGGAGCTTAGTGACGGCCCTCTAGGCTGTGTTTTGAATAGATCAACGCGATTGATAGCCAAAATCATCTGGCAATGGCACGAGCCTCGTGCCGGCGGGGCTCAGCTCAGGCGGTTGACGCCGTTCAGTTTGCAGGCGTAGATCGCATTGCGCAAGGCCGCGATGGCCTCGTAGCGCGTGAAGCTGCGCCGCCACGCCAGCACGACGCGGCGCGTCGGGACGGGTTCGCTGAAAGGCACGAAGCGCAGGTGGGTCGAAGGCTCACGCGCCACCGACAGCAGTGGCACCACCGTCACGCCCATGCCCGAGGCGACCATGTGCTTGATGGTCTCCAGCGACGAGCCCTCGAAGCTGCGGCGTATGCCCTCGGCTTCACTGGAGAAGCGCGCGAACTCAGGGCAGACCTCCAGCACATGGTCGCGAAAGCAATGGCCGGTGCCCAGCAGCAGCATGGTCTCGCGCTTGAGTTCCTCGGCGCTGATGCTCTCGCGCGTGGCCAGCGCATGCGTGGCCGGCAGGGCCACGACGAAGGGCTCGTCGTAGAGCTGGGCTGTCGCCAGGCCGGCTTCGGGAAAGGGCTCGGCCATGATGGCGCAGTCCAGCTCGCCGGTGCGCAGCATCTCCAGCAGCTTGACCGTGAAGTTCTCCTGCAGCATCAGCGGCATCTGCGGGTACTGCTCGATGGTGTGCCTGACCAGTTCGGGCAACAGGTAGGGGCCGATGGTGTAGATGATCCCGAGGCGCAGCGCACCGGCCAGCGGGTCCTTGCCGCGCTTGGCGATCTCCTTGATGGCGCCCGCCTGGTCCAGCACCGACTGCGCCTGGCGCACGATCTCGTCGCCCAGCGGCGTGACCGACACCTCGCTGCCGCCGCGCTCGAAGATCTTCAGGTCGAGTTCTTCCTCCAGCTTCTTGATGGCGACGGACAGCGTCGGCTGCGACACGAAGCAGGCTTCGGCCGCGCGGCCGAAATGCCGCTCGCGGGCGACGGCGACGATGTAGCGGAGCTCGGTCAGGGTCATAGGCCCGAACGCTACACTGCGGCCGCCCCGAGGGGTGCCCCAGGGTTTTCCAGGAGACGCCAGCCATGACAGACCGCAAGCCGATGACCCTGCCGCGCCTGGCGCAGATGCATGCCAGCGGCGAGAAGATCGCCATGCTGACCTGCTACGACGCGGCCTTCGCCAGCCTGCTGGACGAGGCCGGCGTCGACATCCTGTTGATCGGCGATTCCCTGGGCAATGTGCTGCAGGGCCGCGGCTCGACCGCGCCGGTGAGCCTGGAGGACATGGTCTATCACACCTTCTGCGTGTCGCGCGGCCACAAGTGGGCCTGGATCATTGCCGACCTGCCCTTCGACAGCTATCACGTCAGCAAGGAAGAGGCCTGGAAGAGCGCCGCCGCGCTGGTGAAGGCCGGCGCCCACATGGTCAAGCTCGAAGGCGGCGGCTGGACGGCCGAGACCGTGCGCTTCATCAGCGAGCGCGGCATCCCGGTCTGCGCCCACCTGGGCTTCACGCCGCAGACGGTCAATGCCTTGGGCGGCTTCAAGGTCCAGGGTCGCGACGAGGCCGGCGCGGCGCGCATGAAGCGCGAATCGATGGAGCTGGTCGACGCCGGTGCGGCCATGCTGCTCTACGAGATGGTGCCGGCTGTGCTGGCCGCCGAGATCACCGCCGCGTCGCCGGTGCCCGTCATCGGCATTGGCGCGGGCGTCGGCACCTCGGGCCAGGTGCTGGTGCTGCACGACATGCTCAACATCACGCCGGGCCGCAAGCCGCGCTTCGTCAAGGACTTCATGGCCGGCAAGGATTCGGTGCTGGCCGCGGTGAAGGGCTATGTGGACGAGGTCAAGGCCAAGACCTTCCCGGTCGACGCGGTGCATGGATTTTGAATGCCAATGCCAAATGCAACCACAGAGCCACTGAGGCACAGAGAAGCTGAACTGGAATCCTCGGTGTCTCTGTGCCTCTGTGGTTGCATTTCCTGGAACGTCAAATGCAAGTGATTCACACGATCAGCGAGCTGCGCGACGCGCTCGCCACCCACCGCCAGCGCGGCTTCGTGCCGACGATGGGCAATCTGCATGACGGCCATCTGCAGCTGGTCAGGCAGGCGCGGGAGCTGGTCGGCCCCGCCGGTGCGGTGGTCGCCAGCGTCTTCGTCAACCGTCTGCAGTTCGCACCGCACGAGGACTTCGATACCTACCCGCGCACTTTGGCGCGCGACTGCGAACTGCTGGAAGGCGCCGGCTGCGACATCGTCTTTGCGCCGAGCGAGAACGAGCTCTACCCCGAGCTGCAGGGCTACAAGGTCCAGCCGCCGGCCGAGCTGGCCGACATCCTGGAAGGCCATTTCCGCCCCGGCTTCTTCACCGGCGTCTGCACGGTGGTGCACAAGCTCTTCAACATCGTGCAGCCGACGCTGGCCGTGTTCGGCAAGAAGGACTACCAGCAGCTGATGGTGCTGCGCCGCATGGTGGCGCAGATGGCACTGCCCATCGAGATCCATGGCGGTGAGACGCGCCGCAGCGCCCAAGGCCTGGCGCTGTCGTCTCGCAATGGCTATCTCAGCGAGGCCGAGAAGGTCGAGGCGCTGAGGCTGTCTCGCACACTGAAAAGCCTGATCGCCCATTGGCAGGCCGGCGAGCGTGATGTGGCTGCGATGGAGGCCGACGCGCTGCGGTCGCTGCGTGATGCCGGCTGGGTGCCGGACTACATCACGCTGCGCCGCCAGCACGACCTGGGACCGGCTGTTGAAGGCCAGCCGCTGGTGGCGTTAGGAGCTGCGAAACTCGGCAGCACCCGTTTGATCGACAACCTCGAAATCTGAACATGACATTGCTCCGACCGCGCCGTCGCCTCCTGCTGGCCCTGGCTGCCACCACCACCGTCGCACTGACCCTGGCCGCCTGTGGCGGCGGCGGTGGCGACAGCGGCACGCCTGTGCAACCGCCCACGCCGCCTGTTGCGATCACCGTCACCCACAAGGTGCGTCTGACTACCAACCAAGGCGTCATCGAGCTGGGCCTGGACCGCAACCACGCGCCCGTCACCGTGGACAACTTCCTGAAGTACGTCAACGACGGCTTCTACAACGGCACTGTCTTCCACCGCGTCATCAGCAACTTCGTGATCCAGGGCGGCGGCGTCATTCGCACCAATGCCGGGCTGAGCGAAAAAACGCCCACATACCCCGCCATCACGCTGGAGAGCCAGAACGGCCTTTCCAATGTGCGCGGTACGCTGGCCATGGCCCGCACCGCAGTGGCCGACAGTGCGACCAGTCAGTTCTACGTCAATGTGGTGGACAACCTGAACCTGAACTACGTGAACGCAGCCAATCCCGGTTACGCCGTGTTCGGCCAGGTCACGGTGGGCATGGACGTGGTGGACAAGATTCGCGCGGTCAACACCAATGCGCAGGACGTGCCGCTGGTCGACGTCACCATCACCGAAGCCAAGGTGATTCAGTAACAAGCTGCGTCCGCCTGTCGTCGCGACGGCGGACCCGTTCGTTAGGCAGGCCTCAGACACTGGGGCCCAGCCATGCTCAGAATAATCGCCGCCTTGCTGCTTGTCAGCGCCTTGACCGCCTGCGGTGGCGGTGCCTACGTCGAGGTGGGTGGTGGCCATGGCGGTGGGGGTGGCGGCGGTGGCGGTACACAAAACCCGCAGCCCAATCCCAACCCGAATCCATCGACGCTGTCCTGCAGCGCCGCCGGCCTGGCCGCATCGGCGGCGTCGACCTGGGGCACGGTCTGCATGCTGACCAGCAGCGGCGAGATCGTTGTCGAGCTTTACGACACCTATGCGCCACAGACGGTCGCCAATTTCTACAAGTACGTTGCGGCGGGCTACTACACCAAGACGCTGATCCACCGTGTCGACCGCGACTTCGTCGTCCAGGGCGGCGGCTACACGACCGGCATGGTGGTGAAGCCCCCGCTGTACGCGCCGATCAAGCTGGAGAGCAACAACGACCTCTCCAACCTGCGCGGCACCATCGCGATGGCGCGCCGCAGCGACGCCGACTCGGCCACCAGCCAGTTCTTCTTCAACGTGGTGGACAACACCAGCCTGGACTACCAGAGTGCCGCCAACCCCGGCTATGCGGTCTTCGGCCGCATCATCTCCGGCCTGAACACGCTGGACGCGATCAACGTCGTGCCGGTCTACAGCTACAGCTCGACCGACATCCAGCCGCGCACCGAAGTGCTGATCTACTGGGCGCAACGGCTGAAATAAGGCCCCTCGTCCAGGGAGTACCTTGGCCGGGACCGCTCTGCGGCCGGCGGCCGCAGAGCTTCGGCAGGCACAGGCCGTCCACTGGACGCCCTGTGTCCGGCCTCAGCCCCCGCGGGGACGGCGATGCTTGCCGGATCGACCGACAAGCACATCGCCAGCGCGGTCCGGCTTGGGGCGGCCCGTCGCCAGGCCCGCAAGAAGGCACGACGGCCAGGTGGTGGTGGGCCTCCCATCAGGTCGGCTTGCCATTCGTCCGCCCGGCTCGCCGTTTGTCATCCGGCCCACGGTTACGCGGGCGAACATGGGCAACATGCGTCCATCGCAATTCGATGGAGACAAGCATGGCGATTCGCAAGCGTTCCTGGATGGGCCTGTTCGGCGCCGCCGTGGCCATCGCCACGGCCCTGTACGTCAGCAACAGCGAGGCCGCCGCGACTGAGTTCCGCGACCTGCGCGTTGACGTTGTCGGCCAGGGCCGGCCGGTGTTGATGATCCCGGGCCTGAACAGCGCCGCCAGCACCTGGACCGAGACCTGCGCCGCGTTGCAACCCGGCGTGCAATGCCACATCGTGCAGCTGCCCGGCTTTGCCGGCGCGCCGGCCGTGGCGACCGATCACTTCATGACCGGCATGCGCGACCGTCTGCTGGCCTACCTGGACGACCGCCAGCTGGCCAAGCCCATCGTCATCGGACACAGCCTGGGCGGCACGCTGGCTCTGCAGATGGCGGCCGAGAAGCCCGGCCGCATCGAGCGCCTGGTCATCGTCGACAGTCTGCCCTTCCTGGCCGGCCTGCGTGGCATGACGCCCGAGGCGGCCAAGGGCGCCGCGGCCGCGATGCGCCAGCAGATGCAGTCAGCCACGCCGGCGCAGTGGGAGGCCGGTGCCCGCCAGGGCGCCATGGGCATGAGCCGCACGCCGGCCAACGCCGAGCGTGTCGTCGCCTGGAGCCTGGCCAGCGACCGCGCCACCTCGGCCCAGGCCATGTCCGAACTCTGGAGCGAGGACCTGCGGCCGCTGCTGCCCAGGATCACCACGCCGACGTTGGTGCTGGGCGCCTGGGCGGCCTTCGAGCCGATGGGCTCGACGTTGGACAGCACGAAGAAGATCTTCGAGACGCAGTACGCCGGCCTCAATGGCGTCAAGGTGTCCATGAGCCAGCGCGGCTACCACTTCCTCATGTGGGACGATGCTGACTGGCTGGTCGGCGAGGTCAAGGGCTTCATCGCTGCCGCCCGCTAAACCCGAGCAGACACAGGCATGGAGACGCGCAGGCGCACTGCGGTGCAGGCCTTGCTGTGGGGCGGCTATGTGGCCGTCTCGCTGGCCATGGTGGCGAGCTTCCAGCCGCTGACCGGCTCGCTGGTCTTCGTGATGGCCTGCGTCGGCGCCGGGCTTTGGGCGGCCAGCGAGGGGTTGCGGGCGCTGGCACTGTGGCAGCGTTGGCTGGACCGCTCGCCCCGCTCGCTGCTGTTCTGCCTGGCGTTCATGCCGCCGGCATTCGCGTTCGTCGTGCAACTGCTGCTCTTTGCAGTCAACAAGGTCGGTCTGTCGCTTGGCCTGCTGCAGTTCCCGCCGGCCATGCCGCAGGGCTGGCTGGTGCTGCTGAGCTACACGCTGAACACGACCATCATGCTGTGGCTGTGGATGGCCGTGTGGATGGGCCTGCAGATGCTGCAGCGCTGGCGCCGCGGCGAGATCGACAAATGGCAGGCCGAGGCCGCCGCCCGCGAGCTGGAGCTGCAGGTGCTGCGCGCCCAGATCAACCCGCATTTCCTGTTCAACGCGCTGAACAACCTGCGCGCCCTCATCAACGAAGACCCAGCCCGCGCCCGCGAGATGCTCAGCCGTCTGTCCAACACCTTGCGCCACACGCTGCAGCACAGCGCCAAGGAGCGCGTGCCGCTGGCCGACGAGCTGGCCGTCGTGCGCGATTACGTGGCGTTGGAGCAGCTGCACCACGAAGAGCGGCTCCGCGTCGATTGGCAGGTGGACCCGGCAACGGCGAACGCCAGCGTGCCACCGATGCTGCTGCAGCTGTTGGTGGAGAACGCCATCAAGCACGGCGTGGCGCGCACGCCCGGCGGTGGCGTCGTCGACATCCGCATCGCGCGCGATGGCGACCGGCTGCGCATCGTTGTCGGCAACCCCGGCCAGTGGCAGCCCGCGCCGGTTGCCCCGGCGGGCATCGGGCTTGGCCTCGTGCACCTGCGCGAGCGCCTGGCGCGGGCCGGCGGCGCCGGCGCGGACTGCCTGATCGCCGCGGCTGACGGCCGCGTCCGGATCAGCGTGGAGCTGGCTGCATGAAGATCTACATCGTCGAGGACTCGCGGCTGGCGCGCCAGGAACTGCGCACGCTGCTGGCCACCATCCCTGACGCCGACATCGTCGGCGAGGCCGCCGAGCTGGCACCGGCGCGCGACGCCATCGAGGCGCTGCGGCCCGAGCTGCTGCTGCTGGATGTCGAGCTGCCCGGTGCCACTGGCTTCGACCTGCTCGACCAGCTGGAGCACCTGCCGCTGGTCGTCTTCACGACCGCCTACGACCAGCATGCGCTGGCGGCCTTCGACCGCAACGCACTGGACTACCTGCTCAAGCCCATCGACGGTGACCGGCTGGCCGCGGCCCTGGCCAAGGCGCGTCAACGGCTGCGGCCCACGCCGGCCGCGAGGCCTTCAGCGGCATTGAAGGGCGCCGACGACATGGTCTTCCTGCGCGACGGTGAGCGCTGCTGGTTCGTGCGCCTGGGCGACGTGGCCGGCTTCGAGGCCTGCGGCAACTACGCCCAGGCCTGGTTCGACGGCCAGCGCCCGCTGCTGGCGCGAACGCTCACCAGCCTGGAGGAGCGGCTGGACCCGCAGCTCTTCTTCCGCGCGAGCCGCAGCCACCTCATCAACCTGCGCTGGGTGCAGGCCATCGAGCCCTGGCGCAACGATGGCTACCGCGTCACGCTGCGCGACGGTCACCAGGTCGAGGTATCGCGCCGCCAGGCCAAGCTGCTGCGCGAACGGCTGGAGCTGTGACGCGCCGGCGCCCGTGCAGCCTGTCCCCGGCGATCTGCAGTCTGTCGCCTGCCCGGCGACCGGCCCGTCAGCCTCTGCGAGCATTCGCGCCTCTCAACACCTGACCCCGGGACACGAATGAACCGCTTTGCCTCCTTCTCCCTCGCCCTGGCCTCGGCCGTGTCGCTCAGCGCCTGCGTCTTCGCGCCGCCGGTTCACACCAGCACCAACCCGTCTGACGTGACCAAGATGAGCGAGCAGGCGCTGGCCACCTGCGGCGCCGGCAATGTCAAGGAAGTGAACGCGAAAAGCTTCAGCTGCAAGTGAAGCGGGCGTCAGGCCTTTAAGAACTCCGCCTTCGTCCCGAGCCAGCGTGCCACCTGTCGGCGCGCGGCCTCGGGGTGCTCGTCCAGCAGCCGGGGTGCCAGCGCGCGCGCGGCCACCAGCAGCGGCGCGTCCTCTTGCAGGTCGGCAAAACGCAGCAGCTCCGCGCCGCTCTGGCGTGAGCCCATGAATTCGCCCGGGCCGCGGATATCCAGGTCCCGGCGCGCGATCTCGAAGCCGTCTGTCGTCTCGGCCATCGCCTTCAGCCGCGACTTGCCGGTGTCGGACAGCGGCGCGCTGTAGATCAGCACGCAGACGCTGGCCTTCGAGCCCCGCCCCACGCGGCCGCGCAGCTGGTGCAGCTGCGCCAGGCCGAAGCGCTCGGCATGCTCGATGACCATCAGGCTGGCGTTGGGCACGTCCACGCCGACCTCGATGACGGTCGTGGCCACCAGCACGCTCATCTGCCCGCCCGAGAACTGCGCCATCACGGCGGCCTTGTCGGCGGGCGACATGCGGCCGTGCAGCAGGCCCACGCTGGTGCCGGTCAACGTCGCGCTCAGTTCCGCGTGCGTCTCGGTCGCGTTGCGCAGGTCAACCGCTTCGCTCTCCTCCACCAGCGGGCAGACCCAGTAGACCTGGGCGCCATCGGCCACGGCCATGCGGATCTTGTCGACCACGTCGTGGCGCTTGGAATCCGTGAACACCTTGGTCACGATGGGGCTGCGGCCGGGCGGCAGCTCGTCGATGGTCGACACGTCCAGGTCGGCGAAGTAAGTCATCGCCAGCGTGCGCGGGATGGGCGTGGCGCTCATCATCAGCATGTGCGGCTCCAGGTCCATCGCCTTCAACTTGTTGCGCAACGCCAGCCGCTGTGCGACGCCGAAGCGGTGCTGCTCGTCGATGACGGCCAGCCCGAGCCGCGCGAACTTCACCTTGTCCTCGATGACAGCATGCGTGCCGACGATGAGCTGGGCCTCGCCCGAGGCGGCCGCGTCCAGCATCTTCTGCCGCGCCTTGCCCTTCACGCTGCCGGTGATCCACGCGACCTTCAGCCCCATCGGCTCCAGCCAGCCGATCAGCTTGCGGAAGTGTTGCTCCGCCAGGATCTCGGTCGGCGCCATCAGCGCGCATTGCCAGCCGGCGTCGATGGCGACGGCCGCCGCCAGCGCCGCTACCACCGTCTTGCCGGACCCCACGTCGCCCTGCAGCAGGCGGTGCATGGGTTGCGGCCGGGCCAGGTCTTGCGCCACCTCCTCGGCCACGCGCCGCTGCGCGCCGGTCAGCTGGAATGGCAGCGCCGCCAGCAGCTTCTCGTGCAGCCCACCCGGCCGGCCGCGTAGGGCCGGTGCCGCCAGCAGCGCCCGTTCGCGCTGGGCCTGCAGCTGTGACAGCTGCTGGGCCAGCAACTCCTCGAACTTGAGCCGGTGCCAGGCCGGGTGGTTGTGCTCGTGCAGCGCCACCTGCGACGCATTCGGCGGTGGGTGGTGCAGATAGTGCAGAGCGTCTTTCAACGACGGCAGCCCGCTCGGCACGACGCCGGCCGGCAGGATCTCGCGCAGGTCCGCGCGCGCCAGCCCCGAGGCGACGGCCTTGCGCAGATAGGCCTGGGGCAGCTGGGCCGATGCCGGATAGACGGGGGTCAGGCTTTGCGCGAGCGGCGTGTCGTCGTCCACCACCTTGACGACCGGGTGCACCATCTCGCGGCCGAAGAAGCCGACACGCGCTTCGCCGCGGATGCGCAGCCGCGTGGCCGCCGACATCTGCTTCTGCTGCGACGGGTAGAAATGCAGGAAGCGCAACAGCAAGCTGCCGGACTCGTCCTTCACCCGCACCAGCAGCTGGCGGCGGCTGCGCATCTCCACCTGGCAGTCGACGACGACGCCTTCCACCTGCGCCGCCTCGTTCTCGCGCAGCGCGGCAATCGGGATCAGCTGGGTCTCGTCCTCATAGCGCAGCGGCAGGTGCAAAGCCAGGTCGATGTCGCGCAGCAGACCGAGCTTTTCCATCGCTTTCTGCGGGGCGGATTTGGCACTGGCCTCGGGCATGGCCGGCATTGTGCCGGCCGCATCTGCGCTTCAGCGGAAGTAGCGCTGCCTCAGCCGTTCGTAGCGCCCGTCGCGCCGCAGCGCGTCCAGCGCGGCTTGCAGGCGGCGCACGATGGCCGGGTCGGCGCCAAGGCGCAGCCCGTACCAGTAGGACCTGGCCGTGTCCTGCTCCATGACGGCCTGCAATGTGTCGTAGGGCAGGTTCAGCTGACGCAGGTTCCAGGCCGCGGCCCAGTCCAGCAGCGTCACGTATTCCATGCGACCAGCCAGCAGCTTGCGCAGGTTGGTGGCGTCGTCCAGGCCGTGTTCGAGCTGCTGACCGGGCCTCAGGCCGGCCGCCTGCAATTGCCGGTCGGCGGCCGAGTCGCGCACGACGCCGATGCGCGCCGCGCCGAGCTCGCTGAGCTGGCTCAGCGTCAGCTCGGTGCGGCTTGTCAGCTTATAGATCAGGATGCGGCGCTGCGCGATGGGCCCGACCCACTGGAACTGCGCCTCCCGCTCGGGCGTGCGTGTCAGCGAGAACAGCACGCTGGCGGCCTCGGCCTCGGCCACTTGCATGGCGCGCACCCAGGGCAGCACCTGCAGCGACAGCTTCACCCCGGCGCCGGCAGCCATCAGCCGCAGCAGATCGACGGCGAAGCCCTGCGGCCCGTTCTCGTCCTGGTAGTTGAGCGGCGGCAGGTTCTCTGTGAAGCCGTGCAGCACGTCGTCAGCCGCCGCTGCCGGCAGGCGCGCGCCGAGGAGCAGGGGCAGGGCAAGACTGGTGCGGCGCTTCACGGGGTGGGCTCTGGGCGCGGCGAGTCTAGGTCGCCGGCGTGACAGCCCCATGCACGTGAAGAGCCTGCGTGTGGAATATCGCGCGCCGCCGGGCAGCGCGTCGCTTCAGCTCGGCGTGGGCACGCCCGCCATGCGGTCAAAGGCAACGAAGAACTGGCGTGCCAGCGCCAGCATCTGCCCCTGGCTCAGCTCGGCTGCCGGCCGATAGTCGGCGATGCGCGAGGCTAGCGCTGGCTCGCGCGCCTCGACGTAGTGGCGGAACTCGCCGATGACCGGATGGGAGCCGGTCACCAGCACTTCCCGCGTGTCCTGCAAGGCCTGGCAGATGGCGGCGAACAGCGCGTGCTCGACGCGCAGGTCGTGCCCGTGGGCGCGCGGGTGGTGGGGCTCGATGCAGGCAGCGTGCACCTGGTGAGCGTCGAAATGCAGCACCTGGGCGTGGTGGTGGTCGAGGTAGATGACGGCGTGGAACATCGGCGTTCTCCGGTCCAAAAAGGGGGCAGCCGCCCGCTTGGACGGCGGCCGCGCAAGGGCTGGTTTCATGCTGGCACTACGTCCCGAGCACGACCTTGAGATGGGTCAAGTGAAGGCCGATGGGAGAATCGCCAGCCCTTTGGCACGGGTCCGTCCGGCCCTCAAACGCGTCCATGACTACTTCCGCTGGGTCCACCCATACCGTCGCCGACTTTGACTTCGAACTGCCACCCGAGCTGATCGCCCAGCACCCCGCGGCCGAACGCAGCGCCTCACGCCTGCTGGACGCGAGCGGCCCCGAGGCCGCGGACCGGGTCTTTCGCGAGCTGCCCACGCTGTTGCAGGCCGGCGACCTGCTCGTCTTCAACAACACGCGCGTCATCAAGGCGCGGCTATACGGCGTGAAGAGCAGCGGCGGCGCGGTGGAAGCCCTGGTCGAGCGCGTGCTGCCCGGCACGCAAGAGGTCTGGATGCACCTGCGTGCCAGCAAGTCGCCCAAGCCCGGCGGCCGGGTGCGCTTCGCCGACGCCTTCGATGCCGAGATGCTGGGCCGCTGCGGGCCGGACAACGGCCTGTTCCATCTGCGCTTCGACGGCGACCCCTTCGCGCTGCTGGAAGCCCACGGCCATGTGCCGCTGCCGCCCTATATCGCGCATGCCGATGGCGAAGACGATGTGCGCCGCTATCAAACGGTGTTCGCCAAGGAGCCCGGCGCGGTGGCCGCACCGACGGCGGCCCTGCATTTCGACGAGGCGCTGCTGGCCCGCCTGGCGGAGCGTGGTGTCGAGCGCGCGCATGTGACGCTGCATGTCGGCGCTGGCACCTTCCAGCCGGTGCGTGTCGAGCAGCTGTCCGAGCACAAGATGCACAGCGAATGGTTCGATGTGCCGCAGTCGACGGTGGATGCCGTGGCCGCCTGCCGTGCGCGTGGCGGCCGCGTCGTCGCCGTTGGAACGACGACGTTGCGCGCGCTGGAATCGGCGGCGCGCGGTGGAGAACTTGTGGCTGGTTCGCGCGAGACCGACATCTTCATCACGCCGGGCTTCCAGTTCCAGGTCGTCGACCGCTTGGTGACCAACTTCCACCTGCCCAGGAGCACGCTGATGATGCTGGTGAGCGCATTCGCCGGCTACGACAAGGTCATGGCGCTGTACCGCCACGCCATCGCGCAGCGTTACCGCTTCTTCAGCTATGGCGACGCGATGCTGCTGTCGCGCACCCAGGCCACGCGCCCTTGAGCGGCCTCGTCGACCGCGGCGACGAAGGCGGCGCGTGAAGTGACCGGCAGCATGAAGCGCATGTGCACGCGCGCTGCGTGCGACACGTCGGCAAGCTGCGCGCCGTGCTGTTCCGCCAGTCGCCGCAACCGCCCTTCCAACTCATACGGCAGCTCGCAACCCACTACCACCTGGGCCACCCGTTCAACCTTCTCGGCCGTCAGCAGCGCCTGCGCGATGCAGTCCGTGTACGCCCTCACCAGGCCGCCCGCGCCCAGCTTGACGCCGCCCCAGTAGCGCACGGCCGTCGCGAGCACGCCGTCCAGGCCCTGGTGGCGCAGCACGTCCAGCATGGGCCGGCCGGCGGTGCCGCCGGGTTCGCCGTCATCGTTCGCGGCGGAATGCCCGCCCGCCAGCAGCGCCCAGCAGACGTGGGCGGCGCCGGGGTGTTCGGCGCGCAGCTCGGCAACGCGGGCCAGCGCTGCGGCGCGGTCGGCACAGGGTTCGACGCGGCCGAGGAAGCGGCTCTTCTTGATGACCAGTTCGTGGGCGGCCGGCGTGGCCAGGGTCAGGGGCATGGCGCGGGATTGTCGGCGGCCGCTGCGACAATCCACGCCCCATGCTGAAGTTCGACCTCCTCAAGACCGAAGGCCGCGCCCGCCGCGGCACGCTCACGCTCAACCACGGCGTCGTGCAGACGCCCATCTTTATGCCGGTGGGCACCTACGGCACGGTCAAGGGCGTCACGCCGCGGTCGCTGGAGGAGATGGGTGCGCAGATCATCCTGGGCAACACCTTCCACCTTTGGATGCGGCCGGGCCTGGACGTGGTCACGCAGTTCGGCGGCCTGCACCGCTTCGAGAGCTGGACCAAGCCCATCCTGACCGACAGCGGCGGCTTTCAGGTCTGGTCGCTCGGCGCGATGCGCAAGATCAGCGAGGAGGGCGTGAAGTTCGCGTCGCCCGTCAACGGCGACAAGCTCTTCCTGACCCCCGAGGTCAGCATGCAGATCCAGACGGTGCTCAACAGCGACATCGTCATGCAGTTCGACGAATGCACGCCCTATGAGAGCAAGGGCGTGCTGACGACCGAGCGCGAGGCCAAGCAGTCGATGGAGCTGAGCCTGCGCTGGGCCAAGCGCTGCATCAGCGAATTCGACCGGCTGCAGAACCCGAACGCGCTGTTCGGCATCGTGCAGGGCGGCATGTTCACGAATCTGCGCGATGCCTCGTTGGCGGGCCTGGCCGAACTGGACCTGCCGGGCTATGCCATCGGCGGCCTGTCAGTGGGTGAACCCAAGGCCGAGATGCAGCGCATCCTGGCACACACTGGCCACCAGCTGCCGGCCCACAAGCCGCGCTACCTGATGGGCGTGGGCACGCCGGAAGACCTCGTTGAAGGCGTGTCCCAGGGCATCGACATGTTCGACTGCGTGATGCCCACCCGCAATGCGCGCAACGGCCACCTGTTCACGCGCTTCGGCGACCTGCGCCTGCGCAACGCCCGCTACAAGACCGACGAGAAGCCGGTCGACGAGACCTGCAGCTGCGAATGCTGCAAGGGCTTCAGCCGCGCCTACCTGCACCACCTGGACCGCTGCGGCGAGATGCTGGGCCCTATGCTGACCAGCGTGCACAACCTGCACTACTACCTGGCCCTGATGCAGGAGATGCGCGACGCGCTGGACGCCGGACGCTTCGAGGCCTGGCGGGCGCAGTTCCACGCGGACCGGGCGCGCGGGGTGTGAAACTGCCCCTCGCCCAATCTCGCTCCGCTGAACGCGGGCGAGCCTGGTCGGTCTTGCAGACCGCGCTGCGGCAGTGCCGCAGCTCTTCGGCAGGCACGCAGCGCCCATTGGGGCGCACCGTGTCCAGCCTCAGCCCCCGAGGGGACGGCGATGATCGCGGCATCGAGCCGCGAGCACATCGCCCCAGCGGGCCGGCTCGGGAGCGGCCCAGCGCTCGGCCCGACGTGTCCGATTTTGGCGGTCCCAAGACGACGGCATGCTGAAAGCCCTGCTCGCGCCGCTGCGCTGGCTGCTGCGGTTTGTATTCGCCGTCCTCATCCTCTTCGAGGAATGGGGCTGGGAGCCTCTGCGGCGCGCCTTCGCGCTGTTGGCCAGTCTGCCGGTCATACGGCAGCTCGAAGGTCTGCTGCGCCGTCTGCCGCCACGCTGGGCGCTGGTCGTGCTGGTGTTGCCCAGCCTGCTGATCCTGCCGATCAAGCTGCTGGCGCTGTGGCTGGTGGCCGAAGGCAGCGTGACATTGGGTGTTGCGGTCATCGTCGCCGCCAAGCTGATCGGCACGGCGCTGCTGGCCTGGCTGTTCCAGATCATCCAGCCGGCGTTGATGCAGCTCGGCTGGTTCGCGCGTGTGCATGCGCGCTGGACGGCGTGGAAGGCCGAGCTGCTGGCCTGGGTGCGCGCCAGCGCAGCATGGCGTTGGGCGCGAGCGGTCAAGCTGCGGGTGAAGCGGCTGTTCAGGCGGGGACGGGAGCCGTCGCGGCCCCTTTGACGCGAAATCCATTGTTGCGTCTCACGGCGGAAGGACAATCTGCTAACGAGATCGCCGAGCGGTATTTATGGTGCCGTTTGACAGTCGACCTCGCAGGAGGAGCAATGCGGATCAAAGTGGACTCAACTTCCTTGCGCTATGGCATGCGGCGGCCGAGATCGGCTACCAACGGGCTCGTGGCCAAACTGCTGGATCACGCGGCGGCCAACCCCATCAAGGTGCTGTCGGTCGCGGCCTTGCTTTTCGGCGGGCTGCTGCTGTTGGTTTACTTCGCGCGCATCGAATTTCTGCCGGACATCAATCTAGAGGCAGCCCCATCGTTGCTGTACGCCACAGCATTGATGGGGCTGCTGATCGTCTCTTTTGCTGCCGCATCTATGGTGATGCCAGGGCTGTTGTTGGCGTACTGGCGCGACGATGCAGCGGAAAGCCACTTCAGTGACGTCCTCATCGCCGCAGCACTTAATGCGCTGACATGGGGCGTGGCATTGTCTTGGCTGTTCGGGCAACTGGGCGGCATCACGGCGCTGTGCATCACGGCGGCCCTTTGGTGTGCTTCCATGGTTCTGTGGGTTCGTTGGATTGCTTCACGCCAACCGCGCGCGTCTGGTTTTTACCGGCACGCATTGAACAGACTTGGGGCTCGATGGCTGTTGCCTGCGGCCTTCAGCGCGCTTTTGATGGTTACGCCCGTGGCGTTCATCTTCGCGTTTGGCTTGCGGGGAGACATCGTTTACGCGAGCAACGCCCAGGCGATTGGCCGCTTGGTGCTGTTGGTGTTGGCAGCCTCCACCGTCTTCATCAGCCTGTCCCAGTCAGGTAGCCGCATTCGGACGGCGGCCTTTCTTGCCGCACTGCTGCTGTTCCTGGTGTTCGCGGCTACGGGGAGCTTCTCGGCGGCCTCGGTGATGGTGGTGGGCAAGCTTGGCCTGGGCGAGTACACCGCCGTTCGCGCGGTCGTCAGCGGAAAAACATGCCGACAAATCAACTTGGCGCTCGGGCAGGCCGTCTGCCGTGAGACGGCGGATGAAGACGCAACCGTGATTTGCCCTGCCGTCCTGCGATCGCGCATCGGTTCACAGGCGCTCCTCGAGTTCGCGGCGATGAGCATCGAACGTAGCGGCACGAACGCGTCGCTGGCGTGGCAATCCATCCCGGAGCAAAGAGACAAGCCTGTTCATTACCGTCGTGTGGTGCTGGACAAAGCGCAGTTGCTGACGTGGTCCAGCGTGCCGTTGGCGCTGTCGCCAATGCCCGCTGGGCCGACACCGGCGCCGGTGATCCTGGCGAGCGCGCTCACGGACAGCGGCTCGTCGAGTGGGATTGAGGAGCAGCCGCTGGAGTTGCGCACCGCGCTGGCGCAAGTCTGCAAACCTCCTTTCGGCATGCCTTGAATGCGCGCTGCTTGAATCGCGTCAGGTAGCCGCTGGCGAGTCGGTGCCAAGCAGTCCAGCCACGCGCTCGCGCAATGCGTCCGGCGACATGGTGGCTGCCGGCAGCGCGCTGCCGACGTTCAACGACACCCGGCTCCAAAACCCGCGCCTCAGCGGCCTGCTCATCGCCTTGCCACCTTCGACGCGCGAGAAATAGCTGCCCCACAGATTGCCGAGTGCCATCGGGATGACGGGCACATCGGGCAGGCCGTCGATGAGCTTCATGACGCCGCCCTTGAAGGGCTGCAGCGTGCCGTCGCGGGTGATGCCGCCCTCGGGGAAGATGCAGACCATCTCGCCGTCCTTCAGCACCGCGCGGGCGGCGGCGAAGGCGGCTTCATAGGTGGCCGGGTCGGTCTTCTGCGGCGCGATGGGGATGGCCTTGGCGAGCTTGAACATCCAGCCCAGCACCGGCGTCTTGAAGATCTGCGCGTCCATCAGGAAGCGGATGGGGCGCGGGCTGGCGGCCATCAGCAGCACGGCGTCGACGAAGCTGACGTGGTTGCAGACCAGCACGGCCGGGCCGGTGGTGGGGATGCGCTCGTCGTTGACGACCTTGAAGCGGTAGACGATGCGCGTCAGCACGAAAGCGACGAAGCGCAGCAGGTATTCCGGCACGATCAGGAAGATGTAGAACGCGACCACCGCGTTGGCGATGCCCACAGCCAGGAAGACCTGCGGGATCGTCAGCCCCGCGCTCAGCATCGCGCCGGCGATGACCGAGCTGGCAATCATGAAGATGGCGTTCAGGATGTTGTTGGCCGCGATGATGCGGGCGCGGTGGCTGGGCTGGGCGCGCAGCTGGATCAGCGCATACATGGGCACGCTGTACAGCCCGGCGAACAGTGCCAGCAGCGTCAGGTCCGCCAGCACGCGCCAGTGCACGCCGATGCTGAGGAAGGCGCTGACGCTGTAGGGCTCGCTCGCGGGCAGGCCGCTGGCGGCGAAGTAGAGGTCGATGGCGAACACGCTCATGCCGATGGCGCCCAGCGGCACGAGGCCGATCTCTACATGGCGCTTGGACAGCATCTCGCACAACAGCGAGCCAACGCCGATGCCGATGGAGAACACCGCCAGCAACAGCGAGGCGACCTGCGGGCTGCCGTGCAACACCTCCTTGGCGAAGGCCGGGAAATTGCTGAGGAACACGGCGCCGAAGAACCACATCCACGAGATGCCGAGCAGGGAGCGGAACACCGCCAGGCCCTCGTGCGCAAGCTTCAGGTTGCGCCAGGTTTCGGTGAAGGGGTTCCAGTTGATGACGAGGTTAGGGTCGGTCGACGGGCTGGGCGGCACGCCCTGTGCCGTCACGCGGCCCAGCACGGCCAGTGCCAGGCAGGCCCACGCCACATGCTGCGGGCCGACGACGGGCGTGTCGACCAGGATGCCGCCGAGCAGCTGGCCGAGCAGGATGGCGACGAAGGTCCCCATCTCGACCATGCCGTTGCCGCCGGTCAGTTCGCGCTCGCTGAGGTGCTGGGGCATGTAGGCGTACTTGACGGGACCGAACAGTGTCGAATGCAGTCCCATCAAAAAGACGCAGGCCAGCAGCGCCGGCACGTTGGCCGCGTAGAAGCCCCAGGCCGCGATCACCATGATGGCGATCTCCAGGCTCTTGACGAGCTGCATCAGCCTGGCCTTGTCGTGCTTGTCGGCAAGCTGACCGCTGGTGGCCGAGAACAGCACATAGGGCAGGATGAACAGCGCGCCGATGACCAGGCCCGCGTGGCTGGGCGGCAGCCAGTCCAGCTGCAGCTGGTAGGTGATCATCAGCGTGAACGCGAACTTGAAGACGTTGTCGTTCGCGGCGCCGAGGAACTGCGTCCAGAAGAAGGGCGCGAAGCGGCGCTGGCCCAGCAGGGCGAACTGATTCGGATGCTCTTGGCTCATTGCTTGACCAGTTGCGGTGATTCGGAGAGGCCGGCGCGTGGCAGCCACGCGAACATCGAGTCCACCGTGACGGTGTCGATGTGCCGCGCGATGCGGCGCGCGGTCGGATGATCGTCGAACGCGATGTTGGCCTGGGTCAGGCGGCCGCCCAGGCGCGTCAGCGCGGACAGGCGCAGGTCGGTCGGCTGATAGCCCTGCACCTTCAGCCAATCCTGCGCGGCGCGGCGGCTGACGATGCCGGGTGCAGCGGCAGCGGCCAGCGTCTCCAGCACCCACTGGTTGCTCTGCTGGTAGGTGGTGCCGAAGGCATAGGCCACCATGCTGTAGCGGCGCTCGTTGAAGCGCGCCACGCGGGCGTTGTCGGCCAGCACCGGCAGCAGGACCTGCTGCAGTTCCGGCTTGAGCGCGACGAACGCAGCCTCGTAGCGGTGCGGGTTGTCGAGGAAGAACTCACCCAGGCCCTGGCGGTACAGCGCGGCGTGATCGGTGCCGCAGTGGTTGAGCTTGTGCATGACGCGCCAGACGGCGGGTTGCTGGCTGGTGTCCTTGTAGACAAAGCCCAGATGCGACCACTTGAGGTCGTACTTGGACAGATCCTGCCCGGCGCGGGCGAGGAGGGCGACCTGCGCGCCGCTGGCGTCAAGCTGGCGGGCGGTGGCCAGCGCCAGGGTCAGGCCTTGCTCCACTTGCCGCGCCGTGCCGGCCTTCTCTTCGCAAGGCCGGCCGGCATGCGCGGATGTCGCGAGCGCGAGCGCCGCAATGACAAGCAGGCGCTTCAACGGCTCACCTGCTCGTTGTAGAGCAGGGCCTTGCCCACCTCGTTGGGGATGAAGGCAATGACGTGTCCCGCGGCCGACAGCACCGTGCCGGCGGCGATGACCGACACCACGACGGCTGCGCCGGTGGACACGACGACGCCCTCGGCCAGCTTGCCGGCTGTCTTGAGGCTGATGCGGGCGCCGTCTGACGCGCGCTCCAGCACCCAAACGGTCGCACCGCCGACGACCTCGACGCTGACGACGGCCAGCGTCACGCCGACCGACAGCATGCCGGCGGGGATGGCGCTCAGCGCAACGCCGGTGGCACTGACCGCGCCGACCGACAGCACCACGGGCGCGGCTGACACGGCGAGGCTGATCTCCGACTGGGCCGTTGCGGGAACGGCAAGCGTCGCGAGGGCGAGGGACAGGCTGGTGACGGCAAGCAGGCGTTTCATGTTCTCGGACTCCGGAAGTTATTGAGCGCTGGCATCGGGCTGCATGGCAGCTTCGCGGCGGCCATGCAGGCGGGCTTCGAGCAGGTCGGCCTCGTGCGCGTCACGCAGCATCTTGGCCAGCGTGAAGACGTTGGAGATCAGGTAGAGCCAGCAGACCAGCAGATAGGCCTTCCACACGGGCTGCACCTCCATGCGCCACAGGCCCCAGCCCGTCAGGCCCATGGCCAGCGCAAAGCCGGCCCAGACGACGATGCGCCACATCGGCGTGTCGACGGTGCGCTCCTGGTTGTCGCGGATGAACTTGGCCAGCGCGAAAGCGGTGGACAGGCAGAACACATAGCCCATCACCATGAAGGCGCGGTCCAGGTCTTGCCCCGGCAGCCAGGCCAAGCCAGAGCCGCACAGCATGACGCTGAGGCCGAAGGAGATCCAGACCTGGATGCGCCAGGCACCGCTGTCGCGGCGGATGTGGGGGACTTGGGCCATGGTGTTGTCTGCTTGTGAGTGAATGTTGCGATGGGCGCGATCTTGCGCGAAGCCGGCTGGGGTGGCCTCGGGAATAGTTCCGAGGCGCGTGGCAAGCGCCGCGAAGTAGCGCTTCATGACACCGCTTGGCGTTCGAAGTGCGGACGAGTCGCGAAAACGCTCGGCGACAGCCGCGCGCCGCGCCAGCGGGCCAGGCGCTTCAACGCCAGGTCGAACAGCAGCGGGTTGTGCTCGCGCAATACGTGCAGCGGCGGCGCGTCGGCAGCGTCCAGCAGGCCCGCGCTGACGAGCGTGGGCAAGCGGACGGCGGCGGGGATGCTGGGCAGCGGGTAGTCCGAGCCGTGCAGCAGCCGCGGGTGCCAGTCCTCGCGCGTCAGCAGCGTGCGTGCCACGTCGGGCTTGCGGTTGGTCTGAAGCGTGACGGAGATGTCGCCCATCAGCCGGCCGCCCCAGTCCTCGTCCATCAGCCGCGTGAACAGCGAGAAGGCGCTGGCCTGGCGCGGGCGTTCCTGGTCCAAGTCCAGCGCGTTGCCGAGCGACGCGCAATGCGCGATGACGATGCGCACGCCCTGCGCCAGTGCGGCGCGCACGTGCAGTGGGTTGCCCAGCTCGTCGCGGCCGGCGCCCGGCACGGCGCGCTCCTCGCCGCAGTGGACGATGACGGGCAGGCGCGCGGCGGCCAGGCGGTCATAGAAGGGGCGCAGCCGCGAGGCGCGCAAGTCGATGTTCATGGCTGACGGCAGCCACTTCAGCGCGACGGCGCCTTGGGCCAGGGCTTCGTCCAGCCGGGCCAGCGCGTCGGGCCGATGCGGGTGGATGGACGCGACCCAGGCAAAGCGCTGCGGTCGCGCCGCGGCCACGCCGGCCGCGTAGGCATTCGGCACGTGGAAAGTGGTGTGCGCCGCCACCGGCCGGCCGCCGGTGTCGCAGGCATGGTCGAAGGCGAACAGCATCCAGCGCGCACCGGCGGGGAAGTCCTCGGCCAGCGCCTGCAGCCGCTCGACATAGGCGCGGTCGACGCTGGTCGCATCGGCCGACACGCAGGCGGCGTTGAGGATGAATCGCTTGCGCAGCACCTCCACCGGGTGCCACCACTGGCTCAGCTGCGCATTGACAGTGCAGCCCGAGCCGGAGTCGCCGGTGCCGAGCAGGTGCGTGTGCACGTCCCACAGCTGAGCGGGGTCGATGCCGTCGAAGGTGCGCTCGATCAGCGGTCGCAGCGTGTCGGGAATGCCGCTGCGGCAGGGGTTGAGCAAGCTAGCGCGGGCGGGGCTGGCAAGGGCGGTGAACAGGCCGGCGGCTGCGCCGCAGCACAGCAGGTGGCGTCGGGTGAGCATGTCGAGGTGGCAGGAGTGGCGAGGGGCGCCAGCTTCGCGACGCCGCGCCGCAAAGCCGGCGTTTTTGTCGTGGCGGGGCGGGCCTTGCGCCCGGTGGTGCCGTCATGCGCTACCGTCTCGCCCCATGTCGAGCACGCAATCGCTGGTGGCCCTGATCAAGGCCGAGTTGAAGAGCCAGGGCCTGAGCTATGCCGAGCTGGCCGAGGCGCTGGACCTGTCGGAGTCCAGCGTCAAGCGCATGCTGGCGCCGGGCGGCGAGATGCCGCTGTCACGCGTGGACGAGATCTGCCGCGTGCTCAAGCTCGATTTCGCCGAGCTGGCTGCGCGCCTGGCCGCGCAGGCGCCCGAGCTGCGCGTGCTGAGCCTGGAGCAGGAGAAGGCCGTCGTGGCCGACCCCAAGCTGCTGCTGATCGCGATCTGCTGCCTGAGCCACTGGGCGGTGGAGGACGTGCTGTCGCGCTACCGCATCGCCGAGGCCGACGCCGTCGCGGCGCTGGCACAGCTGGACCGCCTGGGTGTCATCGAGCTGCGGCCGCACAACCGCTACAAGCTCAAGGTCGCCAAGACGCTGCGCTGGCGGCCGCAGGGGCCGGTGATGAGCTTCTTCCGCGAACGCGTGATGGCCGACTTCTTTGCCGGAGGCTTCGACGGCGAGGGCGAATTGCTGACGCTGGTGCACGGCGAGTTCGGCGCCGGCCATGCGCGCGAGCTGGCGGAGCGCCTGCAGCGCGCGGCCGACGACTTCGCGCGCCAGCATCTGCTGGACCAGAAGCTGCCGTCGTCCGAGAAGCGGCCCTACAGCGTCGTCATCGGGCTGCGGTCATGGGTCTTCGAGGCGTTTCGGGATCTTGAGAGACCGGGGCTCGGACTCACCAGAACTCCCAACGCCCGGTCCAGATGACCCAGATGCCGAGCAGGCCGTTCGTCACCGCGTGCGAGATGACGGCCGTCCACAGCTTGCCGCTCTTGCGGTAGAGCAACGCATAGGCCAAGCCCGCGACGACGGCGGCCAGCCACAAGGTGTGTGCCAGCGTGAACACGAAGGTCGACAGCACGATGGCGCGTATGCCGACGGCCTGCGGGTCGACGCGTTCGAAGCCGGGGTGCTGCACCCAGCGCATCAGGAAGCTGCGCCAGAACAGCTCTTCCATGACAGGCACGACCAGGGCAGCGCCCGCGAGGCGCAGCACGACCAGTGGCCAGATCAGCTGGCCTGCGGCATCCAGCGGCACAAAGCTGGCGGTCGGGGTGCCGAGCTGCATCCACGGCGCGTCCAACTGCACCCAGATCGCGAAGACGGCGATGCCGACGACGACCGCCCAGCCGGTCTCGCGCGCGTCGGGCAGGTTCTGGCGCACCAGTTCGCCGTAGCCGCGCCAATACCAGGCCAGCAGGCCGCCGACGATGAAGGTCTGCGCACCGTAGATCCAGCGCGGGTCCAGGCCGGCGTCGGCGGGCAGATAGCCCCGCAGCGCCAGCAGCGCCATGAAAACGAAGAACGGAATGCAGCGGGCAAGGGCCGCGGGGCTGAGCGTGGGCGTTTCGGAGGGCATCTGGGCGGGCATGTCGGCCCTCAGCTTAGCCCGAGCCTGTGACCGTCCTGGACGTCACTGCCCCCTAGGCTTGCAGCAAGCCGTCCTGGAAGGCGACAAAGACGCCGTTGGTCCAACCGAAACCGTCCTGGGTTTCGTACTCGCCGCCGCCGCCGGCGCGGTCTTCGGCCACGTCGTATTTCTCCAGCAGCCGGCCGGTGGCCAGGTAGACGCGGTGCACGCTGGCGCACCAGCGCTCGGCGATGTCGCGGGCCAGCGAGGCGTGGCCGTATCGAGCCAGGCCTTGCGCCGCCATCCATTGCAGGGGCGCCCAGCCGTTGGGGGCGTCCCATTGCTGGCCCGTGGCCAGCGCCGTGGTCAGCAGGCCGTTGGCGCCCATCAGATGGCGCCGCACCTGCTCGGCCATTGCGTCGGCCTGGGGCGGCGTGGCAATGCCGAGGTAGAGGGGTACCAGAGCGGCGGCCGTCAGCGGGCGCGGGTCGGTGGCGTGGCGCCAGTTCAGGTCGGCCAGGTGGCCGCTTTCATCGCCATCCTGGGCGCGCCAGAAGCGCGTTTGCAGCAGCTGCCGGCGTCTGGCGGTGCGCGCTTCGAAGGCCTGAGCGGTGGCGGGGTCGCCGCTGCGCGCGGCCCCCAGCGCGATGGCGGCCTCCAGGCCGGCCAGCAGCGCATTCAGGTCCACCGGCGCAAGGGACGTGGTTTCGATGCTGGCGATGTCCGCAGGGTCGGCGCACCAGCGGCCGGAGAAGTCCCAGCCGCTTTCGGCCGCGGCGCGCAGGTCGCGCCAGACGTGGGCATGCGGCCGGCCGCTGGCCTCGGCCGTCTCGACGTCCTCGCGCCAGCTCTCCTCGCGCGGGCTGTCGCGGTCGTCCCAGTAACGGTTGAGCAGCGCGCCGTCCGCGGTGCGCAGCACACGGCGATGAGCCTGGCCCGGCGCCAGCTCGTCCTCGCCGTCCATCCAGAAGGCGTGCTCGGCCTTGAGCGCCGGCAGGTACTGCGCAAAGCCGGCTGCCGGGTCGTCGGCGTGCAGCAGTTCGACCATCTTGAAGCAGAAGGGCGGCTGCGAGCGGCTCAGCATGTAGCTGCGGCTGCTGTTGGGGATGAAGCCGTAGGTGGCGATCAGGTGGGCGAAGTTGGCCAGCATGGCCTCGGCCAGCTCGCGTCGGCCATCGGCCATGAGGCCGAGCATCGTGAAATAGCTGTCCCAGTAGTAGAGCTCGCGAAAGCGGCCGCCTGGCACGACATAGGGCTGTGGCAGGGCGAGCAGGCTGTCACCTTCGACGGGGTGACGGTGCTCGCGCACCAGCAGCGGCCACAGCGCGCGGATGTGATCGCGAATGCCCAAGCGCGGCCCGGCGGGCGCACCGTGGCCGGGCAGCTCGAAGTGGGCGTGCACGAAGTCGCGCAGCGAGAAGCCGGGTCGAGAGCGCTCGGCGTCGAACCGGGCACGTATCGCGGCGGGTGCAGAGCGTGGCAAGGCATCGACGAAGCTCTTGCCGTCGCCGCAGACGCCGCCCATCTGCACGGCGATGAAGAGCTCGCCGTAGAGCTCGTGGGGGGTCGGGTCAGACATGGTTCAGGCCGCGCCGCAGGCGGGTCAAGGCAAGCGCGAGGGCCGCGGTGGGAACGAGCAGAAGGCCGAAGGCGGTGGCGCCGTCGAAGGCGACGAAAAGCCGGCCGGTGACAAAGCTGCCCAGGGTGCCGCCCAGGGCCGAGAAGACGACGATGAGGCCGGTCATGGCGGCATGCTGGCGCTGCGGCAGCGCGCTCAGCATCGCGGAGTTGATGGCCGGGTAGATGGGTGCCAGCAGCAGGCCGGTCAGAGGCAGCAGATAGGCGGCCGGGGGTGCGTTGAGCCAACCTACATCGGCACCCAGCGGCGCGATGTTGCGCGACAGCGGCAGCGTGACGAGGATGAGCACCGTGATGCCGACCAGGCAGCCCATGACGACGGCGAACCAGCCGAGCCGCCCGATGATGGCCGCGCTGGTCAGGCGGCCCAGCGCCGTCGTCGCCGGCATGATGACCGCCAGGCCCACGCTCATGGCGGTGGGCAGGTGCAGCACCTCGTTGTTGAAGCTGGGCAACCAGGTCGAAATGCCCTGCTCGATCAGCACATAAAGGAAGGCCGACAGCAGGAAGACGACGACGAGGGCCATCCTGAGCAGCGGCGCCATCGCGACAAGGTCTTGCCTGACCGTCGTGCCGGGCGACTGGATAGGGCCTTCGTCGAGGGGGCTGATCAGCAGCAGCACGAAGGCCGCCACGGCGATGCCGGCCAGCCAGGGGTAGATGCCCAGCCAGCCGGTGCCTTCTGCATGCGCGGCGTTGCTGAACAGCAGGAAGCCGCCCAGCACGCCGACCATGAAAAGGCCTTCGAGCAGGTTGGTGAACCGCGCATGGTCGGCCTTGTCGTGCGTGACCAGGCCGATCATGGAATAGGCCGACACCTTGACCAGGGCAAAGCCGGCACCGAGGGTGCAGAACAGCAGCTTGATGGCCCAGAAGGCCGACAGCACCGGCATGGCCGCACAGGCTGCGCCGACGGCGGCGACGGCGAGCAGCATCGATTTCTTCAGGCCTAGCCTGGGGAGCAGGGAGGCGACCAGGAAGGACGTGATGGCGATGGGCAGGTCCTTCCAGGCGTCCAGCAGCGCGGCGTCAGCGCGTGCAACGCCAAGGGTCTGCACGACCATCAGGTTCACCGCGCCGACGCTGTTCAGCAGGGCGCCGAAGAGCATGTAGGTGAGGATGATGGCGAGCTTGATGGGCAGGGTGCTGGCTGTCGCGGCTGCTGGCGGTGAGTGGAGTTGGGTCGTCATGGGGTGCTTTGAGCGGGCGATTCTTTGGACGCACCTCGCTGCGCTTGCGTCTTGCCGAGTGTGGTGCCGGGAGTCCGCCCCGGCGGGCGGGTAACTTTCTTCTGCGGCGCCAGAAGAAAGTCACCAAAGAAGAGGCGCTCAACCGCACACGAGCGCGACGCCGCCATCAGCGGCGCGCGAAAACAGCCACCGGCTTTGCGGGCAGACGCGACCCGCTGCGCTCTCGCTGCTGTCCTTGTCACCAGCACCAGCCATCGCCGCTTCATGCCGGTTAACGCCGGCTGCACGCCGGGCTCACGAGCAAATGCGAATGCGGCGTCGCTGGGGCGACGCCCCGGTGGATGCTGCGCAGCGTTCGCGTCGCCCGAGCGACGCTGTATTGGCTGTTTTGGTGAGCACGGCGTGCAGCCGCGCGTTAAGCGGGCGGGTGGTGCGATGGATGGTGCTGGTGACAAGGACAGCAGCGAGAGCGCAGCGGTTCGCGTCTGCCCAGTCACCGAACGGCTGTTGCACGGAGAAGCTCGTGCACATGGTGCTGGTGTGCGGTTCAGGGCCTCTTCTTTGGTGACTTTCTTCTGGCCCCGCAGAAGAAAGTTACCCCGCCGCCGGGCGGGACTCGCGGCACCATACTCGGCAAGACGCAAAAGCAACGAGGTGCGTCCCGCCCACTGGGGTGTAGCAGAACGCATCGAGCAGCTCACGACTCAGAACTGAAAACCGACCGACAGTTCATACGCCCGCCCAAACAACGGCCGCGCCAAGAACACCCCATCCTGCCCAACCCCCTGCCCCGGCACCCGGAAGTTCCCTTCCGTCAACCCGATCTTGTTGGTCAGGTTGGTCCCCGTCAGCCGCACCTCCACCCCGTTGTCCATCGAGAACACCGCGCCCGCATCCACCGTGCGATAAGCCGGCAGCGTCAGCGTGTTGGTCTGATCCGCAAAACGGTCGCCCACATGGCTGAAGGTCGCGAACGCACGCAGCTGGCCGAACCCGGTCTGCGTCTGCCAGCTCGGCGTCAAACGCGCCTGGAACTTGGGTGCGCGCTCGACGCGGTTGCCGGTGAACTGCTGGAAGTCCTTGTACTTGGCGTTCTGGAAGTTGCCAGTCGCCGCGATCTCGAAGCCATAGCCCGGGCGCAGCGCCAACTCGAACTCGACACCCTTGGCTTCGCTGTTGGGGCGCAGCACGACGTTGCCTGCATTCGTGAACTGCTGCGTCTGCGAGTTCGTCAGCTTGTTGGCATAGGCAGTCAGGAAGGCGCTGTAGAGCTTGGTGGCGGTCTTCAGGCCGATCTCGAACTGGGTGATGTCCTCGACCGAGTCCTTGGTCTCGTTGGCGCCGCGGCCGCGCAGCACGTCGAAGTCGGGCATGCGGTGGCCTTTGTTGACGCGAACGAAGGCGCTGAAGTCGCGGCTGAAGGCGTAGTTGGCGCCCGCGGTGAACGACGAGCGGCTGAGCTTGCTGTCGATCAGCGTGTTGCTGCCGTTGAAGTAGGCGAGGTTGTTGTTGTGAAGGGTCAGCGGGTCGGCATCCAGGTCGCCATTGGTGACGTTGGCGATCGTGCCGGTGATGCGCTGCGTCTCGCGGCGCGCGCCGAGGTCCACGCGCAGCTGCTTGTTGACCTGCCACTCGTCGGCGATGAAGAAGGCGTGCGTGTTGCCGCTGTAGTTCGCGTCGAGATTGAACGAAAAGGGCGGCGGCACGAAGCCATTGCGGGAGACGCGCACGCCGTTGTCCAGCTGCACGTCGATCAGCCGCGCGTGCGACTGCACGGTCATCAGCTGCGCCTGGCCCAACGCCCAGACGTCATGCGAGCTGTAGCCGGCCAGATAGAGGCCGACGGTCAGGTTGTTGCCCGGCGCGATCTCGCGCGACAGCCGCGTCTCGTTGCTGGTCGAGCGCAGCGCCTTGTCCACCGCCCACATGCCGTTGACGATGACGGGCGTGCTGGCCGCAACGGCGCCGCCGCCGTTCGTGAACGTGGCCGTGCCGGTGGTGGCCGCGCGCCCGGCCGCAGCGACGACCGCTGCGTCGCCGTTGGCCGCCGTGACCTGCGAGGCGATATAGCTCCCCAGCGTCTGCGGGTTGGCGCCGGAGAACAGCGCATAGGTCGGCGTGTCGCCCGAGGTGTGGCTGAGCTTGTTGGTCAGCGTCCAGTCACCCAGCTTGGTGTCAAGGTTGGCGCCGAAGGTCTGCACGTCGGCGCCGCGGCCGTCGGCGAGATCCTTGGTGATCGTGCTGCGCTGGATCTCGGGCCGGCCGTTTGGCAGAGTCCGGCCGGTGGCGCGGCCGGTCTCCAGCACGATGCTGCGCAGCTCGTTGCCGTAGAAATAGTCCTTCAGCGCATTGAAGCCGGGGTAGCTGGACACGCTCTTGCCATCGCTGCCACCGACCACCGGGATGGCCGTGAAGAAGGCATTGCGGTCCCGCAGCGCGCGGGCGTAGAGCTGCAGGCTGCCGGCGTCGAGCTTGCGGCTCAGCACCAGGCTGGCCTGGCCGCCCTCGTCGGCGGGGAATTGCGTGTCGCGCAGCCCCTGGCTCTGGCGCCAGAAGCCGCCGACCATGATGTTCCAGTCAGCCGACAGCTTGCCGGCATAGACGCCGTCGACGCGTTTCAGGCTGCCGGTGCCCGTGGTCACGCGCAGGCTGGACTCGGCACTGCGGCCGTCCTTCTGGATGAAGTTCACCGTCACGCCGGGCTGGCCGCTGCCGAAGATGGGGCTGGGGCCGCCGCGCAGCACTTCCATGCGGTCGATGGTGTCGTCCAGACGGAAGAGCTGCGAGTGCTCGAAGAAGCTCAGCGTTGGTAGGTGGTACAGCGGCGCGCCGTTGAGCTGGAAGGTCGAATAAGGACCGTCACCCGGCGTCGGGAAGCCGCGCACGCGGATGTTGGCTCCGGCCTGGCCGCCCGAGGTCTCGACAAAGATGCCGGGCACGGTCTTGAGGATGTCGGCCGTGCTGGTGGGCGCGGCCTGCTTGATCTGCTCCTCGGTGGCGGTGGTGATCGAGAAGCCGGCCTCAAGCTTGCGCACGCCCTCGCGGCGCGCGGTGCCGGTGACGACGACGGCTTCGAGTTCACGCACTTCGGGGGCCTGCGGGGCCGGCTTGGCGGCCTCCTGGGCTTGCGCCGCAACGCACAGTGCAGCGGCGGCCAGGGCGATCAGCTGCGGGCGCAAGCTGCGCGGGAGGACGGTGCCGCTGTGCGGCGTGGCATGGGACTTGGGCATGGTGTCTCCGATGGTTGTTCTTGATCCCGAAAGCCAGCGCGGCCGTCGCCACTTTCGATGGAGCGGACTTTGATGGCAAATGTTATCGATGTCATTTGGGTTAATACCAATGTGGTGAAGTGGTGACATCGATGGCATTGACGCGGGTTTGCCTAGAGCTGCCGGGCGGCCTCGCCGGCCGCAAAAGTCGTTGGCGCGCGAAGCCAAACCCCGACAATCCCGGCCCATGAGCACCCAAGACCTCACCGACGCCGAGTTCGCCGAACTCGACGAACTCCTCGCCGCTACGCCCGAGCCGCTGCAGCCGCTGGACGCCTCCATGCTGGACGGCTATCTGTGCGGTGTCATCGTGCAGCCCCGCCTCATCGAGGCCGACGAGTGGCTGCCCAACATCTTTGACTACGACGGTGGCCTGCTGCCCGAGACGGTGGACGCCGGCTGGCTGGACAAGCTGACCCAGCTCGTCGAGCGCCGCCACGCCGCGCTGAACCGCAGCCTGGCCGAAGACGGCTGGTTCGACCCCGTCATCCTCGAGATCGAGGAAGACCAGCAACCCGACCCGCTGCCCGAAGACGCCAGCGAGGAAGAGCGCTCGGCCCGCGCCAGCTACGACGAACTCGGCAGCATCTCGCGCGCGCTGATGCCCTGGGTGGCGGGCTTCCAGCATGCGGCCCTGTGCTTCCCTGACCTGGCCGACGTGCCCAACGACGATGTCGCTGCGGCCCTGGCGCGCCTGTACCGCCACCTGCCGGCAGAAACCGCCGAGGAGAAGGAGGTCGTTGCGACGCTGGACCGCGAGCACCCGCTCAAGGACCTGGACGATGCCATCGAGGAACTGGTGGCCACCGTGGCCGACCTGTCCGACCTCACCGAGGCCGAGCGCTATCGCGTCGCGACCATCAAGCGCGACGCGCCCAAGGTCGGGCGCAACGACCCCTGCCCCTGCGGGTCGGGGCGCAAGTACAAGGTCTGCCACGGCAGTAACTAACGACGGTTCTCGACTGACTTGAAGCTACAGCTGCTCTCGGACCTTCACCTCGAAACCGAGTCCTACCAGCCCGTGCCCGCACCGGGCGCAGAACTGCTGGTCCTGGCCGGCGACATCGACACGACCTGGCGCAGCTTCGAGCTGTTCCGCGGCTGGCCGGTGCCGGTGCTGTTCGTGCCGGGCAACCATGAGTTCGACCGCCGCGATGTCGACGCGGCGCGCGAGGCCCTGCGTGCCCACGTCACGCCGCTGGGCCTGCGCATGCTGGACGACGAATCGGTCGTCATGCGCGATGGCGAGGGCCGCCGCGTGCGCTTCATCGGCTGCACGCGCTGGTGCGATTTCGACGCCTTCGGCCCGGCCGGTCGTGAACGCGCGATGCGTGCCGGCGGCTACTTCCAGAACGTCATGCAGGCCACGCGGCAGGGCGAGGTCTTCGGCGTGGACGCCGTGCGCGCGCTGGCGCTGGAGAGCCGTGCCTGGCTGGCCGGCGAGCTTGCGCGTGAAGGTGACTGGGACGCCACCGTGGCCATCACCCACTTCGCGCCCAGCCTGAAAAGCGCCGACCCGCGCTACGGCCGCCAGCCCGGCACGGCCAGCTTCTGCAACAACGACGAGGAGCTGCTGCCCGGCGCCCAGCTCTGGATCCACGGTCACCTGCACTGCCGGCAGGACTATCGGCTGGGCGCCACCCGCATCGTCAGCAATGCGCGCGGCCATGTCCGCAAGGGCGAGGCGGACGGCTTCGACGGCCAGCGGGTGTTCGAGGTGTTCTCCGCCTGACCTTGCGAGCGCAGTTCAGGCGGCGTGCGCCACGGTCTTGATGCGCAGCGCCGACACCACCCCCGCCACCAGCAGCGCGATGCCCGCCAGCGTCGCTGCCGGCGGCATCTGCTGCTTCCACGCAAAGGCATAGCCCAGCGCGGCCAGCGTCTCGAAGACGATGAGCTGGCCCGACAGCGAGGTCGGCAGGCGCTGGCTGGCCTCGTTCCAGCACAGCGTGCCCAGCCATGACGAGAACAGGCCGATGGCCAGCATCAGGCCGATGTAGTTCAGCGGCTGCGGGCCGAGCGGCCAGTCAAAGCCCGCCGGCATCAGCAGCCCCGGCCACAGTGCCTGCAACTCCACGACGATGATCATGCCGATCAGCGCCATCGGCAGCGTGACCAGGCCCTGCGCCGTGGCCCATGCGCGCGGACTGCGGTCGGCGTGCTCGCGCAGCCAGTCGGCATTGCGGATGGGATACCAGGTCCAGCAAGCCACCGCGATGACGGCCAGCAGGCCGCCTTCCACATAACGGCGAAGTGCGTCGGGCCCGGCACCTGCGGCCTGCAGCGCCGCCAGCTCGCTGCGGTTGACCAGCAGCAGGCCGGCGGCGATCAGCAGCAGCCCCGGCAGCAGCCGCGCCCACGGCAGCTTTCCGTCACGCACCCGGTTGCGGTGGTTGGCGCTGATCGCGATGACGACAGGCAGCGTGCCGATCAGCATGGTCGGCAGCGGCGCGCCCGCGCGCTGGATGGCGGCAGCCAGCGTCAGGTAGTAGAGGAAGTTGCCGACGGCGCTGAGCCGCACGGCGGCCCACCAGTCGGCCGGTGTGAGCCCGCGCAGGCTGCCGCGGTCCATCAGCGCCAGCGGCAGCGCGATCAGGCCGAAGGCCAGGTAGCGCCCCGTCGTCAGCAGGGCCGGCGGGTAGTCGGGCAGCATCAGCGGCGCGACGAACACCAGTCCCCACATCAACCCCGCCGTGAGGGCAAAAAGTACACCTGCAAGCATGGGGCGGCATCATGCCGCAGGGTGACCGCCGCTTGCGTCGATGCGCTGCGGCGCCGTCCGTCATGTGCTGCCGCTAAGCTGGCCGCCCATGAGCCGACCGCCCGCCGCCCTCCCGACGCTTGCGCTGCTGCTGGCCGGTGCCGTGCAGGCCGCGCGACCGCTGCAGACCGAGGACGCCCCGGTCATGGAACGCGGTGCCTGCGAGATCGAGGGTCTGCGCGCCGCGGCCCGTCAGGGAGGCGAGCGCCAGCGGCAGACCGGGCTGCAGCTGGGTTGCGGCATCGGTTGGCGCAGCGAGATCGCGCTGCAGGCGCTGCGGCCGCGCGAGCTGGTGCTGTCGGGCAAGACCCGGCTGGCGACCCACCCTGTGCGCGACGGTGACGCCCAGCTCACGCTGGCCTGGAGCCTGGCGCAGCGGCATGTGCAGGCCGGCTGGCGCCGCAGTGCCTCCGGCCTCGTGCTGGTGGCCAGTGCGCCGCTGAATGGCGACTGGCTGATGCATGCCAACCTCGGCCATCAGCGCGATGAAGTCGCGCGCCTTCGCAGCACCACCTGGGGCCTGGCGGCCGAACACAACGGCCTGGGTGAGGACGGCCGCTGGCAACCGATGGCCGAGGTCGTCGGCGACGACCGTGGCCGCCCCTGGGCCCATGCGGCCTTGCGCGTGGCGCTCCTGCCCGAGCGGGTCTTCGTGGATGGATCGGCGGGCACCCAGCTCCGCCGTCAGTCCGGCGG
Organism: Pelomonas sp. Root405; assembly: GCF_001425165.1. Taxonomy (GTDB): domain Bacteria; phylum Pseudomonadota; class Gammaproteobacteria; order Burkholderiales; family Burkholderiaceae_C; genus Pelomonas. The sequence continues at coordinate 341,537 of NZ_LMDU01000012.1, forward strand.
CCGCCGTGCCCGGCTGGCCACGCTGGGCTTCAAGCTCGCGTACTGAACCAGTCCGCCACGGCCTGGCGCTCGCCCGGCGTGTAGTGCAGGCCGAGCTTGCTGCGCCGCCACAGCACGTCCTCGGCGCAGGTGGCCCACTCCTGTTCAACGAGGTGGCGCAGCTCGGCCTCGAACAGGCCCGGCGCGACCTCGCTGCCCTGCGGCGCCGCCAGCAGCGCCTCGGCCAGGCTGCCGTAGGCGCGCGCCAGCCGCTCGACCAGCGGGGGCGGCCGGCCCGCATGCCGGGCCTGCAGCGCGGCGATGAAGCCGCCGATGTCCACCCCAAGCGCGCCCAGGTCGCCACCCGGCAGCTTGGCCTCGCGCGTCCAAGGCTTGCGCGCGTCGCCCAGCATCCCGCCCAGCTGCGTCGCGCCGTCCTCGGCCAGCTTGCGGTAAGTCGTCAGCTTGCCGCCCCAGATGTTGAGCAGGGGCGCGCCGCCGCTGCTGCCTGCCTCCAGCAGATAGTCCCGCGTCACCGACGAGGCCGCGCCGCCTTCGTCAAGCAGCGGGCGCACGCCGGCATAGCTCCAGACGACATCGGCCGGCCGCACCGGCTCGGTCAGATAACGGCTCGCCTGTTCGCACAGGTAGTCGACCTCGTCGGCACCGATCTCGGCGCGGTCCGGCGGCGCGGCGTCCTCGGGCAGGTCCACATCCGTCGTGCCAATCAGCGTGAACCGACCCTCGTAGGGAATGGCGAAGATGATGCGGCCGTCTGGGTTTTGGAAGATATAGGCGTGGTCGTGCGCAAAGCGCTGCTTGACGACGATGTGGCTGCCCTTGACGAGGCGCAGCCCGCGTGCCGGCAGCTGCTGGCCGCGCAGGAAGCTCTCCGCCCAGGGGCCGGCCGCGTTGGCCAGGGCGCGGCTGCGCACCCTGCGGCCATTTGCCAGCGCTAGCTGCCAGCCGTCGGGGCCAGGTCTTGCCTCGGTCACCGCGCAGCGCGTCAGCACCTCGGCGCCGCGGCCGCGCGCGTCCATCGCGTTCAGCACTACGCAGCGCGCGTCGTCCACCCAGCCGTCGGAATAGACGAAGCCCTTCGTGAACTGCGGCTGCAGCGGCGCGCCGTAGACCGAGCCGGCCAACTTGATGCCCTGCGAGCCCGGCAGCAGTTCGCGCCTGGCCAGGTGGTCGTACAGGAAGAGGCCGATGCGGATCATCCAGGCCGGGCGCAGATGCGGCGCGTGCGGCAGCACGAAGCGCAGTGGCCGGATGATGTGAGGCGCGCTGCGCAGCAGCACCTCGCGCTCCTGCAGCGCCTTGGCCACCAGGCCGAAGTCGTAGGTCTCCAGATAGCGCAAGCCACCGTGGATCAGCTTGGTGGAGCTTGACGAAGTGTGCTGTGCCAGGTCGTCGCGCTCGGCCAGCAGCACCCGCCAGCCCCGCCCGGCGAGGTCGCGTGCCAGGCCGGTGCCGTTGATGCCGCCTCCCACCACCACGACGTCAAAATGGTCCATGCACTCACTCTAAGGGACAAGCATGGATGCCCTGCTGGCGCTTGACCAAGGCACTTCCAGTTCGCGCGCGCTGGTGTTCGGCCGCGATGGCCGGTTGCTCGCATCGGCCCAGCGCGAGCTGACGCAACACTTCCCGCAACCGGGCTGGGTGGAGCACGACGCCGAGGAGATCTGGACGGGTCAGATCGAATGCGCCCGCGAGGCGCTGGTCAAGGCCGCCGTGAAGGTCGCCGCCATCGGCATCACCAACCAGCGCGAGACCACGGTGCTGTGGGACCGCCAGACGGGCAAGCCGCTGCACAAGGCCCTGGTCTGGCAGGACCGGCGTACCGCGGCCCTGTGCGAAGAAATGCGCAGGCAAGACCTGGAACCGCTGATCCGCGCCCGCACCGGCCTGTTGCTGGACCCATATTTCTCCGCCACCAAGCTGTGTTGGCTGCTCGACAACATCCCCGGTGCCCGCGAGCGCGCCGCGCGGGGCGAGCTGGCCTTCGGCACCGTCGACAGCTGGCTGCTGTGGAAACTGACCGACGGTGCCGTGCATGCCACCGACGTCAGCAATGCCTCACGCACCCTGCTGTTCGACATCCACCGCGGCGACTGGGGCGACGAGCTGCTGCGCGCCTTCGACATTCCCCGCAGCCTGCTGCCCGAGGTGCGTCCGTCGGCGGGCATGTATGGCCAAGCCAGCGAGTTCGGCGTCCCGGTAGCCGGCATCGCGGGTGACCAGCAGGCCGCGCTGTTCGGCCAGGCGGCGCTGCAGCCAGGGCAGGCCAAGAACACGTATGGCACCGGCTGCTTCCTGCTGATGCACACGGGTGCGCAGGCGCGCACCTCCACGCAAGGGCTCATCACCACCCGCGCCGCGCAGGTGGGCCCCGACGCGCAGTACGCACTGGAAGGCAGCGTCTTTGTCGGCGGCGCCGTCGTGCAATGGCTGCGCGACGGGCTGCGTGCCATCGGTGGCAGCGGCGAGGTGCAGGCCCTGGCCAGCAGCGTGGCCGACGCCGGCGGCGTCATGTTCGTGCCGGCCTTTGCCGGCCTCGGCGCGCCCTACTGGCGGCCCGACGCGCGTGGCGCGCTGCTCGGCCTGACACGCGGCACCACACAGGCACACATCGCGCGTGCCGCGCTGGAGAGCATCGCCTTCCAGAGCGCAGCGGTGCTGGCCGCCATGAACGCCGACGTCGGCGAGGCGGCGCGCCTGACCGAGCTGCGCGTGGACGGCGGCGCGTCAGCGAACGACCTCTTGATGCAGTTTCAGGCCGACCTGCTCGGCATCCCGGTGCTGCGTCCCAAGGTCATCGAGACGACGGCGTTGGGGGCGGCGCTGCTGGCCGGTCTGGGATGCGGCCTCTACGCGTCCGCGGAAGAGATCGGCGCCATCTGGCAACTCGACCGCGCCTTCGAGCCGCGCATGTCGCGCGACGAGGCGGGAGCAAGGCTGGCGCAGTGGGACAGGGCGGTGCGGCAGGTGCTGGCGGAATGAGCATGCGCTTCTGGCTCCTCCTGCTGGTTGCCGCCGTTTTCGTGGGCCTGGCGTTGGACGCGTGGCGCATGCGCGGGCCATCGCGCAACGTGCCTTACGAGATCGAGGCGGCGGTCCGAGGCGAAAGTCTGGGCGGCCTGCCGCTATGGGAGCAGCGTGAACGGCAAAAGTCCTTTCGCCGCAAGGTGGGCTCGCTGAACACCGTCTTCCTAGTCTGGGCGACGCTGGCCGCAGGTTGTCTGCTGGCGGCCCTGCTGTCGGTCGTGGCTGAGGTTTGAGCCTCAGGCCAACAAGCCGTCTCCGGCCACCAGTGTCGCCACCCCCAGCACCGCAAAAATCCCTGCCGCCACGCGGTGCACCAGCGTCACCGGCAGCCTCTGCGCCAGCTTGCCGCCCACCAGCACGGCCGGCACATTGGCCGCCATCATCCCGGCCGTCGTGCCGGCCACCACGCCGATGAAATCCGCCGGGAAGCGCGCTGCCAGCGCCACGGTGGCGATCTGTGTCTTGTCGCCCATCTCGGCCAGGAAGAAGGCGATCAGCGTCGTCACAAAGACGCCGTGGCCCGATTTGGGCGTGTCGTCCTCGTCGAGCTGGTCGGGAATCAGCATCCAGCCCGCCATCGCGATGAAGGACAGTCCCAGGCCCCAGCGCAGCGCCGTCGGGCTGATGAGGCTGGTCAGCCATGCCCCCAGGGCGCCCGCGGCTGCGTGATTCAACACGGTGGCGACGAAGATGCCAGCCACGATGGGCCATGGCCGCTGAAAGCGGGCCGCGAGCATGAAGGCAAGGAGTTGGGTCTTGTCGCCGATCTCGGCGAGGGCCACCAGGCCTGTGGCAATCAGGAAGGCTTGCATCGCGGGTCATTTTCGCCCGCCGCTACTGACACGCGCTGACAGCCGGGACGGCGCAGCATGCGGGCATTGCCAACCGGGAGACCGCATGAATTTCGCCTACACCCTCGTCTATGTCGCGGACGTTGCCGCGTCACTCGCCTTCTTCGACAAGGCCTTTGGCCTGAAGCCTCGCTTCCTGCACGAGAGCGGCGCCTACGGTGAGGTCGATACCGGCACGGGCGGCGTGAAGCTCGCCTTCGTCGACCACGCGACCGCGCGCGACAGCGTCCAGCACGACTACGTGGCGGCCGACGCCAGCCCGCAGCCGCTGGGCATGGAGATCGGCTTCACCGTGACCGATGTGCAGGCGGCCTACGACCGGGCCATCGCCGCCGGCGCCCGTGCGCTGGCCGCGCCCCTCACCAAGCCCTGGGGCCAGACGGTCGCCTATGTGCGCTGCCCGGACGGCACGCTGGTGGAGCTTTGCACGGCGATGGGTTGAGTCTGCCCTTTGCCAGGGCGCCGCTGCCCTGTGGCGGCGCGCGCGGTGAAGAGCTGATCCTGAGCCAGAGAGGCCAGCGGGGCGCTGATGGCGCCCAGCGTGGCCAGTTCGGCGCCGCGGGTGCCGCGGGCCTGGAAGGAGGCGTAGATGGCCATGATGATGTTCGACGTCGTTGTCGTGGACTGCCTCCTTTCGCAAGGGCCGTGCCCGCCGAGCCCGGCCACCGCATCTGGGCTTCACAATGCCCGCCTATGCGCCGCGCCGACCGCCTTTTCCAGATCGTCCAGCTCATCCGCGGCCGTCGCCTCACGACGGCCGACTACCTCGCGCACCGGCTTGAGGTGTCGATGCGCACCGTCTACCGCGACATCGCCGCGCTCGGCCAGCAGGGCGTGCCGATCGAGGGCGAGGCCGGCGTGGGCTATCGCATGCGGGCCGGCTTCGACCTGCCGCCGCTGATGTTCAGCAAGCAGGAAGCCCAGGCCCTGGTCGCGACCGTGCGCCTGGCCGAGTCGCGCCTGGACGCCGTGCTGGCCCGCCAGGCCGAGAACGCGCTGTCCAAGATCCTCGCCGTGCTACCGCTGGACGCCCGCGCCGCTGCCGAGAGCCTGGCCCTTTACGCGCCGCTGCCGGCGCTGGACCCGCAGACCAGCGCCCACCTGACGACCATGCGCGAGGCCACCGAGGCGCGCCGCAAGCTGAAGGTGGGTTATCTGGACCTGGGCGGCGTGCGCAGCGAACGCATCGTGCGCCCGCTGGCCTGCCTGTTCTGGGGCCCGGTCTGGACGCTGTCAGCCTGGTGCGAACTGCGCGAGGACTTCCGCAGCTTCCGCGTCGACCGCGTTGAGACGCTGGAGACGCTGGATGGTTTCCGCGACGAGCCAGGCAAGACGCTGGCGGACATGAACCGGCAGCGTGAAGCGCAGGAGTGCGGCGGCGCGTGAAATGAGGCTCCTCCAGGCTCGCCGCGCTGGACGCCGGCAATCCTGGCAGGTCCCCCGAGGCGACGGCGATGCTTGCGGCATCAGGCCGCAAGCACATCGCCCGCCGGGCCGGCTTGGGGCGGCCCGGCGCTCGGCCCGAGAAGCCGCCAGGCCGCGTTGTAGGCGCTACACCGCCGCCATCTGGCGGCAAGCCTCGGCGCACCGCGCGCAGGCTTGCGCGCAGGCCTGGCAATGGTCGTGCTGGTGCTTGCCGCATTCTTCGCCGCAAGCTTCGCAAAGCAGCACACACAGGTTGCAGATGCGCTTGGCGAACTCGCTGCCGCGGGCCAGGGCGGCGGCGGCCAGCCGGCAGTAGGCGGCGCAGTCGATGTCCAGCGCGATGCAGCGCGCCATCGGTTTGACGTCGGTCTCCTGCAGGCAGGCGGTGGCGCAGTGGTCGCAGGCGGCGGCGCAGGCGTTGCAGGCTTCGATGCAGGCCTGATCGAGTTGCTTGGACATGGCGGTCTCCTTGGTCGAGAGGGGAGACCAGCGCGGCAATCGCCGCGCCTGCCAGCGCGTCGGTCAGCGGCGGCCCAGCACGCGGATGACCTCGTCCTCTGCCACCGGTTTGGCGATGAAGCCGTTCATGCCTGCCGCCATCGCCGCCTGCCGTTCCTGGTCGAGCACCGCGGCGGTGAAGGCGTGGATGGGGAGCGCGGCCGTGGCCGGGTCGGCGCGCAGAAGGGCCGTGGCCTCCAGGCCGTCGACCTTGGGCATGTGCAGGTCCATCAGCACGCCGTCCAGGCGCCCGGCCTGCTCGCGGGCCAGGCGCACGGCTTGCTCGCCGTCCTCGGCCTCGACGACCTCGGCGCCCAGGCGCTGCAACAGCGCCGTGATGATGAGGCGGTTGACCGGGTTGTCCTCGGCGACGAGCAGGCGCTGGCCGGCCAGCGGTTCGCGCGGCCGCAGCGTGATGCGCTTGCGCTGGGCGGTGTCGTCGATGGTCAGTGCCGTCGGCAGCGCCAGCTCGGCCCAGAAATTGGAGCCGCTGTGGCCGTCGCTCTGCACGCCGACGCGGCCGTCCATGCGCATTGCCAGCTCGCGGCAGATGGACAGGCCCAGGCCGGTGCCGCCAAAGCGCCGCGTCGTCGAGTCGTCGGCCTGGGCGAAGGGGCGGAAGAGCCGGTCCTGCAGGGCGGCCGACACGCCGATGCCGGTGTCGGCAACGACGATGCGCACGCGGTCGTGGTCGGCCACGGCCAGCTTCAGCCGGATGTGCCCGCGCTCGGTGAACTTCAGCGCGTTGACGAGGAAGTTGGCCATGATCTGGCGCACCCGCAGCGGGTCGCCGATGACGAGGCGGGGCAGGCCGGGGGCCAGCTCGATCTGCATGTCCAGGCCGCGCTCGCGGCCGAGTGCCGCGCAGCCCTCGAAGCTGGCCTGCGCCAGCGCGTGCAGGTCGAACTCGATCTTCTCCAGCTCCAGGTGACCCGCCTCAATCTTGGACAGGTCCAGCACGTTGGAGACGATCTCGTTGAGCGACTCGGCCGCCGCCACGAGATGGGCCAGGTACTGCGGGCGGCGTTCGTCGGGACCAGCCTGCTGCAGCAGCCGCGCCAGGCCGAGCACGCCGTTGAGCGGCGTGCGGATCTCGTGGCTCATGGTGGCGAGGAAGGCGCTCTTGGCGTGGCTGGCGCCTTCGGCCTGCAGCTTGGCGGCCTGCAGCTCGCGCTCCTGGCGGCGGCGCTCGGTGACGTCTTCGGCCACCCACAGCGTGGCACGCTCGGCCTGCGTGTTGCTGCGGCCCGCCAGCGTGGCCGGCAGGCCGCGGGCATTGAACTGCACGGTGACGCGCCTGCCGTCGGGGCGGATGCAGTCGCGCTCGAAGGCCAGCGCGGCGCTGGCCACCTGCTGGGCTGCGGGCAGGCCAGGCGCGCCCGCAGCCAGCTCGGGTTCGGTGCCACCGAAGATCTCCTGCCAATGGCGGTTGACGCGCTCGAAGCCCTCGCCGCGGGTCAGTGCGATGCCGACGCTGGCGTGCTCCAGGATGGCCTCGGCCTCGATGCGGGCACGTTCGCGGTCGGTGATGTCGCGGGCGATGAGCATGGTCGCCGGCTCGCCGTCCCAGTCGAGCGACGTGGCCGACACCAGCAGGTCGCGCCATTGCTCGCCCACGAGGATGGCTGAGCGGAAGTCGCGCACCAGGCCGGTCTCGGCCAGCTCGGCGGCCAGTCGCCTGGGCTCATGGCTGTCGGGCCACAGGCCCAGCTCGCGGCCCGAGCGGCCCATCAGCTCTTCGCGGCTCAGGCCCACCAGCTTGCAGAAGCCCGAATTCGCAAACCGGATGCGACCGTCTTCGATGTGCGCCACGCAGATGGCGTCGGGGCTGGCGCGCAGCACGCGGTCCAGCATGCTGGCGGTGCGCTGGTGCGTTTGCAGGGCCAGGCGCTCGCCGGTGATGTTGTGGCTGACGCCGCGCCAGCCGATGTGCTGGCCGGCCGCGTCGAAGACGGGCTCGCCGGAGCTGAGCGTCCACAGCAGGCGGCCATCGGGCACGCGGAAACCGTTGATGCGGTCGCGGTAGGCGCGCTTGGCGCGGATGTCCTCGAGCAGGGCCGGGTAGTCGGCGTCGCGCACGAGCACGGCGCCGCCGGGCTCGCCCATGCGCAGGAAGTCTTCGCGCTTGTGGCCCGACAGCGCCTCGAACTCGTCGGACAGCATGGTCACGCGGAACTTGGCGTCGGCCTCCCAGGCCCAGTTGTAGGCGGCGTGCACGAGGTGGGCCAGCCGGGCCTCCTCTTCAATGGAGCGGGTCAGGGCCGCGCCGAGGATGCGGTTGAGCAGCAGCGCCGAGGCCAGGCCGCTGGTGGCGATCAGGAAATGCGCGACAAGGCGGTCCAGCAGCTGCGGCTGCCTCGGCGCGCTCAGGCCCAGCAGCAGGCCCTGGGCCTCCATCGTCGCAAGCATGCCGATGGCGCAGAGGTACAGCACGGTCAGCACCACCGCCGCCGCATTGCCGGCCACGCCACCGCCCAGCGCGATGACGAGGGCGCCGGTCGCCAGGATGACGGTGTGCACGCCCAGGCCGATGTGGGCGGCATGGGCCACCAGCGCGAGCAGCGTGCCGCCGAGGATGACCGTCGTCGCCACGCGTGCGCGGCCGGCGCGGCACAGCAGCCAGCCGACGGCCGCGACGGCCATCAGCGCCAGGCCGACGTTGAAGCGCTGGCTGCCCCAGATGGCGCGCAGGCCGAGGGCGCTTTCGCTGACGCCGATCAGCGCGGCCACGGCGCCGACGACGCCGACGATCCAGATCAGCGTGCGCGCCGCCATCTGCTGCAGCGCGCCCCGGGTGGTGGCGGCGTCAGTCGGCACTGAAGCCATTGCGTGTGTGCGTGCCGTCGCAAAAGGGTTTGGTCTGGCTGCCGCCGCAGCGGCACAGCCGCGCCTGCGTGACGCGGCAGACCATGCGCCCGGTGCCGCTCAGCACTTCGAGTTGGCCGCGGACCTGCAGTGGGCCATTGGGTTCGGGCTCGATGGCGACGGCGCCGTCGCGCACGGCCGGCATGTCGGTGGAAAAACCGAGCAGGCCGGTTGCGGGCTCGCCGGTGGCGGAGAACTGGATGTCATGGTGGCTGCCGTCGCAGAAGGGTTTGTTCTTGCTGGCGCCGCAGCGGCACAGCGTGGCACGCATGCCGATGGCCTGGCCGCGCAGGGTCAGCGCGCCGCGGATGGCATAGGGGCCCGACTCGCGCACCGACAGGAGGTTGACCGGCGGCGGCGCCTCATCCGCCTCGCCGTCCTTGCGGCGGTACTGGATGGCGCCCGACGGGCAGGCGTGGGCGATTTCGACCAGCCGCTCGACCGGCATCGCATCCGGGTGCAACCAGGGGCCCTGCACATTGGCGAGGAAGACTTTGGGCGCACCCGTCACGCAAAAGCGCGCGTGGATGCAGCGCCGGGCCTCGAAGGTCAGCGCCAGCTTGTCGCCCTGCACGACCTCCATGCCGTCAATGGTCTCGGTGAGCGGTGCCGGTGCTGGAGCGGGCGGGGGCGGGGGCGGGGGCGCGGCCACGGCAGGGGCTGGCGCGGCAGCCACTGCGTCCAGGTCCAGCCCGCGGTCGGCTCGCTCACGCAGCGCCTGCAGCTGGCGTGCGGCGCGCTCGGTGCGCTCGGCGTTCAACGCGGCATGCAGCCCGGCAGCCGCGTCGGCCAGCTCGGCCAGGCGCTCGACGACGAAGCGGCGCGCGGCGGCACCCGGCGGCATGGCCGCGGCGTCGCGCAGCGCCGTGAAGCTGACGCCGGCGTTGCAGCCCGGGTGGGTCGGCCCGGCCGGCAGGCGCGCCGCCTGCTCGGCCAGCGGCGTGAAGGCGCGCATCAGGCCCAGCGCCAGGTCGATGTGCAGGCTTTTCTCGGCCGAGGGGCCGGGCAGCAGATAGCTTTGTGCCAGCAGTCGCAGCATCAGGCCGTAGCTGGCATTGGCGACGTCCACGGTCGCAGCGGCCACCTCGTTCTCCAGCCAGACCCGGCCTTCGGGCCGCGGCGGCCGGCGCAGCACCGGGTTGGTCGCCGCCGGCCAGGCGGGCGCGAAGCCGGCGTTGGCGTTGCGCAGCGCGGCCAGCTCGGTGCGGATGGCGGCAAAGCGGTGGTAGTGGGACGTGTCGCTGTCGCTTTGCGCGCCCTCGCCCTGACGCACGATGGCGTCGAAGGCGGCCAGCGCCGTCTTGCTGCACAGCACATGGCGGGCGCCGCCGAGGTTGAGCTCGTCCGGCCCGAGCTGCAGCCAACGGTTGCCGCAGAAGGCCTCGGCCTCGCCATGCGCATCGACAAAGGCGCGCAGGTCGGCGCTCAGCGTGGCGTAGAAGTGGCCGACCGTGTCGTAGTCGCGCGCCATCGGCGTGACCCGCGGCACGCTGGTGCCACGCTTGAAGAGGCGCTCGGCGGCAAAGCCGTCGCCGTCCTGCTCGGCGCTGCCGTCGGGCCGCTCCAGGTAAATGAAGTGCTGCAGCGTCGCGTCGTTGAAGGGCGCCAGCTTGACGACCACGCGCGCCGGCAGGTTGCCGGGGTCGAGCGGAAAGTTGCCGCGGCCGATGCGCGGCGCGCCGCCCAGCGCCGCCGTGATGTTCCAGACCGCCACGAGGTGGCCCATCTCCTCCACGGCCACGGCGACGATCTCGCGCCGCCAGCGCTCGACGGCGTCGGCCTCGGCGGAGCCCAGGCCCTCGGCCTCGCCCTGCCTGAGGCTGAAGGCCGCATAGAGATAGGTGCACATCAGGTTGTGCTCCAGCTCGGCGGCCTCGTAGAGGCTGTGCAGCAGTTGTTCTCGGCTCGGTGGCGCGGCCTGGGCAGGGGTCGTCATGGAAGCGCGTCCTCGGACTGGGAAGCCGTGATCGACATTAGCACGCAGCCAGGGCCGGGCGCCTTGTGGTTTTCTGGGTGCTTCAGGCGCGGTGAAGGCGGGGCAGCCGGGCCAGCGGGTCCCAGCGCGCGGCCGGCACCTCGACCCAGCGGTGGAACGGCAAGGCCAGCCAGTTCGCCAGGGCCCAGGTGACCACGAACATCAGCAAGCCGAGCTGCGGCGTGGCGACGTCGGCATTCGCCAGCAACGCATTCGTCAGCAGCAGCACCGGAAAGTGCAGCAGGAAGACGGCATAGGACGGCGTGGCCCAGGCGGCGAGCGCCGGTGCCCAGGCCGCGGGGAGGGCCGGCCGGCCGGCTGCGCGGCGGCCATCGGCCCAGGCCAGCCACAGCGCCGTCAGCGCGGCCAGCGCGAGGCGGTCGCGCCACTCCAGAGTCAACGCGGCGATCAGGGCCACGGCCAGCAGGGCCAGGCCGGCGCGGCGATGGCGCCACAGGCCCAGCCAGTGCACCAGCGCGCCCAGGCCATAGGCCGCAAAGAAGTACGGCGCCCAGTCGTCGAGCGCCGGGTCGAGGTTGAAGGCAAAGGCCGAGGCGAGCGTGAAGGCAGCGACTGCCAACGGCCCGGCGAGGCCGCCGCCCGGCAGACCGCGTGCCAGCCACAGCAGGCCGGTGAGCAAGGCGAATAGCTGCAGGTCGATGGCCACGTACCAGGCGCCTACCGTCAGCGCCTCGAAGCCGAGCACATCGTGCAGCAGCAGCGCATGCGCCAGCAGCTGTGCGGCGCTGATGCTGGCAGGCAGCAGCTCGGGCAGGGATGAGGCGATCAGGCCGCAGGCAAACAGCGTCAGCGCCAGTGCGGCCAGAAAGGGCAGGACCAGGCGCAGATAGCGCCGCCACAGCAGCGCCGGCACGCCGGCTTTCAAGCTGCCGCCGCGCGGCGACAGGGCGCGTGCGCTGAGGTAGCCGCCGGCGACAAGAAAGATCTGCACCGCCATGCGACCGTAGTCGTGCATCAGGCCCGCCAGCAGCGGCAGGGCGTCGTGCGCGGCCTGCGCGATGGGGCCGTAGCTGACGAGATGGTGCAGCACGATGACCTGAGCGGCGAAGGCCTTCAGGGCGTCGATGTGCGGCAGGCGGGATGGCGTGGACATGGGGCAAAAAGAACGGGCCTGCACGTGGCAGGCCCGCGACTTCGGACGGCGCGGATTCTAGCGGCGCAAGCCCCGCAGACTCGCTGGGTTCAGGCCGTCGCCAGAACCGGCGTGGTCTTGGCAGCACCGCGCCAGCGGCGCTCCAGCCACCACATGGTCGGCAGGTAGGCGGCGATGATGACCAGGGGCACGAGCACCATGCGCTGGGCCGGGAAGGCCAGCCAGACCGCGAGGATGGCGACGGTGCGCACGACGGTATGGGCGGCTGGCACCCAGCTGCCGATGATCCAGCCGAAGGGCAGCCACATCAGCCCGGTCAGGATGCCGACGGTCAGCGGCAGCGAGCTGCGGTCCAGCGCATAGAAGGGCAGCGCGATCGCATAGACCAGCACGGCCTGGGCGACACCGGTCATGAACAGGCTGTCGAAGCGGTTCTTTGGGCGGGACTTGTCCATGAAGTTCTCGCCGGTCAGCTTGGACAGCGCCATGCCCAGGTAGACGATGCAGCCGGTGCAGATGAACAGCGCCATATAGGCGGCTTGCGGCGGCAACAGCGTGCCTGCGATGGCGACCGCGCCCCACGCGAGGGTGCCGGCCAGCGGCATGGCCAGGAAGCGGCGTTGACGGAACAGGGCGAGTTCTTGGTCTAGCGTGCTCATCGGTCTCTCCTTGGATGCGATGGACGCAGTTTGGCCAGCAGCGTGGTTGCCGTCAGCGGCGGGGCGACGAATCGACAGCCGCAGCGGCGGACGGCGAGCGCGACGGATGGGCTGGCGGCAAAAACGAAACTGCCCGCCAGGCGGACCTGGCGGGCAGCGCGACCGGGAAGGCCGGCTTACTTGGGAGTGACGGTCAGCTTGTTGTCGACCGACTTCACGCCTTCCGTCGCCTTGGCCACGGCCTCGGCGCGGTCCTTCTCGGCCTGCGTGGCGACCTTGCCGGTCAGCTGCACCCAGCCGTTGGCGTCGGTGTCCACGTTGACGGTGGACAGCGTGGACATCTTGTCGGCGGCCAACTGGGCCTTGATCTTGGTCGTCACGACCGAGTCCTTGACCCAGGTACGGGTGCTGCCCTCGGGCTTGTTGTCAGCGGCAAAGCTGGCGAGTGGAGTGACCAGGGCGCCGACGATGACGAGGGAAGCGAGTTTGGAAATCTTCATGGCAGTTCCTTCTCAAGCGGATGCGGTAGCGCCCCTTGCGCACCGCCAGACGGCAATTTATGCAGCGCTGCGAGCGACGCTCGGCAGACGAAGCCCTGTGGGCTTGTAGGACGGCGTGCGCTGCGCTTGCTTACAACCGCGGTGGAAGTCCTGACGGGCGGCGGGCGTTGTCGGCTTGAAGAGGTCGGGTCTGCCGGCCTCGCGGAACCGACCCATGAACCTGCTCACACCCCGTCTCATCGCCGCTGCCCTGCTGGCCGTCACCACCGCACAGGCGGATGACACCGCGGCCAATGCCGACAAGCGCGCCCTCAACCTCGCCGTGCAGCGCGATGGCCGGCATAACCAGAGCGCCGCAGCCGCGGTGAGCCTGCCGGTGGGCCGGGCCGCCTGGGTTCAGGTGGGCGCCGGCCAGTCGCGCAGCCGCGACGCGGTCAGCGGCGAGCGCTACAAGCCTGGGCAGCTGTCGGTCGGTGGTGGCGTGGCGGGCAAGGCCTGGCAGGCCAGCCTGAACGCCAGCCAGCGCCGCGACGGCGAGCGCCTGCGCCAGACTGACTGGGCGGCCGCGGCGGACTGGCGGCCGATGGACGGCGTCAGCATCGGCGTGGATGCGCTCAGGCGCCAGGCCCGGGCGCGCGGCACGTTGGCGTCTTCAGCTGGCGCAACCACACCGATCGAACAGCGCGTCAGGGGCCATGGCGTCGGCCTGCGTGCCGCGGTGGCGGTGACCCCGCGCGTCAGCGTCTACGGCGCCGCCATGCGCAACCGCTACAGGACGACCACGCCGCAGGCGACGGGCAACGCGGGCGGCGGGGGTGGCCTGTTGGCCGGCGTGCCGCTGCTGGGCCAGCGTGTCACGGCCATCAACCGTGACGAGGCAGCGTTCGACCGCAGCGCGCAGCTGGGCGCGACCTGGCGCGCCAGCGAGCGCGTGGCCTTGAACGGCGAACTGATGCAGGACCGCTTGCACCACGGCGGCAACCTGCGCAGCGTGCAGATGAAGGCCGCCATTGCCGCCGGTGCCGGCTGGACGCTGACGCCGGGCATCGGCCGCAGCCGGGGACCCAACGGGGAGGGGGCGAACTACGGGTTGCTGGGGGCGAGCTACGCGTGGTGAGGCTCTAAGCTGCAGGTCTTCACTTCATGAACCTGCAGCTATGAACATCATCAAGATCGTCGGCGTGTTGCTGCTCATCGCCGGTGCCGCCAGCCTCGCCACGGGGGGCTTCAGCTATACCAAGGACAGCACCGTCGTGAAGCTGGGGCCGCTGGAGTTGTCGGCCAAGCAGAAGGAAGAAGTGAACCTGCCGGTGTGGCTGGGCGTGGGGGCGATTGCGGTGGGCGGCCTGCTGCTGGTGTTCGGCGGGCGCAAGTGATGGCCCAGGCCAGCGACATCCTGCGTTTCTGGTTCGACGAGATCCAGCCCGCCCAGTGGTGGAAGGTCGACCCGGCCTTTGACGAACTCGTCCGCAGCCGCTTTGGCGCGCTGCACGAGCAGGCTCGGTGCTGCGAGCTTTTCAATTGGCGGGCGACGCCCGAAGGCCGGCTCGCCGAGGTCATTGTGTTGGACCAGTTCGCCCGCAACATCCACCGCGGCACGCCCGGGGCGTTTGCGGCCGACCCGCTGGCGCTGGCCCTCGCGCAAGAGGCCGTCAGTGACGGAGCCGACCTGGCATTGCCCATCGAGCAACGGGCCTTCCTCTACATGCCCTACATGCACAGCGAGTCCGCGGCCATTCACGCGGCGGGCGAGCCGCTGATGAAGGAGCGCGCCGCGCGCGGCACCTACGACTTCGAGCTCAAGCACAAGGCCATCATCGACCGCTTTGGGCGCTATCCGCACCGCAACGCCATCCTCGGCCGGGCATCGACGGCCGAGGAAGTGGAGTTTCTCAAGCAGCCGGGGTCGAGCTTCTAGACGTCAAGCTGGTAGACGGTGGCCGCGGCCCGTTCCTGGGTGCTGTGGCCCGCCAGGGCCTTGTCCCACTCGGCGCCGGTGGCGCCCGACGATGCCGACGCGTTCCGCGTCATGACGGCGACTTCTTCGGTGCTGGCGTCGAACTCACCGACCTGCTCGCGGCTGTCCAAAAAGAGCTTGGCGACCGCGCCGCCACTCGAATCGATAACGACCAGATAGCGGGACACCTGGCGGTGCTCCTGCTGGTTGTGCCGGGACGGCATTTCATGACCGAAGCCTTGGCTCATCGGGCCTCCTCGCCTGGTTCAGGCTGCTCAAGTGAGGCCATTGTGCCCGCCGGCCGCCGCGATAACCCTGAATCAAGCGGTCCGTCGGCCGTGCTCCAATAGCAGAACTGGAACCGATTCCAATGACGACAACCGGATGCCCGGCGAGGACGAGACATGCAGTGCAAGACAAAACCCGGCCGCCTCGGCGGCGTGGCGGCGCGTGTGATGGCGGGTGGCGTGCTCGCCGCCGGTTTGACGGCTTCGGCCATGGCCGCCGAGGTGCCGGACTTCGGCCCCAATGTCCATATCTTCGACCCCACGACGCCGGGGATGCAGCAACGCATCGACGAGATCTATGCCGCGCAGCAGCCCAACCACTTCGGCCCGCGGCGCGACGCCATCCTGCTCAAGCCCGGCACCTACCGGGATCTGCGCATCCCCGTCGGCTTCTACACCCATGTGCTCGGCCTCGGCGCAAATCCGGACGATGTGCACGTCATCGGTGACCTGCGCTCCACGCCCTTCCTCGACAGCGACAACGCGACGCAGAACTTCTGGCGCGGCGCCGAAAACTTTTCCGTCACACCCACCTTGGGCATTGGCGACAACACCATGCAGTGGGCCGTGTCGCAGGCCATCCCGTTCCGACGCATGCATGTGCGCGGCAACATCCGGCTGAACAAGGACAAGGGCTGGGCCAGCGGTGGCTGGTTCTCGGACGTACTGGTGGATGGCCAGGTCAACTCGGCCACGCAGCAGCAATGGCTGTCGCGCAACAGCCAGTGGGGCAGCTGGACCGGCTCCAACTGGAACATGGTCTTCGTCGGCGTGAAGGGCGCGCCGGCTGGCGAATTCCCGACACCGGGCCAGCGCTTCACCAAGATCGCCAAGACACCGCTGGTGCGCGAGAAGCCTTATCTCTTCATCGATGCAAAAGGTCGCTATGCCGTGCGCGTCCCGGCGCTGCGGCGCGACAGCGTGGGCATCTCTTGGGCCAACGGCGCCCTGACTCCGGGCAACACCGTGCCGATCGACAAGTTCTTCATTGCCAGGCCGGGCGACACGGCGGCGACGATGAACGCGCAGCTGGCAGCCGGCAAACACCTGCTGCTGACGCCGGGTGAGTACCTGCTGACCGAGACCTTGCAGGTCCGCCGCGCCGGCACGGTCGTGCTGGGCATCGGCTTTCCGACCCTGCGCTCGGACAACGGCCAGCCGCTGGTGAAGACGGCGGATGTGGATGGGCTGACGGTGGCCGGGTTGTTCCTCGACGCCGGCAAGCAGGACTCGGGCGTGCTGATGGAAGTGGCGCCGGTGGGCGCCAGGAAACGTCACAGGGCGGAGCCCATCGTGTTGCACGACCTGTTCTTCCGCATCGGCGGCGCGGCGGCAGGCCAGGTCGACACGGCGTTGCGCATCAACGCCCACGACACCATCGTCGACCACACCTGGCTGTGGCGCGCCGACCATGGCGAGGGCGTCAGCTGGACGAGCAACCCGTCCGCCCACGGTCTGTGGGTCAACGGCGAGGACGTGACCATCTACGGCCTGTTTGCCGAGCACTTCCAGAAGGAGCAGGTCGTCTGGCAAGGCAATGGCGGGCGCGTCTACTTCTACCAGTCCGAGATCCCCTACGACCCGCCCACACAGCCGGAGTGGACGAATGCGGCCGGAGGCCGGGGCTATGCGGCCTACAAGGTGGCCGACACCGTGACGCGGCACGAAGCCTGGGGCCTGGGGGTCTACAGCGTCTTCCTGAAGCCCGACGTCGTGCTGGACCGGGCCATCGAGGTGCCCACGAAGCCCGGCGTGCGTTTCCATCACATGATCACCGTCTGCCTGGTGGACAAAGGCAGCATCGAGCGCGTCATCAACGACGCAGGCGACCCGGCGCGCTGCAAGGACGGCAGCAACACGGCGACGCTCAAGGCCTATCCGTGAAACGACTCGTTGTCGGCTTTGTCTGACAGCGGGCCGCGTTGTCGGACACTGTTTGTCACATGCCAGCACCCCTAGGCTGAGCGCACCTCAAACAAGGAGAACGCCATGGGTGCCACCAAGATCATCGCCATCGTCCTGCTGGTTGCTGGCGCGGCCAGCCTGGCGTTCGGCGGTTTCAGCTACACCAAGGACACCACCGTCGTGAAGCTCGGCCCGCTGGAGGTCTCCGCCAAGGAGAAGGAGCAGGTCAATGTGCCGGTCTGGCTGGGCGTCGGCGCCATCGCCATCGGCGGCCTGCTGCTGGTGTTCGGCAGCCGCCGCTGAGCGTCAAAAAAAGCGGGCGCCCGAAGGCGCCCGTTGAAGGTTCACCGGACAGGTGAAGAAAACTCTCAGCCAGCCGCTTTAACCAAGCGCTTCTCGATCCGAGCCTTGACGGCCGGCAGTTCGGCCGGCAGGTGGAAGGCGAGCTGGGCGAACAGTTCGTCGTGCAGCTTCATCTCGGCCTGCCATTCGGCGGCGTCGATGCGGGTGACGGTGTCGAACTGCTCCTGCGAGAAGTTGAGGCCGTCCCAGTTCAGGTCGGCATAGCCTGGCGACACACCGAAGACGTGCTCGCTGCCGCCGCCGTTGCCTTCCAGACGGTCCAGCATCCACTTCAGCACGCGCATGTTCTCGCCATAGCCAGGCCAGACGAACTTGCCATCGGCGCCCTTGCGGAACCAGTTGACACAGTAGATGGCGGGCAGCTTGGCGCCGGAGGCTTCGAGCTTGGCGCCCAGGTCCAGCCAGTGCTGGAAATAGTCGGCCATGTTGTAGCCCATGAAGGGCAGCATCGCGAACGGGTCGCGGCGCACGACGCCCTGCTGGCCGGCGGCGGCGGCCGTGGTCTCGCTGCCCATCGTCGCGGCCATGTAAACGCCCTCGGTCCAGTCGCGCGCCTCGGTCACCAGCGGTACGGTGGTGGAGCGGCGCCCGCCGAAGATGAAGGCGTCGATGGCGACGCCGGCAGGGTTGTCCCAGTTGTCGTCCAGCGCCGGGTTGTTGGTGGCAGCGACCGTGAAGCGGGCGTTCGGGTGGGCGGCCTTGGCGCCGGTTTCCTTGGCGATGGCCGGTGTCCAGTCCTTGCCCTGCCAGTCGATGCAGTGGGCGGGCGGCGCGTCCGTCATGCCTTCCCACCAGACGTCACCGTCATCGGTCAGCGCCACGTTCGTGAAGATCACGTCGCGCTGCAGGCTGTCCATGCAATTGGGATTGGTGTGCGAATTGGTACCCGGTGCGACGCCGAAATAGCCGGCCTCGGGGTTGATCGCGTACAGGCGGCCGTCGGCGCCCGGCTTGATCCAGGCGATGTCGTCGCCGATGGTGGTGATCTTCCAGCCGGCGAATGCGGCGGGCGGGATCAGCATGGCGAAGTTGGTCTTGCCGCAGGCGCTGGGGAAGGCGGCGGCGACGTGGTACTTCTTGCCGGCGGGGTTCTCCACCCCCAGCACCAGCATGTGCTCAGCCAGCCAGCCCTGGTCGCGGCCCATGGTGGACGCGATACGCAGTGCAAAGCACTTCTTGCCCAGCAGCGCGTTGCCGCCGTAGCCCGAGCCGTACGACCAGATCTCGCGCGTTTCGGGGAAATGGACGATGTACTTGGTCTTGTTGCAGGGCCACGAGACGTCGGCTTGGCCTGCTTCCAGCGGCGCGCCGACGGTGTGCACGCAGGGGACGAAATCGCCGTCCGTGCCCAGCAGTTCGATGACGGCGCGGCCCATGCGCGTCATCGTTCGCATGTTGACGGCCACATAGGGGCTGTCGCTCAGCTCCACGCCGATGTGGGCGATGGGTGAACCCAGCGGGCCCATGCTGAAGGGGACGACATACAGCGTGCGGCCGCGCATGCAACCCTTGAACAGTGCCTTGTCGCCGGTCTGCAGCAGGTCGCGCATCTCATCCGGCGCCATCCAGTTGTTGGTCGGGCCGGCGTCTTCCTTGTTGGCGCTGCAGATGAAGGTGCGGTCCTCGACGCGGGCGACGTCGCTGGGGTCGGAACTGGCCAGATAGCTGCCAGGGCGCAGCACCGGGTTGAGCTTCTTGAAGGTCCCGGCGGCGACCAGCTGTCCGCACAGGCGCTGGTACTCGTCGGCGCTGCCGTCACACCAGTAGACGTCGGCCACCTCGGTCAGGGCCGCGATCTCGGCCACCCAGGCGATCAGCTTGGCGTTCTTGACATAGGCGGGCAGGTTCAGCCGCAGCCCCTGCATGGCAGGTTGGTTCATGGTGAAAGCTCCAATCATGGGAATGTGTTTGGGGCAGCCTTCAAGCTGGCCCAAGCACACTCAGCCGGGAGGCGGATTGTCGAATCCAATGTAATCACGCGGTAACCGCCGGGATCGGTGGGGCCATGCAAAACCGGAATAAACCCATGCTGACATGGGAGAAGGTGCTGCCGCGGGCGCCGAACTGGAACATAGGGTTTACGCTAGACTCGCATGTAATCCGAGAAAAATAGTTACGGTCGTGCCACAGTCCGCATCCCTAGGTGAGAAGTTGCCCGCGCAACGGCGTTGCCTATGTTTGCTGGTGGTGCACGGCAAGGAGCCATGCGCCAGTCCTCAACAGGAGATCGTGATGACTCGGATTGCAGGGATCAAGACGGCAACACTGGCAACGGCTGCGACATTGGTCGCTGCGCTGGCGCTACCGGCGCACGCGGTGACCAAGGTGGTCGAGTTCAACGTGCTCAATGCCACAGCGATGCTGCCCACGCCGTTCGCCTCGGGCGACACGTTGCTGCTCGACACCACGGTGACGCAGGAAACCGGCCCGTTGTCGCAGAGCATCACCTTCACGCTGGGCGCGGGTGTCACCGCGCTCACCGGGCGTGCCGCATGGGAAATCTCCACCGCCACCGGGCCGGGCCCGCGGCTGGTCGGCGTCAACATCGACATCTTCGACGCGGGCAACAACCTCGTCCTCAGCGACGCCTTCGCCGGCGTGCTCGCTGGCTTTGCCGTGTCGACCTTCGACGGGCCCATCGGCCCGGGCACCTATCGCTTGGTAGCCACCGGCAATGCCGTGCGCGACACGGTGCTGGACGTCTCCATCACCGCCGTGCCGGAGCCGGGCATCTACAGCCTGTTGCTGGCTGGCCTCGGCGTGGTGTGCGTGCGGGCGCGCCGGCGCCACCTCGGCTGAGCGCTGCGCCCGCGCGGCGCGTCGTCAGCGGCCGTGCCAGCGCTTGGCGGCGCGGCGCACCATTTCGGGCAGCAGGTGGTTTTCTTCCTCGACGCCGCGCAGCCAGGCCGCGTCGTTGCCGATGCCGTTGATCTCGCGCCGCAGGTATTGCAGCGCGGGCTCCGCGCGCAGGTCGCCCGCGTGGCTGTCAAGGCGTGACAGCACCACGCTGAGGTCGTCGCGCAGCACGCGGTGTTCACCGCTTTCGGGGTCGACGAAAGTGCCGTCCAGGCCGAAACGACAGGCCTGGAAGCGGTTGAAGGTGTAGGGCAGGTAGTCGTCCTCGCTGAGCGTGAACGGCTTCTCGACGGTGATCCAGCGCGCCAGGCACTGGATGAAGCCGGCGATGGCCGCGGCCTTCTCGATGGTCAGCGGCGTGTCCAGCACGCGGACCTCGATGGTGCCGAACTCGGGCTTGGGGCGGATGTCCCAGTAAAAGTCCTTCATGCCCGAGACGACGCCGGTGCGGGTCATCTTGGTGAAGTAGGTTTCGAAGTCGCCCCAGTTCTGCACGAAGGGCGCGCGGCCCGACAGCGGGAAGGCGAACACCGAGTTCAGCCGTGCCGAGTTGAAGCCGGTGTCCTCACCCTGTACGAACGGCGACGACGCGGCGAGCGCGATCAGGTGCGGGATGAAGCGGCTCATGCCGTGCAGCAGCACCAGCGCCTCGTCGGCGCTCGGGCAGCCGATGTGCACGTGCTGGCCAAAGATGGTGAACTGCTTGGACAGGTAGCCGTACAGCGACGACAGCTCGTGAAAGCGCGGCGTCTCGAAGATGCGCTGGCGCTTCCAGTGCTGGAAGGGGTGGGTGCCGCCGCCGCACAGGCTCACGTCCAGCTGTTCGGCACAGTCCACCAGTGCATCGCGGATCTGGCCGAGCTCCGACAGCACCTGGCTGAAGCCGGTGCACACGCCGGTCGACAGCTCGATCATGCTGCTGGTGATCTCGGGGGTCACGTTGCCGGGGATGCTGCGTTTCTTCACCAGGCGCAGCAGGTCGCCCGACACGGGCGCGAGGTCGTAGTCGTCGCTGTTGACGATCTGCAGCTCCAGCTCGACGCCCAGCGTCAGCGGCTGCGATTTGGAGAAAACGCCGAGGCTCATTCCGTCGTCTCCTTCTTGCGTTCGCGCTTAGTTGCAGGGGGGAGTTCGCCGGCCAGGCGCAGCGCGAACTGCACGGCGATGGGGCCGATCAACTCCAGCACGGCGATGCTGGCCAAGATGATGGGCACAGCACCCGCTGCCAGTTCGGGCTCGGCCCGCATCAGTTCGCTGAGCATGACCAGGGCCGTGGCCGACAGCGGCGTCATCGTGATCGACAGCGCCAGCCCCTGGCGCCAGCTCGCCTTGGCCATCGGCGCCAGCGCCACGATGGCGATGGTCTTGGCGATGAAGCGCGCCACCAGCAGCGCCAGCGCCGCAAAGCCGCCGGCCACCAGGATCTTGGGGGACCAGGCCGAGCCGACGATGACGAAAAGCATCAGTACCAGCGCGCCGCCCGAGGTGCCGAAGTGACGCGGCCACACCCACGGCCTGTCGCTGGTGTTGCGCAACAGCAGGCCGGCAAGTAAAGGCATCAACAGGGTCGACACGCCGATGGACCTGGCCGCCACGATGGCGAACGCGACCAAGCCGAACAGCAGCAGCGCGGCGCTCTCGTTTCGCAGGTCCAGCCGCCGCGCGGCCAGATAGGTCGCGCCCGCCAGCAGCGCGGCCACGCCGAGCGTCGTCAACAGCGAGATGGCCAAGCCGGCCAGGGCCTGCGGCAGGCTGCCGCCATCGTCGGCGGCCCACCAGGTGCGCATCAGGATCAGCGCGACGACGGCATACAGCGTATTCAGCGCCGTCAGCAGCGAGGCCCGCTGCGTGACCTGCCCCGCGGCGCCCAACTCCATGGCCACGCGGCCCGACACGGCGGCCGGTGCCGGCATCGCCAGGATGGCACAGGCCACGGTTGTCTGCCAGCCAACGCCGAACAGGCGCAGCACCAGCGCAACAGCCAATGCGCTCAGCAGCGCCTCGGCCAGGCTGGTGGCGAGCAGCCCGGGGTTGCGGCGCAGCCAGCGCAGGTGCACACGGCTGCCGATCTCGAACAGCAGCAGGCCCAGCGCCAGGTCCGTGACGGTCTGCGCCGCGCCGTTCAGCGGCATGGCCACGCCATGGCCAAAGGCGGCCGCCAGGCAGCCCGCCAACGTGTAGCCGACCACGCGCGGCAGCCGCGTCGTCGCGGCAATGAACTCGCCGGCCAGTGCGCCGGCCAACAGCACGCCCACGATGAACATCAGTTCGCTGGGTGGGGTGACGGCCAGACCGGCCCACACCCTGGCGCCGCTGTCGAGTGCAGTCATGCGCTCTCCCTTCAAAGTTTTGGGCCCGAAGCCTAGATGCGCCTCGCCTGTCGCCTTGTAGGCGAAGACGCCAAATTGCGGCATCCCCTCTCTCGCAGAATGGGGGCATGCACCTCCTCAGCGTCAACACCGCCCGCGTCGAACATTTCGTCGCCATTTCGGGCCAGGCTCTCGACTCGGCCATCCGCAAGCGCTCACGCAACGGCCGCGTCGCCGTCGGGCCGCTGGGCCTGGAAGGCGACGAGCAGGCCGACCCCAGCGTGCATGGCGGCCTCAGCAAGGCCGTCTACGCCTACCCGCAGGAGCACTACGTCTTCTGGCAGACGGTCCGCGGCCAAGCCAAGGTCAATGGCGACCTTCAGCCAGGCGATTGCGGCGAGAACCTGACCCTCACCGGCCTGCTGGAGAACAAGGTCTGGCTGGGCGATGTGCTGTGCTTTCCGGATTGCGAGCTCATCGTCTCCGAGCCGCGCTATCCCTGCTTCAAGTTCAATGCCCACATGGGTTTCAACCAGGCCGCCAAGCTGATGGCCCAGAGCGGTTACTGCGGT
Organism: Pelomonas sp. Root405; assembly: GCF_001425165.1. Lineage (GTDB taxonomy): Bacteria > Pseudomonadota > Gammaproteobacteria > Burkholderiales > Burkholderiaceae_C > Pelomonas. The sequence goes on from NZ_LMDU01000012.1 coordinate 364,703, forward strand.
TTCTATCTGGCCGTGAAGCGCGAGGGCACGATCGCCGCCGGTGAAGCCTTCGAGCTGTTGCCGGGGCCGCGTGAAGTGGGCGTCGTCGAGCTGTTCAAGGCCAAGATGAAGAAACAGCGATGACACGGCGCCGCGAACTGCTCACCGCCGCGGCGCTGTTGCCTTGGTGCGCTCACGCCGGGCCGGTGCTGCAGGTCGGCCCGACGCGCGCCGTCAAGTCGCTGGCCGCGGCGGCGCGGCAGGCGCGGGACGGCACGCTGATCGAGGTCGACGCCGGTGACTACATGGCCGACGCCGCAGCCTGGCCGCAGCAAGACCTGACCCTGCGTGCTGTGGGCGGCCGTGTGCGCCTGATCGCTGCCGGTGCCCACACGCAGGGCAAGGGCCTGTTCGTGACAGCGGGAAGGCGCCAGCGCATCGAGGGCTTCGACTTCATCGGCGCTGCGGTGCCCGACCGCAATGGTGCCGGCATCCGGCTGGAGGCCGGCTCGCTGACCTTGGTGGACTGCGCCTTCCGCGACAACGAAAACGGTGTGCTGACCGCCAATGACGACAGCATCGAGCTGGACATCGTCGACTGCGATTTCGGCGCCATCCTGCCGCGGGAGGGCAAGACCCACAACCTCTACGCTGGCGCCATCAAGCGCCTGGCCGTCAGCGGCAGCCACTTCCACCATGGCGTGCACGGCCACCTGCTCAAGAGCCGCGCCGCGCTCAACCACATCCTCTACAACCGCCTGTCCGACGAGTTCGGCGGCCGCGCCAGCTATGAGCTGGAGTTCCCCAACGGCGGTGTCGCCATCGTCATGGGCAATCTCATCATGCAGAGTTCGACGACGGAGAACCCGCACGTGATCTCCTTCGGCGTCGAGGGCGCCAAATGGCCGCGGCAGCGCCTCGTGCTCGTCCACAACACGCTGGTGGACCAGAAGGTCAGCGGCGGCATATGGCTGCGCGTGACGCCGGCGCAGACCGAGGTCATGCTGGCCAACAACCTGCTCGTCGGCACGCCCAAGCTGGCAGCCGATGGCTACTGGACACGCAAGGCCAACTTCAACGCCGACTGGCATGAATTCGTGCGCGCCGCGCGCGATGACTTCCGCCTCGCACCCGGCTCGCCGTTGCGTGGCAAGGCGCAGGACATGGGCGAGGCCGAAGGCCTGCGCCTGAGTCCTTCACGCGAGTACCACCACCCGCACACCAGCGCCGCCCTCAGCGGACCGGCGCGGCACCCCGGCGCGTTTCAGGGTTAGGCGGCCCTAGCGGTCGGGTAGTCGGTGTAGCCCTCGGCGCCACCGCCGTAGAAGGTCTCCTTCTGCGGCGTGTTCAAGGGCAGGTCGTCGCGCAGCCGCTCGACGAGGTCAGGGTTGGCGATGAAGGGCCGGCCGATGGCCACCGCGTCGGCGTGGCCGCTGGCGACCGCGTCCAGCGCCATCGCGCGGTCGTAGCCGTTGTTGACGATCCAGGGCCCGTTGAAACGGCGTCGCATCTCGGCGTAGTCGAACGGCGCCACGTCACGTGCACCGCCGGTCGCGCCTTCCACCACTTCCAGGAAGGCCAGCTTCAAAGGCGCGAGCTGCTCGGCGACATGGTTGAAAAGCGCCTGCGGATTGCTGTCCTGGCCGATGTCGTTGCTGGGCGTCACCGGGCTCAGGCGCAGCGCCGTGCGGCCGGCGCCGATGGTGCCGGCCACCGCCGACATCACTTCGATCAGCAGCCGCGCGCGGTTCTCGATGGAGCCGCCGTACTCGTCCGTCCGGTCATTGGCGCTGTCGCGCAGGAACTGGTCGAGCAGATAGCCATTGGCGCCGTGGATCTCGACGCCGTCGAAACCCGCGGCCATCGCGTTCTTGGCCGCCTGCACATAGTCCGCAATCAGCTGCGGGATCTCGTGCGTGGCCAGCGCGCGCGGCACGTCGGTCGGCACCAGTTCGCCATGGGCGGCGTAGGTCTTGGTCTTGGCGGCGCGGTTGGTCGATGACACCGGCGCCTGGCCGCCCGGCTGCAGGCGGTTCAGCGAGATGCGCCCCACGTGCCAGAGCTGCACGACGATCTTGCCACCTTCGGCGTGCACCGCATCGGTCACCTGCTTCCAGGCCGCGATCTGCTCGGGTGTGTGGATGCCGGGCGTGTCGAAATAGCCCTGGCCATCGGGGCGGATCTGCGTCGCCTCAGTGATCAGCAGGCCGGCGCCGGCGCGCTGGCGGTAGTACTCGACATGCAGGTCGTGCGGGGTCTGCTGGCGGGCACGGTTGCGCGTCAGCGGCGCCATGACGACGCGGTTGGCAAGCGCGATGTCGCCGAAGCGGGCGGGGTCGAAAAGGGTAGGCATGGTTTGGAGATAGGGGCAGATTTGATGGCTGCAAGGCTAGTCCTGGCTTGCTTTCCCTGGTTCGGCGGGGTTGATCGGGGTTGTGTTAGCGACAATCACGCCATGCTCGCCTACCGTCACGCCTTCCATGCCGGCAACCATGCCGACGTCCTCAAGCACCTGGTGCTGACCCGCGTGCTGCGCTACATGTGCGAGAAGGACAAGCCCTTCACGCTGATCGACACCCATGCCGGCGCCGGCGGCTACTCGGTCGAGGGCCGCTATGCGCAGAAGAAGGGCGAGTACGGCGAAGGCGTGGCCAAGCTCTATGACATGGCCGTCAAAGGGGACCTGCCCGCGCCGCTGGCCGACTACATGGACCTGGTGCGGGCCTTCAACCCCGACGGCCAGCTGCGCCAGTACCCGGGCTCGCCGGCTCTTGCCAACCTGCTGCTGCGCGAGACCGACCGGCTGCGCGTCTACGAACTGCATTCCACCGACCACCGTATCCTGGCCAGCTATCTCGAAAGCCGCCCGCAGACCCAGGTGCGCGACACCGATGGCTTTGCCGCCATCAAGGCCGAGCTGCCCTCGCCCACGCGCCGCGCCGCGTTGCTGATGGACCCGTCCTACGAAATCAAGACCGACTACGGCAAGGTGCTCGCCGCGCTGCGCGAGGCGCTGGAGCGTGCGGCCGACACGGTCGTGATGATCTGGTACCCGCAGCTGGTGCTGCTGGAGTCTGCCCAGATGGTGCCGCGCCTGAAGGCCAGTGCAGATTCGATGGCCAAGAAGGGCTGGCTGCATGTGCGCCTGACGGTCGCCCAGCCTGACGTGAACGGCTTCGGCATGCTGGGCAGCGGCATGCTGGTCGTCAATCCGCCGTACACGCTGCACGACGAGCTGGCCGAATGCCTGCCGCTGCTGGTGGAAAAGCTTGGGCAGTACGACGGCGCGAACTTCGTGCTGGAACAGAAAGTGGCATGAGCGCCGCGCCGGGCCGCCCCAAGCAAGCTCGCTCCCGCCAGGCGGGAGTGAGCCCGGACTTGGGATGCCCAGTGGGCATCCCATGCCTGACGAACGCCTGGACGCGCTGTCGGCCAGGCAAGGCCGCAGGCCGAAGGGTGCACCAGTGACGACGGAGTCCAAGCCGGTCACGATGGAGCAGATCGCGGCGCTGGCTGGCGTGTCGACCATCACGGTGTCCCGCGCGCTGCGCGACAGCGCCTCGGTCACCCCGGCCACGCGTGAGCGCATCAAGACGCTGGCCGAGGCCGCGGGCTACCGCTTCAACCACCACGCGCGCAATCTGCGCCTGCGCCGCAGCCACATGGTCGCGGTCATGCTGGAGATGCAGCCCGACACTGACCGGCCGATGACCGATGCCTATCCACTGCAGCTGTTGGGCGGCATCACGCAGGAGCTGACCTCGCGCGGCTACAGCGTGCTGCTGTCGGCCATGCAGAGCCCCGGCCAGGGCATGGCCGCGTCGGCGGACGGCGTCATCCTGCTCGGCCAGGGCGCCAATGGTTCGGCGGTGAAGTCTGCTGGGGCAATGGGCCTGCCGATGGTGGTCTGGGGCGCCGAGCATGGCCGCGGGGATGCGGTCGTCGTCGGCGGCGACAACGCCCATGGCGGCGCCTGCGCGGCCGAGCGCCTCATTGCGCTTGGGCGCCGTGAACTGTTTTTTCTCGGCGATGTGCGGCATGCCGAGATCCGCGACCGCCAGCAGGGCTTCGTCAAGGCGCTGAAGAAGGGCAACCTGAAGGCGCAGACGCTGACACCAGCGGCCTTCACCTTCGGCGCCGGCTTCACGGCGGTGCAAGCGCATCTGGCCAAGGGTGGCAGGGCGCCCGACGGCCTGTTTGCTGCCAGCGACCTGCTCGCCATGGGGGCCGTGCGCGCCTTCACCGATGCCGGCCTGGCCGTGCCCGACCAGGTGTCGGTGATCGGCTACGACGACTCGCCCGCCGCCCAGAGCTTTGCGCCGCCGCTGACCAGCGTGCGCCAGGACTGGCACCACGGCGGCGTGTTGCTGGCGCGCAAGGTGCTGGACCTGATCGCCGGCCAGGCTGCGGCCAGCGAGATCATGCCGACCGAGCTCGTCGTTCGAGCGACTTAGTCGAGCACGACCTCGGTACGGATCACCCCCGCCCGCTCAGCACTCGCCGACAACGCCAGCCGCGTGCCCACCGGCGCGCGCACGACCCACTCCGCCACGGCGCGATCACCGGTCGGGTGCTTGTTGAACAGGAAGGCGAGCTGGCTCTGCTTGGGCGCATGGCCTTCAAGCTGCGGGCCTTCCATGCGCTCCTTGCCGCTGACCAGGCTGATGGTCGGGTCGCCGCTGGGCAGGTGGATCTCGAACATGACGCCACGCACCGTCTTGCGCTCCAGCGCACGCTGGGTCACATAGGCCGGCAGGTAGCCGGCATTGGCCACGGCCAGGCGCACGCGCCACATGTCGGGGCCGAGCGCACGCACCTCGGTGCGGATCAGTTCCAGCTGCGGCAGGCTCATCGCGATCTGCGACAGCCAGCCTGGGAAGCGCGCCGCCTCGCGCTCGCGCAAGGCAGGTGGCGGATTGCGCCAGTAGTTCATCTTGTCCCAGCCGCCGATCTCCACGGCGCCGAGCTGCGGATGCTGGAAGGGCGTCCAGGCGACATGGGCCTTGCCGTCGCACTGTTCGTCGCTCCACTTCAAGAGCTTGAGGTCGTCCTCGACGGGATGCTCGCGGTACCAGTCGATCCACTTCTTGGCCTCGACGCCGGCCTCCTTGTTCGGCGACCACAGCTCGACGACCCAGAACAGCGCGCCCAGGTGCTCGTAGACCCAGTCCTGCGTGCCGGTGATGACGTCCTTGGGGTGGTAGCGGAATTCCTCGTAGATGCTGATGGCCGGGTAGCCCGTGTGCTTCTCGCCCAGCGCCGAGAAGTTCTGGAACAGCCACAGGTCCTCAGGCGTCATGTCCTTGTCTGAGCGCGTGCCGCAGGGGCGCAGGATGACGCCGCTGTGTGTGTGGAAGCTGACGGCGGCGCCGATGTTGGGATGCTGGGTGATGAAGTCCACCATGGCCCGCACCTCGGGCTCGCTGGTCGGGTAGGGGCCGGCGCCGAGCTGCTGGAACTCCTGGCGCCATTCGCCGGGGAAGTTGCGGTTCAGGTCCAGCCCCTCCCGGTCAGCGTTGACCTTGACGGTCAGCCCATCGTGGTTCTTGATGAAGCCCTCGGGAATCAGGCGGTAGTACTCGCCGCCGAACTCGCCCGGCTCGCGCGCCACCATCAGGCGCGGGTCGGCGACATGCTTCTTGTAGCCGCCATGTGGGTCGGGCACGCGCATCGTCAGGATGCGACCGTCGCCGTCGATGTCCTCCGCGGTCAGGCCGTCGACGGCCTCTTCCGTGTAGGGGTAGGGGCGCGTTGAGCTGCGGATGTGGCGCGGCCGGTCGGCCAGGGCCAGCTCGGCGCCGTCGGGATTCAGCCGCGGCACCAGGTAGACGGTGCGCGTGTCCAGCAGGCGGTTGATCTGCTGCGCCTCGGCGCTGCTGCCGCCATGCTGGCTGACCAGCTGGTGCAGGTAATAGATGCAGGTCGTCGACGCCGTCAGTTCGGCCGCGTGGATATTGCCGTCCACCCACAGCGCCGGCTTGTCGATGTCCATGCCGCTGGCCAGGTTGGTCACCACGACCACCCAGATGTCGCGGCCTTCATAGCTCTTGCCGATGCTGCGCACGGAGACGAGGTTGGGGCGCGCCTCGGCATAGGCGAACAGCAGGGCCGTCAGCTCGTCATAACGGTAGAAGTGATCGAAGCGCGGATTGGGCAACTGGGTGGGCATGAGGGAGCTTGTCCTTTGAGCGGAGGCGCCCAAGAACCAGGGGCCTCTCTGGTGGCGCGGATTGTCTGAACGGACCCAGGCGCGGCGGCCAGGGGTTTGCCCGTGCTCATTGGCCCTTGAACAGGGCCTGGAACTGGCGCGACACCGGCAGCTTTTCATCACGGCCGCGCAGCGCGACGACCATCGTCCCCTCGTCCACGCGGATGGCCCGCGCGATGCAGCGGCTGTTGACGAGCACGCTGCGGTGGATCTGCCAGAACTGGTCGGGGTCGAACTGGGCCAGCAGCTCACGCAGCGGCGTGCGGATCAGCGCATCGCCGCCCTGGTGGACGACGCGGGTGTAGCGCTGGTCGGCCTCGAAATAGATGATCTCGTCCGGCGGGATCAGCTGCACCTCACGGCCCACGCTGGCCTGGATGGGGCGTGGCGCGGGCCGGGGCGCTGCCAGGCCGGCCAGCAGGCGCTGCAGGGCCGTCGTGTCCGGCGCCGGCTGGGTGAGCCGCGCGCGCAGTCGGGCCAGCGTCTGCGCCAGGCGCTCGTCGTCGACGGGCTTGAGCACGTAGTCGACGGCGCCCGCATCGAAGGCGGCGAGCGCATGGTCGTCAAAAGCCGTCACGAAGACGATCAGCGGGGGCGCGGCCAGGGCTGACAAGCGGCGCGCCACCTCCAGGCCGGTCAGGCCCGGCATGCGAATGTCGAGAAAGGCGATGGCGGGTTCATGGGCCAGGCACTCGTCCCAGGCCTCGACGCCATTGGTGCTGGCGGCCACGATGGCCAGCTCGGGCCACAGGCGGGTCAGCGCGGCGCGCAGCTGCTCGCGAGGGGCTTCTTCGTCGTCGGCGATCAGGGCGGTCAGGTTCATGGCGTGGGCAGGGTGAGTGTGGCGATACAGCCGGGCGTGGCGTCGGCCAGGGTCAGCGTGGCGGTGGGGCAGGCGCTCAAGAGCCGGCGGCGTGTGTTGGACAGGCCGACGCTTTCGGTCCAGCCCGGCGTGAGGCCAGGGCCATCGTCCCGCACCGTCAGCACCAGGTGCTCCTCGTCGCGGCGGGCCGTGACGTCGACATGGCCGCCGCGCAGCTGGGGCTCGATGCCATGGGCAATGGCGTTCTCCACCAGCGTGAGCAAGAGGCCGGGCGGCAGCTGCGCGTCAAGGCTGCCGGGCACGTCGATGCTGAAGGCCAGCCGCGCGCCCAGCCGCGCCTGCATGATGGCCAGATAGCGGCGCACCATCTCGATCTCGTCGGCCAGCGGCTGCAGCTCGCGCTCGAACATCGGCAGCGTGGCCCTTAGATAGGCCGTGAAATCGCGCAACAGCGGCGCGGCGCGGGCGTCGCCGGTGTCCACCCAGTGCTGCAGCGAAGCCAGTGTGTTGAACAGGAAGTGCGGCTGGATCTGCGCCGCGGCCAGGCGGGTCTGCAGTTGCAGCGCGGCCTCCTGATCGGCCAGCTCGCGCAGCCGGGCCTCGATCTGGTCCACCCGGTAGACGGTCAGCCCCCACCAGGCCGACAGGATGGCCGTCATCACCACCACTGCCAGGGCCGCGTGGTCGATGGCGACCTCGCGCCAACCCGTCTTGATCAGCACGACGAAAGCCGCTGCGACGACGGTCGCCATGCCATAGCAGGCGACGTTGAGCCAGCGCCGACTCGGGTTGCGCCACAGCCCGCGCGCCACGGCCAGCGCAATGGACGTGATGACCAGCGACAGGAACCACGCCACGGGCCGTGTGCCCGTGGACATCTGATGCGAGAACGCGGCCAGCAGCAGCACGACGTTGACGAAGACGTACTGGTCGATGCCCGACGGCCAAAGCTGAGTGCCGCCGCGCGCCATTTCCTCGGGTGTGAAGACGCGGCGTGAGCCGGGGTAGAACCATTGAGCGTAGTCGTCGAGGCGGGGCATGGGCGCAGTCTAGGAGGCGCAGTTGCAGCGTGCGGCCCAGTGCGGCGAATGGCAGTTCTATCCGCATGAACGGTTTTCCCGACCGAGCGGTCGGGAAAGTGCAAAATGCTGGCCATGCCGTCCTGGACCTCCCTCGACCTGCAGCGCCTGGCCGACGGTGTGGCCGTCCTGACGATGAACCGGCCCGCCGTGTTCAACGCCTTTGACGAAACCCTGATCGCCGAGCTGGACGCCGCCTTCGCGCAGCTGGGCAGCGACGCCGCCGTGCGCGTCATCGTGCTGGCCGGCGCGGGCAAGCATTTCAGCGCCGGCGCCGACCTGCAGTGGATGCAGCGCGCCGCTGCCGCTTCGCAGGACGACAACCTCGCCGATGCGCGCCGCTTCTCGGCCATGCTGGCGCGCATCGCTGGGTGCCCCAAACCGACCATTGCGCGCGTGCAGGGCGCGGCGTTGGGCGGTGGCGTCGGGCTGGTGGCGGCCTGCGACATGGCCGTTGCGTCCGAGGCGGCGAGCTTTTCCGTCAGCGAGGCGCGCATGGGCATCCTGCCTGCGGTCATCGGCCCGCACCTGGTCAATGCCGTCGGGCTGCGCGAGGCGCGGCGGCTGGCGCTGACGGCCGCGCGCATCGGCGCGGACGAGGCGCTGCGCGTCGGCCTCGTGCAGCGGGTCGTGCCGGCCGACAGGCTGGACACGGCCGTCGATGCCCTCGTCGCCGACCTGCTCGCCTGCGGCCCGCAAGCCCAGGCCGAGATCAAGCAGCTCTATGCGCAGCTCGCACCCGGCCCGGTTACGGCCGATGTGCGCGAGCTGACCGCGCAGACGATTGCCCGCGTGCGCACAACGCCCGAGGCGCGCGAGGGTTTCGACGCCTTCCTTGGCAAACGCAAGCCCAACTGGACCGCTCCCGAATGAACCTGAACGACTCCCGCATCCTCGTCGTCGGCGCCGGCCTGATGGGCGCCGGCATCGCCCAGGTGGCCGCGCAAGCCGGTCACGACGTGCTGCTTTTCGATGCCCGCGACGGCGCCGCCACGGCGGCCAAGGCCAAGCTGGCGCAGACGCTGGAAGGCCTGGCGGCCAAAGGCAAGCTGACGCTGGAAGCCGCACAGGACACGCTGGCGCGCATCCAGCCGGTGGCCGCGCTCGTCCCGGTCGATCTGGTCATCGAGGCCATCGTCGAGAACCTGGATATCAAGCGCGCGCTCTTCGCCGAGTTGGAGGCACTGCTGCCGGCCGAGGCGGTCATCGCCACCAACACTTCGTCCATCTCCGTGACGGCGCTGGCGCGCGGCATGAAGCAGCCTGGTCGCCTCGTCGGCATGCATTTCTTCAACCCCGTGCCGCTGATGAAGCTGGTCGAGGTGGTGTCCGGCCTGGGCACCTCGCCCGAGATCGCACAGGCGGTCTTCGACCTCGCCGGCCGTTGGGGAAAGACCGCTGTGCACACGCGCTCCACCCCCGGCTTCATCGTCAATCGCATTGCCCGGCCCTATTACGCCGAGACGCTGATGCTGCTGCAGGACCGTGCGGCGGCGCCGGAGCTGATCGACGCCTGCCTGCGCGCCGCGGGCTTCCGCATGGGGCCGTGCGAGCTGATGGACCTGATCGGCCACGACACCAATTTCGCGGTGACCAACTCGGTGTTCGCGGCCAACTTCTTCGACCGCCGCTTCACGCCGTCCCTGGTGCAGCAGGAGCTCGTCGACGCCGGTTTCCTCGGCCGCAAGAGCGGGCGCGGCTTCTACCGCTATCCCGAGGGCGCACCGGCGCTGCCGGCCGCCGACACCAGCCCGCCGCGGGCCTCGCGGCTGGTGGTGCATGGCCGCGGCGCGCTGGCCGAGCGCTTTGCGGCCAATGTGCCGGAGGGCGTGCGCGAGCTGGACAGCGACTGGGTGGGCCTGGCCGTCGAAGGCCGCCAGCTGCGCCTGACCGACGGACGCTGCGCGCGCGAGTTCGGCCCCGGCGCGGCGGTCTTCGACCTGCCGCTGGCTCCCGCGGGCGACATCGCCTTTGCCGGCGACGCGGCCACGGCCGCCTGGCTGACGCGGCTGGGCCTGGTGCCGCGCGCCGTCGCCGACCTGCCGGGCCTGGTCGTCGCGCGCACGATTGCGATGCTGATCAACGAGGCCGCCGACGCCGTGGGCCAGGGCGTCTGCGACGAAGCCGGCGCCGACGCGGCGATGAAGCTGGGCGTCAACTACCCGGCCGGGCCGTTCGAGTGGCTCGCCTTCTGGGGCGCCGAGCCCGTCATCACGTTGCTGGACCGACTCGACCAACACTACCGAGGCGAGCGCTACCGCGTGAGCCCTTACCTCAAATGAGCACTGAAGCCTTCATCTGCGACGCCATCCGCACGCCCTTCGGCCGCTACGGCGGCGCGCTGTCTTCCATCCGCACCGACGACCTCGGCGCGCTGCCGATCAAGGCGCTGATGGCGCGCAATGCGAACGTCGACTGGGCGCAGGTCGCCGATGTCATCTACGGCTGCGCCAACCAGGCCGGCGAGGACAACCGCAACGTTGCGCGCATGGCCGCGCTGCTGGCGGGCCTGCCGGTGGACGTGCCCGGCAGCACGGTGAATCGCCTGTGTGGCTCGGGCATGGACGCCATCGGCACCGCGGCGCGCGCCATCCGCGCGGGCGAGGTCGGGCTGATGATCGCGGGCGGCGTGGAGAGCATGAGCCGCGCGCCCTTCGTGATGCCCAAGGCCGAGTCGGCCTTCAGCCGCACGAACGCCGTATACGACACGACGATTGGCTGGCGCTTCATCAACAAGGCGATGAAGGCGCAGTACGGCGTGGATGCCATGCCCGAGACGGCCGAGAACGTCGCCGCCGATTTCGGCATCGAGCGTGAGGCCCAGGACCGCATGGCGATGGCATCGCAGATGAAGGCCATCGCCGCGCAGAAGCGGGGTTTCTTCGAGCGCGAGATCGTGCCGGTGGAGGTGCCGCAGAAGAAGGGCGAACCGCTGCGCGTGCTGCTGGATGAGCACCCGCGCGAGACCAGCATCGAGGCGTTGGCCAAGCTCAAGGGCGTCGTCAAGCCGGATGGCTCGGTGACCGCGGGCAATGCCAGTGGCGTCAACGACGGCGCCTGCGCGCTGCTGCTGGCCAGCGAGGCCGAGGCTGCACGCCACGGCCTGAAGCCGCGCGCTCGCGTCGTCGGCATGGCAACAGCAGGCGTCGCGCCGCGCATCATGGGCATCGGCCCGGCGCCGGCCACGCGCAAGGTGCTGGCGCTGACGGGCCTCAGCTTGGCGCAGATGGATGTCATCGAATTGAACGAGGCCTTCGCGGCCCAGGGCCTGGCCGTGCTGCGCGATCTGGGCCTGGCGGACGACGACGCGCGCGTGAACCCGAACGGCGGCGCGATTGCGCTGGGTCACCCGCTCGGCGCCAGCGGCGCGCGCCTGGTGACGACGGCGATCAACCAGCTCGAAGTGACGAATGGCCGCTACGCGCTCTGCACGATGTGCATCGGCGTTGGGCAGGGCATCGCGCTCATCGTCGAGCGGGTTTGAAGCCCCTCGTCCAAGGCGTACCTTGGCCGGTCCCCCGAGGTGACGGCGATGCTTGCGGCATTCAGCCACAAGCACATCGGCCAAGGCGGGCCGGCTTGGGAGCGGCCCGGCGCTCGGCCCGCATAGATGTCGGACCGCCTTACTCGAAAAACAGCCTGGAGAGGCCCTTGAAGCTGACCAGGTTGCCGGGGTTGCTGGTCTCGTTGAGCACGCCGCTCATGCGCCTGAGCAAGCGCGGGCTCTTCTTGGCTCGCCAGATCAGCAGGTCGGCCAGCCAGGGATGGGCGTTGACGCGGTTGGCCCGCTCGTAAAGGTCGAACTTGGGTTTGAGCGCCGTCAGTGCCGCCTCGTAGGCGGCGCGCGCCTCGCCGTCGTCGGTGTGAGCCAGGATGGCTTCGGCGGCGAGCATGCCGGTCTCCATCGCCTTGCCAATGCCCTCGCCGGTGAAGGAGTAGGTCGAGCCTGCGGCCTCGCCAGTGACGAGAAGGCCCGGGCGTGACCACTTCGCCCCCGTCAGCGTGCAGCGTAGCGGCGCGCCCTTGAGCTCGCCGACCAGTTCACCGACGCGCATCAGCTCGGCTGCCGGGGGGTACTTGTCGACGAAGGCGTCGAAGATGGCGCGCAGATTAACGTCCTTCTTGACGCCTTTGCCGCCGCCAAGGTCCTTGTGCGAGTCGGTCACGCCGACGCCGATGTTGAAGTGGCCGTCCGGCGCCGGGAATATCCAGCCGTAGCCCGGTCGCACCGCCTTGTCCCAGACGACTTCCAGCGCCTTGATCTTGCCGACCATCTGCGGCGCCTTCACATAGCCCCGCAACGCGACGCCGCTGGGCGTGTGGCGTTCGCACATGCCGGCAGCGGTGAGCGCCTTGGGAACCGCGCCGGTGGCCAGCACGACCCAGCGTGCGTGCACTTCGACGATGTCGTCGCCCCGCTTGAGCCGCGCACCGACCACGCGGCCGTTGGCCTCCAACGGCGCCTCGAAACGCGCCTGCTCGAAGCGCGCGCCGGCATCCTGGGCGGCGCGCAGCATCAGCGCATCCAGCTCGCGCCGCGGCAGCACCGCCAGCGAACCCGGTACATCGATGCGACCGCCGTGCGGGCCGATGCAGCCGACATGGGCGACAGGCTGGGCGCGGCGCATCACGTCGTCCAGCAGCCCCAGCCGGGCCAGTGCACGGTGCGCGTCCGGAATGAGCCCGTCGCCACAGGTCTTGTCGCGGCCGGGGGGGTGTTGGTCGGTCAGCAGGACGTCGACGCCCGAACGCGCCAGCATGCGCGCGCAGGCGCTGCCAGCAGGGCCGGCACCGATGATCAAAACGTCGCAGCGGGAAGCCGGTGCTGGGGAAGGGGCGGTCAGGGTGTTCAAGATGACATGAAGGAGCGCGCGCGATTCTAAGTAGGCCGGCGCACCGAACGGCTCAGCTGCGCCTGCTGACGGACGGACGAAAAAAAACGGGGGGCTTGCGCCCCCCGCTTTGCTTGGCTACGCGCCGCTCGTCAGAAGTTGACGGTGCCGCGCACGTAGACGGTGCGGCCAGTCGCGTCATAGAAGCGCGAGTCCCAACCACCACCCTGGAACAGGGCGGATTGGTTCGAGAACGGCGGGTCGCGGTCCGTCAGGTTGCGCACGCCCAGGACCATGGAGACGGCCTTCAGCGGAGCAAAGCTGACATAGGCATCGGCCGTGGTGTAGGCCTTCACGTTGTTGCCAGGCAGCATGTCCTTGTAGCCCGACTTGTAGTGCACGGCCAGACCGGCGCCCCAGCCATCCTTGGACCAGCTTCCGCTCAGGTTGTGCTGCCACTTAAAGACCGGACCGCTACCCGAGTAAATGCCGACGTTCTTGTTCCAGGGGCCGTTCTTGTAGTCCTGGTAGTCGTACTTGCTGACGAAGGTGGACTGGTACTCGAAGCCCAGACGGCCGACCGACGTGTTCAGCTGGTACTGCGCGCCCAGGTCGATACCACTGGTCTTGATGCCGCCCAGATTCTGGGTGCGCTCGTCGACGTAGCCGCAGGTCGGCGAGGTGGGGCCGTCCTGGCAGGCACGCGTGTTCAGCGGCAGGATGTTGCCCGGCTGCAGGAACTTGAAGTACTGCTGGAAGACCGGGAAGTTCTTGGCGTCGAACAGCGTTTCTTCCGCGATCGAACCGATCAGGTTGTCCACCTTGATCGCCCAGAAGTCGATGCTGGTGCTGAGGCCCTTGATGGGTTCGAACACCAAGCCCAGCGTGAAGCTCTTGGACTCCTCGGGTTGCAGGTCCTTGTTGCCGCCGAAATAGGCCTGGAACTGCGCATCGCAGTTCGCACCGGCGGTGTTGGGATCGACGGGCACGCCGTCCGGGCAGTTCAGCGGATTGTTGAAGCCGCTGCCCGTGTTGGTGAAGCCGGTGCTGGCGTTCAGCTCATACAGCGAAGGCGCGCGGAAGCCGGTCGAAGCCGAACCGCGCAGCAGCAGTTCCTTGCTCGGCTGATAACGGAAGCTGAGCTTGGGGTTGGTGGTGTTGCCGAAGTCGCTGTACTTGTCGTAACGCGCAGAGGCCGTGATTTCCAGCTGTTTGGTCAGCGGCACGTTCAGCTCGGTGTAGACCGCCGAAACCTTGCGCGTGCCGGCCGAACTGGCATCCGGGTCCACACCCGTGCTGGAGGACACCGCGATCGCGAATTCACGATGGTTGAAATCGCGGTAGTCCTCGCTGCGGTACTCGCCACCCAGTGCGATCTGCACGGGGCGCGTGGCGCCGAACCAGTCGCCCAGTTCACGGCCGGCATTGACGGTGAGGCTGGTGACCTTGCCGATGCTCGTGCTCAGCAGGCCTTTCAGCGCAGCGCCCTGGATCAGCGCCAGGCCCGCGGGCGTCTGGTCGCCGAACGGGTTGATGATGCCGCGGATCAGGCCTTCGCCGATCACATCGCCGTTGGCGTAGCCACCGGTCAGCTCGCGATCATTCTGCGTGTGGTTGTAGGCCAGGGCGACCTTGTAGTCCCAGCTGGCGGCCGTACCTTGGGCGGTCAGCATGCCGCGGTACTGTTCGCCGGTGGACTTGTCCGAACGTGGGCCGTTGATCAGATCGCGCCACCAGACCAGCACGCCACCCTGTTGCAGGTTGACGGGATTGGCGAACTGGGTCGACGGGTTGTTGAACGCCTGGCCATTCAAGTCGTACGGGTCGAAGGTGGCGCTGTAGCCGGGCTTGGTCAGCGCAGCGGTCGGGAAATAAGTGGTGCCCGGATTGATCCAGTAGCCGCCATAGGGAACGGGTGCGATCTTGGTTTCGACCGCGTTCTTGGCGTAGAACACCTCGGCGCCGAGACGAAGGTCGGGGTTCACGTCGAACGTGCCCTTGAGCAGGCCCGAAACGGTCTCGCTGGCGGGGCTGAGGCTGACGAAGGGTGGGGTGACGATGCGGCAACCCGGCGCGTTGGACGCGGCGTTCGGAATCAGGTTGGGGGCATTGCAGGTCGGAGCCAGCGGGCTGTAGTAGGCGCCGCCATTGGCCACTTGGTAGTTGGCCGGGAAGGTGCTGTTGGAGAGGCCGCCGACGATGCGCTTGTTGTATCCGCGTTGGTCGCCGTTGATGAAGTCGCGGTTCTTGAAGCTGAGCGTGCCGTAGACGTTCCAGCCGTCCTTGCCCAGGTTGCCGATGCCGTAACCGATGCTGGCGCTGTTGGTGGTGCCGCCTGCCTTCTGCGGGGCGTCGTAGCCGACGCTGATCGTGCCGCCGGTGAAGTCGTTGCGGGTGATGAAGTTGATCACGCCGCCGATGGCATCCGTACCGTACAGAGCCGAGGCGCCATCGCGCAGCACTTCAACGCGGTTGATCGCCGAGAACGGGATCATGTTCATGTCGGGTGCTGCGGAGCCGGTGGCGCTGTTGGCGATCCGCTGGCCGTTGAGCAGCACCAACGTCTTGTCAGCGCCGATGCCGCGCATGTTGGCGTAGGTCACGCCGCCGGTGCCGGAACCGATGGCCGAGGCCATGTTCTGGGTGGCTTGAACGGACGACAGCAGGCCAAGGATCTGCTCCACCGAAGTCACGCCCTGGGACTTCAGGTCTTCGATCTTGATGATGGTCACCGGGACAGCCGTTTCAGCGTCGATGCGCTTGATGGCGGAGCCGGTGATCTCGATGCGTTCGAGTTGCTGGGCAGGAGCCTGTGCCTGCGCGAAGGCAGACTGGGCCATGAGCCCCATGGCAGCGATGGCCGCCGAGGAGAGCAGTGTTCGTTTATGCATGAAAACTCCAAATTGACCGATAGGTCTTGTTTCACGCCGACGCCCGCGTTGGGCGCCTGCATGCCTTCCCAAAAAGGGAGCTGGGTGGGATTGTCAGAAGGGGGCGTCGAAGCGGGCAGTCAGGGAAAGTCTGGGGAATCTCGCCAGCCCGCTGCGATCGCTCCGCAAAACAGACGGCCCCGTGCATCCCTGGTTTGCTAAGTAGCTGTTGCAGCTGTGATTTTTGGCACCCCCTAACTTCAACAGCGCCGAAGGAAAGGCGAGTGAAGCTTTGCGAAGGCGTCCAATGTGTGACAGGAAAGAGACAGGTTCACGAGCGCCGCACACGGGTGTAGCGCCTCAGCTACCCATGTCGCGGTAGCGGGTTTGCCTGTTGTGACCCGTCAGGAAGCCTTGGCGCCATGAAAAAGGGGCTGCAAGCAGCCCCTTCACAGTTTGCTGATCGAAATCAGAACTTGTAGGTACCGGTCAGCTGCAGGGTGCGCAGCTTCGGATCCGCGTAACGCGGGTCGTAACCCACTTGGTGACCAGAAGAGTCACGCAGCGTGAACGGAGGCGCCTTGTTGAAGATGTTCTTCAAACCAGCGCGCAGGTCCAAGGACTTGTTCCACTGGTAGGTGCCTTGCCAGTCGAACGTGAAGTACTCGGGCACATTGACCGAGACGGGCACGTTGACATTGGTGACCACGTCGCGCACGTTGACGGTGATGTCCTTGTAGTGGGAGCGATAGTTCATCGTCAGCGTGTTGCTGAAGGCACCGGTTTCCAGCTTGGCAGTCGCGCGGAAGATGTTGCGGAAGGTCACCGCAGCGTTTTCGCCGTAGCGGCCCATGCTGTCGGTGAAGTCGCTATCCGTGCCAGGGCGCGTGTAAGACGACCGGATCATGTAGGTGCCCGTCAGGCCGGTCGTCAGTCGGCCGATGCCCACATTGAAACGAGCCGTCAGGTCCCAGTCCACGCCACGGTTGATCGTGCGGCCGATGTTGGTCGACGACGACTTGAAGGCGTAGAAGTCCTGCGTCTCGGCCGGCGTGCGGTACACGGCGAACAGATTCGCGTACTTCACCGGATTTGCGAAAGCCTGGTTGGCAGACACGGCGCTGACCGCGTCGCGAATGTTGACCTGCCAGTAGTCAAGCGTCATGGTCATGTTGCTGGTGGGCTCAAAAGCCACGCCCAGGCTCGCCTGCTTGGATTTTTCCGGCTTTAGCGCCTCGTTGCCGCCCGACAGCACGCTGTATTGAGCGCGGCCCGGCTTGCAAAGGTCGGCATCGAAGCCGGGCAGCGCGGTGGGGCAGTCGTAGCTGGCCGCAGTCACGCCGGCCGGCACCACGGGCTGCGCGATGTCCAGCATCGACGGTGCCTTGAAACCGGTGCCGATCGAGCCGCGCAGGAGCAGCGCCTTGGTCGCCTGGTAGCGGCCAGACAGCTTGTAGGTCGTGGCGCTTTCTTCCGTACCGAAGTCGCGCTTGTTGATCAGATCCTTGATCGGCTTGATCGTGTCGTAGCGCAGGGCGGCGGTCACCTCAAGATCCTTGAGGACAGGGAACAGCACCTCGCCGAATACGCCGGCGTTGTCGCGTTCCATGTTGTACGGCGCAACGGCAGCGTAGTTGTAGATCTGGCCGGCCAGTGCGGCGGCCGACGGCGTCTGCTTGTAGTTGTAGGTACGGAAGTCGGCACCAAAACCGCCGGACACCGTGCGGGAGCCGAACTTGAACAGGTCGCCAGACATGCGGACGTCCGCGCCCTTCATCGTCGTGGACGAGGTCCGGACCGTGCCGTTGAAGATCGCATTGGCGATCAGCTGTTGCGCCGCAGCACTTTGTTCGCCGGCCTTCTTGAAGGGGTCGAAAGCGTTGGTCGCGATCATCGAGCGGAACTCGGCGTCCTTCATGTAGCCGCCGACGTACTTCTCGTCGATGGCGTTCTGCGACCAAGTCACCGCACCGTTGACGTTCCAGCTGGCGCCGATATCGATGTCACCGCCGATCACGATGTGCTTCGAATCGGTGATGGTTTGCGAATCCCGCGTGCCGAAGTCGGAGGCGCGATAGTTGGCCGTCACGTCACGCACGCGCGAGGCTTGCTGCGGCGTCAGGTAGGGCAGGACGTAGGTGCTGTACAGCGGCGACGCGACCGAAATCGCCACCGGCACGGGGTTCGGCGCAATGCGCGCGATGAGGTCATAGCGCGAGTACGCCACGTCTGCGAACAGCTTGGCGGACTCTGCCACCTTCAGCTCGCCGGACAGGTAAACCGAGTCGCGGGTGGATTCGGGATAGATGTCGATGGTGCTGACGAAGTCGAACGCGCACAGCTCGTTGACTGCGGTTGCAGTAGCGGTGTTGTTCAGGCTGTAGACGTTGTTGGGGCCGCACTGGCCGTTTGCCTTGCGATAGGGGTTGAAGCCGTAGGTCGGCAGCGCCGTTGTGCCGGCCGGCGTGGTGAAGCGGACCGTCGCGTTCGCCGGGATGGCAGACGTGCTGGTGCGGTCATAGATGTAGTTGCGGCCAGCGAAGCTGAACGGAACATAGGCGCTCTTGGCAAACTCCCGGTCGCCCGACTTCATCTGTTTTTGCTCGTCACGACGATAGGTGGCCACGACGCTGAAACGGTCACGCTCGATGTCGCCAAAACCATAGGTGACGCTGGCATTGGCCGATTCGCCGCCGCCTTCGAGCGGCACATCTGCCTGAAGCGTGATCTCACCACCCTGCTTGTTGCGCTTGAGCACAAAGTTCACGACGCCTGCAATAGCGTCCGAGCCGTACAGCGCAGAAGCGCCGTCGGTCAGGATTTCGACGCGCTCGATCGCGCTCATCGGGATGGCGTTCAGGTTGATCGTCGAGCCAGAACCGGTCGGTGCGATGCGGCGGCCGTTCAACAGCACCAGCGTGTAAGCCGCACCGATGTCGTGAATTGAGGCGGTCACGATGCCGCCGGAGTTGGAACCGATGGCAATGTCGGCGATCTGGAAGCCCTGCATGGACGGCAGGCGCTGGATCACATCAGCCACGTTGGTGGCGCCCGTGGCCCGAATCTGCTCGGCAGAAATGGTTTGCACCGGCAAAGCGCCTTCGCTTGCAACGCGCTTGATGCTGGAACCGGTGATCTCGACGCGCTCCAGAGCTTGCTGGGCAGTCGCTGACAGCGCGGTTGCGCTTAGAGCAGCCAAGACTGCCACGTTGATCACATTGTGTTTGAACATCCGGAAACTCCTCGCGGAACAAATTGGAAGGCCGCCCGGGAAGGCGGCCCTGTGAAGCCCAAGCCCACGCAAAAACGCGTAGCAGAGAAAGCAGAGTGTGAGGAAAGTTTTCTAGGGATCGTTGGGGGTTCCCCCCAATTGAGCCGCCGCTGGCTGGAAAACCGCGTTCAACCACTGCTTCGCCGAGGGTTTTTGCTTGCTCAAGCCGCCTGCTTCGGGGGAGCCGTTGTTGTTGCCATGCGACGAACAGATGGTTCGCGTAAACGCAAACCTGTCGGAAACCATTCAAGAGCCGAGCTTGCGCAGTTAATCGCAAGAAAAAAGCCGGTCAGTAAAAACTGACCGGCTTCGGACGCTTACGCCGATTTAGAAGCCGTAGGCTGCGCGAATGAACAATGCGCGGCCCAATGGGTCGCTGTACCGCGGGTCATAGCCACGCTGTGAGCGATTCGACTGATTGGAGAACGACGGGTCTTTATCGAACAAGTTCTTGACGCCGACCGTCAGGGAGGACAGTTTGTTGAACTTGTAGGTCGCCGACACGTCTACCAAGGTGTATGCCTCGACATCGCCATAGAAGGACGCGCCGCCAACGACCGTAGACGGGTCGTTCTGGTCGCGGTAGCCGCTCTGGTGACGCATGCTGGCGCGCACGCCAAGCTTGTCCAGAGCCCACGCAGCGCTCAGGTTGTGCTTCCACTTGAAGACGGGACTGCCGTCGCTGTAGATGCCAACGTTCTCCTTGAACGGATCGCTCGGGTTCGTTTGGTACTGGTAGCCACGAACATACGTCCCGTCATACGCGAGCGACAAACCACCCCACCCGCCGAGCTTCATGTTGTAGCCCGCAGTCAGGTCGAAGCCGTTGGTGTGGATCTTGCCGATGTTGTCGTTGGTTTGGATGATGTAGCCGATAGCCGGGCTGTTGTTGTCCAGGCCGGCGCAGCGGTTCAGCGTGTTTTGAACCGCAACGGGCAAGGCATTGCAGCGCACGAAATTGGCCGCGTAGCGAGCGGAGTTCGCGATGATCGTGTCGATCGGCAGCACATTGATCTGGTCACGCAGCTTGATGTTCCAGTAGTCGACCGAGAATGTCAGGTCCTTGATCGGCTCGAAAGCCGCACCGATGGTGAAGGTTTTCGACTTCTCGGGCTTGAGCGTAGTGCTGCCCCCGAGTTGAACCTGCGGCTGCAGACCGCAGTCACGGCTCTGGACGCCACCGAGAGAGCCGATGGCCTTGCCAGCGGCGTCGCACAGCAGCGGGTCGTTCTTGGCGCCAGCCGAGAAGGTCACGGTTTGCGGGGCGTAAAGGTCATCCAGGCCAGGCGCGCGGAAGCCCGTGTTGTAGGAACCGCGCAGCACGATTTCCTTGATCGGCTGGAAGCGGATGCCGATCTTCGGGTTGGTTGACTTGCCGGCGTCCGAGTAGTCGTCGGTGCGGATGGCAAGCTGGACTTCAACGTTCTTCCAGACCGGCAGCAGCAGCTCCGCGCCGTAGGCCTTCACGTCACGGTCGCCGCCTTTGTGGTTGGGCGAACGGCCGGCCGATGGAATGCTGGTGACGACATCGTCGTTGGTGTCGAAACGGTACTCTTCCTTGCGGAACTCGGCTGCCAGCGCGACCGCTGCAGTGCCGCCCGGAAGAGCGAACAGGTCACGGCTGCCGCGTATGTCGATGCTGCGCGTCTCGCCGACGGCAAAGCCAAACACGCCCTTGCGCTTCGCCTGCTGGATGACGGCCTGCTCCGCTGCGGTCGCATCGCGGAAGGGGTTCAGGTTACCGGCAGCTACTTGCTGGCGAACGAAAGGAGCGCTGACATAGCCGTCGACAGCGGCGTCATTGCCGGTGCTGCGGGACAGCATCGCGCCCACACGGTAGTCCCAGCTGGCAAGGACGCCGCTCAGGTCGGCCACCACGCGCTTGGCGGCTGAGTTCGACTCGTTGGTACGTGGACCTGCGGGCACCATGCGCCAACCGACGTTGATCGGACGGGTGGTGATGAGATCCGGGATCCCGGTCGGATATGCCGGATTGCCCGGGTTGATCGTGATGCCGCTCACCGGGTCGGGCGCGACGCGCGAGACGTTGCGGTTCTCAGTTGCAAGGCCTTCCAGCGTCAGCACATGGTCGTCAGCAAGCTTGAGGCCGAGGCGGCCGGAGATGGTGTTCTGCTTGGTGTCCGGAATGATGTCGATGGTCGAACTGAAGTCGAACACGCAGGCGTTCGGGTTCGTCGGGTTCACCAGCGACAGCGGCGCAGCGCAGTTCGGTGCGGTCGGGTTGAAAGCGCGCGTCTCGCGGCCGTTGGGGAAGTTCGCCGACACCGGCACCGCGAAGTCACCAGTGAAATTGCCCGGAAACGTCGTGCCCGAGTTGCCGTTCACGCCTCGGCTTGGGATGATGCCGGTCCGGGCGAAGTCACGGTCCAGGGCGCGCACGCGCGACTGGCGACGACTGTCGAAAGAGCCCCAGAAGTTGAATCTGTCCTTCTCCAGGTCGCCGAATCCCACGGTGACTGAGCCGCCTTCCTTCTGCCCGCCTTCCTTCTTGGGCTTGGTCATCTCGGCCACGATCTGGCCGCCGCGGAAGTTGGACTTGGTAATGAAGTTGATGACACCGCCGATCGCATCGGTGCCGTACACAGCGGACGCCCCGTCACGGAGCACTTCGACGCGTTCGATGACGGCGAAAGGAATGGAGTTCAGATCGACTGCGTTGGCATCGAACGCGAACGACGTCATGCGGCGGCCATTCAGCAGGACCAGGGTCTTGTTGCTACCCAGGCCACGCAGATTGGCATAGGCAGCACCGCCAGTGCTCGAACCGATGGAGTTGGTGCCGGGCGTGCTGGACTGACTGGCGGACAGCAGTTCCATGATGCCTTCAACGCTCGTGACGCCTTGCTGACGCAGGTCGTCAACCTTCACGACAGTGATCGGCAGCGCGCCTTCATCATTGACCGAGCGGCGGATTGCTGAGCCCGTGATTTCCACGCGCTCCAATGTTTGCTGAGCGAAAGCCGGCTGGGTGGCGGCGGCAAGACAAGCAAGCGCGGCTGCGCCGACGGCATGACGTTTGAACATCGATGAACTCCTAACATTTGATGGCGGCTTGCACACCTGATGGGCGGCAGGCAAGGTCTAGCCCGGCCGTGTGCCGGGAAGAGCGCATAAAGTGTGAGGAAAGTTTCAACCGCGCTGCTGAGGGTTCGCCCCAATTGAGTTGACTCGCGTCGTGGACACCTATTGCGGGCCTTTCTGCCAGTGTGCGAAGTCATGGCGCGGCTTGCGTCTACGCGGACGCAGACGTAGTTGCGTCGCAACACTCGCAGCGTTTTTTTGACGCATCAGGTCACCTAGCCTACCAAGGCGCGCGTCTCAGCCCTGTTTCACCTTCGAACGCCACGCATGCAGCAGCGGCTCGGTGTATCCACTCGGTTGCGCCTCACCCTTGAACACGAGATCCAGCGCCGCCTGCATCGCCGCGCCCTGCGGGCTGTCCGCCAGCGACCGGTACAGCGGATCGCCCGCGTTCTGGCCGTCCACCACCTTGGCCATGCGGGCAAAGGTCTCGCGCACCTGCTCCGCGCTGACGACGCCGTGGCGCAGCCAGTTGGCGATGTGCTGGCTGCTGATGCGCAGCGTCGCGCGGTCTTCCATCAGGCCGACGCCATTGATGTCGGGCACCTTGGAGCAGCCCACGCCCTGGTCGATCCAGCGCACCACATAGCCGAGGATGCCCTGCACGTTGTTGTCGAGCTCCTGCTGGCGCTGTTCGGCCGTCCAATCCGCCTTCGGCGCGACGGGAATGGTCAGCAGCGCATTCAAGATGCCTTCGTGCTCGGCGGCCAAGTCGACCTTCTCCAGGTTCTGCTGCACCGCGGCCACGTTGACCTGGTGGTAGTGCAGCGCATGCAGCGTCGCGGCGGTGGGTGACGGCACCCAGGCGGTGTTGGCGCCAGCCTTGGGATGGCCGATCTTCTGCTCCAGCATGGCGGCCATCAGGTCGGGCATGGCCCACATGCCCTTGCCGATCTGGGCGCGGCCCCGCAGGCCGCAAGCCAAGCCCGTCAGCACGTTGCTGCGCTCATAGGCGGTGATCCAGCTCGTCGTCTTCATGTCGCCCTTGCGCAGCATCGGGCCGGCGCGCATGGCGGTGTGCATCTCGTCGCCGGTGCGGTCCAGGAAGCCGGTGTTGATGAAGGCCACGCGGCTGGCGGCGGCGGCGATGCAGGCCTTCAGGTTGACCGAGGTGCGGCGCTCCTCGTCCATGATGCCCAGCTTGACCGTGCTGTCGGGCAAGCCCAGCAGCTGTTCGACGCGCGTGAACAGCTCGGCGGCGAAGGCCACCTCGGCGGGCCCGTGCATCTTGGGCTTGACGATGTAGACCGAGCCCGTCCGGGAATTGCCCCGGCGCTTCAGGTCGTGCATGGCAATCGTCGTCGTGACGACCGCATCCATGATGCCTTCGGGAATCTCGCTGCCATCGTCCAAGAGGATGGCCGGGTTGGTCATCAGGTGGCCGACATTGCGCACGAACATCAGCGAGCGGCCATGCAGCGTGACCTTGCCGCCGTTGGGCGCGGTATAGACGCGGTCAGCGTTCAGTCGCCGCGTGAAGCTCTTGCCGCCCTTGGCGACTTCCTCGGTCAGCGTGCCCTGCTGGATGCCCAGCCAGTTGCGATAGGCCAGCAGCTTGTCTTGGGCGTCGACGGCGGCGACCGAGTCTTCCAGGTCGAGGATGGTCGACAGGGCCGACTCCAGCACGATGTCGGCGATGCCGGCGGGATCGGTCTTGCCAATGGGCGTCGAGCGGTCGATGCGGATGTCCAGGTGCAGGCCGTGGTGCACCAGCAGCACGCTGCTGGGCGCTTCCGGCGCGCCCTGGTAGCCGGCGAAGGCCGCCGCGTCGGCCAGGCCGGTCACGTCGCCCGAGGCCAGCGTGATGGACAGTTGGTCGCCCTCGATGCGATAGGCCACGGCCTGGCCGTGCGACCCTTCGGCCAGCGGTGCGGCTTGGTCCAGCACCTGCCGCGCATAGGCGACGACACGCGCGCCGCGCACCGGGTTGTAGGCACCGGCGCGGGTGGCACCGTCCGTCTCGGGAATCGCGTCCGTGCCGTAGAGCGCGTCGTACAGCGAACCCCAGCGCGCATTCGCCGCATTCAGCGCATAGCGCGCATTCAGGATGGGAACGACGAGTTGCGGGCCGGCCTGCAGCGCCAGTTCGGCATCCACATTGGCCGTCGTGGCTTGCACTTGCTCGGGCGCCTCGACCAGGTAGCCGATGCGCTGCAGGAAGGCGCGGTAGGCCGGCATGTCGGTGATCGGGCCGGGATGGGCCTCGTGCCAGGCGTCCAGCTCGGCCTGCAGGCGGTCGCGCTCGTCCAGCAACGCGCGGTTCTTGGGCGCCAGTTCATGCGCCAGCGCGCTGAAGCCCGCCCAGAAGGTATCGGCGGCGATGCCGGTGCCGGGCAGCACCTCGACGTCGATGAAACGAGCCAGGTCGGCGTCGACCTGCAGGCGGTGGAGGGGGGTGCGAGGCATGGCGAACTCCGGCAAGAACAGATGTCGAAATCTAGCCGGGCTGCGGGTCGGATTGGCTGTTCGCCGCGTCATTCATCTGTGACCCAAACGCAAAGATGCCGACTGAATCAGCCGCCACTGCGCCTGCTCGCCAGCACAATGCCCGGCATGGACAAGCTCAAGCAGATCGAGTCCTTCGTGCTCGTCACGGCCAAGGGCAGCCTGACGGCTGCGGCCCAGGCCGAGGGCGTGGCGCCGGCGGTGATGGGCCGGCGGCTGGACGCGCTGGAAGCGCGCCTGGGCGTCAAGCTGATGCTGCGCACGACGCGCCGGCTGACGCTGACCCCCGAAGGGCAGTCCTTCCTGGAGGACTGCCAGCGCCTCATCGCCGCGCTAGCCGACGCCGAGGCCGCGGTCAGCGCCGGCGGTCTCAAGGCCAGCGGCCACCTGCGCGTGACGGCCCCGGCCGGCTTCGGTCGCCGCCATGTGGCGCCGCTGGTGCCGGGCTTCCTGGCCGAGCATGCCGACCTCAGCCTGTCGCTGAACTTGAGTGACCGTGTCGTCGACATCGTCCACGAGGGCTTTGATTGCGCCGTGCGCGTCGGCGATCTGCCCGATTCCAGCCTGGTCAGCACGCGCCTGGCCGACAACCGGCGTCTGTGCGTTGCCGCGCCCGGCTATTTGAAGCGCGCGGGCAGCCCGAAACATCCGGATGAACTCGGCCGCCATGCCTGCCTGACGCTCAGTTCCGAGGCCAGCCAGGTGCGCGGCTGGGCCTTCCAGGTTGATGGCACGGTGCAGCACCTGCGCCCCGAGACGAGGGTGCAGGGACGGCTGGACTGCAGCGATGGCCAAGTGCTGCACGACTGGTGCGTGGCAGGGTTGGGCATCGCCTGGCGCAGCACCTGGGAGGTCGAGGCCGATCTGGCCGAGGGGCGGCTGGTCAGCGTGCTGGACGACTTCGCGGCGCCGCCCAACGGCATCTACGCGGTGTTCCCGCAGTCACGCCATTTGCCGCTGAGGACGCGGCTGTGGGTGGAGCATCTGCGCGCCCACTACCGCCGCAGCGACTACTGGCGAAGCTCGAAAGCCTAGCGCTGCAGGCAGGCGCCCTGTGTGCAGCCGTACTGCGTGGCAGCGTCGTAGGCCTTGTCGTTGCGCTTGGCGCGCTCAACCAGGTCAGTGGCGAGGCGGTTGGCCTCAGCTTCCAACAGTCGGCAGCTGACCATCGGCGCCATTTGCGTGATGGTTGAATCGACCTGCTGGGCAGCGGTTTGCCCCACGCGTCGATGGCCCTCCTCGTGCTCGATCAGCGCTGCCAGATACGACGCGAATTGCGCGGCGACGTCAGCCGTGCTCTCTTTGAGGACAGGCAGGGTCGTCGTCACGGCGAGCGTGACGTCGACAGAGGTGATGCCGCATAGGCCGTCCGGCCGCACGCCGTAGCGGTACTTCCAGTTGACCCGCCATTGGGTGTGGCCGAAAAAGGGCCTGCCGGCTTCGCCCCGGATCGGTGTTGCGTGGTTCAGTGCTTGCAGCAAGTCCACGCCCGGGCGTTGCCTGACCTCGTAGGTCAGGCGCTGGCCCGTCTCGGTCACATTAGCGCAGCAGGCCGCGTGCGCACTGCCCAGCAGTGCAAACAGCAGGCTACGCCCCATCGCCTCAATCGCCGAGCTGTACCTTCGCACGCTTGCCCGCCCACGCATCGAACTTGCCCGCATAGGCCTCCTCGATGCGGTTGCGCTTGACCTTGAAGGTCGGCGTGATGAAGCCGTTGTCCACGGTCCACGGCGTCTTGATCAGCACCAGGGTGTCGAGTTGCTCGTGCGGGTCCAGGCGGGCGTTGACGTCGTCCAGGTGCTTGCTCAGCTCGGCCATCAGCGCCGTCTTTTCGGCCTCGGTGCTGGCGCGCTGGATGCCCTGCGGCGACAGCATCGCGATGCCGAGCGGCTGGCCCATGTTGGCGCCGGCCACGCAGCAGGCCTCGATGTTGGGGTTCATGCCCAGCTTGTCTTCGATGGGCGCGGGTGCCACGTACTTGCCCTTGCTGGTCTTGAACAGGTCCTTGACCCGGCCGGTGATGCGCACGCAGCCATCGGCGTCCTGCGTGACCTTGTCGCCTGTGTGCAGCCAGCCGTCGGGGGTCAGTGCGTCGGCGGTCAGGCCGGGTTCCTTGTAGTAGCCCAGCATCAGAGCCGGGCTGCGCATCTGCAGCTCGCCGTTGGCCGGGTCGATGCGCGTCTGCACGCCGGGGTAGGCCGGGCCGACGGTGCCGCGCTGGTTCTTGCCCGGCAGCGTCATGTGCGACAGCGCCAGGTTCTCGGTCATGCCATAGCCCTCGTTGATGGGCAGGCCGAGCTTGTCGTACCACTCCAGCAGCGCGATGGGCATGGGCGCGGCGCCACCGACGGCGATGCGGCACTGGTCCAGGCCGAGCGCCTTCAGCACCTTCTTGCGCACCAGGCCGCCGATGATGGGCAGGCGCAGCAGCTTGTTCATCTTCTGCGGCGGCATCTTGGCTTGCACGCCCTGCTGGAACTTGACCCACAGGCGCGGCACGCTGAAGAAGATGGTCGGTCGGGCGCGTTGCAGGTCGGTCGTGAAGGTGTCCAGCGACTCGGCGAAGTACAGGCGCATGCCTGTCTTGAGCCAGCCGTGCTCGACCAGCACGCGCTCGGCCACGTGGGCCAGCGGCAGATAGGACAGCATGCGGTCCTGCGCCGTCATCGGGAAGCGCTCCAGGCCTTCGCCGACCGCCCAGGCAAAGCCGCCGAAGTTGTGCATCACGCCCTTGGGATTGCCCGTCGTGCCCGAGGTGTAGATCAGCGTGCAAAGCTCGTCGGCACCGCGCGTGATCTCGCCCTTGAGCGGCTCGGTGCGGGCGCAGATGGCGTCCCAGCCCTCGTACTTCTTCTTCACGTCGTCGGGCGACAGTGCATAGCTGGCGCCGGCCAGGCTGGCGGGCACGCCGGGCTTCATGCCCTCCCAGCCGTCGAGCTTGCCGATGAAGATGAAGCGGGCCTCGCTGTGCGTGAGGATCTGCGTGATGGTCTCGGCCGCCAGCGTCGGGTAGAGCGGCACGCTGACATAACCCGCCATCCAGATGGCCAGGTCGGTCATCAGCCACCAGGCGCAGTTCTTGGACAGCAACGCGACCTTGGCGTCTGCCGGCCAGCCCTCGGCTTCGCCGCGGGCCTTGATGAAGGCGGCCATGCGGCGCACTTGGTCACCGACTTGGGCCCAGGTGAAGTCGACGACCTCGGGCCCGCCCATCGGCTGGGTCAAGGAGACCGTGCTGCCTGCGGTGCGCTCCCAGTGATAGAGGCGTTGCAGGGCGAGCGTGTCGGCGGCGATGGTGGCCATGGGTTGAGTCTCCTGGGCGGTTCTTTTCGGGAGCCGCAAAGTTAACCGCGCGTAACCAGCCCGCCCCTACGGGAAAACACCCTGCGGCGTGACCTGCTGCCTACAGAGCCTAGAGGGAGGGCTCTAGAACTGGCCGGCCCAGGCCGCACGCCACTGACCCCGGCCCAGCTCGGTTCGCAGTTCGTCGAGCGGATGCGGCGCCAGCCAGTTCGGGCGCAATGCATCGGCACGTTTCAGCGCCTCGGCCGCCTCGGGCGTGCCGACCAGGCTGGCCGCGAGGTCCAGCTGCGCGCGCCAATGCGGCAGACCTTGGGGCTGCGGCAGCGCGTCGAGCAATGCGACGCGCTTCCGCAGCGCCCGCAGGCTCGCTTCGCGCTGCCCGCGTGCACGAGCCAGTTCCCCTGCCAATTGACCGACGCGGCTTTGCAGCTGCAGATGCTGCGCCAGCCAGGGCTGCGCCTGCAGGTCCTGCAGCGGCGCGAGGGCGCGCTGGGTCAGCGCCAGGTCGCCCAGGCGCAGCGCCGCACGCGCGACGGCAAGGCCCGCCTCCGCCCAGGGTGGGCCGCTGATGTCCGCCGTGTGCGCCAGTTCATCTGCCATGCGCCGGGCGACCAGCAGCCAGTCCGCCGCGCGCTCGGGCTGCGCCAGCGCATGCGCCAGCAGGCCGGCGCTCTCACGCGGCAGGCGCAGCGTCGGGTGCTTGGCGGCCTCGGCCGGCAGGCCGGCCTCCAGCTCCTCGTGGATCTGCACGGCTTGTGCGTAGTCACCCAACTCAACGAAGTGACGCGCCAAGTCTGCCCGCATACGCTGGCTGCTGGAGTTGCCCGCGCCGAGCAGGGCGTCCATATCCCGGATGATCAGGCGCGCGTTCTCGATGCTGCCTTCCGGCCGGCCGAGCCGGGCCTGGATATTCCACAGGTGCTGACGCGAGCGCAGCACGAAGCGCCCGCGGTGCGACGGCGCGGTGGCCCAGGAGGCCCGCGTGCCTTCGATCAGCTGTTCGGCATCCAGCGTCCGGCCTTCGGCCACGCGCAGCTGGTACAGGTAGACGTTGTAGTACGGGTACTCGTAGTCGCTCGGCTTGAACTGGCGCTGCACGATGGGCCAGGCCCGCACGTGCATCGCTTCGGCATCGGCAAAGCGCGCCGCGCCGGCATAGGCGACGATGAGCTGGTAGAGCAGGTTGACGTAGTCGTTCTCCATCTCCGTGCCGATGCCAGCCTGGGCCAGCACCGGCAGGATGGGTTCGCCCAGCGCAATGACCTCCAGCGGCGAATTCAGTGCCGTATAGATGCGGGCCAGCCGCAGCTTGGCGATCAGCGTGCGTTCGTCAGCCTCGCCCCAGTGCCGGGCGCTGACATCGATCAGCTCCTTGGCCAGCGGGATGGCAATGTCGTGGCGGTTCATGTCGGAGTAGGTCGCCACCATGACGTCGAGCACGCGCGCGTAGGTCAGGTCGTCGCCTGCGAAGCGCTGGCGAACCTCGGCGCGGCTTTGCTCGAGCACCTCGAAGATGGTGGGGATGTGGCCACCGTGCCTGTCGGGGTTGGCCGAGGCCAGCAGCTCCGTCAGGTAGCGCGTGACGGCCTCGCTCTGGCGCGCGGACGCCTGCGCCTGGCTGCGCTGCCACAGGCTGACGGCTAGGCCAGCACTGAGCGCAGCGAACACCAGCGAGGCGCCAATGGCCAGCGCCGCATTGCGCCGCGTCCACAGGTAGACGCGATGGCGCCAGTCCTCGGCGCGCACGCTGACGGGGCGCTGCGTCAGCCAGCGCTCCAGGTCGTCGACAAAGCTGCCGACGCTGGCATAACGCTCGGCGGGGCTCCTGCGCATGGCCTTGGCGGCCACGGCTTCCAGGTCGCCGCTAGCGCGCTCGGCATCGGGCGGGCGGCCAGGGCCGGCTTCCTGGCTAGCGCTGGCACTGCCCGTCGTCGTCGAGGCTGACGCGGTAGTGCGGGCGATGCGCCGGGCCTCGCCGTGCAGCACCGCATGCTCCAGCGCCGTGCGGCTCAGGCCGCGCCGGCCAAAGGGCAGCGCCCCGCTCGCCAACTCGTAAAGCATGACGCCCAGCGAATAGATGTCGCTGGCGACGCCGACCGCCTCGCCGGTGATCTGCTCGGGCGCGGCATAGGCCGGCGTCAGGCGCCGGCCGGTGACCATGGTCAGCTGGTGGTCGGACTGCTGCCCCGAGTCGTCCAGCAGCCCGGCGATGCCGAAATCCAGCAGCTTGGTGCAGCCGCTCTCGTCCAGCATGACATTGCTTGGCTTCAAGTCACGGTGCACGATGAGCTGGGCATGCGCATGCTCGACGGCGCGCGCCACGTCGACCAGCAGCTTCACGCGCGCAGCCAGCGGCAGCTCGCTTTCGCGCACATGCTCGGACAGCGTTCGGCCGGCCACGTACTCCAGCACCAGGAAGGCCCGACCGTTCTGCTCGCCGGCGTCCAGCAGCCGGGCGATGCCCGGGTGGGTCAGGCGGCCGAGCAGCGCGCGCTCGCGGGCGAAGCGGGCGGCGAGGCCCGGTGTGGCGAGGTCGTCGCGCAGCAGCTTGATGGCGGCCTCCCCCTGGTAGAGGCCGTCGGCCCGCTCGGCGCGCCAGACCTGGCCCATGCCGCCCTCGCCCAGCAGCTCGGCCAGGCACCAGGACCCGAAGCGGTCGCCGGCCTGCGGCGCCGGCAGACCGGTGGGCTCGGCCAGGGCCATGGCCAGGTGGGCGTCGAAGCCGGGCAACGCGGCCAGCACGGTGGCGTCATCGTCGGGCAGCGAGGCCAGCATGCGGGCCAGGCGCTCGGCCAGCTCGGCGGGCTCGATGGCCGCCAGGCGCTGCAGCCGCTCGGGCCGGGGCAGGTCGGCAAGCTCGTCGAACAGCGCGGAGATCCGCTGCCAGTCGTCGGCTTGCATCAATAGACCGTGTCGGGCTTGTCGCCGAGCAGCTCCTGCAGCAGGGCGCGCGCCTTGAGCAATTCGCGGTTGATGCTGCGCGTCGACAGGCCGCGCAGCGTCGCCACTTCGGCGATGGAGAGGCCGGCAAAGCCGACCATCTCGATGAGTTCGTACAGGCCGTTGTCCAGCGCCCGCATGCGCTCCAGCGCGCGGTCCAGGCCGAGCATGTCGACGGCCTGGCTCTGCACGGCGGCCACGTCGCTGGCGGCCGACAGCGTGACCATGACGGCATCGCCGCCGCGCTTGTCACGGCCCTCGCCGCGCAGGTGGTCGATGACGACAGAGCGCAGCACCCGGCCCACATAGGCGAAGAACTGGCCGCGCGTTTCGCCCTGCAGGCCCTGCTGGTCGGCCATGCGCAGGAAGCCCTCGTGCACCAGGGCCGTCGTGTTCAAGCCCGCAGCGTGGCCGCTCTGCGCCAGGCGGATGCGCGCGACGCGCTTGATCTCGGGATAGAGCAGCGCATAGAGCTGCTGCAGCGAGGCCGCGTCGCCACGTGAGGTGCCGATCAGCAGCTCGGTGATGTCGGGCTGCGCGATCACGTCAGTCTTCTTTGAAGGCGGCGAGGGCGGCGGCGATGTCGGTGTCGGCGGCCTCACGCTGCACCGGCGCGTCGGCCACCAGACCTTCGCGCTTCAGCCGCGCGACCCACTGGCCGGCCTCGCGGCCCTGCTCGAAGCCGCTGCTTTGCAGCAGCAGCTCGCCGCCCGCGGACAGCAGCTTGAAATAGAACTTGCCGTCGGCCTCGCGGTATTGCTTGAAGACCGGCAGCGCCGCCTTCTCCGCCTTGGAAGCGGTGGTCGTCGCGGTGGCCGTGTAGGGACGCAGGCCCACAGCGGCGCGCAGCTGCTTCAGGAAGGGCGTGGCAATCGCGCGGGCCTTGGCGGCGCCCGCTTGCAGGATGGCTTCGAGCTGGTCCGGGTTGGCCATCAGATCGGCATAGCGCGCGCGCATCGGGCCGATCTGGCCGTCGATCAGCGCGACGAGCTGCTGCTTGGCCTCGCCCCAGCCCAGGCCGCCGCGCAGCGCGGCGCGGAAGGCGGCCCGCTGCTCGGCCGTCGCAAAGGCGTCGTAGAGGGTGACGATGGCCTGGCCCTGCGGGTCCTTGGGCTCGCCGGGCAGTTTGGAGTCGGTGACGATGCGGGCGACCGCGTCCTTCAGCGCCTGGGCGCCGCCCTCGAAGAGCGGGATGACGTTGTCATAGCTCTTGCTCATCTTTCGGCCGTCCAGTCCGGGCAGCAGCTCCATCTCGGCGTCGGTCACGGCCTCGGGCAGCGTGAACAGCGCTTGCCCCTGGCCGAACAGGTGGTTGAAGCGCTGCGCGATGTCGCGTGTCATCTCGATGTGCTGGACCTGGTCCTTGCCCACCGGCACCTTGTGCGCGTTGAACATCAGGATGTCCGCTGCCATCAACACCGGGTAGCTGAACAGACCCATCGTCACGTTGGCGTCGGGGTCCTCGCCAGCGGCAGTCGCGGCGTCCACCGCGGCCTTGTAGGCATGGGCGCGATTCATTTGACCCTTGGCCGTCACGCAGGTCAGCAGCCAGGTCAGTTCGGGGATCTCGGGGATGTCGCTCTGGCGGTAGAGCGTGACGCGGTCGGTGTCCAGGCCGGCGGCGACCCAGGTCGCGGCGATGGCGCGGCTGGAGTGCGCGAGACGGTCAGGCTCGTCGCACTTGATCAGCGCGTGGAAGTCGGCCATGAAGAAGAAGCTCTCCACGCCGGGTGCGCGGCTGGCTTCGATGGCCGGGCGGATGGCGCCGACGTAGTTGCCGAGGTGCAGGGTGCCGGTGGTGGTGATACCGGTCAGGACGCGTTGGGCGGGCATGTCAGTGGTGCCCGGCCGCCCGTAGCCACTGACGCGCCCCCTCGGGGGCAGCTCGTGGAACGGGCGTAGGGGCAAAAAAGTTTGGGCGAGGTGAAAAGTAACCAGCCCGGATTGTGGCCTCAGCTTCTCTTGCGCGAAGGAGGTGCAGCTACCGAGGCGCGCCAGGTGACGGTGATGTCGAACTGCCGCGAGATGGGCAGCTCCTGCCCATAGCAGCGGTTCAGCAGCCAGTGCAGGCCGGCCAACGTCACCTCGTGGCTGGGGATGTGCACCGAGGTCAACCTAGGGGCGGCGAATTCGGCGCTTGGCGAGTCGTCGTAGCCCAGCACCGAAACCTCGTGCGGCACCGACACGCCGCGCTCCTGGAAATGCGCCAGCAGGCCGATGGCCATTTCGTCGTTGGCGCAGAAGACGGCGGTGGGCAGGCGCTTCTGGGCCAGCAGCGTGTCGGCCGCATCCCAGCCCGCCTGGTTGGAGAAGTCGCCCGGCACGGTGACGATCCTGGACGTGTCCAGACCGCGCAGCGCCAGCTCGCCCATGAAGCCGTTCAGGCGCGCGATGTTGTCGGGCGAGGTCGTCGGCCCCGACACGACGGCGATGTCCTTGTGCTTGTGCTGCAGCAGCGCACGCGCCGCCTGCACGCCGCCCTGCACATGGTCGGCCGTGAAGCACTGGTCCTTGATGCGGTCGAAGTGGCGGTTCAGCACGACGACCTGGCGCGACGCCGGGCCGAGGGCCTTGATGTCCTCGTCCTGCAGCGCGTTGGACAGCACGATGAGGCCGTCGCAGTCGCGGTCGAGCAGGAAGCGCATGCCGTCGTTGGTCTCGACGCGCTCGTCCTCGATGCCCTCGCCGAAGGCCACCACCATGTGCAGGCCCTGCGCGCGCAAGGTCAGGTCGATGGCGCGCAGGATGGGTGTGTAGTAGGTGCCGCGGAGGAAGGGGATGTAGACGCCGATCAGCTTGGAGGTGCCGGCGCCCAGCGCGCGCGCCGTGTGCGAAGGCCTGAATTTCAGCTGCGCGATCACCTTGCGCACGCGCTCGGCCGTGGCGGGCGCGACGGAACCGTTTCCACTGACGACGCGCGACGCGGTGCCCACGCCCACGCCCGCCAGCCGCGCTACATCCTTGATCGTTGCCATTCGCCCTCTGCTCGTGTCGGCGCGGATTGAATCACAGCGGCACTCAGAGGGGGCAAATGGGTTGCGGGTCGGCCGGCTCGGGCAGGCGCTTGGCACTGGCCTGGGTCTCCTTGCCGCTCAGGCCGCCGCCGACCGGCCACCAGGGCTTGGTCTCGTGGCTGCTGAACTGGCAGGGGCCGGCCGGCCACGGGAAGGAGAGGCGGCCGGTAAAGCCTGCCCAAGGCTTGCCGTCGGCCGGCGCGATAAGCACATCCGTCAGGCCCGCACCCTCGGTGCCGGGCTGCCAGGCGGCGATGAAGGCGTCGCTCTTGTTGGCCAGATCATTGATGTAGAGCGGCCGGCCCGAATACAGCAGCGTCACGACCGGGGCACCGCGGCCGGCAACGCGCTGCAGCACTTGCGCATCGCTGGGGTGGCGGCGGCTGTGGCGCAAGTTCTCGGTGATGCGTACGTCGCCCTCGCCCTCGGCATAGGGTGTCTCGGCCAGTACGGCGATGACGGCGTCGAAGCCCTTGGGATCGCTCTTGCTGCCGTCGGCGTCGAACGTGACATTGGCCGCGCCGAGGCGCTGGCGCAGCGCAGCCAGCAGCGAGGTGGCCTGCGGATAGTCGACATTCGTCGTGTCGCGGCCCTGCCAGGTCACGCTCCAGCCGCCGCTTTGGTGCGCCAGGCTGTCGGCCGCAGGGCCGACGACCAGCACGCGGGCGTCGCGCTTGAGCGGCAGCAGGCGGGGCTTGTGCTTGAGCAGCACGAGAGACTCGCGCACCGCCTGGCGCGCCAGCGCCGGCGCTTGCAGGGCCTCGACGGTGGCCGGCACGGCCGGCGTCATCGCGATGCTGAACTTGACGCGCAGGATCCGGCGCACCGCGTCGTCGATGCGGGCCATCGGGATGCGGCCCTGCTCGACGGCGCGCACCGTGTTGTCGAAGAAGGCCTTCCACTTGAACGGCACCATCACCACGTCGATGCCGGCGTTGATGGCTTGCGGGCAGTCCTCGTCCGTGCAGCCGGCCACCTGACCGATGCCATCCCAGTCGCTGACGATGAGGCCGTCGAAGGCGAGGCGCTCCTTGAGCACGCCCGTCATCAGCGTGGCATTGCCGTGCATCTTGCCGTGGGGGGTGAAGCTGGCGCTGTCGGTCCAGCTGTTGAACGAGGCCATCACGGTCAGCACGCCGGCGTCCAGCGCGCCAAGGTAGCCGGCGCCGTGCACGTTGGCGAGGTCGGCCGGCGAAGTCTGCGCCAGGCCTTGGTCGATGCCGCGGCGGGTGCCGCCGTCGGCGATGTAGTGCTTGGCCGTCGCGAGTACGCCGCGGCCATCCTTCAATCCGTCCTGGAGTCCTTCGACGGCAGCGGTGCCAAGGCGCTTCACCAGCGTCGGGTCGACGCCGTAGCTTTCATAGGTGCGACCCCAGCGCACGTCCTGCACGACGGCCAGTGTGGGCGCGAAGGCCCAGTGCAGGCCCGAGGCGCGCACGGCGCGCGCGGTGGCGCGGCCGATATCGCGCACCAGGTCGGCATTGCGCGTCGCACCCAGCGCGATGTTGTGCGGGTAGAGCGTCGCGCCGCGGACGTTGTTGTGACCGTGCACGGCGTCGGTGCCCCAGATCAGCGGGATGCCCGGCGTGGCCTGCAGGGCCGCAGCCTGGAACTTGTCGGACAGCTCTCGCCACTGTGCCGGTGTCGCCGCACGGTCATCGCCCGGCCAGCCGCCACCGCCGTTCAGGATGGTGCCGATGGCGTACTCGCGCACCTGCTCCGGCGTGATGGCGCGGATCTCGGGCTGGGTCATCTGGCCGATCTTCTGGCGCAGCGACAGCGTCTTCAGCGCGGCTTCCACACGCGCCTCCAGCGCCGCGTCCCGCACGGGCTTGCGCGCCGGCCAGGCCTGCAGGATGGAATCGGCTTCAGTCGCCAGCGCAGGGCCGGCGATTGCAGCGAGTGTGAGCAGGGCGGCTCGTAGGAGGGATGGGCGGGTCATCGTGAGCTTGTCAGTTGGGGCCGCGACGGTAGTGGTTGAGACAAAAAAACGTCAACCCCCGGGCCGACGAGATTGACAAGCCGAACTGTGACGCATTAGATTTGCGTCGCTTTTGGAACCGGTTCCATTGCGCGATGCACCCGACAGTGGTTGCACGCCCTTGAGGCCTCCCAAGCAGCGAACAAGACGAACCAGGAGACAAGAAATGACAACTCAGCTCAAGCTGCGCGCTGCACGGCGCGCGTTCATGCCTTCGCCCCAGCGGCGCACCCAACTCACGCCGGTCGCCGCCGTTTGTGCCGGCCTGCTGAGCGCGCCCTTGCTGGCGTTCGCCCAGGCCGCGCCGGCTGGCGAGCAGAAGCTCGACACCGTGACGGTCACGGGCTTTCGCGCCAGCCTGGAATCCTCCATCAGCACCAAGCGCAATGCGGATGCCATCGTCGAGTCCGTCTCGGCCGAGGACATCGGCAAGCTGCCCGACGTGTCCATCGCCGACGCCATCTCGCGCCTGCCCGGCCTCACGTCTCAGCGCGTCAACGGCCGCTCGTCGGTCATCAGCATCCGCGGCATGGCGCCGCGCTATGGCGTGACGCTGCTGAACGGCCGCGAGATCGTTTCCACGGGCGACAACCGCTCGGTGGAGTACGACCAGTTCCCCTCCGAGCTGATCAATGCCGCCACCGTCTACAAGACGCCCGACGCCAGCCTGGCGTCCCAAGGCTTGTCGGGCACCGTCAACATGAAGACGCTGCGACCGCTGGACTTCGCCGGTACGCGGGCCGTCATCGGTGGGCGCATGGAGCGCAACTCCAACGGCTCGCTGAACCCCGAGATCTCGGGCAACGGCAATCGCCTCAGCGCTTCCTATGTGACGCAGTCGGCCGACCGCCGCTGGGGCGCGGCCGTCGGCTTTGCGCATCTGGACTCGCCCAACCAGGAGAAGCATTACAAGAGCTGGTGGTGGGCCAATACCAACAACTGGGGCGCGCCCCTGCCCGGCGCGCCGCTGGACGCTGTCGCGCTGCAGGGCTTCGAGCTGGGTGCGGCCTCGTCGCGCCAGAAGCGCGATGGCCTGATGGCCGTGCTGCAGTACAAGCCCAGCGCTGCCTTCCAGAGCACGCTCGACCTCTACTACTCCAAGTTCGACCAGACCGAGGCGCGCCGTACGGTGATGTCCGACATGTCCACCTGGTCGGGTGCGACCTGGAGCAATGCGCAGACCAGCCAGGTCAATGGCGACAAGATCATCACCAGCGGCGTCGTCAACGACACCACGCCGGTCGCGCTGACCACCTTCAACAAGCGCCAGGACGACGTCCGCGCTGTCGGCTGGAACACCGAGCTGCAGTGGGCCGACTGGAAACTTGCCGGCGACCTGAGTTGGTCCCAGGCCAAACGGGATGAACAGAACGCCGAGTTGCAGGCCGGCTCGCTCAACCGTGTCAGCCTGGGTCAGGTCAACATCGTCACTGGGGACGGCCGCTCGACGTTTGCGCCGACCTTCGATTTCGCTAATCAGAGCGCCGTCTATCTGCGCGACCCCGCCAACTGGGGCCGCGACGGCCGCAGCCAGTTCCCCAAGGTGGGCGACGAGATCAAGGCGCTCAAGCTGACGGCCGGGCGTGTCTTCGACGGCTGGCTCAGCAGCATCGAGGCCGGCGTGGACTACTCGGAGCGCGACAAGGACATGAACCGCACCGAGGTCAACTACGCCCTCAAGAACGGCCGCGCGCCCATGCTGGTGCCCGCCAACCTGCTGCGCGACCCGACCGACCTCAGCTTTGCCGGCAGCAACATCCGCATGGTCAATTTCGACCTGCCGAGCGCGCTGCCCCTCTACGATGTGTTGCCCACCTCGGCCGACCAGGCGCCCGGCCGCATCTGGCAGGTGCACGAGAAGGTCACGGCCGCCCACGCCAAGCTCGGCTTCGAGTTCGACTGGGGCGTGCCCATTCACGGCAGCCTCGGCCTGCGCGTGGTGCACGCCAAGCAGTGGAGCGACGGCCTGCTGTGGGATTCAAAGACCAGCACCACCCAGCCTGCCACCGGCGGCACGAGCTACACCGACACCCTGCCCAGCCTCAACATCGCGGCCGACCTGACGCCCCACACCATCCTGCGCTTCGGCCTGGCCAAGGTGCTCGCGCGGCCCAACATGGAAGACATGCGCGCCGGCTTCTCGGGCATCAGCGTCAGCACGACCGAGCCGCACCTGTGGTCGGCCAACGGCGGCAACCCCAGGCTGGAGCCCTGGCGCGCCGATGCGGTGGACCTGTCCATCGAGCACTACTTCAGCAAGCGCAGCTACGTGGCGGCAGCGGCCTTCCACAAGAACATCAAGAACTTCGTCTACTCGCAGTCCATCGACTTCGACTTCACCGGCTTCCCCAACCCGACCGCCTTCACGCCCTACAGCAACATCGGCACGCTCAGCACCCAGTCCAACGGCAAGGGCGGCATGATCGCCGGCACCGAACTGAGCGGCTCGCTCGACGGATCTCTCATCAGTCCGGCGCTGGACGGCATCGGCGTCTCGCTGAGCTACTCCGACACGCGCAGCTCGCTGCACGAGGGCAACGACGTGACCAAGCCGCTTGACGGCCTGTCTGGCAAGGCGACCAACTTCACGATCTATTACGAGCGCCACGGCGTTTCGGCGCGCATCGGCAGCCGCCACCGCTCGGCCTTCGTCACGACGGTGCGCGGCACCTTCGGCGAGAACGTGCCGAGCATGATCTCCAGCGAAACCATCATGGACGCACAGGTCGGCTACGCGTTCGAATCGGGGGCCTTCAAGGGGCTGTCACTGACGCTGCAGGTCAACAATCTGCGTGATCGGCCCTACCGCACCCGCGTCGGCATCTCCACTGGTTCCGTCGACCCCACCGCCACCTTGCCCGAGCGCTACACGTCCTATGGGCGCCAGTTGCTGGTGGGTGGCAGCTACAAATTCTGACCCTGACCCCACGCCCATGAGCTCTCACACCGCCCCGACCCGCAAGAACTTCCCCGCCGACTTCCGTTGGGGCGTGTCCACCTCATCCTTCCAGATTGAAGGCGCCGGCCGCGAGGACGGCAAGGGCGAGTCCATCTGGGACCGCTTCTGCAGCGAGCCTGGTCGCATCCGCGACGGCTCCCACGCGCTGGTGGCTTGCGACCACTATCACCTGTGGCCGCGAGACCTCGACATGGCCAAGGCGCTGGGCGTCAACGCCTACCGCTTTTCCATCGCCTGGCCGCGCATCCTCCCGGAGGGGCGCGGCCGGGTGAACGAAGCCGGCCTGGCCTTCTATGACCGCCTGGTGGACGGCATGCTGGCGCGCGGCCTCGACCCCTGGGCCACGCTCTACCACTGGGACCTGCCGCAGGCGTTGCAGGAACAAGGCGGCTGGGTCAACCGCGACACCATCGGCGCATTCCTCGAATACACCGACATCGTCACTCGCCGCCTGGGCGACCGCGTCAAGCACTGGATCACGCACAACGAACCGTGGTGCTCCTGCATGATGAGTTACTGGGAGGGCGTGCACGCCCCCGGCGGCAAGAGCCTGGCCGATGCGATGCAGGCCTGCCACCACGTGCTGCTGTCGCATGGCCAGGCCATCCCGCTGATCCGCAAGAACTCGACTGGCGCCCAGGTCGGCATCACGCTGAGCCTGCATCCGATCGCCGCCGCGTCCGACAGCCCCGCGGACGCGGCCGCGCTGAAGCGCCACGACGGCCTGCGCAACCGCTGGTTCCTGGACCCGCTGTTCGGCCGCGGCTACCCGGCCGACACGCTGGAGCTGCTCGGCGATGCCGCCCCCAAGGTGCAGCCGGGCGATCTGGACGAGATCGCCGCGCCGACCGACTTCCTCGGCGTGAACTACTACTTCCCCGAGATGGTGGCCGACGACCCGAGCGACAAGGGCGGCCCGATGCGCGCCAGCCTGGTTGATCGCGAAGGCGTCGAGCGCACCGGCTTCGGCTGGGAGGTGTCGCCGCAGGGCCTGGTCGACCTGCTGACCCGCATCCAGCGCGACTACAACCCGGCCGTCATCCAGCTGACCGAGAACGGCTCCACCTTCGAAGATGTGTTGACGCCGGAGGGCCGCGTGCACGACACCCAGCGCCTGTCCTATCTGCAGCGCCACCTGGCGGCCGTGAAGCAGGCCATGGACGTCGGCGTGCCGGTCAAGGGCTACTTCGCGTGGAGCCTGCTGGACAACTTCGAGTGGGCCGAGGGCTATCTGCGCCGCTTCGGCCTGGCCTATGTCGACTACGCCACCCAACAGCGCACGCTGAAGGACAGCGGCCTCTGGTATGGCCAGTTCCTGAACGAATAATTAACACCAAAGTGACCGCTTGTTAAGGGGTACAGGCGGTTTCTAAATGAAATATTACAGGGTCGTCCCTAAAGCGCCGCGCGCCTGACCGGGGCACACTGCGCCCGCCGCACTACAAGATCCGGAGACAAGATGAACTTCCCCCACCACGCCCTGGCCGCCGCCGTTCTCGCCGCCGCCACCATCCCCGCCGTTCCCGCCTCCGCCCAGTCGGCCGCGCCGCTGAAGGCCGAAGTCATCCATTGGTGGACCTCCGGCGGCGAATCCGCCGCCGCCAAGACCCTGGCCGAGGCCTACAAGGCCCAAGGCGGCGTGTGGGTGGACACGGCCATCGCCCTTGGCGAACAGGCCCGCTCGGTCGCCATCAACCGCATTGCCGGCGGCAACCCCCCGACCGCCGCACAGTTCAACACCACGCAGCAGTTCCGCGACATCGTCGACCAGGGCCTGCTGAACAACGTCGACGAAGTCGCCAAGCGCGACGGCTGGGACAAGTTCCTTCCGGAGACGGTGCTGAGCGCCATCCGCGTCAACGGCCACTACTACGCCGCGCCGGTCAACATCCACAACATGAGCTGGTTCTGGTTCTCCAAGGCCGCCTTCAAGAAGGCCGGCATCGCCGAGGAACCCAAGAGCTTCGACGAACTCTTCGCCGCGCTGGACAAGCTCAAGGCCGCCGGCCTCGTGCCGCTGGCCCACGGCGGCCAGCCCTGGCAGGACGGCATCGTCTTCACCGCCACGCTGGCCCACTACGGCGGCCGCGACCTCTACCTGAAGGTCTTCCGCGACCGTGACCCCAAGGCCATCATGGGCGAGGACTTCAAGAAGGTGCTGCTCGCCTACAAGAAGCTGCAGGGGTACACCGACAAGGGCTCGCCCGGCCGCAACTGGAACGACGCCACCGCCATGCTGATCAGCGGCCGCGCCGGCGTGCAGATCATGGGCGACTGGGCCAAGGGCGAATTCGCCCAGGCCAAGCAGGAGGCGGGCAAGGACTTCGGCTGCGCGCCCGGCTTCGGCCCGAACGCGCCCTACATCATCCAGGGCGATGTGATGGTCTTCCCCAAGACCAGCAAGCCCGACCAGGTCAAGGCCCAGCAGCTGCTGGCCAGCGTCATCACCCAGCCGGCCACGCAGGTCGCCTTCAGCATCAAGAAGGGTTCCATCCCCATCCGCACCGACGTCGACGTCAGCAAGATGGACCTGTGCGCGCAGATGGGTGTGGCGGCAATGAAGAACAAGGCCCGCCAGCTCGGCAACGGCGAGATCTACATCACGCCCGACCAGAACGGCGCGCTGCAGGACGTGCTGACGTCGTTCTGGAACCGCAACGTGCCGGTCGAGAAGGTCCAGAAGGACATCGTCAACGCGTTGAAGTCCTGAACATGAAGCGCCGCTCCCTCGCGGCCTGGGGTGCGCTGCTGCCCCTGGCCCTGATCGTCTGCGTCGGCTACATCGGCACGGTGCTGTGGACCGTGCGGACGTCGATGTCCAGCTCGCGCACCTTCCCCAAGGACGACTTCGTCGGCCTGCAGCAGTTCGAGCGCCTGCTGGACAACGACCGCTGGCAGCACGCCATCCAGAACCTGGCGGTCTACGGCGTGCTCTTCATCACCGCGGCCATGGTCATCGGCTTTCTGCTGGCCGTCTTCATCGACCAGAAGGTGCGTGGCGAGGGCGTGCTGCGCACGGCTTTCCTGTATCCGTATGCGATGTCCTTCGTCGCCACCGGCTTGGTCTGGCAATGGGTGCTCAACCCCGAGAGCGGCCTGCAGAACGCGATGCAGCAGCTGGGCTGGACGAGCTTCACCTTCGACTGGATCGTCGACCAGGACATGGTCATCTACACCGTGGCCATCGCCGGCACATGGCAAGGCGCAGGGCTGGTGATGGCGCTGATGCTGGCGGGCCTGCGCGGCATCGACGAGGAAATCTGGAAGGCCACGCGGCTGGACGGCATCCCGACTTGGCGCACCTACCTCAGCGTCGTGCTGCCCATGTTGGGCCCGACGCTGGCGACCGTCTTCACGCTGCTGGCTGTTGGCGTCGTCAAGGTCTTCGACACGGTCGTCGCGATGACGCAGGGCGGTCCCGGCACGGCCAGCGATGTGCCGGCCAAATTCATCATGGATCACCTGTTCGCGCGTGCGAACCTCGCGTTGGCCTCGGCCGGCGCGGTCGTGTTGCTGATCACGGTGCTCGCACTGATCGCGCCGCTGGCCTATGCGCGCAGCCGCCAGAAGACGCAGGGAGGCCATTGATGAGCAAGCGCACCAAAGCCACGGCGCGCTGGGCCCGGTTCGGCGTCTATGCCTTCCTGCTGTTCGCCGCCGCCTTCTTCCTGCTGCCGCTCTACGTCATGCTGACGACGTCATTCAAGAGCATGGAGGAAATCCGCCTCGGCGAGATCTTCGCGCTGCCGTCGGCGCCTTCGCTGGACGCGTGGTACGCCGCCTGGAGCGAGGCCTGCACGGGGGTGAACTGCGAGGGCATCCGCGGTGGCTTCTGGAACTCGGTCGCCATCACGGTGCCGTCCGTCATCCTGCCCATCCTGCTCGGCGCCATCAACGGCTATGCGCTCAGCTGGTGGAAGCCCAAGGGCGGCGAGTGGCTGTTCGCCGTCCTGATGATCGGCGCCTTCATCCCCATCCAGGTGATGATCTTCCCGCTCGTCAAGCTGGAGGCCGCCATCGGCATCTACAGCAGCCTGCCCGGCATCGTGCTCGTGCATGTCATCTTCGCGATGCCCATCATGACGCTGCTGTTCCGCAACTACTACGCCAGCCTGCCGACCGAGCTCTTCAAGGCGGCGCGCGTGGATGGCGGCGGCTTCTGGCGCATCTTCATCCAGCTCGTGCTGCCGATGTCCACGCCGATGCTGATCGTCGCGGCCATCATGCAGATTACTGGCGTGTGGAATGACTACATCCTCGGCCTGACCTTCGCCGGCCGCGATAACCAGCCGATGACGGTGCAGCTCAACAACGTCATCAACACGACGACGGGCGAGCGCCTCTACAACCTCAACATGGCCGCGACCATCCTGACGTCGGCCGTTCCTCTTCTTGTCTACCTGATTTCAGGTCGGTGGTTCGTTCGCGGCATCGCCGCCGGGGCAGTGAAATGAGTGGCGTCAATATCCAGAGCCTGAGCATCAAGTTCGGCCACAACGAAGTCATCAAGGGCCTGGACCTCCAGGTCGTCGAGGGCGAGTTCCTCGTGCTGCTCGGCCCCTCGGGCTGCGGCAAGTCGACGCTGCTGCACAGCATCGCCGGCCTCATCGACGTCAGTGCCGGCCGCATCCACATCGGCGGCCAGGACATGACCGACGCCGAGCCCGCCGAGCGCGGCATCGGCATGGTGTTCCAGAGCTATGCGCTGTACCCGACGATGACGGTCGAGCGCAACATGTCCTTCGGCCCGCGCGTGGCCGGCGTGCCCAAGGCCGAGATCGAACGCCGCGTGACGCGCGCGGCCGAGATGCTGCAGCTCACGCCGCTGCTGGGCCGCAAGCCCGCCCAGCTGTCGGGCGGCCAGCGCCAGCGCGTCGCCATCGGCCGTGCCCTGGTGCGGGAGGCTGGCGTCTTCCTGTTCGACGAGCCGCTGTCCAACCTCGACGCGAAGCTGCGCGCCGAGCTGCGCCGCGAGCTCAAGCTGCTGCACCACACGCTGGGCAACACGATGATCTACGTGACCCACGACCAGGTCGAGGCCATGACGCTGGCCTCGCGCATCGTCGTCATGAAGAGCGGCGTCATCCAGCAGATCGGCACGCCCAGCGAGGTCTACGAGCGCCCGGCCAATCTCTTCGTCGCCGGCTTCCTGGGTTCGCCCGCCATCAACATGGTGCCGGCCAAGGTCGGCGCCGACGGTCGCTCGCTGGAAGGCGCGCTGCCGCTGCAGCTGGCCGAGGGCCGCGCGAAGGCCGGCCAGGGCCTCGTGCTCGGCGTGCGCCCGGAGCATGTGCGCCTGCAGTCCGACGGACGCTGGCGGGCCACGGTGCAGCTGGTCGAGCCGATGGGCAACCACCAGGTCGTCTGGATGAAGCTGGGCGAGCAGGGCTTCTCGGTGCTGGTGCACGACGGCCGCCGCATCGCGGCCGGCGATGAGCTGGCGTTCGACGTCGACGAGTCGGCGCTGAGCGTCTTCGATGCCGTCAGCGAACAGCGTCTCTGACCCCAACAACCGCATGAAAACATTCATCCTCTCCTTGACGGCTGCATTCGCCCTGAGTGCTAACGCCGCACCTGTACGGGCTTTTCTGACCACGGCCGACCAGCAGAACCTGCTGGCGCCCAGCCAGGTCGCCAAGCCTGCGGCCAAGGCCGATGCGGT
Organism: Pelomonas sp. Root405; assembly: GCF_001425165.1. GTDB lineage: Bacteria > Pseudomonadota > Gammaproteobacteria > Burkholderiales > Burkholderiaceae_C > Pelomonas. The sequence goes on from NZ_LMDU01000012.1 coordinate 409,171, forward strand.
CATCCGCGTCGATCCCAGGCGTCAGTACCAGCACATGGCAGGCTTCGGCGCGGCCATCAGCGAGGCCTCGGCCTGGCTGCTCCGCAACGGCCTGAAGGACGGGGAGCGCGAGGCGCTGATGCGCGAGCTGTTCACGCGCGAAAACGGCGGCGTCGGCTTTGACCTGACGCGGCTGACCATCGGTGCCTCCGACTTCTCGCGCCGCCACTACAGCCTGAACGACATGCCGCCGGGCCAGACCGACCCGGCGCTGAAGAACTTCTCGCTCGACCCCGAGCGCGCCGACGTCATCCCTGCAACCAAGCAGGCGCTGGCGCTGAACCCCCAGCTGCAGGTCATGGCCTCGCCCTGGAGCGCGCCCGGCTGGATGAAGACGACCGACAGCCTGGTGCAGGGCCAACTCAAGCCCGAGTTCTACGGCGCGTTCGCCCGCTACATGGTGCGTTATGTGGAAGAGATGAAGGCCGAGGGCGTGCCGATCTTTGCGCTGACGCTGCAGAACGAGCCCCACTTCGAGCCGCCGGACTATCCCGGCATGCGCATGACGCCGCGCACCCGCGCCACCGTCGTCGGCCAGCATCTGGGACCGTTGCTGAAAAGCAAAGGCATGAAGACCCAGCTCCTGGAGTGGGACCACAACTGGGACGAGCCCTGGAGCCCGCTGTCCATGCTGTCCGACGCGACCGCGCGCCAGTACGTGTCCGGCGTGGCCTGGCATTGCTACGGCGGCGACGTGTCGGCGCAATCCCAGGTGGCCCAGCACTTCCCGGAGCTGGACGTCTGGTTCACCGAATGCTCGGGCGGCGAATGGAAGCCGCAATGGGCCGAGACCCTGCCCTGGATGATGCGCAATCTCATCATCGGCAGCACCCGCCACGGTGCGCGCGGTGTGCTGATGTGGAACCTTGCGCTGGACCCGCAGCACGGCCCGCATTTGGGCGGCTGCAAGGACTGCCGCGGCGTCGTCACCATCGACCCCAAGACGGGCAAGGTCACGCGCAACATCGAGTACTACGCCTTCGGCCATGCCAGCCGCTTCGTGCTGCGCGACGCGCGACGCGTCGAGTCCAGCGGCGTCGACAGCAAGAAGACCGGGCTCGACCATGTGGCCTTCACCAACCCGGACGGCAGCACGGCCCTCATCGTCAGCAACTCGGCTGCCGAGGCGCGCCGCTTCACGGTGCAGGCGCCGGGCCAGCGCTTCGGCTATGAATTGCCAGCCAGCGGGGTCGTGACGTTAACTTGGTGACGCGGACGCCTAGCGCGCCATCCACTCACCCATGCGGATGGCGCCACCGGGCTGCCAGGTCGGGTTGAACTGCAGCTCGCTCTTCTCGAACAGCATGACGACGGTGGAGCCCAACAGGAAGCGGCCCATCTCGTCGCCCTGGGCCAGCGTGACCTGGCCGGGCTGGTAGTCCCACTCCCGCACGGGCCCGCGCCGGTTGACGGGGCCATGCCAGACGGTCGTCATGCTGCCGACGATGGTGGCGCCGACAAGCACCAGCACCCAGGTGCCCAAGGTGTCGTTCTCGAACACGCAGACGACGCGCTCGTTGCGCGCGAACAGCCCAGGCACACCGCGCGCCGTTGTCGGGTTCACCGAGAACAGTGCGCCCGGCACGTGAACCATGCGCACCAGGCGCCCGTCGGCGGGCATGTGGATGCGGTGGTAGTCCTTCGGGCTGAGGTAGAGGTTGGCGAACAGGCCGTCCTGGAACTTGGCCGCCAACTGCGCGTCGCCGCCAACCAGGGCCGTTGTCGAAAAGGCCTGCCCCTTGGCCTGGAAAACCTGGTCGCCCTGGATGCGGCCGACCTGGCTGATCGCGCCGTCCACCGGGCAGATCAGCGGAGCGTCGGCCAGCGGCCGGGCGCCGGCCTTGAGCGCGCGCGTGAAGAAGTCGTTGAAGGTGGCGTAAGCCGTGATGTTGGGCTCGGCCGCCTCGGCCATGTTGACGCCGTAGCGCGCGACAAAGCGCCGGATCGTCGACGTCGTCATGCCGCCGCGCGGCTTGCTCGCAATGCGCCCAGCCAGGCGCGTCATCGCCCCCTTGGGCATCAGGTATTGGGGAAGGACTTTGAGGCGGGACATAGGCGGGCCAGTGTACGAGCCGACAATTCGCGGCATGGCCTTGCTGCACAGCTCCTTCTACCGTTTTACCCCGATGCCGGACCCACCCGGATCTGCCGAATGGCTGCGCGAACGCGGCGCGGCGCTGGCCCTCGGTGGCGTCGTGCTGGTGGCACAAGAAGGCCTGAGCGCAGCCATCGCCGGCGAAGCGGATGCGGTCCGCACCTTCGAGGCCGAGCTGCGGGCGCAGCCGGGTCTGGCCGGCCTGCACTTCAAACACAACATCTGCGAGCGCCGGCCCTTCAGCCGCCTCAAGGTCAGCGTCAAGCGCGAAATCGTCGCTTTTGGCGTGCCGGGCGTCAGCGGAGAAGACACGGGCACTCACGTCAGCCCTCAGCGCTTTCGCGAACTGCTGGCCCACCCCGACACCGTCGTCCTCGACAACCGCAACAGTTTCGAGTTCAAGCTCGGCCGCTTCCGTGGCGCCGTCGACCCCGGCGTCGCGCACTTCCGCGACTTCCCGGCCTATGTCGAAGCGCACCTAGAGGTCTGGCAGGGCAAGACCGTGGCGATGTACTGCACCGGCGGCATCCGCTGCGAAAAGACGGCGGCGTGGATGCAGCAGCGCGGCCTCAACGTCGCCCAGCTCGACGGCGGCATCCTGGGCTTCCTCGAAGCCTTTCCGGACGACGCCGCGACCGACTGGCAGGGCGAGTGCTATGTCTTCGACAAGCGCATCGCCATCGATGCCATGGGTCGCGAGACCGGCACGACGGCGGAGGACGTCTTCACCGACCCGGCCGACGTCTGGCGGCTGGCGCGTGCGCGGCGGCTGGATCCCGAAGACGGCGCGGCCTGACAGGCTCAGAGCAGCCGGCATCATCGGTTTGGCGGCGAGCGATGCCGGCCAGCAACCTGCCGAGTTTTAGCAGCGGCCGGCGCTGTGCTGCCGTCACGGCGTCCATCGCAGCTGCGCGTAGGCCTCCGGTCCGAAGACGCTGCGGCCCGGCGCGGCATTGGCCTCGGCGTGACGGCCGTGCAGCAAGTTGCGGCCGCCCAGCGTCAACGCCAGCTGCGGGGTGGCGCGCCAGCCATAGTTGACGTCCAGCACCGTGTAGCCGGGCACGGCCGGCTGTGGCAGTGCGGCGACGCGGCGCAGCGTCAGGTCCAGCTCATGTCGGTCCGCCGGCTGCAGCGCGGCGCGCAGCTGCCATTGCTGCGGCGGGTCGTTGCCCAGCGCGGACGGCCCCACCGGGTCGGTGCTGCCTGGCTGAGCGGCCAGGTCTTGCTGCAACCGGTTAAAGCCGGCGCTCCAGCGCAGCCAGGGCAGCGGCTGCCAGTGCCCCCAGGCTTCCAGTCCCCAGCTGTTGCCGGCGATCATGTTCTGCACCATGGCGTTCGGCGGCGGCTGGCCGCTGCGCAACCGTCGCCAGTCGTGGTGGTAGAGCGTCAGCGCGTAGCTCAGCGTGCCGCTCGGCTGGCCGCGGTGGCCCAGCTCGATGACGCGCGCCACCTCCGACACGAAGCCGGGGCCGCCCGCAATGATGAACGGCGGCTTCGACGGCAGGCGCAGGTCGCGGTCCAGCCGGGCCGGCGCGCGCACCGCCCGCGACAGCGAGGTCCACCATCGCCAGCGCGCCGATGGCGACCATGCCAGGCGCAGCGAAGGCAGCGTCTCCCAGCCCGTGTAGTCGTTGTGCTCGAACTTCGTGCCGGCCGTCAGCCGCCAGCCGTTTGCCAGGCGCAGCTCATCCTGAACGAACAGGTTCTGCCACTGCTGCCTCGCGCGCTCGGGCACGAAGCCGAACAGCAGCCCAGGCGCGATGTGGTCGCGCGAACTCCGCCAGCCGCCGCCCCAGTCGATGTTGTGCGCACCCCAGCTCAGGCTGTGCTGCGCCTCCAGGTCCACCACCGTGAAGCGCGGGCTGTACAGGATCGCGTCCTCGCGCCGCACATGGTCGTAGTAGGCCTGCACGCGCAGGCGCGAGCCGCCGTTCAGCCGGCCGGTCCAGCGCGCCAGCAGGTTCTCGCCGGACGTGCGCACGCCGCCCAGGTTCTGTGCGCCGCTCATGCGGTCGGCCGTGTCCCCGCGGTAGACGTCGCCCTGCACGGTCAGCCCGTCCTCGCCGCTCAGCCAGTCGGCGCGCCAGCCCAGCTGCCAGCGCCGCGACTTGTCCCTCAGGACCGCGCCGGCTTCGGTCTCGCTCGCGTCGTGCTGCTGCAGCTTGGCATAAGCGCGCCAGTGGCCTTGCAGGGGAAGCGCGCCGCCGTGGCGCAGCGCGGCGGCGCGCTCGTCGGTGCCCGCGTCCACGCGCAGCATCGGCCCGGCGTCTGCCGCCGGCCGACTGATGATGTTGATCACCCCATTGACCGCGTTCGTGCCCCAGACACTGCCACCTGGCCCGCTGATGACCTCGATGCGGGCGACGTCGTCCAGCAGCACGTCCTGCTGGTCCCACTGCACGCCGGAGAAATAGGGCGCGTAGACCGTTCGGCCGTCGATCAGCACCAGCAGCTTGTTGCCGATGGCATTGTTGAACCCGCGTGCGCTGATGGCGTACTGGGTGGCATTGACCCGCGCGACTTGCAGGTTCGGCGCCAGCTGCAGCGCCTCAGGAAGGGTGCGCGCACCGGCGCGGCGTATCGCATCGGCGCTGATCACATACAGCGCAGCCGGCACCTGCGCGAGCTTCTCGCGGCGCCGCGACAAGGAGCTGATCTCGATGTTGGACAGCTGCTCCAGCGACAGCTCGCTCAGATCCTGCGCCGCTACTGGGGCGACCGGCAGCGCCAGCAGCGCGAGCAACGCAACGCCACCGCCAGCCCGGCGGTGGATGGGGCAAGGATCGTCCTCGTCAGTTGGCTGGCGCACGGATCACCTCCCTATGGTCCGGGCTCTGAAATGGCCCGGACGGGCCGCACCAGCATAACAACGCGATCCGTGGGACGCGACGTGGCCGCGCCGGTCGAACCGGACCGCCGCCGAGCACTGCGGAAGATTGATTCCCACATCGCGGAACAAAGCTTCCGGGCCCTGGCGCCTGTGCCGTGTCGCAAACGTCGACAATGCCACTGCGCGCCGCTTGCGTGCACCGAAACCCCTCATTCGATGTCCCACCTGATCGTCCACGGCGGCACGCCCCTCTCGGGCCGCATCACCCCCTCGGCCAACAAGAACGCCGTCCTGCCCATCCTGTGCGCCACGCTGCTGACCAGGCAGCCCGTGCGCCTGCGCGGCGTGCCCGAGATCACCGACGTGAAGAAGATCGTCGAGGTCTTCCGCAAGCTCGGCTCGATGGTCGAGCTGGATTTCAAGACCGGCATCCTCGACGTCCACCACCGCGACACCCACTTCGACCCGGCCACCGACCGCCTGCCCGAGGAGATGCGCTCTTCCATCATGCTGGTGCCCGGCCTGATGGCACGCTTCGGCGCGGCGCGCATCGAGGACGACGTCAAGGGCTGCACGCTGGGCGCGCGCGAGATCGACCCGCACGTGGAGGTGTTCCAGCGCTTCGGCGCCGATGTCGAGCGGCTGCCCGATGGCCTGGTGCTGCATGTCAAGCGGCCCCTGAGATCCAACGACCACTGGACCGATTACGCCTCCGTCACGACGACCGAGAACTTCGTCCTCTGCGCGGCGCTGGCCGACGGCGTCTCCACGCTGACCAATGCCGCCAGCGAGCCGCATGTGCAGGAGTTCTGCAACTTCATGTCGCTGCTGGGCGCCAAGATCGAAGGTCATGGCACGTCCAAGCTGAAGATCACCGGCGTGCACGAGCTGGGCGGCGCCGACTACACCTTCACCGAAGACTTCCACGAGATCGTCACCTTCCTGGCGCTGGGCGCCATCACCGGTGGCAATGTGCAGGTCAAGAACGGCGCGCCGGAGATGTTCCCGCTGCTGGACCGTACGTTCGCCAAGTTCGGCGTGCAGATCGTGCACGAGGACGGCTGGAGCCGCTGCGTCACCGACGGCCCGCTGAAGGTCAAGGAGCCGTTCACCCGCAACATCCTGCAGAAGGTGGAAGCCGCGCCCTGGCCGTATGTGCCGGTGGACCTGCTGCCCATCTTCGTCGCGCTCGGCGTCAAGGCCGAGGGCAGCGTGATGTTCTGGAACAAGATCTACGACGGCGCGATGGGCTGGACCAGCGAGCTGGCCAAGTTTGGCGCGCATGCCTTCCTGAGTGACCCGCATCGCATGATCACCTTCGGCGGCAAGCCGTTGAGTCCGGCCGAAGTGGACAGCCCCTACATCATCCGTGTGGCCATCGCGCTGCTGATGGTGGCGGCCAGCATCCCGGGCAAGAGCGTGATCAAGAACGCGACGCCGATCCGCCGCGCCCACCCGAATTTCGTCGAGCACATCGGCGAGCTGGGTGCGCGCATGGAATGGGTCGAGGGCGATTAGAACGTGAAGCCCCTCGTCCGGTCTCTCGCCGCTGAACGCGGGCGAGTCCAGCCGGTCCCCCAAGGGGACGGCGATGCGCGCGGGGAATGCCCCGCCCGCACATCGCCCACCGGGCCGGCTTGGGAGCGGCCCGGCGCTCGGCCCGAATACCGGGGGCGCTGAATGCGCGCAGGTTGGTTGCTGGCGGCTTGGATGGCTGCTGTCGCAGCGCACGCCGAGACCATTCGCTGGGTGGCGCAGGACGTGCCGCCTCATTTCAGCTTCGTTCAGGGCCGGGCGCCGCAGTCCGTTGCCGAGCTCGGCCGTGGCGAGGTGGACGGCTTCATGCGCGTGCTGCTGGCGCGCATGCCCGGCTATCGGCACGAGTTCATCGAGGCCAGCACGGCGCGCTACGAGCGCGAAAGCTTGCGCGGTCAGACGCTGTGCTCGACCCTGCATGTGCGTACGCCCGAGCGCATGAAGTGGCTGTACTTCTCCCATCTCTACCCGCCGCTGGCCTCGCGTGAGATTCACGTCATCGTGCGCCGCGACCTGCTGCCCAGGTTATCCGACGGTGCGCGTCCGCAGGACGGGCGCCTGCTGCTGGCCGAGCTGCTGAAGCGCCCGGACCTGCGCCCGCTGCTCGCCCGTGACCGGGCCTTCGGGGCGCAGATCGACAAGCTGCTGGCCCAGCGGCCCGTGCCGCGACAGTCCGTCGGCGCGCAGCTCAGCACGCAGTTGCTGGACATGCTGCGTGCCGGCCGCATGGACTACACGCTGGAGTACCCGGCCGTCGTCAAGGATTACCTCGCCCGTGTGGGTGAGCCGGGCGCGCTGGTGGCGCTGCCGGTGGCCGAGGGCCTGAGCACGCTGCTGGCCACGGTGTCCTGCAGCCGCACGCCCGAGGGGCGGCGCCACATCGAGGCCATCGACGCCGCGGTGCGCGCGCTGGCGCGCGATCCGAACCGCGAGGCCTGGGTGCGTGAATGGCGGGCCGACCGCGCCGAACCGCAGGACATGAAGCGCCTGAACGCCTACATGGACGAGCGCGCCCGCGGCAGCGCGCGGGTCGAGTGAGCCGGGCGCGCAAGCCGGCGCTGCCCTTGCGCGACGGCGTGGGCGCCAGTGCCGTCTTCTGCGCGCCCGGGCCCTGGGCGACGCTGTCGGTCTTCCTGGCCGAGCGCCTGCCGCTGGTGGCCGACTGGCCGGGCCGCATCGCCCGCGGCGACGTCGTCGACGAGACCGGTCGGCCGCTGGTCGACGCGCCCTACCAGCCCAACCGCAGGGCGTTCTACTGGCGCCAGCTGGACGCCGAGCCCGTGATTCCGTTCGCGGAGCGCATCGTCTTCGAGGACGAGCACCTGCTGGTGGCGGACAAGCCGCACTTCCTTCCCGTCACGCCCGGCGGCGCCTATGTGCAGCAGACGCTGCTGACGCGGCTGCGCCGCACGACCGGCCTGCCTCACCTCAGCCCCATCCACCGGCTGGACCGCGAGACCGCGGGGCTCGTCGTCTTCAGCGTCCGGCCCGAGGAACGCGCCGCCTACCAGAACCTGTTCAGGGATCGTGCCGTCGACAAGGTCTATGAGGCGATGGCGCCGCTCGGGCAAGGGCCGTGGCCGCGCCTGCTGCGCCACCGTCTGGCCGAACGCGACGGCGAGGCCTTCATGCAGATGCAGGCGGTGGATGGCGAGCCGAATGCCGAGACGCGGGTCGACCTGGTCGACACCTTGCCCGACGGCTTCGCGCGCTACGAGCTGCGCCCGCGTACCGGCATCAAGCATCAGCTGCGTGCGCAGATGAGCGCCATCGGCCTGCCGCTCGTTGGCGACCGCATCTACCCCGTGCTGCAGCCGCATGAAAGCCCGCCGCGCTTCGATGCGCCGCTGCAGCTGGTGGCCCGCGCGATTGCGTTCACCGACCCGGTGACAGGCCTGCGCAGGAGTTTCGAGCGCGCCGCCCTCACAATCCCGCCGTCATGAACGCGCCCGACCCTCAAGCCCAGGTCCAGGAATTGCGGCGCCAGCTGCAGTCCCTGCTCGACGCCGCGACGGCCAACGAGCGCAAGCTGGACCGCTTCGACGCGCTGGAGCGCCGCCTGATGGCCGTGACGTCGATGGAGGAGCTGGTCAACCTGCTGCTGGTCGACTGCCGCGACGACTTCGGCCTGGATGCCGCCGAGCTGTGGCTGCTCGACCCTGAGGAAGAGCTGCGCCGCGCGCTGCCGGCGCTGCCGATGGTCAAGGCGCCCAAGCTGCTGGACAGCCACGGCCCGCTGAAGGACCTGTTCGGCGCCGCACGCACCACGCGCCTTATCGGCCCCGGGCCGGACGAAAGCCTGCTGGCCAGGGCCTTCAGCGCGGAGGCCGGTGTGCGTTCGGCCGCGCTGTTGCCGCTGATCCGCCAGGGTCTGTTGATCGGCAGTCTGCACCTGGGCTCGCGGGACCCCGAGCGCTATGACACGGCATCGGGCACGAAGTTTCTGGACCGGCTGTCGGCCATCGCGGCCATCGCCATCGAGAGCATGCTCAACCGCGAGCGCCTGCGCCGCGCCGGCATGACCGATGGCTTGACCGGCGTGCATAACCGCCGCTATTTCGACCACCGCAGCCTTATCGAGTTCAGTCAGGCGGTGCGGCACCGCTACCCGCTGGCCTGCCTGTTCCTGGACATCGACCACTTCAAGGCCATCAATGACCGCCACGGCCACCCTACCGGCGACGAGGTGCTGCGCCAGGTCGGCGGGCTGATCCTGCGCTCGCTGCGCACCGGCGACCTGGCCGCGCGCTATGGGGGCGAGGAATTCGTCGTGCTGCTGCCGCGCACCGACATGGTGGGCGCCTGCGAGGTGGCCGAGCGCATTCGGCTGATGGTGCAGGACGCGCCCTTCGTGACGCCCGAGGGCGGCACCATCAACGCGACCCTGTCGGTCGGCCTGGCCATGCTGCCGGCTGAAGCGACGAGCTTTGCCGACCTGCTGTCGGCGGCCGACCGCGCCGTCTACGACGCCAAGCGCGCGGGCCGCAACCGCACGGTCGCGGCCGACAGCGCCGCCATGCTGGCCGCCGGCTGAATACACCGGCTCGGCGGCGCCCGTGGCATGCAGCGACGGTGTGCACCCCTGGGCGACACATGATCGCGCTACGCTGCAGACGCCTGGGCCGCTGGCCCACAATGAACCGCCATGAAAACCCTGCCGCCACTCCTTCTTGCCCTGGGTCTTGTCACCACCGCCCATGCCGGGCCTGCGCTTGACCGCATCCAGGCCAGTGGCCGCATCGTGCTCGCCCACCGGGAATCTTCCGTCCCCTTCAGCTATCTGCTGCCCGACGGCCGACCTGTCGGGTATGCGGTGGACCTTTGCCTCAAGATCGCGGAAGGCCTGCGCAAGAAGCTGAAGATGGCCACGCTGAACCCGCAGTTCCTGCTGGTCACGCCGGCCAACCGCATCCAGATGGTGGCCGACGGCAAGGCCGACCTGGAGTGCGGCTCCACCACCAACAATGCCGAGCGACGTGAAAAGGTCGCCTTCACGGTGCCGCACTACATCACCGGCGCGCGCTACCTGGTCAGGACCGACAGCGGCATTGCCGAGCTGGCGCAGTTCGAGGGCAAGACCCTGGTGTCAACCAAGGGCACGACGCCGCTGAAGTCCATCACCCAGGCCAACACCGAGCGCGCCCTGCGCATCAACGTCGTCGAGGCGCCCGACCATGCCAAGGCGATGGAGATGCTCGCTTCCGGCCAGGCCGACGGCTTCGTCATGGATGACGTGCTGCTCTATGGCATCGTCGCCGGCCGCCCCGACGCGGCCAAGTTCCGTGTCGTCGGCAAGTTCCTGACCATCGAGCCGTTGTCCATCGTGCTGCCCAAGGGCGATGCCGAACTCAAGGCCATCGTCGACGAGGAGATGAAACGCCTCATCGCCAGCCGCGAGACCCATGCCATCTACGAGCGCTGGTTCATGAAGCCGATTCCGCCCAAGAACACGGCGCTGAACCTGCCGATGAACTACCTGCTCAAGGATTTCTGGAAGTACCCGTCCGACCAGGTGCCGTACTGAGCTCCTGGAGGCTGCGCCAGCTTCTCGGCACTGGGAACGCCCAGACAAACCCCGAGCGAAGGCACTCGGCGCGGCCGTGACAATTTGTGCACAGTCAGCGCCGACCCATGAGCACCGATTCCCTCGCCGAACCCCTGGACCGTGTCAGCCCACGGCGGCTGGGGTCGCTGCGGCTGCGGCTGAGCTTGGCGGTGCCGCTACTGACCACCGTCATCGTCGCGGTTTTCGAATGGAGCGCCAGCGGCTATGAGCCGCTGCGCGAGGGCTTGGCGCGCACGGCGTGGCAGGTGTTGCTGATCAGTGCCGCCCAGTTGGTCCTCATCGAATCGCTGCTGCTCAGGCCGCTGCGCCAGCTCGCGGCCGGCTGCGAGGCGATGGAATCTGCCCCGGTGCCCTTGACGCCCGAAGCGGTGGGGCCAAGGTCCGGCCTTGCTGCCGAGCTGGACCGCATCGGTCATGCGATGCAGCGCGCCCGCGGCTCGCTGTGGCAGCAGGACCAGGACGCGCGCGAACTGCGGCGCGAGCTGGCCCAGCAGCGCCATCTGCTGGAGGAGGCGCATGCCGCGCTGCAGGCCAACCAGCGTGAACTGGCCAGCTTGGCGCGCACCGATGCGCTGACCGGCATCGCCAATCAGCGCGCCTTCGACGAGGCGCTGCGCCGGGAGTTCAAGCGCGCCCAGCGCCAGCGCGGCCTGCTTGCCGTGGCCGTGCTGGACCTGGACCAGTTCAAGCAGTTCAACCTCGTCCACGGCATGGCCGTCGGCGATGCGGCCCTGCAGCGCGTCGCGGTGCTGCTGAGCGAGCGCTTCAAGCGCGACACCGATGTCGTCGCCCGCCTGGGTGGCGAGGAGTTCGTCGCGCTGCTGCCCGGCTTCGGCATGGCCGAGGCCCAGGGCGTGCTGGAGTCACTGCGCGACGAACTGCGCGCCTTGCGCCTGCCCGACGGCCAAGGCAGCTTGACGTTGAGCGTCGGCTTGGCGGCGGCCAGTCCGGCGCATCCGTATTTGAGTGCGCAGGCCTTGCTGCAGGCTGCCGACGAGGCGCTCTACATCGCCAAGCACGCCGGAAGAGACCGCCTCAGCCTGGCGGCCTGAAATTCAGCGACCGTGTTCCTGGGCAGCCAGGAGCTGTTCGTTGACGCGGCGCGCGGCGCGCAGCACCAGCGTCTCATCCAGCTGCGCCTGCGGCGCGATCTGGCTGGCGATTTCGTCAAGCTGCTCTGGGAGTGTCAAGAGCGCCCAGGCGACGGTCGAAATCGCGGCGACGCTGCGGCGCGCCAGGCTCTCGGGCATCGTCAGCGTCGTCTGGATCTCGACGTGATGGCGCACGCTGGCCACAGCGGCCGGCGCGAGGCCCCAGCTCTCGCAAAGCGCTGCGCCGAGCGCGTCATGGCTGACGCCGAAGGCGGTGCGCTCGAGTTCGACGAGTTCGGCATCGCGCGTCGCGGCGCGCAGCATGGCCGGGTAGTGGGTGGGCGCATGGCGGTAGAGCACCGCCTTGCCGCATTCCTCGAACAGGCCGGCCGAGTGGGCAGCCCACGGGTCCACGCCGAGCATCTGACCCATGCGGCCCATCAGCAGGCCGCGCTGCGAGGCGCGCGACCACACCGATTCCAGCTCGGCCGCAGCGGGGAAGGCGGCGCGCAGGCCCATCTCGAAGGTGATGGCGGCGACTTCGCGCATGCCCAGGTAGGTCAGCGCCTGGTGCACGGTCTGGACGCGGCCTCGCAGGCCGTAGAGCGAGGAGTTGACCGCCTTCATGACGGCGGCCGCCAGGGCCATGTCGGTCTCGACCAGGGAGGACATGGCCTGCAGGTCAATGTCCTCGGCTGCCATCAGCAGCGAGAGCTTGACCAGGACCTCGGGCTGGGTCGGGATCTCGATGTCCAGATTGCGCAGTTGAGGATCGACGGGCATGGTGATGTTGTCTCTGGTGGGTGCGTGATCGTAGTTCAGCGGAAGAAGGCATCCCAGGCTGTTTTGAGGATGAGGGCGCTGACGACGATGACGAAAGCGCCGCGCACGAAACCGGCACCGTGCTTGAGCGCGAGGCGCGTGCCCAGCAGGCTGCCGGCCACATTGGTCACCGCCATGACAGCCGCGACATGCCACCAGATATGCCCCTTGCTGACGAAAAGCGTGATCGCGAACGCATTCGTCAGCAGGTTCATCAGTTTGGCGGTGGCGGATGCGTGCAGGAAGTCGTAACCCAGCAACCGCACGAACAGGAAGACGAAAAAGCTCCCCGTGCCGGGGCCGAAAAAACCGTCGTAAAAGCCCACCGCCAGCGCGATGCCGCCAGCCACCCACGCCTCGGCCCGTCCTGCAAAGCGCGGCTTGTGCTCACGGCCCAGGTCCTTCTTGGCCAGCGTGTAGATCAGCACGGCCGCCAGCACCAGCGGCAGCGCCTTGCGCAAGCCGTCGGCACTGACGACGGTCAGCACCCAGGCCCCTGCAAAACTCCCCAGCCCCGCCATCGCTGCCGCTGGCATCAGGCGCTTCCAGGGCAGGTTGACGCGTTTGACGTATTGCAGCGTCGCCCAACCCGTGCCCCAGATCGCCGCGCCCTTGTTCGTGCCCATCAGCGTGGCCGGCGAGGCGCTAGGGAAGGTGCTGAACAAGGCCGGCACCAGCACCAGCCCGCCGCCACCCGCCACGGCATCGATAAAGCCTGCAAGCAGGGAGGCGAGGGCAACGGTAACGAGGTCAAGCATGTCTTTGAAAACGGAAAAGCGCGGACGTAGTGTCTTGCGCGGGCCGAGCGCCGGGCCGCTCCCAAGCCGGGCCGTCTGGCGATGTGCGAGTGGGGCACGCCCCGCGAGCATCGCCGCCCCCTCGGGGGGCCGACTGGCCTTGCCCGCGTCCAGCGCGGCAAGCCGGGCGAGGGGCCCAAAGAAAACGGCCACCAAGGGGTGCCTTGGTGGCCGGTGTGATTGTCTTCGGGGTTACGAAGCAACCTTGTGCGCTTGCCGCTTGTCTTGTCTCCTCACAACCCGCCCGGCGGTCCTGGACCGGAGCCCGGAACCGCGTCGAGTGCCGAGAATGTATTGCCCCGCCGCGGTGCATGTCACTGGGGTAAGTCCGGGTTCGCGGTCCACGAAAGGTGCGTTCCGCCCCATTTTTGTGCATCCGACCGGTTCGCGGAGGCGGTCAGAATCACCCCATGCGCTGCCTCACCGGACGACTATCGCTGCTGTTGTTGGCCCTGCTGAGCGCCTGCGGCGGGGGCGGTGGCGGCAGCCCCGGTGGGGACGGCGGCGGGAGCGGTGGCATAGGGCAGACGCTCACCCTGAGCCTGCCGTCGACCGGCCTGTCGCCGACCGATCTCGCCGTTGTCGTTGCCGAGGGCGATCCGCTCAGCGAAGCGGTCGGCGCGGCCTACCTGGCCGCGCGTGGCGTGCCGGCGGCTAACCTGGTTCGCGTTCGGGTCAATACGGCCAACGAGGCTATCTCAGCGGCCGATTTTGCGTTGCTGAAAACCGACATCGACTCAAAATTGCCGGCCGGCACCCAGGCCACGCTGCTGACCTGGGCCGCCCCCAGCCGAGTGGTCGGCAACTGCAACATGGGCATCACCAGCGCGATGGCCTTCGGCTACGACGAACGCTACTGCAACGTCAACCCGACCACCAACGCCTGCGCGACGACGACGGCGTCGCCGCTGTACGACAGCGAAGTCCGACGACCGCAGGCCGACGCGCAGGTGCGGCCCGCCATGCTGTTGGGCGCTCGCACGCTGGTGGCGGCACAGGCACTGATCAGCCGCGGTGTGGCGGCGGATGCCACCTACCCATCCGGAGACGGTTGGCTGGTACGCACGACGGATGCCAACCGTGCCGTGCGCTGGGAAAACTTCAACGGCCTGCCGGCGGCATGGGGCAGCGCGTTGACGCTGAACTATGTCGACAACAGCGCCGGCCCGGCCAGCGCCAACTCTCTGTCTGGCAAAAGCGGCGTGCTCTTTTACCTGACCGGCCTGAGCAGCGTCGACCACTTATCGACGATCCAGTTCCGCCCGGGCGCCCTGGCCGACACGCTGACTTCCAGCGGCGGCCTGCTACCGAATGGCGCCGGCCAGATGCCCATCACCGCCTGGCTGGACGCGGGCGCGACGGCCAGCTATGGCACCGTCGAAGAGCCCTGCAACCTGCAGCAGAAGTTCTCGCGTGCTTCGGTACTCATCGACCAGTACTGGCGCGGCGCGACCGCCATCGAGGCCTACTGGAAGTCCGTGCAGTGGCCCGGCCAGGGCCTGTTCGTCGGTGAGCCCCTGGCGCAGCCCTTCCGCGACAGCCCGAGCTTTGCCATCGTGGCGGGCGAATACCAGATCAAGACGAGGGCCTTGCGACCTGGCGCCCCCTACAGCCTGCAATACCTGCAGGGATCGACATGGACGACGCTGGCCAGCTTCACCGGCGTGCGCGGCCAGCCGCTCGATGGCCGTGCGCCGTTGCCGCCGGCCGCGGCCACGCGCATCCGTTGGCAAGGGCCCTGTCCGGACAACGTGGCGAGTACCTGTACGCTGGCCCAGTCGCCGTGACGGCCCCCTGAGAATGCGGGTCGGTCAAATCCCGATTGCCCGGCGCCGCCCGTCGTTGAACAGTCGCCCTCCCGCTGTACCCTGCCAGACCATGTGCCGTCCTTCTCCCGCCAGCCGCGGTTTCACGCTGCTTGAACTGCTCGTCGTCATGGTCATCATCGGCCTGCTGGCCGGTTACGTCGGCCCGAAGTTCTTCGGCCAGATCGGCAAGAGCGAGGTCAAGGCGACCCGCGCGCAGATCGACGCGCTGACCAAATCGCTGGACCAGTACCGCCTCGATGTTGGCCGCTACCCCGGCACCGAGCAGGGCCTGGCCGTGCTGGTGACCAAGCCGGCCGACGAACCCAAGTGGGCCGGGCCCTACCTGAGCAAGGCCGTGCCCAAGGACCCCTGGGGCAATGACTACCAGTACCGCAGCCCCGGCGAGCATGGCGAATATGACTTGCTGAGCCTCGGCAAGGACGGCCGCCCGGGCGGCGAGGGCGAAGACGCCGACCTCACGAGCTGGTGACCCTGGCCGTGGCCCAATTCCAGACCCGCGTGTTGCGCGCGGGCACCGTCAGCACCGAACGGGTCGAAGCGCCCGACCGCACGGCCGTCGCCGCGGTGCTTGGCGTGCCGCCCCAGCATGTGCTGGAGGTGCGCGAGGTCACCGTGGCGGGCGACAGCAAGCCCTGGCGCCGCAACAGCAAATCCCCGCTGCAGCTCTTCAGCCAGGAGCTGGCCGTGCTGCTGGACGCCGGCATCGCGCTGTTGGAGGCGCTGAACACGCTGCGCGAGAAGGAAGGCCAGCCCGGTGTGCGCGCGGCATTGGACGCCGTCATCGGCCAGATCGAGCAGGGCCAGCCGCTGTCCGTCGCGCTCCGCCAGCAGCCGCAGGCCTTCGACGAGCTGATCTGCGCCATCGTCGCGGCCAACGAGCGCACCGGCCAGTTGTCCACGGCGCTGGCCCAGCATGCGCGCTATCTCGGCTGGGTCGATGCGCTGCGCTCGCGTCTCGTCGCGGCGCTGGTCTATCCGTTGATGCTGCTGGGCGTGGGCGGCGCCGTCATCCTCTTCCTGCTGCTGTATGTGCTGCCGCGCTTCGCCGGCATCCTGGAGGCGACCAGCGCCGACCTGCCCTGGGCCTCTCGCGTGCTGATCGAGTTCGGCCAGACCGCCGGCGCGCATCCGGGCTTGGTGATCAGCGGGATCGCGGCGGTCGGGTTCGCGATCTTCACGCTGCTGCGCCAACCGGCCGTGCGCCAGCGTGCGCAGGCTGCGCTGTGGACGCTGCCCGGCCTCGGCCCGCGGCTGCGCGTGCTGGCGCTGGCGCGGCTGTATCGGTCGCTGGCCATGCTGCTGGCGTCGGGCGTGCCGGCGCTGGCCGCGCTGCGGATCGTTGTCGATGTGGTGGCAGCGCCCTGGCGCGCTGCCGTGCAGGCCGCGGCCGCACAGATCGAGCGCGGCGAGCGCCTGTCCGCGGCCTTCGATTCACAGGACCTGGCCACGCCGGTTGCGCGCCGCATGCTGCGCGTCGGCGAGCGCAGCGGCGAGGTGGCGGCCATGCTGGAGCGCGCGGCGGCTTTCCACGATGAGGAGGCCGCGCGGCTGACCGATCTGCTGTCGCGCCTCGTCAACCCGGCGCTGATGCTGATCATGGGCGTGCTGATCGGCGGGATCATCGTGTTGATGTATTTGCCGATCTTCCAGCTGGTGGAGCAGGTGCAATGAGCACGACGCTTGCCGACTGGCTGCCGGCCGAGCAGGGCCCCTGGCATCTCGACTTCGAGCAATGGCCGCAGGCCCAGGCCCAGCGCTGGCGTGCTGTGCTGGCGATTGGCGCGGGCAACAAGCGCGTGCTGCTCGCCGAGCGCGACGAGGACGCGATGCTGCTGCAGAGCGTCGAGTCGCGCCTGAACGCGCCGGTCGGCTGGCAGCGTGCGTCGACCGAAGCCGTGACCCATTTCCTCGGCGCGGGAGAGGCCGACTTCCGCGCGCTGTCCGACGTTGAAGATGCGCTGACCGCCGTCGAGGACCACACCGAGGAGCTGTCGGCGCTGGCGCTGAGCGAGCAGGCCAGCCCGGTCGTGCGCCTGCTCAACGCGACCATCTACGACGCGCTGCAGGACACCGCGTCGGACATCCACATCGAATGCACCGCCCGCGGCGCGGCGATCCGCTTCCGCGTCGACGGCGTGATGGCCGTGGTGCGCCAGGTCGAGAGCCCGCAGGTGGCCGAGCAACTGGTGTCGCGCTTGAAGGTCATGGCCGAACTCGACATCGGCGAGCGCCGCCTGCCGCAGGACGGTCGCTTCAAGCTGCGCGTGCAGGGCCGCGAGATCGACTTCCGCTTGAGCGTGATGCCCAGCGTGTTCGGCGAAGACGCCGTCATCCGCATCCTCGACCGTGCGGCCATCGCGCGCGCCGGCTCGCTGACGCTGGACTCACTGGGCTTCGGCGACGAGGAGCGGGCCGCCATCCGCCACCAGGCGCGCCAGCCCCACGGCATGCTGCTGGTCACCGGCCCGACCGGTTCCGGCAAGACGACGACGCTGTATGCGACGCTGGCCGAGATCCACACCGGCGCCGACAAGATCATCACGATCGAAGACCCGGTCGAGTACCAGCTCAGCGGCGTCGTGCAGATCCCCGTCAACGAGAAGAAGGGCCTGACCTTCTCGCGCGGCCTGCGCTCCATCCTGCGCCACGACCCGGACCGCGTCATGGTCGGCGAAATCCGCGACGCCGAGACCGCGCAGATCGCCGTGCAGGCCGCGCTGACCGGCCACCTGGTCTTCAGCACCGTGCATGCGAACAACGCCTTCGACGTCATCGGCCGCTTCATGCACATGGGCCTGGACCTCTACAACGTTGTCTCGGCGCTGAACGCGGTGCTGGCCCAGCGCCTGGTCCGGTTGACGTGCAAGCACTGCGCCCAGCCTTTCGCGCCCGATGCCGCCACACTCACCCGTCACGGCGTGATCAACGGCAATTTTCTGAAGGGCGAGGGCTGCGGACATTGCCGTGGCACCGGCTACAAGGGCCGCCGCGCGGTGGCCGAGCTGCTCAAGCTCGACGACGGCCTGCGCGACCTGATCGCCGCGCGTGCGCCGATGTCCGAGATCAAGGCCGCCGCGAAAGCCCGCGGCATGAAGTCCTTGCGAGACATGGCCCTTGCGGCCGTCTGCCGTGGCGACACCACCTTCGAGGAGCTGGAACGTGTCACCCTCGATGAATGAGCGCTTGCGCCAGCAGTTGAGCGCGCGGCTGGCCAAGCCGCGGCGCCTGTTCGTCACGCCCGGTGGTGACGAGTTCGCCACTTGGTGCCGCGACATGCCCGGCACGGCGGTCGAACTGGTGGTGAGCGCCAAGGCCCTGCACGAGCTGATGATCGAGCCCGGCCTGCCGCTGGCCGACCTGGATGCCGTGCAGGCCTATGCGCAGCAGCAGTTCGCCCACTACTTCGGCGCGGCGGCGCAACGCTTCGCGCTCGCGCCATGGCGGCTGGGTGATGCGGCCGGTGCGTCGGCGCTGCACGGGCTGGAGCTCGCGGCGCTGCGGGCGCAGGCCGATGCCGCTCGCGTGCGTCTCGTCGCCGTGCGCCCGGCCTGGGCCGTCTGGCTGGCCTCGCTGCCCGTCGCGGCACGCGCGGGCTCGGGCCGCGCGGTCTGGCACGAGGAAGACGTCGCCGTCGTCATCCAGCTCGACCGAGGCCGCGTCACCGCCCTGCAGTCGCGCCGCGTGCAAAGCCTCGCCGACCTGGGCGCCGAGACACCGCTCGCCGTCGGCACGCCCGCCGACGAACTCGTGCCGCAGGCCGGTCCGGCCACGCCACAGCCCGACTTCCTGCCCCGCAGTGCGCGCTCGCCGCTGGCCTGGCCGCTGGCCGCCACGGGCGCGCTGGTGCTGGCCACCGCCGCCTGGAGCGCGGTGGACAGCTACCGTCTGCTGGACGCCGCCCAGGCCGCGCGCGACCGGGTCGCGCAGCTGCGCCCCACGGCGCTCAAGCCGCAGGCGCGCCGCGCGGCCGCACCGGTCGAGAACCGCTCGGCCAGCGAAGCGCGGGCGCTGCTGGCCATGCCCTGGGAGCCGCTGCTGACGCGCATCGAGACGGCGGGCGCCGACGCCAAGACCATCGCCTGGCTGGGCCTGGACGCCAGCGCCGGCCGCGGTGAAGTGCGGCTGGAAGGCCTGACGCCCGACAAGCTGCTGGCCCTGCAACTGGCCGAGCAGCTGGGCATGACGCCGGGCTGGGGTCAGGTCGTGCTGTCGCGCTTCTCGGCCGCCGAGACGGGCCTCGTCGGCCAGCGCTTCGAGATCAACGCCCGCGTGGCGACAGGAGGCGGCTCTTGAAGCAGCGCCTTGATCGCGTCGCCAGGTTGCTGGGCTGGCCCGGCCTCGTCGGCATCGCCGCCTTGTTGCTGGCCGTGGCCGCGGTCGTGCTCGGCCAGCGCTGGGACGAGCGGGCCGCCGCACTGCAGGCCGAGGCGCGTGAGCTGCGCGCCAAGGCGCGGCCGGCCGCCGTCGTGGCGGCCGTGCCGGTCAGCGTGCAGCAGTGGCAGGCCACGCTGCCGCCAGCAGGCAGCCGCCAGCAGCGCCTGGCCGACCTGCTGGAGCTGAGCATCCGCCTGGACGTCAGCGGTGCGCGCACCGAGCATCGGCTGGCGACAAGCGAAGGCCTGGAGCGGCTGCGCGTGACCATGCCGGTCACGGGCAGCTACGCCCAGGTGCGCCGCTTCATCAGCGCGGCGCTGGCTCATGACCCTGCGCTGAGCCTGGACGCCCTCAAGCTGCGTCGCGTCAGCCCCATGGCGACAGACGTCGATGCCGAGCTGCAGTGGTCGCTGCATGGCAAGGCGGGCTCATGACGCAGCGACGACAGCTCGTGCTGGGCGGCGCGCTGGTGGCCACGCTGACGGCGACCGCCTGGCTGGCCACACGGCCCGACGAGGAGGTCGCCCCCGTCGCCGCGCCGACGCGTCGGTCAGGCGTCGCGGCTTCAGCCGCCACTGCCGCCGCCCCGTTGCCGGCGTCTGCCGACCGCCAGCCCTGGGCCGAGGCGCCGGCCGACCAGCTTGCCGCCTGGCAGCCGCCACCGCCGCCACCCGCGCCGCCCGCACCGCCGCCGGTCGCCGCTGCACCACCCCCGCCACCCGTGGCGCCACCGCCGCCGTACCAGATGATCGGCCGCGTCGTCGAAGGCGAGGGCGCCAAGGCGGTCGAAGTCGCGCTGCTGACCGGCCCGAACAAGGCGCTCAGCGCAAAGCGTGGCGACGTCATCGACGGCCAGTGGCGTGTCGAGCAGGTTTCCGACAGCGGCGTGCGCCTGACCTGGCTGCCCGGGCAGCTTCCCCAGAACATCGCATTCAGGCCCATCCCATGAAGCAGCTCGTCCTTCTTTTCAGCGTGGTGCTGCTTGCGGCCTGCGCCAACCCGGCGCTGCGCCAGGCCGAAGACCTCGGCCGCAGCAACCAGTGGCCGGCGGCGCTGCGCGTGCTGGATGACGCCCTCGCCAAGGAGCCGACCGATCCGCAGCTGCGCGCCGCCCATGTCCGCGCCCGCGAGCAGACCTCGGCGCGACTCGTGCTGCAGATCGAGGCACTGCGCGGCGCCGGGCGCTGGGACGAGGCGGCCGCGCTGCTCAGCCAGCTGGCGCTGACCGACGCCAAGCACCCGCGCCTGGCCGCGCTGACGGCCGAGGTCGAGCGCAGCCGCCGCCAGGCGGCCCAGCTGATCACCGGCCGCGCGGCGCTGAAGGAGGGCCGTATCGAACGCGCCGACGCCGTCACGCGCGAGATCCTGGCCGAGTCGCCCCAGCATCCCGGTGCACGGCTGCTGGCCAGCCAGGTCGCGCAGGCGCGGCCGCTGGAGTCGGCCGTCGGCGAGTTGGGCCCGGCCTTCCAGAAGCCGGTCACGCTGGAGTTCCGCGAGGCGCCGCTGCGCCAGGTCTTCGAGGCGCTGGCGCGTTCCAGCGGCATCAATTTCGTCTTCGACAAGGACGTGCGCGCCGATGCGCGAGTGACGGTCTTCCTGCGCGCCGTGACGCTTGACGAAGCCATGCGCGTCATCCTCGGCACCCAGCAGTTGGACCGCAAGCTGCTCAACGACACCTCGGTGCTGATCTTCCCGAACACGGCCGCCAAGCAGCGCGAGCACCAGGAGCTGGTCACGCGCACCCTCTACCTGACCAATGCCGACGTCAAGCAGGTGCAGGCGATGGTGCGCACCATCGCCAAGGTGCGCGATATCCACATCGACGAGCGCCTGAACCTGCTGGTCGTGCGCGACACGCCCGAGGTGCTGCGCCTGGTGGAGCGGCTGATCGCCTCGGTCGACCTGCCCGAGCCCGAAGTGATGCTGGAGGTGGAGGTGATGGAGCTGGCCACAGACCAGGTCGACACGCTGGGCTTGAAGTGGCCTGAGGAGCTGCAGGTCGGCATCAGCGATGCGGCGGGCAACATCCCCAGCCGGGTCTTCATCGGCGGCGACAACCCGGTCAACTTCCGCGCCAGCATCGCCAACCCCACCGTCGTGGCGACGCTGCGGGGCACCAACGGCAACTCCAACATCCTGGCCAACCCCAAGATCCGCGTGCGCAACCGTGACAAGGCCAAGGTCCACATCGGCCAGAAGCTGCCGGTGTTCACGACGACGACCAACTTCACCGGCTCGACCTCGGTGGCGGCCTCGGTCAGCTACCTCGACATCGGCCTGAAGCTGGACGTGGAACCCACCATCCAGCTCGACAACGACGTCGTCATCAAGATCGGCCTGGAGGTCAGCAACCTCATCCGCCAGGTCACCGGCCCGGGCGGCACGACGGCCTACGAGATCGGCACGCGCAACACCTCCACCGTGCTGCGCCTGGCCGATGGCGAGACGCAGGTGCTGGCCGGCCTCATCAACGACGAGGACCGCAAGAGCGCCGCCGGCGTGCCCGGCCTGTCGCGCATCCCGGTGCTGGGCCGGCTGTTCGGCACGACGACCGACACGCGCGCCAAGACCGAGGTGGTGCTGCTGATCACGCCGCGGGTGGTGCGCAACCTGGCCGTGCCGGATGCGTCGCTGACGCGCTTGGCCAGTGGCACCGACGGCAGCCCGGGGGCTTACAGCAGCCTGCTCAGGCGCGAGGCCCGGGTGGGCGTGGCGCCCAGTGGCAATGCCGGTACGGTGTCCACCACACCGGCTGCGCAAGCCGCGACTGTGCAGCCGCAACCCGCTGCGCCGACCGAAGCCGTGCTCAAGCTCGACGTGACGCCGCAGGTGCCCGCGGGCGGCACGGTGTCCGTCGCGCTGAAGAACGACAGCGGCCTGCAGGTCAAGGGCGAGATCGAATACGACGCCAGTCGCCTGACACCCGCCCAGCCGATGGCCGGCGCGTCGCCGGGGCGCTATCCCGTCGAGCTGCCGCCACGCGGCGAACGCGTCGTCGCCCTGCGTGCCCTGCCACCGGCAGCCGGCCAGGTGCTCAACATCAACCTGAGCGGCCTGTCGGCCGCCGGGTTGAACGGCGAATCGGCCCCGGTGCGCGTCGACGGCTCCGGCCTTCTCACCGTCGAGGCGGTGAAGTAAGGCCGACCATGCGGGCGCGAGGCTTCACGCTCATCGAGATGCTCGTCGTTCTGGCGATGCTGGGCGTGCTCGCATCCGCCGCCCGGCCCTTGCTCGAACTCTCGGTGCAGCGCACCCGTGAGCACGAGCTGCGCCAGAGCCTGCGCACGCTGCGCGAGGCGCTGGATGGCTACAAGCGCGCCGTCGAAGCCGGCAGCATCGCGCAGAGCCCCGAGGACAGCGGCTACCCGCAGAAGCTGGAGCAACTGGTCGACGGCGTGGCCGACGCCAAGTCACCGAACGGCCGCAAGCTCTACTTCCTGCGCCGCCTGCCGCGTGACCCGTTTGCGCCGGCCGAGCTGCCGGCTGCGGAGACCTGGGGCCTGCGCGCCTACGACAGCCCGCCCGACAGCCCCCGGGCCGGCAAGGATGTGTTCGACGTGTTCTCGCGTTCGGAGCGCAAGGCGCTGGACGGCAGCAGGCTGAAGGACTGGTAGTGCCCAAACCGCGCGGCTTCACCCTCATCGAGCTGATCGTCGTGATGGCCATCGTGGCCCTGCTGGCGTCGATTGCCGCGCCGCGCTATTTCAATTCGCTGCAGAAGAGCAAGGAGACGGCCCTGCTCACGTCGCTGACGACGATGCGCGACGCCATCGACCAGTACGCCGCCGACAAGGGCCGCTACCCCGAGTCGCTGCAGGAACTGGCGACGGCGCGCTATATCCGTGGTGTGCCCGAAGACCCGCTGACGACCAGCCGCGAGACCTGGATCGAACTGCCACCCCCGACCGAGATGCAGGTCACAGGCCGCGTCTGGGATGTGCGCAGCGGTGCCGCGGGGCGCAGCGCCGACGGGCGCCTTTACGCCGATTGGTAGCCTGCGATGGCGCCTGCGCAACGCGGCTACAGCTATCTGGCCGTACTTTTCTTGGTGGCGCTGACAGCCGCCGGCCTCGCGGCCTTGGGCCAGGCCTGGAGCACAGCGGCGCAGCGCGAGCGCGAGCGGGAACTGGCCTTTCGTGGCGGCGAGATGGCACGGGCGATCGACGCCTACGCCAAGGCGTCACCCGGCCTGCCGCAGCGATACCCCGAGAGCCTGGAGGACTTGCTCGCCGACAACCGTGCCGGCCGGCCCCGACACCATCTGCGCCGTGCTTATGTGGACCCGTTCACCGGCCAGGCGGACTGGGAGCTGATGCCTGAGCCCAGCCAGCCAGCCAGCTTCAGCGCCGTGCGCAGCCGTTCCGAGCGGCCCTTGCTGCGTGAGTTCTGGCTCGATGGCAGCCAGGTCAGGGTGGCGCGAGATCTGGTGTTTGCGGCGCGCGACTACGCGGTCAATGCGCGTCCCCAGCCCAGCCCCGACATGCCCGCGTCGGCAGCCAGCGCCGCGTCAAGGTGAATATTCGGACGAAAGTCATACGAGGCAGTCAAGTCTGATGCGTCGGTGAAAACCCATCCCCCCCTTGCCTCAGTGCTCGGGCAACTGGGGATAGCCGTGATTTTTTGCTCACCCAGAATCGGTCGCTTCAATGCCTTGGCCCATGCACGACATCCCAAACGGATGTTGCCGGGCCCCGCAGCCAACCTTGCTGCGCGGCGTGGATCAACTTTGCAAAGAAAGTGGGTAGTGAAATGAAGAAGTACTTGACCTCGGCCGCGCTGGCCGTGGCCGCTCTGACGGCGCCGATGGCATCCCAGGCGGGCGTGCTGCGCACCGTCCTCGATTTCGAAGCCGTCGACACGACCAACGTGTTCTTCCCGCCGCTGCTGCTGCAAGGCGATGAGTTCTACCAGGCCGGCCTGGCGGGTCGCACGATGTTCTTCAGCCCGTTCTCCAACGCAGCCACTGCGCAGACCGGTGATCTGGTCGGCGACCTGATTGACGGCAGCATTCCCGACTCCTGCGGCAACGTCCTCTGCCCGTCCAACAACGCGACCAACTACGTGGGCATGCTCAACGACGGCGTGATGGCATTCGGCTCGACCGACGGCTTCCGTTTCTCGGTGAAGAGCTTCAACGCCAGCTTCCTCGGCAACGGCGACCCGCTCCAGTCCACGCCTGGTTTTGTGCGCTTGCAAGGCGTTCGCGGCGGCATGTCGACCACGGCCACCTTTGCGTTGACCGGCCTGGACAGCTCCGGCCGCCTGAACCAGACCACCATCAACACCGGCGCCTTCGGCAATACCGAGTTTGACTTCGTCTACGCCTTCGGCTTCGCCTGTGCGACGCCGGGTGGCGGCACGACCTGCTCCGCCTTCTCCACCGACCGTGCCCAGTTCACGCTCGACGACATCACCATCGAGCACATTCCCGAGCCGGGCAGCCTCGCTCTGCTGGGCCTGGCAGGCTTTGCCGCCTTCAGCGCCAGCCGCCGTCGCGCTGCCTGACCCCCCGCTTCCATCGAAAGGACCGATTGATGAAGAAGACACTCAAGCCCGCCGCACTGGCGGCGCTGGTTCTGCTCTCGGGTTTGGCCACAAGCTCCTTTGCGCAGGATCGCAAGACCTACATCGTCCAACTCAAGGATGAACCCGCCGCCTCCTACCAGGGCACGGTTCCCGGCCTCGCCGCCACGCGGCCGGCCGCAGGCGAAACCTTCCGCTACGGCAGCACTGCCGTGCAGGCCTATGTGAGCTACCTGGGCCAACAGCAGAGCACCGTGATCTCCTCGGTGGGCAACGCCCCCGTGCTGGCCACCTACAACACCGTCTTCAACGGTTTTGCGGCCAGCCTGACCGAGGCAGAGGCGCTCTCGCTGAGCACCAACGCCCAAGTGGTCGGCCTCTGGCAGGACGAAGCCCGCCAGCTCGACACCGTCTCCACCGCCAAGTTCCTCAAGCTCAGCGAAGCCGGCGGCCTGTGGTCGCAGACCGCGGGCGGCACGGCCATCAAGGGCGAGAACATGGTCGTCGGCATTGTCGACAGCGGCATCTGGCCGGAGAACCCCGCCTTCTTCGACCGCGTCGACGCCAACGGCGTGCCCAGCAACAACCCGGCCGACACCCAGGTCTTCGGCCCGGCACCGGCCAGCTTCCTGGGTACGTGCGTGCCAGGCCCCGGCATTGACCCGGCCAAGCATTGCAACAATAAGCTGATCGGCATCCGCCACTACAACGCCGGCTTCAAGGCCTCTGGCTTGCCGCCGCACTGGACAGATTTTCACGACTCGGGCCGTGACTCAGTCTCAGGTCCCTTCGGCCATGGCGGCCACGGCAACCACGTCGCCTCGACGGCGGCCGGCAATGCCAATGTCTCGGTCAACATCAACGGCGCCTCGGTCGGCACCGGCTCCGGCATGGCGCCGCGCGCCCGCGTCGCTGCCTACAAGGTCTGCTGGACCTTCGTGAACCCGAACGCGACCGACGGCACCGGCAGCCAGAACACCTGCTACAACTCCGACTCGGTGGCCGCCATCGACCGCGCTGTGGCGGACGGTGTCAACGTCATCAACTTCTCGATCAGCGGCTCGCAGACCTCAGTCAACGATCCCGTCGAGCAGGCTTTCTACCGCGCCGCGCTGGCCGGTGTCTTCGTCGCTACCTCTGCGGGCAACAGCGGCCCCGGCAATGCCGTGGCCCACATCAGCCCCTGGGTGACGACCGTGGCCGCGTCCACGCATGACCGCGCCTATGCCGGCAGCGTGACGCTCGGCAATGGCCAAGCCTTCAGCGGCGGCTCGACGACCCAGACCGGCCTGCTGTCGCCGACGTCGATGGTCCTGGCCGAGAACGCCGGCCTGGGTGGCGGTGACGCCAGCCTGTGCTTCAGCGCCAATCCGCCGGCCGGCCAAGTGCTGCTCGACCCCGCCAAGGTCGCTGGCAAGCTGGTGGTTTGCACGCGTGGCATCAACGCACGTGTCGACAAGGGCGATGCCGTCCGGAACGCGGGCGGCGTCGGCATGATCCTGGCCAATGCCGCGGCTGGCCAGACCATCGATGCGGACTTCCAGTCGGTGCCCACGGTGCAGGTCAGCGCAGCCGACGGCGCAGCCATCAAGGGCTACGTGGCTGGCAATCCTGGCGCGCAGGGCAGCATTGCGCAGGCGGTCCTGACGACCAAGCCGGCGCCGCTGATGGCCGGCTTCTCGTCGCGCGGCCCCAACATGGGCGACAGCAACGTCCTCAAGCCCGACCTCACCGCGCCTGGCGTGGACATCCTGGCCCAGGTCACGCCTGACCTGTCGCCGGCCCAGCGCGACGCCGTTGCCGCTGGCACGCTGGTGCCGCCGCCGGCTTGGTCGTCGTACCAGGGCACGTCCATGTCCAGCCCGCATGTGGCCGGCGTGGCGCTGCTGCTCAAGCAGGCCAATCCGACCTGGGGCCCGGCAGCCATCAAGTCGGCGCTGATGACCACCGCGTTCAGCACCCTCGACGATGGCGTGGCTGGCTTGTCCAACGGCCTGCTTCCCTGGTCTCAAGGCGCCGGCCACATCGACCCGAACAAGGCTGTCAATCCGGGCCTGGTCTACAACGCGGGCAAGAACGACTGGGTCAAGTACCAGTGCAAGGTCAACCGCCCCGCCGTCCTGCCGGCCACCGACTGCACGACCATTGGCACGCTGAACGAGACCTATGAGCTCAACCTGCCGTCGATCACAGTGGGCACCGTCCTCGGCACCGCCATCGTCCCACGCACGGTCACCAACGTCGGCGCCACGACGGCAACCTTCACCGCCACTGCCAACGTGCCGGGCTTCACCACCACGGTGACCCCGTCCTCGCTGACTTTGGCGCCGGGTGCTTCCGCTTCGTTCACGGTCAGGCTGACGGCGTCGACCGCTGCCGAAGGCGTGTGGAACTATGGCCAGCTGGTCTGGAGCGATGGCGTGCGCAGCGTCCGCGCCCCGGTCCAGGCCCGCGTCGGCAAGCCGATCACGGCACCGGCCGAGTTCACCGCTACCACGGTGTCGGGCAGCCGCCTGATCACGGTGCGCACCGGCTTCAGCGGCCGCATGGGCGTCAAGTTCGGCGGCATGAAGGAAGTGACGATGGGCAACACCGTCACGCTGGCGCCCCAGCCCCTGAGCAGCGCCCAACTCAAGATCATCTGTCAGGCGGGCGTTGACACGCCTAGCGTCAAGGTCTACAGCTTTGCCGTTCCCGCCGGTGCCATCGTCGCGCGCTTCGCGCTGCGTGATGCCGACGTCAATGGTGCAGGCGACGACAACGACCTGATGCTGCTCTACCCGAACAACACCACCTCGGTGTACTCGGGCAACGGTGGCTCGACCGAAGCCGTGCAGGTCAGCTCTCCGGCTGCCGGCACCTACAAGGTCTGCGTGGTCGCCTACGACGGCGGAGCAGCCATGACGCACCAGCTGTCGAGCTGGATCGTCAACCCGGGCGAAGGCACGACCATGCGGGCGGCTGTGCCGTCGACGGTCTATGCCGGCAGCACGGCGACGGTCGGCCTGGCCTGGTCGGGCCTGGCCACCGGCAAGCGCTACATGGGCGGCTTCCAGCTGCTGGATGCCGGTGGCACCGTGCAGTCCACGACGGTGCTGCGCGTGTCGACCGATGGCAGCGTGCCGGTCCAGAACGAGCCGAGCAACGTGCCCGCCAAGGTGGCAGAAACCGCTGTGAGCCAGTAA
This sequence comes from Pelomonas sp. Root405, assembly GCF_001425165.1. Classification (GTDB taxonomy): domain Bacteria; phylum Pseudomonadota; class Gammaproteobacteria; order Burkholderiales; family Burkholderiaceae_C; genus Pelomonas. The sequence goes on from NZ_LMDU01000012.1 coordinate 437,358, forward strand.
GCCGCGCGCTGTCCGCCCGGTGCGCCGGGCGGTAAGCGCGACCCAAGCCGCAGGCTCAAAGCCTGCGGCTTTTTTCATGGCTTCAGCGAGCGGTGGCCGGGGTGACGAGCTGGCAGCGCTCGGCCACGCAAATGGCGCCTGGGTCGACTGTCACAGCGCAGTTGGAGCGCATACCGCTGGCCTCAACCTCTTTGCGTGCAGCTTCGGCCTGCCGGGCAGCGAGCTCGTTGACACGCTGGACATCGACGCCCTGTGTCGACCAGGCCCAATAGCCCGCCGGTCCGCCGCAGGCCTTGGCGCCGACGGCCAGGCTGCGGCATTGGCTGTCGGAGGTGCAGGCCGCGGGCCCGATCAGCGCACGCAGTTCCCGGCTCAAGCGTTGTGATTCCGGCTCGGCCGGGGGCTGGGCGCAACTGGCCAAGGCGGTGGTGGCGAGTGCGGCGGCGAGCAAGCTGTGCAGTGATTTCATGCGGCCGATGTTGCGACGCCCGGCCGCTGCTTGGCAACTAGGATGTGACCATGCGTGTTTGCCTGGCCCTGCTGCTCGTCCCGCTGCTTTCACCACCGGCGCTGGCCGAGCCGGTTTGCCAGCCGTCCGTTGACGCCACGGGGGCCGCGCTGAATGCCGTGCGCGCCCGCGCCCAGCAGTGCGGCGAGCGGCTGTGGCCGGCCGCCACCGGGCTGCGCGCAAGCCCTGTGCTGGCCGAAGCGGCACGCCGCTACGCGCAGGAACTGGCCGCGCGCGACCGCATCGATCACACGGGCGCGGCCGGCTCTTCCCTGCGCACGCGGCTGCGCGAGGCGGGCTATGCGATGAAGGTGTCGGGCGAAAACCTGGCCGGCGGCCCGGAAACTCTGGATGAGGCCTTGGCGCAATGGCTGGACAGCCCGGCGCATTGCGAGAACCTGATGCTGGCCGAGTTCCAGGAGTTCGGTCTGGCCTGCGTGTCCGGGCCTGGGCAGTTCAGGCACTACTGGGTGTTGCACCTCGCCGCACCGCAGGCGAAGAAGTGAGGCCTGTCGTCCAAGGAATACCTTGGCCGGTCTACCCAGGAGATGGCGATGCTTGCCGGCTCGACCGGCAAGCACATCGCCAAAGGCGGCCTGGCTCGGGGCGGCCCGGCGCCCGGCCCGCTAAATCCAGCCGAGGTCGATAGCGCGCAGAACGGCCTGCGTGCGGTCGCGCACGCCCATCTTGGAGAAGATGGCCGAGCAGTGGTTCTTGATGACGCCTTCGCTGTTGCCCAGCAGGCCGGCAATCTCGGTGTTGCTGCGGCCGCTGGCGACCAGGCGCAGCACCTGAAGTTCCTTGGGGGACAGCGGGTCGGGGTGGTCGGCCGCCGTGAAGGCGCGCTCGCCACCCTTGGCTTCCATGCGTGTCGTCAGCGACGGGCGCAGCGCCGTGCTGCCGCCGTGCACGTCGCGCAGGGCCTGGGCCAGCGTCTCGGGGCTGATGGCCTTGAGCAGGAAGCCGCGGGCGCCGGCGCGCACGGCTTCGTCGAAGGCCGCCGTGTCATCGAAGGTCGTCAGCAACACGACCGGCAGGCGCAGCGCCCGCGCGGCCAGCGCACGGATCAGGCCGATGCCGTCCAGGCGCGGCATGCGCATGTCGGACAGGATGACGTCGGGCAGGTCGTCGGGCGGGGCGGCGGAGAGCCACTCCAGCGCCTCGGCACCGTCGCTGGCCTCGCCGACGACCTTGAGCTCGTCGTGCAGTGCGAGCAGGCCCTTGAGGCCCTCACGCACCAGTTGCTGGTCCTCCACCAGCAGGATCTTGATCACATCCATCGCGGACATCTCAGCTCGATTCGAAATCCCGGGCAGGTGCGCGTCACGCGCATCTGCCCACCCAGTTCCGTCATGCGCTCGGCCATACCCGACAGGCCGTTGCCAAAGCCCTCGGCACGGCCCGGCTGCCAGGCCGGCGCGCCGCGCCCATCATCGTCGATGCTGACGCTGACCTCATCCCCATCACCCCTGAGTTCGACCTGCACGCGACGCGCGCCGGCATGGCGCACGCTGTTGGTCACGCCCTCCTGCACGCAGCGCAGCAGCGCATGCGCAGCACGCGGGCCGAGGTCGCGGGCGGCCTCGTCCAGGGCCAGCTCGATGCGCGTGCTGCCAATGCCTTCGGCCAGCGCCTGCAGCGCGGCGGACAGGTCAATGCGTTGCGAGCTGCGCTGTTGCGACACCGCATCGCGCACGTCCGCCAGCAACTGGGCGGCCACCCCCTCGGCACGGCCCAGTGCCTGGCCGGCGCCGGGCGTGTCGGCCCGTGCCAGCAGCGCGCCGCCGAGCTGCAGCTGCAGGTTGAGCGCGGTCAGGTGGTGGCCCATCAGGTCATGCAGCTCGCGGGCGATCTGCATGCGCTCGCTGTAGCGCATCTGCTCGGCCAGCAGGTGCTCGCCCGACATGCGCTCGGCCAGCACCGCCTGCAGCCAGCGGCGCTTTTCGCCCTCGGCCGCGGCCATGCGTCCCAGACCGAAGGCCAGGCCGTGCAGGGCCAGCATCGCGAACAGCATGCCGAACTGGTCCAGCCAGGCGGTCGTTGATGCATAGACATAGATGCCGGTGTTCAGCAGCACCTGCGCCGACGCGAAGCCCAGCGCCAGCCGCGCAGGCAGCACGACGGCGGCCAGTGCGGTGACGAGGAAGGGCAGGCCCGGCGTGACGCCGAAAGCCAGCAGGTCCACCAGCAGCAGCCAGGCCAGGCGCTGATTCACCGGCACGGCGGTCTGGCCCTGGCGGGCCAGCAGGAAGATCAACGCGACGAAGGCCAGCAGCAGCAGCACACAGACGACAACCAGGCCGCGGTCGTTGACGTCGCCGCCGAGCTGGCGCCAGACCCACGCGGCCAGGCCGTCGTAGGGCTCGGTGCGCACGCCCAGCAGCGCCGCACCGGCGCTGACCAGCTCCATCGCGCAGAACACGAGGGCTGCCAGCCGCAGAACGACGCCCGGCTCGGCCAGGCGCGCGAGCAGCCGGTCGAACTTCGTCATTCAGCAACGGCTGTCGCGATCACGCCGCCGCCGAGGCACACATCGCCGTCATAGACCACGGCGCTCTGGCCGGGCGTGACGGCCCACTGCGGAGCGGGGAAGCGCAGCGTCAGATCGCCGTTGCTGCCGAAGCTCACGTTGCACGGCGCATCTGTCTGGCGATAGCGCGTCTTGGCCGCGGCCTGGCCTGTCGACGGTGCGCGGCCGGCGATCCAGCTCAGGTCATCGGCAACGAGGGCCGGGCTGAGCAGCAGGGGATGGTCATGGCCCTGCACGACGATCAACGTGTTGTTCGGAAGGTCCTTGGCCGCGACGAACCACGGTTCGTGCTCACCGCCCCCGCGTGGCGTGCCCTTGTCCTTCACGCCGCCGATGCCCAGGCCTTGGCGCTGGCCCAGCGTGTAAAAGCTCAGGCCCACATGCTCGCCGAGCTTGCGGCCGCGCTCGTCCTTGATCGGGCCGGGTTGGTGCGACAGGTATTTGTTCAGGAACTCGCGGAAGGGCCGCTCACCGATGAAGCAGATGCCGGTGGAGTCCTTCTTCTTCGCGTTTGGCAGCGCGATCTCGGCGGCGATGCGGCGCACCTCGGTCTTGGGCAGGTCGCCGACCGGGAACATCGTCTTGCTGAGTTGCGCCTGCGACAGCCGGTGCAGGAAATAGCTCTGGTCCTTCAACGGGTCCAGGCCCTTGAGCAGTTGGAACTCGCCGTCGAGTTCGCGAACGCGTGCGTAGTGACCGGTCGCGATCTTCTCGGCGCCCAGACGCATCGCATGGTCGAGGAAGGCCTTGAACTTGATCTCTGCATTGCACAGCACGTCCGGGTTGGGCGTGCGGCCGGCCTGGTACTCGCGCAGAAAGCTTTCGAAGACGCGGTCCTTGTATTCCGCGGCGAAGTTGACGTGCTCGATCTCGATGCCCAGCACGTCGGCGACGGACGCCGCATCCAGGAAGTCCTGCCGCGTCGAGCAGTACTCGTCGTCGTCATCGTCTTCCCAGTTCTTCATGAAGATGCCGATGACCTCGTGGCCCTGTTGCTTCAGCAGGTGGGCGGTCACGGCCGAGTCCACGCCGCCGGACAGGCCAACGACGACACGGTGCTTCTTGGGGGAACTCATGGGGGCGATTGTCCCAAAGCATCTTCAGCCGGCGCGAACAGGCGTTTGACCTGCCGGTTCAGCCCTTCATCAGCGGCGATTGCAGCGACGCGTGCGCAAACACCGTCTCCAGCGGCAGCCGCCGCCCGGCCGCATGGTCCTGCACGCATTGCAGCACCAGCGGGCTGCGGTGGCGGTCGGTACAGGCGGCCAGCTCCGCCTCGCTCATCCACAGCGTGCGGCATATGCCCTCATCCAGCGTGCGGCCGGCGATCTCTTCGCCGACCGAGCCGCTGAAGGCCAGCCGGACATAGGTGACATCCTCTAATCGCGCCGGCCGCACGAAGCGGGCCAGATAGACGCCGAGAAAAGACGTCGGCACGAAGTCGCGCATCGTCTCCTCCAGGGCCTCGCGCACGACGGCCTCGATGGGCGTTTCGCCCAGCTCCAGGTGGCCCGCAGGGTTGTTGAGCATCAGGCCCTCGGGGGTTTCCTCCTCGACCAGCAGGTAGCGCCCGGCGTGGGCAATCACCGCGGCGACAGTGACGCTGGGACGAAAACGATCTGTGGCACTCATGAAACCTCCTCGCGCATTCCCGCAGTGGGCGGGCGCAAGCATTGTGTAAGCTGCCGCGCACCCTGTCCCCGGAGGAGATTCCATGCAGATCGGCGTACCGCGCGAACGCGCGGCCGGAGAGACCCGCGTGGCCGTCACGCCCGAGACGGCCAAGAAACTCAAGGCCCAAGGCCACAGCTTGCGCATCGAGTCGGGCGCGGGCGTGGCAGCCAGCGTGACCGATGCGGCCTACGAGGCGGTGGGTTGCGAGATCGTCGACCAGGCCGCCGCACTCGGCAGTGAACTGGTGCTCAAGGTACGCGCACCCGGCGCCGACGAGCTGCCCTTGATGAAGCCCGGCACGGCCCTTGTCGGCATGCTCAACCCTTTCGACCGCGACGGCCTCACCGCCATGGCTTCGGCGGGGCTGACGAGCTTCGCGCTCGAAGCCGCGCCGCGCACGACACGTGCGCAGAGCATGGACGTGCTGTCCAGCCAGGCCAACATCGCCGGCTACAAGGCCGTGATGATCGCGGCCGACAAGTACCAGCGCTTCTTCCCGATGCTGATGACGGCGGCGGGCACCGTGAAGGCGGCGCGTGTCGTCATCTTGGGCGTGGGCGTGGCTGGCCTCCAGGCGATTGCGACCGCCAAGCGCCTGGGCGCCGTCATCGAGGCCAGCGACGTGCGGCCCTCGGTGAAGGAGCAGGTCGAGTCCCTCGGCGCGAAGTTCATCGACGTGCCTTACGAGACCGCCGAGGAGAAGGAAGCGGCCGAAGGCGTGGGCGGCTATGCCCGCCCGATGCCGCAGAGCTGGCTGGACCGGCAGAAGGCCGAGGTCGCCAAGCGCGTCGCGGCGGCCGACATCGTCATCACGACAGCGCTGATCCCCGGCCGCGCGGCGCCGGTGCTGGTCACCGAGGAGATGGTCAAGGCGATGAAGCCGGGCTCGGTCATCGTCGATATCGCGGCGCCCGCGGGCGGCAATTGCCCGCTGACCGAGGCTGGCAAGACGGTCATCAAGCATGGCGTCGTCATCGTCGGCGAGACCAACCTGCCGGCGCTGGTTGCGGCCGATGCGTCGGCGCTTTATGCACGCAACGTGCTGGACTTCCTCAAGCTCGTCATCACCAAGGAAGGCACATTCAACGTGCCGCTGGATGACGACATCGTCGCGGCCTGCCGCGTGACCCAAGACGGTCAAGTGACCCGGAGCTGAAGATGGAAATCGTCGATCACACCGTCATCAACCTGATCATCTTCGTGCTGGCCATCTACGTGGGCTACCACGTCGTCTGGACCGTCACGCCCGCGCTGCACACGCCGCTGATGGCCGTCACCAACGCGATCTCGGCCATCGTCATCGTCGGCGCCATGATGGCCGCGGCGCTGACCGAGACGCCGTTCGCCAAGGGCATGGGCGTGCTGGCCGTCGCGCTAGCGGCGGTCAACATCTTCGGCGGCTTCCTCGTCACGCGGCGGATGCTGGAGATGTTCAGGAAGAAGGAAAAGAAGGCAACCGTCACTGCACCTGCGACGGAGGGCAAGCCATGAGCATGAACCTCGTCACGCTGCTCTACCTGATCGCCAGCGTCTGCTTCATCCAGGCGCTCAAGGGCCTGTCGCACCCGACGACGTCCATCCGCGGCAATCTCTTCGGCATGGTCGGCATGGCCATCGCCGCGTTCACCACGGCAGCGCTCATCGTCAAGCTGGCCGGCGGTTCGGCCGTGGGCCTGGGCTGGGTGCTGCTCGGCCTGGTCGTCGGCGGCGGCTTCGGCGCATGGAAGGCCAAGACGGTCGAAATGACCAAGATGCCCGAACTGGTCGCCTTCTTCCACAGCATGATCGGCCTGGCGGCCGTGGCCATCGCGGTCGCGGCGGTCTACGAACCGTGGGCCTTCCAGATCGCGGCCAAGGGCGGCGCCATTCCCACCGGCAATCGGCTTGAGCTGGCGCTGGGCGCCTTCATCGGCGCGGTCACCTTCACGGGCTCCGTCATCGCCTGGGGCAAGCTGTCGGGCGGCAGCAAGTTCCGCCTGTTCCAGGGTGCTCCGGTCACCTTCAAGGGCCAGCACTGGCTGAACCTGCTGCTCGGTCTGCTGGCCATCTGGGGCTGCGGGGTGTTCAGCCTGCACGGCTACGAGCATGCCTTCTGGATCGTCGTGGCGCTGGGCTTCGTGCTCGGCGTGACGCTGATCATCCCTATCGGCGGTGCCGACATGCCGGTCGTCGTGTCCATGCTGAACAGCTATTCCGGCTGGGCGGCTGCGGGCATCGGCTTTTCGCTGAACAACAGCATGCTGATCATTGCCGGCTCGCTGGTGGGCAGTTCGGGCGCGATCCTGAGCTACATCATGTGCAAGGCGATGAACCGCTCGTTCTTCAACGTCATCCTGGGCGGCTTCGGCGGCGAGGCCGGCACGGCCGCGGCGGGCGACGGCAAGGCTCGCCCCGTCAAGAGCGGCAGCGCGGACGACGCGGCCTTCGTGCTCGGCAACGCCGAAAGCGTCGTCATCGTGCCCGGCTACGGCCTGGCCGTGGCGCGCGCCCAGCATGCCGTGAAGGAGCTGGCCGCCAAGCTCACCGAGAAGGGCATCACCGTCAAGTACGCCATCCACCCGGTGGCCGGGCGCATGCCGGGCCACATGAACGTGCTGCTGGCCGAGGCCGAGGTGCCCTACGACCAGGTCTTCGAGATGGAAGACATCAACGGCGAGTTCGGCCAGGTCGACGTGGCCATCATCCTGGGCGCCAATGACGTCGTGAACCCGGCTGCGCACGTGAAGGGCAGCGCCATCTACGGCATGCCGATCCTGGAGGCGTACAAGGCCAAGACCATCATCGTCAACAAGCGCTCCATGGCCGCCGGCTATGCAGGCCTGGACAACGAACTCTTCTACATGGACAAGACCATGATGGTGTTCGGCGATGCCAAGAAGGTGGTGGAGGACATGCTCAAGGCTGTCGAGTGATCGTGGCGCGGCCCCAAGGCCGCGCTATCGAATCCCCTGACCCGCCCGTTGTCAGCCTTCGGTCAGAATCCGCGCCAAGCAATAAGGAGACAAGGCATGGAGCCGATCTGGCTGAAGCATTACCCGGCCGAGGTGCCGCGCGACGTCAACACGTCGCTCTACCCCAGCCTCGTCGATCTGCTCGACACCGGGTTCAAGAAGAACGCCGACAAGCCCGCCTATCTGATGATGGGCAAGAGCGTCAGCTTTGCGCAGGTGGACGAGGCCTCGCGGGCCTTTGCCGCCTATCTGCAGAGCCTGGGCCTTGAGAAAGGTGACCGCGTCGCGCTGATGATGCCCAACCTCTTCCAGTACCCGGTGGCCGTGGCTGCCGTGCTACGGGCGGGTTATGTCGTCGTCAACGTCAACCCGCTTTACACGCCGCGAGAGCTGGAGCACCAGCTCAAGGACTCGGGCGCCAAGGCCATCGTCATCATCGAGAACTTCGCCTCTGTGCTGCAGCAGGTGATCCGCTCGGTGCCCACGAAGCACATCATCCTGGCGGCCATGGGCGACATGCTGGGCATGGTCAAGGGCGCCATCGTCAACTATGTGGTGCGCAAGGTGAAGAAGATGGTGCCGGCCTTTGAGCTGCCGGGTGCCGTGCGCTTCAACGATGCGTTAGCGAAGGGCCGTGGCCTGACCTACAAGGCGCCCAAGCTCGGCCCGGACGACATCGCCGTGCTGCAGTACACCGGCGGCACGACGGGTGTGTCCAAGGGCGCCGTGCTGCTGCATCGCAACCTGGTCGCCAACATCCTGCAAAACGAGGCCTGGTACCAGCCGGCGCTGAAGAAGGTGCCCAAGGGCGAGCAGATCGTCACCATCTGCGCGCTGCCGCTGTATCACATCTTCGGCTTCAACGCGAACATGATGCTGTCCATGCACATGGGCGGGGCCAATGTGCTGATCCCCAATCCGCGCGACCTGCCGGCCGTGTTCAAGGAGCTGTCGCAGCACCGCTTCCACAGCTTCCCGGCGGTGAACACGCTGTTCATGGCGATGGCCAATCATCCAGAGTTCGGCTCGGTGGACTGGAGCAGGCTCGTCATCTCGGTCGGCGGCGGCATGGCAGTCATGCAGGCCACAGCCAAGCTGTGGCTGGACAAGACCGGCTGCCCCATCGTCGAGGGCTATGGCCTGTCGGAGACCTCGCCCACGGCCACCTGCAACCCGACCGACAGCACGGCCTACAGCGGCACCATCGGCCTGCCGCTGCCGCTGACCGAGCTCAAGCTGCTGGACGACGACGGCAACGAGGTGCCGATGGGCCAGCCCGGCGAGATCGCCATCAAGGGCCCGCAGGTCATGGCGGGCTACTGGCAGCGCCCGGACGAGACGGCCAAGGTCATGACGGCCGACGGCTTCTTCCGCACCGGTGATATCGGCACCGTGGATGAACGCGGTTATTTCAAGATCGTTGATCGCAAGAAGGACATGATCCTCGTCAGCGGTTTCAACGTGTATCCGACCGAGGTTGAAGATGTCCTCACGCAGATGCCCGGCATCCTCGAATGCGCTGCCGTCGGCGTGCCGGACGCCAAGGCAGGCGAGGCCGTGAAGGTGGTCATCGTGAAGAAAGACCCGAATGTGACCGAGGCCGACGTGCGAGCCTATTGCGAAGCCAACCTGACCGGCTACAAACGACCCCGGATCGTTGAGTTCCGCACCGAGCTGCCGAAGACACCCGTTGGCAAGATCCTCCGCAGGGAGTTGCGGGACAAGAGCTGAATACTGATCCCCGTTGACCTGCGAGCGCTGATCCCGCTCGTGGGCGAGGCCCCAAAACGTGCTCGACCTGTTGCATTCCAAGACCGAAACCGGCCGCGCTGAAATCCGCGCGCGGACCCTGCCGTTGTCGCGCACCGCTCGCAATCTCCTGCTCGTGCTGGACGCGAGCAAGACGGCCGGCGAATGGCTGCGCCTGGTGACAGGCGCGACCGAGGCGGACCTCGTGACGCTGCGCCAGCACGGGCTGATCGCGCCGCAGAACGCGGCCGGCCAAGCGCTTGCACCGCAGCCTGCGCCGCCTGCACCTGCGCCCACTGCCTCGGCCCCCGCCGCCTCAGCGCCGGTTGCCCCACCGCCGGCTCCCGCGGCACCTGCAGCCGCGACGCCCATCGGCCAGGCCATTGCGGGCGGCTCACCGTTGCTGGACCGTGCGGCCCTGTACACCTATCTGAGCGGTGAGGCGACCAAGCTGCTCGGCCCCTTCAAGGGCTATGCCTTCGCGCTGGAGGTCGAGCGTGCCGACAGCTTGGCCACCTTGCAGGGCCTGGCGCTGCAGCTTGTCGAGCGGGTGCAGAAGGCCAAGGGCGAGGCCGCTGCCGCCGCCGTGCGCGACGCGCTGGGCCTGCGCTGAGGGACACTCGCGGCTCGCCCTGCCGAGGGGCCTTCTCACGAGCCCGCACTTGCCCCGCTTCTTCGTCGATACCCCGCTCCCCCCGCTGAGTTCCGGCGGCGAGATCACGCTGCCGCCCGGTGCGGCCCGCCATGTTCAGGTGCTGCGCCTGCAGCCCGGCGACGTGCTGACGCTGTTCGACGGCAGCGGCCCGGAATGGCAGGCCGAAGTCACGGCCATGGGCCGCAGCGCCGTCGGCGTGCGCCTGATCGAGGCCGTGCACCCGCAGCGCGAACTGGCCCTTGCGGTGACGCTGGCCGTCGTCATGCCGGCCAATGACCGCATGGACTTTCTCGTCGAGAAAGCCACAGAGCTCGGTGCCGCGGCGCTGCAGCCGTTGGTGGCCGAGCGTTCGGTGCTGCGCCTGTCGGGCGAACGCGCCGACAAGAAGCGCGCGCACTGGCAGGGTGTGGCCATCGCCGCGGCCGAGCAGAGCGGTCGCACGGTGCCGACGCGCATCGAGCGCGTGCTGCCGCTGGCGAGCTGGCTGGCGTCGCTGGCGCCGCGGGACGACGAATGGCGCGGCCTGCTGAGCCCGCGTGCCGCCGCGCCACTGACGGCTTTCTCGCAGCAGCGCGCGCTGTTCCTCAGCGGCCCCGAGGGCGGCTTGACCGAGGCCGAGGAAGACGCTGCGCGCGCCCGCGGCTTCGCGCCCATTACGCTCGGCCCGCGCATCCTGCGCGCCGACACCGCACCGCTGGCCGTGCTCGCCTGGCTCAGTGTGGCCGCATGAACAAGAAGCTCGCGCTGCTCGTTCTGGCCCAGGGCCTTTTCCTCACCAACAACATCTGCTTCATGGCCATCAATGGCCTGGTCGGCCTGGCGTTGGCGCCCCGGCCGTGGATGGCGACGCTGCCGATCTGTGCCTATGTGGCCGGCGGTGCGCTCACGGCACGCATGGTGGGCCGGCACCAGTTGCGCTTCGGGCGGCGGCGCGGCTTCCAGATCGGCCTGGCTGTGGCCTTTGCCAGCTGTGGCGCGTCGCTTTGGAGCGTGCTGAACCAGCAGTTCTGGGGCGTCGTCCTCGCGACGCTCGTCGCGGGCTACTACACCGCCAACGCGGCGCTGTACCGCTTTGCCGCCACCGAGCTGGTGGCACCCGACAAGCGCGAGACCGCGATCTCCTGGGTGCTGGGCGGTGGCTGCCTGGGCGCCATCCTGGGGCCGTGGGTGGCCGGCGTCAGCAAGGACCTGCTGGTCGCGCCGTTCGCAGGCGCCTACCTGCTGTTGATGGGCGTTGCGCTGGCCGGGCTGGTGCTGATCTCGCTGATCGACTTTCCACCGCTCGCACAGCCCGCGCCTGGCGCTGGTGGCCGCAGCGGTGCCGACCTCGTGCGCCAGCCGGTCTTCCTGGTGGCGCTGGCTGTGAGTGCGCTCGGTTACGGCGTCATGAATCTGCTGATGGCGGCCACACCCATCGCGATGGGCCAGTGCGGCCTGCCGTTCTCGGACGCCAGCCTGGTGCTGCAATGGCATGTGCTGGGCATGTTCGTGCCGAGCTTCTTCACGGGCTCGCTGATCAAGCGCGTCGGCGTGCAGCCCGTGCTGTGGGCCGGTGTGGCGCTCAACGTCGGCTGCGTCGCGTTTGCGCTGTCGGGCCAGGATCTGCCGCACTTTCTCGGCGCGCTGCTGCTGCTGGGCATCGGCTGGAACTTCCTCTACATCGGCGGCACCACGCTGTTCACGCAGGCCTACCGGCCCGAGGAGAAGACGCGCGCGCAGGGCCTGCTGGACACCGGTGTCTACGCGACGATGACGTTGACCTCGTTCTCCTCCGGCGCCCTCGTCACGACCGGCGGCTGGCAGTGGATGAACTGGGCCAGCCTCGTGCCCATCGCGCTGTGCGCGGCCGCGCTGGCAGGGCTGTCGCTGCGTCAGCGCCGGTCGTGCTGAAGGTATTCGCCGGCCATCTGCTGGCCGAGCAGTTCGGGCTTGAGCCGGGCCAGGGCCTTCAAGTCCAGGTCGCGCTGCGTGACGAACAGCGGCGCGCCGATGCGCAGGCCGACCAGGGTGGCGCCATCGCCGAGCTGGGGCAGCAGGGGGTAGACGCGCAGGCGCAGCACCAGCGTGTCCAGCTCATCGGCGAAGACGGCGGTTTCCACCAGCGTGGCGCAGCCCAGCCGATCGGCCTGCTGCAGCAGTTCCAGGCCGGCCGCCTCCGGGTTGATCTGGACGCTGGAGGCCGTCATCGGCACGGCGCGCCGGCCGTCCGCATCCAGTGCGCGGCTCACGGCGGCGTTGAAGCGCTGGTTCAGCCCGTCCCAGTCCGGCCCGCCCTTGAGCGGCGGGTTGCGGCCCTGGCCGAAGACCAGGCTGCAGGACTGGGCCCGCGCGCCGAGCGCAGCCAGCCCGAGCACCGCGGCAAGGATCAGCTCACGCCGGCGCATCGCCCTCGGTGACCTTGCGTGCCGAGCCCTTCACGAGGTCGAAGCGGAACAGCCGGCATTCGATGGGGCCGTTCCACATCGGCACGCGGCGCGACTCCTTCAGCCGCATCTTGCTGGGCAGCTTCATGTCGGGGCTGAGCATCCAGGCCGTCCAGCCGGCCGGGTTGCCCGTGTACTGGCGCTTCCAGTGCGCGGCCAGGCGCGGAAAGAAGTCGTCGCCGCCGTCCAGCTCTTCGGAGCCCTGTGCGTCGCGCGACATGGCGGCCTTGCCGCGCACCTCGATGCGCTCGCCATACGGCGGGTTCATGAGGATGCTGCCCGGCATGCCGTCGGGCAGCTGCGGCGCGGGCCGCTCCAGCGCGTCGCCGCCGTTGAACTGGATGTAGGCGGCCACGCCCGCCCGCTCGGCATTGCGGCGCGCGAAGTCGACCATGCGGAAGGCCACATCGCTGGCATAGATGGGCACGGCCGGCGCGTGGATGCGCGCACGTGCGGCCTGGGTCATGGCCGCCCAGGTGGTCTTCATGGCCGGCGTGGAGAACGGGATCTGGCGTTCGAAGGCGAAGCGGCGCGTCAGGCCGGGCGCGGAGTCGCAAGCGATCAGCGCAGCTTCGATGGGAATGGTGCCCGAGCCGCAGCAGGGGTCGTGCAGCGCGCTGTCGCCCCGCCAGCCGGCGGCGGCCAACATGGCTGCGGCGAGCGTCTCCTTCAGCGGCGCGTCGCCCTTGTCGACGCGCCAGCCGCGCTTGAACAGTGGCTCGCCGGAGGTGTCGACATAGATGGCCGCGCGCTCGGGGCCGACGTGCAGCAGCACCGGCAGGTCGGGCGAATGCGTGTCGACGCTGGGGCGCTCGCCGGTGTGCTCGCGCAGCTGGTCGCAGATCGCGTCCTTAATGCGCAGCGTCGTGAAGTTCAGGCTCTTCAGCGGCGAGCGCTGGGCGATGGTGTCGACGCGGAGGGTCTCGCGGGGCGTGATCCAGTCGCGCCAGTCGACGCGCCGCGCCAGCGCATAGAGGTCGTCCTCGTGGCGGTAGGGGCCCTCGATCAGCTCGATGAGCACGCGCTGCGCGAGGCGGCTCTCCAGATTGATCTGCATCGCGTCTTCGAGGCTGCCGACCACGCCGCAGCCGCCGCGCAAGGGCTCGACCTTGCTGCGCACGCCGGGCGGCAGGAAGCGCTTGAGCTCTTCTTCGAGCAGGGGTTCGACGCCACCGGCGCAAGAGACGAAGAGGGAGAGTTTGTTGGGCAGGCTCACGGGGCGCATTGTCGCCGGCCATAAACTGGACAGCGTTATCCCACAACCTGACGCAAGCCATGAAGCGAATCGTTCTGACCCTGGCCTTCCTGTTCAGCGCGCTTCAGGCGCAGGCTGCCGACCCGGCGCCCGCCTACCCCGCGCACACCATTCCGAACTCGTTGCTGCGCGCGCTGCCGAAGAACGCCGATGGCCGGACCTACCAGCTGCACATCCACCTGCCGGCGTCGTTCGCCAAGGAGCCCAAGCGGCGCTACCCGGTGCTGTACGTCACCGATGGCTATTGGGACTTCGCAACCATCGTCAGCTCCTACAACAACCTGGCCTACGACAAGGTCGTGCCGGAGTTCATCACAGTGGGCTTGGGTTATGCGGGCGACAACCCGGACTACGGCCAACTGCGCGCCTGGGAGCTGTCGCCGGTGCGCATGAACCCGTTGTTCAGCGACACCGGCAATGCCGACAAGTTCATCGCGTCGCTGGAGAAAGACATTTTTCCGCTGCTGGAGCGCGACTACCGCGCCGACCCGGCGCAACGGTTTCTCGCCGGCAGCTCGCTGGGCGGCCTGTTCACGCTGCATGCGATGTATGCCAAGCCCGAGCTCTTCAAGGGCTACATCGCCGCAAGTCCCGCCGTCGTCGTGGGCAACGACTGGATCATCGGCAAGGCCAAGGCCTACGCCGCGACGGGCAAGCCGATCAAGGCGAGGCTCTATGTGACCGGCGCGGAGCACGAGTGGCCCGCCTTCCTGGCCGGCATCAAGCGCTACCAGGCGCTGCTGCCCGAGCTCAAGCATCCGGAGCTGGTGTTCCAGAACCGCAGCATCGACGGCGAGCGGCATGCAGGCACCAAGGCCGAGAGCTATACGCGCGGCATGCGCTTCGTGTTCGAGCCGCTGGCGCCGGAGAAGGGCCCGTCCAAGGACTGATTCACGACCAAGGACGGGTCCAGTCACTTACTGCCGCACGAAGTCCAGCAGGTCCTGGTTGAGGCGGTCCTTGTGCGTGTCGGTGATGCCGTGCGGGCCGTCGGCGTACTCGATCAGGCGCGCGCCCTTGACCAGTTTGGCAGTCGCGCGGCCGGTGGTTGCGATGGGCACAATCTGGTCGTCAGCGCCGTGGATGACGAGCGTCGGGATGTCGAACTTCTTCAGGTCCGCGCGGAAGTCGGAGTGGAAGAAGGCGTCGATGCTGTCGTAGGTGGCCTTGCTGCCGGCCTGCATGCCCTGCGCGTAGAAGCTGTCAGCCTGACCGGCCGAGACCTTGGCGCCGGGGCGGTTGAAGCCGAAGAAGGGCCCGCCGGCGATGTCCTTGTAGAGCTGGGCGCGGTTGTCGAGCGAGGCCTTGCGCAGGCTGTCGAACACGGCGGTGGGCACGCCTTCGGGGTGCGTCGGCGATTGACCCATGATGGGCGTGATGGCGCCCACCAGCACAGCCTTGGCAACGCGTGCCGTGCCGTGGCGGCCGATGTAGCGGGCCACCTCACCGCCACCGGTGGAGAAGCCCACCAGCGTGGCGCGCTTGACGTCCAGCGCGCGCAGCACGGCGTCGAGGTCGTCGGCGTACTGGTCCATGTTGTTGCCGGCCCAGGGCTGACCCGAGCGGCCGTGGCCGCGTCGGTCATGGGCAATGACGCGGTAGCCCTTCTCGGCCAGGAACTGCATCTGCGACTCCCAGCTGTCGGCATTCAGCGGCCAGCCGTGGCTGAAGACGACGACGGTGCCGTTCTTCGGACCCCAGTCCTTGACGTAGAGGGGCGTGCCGTCTGCGGCCGCAACGTAGGGGGTGACGACGGCAGCGGCAGGGTTGGCGGCCGAAGCCTGGCTGTGGGCAGCGGCTCCACCGATGGCGATGGTGGCGGCGAGGGCGAGGCGGGTGAAGGCGTTCATGGTGAGCTCCAAAGAATGTTGAAGGTGTGACGGCGATCAGGCCTTGGCGACCGGGCGGACGGTCTCGCCACGGCGCGCGGCGTACTCAGCCACCAGGGCGGCGTAACGCTCACCTTGGCGCAGCGCGGCATAGCGCTCGCGGGCGGCTTGCAATTCGACGGTGTTGTGGCCGGTCTCGGCGGCGGTGCGCTCGGCAGCGGCGAGGCCCGACTCCTGGTAGATCTTCAGATCGGCCAGCACTTCGGCCCGTGAGACGGTGGACGCCACGCCGACGCTGGCGCCCGACTCCGGGTCCGTCACATAGGACTGGGCGTTGACCGCGGTGCCGACAAGGGCGGCGCTGGCGAACAGCAGCTGGAAGACGGCGCGGTTGAAGCTGGTTTGGCGGGTCACGGTGGGCTCCTGGGAAGTGGGTCGGTGGGGGAAACAAGTGGTCTTGCGACAGGACGAACTTTGCCCGTGAGCGCCGTACTTGAAATACCATTTGGTACGTCTTAGTTTGCAATTCGTACTGACCATGGCCGACCGACTCGCTGCCCTCTTCTCGCACTTCGCCGTGCGCGCCGAAACCTTCCAGGCCGGCCCGCTGTGCGGCGTCAATAGCCTGGAGCCACAGGCCGGGCGCGGTCAGCTGCACCTGATCCGCGAAGGCGGCGTCGACGTGCACAACGACGGCACGCCGGAGCCGCTGCGCATCGACGAGCCGAGCCTGCTGCTCTATGCGCGCCCGCTGGCGCATCGCTTCGTGACCGACCCCAGTTGCGGCGCGCAGTTCCTGTGCGCGCACATGGCCTTCGAGGGCGGCGCCAGCCACCCCATTGCCGCAGCGCTGCCGCCCTGGGTCTGCCTGCCGCTGGCCTCGGTGCCAGGCTGCGCGCCGGTGCTGGAGCAGTTGTTTGCCGAGGCCGAGGCCACCTACTGCGGGCGCCAGCTGATGCTGGACCGGCTGTTCGAGGTGCTGATGATCTGGGTGCTGCGCGAGCTGATGGCGCAGGGCCGCGTGCAGTCGGGCATGCTGGCCGGCCTGTCGCACCCGCGGCTGCGCGGCGCGCTGGTGGCCATGCACGACTCACCCCAGCTGGAGTGGCCGCTGGAGGAGCTGGCCGCGCGAGCGGGCATGTCGCGCACGGTGTTCGCCAACTGCTTCCGCGACGCGGTGGGCTGCACGCCCGGCGTCTACCTGCAGCGCTGGCGCATCGGCCTGGCGCAGAAAGGGCTGCTGGCGGGGCAGGCCCTCAAGCACATCGCTGCCGACGTGGGCTATGGCGGCGAGGCGGCGCTGTCGCGGGCCTTCCGGGCGCACACCGGGCAGTCGCCGAGGGAATGGCGCAAGGCAGCACTGCCCCAGCAATAGCAGTCAGCGCGCGCGTACCACCCGGACCTGGAAGGGCTGGCCTTGGATCTCCTGATGCGACCGTCGTCGCGACAGCGAAGCGCTCTACAGCGCCTTGCGCAAATTCGCCGGCGCGATCTTCATCGCTTCGCGGTACTTGGCCACCGTGCGGCGCGCGCACTGGATGCCCTGCTCTTCCAGCATGCCGGCCAGCGCGCTGTCGGACAGCGGCTTCTTGATGTCCTCGGCGGCGACGAACTGCTTGATCAGCGCGCGCACGGCCGTGCTCGACGCCTCGCCGCCGGCTTCCGTGCTCAGCCCCGAGCCGAAGAAGTACTTCAGCTCGAAGGTGCCCCAGCTCGTCGCCATGTACTTGGCCGTCGTCACTCGCGAGATGGTCGACTCGTGCAGGCCCAGCTCATCGGCGATCTCGCGCAGCACCAGGGGCTTCATCGCCAGCTCACCATGCGTGAAGAAGCCGCGCTGGCGCTCGACGATGGCCGTGCTCACGCGCAGGATGGTGTCGAAGCGCTGCTGGATGTTCTTGATGAACCAGCGGGCCTCCTGCAGCTGGCCCCCCAGCGGCGAGTTGCTGATGCCGCCGCGCGTGGCGCGCAGCGCGTTGGCGTAGAGCTCGTTGATGCGCAGCTTGGGCGCCACCTCGGGGTTGAGCATGACGCGGAACTCGCGGCCCACTTTCCGAACGATGACGTCGGGCACCACGGCTGCGGCAGCGCCGGCTGCAAAGCGGCGGCCGGGCTTGGGTTCGAGCCGCGTGATCAGCCCCTGTGCCTCGCGCAGCAGCAGCTCGTCGGCGCCGGTCTCCGCCATCAGGCGGCGCATGTCGCGGCGCGCCAGCAACTCCAGATGACCCTTGCAGATCAGGATCGCCGCGGCCTGGGCCGGGCAGTGGGGGCAGGCGAGCAACTGCAGCACCAGGCATTCGGACAGGTCGCGCGCGCCGATGCCGGCGGGCTCCAGGCTTTGCAGCAGGCGCAGCGAGATGCGGAGGCGGTCCAGCAGCTCCTCGCGTTCTTCCTCGTCCTCGACGAGGGCCGCGGCGATCTCTTCCAGCGCATCCTCCAGGTAGCCGTCCTCGTTCAAGGATTCGATGAGGATCTGCATGACGGCGCGGTCCTCGGCCGACAGATACATGCCGGCGAGTTGCTGGGTCAGGTGCTCGGCCAGCGTCGTCTCGGCAAACTCTTGGCTCTCGCGCTCGCCGTCTTCGCCGCTGCCCGTGCCGGTGCTGCTGCTGGGCAGCTCACGGATACCGTCGAAGTCGTCGCGCTCGGTGCCGTTCTCCCAATCCTCGCGCTCGGTGCCGCCGAAGTCCTCGGCGCTCAGCTCCGGGGCCTCGGCCACCTCGCCGCTGCTTTCCGATTCACCCGCCGAGGCCTCGGTGCCGACCTCGGCCGGCGCATTGCTGGCCAGCTCGGGCGTGCTGACGCTGAACTCGTCTTCGGTCTCCAGCAATGGGTTGCTGGCCAGCATCTGCTCGACTTCCTGGTGCAGCTCCAGCGTGGACAGCTGCAGCAAGCGGATGGATTGCTGCAGTTGGGGTGTCAGCGCGAGGTGCTGACTGAGGCGGACCTGGAGCGTCTGCTTCATGGCGCGACGTCTTTCGGGCCGAGCGCCGGGCCGCTCCCAAGCCGGCCCGTCAGGCGATGTGCGAGCGGGGACCGCCCCGCGAGCATCGCCGTCCCCTCGGGGGACCGGTCAGGCTGGCCCGCGTTCAGCGGGGCAAGGCTGGACGAGGGGCTCATCACATTCTGAAGTGTTCGCCGAGATAGACCTTGCGCACATCGGCGTTGGCCACGATCTCGTCGGGCGTGCCTTCGGCCAGCACGGCGCCCTCGCTGATGATGTAGGCGCGGTCGCAGATGCCCAGCGTCTCGCGCACGTTGTGGTCGGTGATCAGCACGCCGATGCCGCGGCCCTTGAGGAAGCTGATGATGCGCTGGATCTCCAGCACCGCGATGGGGTCGACACCGGCAAAGGGCTCGTCCAGCAGGATGAAGCGCGGCTGGGTCGCCAGCGCGCGGGCGATCTCGACGCGGCGCCGCTCGCCGCCCGACAGCGCCGGTGCCGGGCTGTCGCGCAGGCCGTCGATGGACAGGTCGTGCAGCAGGCCGTTGAGCAACTCGTCGATGCGCGCACGCGACAGGCTTTTGCCGCGCTCGTCCAACTGCAGCTCCAGCACGGCGCGGATGTTCTGCTCGACCGTCAGCTTGCGAAAGATCGAGGCTTCCTGCGGCAGATAGCTCAGGCCGAGCCGTGCGCGCGAATGGATGGGCAGGCGCTGCACCTCGGCGCCGTCGATGCGGATGATGCCGGCGTCCGAGCGCAC
This sequence comes from Pelomonas sp. Root405, assembly GCF_001425165.1. Classification (GTDB taxonomy): domain Bacteria; phylum Pseudomonadota; class Gammaproteobacteria; order Burkholderiales; family Burkholderiaceae_C; genus Pelomonas. Next base: position 456,636 of record NZ_LMDU01000012.1, read on the forward strand.
CAGGCCGACGATCATGTAGAAGCTGGTCGTCTTGCCAGCGCCGTTGGGGCCGAGCAGGCCGACGACTTCGCCGCAGTCGACGCGCACATGGACGTCCTTGACAACCTTGCGAACGCCGTAGGTCTTGGCCAGGCCTTCGGCTTCGAGCCGGCTGCCGCAGTCCGCTGGGGTCACGGCGTTGTTGCCCATCACGAAGGCTTGCCCGGCTGCAGCGTCGTCGACGGCTTCAACGGCAGCGGCGCGGTGGGGGCCGAAGCCGCCTCATCGCCCGGCTGCGCGCGCGGCATCAGGACGATGCGCGTACGGCCATTCGGGTTGGGCGAGGCGCTGCCGCCCTCCAGCGTGAAGACCTCGGTGCGGCTGTCGTAGACGATGACGGCGCCCGTCACTTCCTCGGCCACCGCGGTGCCGCGCAGACGGCGCACAGTCGCGTTGCCGATGAAGCGCACGGTCTCGGTCTTGGTGTCGTACTCGACCTGGTCGGCCACGCCGTCCACCGCCTCGCCGGGAATGTCACGCGCTTGGCGGAAGCTCACCGGCTGGCCGGACGTTCCGCTGGCATAGGCCTGGTGGTAGCCGTCGCGGGTTTCGCGCACGTCAACTTTTTCGGCCTTCAGCAGCAGGCTGCCCTTCGTGATGATGACGTTGCCGAGCAGCTCGGTGCGCTGGTTGACGCTGTCGATCCGGCCCTGCTTCTCGGCCGTGAAGATCATCGGCTTGAGGCGGTCGGCCTTCTCTGCCTGGGCGGCAGGGAGGGCGAGCACGAGAGCGAGCGGAATCAGGAGGCGATGCATGGCGGCACGGAAGTTGCAGGCCATTCTAGGGTCCGGCTGCTGTTGTCAGCCTTTCCGGCTCGATAACTGATTCAGCGAAGCTTCATGAATTTTTGCCGCCGCGCGCCTGCTTGATCAGGAAGTCGGCAATGGCCAGCGCCTGCTGGCCCTGCGCTGCCTCGCTCTGCCCCGGTGTACCGCCCATGCCCGGGCCCGTGCGCCAACGCCCGCCCACGACAAGGGCCGGCACGGTGTCGGCGCCACTTTGTTCGGCCAGCCTCTGGCCTTGGGCCATCTTGGTCTGCACGCCGAAGGAGCCCAAGGCCTGCTTGAACTTGACCGTGTCCACGCCCAGCCGGCCAACCAGGGTGATCACCGCCGCCTCGTCATTGGCTTCGGCACCGACGCGGTGGAAGGCATTGAAGAGACCGCCATGCACGGCCGGCGTCAGTGCGCCCATGGCTTCCAGCGCGTAGTACATGCGCTGGTGCAGCTTCAACACCGCCTGCTGGCCGACCGGCACGCGACGGAAGCTCACGTCGGCGGGCAGCTTGTGCGCCCACGCTTCCAGCAGCGGATCGAAGGCCGCGCAATGCGGGCAACGATAGAAGAAGAACTCGATGATCTCGATCTTGCCGGCCGGGCCAGGCAGTGCCTGTGCCAAGCGGGCGTAATGCCGGCCTTCGACAGGGCTGCCCTGTGCGAGCGCCGCAGGACTGATGCCAGCGGCAATCAGCGCCGCCGCGGCGTCGCGACGCTTCATGCCTTGTTGCGCGCCCGCTGGATCAGGAAGTCGGTGACCTGCAAGGCGCGCTGGCCCAACTCATGCTCGGGCAGGCGCTGGCCGCCGGCGGACTGGCTGGGCGAAGTGAGGAAGCGGCCGGCCACGCCGATGCTGGGCACGCCGTCGATGCGATAGGCCTCGGACAGCTTCTCGGCCTGCTGGCACTTGGTCACCACGCCGAAGGAGTTGTAGGCCTCCTGGTACTTGACCGGATCGACGCCCAGGGCGCTGAGGAACTTGGCCTGGCTCTTGGCGTCGTCCAGCGTCTGGCCCTGCTGGTGCATGGCGTTGAAGATGGCGGGCCGCGTCGCGGCTTCCTTGCCGAGGGCTTCGAGCGCATAGAACATGCGCTGGTGGATCTTGACGTTGGCACGGAAGGCCACATGCGCCTTGCGAAAGACCACGTCGGCCGGCAGCTGCTTGGACCAGCCCTCGATCGCGGGCTCGAAGGCATAGCAGTGCGGGCAGCCGTACCAGAAGAACTCGATCACCTCTATCTTGCCCGGCGTCGACGCCAGCGGCGGGTTCAGCGCCTGGTAGTGGCGGCCCTCGACCGGGCCTCCCTGGGCGAGGGCGGTACCGGTGGCGCCCAGCACGGGGGCGGTGGCGAGCAGGGCGGAGAAATCGCGGCGCTTCATGGCGTCATGCATCCTTAAGGTTCAGACGTGATCAACGTTGTACACGAACGAGGTTGGCCTCAAAGCCCGCACCCTCAATCTTGCGTTGCAGGCCTTCGGCCTCGTCACGAGAGTCAACGGGCCCGAGGCGCACCCGGTAGACAGTGCGGCCGTTTTGTTCGCGTTCCATGACCTTGGCGGTGAAGCCCTGGATGGCCAGCTTGGCCTTCTGCGACTCGGCATCCTCGGTACGCGTGTAGGCGCCGGCCTGCACGAAGTAGACATAGGCTTCGGCGCCGGCCGCGGGAGGCGTTGACGCCGCCGCCGCCGGGGCCTCGGGCTTCGGCGCCGGCTTGGGCAGGGCGCTGACCGCTGCGGCACTGGCGGCCGCGACGGCGGCGCTGGCCGTTGTGCTGGCCGGCGGTGGGGCCGTCAGCGGCGGCGGGTTGACGACGCCGCTGGCACTGCGCGCGGCCCTGCCGGCCAGCGGCGCGTTCGGGTCCCAGTTGCGGTTGCGCTCGGCCTCCTGCGCGTCGTGCTCGGCGGTGCGCTGCGGCACCTTGTCGACGAAGGGGATGGGCACCTTGGTGATGTAGAGCGCCACGCCGAGTGCGACGGCGAGGCCGACCAGCAGGCCGACGATCAGCCCGAGGACGAAGCCGCCTTTCTGGTTCTTGTGGCCGGCGGGTTTGGACGCAGCAGTCATTCGCTCTCCGTAGTTTCCGAAGTTTCGACAGTGTCACGGTTCATCTGCTCGGGCGCGCTGACACCCAGCATGCCCAGCGCGTTGGCCAGCACCTGGCGGGTGGCGGCCAGTAGCGCGACGCGCGCGCGGCTGAGCTCGGGCGCCTGGTCCAGCACGCGCTCGGCCGCGTAGTAGGAGTGATAGGCGCCGGCCAGGTCGCGGGCATAGAAGGCGACGTCGTGCGGCGCGATGCCCTCAGCCGCGCCGGTCAGCATGTCGGGGTAGGCGGCGAGCTTGAGCATCAGCGCTTCTTCGGTCGGGGCGGTCAGCAGGCTGAGGTCGGCATGGGCAACGCTGGCAACGTCGCCGCCCCACTTGCGGATGACCGAGCAGATGCGCGCGTGGGCATATTGCACGTAGAAGACCGGGTTTTCGTCGTTGGCCTTCAGCGCCAGGTCGATGTCGAAGACGAACTCGGTGTCGGCCTTGCGGCTGATCAGGAAGAAGCGCACCGCGTCACGGCTGGTCCAGTCGATCAGGTCGCGCAGCGTCACATAGCTGCCGGCGCGCTTGGAGATCTTGACCTCCTCGCCGCCCTTCATCACCGTGACCATCTTGTGCAGCACGTAGTCCGGGAAGCCCTGCGGAATGCCCATGTCCACCGCTTGCAGGCCACCGCGCACGCGGGCGATGGTGCCGTGGTGGTCGGTGCCCTGGATGTTGATGCACTGCGTGTAGCCGCGCTGGAACTTGTTGACGTGATAGGCGATGTCGGGGACGAAGTAGGTGAAGCCGCCCTCGGACTTGCGCATCACGCGGTCCTTGTCGTCGCCGTAGTCGGTCGAGCGGAACCACAGCGCGCCGCCTTCCTCGTAGGTCTTGCCGTTGGCGACGATGCGCTCGACGGTCTTCTCCAGCTGGCCGCCGGCATAGACGCTGCTTTCGAGGAAATAGCTGTCGAATCTGAGCCCGAAGGCCTGCAGATCCAGGTCCTGCTCGTGGCGCAGGTAGGCGACGGCGAACTGGCGGATGCTGTCGAGGTCGTTCACGTCACCGCTGGCCGTGAATTCGCGGTCGTCGGCCTTGACTGTTTCGCGCTTCAGGAAGGCATCGGCAATGTCCTGGATGTAGTCGCCGTTGTAGGCGGCTTCCGGCCATTCGGCGTCACCGGGCTTGAAGCCCTTCAGGCGCATCTGCGTGGAGTTGGCCAGCGTGGCGATCTGCACGCCGGCATCGTTGTAATAGAACTCGCGGGTCACCTCGTGGCCCTGGCTCTGGAAGACGGAGCACAGCGAATCCCCAAGCGCCGCCTGGCGCGCATGGCCCACATGCAGCGGGCCGGTCGGGTTGGCCGAGACGAACTCGATCATCACGTGCTTGCTCGTCGGCGCGCGGTGGCCGAACTTCTGGCCGGCGGCCAGCACCTCGCTCACGACGGCCTGCTTGGCTTCGGGCTTGAGCCGGATGTTGATGAAGCCAGGGCCGGCGATCTCCAGCGCCTGCACCCAGGTCTGGAAAGCCGGCTTGCCCTGCAGGGCTTCGATCAGGCGCGTGGCCAGTTCGCGCGGGTTGGCCTTGAGTGGCTTGGCCAGCTGCATGGCGGCCGTGCAGGCGAAGTCGCCATGGGCGGCCTGCTTGGGCGATTCGAAAGCCGCGACGGCGTTTGAACCGGGGGCGATTTCCTGGAGAGAGTCGGCGAGTGCGGCGAGCAGCGCCTGCTTGGCTTGGATCATGGGGCGATTTTAGGAGGCAGGTCTCGTTCGCCCGGAACGCATCCCTGGGGGAGCCGCAATGCGTCAGGGTTCGTGGCAGGCCACGCAGAGCTTGTTGCCGTCGAGGTCGCGGAAATAGGCGCCGTAGTAGTTGGCGTGGTACTCGGGGCGCAGGCCGGGCGGGCCTTCGCAGCGGGCGCCGTGGGCGAGGGCCAGCGCATGCGCGGCGTCAACCTGTGCGCGGCTGCTGGCGAGCAGGGCCACCATCTGGCCATTGCCGGCTGCGTGCTCACCATCGAGCGGGCGGCCAAGGAGCAGCAGCGGGCGCGGCCCCGGGCTGCTCTGCCAGCCGGCCCAGGGCCGTGCCGGCTCGCAGAAGCGCTCGGCCACGCCAAGCAGCGCCAGCAGCGGGCGATAGAAGGCCAGGGCGCGATCAAAGTCACGTGTGCCGAGGTGGACGTGGGAGAACAAGGGGCGTTTCCTCCAAGGGGCGGCCCATATCATGCCCCGCATGACCGCCCCCGCCGACGATCTGCCCGCCCACATCGGCCGCTACCAGGTCATCAAGCGCCTGGGCGAAGGGGCGACCAGCGATGTCTTCCTGGCGCGCGACCCCTTCCAGGACGTCGACGTGGCCATCAAGCGCATGCGCGCCTGGGCGCCGCCGCCGGATGCGCCGGGCAGCGACTTCAGCAACCGCTTCTTCAGTGCCGAGGCGGCCCTGGCCGGACGGCTGCACCACCCCAATGTCGTCGCCATCCTCGACGCCGTGTCCGAGGCCGCCTCGCCCTACCTCGTCATGGAGTACGTGCCTGGCGTCACGCTGAAGCACTTCTGCCGCAGCGACCGCCTGCTGCCGCTGGACCAGATCGTCGAGCTGGGCTTCAAGTGCGCGATGGCGCTGAGCTATGTCTACCGCCAGGGCGTCATCCACCGCGACGTGAAGCCGGCCAACCTGCTGGCCGTGCTGGACCCGGGCGGCCAGGTCGTCGACGTCAAGGTCAGCGACTTCGGCTCGGCCCTCAACCTCAATGCCGACGCGACCCAGATCCACCGCGTCGGCTCGCTCGCCTATATGCCGCCGGAGCAGATCGAGGGCGGCGACGTCGACTGCCGCGCCGACATCTATGCGCTGGGCGCCGTGCTGTATCACCTGATCGGCGGCCGCCCGCCCTTCGATGCGCCGCACCAGATGGCACTGATGCACCAGATCTACCACCAGCCGCCGCTGCCGCTGATGGGCCAGCGGCAGGGCGTCACCGAGGGGCTGGACGCCGTCGTGCTGCGCGCGCTGGCGAAGAGCCCGCACGAGCGCTATGCCGACTGGGACAGTTTTGCGCAGGCGTTGTCGGCCCTGGTGGCCAGCCAGCAGGTGCCGCTGAACCGGCTGGGCGAGGTGCGCGATTCGGAGCGTTTCAACCTGCTGCGCTCGCTGGAGTTCTTCGCCGATTTCGGCGACGTGCAGCTGTGGGAGGTCGTGCGGCGCGCGCGCTGGCGGCGCTACCCGCTCGGCCACGCCCTCTTCAAGCGCGGCCAGGAGGGCAACAGCTTTCACATCATTGCCCAGGGCGAGGTCGAGGTCTTCCGCGACGGCCGCCAGGTGGCGACGCTCGGCACGGGCACCTCGGTGGGGGAGATGGCCTACCTGGCGCCCAACCCCGACCTGCGCCGCCACAGCACCGACATCCGCGTCAGCCAGGAGTGCACGACGATCTGCTTCACGCCCGAGTCGGTCGGCCAGCTCAGCCCTGAATGCCAGCACCGCTTCGACCGCGGCTTCATCCGCGTGCTGGTGCGCCGCCTGCATGCGGCGCACGAGGCCCTGCACCACCCACGCCGCATCCTCTGAACGTGGTCGTTGGCGCGGTCCCACCGATTGGCAGCGACGGGCGGGCGTGCTTGAATGCCCTGGCCATTCAACCTCCAGAGGAAGGAGACCCCATGAAACGCTTCACCCTCGCCATGGCCCTCGGCCTGGCCGCCTTTGCCGCCCATGCCGCCGACCCGGCGCCCACGGCCCAGCAATCCAAGATGGGTACCTGCAACAAGGACGCCGGCGACAAGAAGGGCGACGAGCGCAAGGCGTTCATGAAGGAATGCCTGTCTGCCAAGCCCGCCGCCACCGCCGCCAGCGGCACGCCCCAGCAGCAGAAGATGAAGACCTGCAACGCCGACGCCAAGGGAAAGACCGGCGACGAGCGCAAGGCCTTCATGAAGGAATGCCTCAGCGCCAAGAGCTGACCGGCATCTTCGTCCCGCGAAGCCACCCCACGGGGTGGCTTCTTGCTTTGGTGATAGGCCTCGTCTGACAGGGCATCGGCCCGCCGGCTGGCCCTGCGGGAGCCCGACAGCGACGAAAGTTGAGTAACGGTAAATCGCTCCTCAAAGGAACCGACCATGAACTCCACTTTCACTCCCAACGAATCCAGCGGCTCCACCTATTGGCGTGTGGCCATCGTGTCCGTCGCCGCTGCGGCGACCCTGGCCTTGACCGCCTGCGCTGGCATGTCGGCGCGTGAAACCAGCACCGTCGTCGGCGCCACCGCAGGCGCGGTCGTCGGTGGTGTGGTGACCGGCTCGACCGCAGGTGCCGCCGTCGGCGCCGCGGCCGGTGGCGTCATCGGTAACGAAGTCGCGAAGAAGCGCAACCGCTGAACACGTCCGCCTCAAAAGCAAAAGGGCCGGCAGAAGCCGGCCCTTTCTCATGTTGACGCACAGGCCTGCTCTCGGCCCCCTGGCTCAGAACTTGTAGCGCGCTTCGAGGTAGTACTGGCGGCCGCTCGCGTCGACCTTCTGCTGCTCTTCCTCGCTGTAGCGGTAGGTTGCGCGGACCGGGTTGGTCAGGTTGGTGGCGCTGAACGCGATTTGCAGCGCCGGCGTGACGTTGTAGTTGGCCGAGAAGGCTACGTTGGACACCGGTGCCGCAATCGTCGGGGCTGACGGCATCAGCACGCCGCCGATGGTCGACATGCCCTGGCTGTTGGCCGTGGGACCCGGTGCCGTGGTGCTCGACACGTATTCGCCGCGGTAGTTGTAGACCAGGCGGGCGCTGAACACGTCGTTCTCAAAGTACACGCCTGCATTGCCGGCGATCTTGGAGGCGCCGTTCATCGGGCGGCCGTCTTCCACGCGGGTTTCGGCGTAGCTCGCGTTGGACTGGAAGCCGAAGCCCCAGGCTATGGGCTGTTCCCATGACAGCTCCAGGCCGCGGATGCGGGCCTTCTGCTGGGTGGATGTGTTGATCAGGTACGTGCGATAGCTGTCGGTGGTGCCGTCGTAGAGCTCGACGGTCTGGCCCGACGCGGTAGCGCCGGTCTTGGCATAACCGTCGATCAGCGAGCTGAAGGCCGACAGCGCCAGCATCGAGCGCTTGGCGTAGTACCAGGCCACCGAAATGTCCAGGTTGCGCGAACTCAGCGGCGTGAGGTTCGGGTTGGGGCCGGTTACCGTGCAGCCCTGCGATCCGCAGGTCTGGGCTGAATAAGTCGCGCCGTAGAGGTTGTAGTTCTGACGCCCGATGGTCTTGGACAGGCCCAGGCGGCCGATGATGCCCTGGCCGAAGTCATAGCGCAGGTTCAGGCTCGGCAGGATGTCGTCGAAGGTGCGCCGGGTGGTCTCCTTGCGGTAGATCACGCCGGTGGCGCCGTTGAACGGCACGTTGTCGAAGTAGGACTGGCCTTCGCTGACGTCGATGATGGCGTCCGGGTACTTCGCACAGGGCACGAAGGGCTTGCCCGGTTCGATGCGCAGGCAGCTGCCGGCGGGCAACGGCACGGGCGTGCGCGAGGTGAAGACCGTGCGCACCAAGCGCACGCCGACATTGCCCGACCACCTCTCGCCGTCCAGGTTCTGCATCAGGTAGGCGGCGCTCTGCACTTCGCGCAGGTCAATCGAGTTGGCGATGCGGCGCTCCCACTGCGGATTGGTCTGCTTGGCCAGGTCGCCGAAAAGCTTGGTCAGCGTTTCCTTCGAGAAATAGAAGCCGGAGTTGTCGAAGTTGCCGTCCAGATATTCACCGAAATCGCCGGGATAAGGCACGGCCAGGGCCGGGTCGGGCGCATTAGCGGCGCTGAAGGCGGACTTCAAGGCCACGGTCGACAAGCCGTACTGGCGGCGGTGGTCGGCATTGCGGAAGCCGAAGTTCAGCGAGCTGAAGATGCCGCTGTCCTGCGTGTATTCGCCGTCGACGGCAAAGCTCTTCTCGCTGTCGACTGTGTTGTAGCGGTTCAGGCCGCTGCGGCCGGTCAGGCGGTAGCCCGGCGTGCCGGCGGGTGAGTTGCTGGCCATGGGCGTCGTGCCGCTGCCCGCATTGATCCAGCTGAAGTCAGGCGCCCTTTCCAGGTCGGTGATGTCGTACTTGATGCCCTGGCCATAGCGCGAGTAGGTCAGGCCGCGGTCCATGTCGGTGTGGCCGATGCCCTTGGTCGTGCTCAACAGGCCCTTGAGCGTCAGCTTGTCGCTGACGACCCACTTGCCGTCCAGGTCCAGGAAGCCCGAGCTGGCATAGGCGCCGCTGCGGTAAAAGCCTTCGGAGTCACCCACGTACTGGGCCGGCAGCCCGTTCGCGTAGGAGATCTCGGCGGACTTCAGCACGCGCAGCTTGTGGCCGTAGACGGTCGTCTCGTCGACGATCACCGGGTTCTTGATGGAGGCGTAGACGCGCTGACCGGCGACGTTAGTGGGTGTGGTCGCGCCCAGCGGGCCGGACTGGCCGGCCAGCATCTGGTAGATGGCGCCCATGGTCGCGCGGCCGAAGTTGGCCGCGTTCATCTTGGAATAGAAGCCGGTCAGGCCGACGTCGGTATTGCTGGTGGGCTTGAACTGGCCCGAGAACATGCCGCCCTTGCGGTCACGCACGCCCTCGACGAACTCGGTGGACATCGAGCCCGGCAGACGCACACCGTTGAGCTGCGCGGCCGTGTAGCCCGAGCCGGCCAGCGAGGCGTCGGTGATGCCCAGCATGGTGGCCGTGTTGATCTGGTCCCAGCCGGAGTTGGCGCCGTAGGCGAAGCGCGAAGCGGTGTCGCGGCGGATGTAGCGCTTCTCGGCGAAGACCTGGCCGATGAAGCCCAGCGTGCTGTCCTCGTTTTTCCAGTTCAGGCTGGCGTTGAGCTGCGGGCTGGTCTTGCCCGGCAGGTCGGCATACACGCCGCCGGCGCTGACCACGCCGCTGAAGCCCTTGGGGCTGTCCAGCGGCTTGCGGGTCGTCACATTGATCGTGCCAGCCAGGCCGCCGTCCACGATGTTGGCCTGCGAGGTCTTGTAGACGGTGGCCGAGTTCAGCACCGAGGAGGGCATCAGCGACAGGCTGGTGGACCGGCTGCTGGAGGCCTGGTCCGACAGGTACCAGTCACCACCCGAGACGGTGTGGCCGTTGAACAGGATCAGCGACATGTCGGGGTTGGCACCGCGCATGGCCACCTTCTCAGCCTCGTCGTAGTCGGTGCGCACGGCCACGCCGACGACACGCTGCAGCGAGTCGGCCAGGTTCTTGTCCGGCATCTTGCCCACGTCCACGGCGGTGATGACGTCCACGTTCGCCGAGGCGTTGCGCTTGGCGTCCAGCGAGCTTTCCAGCGAGGCGCGGATGCCGGTCACGACGACGGCTTCGAGCTGCTGCTTCGTCTTGCCGTCCTTGTCATTGGTGGCCGGGGCCTGCTGTGCGAGGGCGGTGCCCTGCAGGCTCAGCAGCAGGCCGGCCAGGCCGCAGGCGATGGGGGTGGGCTGGAACTTCATGGTCGTTTTGTCCTTGCTTTGCCGAATGCAAAGATTCTTGCGACGCAAGTCACGACCTGTCAGAGGTCAAGCGCCCGAAGTCGGCGCCGCAGCAACACTTGGCGCATCACGGAATGGCCGCGGGACATGCATGGCGGTTATGGCCCGCGCCAGCGGCGCAGGAACTCAGCACTTCAGACGGCGTGGCAGGCCACGCGCCGCCCATCCACCTCGCGCAGCTGCGGCACCTCTTGCGCGCAGCGCGGCATCGCCAGCGGGCAGCGCTTGTGGAAGCTGCAGCCGCTTGGCGGGTTCAGCGGGCTGGGCAGCTCGCCGTGGATGACGATGCGCTCGCGGCGGTCGGCCTTGCGCAGCGCGGGCGTGGCGCTCATCAGGGCCCGCGTGTAGGGGTGCAGCGGCGCGGCAAACAGGCGGGTCTTCTCGCCAATCTCCACCGCCGCGCCCAGGTACATCACCATCACCTCGTCGGCCACATGCTCGACCACACTTAGGTTGTGCGAGATGAACACATAGCCCGTGCCGAACTCGTCCTGCAGGTCCATGAAGAGGTTCAGGATCTGGGCCTGGATGGACACGTCCAGCGCGCTGACCGGCTCGTCGGCGACGACGATGCCGGGGTTCAGCACCATCGCCCGCGCGATGGCGATGCGCTGCCGCTGGCCGCCCGAGAACATGTGCGGATAACGCCGCAAATGCTCGGGGCGCAGGCCGACCTTGGTGGCCAGCGCCTCGACGCGCTCGCGCCGCTCGGCGGCGCTCAGCGGCGTGTTGATCAGCAGCGGCTCGGCCAGCGTCGTCGCCACCGTCTTGCGCGGGTTCAGCGACGCGAACGGGTTCTGGAACACCATCTGCACATCACGGCGCAGCGTCATCAATGTGGCGGCGTCGGCGGTCGCTGCATCGGTGCCGCGGATCTTCAGCGAGCCGCGCGTCGGCGGCTCGATCAGCGTCAGCTGACGCGCCAGCGTGCTCTTGCCGCAGCCCGATTCACCGACGACGGCCAGTGTCTTCTTCGGCGCCAGCGTGAAGCTGACGCCGGCCAGTGCCTTGACGGTCGCCTTGGGGCGGAAGATGCCGCGGCTGACCGTGTAGTGCTTGGCCAGGTCATGCGCCTCCAAGAGAAGCTCAGACATGGGCAGCCACCTCCACCGGGAAAAAGCAGCGCACGCCGTTCTCCAACGCCGGCCGCGTGGCCACGCAACTGGCATGCACCCGCGGGCAGCGTGGCGACAACAGGCAACCCGCCGGCCGGTCCAGCGCGCCGGGCACGATGCCGGGCAGGGCGGACAGGCGCTTCGCACCCTTGTTGTGCTCGGGAATCGCCGCGAGCAGGGCGTTGGTGTATGGGTGCTGCGGCGTGTCGAACAACTCGGGCACCGGGCCGGTCTCGACGATCTGGCCGGCGTACATGACAGCGATGCGCTGCGCCATCTCGGCCACGATCGCCAGGTCGTGCGTGATCATGATCAGCCCCATGCCCTGCTCGCGCTGCAGCTTCAGCAGCAGCGTCATGATCTGGGCCTGGATGGTCACGTCGAGCGCCGTCGTTGGCTCGTCGGCGATCAGCAGCTTTGGTCCGCAGGCAATCGCCATCGCGATCATCACGCGCTGGTTCATGCCGCCCGAGAGCTGGTGCGGATAGGCGTTGGCGCGGCTGGCGGCGTCGGGAATCTCGACGAGTTCAAGCAGCTCGACGACGCGCTTCTTCGCTGCGCTGCCACGCAGCCCGAGGTGGGCCTTGAGCACCTCGGCAATCTGGTTGCCGACGGTGTAGCTGGGGTTGAGGCTCGAGAGCGCGTCCTGGAACACCATGGCCACGTCGCGGCCGATCAGGGCGCGGCGCTCCTTGGCCGACAGATTGAGCAGGTTGCGTCCTTCGAACTCGATGGCGTCAGCGGTGACTTTGCCGGGTGGGTCGATGAGGCCCATCAACGCGAGCATCGTCACCGACTTGCCAGAGCCGGACTCGCCGACGATGCCGAGCAGCTCGCCCTTGTCCAGCGACAGGTCGACGCCGTCGACGGCGGGGAAGTTGCCGAACTGGACTTTGAGGTTCTTGATGGTGAGGAGGCTCATCGGTGCTTCGGTCGTCTCGCCACGCCCAGCGGAATACCTCGGTGCGAAGGGCTTTCGGGTTTGGCTGTTGGGTGTTTCGGGGCTCCCCCTTGGAGGAGCCGAGAAGCGCAGCAACCCGAGGCGTGCGCGAAGCGCACTTCGTCAACTGACTTCGCGCAGTTGTCTGAGCGCAGCGTAGCGAAGCGAGTTCTGCGCGAGCCTCGGGTTGCGAGCATCGCAGGGGACCCCGCAGCGAAGCGAAGGGGCGACAGAACGGGGGCGATTTCTTTGCTTACTTTCTTGTTCGCACAAGAAAGTGAGTCGGCCGCCGGGACGAAATCCCGGCTGGGCCTGACCACTAAGCCAAAGCAACGAAGCAGCGACCCACCCATCACGCCACCTTCTTCAACTTCGGATCCAGCGCATCCCTCAACCCATCCCCCATCAGGTTGATCGCCAGCACCGTCACCAGAATCGTCAGCCCCGGCAGCGTGACGACCCATGGCGCCCGCGTGATGTAGTCGCGTGCCGACGACAGCATCGTGCCCCACTCCGGAATCGGCGCCTGCACCCCCAGCCCGAGGAAGCCCAGCCCCGCCGTCTCCAGAATGGCCGACGAAAACGACAGCGTCGCGTTGACGATCAACGGCGCCATGCAGTTGGGCAGCACCGTGATGAACATCAACCGCCCCACGCCCGCACCTGCCACGCGGCTGGCCGTCACGTAGTCGCGCCCGATCTCGGCCAGGGCCGCAGCGCGCGTCAGCCGCACATAGCCCGGCAGCGCGCCGATGGCGATGGCGATGACGGTGTTCACCAGGCCCGGCCCGAGGATGGTGATGACGCAGATGGCCAGCAGCAGCGAGGGCAGCGCCAGCACGATGTCCATCACGCGCATGATGGCCGGAGACAGCCAACGCTGGAAGAAGGCCGCCAGCAGCCCCAGCAGCACGCCCGGCAACAGCGACAGCGTCACGGCGGCCAGGCCGATGCCCAGCGACACGCGGCCACCATGCAGCAAGCGGCTCAGCATGTCGCGGCCCAGCTCGTCGGTGCCGAGCAGGAAGCGCGTGCTGCCGCCCTCGGCCCAGACAGGTGGCGTCAACATGAAATCGCGGTACTGCTCGATGGGATCGTGCGGTGCGATCAGCGGGGCGAACAGCGAGGCCAGCGCGATCACGGCGAACACGATCAGCGCGATGAAGGCGCCATGGTTGGCGGTGAAGCCCAGCCAGAACTCGCGTAGCGGGCCGGGCGGCTCGAAGGGTTTGTCGAGGACAGCGCTCATCAGTGACCACCTCCGCGGATGCGCGGATTCACCACCCCATACAGCAGATCCACGATCAAGTTCACGCCGATGAAGGTCAGCGCCGAGATCAGGATGCCGGCCTGCACGACCGGGTAGTCGCGCCGCCCGATGGAGTCGATCAGCCATTTGCCGATGCCGGGCCAGCTGAAGATGGTTTCGGTCAGCACCGCACCCGCCAGCAGGCTGCCGGTCTGCAGGCCCACCACCGTCAGCACCGGGATCAGCGCGTTGCGCAGCGCATGCACGACGACCACACGCGTCGGCGACAGGCCCTTGGCGCGCGCGGTGCGCACATAGTCTTCACGCAGCACCTCCAGCATCGACGAGCGCGTCATGCGCGCCACCACGGCCAGCGTGCTCGTGCCCAGCACCAGCGCGGGCAGGATGAGGTGCATCAGCGCCGACTTGAATGCGCCTTCCTCGCCGCTCAGCCAGGCGTCGATGAGCATGAAGCCGGTCACGCGCTCGGGGTCGAACTCGATGCCGATGCGGCCCGACACCGGCGTCCAACCGAGGTTGACCGAGAAGAACATGATGAGGATCAGCCCCCACCAGAACACCGGCATCGAATAGCCGACCGTCGCCACGCCCATAACGCCCTGGTCCAGCAACGAGCCGCGCTTGAGCCCTGCGCTGACGCCCAGCAGCAGCCCCAGCCCGACCGCGAAAACCAGCGCGGCGCAAGCCAGCTCGACGGTCGCCGGGAACAGTGCCGCGAACTCTTTGCTGACCGGCTCGCGGCTGACCAGGCTCTGGCCCAGGTCGCCCTGCAGCAGCTTGCCGACATAGTCCGCGTACTGCACCGGCAGCGGCTGGTCCAGGCCCATGCGCTTGACCAGCGCGGCGTGCGCCTCCGGGTCCAGCCGGCGCTCGCCCATCATGACCTCGATGGGGTCGCCGGGCACGAGGCGGATCAGGCCGAAGGCGACGATGGTGATGCCGATCAGCGTCGGCACCAGCGTGGCCAGGCGTTTGAGCAGGAAGGCGAGCATCCGGCAGTGTTACCAGCGCGACGTGTAGGGCCGCGTCTCGGTCTGTGAAGCGCCGGCGACGCGCATTGCGCCTGGCGTGGCCGCCACTTCGATCAGGGCCGCAGTCTCGGCGTCCACCGCACCGGAGATGTCGCGCGGCCGGTACTTCATCTGGAAGGTGGCGACGACTTCCTTCGTCAGCGTGTCCATCTGCCCCGAGCGCGACACGTTGTAGCCGATGCGCGCGAGCTTCTCCTGCAGCCAGGCCACGTCGCGCGGCGCGACCTCGTGCTCCAGCGTCTTCACGAGCACCGAGGGGCCGTCCGGCCAGGGGATCAGCCCGGCGTCGGCCAACTGGCGCCAGGGGAAGTTGGGCCCCGGGTCCTGCTTGCGGCCGGGGGCGATGTCGGCGTGGCCGATGATGCGCTCGGGCCGCACGTTATGGCGCTTCTGGATGTCGCGCACCAGCGCAATGACCTCATCGACCTGGGCTTGCGGAAAGGGCGCATAGACACGGCCGCCGGGGCCGTCCACATAGCCGGCATTGACGATCTCGATGCCGATGGACGAGGCGTTCAGATTGTTGTGACCGCCCCAGAAGCTGGCGCCGGCATGCCAGGCGCGGCGGTTCTCGTCGACCAGTGCATAGCTGATGGCCGGGTTGTCGCGCACCAGGTAGTGGCTGGACACCTGGCCGCCGGTGGTCAGCACCTTGAGCGACTTCTCCCAGTCCAGCACGGTGTAGTGCAGCACGATGAAGAGGCTGCGGCTGTCCTGGTTCTGGGAGGTGTAGGTGCGGTCGATTTGCGGCGCGCGCACACCCGGCGCGGGCGCCGGCGTCGGCGGCACGCTGGCGCAGGCGCTGAGCAGCAGGGCCAGGGCGGTAGCGACGAGGGAGGTGAACTTCATGTGCAAACGGGCGTGGCCAAGCCTGGATTGTTGCAGCGCACCCGCGGCGGCGACCGCGGGTCAGCCCGCAGGGGCCATGCCCGCAGGCGCAGCGGGTATACCGGCAGGTGATGACCTGTGCGCTTCAGCCCACCGGCGGCAGCGCCGGCGCGCTCAAGCCGTCGAAAGGATCGGCCCAGGCCGGCAGCGCCATCAGCCGCGCATGCCAGGCCGCCACGGCCGGGTAGTCGGCCAGCGGCAGCCGCGCCACGTCGTTGAAGGGCAGGAAGACAGCCATGCGGAAGTCGGCATAGCTCAGGCCGCTGGCCAGCAGCCAGTCCTGCCGGGCCAGGTGCGCTTGCAGCACGGCGGCACTGTCGTGGAAGTGGGCGGTGCCACGCGCGACCAGCGCTTCGTCCAGCGCACCGAGGTGGTAACGCTGCTTGGTGCCGCGCTCGAAATGCACCATGTCGCAGGCGTGCATGAAGTTGTCGCGCGCCCAGCTGACCCAACGGATCATGTCGGGCAGCTCGGCGCCTGTGCGCCAGAACGCCGAGCCCACCATCTGCGACAGGCGGCAGGCGATGGCGTCCGCCTCGAACAGCGAGCCGCCGGCTTGGGCCAGGATGGGCAGGCGCAGCGAGGGGTTGAGGTGGCGGTACTTGTCCGCCTCGCCCGGCGCCAGCGGCTCGGCGAACTCGTAGATGACCGGCGCGGCCAGATGCTTGGCCGCCGCCACCGTCAGTCGCGGATTGGGGTTGCGGGAGAAGTAGAGGATCGGCTGCACGGCGCGCAATCTCCGCGGGGAGGGATGGAGGCCGCGATTCTGCGCGGTCAGCGCTTGCGCGGCCCCGCCGGCTTGCGGCCGGCCGGCCTGGCGGGTTTCTCGGCCTCCGGCGCCAGCTGCAGCGGCGCCAGCGCGGCCAGCGTGTCGAGCTGGATCAGCAGGCGCTGCAGATAGTCCGGCGACAGGTCGCGCAGCTGCTGCAGCGCCCGCGTCACCAGCACCTGGCTGTTCAGCGGGCCGAGGTGCTCGGGCACCGGCGCACTGACTTCGGCCATGCGGCGCGTCAGGCGCAGCGCGCTCCAGGTGCGGCGGTGCAGGTGCACGTTGCGCAGCTCGGGACCGGCGCCCACGTCCAGCCGCGCCGTCAGCTCGGCCAGCGGGCCGCCCGAGGCGGGTGCGCGCGGCGCAGCAGCTGGCGTGGACGCCTGGGCCTGCGCGCGCTCCACGAGACGGGCCACCAGGCGCTCGCGCAGTGCGCCCTGCGGCTGCCGCGCGGCGCGGCGGGCCAGTCCCTCCAGCACGCGGCGGCTGACCGGGTCCGATGTCGGCTGCGCCTGAAGCCAGGCTTGCGGGTCGTCGTGGGCGTTCATCACGGCGCCGAGGCGGCAGCCCGCTTGGGGCGCGGCGTGGGCGCGATCTCCACACGACGGTTCAGCGCGCGCCCCTCCGGTCCGTCGTTGGACGCCACCGGCTGCTGCGGGCCGAACGCCGCGGCGAACACCGCATCCGGCGGCAGCCCTTCGGCCATCAAGGTGCGCGTGACGGTCAGCGCGCGCTGCGCCGACAGCTCCCAGTTGTCGCTGAACTTCTGGACACCGGTGCGCATGCCGCGGTCATCGGTGAAGCCGCTGACCATCAGGATCTCGTCGCGCTGCGCGAGATAGGTGCGCAGCGGCCGCGCCAGGCTCTTGATCAGCGCGCGGCCATCGGCATGCAGCTCGTCCGAGCCAGTGGCAAACAGCACCGCGCCGCTGATGCCGATGCGGCCTTCGACCAGCGTGATCCGCCCATCGGCCAGCGGCCCGGCCAGCGCGCGCTCCAGCGCCTCGCGGCGCGCCTGCTCGGCCTGGCGCTGCTGCACCTCGGCCTGCAGCTGGTTGGCCAGGTCCAGCTGGCCCACCAGGGCTGCGGCCAGCACCAGCACGAACGCGCCCAGCACGCCGGCCATCAGGTCGCCAAACGCTGCCCACGCGGGCATGCCGACACCCTCCTGCTCGATCTCCAGCGGCTCATCCATGCGCCGCCGCCGTCGTCTGCAGCGCGTCCAGCACCTGCTTC
The DNA here is from genome assembly GCF_001425165.1 of Pelomonas sp. Root405. Classification (GTDB taxonomy): domain Bacteria; phylum Pseudomonadota; class Gammaproteobacteria; order Burkholderiales; family Burkholderiaceae_C; genus Pelomonas. Next base: position 474,231 of record NZ_LMDU01000012.1, read on the forward strand.
TGCGAGCCCAGGCAGAGGTCGATGACCTCCCGCGCCTGGGCCACGTAATAGCCCAGCTGCTCGTCGCTGCGCGTCATGGCCTGGCCCAAGCGTTCCTCCAGCGCGGCCAGGTGCTGCACCAGCTCGGCGTTGGCGCCCTGGAACTGCGCCACTGCCGCGCCGAATCCTTCACCCAGGCTGCCCATCTCGGCGGCGCTCGCTGCCAGCGTCGTGGCAGCCTCGGCCAGCTTCTCGCCGGTCGCATCGGCCTGGCGCGTGAAACGCTCGCCCACGGCCTGGAGCTGCGTGGCCGAGCTGCCCACCAGTGCGTCCACCTGCGACGCCGCGCTGGCCAGCATCGCGTCGGTGGCCGCCCGTTGTTCGCCGGCGGCCTGCTGCAGCGAGGCCAGCAGCGTCGACACGGTCTGCATCAGCTCGGCGCGTTCGGCCAGGGCTGCGCGGTCCTGGGCCTGGCTTTGTGCCAGCTGCTCACGCAGGGCCGACACCACTTCGACGGCCGCGCGTGGCGCCTCGCCGGCCGCCTTCAGCAGCGCGCCGGCTTCGCTCAGGGTCGTCTGCGCCTGCGAGCCGGCCTGCGAGACCAGCTCGCGGGTGTGGCTCAGCAGGCCGTCGGCAAGCTGCTGCTGCTGCGCCAGCTGGGCGGCGCCCGCGGCCTGCAACTCGCTGCGCCACGCCGCCAGGCGTTCGGCGTCGCCCGCAGCGTGGGCCGATTGCAACTGGCCGTGCGCCGCGGCCAGCGCAGCGACGGCGGCCTCGGTCTGCGCGGCAAAGCCGGCGGTCAGCTCGGCCAGCGAGTTATGCAGGCCGGCGCGCTGGGCGTTCACGGTCTCGGCATCGGCGCGCGCTTCGGCGCGGCGTTGGCTGTCCTGCTCGGCCAGCGCGGTCTGCTGACGCGACTGCGCGTCGGCCACGCGGTCGAGCAGGGTCTGCGTCTGCATGGCGAAGCGCTCGGCCGTCGCGTCAATGGCCTGCTGCGCGGCGGCACGCTGGCCGGCCAGCGCGTCGACCTGGCTGCGCAGCGAAGCGGCGCGGGCGGTTTCGGCGTCGTCGAGTGCGGCCAACAGGCGCTGCGACTCGCCTGCCCAACGCTCGCCCAGGCGCTCGGCGGCCTGTTGGGTCGCGGCGCCGGCCTCGGCCAGCAGCTGCAGGGCCGCCTCGCGCTGCTGGGCCAGACCCTCGCCCTGAGCGCGTGCGGCGGACTCGCCATGCTGCACGATCTGCGCGACGCCGGCTTCGAAGCGGCTGCTCAAGGCGCCGAGCTGCTCGCACACCTGCGCACCAATGCGCTGATGCAGCGCCGCGGCCTCGCGGGCGATGCCGGCCATGGCGGCTTCGGCGGCAGGCTGGATGGCGGCGCCGGCCAGGCGGGCGCTTTCGGTCAGGCTGCTGCGCAGCGTGCTGTCGACGCTGGCGGCCAGCGCCGTGTAGGCCTGGTGCGTCTCGGCGTGGAACTGGGCGTTTTGCGCGGCCAGCTGGTCGGCCATCGCCTTGGCGAACTGCTGCAGCTGGGCGACAAGTTCACGCTGGCGCTCCCCGGCGGCCTCAGCGGCGGCGGTGTCGGCGGCCTGCTGCGCCAGTTCGCGACGGTGGGCGGCGGTCAGCGGGCGCAGGCGGCCGAGCAGGGCGGTGTCAAGCTGGCCGGCCACGGCCGCGCGTTCGCGACGCGCCAGCGCCACCATCAGACCCAGCATGGCCGAGGCGCACACGCCCGCCACGCTGGCGCTGAACGCCAGGCCCAGGCCCTGGACTGGCGCACCCAGGGCCGTGCGCAGCGCGGCCAGGTCAGCCGTCGCGCCGAGCGCATTGGCCGTGCTGCCCAGCGTGATGACCAGCCCGGTGAAGGTGCCCAGCATGCCCAGCAGCACCAGCAGGCCCGCCAGCGCGGGCGCCAGCGCCAGGCCGGGAAGCGCGACGCGCAGGCCTTCCAGACGCTGTTGCACGCCAGCGCGCAAGGCAGCGGGCAGCGTGGCGACCCAGCCTTCGCCCGGCTCGACATCCAGCGCTGCAGCCAGCTCGCGGCTGGCGCGGCGGAAGGCGGTCAGCTCCCAGACGCCGATGACGAAGAAGGCCGCGATCAGCAGCGTCATCGCCAGCGCGACCGGGTGATGGCCCGCCGCGGCCACGGCGGCACCGGCGATGCCCGCGAGGCCGGCGGCCAGCGCCAGGGGATAGAGGACGTTCAGGAAACGGTTCATCAGGATTCGGCTTGATGCAGGGCTTCGATCAGGCCCAGCACCGGTTGCAATCTCAGGTCCAGCTCGGCGCGCAGCGCGCGCTGCAGGTCGGCCCAGAAGCGGGCGCGCCAGCGTCGCGGGTCGGCGGTGTGATGAGTGGCAGCGCGGCGACTGAGCAGGGCGGGCAGGCCGGCGAGCGCCTGGCGCTCCTGTGCGACGACGGCGCGTTCGAACACCGCGTCCAGCTGCGCCAGGCGCGCGCCCGTGCCCGAGACCTCGGCCAGTCGTGGCCGCAGGCGCTCGCGCAGCGTGCCGATGCGCGCGGCCATGCTGCGCTGCTGCTGGGCGTGGTGCAGGCGGTAGGGCGCCAGCAGGTCAGCCAGCGGCACGCCGTCCGGCGCGGCTTCGGCCGATTCCCGCGCCAGCAGCGCGTCGTCAAAGGCGGCGCTCAGCTCGTCCCGCAGGCGCGCCAGCGCGGCCTCGGCCCAGTCGATGGCCTCGCGCCGGGCGCCGGCGTCACTGCCTGCAGCCGGCGGGGTGGCCAGCACTTGCGACAAGCCGATGGCGTCGGCCCAGCCCAGCCAGCCGCCCAGGCGCTCGGCCACCGGCGGGGTGGATGCCGGCGCCACGCCCCATTGCAGCAGCAGCCGGGCCAGGGGCTCGGCGGCAGCGGGCTGCGGGAGGGCTGTTTGCATGGACTCGGGCGCGCGAGGAAAAAGGGCGAGAGTTTAAAGACCCCGATCAGAACGGCCATTCCGGCCCGGTGCGCGCGACACTCGCCGCCCATGGCCACGCCCTACACCAACACCGCGCCCATCGCCGACATCGAGCTGCGCAAGCGCTGCACGCGCTGGCTGAACGGCCATCGCCCGATGCTGTCCATGCGCGAGTCGCTGCTGGCGCTGACCGAGCTGCCCGACGCCGAACTGCCGCTGGATGTCTACGGCCAGGGCCAGCTCATCCAGGCGCTGGAAGCCGAGGTGGCCGTGCTGCTCGGCAAGCCGGCCGCGCGCTTCATGCACAAGGGCGTGGCGGCGCAGCTGGCCGCGCTGCGCGTGCACTGCGGCGACGGCGACGGGCCGGTGGCCGTGCATCCGCAAAGCCATATCGCCATCGACGAGGCGGAGGCGTTCGAGAAGTTGATGGGACTGCGAGGCCTGCGAGTGGGCAGCAGCGACGCGTCGTTCGGCGTCGATCAATTGCGGGCGGCGCCTGAGGTGCCGGCCGTCGTCACCGTCGAGCTGCCCCTGCGCCGCGCCGGCTACCGGCTGCCCGCGTGGGACGAGCTCGTGGCCATCAGCCACTGGTGCCGCCAGGCCGGCGTGCCTTTGCATTTCGACGGCGCGCGGCTCTGGGAGGCCTCGGCCCATTACGACCGGCCGCTGGCCGAGATTGCCGCGCTGGCCGACTCGGTCTATGTGTCCTTCTACAAAGGCCTGGGTGGCTTGGCCGGCTGTGTGCTGGCAGGCAGCGAGGACTTCATCGCGCAAATCGCGCCTTGGCAGACGCGACTGGGCGGCAATGTGTTCACGCTCTACCCCTTCGTGCTGAGCGCGCTGCAGGGCCTGCGCACGCAGCTGCCGCGCACGCCCGCCTACCGCGAGCGCGCCCGCACACTGGCGGCGCTATTGGCCGAGCAGCCAGGCTGGTGCGTGGCGCCCGAGCCGCCGCAGGTCAACGCCTTCCAGCTGCACCTGCCGGTGGGCCCCGAGGCGCTGCGCGAGGGACTGCTGGCGGTGGCAAGGGTGGATGGCTTCTGGCTGGGTGCGCGGGCGGTGGCCTCGCATGTCGTCGAGGGCGGCGCCATGGTCGAGGTCGTCATCGGCGATGCGGCCGACGGCTGGCGCGACACCGAGGCGCTGACCGCGCTTCAGCGCGCGGTGGCAGTCGCCGCGGACTGAGCCGGCGCAGCGTTCACGAAGGCCGCCACGTCATCCAGCACCGGCGCCAGCCAGCGCAGCGGCGCGCCGAACGCGGCGATCAGCGTCACGTGGCTGACGCGGTCATAGAACTTCACCGTCACGGGCACGCCCGCGGCTTGAAGCTTGTTGGCCAGGGCCTGGGTATTGCGCTGCGGGTCGACCAGCTTGTCGCTCTTGGCCGCCGCGAGAAAGCTGCGTGGTGCACCCGCGCTGGCGTGTTCCAGCGGTTGTGTGCCGGGCGGGTAGTCGGGATGGAAGAACACCGGCTTGGCGTCGGGGTTCTCGATGGGCAGGAAGTCGTAGGGGCCGGCCAGGCCGACGAAGCCGGCCAGCTCGCGCGGCGCGTGGCCGGTGGCGGCCAGCCAGCGCGGGTCCAGCGCCAGCATCGCGGCGTTGTAGGCGCCGGCGCTGTGGCCCATGACGAAGACACGGCGCGGGTTGCCGCCCAGGCCCTCGGCACGGGTCAGGCCCCAGGCCAGCGCTGCGGCGCTGTCGCGCAGGAAGTCGGGGTAGCGCACCGCCGGGTAGAGCCGGTAGTCGGCGACCAGGGCCAGCACGCCGCGTGAGGCCAGCGCCTCGCCGACGAAGGCGAAGTCGGCGCGCTCGCCGTTGTTCCACGAGCCGCCGTAGAAGAACACGACCACCGGCCAGCCACCCGCCGGCGCGGCGCTGGCGGGTTTGTAGACGTCGAGCTGCTGGCGCGCACCCGGCCCGTAGGCCACGCCGGCCGTGCGCGTATGGGTGCTGCCGGGCGCCAGCGCGTTCAGCGCCGTTACCGGCGAGCAGGCCACCAGCGCGCCTGACAGCACGACGATGCCCAGCAAGACAAGGCCAGTTTTCATCAGCTGCATGCTGATGCCTACGCAGGCGCCGCGGTGTCGGATGCGAACCCCAAAAGCAATCGGCCGCCAGGCAAAGCCATGGCGGCCGATCGAAGGATCAGCTAGGGCCTGTTAGCACTACGGCAGTGGGCCGCGTTGTGACCAGAAAGCCCGCGAGCAAGGCGCAAACCGCAGCCGGGTTGCACACCCGGCGAGGATTTGCAACGCCGCGCGCGGGCTTTCTGGTCACAACCCAACGGGGAAGGCCATCCGCCAGGGGCCACTCGGCGTTGCACCGCTTGCCCGCATATCAATGCGGGCGGCGCGCTGCGCCTTGATTGGCCCCTGGCGGATGGCCTTCGCGGCTCACTGCCGTAGTGCTAACAGGCCCCGCGCTGTGAGGCTCAGCGGCGCTGCTGGCTGCCACCACCGGACGGCGGCGGACCGCGACGTTCCAGGTGACGGAAGGTGATGCGGCCCTTGCTCAAGTCATAGGGCGACATCTCCAGCGACACGTTGTCGCCGGCCAGGATGCGGATGTGATGCTTGCGCATCTTGCCGCCCGTATAGGCGATGACCTTGTGGCCATTCGACAGCGTCACGCGAAAGCGCGAGTCGGGCAGGATTTCATCCACGACGCCTTGCATCTCAATCAGTTCTTCTTTGGCCAAGTGTTGGGCTCCGTTGCGAAAGTTGGACGAGAGGCCGAGCACGTGGCCGTGCCGGCTGTTGATGCGGCCTCAAGCCGCTAGCGCTCAATGGCAGCGCGCCCAGGCCAGGCCCTGATCTTGCGCATAACGCAAGGCAGCCTGCGGGCTGATGAACTGCGGCGTGAAACGCATGACGCGATCCACGCTGGCCATGCCACGGCCGGATCGGATCGAGACGAGGGCGTCAAAGCCGCCACCATCACGAGCCTGGGTCATCGGCGAGACGACGAATCGTCCCACCTCGATATTGTTATTGTTGTTCTGAAGCATGTTGTTTTTCTTGTTGTAAAACCGGGCCAGCTTAAGCCGGCCGCGGCGTACGTGGGCGTTTGCGTTCGCCCACCGGCGCCACCAGGGCGCCTGCAGTACTGATTAGAGCGAACGGATGTTCGAGGCCTGGGGGCCCTTGGCGCCTTGCGTGGACTCGAACGAGACCTTGGCGCCTTCGGCCAGCGAGCGGAAGCCGCCGCCGTTCTTGATTTCGCTGTGGTGGGCGAAGAGGTCCTTGCCGCCGTTGTCAGGCGTGATGAAGCCGAAGCCCTTGCCGTCGTCGAACCATTTCACGGTGCCGGTTTCTGTAGTCATGGGTGTTCCTTTGAGGAAAGTAGAGATGGAAGAAAACCCTCTGACGGCGTCATGCCGTGCAGAGACAGAAACACTCAAGAACACTCACCGGGAGTTGCTGAAGCGAGCCGCTCGCAAGAAGGGCCAGGGGGTGGCCAGCGGGGCTGCAGATAAGACCTTGAGGAAACGGTCTTGCGCGAATCTATGCCCGGAATGTAGCACGGCAGCCCCAAGGCCCTGGGGCCGAGGGGATGTCTGTCGCTGCGGGAGTCGGGGTTAGGTCACGCTTGCGGGCTCGGCGGTGCTAGCGGATCTCGAATGCGTACAGCTTGTTGTTGGGCCCGCCGAAGGCGCCGAACAGGTTGCTGTAGCCCGAGCCCCAGAACACCTGGCCCTTGGAAATGGCAGCGCCCGACAGGCAGGAGCCGCCGCTGGAGAACTTCCACAGTTCCACGCCCGTGGCGCCGTCCAGCGCATACATGTAGCCGTTGACGCGGTCGAGCGAGCAGCCGAAGACGACGCCGTTGGTCGTCGTCACCGGGCCGGACGTGCTGCCGCCGCCCGACGGCCGGGTCTGCCACAGCAGCTGGCCGGTGACGGCGTCGATGCCGCTCCACACGCCGCTCGTCAGGCCGCCGGCTGCGGGCCAGGGCACGGCGTCGCTGTTGGCATTGGCGGTGTAGACGCGCTTGCCGTCGACCGCCGAGCCCCACTGCAGGCCGCCGCCCGTGCCGCCGGGGCCGGCCTGGGTCACCCACTTGACGGCGCCAGTGTCCGGGTCCATGGCCCAGTACTTGCCGCTCTTCTGGCCGGCGCCGACGACGTCTTGCGGTTTGCCCTTGCCGTCGACCTTGACGGTGAACAGCGCTGGCGCCTGGCCGAAGTCGTAGTCGGGGCCGGTCGGGTTGGGGCAGAACGCCGGGTCGCCAAAGCCGATGCAGGCGGCCGTCCAGATGTCGGCCGGCAGGGCCTTGGTGGCCCAGCGCACTGCGCCAGTCCTCATGTCGAGCGCTACGACCGCGTCGAAGTAGTTGTCGACCGCCAGGCAGGCCTTGACGGCTTCGGTGTCAGTGCCCGCGGCAATGACGCAGAGCCTGACCGGCTCCGGCACCGAATAGTTGTTGCCCGTGGCGATGTAGACCTGGCCGCGCTTGACGTCCACCGCCGGTGCGCTGCCCCAGATCGCACCCCCGGAATAGCCGGGCGGCACCATGTAGGTTTTCCAGACGATGGCGCCGGTGTTGATGTCCAGCGCCAGCATGCTGCCGCGGAAGCTGCAGCAAAAGCCGACCGAGCCGGCCAGCGCTTCTTCCAGCGATGCCACGCCGACATAGACGCGGTCGCCATGCGCCGTGGCCGACTGCGTGATGATGGTGCCGTAGTGGTTGTCCAGTTGCGTCGCCCACAGCAGCCCGCCGGTCTGCTTGTCGAAGGCCAGCAGCTTGCCGCCCGGCCCGCCGAAGGGCGGCGGTGCGAACACATTGCCCTGCGTGCCGACGATGAGCTTGTTGCCGGCGATCACCGGCGTGGCGCGGGCCTTGTCGCCCGGCGTGCCCGAAGCCGCCCCGACAGACACCTTCCACAGCTGCGCGCCGGTCTGGCGGTCCACGGCGTAGAGGTTGCCCGCCCAGTCGGGGAAGTAGACGGCGCCCATGTCCACGGCCGGCGTCGCTGACACGTCGCCCCCCGTCGTGAAAACCCATTTCTGCGTCAGCCCGCCCACGGTCTGCACGCTGATGCCGCCGCTGTGGGCCTGGTGCCGGGTGTTGGACAGGTTCTGCCCCGCCGAAGGCCACCCGGCGTCATTCGGGTCAGCCTTGGCGGCGGGGCCCGAGCCCATCAGGCCGGCCAATGCCAGCCCGCACATCGTGAGCCGGCGCCGCCGCCGCCCAGTCGTTTCGATCACCATGGAGTTCTCCAAATCGAGTTTGACGTGCGGCTTTGACAGGGGCGCCGCCGGAGGCCCAGCCCTTTCGCGTCACGTCGCCCTTTGAGGCTCCGACGCGGCTCAAGGCTCGCGCCAATCAGATACCTGCGAATCTCGCTGTACACAGTGATTTCCCTTCCGGAGCGCTCAGCTCATGCAAGGAAGGGGGGCGTCATCATCAGAACTGACGATGGCGGCGCGGCGCTGCCACGCGAGTGAAACCGCCATCTGGTCAGTGGCGGGCGCCGGTCCGACGGGTGCGTTCAGAGCTGCGCGTGCAGCACCGACGCCGCGCGCTCCAGCAGCCGCTCGGTCCAGGGCCGGTTGCGCCACTCCTCGGGCGTGATGCGGCGCGACTTGGCCCAGTCGGCCTCGAACACCTGCTGCTGGATGCGGCCGAACTCGGCGTTCATCACATTCAGGTTGGCCTCGTCGTTGAGGCGGAAGGAGCGGTTGTCGAAATTCGTCGAACCCACCGACGAGAACACGCCGTCCACCACGATGCCCTTCACATGGAACATCGTCGGCTGGTACTCGGCGAATTGGATGCCGGCATCGAGCATCGGTCCCCAGCTGCCGCGCGACGCGTGGCGCACCACCTCCGCATCGATGTGCCCGCTGGGCGTCAGCACGCGGATCTTCACGCCGCGCTTGGCCGCGTCGATCAAGGTCTTGATCGTCAGCTCGTCGGGCACGAAGTAGGCGTTCGACAGGTCGATGCTCTTGCGCGCCGCCGTGATGGCCAGCAGGTACATCAGCTGCATGCTCTCGCTGCCGCCGCTGGGCGAACTGCTGAACATCTGCGCGTCATGCGGCCCGGCCGGCTGCAGCGCCGGGAAGTAAGCCTCGCCATGCAGCACCTTGCCGGTGGCCCGCATCCAGTTGTCCAGGAACACCGACTGCATCTGCGCGACCACCGGGCCCTGCACGCGGTAATGCGTGTCGCGCCACTCCGTCTTGTCGCGCGCATTGCCGCGCCACTCGTCCGCAATGCCCACGCCGCCGGTGAAGCCCAGGCGCCCATCCACGATCAGCAGCTTGCGGTGGGTGCGGTTGTTCATCTGGCGCCAGTTGCCAAACGCCGGCTCGTGGAAGCGCACGCACTCCACGCCCGCCGCCTTCATCTGCTCCACCAGCGCCGCGTCCATCTTCAGACTGCCCACCCAGTCCAGCAGCACATGCACCTTCACGCCGGCGCGGGCACGCTCCGACAGCGCCTCGACGAACTCGCGGCCGATGCTGCCCGACCAGTAGATATAGGTCTCGAACGTGATGGTGGTGCGCGCCGAGCGGATGGCCGCCAGCATCGCCGGGAAGATCTGGTCGCCGTTGAGCAGCGTCTCCACCTGGTTGCCCGGCACGATCTGCGGGCCGAGCAAAGCGCCCAGCGCCCGGCGGAACTCCGCGTCGTCGGTCTCGTACAGCTTGGGCAGCTGGTGCTCGATCTTCTTTTCCTGGCCGGCCAGGTTCTGATAGATGAACACGCCCAGCAGCGTCAGCGCCACCGTGGCCAGCATCACCGCCAGATAGGAAGACTTGGTGCCCTTGCGCATGGATGGGTCCGCAAAACGCCCGCCTTGAGGGGCGGGCGCTGGATCAAGCCGACCGCTGTGAACCGCGCGTCGGCCTGTGTTGGCGAAGCCGGCAACCTGGCGGCTTCAGGCGCTGATTTTAGGAACGAAGCGCGTGCGGTTTCGTAGGCGGAGGCGCCGCGATCAGTGGCGGGGGCACGCCGTCGCGCGGCGTGTCGGCAGCGGGTGGTCGCGGGCTGTGATGTGCTTGACGTGCATCAAGCAGGCCGCCCGTTGCGCGGCGCATGCTGAACCCTCCCGTCCTGGAAGGCCAACCATGCAAGCCCGTGCCACCGTTTCTTTTTTCCTGCTGCTGGCGCTTGCCGGCTGCGCGGCCACAGCGCCCAAGCCTGTGGACCACTCGGCTCATGCCGGGGCCGGTGCGCGCACCGAGGCTGCTGCAGGCAAAGGCGGCGGCATGAAAGGCAAGATGGACGAGATGTGTCGCAAGCACGCTGCCGAGCCTGGCCGGGCGGCCAGTGCGCCGGGGATGATGGCCGAGCATTGAAAGGGTGCCGGGGGCTGCGGCGGGTCGTTGAATCGATGGTGCCATCACGATCCGCGCATGGGCCACCAGGCCGACTTCGCCCAGCACTTTCACGGCCGAGAGGGCGGCGTTGGTGGCACGCTCAGGTAATGGCGGCCGCGGCGCGCACGGCGGCCAGGGCGGCCGGGCCGGCCGCGCGGCAAACGCAGCCCAGTCGGCGTCGGCCACCTGGCGATTGAAGAACTGCGCCAGGGCCTGCCGCGTCAGCGCGCCAAAGTCGGCGGTGTCGAGGTCATCCAGCGAGATGCCTATGTCCGGTAGTCCGGCAGGAAGCCCGCCGTGCACAGGTGGAAGAGCCCCGGCAGCAGCTTGCGCTTGGCGAGGTCGCCGGTGGCGCCAAACAGCGCCACCAGCTGAGGTAAGCGCGGCCCAACCCCGGGGGGAATCTTTGCCATGTTTGAGGTGCTCATGCGGTCAGCTGCGACGCTGGAAGGGCTAGCAAAGATTGAACCATCGGGCCGCTCGGCGCAGCCCTGAGCAGGCTCGGGGTCGGGTCTCAAATCTGAATTCCAGCGAGCCCATCCTGCGGTGGTGGCAGGGAATGGCTGCACCGTTGAGACTTAAGCCGGACTCCGAGAGGCTATTCGGCAGTGGGTACGGAGTCGGACTGGATGTCTGGCCCTTTTGCCGGAGTACGCAAGGCTGCAAATGCCTTCAATGCTCCGGCCAAGGGAGATTCAATACCTGGGGACTTTTGAATCGCTTGCGCATTAATCAAGCGTTTTTCCCCTGCCGACGTAAGCTTCCAATAGGTAAGCTTGTCTGCCACCGCTCTGCGTTTTGTACCGGGAATCATTTGTCCAAGAGCACGGAGTTGAATCTTAATTTGGTCTGCTACGACGTGCGGCAGAACCACTGACTCATACGTAACTTTAATCTTATGCTCGCGTTCTAGTGCGTGATAAAAGCATAATTTCAGTTTGTCTGAGAATTCCCTTTCCGAGCATTCATTCAGTAATGCTGGTCCAACGTACCTAAGAATTTCGTCCCAGGTGGTTTTAACCGGCGCTCTTGCTCTGTCCTCTTTACCGACCTCAATATAAGAGATAGTCGGTGCGTATGGATCAGAGCCCGAGGCAATGCCTTCTACTGCTTCGCTGCCATTAGAGTTATCTGACGTTCGTTCGGCGATGAGTTCTGCGTTGCGGGCGCGAAGATTTGCCACTTCAACCATCAGCGCGTCAGTCGCCGCAAACCGACCCCGAACCCATCCTTCTGAGGGATGGGCTTTCCTGAGATTAACCAAACTTCGAGAAACAAGGCCTCCCAGTTCGCTGGAGTTGTTCCAATATTTGCAGTGATGCGCGCCCTCTACTTTTTTCCTGAATGTTTCCAGCTTAACCTTCCCCGCATCAGATTTCTCCGCCTTGCCTGAAGGTATCTGGTTTGGGTCCTTATGTATGAATGCCATTAACGGCTTGCCGGTGCTGGATGCGTAGTCATATTCCTTTTCTGTGTATCCGACGCCATTGGGGTCAAGTGATCCATATCTTCCTCCAACTATGAGGCAATAATAATCGGAGTCGTCTATTACCCCTTTTATAAGTTCCCAGGCGCTTGCCGTGGTGGCTGGAAATAGCTCCATTCCCGCAGGGAAACAGTCGAGTTCCAAGAGTGCCTGTATTACTTCGGCTCTCTCTTCTTGCAAATCGGCATAAGTCGAGGAAATAAATACTTGATGGCGACGTTCCATTGCTTCTCCCGTTGGATTGGATTTTTATTAATTTTCTGCGAAGCTGAATTCTTGCATGCGCGCCAAGCACAAAGAATACTTTCCGCTGTGGCGATCACACTCGTGGTCAGCAGTAGACGTATTAGCGCATCCGTCTGTACATCGCGTTGCTACCGAGGTTTGCGGTCAGGCCTCAAATCTAAAGTCCAGGCGATCCGCCCTTGAGCCGCCGGTACAGCGTATTCCTGCTGACTCCCAACTGCCGCGCGGCTCGCGACACATTTCCGTCGAACGCCGCCAGCGTTTCCCGAATGCGCATGTCAGCCAGCTGGCGAAGGTCGCCGCTTGACGGCAAAGCGGCCGGCACGGCAACACCAGCAGCGTTCTCCTGGGCTTCAGACAGCTCGGCCCCCACCTGGACCAGCGTCAGCGTGTCGTCCTCGTCGTCCAGCAACGCCACCGCCGTCCTCACCACATTCGCCAGCTGCCGCACATTCCCCGGCCAGCGATAGCGGCTGAACAAGGCCATCACCTCGTCACACACCCCCAGCGCCCGCTCCGGCGCCTCGGCCTTCAACAGCCGGGCGACCAGCTCGCCTAGGTCCGACCGCTCCCGCAGCGGCGGCAGGCTCAGCGTCAGGCCGTTGAGGCGGTAGTAGAGGTCTTCGCGGAAGCGGCCGGCGGCGACTTCGTCTTTCAGGCGGTGGTGGGTCGCGCAGATCAGCCGGAAGTCCACGTCCACCGCCGCGCCGCCGCCCAGCGGCGTGACCTGGCGGTCTTGCAGCACGCGCAGCAGGCGGGCCTGCATCGCCAGCGGCATGTCGCCGATCTCGTCCAGGAAGAGCGTGCCGCCGTGGGCTTCGCGGATGCGACCGGGGGCGCCGTGGCGGTTGGCGCCGGTGAAGGCGCCGGGGCAATAGCCGAAGAGTTCGGCTTCGATCAGTGTCTCGGGCAGCGCGGCGCAGTTGACGGCGACGAAGGGCTTGTCGCGGCGCGCGCTGCTGCTGTGGATGGCCTTGGCCAGCAGCTCCTTGCCGGTGCCGCTTTCGCCTTGCAGCAGCAGCGGGATGGCGGGCTTGTCGAGCAGTTTGCGGGCGCGGGCGAGCAGGGCGCTGAAGGCGGCGTCGCCGGTGTCCAGCGCGGCGAGGGCGTCTTGCGGGTGCCAGGCGGCGTCGGTGGCGGGCAGCGCGGGCGCCGGTCTGCCCGGCGATGCGGGCGTCGCCGGGCTGCGACGCAGCGTCTGGCCGGGCTCCAGGCGCATCCACAGCGGGGCGCTGCCGCCACGGGGCAGCGCATGCGGCGCGGCGCCGTGGGCGAGCAGCGCGCGCAGGTCCAGGCCGAGCACCCGCTCCACGGTGGCCGCGCCGATGTCCGGGCGGGCGAGGCCCAACAGCTCCAGCGCGACGGTGTTGGCGCCGGTGACCCAGCCGTCTTCGCTGAGCGCGAGCAGGCCTTCGGTGACGGTGCCGAGGCCTTCCATCTGCGCGTGCAGGCGCAGGTGCAGGCCGGCGCGGAAGCGGTCGAGAAAGAGCTGGTGCTCGATCATGCGGGCGCCGCTGCGGGCCAGGGCCAGCGTGTGGCGGTGGTAGCCGCGGCGGTCGCCGGAGATGTCGAGCACGCCGAGCAGTTGGCCGGCAGGGTCGGCAATCGGCGCGGCGGCGCAGGTGAGAAAGCCGTTGCGCGCCAGGTAGTGCTCGCCGGCGTGGACCACGACGGGCGCGCCTTCCGCCAGCGCGGTGCCGATGGCGTTGGTGCCGCGCCATTGCTCGCTCCACAGCGCGCCGGGGCGCAGGGCGACGCGGGCGGCACGGTCGGCGAAAGGCGCGTCGCCGCTGGCGTGCAGCAGCAGGCCGTGGGCATCGGCCAGCAGCACCAGGCTGTCGCTGCCCTGCACCTGTTCGTTGAGGAAGGCCATCACCGGCTTGGCGTGGGCCATCAGCGCGTGGCGGTGCTCCAGTGCGCGGGCGAGCTGGGCGGCGCTGGCGTGCGGCGCGCCTTGCGGGCGGCCCTCGGGCGCAAGGCCGAAGTCGCGGCAGCGCGCCCAGCTGGCCTGCAACGGGCCGGTGATCAGGCCGCTGGCGACGCTGCCGGTCTCCAGCCACTGACGGCGGGCCAGGCGGATGCGCTCGGGCGGGGTGGGCGTGGACATGCAGCTTGTCTCCTAATGGCCTCGTATTGAAGGCTCTGCGGCGGACAGTAGCCTGACGGTGGGGCGCGTCAAGTGCTTGGTCGGTTTGCACGGCAGCTGTGCCGAAACGGCACGGTGTGCCAGCGCGGGTGTGCCATTTCGTGACAGTCCAGCGCTCGCCGCACTGCGTTTTGTGCGGCTGCGAGGGCGTGCTGGCGCAAGCGGCGCTGGCATGCGGCTTGCGCTTGAAGGACCGACCGGCGCGCGACCGACGCCGGGCCATCAAACCCTTTGGAGACAGCCCCATGACCGTTTACGCCCCACCCGGCGCCGCCGGCGCCAAGATCGCCTACAAGCCCCGCTACGACAACTTCATCGGCGGCAAGTTCCAGCCGCCGGTCGAGGGCCAGTATTTCGACGTGATCTCGCCGATCAACGGCCGGGTCTACACCCAGGCCGCGCGCTCAAACGCCCGCGACGTCGAGCTGGCGCTGGACGCGGCGCATGCCGCCGCGGCCGGCTGGGGCGCCACGCCGCCGGCCGAGCGGGCGAATGTGCTGCTGCGCATTGCCGACCGCATCGAGCAGAACCTGGAGCTGCTGGCCTACGCCGAGACGGTGGACAACGGCAAGCCCATCCGCGAGACGCTGAATGCCGACCTGCCGCTGTGCGTGGACCACTTTCGCTACTTCGCCGGCTGCGTGCGGGCGCAGGAGGGCGCGCTGAGCGAGATCGATGGCCACACCATCGCGTATCACTTCCAGGAGCCGCTGGGCGTGGTCGGCCAGATCATCCCGTGGAACTTCCCGCTGTTGATGGCGGCGTGGAAGCTGGCGCCCGCTTTAGGCGCCGGCAACTGCGTGGTGCTCAAGCCGGCGGAAAGCACGCCCATCGGCATCCTGCTGTTCGCCGAGCTGATTGCCGACCTGCTGCCGCCGGGCGTGCTGAACATCGTCAACGGCTACGGCAAGGAGGCCGGCACGCCGCTGTCCACCAGCAAGCGCATCGCCAAGATCGCGTTCACGGGCAGCACCGTCACGGGCAAGCAGATTGCGCAGGCGGCGGCCGCCAACCTGATCCCGGCCACGCTGGAACTGGGCGGCAAGAGCCCCAACCTGTTCTTCGACGACGTGATGGCCGAGGACGACGCCTTCCTCGACAAGGCCATCGAGGGCCTGGTGCTGTTCGCGTTCAACCAGGGCGAGGTCTGCACCTGCCCGAGCCGCGCGCTGATCCAGGAAGGCATGTTCGACCAGTTCATGGAACGCGCCGTCAAGCGCGTGGCGGCCATCAAGCAGGGCAACCCGCTGGACACCGACACCATGATGGGCGCGCAGGCCTCGGCCATGCAGATGGACAAGATCCAGACCTACCTGGCGCTGGGCAAGGAGGAAGGTGCCAAGGTGCTGATCGGCGGCGAGCGCGCACAGCTGGGCGGCGACCTGGCGGGCGGCTACTACATCCAACCGACGCTGTTCCAGGGCCACAACCAGATGCGCATCTTCCGCGAGGAGATCTTTGGCCCGGTACTGGCCGTGACGACCTTCAAGACCGAGGCCGAGGCGCTGCAGATCGCCAACGACACGCCCTACGGCCTGGGCGCCGGCGTGTGGACGCGCGACGGCAGCCGTGCCTACCGGCTGGGCCGCGGCATCCAGGCGGGGCGCGTGTGGACCAACTGCTATCACGCCTACCCGGCGCACGCGGCCTTCGGCGGCTACAAGGAATCGGGCATCGGCCGCGAGACGCACAAGGGCATGCTGGACGGCTACCAGCAGACCAAGAACCTGCTGGTCAGCTACAGCCCGAACGCGCTGGGCTTTTTCTGACGGCAGCGCAAGCGGCCGGCGCGGGCCGGCCGCAGCTTCAGCGGCGGCGCCGTGCCATCGGCACCGCCGCCAGGGCCAGCATCACGAGCGGCAGCGAGCCGGGCAGGGGCAACTGGTTGGGCCCGCGCATGGCGACGCGCAGGTTATCCAGGGCGCTTTCCTCGTTGACGCCGTTGGCCTCGTGGGCCTCGGTCCAGCGGAAAGACGTGATGACCGAGTCAGACACGATGCCGATGAAGATCGGCGAGCCGTCACCGCCCGAGATGGCCAGGTCGCGCGTCGTGCCGTCGCTGAACAGGAAGGACAGCAGGCCCTGGTCGACCGCGGTGCTGCCATCACCGGGGATGGACTCGAAGCTGACGATGTCGAGTGCGGCGGCCAGGAAGGGCAGCGCGTACTGGGCTTCGAAATAGCCGTTGCCGGCCTGGCGCGCCGGGCCGAAGGCGGCGGCGGTCTTGGACGCGCCGAACACTTCCACCGGACCGATATTGCTGCTGAGCGTGACGCCCGGCAGCACGTCCACACCTGTCAGGTCGGTGCCGTTGGCGTAGCCGGAGAAGTCCTGCAGCTGCGCAGAGCCGCTGATGGCGGCCTCCCAGGCGGCCAGGTTGTTGAAGACCGAGACGGTGGCAGCCTGGGCCATGCCGGCGGCGGACAGGGCGAGGGCAATGAGGATGCGGCGCATGGGGTTCTCCGAAGACGGGTCAGCCATTGGGCGACCGGGTGGCGCGCAGCGCCCACCCCAAGGACTTGGGGTCACCCCCCGGGATGCAGGGCGGGCCATCCCTGCCGCCGGGATGAGGTCGGTGCGCCGCAGCATGACCACTGACGCCGCTCGGTGACCAAACTAGGCTTGCGGCCATGCTGAGCTTCAGACCCTTGTTTCCGCAAGACCAGTCCACGCTGTGGGACTGGCTTCACATCGCGCTGTGGGACCCACCGCCTGCGCCACTGCGCCCCCGCGAGGTGTTGGAACACCCTGGGGTGCGCATCTATGCCGAAGCCTGGGGGCGCCCGGGCGACATCGGTCTGGTCGCCGTGCATGACGGCGTGGACGCCGGCGCCTGCTGGATGCGCCTGCTGCCCGAGGGCGTGGGCCTGGCCTCGGTGGACGCAGCCACGCCGCAGCTCGGCATCGGGCTGTGGCCGGCCTTCCAGCGCCGGGGCATCGGCCAGGCGCTGATGCGGGCGGCGCTGGAGGCCGCCTGGCAGGCCGGCCATGCGCAGGTGGCGCTGACCGTGCACCCCGAGAACCCGGCGCGGCGCATGTACGCCGCGTGTGGCTTCGAGGAGGCGGGCTTGCGCGGCAGCTACCACCTGATGGTCGCCAAGCTTCCGATGGGTTGGACTTGACCCGCGGCGCAGCCTGCGGCCCCGCCAGCGACCACCGTGGATCCGGCTCTGCCGGTCCACTGGTGGTTGCCAAGGCCAGAGGCCTTGTCCTTCGCCAAGCACAAACAGTCCTCAGGACTGTTTGTGTCCGGGCTCAGCCCCCTTGAGGGGGCGCGCGAAGCGCGTAGGGGGTGGGCTATTTCTGACCCATGCAGTTGGCGTAGAACGACGTCGTGGCCGGCCAGTCCGAGAACACGCCAAGCACGCCGATGTCCTGGGCCAGCACGTCCAGCACGCGGTAGACATCGCCTTCACGCTTGATGGCGGTGTCGAAGGTTTGGAAGTAGAAGCCGTTGCCGCCGTCGGCCAGGATGCCGCTGCGCTCCAGCGTCCACGTGATGATGTCGAGGCCGGCGGCCTTGGCGTTGCGGGCGTACTGAGACGGCAGGATGTTGCCGCTGGTGTCGGCCGTCAGCAGCGCGAACAGCGGCGGCGCGACGATGCGGATGCCCTGGGCGCGATAGGCCTTGAGCTCCGCCGCGCTGGGCAGGTCGGCCACGACGTTGGCGTCGTCCAGGTAGACGGCCTGGCGGCCGTAGGCGGGCTCGTTCTTGACCCAGTACAGCACGTCGTTGATGTCGAAGCTTTGCGGCCACAGGTCGCGCGGCGAGACGCCGGCGGCCTTGTGCTCGTCGATCATCTTCTGTGCATAGGCGGCCTGCGTGAAGCCATCGAAGGGCATGACCACGCTGGGCGACTTCAACTCGGGCGTCATCTTGACGTCGAGCTTCTTGAACAGCGCGATGGATTCCTTCAGCGTCAGCAGCGTGCCGCTGGTCGGGCCGGCATTGATGTCGGTGCGCCAGTTGGCCGTGCCGGCCATGTACTCGGCGACGGTGCGGCCACGCGGGTTGAAGGCGTCCATCTTGCCGCGCAGGGTCTTGAACTCGGCCAGCGTCAGCTCGCTGGTGCGGCACTCGGCGGCGGCCGGCGCGACCAGCGTGCCGGCGGCGTCGAAGACGGCCGGCGTGAAGGGCTTGACGCACTTGCTCGCCAGCGGCGTGGCCAGGATGTTGGTCGTCGTGTGCAGGTCGTTCTGCGCATGGCGGCAGACGAGTTCCTTGTCCTTGGTGAAGGTCACGTCGCACTCGACGATGCCGGCGCCGCTGCGGGCGGCGGCTTCGTAGCTCTCCTGGGTGTGCTCGGGGAACTGCAGCGGCGCGCCGCGGTGGCCGATGGAGAACAGCGTCGGCTTGAAGTTCTCGCGATGCGCGGCGCAATGCTGCAGGCGCTTCTTCAGCGGGCCTTCGCTCATCTCGTTGGCCAGGAAGAAGGGGCGCGGGCCGAGCTGCACGCTGGCGATGCCGCCGTCGTTGCGGCGGCGGTCGTCGTCATGGTCACGGTTGGCCTGTGCGGGCAGGGCGGCGGCGGCCAGCGCGATCAGCGCAAGGCGGGTGAGGAGGCGGCGCATGGGAATGTCTCCGGTTCGGTGGGCAAGCCCGCACGCTAGGCAACTGCGATGAAACCGGCATGACAGCGGCCAGTTGCTGCGCAAGCTAGGGGTGGGTCGTGGCAACAAACGAAACCAATCAAGCCCGGGCCTGAAGCGGCACTGCAACCGGCGCTGCCGACATTGAGGGTTCTTTGAAACGGAGACCCTTTCCATGCATTCGATCCGCCAGCCCTTCGCCCTCAGCTTCATCGCCGCCGCCCTGTTCAGCGTCATGAACCCGGCCTCCAGCCAGACGCCGGCCCGGCCGGAGCCGCAGGCGGCTGGCCTGATCATCAAGTTCAAGGACGGTGCGCGTTCGCCGGTGGCCGCCAAGGCGGCGCTGCAGGGCTTTCGCGCCATGAGCGAGGCGCGCGGCCAGCGCGTGGCCTTCGACCGCGAGAGCGCCTTCGGTCGCCGCGTCATCCGCCTTGCGCAGCGCGTGCCGGCACGCGACCTGGCCATGCTGGCGCGTGACATCCAGGCGTCCGACGCCAGCATCGAGTCTGTCGAGATCGACCACGTCGTGCAGCCCAGCCTGACGCCCAACGACACGAACTTCAACAGCCAGTGGGACATGTGGAGCGCCACCGGCGGCATCCGTGCCGACCGGGCCTGGGACCTCAGCCAGGGCTTTGGCCAGCGCGTGGCGGTGCTGGACACCGGCGTGCGTCCTCATGCCGACCTGGTGGCCAACCTGCTGCCGGGCTATGACCTGATCGCCGACACCGACCGCGCCGGTGACGGCGGCGGTCGCGACAGCGACGCCAGTGACCCGGGCAACGGCGTGGCCGCTGGCGAGTGCGGCTGGTTCTCGGATGCCAAGGCCAGCAACTGGCATGGCACCCACGTGGCCGGCACCATCGCGGCCGTGGGCAACAACGCCGCCGGCATCAGCGGCGTGGCGCCCAAGGCCAAGATCGTGCCGGTGCGCGTGCTCGGCAAGTGCGGCGGCGCCGAGTCCGACGTGGCCGACGGCATCGTCTGGGCCGTGGGCGGCACGGTCGGCAGCATCCCCAAGAACGTCAACCCAGCCATGATCCTCAACCTCTCGCTGGGCGGCGAGTACAGCTGCGGCAGCACCTACCAGGACGCCATCAACTACGCCCGCGGCAAGGGCGCCCTCATCGTCGTGGCGGCCGGCAACGACAACCAGGACGTGGCCGAGCAGGCGCCCGCCAACTGCAACGGCGTGCTGGCCGTGGCCGCCACCAACCGCCCCGGTGCGCGCGCCAATTACTCGAACTTCGGCAGCAAGGTTGACATCGCCGCGCCGGGCGGCGACGCCGCCAACGGCAATGTGCTGTCGCTGTCCAACAGCGGCACGATGGGCCCCGTGGCGGACGCCACGGCCGGCCTGCGGGGCACGTCGATGGCGGCACCCCATGTGGCCGGCGTGGCCGCGCTGATGCTGGCCAGCAATGCGCTGATGTCGGCCGCCGACACGGCCTATCTGATGAAGTCCACCGCGCGCGCCTTCCCCGGCAGCTGCAGTGGCTGTGGCAGCGGCATCGTCGACGCCGAGGCGTCGGTCATCGCTGCCAAGGGCTTCCGCACCGAGCGCGAGCCCAACGACACGCTGGCCTCGGCGCAGTACATGAACGTCTTCCCGGCACGCGTGATCGGTACGCTGCAGGCCGCCTACCCCGAGAAAGTGGATGTCTTCTCGCTCAACTTGGTCAACGGCATGGGGCTGAGCGCCAATATCACGGCGCTGTCCTTCGACTTCAACTTCAGCGCCACCCTCGAACTGCTGGACGCGACCGGCAAGCTGCTGCGCACGGCCAGCATGGTCAACGGCAAGCCCGAGGTGAACTACTTCAATACATCGGGCAAGACCATGGCCGTCTACCTGCGCGTGAAGGGCAGCTCCACGCAGATGTTCTCGACGGGCGACCGCGGCTACGAGTTGAAGATGTTCCGCCAGTCGTCGACGTTCTGAGCGCGTTGTGGCCTACCTTCAGCGCGCCGCGTAGCTTTGGCTGCGCAGCGCGTCGGCAATGCCCTTGCGGTTCTGCGACAGGGCGGCCATGCTGAAGTGGATGTGGCCGCTGCCCGGTGACAGGCGCCGGACCGCGTCGATCTGCGCCACCACCTCGTCGGGCAGCCAGCTCTGCGGCGTGTCGTTGATGCGGCTGGTGAACAGGCCCGGGTGGATGGGCCGGCCCAGCGGGTTCAGCGCGCGCCAGGCCTGCAGCAGCGGCTCGAAGGCCTGGGCGGTTTGCGCGCGCGGCCAGTAGAGCTGGGGCGCCAGATAGTCCATCCAGCCCTCACGCAGCCACAGCTCGACGTCGGCATACAGCTTGTCGTACTGGCTGAAACCGGCAATGCCGGCCGGCCGCATGTCGGGCTTTGGCAGGCCGAAGGGGCTGATGCCCACGCGCGTGCCGGGGCGCACCTCATGCGCCAGCACATACATGCGCTGCACGAGGGTGTTGACGCTGTAGCGCCGCCAGTCGTGGCGGCCCAGGGAGCCGCCCTTGGCCGTGTAGCGCTGCCAGCTTGGCTCGTCGGGGAAGTCCACTTCAAGCTTGGTGGCAGGGTCCGTGATCGGGTAGGGGTAGAAGTAGTCGTCGATGTGGATGCCGTCGACGGCATAGCGGCTCAGGATGTCGCGCACGACTGCCAGCGTCTGTTCGGCGGCGGCGGGGTCGCCCGGGTCCATCCAGAGCTGGTCGCCATAGCGCTTGACCCAGTCACGGCTGCGGCCGATGTGCGTCGAAGCCAGCTCGGACTTGGCCGAACTGTGGCGTGCGCGATAGGGGTTGATCCAGGCATGCAGCTCCAGCCCGCGCAGCCGGCATTCGGCCAGCCAGACGGCCAGCGGGTCGTAGCCGGGATGCTGGCCCTGGGTGCCGGTCAGGTACTCGCTCCACGGCTCCAGCTTCGATTCGTACAGCGCATCGGCGCTGGTGCGCACCTGCAGGATCAACGCGTTCAGGCCGATGTTGACGGCGGTGTCGCACAACGACTTGATCTCGGCCTGCTGCGCCTCGGCGCTGAGGCCCGGCTTGCTGGGCCAGTCGATGTTGGCGACGGTCGCGATCCATGCGGCGCGCCATTCGCGCGGCGGCGGTGGCGGCAGCTTGCCGGCGGCACCGGGCGCCTGCGACGAGGCGGCCAGCGCGGCGTCGGTGGGCGAAGGCGCTGTGGGCGGCGTGGGCGGCGTCGCGCAGGCGGCCAGCAGGGGAACAGAGGCGAGGCTGAGCAGGTCGCGGCGTTTCATGGATTCACACTTTCACGAACCAGTGTTTTCGGTACATCACCCAGGCGATGGCATACATGACCAGCACGAAGGCCAGGGCATGCAGCAGCGAGGCGTTCTTGGGCGCCAGGCCCAGGTCGACGATGGGCTGGTAGAGCGCGCGGCCCAGCGTTCGGCCGTCGCCGAACTTGATGACGCCGAGCATCTTGGCGACGAAGCCGGACAGCACGAACAGGAACAGCGCGTTCATGCCGAAGACGACGAGGGGATGCAGCAACCGGGCCCAGCGCGCACGCGCCAGCGGCTGTGGCGCAGCGTCCAGCAGCCAGTAGAAGACGGCGAAGACGATGCAGGCCCAACCCGCCATCGCGAAGACGAAGGACGGCGTCCACAGCGACTTGTTGATCGGCATCAGCCAGGCGTCCAGCACCTGCCCGATCCACAGCGCGGCCAGGCCGGCCAGCATCCAGGTCATGGCCTTGTCGGCCGGCTGCTTCTTTGACGCCAGCACATAGCCGGCCAGCACGCCGAGCAGCTGCGACGACACGGCAGGCAGCGTCGACAGCAGGCCCTCGGGGTCCCAGGTCTTGGCCTGTCGCCACAAGTGGCCGTCCATCAGCAGGCGGTCAACCCAAGCGCCGGCGTCCTTGCCTGGCTCCAGCACGCCGGTGTGGACGATGCCGTTCGCATCCGGCACCGGCAGCAGCAGCTGCACCGCCGAGTAGATGGCCATCAGCACCAAGGCCCAGACCGCCACGCCGCGCACGCCGCACCAGATGACGATGGGCGCCGCGGCCAGCGTGCACAGGCCCAGGCGCTGCAACACGCCCGGGATGCGCACGGTTTGGAAGTCGAAGCTCGGGATCAGGTTGAGCAACACGCCGATGCCGATGATGACCAGGGCTCGGCGGGAGGTGGCGAGCAGCAGGGCCGTCTTGTCTGCCCCCGCCTGGGCGCGGCGCGCCAGGCTGATCGTCATCGCCATGCCGCTGATGAAGACGAAGAAGGGGAAGACCCAGTCGGTGAACGTCCAGCCATGCCATGGGGCATGCAGCAGCGGCGCGTAGACGTTGCCCCAGTCGCCGGGGTTGTTGACGAGCAGCATCGCGGCGATGGCGAAGCCGCGGAAGGCGTCGAGGCTGAGGATGCGGTCCTTCACTCGGCCTTCTTCCCGAATCCGTCCGGCACCTTGATCAGCGCGGTCATGATGAAGCTGGGGACCGTGGCGATCAGCACCCAGGCGAAGAAGGGCACGTAGCCGACCTGGTCCTGCAGCCAGCCGCTCCACATGCCCGGGATCATCATGCCGAGCGCCATGAAGCCGGTGCAGATCGCATAGTGGGCGGTCTTCTGCGGCCCGTCGGCCACATGGATCATGTACATCAGATAGGCCGTGAAGCCCAGGCCATAACCGAACTGTTCGACGGCAAGCGCCGCGCTGATGACGACCAGGCTGGTCGGGTGGGCCATGGCCAGCAGCAGGAAGGCGACATTGGGCACATGCATGGCCAGCACCAGCGGCCACAGCGCACGCTTGAGGCCGATGCGGGAGATGACCCAGCCGCCGTACAGGCCGCCCAGGGTCAGCGCCGTCAGGCCCACGGTGCCGTAGGCGATGCCCACCTGCTTGGTGGACAGGCCCAGGCCGCCCTGCTCGACCGGGTCGAGCAGGAAGGGCGAAGCGAGCTTGAGCAGCTGTGCCTCGGGGAAGCGGTAGAGCAGCAGGAAGCCCAGCACGACGGCGATGCCGGGCTTCTTGAAGAAGCTGGCGAAGACGGCGAAGAACTCACTGGCCAGGCCATGCGCCGCGCCGCGGCCCGGGCCCCGCACATCCGCCGCCGGCCGCGGCAGCACCAGTGCATGCCACAGCGCCAGCACGACGAAGAGGCCGCCCATCAGCCAGAACACGGTGGTCCAGGCCTCGACGACGCTGCCGCTGCGCTCGGTCAGCTCACCGGCCAGGTAGACCAGGCCGCCCTGGCCGCCGATGTTGGCCAGCCGGTAGAAGGTCGAGCGCACGCCGACGAAGGCGGCCTGGCTGTGCTGCGGCAGGGCCAGCATGTAGTAGCCGTCAGCGGCGATGTCGTGCGATGCCGAGGCGAAGGCCATCAGCCAGAACACCGCCAGCGACAGTTGGAAGACCTTGTCGGTGGGAATGGTCAGCGCCACGCCCGCCAGTGCCGCGCCGACGAAGAACTGCAGCACGACGACCCAGCTGCGCTTGGTGCCGAACAACTCGGCCAGCGGCGACCACAGCGGCTTGATGACCCAGGGCAGGTAGAGCCAGCTGGTGTAGAGCGCGATGTCGGTGTTGGAGATGCCCAGGTTCTTGTAGAGCACCACCGACAGCGTCATGACGACGACGTAGGGGATGCCCTGCCCGAAGTAGAGCGTGGGGATCCACGCCCAGGGGGATCGTTGAGCGCTCACGCGGCGAGCGCTTTGCCGACGTTGCCGTCGGCTGCATCGAGCAGCTGGCGCGCCGCGTCGGCGCCGACACCCCGCTTGAGCATCACCAGCGCCGTCTTCACATGGTGGTCGCATTGCGCAAGAGCGGCCTGCGCGTCCGCCTCGCTGGCGCCACTGGCGCGCACGGTCAACGCCACGGCGCGCCTGACCAGTTTCACGTTGGTCGCTTTCAGGTCCACCATCAGGTTGCCGTAGACCTTGTTGAGCCGCACCATCAGCGCCGACGAGAAGGTGTTCAGCGCAATCTTCTGCGACGTGCCGGCCTTGAGCCGTGTGCTGCCCGAGATGACCTCGGGGCCGGTGTCCAGCGTGATGCCGATCTCGGCCTGCTCGGTGACGGGCGCGCCGGGGTTGTTGGCGAAACCGATGGTCAGCGCACCTGCTGCACGCGCGGCCTCGATGGCGCCCAGCACATAGGGCGTGCCGCCGCTGGCGGCCAGCAGCAGGGCCACGTCGTTGGGGCCGGGGTTGAGTGCGGCCAGGTCGGCGGCGCCCTGGGCGCGGTCATCCTCGGCACCTTCGACGGCGACGAACATCGCGCCCTGGCCACCGGCAATGACGGCCATTGCCCGCTCGCGCGGCCAGGAGAAGGTCGGATACAGCTCCACGCTGTCCAGCACGCCCAGCCGCCCCGACGTGCCTGCACCGGCATACAGCAGTCGCCCACCAGCGCGGATGCGCGGCAGCGCGGCATCCACCGCGGCGGCCAGCTGGGGCGCGGCCGCCTGGACGGCAGCGACGGCGGCAGTCTGGTCGGCAATGAACGCATCCAGCAAGGCCGGCGTGGCGTATGTGTCCAGGTCGGGATGACGGGTGCTCGGTGTTTCGGTTTTCAGCATGGGACGAGGTGGCGGCAAGCTGCCGGACTCTAGCGGCTGGCACAGCGACATGACGAATGCCACGCGCCATTGCAGCCATAACGGTAGGTAATCAGAATCCAACCGTCGGCTGAAGATTTTGGGCGAGGCCCCCGACGGATGCCGGCAAGTCGATGTCGAAGCACCGGGATCGACTTGTGGCGATGACCGATCTCAACCACTTCCTTTTCAGGAGACTCCCCATGAACGCATCCATGAAGACCGGCCTGGGCATCGCTGCCGCCGCTGCCGCGCTGTTTGCCACCGCCGTGCCCACCACCGCGATGGCCGCCGATGGCATGGTCAAGTGCTCCGGCGTCAACGGCTGCAAGGGCAGCTCGGAATGCAAGACCGCCAAGAGCGGCTGCAAGGGCCAGAACGGCTGCAAGGGCCAGGGCTGGGTCAGCAAGAAGACCGCCGAGGAATGCACCAAGGCCGGCGGCAAGGTAGAGAAGTAGCCCACCCCCGAGGCGCTCACGCGCCTCCCCCTCAAGGGGGCGCAGCCAGTGGCCTGGCAGAGCCAGTTCCACGGCTGCCGCTGGATGAGGCGCGACGCCTGCGGCGCCGCGCCGTTTAGTCTTCCTTCTATGACCCGAATCCAAGGCTTTGGCCTCGGCTTGCGCGTCGAGCACTACGCCGCCTTCGAGGCCGGTGTCGATGCCGGCGAGCGGCCCGACTGGCTGGAGATCATTTCCGAGAACTACATGGTGCCCGGCGGCCCGCCGTTGGCGCATCTGGAGCGCATCCGCGCCGACTATCCGTTGGTCATGCATGGCGTGTCGTTGTCCGTTGCCGGGCCGGCGCCGCTGGACCTCGGCTATCTGCGCGAGTTGAAAGCCCTGGCCGACCGCCTGGAGCCCGGCTGGGTGTCCGACCACCTCTGCTGGAGCGCCGACGCTCACAGCCAGCTGCACGACCTGCTGCCGGTGCCGCTGACGCGCGCGGCGCTGGACCACGTCGGTGGCCGCATTGCCCAGGTGCAGGACATCCTCGGCCGGCCACTCGTGCTGGAGAACGTGTCCAGCTATGTGCGATTCGCCGCCGACGAGATGACGGAGTGGGACTTCATCGCCCAGTTGCTGAAGGCCACCGGCGCCGAGCTGCTGCTGGATGTCAACAACGTCTATGTCTCGGGCCGCAACCACGGCTTTGACCCCGTCGCCTACCTGGACGCGATTCCCGTCGAGCCCGTGCGCCAGATCCACCTGGCCGGCCACGAAGACCGCGGCGACATCGTCATCGACACCCATGACCACCCGGTGCGCGACGAGGTCTGGTCGCTCTACCAGCACGCGTTGCAGCGCTTCGGCCGAGTGCCGACCATGATCGAGCGCGACGACCACATCCCGCCGCTGGCCGAGCTGCTCGGCGAACTGGCCACCGCGCGCCGCCTGGCAACTGCCGTGTCATGAGCGTCATCGCGCAACAGCAGCTGCTCGCCGCCGCCATCCGCGATGGCGCCGACCCGGCCGGGCTGCTGGCCGGCGACTTCGCGACCGGCCTCCAGGTCTACCGCCACGCCTACCGCGCGCGGCTGGCCGAGGCGCTGGCCGACAACTACACGGTGCTGGCGCGCGCGCTGGGCGATGAGGCCTTCGACGCGCTGGCCCAGGCCTACATCGCCGCGCATCCCAGCCGCCACCCGTCCATCCGCTGGTTCGGCCATGAGCTGGCGGATTTCATGGCCACGGCGAGCGACGAACTCGTGCCCCATGCCAGCCTGATCGACTTCGCGGCCATGGACTGGGCGCTGCGCGGCGCCTTCGATGCGGCCGATGCGCCGCTGCTCGACCCCGCAACGCTCGCCGCGCTGAACCCGGACGACTGGGCAGGCCTGGTGCTGCACCTGCAGCCCGGCGTGCAGCGCGTGGCCCTGGCCCATGCCATCGAGCCCGCCTGGCGCTTGCTGCGCGAATGGGTGCCGGCGTCGGGCGATGAGCAACCCGATTTGCCGGAGCCCGCGCCCCACCCGCACACGCTGCTGGCGTGGCGCCAGGCGGGCGAAACCCGCTGGCGGTCGCTGGCGCCCCTGGAGGCCGCGCTGCTGGCTGCAGTGGCCGAGGGCGCTCCTTTCGCGCTGCTTTGCGAACGCGCCGCCACCGAGCTGGGCGACACCGAGGCCGCCGCGCCCGCCGTCATCGGCGCGCTGCAGCGCTGGCTGGCCGACGGGTTGTTACGCGCGCTCTGACCCATCGGCTCACTGGGCCTTCGGGGCTTGGCTATCCTGCGCCTTCCGTCACCCGAGGTCCGCCATGTCACGACGTCTGTTCACCGCCCTGTTCGCGGCTCTGCTCATCCCTACCGCCCAGGCCGCGCTCAGCGTCGGCGCGCCGGCCCCGGACTTCAGCACCGATGCCGCCGTCGGTGGCCAGCCTTTCAAGTTCAAGCTCGCCGACGCCCTCAAGAAGGGCCCGGTGGTGCTGTACTTCTATCCCAAGGCCTTCACCAGCGGCTGCACGGTCGAGGCCCACCAGTTCGCCGAGGCGACCGACAAGTTCGCTGCCGTGGGCGCCACCGTCATCGGCATGTCCAACGACGACATCGAGACGCTGAAGAAGTTCAGCGTCGAGGCCTGCCGCAGCAAGTTCGCCGTTGCGGCGGATGCCGGCGGCAAGGTCATCAAGGACTACGACGTCGCGCTGAAGATGGTGCCCGGCACGATGGCCGACCGCGTCTCCTACCTGATCGCGCCCAACGGCAAGATCGCCGCCGTGCACGCCAGCATGAACCCCGACGGCCACATCGACGCGATGCTGAAGGCCGCTCAGCAATTGAAGAAGTGATCGCCGGCCTCGGTGCGGCCGAGCTGCTGGACGCCTTTCGATCACGCGAGCTGTCGCCGGTCGAAGTCATGCAGGCGGTGCTCGCGCATGCCGACGCCCGCGAGGGTGAGCTGCATGCGCTTAGCGCCGTTGACGCCGAAGGCGCCATGGCCGCCGCCCGCGCGAGCGAGGCGCGTTGGCGCAACGGCAGCGCACTGATGCTGGACGGCGTGCCGGTGACGCTCAAGGAGAACATCGCCGTGCCCGGCGCCAGCTACCGCCTCGGCACCGCGGCGACGGCCAACGACGCGCGAGCCGATTTCGAGGCGCCGCCGGCCGCCCGATTGCGCGAGGCCGGCGCGATTGCCTGGGCCCGTACGACGATGCCGGACTACGGCATGCTCAGCTCGGGCCTGTCCAGCCTCTACGCCGAGCCGGCGCGCAACCCCTGGGACACCGCGCTGACGCCGGGCGGGTCCAGTGCCGGTGCCGCTGCCGCTGCGGCGGCGGGTTATGGGCCGCTGCACCTGGGCACCGACATCGGCGGCTCCATCCGGTTGCCGGCCGGTTGGTGCGGCCTTGTCGGGCTCAAGCCCAGCCATGGTCGGGTGCCTATCAAACCCGGCTATGCCGGCCGGGTCGCCGGACCGCTGACGCGCACGGTAGCCGACAGCGCGCTGATGCTGGCCGTGCTGGCCCAGCCGGATGCGCGTGACCCCACGCAGCTGCCGCCGCAATCGGTTCGACCCCGGGCGCTTGCGCTGCGCGGCTTGCGCATCGGCCTGATGCTCGACGCCGGCTGGGGCGAGGCCGTGGAGCGAGAAGTGCAGGCCGCCGTCATTGCCGCGGCGCGCACCTTCGAGCAGGCCGGCGTCATCGTCGAGCCGCTGGCGCCTTTCACGACGCGCGAGATGGCCGACGGTATCGACGCTTTCTGGCGCATGCGCTCCTGGCTCGACATCTCGGCGTTGTCGCCCGAGAAGCGCGCCGAGGTCTTGCCCTACATCCTCGACTGGGTGGCCCCCGCGGCCGGCTACGACGGCGGCACGGTCTTTCGTGGCTACAGCCAGATGCAGGCGCTGCGCGAGGCGGCCAACGCCGCCTGCGAGCCGTTCGACTTCGTGCTGTCGCCGGTTTCAGCCATGCCCGCCTACCCGGCCCATCTCGCCAGCCCGCTGCACGACCCGGCGCGGCCTTTCGAGCACATCGCCTTCACGCTGCCGTTCAACATGAGCGAGCAACCGGCGCTGTCGATCAACGCCGGCTTCACGGCTGCCGGGCTTCCCATCGGCCTGCAAATTGCCGGCCGCCGTTTCGACGATGCCGGCGTGCTGGCGCTGGGTGCGCTGTGGGAGCAGCTGCGGCCCGCGCAACGTGCGTGGCCATTCGCCGCCGCCTGATCGCAACGGCACCGGCTAACCTGCCGCCATGAACATCGCCGTCATCGGGGGCGGCATCGCCGGCTTGGTGGCCGCGTGGCAGCTGTCGCGGCGCCACGCGGTGACGCTGTTCGAACGCCACGCGATGCCCGGCTTCGTCGCCAGCTCGGTGGCGCTTGACGGCGCCGCCGCGGGCCTGCGCGTCGACGTGCCGCTGCGCGTCTTCTACCCTGGCTACTACCCGACGTTGACGCGGCTGTATGCCGAGCTTGGCGTGTCCACCGAGCCGGTCGACTACGCCACCACCTTCAGCGGCGCTGACGGACGCGCCTATTTCCGCTGGCGCAATGCGCGCCTGGGGGGCTGGTCGTTGCCCTATGTGCTGCCGCAGGACGTCGCCAGCGCGCGCGGCTGGCGCATCGCGCAGGGCGCGCTGCGCTTCCAGGCCCGGGCGCGCGCGGCGCAGGCTGCCGGGCAGCTTGGCGGCGTGAGCATCGGCGAGTTCGTCGCCGCCGAGCGCATCGCCCCCGACTTCGTCGACGGCCTGCTGCTGCCAGCCATCGCCACCATCGGCACCTGCAGCACGGCCGACGCCCGCGCCTACCCCGCTGCCGTGGTCGCCGGCTACGCCACCGCCGGCGTGGGACGCCAGAGCGTGCACCGTGCGCGCGACGGTGCCGACGCGGTGGCCGCCAAGCTGCTGGCCGGCATCGCCCGCGTGCAATGCAGCGCCGGCGTGGTGGCCGTGCGGCGCCGCAATGGCCAGGTGATGGTGCAGAGCGCCGCAGGTGAAGAGGTCTTCGACCAAGTCGTCTTCGCCACCCAGGCCAACCAGGCCCTGGCCTTGCTGGCCGACGCGGCGCCAGACGAGGTCGCGGCGCTGGCCGCCTTCCACTACCGCGCGCTGGAGGTGTTGATGCACCGCGACACCGCGCTGATGCCGCAGCGCCGTGCCGACTGGTCACCGGTGAACGCCCGTGTCTGCGCCGAACACGCGCAACCCGAAAGCACCATCTGGATCAACCGGGTGCAGCCGGCACTGCGCCACGCTGCGCCGCTGTTCCAGACCGTGATGCCGCAGCGCTCGCCGCGGGATGACAGCGTCATCGGCCACGCCCGCTTCGAGCGCCCGCTGGTCGACGCCGGCAGTGCTGCGGCGTTGGCCGCGCTGCAGCAACTGCATGCGCAGCCCGGCCGCCGCGTGTGGTGGTGCGGCTCCTACGCCGAAGCCGGTGTGCCGCTGCTGGAAAGCGCGGTGCGGTCAGCGCTGGCGGTGGCCGCGCGGGTGGAGGTCTGCGCGGACGCTGAGGCGATGGGCCGCGCGGCGTAACGGAGTTCACGACCAAGCCGTCGGCGATGCCAGCCGCGCAACGGGGGCCTGGATTGCGGCACTCTTCAACATTCGCCGGCGTCGGCTGCGGCGATGCTGCGGGCCTGGATTTGCACCTCGGTTCGCCATGCACCCCCAAGTCATCTCACAGTCGCGCCGGCGCCGGCCCGCGCAGGCCGCGCTGGTCCTTGCCGACCCCAGCGCGGCGAACGAATTGCGCCTGCCTGGCGGTGCCGAGTCAACTGGCCATTTCGCCAACCCCATCGTCGCCCCGGCGGTGCCCGCGGGGTCGGCCGATCCATCAGTGGTGCATGCCAACGGGCACTACTACTACTGCCGCAGCGTCGATGACCGCTTCCTCGGCGTGGCGCGCGCCGAGCGCTTGCAGGACATCGGCCAGGCCGAGATGGTCAGCGTGTTCGAGCCCGAGGCCGGCACGCGCTGGAGCGCCGAGATCTGGGCCCCCGAGCTGCAGTTCGTGCGCGGCCGCTGGTACATCTATTTCGCCGCCAGCGACGGCGACAACCGCAACCACCGCATGTACGTGCTGGAGGCCAAGACCGACGATCCGCAAGGCGAATACGTCTTCAAGGGCCAGATCACCGACCCCACGGACCGCTGGGCCATCGACGGCATCGCGGTCGAGAGCGCTGGCGAGCTGTACTTTGTCTGGTCGGGCTGGCGCGACGACGACGATGGCTTCCCGCAGGTGCTCTACATCGCGGCGATGAGCAACCCATGGACGATCAGCGGCGAACGCCACGAGATCGCTGCGCCGGACCTGGCCTGGGAATGCCAGGGCGCGCCGCTGCTGGAGGGCCCGGCTGTCCTCTACGGTGACAGCGGCCTGTTCATCACCTACTCGGCCAGCGCCAGCTGGACCGACCATTACGCCGTGGGACTGCTGCGCCATGACGGCGGCGACATCCTGTCGGCGGCCTCCTGGCACAAAAGCCCCACGCCGGTCTTCGCGGCGCAGCCCGAGCACGGCGTGTTCGGCCCCGGACACAACAGCTTCGTCAAGTCACCCGATGGCAGCGAGGACTGGATCGTCTATCACGCCATCGACCGCTCCGGCGGCGGCTGGTCGCGGCGGAGCGTGCGCGCCCAGCGTTTCGACTGGACGGCAGACGGCCTGCCGATGCTGGGTGCGCCGGTCGCGCCCGGCCTGCTGATGCCCGAACCGGCACGACTGGCGGTGAGCCCCGCGCCCGTCGCAGATGCTCCCGCAGGCGCCGTCCTTCACGACGCGGCGCAGGCTGCCGCGGTGGCGCTGGCGCTGGCCTGACGCCGTTCAGGCGCGGGCCGGCGGCTCTTGCGGCGGCAACCCCGCCGCGATCAGGTCGGCGTTGACCAGGGCCCAGGCGGCGTCGAAGCTGTCGGCGCGGCGCACCGGGCGGCTGGCGCGCCAGATGTCCATCAGCGCGGGCAGGCGCTCGATGCCCGGGATGCCGGGGCGCACCAGGAAGACGGTGGACAGGGCGACGATGCCGCGCGACGCAAAGCTGTCGATGCTGGCGCGCAGCTGCGCCAGCGCGTCGCCGTCCATCTGCATGCTGCCGCGGATCTCCAGCAGGTCGCCGAAGCGCCGGTCAACCGGCAACCGCTTGCCGGCCAGGGCGATGGCGCGCTGCGTGGCGGCCATCAGCTCGGCGTCGAAGGGGCCTTCGGCGATGGACAGCATGACGCGGCCATAGACGCCGACGCTGACGCGACCGAAGCTCGTCCTGGGCGCGCTTCGGCGGGATGGCGGCAATGCGGGCGTCGGGCTCATGATGCGTGATGATTTTGCACGCTCAATGAAGGAGTCAGGACATGTTGACTTTGTACGGCACCAAGGGCTCGGGTTCCGCCATCATCGAGGCGGCCCTGGCCCGCGCCGGCCTGGCCTACACGGGCGTCGACGCGGCGTCGTGGAACCCCGGCCCGGGCCTGGATGAACTGCTGCGCGTGAACCCGCTGGGCCAGATTCCGACGCTGCTGCTGGCCGACGGCACCGTCATGACGGAGAGCGCGGCCATCCTCATCCACCTGGGTCTGACGGTGTCGCCCGGGCTGCTGCTGCCCGCCGACGTCGGCGCGCGTGCGCGTGCGCTGCGCGGCCTGGTCTACATCGCCGCCAACTGCTATGCGGCCATCAGCATCCTCGACTACCCGGAGCGCTGGTGCGAGCCCTGCGACGACGCGATGAAGGCCCAGATCCGCGCCGGCACGCGGGCGCGGCTGCATGAACATTGGCGGCTGTTTGCCGACCAGTTCGAGATCGGCTTCGATGCCGGCTCTCCTGGCGCGCTGGAGCTGATGGCCACGGTGGTGTCACGCTGGTCGGGCGCGCGCGCCCATCTGCAGACCGAGCGCCCGAGCTTCCATGCGCAGTTGGTGCGCGTGGAGCAGCACCCCGAGGTCGCCGCCGTGTTCCAGCGGCACTGGCCCTGATCAATAGACCGGGTCAGCCAGCTTTTCTTTGGCGACGACGCGCTGCGTGGCCGGCCGGTCGAACACCCGCTTGAGGTAGGCGCCCAGTGCGGGCCGCGTCTTCGCCGGCAGGGCCTGCATGCGCGTCCAGCGGCACAACATGAAGGCCAGCGGGTCGACGGCGGTGTAGTGCTCGCCGAGGAACCACGGGCCGCCATGGCGGGCCAGTTCCGCCTCCATCTGGTCCAGCATCGGCGCAACCTGGGCCTCGGCCCGCGCCTTGACCTCATCGGCGTCGCTGGCCATGCGGTCCGGGTAGAAGTAGTGGATCAGCATGGCCTGCAGCGTGTTGGTCAGCCAGACCATCCACTTGTAGTACTGGGCCCGCTCGGCCGTGCCGACAGCGGGCGCAAAACCGGCGTGGCAATCGGCCAGGTGCATCAGGATGGCGGCGGTCTCGTAGAGCACCACGTCGCCATCGACGAGCGTGGGGATCAGCCCGTTGGGGTTGAGCTTCAGGTACTCGGGCGACTTGTGGCCGTTGTTGGCGCGGTCGACCTCGCGCAGCGTGAAGGGCACGCCCATCTCTTCGAGCAGGATATGGGGCGCGAAGCTGGCGTTGCTGGGGAAGTAGTGCAGTTCGATCATGACGTGACGGCGGGCGAAGCCCTGAACTCTACGTCGCACAGCCGGCCTCGGGCCGCGCGCCCGCCGCGCGATAGCGCACGGCTGTCATCTCCGCCAGGATGCTCAGTGCGATCTCCGGCGGCGTGCGCGCGCCGATGTCCAGGCCGACGGGGCCGTGCAGGCGGTCCAGCTCGGCGTCGGTCAGCCCGAAATGCTCGGCCAGCCGCGCGCGCCGCTTGGCCTGGTTGACGCGCGAGCCGATGGCGCCGACGTAGAAGGCCGCGCTTTTCAGTGCCTCCATCAGCGCCAGGTCGTCAAGCTTGGGGTCGTGGGTCAGCGCAACGATGGCCGTCGCGCCATCGGGTTTGAAGGCGGTGACGACATCGTCGGGCATGTCGCGCGTCAGCGCGACGCTGGCGAGCGCAAAGCCGTCGGCGTACTCGGCGCGCGGGTCGCAGACCGTCACGCCATAGCCCAGCGCCAGCGCCATCTGCGCAAGGTAGTCGGTCATCTGGCCGGCACCGATGACGAGCAGCCGCCACTGCGGGCCATGGTGGCTGACGAGTTGGGTGTCGGTCAGCGTCAAGGTGTCGGCACCGGCCTCGGCGTCGGCGAGCGTGACGGCACCCGTCGCCAGGTCCAGCGTGCGGCGCACGCGCTCGCCACGGGTCAGGCGGGTCAGCAGCTCGTCCACGCCCGACTGCGGCCCCAGCGGCTCCAGCAGCAGCTCCAGCGTGCCGCCGCAAGGCAGGCCGAAGCGGCGCGCCTCCTCGGCCCCAACGCCATAACGCAGCGGTGTCGGCATGGCGATGGCCAGGCTGCCGGCGCGCAGCTGGGCGACGAGGTCATCCTCGATGCAGCCGCCCGAGACTGAGCCGGTGATCAGGCCGTCGTCGCGCACGGCGACGAGCGAGCCGACCGGCCGCGGCGCCGAGCCCCAGGTGCGCGTGATCGTGCCCAGCACGACGCCACGTGCCTCGGCCCGCCAGCCGGCGGCCGTGCGCAGCACGCTCAGGTCCAGGTTGTCCATCGTTGCGAATTCCTCCTTGGCGAGGGCGCGAGCCTAATCGCCCGCGACATCCGGCAGGCAGCTGGGGTCAAGCGACGGGGCGCTCGCCTTCCTGTGCCGCCACCACCGCCTCGCGCCACAGTCGCGCGGGAATGAAGGTGCGCAGCTGCTCCATGGCCTTGTCGATCATGGCAGGGTGCAGGCCATGGTCCAGGTGGGGCAGCAGGTCGGCGGTCACGTCGGCGCCCAGATCGACCAGGGACTGCGCGGCATCCACCAGATGCCGGTAAGGAAAACGCTGGTCCGCCAGGCCATGCAGCAGGTGCACGCAAACGTCTTGCGGCGCATGCTCCGGCCTCGCCAGGTAGCCGCCGGCAAAGGCCAGCACGCGGCCGACGAGCCGGGCTTCGGCCTGAACGGCCTCCAGCGCCAGCAGCGCCCCGTCGCCCACGCCGGCCACGGCGACGCGCTGCCAGGGCAGGTCCAGCTTGCCGGCCGCGAGGCGCAGCCGCTCGATCAAGGGCGGCAGCGCCGCGTCGACGCCTTCGGCGTTCGGCGCCGCGCCCGCCCACCAGCGGCAGCGGCCTTCGGCATCACGCAGCGGCGGGTGCAGGTTGAGCGTCGCGCACTGCGGATACTGGGCATGCAGCGCGGCGGCCAGGGGCGCCATCGTGTCGGGGCCGTCGGGGGCAAGGCCGCTGTCGGGCAGCAGCACGAACAGCAGGTCAGGTGCTGTTGCAACTAGGGGCTGGCTCATGCGGGGATTGTCGACCGTGACGGCTATCCTGGCGCGTTCTTTCCCCGACCCCGACCGCTTGCGATGGATCTGAAAGTAAACGGCCAGATCATGACCTTGCCCGAGGTGGCGGGCGACCCGGCCATGCCGCTGCTGTGGGTGCTGCGGGACGGCCTGGACCTGACCGGCACCAAGTTCGGCTGCGGCATCGCGGCCTGTGGCGCCTGCACGGTCCATGTCGACGGCCAGGCGGTGCGCGCCTGCGTCACGCCGCTGGGCGCCGTCGCCGGCAAGGCCGTCACGACCATCGAAGGGCTGGCCGGCAAGGACCAGCCGCATGCACTGCAATTGGCCTGGCTGGCCGAACAGGTGCCGCAATGCGGCTATTGCCAGAGCGGCATGTTGATGGCCGCCGCGGCGCTGCTGGCGCGCAACAGCAAGCCCAGCGATGCCGACATCGACGCGGCCATGACCAACCTCTGCCGCTGCGGCACTTACCCGCGCGTGCGCGCTGCCATCAAGCAAGCCGGCGCCGCGGTGAAGAAGAAATGAAGCGGCGCAGCTTGCTGCTCAGCGGGCTGGGTGCGGCCGGCGCGCTGATCGTCGGCTGGGGCGTGCTGCCGCCACGCTCGCGGCTGGGCGATGCGCGCACGCTGGTGCCGGTCGACGGCGAGGTGGGGCTGAACGGCTGGATCAAGGTCGCCGCCGACGGCAGCGTGCTGCTGGCCATGCCGCGTAGCGAGATGGGCCAGGGCGTGCACACGGCGTTGGCCCAACTCGTGGCGGAGGAACTGGACGTGCCGCTGGCCACCGTGCGCCTGACGGCGGCCGGGCATGACGCCATCTACGGCAATGTCGCGGCGTTCGCAGGCAGCCTGCCCTTCGGCCCGCGCGACCACGGGCGCGGCGCCTTCAAGCTGTCGGCCTGGGTCACCGCCAAGCTGGCACGCGAGCTGGGCCTGAACCTGACCGGCGGGTCGTCGACGACGGCGGATGCCTGGGCCCCGCTGCGCCTGGCGGCCGCGACGGCGCGTGCGCAGCTGCTCGGCGCCGCGGGGCTCAAGCACAGGCTGCCGGTGGCCGAGCTGATGGTCAAGGACGGTGTCATCCACCATGCCAGCGGCGCACTCGACCACTACGGCAGCCTGGCCGCCCAGGCCGCGCTGACGCCGCCCGGCAAGGTCAGGCTGAAGGACCGTGGCCAGTGGACGCAGATCGGCAAGGCGCTGCCGCGCATCGACCTGGCGGCCAAGGTCAATGGCAGCGCGCGTTACGGGCTGGACGTGCGTGAGCCGGGCCAGGTCTTCGCGGCCATCCGCCACTGCCCGATGCTGGGCGGTGGACTGGGCCCGGCCAATGTCGACGCGGTACGCGCGCGGTCCGGTGTGCTGCGCGTGGTGGCGTTAGGGACGATGGCAGGCTCGACGGCGGCGTACGCCGTGGTCGCGCGCACGACCTGGCATGCAAGCGAGGCCGCCAAGGCGCTGGAGGTGGCTTGGCAGGCGCCGCCGGGCGGGCGGGTCGACTCCAAGGCCATCCTCGCGGCGTTGGAGGGCGAGGCGCGCCGTGCCCATGAAGCGGGGGACGGCTTTGCCTTCCTGGCGCAGGGCGACGCCAAGGCGGCACTGGTGGGCGCTGCGTCCCGGCTGGAGGCCATCTACAGCGCGCCCTATCTGGCCCATGCGACGCTGGAGCCGATGAATTGCACGGCGCAGGTGCGCGAGGGTCATGTCACCGTCTGGGCGCCCACCCAGGTGCCAGTTTTTGCCCGCGACGTCGCTGCACGTGTGGCCGGCGTGGCGCCGGAGGACGTGACGGTGCATGTGAACTACCTCGGCGGCGGCTTCGGCCGGCGGCTGGACGTCGACTTCATCGGCCAGGCGGTGCGCGTCGCTATCGAGATGGGCGGCCTGCCGGTGCAGCTCGTCTGGTCGCGCGAAGAGGACATGACGCACGACTTCTATCGCCCTGCCGAGGTCGCCGTGCTGCAGGGCGGGTTGAATGCGTCGGGCCGGCCGGTGGCGCTGTCCATCACCAACGCCGCGGACGCCGTGCTGCCGCGCTGGGCCGAGCGCGTCATGCCCGGCCTGGCGCCGGCGCTGGATGTGCTGAACCGCAATGCCTTCCCTGATGGCCGTGCGATGGCGGCCCTGTTCATGCGAGGCGACGCGCCGGACAAGACGGCGTCGGAGGGGTTGTTCGACCTCGGCTATGCCATTCCCAACATGCGCATCGCGCACCAGCCCACGCGCAGTGGCGTGCCGGTCGGCATGTGGCGCTCGGTCGGCCATTCGCATCACGCCTTCTTCAAGGAAGGCTTCATCGACGAGCTGGCCCACGCGGCCCAAGCCGACCCGGTGGCTTTTCGCCTGGCGTTGCTGGACGGCCTGCCGCGCCACCAGGCGGTGCTGCAGCGCGCCGCCGACGCCGCGGAATGGGGTCGGCCGCTGCCGGCCGGCGTGGCGCGCGGCGTGGCCGTTCACGAGAGCTTCGGCAGCATCGTGGCCCAGGTGGTGGAGGTCGTGAACGACCGCGGCAGGCCTGGCGTGCGCCGTGTCGTCTGCGCGATGGACTGCGGCACCGTCGTCAACCCCGGCATCGTCGTGCGCCAGGTCGAAAGCGGCATCGTCTTCGGCCTGACGGCGGCGCTCTGGGGCCGCATCGACATCGTCGGCAGCGAGGTGCAGCAGAAGAACTTCCCGGACCAGCCGCTGCTGACGCTGGCCCAGTGCCCGGCCATCGAGACGCATCTGATGGCCAGCGAAGGACCGCCGACGGGCGTCGGTGAGCCGGCCACGCCGCCTGTGGCACCGGCGGTCGCGAATGCCTGGTTCGCGCTGACCGGTGAGCGTCGGCGCAGCCTGCCGTTGATCGACTGAATGAAAAAAGCCGGCGCTCGCGAGGCGGGCGCCGGCTCGTCAGGCCTGCTTTACAGGCAGCAGGCCATCAGCTGCTGCAGGCAGCAGGCCAGGTCGCCGCAGCAGGACTGTGCAGCGAAGGCGGCGGCCGAGGCCGACAGCAGGGTCATCGCCGCAGCGGCCCGGATGAGTCTGGATTTCATGGATGTCCTTTGAAAGTGTTGGAGGAAACGAAACGGAACACGCCGGCCTCAATCAGGCGGGTTCCAGATCTCGTCGGTCCAATCGTCAAAGGCAAGGCCCACGGTGGCGGGGCGGGTGCAGGCGGCTGCGCTGCGGGGCAATACCGGTTCGGCCAACGGCAATGCCGCCGGGCTGACGCATATCGAGCAGATGGCTGCGCAGGCCGGCATCGCGTCGCAGCCCTGCTCGCAACAGGGCTGGCCCGCACGGGCCAGTGGCGCCAGCGTCAGGCCGGCGAACAGCGTCAGCAACAGGAGCAGGCGGCGCAGCATGGCGTGACCTTAGCGCAGCCGCTCAGACCTTCACCGAGAAGGGGTTGAAGTTGGTGTCGCGGTCGTAATGGTCCAGGCCTTCGACGCGTTTGAGGAAAGCGATGAAGCGCGCCGTGACCGGGAACAGCACCGCCTCCCAGATCAGCTTGAAGCAGTACTGCGCGACGAACACGGCGAGCAGTTGCTCCTGCGGCCAGATGCCCCAGAAGGCGATGGTCAGGAACAGGCCGGTGTCCAGCAGTTGGCCCACCGCGGTGGAGGCGACGATGCGGGCCCAGAGGTAGCGGCCATTGGTGGCGATCTTCATCTTGGCCATGACGAAGCTGTTGGCGAAGCTGCCGCAGGCGAAAGCGACCATCGAGCCCGCCACGACGCGCCAGGTGTTGCCGAACATCGCCTCGACGTGGAGCTGGTAGGCATCCATGAAGCCGTTGCGCGCCGGCGGCAGATGCACGATGACAAAGGCCATGAAGGCCGCGAACAGCAGCGCGCCGAAACCGGCCCAGACGACGCGGCGGTCACGGCCATAGCCGTACACCTCGGTCAGCACGTCGCCAAAGATGTAGCTGATGGGAAAGAAGAACAGGTCCGCGCCGAAGGTGACCGTGCCGATCAACGGCAGCTGCACCTGCGCCGCCTTGGCCGGGCCGATGAGGTTGGCGCACAGCAGCACGCAGACGCATGCCGCCATGATCAAGTCGTAGTACTTGAAGCTGCGGGGCGCTGACGGGTTCATGGGGGGCTCCTCCTTGGAGCCGGCATTGTCAGCGCGCGCCTGTGAGCCGCAGGAGCGTCTGGTGCAGCTTGGGCGTGTCGATGGGCTTGGTCAGGAAGTCATTCATGCCCGCAGCGAAAGCGTCGTCGCGCTCGGAGACCAATGCGGCCGCGGTCAGCGCGACGATGGGCAACTCGTTGACGGCGAAATGCTTGCGCAGCTCGCGGGTCGCGTCATGCCCGCCCATGACCGGCATCTGCACGTCCATCAGCACGATGTCGAAGGGCTTGCCCACGCTGGCCGCGGCCAGCACGGCCTCGATGGCCTGGCGCCCGTCGCTGGCCTGGGCGACCTCCATGCCCCATTGCTCCAGCTGGGCCACGGCGATCAGCATGTTGACGGGGTGGTCCTCGGCGATCAGCACGCGGCGGCCATGCAGGGCCTCGTGGCCGGCGCCATGCGCGCGTGTCTCGCGGGGCTGGTGGGCCATGGGCGCCGGCGCGGCCGGCAAGGGCAGCTCGGCCCAGAAGGCCGAGCCGTCGCCGGGCTTGCTGTCGACGCCGACATCGCCGCCCATCAGCGTGGCCAGCTCGCGGCAGATCGACAGGCCCAGGCCGGTGCCGCCGAAGCGCCGCGTGGTCGATTCGTCAGCCTGCGTGAAGGGCTGGAAGAGGCGCGCCTGCTGTTCGGACGCGATGCCCGGGCCGGTGTCGCGCACTTCGATGTGCACCCACTCGCCGGCGCTGCCGTGGGCGTTGACGGTCAGGGCGCGCACGCTGACGGTGATGCCGCCGGTGGCAGTGAACTTCAGCGCATTGGTCAGGTAGTTGGACAGGATCTGCCGCGTGCGAAGCGGGTCGCCGAACACCCAGGCCGGCAGGCCGGGGTCGATCTCGACGGCGAAGGTCAGGCCGCGCGCCTGCGCCAGCGTCAGGTAGGCCAGGCGGATGGACGCCAGCAGCTCGCGCAGCGAGAAGGGCTGGGTCTCCAGCGTCAGGCGGCCGGCCTCGATCTTGGACAGGTCGAGGATGTCTGAGATCAGCCCCGATAGGCTCTCGGCGCTGTCCATCATCTGGTTGAGATAGTCGCGCCGCTGGACCTCGGAGATATCAGGCTGCTGGGCCAGCCGG
Source organism: Pelomonas sp. Root405 (assembly GCF_001425165.1). GTDB lineage: Bacteria > Pseudomonadota > Gammaproteobacteria > Burkholderiales > Burkholderiaceae_C > Pelomonas. Next base: position 514,924 of record NZ_LMDU01000012.1, read on the forward strand.
CCCAGGCCGAGCAGGCCGTTGAGCGGCGTGCGGATCTCGTGGCTGGTGTTGGCCAGGAAGGCGCTCTTGGCACGGCTGGCCGCCTGGGCCTCGTCCTTGGCATGGGCGAGCTGGTCCTCGACGCGGCGGCGCTCGGTGACGTCTTCGATGATCCAGATGGTGCCGCCGCGGCTGGGGTGGGCCGGGTCGACAACCTGGGCCAGCAGGCGGGCCAGGAAGTTGGTGCCGTCGCGGCGGCGCATGGTGCGCTCGGCCTCGACCTGCTCGCCGGCGGCCAGGCGCGGGCCGAGGTCGCGGCCGACGGCCTGCCAATCCTCGACGCTGGGCCAGACGACGCTGCCATGCTGGCCGATCAGCGCGCCGCGCTCCCAGCCGAACATGGCCTCGACCCGCGGGTTGGCCAGCACGAACTGCTGGTCGCGCGTCAGCGTGATGCCGATGGAGGCGTTCTCCAGGATGGCGCCGTGCACGAGGCGGGTGCGCTCGCTCTCCGACACATCGCGCGCATACAGCACCAGGTAGTTCTGGCCGTCCATCTCGAAGGGCGCTACCGACACCAGCATGGAGACCGTGCTGCCGTCCTTGCGACGGAAGCTGATGGGCACATTGCTGGCGATGCCGTCGCGGCGGATGGACTCGCGCACGGCGGTGCGGTCGGCCGGGTTGTGCCAGATGCCGATCTCCTCGGACGTGCGCCCCAGCACCTCGGTGCTGCTCCAGCCGGTCAGGCTCTCGAACGCCTTGTTGACCATCGCATAGCGGCCGGTCTCGGCCTCGGTCAGCGTGATCAGGTCGGGGCTGGTGGCCACCAGGTGGCTCAGCAGGCCTTCGCTGCGGCGCAGCGCGTCCTGGGCGCGACTCTGCTCCGTCTGGTCGGTGAAGAAGGTCAGCGTGGCCGGGCCCGATGCGGTCTCGACGCGCACGCTGGTGGCCTGCACCAGCCGGCGCCGGCGCGACAGTGTGCGCAGGCGGTACTCCGCCATGGGCTGCATCGCGCCCGGCGCCAGGCCTTCCATGCGCGCGGCCTGCTGGCGGGCGGTCTCGTCGTCGCCGGGTTCGTAATGGCTGAACAGGTCCTGGCCGATCATGCTGGAGCGCTGCGCGTAGCCGAACATGGCCATGGCGGCCGGGTTGGCGTCGACGACGCGGCCCCAGCGGTGCAGCACCAGCGGGCTGGGCGAGCGGCGAAACAACTCGCGGTAGCGCGTCTCGGTCGCCTGCACGGTCTGCTCGGCGGCGACCTCATGGGTGACGTCGCGGCCCACGCCCCAGTAGCCGCGAAAATTGCCCTGGGCATCGAAGCGTGGTTCGCCGCTGATGGACACCCAGCGGGGGCTGCCATCCAGGCCGGTGCGGCGCGCCACCATGCCGTGGAAGGGGCGGTGCGATTCCAGATCGGCGCGGTGGGCGTCCAGCTCGTCGTCGCTCAGGCCCAGGCCGTCGACCTCCCAGGGTGTCTTGCCCAGCCGGCATTGCAGGTCGAGGCCGGAACTGCCCGGTCTCTCCTCGGCGACATGGGTGAAGCGGAACTCGCGGTCCATCTCCCAATACCAGTCCACCGCCATGCCGAGCAGGCCGCGAAAGCGCGCCGTGCGCTCGTCCGCCTCGGCCAGCGAGCGCTTGACCATCTTCAGCAGGCCCAGACCTGCCACGAGGCCGGAGCCAAGCAGGCTGAACTGCACGATGGCGCGCAGCTCCAGGCTGGATGAAGCCGTTGGATGCGTGGCCCAGCCCAGTACCTCGCCCACGCCCAGCCCCAGTAACGCGAGCCCGCCCAGTACCGTCAGCACCACGCCGACAACCATGCCGAGCAGGCCGGTCGCAAAGGCGATGACCAGGGCCATCAGCGGCAGGCCCAGCGACCACAGGCCCAGGTCGCGCGACACCGCGACGACAACAGGCAAGGACAGCACCAGCGACATCATGGCCAGCGCCACGAAGGGCTGCTCGCGGCGTCGCGGCGCGTTCGCAATCTGCACCAGCCGCAACCCGGCCAGCACCGAGATCAGCAGCGACAGCGCCGGCGGTACCCAGCCGCCCTGCCATTCCTGCGGCTGGCGTGTGAACCACAGCAGCAGCGCCACCGGCGCGAAGACCGGCGCGCAGGCCAGCAGGAAGACCCGCGATGCCTGCCAGCGCATGCTGGTCTGCAGGCGCTCGCGTTGCTCCTCGGGCGGGGCGGCGTGCCCGACGAGGCTGCTGAGGTCTTCGTCGGCGCGGCCCATGGTCAGAGCAGGCTGGTGCGGGTGGCCTCGGCCAACGCGCGAGCGCGCTCGGCAAAGTCGGCGCCGCTGCTGGCATAGAGGATGGCGCGCGAAGAGTTCACGACCAGCGGTGCGCTGCGGCCCGCAGCCTGCACCACCGCAGCCGCATCGCCGCCTTGCGCGCCCACGCCGGGCACGAGCAGGGGCAGCGTCGGTGCGAGCTCGCGCACGCGGGCGATTTCGGCCGGATAGGTGGCGCCGACGACGAGGCCGAGCTGGCCATTGCGGTTCCACTGCGTTTCGGCCAGGTGCGCCAGGTGCTCGAACAGGCGCGGCTGGCCGGGCACGTCCGCCAGGCGCTGCATCTGCCAGTCGTCGCCGCCCTTGTTGGAGGTGCGGCACAGCAGGATGGCGCCCTTGCCCTCGTAGGCGAGATAGGGCTCGACCGAATCGAAGCCCATGAACGGCGACAAGGTCACCGCATCAGCCTGGTAGCGGACGAAGGCCTCGCGGGCGTACTGCTCGGCGGTGGAGCCGATGTCGCCACGCTTGGCGTCGAGGATGACGGGTACGCCCGGCGCAACCTCATGGATGTGGGCGATGAGGCGCTCGAGCTGGTCCTCGGCGCGGTGGGCGGCGAAGTAGGCAATCTGCGGCTTGAAGGCGCAGACAAGGTCCTTGGTGGCGTCGACGATGGCGGCGCAGAAGTCGTAGATCCTGGACGCGTCGCCCGCCCAGGCACCCGGCAGCTTGGAGGGCTCGGGGTCGAGGCCGACGCACAGGCGTGAGCGCGGGGTCAGGTCTTGAAGCTGGGAAAGGAAGTTCATGCGCGGGATTGTCCAGGGTGGCGTGCGGCCTCGCGGCTCAGAGCACGCTGGTCAGTACGCGGCTTTGCACAAAGGCCTCGAAGGCCTCGGCCGGCAGCGGCCGGCTGAACAGATAGCCCTGCACGGCCTGGCAGCCCTGGCGGCGCAGGAAGGCCAGCTGGCCTTCGGTCTCGACGCCCTCGGCCAGGATGTGCAGACCTAACGCACCCGCCATGCGGATGACGGCGTCGACGATGGCGCGGTCCTCGGCGTCGTCCGTCAGGTCGCGGATGAAGGACTGGTCGATCTTGAGCTTGCTGACGCGGAACTTCTTCAGGTAGCTGAGCGACGAATAGCCGGTGCCGAAGTCGTCGATGGACAGGCGCACGCCACGGGCGTGCAGCTCGTTCATGACGGTGATGGCGACGGCCGGGTTGTCCATGGCGGCGCCCTCGGTCAGCTCCAGCTCCAGACGCTCGGCCGGCATGCCGACTTCCTCCAGCACGCGGCCGACCAGCTCGGGCAGGTCGTCGTGGCGGAACTGCACGGCCGACAGATTGACCGCCATGGTCAGCTCGGGCAGGCCGGCGGCGTCCCAGCGGCCGAGCTGGCTCAAGGCCTCGCGCAGCACCCACTCGCCGATGGGCAGGATCAGGCCGGAGGACTCGGCCACCGGGATGAATTCGGCGGGCGACACGCTGCCCAGCTCCGGGTGGTGCCAGCGCAGCAGGGCCTCGGCACCGACGATGCGGGTCTCGTCACCGTCGTCCAATGCGAACTGTGGCTGGTAGTGCAGGCTGAGCTGGTTGCGCTCCAGCGCGCGGCGCAGCGCGTTTTCCAGCTGCAGCGCCCGGGCCGACTGCGCCTGCATCTCGCTGGTGAAGAAGCGGTAGGCGTTGCGGCCATCGCGCTTGGCGCGGTACATGGCCGCGTCGGCGCACTTGCACAGCGTCTCGAAGTCGTCGCCGTCGGTCGGGAACACGGCGATGCCCATCGACGGCGTGACGGTCAGCTCCTGCTGCTCGACATGGAAGGGCGCGCTGGCCAGCGCCATCAGCTTGGTAGCCAGGTGGGCCGCGCCGGCGATGTCGGTCAGTGGCAGCACCAGCACGAACTCGTCGCCGCCCATGCGGGCCACGGTGTCCTGCTCGCGCACGGCGCCGCGCAGCCGGGCGGCGAGCTGGGTCAGCAGCGCATCGCCGACGCGGTGGCCGAGCGAGTCGTTGACGTTTTTGAAGTGGTCCAGGTCGAGGAAGAGCACGGCGAGCGGCTCGTCGCTGCGGCGGGCGATGTCGATGGCCTGGCTGGCGCGGTCGGCCAGCAGGTGGCGGTTGGGCAGGCCGGTCAAGCCGTCGAACAGCGCCAGCCGCTCGGCGCGCGCCTCGGCGGCCTGCTGCTCGGCGACCTTCAACTCCAACGCAGCCACGGTCTGGCTGAGCTGCTCGGTGCGCTGCTGCACCAGCGCTTCGAGCTGGGCCTTGGCCTGCACCAGTTCCAGCTCGGCCTTTTTGCGGGCAGTGATGTCCTGCGTGATCCAGATGGAGCCGCGCGACAGGTCGCTGCGGTCGATGGCCTTGCTGCGCACCTCGCAGTAGATGGAACTGCCGTCCTTGCGCGCCAACAGCATCTCGGCGTGGAAGGAGTCGCCGCGCGACAGGGGCTCGTAGCAAAGGTCGCCGGCAGCCTTCCAGTCGTCGTCGCTGAGATACCAGGCGCGCGACAGCAGGCCGTCGAGTTCGCCGGGCTCGTAGCCGAACAACTGCTCGAAGGCGCGGTTGCAGCGCGTCACGCGGCGGCCGCGCAGGAAGACGATGCCGACCATGGCGTGGTCGAAGATGAGCTGCTGCTCGGCATGCAGGTCGGCCAGTGCGGCGTCTGCCAGCTTGCGTTCGTGGACGTCGTCGACGATCCAGATGGAGCCATCGGCCGGGTGGTCGGCGTTGATGAGGCGGCCGGTCAGGTGGGCCCAGAACAGCTCGCCGTTCTGGCGCCGCATCAGCTGCTCACCGCGGAAGGTCTCGCCGGCCGACAGCACCGCATAGGCGCGGGCCCCGAGGCCGCGGGCGTCCTGCTCGGTCTCGTAGAGTTCGATGCTGCTGCGGCCGATGGCGCCTTCGACACCGTCGAAGCCGTAGATCTCGGCGTAGCGCTGGTTGCAGCGCACGAGGGTGCGCGCTTTGACGAAGACGATGCCGACGCCGGCGTTGGCCAGGATGACGTCCAGTTCACGCAAAGCCTGGCTGAGCGCGGGGTTGTCGCTGGAGTCGGGCGCGGAGCTCATGAAGCGTCTATGCGGCGGCTGTTGGTCGGTTGAGCGGGCAGGGACCGGAGCATGACCGGTTATTGTCTGGCTGCATGCACATACTGACCACTGAACGCCTGTCGCTGCGTGAATTCACACCGCAAGACGCGCCCTTCCTGCTCCGCCTTGTCAACGAGCCCGGTTGGATCCGCAACATCAACGACCCCGGCGTGCGCAGCGTCGCCGATGCCCTGACTTGGGCCGAGGGAAGGCTCTTCAAGGCCTACCGCGAGCTTGGCCACGGCTTCTGGGGCGTCGAGCGCCGCGAGGACGGCGAGCTGCTCGGCATGTGCGGCCTGTTCAAGCGCCCGACGTTGCCCGAGCCCGACCTGGGTTACGCGCTGCTGGCCGAGCATGAGGGCCGCGGCTATGCGCTGGAGGCGGCGCGCGGCTGTGTCGCGCATGCGCGAGAGGTGATGGGCTGGCCGCTGCTGATGGCCATCACGGCACTGGACAACCCGTCCAGCGTGTCCCTGCTCGCCAAGCTGGGATTCATCGAACAGCCCCAGCAACAGATCGAGGGCTACAACGAGCCCTCGCGGGTTTTCAAGCTGAAGCTTTAAAGCTTTAAACGCGACGTGCCAGGTCTTGCGCCAGGCCGGTGTAGCTGCCCGGGCTCATCTTCAGCAGGCGCGCCTTTTCTGCCTTGGGCAAGTCCAGCCCTTCGATGAAGGCCTGAATCGACTCGCGCGTGATGGCCTTGCCGCGGGTCAGCTCCTTGAGTTGCTCATAGGGGTTGGGCAGGCCATAGCGGCGCATGACGGTCTGGATGGGCTCGGCCAGCACTTCCCAGGCGGCGTCGAGGTCATCGGCAAGGGCCGCTTCATTGACCTCCAGCTTGCCCAGGCCTTTGGCCAGCGAGTCATAGCCCAGCAGCGCGTAGCCCAGGCCGACGCCCATGTTTCGCAGCACGGTGGAGTCGGTCAGGTCGCGCTGCCAGCGGCTCACCGGCAGCTTCTGCGACAGATGCGTCAGCACGGCGCTGGCCAAGCCGAAGTTGCCTTCCGCGTTCTCGAAGTCGATGGGGTTGACCTTGTGCGGCATCGTCGAGCTGCCGATCTCGCCGGCCTTGGTGCGCTGCTTGAAGTAGCCCAGGCTGATATAGCCCCAGACGTCGCGCGACCAGTCGATCAGGATGGTGTTGGCACGCGTGAACGCGTCGAACAGCTCAGCCATGTAGTCATGCGGCTCGATCTGGATCGTGTACGGGTTAAAGGTCAGCTTGAGCTGCTTCTCGATGACAGTCTTGCTGAACGCCTCCCAGTCATGCTTGGGCCAGGCCGACAGGTGGGCGTTGAAGTTGCCGACCGCGCCGTTCATCTTGGCCAGCGGCTTCACAGAAGCGATGCGCGCACGAGCTGTGAGCAGCCGGGCGACGACGTTGGCGATCTCCTTGCCCACCGTCGTCGGGCTGGCGGTCTGGCCGTGCGTGCGGCTCAGCATCGGCACGGCGGCGAACTGGTGGGCCATCTTGCGCAGCGTCGCGACGATGCCGTCCAGCGCCGGCAGCATGACTTCGTCGCGTGCAGCCTTCAGCATCAGCGCGTGGCTGGTGTTGTTGATGTCCTCGCTGGTGCAGGCGAAGTGCACGAACTCGCCGGCAGCCTGCAGCTCGGGCTGACCCTCGAAGCTGCGCTTGATCCAGTACTCGACGGCCTTGACGTCGTGGTTGGTCGTGCGCTCGATGGCCTTGATCTCTTCGGCATCGGTCTCGCTGAACTTCTTCACCAGCCGGCGCAGGCGCGAGCGCGCAGCGGACGACAGCGGCTTGAACTCCTTGAAGCCGGCGTCAGACAACGCGATGAACCACTCCACCTCGACCTGCACGCGGCGGTGCATCAGCCCGAACTCGGAAAGCAGCGGGCGCAGCGCGGCGACCTTGGCGGCATAGCGGCCGTCCAGCGGCGAGAGCGCGCTGATCGCGGAGTAGTCGGAGGTCGTCATGGCAGGCCGGCAGGTCGTGGAAAACCCGCAATTCTAGAAGTGCCTGCGGCGCCGCTCTTTCGCGGCTGCGCATGGCTGCCCCTGTGCGCCGTGAAGCGGATTTGGAGGACAGGGTGGTGCCCGGCGCTGCGACCCGGCCGTCGCTCACGGACTGGCCGCGCGGGTGGTGGGACATCGGCCCGACCGCGGCCGTCATGGGCCGGCGCGCACTTTGGACGCGCCTCGCGCCGCTGGCAACCCCCGCCTGCGGTGGCTGTCGGCCCCATCCGACAGGCCTTTTTCACCGGCGGCCAAGCAAGGGGCGCTGGCTAGAATCGTTTCGACCTGTGACCCCCGTGTTGTCCCTATGACCATGAAGTTGATCGGTTCGCTCACCAGCCCTTATGTGCGCAAGGTGCGCATCGTGATGGCCGAGAAGAAGCTCGATTACCAGTTGGTGCTGGAAGATGTCTGGGGCAGCGACGCCATCCTGAAGATGAACCCGCTGGGCAAGGTGCCCTGCCTGGTCATGGAAGGCCAGGACTCCATCACCGGCGCCGTCTTCGATTCACGTGTCATCGTCGAGTACGTGGACACGCTGTCGCCGGTCGGCAAGCTCATCCCCGAGCGCGGCCGTGAGCGCTGCGAGGTGCGCACCTGGGAAGCGCTGGCCGACGGCATCATGGACGCCGGCATCCTCGTGCGCATGGAGCGCACCTGGACGCAGCGCGCCGCCGAGCAGCGCAGCCCCGCATGGATCGACCGGCAGCTGACCAAGGTCAACGCCGCGCTGGCCGCGATGAGCCAGGGCCTGGGCGAAAAGCCCTGGTGCTCGGGCAACCATTTTTCGCTGGCCGACATCTCGCTTGGCTGCGCGCTCGGGTGGCTGGAGTTCCGCTTCCCGGAGATCACTTGGCGCGAGGACTATCCGAGTCTGGCTCGCCACATGGACAAGCTCTCCCAGCGGCAGAGCTTTGCGGACACCGTGCCGACGGCCTGAGGCTTGCAGCCACCATCGCGCTGCGGGCGCGATGCGCCTCAGGCGATCAGAAGTTCCCGGGACCGGACATGCAGCAGGCGTACCAGACGCCAGATGCGGCGCTCGATCTCCGCCACTTCCAGCTTCCACAGCGTCGCGATCTCCGCCAGCAACAGGCCCTGCGCCAGCAGCGTCAGCAGATGGCGGCTGGCCTGCTCGATCTGGCGGCCGGCCGGTGTCGCATCCAATGGGGCTGAGGGCTGGCGGGCCGTGACGATGGGGCTGCGCTCGATGCCGAAGGCCGCCAGGGCCTGGCGGGCGAGCTGCGGGCTCAGCATGGCGCGGCGTTCATGCAGGCGCGTCAACGCGGCGACCAGGCCGGTCCCGCTGCCATCGTCCACGTGATAGGTGTTGGCGCCCGCGCTGAGCGCGGCGAACAGCTGCAGGTCGTCGGCCGTCGGTGTCAGCAGCAGGAGCTGCGGACGCACGGGCAGGCGGCCGAGTTCGTGGGCGACGCGCATCGCATGGCTGTCCATCAGGCGCAGGTCGCTGGCGACGATGTCGGGCGCCAGCGCCGCGATCTCCTGCAGCGCGTCGTTCAGATGACTCGCGCTGCCCGCCAGTTCCACGCCCGGCGCCTGCAGCAGCAGGGAGCGGGTGCGCTGCAACGTCGTGTCGCTGAGGCGGAGGAGAAAAACGGTAGGCATGGCGTGGCGTGACAACGTTCCGCATTGTGCGCGTTTAAGGCGTCATCCCCCTAACTTGGAACCGTCCTCCCCCGCGTCCAGGCGGTAGCGCGGGCCTGCTTCATGCCACCTGGTTTGAGGGGGCGACGGCGCCTGAGTGCATGCGCGCGATGGCGCCTTGGGGCGCAAAGCTGTGGGCGCTGGCCAGCGGCCAATAGATCTTGAAGGTGTTGTGCGGCATCTCGCCACGCAGCACGCAGCCGGGCTCGACGAAGGGCAGCAGGTTGGCCAGCAGCCTGACCTCGTGCTTGTCCAGGCGATGCACGATGTGCTGGGCCGTGATCTCCTGCGGGTGGCACAGGCCGGCGGCCTCGACCAGCTCCTTCAGCGCCTTGAGCGTGTTCTGGTGGAAGTTGGCGACGCGCTGGGCCTTGTCGGGCACGTTGATGGCGCGCTGGCGCAGCGCGTCCTGCGTCGTCACGCCCGTCGGACAGTGGCCGGTGTGGCAGGCCTGCGCCTGGATGCAGCCGAGGGCGAACATGAAGCCGCGCCCGGCATTGCACCAGTCGGCGCCCAGGGCCATCAGGCGCACGATGTCGAAGGCCGACGTCACCTTGCCGGCGCAGCCGAGCTTGATCTTGTCGCGCAGGTTCAGGCCGACGAGGGCGTTGTGGACCAGCAGCAACCCTTCCTGCACCGGGGCGCCGACGTGATTGGTGAACTCCAGCGGCGCCGCGCCCGTGCCGCCCTCGGCCCCGTCGACGACGATGAAGTCGGGCGTGATGCCGGTCTCCAGCATGGCCTTGCACAGGGCGAACCATTCCCACGGGTGGCCGATGCAGAGCTTGAAGCCGGTGGGCTTGCCGCCGGACAGCTCGCGCAGCTGTTCGATGAACTGCATCATCTCGACCGGCGTCGAGAAGGCGCTGTGGCGGGCGGGGGAGATGCAGTCGATGCCGACCGGCACGCCGCGCGCCGCGGCGATTTCCTCGCTGACCTTGGGCCCGGGCAGCACGCCGCCATGGCCGGGCTTGGCGCCCTGGCTGAGCTTGAGCTCGATCATCTTGACCTGCGGGTCGCGCGCATTGGCGGCGAAGCGCTCGGCGCTGAAACTGCCGTCGTCGTTGCGGCAGCCGAAGTAGCCCGAGCCGATCTCCCAGATCAGGTCCCCGCCGTGCTGGCGATGGTGCGCGCTGATCGAGCCCTCGCCCGTGTCGTGGGCGAAGCCGCCGATCTTGGCGCCCTTGTTCAGCGCCAGGATGGCATTGGCGCTGAGCGCGCCGAAGCTCATCGCCGAGATGTTGAAGACGCTGCAGGAATAGGGCTGCGGCCGGTCCGCACCGATGGTGATGCGGAAGTCGTGGCTGGTGAGATGAGTCGGCGCCAGCGAATGGTTGATCCACTCGTAGCCGCGCGCGCTTGTGTCGAGCTGCGTGCCGAAGGGGCGCTGGTCGGCCTCGCCCTTGGCGCGCTGGTAGACGATGGAGCGCTGCGCGCGCGAGAACGGCGCGGCGTCGTTGTCGCCCTCCAGGAAATACTGGCGGATCTCGGGGCGGATGAACTCCAGCAGGAAGCGCAGATGCCCGATGACGGGATAGTTGCGCAGGATGGAGTGGCGCTGCTGGCGCGAGTCGCGCAGGCCCAGCAATGTCAGCGCGAGGAAGACCAGCACCAGCACGCCGTCGGTGAGGCCGCCCATCCAGCCGAGGGCGAATAACAGCGCCAGCAGCCCGCACAGCATCCACGTCATATAGCGCAGCGGGAAGTGCTCGTTGATACGTCTCGTCCAGCCGGGCCAGGCAAGCATGTGGTTTCCTCACAAACCGTGACCAACGGAGCTTAAGGGTCGCGGGCCTCCACAATGGACCGCATCAACCCTCAAGGTTTTGTCGATGAAGTCCGTGTTCTCTGCGATTGGCTGGTTTTTCTCCAAGGCCTGGTGGCTGCTCGACGGCACGCGCCGGGCGCTAATGAATCTCTTCGTGCTGCTGCTCATCGTCGTCCTCGTCACTGCCTTCCTGACGCGCGGCCCCAAGCCGCTGGCCGACAAGACCACCCTTGTGCTCAAGCTCGACGGCAACCTCGTCGAGCAGTTCTCCGGCAGCCCGCGCGAACAGGTGATGGCCCAGGCCCAGGGCCGCAGCACACCGCGCCAGACGCGGCTGCGCGATGTGCTGGCGGTGTTGGACCATGCCGCCAGTGACGACAAGATCGGCGCCCTGCTGCTGGATGTCGAGGCGCTGCAGGGCGCCGGGTTCGCCGGCCTGCATGAAGTCGCCGGCGCGCTGCAGCGCTTCAAGAAGAGCGGCAAGCCGGTCATGGCGTATGCCGACAGCTACAGCCAACGCGGCTACTTCCTGGCCGCCCAGGCCGGCGAGGTCTATCTGCACCCCATGGGCATGGTGGGGCTGGAAGGCTTCGGTCGCTACCGCACCTATTACAAGGACGCGCTGGACCGCATCGGCGTGACGGCCCATGTCGTCAAGGCTGGCACCTACAAGGGCGCTGCCGAGACCTATACCGAGAACGGCCCCAGCGCCGCCACGCGCGAGTCCGTCGGCTTGGTCTACGGGGAGCTTTGGAGCGGCTTCACCACCACCATCGAGGCCGCGCGCAAGCTGCAGGCTGGCAGCCTCGCCAAGGGCATCGACGAACTCCCGCAGCGCCTGGCCGCCGTGCAGGGCGACACTGCCAAGCTGGCGCTGCAGGACAAGCTCGTCGACGGCCTGAAGACGCGCGACCAGATGCGCGACCTGCTGATCGCCAAGGGCGCCAAGGACGAGGAGAGCAAGAGCTTCCGGCAGGTGTCGATGGGCCAGTACATGGCCTATGTGAAGGATGCCGGCACGCCGACCAAGCTGCAGCCGGGCATCGGTGTCGTCGTGGCCGAGGGCGAGATCAGTGACGGCGAGGCCGGCGCGGGCCGCATCGGCGGCGACTCGACCGCCCGCCTGATCCGCAAGGCGCGCGAGGACGACGCCATCAAGGCCGTCGTGCTGCGCGTGAACTCGCCCGGTGGCAGCGCCTTTGCCTCCGAGATCGTGCGTCGCGAGCTGGAGTTGACACGCGCGGCCGGCAAGCCGGTCGTCGTGTCGATGGGCGACGTGGCGGCCTCGGGCGGCTACTGGATCGCCATGGCCAGCGATGCCGTCATCGCCGATGCCGGCACCATCACCGGCAGCATCGGTGTCTACGGCATGCTGCCGACGGCCGAGGGCCTGATGGACAAGCTGTCGCTGCACACCGGCGGCATCACGACGACCTGGCTGGCGGGCGGCTATGACGCGCGCCGCCCGCTGGACCCGCGGCTGCAGGCGGCCTTGCAGGCCAGCATCGACCACACCTACGCGCGCTTCACGGGGCTGGCGGCCGAGTCGCGCAAGAGCACGCCCGAAAAGATCGACGTCGTGGCCCAGGGCCGCATCTGGACCGGCGCCCAGGCCAAGGCCCGCGGCCTGGTGGACCGGCTCGGCAGCTTCGACGATGCGCTTCAGACGGCGGTGCAGCTGGCCAAGCTGGAGCTCAAGGCCGGCGACAAGCCGCGCGTCGTCTATGTCGAGCGCGACCTCAGCCGCAGCGAGCGCCTGCTGGCCTCGCTGACCGACGTGATGGCGCCATCGCTGGTGCAGGCCCTGGGCCTGGACCTGCTGCCAGCGCCCGTCGCGGAGGAGCTGTCGGCCCTGAAGGCGCTGGCGCAGGTGGCAGCGCGCGGCGAATGGCACAAGGCGGCCATCGCCCATTGCCTCTGCGGCGCGCCCTAGGGCCTGTTAGCGCTACGGCAATGGGCCCCTGGCGGCGGGCCTTCCCTTCGGGTTGTGGCCATAAAGACCGCGCGCGGCGTTGCAAATGCTCGCCGGGTGTCCAACCCGGCTCCGCTTTGCGCCTTGCTCGCGGCCTTTCTGGCCACAACGCGACCCGTTGCCGTAGTGTTAACAGGCCCTAGTCCAGGGTCTGCCGATAGCGCATCAACGCGATGCCGCCGGCTACGGCGAGAAAGGCGAGCATCGGCCAGACCTCGGGCAGCAGCTCCGCCGCGCCCGAGCCCTTGAGCATGACGCCGCGCACGATGCGCAGGAAGTGCGTCAGCGGCAGCGCCTCGCCCAGAACCTGCGCCCACTGCGGCATGCCACGAAACGGGAACATGAAGCCCGACAGCAGCATGGAGGGCAGAAAGAAGAAGAAGGTCAGCTGCAGGGCCTGCAGCTGGTTCCTGGCCAGCGTCGAGAAGGTGAAGCCGACGCCGAGGTTGGCCAGCATGAACACGCCGATCATGGCCAGCAGCAACGTGGCGCTGCCGACCATCGGCACGTCGAACAGCAGGAAGGCCGCGCCGAGGATGACGCCGAGCTGCACATAGCCGAGGACGACATAGGGCAGGATCTTGCCGGCCATCACCTCGATGGGCCGCACCGGCGTGGCCAGCAAGTTCTCCATGGTGCCGCGCTCGCGTTCGCGCGTCATTGCAAGTGCCGTCAGCATGACCATGGTCATCGTCAGGATGGTGCCGACCAGCCCGGGCACGATGTTGTAGCGGCTCAGGCCCTCGGGGTTGTAGCGGCGTTGGATGCGCACCTCGAACGGCGGTGCCTGCTGTGCCCGCGAGGCCAGCGCACCGCGCAGGTCGCGGTTCAGCGCGGTCGCGCCGAGCTGGCTGAGTGCGGCGATGGCATTGCCGCCGGCCGACGGGTCGGTCGCGTCGGCGGCAACCAGCAGGGCCGGCCTCTCGCCGCGAACGACGCGGGCGCCGAAGTCGGCCGGCACGACGACGAGGAATTGGATGTCGCCGCTTTGCAGCAAGGCGTCGCCGCGGCTTTCGGCGATGCCGCTTTCGACGACGCGGAAATAACCACTCGTCTGCAACGCCGCGACGATGCTGCGCGCCATCGGGCTGGTGTCCTGCGACACGATGGCCGTCGGCAGTCCTTTGGGATCGGTGTTGATGGCATAGCCGAACAGCACCAGCTGCATGATGGGCACACCCACCGCCATCGCGAACGTGAGCTTGTCGCGCAGCATCTGCTGCACTTCCTTCAGCGCGATGGCGAACATGCGGGCCAGGACTTGCATCGCCTCAGCTTTCCGCGAAGTTGTCGGTGGCCTGGTCGACCAGCTTGACGAAGGCGTCTTCCAGGTCTTCGGCGCCCGACGCCTGCACGATGGCCGCCGCCGTGCCGCGTGCCAGCACGCGGCCGTAGGCGATGTAGACCAGTTCGTCGCAGCGTTCGGCCTCGTCCATGTAGTGCGTGGACACGAGCACGGTGATGCCCTCGCGGGCCAGCTGATGGATCTGGTCCCAGAACTCGCGCCGCGCCTTGGGGTCGACGCCGGCCGTCGGCTCGTCCAGCAGCAGCAGGCGGGGCTGGTGCAAAAGGCAGGCGGCCAGCGCCAAGCGCTGCTTCCAGCCGCCCGACAGCGCGCCGGCAAGCTGCTTCTGCCGTGTCGCCAGCCCGAGCCGCTCCAGCGCGACGTCGACGGCCTCGGGCCGGTTCGGCATCGAGAACAGGCGTGCGACGAAGTCCAGGTTCTCGCGGATCGACAGGTCTTCGTAGAGGCCGAACTTCTGCGTCATGTAGCCCACCTGGCGCTTCACTTCGGCGGCCTGGTGGCGGAAGTCCAGCCCCAGCACGCGGCCCTCCCCGGCGTCGGGCGTCAGCAGGCCGCACAGCATGCGCAGTGAGGTCGTCTTGCCGCTGCCGTTGGGGCCGAGGAAGCCGACGATGCGGCCGGTGGCGACCTGCATGTCGACGGCGTCGACGACCTGGCGGCCGCCGTAGGACTTGGACAGCCCCTTCACGTCGATGGCGAGATCGCTCATTGCGTGACGTCCAGCGGTTGTCCCGGATGCAGCCGCTCTGCATCCTCCGACTTCACCGGCCGCGCCTCGACGAGGAAGACCAGCTTGTCGCGTTGCTGGTTGGAGTAGATGACCGGCGGCGTGTACTCGGGGCCGGCCGCGATGAAGCTGATGCGCGCGGCAATGGGCGCGCCGCAGCCATCGCAGTGCAGGCTCACCGGCGCGTCCAGCTTCAGCGTGCCCACCGCCGACTGCGGCACGTAGAAGCGAGCCTTGCGGTGGGCCGGCGGCAGCAGCGCCAGCACCGGTTGGCCTGCCGCCACCCATTCGCCCGGGCGTACGAAAACGTCTTGCACGCGCGCCGGCATGGGGGCGCTCTGGCGCTTCTGCTCGACGCGCCAGGCCGTCTGCGCGCGGCCGCTTTCGGCGGCCTGCGCAAGCGCCCGGGCGGCGGCGCGTTCGTCCTCGCGGGCCGGCAGCTGGGCCACATTGAGCGCGGCCTGCAGCTCGGCGACCCGGGCGCGCGCCTGGGCCAGCGCCGTCGCGGCGCCGTCGACCCGCGACATGGCGACGAAGCCCTGCGCCAGCAGTTGCCGCTGACGCGCGAGGTCGAGGTCGGCCAGGCGCTCTGCTGCGCGCGCCTGGTCGAGCTGCGCCCGCGTGACGGCCACCTCGGGCGCGCGCCGTCCCTTGTCGGCATTGGCCGCCTGCGCCTGTGCACTTTGCGCGCGGGCTTGCGCCTCCGCGTCGGCGGCCAGCTCGGGCGTCGCGTCCAGCTCGAACAGCGCCTGGCCGGCCGCAACCGCCTCGCCAGAGCGCACGGCCAGCGCCGTCAGCCGCCCCGCGGCCGGCGGCGCGATGTAGACCAGCTCGGCTTCGGCATAACCCGTCCATCCGACGGGGGGCTTGTCGCCGCAAGCGGCCAACAGCGCTGGCAACAGCAGCATGAGAACGCGCTTCATGGTCACTCCTCAGACGCCGCTGGCCAGGCCAAGCAGCGCCCATTCGATGCGCCGCTGCAGGGCCGCGTCGGACATCACGTCGTCGTCCACCATCGCCAGCAGGGCCGGCGGCACCGCGTCGATGGACTTCATGCCACCGACCAGGATGAGGGGCGCGACGACGGCGCCCATCAGGAAAGAAAAGCGGGTCAGCAGCGGCTGGCGCGGCAGCCGCTGCAGGGCTTCGGCCTCCTGCAGCAAGGCCATCAGCACGCCCAGATGGCGCGGCGCATTGGCGCGCAGGAAGTCCTGCGCCACGGCCTGGCCGCCTTGCGCATCGGCCCAGACACGCGCGATCAGCGGCCGGTGCTCGCGCACGAAGCGAGCCACGCCCAGCAAGGCCGCGGCGAGCCGCTCCATCACATCGGCGTCGCCCTGGCTGTTCAGCGACAGCGCCGTGAACATCTCCTCGTAATGGCGCTGCAGCAGCGCGCGCAGAAAGCCGTCCTTGCTGCCGAAGTGGTAATGCACCATGGCTGGATTCACGCCGGCCGCCTCGGCCACGCGGCGCACTGACAGGCCGGCGCAGCCCAGCTCGGGGTAGAGGGCGGCGCCGGCGGCGAGCAAGGCCTGGTCCTGATCCTGGCTGGGGCGGGGCATGGGCTGAATTATTGGTCAAGTGTTCAGTAACTACAAGTTTGGGCAAAACGTCGCTTGCCAGCAGCCCAGGCTTGACTAGCATCGCCAGACCCCCAGCCGCTCCGAGCGGACCCAGAAAAGGAGACACCGCCATGGACCTCGCCACCTGGATGCGCAGCTTCACCATCCGCACCCGCATGCAGGGCGCCATTGCGATGGTGCTGCTGATGTTTGCTGCGCTGGGCCTGACGGGCCTGCTCGGCGGCCGCCAGCTGATGGCGCTCAATGCCGACGTGACGACGCATGCGATGCGTGACCTCCAGCAGGTCAGCACCATCCGCCAGGCCCTCGCCGACGTGCGGCTGGAGGAGAAGCAGATGGTCATCGCCTATGAAGACCCCGAGCAGGTCAAACAATTCCGCCAGCGCTGGGACGCCGCCGCGCAGCGGCTGACGGCGGCGCTGCAGGGCCTGCAGCAGGGCAAGCAGGAAGAGAACAAGGCCCTGGGCCTGGAGGCGTTGAGGTTCCTGCAGGACTACCGAGCCGGTGCCCAGCCGGTGCTCAGCCAGATCGAGGCGGGCGGCTTCGACACCGCCAAGGTGGCCGACCGCATGCTGAACCGGCCCAAGGCGGCGATGCGCGAGATCGAGCAGCGCGTCGAGCGCATCGCCGGCCTCATCGACCAGCAGGCCAAGGCCAGCGAAACCGCGTTTGCCGCCGAGTTGCGCGGCATCGGCTGGCGCTCGGCGGCCGTGCTCATCGTCGTCATGGTGCTGGTCGTGCCGTTGACGCTGATCAACTCGGCCACCATCACCAGCCCGATGCGCTATGCCGGCACGGTGGCCCAGTCCATCGCCAGCGGCGACCTGAACAACGACATCCGCGTCGTCGGCCGCGACGAGGCGTCCGACCTGCTTCGCGCGCTGGACGCGATGCAAAGCAGCCTGCGTGACCTGGTGCGGCAGGTGAAAACCTCGGCCCAGAGCATCGAGACGGCCAGCAGCGAGGTCGCCTCCGGCAACCAGGACCTGAGTCAGCGTACCGAACAGGCGGCGTCCAGCCTGCAGCAGACGACCAGCTCGATGGAAGACCTGACCAGCGGCGTGCGCCATGGTGCCGATGCGGCCGGCAAGGCCCGCCAGCTCGCCGAAGGGGCCGCGGAGGTGGCGCGACGCGGCGGCCAGGAGGTGGCCGAGGTGGTCACGACGATGGACCAGATCAACACCAGCTCGCGCCGCATCGGCGACATCCTCGGGCTGATCGACAGCATTGCCTTCCAGACCAACATCCTGGCGCTGAACGCGGCCGTCGAGGCGGCGCGCGCGGGTGAGCAGGGCCGCGGCTTCGCGGTTGTCGCCAGCGAGGTGCGGCTGCTGGCCCAGCGCTCGGCCGACGCGGCGCGCGAGATCAAATCGCTGATCGCCGCCAGCCTGGAGCGCACCGAGGCCGGCTCGCGCCTCGTGCAGCATGCCGGCACGACGATGCAGGAGATCGTCAGCAATGTGCAGAAGGTCAGCGACATGATCGGCGAGGTGGCCGAAGGCGCTGCCGACCAGAGCGCGCGCATCGGCCAGATCAACGGCGCCGTCAACCAGCTTGACCACATGACGCAGCAGAACGCGGCGTTGGTGGAGGAGTCGGCGGCCGCGGCGGACAGCCTGCGCCAGCAGCTGCAGCTGCTGACGGGCGCGGTGGCGCAGTTCCGGCTCGACGGCCGGGGTGACTAGAATCGCATCCCATAGCGCCGATTTGTTCCGGATTGCGGGCGCTCAATAAATGCCGCTAAACAGGACTCCGAGATCAAACCGGCGTCCGCAATAGTGGCGCCGGTTTTTTATTGACTCGTCGCGCCTGAACGGCGCGAAAAGTCTGATCTTTGGAGTGAGGCCATGACGGGCCTGAGCGTTGGCGACGTGTCGCCGCAGAGTTTCCATTTCGACGAGCCGCTGCCGCTGCGCAGCGGCGCCAGGTTGCCGGCCTACGACCTGATGGTCGAGACCTATGGCCAGCTCAATGCCGAGCGCAGCAATGCGGTGCTGGTCTGCCATGCGCTCAACGCCAGCCACCATGTCGCCGGCACCTATGCCGGCCAGGCGAAAAGCGAGGGCTGGTGGGACAACCTGATCGGCCCCGGCAAGGCCCTGGATACCGACAAGTTCTTCGTCATCGGCGTCAACAACCTCGGCTCCTGCTTCGGCTCGACGGGGCCGATGCATGTCAACCCTGCGACCGGCCGTGCCTGGGGCGCCGACTTCCCCGTCGTGACGGTCCAGGACTGGGTGGACGCGCAGGCCCGCCTGGTCGAGCGCTTCGGCATCCTGAAGCTGGCGGCGGTGCTGGGCGGCTCGCTCGGCGGCATGCAGGCGCTGGACTGGGCGCTGCGCTATCCGGAGCGCGTGGCGCACTGCATCGCCATCGCGACGGCACCGAATCTGTCAGCGCAGAACATCGCCTTCAACGAGGTGGCACGCCGCGCCATCGTGACGGACCCGGACTTCCACGGCGGTCACTTCTACGACCATGGCGTGGTGCCCCAGCGCGGCCTGCGCGTGGCTCGCATGATCGGCCACATCACCTATCTCAGCGACGACGTGATGGCCGAGAAGTTCGGCCGGCAGTTGAAGAACGGCGTGCTCGGCTATTCGACGCAGGAGATCGAATTCCAGATCGAAAGCTACCTCCGCTATCAAGGTGACAAGTTCAGCGACTACTTCGACGCCAACACCTATCTGCTGATCACCCGCGCCCTGGACTACTTCGACCCGGCCGCCGAACACGGCGGTGACCTGACGCGAGCCTTTGCCAGCGCGCGGGCCAAGTTCCTGATTGCCAGCTTCACGACCGACTGGCGCTTCTCCCCCGAGCGCTCGCGCGAGGTCGTCAAGGCCTTGCTCGACAACCGGCTGGAGGTCAGCTACGCCGAGATCGACGCGCCCCACGGCCACGATGCCTTCCTGCTCGACGACCCGCGCTACCACGGCGTGCTGGGCGCCTACTTCGAGCGCATCGCCGGCGGGCTGTGCCCGGCGGCCAGGCCACCCTTGCAGTTCAAGGGGATGGCTGTATGAGCTTCGACCCCGCCATCGCGGCACTCGTGCCGCCGGGAGCGCGCGTGCTCGACCTCGGCTGCGGCACCGGCGAGCTGCTGGAGCACCTCATCAAGCACAAGGGCTGCAGCGGCTACGGCGTGGAGCTGGACGATGCCAACCTGCTGGCCTGCATGAAGCGCGGCGTCAACGTCATCCAGCGCAATCTGGAGGAAGGCCTGGCCATCTTCGAGGACCAGAGCTTCGACGTCGTGCTGCAGTTGGAGACGCTGCAGAACCTTCGCAATGCCGAGGCCATGCTCAAGGAGACGGCGCGCGTCGGCAAGATGGGCATCGTCAGCTTCCCGAACTTCGCGCATTGGCCCAACCGGCTGCAGGTGCTGTTCGGCCGCATGCCGGTGACCAAGGCGCTGCCCTACGAGTGGTACGACACGCCCAATATCCGCGTCGGCACCTTTGCCGATTTCGGCGTGTTGGCACGCAAGAACCGGCTCAAGATCCTCGACAGCTTCGGCCTGCAGGACGGCCGCGTCGTGCGCAGGCGGCCCAACCTGATGGCCAGCGTAGCGGTGTTCAAGTTCGAGCGCGAGTAGGCACTTCGCGCTGCCGGGTCGTCTGCCCGCGGGCATGAAGCGTGGGCGTCGGGAAGCCTAAACTGGCAGGCCGCGCCACAAGCGCGAGCAAGGAGCCTGCCATGAACGCACGAGATCCCCACCTGCCTCTGCAAGCCGACGAGGCGACCGCGCTGGGCGAGTTTGCCGCCCGCGTCTGGGACGAGGAAATCGTCCCCGCGCTGACCGACTACATCGCCATTCCGGCCAAGAGCCCGATGTTCGATGCCGACTGGGCGGCCAACGGCCACCTCGAAAAGGTGCTGACCCAGGCGGCTGCCTGGGTAGAGGGCAAGAAGGTCGCCGGCCTGAAGCTCGAAGTCGTCCGCATCCCTGGCCGCACGCCGGTGATCTTCTTCGAGGTGCCCGCCACCAAGACGGGCTCGACGGACACCATCCTGCTCTACGGCCATCTGGACAAGCAGCCCGAGTTCAACGGCTGGCGCAGCGACCTCGGGCCCTGGACGCCCAAGTACGAGAACGGCCTGCTCTACGGCCGCGGCGGTGCCGACGACGGCTATGCGGTCTATGCGTCGCTGACGGCCATCATGGCGCTGGACCAGCAGGGCATCCCGCGCCCGCGCTGCGTCGGCGTCATCGAGACCTGCGAGGAGAGCGGCAGCTTCGACCTGCCGGCCTACATCGACCTGCTCAAGCCGCGTCTGGGCAACGTGTCCCTGGTCGTCTGCCTGGACAGCGGTGCCGGCAACTACGACCAGCTGTGGCTGACGACCTCGCTGCGCGGCATGGTGTCCGGGGTGCTGAAGGTCGAAGTGCTGACCGAGGGCATCCACAGCGGCGACGCCTCGGGCTGCGTGCCGTCATCCTTCCGCATCCTGCGCCAGGTGCTGGACCGGCTGGAGGACAGCAAGACCGGGCGCTTGCTGCCTGAAAGCTTCCACTGCGAGATCCCCGGCGCCCGCCTGGAGCAGGCGCAGGCGACTGCGGCCATCCTGAAGGACGAGGTCTACAAGCGCATGCCCTGGGCCTGCGGCGCCGACGGCGGCCCGGTGCTGCCGGTGACGACCGACCCGGTGGAGGTGCTGCTCAACCGCACCTGGCGGCCGACGCTGTCGGTTGTGGGTGCCGACGGCTTCCCCGAGCTGAAGAACGCCGGCAACGTGCTGCGGCCCTACACGGCCTTCAAGCTGTCCTTGCGCCTGCCGCCGCTGATCGATGGCAATGCCGCGGCGCTGGAGCTGCAGCGCCTGCTGGAAGACAACGCACCCTACAACGCCAAGGTGACCTTCACGCCCGACGGCCGCGCCGGTGCACTCGGCGCCACCGGCTGGAACACACCAGAGCTGTCGCCCTGGCTGAGCCAGGCGCTGAATGACGCCAGCCAGGCCCACTTCAATGCGCCGGTCGGCTACATCGGCCAGGGCGGCACCATCCCCCTGATGAGCATGCTGCAGAAGGGCTTCCCGCAGGCGCAGATGATGGTCTGCGGCGTGCTGGGCCCGAAGAGCAATGCGCACGGGCCCAACGAGTTCCTGCATGTGCCCTATGGCAAGCGGCTGACCGCTGCGGTTGCCCAAGTGATGGCTGCTCACCCCTGATGGATCAACTGCGGGCCATCAAGATTTTCGTCCGCGTCATCGACGAGGGCAGCTTTGCAGGCGCGGCGCGGGCGCTGGACCTGGCACCCGCTGTCGTCACCCGCCTCATCGCCGAGCTGGAAGATCACCTCGGCACGCGGCTGTTGAACCGCACGACGCGGCGACTGGCGCTGACGGAGATCGGCGAGGCCTATCTTGAGCGCGCGCGGCGCATCCTGGCAGATGTCGACGAGGCGGCGGCGCTGGCCGCATCGGCCACGCAGGAAGTGCGCGGCCTGCTGCGCATCTTGTGTCCGCCGGCGATTGCCGTGCACCAGCTCGCCAAGCACCTGCCCAAGTTCCACCGCGACTATCCCGCCGTGACGCTGGAGATCACGTCGCCGGGCGCCGTCGACACGGTGGACGACAGCTATGACCTGACCATCCTGCTGGCGCGCGATGCGCTCGACGGGGAATTCGTCGCGCGGCGCCTGGCCCGCAGCGAGTTCATCATGTGTGCCTCGCCGGACTACCTGGACCAGCGCGGCCGGCCGCAGCATCCGGCCGACCTCAAGGAGCATGACGCGCTGCTGCCGCCGACGGCGATGCTGATGCGCGGCCTGACGCTGCAGCGCGGCGATGGTGGCGAGGAGATCACCCTGCCCATCGTGCCCTCGCGCGCGGCGCTGTCGACGACGCACATGGACACCAACTACGCCGCCGCCCTGCACGGGCTGGGCGTGGCCGGGCTGCCCAGCTTCATGGTCGAAGACGCGCTGCTGGAGCAGGCGCTGGAGCGCGTGATGCCGCAGTGGCGGCTGTTCAGCACGACGCTGTGGGCCGGCATGCCGACGCGCAAATACGTGCCGGCACGCACGCGGGCCTTCCTCGACTTCCTGGTCGAGATCTTCGGCGGCGAGGACAAGGACCCCTGGCTGGTCGCGGCGGGCTGCGCGACCTGCCCCTGAACTCGCCTCCCGCGGCTGCGGGGGGAGGCGGGGTCTCAGGCCTGCGCACTTGTTCACACGGCAAGGTCTGACCCCCTGGAGGCGCGGGGGCGGCAAAGAGGGCCGGCGAATGCAACATGCGTTCGTCGTCAACCCCTAACTCATAAATCCATGACCTTCGCCTCCAAGCTCCTGGCCGCCGCGCTCACCACGGCCAGCCTGCTCGCCGTCAGCCTGCCCGCGCAAGCCGGCCTGATCGGCGCTACCGCCGGCTCGCAGTACTACTTCGACGGCGGTGCCTACAGCGGCGTCCAGAGCTTCACGGTGGACGGCGTCGCCCGTGGCAATTCCTTTGGCTATTTCGACGTGCAGGTCAAGGACAACCAAGTCATTTACGACTACACCGGCAGCGCCACCTGGAGCACAGGCGCCGGCTGGTCGAGCGGCAGCCTCTACATCGAGAACGGCAACCTGCTGAACTTCCTGGGCGCGCCCAACATCACCAACGTCACGCTGGACGCTGGCAGCAACATGGTCGGCTTCAACGCCAGCCGCATCACGTTCGACGCCGATTCCATTGCCGTCAACTGGGCGGGCCTCAACTTCAACGGCAACACCCGCGTCGTGCTGAACGTCAACGCCGGCGCCTTGCCGGAGCCGGCCAGCTACGCGCTGGTGGCCGTCGCCCTGGCCGGCCTGGGCCTGGCCAAGCGCCGCCGCAAGGCCTGATCTCGCGGCGCTCAGCGCAGCGACCCCGCGGCCTCGGCCCCGGGGTCGTTTTTCATGAGGCTCAGCGCAGGCTGAATCCCAACTCGAAGAACTCCGGGAAGCGCGCCTCCAGCGCGCGCTTCAGCGGCCCGAAGGCGACATAGCGGCTCGCCGTCTTGACGATCTGGGCCAGCAGTCGGCGCTGTTCGGGGTGGCCCCGGCCCAGCAGCACGAGGTGCTGGCGCACCGCGCTCCACTCCAGCTGCCGCCAGTACTCGCCGAAGTCGGCCGCCAGCCCCTCGTCGAGCAGGCCGTCGGCACGGCAGGCTTCCCAATGGCGTGCCGCCCAGTCGATCTCCTGGGCTTCGTCCCAGGCGAGCTCCGCCGGGCGCAGCAGGGCGGCAATGCCGTCGGTGACGGCGCCCCGGGGCGCGTCGTCGAGCAGGCGCTGCAGCACGCCGTCCAGGCCGGTCTCCGCGATGCTGACCAGGCCGACGCGCAGGGCGGCCGCGTCAGGCGGCGTCGGAGACACCGGCTGGGCGCGCAGCTCGGCGCAGGCGGCGCGCATCAGACGGTCGGCGTCTTCGGGGTGGGCTTGCAGGGCCTGGATCAGGGCGGAAGTTGGCAGCGTCATTGGGTGAAAGCCCTCGTGGATAATCAAATTCTAAGAACCGCCGGCCCCGGCATCCTCACCGACTCCGAGCCTCCTTGTCGTCCGTGCCGCCCGTGCCGCGCCTGTTCCGCCTACCCCACCCCGCCCGACTGCCCGTCTTGATCGCCCTGGCCCTGTGCGCCTGGGGTGAGGCCTCGGCACAGCAGGCCGAAGCGGCCAGCAGCGTGCAGTTGCGTGGCAGCCGCGTGCTGGGGGCACCGTCCAAGGCGACGGGTACCAAGCCAGCCTTGGTGATCTCCGCGACCAGGCTGACGGCCCAGACGGACCAGCAAGCCGAGGGCACGGACGGCGTCGAACTGCGCTATGGCGAACTGGTGCTGAACACCGACACGCTGAACTACCGCGTCGTCGACGACTTTGCCCGGGCCGAGGGCAATGTGCGCATCGACCACAACGGCAATGTCTTCACCGGGCCGCTGCTGCAGCTCTATGTCAACCGCTTCCAGGGCGAGTTCCTGACGCCGAACTTCTTCCTCGCTGCGACCGGCGGCCGCGGCAAGGCCAAGGTGTTGAAGTTTCAGGACAGCGAGCACATGAGCGCGCTGGAAGGTAGCTACAGCAGCTGCCCGGCGGTGGAGAACCAGGAGCCGGACTGGCAGATCACGGCCAGGGAGCTGCGCATGGATCTGGCAGCCAACGAGGGCCGGGCCGATGGCGCGGTGCTGCGCTTTCTGGGCGTGCCCATCCTGGCCGCGCCGTCCCTGAGCTTCCCGCTCACCTCGGCGCGCAAGTCGGGCTGGCTGCCGCCGAGCATCTTTCTGGACAACCGCGGCGGCCTCGAATTCGGCGTGCCCTACTACTGGAACATCGCGCCGCAGCGCGATGCGACGTTCTCCCCCTTTGTCATGACCAAGCGCGGCGTGGGCCTCGATAGCGAATTCCGCTACCTGGAGCCCGGCCATGCGGGCCGCGTCAACATCGACCTGCTGCCGGGCGACCGCGTCTTCGGCCGCTCACGCTGGGGCTTGAAGTTCAACAACGACGGCGTTCTCGGCGACTGGCGCTACCGGCTCAAGAGCGAGCGCGTGTCCGACGACGACTACTGGAAGGACATGTCGCGCCGCGTCGAGAGCCAGACGCCGCGCCTGCTGGCCGGCGACCTGAAGCTGAACCGGCAGCGCGAGCTGAGCTGGGGCGTCATCGACACCTATGCCCGCATCCAGCGCTGGCAGACGCTGCAGGGCACCGATGTGCCTTCGCAGTTCGATTCCCCCTACCAGCGCAGCCCCCAGGTGGGCGCCCGCCTGACGACGGCGGCGGACGAGGCGGTGCTCGACAGCTTCCGCCCCTGGGGCCGCAAGGCCCGGCTGGAAGGCGGGCTGGAGCTGGAATACAACCGCTTCGACCTGCCCAGCTCGGCATTGCCAGGCCAGGCGCGCGGTGGCCAGCGCGTCCATGCGCTGGGCCACGTCAGCGCGCCGGTGGGTGGCGAGGCCTGGTGGTTGATTCCGCGCGCATCATTCAACGCGGCGGCCTACGACCTGGAACGCCCCGGGCCCGATGGCCGCCGCCGCATGGATCGCATCATCCCGACAGTGAGCGTCGACCACGGCTGGGTCTTCGAACGCGACACCAAGCTGTTCGGCCGTCCGATGCGCCAGAGCCTGGAGCCGCGCCTGCTCTACGTGAACACGCCGTTCCGTGATCAGAGCAGTCTGCCCAACTTCGATGCCGCGGCGAAGGACTTCAACTTCGACTCGATCTACGCCGAGAACCAGTTCTCCGGGGTGGACCGGGTGTCCGATCTGCACGCGGTCAGCGTTGGGGCCACCAGCCGCTGGGTCAGTGCAGCCAAGGGCGAGGAAATCCTGCGCCTGGGCGCCGTGCAGCGCTTCTTGTTCCGCGATCAGCGCATCACGCCCGACGGGCAGCCCGTCACGCAGCGCTTTTCCGATCTGCTACTGGCCGCCGCCGCCCAGCTCGACGAGCGCTGGTGGGCCGACGGCACAGTGCGGTTCAACTCCGATACCGGCCGCTCGGAACGTTCGGTGCTGCGCGTGCGCTACTCGCCGGGCCCCTTCAAGACGGTCAGCGTCGCCTACCGCCTGGCGCGGGCGCAGAGCGAGCAGGTCGAGCTCGCCTGGCAATGGCCCATCTACGGCCAGCCCGTCACCTCGCGCGGTGCCGACAGCAAGGCCTGCGGCGG
Source organism: Pelomonas sp. Root405 (assembly GCF_001425165.1). GTDB lineage: Bacteria > Pseudomonadota > Gammaproteobacteria > Burkholderiales > Burkholderiaceae_C > Pelomonas. The sequence goes on from NZ_LMDU01000012.1 coordinate 540,868, forward strand.
CGCCTGGTACAGCGCCGGGCGCGTGCAGTATTCGCTGCGCGACCGGCGTCTGACCGATTCGGTCGTCGGCTTCGAGTACGACGCCGGCTGCTGGGTGTGGCGAGTCGGTGTGGAGCGGCTGTCCACCGGGCGTGCCGAGACCAACACGCGGCTGATGCTGCAACTCGAACTTGTCGGCCTGTCACAGCTCGGTTCGAACGCCCTCAATGTCTTGAAGGACAATGTGCCCGGTTACCGAAGGCTGAGCTCCGATCGCTCACCGAGTTCAGATTCCCAACCATGATGCAACGCCTCGCTCCTCTTGTTCTGGCCCTGGCCGCTCTCCATGCCTCGGCCCAGACACCCGCGCTGCAGCCCGGGGACTACATCGCCGCCGTCGTCAACCAGGACGTCGTGGCCGCCAGCGAGGTCGTCCAGCGCACCGAGCGGCTGCGCCAGGAGGCCCGCCAGCGCGGCGAGGTCATGCCCGAGACGGCCGGCCTGCGCAAGCAGGCGCTGGAGGCGCTGATCGAGGATCGCGTCCTCGTCACCTATGCGCGTGAGAACGGCCAGCGTGTCGACGAGGCCGAGCTGGATCGGGTGGTCGCCAACGTGGCAGCGCAGAACAAGCTGACGATGGCCCAGTTGCGTGAGCGCCTCAAAGCCGACGGCACCGATTACAAGAGCTTTCGCGAGAACCTGCGCGATCAGATGATGACCGAGCGTGTGCGTGAGCGCGAGGTGCAGGGCCGCATCCGCGTCACCGACGCCGAGATCGACGCCTATCTTGAAAAGAAGCGTGCCGAGCTGTCGCGCGGCGGGCAGATCAACCTGGCCCAGGTGCTGGTGACCGTGCCCGAGGGCGCCAGCGAAAGCGTCGTTGCCGAACGCCGCGCCCGCGCTGAAGGCGCGCTCGCACGCATCAAGGGCGGTGAGGACTTTGCGAAGGTCGCCCGCGAGGTCTCAGAGGACAGCAACAAGGCCAAGGGCGGCGAGATCGGCCTGCGCGCGGCGGACCGTCTGCCAGACATCTTCATCACCGCCGTCCGCGACCTGAAGAGCGGCGCCGTCGCGCCGGAGCTGCTGCGCAGCGGCGCCGGCTTCCATATCCTGAAGGTCGTCGAGCGCCAGGGCGACGCCTCGCTAACCCAGTCTGTCCAGACCCGCGCACGCCATGTGCTGCTGCGTCCGTCGGCCCAGCTGAGCGCCGAAGTTGCCGCCCGCCGCCTGGCCGAGTTCAAGCGCCAGATCGAAAGCGGCCAGGTCAAGTTCGAGGATGTCGCCAAGGCCAACTCCGAGGACGGGAGTGCCGAAGCCGGCGGTGAGCTGGGCTGGATGGGCGCCGGCGGCTTCGTGCCGGAGTTCGAGGAAGCCATGAACGCGCTGCCGCTGGGCGGCATCTCGGGGCCGGTCGTGTCGCGTTTCGGCGTGCACCTGATCCAGGTGCTGGAGCGCCGCAGCGTCGAGGTCGAGATGAAGACGCTGCGCGATCAGGCCCGTGCTGCGCTGCGCGAGCAGAAGTACGACGAGGCCTACCAGGAGTGGGTCAAGGATCTGCGCACCAAGGCGTTCGTCGAAGTGCGTGAATGGCTCGACTGAGCGGCCAGCACATCCCGCGCAAGCGCTTCGGTCAGCATTTCCTGACCGACCGCATGCTGGTCGAGGCCATCGTCGACCTGATCGCACCGCAGGCCGACGAGACGCTGGTGGAGATCGGGCCCGGCCTGGGCGCATTGACTCTGCCGCTGCTGGCCAGGCACAAGCCGCTGACGGTCATCGAGCTCGACCGTGACCTGGCCGCCAAGCTGCGCGCACGCGACGACGTCGAGGTCATCGAAAGCGACGTGCTGAAGGTGGACTTCCGCGCGCTGGCCGCCGCCAAGGGCGCCAAGCTGCGCGTCGTCGGCAACCTGCCCTACAACATCTCGACGCCCATCCTCTTTCATCTGCTCGACGCGGTGGACGATGTGGTCGATCAGCACTTCATGCTGCAAAAGGAAGTCGTCGACCGCATGGCCGCCGCCCCGGGCGGCAAGGACTACGGGCGGTTGAGCGTGATGCTGCAGTGGCGCTACGACATCGAGTCGGTGCTCGACGTGCCGCCCGAAGCCTTCGACCCGCCGCCGCGTGTCGACTCCGCCATCGTGCGCATGCTGCCGTTGAAGGCGCCGCCTGGCCTAGACCCGGCGCTGCTCGGCGCCCTGGTCACCAGCGCCTTCTCGCAGCGCCGCAAGCTGCTGCGCCACAGCCTCGGCCGTTGGCTGACCGAGCGCGGCTACCAAGGGCACTTCGACCTGCAGCGCCGCGCCGAGGAAGTGCCGGTCGCGGAGTTCATCGCGTTGGCCCTTGAAGTGAAGCTCTAGAAACAAAAACGGGACCCGAGGGTCCCGTTTCGATCGACGAACAGCCGGCTCAGGCTGCGTTCAACCACATCGACGTATCGAAGGCGCTGCACATCATCGGCATGTTCATGCCGAAGTTGGGGTTGCCAATCGTCGTCTTTGCACTTTTCGGTGCAGGCTTCTCAATAACCGGGGCCACCTCAGTAGCCCGCTCCCATGACCCATTTTCTTGGGAGCGGGCTACTGAAAAGAATAGAAGCACCGGAACGCTATCTTTCGGTCGGCCCAGTAATCGGCCGTGTCTCGGAAGACATCGAGCAGCTGTTCGCGCGCCTCGCGGTCGAAGCGCACGTTGTCAGGCAACTGCTCCAGCACGACGACAAAGCCCGGCTGGCTGCCGGCCTTGTGAACGAGGTCGGTCATGCAGTCGTGCAGGGCGTCCAGGTTCTTGCCGAAATGCGCTGGGAACAGAAACGCCTGCGCGATACCGTCGAGCACGTCCTGCTTGGACTGCGCCTCCGACAGATTGGCATACAAGAAATGCTGGCCCGCCTCTTGAGCGGCCTGCATCAAGTCCTCGACTCGGTAGGCCCGGATGGCCTGCACGATATTGGGACGGACGGTCTGCAAAAGCATGGTCGCGTTCCTCCTTTCAAGTCACAAAACTGCTAACCACCGACCTTCACCGGACCGCTTGGGCGCGGATGCGCTTGAAGCTGGCATAGTGATCGTCGGTGTAAAAACAAACCTCTGGCGCGGTCTGGGGTGTGCCGCCGCAAACGAGGCGACGAGCGCCCCGGTTGCGCGCGCTAGGCGTCTTGACCGTGTATTCGCGATAGAAGCCGCGGGCCTTGCGGGGCAGCAGACGCTCGCGATTGCCGAACACCGCGCCGTCTTTGCTATAGGGAAACGGGCCGCCAGCGTGTACGAGCCGGTGTGTTTCCTGAGCCTGGACGGGCAGCTCGCGCAGCTGAATTTCAGCCAGCGCAGGCGTTGCGGTGGAGATCCCATTGCTGGGGGCTTCCTTGGCTTGCGCGCCGCCGGCGAGGCCGGCCAGCAGCAGGGCGGTGGCGACCGCCGAGGCGCCGGAGCGCGCCAGCCAAGAGAGCGAAAACACGGGTTTACCCTGTTCTGAAAACCAACATGGTACCGAAGCGACCCCAAAAGCTCAAGCCAGCACCGAGCGGCAGAGTCTGGAATGGGGTCATGTGAGCCTGCGCTCACGCTGTGCTAAGCCATTGTTTTTATAGGGTCTGTGACTGGCGCATGACGCTAAATCTGGCGTGAAAACTTATGTCAATTGGGGGAGTCCGGCTCGTTCGGCCGTACTTCTCCGTACCTCGGTCGTACTCAGGCGCGGGCGGCGTTGGCATCCGCGACCGTCAGTGCCGTCATGTTGACGATGCGCCGGACGGTGGCAGACGGCGTCAGGATATGCACCGGTTTGGCTGCGCCGAGCAGCACCGGGCCGATGGCGATGCCGCCGCCGGCGGCCGTCTTGAGCAGGTTGTAGGAGATGTTGGCGGCGTCGATATTGGGCAGCACCAGCAGGTTCGCCTCGCCGGTCAGCGGGCTGTGCGGCATCAGTTGCTTGCGATAGCCGGCGTCCAGTGCCGTGTCGCCATGCATTTCGCCGTCGACCTCCAGCCAAGGTGCCAGCTGCTGGATCAGGGCCAGCGTGTCGCGCATCTTCACGGCCGATGGCTTGTCGCTGGTGCCGAAATTGCTGTGCGACAGCAGCGCGGCCTTCGGGCTCAGGCCGAAGCGGCACATCTCCTGCGCAGCCAGGATGGTGATCTCGGCCAGTTGCTCGGCGTTGGGGTCGTAGTTGACGTGGGTATCGACCAGCATGACCTGGCGGCCCGGCAGGATCAGCCCGTTCATGCAGGCGTACGTTTTGACGCCGGCGCGCTTGCCGATGACCTGGTCGATATAGGCCAAATGCGTGGCCGTCGTGCCCCAGGTGCCGCACAGCATGCCGTCGACCTCGCCCTTGTGCAGCAGCATGGCGCTGATCAGCGTCAGGCGGCGACGCATCTCGATCTTGGCGAGCTGCTGGGTGACGCCCTTGCGCTCGGTCATGCGCAGATAGGTCTGCCAATAGTCGCGGTAGCGCTCGTCGTGCTCGACGTTGACGACGTCGTAGTCGCGACCCTGGTGCAGGCGCAGGCCGAAGCGCTCGCAGCGCTCGGCGATGACCTCGGGGCGGCCGATCAGCGTCGGCCGTGCCAGGCCCTCGTCAACGACGACCTGGGCCGCGCGCAGCACGCGCTCTTCCTCACCCTCGGCATAGGCCACCCGCTTGTTGGGGGCACGCTTGGCCGCGCTGAAGATGGGCTTCATCGTGTTGCCCGAAGCGTAGACGAAGCTCTGCAGCTTTTCGCGGTAGGCGTCCCAGTCGGTGATCGGCCGGGCGGCCACGCCGGAGTCAGCCGCCGCCTTCGCAACGGCCGGTGCGATGCGCATCATCAGCCGCGGGTCAAAGGGCTTGGGAATGAGGTATTCAGGCCCGAAGCTCAGCGTCGCACCCACGTAGGCCGCCGCGACCACCTCGCTCTGCTCGGCCTGCGCCAGATCGGCAATCGCATGGACGGCGGCGATCTCCATCTCCACATTGATCGTCGTCGCGCCTGAGTCGAGCGCGCCGCGGAAGATGTAGGGGAAGCACAGGACGTTGTTGACCTGGTTGGGATAGTCCGTGCGGCCTGTCGCCATGATGGCGTCGCTGCGCACGGCCAGCACCTCCTCCGGCAGGATCTCGGGCGTCGGGTTGGCCAGCGCAAAGATCAGCGGCTGCGCGGCCATGGTGGCCACCATGTCGGCCTTCAGCACGCCACCGGCGGACAGGCCCAGGAAGACGTCGGCACCGGCAATCGCCTCGCGCAGGCTGCGCTGGGAAGTCGGCTGAGCGAACACCGCCTTGTCCGGGTCCATCAGTTCGGTGCGACCTTCGTAGACGACGCCGGCCAGGTCAGTCACCCAGATGTTCTCGCGCGGCAGGCCCAGCTTGACGAGCAGGCCCAGGCAGGCGAGGGCCGCCGCACCGGCGCCCGAAGTGACCAGCTTGACCTGCTTGATGTCCTTGCCGACCACCTTGAGGCCGTTCAGGAAGGCAGCGCCGACGACGATGGCCGTGCCGTGCTGGTCATCGTGGAAGACGGGGATCTTCATGCGCTCGCGCAGCTTGCGCTCGACGTAAAAGCAGTCCGGCGCCTTGATGTCTTCGAGGTTGATGCCGCCAAAGGTCGGCTCAAGCGCAGCGATGACGTCGACCAGCTTGTCGAGGTCGTTCTCGGCCACTTCGAGGTCGAAGACGTCGATGCCAGCAAATTTCTTGAACAGGACCGCCTTGCCTTCCATGACCGGCTTGGACGCCAGCGGGCCGATGTTGCCCAGGCCCAGCACGGCCGTGCCGTTGGAGACCACGGCGACCAGGTTGCCGCGCGAGGTGTAGCGGAAGGCATTGGCCGGGTCGGCCACGATTTCCTCGCAGGCCGCAGCCACGCCGGGTGAATAGGCCAACGCCAGGTCGCGCTGGTTGACCAGCGACTTGGTCGCCGCGATGGCGATCTTGCCCGGCGTCGGGAACTCGTGATATTCGAGGGCGGCCTGGCGGAGCTGGGCGCGTTTTTCTTCTGAGCTTGGCATGGCGAGGATCACAAGGGCCGGCGGGGCTGGAATCATGCCACCGCAGTCCGCATCGGGCTGCTGTGGCTATCCACACGCAGACAATCACGGCCATGGGTGAATTCGATTTGATCCGGCGCTACTTCCAGCGTCCCGCGGCGCAAGGGGTCGAGGTCGGCGTGGGCGACGACTGCGCCGTGATCGTGCCGACGCCCGGCGCACGCTGGCTGGTCTCCAGCGACATGCTGGTGGAGGGCAGGCATTTCCTGTCGACCGTCGATGCGGCGCGCCTCGGCCACAAGGCGTTGGCCGTCAACCTCAGCGACTTGGCCGCCTGCGGCGCGACGCCACGAGGCTTCACATTGGCCCTGGCCCTGCCGCGTGTTGACGAAGCCTGGCTGGCCGGTTTCTCGCAGGGTCTGCTGGCGCTGGCCGATGCGCATGCCTGCCCGCTGATCGGTGGTGACACGACGCAAGGGCCACTCAACATCTGCATCACCGTCTTCGGCGAAGCGCCACCGGGGCAGGCTCTGCTGCGCAGCGGCGCGCGTGTGGGCGACGAGATCTGGGTGTCGGGGCGGCTGGGCGATGCGCGCCTCGCGCTGGAGGTGTTCCGCGGCAGGCTGGCGCTCGATGGCGCCGGCTTCGACAGCGCCCGTCTGGCGATGGAATGCCCGACGCCAAGGCTGGCGCTGGGGCAGACCTTGCGGGGCATCGCGACGGCGGCGGTCGATGTGTCGGACGGCCTGCTCGGCGATTTGGGCCACATCCTGACGGCCTCCGGTGTGGGGGCGCGGCTGGATGTCGATGCGCTGCCGCGCAGCGCCGTGCTGACTGCGCAGCCGGCGGCCATGCAGCGCGAATGCCTGCTGGCCGGCGGCGACGACTACGAGCTCGTCTTCACCGCGCCCGCCGGTGCACGCCTGCCCGATGGCGGCGTGACGGTGACGCGCATCGGCGTCATCGAGGCCCAGCCCGGCCTGCGCGTCGTCGATGCGCGCGGCGCCGCTGTCGAGCATGGCCTGCGCAGCTTCGACCACTTCAAGTCATGACCAGCGGCGCACCCGTCCGCCCGACGCTGGCCTTCATGGCACGCCACCCCGCACGCTGGATCGCGCTGGGCTTTGGCAGCGGCCTCGCGCCCAAGGCACCGGGCACGGTGGGCACGCTGTGGGCCTGGGCGGCGTTTGCCGTCATCGCGCCATGGATGGACGACCTGCGCTGGGCGCTGTTGATCGGCGGCGGCACGCTCGTCGGCTGGTGGGCCTGCACGCGCTGCGCCCAGCACATGAACACGGCCGACCCGGGGTCCATCGTCTGGGACGAGGTGTTGGCCTTCTGGCTCATCCTGTGGCTGATCGCACCAGCGGGCCTGCTCGCGCAGCTCATCGCCTTCGGCCTGTTCCGTTTCTTCGACGCCGCCAAGCCCGGACCGGTCGGCTGGGCCGACCGGCTGTTCAAGGGCCAGCGCGGCGGCCATGTCAGCTGGGGCCAGGGCTGGGGCATCCTGTTCGACGACTTCGTCGCGGCCGGCTGTACCCTCGCCGTCATCGCGCTCTACCGCTTCATCATGGGGTGATGCCATGACCCACGACCTTGAACTGATCGACCGAATCGCCGTGGCGCTGATGCAGCGTCGCGAGCGCATCGGCACGGCAGAGAGCTGCACCGGCGGCCTCATCGCCGCGGCCTGCACCAGCTTGGCGGGCTCCAGCGCCTGGTTCGAGCGCGGCGTCGTCAGCTACAGCAACGAAGCCAAGGGCGAGCTGCTGGGCGTGCCCAAGGGCTTGATCGCGCTGCACGGTGCCGTCAGCGCCGAGGTCGCCGAGCACATGGCGCGAGGCCTGCTGGCCCATGCGCCCATCGACTGGTCGCTGTCGGTCACCGGCATCGCCGGCCCCACCGGCGGCAGCGAGGCCAAGCCGGTCGGCACGGTCTGGCTGGCGCTGGTGCACGCCGGCCGGCCGGCGCAGGTCTGGCGCGAGCACTTCAGCGGCGACCGCCAGGCGGTGCGCGCCCAGACCGTGACGGCGGGGCTGAGGGCGCTGTGCGAAGCGCTGGAAGATCGCGACAACTAGGCGGCGATCAACCCAGCTTCGCCATGACGCTCTCGGCCGTCAGCGCCGACGCGTCGGGCGGCTGCCAGCTCCGCGCCCAGGCGATGAACTGCTCCTGCGGCATCGGCTTGCAGATGTAGTAGCCCTGGCCTTCGTCGCAGCCCAGGCGCGACAGCATGGCCCAGGCCTTGATGGTTTCCACGCCTTCGGCCACCACGGTGAGGCCAAGGTTGTGGGCCAGCTCGATGGTCGAGCGCACGATGCGCGCATCGTCCAGGTCGCGCTCCATGGCCATGACAAAGCTCTTGTCGATCTTGAGCTCATCCACCGGCAGGCGCTTCAGGTAGGCGAGCGAGGAGTAGCCGGTGCCGAAGTCGTCGATGGACAGCTTGAAGCCCATCGCATGCAGGTGCTCCAGCGTCGACAGCGCCCGCTCGGGGTCGTCCATGATGGCGCTCTCGGTGATCTCCAGGCACAGCGTCTCGGGTGCAACCTGCAGCGGTGCCACCATGGCCTCGATCTTGGCCGGCAGGTCCTGGTCCATCAGGTCGCGCGTTGACAGGTTGACCGACAGCCGCAGCGTCAGGCCCGCGTCCGCAGCCTGCCGCGCGAACCGCGCTGCGTTGGAAAGCACCCAGGCGCTGAGCAAGCGGATGAAGCCGGTCTGCTCGGCGAACGGGATGAACTGCATCGGCGGCACCAGACCCCGCGTGGGGTGCTGCCAGCGCACCAGCGCCTCGGCGCCGACGACGCGGCCGTGGATCAGGTCGATCTTGGGCTGCAGGTACAGGCGCAGTTCTTCCTGCTCGACGGCATGCCGCAGCTCCGTCAGCAGTGACAGCGACTCCTGGCTGCCGGCATCGAGCTGCGCGTGATAGATGAGGCTGCCGCACTGCCGCGTCTTGGCCGCATACATGGCCAGCTCGGCACGGCCCAGCAGCAGGTTGACGTCATGGCCATGTTCGGGGAAAAGGGCGATGCCGATGCCCGCGCCCAGGTCGATGGTCTCGTTGTCGATCTGCAGGGGGCGCTCGAAGTCCTTCAGGATGGCCAGCGCCGCTTCGCTGGCGGCATGGGCGTCGGTGTGGGCCAGCAGCACGGCAAACTCGTCGCCCGACAGCCGCGCCAGCACCGAGTGGGCCGGCGCGCACAGCGCCCGCAGCCGCTCGGCCACGCTTTGCAACAGGCGGTCGCCGACATCGTGGCCCAGCACGTCGTTGACATGCTTGAAGCGGTCGAGGTCCAGCATCAGCACCGCGCCCGGCGTGTCGCTGTTGCTCAGGTGGTGTTGCAGGAATTCGGCAAAGCGCGCGCGGTTGGGCAGCAGGGTCAGCGGGTCGACATAGGCCAGGTTGTTGACCAGGGCGTCGCGGCGGCGGATGCCCTCGCGCATGCTCTCCAGCGCCAGCGCCAGCTTGTGCACTTCGTCCAGGCGCGAGGTCGACGGCACCGGTGTGTCGTAGTCACCGCGTTCCAGGCGCCGCGCCGAGGCCGACAGCGCCGTGATGGGCCCGCTGATGCCGCGCGCCAACAGCACGCTGACGAGGGCGAAGACGGCGACGCCCAGCACCGTCAGGCCGAGCAGCACCAACTGCAGTTGCCGGTAGGGCGCCAGCGCCCCATCCAGCGAACGCAGCAGCAGCACACCCAGCGGCTGCTCGCCACCGATCAGCGCGACGAAGCGTGCGCGCATGCGCTCGCCGGCCAGCTCAATGCTGCCGTCCGCCGGCGCGGCCTGGCCAAGGCTGGCTCGCAGCGCCGTGCCGGCCTTGCCATCAAGGTTGTCGACGACGCTCAGCCACTGCTTGTCCGGCGTCTGCAGCAGCACGACGCTCTGCAGCTCCGACAGCGCCTGGAGGTCGTCCAGCACCTCGCGGTCCAGCGCAAAGCCCATCAGCACCCAGCCCACCGGCGCGGGCGTGCGCACCTCCACGGCAACGACCTGGTAGACCCGGTCGCCCTGCACGGCCAGCGCGGCGCCGTCATTGCTCTGGATCAGCGCGCGCAGCGCCGTGCCGAAGGCCGCCGCGCCGTCTCGCGTTGCGGCCACGAGTTGCTGCTGGTCGTCGAAATAGGCGACGACAGAGGCGCCGACGCGTTCGCCCTGGTTGACGAGGGCGTCCTTGATGGTCTCGACCGTGCCGGCCTCGGCCAATGAGAGGCCCACGGTGCTGCGGAACCCGTAGTCCTTGGCCAGCAGCTCGGCTGCGTCATGCAGCTTGCCGGCACGCTGCGCCAGCAGCCGGCGCAGCACGCGTTCGCCCGTCTGCAGCTCGGCGGCCAGCGAGGCCTCGGCGTTTCGCGTGATGCTGGCGCGGATGGCGAAGAAGCTCACCAGCTGCACGACCAGCAGCAGCGCCAGGAACAGGGCGACGATGCGCCCCTCCAGGCGGCGCAGGTTCAGCCAGGCAGGCAAGCGCATGCGGGGTCAGTCCGCCAGCGTCAGCACGCTGGTGCCGCCGGCCGCGGGCACGTCGAGCTTGAGGCTTTGCAGCGTGGGCGACTTCTGGCCGGGGCGCCAGGCCTTGACGGCATGCTCGCCGGCGGGCAGGTCGAAGCTGGCCTGGCCCTTGTCGTCGGTGCGCCCGAAGACCGGCGTGTCGACGACGACGACATGGGCGCTCATGCGGTCGTGGATATTGCAGCCCAGCGCCGCCACGCCGGGTTTGTCGAAGACGACGGGCTCGGTCGGCGTGCCGGTATAGAGCTTGATGTCGATGACCTTGATCGGCGAGAACGAATAGACGTGGTGCCGCACGGTGTCGAAGTTGGGAAAGTTGACGGCCGTGCCGGTCTGCACGATCAGCAGCTGCGGCGTGAACTGGCGCTCACGCTGGCCGACGTCCGCCTTGGCTGTGCTGGTCTTGCCGACCCTGCCCTTGACCTCGATGGCGACCGCGGCACCCGCCAGCGGCTGGCCGGTCGGGCCGCGCAACTGCACCGTGACGGGCACGGCCTGCGCGGTGAGCGAGCCCAGCGCGAGAGCCGCGGAAATGAGGGCGTGACGAAGGGCGTGAAGTGGCGTCGGCATGGCGGCAGGTTTTTCCGCCCCGACGATAGCCGATGCGGGCTCAGCGAACCGTGAGAACTGCCCCGGTTTTGGCGCCTGCGGCACCCGCCAGCATCAGCGCCAGGCGCCGCAGCCCGGCCCATGGCGCGGATGGCCAGTCCGGGTGGCGCAAGCCCTTCACGAGGCCGTCGCAGATCTGCGCGGCTTGAACGAGGGCACCGGCCTGCGCGGCATCGAGCCGCGGCGCGATGCGCTCGATGAGGCGCTCCTTCGCGCCCCAGACGCGCGCCTCGCGCAGCGCCAGCGGCAGTGGCTTGCCGGCGTCCAGCGCGGCGCGCACGCGGGCCAGCGCCCGGGCGTCTTCGGCCAGCGTCCAGTGCACCAGCACGGCGGCCTCGCCCTCGGCCTCCAGGCCGTCGAGCATGCGCAGCAGCCGCGGCACGGCGCCCGACAGCACGGCCTCGCTGAGCTTGAAGACGTCGAAGCGGGCGACGTCCAGCACGGCGGCCTCGATCTGTTCCAGCGACAGCTCGCCCTTCGGATGCAGCAGCGCGAGCTTCTGCAGCTCCTGGTGGGCGGCGAGCAGGTTGCCCTCGACGCGGTCGGCGAAGAAGGCAAGCGCCCGCTGGCCGTCCTCGCCCTCGGGCACGGACTGGCCCTGGGCCTTGAGGCGCTGCGCCAGCCACGCGGGGAGCATGCGGCGTTCGACGGGCTCGACGCGGATCGACGCGCCGTTGCCGTCCAGCGCCGTGAACCAGGCGCTCGCCAACTGCGTCTTGTCCAGACGCGGCAGTGTCACCAGCGTCAGCACATCGTCGGGCGCGGCCTGCGCATAGCGCTGCAACGCGTCGGAGCCGTCCTTGCCCGGCTTGCCGCTCGGGATGCGGATCTCGATGAACTGGCGCTCGGCAAACAGGCTCATCGCCTGGGCGGCCGCCAGCACCGGCGCCCAGTCGAAATAGGCACCGCTGACGATGAAGACCTGGCGCTCGCCAAAACCGTTGGCGCGCGCGGCGGCGCGGATCTGGTCGGCCGCCTCTTGCGCCAGCAGCGGCTCGTCGCCATGGACGGTGTAGATGCGGGCCAGACCCTTGCTCAGGTGGGCGCTCAGGCCTTCGGCGCGGAGCTGCATCAGTTCGGGAGCTTGACGGCTGCCAGGCGGCGCATCACCTGGGCGATGGCGTCGGACTGCATGGCCCCGTAAAGGTTGGCGGCCTCCTGCTCCTTGGCCAGCGCGGCGCTTTCGGTGAAGTTCATGTCACGCGCCAGGCGCAACTCGACCTTGGGCACAAGCAGCTCGCCGCTGGCCGTGCGGATCAGGTAGTCGAACTGCAGGCGCAGCTGAAACTCGCGCACCTGGCCGGCGCTGTTGGACGCGACGACCGTGCGGTCGCGGTGCTCCAGCAGCGCCTCCAGCACGACCTGGGCGCGCGCCGGGTCGTCGAGCAGTTGCACCGGTGTGCGCTTGATCTGGCGCTTGAGGCCGGCGGCGAGCGGGGAGTCGGCCGGAAAGCCGGTCAGCGCCAGCGTCTGGAAGGGCAGCACCGGCTCGCGGCGAAGCTCGAAACCGCAGCCGGCAAGGGCGGCGACGCTCAACAGGGCGAGGCGACGATTCATCAGACGACGATGTTGACGAGCCGGCCGGGCACGATGACGACCTTCTTCGGCGCCCGGCCTTCGCTGAACTTCGCGTACTCCTCGGTCGCCAGCGCTGCAGCTTCGATGGCCGCCTTGTCGGCCGACGCAGGCACCTTGACCGAGCCGCGCAGCTTGCCGTTGACCTGCAGCATCAGCTCGATCTCGTCCTGCACCAGCGCGGCCTCGTCGACCGTCGGCCAGGGCGCGTCGAGCAGGTCGCCCAGTTCGGCGGCGAAGCCGAGGTCCTGCCAGAGCTGGTGGGCGATGTGCGGCGTGGCGGGGTAGAGCACGCGCAACAGCACCGAGAAGCCATCGCGCACCGCGGCCGACTGGCCTTCGGCCTTGAAGCCTTCGAGTGCATTCAACAGCTTCATCGCACCGGAGACGACGGTGTTGTACTGCATACGCTCGTAGTCGTAGCTGACCTGCTTGAGCACGTTGTGCACCTCGCGGCGCAGTGCTTTGCCGTCGCCGCTCAGCGCGGCGTAGTCCTGGCCACCGGACTTGATGGCATCCGCGTTGCGCGCGCCGAAGTTCCACACGCGCTTTAGGAAGCGGTGCGCGCCCTCGACGGCCGCGTCGTTCCACTCCAGCGTCTGCTCCGGGGGGCTTGCGAACATGACGAACAGGCGGGCCGTGTCGGCGCCGTACTGGTCGATCAGCGCCTGCGGGTCCACGCCGTTGTTCTTCGACTTGGACATGGTCGTCATCTCGTACTCGAGCGGCGTGCCGTCCTTCTTCAGCTTCGCGCCGGCGATGCCGCCCTTGTCGTCGTGGATGACGTCGATCTCGTGGTCCCAGTAGTAGTCCTTGCCACCGCCTTCAGGCTTGTGGAAGAACGCGCCCTTCAAGACCATGCCCTGCGTCAGCAGCTTTTCGAACGGCTCGCTGATCGTCACCAGGCCCAGGTCGCGCATCGCCTTGGTCCAGAAGCGCGCGTACAGCAGGTGCAGGATGGCGTGTTCGATGCCGCCGATGTACTGGTTCATCGGCATCCAGTACTTGGTGCCGTCCGCGACCATGGCCTGGTCATTGGTCGGATCGCAATAGCGCATGAAATACCACGACGAATCGACGAACGTGTCCATCGTGTCCGTCTCGCGCTTGGCCGGCTTGCCGCAGCTCGGGCAGGCGACGTTCAGGAAGGCCGCGTGCTTGTTTAGCGGGTTGCCGCTGCCGTCCGGGATCAGGTCGTCGGGCAACACGACGGGTAGATCCTTCTCGGGGACCGGCACCACGCCACACGTCTCGCAATGAATGATCGGGATCGGCGTGCCCCAGTAGCGCTGGCGGCTGACGCCCCAGTCGCGCAGGCGCCAGGTGGTCTTCTTCTCGCCCAGGCCCTTGTCAGCCAGCAACTCGGCGACCTTGTTGACGGCGTCGACATGCGACAGGCCATCCAGCACGCCGGAGTTGATGCAGCGCGCCTTCTGCTTGTCGCCGTACCACTCGGCCCACTTCCTGTTGTCGTAGGCCTGGCCGTCGACGTCGATGACCTGCTTGATCGGCAACTGGTACTTCAGCGCGAACGCGAAGTCGCGTTCGTCATGCGCCGGCACGCCCATCACAGCGCCGTCGCCGTAGCTCATCAGCACGTAGTTGCCGACCCAGACCTCGACCTGCGCGCCAGTGATCGGGTGCGTGACGAACAGGCCCGTGGGCACGCCCTTCTTGTCCTGCGTGGCCAGCTCGGCCTCGGTCGTGCCGCCGGCCTTGCATTCCTCGATGAAGCGGGCGACTTCCGGCTTGTCCTTGGCTGCGTGCGTCGCCAGAGGATGCTCCGGCGCCACGGCGCAGAAGGTCACGCCCATGATGGTGTCGGCGCGGGTCGTGAACACCCACAGCCGCCCGCCACCGCCGTCGATGGTGTGCGGGAACGCGAAGCGCACGCCCTGGCTCTTGCCGATCCAGTTCTCCTGCATCAGCCGTACGCGCTCTGGCCAGCCGGACAGGTAGTTCGGGTCGGTCGGATCTGCGACCGCCGACAGCAGCTCCTCGGCGTACTGCGTGATCTTCAGGTAGTAGCCGGGGATCTCGCGCTTCTCCACCAGCGCGCCCGAGCGCCAGCCGCGGCCGTCGATGACCTGCTCGTTGGCGAGCACCGTCTGGTCCACCGGGTCCCAGTTGACGACCTGGGTGCGGCGCTCGGCGATGCCCTTCTCCAGCATCTTCAGGAACAGCCACTGGTTCCATTTGTAGTAGCTGGGCTGGCAGGTCGCGACCTCGCGGCTCCAGTCGATGGCCAAGCCCATGGCCTGCATCTGGCCCTTCATGTGGGCGATGTTGGAGTAGGTCCACTGCGCGGGCGGCACCTTGCCCTTCATCGCGGCGTTCTCGGCCGGCAGGCCGAAGGCGTCCCAGCCCATGGGCATCAGGACGTTGAAACCCTTCATGCGCAGCTGGCGGGCCAGCATGTCGTTGATCGTGTAGTTGCGCACATGGCCCATGTGCAGCTTGCCCGAAGGGTAGGGCAGCATGGAGCAGGCGTAGAAGTGCGGCTTGCTGGCGTCCTCAGTGACGCGGTAGGCGTCGCGCTCCGTCCAGTAGGCACGGGCGGCGGCTTCGATCTCGTTGGGCTTGTAGCTGGGCGCTTCGGTTGGGGCGTTCATGCACCGAATTCTAGGTGCCGCCTCTGCGGCGACCCTTCGGTCACGGGGCTGAAGCGGCGGCCTGTGCGACGAAGGCGATGCGGTTCAAGCCCGCGGCCTGCACCCAGCCGATCAGCTCGGCGACCTGGCCATAGGGCACGGACCGGTCGGCGCGCAGTTGCACTTCCAATTGCGCATTAGCCCGACCGAGATCGCTGATGCGCTGCTGGAAGGCCTTCGGCGTCAGTTCGTCCTCATCGATGTGGAGCTTGCCGTCCGGCGTGATGGCCACGGCGATGAAGCTCGGCGCATCGCTCGGCGTGGCAGCCTCGCTCTTGGGCAGGTCCAGGCGCAGCGAGGCGGTCATCAGCGGCGCGGTGATCATGAAGATGACCAGCAGCACCAGCATGACGTCGATCAGCGGCGTCATGTTGATGTCGCTCATCGGGCGAGCGGCGTCGGTTCGTTCGAGCCGACCGAAACTCATGACCGCCCCTCGCCCGGCGAATACGCCAGGCGGTCCCCCGCGGGGACATGCGCCGGCTTGGGAGCGGCCCGGCGCTCGGCGCTCATTCGTGGTCCAGCAATTCGCGCAGGTCGTGCGCAAAGCCTTCCAGGTCGGCCTCGCAGGCCGCAACCAGTTTGCCGAAGACGTTGTAGGCCAGCACCGCGGGGATGGCGACCGCCAGGCCGGCGGCCGTCATGATCAGCGCTTCGCCGACCGGGCCCGAGATCTTCTCGATGGTGATGTTGCCGGCCGCCGAGATGCTGGCCAGCGCGTGGTAGATGCCCCAGACCGTGCCGAACAGGCCGACGAAGGGGGCGGTCGCGCCGACGGAGGCCAGCATCACCTGGCCGAACTGCAGCTTGGCCAGCACGACATGCAGCGCATCGCGCAGGCGGCGCGTCAGGCGTGACTCGCGCTTGCCGGCGGCTTCCAGCGTGGTGCTGCGCGTCTCGGCCGTGGCGGCGTCCAGCAGCGGCAGCAGCAGTCTTTCGGTGTCGAAGTCCTGCAGCGCGCTGCGCCCTTCGGCCACGCCGGCTGCGGCCCAGAACGCCGGCACCGCGCGCACCAGGCCTCGGCGCGCGCGGCGCAGCAGCCAGGTCTTCCACAGGATCAGCGCCCAGGCGCTGACCGACATGGTCAGCAGCAGCAAGGCGACCGCGCGACCGACGAGGTCGCTCTGGCCCCAGAAGTCCGCGAAGCCGCCCATATCAGTTGCTGAACCCGAGTACGTCGTTCATGCCAAACAAGCCGGTGGTCTTGCCCGCCAGGAAGCGCGCCGCGCGCAGGCTGCCCTGGGCATAGATGCCGCGGTTGCTGGCCTTGTGGCTGACTTCGATGCGCTCGCCGGTGCCGGCGAACAGCACGGTGTGGTCGCCGATCACATCGCCGCCGCGCACGGTGGCAAAGCCGATGGTCGACGGGTCGCGCACGCCGGTGACGCCTTCGCGGCCGTAGACAGCGCATGCCTTCAGGTCGCGGCCCAGTGCATCGGCGACGACCTGGCCCATCTGCAGCGCCGTGCCGCTGGGCGCGTCGATCTTGTTGCGGTGGTGGGTCTCGATGATCTCGATGTCGAAGCCCTCGTTCATCGCCCGCGCCGCCATGTCGAGCAGCTTGAGCACGACGTTGACGCCGACGCTCATGTTGGGTGCGAAGACGATGGCTGTGCGCTCGGCGAATCTCGCGATCTCCGCCTTCTGCGCTGCGTCGAAGCCGGTCGTGCCGATGACGGCCTTGACGCCGAGTTCGGCGCAGATGGCCAGGTGGGCCAGCGTCGCCTCGGGGCGGGTGAAGTCGATCAGCACGTCGGCGCCAGCCAGTCGTGCGCGCGGGTCGTCAGCACGGCTCAGCGCGGCGTGCAGCGTGCAGTCGTCGGCGGCCTGCACGGCTGCAACGAGCATCTGGCCCATGCGCCCCGAAGCGCCGGCGACGGCAACCTTGATCACGAACCCGTTCCCGGCTTCGCATCCAGCGGCGGGTAGACGCGACCTGGCGCCGGACCCTCGGCGGCCGCTGTCGGCGCGGCTTCGGCGCTGCGCTTGGGCGGTGGCAACGCGCCGCGCTCGGCTTCGCTCAGTTCGAGCTTGGGTTGCTTGCCATCCGGCTTGAAGGTGTTGATGGCGGCGACGAAGTCGTTCTCGGCCGGCAGGTCGTCGGGCACGTCCAGGGACTTCAGCTTGTCGCCATCGAACTGCGCGATGACCAGGCGCTGCTGTGGTGCGGCGCCCTGGCGGCGGATGGTGAAGACATAGTCCCAGCGCGACTCATGGAAGATGTCGGTCAGCAGTGGCGAGCCGAGCAGGTCGCGCACCTGGGCCTTGGGCATGCCGGGCTTGACGCGGGCGACCATTTCCTTGGTCAGCACATTGCCCTGCACGACCTCGACGCGGTAGGGCGTCAGCACGCCCAGCACCTTCTCGCCGGTGACGGAGGGCAGCGAGGGCAGGGAATCCCAGGTCGGCAGATAGGAGCAGCCGCCGAGCAGCGCAATCAGCGGAAGAGAGGCAAGCAGGGGGCGCATGGGGCGGCTGACAGAAGAGACGGGAAGCACCGGCCGAAAGCTCAGCTGGCTATGATCGGCCGGATTCTAGCGGGGCACCTTCCGGGCCCCGGCCCACGCGCTATGACCAGCTCTTCCGCCAAGAACCAGACCAGCGACATCAAGAACAGTGGCCTCAAGGCGACGCTGCCGCGCATCAAGATCCTCGAGATCTTCCAGCGCGCGGCGCAGCGCCACATGACGGCCGAGGATGTCTACAGGGCCCTGCTGGGCGAGGGCGCCGATATCGGCCTGGCCACTGTGTACCGTGTGCTGCAGCAGTTCGAGCAGGCCGGCCTGCTGAGCCGCAATCATTTTGAGACCGGCAAGGCCGTCTATGAGCTCAACGAGGGGCACCACCATGACCACCTCGTCTGCCTGAACTGCGGCAAGGTCGAAGAGTTCTTCGACCCCGGCATCGAGTCCCGCCAGCATGCCATCGCCACCGAGCGCGGCTTCCAGCTGCAGGAACATTCGCTCGCGCTCTATGCGACCTGCGTGAAGGCCGACTGCCCCAACCGCAGCTGAGGCTCTGGCCTTTAGGGCCGAGCGCCGGGCCGCTCCCAAGCCGGCCCGATTGGGCGATGTGCTTGCGCGCGTTCAGCGTTGCAAGACCGGGCGAGGGCCTCAATCCATCGAACCGTTGTCGATGGCGCGCTGATGGCGCTCGACAAATTCCTTGTAGGTGTCAATACCGCGCAGCTGCAGGATGGTGTTGCGCACCGCGGCTTCCACCAGCACGGCCAGGTTGCGGCCGGCGTCCACGGCGATGACGACCTTGCGTACCGGCATACCCAGCACGTCCTCGTACAGCGGCTCGTAAGGCAGGCGCTCGAAGTCGCGCTCCATCGTCTCCTTGCGCACCAGGTGGACGATCAGCTTTAAGCGCATCTTGCGGCGCACGGCGGTCTCGCCAAAGATGGACTTGATGTCCAGCAGGCCGATGCCGCGGACTTCTAGCAGGTTCAGCAGCAGCTCGGGGCAGCGGCCCTCGATGGCTGTCTGCGCAATGCGGAAGAAGTCGACCGCATCGTCGGCCACGAGGCCATGGCCGCGCGAGATCAGCTCCAGGCCGAGTTCGCTCTTGCCCAGCCCTGATTCGCCAGTCAGCAGCACGCCCAGGCCCAGGATGTCCATGAAGACGCCGTGGCGGGTGGTTCGGTTGGCGAAGAGCTGCGACAGATAGCCGCGCACCAGGTCGATGACGTGGCCGGCGGACTCATTGGTGCGGAATAGCGGTATCTCGGCACGGTCGCACATCGCGACCAGCCGCGACGGCGGCACGGAATCGTCGGCAATGATGATGACCGGCGGCTCCAGCGTGACGATGCGCGAGATGCGGCGGTCCTGGACTTCAGTGCTCTCCTGGTTCAGATAGGCCACCTCGCGGCGACCGACGATCTGCACCCGATAGGGATGGATGTAGTTCAGGTAGCCGACCAGATCAGCTGCGCTTTGCGCATCGCGCACGGCGGCTTCGTCGAAGCGGCGCTCGGGATGGGCGTGGCCGGCAATCCATTCCCAGCGCAAGGCCTCACGGTGCTCTTCGAAGAGGCGCTCGGCGCTGATCGAGGTCGGTTTCAAGTCGGGTTCGCAGCAAAAACCAGGGGTTTACGCGAAGCGCGCAAAAGGGGCATCAAGCGACGGACTTGAGCGGTTCCCAAGCCGCGATGAGCCTGTGCAGCGTGGCGCCATCGGCCTCAAGCTTGAGCTGCTCGCGCAATTCGCGGTCGGACAGCATCTCGGCGATCTCGGACAGGATCTCCAGATGACGCTGCGTCGCGGCCTCGGGTACGAGCAGGAAGATCAGCAGGCTGACCGGCTCGTCGTCCGGCGCATCGAAGGCAATCGACTGCTGCAGGCGAAGCACCGCGGCGAGCGGATTCTTCAGGCCCTTGACGCGTCCATGCGGAATGGCGACACCGTGACCGAGGCCGGTGGACCCCAGGCGCTCGCGAGCGAACAGGTTGTCGGTGACCAGCGCCCGGGCCATCTGGTGGTGGTTCTCGAACAGCAGGCCTGCATGTTCGAAGGCGCGTTTCTTGCTGGACGCATCCACGTTCACCAACACATTGTCGGCGGGCAGGATGGCGGCGAGACGGTTCATGGGCGGAGGCCTGGCGTCGGGGGGCGCCGGATAGGCGCGGCCGTAGCCGGGGCAAAAGGGTCAATCAGAGCCACAGATTATGGAACCGCAGGCCGATCTGGGGTGGGCGGTAGAGGCGCGAGGCGTGGAAAACACCTCTGGCCACCCTCGAATGCGGGTTTTTGCGGCACTGCAGCAACAGCGCGATTGCGGCGGATTGCACCGCCAAAAAGCGAAAGCGGCCCGCGGGCCGCCGTGAGATGAGCTGGATGGCTCAGGATGCCGAAACCTCGAGGCGCTTGGCCGAGGCATGGTGGTGGTCCTGCACCTTGTCCTTGTGGCGGCAGACCTGGCGATCCAGCTTGTCCATCAGCTGGTCGATGGCGGCATACAGGTCCTCGTGGGATTGCTCGACAAAAATATCGCGGCCCTTGACGTGGAGCGTCACTTCGGCGCGCTGGCGGCGATCCTTTTCCTTTTGCTTCTCTACGGTCAGCAGGACGTTGATGTCAACGACCTGGTCGAAGTGGCGGGTCACACGGTCCAGCTTGGTGAGCACGTACTCGCGCAGAGCCGGCGTGACTTCCAGATGATGGCCACTGATCGTCAGATTCATAAAGCCTCCTTTCAGAGGAATGGGTCGGGGAAAACGAACCGGAAAACTGAGAAAACGACAGAACGAGGGGAAGTAGGAGGGAGGGTCTATTCAGGTAGCGGAGGTGGGTGGAGTGGGGAAATCGACGAGCCCAGTTTGCGCGCGAAGCGGCCGCATGACAAGGGGATGACGGTGACGGTTTGTGGCCTTCGGGGGCTCGTTCCCGAGGCTTCTTTCACGTTCCGACCGGGTGCAATAATCCGACGCTAATTTCCCTACGGAGAGCTTCTTGGACAGCGATCACCCTCGGTGACCGTCCCTCCCGCCGCCGGCCTTCTCACAGGCTGAGCCCGCCCGGAGTGAGACGGTTGACCTGCCCCGCCACGCCGGACGGCAACTGCCGTCTCCCCTTCGCCAGCGCCGCTGGAGACGATGCATGTTGAATGTTTTCACGCTGGACAACGGACGCCTCAAGGGCGGGCTGTTCCAGGAAGAGATCGAAACCGCCGAGGACCTGGCCCTGTCGCGCCCGGTCTGGGTCGACCTGGAGAGCCCCAGCGTCGAGGAGAAGGGCTGGATCCGCGACCGCTTCGGCCTGACCATCCCCGAGGACATCGTCGACGAGGACCTGGAGGAATCGGCGCGCTTCTATGAGGAAGACAACGGCGAGCTGCACATCCGCTCCGACTTTCTCATCGAAGGCGACGACAGCGGGGAAGGCAAGCCGGCGCGCAATGTGCGCGTGGCCTTCATCTTGTTCAACAACGTGCTGTTCTCCATCCACAACGAGGACCTGCCGGTGTTCCGCCTGCTGCGGCTGCGCGCGCGGCGCATCCCGGCGTTGATCGAGGACGCCAAGGACGTGCTGCTCAAGCTCTACGACGCCGACGCGGAGTATTCGGCCGATGTGCTGGAAGGCATCTACGACAAGCTCGAAGCGGTCAGTGTGCGCGTGCTGAAAAGCGAGGTCACCGACGCCGAGGCCGGCGAGGTGCTGTCGGCCATTGCGCGCGAGGAGGACTTGAACGGCCGCATCCGCCGCAACGTGATGGACACGCGCCGCGCGGTCAGCTTCATGATGCGCAGCCGCATGCTCAACGCCGAGCAGTTCGAGGAGTCGCGCCAAATCCTGCGTGACATCGACTCACTCGACTCACACACCGCTTTCCTCTTCGACAAGATCAACTTCCTGATGGATGCGACCGTCGGTTTCATCAACATCAACCAGAACAAGATCATCAAGATCTTCTCGGTGGCCAGCGTGGCCCTGCTGCCGCCGACGCTGATCGCGTCGATCTACGGCATGAACTTCCAGTACATGCCGGAGCTGTCGTCGCAATGGGGCTATCCGTTTGCCCTCGTGCTGATGCTGCTGTCCGTCGCGGCACCCTTCATCTACTTCCGCAGGAAGGGCTGGCTCAGGTAGCCCGCAGCCTGCGTTTGAGCAGGCGCATCAGCGCACCAAGCACCGGCAGCTTCTCGTACAGCTCCTCGGCCGCGTCCCAGTAGTCGCGGTGGTCGACGACCAGGCCGGCGGCGTCGAAGCGCAGGTGGCTGGCGCCGCGGATGACGAAGTCGCCGGCGTGGAAGTCCCAGCCGAGGAAGCACTGGTCGCCCTCGACGATGGTGTGGCGGACGACGAAGCGCGGCGCCTTCACGGTCTCGAACATGTGCTCGAAGACACGGCGCACGGCCGCGCGGCCGCGGACTTCGTTGAAGGGGTCCTTGAAGGTGCAGTCTTCGGCATAGAGCGCGGCCAGTTTGTCGAGGCCGGCGAGCGTCAGGGTCTCGTAGCCTGCGATCAGTGCGGCGGC
The DNA here is from genome assembly GCF_001425165.1 of Pelomonas sp. Root405. Taxonomy (GTDB): domain Bacteria; phylum Pseudomonadota; class Gammaproteobacteria; order Burkholderiales; family Burkholderiaceae_C; genus Pelomonas. Next base: position 563,150 of record NZ_LMDU01000012.1, read on the forward strand.
GCGCGGGTCGGCGTGTTTCATCGGGTCATGCGGCTGACCAGCCTGAAATAGGCGCTGTCCCCGAGCAGGCCGAGCGCCTTCATCAGACGCGTGAAGCGCTTCGGGAAATGGATCTCGAACTCGCCTGCGGCCCAGCCGGCCAGCATGGCTTCGGCCGCCTGTGCGGGGCTGATCTCCGCCGGCATGCGGAAGTCGTTTTGCGCCGTCATCGGCGTCGTCACGAAACCCGGGTGGACGGCCGACACGCCGATGCCGCGTGGATGCAGATCGAGGTAGAGCGCTTCGGCCAGATGCGTCAGCGCCGCCTTGCTTGGGCCGTAAGCCAGCGCCTTGGGCAAGCCGCGGTAGCCAGCGACGCTCGACACCAGGCTCAGGTGCCCGCCACCGGCCGTGAGCAACTGCGGCAGCAGGGCGTCCAGCAGGTTCAGCGCGCCGATGTAGTTGATGTCGAGGTGGCGCCGCGCCTCCGCGAGATCGAATGCCGCAGCGCTCATCGGCCGGTAGTAGCCAGCGCAGTAGACGCAGAGATCGGGCGCGCCGATCTGTGCGACTGCGGCGTGCAAGGCGGCCAGGTCCATCACGTCCAGCGGCAGCGCGTGGCTGCCCGGGTGCAGCGCGACAAACTCGTTGAGCAACGCCGCCTGCCGTGCCGACACGATCACCCGCGCGCCGGCCGCGTGCAGGGCCGTCGCGGTGGCGCGGCCGATGCCAGTCGAGGCGCCGACCAGCCAGACCGTCTTGCCCTGCCAGTCGCGCAGCCGCGGATTGAGGCTCATGGTTTGTAAAACGACAGCGTCACATCGCCCAGGTGAAAACCGAACTTGCTCATGCGGGCCTTGTTCAGCATGACCCGACTGTCCATCAGATACATCCAGTCATCGAACTGCACGTCGTAGGTCGTGCCGTCGACGGGAAGGCGCAGCGTGTAGCTCCAGCGCAGGGCATTGCCGCGGGCCTCGCCGGTGGCCTCCCCGATGACATCCGCCGCCGTGCCGCGGTAGCGGCCGTTGCCCAGCGAGGTGATCGTCCAGACGCGGCGCTCGGTCTTGCCGTCGCTGTAGGTGAAGTCTTCTTCCAGCGTGCCGACATCGCCCTGCCAGCGCCCCATCAGCTGCACGACGAAGCGTCGCTGCACCTTGCCGGCGCGGTCGGTGAACAGGCCGTGGGCGGTCATCGGGCCGTTGAAATAGGCCTTCAAGTCCAGCACCGGCTTCTCGGCGGCGTAGTCCTCGGGCACGGGGGCGCTGGCGCAGCCGGCGAGGGCGGCAGTGGCGACGAGGGTGGTCAGCAGCAGGCGTCGGTTCATGGTGTGGTGGCGATGAAGTGGCGGTACAGCAGCGCCGCCGCAGCGAGCTTGAACGCGCAGGGCAGCAGGCAATAGGCAATGGTCAGGGCCTGCAAGGCCTGCGGGTCGCGCTGGCCCGGCGCATAGCCCAGGGCCTGCAGCAGCGGCAGCGCCAAGCCGGCAGCCAGGGCGAGGTTGAGCTTGGTCGCAGCGTTCCACCAGCCGAAGAAGGCGCCCTCGGCCCGGCCGGCCAGACCGGCGCGCTGGATGACGCCGGCCAGCAGCGCACCGGGCACGGCCAGGTCGGCGCCAAGTGCCGCTCCACTCGCGATGCAGACGGCGAGAAAGCCGCCGCGATCACCGGCACCCAGCGCGGCGGCCCAGGCGAAGGTGGCAATCGACAGCAGCATGCCCAAGCCCCAGGCGCGTGCCTGGCCGAGACGGGCGATGACGCGCAGCCACAGCGGCAGCGAGATCACGGCAGCGGCGAAGTAGCTGGCCAGGAAGAGGCCCTGCGACGCCGGCAGCTGCAGCCGGTCGTCGATGAAGAAGAGCAGCAGCGTGGCCGGCACGGCCGCGGCGATGCCGTTGAGCAGGAAGACGGCCAGCAGGCGGCGGAACTCGGGCACGCGCCAGGCCAGGGCTAGCGACACCGGCGCCTCGGCCGAGGCGGCCGGCCGCGGCGCGGTGGCGAGCAGCAGCAGGCCAATCGCCAGCGCGATGGCAAGCACGACTGCCGTTGCGCCAAAGCCCGCCGCGGAAGGCAGCAGGCTGGCGCTGACGACACCCACCAGCGCAAAGCCCTCGCGCCAGGCCACCACGCGGCTCTGCTTGCCGGCGCTGCCGCCCAGGCGCGCGCCCCAGGCCTGGTGCAGCACGGCCAGGAAGCTGTAGGCCAGGTACGTCAGCACCAGGCCGGCGCCGGCCCAGGCGAGCAGCGCGGCAGGCTCGCGCGGCAGCGGGAAGAACAGCCCGGCAAAGCCCGCCGCCAGCAGCAGGGCGGCCAGCGGCAGTTGCCAGGCCAGGCCGGGGCGGCCGAGGGCGCGGTCGCAGAGCCGGCCTATCCACGGGTCGACAAACGCGTCGAGCGCGCGAGCGGCCAGCAGCAACGCGCCCAGGCTGGCCAGCGGCAGGCCGAAGCGCGTCGCATAGTGGGCCGGCAGATGCACATACAGCGGCAGCGCGACGAAGGCCAGCGCCAGGCCCAGCGTGCCATAGCGCAGCCCGTCGCGCGCAGCGAAATCAGCGGCCCTGTCAGCGGTCATTCCCGCCGCCGAACAGCTGCTCGCGCAGGCCCGGTTCCGAAGTCTGCGGGCTGAGCCAGATGCCGAAGAACAGCCGCGCAAACGTCGCGTCGGCCACCCGGCGGCGCGGTTGGCCGTTGATGAAGAACTGCGCCCCAGCGCCCGGCTCGAAGCTGCCGCTGATGCGGTCGCCCGCCTTCACGTCGGGGAAGGCGAGCTGCATCTCGGCCAGCCAGGCCTGGGCCTGGGCGTCAGTGATCGCGGCCTGGCGGCGCATCTCCTTGAGCGAGCGCTTGGCGATCTCGGCACCGTCCAGGCTGCGGGCGTACTGCAGCTCCAGCGTCAGCGGCTGCTCCTGCCAGTTCGCGGCCGTGACGGGCGCAGCCGACCACAGCCGGATGTCATAGACATGCAGGCCGAAGAAGCGAAACCGGGCGCGCCCGCGCTGCGACAGGCCGGTGAGCTCCGGGGCGCCATGGGCCAGTGAAGCCAGGGCGAGCGTGATGAGAGCGACGCGGCGCTGCATGTTCAGTCGCGCACCAACGTGAACTGCATGACGTCGGTGTTGCCCGCTGCGAACGCGGCCTCGCAATAGGCCAGATAGAACTCCCACAGCCGCATGAAGCGGCCGTCGAAGCCCAGCTTTCGCACGGGGCCCTCGTGGTGCAGGAAGGCTTCTCGCCAGCGGCGCAGCGTCTCGGCGTAGTCGGCGCCAAAGGCCAGCTCGTTGACGACGCGCAGGCCGGCCGCCGCGGCATGTGCTCGGAACTGGCTGGGGCTGGGCAGCAGGCCGCCGGGGAAGATGTATTGCTGGATGAAGTCGGTCGAGCGCACATAGCGGTCGAACAGGTCATCGCGGATCGTGATGCTCTGGATGCAGGCGCGGCCGCCGGGCTTGAGCTTGGCGGCAACGGTGCGGAAATAGCCGTCCCAGTATTCACGCCCCACCGCCTCGAACATCTCGATGGAGACGATGGCATCGAAGGGCTTGTCGGCGATGTCGCGGTAGTCCTGCAGACGCAGGTCGGCGCTCAGGCCCGCTTTGCCCAGCCGCTCCTGCGCCCAGGCGAGCTGCTCGGTGGACAGCGTGACACCGGTCAGTCGCGCATCGAAATCGCGCGCCGCGACTTCGGCAACGGCACCCCAGCCGCAGCCGATCTCTAGCACGCGGCTGCCCGGGCCCACGCCGGCCTCGGCCAGAGCGCGGCGCATCTTGGCCTGCTGGGCGGCGTCCAGCGTGCCCTCCGGCGCGCCAGCGAACCAGGCGCTGGAGTAGTTCATCGTCGGGTCCAGCCACAGCTTGTAGAACTCGTTGCCGAGGTCGTAGTGGGCGTGGATGTTCTTGCGGCTGCCGGTGCGGGTGTTGCGCCGCATCAGGTGGCGCAGCCGGTGCAGCAGGCCGCCCCAGAAACCGCCGTACACCAGCGACTCCAGGGCGGTGCGGTTGCGGATCAGCAGCTCCAGCAAGGCGCGCAGGTGGGGGCTGGTCCAGTGGCCGTCGACAAAGCTTTCGGCAAAGCCGACATCGCCCGAGGTCATGGCCGCCGCGCAGGTCTGCCAGTCGACGATGCGGATGGCGGCACGCGGCTCGCGGCCGCCGCCGAAGTGCAGCAGTTCGCCCTCGGGCGTCTGCAGATCGAGGCTGCCATGCTGTAAGTGGCCGAGCAGTGCGAGCACGCGGCGGGCATGGCGGGGCAGCGTGCTGGCGAGAAGGGGTGCGGAGGTCGTTGTCGTCATGGCGGTCAGCGCGTCACAAACCGCTCTGGCGGCTGGGGTTTGGAGAAGAACGGCAGGCGCTTGATGGCCAGCTTCAAGGCCTGCCAATGGATGCGGGCGACGATCATCAGCGTCAGCGCAGGCATGGCGAAGAAGGCGGCGCGGGCGCTGCGCGAGGTCAATGGCTGCAGCCGTCCGCTGAGGCTGGTCAGCAGCAGCGGGCCGGTGTCGTCGTCGTGGTCGACACAGCTGATGACGTGGCGGTTGCCATGCAGGAAGCGAAACCGGTAGCGGCCCTCGACGCGGCAGAAGGGCGACACGTGGAAGACCTTGGCGGCCGTTTGCTCGCAGCCCCAGGCCAGATCGGGCCCGTGCAGCAGATAGCAGTGGCGCTCGCCGAAGGTGTTGTTGACCTCGACGACGACGGCAGCCAGCGAGCTGTCCGTACGCTCGCAGAACCAGAAGCTGACCGGCTTGAAGGCGTGTCCGAGCACACGCGGATAGGTCTGCAACCAGGCCTCGCCGTCGGCATCGTCAATGCCTTCCGAAACGAGCAGTGCGTCCAGCCACGCCAGTGCGTCGCTGCCGCCCTCACCGTGGTCGGCATCGTGAAAGCTCAGCCAGCCGAAGCGGTTGCGGTTCAGCGCCGCACAGGTCTCGCGGCGCAGCGAGCGCATGGGCAGCCACAGGAAGTAGCTCGGATAGGCGAAGGCATGCTCGCGCGGGCGCAGCCGCCGGTGGTAGACCTGTCCCATGCCGAGCTGGGGTGCTGAGGTGCTCACGCCAGCACCCGTGAAATGAGCTGCTGGGCGGCGGTCAGGCCCGACAGCAGGCCGTCCTCGTGAAAGCCATAGCGCGTCCACGCGCCGGCAAACCAGACGCCGCCGTTGCCCTGAATCTCGTGCAGGCGGGCCTGGGCGCGCACGGCGGCATCGTCAAACACCGGGTGGGCGTAGTCGTAGCGGCCGATGACCCGCGCCGGGTCGGGCTGGCGCAGCGGGTTCAGCGACACGACGACGGGATGCTGCCAGGGCAGGGGCTGCAGCTGGTTCAGCAGATAGTGCAGGCAGACCGAGGCGCCGGCGCCGCCGCGATCCCGCCCGCTCTCGTAGTTCCAGGCCGCCCAGGCGCTGCGGCGCTGCGGCAGCAGCGCCGCGTCGGTGTGCAGCACGGCCACGTTGAGCTGGTAGCGGATGGCGCCCAGCAGCTCGCGCTCGGCGGCGCTGGCATTGGCCAGCAAGGCCAGGCTCTGGTCGCTGTGACCGGCGAGGATGACGGCATCGAAGCGCTCAACACCTTGGTGCGTGCCGACCGCCACACCGCCATCGGGCAGCCGGCACACGGCCTGCACCGGCGTGCTCAGGCGCACTTCGTGAATGGCCGGCAGCATGGCCTCGACGTAGTGGCGCGCGCCGCCCGTCACCGTCCACCACTGCGGCCGGTCGTTCACCTGCAACAGGCCGTGGTTGTGGCAAAAGCGGATCAGCGTTCGGATGGGGAACTGCAGCATCTGCGCCGTCGGGCAGGACCAGATGCAGGCGACCATGGGCAGCAAATACCAGTCCCTGAAGCCGCGGCCGAAGCGGTGGCGGTCGAGGAAGGAGGCGATGGGTTCCGACAGCGCCGCCTCCTCGCCCCGCGCGGCGAGGGCCGTGCACAGGCGGTTGAAGCGCAGCAGGTCGGCCAACATGCCCCAAAAGGCCGGCCGCAGCAGGTTGCGGCGCTGCGCGAAGACGCTGGCCAAGCTGCTGCCGCTCCACTCGACGCCGTCGCCGGGCACCTGGGCCGAGAAGCTCATGTCGCTCTTGGCGACGGCAACGCCGAGCTGGTCGAACAGCTGAATCAGCAGCGGATAGGTGCGCTCGTTGAAGACAAGGAAGCCGGTGTCAACGCCGTGCGTGATGCCGTCGAGCGTGACGTCCACCGTGTGCGTGTGGCCGCCCGCGCGGGCTCCGGCCTCGAACAAGGTGACATGGGCGCGGTCGCTCAGCGCCCAGGCGGCTGACAGCCCCGCGACGCCGCTTCCAATCACGGCAATGCGCTTCTCGGTGCGGCTACCCGGACCACGCGGATGCCCGCGGCCGCGCAGCAGTCCCAGCACAGGCTCGGCATGGGCCGAACCCGCGCCGCAAAAGGAAGGGCCCGTGTCATCGACACGGGCCCTGGCTGTAAAAGTGGCCGCAGAACGCCCCGGAGCCAACGAGGGAGGGAGGGAGGAGGAGGAGAACGGCTCCGAGATTGCTGCTCTGGTCTCAGAGAGGTTGTGCGACCTAAATTCCTGATTGAACGGTGTCGACCCCAGTCGAGCAGGACCCGGGTTTTCACTGGCGGTGTAGCTCGATAGTTGAGCCGGAACATGAAGTTCCAAGTCGGTGTACCCAGTTCGGGCGACGATTGTTGTCGTCATCGTTCAAGTCCGGCACTGCTTCGCTTGGCGCTCGGCCGCTTTGCAAACAGTTGCAAGGCGCCGTGAAGGGCTGGCGACATATCGAAGCGGTTGTTGATGGTTTGTCCTGGGCAAATTGCGTCTGCAGCGCTATATTAGGTCAAGAATTGAAGTTTGTACTATTTTTGTCCAGGACAATTTATGCGTGACCGGTCGTTTTCAACGCCAATGACCTGCGGGCTGCGCCGTGGCTGAGCCCCTGGTTTACGCGGGTGGCGGCGCTGCGGATGCCACTGCGCCAGCGACGGGCGTCGGCATCACCGCGGTGGAGCGGGACACGGGCATCAGCAAGGAAACGCTGCGCGTCTGGGAGCGCCGCTACGGTTTCCCCGCGCCATCGCGCGACGCCGCGGGCGAGCGGCTCTACCCGCAGGAGCAGGTGCTCAAGCTGCGGCTCGTCAAGCGGCTGCTGGACGCCGGGCACCGGCCCGGCCGCATCGTGGCGGCGCCGCTGACGGAGCTGTCGGCGCTGCTGCAGCCCCCTGTTGCCGCGAGCGAGGCGGCCAGCGGGGCCGAGGCGCCCGAGGTGGCGGCCTGCACCGCGCTGCTGCAAAGCCATGACGTCGACGGCTTGCGCCGCACGCTGTCACAGGCCGTGCTGCGCCGGGGGCTTGCGGGCAGCATCAGCCAGGTGTTTGCGCCATTGACCACGCGCATCGGCGAGCTGTGGATGAGCGGCGAGCTGCAGGTGTTTGAAGAGCACATTTACAGCGAGTCGCTGCAACTTGTGCTGCGCCAGTCCATTCACGCCTTGCCGGTCAATCTGCAGGGTGCCGGCCCGCGTGTACTGCTCACCACGCTGCCCGGTGAAGGCCATGCGCTGGGCCTGCTGATGGCCGAGGCGCTGCTCAGCCTGGAGGGTGCCGTCTGTCTGTCGCTGGGCGTGCAGACGCCGATTGCCCAGCTGCCCGCAGCGGCGGCGGTGCACCGCGCTGATGTCGTGGCGCTCAGCTTCAGCGGGCAGCTGCCCGCGCGCGCCGTCTTTGACGGACTGGGCCAGCTGCGCGAGCAACTGCCGGCCAATGTCGAGATCTGGGCTGGCGGCAGCAACCGGGCACTCCGTTTGCCGGGTGTGCCGGACGGCGTGCGCTGTGTTGATGGCCTGGCTGCGATCACGCCAGAGATTGCGCGCTGGCGCGAACTTTTAGAATCAGGTCTCTAACGAGGACCCGCCATGCTTTACCCCGAACTGTTCAAGCAACTGGAAGCCGTGCGCTGGAACATGGATCGCGACATTCCCTGGGATAAGTTCGACGCCACCCAGCTGAGCGACGAACAGGCCCAGACGATCAAGATGAACGCCATCACCGAGTGGGCGGCGCTGCCGGCCACCGAGATGTTCTTGCGCGACAACCGCGAAGACAGCGACTTTTCGGCCTTCATGTCGGTGTGGTTCTTCGAGGAGCAAAAGCACAGCCTCGTGCTGATGGAGTACCTCAGGCGCTTCCGTCCCGACCTCGTCCCTACCGAGGAAGAGCTGCACGAGGTGCGCTTCGATTTCGACCCCGCCCCGGCACTCGAAACGCTGATGCTGCATTTTTGCGGCGAGATTCGCCTCAACCACTGGTACCGCCGCGCGGCCGAGTGGCACACCGAGCCGGTCATCAAGGCGATCTACGAAACCTTGTCGCGCGACGAGGCCCGCCATGGCGGCGCCTACCTGCGCTACATGAAGCGCGCCATGACCAAGTTCGGCGACGAGGCGCGCGCCGCCTTTGCCAAGGTCGGCGTGCTGATGGCCAGCGCGCGTCGCACCGCCCAGGCGCTGCACCCGACCAACCTGCACGTCAACACCAAGCTCTTCCCGCGCGACACCATCCAGAGCCGACTGCCCGACCCCGAGTGGCTGGAGCACTGGCTGGACAAGCAGATCCAGTTCGACTCGGTCTGGGAGAACAAGGTCGTTGAGCGCATCCTGCACAACATGAGCCTGCTGATGGACCGCAGCTTTGCCACCGTGCAAGAACTCAACCGCTTCCGCAAAGAAATGGCGGCACGCATCGTGCCGCCATCTGCGGAAAGCCTGGCCAGCAAGCCGGCCTGAGCCCCGCGGCTCAACCGCCGCGCGAGCGCTTCAGCACCACCAGGGCGAAGGCTGCTGCGGCAACAGCTGCCCAGCCGAGGAACTGCGCCGTCGCCAGCTGGGCCAGCGTCTTGCCCAGGTCTTGCAGCACCCAGGTGACCAGGTTGGTGCCCGACTCCAACGCTTGGACCAGGCTCCTGCCGTCGTACACCAGCGTGTGGTTGATCTGCTCGTTCAAGCCCTGCAGCGCGCGCAGCGGCCATTCGATGTCGTAGACCTGGTACAGCACGGCCACGGCCACGCCGACGCCGACCAACACGACCGGCACGCCCAGCCGCTTCAACCAGGCCGAGGCGGCCATCAGCACGAAGATCACGGGCGCCAGCCACAGCATCAACGGCAAGGTGCCGACGAGGCCGCGCACCAGCAGCGGCGTGGCCGCCATGATGACCTCGCCCCAGTTAACCGCCAGCGCGGTGGAGAAGTCGGCCCGGCTCGTCAGCACGCTCATCGCAATCGGGATGCCGAACAGCATGCCGACGACGGCGCCACCCAGCGGCGCCAGCCAGGCATGGGCGATCACCGTGGACATCACGCTCTCGCTCGGCCTGCCCGGCAAAGACAGCCAGAACTCGATGGAACGGTCCTGCGTGTCGCGCCGCGCCAGGCCCGGCAGCTGGAACAGCGCCACCAGCAGCGAGATGCCATAGACGGCGCAAGCGCTCATCATGACCATGCCGACGGCCATCAACTCGGGGCTGTCCATCGGCAGGCCGTTGATCTCGCCGAACGGCAACGCCGCCAGGAAGAGCAGCGGGGGCGCCAGCGCGGCAATCAGCCAGCCGCGCTTGTGCTGCATCCATTCGCGCTGCAGCAGGGTGGGGATATGGTTTGTCATGGCGGCTCCTTGATCAGGCTTGCTTGTTGTTCAGCGCCGGGTTGCGGGTCAGCGCCATGAAGAGGTCGACAAGGCTGGGGCGCACGCGCTGGCCCAGGCTCGTGATGTGTTCGGGCGGCGGGCCGTCGAACAGCGACGTCGTGCGGCCCTGCTCGCGGTAGCGCAGCAGCGGGTGGGCTGCGGCCATCGCATCGGCCGCGGCCGGGTCGTGGTTCAGTGCCACGAAGCGGCGGTCGATGTCCTCCAGGCTGATCGACAGCGCCACGCGACCCTCGTCCAGCATGATCACGTCCGACAGCAGCGCCTCGACTTCCTCCACCTGGTGCGTCGAGATCAGCACGCTGCGCTCGCCGTCGCACCACTCGTCGATGAGCATCTCGTAGAAGCTCTTGCGCGACACCACGTCCAGGCCCAGCGTCGGCTCGTCCAGGATCATCAACTTGGCGTCGATGGCGGCGATCAGCGCCAGGTGCGTCTGCGCCACCATGCCCTTGGACAGGCTCTTGACCTTGTCGCCCTCGCTGACGCTGGTGCGCTTGAGCAGCGCCCGCGCCCGCTCGGCCGAGAACTTTGGCTGCAGCTGGCTCATCAGCGTGATCAGCTCATGCACCTTGGCCCAGCGCGGCAGCACCGCCACGTCGGGGATGTAGCTCAGCTCGGTCAGCAATTGCTGGCGGTTCCGGGTCGGCTCCAGGCCCAGCACGCTCATCTGGCCCTGCACCGGCAGCAGGCCGACCAGCGCCTTCATCAGCGAGGTCTTGCCCGCGCCGTTGTGGCCAAGCAGGCCGACGACACGGCCCTTGGGCACGGTGATGGAGACGTCGTTCAGCGCGGTCTTCTTGCCGTAGCGCAGCGAGACGTTCTTGACTTCGATCAGGTTCATGTCGACTCCCAGTTCAGATCCTTGGCGGTCAGCCCCAGCCGCTTGAGCTTGGCGCGCAGAGTCGGCCAGTCCTTCTGCAGGAACTGCTCGCGCTCGTGCCGCAGCAGCCGCTCCCGGGCGCCGGCCATCACATACATGCCCAGGCCGCGCCGCGACTCGATCAGACCGTGGTCGCTGAGCGCCTGCAGCGCCCGCGTCACGGTCAGCGGGTTGATGACGTACTGGCTGGCGAGTACGCGCACCGAGGGCAGGGCCTCGCCTTCCGGGGGGCTGCCGTCAAGCAGCTGCACGGCCAGGCGGTCGGCAAGCTGCTGGTAAATCGGCGCCTGGTCTGTCCAGGTGGGAGTCATGGGTGCTCCGGGGTGTGTTGCTGATGTAGCACACCATATCTCCGGCGCGGGGCGGCGACCTAACTGAAGGCGACGAGCTGCAGATTCGTGGGCATGGGCTGTCGGGTTCGTCGGTGTCGACATTCTTTACGTCGATCTACTTCACGCCACCTCTCCGATGAATTACACATTTTGAATCAACAACTTACTTTCATGGCCTGAAGCTTGCGTCGTGCCTAGAGACGCATGTCCGTCGCCTCGAAGGAGCCATCATCATGAAATTGAGTCAGATCGCCGCGGCAGCATGTCTGTGCCTCACCAGCCTGATCGCAAGCGCAGCCCCCGTCTCGATCACGCAGAACGACGTTTTGACGACGGGTGGCCAAGACATGAGCTTCGTCTTCAACGGCTTGGCCCCGTCCAATGGTGCTGGCGGCATGATCACGATCAGCCCAAGCGGCGGCCGGATCACCGGTCTGGACCTGAGCGGCGCATTTCCCTTAGAAGCTGAGCACTTCGAAGTCACGTTTGACGGCGTTTCTCAGGGCTTCTACAGCTGCGGTGGCGCTTCCAACAATGGCTCGACGGCCATTGGCGGTGCCACTGACAACAGCGGCAATTTCAACGATTGCGTTTTCTCGCTGTCACTGGGGTTGGCCGATTCTTTCCTGGCCGACGGCCTGCTGACGGTAGGCGTCTTGTTCGGGGCCGACGTGAGCACGTTTTCCCACGACGATGTGGTCAACGTCGCACTGGACTACGACTCTGGCTCGCGGATTCCCGAGCCTGCCTCCCTGGCGCTGGTGAGCCTGGCTCTGCTCGGCGCTGCCGCGACGCGCCGCAAGGCTCGCTGAACCAGCAGCCTGACGTACAAAGGGCGCCGCGGGTCACCGCGCGGCGCCCTTTTCCCTTTCTGGGGAGCTGCCATCCTCGCGGTGCGCGATGCGCATGCTGCTCATCACTGTCGACGGGCGCCGCAGCACGGCGGAACTGCAGAACATGCGCGCTCGCCCAAGTTCGCCGCGCAGGCGCTCGAAGAACTTCAGCGCGACGGTTTGTGATCACCGGCCTCCCTCTGCGCCTGCGGCAGCCTCCGCCGAAAACGACTTGCGCCGCTTGATGCGCGCCAAGATATTCGCTTTCTAGTTGGCCTGCCCTGTGGCCTGCCGTGATGCCGAACTGCGAGCTCGTGGTCGCGAGGTCAACAGCGAATCGTGCTTCCTGGATTGGCTGGCGGAAGCCTCCGCCCGCATCGAAGCCGTGTCGGATGGCGAGTGCGCGCAGTTGTTCCGCGACCGGGTAGCCAAGCGGCCGCTTGGCGCAGCCGTTCCTGCGTCCGTGTCGTAAAGGTTGAAGCGTCCGGCGCCGCGCTTAACGCGGCAACTTTTCGACGGCTACCAGCAGCTCCAGCGCTTCGCGCGCCTGCTCACGCGCTTCAGCCAACCGCGCGGTCAGCCAGCCGACGGCGAACCAGGCTTCCGGCTCGGTGGCGACGCGGGCCTGGTAGCTGTCGCGGGCGACGAACAGGTCGTTGATCTCGCCCAGCGCCTGCTGGGCCGAGGCCAGCACCAGCAGGTGCTGGCCGGCAGCCTTGCGGGGCAGCAGCGGCGCGAAGAACTCGAAGACATAGCGCTGGCGCTTCACGCGTTTGCGCAGCTCGTGCAGCGCGTCGGCGTCGAGGTCATCAAAGGCTTGGCAGCCGGCGACCAGGGCTTTGTGCCAGCGGCGCAGGCGCTGGCGGGCCAGGCGCTTCAACGGGTCGGCCGGCGCTTCGGTGGCGGGCTCAAGGCCGGTGCGCCAGGTGATCCAGGCCAGCAGCAGGCGCTGCGCATCATCGGCGCGGATGAGGGCCGTGGGGTCGGGTGCGTCGGTGGCCGCTGGCGTGGCCAGCGACGGCGCGCCCGCGCGCGCCAGTTCTGCGGCGGCACCACTGCCCAGCACGTCGCGGTCGCGCGTGGCGCCCAGCGCCGCGAACAGCGTGCGCAGGCCGTCGACGAGTTCAGCCGGCGGCTCGGCCACCCAGCCGCGGAAGGCGCGCAGCGCGCTGCGCAGCCGGCGAATGCCGACGCGCAATTGATGCACATGGTCGGGGCGCAGTGCGGGGTCGCCTTCTGAACCTTCAGCCAGGCCGATGGCATTGCGGCCGATCTGCGCCAGGCATTCGTCCAGCACGGCACCGCAGGCCTCGGTGGGCGTGGCGTCGGCGGCATAGCGCGGTGTCTTGGCCTTGCGCAGCGGCGCCTGGGGTTTGCCGCTCGACAGCCAGTGGCCGCGCTCGGCCTTGTTGCGCGGGTCGTGGATGAGGCCGAAGCGCTGGCGCCACCGCGCCACCAGCGCCAGCATCGCGGCGGGCGCGCCCGACACCAGCTCGAACTCCACCTCGCGCAGGCGCTGCACCGCGCTGTCGGCCAGCAGGCGGCCCTCGTCCAGGGCGATGTCGACCACGGCACCGCGCGTGCGCACGCGGCGCGTCAGCCGGCGCACCTGGGTCTGGAAGCGCACGCCGGGCTTCTGCCCCTGATTCCCGGCCTTGTCGAGCAGCGCCAGCAGTTCACCGCCCGGCGCCGTGTTGGCATGCGCGTTGGGGTCAGGGCTTGCGTCAGGGCGGATGACTTCGTGCTCGAAGCGCTCCAGCGAACTGCTGCCTGTCGCGGCCTTCAGGCCCTGCACCCAACGGCCGCCCTCGCGGCGCATGCGCCAGGCCAGGCCGGCGCGTGCCAGGCGCAGGTCGGGCGTGTCAAAGTAGCTGGCCGTCAGCCAGGCGCGCTGCGGTGTGCCGCGCCCGGCCAACTCGGCCGCCAATGCCGCGCGGGACGCCGCCGGCACGAGGAACTTCAGTTCGATCTCGACGTCAGGCGCGGGCAAGGGCTCAGCTCTTGGCGGCGAAGGAGCGCTCCTGGTCGGCCTTGCGGTCGGCCGCCACGGTCTGCGCATGCGGGCGCTCGCCGATCAGCTTGGCATAGGGCTTCCAGTCCACGCCGTCGGCAGCCAGCAGGTCTTCGCCGTAGACGATCTTGGTCGCCATGCCCACCAGCGGCAGGCTGACCCAGCCGGCGCAATCGGCCATCGTGAAGCTGTCGCCCGCAAGATAGGGGCCGAACTTGGCCAGGCGCTTGAAGGCCTTGATGTTCTCGGGCAGCACGCGGGCCACGCGCTGCTTGGTGCCGTCGCTGACCTTGCCGCCGAAGAAAGCCTCGGCGTACAGCTCGCGCGCCACCAGCTCCAGGTGCAGGTCCACGTAGACGATCAGTTCGCGAACTTTGGCGGCCTGGTAGGGGTCGGCGGGGATCAGCCTGGGCGTGTCGGGGTAGGCGGCTTCAAGGTAGTCGACGATGACCTGGCTCTCGCACAGCGCGCCCTGCGGCGTCTTGATGAAGGGCACCTTGCCCAGCGGCGACGCGCTCAGCACATCCTCGGCGTGGGAATGCGTCTTGACGTACTCCTCGGTGAAGGGGATGCCCTTCTCCAGCAGTGCCAGCTTGACCTTGTTGTAGTAGTTCGAGAGCGGGATGCCGCAGAGCGTGATCATGGGTGTCTCCTGGGGTGGGAAGCGCGCAGTCTATGCAGGCCGGTGTGGTGCCCCTGGCGCGACGGCGACATCAGCGCTGGCTGACCAGCACGATGCCGGCAGCCAGGGCCACCAGCGCCATGACGAGCCGCATGCTGATCCCTTCGCCCAGCAGCACTGCACCGGCCAGCAGACCGAACAGCGGCGTGCTCAGCGTGAACACGGCCAGTTTGGTGGCCGCGTAATGACGGATGAGCCAGAACCAGGCCAAGTAGCTGGCAAACGTCACGACGACGGCCTGAAAGCCGAACAGGCCGATGAGTCGCGGTGACCATTGCATCGGCAGCGCCTCGCCCGCCAGCACTGCCGCCGCGCACAGCGCCAGCGCCGATACGCCGAGCTGGTAGAGCAGCGTCTTCTCGGCCGGCGCCGAACTCAGCCGGGTGGCGCGGATGGCCAGCGTCGTGCCGCCCCACAGCACGGCCGCCAGCACGCCGAGCGCGTCGCCCCACCACTGTGTCGGCGTGCTGGGCGACGAGAAACCCTCTGCAAACGCGAACGCCACCGCGCCGAAGGCCAGCACCAGGCCGGCCCACTGCTTGCCCGACAGCTTCTCGCCGTGCGCAATCCACGGCATGCCCAGTGCCACGACGAAGGGTGACAGGTAGATGAAGACCACCATGCGCGAGGCGCTGGTGTACTGCAGGCCGACGAAGATGCAGGCGAACTCGGCCGCGAACAGCAGGCCGGCCAGCAGGCCGCCGCCCAGGCTGCCGTCGCGCTCGAACAGCTTGATGCCGCGCCACAGCGACCACGCCCACACCAGCAGTCCCGCGACGACCGAGCGCAGCCCCGCCTGCCACAGCGGCCCGATCTCCGTCAGCGCTGCCTTGGCGGCGACCTGGTTGATGCCCCACAGAAAGCAGCAAAGCAGCAGGATGGCAACGGCACGGGGATCGAGATGGGACTGGCGGGTCTGAGGACTCATGGCCCCTATGCTGCCAGCATGTCTGAAGTGACCCTGATTGGCGGTGGCGTGATGGGTGCCGCGACCGCCTGCTTCCTGGCCCGCGACCATGGCGCGGCCGTGACCGTCATCGAGCGCGACCCGTCCTATGCCCGTGCGTCCAGCTCGCTGTCGCTGAGCTCCATCCGCCAACAGTTCTCGCAGCCGGTCAACATGGCGCTGTCGAGGTGGAGCATCGACTTCCTGCGGCGAGTGGGCGACGAGCTGGCACTGCCCGACGACCGCCCCGGCATCGGCCTCGTGGAGCCGGGCTACCTCTATCTGGCGACAGAGGCGGGTGCGGCGCCGCTGCGGGCGGTGCATGCCGTGCAGCGCGCGCATGACGTCTACGTCGCGCTGCTTTCGCCCGCCGAGCTGGCGGCACGCTTTTCCTGGCTTGCCGTCGACGACCTCGCGCTGGGATCGCTGGGGCTCAGCGGCGAAGGCTGGTTCGACGGCCCGGCCCTGCACCGCGCCTTCCGCCTGAAAGCCAAGGCCTGCGGCGTGCGCTTCGTCGCGGCGGACGCGGTCGGCTTTGAAACCCGGGGCGACCGCGTGACCGGCGTGCGCTGCGCGGATGGCTCACGCGTCGATGGCGACGCCTTCGTCATCGCGGCGGGTTCCTGGAGCGCGCCGCTCGGTGCCGCACTCGGGTTCAGCCTGCCGGTCAGTGCTAAGAAGCGCGATGTCTTCGTGCTGGAGACGCCGGCCGCGCTGCCCGGCTGCCCGCTGGTCATTGATCCGAGCGGCTTCTGGTTCCGCACCGAAGGCTCGCTGATCCTGGCCGGCGGCCCGCCCCGCGGTGACGACGCCGACGACGCGCCGCTGCACGACATCGACCACGGCATGTTCGAAGAGCAGCTCTGGCCCACGCTGGCCGCGCGCGTGCCGTCGCTGGAGGCATTGCGCGTGCGTTCGGCCTGGGCCGGCTATTACGAGATGAACGCCTTCGACCACAACGGTCTGGCTGGCCGGCTGCCGGGGTGGGCGAATGCCTTCACGGCCTGCGGCTTCTCAGGCCACGGCATGCAGCAGTCGCCGGCGGTGGGTTGGTCGATGGCTCGCCTGATCGCGGGCCTGGACGCGCCGCTGATCGAGGCGCTGACACCGCAGCGCCTGCTCGACGCTCGGCCTCTCATCGAGGCCAACGTCATCTAGCGTTTGCGCACCCGCTTCTTGGCCGGCTCCTGCGTCTGCACAAAGCGCGTCGCCGTCAGCTTGTCCGACACCGAGGCAGTCTTGTTGTCCACATAACCCCAGTTGCGCATGGCCAGGCGCACTTCGGTGTCCGACGGGCTGGCCTCCGGGCCCTTGGCATGCACGACCCAGACGGTCTTGCAGATCATGTCGGCATGGAACTCGGCCATGCGCGGCAGCTCGGACGGGTTGCTCAGCACGGCTACCAGCATGCGCGCCTCGCGCACATTGGTGGTGATGCCGCCGGCCAGGGCTTCGGCGAGCGCCGGGTCCAGCGGGCCGACGGTGGGCCCGATCAGCAGGGCGGGGTTGTCGACGCTGACGCCGAGCTTGGCGGCCAGTGTGGGCGGCGGCGTCTGCAGCTTCTTCAGCCACTTGCCGGCTTCCTTCTCGCCCAGCACGAGGGCGACGGCTTCGTCGTCCACCTCGAACCTCAGGTCCTCGCCGTCGATGCGCAGGTTCTGCAGTGCGGCGATGGCCCACTTGCGCTTGATGTCGCCGCGCAAGACGACGGTGGTGGATTCGAGCAGGGCGGCGACCTCGGCGGTCTCCGTGCCTACACGGGCGGTGCAACTGGCTTCACGTCCCATGCGGGGGCCTCGGCGATCTTGATTGAATGAGCGCCATTGTCAGCGCCCACGCTATCACGCCCGCGACGGCGCCGCTGAGATGGGCAAAGGGCGCCACCGGGAAGTCGAAGCCCGCGGTGACGCGCAGCACCGGGCCGAGAGGCTGCTCCAAGGTCAGCTTGGCGGCGAGGCCCAGCGCGATGCCGGCGCCGATGAGGCGTTCGCGACCTGGCCGGGCCAGCAATGTCAGCGCCGCGATGACCGCCAGCGCATGGAGTTCGCCCGACAGACCGGCATAACGCTGCAACTCAGGTCGCAGCAGCAGGCCAGCCTGGGTCAGCGGCAGCGCGATGAGGCCGGCGATGGCCTCGACCCGGCAGAGTTGGGCGCGCCAGCCAAGCAGGGCCAGGACGGCGCAGCCGGCGAGGTTGGCGGCCAGGTGGAGGGGCGTCCAGTGGATGAAGGCGGCGGTGACGGCGCGCCAGGGTTGTGTCGCGATCGGGGTGGGCTGCCAGTCGAGCAGTTCTCTTGGCAGCGGCCAAGTGAGCAAGGACAGTGCGGCCAGTGCTGCGCAGAGCGTCAGCCAGCTCCACGTGCGGGTCATGCGAGGCCCATGCCGGGACGGGAACCGAAGGTTGGCTGAAGGCAAACCCCGGCCGGGCCTGGCCATCAACCAAAAACAGCGAGCCACAAGCTGCGCACGGCGTCCCGATGGGCAGCGAGCGGCGCCGCCGCCTCAGCCTCCAACGCCGTCGACTGCTCGTCCAACCGCGCCTTGTGCTGCACCCGCCTCAACTCGCGGTAAGCATTGGCAGCGGCCGACCCCACACCCACCGGCAGCAAGCCAGCCGCCTCGCATCGCAGCAGCAGGGCGATATTGCCCAGGTTGACCAGCAACTCCGGATGCGCCGCGCCATGGGCCAGTACTAGCGTCTGCACGGCGAACTCGGCGTCCATCATGCCGCCCTCGCTGTGCTTGACGTCGAAGAGGCCGTCGCGCACCTGCCGCGCCGCGCGGACCTTCTCGCGCATCGCCTGCACCTCGCGCTTCAAGGCCGCGGCATCGCGTGGTGCGGTCAGCACTTGGCGGCGCACGCCCTCGCAGCGTTCCGCCATGTCGGCGTTGCCGGCGCAGAAGCGCGCCCGCGTGATGGCTTGGTGTTCCCAGGTCCAGGCGGTGTTGCTGCCACGGCCCGTCTGATACGCCTCGAAGTGCGCCAGCGAGGTGACCAGCAGGCCGGAGTTGCCGTTGGGTCGCAGCGCCGTGTCGATGTCGAACAGCTCACCGGCCGCGGTGCGCAGCGTCAGCCAGGTGATGAGGCGGCGCACGAAGGCGCCGTAGATCTCCGACGCGTTCTCGTCGTCGTCATCGAAGACGAACACCACGTCCAGGTCGCCGCCATAGCCCAGCTCCTTGCCGCCGAGCTTGCCGTAGGCGATGACGGCCAGGCGCGGGTCGGCGCGGTGGGCCCTGCCGAAGCGCGCCCAGGCCCATTGAATGGCAATCTGCAGCACCGCGTCGGCCAGCAGCGACAGGTCGTCGGCCACCTGCTCGACGGTGATGCGGCCCTCGAGGTCGCGCACCAGCGTGCGGAAGACCTCGGCGTGGTGGGCGCGGCGAAGCGTGTCTAGCAGCGCCTCCTCGTCGGCCTCGCCGCTGCGCTCCCAACCCTGCTCGCGCTCCAGCAGGTCGGTGATGAAGGCCTCGCGGTCGAAGCGGGCGGTCAGCAGCAGCGGGTCGGCCAGCTCGTCGATGACGCCGGGGTGCTGCATCAGGTAGCGCATCGGCCAACGCGCCAGGCCCAGCAGGCGCAGCAGGCGCTGTTGCACGGCGGGGCGCTCGACGAGCAGGGCCAGATAACTTTCGCGGCGCAGCAGCGGGCCGACCCAGTCGACGAAGCGCTGTGCCGCATCCAGCGAGCATTCCTCGGCCGCCACGGCCTGGGCCGCGCGGTGGAACAGCTTGGCCAGGCGCTGGCGCGACTCCTCGCGCAGGCCCTGCACGCGCGGCGTGTCGGCCAGCGCGCGCACGGCGGTGGCCAGCGGCGGCGGCAGGCCGGCCAGGAAGTCCTCGCCATCCACGGCAGGCTTGGGGCCGCCGCACTGGCCGCCTTTGCACCCGCCTTGTGGCTTGCCGCCTTCGTGCAGCAGCGCGTCGAACTCGGTCGCGACCAGCTCGCGCACTTCACCGAGCTGGCAGAACAACTCACACGAATCACGTGTGCACTTAAGGCCCAGCGACGCGGCAATCCAGGCCAGGTCGGCGTCGCCCTGTGGCAGGCAATGCGTCTGCTGGTCGTCCAGGAACTGGATGCGATGCTCGACGCGACGCAGGAAGACATAGGCCTCGCTGAGCTTGTGGGCAGTCTCCGCCTTCATCAGCCCGCCGGCAGCCAACTGGGCCAGCGCCTTGACGGTGGAGCGGGTGCGGATCTCGGGGAACTGGCCGCCGCGCACCACCTGCAGCAGCTGCACGATGAACTCGATCTCGCGGATGCCGCCGCGTGACAGCTTGACGTCGTTGGCCCGCTCGGGCCGGCCAGCGGCGCGCGCCTTGGCCTCGCTGCGGATCTTGCCGTGCAACTGGCGCAGGCCTTCGAAGACACCGTAGTCCAGATAGCGGCGGTAGACGAAGGGCGTCACGAGGTGGCGCAGCGCCAGCGTGCGCGCATCGCCCGGCCCGCCGGGGCCGCCCAGTGGCGCGACGACGCGGCTCTTCAGCCACGCAAAGCGCTCCCACTCGCGGCCCTGTACAAGGAAATACTCCTCCAGCATGCCCAGGCTCACGACCGGCGGGCCGCTCTTGCCGTTGGGCCGCAGCGCCAGGTCGACGCGAAAGACCTGACCGTCGTCGGTGACGTCGCCGATCAGCGCGTAGAGCCGCTTGGCCACCGAAGAGAAATACTCATGCGCCGAGGTCGGCCGCGGGCCGTGCGTGGCGCCGTCGTCCTCGTAGACATAGATCAGATCGATGTCCGACGACACATTCAGCTCGCGTGCGCCGAGCTTGCCCATGCCCAGCACCCAAAAGGCGATGTCTGCGCCGTCGGCCGTGCGCGGCTCGCCATGGATGGCGTCGAGTTCCCGGCGCGCATCGGCCAGGGCCAGGTCCAGCGTCACTTCCGCGAGATGCGTCATCGCCGCCGTGACATCTTCCACGCTCGCGCCCTGTTCGATGTCCAGCACGGCGAGGCGCTCCAGCACCAGATGGCGGGCCACGCGCAGGGCGCTCGCCAGCGGCCGGCTCGCGCCCAGCGTGTCGATCAGCGCCGCGATGACGGCGCGGTCGGGCAGGCCCGGCGCCAGCAGCGGCAGCTCGACCGCATAACGGCGGCGAACCCGCTGCACATAGCGACTGTGCTCAGCAAAAACGGGAAACAGTTGGCTCATGACCCTGTGCTAGATTGACCGCCGGCCGATTTCTCACGTGCCCCAAGACAACGTGTCTGACTTCTTCTCGGCCGCCCTCCATCAATGCACCCGCGCCTCGCGCTGGCCCTTGCGCCTGTGCTGGCACAGCCTGCGCTGGGCGCTGCTGGTCCTGGCGCTGCTCTGGGCGCTGGGGGTGGTGGCCTGGTCTGTATTGCACTGGGCCATTCTCCCGCACGCCAATGACTGGCGCCCCTGGCTGGAAAAGGAAGCCTCAAAGGCCCTGGGGGTAGAGCTGCGCATCGGCCGCATCACCGTCGAGTCCGGCGGCTGGATGCCCCGCATGGAGCTGGGCGACGTGCAGGTGCTGGACGCAGCCGGCCGGCCCGCGCTGCGGCTGCCGCGCGTGGCCGCGGTGCTGTCGGCCCAGTCGCTGCTGGCGCTGGAGCCGCGCTTCTCGCAGCTGCTGGTGGACAGGCCCGAGATCATCATCCGGCGCGACGCGCAGGGCCGCATCTTCATCGCCGGCCTCGGCCTGGACGAGGACGAGGCCGAGCGCGCCGACGCCGGCACCACGGATGCGGGCATGGACTGGCTGTTCAGCCAGCCCGAGCTGGCCGTCGTCAACGGCCGGGTGCGCTGGGTCGATGAGAAGCGCGCCGGCACCCGGCCGCTGGAGCTGTCCGAACTCAACTTCGTCATGCGCAACGGCCTGCGCCGCCATGACCTGCGTCTGGACGCGACGCCGCCTGCCGACTGGGGCCAGCGCTTCACGCTGCGCGGCCAGTTCACGCAAAGCCTGCTGAAGCGGCCGGGCCAGTTCCAGCACTGGAGCGGCCAGCTCTATGCCGAGCTGCCGCGTGCCGACCTCAGCCAGCTCAGGCGCCATGTCGACCTGCCTTTCCAGCTCAGCGAGGGCGACGGCGCCGTGCGTGCCTGGGGTCAGATCAGGGACGGCGAGCCGGTCGGCGCGACGCTGGACCTGGCCCTGCGTTCGGTGCGGCTCAAACTGCTCGATTCGACGCCCGCGCTGGACTTGGAACACATTGAGGGGCGGCTGGATCTGGCGCGCGGCAAGGGCGCCTTGAGCCTGCAGGCGCACCAGCTCGGCTTCGTCAGCAAGGACAAGGACGGCGGCGGCATCGTCTGGCCGCGCTCGGACTGGGGCGTGGCCCTGCAGCTTGGCAAGGCCGACGAAGTGCTGGGCGGCGAGGTCAACGCCCAGCGGCTGGACTTCGCGCTGATGGCCCAGATCGCCCAGCGCCTGCCGCTCGGCGAGCGCGCCCACGTGCTGCTGGCCGAGCTGGAACCGCGCGGTGTGCTGACGGCACTCGGCGCCCAGTGGCAGGGCGCGCTGCACGCGCCGCGCAGCTACCGCGTCAAGGCCCAGCTCGACGGGCTGGCCATTGCGGCCCGGCACAGCGAGCGCGAAGGCCAGCTCGGCCGTCCGGGCCTGCGCGGGGCCAGCCTGACGCTGGACGCCAGCGAGCGCGGCGGCTCGGCCCAGCTGGCCGTGCAGGATGGTGAGGTCGAGCTGCCGGGGCTGTTCGAGGACCCGCGGCTACCCATCACGCGGCTGTCCACGCAGATGGTCTGGCAGCTGCCTCAGCAGGGTGGCAAGACCCCGGGCGAGGTCGAGATCAAGCTGCGCGATCTGCAGCTGCAAACGCCCGACCTGAGCGGCGAATTTGACGTGACGTGGCGGCGCACGGCGGGCGCAGTCACGCCGGGCTTCCTGGACCTGAGCGGCAAGGCACAGCGGGTCGAAGCCACGCGCGTGGCGCGCTACATCCCACAGAGCCTGCCCGCCACGCGCAGCTATGTCTCGCGCGCCATCCTCGGCGGCGAGGCCCGTAATGTCAGCGTGCGCATCAAGGGCGAGCTGGCCGACTTTCCCTTCGACGCGCCAAGGTCCAGCGGCATCTTCCGTGTCGCGACGCAAGCCCAGGGCGTGACGCTGGCCTATGTGCCGCACAGCGACGTCGGCACCAACTGGCCCGTCATGGAGGGCGTGGACGCCGAGCTGGTCTTCGAGCGCGCCGGCATGCAGATCAAGGACGGCCGCGCCAAGGTGCTGGGCTATGAACTCAGCGGCGTCAATGGCGGCATCAAGGACCTGCACCGGGGTCGCGTGCTGCAGATCGACGGCAACGGCCGCGGCGCCGGCACCGACCTGCTGCGCTATGTGCGCGCCTCGCCGCTGGATGAATGGCTGGGCCATGCGCTGAGCACCACCTCGGCGCAGGGCACGGTCGGGCTCAAGCTCGGCATCACGCTGCCGCTGGACGACACCCGGCAGACGACGCTCAAGGGCCAGCTCCAGCTTGGCGGCGTGGACCTCAGGCTGCGCCCCGAACTGCCCGCGCTGGGTGGCGTGCGCGGCCGCATCGACTTCGACCAGGAGCGCCTGCAATTGGCCGGCGTGACGGCACGGCTGCTGGGCGGCGATGCCGGCATCGAAGGCGGCACGCAGCCCGGCGGCGGCCTTCGTTTCGCCGTGCAGGGTCAGGCCACTGCCGAAGGCCTGCGCCGCGCCACCGAGCTCGGTGCGGTCACCCGCCTCGCCCAGGCCGCCAGCGGCCAGACGGCCTATCGCTTCCAGCTCGCCATCCCGAAGGAGGGCGACCCCTCGCTGAGTGTCACCAGCACGCTGCAAGGACTGGCCCTCGATCTGCCGGCGCCCGCGCGCAAGGAGGCCGAGAGCCAGCTGCCGCTGCGCCTGCTGATGACGCCCACTGGCGCCGGCCGCGACGAGCTGCGCCTGGAGGTGGGCAGCAGCGCGGCGCCGCTGTTGCAGGCCCAGCTGCAGCGCGATGTGTCGGGCGCCAGTTCGCAGGTGCTGCGCGGCGTGCTGGCGGTGCAGGACAAGCTGCCGGCCCTGCCTGCTTCCGGCGTCCTGCTGCAGGTCAATGTGGCGACGCTCGACCTCGACGCCTGGCAGCAGCGCCTGGGCGGCCTGGCCGGCGGCGGCACCGTTGACGACGGCGCCGATGGTGGCAACGGCGGGCTGCTGCCCAGCCAGATCGCGCTGCGCAGCCAGGCACTCAAGATCGCCGGCCGCCAGCTCGGGCGCGCCTCGGCCATGGTGGCGCGTGATGGCGCCAACTGGCGCGTCAACATCGACGCCGAGCAGATCTCCGGCCGCATCGACCTCAAGGGCGTCAAGGCTGGCCAGATCGACGCCGTGCAGGCACGGCTGGTGCGGCTGTCGCTGCCGCGCCAGGAGGCCGAGTCGGTCAGCGAGCTGATCGACCCCGCCAAGGCTGATGCGGGCAGCGGGCCGCTGCCGTCGCTGGACATCGTCGTCGACGATTTCGAGCTGCGCGGCAAGCGGCTGGGCCGGCTGGAAGTGCTGGCCCAGGCGCCGGCCGCCGCACGCGACTGGAAGCTGGACAAGCTGCAGATCCAGTCGCCCGATGCGACGCTGAACGCGACCGGCCGATGGATCAGCGAGCCGGGCGCGCGCCGCCGCACCCTGCTCGACTGGAAGCTCGACATCGCCGACGGCGGCAAGCTGCTGGAGCGCCTGGGCCAGGGCGACAAGGACAACCCCGTGCTGCGTGGCGGCAAGGGCGTGATGGCCGGCCAGGTTGGCTGGGACGGCTCGCCGCTGGCACCGCACTACGCCAGCATGGCCGGCGCCCTCAACATCCAGCTCGACACCGGCACCTTCCTCAAGGCCGAGCCCGGCGTCGGCCGACTGCTCGGCGTGCTCAGCCTGCAGTCGCTGCCGCGCCGGCTGCTGCTGGACTTCCGCGACGTGTTTGCCGAAGGCTTCACCTTCGACGGCGTGACCGGTGACGTCAAGATCGCCGCGGGCGTGGCGCGCAGCGACAACATCCGCATCCGCGGCCTGCAGGCGGCCGTGCTGGTCGAAGGCAGCACCGACCTGGCGGCCGAGACGCAGAAGCTGCGCGTCGTCGTCGTGCCCGAGGTGTCCGCCGGCGGCGCCTCGCTGGCCTATGCGGCCATCAACCCGGCCATTGCGCTGGGTGCCTTCCTGGCGCAATGGATCCTGAGCCGTCCGATGGCTGCGGCCAACACGCGCGAGTTCCACATCACGGGCAGTTGGAACGATCCCAAGGTGGAGAAGGTCGACGGCCCGGCGGCCAAGGCGGCGAGCGCGCCTTAGTCGAGCGCCTTGAGCTGCAGGCGCAGGCCCTTGAAGTTGCGCATCTGCGCGAGGGCGTCCTTGAGGCCCGGCTCGGTCATGAACAGGGCGTCGAAGCTACCGTCGGCCGCTGCCAGCGCCAGGCCGCGCTGCAGCCGCTCGGCCAGCTGGGGCTTGTCGCTGGCGACGAAAAAATAGAGCGGCTGCTTGTACTGCAGCGCCAGGCCTGGCAGCTCGGCAAAGCCCTCGTCGACATGAAAGGCCAGCTCGGCGTCGATCTCCTCGCGGGTGCGCGGAATGAAGTCGAAGCGGTCGGCCTTGAGCATGCGGAACAGCAGCTCGAACTTGGGCGTCGTCTCGACGACAAAGCCATTGGCCCGCAGGATCTGCGTGTCGCTCCAGAAGGTGCCGGCGCCGGCCCGCAACCGGCGCAGCGCTGCCAGCGTCCTGACCGAGCGCAGGGTGGGCAGATCGGCGGCGCGCACAAGCAGGAAGCGCAGCTCGTTCGTGCCCTTGAGCAGGTTGAAGCGCACCGGCAGCGCCTGCGCCTCGCGCTCGGGCGTCGTGGTGCTCCACAGCACGTCCAGCTGGCCGTGCTGCAGCATGTGGCGCAGCCGCGGCCGCGGTACGCCGGGCGGCGCATGGATCAGGGTCGGCGGCCCCTCGCCATCGGCCGTCTTGGCCAGGGCCAGCTTCAACGCTTCGACATAGAAGGCCCCGTGGGCGCTGTAGGCCTGCGGGTCGGGCAGGCGCAAAGTCAGCGGCGCGCCGGTCGCGCGGACCGGAGGCAGCGCGGCGGCAAGCGGCAGGGCCAGCAGCTGGCGGCGCAGGCAGGAAGGGAGCGGCATGGCCTTCCGATTCTCATCCGCCCGGCGTCCGCCCGGATCGGCAAGGCGGGTCGGCCGTGACATCCGCCGCGGTGCGCCTGGCGGCAGCGCTAGCATTCGTGCCATGAAGATCGCCGCGCTCCAGATGGTCTCCGGCCCCGACGTGGCCGCCAACCTTGCCACCGCACGCCGCTTGCTGGAAGACGCCGCCCGCCGCGGCGCAGAGCTGGCGGCCCTGCCCGAGTATTTCTGCCTGATGGGCATGCAGGACAGCGACAAGATCGCGCTGGCCGAGGTGGAAGGCGACGGCGCCATCCAGGCCATGCTGGCCGCCGCTGCGCACGACCTGGGGTTGTGGATCATCGGCGGCACGCTGCCGATCAAGTCGACGACCAGCGAGCGCGTGCGCAACTCGACGCTGGTGTTCTCGCCCGGCGGCGAGCGCGTGGCGCGCTACGACAAGATCCATCTGTTCGCCTTCGACAACGGCCGCGAGAGCTATGACGAGGGCCGCGTGCTGGAGCCTGGCAACCAGCCGACCAGCTTCGACGCCGGTGGGGTCAAGGTCGGCCTGTCGGTCTGCTACGACCTGCGCTTCCCGGAGCTCTACCGTACCTATGCCGGCTGCGATCTGCTGGCCGTGCCGGCCGCCTTCACCTACACGACGGGGCAGGCGCACTGGGAGCTGCTGCTGCGCGCCCGCGCCGTTGAGAACCAGTGTTATGTCGTCGCCCCCGCCCAGGGCGGCCAGCATGCCAACGGCCGCCGCACCTGGGGCCATAGCATGATCGTCGACCCCTGGGGCCAGGTGCTCAGCGTGCTGGCCGAAGGCGAGGGCGCAGTCGTCGCCGAGGTCGACCCGGCCCGGCTGACCCAGGTGCGCCAGCAGCTGCCGGCCCTGGGCCACCGCAAGCTCTGAGCCTGGCCTAAGGCCGCAGCGTGACGAGGTCGCGCAGCAGCAGGTCGATGTTGGCGCGCAGCGCGCGTTCGTTGGCGATGCGCAGCCGCTCGTTGGGCGACAGCACGGCCTCGGTGAAGCCGGCGTCGTCGGTGTTGGCGATGCGACGCTGGTAGACGATGCGGCCACCGCTGGCGGTGTCGACCAGCGTGTAGCGCACCGCCACGCCCACCGTCACGCCGATGGCCGGCACCAACGGCTGGTCGAGTTGCAGCAGTTCGGCCTGCAGCTCAAAGCGCGGCGCCGGCTCGGGCGAGGGCGGCTTCATGCCGACTGTATGAAGCGATTCGTCGAGGGCCTGTTGCAGCGCCCGCGCGCTGACCTTGGACCCCCACCAGCGACCGGTCTCCTGCCCACCCTTGACGGGCGCGAGGCCGACCCGGGCCTTCAGCGCGTCCGGTACCCAGCCGCGGATTTGCAGCGCGTCTGCGGCGGTGATGGCCATGGGCAGCGGCTGGCTGGGCGTGCCGCAGCCGGCCAGCAACAGGGCCAGCAGCGCGGCAGGGAGGAGGGCAAGGCGTGACATGCGTGGCCGATGCTAGGCCGGATCACGGTCGCGGAAGGCCCGAAAAAGGCGTGCGCGGGCGGCCTGTTCAATGGCCAGGCAGCGGCACCGGGGCGCCCAGTGCAGAGATCACTTCGAGCATGCCGCGCACCTTGAAGGGCTTGAGCAGCAGCCGGCAGACGTCGAGTTCCTTCAGGCGCAGGGCCAGTTCGACATCGCAGGCCGAGGCGGTGGCCGCCACGGGCAGGTCGACGGGGTGGGAGGTGTCGCCGGCGCGCAGGCGGCGCAGCAGGGCCAGCGCCTCGCCCTCTTCGTCGATGGCGATCAGCAGCGCATTGAAGCGGCGCTCCGACAGCAGCCGCTCGGCAATGGCGGCGCTGGTGGCCTCCTGCACGTCGGCCAGGCCCATCTCGCGCGCCATCGCCGACACCGTGCGCCTGAGCACGAACTGCGGCTCGACCAGCAGCAGCCGGCCGCCGGGCTTGGCCGGCGCGCTCATGACTCGCCCCCTACTTTGTCTTCGGTCTGGCCAACCAGCTCCGCCACGACCAGGTCGCGCAGGGTGCCGAGGATGGCGCGGTCCAGCGCGTCGAACTCGCGCGGCTTGGTGTCGATCAGGCAGAGCGTGCCGACCGTCGCACCGCCCGGCAGCGCCAGCGGCGCGCCGATGTAGAAGCGGATGAAGGGGTCGCCGAGCACCAGCGGGTTGTCCGCAAAGCGCGGGTCCAGCGCCGCGTCCAACACCTCGAACAGCTCGCTCTGCAAGATGGCATGACCGCAGAAGGAGATCTCGCGCGAGGTCTCGCAGGCGGCGAGGCCGACCCGCGCCTTGAACCACTGACGCTGCGCATCGATGAGGCTGATCAGCGCGATCGGCATGTCGAACTCTTCGGCCGCGAAGCTGACGATGCGGTCGAAGCGCTCCTCGGGCGGCGTGTCCAGGATGAGCAGCTCACGCAGCGCGCGCAGACGCTCCGTGTCGTTGGCGGGGATGGGGGCGGGTGTCATCGTCAGCCTCCGAACATCATGCGTCGAGCGACGGCGTTCTTGATGGGGGTGGCCAGCTCCAGCCCGGCCAGCGCCAGGCCGCGCAGCGCCGGCAGGCCCGGCAGGCGCCAGGCAAAGCTGCGGGCCAGGAAGTCGGTCGCAGCGATCATGGGCCAGCGGTCGGGCGCGCGCTGCCAGTCGACGCGGTTGAGCACCGCGTCCAGGCCGAGGCCCGTTTCGGCGGCATCGCGGAGCGCGTCGACCAGCGCCTGGGCGTCGCGCAGGCCGAGGTTGAGCCCCTGTCCGGCCACCGGGTGCAGGGTCTGGGCCGCATTGCCGATGCGCAGCGTGCGGCCCTGCAGCAACCGCGTCTCGGCGTTCAGGCCGAGGGGGAAGCATTTCAGCGCCGAGATGCCGGTGAGCTGGCCGGCCACCGCAGGCAGCTGCTGCTGGATGACGATCAGGCGCTGGGCATCGTTCAGCGTGGCAATGTCGTCCTCGGGCTGCGGCAGGCACCAGACCAGCGCCGCACGCGCGCCCTGCGCGTCGTCGGGCAGGGGCAGCAGGGCCAGCGGCCCATTGCGCGTGAAGCGCTCGACGGCCAGGCCTTGCAGGCCGGGGGCGGCCAAGCGCACGGTGCCGACCCAGGCGTTCTGGTGATAGTCGCTGGTGATGGACTTCCGGTCCTGTTCGGCGAACACGCCGCCCTCGGCGACGACGGCGAGGTCGAAGCTGTCGACCACCGGGCCATCGCCGCAGTCCAGCTCCACGCCGGCCGGCTGCGAGCGGATGCCATGCACCGCCGTGGCGAAGCGCGTGAACAGGCGCTGCGGCGCCGTGGCGGCAAGGTCCAGCCAGCGCTGCTGCAGCGGCGCGACCAGGGCGCCGTAGGGCAGCACGGCGCCGAGCTGGGGCAGGCTTTGCTCGGCGGCCGTGATCCTCACCTCGCCAGCGATGGGCGCGGGCGGGGCCTGGCTGACATGCACGGCCTGGATGGCCTGGGCCACCTCGGGCCGCCAGGCGGACAGGCGCTGCAGCAGGCGGATGCTGCCGAGATTGAGCGCCAGCGTGCGCGCGTCGCCGCTGACGTCACGGTCGAGCGGCCGGGTGTCGAAAAGATGGATTTCCGTGGAGGCGCCCAGGCGCTGGGCGGCCAGCAGGGCGAGGGCGAGGCCGGCCGGGCCGGCACCGATGACGGCGAGCTTCATGCCCCTAACGATAGATCATTGGTAGCGGTCGACGATGCTTGCCAGGCTGCCGTCGGCCTGCATCGCGGCCAGGGCAGCATCCAGCTCGGCCAGGTTCAGGCTGCTGCGCGGTGACAGTGCGCAGGCCGTCCGCAGGCGCGCGATGACGAGCGGCGGGTGCAGCTCGCGCGGTGTCTCGCCGCGGCGCTGCAGGTAGTCGAACCTGACGCGGCCGACGATGGCGTGGTCGCGAGGGCGAGGTGGAACTGCAGGCCATCGACGGGCCGGCCGTCCTTGAACTGCGCCTGAGGCATTTCGATGCTGCCGTCGACCGGCACGTGCATGGCCGGCGCCTCGGCACGCGCGCCGCCCAGGCTGCCCATCCCAGCGAGGCCGGCCAGCAGCAGGCGGCGTCGCGATCCGTGCGTTGTCTTCATGCGGGCAGTGCCCTCTATCCCTGTCATGCGAGCGCCCCGGTGTGCTCGTGGGGCGTTGTGGCCATGCCGGGTGGTGGCGGGGTGGCCGGCTTAAGCTGTCGCTTTTGCGCATCTCAGCCCAGGACCCTCTTCATGCAATACCGCCGTCTCGGCCGCGCCGGCCTCCAGGTTTCCGAACTCTCGCTCGGCTCCTGGGTCACGTATCACAACCAGGTCGACACCAAGTCGGCCACCGAGATGCTGGCCGCGGCCTTCGACGCCGGCATCAACTTCTTCGACAACGCCGAGGTCTATGCCCAGGGCGAGAGCGAGGTCGTCATGGGCCAGGCCTTCAAGACGCTGGGCTGGAACCGCCTGGACTACATCGTTTCCAGCAAGTTCTTCTGGGGTCTGCAGCGCGACGGCGTGACCGTCAACCGCAAGGACACGCTGAACCGCAAATACCTGATGCAGGCCGTCGACGCCTCGCTCAAGCGCCTGCAGCTGGAGCATCTGGACCTGATCTACTGCCACCGCCCTGACCCCCACACGCCCATCGAGGAGACGGTCTGGGCGATGAGCGACATCATTCGCCAGGGCAAGGCGCTGTATTGGGGCACCAGCGAGTGGAGCGCCGGTGACATCCGCGCCGCCTGGGAGATCGCCGAGCGCCACCACCTGCACAAGCCGGTCGTCGAGCAGCCGCAGTACCACCTCTTCCATCGCCGCCGCGTCGAGCAGGAGTACGCGCGCCTGTACGACGACATTGGGCTGGGGCTGACGACCTGGAGCCCGCTGGCCTCGGGCCTGCTGACCGGCAAGTACCGCAGCGGCATCCCCGCCGGCAGCCGCGGCGCGCTCGACAACATGGCCTGGATGCGCGAGCAACTGCAGGACAAGGCGAAGAACGACGCCGTCGGCCAGCTCGCCGAGATCGCCGCGGAGCTGGGCTGCAACACCGCCCAGCTGGCCATCGCCTGGATCAACCGCAACCCGCGCGTGTCCACCGTCATCCTCGGCGCCAGCCGCATCGAGCAGCTGCGCGACAACCTCGGCGCGCTGGCGGTGACGCACAAGCTGACGCCCGAGATCGTCGAGCGCATCGACGCCATCACCAAGCCTCTGGCCGGCTGAGCGGCCCGGCGGCAGGCGTGGCCGCTCGGGAATCATTCACGTTCTCTGAGGGCAAGACCCGCCCGGTCGAGCCCTTGGGCTGCCCCAGAATGCCGGCCATGAGGGTCTTGATAAAAAAGGGGTGTACAGCCCTGCTGGTCGCGCTGGGCCTGGCCGGTGCGGCGCTGGCCGTGGTGCCGCGCTTCGAGCCCATCGGCGAGCCGGGCGCCGTGCGGGACAACGTCGTCTCCGCACTGGCGCTGGACGCGCGCGGCCTGCTGTGGGCCGGGTCGCCCGAGGGCCTGCTGCGCTTCGACGGCTACGCCTTCCGCCGCTATCCGCTCAGCAGCCCCGACGGCCAGCTGCTGCCCGAGCAGTTCGTGCGCGCCATGCTGCCCGACCCGCGTGGCTGGATGTGGGTGGCCGCCGGCAACAGCGGCCTGGTGCGCCTGGACCTGGCCACCGGGCAGTGGTCGCGGTGGGCGCGCGACGGCAGCTCGGCCGACGACGCCGCACCCGCCGCCAACACCGTGCGCAGCCTGGCGCTGGAGAAGGACGGCACGCTGTGGATCGGCGGCAGCGGCGGCCTGGACCGCTTTGATGTCAAGACGCAGCGCTTCACTCATCACCGCGGGCGCGATGACGGCCTGCCCGACACCCGGGTGCAGACCTTGCTGGTGGACCGCCAGGGCACGCTCTGGATCGGCACCTGGCGCGGCCTGGCGCGCAAGGCGCCCGACGGTCCCATCGAGGCGCTGGATGTGGGCATCGGCGACCAGCTCGTCACCCTCATCAGTGAAACGCTGGACGGCCGCATCATCGTCGGCACGGCGCAGGGCCGGCTGAGCGCGCTGTCGCCGCAAGGCCAGCCGCTGCCTTTCAGCCCGGGCGCGCAGGCTGGAACCACCTCGGGCGCCTGGCCCGTCATGGCCATGGCCCAGCCCGACGAGGACGAGCTCTGGTTCGGCGACGCGTCGGGCCTGTCACGGCGGCGTGCGACGGACGGCGCGCTGATCGAGCGCCTGCCCGCCACGGGCGCCGGCACGGCACCCCGCAGCGATGTGCGCGCGCTGGTCCGCGACCCGTCGGGCACCGTCTGGGCGGGCAGCTATGGCGGCGGCCTGATGCGCCACGTGCCGTCGCTGCCGGGCCTGGCCATGGTGCGCGAGGCCATCGGCGCGGCATCGGGCACTGCGGCTGGCGGGCTGGACGTGCGCAGCATCCTGCAGCTCGACAGCGGCGAGATCTGGCTGGGCCTGCTGTCCGGCGGCATCGAGCGCCGCGACGGCCAGCTGCAGCCACTTGGCGTCATCTCTCCCGGCGGCGGCAGTCGCGGCGGTCTGCCGCCGGGCCGCGTCAACGCGCTCGGCCAGACCCGCGACGGCGCCGTCTGGGTGGCCGTCGACACCCAGCTGCTGCGCTTCAACGCCGACGGCCGCTGGCAGGAGACGCTGCGCAGCGGCAACGCGGTGCCGCGGCGCTTCCACGCCACCGAGGACGGTGCGCTGTGGATTGCGACGCTGGATGGCCTGATGCGCTGGACGCCGCAGCAGCCGCAGATGCGCGCCATCCCGACGGCCGGCCTGGTCGGCGGCACGGGCGAGGTCAATGCCTTTGCCAGCCTGCCCGACGGCAGCCTGTGGGCCGGCGGCGCGGCCGGGCTGTTCCGCGTTGCCAAGCCGGGTGCCGCAGACGCCGTGGCCGAATGGGTCCAGACGACGGGCCTGACGGGCCAGACCGTGCTGGGGATGGCCGTGGACGGCAAGGGGCAGCTGTGGGTGGACACCGGCACCGGCCTGCATCGCCTGCTGGATGGCGATGGCAAGCGCGCGCGCTTCGAGGCCGTCATGGCGTCTGAAATCGGTGGGGCCTTCGGCGCCAACCTGCTGTTCGACAAGCAGGGCCGCGTCTGGTCGCAGCGCAACATGTACGACCCCAAGAGCGGCGAGCGCCGCGAACTCGGCGCGGCCGATGGCGCCGACCTCGGTACTGGCTGGTTCCGCGCCTATGCCCAGCTGGCCGACGGGCGCATGCTGTTCGGCGGTGCCCGGGGCCTGCTGGTCATTGACCCTGAACGTTTCTCGCCCTGGACTTACAAGCCGCCACTGGTCATCTCGGAGCTGCGCGTCGACGGCGTGGAGCGCGCGCTGCCTGTCAACGGCGCGTCCATCGTGCTGGCGCCCGGCGAGCGCGGCCTGAGCCTGGCCTTTGCATCGCTTGATTACAGCCAGCCGGGGCGCAACCGCTACCGGTACCGGCTGCAGGGCCTGGACGCCGGCTGGATCGACGCCGGTGCCCTGGGCCGCGCGGCGGCCTACACCAATCTGTCACCGGGCAGCTACCAGCTGCGCGTGCAGGGCAGCAACCGCGACGGCGCCTGGAGCCCCAACGAGCTGCTGATCGGCGTCGACGTGCGCGCGGCCTGGTGGCAGACGCGCTGGGCCCTGGCCCTGGCCGTGCTGGCCGCCGTCGGCCTGGTGGCTGCCATCGTCCGGATGCGCACGCGGCTGCTGCTGCGCCACCGTCGCGTGCTCGAAGCGCGCGTGCTCGAACGCACCCAGGCGCTGGAGGCCGCCACGGCCGAGCTGCAGCGCAAGTCCGTCGAGCTGGAGGAGGCCAGCCTCACCGACCCGCTGACCGGCCTGCGCAACCGCCGCTTCCTGGATCGCCAGATGCCGGCCGACGCGGCGCTGGCGCTGCGCCACTACGAGCCGCTGTCAGATGCGCCGACGAAGGGTGAGAGCGACCAGGACCTGCTGTTCTTCCTGATCGACATCGACCATTTCAAGCGCATCAACGACGCGCACGGCCACATGGCCGGCGACGCCGTGCTGGAGCAGATGCGCGGCCGCCTGCAGCAGGTCTTCCGCGCCACCGATTACCTGGTCCGCTGGGGCGGGGAGGAGTTCCTCATCGTCGCCCGCGGCACACCGCGCAGCCGGGCCGCCGAGCTGGCCGAGCGCGCCCGCCAGGCCGTCGCGTCGCAGGCCTTCGAACTCGACGGCGGCCTGCGCCTGGCGCAGACCTGCTCGGTCGGCTTCTCCGCCTTCCCGCTCTGCCCCGGGCTGCCGCGCGCGCTCGACTGGCGCTCCGCCATCGATCTCGCCGACGCCGCGCTCTACGACGCCAAGGAAGCCGGCCGCAATGCCTGGGTCGGCCTGCTCAGCGCCGACGCGCCCAGCGAGGACGAACTGCGCAAGGACGTGCGCCGGCCGCTGGACAGCTGGGCCGACAGCGGCCGGCTGACGCTGTTGCGCTCCGGTCGCCGCTAGGCGAGGGCCGGCCCCCAGCCGAACGGCGCGGGCAGCGCCGCCAGAATGCGCTGCCGCAGCGGCGCATAGGCTTCGTCCACCGGCTGGCCGGCGCGGGGCGCGAGCGGGTCCTGGTGGCTGCCGAAGGCCGCGTCGAGATCGGCCCAGTCTTCCGCCGAGAACAGCGCCGCCGCCCTGGGCAGGATCTCGGTCTCCTCGCGCTTCATGTGGCGCAGGTAGCGCGCCGAATAGACCTTGAGCTGCTGCTCGAATTTCTCGCGCCGCGCCTCACCCATCTGTTCCCAGGCCAGCAGGCTGTGCTGCAGTTCGCGGATGGCGCGTTCGCCCTGCGCGTGGTCCACCTCCAGGTCGTCCAGCGTCTCGCGCAAGGCGGGCGCCAGCGCGCGCAGCTTCGGGAACAACAGCTCGCTTTCCTTTTTGTGATGCAAGCGTTCGGGGAATTCATCCACATAGAACAGCATGGCCCGCAGCGCGCCGAAGTCGGGCGGGGTGGCGGCGCGGCGCTGCGCGTCGAGCAGCAGCGGCACGGTGCGCAGCATGGCGGCCAGCGCGTCGTGCTCAGCGCGGATGACGCGCACGGCCAGGGGCATGGGCGTGGACATGGTGCGAGCGTCGTACTTTTGCTGCGGCCTGGCCTTGCGCTGGATCAAGCGCGCTCGGGGCACCCCCGTAAAATCCCGCGTTTTGCCCTTCAGCCCCAAGAAAGCCCCGGCCATGACTGCATCGACCGCTTCCCCCACCCTCATGGCCAACGCGATCCGCGCCCTCGCGATGGACGCGGTGCAGGCGGCCAACTCCGGGCACCCGGGCGCACCGATGGGCATGGCCGACATCGCCGTGGCGCTGTGGGGCCACCATCTGCAGCACAACCCGGCCAACCCGCACTGGGCCAACCGCGACCGCTTCGTGCTGTCCAACGGCCATGGCTCCATGCTCGTCTATGCGCTGCTGCACCTGACGGGCTATGACCTGGCCCTGGACGAGCTGCGCAACTTCCGCCAGATGCACAGCAAGACGCCGGGCCACCCCGAGGTGGGCATCACCCCGGGCATCGAGACGACGACCGGCCCGCTCGGCCAGGGCGTGACCAATGCCGTCGGCCTGGCGCTGGCCGAGAAGCTGCTGGCGCGTGACTTCAACCGCGAAGGCCACGAGATCGTCGACCACCACACCTATGTCTTCCTGGGTGACGGCTGCCTGATGGAAGGCATCAGCCATGAAGCCGCGTCGCTGGCCGGTGCCTGGAAGCTCAACAAGCTGATCGCGATCTACGACGACAACGGCATTTCCATCGACGGCCAGGTCGCGCCCTGGTTCGCCGACGACACGGCCAAGCGCTTCCAGGCCTATGGCTGGCATGTCATCGGCCCGGTGGACGGCCATGACGTCGACGCCGTCGATGACGCCATCGGCAAGGCCAAGGAAAGCAAGGACAAGCCGACGCTGATCATTGCCAAGACGGCCATCGGCAAGGGCTCGCCCAACCGCGCCAACACCAGCAAGGCCCACGGCGAGCCGCTGGGCGCCGAGGAAATCAAGCTGACCCGCGAGGCCATCGGCTGGACGCACGAGCCCTTCGCTCTGCCGGCCGAGGTGTATGCCGCCTGGGATGCCAAGGAGCGCGGCGACAAGCTCGAAAGCGACTGGGACGAGCGCTTCGACGCCTATGCCGAGGCCCATCCCGAGCTGGCCGCCGAGTTCCAGCGCCGCATGGCCGGCGTGCTGCCGGAGAACTTCGCACAAGTCGCCGTGGACGCCGTCGTCAAGGCCCATGCCGAGGCGCAGACCGTGGCCAGCCGCAAGGCCAGCCAATTGGCACTCGAAGCCTTCACGCTGGCCCTGCCCGAACTGCTGGGCGGCAGCGCTGACCTGACCGGCTCCAACCTGACCAACACCTCCAGCACGCCGGCCCTGCGCATCGGCGCCGACGGCGCGCCCAACAACGGCCGCCACATCAATTACGGCGTGCGCGAGTTCGGCATGGCCGCCATCATGAACGGCGTGGCGCTGCACGGCGGCTTCATTCCGTATGGCGGCACCTTCCTGACCTTCAGCGACTACAGCCGCAATGCCATCCGCATGGCCGCGCTGATGAAGGCGCGAGTCATTCATGTGATGACGCATGACTCCATCGGCCTCGGCGAAGACGGCCCGACGCACCAGTCCGTCGAGCACGTCGCGAGCCTGCGCCTGATCCCCGGCCTGGACGTCTGGCGCCCGGCCGACACGACCGAGACGGTGGTCGCGTGGACCATGGCCATCGGCAACGCACAGCGCCCCAGCCTGCTGGCCCTGTCGCGCCAGAACCTGACCTATTCGCCCAAGACCAACGTCGACGAGATCGCCAAGGGCGCCTATGTGCTGGCCGAACCGGGCAAGGGCAAGGCCAAGGCCGTCATCATCGCGACCGGCTCCGAGGTGCAACTGGCCATGGCCGCCAAGGCGCTGCTGGCCGAGGAAGGCATCAAGGTGCGGGTCGTCTCGATGCCGTCGACCAATGTGTTCGACCGCCAGGACAAGGAGTACAAGAAGAGCGTGCTGCCCAAGGGCCTGCCGCGCGTCGCGGTGGAGATGGGCGTCAGCGACTTCTGGTGGAAGTACGGCGTGGACGCCGTCGTTGGTATCGACACGTTTGGCGAATCGGCGCCGGCGGGGGTGCTGTTCAAGCACTTCGGGTTCACGCCGGAGAACGTGGCGGCGACGGTGAAGGCCGTGTTGAAAAAGAAGTGATGTCCTTGCCCATCGCATGACTTCAGGGCCGCGTTCGCGGCCCTGTCGCTTTTGGGGCCGACCCGTCCCTGAAGCGGGCGACGGCCTGGCCGCGCCGCACGGCGCTCCTGCGCTACAAACGCGCCTGCATCGAGAAGGATCAGGGAGGTTCGGATGCGTGCGTTATTCATGGCTGTCATGGCCCTGGGGTTCAGTTGCAGCGTCTGCGCCCAGGTGGCCGAGCTGCCTTCCGCCGCCGACCTGCAGACGCTCAGTTGCCTGCAACGGGGCACCAGCAAGCTCCGTTATCCCGAGCGGGATCTGCAATTGCGCAGCCCGGGCGCCGTGCGGCTGAGCCTGCGCTTCACGGCGCCGGACCAGCGGCCCGAGGTGGCGGTGCTGTACCGCGCGGCCAGCGATGCGATGGTGGAGGAGGTCGAATGGCATGTGCGTGACTACCGGCTGCCCTGCCTCAGCGGCGCCCCAGTGACGGCAGTGCAGGAGTTCGTTTTCACGCCGCGCGCCACCGACCCCATCACCTGGACGCCCTTGCGACCCACGCGTGATCGCGACGACACCGAGCAGCGCATGAGCTGCCTGCGCACGCCCAAGGAGCACCCCGAGTTCAGTGGCGGCATGCTGCAGCGCGACATCACCAACATCTTTGTCGATCTGCAGTTCTCTGCCCCCGACGCGCCGCCCAGCGTCAAGCTGGCCTACAGCAATGCCGGCGCCAGCCAGGAGGGCAGCGTGCGCGACTACGTGGCGCAGTACCGCATGCCTTGTCTGCCCTCCGGTGCCAAGCCCGCCGTAATGCGGCAGCATTTCCAGTTCCGGCCCTATGGCGTTGCCAAGCGGGTGTTCAAGGACGCCATTGCGTTGCCGGCATTCCTGTCCAACGTCAAGGGCATCCGCGAGCAGCGTGCGACTTTCGACTTCAACACCATGGGTTGCCCCTTCCAGGTGGCTTGGTCGCTAGGCAAGCCAAAGCTCGACAACCGGGTCGGGCAGATCGGCAAGCCCGACCCCAACCGCACCGAGTTCCTGGTCTGGCTGGGTGGGTTGGAGATGGACTTGAAGGAGGCTCATTTCGAACAGCTCGTGGGCCAGACGCTGATCGTCAATGTCGGCTGCGGCAAGCTGGAACTGGGCGGCTGAAATCGCGCCGAAACCAGCTGTTCCTGCGAATCGCCGAGAATCCGGCCCCGACAAGATTCCTCATCCTCTGGAGACTCTCCCATGACCATCAAGATCGGCATCAACGGCTTCGGCCGCATCGGGCGCATGGTGTTCCGTGCCGCCGTCGCGAATTTCAAGGACATCGAGGTCGTCGCGATCAACGATCTGCTCGAACCCGACTACCTGGCCTACATGCTGAAGTACGACTCGGTGCATGGGAAGTTCGACGGCGAGGTTGCCGTTGAAGGCAACACCCTCATCGTCAACGGCAAATCCATCCGCCTGACGGCCGTGAAGGACCCGTCCGAGCTGAAGTGGGCCGAGGCCGGTGCCGACATCGTCATCGAAGCCACCGGCATCTTCCTGGACCAGGCCGGCGGCGAGAAGCACCTGGCCGCGGGCGCCAAGAAGGTCATCTTCTCTGCACCCAGCAAGGACGAGACGCCGATGTTCGTCTTCGGTGTCAACCACACCAAGTACGCTGGCGAGAAGATCATCTCCAACGCCTCCTGCACGACCAACTGCCTGGCCCCGCTGGCCAAGGTGCTGAACGACAAGTGGGGCATCAAGCGCGGTCTGATGACCACCGTGCACGCCGCCACCGCCACGCAGAAGACGGTGGACGGCCCGAGCAACAAGGACTGGCGCGGCGGCCGCGGCATCCTGGAGAACATCATCCCCAGCAGCACCGGCGCCGCCAAGGCCGTCGGCAAGGTCATCCCCGAGCTGAACAAGAAGCTGACCGGCATGGCCTTCCGCGTGCCCACCAGCGACGTGTCGGTCGTCGACCTGACCGTGGAGCTGAACAGCGAGGCGACCTACGCCGAGATCTGCGCCGAGTTCAAGGCCCAGAGCCAGGGCGCGTTGAAGGGCGTGCTGGGCTACACGGAAGACAAGGTCGTCGCGACCGATTTCCGCGGTGACGCCCGCACCTCCATCTTCGACGCCGAAGCCGGCATCGCGCTGGACAGCACCTTCGTCAAGCTGGTGTCCTGGTACGACAACGAGTGGGGCTATTCGAACAAGGTCCTGGAGATGGCCCGCGTCGTCAACGGCTGAGCAGTTTAGCCCGCCAAGAAAGCCCGCGATGCGGGCTTTCTTCATTGTGGCGCGGCACATTTGCTAGCCCTGCAGTGGCTGGGGCGCGCCTAAACTGGCCGACCCTGTACCGCACGAGCCCACTGCCATGAAGTCCCTGCGCCCGTTGCTGATCGCCACCTTGGCCGCGCTGCTTCCCGTTGCCGCGGCGGCTCAGACGGCTGACGCGGAAGCCCGCGTCATCGTGCGCTTCAAACCGCAGGCGGACAGCGTGCGTGCCAAGGCACTGGCGCTGCGGGCCACCAAGGCCGAGGCCCGCCAAGTGGCGCAGACACGCGCGACGGGCCTGGGCTTGCGCACCGGCCAGCGCTTGGCCGCGGGCATCAGCTTGGACGAGCGCACCCATGTCATCGTCGCCCAGGGCATGACCGGCGCTCAGCTGGCAAAGAGGCTGGCAGCGGACAGCGAGGTCGAACTGGTGGCCGTCGACCAGCGCCGCAAGCACATGCGCCTGCCCAACGACCCGCTGTTCGGCGGCGCGGCCGTGAACCCGGAATCGACGGTCGGCGGTGTCCAGGCGCGCACCATCGACCAGTGGTATCTCAAGGCGCCCAGCAACACACCGGGCCAGGTCGTCTCCGGCATCAACGCGCCGGCGGCCTGGGACGCGACGACGGGCGTGGCCAGCGTCATCGTGGCCGTGCTCGACACCGGCGTGCGCTTGGACCACCCCGACCTTGCGGGTCAATTGGTCAACGGCTACGACATGGTCGGCTTCGGCAGCCCCGGCTCACTGGCGACGGCGATTGCCAACGATGGCGGCGGCCATGACGCCGACCCGTCCGACCCCGGCGACTGGGTCACGCAGACGGAAGTGAACAACGGCACACTCGGCAGCAGCTGCGAGAGCAGCGATGTCGGCAACAGCTCCTGGCATGGCACGCGCGTGTCGGGCCTGGTAGCCGCCAGGAGCGACAACGGCATCGGCATCGCCGGCGTGGGTTGGGGGCTCAGAGTCATGCCCATCCGTGTGCTTGGCAAATGCGGCGGCTATGACAGCGACATCATTGCCGGCATGCGCTGGGCGGCTGGCATCAACGTGCCAGGTCTGCCGGCCAATGCCAACAAGGCCAAGGTGCTCAACCTCAGCCTGGGCGGCAGCGGCACCTGCGGCACGACGGGCACCGGCGCGCTCTACCGCGAGGCCATCACGCAGATCAACGTGGCGGGCGCCAGCATCGTCGTCGCGGCCGGCAACAGCGCCGGCCAGGCCGTCGGCATGCCGGGCAACTGCCCGGGCGTCATCACGGTGGCAGCACTGCGCCATGTCGGCACCAAGGTCGGCTTCTCCAGCGTCGGCACTGAAGTGACGGTCGCGGCGCCGGGCGGCAACTGCATCAACGTCGGCGGCGGCCAGGCCTGTCTCTACCCCATGGTCAGCACGACCAACAGCGGTGCGACCTCGCCGGTGGCCAACGATGGCGCCTACACCGGCAGCGGCGCGTCGGTGGGCACCAGCTTCTCGGCGCCCATCGTCAGCGGCATCGTCGGCCTGATGGCCTCGGTGCGGCCCGGCCTGACATCCGCCGAGGCGACGCAGATCCTGAAGGCGACGGCACGGCCCTTCCCGACCACGGGCGGCGGCAGCCTGGCGGACGGCAACCCACCGCAATGCAGCGCGCCCAATGCCACCGAGCAGCTGGAGTGTTATTGCACGACCAGCACCTGCGGCGCCGGCATGGTGGACGCGGCCGCCGCGGTGGCCGCGGCCGTGGCATTGAACGGCACGACGGTGACCATCGCGCAAAGCCCGGCCAGCGGCCTCACCGCCGGCCAGACGGCGACGCTGACCGCCGCGGCCGTCGGGTTGCCGGCCGGTCGCACTGTTGCATCGACCGTCTGGACGCTGGTGGACGGCGGCGGCATTGCGACCGCCTTTGCCTCAGGGGCCAGCACGGCCACGGCGACCATTGTGCCGACCGCCGCTGGCAGCTTCCAAGTGCGCGTCGACGTGACCGACAACCTCGGCGTGGGCTACAGCCAGAGCGCGACGATCACCGTCGCGGCCGCACCCGTCGTGACACCGCCGGCTACCACCACCGGTGGTGGCGGTGGCGGTGGCGGCGGTGCGGCAAGTCCCGCCTGGCTGGCCGGGCTGTTGCTGGCAGCGTTGGCGCTGCGCCGCTCAGCTCGACGCGGCTGAGGCCGCCGATGTCGTGGGGGCCGTCGCGCAGGCCTTGAAGCCCGCGTCCAGGGCGGCGCTCCTGGACGCCTTCAGCTTGGCCGCCAGCAGGCCGTCGGCCTGTGCAATGACGAGGGTGTGGCGGGTTTGCGGTCCCGACAGCGCCAGTACGCGCAGGCCGGTCAGGCCGCGCCGGTCCAGCGCCGCGGCGGCGGCGGTCGCCTCGGCCTGGCTGGCATGCCGGCTCAGCACGAAGGCGGGCTGCTCGGCCGGCAGGCCTTCCAGCGGTTCGTAGTTCAGGCGCAGTTGCTTGTAGGTGGCTTCCTTGCGGGCGCGGTAGTCGGGGTCGCCGAGCTTGTTGGTCGCCACAACCCACACGCCCGGCTGCTCTTCGCTGCGCACCTGGGCCTCGGCACCCACGGCCTTCAACGCGGCCTGCGCCGCCGCGAGTGCGGCATCGCCGTCCAAGGGGCCGAGCGCCAGGCAGCTGCGCTGGGCCAGCGCCACGGCAGCGCTCGCGGCCAGGGGCTGGATGCGCTCCGGATGCTGCTGGGCCGCCAGCCGGTGGGGCTCGCGTCCGCCCTCGGCGGGCAGGCCGGTCACGCGGTCCAGCCAGCCTTGCGACCAAATGAAGAAGAGGGCGTTGATCGCCAGCAGCACGACCACGACGATGCGCATCACAGCGATTTCTCCAATCTGAGGCTCAACTCACCGCCGCTCACCGGCAAGACGCCCGCGCTGGTTTCCAGCAGCAGTTCACCATGGGCGGTCACGCCGCGTGCGGTGCCGGCCTGCTCGCCGACGCGCACGCGCCGGCCCGCGGCCAGGTCGCGCCGCGCAAAAGCGGGCTGCCAGGGCGCGAAGCCCAGGGTTTCAAAATCGGCCAGCATGGCACGCAGCGCGGGTGCGAGGCGATCCAGCGTGACCGCCGCACTGGCGGTGGGGTCCAGCGCCTGCAGCGCCGCGTGCCCGCTGGCAAAGGCGCTGCGGTCGGCGCCTTCAGGCAGGGGCTGCAGATTCAGGCCGATGCCGATGACGACGCCGCGGCGATCCGCCGGCAGCGGCACGGTCTCGATGAGGATGCCGCCGAGCTTGGCGCCGTCCAGGAACAGGTCGTTGGGCCATTTGAGCTGGATGCGCGCCCCGGCTGGGTCCAGCACGTCGGCCACCGTGCAGCCGGTGGCCAGCGACAGGCCGGACAAGTCGAGTTCGGCGGGCAACGCCACCGCGATGGAGAAGGTCAGTGCCGCATCGTCGCTCTGCCAGGCCCGGCCCAGCCGCCCGCGGCCGGCGGTCTGGCGGTCGGCGGATACCAGCAGCGGCCCGCCGCCCCCACGCAGGTGCGCGAGCGCCTCGGTGTTGGTCGAGCCGCATTCGGCGAGATGGCGCCGTTCCATCGGGTCAGCGTGCCGACTTGCGCGTCTTGGGCGCCAGCATCGTGCCGCGGCAGGTCAGCGCGCCGCACCAGCAGGCGAACTGCTTCTTGACCTTGGCCGTGTGGCGCTCGTCCAGCACCAGGCCATAGTCGTAGAACAGCTCCTCGCCGGGCTTGATGTCACGCAGCGCCTGGATGAAGACGCGGCCGTCGACCTCGTCGGCCTCGCAGTTGGGCTCGCAGGCGTGGTTGATCCAGCGCGAGTCGTTGCCACCGTACAGTGCGTCGATGACGAGGCCGCCGTCGAGGTGGAAGTAGAAGGTGTGGTTGGGCTGGGAGGGGTCGTGCGGGTGGCGCTCGACGGCTTCTTCCCAGGTGATGCGCTCGCCGGTGTACTCGATGATGCGCGCACCCGCATTGATGGGTGCCGCCGCGTAGACACCGCGCCCGTGCACGCCGGAATCACGGACTTCGATCTGGCGGCGAGGGGTTTTTTGCGTCATCGGCCCTGTGGTACGGTGATTTCATGGGTGCGCGTGCGCGCGAGGCCCGGATTGTAGGCAGGGGATTGGTGTCCCCCGCCCTCTGAACAGCGTTTGAGAAAGACCGATGAGCAAGACTCTGATCATTGCCGAGAAGCCCTCCGTCGCGCAGGACATCGTCCGCGCGCTGACGCCGGTGGCGGGCAAGTTCGACAAGCACGACGACCATTTCGAGAACGAGCAATACGTTGTCAGCTCGGCCGTGGGCCACCTGGTGGAGATCGCGGCGCCCGAGGAGTTCGACGTCAAGCGCGGCAAGTGGAGTTTCAACAACCTCCCGGTCATCCCGCCGCATTTCGACCTCAACCCCATCGACAAGAACAAGGGCCGGCTCAATGCGCTGGCCAAGCTGATCCGCCGCAAGGACGTGACGGCGTTGATCAACGCCTGCGACGCGGGCCGCGAGGGCGAGCTGATCTTTCGCTTGATCGAGCAGTACGCGCAGCCGGCCAAGGGCAAGCTGAACAAGCCCATCTCCCGGTTGTGGCTGCAGTCCATGACGCCGGCCGCCATCCGCGACGGCTTTGCCAAGCTGCGCAGCGACGAGCAGATGCTGCCGCTGGCCGATGCGGCGCGTTGCCGCTCCGAGGCCGACTGGCTGGTGGGTATCAACGGCACGCGGGCCATGACGGCCTTCAATTCGCGTGACGGCGGCTTCTTCCTGACGACGGTGGGCCGCGTGCAGACGCCGACGCTGTCGGTCGTCGTCGAGCGTGAGGAGAAGATCCGCAAGCACGTCGCGCGGGACTACTGGGAG
Source organism: Pelomonas sp. Root405 (assembly GCF_001425165.1). Lineage (GTDB taxonomy): Bacteria > Pseudomonadota > Gammaproteobacteria > Burkholderiales > Burkholderiaceae_C > Pelomonas. Next base: position 606,781 of record NZ_LMDU01000012.1, read on the forward strand.
CTGCGCGCCAACTTCGACGCCCAGGCCGGCCAGTACGAGGGCAAGTGGTTCGACCCCGCATGGAAGAAGAACGACGACCTGGAGCGCCGTGCGGACCGCATGTGGAACGCGGCCGACGCCGAAGCCATCGCGAAGGCGGTGCTCGGCCAGCCCGCCGTCGTTTCTGAGGAGAGCAAGCCCAGCACGACGAGCTGCGGCGCGCTGTACGACCTGACGACGCTGCAGCGCGAGGCCAACTCGCGCTTTGGCTTCTCGGCCAAGACGACGCTGTCCATCGCCCAGGCGCTGTACGAGAAGCACAAGGTGCTGACCTACCCGCGGACGGACTCGCGCTTTCTGCCCGAGGACTACGTGGCCGTCGCCAAGGACACGGCCAAGATGCTGGCCACCGAGGACCTGCCCGGCCCGCTCGGCGCGCTGTCGCAACATGCCGCGACGGCCTTGAAAGAGGGCTACATCAAGCCGACCAAGAAGGTGTTCGACAACGCCAAGGTGTCGGACCACTTCGCCATCATCCCGACGCTGCAGGCGCCCAAGGCGCTGACCGAGATCGAGGCCAAGCTCTACGACATGGTCGTCAAGCGCTTCCTCGGTGTGTTCTTCCCGCCCGCCGAGTTCCTGGTCACGACGCGCATCAGCAAGGTGCTCGACAAGTATCACTTCCAGACCAACGGCAAGGTGCTGGTGAAGCCGGGCTGGCTGGCCGTCTACGGCAAGGACGTGGACGACGACAACGCCACGCTGGTGCCAGTGCAAGCCGGCGAGGTTGTGCGCACCGAGAGCGTCGACGTGAAGGCGCTGCAGACCAAGCCGCCGGCGCGCTACACCGAAGCCACGCTGCTGAGCGCCATGGAAGGCGCCGGCAAGCTCATCGACGACGACGAGCTGCGCGAGGCCATGGCCGAGAAGGGCCTTGGCACTCCAGCCACCCGCGCGGCCACCATCGAAGGGCTCATCAGCGAAAAGTACATGCTGCGCGAAGGCCGCGAGCTGATCCCGACGGCCAAGGCCTTCCAGCTGATGACGCTGCTGCGCGGCCTGGAGGTGGAAGATCTCACCAAGCCCGAGCTGACCGGTGACTGGGAAAGCAAGCTCGCCGCCATGGAGAAGGGCAAGCTCAAGCGCGAGGTCTTCATGGCCGAGATCGCGGCCATGACCGAGAAGATGGTCGCGAAGGCCAAAGGCTATGACCGCGACACCATCCCCGGCGACTACGCGACGCTGAAGACGCCCTGCCCCAAGTGCGGCGGCGTCGTCAAGGAGAACTACCGCCGCTTCACCTGCCTGGGACCGAACGAGAACGGCGAGGGCTGCGGCTTCTCCATCGGCAAGATCCCGGGCGGCCGCAGCTTCGAGCTGGGCGAGGTCGAGGCCTTCCTGCGCGACAAGAAGATTGGTCCCTTGGAGGGATTCCGCTCCAAGGCGGGCTGGCCGTTCACGGCCGAGCTGGCCCTGGTCTACGACGAAGAGATCGCCAACTGGAAGTTGGAGTTCGATTTCGGCGAGGACGCCAAGAAAGCCGAGGGCGATGGCGAACCGGTGGACTTCTCGGCGCAGAACTCGCTCGGCCCTTGCCCCAAGTGCGCCGGCCATGTCTACGAGCACGGTGCCAACTATGTCTGTGAGCGTTCGGTGGGCGAGACCGTTACCTGCGACTTCAAGACCGGCAAGGTCATCCTGACCCAGCCCATCGACACGCAGCAGGTGCACAAGCTGCTGGCCGATGGCAAGACGGACCTGCTGGAGAACTTCGTCTCCAACAAGACGCGGCGCAAGTTCAAGGCCTTCCTGGCCTATGACAAGAAGGAAGGCAAGGTCATCTTCGAGTTCGAGCCACGCGCCGCCAAGCCGGGCGCCAAGGCGGCGCCGGCCAAGAAGGCACCCGCCCGCAAGACGGCGAAGGCCTGAACCTAGATCCGCCAGTTGACCGCTTGCTATCCATCGAGCGTCTTGTGGCATCAAAACGTTGGAGTTGTCTTGGCGTCCACCACTTCGGTGCGCAGCGCTGCACGCCCGCCGGTCTGGCGCTTCGGGCCGCCAGCGGCGTTGCTTCTCCTGGTGGGCATGAGCCCACTGCGTCGTCGCGCCTTGCTGGCGACCCGCTTCGCCAGCCCTTCAGGCATGCCCAACTGCCGGATCTAGGTTGATCGGAGCACCTATGCCTCTATGCTCGCCGCGAGGCCCGGCCACAACGGGTTGGGAGGAGGGCGGAAGGCAATGGCGCCATTGAGCATGAGCATGGGCATTCAGGCCAGGCTGACGGCGGGCATCGCGCTGGTCGCCAGCCTGCTCGTGCTGGCGGTGGGCTGGGCCTGGACGTCGCATGAGGAAGGCGAGCTCCTGCATGCGCTGAGCCAGCGCGAGGCACGCATGGCCGGCCTCGTCGAGCGGGGCTTTGCGGGGCCGATCTGGAACCTGGACCATGTCGCCATCGACAACCTGCTCGATGCTGTCATGGCCGACCCCGAGGTGCATGCCATCGAGCTCAACGGCCTGGGCCTGCGCGGCGGCCAGGCCAAGCGCAGCCGTGACGTGCCGGCCCGCGGGCCGCTGCGGCGCGAGTTCGCCATCAGCTACCAGCCCGCCGTCGATGCGGAAGGCACACCGGTCGCGTCTGCCGTGCTGGTCTACACACGCGATCTCGTCGATGACCAGATCCGCCGCACGCGGCTCTTCGTCGTCCAGCTGCTCGGCGTCGTCGTCGTCGGCATCGTCATCGCCAGCTGGCTGCTGGTGCACTGGCTGGTGCGCAAGCCGGTCGCGCGTCTGGGCGCGCTGGCGCAGCGCGTGGCCAAGGGCGACCTCGGCGCGCAGGAGACGGTCGAGCGCAGCGACGAGATTGGCGAGCTGACGACGCGCTTCAACGCCATGAGCCTGAAGCTACGCTCCGCGGCCGACCAGGTGCAGCTGAGCTCGGCCGGCCTGCGCGCCAGCGAGGCGCGCTACCGCAGCCTGTTCGAGAACGCCACCGAAGGCATCTTCCAGGCCGATGCTGATGGCCGCGTGCTCGGCATGAACCGCGCCTTCACGCAGATGCTGGGTCTGGGCTCGCAAAGCCCGGTGGGCCGGCGCCTGCGCGAGCTGACGGGCATCAGCCGCGACGAGATGCGGCGCGTGGCCGCGGTCATGAACGAGCAGGGCAAGATCCAGCAGGCCCAGCTGCAGCTGCGCGCCCGCGGCGGCCGGCCGCTGTGGGTGGAGCTGAACGCGCACTGGGTCGAGGGCGAGTACGGCCAGCGCCGCATCGAGGGCATGGTCAGCGACATCTCGCTGCGCCGCCAGGCCGAGGCCGAGCTGACGCGCCACCGCGACCACCTGGAGGAAATCGTCCAGGAGCGCACCGCCGAACTCAGCGAGGCCAAGCTGCGCGCCGAAAGCGCCAACCAGGCCAAGGGCCGCTTCCTGGCGACGATGAGCCACGAGTTCCGTACGCCGCTGAACGCCATCCTTGGCTTCACCCAGCTGCTGCAGATGGACGCGGCGATTCAGCCCGGCCAGCAGGCCAAGCTGCAGCTGATGCGCGATTCGGGCCTGCATCTTCTGGAGCTCATCAACGACGTGCTCGACATGGCCAGCATCGAGGCCGGCAAGGTTTCGCTCAAGCCCGCGCCGGCGGACCTGCGCGCCCTCGTCGACATGGCCTGCGACAGCGTGCGGCTGCGCGCCGAGCAGAAGGGCCTGACCTTCGTGCTCGACATCGACAGCCGCGTGCCGGCTCAGGTCATCGCCGACGGCCAGCGCCTGCGGCAGGTGCTGCTCAACCTGCTGTCAAACGCCGTCAAGTTCACCGACCACGGCAGCGTGCGCCTGGCCCTCAGCGCCATCGAGCTGGATGCCTCGCATGCGCGGCTGCGTTTCGAGGTCAGCGACAGTGGCATCGGCATGACGCCGGCCCAGCAGTCGCGCCTGTTCCAGGCCTTCGAGCAGGTGTCCGACGCCTCCCGCCACCTCGGCGGCACCGGCCTGGGCCTGTCCATCAGTCAGCAGCTGGTGCGCCTGATGGGCAGCCAGATCCTGGTGCACAGCACGGCGGGGCAGGGCAGCAGCTTTGCCTTCGACATGAGATTGCCGTTGGCATGACCTGGGCGATTGCAGCGAAGCTTTTGGCCATCCTCGTGGCTGTCGCCATTGGCTGGGCCGTGGGCCGAATGCGCTGGTTGGGCGGCGGCGAGGCCGGCAGCCAACCGGGCGAAGCGGGCGACCCGGCCCGCGTGCTCGCCAACGCGGCCTTCTACATCTTCGTGCCGGCTCTGCTGTTCCGCACCACGGCGCGGCTGGACACGGAGACTCTGCCTTGGGCTTTTCTCTTTGCCTTCTTCGTGCCGGTGCTGGTGCTGATCGCACTGCTCTACGTGCTGTACCGCTGGCGCCGCCAGCCGGGCGAGAGCGTCGTCGGGCCCAGCGTCAAGGCCATCACGGCCGGCTTCGGCAACACGCTGCAGGTCGGTCTGCCCGTTGCGGCGGGCGTGTTCGGCGAGCAGGGCCTGGCCATCCACATTGCCGTCGTCAGCCTGCATGCGCTGTGCATCCTGACGCTGTTGACCACGCTGGTCGAGCTGGACCTGGCGCGCCAGCAGCAGCAGGGCAACCTCGGCGCGACGCTGCTGCAGACGGTGCGCAACACCGTCATCCACCCCGTCGTGCTGCCGGTGCTGGCCGGCCTGGCCTGGAACGCCACGGGCCTGCCGTTGCCGGCCGTGGCCGACGAGGCGCTGCAGACGCTGGGCACAGCCGTCGTGCCGCTGTGCCTGACGCTGATCGGCATGTCGCTGGCCTACTACGGCTGGCCGCGCACCTGGCGCGGCCTGGCCGGGCTGCTGGCCGCCAAGCTGCTGTTGATGCCGGCGGTCGTGCTGGCCATCGCGCATTGGGGCCTGGGGCTGAACGGCATGCCGCTGGCCGTCATCGTCATGATCGCGGCCCTGCCGACCGGCTCCAACGCGCTGATCTTTGCGCAGCGCTACCGCGCGCTGGAGGCCGAGGTCACGGCCGCCACGGTCGTCTCCACCATTCTTTATGTCGCCACGGCGCCGCTGTGGCTGGCGCTGCTGGCCTGGTTGTCGCCCTGGCAACTGCGCTGACTCCCGGCACTTCTGGGCAGGCCCGGCCAGGCTGCCCAATCCACGCATCGCATTCCGAGGACTGAACCGCATGAACGCCCCCGCTCCCCGCCGTCTCGTCGCATTGCTGGCCCTGGCCGGCGCCCTCTCTGCCGCCCTGCCTGCCGCCGCCGCGCCTGCAGCGCCCATGGAGGGTGCCGTCAGCACCGAGGCTGGCCAGCTGGCCGTGCGCCACGAGAAGTTCAGGCTCGCCAACGGTTTCGAGGTCATCCTCGTCGAAGACCGCCGCCTGCCGCTGGTGGCCTTCAACCTGTGGGTGCATGCCGGCCCGCGCGACGAGGCCAAGGGCCAGACCGGCTTCGCCCACCTGTTCGAGCACCTCGTGTTCGCCGGCAGCAAGCACATCCCGCGCGGCGAGTTCGACAAGTTCATCGACGCCGCCGGCGGCACCGACAGCAACGGCTCGACCAACTTCGACCGCACCAACTACTACTTCACGCTGCCGTCCAACCAGCTGGAGATGGGCTTGTGGCTGAAGGCCGACATGCTGGGCTACATGATCGACGAGGTCGATTCCGTGGCGCTCGCCAACCAGCAGGACGTCGTGCGCAACGAGCGCCGCCAAGGCGTCGAGAACCAGCCCTATGGCATCGTCGAGGAGGCGCTGTTCCAGGCGCTCTTTCCCGAGGGCCACCCCTACCGCGCGGCCGTCATCGGATCTCATGCCGACATCCAAGGCATCCAGCTGGCCGACGTCAAGGCTTTCGCCCGCACCTACTACCGGCCCAACAACGCCACGCTCGTGCTGGCCGGCGACTTCGATCCCAAGCGCGCCAAGGCCCTGGTGCAGAAGTACTTCGGCACGCTGACAGCCGGGCCCAGGCCGCCCGAGGTCAAGGTGGCCATGCCGCAGATCACGAAGGAGCGCCGCCTCGTCGTCACCGACCGCATCGAGTTGAGCCGCCTGAACATCGCCTGGCACACGCCGCCGATGTTCGCGGCCGGCGATGCCGAGCTGGACATGGCTGCCCACGTGCTCGGCGGCGGCAAGGCCAGCCGGCTGTACGGCCTGCTGGTGCGCGACAGGCAGCTGGCGCAGAGCGTGCAGGTCAGCCAGAACTCGCAGTCGCTGAGCTCGATCTTCAACATCGAGATCGTCGCCCGCCCCGGGGCGTCGCTCGACGACATCGAGAAGGTGGTGGACGCGGAGATCGCCCGGCTCGCCAGCACACCGCCCACCGACGCCGAGCTGGCCCAGGCCCGCGCCACCATCCAGACCGACCTGCTGCAGCGCATGGAGAAGGTCACGACGCTGGCTGACCTGCTCAACCACTACAACCAGATGGCTGGCGATCCCGGTTTCGTCGGCAAGGACTTGGCCCGTTATGCCGGTCTGACGCCGGCCGCCGTCAGCGCGGTCGCCGCCCAATGGCTCAAGAAGGACAGCCGCGTCGTCGTGCAGGCCCAGCCGGGTGAGCAGGTGCTGGCGGCCGAAGTGCCCACGCCGGCCATGCCGACGAAGGCCGCCAAGGGGGAGCGCGAATCGCTGAACGCCGCCGAGCCCTGGCGCAACAAGCCGCCCGGTGCGACGAAAGCCAAGGCGTTGACGGTGCCGGCCGCGCAAAGCTTCACCCTCGCCAACGGCCTGACCGTCATCCATTCGCCCAAGCCGGGTCTGCCGCTGGTCAGCGCCAGCCTGGTCGTGCGCGCGGGCCAGGGCACCAACCCGCCCGACCGGCCCGGCCTGGCCGCCTTCACGGTGGCCATGCTGCCCGAGGGCACCAAGACGCGCAGCGCCCAGCAAATCGCCGAGGCCGCAGCGGCGCTGGGCGCGACGCTGACCGCCAGCCCCGGCTCAGAGGAGGCGCGCGTCCAGTTCTCGGGCCTCAAGCAGAGCGCGCGGGAAGGCCTGGCGCTGATGGCCGACGTGGTCATGAACCCCGCCTTCAACGGCAGCGACGTCGAGCGCCTGCGGGCGCAGATGCTCGCCTCGCTGGCCCAGGTGCGCGAGCAGGCCCCGCTGCTGGCCGATGCGGTCGGCAACCGCGTGGTCTATGGCGACGGCCATCCGCTGGCACCGCACAGCGTCGGCACCGAGGTCAGCCTGAAGGCCGTCGACGCCGGGGCGCTGCGCGCTTTCTGGCAGGGCCACTACCGCCCGGAGCGCGCCGCCCTGGTGGTCGCCGGCGACCTGAACGAGGCCGAGCTGCGCGCTCTGGTCGAGCCGCTGTTCGGTGCCTGGAAGGGCGAGGGCGGCGCCGCTGCTGCGGCACCGCTGCCGTCGGCCCGGCCCATCGCCGCACGCACCGTCGTCGTCGACAAGCCCGGTGCGCCGCAGACGGCCCTGGCCGTCGTTGCGCCCGGCCCCTTCGCCGCCACGCCGGACGCAGCGCCCCTGAGCATCATGAATGCCGCCCTCGGCGGCCTGTTCACGTCGCGCATCAACCACCAGCTGCGCGAGGTCAAGGGCTACACCTACGGCATCTTCTCGGGCTATGCGATGGGCCGCGAGCGCGGCCAGTTCGGCATCCGTGGCAGCGTGCGCACCGACGTGACCGGCGCGGCCCTGGCCGACATGTGGAAGGAGATCGAAGGCATGCGCGCCAAGCCCATGGCAGTGGCCGAGTTGACGCGCGTGCGCAATGCCCGCCTGCTGTCGCTGCCGGGTGCCTTCGACACCAACCGCGCCGTGGTCGGCGCCTATGCGGCCAACTGGACGGTGGGCCGCCCGCTCAGCGCCGTGGTGGACGAACCGCGCAAGCTCGCTGCCGTCACGGCCGCCACGGCCCAGAAGGCCGCGCGTGACCACCTCGACCCGGCGCAGCTGATCGTCGTCGCGGTGGGCGACAAGACCAAGGTGCTGCCGCAGCTCGAAGCGCTGGGCCGCAAGGTGGAACTGCGCGACGCCGAAGGCGCGGTCGTCGTGAAGTGAAATCCACAGGCGGCGATGCCAGGGCGGATGCCGCGGACAATCCGCGCATGAGCTCCGACCTCGCCACCTACATGGACGCCCTCGGCCGCGCCGCCCGCGCCGCCGCCACCGAAATGGCCGCCGCCCCGACGGCCGCCAAGAACACCGCGCTGCTGGCGCTGGCACGCCGCCTGCGCGAGACCGGCCCTGCGCTGGCCAACGCGAACGCTCGCGATCTGGCGGGCGCCGCCGAGCTCAGCGCCCCGCTGCGCGACCGCCTCAAGCTCGACGCCAAGACGCTGGCGACGGTGGCCGAAGGCTGCGAGCAGATCGCCGCCATGCCCGACCCCATCGGCGAGATCACCGGCGTGAAGCGCCGCCCCACCGGCATCAGCGTCGGCCAGATGCGCGTGCCGCTGGGCGTGTTCGGCATGATCTACGAGAGCCGCCCCAACGTCACCATCGAGGCCGCGTCGCTGGCCATCAAGAGCGGCAACGCCTGCATCCTGCGCGGCGGCTCCGAGGCGATCCATTCCAACCTCGCGCTGGCCGAGCTGGTGGCCGCGTCGCTCGAAGAGGCGGGACTGCCGCGCGCCGCCGTGCAGCTCGTCAGCACGACCGACCGCGCCGCCGTCGGCCTGCTGATCTCGCAGCCGCAATGGGTGGACGTCATCATCCCGCGCGGCGGCAAGGGGCTCATCGAGCGCATCAGCGCCGAAGCCAAGGTGCCCGTCATCAAGCACCTGGACGGCAACTGCCACAGCTATGTCGATGCCGAGGTGGATCTCGACCAGGCCGTCAAGGTCGTCGACAACGCCAAGACGCAGAAGTACAGCCCCTGCAATGCGACCGAATCGCTGCTGGTGCACGCCGCGCAGGCGCCCGCCTTCCTGCCGCGCATCGCGGCCGTCTTCAGGGCCAAGGGCGTGGAGATGCGCGGCTGCCTGCGCACGCTGTCGCTGGTGCCCGGCGCGGTGGCGGCGACGGAGGCAGACTGGTCCACTGAATACCTCGCGCCCGTCATCAGCATCAAGGTGGTCGATTCGCTGGACGAAGCCATTGCCCACATCAACCGCTACGGGTCACATCACACCGACGCGATCCTGACGACCAATCACCCCAACGCCATGCGCTTCCTGCGCGAGGTCGATTCCGCCAGCGTCATGGTCAACGCCAGCACACGATTCGCGGACGGCTTCGAGTACGGCCTGGGCGCCGAGATCGGCATCTCCACCGACAAGTTCCACGCCCGCGGCCCGGTCGGGCTGGAGGGCCTGACGTCGATGAAGTGGGTGGTGTTGGGGCAGGGTGAGGTGAGGGGCTGACGAGGCGCGCCCTATGCAAGCACCGTTGTCGATCACCAAACGATCCGTCCGCATCGCCGGAGAGCCGAACAGCGGCTGGTCGGCTGCCGACCCCGACGACTTGAATGCCATCGACGTGGAGTTCTCGTTCCGCATCATCAGCGACGGCAACGCCAACTACTTGCTTTTGTACGAGTCAGGCGACAAGCGCTACGGCGCGGACACCTGGCACCCGACCGTTGAAGAAGCGATGGCCGCCGCACAGCAGTTCTTTGGCATCGAACCCGGTGAGTGGGTGGCGGGATGACGGCCGGCACATGTGGCAGCCGTCTGGATCGGTGAACATCGACCGACGCAACGTTGGCGCCTGACGCCGCTGAACATGAAGAGAGCCTGCTCGCCGGCGACCCGTCGGCCTGAATTCGCTCGTCAGGGGCGGCTGCGCCCAAGGTCGTCCACCAGCGAGCGCTTGAGCTGCTCGTAGCAATGACCGTAGGTAGCAGCGCTCGGGTGGATGCGGTCGCGGGCGAAGTAGCGCTGCGGATCGGCCGAGAAGATGTCGTCGCGGCGGCCCGCATAGAAGTTGAGGTAGCGCACGCCGAAGCACTGGGCGCTGCGCCGAAAGCGCTCGCAGGCTCGTTGGGTGCGGCTGGACAGCCACCAGGAAAACGGCGGCACGAAGACCGGCGCCAAGCCGAGGTTGGGCGGCCCGAGCCAGACGGTCTGGCGGGCCCTGCGCACCAGTCGCGGCAGCAAGCCACAGGCCTGCGCTTCGATGCGGCTCAGGCTGTGCCCGCGCAAGATGTCATTGCAGCCGGCGTGCAGCAGCAGCAAGTCATACGGCGGCCCATCCGGCGGCAATTGCGACTCGACATCGGCCAGGCTTGCGCCGCTGCGGCAGGCGTTGTGGACTTCGGCGTCCGGCCAGTCGCGGGCAAGGCGCCCGGCGATGGACAGCTCCGGGCCAGCGCCGACGCCCAGGCCGGTGCTGTCGCCGACCAGCAGCACGCGCCGCCGCGGCTGAGGATGGCGCTGCTCATAGGGCTGGGTACGGGCGGCGATGGCGCGGCCGTCGCGTTGCGCCCGCCACAGGCGCAGCGCCTGCAAGGCCGACGCCGCCGCCAAGGGCAGCAGCAGCGGCCCGATCAGCGGCAGCGCCCGGGTCAGGTGCGGCGCGACCACTTGATCACGATGACGATGCCGTAGAGCGCCGCCAAGCCGACCAGGCCGTAGACGATGCGCGACACCGGCGTCATGGTGCCGAACAGCGTCGCCACCAGGTCGAACTGGAACAGGCCGACGAGGCCCCAGTTGATGCCGCCGATGATCATCAGCAGCAAGGCGATCCAGTCGACGGCGTTGAGCGACGAGGTGGTGGTGGACACGCTGCGGTCACTGGTCATGTCGCGCTGCGATGAGTGGGAAATAGCCATGGAAACTCTCCTGTAGGGCCTGCGCGGCCTCGGTTGAACGGCGCTGCGGCCGCGGCAGGCTGTGTGCCTGCTAACGCGACGTTCGTGCAGCCGTTGCGCGCGTCGGCGCGGCTGCAAGGCATGCCGCAAAGGCTTCCGTAGGGGGAGCGGCTGGCGGGCTGCGGGCAGGTGATGTACCTGCCTTCAACCCGCCGCCGTCGTGACTTGGGCGCCCCTCAGCGCAGGCCGCTGACCTGTGCGTCCTTCGGCGCGCTGATGACGTAGTCCGCCGTGAAGCGCTGGTTCTGCCCCGCTGCCAGCGGCTGCTCCCACAGCACCAGCCCCGGCTGCTTGCGCCAGGCCTGGTTGGTGGGCGCCGGGCTGAACTGGGCCTGCACCTTGATGTCCTCGTGCTGCGCCACCGGCGCCGCCTCGACAAGTTGCAGCGTCAGCGTGCCCGCGGTGTGGCGGTTCTCGACGACCCAGGCGCGCGCGTAGCGGTGCTCGGCGCGCGCACCGATGAAGCCGGCGTTGCCGGCATTGCGCTGTTCGGGCTCGACCTGCACGCGCACCGACTCGTCACGGCCGAAGGGCAGCTCAAGCCGCTCCTCGCCGCTGGCGACGTTGAGCGTGCTGCTGCCGACCAGCGCGCCGTCGCGCATCAGCTGCACCGTGCCGCGTGGCCAGGCGCCAGTCGGTTTGGCCAAGTCGGCAACGAGATAGGCCGCGGCCTCGCTTTGCGGCTGCACGCGGGCGATCACCCGGGCCTGCAGCGCCTCGCTGCCCAGCGTCAGGCTGGCGCGCTGCGTGCCGCTGTCGATGTTGACACGCAGTGGCAGCACGAACTCGGTGGCGTGGGTGCCCTGGAAGACGCCGAGGTCGAAGCGGTCCAGCGCGGGTTCGGCGGCGGCACGCGATCCCGACACAGCCACGCTCTGGATCATGGGCGCTGGCGCCGGGGGCGGCGCCATTGCACGCATCTCGGCCTGCGGTTGCGGGCGGTAGAGGTCCAGCCGCCACGGCGGGGGCGGATTGACGCCAACGCGCGCCGCAGCCTGTGCGGTGGACAGACGCAGCTTGACGTTCTTCCAGTCCTCGCCGCTCTGCTGCGACACCTGGGCCAGGCGCTCCAGGGCCAGCGCGCCCGTGGCCGTGTCCAGCAGCGCGCGGTAGCTCGGCGCCCAGCCGGCCTGCGTGATGCGGTAGCTCAGTTTCAGCTCGGCCTCACGCGCGGTGGACAGCCGCAGGCGCAGGCTGCGCCATTGCGGATTGGCGGCGTCCACGCGCTCGCGTTGGCCCTGCAGCGGGGCGAGCTGCTTGTCCAGGTCGGCCAGCTGGCGGCGGATCTGCGCCTGCCGCAGCAGTGCATCGTGGGCGGTCTTGCGAATGCTGTCAGCGGTGGCGGCAATACCGGTGGACGGCGTGGCGCGCGCCTCGCCCGCGCCCAGTGTCTTCAGGTAGCCGAGGCTGGTGTCCAGCGCACTCGATTCGGCCGTTAGCAGGTCGCGCTGGGCTTCGAGCTTGCGGATGCCGTCATCCAGCGGGCTGTTCGCACACTCGGGCGCGCGCTCACGCGGCAGCGTCTCGACCTGCACCGGGCCGAGGTTGACGCCGGCCGGCGCGGTGATCTGCAGCGAGTCGGTGTCGAATCGCGCCGACAGGCAGGTCAGCACCAGCTCGCGCGTCCCTGCCGCCACCGTGGCAAGCCGCGTCACCTGGGCGCCGCCGGGGTAGACCAGCACCTCGTCGATGCGCGATTGCACCAGGGCGGTGGCCGGCCATGCCAGCGCCGCGGCGCAGGGAACGAGCCATCGAAAGGGGATGAGGCGCATGGGGGTTGCCAGGGAGCCGGAGGGGTGGCAAAGGTAGCATCCCGCCCATGCAAGACACCCGCAAAGCGCTCGTGCTTTTTTCCGGCGGCCAGGACTCCACCACCTGCCTGGCCTGGGCGCTGGACCGCTACGCCGAGGTCGAGACGCTGGCCTTCGACTACGGCCAGCGCCACCGCGTCGAGCTGGACTGCCGCAACACCGTGCGTGCGGAGATTACGCGTCAGTTCCCGCAGTGGGCGGCGACGCTCGGCGCCGACCATCTGCTGGACCTGTCCCTGCTCGGGCAGATCAGCGACACGGCGCTGACCGACGAGCGCGCCATCGAGCTGCAGGCCAACGGCCTGCCCAACACCTTCGTGCCGGGCCGCAACCTGCTCTTCCTGACCTTCGCTGCGACGCTGGCCTATCGCCGCGGCGCCAGCGTGCTGGTGGGCGGCATGTGCGAGACGGATTTCTCGGGTTACCCGGACTGCCGAGACAACACGATGAAGGCCATGCAGGTGGCGCTCAGCCTGGGCCTGGACACGCCGATGACGCTGGAGACGCCCCTGATGTTCATCGACAAGGCCGCCACCTGGCGGCTTGCGGAATCCCTGGGCGGCGAGGCGTTGGTGAAGCTCATCGTCGAGGACACGCACACCTGCTACCTCGGTGAGCGCGGTGAGCTGCACGACTGGGGCCATGGCTGCGGCCATTGCCCGGCCTGTGAGCTGAGGGCCAAGGGCTTCCAGCGGTACAAGGCCGCCGCATGACGGCCTGGCTGAATTGGCAGACGGCCGGCGTGGCCGCTGCGGCGCTGCTGTTCTTCTGGGGCATCGGTGCCTACAACCGCCTGATGTCGCTGCGCAATGCCATTGGCGAGGCGTTCGCGCAGCTCGACACCCACCTCAAGGCTCGCAGCGAGGTGTGCGACAAGCTGCTGGCCGCTGTCGCGCCGCGCCTGCCCAGCGAGCAGGCCACTTTCGACGCGCTCGCCAGTGCCCAGGCCGAATCTCAGGCGGCGGCCCAGGCCTCGCGTGCCAAGCCCTGGGCGCCCGACCCGGTCGGCACGCTGGCAGTGGCCAGCGCCCTGCACGCTGCGGCATTGACGCGGCTGCTGTCTCTGCTGGACCACCAGGCCGAGCTGCGCAGCGAGACCGAGATCGACGGTCTGGTCAGCGAGTTGAAGCTGATCGAACGCCAGCGCGCGTTCGCGCGCCAGGTCTTCAACCAGGCCGTGGCGCAGTACAACGAGGCCGTGCAGCAGTTCCCGACGCGGGTGCTGGCGAACCTTTACGGGTTCGGCGAGGCGCGGTCGCTTTAGCGAGGCCGGTCAGCTCGCCGCAATCGCCCCGGCCGCGCACATTTCGCTGAACAGCGAACCCATGGCCGCGCCGCTGATGGTGTAGGGGTCGAGCTTGCCGGTCTCGGAGTACTTCAACAGCAGCGCCGGGTTCAGGCGGTGCAGGTTGACCTGGCCCATGGTCCAGCCGGCGAAGGCGCGCTCGGCGATTTCCTCGTAGGCCAGCAGGATGACGTCACGGTGGCGTGGGTCTTCGACGATGCGCTTGTAGCGGGCGTTGACCGCGTTGCGGCCGCCTTCGAGCACCTGCACGAAGACGCCGTCGGTGAAGCAAAGCAAGCCGGTGATGCCCTCCGCCGGGTTGTGCTCGCGTGAGGACTTGAGGATGGCGGCAAGGTCGCCGTCGACGGTCGCCGCGGTGGAACGGCTGGCGTACATGAGTCGGACCAGCATGGTTTTCAGGCTTTCGAGATGAGGGACAGGAACTCGCGGCGCAGGTTGGCGTCCTTCAGGAAGGCGCCGCGCATGACGCTGTTGGTCATCTTGGACTCGCTGTCCTTGACGCCGCGCCAGTGCATGCAGAAATGGTCGGCCTCCATCACCAGCGCCAGGCCGTCGGGCTGCACACGCTCCTGCAGTTCGTTGGCCAGCATGGTGACCGCCTCTTCCTGGATCTGCGGCCGGCTCATGATCCAGTCGGTCAGACGCACGTACTTGGACAGGCCGATGAGGTTGGAATGCTCGTTGGGCAGCAGGCCGATCCAGACCTTGCCCATGATGGGGCAGAGGTGGTGGGAGCAGGCGCTGCGCACGGTGATGGGCCCGACGATCATCAGCTCGTTGAGGCGGCTGAAGTTGGGGAATTCCGTCACCGTCGGCGCCTGGGCGTAGCGGCCGGCGAACACCTCGCGCACAAACATCTTGGCCACGCGCTTGGCGGTGTCCTGAGTGTTGTGGTCGCTGTCGGTGTCGATGACCAGGCTCTTGAGCACCTCCTGCATCTTGGCCTGCACCTCGGCCTGGAGCGCGTCCAGCTCACCCGGTTCGATGTAGGCGGCGATGTTGTCGTTGGCGTGGTGGCGGCAGCCGGCCGACACGAGGCGGTAGCGGATGCGTTCGGAAACGGGAGCGTCGTGGGCGGGGGCGTTCATGGGCGCGGATTGTCTGGTCAAAGGGCAAAGCCCGTGCCCGGCTTGTCGAAAGACCGAGTGCCGCGGACGGCAGCGCGCCCGTGCCGGCACCCTCTCTACACTGCCGCGATGACCTCGACCCCCCAGTCCGCCCCGCTGCACCGCCTGCTGTCGCAGGCCGCCGATGCGGTGCAGGGCGTGCGCGAGGGCCGCTCGCTGACCGACTTGCTGGCCAAGGTGCCTGCCGACCTGCGCCCCGGCAGCCAGGCCCTGGCCTTCACGACGCTGCGCCGCCTGGGCGGCGCCGAAGCCGCCCGCCAGCAGCTGGCGCCCAAGGCGCCGCCGCCGCGGGTCGATGCGCTGCTGCTGACCGCGCTGGCCCTGTTGTGGCCCGAAACCGAGCCCGACGCAGCGCCCATGTATGCCGATCACACCCTGGTCGACCAGGCCGTGCATGCCGCCAAGCTGCGCGCCCCGGCCAGCGCGGCCTTCATCAACGCCGTGCTGCGCCGCTTCCTGCGCGAGCGCCCGGCCATGGTGGCGGCCGCGGAGCGCAGCCCGCTGGGCGCCTACAACCACCCGGCCTGGTGGGTCGAGAAGCTGCGCCAGGACTGGCCGGCCCAGTGGCAGGCCATCCTCGCCGCCAGCAACCGCGCGCCGCCGATGACGCTGCGCGTGCATGCCCAGCGCGGCTCGGTGGCCGACTATGCCCAGCGCCTCGCGGCCCTCGGCCTGGCTGCGCGCCCGCTGGGGGCCGCCACACCCCAGGCCCTCGTCCTCGACAAGCCGGCGCCAGTGTCTGCGCTGCCGGGTTTTGCGGAAGGCCTGGTGTCGGTGCAGGACGCCGCGGCCCAGCTGGCCGCACCGCTGGTCATCGGCGCTGGCCTGAAGCCGGGTGCCCGGGTGCTGGACGCCTGCGCGGCGCCCGGCGGCAAGACGGCGCACTTGCTGGAGCTGCAACCCGACCTGCAGCTCACCGCGCTGGACGCCGATGCGCAGCGCCTGATCCGTGTCCAGGACACGCTCAACCGCCTTGGTCAGCAAGCGACGCTGAAAGCCGCGGACGCCCGTCAGACCGCGGCATGGTGGGACCGCCAGCCCTTTGACGCCGTCCTGCTTGACGCGCCCTGCAGCGCCTCGGGCATCGTGCGCCGCCACCCGGATGTGCGCTGGCTGCGCCGGCCTGACGACATCACCGCGCTGGCACGCACGCAGGCCGAATTGCTGGACGCGCTGTGGCCGCTGCTGGCCCCGGGCGGTCGGTTGGTCTATGCCACCTGCTCGGTCTTCCGCGCCGAAGGCCAGGCCCAGCTCGACGCGTTTTTGCAACGCCAGCCTACGGCGAAGGCCCACGCCGTGCCCGGGTTCACGGGTCACCTGCTGCCCGTCGCCGAGAATGCCCAGCAACCCCAGCCGCCTCTGGACGGCTTCTTCTACGCATTGCTGACCAAGCCCTGATTTGTACGCCCGCATCGCCATCACTGCCTTTTTTGCCGTGCTGCTCGCCCTGCTGCCGGAGCCGGTGCGGGCCGAGGGCATCGAGCTGGCCCAGATGGCGACCCGCCGCGCCGACGATGGGCTGGAACTGAGTTTCACGACCCGTTTCGAGCTCAGCCGCGCGGCCGAGGACGCGCTGCACAAGGGCGTGCCGCTCTACTTCGTGGCCGAGGCCAGCGTGCTGCGCAACCGCTGGTACTGGCGCGACGCCCGGGTGGCCCGCGCCGAGCGGGTTTGGCGCATCGAATGGAAGTCGCTGCTGCGGCAGTACCGGGTCTCCACCGGCGGCCTGCATCAGAGCTTTGCGACGCTGGAAGAGGCGCTGACGGCGGTACGCGGCCAGAGCGCCTGGCGCATCGCCGAGCCCAAGGACATCGAGGACAGCGGCGGCTACTACCTTGAGTTCAGCTACAAGCTCGACGTCACCCAACTGCCGCGCCCGATGCAAATCGGCCTGCAGTCCGGCTTTGCGCTCAGCATCGAGCAAAAGCGCAACTTCGCGCCCGACTTCACGCTGAAATGACCCGGGTTTCGCGCTGGGGTTGGGTCATCACCCTGCTGACCCTGACGGGCGTGGCCGGCGTGCTGGCCTTCGTGCTCATCGTCGGCACCACCTCGGAACGGGCCTTCTTCGAACGCCACTACAACTGGCTCTACTGGGTCAACGTCGGCGTCGCGGTGGTGCTGACCCTCGTCATCCTGACGGCGGCGGTGCGGCTTTTGTTGCGCGTGCGGCGCGGCCGCTTCGGCAGCCGCCTGCTGCTCAAGCTGGCGGGCATCTTTGCGCTGGTGGGCGTGGTGCCCGGCCTGATGATCTATGCCGTCTCCTACCAGTTCGTCAACCGCAGCATCGAGACCTGGTTCGACGTGCGCCTGGCCAGCGCGCTGGAGGCCGGCCTCAACCTCGGCCGCGGCACGCTGGACGCCATGGTCGCCGACCTGGGCAGCAAGACGCGGGACGCCGCCGACCAGCTCGCCGACAACAACACCCCGCAGTTGCTGGCGCTGGAGCGTCTGCGCGACAAGCTCGGCGCGAGCACTGTGGCGCTGGTGGGTGGCAATGGCCAGATCTTGCTGGAAAGCGGCGGCGACACCCGGCACCTGACGGCCGACCGGCCGAGCGGCACCATGCTGCGCCAGGCGCGCGGCGGCGTCGTCAGCCAACTCGAAGGCCTGGAAGACGAGACGGCGGCGCTGCAGGGCGGCGCGCAGATCCGCACGCTGGCCTTGCTGCCCAACACCGAGTTGCGCCTGGGGCTGGGCGAGCGCTATCTGATGGTCGTCCAGCGCATCCCCGCCAGCATGCTGACCAATGCCCTGGCCGTGCAGACCGCCAACAGCGAATACCAGCAGCGCTCGCTGGAACGCGTCGGCCTTCGTCGCATGTACCTGGGCACGTTGACCCTGGTGCTCATCCTGGCCACGTTCGCGGCGCTGTTGCTCGCCGTCACGCTGGGCAACCAGCTGGCGCGGCCGTTGCTGATGCTGGCCGACGGCATGCGGCTGGTCGCGCAGGGCGATTTGTCCGTGCGCCCCGCACTGCCGTCGCGCGATGAACTGAGCGGCCTGACGCGTTCGTTTGCCGACATGACGGGCCAGCTTGCCGATGCGCGCGCCCAGGTGTCCCGCACCGTCGTCGAGCTGGACGCCGCGCGCACCCACTTGCAGACCATCCTCGACAACCTGACCGCCGGTGTCCTCGTCATCGACGCCGACGGCAATTTGGAGACTGTCAACCCCGGCGCGACGCGCATCCTGCGCCTGCCGCTGTCCGCCTACATCGGCCGGCCGCTCGCCGACGTGACCCAACTGGCCGAGTTCTCGGCATCGCTGGACCGGCGCTTCGACCAGCACCTCGGCCCCGACAGCAACGAGCGCGACATGGACCGCGAGCTCTGGCAGGAATCCTTCGAGCTCCAGCTCGACCCCAAGCAGGACCCGCTAACGCTGTTGGTGCGCGGTGCCCCGCTGCCTCAGGGCGCGCGCCTCGTCGTCTTCGACGACATCTCCGAAGTGGTCTCGGCCCAGCGTTCGGCAGCCTGGAGCGAGGTGGCTCGCCGCCTGGCCCACGAGATCAAGAACCCGCTCACGCCCATCCAGCTCTCGGCCGAGCGCATGCAGCACAAGCTCGAAGCCAAGCTCGAAGGCGCCGACCAGGCCATGCTCGTGCGCTCGGTCGCCACCATCGTCAACCAGGTGCAGGCGATGAAGCAGCTGGTCAACGAGTTCCGCGACTACGCCCGCCTGCCCTCGGCGCAACTGCATCCGCTGGACCTCAACGCCCTCATCCACGAAGTGCTCAGCCTCTATGCCGAGCCCCAGGACCGCGGCCGCCTGGCCACCGACCTCACGCCCAACCTGCCTCACATCAAGGGCGACGCCAGTCAGCTGCGCCAGGTCATCCACAACCTCGTGCAGAACGCGCTCGACGCCGTTCACGAGCGCCCGGACGGGCGTGTCACCGTGCGGTCCTCGCTGTCGGTGACCGAGGCCGGCAAGCCGCGCTCGGTGCGCCTGCACATCATTGACAACGGCCCCGGCTTCGCCGAGAAAGTGCTCAAGCGCGCCTTTGAACCGTATGTGACGACCAAGGCCAAAGGCACCGGCCTGGGCCTGGCCGTCGTGAAGAAAATCGCCGATGAACACGGCGCCCGCATCACCTTGCGCAACGTGCATCCCGCTTCCGATGCGGGCTCTGCCGCCGAGCCCGGTCTGGACGCCGCGGTGGTCGGTGCGCAAGTTTCGCTATCATTTTCGAATCTGACACCCGCCACCGAACCCGGTGCGCAAGGTGCCAAGACCTAAGGATTCATGGCTACGATTCTTGTTGTCGACGACGAGCTGGGTATCCGCGCTCTGCTGTCTGAAATCCTCAGTGACGAGGGGCACACCATTGAGCTTGCCGAGAACGCCACCCAGGCGCGCTCGGTGCGCGAGCGCATGCGTCCCGATCTCGTGCTGCTGGACATCTGGATGCCCGATGTCGACGGTGTCACCCTGCTCAAGGAATGGGGTGGTGCCGGCCTGCTGACCATGCCCGTCATCATGATGAGCGGCCACGGCACCATCGACACGGCGGTGGAGGCCACCAAGTTCGGTGCCATCGCCTTCCTCGAAAAGCCCATCACGCTGCAAAAGCTGCTGCGCGCTGTCGAGCAGGCCCTGGTCAAAACCGCTCCGCCGCGCCCCGCCCCGGCAGCCGTCATCGGCATGCCGAGCTACACCCGCGCCGAGCCCGGCAATCTGCTGCCCCCGGCCGCTGGCCACGGCATGGTGCTGTCCAACCACATGCCGAGCAACAACGCGCTCGCGTCCGAACAAAGCTTCGAACTCGACCGTCCGCTGCGCGAGGCGCGCGACGCCTTCGAGAAGAGCTATTTCGAGTTCCACCTCGCCAAGGAAAACGGCTCCATGACCCGCGTCGCCGAGAAGACCGGCCTGGAGCGCACCCACCTCTATCGCAAGCTCAAGCAGCTCGGCGTGGACCTGAGCCGCAATAAGCGCGGAGCGGGCGGCTGACCTAGCGCAAGCGACTTGGCCTGTGCTACAGTCGCGGACTTCGCTGAGCGGCGCCAGCCGTTCACGAAACAGATCAAGGCCTGGTAGCTCAGTTGGTAGAGCAGCGGATTGAAAATCCGCGTGTCGGTGGTTCGATTCCGCCCCAGGCCACCAGAAAGCCGTTCCGGGGAATCCCAAGAGGTCCCAGGAAGTCTAAAAAGCCCTAGAGAATCAACGCTCTAGGGCTTTTTTGCGTCTCAGACGGTTGCATCTGATTCCTTGAGTTCTTCCAATCCCAGGAGTAACTTTGGCAGTAACCAGCCCTGAAGCGTGGGTGAGGCCAGAAAGTTACTCCATGCCGCGCAACCTGATCCCTTCCGACGCGACCATCAAGGCGATCAAGCCGGGAGACGCGCGAACGCGACTCAGCGACGGCGACGGCCTCGTCCTGCTCCTATTCGTCAAGGGCGGGTCGCATGGATGGCGTTTCGACTACCGCTTCGCTGGCAAGCGCAACATGCTCTCGCTGGGCACGTACCCAGACACCACCCTGGCCATCGCTCGGCGGAAGGCGGACGCGATCAGGCAGCTGCTCGCCGAAGGCATCGATCCGAGCCAAAAGCGCAGGGCCGCGAAAGCCTCGTACGCGGAGGCGCGAGCCGCGCAGGAGAGGGAAGCGCAGGGCCTGCCTCCGGTTGACTCATTCGAGGCGGTCGCGCGCGAATGGTTTGCCGTGAAGAAAGACGGCTGGGCGAAAAGCTATAGCGACAAGATCATCGCGCGGCTCGCGGCCGACGTCTTCCCGTGGATTGGCAAGGTCCCAGTGGGTGAGGTGACGGCACCTCTACTTCTCGAGGTTATGAGGCGGATCGAAGCGCGTGGGGTGATTGAGACGGCACACCGGGCGCTGCAGGACTCTGGCCAAGTCCTTCGCTACGCCGTTGCGACCGGTAAGGCATCAAGCAATGCAGCACGAGACCTCAAGGGCGCGCTGCGGCAGCCGCACGTCAAACACTTTCCGGCCATCACGGAGCCCAAGCGTCTCGGGGAGCTGTTGCGCGCCATCGACCACTACGCTGCGACGCCGGTCGTGCGCGCGGCCCTGAAGCTGGCGCCGATGCTGTTGCTGCGTCCCGGAGAGTTGCGTTTCGGCGAGTGGACCGAAATTGACCTGGACGGCGCTCTGTGGACTGTGCCGGCCATGCGCATGAAGCGGGAACTGCGCCAGAAGCTGCATGGTGCGCCGCACCTCGTCCCGCTCCCGAAGCAGGCGGTGGCCGTGCTGCGCGAGCTCCATGTGCTGACCGGGCATGCGACGATGGTTTTTCGCGGCGAGCGCCATCACGACCGCGCCATGAGTGAGAACACTATCAACGCGGCGCTCCGCGCCATGGGCTTTTCGGCTGATGAGGTGACCGGCCACGGGTTTCGCGCAACGGCGCGGACGATGCTTCAGGAGCGGCTCGGGTTCGATCCTGACGTGATTGAGGCGCAGCTGGCGCACTCGGTCCGCGACAACCTCGGCCGTGCATACAACCGGACCGAGTTCGTCGAACAGCGGCGCAAGATGCTGCAGGCGTGGGCTGACTACCTAGACCAGCTGCGCCAAGGTGCGCCGGTCGTCTCGCTTCGAGAGCAGAAGGCTTGATCACGGCAGTCGAAGCGATTGATTCGTGCCAGTCCAGCCTTGGCAAGCACAGCAATCGCAGTGCGCTCCGAAGGCAGGGGTTGTTGGTTCGATCCCAACCGGGCGCACCAGATCAAAGCCTTGCAAGTTGCTGACTTGCAGGGCTTTTTGCATTTTTGATTCCACCAGCGGGCTATGCCTGCAAGCCCATGTGGGCCAAAAGTGGGCCAAAGCTGAAAAATCCTGGATTGAACTGGCGGATTGGCAGCTGGATTCGGAACCCCCGACCGCTTCAGCAGCAAAGTAGGGAGCATGAGACTGGGCGCGACGACAACTTCGGCGCGCCACAGGCCGAATTTGGCAACGAGCAGTTTCAGAAGCGCTGCGTGCTGCCAGGTCGACTGGTGAAAGTCAGATTGAGCAAGCTGGGATACAGCGACCTCCGCTTCGTTCGCAAGGTGGCGTCTAGCGGCGGCCGGCCTTTTTTGCTGCTTTACGCGCATCCCGCCCAGCCTGGCGACGAGCGGCGCGGCTGATTGGCATTCCGTCCTCACCGACGTACCGCTGAGGTGAGTCCACGAACTTGAAGGGGGTTGGAAATTCGCGTTCGGTGTCCCGGAACATCTGCATCTCAGTCTTGGGCCGCAAGATTTCCAGCTCATCTGCCTGCTCCCGCCACATCTTCATTTCCTCGGCGGACATGTCGGATAGATCGACGTACATGAATTCCTGGCTGGCTGTGCCATCGGAGAACGGCTCGCTCGCCACGCCGATGGCGGACTTCAGGGTCGGCATGGCCTCCTTCACCCCGTGGCAGTAGACCGTCAGCGCATGCATCCTGCGCGGCCGGTACACGGTGTTGTAGTCCTCGCCTGCCGGGCGAGGAATGGTGAGAAACACAAACGCCTGCTCCGGAGGCCTGCCCACCATCTTTACGCGCGCGAACATCCTGCCCTCGTCGCTGCGCTGCATGGCTTTATTTATGTCTGCGGCCAATCCACGACGCATGAGCCGTGGTTGCGCCGCTAGCGCGCGGACGATGCGTTCATGGTTAGCCGGGTCTGCCGGCGGCTCGCCTGGGATTCCGATGGCCGTCCCCGAGCGAATGAACTTGCTCTGATGCTCAATGAGCGTGTCCCAGAGGTAGCTGATTTCGTCAGCCTGCTTCTTTGCCGCCCGTTGTGGGCTGTTGAAGTACGTGACCCAATCGCCTTCAGGGAGCGCGACAAAGCCAGCATCCTTCGGCACCTTCGGAAACGCATGCTCCTCGTCACGCATCGTCGACAGATACCGAGCCAGCAGTTCCTCTTCCCCCGGCACTGAGAAGATGGGGCCTCGTGTTTGAAGGAACTCTTCCTTCTTGCGCAAGTAGGAGACCAAGTCCGGCACGGTGTCCAACTCGTCGAGCAGCAGGTCCACCGTCATCTCGTCGAGGACGTGGACGAACCGGCCGCTCTCCAGCGGCTGGCCGACGTGGAACGGCGTCTCCTGATGGGCCTTGGAACCCTTCAGCGCGCTCAGCAACATGAGACTGCCAGAGCTACCCTGCCCGAAGAACTCACGGGTTGCAAAATGTCCCCCGCGAGTGACTGCGATAAGGTGATACCGGGCTGTGCCTGGTGCTGGCAGCGCAATCGGAAGGCGCGTCGCGCAGCCCTTGTCGATGAATATGCGCTCAGGGAAGCGCTTCATGAAACTCTCGGCCCCGGCAAGCTGCTTCGCTGACTTCTCAATGGCCTTGCGGTACCACCTCGGCCAAGCAATCTTCACATCAACGTCTGACTGGTAGGCGCACTCCTTATCCGAGAAAAGCAGGACGTCGTTTCCGAAGACAACCAACAGGTCAACAAGCTCCTTGCCGTCTCCCTTATTCACCATGGTCGGCGCGATGCTAAATCGAGCCTTTGCTCGGCTCCGCCCGGGTGACCGACCCGTCTTGCATTCGGACCAGGGTTGGCAGTATCAGATGGACAAGTACCGCCAATGTCTCGATGCGCATGCCGTGACGCAAAGCATGTCTCGAAAGGGGAACTGCCTGGACAATGCCGTGGTCGAAAGCTTCTTCGGGACGCTGAAGTCTGAATACTTCCACCTCAACAAGTTCGGAAACTTGGAAAAGCTTGAGACTGGGCTGCGGGCCTACATCCGGTACTACAACCAAGACCGAATACGGTCGAGTCTGAACGGGATGAGCCCCATCGAATATCGAGAGTGCTTCGCCACCAACTAGCCGCCAACTGTCCAACTTCTGGGGGTCAGTTCACGAACTTGATGGATACGTACGCACCATGGACCAAGCAGCGCAAGGCCGCCGGCGGCGAGTTCACAGTCCCGAGTTCAAGGCGCAGACGGTGCAAGCGTCGCAGCAGCCAGGCGTCTCGATGGCCGCCGTGGCGATGGCTCACGGCATCAACGCCAACTTGCTGCGGCGCTGGGTCCATGAGATGGCTCAGCCGCCTGTCGACGCAGTGGCCGCCAGCGACAAGCCCGTCGGCTTCATCGCGCTGCCGATGCCAGCACCATCCGCGCAGCCTGCGCCGAGCGATGAGCCCATCCGCATAGAGATTCGCCGCGGCGCGACGACCATCGCGCTGACGTGGCCAGCCGGCGCTGCCGACGCGTGTGCGGCCTGGATGCGCGAGCCGCTGCGTTGATCCGCATTGACGCCGTGTGGCTTGCGACGACGCCGCTGGACATGCGCGCTGGCACCGAGACCGCCCTGGCCCGCGTGGTCCAGGTCTTCGGCAGCGCCAACCCGCACCATGCCTACCTCTTCGCCAACCGGCGCGCCACGCGCATGAAGGTGCTCGTGCATGACGGCATCGGCGTGTGGCTGGCAGCGAGGCGTCTGCACCAGGGCCGCTTCGTCTGGCCTCGCGAGGTCACGTTGGAGCAGATGCCGCTGACGCAGCCTCAGTTGCAGGCCCTGGTGCTGGGCCTGCCGGGGCAGCGCGTGGAAGACGACGGCGCGATCCGTTTGCTGTGACGCAATCGGTGCTCGCGCCGATGCGCGTGGCCCGCGCTCGCCCCACACTGCCGTCATGGCAGTCGCCGCGCCCCTCAGTGCCGAAGACATCACCTCGCTGGAAGCCGCAGGGCTCGGGCACATCGGCGCCAAGGTGCGAGCGCTCTTGGACCGCCAGGCGCATGACCGCCACGAGATCAAGTGGCGCGACGCCAAGATCGAGAAGCTGACCTTCGAGATGGCGCAGTTGCGCCGCGTGAAGTTCGGCAAGAAGAGCGAGCAGCTCGACGCAGAGCAGAAGGCGCTCTTCGACGAGGCGGTCGATGCTGACCTCGCCGCGCTGGAAGCACAGCTGGCGGAGTTGATGGCCGCCAAACGCAAGGACACCGAGCCCGCAGCTGCATAGAGCAACTTCTGCCTCACCAGTGGCAGACTGTCTAGCTCGCGCCACCAACGCATAGGTACGTCTTATGGTCTTCCTTGCAATCACGCCCGCTGGCCTGGCTGATGTGCTTCGCACCGCCAAGGCCGATGAAGCCATCTGGTGCGGCAGCGACGCGATTGCGGAGGCAGATTACGAGGCACTGGACCGCCCGAACGTCAGTCGGTTCATCTACGAGCTCGGAGACCGCGAACTGATTCCCGACGCCATCGGGACCATCGAAGAGCATCACCCCGGTCAAACCGTCTGGGTCGAAGCCGAATCGNTCATCTACGAGCTCGGAGACCGCGAACTGATTCCCGACGCCATCGGGACCATCGAAGAGCATCACCCCGGTCAAACCGTCTGGGTCGAAGCCGAATCGCAAAGCTAGGCAGAGGCGTTCCCCGGACGCTTACGATGGAACGGCTCACGATCAATGCTGCGGGGCAGTTGCCAACGACTGTTCTGAGAA
Organism: Pelomonas sp. Root405; assembly: GCF_001425165.1. Classification (GTDB taxonomy): domain Bacteria; phylum Pseudomonadota; class Gammaproteobacteria; order Burkholderiales; family Burkholderiaceae_C; genus Pelomonas. The sequence goes on from NZ_LMDU01000012.1 coordinate 632,195, forward strand.
GGATGTGTTCCCCGTGCGCTTACGGCGCTAGGCCACTCCACGGTTGACGTGGCATCAGTCATTCCGGCGACGGTTGCGCAGGGCAAAGACCTCGACCATCCCGGCGAGTAGCTCCCGCGGCTATATGGATCAGCTATCGGATGGTGATCAGGATGACGCCAAATCCCTTACCTTGTTCGAAAGGACCCTCGTCGTCCTTGAGCGGCAGCTGACCGCCAGTTCGACCTAGCAGGCTGAACTCAAGGGCAGTGCGCACGAGCTGCAGCACATGTTCGGCGTTGACCGGCGTCGACTGGTGCAGGGCGGCGGACCAGAGCCGGTCATCCTCCCAACGCAGCACTTGCCCATCCGAGAACGCATTGACAACGATGCCGCGAGTCTGTCCAGACACGCCGATGCGCGTTCGCGTGAACGCCTTGGCGAATGTCACGCTGAGCAGGTAGTCGATTAAGAAGTCCCACTCTGCGCCCGCAGATGGGGATCCCACCGTAGGTGGGGTACGAGGCCCATAGAACGGGGAGAAGGGCCGCCCCGCGACGCCTGCCGCGAGGTCAGCCAAGATGTCTTGAAGGTTGCCCGTGGTGCCCGGACTCTGGAAATCCTCCGTCGTCCAGGTGTCGGCGGCTGGTAGTCCAGCAGTAGTCGGCCCAAAGCTGGAGATCTCGCCCAGCAAACCTTGGTCCGCTGCAGGACCTATGGCGATGCCGGCGTGAGAGGTCCGTGCGAGGTCGAAGTCCGGCCAGATCGAGTAGAGGTGGTGCTGGTCAGTGCCGGCCAAGGTGCTGACAGTGCCTGGCGACATCTTGGCTTGCGTGAGGGAGGCGACACCCGAAGGTGCTGGAACGCTGGGGAAGCGAACCGCCAGCAAGAGGTCACCTAGCTCGCAACGTTTCGGTGTGCCGGCCGCATCGGGGAAGTCGACCATCGGAGACTGATGAACGAACACCCCGAGGATATCGATGGTCAGGCCGTGACCGGCGAGATGCTGCTTCCACGCTGCTGCGAGTGCTGGAACGCCCGTCTTGATCAGCTCTGCGACGTAGTCAGGTTCCTGCGGCACCAGTGCAATTGGCGTTTGCGCGGCAGCGGAAGCATGGGCTGCCACGTAGGCGTCATGCAGAACCTGCTTAGCCTCGTTCGCCAATGCCGAGTGCAGGCTCCCGATGACGGAGTAGGGATGCGGAAGCGAAAGCGCCATTGCAGACTCCCCAAAGAGGTTTCCCGACGAACTTCTGAAGGCTTTCAGCGCGTGATGGGCGCGCCGGCGAGATGGGCGTAGTAGCGACACATGCCAGCAAACGGGTGCTTGGGCTGGCACATGTACTTGATCTGATCCAAGCTCGGCGCATCGCCCAGCTTCCAGGTGCGCACAGCTGACACCAGCGACCGATAGACGATGTACCGCTGACGAGCCAGCGTCTCTCGGTTCAGTCCTAGATAGTCCACCGCAGCCTTGACAGCGCGCTTTGCGCGAGGCGAGGCGTTGTCGGGCGGCATGACCCGTACCTCTTCGTTCGTTTCGACTGCCGCCCAAGCGAACAACGGCTCCGGGTCCTCGAGGTACGGATGGGGCAGGTCAGGATCTTCGGCCAACCAGTCGGCAAGGAGGGTTGCCTCATCCGCCGTCGCTGGGTCAGGGCAGAGTGTAGCCATCAGGCGCTTGAGGGCAGCTTTGGTCTTGGGAAGTGTGGCCGGAAGCTTGGGGCCTGTCAGCTGTGCGCCCGCGATGGGGAAGCGGTCGCCCTTATATTTTTGATTGCACAGCTGGCACGAGAAAACGTAGTTGTCGACGCATACCGCGAGCCACCAGTAGACGGATTTGGGGCGGAAATGCTCCACATCCCCATAGGCGACATCCGACGTTGGAGCTTCGCAGTAAGCGCACTTTTCGGAACTGTCCCGCTGCAAGAAGGGCTTCATCTTCTTCCAGTCGCCAAGGATGCCCTCCCAGTCAATCTTGGCCGGATTAGCCAGGCGCGCCTCAGTGAGTGCGATCAGCTTGGTGAAGAGGCCCTCGCCCGTGAAGCCAGTGTTTAGGCTTGCCAGGTCTCGAGCGCGCTTGAGATGGATCACCGCTACCTCCCTAGTGACGGCAGATGGCTTGTTGCCCTGTATCAGAGCCTCTTCACGGCTTGCCCTTCGCAGCAGGCTTAGCCGCAGGCCTCACGACAGCGCGAGGCTTTGCTGGAGCAACCCTCGGAGGAATAACCTCCGCAGCAGGCTTCTTCGGTAGCGGCTTCGGTGCAACTGGTTTCTTGGCGGGGGGCTTTTTGGGCGCCGCAGCCTTCTTCACAGCCGGACTACTCGATGACGATGTCGCTTTGGCCCCGCTGACGCTTCGAGGACGAGCGGAAGAGGGCGGTACCGCGGATTTGCGAACTGTTCGGCTGCTTTTTACGGCAGGCGCCACGGGCTCAACGGTCACCCGTGCGGTTCCGAAAAGCTCCTCAGCCTCCATCATTCGGGCTGCAGCGTCCAGGTTCGGTTGGGACTTCTGATACTCGATCAGCTTGGCGAACGCTGGAGCCTCTTCTGTGGTCATGGGCGTAGTACCTTCAAGCTGCTCTTGGATGGAGCGGAGCTTGGCGACTTCTAGCGCGGACTTGGAGCCGGGCTTGAGCTCGATGCTGCGGGCTTCCTCCCGTAAAGCCGCGACCTTCGGCGAGTCAAGCGTCTGCAGCCCGATGAGCGGTGACAGGAACAGCTCTGACAACCGCAGTCGGCTTGGATCGCCAGCGAAGGGCACGAGCGTTGGGCCGGCGGTCTCACGTCGCACCACGAAGAGTTCACCTTCCCCGCACTGCTGAATGGACAGGGGAGAGTGCGTGGTCGCGATGATCTGAAGGTTGGGAAATGCGTTGTCGAGGAAGTCGACGAGATTGCGCTTCCACACGGGGTGAAGGTGCATATCCATCTCGTCGATGAGCATGACGCCGCGGGCCGCAAGAGGGTCCTTCCGGTCCTTGAAGGTCTCTGTCATCCGGAACAACAGGTCTCCGGCCCAAGCAGCCATCGCTTGATAGCCCTCCGAGAGCTGCCCTAGCGGTACGTCGCCATCGGCCGTACCCATCACGACGGCTCTCTTGCGCTTGTCGATTCCCTTGAAGTGCATACCCGGCAAAAGCTTGCCGAGCGCTTCCGTGATGATGCTGCTGCCCTCAGTACCTACGACGTAGTCGAGGTCCATGGCCCACTGTTCCAGGCTGACCAGTTCATGCCCCAACGAGAACATGCTCCCGAGCTGAGCAGCCCTGCCTTGTTCGAGGCTGCTGCCAATGCTGCTCCGACGGGTAGTGTCCGGAGGCCGGCGGAATGCGCCGTAGCCAGCGATGAAGTAGTTGCGGTCCGCCTTGCGCAGGGCCGCGTCTAGTTGCCGTAGGCCGTTGGAGTTCCTCTTGATGACCGTATCGCGCCCATCCCCACGATTGAGGCTCAGGGTGAGCGTGCGCTCTTCACCTTCTGCCGTGCAGATGGTCGCGCTGATGGTGGCCTGTTTTGCGTCGTTGTGGATCCACTGGTCAGGTGCGCCGAGGAGGTCTGGTAAGGCCTCAGAGCCGGCGAGCAGGAGCGCGATGGATTTGAGGACCGTGCTCTTTCCGCACCCGTTCTCACCCAGCAGGACGGTCCACCGCCGGGTCTTCTCATTTGGCTTGGTGCTGCGAAAGTCCACCGACATGTGCCGGATCGCTCGGACGTTCGTCAGCTCTAGATCAACGAGATACATGCGTCCCTCGAGACTTGCTTTGTGCGAGCCATAGGCCCATGGTCGCCGGATGTTACGTGAGCGTGCCGGCGTTCAGCCCTGGGCGCTCGAGCCTTCTTCGGCGCCGGTCGCGGCAGCATCGGCAGAAGCTTTGGACAGGTCCGCCTCAAACATCTGTATGAGCTGCTGCTCGATGGTAGGGTCGTCCAGCACATTCACCGCAAGGCGCAGTGCTTCTATGTAGCCCGGAGCCTGGCCCTTGCCATCGCGGGGATAGCTCCAGTACAGGGTGTGAGTGAAGAGGCGGGGAAACAGGCCTCCCAAGAAACCTTGGCGCAGCGGCCTCACGTTCAGGTCAAGCGCCCCCGGACCGTAGTCACTGGCAACCGGTCCGGAGATCATGTCGCCCCGCAAGAACATCCCAGGGCTGGTGATGTCGTGCAAATTCGTCCACCTCACAGGCGCAAAAGCCGCAGCGTGATGCATCTGAGTGAACTCCGGCGCCTTAGATGAGCGGAATGTGAACGTCGGCTCATGGGAGCCCTTCTTGGCCTCGTACACGGGCGGGGCACGGAGAATCTCGCGCGACTGCATCATCTCGTGCAGCTCGCAGCCGTTCTGAGCCACAAGGAAGTTTGCGTGTGTCAGCGGGCTGCCAAGCGTAACGAGGTCAGAGACTAGCCAAGCGCTGCGCTCCTGGCCTGAAGGGCCAACCTCGACCTCGCTGAGCAGCCGGAACAGGTTTCGCTGAGCTTCGCGATACGTTCCTAGCTTCTGAGCCAGCGTCCGAACGTCCTCGGGGGACCGTGGCGCATCCGCAGGCTTTGCGCAGATGCATCCGTGGTCATGTCGGCTGACTGTGGCCGCAGGAGTGGGCTTCTCACGACAAAGTTTGAGCAGCTCAATGCCAGCGTTTTCGCATTCGGTGATGGCCTCAAGAATGTCGTCGTCGTCCGCTATCTGGATATTCCCCGCGGCTTCAGCCCACGCCAGCGCAAGAAGGTCATGCGCGAGGATTGAGCCAAGACTGTGACCAACAATGATGACCCTGCCATATGCGCCACTCGCATGAAGGTCACGAAGAAGCTTCAGCCCGCGGTCGCGCGCGGCTTGCCGGACCTTGATGTTTCGCGGTGAGGCGCTCACGTACCGAGCGACGTCACCAAAGTACGCCGTCAGGAAGGCTTTTACGGTGGCACCGAACACCAGAAGAGCGACGGTCATCCAGCCCCAGCCGCCCCAGTTCAGAAAACCGGCCAAGTCTGTGTCCTTGAGGACAGGAACCTTTGTCAATGCCGTGGAAAGCCCGCTTATAAGGACCGCAATTGACGTGAGCCAGAGAAGGCACCAAACGAACATGACGCGCTTGGGCACCTCGCAGCCGAACGGGTTTCGCCACAGCAGACGCTTGAACCACAGCGTGAAGTCTCCCCACGTGGAGTCGGCTGTGATGTCGGCCCAGTGGAGCTCAAAGAAGTCCGCACGGATGCCCGGCCGGTCAGAGATGTGGGGATTTCGTGCTCGGGCGGTCGTGATGCGTCGCAACTCGGAGGAGCCGGTCAGGGGATCTGGCTTGCTCCAGGTATCCCAGTTCTCGTGGTCGGGTGGCTTGGCCAGCCCCTTGAAAAGGCTTGAATCCCTTTCCCACAAGGTCTCCACAAACCCACGGAGTGTCTCCATTGGGCGTTGTTCGCCCATGCCGTGAATGATCACGACGGCTACCTTGTCCGGAGCTGCGGCTGCATTCTTGTTGTCCATGGCTTTCTCCCAGTTCGCCTGGCGCCGGGACGCTAGCCGGAAGTTAGTCGCGCTGCAACATCAATGGAGCGGAGTCGCGAACGCTTGGCGTTCTTCTGACGCCCGCGAATCGGGCAGGCCAGCGACGTGACGCCCACTATATAGCCCGTTAGAAAGACGCCCACGAGTTCTGAAGCAGAACACTCGCTCGCGTCTGCTCATGCATCCACTTGCTGGCGCGCAGCCTATCCTGCACTAGCCCTACGAGTTTGCTCTACGCCCGTCAAAGACGGCGGTAGGTGCGCTCGACCAAGTGCCAGCGAACAGGCAGTGGACCGCAAGTGGGTCAGCAGCGGGTCGAAAGCGGGTCGAAACCGGGGTCTGCAGGAGATCGGACTCTCACGGGCCGCAGAGGCGGCGCTGAGCCGTCCGTAAGCCGATAGCGAAGTCCTCAAGCCCCTGCGAATTCTTCTCAAGGGAGCCGAGCATCGACGGATGAAAAACAGGCGAAAAGTTCGCGCCAAAAACCCGGAAAATTCGCGAGAAGAATGCGAAAAATGGGCGAGAAACTTGGATCGCTGGCGGCAGCTACAGGTGGCGCGTCTGTTCTTGCACGGTGGGCGTCTGCATGGCGACTGGGCGATGGTCGTGTCGCCCCCCATATCGCTGTCGGGGTCGCTGCCATAAGCTTCACGAGGTTCGAGCTGCCGACTGATGGACATCGGCGCGGCCTGCCTTTGGATGTGGCGGGCGACGGGAGTGGCGATGTGGGTCAGCCAATGGTGCGAGGGTCAGCAAAGTGCCCAAAGCGGAAGCTCGCATGGGCTCATCAGGGGATCCAGCAAGCGGTCGCTCAACGTTGAAGTTCAGCCGTCTAGCCAGCAAAGCAGGCGCAGGTCGGCTGCAATGACCGGTTAGAAAGCATCGTCATGAGACCAGAAAACATGTGGCCGGTTGCCTGTCAGATTGCCCGTGCCAAGCAACGTCTGTCCGAACCGGGGCGGGCTTTCTGTCAAGACCTGAGCGAGAGTCAGAGCCCGCCGCCAGTTGGTTGCTGAAAAATGCGCGCGCCGGCAGCCAACCATCCCTTGCGCCCAATCAACTGCGGTCTGCCGAGGTCCGAGAACGGGAATTGGCGGTATCGGCGAGCGCTAGTCAGCAGAACAATTAGTCCAGCTTGGCTCCAGACCGTTTCACCACCTCCGCCCAACGCTTGGTTTCGCTGCTGACCAATCGACCAAAGGCATCGCCATACAGGTTGGGCACGTCAGCGCCGAGTCCATTCCAAACCTTGCGAACCTCGTCGGTCGCGAAGGCGGTGCGCAACTCAGCCTGCATCGCCGTGATTGCTTCACGTGGCGTGCCTTTTGGAGCCCACAGCCCATACCACGTCGAGATTTCATAGTCCGGCACGCCGGCCTCAGCGGCGGTTGGCACGTCTGGGAAGCCGACGGCGCGTTTGCTTGCAGCTACCGCGAGCGCCTTGATGCGGCCGGACTTGATATGCGTCGCCGAAGAGCCGAGGCCGTCAAACATCAGCTCTGCCTGTCCGGCAACCAAGTCTTGCAATGCCGGGCCTGCGCCACGGTACGGGATGTGGGTGATGAATGTCTTGGTGTTCAGCTTGAACAGTTCACCTGCCAGGTGATGGGACGTGCCGTTGCCAGCAGAGGCGTAATTGAGCTTGCCAGGCTTCGCACGCACGGCCGCGAGCAGTCCCTTCAAGTCGCTAACTGGCAATTGGCCAGGATGAACGACGATGACTTGGGGCACGCTGGCGAGCAGCGCGACAGGAATGAAATCCTCTTCAAGGCGATAGTCGAGTCGCGGGTACATCGAGGGCGCGATCGTGTGGTGGACGGCCCCCATGAAGAAGTTGCTGCCGTCGGGTGCGAGCTTTGCGGCGATGCCGGCTCCCACAGTTCCTCCGGCGCCGCCCTTGTTATCGATCAGCACCTGACGGCCCATCTGCTTTGTCAAGGCTGCCGTCAGCGGGCGCGCGAACGCGTCCGTGCCGCCTCCCACAGGGAAAGGCACGATCCAGGTCACAGGTTTGTTTGCCTGGGCTTGAGCCAACCAAGGCGTGGCTAGCATCGCGGGCAAAAGGGTACGGCGTCTCATGGTTGATTCTCCTGTCGCTTAGCGATCATGGCTCCAAAGCCCAAGTGGCCAAGCACGTCGTTTGAAGTGGCATCCGGCACCTAACGGTGTCAAGCGCGGTGTCACCGTACGTCAGTGTCCGAACTGGATCAAGGGCACATCCGTGAAGGCAATCGCAGCAAGTTCGCTAGGCTGTGCAGTAGTTCCGAACGTAATCAGCATGGTCGGGCAACTTCATGGCGATGGCTTGAAGCTGCCTGCCCACATGCTGGAGGAAGAACTCACATTCCGCGCCGCTCAGATGGTCGGCCAGGGGATGGTTGCGCTGCGGAACAAGCCCCTGACCCACCATCACTTGCAACCAGCTAGGGTCCGAGAAGAGATCGCGCTGCGCGGGATGGAGGCGTCCCGCGTGAGCAAAGGCCTGCACCTTGCGGCTCAAGGACTCGGGTATCGCCATCGTCCGCACCTGCCGCCAGAAGGCCGAGTCTTCGCGGCGGGTCAGGTGGTAGTGCAAGATGATGAAGTCACGGATGCGCTCGAACTCCTCGTCTGCCTGAGCGTTGTGCTCGTCGATGTCAGGCTGATGGAAGTCTGTATCTGGAAAGAACTGGATCAGGCGCGACAGGCTGGACTGGATCAGATAAAGGCTGGTCGATTCCAGTGGCTCCAGGAAGCCGCTGGCCAAGCCCATGGCCACCACGTTCTTGTGCCACATCTTCTTGCGCTTGCCGGTTCTGAAGCGCAGCGTGCGAGCATCAGCCAGTGCGGGCCCATCGAGATTGGCAAGCAACTGTGCGGTGGCCTCGTCTTCACTGATGTGCGCGCTGCTGAAGACATGGCCGTTGCCAATGCGGTGCTGTAGCGGGATGCGCCACTGCCACCCTGCCGTGCGCGCAGTGGCGCGCGTGAACGGGGTGAGAGGCGCGACGCTTCCGCAGGGCACGGCTACCGCGCGGTCGCATGGCAACCAGTGCGTCCAGTCCTCGTAGCCGGTGTGCAGGGTGTCCTCGATGAGCATGCCCCGGAAACCGCTGCAGTCGATGAACAGGTCGCCCTCGATCTGCTCGCCGTTCTCCATCAGCAGCGCCGTGACGAAGCCGTCCGCAGGTCGTTGCAGTGCTCGCACGACCTTGCCTTCCGTGCGGCGCACCCCCCGGGCCTCGCTGATCTGGCGCAGAGTGGCGGCGTACAGCCCGGCGTCGAAGTGATAGGCGTACGACACGGGCGAGCCTGGACCGTCACCCTGCACGGGCCTGGCCTCGCGGGAGAAACGGTTGGCCTCACCCATCAGGCTGTTGAGTGCATAGGCGTCGAGAGGCAGCGCCTTGCCTTCGTTGCGCATGCGTACCCAGAAATGGTGAAACGAGGCCAGGCCCAAATCACGGCCGACGCCGCCGAAGGTGTGCATATACCGCTCACCCCGCTGTCCCCAATCGACGAACTCGATGCCCAGCTTGAAGGTGCCCTGCGTGCGGCGCAGGAACTCGCTCTCGTCCAGTCCAAGCGCGTGATTGAAGGCGCGCATCTGCGGGATGGTGGCCTCGCCCACGCCGACGGTGCCGATGGCTTCGCTCTCGACGACGTGGATGCTGCGCTTGCTATGGAAGGCGTGGGACAGGGCGGCGGCGGCCATCCATCCGGCACTGCCGCCGCCGAGGATGACGATGCGCTGGATAGGTTGTGCGGGCGTTGGGTTCATGGGGCGACTTGAAGGGCCCTGGCGAGGACCTCGGCATCGGAGAGAGGGGCTTGTTCTGCGCGGCGCAGGATGGCGGCCTGCATGGCCTCACAGCCCTGGCGCACGTCGGCAGCCTGGAAGCGCGCCAAACGCGCGTCCAATTGCTGTGGCCGCACGCCCAGGCCGTCATAGACCGCCAGCCAGCTGTGATCCTGGAAGGTCTCCCATTCATGGCGCACGAAGTGGCCATTGGCGCGGTAGACCGCCAGCTTGTGGACCAGCGTGTCGGGCAGCGGTGCCGCGGTGATGTGGCGCCAGAACTCGCTGTCGCGGCGCTCGCTCAGCGCGTAGTGCAGCACCAGGAAGTCGCGGATGCGCTCCATTTCCAACAGCGAGGCGCGGTTGAACTCGGCCGCCAGCGCAGGTGCTTGGGGGTCGTCGGGCCAGAGCGCGAGCAGCTTGTCGATGGCGGAGTGGATGAGGGTGATGCCGGTGGACTCCAGCGGCTCAAGGAAGCCCGCCGACAGGCCGATGGCGACGACGTTCCTGACCCAGGGCTGGGCGATGTGGCCGGGGTCGAAGCGAATCCAGTTTGGCTCGGCCAGCGCCTCGCCGTCCTGATGGGCCTGCAGCAGTTGCAGGGCCTGCTCGTCGCTCATAAAGGCCGAGGCATAGACGTGGCCGTTGCCGATGCGATGCTGCAGCGGGATGCGCCAGCGCCAGCCGGCGGGCAGTGCCTGGGCCAGCGTATATGGCGTGGCCGGCCCGCTGCCCGCCGTGGGCTGGGCCACTGCGCGGTCGCAGGGCAGCCAGTGGCGCCAGCTGACCCAGGGCTGCCGCAACGCCTGACGAATCAGCAGACCGCGAAAGCCCGAGCAGTCGATGAAGAGGTCGGCCTCCAGGCGACGGCCGTCGGTCAGCGTGATGGCCGTGATGGCGCCGCTGTCCGGGCCGATGTCGGCATGTTCGAACACGCCGTCCAGGTGCTGCACGCCGCTGCCCAGCGCTTGCCGACGCAGGTGCTGGGCGAACAGGCCGGCGTCCAGGTGCAGGGCCCAGCGATAGATGTCGTGGTCGGCCTCCGGTTGGGCGGGCGGCGCCGCGAACCGGCCGCGCAGCGCCATCTGCGCGCACAGGTTGAAGTCCTCCAGCCGCAGGTCCTGCCCGCCGTCCTGGGCCTGCAGCCAGGCCAGGACCTGGTGGAAGCCGACGCCGCCGGCGCTGGCGCCATACAGGCCGAAGCCGTGGAAATAGCGCTGGCCGATGGCGCGCCAGTCCTGAAAGGCAATGCCGGCCTTCAGAGTGGCCCGGCTGTCGCGGATCAGCGCCGGTACGTCGGCCTGCACGCTGGTGAGGTAGTCAAGGATGGCCGGCACCGTGGCCTCGCCGACGCCAATGCTGCCGATGGCTGCGGAGTCCACCAGCGTGACGGCCAGCGGCCGCCCGGGGCGAGCGCGCTTGGTCAGGGCCAGCGCCGTCATCCAGCCGGCGGTGCCGCCTCCAAGGATCAATACCCGTTCAGTCATCGTGCACTCAAGCGAGTTTGCTAGTGGTGAGGCGCGCGGCGCCCAGCTTGGCAGCACCCCGACCAGTGAGTTTGTTTATGGAACATGCAAATGTTGCCACAACAAATATTCACAAGTTTGTCCATATTCGCCCGCGTTTACACCTATTTGCTGGAGTTCTTGGTGACTCGCACACTGGAATTGGATGTAAACATAATTTTGTTCATCAATGTTTACATTCTTAGTAAAGATCGAACGCCGAAGTTAAACGTCCCGCCATCCAAGGGTGGAGCGCTTGCCGCAGGCCAAAACACGGAGACAACCATGCCAACTCTTTCATTCGCCCCTCCCAGAGTCATACCGCTCGCCATCCTCTTATCGGCTGCTGCCCAGGCCGCTGTGGCCGCGCCGCCTGCCCAGGGGCGCTACCAACTCGTGTCGGTGCACAGCGGCAAATGCGTGGACGTGGCCGCCGCCGGCACGACCGACGGCACCAATGTCCAGCAGTACACCTGCAACGGTGGACTGGCCCAGGCCTGGGACCTGGCGCAGACCGCCGCGGGCGAGCACAAGCTGCTGACGGCCATCAACGGCAAGGCGCTGGACGTTGCCGGCGCCTCTCGCAACGACGCCGGCAATGTGCAGATCTGGACCGACAACGGCACCACGGCCCAGCGCTGGACGGTGCAACAGGTCAGCGGCAGCACGACCGAGTGGACCGTCATCAACCGCAACAGCGGCAAGTGCGTTGATGTCGCCAGTGGCTCCACGGCCGACGGCGCCAACGTCCAGCAATGGGCCTGCAACAACAATCCGCAGCAGCGCTTTCGCTTCGTGGCCAAGTCCATCGGCGCCACGATCTCGCCCGGCCGCTACACGCTGACGGCCCAGCACAGCGGCAAATGCCTCGACACCGCTGCCTCGGGAACGGCCAACGGAAGCAACCTGCAGCAGTACGCCTGCAATGGCGGCGCCGCCCAGGCCTTCGACGTCACGCGCGATGCCAATGGCTACTACCAGTTCGCCAACATCCTGAGCGGCAAGCTCGCCGACGTCGCCGCAAACTCGACGGCCGATGGTGCCAATGTCCAGCTTTGGAGCGCGACGAGCACCGACAACCAGCGCTTCACGCTCAACGACGTCGGCTCGGGCCGCTACCAGGTCGTGGCCCGGCACTCCGGCAAATGCCTGGATGTCGCCGCCCAGTACACGACCGACGGCGTCAACGTCCAGCAGTGGGCCTGCAACAGCCAGGCTAACCAGCGCTGGACCTTCACCCCGACCACTGTGTCGGCGGGCTCGCCGACAGCGCGGCTGAAGCAGAACATGATGAACTTCTTCTACGGCATCTCCGGTCGGCAGACGCTCGTCGGTGTCCACAACAAGAACTCGGCCACGCCTACCAGCGACACGCGGCGTGTGGACGCCATTACCGCGCGGCCGTCATCGTTCTGGGGCGGCGATTTCGGCTTCGGCAATGAGTTCCTGAACTACCGCAGCGTGATGATTGCCGAGGCGGCGAACCAGTTCCGCAAGGGCGCGGCCGTCAGCCTGACGTACCACGCCTGCGCGCCGACGCGGGATGAGTACTGCAGCTGGGATGACATCGGCGGCTCCCGCCCGGCCAAGCTGACCCCCGCGCAGTTCCAGCAACTGCTGACGCCCGGCACGGCCCTCTACAACACCTGGATCGGTCGCCTCAACACGCTGGCTGGCTACCTGCAGCAGCTCAAGGACGCTGGCGTCGTCGTGATGTTCCGACCGTTGCACGAGATGAACCAGTGCGTGTTCTGGTGGGCCTGCCACACCGGCCAGTACGGCAGCGCCGCGCTGTTCCGCCTGACGCGCAACTACCTCGCGAACACCAAAGGACTGGACAACATCATCTGGGTCTGGAACGTGCAGGACTTCAACAGCCTGGCCACCGATGTCGACGCCTACACGCCGGGCCCCGACTACTTCGACATCGCCTCGCTGGACATCTACATCAATGGCTACACCGAGGCCAACTACACCATCATGCAGCGCATCTCGGCCGGCAAGCCCATCGCCATTGCCGAGAACCAGTTCGTCATGACGCCCTCGCAGCTGGCCGCCCAGCCGAAGTGGATCTTTCAGATGCTGTGGCCCGACTTCATCGACGACCCGCGCAACCGCGCCGCGCTGCCGGGTCTGTACGGCGCCAGCAACGTGCTGACGCTGGACGAGATGCCGGGCTGGCGCTGAGCCCGGGTCGGCGTGGCAGCGCGCTGCCGCACCGACGCCGCTTGAGTGCGCCGGCCGACCGCAACGCGGCGACCGGCGCGCACCCCAAAAACAATCATCGAGACACCGCAATGAATTCGTTCGCAAAATTGCTGCTGGCCGCTGGCGTGGCTGCAGCCCAGGGCCTGTCGCCAATGCCTGCCGCCGCCAGTACCGGCGACGGCGCACCGGCAGACACCAACATCGTCTACGTCGGGCGCTGGGACCGCTCCTCGCCCAGCCAGGCCGTCAGCTACTACGGCGGCTCGTACTTGCGAGTCAATTTCAACGGCACGCGCGTGTCAGTGAAGCTCGCCGCGCCGGCCAACTTCTACGCATCGATCAATGGCGGGCCCGACGTGCTCTACGAGGGCCGGTCCGGCACAGTCAACCTGACGCCCAGCCCACTCGCCAACGGGTCCCACAGCCTGCGCATCGCGGCCAAGTACCAGAGCGACGTGCTGAAGTTCCAGGGCCTGGCGCTGGACAGCGGCGCATGGACATCCCTGCCAGCCGTTCGCCACAACATCATCGAGTTCGTCGGCGGCTCCATCGTCGCGGGCTATCTGAACTCCAAGCAGGCCTTGTCGGACCACGCCTGGCTGATTGGCGAGCAACTGGGCGCCGACCACACCCAGGTGGCCTACACCGGCATCTGCCTGGTGGACCAGGTCCAGTGCTACTCGCCCAATGCCATCGGCATGAGCCGTCAGTTCTTCAAGCAGAAGACGGTGGACTATCCGTCAGCACCTGACTGGGACTTCGGGGCCTACCAGCCACGCGCTGTCGTCATCAACCTTGGCACCAATGACAGCAGCTTCAACGTGCCCGCAACCACGTTCCAGGCTGCATACGCGAGCTTCCTGCAGGGCATTCGCGCCAAGTACCCTTCGGCCGAAATCCTTGCCCTGCGTCTGTTCAACGGCGCCTACGCTGACCAGACCCGTGCCGCCGTACAGGCACGCATAGCCTCGGGCGATACGCGGGTGCGGTTCATTGACACCAGCAACTGGCTGGTGGCGGCCGACTTCACGGACGGCACCCACCCCAACGATGCGGGGCACGCCAAGCTGGCCAAACTACTCGGACCCCTTCTGAAGCCTCATGTGAGCGGCTTCTTCACCAGCTTCGAGGCGGGCGAGCCAGTGGCGCGCGCCAATACGGTCGAAGGCAGCGCCAACGTCGCCAATGGCGCCGGCGTCGCCGCAGGTATGGACACTGGCACGACGACAGCTGCGGCTCATGCCGGCGCACGCGCCCTACGCATTGCCGGCAACGACCTGAGCGCCACGCAGTCGTTCTCGTACAACCGCCTCTATGACCTGGCGCTGCCGGTAGCGGCCAACACCGTGCTGTCGTACTGGATACGGCCGGACAACCTCAACGGCCGCTCCACCGCCGTAGATGTGCTGTTCACAGACGGCAGCTGGCTTCGCAACCTGGGCGCGGTGGATCAGCGTGGCATCACGCTGCACCCCAATGCGCAAGGCTCCGGCGGCCAGCTGCAGGTTGGCCAATGGAACCTGGTGAGTTCGAAGATCGGCGCGGTGGCTGCCGGCAAGACCATCCAGCGCGTTGCTATCGGCTATGACCAGCCCGGCGCAACCGGACCGTTCAGCGCATCCGTCGACGAGCTGTCCATCGCCCAGGCGCCCTTTGCCACCAGCTTCGAAACCACCGATTCGCCGCTCACCTGGAGCGACACCGTGCGCGCCAGCGCCAACGTCGGAGGCTACTGCTGCGGCAAGAGCACGATGGAATCGTCAACTCGGATCGGTGCGACAGCACATACGGGCTCGGGTTCATTGCTGGTCCAGGGTCGCGACGCCAGCGCGACGCAAAGCTACTCCTACAACCGCGTCTTGGCCGTCAACATCCCGGTGACACCCGCGACGAACCTGTCCTACTGGCTCTTTCCTGCGTCGGAAGCAGGCAGCGGAACCAGCGGCACATATGTCGCCATCGACCTGCTGTTCTCCGATGGCACTTGGCTTCGCAACACGGCCGCGGTGGACCAAAACGGCGTCCGGCTCAGCCCGTCGCAACAAGGCGCCGGCCGCCGCCTCGTGCAGGGTGCATGGAACCTCATCAGCAGCAACGTCGGTGCCGTGGCGGCAGGCAAGACCATCGTCGAGATCAACGTCGGCTATGACCGCGCCGATGCCGCAGGTGCATTCCGGGGCTACCTGGACGATCTGCTGATCTTTTGAAGGGCGGGCCGACGAGGCTCGTGGATCCACCGCGAGCCGGCACGGACGCGGGCGATGCCGGCCCATTTCAGATCGCAATGAGGCAACCAACTTTGCAGCAGATGTTTACGCAACATAACAATGTTGCACAAACAACATGATTCAGAGTTTCTACCTATTTGCCAATGCGGAGCTGTCGGAACAAACTGGCAACAACATAAACAAAAGACCTTGTTTATATCGTTTCAGCCGAGCTGAGGTGCCATGCCAGCACTCGGCAAAAGCTTCACAGACACCTGCGCGACCGCTGCTGCCCGCCTTGCCATGACGATCCTTGCCCTGACTGACCTTCCCCTGCCCAGCCACTGGGTCTGCCGCGCGCTCGACGATCCCCAAACGTTGGACGCCGTGCTGGCCGAGACCGACGGCTGGCACCACGCCGAGGTGCCTGGCAATGTTTACCAGGATCTTTTGCGGGAAGGCCTGATTCCGGATCCCCACCTCGCGATGAACGAGCGAGACGTGCAATGGGTCGCTCAGCGGGACTGGGTCTACCGGCTGGACTTCGACTTGACCGCCCTGCCAGTTGACGGAGAACTGGACCTCGTCTGCGACGGCCTCGACACGTTTGCACAGGTCTGGTTGAACGGCCACTGCATTCTGCGCAGCGACAACATGTTCGTGCCGCACCGCCTGCCGGTTCGGCAGTGGCTCAAGACCGGGGCCAACCGCCTGGTGCTGGTGTTCGAGTCGGCGCTGCGGCGCGGCCAAGCTGTCGAGGCCGAGCATGGCAAGCAGCCGCTCTGGAATGGCGACAGCAGCCGGCTTTATGTGCGCAAGGCGCCCTATCACTACGGCTGGGACTGGGGCCCGGTGCTGCTGACGAGCGGCCCCTGGAAGCCTGTGCGCCTGCAGGCTTACTCGCGGCGTATCGCCGACGTGCAGACGCGTCTGCGTTGGGCGCCTGACGCGAGTGCCGTCACCGTCGCCGTCAGCGCCGAGCTCAGCGGTTCTGAAGCGCAGCTCGAAGGCCATGTCCTCCACGCCCTCTACGCGCCCGATGGCCGTCAGTTGGCGAATCGCGCGGGCGGCGATGCCGACTTCCAGGTCGTCGACCCTCAGCTCTGGTGGCCGGCCGGGATGGGCGGGCAGCCGCTCTACCGGCTGGTGACCGAGCTGCGCGACGCCAGCGGCGCTGTGCTGGACCGCTGCGAACGCAAGCTTGGCCTGCGGCGCCTGGCGCTGTTGCAGCAACCCATCGAGGCAGAGGCCGGCTCGTCATTTCATTTCAGCGTGAACGGCCGGGAGTTCTTCACCGGGGGCGCCAACTGGATCCCAGACGACAACCTGCTCAACCGCATCACGCCCGAGCGCTACCGCGAACGCGTGCAGCAGGCGCGCGACGCCAACATGGTGATGCTGCGGGTATGGGCCGGTGGTATCTATGAAGACGAAGCCTTCTACGACGCCTGCGACGAACTCGGCCTGCTCGTCTGGCAGGACTTCTTGTTCGCATGCGGCGTCTACCCCGCGCACGACGCCTTTGTCGAGAGCGTGAAACAGGAGGCGGTGGCCGCCATCAAGCGACTGCGCCACCGGGCCAGCCTAGCCCTCTGGTGCGGCAACAACGAGGACTATGCGATCGCCGAGACCTGCGGCCGCTACGGGCCCGACAAGCCGGACGACATGCCGGCCCGGCGCATCTACGAGAAGCTGCTGCCCGAGCTGTGCGCTGCGCTGGATCCGGACCGTCCTTACTGGCCCGGCAGCCCCTACTCGCCGGCCCAAGGCGAAGTGATCGTGTCCAGCGACGCGACGGTGGGCGACCGGCACACCTGGGAGGTCTGGCACGGGCAGATGGCGCCGTATGCGGACTATCACAAGTTCGAGGGACGCTTCGTCAGCGAGTTCGGCATGCAGTCCCACCCGTCTCTGCCTTTGCTGCAGCAGACGCTCGCCGCCGCCGACCAGCACCCGCACAGCGAGAGCCTGGCCTGGCACAACAAGGCCGGCTTGCAGATGATGGACGGCCACCGGCGGCTGGCGGTCTACTTGGCCGACACCTTGCGCGTCGGCCCCACGCTGGCCGACCAGGTCTACGGCACGCAGTTCGTGCAGGCCGAGGCGATGCGCTATGCCTACCAGGACTACCGCCGCCGCTGGCAACGCCAGGGCGCCCGGGCGGTGGGCGGCGCGCTGGTATGGCAGCTCAATGACTGCTGGCCTAGCACCAGCTGGGCACTGATCGATTCCAGCGGCACGGCCAAGCCCGCCTGGCATGCCGTGCGGCGCGCGCTCGCACCCATCGCGGTCGCCGCCCGCCAGACATCCGACGGATTGCGCGTCTGGGTCATGTCGTCCTTGCCCGATGAACTGCCGGCCGCCCTGACAGTGCAACTGCACGACCTGCAAGGCCAGTTGCAAGGGCAAACGCAGACGGAATTGATCGTCAGGCCCAACGGCACGACCGAGGCGCTGCTAAAGCTTGACCTTCCTCCGACCCATGTCGTCGTGACGGCCCAGCTGCGCAACGGCGATGACGTGCTGGCGCGGGACAGCGCCTGGCCCGAGCCCTTCCGCTTTCGCGACCTGCCCGACGCAGGCCTGCTGGCACAGCGCGACGGCAACGCTTGGCTGTTCAGCGTGCAGCGCCCGCTCAAGGGGCTGTGGCTCAGCGCGCCGGGCGTGCAGTTCGCAGACAACTTCATCGACCTGATTCCCGGCGCGCCTGTTCGCGTCGGCATCCGTGGCGATGCCAGCGCACTGACGAGCGCCGTCGCGCTGGCCCACCCGGCGCTGCAACTGGGCTGATCCACGCCTTCCCGCATCACCCGCATTTCGTTCCCACCCACCGATAACACGAGGAGACACAGAGATGAATAAACACCGGTTGCGTACTTCCCACGCGCTGACCGCCACCGCCGTGGCCAGCTCCCTGGCCTGCTGCCTGATGAGCGCCCATGCCCAACAAGCGCCGGCATCCGCCGAAGCAAAGTCTGAACAGCTGGAAACCGTGATCGTCACGGGCCTGCGCAAGTCGCAGGAGCGCGACATCGACCTCAAGCGCGCTGCAGCGACCATCGTCGACTCGATCACGGCCCAGGACATCGGGAAGCTGCCCGACGCCACGATCACCGACTCACTGCAGCGCATCAGCGGCGTGCAGATCCGCCGCGAGGCCGGCGAAGGCACCGCGGTCAACATCCGCGGCCTGCCCCAGGTGGGCACGCTGCTCAACGGTGAGGAGTTCATCACCGCCGGCAGCATCACCAGCGTGCGGCCCAACTACTCGGACATTCCGTCCCAGCTCTTCGCGGGCGCCGACGTATACAAGTCGTCCACCGGCAAACTGCTCGGCGCCGGCATCTCGGGCACCGTCAACTTGCGCACCATCCGGCCGCTGGATCTGCGCAAGGGCTGGGTGACCTCCGTCGCAACCGAGTACGGTAACGGCGACAAGGTCGACGCCGCCAGCCCATCCGTGAACGGACTGGTGGCCTACACCGGCAACGGCATGGGTTTCCTGCTCGGCGCTGCAGTCAGCGACAGCAACGGCTACACCGCTCGCGAAGGCAAGTTCGGCGGCGCCTTCAGCGTGCGAAATGAAGGCCTGGCTGGCGACACCTTCCGTGCCGACGGCGTGCCGCGCGGCACGCCCGTCACCAATGCCGGCGGCACCGTCGTCGGGTATGACGTGAACGGCAACGGCACGGCCACCGACGCCTACATCAACGATGACGCGCACCGCTCTTTCAAGCGGAACATCCAGCGCAAGCGTGCGGGTGTAAATGCTGCCTTCCAGGCCGACGTCACCGACGCACTGCGCCTGACGGCCGAGGCCTTCTTCACCAAGCAGGACCAGTACGACCGCGGCGCGGGCCTCGAGATGAGCAACACCTCCTGGTCGGGCGCCCAGTTCACGCCGGGCAAGTCCTCGCCGAAGGTGCAGCTTCCCGCCGGCTATGGCGGCGGCAACGGCGGCTACACGCTCAACACTGTGCAGCGATACGACGTGCTGATTGCCAACCTCGACAGCCTGAGCGAAACAGCCGTCACCAAGGCCAAGTCCACCAACGCCAACGTCGAACTGGACTGGGACAACGGTGGCGCGCTCAAGCTTAAGGCCAGGGCGCTGTATGGCAAGGCCCACCGAAACCTTGACAACTCCTACGCCCAGTTCTCGCTGACCGATGGCAACCAGTGGTCCAACGGCATCGGCTACTACCCGCAAGGCACGCTGGCCTTCAACACGGGCGGCATCCGCTCCCTGACCGTGCCTGCTTCGGTGGACTACACGGGCGAGCATCCGCAGTGGGCCCTGCCGGCTTCGGTCACCAGCCGGTTCAGCGACCCGGCCAACTACGCCCTCAAGACCATCTCCTCGGAGAACAACAATCACGCGAACGTGAAGAGCCAGGCGCTGCGCCTCGATGGCAGCTATGAGTTCACCGCCAACACCAGCGTGGACTTCGGAATGCGCCATGGCAACCGCGAGGTCGACAACTTTGCCTTTGACCGCCTTGCGCCGGTCTACAAGGGCCAGAGCGCCAGCGATCCAAATGGCTGCCTGGTCAAGTGGAAGGCCTTTGACGTGCGCCTGGATAACAGCGCCTGCACGGCAGGCAATGCCGCGGGCGCTTTCACGGCCGGCCTGACGCGCAAGATGAATGACCCGACGTTGCTCGGCCAGTATGGCCTGCTGCAGAACATGCCGGGCAACACCCCCGCCGTGTACGGCCTGAGCGCCAAGGCAATGGACAACCCCGCGGCCTTCCATGAGCGGCTCTATCCGGGCGAGGTCGAGGCCATCAACCCGGGCCAGTCCTACAAGATTGAGTTCAAGCAGGATTCCTTCTACGTGCAGGGCAACACCAAGGGCTATCTGGGCGACATGCCCTGGAGCGCGAACCTGGGCGTGAAGCACATCAAGACAAAGTTCGATGTCCAACAGCACGAGGTGGGCGCCAGCCGGCCTTACGGTGCTCCCGCCGCCGACCTCGGCGTGAACGTAAAGTCGCGCAGCTTCTCCGACACCTTGCCGGCGTTGAACTTCGTCATCGACCCGGTGAAGGACGTCAAAGTGCGCTTGGCCTATGCCAAGAACATGTCGCTGCTGGACCTTCAAAACTGGGGCGGTGGCCTGCGCCTGAACTACGGCATCGACACCTCGGTCACGCCCAACATCTTCCGCGTGCTCAGCGGCAACCAGGACGGCAACCCCGACCTCGACCCGTGGCGCTCCAAGAACCTGGACCTGTCCTTCGAGTGGTACAACCGCCCGGGTGGCCTTGTCAGCCTTGCTTTCTACAAGATCGACATTGCCACCTCCATCGGCACGGGATCAATCAACCGGCCCGACCTGCCGGACCTGGACGGCGTCGTGCGTCGTGGCGCCACGGTGCAGAGCGTGATTCAGCAGAAGGGCTCCAAGCTCAAGGGCATGGAGGTGAGCACCAAACAACGGCTGGACTTCCTGCCGGGCTTGCTGTCTGGCCTGGGTGTCGAGGCCACTGCCACGCTGTCGCTGGCAGACACGCAGGGCAACGACCTCGCGGGCAACAAAGTCCTGTTCGGTGACAACTCGCGAATCCAAACCAACCTGGTGCTCTGGTACGAGCGCAATGGCCTGCAGGTGCGCCTGGCACACAACCACCGCTCTAAGCGAGCAGACCAAAACAACTACCAGGGCTGGACGGGCCTGACGCTGTACCAGGCGGCCACCAACTATGTGGACGCATCGGTGTCGTATGACGTCAATTCGAAGTTCACGGTCTATGGCCAGGTGTCCAACCTGACCAATGAGTACGACCGCTTTTACGTGACCTGGGACGACCAGAAGGCCTGGAACAACGTCTACGAGCGCAAGTACGTGGTCGGTGTACGCGCCAAGTTCTGACACCCGTGCCGGCAGCCCTCAGCCGCGAGTGAAGCCGGCTGAGGGCGATCCGCGAGACAAATAGAGCAGGACCCGGGCCGCTGGTGAAGCGGCTCTGGCCGGACTCGCCTTCTCGCATCCCAACTCCTTGAGGACAAAAATGAAGACCGAGAGACTCCCAGCACTCGCCGCAGCTTTTGCGGTAGCAGCATCACTTGCGGCCTGCGGTGGCGGCGGCAGTGATCTGGACAACAACCCGACAGCGCCACCAGCCCCCTTCGTGGCAGCGCCAGCACCGGCCCCCACACCCGCCCCTGCACCCGCACCCGGTCCATCCGCCGCAGCCCCGGTCAAGAAAAAGATCCTTGATTTCATTACCAGCATCTCCGGCACGAAGACGCTGATGGGCGCGCATAACAAGAACTCGCCCACGCCTTTCAGCGACTCCGCCCGTGTGGAAGCCATCACCGGGAAACCGTCTGCCCTGTGGAGCGGAGACTTTCTTTTTGGGAGCACCTACGTCAACGCGCGCGGCACGATGATCGCCGAAGCTAAGAAGCAGTTTGAGAAGGGCGCGCTGGTCAATCTTCTCTATCACGCCTGCGCCCCCACTCGCGACGAGATGTGCAGTTGGGACGACATCGGCGGCGCCAACCCCGAGAAGCTCACCGATGCGCAGTTCAAGGACCTGCTGACGCCCGGGACAACGCTGCACAAGAACTGGATCGGCCGCCTGGATACGTTGGCCAGCTACTTCCAGCAGCTGGAAGATGCCGGCGTCGTCGTCATGTTCCGCCCCTTCCATGAGATGAACCAATGCGTTTTCTGGTGGGCCTGCCACACCGGCACGTACAGCACGCCGGCGCTGTACCGCATGACGCACGACTACCTCACGAAGACCAAGGGGCTGGACAACATCATCTGGGTCTGGAACGTCCAGGACTTTGATTCGCTGGGTACGGACGTCGACACCTACAACCCAGGTGCCGAGTACTTCGACATCGCGTCACTGGACATCTACATGAAGGGCTACACCGACTTCAACTACCAGACCATGCTGCGCGCCGCGGCCGGCAAGCCGATCGCCATCGGCGAGAACCAATACGTGCCGACGGCCGAACAGCTCGCTGCTCAGCCGAAGTGGGTGTTCCAGATGCTTTGGCCCGACTTCATCGACGACCCGCGCAACAAGACGGCGCTGCCTGTGCTCTACAGCTCGCCGAACGCATTGACGCTGGACCAGATGCCGGGTTGGAAGTGAGTGAACCGAACTGATCGGCACGCAAGCGACGTGCTGATCGGTATTTTGCTCAAGTGGCCTTCGTCCGGTTTCGCATCGGCCGAGGGCTTTCTGTCAGCAGCACCGTCAAGCCCTGATCCTATACAGAAGCACGCATGAATTCGCATCTGCCCAACTTCCGTGATCCTCAGTTCCTGCAAGCCCACATGCGCCACACCCTGGCGTTCTACGCGCCTCGCGCGAAGGACCCCAGCGGCGGCTGCTTCCAGTTCTTCAAGGACGACGGCACCGTGTATGACCGGCGCACCCGCCACCTCGTCAGCAGCACGCGTTTTGTTTTCAACCATGCGCTGGCTTGGCGTTGGTTCGGCGGCTTGCGGACAGACGTGGCCCATGCATTGGCCTTCGTCAACGCCGCCCATGCCCAACCGCACGGGGGCTATGCCTGGACGCTGGACTGGCATGACGGCCAGGCCACGGTGACCGACGGTACTCACCACTGCTATGGCCTGGCGTTCGTGTTGCTTTCCAACGCCCATGCTGCGGAGGCCGGCGCGGCCGGCGCTCTGGACGGCATCGCCACGACGTTCGACCTGATGGAGCGACGCTTTTGGGAGCCGGCCCACGGGCTCTATGCAGACGAAGCGACTCCCGATTGGCAGGTTGGCACTTACCGCGGCCAGAACGCCAACATGCACGCCTGCGAAGCCATGCTGGCCGCCCATGCCGCTACGGGCGAAGCACGCTACCTCAACCGTGCGTTGACACTCGCGACCTCCATCGCGCAGCGCCAGGCGTCGCTCGCCGGCGGCCTGGTCTGGGAGCACTACAAAGTCGACTGGTCGCCCGACTGGGACTACAACCGCGACGACAAGACCAACATCTTTCGCCCCTGGGGCTTCCAGACCGGCCACCTGACCGAATGGGCCAAGCTGCTGCTGATGCTGGAGCGGCGCCTCGGCGATTCGGCGCCGGCATGGCTCGTCTCCACGGCTCGGCACTTCTTCGATACGGCCATGCGACACGGTTGGGACGCGGCGCATGGCGGCCTGGTCTACGGCTTCGCTCCCGGTGGAGAGGTCTGTGACGGCGATAAGTACTTCTGGGTCCAGGCCGAAAGCCTTGCTGCGGCGGCCTGGTTGGCCGTGCGCACGCACGACAACACCTATTGGCAGTGGTACGACCGACTCTGGGCCTATGCCTGGCAGCACTTCGTCGACCACGAGCACGGCGCCTGGTACCGCATCCTCGCGCCTGACAACGCCAAGGTCACCGACGAGAAGAGCCCGGCCGGCAAGACCGACTATCACACCATGGGTGCCTGCCAGGATGTGCTGGCCGCCCTCGGCGTGTCGCCCGACACCATCTTGCGAGTTGCCGCATGACGGCCCCTGTCCTCATCAGCTTTGGCGAGGCGCTGACCGACCTCGTGACCGACGGTGCGGGCCGCTTCCGCGCACTGTGTGGAGGAGCACCGTGGAATGTCGCGCGGGCCTGCAGCGCCTTGGGGCTACCTTCCGCTTGGGCGGGCGCGATCAGCTCGGACAGCTTTGGCGATGCCCTTTATGAGGCGAGCCGAGCCGCGGGTCTCGATACCCGGTTCATCCAGCGCATTACGGGCCTCCCGCCGCTGCTGGCCGTCGTCGACCGGATCGATCCGCCAAACTACTTCTTCATCGGCGAGCGCAGCGCCGACCTTGCTTTCGATCCGGCTCTGCTGCCGCTCGACTGGGCGGCGCAGGCGCGCTGGGCTTTGTTTGGCGGCATCAGCCTGGTGCGCGAGCCGTTGGGTGGGTTGCTGGAAGATGTCGCAAAGTCCTTGCCACCTTCTGTGCGCCTGGCCTTCGACCCCAATCACCGGGTGCTCATGAAGCCTCAGGACCTGCCACGCCTTGAGCGCTTCGTGCGACGCGCCTCGGTGGTCAAGCTCAGCGATGAGGACCTGTCCGGCTACTTCCCTGGGCGACCGCCGCAAGCGTCGCTGACCTTGCTGCGCGAGGCCAATCCGCACGCCACCTGGCTCTACACCCAGGGCGCCGGCGGCATGACTCTCTTAGCTCCCGGGCAGGAGCCCATCAGCCGCCCGCCGCTGCCGGTCCATTTGGTCGACACCGTGGGTGCAGGCGATGCCAGCATGGCGGGCTTATTGCTGGCGCTGGATCTGCAGCTGCCTCCAGCGCAGCAACTCGCCCACGCTCTCGCTGCGGCCAGTCTGGCGTGCAGCCGCGCGGGGGCCGCAGCCCCCACCCGTGCCGAATTGGACGCTGCGTTGAGCTGACAGTCGGCGGCAATTGTTTTAGTAATCATATAAACATCCCGCAAATGATCTGGAGCTTTCCCCCATGAAGGTACTCTGCGATGTCACAATGCTTGTCTGATGTTTATCAAACAAGCAGGGATGTAGGCATGACTGTGAAGCCCAATTTGACGATCCGCGAATTGGCGCGTCTTGTGGGCGTCTCGATTGGCACGGTGTCGCGGGCACTCAAAGGGCAGCCGGGGCCATCGGCCAGCACGCGGGCCGAGGTCCTGCGGATGGCCGAGGAGCATGGATACGACCTCGGTCGGCTGCGCAGCGGCCGGCCGCGCCGCATCGTGCTGGTCTACAACCGCAGCCTGCTGGGCTCGCTGGCCGCCAATCTCTTTTATTCCTATGTGTTGCACGGCATCGAAACGGCCTGCCGTGAAGGCGATGAGGTGGTGTTGAGCGTGCTTTCGGTGGCGCCAAGCGATGACATCGTGACTCGCATCAAGCGCCACGAACCTGACGGACTGCTCAGCTTGGGCTACTTCGACACGGACTGCCTGGACGCACTGCGAGCCTGCGAGCTTCCTTTGGTGTTGGCCGATCATTTCGTGCCAGGGCTGCGGTGCGTCAACGACGATAACCTCCAGGGTGCGCTGCAAGCGACGCGCCACCTGATCGACGGCGGCGCCAAGCGCGTGGCCGCCATCTTCGGTCCGCCGGTGCACCACTCCATCGCACTGCGAGCCAAGGGATTCCGACGCGCCTTGTTTGAAGCCCGCATCCTGGCGGATCCCGAGCTCGAGATCACGCTCGACCCCGAGTTGCCGTATGACGAAGCCGCGCGCGACGCGATGCGTCGTCTGCTGGCCTTGCCTGAGCGCCCTGACGCAGTCTTTTGCTACAACGACTTGACGGCTCTGCACGCGATGGAAACGTGCCGCGAGGCCGGCATTTGCGTGCCGGAAGACATCCGTTTCGTTGGTTACGACGATATCGAGGCCGCTTCCCACAGCGAGCCCAGCCTCACGACGGTCAAGCTGGACAAGGAAGCGCTGGGTTATACCGCCGCGATGGCCTTGATTGAAGGTGACACGGAACCCGGCGACACGCTGCTGCCGGTGGAGCTAGTGGTGCGCAGCAGTTCGGCGCCTGAGCAGTCGCGTGCAGTGCGTGACTCGGTGAAGCCGTCTGAGGCCGTCGCCGCCGGCTGACTGCCGGAGTGGTTTTCGCTTGGCTGCTCCAATGCGGCGCCAAGCTTCTTTCAGCGTTCCAGCGAGACGAAGCGCGTGTTGAGCGGCACGTGAAAAGGCGATGCGGGCCAGGTGGTCGCTACGACCGAAGGATGACGCGCGCGCACCGGCTTGCAGGCAAAAGGTGTCCGTGCCCTGAAGAGTCCCTCCAATTCAGCTTCGCTGTGATAGAGGTCTCGTGCCATTGGCGAGCGCTCAATTAGCATGGTTTTCGGACACGGCCCGGAGAAAACAGCATGATCCTAACGACCTGGATGCGTGGCTTCACGATCCGCGCGCGTATGCACGGCACGATCGTGCTGGTTCTGCTTGCGTTCGTAGCCATCGGCCTGATGGGCCTGCTCGGCGGACGCCAGTTGATGGCGTTGAACACCGACGTGACGACTCATGCGATGCACGATCTGCAACTCCTCAGCACCATCCGCCAGGCCCTTGCCGAGGTGCGGCTGCTCGAGAAAGAGATGGTCATCGCCTACGAGGAGTCCGATCAGGTCAAGCAGCGCCGCCAGGGCTGGGATGCCGCGGCTCAGCGCCTGGCCACTGCGTTGCAAGGACTGCAGCAGGCCAAGGAGGACAACAAGGCCGCGGCCATGGAGGCGACCAAGTTCCTGCAGGACTACCGTACGGGTGCCGAGCCCGTGCTCAAACAGATCGAGGGCGGCGGCTTCGACACGGCCCGCGTGGCCGACCGCATGCTCAACCGGCCCAAGGCCGCAATGCGTGAGATGGAGGAGCGCGTCGAGACCATCGCCGGTCTGATCGAACAGCAGGCCAAGGCCAGCGAGGCCGAGTTCGCCGCGGAGATGGGCCGCATCGCTTGGCGCTCGCTGGCGGTGCTTGTCATCATCATCCTGCTGGTCGTGCCGCTGACCTTCATCAACTCGTCCACCATCATCAGCCCCATGCGCTATGCCGGCACGGTGGCCCAGTCCATTGCCAGTGGCGACCTGAACAACGCCATCCGTGTCGAGGGCGCCGACGAGGCCTCGGAGCTGTTGCGGGGGCTCGACGCAATGCAGACCAGCCTACGCGAACTCGTGCGCCAGGTGAAGACCTCGGCCCAGAGCATCGAGACGGCAAGCAGCGAGGTGGCCTCGGGCAATCAGGACTTGAGCCACCGCACGGAGCAGGCCGCGGCCAGCCTGGAGGAGACAACGAGTTCGATGGAGGACCTGACCAACGGGGTGCGACTGGGCGCCGATGCGGCCGGCAAGGCTCGCCAGTTGGCCGAGGGCGCCGCCGAAGTGGCCCGCCGCGGTGGTCAAGAAGTGTCCGAGGTCGTCGCAACCATGGATCAGATCAACGACAGCTCACGCCGCATTGGCGACATCGTTGGCCTCATCGACAGCATCGCCTTCCAGACCAATATCCTGGCGCTGAATGCGGCTGTCGAGGCTGCGCGTGCCGGTGAGCAGGGCCGCGGCTTCGCCGTCGTCGCCAGCGAGGTGCGGGCCCTTGCACAGCGTTCTGCTGGCGCGGCGCGCGAGATCAAGTCTCTGATTGGCGCCAGCACGGAACGCGCCGAAGCCGGTTCCCGCCTCGTGCAGCATGCCGGCGCAACCATGCAGGAGATCGTCCAGCAGGTGCAGAAGGTCAGCGACATGATCGGCGAGGTTGCCGCTGGCGCTTCCGACCAGAGCGCGCGCATTGGCCAAATCAACGGGGCCGTCACGCAGTTGGACCACATGACGCAGCAGAACGCCGCCCTGGTGGAAGAGTCCGCCGCCGCGGCCGACAGCCTGCGCGAGCAGCTGCAGTTGCTGACGGGGGCGGTGGAGCAGTTCCGCCTGGATAGCGCGACTCACTGATCTTGCCGAGTGCCGTCATTCGCGTACTGAAGCTCCGTGGCGTCGGCTAAGGCCCCGACCACCGGGTGGTGGCCGAGCGCGGTCCACTCCCACCGGCCGCTTCGCCGGTCCTAGAAGGTCGCGAAGCCGAGCATCCCGCGCTCAAGCTGCCCGGCTGCTCGCGCGGCGCCGTTGAAGCCGAAGGTCGGTTCGCGCAGGCCGCGTTCACGACTCATGGCAGCAATCAGCGCCAGCGGTTCCCTCTCCACATTGGCGGTAGTCAGCTCGATATTGGGTATGACGCAGCGGACGCATAGGCTTTCATGCGTCGTCACCACCGGCTGGCCCAACTGGCTGCGCTGCCAGCGGATGCTTTCAAATGCCTCTTCAGCGAACGGCGGCAATTGCTCGCCAACCTCATCGACGATGAGGTTGGCGCGAAACCTTTCGATCTCCACCGGCGGCTGCCCGATCAACGCCAGGCGCCGGTTCAACTCGCGCCATGACGCCATCGAGACGACGTGCAAAGGCAGCAGAGCTTGCCGCTCGAGAGCCTCGCGGCCGAGTCGGGCCAGGCGGAAAGGCTGACCGATGGCAGTCTGAATCCACTCGCTGACTGCCGTACCAGCGTCGTCGGCGGCAAACGTTTCGGTCCGCTTGTCGATGTCGTTCCACATCTTGACCGTGCAGGCCTGTCTGGGACTGTCGAAGGGCACTAGAAAGTCTTCCATGCTTCGGGCGCTGAGCACCAGGCCATCGCAGTCGTTGCGAACTCGGATGAGTGCCATGCGATGGAACTCCCCCATCCAGGCTTGACGCCCGTCCGGGGTGAGCATGACCCACTCTCTGTCGCCAATCAGCCCTGTTCGTGGCGACACCTGCGCCGACGACACGTCGTAGCCGCCGCAGGATTTGACGGGATAGATCCAAAGGCCCGCCAGCAGCAATCGCCGAGCGCTGTCGGCGTCAGGGCTGTGCATCGAGGATCAGGATCAGGTCTTGGTGAGCCTGCAGTTCGACGGCGTCGAGGTTGCCCGCGAAAAGTCGCGCGATTTGGCGCTCCGGGTCGTAGGCCGTCACCGGCCCCTTTGCGGGCATGTGGCCGGTAAAGGTCAGCGCAGTCGTCACCGCAGTGTGGCCTGGGTTGTAGAGATAGACGAAGGTCGATTTGCCGGCGGCGACGGCGAAGTGCCTAACGCCGGCGCCGCTCGCGGTCATGGCGACGGATTTCAGCGTGCCGCCGCTCGCCTTCAGCATGAGCTGGTTGATCTCCTGCACGCCTCGGAAGTAAGGCACCAGGCCTCTCTCGTCGAAATACTCCCACCACCAGGTCATCGGCAGGATGGGGGTCGGATTGAACAGGCCATACCAGAGCTGGCGCTTGAAGTCGCCCTTCATGCCGTCGGCGAAGTCGTCGAAGTTCTTCTTCCAGTCCCATTCATAGCCCGCCTCGCCGATGACGAATGGCTTGCCGTGGCGGGCGCTGAGCTGCTGCAACGTGGCTGGAATGGACTCCAGGCCTTTGTAGATATGCTTCTGGTTGATGTCGACGTGCGGCAGGTCGTTCAGGCCCACCACCTCGCGGTGCGAGATGCTGGTGGTGATGATGTGGCCGTGCGGGTCGATCTTGGCGAGGTAGTCGCTCATCTCGCGGTGCCACTCCGTGACGAGCCGATCTGGGATGGGGTTTGCCTTGTCGGCATATATCGCGTTGTCGACCTCGTTGAAGAACTCCCAGGCGGCGATGTGTGGGCTGTGGCTCCACTTGGCCACCAGGAATCGCAACTTGTCCTTGTAGCGCTTCTTCGCCTCTGGAGAGCTGAAGAACTCAGCCGGGGTCGCGGCCGCGCCACCGTTCTTGCGGTTGTAGCTGCTGCGCTCCCAGCCGGTCTCCATCAGGCCCACATGGCTGTCCATGGCCACCATCAGATAGACGCCCTGAGCCTCGGCAATGCGCAGCAGTTCGTCCATGCGCCGGATGCCGCTTTCGTTGAAGCGCGATGAACTCGGCTGATAGCGGGCGTTGTTGTCCACCCATTGCCAGTCCAGCGGCAGGTTCCAGTAGATCATCCAGACTCGCGCGAAGTTGCCGCCATGCCTCGCGAGCTTCTCCAGCATCTGGTCGTAGCTGAAGCGGCGATCCTCGTGCAGTGATTTGAAGAACTTCGAATCGTCGGTATCGCGGTTCTCCCAGGCGAGGTTCTCGCCGACACCGCGGAACAGCTCACCATTGTCGAACTGCAGCAGCCAGGGGTCGCGCACGCGCAGGAAGCCCTTGCCCGGACCCTTGCCGACGGTGAAGCGGCCCGCGATGTCGGCACGACGCGCCTTGCCGTCGTCCTGCACGACGACCTTGTAGCGATAGTCCCCGGCCTCCTTCGGTGCCAGCGTGGCACGCCACGTCGACTTCTGATGGCTGGCGCCGGCGACGAAATAGGCCGGCAGCACGAGCTGGCGGCCGCTCGGCGTCGTGATCGCCAGGTCGACGCTGATGTCGTCCGACGCGTAGGGACTGCGCCATTCGGCGACCAGCTCGAACGAGAAATCCAGCCGCTGATATTGCTTGACCTCCTGGGAGGACAGCGTCGCGGTGGCGGCCTGGACATGGCCGCTCAGGGCGGCGCTCAGCAGGAACAAGGGAAGTAGGCGGAGAAAGGTCTGCTTCATGGTGCGGCGAATACGGGTGGCGGCGGCTGGATGTCAGGGCTCGTCACGGAGCCTGTCCCACCAGGTGAACTTCAGGACGATGGAGGCCACCAGGGTGATCGCGGTGGCAACCGCCAGCGGCGTCCACTCGCGCAAGATCACGAACATGCCCGCAGCGGTGATGGCCGATTGCCAAACCAGGCCGATGGCGACGTTCAGCATGTCGCGCTTGAAGTCGCGGTTGGCCTGGACATCGGGTTGGTCGGCCTTCAGCGCTTCATGGACCGGCCCCCAGAAGCCCCAGGGCCTGGTCTTGAGATAGAACTCCTTCAGCACCGGCATGGGCGTGGCCGGTGTCAGCAGCGAGGCACCAATGGCCGCGGCGCAGCACAGCGCGAATGCGATCGGGAAGGCCTGCAGCTCGTTGATCTTGAAGACAGGCAGCAGCAGCGCGATACCGACACCCAGGGCCATGCTGACGAAGTAGCCGGTGCCGTTGAACCGCCACCAGTACCACTTGATGACGTTGGCCGCCGTGTAGCCGCCGAACAGCCCGGTGGCGATCCAGGCCACGATCTCGTTGATGGAGGTCAGCTGCCAGCCGATGGCCGTGCCGATCACCGCGAATGCGGTCGACACGACGTAGCTGAGGCGCACATAGACCTTCTGTTCGGCGTCCGGCCTCAGATACTTTTTGTAGATGTCGTTGACGATATAGGCCGGTGCGGCATTCAGCGAGGCGGAATAGCTCGCCATGAAGGCGGACAGCATGCCGGCCAGCACCAGCCCGAGGAAGCCCGGTGGCATCAGGTGGCTGATGACAAAGGGCAGGATGGTGTCGAAGTCGCCCTTAAAGGCCACGCCTTGCGCTGCGGCTTCGGCCTTCAGGCGCGTCCACTCGGGGCCGATGAAGACGAGGGCCAGTACCGCCAGGCCTGCAATCATCAGGTAGCGCGGGAAGAGCAACGTGACATTGACGAAGGCGCTGATCTTGGCTGCATCCGACGGCGACTTGGCCGACAGCAGCCGCTGCATGTCGTAGTTGGGCACCGGGCCGGCCAGCGACTTGAAGAAGCCCTGGAAGAAAACCAGGCCCAGGAAGGCCGCGAAGAGGGCGTAGCCCTCGGTTTCGACCGCCTTGGCCGCCGACTGCGCGACGACCTGGTTGGCCGCGGCGCCGGAGTTCGCCTGGCCGACCCAGTCCAGATTCAGGTGTGTACCGAACGCGAGGCTGTGCCACCCGTCCGGTACCACCGCCTTGAGCATGTCCGGTGTGACCAGTTGCATGGCGAGGATGGCGACGCCGATACAAACCACGAACTTGACGAAGAACTGCAGGATCTCCGTGACCACAACGGCATACATGCCGCCCTTGACCGAATAGAGGGTCGTCAGCGCCACGATGATGACGCCATAGATCTTGTCGTTCAGCAGCGGATCGGCGCTGAACTGATAGGGAATGAACTCCGCGGCCAGCTTGCCGATGCCGAGAAAGCCGTAGGCAATCATGCCGACCACGGCAATCAGCGCAAAGGCGACGTTCACGAAATGGGATGCCTTTGCGCCGCCGTCTTCGCCGAATCTAAAGTTGATCCATTCGGCCCCGGTGAGCTTGGCGGAACGCCGCAGCCAGACGGCCAGAAACATCATCAGGAAGATCTGATTGAACACGGGCCAGACCCAAGGGATGAACAGGCTCTTGACCCCATAGACCACCATCAGGCCAACCATCCACATGGTGCCGGCGACATCGAACATGCCCGAAGCGTTCGACAGTCCCAACACCCACCAGGGCAGCGTATTGCCGGCCAGGAAGTAGCTGCGCAGGCTCTTGGAGGCGAGCTTGGAAACCCACATGCCGAGGACGATGGTCAGCACGATGTAGCCAAAAATGATGGTGAGATCGATGGCGGACAGCTGCATCGTTGCTCCTCTAGTTGTTTCGTTTCGCGCCGGTGCTGCACCTGAACTGGTGCTGCAGGGGCTCAGCAAGATTTCAAACGCGCATTGCGTTTAATAAACGATTGGATTGTTGCGCAACTTTGTGCGTGGCGAGATAGGGTTACCACCTGCGCCGAGGCTTGGGGGTGCGCTAAGGGCGCGAGGCGCTCCCTACGCGTACCGGAATGCACGAGAAGGGCGTCTATCGCCATGTCGCGCAGCGGTTACCGTCGCAGAATCAGCAGCGCAGCGTGTTGGTATGCCTAGCGGAGGAGTTGGCTTGAAGATTTCTGCGGCGTGCTCGCGGATGTTCGATCCGGTACCTCGCGACCATGTGTTGAAGAGCGCCGCGCTCCACCGAGCACTGGCTGTTCAGTGCGTGCAAGACACGTGCAGCCGGACCAATGCCGGCATCGTGATCTTTGTCGCGGTGTGGCTGGTGATCTGCCTCATTGGCGGCCTATGGCCCAAAGCCACAACCGTTGTGCTTGGACACACGCTGCTGCTTTCAGCCATCGCGGCGATGCGGGTGGTGCTGGTGCGCCGACTTCCCCGATTGATGGCTGACGACCCCATCAAGGCCAATGTGTATCTGGTGCTCGCCATTCTGTTGAACGGTGGCTACTGGGGCAGCATCGGCGCGCATGGTGTGCTCGCAGACTGGGGCGGCCAAGTCTGGTGGGTACTGGTCACGGCTGCGGTTGCCGCTGCGACCACCGGAGCCATGGTGATGGCGATCAATCCAGCACTTCGCCTGACCTACCCGGCGATCGCCCTGCTGCCCATGTTTGTTGCGGGATTCTTGGGCGACCAGCTCCACCATCAGTTGATGGTGGGTCTAGCTCCCATCGTCTACCTCTACCTCGTGCGCTCCTCCGCGGTCGTCAGCAATGACTACTGGGCGACTGTGATGAGTCGTGTCGGCGCAGAGGAAAAGGCCCAGGCGATGGAGGCGGTGAGCAAGACCGATGCACTGACCCAGGTGCAGAACAGGCGGAGTTTCGAATGGCGCCTCGTCAGCGAATGGGAACAGGCTGCCAGCGCTGGCAGCGCGTTGTCGCTGCTGATGGTTGATATCGACCATTTCAAATCGATCAACGACACCCACGGGCATCCCTTTGGAGACCAGTGCCTTAAGGCGGTGGCGCAGACCTTGAACGGCTCCATGCGGACGTCTGGCGACGCGGTTTTCCGGTACGGCGGTGAGGAGTTTGCCGTCCTGCTGCCGAGGACGAACCTGCATGGCGCGCAGGTGATGGCCGAGCGACTGCTGGCTCAAATCAGGGCGATGCACGTCGACAGAGGTGAAGACACTCATTCACTGACCTGCAGCATCGGCATTGCCGAGGCTCACCCGGTCGTCGGTCAGGATCCGAGGTCTTTGCTCCAGAGGGCCGACCAAGCGCTCTACAGAGCCAAGCAAGGCGGACGCGATCGCGCCGCCGTGCTCCCGTCCAAGGAGCCAGGTGCTCTCGAGACGCACGCTCGTGCAACCGGCGCGGCCCAGAGCATCCGCATTGGCTCGCTGTATTCGCTGACCAGTGGCACGGTGCCTTCACTCATCATGGCGCTCAACACGCGCCAGCCAGACCTCCAGGCAGAGCTCATCCTCGGCTCCAACGCGGACCTGGTGCAGAAGCTGCGCAATGGCTTCATCGATGCAGCCGTGTTTGGCCTGCCAGAAGGCGCCGAGGATCTCAGGTCGGAACCCCTTTTCGAGGACAACCTGTACTTCGCCGCGCCGGCGGACTCGCCGTATGCACAGCAGGCATCCGTAGACCTCGCAAGCTGCGTCAACGAGCGGTTCGTCAGCCTGAAGCCGGGGTTCGTCACCCAGAGCAGATTCGCAGATGCGTTCGCCGTTGCAGGCTTCGAGCCGCATGTGGTGATGACCACAAACGACATCTTTTCGCTGATGCACTTGGTAGGCGGAGGGATGGGCTGTTCCTTGTTGCCAGGACGAGTCCGAGCCTCGCTACCGCCGACGGTGCGGCTGATCCCCCTCGAGCCGCGTTTCAGGATCCGCCAGACCATCTCGCTGAGCTTTCTTCGTACACGCGAGCGCGATCCCAACATGCTCGCCCTGCTGGACGCCAGCCGCACGTTGCACATCATTCCGGGTTGATTGGCGGGCCTTGCAGCGCGAGATGAGTACAGCGCTGGGCCGCCGACATTGGCGATGACCCTCGATAGTGATGGCGCAGCGCGGAGCTTTCCGCAAAGCAGACCTCGGTGAGCGCCCGCTTCGGGTACTTTGCTGTCGCAGGGGCGCCGGCCCCGGCCGTCAGCAACCGCCGCATAGCCGGCTCACCGCTACGTTCACATCCTTGCTGCCGCCGGTGCTCATAGTGACTGGATTGCGCGCTCATCGCTCTGGCCTCAACAACCCGAGTTCGCGGCACGAGCTGCAGTGCACCCGGCGCATCGACTTGGACAACGCGCCGGCACCGCGGCGGCGAATGGCGCAGTGGCACGATGCCCATAGGCTCAGCGAAGACGCGGCGCGCGCTGCAGCAGCAGCTGGGAAATGATCCAGGAGCGCCGACGCCGGCTTCCACAACCTCTTGGGCGGCGGATCGTGGTGACTCGGGCGCGTGGTTCGCGCCTAGCCAATTACGCGTGGACGCGTATTCGTGCAAAAGCTCCTGCGGCCGCTTCAACGTAGTGGTCCGCCGGTTGGCTGGATGCATGAGCACGGCATGGCCAGAGGTGGTCTGGCGGGTCTTTCAAAATAGGGTGGTGTTTCGGGTGCCCAGCGCAGACCGCAGGATGCTGGAGAGCGGAGTCTGGATCTGCGCAATCGTCAGCTCAGACAGCTTGGCCAGTGACCAACGGCATGAATAGCCGGCAAATCGGCATCCGCTTGCGCTGCTGCGGCCGCAGTTGAAGGCGTTGCAGCATCTCAAGCTGCTGACGTCGAAGGAACTGCAGGACGTACCCGACCGCAAGGAGATCCATACGTGTGGCGTGGTGACGACCAAGCAGCAGCCGGAAACAGCGAACGGCGTCATCTTCATCTCGCTTGAGGACGAAGAGGGCGAGATCCAGGTGATCGTCTACAAGGGCATCTGGGAGAAGCCACATCAGCGGCCCGTCGTGCTGCATTCGAGACTGCTGGCGGTGAAAGGGCGGTGGCAGCGCGAGGACGGCGTGTGCAACGTCATCGCGGGCCATCTGGAAGACCTGACCCCGATGTTGGGGCGGGCTGGCGACGAGCAGCAGGGATTTCAGGTGATGCTTTGAACCGCACCGCGAACAGCACGCCCACTAGATGCATCATTAGTGGATGGCCAAGAAAACAGCGTCCGCTCCGCCGAGTCAACCTTCACGCGAATCCCCGACGATTGTTCTAGAAAGCATCGGCGGAATTGCAGTGGACACCAACGTCTACCGAAAGGCTGGGTTCCGGTTCCGAACACAGCCGCTTGTGGCGCTGGCTGATATCAAGGCATGGAGTCTTGCTCACCTAGTTCCGGAGGTTTGGCGTCGCGAGCTGGAGGCGCACACCAAGGACTGGGCAGAGGGCAAGCTGAACGAAGCTCGGCATGCCCTGCAGATCGGTGACTGGGCCATGCCTGCGCAGGCAGGTGCAGCGGCTGAGCTGCGCCAACATCTATCCAACGACACCGGCGAAGCCATCGCGACCCGATTGCTTAAGGACCACTACTCCCGCTCTCGTGCCGTCCACCTGCCTACGGCTTGGGAAGCTGGCCCTCAAGTTTTGTCAGCCTATTTTGAAAGCCGCTTCCCGTTCGAGCGAACCGGTGACAAAAAGAGCGAGTTTCCCGACGCCTTTGCCCTTGCCACCCTTGAGCAATGGGCCCGGACGAAGAATCGCCAAGTGATCGTGGTCACCGAAGACGAGGGCTGCCTTTCAGCATGCGATGCATCCAGTAATCTGCTGGGCTTCAAAACGCTGATAGAGGTGCTACGCGGCCTGAGCGACATCAACCAGTCGACGCAAGTAGCTGCAGAAGAGCTTGAAAACTTCCTGGTGAGAGAACTGAGATCAGAAGTCTCACACTTGAGGAAGGATTTGGACGAGCGCATCGGCTCGGCCGTGGAGCAGATGGACATCGACTTGGACGCCGACTCCGAGGTGCCCCACTTCGACTACGACGTAGACGAAGTGAGCCTGCGGTCCGTCATCCCTGCCTCAACCCTCCGCCCCCCTGACATCAAGGTCTTGAGCGTGGGCCAACATGAACTCACTTTCTCCTGGCAATTCCAAGTCGAAGTCGACGTGTCTGCCCGCTTCTATCGAGTCACTGGCCACCACCTTCCTCAACCGCATCGATACGGCGCACCTCTGGACACGCGCGCTATCACTATTGACGTGGACGCGGTCATCACTCTGCAGACGGTTGATGTCATGTCGGCCGTTGCGTTGAAGAACGCCTCCGTACGAAGTGTCGACTTCACGACTTCATCGCTGTGGCTGTACTTTGGAGACGTTGACCCGTGGGAACCCGCCTACGAAGAGTAGGACTGCCCTGGCAGGATTGGAGGCCCCACACGCCTCGTCAACATGGCACACCTCGAGAACCTCGTCGCTGAATACCTGGACTTGGCCGGCTACCTGGTCAGGAAGAACATCAAGGTGGGTCGCCTGGTCCACGGCGGCTACGAGGGCGAGCTCGACGTGGTCGCCTTCCATCCGGTCGACGGACAGATCGTCCACTATGAGCTGTCCCTCGATGCCCACACCTGGAGCAAGCGCGAGGAGCGATACAAGAAGAAGATGAACGCGGGACGCAAGTACATCCACAAGGAGCTCTTTCCCTGGCTGGCGGACGACGTGGCAATCAAGCAGTACGCCGTCTTCCCAAGCTGCGGCAACCGCGCTGAGCTTGCCGGTGCCGAGTTGCTCACCGTCGATGCGTTAGTCCAGCAGATCGTCGAGAAGGTTAAAGCTCGAGGAAGAGGCGCAAGCGATGCGATACCAGAGTCCTACCCGCTGCTGCGGACGCTGCAACTCGCCTTTTGTGGCTACAGCCGATCCCCGAAGCCTGCGGATTGGCAGAGACAGCCGGTTATCTGACGGATGTGGGCTGCCTCAGCTTCTTCGAGACCGTAGCGCGCAGAAGGGAGTAAAGCTCAAGCCAGCCGCCCAATCGCCACCACCGGGCAGGCACAGATAGGGCTCGTTGATCGACGTCGGAGTGCACTTCCAAAGCAATCCAGGCAAGCAGCACTTGTCCGGTGATCTGGGTACCGAACGCTTGCATCGCGACCATACCTTCGACTCCTGATCGCAACCGCGCTCTTAGTAGGTAAGCGTGGCCAAAATGAAGGCGCTGTCGGGCTGCCAGCTCCCAGTCGCCGCAGGAGACCAATTCTTGTCTGGGATAAGCATTGATCCGGCTCAGATCACTGTTACTCAGTCGATCATCCCAGGGCGTGGGTCCAGAGCAACCGTCGGGCCAGTTACGCTGGGCGAGCTTTTCAATGGGAAAAGCTCCCAAGTCGGCAATGAAGGCCCACTGCGCGCGGTGAGGCATTTGCGCATCCAGCCATCCCAAATGGCTTTCCCCCTCGCCCGTCTGCTCGAACTTGTCCACCCTGTAGGCAATGCTCAGAAGGCCGCGGCCATGCCTACGCTCCGCGAAGCTGTAGCTCGAACCGTGGCCGTCCGCCGCGGGCGCCATCGCCATCTCGCGGTCATCCTGCCACGCTGGGCGTTCTGCCTATCGAACCCTTTTGGCTCGTATCTCGATCTCGATCACCTCATGAACCTCAACGCTGTTTTCTTTGAAGAGGAGCGGCGCGTCTAAGAAAGAACGGCTCTCCGTGGAATAGGTGCCGAGGGTTGCACCAAAGAGCACGATATTTGTGCCACCAGACTTCTGCGATGACTCAAACATTGCCCCGTCGAAGCCAAGATAGGAATGCAAATAGTCCGCCACTACTTGCGTATCTAGATACTCGTGTTCCATACCAAGAGGAATCGGCCGAGCAATCCGGTCTTGCAATCTTAAGAGCAGGCCTCGTTTCTGACTCCTGTCGACGAAATCGTCGCCCCAGATGCTGAAAGCCGGGGCGGCATTTTTCTTCAAAGACGTGAAATCGATAACCCGTAGCTTTCGCGTTGTCGCAAAGCATCCCACAACGACGTTGCTGCCCCTTGAAGGGCGTACTTCAGCAATCGCCGTGTCGGGATTAAAGGCGGCGTAGAAGGCGGGAGCCCCCTCCACGTTCATGCGATTGGCCGGTGTGACCGCCGGTGGTGGCGCATGAAGCTCCTTCGCGGCGTTCGAGGAGACCCTCTGGATCGCTTCCTCGGTGTTCCCTCGCCGAGCCCGATATAGCAACCGTCCAATCTCGAGCTCCATGACTGCATCGGCAAAGAAGAACCCATTTGGTGACAGATCTTCTAGAATGTTGAAGAGGGAATCGAGGAACTTTTTGGCGTCTTTGTTGAAGAAGCGACTCTTGCCGCGCAGCATCGCCCTAAACGATTCCCACACCCGATCCTGCTCGTCCCGACCTGATCTTCTTAGATTCCAATGGTATGTTTGATCCGGATGAAAACTCGTAGCTGTCTTCGCGAGGGCTACTAGTTGAAATAGGTCGTCAAGGAAGTGCTGATTCGCGCTCGACAGGTTGTCTTCAATGACTTCGCCAACTGGCCTTGAATCCAGCGAGCCGGAGTATTGATTGGGGTTGGGTTCAATCAATGCACTGAGTCGGTTAACAACTACCGAGGCCACCTTACCGAGGGGCGCAGCCGCGTTTTGTTGCAAGCCACAGTAGCTGCAGTGCGTTGTCCACGACACCTTCGCCGCGTCGAACAGGCGCGTACTGCCCGTGCAGTCCTTACAGACCTGCTTGAGGACCAGGTCCGGTCCGGCAAAGCTGTCGGGGGGCGCGATGTCTGTCAACTGCGGCGGATTGAGCATCAGAGGCTGTCCTGATTCAAAGTGATGGGGCCTGCGGCTTGGAGCGACTCGGTGAATGACTGTCTCGGCGGCATCCTGCGGAGAGCCTGCATACCTCTGAGTTTCAGGCACCAGAACACATCGTCATGCTTGCATACCTTGGCCAGGAACTTCGCGCGACGACCCGCGCAAGCGCAGCTCGCAATTCGGGCTCGGACTCCTGTGTCCATTGCTTGAGCAGCGCGTCAATGGCCGCGCCGCGCGAACCCGACGGCCAACGGCGGGCAGGTCCACTACCTTCGTTTTGCGCCCTTGGCCGCCAAGGTCGCCCGCCTGCGCTTGCGAATCGTCTCGTATCGGAACTCCTGTGCCGCGTGAGGCCCTTCCAGGGCAGGAGCCTCGGGCAATTTCTTGACAAGTCTTCCGACCGCGCTCTCATACCGCGATGACAACGCGTGGCCCAAGGCGTTTCGGAGAAGGACGGACAGCTGACCGACGACCTTCGTGACCTTTAGGGCTTGATCGAAGCCCCTCGCTGTTAGCCGATAGCGAACCGCACGTCGATCGGAGCTCGGACCGACCTCGACTTTCTCGACGTAGCCGTCCTCACTGAGTCCCTTCAACTGAATCGAAATCATCGGCCGGCTTTGCTGCAGCCGCGCGGCGAGCTCCGACGCGCTCGCTGGGACTTGCGATTCCAGCCTGATGGGCCTTCTTGCCGTCGCCACGAGATCGGCGATGACCAGCATCTGCGTCGTGTTGAGGCGCCATGCCTTGCGCATCGTGTTGAGACGCTCGTCAATCTGGTTCGCCACGTTCAAGTGGTTGAACACCAGATGCATGTGTGCGAAATCAGGAACCAACAGATGGTCTGTCGCCCACTGTCGCTCCCGTTGTTGCTCCGAAGCCATAAAAATGCCGCTGGAAAAATGCGTAAATTTTTTCGTATTTTCGAATGATGGCATAGGCGAACGAAAGTCGCTCGCGAAATGAATATCTAGTACGCGATTTCGCTGCTGCCAAGCGGTGCGGAAAAGGGTTGTCGAGGCTCTTGGCACTCGACAAACTTGCGCCATGAGCAATCGATTCAGGGCCCACGCATGAGTTCTGCAGACGTGCCAAATAGCGCCGATGACGCGGTCATCGCGCAGTTCTTGCTGGAGAAGTACGGCTCATTGCTAGGGCGGCAGGCTCTGGCCGAGGTGTTGCGGTTCCCGACCCCTGAGGCCTTCGATCGGCATCTTCAGAGGGGACATCTGGACCTCCCGGTCGTGAAATTCCAAGGGCGCCGCGGCGTCTACGTCCTCGCGACAGACGTCGCGCGGTACCTAGTGAGGAGTTCTCGCAGTGGCGAAGCGGCCACCGCGTGAAAGGAGCGTGAAGTGAACGGCACCAAATAGAACCGTAGAAAAGCAGAGAGCCCAGAGCTGGGTGCAACCAGCAATGGGCTCTTGAGTCTGCAACCAGTACTCCCGGTTGCTTGCAACTCTATCCCCGTCGCTTGCCCTCGGCAAGCAGACCTCGTCGTCGACGAGGCCCTGGGGCTGCTTTTCTCCACTCTGTCGTCCCCAGTCGCCCTCAGTCGGAGTTCGGCGTTGCATCAGTGCAACTTCAGTTCCGTCAGTGGTGCGCTGTGGTGCCGCTCGCTCCGCGTATGCAACGCCCGCCAGGGCAGACAACGGAGAGAAGCAATGACCAAGCAACCATTTTGGAAACTCACGCAGGCCCAGGAGTCAATCCTGGACTCCCTATTCATTCAGCTCAGCTTGCCGCCTGCCGGGCGGGCTTTCGTGACGGACACGATTGCAGAGGGACCGTCTCGTGCGCCTCAGGCACGTCGTGGCGGCAACTGCACCGTTAGCTTTCGGAGCAAGAAGCTCAACGCGATGCTGCCGTTGGAAAGCCGCACAGGCGAGTACGCCGAAGGCACGCTGTTGGATGACGACGAGGACGTCGTTGCGTTCTTCCCTCAGGCGCAGAGGCAGACGCTCGAGATCCTCGATGCAGATGGCAAGCGAGTAACCGCGACGTCCTACACGGGCGACTTCCTTGTCATCCGGAAGACCAGGATCGAGATCATCGAGGTGCGGCACGAGGACGCCTTGATGGACGCCCATGAGCGTCGGCCATACCAGATCTACTTCGACCCCGAAGAGGATCGCTGGCACTACCGGGCTGCCGAGGCGCACTTTGCAGCGATGGGGATCGACTTCCGCATCGTGTGCACGCGCAAGATCAACACGACTCGGGTCAACAACGTGCGCTTCCTTGAGGACTACGTTCGCGACGATTGCCCTCTCCCCGATCCGGTCGCGATTGAGCGGCTGAAGGCGATCCTCGACACCAACCTCAGCGTTCCGCTTTACGACGCGCTGAAACTGGAGTTCGATGCGGACCTGATCTTCGCGGCCATTGGCCATGGCCACGTGTATGTAGACCTGGATACCGACCGGTTAGACGTACCGCAGGCACTGTCCTTGTACGCATCAAAGCCCGTTCGGGAGCTGTATCGCAGTGTCGAGGCGGCGAATCTGGACCCGATTCAGCCGATCGCTGGAGCGATGGCAGTTGCAGCAGGGACGCGTGTCACGTACGGAAAGCGCGTACTGCAGGTGATCCTGGTGAGCTAGCCCCCTGAATGACCGGACACGGTCCATCGCTTATCTTTGAGGATAGGAGTAGGACTGTGAATATGACTAGGCGGACGGAGTCTGT
>NZ_LMDU01000013.1 GCF_001425165.1 Pelomonas sp. Root405
ACCCAGGGAGTTCAGGCAACATCAACAGCGCGTCACCCAGACCGGGAGCGCGCCAACCAGCGCATAGACCGTGTCCGGTTATGCAGGGGCAAGATCACGGCCTCCCTGGCGTGGCAGCCGCCCGCCGGCATGACGCCAACCCAGGCACTGCAGGCAGCCACCGCAGACGTCACGGAGTTCCGCCTCGCGCCGGCGCATGAGAAGTTCAGCTGGCTATACGACAACGCGCTGGCCAAGAGCCATGGCGAGCCCGGCCTCACGGCGGGCATCTTGTTGCCAGCATGGGCAAAGCTTGCCCGGCACCATCCCCCGGCCATGCAGCGTGTCGTTGCCGCGCGGGACCAGCTCGCCGCCCAGGCTGCGGAAGGTGGTTACAAGGGCCAGGCCGTGCTGCTCATCCTGCACCGCGTCAATGTCAGCCTGCAGGACGCCGCCTCGACGCGTGACGCATTCGCCCGTTTCGCCGCGCGTGACCCCGTGCTGGCCGAGACCGCCGTCTTCAACATGCTGCCCGCCTTCATCGCACTGCAAGACTACGAAGCAGCAGCCCGATATCTGCAGTCATCCAGCGTCACGCCCTACTACGAACGCATGATCGATTCGATGAAGCGTCCGGCGCACCTGCCCGGCATCGCTGGCTCGGGCATCGCGCAACGCGGCCTGCAACGCCATACCGACATGCAACTGGCCCGCATCGCGCTCGTCCTCGTCAAAACCGGACGGCAGGATGAAGCGGAGCAACTGGTCCAGCACTTCCAGGCACGACTCGGGCCCGAGGTGTCAACCCACCATATGGCCGAGGCACTGAAGGGCATCGTGCCGCCGATCGACGAGCCCTGAGCCGGCTGCCGATCGGCCCTGGTCTCAATGCTCGTGGTCGTGCCCGCAGCCGGGGCCATGCACATGACCTGCGTCATGCGCCTTGACCGGGATCGCCAGGGGCTTGCGGGCCGGCGTCGGTGCAGCGGCGTGTTCATGCGCATGGCCGTGATCATCGCCATGGTCGTCATGCTCATGGCCGTGATGGTGATGGCCATGCCCCGCCCCCTCCCCATAGGCGCCGCCCTCGGGTTCGAAAGCCGCGTGCGCCTCGGTGACGATCAGGTGCTGGCGCCGCAACATGTCGGCCAGCACGGGGTCGGGCTCGAACTGCAAGAGATCGGGCTGCAGTTCGAGCGGCACGTGGCGGTTGCCCAGGTGATACGCAGCGCGCAGCAGGTCGAAGGACGAACCATGCTCTGCGCAATGGCGAACCTGCAGCACCGGCTGGGGCGAGGCGATGACGCGCAACAGCGAGCCGTCCTCGGCCACCAGCACATCGCCACCGCGCAGGCTGGTACCGCGCGGCAGCACGACACCGATCTCCCGGCCAGTGGAGTCGGTGGCGGAGAAGCGGCTCTTGCTGCGGGTGTCCCAGTCGAGTTCGAGCGTGGGCGCGCGCTTGACGAGCACGGCGGCGAGGCCGGCGCCGCCGGCAATGCGTTTGGAGGCGTGGATCATGGGCTTGTAAAGGAAAGGTAGCCTGGGTAGTATTACAGAAGTTATAACCAAGGCACGGCGATGAGCGCACTCAAGGTCACACAGATTGGAAACTCATTGGGCGTTATCTTGCCCAAGGAAGTGCTGGCGCGTTTGAAAGTGGAGAAGGGGGATGTGCTCTACCTGTCCGAGGCCGTCAACGGCGTGCTGATATCGCCGTACAGCCCCGAGTTCGAGCAACAGATGGACGCCGCGCGCAGCATCATGAAGAAGCGCCGCGCCGTGCTGCGGGAATTGGCCAAGTGAGCGCTGCAGCCTGGCGCTGGTTGAACGCTGACGTGCTCCGGGCCATTCATCACGAGCAACTGGCAGAGCATGGCGGAGCGCCCGGCATTCGCGATGAAGGCTTGTTCGAGTCGGCCGTCGCCAGGCCTCAGAACTTGGCGACGTACGGACAGCCCGACGTGTTCGAACTGGCCGCGTCTTATGCCGTGGGCCTTGCCAAGAACCATCCGTTCATCGACGGCAACAAGCGCACCGCCTACGTGGCGATGGAGCTCTTCCTCTGGCTCAACGGGCTGGAGCTTCTGGCCACCGACGCCGATTGCGTCATCACCATGCTGGGCGTCGCTGCCAGCCAGATCAGCGAAACAGAGCTGGCCGACTGGCTGCGCCAGCAAACCGAACCCATTGCCTGATACAGACCGCGCATGACTGCTCCAACACTGGAAACGCTCACCCTCTCCGTTCAAGATCACATCGCCACCGTCCGCCTGAACCGCCCCGACAAGGCCAACGCGATGAACGCGACGATGTGGCAGGACATCCGCCGCGCGTTCGACTGGATCGACAGCCAGCCCGAAGCCCGCGTGGCGGTGCTCGAAGGGAAAGGCAAGCACTTCACCGCCGGTATTGACCTGCAGATGATGATGGGCATCGCCCCGCAGATCGAAGACCCCTGCGATGGCCGCACGCGCGAAAGCCTGCGCCGCGTCATTCTCGACATGCAGGACACGCTCACCAGCCTGGAGCGCTGTCGCAAGCCCGTGCTCGCGGCCATCCACGGCGCCTGCGTGGGCGGCGGCATCGACCTGATCTGCGCCGCCGACATGCGCTACTGCTCGGCCGACGCTTACTTCTCCGTCAAGGAAATCGACATCGGCATGGTGGCCGACGTCGGCACGCTGCAGCGCCTGCCCAAGCTCATCGGCTCACAGGGCCTGGTGCGAGAGCTGGCCTACACGGGCCGGCGCGTGGAGGCGGCCGAGGCGCGCGAAATCGGCCTCGTCAACCGCGTGTTTGACAGCCGCGAGGCACTGGGCGCCGGCGTACGGGAGATCGCGGCCAGCATCGCCGCCAAGTCGCCGCTGTCCATCCGCGGCACGAAGGAGCAGCTCAACTACGCCCGCGACCATTCGGTAGCCGACGGGCTGAACTACATCGCGACGTGGAACGCGGCGATGCTGATGAGCGA
The DNA here is from genome assembly GCF_001425165.1 of Pelomonas sp. Root405. Classification (GTDB taxonomy): domain Bacteria; phylum Pseudomonadota; class Gammaproteobacteria; order Burkholderiales; family Burkholderiaceae_C; genus Pelomonas. Next base: position 2,954 of record NZ_LMDU01000013.1, read on the forward strand.
GGACCTGAGCAAGGCCATGATGGCCGGCAAAGCAACGCCCGCATTCCGCGATTGAGCGTGGCCGGCGGCGCTGCCGCCCGTTGCGCCTCAGGGTGATCGGCCGCCGCTTCGGCGCGCCTGCGTCGGGCGCACCAGAATCCGCGGCCATGAAGCAACTCATCGCCTGTCTGCTCTGCCTGCTGCTGGCTCCAGCCTGGTCACTGGATCTGCGCGACGGCGATGTGCTGATCTACCGCCACGCGCTGGCGCCCGGCGGCGGCGACCCGCCGGACATGCGGTTGGGCGACTGCAGCACGCAGCGCAACCTCAGCGACGCCGGGCGCGAGCAGGCCCGCCGCATCGGCGACGCGCTGCGCCAACGCCTGGGTGCGCTGCGGGTGGTCGAAGTCTGGGCCTCGCCCTGGTGCCGCACGCTGGACACCGCACGACTGGCCTTTCCAGGCGTGACGCTGCGTGAGCGGCCGGCCTTCGGCTCCTTCTTCCAGCAGCCCGACCGCGAAGCGCAGATGCTGAGCGCGGCGCGGCAACTGCTGGCCGGCTGGCGCGGGCCGGGGGTGCTGGTCGTCGTCACCCACCAGGTGACGATCACGGGCCTCAGCAGCGTCTTTCCGGCGTCGGGCGAAGGCGTCGCCATGCGCTGGGCCGGCGGTGGCGGCAAGGTGCTGGGGCGGCTGGCAGCGCCGCCCCACTGATCACCTGCCCACGGTTCAGTCCGCGCGCCTGCGCTGCCGGCGGCCAGCCAGCAGCGCCAGGCCACCGGCCATCAGCGCCCAGGTGCCCGGCTCGGGGATGCTGGCCACCGCTGCCACGCCGGTGTCGGTGTAGTCGGTGAACACGCCGTCCACGCCCAGCTGCAGGTAGTACGCCATCTCGGCCTTGGGGGGGGCAAAGCCATAGCCGCTGGCGTCGTTGCGGAAGGTCCAGGTGTGGATGAACAGGCCGTTGGCATGCGCCGCCTCGATGACGCCGGTGCTGCCGTCCACACGGCGGTCATTGATGGTGAGCTGGCCGTCGCCGTCGCGGTCCACGCCGTCGTCCACGGTCTTGACGAGGTAGGGCTTCCAGGGGCCTACGCCATCGGCGTAGGCCTTGATGGCCGCCAGGCCGCCGTTGCTGACCATGTCGGCGAAGGTGGTCGTGCCGCCGGCCAGCAACACGTCATACGGCTGGCGGTAGGGGTCGACCAGGTCCATCGAGCCATCGGCATTCACGTCGTTGGCGTCCACCAGCTGCACCAGGCGCATGTCGGTCTGGCCGTTGAGGTACTGCAGGTTGCCCACCTCGAAGGATTGGATGAACACCGGCGCATTGGCGCTGTTGCCGTAGGCGGCGTGCAGGGTGCTGACCAGCTTGTTTTCGAAGGTCTTGTTGCCGAACAGGCTGTCGTGGAAGGTGCCGTGCTTGATCTCGGGGTAAAGGCCGACGGTGCGGCCGGTGGCCAGGCTCTGGGTCTTGGCCAGCGTCACGATCTCGTCCAGCGTCGGGATGCTGAACTGGCCGTTGAAGCTCTGGTCACGGTTGGCGCGCGGCTGCACGGCGCGCAGCGTCTTGATCTCGGCCAGCGTGAAGTCGCCGGCGAAATAGGCCGTGGTCGACACGCCGTCCACCATGCGCGTGCTCTTGCGGTTAGCGCCGAACTTGGCTGCCACGTCGGTGGTGCTGTCCAGCATCGGCTCGTGGCGGGCGATCAGCACGCCGTCCTTGGTCATCACCAGGTCGGGCTCGATGTAATTGGCGCCCAGCTGGATGGCCTTGGCATAGGCCTCCAGCGTGTGCTCAGGCAGATAACCCGAGGCGCCGCGGTGGGCGATGACGATGGGGGCGGCGCCGTCCAGCGTCTTGTAGGTCGTGGCCTGGGCGTTTGCCGAGGCCGCCAGTGCGAGGGCCAAGGCGCTGAGGATGAGGGTCTGCATGGGATGTCTTCCGCGGGGGTTGGGGTCTGCCACCGCCAACGACATGAGCGGCGGAAGCCGCGGGCAGTTTCAGCAGGCGCGATGAAGGCGTCGTGACACTCGCCGTTGCAGGATTAGGGGGTCGCGGTTCAGCCCTGGCGCTCGTGATCCTCCAGTGCCATCAAGAGCCGAGTGCGGTGCTCGCGCGCTACCACCCGCCAGTCCGCGCCGGTAAGTGCGCCTTCCAGCGCCCAGAGCAGGTTCAGCGAAACGTCCTGCCCCGCCCGCTTGGCTTTGGCGTAGGCGGCCACCGAGCCGAGCGCGCGGAGCTGGTCCAACGTCGTGATGCCGACGCTGGCCAGCATTTCGGCGGATTTGGGACCGAGGTTGGCCAAGGATTCGATGGCGTCTGGCATCGCGCTAGCCTAGACCATGATTCGATGCGGCGAGGGCACCGCATTTGCCCTGGCTGGGCGACACCACTGCACAGGAGACGCCATGAGCACCCACCTCCCCTACTCCGCTGACGAGCCGGCCCGCGCCGAGGTCGACGCGATGGCCGGCAGCACCGTGCTTGAGTTCGGCGCCAACTGGTGCGGCATCTGCCAGGCGGCGCAGCGAGCCATTGGCGACGCGCTGGCAGCGCACACGGCTGGCAAGCCGCTTCGCCACCTGAAGATCGAAGACGGCCGCGGCCGCCCGCTCGGCCGCTCGTTCGGCATCAAGCTGTGGCCGACGCTGGTGATGCTGCGCGACGGCCGCGAGGTCGCGCGCGTGGTGCGGCCCGGCAGCACTCACGCGATCACCGATGCGCTGGCACGGCTGGGCGCCGCTCCGCCCGCTTGAGTGTCAACGTGCGGGCAACGCGTACCGCAGCATGACGATGTCCGAGCCGGCCAGCCGGCGCTGCGCCACCAGCCTGAGCGGCGCGGGCAGGCCGGCCTCGAAGGTGCGTACGCCCTCGCCCAGCACCACGTTGGCGATCAGCACACGCAGCTCATCCACCATCCCGTAGGCCAGCAGGTCGTTCATCAGCACATGGCTGCCGTAGGCCAGCAGGTCGCCTCCGGCGCCCTGCTTCAGCGCCCGGATGCACGCGTGGGCCTGCGCGCGGCGCACCACCTCGGCGTCGCCCCACGGGTCGCCGATCTGCAAGGGCAGCGAGTCGCTCACCACCAGCTTTGGCATCGGTTCAACAAGCGCCGCAATCGCGGCCTGCACCGGCTCGGCGGCCGGATCCTGCTGCACCGTGGGCCAGTAGTCGCGGAACATGCCAAAGGTGATGCGGCCGAACATCAGCCTGCCCGCCGTGCGCAGCAGTTCGAGGTTGTGCTCGTCGAAGGCCTGGCCCATGGGCAGGCGGCTGAGGTCGCCACCGGGGCCGGCGCAGAAGCCGTCGAGCGAGACGAGTTGGCTGAAGATGAGTTGCGGCATGAGCGGTCACCTGGTCTGGGTTGACAAGCGCCACGCCGGCTTCCTCCAGGCGTGGCATCTCTTAGAGACAAGGCAACGCCCAAACTCATCGGTCCAACGGACGGATCAAGGCAACTCCAAGGGCAAACCGAAACGGCGATGCACGGCCGGATCCAGGAAGCTGTGCAGCTGCTGGATGCGCCCGTCGCGCAAGCTGAGCAGCGTGATTGCGCCCAGCGTGTAGCAGTCCACGCCGTCTTGCCGCATGTAGCAAGCAAAGCCCGGCTGGCCATTCGCCCACAGCGGCCGCAGCCGCCACGGCGTGGCGAAGACGCGCTCGACCATGAACCTCTGCACCATCGCCAGTCCGTCAAACCACGACGGCAGCGGCGGCATCGTGAAGCGCGCGTCTTCGGTGAACAGGCTTACCAGGCGCTCGATGTCGCGGCTCTCCCACGCGCTGACGAAGTCGGCGAGCAGGCGCTGCAGGCCGGCCTCACCCAGCCGCTCCAGCTCCACGGCCTGCGACAGGGCGGGCATGCGGTCGCGTACGGTTTGCTGCGCCCGCTGCAGCGCGCTGTTCACCGCCGCCGCCGAGGTCGACAGCAGCTCGGCAGCCTCCGCGGCCGAGTAGCCCAGCACCTCGCGCATCAGCAGCGCGGCGCGTTGTGTGCCGGGCAGATGCTGCAGCGCGGCGACAAAGGCGAGCGCGACGCTCTCGCGCCGGGCGAGCGCGTCGGCCGGGTCTTCATGGCTGCCGTGCGCGGGCTGAAACTCGTCCGGCAAGGGCTCAACCCACACCGGCCCCGGCACCATCGCACCGAGATCAGCCGTGTCCTGAAAAGCCGGACCGTGGTCCGACGAGGTGATGCGGCGCGGCCGCTGCGCGATCAGCCGCAGGCAGGCATTCGTCGCGATGCGGTAGAGCCAGGTTCCCAAGGCGCAGCGCCCCTCGAACGACGCCAAGCCGCGCCACGCGGCAAGCAGCGTTTCCTGCAGCGCGTCATCCGCATCATGGGGCGAGGCCAACATGCGATAGCAGTGCGCGTGCAGCGCATGGCGGTGAGGCGCGACAAGGCGATCAAAGGCGCCGGTGTCACCCGCGCGGGCGCATAAAAGCAGGTGGGATTCGGCGGCGGCTGGGGCTGGCACGCCGCATTCTGAGCGGGAATCAGCGAGCGCAGCGTGGACACGCGCCGTCAGCGGGCGAGCCGGATCTCCAGCTCGCGGTCGACATAGGCCCATTCGGGCGAAGCCCGCAGTGCGGCCAGCAAGTCATCGAACGCGCTTGCATGGCCGGGCGCGAACTCGAACCAGGTCAGGAAGTCGAATGGCTCGGCCTCGCCCAGGTCGCGACCGTGGTGGAGGCGGCGCGCGATGGCCGGCAGATATCTCACCGACGTGCACGTGCTGGCCGGTCACGGTCCAGTCGCGGTGATCGGCACCAACGATGAAGCAGGGCGAGACAAGTCTCCGCGTGCTGGTCGCCCCCGCTCGGGGCGCCATGATCTGCAACGCGCAGTACCTTTTGCGGAAACCGACCCCGTGACACCACCATCTCCGTGATGCAGACGTGGTCTACAGTTTGATCCGAAGGCCCAACGGAGAAGGGTGAGCGCGACGTCGAGGAGATGTGGAACCTTGACTGCTTGGGTGCGTCGTACGTTCTTCGTACGGGCAAAGAAAAAGCACCTAGCGTCGCCGCCAAGTGCTTGTTCTACCTACCAACAGACCGACCCACTGGATCAGTCTCAAATCTGGTAGGCGCGATTGGATTCGAACCAACGACCCCCACCATGTCAAGGTGGTGCTCTAACCAACTGAGCTACGCGCCTGAAGAGCTGCGCACTATAGCAGAAGTTTTCGGCTCATTTGCGGCGCGCAGAACGCACGCCGGGAATGCTGCAAAGCTCGCGCAACATCTTGGTCAGCTTGGATGCATCCGAGAGCTCGAGCGTGAAGCTCATCCAGGCCGTGTCCCCGCCGCCCGCCCGAGGCTTGGCTGAACCGGGCTTCATGGACTGCGTGTTGACCGCCACGACGTTCATCTTTTCCTTGGCGAAGACTTCGAGGACATCGCGCAGCAGGCCCTGGCGGTCGCCGGCTTCGACGAGCACGTCGACTGGATAGACCGGTGCACCCTTCCCCGCCGCTTCTCCACCGCCCCATTCCACCGCAATGACGCGCTCGGGCGAGCGCCGCTTCATCTCGGCCAGGTTGCTGCAATCGCCGCGATGGATAGCCACGCCCTTGCCACGCGTGACAAAGCCCTGGATGACATCCGGCGGCGCCGGCCGGCAGCAACGCGACAGCGTCGTGAGCAGCGAGTCGATGCCGACCACGAGGACGCCGCCCTTGCCTGACGCGCTCGGGCCCCGCGTATGGCGCTGCGCGAGCAACTCGTTCTCGTCGGGCACCGGCTCGGGTGGGCGCAGCAGCAGCTCGATGTTGCGCAGCGAATATTCGTCCTTGCCGACCACCTCGAACAAGGCATCCGCGCCCTTGAAGCCCAGGCGCGCGGCCAGCTCGTCAAGCTTGAGGGCCGTCTTGCCCTCGCGCTGCAGCAGCTTCTCGACCAGCTCGCGGCCCTTGGCAATCGTCTGCGCCTGCTGCAACGCGTTGAACCACGCCCGCACCTTGGCGCGCGAGCGCTGGCTCTGCAGATAGCCCAGTTCGGGGTTGAGCCAGTCCAGCGACGGCCCGCCCTCCTTGGTCGCGACGATCTCCACCGTCTGGCCGCTTTGCAGCGGCGTGTTCAGCGGCAGCATCTGGCCGTCGATGCGCGCGCCGCGGCAGCGGTGGCCCAGGTCGGTGTGAACCGCGTAGGCGAAGTCCACCGGCGTCGCACCCGCTGCAAGCTCGACGATGGTGGCCTGGGGCGTGAAGACGTAGATGCGGTCGTCGAAGGCTGGCACGCCGCCCGCGGCCTGCGCTTCCTGCACGGTGTCGCGCTCCCAGGCCAGCAACTGGTTCAGCACCGCCTTGCGCGCCCGCGCCACCTGCTCCTCGAACTCGCCAGCTGCACTGACACCGGCATAGCCACGAGCGCCGGCCTCCTTGTAGGCCCAGTGCGCCGCCACGCCATGTTCGGCATGCTCGTGCATCTCACGCGTGCGGATCTGCACCTCCATCGCGCGGCCATCGGGGCCGACGACGACGGTGTGCAGGGACTGGTAGCCGTTGGGCTTTGGCTTGGCGATGTAGTCGTCGAACTCGCCGGGCACCGGCGCATAAATCTCGTGCAGGCGCGCCAGCGCGGCATAGCAATCGCCCACGCTGGCAACGATGACGCGCAGCGCCCGCAGGTCGAAGACGCGGTCCAGCGACAGGTCCTTGCCCTGCATCTTCTTGTGGATGCTGTAGAGATGCTTGGGCCGGCCCTGCACTTCGGCAGCCAGGCCCTGACCGTAGAGGTCGGCCTGCAACGCCGCACGCGCGGCCTCGACGCGCTGTTCGCGCTCGACGCGGGTTTCGTGCAGGGCCCTGGCCAGCGATTTGTAGGCCTCGGGTTCGCGGAAGCGAAAGGACAGGTCTTCCAGCTCCCACTTGATCTGCCAGATGCCCAGCCTGTTGGCCAGCGGCGCGAAAACGCTCAGCGACTCGTCTGCCAGTTCGCCCGGGCAGGGCTGCTTGGCGGCGGCATACCAGCGCAGTGTCTGCAGCCTCGACGCTAAGCGCAGCAGCACCACGCGCAAGTCGCGCGAGAAGGCGAGCAGCATCTTGCGCACGCGCTCGGTCTGCTCGGCGCGGACATCGGCGCGGCGATCAGTCTGGACCTTGGCGACACGAGCGGCGCGCTGCAGTTGCACCAGGCGGCGCGTGTGCGTGACAAGGCTGGCATGGCTGTCGCCGAAAGCCTTGGCGACGACCTCCTCGGGCTTGTTGAGGAAGTCGGCTGCATAGACCAGGTAGGCCGCCGCCTGCAGCTCCTGCGCGGCGCCGACGGCCTGCAGGATGGCGGCGACACCATCGGCATGCGCGAGCGCGTTCTCGCCGGTGTCCAGCGGCTCGGCGGCCAGCAAGGGTTCGGCAAAGGCGCGGGCTCGCACCACCTCGGCGTTGGAATGCGCAGCGCCGGCATCCAGCAGCGCGACGATGGGCGCTGTGGCCGCGCCCTCGGGCATGGAGCCGGTTCTCATGGGCCGAGGAAATCCCTCACGATGGCGATCTGCTCGTCACGGATGAGGGTGGGCGCATGGCCTATTCCGGCCAGTTCCACGAGGCGGGCATTCGGGCCGCGCTGCGTCATCGCGCGGGCCGTCTCGGCGCTGAGCAGGTCGGACTCCGCCCCGCGGATCAGCAGGGTCGGGCAGCGCAGCTGGTCATAGGCGGCCCAAAGCGCCGCCTCGCCCGCAGCGACCAGTTCCGGCGTCACGGCCGCGAAGGGCAGCGCGATGGCCGGGTCGTAGTGCGACTTCCATTCACCGGCTTCCTCGCGGAACAGCGGCGCGGAGAGCGCCAACCACTCCTCGTCCGTATGCGGGCCGAAGCCCTCGGAAATGCCGCGCAGATAGGCGGCACCGTCCTCCAGCGACTTGAAGCGCGGCGCCTTGCCCAGGTAACTGCCGATGCGCTGCAGCGCCTCGATGCGGATGGCCGGCCCCACGTCGTTGAGCACCAGCCGGCGAATCGGGCTGGGCATGCCGTCCGGTCGCGGCAGCGCCGCCAAGCCCAGGCCGATCAAGCCGCCCATGGACGTGCCGACCCAGTCGGCCTGCTCCACATCCAGCCGCGCCAGCAGCGCCACCATGTCGGAGACATAACCCGGTATCTGATAGCCAGACGGCTGGCGCAGCCAGTCTGAGCGGCCACGGCCGACGACATCGGGGCAGACCACGCGGTAGCGCTCGCCCATCACGCGGGCCAGGGCGTCAAAGTCCCGGCCCTGGCGCGACAGGCCATGCACGCAGACCAGCACGGGCGCGTCGGCACGCGGGCCGTCCCACTCCCAATAGGCCATGCGGTGCAGGCCGGTCGCGTCCAGGCAATTGACGAAGCGCAGTCGGGGCTGGGTCATGATGCAATCCTTTAAAACCATCGTAGCAACCCAGAAGGACCCACCATGTTGAAAGGCAAGACGGCCCTCGTCACCGGCTCCACCAGCGGCATCGGCCTCGGCATCGCCCTCGCTCTGGCGCGGCAAGGCGCGAACCTGATCCTGAACGGCTTCGGCGATGTCGACGGCCCCAAGGCCGAGGTGGCAGCGCTGGGCGTCAAGGTCGGCTACCACGGCGCCGACATGAGCAAGCCCGCCGACATCGCGGCCATGGTGGCCTATGCGGACGTCGAGTTCGGCGGCATCGACATCCTTGTCAACAACGCCGGCATCCAGCATGTGGCGCCGGTGCAGGACTTCCCCGTCGAGAAGTGGGACGCCATCATCGCGATCAACCTCACCTCGGCCTTCCACACCACGCGCCTGGCCCTGCCCGGCATGTTGAAGAAGAACTGGGGCCGGATCATCAACGTCGCCTCGGCCCACGGCCTGGTGGCGTCGGCGCAGAAGTCTGCCTATGTGGCGGCCAAGCACGGGCTCGTCGGTTTCACCAAGAGCATCGCGCTGGAGACGGCCATCACCCCCGTCACCGTCAACGCCATCTGCCCAGGCTGGGTGTTGACGCCGCTGGTGCAGAAGCAGGTCGACGCGCTGGCCGAGCGCGAAGGCGTGGACAACGCCGAGGCCAAGCGCCGGCTGCTGGCCGAGAAGCAGCCCTCGCTGCAATTCACGACGCCGGACGAGCTCGGCGCGCTGGCCGTCTTCCTGTGCACCGACGCGGCCATCAATGTGCGCGGCCAGGCCTGGGCGATGGACGGCGGCTGGACCGCCGTCTGACTATCTCGTCAGCTGCACGCTGCCGTTGACGTCGACAGTGACGACCGCCTTGCCGGCTTCCGTCGGCAAGGCTTCGTCAGCCGAGGCGACGCTGGCGCGCATGGCCTTCATCATCATCGGCCGCGGCGCCGGTTCGTCGGCCGACACGTTGACCTCGCCGACCACATAGCCGCCATAGCCGAACTGGCGCGCATAGTCCGCCGCCTTGGCGCGGTAGCGCGCGATGGCCTGGGCGGAGATGTCGGACTCCGCCTTCTCGCGCGCCTCGCGCGACAGGCTGTAGCCAACGCGGGCGATAGACAAGGTGTTGATGCGACCGGCCAGCTGCGCGATGGCGGCGGAATCCCGGCCCTCGACCAGCAGCTCCGCACTGCCCTGCCAGCCGTTGATCTTGCCGCTCTTGGGGTCGTGGCGCGGCGTCAGCGCAAAGCTGCCCGTCTGCACGTCGACCAAGCCGGGCTTGGCCGCCTTGCGCGCTTCTGACAGGGCCGCGTCGAGCGCCTGTTTCAGTGCGGTCTGCACGGCGGCGGCATCGGCGCCTTCGCGGGTGGTCGAGAACGCGATGCCGAGCAAATCGCGCGTCACTTCGGCGCTGGCGCTGGCCGAAAGGCTGAGGCGCTCGCGCGGCGGCGCCTCGGCGGCGACGGCCGCATGGGCGGTGAAGGACAGGGCGAGAGTCGAGAAAATGAATACCGCACGCATGGACGCTGCCTTTGCAAGGAAGGAAGCCCAGCTTAGCCCGCCCTGTTGGCAACGAGCTGTAACGCCTGCATGCTGTCCTACAAAGCCCGGTTTCCAACCTGCTCACAATGGCGCTGTTACAAATTCTGGAAATGCGATGAACAGCAGCGCGACGCCCCGTCCCAACCGCATCCTCGTCGTTGACGACGACGCCCGCATCCGCGACCTGCTCCGGCGCTATCTGACCCAGGAAGGTTTTGAAGTGCTGCTGGCCGAGGACAGCCGAGCGTTGAACAAGCAGCTGACCCGCGAGACCGTGGACCTCATCGTGCTGGACCTGATGCTGCCCGGCGAGGACGGCCTGACCATCTGCCGACGCCTGCGCGCCGCCAACGACAGCACGCCCATCATCATGCTGACGGCCAAGGTGGAGGACGTGGACCGCATCGTCGGCCTGGAAGTCGGCGCCGACGACTACCTGGCCAAGCCCTTTAACCCGCGCGAACTGCTGGCCCGCATCAACGCCGTGCTGCGCCGCCGCCCGCCGCCGGAGGCGCCGGGCGCGCCCAGCAAAGAGCCGATGACGGTCACCTTCGGTCCCTTCGAGTTCGACCTGGCCCTGCGCCGCCTGACCAAGAACGGCGAGCAGCTGCCGTTGACCACCGGCGAGTTCTCCATGCTGAAGACCCTGGTGCGCCACCCGCGCCAGCCGCTGTCGCGCGACAAGCTGGCCCAACTGGCCCGCGGCCGCGAGTTCGAGCCGTTCGACCGCAGCCTGGATGTGCAGATCTCGCGCCTGCGCAAGATGCTGGAGGCCGACCCGGCCCAGCCGCGCTATATCCAGACGGTCTGGGGTGTGGGCTATGTGTTCGTTCCCGACGAGAACAGCTGAACCCGACGACATTGCGGGGCAGACCGCTCGAGCGCAGCGGCCGGCTCCGTCCCCAACCGACTAGGCAGGAATGGCCCGCCCCCACCTCGCGCTCAATCTCTTCTGGCGCACCTTTGCCTGGCTGGCCCTGCTGCTGGCCGGTGCGGTGTTCGCCTGGCAGTACACCTTCAAGTTGCTGGAGGCCCAGCCACGCGCGCTGGAGTCTGCCGAGCAACTGGCCGGCCTCGTCAAGCTCAGCCGCATCGCGCTGGAGCACACCGACCCGATCAACCGCGTCGCCGTCATCAGCTCGATGTCGCGCGGCGACACGGTGCAGGTCCGGGTGGCCGAGACCAGCGATCGCTGGCTGCCCTACGACACCAGCCCGTTCGCCAAGCAACTGGCCTCCGAGTTGCGCCAGGCACTGGGGCCGGACACGGTCGTGGCCCGTAGCGTCAACGACAAGTCCGGCCTGTGGGTGCGCTACGTCGTCGGCGAGGACGCCTTCTGGCTGCGCACCAGCGCCACGCCGCTGTCGATCTCGCTGGCCAGCAACTGGTGGTGGGTGGTGATCGCGCTGCTGGCCACGGTCGTGGGCTCGGCCCTGATCGCCCGCCTCATCAACCAGCCGCTGCGGGAACTGGCCGACGCCGCCGGCCGCATCCGCGATGGCGAATACGACTCGCGCCTGGACGAGACGACGATGACCAGCGAGATCCGCGAGGTCAACATGGGCTTCAACCGCATGGCCCGAGAGCTGGCCAAACTGGAGGAAGACCGCGCCGTCATGCTGGCCGGCATCTCGCACGACCTGCGCACACCGCTGGCGCGCTTGCGGCTGGAAACCGAGATGAGTGTCAATGACGAGCAGGCGCGTCACTTCATGGCGCAGGACATCGACCAGCTCGACGCCATCATCAGCAAGTTCATGGACTACGCGCGGCCCAACGAGACGCAGCTGCGTGAGACCAAGCTGCTGGACATCGTCGAGCGCGAGGTGCAGGGCTTCCGCGACCCCGACCAGATCCGCTTCCGCGTGCAGGTCAGCTCGGCCCTCAAGGTCTTCGTCGACGACACCGAGCTGGGCCGCGTGCTGCTCAACCTGTTCGAGAACGCGCGCCGCTACGGCCATGCCGAGGGCGAGCCAGCGCGCGTGGACGTCAGTGCCACGCGCCAGGGCGCCTGGATCGAGCTGCGCGTGCGCGATCATGGTCCCGGCGTGCCGCCCAACCGCCTGCAGCGGCTCACCACCCCCTTCTACCGCGGTGACGCAGCGCGCACGGCCGCCAGCGGCGCCGGCCTGGGCTTGGCCATCGTCGAGAAATCGGTACAGCGCCTGGGCGGCACGCTGTCCATCAGCAATGCGCAGGGTGGCGGGCTGATCACGGTGCTGAAGCTGCAGGCGGGCTGAGCTACCCTCGGCACCGCCGCCACATCACGGGCCCTGCCGCCCGCCTCATGAAGCCCAACCGCCTTCCCGCGCTGGCCTTGGCCCTGTCTCTGCTGCTGCCAACCGCCACCAGCGCGGACCACGGCCTGGACATCCTCGTCTACACCAACGCCGGCGTGTTCGAGGCACTGCCAGGCGAACGCCCGGGCGGTCCGGGCGGCGTGATGCTGGAGCGCCTGCAAACCCTCAGCGGCGTCACGCTGCGCCAGCAGGTACTGCCCGTCAGCCGCGCCATGTTGATGGCCGAACAGAAGCCGGGCAGCTGCGCCGTGGCCTTGCCGCGCACGCCTGAACGGGAACCGCGCCACTTGTGGGCCGGCCCCTGGGCACGTGGCGCCATAGCCATCTACGGCCGTGCCGACGAGACAGGCCAGGTCGACGGCCCACAGGCCCTGCGCGGCCACCCGGTCGTCGTGCTGCGAGACTCGGCGCCCGCCGCCTGGCTCAAGGAGCAAGGGCTGGTGGCGGAGGAGGTCAAGGACAACAGCACCGCGCTGCGCATGCTGCAGGCGCGGCGCGTGGACTTCTGGCTGGCCAATGACATCGCCGCGCATTTCGTCATCCGCGCCGCCGGCGGTGTGGCGCCACGCGTGCTGCACAGCTTCGGTCGCATCGACCTCTACTTCGCCTGCCACCCCGGCAGCGACCCAGCCGCGCTCGGCGCGCTGGATCTGGCGATCACCCAGCTGCGCCGCAACGGCGAACTGGTCGAGTTCGGCCTGCGCTGATCAGGCAGCGCACAGCAGGCACACGGCCCGCGCCTCGATGGCGCGGCCCTCCCCCACCGGGCCCATCTTCTCGGCGGTCTTGGCCTTCACGTTGAGCTGGCCTGCGTCGACGCCCAGCACCGCGGCAAGTCGCTCTCGCATCGCCGGAATGTGGGGCGCTATCTTGGGCGCCTGGGCGACGATGGTCGCGTCCAGGTTGACAAGCTGCCAGCCCGCCTCCCGCACGCGTCGGTAGGCCTCGGCCAGCAGCACCATCGAGTCAGCACCCTTGAACTCGGCGGCCGTGTCGGGAAAGAGCTTGCCGATGTCGCCCAGCGCGGCAGCGCCGAGCAGCGCATCGGTGATGGCATGCGCGAGCGCATCGGCGTCCGAATGGCCCAGCAGCCCATGGGTGTGCGGAATGGTGATGCCGCCAAGGATCAGCGGGCGGCCGGTGACGAGCTGGTGGGTATCCCAGCCCTCGCCGATGCGAAGGGACGGCAGCGGGTTCATGGCGGCATTGTCGCCGCCTGATATGGTGCGGCCCGCCATGAAACGCCTCGTTCTCCTCACCCTGCTGGTCGTCGCCCAGACGGTCTGTGCCCAGACCGCTTCCCGCCCCAAGATCGGTGTCGTCCTCTCCGGCGGCGGTGCACGCGGCCTGGCACACATCGGCGTGCTGCGCGTGCTGGAGGAGCTGCAGGTGCCGGTGGACCTCATCGTCGGCACCAGCATGGGCGCGGTCGTCGGCGGCGCCTATGCTGCCGGGCGCAGCGTGGACGAGCTGGAAGCCCTGGTGAAGCGCGCCGACTGGAACGCCATCCTGACGGACCGCCCGGCTCGCGACCGCCTGTCGATCCGCCGCCGCGAGGACGACGAGCGCCTGCCCTCGCGCATCGAGTTCGGCTTCGACCTGCAGCGCGGCGCCATGCTGCCCGGTGGCGCCGCCGGCAACGGCCAGCTGGAGGCCACGCTGTCATCGCTGCTGCCGGCTGCCATGGCTGAGGCGCCGCTGCGCAAGCTGCCCATCCCGTTTCGCGCCGTCGCGACCGACCTGTTGTCGGGCGCCATGCTGGACCAGGCCGACACGCCGCTGTTCCTCGCGCTGCGCGCCTCCATGGCCGTGCCCGGCGTGTTCGCGCCGCTGCGCGTCAACGGCCGGCCGCTGGTTGACGGCGGCCTGGTGCGCAACCTGCCGGTGGACATCGCGCGTCATCTCGGCGCGGACATCATCATTGCCGTCAACGTCGGCACGCCGCTACTTGAAGACCGCGAGATCAGCAGCGCCGTGACCGTCGCCAACCAAATGCTGCAGATCCTGACCGAGCAGAACGTGCAGCGCTCTTTGCGCGAGCTGCAGCCGCAGGACATCGTCATCGATCCCGACCTGCACGGCATGGGCTTCATGGACTTCTCGCGCGCCGACGAGGCCATGGCCACCGGCCGGCGCGCGGCACTGGCCGCAGGTGCGCGCCTGGCAGCACTGGCCGCGACGGTCGACCACGCCGCCATCCAGGTCCGCCGCCTGGCACCGCCGGAATCCGAACTGCCCACCCTGCCCCTGGCCGAGCTGACGATCAGCGGTACCCATCGCCTCAACGCCGCAGCGCTGCTGGCCGAGCTGGCCCTGCCGCCCGGCACGCCGGTGAGCCGCGCCGACCTGAGCCGTGCCGTCGAGCAACTCGACGGCACCGGCGACCTCGACCGCATCGAGCTGCGCTTCCAGGACCGTGACGGCCAGCGCGACGTGGAGCTGCGTGTCACCGAGGCCCCATGGGCTTCCAGCCGCGTGCGCCTCGGCCTGGAGCTCTACAGCAACTTTGCCGACGCCAGCAGCTATTCGCTCGTCGGCATGCATGTGGCGAACTGGCTCAACCCCTGGGGTGCCGAACTGCGCAGCGTCGCCCGCATCGGCTCGGCGCGGGGGTTGAACACCGAGTTCTACCAACCGCTCGGCCCCGGCTCGCGCTGGTTCGCCAGCGCCAAGCTCAGCCACGCCGCGGGCGCCAGCGATCTCTTCGACCAAGGCCAACGCGCGCTGCGCCTGTCCAGCAGCCTGACCAGCGCCCAGCTCGAACTCGGCCACCGCATTGCGGGCCTGGGCGACATGCGCTTCGGGATCGGCCGGCTGCGGGCCGACGACGAGGTCGTGCTGCCGGTCATTCCGGGCGGCAGCCGGCGCACGCAGACCTACGGCCAGCAATATGTGGAGCTGCATACCGACACGCTGGACTCGCTGGCCTTCCCGAGCCGCGGCCAGTGGACGACGGCGCGCATCGAGTGGCTGCATCCGCGCGGCGAGTCCAGCGTCATCAACGCCTCGCTGCTGGGGCTGACGGCCTTTCGGCTGGGCGAATGGGCTGGCCAGCTTTACGGCGAATTCGCGCATGCCGAGCGCGGCCAGGCGCGATCGCTGGGCGGCTATCTGCGCCTGTCGGGCACACCCGACCGCTCGCTGGTGGGCGAGAACATGCTGCTGGCCCGCGTCGTCATGGCACGGCGCATCGGCGAGATGCCCGTCGGCCTCGGCGGTGCGGTGCGGGTCGGCTTTTCGCTGGAGACCGGCGCGGTGGGCGAAGGCGCTGGGCTCAAGCTGGCCAACCTGCCGCGCAGCGGCTGGCAGCAGGCGGTCAGCGGCTTCCTCAGCGTGGACACGCGGTTCGGGCCGTTCTACCTGGCGCTCGGCGCGACGCGACGCGGCGAGACGGCGGCCTATCTGCTGCTGGGGCCGAGCTGGTAGCGGCCATCTAGGGTCATTCGGCAAGGGCGGGCGCGCCGCTTGCCCCATGCGCAGGTTTGACGAGGACCGCACTTGGCACCACCCCCACTCCACCGCCTGCTCTACGTGAGCCGCGCCCACATCGACCCCTGCGGTGAGGAGCCGCGCCGCATCCTCGACGTGGCCACCGCACGCAATGCCAGCATGGGGGTGACCGGCCTGCTGTGCTTCTCGGGCGACCACTTCGCGCAGATCCTCGAAGGATCGACGGCGGCGCTGGCAGCGCTGATGTCGGCAATCCGTACCGACGCCCGCCACCACATGCTGCGCGAATGGCAGCCCCGCGAAGCGGCCGACGGCCGCCGCCTGTTCCCGGCCTGGGCGATGGGCTATACCCATGATGACCGCCTTGACCGGGCGATGACGCAAATGGTTCTGGAGGACCACGACATCCCGCTGGACATGGTGGCCGAAGTACTGTTCGCCGGCCTGGAGCTGTACCAGGCACACCCGGCGGCCTAGTGCCTTTCACGATGGCCGGCCCCGTCGCCCACCCACCACCGGACGAAGCCGGCTGGCTTGCGGCGCTTCCCGAGGCGGTGCTGGTTGTGTGCGACGAGGTCGTGGCCTACGCCAACCCGGCCGCGCGCGTGCTGTTCGATCCGTCGTCGCGCACTGCCCTGCTGGGCGAACGGCTGACGCGGCTGCTGCCGAACGACGGCACCGCCACGGCGGTGAGGCTCGACGGCAGCAGCTTCGCCGCGACCACGCTGTCCGCGCCGACCCACCTCGCTGGCCGACCCGCGCGGCTGCACGTGGTGCGCGACATGGAGACCGAAGCGGCGCTGCGCGAGGGGCTTGACCAGACGCGCATCGATCTGCTGGCCTTGTCGGGCCGCTTCATCCACCTGGGCGAGCAGGAACGCCGCCACATTGCGCGGGAGCTGCACGACGAGATCGGCCAATGCCTGAGCGCCATCCGTGTGCAGTTCGCCAAGCTGCAGCGGCGGACCGACTCACCCGAGTCGCTGGCACTGATCGACAGTGCAGCGGGCATGACCGAAAGGACGCTGGCGCGCGTGCGCAACCTGTCGCTGCAGTTGCATCCGCCCCAGTTGGACACCCTGGGGCTGGCTGCGGCGCTGCGCTGGCATGTCGACCAGCAGCGCGACCTGCACGATCTGGACATCCGCCTGCAGGTCGGGCGCCTGGCCGAGCCGCTGCCACCGGACCTGGGCATCGCGGTCTATCGCATCGTGCAGGAGTCGCTGTCCAACGCGCTGCACCATGCCGCAGCCGCGCAGGTGACGGTGCGGCTCGGCATGCAGGACGGCGCGCTCGAACTGGAAGTTAGCGACGATGGCCGGGGTTTCGATGCAGGCGATCTGTGCGGCCGGATTTACAGCCTCCCCACGCTCGGACTGCTTAGCATGACGCAACGCGCTTCGCTTCACGGTGGCGAATTGCATGTGACATCCGCACCAGGACAGGGCACGCAGATTGCCCTACGGCTTCCCGTCCCGGAAAACGGCAAGCATGACGAAGCAGCGAGTGATATTGGCCGATGACCATTCGCTGGTGAGGGCGGGCATCCGCTCGCTGATCGACGAACTGCCCGACCACCACGTCGTCGCGGAAGCGGAAGACGGCGAGCAGGCGGTAGAAATGGTCGGCCGCGACCGGCCGGACGTGCTGGTGCTCGACATCCACATGCCCAAACTCGACGGCATCCGGGCGCTGCCGCTGGTCAAGCAGGCCAGCCCGGCGACGCGGGTGTTGATGCTGTCCATGTATGACAGCGCCGACTTCATCATGCAGGCCCTGCGTGCGGGGGCCGACGGCTACCTGCTCAAGGATGCCGCCGCCATGGAACTGACGCTGGCGCTGCAGGCGCTCAAGGCCGGACGCTGCTACCTGAGCCCGCAGATTGCGCACACCGTCGTGCAGCACGCCATCGCAGCGGCGCCCACGCTGCCCGAACCGAACGCACCCAACCTGCCGCTGACGCCGCGCCAGATCGAGATCCTGACCCGCGTGGTGTCCGGCCACAGCATGAAAGAAATCGCCTACGAGCTGGCATTGAGCGTCAAGACGGTCGAGGCGCACCGCGCGCAGATCATGGACCGCCTGGGTGTGCGCAACCTGCCGCAACTGGTGCTGTTCGCCGTGCGTCGCGGCCTGGTGACCCCGGATCAACCCTGAGCCGGCGGCGCCGCGACATGACGCTTGCCCGGGAGTCGTCAGGCTTTGGAGGGGGTGACCCCGGCACTGCCTGATGGAGGCCGGCCGCGTTCTGGCCGACAACACGGACATCCCGACAGGCTGCGCAACGAGGCGCCGCTGGTTCGGAGCGAACCGTAGCAGGAGCTTTCATGTCCCACCCCCCGGAGACCGCGATGGCGGTCTCTCCCCCTTTGACTTCAGCCGTGGCGGGCGCGGTAGCCCGGCGAGCCGGTTCGTGTGAATATCTGACGTTCCGCGTCGGCGCAGAGGAATACGCCATCGACATCCTGCGCGTGCAGGAGATTCGCGGCCACGGCAAGGTGACCCGCATCGCCCACGCGCCGGCCGCCGTCAAGGGCGTCATCAACCTGCGCGGCGTCATCGTGCCGGTGATCGACCTGCGCGTATGTCTGCAGGCCGCGTCGGACTACCGTGACGAAGACACCGTCACCATCGTGCTCGACCTCGGCACACGTGTCGTGGGCACGGTGGTCGACGCCGTCTCCGACGTGCTGTCCCTCGATGAAGCGGACATCCGCCCAGCCCCCGAACTCGGCCACAGCGCCACCTCCGCCGCGCTGCTCGGCATCGCCACGCTGAACGAAGCCAGCGACGCCCGCCGCATGCTGGCCGTGTTGGACATCGAACGCCTGCTGGCCGACGCCGACGTCGGCCTTTGAACCCGTTGCCAGAAAGTCATATGAACAACCTCAAGCTTTCATCCCGCCTGGCGCTGGGCTTCGGCCTGGTGCTGACGCTGCTGGCCATCGTTGCGACCATCGGCATCTCGCGCATGGCCCAGCTCAACAGTCAGTTGGAGGGCATCGTCAACGTCAACAACGCGGAATCCCGCCTGGCTGTCGCGATGCGCGTGGCCATCAACCAGGTCGCCACAGCCACCCGCAACATCGTCCTGCTCACCGACGAAGCCGCCATGAAGGCCGAGGCGGAGCGCCTGCAGAAGTCCCGCGCCGACTACGACGCCGCCGAACAGCAGCTCGGCAAGATGTTCAACGACCTTGCCGAGACCTCGACGGAAGAGAAGGCACTGTTCGCTCGCATCCGTGAGCTGAAAGAAACCGCGCGGCCGCTCATCAACAAGGTGCTGGAACTGGGCCTGGCCAACAAGGCCGAAGAGGCGACGCTGGCCCTGATGAAGGAGGCGCAGCCCGCGCAGAACGCCTGGTTGCTGGCGCTGGGCGAGCTGGCCAAGCTCGAGGATGACCTCAGCAAGAAGGCGGCTGCAGATGCTGAGGCGGGCTACGCCATCGGCCGCAGCTTGATGCTCGGCGCCAGCCTGGTCGCCCTGCTGGTCGGCATCGTCGCAGCCGTGGTGCTGACACGCAGCATCCTCAAGCAGCTCGGTGGCGAGCCGGCCTATGCGACCGACGTCGTCAGCCGCATTGCCGGCGGCGACCTGTCGGTGACGGTCGACGTCCAGGCCGGTGACACCACCAGCCTGCTCGCAGCCATGAAGCGCATGCAGGCCGCGCTGGTCGAGGTGGTGGACAACATCCGCAGCGGCTCGGACAGCATCGCCACCGGCTCGGGCCAGATCGCCACCGGCAATGCCGACCTGTCGCAGCGCACCGAGGAACAGGCCAGCAACCTGCAGCAGACGGCCGCGTCGATGGAGCAGCTGACCAGCACCGTGCGCAACAACGCCGACGTGGCCCGCCAAGCCACCTCGCTGGCCAGCTCGGCCAGCACCGTGGCCGCCAAGGGCGGCGAGGTGGTGGGCAAGGTCGTGCACACCATGGAAGAGATCAGCGCCTCCAGCAAACGCATCTCCGACATCATCGGCGTCATTGACGGCATCGCCTTCCAGACCAACATCCTGGCGCTGAACGCCGCGGTCGAGGCGGCACGCGCCGGTGAGCAGGGCCGCGGCTTTGCCGTCGTGGCCGGCGAGGTACGCACGCTGGCCTCGCGCAGCGCCGAAGCCGCCAAGGAGATCAAGTCGCTGATCGGCGCCAGCGTCGAGAAGGTGGAAAACGGCACCGGCCTGGTCGCCGAAGCCGGCCGCACCATGGACGACATCGTCGCCCAGGTACGCCGGGTCAACGACCTGATTGCCGAGATCAGCGCCGCGACCGTCGAGCAGACCAGCGGCATCGGCCAGATCAACGACGCCGTCACCCAGCTCGACCAGGTGACGCAGCAGAACGCGGCGCTGGTGGAAGAAAGCGCCGCCGCGGCGGACAGCCTGCGCACCCAGGCCGACCTGCTGGTCAAGGCCGTGGCGACCTTCAAGACGGCCGACATGGGCGGCCGGCCCCAGGCAGCCGCACCGGCTGCCCGGCCCGCGCCAGCCCGCAAAGCTCCGACGCCGGTCAGGGCCGCTGCCGCCCGCCCTGCCAAGGCCGCGGCGCTGGCCGATGGCGACGGCTGGGAAGAACTCTGATCGCTCGACGCGGTCAGCCCGAGCCCGCCGCAAGGCGGGTTTTTTGCGTCAGCGTGGTGCGCCCAGCCAGAGCGCGGCCAGCGCGAAATCCTCCGGCCAGGTCACCTTGAAATTGGCCATCGAGGCGCGCACCAGTCGCGGCGCCAGGCCCAGCGCCTCGACGGCGCTGGCCTCGTCGGTCGCGGCGGCGCCTGTTCGCCTCAACGCCTTCTCGAGCAGACCGAGGCGGAACATCTGCGGCGTCTGCGCCGCCCACTTGTCGCGGCGGTCGACGGTGGCAGCGACACGGGCGTCGGCGTCGCCGGCCTTCAGCGTGTCGGCCACCGGTTGAGCCAGCAGGCCGCCGACGGCGTCGTGTTCGCAGGCGTCGATCAGCGCATCGACCCACGCCGGCCGCAGCAGGCAGCGCGCCGCGTCATGCACCAGCACCCAATCCTCATCACCCGCGCCGCGAAGGCGCAGTTCGGCCAGGCCACCCAGCACGCTGTCGGCGCGGCTTGCGCCACCGACGCGGGCCGCCCAGCCGCCCCAGTCGGGCAGCGCGGCCTCGAAGGCGTCATCGTCGGGCGACAGCACCACCAACGTCTGCGCGATCCGCGGCACGGCTGCCAGCGCGGCCAGTGTGTGGGCAAGCATGGGCTGGCCGGCGATGTCGACGTACTGCTTGGGCATGCCGGCGCCGGAGCGCTCGCCAATGCCGGCGGCGGGGACAAGGGCGAAGAAGCGGGCTGGGCTCATGGCGGCATTCTCGGCGCGGCCGACCGACAATCGGTCTTCATGCTGATCTCCGACCTCCGCCTGCGCCTGCGCACCCTCGGCGCCAACGCCGCCCATGAAAGCCGCGTGCTGCGCCACTGGGTGCGCGCCCTGCCCATCGAAGGCGGCAAGCGGCCGCTGCAGGGCTGGTTGCCCAAGGCGGTCATGGCGGCGCTGCCGGGCCTGATGGCGGAGCTGGATGGCCTGCTGGCGTTGCGCAGCGAGCATGCCGGCGGCGACGGCCAGTCGGCGCGGCTGCTGCTGGGTCTGCACGATGGGCAGACGGTGGAGACGGTGCTGCTGCCGCGCGACGGCGTCTGCGTGTCCAGCCAGGTGGGCTGCGCGGTGGGCTGCCAGTTCTGCATGACGGGCGTGGACGGGCTGATACGCCAGGTCGGCAGCGCCGAGATCGTGGCGCAGGTGGTGCTGGCGCGGCGCAAGAACGCGAAGCTGCGCAAGGTCGTCTTCATGGGCATGGGCGAGCCGGCACACAACCTGGCCAATGTGCTGGACGCGATCACGCTGCTTGGTCAGGAGGGCGGCTTCGCGCACAAGCAACTGGTGTTCTCGACTGTCGGCGACGAGCGCGCCTTCGCCGCCCTGCATGCGGCCGAGGTCAAGCCGGCCTTGGCGCTGTCGCTGCATACCACGGACGCCGCCAAGCGCGAGCGCCTGCTGCCGCGGGCGCCGCGGCTGACGCCCGAGCAACTGGTCGAGGCAGCGGACGCCTATTCGCGCGCCAGCGGCTACCCGACGCAGTACCAATGGACGCTTCTGGACGGCGTCAACGATGGGCCCGATGAGCTGGACGGTATTGCCCGGCTGCTCAAGGGCCGCTATGGCCTGTTGAACATGATCCCCTTCAACAGCGCGCCCGGCCTGCCCTTCACGCGGCCGAGCTGGGAGCGCGCCCGCGCCATCGCTGCCGAGTTGTGCAGCCGCGGCGTGCTGACCAAGCTGCGCGACTCGGCCGGCCAGGACGTGGAAGGCGGCTGCGGCCAGCTCCGCGCGCGGGAGGCGGTGGGTAGGCCGATGCGGGTGGTGAGGATTCACGCCTGATCAAGGGTTATCGACAGCCCGCCGCTGCGCGGTACGGTCGGTTCCAAACACAGAATGCCCCGACCGCCAGGACCCGCCCGGGCCGGTGAGAGAAGACATTCCGTTATGGAGGAGACATGACCCACATTCAAACGCTGGCTTCACGCGCGCGCAGTGCCACCGTGATCGCCGGCACCGCGCTGTGCCTTCAGGCCGCCGCAGCCCCGACCGTCAACAAGTTCGAACCGACCGCGCAACTGGGCGGTAGCGCGTTGCAACTCAACGGCAAGGGCACGCGCGTGCGTCTGGTCTTCAAGGCCTACGACATGGGCCTGTACACGACCAAGCGCGTCAGCACCGCAGCCGAGCTGTTTGCGCTGCCGGGCGCCAAGCGGCTGCAGTTCACCGCCCTGCGTGAACTGCCCGGCACCGACCTCGGCCGGCTCTTCCTGCGCGGCATCAGCGACAACACGCCCGCCGCGCAGCTGACCCGCCACACCCTGTCCACCACGCGCTTGATCGAGATCTTCTCCGGCAAGCCCAAGCTTGTGGCCGGCGACACCTTTGCGATGGACTTCGTGCCCGGCAAGGGCACGCAGTTCTACATCCAGGGCCAACCCCAGGGCGAGCCGATTGGCGACGACGAGTTCTTCACGCTGGTGTTGCGCATCTGGTTTGGCGACTCACCGGCCGACACGCAGCTGCGTGCCGCGTTGCTCGAAGGCCCGACGACCTAGAGGCGCATGTGAGAGTCAGTCTGGCTCAGCGAGCCAGGCGGCGAGGTCGCACCGCTGATGCAGCACGCGCCAGACGTCGAGATGATCATTCCGCTGTATGTAGAACAGCAAGTAGGGATGAACGGAGATTGCCCAACTGCGCAGGCCTGGGATACCCAACTCGTGCGCATGGCGCGTGGAGCCGATGCCGGGTTCGCGGGCGATCTGCTGCTGCGCGACGTCCAGCGCGTCAACGAAGCTCAACGCCGCATCGGCAGCGCCTTCGTTGAACAAGTGATCAAGCGCCTGCTCAACGTCATCCAGCGCCAGTGCGCGGAGGACGACCGGCAGCGTCACTTGCGCTTGCGCGCCTGGACGCGCTGGCGCAGGCTCGCGAAGAAAGCCGGCGTCATTTCCGCTGCGGGCGGCGATTGCGCGCCGTCCAACAGCAGCGCGCGCAGCGCTTCGCGCTCCTGGTCGCGACGGATCAGGTCGCGAACGTATTCACTGCTGCTGCCGTAACCCTTCTCGCTGACCCGCTCTTCGACGAAAGCACGCATCGGCTCGGGCAATGAGATGTTCATGGTGCTCATGCGGCCAAGACTACCGGCGTTGGCAAAAATTGGCAAGGCTTAGCGAGCAGACTTTACCCACTCCATCACCAACTCCCTCAGCACCGGCAGCGGCACCTGTCCCGCGGTGAGCACGACGCGGTGGAAGCCCTTGATGTCGAACTTCGCACCGAGCGCCTTTTCGGCCTCGGCGCGCAGCTTGGTCATCTCCAGCTGGCCGATCTTGTAGCCCAGCGCCTGGCCCGGCCAGACGATGTAGCGCTCGACTTCCGAGACCACATCGCTCTCGGCCATGGACGAGTTGTCCAGCATGTATTTGATGGCCTGATCGCGCGTCCAGCCCTTGTGGTGCAGGCCGGTGTCCACCACCAGCCGCATTGCGCGCAGCTGTTCGTCGGAAAGGCGCCCGTACCACTGGTAGGGGTCGGTGAAGAGGCCCAACTCCTTGCCCAGGCTCTCGGCATACAGCGCCCAGCCTTCGACATAGGCAACATAGGACGAGCCGTAGCGGCGGAACTTGGGCAGGTCCTGGTCTTCCTGCGCGATGGTGACCTGGAAGTGGTGGCCGGGCGAGGCCTCGTGCAGCGACAGCGTCTCCATGCCAAATATCGGCTGAGCCTTCAGGTTGAAGGTGTTCACATAGAACACGCCGGGCCGCGAGCCGTCGGTCGACGGGCTTTGGTAGGAAGCACCCGCCGCGCTCTCGGCGCGGAAGGCCTCGACCTCGCGCACCTCGTAGTCGGCCTTGGGCTGGATGTCGAAGAGCTTGGGCGTCAGCGCGTTGATCTTGTTCTGCAGGTCTCGGTAGCCGGCCAGCAGGTCTTCGGGCTTGCTGTAGTAGTACTTGGGGTCGTCCTGCAGGTGCTTGAAGAAGGCCTTCAAGTCACCCTGGAAGCCGACCTGCTTTCGCACGCCCTCCATCTCGCCGAGGATGCGCGCGACTTCCTTCAGACCAATGTCGTGGATTTCGTCCGGTGTCAGCGTCACCGTGGTGGACTGGCGCACGCGGTGGGCATACCAGGCCTTGCCGTCCGGCAGCGCCGACCAGGCCGTGCTTGTACGGGCCTTGGGCGTGTACTCGTCGCGCACAAAGGCCAGCAGGCGGGCGTAGGCCGGTAGCACCTGGGTGGCCAGCAGCTTGCGCATGTCGGCCGTGATCCGCTCGCGGTCGGCGGCCGGCACGGCCTCGGGGAAGTTCTTGATCGGGCCCCAGAACAGGCTCTTCTCAGGGTCGGTCACGGCCAGGGCGCTGAGCTGCGGCAGCACCTTGTCCATGACGGCGCGCGGCTGCACGACCCCGGCCTTCAAGCCATCGCGCATGTTGGCGATGCTGCCGTCCAGCACTGGCACGGCCAGCGCCAGGCGCTTGAGCCAGTCGTCGTAGTCCTTGGTGGTCTTGAAGGGCTGGATGGACTGGCCCGTGCCCAACTGCGCCAGGAAGTTCGGCAGGCCGCCGATCTGGCTGATGGGCTGCATCCACTCGGGGAAGCGCTGGCCGGCCAGGCTTTGCTCCAGGTCGAGTTTGAGGATGGCATAGGAGATGCGGTCCTTGGGTGCCAGCTTGGCCCTGTCGAAGCCGGCCAGCCCCTTCAGCTGGGCCTGCAGCTCGCGCGTGGCCTGGGCCCGATAGGCGGCGGTCGTCGTGTCGATGAGGCGGTCGTTGTAGCGCGGGTCGCCTAGCGATGTGGCGAGGACGGGCTGGCGCTGCAGGGTCAGCTCCCACTGGGCGTCCAGCCATTGGTGGAAGCGTTGACTCTCGGTCTGGGCGGCAAGGCTGGGCAAGCTCAATGACAGGCTGATGGCCAGCAGGCTCAGGGCGTGGCGACGGCGCATGGAATCTCCGGTTTGAAGTACCGCGATGCTAGCGATAGCCCCGCCCAGCAGCCGAAGGACATGCGTCCCTACAATTTGCAGGAGCCCCGCCTTTGCGGGGCTGTTGTCGTTTCCAGGCCCGCATGACCCTGCCCTCGCTGCCGCTCGTTCAACCGGGCAAGAAGTTCACCCACCCTCGCCCCGTCGGCTCGGCCGACGCCCTGCTGCTTGCGCGCTTCGTGCAGCAACAGCGCGACGCCGGCCGCATGGCTGCGATCTTCACGGCCGAGCCGGGGGACACCCAGCGGCTGGAAGACGAGCTGAAGTTCTTCGCGCCCGAGCTGAAGGTGGCCGTCTTTCCTGACTGGGAGACGCTGCCCTACGACAGCTTCAGCCCGCACCAGGACCTGATCTCCGAGCGTCTGGCGACGTTGTGGGAGCTGTTGCAGTCGCGCAAGACCAAGAGCATCGACGTCGTGCTGATGCCGGCGTCCACGGCGCTGACGCGGCTTGCACCGCCGAGCTTTCTGGCCGGCACAACCTTCAACTTCAAGCAGAAGCAGCGGCTGGACGAAGCCTCGCTGCGGTCACAGCTGACGCTGGCGGGCTACACCAACGTCAGCCAGGTCGTGCAGCCCGGCGAATACGCCGTGCGCGGCGGCTTGATCGACCTGTTCCCGATGGGCTCCAACGTGCCCTACCGCGTGGACTTGTTCGGTGACGAGGTCGATTCCATCCGCACCTTCGACCCCGACACCCAGCGCAGCCTCTACCCCGTGCCCGATGTGCGCCTGCTGCCCGGCCGCGAGTTCCCGATGGACGAGGCCGCGCGCAAGAAGTTCCGCGAGCGCTGGCGCGAGAAGATGGACGGCGACCCGACCAAAGCGCGCATCTACCGCGACATCGGCGACGGCATCGCCTCGGGCGGCATCGAGTACTACCTGCCGGTCTTCTTCGAGCAGACGGCGACGGTCTTCGACTACCTGGGCGACACCGCGGGCCTCGCCCTGCATGGCGAAGTGGACGAGGCCATCCAGCGCTTCTGGACCGACACGCGCGAGCGCCACCGCTTCCTGCAGCACGACCCCGAGCGACCACTGCTGCCGCCAGCAGAGATCTTTCTGACGAGCGAGGATTTCTTCGGCCTGACCCATGCCCATGCCGTGCTGTCGGTGCGCGGCAACGACCCGGTCGAGTTTGCGCGGCCCCTGCCCGACATCAGCGTCGAGCGCGGTGTGCAGGAGCCGCTGGCCCGCCTGGCCGCCCATCTCAAGGCGACGCCGCACCGTGTGCTGCTGTTGGCCGAGAGCGAGGGCCGCCGCGAAAGCCTGCTGGAGCAACTGCGCGACAGCAAGATCGAACCGCCTTCCGTCAAGGACCTGGCCGAGTTCCAGGCCAGCGACGAGAAGTACGCGATCACGGCCGCGCCGCTGGCCACGGGCTTCTTCTGGAACGACGCCCAACAGCCGGTTCAGCTCTTCACCGAGACCGAGCTGTTCGCGACGATGCCGACGACGCGGCGCAGGCGCAAGCAGGAGCAGGTCAGCGACGTCAATGCGCTGATCAAGGACCTGTCGGAGCTGAAGGTCGGCGACCCGGTCGTGCACATCAACCACGGCATCGGGCGCTACCAGGGCCTGGTCAACATCGATGTGGGTGACGGCAGCTCGGAGTTCCTGCACCTGGAATACGCCGACAAGGCCACGCTCTACGTGCCGGTCGCACAGCTGCACCTGATCGGCCGCTACACCGGCGTGTCGGCGGAAGAAGCGCCGCTGCACAAGCTCGGCTCGGGCCAGTGGGAAAAGGCCAAGCGCAAGGCCGCCGAGCAGGTGCGCGACACCGCAGCCGAACTGCTCAACCTCTATGCGCGCCGTGCTGCTCGCGAAGGCCATGCGTTCCGGTATTCGGGCCACGACTACGAGGCCTTCGCCGCGTCGTTCGGGTTCGAGGAAACGCCCGACCAGCGCGCTGCCATCCACGCCGTCATCCAGGACATGATCAGTCCCAAGCCCATGGACCGCCTCGTCTGCGGCGACGTGGGTTTTGGCAAGACCGAGGTGGCGTTGCGCGCCGCCTTTGTCGCCGTCATGGGCGGCAAGCAGGTCGCCATCCTGGCGCCGACGACGCTGCTGGCCGAGCAGCACTACCAGAACATCGTTGACCGCTTCGGCGCCTGGCCGGTCAAGGTGGCGGAGATGAGCCGCTTCCGCTCGGCCAAGGAGATCAAGGTTGCGATGGAGGGCATTGCCGATGGCACGCTGGACATCGTCGTGGGCACGCACAAGCTGCTGTCCGCCGAGGTCAAGTTCAACCGCCTCGGCCTGCTCGTCATCGACGAAGAACACCGCTTCGGCGTGCGCCACAAGGAGGCGATGAAGGCCATGCGCGCCGAGGTCGACGTGCTGACGTTGACCGCCACGCCCATCCCGCGCACGCTGGGCATGGCACTGGAAGGCCTTCGCGACCTGTCGGTCATCGCCACCGCGCCGCAGCGGCGCCTGGCCATCAAGACCTTCGTGCGCGCCGAGAGCAGCGGCACCATCCGTGAGGCCGTGCTGCGCGAACTCAAGCGCGGCGGGCAGGTCTACTTCCTGCACAACGAGGTCGAGACCATCGAGAACCGCCGCCAGAAGCTGGAAGAGCTGGTGCCCGAGGCGCGCATCGTCATCGCCCACGGCCAGATGCCCGAGCGAGAGCTGGAGCGCGTCATGCGCGAGTTCGTGCAGGGCAAGCACAACCTGCTGCTGTGCTCGACCATCATCGAGACCGGCATCGACGTGCCGAGTGCCAACACCATCATCATTGCCCGCGCCGACAAGTTCGGCCTGGCGCAACTGCACCAGCTGCGTGGCCGCGTCGGCCGGTCCCACCACCAAGCCTATGCCTACCTGATGGTCCCCGATATGCAGGGCCTGACCAAGCAGGCCATGCAGCGCCTCGATGCCATCCAGGCGATGGAGGAACTGGGCTCGGGCTTCTACCTGGCCATGCACGACCTGGAGATCCGCGGCGCCGGCGAAATGCTGGGCGAGCACCAGAGCGGCAACATGATGGAGGTGGGCTTCCAGCTCTACAACGACATGCTCAGCGAGGCCGTGCGCTCGCTCAAGGCCGGCCGCGAGCCCGACCTGCTGTCACCCTTTGCCGCCACGACCGAGATCAACCTTCACGCGCCCGCGCTGCTGCCCGACGCCTACTGCGGCGACGTTCAGGTGCGGCTGAGCCTCTACAAGCGCCTGGCAACCGCGGAGAAGAACGAGCAGATCGACGCCATGCTTGAAGAGATCACCGACCGCTTCGGCAAGCTGCCCACGCAGGGCCAGACGCTGTTCGACACGCACCGCCTGCGCGTGCTGGCCAAGCCCTACGGCGTCAGCAAGATCGACGCGGCGCCGACGCTCATCAACATCAACTTCCGCAAGGACCCGCCCATCGACCCGATGCGCGTCATCGAGCTGGTGCAGAAGAACCGCAACATCAAGCTGGTCGGCAACGAGAAGCTGCGCATCGAGAAGGCGCTCACCAGTCCGCAGGACCGGGCGCAGGCGGTGCGGGAGGTGTTGCGACTGCTGGGGCAGCCGACCAAGACCTGAGCCAAATGACCCATGGGGTAACGAGACGTTGTGCCGGGAAAAAGTTCGCGGCAATTCGCACCACCATGCTCATTCACGCACGGGGGTTTCGCAGTTACGTCGGCAGGCTGCGGCAGTGACTTAGGGGGCTGTTTGGCGCTTCGGCGGCTGCCTAGACTGCGCCGCCCATCAACGCTGGAGACCCCCATGAAGAAGTTGCTTGCCATGGCCGCACTGCTGCCCACCTTGGCCAGCGCCGCGAGCCTGCTTGACTCGACCGTGAACGTGCATTACCACTTCGTCGACGGACCGCAGACGCAGAACACCCTGGACAAGGTGTGGGTGACCGCAGGCGCCGAGCTGACCTGCCCCGGTGGCGCCGAAATCTGCAATGTGCTGACCGCGCCAACGCAAAGCCTGGACTTCAGCGCCAATGCCATCCGTTATGACTACGGCGGCGCCGGCACAGGCTTCCTGGACATCCAGCACAACCGGTTCCAGTTCACCTCGCTTTACGACGACGCCACCGTCATTACCGGCGTGCAGCTGTCTACCAACATCTCCGGGCTGGACGCCTCACGCATCAGCTTTGGCGGGCATGAGCTGAAGGTCGACATGCGCGGCCTGCAAGTCGGCGCAGATGCCTATTTCCAGCTGGACCTGGTGACGGCGCCGGTGCCCGAGCCTGCCAGCGCGGCGCTGCTGATGGGCGGCCTCGCCTTGCTCGTGGCCGGCCGCCGCCGCCGCTGACACGCCGCTACGGCTGCGGTTGCTGGCTGTCTCAGTGGCCGTTGATCAACAGCGCGTGTGAGCGCAGCGTCGCGTCCGCACGGTTGAGCAGCTCGGCAAACCCTTGCCGCTGCGCCAGCTCCGCCGCCTCCAGCAACAAGGGTCGCGCCTCAGCGACCGGCAGCGCGGCGGTCTGCAGTAACAAGCCCTCGGTCAGCGGTTCCAGCAGGCCGGCGTCGCGCGCGATGGCGACCTGGCGGGCGGCAGCGCCGGCATCACCTGCCAGCCCGTCCAGCCGCGCCAGGCGGATTTGCACGAGCGGATGTCGGCTGCGCGCCAGCAGCGCGCGCACCCGCTCGGCCAGCGCGGGGTCGGGCGGCAGGCCCCGGAAGTCGCGCAGCAGGCCGCGCAGCCAGGCGAGGTGTGACACGCGCAACGGGTCGTGGCTGCTGGCAAGCAAGGGCTCGGCAGCGTCCAGGTCGGCTTCTGCCAGATCGATGCAGCCGCTTTGCCAATACAGCCGCGCGCGTCGCACCAGGGCCTCGCCCTCGAACAGTGCCGAGCCCTGCGAGCGTCCGAGTTCAAGCGCGCGGTCAAGCACGCCACGCGCCTCGCCGTAGCGGCCGGCGCTGGTCAGCGTCAGGCCCAGCATGAGCAGCGACAGCGTCTCCGTGTGCGCCACGCCCTGCCAGCTGACCAGGCTGCGCCGCGCCATGGCTTCAGCGCGTGCCAGGTCGCCCAGCGCCTGCAGCATGACGCCCAGGTCGTTCTCTATCGTCAGACCGCGGCAGTAGTCGGGGTGGCGCTCCAGCAGCAGCTCGAAGGCATCGCGCGCCGCGCGCACCTGGCCGCCGAACCAGTGGATCTGGCCCTCATAACTGAGCAGCGAAGGCCGCGCCGGTGCGAGGTGGCGCAGCTGGCCCAGCAGCGCCCAGGCGGCCGGAATGTCGGGCTCGCGCATGGCCAGCTCGATGAGCACCTCGCAGGCGCTGCAGCGCTCGGCCAGCGGCAGCCTTGGCAGCAGCGGCCGCAACTGCTGCGCCAGCGCGGCGGCAGCGCCCAGGTCGCCGGAGAACACCGCGTTGTCGACCAGGCCGGCCAGCGCCTGACCTTCGATCTGCTCGCGCTGCGCCGGGTCGGCCACGGCGCCGGCCAGCTCCAGCACCTGCTGCAGCGCCTGGCGGCCTGCCGGCAGGTCGTGCAGCAGCGCGCATTCGGCCAGGCTCAGGCGCGCCTGCAGCGCCAGCGCCGGCTCGCGCGACTCCGTCGCGACGCGCTGCCACAGGGCCAGCGCCTCGTCGTAGCGGCCCCGCAGCTTCTGCTGGGCCGCACCGCGGTGCAGCCAGGCCAGCGCCGTCTGCGCCTCGCCGGCCGCCTGCCACAGCGCAGCCACGGCCAGAGGCTCGGCAGCGCCCTCCGTGCGCGCCCCCAAGGCGAGCGCCGCCCGCTGCCGCAGCGACTGGGCTTCGAAGGCCGGCAGCAGGGCCAGCACGGCCTCGCGCACCAGGTCGTGCCGGCACTGCAACGCGCCGTCCGCTTCCTCTCGCAGCAACGCGGCTTCGAGCGCCTGCCGTGCGGCGGGCAGCAGTTCGTCATCGACGACGCCGGCCACGCTGCCCAGCACCGCCAGCGGCAGCGGCCGGGCCAGCACGGCGGCGGCGCCGATGAGGCTGCGCGCCGCCGGGGTCAGGGCTTGCCAGCGGCGCATCAGCAGCTCGTGCACGCGCGGCGACACGGCCACGCCATCGGCGCGCGCCCTCAACAGCTCGCCCAGCACGAAGGCGTTGCCGTGGCTGGCGGCCAGCAACGCGGGCGCATCGGCGGTGTTCTGGCCGGCGCGGCCGAGCAGCTGCTGCACGGCGTCGAGCGCCAGCCCAGGCAGCGGCAGGCTGCGCAGGCGCTGGCCGTCCTGCTGCCGCGCCAGCCAGCGGCGCTGCTCGGGCGACAGCTCTTCTCCACGCGCGGCGCCGCGCCAGCGAAGCCTGCCGCGGTGGCCGAGCAGGGCCAGCAGCTCTAGGCTGGCGGCGTCCACCCACTGCAGGTCGTCCACCAGCAACAGCGGGCCGAGCGCCTCCAGCACGCGCGCCAGCCCTTCGAGCAACCGGGCGCGGGCGGTCAACGCATCGAGCGGCGGCAGCACCTCGTCGACCGCCAGCTCCGGCAACAGCCGCGCCAGGTCCAGCCGGTAGGCGGCCAGGCCGCGCTCGGGCTGACGCAGCAGCGCGCGGAGCAGGTCCAGCTGCGGCAGCAGCAATTCGACGACTGGCCGATAAGGCATCTGCGCGAGACCCTCCCGGCCCTGCAGCAGCGGCGCGCCCGGAAAGGCCGCCTTCAGCACGCTGGTCTTGCCCACGCCGGCCTCGCCCAGCAGCACCAGCGCCGGCGTGGTCTCGCAGCGGACCTGGGTCAGCCAGTCGGTCCGGCCGCACAAGGCATCGCCAGCATCGGGCGGCGGCGCCTCGCCGGGGTCCAGCAGCAGACGCAGCGGCGCCTGCCAGGGCGCGCTGCCGGCACGTTGCAGCGCCCGGCGCGCGGCGTCGTCCCACTGGCGTTGCAGCAGGGCGCCGCGTTCGTCGGCCCAGCGCCAGAACTCGTCGAAGGCGGCGAAGCGAAAACCCTGCAGCCAGGCTGCGGCTGGCCGAGCCAGCAGCTCGGCGCCATCGGCCTCCGCACACGCCATGTGCAGCAGCGCCAGGTCGTGCGGCAACAGCAGGCGCACGCGCTGGCGCTCGGCCACCAGCGCCTCGGCCTGGCCAAAGCCGGCGAGCAACTGGCGCAAGCGGTGCAGGTTGATGCGCAGATGGTGGCGGGCCTGCTCGCGTTCGGCATCGGGCCAGAACAGCGCGGCGAGCTGACCGCGCTCCACCCAGTGGCCCACGCAGGCCAGGTGGATCAGCAGGCAGGCGGGCAGCGTCGCCGGCAGCGTGCTTTCAGCGCCATCGGCCTGCCAGGCTGGAACTCCGAGCAGCTTGAGCATGGACGCAGTGTGCCCCCGCGCGCTCAGGCGCGGCGGCGCAGCGCGAGCAAGCCCAGGCCGGCGGCCAGCAGCATCCAGGCCGACGGCTCGGGCACCGGCGCCATCACCGGCGTCAGCGTGGCCGAGAAATTGTCCAGGCTGAGGAAGGCGCTGCCGCCGGTGCAGCCGTTGGCGCTGTTGCAGCTGGTGGCGAGCGTGTAGCGAAAGCCGACGTAGATCGGCGCCGCGCCCGCGCCGAAGTCCGGCCGCTGCAAGGAGCCGGCGACCGGCGGTATCCAGTCGGCCGCCGCAGCGTCGAAAGACCACTGCTGCGACAGGTAGCCGGGCTGGATCATCGACTTGCCGGTCACCAGCTCGCTGCCGGCAACGGTGTAGGTCACACCGCCCTGCAGCAGGGCCGGGCGGATGCTGCCCAGCGTGTCGAAGGCAAAGCTGCTCGACAGGCCGCGCAGGTCGGCGCTGAACGCCAGCTTGCCCAGCGCGCCGGACTGCGCCGGGTCGTAGGCCATGCCCGTGTAGAAGGCGCCGAGCCGGTTGGTCGAGCTGCTCAGGCCGGGGCTGGCCGGCGTGACGTAGCTGATGACCCAGTGCGAACCGGGGTTGCCCAGGTTGGCGTCGATGACCATGTTGGCGCTCGACGGCCCGTCGTCGGTGATCTGGATCAGGCTCCAGTCGGCGGCATTGAAGTTGCCGACGGCCAGGTTCAGGCCCGGACTGTCGGCAGCGGCATGCGTGGCGAAAGCCAGCGCAAGGCCGGCGAAGGAGAGTGAGACGAGGCGAGACATGGGCGGGCTCCGCGGCTGAGGACGTCGCAAACTCTGCCCGGCCACCGTCTCAGCACCGTCTCAGCCCGGGTTCGGGCCGGCGCCACGCCCGAGGGCATCGGGATAATGCCGGCCATTGTTGGCCTGCATTCCGATCCCGTGACCTCTCCTGCTTCCGATGGCCTCGTGCTGCGCGACGGCCCCCCGCTACCGCTGCTGTCCCACTTCAGGCTCGCCGCCTTCGACATGGACTCGACGCTGATCAGCATCGAGTGCATCGACGAGATCGCCGCCCTGGCCGGCAAGGGCGAGCAGGTGGCCGCCATCACCGAAGCCGCCATGCGCGGCGAGATCACCGACTTTAAGGACAGCCTTCGCCGGCGCCTGGCCATCCTGGCTGGCGTGCCGGCGGGCGTGCTGGACCGGGTGCTGGCCGAGCGGCTGGCCTTCAACCCCGGCGCGCGGGAGCTGTGCGCCGCATTGAAGGCCGCCGGGCTGAAGCTGGTGCTGGTCTCCGGCGGCTTCACCTTCTTCACGCGCTTCGTGGCCGCCGAGCTGGGCATGGACTTCGTGCGCAGCAATGAACTGGAGATTGCCGATGGCGCCCTCACCGGCCGCGTCGTCATGCAGGACTGGGGCGACATCTGCGACGGCGAGCAGAAGCGCCTGATGCTGCTGCAGTGCTGCGGGCAGGTCGGTTGCACGCCGGACCAGTCCATCGCCGTGGGCGACGGCGCCAACGATCTGCCGATGATGGGCGCGGCCGGTCTGTCGGTGGCCTACCGTGCCAAGCCCAAGGTGCGCGAGCAGGCCCGCATCGCCATCAACGATGGCGGCCTGGACCGGCTGCTGGAGCTGGTCCGGCCCTGATCCGGGCGCGCAGCTCAGCGCAGGCGACGCCGCGCGACGCCCGCCACCACGGCAAGACCCGCCAGCATCAGCGCATAGCTCTCGGGCTCCGGCACGGCGGTCACGGCCAGCACGTCGGCCACGATGGGCGTCGAGTTGGAGTTGGTGATCGTCGTCCAGTTGGCGCCGACGGCCAGCGCTGACTTCAGGTCGGCCATGTTGGCGTATGGCGTGTCGTTGCTCGTCACCTGGGCCGAGAACTGCGTGTAGCGCGTGGCCGTCACCGCGTCGACCTTGTACTCGCGCAGCTGGATGCCCGACAGGCCGGTCGCGGCCATCGGGTTGTCGGACGTCGCATAGCTGCCGCGGTTGGAAATGGCACCGAGGAAGGTAATGGCCGCCGGCTGATAGTTGGTCGCATACGACGCGGCCTGGTAGGCGTAGAGGATGTCGCCACCGCTGGAGATGTTGGACGCGCCGCCATTCAGGTTGGCAACGGTGCCGTTGGCCGTGCCGCCCGCCGCGCCGGACTTGGCCGCGTACTGGCCGTTGGTGCCGGTGCCGAGCAAGGCGACCGACGTGCCGGCTGCCACCGCGCTGCCGGCCGTCCAGGACCAGAAGGTCTCGGCCGTGGCCGAGAACACGCCAGCGGCCGGCGTCGTCTGCAGCACATTGGTGTCGGTGAAGTAGATGGTCGTGCCAGCGGCCAGGTCGACGAAGGTCACGAACGACCAGCCGCCCACCGTGGTGTTGCCGTTCACGCCGGTGAAGGCGAAATCGCCATTGGCGAGCGTGGTGCCGGCAGCTTGCGCGGTGCCGATGGATGCGGCGGCGAGTGCAGTGAGGGTCAGGAACTTACGCATGGGGTTGTCTCCGTTGGGTTGGTGTGTCGTGGGGATCAGCAGGCGCGCCGGCGGGCGGCGGCCAGGGTCAGCAAACCGCCCAGGGCCAGCAGGGCCGAGGCGGGTTCGGGCACGGGTGCCGCGGCCAGCACGAGGTTGTCGAGCGACACGCCGTAGTAGCTGTCGCGGTTGGTCAGCGTGAAGCCGGCGATGTCGGCAGCCCCGGCCAGGCGCGCGAAGGCGTAGTGGCCGCTGCTGCGGCCGCTCAGGTCCAGCGCCTCAATGAGGCTGCCGTCGGTGCGATAGAGCTGAAGCGTGATGGCGCCGCCGTCGGCGTCGCGCAGCTGGAAGCCCAGCGCCGACACCGGCGCGGAGAAGCGGGCCGAGATGGCGCCGAAGCCGTCGGCGGCCTCGGCCAGCGGCCCGACACCGAACAGCGCGGCGCCGTCGGCGTCGCCATAGTGGTAGGCGCCGAGGTTGGCGCCGGTAGCGCCGGCCAGCAGCGTCAGGCCCGCGGTGGGCGCGCCGAAGCCGAGGTCGTCGAACCAGTCCTGCGCCACCTCGCCCGGCCGGGGCGCCTTGGCCACGGCCAGTTCCTGGCCGGCAAAGCGCTCGCCGAACTGCACACCCCCGCTGCTGAGCAGGCCGTCGAGGGCGGCGCTGTCGAAGGGATGGGCGGCCAGTTCGTTGAAGCTGACCGTGACGGCGCCCAGCGATGCGTAGCTGACCTCCTGCAGGGCGGCGGACTGCGCCGGCACGCCAACGAGGCCGACGAGACTGCCCAGCAGCGCGGCGCGGATGTTGTGTTTGAACTTCATGGTGGTTTCCTTGTTCACTGGCCGCCGACGACGGTGACGTTGTCGAAGTCGGCCGTCACGACCGCGCTGTTGCTGCCCGACGAGAGGGCCAGGCCGACGTACAGGGTGGGCACGGCGACGGTGAGGTTGGTGGTTTCCGACCAGCTGACACCATCGGCCGACGCGGCGGAATAGACGGCGTTGCCGCGCCGCTCTACCCTGACCCAGACCGGCAGCGCGGAGCTGGAGAAGCTGCCGATGTTGGATTTGTTGTTGCCGTTGATGCCTGCGCGGATGGCGCCGGTGGACGAGTAGCGCGCGGTCCAGGCATAGGCCGGCGCGCCGGTCAGCCCGTTCATCGCGACGACGCCGGCGCGGGCCGAGTCGGCGCTGCCGCCCTGGGTGACGACGCGCGCGGTGAAGACGAAGTTGCCGGTCAGCGCCGCGTACTTGAAGTTGAAGGTGTAGGGGCTGCCGGTGTTGATGACGCCGGCGCCTGCCAGCGTGTAGGTGCCGGTAGCCTGCACATAGCTGGCCGCGGGCACGGGCACCGTGACCAGCGGGCTCAGCACCAGCTCGTTGCCGCCGTTGGCGCTGCAGGGCAGCGTGGGCGTGCAGGCCGTGCCGGGGATCAGCGGCGCCGGGCTCGGGCTCGGGCTCGGGGCCGGGCTCGGACTGGGTGATGGCGAAGGCGAAGGCGGCGGTGTCGGGCTCGGCGCCGGGGCCGGCGTGGGCGCGGGGCTGGGCGGGGGCGCGCTGGGCAGCGGCGCCGGCAGCGGGCCCTGCACGGCGAACATGCCAACGCGCCCGGCACCGGCATTCGCCTGCACGGCGCCGCGTGTGGCGTCGGCCGTGCGCAGCGTGTAGGCGTAAGGCGGCACCCAGTTCTGCTTGACGGGCACGCCTTCGCAGCCCTGCAGCTCGATGTCGATGACACCCGTCATCGGCTTGCCCAGGTCGTCCTTGTCGCTGATGAAGCGGTGACCGCTGCTGCGCATCGAGATCGCATCCTTGCCGCCCGCCAGCTTGCCGCAGACCTCCCTGGGCTTGAGGCCGGTGAACTCGTAGAAGTTGTTCTCGTTGATGACGTCGGACTGGTAGCGCGCGTCCAGTCCGGAGGCAAACTTCTTGTCGGGGTCGCTGGTCGTCGTGCTGCCGGTGACGAGGTTGTTGTACATGTGCAGTTGGCCGAAACGCACCAGCGGCAGGCGGCTGTAGGGGTGGTCCCACCAGTTGCCGGTCATCGTCACGTGGAGGCGGCCGGCGTCGCTCCAGGCGCGGCCGGAGTCACCGTTGCCGACCAGCGTGGTCTTGTGGTGCTTGGTGAAGATGCTGTTGGACACCGTCACGTAGTCGCTGCCGCGGATGATGTCCAGCGAGCCGTCGTGGCGCGTGTCGCCGGCCAGCGAGTCGGGCGTGTCGCCGTCACTGATGGTGACGTGGTCGACCCAGATCTGCTGGGCGCGCGTGATGGCGATGCCGTCCATGTAGGCATTGCCGCTGTCCTCGGGGTTCACGTCCCACGGCGTATCCAGCGCCAAGTTGCGCAAGATGATGTTGCGCGTCCAGGTCGGGAATGCTTCAGGGTCCTTGCCGGCGGCGACCCAGGCCTTGAAGTCCGCCTCCGGCCCGGCAGCGGTCGTGGCGGCCTCAATGCCGATCAGGATCTGCGTGCCGGTGATGCGCGCCGGGCGACCATTGCTGTCGTTGATGCCGACCAGCGTCGTGTTCGACGGGATGGAGAAGCTGCCGCCGTTTTTCTGATCCAGGAAGCCGGTGTACTCCTCGAACACCGTATTGCCGTCGCGCCAGCGGAAGTCGATGTGGCCGACGATGCGGATGATCTTGGGTTCGTTCTTGGCCTCGCGCAGCGCCGCCAGCAACTGCTCCTTGTTGAACACCGTGTAGATGCGGTTGGCGGCGGCTGAAGAGCCTCCGGTGACGATCACCTTGCCTTTGCGCGACTGGCCGTGCCAACCCATGTCGGGCGCGGTTTCGCGCTCGAAGCTCAGCACGCCGTTGGTGGGGTCGACCGTGGCGAACTGCCAGCCCGGCAGCTTGGGCGCCGCGCGGTAGTTGCCCGGGTTGTGCAGGCCATTGATCGTCGCCGGCGCGGCATAGGTGCGGTTGCCGCTGTCGAACAGCAGCGGCGCGCTGGTGTCGGTCAGCGACACGGCATCAATGACGGGCGCGGGCGGTGGCGTCACGGGCTTGGCCGGCCTCGCGGCAAGCGCCTTGGCGGTGGCGCTCTCGGTCGTGGCGCCCGTGTCGAGGCGGCCGGCCGTGGCCTGCTGCGCGCTCACGACGCTCGCAGGAGATTCCTGGCCGCCCCCGCAGGCCAGCAGGCCGAGCGAGATGGACGAAGCCAGCAGACCCAACTTGGGTTTGCATGTGGTCATGGCATGTCTCCGGCGCGCCTGTACAGCGCGCGCTTTGTGTTTGTTGGGCGTACCGACCCCGCTGCCGAGCGTTCGCAGCAGGCAGGCAAAGGCCCGCCCGGCACCCGGCCCGTCAGGGGTCAGGCGCGCAGCGCATCAGCAGTGAGGAACGGGGGATCGGCAGCAGGCCGAGATGGCGCTTCAGCCCTTGCGGCACCGGCTCGCTTGGGCGTCAGTGGAGAGCGGGCACAGCAGGCGCCTCGCACTGCAACGGCTGTCGAGACACCCGGCCACCCGGCGGTTTCCGGTCAACGGTCTCGGCTCAGCGAGCAGTTGGAACAGTGTTTCGTTTTTGGAGCGCCCGGTCAACGCGGGGCTATCCCTGAGGGCACCGATTCGGGGGGCGGGCCAAACCCGGGGGCGTCACCGACGCCCACTCCAGGCCGACCGAGGGCGCTCAGTCGCCACCCGGTCCCGGCAGGACCCGGACCCGCTGGCCCGCGAAATCGACGACCTGACCGGCGCGGATCTTGGCCGTCTTGCGCAGCTCGACCTGGCCATCGACGCTGACCTCGCCGGCGGCGATCAGCACGCGGGCGCGGCCGCCGCTGTCGGCCAGGCCGGTGGCCTTGAGCAATTTGTCGAGTTCGATGAACTCACCGCGAAGTTCCAGCTTGTGCATGCCGGGATTGTCGCCACAACAGCTGCCATGGCGACACGGCGGCCTCAGCGCCGTTGGGCGCGACGCCACCTCA
Source organism: Pelomonas sp. Root405 (assembly GCF_001425165.1). Taxonomy (GTDB): domain Bacteria; phylum Pseudomonadota; class Gammaproteobacteria; order Burkholderiales; family Burkholderiaceae_C; genus Pelomonas. The sequence goes on from NZ_LMDU01000013.1 coordinate 41,707, forward strand.
GGCCGACGACGCCAAGGCCGCCCAGCATCAACAGCAGGCTCGCAGGCTCCGGCACGGCCGGGGGCGGCGTGAAGCCACCGCCGTTGTCGCCGAAGTCCCAGTTGGTGTTGGGGTCGTCGACGGTGGCCGAGTTGACGACCGTGCCGTAGAGCGACTGCACGCTGCCCAATCCTTGCTGCTCCGCGCCAGACAGCAGCGTCGCGCCGAAGGGCAGCTCGATGTAGCTGACGCTGCCGGTCTGCGAGAAGTCCGCGCTGGCGTTGTCGAACGCGTAGGCGTACTGGTAGGCCTGCAGGTTGAACACCGTTCCGTACTGGAACAGCAGCTTCTTGTAGACCGTCTTGGAGCCCGTCCAGGTCGTGTCCCAGGTGCCCGTGTTGGTGCCGAACTGCGATTGGAAGCTGACACCGCCGCTGTCGACGAAGTTGGCGCTGAGATTAAGCTGGGAGTAGGCGTTCTCGCTGTCCAGTGTGCTCGCCGAGTGAGCCGTCGTCGGAAAGTCGCCATGCAGCGTGATGCCGACCAGGATGGCCCCATAGCTGCCGGCCGGCCGGGCGGGGGTCGGGGCGATGTAGAAGCCCTGGCTCCAGTTGGCATAGGCGTAGGCATAGGCCGAGGAGTTGGGGGCGTCAGCGGCATTGCCCTGGGCATCGTGCGTGCTGACCGTCATCTGCCCGCGCAGCTTCAGCCCGTCGACCTGGGCCTGGCCGGTGGCACTGAAGCCATAGAGGCCGTTGCTGGTGACGATGTCATAGATGGGGTCCTGCCCGCCCAGGCCGGGCTGGATCATGAAGTTCATCGACGCGATGCCGCCCGCCGTGTTGTTCCAGGGCGGCTGGTAGTACGCGTATGAACTCGGCATGCGCAGCTGGAAGCTTGCATTGCCGAGAATGGCGCTGGTGTAGGAGGTGTCCACGTAACCATAGGTCTGGGCGGACGTGCTGAACGACAGTGTGGGCACGGTCTGCGCCACCGCTCCCCAGGCAGCGCCCGCGAGCGCCAACCCGGCGCTCAGCCGGGCGAACATGAACTTCTGCATCTTGCTTCCCCTTTGATGGCCGACAGGGCCGGAAAGCAGGATAGGAAGCCGGCGTCGCGGGCCTCTCATCAGAACTGACGAGAGTGCCGAACCTAGGGGGTCTCAGCCTTCAACCTGCAGGCGGCGCTGTGCGGACTCGCGGATGGCCGTCAGCGTGCTGCGCGAGGTGCTCACATCGCTGGACAGCCGCAGGTGCAGCAGCGCTGGCTTGGCCGAAGCGATGGCCGCGTCCAGCGCCGGCCCGACCTCGGCCGTGCTCTCGGCCTTGAAGGCCGCAAAGCCAAAGGCCTCGGCAAGCCGCGCGAAGTCGGGGTTGAACAGATCGCTGCCCGCCACGCGGCCCGGGTATTCGCGCTCCTGGTGCATGCGAATGGTGCCGTAGGTGCCGTTGTCGACCACGATGACGAGCAGCTTCCTCGCGCCGTACCCGATGGCCGTGGCCAGCTCCTGGCCCGTCATCAGGAAGTCGCCGTCACCGGCGATGTTGACGACCCAGCGGTCCTGCAAAAGCGCAGCCGCCACGGCGGCGGGCACGCCGTAGCCCATCGCGCCGGAGGTCGGCGCCAGCTGCGTCTTGCCGAAACGGTGCAGCGCCGTGTAGCGGTGGAAGCGATGCAGCCAGCCGCTGTAGTTGCCGGCACCGTTGGTGAAGATGCTGCCCTCGGGCAGCTTGGCATCGACGAGGCGAATCACCTCGGCCATGTCCAGCGGCGCCACCGGCGTAGGCACGAGGTTGGCCTCGTAGTCGGCATGGGCCGCGGCCGTCCAGTCGCGCCAGGCGATGTCGGCGGGCGGCTGCAGTGCGGCAAGCGCCGGTGCGGCTTGGCCCATGCTCGCGTTGATAAGCAGCTCGGCCGTGTAGACGCGGCCCAGCTCCTCGGCGCCGGCGTGGATGTGGATGAGCTGCTGCGCCGGGCGCGGTGCCTGCAGCAGCGTGTAGCCGCCAGTCGTCATCTCGCCCAGGCGCGGTCCGATGGCGAGGATGAGGTCGGCCTCTTTCACGCGCGCCGCGAGCTTGGGATTGATGCCGATGCCGACGTCGCCAGCGTAGTTCGGGTGGGCGTTGTCGAACAGGTCCTGGAAGCGGAAGGCGCAGCCGACGGGCAGTTGCCAGGCTTCAGCGAAGGCCTGCAGCGCAGTCGTGGCCTCGGACGTCCAGCCGCCACCGCCGGCGATGACAAGCGGCTTCTTCGCTGCCGCCAGGCGCTCGCGCAGTTCGGCCAGCGCCGCCGGCGTCGGCGCCGCCTCGGCAGGCCGCGCGGGCGCGACGACCGGTGCGGTGATGGGCTTGGTCAGCATGTCCTCAGGCAGCACCAGCACGACCGGGCCAGGGCGGCCCTGCATGGCGGTGTGGAAGGCGCGCGCGACGTACTCGGGCAGCCGCTCGGCGTCATGCACCTCGCCCACCCACTTGGCCATGCCGAGCGTGCCGGGGCCGAACATCTGGCGGTAATCCACCTCCTGGAAGGCCTCGCGGTCGCGCTGGTCGCTGGCGACCTGGCCGATGAACAGGATCATCGGCGTGCTGTCCTGGAAGGCCGTGTGCAGGCCGATGCTGGCGTTCGTCGCGCCCGGTCCGCGCGTCACGAAGCAGATGCCGGGCTTGCCGGTCAGCTTGCCCTGCGCCTCGGCCATGAAGGCTGCGCCGCCCTCCTGGCGGCAGGCGATGAAGCGGATCTTGTCGGCGTATTCGTGGAAGCCGTCGAGGACGGCGAGGAAGGATTCGCCGGGCACACCGAAGGCGGTGTCAATGCCCTGGGCAATCAGCGCTTCGACCAGCTTGTGGCCGGCCAGGCTGGGGGTGGTAGCTTGTCTAGTCATGTTGGGACTTTAGCCGGCAGCCCGGCCGGCGAGGCCACCACAGGTGTCGGGAAACTTTACGAAGCTCGCTCGCCCAGACAGCCCCAGGCGGATGGCGCCGGGGGCTCCAATGTGGAATTGCCGGGCGCCGACGAGGAATGCACCGGCCCTGCCGCATGCAGGGAGCGATTCTTGCGTCGACCCATCGCCCAACCTCGCAGGAGCACCGTGATGAACTTCAAGCACATAGCAGCCACTCTCAGCTTGGCCCTCGCCAGCCCGTTCGCGGGGGCGGCGCTGATCTACACGTTCAACTACGACGCCATGGGCAACTACGGGGCGGCGTCCATCAGCTTCAGCAGCGCCGGCTTTGCGCAGAACACGGGGGATGTCCTCACCTATGTCAACGGCGACATCAACGGCTGCGCACCGACGTCCATCGCCGTTGACGGGCTCAACGCCTTCGCGACGCCCGTCTTCGCCAACGGATCCTGCGGTGACGGCGTGGGTCCGGCCGTCGACGGCCTCTTCTTCAGGCCGGACGTGATGCCACCGCTGACCCTCGGCACCTTCGTGTCCACGGGCACAGCAGGACGCCAGTTCGAGTTCGCAGGCGGCAACTTCTACCAGTACGTCGATGGCTCGCTGACGATTCGCGATGACGGCGTGCTTCCCGAACCGGCATCCTTGTCGCTGGTCGGGCTGGCGCTCGCGCTGGGCGCGGGCCTGCGCATGCGTCGCCGGCAGTAGCGGCCGGCGGCGCTACGGCACGTTCAGCCACTGCCAGAGCGTGTAGACAGAAGCCGCCACGCCGATCAACGTGACCAGCACCTGCAAAGCTGGCGGCACCGTGATGAGCGACTTCTGCCACCACTGCGTCCAGCCGGGGTGACGCTCCTTGAGCCACTCGATGGCGTCGGACGTCGGCACCAGCCTCTCACCCGTGACACCCAGATAGTCCTTGGACATCAACTCACTGACCCACGCCTGCACCTGCGCCTGCCGCTCAGCCTCGGCACCCGGCGGGTGGAGTTCGGCCTCGAAGAAGGCCAGCGCCGAGAACGGCAGGCCGTCGCGGCGGACCTGCTGCACGTCAGGCCGCCAGAAATAGCCGAGAAGCCTCACGTGGTCTGACGACAGCTTGTGCCGCTCCGCCTCGTTGCTGCGGTGCTTGTGTTCTTTGGCACGCGCTTCCAGTTCGGCCAGCAGCCGGTACCAGTCGTCAGGCTTGCCCATCAACAGCTCCCGTCGTGAGGACGGCGCAGTATGCGCAGTCGTGGGACGGCGCACCAGCCCTGGAACGCCCAGCGCTAAGGTGTTGACTGACCGTCGGAGCCGTCGCCCTCGGCGTGCGCCGCGGCCAGCGCCTCTTCCCGCGCGGTGGCGAACAAGTCCCACACGGCCATGAACATCGCTGCGATGACCGGGCCGATGACGAAACCGTTGATGCCGAAGATGGCCATGCCGCCAATGGTCGAGATCAGCACCAGGTAGTCGGGCATCTTGGTGTCCTTGCCGACCAGGATCGGGCGCAGCACGTTGTCCACCAGGCCGATGACGAGCACGCCATAGGCGATCAGCGCCACGCCCTGCCAGATGGCCCCCGTGACCAGGAAATAGATGGCCACCGGCAGCCAGATCAGCGCCGCACCGATAGCCGGCAGCAGCGACAGGAAACCCATGATCACCGCCCACAGCAGCGCGCCCTGGATGTTCAGGTACCAGAACGCCAGGCCGCCCAACGCGCCCTGGGTGGCGGCCACCAGCACATTGCCCTTGACGGTGGCGCGGATGACGGTGATGAACTTGGCCGACAGGTGGCGTCGATGGTCAGGGTCGAGCGGCACGGCGGCGCGCAGGCGCCGGCTCAGGCCCACGCCGTCGCGCAGCAGGAAGAAGGCCAGGTACAGCATCACGAAGAAGCTGACCACCAGGTCCAGCGCGTTCTGCCCGACGCTGTAGACCTGGGTCGCAATCGCCTGGCTGCCACGGCCGATGGCATCGGTGATGCGCGCCTGCAGTTCCTTGAAATCCGTCAGGCCGAAGTGCTCCAGCAGGTCGTGAAGCCCGGTCGGCAGCACCGCGACGACCTGTTCGAAGTACCGGGCAAAGTCCGTCTCGCCCGATTGCAGCCGCTGGTAGAGCGCGGCGCCTTCCTTGACCAGCATGCCGGTCAACAGGCTCAGGGGCAGCACGACGATCAGCACGATCATCAACAGGGTGACCAGGGCCGCCAGCGTGCGCCGCTGCTTCCACCTGCGCATCAGCCAGGCATGGACCGGCATGAAGATGATGGCGATGACGGCGCCCCAGAACACGGCGCCGAAGAACGGCTGCAGGATCCAAGCGAACGCCAGGCTGACCGCGACCATCAGCGCCAGGAAGGCGTTGTGCTCAAGGGTCGGTGAGGTGACGAAGTTCTTGAATTTCATGGCGCGGCGGGTCAACCCGGGGTGGGCGATGTCGCGCATGGTACGGGCGGGCCACGCCGCCTCACGTCGCTCTCAGGCCGGCACCGCGGCCGCCGCCCGGCGGCTGAGCCCCAGCCCCACCAGCCCCGCCGAAGCAATGCCCAGCATCAGCGCCGCCGCTGAGCCGGCGAATACGCCGCGCGGCATGCCGTGGTCGAGGATGGCGCCGAACACCGGCGCAGCAATCGCAAAGCCGATGTCCAGACCGGAGTAGACCGTGCCATAGACCCGCCCGGTTGCCCCCGGCGGCGAGGCGCGCTTGATCAGCATGTCGCGCGACGGGCCGGCCAGGCCGGTGCCAAAGCCCGCCAGCGCAGCGACGCTGGCCGCCAGCGCGCCGGGCAGCCAGCCGCTGGCCACCAGCAGCAGCAGCGCCGCGGCAAAGGCCATGGCATAGGCAATCGTCCGCTCCAGCCGCTCGGCCCTGGCCACGAGGAAACCGCCACAGACCATGCCCGCCGCGCCGGCCAGCATGTAGCCGGTGACGACATACGCGGTCAGCGCCAGCGGCAGGCCGTAGATTTGATGCAGCGCCGGGCTGGCAAAGCTCTGGATGGCCGACAGCGCGGCCGTGGTCCAGAAGAAGAAGGAGAAGCACAGCCACACCGACGGCAGCTTCAGGAAGGCCATCGGGTGCTCGGGCTTGGCACCCGCGGCCGGCTTGGCGTGGCCCCAGGAGCCCTCGCGGTCGTCGATGGCCGAGCGCTGCCAGAACAGCAGGGTCATCACCGCCAGCGCGACGAGCGCGGTGCCCACATAGGCGAAGCGCCAGTTGCCGGTGGCTTGCGCAATGCCGATGGAGAACACAGGCGCCAGCGCCCAGCCGAGGTTGCCGCTGATGCCATGCACCGAGAAGGCATGGCCCAGGCGTGGTTGCGACACGCGCTTGTTCAAGATGGTGAAGTCGGCCGGGTGGAAGGGCGCATTGCCAACACCGGCCAGCGCCGCGGCGAGCATCAAGCCGCCAAAGCCCTGCGCCAGGCCAGCCGCAACGGAGGCGAAGAAGAAGCAGACCATCGCCGCGAACAGCACGGGCCGCGCACCGATGCGGTCGACGAGAAAGCCCGCCAGCGCCTGGCCGGCACCCGAGATGACGAAGAAGGTCGTCACCAGCAAGCCCAGCTCGGAATAGCTCAGCCCGAACGCCTGGATGAAGGCCGGGAACAGCGGCGGCAGCAACATGTGGAAGAAATGCGAGGTGCCATGCGCGACGCCGATGGTCGAGATCGTCGTGATGTCGCGCCGGCGCAGGCTGCCAGCGTCGAGGGGGATTGCGGTGTCCATGGGCAACACTTTAGGAACTGGCCCGCAGGCGTGGTTGCGACGGTTCGTCAATTCCTGTTGAAATCCAGTCATGGCCAGCCGCAACAGCATCCCAGCCCTGTCACCCGCTCGATACGCGCCAACGCCGGAGCGCCCGCTGCGGGCCAAGGCGCGCCTGCTGGAGCACCTGACCGACATCCAGCCGCATCGCCATGACTGGGCACAACTGGTCTTCTCGATGACCGGCGCCGTGCGCGTGAGCACGGAAGGCACCCAGACGGCCACCTACATCGTGCCGCCCTCACGCGCGGTGTGGATCCCGCCCGGCATCGTCCATGCCGTGACGGCCATCGAGCGCTGTGACCTGCGCACTGTCTATCTGGGCGCCGAGCTGCTGCCCGGCGACGCGTGGCGCGTTGGCCGCGTGCTGGAGGTGTCGCCCCTGTTGCGCGAGCTGGTGGCGGCGCTGCCCGGCGAGCCGGACCCACAGCCAACGGAGACATCGGACGAGGCCGAACGCCGCCAGGGCATCGAGCGCCTCGTGCTGGCCGAGCTCAAACGCGCTCGCCCGCTGGCGCTGGGCGTCGCCCTGCCCCAGGACGCCCGGCTGCGCCGCCTGTGTGAAGCCATGCTGCGCGAGCCCGGCCGCCATGCCGGCCTGGACGAATGGGCGGCAGAGGCCGGCGCCAGCCCGCGCACGCTGAGCCGGCTGTTCCGCGAGCAGCTCGGCACCAGCTTTGCGCAATGGCGTTCGCAGTTGCTGCTGGCCCATGCGCTGACGCTGGCGGCGCGCGGCCGGCCCATGAGCCATATCGCGGCCGAGCTGGGCTATGCCAGCGCCAGCGCCTTCACCGCCATGGTCACGCGCACGGTCGGCATGCCGCCGAGCCGCTTTTTCGCAGCAGCCTGAGGCTTGCCAGCGCCGAACCGCCTCGCTTACGCCCTCTTACGTCGGCTTGACGCCGCGGTCCTCGGCGGGCAGCCCCCGCGCGTTGAACTGATGACCGCGCGTGCCAACATGGCTCTCGAGGATCAACGACAAACCTACAAGGAGAATCGCCATGCAAAGACGTCAATTGGCCCTCGGCGCAGGCAGTGCCCTGCTGGTCGCACTGCTGGCCCGGCCCGCCTGGGCGCAGAACGACGACAGCGGCGAATTCACCATCCTGCAGGCCCACTACGGCACCGAGAACAACCACGTCGACGTGACGCGGCGGTTGCGCGACCTGGCGCGCCAGGACCGGCGCTTTCAGCTGACCAACGATCTCTTCGGTGTCGACCCCGAGCCCGGCCGGCAGAAGACGCTGCGCCTTTATGTGCGGGACCGCCAGGGCCAGGAGCGCTACCTCGACTTCCGCGAGCGCGACTGGATCGAAGGCGCCCAGTTCGTCGGCTGGGGCCGCGGCAACTGGGGCGAATCGGACGGCCGCCGTGGCTGGCAGGGCAACGACCGCGATGGCCGGGACGAGCGCCGTGGTCAAGACCGCGACAGCGGCGAGTTCACGATCCTGCATGCCACCTATGGCACGGGACGCCGCGAGGTGGACGTGACCGACCGGCTGCGCGAACTGGCGCGGCGTGATGTGAGCTTCCGCCTGACGAACGACGCCTTCCGCGGTGTCGACCCCGACCCGGGCCGCACCAAGCGGCTGCGCATCGTCGCCCGCGACCGCGCTGGTCGGCAGCGCAATTTCGACTACCGCGAATACCAGACGGTGGACGGCAGCCAGTTCATCGGCTGGGGCCGCGGCGACTGGGGCCGGCGTGGTGATCACGGTCCCAACCGACCCAACGGCATGGGCCGCCTCGTCATCGACGAAGCCCGCTACGGCGGCGAGGCCCGCTGGGTGGACGTGACACAACAGGTGCGTGCCCAGGTTCGCGCCGATCAACTGGATGTCGAGGTGCGCAACGAGCTGTTCGGCTTCGACCCGGTCCCCGGCCAGCGCAAGGCGCTGATCGTGACCTACCGGCGCGGCAACGAGCCGAGCCGCACCGTGCAGGTCAGCGAACGCGATGTGATGCGCCTGCCCTGAACAGGGGGACCGGCTCTGCGCGACACTTGATGCCGTCAACCGCGGCCTGTCGCACGCCACCATGTCCCAAACCGTTTTCGACTACACCAAGCAGGATGCCGCCGGCGCCTGCTCGACCGCTTTCGCCTGGGCCAAGACGCCCGCGGTGCTGACGCCGACCGAGCGCAACAAGCTGGCGGAGCGCGCTGCGGCATTGCTCAAGCAGCACAACGCCGTCCTCGTCGCACATTACTACGTGGATGGCGCGCTGCAAGACCTGGCCCTGGCCACCGGCGGGGTGGTTGCCGACTCGCTGGAGATGGCCCGCTTTGGCCGCGACCATGCTGCGCAGACGCTGGTCGTTGCCGGCGTGCGCTTCATGGGCGAGACGGCCAAGATCCTCAGCCCTGAGAAGCGCGTGCTGATGCCCGACCTGGAGGCCACCTGTTCGCTCGACCTGGGCTGCCCGGCCGACGACTTCGCGGCCTTCTGCGACGCCCACCCCGACCGCCAGGTCGTCGTCTACGCCAACACCAGCGCCGCCGTGAAGGCCCGCGCCGACTGGATGGTGACCAGTTCCTGCGCGCTGGAGATTGTGTCCGACCTGCACGCCAAGGGCCAGAAGATCCTGTGGGCACCCGACCGCCACCTGGGCCGCTACATCCAGGAGCAAACCGGCGCTGACATGCTGATGTGGAACGGCGCCTGCATCGTCCACGACGAGTTCAAGGGGCTGGAGCTCGAACTGCTGCGCAAGGAGTACCCCGGCGCCATGATCCTGGTGCACCCGGAGTCGCCCAAGAGCGTCGTCGACCTCGCCGATGTCGTCGGCTCGACATCGGCGCTGATCAAGGCCGTCGTCGAGGGCACGGCCAAGGAGTACATCGTCGCCACTGACAACGGCATCCTGCACCGCATGCGTCAGCTCGCGCCGGGCAAAACGCTGATCGAGGCGCCCACCGCCGGCAACAGCGCCACGTGCAAGAGCTGCGCGCACTGCCCATGGATGGCGATGAACGGCCTGGCCAACCTGGTCGATTGCCTGGAAAGCGGCCAGCCGGAGATCCATGTCGACGAGGCGATCCGCGTGAAGGCGCAGGGCTGCATCACGCGGATGCTGGATTTCGTCGCCGCGAGAAAGAGTGCCGCCGGTGGGATGACCCCCGGCATCGGCGCGGCCTGATGGCGCTATAACTCCGGCAGCGCAACCGCTCTTTGACGAGGCCCGCCATGAACGCCGACTTCAGCTCCCTCTACAACCACCACGAGCGCGAGGTCTTCGGCGCGGTCATGGACTCGTCCAAGGACTACCCGGAGATCGCCGCCAGCAACGACCTGCTCTGCGACGTCTGCTGCGTGGCCCTGAACCGCCTGCCGCCGCGCTACATCCGCCACGAGGTGGACTTCAGCTTCTACCTGACCGAGCACGAACGCCTGGAGATCGACAACGCCATCGTGGAGGCCGTGTCCTATGCCTTTAACTTCGTGCAGGCGCGGACGGCGCTGCGGTCGCGGAAGTAAGTCGATGTCAGCGCGCTGACGGGATTCGCAGGAAGCGCCGAGGACCAAGTTCGGCGAGCGTCGCCTGCAATTCTGGAACCAGCCGCAGCAGCGCCGTCAGCTGATTCGAGTGAGCCTCCAGCACGATCACGACCAGCGGCAGGCTGGCTTCATGCCGTTGGTAGCGCAGATTCTGGTCCACCGTGATGAGCGCGTCGAAATCGCCGCCAGCCAAGGCCAACAGCTGGCCGTTCTTGACGCCCGACCAGCCCATTTGCACCACGGTGCGGACCTCATGCCCATCCAGCGCACGCGCCAGCCGGGCCGGGACGCACTCGTCAAGCAGCAGCCGCATCGGCGATCAGGTGCAATCGAGCCGCTTCGAGCACCGCCACGGCACGCTCGCGGTCGATGGCCGGAAAGTCCTGCAGGAAGTCCTCCAGCGTCGAACCGTTTTCCAGATAGTCGAACAGGTGCTTGACCGGCACGCGCGTGCCGGCAAAGCACGGCGTGCCGCTCATGATGTCGGGACTGCGGGACACGAGCTGCATGGCCGTTTCTCCTGGCTGTCGCGCAAGTTTAGGCTCGCCCTCAGCGCCGCCGCTTCTTGCTGATCAACACCGTCGGAAAACTCACCGGCAGCGTCTGCGGATAGTCGCGGCTGAAGTGCAGGCCGCGGCTCTCGTGCCGCATCAGGGCCGAGCGCACGATCAGCTCGGCGCATTCGACCAGATTGCGCAGCTCCAGCAGGTCGCGCGTGACGCGGAAGCTGCCGTAGTAATCGTCGATCTCGCCGCGCAGCAGCTTGATGCGATGCAGTGCGCGCTCCAGCCGCTTGGTGGTGCGCACGATGCCGACGTAGTTCCACATCAGCAGGCGCAGTTCGTCCCAGTTGTGAGCGATGACGACCTGCTCGTCGGCATTCTCGACCTGGCTCTCGTCCCAGGCGGGGATGGGTGCACCGTCGGGAAGCGGATGGGCCAGGATGTCGGCCGCGCAGGTCTGGCCGAGCACCACGCATTCCAGCAGCGAGTTGCTGGCCAGGCGGTTGGCGCCGTGCAAGCCGGTGTAGCCGGTCTCGCCCACGGCATACAGACCCGGCAGGTCGCAGCGCCCCAACAGGTCGGTCACGGCGCCGCCGCAGGTGAAGTGCACGGCCGGCACGACCGGGATCGGCTGCTTTGCGATGTCGATGCCGAGCTTGAGGCAGCGCGCGTGGATGGTCGGGAAATGCTCCTTCAGGAAGGCCTCGCCCAGATGCGTGGCGTCCAGCCACACATGATCCAGGCCGTGCTTCTTCATCTCGAAGTCGATGGCGCGGGCGACGATGTCGCGCGGCGCCAGTTCCAGGCGCTCGTCATGGGCGGCCATGAAGCGGGTGCCGTCCGGCAACTTGAGATGCCCGCCCTCGCCGCGCAGCGCTTCGGTGATGAGGAAGCTGCGTTCCTGCGGGTGATACAGACAGGTCGGGTGGAACTGGATGAACTCCATGTTCGCCACCCGGCAGCCGGCGCGCCAGGCCATGGCGATGCCGTCGCCGGTCGACGTGTCGGGGTTGGTCGTGTAGCGGTAGACCTTGCCGGCACCGCCCGTGGCCAGCACGACAGCGCGGGCCGGCAGGGTCTCGACGCGCTGGGAGTCGATGTCCAGCGCGTACACGCCGTAGACGCGCGGCACGCCCTTGTCCACGTCCTCGCGCTGCACATGGCGCGACGTGATCAGGTCCAGCGCCATCCAGCGCTGGCACATCTTGATGTTGGGGTGCTTGCGCGCGACGGCCAGCAACTGGTCGTGGATGGCCTTGCCCGTGGCATCGGCCGCGTGCGCAATACGGCGCACCGCATGACCACCCTCGCGCGTCAGGTGCAGGCCCATGGGGCCGCTGTCGTCGGGCGTGAAGGGCACGCCCTGCTCCACCAGCCAGCCTACCGCTGCAGCGCTGCGTTCGGCGATGAAGCGCGCGGCGGCCTCGTCCACCAGCCCGGCACCGGCATCCTGGGTGTCGCGCACATGGCTGTCGATGCTGTCGTCGCTGCCGAGCACGCCGACGATGCCGCCCTGGGCCCAGGCGGTGGCCGCTTCGTTCAGCTCGCGCTTGGCCAGCACGACGACGGGCACGGTGTCGGCCAGGTGCAGGGCCACGGTGAGGCCGGCGAGGCCAGCGCCGATGATGACGACGGGCGCGTCTTGTTGGGCATCAGTCATGGGCGGATTGTCTGGCAGCGGCGCCACACCGGACGGACGGTGAGGATTGCCGAAAAACGCAGCCTGCGAATGTGCGGTCCGCCTCTATGCTGCGCGCCCTGTCAACGCTGTCACCGAAGCAGCGGCAAGGGAGAGCATGATGATTTTCAAACGCCGAGCCGGCAGGGCTGCCGGTACGACCGCCGGGCTGATGGCCGGCCTGCTTTTGCTGGCAGGCCTCTCGCATGCCGCGCCACCACCCGCCGAGGTTTTCTTCGGCGATGCCGACATCGTCGAAGCCGCGCTGTCGCCGTCGGGCCGCCAGCTCGCATTCACGTCGGCCAAGGGAGCCTCACGCGTCGGCCTGCTGGTGCTGGACCTCGCGCCCGGCGGCAAGCTGACACGGGCGTCGCAATCGACCTCGGCCGACGTGACCCAGGTCCGCTGGGTCAACGACGAGCGCCTGGTCTTCAGCATGACCGACATGGCCGAGGCCAGCGGCCGCCATGACCGTGCGCCGGGCCTGCTCGCGGTCAACGCCGATGGCAGCAAGATGCGCATGCTGGTGCGCCGCACCGGCGGTTTCGTGCTGATGAAGGACATCTACGACGACCGCGTGCTCGACTGGCACCACCGCGTGCTGATGGTGCCCAAGCCAGCAGCGGGCGAAACCAACGAGGACGTGCTGTTGGTCGACTTCAAGGGAAACGTCGAGACGCCCGTCTGGCTCAACGCCCGCACTGGCCTGACGCGCGGCTACGCCGTCCGGGCGCCGGGGCAGAACATCCAGTGGCTGACCGACGACCGTGGCGAGGCCCGCGCGACGCTGACCTTCAGCGAAGACCGCGTCCAGGCGCACTGGCTGCCGCCCGGCCAGACGCAGTGGCGCCAGCTCTTCGACACGCCCGTGCTGGAGCAGCCCTTCGAGCTCGACAGCGTCGGCAACGACGGCGCCTTGTATGTGCGCCATGTGCCCAAGGGCAGCTCGCACCGCGTGCTGGCGCGCTACGACGCCGAGACCAAGGGCCCCGCCGAAACAGCACTCGTGCGCACGCCGGGCTTTGACTACAGCGGCGAGCTGATCAAGCAGGGCGACACGCTGCTGGGCGTGCGCGCGCTGGCCGACAGCGACACGACCGTCTGGCTCGACGAGCGCATGAAGAAGTTCCAGGCGCAGGTCGACCGCCTGATGCCAGGCCGCCTCAACCGCGTCGACTGCCGCCGCTGCGGCCAGGCCGACATGGTGGCGCTGGTGCATTCCTACAGCGACCACGAGCCCGGCAAGCTGTGGATCTACCAGGCCCAGCCGCCAGCCGGCGAACAGCGCTGGCGCGCCATCGGGCGCGTCCGCGAGGCCGTCAACCCCGAGCAGATGAGCGGCCTGGACCTGCAGACCATCAAGGCCCGCGACGGCCGCGAACTGCCGGTCTGGGTCACCCGCCCCGATGGCGCCAAGGGCCCACTGCCAGCCGTCGTCCTCGTGCATGGCGGCCCCTATGTGCGGGGCGTGGTCTGGCGCTGGGAGCCCTGGGCACAGTTCTTTGCCTCGCGTGGCTATGTCGTCATCGAGCCCGAGTTCCGGGGCAGCCGCGGCTATGGCGACGAGCATTTCCGCGCCGGCTGGAAGCAGTGGGGTCAGGCCATGCAGGATGACGTCACCGATGCGCTGCGCTGGGCGCAGGCGCAGGGCCTGGCCAGCGACCAGGCCTGCATCGTCGGCGCCAGCTACGGCGGTTACGCCGCGCTGATGGGGCTGGCCAAGGACCCGGAGCTCTATCGCTGCGGCGTCGCCTGGGTGGCTGTTGCCGACCTGGAGCTGCTGGTGCAAGGCTCGTGGTGGATCACCGACGACGCGGCGCTGTCGCGCAGGTTGACGACGCCCGAGCTGGTCGGCGACCCCAAGCGCGACGCGGCGATGCTGGCGGCCAACTCGCCCGTGAAGCTGGCCGCGCGCATGAAGGCGCCGCTGCTGCTGGCCCATGGGGAGGAGGACCAGCGCGTGCCCGTCGCCCACGGCAGGCGCATGCGCGATGCACTGGCCGCCGTGGGCCAGCCGCCCGAATGGGTCAGCTATGCGGGCGAGGCCCACGGCTTCACCAAGCCCGAGAACCGCCTGGACTTCGCGCGCCGGGTCGACACCTTTCTGGCCAGGCACCTGAAACAGCCATGAAGCATTTGCTGCTCGCCCTTCTCGCTGCGCTCGCAACGGCCAGCCCTGCCCAGGCCGCACCGCCGCCGGCCGAAATCTTCTTCAAGGACCCCGCCATCGTCGAGGCCGTGCTGTCGCCGTCGGGCCGCAAACTGGCCGTGCGGAGTTCCTTCGGCAGCGACCGCATCGGCCTCGGCGTCTTCGACCTCAGCCCGGGCGGCAAGCCCATGCGCACCGCGCACTTCACCGATGGGGATGTCTATCGTGCCTACTGGGTCAACGACGACCGCCTGGTGTTCAGCGTCGTCGACTTGTCCGATGGCAGCGGCCGCCCCCACGGCGCGCCGGGGCTGTTCGCCGTCAACCCCGATGGCAGCCAGGTCCGTCACCTCGTGCGCCGCATGGGGCGCCCTGTCGTCACGGATGGCAGCAGGCGCAACGAGCGCCTGCTGGATTGGAACCACCGGCTGCTGGCAGTGCCCCGGCCGCAGGCGGGTGAGGTCAACGAAGAGGTGCTGCTGGTCGAATTCACGCCCGACGAGCGCCGCCTGGAGAAGCCACTGTGGCTCAACACCCGCACTGGCCGCACGCGCTCGACCGGCGTGGACACGCCGTTCGACGCCGTGGGCTGGCTCACCGACAGCCGGGGCGAGCTGCGCGTGGCGCTCACGCGGCGCGAAGGGCGCCGGGCTGCGCTATGGCGCGGCCCCGGCCAGCAGAACTGGCAGCCGCTGTACGAGAGCGACCTGTTGAACGCGCCGTTCGGCATCAACGCCGTCGACGATGCCGGCCAGCTCTATGTCACGCGCACCGCCGGTGCACAGGGCGAGACCGTGCTGAGCCTGTACGACTTCGAGCGCCGCGCGCCTTCGGCCAAGCCGCTGGTCGTCACGCCGGGCTTCGACTTCAGCGGGCGCGTGCTCAACGACGCCGACGGTGCTGCCTTGGGATTTCGCGTCACCACCGACGGCGAAATGACCGTCTGGCAAAACGCTGCGATGCAGGCGCTGCAGAAAGAGGCCGACGAGCGCATGCCCGGTCGCGTCAACAGCATCAACTGCCGGCGCTGCGGCCAGCCCGACATGGTGGCGCTGGTGCGCTCCTTCAGCGACCGAGATCCGGGCCAGTTCTGGCTCTATCAGTCGCAACCCATTGAAGGCGAGGCGCAATGGCGCCCGGTGGGCCGCATGCGCAACGAGATCAAGCCCGCAGAGATGGCGCAGATGGACCTGCAGCGCATCAAGGCCCGCGACGGCCGCGACCTGCCCGTGTGGGTCACGAAGCAACCGGATGCCAAGGGCCCGCTGCCGGCCGTCGTGCTGGTCCACGGCGGCCCCTGGGTACGGGGCAACGTCTGGGGCTGGCATGGCTATGCGCAGTTCCTGGCCTCGCGCGGCTACGTCGTCATCGAGCCCGAGTTCCGGGGCAGCACGGGCTATGGCCGCGCGCATTTCAGAGCCGGCTTCAAGCAATGGGGCCAGGCCATGCAGGACGATGTGGCCGACGCGCTGCGCTGGGCGCAGACACAAGGCATTGCGAGCGACAAAGCCTGCATCGCAGGCGCGAGCTACGGCGGCTACAGCACGTTGATGGGTTTGATCAAAGATCCCAATCTCTACCGCTGCGGCGTGGCTTGGCTGGCCGTCACTGACCTGGAGTTGCTGGTGCGCGGCTCATGGTGGGTGGATGACGACACCAGTTCGGTGGCCCGCCAGTTCACCGTGCCCGAGATGATCGGCGACGCCGAGAAGGACGCCGACATGATTGTCGCCAACTCTCCCGTCAAGCAGGCCGCCCGCATCAAGGCGCCGGTGCTGCTGGCCTTCGGCGAGGCCGACCGGCGCGTTCCGCTGGCCCACGGCGAGCGCATGCGCCGCGCGCTGCGCGAGGCCGGCAACGAACCCGAATGGCTGACCTACCCCGGCGAGGGCCACGGCTTTGCCGTGCTGAAGAACCGGGTCGACTTCGCGCTGAAGATGGAAGCCTTCCTGGCCAAGCATCTGTCGCCCTGAACCTGGCGCCCCGGGTCCGACGGCGCCGCAGGCACTATCCTTCGCGCCGAAAAATAATCGGAATCAGGGAGATGGTCATGTTCACACGCCTGCGCGCCGCCGCGCTCGCACTCGCCTGCCTTGGCACGCAGCACGCCCAGGCCGCACCACCACCCGCCGAGGTGTTCTTCAAGGACCCCGACATCGGCGAGGCCGTGCTGTCGCCCTCGGGTCGCCGGCTGGCGATCACGAGCGCCAAGGGCACGCCACGTGCGGCCCTCGTCGTCTATGACCTGGCGCCGGGCGGCCGCGGCCTGCGAGCTGCCCAGTTCCCCGAGGCGGACGTCGTCAACGTGCACTGGGTCAACGACGAACGGCTGGTGTTCGGCGTGACCGACTTCTCGGCCGGCAGCGGCCGGCCTGCCGGCGCGCCGGGGCTGTTCACCGTCAAGACCGACGGCTCACCGATGCGCCAACTGGTCAGGCGCCAATGGAAGCCGGCCATCAACGACGGCCGCGACGACCGCATGCTGGACTGGAACCACCGCCTGGTGGCCGTGCCGCCCTCGCGGCCCGGCAAGGTCAACGAGGAGGTGCTGCTGGTCGAGTTCTCCAGCGGCGGCAACCATGTCGAAACGCCTGTCTGGCTGAACGCGGTCAACAACACCACCCGCAGCGTCGATTACAAGGAGCCGCTGCACACGGTCGGCTGGATGGCGGACAGCCTGGGCGAGCCGCGCATCGCCTTCACCCAGCACAAGGACCGCCGCGCGGCCTATTGGCAGCCGCCCGGCAGCCGGACGTGGACACAGCTCTACGAGAGCGACCTGCTCGGCCTGCCCTACCGCATCGAAGCGGTGGACGACACCGGCGCGCTGTTCGTCTCGCGCTTCGAAGGCGCGCAGCGGCAGCGCGCACTGGCACGCTACGACTTCGCCAGCGGTGCACCCGAGGCCAAGCCGCTGGTCGCCGTGCCGGGCTTCGATTTCGCGGGCGATCTGGTTACCAACGAGACCGGCCGCACAGTCGGCGTTCGCGTCGTCGCGGATGGCGAGACGACGATCTGGTTCGATGCCGCGATGAAGGCCTTCCAGGAGCGCACCGACAGCCTCTTCGCGGGGCGCATCAACCGCATCGACTGCCGCCGCTGCGGCGCGCCCGACATGGTGGCCCTGGTGCGCAGCTACAGCGACCGCGATCCCGGCCGGCTCTACCTCTTCCAGGGCAAGCCGCCCGAGGGCGAGAAAAGCTGGCGCCTGTTCCGGGCCGTGCGCGAGGACATCAAGCCCGACCAGATGGCCACGATGGAGCTGCAGCGCATCAAGGCGCGCGACGGCCTGGACCTGCCCGTGTGGGTCACCCGCCACCCCGATGCCAAGGGGCCGCTGCCCGCCGTGGTGCTGGTGCACGGCGGCCCCTGGGTGCGCGGCAGCGAATGGCGCTGGGATGCCGAGGCCCAGTTTCTGGCCTCGCGCGGCTACGTCGTCATCGCGCCCGAGTTCCGCGGTAGCGCGGGCTATGGCAGCGTCCACCTCGAAGCCGGCTTCAGGCAATGGGGCCAGGCGATGCAGGACGACGTGGCCGACGCGCTGCGCTGGGCGCAGAAGGAAGGCATCGCCAGCGACAAGGCCTGCATCGCCGGTGCCAGCTATGGGGGCTACAGCACGCTGATGGGCCTCGTCAGGGACCCCGCGCTCTACCGCTGCGGCGTCGCGTGGCTGGCCGTGACCGACCTGGACCTGCTGGTGCAGGGCTCCTGGTGGGTCGACGACGACCTGGACAACGACTACCGCAAGTACCAGATGCCCGAGCGGGTGGGCGACGCCGTCAAGGACGCCGCCATGCTGGCCGCCAACTCGCCCGTGAGGCAGGCCGCACGCATCAAGGCGCCGGTGCTGCTGGCCTTTGGCGAGCAGGACCAGCGCGTGCCGCTGGCTCACGGCAAGCGCATGCGCGAGGCGCTGCGCGCGGCCGGCAACGATCCCGTCTGGGTCACGTACTCCGGCGAAGCGCATGGTTTCGGTGTCGTGAAGAACCAGGTCGACTTCGCCGAGCGCATGGCGGCCTTCCTGGCCAAGCATCTGCAGCCTTGACGGTTCGAGTTCCGGTTCTGGATCGCCGCGAACGCACGCAAATCATCTCAGTCAGGAAGATTCGATGGCCTCACGTCTGCACGTCGTCGTGTTTGCACTGGCTTGCGCGGGCGCCAAGCTCGCCTGCGGCGCGCCGCCACCGCCCGAAGTCTTCTTCAAGGATCCGGATTTCGAACTGACAGCGATTTCGCCCTCGGGCAAGAAGCTAGCCGTCGCCTCCGTCAAAGGTCTGGAACGCACGGGTTTGGCGGTGATCGACCTGGCCCCCGGCAACAAGATCAACCGCGTCGCGCAATTCGCCAATGGCGACATCTATCACTTCGCCTGGCTAGACGACCACAGGCTGCTTTTCAGTGTTGGCGATGTGGCCAATGTCAGGGACCGTCTCAGTGCCCGGCCCGCCATTTATGCAGCCAACAGCGACGGCAGCAATTTGCGCCAGATCGCGCTTTGGCACCGGCACCTGCTGAACATTCCCTCGCCGACGGCAGGGCGGCCGACCGAGCGGATCCTGATGGCCGAGATCAGGGGTGGCGCCATGGTGCCGGTGTGGGTGGACACGCGCAAGGATCACTACACCCACCTCAAGCAACTGGACGCGCCACCCAACACCATCGGCTGGATGACCGACAGCCAAGGTGGGCTTCGCGTGGCCTTCACTCGCGACAAGGACAGACAGGCGGCCTACTGGCGTGCACCGGACAGCCAGGTCTGGACGCGCCTCTACGAGAGCGGGCTGCTGAGCGTACCTTTCAGCATCGAAGGGGTGGACGATGCAGGAGGCCTCTACGTCACTCGCAGCGGAAGTTCCGAGGGCCACCATTGGCTCACCCGCTACGACTTCCGTGCCGGCAAACCGGAAGACAAGTTCATTGTCGAGACACCGGGCTTTGACTTCGAGGGGTCGCTGGTGAAGGAGGACGGGGGCGGCAGAACGCTTGGCGTGCGCGTCGTCGTGGACGGCGAAACCACCGTCTGGTTCGACCCGCAGATGAAGGCGTTGCAGGACCGACTGGACGAACGCCTCCCCGGCCGCGTCAACCGCATCACCTGCCGCCGCTGCGGTGAACCCGACATGGTGGCCGTCGTGCGCTCCTACAGCGACCACGACCCCGGTCGGCTCTACCTGTACCAAGCCAGGCCGCCGGAAGGCGAGAAGGCCTGGCGCCCGATAGGCGCTGTGATGGACGGCATCGACCCCAACCAGATGGCCAGCATGGGTCTGCATCGCATCAAGGCGCGCGATGGACGCGACCTGCCGGTGTGGATCACGCGACCCGACAGCGCCACCGGCCCGTTGCCGGCCGTCGTGCTGGTTCACGGCGGGCCGTGGACTCGCGGCACTCACTGGGGCTGGCATGCCTTGCCCCAGTTCCTCGCATCGCGAGGCTACGTGGTCGTCGAGCCTGAAGTTCGGGGCAGCACAGGCTACGGCGCGGCCCATTTCAGAGCCGGCTTCAAGCAATGGGGGCAAGCCATGCAGAACGACGTGGCCGACGCATTGCGATGGGCTCAAGCGCAGGGCTTGGCCTCAAGCAATGCCTGCATCACCGGTGAAAGCTATGGCGGCTACAGCACGCTGATGGGGCTTGCCAACGACCCAGACCTGTTTCGCTGTGGGATCGCGGCTTTTGGACCGACTGATCTGGACCTGCTGGTGAGCGGTTCATGGTGGGTGTCTGACGATTTCAGTCCCGCGGCGCGCAAGTACACCCTGCCCGAACTCGTCGGCGATCCGGAGAAGGACGCTGCCATGCTCGCCGCCCAATCACCTTTGAAGCAGGCGGCAAAGATCAAGGCACCGGTGATGCTGGTGTTCGGCGAGGAGGACCGCCGCGTCCCGCTGGCCCATGGTGAGCGCATGCGAGCAGCCTTGCGCAAGGCGGGCAACGATCCGGTCTGGGTCACTTACGACGACGAGGGACACGGCCTGCGCAACTTCAGCAAACGCGTGGACTATGCGCGGCGGATGGAAGCTTTCCTCGCCAAGCACCTCGGCCCGTCTAACCCTTGAACCCGTTGTAATGCCGCCGCCACTCCGGCGGCTTCCACAGGTGCGCCAGGCGCATGCCCCAGGTGGTCTCCTGGCGCATGTCGTGGAACATCGCGCGCCACTCGTGAGCGTTCAACCAGAACAGGTTGTGGGTGTGAAAGGGGTGCTCCAGGCCGTAGTCGACCGGCGCGACTTCGGGCTCGAAGGTGCCGAACAGGCGGTCGAAGACGATCAGCATGCCGCCGAAGTTCTTGTCGATGTACTGCGGGTTGCGGCCGTGGTGGGCGCGGTGGTGGGACGGCGTGTTGAAGATGAACTCGAACCACGCCGGCATCTTGTCCACCCAGGTCGTGTGGACGAAGAACTGGTAGCCCAGGTTGAGCGACAGCGCGAACAGCACCCAGCGCGGTTCGAAGCCCAGCCACACGGCCGGCAGGTAGAACAGCCAGTTGCCGGCGATCGGATAGAACCAGCTCTGCCGCAGCGCGGTGCCGAAGTTCATCTTCTCGGAGCCGTGGTGCACGACATGGGCACACCAGAACCAGCGGATGCGGTGGCTGCCGCGGTGGAACCAGTAGTAGAGAAACTCGACCAGCAGGAACAGGCCGACAAATCGCCAGACGGTCACGTCGATGGTGAACAGGCGGTGCTCGTACACCCAGCCCATGGCAGGCAGCACGAGGACGATCAACAGCACCAGGTCCGCCACTAGATAGCTGCCGCCGCTGTTCAGGCTGTCGAAGCTGTCGCGGAAGTCGAAGACGCCGGTCTTGCGGAAACGCCAGGCCTCCATCGCGATGAAGATGCCGAAGACGGGCGACAGCAGCACGAGCGTCAGGTCGCGCCAGTCGCCGTGCTGGCGATAGAGGTCGAGCAGCCAATCCATGAGCGCGATGTTGCTTTGAGATCGGTGCGGGTTCTTGACGGCAAAACCCTGGTTTTTGACGGATCGCGCCACGGCTGGGGACATCCCTCACGAAAAGGCCCCTGGCGCCGCTGCATCATCGACCGCCCATGGATGAGACCCGTGTCGCCGCCAGCTATGTCCAACTGCTCTTCGAGCACATGGCCGCACTGGGCTGTGCCGAGGCGCTGGGCGACCCACCGGCGCCGACCGAAAGCTTCGTGGCGTTGCGCCGCTGGCAGGCCCTGCTGGCGCACGCGCGTGACCTCGATCCCGGCCCGAGATCCACCTTCCCGCTGCGGCTGGCGCGTGGCATCGCGCCGCGCCACTTCGGCGTCGTCGGCTTCGCGGCCTTGGCCTGCGGCACGCTGGGCGAGGCCCTGCAGCGGCTGGAGCGTTATCACCGCTCGGTCTATGACGTCAACATTGCCCAGGTGCGCGCGTGTGCCGAGGGGCTCAGCATCGAATGGGGCGTGGAGCGCGGCCGGCCGGGTGCGCTGGTGGACGAGACGGCCATCGCGGCGCTGGTGCAGCTGACACGCGAGTTCACCGGTCGCCCTCTGCGGGCGCTGGCCGTCGACTTCGTCAACCCGCGCCCGGCTGCGGTGCGGCCCTATGAAGACTTCTTCGGCGGCCCCGTCCGCTTCGGCCAGCCAAGCACGCGGCTGCTGCTGTCGGCGCAAGACCTGGCCCTGCCGCTGCGAGGCGCGGACGCGGCGCTGCTGGCGTTGCTGGACGCGCAGGCTGAAGCGCTGCTGCAGGAGGTCGCGGCCGTCAGCGAGCCCGTCGGCGTGTGGCGCCAGGCCCTGGTCGGTCTGATCCGCTCGGGGCGCACGCAGTTGCCGGACCTGGCGCAGAGCCTCCAGATGAGCCCGCGCAGCCTTCAGCGGCGCCTGGCCGGGCAGGGCCAGAGTTTTCAAGTGCTGCTGTCGCAGACCCGCCAGCAACTGGCCGAGGCCTATCTGCGCGACCCGAACGTCGAGCTGGCCGAGGTGGCGCTGCTGCTGGGCTACTCCGAACAGAGCGCCTTCACCCGCGCCTTCCGGCAATGGACCGGCCAGGCGCCGCTGCAATGGCGCAGGCAGCAATCCCGATGAAGCCGGCGCCCCAATCCGTCGTCATCGATGGCGCGCCTGCCCACGGGCGCTATGCCGGGCGCATTGGCAGCATCGACTGGTCGCCCTTGCAACCCCGACCGGGCTGGCTGTGGCGCCGTCTGCATCACAAGCGATGGCATTACGTCGGCCTCGGCAACGAACAGCTCTTCATCGGCGTGGCCATCGTCGATGTCGGCTGGGCCTGCTCGGCCTTCGCCTACCTGTTCGACCGACGCCGGCGCAGACTGCTGGCGGACTGGCACCAGGACGGCCTGCCCGGGCTGCAGGCAGGCCTTGCCGATGCGCCTCTGGCGGGCGCCAACGCCTGGTTTCGCGGCGTCGGCGCCCAGCTGTCGCTGCGCCATGAAATGCCCGACCTGCTGCGCCTGCGGGTCGCCACGCGCGCGCTGTACGTCGAGGCCGAACTGGACCTGCACGGCATGGCGCCGCCGCTGCTCGCCATCGGACCAATCGCAGGTGGCCTGGCGCATGCCACGCAGAAGACCAGCGCCCTGCCCGTGCGCGGCTGGGCCGAGGCGGATGGGCAGCGCTTCGAACTGGGCGACGCCTGGGCCGCAGTTGATGCGTCCAACGGCCTGCTGGCGCGCGACACCGCCTGGCGCTGGGCCAGCGCTCACCGGCCAGACGTCGGCTTCAATCTGCAGCAGGGCTATTTCGGCGACCAGGAGAACGTGCTGTGGCTGGACGGCCAGCCCATCGCCCTGGGTGCGGCCCGGTTCGAGCACGACGCCGCCCAGCCCCTGGCGCCCTGGCGCGTGCGCACCGACGACGGCTTGCTGGACCTTGTCTTCACACCGGAGGGCGCACGGGCCGCCGACAAGAACCTCGGCTTCGCCGCCAGCCGCTACGTGCAGCCGGTCGGCAGCTTCGCGGGCGAAGTCAAACCCGGGCCGCTGGCCAGCGCCCGGCAGGTGCGTGGGTTGCTCGGGGTGACGGAGCAGCACCAATCGCGCTGGTGAAGCGCACGTTGTCACGCCTACCGTGACGGAAGCAGCAGACACCGCGACAGGTCACGCTTAAAGTGCTCCGCAGATCGATTCCAGCCAGCCACGTGCGCTACGAACTCAGCAATCCCAACCTGCTCATTGCCGGCATCGTGCTCACGCTGGTCGCGGTGGCCGGCGTCGAGTTGCTGCCCGCCCGGACGCTTGAGCTGACCGTGCCAGGTGTTGCCAGCGGGCCTTATCTGAACACCTCCGACGGCAACCAGGCCACTGCGGTCCAGTGGGTGAATGTCAAGGACATCCACCTGCGCTGCCACTACACCTCAGCCGCGGGAAACTACCTCGGCTGTGGCCTCACCTATGTGCTGACCGGCGCGGACGTCAGCCGCGGTCGCGACCTGAGCCGGTTCGACAGCGTCGAGCTGGACCTCGCCTACAAGGGACCGTCGGCCTTTGTTCGGGTGGCGCTGCGGAATTTCGATCCGCGCTTTTCGAAGGCCGAGGACCACAACAGCTCGCGCTTTCACTCCATCAACCTCCGGCCACGTGACATCCAGCAGCCCGTGACGTTGGACTTGAACGAGCTGACCGTGCCGGAATGGTGGGTGACCCAGTACAACCTCGCACGCGAGTTCAACCGGCCAAGTCTGGAGAACGCGACGGCGGTGTCGATCGACCTGCCCGTGGTGCACGCCGGCGAGGAACACGAGATCCAGCTTAGGCGCATCACGCTCAAGGGTCACTGGGTCAGCCGCGACCAGGTCTACTTTGGCGTGCTGTGCGCATGGATGCTGGGCGCCGTGCTGATGGTGTTGAACGGCTGGACACAATTGCGCCGCAGCCACCTGCGCCAGCAGCGCGAGATCGATGCGCTGACGGCGCGCACCCGCCAATTGCGCGTGGAACAGGAGAAGCTGCGCCGCCTGGCCACCATCGACGAGCTGACCGGCGTTCTGAACCGCCGCGGGTTGGAACAGGCGCTGGAAGATTTTGAAGATTCGGCCCGAGGCATGACGCTGGTCATGCTGGACATCGACCATTTCAAGCACATCAACGACCGCCACGGCCATGACTGCGGTGACGAGGTGCTGCGGCGCGTCGCTGCCGTCGTCGCCGCCAATCTGCGGTCCACCGATGTCTTCGGTCGCTGGGGCGGCGAAGAGTTCCTGATTGCCGGCCAAGGCACACGGATCCGCGAGGCCACGCGCCTGGCGGAAAAGCTCTGCGACCGCATCGAGCAAAGCGAGATCACCGTAGGCGGTCATCGCATCAGCGTGACGGCCAGCTTCGGCGTGGCGCTGGCCCCGCCGGCGGGCTCGACGGCGGACGCCCTCAAACGCGCCGACGCGGCCCTGTACCGCGCCAAGGAGTCGGGGCGCAATCGCGTCGAGATGGACAAGACGCTGGAAAGCACACCGACGACCATCTAGGGCCCGTCAAGGGACAGGCCCCGGGGAGCGCGTCGTGCTCAGTGCACCACGCGCCCGAACGAGAACTCGCCGCCCTCGACCTGCACCGGGATCACATCCTTGGGCCCGAACTTGCCTTGCAGGATCAGCCTGGACAGCGGGTTCTCCACCCGCTGCTGGATGGCCCGCTTCAGCGGCCGCGCGCCGAACACCGGGTCAAAGCCGACCTTGGCCAGTTCGTTCAGCGCCGCCTCGCTGATGTCGAGCTTCATCTCCATCTTCTCCAGCCGCGCCTCGAGCAGGCGCAGCTGGATGCGGGCGATGGACTTGATGTGGTCGGCGCCCAGCGCGTGGAAGATGACGGTCTCGTCAATGCGGTTCAAGAACTCGGGGCGGAAGTGCGTCTTGACCTCGCCCCATACCGCCTCGCGGATGACGTCGTCGCCCTGCCCCGACAGCGCCATGATGTGCTGCGAGCCGAGGTTGCTGGTCATCACGATCACCGTGTTCTTGAAGTCCACCGTGCGGCCCTGGCCATCGGTCAGGCGACCATCGTCCAGCACCTGCAACAGCACGTTGAAGACGTCCGGGTGCGCCTTCTCGACCTCGTCGAGCAGCAGCACCGAGTAGGGCTTGCGCCGCACCGCCTCGGTCAGCGTGCCGCCTTCCTCGTAGCCGACGTAGCCGGGCGGCGCGCCGATCAGGCGGCTGACCGAGTGCTTCTCCATGAACTCGCTCATGTCGATGCGCACCATGTGGTCCTCGCTGTCGAACAGGAAGCCGGCCAGGGCCTTGCACAGCTCGGTCTTGCCGACGCCGGTGGGACCGAGGAACAGGAAGCTGCCCAGCGGCCGGTTCGGGTCACTCAAGCCCGCGCGTGAGCGGCGGATCGCGTCGGACACCGCCTGGATGGCCTCATCCTGGCCGATGACGCGCTCGTGCAGCTTGGCTTCCATTTGAAGCAGCTTCTCGCGCTCGCCCTGCATCAGCTTGGCGACTGGAATGCCGGTCGCACGGGCGACGACTTCGGCGATCTCCTCAGCACCAACCAGCGTGCGCAGCAACTGCGGCCGGTCGGATTTGGCCTTGCCGGCCTCCTTGGCCTGGGCTTCCTTGAGCTGCTTCTCCAGCTCCGGCAGCTTGCCGTATTGCAGCTCGGCGACCTTGTTGAAGTCGCCCTTGCGCTTCCAGTCCTCGATCTGCTGGCGGATGCGGTCGATCTCTTCCTTCACATGCGCCGAGCCTTGCGCCTGCGCCTTCTCGGCCGTCCAGATTTCTTCCAGGTCGTTGTACTCGCGCTGCAGCTTGAGCAGCTCTTCCTCGATGAGGGCGAAGCGCTTCTGCGAGCCCTCGTCCTTCTCGCGCCGCACCGCCTCGCGCTCGATCTTGAGCTGGATCATGCGGCGGTCCAGCCGATCCATGACTTCGGGCTTGGAGTCGATCTCGATCTTGATCTTGGCCGCGGCCTCGTCGATGAGGTCGATGGCCTTGTCCGGCAGGAAACGGTCGGTGATGTAGCGGTGGCTCAGCTCGGCCGCGGCGATGATGGCCGGGTCGGTGATCTCAACGCCGTGGTGCACCTCGTACTTTTCCTGCAGGCCGCGCAGGATGGCGATGGTGGCCTCGACCGTGGGTTCGTCGACCAGCACCTTCTGGAAGCGACGCTCCAGCGCGGCATCCTTCTCGACGTACTTGCGGTACTCGTCCAGCGTCGTCGCGCCGATGCAATGCAGCTCGCCGCGTGCCAGCGCCGGCTTGAGCATGTTGCCGGCGTCGATGGAGCCCTCGGCCTTGCCGGCGCCCACCATGGTATGGATCTCGTCGATGAAGAGGATGGTCTGGCCTGCGTCCTGGCTCACTTCCTTGAGCACACCCTTGAGGCGCTCCTCGAAGTCGCCACGGTACTTGGCGCCCGCGAGCAGCAAGGCCATGTCGAGCACCAGCACGCGCTTGTTCTTCAGCGAATCGGGCACCTCGCCGTTGATGATGCGCTGAGCCAGGCCCTCGACGATGGCGGTCTTGCCGACGCCGGGTTCGCCAATCAGCACCGGGTTGTTCTTGCTGCGGCGCTGCAGCACCTGGATCGTGCGGCGGATTTCCTCGTCACGGCCGATGACCGGGTCCAGCTTGCCCTGACGAGCGCGCTCGGTCAGGTCCAGCGTGTATTTCTTCAGCGCCTCGCGCTGGCCTTCGGCGTCGGCAGAGTCGACGTTCTGGCCGCCGCGCACCGCCTCGATGGCGGCTTCCAGCGACTTGCGGGTCAGGCCATGGCCGCGCACGATGCCGGCCAGGTCGGTCTTGGCGTCCGCCAGCGCGAGCAGGAACATCTCGCTGGCGATGAACTGGTCGCCGCGCTTGCCAGCTTCCTTCTCGGCCGCCTGCAACAGGCTGACGAGGTCGCGGCTGGCCTGCACGGTCTGGCCCGAGCCGCTGACCTGGGGCAAGCCGGCGATCAGGCCGTCCAGCGCGGTCTTCAGGCCCTGGACGTTGACGCTGGCACGCTGCAGCAGCGCGCGCGGGCCATCGTCCTGCGCCAGCATGGCGGCCAGCACATGGGCGGGTTCGATGTAGGGGTTGTCGCGGGCCAGGGCCAGGCTCTGGGCCTCGCCCAGGGCTTCCTGGAATCGGGTGGTCAGCTTGTCGGCACGCATGGTGGGAATCCTCCGGTTACCGGCCAAGTGGGCGCCTATCGACGCATTTCAAGTTGCGTCAGATCAAGGCTTGCACCAGTTTCATGCCCAGCCAGGCGGCAAGAAGCGCTCCCAGTACGTGGGCCAGCGTGTGCGCCAGCGCCATGCCCAGCTCGCCATGGCGCAGCAGGGCCAGCGACTCACCCGAGAACGCTGAGAACGTCGTCAGCCCGCCGAGGAAGCCGGTCACCAGCAGCAGCTTCAGCAACTCGTTGGGCTGGCGGCCGAACCATTCCAGCGCCATGCCGATCAGCAGACCGCCCACCACGTTGACGAGCAGCGTGCCGAGCGGAAACCCCATCCAGCGGCCGTTGAACAGTACACCGGCCTGCCAGCGTGCCAACGCGCCCAGCGCCGCGCCCAGCGCGACCGCCGCGCCGTTCAAGACGCGTTCCCCGCCGCGATGCCCCAGCGCGCCAGCGCCTCGTCGTCCGTGACCCGCGCGTCCACCCAATGCGCACCGCCGGGGGTGTGCTCCTTCTTCCAGAACGGTGCCTGCGTCTTGAGGTAGTCCATCAGGAATTCGCAGGCTTGGAAGGCCTGGCCGCGGTGGGCGCTGCTGACGAGCACGAGCACGATCTGGTCGCGCGCCTGCAGCGTGCCGACGCGGTGGATGACTTTGGCGGCACGGATGTCGAAGCGGGCCAGCGCCTCGTCGACCATGGTCTCGATGGCCGCCTCGGTCATGCCGGGGTAATGCTCCAGCTCCATGGCAGAGACGGCCGCGCCGCTGCTGTGCTCGCGCACCGTGCCGACAAACGCGACGACCGCGCCGACGCCGCCGTCCGCAATACGCAGGGTGGCGGCTTCGCGGCTGAGATCAAAGTCCTCGGACTGGATGCAAACTCTGGGCATGGTCATGATTCTCACCTTCGCGCGCGGTGAGATTCACATGTTTGCCCGCGGAACTCCCAGCGCGCCGCCGGATACTCGCCCCTCACTCATCTCACGTAGCCAGGAACCAATATGGCCCTGATGGATTTCATCAAGAAACAGTTCATAGACGTCATCCAGTGGACCGAGGACGGCGACGGCACGCTGGCCTGGCGCTTCCCGATGTCGGGCATGGAAATCCAGAACGGCGCGCAACTGGTGGTGCGCGAATCGCAGGTCGCGATCTTCGTCAACGAAGGCCAGGTCGCCGACGTCTTCGGCCCCGGCACGCACAAGCTCACCACCCAGACGCTGCCGGTGCTGACCTACCTGAAGAACTGGGACAAGCTGTTCGAATCGCCCTTCAAGAGCGACGTCTACTACTTCAGCACCCGCCAGCAGATCGACCAGCGCTGGGGCACGAGTCAACCCATTTCCATCCGCGACAAGGACTTCGGCGCCGTGCGCCTGCGCGCCTTCGGCAACTACGCCTACCGCATCCAGGACCCGAAGAGCTTCCACAGCCAGATCTCGGGCACCCGCGAGCGCTACACGACGCAGGAGCTTGAAGGCCAGTTGCGCGGCCTGATGCTGCAGCACATCAGCGACGCCGTGGCGGGCAGCGGAACGCCCTTCCTCGACCTGGCCGCCAACCAGATCGAATTCGCCGCCGCGCTGAAGGAGGCGACCGCGCCGTCCTTCACCGCTCTCGGGCTGGAACTGCTGTCGGTGACGATGCAGAACGTCTCGCTGCCCGAGGAGTTGCAGAAGATCCTCGACCAGCGCATCGGCATGGGCATCATTGGCCAGAACATGGGCCAATTCATGCAATACCAGGCCGCGCAGGCCCTGCCCGAGATGGCCAAGGGCGGCTCGGGCGGCAGCGGCATCGCCGGCGAGGCCATTGGCCTGGGCGCCGGCGTGGCACTGGGCCAGACGCTGGCGCAGACGCTGGGCCAGGGACTGGCCGGTGTCGGCACCGCAGCACCCGCGCCCGCCGCCAGCAAGCCCGAGGACATCGTCTCGCTGCTCGAAAAGCTTGGCGACCTCAAGGCCAAGGGCATCCTGACCGACGAGGAATTCGCCGCCAAAAAAGCGGACCTCCTGAAGAAGCTTGGCTGACCAGGCGCCCGCCGCCCAGCGCCGCTGGCGCGCCGCCTGTCCCAACTGCGGCGCGCCCGTCGAGTTTGCGAGCGCGGCATCCGCCAGCGCCGTCTGCAGCTTCTGCCGCAGCACCCTGCTACGCGACGGCGAACGCTTAAGCAAGATCGGCCAGAGCGCCGAGATCTTCGACGACTACTCGCCGCTGCAGCTGGGGGCCACCGGCCGCTGGATGGGCACCGGCTTCGCGGTGATCGGCCGCGTGCAGCGCGGCTCTGAGCTGGGCAGCTGGAACGAATGGCATCTGCTGTTCGATGCCGGCGGCCAGCATCGCGCAGGCTGGCTCAGCGAGGACAACGGCCAGTTCGTTGTCAGCCTGGAAGCGCCGCTCGATGAAGCGCCGCCGGCCGATCCGCTGGTCGGGCTGCCACTGACGCTGGCCGGCCAGCGCTGGCAGGTCGCCGCCATCGTCGACGCCGCCGTGCGCGCCGCCGAGGGCGAGTTGCCGCGGGTGCCGAAAGCCGGCCGGGTAGTCGAACTGCGCAATGAGCGCGACGAAGTCGGCTCGCTGGAATACCGCGATGACGGCCCCGTCGTCTGGTCCGTGGGCCGCGGCGTTCAGCTGGCTGACCTCGCGTTGCAGGGCCTGCGCACGACGGCCGAAGGCGAATCCGTCGCCGAGGCGAAGTTCAAGGGCCGGGCCATCGCCTGCCCGAGCTGCGGCTCGCCGTTGGAACCCAAGCTGTCGCAGACCAAGAGCATGGTCTGCGGCCAATGCACGGCGGTGGTCGACCTGCCCGAGGGGGATGCCAAGGCTTTGGGTTTCACGGCGCAATCGCCGGAAAGCCCGCCGCTGATTCCGCTCGGCCGCACCGGCACGTTGGCCCTCGCGGGCGAGAAGTCCCAAGGTTGGACGGTCGTCGGCTATCAGGAGCGCTGCGACATCCCCGATGACGCCGAGGAGGATCAGAGCTTCTGGCGCGAATACCTGCTGTTCAACCGTCTGGCCGGCTTCGCCTTCCTCGTTGACACCAACGAGGGCTGGAGCCTGGTGCGCGCGCTCACCGGTGCGCCCACGCCCTCGCGCGACGGGGCGACGTGGCAAGGCCGGGCCTATGCCAAGCGTTGGACCTACCAGGCCAAGACGACTTATGTATTGGGCGAGTTTTACTGGCCGGTGCGCCTGAATGACCATGTCGAGGTCACCGACTACGCCAGCCCCGACGGGCAATACCTGCTCAGCCGCGAAAAGCAGGGGCCGGAAGTCACCTGGAGTGGCGGGCAGACGCTGCCTGCAGCGACCGTGCAGCAGGCCTTCGGCCTGTCGGCAGCGGCGGCTCAGTTCACGCGCGACGCCTCGGCCTTCAAAAGCAGCGGCGGCAACCTGCTGCGCAACATCGTCATCGGCCTGTTTCTTATCGTGCTGCTGTTCTCGATGCTGCGCGCCTGCTCCAGCGACGACTGCCAGCAGTACAAGAACAGCTTCGGCGAGAACAGCAACGAATACCGCCAGTGCCGCGCCAATGCGCGTGGCACTGGCGCCTACATCCCCAGTGGTGGCAGCTACGGCGGCTACAGCAGCAGTGGCGGCAGCCACAAATAGGAGAACGACATGACCCTCGATTGGCTCAAACCCGAAGTGATCCTCGGCACGACGATGTATGCCGTCATCGGCGTGTTCATCTTCTGGCTGTGCTTTGTCATCGTCGACAAGATCACGCCCTACAAGCTGTGGGAGGAGATCGTCGAGCACAAGAACCTGGCGCTGGCCATCGTCGTCGGGGCGATGTGCATCTCCATCGGCAACATCGTCGCGGCCGCCATCCATGGCTGACGGGTGCGGCTGATCAGCCCGAATCTCCCGTCCATCGCAAGCCTCCATGACGCCGCGGTCCGCGTCACCAGAATCGCGCCCTTCGAAATCTAGGAGTGCCCGATGAGAACCTGGCTGATCGCGACCGCGCTGACCCTGTGCCTGAACAGCGCCACGCTGGCGCAGCCCCCCACCGCGGAGGAGCAGACCCGCAAGGCCGACGCCACGGCCCAGGCCTCGGGCTTCAAGATCCGCCCCGTCGACGACGCCTGGCGCGCCGCCCTGCCCCGCAACGCCCAGGCCGCCACCCAGGCCTATCTGGACCGCCTGCCCGCCGAGGTGCAGGCCAGGTCCGACGCCTACTACACCGGCGGCTACTGGCTGATTCTTTGGGAACTGCTGTTCGGCCTGGCTGTCACGGCCATCCTCATGAGCGGCCGGCGGGCGGCCCGTCTGCGCGACTGGGCCCAGCGCGTCGGCCGCGGGCCCGTGCGGCGCGACATGCTGTTCGGCGGGGCCTACGTGCTGGCCTCGGCCGTGCTGACCCTGCCGCTGGCCATCTACAGCGGCTGGTGGCGCGAGCAGGCCTATGGCATGTCGACCCAGACGTTCCTCGCCTGGCTGGGCGAAACGGCGCTGTCCCAGGCCGTCGACATGCTGATGATGGGCATCGTCGTCGCCGGACTCTATGCCGTGATCCGCCGCGCCGGCGAGCGCTGGTGGATCTGGGGCACGGGTGGCAGCATCGCCGCGCTCGTCGTGCTGGTCGCCATCTCGCCTGTCCTCATCCAGCCCCTGTTCAACACCTACCAACCGGTCGAGGACGGCACGGTCAAGACGGCGGTCCTGCAGATGGCCCATGCCAACGGCGTGCCGGTGGACAACGTCTACACCTTTGATGCTTCACGGCAGACGACCCGCATTAGCGCCAATGTGTCTGGCCTGCTCGGCACAGCCGCCGTGCGGTTGAACGACAACCTGCTGCGCCGCACCTCCGAGGCGGAGATCCGCGCCGTCATGAGCCATGAGCTCGGCCACTACGTGATGAACCACATGGCCAAGAACATCGCGCTGCTGACGCCGCTGATCTTCGTCGGCTTCGCCGTCGTCGCATGGGCCATGAAGCGCCTGCTCGCGCGCTTAGCTGGCGCCACCGGCGTAAGCCGCATCGACGACGTAGCTGGTCTGCCGATGCTGGTCGCCGTGCTGTCGGTCTTCTTCACGCTCGCGACGCCGATCAACCACAGCATCACCCGTCTGCAGGAGATAGAGGCCGACCGCTTTGGCCTGAACCTGTCACGCGAACCACACGGCTTTGCCGAGGCCCAGCTGCGCCTGGTCGAGTACCGCAAGGCCGACCCGGGAGCGCTTGAGGAATTCATCTTCTTCCACCACCCCAGCACCCGCCACCGCATCCATGACGCGATGCGCTGGCGCGAGGCCATGGGCACGCCCTGACGCCGATGCAACACGACTTCGCCGCACTGACCACCAATGCCCACGAGGACTGGACGCTGTTCGCGGTGCGCTTTCATGACAAGCCCGGCGCAGGCGCGCTGCGCCGCGAGCTGCTGCAGGCCCATCTCGAATGGGTGGCCGCGCACGCTGACGCATTGCGCGTGGCCGGCTCCCTGCGCGAGTCGCCCGAGGCGACGCCGGTGGGCGCACTGTGGGTCGTGCGTGCACCGGACAAGGCCGCCGTCGAGGCGCTGATCGCCACCGACCCCTTCACAACAGGCGGTCTGCGCGCTGGCTGGGACATCTTCCACTGGAGCAAGGCGCTGCCGCAGCCAGTGTCGTTCTAGCGGAAACTCGCGCTCCGCCGAACGACTGCACAGCCCAGCCATGACCTCCACCGCCCGCCGCCTCGCCGCGGCCCTGTTCCTCGCCATCGTCAGCGTTGCTTCGGCCGCCGATGCGCCGCCCGACGTCGCCGTCATGGTCGCCCGTCTCGACCTGGCCGCTGGCAAGGTCAGCGACGTCCGCAACATCACGCCGGGCAAAGGCAACAATTTCCAGCCGGCCTTCACGCCCGACAGCGCGGCGGTTGTCTACACGTCGGGGCGATCCGGCTCCAACAACATCTTCCGGTACGACCTCGCCAAGGGCATGACGACCGCCGTCACGGCGACGGCAGAGAACCTGTATTCGCCCACGCCGCTGGCCGACGGCAGCGGTTTCTCGGCCATCCGCGTCATCACCGCCGACCCGGCCTATGGCATCGAGATGAACGAGCCCTCGCTGTGGCTGTTCAGCTGGGACGGCAAGCCGGTCGCGCCCGTCGTGGCGACCAAGCGCATCGGCTATCACGCCTGGATCAATCCCGATCTGCTGGCCGCCTTCATCGTTGACGACGTGCCGCAGCGCAACGAGCACCGCGCCGTGTTGATCCAGCGGACCAACGGCCAGCAGACGCTGCTCACCACCAAGCCCGGCCGCTCGCTGGGCCGCACCGCCGATGGCAAGCGCGCCACTTTCGTCGACCAGACCGACCCCAAGCGTTGGGTGATCACGACGATGGGTATCGGCGACGCCAAGCCCCAGGTGCTGGTCGAGACGCCGCCGCTGCCCGAGGGCGACAAGGAGACCAATCGAAGCCAGTACTTCGTCTGGTTGCCCGACGGCTCGATGCTGATGGCGCGCGGCCATCTGCTGCTGCGCTGGGACGGCAAGCCGGGCGGAGGCTTCAAGCCCTTCGCCGATTTGCCGGAGTTGAGCGGCGCCATTCGCAACATCGCCGCCAGCGCCGATGGGCAGCGCCTGGCTTTCTCGGTGCTGCTCACCCCGCCCAAGCCTTGACGCAACCCGCCGTTCCTGCCGAACCGCCCGGCCGCGCCTCCCTGGCCGAGTTGCTGCTGCTTGCCAGCGTCTTCGTTATCGCCGCCTGCGGCCTGGTCTACGAGCTGGCCGCCGGTGCGTTGGCGAGTTATCTGCTCGGCGATTCGGTGCTGCAGTTCTCCACCATCATCGGCGTCTACCTGTTCGCGATGGGCCTGGGCTCCTGGCTGTCGCGCTTTGTCGAGCGCCAGCTGGTGGGTGTCTTTCTGCAGGTGGAACTGCTCGTCGGTGTCGTCGGCGGGCTGATGCCGGCGGCGCTGTTCATCGTGCACAGCCTGTTGCCACCGGGCGAAGCCACCGCCTTTCGCGTGCTGCTCTACGCGCTGGTGCTCCTGGTGGGCACGCTGGTGGGCCTGGAGATTCCGCTGGTCATGCGCATCCTCAAACGCCACTTCAGCGCGCGCTATGGCCTGAAGGACCTGGTTTCGCAGGTGCTGACCTTCGATTACCTCGGCGCGCTGCTCGTCGCGTTGGCCTTCCCGCTGGTGCTGGTACCCCACCTTGGTCTCGTGCGCACGGGCGTGGCCTTCGGCCTGCTCAACGTGGCGGTGGCCGTGTGGGCGCTGTGGCTGTTCCGCGCCGAGCTGCGCGCGCTGCGCACCCATGTCGCGGCCGCGGCGCTGTCAGCCACGTTGCTATTGGCTGCCTTGCTCGGCGCCGAACAGCTGACGACCTGGGCGGAGGACCGTTTCTATGGTGAGGACATCGTCTTCAAGCAAAGCAGCGACTACCAGCGCATCGTCGTCACCGAGAGCCGCGCCGGTACGCGCCTGTTCTTGAACGGCAACCTGCAGTTCCACTCCAAGGACGAATACCGGTATCACGAGTCCCTCGTGCAACCGGCGATGGCGGCGCATGGCGCGCCGAAACGCGTGCTGGTGCTGGGCGGTGGCGACGGCATGGCGGTGCGCGAGGTGTTGCGCCACCCCAGCGTTGAGCAGGTCACCCTGGTGGAGCTGGACCCGCTGATGACGACGCTGTTTCGCGACAACGTCAAACTTGCGGCCCTCAACGACCGCGCCCTGTCCAGCCCCAAACTGCGCGTGGTCAATACCGACGCCTTCGGCTGGCTGGAGCGGCAGTCAGAAGTCTTCGACGTCATCGTCATCGACTTCCCCGACCCATCCAACTTCTCGCTCGGCAAGCTCTACACGGCCAGCTTTTACGAACTCGTCGATCAGCACCTCAGCGCCGGCGGCTATGCGGTCGTGCAGACCACGTCGCCACTGATCGCCCGACGCAGCTTCTGGACGGTCGTGTCGACCATCGAGTCGGTCGGTCTGACAACGACGCCATATCACGCTCATGTACCCAGCTTCGGGGAATGGGGTTTCGTCATCGCCTCGCGCCGGCCATTCCGGCTGCCGGCGGCCTTCCCGCCCGGCCTGCGCTTCATCACACCCGCCGGCATGCCGCCGCTGCTGGACTTTCCCCCCGACATGGCGCGGGTGCCGGCCGAGGTGAACCGGCTGTCCAACCAGGTGCTGGTGCAGACCTTCGAGGAAGAGTGGGGCCAGGCCCATTGATCGCGGGAATGCCGTTTGCCAGGCGCAGGGTTCGCCGGCCGATGGCGCCGGTGCAGGAGCCGCGATGCAGACCACCCCTTCCCCCGCCCTGAACCAGGTCGATGTGCCGACCACGCCCGCCAACAGCGACCCTGGCGATATCGACAGCGTCTATCAGAACCTTGTCAGCGGCGTGGGCCATGAGCAGGTGACCGACGACAACGTCGAAGAGCTGATCCGCCGCGCGGATGCCGACAAGCACCCGGTGCTGGCGGCCGAGTTGCGAGAGTGGCGTTCAGCGACCGGTGAAGACGCCAACATCGATCTCGACCCGGCTCACCGGTCGTGACAGCTGAGCGGCGAGGCGTGCTGCTAACCTGCGCGCCTTGCTCCCGCTAACCGCCCTTTTCCCGCCTTCCCCCGCCCGACGCGCGCTGTTGATCAGCCTGCTGGCCAGCGGCTGCTCAGGCGATGCGCCGGCCTTGCAGGGCGGCTGGGTCGGCACACACCCGGAGCGCGGTCACCGGCTGCGCGGTGAGCCGCCGCGCGCCGACGGGCCATTTCGGAAAGCCAGTGTCGTCATCGTCGGTGGCGGCATTGCAGGCCTGGCCTGCGCGCGGGCGCTGACCCGGCGCGGCATGGACGACATCGCACTGCTCGACCTGGAAGACGCCGTCGGCGGCAACAGCCGTGGCCACACGCTGGGCGGCGCGCCCTGCCCCCTCGGCGCCCACTACCTGCCGGTGCCGGGCGACCAGGCGCGCGAGGTCAGCGAGCTGCTGCACGACCTGGGCGTGGCGCGCTCGCATCTCGGTCGCACGGAATGGGCCGAGCGCCACCTCTGCCACAGCCCGCAGGAGCGCCTCTTCATCGACGGCGCGTGGCAGGAAGGCCTGTTGCCCCCGGCCGAGACGCCGGCCCTCCGGGCGCAATACCGGCGCTTTGCAGCCCTCGTCGCCGAGGCACAGCGCGACGCTGGCTTCGCGATGCCAACCCGCCGTGCACCCTGGACCGCCGCGCACCAGGCACTCGATTCGCAGAACTTCGCCGCCTGGCTGGACCGCGCCGGCTTGACTGATGAACGGTTGCGCTGGTACCTCGACTACTGCTGCCGCGATGACTTCGGCGCCAGCGCGGCCGGCGTGTCCGCCTGGGCTGGCCTGCACTACTTCGCCAGCCGCCACGGCTTTCATGCGCCGGGCGATGACACGGCCGAGCGTGAGCCAGTGCTGACCTGGCCTCAAGGCAACGGCTGGTTGAGCGAGCGCATCGCCGAGCCGCTGCGACAGCGCATCCACCACGGCCGCAGCGTGCTGCGCGTGAGCGAGGGCAAGCACGGCATCGAGCTGCTGACCTGGGACGAGACCGCGGCTGCGCCCGAGCGCTGGCAGGCTCAGGCGGTGGTGATGGCCACGCCCGTTTTCATCAGCGCGCGCCTGCTGGCCACGCCGCCCGACGCGCTGCGCCAAGCCGCTGCACGGCTGAGTTATGCGCCCTGGTTGACTGCCAACCTGCTGCTGCGGGAGCCGCTGCTGCACCGCCCCGGCATGCCGCCCGCCTGGGACAGCGTGCGTTATGGCACCACGGCGCTGGGCTATGTGGACGCGCGGCACCAGTCGCTGGACCCTGGCCCCAAGCCGCCGCTGCTGACCGCCTATTTCGCGCTGCCCGCCGCGCAGCGCGGCGAACTGCTGCGCCAGTCCTGGCAGCACTGGGCCAAGTTCGTCACCGACGAGCTGGCGCAGACCCACCCGGACCTGCCGGCCAAGCTGGAGCGCATCGACCTGTGCCGCTTCGGTCATGCCATGAGCATCCCGGCGCCCGGCGTGCGCGGCTCGGACGCGCTGGCGGCGCTGAACGCGGCTGCCGGGCGCATCGTCTACGCGCATGCCGACCTGGCCGGCTATTCGGTGTTTGAAGAGGCCTACACGGCCGGCGCGCTGGCTGCAGCGCGGCTGAGGCTCTGACGGCTGATCGCGATGGGTTCAAAAGCCTTGACCAGCGCCGCCATCAGCGCCTCGGCCTTCGCGCTGTTGTCCGCGCCGTAATTGCAAACGTAGACATCTACTGTCACCCCGCCCAGTTCGGGCCAGGTATGGATGGCCAGGTGCGATTCCGCCAGCAGCACGACGCCGGTAACGCCGCTCTGCTCGTCGTCCGGCGAGAAGCGGTGGAAGAGTTCGGCGACACCGCTGAGACCCGACTGCACGACCGCCGTGCGGCATAGCGCTGCGAGCGCGTCCGCGTCGCGCATGACCGGCAGCCTGGGATCGACGCCGTTCAAGTCGGCCGTCAGGTGCAGGCCTTGCACGTCAGCCGCCAGTCACCGGCGGGAAGAAGGCCAGCTCGTTGCCGTCAGACAAAAGCGCGGACTCGGCGCACATCTTCTGGTTGAGCGCGGATCGCACGGCGCGGCCGGGGGCAAGGGCCTCGGCATGAGCGCCCCCGCGTGCCTGCAAGGCCATGCGCGCGTCGGCGACGCTGCTGCCCTCCGGCAAGACAAGTGCCTCGCCTTCGCCCAGCTTCTCGCGCAGCGAGGCAAAAAAGCGCAACTTCACCGTAATAGTCACGCCAGCAGCTCCGAGAACGGAATGAAGCGCACCGCATCGCCCGACTTGAAAGCCTGGCCGGGCGGGTTGTCGAGCAGGCCGTCGGCCCAGAAAGCCGAGGTCAGCACGCCGCTGCTCTGGTTGGAGAACATGGCCAGCCCGCCGGCCTCGTCCAGTCTCACTCGCAGGAACTCGCGGCGCTTGTCGGGCTTGGGCCAGTCGAAGCCGGCGGCCAGACGATAGCCGCGCGGCGTAACACGCTTTGCGCCCTGCAGCTTGAGCAGGAACGGCCGAACGAGGACCAGGAAGGTCACCAGGCTGGACACGGGGTTGCCGGGCAGGCCGATGAAGTGGGCGTGGCCGACGCGGCCAAACGCGAATGGCTTGCCCGGCT
Source organism: Pelomonas sp. Root405 (assembly GCF_001425165.1). Classification (GTDB taxonomy): domain Bacteria; phylum Pseudomonadota; class Gammaproteobacteria; order Burkholderiales; family Burkholderiaceae_C; genus Pelomonas. The sequence continues at coordinate 80,343 of NZ_LMDU01000013.1, forward strand.
TGATGGCGATGGCCCACAGGTCGAGCTGGCCCTCGGACTGCACGGCGGGGCGCAGGTGGTCTTCCTCGCCGACCGACACGCCACCCGAGGTCAGGATGACGTCGGCTTGCGAAGCCGCCTCGCGCAACGCGGCGCGGGTCACGTCGAGGCGGTCGGGCACGATGCCGAGGTCGATGACCTGGCAGCCCAGGCCTTCGAGCAGCGCCCGCAAAGTGAAGCGGTTTGAGTTGTAGATGGCACCGGGCGGCAGCGGCTCGCCGGGCATGACGAGCTCGTCGCCGGTGGAGAACAGGGCCACGCGCGGGCGGCGGGTGACCGCCAGCTCGGCCGCCCCGGCCGTGGCGGCCAAGCCGACGCTGACGGCATCCAGCCGCGTACCGGCCGACAGCACGACGGCACCGGCGCTCACGTCCTCGCCGCGCAGGCGCACGTTCGCGCCCGCGGTGATGGGCTGCGTCACGCTGACCTTGTCGTCCACGACTTCGGTGAACTCCTGCATGACGACGGTATCGGCACCGGCCGGCACCTGCGCGCCGGTGAAGATGCGCGCCGCTTCGCCGGGCGGCAGCGGCGCGGGCACGCTGCCGGCGGGAATACGCTGGGTCACGGGCAATGGGCGACCAGCATCGGCGGCACGCAGGGCATAGCCGTCCATCGCCGAGTTGTCGGCCGGCGGCACGTCGACCGGCGAGATCAGGTCAGCGGCGAGCACGCGGCCCAGCGCTGCGCTGGTTGCCAGCGTCTCGCGTCCGGCCAGCGGCTGGACCTGTGTCAGTAACGTGGCCAGCGCCTCATCCAGGGCAATCAGCGGCGGCCTCTTGGTTTCAGACATGGGCGTGAATGTAGGCCTTGACCTGGTCCACATCGGCTGGCATCTGCTTGACGCGCTTCGATCTTTGCTCGATGCCTTCCAGGCCCGCGGGCCGCGGGGGCTCGATGCCCAGCGCCTCGTGGATGGTGGCGGCAAACTTGGCCGGCAGAGCCGTCTCCAGCACCAGCATGGTCACGCCAGGCTCGCGTTTTTCGAGCGCCACCTTGAGGCCGTCGGCGGTGTGCGGGTCGATGATGACGCCGTGCTCGGCATGGCAACGGCGGATCGTCGCGATACGGTCGGCATGCGTGCTGCGACCGGAGACAAAGCCGAAGCCCCCAATGTCGGCATGCTCGCTGGCATCGAGCTGGAACTGCTTCTCGCCGAAGTGCTGCTTCACCCGCGCGCCGTCGCGCCCCAGCAGATCGAAGACGAAGCGCTCGAAGTTGCTGGCCTTGGAAATGTCCATCGACGGGCTTGACGTCTCATGCGTATCCGCCGTGCCGCGCGGTCGGTAGGCGCCGGTGCGGAAGAACTCGTCGAGCACGTCGTTCTCGTTGGTCGCGACGACCAGCTTGGCGATGGGCAAGCCCATCTGGCGCGCGACATGGCCGGCGCAGACATTGCCGAAGTTGCCCGACGGCACCGTGAAGCTGACCTTCTCGGCGTTGGTCTTGGTGGCGTAGAAGTAGCCGGCGAAGTAGTAGACGACCTGGGCCAGCAGCCGCGCCCAGTTGATGGAATTGACGGTGCCGATGCGGTGCTCGCGCTTGAACGCGAGATCGTTGGAGACCGCCTTGACGATGTCCTGGCAGTCGTCGAACACGCCGTCGACGGCGATGTTGTGGATGTTCTCGTCCTGCAGACTGAACATTTGCGCCTGCTGGAACGGGCTCATGCGACCTTGCGGGCTGAGCATGAAGACGTTGACGCCCGTTTTGCCGCGCATCGCGTATTCGGCCGCGCTGCCGGTATCGCCCGAGGTGGCACCAAGGATGTTGAGCGTCTCGCCGCGGCGGCCGAGTTCGTACTCGAACAGGGCTCCGAGCAGTTGCATCGCCATGTCCTTGAAGGCCAGCGTCGGGCCGTTGGACAGGCCTTGCAGCGCAATGCCATCGCCGAGCCACGTGAGCGGCGTGACCTGCTCGGTGCCGAAGACTTCGGCCGTGTAGACCTTGCGCGTGATCGCACGCAGGTCGTCGGCGGGGATGTCGTCGATGTAGAGCGACAGGATCTCGAAAGCGAGGTCGGCGTAAGCCAGGCCGCGCCAGCGCGCCAGCGTGGCCGCGTCAACGCGCGGATAGGACTTGGGCAGGTAGAGACCGCCGTCGGGGGCGAGGCCTTCGAGCAGGATGTCGGAGAAGCCGCGCTCGGTCTGGTCACCGCGGGTGGAGATGTACTTCATGTCAGGCCAGTTCTTCCTTGCGCAGCTTGACGATTGGAGCCAGCACTGTGGGCAGGCCCTGCATCTTGGCCAGCGCCTCGTTCATGCGGCCCTCGACCGTGTCGTGCGTCAGGATGATGAGGTCGGTCTGGCGCTCGCCTTCCGCGGACTCACGCTGAAGCACGGCGTCGATGGAGATGTCGTGCTCAGCCAGGATGGTCGTGATGCGCGACAGCACGCCGGCCTGGTCGGCCACGACCAGGCGCAGGTAGAAGGCGGTTTGCACGTCGGCCATCGGCAGGATGGGCGTGTTGCTCATCGCATCGGGCTGGAAGGCCAGGTGGGGCACGCGGTGATCCGGGTCGGCGGTGTGCAGGCGGGTGACGTCGACCAGGTCGGCGACGACGGCCGAGGCGGTCGGCTCCGCACCGGCGCCCTTGCCGTAGTACAGCGTCGTGCCCACGGCATCGGCCTGCACGACGACGGCGTTCATCGCGCCTTCGACGTTGGCGATCAGGCGGGTCGACGGGATCAGCGTCGGGTGCACGCGCAGCTCGATGCCGTTGTCACGACGACGGGTGATGCCGAGCAGCTTGATGCGGTAGCCGAGCTGCTCGGCGTACTTGATATCGGTGGCCTGCAAGGCGCTGATGCCTTCGACGTGGGCCTTGTCGAACTGCACCGGCACGCCGAAGGCGATGGCGCTCATGATGGTCAGCTTGTGGGCCGCGTCGACGCCTTCGATGTCGAAGGTCGGGTCGCTCTCGGCATAGCCCAGGCGCTGGGCTTCCTTCAGCACGACGCCGAAGTCCAGGCCCTTGCCGCGCATTTCCGACAGGATGAAGTTGGTCGTGCCGTTGATGATGCCGGCGATCCACTCGATGCGGTTGGCCGTCAGGCCTTCGCGCAGCGCCTTGATGATGGGGATGCCGCCGGCCACCGCGCCCTCGAAGGCGACGACGACGCCCTTTTCGCGCGCCGCTTCGAAGATCTCGGTGCCATGCAGGGCGAGCAGGGCCTTGTTGGCGGTGACGACATGCTTGCCGTTGGCAATCGCCTTCAGCACCAGCGAGCGCGCCGGCTCGATGCCGCCGATCAGCTCGACGACGATGTCGATGTCCGGGTTGTCGACGAGCTGCTGCGGGTCCCCGATGCAGGGCACGCCGTCGCCAACTTGTGCCTGGTAGGCCTTGGCGCGCTCGGCACTGCGCGCGGCGACCATCGCAATCTCGATGCCCCGGCCAGCACGGCCGCGAATCTCGGCCTGGTTGCGCTGCAAGACGTGGAAGGTGCCGGCACCGACGGTGCCGAGGCCGATCAGGCCAACTTGAATCGCTTTCATTGCAGGGCTCTCAGGACTTCAGGAAGAGTGACGGCGGCGGTAGCCCGCCAGGAAACGGTCGATGCGGCCGACGGCCTCGCGGAGGTCGTCGACGTTGGGCAGGAAGACAAGACGGAAGTGATCGTGCTCGGGCCAGTTGAAGCCGGTGCCTTGCACGATCAGCACCTTCTCCTCGGCCAACAACTCGTAGGCGAACTGCTGGTCGTCGGCAACCGGATAGATCTTGGGGTCAAGGCGCGGGAACATGTAGAGGGCCGCCTTCGGTTTGACCACGCTGACGCCGGGGATCTGTGTCAGCAGCTCGTAGGCCAGGTCGCGCTGACGGCACAGGCGGCCGGTGGGCGCCACAAGGTCGGCAATGCTCTGGTAGCCGCCCAGGGCGGTCTGGATCGCCAATTGACCCGGCGTGTTCGAGCACAGGCGCAGCGAGGCGAGCATGTTCAGGCCCTCGATGTAGTCGCGGGCGTGGCGCTTCTCGCCGCTGACCACCATCCATCCGGCGCGGTAGCCGCAGGCGCGGTAGTTCTTCGACAGGCCGTTGAAGGTCACGAACAGCACGTCGTCGGCCAGGCTCGCCATGCTGGTGTGGGTCGCGCCGTCGTAGAGTGTCTTGTCGTAGATCTCGTCGGCAAAGACGACGAGCTGGTGGCGCCGGGCCAGTTCGATGATGCCCAGCAGCAGGTCGTCCGGATACAGCGCGCCGGTCGGGTTGTTGGGGTTGCAGACCATGATGCCGCGGGTCCGCGGGCTGATCTTGGCCTCGATGTCGGCCAGGTCAGGCAGCCAGCCGGCGCCCTCGTCGCAGCGGTAGTGCACCGGGCGTCCGCCGGACAGGCCGACGACGGCGGTATAGAGCGGGAAGTCCGGCGCCGGGATGAGGATCTCGTCGCCGTCGTTGAGCAGCGCGTTGATCGACATCTGGATCAGCTCGGACGCGCCATTGCCCAGGTAGACGTCGTCGACCGTGACGCCCTTGACACCCTTCTGCTGCGTGTAGTGCACCACCGCCTTGCGCGGCGCAAACAGGCCCTTGCTGTCGGTGTAGCCCCCGGCGTCGGCGAGGTTGCGGATCATGTCCTGCACGATCTCGTCCGGCGGCGTCAGGCCGAACACCGCCGTGTTGCCGATGTTGAGCTTGATGATCTTGTGGCCCTCTTCCTCCATCTGGCGCGCCTTGTCCAGCACGGGGCCGCGGATGTCATAGCTGACGCTGGCGAGCTTGCTGGACTTGGCGATGGGCTTCAAAAGGGGCTCCGGCGCAGCGGCAGCTGCAGTGAAAACAGGGGCGAAACGGGGGAAAGCGGGGAGCCTGGGAGTTTAAGCAAGGGCCGGGCACGCGCCCTGCCGATCTGCGCGACACTCGCGCCCGTCTTTCTGCCCTCTCACCGATGAAGTTCCAGCTCGACGAGCCGCAAGGCGGCAACAGCATTTCCCGCCATGACGCCCAGGGCGTCTGGGTCAATGGCCAGCCGCACACGGCCAGCGTCCTCGTGCCCTGGAAGGGCGATGTCCTCGCCTGGCCGCCTTCGCGCTTCGAGGAACTCACAGCCGCGCATTTCGAAGCAATCAAGGCGCTGAACCCGGAGCTGGTGGTCTTTGGCAGCGGCGCCAAGCTGCGCTTTCCGAGCCCTGCGCTGTGGCGCGGGCTGGTCGAGACACGCATCGGTTTCGAGGTCATGGACCTCGCTGCCGCCTGTCGGACCTACAACGTGCTGGCCAGCGAAGGTCGCAACGTCTTGGCGGCCTTGCTCATCGAGGGATAAGCTACTCGGCCCGGAAAGCGGGGCGAGGCTTTATAATTGCTGGCTATTGCCTGCGGGCGCCCGCGTGAATTGCTGCACAAACAGCGCGCACGACCCGGGGACCCCGTGAGCCCAACTTGCCGCACCCTCCAATGACGCCTGCGCTCAACAAACCTCTGCCGGAAATTGAGGCTCAAGCCACCGGTGGCGTGAAGTTCACCGGCAATGCCTTTCTGGGCAAGTCGGTCGTGTTGTACTTTTATCCGAAAGACAACACGCCGGGTTGTACCACTGAGGCGATGCAATTCCGCGACCGCCACAAGGACTTCGTAAAAGCTGGTGCCGTCGTGTTCGGTGTCTCGCGCGACAACATGGTCTCCCATGACAAGTTCAAGCAGGCGCTGGAGCTGCCCTTCGAGCTGATCGCCGATACCGAAGAAAAGCTCTGTCACATGTTCGGCGTCGTCAAGAACAAGATCATGTACGGCAAGAAGGTCAAGGGCATCGAGCGCTCGACCTTCCTGATCGCACCGAATGGCATCCTGGTGGGCGAATGGCGCGGCATCAAGGTCGCCGGCCACGTCGATGAAGTGCTGAAGGCCGTCAAAGGCCTGAAGAAGGAAGCCGCTTAAACAGCGTTGTTCTCCGACATCGCGGGCTACCGCGGCATGTGCATAATCAGTTCATGCCCCGGGTCGAATCCATGCCTCAGACTTCAAAAGCCGCGCTCATCTTGCGCGGCTTTTTGCTTTCTGACGCCGGGATGTCGTGGGGCCCACCCCCTGCCGCCTAGCCGTCAATGCCACTGCCCAAGCCCCCTGCACAACGCGCCAGCCGCCTCGAAGCCTCCGACTACTCGGTCACACTGACCCCCAGCAAAACCACCGCCCGGCCCGCGACGCCTGCGAGCGTCGCACCCGCCGCTGCGCCGGTGGCGGCTCCGACAGCCGAAGTGCTGCGCCTCCCCACCCCATCGGCACCGCCCGCTGCCGGCAAGCAAGGCGCTGCTGGCAGGTCCGCTGCCAAGGCACCAGCAACGGCGCCCAAACGCAGCCGCAGCAAGGCGGCCGGCGCACCCAAGCTTTTCGTCCTCGACACCAATGTGTTGATGCACGATCCGATGTCGCTGTTCCGCTTCGAGGAGCACGACATCTTCCTGCCCATGATCACGCTCGAGGAGCTGGACGGGCACAAGAAGGGCATGACCGAGGTCGCGCGCAACGTGCGCCAAGTCAGCCGTGAGCTGGACCAGCTCGCCGCCAGCCTGAAGAGCAGCGGCATCGAAGAGATGGCCAAGGGCCTGTCACTGGCCAGCACTGGCCACCGCGAGGCCGAGGGCAAGCTGTTCTTCCAGACGGAGCTGATCGACGCGCCGCTGCCCCAGGGCTTGCCCCAGGGCAAGGCCGACAACCAGATCCTCGGCGTCGTCCAGGCGCTGAAGGAGCGCCATACGGGCCGCGAAGTCGTGCTGGTGTCCAAGGACATCAACATGCGCATCAAGGCCCGCGCTTTGGGCTTGCCGGCAGAGGACTACCGCAACGACAAGACGCTGGAAGACTCCGACCTGCTCTACACCGGGGTGCAGGGCCTGCCGAGCGACTTCTGGGAGCGCCATGGCAAGACCATGGAAAGCTGGCAACAGGGCGGCACGACCTTCTACCGCATCAGCGGGCCGCTGGTGCCGACGCTGCTCATCAACGAGCTGGTCTACCTGGAAGCGCCCGGCGCCACGCCCCTCTATGCCAAGGTGACCGAAATCACCGGCAAGACTGCCGTGCTGCGGACGCTCAAGGACTACGCCCACCAGAAGCACGCCGTCTGGGGCGTGACCGCCCGCAACCGCGAGCAGAACTTCGCGCTGAATCTGCTGATGGACCCAGAGTGCGACTTCATCACGCTGACCGGCACGGCCGGCACCGGCAAGACACTGATGACGCTGGCCGCCGCGCTGAGCCAGGTCTTCGATGACCGCCGTTACAGCGAGATCATCGTCACCCGCGTGACCGTGCCGGTCGGCGAGGACATCGGCTTCCTGCCCGGCACGGAGGAAGAGAAGATGGGACCGTGGATGGGCGCCCTGGACGACAACCTCGAAGTGCTGGCCAAGGGCGGCTCCACCGCTGGTGAATGGGGGCGCGCCGCCACCAATGACCTGGTGCGCAGCAAGATCAAGATTAAGAGCCTGAACTTCATGCGCGGGCGCACGTTCCTGAACAAATTCGTCATCATCGACGAGGCCCAGAACCTGACGCCCAAGCAGATGAAGACGCTAATCACCCGCGCCGGCCCGGGCACCAAGATCGTCTGCCTGGGCAACCTGGCGCAAATCGACACGCCCTACCTGACCGAAGGCAGCTCGGGCCTGACCTTTGCGGTCGACCGCTTCAAGGGCTGGGCCCACAGCGGGCATGTGACGTTGGCGCGCGGCGAACGCTCGAGGCTGGCGGACTTCGCCTCTGAAGTGCTCTGAGGCAACCCTTTTCCGTCCCTGCACGGCCTCTCACGGGGCCGTTTTGCTTTCAGCGGTTCAGCATCACGGGGCCGTCTTGCTTTCAGCGGTTCAGCAGCCCGCCCAGCATGCCAGCCAGATCGCCGAGGCCGCTCGCGCCAAGCTCAGCGGGCAACTGGCCGTTCGGCGTCAGCCTGTCCACGATCTGCGGTAGCCACTGGCTGAGCTGATCGCCAGCCTCGGCGGGCGACACCCCCGCCTGTTGCGCCAGTTGCCCAAGCAGACCGCCGGCACCGCCAAGTGCGCCACTCAGTTGATCCCCAGAGACCGGTTGGTTGGCGCCGGTCGAGATCCAGCTCTGCACTTGGTTGCCCAGGCCGCCGGCCTGCAGTTGCTGCAGCAGACCCGCCAAGCCGCCTTGCAGCGAACCGTTGGCCAGCAGGCCAGAAATCAACGCCACCCAATCCTGGCCGCCGCCGCTTGCCTGGCGACCCAGGCCCTGGGTTGCGGCGCCGAGCAGGTTGTCGAGAAGTCCCATTGCAATCTCCGGTGATGTGACTCGCGCCACACGGTCGCCGCCCGAGTGGGCGCCGTGCGACAGTCTAGATCCCGACCGCATGGCACGGGCGAATGGTCACGGCTGGAACATGAGAGCGCTATCAACGACACTCTCGCGCCCATACCTTCGCTTCGTCCTTCACGACCATGATCTACCGTCCGCTCGGCCGCACCGGCTGGAATATCTCCGCAATCGGCTTTGGCGCCTGGGCCATTGGCGGCACCTGGGGCAACACCGACGACACGGCCGCCATGGCCGCGCTGCACCGGGCGCTGGACCGCGGCGTGAACTTCTTCGACACCGCCGACGTTTACGGCGACGGCCACAGCGAGCGCCTGCTGGCCCGCCTGCGCCGCGAGCGCCCCAACGACGCCTTCTATGTCGCGACCAAGGCCGGTCGGCGGCTCAGCCCGCATGCCGCCGAGGGCTATCGCGATCTGCGCCCCTTCATCGAGCGCAGCCTGCAAAACCTCGAAACCGAGGCCATCGACTTGCTGCAGCTGCACTGCCCGCCCAGCGCCGTCTACGGCATGCCCGAAGTGTTCGGCGCGCTGGACGACCTCGTGCGCGAAGGCAAGCTGCGCCACTACGGCGTCAGCGTCGAGCGCATCGACGAAGCCATGGCGGCGCTGAAGTTCCCGGGCGTTCAGTCGGTGCAGATCATCTACAACCTGTTCCGCCAACGTCCCGCCGAAGTCTTCCTGCCCGCAGCGCAGGCCGCGCAGGTCGGCGTGCTGGCGCGGCTGCCTTTGTCCAGCGGCATGCTCAGCGGCAAGTTCACGCGCGAAAGCAGCTTCGGCAGCGACGACCACCGCGGCTTCAACCGACAAGGCGAGGCCTTCGACAAGGGCGAGACCTTCTCTGGCGTCGACTTCGAGCAGGGCCTGGCCGCCGTCGAGGAGCTGCGCGCGCTGCTGCCGTCTGGCGTGAGCATGGCCCGCCTTGCATTGCGCTGGATCCTGATGAACGACGGCATCACCACGGCCATTCCGGGCGGGCGCACGCCCGCGCAGGTGGACGAGAACGTCAGTGCTGCCGACCTGGCTGCCCTGCCCGCGCCGTTGATGGCCTCGCTGGCCGATGTCTACCAGCGCCGCATCGCGCCGCAGGTGCACCACCTCTGGTAAGACGCTGCTGCCAGACACTGGCATTTTTCCCAGTGACAATCCGGGCATGCATCAACCGGAGCGCTGGATCGCCCACCTCGACATGGACGCCTTCTACGCGTCCGTCGAGTTGCTGCGTTATCCGCAGCTCAAGGGCGAGGCCGTCGTCATCGGCGGCCGGCGCGCCGATGCGCCGCGGCAGCTGGAAGACGGTAGCTGGCGCTACGCCAAGCTGCGCGACTACACCGGCCGCGGCGTCGTCACCACCAGCACTTATGCCGCGCGCGACCTCGGCGTGTTCTCGGCCATGGGCCTGATGAAGGCGGCCCTGCGCGCGCCCGACGCCATCCTGCTGCCGGCCGACTTCGATTCCTACCGCAAGTACTCGCGCCTGTTCAAGGCCGCCGTGGCCGAGGTGGCGCCGGTCATCGAGGACCGCGGCATCGACGAGATCTACATCGACCTGAGCAACGTACCCGGCGTGCGCGATGCCGTCGGGCACGACCCCCTCGGCGGCGTCAAGGCCGTTGCGCGCGAGATCAAGAACTCGGTCGGCCGCGCCACCGCCCTGACCTGCTCCATCGGCGTCACCCCCAACAAGCTGCTCAGCAAGATCGCCAGCGAGCTGGACAAGCCCGACGGCATCAGCGTGCTGACGCTGGACGACATCCCGACCCGCATCTGGCCGCTGGGCGTGCGCAAGATCAATGGCATCGGGCCAAAGGCCGGCGACAGGCTCGTCAAGCTCGGCCTGGAGACGGTAGGCGACATCGCCGCCGCCGACCCGGCATGGCTGGTCGAGCAGTTCGGTGAGAGCTACGGCCACTGGCTGCATGCCACCTCTCACGGTCGCGACAACCGACCCGTCGTCACGCACAGCGAGCCCGTGTCCATCAGCCGCGAGACCACCTTCGAACGCGACCTGCACGCGGTGCACGACCGCGCTCTGCTCGGCGGCATCATGGACGACCTTTGCGAGCGGCTGTCGCAAGACCTCGACCGCAAGCGCTATGCCGGCAAGACAGTGGGCATCAAGCTGCGCTTCGAGGGTTTTGTGACCGTCACGCGCGACCAGACGCTCAAGGCCGCCATCACCAGCGCTGCCGACATCCGCCGCGCCGTGGGCCTGTGCCTCAAGCGCGTCAAGTTCGACAAGCGCCTGCGGCTGATGGGCGTGCGCATCGGCAACCTGGTGCATGCCAGCGAGGTGCAGGCGACACCCCCAATGGCGCGTGCCGAGCCGATTGCCGCGCCCGACAACTTGAGCCTGTTTTGAGCGACTGGCACTACAGCGTCTCGGTGCGCAGCCTTTGCGAGTTCACCGCCAAGCGCGGCGACCTCGACCGCCGCTTCACGCCATCGGCCACGGCGCTGGAGGGGCAGGCCGGGCAACTCGCCGTGCTGGCGCGGCGCTCCCCGGGCTATGAGACCGAACTGCCACTCGAAGGCCAGTTCGGCAACCTGCGCGTACGCGGCCGGGCCGATGGCTACGAGGCCGACGTGAACCGGCTCGAAGAGATCAAGACCATCCGCGGCCCGATTGACCTCATCCCCGAGAACCGGCGTGCGCTGCACTGGGCGCAACTGCACACCTATGGCGCCCTCATCACCGCCGACCGCGGCCTGACCGAGCTGGAACTGGCCCTCGTCTATGTAGACGCCGACACGCAGAACGAGACCGTGCTGCGCGAAACAGTGCCGGCCGCCCTGCTGCAGGCCGCGTTCGAGGCGCGCTGCCGCGAATTCGAGGCCTGGGCACAGCAGGAGGCAGAGCACCGCGCCGCGCGTGATGCGAGCCTGAGTGCCCTGCCCTTCCCCCTGGGCGAAATGCGCCCCGGCCAGCGGCTGCTGGCGGAGGCCGTCTACCGCGTGGCCGCCAACGGCCGCTGCCTGCTCGCCCAGGCGCCTACCGGGATCGGCAAGACGCTGGGCACCCTCTACCCGCTGCTGCGGGCCTTGCCGCTGCGCCAGCTCGACAAGATCGGCTACTTGACCTGCAAGGGCACCGGCCGCATCACCGCGCTCGAGGCCCTGCACGCGCTGCGTGAGGCGGCCCCAATGAAGCCGAACGCCGAGGGTGCGCCCCAAGGCGCTTTGCGCGTGCTGACGCTGGTGGCGAAGGAGCAGGCCTGCGAGCACCCGGACAAGGCCTGCCACGGCGACGCCTGTCCACTGGCCAGTGGCTTCTACGACAAGCTGCCCGCCGCCCGCGACGAGGCCGTGCAGACCGGCTGGCTGGAGCCCACCGTGCAGCGGCGCATTGCGCTCAGACACGGCGTTTGCCCCTACTACCTCGGCCAGGAGCTGCTTCGCTGGGCCGACGTCGTCGTCGGCGATGTGCATCACGCCTTCGACCCGCATGGCCAGCTCTACGGCCTGGGGCAGTCGCAGGGTTGGAAACTGGCGCTGCTGGTGGATGAAGCCCACAACCTCATCGACCGTGCGCGTGACATGTACAGCGTCAGCCTCAGCCTGTCCCGCGTGCGCGAGGCGCTGGCCGACGCACCGGTCAGCCTGCGTGCGCCGCTGCGCGGGCTGGCCAAAGAGCTGGCCACGCTCGCCCGCGCCCAAACCACTGACTACCAAGCGCTGCCCGCTGTGCCCGAGGCGCTGGGCGAAGCGCTGCAGCGTGTCAACGCGGCCCTGGGCGAATACGTGCAGAACCACCCGCTCGAGGTCGGCACGATGCTGGAGTTCTATTTCGAGGTGCTGGGGCTGCAGCGCCTGCTCGACCGCCTGGACACGCATTCGCTGTGCGACCTGCAGCGCAGCACCGCCACGCGGCCCATCATGGAAGCGCCGGCCAACCTGTCGCTGCTGGAGGAGGATGAAGACGATGGCCGCGATGTGCTGCTGTCCGTGCGCAACATCGTGCCCGGCCATTTCCTGAAAGAGCGCTTCGAAGGCTGCCACAGCGTCACGCTGTTCTCGGCGACGCTGGGGCCGCCCGACTACCAGCGCCACTTGCTCGGCCTGCCGGAAGACACCGCCTGGATCGACGTGCCCGCGCCCTTCCCGCCGGAGCACCTCACCGTGCAGGTGGCCCAGCGCCTGTCCACCCGCTACGAGCACCGCCAGGCGTCGCTGGACGCGCTGGTCGACCTGCTCGCCCAGCAGTTCGTTGAGCACCCCGGCAACTACCTGGCGTTCTTCAGCAGCTTCGACTACCTCGACAAGGCCGCTGCGCGCCTGGCCCTGCGCCACCCGAAGGTCACGCAGTGGAGCCAGTCGCGCGCGATGGGCGACGCGGCGCGGCGCGCCTTCCTCGACCGCTTCGTCGAGGGCGGCCGCGGCATCGGCTTTGCCGTGTTGGGCGGCGCGTTCGCCGAGGGCGTGGATCTGCCCGGCACGCGCCTGATCGGCGCCTTCATCGCCACGCTCGGCCTGCCGCCCGTGTCGCCGCTGCAGGAGCAAGTGCGCGAACGCCTGGACGCGATGTTCGGCGCCGATCACGGCTATGCCGACCTCGTGCCCGGCATGCAGAAGGTGGTGCAGGCCGCCGGTCGCGTTCTGCGCTCGGTCGACGACCGCGGCTGGGTCTGGCTGCTGGACAAGCGCTATGCCCGGCCCGAAGTGCGGGCGCTGCTGCCGAGCTGGTGGCTGCTTTGAGTACCCGGCCGGTCTGCGGCAGATATCACGAGACCTGCGGCCTGGCGGTGCCAGATGTTCGGGAATGTTGCGCCCGCCTCGCTGATCGCAGCACCCGGTAACCGGCAGCAGGAGCAGTCGTGCCACGCTGAGGGCATGAGTTCCGTCCACACCGCCACCTCTCCCACCCCTGCGCCGGCTCCCCGCCTGGCTACCGCCGCCATGCTGGCCACCCTGCTCTCGCTTGCAGGCTGTGGCGGCGGTGGCGGCTCCGAGCCCGGTGCTGCGCCTGGCGCGCCAACCCCCTCACCGGCACCCACGCCCGCTCCAGCGCCCGCTCCGGCACCCACGCCAGCACCGCCACCGGCGACAGCCGGCACGCGCATCACCTGCAACCTGCCCAACTTTGAGGCCGACATGCTGGCGGCCGTCAACGCCCATCGCCGTGCCGGCGCCACCTGCGGGGCGCGCGGTGCCTTCCCGGCTGCCCCCGAGCTGACCTGGAACGCCGCGCTCACCCAGGCCGCCGTGGCGCACAGCGACGACATGGTCGCGAACAACTTCTTCAGCCACACCGGCAGCAACGGCAGCAGTGCGGGTGACCGCGCTACCGCCGCCGGCTACACCTGGCGCAGCGTGGGCGAGAACATCGCCGCCGGCCAGCCCAGCATCGCCGTCGTGGTGGACGGCTGGATGAAGAGCGACGGCCATTGCGCCAACCTGATGAACGCCGTCTTCCGCGACATCGGCGTGGCCTGCGTGGCCGGCAATGCCAACACGACCTACCGCACGTATTGGTCGCAAGAGCTGGGCACCCCACGCTGACGGGCGGCAGCCCCTACGAGCAGAAATCTTTTCCGTCGGCTGAATCCAAACCACGCCGCCAGGCGCTCCAAGGAAGCACCATCCACTGCTTTCCTCGGAGCCACACATGCTCTTCGACCTCCAGAACTCGTTGCCGCTGTTCATTCCCATCCTGGCGCTGTTTATTCCCATCGTCGCCATCCTGGCCCACTACATCGGCAAGGCCCACACCGAGCGCCAGCGCCACGAGACCATCCGCGAGTTGGCGCGCGCTGGCCAGCCCATCCCGCCCGAACTGCTGGGCGAGGCGCAGGACAGCGACTGGCACCGCGCCCGGCGCGACCAGGCCAATCCCAATCGCATCCTCGTGCCCGCCATCATCAACATCGCCGTTGGCCTGGGCCTGATGGGCATGTTCTCGATGATGATGCCCGGCGCCTGGCTCTGGAGCATCGGCCTGCTGCCGATGTTCATCGGCATCGGCCTGGCCCTGTACTGGGCCGTCGAGCGCAAGCAGCAACCACCCCGACAACAGCCGTGACACTTGGCGCCGCCGCTGCGCCAGCCTCATCGGGTGAGGCCGAAGCCGCGCTGGTGGCCCGCGCGGCTGCCGGCGACCGCACCGCCTTCGCTGCGCTGATGCAGACCCACCAGGGCTATCTGCGCAAGCTGCTCAGCCGCGTCTGCCGGGGCGACCAAGGCCGCGCCGACGACCTCGCGCAGGAGGCCTTCGTGCGCGCCTGGCGCGCCCTGCCCAAGTTCCGCGGTGAGGCGCGCTTTCGCACCTGGCTCACGCGTCTCGCCTACTCCGCGCTGTCAGCTGAACGCCCGGCCCTGCCTTTGGCGGACGACGCGCCGCCCGATCTCGGCGCGCACAGTGATTTCGCAACTGGCGCCGACTGGCGCATCGACCTCGACCGCGCGATGGCCGGACTGAGCGAGGCCCAGCGCCATGCGCTGCTGCTCTGCTACGGCGCCGACCTCAGCCATGCGGAAGCCGCACTGGTGCTGGGCTGGCCGCTCGGCACGGTCAAAACCCAAGTGCTGCGCGCCAAGGCGCGGCTGCGCGAGCAACTCCAAGCATGGGAACCCACGCCATGACGACCAAGAGTCACGACAAAGAAGCTTCTTTTGATGATGCGCTGCGGGAGCAACTGCAAGCGGGCGGCGAGCCCGACGACGCCGGCTTCAGCTTGCGGGTAATGGCGGCGCTACCGGTCTACGGCGTTACACCGCGGCAGCGGCGCTGGGCGCGGTGGGTCAGGCGCGCGCAGTGGGCGGCCATCAGCTTTGCGGCTTGCGGCGCGGCGGCGCTGATCGGGGTTGGACACGAGCCTCCGGATGCGCCGCGTGCGCTGGCAGCGGCGGCGCTGGTGGGACTGCTGATCTTCTGGTCGCTTCCGACTCGGTGGAGTCGGGGGTGACGCCGCGGAAGCCGCGGCGATCAGCGCACGTCAGCCGACCTTCCTGAACCTGTTCCGCTGCGACACGCAATAAGCCACCGGCGCCGCGATCCCCGCCAGTACCACGGCAGACCCGACTGCAACGGCCACAGGAATCGGTGCAAACGCCCACAGCGCGACATACACGAGCCCGCTGACCGTCATGCACCAGCCACCCAGTCGGCTGACTTTGCGGGCCAGTTCATTCGGGAAAAAGCGCTTGGGCATGCGGTTTCCATACCAGGCAATCATCAACCCGTTCATGGCGATGACCACGCGCTTGACGGTGTCCCCGTCGACGTAGCCGAGCTTGCGCGCCAACGTCAGGCCAAGCGCCATGGCGATGATGCCGCCACCCCAGGCCAGGCCTGCGATCAGTTCCTTGTTCATCGTGCGATCTCCTTCTTGCTTGTGGGCGCCGGGTCGCCCAGGCCGAATGAATGGACGAAGCCCAGCAGCGCTTCTTCAAGCACCGAAAGCTTCAGGTGGTAGATGACCGATTTGCCGTGCTTCTCGGCGTGAACGAGGTCAGCCTCCTTCAGCACCGCGAAGTGGGCGGACATCGTGGGCTTGGAGACGTTGAACTGGTCGCTCAGCTCGCCCGCACTCAAGGGCCCGTTGCGCAGCAACTGCAGCACCTGGCGGCGGGTGGGGTCGGAAAGGGCTTTGAAGACCTGGCTCATGAGTCGATGATTAGCTAATCATCTAAATAAGTCAAGCCCGCGGAACGTCATCGCGTAAGGGCTCTGAGCACCAGCAATTGGTGCAGCCACGCCCCAATCTGAAGCGCGCCGCTCTCTGGCTGCGCGGTCGCATCACTAGGCAAACCCGGTGCGCCCTGGGCCTACCGAGGGAGACCCGTGAAATACCCACCCGCGCCGCGCCTTGGCACGCTTGATGCTGGATACCGACTGGTATACCAACGAGTGCACCATGACCGAGCTGAGCCCTTTGACCCTTGCTGACTGGCGCCTCGCCTACCTGGAAGGCGCATCGCCGCGCGACTTGCTGGCCGGCCGCTTGGCACAGCTGGGCGGGCATGACGCAGCGGTGTGGATTCACAAGGCGACCGCCGAGCAACTGGCGCAGCAGGTTGGCGCACTTGAGTCGCTGCTGGCCGCGGCGGGCGGCGACCGCGCCGCGCTGCTGGCCCGTCTGCCGTTGTTCGGCGTGCCCTTCGCGGCCAAGGACAACATCGATGTGGCCGGCATGCCTACCACCGCCGCCTGCCCGGCCTTCAGCCACGTGCCGATCGGCAACGCCCACGCGGTGCAACGGCTGATGGACGCCGGCGCCGTCTGCCTGGGCAAGACCAACCTCGACCAGTTCGCCACCGGGCTAGTCGGCGCCCGTTCTCCCTACGGCCGGCCGTGCAGCGCCTTCGACGCAGCACGCGTGAGCGGCGGCTCCAGCTCGGGCTCCGCGGTGGCAGTGGCGCGCGCGGAGGTGGCGTTTTCGCTGGGCACCGACACGGCCGGCTCGGGGCGGGTGCCGGCGGGTTTCAACAACCTCGTGGGACTTAAGCCCACGCCGGGGCGAGTCGGCACGAGCGGCGTGCTGCCGGCCTGCCGCACGCTGGATTGCATCTCGGTCTTCTCGCTGACGGTGGAAGACGCCGCCGCCGTGCTCGCCGTCATCGAGGGGCCGGAGGCGCAAGACGCCTATAGCCACTTCGAGCCCGGACCGGCGCAGCTGCCGGCGCGTCTGCGCATCGGCGTACCGGCGACACCGGACCTCAGCGCCGACTACGCGCCGGCCTGGCCGCTGGCGGTGCAGCTCGCCCGCGAGCTGGGGCACGAGATCGTGCCGCTGGACTTCGCGCCGCTGCATGCGGTGGCCGAGCTGCTCTACGACGGCCCCTGGGTGGCCGAGCGCCATGCCGTCGTGCAGGACCTGCTGGCGCGCGACCCCGAGGCCATCGAGCCCACGGTGCGGCGCGTCATAGCGCGCGCCGTTGGGCTCACGGCCACCGACACCTTCAAGGCTCAGTACACGCTGCGCGCAGCCCAGCGGGACACGGCGGCACTGTGGCAGCAAGTCGACGTGCTGATGGTGCCTACCGCCCCTGCCCACCCCAGCTTTGCCGAGCTGGATGCCGACCCCATCGGCGCGAACGCGCGGCTTGGGCGCTATACCAATTTCGTCAATTTGCTGGGCTGGTGCGCGCTCGCGCTGCCGTCCAGCTTCAATGACCAGGGCCTGCCCTTCGGCGTGACCTTCATCGCACCGGGGCAGGCCGATGCGGCGCTGGCCCGTTTCGGCACCGCCTGGCAGGCTGCCGCCGCCTTGCCGCTGGGCGCCACCGGCATGAAGCGCCCGCCGTCGACACCAACTGCCTGGCCGGCCACCGAGGCCACGCTGCCGCTGGCCGTCGTGGGCGCCCATCTGTCCGGCATGCCGCTGAACGGCCAGCTGACCACGCGCGGCGCCACGCTGCGCGAAGCCACCACCACGGCGCCGACCTACCGCCTGCATGCGCTGCCCGGCACGGTGCCGCCCAAGCCGGGGCTGCAGCGCGTCGCCGAAGGCGGCGAGCCGATTGCGGTGGAAATCTGGAACGTGCCACTGCGGCACATCGGCTCGCTGCTTGCGCTGATTCCCGCGCCGCTGGGGCTGGGCAGTGTGCTGCTCGCCGACGGCAGCTCGGTGCACGGCTTTATCTGCGAAGGCCAGGCCCTGGCCGGCGCGACCGACATCACTGCCTACGGCGGCTGGCGGGCCTACATGGCCGACACGCACCGTGCCTGAACAACCCCTCTCATCACCCCAGGAGCCGACCATGACCGATTCGTTCATACCCCAGCGCCGCACCGTACTTGGCGCGGCCGCCGCCGTTGCCACGCTGGGTGCACCGGCCGTGCTGCGCGCGCAGACGCCCAAGATCCGCATCGGCTACTGGCCAGTGGCGGCGGGGCTGCCTTTCTATGCCGCTGTCGAGAAGGGCTACTTCAAGGAAGCCGGGCTGGACGTGGAGGCGCTGAAGTTCGCCGGTGCCCAGCAGGTGATGGAAGCCATGCTGGCCGGCCGCTGCGACGGCAGCTCCAACGGCACGGGCTCGGGCAACCTGGGCGTCGGCGAGATCGCATCACCCGGCCTGTTCAAGATCATCGCCACCAACCCGAGCAACCAGAAGTACGTGCTCGACCAGTTCCTCGTGCCCAAGGACAGCCCCGTCAAGACGCTCGCCGAGCTGAAGGGCAAGCGCGTGGCCAGCGGCCCCGGCATCCAGAACAAGGTGCTGGCGATGGCCGTGCTGGAGCGCGCCGGCGCCGCCGGCACGTCGGTCACCGAGTTGCCCATCGGCCAGCATGTGGCCGCGCTCGCCGCCGGCCAGGTGGACGCCGTCTACACGCTGGAACCCACCGGCACCGTCGGCCGGCTCAACGGCACGACGCGCGTGCTGGAGGCCGGCGTCATCGCCAAGTACATCCTCGGCGACCCGCTGGCGCCCTGGCACGGCGGCTCGGCCACGCTGACGACCGAGTTCATTAAGAAGTACCCGGCCGAGACCAAGAAGTACATCGCCGCCTATGCCCGCGGCATCGACCTCGTGCGCAAGGACCCCGCCCAGGCGCGCGCCTTCCTGAAAGGCTACACCGCCATCGAAGGCCCGCTGACCGGCGAGGTGCCGCTGGCCTCCTACATGCTCTACAACGAGTTCACGCCGAGCGATGTGGCGCACTTCCAGAAGTTCTTCGACCTGTTCACCGAGAAGGGCGTGTTCGGTAAGAAGCTCGACGTGACCGCCCTGCTCTACAAGGCATGAGGCCATGACCACCATGGAGCCCACCCCCGTTGCCGCCGCGCCGTGGCAGGCCGCCCAAGGCCAGCCCGCCGCGCGTGCGCCGCGCTTCAACGCCACCAGGCTGCTGCCATTCATCGGCCCGCTGCTGCTCTTCATCGTGTGGGACCTGGTGGTGCGCTTCGGCCTCATCCGCCCCATTCTGCTGCCGCCGCCGCTGGACACGCTCGGCACGCTCATCACCGGCCTGACCGGCGGGCCGCTGCTGCTGGACTTCGCCGTCACCGTGTGGCGCACCGTGCAGGCCTTCCTGATCGCGGCCGTCGTCGGCATGCCGCTGGGCGTGCTGCTCGGCAGCAACGAAAAGGCCTACCGCAGCGTCGAGTTCCTGATCGACTTCTTCCGCTCGACGCCGTCATCGGCGCTGATACCGTTGTTCCTGCTGATCTTCGGCGTGTCGGACATCAACAAGGTCGCCATCGCTGCCTTCGGTGCCTTCCTGATCGTCGTGTTCAACAGCGCCTACGGTGTCATCAATGCGCGCAAGCAGCGGGTCATGGCGGCCAAGGTGATGGGCGCCTCGCGCTGGCAGATATTCAAGGACGTGCTGGTGTGGGAGAGCCTGCAGCCGAGCTTCGTCGGCCTGCGCTCGGCCGTGTCGATGGCGCTGGTCATCGTCGTCGTGGCCGAGATGTTCATCGGCTCGGACAACGGCCTGGGCCACCGCATCATCGATGCGCAGCAGGTGCTGAACGTGAAGACGATGTACGCCGCCATCCTGGCCGCGGGCATCCTGGGCTATGTGCTCAACATCCTGTTCCTGGTCATGGAACGCAAGATCGTCCACTGGAGCGGAAGATGAACGCAGTCCTGAACGCCCCCGTCGTGCCCGACGTGCCGGTGCGCCCCTTCCAGCCAGGCCCCGCCGGCACGCACATCACCATCCGCGGCCTGACGAAATACTTCGCCGGCTGGCCGCTGTACGAGGACTTCAACCTCGACATCCCCAAGCACAAGATCGTATCCGTCTTCGGCCCCAACGGCTGCGGCAAGAGCACGCTGATCAACATGATCGCCGGCCTCATCCCCATCGACTCGGGCCAGATCCTGTTCGACGGCAAGAGCCTGAAGGACACCAAGATCGGCTACGTGTTCCAGAACTACCGCGAGGCGATGTTCCCGTGGATGCGCACCATCGACAACATCGCCTATCCGCTGAAGATGGAAGGCCGCAGCAAAGCCGAGGTGGACCGGCGCATGGCCGAGCTGGTGGAGAGCTTCGACGTCAAGTTCGACCTGAAGCGCTACCCGTATGAACTGTCGGGCGGGCAGCAGCAGACGGCGTCCATCATGCGGGCGCTGGCGCCCCAGCCAGAGGTGCTGTTCCTGGACGAGCCCTTTTCGGCGCTCGACTTCGAGATGACACTGTTCATCCGCGAGAAGCTTCAGGAGGTCTTCATGCAGACGGGCACGACCATGATGCTGGTCTCGCACGATCTTGAAGAAGCCGTCTATCTGGCCGACGAGGTGCTGCTGCTGACGAAACGACCGACCAAGGTGGCCGAGATCCTGAAGTACGAGGACCCGCGGCCCCGCACGGTGGCCACGCTGTCGGAGCCCAGCTTCGTCAGCGCCAAGAAGCTGAGCCTGGAGATCTTCCAGCGCGAGGTGCGCCGTTGATGAACGCCGCTCGAATCGAGGCCTATGTCGATGCCGCCGCGGCGGCGCTGGACCTGCCGCTGGCGCCTGAGCACCGGCCCGGCGTGCTGCGTTACTTCGGCCTCGCGGCGGAGATGGCGGCGCTCGTCAACGGGCTGCCGCTAGCCGTGCACGACGAGCCGGCCGAGGCCTTCGCGCCCATCTCCCCATGAGCAGCGCGGCTGAACTGCTGCTGCAACCGGCCCACGCCATCGCCGCCGCCGTGCGGGCGGGTGACGTGAGCGCCGAGGCGTTGGTGCGAGCGAGCCTGGCGCGCATCGAGCAGACCGACGGCGCGGTCAACGCCTTCACCGACATCACCGCCGAACGCGCGCTGATGGCCGCGCAGGTGCTGGACCACCGCCTGCGAGAGTTCGACCCCGCCGTCCGCGCGCTGCCGCTGCTGGGCGTGCCGTATGCGGTCAAGAATCTGTTCGACGTCCAGGGGTTGACAACGCTGGCCGGCTCCAGGATCGAGCGAGACCGCCCGCCCGCCACCCGAGACGGCCCGCTGGTGCAGCGCATGGACGCCGCCGGCGCGGTGCTGGTCGGCGCGCTGAACATGGACGAATACGCCTATGGCTTCACAACCGAGAACAGCCACGAAGGCCCGACGCACAACCCGCATGACCTGACCCGTGTGGCCGGCGGATCGTCGGGCGGCAGCGCGGCTGCGGTGGCCGCGGGCCAGGTGCCGGTCACGCTGGGGTCCGACACCAACGGCTCCATCCGCGTGCCCGCGTCGCTGTGCGGCGTGTTTGGCCTCAAGCCCACATACGGCCGTCTGCCACGCAACGGCAGCTACCCGTTCGTCGCCAGCCTGGATCACCTCGGGCCGTTCGCCCGTTCCGCGCAAGACCTGGCCCTGGCCTATGACGCGATGCAGGGGCACGACGCGGCCGACGCGGGCTGCGTGCAACGTGCTATCGAGCCGACGCATGCCACGCTGTCGCAGGGCGTGGCCGGCCTGCGGATCGCGCGGCTGGGCGGCTACTTCGATGCCAACGCGGGCCCCGAGGCGCGCGCCGCCGTAGACCGCGTCGCCCAGGCGCTGGGCGCCCTGACGACGGTCGAGCTGCCCGAAACCGAACGCGCCCGCGCGGCCGCCTTCCTGATCAGCAATGCCGAGGGTGCCAACCTGCACCTGGCCGACCTGCGCCAGCGCGCGCAAGACTTCGAGCCGCTGTCACGTGACCGATTCCTGGCCGGTGCGCTGCTGCCCGCCGCGTGGGTGGTGCAGGCCCAGCGCGTGCGGCGCTGGTTCGCGCTGCGCGCCGCCGAACTGCTGCGCGACGTGGACGTGTTGATCGCCCCGGCCACGCCGGTGGTGGCGCCGGTCATCGGCAGCGAATGGATGGACGTCAACGGCCGCCGCCTGCCCGCGCGGCCCAGCCTCGGACTGCTGACCCAGCCCATCTCCTGCATCGGCCTGCCGGTGTGCGCGGCGCCGGTGTGGGGCGTGCACACGACGATGCCCATCGGCGTGCAGATCATTGCCGCGCCCTGGCGCGAAGACCATGCGCTGCGCGTCGCCCACGCGCTGGAAAAAGCCGGCGTCTGCGTCGCGGCGGTGGCAAAGCCATGAGTGACATCAACATTCCCGACGTGCTGGCCGAGATGCAGGCGGTGTTCAACCAGTACGAGGATGCGCTGGTCAACAACAAGGTCGACGTGCTGGACGCGCTGTTCTGGAATTCCCCGAACACCGTGCGCTATGGCGCTGCGGAGAACCTCGTCGGGTACGCGCAGATCCAGGCCTTCCGCGCCGCTCGCTCACCGGTCGGCCTGGCACGCACGCTGCGCCATACCGTCATCACCACCTTCGGCCGTGACTTCGCCACCGCGATGACCGAGTTCCACCGCGACGGCAGCGGCGCCACCGGCCGGCAAAGCCAGACCTGGGTGCGCATGCCCGACGGCTGGCGCGTCGTGGCTGCGCACGTCAGCTTGCTCGCGCCGCCTGCTCGCTAACATCGGCTCCATGCGGTCTCCTGTCGATCCTTCCACCACTGGCCGCCCGAACCTGGCCGCCCAGGTCTACGCCCAGCTCAAGGCCGAGTTGAACGATTTCCAGCTGGTGCCGGGCGACCGTTTCTCCGAGGCCGAGCTGAGCCAGCGCCTGGGCGTCAGCCGCACGCCCGTGCGTGAGGCGCTCTTCAAGCTGCGCAACGAGGGTTTTCTGGACGTGGAGGCGAAGACCGGCTGGTCGGTGCGGCCCATCGACTTCGGCCGGCTGGAGCAGCTCTACGACCTGCGCGTCATCCTGGAACTGGCAGCCGTGGCCAAGCTGTGCGCCCACACGGGCACGCCGCCGCCGGAGCTGGAGTCGCTGAAGGCCATCTGGCTGGTCCCCGCCGCCGAGCGCCTCAGCGATGCGCGCGAGGTCGGCCAGTTGGACGAAGCCTTCCACGCCACGCTGGTGCGGGCGGCCGGCAACGCCGAGATGGCGCGCGTGCACTGGGACGTGACCGAGCAGATCCGCATCATTCGCCACCTGGACTTCACGCGCGGCCATCGCATCGAGGCCACCTACGCCGAGCACGGCAAGATCCTGCGCGCCGTCATGCAGCGCAAGGTCGAGCAGGCCCAGCTGCTGCTGCGCAGCCATGTCGAACAGAGCAAGGCGGAAGTGCGCAAGATCACCCTGGCGACGTTGCACGAGGCCCGGGAGCGGTCAAAGAGCGCCTAGCGCGATGCGGCACGGTGGCCACGCTCCACCGCAGCGACCGGCCGGGCGCCGAAGACCCCACCCAAATGACCCGCTGCGGCGTACGATCACCACAGACGACCTGCCCGCAAGCCGGGTCCGGTCGGGTCACCTGGGCAGGTGCTTCAAGGCCTGTTCCGACGTGCGAGTGCCCGGCTTCTAGCCCGAGGTGCATCATGTTCAAGCACATCCTGCTTCCGACCGACGGGTCTCGGTTCTCCGAGCAAGCGGTCTTTCATGGCGTCGAATTGGCAAGGCTGTCAGGCGCGCGCGTGACGGGGTTTTACGCCGCGCCGCAGTTCCACGTGCTGACCTATCGCGTGTCCGAGTTGGAGGGTTCGCGCGACCAGTTCGCCGCAGAGGTGCGGGCCCACGCGGACCTCTACCTCAGGTTCATCAGCGGCGTGGCCAGCGAAGCCAAGGTGCCCTGCGAAACGTTGATGGAACAGAACGACCATCCGCATGAAGCCATCTGCAACGTCGCCAAGCGCCTGCAGTGCGACCTGATCGTGATGGCATCACATGGCCGCCGCGGCTTGGCGGGGCTGCTGCTGGGGAGCGAGACCCAAAGCGTGCTGGCGCATACCGAAGTGCCCGTCATGGTCTGGCGCGCTCAGCCCAGCTGAGGGCTTGGCATACGCGTCAGCGCGCCGCACGGGCCGGCGGAAGCGGGGCTGCCCCATCCGCCGGCCCGGTCCTTGGCGGTCGAAGCGCGCGACAAGCCGTCGGGTGTCTGAAGCTCAGGCTGCTTCGCCGGGCGGGGGCGCTACGGGCTCGTCCACCTCGGCAAACAGTGTCTCGGCACTCACCGTCAAATCTACGCTGGCCCAGCGTACCGCTTCACCCGCAGCGAATGGGTGCAACACCCAAAGGCCGTCACCGCCCTTGCGATAGACATCCACCCGGCGCGAGTCAAGGTCGACCAGCACATATTCAGCCAGGCTCGCAATGCTGCGGTAGTGCGCGAACTTTTCGCCGCGGTCGTAGGCGGCAGTCGAAGGCGACAGCACCTCCACCAGCAGCACCGGTTCGCGCTTGACGAGCGGGCTGAGACGGTCGGCGGCACTGCAGGTCACCAGCACATCGGGGTAGAAGAAGGCGTTGCCAGCCGCGGCCTGCACCTTCATGTCTTGCAAGTAGGCACGGCACGCAGAGCCGGCGAGATGCTGGCGCAGCGCCATGTAGACATTGCCCGCGGCGGTGACATGCCGGTCCTCGGCGCCGGCCATGTTGAACACCTCGCCGTGGACGTATTCATGGCGTTCTGTCTGGGCAGCTTCCCAGGCGAGGTAGTCGTCGGCACTGAATCCAGACTTCAAGACAGGCTGACCCATCGCAACTCCGGCATTTGGCTTGGCAGGCACCGATTATCGGCGCGCCACCAATCACGCGAGGCCGAGGTCATGGCGCAACTTCTTCGGCAGCTTGCCCGCCACCAACTCGTGCGAGCGCTTCACCAGCGCCTTCAACTCGCCCAACGGCAAGGCCTTGGGGTCCGACACCGCCACCCAGTGATAGCGCGCCGCATACGGCGCCGGCGCAAACCCCGGCAAGCCGGTGAGCTCCAGGAAGCGGTGTTCATCCACCTTGAAGCTGCAATGCGTCCACTTGTCCGGATGCGGCCCGCCGACGAAGAACATCTTGGCGCCGACGCTGGCGACCCAGTCGCAGCCCCATTTGATGTCCTCGGTGGCACCGGGCAGCGTCATGGCGTAGGTGGCGAGGGCTTGGAAGCTCATGGTGATCAGGGGGAGCGCGCCGAGGCGGGTCTTCCGATTCTGACGTCGCCGACCGCGCTTTGCGGCAATTTGCAGCACTGCGGCGGGTCACGGGGCCCCTGCCCTGCCCCGGGCCTCGCCAACAATCCCGGCTCCACGCTTGCCTGTCGCATGAACTTCCTCAACCTGGGCTCAGACCCGACGCCGGCCACGGCGGCCATCAATGCCGAGCCGGTCAACGCGCTCCAGCACGGGCTGACGCTGTTCCATGCCACGCCGCCGGATTACGCGCGCGCCGCGGGCTGGTTCCGCGCTGCGGCCGACGCGGGCGATGCCGACGGGCTGGCCATGCTTGGGCTTTGCCAACTGGAAGGCCTGGGCCTGCCGGCCGACGCAGTACAGGCGCGCTCGCTGCTGCAGCAGGCCGCCGCCCGCCGCAGCGCCATCGGGCGCTTTCAGCTCGGGCGGGTGCTGATGACCGGCCGTGGCGGGCCGGCGGACGAAGCCGCGGGCCTGACGGCCTATGTGACGGCTGCAGCTCTCGGCCACGCCGAGGCGACATTCAATCTGGCCAATTGCCTGCACGCGGGGGTGGGCTGCCTGCCCGACCGGCTGGCGGCCAAATCGCTCTACCTGCGCGCCCGCGCCCTGGGCTGCAGCTTGAGCCCGCAGGGCATCCGCGTGCGGCGGCATGAGCTGAAGGCGGTTCGTGCGCTGGCGCAGCGCTTCGCCGACCCGAACCGCATGTTCTTCCTCGTGCAGGAGCGCCAGCAGGAGCTGGCCCTGGTGCATGCAATTGCACAGCCCGGCGCCGGGCGCGAGCGCCCCGAGGCAGCCGCGAAGCCCAAGGCTTTGCATCTGGCCGCCGGTGTGGTGGTGGCGATGGCCGGCACGCTGGGCCAGTTCCTGCGGCGCTCGCCGCGCGACGCCGGGCCGACGACGATCAATTTCTGACGCCGCCCCGGCGGGGCGCGCGGAAAAACTCATCGCGCTGCGAGATCGGGGGCGTCGCACGCCGGAGAATCTGCGGCTGCACCCACCGCGTCATCCAGCCCATGCCCGTCATCACCTGCATCGAAGACCTGCGCCAACTCGCCGAGAAGCGCGTGCCGCGCATGTTCTACGACTACGCCGACTCCGGCTCCTGGACCGAGACGACCTACCGTGCGAACGAAAGCGACTTCCAGGGCATCAAGCTGCGCCAGCGCGTGGCCGTCAACATGGAAGGCCGGAGCACGGCGGTGACGATGGTGGGCCAGGCGGCGAAGATGCCGGTGGCCATCGCACCCGTGGGCCTGACCGGCATGCAGCATGCCGACGGCGAGATCCACGCGGCGCGCGCGGCCGAGAAGTTCGGCATCCCGTTCACGCTGTCGACGATGAGCATCTGCTCCATCGAGGACATTGCCGAGCACACATCGGCGCCCTTCTGGTTCCAGCTCTACATGATGCGCGACCGCGAGGCGATGGCCCGCATGATCGACCGCTGCAAGGCGGCCAAGTGCTCGGCCCTGGTGCTGACGCTGGACCTGCAGGTCATCGGCCAGCGCCACAAGGATTTGAAGAACGGCCTCACCGCACCGCCGCGGCCGACGCTGGCCAACCTCATCAACCTGGCCACCAAGCCGCGCTGGTGCCTGGGCATGCTGGGCACCCGGCGCCACACCTTCCGCAACCTGGTGGGTCATGTGAAAGGCGTCAGCGACATGCGCTCGCTGTCGGCCTGGACCAACGAGCAGTTCGACCCGCGCCTCTCCTGGGCCGACATCGCCTGGGTCAAGCAACAGTGGGGCGGCAAGCTCATCCTCAAGGGCATCATGGATGTGGAGGACGCCAAGCTGGCCGTGCAGGCGGGTGCAGACGCCATCGTCGTCAGCAACCACGGCGGCCGACAACTGGACGGCGCGCCGAGCAGCATCCACGCATTGCCGGCGATTGCTGCCGAGGTGGGGCATCAGACCGAGGTGTGGATGGACGGCGGCATCCGCTCCGGCCAGGACGTGCTGAAGGCCTGGGCCCTGGGCGCACGCGGCACGATGATCGGCCGCGCGATGGCCTATGGCCTGGGCGCGATGGGCGAAGAAGGCGTGGCCAAGGCGCTGGCCATCCTGCACAAGGAGCTGGACGTGACCATGGCCTTCTGCGGGCACACACAGCTGACGAACGTCACGCGCGACATCCTCGTGCCCGGAACCTACCCGTCGGCCTGACTTGCGCTGACCGCGACTGGGCCATTAGGCTGGGTGATGCGCTCCACCCTGCTCACCTGCCTGCTCGCCTTGCCCCTGCTAACGGCGGCGGCGCCACCCGCACTGCCCGGCAGTGCGGCCATCGATGCCGAAGTCGCGCGGCTGATGCGCGCCACGCAGGCCCAGGGCCTGGCGGTGGCCGTCGTCGATGCCGGCCGCGTCGTGCATGTCGGCGCCTATGGCAAGCGCAATGCTGCGGGCGAGCCGCTGCTGACCGACACCGTCATGTATGGCGCCTCGCTGACCAAGGCGGTGTTCGGCTATTGGGTCATGCAGCTTGTCGATGAGGGCAAGCTGGATCTGGACCGACCGCTCGCCGCCTACCTCGACAAGCCGCTGCCCGACTACCCGAACGACCCGAAGTCCGGCCCCTGGCGCCACCTTGCCGACGAGCCGCGCTGGCGCCAGCTGACGGCGCGCATGCTGCTGACCCACAGCAGTGGCTTTGCCAACTTCGCCTTCCTGGAGCCCGACCGAAAGCTGCGCATGCACTTCGCCCCCGGCGCGCGCTACGCCTATTCGGGCGAGGGGCTGATCTTGCTGCAGTTCGTGCTGGAGCGCGGCCTGGGGCTGGACGTCGGCGCGGAGATGCAGCGCCGCGTGTTCGACCGGTTTGGCATGACGCGCACCGGCATGATGTGGCGCGCCGACTTCCGCCCCAACCTGGCCGACGGCTGGAAAGAGGACGGTAGCGTCGAGCCGCACGACGAGCGCAGCAAGGTGCGCGTGGCGGGGTCGATGGACACCACGATTGCCGACATGGCGAAGATGGCAGCCGGCTATGTCAGCGGCGTGGGCCTGAAGCCCGAGAGCGCCGCGGCGCTGACCGCGCCCCATCTGCCCATCACGACGGCCTCGCAGTTCCCGACGCTGCAGCCCGAGCTGCCGCCTGACAAGCGGCGCGCCGACCTCGCGGCCGGCCTCGGTGTCATCGTCTTCAACGGGCCGCAAGGCGCTGGCTTCTACAAGGGCGGGCACAACGACAGCACGGGCAATACCTGGGTCTGCGTGAAAGCGGTCCAGCGCTGTGTCGTCATCCTCGCCAATGACGTGCGCGCCGAAGCGGCGTTTCCCAGGCTGGTCGAGTTCGTTCTCGGCGAGACCGGCGCGCCTTGGACCTGGGAATACGGCGAGATGGTGTTCGCCCGCTAACGGCCTGCCGAGGCGACCAGGGCCTGGGCTTCGGTACGCGCGACCGGCCCCTGGCCGATGACCTCAACGACGACGAGGTAGCCGGCCAGGTCGGGCCGCCCGCTCGCGGCGGCATAGGCCTGCGCCAACGCCAATTGCCGGCTTGCCAGCAGCCGGCCCGTGGCTGGGTCCCAGTCCTCGTTGGAAATCATGCAACCCTGCTGCGGCGTGCCGGGGAAGTAGCTGCTGCCGGCATAGTAGGCCGGGTTGATCGTCGTGCCGTGGATGAGCAGCTCGTCCCGTCCGGCGCGGCCGGCGAGCCAGGCTTCCTTGATGGCAGCATGGCCTCGCCAGCTGGCCGGCAGGAAGCTCTCGTACAGCGCCTCGCTCCAGGCGCCGGCCGTGTCGCCATGCTCGAACTCAGCCGGCGTCGCCTCGATGGGCAGCTTGCTGTGCAGATAGGGCGTGGGGCCGATGTTGGGGTTGGTGGCCGTGCCGGCACCGACGATGGTGAACACGCCTTGCGGCGTGTTGCCATTGGTGATCGTGCCCGGCAGGCCGCTGCGCGACAGCGCGAGCTGCGGTTGGGCGAACAGCCGGCCGGCGGTGTCGCGCACGAAGCGACCGTCTGCGCCGCGCACCAGCACCAGGCCCATGGCGTTGCGGCCGGGTCGCTGCAGGCTGTAGATGACCGGGAAGCCAGGCCGGAGGGGCGCGGCAAGCAGATCGGCCAGCGGCGGTTGGGCCGCGCGGACGGTGGCGACTTCTTCCATCAGCGCGAGGAGGCGCGGGTCGTCGCGCCACTGCGGGAACTGGCGCGGCACGAGGTCGCGGATGAACTCGGCATGGCCCGGGTTCGAGGCCATCAGCGTGTAGGCGGCGACGGCAAAGGGCTTGCTCGTCTTGAGCTGGGTCAGCAGCGGCTGCAGGGCGGCCTGCATGGCTTGCTCCGCTGGCGCAGCGTAGAGGGAGCGGGCGCCGGTGAGCAGCGCGCGCTGGTACTCCGGGTCGCGGTTGGCCAACGTCGGCAAGGCCTGCAACAGCAGGGGCCGGGCGGCGTCGATCTCCAGGTTGTACTGGGCCACCAGGTCGAACAGCCGCGGCAAGGCGGCATCCCGCTCAGGGCCGGGCGGCAAGGCGATGCGGGCGCGCATGTCGGCCAGCACGGCTTCGCGCAAGGCGCGCTCGCCTTCCAGCGATGTGGCCGGCCAGATGAAATCTGCCGGCTTCAACACCAGCAGCTCCGCAGCGCTGTAGCGCTTCTCCGCCGCACTAACTTGCGGCTTGAGCGGCGCGCAGGCGGCCAGCATCAAGGCGGCACTCAAGGCGAACAGGTGACGAAGGCTCATGGATTCAGCAGGTGCAAGGCATTGGCCACGCGGCGCAGTACGGGTTCGTTGAAGGGGCGCGGCAGACGCGACTCGCCGCCGATCAGCAGTGTGGACGAACCGCCGCCATCGAGGTTGAAGGCCTGCACGGCGCCCAGCTCGCGCATCAGCTGGGCCGTCTGCGTCAGCGTCAGCCCCTTGACCGGGCCGCGGCGGCCGGCGGCCAGCAGCACGATGAGCTGGCGGCCGGAGGCGTCGAGGCCAACGGCCGTGCGTGGATGGCTTTGGGCGCAGAGGTTGGCGCAGCTTGCATCGTCCTCGGCGCTGCGCGCTTGGCCGTCGCGCACCAGCCAGGGCGTGCCGCTGACGGCCATCGCCCAGCCCCGCTCGGGCGCGGTGGGCGCATCGAAGCGGATGGTGCAGCCACCGGGCGGGTCGCTGCAGGCCAGCAGCGGGTCCTTCACCGGCTTGTTCGCCTTGATGAGTTCCGGCCACGGCTGGCCGGCTGACACGGTCAGCCCACGCGGGCGGAACGCGCGGTCGAAGAAGGACGCGTTGACGCTGGCCAGCGCGCCGCGGCGGCTGGGCATCTGGTCGAGCGACTGGCCGGCATCGGCCGGCGGCGACAGGCTGACCCGCACCTGCGCGAGGTCCACACGCAGCGCCTGCACCTCGCTGTTGGGCCAGGGGGCCCAGGCCCGGTGGGCCAGGCCGGGCGCCAACGGCTGCCAGCCATCGGCAGCAGGCGGTGGCGGGATGCTGGCGCAGCCGGCCAGCGCCAGCAGAAGGGGCGCCAGGAAGACATGAAGGCGGGGCATGCAGTCGATGCTAACGGCCCGTTGCACGGCCCCCGCGCCGGCGCGCGATCATCGGCGTGTCGAAAACCGGTCGCTTCACTCGTCGCGTTGATGGCGACCTGCCGAACCACCCATCACCCAAGGAATGCCGATGAAATCCCTGAGCCTGCTGGCCTGTGCCCTGTTCGCCACCACCGCGCTTGCCGCGCCGGTGACCTACGAGATCGACCCGACCCACACCTACCCCAGCTTCGAGGCGGACCACATGGGGCTGTCGGTCTGGCGCGGCAAGCTCAACAAGAGCAGCGGCACGGTGGTGTACGACAAGGCCAACGGCAGCGGCAGCGTGGACGTGCAGATGGACCTGGCCAGCATCGACTTCGGCCTGGACGCGATGAACGCCTGGGCGCGCGGCAAGGACTTCTTCAACGCGGAGAAGAACCCCTCGGCCAGCTACAAGGGCCGCTTCGACGGCGCCACCGGCGGCGTGCCGGCGAAGTTGGTGGGCGAGCTGACGCTGAACGGCAAGACCCGCCCCCTGACGCTGACCATTCACCAGCTCAAGTGCATCCCGCACCCCCTGCACAAGCGCGAGCTGTGCGGCGCCGACGCCTCCGGGGCGTTCAATCGCGAGGACTTCGGCCTGGGAGCGGGCAAGGACTGGGGCTTCAAGATGGACGTCGCACTGCGCATCCAGGTCGAGGCCGTGGCCAAGGAATGACGCTGCAGATGAAAACGGCGGCCTGACGCCGCCGCTTTTCTTTCCGTTTTTCTTTCCGTATTTCGGGCCGAGCGCCGGGCCGCCCCAAGCCGGCCCGCCTGGCGATGTGCTGGCGGCTCAACGCCGCGAGCATTGCCGTCCCCTTGGGGGACCGACCAGACTGCCCGCGTTCAGCAGGGCAGGCTGGGCGAGGGGCTTGCTACTTCACACCCATCTCGTCGAGCAAACGCGTTGTCTTGTCCACCGTGCTCATCTGCCACAGCATGTAGCGCGCGTCGACGGAGATGCTGCGAACCATCTTGGGGTTGAAGTCCCAGTCGGAGATGACGGCGTCCAGCGTGCCGTCGAACAGCAGGCCGACGAGCTCGGCGTTCTTGTTCAGCACCGGCGAGCCGGAGTTGCCGCCGGTCGAGTCCAGCGTCGACAGGAAGTTCACCGGCACCGAGTCCAGCGACTTGACGTGGTACTTGCCGAAGTTGCGCGCCTTGATGGCGGCGAGCTGTTCGGCCGGCGCGTTGAATTCACCGCCAGCCTCGTCCGGACCCTTGTGCTTGGCGACGATGCCGCGCAGCGTCGTGAACGCCGTCCAGTTGCTGCCATCGGTGCCGGGGTTGCGGCCCTCGACCTTGCCGTAGCTGATGCGCAGCGTGCTGTTGGCGTCGGGGTAGACGGCCTCGCCGCGGCTGGCGTGATAGTCGATCAGCGCCTGCTGCGCGCCGATGTAGGCCTTTTGCAGCTTGCCGCCAAGTTCCTTGTCGCGGTTTTCGATGCGACGGTCGTCGTCGTAGAGCGCGACGGCGGCCTTGATGAAGGCGTCGTCGCTGGCCTTGAAGGCGGCAACATCCTTGTCCAGCCAAGCCATGCGGAAGGCACTGTCGGACAGCTTGCTGCCCGCGTAGGCCTTGTCCAGCTGGGCGCGGATGCCGGCTTCGTCCTGACCCGCTTTCAGGCCGAAGACGTTGACCCAGACCGGGTTGAGCGTGTCGGCCGGTTGCGCGAGGTACTGAGCCAGGAAGTGGGCGGCGACGCGCTTGTCGGTCTGCTCGTCGTAGCGACGGTCCAGCGACTGCTGTGAGGCGCGCAGGCGCGGCAGGTCCCGCTCCTGGTAGCCGGCTTTGCGTTCTGCGTCGGGCTTGGCGCGCTCCTGAGCGATCAGGTAGAGCTGGCGCGCCGAGTTCAGCAGGGCCGGCATCATGAAGGTGTTCAGCAACTCAGCACGGGTGTGGGTCTGGCGCTCAGCGATGAGGCTTTCGGTGGCGGCGATGTCGGCACCGTAGCGCGCCTTGCGCTCGGGTGAGCCGTTCACCCAGGCCTTCAGCCTGTCGAACCCGGCGGTCTTGCGGGCGAGGATGTCGCTGCCGTCGTAGCTCTGCTGCTGGCCTTGCAGGTTCTTGTAGTAGTTCTGGAGCCCCTGCATGCGGTTCGCCATCTTGATCTCGGCATCACGGCGGCCGGCCGTCTCGGCCTTGATCAGCTCGATGGCCTCACCCATCACGCGGGTTTGCGTGGGCTGCTGCCAGCCGAAGGCGAAGTCCACCTCGGTGGGCAGGCGGTGACGGTTGGTGTGGCCCGGGTAGCCCGCCACCATGACGAAGTCGCCTTGGCTCAGCGGGCTGCTGGGCATCTTCAGATGGTGCTTGGGGGCGTAAGGCTTGTTGTCCTTGCTGAATTCGGCCGACTTGCCGTCCGGGCCGACGTAGGCGCGGTAGAAGCTGTAGTCACCCGTGTGGCGCGGCCAGACCCAGTTGTCGGCGTCGCCGCCGAACAGGCCCACGCCGGTGGCGGGCGCGTGCACCAGGCGCACGTCGCGGATCTCAAGCTGCTTGATGAGCTGGTACTGCAGCCCGCCAAAGAAGGGGTGGACATTGCAGCGGTGGCCCTTGTCGGCCTCGCAGGCGGCCACCAGGCTTTTCTCGGCAGCCTCGATGGCGTCGGTGCGGGCCTTGCCCGTCAGCGCGCGGGTCCTGTCGTTCAGGACCTCGGCGCTGACGTCCTTCATGTCCACCGTCACCCACATGCGTGTGCCCGGCGCGGCGGGCAGCTCATCGGCCAGCGTGGCGGCATAGAAGCCGTTTTTCAGCAGGTCACGCTCGGGCTTGGCGTTGTACTGGATGCTGCCGTAGGCGCAGTGGTGGTTGGTGACTGCCAGGCCTTGGGGCGAAACGAAGCTGGCGGTGCAGCCCGGGATGGCGACGACGGCGCCCATCGGGAAATCGGTCAGCTCCTTGAGCTTGGCCGGGTCCAGCGCCAAGCCACCGGCCTTCAGCGCCTTGCTGATCTGCGGCAACTGCTTGGGCATCCACATGCCTTCGTCGGCATGGGCCGCAGTGGCGGCAAGTGCTGCCAGGGTCAGCAGTGAAAGGGAATGACGTGTCATGAAGCGGTTCGGCGAAAGACGAAACCGCGAGGGTAACTCGGGGGTACCGAAACAGCGGGGTGAGGAAAGGCAGGCTTCGGCCTGGGGAAAGCCCCGAGAACTGTCCCGGATATGTTCGGCGCCGGGACACGGCTGCACGCAATTGCTTCGTGTCCCCCGGGCCGCTGCGCGGCCCTCCTTCTTTACCTGCGCAATTGCGCGCAGCCGTATCCCGGCTTTCGAGCCAACGGCTTGCCGCGCAAGAAGGGACTCGGGACGCGTCAGTGCGTCATTCCGATCCACTCGCCGGCGGCTTGGTAGGCCTCGAACAGGTCCAGCGCCAAGTCGCGCAGGCCGGGATGGCTGCTGGCATGCCCGTCGGCCAGGCGCTCGTAGGCGTAGTGGCGGTCGTAGAGCATGCGGGTCGGGTTGATGGTCAACCCGGCGTCATTCATCAGTTGCCCAAAGCGCAGCAGGTCGGCGGTGGCAACCGGGCCGCCGCTGGTGGCGCCCGACACGGTGAGGCCCAGCGCTCGTATGTCGCCCAGATGCACGCCCTGTGCGATCTTCAGGCCGCTCCAGGCATGGCCCGGGTCGCCCAGGCCGCGGGGTTCGTCGGCGGGAACGGGGATCAGGTGCAGCGGGATCAACATGGCGGGCCTCGGACAGCTGGCTGTTATGGCTGCCATCGTGCCGGGCCCTCGGCAAAACCAAGGCCGGATAAAGCCCGAAATGACCCGGCTATCCGCCGTTGATGGCGCTCAAGTCCGGTTGGCGGTCAGAAGAACTGCAGGTCCAGGTCGCCGTGGGCGTACAAGATGACGCCGGTGTCGGTCTCCGTGATGCGGTGCCCCGTGCCGGCCGGGGCCAGCTGGTAGTCGCCCTGCTGCAGCAGCACGTCGTCCAGAAAGAGCTCGCCCTGCACCATCAAGCATTCCTCGTCGTGGCCATGGCTGTGGTTGGGCACGCTGGCGCCGGGGTCGGTCTGGTACAGCAGCGACGCCTGGCCGCCGCCGGTCCACAGCACGCGGCGCCGGATGCCGGGCGCGAAATCGGGCCAGCCGGCCTGGCGGTCCAGCACCAGCAGGCGCTCGACACCTTGGGCCTCGGACTCGCGCACGAAGACATGGGCGCCGTCCAGGCTGGCCAGCCGCGTCGGGTTGCCCGCAGGCAGCAACAGGAAATCGCGCAAGCCGAGCGACTCGCCGTCGACCGCCGCGCTGCCGCGCAGCACCAGGAATTCGCGCGGCCCGCCGGCAGGCAGCTCAAGCGTGGTGCCCGCCTGCAGCTCGACGACGCTGGCAGCCCGCGGCTCGCCGGGCCGCAGTGCACGTTCTGGTGGCGCGCGGTAGAGCCAGCGCTGCTGCACGCCTTCTGCCAGCGGCTCTGCACCGGCCTTGCGGCGGCGCACGGTGACCATCCCCTGCTCGGCCTTCAGCGACTGCGCGAGTCGCGTGCCCAGGCGCTCGCCCAGGCGCCCCGGCAAGCCGGGCGCCGGCGCTGCCCAGGCCTGGGCAAAAGGTTCGCTGAGCAGGGGGCTCATGTCGTTGTCGTCGTGTTCGGGGGAATTCGGCATGGTGGTCATGGCGTTGCCTTCCTTCATCTCAGGCAGGCAGCGCGTGAGCGCCGTTGTCACCCAGCGCCTCGCGCAGGGTGATCAGCGCGCGGCGGATCTGGGATTTGACCGTGCCCAGCGGCAGATGCGTCTGGCTGGCGATCTCCTCGTGGGACAGGCCATTGAAGAAGGCCAGCGCCACGAGCTGGCGCGGCTGGGGCTTGAGAAGCAGCAGCGCCCGATGCAGCTCGGCATGGCCCTGCGCGACGGCGAGCAGTTCGTCGCCCGACTCGGCCGGCGGTGACGACATCGACGTGGTGTAGTTCTGCGCTTCTTCGTCCAGCTCCTCATGCTGGAAGCGGGCCTCGCGGCGGATGGCGTCGATGGCGCGCGAGCGCGCCATGCCCAGCAGCCAAGTCAGGGGCCGGCCACGTTCGGCGTCGAAGCGCGCCGCCTGGCGCCAGACCTGGAAGTAGACCTCCTCGGCCACCTCCTCGGCCAGCTGGCTGCGCCGCACCAGGCGCAGCACCAGGCCATAGACGCGCGACAGCGTGGCTTCGTACAGCGCCATCAAGGCGCGCTCGTCATGGTCGACGATGCCGGCGATCCAGGTTTCAAGCAGGGCATCGTCAAGCGGCGCGCAGCCGGCCTTGGCGGCAAGGGCCACGCAGGCTGCCTCGGCTTCGGCCTGCGCTTCGGCCTCCGCGGTATGCAGCTCGGCGTCGTCGAAAAGCAGTGCGTGAGGCGGCACCTCGTCGTCACCGGGCTCTGATGGATGCGGAAGGTTCATCGTGTTCCTCAAACCAGCAGTTGGTCCATGCCCGGCTCGGCGCCGCGCAGGAAGATGGTGGCGCCCGTCTCGGTGGCGATGCTGGCGTGCAGGCTGCCGGCCCGCGCCAGGTGATAGCCGCCGGGGCCGACCTCGATCTGGCTGCCCACCTTGAGCACGCCTTCGAGAACGATGCATTCCTCGTCCATCGGGTGCCTGTGCGCATCGATGCGCGCGCCGGGCGCAAACTTGAGCAGGTAGCTCAGAGCGCCCTCGTTCTCGTTCAGCACCTTGATCTGCACGCCGTCGCCATAAGGTTGCCAGCCAGCCGGGCCGGCGGGCACAGTGACGTGGCTGTCCTCGGTATCAGCCACCCGCTCCAGCAGGCGCCGGCGGATGGCACGGGCCTGGGCGGGGGTGGCAGGTGGCGAGGTCATAAGGAGGCTGTACGCGGCGGCGTTGTTTCTGGATGCAGGTTACTCCTGACGCTGGCTAGCATCTACCCTGCGCGGCCGGTCGTATTACTTTCACATGTCCCAGATCGCCTATTTCGACCTTGTCAGCCATTGGCGCCTGGACGCGCCGGTCACTCATGTCTGGCGCGCCATCACCGAAACCGAGCATTGGCCGCGCTGGTGGCCGGGCGTCGTCGGCGTCAGGAAACTGCGCAGCGGCGATGGCACCGGCGTCGGGCTGCTGCAGGAAATCACCTTCCGCACCGGCCTGGGCTACCGACTGCACCTACAACTGGAAGTCACCGAGGTGCTGAAGGAAGAACGCCTGCGCGCCAAAGCCGCCGGCACGCTGGCGGGGGAAGGCATCTGGCTGATGAAGCAGGCCGCACCCGAGGTGGGCAGCCATACCGACGTGACCTTCGTCTGGCGCGTCACGCTGCCGCCGGGGCTCCTGCGCTGGACCGCGCCGCTGCTGGGGCCGCTGTTCCGGTGGAATCACAAACGGGTGATGCGGGCGGGGCGGATGGGGCTGATGCAGTACTTGGCGCTGATGGGCGGGTAAGCGCGCTGCTCAAGGGCCTGCCGCCGCCTCCAGCAATACTCGCTGTATATCAAGCGACCAAGCTGAACACCGCATGACCTCAACCCTCGCGCTTGCTCTGCTAGTTGTCGCCACCTCGGCCACATCAGCGTCGCCCATCGAAGGGGAGTGGAAGGTCGTCTTCCCGTGCACGAACGCCACCGGCGTGTACGCGGAGCGTTGTGCCGATGGCGAACGCGACTATTTCTGGCTCGGTCTGCAGGCGAATGGCGCATCCGTTTGCGGCTTTCATATCGCCACCGGACAGATGGGCAACAAGGTGGACGGGGCCGATGAGGTCGCACCCACCATCGCCGGTTCGCTGATCGGGGCCGCCGGACAAGTGAGCTTTCTGAACGCCAGGGGTGCGAAGGGTACGGCTGTCGTTCGCCTGAGCGGCGATCAGCTTGAATGGAGAGTTCTGCAGCAGTCCGGAACGACCTGGATACCCGAGCACGCGGTTCTCACCCGGCAGCCAACCCGGAGCGCGTCACGAACCTGCCAACCGGGACGCACCGCAGTTGGCGAGGGCAACGGCTGACGTCTGTCCAGGCTCAAGCCTTGGGCAATGTCACCCCCACCTGACCCTGGTATTTGCCCCCACGGTCCTTGTAGCTGACCTCGCAGACCTCGTCGCTCTCGAAGAACAGCACCTGGGCGCAGCCCTCGCCCGCGTAGATCTTGGCGGGCAGCGGCGTGGTGTTGCTGAACTCCAGCGTGACATAGCCTTCCCACTCGGGCTCGAAGGGCGTCACGTTGACGATGATGCCGCAGCGGGCATAGGTGCTCTTGCCCAGGCAGACCGTCAACACATTGCGCGGGATGCGGAAGTACTCCATCGTGCGCGCCAACGCGAAGCTGTTGGGTGGAATGATGCAGACGTCCTTGTTGATGTCGACGAAGCTGTTCTCGTCGAAGTTCTTCGGGTCTACCACCGTCGAGTGGATGTTGGTGAATACCTTGAACTCGGGCGCGCAGCGGATGTCGTACCCGTAGCTTGAGGTGCCATAGCTGACGATCTTGCGGCCGTCCTGCTCGCGCACCTGGCCGGGCTCGAAGGGCTCGATCATCCCGTGCTGCTCGCACATGCGGCGGATCCACTTGTCGCTCTTGATGCTCATCGCTTTTTTCCTTTGTCAGCGCGGGGTCGCGCCGTCGAAATACATGCTGCCGTCCAGGTCCAGCACAAAGCCTTTGACCGCCGCGCGCTCGGGCACGGCCAGGCGCCCGTAGGCGATGGGCGTCCACGGCAGTTCCTGCATGGCCAGGCGCTGGGCCTTGGCATAGAGGGCCTTGCGGTCTTCCTTGTTGAGCGCCTGGCGCGCCTCGGCCAGCAACTTGTCGTAGGCCGCGTTGCACCAGAAGGTGCCGCTGGCGGCGCCGCAGGCGAGCTGGCCCGCGGTATTGGCGGGCTCGGGGTCGCCGTTCCAGCCAGACAGCGCTGCGTCGTGCTCGCCGGCATCGATGCGCCGCAGGTACTCGCCCCACTCGTAAGTGACGATGCGGGCGTTGACGCCGACCTTGGCCCAGTCGGACTGGATCATCTGCGCCATGCGCTGGCCGTTCGGGTTGTAGGCGCGCACGACGGGCATGGCCCAGAGCGTGATGTTGAGCGGCAGCACGCCGGCCTGCTGCAACAGCGCCTTGGCCTTGGCTGGGTCATGGGGCACGGGCTTGATCGTCGCGTCATGCGCCCAGTTGGCGGCCGGCATGACGCTGTTGGCCAACGTGCCCGCATCACCATAGACGGCGCGCAGGATGGCGGCCTTGTCGATGGCCATGTCCAGGGCCTGGCGAACTTCCAGCTTGGACAAGGCCGGACGCTTGGTGTTGTAGGCCAGGATGCCCACATTGAGCCCTGGTGCGGTGACCAGCTTGATGGCCGGGTCCTTCTTCAGATCAGCCAGGTCGGCGGGGCCGACGGGTGCCGCGATGTCGCATTCGTTGCGCCTGAGCCGCTGGGCGCGTACGGTGGCATCGGGCGTGATGGCAAAGACCAGCTGGTCGGCCCGCGGCCGCTCGTCCTTGCGCCACCAGCTCGGGTGCTTCACGTAGCGGATGACGCTGTCGGCGCGAAAACTCTTGAACTGGAAGGGCCCGGTACCGACCGGGAGCTGAGCGATGCGCTGCGGCGTGCCGGCCTTGAGCAGTTGCCCACCCAGTTCGGCCGACTGGATCATCGTGAACGCGAAACTCAATGCCGACAGGAAGGACGCGTCGCGCTCGGCCAGCGTGATGCGAACCTGGTGATCACCGAGCTTCTCGACCCCGCGGATCAGCTTCTCCCAACCGAACGACACGACATAGGGCGACACGCTGGGCAGGGCCTTGGCGAAGGCGCTGTCACGGCTGAGCAGTCTGCCGAAGGTGAAGATGACGTCGTCGGCATTGAACTCACGCGTCGGCTTGAAGCCGTCGACCGCATGCCAACTCACGCCACGGCGCAGCTCGAAGGTGTAGGCCAGGCCGTCGGCGCTGACGCTCCAGCTCTTGGCCAGGCCCGGGATGAGTTCGTCGGTGCCACGCTTGACTTCGACGAGAGTGCCGAACACAGGCAAATGCGCGGCATGGTCGATGCCGCTGTCCGTCATCGCCGGGTCGAAGGTCTTGGGGCTGCCGGCCGCGCAAAAACGCAGCGTCGTGTCGGCCTGGGCGAGCAGGGGCAAGGCCAGCAGCAGGGCGGCAAGGCGCTTCATTTCGTGATCTCCGCCGAAGGCACGAAGGGCAGGATGCCCATCGATTGATACAAGGCCGACGGTGACAGGGCCTTATCGCCCTGCACGACCAGCGCGATGCGCCGGATGGCGCGAATGTCGGCCACCGGGTCACCCTCCACCAGCACCAGGTCGGCGCGTTTGCCGCGCTCGATGCTGCCGATCTCGCTCAAGCGGTCGCTGTACTTCGCGCCGTTCCATGTGCCGATCTTCAGCGCCTGGGCCGCCGGGATGCCGGCTTGTACATACAACTCCAGTTCGCGCTGGAGCGCGAAACCGGGGGTGGCATCGGTGCCCGCCACCAGCGGAATGCCGGCGGCGTGCATGCGGCGCAGCAGCTCCATCATGACCTTCCAGCTCGCACCCCAGCGCCTGGCCTTGGCATCGTCCATGTCGACCTCGGCCGACAAGTAGCTGCGCTGCACGACGGCCGGCAGGTTGGCGGCCACCATCGCATAGCTCGGGCTGGGCTGGCCCTGGCGCTGGTTGTAGGTGCCCTCGAAGGCCGTCATCGTCGCGTCGACCACCGTGCCGCGCTGCTTCAGCAACGCGATGAAGTCCTGGGTGCGGCGGTCGTTGAGCTTGATGTCGGCCGCCTTGTCGCCGGGGAGGTTGAAGCGCAGCAGCGTGCGCGTGTCGTCGCCCTTGCCGACCAGGAAGTTGAGCGTCAGCTGGTTGATGTGGTGAAGTTCGTCATAGCCGGCCTCCACGGCCTGGCGCGCTGTCATGAAGGCCGGCACATGCCCGCCCGTGCGTAGCCCCAGCGAACGCGCATGCGCCACCATCGGCTTGACCCACTCCGGGCGGATGGAGTTGTAGAGCTTGAGCTGGCGGTAGCCGCGGGCGGCATACCAGTCGATGGCGGCGAGCGCATCGGGCAACGTGTCGGGCACGAAGTCGGCCTGCGACGAGAACGGGCTCTTGCCTTCGATGAAGCCATTGGCCGCGATGCGCGGGCCCAGCACCTCGCCGTGCTCGATGCGGCCGCGCAGCTCGGCCAGCTCGGCATTGCTGTTGCCGACATCGCGCACGGCCGTCACGCCCGACGCCAGGTTCAGCAGCAGC
This sequence comes from Pelomonas sp. Root405, assembly GCF_001425165.1. GTDB lineage: Bacteria > Pseudomonadota > Gammaproteobacteria > Burkholderiales > Burkholderiaceae_C > Pelomonas. The sequence continues at coordinate 121,155 of NZ_LMDU01000013.1, forward strand.
GCGCTGGCGTCCAGATGGGCATGCATGTCGACGAAGCCAGGCAGCAGGGTGCGGCCCTTGCCGCTGATGCGCTGGGCCGGGGTGGCGGTCTTCACGCCACCCGGGTTGGCGATGGCCGCGATGCGGCCCTCGAACAGGTAGATGTCCGACGGCCCGCGCAGCACCGCAGCCTGGGAGTCGAACCAGCGCACGCCCTCGATGACGGTGAGCCCCGACAGCGGCTGCGGCAGGGTTTTGGCCAGGCGCTCCAGACGCGCCAGCTGCGCGGCCTTCTGCGCGTCGGACAGCCGGTCCATCTCGCCCTCGAAGCCCTGCAGCAGGGTGCCGCCCCAGCCGGGCGAGACCTGGGCGAACAGAGCCTGGTTGTCCTCGCGCAACCAAACGTAGCTGGGTTCGAGGTCCAGCCCCTCGATGGCGTACAGGCCGACCTCGTAGGCGGCGCCGGCGGGCTTGAGCGTCTTCACGCGCTCGATGCCTAGCTGGCCGCTGGGCAGCGCCTGGGCGCGCTGGCCGGGGCGCTTCAACAGTGTCTGCGCCAGCCGGCCGGCCCAGGCCGGCGTGGCCTGCACTGGCAAGTAGACCAGCTCGCGGCCAACGCCAGCGCGCTCGCCACCGTCTACCGGCGAGCGCCAGCTGACACTGCCGGCCTTGAGCTCGAAGCGCTCATCGATGCGCGCGCCGTAGGTGGCCACGCCCTCGGTGCGATAGGCCAGCCAGGCGCCGTCGGGCGCCAGCTCCAGCACTTCCCTCTGGTCAGGGCCGCGGCCGTTGTTGCGGTAGCTGTAGTCCACCTCCAGCCGGCCGGTCGATTCGGCGACCTTGAGATGGCCGCATGCCACCTTGGCACAGACGACCGTGTAGGTCTGGGCCTGCGCGGCGCCGGCCAGCAGCAGCGCGATCAGGGGGGGCAGCATTTTCATGGGCGACGCCTGGGAACCTTAGATGGCGCGCACTTTACTGACGGGCTTTGGCGAGGGAGGCCACGCCCTTGTTGGCCAGCATGTCGGCCCGCTCGTTGCCAGGGTCGCCGGCATGGCCCTTGACCCAGCGCCAGTCCACCGTGTGCAGCTTGCGCAGCGCATCCAGGCGCTGCCACAGGTCCGCGTTCTTGACCGGCTTGCCGTCTGCCGTCTTCCAGCCGCGGCGCTGCCAGTTGACGATCCATTCTGTGATGCCCTTGCGCACGTATTCGCTGTCCAGGTAGACGACGACATCGCAGCTGCGCTTGAGCGACGCGAGTGCCTCGATGGGCGCCGTCAGCTCCATGCGGTTGTTGGTCGTCTCGGGCTCGCCGCCGAAGAGTTCCTTGTCGTGGCCGCCGCTGGACAGCCAGGCGCCCCAGCCGCCAGGGCCCGGGTTGCCCTTGCAGGCGCCGTCGGTGTAGATGGTGACCTGGGGGCGCTTGATCAGGACGGCAGGCTTGGGTGCTTCAGTCATTCTTGTTGTGATGGTTGTTCAGTGCCACGGCGGGCGCCTTCTTGGCGACCGCACGCGAGTTCTTGGCCAGGCCGATCATGCGCATGCCATGCACGCGCTTGACCGCCTGGATGAAATAAACGGCGCCCAGCACCGGCCACCAGCGCGAGCCCACGCCATCGACCCAGCGCCAGCGCTGCAGCCAGGCGTCCGAGCGCAGCGGCGGGCGATAGATGCCGAAGCGCGCCGCCTCGACGTCGAAGCTCAGCAGCTTGAGCCAGTCGCGCAGCCGCCAGTAGCCAATGAAATCACCATCGCGCGGCAGGTAGGGCTCGCCACGACGCTTGAGCCGGCCGAGGTTCTGGCGCAGGCCCCAGAGGCTGGCCGGGTTGAGGCCAAAGACGATGAGGCGCCCTTCCGGCCGCAGCACGCGCTCCACCTCGCGCAGCAGCGCATGGGCGTCGGGCGCCAGTTCGAGAGCATGCGGCAGCAGGACGAGGTCGAGGCTGGCGGTATCGAACGGCAGGGCGTCGAAGTCGCAATGCAGGTCACGCCCGACCAGCCAGCGGTGGGGCATCCGGTTGCTCTGCAGGCCGTCCAGCTCCGGCAGGCCGAGCTGAAGGGCATGAAAGCCGAACAGATCGGTCACGGCAGCGTCCACCTGCGCCTGTTCCCAGGCCAGCAGGTGGCGGCCGGGCGGCGTCTGCAGCCAGGCTGCCAAATCTATACTCGGCGCTTTATCTGTCATGGGTTGGCGCCACATTGACGCTCAGTTTGACGCTCACGCCGCTCCCCGCTTTCGACGACAACTATCTCTGGCTGCTGGACAACGGCCATGAGGCCCTGGTCGTCGATCCCGGCGATGCCGCGCCGGTCGCCGCGGCACTCGATGCCCGCGGCCTGACGCTCGCGGGCATTCTATTGACCCACCACCACGCGGATCACGTCGGCGGCGTCAACGCGCTGCGGTCGCGCCTGGCGGGCCCAATCTACGCGCCCGCTAACGAGACCATGCCTGAACCGGTGCAGCGCGTGCATGGCGGCAACACGGTCGAGGTGCTGGGCCTGCGCTTCGCGGTCATGGACGTGCCGGGCCACACGGCGGGCCACATCGCCTACTTTGCCGCCGAGGTGCCGGGGGCCGACCCTCTGCTGTTCTGCGGCGACACCCTGTTCAGCGGCGGCTGCGGCCGCCTCTTCGAAGGCACACCGGCGCAGATGCATGCCTCGTTGCAGTCGCTGGCCGCGCTACCACCCGAGACGCGCGTCTGCTGCGCCCATGAATACACGTTGTCCAACCTGCGCTTTGCGCAAGAGGTGGACCCAGCCAACGCGGCCCTCGCTGCCTACACCGCCTGGTGCCAGGCCGAACTCGCTGCCGGTCGCCCGACACTGCCGGGCCGGATCGGCACCGAGGCCCGCATCAACCCTTTCCTGCGCTGCAGCGAGCCGGCCCTGCGTGACGCCGCCCGCCGACACGCGCCGCTGAAACTCCCGGCCGCGCCCAGCCCGGTCGATGTATTCGCCAGCCTGCGCGAATGGAAGAACGGATTCCGATGACTTTGATCCACCGACTGTCCCCCCTCGTATTGCCGGCCCTGCTGGCCGCCTGCGCCACCACCACTCCCCTCCCCCCGCTGGACGAAGCGCCGGCACCGCCACTGTCCCCTCCCGCCGCGGCTGCCGTGGCCAGCGCCACGACCGAATCCGCCGTTTCGCCCGAGCCAGTGCGCGCCATCGCCGCCGAGCTGCTCGAAGACAACCTGCGCCCTGGCCAGAAGATCGACCTCGACGCCCCGGAGGCCAATGCCGACCTGTGGGCGCGCGTGCGCCAGGGCTTCCAGCTGCAGGACCTGGACGACGACTGGGTGCGCAAGGCCGAGGCCTGGTACAGCGCGCGGCCCGACTACGTCGAGCGCATGACGACACGCGGCAGCCGCTACCTCTTCCACATCGTCGACGAGGTCGAGAAGCGCGGCATGCCGGCCGAGCTGGCCCTGCTGCCCTTCATCGAGAGCGCCTTCGTGACGCATGCCGTGTCCAGTGCCAAGGCCACCGGCATGTGGCAGTTCATGCCCGCCACCGGCCGCGATTTCGACCTGAAGCAAAACATCTTCCGCGACGACCGCCGTGACGTGCTGGCGTCCACCCGTGCAGCGCTGGACTACCTCGGCCGCCTGCACAAGATGTTCGGCGACTGGCACCTGGCGCTGGCCGCCTACAACTGGGGTCAGGGCAACGTGCAGAAGGCGATTGCGCGCAACCAGAAGCGCGGCCTGCCGACCGACTACGCCAGCCTGACGATGCCCGATGAGACGCGCTATTACGTGCCCAAGCTGCAGGCCGTCAAGAACATCGTCCTCAACCCCGACCGCTATGCGCTGGCCCTGCCGCCGGTGGCCAACCACCCGTATTTCCTCAGCGTCAAGATCGAGCGCGACATCGACGTGTCGCTGGCCGCCCAGCTCGCCGGCCTCACGCTGGAGACCTTCCAGCAGTTCAACCCGCAGATGAACAAGCCGGTCATTCTGGCCGCGGCCACGCAGCAGGTGCTGCTGCCCTACGACCAGGCCAGCAACTTCGCCGAAAACCTGGCGCGTCACCGCGGTCCGCTGGCCAGCTGGACAGCCTGGGTCGTGCCCAAGACGATGAGCCCATCGGAAGCCGCCCGGCGGACCGGCATGCCGGAATCGGCACTGCGCGAGATCAACCGCATCCCGCCCAAGATGCTGGTCAAGGCCGGCTCCACGCTGCTGGTGCCGCGCGCCGAACATGTGCACGACGACGTCTCCGAACGGCTGGCCGACACCGCCAGCCTCAGCCTGGCGCCCGACGCGCCGCCGCTGCGCCGAGTGACGCTCAAGGCCGGCAAGGGCGACACGGTCGCCGTGATTGCCGCGCGCTACAAGGTGCGCGCCGATCAGGTCGCGCAATGGAACAAGGTCGGCAATTCGACCCGCTTCAAGCCCGGCCAGGCCGTGGTGGTCTACACGGCCTTCAAGGCCAAGGCCGCCCCAGCCAAGACGACGGTGGCGGCACGCGCCGTTGCCAAGAAGGGCAAGTCCTCGGTCCGCGCCGCCAAGGCGCCCGCGCCTCGCAAGCTGGCCAAGGACCGTGGCGGCAAGGGCCGCAACAACGTCGTCGCGTCAGCCGCGCCTTGATCCAGCAAGATACTCGCGCATCAGCGCGCGTCCCCGTTGGATGCGGCTCTTGGCCGCCTCGCGCGTGATGCCCAAGCGGTCAGCCACCTCGCCGATGGTCAGCTGCTCCATGTCCCGCAGCAGGATCACCTCGCGGTAGATCTCGGGCAGCGACTCGAGCGCGCGGACCAGGTCGATGCGCAACTCGTCCGGCGGCACGCGGGCCAGGTGCTCGGCCTCGTGCCGCTCGCTCAGCGCCTCGGTGCCGCGCATCAGCCGCAGCACCGGCAGCATGCACAGCCGCGTCACCATGCGCAGCATCCAAGCGGCCAGCGCCAGGGGATCGCGCAACGTGCCGACGCGCCGATACAGCACGATCAGCGCCTCCTGCACGACGTCTTCTACCGCCGAGCTGCGATGGCATTGGCGGCGCGCGTAGCGCCGGATGTCCGGCTGCAGCTGGCGCAGCACCTGCTCCAACGCGCCGGGGTCACCCGCCTGTGCGGCCTCGAAGACCCGCGCGTCGACCGCGATCACCGGCGCTCATCCGGCAGCCGGCGGCCCACCATTGCGCAGGCCGGGCAGAAACCGAGCAAGCCGCTCAGCGCGGCCAACACCCCGCTGACTGCCAGGCCCACGCCCAGCGGCGTCAATCCCAGTTGCATCAGCGCGCACGCCACGATCAGCGCGCCGCCGATCCCGCGCGCCCAGCGCTCTTTCGTCCCCACGTTGTTCCTGTAGATCATCAATTCACCTCGTCGCTGCCCGAGCACGGCGGGCATCATCGACAAGGAGGGCCGCTGATGCGAAAAGGACTCAGGCCGAAGCGAAATAACCGCTAGACGAAGAAGAGCGCCGCGCTGACCGCCAGGCCCGCGAACCAGACAAGTGAGCGCAGCGTCGCCTGATCTGCCACGTACAGACCGATGAAGGCCAGGCGCGCGGCGACGAAGCCCAGTGCCAGCGCATCCACGGTGCCCTGGGGCGCCTGGTGCTGATGGGCGACGAACAGGCCGGCGAGGAAGACCGGCAAGGCCTCCCAACTGTTGGCCTGCGCGGCATGGGCACGCGCCTGCCAGCCGCTCAGATTCGCGAGCCATTCGCGCGGCCGGTTGTTGTCGAATCCGCCATCACGGCGGCGCTTGCCGAAGCCCTTGGACTTGGCCAGCCCGGCGCAGACGATGGGCAGCACGCAGGCTACGAGCAGGCAGAGTTGGGCAATCGTCATCGAGCTTCTTTCAACGTCGGTCTGTCAGGGCGTGGGCGATGGTGCCCAGGTCCACGTACTCGAGTTCGCTGCCGACCGGCACGCCACGCGCCAGCCGGGTCGAGCGGATGCCGCGGGCGCGCAGCGCCTCGGCCAGCACATGGGCCGTGGCCTCGCCCTCGGCGGTGAAGCTGGTGGCGAGGATGACCTCCTCGACGCCCTCCTCGCCCGCCCGGGCGAGCAGCTCGGCCGCGCCGATCTGCCGCGTGCCGACGCCGTCCAGCGGCGAAAGCCGGCCGAGCAGCACGAAGTAGTAGCCGCGGTAGGAGGCGGTGCGCTCGAGCGCCGCCTGGTCGGCCGGCGTCTCGACGACGCAGAGCAGGCGCGCATCACGTTCGCCATCGGCGCAGACACCGCAGATGGGCGCCTCGCTGAAGGTGTGGCAGCGCTCGCAATGCTTGATGCGCTCGACCGCCGCCGTCAACGCATCGGCCAGGCGCGGCATGGCCAGGCGGTCATGCTGCAGCAGGTGGTAGGCCATGCGCTGAGCCGACTTCTGGCCCACGCCGGGCAGGCGCTTGAGCGCCTCAACGAGCGTATCCAGTGCGTTCAAATCGAAGCCATGTTGTCAGCAAACGATCGCCGCCGCAGGCGCGATCTTGTCGAGCGGCAGCCGTGGAACTGGCTTTGCCAGGCCACCGGCTGCGCCCCCTTGAGGGGGAGGCGCGCAGCGCCTCGGGGGTGGGCCATCAAAACGGGAATTTCATCCCCGGAGGCATGGGCATGCCCTGCGTCAGCTTGCCCATCTTCTCGCTGCTCGTCGCCTCGGCACGGCGGGCCGCGTCGTTGAAGGCGGCGGCCACGAGGTCTTCCAGCATGTCCTTGTCATCAGCCAGCAGGCTGGGGTCGATGGTGACGCGGCGGACTTCGTTCTTGCAGGTCATGACGACCTTGACGAGGCCGGCGCCGCTCTGGCCCTCGACCTCGATGCTGGCGAGTTCTTCCTGCGCCTTCTTCAGGTTGTCCTGCATCGCCTGGGCCTGCTTCATCAGACCGGCGAGTTGGCCTTTCATCATGATCGTGTCCTTGTCAAAGAGTGGGAGTCAGCGGCTGCACGGAGCCCGGCAAGATGCGCGCCGACGAAAATTGGGAAAGCAGCGTCCGTGTCATCGGATGTTGGGCGGCGAGGTCCTCCGCAGCCCGTTGCTGTGCCTCGGTGCGGGCCACGGTGCGCAGCGCAATCGAGTCCTCGGCGACGCCGACCTCGATGTGGAGCTGTGCATCCAGCGCCGCTTCGAGCTTGGCGACGAGGGCCGGTGCGCGCAGCGATTCGCGCTCGACCCGCAAGGTCCAGGCCTCACGGCCGTCGACGGTGCGGCGCGCAAGTGCCTGCGCCTGGCGGGCCAGCTCGGCGGTCATCCCGACCAGGTTGAGGGCCGCGACGCGTTCGGCCCATTGCGCGCCCTCGGCGGTCTCGCGCAACACCGCACGGCGCGGCGCTTCGACATCCCGCGCGGCGGCGGGAACGGATGCCGGCGCATCGTCCGCCTCCATCCACGGCGGCGGCGCATCGTCGGGCGGCGGGCCGTCCATGTCGTCGTCCGCCTGGGCGTCGACTTCAACGGGGCGCGGACGCAGACGGTCGCTGAGTTTGGGGGCGGATGGCTCGGCTGCCATGGGCGCCGCAACCACCGGCGCCGGCGTGAAGCCCTTGGGCGTCGCGACCGGTGCCAGGACAGGCGCTGCGACCGGCGCCGGCGGCGCCACCTTAGGCAACGGCACCGCGACGACGGCCTTGGCCACCGCGGGCGGCCTCACCAGGGCCGCGGCCTTGATCGGCTTGGCGCTGGTGCCCGCCGGCCGGAAGGCCAGCATGCGCAGCAGCACCATCAGCAGGCCGGCGTACTCATCCGGTGCCAGGTGCAGCTCGGCGCGGCCGTGCAGGGCCATGCTGTACATCAGCTGAATCTCGTCGGCCGGCAGCGCGGCGGCCAGGCGGCGGATCTCGGCGGTCTCGGTGTCGGCATCGTCCAGCGCGGTGGGCGCGGCCTGCGCCAGCGCCATCTGCTGGAAGAGCGTGGCCAGGTCCTCCAGCGTGCCCGCAGCCGACAGGCCGGCACCACGCAGCGCATCGGCCTGGGCAACGACGGCCTCGCCGCTGGCGGCAGCCAGTGCATCGACGATGGCGACGACATGACCGCGGTCGACGCTGCCCAGCATCTGGCGCACGCCCGCTTCGGTCAGTGAGCCGGCACCGAAAGCAATCGCCTGGTCGGTCAGCGACAGGCCGTCGCGCATGGAGCCCCGCGCGGCACGCGACAGCAGCCGCAGCGCGCCCGGCTCGGCCGGCACGTTCTCGGCACCGAGCACATTGCCGAGGTGCATCTGCACGTCCGCCGCTGCCATCGGCCGCAGGTTGAACTGCAGGCAGCGCGACAGCACGGTGACCGGCACCTTCTGCGGGTCGGTCGTGGCCAGCACGAACTTCAGGTAGTCGGGCGGCTCCTCCAGCGTCTTCAGCATCGCGTTGAAGGCGGTGTTCGACAGCATGTGCACTTCGTCGATCATGTAGACCTTGAAGCGCCCGACGACCGGCTTGTAGACGGCTTGGTCCAGCAGTTGCGAGATCTCCTCGACACCGCGGTTGGACGCCGCGTCCAGTTCCACGTAGTCGACGAAGCGACCCGAATCGATGTCCCGGCAGGCGTGGCAGACACCGCAGGGCTGGGCCGTGATACCGCCCGCGCCGTCCGGCCCCACGCAGTTCAGGCTCTTGGCCAGGATGCGCGACACCGTCGTCTTGCCGACGCCACGGGTGCCCGTGAACAGATAGGCGTGGTGCAGGCGCCCCTGCGTCAACGCGTTGGCCAGGGCCTGCACGACGTGTTCCTGGCCAACGAGCTGCTCGAAACTCTGCGGACGGTATTTGCGGGCCAGGACCTGGTAACTCATCCGCAGGATTCTAGGCGTCGATAATCCCGCCCCATGACCTCGCAAGCCCCCCTCACCTACGACCAGGCCGGCGTCAATTACGACCTGATCGACCCGCTCAAGATCACCGCGCAACGCGCCGCCGCCGCCACCGGCGCCCACCTGGGCGCACATGGCTTCACCGAAGTGAAGGCCTCGCGCGGCGAATCGGCCTATGTGGTGGACGTGGGGCCCTTCTACCTGGCGTCCATCGTCGAATGCCTGGGCACCAAGACGCTGGTGGCCGACGAGATGGCCAAGTTGACGGGCAAGAGCTACTTCGCCGGCATCGCTCAGGACACCATCGCGATGGCCGTCAACGACCTGATCACCGTCGGCGCGACGCCGCTGGTCGTGCAGGCCTACTGGGCCGCGGGTGGCAGCGACTGGTTCGGCGACGCGCAGCGCGCCCAGGCGCTGGTGGCCGGCTGGAAGGCCGCCTGCGACACCTGCCAGGTCGCCTGGGGCGGTGGCGAGACGCCCGCGTTGGCCGGCATCGTGGAAGACGGCCGCATCGACCTGGCCGCGTCCTGCACCGGCCTGATCAACCCCAAGGAGCGGCTCTCGGTCGGCGACAAGCTGGGCGCTGGCGACGCCATCGTGCTGCTGGCCTCCAGCGGCATCCATGCCAACGGCCTGAGCCTGGCGCGCAAGCTGGCCGAGCGCCTGCCCCAGGGCTATCTGACCGAGATCGAACCGGGTCTGACGTACGGCGAAGCGCTGCTCGCACCGACTGCCCTTTATTCCCCCGTCACCGAGGCGCTGTGGAAGGCCGGCATCGCGCCCCACTACTGCGCCAACATCACCGGCCACGGCTGGCGCAAGCTGTTGCGCCACCCGAGCGCGCTGACCTATCGCATCCACACCGTGCCGCCCAAGACCGCGGTACTCGACTTCATCCAGAAGCAGGCCGGCCAGGACGACCGCGAGGCCTATTCGACGCTCAACATGGGCGCCGGATTCGCCATCTTCGTCAAGGCCGACGACGCCGAGCGCACCGCCCAGGTCGCGCGCGATTGCGGCATCCAGGCCTGGGTGGCCGGCACGGTCGAGGCGGGCGAGAAGCAGTTGTTGATCGAGCCGCTGAACATCCGCTTTAGCGAAGACGACCTGGCATTGCGCTGAAGTGTCCGGTCCACAGCTCCCGAGGGCCGAGCGCCGGGCTGCTCCCAAGCCGGCCCGTCTGGTGATGTGCAAGCGGGGCATTCCCCGCGAGCATCGCCGCCCGGTTGGGCTGTCCTGCGTTCGGCAGCGCAAGCCCGGACGAGGGGCATCGTGACCTGGTACTACACCCAGATGGTCCAGTGGCATGTGTGGCTGGCCTGGTGCAGCGTGGGCCTGTTCTTCGCGCGCGGCCTGCTGTTTCAGTTCGGCGCGCCGCAGCTCCAAGGCATCGCCAAGGACGCGCGTCTGCTGGTGGTGGTCTTCAGCGTCAATGCCTGCCTCGTCGTCACTGGCTTGGGCCTCTGGGGCGCCATCGGCTACCACCCCGTGCGCGATTGGTGGCTCGGGGTGAAGCTCGTCGCGCTGCTCGGCTACGTGGCTTGCGGCCATTGGGCATTGAGCCAGGCGCGCCTTCACCTAATCGGCTATCTCACCGCGTTGGCCCTGCTGGCGCTGGCAATGGACCTTTCGATCAACCGCCAGTTTTTGCCCGGGTAGAATGATCAGCGACGGGCCTCCCCGCATGGAAGCGCGCCCAACCGGGTCAGGTGGGGAACCAAGCAGCCCTAAGCGTTGCAACCAGTGCCGGGGTCAGGCTCGTCACCCTCCCCTCCCTTCTTGAAGCCGACTGCGGCGATGTCGTTGGCCCCCCTGGCCACGGCCACTTGCCAAGCTGAGCGAAAAAAAGGGAAGGCTTGTCGCCTCCCCCCTCGTCAGGCAGTGCCCCGAGCTAGTTCGGCGACTTCGGGATATCGGTCGAACGCACAGTCAGCGACTTGATCTGGCCGCCGCCGCTCACGCTGCCGTCGACCTGTCCTTCACGCACACGACGCTCGCACAGCTCGCGGTCTTCGCCGCGCTGAGCCTGGCAACGCTTGAGCGCGTTGGCGGCCCACTGCTCGGCCCTGTCGTCGGCGGAGATCAGCTTGCCTTGGCGGGCCTGGGCGTAGGCCGCTCCGGCTTCGCGCAGGCAAACATCGCGGGGCTGACTGGTCTTGGCGGTCAGGCAGTCGGCCTTCTCGCGCTCGTACTGCAGCCGCAGCGGGTCGGCATTCTTCGCCGCGGGGCCGGCAGCCTGGGCGAGGCCACCGCAGGCCAGCAGGCTCGCAACCAGCCATCGGTTTGTCGTTAAACGTCTTGTCATCGCCGTCTCCTTGAGGATTGAAGCCACGGAATGCGGCTTAGCCACGCGAGCGAACCGGCTGGTTGTCGTTGGAGATATAGACCTCGACGCGACGATTCATGGCGCGGTCCGAGGTGCTCGAATTGCTGGCCACCGGGTATTGCTCGCCGTAGCCGCGCGTGGCGATGCGGGTCGGGTCCACGCCCCGGGCGCGCAGCGCGTCGGCCACCGCTTGCGAGCGCCGCTGCGACAGCGTCATGTTGGTTGCGTCGCTGCCGGTGCTGTCGGTGAAACCCTCGATCAGCACACGGCGGTCAGCGTGCTGGTTGAGGTAGTTGGCCAGCTTGCCGATGGCTTCCTGCGCCGCCGGCCTGATCTCGGCACGTCCCGTCTCGAACAGCACATCACCCAGCGTGACGAGCATGCCGCGATCCGTCTGCTTGGCTTGCAGGTCCGCCAGCTCGCGCTGGAGGGCGTCAGCCTGCGCCTGGGCTTGGGCAGCCGTCATCGTGGCCGCTGCGGCCTGCTGGCGCGCGGCGTTTGCATCGGCATTGGCGTTGGCCGCCTGGGCTTGCGCCGATGCCGCCTGGTTCTGGGCGCGACGGGCGCGTTCGGCGTTGGCGTCGGCGCGAGCACGCTCGCGGTCGGCCTCGGCAGACTTGATGGCTTCTTCATCCGTCTGCGCCTTGGCCAGGGCCATGGCGGTGCGCGCCTGGGTGGCGGCCACATAGGCGGCTGAATCGATGTCGGCAGGCGCCTCGCGCTTGACGCTGAGTTCATCGGCAACGCGCAGGGAGTCGGCCGCCTTCTTCAATTCCAGCGGCGCGTACTTCGCGACTGCCGGGTCAGCCTCGGCGCTGCGCACGGTAGCGCGCGCCTGCTGCAGTTGCGGCGTGACGGTGGGCGTGCTCGCACAGCCTGCAAACAGGGCGGCAGCTGCGGCCAGGGCGGTCAGGGTCTTGATGGTTCGCATGGCAATCCTCTTATTCAATTCAGGAACGGTTCAGCTGCGACTGCAGCTGCTGGATGCTTTCGCGCACTTCGGACAGCGCGCGTCCAGAGCGAGCCGAGCGCGCGGTCGCCTGGGCCAGGGCCGCATCCGCGGCGGCCTGGTCGGCGAGCTGGCGCGCCAGCACGTAGTCCTTGCGGGCCATGGCCTGGTTGGCGCGCGCCAGCTTGTCGCGTGCTGCCGCCAGTTCAGTGGGGGCTTCCGCGGCGTTGCCCGTGGCCTGCTCGACGGAGGCATTGGCAACGGCCATTTGTTCCTTGGGGGCGTCGCCCGTGGTCGAGCATGCCGACAGAGCTGCAGCAGCAAATGCCGCCAACAAAACAGCTCGGCCATTCATCGAATGGTGATTCATAGGAACTCCTGTAGTTTGAAATACCCAGCGTTCGCGCATCACGCCCCGCCGGGGTCGGGTTCTTTGAGGATGCCCATCCAGTATTCGCCCGCGATGGCGTGCCACCCGTCAGTGCTCGGCGGCAATGGGTGTGGGAGACGCCCTACAGCTGCGCGATGCAGCTGCGCGCAACCGTCTCAGCCGGTTGCCTGGCGGAAGGCCATCACGGCCTGGTTGCGCAGCGTTCGCAGCAACGAGAGTTCTTTCTCGCCCAGCTGCACGGCACCGGCCTGGGGATGGTCGGCGTAGATCAGGCCCAGGGGCGAGCCCTTCAGTACCAGAGGCAGCAGCAGAAAGCTCTGCGCCTGCAATTCGCCACGGAACCAGCTCGGCAACCGAGTGGCGATGTTGGCGGCCCGCGCGTCCTGGATCAGCGTGTCGACACCCTTCAGGCAGACCGCGGCGAACAGATCCGGCGGTTGCGCGGTCAGGTCCACGCGCAACAGCGGCGCCAGGCGCTCGACATCGGCACCCACGCCCAGCCGGCCCGTCAGCGCCTGGCCGCGCGCATCACGCAGGCAGAAGACGACGCGGCGGAAGCCCAGGGCGCGGTAGATGGTCTCCAGGATCATGCGCAGCACCGCGTTGAGCTGGAAGTTGTCGACCATGGCATCAGTGATGTCCTGCACCCCGGCGGCCAGCAACTGCGTGGCTTGGTCGGCGGGCGACGTCTTGCCCTTGTCGTGGGTGCGCTCCATCACTTGCGTGGGCGCGAGTTCATGGGCCGTCAGCGAGTCATGCACCGACGGCGTCAGCGGCGCCAGCAGGCGCTGGGCACGCGAGTCCTTGGGCAGGTGCAGCTCCAATGCCTCGGTCATCTGCGCGAGATGCTGGCGCGCGGTGTCGGCCGCCTGCTCGAACGCCTCGGCGCTCAGGCCCAGCGCGCGTGCATGGCGCTGCGCCATCGCGCGAAGCTTGGCATGGGCCTGCTCGGGCGGCGTGTTCAGGATCAGATCGGCCATGTCGTTGCTGGCGCGGGCCAGCCAGCGCTGGCGTTCGGTGCCCTCTTCCAGCAGCCGCTGCGGCGCCTCGCCGAGGGGACGGCGCATGGCGCGCTGCAGGCTGTCGGGCAAGCCCCATTGCTTGGCCACGCCCAGACCCAGGGCCTCGTAGCTCATGCCCAGCACCTGGGCAGACGCGGCCGCCTCGCTGAGGGCGGCATGGCCATCCTCGGGCGGGCTGACGAGGCGGCGCACGGCGTCGGCCTCTTCCGGGAAATAGAACTCGGTCAACGAGCGGCCGAGGTGGTGGAACATCGCGCCCAGAAAGGCCTCCTCAGCCTCACGCGGGTTCGGGCAAAGCTCACGCGCCAGCGAGGCCGCCATCAGCGAACGCAGATAGTCTTCCCGCAGTCGCTTGGCATGGCCCTTGTTCTCCATGCGCTCCAGCAACACCAAACTCAGGGCCAGGTTGCGGATGCCGGCAAAGCCGATCAGCGCGACGGCCCGAGACACCGTGCTGATGCCACCGCCCCCGGCGTGCCGGTACTGCGCCGTGTTGACGAGGCGCAGCAGCTTTTGCGTCAGCGCCACGTCCTTGAGGATCTCGTTGGTCAGGCTGGCCAGGCTCTCGTTCTCGGACTGCGTCAGGCGCTGGATGCGGCCGATGGCATCCGACAGCGCCGGGAAGTCGCTCTTGTGGCGCATGCGGCGCAGCAGGAAGTCCAGCACCGGCGCCTCCTGGGCGTCGGCATCGGGCTCGGCCACGGGGCGCAGCCAGGCGGCCAACGCGTCGCGCAGCAGCGCCGCGCTTGGCCAGCGCGCCGATGGCTCGCGCGCCAGGCCGCGCTGCACGATGGCGCGCAGCGCGTCGTCCACGCTGGCATCCAGGCCCGAGGGCAGCAGGAGGTCGGTGGTCTGCACGCGCTGGATGGCGCGCCAGGGGTCGGGGTCGTGGTTGAGGCGCTGCCCGCTCAGCATCTCGGCCAGCATGATGGCGGCGGCAAACACGTCCATCTGTGGATGCGGCGGTGCGCCACGCGCCGCCTCCGGCGAGATATAGCCCGGCGTACCGACGATGCGCGACGGCGCGTTCGCATTGGTCGACACCCGAGCGGCGATGCCGAAGTCCATCACGCGCGGCCGGCCGCGCGCATCGATCAGGATGTTGCTGGGCTTGAGGTCGCGGTGCACCAGGCCGGCCGCGTGGGCGGCGGTGAGGCCGTCCAGGATGCCCAGCATGAGGGTCACGGCTTCGGCCGCCGTCGGGCGCGGCCCGGCGCGCAGGCGCTGGGTCAGCGTGCCACCTGAGACGTACTCGAAGACCAGGTAGGAGCGACCGCCCTGGGCGTCGGCCTCGAAGACCGGCACGATGTTCGGATGGGTCAGGCGGCTGACGGCGCGGGCCTCATGCAGCCACTCGTCAACGCTGCCAGGCTCGGCCGCGGCCTTCAGCAGCTTGACGGCCACCTCCCGGTCCAGCAACGGGTCATGCGCGAGCCACACCGTCGCCTGCGCGCCCTCGCCCAGGCGCTGAATCAGGCGGAAGCGGCCGAGCTGGGGAGGCAGGTCGTCGATCATGGGCCGTGCTCAGGAACCGCCACGGGCGGACAGGCGTTCGCGCAGGGATGAAGCATTCGGTTCAGCCTCGTCAGTTGGCTTGGCCGGCGCTGTCGGCGGCTGTTTCGTGCCGGGGTTGAGCGCTTCCATGACCTCGCGCAGGCCGATGCCCAAAGCCTTGGCGTAACGCCGCGTCGCCGCTTCCAGCGCCGGGCGGCGGCGCGCTTCGGGCAGGCTGAGGGCATCGACCAGCTCGTTGGCAAAGCTGCAGGTCAGGCGGATGGCGTCCGCATCGCTGCGCGCCGGGTGCACGGCTGCGTCCAGCGGCTGGCGGCGGATCATCTGCTGCAATTCGTCGCCCAGGCCCCAGTGGCGGGCCACCGCAATGCCCAGCGCATCCAGGTCGCAGCCCAGCACGGCATAGGCGGCGGCCTGCTCGCTCATGGCCACAGGTTTGGGCTGCTCCTCGGTCGGCTCGGGCGGCACCATCAGCTGGCGGATTTGCTGGGCGTCATCGGGGAAGTGGTACTGCAGCAGCAGGCGGCCGAGGTTCTGCATGACCGTGATCAGGTGCACCACCTCGCCGTCATATCCGGCCGGGCGCAGCGCCTGGGCGATCTGGGCGGCCTTGGCGACTCGCGCCATCAGCTGGCGCAGCATCTCGGCGGCCACGGCGGCCAGCGGCCCCGGCCACGGCTTGAGCGCATTGGCCGCCAGTTGCACGCCGTCCAGTCCCAGCATCTGGATGGCGCGCTGCATGTTGAGCACGGTCTCACCATGGTGGCCAGCCTGCTTGAGCGCGTTGTTGACGCGACGCACGAGTTCCAGGCTCAAGGCCATGTCCCTGAGCACGAACTCGGACAACGCGCTGGCATGCTGGGCCTCCAGGCCGGACCCACCGGTGAAGCGATGCAGACCGGTCAGCGTCGTGGGCAGGTGGCCGATGCGTTGCAGCTTGTCCAGCAGCAGCACGACCGGGCCGCCGTTGTCGTGGGCGGCCGCCTGGCGCCAGCCGTCCAGCGCGCGCCAGAAGCTGCGCGCCAGGTGGTAGCGCTGGCGCAGCTGGCGGTCGGTGGCGCGGTTGCAGATGGCGCGCAGCGGGTCGGGGATCGGGTGGGGCGTCTCCCAGCCCAGGCGCACCATCTCACGCCCCAGCGGCTGCATCTGCTGCACAACATGCTGCAGGTCGTTTTCCTCCAGCACCGGCTTGCCGCTGAGGATGCGGTTGAGCAGCAGGCCGACGCAGAGCACGTCTTCCTCGGCCGACTCGCGCACGGCGCGTCGCGTCACCGCGTTGAAGTCGACCGTGGCGGGGAAGACCTCCTGCGCAACCTCCAGGCCGGCGAGGCGCACCTTGTCGTTGGCGTCGATGACCACGCATGCCGTCTGGATGTCGCGATGGGCATGGCCAGCGTCATGGGCAAAGGCCAGGCCTTCGAGCAGCTGGGCGATCCAGCCAGCGGCGTCGATGGGCAGGGGCGCGCTCTGGCGCGCCAGGCGCTCATCCAGGGTCTCGCCCAGGGCCCGGTCATAGGCGACATAGGGCCAGCTCTCGACCTGATCGATCTCGAAGACCGGCGCGAGGTTGGGATGCTGCACGCGCCCGCCGGCCTGCGCCATGCGCAGCCAGTGCTCCAGCGCGGCCGCGCTGTTGGGCTTGTCGCGTGGCATGCAAAGCACCAGCTCCTGGCCATGCCGCGAATCGAAGACGCGCCACATCAGGCTGCGTGCGCTCTTGGACAACAGCGCACGCAACTCGAAGCGGCCAAAGCTTCTGAGCGGCGTCGCGGTGGGCTGGGATTCGGGCACGGTGCGGGCGAAGTCGTGGCAGATACAGATGTAGCCCGCATTGGACCCCAGGCTTGCACCTGAAGAAGGGCAGTGCAGACCCTGAATTGCGATGGATTTCTGCGCCAGTCCAGGTCTTGCGTGCCTCCCAAGGCCAGTGGACCGGCGCCAGACCGTCTCGCTTCAGGACAGTTGGGACCAGACTTTGTCGAGTCGTTTCACGCTAACCGGCTGCGGCGTGCGCAACTCCTGTGCGAACAGGCTGACCCGCAATTCCTCCAACTGCCAGCGGAAATCATCGAGCCGAGCATCGCGCACGCCCTTGAGGTCGGCGAGCCGGCGTGTGTAACGCTGCTCAAGCGGCTTCACCTCGCCCATCAGCCTGGCGTCTCGGGCCGGGTCGGCGCGCAGCTTGTCCAGCCGGGTCGTGATGGCCTTGAGGTAGCGCGGCAGGTGCTGCAGCTGGGCCCAGGGCGTGTCCAGCGCAAAGCGTTTGGGCACCAGTCGCTGCAACTGGGCGGTGACGTCGTCGCCGACGTCCTTGGCGGGGCGCGAGTCCTTGAGCTTGCGCGCTGCATTGGCGAGCTCCTGCAGCACGGCATGGGCGGCCCGGGCGACCTCCTGGGCGATGAGGTTGAGCCGGCTGCGACCTTCCTCGATGCGCTTCTTGAAAGACATCGGGTCGGTCGGCAGCGGGTCGGCCAGGAAGGCGAGGTCCAGTGCCACACCGATGATCTGGTCGCGCAGCTCTTCGGCCGTGCCCAGTCCCATGTAAAGCACCGACATGCGCTGCAGGTCCGGAATGTTTTTCTCCAGGAACTTCAGCGGTTCCTTGAGCTGCAGCGCGATCAGACGGCGCAAGCCCGCGCGGTGCTTGGCGGCAGCGACCTCCGGCTCGTCGAAGACCTCGATCTCGACATGGGCGCCTTTGTCGATCAGCGCGGGGAAGCCGATCAGCGTCTGCCCGCCCTTGCGCACTTCCAGCAGCTCGGGCAGTTCGCCGAAAGTCCAGTCGGTGTACGCCTGGGCGGCGTCTCTCGCGGGTGCCGCGGGCTTGACGATCTCGGCACGGATGCCCTTGCCCGCCACCGGCGCCGCGGCAGGCTTGGCGGCTTCCGCGGCCGGCAGCTTCAGCGCCGCCAGCGCCTGGAAGGCCGACCGCGCCTGCCCGCCCAGCTCGGCCTTCAGCGCAGCGAGCTGCCTGCCCTGGCCGAGTTGACGGCCATGCTCGTCCACCACGCGGAAGTTCATGAACAGGTGCGGCGGCAGCTGCTCCAGCTTGAAGTCGTTGCGCTGCACCGCGAGCTGGGTGCGGTCTTTCACGGCCCTGAGCAGCGTGTCGACCAGGCCACCCTGGCAGAACGGCTGCAGTTCGACGAACTCGGCGACGAAGTCCGGCAGCGGCGTCAGGCGCGCGCGCGGCTTCTGGTGCAGGCTCTTCAGCAAGGCTGTGACCTTGGCGGCAAGCATGCCGGGCACCAGCCATTCGGCGCGCTCCTCGCTGACCTGGTTGAGCGCAAAGATGGGTACGGTCACCGTCAACCCGTCGCGCGCATCGCCAGGCTCGTGCAAATAGGTCGCCGCGCAGTCCACGCCGCCCAGGCGGATCACCTTGGGGAAGGCCTCGCTGGTGACGCCGGCCGCCTCGTGGCGCATCAGCTCGTCCTGGCTGAGCTGCAGCAGCTTGTCGTCGCTCTTGCTGGCCTCGCGCCACCACTTCAATAGCGTGGCGCCCGAGAACACGTTCGCCGGCAGCTTGTCGTCGTAGAAGGCGTAGATCAGCTCATCGTCGACCAGCACGTCCTGGCGGCGCGACTTGTGCTCCAGCGCCTCGACCTTGGCGATCTGGCGCCGGTTGTGGCCCAGGAAGGGCAACTGGCGTACCAGCTCGTCGGGCAGGTCGTCATTGACCAGCCCCTCGCGAATGAAGATCTCGCGCGCGGCCCGTGGGTCGACGCGGCCGAAGTTCACGCGCTTGTTGCTGTAGAGCACGATGCCGTACAGCGTCGCCCGCTCCAGCGCCACGACCTCGGCAGCCTTCTTCTCCCAGTGCGGCTCCAGCAGCTGGGTTTTGATCAGGTGGCCGGCGATGGGCGGCAGCCATTGTGGCTCGATGTTGGCGATGCCGCGGCCGTACAGGCGCGAGGTGTCCACCAGCTCGGCTGCGACGATCCAGCGGCCGGGTTTCTTGCTCAAGTGGGCGCCGGGGTGGCGATAGAACTTGATGCCGCGCGCGCCGAGATACCAGTCTTCGTCATCGCTCTTCTGGCCGATGTTGCCGAGCAGACCGGCCAGCATGGACAGGTGCAGCTGTTCGTAGGTGGCGGGGCTCTGGTTCAGGCGCCAGCCATGTTCGGCGACGACGGTGAGCAGCTGAGAGTAGACATCGCGCCATTCGCGCACGCGGCGCGGGCTGATGAAGTTCTCGCGCAGCAGTTGCTCATGGCGGCGGTTCGACAGTTTGTGCTCCGCACCGCCGCCCTTGGAGTCTTCGAGCCACTTCCACAGCTTGAGGTAGCCGCTGAACTCGCTCTTCTCGTCGTCGAACTTCTTGTGCTTCTCATCTGCCGCCTGCGCGGCTTCCATCGGCCGGTCGCGCACATCCTGGCCGCTCAGCGCCGACGCGATCACCAGCACCTCGGACAGCGCTTCGCGGTTCTTCGCCTCCAGGATCATGCGACCCACGCGCGGGTCCAGCGGCAGGCGCGACAGCTCCTTGCCCAGCGGTGTCAGCTCGTTGTCGTCGTCGGTCGCGCCCAGTTCGGCCAGCAGCTGGTAGCCATCCGCAATCGCCTTGGGCCGCGGCGGCTCCAGGAAGGGGAAGCGCTCGACCTCGCCCAGGTGCAGGGACTTCATGCGCAGGATCACGCCGGCCAGCGATGAGCGCAGGATTTCCGGATCGGTGAACTTCGGCCGTTCGTTGAATTCCTTCTCGCTGTAGAGACGGATGCAGATGCCGTTGCTGACCCGCCCGCAGCGGCCGGCGCGTTGATTGGAGGCCGCCTGGCTGACCGGCTCGATCAGCAGTTGCTCGACCTTGTTGCGGTAGCTGTAGCGCTTGACCCGTGCGAGGCCAGGGTCGATGACGTAGCGAATGCCCGGCACGGTCAGCGAGGTCTCGGCCACGTTGGTGGCCAGGACGATGCGTCGCTGGCCGTGCGGCTCGAAGACCTTGTCCTGCTCGGCCTGGGACAGCCGCGCGAACAGCGGCAGAACCTCCACACCCGGCGGATGGTGCTTCCTCAAGGCTTCGGCCGCCTCGCGGATCTCGCGCTCGCCGGGCAGAAAGACCAGCACGTCGCCGCCGCCCTCGCGCCACAGCTCGTCCACCGCGTCGGTGATGGCGTTGTTCAGGTCGTACTCGCGGCTTTCCTCGAAGGGCCGGTAACGCTGCTCGACCGGGTACAGCCGCCCCGACACCGTCAGCACTGGCGCCGGCCCTTTGCTGGACTCGAAATGCCGCGCAAACCGGTCGGCATCGATGGTGGCCGACGTGACGACGATCTTCAGGTCCGGCCGGCGCGGCAGCAGCTCGCGCAAATAGCCAAGCAGGAAATCGATGTTGAGGCTGCGCTCGTGGGCCTCATCGATGATGAGGGTGTCGTAAGCCTTCAGCAGCGGGTCGCTCTGGGTCTCGGCCAGCAGGATGCCGTCCGTCATCAGCTTGACCGACGCCGTCTTGGCCAGCCGGTCCTGGAAGCGGACCTTGTAGCCGACCACATCGCCCAACGGCGTCTTCAGCTCCTCGGCGATGCGCTTGGCCACGCTGCTGGCGGCGATGCGCCGCGGCTGGGTGTGGCCGATCAGTCCGCCGCCGTTGATGCGCCCACGGCCCATCGCCAAAGCAATCTTGGGCAGTTGCGTGGTCTTGCCGGAGCCGGTCTCGCCGCAGACGATGACGACCTGGTGCTCCGCCATCGCGTGCGCGATCTCGTCACGCCGCGCCGAAACAGGAAGCGATTCAGGGAAGGAAATGGAAAGAGCCGGTTGAGGCAACCGGCTCTCGGGTCGTTCTGAATTCATTGAGCGCGTATTGTCCCGCAGCCATGGAGAATCCCGCCCCATGACCGGTCTTGTCTTCCCTCACACCTTCGTGCCCTGGTTTCGCGCCGTGGCGCCGTACATCCATGCCTACCGTGGCGAGACCTTCGTCGTCGGCATGCCGGGGGAGCTGATTGCCGCCGGCAAGCTGAATGCCTTCGTGCAGGACCTGGCCATCCTGCATGCCATGGGCATCAAGATCGTCCTGGTGCATGGCTTTCGTCCCCAGGTCAACGAGCAACTCGCCGCCAAGGGCCAGACCCCGCGCTTCAGCCACGGTCGCCGCATCACCGACGCCGTGGCGCTGGACTGCGCGCAGGAAGCCGCTGGCCAGCTGCGCTTCGAGATCGAGGCCGCGTTCAGCCAAGGCCTGCCCAACACACCCATGGCCAATGCCACGGTGCGTGTCGTCTCGGGCAACTTCCTGACCGCTCGCCCGGTCGGCATCGTTGACGGCGTGGACTTTGAGCATTCAGGCCTGGTGCGCAAGGTCGACGGCGCCGCCATCCAGCGCGCCATCGACATCGGCGCCATCGTGCTCTTGTCGCCGTTCGGCTTCTCACCCACCGGCGAGGCTTTCAACCTGTCGATGGAAGACGTCGCCACGTCGGCGGCCATCGCGCTGCAGGCCGACAAGCTGCTGTTCGTCTGCGAGGTGCCCGGCGTGCCCGAGAACCCAGCCGACCCCGACAGCGCCATCGACACCGAGTTGGCACTGGCCGACGCCGAGCGCATGCTCGCCAACGCCGGCCCGGCGCCAGAGCCGACGGACGTCGCCTTCTACCTGCGCCACTGCGCCGAAGCCTGCCGCGCCGGCGTCGAGCGCTCTCACATCATCCCGTTCGCCGTTGACGGCGCGTTGCTGCAGGAGGTCTATACCCACGACGGCATCGGCACCATGGTCGTCGACGAGAAGCTGGAGAGCCTGCGCGAGGCCAGCGCCGACGACGTGGCGGGCATCATTCAGCTCATCGAACCCTTCGAGCGCGACGGCACGCTGGTCAAGCGCAGTCGCACGGAGATCGAGCGCGATGCCGAGATGTATACGGTCATCGAACACGATGGCGTCATCTTCGGCTGCGCGGCGCTCTACCCTTATGTGGAGGCCCGTACCGCCGAAATGGCCGCGCTGACGGTGTCCGCCGAAGTGCAGGGACAGGGCGACGGCGACCGGCTGCTGAAAAGAATCGAACAGCGCGCCAAGGCCATGGGCCTGGACAGCATCTTCGTGCTCACCACGCGAACCAAGCACTGGTTCATCAAACGCGGTTTCCAGCAGGTCGACCCGGAATGGCTGCCCGAGGAACGCAAGCGCAAATACAACTGGGACCGGCGCTCGCTGGTGCTGATCAAGAAATTCAACTAAGCCGCCAACAAGCCCCGCTGGGCTTGGCTGATACGGCCGGCGCGCTAAAGTGCCGGCCGTTTTCCATTTTTGTGTTCAGGAGCCCACCATGCCCCGCGTCGTCCAATGCGCCTATCTGAAGAAAGAAGCCGAAGGGCTGGACTTCCCGCCCTACCCGGCGCATACCGAACTCGGCAAGAAGGTCTGGGAAAACGTCAGCAAGGAAGCCTGGGCGGCCTGGATGAAGCACCAGACCATGCTGGTCAATGAAAACCGCCTGAACCTCGCCGATTTGCGCGCCCGCCAATACCTGATGCGCCAAGCTGAGCAATTCTTCTTCGGCACGGGTGCCGAAGCAGTGGCCGGCTATGTGCCGCCATCAGCCTGAACTGACGGGGCACCTTAACGGCGGTGCTGCCATTGCCTGATCTCGCACCATATTGAACAGCACCGTCTCAGTGGTTGCGCGTCAAGTAACGACCAGGCCGACATGAGCGAATGCGGCAGCGTCGATTCCAAGCCGTGCGTATTTGGCGGCAGCGAATGGAAACCCGTAGTCCAATCCCAACGAAAACTCTTGCCTGATTCCCTGGCTCGCGATTTAATTCAGCCGCGGAGATAATCGCCGGGCCCCGCGCCCAGCACCTCCGAGGCCTCGATGCTTTCCATCGAGCGTCTCACCGGTCAAATCGCAAGAGGAATAGCAGCATGTCCAATCTCAAGGAACTTCTGGCTCAACGCGCGGCGCTTGATGAGCAAATCAGCCAAACCAAGGAGCGTGAACGCGGCGAAGCGGTATCTAAGGTCAAATCCTTGATGAGCGAATATGGCCTGACGGTTGCTGATCTCAGCATGCGCACGCCCAAGCCGGTCAAGGTCTCGAAGGTTGCCGCCAAATATCGCAACCAGGCTACCGGCGAAACCTGGAGTGGTCGCGGCCTGCAGCCGAAATGGTTGAAAGCGGCCATTGCAGGCGGCGCCAAGCTGACGGATTTCGCGGTCTAAAGCTGTCGAGCCACTCTCTTTTCCCGGGTCGCATTCGTCACGAATAAGTAGCCTCTCGCACAGTCGGCGCCGAGGCGCACCACCCAAGCAGGGGCCATCTTCGGGATGGCCCCTTTCTTTTGCGGCGGGCACCACGCCTAAACTGCGCCATGCCTTTCGTCACATTGTTCGAAGCCAAAGCCCGCGGGTTTCTGCGGGGTGCGTTGCTTCATTGCAAAGACGAGATTCCGCCCATGTCGCTCCGCCCTTTCCACCCTGCCCGCGCGCGCCAAGCCGTGCTGAGGTCGACGCAGGTATCGGCCTGATCCATGGTTTTGCATTCCGGCACGCCTGATTCCGGCGCCTACGAGCAGGGCGCGGATCTGAGCGTCCAGGCGCCGCCTTCCACGACGTTGCCGCCGGGCCCCCGCCGTATCCATGCCCCCCGCGGCTGGCGCTCGCTGCGGCGCGTCGGGCTGGCGGCATTGTCCGGCCTGGGGGGCGGCCTGATCGGCGCCTGGGCTCTGGCCACTGACATGCTGCCGCCGATATTGCGCCTGCCGCAACCGGCGGGCGCGGTGCCGGCGCAGGATTTGCTGATCCCGCTGCTGCTGGCCGCCCTGAGCCTGCTGCTGCTGTGGCGACTCAGCGCCTGGGCGCTGCCGCTATTCATGGCCGGTTGGCTGCTTGGCGCCAGCCTCCCGCTCTTCTTGACGCCGACCCCCGACTCGGCCGCAGCGCTGGACTTGCTGACCTCCGCACCGGTGCTTGCCGTGCTGGCATTGCCGCTGCTGGCGACGGTGCTCAACCGCACGTTGCTGCGTCGTCTTGGGCTCACCGGGCGGCTGACCGGCTGGCGCGAGGTCGGCCTGTTCGGATTGCTCGCCGGTGTCGGGGCGCCGTTGCTGAGCGGCCTGCTGACGCTCGGTGCGCTGCTGGCCGCTGGCGTGTCGCTGCCCGGGGCCGTTACAGGTGCGCTGGAGCTTGCGGCAGCCTGCGCGCTCGGCCTGGTGAGCGCTGGCACCGCGCTCCAGGCCAGCTCCCAAAGACCACGCCGCGGTAATCGGTGGTTGGCCCGTGGCCTCGCCGTGGCCGCTGTCGCCGCGCAGGCGGGGCTGACCTGGCTGCCCGACGTCAACGCACTGCTGTTGCTGCCGCATCTGCTGCTCTGCCTGCACGCGCTGCAGGCGTCACCGCGGGCCAATGCCAGCCTCGGCATCGGTTTGCTGGTTCTGTGGGCCGTGTGCGCGCCGCCCACGCCGACGGCCTATGCGATCGGTGCGGCGCTGGCCTTCGGGCCGCTGTTCATCGTCGCGCTCAGCCAGCAGCAACTGCGCGACCGCGACGGCTGGCGCAGCGCACTCGACGCCCAGGGCCTGGCTTTGGCCGAATGGCGGCTGCCCGAGGGCCGGCGCCACGCATCGGCGCGCTGGCTGGCGCTAACGACGCCCGTCGATGGCAGCACGAGCGGCAGCGCGCCGCTGGACTGGCTGCACCTGGCGCATCCCCGCGACCGCGAGCCCGTGCGCCGTGCGCTGCGCGAGCTGCTTGCAGACCGGCACCGCAATCACCTTGGTCTGTCGTTGCGCCTGGCGGCTGACGGTGGTGACTGGCGCTGGCACGAGCTCCAGGCCCACATACCGCTGCGTGACCGCCAGGGACGCGCGCGCGGGCTGATCGCGACCTTGGCCGATGTCAGCTGGCGCCACACCGCCGAGGAACGCGAGCGCATGTCCGCCACGCTGTTCCAGCAGGCCAGCGAGGGCCTGGCCATCGTCGACATGCAGTGGCGCATCGTCGAGGTCAACCCGGCCTATTGCGACATCCTGCATGCGCCGCGCGAGGCCCTTGTCGGCCGGCTGGCCACGCCGCTGAGTGCGGCCAACCTGCAGCGCAGCGGCCATGGGCTCAGCGCCCTCCAGGCTGAGCTGGGCGCCGGCCGAAGCTGGAGCGGCCAGCTGCAGGCCGAGCTGGACGATGGTGGCAGCCATGTCTTCGCCGCCAAGCTCAGCCCCGTGCCCGAGCCCGACGGCGTCAGCGCGCGCTGGCGGGTGCTCAGCCTGATCGACCTGGGCGAAAGCCTGCGCCAGCAAGACCTGCTGCGCCGGCGCCTGCGCTATGACCTCGCCACCGGCCTGCCCAACCGCGACGAGTTCATGCGCTTGCTGCAGCTGGCCCTGGTGGCGGCCAACCGCGATGGGTTCAAGCTGGTCGTCGGCGTCATCGACCTTGACGACTTCGGTCCCGTCAATGCCGAGCACGGCCAGCTCGTCGCCGACGCGGTGCTGCTGCAGCTCAGCGGCCGGCTGCAGGCGACGCTGCGCGGGTCGCGTGGGGCAGCGCCGGACACGGCCGACCAACTCGCGCGCCTGCACGGCGACGAGTTTGCCGTGCTGATGCGCGTGCAGTCTCCCGAGGAGGCCCAGCGCGGCGCCGAGCGCCTGCTGGCCGTGCTGTCAACGCCGGTCGCCGTGCGCGAGAGCCGGGTTGGCAACGGCATGGCGTTGGAGATTGGTGCCAGCATGGGCGCCACCCTTTACCCGCATGACGACGCCGACCCCGAAACGCTGCTGCGCCACGCCGGACACGCCCTCTATCGCGCCAAGCACGCCGGGCGCGGTCGCATCCAGTTCCACGACCCGACGCTGGACCAGCGGGACGAAGCCGGCCTGATCGCGCTGGCCCGTCTGCAGCGCGCGCTCGACAGCAATGAGCTGCTGCTGCATTACCAACCGCAAATCGACCTGCGCACGGGTCAAGTCATGGGTGTCGAGGCCTTGCTGCGTTGGCAGCATCCAGATCGCGGCCTGCTGGCCCCGGCGCATTTCCTGCCGCTGATCGAGACCACGGGCCTGGCAGTCCAGATTGGCGACTGGGTGATCGAGCAGGCGCTGGCGCAGACGGCAGCCTGGGCGCGCGCCGGTGTCAACGGCGGCAAGGGGCTGCAAGTCAGCGTCAATGTCGGCGCCCGCCAACTCAGCCGCCACGACTTTCCGCAGCGCCTGCAGGAACTCATCCAGCGCCAGCCGCCGGAAGCGGCCGCGCTGCTGCACCTGGATGTGCTGGAGGCCGACGCCCTAACCGAAACCGCTGCAACGCAGGCCCTGATCCAGCGCTGCCTGGGCCTGGGGATCGGCATTGCGCTGGACGACTTCGGTGCCGGCTACTCGCGGCTGGCCTCGCTGAAACGCCTGTCCGTCGACACCTTGAAGCTCGACCGCAGCTATGTGCAAGGCATGCTGGGCGATGCGCAGGACTTGTCGCTGGTCGAGAGCGTCATCGGCCTGGCCCGCAACATCGGATGCGGCGTGCTCGCCAAGGGTGTTGAAAGCCGTGCCCACGCCCGCGAGCTGCTGCGCCTGGGCTGCCGCCTCGGGCAAGGCAACGGCATCGCGGCGGCCATGCACCCGACGGCCCTTGGCGGATGGATGGAATCCTTTGCCCGCAGCGACTGGGTGGGTCATTTGAAGATCCCCTCGCAGGTCAATCCGTAAACTGCCGGGGTGATACCGCCCGGCTTCATCCAGGATTTGCTTGCCCGCGTCGACGTCGTCGAGGTGGTGGGGCGGCATGTCGAGCTGAAAAAGGCCGGCATCAACCACAAGGGCCTCTGCCCTTTCCACGGCGAAAAGTCACCCAGCTTCATCGTCAGCCCGAGCCGTCAGACCTACCACTGCTTCGGCTGCGGCGCGCATGGCAACGCCATCGGCTTCCTGATGGAACACACCGCGGCCACGTTCGTCGAGGCGGTCGAAGATCTCGCGCAGCAGGTCGGCATGCAGGTGCCGCAAGACGAACGCAGTCCCGAGCAACGCGAACGGGCCAAGGCCGACAAGGCCAGGCAGCAGAGCCTGACCGACGTGCTGGCCCGCGCGGCAGACTTCTACAAGGCGCAGTTGCGCAAGGCGCCGCGTGCGGTCAGCTACCTGAAAGGCCGCGGCTTGACCGGCCAGATCGCTGCCCGCTTCGGTCTGGGCTATTCACCCGAGGGCTGGCGCTCCCTGGCCAGCGGTTTCCCGTCCTACGACGACCCGCAGCTCGTCGAATCCGGATTGGTTATCAGCCCGGAGGTCGAGCCCGGTGAGGACGCGAAACGGTACGACCGCTTCCGGGACCGGATCATGTTCCCGATCCGCAATGTGCAGGGCGAGGTGATCGGCTTCGGCGGGCGGGTGCTGGACAAGGGCGAGCCCAAGTATCTGAACTCGCCCGAAACGCCGGTGTTCAGCAAGGGTCGGGAGCTATACGGCCTGTTCGAAGGCCGCCAGGCGATGCGTCAGCGCGGCCACGCCTTGGTCGTCGAGGGCTATATGGACGTGGTCGCCCTGGCGCAACACGGCATCGCCAACGCGGTCGCGACGCTGGGCACGGCCTGCACGGCGGAGCATGTGCACAAGCTCTTCCGCCACACCGAGTCCGTCGTCTTCAGCTTCGACGGCGACGCCGCCGGCCGCCGCGCCGCGGTGCGCGCGCTGGAGGCCGCCCTGCCCCATGCGACCGAGACGCGCACGGTCAAGTTTCTCTTCCTGCCGACCGAGCACGACCCCGACTCCTATGTGCGCGAGCTGGGTGCGGAGGCCTTCGAGCGCTGCATCGAAGGGGCCGTGCCGCTGTCGCGCCAGCTCATCACCGTGGCGGCCGACGGCTGCGACCTCGGCACGCCCGAAGGCCGCGCCCGCATGCTGGCCCAGGCCAGGCCGCTGTGGAGCCTGCTGCCGGACAGCCTGTTGCGGCGGCAACTGCTGGGCGAACTCGCACGCCAGGGGCAGATGCCCGAGGCCGAATTGCAGGCGCTGTGGTTGGGCGCGGCAGCACCGCCCCCATCCCCAGCTGAGCCGGCGACTCGGGCCGAAAAGCCGCGTTGGCAGCCCAAGGCTGAATGGAAGCCAAAAGGCGACTGGAAATCGCGCCGCGACCGTGATGCGGAACCCCGCCCGGCAGGTCCGCGGACCGCGCCGGCGACCGCCGTTGACCACGCCACCCGGCTGCTCCTGCAGCACAGCGAGCTTTGGGAGACGCTCGCCGATGAAGACCGGGCCCTGTTGCACGACCTGCCCGGCCTGTACGGGGAACTCATCCAATGGCTGGAGCGTCAGCTGACCCATCATGGTGCCGCACCCTGGGCGGCCATCGAGGCGGGGCTGATTGAATCCGGCCTGGTCGCCCGCGCCGCCCAGGTTCTGCACCCGGTGCACGAACTGGGCGGCGACGCCCACCCCGCCAAGGAGTTGACTGCGGCCCTGGCCAAGCTGCGGCGCGACCAGATCGACACCGAAATCGCCAATCTGCTGGCGCAGCCCGCACTCAGTGAGGCGGACCGCCAGCGCTATCGGGAGTTGCGCGCCCGAGCGGATGAGTTCAAAGGCGGTCCGCAGGCGGCCTGATCAGGGTTTACCTGTCACAGTTTTGCAATTCAGCCGCGCTTGACCCATAATCTCGCGTTTTCCGCGCGCGTCAACAAGAGTGACGGCAGAGAAATGCCGGACCCGGCCACCCAGCGACACTGGGCAACTCGCTAAGAGTTTTGATGGCCAAAATATCCGCCAGCTCTGCATACCAAACGATCACGCCAGCTTGTTCGCGCCACGCCAGGGTCCCTCGCTCGATGTTGGAGTGATACCCGGTGACGAAAGCCACCGCCCCCATGCCCCGCCGGTTTTGAGTCCGAGCCTGGGTTGGCCGCGGTGGCTGCTGCATTTCTGATTGACCGCGCAAACCCCCGAAGGACCTGCATGACCGCCAAGAAGACCGCGCCCAAGGCCAGCCCCGCCCCCGCCGACGAGCTCAAGAAGAAGACTGCCGTGAAGGCGGCTGCCGACGCGCCGGCCAAGACCGCTGCCAAGGCTGCCGCCAAACCGGCTGCAAAGGCAGCGGCGGGCGAGGACGACAAGCCCAAGCGCGGCCGCAAGCCCAAGGCGGAGACCGAGACCAAGAAGGCCGGCAGCAAGAAGGAAGTCGATGAAGACGTGGACCTGTCCGACGTCGACGCCGAGCTTGAAGGCGAGCCTGAAGCTGAAGAGACGACGGCGGTTGTCGCGGAAGACACGCCCAAGGCCAAGCCGCTGCGCATGAAGGTCAGCCGCGCCAAGGAGCGCGCGCTGATGCGCGAGTTTGGCCTGGAAGAGACCGCGCTGACGGAAGAAGAAGCCGTCAAGCGCCGCTCCGAGCTGAAGACCCTCATCAAGATGGGCAAGACGCGTGGTTTCCTGACGCACCAGGAAATCAACGACCACCTGCCCGAGAAGCTGGTCAGCGAGGAAATTCTCGAGGCCATCATCTCCATGCTCAACGACATGGGCATCGCGGTCTACGAGCAGGCGCCTGACGCCGCCACGCTGCTGATCCAGGGCAACACGACGGCCACCTCGACCGAGGAAGAAGCCGAAGAAGCCGCTGAAGCCGCGCTGTCGACGGTGGACTCCGAGTTCGGCCGCACGACCGACCCGGTGCGGATGTACATGCGCGAGATGGGCACGGTCGAGCTGCTGACGCGTGAAGGCGAAATCGAAATCGCCAAGCGCATCGAGGGCGGCCTGCAGGCCATGATGCTGGCGATTTCGGCCTCGCCGACGACCATCGCCCACATCCTGGAGTTCGCGACCAAGATTCGCGCCGGCGAGATGCAGATCTCTGAGGTGGTGGACGGTTTTGTCGCCGCCGACGAGGCCGACGACTATGTTGCTGAAGAAGACTTCGACGAGTTCGACGAGGAAGACGACGACGACGGCAACGGCGGCTCCAAGGCGCTCACCAAGAAGCTCGAAGAGTTGAAGAACGCCGCACTGGTGAAGCTGGACACCATGTCCGCCGCCTTCGACAAGATGCGCAAGGCCTTCGAGAAGGACGGCTACAAGTCGGTCCCGTACAACAAAGCCCAGCAGGCCATCAGCGCCGAACTGATGACCATCCGCTTCACGGTCAAGACGATCGAAAAGCTGTGCGACATCCTGCGCAGCCAGGTCGACGACGTGCGCCGCTACGAGCGTGAACTGCGCAAGATCGTGGTGGACAAGTGCGGCATGCCGCAAGAGCACTTCATCAAGACCTTCCCGCCCAACGCGCTGAACCTGAAGTGGGCCGAGAAGGAAGTTGCCGCCGGCAAGCCGTACAGCGTCATCCTGGCCCGAAACCTGCCGCCCGTGCAGGAACTGCAGCAGAAGTTGACGGACATCCAGGCCAAGGCTGTCGTGCCGCTGGACGACCTGAAGGACATCAACAAGAAGATGAACGAGGGCGAGAAGGCCTCTCGTGATGCGAAGAAGGAAATGATCGAGGCCAACCTGCGCCTCGTGATCTCGATCGCCAAGAAGTACACCAACCGCGGCCTGCAGTTCCTGGACCTGATCCAGGAAGGCAACATCGGCCTGATGAAGGCGGTGGACAAGTTCGAATACCGCCGCGGCTACAAGTTCTCGACGTATGCAACGTGGTGGATCCGCCAGGCCATCACGAGGAGCATTGCCGACCAGGCCCGCACCATCCGTATCCCGGTTCACATGATCGAGACGATCAACAAGATGAACCGCATCTCGCGCCAGCACTTGCAGGAGTTCGGCTTCGAGCCGGACGCGCCGACGCTGGCCGAGAAGATGGAGATCCCGGAAGACAAGATCCGCAAGATCATGAAGATCGCCAAGGAGCCGATCTCCATGGAGACGCCGATCGGCGACGACGACGACAGCCACCTGGGCGACTTCATCGAGGACACCAACAACACGGCGCCCATTGAGGCAGCGATGCAGGCCGGCCTGCGCGACGTGGTGAAGGACATCCTCGACTCGCTGACGCCGCGCGAGGCCAAGGTGCTGCGCATGCGCTTCGGCATCGAGATGCAGAGCGACCACACGCTGGAAGAAGTCGGCAAGCAGTTCGACGTGACTCGCGAGCGCATCCGCCAGATCGAGGCCAAGGCGATCCGCAAGCTCAAGCACCCGAGCCGGTCCGACAAATTGCGGACCTACCTCGACAACCTCTGATCGCTGTATTCGCAACAAAGGCCGGCATGTCCGGCCTTTCTTACGCCGATAAACTGACCCCATGACCGCGATCCGAGAGCGCACCGTCCTCTTTGCCGACTTGCGCGGCAGCACCGGGCTGTACGAATCCCTGGGTAATGCTGAGGCAAGCGGCATGGTCACGCAGACCATCAACCAAATCAGCGAAGCCGTGCTGGAAAGTGGCGGCCAGCTCATCAAGACGCTGGGTGACGGCCTGATGGCGGCCTTCGACACGCCGCGCGACGGCGTGCGCGCGGCACAGCGCATGCAGGAGCTGCTGGAGCGCACGGTGCAGCGCGCCCGCCGCCAGAACAACCCGGCACTTCTCGCAATGCGCCTGCAGGTGGCGCTGGCACGCGGCGAGGTCGTCGAGCTCAACGGCGACTGCTTCGGCGACGCGGTCAATGTCGCCGCTCGTCTCATCGACCATGCCGGCGATGGCGAGATCCTCGTCACGGCCGAGGTGCTGGGCGGCCTGCATCACGCCTCCAAGGGCCGCTTCCGCAGCCTGGACCGGATCTCTGTGCGCGGTCGTGTCGAGCCGGTGCACGTCTACCGCCTGGATGCCGCGCCGCTAGTCAGCGCTGACGCCACCGCCACGCAGTTCGGCGAGCCCATGCGCTCGGTCGAACCTGACGGCATGCGCCTGGTCTGGCAAGACCTGGACCGTGTCTTCGACATCGGCGCCATGCCCATCGTGCTCGGGCGCAGCGTGCAGGCCACCTATTGCATCACCGACGCACGCGTGTCCCGTTCGCACGCACGCATCGACTGGCAGGGCAGCAGCTTCGAACTGACCGACCTTTCTTACAACGGCACCTATGTGCGCTTCGGCGTCTCCGGCGAAATGCTGAGTCTCAAGCGCGGCAGTTGCACGCTGCATGGCAGCGGCATCATCGGCCTGGGCGGCCTTCCCACCGACGACCAGTCGCCCATCGTGCGCTTCGAAGTACTGCACTTCGCCGACACGGAGCCCCAGCCCTTCGGCGGCCCGCGCTCGAGACGCTGACCTTTCTCATGCCCTTCCTTCCCGAACCGCCGCATCGCCACGGCGCCCCTCCTGCTGGCCCCGACATGGCCGTGCTCTTCTGCAACCTCGGCACGCCCGACGCGCCGACGGCGCCAGCGCTGCGGCGCTACCTGGCCCAGTTCCTTGCCGACCCCCGCGTCGTCGAGATCCCCCGGCTGATCTGGCTGGCCATCCTGCACGGCATCATCCTGCGCCTGCGGCCGGCCAAGTCGGCGGCCAAGTACGCGACGGTATGGACGCCGGAAGGCTCGCCACTGAAGGTCTGGACCGAGAAGCAGGCCAAGCTGCTGCAAGGCCTGCTGGGTGAGCGTGGCCTGCGCGTGCGCGTCGCCTACGCCATGCGCTATGGCCAGCCCGCCATTGGCCAGACGCTGGACGCGCTCAAGCGCGAAGGTGTGCGGCGCGTGTTGGTGCTGCCGGCCTACCCGCAATATTCGGGCGCAACGACGGCCAGCGTCATCGACGACGTGGCGCGCTGGGCGCTCAAGACCCGGCATCTGCCCGAGCTGCGCTTCATCAACCGCTACCACGACGACCCCGCCTACATCGCGGCGTTGGCGCAGAGCGTGCGAGACCACTGGCAGCGCGACGGCCGCGCCGACAAGCTGGTCATGAGCTTCCACGGCATGCCCGAGCGCACGCTGCACCTGGGCGACCCCTATCACTGCGAATGCCTGAAGACCGGTCGCCTGCTCGCCCAAGCGCTGGCGCTGAAGGACGGCGAATGGTTGGTGACCTTCCAGAGCCGCTTCGGCAAGGCCAAGTGGCTGCAGCCCTATACCGAGCCCACGTTGATCAAGCTGGCCCAGGGCGGTCTCAAGTCGGTCGACCTCATCTGCCCCGGGTTTTCGGCCGACTGCCTCGAAACCCTGGAGGAGATTGACCAGGAAGCCCGCGCCGCTTTCCTGGCTGCCGGCGGCCATCGCTTCGCCTACATCCCTTGCTTGAACGACCACCAGGCCGGCATGCGCGCGCTCGCCGGCTTGGCCGAACGCCATCTGCAAGGCTGGCCGACCGAGGTGCTGCACGCGGACGCCTTGACCCTGCAACGCCAGCGAGCCGAGGCTGCCGGAGCGCAACTGTGACCGAGGCGCCGACCAGCATGCGGCTGGACAAATGGCTCTGGGCAGCGCGCTTCTACAAGACCCGTGCCCTGGCAGTCGACGAGATCAATCTCGGCCGTGTGCGCGTGGGCGGCCAGCCGGTCAAGCCGGCGCGGGACGTCAAGGTCGGCGACCTGCTCACCATCCGCATCGGCACGCTTGCCCGCGAGGTGGAGGTCAAGGGTCTGTCCAACCAGCGCGGCCCGGCGCCCCAGGCGCAAACGCTATATGCGGAGACGGCAGCGAGCATCACGGCGCGTGAGGCCGCCGCCGAGGCGCGCCGGCTGGCGCCGGAGCCCGCCGCCAGCATCGAGCAGGGCCGGCCGACCAAGCAGGATAGGCGGCGCCTGGCCGACTGGGACCGCTGGTCGGCCTCCCTGGACGACGTGGAAGACCCTGGCGATCCGGGTTGACCCGGATCATTCCTTTTTGAATCTCCCCTCTTGAAACCGGGACATCGCGCCCAACGTCGACGCGATCCTGCCCATTCATGCCATGACGACCGAACATTCCCTGCCCGAAGACGCGGCCGGCGCCACCGAGCCCACGGCCGCTGACCTGAACCCCGAAACCCTGACCGCTGAGCTCGAAGGCCTGAAGCAGCGATTGGCGGAGATGAGCGACGCCTATCTGCGCGCCAAGGCCGAGGCTGAAAACGCCCGCCGCCGTGGCGATGAAGACGTTGCCAAGGCGCGCAAGTTCGCCATCGAAAGCTTTGCCGAAGCCATGCTGCCCGTGATGGACAGCATGGAGGCGGCCATCGCCACGCCCAGCGCCACGGTCGACACCGTGCTCGAAGGCGTGCACGCCACCCGCCGCCAATTGTCCAGCGCGCTGGAACGCAACAAAGTCGTCGAGATCAACCCCGGCCAGGGCGCCAAGTTCGACCCCCACCAGCACCAGGCCATCTCGGTAGTGCCGGCGCCTCAGCAGGACGCCAATACGGTCGTCACGGTGCTGCAAAAGGGCTTCCTGATCGCCGACCGCGTACTGCGGCCGGCTCTCGTGACGGTGGCCGCGCCGAAGTAATGCACTAGCCGCCGTTCTCTTGAAACGGCGCGACTTATCCACAACTCGAACACATCAACAAATCTTCAGGAGTTCCAAATGGGAAAGATCATCGGCATTGACCTGGGTACCACGAATTCGTGCGTGTCGGTCATGGAAGGCAACACCACCCGCGTGATCGAGAACGCCGAAGGCGCGCGCACCACGCCGTCCATCATCGCCTACCAGGAAGACGGCGAGATCCTCGTCGGCGCCTCTGCCAAGCGCCAGTCGGTCACCAACCCGAAGAACACGATCTACGCGGTCAAGCGCCTGATCGGCCGCAAGTTCACCGAGAAGGAAGTGCAGAAGGACATCGACCTGATGCCCTATGCCATCACCGCGGCCGACAACGGCGATGCCTGGGTGGAAGTGCGCGGCAAGAAGCTGGCGCCGCAGCAGGTCTCGGCCGAGATCCTGCGCAAGATGAAGAAGACCGCCGAGGACTACCTCGGCGAGGAAGTGACCGAGGCCGTCATCACGGTGCCGGCCTACTTCAACGACGCCCAGCGCCAGGCCACCAAGGACGCCGGGCGCATCGCGGGCCTGGACGTCAAGCGCATCATCAACGAGCCCACTGCCGCGGCCCTCGCCTTCGGCCTGGACAAGCACGGCAAGGGCGACCGCAAGATCGCCGTGTATGACCTGGGCGGCGGCACGTTCGACGTCTCCATCATCGAGATCGCCGACGTGGACGGCGAGATGCAGTTCGAAGTGCTGTCGACCAACGGCGACACCTTCCTGGGCGGCGAGGACTTCGACCAGCGCATCATCGACTACATCATTGCCGAGTTCAAGAAGGACCAGGGCGTCGACCTGACCAAGGACGTGCTGGCCCTGCAGCGCCTGAAGGAAGCCGCCGAGAAGGCCAAGATCGAGCTGTCCAACTCGTCGCAGACGGACGTCAACCTGCCCTACATCACGGCTGACGCGACCGGCCCGAAGCACCTGAACGTCAAGCTGACCCGCGCCAAGCTGGAGTCGCTGGTGGACGAGCTGATCGAGCGCACCATCGCCCCCTGCCGCGTGGCGGTGAAGGACGCTGGCGTCGCGTTGAGCGACATCGACGACGTGATCCTGGTCGGCGGCATGACCCGCATGCCCAAGGTGCAGGACAAGGTCAAGGAGTTCTTCGGCAAGGAACCGCGCCGTGACGTCAACCCCGACGAGGCCGTGGCCGTCGGTGCCGCCATCCAGGGCCAGGTCCTGGGCGGCGAGCGCAAGGACGTGCTGCTGCTGGACGTCACCCCGCTGAGCCTGGGCATCGAGACCCTGGGCGGCGTGATGACGAAGATGATCAAGAAGAACACGACCATCCCCACCAAGTTCAGCCAGACCTTCTCAACCGCCGACGACAACCAGCCGGCCGTGACGATCAAGGTCTACCAGGGCGAGCGCGAGCTGGCCCAGGCCAACAAGTCGCTGGGCGAGTTCAACCTTGAAGGCATCCCCCCGGCACCGCGTGGCACGCCGCAGATCGAGGTCAGCTTCGACATCGACGCCAACGGCATCCTGCACGTCGGCGCCAAGGACAAGGGCACCGGCAAGGAGAACAAGATCACCATCAAGGCGAACTCGGGCCTCTCCGAAGCCGAGATCGAGAAGATGGTGAAGGACGCCGAAGCCAACGCGGCCGAGGACAAGAAGAAGGTCGAGCTGGTGCAGGCCCGCAACCAGGCCGACGGCATGGTGCACAGCGTGCGCAAGTCGCTTGCCGAGCATGGCGACAAACTCGAAGCCGCCGAGAAGGATGCCATCGAGGCCGCTGCCAAGGCGCTCGAAGAAGCCATCAAGGGCGACGACCAGGCCGACATCGAAGCCAAGACCGAGGCGCTGATGACGGCCAGCCAAAAGCTGGGCGAGAAGGTCTATGCCGACCAGCAAGGCGCCCAGGCGGCTGCAGCGGCTGCGGCCGGTGCGGGCGGTGCGGCTGAGCAGCCCCAGGCGTCGGCGCAAGCCGAAGCGAAGCGCCCCGCCGACGACAACGTCGTGGATGCGGAGTTCAAGGAAGTCAAGGACAGCAAGTAATCCTTCGATGACTTCACAGCCCGGGAGCGCTCATTCAGCGCCCTCGGGCTTTTTCCCTTGAAACGAGAAGCGGCAAACATGGCTTCCAAGCGCGATTACTACGAAATCCTCGGCGTCGCCAAGAACGCGAGCGACGAGGACATCAAGAAGGCCTACCGCAAGCTGGCCATGAAGCACCACCCCGACCGCAACCAGGGCGACGGGGCGAAGAAGGCTGAGGAAAGCTTCAAGGAGGCCAAGGAGGCCTACGAGATGCTGTCCGATGCGCAAAAGCGCGCGGCCTACGACCAGTACGGCCATGCCGGTGTCGACCCCAACATGGGCGGCGGGCGCGGCGGCCCCGGTGCGGAAGGCTTCGGCGGCTTTGCCGAGGCTTTCGGCGACATCTTCGGCGACATCTTCGGCGGCCAGGGCGGCCAGCGCCGCGGCGCGGGCGGCCAGCAGGTCTACCGGGGCAGCGACCTCAGCTACGCGATGGAGATCACGCTGGAAGAGGCCGCTCGGGGCAAGGAGACGCAGATCCGCATCCCGAGCTGGGAAGGCTGCGAGACCTGCGGCGGCACCGGCGCCAAGCCGGGAACCAGCGCCAAGACCTGCGGGTCATGTGGGGGCTCGGGCACGGTGCACATGCGCCAGGGCTTCTTCAGCATCCAGCAGACGTGCCCACATTGCCATGGCAGCGGCAAGATCATTCCCGACCCCTGCACGGCCTGCAGCGGCCAGGGCAAGGTCAAGAAGACCAAGACGCTGGAAGTGAAGATTCCGGCCGGCATCAACGAGGGCATGCGCATCCGCTCCGCGGGCAATGGCGAGCCTGGCGTGAACGGTGGCCCGAGCGGTGATCTCTACATCGAGATCCGCATCAAGCAGCACGACATCTTCGAGCGCGATGGCGACGACCTGCACTGCACGATGCCGGTGTCAATGATCACGGCGGCACTTGGCGGCGGCATCGAGGTGCCGACGCTGGGGGGCAAGGCCGAGATTGAGCTCCCGGAAGGCACCCAGCACGGCAAGACTTTCCGCCTGCGCGGCAAGGGCATCAAGGGCGTGCGTTCCAGCTATCCCGGCGACCTCTACTGCCACATCGCCGTGGAGACGCCGGTCAAGCTGACCGAGCATCAGAAGAAGCTGCTCAAGGAGCTCGACAAGAGCCTCAAGGACGGCGGCGAGCGTCACTCGCCCAACGCCAAGAGTTGGACCGATCGGGTCAAGGACCTGTTCAAGTAAGCCCTGGCTTACCCGCCGAGCCGCGACACCCGACCGGGTCTCGCGGCTTTTTTGCGCCGGTTCTCCGCCGATCCGCGCCAGCCCGGCCTGCGTCGTAAGTCACGCCGCTTGTCGTATTGCGGTATTTACCAGCTCACCCGCGCGCGCACATCAACCCTAAAGTTCGCCGACTGTCACACCGATGACTCATAAGTGATCCATTCGCCGTCCCTTGCGCTCACAGTCCACGGCTTCGCGCCGCGGAAGGAGTCGGCATGTTCCTGATGGACAACACCATCCAGGCGGCATCGGCGCTGATCATCGACGGCAATGCCAATTCACGCAGCCTGATGTCCGCCCAGTTGCGCGACCTCGGCGTCGGCACGGTGCGGCAGACGCCGCGCGTCAAAGATGCCCGCGTGATGCTGGAGCACCAGACCTTCGACATCGTGCTGTGCGACTACCACTTCGACGCCAGCGACACCTCGGGCCAGGACCTGCTGGACGAGCTGCGCCGCGAAGGCCTGCTGCCCTACTCGACCGTCTTCGTCATGGTGACCAGCGAAGCGACCTACGCCAAGGTCGCCGAGGCCGCCGAGGCCGCGCTGGACGCCTACCTGATCAAGCCCTACACCAGCGCCAACCTGGCCGAGCGGCTGGCCAGCGCGCGGCAGCGCAAGCGCATCCTGAAAGAGATCTTCGAGGCCATCGAGAACCAGGATTTCGAGACTGCAGCCAATCTCTGCCTTGCCCGTTTTGAGGCCAAGGACAAGTACTGGCTTTACGCCGCCCGCATCGGTGCAGAGTTGCTGCTGCGCCTGAAGCGCTTCGCCGACGCCAGGGTCCTGTACGAGGCCATCATCGCGGCCAAGACAGTGCCGTGGGCACGTCTTGGTGTGGCACGCACCGAAGTCGCCACCGGCAACCTGCAGGCGGCCCGCCGCACGCTGGAGAACCTGACCGGAGACCTGCCCGACTACGCCGACTCGCATGACCTGATGGGCCATGTGCAGATGGAACAGGGCGACCTCGCGCAGGCGCTCAAGACCTACCAGACCGCCGCGACGCTCACCCCCGGCTGCCTGCTGCGTCTGCAGCGCTGCGGGTCGCTCGGCTTCTACGCCGGCCAGCGCGCGGAGGCGCTGAAGATGCTTGAACGCGCCATGTCGCAGGGCCTGCGCTCCAAGCTTTTCGACATGCTCAGCCTGGTGTTGATCGGGTTGATGCGCTTCGACGCCAAGGACACCAAGG
Organism: Pelomonas sp. Root405; assembly: GCF_001425165.1. GTDB lineage: Bacteria > Pseudomonadota > Gammaproteobacteria > Burkholderiales > Burkholderiaceae_C > Pelomonas. The sequence continues at coordinate 159,896 of NZ_LMDU01000013.1, forward strand.
GCTTCAAGTACGCCCACGACTCACTGACCGCTGCGATGGAACGCGCGCCGGGCTCCATCCGCCTGCAGCGCTTCGACCTCGTCTTCCGCGGCTTGGCCTTTTTGCTGGAGCGCCGCGTCGGTCAGGCCCTGGTCGTTGCGCGCGAATTCACCCAGCACGCGGACAGCGGCAATTTCGACCTTGAGGCCGCCTCGCTGCTGACGGCGCTGTGGCTACGGCTTTGCAGCCAAGAGGTCGAGCTCGAAGAAATGATGCCCATCCTGCGCAGCTTGGGTGTGCGCCATTGCGCCACCAAGGCGAGCACCGAGATCCTCGTGGCGATGTCGGAAACTCATCTAGCCTCGGCGGACCAGTTTCGCGACTGTCACCAACAGATCTTCAACGTCGCCGAGACGGCAATGCGGCATTCGCTGCGCGGCAGCGCCAAGGTCGCCGTCGAGCTGTTGATCCAGCAGGGGGAGGTCACGCGCAATGCCAAGCTCATCGACATGGCTGGCCTGGTGCTGAAGCGCCATGCCGACAAGATCGACAGCGCCGAGACGCTGGCCGATCAGATCGACGCCTTGCACAGCCGATATGTGAAGCCCATGGGCAGCAGTCCCGGCAAGCCACGCGCTGCCGGCGGCGTGGCGCTGCGCGCGCCCGAAGCCGCTGTCGCCGGCTGAGCGGCAGCTCTCAAACCCATCCCCCGGCTTAACGCGGCCAGCCACTAAAAGAGGCTGCCTTGTGTGGTCGCCTTGGGCGGCCTGCGGAACAGGCCCAGTTCCACCGGCCGCCGCTTGTTGCGCAAGCCGAGCTTGTTGACCGCGCGCTGGAACCGCGCCTGCAGCAGCTCGGCCCAGACGCCCTCGCCCGTGAAGCGCGTGCCGAAACGCGCGTCGTTGTCCTTGCCGCCCCGCATGTCGCGGATGCGCGCCATCACGCGCTCGGCGCGGTCGGGGAAGTGGCGTTGCAACCAGTCCTGGAACAGCGGGTTCACCTCCCAGGGCAGGCGCACGGGAATGCTAAAGGCGCTGCTGGCGCCGGCCGCTGCGGCGGCTTCCAGGATGCGCTCCAGTTCGGGTTCGTTGATGAAGGGAATGATGGGCGAGACACTCACACCCACCGGCACGCCGGCTTCGGCCAACGCCTTGATCGTGCGCAGCCGCCGCGCCGGCGCCGCCGCACGTGGCTCAAGGATGCGCGCCAGTTCGTTGTCCAGTGTCGTCACCGACAGATAGACAGACACCAGGCCCTGGGCCGCCATCGGCGCAATCAAATCGAGCTCGCGCTCGATGCCAGCGGACTTGGTGACGACCGAGAAGGGATGGGCGCATTCCGCCAGCACCTCGACGATGCGGCGCGTGATGCCGAGCTTGCGCTCGACGGGCTGGTAAGCATCGGTCGCCGTACCCAGCACCAGCGAACGCGGTTCATACCGGGCACTCGCCAGCGTCTCGCGCAGGCGCTCGGCCGCATTGGCCTTCGCGACGATGCGCGTCTCGAAGTCCAGCCCAGGCGACAGGTTCAGATAACTGTGCGTGGGCCGCGCGAAACAGTAGATGCAGCCGTGCTCGCAGCCGCGATACGGGTTGATCGAGTAGTCGAAGTTGATGTCTGGGGACTGGTTGCGCGTGACGATGCTCTTGGCGTGCTCTTCGATGACCTGCGTCTCGGGCGGAAGATGCTCTTGCGCGGCGTCCTGGTCCAGCGCCCCCCAGCCGTCGTCGAACTGCTCACGCTCCCTCTGCTCGAACCGATGCGGCATGGCAGTTGCGGTGCCGCGGCCCTTGATGGATTCAAGCGGCACGAGTGCGGGTTGTGCCGCGGCGATACGAGTGGGCGAGGTCGACATGCTGTAAATATATACAGTATTTGACCGGCCGCTGAACGGCTTTTGCGCCAAGCTGTATCACACCGGCCTTCAGGTCGTCGGCCACCGCCTACGACAGGACGTGCCAAGCGCTGACCGCTTGATCAAACGGCGTCGCCGAAAGTGGAGCCATCACTGCGGAGGCTTCCATGAGCTTGCACACCACCATCTCTTCTTCCCGTGTCGAAGGCACTGATGTCTACAACCTCGCGGGCGAGAAGCTCGGAGCCATCGACGATCTGGTCATCGACAAACGCACGGGCCATGTGCGCTACGCGGCGCTCGAGTTCGGCGGCTTTCTCGGCATGGGGACCGACAGGTTTGCGCTGCCCTGGAGCATGCTGACCTATGACACTGAGAAAGACGGTTATGTCGTCAACCTTGACATGGAACAGCTTAAGAGCGGCCCCCGATACGCCAAGGACGAACGGCCGGATTACTCTGACGAATACGGTCGCGGTGTCTATGACCACTACGGCGCACCCTGGGGCATTTGAGGCCCGCCGGTCATTCAACTGAACGGAGCAGACGATGAAGCCGCAGCAACGCCTGTTGCAGGTGACGTCGGGCATCGTCATCACGCTGGCGGTTCTTACGGCGTGTCGCAAGGAAGTGCCGCCGCCGAATCCGATACCGGCACCTGACCGCCTGCCGAAGCCGACCACCTTGCAGCCGGCGACTCAGTTCGCCGCTGTCCCCTTTGTCGGGTTCGCCAGCGGCTAGCGGCGAGCCGCTAGGTGATTGTCCCCAGGCCAGGCCGCAATGCTTGGGCCGACAGTCTCATCCATGAGCCAGCATGCCCCTTCCCCGTTGGATGAGACCGCCGACCCGCAAAAGCTCAGGGTCCTGGTTGTCGACGACGACCCGGACTCGGCAGAGTCACTGGCGTTCAGCCTGCAGCTGGAGGGCCGGCAGGTGCGCTATGCCACCTGTGCCCGGGACGCACTCAAGGTGGCGGAGACCCTCTCCCCTCACTTCGCGCTGATCGACGTCTTCATGCCTCAGGTCGACGGGCACGCCTTGGCCGCCGAATTGCGGCAGCGCTTCGGCCATCAGATCGTCGTTGTCGCGGTCACCGGCGCGTTGAAGAGCGTTGAGCTGAACGCTTTTGATCACCATCTGATGAAGCCCATCAACTTCATGCAGCTTGACGAGTTGCTGTCCCAACAGCGGCGCAGCAGTTGAGTCGCCCTGGCGCTTGATCCCGCGACTGGCTCAGTACTCGTCCCGCTCCACGCCGACATAGCCGGGCGCGAGGTTCTCGAACTTTGTGTGCATGCGCTGGAACATCAGCTTCACCGTGCCCACCGGGCCATTCCGCTGTTTCGCGATGATGATCTCTGCCACCCCAGGCTCCTTGCACTCGTCCTTGGTGTAGTACTCGTCACGGTAGATGAACATGATGATGTCCGCGTCCTGCTCGATGGCGCCGGACTCGCGCAGATCGGACATCATGGGCCGCTTGTCCGGCCGCTGCTCGACCGAGCGGTTCAGCTGCGACAGCGCGATGACGGGGCACTTCAGCTCCTTGGCCAGCGCCTTCAGGCCGCGCGAGATCTCGCCGAGCACGGTCGCACGGTTTTCCTCGCTGCCGCCACCGTTGCCACTCATTAGCTGCAGGTAGTCGATGACGATGAGGCCGAGCTGGCCGCAGATGCGCGCCTGCCGACGCGCGCGGGCGCGCACCTCGCTGGGCGAGAGGCCGGGGCTCTCGTCGATGAAGATGCTGGCCTTGCCGAGCTTGTCGACGGCTTCCGATAGACGCCCCCACTCGTCGTCCTTGAGCTGACCGGTGCGCAGATGGCTTTGGTCGATGCGGCCGATGGAGCCCACCATGCGCAGGGCCAGCTGGGCAGCGCCCATTTCCATCGAGTAGATGACGACTGGCAGGCCTTCATTGATGGCCACGTTCTCGGCGATGTTGACCGCGAACGCTGTCTTGCCCATCGACGGGCGCGCCGCCAGCACGATGAGGTCGCCGCCCTGCAGGCCGGCGGTCTGCCTATCAAGATCGTAGAAGCCGGTGCGCACGCCGGTCACGTCCTGGGCGCCGCTCTCGGCCAGCTCGTTGACGCGATCGATCAGCGCCACGACGAGGTTATCCATGCTCTGGAACCCCTGGCGGCTGCGCGAACCCTCCTCGCCGATGCGGAAGATCTTGCCCTCGGCCTCGTCGAGGATCTGCGTGACGGCGCGACCCTGCGGATTCATCGCAGCGGTGGCGATCTCGTCGCTGGTGGCCACGAGCTTGCGCAGGATGGCCCGCTCTCGGACGATCTCGGCATAACGGCGCAGATTGGCGGCGCTGGGAACGCTCTGCGCCAGCGCATTCAAGTAGGCCAGCCCGCCGCATTCCTCGGCGCGGCCCACGGAAGTCAGTTCGTCAAAGACGGTGACCACGTCAGCCGGCTTGCCCGCGTTGATGAGCTTGCCGACGGCCGCGTAAACATGCTTGTGCTCGAAGCGATAGAAGTCGCTGTCGGTCAGCAGGTCGGCGGCCTTGTCCCAGGCCGAGTTGTCGATCAGCAGGCCGCCAAGCACGCTCTGCTCGGCCTCCACCGAGTGCGGCGGCACACGCAGACGCGCGACTTCATCGTCATAGGGGGCGGTGGAAGATGAAGCAGGAAAGATCGCGGACATGCCTGTGGATAAAGCTGTGAACGGACTGGGAGTAAGCGGTGGACCGGGCGGGAAAACCTGGTCCAGAAAGACAGAAGGCCGAAACCCCGTGGGGCATCGGCCTTCTTTGGATGTTGCGGCCTTCCAGGCCGCAGCGCAAGCCGCTTTTACTCGGCTTCTGCAACCACCTGAACGCTGATCTCGACGACCACGTCCGTGTGGGCAGCGACGCTCACCGGGAACTCACCGACGGTCTTCAGCGGGCCGTTGGGCAGGCGCACTTGCGACTTGGCGATGGGCGAGCCCATCTTGGTCAGCGCGTCGGCGATGTCGGCGTTCGTCACGGAACCGAACAGGCGGCCGTCCACACCGGCCTTCTGGGCGATGCGAACGGTCTTGCCGGCGAGCGCTTCGCCCAGCTTCTGGGCTTCGGCCAGCTTGGCGGCGGCAGCCTTTTCGAGTTCGGCGCGCTTGGCTTCGAATTCCTTGATCGCGACTTCGGTGGCGCGGCGCGCCTGCTTGGTTGGGATCAGGAAGTTGCGGGCATAACCGTCCTTGACCTTGACGACATCGCCGAGGTTGCCAAGGTTGGCCACTTTTTCGAGCAGGATCACTTGCATGTCGTCAGCTCCTTAGACCTTGTGCTGGTCGCTGTACGGCAGGAAGGCCAGGAAGCGCGCACGCTTGATGGCAACCGTCAGCTGACGCTGGAAGAAAGCGCGCGTGCCGGTCAGGCGAGCGGGCGTGATCTTGCCGTTCTCAGACACGAAATCGCGCAGCGTGTCGATGTCCTTGTAGTCGATCTGCTCGACACCGGCGACGGTGAAGCGGCAGAAACGCTTGCGACGGAACAGCAACGATTGTTGGTTGCGCTTGGGCTTCTTGTCTTTGGAGAAGCGACCTTTACCACGTGGCGGGGGCATAGAGGACCTCTGTTAAATCTATCCGGATTCAATGATTTCCGGGTTCTTGTGGAGCAGCCGGTTCGATCACGGTGACGTGGGCGATGAAGCCCCGGCCATTGCGCTGGTGGGTCAGGAAACCGCGGAACACCGCGATGCCACCGACTCCCAGCGCCTGCAACTGCTTGGCCAACTCGCCCACCGCGACCGCCTTGATCTCCAGGGAGACCTTGCGCGGCTTGCCGGCTTCGATGACTTCGGACTCGGCCTTCAGGCTTGCGTCCAGGGCCATCAGCCCGGCGGGTGTGTAGCGAACTTGTCCGAGTTGCTGGATCTGTGCCTGCAGGTGAAGCTGGTTCACGCTAGAGGCAAGCTGCTCGAAAAACCTGGTTCTTTAGCGATGAGCGTGGGCTCAGGCCGCTTCTTGCTGTTGCGGCGCCTTGCGGGCTTCTTCGCGCTCGACGGCCTTCATCATGACCGAGGGGGTCGAGATGGCCTTGTCCTGAACCACGGTGAGGTGGCGCAGCACGGCATCGTTGAAGCGGAAGCCGGTCTCGAGTTCAGCGAGGACTTCCTTGCTGCACTCGATGTTCAGGCACAGGTAGTGGGCCTTGGCGAGCTTCTGGATCAGGTACGCCATCTGACGACGGCCCCAGTCCTCGACCCGGTGCACGACACCGCCACCAGCGGTGATCAGGCCCTTGTAGCGCTCCAGCATGGCCGGAACCTGTTCGCTTTGATCCGGATGGATCAGCAGAACGATTTCATAGTGACGCATGAATACTCCTTGTGGATTCCAGCCCAGCGCTGTCGAAATGAACTGCCGGGCTGTGGAAGCCGAATCACAGCGTCTACTCGTGACTCGGCAAGGGGGAACCAGCGATTCTAGCCGGAGATGGCCGATCCACCAACCGGGCTCTGTCCTCAGGGCCGCTGTGGGCTGCGCAGCGCGTCGACAAATTCGCGCTGCCGAGCAGCGGGCGGCGCGGTGATCAGGCTTACCAGCACCAAGGCCAGGGCTCCGGCCGGTACGCCGAACAGGCCGGCCGACGCCGGCTGAATTCCCCAGAACAGCGTCACCGGGCCGGGCAGGCCAACCAGCGCCCTGAGCCCCGGGTGAGCCACGACGAGATAGATGACGCAGACGCCCAGACCCGTGAGCATGCCGGCCAGCGCACCGGCCCGGTTCGCCCGGCGCCAGAACACGCCTGCGACCAGCGCAGGGAAGAAAGTCGAGCCCGCGATGGAGAAGGCGGCCGTGACCACGGCCAGGATGTCCGCCGGGCGGCTGGAGGCCACCGCCGCCGCCGCCAGCGCCGCAGCCAGCAGCAGCGCCTTGGACAATGTGACCCGCCGGGTGCGCGAGGCCTCGGGATTGATGGCCTTGTAGTAGAGGTCATGCGACAGCGCGCTGGAAATGGCCAGCAGAAGGCCATCTGCCGTGGACAGCGCCGCTGCCAGCCCGCCAGCCGCAACCATGCCCGAGATCACATATGGCAGGCCGCCCAGCTCAGGCATGACCAGCATGACGAGATCCGGGTGCAGGCGCAGTTCGCCCAGTTGGAGCCGACCATCGCCGTTCAGGTCGACGGCCGACAGCAGGGTCGGGTCAACGCGCTGCCACTGGCGTATCCAGGCGGGCAGTTGGTCAAAGCTCGTGCCGACGAGGCCATTGAAGACTTCGGTCTTGACCATGACGGCGAGGGCCGGCGCGGTCAGGTAGAGCAGGCAAATGAAGACCAGCGACCAAGCCACCGACTCGCGCGCTGCCGAGACCGAAGGGGTCGTGTAGTAGCGCGTCAGCAGGTGCGGTAGGCCGGCCGTGCCCACCATCAGGCACAGGGCCAACGCGATGAAGTTGCGACGCGCCTCGCTGGCCTGTTCGCGCTCGGCCGGCGTGCCGTCGGGGTTGCCTGCAAACGGTTGCGTGTGCGGCACGAGGCCGGACAGCGGCTGGGCCAGGCGGATCTCGCTGGCCTGATCACGCCGCCAACGCTCCTCGGCCTCAGCCGGCGTGCGGGGCAGGGCCGCCCGCTGCTTTTCGGCGGCCTGGATCTGCGCCAGCGGCGCATCCGCGGCCTTCAATGCGGCGACGCTGGCCGCCGCCTTCGCCTGTTCCTCGGCCAGTGCCTTGGGCACGTCGGCCAGACGCATCACGGCTGCTTCGGCGCGCTGCTGATGGATGGCACGCACCTGCAGCTCGGCCGGGTCGCGGATCAGCTCGCTCTCGCGCTCGGCGAGCTGGTGCAGTTGCTGGCCGTAGACCAGTTGGGGCAGCGGCCAGCCCGTCTGCTTGACGCTGAGCCAGATGACCGGCACCAAATAGGCCAGGATCATGATCAGGTACTGCGCCACCTGCGTCCAGGTGACGGCACGCATGCCGCCGAGGAAGGAGCAGACCAGCACGCCGCCCAGGCCGACGAAGACGCCAACCTCGAAACCCAGGCCGGTCAGCCGTGTGGTGATGAGCCCGACGCCATAGATCTGGGCGACCAGATAGACGAACGACACCAGGATGGCCGCTGCGGCGCCGACCAAGCGCAGCGTGCGGCTGTCGAAGCGCTCCGCCAGGAAATCGGCCAGCGTGAACTGGCCGAAGCGGCGCAGATAGGGCGCGATGCACAGGGCGACCAGCACGAAGCCCCCGGTCCAGCCCAGCACGTAAGCCAGGCCGGCATAGCCGCTGGCGTAGAGGGTGCCGGTCAGGCCGATGAAGGTCGCGGCGCTCATCCAGTCGGCACCCGCGGCCATGCCGTTGTAGAGCGGCGGCACGCGGCGCCCGGCGACGAAGTACTCCGCCGGGTCGGTCGTGCGGCACAGGATGCCGATGACGGCGTAGACGAGCACCGTTGCGCCGAGGAAGGTGTAGCCAATCCAGGCTTTCGGCAGGCCGCGCTGCTCGGCCAGGCCCAGGCCGATGACGAGGGCGATGAAGCTCAACGCAAAGAGGGCGTAGCGGCGATGGAGTTGGCGAGCGGGGCCTGAAAACATGGCCGCGATCATGGCAATAAAAAGCCCGGGTCCCCTTGCGGAGAACCCGGGCTGATCAGGAACGAAGCCTGATTACTTGGCCGCCAGGCGCTGCCAGGTCTCGATGACCGTGTCGGGGTTCAGCGAGATCGACACGATGCCCTCCTCCGCCAGCCAGTCGGCGAAGTCCGGATGATCGCTTGGCCCCTGCCCACAAATGCCGATGTACTTGCCGGTCGCTCGGCAGGCGCGGATGGCGCGCGAGATCATGGCTTTCACCGCCGGGTCACGCTCGTCGAAGTCGCCGGCCAGTTGCTCCAGGCCGGAGTCGCGGTCCAGGCCTAACGTGAGCTGTGTCAGGTCGTTGGAGCCGATGGACATGCCGTCGAAATGCTCCAGGAACTGCTCGGCCAGGATGGCGTTGCTGGGCACCTCGCACATCATGATGATGCGCAGGCCGTCCGTGCCGCGCTTGAGGCCGCGCTCGGCCAGCATCTCGACCACGCGCGAGGCCTGCTTCACCGTACGGACGAAGGGCACCATGATCTCAATGTTCGTGAGCCCCATGTCCTTGCGCACGCGCTTGAGCGCCTCGCACTCCATCGCGAACGCGTCCTGGAACTCGCCGCTGATGTAGCGCGACGCACCGCGGAAGCCCAGCATGGGGTTCTCTTCGTCCGGCTCGTAACGGCTGCCGCCGATGAGCTTGCGGTACTCGTTGGACTTGAAGTCCGACAAGCGCACGATGACCGGGCGCGGGAAGAACGCGGCGGCAATCGTCGCGATGCCTTCGGCCAGCTTGTCGACGTAGAAGGCACGCGGCGACGCGTGACCGCGGGCGACGGACTCGACGGCCTTCTTCAGGTCGGCATCGATGTTCGGATAGTCCAGGATGGCCTTGGGGTGGACGCCGATGTTGTTGTTGATGATGAACTCGAGCCGGGCCAGGCCCACGCCTCCTGAGGGCATCTGCGCGAAGTTGAAGGCCAGCTGCGGGTTGCCGACGTTCATCATGATCTTGATGGGGCAGTACGGCAGCTCGCCGCGGTGCACCTCGCTGATCTCGGTCTCCAGCAGGCCGTCGTAGATGTAGCCGGTGTCGCCCTCCGAGCAGGCGACTGTGACCAACTGGCCGTCCTTGAGCTTGTCGGTCGCGTCGCCGCAGCCAACCACCGCCGGGATGCCCAGTTCGCGCGCAATGATGGCCGCGTGGCAGGTGCGGCCACCGCGGTTGGTGACGATGGCGCTGGCGCGCTTCATGACCGGCTCCCAGTTCGGGTCGGTCATGTCAGTGACGAGTACATCCCCGGGCTGCACGCGCTCCATCTCGGCCACGCTGTCCACCAGGCGAACCGGCCCGGTGCCGATCTTCTGGCCAATGGCACGACCTTCGGCCAGCACGGCGCTGTGAGCCTTGAGCTTGTAGGCCAGCTCGACCTGGCCGGCCGACTGGCTCTTCACCGTCTCCGGGCGGGCCTGCAGGATGTAGATCTTGCCGTCCACGCCATCGCGGCCCCATTCGATGTCCATCGCACGGCCGTAGTGCTGCTCGATGATCAGCGCGTACTGGGCCAGCTCGGTCACCTCGGTGTCATTCAGCGAGTAGCGGTTGCGCTGCTCGGGCACCGTGTCGACGGTCCGCACCAGCTTGCCGCTTGCCGCCTTTTCTTCGGGCGTCGCGAACTCCATGCGCAGCAGCTTGGAACCCAGGTTGCGGCGGATGATGGCCAGCTTGCCGGCCTTCAGCGCGGGCTTGTGGACATAGAACTCGTCCGGGTTCACGGCGCCCTGCACCACCGTCTCGCCCAGGCCGTAGCTGGACGTGATGAAGACGACGTCCTGGAAGCCACTTTCGGTATCGATGGTGAACATGACGCCGGCCGAACCGAGGTCGCTGCGCACCATGCGCTGCACGCCGGCGGACAACGCCACATCGCCGTGCGCAAAGCCCTTGTGCACGCGATAGCTGATGGCGCGGTCGTTATAGAGCGAGGCGAACACTTCACGCATCTTGTGCAGCACGTCGTCGATGCCGACGACGTTTAGGAAGGTTTCCTGTTGGCCGGCAAAAGATGCGTCGGGCAGATCCTCGGCGGTCGCGGAAGACCGCACCGCGAATGACACGCCGGGGTTGTCGGACGTCAGCTGGTCAAACGAGGAACGCACTGCAGCTTCCAAGTCGGCCGGGAAGGGTTGCTTCTCGATCCAGCCGCGGATCTCGGCACCGGCCTCGGCCAGGGCACGGACGTCGTCGGTGTTCAGCGTGGACAGCCGCGCCGCGATGCGCGCGTCCAGCCCCTCGTGTCTCAGGAACTGCCGGAAGGCATGCGCCGTGGTGGCGAACCCTCCGGGGACGCGCACGCCGCTTGCGGCGAGCTGCGAGATCATTTCGCCGAGGCTGGCGTTCTTGCCGCCAACAGACTCGACGTCGGTCATCCTCAGGTTCTCAAACGGTACGACCAGGGCGGTCGCCTCGAACAGGGTGGACATGGGAAAACTCCGGGAGGTTGAAAAACCGGTGTCGTCGCGTCGTCCTGGCCCAGGACCGAGCTGAAAAGCTCAAGGCAGGCGCTGCTCCGTCCATTTCTGGATTCTTCTAGGAGGAAGGAGAAGCGCATGGGCTGATCGCGAGGAATTGCGGCCGATTCTAGGCGTTGGGTTTCATGCAGTAACGGCGCGGCGGTGTGCAATAAGTCCCTGACCGGCCTCGTGTCCCCTCTTTCCGGGTGGCGTGAAAACGTTGTCAGGCGACTGATTGAAGTCAAGCCCGTAGTCCTCTAGCTATGCACAATGCCCGCGTGACCCGCGACGACGACAGCCCCGAAGAAGTCAACCCCCATTACCTCGACCATGTGATCCATGTGTCGGAGTCGCGAGCCGTCGAAGCCAGTGAAGACATCGTCAGCCAGAACGGCATCAAGCTGCTCGCCAAGGGCGCCTTGATCAATGCCAAGGTGCGCGACCGGCTGCTGATGCACAAATTGCAGAAGCCGCTCGAGGACTGCATCCAGGTCACCGAGGGCGTCATGCCGGAAAGCTTCGGGCCATTGGGCGAAGCGCTGCTCGAACAGCATCCACTGCTCAAGGCAATCTGTGCCCACGACCTCTACCCCAGCGCACCGATCACGCTGGCCACGCTGAAACTCAGCGTGCCTGTGCAGTCGCTCCTGACGGTCTATGCCGAGCACCAGGGCGACCGCCTCAAGCACACGGCCGGCGTGGCCATGCTCGCACTGGCACTGGCTCGGCGCATGCTTCCCGGCGAGACCGAGCAGCACCGCATGCTGGCGCTGGCAGGGCTGCTGCACGATGTGGGCGAGCTCTACATCGACCCGCAGTACATGCGCCCCGGTACGCCGCTGGGGCCGCGGGAATGGCGCCATGTCGCTTCTCATCCGGTGGTGGGCGAGCGCGTGCTGCGCGGCATGAGGGGGGCCGGCCGAGACATCGCGAACGCCGTGCTGCACCACCACGAGCGCCTGGATGGCTTTGGCTATCCACGTGGTGTTCAGGGTGCTGCCCTGCCCATGACGGGGCAGATCCTTGCCGCTGCCGAATGGCTGATGGCCTTGATCGAAACGAGCATGACCCCGATGACGCGAGCCAGCGTGGCCACACGCCTCATCCCAGGTGAATTCAGCCGCGAACTGACCGAGGCCATCGCCACGGCTGCGGCGGCCGGTCCGGCGCCTATTGCGGTTCCCGACCCTATGCCGCTGGAGTCGGCGATCCCGCGCGTCATCGGCATCGCCTCGGCGCTGGAGCGGTTTCAGCAATCGCGCCCCTGGATCGACGAGCGCCTGGCTGCCGCCAAACCGGCCTTGCGCGCGGTGCTCGAAGCCGGCCTGCAACGGCTGCTGCGCATCCAGACGGCGTTTTCCAGCACCGGGCTGGATGCCCACGACCCTGATGCCCTTGTCGCCGAGCTTGCCGACCAGCGCGACCCAACGCTGCAGGTCGAGCTGATGACCGTCGTCGGCGAACTCGAATGGCGGCTGCGCGAGCTTGAGCGTGAGTCGCTGCTGCGGGCCGGCCTGCTGCCGCCCGCGGAAAGCGCCGTCATGCGCGAGCTGATTGCCAGGCTCAAGGGCGAAGCCTGAGCGCTGGCTATCATGGCCGCGACCACACTTCGCGAGCCACCGTCATGACCGCCAGAACCGTTTATTTCGTCTCTGACGGCACCGGCATCACCGCCGAAACCTTCGGCAATTCCATCCTCGCCCAGTTCGCCATCAAGGCGCGGCACGTGCGCCGGCCCTTTGTCGACTCGGCCGACAAGGCCCATGCTGTCGTCACCGAGATCAACGAAGTCGCCGAGCGCGAAGCGCATCGGCCCATCGTTTTCGCGACGCTTGTGGACCGCGACGTGCTCAAGATCGTGCGCGAGCACTGCCAGGGCCGGGTGATGGACATGTTCGGCACCTTCATCGAGCCGCTGGAAGACGAGTTCGGCATCAAGAGCAACCACCGGGTGGGGCGCTTCTCAGACGTGGCCGAAAGCCAGGAGTACCACGACCGCATCGAAGCGATCAACTTCTCGCTGGCCCATGACGACGGCCAGAGTAGCAAGAACCTGGACGTCGCCGACGTCATCCTTGTCGGCGTCTCGCGCTCCGGCAAGACGCCGACGTCGCTTTATCTGGCCATGCAGCACGGCATCAAGGCGGCCAACTACCCGCTGATCCCCGAGGACTTCGAGCGCCGCAAGCTGCCGCCTTCGTTGATGCCGCACCGGCGCAAGTGCTTCGGGCTGACCATCGATCCCGAGCGCCTCTCCTCCATCCGCAACGAGCGCCGCCCGGGCAGCAAATATGCCGACCTGCTCAACTGCCGCTACGAAGTCAACGAGGCCGAGGCCATGATGAAGCGCGAGGGCATCGCCTGGCTGTCGTCCACGCACAAGTCCATCGAAGAGATCGCCACGACCATCCTGCGGGACATCCGGCCGGACCGTTTGATGTACTGAAGCCGGCATCTGCGCTGGCGTTCGTTCTCACCGCCAAGCGCACCGGGGTGCTACGCCGGGTTATCGCGCTCGCCCTTTGACGTCAAGACGCCAGCATCGACGCGTTCACAGCCCCGCACTCTGCATCGGTCGTCATCGAAGATCACGATGAACCAGAACGACTGCGCCGGTGCCCCATGCACTTCGCTGAGCTCCGAGGCCGGCTTGGACAGCTTCAACCGGAGATCCAGTGACAACTCTTCGGCTGCTGCCAGGTCCTCACGTGCCACCGCCTGCAGTTCAACAGGCTCATCGCGGAAGTCCAGCACGACCACCAGGTCGTTGGTCTTGAAGTGGCGTTGCGCGGCCTGCGCATAAGTGGTGACGCGCTCGTCGAGGAGGTCCTGGATGCGGTCGGGAATGGATGGGCTCACGGGTTCCATGATGACTCAGACCCCACGTGCAGGTATCAGCTCACGGTACACACCCATGTAGCGCTCGGCCGCAGCGTCCCACCCGAAGCGCTGCCGCATCGCCACATCCTGCACGCCCGCCCAGTACGTCTGCCGGCTCCAAAGCGCAAATGCGCGGTGCAACGCGCGCCGGTAGGCATCGGCCGTGAAGTCGTTGAAGACAAAGCCGGTGGCAGTGCCGGCGGCAAGGTCTTCCAGCGTCGTGTCGACGATGGTGTCGCCCAGGCCACCGACGCGGTGCACGAGAGGCAGCGCACCGTAGCTGAGGCCGTAGAGCTGGGTCAGGCCGCAGGGCTCGAAGCGGCTGGGCACCAATATGATGTCGCTGCCGGCATAGATGCGGTGAGCCAGCCCTTCGTCCATGCCGATGCGGCGGGCGATTTGGCTCGGGTGCCTGGCCGCAGCATCGCCGAAGGCCGCTTCGAGACGCGCATCGCCGCTGCCCAGGATGACCAACTGGCCGCCTGAGCCGATCAGGTCGTCCAGCGCCTCCAGAACCAGCGGCAGGCCCTTCTGCTCGGTCAGTCGGCTGACGATGCCGAAGAGCGGGACCGCGGGATCCACCGCCAGGCCGCATTCGCTTTGCAACGCGGCCTTGCAACGGGTCTTGCCCGAGGCGTCACCGGCGTCGTAGCGCGCGGCGATGGCGTCGTCATGGGCGGGCGACCAGACGCCGTAGTCCACCCCGTTCAGGATGCCGTGCAGCGCGCTCGCGCGGCGGCGCAGCAGGCCATCCAGGCCACAGCCCTGGTCAGGCGTCTGGATCTCGCGCGCATAGCTCGGGCTCACCGTCGTGATGGCGTCGGCGAAGTGCAGGCCGGCCTTCATGAAGCTGACCTGGCCATAGAACTCCAGGCCCTCGACGGCGTAGTGCGCGGGCGGCAGGCCGAGGTCGTAGAAGTGGTCGGCAGGGAACAGACCCTGGTAGGCGAGGTTATGGACCGTGAATACCGTGCGCGCCTCGGTACGCCGGCGCGAGCGGCTGGCTGCAACGTGCGCGCAGGCAAGGCCCGCGTGCCAGTCATGGGCATGCACGATCTCGGGCCGCCACGCCGGGTCCACGCCCTCGGCCAAGCGGGCAGCAGCCAGGCCGAGCAGCGCGAAACGGCGATGGTTGTCGGCATAGGCGATGCCGCCCGCGTCCGCATACGGGTTGCCGGGGCGGTCGAAGAGGCCGGGCGCATCCAGAACATAGACCGGCATGTCGAAACCCGGCAGCCGGCCACGCAGCAGCGCCGCCCTGCCCTCGCTCCACGGCAGTGCGACGGGGGCGACGGCGCATTCCTGGCTCAAAGCTTCGCGGACGGACGGAAAGCCCGGCACCAGCAAGCGCGGCTCCGCACCGACGTTGGCAAGCGCAGCGGGCAAGGCACCAGCCACGTCGGCGAGGCCGCCGGTCTTCAGCAGCGGAAAGAGTTCCGCGCTGACCTGCAGTACACGCGTCACAGCTTGGCCAGCATCTGCTTGGTGACGAGCACGACGCCGTTCTCCGTACGCTCGAAACGCGCTGCGTCCGCAGCCGCGTCTTCCCCGACGACGAGGCCGTCAGGGATCTCGCAGCCCCGGTCGATGATGACCTTGGTCAGCCGGCAGTGCCGCCCCACGCTGACGCCGGGCAGCAGCACGCTCTGGTGGATGTTGCAGAAGGAGCGGATGCGCACGTTGTTGAACAGCACCGACTGAACGACATGCGAGCCCGACACGATGCAGCCGGCGCTGACGATGGTGTTGACCGTCATGCCGTGCATGCCGTTATGGTCGGGGATGAACTTGGCCGGGGGCAGCTGGCGCTGGTAGGTCCAGATCGGCCAGTCGGTGTCGTAGATGTCGAGCTCGGGGCTGATCGACGCGAGGTCGAGGTTGGCGGACCAGAAGGCGTCGAGCGTGCCGACATCGCGCCAGTAGGGCGTGGCGCCGTTGGGATTCGTGATGCAGCTCATGCCGAAAGGGTGAGCGACGGCGCGATCTTCGGACACGACCTTGGGAATGACGTCTTTGCCGAAGTCGTGGCTGGAGCTGGGGTCGGCGAGGTCTTCCGCCAGCAGACGGTAGAGATAGTCGGCGTTGAAGATGTAGATGCCCATGCTGGCCAGGCAGACGTCGTCGCGGCCGGGCATGCTGGGTGGGTCGGCGGGCTTCTCCAGGAATGACGTGATGTGCCGCTGACCATCAACCGCCATCACGCCGAAGGCACTGGCCTCGCCCTTGGGCACCTCGATGCAACCGACGGTACAGCCCGCGCCGGTGGCCACATGGTCGGCCAGCATGCTGGAGTAGTCCATCTTGTAGATGTGGTCGCCGGCCAGCACGACGATGTAGTCGGCGCCGGTGCTCTGCACGATGTCGAGGTTCTGGAACACCGCATCGGCCGTGCCGCGGTACCAGCTCTCGTCGTCGGTGCGCTGCTGGGCCGGCATCAGGTCGACGGTTTCATTGAGCTCGGCGCGCAGGAAGCTCCAGCCGCGCTGGATGTGGCGCAACAGCGAATGGCTCTTGTACTGCGTGACGACGCCAATGCGGCGGATACCGCTGTTGACGCAGTTGGACAGTGCGAAATCGATGATCCGGAACTTGCCGCCGAAGTAGACGGCGGGCTTCGCGCGCGAATCGGTCAGCTGCTTCAGGCGTGAGCCGCGGCCGCCGGCCAGCACGAGGGCGATGGCGCGGCGGGCGAGCTGGTGGGGCGAGGCGACGGGGGCCATGGCGGTCTCTCCAAATCGGATGCCTGCAGTTTGCACCGCCCGCTGTGCCGTCCCGCTGGGGGCTTCTCCTCAGAGAGTTGTTTCGGCGCTTTCGTCGGCGGCGGCCTGGGCTAGCGCGCGCTCAAACGCGCTGCGGCTGGGGGTCTCGACAAAGACGCAGCGCTTCTGGTGCCGCTTGCAGTGGTCCTTCACGCGCCAGTAGGCGTCATGGCTGATACAGCCGGTCTGGCAGATGACGAGATCGGCCGCCGCCAGTTGAGGTTCGAGCTGGGCCGGCTTGTGCTCGCTGCCGCCGTCATGGTGCAGGAACTGCGCGCCGCAGCCTTCCACCGCTTGGCGGTACTGCGGCACGCTGCCGCCGCGACCGCCGACGCACAGCACGACCCGTCGCTCCAGCTTGACCGGCATGCTGACGAGCACGTCGATCTCAGGCGCGGGCTCGGGCGCCTCGAACACATCCGGCACCACAGGCAACCGCGCGGCAAGCCGGTTGACCTCGCGCTGCAGCGTCTGGTTGCGCTCGATCTGCTCGGCCAGTCGCTCGCGCAGCGCCTCGCGCTCGGGCAGGTCGGGACGCGCGGCCTGCCAGCGCGCCAGCTGTTCCTGGGCCTGCGCCAGCTGGGTCTGCAGGCTGATCTGCGCGGCGCGCAACTGCAGCTTGTCCCGCTCCCAGGCCTGCTGCTCGCGAGCGTGCTCCAGGCTCCAGGTGGTCACGCGCCGCTGGACCGCGGCGTATTCGCGTGCCAACGCCTGATGCTCGTCGGCCAGCTCGCGGTAGCGGCTCAGGTCCACGCGCTGTGCGGCGCCGACCTGGTGCTGAAGCATGTGGACCTGGCCCAGCACGCGCATCTCCAGCCACTCGTCGCAACGCGCATGCGTCAACGTCGCCCACAGCGCCCCGGCGATGGCCTCGCCCTGTGCCGCGCGGGCGCGCCACCAGGCTGTCAATGACTCGCGGCATTTGGCCTGCGCTGCACTGCGCACGTCGAGCGAGAAACGCTGCTCCAGATCCTTCTGCACCGCCTCCGCCACCGCATTGCGACGCGCGGCCGCCGTCACGAGGCTGCAATGCAGGGTGTAGTCGTCCTCATTGCCTTGCAGCACCAGCAGCCGCTTGGCCAGTTGGCGCACCCGCTCCAGCGGCATGCACACGCCGATGACGGGGCAATGCGCGTGGCTGCCAAGCTCCCAAATGCGGCGACGGCGTGAGCCGGTGGTGGGGGGCATCGCGGCATGCGCGGCGCAACAGCTTTCGGCCATGCGGGGTCTCCGGTGGAGGCGCGGGCGGGCGATGGCTGGCTAGCGCGGGGGTGACGACGGACTACTTCGTCAGGATGAGCTTGCCCTGCGCGGTGACGCGCAGGCGGTAGACCTGCTGGTGATGAACGATCAAGACCTCACCCCGGCGTCCGAGCAGCGCGCCGCTGTCGATACGAGGGACCGCGCCTGCCGCATTGGCAGGACCAGGCAGGAGGTTAGGCGGCGTCAGCGCGTGGAGCGGTGGGACATCAACAGGCATGCAGTCATGTTATTGAGAATAATTCTCAATTGCAAGCGCGAGATGTCCCGCGTGCCAGCGACGAGGGTCAGCAGCGCTGCCGATGACTTTCGTAAAGGCAGATGGCGGCAGCCGCTGCGACGTTGAGCGATTCCTCCCCGCCCGGCTGCGGGATGCCGACGGTCAAGGCGCAGCGGGCCATCAATTCAGCTGACACGCCCCGGCCTTCGTGGCCCATGACCCAGGCGCATGGCGAGGGCAGCGCAACGCCATTGACCAGTTGATTGGTGTGAGAGCTGGTGGCTACGAGGGGGACGGCCAGCGCGGCCAAGTCCTCGGCCACCAAGCCTTCGACCAGGCGCAGGCCGAAATGGGCGCCCTGCCCGGCGCGCAGCACCTTGGGAGACCACAACGCCGCCGTGCCTTTGATCGCCAGGACCTGCTGCACACCGAAGGCAGCGGCACTTCGCAGGATGGCGCCGACGTTGCCGGCGTCCTGCAGACGGTCCAGCACGACGCTGGCGACGTGGGCATCGATGGCCGGCGCGTCGGGCAGCGTCAGCTCCGCGCCGATCTGGGCGGGCGACTCCAGGCCGCTCAGGCCCTTGAACAGCGCCGTCGGCACGACCAGCGCCCGGGGTGCGGACTGGGCCAGCGCCGCCAAAGTTGCGTCCTGCAGTGCCGCGTCGGTCAACACGACCAGGGCCGGCTGCCAGCCGCGGTGCAGGGCCGCGCGCAGCAGGTGGTCGCCTTCGACCCAGACGCTGCCCGTCTTGCGGTAGCCGTTCGCGTCGGCGGAGAGCTTGCGCAGTCGGACGAGGGCCGGGTTGTCGCGCGACGTGACGGGGTCGAGCTTCATGCCAGCGGGTTCTTCGTCACGTCCACGCAGACCTCGCGCACTGGCGCGAAGCTGCGGCGGTGCCAGGGGCTGGCGCCATGTTGCTTCAATGCGGCCAGGTGCTCGGGCGTCGAATAGCCCTTGTGCGCGGCAAATCCGTACTGCGGATGGCTGTCATGCATCTGCTCGCAGAACAGGTCGCGGGCGACCTTTGCCAGGATGCTGGCCGCCGAGATGGCCTGCACGGTCGCATCGCCCTTCACGATGGCCTCGGCGGGGACGGACAGCACCGGCAGCCGGTTGCCGTCGATGCGCACGAAGGCCGGCTTGAGCCGCAGCCCGGTGACCGCACGCTGCATGGCCAGCATGGTGGCCTGCAGGATGTTGATGCTGTCGATCTCCTCGTGCGTGGCATGCGCGATGCAGCAGCACAGCGCCTTGGCGCGGATCTCGTCATAGAGACGCGCGCGCTTGGCCGGTGTCAGCATCTTGGAGTCGGCCAGGCCCTTGATGGGCTGCAGGTCGTCGAGGATGACAGCGGCCGCGAACACAGGCCCTGCCAGCGGGCCACGGCCAGCCTCGTCCACGCC
The DNA here is from genome assembly GCF_001425165.1 of Pelomonas sp. Root405. GTDB lineage: Bacteria > Pseudomonadota > Gammaproteobacteria > Burkholderiales > Burkholderiaceae_C > Pelomonas. The sequence goes on from NZ_LMDU01000013.1 coordinate 179,285, forward strand.
GGCGATGAGGCCGGGCGGCGTCCAGTCGAGCGTGACCTGCTCAGGCTTGGAGGAGCGTCTCGATGGCATCGCTGGCGCGCTGCGCGGTGTCTTGGCGCAGCAGCTCGTGGAGTTGGACAAAGCGTTCGTGCAGGACCGCGCGGCGCGGCGCATCGGCCAGCAGGGACTCGGCCTCGCGGGCGAGGTTCTCAGGCGTGCAGGCCTGCTGGATCAGCTCGGGCACGAGGAACTCGCGCGCCAGGATATTGGGCAGGCCCACCCACGGCAGCAGGCCCCGGCCCTTCATGCGCCACCAGTTCAACGCATTCATTCGATAGGCGATGACCATGGGGCGCTTGAACAGCGCCGCCTCCAGCGTGGCGGTGCCACTGGCCACCAACGTCAGGTCGCAGGCCGCCAGCACCGCATGGGACTGGCCGTCGACGAGCTTGATGTCGGCGCCGCCCATGTCCTTCAACATCGGCTCGACGAGGCCGCTCAGGCCGGGCACCACGGGCATCACGAACCTGCGGCCGGGCCTGGCCAGCAGCCTGGCCGCGGCGATCAACGCCGGCGCGATGTAGTTGATTTCGCTCTTGCGGCTGCCGGGCAGCAGCGCGATCACGGTGTCTGATTCGGAGAGACCCAGCGCATCGCGCGAGGCCCCACGCGGCGGCTCCAGCGGGATGGTGTCAGCCAGCGGGTGGCCGACATAGGTCGCACCGATGCCGGCCTTGTGCAGGATCTCAGGCTCGAAGGGGAAAAGGCAAAGCACATGGTCGGCCGCCGCCTTGATCTTGACGACCCGCTCGGGCCGCCAGGCCCAGATGGACGGGCAGACGAAGTGAACGGTCTTGATGCCGGCTTCGCGCAGCCGCGTTTCCAGCCCGAAATTGAAGTCGGGCGCGTCGACGCCGATGAAGACATCCGGCCGGTTCGAGATGAGGCGGGTGCCGAGCTGCTTGCGAATGGACAGCAGCTCGCGGATGTTCAGCAGCGCATCGACGTAGCCGAAGATGGACAGCTTGCTGTGCGGCCACCAGGTCTCGAAGCCCTGGGCGATCATCTTCGGGCCGCCAATACCCTGGCTGCTCAGCCCCGGCCAACGCGCACGCAACCCTTGCAGCAGGAGGCTCGCCAGCAGGTCGCCGCTGGCCTCGCCGGCCACCATGCCCAGGCGGGGCGCGGTCTGCATCGGCTTACCGAACGATGCCGCGCTTGGAGGCGGCAAGGAAGTTCAGCATCAGATCGATGTCGCCATCCGCTGCGCCGCCTTCCGTGCCGCGCAGCGCCGCGATGCCCACCTTGGCTTCATCCAGCGTGTGGCCGCTGCGGTAAAGCAGCTTGTAGATCTGGCGAATGATGCCGATGCGTTCACTGCTGAAATCGCGACGTTTCAGGCCGACCACATTGACGGCGCGTGCAGCGAGCGGGTTGCCGTCCACCGTCATGAAGGGCGGCACGTCCTGGGCCACATGGGCCTGGAAGCCGATCATGGCGTGATCGCCGATGCGCATGCGCTGCAGGACGCCGGTCAGGCCGCCGATGGTGACCCAGTCGCCGACCTGCACATGGCCTGCAAGCGTGGCGTTATTGGCCAGTACGCATTCGTTGCCAATGACGACGTCGTGGGCCACATGGCAGTAGGCCATGATCCAGTTGTCGTTGCCGACCGTCGTCTCGCCGCGGTCCTGCACCGTGCCGATGTTCAGCGTGCAGAACTCGCGAACCGTGTTGCGGTCGCCGATGACCAGCGTCGTCGGCTCGCCGGCGTACTTCTTGTCCTGGTTGGGCGCGCCGATGGAGCTGAATTGGAAGAAGTGGTTGTCGCGGCCAATCGTGGTGTGGCCCTCGATGACCACATGCGGGCCAACTTTGGTGCCGGCGCCAATCTTCACGTGCGGGCCGATCAGCGAGTAGGCACCGACCTCGACCGACGAGTCCAGCTCGGCGGCGGGATCAATCAAAGCTGTGGGATGAATCAAAGCCATGCCAGCTCCAGAGACGCGCGCGCAGGGCGCGCGCTCGAATCCTTCAGCGGCACCCGTGGAACTGGCTTTGCCAGGCCACTGGGTGCGCCCCCTTGAGGGGGAGCGCCGAAGGCGCTACGGGGGTGGGTCATGCCTCGATGCGGCGCATCGTGCACATCAGCTGCGCTTCGGCGGCGAGTTGCTCGCCGACCAGTGCGCGGCCGGTGAACTTGTAGACACCGGCCTTGGCGCGGTCCAGCGTGACATCAAGGATGAGCTGGTCTCCGGGCTCGATGGGCCGCTTGAAGCGGGCGTTGTCGATGCCGGCGAAATAGACCACCGAATTCTCGTCCAGCACCATGTCCATGCTGGCCAGCGACAGCAGCGTCGCGGCCTGTGCCATGGCTTCGAGCACGAGCACGCCGGGCATCACCGGGCGGTGCGGGAAATGACCAAGGAAGAAAGGCTCGTTGATCGAGACGTTCTTGATCGCCCGGATGCGCTCGCCCTTGATCAGCTCGACGACTCGGTCCACCAGCAGGATGGGATAGCGGTGCGGCAGGCGCTTGAGGATTTCGTGGATGTCCATCGTCATCGAGGTCTTGTCGTCGTTCATTTATTTCTTCTCGAGCGCGCGCACGCGGTCGCGCAGGGTGTGGAGCTGGCGCAGGGTGGCCGCGTTCTTCTGCCAGCTCGAATTTTCTTCGAAGGGATGGGGGCCGCTGTAGACGCCCGGCTCATTGATGCTGCGCGTGATGGTCGTGGCCGCCGAGATGTGCACGCCGTCCACCAGCGTCAGGTGGCCGATGATGTTGGCCGCGCCCCCGATGGTGCAGTTGGCGCCGATGCGGGTCGAACCCGCCACCGCTGCGCAGCCGGCCATGGCCGTGTTGCGGCCGATATGCACGTTGTGGGCAATCTGGATCAGGTTGTCGAGCTTGACGCCATCCTCGATGACCGTATCGGCCAGCGCACCACGGTCGATGCAGGTGTTGGCGCCGATCTCGACGTCGTCGCCAATGCGCACGGCCCCGAGCTGTTCGATCTTCACGTAGCCGCTCTGGCTCGGCGCGAATCCGAAGCCATCGGCGCCGATGACGACACCGCTGTGCACGATGCCGCGCGCGCCGATGCGGCAATCGAAGCCGAGCACGACGCGTGGCGAGAGCCGGGTGCTTTCGCCGACGGCAGCGCCGCGTTCGACGATGCAGTGGGCGCCGATGCGCGCGTTGTCACCAATGACGACACCCGCCTCAATCACGGCGAGCGGACCGACTTCCACGCCCCGCCCCAGTCTGGCATCCGGCGACACGATGGCGCTGGGATGCACACCGGCAGCCGCGGCCGGCCGCTTGCGGGCGGCCCACCACTGCGTCAGCCGCGCGAAGTACAGATAGGGATCAGGCGTAACGATGGCCGCGCCCCCCGAGCTGCCACGTTTGGCAGCCGCTTCGGCCAGCGCCGGCGCCACGATGACGCAGCCGGCCGCAGTCGTTGCAAGCTGCGCCTGATAGCGCGGGTTGGCCAGGAAGCTGATGCTCTGCGCATCGGCCTCATCGAGCGGCGCGATGCGGCCGATGCGCACATCGGACCCACCAAGCAAATCGCCGCCCAAGGCGGCGATCAGCTCGGTGAGCGCGACGGGTGTCGAGCTCATGGGGTGCGCGACTTACTTCTGCGCGTTCAGCGCGTCGATCACCTTCTTGGTGACGTCCACGCGGGCGCTGAAGTGGATCGCGTCCTGCAGGATGAGGTCGTACTTCTCGGCCTCGAAGATCTGCTTGATCACGCGGTTGGCTTTCTCGACCACGGCGGAGAGCTCTTCGTTCTTGCGCTGAGTCAGGTCTTCCTGCCATTCGCGGCGCTTGCGCTGCAGGTCGCGCTCCTGTTCGACAACGTCGCGCTGGCGGCGGGCGCGCTCATTCTCGGACAGCGTGGGCGCATCCTTTTCCAGCTTTTCGGCAGCGCCACGCAGCTTGGTTTCCAGATCGCGCAGATCCTTCTCGCGCTTGCCGAATTCGGCTTCCAGCTTGGCTTGTGCAGTCTTGGCCAAGTTGGCCTCGCGCAGCACGCGCTCGCTGTTGACGTAGCCGATCTTCAGTTCCTGGGCTTGCACGGCCGAGGCGGCCACGATCATCGAAGCGGCCAGAGCCGCCGATTGCAAGAGCTTGCTCATCATCAGAATGCAGTCCCGATCTGGAATTGGAATTTCTCGATTCTATCCGTGCGTTGCTTGCGGATAGGTTTGCCATAGCTCAGGCGCAGCGGGCCCATGGGCGAGATCCACGACAGGCCGATACCGGCCGACACGCGCACGGTGTCGAAACTGACCTTCTCGGCGAGGCCCGTGCCCCAGACATTGCCGGCGTCCATGAAGCCGAAGATGCGGAAGCTTTTGTCGTTGCCGCTGCCCGGCACGGGCAGATAGAGCTCGGCATTGGTGTTGAAGCGCTTGCTGCCGCCGCTGTAGGAACCGGTCACATCGACCGGGCCCAGCGAGCCGGCTTCGAAGACGCGCACCGAGCCGAGACCACCGCCGTAGAAGTTCTTGAAGATCGGATAAGGCCTGCCACCCAAGCCGACACCCCAGCCGAGTTCGCTGTTGATGCCCAGCGTGATCTTGTTCGTGATCTCGAAGTAATGCTGGTACTGCAGGTTCAGGCGCGCGTACTGCGCATCACCGACCGGGCTGAACTCGACGTTGACGCGCTGGTAACGCCCCTTCATCGGCGAGATGACACTGTCGCGGCTGTCGCGCTGCCAGCCGATCGTCAGTGGCACGGAGTTGCTGCGCTCGCCGAACTGGTTGCGGAACAGGAAATAGCTGTTGGGCAGGCCCCGCGACGTCGTGAGGTTGGTCTGTTCGTAGCCAAGCCCGAAAAAGACCGTGTCGACCTCGGAGAAGGGCACGCCGAAGCGGATCGCGCCGCCCTTGGTGACGTACTCGTACTCCTCGCCCAGCGTGTTGATCGGGCGCGTGGTGCGGTAGAACACGTCGATGGCGCGCGATACGCCGTCGACGGTGAAATACGGGTCCACCGTGCTGACCTGGAACTGGCGGCCGGTGCTGGCCGTCGCCACGTCGATGCCAAGATAGTTGCCCGAGCCGAACACGTTGTCCTGGCGAATGGAGCCGGTGAAGGACAGCTTGGTCTGGCTGGAATAGCCGGCGCCGACGGTGATGGCGCCGGTGGGGCGCTCGACCACGGTGAGGATGACATCGACCTGGTCCTGGGCGCCCGGCACCTCCTGGGTGTCGATGTTGACTTCCTTGTCCTTGAAGTAACCCAGGCGCTCGACGCGATCGCGCGAAGCCTTGATCTTTTGGCCGTCGTACCAAGCCGCCTCGAACTGGCGGAACTCGCGACGGATGACTTCGTCACGCGTGCGCGAATTGCCCGAGATGATCACCTTGCGCACATAGACGCGGCGCTGCGGCTCGGCGACGAAGGTGACGACGACCTGTCCGGTTTCGCGGTTGATGTCGGGGCGGCTTTCCACGCGTGCAAACGCATAGCCGTAGGTGCCGAACAGGTCGCTGAAGGCCCGCGTCGTTGTCGCGACGGCCTCGCCCTGGTAGGCCTGGCCCGGCTTGAGGTAGACGAGGTGCTTGAAGTCTTCCTCGCGGCCCAGGTAGTCACCTTCGAGCTTGACGCCGGTGACCGTGTAGGGCTGGCCTTCGCTGACCGTGATAGCGACGCTGATGCTCTGCTTGTCCGGCGAGATCGTCACCTGCGTGGAGGTGACGGCGAATTCCAGATAGCCGCGGTTCAGGTAGTGACTGCGGATCGTTTCCAGGTCCGCGTTCAGCTTGGCGCGCGAGTAGCGGTCGGTCTTGGTGTACCAGGTGAGCCAGCCGGTCGTCGTCTGCTCCAGCAGGCCCAGCAGCGTGCTTTCGGAGAAAACCTTGCTGCCGAGGATGCGGATCTCGGCGATCTTGGCCGGCTCACCCTCGGTCACGTTGAAGCTGACGTTGACGCGGTTGCGCTCGATGGGCGTGATGGTCGTCGTCACTTCCGCGCCATAAAGGCTGCGGGTCAGGTACTGGCGCTTGAGCTCCTGCTCAGCGCGGTCGGCCAGGGCCTTGTCGAAGGGCTTGCCCTCGCCGATGCCGACATCCTTGAGCGACTTGGAGAGCGCCTCGGTGTCGAACTCCTTGAGGCCGACGAAGTTGACGTTGGCGATGATGGGGCGCTCGTCGATGATGACGACGACGGCATTGCCCTCGATGCTGATGCGCACGTCCTTGAACAGGCCGGTCGCGAACAGGGCGCGCAGTGCTGCGGCGCCCTTTTCATCGTTGTAGGTGTCACCGATCCGGAATGGCAGCGAGGCGAACACGGTGCCCGGGTCGGTCCGTTGCAGGCCTTCGACGCGGATATCCCGGAGCACGAAGGGATCGACCGCCCAGGCCAGGCCCGACTGGAACATCCCCGTGACAGCCAGAGCCAGCAAGCCGAGGCGGAAGGGGCGACGTGGCGCTCCCGAACTGAAAGGAAAGGACATGGAGACCGGGGGAGTGTCAGTGCCAACCCGCAAAGCGGGAGACGTCGTTGGAAAGGGCCAAGGCCATCATCAGCATCAGGATCAGCGCACCGGCGCGCTGCAGTTGCCGTTGCCACCATTCAGAGACGGGGCGGCCGCTCAGACCCTCGAAAAGATGATACATGAGGTGCCCGCCATCCAGCATCGGCAGCGGCAGCAGGTTCAGCACCGCCAGGCTCAGCGAGATCTTGGCGAGGAAATCGAGATAGGGCGTCAGCCCCGCCTGGGCCGACTGGCCGGCGTAGTCGGCGATGGTCAGCGGGCCACTGAGGTTCTTCGGCGACGCTTCACCGGTGAGGATCTTGCCGATGAGGCGAACGGTCGTGACGGCCATGTCCCAGCTCTGCTCGACGCCGCGCCACAGGCCATCGACGAAGCCTCGGCTGACGAAGACGCGCTCGGGCGGCGAGCCGACACCGATCTGCAGGCGAGCGATGCGCCGGCCCTCTTCTTCGACAAGGCGGGGCGTCGCGTTCAGCTCGACAACCTGGCCGGCGCGCTCGACCCGCCAGGCCATGGCGCGCGGCTGCCCGGCGTCATGGGCGCGGCGAATCGCATCGCGCAGGAAGCTGGCGTCGGGCACGATACGGCCGTCGATGGACAGCACGCGGTCACCTGCTACCAGGCCCGCGGCGGCTCCGGCACCGCCAGCGACGACTTCGCGAATCAGCGGCTCAGCCATCGGCGACAGGCCGATCTCGTTGAACAACTGCGCATTGGGCGCGCGGCCGGCGAGGCTTTCTGTTGGCAGGCGCAGACTGCGGGCCGAGCGGCCCTGGGCGTCGCTGGTCGACAGGTGCAGGGTCTCACCCAGGGCCTGGGCGCGCATGACGGCCGACTGCAAGTCGGGCAGGGATTCGACGTCCTGCCATTGCTGACCATCGGATGACACGGCCCGCACCCAGTCACCCGCCCGCAGGCCCGCGCGTTCGGCCAGCGAGCCGGCCGGTGGCGTACCCAGCACGGCCTTGGGAACCTCGCTGCCCAGCCAAGCCACGGCCGCGAACAGCAGCACCGCCAGCACCCAGTTGGCCGCCGGGCCCGCCGCAACGATGGCCGCGCGCTGGCGCAGTGGACGCTGGTTGTAGGCCTGCTCGCGCTCATGCGGCGCCACCAATCCATCCCGCTCGTCCAGCATGCGCACATAGCCGCCAAGCGGCAAGGCGCTGAGGGTGAACTCGGTGCCATTGCGGCCGACACGCCGCCAGATGACGTGACCGAAGCCGATGGAGAAGCGCAGCACCTTGACGCCACAAGCTCGTGCCACGCGGTAGTGGCCCCACTCATGGACGGCGATCAACAGCGCCAGCGCGACGAGAAAGGCGATGACGGTGGTCATAGCAGCCGCTGCGCATGCTGTCGCGTGCGGGCGTCGAGGGCCAGCAACGCTTCGATGCTGCCGCAGTCATCCGGCTGCACATCGGCAAGGCATTGCGAGTTGATCGCATGGATGCGGTCAAAGCGCAGCCGGCCATTCAGGAAGGCATCGACCGCCACTTCGTTGGCCGCGTTCAGCACCGTGGTGCTGCCCTCGGCGCCCTTGAGCGCGGCCCAGGACAGATGCAGGCCGGGGAAGCGCACCGCGTCTGCTTCCTCGAAGGTCAAGTCGGGCGTCGACAACAGGTCCAGGCGGCTGGCACCCGAAGTGATGCGTTCCGGAAAGGACAGGCCGTAGGCGATGGGCACGCGCATGTCGGGCGTGCCGAGTTGGGCCAGCACCGACTGGTCTCGGCAGACCACCATCGAATGGATGATGCTCTGCGGGTGGATCAGCACCTTGATCTGGTCCGGTGCAAGGTTGAACAACCAGCGCGCCTCGATGACTTCGAGGGCCTTGTTCATCATCGTTGCCGAGTCCACCGAGATCTTGCGGCCCATGACCCAATTGGGATGCGCGCAAGCCTGGTCAGGCGTCACGTCGGCCAGCGTCTTGGGATCGCGGCTGCGGAAGGGGCCGCCCGACGCCGTCAGCACGATGTGGTCGATTCGATCAAGCCAGGCGCTGCGGTCCTCGGGCAGGCATTGAAAGATGGCCGAGTGCTCGCTGTCGATGGGCAGCAGCGTTGCGCCGCCCTGCTCAACCGCCTGCATGAAGAGGGCACCACCGACGACGATGGCTTCCTTGTTGGCCAGCAGCAGGCGCTTGCCGGACCGTGCCGCGGCGATGGCCGGCGCGAGACCGGCGGCGCCGACGATGGCCGCCATGACGGTGTCGACCTCGGGGTGGCCGGCGATGTCTGACAGCGCCTGTGCGCCGTCCAGCACCTCGGTGCGGCTGCCCACCTCGCGCAGCCGTTCACGCAGACGTGCGGCGACCTCGCGCTCGGGCATGACGGCGAAGCGCGGTGCCCACGTCAGGCACTGGGCCAGCAAATCGTCGACACGGCTCATCGCGCTCAACGCGACGACCTCGTAGCGCTCGGGGTGACGCGCGATGACGTCCAAAGTGTTGACACCGATGGAGCCGGTCGAGCCGAGGACGCAAACGCGTTGGCGAGTCATATCAGTGGCTGATCAGCGCGAGCGCCAACGGGAAGACGGGCAGCAGCGCGTCGATGCGGTCCAGCACACCACCGTGGCCGGGCAGCAGGTTGCTGCTGTCCTTGGCGCCGCTGGCACGCTTGACGAGGGATTCAAACAGATCGCCGACGACGCTCATCGCGCCGAGAAAGACCAGGGCCAGCAGCGACAACCAGCCGTGGCGCTGAACCAGCAACGTGAAGAGGCTGGACGAGTCCACGGCCATCTTCACGTCGATGACATGCACCCAGATGAAGCCCAGCAGGATGACGCCCGCCATGCCGCTCCAGACGCCCTCCCAGCTCTTGCCCGGGCTGATGGCTGGTGCGAGCTTGCGCTTGCCGAAGGTGCGCCCGCCGAAATAGGCGGCGATGTCGGCCATCCAGACCAGGCAGAACACCGACAGGATGAAATTGATGCCGAGCACCTTGGCCTGCACGATGGCCAGCCAGGCGCCCCAGAGCAGCACGGCGCCCAGGGCCAGCCGCGCACCGCGCGCGATGCGCGGCCAGCCGGCGGGCCCGGCGCGAAGCGCGTAGGCACCGCCCAGCACCCAGAGCAGGCTCGCCAAGGACCACACCCAAGCCGGTGGCGCGTTCAGACCACCGACCAGCAACGTCCACACGCACGCCATCGCAAGCGCCACGCCAGCAGCGATGGCGCCGCTGCCGGGCAGGCCGTTGAGCCGCGCCCATTCCCAGCCCGCCGCGCCCATCATGACGACGCTGACCCAGGCGAAGGGCCAGGGCGAGGCCTGGAAGAGCACCGGCAGCAGGATGGCCAGCAGCACGACGGCAGTGATGACGCGGGTCTTGAGCATGGTGGCCTCAGGCGGCGGACGCTTCCTTGACGCCACCAAAGCGGCGGTCCCGCTCGTGGAAGGCCGCAATGGCCGCGTCCAGTTCACGCTCGCCGAACTCGGGCCAGAGGCAGTCTGAGAAAACGAACTCGGTATAGGCCGCCTGCCAAAGCAGGAAGTTGCTGATGCGCACCTCGCCACCCGTGCGGATGAAGAGGTCGGGGTCGGGCGCATAGCTCATCGCCATGAACTCCGACAGCTTGGCCTCTGTCAGCTCGTCGGGCTTCACGCCGGCCTTGATCGCTGCCTTGCAGGCCTGCACGATGTCCCAGCGGCCGCCGTAGTTGAAGGCGACGTTCAGCGTCAGCCGTGTGTTGTGCAGCGTGCTGGTCTCTGCCTCGTTCCAGGCGTTGCGCAGCTTGTCGGACACCGCGTCGCGGTCGCCGACGATGCGGATGCGAACCCCCATCGCGCCCATCTTGGCGAGGTAGCGCGACACGGCAGCCAGCACCAGCCCCATCAGGCCGGATACCTCGTCGCTCGGACGCTTCCAGTTCTCGCTGGAGAAGGCAAAGACCGTGACGTACTCGATGTCCCGGTCGATGCAGGCCTGGACGATCTTGACGAGACTGTCCACGCCAGCCTTGTGGCCGAAGAAGCGCGGCAGGAAGCGCTTCTTGGCCCAGCGGCCGTTGCCATCCATGACGATGGCGACATGGCGCGGTGGCGCGGGACGGTCCTGCGCCACGCTGGCAGACGAGTGCAAACCCAGAGCGCTCAAACCGCGAGGATCTCGGCTTCCTTGGCCGAGATCAGCTTGTCGATCTCCGCAATCACGCGGTCGGTGAGCTTCTGGACTTCGTCCAGGCTGCGGCGCTCATCGTCCTCGCTGATTTCCTTGTCCTTGAGCAGCTTCTTGGCTTGCTCGTTGGCATCGCGGCGCAGGTTGCGCACAGCAACCTTGGTGTCTTCACCGGCATTGCGCACGACCTTGGTCAGGTCCTTGCGGCGCTCTTCGGTCAGGGGCGGCATCGGCACGCGAATGAGGTCGCCCTGCGAAGCGGGGTTCAGACCGAGGTCGCTCTCGCGGATGGCCTTCTCGATCTTGGCGCCCATGCCTTTTTCCCAGGGCTGGACAGAGATGGTGCGGGCGTCCAGCAGCGTGACATTGGCCACTTGCGAGATCGGCACCATGGAGCCGTAGTAGTCAACGCTGACCTGGTCCAGGATGCCGGGGTGGGCGCGGCCGGTGCGGATCTTGTGCAACTCGCCCTTCAGCGCTTCGATGGACTTGGCCATCTTGGCTTCGGCGTTCTTCTTGATGTCGGCAATGCTCATCGTTTTTCCTTGCGGGACAGGCCGCCCGAGCGTCAGCGAGCAGCGCCGTCCCCAATTGACTGAGACTGAATTAGACGTGGACCAGCGTGCCCTCATCTTCCCCTTGCACGACGCGCCTGAGCGCGCCCGGCTTGAAGATGCTGAAGACCTTGATCGGCAGCTTCTGGTCGCGGCACAGTGCAAAGGCAGCGCCGTCCATGACCTGAAGGTTGCGCGAGATCACCTCGTCGAAGCTGATGCGCGAATAGCGCGTGGCGTCGGGGTCCTTCTTGGGATCGGCCGAGTAGACGCCGTCGACCTTGGTCGCCTTCAATACGATCTCGGCGCCGATCTCGGCGCCGCGCAGTGCAGCGGCGGTGTCGGTCGTGAAGAAGGGGTTGCCAGTGCCGGCAGCGAAGACGACGACCTTGCCCTCTTCGAGATACTGCAGCGCTTTGGGCCGCACATAGGGCTCGACGACCTGCTCAATGGCGATGGCCGACATGACACGGGCTGTCATGCCCTCCTGACGCATGGTGTCCGCCAAGGCCAGCGAGTTCATGACCGTTGCCAGCATGCCCATGTAGTCGGCGGTGGCGCGGTCCATGCCCACCGAACCGCCGGCCACGCCGCGGAAGATGTTGCCGCCACCGATGACGACGGCCACCTCAACGCCCATCTGCGTCACTTCGCGGACTTCCTGCACCATGCGGACGATGGTCGCGCGGTTGATGCCGTAGGCGTCGTCGCCCATCAGGGCTTCGCCGGAAAGTTTGAGCAGGATGCGTTTGTACGCGGGCATGGTGTCCTCGATCAGTGGGGGGCGCTGGCTGGCCCAGAAGTTTAAAGGGCGCCTCGGTGTAATCCGGGCGCCCTGGCGGTCAGCTAAGAAGCTTTACTGGCCCTTGGCCGCAGCGACTTGTGCCGCCACCTCGGCGGCGAAGTCGTCGACCTTCTTCTCGATGCCTTCGCCGACGACGTAGAGCGTGAAGCCCTTGACGGTGGTGTTGGCGGACTTCAGGTAGGCGGCCACGGTCTGCTTGCCGTCGGCGGCCTTCACGAAGACCTGGTCGAGCAGGCTGACTTCCTTCAGGAACTTCTGCACCGAGCCTTCGACCATCTTGGCGACGATGTCGGCCGGCTTGCCGGATTCGGCCGCCTTCTCGGTGGCGATGCGACGCTCCTTCTCGACCAGATCGGCCGAGACCTCGGCGCTGGACAGCGCAGCCGGCTTCATCGCGGCCACGTGCATGGCGACGTCCTTGGCGGCAACGTCGTCGCCCTCGAACTCGACCATCACACCAATGCGCGTGCCATGCAGATAGGAAGCCAGCTTGGCGCCGCTGTAGCGCTGGAAGCGGCGGATAGCCATGTTCTCGCCGATCTTGCCGATCAGGCCCTTGCGCACGTCTTCCACGGTCGGGCCGAAGCCTTCTTGCGACAGCGGCAGCGCCGACAGCGCGGCCACGTCAGCCGGGTTCTGCTCAGCGACCAGGCCGGCCAGCGCGTTCACGAAGGCCAGGAAGGCGTCGTTCTTCGACACGAAGTCGGTTTCGCAATTGACTTCGATCAGCGCGCCGTTGCCGCCGACCACAGCCGAGGCCACGATGCCTTCAGCAGTGATGCGCGAGGCGGCCTTGCCGGCCTTGTTGCCCAGCTTGACGCGCAGGATTTCTTCCGCACGACCCAGGTCGCCATCGGCCTCGGTCAGCGCCTTCTTGCACTCCATCATCGGGGCGTCGGTGCGGGCACGCAGTTCGCCCACCATGCTTGCGGTGATAGCAGCCATTTCTCTTCTCCAGATTTCGGTTGGCAAAAGGGGCCTCGCGGCCCCTTTCAAATGCAGGGCGGTAGGGGCTTACGCCTCTTCGGAAACCTCGACGAACTCGTCGCCGGCCGGGGCAACCGCAGCCACCACTTCGTTCGTGGCGTTGGCCTTGCCTTCGAGCACGGCGTCAGCGACAGCGCGGGCATACAGGGCGACAGCCTTGGCGGAGTCGTCGTTGCCGGGGATGACGTAGTCGATGCCGATGGGCGAGTGGTTGGTGTCAACCACGCCGATGACGGGAATGCCGAGCTTCTTGGCTTCGGCAACAGCAATCTTGTGATAGCCGACGTCGATGACGAAGATGGCATCGGGCAGCGCGGTCATGTCCTGAATGCCGCCGATGTTCTTCTCGAGCTTGGCGATGTCGCGCTGGAACAGCAGGGCTTCCTTCTTGATCGCGGGCTGGGTGCCGGCATCGATCTGGGCCTGCATGTCCTTGAGGTTCTTCAGCGAGGTCTTGACCGTCTTGAAGTTGGTCATCATGCCGCCCAGCCAACGCGAGTCGACGTAGGGCATGCCAGCGCGCTGGGCTTCAGAGGCGATGAACTCACGGGCTTGGCGCTTGGTGCCGATCATCAGGATCGTGCCGCGCTTGGCGGCGAGCGAACGCACAAACTTCATCGCGTCGTTGAACGCGGGCAGCGTCTTCTCGAGGTTGATGATGTGGATCTTGTTGCGATGGCCGTAGATATACGGGGCCATCTTGGGATTCCAGAAGCGGGTTTGGTGGCCGAAATGGACGCCGGCTTCCAGCATCTCGCGCATCGTGACAGACATGGGTCTTACTCCGAAGGTTGTGTCTAAAATCCGGCCCGAATTGCGTTGCAGCACCTGGAAACAGCTGTTTCAGCTGACCTTCCAAAGGCCGCAAACCACAACACCTTTGTGTGACCGGTTTGCGATTTGTTGCGACGGGTGGCATGAACGCTGTTCAACGCACACCTTCACAACCGTTTTGCCGATATCGCGACGCTGAAATAGCGACCGCCCCCGGCAAAACCCGCAGAGTATACACAAGCATGCCTCTTATCAGCCAACGCCGCTTCTTCGTGGCCGCCAGCTCGCTTGCCGGAAGTCGCCGCCAGGTGCGCGCTTGAGCCGCCGTGTCGCGGTTGTCGGCGCTGGACTGGCTGGCGTGGCAACAGCATACGAACTCGCAGTCCTAGGCTGCCAGGTTCAGGTTTTTGAGCGCGGCGGCAGCGTCGCCGAACAAGCGAGCTTTGCCGGCAGCGCCCTGCTCTCGCCCTACCCTGCCCTCGTACATGCAGTGATGCCAACGCCCTGGGCCTGGCGCTGGCGCCGCTGGCGCGCCGGCCGCCGCGGCGGTGAATCTGCGTCGACACTGGTGGCCTTGAGCCAGCTGGGCCTGTCGCGCACCGCCGAGCTGCGACATCAGCTGGGCCTGGACGATGAATCGACCGAAGGCCTGCTCATTGCGTTAACTGACGCGCGCCGCCTCGCTGCAGCCGAGGCCAGGATAGACAGTTGGAAGGCGCAGGGCCTGCAGATCGAGTTGCTGGACGCCGAGGCGGCGCGCCGCCTCGAGCCGGGGCTCAATGCCGACGCCCCGCTGTCCGGCACTCTCGCCCTCGCCCATGGCGGGGCGGGCAACGCCCGCCTATTCACCCAGCAACTGCGCCTGAAAGCGCAGCGCCTCGGTGCCAGCTTTCGCTTCCACACGACGGTACGCGCCGTCAGCGCGGACGGCGCCGGCCTGATGCTCCGGCACGAGCACACGCCGCCACTCGAAGCGCCGACACGCGCGCAGGGGGCCGAACGAGAAGCCGGTGACACCCTGCCCCAACCCGTCGGGCCGATGGACGAGCGCTTCGATGCCGTGGTGTTGTGCAATGGCCTGGATGCAAGCGCCTTGCTCGGCCAACGCCTGCCACTGGCCGCCCAGCATGAAACTTCGGTGACCGCGCCCCTGCGCCTGCTGGAAGCGCACCCTGACCTCGGGCCAAAGGCAGCCTGGGTCGACCCCGCGCTCGGGCTGACCATCACCCGCACCGGCCAACGCGTTCGCGTGACCGGCGGGCTGGCGGTGAGCCGCGTCCGCGCGAAGGTGGCGACCGACTTCGAAGCGCTGCACCGCGGCCTGCAGCACTGGTTCCCGGGGTCGGTGCTGCACAGCCAAGTGCAACATGGCCAGAGCCGGCGCGCCGTGGCGGCCGATGGCCTGCCGGTCCTGGGCACCAGCGACCGCGCCGGCCTCTGGCTGAGTCTTTCACCTGGAGGCAACGGCTGGGGCCTGGCCTGCGGCGCTGCCAGCGTGCTGGCTCAGCAGATTGCCGGCGCGACGCCAGCACTCGACATCAGCGCCCTCGGCCCCCAGCGACTGACCTAAGCTCGCGGGCATGCGACCGCTGCTGCCCACGACCTCCACGCTGCCGCTGTTCGATGTCGCCGCCAGCCGGCGCATCGAAGCTCGCGCACTTCTCAAGTCGCCGGACCTGATGGAACGCGCCGGACTGGCCATCGCCAAGCTGGCGCTGGCGCTGTCGCTGCGGCACGGCGATGGCCCGATCTGGGTGGTCTGCGGGCCGGGCAACAACGGCGGCGACGGCCAGGTGGCCGCTCGGCGACTTGCGCAGCACGGCGCGGCTGTGCACGTCGGCCATGACGCGCCGACGCGCCCATCCCTGGTCATCGACGCCCTGCTGGGCCTTGGCTTGAATCGCGCGCCGCCGGCAGGCATGCTGGCAACGCTGGCAGCGATGCAAGCCTGCGCGGCGCCCATCCTCGCCGTCGACCTTCCCAGCGGCCTACTTGGCGACACCGGCCAGGCCGCAGGGGAAAGAGCGGTCCGCGCCGACCACACCTTGACCCTGCTGACACTCAAGCCCGGCCTCTTCACGGGAGAGGGCCGTGCGCATTGCGGCCGGATTTGGTTCGATGACCTCGGCGTTTTGCCGGACGAGGCGTCTACGGCGGAGCTGCTGGGCCGCGCGCCACGGCCCCACCGAAGCGAGACCAGTCACAAGGGAAGCCACGGGCAGGTACTGGTGGTTGGTGGTTCGCCGGGCATGCAAGGCGCGGCCCAGTTGGCCGCGCGTGCTGCGTTGGCTTGCGGTGCCGGGCGCGTCTATCTGGAGCTGCTCGGCCAGCCGGCGGGTGATCAGGCCGACCCGGGCCGACCCGAGCTGATGCGCGGAACCTCGGACGATGTGCCTCAGGCTGTTGGCGTCATTGGCTGCGGCGCCGGCTCTTCTATTGCAGCGGACTTGTGGTCCTTGCTCCAACTGCCGCGCGTCGTCATTGACGCCGACGCCTTGAACGCGATTGCCGCGGATCAATCGCTGCAAGCGCTCGTGCGCTCACGGCAGCCAGGCATGACGCTGCTGACGCCACATCCCCTGGAAGCGGCGCGTTTGTTGGGTCGCGCCACGGCCGACGTTCAAGCGGACCGCCTGGGCGCCGCGCACGAGCTGGCGGCACGCCTTCACTGCAGCGTCGTGCTGAAAGGCTCGGGCAGCGTCATCGCATCGCCCGGCAATCGGTCGGCCATCTGCGCCAGCGGCGGGCCCGCGCTGGCGACCGCAGGCAGCGGCGATGTCCTGGCCGGCTGGCTGGGCGGCCTCTGGGCGCAGCAACCCGCGTCGGACGCACACGCAGTCGCATGCGCTGGCGTTGACGCGCATGGCCGCGCAGGCGAGTCGAACGACGTGCTGCGCGCCGGCGATCTCATCGAACGCCTGGCCGCCCAGCGCTGACGTGTGACCTAGCGGCGCTTGCGCGGGGCGGACTTTGTAGGCGCCTTCTTGGCCGCCTTGCTGGCGGCCCGCTTCGCAGCCTGCTGCGCGGCCTTGACCGGATGCAGCGACGCCACGATGGCCTTGCGGCTCTGCTTCACATCGCGGTCGGTCTGGCGAACTTCGTCGAGCGTCTCGACGGCGGTCTTGGGCGCGCGTTTTTTGGCCGGCGCCCTGCCCGACGGCTTTCCTGAGGCTTTGCCAGAGGCCTTGGACGCACCGCCGCGGCCAGGCGCTCGGAGCTCGTCCGTGTCGCGCACGAGCCGGAAGTCGATGCGGCGGCCATCGAGATCCACGCGGCTGACCTGCACTTGCACGCGTGCGCCGGTCGCATATCGGATGCCCGTGCGCTCGCCGCGCAGCTCCTGCCGCACATCGTCGAAGCGGTAGTACTCGCCACCGAGCTCCGTGATGTGCACAAGGCCTTCAACGTAGAGCGCATCAAGCTGCACGAAAAGGCCGAACGACGTGACTGCACTGACGGTGCCGGCGAACTCCTCGCCGAGGCGGTCGCGCATGTAACGGCACTTGAGCCAGGCTTCGACGTCGCGACTGGCCTCGTCGGCACGGCGTTCGTTGGCGCTGCAATGGGCGCCGACGACCTCCCAGCGTTCGGCCTCGTTGCGGGCCTCAGCCGGGTTGGGCGGTGCCGCGCGCCCGGGGCGCTTGGGCGCCTGCGGGACATTCATCTTGCTGGCGTCCAGCGTGTAGCGCTTGCTGGCAAGCAGGCACTTGATGACGCGGTGGACCAGCAGGTCGGGGTAGCGCCGGATCGGGCTCGTGAAGTGCGTGTACGCCGGATACGCCAGGCCGAAGTGGCCCGAGTTGATGCCCGTGTAGATGGCCTGCTGCATGGAGCGCAGCAGCATGGTGTGGATCTGCTGGGCGTCGGGCCGGTCCTTGGTTGCCTGGGCGATCTGCTGGAACTCGCGCGGGGTCGGATCGTCGGAGATGCCCATGCCGATGCCGAGCGAGCGCAGATAGTTCTGCAGCGTGGTGCGTTTCTCGGGCGTCGGCCCCTCGTGGACGCGATAGAGCGAGTGATGCTTGGAAGACTGGATGAAATCCGCCGAGCAGGTGTTGGCAGCCAGCATGGCCTCCTCGATCAGCCGGTGTGCGTCGTTGCGCGTGCGCGGAATGATCTTCTCGATGCGACCGTTGTCGTCGCAGACGATCTGGGTTTCGGTCGTCTCGAAATCGATTGCGCCGCGTCGGCCGCGCTCAGCCAGCAGCGCCCGATAGACCTCGTGCAGGTGCAAGAGATGCGGCACCAGCTCCCGGCGCTTGGCGGCCTCGGGGCCGTGCGTGTTGGCCAGGATGGCGGCGACTTCCGTGTAGGTGAAGCGCGCGTGCGAGCTGATCACCGCCGGATAGAACTGGTAGGCGCTGACGGTGCCGTCGCTGGACACCAGCATGTCGCAGACCATGCTGAGCCGGTCTTCGTACGGGTTCAGGGAGCACAGCCCGTTGGAGAGCTTTTCCGGCAGCATCGGGATGACACGGCGCGGGAAATAGACCGACGTGGCACGCTCATAGGCATCGGCGTCTAGCGGCTCGCCGGGCTTCACGTAATGCGACACGTCGGCGATGGCCACAAGCAGGCGCCAGCCTTCAAAGGCCTTCTTGCCGCGGCCCTGCTTGAAGGGCTCGCAGTAGACCGCATCGTCGAAGTCGCGTGCGTCCTCGCCGTCGATGGTGACGAGGGCAACGTCGCGCAGATCGACGCGGTTCTTCAGATCGGCGGCGCGCAGTTTCTCGGGCAGCTTGGCACTCTGGGCCAAGGTGTCGGGGCTGAAGCGATGCGGCACATCGTACTTGCGCACGGCAATCTCGATCTCCATGCCCGGGTCGTCGATTTCCCCCAGCACTTCGACGACGCGGCCGACCGGCTGCGAGTACAGAGACGGCGGTTCTGTCAGCTCGACCGCGACAACCTGACCGGCAGTTGCATTGGCGATGCCGTTCTTGGGAATGAGGATGTCCTGGCCCATGCGCCGGTCTTCGGGCGCAACGAGCCAGATGCCCGATTCCAGCAGCAGGCGGCCAATCAGCGGACGCTTCTTGCGCTCGAGAATCTCAAGCACCTTGCCCTCCGGGCGGCCACGCTTGTCGAGGCGCACGATGCGCACGCGCAGACGGTCGCCGTGCATGACGGCATGGGTTTCCTGAGACGACAGGTAGACGTCGGTGGTCCCGTCATCCGGGATCAGGAAACCGTGGCCGTCGCGATGACCTTGCAACGTGCCTTCGACCTCGCCAAGCAGGCCGGCGCCCTCGCCGGTAGGCGACGGATTGGGATTCTTCAAGTTTTTGATGATATAGTCCTTGCTTTCCTGAAACGGCTTAAGCCTTCGATCTGAAGTCTTGAGCACCTTGCCCAGGTGGCGGAATTGGTAGACGCACTAGTTTCAGGTACTAGCGGGTAACTCCGTGGAGGTTCGAGTCCTCTCCTGGGCACCAGATCCAAAGCAAAAAGGCCGACGCGAAAGCGCCGGCCTTTTTGCTTTGGCGGGAGCAAACGCCCGCGAGGCGCTGGGCGCCTGCGGTGTCGGGCGCCGCATCCGACGGGCGCATCAACAAATCCTGTCTGGCGCCCATCTTCGCGATCAAACGACGAACTTCTTCGCCAAGGCCTCCGGCCCCATGCCGTCGTACTCCTCGAACGGCTGATGGATCCACGGAGACGTTTCCAGCATCTCGACGTAGTAGTCCGGCGTGTAGGCCGAAACCTTCTTGGTCCAGATCACGGCCGAGCGCAGTTCGCTGATGGCCGGCATGCCGCGCAGTCGCTCCACCACGGCCTTGAGCGTGACTCCCGAATCGGCCAGATCGTCGACCAGCAACACGCGGCCGGCCAGTTCGCCCTTGGGCATGGTGATGTACTTCGCCATGTCGAGGCGACCCTGGATGGTGCCGGCCTCGGCTCGATAGGAACTGGTGGACATGATGCCCAGCGGCTTGTCGAAGACCCGCGACAGCACGTCGCCCGGGCGCATGCCGCCGCGGGCCAGGCAGAGGATCTGGTCGAACTGCCAGCCCGACGCATGCACCTTGAGCGCAAGGCGCTCGGTCAGCAGGTGGTACTCGTCCCAGGACACGTAGAGGTGTTTGCCGTCATCGGTCAGCATGATGGGTGTTGTCTCCGTCGAATCAGGTGTTGAAGTGTCAGGCCGAATACGGGTGACGCAGCACGATGGTGTGCTCGCGGTCAGGGCCGGTGGAGACCATGTGGATAGGCGTGCCGATGACTTCCTCGACCCGCTTGAGATAGCTGCGGGCGTTGGCCGGCAGCGCATCCCAGGACGTGATGCCGAAGGTGATCTCGCTCCAGCCAGGAAAGGTTTCGAACACCGGCGTGCACGCTTCGATCTCGTCGGCGTCCAGCGGCAGGATGTCCAGCTTGCGGCCGTCCAGCTCATAGCCCACGCACATCTTGATCTCGGCCAGACCGTCGAGCACGTCGAGCTTGGTAAGGCACAAGCCGCTGATGCCGTTGATGATCATCGACCGCTTCAGCGCGGCCGCATCCAGCCAGCCACAGCGGCGCGCACGGCCGGTCACGGTGCCGCGCTCCTGGCCAACGGTCGACAGGTGGTAGCCGACGGTACCCGGAACTTCCCAGTCCAGCTCGGTCGGGAAGGGGCCCGAGCCGACGCGCGTCGTGTAAGCCTTGGTGATGCCCAGCATGTAGTGCAGCATCTGTGGGCCGACCCCTGCGCCGGCGGCAGCGTTGCCCGCCACGCAGTTGCTGGACGTGACGAAGGGATAGGTGCCGTGGTCGATGTCCAGCAGCGTGCCTTGAGCGCCTTCGAACAGGATGTTGGCGCCGGCCTGGTGGGCCTTGTGGATCAAGTAGCCCACATCGGCCAACATGGGCTTGATGGCCTCGGCCATCTTCATGGCTTGCTCGAAGATGGGCTCGAAGGCCAGCACTTCGCCCTTCAGATAGCCGCCCAGCGCGAAGTTGTGCAGCTCCAGCAGTTCACGCAGCTTCTTGGCGAAACGCTCGGGGTGCTTCAGGTCCTGCGCCCGCAACGCACGACGGGCCACCTTGTCCTCATAGGCCGGTCCGATGCCCTTGCCGGTCGTGCCAATCTTGCCGCTGCCACTGGTCTCGCGCAGCTGCTCACGCGCCTTGTCGACGGCGACATGGAAGGGCAGGATCAGCGGGCAGGACTCGCTGATGAAAAGGCGCGAACGCACCTCGACACCGGCGGCCTCAAGACGTTCGATCTCCGTCAGCAAATGGGTCGGGTCGAGCACCACGCCGTTGCCGATATAGCAGGCCACGCCGTCACGCATGATGCCGCTAGGGATAAGCTGCAGCGCGGTCTTTACACCTTTGATGACGAGCGTGTGGCCGGCGTTGTGGCCACCCTGGAAGCGCACGACACCCTGCGCATGGTCCGTCATCCAGTCGACGACCTTGCCCTTGCCCTCGTCACCCCACTGGGTGCCGACGACGACCACATTGCGTCCGCGCGCGGTTTGGCTCTGCATCTTGTTTGCCTGCTTATTGCTTGGGATTGGGAAGGGCCGCCGCGCTTAAAGCGCTCGGACGACCCAGTCAGCGTGCTCGCGAACCAACTCGCGGTCACAGTCGAATTCGTCAGCCTCGTGTTCATGGCCAGGCAGTACGCAGACCACCGTCTCGCCCTGCTCCCGCAGGGCCCGCACGGCCTGGCGTAGCGAGGCATCTTCTCCCCAGGGCGCGCGCACCGCGGCGCGCAACGGGGTCGCGGGCACGAGCGTCACCAGCGTCTTCAAATCGAGACTGAAGCCCACTGCCGGCCGACGGCGGCCAAAGGCAGCGCCGACCTCGTCATAACGCCCGCCACGCAGCACGGCGTCTGAGCAGCCCGACGCATAGGCGGCAAAGCGGATACCGGTGTAGTACGCATACCCCTGCAGGTCGGCCAGATCGAAGCCCAGTACCACCTCGGGATGGACGTCGGAGAGATGACCGGCCAGCCAGTTCAAATCAGCAAGCGCGGCCTTGACCAGCGGACGGTCGGGCAGGCGTCGTGCGGCCTCGCTCAGCACTTCCCGACCACCGAACAGGCTGGGCAGAGCCAGCAGCGCGTCACGGGCGACTGGCGGCATGTCGGCACTCAGCAGCGACAGCGCGGCCAGGTCCTTGGCTGCCAACGCAGCGGTCAGCGCTTCAAGTGCCTCGGGTGTCAGCTTGACGCCGTCGAGCACGCCTTGCAGGAGGCGCGCATCGCCGAGGTCCAGCATCACGTCGCGCAGGCCACCACGGCGCAGCGCGTCGAGTGCCAGCTCATGCACCTCAAGGTCGGCCTCCAGGCCAGCATGGCCATAGATCTCGACACCGAACTGAAGCGGCTCGCGACTGGTGTTCAGGCCGTCGGGCCGCGTGTGTGCCACCGGCCCGCAGTAGCAAAGGCGGGTCACGCCCTGACGGTTCAGCAGATGGGCATCGATGCGGGCGACCTGCGGCGTCGTGTCGGCGCGCAGGCCAAGCGAGCGCCCGGAGAGCTGGTCGACCAGCTTGAAAAGCTTGATGTCGGAGCCGCTGCCCGTGCCGGACAGCAGAGAATCCAGATGCTCCAGCAACGGCGGAATGACCAATTCGCAGCCGTAGCTGCGGGCCATGTCGAGCAGCTCTCTACGCAGCTCTTCGATGCGGCGCGCCTGCGAAGGCAGGACATCGGCGATGTGCTCGGGCAGCAGCCAAGCAGAGGACATGGTCGAGGGCAGGCGGTTAAAAAAGGCATTCTACCGGCCCCTCTCGGGGCCCAGCCTTCAGATCAACGCAACCAGAGCAGCCCGAACAGGCCCATCAGAATGCTGGCCAGACCGACGAAACGGATCTGGCCATCGCTCATGGCGAGGATGCGGCTGAAGACTTCGCGCCAGCGCCCCGGGCTGATCAGTGGCATCAGGCCTTCGATGACCATCACCAGCGCGAGAGCCGTCAGCAGGTCGCTCACTTCCGCGCAGGTGCCGCCGGGCCGGAGCCGGAACCGCGCATGGCCTTGAAGAAGTCACTGCCCGGGTCGACAACCATGACGTCGCTCTTGTTGCGGAAGCTGGCGCGATAGGCCTCGAGCGAACGGTAGAACTGAGCGAACTGCGGATCACGTCCGAAGGCCTCCGCGTACAGGGCCGACGCCTTGGCATCGCCCTCGCCCTTGATCTTTTGCGCATCGCGGAAGGCCTCGGCGACGATGACTTCCCGCTGACGATCAGCGTCCGCCTTGATCTTCTCGCCCTCGGCAGCGCCCGTCGAGCGGGCTTCGGCAGCCACTCGCTGGCGTTCGGACTGCATGCGCCGGTAAACCGCGTCCGTAATGCCGGAGGCGAAGTCCACCCGCTTGATGCGCACGTCGACGACCTCGATGCCGAACTGCTTGGCTTCGTCGCCAAGACGCTTGCGCACGTCGTTCATGATCTTCTCGCGCTCGGCGGACAGCACGCCGATGACGGTGCGCTTGGTCACCTCCTCGTTGAAGGCGGCCTGCACGATGGGAGCCAGGCGGTTTTCGACGTTGCGGATGTCGGCCCCGTTGTTGCGGATGAACTGGCGCGGCTCGGTGATGCGCCACTTGATCAGCCAGTCGATGACCAGGCTCTTCTTCTCGGCCGTGAAGATGGGGCGCGACTCGGGGCTGTCCAGGGTCTGCACGCGGCGATCCAGCATGACGACGTTCTGGATCGGCGGCGGCGCCTTGAACTTCAGGCCCGGCTCGGTGATGACTTCCTTGATTTCACCAAGCGCGTAAACGACGGCGAACTGGCGTTGGTCGACGATGAAGAGCATCGACGACGCAAGCATCAGGGCGACGATGGCGCCGGCAACGATGGCGGCAATACGGTTCATTCGATGGTCCTCGATCAGCGGCCGTCGCGGCTGCGCTGGTTGTCACGGCTGCGCAGGTCATTGGCATTCGGCAACGACGTCGGCTCGGACGCCGTGCTCGGCTGCGGCGCGGACACGGTCACGCTGCCACTGCCTTGCTGCAGCAACTTGTCCAAAGGCAGATAGAGCATGTTGGAGCCGCTCTTGCCGTCCACCATGACCTTGCTGACATTGCTGTAGACCTGCTGCATCGCATCGATGTAGAGCCGGTCGCGCGTAACCTGCGGAGCCTTCTGGTACTCGGTCAGCACGCTCTTGAAGCGCTGCGCATCACCCTCGGCAGTCGCAACGACACGGGCCTTGTAGCCCTCGGCCTGCTCGCGCAGCTTGTCGGATTCGCCGCGCGCACGCGGGATCACGTCGTTGGCATAGGCCTGCGCTTCATTCTTCAGCTGCTCACGGTTGGCGTTGGCCTTGAATGCGTCCTCGAACGCGGCCTGCACCTGCTCGGGCGGCTGCACCGTCTGCACGTTGACGTTCTTGATCTGGATGCCGGCCTTGAGGCGGTCGAGCTGGGCCTGAATGGACTTCACGAGATCGGTCGCGATGGCGTCGCGCTGCTCATAGAGCACCGAGTCCATCGTGTTCTTGCCGACGATCTCGCGCACCGCCGACTCGGCCGCCAACAGCACAGCCTGCTCGGGG
Organism: Pelomonas sp. Root405; assembly: GCF_001425165.1. Taxonomy (GTDB): domain Bacteria; phylum Pseudomonadota; class Gammaproteobacteria; order Burkholderiales; family Burkholderiaceae_C; genus Pelomonas. The sequence continues at coordinate 203,523 of NZ_LMDU01000013.1, forward strand.
TCACGGTTCTCGAACAGGAAGTCCCGCAGGTCACGGATGGTGAACTGCACGGTGAAGCGGATGTCGACGATGTTCTCGTCCTGCGTGAGCATGGACGAGTCGCGCAGGCCCGTGGCGGCGACGACCGACGTGCGGCCGACCTCGACCTGGCGCAGCTGCGAGACCGGCTGGATCTCATGCGCCTGGAAGGGATAGGGCAGGCGCCACTGGAAGCCGGCCTCAACAGTCTTGCTGTACTTGCCAAAGGACGTGATGACGCCCTGCTGACCTTCCTGCACGATGAAGAAGCCGCTGGCCAACCAGCCCAGCACCACGACGCCGGCGATGAGGCCGGCGCCGATGCCAGCGCCCTTCATGTCGGGCGCGCCGCCCCCCGTGCCGCTGGGGCCGGACGGTCCGCCGGACTTCCCGCCAAACATGCCGGAGAGCTTGCGGTTGAAGTCGCGCCAGAGCTCGTCGAGATCGGGCGGGCCGTCGTTGCGGCCGTTGTTCAACAGCCGGCCCGCGGCTCGCGCGATCGGCGTCATCAGACGCTGCGCCCAAGGGCTGCGGGGCGGTGTGTGAGAAGTGCTGCTCATGCCTGGGTTGGGTCTGAGGAAGAGGGCTCGTCGGCGTCCGAAGAATGCGACGGGTCAGCGTCGAAACGTGGGTCCCGCTCGTCGGGAATCAAGGGCTGGGCTTGCATGGCCGTGGCAATCAACTGGCGCAGCTCGGCCAGGCCGCTGCCGTCCAGTGCGCTGACGAAGACCCGCGGCGTGGGCTGGGTGCCGCCGGCGCTGCGCAAAACGGCGTCCACGGTTTCGCGCGGCCGCTGGTCTTCGGGCAGCAGATCCTGCTTGTTGTAGACCAGGATCTGCGGCACATCGGCCGCGCCAATCTCGGCCAGCACGCGCTCCACTTCGGCGATCTGCTCGTCAAGCACCGGGCTCGCGGCGTCGACGACATGCAGCAGCAGATCGGCGTCGGCCGCCTCCTGCAGAGTCGCGCGGAAGGCTTCGACGAGCTTGTGCGGCAGGTCGCGGATGAAGCCGACCGTGTCGGATAGCGAGACGCTGGCGGCGGCCTGCTCCAGGTAGAGGGAGCGCGTCGTCGTGTCCAGCGTCGCAAAGAGCTGGTCGGCCGCATAGGTGCGAGCCTTCACGAGGGCGTTGAAAAGCGTGCTCTTGCCCGCGTTGGTGTAGCCAACCAGGGAGACCCTGAAGACGCCGTTGCGCGAGCGGGCCTTGCGCTGCGTGCCGCGTTGACGCTGCACGCGCTTGAGGCGCTCCTTCGTCGTCTTGATGCGGTCGTCGATCATGCGACGGTCCAGCTCGATCTGTGCCTCGCCGGGGCCGCCGCGCATGCCGATGCCGCCGCTCTGGCGCTCCAGGTGGCTCCAGCGGCGCACCAGGCGCGTCGCTAGGTATTGCAGCCGTGCCAGCTCAACCTGCAACTTGCCCTCGTGACTTTGCGCGCGGGCGGCAAAGATCTCGAGGATGAGGGCGGTGCGGTCCGCAACCGGCACACCAAGCACGCGTTCGAGGTTGCGCTGCTGCGCCGGCGAGATGGCCTGGTCGAACAGCACTGTGTGGGCCTGGTGAGCCTGCACGAGCAACTTGATCTCGTCGGCCTTGCCTGAGCCCACGAACAGCGCCGCATCGGGCGCCTGACGGCGCGCGATGACCTTGGCCACTGGCGTGTCGCCGGCTGATTCGGCCAGCAGCGCCAATTCGTCGAGGCTCTCGTCGAAGCCCTGGGCGGAGCGGTGGCGACCGAAATCGACACCCACAAGAATGGCGCGCGCCGCCTCAGTGGGCGGCGTCGCGTCGTGGAAAGGGGTCGAAGACAAGGGTGTGGGGATCAGGCGTCCGCGGGAGCGTCGCCAGCGTGGAAGTTGACCGCGCGGCCCGGCACGACGGTCGAGATCGCGTGCTTGTAGACCATCTGCGTCACGGTGTTGCGCAGCAGGACGACGTATTGGTCAAAGGATTCGATATGGCCCTGGAGCTTGATGCCATTGACGAGGTAAATCGAAACCGGCACGTGCTCTTTGCGGAGCAGGTTCAAAAAGGGATCCTGCAAAAGTTGGCCTTTGTTGCTCATCGGTATGCTCCGAGTTATCGGGGGGTGTGGACTACGGGTTGGACCTTAACACAGGGTTTTGCCGCACCCGGTCAGCCTAGGTCTTTTCGTCGAAGGGATTCTTGGAGGAACGCAGCTCGATCTTCAGCGGCGTGCCAACCAGCTTGTAGTGAGCGCGGATGCGACCTTCAAGGTATCGCTTGTAGACCTCCGTGACACCGTCCAGTGCGTTGCCGTGGATGACGACGATAGGCGGGTTCTGGCCGCCCTGGTGGGCATAGCGCAGCTTGGGCCGCGACACGCCCGAGCGCTTGGGCTGCTGATGCTCCACCGCCTCGGCAACCAACCGGGTCAGCACCGGCGTGGTCATCTTGCGGTAGGCCGAGGCATAGGCATCGGCCAGCGAGTTCCACACCGCGGACAGCCCCTGGCGCTTGAGCGCCGAGATGTTGTGCATCGGCGCGAACTTCAAGAAGGTCAGGCGCTGCTCGATCTGGCGTTGCAGCGTCTCGCGCTGGTAGCTGTCGACGGCGTCCCACTTGTTGAGGGCCAGCACGACGGCGCGGCCGCTGTCGAGGATGTAGCCGGCAATGTGGGCGTCTTGGTCAGTCACGCCCTGCGTTGCGTCCAGCAGCAGAAGCACGACGTGGGCGTCGGCGATGGCCTGCAGCGTCTTGACCACCGAGAACTTCTCGATGGCTTCGAACACCTTGCCTTTGCGGCGCAGGCCGGCAGTGTCGATGAGCTTGAACTTCTGGCCGTTGCGCTCGAAGTCCACCGTGATGGCGTCGCGCGTCGTGCCCGGCATGTCGAAGGCGACCAGCCGCTCCTCGCCCAACCAGGTGTTGATCAGCGTGCTCTTGCCGACGTTGGGGCGGCCGGCAACGGCCAGGCGGATGACGCCGTCCTGTTGCGGACCGGCGCCGAATTCTTCCGTCGCGTCCTCGAACGGCTCCAGCACCGCATCCAGCAGGCTGCGAATGCCCTGACCGTGTGCCGACGAGATGGGGTGCGGCTCGCCCATGCCAAGTTCATGGAACTCGGCCAACAGCGGCGAGTCACTCATGCCTTCGGCCTTGTTGACGGCCAGGTGCACGCGCTTGTTGACGCTGCGCAGATAGCGCGCGATGTCGCTGTCGTGGGCCGAAAGCCCCAGGCGAATATCGACGACGAAGATGACCGCGTCAGCCTCGGCCACGGCCTGCTTGGTCTGCTTGGCCATCTCCTTGACGATGCCTGTGGTCGAGTCGGGCTCGAAGCCGCCGGTGTCCACGACGATGAACTCACGGTCGCCCAGGCGGCCGTCGCCGTAGTGGCGGTCGCGCGTCAGGCCGGCGAAGTCAGCCACGATGGCATCACGCGACTTGGTGAGCCGGTTGAACAACGTCGACTTGCCCACGTTGGGGCGGCCGACCAAAGCGATGACTGGTTTCATTCGCCCTTGATCGCGAACAGACCGCCGCGCTTGGTCGCGACCAACGCAGTGTCACCCAGCACTGCAATGGCGACGACCTTGGAGCCGTCGGTGGCCAGGCGCGAACGCGTCTTGCCGGAATCCCGGTCCAGCAGATGGACTTGGCCTTCGTAGTCGCCGATCAGGATCTGCTTGCCAAGCACCACCGGCTCGGAGAGCTTGCGATGCTGGAATTGGTCGGCCGACCAGGCCAGGTCGCCATTGGCCAGGCGCCAGGCCGACAGACGATCCGAGGCATCGCCCGCGACGACGATCTGGTCGTCCGCGCCAATGCCATTCGTGCCGCCGACGACGCGATTCCACAGCGCGCTGCCACGCTCGGCGTTCACGCAGCCAACCGAACTCTGGAAGGCACGTGCACATATCACCTCACCCTGGCGCACAGCGGGGCCGACGAGGTCGGCGAGGCGCTCGACCTCGTTGGTGCCGCGCGGTGTGGCCACGCTGGCCTCCCAGCGCAGGCTGCCCTTGAGCGGGTCGACGCCAGCCAGGCGCGGTCCCTGTCCGACGACGAGAGTGTCCTTGTAGGCCAGCAGCACGCCGGCCTTGGCCAGCGTGAGGGGCTCACCCGGGCGGCGCAATTCCCAGATCTTGCGGCCGTCCAGCGCGTCAAAGGCCAGCACCTGGCGATCCAGCGTCAACGCGAAGACGCGCTCGCCGGCCACCAGCGGCGCCGCAACGACGGGCGTCGGCAGCGCCTTCTTCCAGGCCACGCGGCCGGCGTCCAGCACGACGAGTTCGTTGTCGCGGTTGACCACCGCCGAGAAGCGGCCGTCGCTGCCGATGCCGGCAAGCAGCTTGCCACCGGCCTGGGTGCGCCAAAGCTCACGTCCATCGGCGGCGGCCAGTGCACGCACCGTGCCGTCGCTGCTGGCAACGACGAACCGGTCACCCGGTGTCGCGATGCTGAGCGCGAAATTGATGTCGTCGCCCTTGGCGCTCCAGGCGACGCGGCCGGTCGCGGGGCCAGACAACGTCTCCAGCGCGGCCGGCTTGGCCTTGTCGCTGCCGAACCAGGAGTTCCACAACGAGCCGACGGACGAGCCGACCGAACCGACCGTCGAGCTGAGCGTGGAACAGCCCGCCAGCGACGCAGCCAGCAGCGAGATCAGGAGGGCGCGCTTCATTGCGCGGCTCCTGCGGTTTCGACCGCGGTGGGCACGCCCAAGGTCGCCAGCTTGGCTTCGACGATGCGGCGATAGTCCAGCGTCTTGTCCATGCCGGCCAGCGCCTTCTGGTACTCGGCCTTGGCGGCATCGCGCTTGTCCTGCAGCAACAACAGATCGCCGCGGCGGTCGGCAACCAGGCCCGCGAACTCAGCAGACTTGACAGCGTCCAGCGTCTTGGCGGCTTCATCAAAAGCCTTGGCATCCAGCTGCAGACCAGCAAGTCGCAGGCGGGCCAGGTCGCGGTAGGGGCCGTCCTCGACGCCCCGCTCTGCCACCCACGTCAGGCTTTGCTTGGCCTCGTCGGTCTTGCCCTTGTCCAACTGCAGCTTGGCGACCTGCAGCCCAGCCTGGGTTGCATAGGCAGTGCTCGCAAAGCGCGCTTTCAGGTCGGCAGCGGCGCCGGCAGCCTTGTCGGCATCCTGCGCAGTCAGCGCCTTGTCGAACTCCTCGTACATCGCGGCGGCCTTGCCGGCCTGGTCGCGTTGGTACCAGTTCCAGCCCTGCCACGCGGCAAAGGCGGCCAGCGCTGCGGTGATCAACCAGGTGATGAGGTTGCCCCAGCGCTTCCAGAACGCTTTGAGTTGGTCAAGTTGTTCTTGTTCGTCGAGGTCGAGATGGGCTGCCATGGGGAAAACTGTGCGAAAGACGGAGCGATAAAGGGCTCGGAAGGCCCGGGATTATGCGGGGAGGAGCTCAGCAGCCCAGGCGGTCACATCGGCAAGCGGCCGGCTGACTTGCTCGGCGCTGTCTCGCAGGGACTTCAGGCCGACTTCGCCACGCGCCAGCTCATCGGCACCGAAGACCAGCGCGAAGCGGGCGCCCGAGGCGTCGGCCTTCTTGAACTGCGATTTGAACGACCCGCCACCGGCATGCATCTGCACGGCGACACCGGCCGCGCGCAGTGCTTCCAGCGTGGGCAGGAGGCGCGGCAGCTCGGCCGGGTCCGGCACGATGGCATAGACGTGGGGGGCGGCGACGGGGGCTTTCAGCTGAAGCGTCTCGAGCAGCAGAAGCAGCCGCTCCAGGCCCATGCCGAAACCAACCGCCGGTGTCGGCTTGCCGCCCAGTTGCTCGACCAGGCCGTCATAGCGCCCGCCGGCGCAGACCGTGCCCTGGGCACCGAGCTTGGTCGTCACCCACTCGAAGACGGTCAGGTTGTAGTAGTCGAGCCCGCGCACCAGGCGGGGGTTGATGCGATAGGCCAGGCCGACCGCATCCAGCAGGGCACGCACGCCATTGAAATGCGCCAATGACGCCTCGCCGAGGAAGTCCAGCAGTTTTGGCGCGCCTTCGGCCATGGCCTGCATCGCGGGGTTCTTGGTGTCAAGCACGCGCAGCGGGTTGCTGTGCATGCGGCGCCTGGCCTCCTCGTCCAGCACCGCCTGGTGCTGCTCCAGGTAGGCGATGAGCGCCTCGCGGTGGGCGCGGCGTTCCTCGGCCTGGCCGAGGCAGTTGATCTCCAGCGTGACGTCCTCGCCTTCCTTCAGGCCCAGTTCACGCCACAGCGTGCGGGCAAGCAGGATGACCTCGGCGTCCACGTCGGGGCCGGCAAAGCCCAGCGCCTCGATGCCCATCTGGTGGAACTGGCGGTAGCGGCCCTTCTGCGGCTTCTCGCGGCGGAACATCGGGCCGACGTAGTAGAGGCGCCGCGGGCTGTCGCGCAGATAGCTGTGCTCGATCATGGCCCGCACGACGCCGGCCGTGCCCTCGGGGCGCAGCGCCAGATGCTCGGCCTGGCCATGCTTGTCGGCGCGGTCCTCGAAGGCGTACATCTCCTTCTCGACGATGTCGGTCACCTCGCCGATGCCGCGCACGAAAAGCGCCGTCGGCTCGACGATGGGCACGCGCACGTTGCTGTAACCGTAGCGCAGCAGCACACTGCGCATCGTGGCTTCGAGCTGCTCCCAGCGCGCCGATTCCGGCGGCAGGATGTCATTCATGCCCTTCACCGCTTGGAGCGGTTGGACCTTCTTGTTTTCGCTCATGCGGTAGCGGTCGCGCCGAAGCGCTTCTCGATGTAGTTCTCGACCAGCGCGTGGAACTCGTTGGCGATGTTGTCGCCACGCAGCGTCAGCGCCTTCACACCGTCGATGAAGACGGGGGCAGCCGGCGCCTCGCCGGTGCCGGGCAGGCTGATGCCGATGTCGGCATGCTTGCTCTCGCCCGGGCCGTTGACGATGCAGCCCATGACGGCCACCTTCATCTCCTCGACGCCCGGGTACTTGTTGCGCCAGACCGGCATCTGCAGACGCAGGAAGTCGTCGATCTGCTTGGCCAGCTCCTGGAAGGTCGTGCTGGTCGTGCGGCCGCAGCCGGGGCAGGCGGTCACGCTGGGGTTGAAGTGGCGTAAACCCAGGGCTTGCAGGATCTCCAGCGCGACGACGACTTCCTGCGTGCGCGATTCGCCCGGCTGGGGCGTCAGGCTGACGCGGATGGTGTCGCCGATCCCTTCCTGCGCCAGGATGCCAAGCGCGACCGAGGAGGCCACCGTGCCCTTGGTGCCCATGCCGGCTTCGGTCAGGCCCAGGTGCAGCGCGTAGTCGCAACGACGGGCCAGTTCGCGGTAGACCGAAATCAGGTCCTGCACGCCGCTGACCTTGCAGCTGATGATGATGTTGTCGGGGTTCAACCCAAGTTCGGCGGCGTAGGCGGCGGACGTCAGCGCGGACTCGACGAGCGCTTGGTACATGACTGGCTTGGCATCCCACGGCTGGGCGCGCTTGGCGTTCTCGTCCATGAACTGCGCGAGCAGCTCCTGGTCCAGGCTGCCCCAGTTGACGCCGATGCGCACGACCTTGTCGTACTTCGCGGCGGCCTCCACCATCATCGCGAACTGGCGATCCTTCTTGTCGCCCTTGCCGACGTTGCCGGGGTTGATGCGGTATTTGGACAGCGCCTGCGCCATCGCCGGGTACTCGGTCAGCAGCCGGTGGCCGTTGTAGTGGAAGTCACCCACCAGCGGCACGTCGATGCCCATGCGGTCGAGCTGCTCGCGGATGTAGGGCACCTGCTCGGCCGCCTCAGGGGTGTTGACGGTGATGCGCACCATCTCAGAGCCGGCAATGGCCAGCTCCTTGACCTGAATGGCCGTGCCGATGGCGTCCACCGTGTCGGTGTTCGTCATGGACTGCACGCGCACCGGCGCGTCGCCGCCGACGGTCACGACGCGATTGCCCCAGACCACGCGGGCTTGGCGGCTGCGGCGCGGTGACGGCTTGGCTTCGGGAATGATCAGTTCGCTCATCACTTCAACTCCAGACGGGCGATGTTGTTGCTGCTCTGGGCGCTCAGGTCGACCGCCGCACCGCGCCATTCGACGCGGGTGCCGCTGACGTTGCCGACGCGCACCTTGTAGGGCGCTGCACCGCCGAAAGCCTGCTGCTCGCCGGCGGGCAACACCCGCGACAGCAGCATCTGGCCGCGGGCGTCGACCACTTCGATCCAGGTATCGGCGACGGCCGTGATCCGCAGGTCGCTGCCACCGGCCGCAGCCGGCGTTGCCGCCGGGGCAGATGCAGTGGCCAGCGCAGCAGGCACCACGACGTCGCGCACCTGAGGCGGCGCCGACGCGACCGGTCCGGCGATGGATGCGGCACCCACGATAGGCGCCGAGGCCGCTGGCTCCGGGGCAGCGGGCGCCGGCACGAATTCGACGACCGGCATGCTGGCCGCGGCGACTACGCCGGAGGCGGACGGCGCGGTGGCATCGCGCTCTGGCAGCCATCCGGCCGGAATCCAGTAGACCGCTGCAGCGGCGATCAACAGCAGCGCAGGCCCCCAGACAACGGGCCGCACGGCCAGCGCCAGCAAGCCCGCGTCGCTGGGGCCGGCACCGCGTTCGCGGAACGGCTGGTTCAGGCCCGGACGGACGTCGAACTGACGATCATTCGTACGCGGCAGCAGGGCCAGCACGGGTGCCGGGTCGACCTTGAGCGCACGGCACATCGCGGTGGCCAGTGCGCGTGCGAAGGTGGCGTCGGGCAGGAGGTCGAAGCGGTCGGCCTCCAGCGCTTCCAACTTGGCCTGGGGCACCTTGAGCATGACGGCCAGGGCGGCAATATGCAGGCCGCGCTGCTGCCGTGCATTCCTGAGCAAAGCGCCGGCACTCGCTGCCTCGCTGGCGCGCCCCTCGGAGATCGGTTCCATCGTCTGGTCGTTCTTGTTGTGTGCCGCGGTCACGGCTTATTCGTCGTAGCGGCCGGCGTCCATGGACTGCGTCTCCGGCGCCTGCGGGTGTTTGCGGCGCATCTGAAGCGCCAGGTCCTCGACCACGCCGGTATTGCCGAGCTTGCGTTCGATGCGCAACTGCAGCCACAGGCTCTGTGCGTTGACCTGCTCGGGCTGGCTGTTGACGCGCTTCACGTAGAAAAGGGCACGCGCCAGCTCTCGATTGCGGAACAGCACTTCAGACAGGTTGACCGCCACGGCCGGGCTCGCAGGGTCGAGCTCAAAGGCGCGAGCGAGCGTCTTCTCGGCCACCAGCAGCCGGCCGGCGCGCGCTTCGCAGACGCCCTTGGCCAGCAGCGTGCGCGCCGGCGCCCGGTAGGTGGACTGGCTCAGGGCCTGGTCGAACAGCGAGTCGGCCGTCTGCCAACGCTGCTGCTGGCACATGAACCAGCCGTAGTTGTGCAGCGTGTCGGGGTCGCTGGGGTAGACGACCAGCGCGCGGCGGAAGGCTTCCTCGGCCAGCTGGTTCTCGCCCATCGACGCATAGATCAGGCCGCGCAGGTTCACCGCCTCGCGCATGTCGGGCTTGGCCTGCAGCGCCAGCTTGAGTTCGTCCAGCGCCGTGTTGAACTGACCGCGCGAGAAATAGCCTTGGGCCAGCTCAAGCCGGATGCTGGCGCGGCGGTCCACCTCGGTCTGGTCGGAATCGGTCCTGATCTCACGGTCAGCCGTGGGCGCTGTCCCCCCGGTGCTGGCGCAGCCGGCGAACAGGGCCGCAGCGGCAAAGGCCGTCAGGGTGGTCAGGGTGGTCAGCAGTCGCTTCATCAAATCCTCGATGGATGGCATCAGCTGGATTTGGCCACGGTGACGGGTGCCCTGACCATGCGGATATGTGCGCGGGTGCGGTCCTGCACCTCGCCGGCCAACTGGCCGCAGGCGGCGTCGATATCGTCGCCGCGCGTCTTGCGCACGGTCGTGACGATAGCGGCCTGGATCAGCACCTCGGCAAAGGCCTGCACGCGTGCATTGGTGCTGCGGGTCAGGCCAGACGCCGGAAACGGGTTGAACGGGATCAGGTTGATCTTGCAGTTGACCTTGTTCTTCAACAGACGCACCAGTTCGTGGGCCTGCTCCGGCGAATCATTCACCTCCTGCAGCATGCAGTACTCGAAGGTGATGAAGTCGCGCGGCGCCTTGTCCAGGTAGCGGTTGCACGCATCCAGCAACTCGGCGATGGGGTATTTCTTGTTCAGCGGCACGAGCTGGTCGCGCAGCGGATCGGTCGGCGCGTGCAGGCTGACGGCCAGCGCCACCGGACAGTCCTCGCGGAGCCGGTCGATCATCGGCACGACGCCCGACGTCGACACCGTGACGCGCCGGCGGCTCAGGCCATAGCCATGGTCGTCCAGCATGGTCTTGAGCGCCGGCACGAGCTGGTCGTAGTTCTGCAGCGGCTCGCCCATGCCCATCATGACGACGTTGGAGATGACACGCTCTGTCGTGTTGAGGCGTTTGCGCAGGTTGTGCTCGGCAAACCAGAGCTGGGCCGTGATCTCGGCCGCGCCGAGGTTGCGGCTGAAACCCTGGTGGCCCGTCGAGCAGAAGCGGCAGCCGACGGCGCAACCGGCCTGGCTGGAAATGCAGAGTGTGCCGCGGTCGTCTTCCGGGATGAACACGGCCTCGACCGCGTCGCCATTGCCGACGTCGAACAGCCACTTGATGGTGCCGTCCGTCGAAACATGCTCGGAAATGACCGGCAGCGCCGCGATATGGGCATTGCCCTTGAGCTTTTCGCGCAGGGACTTAGCCAGGTCGGACATCTGTTCGAAGTCCGACGCGCCTTTTTGGTGGATCCAGCGGAACAGCTGGGTCGCACGGAACTTCTTTTCGCCCAGTTGCTCGCAGTAGGCAGCCAGGCCTGGCAGATCAAAACCGAGCAGGTTGACCGCGTCCATACGAGCTTCCTGGGCCGGGGTCACCGACCCCGTTGGGGGTTTAACGCGAGTAGACGTTCATGCCGGGGAAGAAGAACGCGATCTCGACCGCAGCGGTCTCCGCAGCGTCCGAACCATGCACGGCGTTGGCGTCGATGCTGTCGGCGAAGTCGGCACGAATGGTGCCCTTCTCGGCCTTCTTCGGGTCCGTGGCGCCCATCAGGTCACGGTTCTTCAGGATGGCGCCTTCGCCTTCCAACGCCTGGATCATCACCGGGCCGGAGATCATGAAGTTCACCAGGTCGTTGAAGAACGGGCGGGCCTTGTGGACAGCGTAGAACTGCTCAGCCTCGCCGCGCGACAGGTGGACCATCTTGGCGGCCACGACCTTCAGGCCGGCGCCTTCAAAGCGGGCGTAGATCTGGCCGATGACGTTCTTCGCCACGGCATCGGGCTTGATGATGGACAGGGTGCGTTCGATTGCCATGGAGTTCTCCTGAAGGGGCGTGTTGGACAAAGCCTGCGATTGTAGCGGGCAGGGATGACCCTAGCCCCCTAACCCAGGCTCAGCGACGCCCACCAAAGCCGCCGCCAGAGCGCCCCCCGCCGCCGCCGCCCTTGCCGCCACGACCACCACCGCCGCCGCCGCCACCGCGGCGCAGAAAGGCGTCGCCGCCGATATAGCCCACCGAGGTCTGCAGCGGATCCGGTTCACGCGGGCCGTTGCCCTTGTTGCCGCCGCCTTGCTTGTTGCCCTGCTGGCTGCCACCGGCACCAAAGCCCTGCGGCAGGCCGCGCTTGCCGCTCGTGGCGTGCCGGCGGTCGAAGGTCTGCTCCAGCGGGTTGACGTGATGCGGGATGAAGTCGTCGTCCTCGCGCTCGCCGTCATCGTCGCGGCGAGGCGCACGCTCTTCGCGCGGTGGGCGCACCTGCTGCGCCTCCGGCGGGCGGCTGGGGCGCGGACCGCCGCCGGCGTGGCGCTCGTCGGACCGGCGCTTGTTGCGGTCGTTCTTGTTGCCTTGGCCCTGCGGGTGTTGCGGCTGGTGCTTGCCCTGCCCCTGGCCTTGCCCTTGTGCCGGCTGTTGCACCTGGCCCTGGCCGCTATGCGACGTGTGGCCGGCCAGACGGCGGATGACGCGCACGTCGTCGTCACCCAATTCGACCCAGACACCCCGCTTGAGGCCGCGCGGCAGCACGACCGTGCCGTAGCGGATGCGGATCAGCCGGCTGACCACCATGCCAACGGCCTCGAACAGCTTGCGCACTTCGCGGTTGCGACCCTCGGTGATGACGACGCGGTACCAGCGGTTGGCACCCTCGCCGCCACCGTCCTCGATGCTCTTGAAGGAAGCCAGTTGGCCTTCGACGCTGACACCCGCCAGCAACTTGGCGCGCTGTTCGTCGCTCAACGCGCCCAGCACACGGGCCGCGTACTCGCGTTCGACGCCGAAGCGTGGATGCATCAGCTGGTTGGCCAGCTCGCCGGAGTTGGTGAACAGCAGCAGGCCTTCGGTATTGATATCCAGGCGGCCGACGGATTGCCACTTCTGCCCTTGCACGCGCGGCAGTGAGCGGAACACCGTCGGGCGCCCTTCCGGATCATTGAAGGTCGAGACCTCGCCGGTGGGCTTGTGATAAGCCAGGATGCGCGGGTTGGGCGGCGAGATGCGCACACGCACGTCCTTGCCGTTGACGCGCACGCGGTCCCCGAACGAAATGCGCTGGCCGACGTGGGCCACTTCCCCGTTCACCTCGATCTTGCCTTCGGCGATCCACTCCTCGATATCGCGGCGGGAGCCGATGCCGGCCTGGGCCAGCACCTTCTGCAACTTGGGCGCATCGGCGTCCGCCGCCAGCACGCGCTTGGACTCGCCCTCGGCCTCTTCGGCCCCTTCATCGACCGCAGGTGCCGCGGCCAGCACCGGCGGCTCAGCGTCCGGCGCTTCAGACTCTGCGTCCAGGCTGCCCGACAACACGTCGGCAAAGCGCGCCCCCGCGGCTTCGACGAGTTCGGGCGCCAGTGTCGGAGCCGCCGGCTCGCTGGCCGTACCGGCCGGCATCGGCGCGGCCGACTCGCGCTCGGCGCGCTCCTTGCGGTTGCGGCGGCGGTTGCGGCTGCGGCTACCCCGCTCACCATCTTCACCGGCTTCACCCTCGCCATCACCACCGTCGCCCTCACCCTGCTCATCAACTTCGCCCGCAGTCGCCACCGCCGGCGCCTCATCGGCCAACGTGAAGATCGGTGCCGGTGCCGGTGCCGGTGCGGCGATGCTCGCAACTTCCTCGCTCGCGGCCTCGGCAACGGCCGTCTTGCGCGGCGCGCGCTTGCGGGCAGGCGCTGGCGCCTCCTCGGTCACCACGGCGGGCTCAGTCGTCACTTCAGACTCAGCAGCGACCTCAACCGACTCAGCGGCAGGCTTGCGGCGCGCGCGTTTCACCGGCACGGCCACTTCGGCATCAGCGGGTGCGGCCTCGGCGGCAGCGGGCTCGGCCGCCTTGGCCGGCGCGCGGCGTCGCTTGGGCGCTGCGGGCGCTTCCGTGTCAGCGGCGGGAGGCAGGGGCTTGTCTTGATCGGCAGCGTCGTTCATGCGGGTTCGGACTGAGGTTGCGGGGGCGGATCGTTGGGGTCAGGATTGGGTAGTGCGGGTGTGCCGTCATCGCCGAACAGGCTTTGCGACGGGACGGGCACTTCGGTAGCGTCGTCGGCGGCCGCATCTGCAGCAAGCTCGCCGGGTGCGCCTTCAGGGGCGTCGTCCAGCAGCCGGCCTTGCAGGGCTTCAAAGGCCGGCGGTTCGCCGCCGACTTCGAGGGCCGGCAATTGCTCCAGGCTGGCCAGACCGAGGTCGTCGAGGAAAGACTTGGTCGTCGCGTACAGCGCCGGGCGGCCTGGCGTCTCGCGGTGACCAATGGCCTCGATCCAGCCGCGGTCTTCCAACTGCTTGACGATCTGGCTGGCGACGACAACGCCGCGAATGTCTTCGATGTCGCCACGCGTGACCGGCTGGCGGTAGGCAATGATGGCCAGCGTCTCCAGCACGGCACGCGAGTAGCGCGGCGGCTTCTCGGGATGCAGCCGGTCGAGATATTCACGCAGCTCTGGGCGGCTCTGGAAGCGCCAGCCCGAGGCCAGTGCGACCAGCTCGACGCCCCTGCCCTCCCAGTCGCGGCTCAATTCGTCGAGAAGACTGCGCACGGAATCGGCGCCAAGCTCGTCGGCGAACAGGCTGCGCAACTCGCGCAGCGTCAGCGGTTGCGAGGCACAGATCAGCGCGGTCTCGAGGACGCGCTTGGCATCCTGGGTGTTCATGAACGCAATTGCGCCCTCAATCAAGCCTAGCTTGGCAATCCGTCCGGGCCTGGGCGCTCACAGCGTTCTTCAGGCAAAGCGGACGGGGTCGGTCCGGGCGGCACCGTGGGGCCAGGAGGCCTTCCAGCGGGACGCGATCGGGATGGTTGACCGGCGGGCGGATGGACTGCTGACCGCGCGGGTCGCGCCCGTCTTGTCGACTTCTGGGCGCGCTGGCTGCCACGACAACCGGAGTGCATTGTATAGCCGCGTCAAACGGGAAGGTCAGCGGCGCCGATCTGCGCCCAGGCGGCGGCAAGATCAGCAGGCAGGGGCGCAGTCACGACCAGGTTTTCGCCCGTGATCGGATGGGTCAAGGACAGCCGTGCCGCATGGAGGGCCTGGCGGACCAGCCCGAGGGCCGGCGCGCCGCCGTAGAGCACGTCCGCCAGCATCGGGTGGCCGCTGTGCGTCAGGTGCACCCGGATCTGGTGGGTGCGGCCCGAGTGCAACACACAGTGCACAGCGCTGACGGCCCGGCCGTTCACATCGCCCACACCCAGTGGGAAGAAGTCGGTGCGCGCGGGCTTGCCGAGGTTGGCCGGGGCGATGGCCATCTTCACGCGCGAGATCGGGTCGCGGCGCATCGCCTTCTCGACGACGAAGGGTTCCTCGACACGACCCCAGGCCAGAGCCAGGTATTCGCGGTGCACCTCGCGCGCCGAGATCTGCCGCATCAGCGCCGTGACCGCGGCAAGGGTCTTGCCAACCACCATGACGCCGCTGGTGTCCTTGTCCAGCCGGTGCACGATGCCGCCGCGCGGCAGCGTCGTGGCGGCGGCATGGTGGGCCAGCAGGCCATTCATCAAAGTACCCGACCAATTGCCCGCCGCCGGGTGCACCACCAGGCCTGCCGGCTTGTTGACGACGGCAAGGTGCTCGTCCTCGTAGACGAAATCCAATGCCATCGCCTCGGCGCGGAAGGCGCGGCTCTCGTCAGTCGGCTGCAGTTCCACCTCGACGCGCTGGCCGGCGCGCAGCTTGTGCGCGGCCTTCTCCAACGGCTTGCCGTCCACCGTCACGCAGCCGCGCTCTATCAGCGACTGCAGGTGGTTGCGCGAGAACTCAGGCGCGATGCCGGTCAGCCAGCGGTCGAGCCGCTCGCCATGGCCCGCGGCATCGACATCGGCACGGCGCCGTTCGGCGTCGCCGCCCTCCTCGGCCTCCAGCTCGAAATCGTCCTGACCCCCCACCCTATACTCAGCGTCCATTGTTTCTTAGTGACCTGCCGGCAGCATCGCCGTCGACTTCAGACATGTTTGTTGAGAAATTCAAGGCCGGCCGCATCGTCGCTGGCACTGTCCTGATGGCGTTCGCGCTGGGCATGAGCGGCTGCGGCTCCACGGCCAAGGATGACCCGAACTCCCAGGCGGCGCTGGACAAATTGTATGCAGAGGCCAAGGACGACCTGAACGCCGGCAGCTACGACCGTGCGATCAAGGCGCTGGAGCGCATCGAAGGGCGCGCCGCCGGCACCACCATGGGCCAGCAGGCCACGCTGGACCTGGCCTGGGCCTACTACCGCACGGCGGAGCGCGCGCAGGCGATTTCGACGCTGGACCGCTTCATCAAGCTCAACCCATCCAGCCCGGCCATGGACTACGCCCTCTACATGAAGGGCATCGTCAACTTCAACGAGGACCTGGGCCTGTTCGGCCGCCTGGCCAACCAGGACGTGTCCGAGCGCGACCAGCAGGCCTCGCGCGAGGCCCTGCTGGCCTTCCGCCAGCTTGTCGAGCAGTTCCCTGAGTCGAAGTACGCGGCCGAGGGCACGACGCGGATCAACTTCATCACCAACACGCTGGCGGCCTACGAAATCCACGTTGCGCGCTACTACTTCAACCGCAAGGCCTATGTTGCCGCGGCCAACCGTGCGCAGGCGGCGGTGGCGGAGTTCCAGTACGCGCCCGGCATCGAGGAGGGCCTGTTCATCATGAGCGAGAGCTATGACAAGCTCGGCCTGGCCCAGTTGCGTGACGACGCCCGCCGCGTGCTGGACAAGAACTTCCCGAACAGCATCTATGCGTCGGGCAACGCCGACAGGCGCAAGCCTTGGTGGCAGCTGTGGTGATCAGACGCGTGAGGCGCTGAGCTCTTCCAGCCAGGCCAGCGCCTCGGCCTCGTTGGCCACCGGCGTCATCGGCGGCAGGGCCGCACGCAGCCGACGGCCGTAGTTCATGCCCGCCATGCGTGGGTCACATACCACCAGCAGGCCTCGGTCGCTCTCCGTGCGGATCAGGCGGCCCGCGCCCTGCTTCAATGCGATGGCCGCCTCGGCCACGAAGTACTCCGAGAAGGCATTACGACCTTGCGCCTCCAGGCGCTGCACACGCGCCTCCACGAGTGGGTCGTTGGGCGGCGGGAAGGGCAGCTTGTCGATGAGCACACATTGCAAGGCGTCGCCAGGCACGTCGATGCCTTCCCAAAAGCTTGCGGAGCCGACCAGCACCGCCGCGGGGTTGTCGAGGAAGCGCTGTAGCAGCACGCGTTTGGGCAATGCCCCCTGCTGCAGCACTGCGATGGTGTCGCCGGCCTCCTCGAAGCGCTCGCGCAGCGCATCGGACACGGTCTGCAGATTGCGCAGTGTTGTCGTCAGAACGAAGGTGCGCCCGCCCAGGGCACGCGCGAACCGGGAGGCGAGCAAGGCGACGCTGGCCGGGTGGCTCGGCTCGCTCGGCTTGGGAAAGCCACGCGGGACATAGAGCCGCGCATGGGCGGGATAGTCGAAGGGGCTGCCGACGCGCAGGACCTCAGCTCCCGTCAGGCCGGCGGGCTCGGTGAACCAGGTCAGGCCGTCGTCGTCGCCAAGGGTCGCCGATGTGAAAACCCAGGCCTTGGGCGCCGCTTCGAGTTGCTGTTGCATCGCCTCGCGAATGTCCAACGGCGACTCGACGAGACGCGCCGCATGCGGGCTGATGTCGATCCAGCGCACATCGCCCGGGTCGGGTTCGGCGGCGAACTGCCTGGCCAGCTCGCGCAGCTCCTGGGCGCGCTCGCAAAGGCGAGCGAAATCGGGTGCGGCTTCGCGCACGGCTGTCAGAGCCTCGAGCGCTTGCACACAAGCCTGTTCGACGCCCGCAAGCGCCGCACCGAACGCCGGCTGACTGGCACGCTCTCGCCAGCCGAGCTTGAGCGTGCCGCGGAGTTCACGTCCGGCGGTTGCCAGCGACCCCGCCGCAGCCAGGCGCAGCTCCCGCGCTGACTTCTCGATGCCCGCCTGCAGACCCTGCCAGTCGTTGACGCCGCGCGCATGGGTCAGGCCCTGGGCGAGCAGATCGCGCGAGAAGTCGATCAGCGCCGCCGTGCCCAGCAGCGTTCCGAGGAATTGCACGCCCGCCTCGGCGAGCTGGTGCGCTTCGTCAAAGATCGCGATCTCGACGCTGGGCAGCAGCTCGGCCACGCCGGTGTCGCGCAGGGTCACATCGGCAAAGAAGAGATGATGGTTGACGACGACGACGTCAGCCTCCATCGCTTCGCGCCTGGCCTTGACGACGTAGCAGGCCTTCCAGTCAGGGCACTCCTGGCCAAGGCAGTTCTCACGGCTGCTGCTGACGATGGGGATGATGGGCGAACGCTCGTCCAGGCCGTCGATCTCGGCGAAGTCGCCCGTCGCGGTGCTCAGCGCCCAGCGTTCAATGCGCGCCAGCGACAGCGCCGTGCGGCGGTCGGGGAACTCCCCAGACACGCGCGCCTCCTTCATGCGGTGCAGGCAAAGGTAGCTGCTGCGGCCTTTGAGCAGCGCCAGGCGCACTGGCGTGCTCAGCGCCTTTGTCAGCCTCGGCAGGTCGCGCAGGAAGAGCTGGTCCTGCAGGCTCTTGGTGGCTGTGCTGATCAAGGCGCGGCTGCCTGCCAGCAGGGCCGGCACGAGATAGGCAAAGGTCTTGCCGACGCCCGTGCCGGCCTCGACGACCAGCGCCTGGCGGCAGCTGAGGGCACGCGCGACTGCACGGCTCATCTGCAACTGCTGTTCACGCGGCTTGTAGCCCGGGTCCAGCCGCGCCAGCGGGCCGTCCATGTCGAAGGCAGCGTTGACAGCCTGTTCGAGCTCGTCGGCGGCAGGCGGAGCAGCGGGTGTGGCCTGATCTAGGGCGTCGAGCCAGTCGTCGAGATCAGGCTCTGTCATCGGGCTCGGCGTTCACTTCCAGCCGCGCAATCATGTCGCGCAGCGCCAGACGGCGCTTCTTGAGCCGCTGCAGCGCCAGCTCGTCCAGCGGCGACTGCTCTGCCAAGCGATCAATCATCGCGTCGAGGTCGGCATGCTCCATGCGCAACTCGATGAGCCGCCGCGGCAACGAGTGAAGTTGTTCATCCATCCAAGGGTTTACGAAGGCGGTTCGATCAGGGCGAAAGCCCACTGGCCAGTATAGTTTTCGGCATGCCCTCACCCACCGCCGTCGGATTCCGACTCAACGCCGCTACCGGCACCCATCGCGGGGACCGGGCCTATCAGCAAGACCAGGTGGCCGTTATCGCACACCCCCGCGTCGCCGGTTGCATGATGGGCATCGTGGCCGATGGCATGGGCGGCAAGAGCGGCGGGCGCAAGGCAGCCGACCAGGTGATCCTGACCGCGCGCCAGCTCTTCGAACGCTACTCGCCGGGCGATGAACTGCCCGCTGAACTGTTGAGCCAGATCACGTCAGAGGCCCATCTGATGATCAAGCTGACAGCCATCTCCGCCGAGGAGGAGCCCCACAGCACGATTGCCGGGTTCGTTGTCACCAGCGACCGCAGCGTGCACTGGATCCACTCCGGGGACTCGCGCATCTACTGGTTCCGCGGCGCGCGGCTCGTGAAGCGCTCGATGGACCATTCCTACGTGCAGCGCCTCGTCGACGAGGGCCAGCTGACCGAGGCCGAGGCCAGTTCGCATCCGCAGAGCAATTTGCTGACGGCCTGCCTGGGCACCGTGCAGGACCCCACGTCCACGTCGGAGCGTTTTGAAGGCCTGGAGGTGGGCGACACGCTGATGTGCTGCAGCGACGGCCTTTGGCACTACTTCACCGCCCAGGAGCTGGGCAGCGTGCTGCACAGCCTACCGCCGCGCGAAGCGGCCGAGCTGCTCGTGAGCAAGGCGCGTCAGCGCGCGCGCGGCGGCGGCGACAACCTGTCGATTGCCATCGTCAAGGTCGACAACCTCGACTGATCAATTCGGCTTGGACGCTGCGGACGCGCCCGGAAGCGGCAGCGGCGCTGCCAAGGGCTTGCTGCGGTTCTTTTGCTTGGCCTCGTGCTCGGCCATGCGTTGCTGCTGGCGCTGCGCCCGTTCCTGCGCGCGTTCGCGTCGCTTGGCGGCCTCCGCCTCTGCCTGGTCGGCGGCCCGGCGCCTGGCCTTCTCTGCTTCGGCGGGGCTGCGGGCCCGAGGCGCCTGCGATGCTCGCTCTGCCGGCACCGAAGGAGGCGGCGCCGCGACGGAACGTTGGTGGCGCTGGCCCTGCTCCTGGGCGGCGGCCAGTTCACGATCGCGCACGCGCTGAGTTTGGGCGGCAGCGCGCTGGCGGCGCTCCTGGGCAGCCAACTCATGCTCGTGCCGCGTCAGCGGTGCAAGCGCTTGGCGGCGGCGCTGGTCTAACGCTTCAAGGCAGGCCGCCACGCTGAAGCGCTGCTGGCATTCGGCCTCTTCCCGGGCAAAGCGCTGCTCGATGGCCGCGCGCTGGGCGGCGACCTCGGCCCGCGTCGCAAGCTGGGGCGACGACGCCGCGGCGGTGGCAAGCAAGATCAGCGCAGGCAAGCTCATGTCAACGAAGTATCGACCTCGCGGCGAGCCAGGGCCAGGTATTCGGCCGAGCGCATTTCCTGCAGCCGCGATACGGTGCGCGGAAACTCGTGCGCCAGCGGCCCTTCGGTATAGAGCTGCTCAGCTGGCACCGCGGCCGAGATGATGAGCTTGACGCGGCGGTCATAGAGCACGTCCACCAGCCAGGTGAAGCGGCGCGCCTCGCTGGCCAGGCGCACTGGCATCTCGGGCACGTCGGACAGGATGACGGTGTGGAACTGGCTGGCCAGCTCCAGGTAGTCGTTCTGCGAGCGAGGGCCGCCGCACAGCGTCTGGAAGTCAAACCACACCACGCCGCCAGCACGCCTGCGGGCGAGGATGGCGCGGTGCTCGATCATGAGCTTGCGATCCTCGTCCTGGGCCTCCGCGAGCGATTCAAAGGCCTTGGTGAGCGCAGCTTCGGTCGTCTCGTTCAGCGGCGTCAGGTAGAGGTTCATATCCTCCAGCGTGCGGCGACGGTAGTCGGTGCCGGCGTCGACGTTGATGACTTCGAGGTGGGCCTTCAGAAGCTCGATGGCGGGCAGGATGCGGTCGCGGTGCAGGCCGTTGGGGTAGAGCCCGTCGGGGTGGAAATTCGACGTCGTGATGATGGACACGCGGTTGCGGAACAGCGCGTCCAGCAGCCGATGCAGGATCATTGCGTCGGTCACGTCAGCCACGTGGAATTCGTCGAAGCAGATCAGGCGGAAACGCCGCGCGATGCGTTTGCCGAGTTCGTCCAGCGGGTCTGCGATGCCCTTGAGCTCCTGCAGCTCGCGGTGCACCTCGCGCATGAACTCGTGAAAGTGCAGACGCGTCTTGCGCTGCAGCGGTACGGCCTGGAAGAAGCAATCCATCAGGAAGCTCTTGCCTCGGCCGACACCGCCGTACATGTAGACGCCGCGCGGGATGGGCGGGCGCACCAGCAGCTTGGTCACCGCATTCGCGCGGCGAGCCTTGTAGCTGGCCCAGTCGTCCTGGCAGCGCTGCAGGGCCGAAACCGCGCGCAATTGCGCTGGGTCGGCCGTGTAGCCGCGCTCGGCCAGCGTCTGCTGGTAGAGCTCGGTGACTTGGGTCACGTCAGAAATTGAGCGTGCGCTTGTCGATGGCGAGCGCCGCTTCCTTCGTTGCTTCGGACAGCGAAGGATGGGCATGGCAGATGCGCGCGATGTCTTCGGCCGAGGCCTTGAACTCCATCGCGACGACGGCTTCCGAGATCAGCTCTGACGCAAACGGGCCAATGATGTGCACGCCCAGGATCTCGTCGGTCTTGGCGTCCGCCAGGAACTTGACGAAGCCGGTCGTGTCACCCAGCGCGCGGGCGCGGCCGTTGGCCAGGAAGGGGAATTGGCCCGCCTTGTAGGCCACGCCTTCGGCCTTCAGCTGCTGCTCGGTCTTGCCGACCCAGGCGATCTCGGGGCTGGTGTAGATGACCCAGGGCACAGTGTTGAAGTTGACATGCCCGTGCTGGCCGGCCATGCGCTCGGCCACGGCCACGCCCTCTTCCTCGGCCTTGTGCGCCAGCATCGGGCCGCGGACAACGTCGCCGATGGCCCAGACGCCCGGCAGATTGGTCTTGCAGTCATCGTCCACCACGATGGCGCCGCGCTCGTCCAGCTTCAGGCCAACGACATCGGCACCCAGACCGATGGTGTTGGGCACGCGACCGATGGAGACGATGAGTTTGTCGACCTCCAGCGTCTTGGCCTCGCCCTTGGCATCGGTGTAGGCAACGCTGACACCCTTCTTGGACGTCTTGACTTCGCCGACCTTCACGCCGAGCTGGATGTCCAGGCCCTGCTTCTTGAAGACCTTGGCGGCTTCCTTGGCCACGCTCTCATCCACGGCGCCGAGGAAGGCCGGCAGGCCTTCCAGCACCGTGACTTCCGCGCCGAGGCGGCGCCAGACCGAGCCCATCTCCAGGCCGATGACGCCGGCGCCGATCAGGCCCAGTTTCTTGGGCGTCGAGCCGACTCGCAAGGCGCCGTCGTTG
Source organism: Pelomonas sp. Root405 (assembly GCF_001425165.1). Classification (GTDB taxonomy): domain Bacteria; phylum Pseudomonadota; class Gammaproteobacteria; order Burkholderiales; family Burkholderiaceae_C; genus Pelomonas. Next base: position 225,422 of record NZ_LMDU01000013.1, read on the forward strand.
GACAGGATGTGCTCTTCGTCGAACGGCACGCCGGGCAGCGCGCGGGCGTTGGAGCCGGTGGCGATGACGACCTGTTTGGCGGCGATGACCTCCTCGCCTGCCTTCAGTTCATAACCGCCATCCTTGGCGGCAACGAAGGACCCACGGCCGTGGAAGAACGTGACCTTGTTCTTCTTGAACAGGTAGACGATGCCGTCGTTGTTCTGCTTCACGACCTGGTCCTTGCGGGCCAGCATCTTGGCGACGTCGATCTTGACGTTGTCCGCCGTGATGCCGTGGTCGGCGAAGTGGTGGTTCAGGTGCTCGTAGTGCTCGCTGGACTGCAGCAGCGCCTTGGACGGGATGCAGCCAACGTTGGTGCAGGTACCGCCGAGGGCGGGGCCGCCCTTGTCGTTCTTCCACTCGTCGATGCAGGCCACGTTCATGCCCAACTGGGCCGCGCGGATGGCCGCGATGTAGCCGCCGGGGCCGCCGCCGATGACGACGACGTCGAATAGCTTGGTGCTCATGGGATTAGTTCACTTTCAGTTTGACGAGTTGGCCGTCCTGCTGGACGACCAGATACGTATTGGTCTGTTTGGCGAGCTCGCGGGCGCGCTGCCGGGCGCGCTCGAAGGCGGCTGCGGCGTTGCGGAAATCGGGGGATTTCGCTGTAGACAAGGGAGCCGGGATAGTGGGTTTGGCAGTCTTCAAGAGTCGCTCCAGTCAAGCACATCGAAGAACGTGCTGGACGCATCGATCAGCATCCAGGCATCAACCAACGGTTTGTACACATGCTCGAAATTGGCCCAGCCCGCGTGAAACCTGCGTTCGATGACATCCGCGGGGATGTGATGTCCGCCCTGACGCACACGCTGCGCCACTCGCTCGATAGCGAACTGGGCGCTCGGTAGCCTCAGAAAGAACAGCTCGATGCGATAGCCCGCCTGCTTCCACCGTCGAATGGACTGCGCGTAGGCACGCCCGCTCAATGTGGTCTCAAAGGCAAAGCTTTCCCGTCGCCCCGCATGCCGCTCAATCTCCGTCAGCATGAGCCGGCCAGCCGCGAGCGCTGCCGTTTCTGGCGCGAACGGCGCCAGCCCGGCGGCGATCAGATCGGCATTGACGTAAACCGGGCACTGCGCTTCTTGCGGCAGGAACTCTCTCGCGAAGGTCGTCTTGCCGGCCCCGTTGGGACCGGACAGGATGATCACGCGAGGCGCCGAGGACATGCCCGCGTGTCCGGTCTCAGATGTCGAACAGCAGGCGAGCCGGATCTTCCAGCGCTTCCTTCATGGTCACCAGTCCCAGCACGGCTTCGCGGCCGTCGATGATGCGGTGGTCATAGGACATGGCGAGGTAGTTGATCGGGCGCACGACGACCTGGCCGTTCTCGACGACCGCGCGGTCCTTGGTGGCATGGACACCCAGGATGGCCGACTGCGGCGGGTTGATGATGGGCGTGGACAGCATGGAGCCGAAGGTGCCGCCGTTCGAGATGGAGAAGGTGCCGCCGGTCAGGTCGTCGATGGACAGCTTGCCGTCCTTGGCCTTCTGGCCGAACTCGGCGATCTTCTTCTCGATGTCGGCGAAGCTCATCTGGTCGACGTTGCGCAGCACCGGCACGACGAGGCCGCGCGGCGAACCGACCGCAATGCCGATGTCGAAGTAGCCGTGGTAGACGATGTCGTTGCCATCGACCGACGCATTAATGATCGGGTACTTCTTCAGCGCCGCGACCGCCGCCTTGACGAAGAAGCTCATGAATCCGAGCTTGACGCCATGTTCCTTCTCGAACTTCTCCTGGAACTTCTTGCGCATCTCCATGACCGGGGCCATGTTGACTTCGTTGAAGGTGGTCAGGATGGCGTTGGTGGACTGCGACTGCACCAGGCGCTCGGCGATGCGGGCGCGCAGGCGGGTCATGGGCACGCGCTGCTCGGGGCGGTCGCCGAGGTTCTGCTGAGCCGGTGCGGCGACTGCGGGTAGCAGCTTGGCGACAGGGGCCGCCACGGCGACGGGGGCAGGCACGGCCGGCTTGGCGGCAGCGCCGAGGGCGTCGCCCTTGGTCACGCGGCCGTCCTTGCCGGAGCCGGCGACATCGGTGGCGGCCAGGCCCTTCTCGGCCAGGATCTTGGCGGCGGCGGGCATGGCCACGTCGCCCTTGTTTCCGCCGGTGGCGGCGGCAGGCGCAGCAGCCGTGGCGGGTGCAGCAACCGGAGCGGCAGCAGCAGGCGCCGGAGCCGCGGCGCCGGCTTTGCCTTCGCTGTCGATCTTGGCGAGCAGCTGCTGGCTGGTGACGGTGCTGCCGTCGGCGACCAGGACGTCGCTCAGCACGCCGGACGCAGGCGCGGGCACTTCAAGAACGACCTTGTCGGTCTCGATCTCGACGAGGGTTTCGTCGATGGTGACGACTTCGCCGGGCTTCTTCTTCCAGGTCAGCAGCGTGCCCTCGGAAACAGATTCGGAAAACTGGGGGACTTGAACGTCAACGATGGCCATGGTGGGAGGCTCCGTGTCTTTTATTGGGTGTGGTGTGCGCAGGCGCAAGCGAACGCAGCGCCCTGAATGGCGCCGCGCAACTCGGTCTTATTTGGTAAGGATGAAGCCCTTGAGCTTGGCGAACGCCTGATCTAGCAGCGCCTTCTGCTGCTCCTGATGCAGGTGGGCGTAGCCGCAGGCCGGGCTCGCGCTGGCCGGGCGACCGGCGTAGCCCAGCTTCTGGCCTTCCGTCATGTTCTCGTGCACATAGTGCTGCACGAAGAACCAGGCGCCCTGGTTCTGCGGCTCGTCCTGGCACCAGACGATGTCGGTGGCGTTCGGGTACTTCTTGAGCTCGGCCGCGAAGGCCTTGTGCGGGAAGGGGTAGAGCTGCTCGACGCGGATAACGGCCACGTCGGCGGACTTCTTCTCCGCACGCGCCTTGACCAGGTCGTAATAGACCTTGCCCGAGCAGACGATGACGCGCTTGACCTTCTCTGCGTTCAGCGCCGCATCCTGCTCGCCGATGACGGTCTTGAATTCGCCCTTGGTGAAGTCGGCCAGCGGCGACGTCGCGTCCTTGGCGCGCAGCAGGCTCTTGGGCGTCATGATGATCAGCGGCTTGCGGAACATGCGCAGCATCTGGCGGCGCAGCACATGGAAGATCTGCGCGGCATTGGTCGGCTGCACGATCTGCATGTTGTTGTCCGCGGCCAGCTGCATGAAGCGCTCCAGGCGCGCCGAGCTGTGCTCGGGCCCCTGGCCCTCGTAGCCGTGCGGCAGCATCATCGTCAGGCCGTTGGAGCGGCCCCACTTCACTTCGCCGGAGGCAATGAACTGGTCGATGACGACCTGCGCGCCGTTGACGAAGTCGCCGAACTGCGCTTCCCAGATGGTCAGCGTGTTGGGCTCGGCGGCGGCGTAGCCGTACTCAAAGCCCAGCACCGCTTCTTCCGACAGGATGGAGTCGATGACGGTGAACGGTGCCTGGCCGTCAGCCACGTTCTGCAGCGGGATGTAGGTGCCGGCGTCCCAGTTGGCGCGATTCTGGTCATGCAGGACGGCGTGGCGGTGGGTGAACGTGCCACGGCCGCTGTCCTCGCCGGACAGGCGCACCGGGTAGCCCGAGGCCACCAGCGACGCGAAGGCCATGGACTCGCCCATGCCCCAGTCGATGTTGATCTCGCCGCGGCCCATCGTGGCGCGGTCCGCGTAGAGCTTGGCGACGAGGTTGTGCGGCGCGAAGTCCTTGGGCAGCGTCGTCAGCTTCTCGGCCAGTCGCTTCCATTCGGCCACCGGGATGGCGGTGTCGCAGCTGTCGGTCCACTTCTTGCCGAGGAAAGGCGACCAGTCGGTGGCGAACTTGCTCTTGAAGTTGGTCAGGACCGGGTCGACCGTGTGGCGACCTTCGTCCATCGCGGCGCGGTAGGCCTTGACCATGTCGTCCGGGCCTTCGGCCGGCAGCACGTTCTGCGCGACCAGCTTGTCGCCGTAAACCTTGCGCGTGCCGGGGTGGGCAGCAATCTTTTTGTACATCAGCGGCTGGGTCAGCGCCGGGGTGTCCTGCTCGTTGTGGCCCAGCTTGCGGAAGCAGACGATGTCCAGCACCACGTCCTTCTTGAACTCGGCGCGGTAGTCCATGCAGAGCTGGGTGGCCCAGACGACGGCCTCGGGGTCGTCGCCGTTCACGTGCAGCACCGGTGCCTCGATCATCTTGACGACGTCGGAGCAGTACCAGGTCGAACGCAGGTCGCGCGGGTCGCTGGTGGTGAAGCCGATCTGGTTGTTGATGACGATGTGCACCGTGCCGCCGGTGCGGTAGCCACGCGTCTGCGCCATCGCCAGCGTTTCCTGCACGACACCCTGGCCACCAAAGGCTGCGTCACCGTGCACCAACACGGGCAGCACCTGAGCGCCGACAGTGTCGCCACGGCGGTCCTGGCGGGCGCGCACGCTGCCTTCGACGACCGGGTTGACGATCTCGAGGTGGGACGGGTTGAACGCGAGGCTCAGGTGCACCGGGCCGCCAGGCGTCGACACGTCAGAGCTGAAGCCCTGGTGGTACTTCACGTCGCCAGCGGGCAGGTCCTCGGCGGCCTTGTGCTCGAACTCGGCGAACAGGTCGGCGGGCATCTTGCCCAGCGTGTTGACCAGCACGTTCAGGCGACCACGGTGGGCCATGCCGATGACGATCTCCTGCACGCCGCGCTCGCCGCCGCGCTGGATCAGTTCGTCCATGGCGGCGATGAAGCTCTCGCCACCTTCGAGCGAGAAACGCTTCTGGCCGACGTAGCGGGTGTGCAGGTAGCGCTCCAGGCCTTCGGCCGCGGTCAGGCGGTCGAGGATGTGCTTCTTCTCGTCGGCCGTGAAGTTGGGCTTGCCGCGTGCCTTCTCCAGGCGCTCCTGCCACCAGCGCTTTTCGCCGGGGTCGGAGCCGTGCATGAACTCGGAGCCGATGGAGCCGCAATAGGTCTCGCGCAGGGCCTGCACGATCTGGCGCAGCGTCATCGTCTCGCCACCGAAGTAGCTGTTCACGGCGCTGAACGAGATGTCCATGTCGGACTCGGTCAGGTCGTAGAACGCGGGGTCGAGTTCGGGAATCTTGGGACGCTCGGCGCGCTTGAGCGGGTCCAGCTCCGCCCAGCGGTTGCCGAGAAATCGATAGGCCGCGATCAGCGACTGCACGTGCACCTGCTTGCGGGCGACGGCCAGATCGGCGCTGGAGGCCTTGTTGGCGAAGGCGTTGGCCTTGGCGCGCTGGGCGAAAGATTCGACGACCGGCGCATGGGCCACGTCGCGGGCCTCGCTGCCGTCAACCGCCGGGACATGCTGCAGCGCGTCGAAATAGGCGCGCCAGTTGTCGGGGACGGAGCCCGGGTTGTCGAGGTAGGCCTCGTACATCTCCTCCACATACGGCGCGTTACCGCCGAACAGGTAGGAGTTGGACCTGTATTGCTGCATCATCTTTCGCTCACCTCATGCCCCGGTTTCCAGGGAGTTGGCTGGTTGAAGAACCTTCCGCGACACGGCTCGACCGATTGGCGGATTGCGACCCACCTTCGCTGCTGCCAGCAAAAGGGACGGGAAGGAATAAAAGTATCAGGGCCGGACTCTAGCACCCCGGGTTTGCCCGAGCCGGTGTCGGAGGCGCGACAAAGTTCACGAACCGACATGCGGCAAAGTTGACTGGCCCGTAAACTTGTCAGTCGCGCCAGCCCCGAGATTGAATGGCTGTTCGCAAGGGACATTCAGGAGATCCCCGATGCAAGTCCAGGTCGTTGACTACCGCGCACCCGACGCCGCCGAGAAGTTCACCCGCTCCCTGCACGAGACCGGCTTCGGTGTGCTGACCAACCACCCGATCCGCCAGGGCCTGGTCGAGAAGATCTATGCCGACTGGCTGGCTTTCTTCAACAGCGACGCCAAGGACGACTTCGCGTTCTCCAAGGAGACGCAGGACGGCTACTTCTCGACCGCCATCTCGGAGACCGCCAAGGGCTCCAAGCAGAAGGACATCAAGGAGTACTTCCATGTCTACCCGTGGGGCCGCATCCCGGAGCAGTTGAAGGCAGACGCCCTCACCTACTACCGCGAGGCCAACGCGCTGGCTGAGGAACTTCTGGGCTGGGTCGAGCGCTACACGCCACCTGAAATCGCCGCCAAGTACCGCGAGCCGCTGTCCAACATGATCAAGGGGAGCACCAAGACTTTGCTGCGCGTGCTGCGCTACCCGCCGTTGACAGGCGAGGAGCCGGCCGGCTCCATCCGCGCGGCGGCGCATGGCGACATCAACCTGCTGACCATCCTGCCGGCCGCCAACGAGCCCGGCCTGCAGGTGCTGGGCACCGACGGCGCCTGGCACGACGTGCCCTGCGACTTCGGCACGCTGACCATCAACATCGGCGACATGCTGCAGGAGGCGTCGGAAGGCTACTACCCGTCAACCCAGCACCGCGTCGTCAACCCGACCGGCGAAGGCGCGAAGAAGAGCCGTGTGTCGCTCCCGCTGTTTCTGCACCCGCGCGACGACGTGGTCCTCAGCGACCGCTACACGGCCAACAGCTATCTGGACGAGCGCCTGCGCGAACTCGGGGTGAAGGCCTGAGGCGCCTGCTAGACCGCGGCCGGGGGCATGGCCGCAAGAGCCCGATACACCAGCAGTGAAGCGTGCGCGTCGTTGGCGGCGTACTGCAACTGCTGCGGGCTGAGGTTGCGGCTGGCCCAATTGGACGTGGTGATCTTTTTGGACTTGGGCAGGCGCTGACCCAGGACGATGGCAACCGCGGCCCGAAGGCCGACGGCCTGCTTGAAGCCCAGGCGCCGAACCATGTGGGAAACGTCGATACCGCCGAGGAACTGAGAGCCCAGCTTCCTGTGCAGCGGCTTTTGGTCGGAAGCCAACCCGAAGCCCACCTTGGCAACGGCGGCCGACTCCAGCATGGCGCGCAGGAAGGCCAGCGTTTCCGGCTTCTCCGTATGGACGATGAAGGCGTGCTCTGCGGTAGCGAACTGCACGATGTGCGGTCCCGTCTGCTCTCCGCCAGCGACGAACATGGGCTTGCTCTCGGTATCAAAGCCGACATGCCCGGCCCGACGAAGCTCGCCTTCTGCGAACTCGCACTGCGCCGCGTCGCAAAGCACATGGATGCGGTCGGGTGTCAACGCACGATAGGGCGGCAGTACCGCAATTTGTTCGCTCGTGGGCCTGTCCATCGTTCAAGTATGCACGGGGTGGGCAAGTCGGCGCAGGCATGATCGCGGCACGCATGGGCCAGCCGACACGAGTCATCGAGATCCACCCCGAGGCGCCGCCCAAGCCGGCGGTTGGGGACACCTGCAACGGCTGCGGCGTCTGCTGCCTGGCCGAACCCTGCCCGCTCGGCGCCGTGTTGAGTCGCCGCCTCAAAGGTCCCTGCGTGGCCCTGCGCTGGGACCGCGACCGCTATGTGTGCGGCGCGCTGACGGCGCAGTCGAGCGGCGTCCTCGGCAGTTTCGGCGGCTGGCTGGTGCGGCGCTGGATCGCCGCGGGCGCGGGCTGCGACTGCTCCCTAGAAGTAGCGGGCAAGCCCTAGCCGGGCAGCCGGCAGTCGCGTCTACTATTTTTGGCTTCTGCAGTCGTTAAGGAAGCCGCATGAAATCCGCTCTCCGAATCCTTCCCCTGCTCGCCGCGCTGACGCTGGGCGCGGCAACTGCCGCCCCGCTGCGCTGGGCCGCCCAGAACGACATCCTGACGCTGGACCCGCACTCGCAGGATCACAACACCTCCAACGCCATCGGCACCCACATTTACGAGGGCCTGACACGTCTGGGCAAGAACTACCGGCCCGAGCCGTCGTTGGCAACGCAGTGGACCTATGTCTCGCCGACCCAGGTGCGCTTTGAACTTCGCAAGGGCGTCAAGTTCCACGATGGCTCGCCTTTCACGGCGGACGATGTCGTCTTCAGCTTCGGTCGCATCACGCAGCCGCAGGGCACCAAGCAGACCTATGTGTCGGGCATCAAGGAGGTCAAGAAGATCGACGACCACACGGTCGAGCTGATCCTTGAAGCGCCGACGCCGATGCTGCTGCAGAACATCATCAGCTGGCCCATTATGAGCAAGGCGTGGTCGACCAAGAACAATGCCACCAACACGCAGGACTACAAGGCCAAGGAAGAGAACTTCGCGGCGCGCAACGCCAACGGCACCGGCCCCTACAAGCTGGTGAGCTGGCAGCCCGACCAGGCCGTCAAGATGGTCGCCAACAAGGACTGGTGGGAAAAGAACCCGAGCAATGTCACCGAGCTGACATACCTGCCGATCAAGTCGCCGCCCACACGCGTGGCAGCCCTGCTGTCGGGCGACGTGGACATCGTCACCGACCTGCCACCGCAGGACTTCTTCAGGCTCAAGGAGCAGGGCAAGGTCAAGCTGCTGGAGGGCGCGGAGATCCGCACCATCTTCTTCGTCATGGACCAGGGGAGCGAGGAGTTGCGCGAGTCCAGCGTGAAGGGCAAGAACCCGTTCAAGGACAAGCGTGTACGCGAGGCCATGAACCTGGCGCTGGACCGCGAGGCGATCAAGCGCAGCATCATGCGCGGCCTGTCGGTGCCGGGCGCGCTGATGATTCCGCCGGGCGTCAACGGCTACGACGCCGCACTGGACGCCCCGCCCAAGCCCGACCCGGAGAAGGCGCGCAAGCTGCTGGCCGAGGCCGGCTACCCACAGGGCTTCGAGCTGCCGCTGCATTGCCCCAACAACCGCTATGTCAACGACGAGCAGGTCTGCCAGGCTGCGGTCTCGATGTGGGCCAAGATCGGCGTCAAGCTGCGCCTGATCTCGGCGCCGTTCTCGACACACAGCCAGACCTTCCAGCGCGGCGAATCGCCCTTCTTCATGCTGGGCTGGGGCGTATCGACCTATGACGCCCTCTACGGCATGCAGGCCTGGGGCCACACGCGCACCCAAGGAGCCGATGGCAACTTCAACTTCGGCAAGGTCAGCGACGCGACACTGGACGGACTGATCCAGAAGATCAAGTTCGAGCCCGATGTGCCCAAGCGCAATGCGCTGATCCGGGAGGCGCTGCTGCGCATCCGCGACGAGGCGCTGTTCATTCCGGTCCACCACCAGATCCGCCCCTGGGCGATGAAGCCCGGTGTGGACACAATGCACCGCTCCAACGATTACTTCGAAGCCCGCTACACCACCATCAAATGAAGACACTCACCACCTTCGCCGCCCTGTTGCTGGCCGCCGGCATCGTCACTGCGAACCCGCTGCGCTGGGCCGCGCAGAACGACATCCAGACCCTCGACCCGCATTCGCAGAACCACTCCGCGACGACGACCATTCAGGGCTATGCCTACGAGGGCTTGACCCGCTACACCGAGAAGTTCGAAGTCGAGCCGGCGTTGGCCACGAAGTGGACGATGGTGACGCCGTCGCTGGTGCGCTTCGAGTTGCGCAAGGGTGTCAAGTTCCATGACGGCTCGCCCTTCACGGCAGACGACGTGCTCTTCAGTCTGCAGCGCATCAAGCACCCGGCCAGCAACATGATCATCTACGCCTCCGGCATCAAGGAAGTGAAGAAGGTCGACAGCCACACGGTGGACTTCGTTCTCGACGGCCCCAACCCTGTGCTGACGCGCAACCTGACCTATGTGCGCATCATCAGCAAGGCCTGGGCGATGAAGAACCGCTCCGAGAACCCGCAGGACTTCAAGGCCAAGGAAGACACCTATGCCTCGCGCAATGCGATGGGTACTGGGCCGTTCAAGATCACGAGTTGGACGCCCGATCAGAAGGTCACGATGGTGGCCAACAAGGACTGGTGGGACAAGCCCACGGGCAATGTCAGCGAGGTGACCTACCTGCCCATCAAGTCGGACGCGACACGCGTGGCCGCGCTGCTGTCTGGTGCCCTCGACCTGCTGACCGACTTGCCACCCCAGGACGTCGCCAAGCTCAAAGCCGACCCGCGGCTGAAGGTTATCGAAGGGCCGGAGAACCGCACCATCTTCTTCGCGCTTGACATCGGCAGCGACGAGATCAAGGGCGCCAGCGTGAAGGGCAAGAACCCGTTCAAGGACAAGCGCGTTCGCGAAGCGCTGTCGCTGGCCATCGACCGCGAAGCGATCAAGCGCAGCCTGATGCGCGGCCTGTCCATCCCCGCGGCCGTCATGGTGGCGCCGGTGGCCTATGGCTGGTCCGCCGACCTCGACGTGGTGGCCAAGCCCGACGTCGCGCGCGCCAAGCAGTTGATGACCGAGGCGGGCTACGCCGAAGGCTTCGAGGTGCCTCTGGCCTGCCCGAACGACCGCTACGTCAACGACGAGGAGATCTGCCAGGCGGTGGTGTCGATGTGGGCGCGGATCGGCGTGAAGGCCAAGCTGCAGACGCAGCCGATGACCCAGCATTCGGTCGCGCTGCAGCGCTTCGACCTGCCGCTCTACATGTACGGCTGGGGCGTGACCACGTTTGACGCGCAGTACACCCTGCAAGACATCGTGCACACCAAGACCTCGGGCGCCGACGGCAAGGGCAACTACTCACGCGTCAGTGACGCAAAGGTGGACGCCCTCGTGCAGCAGATGAAGGTCGAGACGGACGCGACCAAGCGCCTGGCGCAGATGCAGGAGGCGCTCAAGCGCACCCGCGACGAGTTCCTCTTCATCCCCATCCACCACCAGGTGCGGCCGTGGGCGATGAAGGCCGGCGTGACCATTCCGCACTCGGCCAACGATGCACCGCAGGCGCGTTGGGCAACCGTGAAGTGAACGGTGAAATGATGCGGGAGTGAACCCTCCCGCCCTGAACTTCTCGACGCTGCAATCCGTCGTCGAGATTGCCGCCACCCTCGCCTTCGCGCTTTCCGGCCTGCTGGCCGGGGCGCGCAAGCAGCTCGATGTCGTCGGACTGTGCGTGGTGGCCGGCCTGTCGGCCTTTGGCGGCGGCACGCTGCGCGATGTGCTGCTGGACCGGCGACCCTTCTTCTGGGCTGAGCACGCAGATTGGCTGTGGGCGCTGATGGCCCTGTGTTTTGCCGCCATGCTTTTCATGCGCGGGCGCCATCTGGCACTGACCGAAAAGGCCATCCAATGGCCCGACGCGTTGGGGCTCGGGCTTTTCACGGCCAACGGCGCCCAGCTCGCGCTTGACATGGGCCAGCCGCCGATCGTCGCGGTGCTGATGGGCGTGATCACAGCCACCTTCGGCGGCGTGCTGCGTGACATCGTCTGCAACGAGATCCCGGCCGCCTTCCACGACCACCGGCCCTATGCGTTGTGCAGCTTTGCCGGCGGCTGGGTGCTGGTCGCCGCCGCGCACCTGCAGGCGCCGCAATGGGCCGCCATAACTGCAGCGGCCGCGACCGCAATGCTGCTGCGCGGCCTGGCACTGTGGACGGGATGGACCCTGCCGGCCTGGCGCATCAACAGCAAGCGTTGATGCGCCGGCCGAGCTGGGCGCTTACCAGCCGATGGTGTACGTCACCGTCGTCGGCGCCGACGTATGGATGGATGGGCTGAAGTCACCCACGTCGTCGTACGCAAAGCCATAGGCCTTCTTGTTGATGCTGTGGTCGTGCCAGAACTTGGAGTACCAGTTGCTGGCCAAGCCTGCCGGGTGGTGCGCCGTCTGCACGTACCAGTTGGCCGGTTGCTCGACGACGCGGCGATTCAGCGCCGCGCAGAGCTGCGCCTGGATCTGCAGCTGGGTGCCAGTGTTGGTCGGGTTGCCGCTCGCGTCTGCCAGCAGGCCGGCGCCAAGCAGCACCATGGCGGTGTCGGGCTTGCCATTGATGTAGAAGGTGCCGGCCGGTGAGCCGCCGGTGAAGACGAAGCGGTCACCGCTGATGCGGCCACGGAAGGTGCCGAGGTTCTGCAGCGTGAAGACGAGGTCTTCGTTGCGGTAGCGGGCCCAGACTGCGTCGATGTAGGGCTGCAAATAGTTGGCGTTGGCCTGGCCGGGCTTGAACGTCGCATGGGCCGGCGCAATGATGCGGTAGGGCGCATGGGGCGCCTGGGCCAGCGAGCGGAACTGCGCAGGCGTTTCGGCCTGGAAGCGGCTGAAGAGCTGGTCGCGCGTCTCGTTCAACGCTTCACCCACCGTTTGGTCGAATCCACCCAGACCTTGCACGCGCAGCTTCAGCGGGAAGCCGAAGTGGTCCACGCGGGTGGTGTTGATGAAGATGCCCTGGTTGGCATGGCCCTGCGGCAGGATGGCCATCTCACCGAAGTCGAAGTAGACGTCGATGTTGGGGTCGCTAGGGTTCTCGATGTTGGCGCCGGCGTAGCCGACGTTGCCATTGCCGTCGACGACGACGCGGATGTACATCGGCGAGCCGACGGACAGCATGATGCGCGCCGAGTCCAGCGCCGGGATGGTGACCGAGCGCGTGCTGCTGAGGCGATGGAAGTAGTTGCTGTAGGTGACGCCACCCTTGCTCAGCGCGCCGTTGTCCGCGGTGGACATGGGGATGAGATTGCCCGAGGCGTCCACGCGCACGAAGCGGCCCGTGGCCCAGTCGCGGCCAATGATGGCCCAGTAGACCTGGTCGTCGGCCCAGCGGCCGTTTGTCTGGTTGACGATGTTGAACGTCGTGCGGCCGTTCCAGGTGCCAGAGCCGGTGTTGGTGCCGACACGGTAGGACGAGGTCAGGTCGTTGAAGCCGCGATTGACGAGGTTCGGTTCGTTCGCCGTCAGCACCAGCGAGCCGCCGCCATAGCTGATGTCGTTGTACAGCGTTGCCTGGTAACCGGCCTGCACGCGCACGGAGGACACGCGGTCGTTCCAGGCAGCGCCGATCCAGCTTGAATCCACATTGCCGCAGAAGCTGGCGCCGGTGTAGTTCACGTCCGCATAGAAGCAGACCGGCCCAGTCGCCGTGCTGCTGCCAACGGTGTGGCTGAACCGCGGCGTGTCGTAGGCCGCCGTGCCGTTGTTGTAGGTGAACCAGTAGCCAATGACGTTGCCGCTGACGACGGTGATCTTCTGCTCATGGCGACCGTTGGCCGCAGTCATACGGACGTTTTGCTGCGGGCCGTTGTTGACGGTGTAGTGGACGTCGACCCACGTGGTCGACACATTGGATTTAAACCAGAGGGTGGCTGTGCTGCCGCTGACTTCCACGCCGTGTGTGTAGTCCTGGGCCAGCGCCGGTGTGGTGCCGAGCAGGCCAAGAGCCAGCAACCAACAAGCGCCCAACAGGCGCAAGCAACGCAAAACAAGATTCACCTTTGTCTCCTTTGCCCGCTCGTCGTGAGGATCGGCGGGTCGTTCGGGTCCCAACGCTGGAAGGGCGGAATGGCCCATCCCTGGCGGGCGGCTCGACTGCGAAAACCTACTGCGCTCCCCCGGCAGGCAGCCGCTGCGAGGGTCAGGTAGCAGCCAAAAGCAATTGAAAGCGCTTTCAGCATTTGATGAATCGTCCCGGGGCCAGCAAGAAAGCGGTTTCATGGATAACCCGTGCGAGACGTTTTCATGAGTCGCCCGCTTCTGGGACAGGAAACTCACAAAAGGAAACGGCCGCCTTGCGGGCGGCCGTTTAGCGCTGCTCGCTAACCGATCAAGTGAGCGAGAGTCGGGCCCGAGCTGCCGCGTACTCACGTTTGAGACGGGCGATCAATTGAGCGGCGGGTAGCACCTCGCGCACTGCACCAATGCCCTGCCCGCTGCCCCATATTTCCTTCCAGGCCTTTGCCGCGCCGCCGCCAAAGTTCATGGCGCTCGGGTCGCTCTCCGGCAGCTTGTCCGGGTCCATGCCGGCCGCCACGATAGAGCCGCGCAGGTAGTTGCCGTGGACGCCGGTGAAGAGGTTGCTGTAGACGATGTCGTCGCTGTTGCTGGCGACGATCATCTGCTTGTACTCGTCGCTCGCCCGCGCTTCGTCGGTGGCGATGAAGGCGGAGCCGATGTAGGCCAGGTCGGCACCCATCGCCTGTGCCGCCAGGACGGCGTCGCCGGTCGCCATCGAGCCGGACAGCGCCACCGGGCCATCGAACCACTCGCGGATCTCCTGGATCAGCGCAAACGGGCTCTTGACGCCTGCGTGGCCGCCAGCACCTGCCGCGACGGCGATCAGGCCGTCAGCGCCCTTCTCGATGGCCTTGCGCGCAAACTTGTTGTTGATGATGTCGTGCAACACGATGCCGCCCCAGGCATGAACCGAGGCGTTCACGTCCTCGCGCGCCCCCAGCGACGTGATGACGATGGGCACCTTGTACTTGGCGCAGACCTGCATGTCGTGCTCGAGGCGCTCATTGCTCTTGTGCACGATCTGGTTGATGGCAAAGGGCGCGGCCGGCTTGTCCGGGTTGTTGCGGTTGTAGGCCGCCAGCGTCTCCGTGATTTCAGCCAGCCATTCGTCGAGCAGTTCGGCGGGCCGCGCGTTCAACGCCGGCATCGAGCCGACGATGCCCGCCTTGCACTGCTCAATGACGAGCTTGGGATTGCTGATGATGAAGAGCGGCGAGCCGATGACGGGCAGCGGCAGGTTCTTCAGGATGGAAGGCAGGGCCAAATTGAACTCCGTCAGAAAGCTTCGAGGCTGAGGGCGGTGACGCTGTCCGCGCCGTCGACGATGGCCGCACGCAGCGACCCCGTGCGTGGCAGGATGTGCTCGGCGTAGAAGCGCGCGGTCGTGATCTTGGCGGCCATGAATTCCTTGTCAGTCGCCAAGGCGTCTTCCGCGGCCATCAGCGCACGCGCCAACTGCCAGCCAGCCACCAGGTTGCCGGCCAACATCAGGTAAGGCACCGAGCCGGCATAGGCCGCGTTTGGATTGCTCTTCGCTGAGCCTGCGATGTAGTCGACGACGGTGAGGAAGTCCTCGCGCGAAGTGCGCAGCGACTTCAGCACGGCGCGCGCCGCCACGCTGTCGCGCTTGGCCAGCTCACGTTCCGTCACCTCGATCTGGCCGGCAATGCCACGCGCCAGTTGGCCGCCGTCACGCGCCGTCTTGCGGCCGACCAGGTCGTTGGCCTGGATGGCCGTCGTGCCTTCATAGATCGTCAGGATCTTGGCGTCCCGGTAGTACTGCGCCGCGCCGGTCTCCTCGATGAAGCCCATGCCGCCATGTACTTGCACGCCGAGTGATGTGACCTCCAGGCTCATCTCCGTGCTGTAGCCCTTCACCAGCGGCACCATGAAGTCGTAGAAGGCCTGGTTCTGCTTGCGCGCGTCTGCGTCGGGATGGTGATGGGCCGCGTCGAAAGCCGCTGCCGCTGTGCTCGCCATCGCGCGGCAGCCTTCGGTCAGCGCGCGCATCGTCATCAGCATGCGACGCACGTCGGGGTGATGAATGATGGCTGCGCTGCCCGCCACAGAACCATCAACCGGACGCGACTGCACGCGGTCTTTCGCGTAAGCCACCGCCTTCTGATAGGCGCGGTCCGCCACCGCGATGCCCTGCAAGCCCACGCCGTAGCGGGCCGCGTTCATCATGATGAACATGTACTCGAGGCCGCGATTTTCCTGGCCGATCAGCGTGCCGATTGCACCGCCGTGGTCGCCGAACTGCAACACCGCTGTCGGACTGGCCTTGATGCCCATCTTGTGTTCAATGGACACGCAGTGAGCGTCATTGCGAGCGCCAAGGCTGCCATCCGCGTTGACAAGGAACTTGGGCACCAGGAACAGGCTGATGCCCTTCACGCCCTCGGGTGCGCCCACAACGCGGGCCAGCACGAGGTGGACGATGTTCTCGGCCATGTCGTGCTCGCCATAGGTGATGAAGATCTTGGTGCCAAAGATCTTGTGGGTGCCGTCACCCTGCGGCTCGGCACGCGTGCGCACCAGGGCGAGGTCGGAGCCGGCCTGCGGTTCGGTGAGGTTCATCGTGCCGGTCCACGAGCCGTCCAGCAGCTTGGGGATGTAGACGGCGCGCTGCTCCTCGGTGCCTGCCGTCAGCAGCGCCTCGACTGCGCCGTCGGTCAGCAGCGGGCAGAGCGCGAAACTCATGTTGGCCGCCTGCAGCATCTCGTTGCACGCCGCGGCAATGGTCTTGGGTGCGCCCTGCCCGCCGAAGGCCGTGGGGTGCTGCAAGCCTTGCCAGCCGCCTTCGGCGTAGGCACGGAATGCTTGCTTGAAGCCAGGCGTTGTCGTGACGACGCCGTCTTTCCACGACGACGGGTTCTTGTCACCCTCAAAGTTCAGCGGCGCGATGACGTCTTCCGTCAGCTTGGCGCATTCCTCCAGCACGGCGGCCGCGGTGTCCAGGCCAAAGTCGGCAAATGCAGGGACTTGCCCCGTTAGCGACTCCAACGCCGCGAGGTGCTGGATGTTGAAGAGCATGTCCTTGAGGGGAGCTTGGTAACTCATTTGTTCCTCCTTGCAGAAACAAAAAGGGCGCCGCGACGACGAAGGTCGGGGCGCCCGGTGTGGTCAGCGTGCGGCGGTTTACAGCGCGGCGACGAGTTCCGGCACGGCCGTGAACAAGTCGGCTTCCAGGCCGTAATCGGCCACCGAGAAGATCGGCGCTTCCGCGTCCTTGTTGATCGCGACGATGACCTTGGAGTCCTTCATGCCGGCCAGGTGCTGGATGGCACCCGAGATGCCGGCGGCAATGTAGAGCTGCGGCGCGACGATCTTGCCGGTCTGGCCCACCTGCCAGTCGTTGGGCGCGTAGCCAGCGTCGACAGCTGCGCGCGAAGCACCGAGGGCGGCGCCGAGCTTGTCGGCCAGCGGTGTCAGGACTTCCATGAACTTGTCGCTGCTGCCCAGCGCACGGCCACCGGACACGATGATCTTGGCAGCGGTCAGTTCGGGACGGTCGCTCTTGGTCACCTCACGGCCGACGAAGCTGCTCTTGCCGCTGTCGGCAGACGCCGCCACGGTTTCCACGGCGGCGGAGCCACCCGTGGCAGCAGCAGGATCGAAGCCCGTGGTGCGCACGGTCAGTACCTTGGTCGCATCGCTGCTCTGCACCGTCGCAATGGCGTTGCCTGCATAGATGGGACGCTCGAAGGTGTCGGCGCTGATCACCTTGGTCACGTCGCTCAGCTGGGCCACATCCAGCAGCGCCGCGACGCGCGGCGCAACGTTCTTGCCCGCAGCAGTCGCCGGGAAGAGGATGTGGCTGTAGCCAGAGGCCAGGGCCACGACCTGCGCGGCGACGTTCTCGGCAAGGCCTTCGGCCAGCGCGGCCGAGTCGGCCTGCAGGACCTTGGCAACGCCGGCGATTTGCGCAGCAGCTGCCGCAGCGGCTCCGGCGTTCTGGCCAGCGACCAGCACATGCACATCACCGCCCAGCGCGACGGCGGCGCTGACGGTGTTGAGGGTTGCGCCCTTGATCGAGGCGTTGTCGTGTTCAGCAATAACCAGGGCAGTCATCAGATCACCTTCGCTTCAGTCTTCAGTTTGTTCACCAGGGTGGCCACATCGGGCACCTTGACGCCCGCACCGCGCTTGGGCGGCTCGCTGACCTTGAGCGTCTTGATGCGAGGCGCGACATCCACGCCCAGGTCAGCCGGCTTGACGATGTCGAGCTGCTTCTTCTTGGCCTTCATGATGTTGGGCAAGGTGACGTAGCGCGGCTCATTCAGGCGCAGGTCGGTCGTCACGACAGCCGGCAGGCTCAAGGACACCGTCTCCAGGCCACCGTCCACTTCGCGGGTGACATTCAGCTTATCGCCGGCCATCTCAACCTTGGAGGCGAATGTGCCCTGCGGCATGCCGGTGAGCGCGGCCAGCATCTGGCCTGTCTGGTTGCAATCGTCATCGATGGCCTGCTTGCCGAGGATGACCAGCTGCGGCTGCTCTTTGTCCACCAGCGCCTTCAGCAGCTTGGCGACGGCCAACGGCTGCAGCTCTTCGGTGGTTTCGACCAGGATGGCGCGGTCCGCGCCAATGGCCATCGCGGTGCGAAGCGTTTCCTGGCACTGCGTGACGCCGCAAGACACGGCGATGACCTCGGTCACCACGCCTTTCTCCTTCAAGCGCACGGCCTCTTCGACGGCGATCTCGTCGAAAGGGTTCATGGACATCTTCACGTTGGCGATGTCAACGCCCGTGCCATCGCTCTTGACGCGCACCTTGACGTTGTAGTCAACGACGCGTTTGACAGGAACCAAAACCTTCATCGGAAACTCCAGCTCGAATTGACGTAAACGTTAACCAGATTCTAAGGGTGCTCCCAGCGGGAGCTGCGCTTAAAAAAGCACGACCGTTCGATTCTAGCCAGACGCCCGCCGGGGTTGAAAAAACTCTTTCTGGAGAGGTCTCTCGAATCGCGAAGCTAGACTGCTCGCGCCCATGCAGACCGCCCCCCCTCCACGCCGCGAGATCGGCGTTTTCGATTCCGGCGTCGGCGGTTTCACCGTGCTGCGCGAGTTGCACGCCATGCTGCCGACCGCGCGACTGCGCTACCTCGCGGACACGGCCTATGCTCCTTACGGCGGCCGCAGTCCCGAGGAAATTCGCGCTCGCAGCTTTGCCATCACCGAGCACCTGATCGACTGCGGCGCCCATTTGATCGTCATCGCCTGCAATACGGCGACAGCGCACGCCATCGAGGCGCTGCGCGAACGCTGGCCCACTTTGCCTTTCGTTGGCACCGAGCCAGGCATCAAACCCGCTGTCGCCGCGACACGCAATGGGCGCATCGGCTTGCTGGCCACGCCGGCCACCGCAGCAAGCCTGCGGCTGCGCGCATTGATCGAGCGGCATGTGAACGGCAGTGAGGTGGTCGTACAAGGCTGCCCAGGTATCGTTGACCACATCGAGGCCGGTGACCTGGACAGCCCCGAACTGCGCGTTCTGGTTGAGGGTTACTGCGCGCCGCTGCACGCTGCTGGCGTAGACACGGCGCTGCTGGGCTGCACGCACTACCCGCTGATCGCGCCGCTTTGGCAAGCAGCCCTTGGCCCAGGCATACGGCTGCTGCGAATCGAAACGGCCGTCGCTCGCCGCGCAGCCGGGCTCTGGACGCCTGCGACTACCGATGAGGCGCATCTCGCCATCGAAACGAGCGGCAGCTCGGCTGCGCTGGAAGACTGGATGGCCGCTGTGCTCAACTGGCGGGGCCGGGATGTCAGCACCTGGCAGGCGGAAAACAGAACGGCCAGCAAATGCTGACCGTTTGAGCTGCTGACAAGCGTCTGGTGCGCGGGACGGGACTTGAACCCGTACGCCCCCTTCGAGGCGGCGGATTTTAAGTCCGCTGCGTTTACCGATTTCGCCACCCGCGCGGCGAGCCGGATTATCCGGTCCGCGAAAAAGAAAACGGGAGATCCGACTGATCGAATCTCCCGTGAATTGGAGCGGGTAACGAGGCTCGAACTCGTGACCTCAACCTTGGCAAGGTTGCGCTCTACCAACTGAGCTACACCCGCGCATTTCGACTAGCCCCGGTTGTGACACTTGGGCAAGACATCGGTGCGACCGATTTATTGGAGCGGGTAACGAGGCTCGAACTCGTGACCTCAACCTTGGCAAGGTTGCGCTCTACCAACTGAGCTACACCCGCATGGTGCTTTTTGGAGGCGCGATCCGGAGTCGAACCGGACTAACCGGATTTGCAATCCGGGGCATAACCGCTTTGCTATCGCGCCGCCGTAAACCCAAAATCAGAATCGTTTGGCGCGACCCTGACGGAAAAGGGAAGCCTGGGCTTCCCTTTCGGAAAATCATGGAGCGGGATAAGAGGCTCGAACTCTCGACCTATACCTTGGCAAGGTATCGCTCTACCAACTGAGCTAATCCCGCTTTGTTTCTCTAGCCAGCCAACTGTGCGGTTGCCTGTTTAGCGAAGCTGGCATTGTAATCCAGTTTTTTATCGACTGACAAGTCAGCGGCGCCGGCTCAGTGAGCAGCCACCGTTCCTTTGACAGTGCCGTCGTCCGGCTTCGCTGCAGTGACCCCGACTTCTTCATCGGGCAAAGGCGTGGGCATCGCTTCCAGCGCGACTTCAAGCACGCGCTCAATCCAGCGCACCGGCACGATCTCAAGCTGGTTCTTGACGTTCTCTGGGATGTCCTGCAGGTCCTTGACGTTTTCCTCCGGGATCATCACTGTCTTGATGCCGCCGCGATGGGCCGCCAGCAACTTCTCCTTCAGGCCGCCAATTGCCGTCACTTCACCGCGAAGCGTGATCTCGCCCGTCATCGCCACGTCTGCACGCACTGGAATGCCGGTCAGCGCGGAGACAAACGCCGTCGTCATCGCCGCTCCCGCACTGGGGCCGTCCTTGGGCGTGGCGCCATCGGGCACGTGGACGTGCACATCGCGCTTCTCGAAGACTTCATCCTTGATGCCCAGCCGGCGGGCACGCGAGCGAACCACAGTGCGCGCGGCTTCGACAGACTCCTTCATCACGTCGCCCAGTGAGCCGGTACGGATGATGTTGCCCTTGCCCGGCATTGCGGTCGCCTCGATGGTCAGCAGATCGCCACCCACCTCAGTCCAGGCCAGGCCTACCACCTGACCGACCTGGTTCTTCTTCTCAGCTCGGCCGAAGTCGTACTTGCGTACGCCCAGGAAGTCGTTGAGGTTGTCTTCGGTGACGGTCACCTTGCCGTCGTAAGTCTTGAGCTGGATGCCCTTGACGACCTTGCGGCAGACCTTTGACATCTCACGTTCGAGGGAACGAACACCAGCTTCACGCGTGTAGTAGCGGATGACGCCGCGGATAGCCGATTCGGTAACTTCCAGCTCCTCGTCCAGCACGCCATTGTTCTTGCGTTGCTTGGGCAGCAGGTAGGTCTGTGCGATGTTGACCTTCTCGTCCTCGGTATAGCCCGACAGGCGGATGACTTCCATGCGGTCCAGCAGAGCCGGCGGGATGTTCATCGAGTTCGAGGTGGCGACGAACATCACGTCGGACAGGTCGAAGTCGACCTCGACGTAGTGGTCGCCAAAGGTGTGGTTCTGCTCCGGGTCCAGCACTTCAAGAAGCGCCGAAGAAGGGTCGCCGCGGAAATCCATGCCCAGCTTGTCGATCTCGTCGAGCAGGAAAAGCGGGTTGCGCGTGCCGATCTTGGACAGGCTCTGGAGCACCTTGCCCGGCATGGAGCCGATGTAGGTGCGACGGTGGCCGCGGATCTCGGCCTCATCGCGCACGCCGCCCAGCGCCATGCGAATGAACTTGCGCCCCGTGGCGCGCGCCACGCTTTGGCCAAGCGAGGTCTTGCCGACGCCCGGAGGGCCGACCAAGCACAGGATGGGCGCCTTCACCTTGTCGACGCGCTGCTGAACCGCGAGATATTCAAGGATGCGGTCTTTAACCTTCTCAAGGCCGTAGTGGTCTTCGTTCAGCACGTCCTCGGCATTCTTGAGGTCGTGCTTGATCTTGGTCTTCTTGCTCCAAGGCAAATTGACCAGCGTGTCGATGTAGTTGCGCACCACCGTCGCTTCGGCAGACATGGGCGACATCAGCTTGAGCTTCTTCAGCTCGGCGTCGGCCTTCTTGCGCGCTTCCTTGGGCATGCGGGCCGCGAGAATCTTCTTCTCAAGCTCCTCCATGTCGGCGCCTTCTTCGCCGTCGCCAAGCTCCTTCTGGATGGCCTTGACCTGCTCGTTCAGGTAGTACTCGCGCTGGCTCTTCTCCATCTGGCGCTTGACGCGGCCACGGATGCGCTTCTCGACCTGAAGGATGTCGACTTCATGCTCGAGCAGGTCGAGCAGCTTCTCCAGGCGCTTGGCAACCTCCGCCAGATCCAGTACGGCTTGCTTGGCGTCGAGCTTGAGCGGCAGATGGGCAGCGATGGTGTCGGCGAGGCGGCCCGGGTCGTCAATGCCGCCGATCGACGTGAGGATCTCGGGCGGGATCTTCTTGTTGAGCTTGACGTACTGGTCGAACTGCTGCGTCACGGCGCGGCGCAGGGCTTCAACCTCAGGCTGATGCTCGGTCTCGGGCGGGATGGGCGTGACTTCCGCAACGAAGTGCTCGCCCGGATCGGTGATGGATAGGGTGGTCGCGCGCTGCAGGCCCTCAACCAGCACCTTCACGGTCCCGTCGGGCAGCTTGAGCATCTGCAGAATGCTGGAGACGCAGCCAACCTCGAACATATCTTCGGGCTTGGGCTCGTCCTTGCCGGCGGCCTTCTGGGCGACCAGCATGATCTGGCGGCCCGCTTCCATCGCGGCTTCGAGCGCCTTGATGGACTTCGGCCGGCCCACGAACAGCGGGATGACCATGTGCGGGAACACGACAACGTCACGCAGCGGCAGCAGCGGCAGCGTGATGGGGTCTGCGGGGAGGATGGGATGTCCGGACATGAAGACCTCTCTTTCTCAGGCCGATGTGCGGCCTGAGGGGGCGATTGCAAGTTGAGGGCTCAGGCGCTGGCCTTGGCTTGCTCGCGGTAGACAAGCAGAGGACGCGAGGATGCGTCCTCGATGTTGTGTTCGTCCAGCACGACCTTCTCCACGCCGTCGAGGGCGGGAAGGTCGAACATGGTGTCGATCAGCGCCTGCTCCATGATGGATCGCAGGCCGCGGGCGCCAGTCTTGCGAGCCAGCGCCTTGCGGGCGATGGCCGCGAGTGCCGGCTTGCGAATCTCTAGCTCGACGCCATCCATCTCGAAGAGCTGCTGGTATTGCTTGAGCAGTGCGTTCTTGGGCTCGGTCAGGATCTGCACCAGTGCGTCCTCCGACAGTTCACCCAGCGTGGCCACTACAGGCAGGCGGCCCACCAGCTCGGGAATCAAACCGAATTTGATGATGTCCTCAGGCTCGCACTCGCGGAAGACCTCGGAGACACGACGCTCGCTCTTGCTCTTCACCGTGGCGCCGAAGCCGATGCCGGACTTCTCGCTGCGGTTCTGGATCACCTTTTCCAGGCCGTCGAAGGCGCCGCCGCAGATAAACAGGATGTTGGTTGTGTCGATCTGCAGGAAGTCCTGGTTGGGGTGCTTGCGGCCGCCCTGCGGGGGTACTGAAGCCATCGTGCCTTCGACCAGCTTGAGCAGCGCCTGCTGTACACCTTCACCCGACACGTCCCGCGTGATGGATGGGTTGTCGGCCTTGCGCGAGATCTTGTCGATCTCGTCGATGTAGACGATGCCGCGCTGCGCACGCTCGACGTCGTAGTTGCAGTTCTGCAGCAGCTTCTGGATGATGTTCTCGACGTCCTCGCCGACATAGCCGGCCTCGGTCAGCGTCGTCGCATCGGCGATCACGAACGGCACGTTCAGAAGTCGCGCCAGCGTCTGCGCCAGCAACGTCTTGCCAGAGCCGGTCGGCCCGATCAGCAGGATGTTGCTCTTGGACAGCTCAACCGACTCCTTGCTGGCAGCCATGTGGCGCAGCCGCTTGTAGTGGTTGTAGACGGCCACCGCCAGCGTTCGCTTGGCGACATCCTGGCCGATGACGTATTGATCAAGGCTGGCCTTGATCTCGCTCGGTACGGGCAGGTCGGACTTGCCAGCGCGCGCGGCCGGCGCAGGCGCAGGAATCTCGTCACGAACGATGTCGTTGCACAGCTCAATGCATTCGTCGCAGATGAAGACCGACGGGCCAGCAATCAGCTTCTTGACCTCGTGCTGGCTCTTGCCGCAGAACGAGCAGTACAAAACTTTTTCGCTGGAGGTGCCTTTTTTTTCGGCCATGGGTCTGCTCGGGAATGCCAGGGGACAGGCGGGTGCCTGATTGATGATAGTCCAAACGGTCTCGGGGCCCTTGTGGGGATAAGGGCCCCGATTACGCTATGAATCCGGGGGCCAGTTACAGGCCCTCACGACTCAAGGCCGGTGTTCCAGTACCTGGTCGACCAAGCCGTAGTTCTTGGCTTCGGCCGCAGACATGAAGTAGTCGCGCTCCGTGTCGGACTGGATTTTCTCCAGGGTCTGGCCGGTGCGCTCGGCGAGGATGCGATTCAATGTCTCGCGAGTCTTCAGGATTTCACGCGCATGGATCTCGATATCGGTCGCCTGGCCCTGCGCGCCGCCCAGCGGCTGATGGATCATGACCTTGGCGTTAGGCAGCGAGAACCGCTTGCCCTTGGCGCCAGCGGCAAGCAAAAAGGCGCCCATGCTGGCGGCCATGCCCATGCAGAGGGTTGAGACCTCGGGTTTGATGAATTGCATGGTGTCAAAGATCGACATACCGGCCGATACGCTGCCGCCAGGGCTATTGATGTAGAGCGAGATTTCCTTGTCGGGGTTTTCGCTTTCCAGGAAAAGCATTTGAGCGACAACAAGGTTGGCCACGCCGTCGTTGACCGGACCGACCAGAAAGATGATTCGCTCGCGCAGCAGGCGTGAGTAGATGTCGTAGGCGCGCTCGCCACGACCAGACTGTTCGATGACCATGGGCACGAGGCCGAGATTGCTGGTGTCGAGAGCGCTCATTCAGATCCTTGAAGACAAAGCTTGTTCACTGTAATGGGGGCGAATTATCGCCACGCAAGTAAAAAGGCGCCGGCCTTGCGGCACGGCGCCTTCATGAGGCCAGGGGCTATCAGTTGCCGGTGGCCATCAGCTCGTCGAACGGCAGCGACTTGTCGGTTACCTTGGCGGTCGACAACACAAAGTCCGTGACGTTGTTCTCAACGACCACCGCCTCGACCTCGGCCATGCGCTCGCGGTCGGTGAGGTACCAACGCATGACTTCAGCGGGCTTTTCGTAGCTCTGCGACAGCTCTTCGATGTGCGCCTGCAACTGGGCCGGCTTGGCTTGAAGATTGTTCGTGCGCACCAGTTCGGCGACCACCAGGCCCAGGCGCACGCGGCGCTCGGCTTGCGGCTTGAAGATGTCGGCGGGGATCTCGGCCTTGTCGGCATCCTTGACGCCGCGCTTCTTCAAGTCCTCGCGCGCCTGACCGACCATGCGCTCGGCTTCACCCTGGACCAGGGCGTTGGGCACGTCCAGTTCGGAGACGGCCACCAAGGCGTCCATGACGGCGCCCTTGTTGCGTGCCAGCACGCGGAACTTCACCTCGCGCTCGAGGTTCTTCTTGATGTCTGAGCGCAGGCCTTCGACCGTCGCATCCTTGATGCCCAGGGACTTCGCGAAAGCCTCGTTCACTTCGGGCAAGTGCTGGGCTTCGATCTTCTTGACCGTGACGAGGAAATCGGCTTCCTTGCCGGCCACATCCTTGCCGTGATAGTCCTCGGGGAACTGCAGCGGGAAGGTTTTGGACTCGCCTGCCTTCATGCCGCGCACAGCTGCGTCGAACTGCTCCAGCATCTGGCCTTCGCCGATCAGGAACTGGAAAGCCTCGGCCTTGCCGCCGGCGAAAGTCTCGCCGTCGATCTTGCCTTCGAAGTCGATGGTGACGCGGTCACCGACCTGAGCCACATCCGCCGCAGGGCGCTGGGCGAAGCTGCGGCGCTGCTTGCGCAGGATCTCGACAGTCTTGTCGATGGCCTCCTCGGTCACTTCGCTGGTGACGCGCTCGACTTCAGCGCCGGCCAGGTCACCGATCTTGACTTCGGGGTAGACCTCGAAGGTCGCGTCGAAAGCCATCTGGCCTTCAGGCGCTTCATTCTTTTGCTCGATGCGCGGCATGCCCGCAACGCGGAGCTGCGCTTCGTTGGCTGCGGTGTTGAAGGCGGCGCCGAGCTTGTCGTTGACGACTTCGTATTGCACCGAGTAGCCGTAGCGCTGGGCAACGACATTCATCGGCACCTTGCCGGGGCGGAAGCCGTCGGCCTTGACGGTACGGGCCAGCTTCTTCAAGCGGGCTTCGACTTCGCTGCTGATGTCAGCGGCCGCAACGTGCAGGGTAATGCGGCGTTCCAGCTTTTCAAGGGTTTCGACGGTGACGGCCATGATTGGACTCGGGAACAGTTGAAGGACAGTGGTGGTGCGCGGGGCCGGACTCGAACCGGCACGCCCGTGAAGGCGTCAGGACCTAAACCTGGTGCGTCTACCAATTTCGCCACCCGCGCAATTCTTGGGTTGGGCCGCCACCACTTCAAAATGATGCGGCAGCCCCGTAGGCGATTCGGCAAACCGGCGATTGTAGCGATCTCGCGCGGCCTGCCCGCCGCCCCGGTCCGCGGATCGGCAAAACCCTGAGGAGTCAGCTCACAAGCGTTTCGCCGGCGTCATCGGGAAGTCGGCTGTGCATACGGCTATGTTCCTCCGGCCTTTGCACGCGGAACCATGCCGCGTACATCGCCGGCAAGGCCAGCAGCGTCAGCACCGTCGCCACGATGAGGCCGCCCATGATGGCCACCGCCATCGGCCCCCAGAACACGCTGCGCGACAGCGGGATCATGGCCAGCACGGCCGCCGCTGCTGTCAGCACGATGGGGCGGAAGCGCCGAACGGCCGACTCGACGATGGCCGACCAGTCCGGCACGCCTCGGGCGCGGTCCTGCTCGATCTGGTCGATGAGGATCACCGAGTTGCGCATGATCATGCCCATCAAGGCGATGACGCCCAGCAGCGCGACGAAGCCAAACGGCCGGTTCAACAGCAGCAGCGCGGCGGCTACGCCGGCGATACCCAGCGGGCCGGTCAGAAAGACCAGCATCGCGCGGCTGAAGCTCTGCAACTGCAGCATCAGCAGCGTGAAGG
This sequence comes from Pelomonas sp. Root405, assembly GCF_001425165.1. GTDB lineage: Bacteria > Pseudomonadota > Gammaproteobacteria > Burkholderiales > Burkholderiaceae_C > Pelomonas. Next base: position 251,826 of record NZ_LMDU01000013.1, read on the forward strand.
TGATGAACAGCATGATGGGCACGCCTGCGGCAATGGACCCCTGGCCTTTGCTGCTCTCTTCCACCGCGCCGGCGATCTCGATGCGATAACCCGTCGGCATCTTCTTCTGCAGCTCATCAAGCTCAGGCCACACCTCCTTGGTGACCGTCGCGCCTTGCAAGCCTTCCGCCACGTCGCCCTGCACGGTGACCGCGTAGTTGCGGCCCTCGCGCCACATGACGCCAGGTTCCCAGTCGAATTCCACCTTGGCGATCTGCGTCAGCGGAATCGATCGGCCAGAACTGGTGGGCAGATAGGCATTGCCGATATCGGTGATGAAGGCTCGTTCGTCCTGAGGCTGGCGCAGCACGATGTCGATGAGCTTGTCGGCCTCCCGGTACTGGCCGATGACGCTGCCCGACAGCAAGGTGCGCGCCGCCTGCGCCAGGCTCTGGCTGCTGACGCCCAGCGCCCGCGCCTTGTCCTGGTCGACTTTCAGGCGCAGCGTCTTGACGTTCTCGTTCCAGTTGTCGTTGACGCCACGCATGTTGGGATTGGTGCGCAGGATGTCCTTGGCCTGGTCGGCCCAGTCCCGAACGATCTTGGGGTCGGCACCGGTGACGCGGAACTGCACCGGATAGGGCACGGGCGGGCCATTGGGCAGCAGCTTCACGCGCCCGCGCGCCTCGGGGAACTCGTTGGCCAGTACGGTCGGCAGGCGTTTCCTGAGTTCCTCTCGCTCCTCCAGGCTCTTCGGCAGCAGGATGGATTGCGTGACATTGGACTGCGGAAAGATCTGGTCAAGCGGCAGATAGAAGCGGGGCACGCCGGATCCGATCCAACTGGTTACGCTGGCGATGCCGGGCTCCTTCAGCATGCGCGCCTCGAACCGCTTGGCCAAGGCCTCGGTCTCCTGGATGGTCGAGCCCTCTGGCAGCCACAGGTCGACCAGCACCTCGGGACGGCTGGAATCGGGGAAGAACTGCTGTTGCACCCGGCCCATGCCGAGGATGCCCAGAGCGAACACCAGCAGCGTGATGGCTATCGTCTTCCAGCGGTTCTCCACGCACCAGCGCACCAGGCCGCGGAAGCGGTTGTAGAACGGCGTGTCGAAGAGCTCGTGCACCTCACCGTCCGCGGCGGGTTTGCTCTTGAGCAGCAAGGCGCCCAGATAGGGCACGAAATAGACCGAGACGACCCAGGAGATGACCAACGAAGCAGCCGTCACCGCAAAGATCGCGAAGGTGTACTCGCCCACCGTCGACTTGGCCAGGCCGATGGGCAGGAAGCCAACCGCCGTGATCAGCGTCCCGGTCAGCATGGGCATCGCCGTCACGTCATAGGCGTAGGTGGCCGCGTGCATCTTGTCGTAGCCCTCTTCGAGCTTGCGAACCATCATCTCGACCGCAATGATGGCGTCGTCCACCAGCAGTCCTAACGCGATGATCAACGACCCTAGCGAGATCTTGTGCAAACCCACGCCCCAATAGAACATGGTCGTGAAGGTGATGGCCAGCACCAGCGGAATCGTGATACCGACGACCAGGCCGGGCCAGATGTCGATGCGCAGCGGTTTTGTATGCAGGCCCAGTGAGATGAAGCTGACCGCCAGCACGATGACGACAGCTTCGATCAGCACCCGCACGAATTCACCAACCGAGGTTGTCACGGCCTTGGGCTGGTCCTGGATCTGCTCCAGCTTGATGCCCAGCGGCAGTTCGCGGTCGATGGCCTTGAGCGCGGCATTCAGCGCCTTGCCCATCGCGATGATGTCGCCGCCCTTGGCCATGGACACGCCCAGAGCCAGCACTTCCTTGCCCTGGTGGCGCACCTTGGTGGCCGGCGGGTCGACGTAGGCCCGCTTGATCTCGGCGATGTCGCCGAGGCGCATCTGGCTTGCGACGCCGGTTTGCGGATTGACCGCGCGGATGGGCACTTCGGACAGCGCCTGCGCTGACGTGAACTGCCCCTGCACGCGAACCTGGAAGTTGGCGCTGCCCGCATTCAGCAGGCCCGCGCCCTCGACGGCGTTCTGGGCGCCGATCTGGTTGATGACCTGGCTGAAGTCCAGCCCGAGCTGGGCCAGGCGCTTCTGGGAAACCTCGATGAAGAGCTTTTCCGGCTGCACGCCGAAGATCTCGACCTTGGCCACGTCCTTCACCTGCAGCAGGGTCTGGCGCACGCGGTCAGCATGCTCGCGCAGCTCCTCGCGGCTGAAGCCGTCGGCCGACAGCGCATAGATCGAGCCATAGACGTCGCCGAACTCGTCATTGAAGACGGGGCCGAGCACGCCCTGCGGCAGCGTGCTGCGCATGTCGCTGATCTTCTTGCGCGTCTGGTACCAGAGGTCGGCGACCTCCTTGGGCGGCGTGTTGTCCTTGACCTGGAAGACGGTCAGCGACTCGCCGGGCTTGGTGTACGAGCGGATCTTGTCCGCGTGGTTCACTTCCTGCAGCGTCTTCTCGATCTTGTCGGTGACCTGGTCGGCCATCTGCTGGGCCGTCGCACCGGGCCAGAAGGCCTGGATGACCATGGCACGGAAGGTGAAAGGCGGGTCTTCGTCCTGGCCGAGCTGGAAATAGGCAACGAAGCCCATCAGCATCAGCACCACCATCAGGTAGCGCGTCAGGGCTGGATGTTCCAGCGCCCAGCGTGAGACGTTGAAGCCACCGCCGATGTCCGGCTGCTTGGTGAGGGGGGAATTCATGCGCGGCCCCGGCTCAGCGTGATGCGGCCACGGCGGGCGGCGCCGGCGGCGCGCTGGTGGTGCGTGGCGGCACGTAGCGTTTGACCTTCTGCCCCGGGCTGAGTACATGCACTCCCGCAACGACGACCTCCTGGCCGGGGTTGAGCCCGCCTGCGATGACGACCTCGTTGCCATCGGCACCGCCGATCTGCACGGGGACCGGCTTCACGGTCATCGATGGGCCGTCGAGCACCCAAACCGAGGTCTTGCCGCCCTGCTGCATCACGGCCGCCAGCGGCAGCTTGACGACACCGGCCGTCTGCGGCAAGTCCAGCACGACGGTGGCCGATTGGCCCAGCCGCACATCGAGCTTGCCGGCGTCAGCCTTGACGAGGAAGGTGCGCGTCACTGGGTCGGCCGCTGCAGCGACTTCGCGCAGCGTCAGGGGATAGGTCTGGTCGGCGCCCCAAAGCCGCACCTTCAGTGCGCCGGGCACGCCGGCTGCCGCTTTCACGCGGGCCACCTGATCCTCGGGCACAGAAAAGACGACGTCGCGCGGCCCGTCCAGCGCCACGCGCACGACCGGCGTACCGGCGGCCAAGACCTGCCCGGGCTCTGCGTCGACACCGGTCACGACGCCACCGCCGTCAGCAACAAGTTGGGCGTAACCAGCCTGGTTGCCTTGCACATCCGACTGGGCGCGGGCTTGTTCAAGCTGGGCTTGCGCCGCCTTGAAGGCCGAGTCACGCCGCTCCAGCTCGGCCGCGCTGATGAATCCCTGACGCTGCAGGTCGACGAAGCGCTTGTAGTCAGCGCCGGCCTGGTCTCGGTTGGTGCGCGCTGCCATGACGGCGGCGCTGGCGGCGGCCTCGGCCAGCCTCAAGTCCTGCGCATCGATGCGGGCCAATAGCTGGCCGGCCTTCACCGTGTCGCCGAGGTTCACCGGCCGGCTCAGCAGCTTGCCGTTAACGCGGAAGGACAGGCGTGATTCGACTCGCGCCTCGACCTCGGCCGCATACTCATGGCTGGCGTTTGCTGAGCTCGCGCTGACAAGCTGGGTTCGCACGGCGCGCTCCGGCTCGGGTGCGGCAGGCTGCTTACCGCAAGCCGAAAGCAGGACCGCCAACAACAGAGGCGGTGCGAGACGCAGAAGATGGGGCATGCAGACCTCGGCAGGGGTGAAGCGGCCGGTTAGGAAATTTAATGACCGGCGGGTCAGTAATGTATTCAGAGCCTGTGACAACTGTCAAACGCCGCATAACTTCACTGAAAAATCGCGACTTTGCAAGCGGAACTTGAGGCGAAGCTTGAGCGTCGACCACTACGAAAACTTCCCCGTCGCCTCCTGGCTTTGCCCGCCCGCTCTGCGTCCGGCGGTCGTTGCGATCTACCACTTCGCGCGCACGGCGGACGATATTGCCGACGAAGGGGACGCGAGTACAGCGGAGCGCCGACAAGCGCTGCAGGACTATCGCGCCGAACTTCAAGCCGCGGTGGCCGCCCAGCCGCCATCGCCGCGCTGGCAGCGCGTCTTCGCGCCGCTCGCGCGCGAGATGCATCGCTTGCAGCCGGCCCTGCTGCACGACCTGCTCGACGCCTTCGAACAAGACCTGGCGCCGCCGCGCTACCTTGACCATGACCATCTGCTGGACTACTGCCGCCGCTCGGCCAACCCGATCGGTCGGCTGCTGCTCGGGCTGTACGGCGTGACAGACGCCGTTTCACTGCGGCGCTCGGATGCGATCTGCTCAGCATTGCAGTTGATCAACTTCTGGCAGGACTTCACCCGCGACGGACCGAACGGCCGGCTCTATGTCCCTCAGCTCGACTTGGACCGCCATGGAGTCAGCGGTGACGACGTGTTGTCCTGCCGCGACAGCCCCGCCGCGCGCGCGCTGATCGCCGACCTCTGTGCCTGGGCGCGCGCGTTGATGCTCGACGGGGCGCCTCTTGCGCTGACCCTGCCCGGCCGCGCCGGCTGGGAGTTGCGCTTTGTCGTGCAGGGCGGCCTCGCCATTCTCGACAAGATATCTTCCCGCGGCCACGACAGCCTGCTGCACCGCCCTGCCCTGACCGCCTGGGACGCGCCGCGGCTGGCCTGGCGTGCGCTGACAATGCGCGCCAAAACATGAGCCCTGCGCTTTGACTCCCGAACAGTACGTCCAAGAGAAAGCCGCCGCGAGCGGTTCGAGCTTCTACTACGCCTTCCTTTTCCTGCCCCCGCCGCGGCGTGCGGCGATCACCGCCTTCTACGCCTTCTGCCGCGAGGTGGACGACGTCGTCGACGAGACCCAGGATGCCAGCGTCGCCGCGACCAAGCTGGCCTGGTGGCGCAAGGAGGTCGGCAGCGCCTTTGCCGGCCAGCCATCCCACCCGGTCATGAAGGCGCTGATGCCGCATGCGCCTACCTACGACATCCGCCTCGACCACCTGAACGCGGTCATCGAAGGTTGCGAGATGGACCTGCAGCAGACGCGCTACCTCGACTTCCCGGGCTTGGCACGCTATTGCCACCTGGTCGCCGGCGTCGTTGGCGAAGTGGCCAGCAGCATCTTTGGCCGCAACCAGCCGCAGACCATCGCCTACGCCCACAAGCTGGGTCTGGCAATGCAGCTCACCAACATCATTCGCGACGTCGGCGACGACGCCCGGCGTGGGCGCGTCTACCTGCCCGTGAACGAGCTGCAGCAGTTTGGCGTCAAGGCCAACGAGATCCTGCTGCGAAGCAAGCCGTGGGGCTACTCCGATCGCTTCACCGCGCTGATGAAGTTCCAGGCCGAGCGGGCGCACCAGCTCTACGACGAGGCCCTCGCCCTGCTGCCCGAGGGGGACCGCGCGGCACAGAAGCCCGGCCTGATGATGGCCAACATCTACCGCGCCCTGCTGGTCGAGATTGAGCGCGAGAACTTCCAGGTCCTGCACCAGCGCATTGCGCTGACGCCGCTGCGCAAGCTCTGGATCGCGATGAAGACCAATTGGCGCGGGCGGTGAAGGCAGCCATCGTTGGCGGCGGTTGGGCCGGCATTGCGGCAGCCGTGGCGCTCGCCGACGCTGGCCATGACATCACCCTCTTCGAGATGGCGCCGCAACTCGGCGGCCGCGCGCGCAGCGTCGTTGGTGAACCACCCTACGACAACGGCCAGCACATCCTCATCGGCGCCTACCGCGACAGCCTCGCGCTGATGCGCCGCCTTGGAGTCGATCCCCAGCAGGTGCTCAAGCGCCTGCCCCTCGCCCTGCCCTACCCGGGCGAACCCGGCCTGCGTCTACCACCCGGCTCACCCCTCGTTGCCTTCACGCGCGGCGTGCTCGCCCATCGCGGCTGGCCGTGGCCGGCGCGACTCGGTTTGTTGACGACGGCCGGCGGCTGGTTGACCCGGGGTTTTCGTTGCGACCCGCGCCTGAGCGTTGCCGAGTTGTGCGCCGGCCTGCCGACCGCAGTCAAGCGCGACCTCGTCGAGCCCTTGTGCGTGGCCGCGCTGAACACGCCGGCACCGCAGGCCAGCGCGCAAGTCTTCCTGCGCGTGCTGAAGGACGCACTCTTCAGCGGCGCCGGCAGTGCCGACCTGCTGCTGCCGCGTCGGCCGCTTTCTGATGTGCTCGCCGGGCCTGCGACGGCGTGGTTAGGTCCGCGCCTGCGGCTGGGTCGGCGGGTGCAAACCATCGAACGCGGCGGGCTTGTGGACGGCGAAAGCTTCGACGGCATCGTGCTCGCCTGCACGAGCGTCGAGGCGGCACGCTTGACCGCCGATGTCGCACCAGGGTGGTCCGCCGCGGCCCGTGCGCTCGGCTATGAGCCCATCATCACCGTCTACCTGAGCAGCCCCGGCAGCGCTATGCCTGCGCCGATGCTGGCACTGCGCGATGGACCCGATGCGCCTGCCCAGTTTGTCTTCGACCACGGCCAACTCGGGGGTGCTCCGGGCCGCTTCGCCTTCGTCGTCAGCGGCGCGGCGCCCTGGGTGGAACGCGGCGGCTGCGCCGAGGCGGTGCTGGCCCAGGCGCAGCGCGAACTGGCATGGGCCACGCCGCCGGTCATCGACAAGGTACTGACCGAAAAGCGCGCGACCTTCGCCTGCACGCCAGGTCTGGCCAGGCCACCGGCGCAGATCGCGCCGGACTTATGGGCCGCGGGCGACTACATCGACGGCCCTTACCCTGCCACGCTTGAAGGCGCCGTGCGCGCTGGCATTGCAGCGGCTCAAGGACTGGGCAAGGGCGCGAACGGCGCCGCCAGCGGCTCGCCGACAAAGACGCCCTGAGCGGGCCAGGCCACGCTGTGCCAATAGGCCTCCAGCGCGCTGACACCCTGTGCATAGGCCTGGATCAGCATCTGCGGGTGGGGAAACTTCTGCAGATGGTTGCAGGGCTCGCTGACTGCCCCATAGCTGGCGGTTGCACCGGCGTCGATCCAGTCGAGGATATTCATCTGACCTTCGCCGACGGGCTTGTCGAGCAGCCCCCCAGCAGACGTCAGATGGTCGGCCAGCGCGCCGGGCAACCATTCGCCCCCTAGCGGCGCGGGCACGCGGATCAAGCCGGTCTGGTAGATGAGGGTGCGACGCATCGGCGGCAGTGCATCGCTCCTGACGCGTTCGATTTCCAAGCCCGCCACACCGGGCACCGGGCCGGCCGGCGGGAACAGGCGCTCGCGGACGTTGCGAGCGGCATCGGGCGTTGTCGCGAGGTAGGCGATGGCCGGTTCAGGCGCGCCTGCGGCCAGCGAGTGATCCGAGGCCATACCGCGCTCGATCATGGCCATGGCCGCCGGCACCGAACGCGCGGCCAACTGCATCGTCGGGCGCACGCCGATGACCAGCCAGGGCTTGGCGCCGAAATAACTCGTGTACGGACTGATGCGCGTAGCCGCGCAGCTGTTGGCGCAAACATCGGGCTGCAGGCCGATGCCCAGGGCGCTGGTCAAAGAGTTGCATTCCACGGCATACGGCCGAACCCAGGCCAGCGCTAAGCCATGGACGTTCTCGGGCATGTGGGTGCGGATGGTCCGGTCCAGCGCGTTGAATTCCTCGCGCGTCAGGCTCGCCCGCGATGGCAGCTGCACCCGCAGGATTTGCTCGGGCGCGATACCCCTGCGCTTGGCGTAGTACTCGCCCACGGCGACCGAATAAGGGTCAGCCGTGTTGATGACGAGGCCCAGTTCATGGGACGTGATGCGGCCATACAGGCGCGGCACGCGCGACCAGCGGCTGTCCGCCGCGCTGGGGGCCGAAGCCGATTCCGCAGCCTGAACGCCGCCAGCGCAGGCCAAGAAAAGCAAGGCCAAGGCTTGCCATCTGCTGGAGCGCACTTTCGCCATACAAAACACCGGCAATCTCCTCCACAATGACGCCATGAAATCCAAAGAGGCCCAGCAGACCCCGGCGATCCAGGTCCTGGAACGGATGTTCTCGCTGCTGGACGTGCTGGCCCAGCACCAGGACCCGGTTTCGCTAAAGGCACTGTCCGAAGCCACGGGCCTGCACCCGTCCACGGCCCATCGCATTCTCAATGACCTGACTTTGGGTCGCTACGTGGACCGGCCCGAAGCCGGCAGTTATCGGCTCGGCATGCGCATGCTGGAGCTGGGCAATCTCGTCAAGGCGCGGCTGGACGTGCGCGACGCCGCGCTGCCGGCCATGCGCGAGTTGCACAAGTTCACCCACCAACCGGTCAACCTGTCCGTGCGCCAGGGCGACGAGATCGTCTACATCGAGCGCACTTACTCCGAACGCTCGGGCATGCAGGTCGTGCGTGCCGTCGGAGGCCGCGCGCCGTTGCACCTGACGTCGGTCGGCAAGCTCTTCCTGGCCAGCGACGACAGCCCACGCGTGCGTGCCTATGCGACGCGTACCGGCCTGTCCGGTCACACTCGGAACAGCCTGACCGAGATCGGCGCGCTGGAACGCGAACTGGCCATGGTGCGACAGCGCGGCGTGGCGCGTGACGACGAAGAGTTGGAACTGGGCGTGCGCTGCATGGCCGCCGGCATCTATGACGACCAGGCCAAGCTGGTCGCCGGGTTGTCGATTTCTGCGCCCGCCGACCGGCTGGAAGAAAGCTGGGTGGTGCGGCTGAAGGAAACGGCAGCGCAGATCTCATCGGCTCTGGGTCACCGCGCCTGATCCCAGAAGCAAACGCGGCGCCGAGGCGCCGCGTTTCACGTCCGCTGAACCGTCGTCAGAGCTTGGCTGACACCGAGGCCGTTTCGCCCTGGCTGGCCAGCCACTTGCGCATGCGCTCGGCGTCCGCAATCCGGGACGCGCTGCCGCTGGAATCAAGGAACACCATGATGAGCTTGCGGCCCGCCATGCTGGCCTGCATGACGACGCACTTGCCGGCTTCATTGATGAAGCCGGTCTTCTGCAGACCGATGTCCCACAGCGGGTTGGACAGCAGGCCATTGGTACTGCGGAACTGCACCAGACGCTTGCCCAGGGCCACGCGCGCTTCACGCGACGTCGACAGGTCGCGCAGCAACGGAATCTGGCTGGACACGTTCACGAGCGTCGCCAGGTCCTTCGCGCTGCTCTGGTTGCGGCTGGACAGGCCTGTCGGCTCCACATAGTGCGTGTCGGCCATGCCCAGGCTGACCGCCTTCGCATTCATCGCAGCCACGAAAGCGGACAGGCCGCCGGGATAGTGACGGCCCAGCGCGTTGGCGGCACGGTTCTCGCTGGCCATCAGGGCGAGGTGCAGCATCTCGCCGCGCGTCAGCGTCGTGCCGACAGCCAAGCGCGAACGCGTATTTTTCTCGGTGTCGATGTCCTCGGCAGTGACCGTCAGCTTCTCGTCCAGCGAAAGGCCAGCTTCCACGACGACCAAGGCCGTCATCAGCTTGGTAATGGACGCAATGGGCAGCACGGCTTGCGGATTCTTGGAGAACAGCACCTCGTTGGTCTCCTGGTCCAGCACGTAGGCGACGCTCGACTTCAGATCAAGCGGATCGTCGACTGCATGCAAGCCTGCCACCTGCCCGAAGGTGGGCACGGCGCGCATGACCACCGGCGCCGGTTTGCGAAGCACGACCGAGCGCTTTTTGCGCGTTTGCGAACCGCCCGCCTTGATGGTTTTCGTTACTTTGGACTTGGCGCTGGCGGCGGCGGCCGTGGCCGCGCTCGGCAGGGCAAGCAGCAGGCTGAGGCTCAGAAAGGCGGCGGCAAATGTCTTCAACGGGATCCCCAACAGCAGGGCGGCAGTGTATGTGCCACCGAAAACACTGACAAGATAAGAACTTAAGTGAAATACCTCAAGTGAACTCTCGCCCTTTTTCTAGGGGAGGCACTGCAGGCCATCACGCGCTCAGTCCTTTCGCAGCTGGCTCCGACCCTTGCAAGTAGGCCTTGTCTGACACGGCAGCGGTATCAGGGTCAGCCCCAAAACCTCTGCCGGTCTGACCCGCATGCTGCTAGCGGATACACCAAGGCCTGAATTTTGAGGGCGGCAAGCCCCGCATGAGCCCCAAGCACCGGGGCGTTTACGCGCCAGATTGCCCGTAACGAGGTAACGATCCCTCCGGGCGTGACGCTGTGCACGCCCGTTACACCAACGGCGGGTGGCTTCAGCCCTGCGCGGCGACGCGCTCGGTCTTGCTCTGCAGCTTGTTCAGCGCAGAGAGATAGGCTTTGGCGGACGCGACGACGATGTCCGGGTCGGCGCCAACGCCGTTGACCACCCGCCCGGCGTGCTGCAGGCGCACCGTCACCTCGCCCTGCGACTCGGTGCTGCCGCCGGTGATGGCGTTGACCGAGTACAGCAGCATCTCGGCGCCCGACTCGGCCACGGATTCGATGGCACGCAGCGTTGCATCAACCGGCCCGTTGCCGTCGCTCTCGGCGCGGTGCTCCTGATGGCCCATCGCGAAGACGATGGCCGCGTGAGGGCGCTCACCGGTCTCGCTGCGCTGGGACAGCGACAGCAGGCGGTAGTGCTCCTGCTCGGCGGTGACCGATTCGTCCATGACGAGGGCAATGATGTCCTCGTCGAAAATCTCGTTCTTGCGGTCGGCGAGGTCCTTGAAGCGCTGGAAAGCCGCGTTGACCTCGGCCTCACTCTCCAGCTGAATACCCAATTCCTGCAGCCGCGCCTTGAAGGCGTTGCGGCCGGACAGCTTGCCCAGAACGATCTTGTTCGCAGCCCAGCCGACATCCTCGGCGCGCATGATCTCGTAGGTGTCACGCGCCTTCAGCACGCCATCCTGGTGGATACCGCTCGCATGCGCAAACGCGTTGGCACCAACAACGGCCTTGTTGGGCTGCACGACGAAGCCGGTCGTTTGCGACACCAGCTTGGAGGCCGGCACGATCTGCGAGGTGTCGATGCCAATGTCCAGTCCGAAATAGTCGCGGCGCGTCTTGACGGCCATGACAACTTCTTCGAGCGAGCAATTGCCGGCGCGCTCGCCAAGGCCATTGATGGTGCATTCCACCTGGCGCGCGCCGCCGATCTTCACGCCGGCCAGCGAGTTGGCGACCGCCATGCCGAGGTCGTTGTGGCAGTGCACGCTCCAGATCGCACGGTCAGAGTTGGGCACCTTCTCGCGCAGGCGGCGGATGAAGTCGCCGTACAACTCGGGGATGCCATAGCCGACCGTGTCAGGGATGTTGATCGTGCCGGCGCCTTCCTTGATGACGGCCTCGCAGACGCGGGCCAGGAAGTCGATGTCGGAGCGGTAGCCGTCTTCCGGTGAAAACTCGATGTCGCCACACAGGTTGCGCGCGAAGCGCACGGCCAGCGTCGCCTGCTCCAGCACCTGCTCGCGCGTCATGCGCAGCTTCTTCTCCATGTGGAGTTCGCTGGTGGCGATGAAGGTGTGGATGCGTGCGTTGCTGGCGCCGGCAAGGGCCTCGGCGGCTCGCGCGATATCGCGGTCGTTGGCGCGCGCCAGTGAGCAGACGGTGCTGTCCTTGATAGCTGCGGCAATGGCCTTGACGGCTTCGAAGTCGCCATTGCTCGACGCTGCAAAGCCGGCCTCGATGATGTCGACCTTCATGCGCTCCAACTGGCGGGCTATGCGCATCTTCTCTTCGCGCGTCATAGAGGCGCCGGGCGACTGCTCGCCGTCTCGCAGCGTGGTGTCGAAGATGATCAGCTTGTCGGTCATCGCAGGTTCTCCTCTCGAATTTGCGGCACGGTGACCGGCGCGCGCGCCAGGCCGGACAGGATGGCCTGCATGGACGCACGCACGATGCTGCCATCAATGCCGACGCCATGGCGCGTCACATCACCAACGCGCAGTTCCAGATACGCCACGGCGCGCGCATCGGCGCCGCTGCCGATGGAGTGTTCGTGATAGTCGAGCACGCGCACTTCCGTCCCGAGGCGGGCCGACAGCGCATCGACGAAGGCGTCGATAGGGCCGTTGCCCTGGCCTTGCACATGGCCCACCCAGCCGCCCAGCACGACCTCGGCCGACAGGCGCATCGCGCCGCCCGCTACTTCGGTCATCTGCGGCTGCACGACCGATGCCGCTGCGTCGCCGATGCCGTACTCGCGCTCGAAGATGGCGTAGAGGTCGGCGGCAGTCAGCTCCTTGCCGCTGTCGTCCATAACGGCCTGCACGACTTGGCTGAACTCGATCTGCAGTCGCCGCGGCAGCTCAAGCCCGTACTCGGTCTCCAGCAGGTAGGCGATGCCGCCCTTGCCGGACTGGCTGTTCACGCGGATGACGGCGTCATAGCTGCGACCGAGGTCCTTGGGGTCGATGGGGAGATAGGGCATGTCCCAAATCTCGCCGTCCTTGCGCGCCGCGAAGGCTTTCTTGATCGCGTCCTGGTGCGAGCCGGAGAAAGAGGTGTAGACGAGGTCGCCGACGTAGGGGTGGCGCGGGTGCACCGAGATCTGCGTGCAATGCTCGACACAGCGGCGCACCTCGTCGATGTCGGAGAAGTCGAGCTGCGGGTCCACGCCCTGCGTGTAAAGGTTCAGCGCGATGTTGACCAGGTCGACATTGCCGGTGCGCTCGCCATTGCCGAACAGGCAGCCTTCGACGCGATCGGCACCCGCCATCAGCGCGAGCTCGCCAGCCGCCGTGCCCGTGCCGCGGTCGTTGTGCGGGTGGACGGACAGCACGATGGCATCACGGCGCTCGAGGTTGCGGTGCATCCACTCGATCATGTCCGCGAAGATGTTCGGTGTGCTGTGCTCGACGGTGGATGGCAGGTTGATGATGCACTTGCGCTCGGGCGTGGGCTCCCACACCGCCGTCACCGCATCGACGACGCGCTTGCTGAAGGCCAGTTCAGTGCCAGAGAACATTTCGGGCGAGTACTCGAAGCGCCAGTCGATGCCGGGGCGCGCGGCGGCCAGCTCCTTGATCTGGCGGGCATGCGAAGCCGCCAGTTCCACGATGCCGTCCTCGTCCTGGCCCAGCACGACACGGCGCATGATGGGCGCGACAGCGTTGTAGACGTGCACGATGACGCGCCGGGCGCCGTCCAGAGACTCGAAGGTGCGCTCAATCAAGTGCGAGCGCGCCTGCGTCAGCACCTGGATGCTCACGTCATCGGGGATGTGGCCGCCCTCGATGAGCAGGCGCACGAAGTCGAACTCGGTCTGCGAGGCCGATGGGAAACCGACCTCGATCTCCTTGAAGCCGATCTTCACCAGTTGCTGGAACATGCGCAGCTTGCGGGTGATGTCCATCGGCTCGATCAGCGCCTGGTTGCCGTCGCGCAGGTCGGTGCTCAGCCAAATCGGCGCACGGGTCAGCACGGCGTCGGGCCAGCGGCGGTCCGGCAAGGTGATGGGCGCAAAGGCGCGGTACTTCTGCTGCGGTTGCTTCAACATGGTTTCCATCCGAGGGTGGGTGGCGCAACCAGCAGCCTTGAAAACACGAACGGCCCGCTGCGGTTGCATACGGGCCGTTGGGGTCAGATTGAGCGTGCGCGCGGCTGACTAGCGAACCCGTGGTTCCTCTAGGGCTAGTAGCAGGCTAATGCTGGCGCAACTCATGGGGCTGGAATCTAGCATGAAAGCCTACTGATGCAAGCCACGTTCATCGGGCTCGTCCGTGCTCGTGGAGATGACGCTGACCGGCTTGCCCTTGTACTTCCGCCAGCCGTAGATCACATAACCCGACAGCCCATAGACGCAGAAGATCACGAACAACACTGTGGGCGGGTCGAGTGCGATGAGGCCGATGCCCAGCATGATGGCCACCAGCACGATGAAGGGCACGCTGCGCCGCCTGTCGAACACTTTGAAGCTGTAGAAGGGCGCATTCGTGACCATCGAAAGCCCGGCGAACAAGGTCACGCCAAACGCTGTCCAGCGCAGCCAGGGCATGTTGCCGACGCCGGCATACCAGGGCGCATCGACCGCGCACCAGATCAGGCCCATGACGATGGCGGCGGCGGCGGGACTTGGCAGGCCCTGGAAAAAGCGTTTGTCGACGACGCCGATATTGACGTTGAAGCGCGCCAGCCGCAGCGCCGCGCCGGCGATGTAGACGAAGGCGGGAATCCAGCCCGGCTTGCCCACGTCCTTGAGCGCCCACATGTAGACGATGAGGGCGGGCGCGGCACCGAAGGCGACCATGTCGGACAGGCTGTCCATCTGCTCGCCGAAGGCCGACTGCGTGTTGGTCATGCGCGCGACACGGCCGTCCAGGCTGTCGAGCACGGCGGCCGCGAAGATCGCCACACAGGCCGTCTCGAAGCGGCCGTTCATCGCCATGATGATGGCGTAGAAGGCACTGAACAACGCGGCCAACGTGATCGCGTTCGGCAGGGCGTAGATGCCTTTGCGGCGGGGTCGGACGGCGATGCTGGGCTCGTCGTCCTCGATGGGTTCAGGCGTCATGGACGGCAGGATAGCGCAGCGTCTGAGCAAGCTACGCCTGAGAGCTTGAGATGCTCGTCAGGGACGAAAAAGGCCGGTGCCTCGCGGCACCGGCCTCTATCGCTGAAAGACAGCGGATCAGTTCTTGGCCTTGTCGACCAGCTTGTTGGCCTTGATCCAGGGCATCATCTCGCGCAGCTTCTCGCCTACTTGCTCGATCGGGTGCTCTGCCGTCAGGCGGCGGCGGCTGATCAGCGTCGGGGCACCGGCCTTGTTCTCGAGAATGAAGCTCTTGGCGTACTCGCCCGTCTGGATGTCCTTCAGGCACTGACGCATCGCGTTCTTGGTGTCTTCGGTGACGACGCGCGGGCCGGTCACGTACTCGCCGTACTCGGCGTTGTTCGAGATCGAGTAGTTCATGTTCGCGATGCCGCCTTCGTAGATCAGGTCCACGATGAGCTTGAGCTCGTGCAAGCATTCAAAGTAGGCCATCTCGGGCGCGTAGCCGGCTTCCGTCAGCGTCTCGAAGCCCGCCTTGATCAGCTCGACGGCACCGCCGCACAACACAGCCTGCTCGCCGAAGAGGTCGGTCTCGGTTTCTTCACGGAACGAGGTCTGGATGATGCCGGCCTTGCCGCCGCCGTTGGCTGCGGCGTAGCTCAGGGCCAGGTCACGGGCCTTGCCGGTCTTGTCCTGGTAGATGGCGATCAAATGAGGCACGCCGCCGCCTTGGCGGTAGGTATTGCGCACCGTGTGGCCGGGGGCCTTGGGGGCGACCATCCAGACGTCCAGGTCGGCGCGCGGCTGCACCTGGCCGTAATGCACGTTGAAGCCGTGGGCAAAGGCCAGCGAAGCGCCTTCCTTGATGTTGGGCTCGACCTCGTTCTTGTAGACGTCGGCGATCTGCTCGTCGGGCAACAGGATCATGACAACGTCGGCGGTCTTCACCGCGTCGGCGATCTCGGCGACCTTGAGGCCAGCGCCTTCGGCCTTGGACCAGGACGCGCCGCTGCGGCGCAGCGCGACGGTGACCTTGCAGCCGCTGTCGTTCAGGTTCTGCGCGTGGGCATGGCCTTGTGAGCCGTAGCCGATGATGGTGACGTTCTTGCCCTTGATGAGGCTGAGATCGGCGTCCTTGTCGTAGTAGACGTTCATGATGGGTCGCTCCAGGAAAAAATCGGTGAGGGGTTGAGGCAGGTCAGACGCGCAAGATGCGCTCGCCGCGGCCGATGCCGCTGGCGCCGGTGCGTACGGTTTCGAGGATGGACGCGCGGTCGATCGCATCGATGAAGGCGTCGAGCTTGCCGGCGTCGCCGGTCAGCTCGATGGTGTAAGTCTTCTCGGTCACGTCGATGACGCGGCCGCGGAAGATGTCGGCGGTGCGCTTGATCTCCTCGCGCTCCTTGCCGACGGCACGCACCTTGATGAGCATCAGCTCACGCTCGGTGTAGTTGCCCTCGGTCAGGTCGACAACCTTGACGACCTCGATGAGGCGGTTGAGGTGCTTGGTGATCTGCTCGATGACCTCGTCGCTGCCGGTCGTCACGATCGTCATGCGCGACAGCGACGCGTCTTCCGTCGGCGCGACGGTCAGGCTCTCGATGTTGTAGCCCCGGGCCGAGAACAGGCCGACGACGCGCGACAGCGCACCGGGCTCGTTCTCGATGAGCAAGGCAATGATGTGTTTCATGGGTCTTCGTCCTTCGCGCTCTTCAGCGCCGGCAGCGGTAACTGCCGGACCTTGGCTGCGGGTTCGAGTTAACGGGAATTGCTACAGGTATCGGACTGATTGCAGCCTCCGCCGTGAGCTCCGGCTGGCGCGGTAACGCCGGCCAGAACTCGCGGCTTCAGGCGCTCACAGGTCTTCCGACCCCAGCAGCATCTCTGAAATGCCCTTGCCCGCCTTGACCATGGGCCAGACGTTCTCGGTCGGATCGGTGCGGATGTCCAGGAAGACGGTGCGATCCTTGAGGCGCATCGCCTCCTTCAGCGCAGGCTCCACGTCGCTCGGCTTCTCGACCAGGATACCGACGTGGCCATAGGCCTCGGCAAGTTTCACGAAGTCGGGCAGCGCGTCCATGTAGCTGTGTGAATAGCGGCCGCCGTAGTCCAACTGCTGCCACTGGCGCACCATGCCCAAGTAGCGGTTGTTCAGCGACACGATCTTGACCGGCGTCTTGTACTGGAAGCAGGTCGACAGCTCCTGGATGCACATCTGGATGCTGCCCTCGCCGGTGATGCAGAACACGTCCGCCTCCGGCTTGGCGAGCTTGATGCCCATCGCATACGGCAGGCCCACGCCCATCGTGCCCAGACCGCCGGAGTTGATCCAGCGGCGGGGCTGGTCGAACTTGTAGTACTGGGCGGCCCACATCTGGTGCTGGCCGACGTCCGACGTGATGTAGGTGTCGCGGTCGCGCGTCAACTGCCAGAGGGTGTCGACCACCATCTGCGGCTTGATCACCTCGTCCGAGCCCTTGAAGGCGAGGCAGTCGCGGCCCCGCCATTCGTTGATCTGGCTCCACCAGGCGTTGACGGCATTGGCATCCGGCTTGGCCTGCGCCTCCTTCAACTGCGCGATCAGCTCTTGCAGAACGTCCTTCACGTCGCCCACGATGGGGATGTCGACGCGCACGCGCTTGGAGATCGACGAAGGGTCGATGTCCACGTGGATGATCTTGCGTTCGACCGAGCCGAAGTGCTTGGGGTTGCCGATCACACGGTCGTCGAAACGCGCGCCCACGGCCAGCAGCACGTCGCAGTGCTGCATGGTCATGTTGGCTTCGTAGGTGCCGTGCATGCCGAGCATGCCCAGGAAGCGTGGGTCGGTGCCAGGCATCGCGCCCAGACCCATCAGCGTGTTGGTGCAAGGAAATCCCAGCATGTCGACCAGCTGGCGCAGCTCGGCCGTCGCTTCACCCAGGATGACGCCGCCGCCGGTGTAGATATAGGGCCGCTTGGCTTGCAGCAACAGCTGCACGGCCTTGCGGATCTGGCCGCTATGACCCTTCTTCACAGGGTTGTAGGAGCGCATCTCGATGCGGTCCGGATAACTGAACGTCGTCTTGGCCAGCGAGACGTCTTTGGGGATATCGACAACGACCGGGCCGGGGCGGCCAGTGCGCGCAATGTGGAAGGCCTTCTTCAGCGTCAGCGCCAGATCGCGCACGTCCTTCACCAGGAAGTTGTGCTTGACGATGGGGCGAGTGATGCCGACTGTGTCGCACTCCTGGAAGGCATCCAGGCCGATGGCCGGGGTCGGAACCTGACCCGTGATGATGACCATCGGGATCGAGTCCATGTAGGCCGTCGCGATGCCGGTCACGGCATTCGTGACGCCAGGGCCGGAAGTGACCAGTGCCACGCCGACCTCGCCGCTCGCCCGGGCAAAGCCATCAGCGGCATGGACGGCGGCCTGCTCATGGCGCACCAGCACGTGCTGGATGCTCTCCTGCTTGTAGAGAGCGTCGTAGATGTAAAGCACCGCGCCGCCTGGGTAACCCCAGAGATGGCGCACCCCTTCGGCCTGCAGGCAGCGAACGAGGATCTCGGAACCGTTGAGCTCCGCGGTGGCATGGGAGGGGGAGATTTGCGGCTGCGCCAGGGCGGCGCGCTTGATTTCCGCGGCAGACATATCCATTTTTAGAACCTTTGTGAATTTCTCTAACGAAAAACCATTGGTGCCCCTCTTCTCGCCCTCGTGAGGCGGATTTGGAACCTGCGCATCAATCGATGGTGCCCCTGTCGGGCGGCCACTGAAAGACCATTGACTCTTTGTGCGAAGCAGCATTATGCCGAGCAAAACGGTACGAGCCTTCGTATCAGGCGAATGACATAATCCGCGCTGCCGCCCGGACCCGCCCCAGCCTTGGCCACCGACAAAGAACTCAACGACTTCCTGCGTACCGTGGATCGTCGCGCCTTCAAGCGCACGGCCTACGTGGTTCGCGATGACGATGCCGCCCTGGACATCGTGCAGGACGCCATGATCAAGCTGGCCGAGAACTATTTCGACCGCCCTGCGGCCGAGTTGCCACCGTTGTTCCAGCGCATCCTGTCCAACGCGACGATGGACTATTTCCGTCGTCAGAAGACGCGCAATGCGGTCATGAGCAACATGTCCGACTTCGAGGGCAGCGATGCGGACGGCGATTTCGACTTGTTGGAGGTGCTCGAAACGCAGGAAGGCGCTTTGGGGGCCCTAAGTGCCGCTGATGAAGTCAGTCGGGCGCAAATCTTGCAACGAATTGATGCCGAGGTGCAGGAATTGCCGACACGTCAACGAGAAGCCTTTCTGCTGCGTTACTGGGAGGAACTGGATGTTGCCGAGACCGCTTCCGTGATGGGATGTTCCGAAGGCAGCGTCAAAACGCACTGCTCGCGGGCCGTGCACGCATTGGCCAAGGCACTCAAGGCCAAAGGAATCACGCTATGAAGTCGTCCAATCTGCCCACCCCCTCCGCCGAGCTCGATTCCCGCGTCACACGCTTTGGCTTGCGCGTTGCTGCAAGCCTGACTGAACGAAGCAACGCACTGCCCCACGATGTGTCGGAACGCCTGCGCTTCGCACGCGAGCAGGCCGTCGCTCGCGCCAGCCAAGCCCGCGCAGCTGCAAGCGCGACGGTGAGCGCCGCGCCCAACGCGGTGCAAATGGGCTCGACCCTAGCCTTGAACGGCGGTCCGCGCAGCCCCGGAAATGACGGCGGCCTTTGGACCCTGCTCTTGTCCGCCCTGCCCCTACTGTTGCTGGCGGCCGGACTGCTGTTGATGCAGCAAGGCCAGGTCAACGAGCAGATTGCGGCGGCCGCCGAGGTCGACACCGCGCTGCTCAGCGACAGTTTGCCGCCGTCCGCCTTCACCGACCCGGGCTTTGCGGAGTTCCTCCGCGATGCCGAAGAATGACCGGACACGCATGATCCGAGCCGCGCTGACGCTGCCCGCCCTTTGCCGCCTGTCGATGGCCCTGCTGCTCAACGCAGCAGGGTTTTCTGCTTTTGCGCAGCCAGCGGATGCCGCCGTGGCGCCAGAACCCGCCGCCAGTGTGGCCGCCGCCCCGTCGGCTGCGGCGAGCAAACCCCGGCCGCTGGCCAAGCCGGTCGCGCCCACGGCGCTCAGCGCACCGCCTCCCGCGTGGAGTGGCCTGACGGCGAAGCAGCAGGCGCTGCTTGCACCGTTGGAGCGCGATTGGGCCGGCATAGAGGATTCGCAACGAAGCAAATGGCTGAGCGCCACGCCGACGTTGGCCACGATGTCGGGCGAGGAGATCAAGCGTGTGCACGACCGTATGCGCGATTGGACAAGTCTGAGCGCCTCCGAACGCGCCAACGCCCGCATCGGGTTTCAGGTCTCCAGGCAACTGACTGCCGAACAACGGCAAGCTCGCTGGGAAGCCTACCAAGCGCTGCCGCCCGAGGAGCGTCAGGCGTTGGCGGAAAAAGCCCGCGCGCGCCGCCAGGCTCAGGCCGCTCGTGCGCCTAACAAACCCATTGCGGCGTTGCCCAAGTCCAACATCGTGCCCGCTGCGCCCAAGCTCGTCGCGCAGGTGCCAGTGACCGGTAGCCTGATCCAGGCCAAGCCCGGTGCCACCACGGTGCTGATCACACGCGGACTGGCCCGGCCCAGCCACCATGCGGCGGGTCAGTCCAAGGTCGTGGCAGACCCGGCCCTGGTTGACTCCAAAACCTTGCTGCCCAAGTCGCTCAAGGCGCCGCGCTCGGCCACCCCGCGCCCATGACGGCACCGGTCGACACGACCGCCGCACCTCCGGGCCTGGCGAGACGCTTCGCCGCCTTCGTCTATGAAGGCGTTCTGCTTTTCGGCGTGCTGTTCTTCGCCTGCTTCGTCTACGTCGTGGCGACGCGACAGCAAGATGCGCTGTTTGGCCTGCCAGGCTATGTCTTCGTCTTCGGCGTGCCAGCGCTCTACTTTGTGACGTTCTGGACGCGTTCCGGCCAGACCTTGGCCTTGAAGACCTGGCATCTGCGCGTGGTCGACCTGCACGGGCAACCGCTTGGCATTGGCAGGGCCTTGGCACGCTATGCATTGAGCTGGCTATGGGTCTTGCCCGGCCTGAGCTTGTGGACACTTGGCGTCAAGGGCTGGCTGCTGGCCGCTGCAGTCCTGGCCTGGATGGTCGCCTATGCGCAACTGGCGCGCCTGCACCCGCAGCGGCAATTCCCGCACGACGCAATCTGCGGCTCGCGTGTCATTACACAACTTCCGCTGAGTGCATGAGCAACCCGCACAAGGGCCGCACTGGTCTGGATCGCATCAGGCATGCCGCAGGCTATTCTCTGGCAGGCCTGAATGCTGCCTACAGCGGCGAAAGCGCCTTTCGCCAGGAGGTGTGGCTGATGGTTATTGCCACGCCACTGGCCTTCTGGCTTGGCAACGACTGGGTGCAGATCGCCCTGCTGATCGGCTCGCTGCTGATCATGCTCATCGTCGAGCTGCTGAACTCGGCCATTGAGGCGGCCATCGATCGTGTGTCCTTCGAACTGCACGACCTGTCCAAGCGCTCCAAGGACATTGCCAGCGCAGCGGTGCTGCTGTCGCTACTGCTAGCTGCCGGCGTCTGGGGTGCGGCGGTCTGGCAGCACCTGCGCTAGCGCGATTCATGCAACAGTCGGCACTGCCATGAGCACCCGACGCGGCATCTTCCAGCTCCTGCCCAGCGGCCTTGCTGGCATCGAAGCCGTCGTGGCCGACTCTGCCCACGCCTTCGGTCGCCACACCCACGAGCAGTTCGGCATCGGCCTCATCGAACGCGGCGCGCAGAAGTCGGCCAGCGGCCGGGGCGTCGTCGAGGCCGGCCCGGGCGACCTCATCACCGTCAACCCCGGCGAGGTGCACGACGGCAAGCCCTTCGATGCCAGTGGCCGGCGCTGGCGGATGCTTTATGCCGACCCCGCGCAGCTCATCGCTGCGGCGGGCGATGTCATGCCCAGCGCAGGCTTTGAGTTCAAGGCGCCGGTCATCCGTGACAACAGATTGGCGATGCGCTTCAGCGATCTCTTCGACGCTGCAACTGCCGGGAGCGACGCTCTGCATGCCGAGACAGCGCTGCTCACGCTGACCGCCGCTCTGCTGCAGCCAAGGCCAGAAACCGCAGCCGCCGGTGGCCACGTCATCGCTGCCCGCGAGCGCATGGACGACGAGCCCGGCGCGGCACTGACATTGACCGATCTGGCCGCGGAGGCGGGCCTGAGCCGCTACCAGTTCCTGCGCGCCTTCACTCGCCTGACCGGCCTGCCGCCGCACGCCTATCTGCTCCAACGCCGGGTGCAGCGTGCACGCCAGTTGGTACGAGCCGGCCAGCCCTTGGCCGAGGCAGCAGCGGCGAGCGGGTTCGCGGACCAGAGCCATATGACGCGCTGCTTCGTGCGCAGCTTCGGACTCACGCCTGGCGCCTACTCCCGCCCCTGAAATTTCGTTCAAGACGGCGCGCGGTGCGGGCGGCAGCATGGGCCTCCCCTCACTGGAGCGCCCGCATGAACATCGAATTCCTGACCATCTCACTGCTGGTCGTCGCCTCGCCAGGTACGGGCGCTGCGGTGACCATTGCCGCCGGCCTTTCGCGCGGCAAGCGCACGGCGACCGTCGCGGCGCTGGGCTGCACGCTGGGCATCGTGCCCCACATGCTCGCGGCTGTGACCGGCCTGGCGGCATTGCTGCACGCAAGCAGCCTGGCCTTCGAGGTCATCAAGTTCGCTGGCGTGGCCTATCTGCTCTACCTGGCCTGGATGACCTGGCGCGAGAAGGGCGTGTTGAAGATCGAGGCGGAGGGATCTCAACGCTCCGACTGGGGAGTCGTTCGTCACGCGGTACTGGTGAACTTGCTCAACCCCAAGCTGTCGATGTTCTTCCTGGCTTTCCTGCCGCAGTTCATCGCCAAGGACGACGCAGCCCCGACGCTGACGATGCTGCAGCTATCGGCCATATTCATGGCCATGACTTTTGGGGTCTTTGCGCTCTATGGCGCCTTTGCGGCCCGCATGCGTGAGCGGGTGCTGGGCAGCCCGACGGTGATGGCCTGGCTGCGTCGCAGCTTTGCGGCCACCTTTGTGGCCTTGGGCGCCAAGCTGGCGTTGACACCCCGATGAACGTGGCCTAAACGGCGGCTTCGTCCGTCTCGCCGGTGCGGATGCGCACGACCTGCTCAACCGGCAGCACGAAGATCTTGCCGTCGCCGATCTTGCCGGTCTTCGCAGCCTTCAGTATGGCGTCGATGCAGCGGTCGACCTCGTCGTCCTTCACGACGACCTCGACCTTGACCTTGGGCAGGAAATCGACCACGTACTCGGCGCCACGGTAGAGCTCGGTGTGGCCCTTCTGGCGCCCGAAACCCTTGACCTCGGTGACCGTCAGGCCCGAAGCGCCCACCTCGGCCAGCGCCTCGCGGACCTCGTCGAGCTTGAAGGGTTTGATGATGGCGGTGATCTGCTTCATGGGGGGCTCCGGTTGACTGGCTTCGAGTTTACGCACGGAACTTGGAGGTGATGGGGTAGCGCCAATCCCTACCAAAGCCGCGGTGGGTGATGCGGATGCCCACCGGCGCCTGGCGGCGCTTGTATTCGTTCACCTTGATCAGGTGCGTAACCCGCTCGACATCCTCGGGCTTGAATCCCGCCGCGACGATTTCGGCGATGGATTGGTCCTGCTCCATGTAGCGGGCCAATATGGCGTCAAGCACCGCGTAAGGCGGCAGACTGTCTTCGTCCTTCTGGTCGGGACGCAGTTCAGCCGACGGTGGACGCGTGATGATGCGGTCGGGAATGATCTCCTTGCCCTGCGCGTTGCGCCAGCGGGCGAGGCGAAAGACCAGGGTCTTGGCGACGTCCTTGATAACCGCGAAGCCGCCCGCCATATCGCCGTAGAGCGTGCAATAGCCGGTGGCCATCTCGCTCTTGTTGCCGGTCGTCAGCACGATGCTGCCGAACTTGTTGGACAGTGCCATCAGCAGCGTGCCGCGGATGCGCGCCTGGATGTTCTCCTCGGTCGCGTCCAGCGGCAGGCCCTTGAATTCTTCGGCCAGCGTCGCGTTGAAGGCATCGAACTCCGGCACGATAGACAGCTCGTCATAGCGCACACCCAGACGTTCGGCCATGTCTCGCGCGTCGATCCATGAGATATCAGCCGTGTAGGGCGACGGCATCATGACTGTGCGCACCTTGTCGGCCCCCAGTGCGTCAACCGCGATCGCCAAAACCAGCGCGGAGTCGATGCCACCCGACAGGCCGATGAGAGCGCCCGGGAAGCCGTTCTTGCCGAGATAGTCGCGCACCCCCGTGACGAGAGCCTGCCAGACCTGGGCCTCGAAAGACAACGCCGGTGATATGGGGCCACTCAGGCGCTTGCTCGCCGCATCCACTTCGATGATCGTCAGCGCCTCCTCGAACATCGGCGAGCGCGCGGCCAGCGTGCCGTCGGCCTGCATGGCGAAGGAGGCGCCGTCGAACACCACTTCATCCTGTCCGCCCACCAGGTGGGCATAAAACAGCGGCAGACCCGAGGCACGTGCCCGCTCGGCCATGCGCTGCTCGCGCTCCTCAAGCTTGCCCACGTGGAAGGGCGACGCGTTGATGACGCACAGCACGTCCGCGCCGCCGGCCTTGGCCGCCAACGCCGGCTCGTCGAACCAGGCGTCTTCGCAGATCAACAGGCCAAACCTGACCCCGCGAACCTCGAAGACGACAGGGTCCAGTCCCGCATCGCGGCCGGAGTAGAAGTAGCGCCGCTCGTCGAAGACCTGGTAGTTGGGCAGCTCGCGCTTGACGTAGGTGCGCTGGAGATGCCCACCGGCCAATACCGACGCCGCGTTCAAACAAGGTGGCAGTGCCCAACTGCGTTCACGCACGATGCCGTCCTCACGCATCATCGGGTGGCCGACGACGATGTGCAGGCCCTCGCAGCCAGCCAGCTCGGTGGCAATGCGCATCAACTGCACACCACAGGCCGCCAGGAAGGCCGGGCGCAGCAACAGGTCTTCGGGCGGATACCCGCACAGCGCCAGTTCGGGCGTCAGCAGCAGATCAACCCCAGCCGCATGCGCCTTGCGCGCTTGGGCAATGATGCGGTCCGCATTGCCCTGCAGGTCGCCCACGACGACATTGATCTGGGCCAGGGCAACTTTGACGGACGGCGATTGCATGGGACTCACTTCAAGCGGGGCGGAAAAAAATTATGTCATCCGGGTCGATGCCGACCCGGCGGCATTGCCTCTGGCTGCGTGGGATGCGCTGCTCGCCCGACAGGCGCGGCCGACGCCCTTCATGCGTCTGGCCTATCTGCGTGCGTTGCATGAATCGGGCAGCGCCAGCGCCGAGACCGGCTGGCAGCCGCAGTTCGTATCGATCTGGGCGGGCGACGAACTTGTCGCGGCCTGCCCGGCCTACCTGAAGTCGCACAGCTATGGCGAGTATGTCTTCGACTGGGCCTGGGCCGACGCCTACCGGCGGCACGGCCTTGCCTACTACCCCAAGCTGTTGGTGGCCGTGCCCTTCACGCCGGTGCCGGGCAGCCGGCTGCTGGCGGTCGATGACAAAGCTCGGCTGTTGCTCGCCCAGGCGTTGCGGGCACTGGCCCGGGAAGCTGAGACGTCGTCCCTGCATGTGCTGTTCGGCGACGAAGCAGACCAGCGCGCACTGGCCGACACTGGCTGCATGCCGCGCGCCGGCGTGCAGTTCCACTGGACGGCCGAAGGCGATGCCGACTTCTCCGGCTTCCTTGCCCGGCTGCAACGGGACAAGCGCAAGAAGATCCAGCAGGAGCAGCGCCGCGTTCGAGACGCCGGCGTTGTCTTCGAGACCCGCCTTGGCCAGGATATCGGTGCCGAGGACTGGGACTTCTTCTACCGCTGCTATCAGCAGACCTATCGCGAGCACCACAGCACGCCCTATCTCAGCCGGGACTTCTTTGCCCGCATGGCAAACGACATGCCGCAGCACTGGCTGATGTTCACCGCGCGGCGTGGCGAAGTG
Source organism: Pelomonas sp. Root405 (assembly GCF_001425165.1). Taxonomy (GTDB): domain Bacteria; phylum Pseudomonadota; class Gammaproteobacteria; order Burkholderiales; family Burkholderiaceae_C; genus Pelomonas. Next base: position 277,248 of record NZ_LMDU01000013.1, read on the forward strand.
CTGGTCGCGACGTCGCTGATTGCGCTGGACCCCGAACGTCGCGCCGCCTTCGGCCGCTACTGGGGCGCGACCGCGCACATTGCTAGCCTGCACTTCGATGCCTGCTACTACCAGCCGCTGGCCTGGTGCATCGCCAACGGCTACCAACGCTTCGAGGGCGGCGCGCAGGGCGAGCACAAGATGGCGCGTGGCCTGATGCCGACGCCCACGGCGTCCAGCCACTGGCTTGCGCATCCGTCCTTCGCCGACGCAGTCAACGACTTCCTTGCCCGCGAGGGCGAGGCCATGGCCGGCTACATCGACGAACTGGCCGAACACGCCCCCTACAAGGCCGGTCCGCCCTAGAAGCGGTGCGCATAGCGCACCTGCAGGAAGTTCTCACCCGGGTTGGGCCGTCGGAAGCCACCGTTGGAATAGTGCTCGATGCGAACGACCAGCTCCTGCGAGCGTTTGTCGTCCAGTGACCAGCCGGCGCCCAGGTGGCTGCCGAAATTGAAGCGGCTGGAGAAGCGCTTGCCATCGGTCTCGTAGACCCGGCTCGTCACCGTCGCCCCGATACCGACCTCGACAAAGGCACCGCGCCAGGCCCACCACCGCAGTGTCGGCGTCACAGCCGCCTGCGTCAGCCAGCCAGCCCGGCCGGCTGCGGCGGACGGATACCGCCAACGCGAAAGCGAGATATCCCAATGCCCCGCCAGATCTGTTCGACCGAAACGCCAGCTCTGCGGCCCCGGCAATTGCAGGCCGACGGCGAGTTGACGGCCGTATTCGGACGCGCCGACCTGTCCGAACAGCCACAGCCCCCCCTCCTCTGCGGGTTGAGCAGCCGCAGGGGCCAGTGCGCTTGCAAGCAGACTGGCCGTTAGAAATTTCCTCAATCGCGAGGCGCGGCGCGCGCGTAGCCAGGGTGCGTCATGGTTCATGACGGCCGCGTCGGCAAGCGGCGCTCCCGCACCCTTGCCTACCCGACCCCAGAAAGAAAAGACGCCGCAACAGCGGCGTCTTTTGTAGTGAGATGGCCGGTCAGACCTTGGCGTAATTCGCCATGCCCTCGGTGATCTCCGATTTGGCCTTGTCCGGGCCTTCCCAGCCCTTGACCTTGACCCACTTGCCCTTCTCAAGGTCCTTGTAGTGCTCGAAGAAATGCTGGATCGCTGCCAGGCGCGCCGGGTTCACGTCCTCGATCTTCTGCCAGTGGTCGTACATCGGCAGGATCTTGCTGGTGGGCACAGCCAGCAGCTTGGCGTCGCCACCGGCCTCGTCGTCCATCATCAACACGCCCAGCGGGCGGCAAGTCACCACGACACCCGGCGTCAGCGCGAAGGGGGTGATGACCAGCACATCCACCGGGTCACCGTCATCCGCCAGCGTCCTGGGGATGTACCCATAGTTGCACGGGTAGTACATAGGCGTCGTCAGGAAGCGGTCGACGAAGATCGCACCGCTTTCCTTGTCAACCTCGTACTTGATCGGGTCGGCATTCATCGGGATCTCGATGATGACGTTGAACTCGTCGGGCACCTTGGCGCCGGGGGTCACGTTGTGCAGGCTCATGGTCGTTTTTTGTGTGATGGAAAACCCGCATTCTAGGTTTCCCGAACATCGCTGGTAAACGCGCAACCGGCGTGTCAAGGCGGCCCGTAAGCTCCGCCGCGCAAAGCCCGCCAGCAGTCGCGCACGGGCCTCAGCTGACACGCTAAACAGGAGACTCATACATGTCGACGGAAATGGCGCTGTATTTCGCGCTGGCCTGCGGCCTCGCGGCCGTTCTCTATGGCTTCATCCAACGAAGCTGGATCCTGAGCCAAGACGCGGGCAATGCCCGCATGCAGGAGATCGCCGCGGCGATCCAGCAAGGTGCCGCCGCCTACCTCGGCAGGCAGTACCGCACTATCGGCATGGTCGGCGTCGTGCTGGCCATCGCCATTGCGGTGGTGCCGGGACTTGGCATGACGACAGCCATCGGCTTTGTCATTGGCGCGCTGCTTTCGGGCATCTGCGGCTTCATCGGTATGAACATCTCCGTGCGCGCCAATGTGCGCACCGCACAGGCCGCGTCCAAGGGCATCGGCCCGGCGCTGGACGTTGCATTCAAGGGCGGTGCCATCACCGGCATGCTGGTCGTGGGACTTGGCCTGCTGGGCGTCGGCGGCTTCTATCTCGCCATCGGCGGCGGGCACGACAGCACGGCCCTCAAGCCCATGCTCGGCCTAGCCTTCGGCTCGTCGCTGATCTCCATCTTTGCGCGCCTGGGCGGCGGCATCTTCACCAAGGGCGCTGACGTCGGCGCCGACCTGGTGGGCAAGGTCGAGGCCGGGATCCCAGAAGACGATCCGCGCAATCCAGCCGTTATCGCAGACAACGTCGGTGACAACGTCGGCGACTGCGCCGGCATGGCGGCCGACCTGTTCGAAACTTACGCCGTGACGCTGATCGCCGCGATGGCGCTCGGGGCGCTGATGATCACTGGCAGCAGCGCGCTGGCCGGCGTCGTCTACCCGCTGGCACTCGGCGGTGTATCCATCCTCGCGTCCATCGTCGGCTGCTACTTCGTCAAGGCCAGCCCCGGCATGAAGAACGTGATGCCGGCTCTGTACAAGGGCCTGATCGTGGCCGGCGTGCTGAGCCTGATCGCCTTCTTCTTCGTCACGAGAGCCATGTTCCCGGGCACCATCGAGCTGACCGGCGGCGGCACGACCAATGCCATGGCGCTGTTCGGCGCCTGCACTGTCGGCCTGGTGTTGACTGCCGCCATGGTGTGGATCACGGAGTACTACACCGGCACCCAGTACCACCCGGTGCAGCACGTGGCGCAGGCCTCGACCACCGGACATGGCACCAACGTCATCGCTGGCCTGGGCGTGTCGATGAAGTCGACAGCCTGGCCGGTCCTGTTCGTCTGCGCCGCCATCTACGCTGCCTTTGCGCTGGCGGGCCTCTATGGCATCGCCGTCGCGGCGACTTCGATGCTGAGCATGGCCGGCATCGTCGTGGCGCTGGACGCTTACGGGCCGATCACCGACAACGCAGGCGGTATCGCCGAGATGGCCGAGCTGCCCGAGAGCGTGCGCGACGTCACCGACCCGCTGGACGCCGTGGGCAACACCACCAAGGCCGTCACCAAGGGCTATGCCATCGGGTCGGCCGGCCTGGCGGCACTGGTGCTGTTTGCCGACTACACGCATGCGCTGGAAGCGCGCGGCATGCACGAGGTTTTCTCGCTGTCCGACCACAAGGTCATCCTGGGCCTCTTCCTCGGCGGCCTGATCCCCTTCCTGTTCGCTGCGATGGCGATGGAGGCGGTGGGTCGCGCGGCTGGTGCCGTCGTCGTGGAGGTGCGCAAGCAGTTCGCCGACGGCGCCATCATGGCCGGCAAGCGCAAGCCAGACTACAGCGCGGCGGTCGACATGCTGACCACGGCGGCCATCAAGGAAATGATCGTGCCGTCGCTGCTGCCGGTGGTGGCGCCTATCCTGGTCGGGTTGATCCTCGGCCCGGCGGCGCTCGGCGGCCTGCTGATGGGCACCATCGTCACCGGCCTCTTCGTCGGCATCTCGATGTGCACGGGCGGCGGCGCCTGGGACAACGCGAAGAAGCTGATCGAGGAAGGCTTCACCGACAGCAACGGGGTGCTGCACAAGAAGGGCTCGGAGGCGCACAAGGCCGCTGTCACGGGCGACACCGTGGGTGATCCCTACAAGGACACCGCCGGCCCGGCCGTGAACCCGCTGATCAAGATCATCAACATCGTGGCCCTGCTGATCGTGCCGCTGCTGCCCATACCCGCGAGCAGCACGGCGCCCGCGCCCGCACCGACGCAGGCCTCAGTGATGGCGCCGGCTGCCAGCATGGCCGAGATGCCGGCCTCGGCGGCTTCACAGTAGCCCCGGGGAAGTCCCCGGTATGACGGCCCGAGAAATCACACTTCTCGGGCCGTTTGCACATCTGGCCCACGGCAGAATCGCAGCTCATGGCGAGCATGGCGATCACGAGGCACGAACTGACGCGGCGACGCGAGCAACTGCAGGACCTGCAGCGCTATCTAGCCGTGCTGGAGGCCGACCACGACGGTGCTCGCGCCAAACTGCTCGGCTTTCGCCAGCGCTACCTCGAAGCGCTGGGCCCGCTGATGCGCGAGCTCGACGAGCTCGAAGCCCAGTTGCACCAGGCCACAGCCCTGCTGTCCGATGCGCTGCGGCGCCAGGGTGTTGAGGCGCCGCTGCCGGCAACGCCCGCCGCCAAGGCCTGGCCCGACATTGCCGCATTGCCCAGCGCGACACCGCTGCCGCCCGAGCCGGTCGGCCCCACGATGGACCTGCCGCCACCCAGCCTGAAGACGCTGTACCGCCGCGCCGCCATGCGCTTCCACCCCGACCTGGCCCCACACGGCCCCGAGCGCGAGGTCTGCGAGCAGCGCATGATGATCGTCAACGACGCCTATGCGAGTGGCGACCGGCACAAGCTGGAGACCATGCTGCTGGCGGCCGGTGAAGCACCTGAGAAGGTCATCGGCGGCCCCGCCGACGCCGTGCGCGCCTGGCTGGGCCTGTGTGAGCACCTGGTGCAGGGCCGCATCCGCATCGTGCAGGCGCAGACCGCCCTGCTGCATTCACTGCAGATGCATCAATTGCGCATCGCGATTGAGCGCGCCGAGGCCGGGGGCATGCGCCCGCTGGACATCATGGCCGCGCGGTTGCGCGCCCAGATCGCGGAGCGCCGCCAGGAGCTCTACATCGGCGAACGTGTCGGCGGTGACGCCAGCTTGGCGGCCGACTTTCTTCGCAAGCGCTATCAGCGTGTGACAGGCCGTTGAACGCTGCGCCCGCTCAGTGCGGGCCGCCGTCCAGCAACCAGGCTGCGCCAAGCGCAACGCTGGCCAGCCATGCACTCGTGGCCAGCATCAGCAGCACCAGCCGCCAGCCGGCGCTGGCCAGGTGGGGGAAGGATGTCTTCATGCCCAGCCCCGCCACGCCCAGCATCAGGCAGGCGCGGGAGGTGGTGTTCAGTGGCTCGTGCAGCCCCTGAAGCCAGCCCAGCGAGTTGATCGCGGCCAGCGCGATGAATAGCCACAGGAAGCCCGGCATCAGTCCGCCCAGCCGCCTCACCACGGGGAGCCGCTGCGCGGCGGGCTCGCGGGCCGGCGGGCCGAACGCCATGGACACCCCCAGCACGACCACGATCAGCAGGCTGACTCGCAGCAGCTTGACCAACGAGGCCGCATCGCCGGCAGCGGGCGAAACCGAATAGCCGGCCACCACCACCTGCGCCACGTCGTGGATGCTGCCTCCAAGAAACAGGCCTGCGGCGCCGGGCGACAGGCCCAGCTGCAGCGCGATCAGCGGGTAGGCCACCATGGCCGCCGTCGACAGCAAAGTGGCCATCACGGCAACGATGACGGCGTGGCGTTCGTTGGGCGTGTCGCCGTCACGCGCCTGCGGCAGCACGGCACCGATGGCCAGTGCCGCCGACGCGCCGCAGATGGCCGTGGCGCCGCCCGCCAGCACGCCCACGGCCCAGGGCAGGCGCAAGGCCTTGGCGCCCCACCAGCCGCACAGCAGCGTGCTGGCCACCATGCCCAGCACGATGAGCACGGTCGGCCAACCCAGCGCCGCCACTTGCTCCCAGGCGATGCGCGCACCCAGCAGGCCCACGCCCAGGCGCAGCACGGTGCGGCTGCAGAAGTCCACGCCGGCCGCCGTGCGGTCTTGCGGGTTGTGGCTGTGCAGCGCCGCGCCGAACAGAAGCGCGTACAACATGGGCGGGCCCTGGTGCAGCGCCGCCACGAAGGACGCAGCCAGCGCGATCAGCACGCAGGTGGCCCAGCCCGGCCAGACGCGGCGAAAGGCCTGGCCCGGGGCGTCCAGGAGGGCTGTGCGGGCCAACATCACTTTTCTACAAAGGCGCGCTCGATGACGAAGTGGCCGGGGTGGCTCATATTGCCCTCGGTCATGCCCATGACGTCGAACAGCGCGCGGGTGTCGCGCAGCATCTCCGGGCTGCCGCACAGCATGAAGCGGTCGTTCTCGATGCACAGCGGCGGCAGGCCGAGATCCTGGGCCAGTTTGCCGCTCTGCATCAGCGTTGGGATGCGGCCCTGGTTGCGGAAGGGCTCGCGGGTGACGGTGGGGTAGTAGAGGAGCTTCTCGCGCACCTGGTCGCCGAAGTATTCGTTGTCGGGCAGCTCGCGCGTGATGACGTCTTCATAAGCCAGCTCCGCCACCTGCCGGCAGCCGTGCACGAGGATGACCTTCTCGTACTGCTCGTAGACCTCGGGGTCGCGCACCATGGCCATGAAGGGTGCCAGGCCCGTGCCGGTGGACAGCAGGTAGAGGTGGCGGCCGGGCAGCAGGTTCTGCGTCAGCAGCGTTCCGGAGGCCTTGCGGCCGATCTGGATCTTGTCGCCGGCCTGGATGTGCTGCAGCCGCGACGTCAGCGGGCCGTCGGGCACCTTGATGCTGAGGAACTCCAGCGTTTCCTCCCAGTGCGGGCTGACGACGCTGTAGGCGCGCAACAGCGGCTTGCCGTCGACGATCAGCCCGAGCATCGTGAACTGGCCGCTCTGGAAGCGAAAGGCCGGGTCGCGGGTGCAGGTGAAGGAGAACTGCCGGTCAGTCCAGTGGCGGACGTCCAGCACCTCGGCATCGAAGAGAACGCTCATGGTGCTCAAGCCTCCAGGGCGAGTTGGTGGAGATAGGGCCAGGGATAGATGCCGCGGTCGTGGCCATCGCTGAAGAGCAGCTGCACGCCGGTCTCGCCGACGGGCTCGATGCCGGTCAGCGCGGTGTCGGTGGGCGCAGCCAGCGGATGGCCATCGCGGCGGCGCTTCTCGCAGGCCGAGCATTTGCAGGCCGAGCGCAGTTGCGGCGCCGTGAAGTAGGCCTCACGGCCGTCGGCCCAGCCCAGTTCGAGCATGCCGCTGGCCTGATGCCACACCAGCTGGGTGGGCACCGTGTCGGTGTAGAGGGGCATGGCGGTTCCTAGACGAGGTGGCCGACGCCTTGCGGGCCGACCTCGGTGCTCAGGCCCACGAGGCCGCCCTCGCTCAGCTCGCCGCCCATGGCGGCGATGCTCTCCTCGCGGATCAGTCCCTTGATCTGCTTGACCATGGCGGCGAACTCGGGCTCGGACGTCATCGCTGCAGTGCGCGGCCGGGGCAGCGGCACGTCCAGCTCGGCCTTGATGCGGCCGGGCCGCGCCGTCATCACGTAAATGCGATCGGACAGGAACACCGCTTCCTCGATGTCGTGCGTGATGAACAGCACCGAGATGCGCAGGCGCTGCCACATGTTGGTCAGGATCTCCTGCATCACCACGCGGGTCTGCGAGTCCAGCGCACCGAAGGGCTCGTCCATCAGCAGCACTTGCGGGCTGGTGGCCAGCGCCCGCACGATGCCCACGCGCTGCTTCATGCCGCCGGAGAGCTGGTCAGGGTAGTGGTTCTCGAACGCGAGCAGCCCGGCCAGACCCAGCAGCGTGCGCGCCTGCGCCTGCCGCTCGTTGGCGGTGGCGCCCTTCATGCGCAGACCGAACTCGACGTTCGCGCGCACCGTCATCCACGGAAACAGCGAGTACTGCTGAAACACCACGCCGCGGTCGGAGCCCGGGCCGGTGATGCGCTGGCCGTCCAGCAGCACCTGGCCGCCGGTGGGCTTGAGAAAGCCGGCCACCGCGTTCAGCAGCGTCGACTTGCCGCAGCCGGACGGGCCGATCAACGACACGAACTCGCCGGGGCGCACGTGGACGTTGGCGGAGCGAACGGCCTCGAAGTCCTGGCCCTTGCTCTGGAAGCGGATGTGCAGGTCGCGCACGTCGACGCGGCCATGGGATGCGACGCTCATGTCCATCAGGGTGCTCCGGTTGAGTGGGCCTGCCAGGGCATGGCGAGCTTCGCCAGCAAGCGGATCGCGCCGCTGCACAGCAGGCCCAGCACGCCGATGGTGATCATGCCGAGCGCGATCTCGGCGTAGCTGATCAGCGAGTAGGCCTCCCAGGTGAAGTAGCCGATGCCGAACTGGCCCGAGATCATCTCGGCGGCGATCAGCGACACCCACGCCACGCCCATGCCCACCGCCAGGCCCGTGAAGATGTGCGGCAGCGCGCCGGGCACCACGACATGGCGCAGCAGGCTGGTCTCGCCGGCCCCCAGCGTGCGGGCCGCACGCAGCAGCACGGGGTCGATGGCCTCCACGCCGTGCACGGTATTGAGCAGGATGGGAAAGAAGGCACCCAGGAAGGTGATGAAGACGATGCTCACCTCGTTGTCGGGCCACAGCATGATGGACATGGGGACCCAGGCGATGGCTGGGATGGGGCGCAGCACCTCCAGCGCCGGCATGGTCAATGCGCGCGCCAGCCGATAGCGCCCGATCACCACGCCCAGGCCCACGCCAAGCACCGTGGCCACCAGGAAGCCCAGCAGGATGCGCCGCACGCTGATACCGATGTTGGTGACGAACTTCGGGCTGGCGTTGACCTCCACCACCTTCTCCAGCACCTCCGCCGGCGTCGGGATGTTGTTGAAGCGGACGTAGGCGTCGAGCTTGTAGTGCGTGGCCAGTTGCCAGAACAGCAACATGCTGGCGATGGAGATGGCACCCATCAGCGCCGTGGCGCCGCGGCCCTGCCAGAAGCGCTGCCACAGACTGGGCATAGCGGCGGCCGGCGGCGGCAGGGGCAACGGCGTCACGCCCTGGCCGACATGGGCCGGCAGCGTCGGCTTGGGAGGCGCCGCTGCAGCCAGCGGCGCATAGGTGTCGAGGTGGGGCAGCGCGCTCATGGCCGTCACTTCGCGCTGGCGGTGCTGGCGACGACGGTGGCGGTGGCCTGGCCCAGGGCCTCCGCGAACGTGGCGAGCTTGCCGTTGCCCTTGGCGGCGTAGGCCTCGGCGTCCTTCTTGAGCAAGAAGGGCACAGCCAGCGGCGCCTTGGGGTTGCTGGCGTCGACCGCGTAGAAGGCCTTGTCGGCGACCACCTTGATGCCCAGCTCCTTGTCATACAGATAGGCCACGCTGACTTTCTTGCCGGCCGCCTCGTAGAACTTCACGCCGGCCAGCAGGCAGGCGGGCGAACTGAGCACGACGATCTCGCCGCTCGACAGCCAAATTTCGCCGGCGTCCTTGGGCCGCGTGACGGGCGTCTTGCAGATCGGGTCGTTGCCGGCGATGTCGTAGTTGGCCAGGGTCTGCTTCTGCGCCTCATAGTCCTGGCCGCGCTGCTTGAAGGCCTCGCGCACATAGGTCTCATTGACCCAGGCGGCGATGTCGAACTCCTTGACCCGGCCCAGCTTGGACAGCACGCCATGGGCGATCTTGATGGTCTCGACCCAACGCGGCTTGATGCTCGGATCCAGCGTGTGGATGCCGCCCGGGCCCAGGTAGAGGTAGGCCACCTCCTTCTCGATCTTGGTCCATTCCTCGATCTTGGTGGCCGCGAGCTTGGGGTCCTTGCGCACCCAGTCGTTGGCCTCCATCAGCGCCTTGATGTAGGCCACCACCGCCTCGGGGTACTTGTCGGCGAAGGCCTTGCGCACGACGACGCCGTGGAAGGTCGGCACCTTGGTTTGCGCGCCGTCGAAGATCTTGCGGGCGAAGCCGCGGTGCGGCAACAGGTCGGCAAACGGCACGAAGTCCCCATGCGCGTCGATCTTCTTTTCCTGCAGGTTGGTCGTGCCCACCTCGGGGCTCTGGCTGACCAGGTTCCAGTAGTCGGCCGGCCAGCCACGCTCCTGCATGGCCTGCAGCATCATCCCGTGAGCGGCCGAGCCGAAGGGCACCGAGACAACCTTGCCCTTCAGGTCGGCCAGCTCGTAGTAGGGGCTGTCCTTGTGCACCACCACGCCATTGCCCGAGCCGAAGGCGTTATAAGCGATGACGGCGATCAGCTGCGTCTCGTTGCCCTTGTTCTGCTGGCCGGTCGCGCCGTTCACCAGCAGCGGGTAGTCGCCCATCATGCCGATCTGCAGCTTGCCGGCGATCATGCCGTTGGTGACGGGCGGGCCGGAGGTGAAGTTCTGCCAGTCGAGCTTCCACTCGATGTTGGCGTACTTGCCCGTCTTGGGCAGGTGCTTCTCGAGCAGCTTCATCTCCTTGAGCACCACGCCGCCGGTGACGGTGTTGGTGGTGGTGTTCTGCGTGCCGATGCCGATGATCACCACCTCCTTGGCGGCCTGTGCCTGCAGAAGGGTCATGCCGAGCACAAGGCCGGTGAGGCACCGCAGAAGGGCGGCGGGAACATGCGAGAGCGTGGGGTTTCTCATCTCAATCTCCTGGGCAGTCGATTCACGTTCAAGAAGCCGTTGCGCAAGATCAGTGCCTGGCGCGGTGGCTCCACCTGGGATGTCTCAAACCTGTTCGGCGCTTTCGGTCAGCAGCGCACGCTTGTTCGTCTGGCTGGCCCAGTGCTCGGCATCGGGCAGAGGATCCTGGGCGGCTGTGATGAGCGGCCATTGCGCGGCCAGCCGGCGGTTCAACTCGACGTATTCGCGCTGATCGGCGGGCAAGTCCTTCTCGTCGAAGATGGCCTCGACCGGGCACTCGGGTACGCAGACGCCACAGTCGATGCACACCTCGGGGTCAATGACGAGAAAGTCTGGGCCTTCGTGGAAGCACTCCACCGGGCAGGCGGCGACGCAGTCGGTGTACTTGCAGCGGATGCAAGCCTCGGTGACGACGAAGGTCATGCCGCACCCCCATTCATCTGAATGGTGGTCAGCGCGAGCTTCGAGAGCTTGCGCACGTCCGGATCGGGGTCGCGCAGCGTGCGCTCCAGCGGCGTGATGGCGCGCGGGTCACCGATCTCGCCCAGCGCGATGACGGCCTCCTTGCGCAGGTTGCTGACCGGGTGGATCAGCGCCTCCACCAGCGCCATCACGCCATCGCGCGCCTTGAGCTTGCCCAGGCTGCGGGCGGCCTTCACGCGCACCTGCCAGAACTCGTCGTCCATGGCGCGTACGAGGTTGGGCACGCCGAGGATGGAGCCCGTCTTGGCGAAGGTCGTCGCGGCCTCCTCGCGCACCTGCCACACCGGGTCGGCCAGTGCGCGGCTGAGCGCAGGGTGCACGCTGACATCGGCATCGTTGGCGAAGCTCAGCGCGCCGACGGCGACGCGGCGCACCTCGGCGTCGCCGTCATGCGCAGCCACTTCGGTGAGTGCGGAGATGGCCTGGGGCTTCTTCAGATAGCCCAGCACGCTGACGGCCGCGCGGCGCACCCTGGCCTCGGCATGCGCGAGCGCCGCCAGGGCCGGGTCGAAGGCGGCGTCCACGCGCAAGGCCTTCACGGCCTGCAGCGCGGCGGCCTGCACTTCCGGATCGGCATCGCCAAGGTAGGGCAGCAAGGCTATGGCCGAGGCTGGGTCCTTCAGCTCCGCCAGCGTGTAGGCGACGGCCGCGCGCACGCCGGCGTCCTCGTCCTTCAGCAGCGGCGCAATGGCGGCGAGCACCTCGGGCTCCTCGAAGCCTTCCAGCGCCTTGGCGGCTTCGAGCCGCACGGTGGCGTCGGCGTCCGACAGCGCGGCTATCAGCAGCGGCGCGATGTCATCTTCCTCGTCGGTGTAGGGCAGGTCGATGACGGCGATGCGGCGCACGCCCGCGTCCTCGTGGCGCAGGCGGTCATGGATGGATGTAGCCAGCATGTTCACCTCACCAGGTAGGGGATATCGACGCGCACCGCGCCGGTGGGGCAGTCCTTCTCGCAGGGCATGCAGTACCAGCATTCATCGAACTTCATGAACGCCTTGTTCTTGGTCAGGTCGATGGCCAGCACGTCGAGTGGGCAGACGTCGACGCAGACGGTGCAGCCCTTGTCGGCGATGCATTTGTCCTCGTCGATGACGACGGGCGCCTGGGTGCGGGTGATGGCAATGGTCATGGCAATCTCCTCGTTAGGCTGCTACGGGCGTGGCGACGCGCAGGCGCTGGTAGGCGGACTTCTCTTCCTCATTCAGCTCCACGACGTAGGGCTCCACCTCGCGCTTGCGGAACACGGCGTTGCCGTTGGCATCGCTGGTCACATTGGTGTGGCAGAACCAGTCGGCGTCGTTCTTCTCGGGGTGGTCCACGCGCAGGTGGTACAGACCCCAGCGGCTCTCGGTGCGGTACAGCGAGGCGCGTGCCGCCAACTCGGCGCAGTCGCGGATGGTGTGGGCCTCCATCGCCCGCATCAGCTCGTGCGGGTCGGCCGCGCCCATGTGCTGCAGGTCCTCGCGGATCTCGTCGAAGCGCTGCAGGCCGATCTCCATCTTGCGGGTGACCTTGGGCGGCTGCAGGTAGTCGTTGACGATGCGGCGCGTCTTGTATTCGACCTGGAAGGGCGTGAGACCTTCGGTGCGGCCCAGCGGCGCGTAGACGCGGGCCTTCTCCTTCTCGATCTGGCCCGCGTCGACGTTGGACTGCCCAGTTCCGCTGACGTAGTCCGCCGCGTTCTCACCGCAGAACTTGCCGTAGACGAAGGCGCCCAGCATGTAGTTGTGCGGGATGCTGGCGCAGTCACCGGCCGCGTACAGGCCGGGAATGGAGCATTCGCCACGTTCGTTGGTCCAGATGCCCGAGGCGCTGTGGCCGCTGCAGAAGCCGATCTCCGAGATGTGCATCTCGATCATCTGCTTGCGGTAGTCGGTGCCTCGGCCTTCGTGGAAGCGGCCGCGGCTGGGGCGTTCGTTGGTGTGCAGGATGTGCTCGATCTCGCTGATAGTTTCCTCAGCGAGGTGGTCGAGCTTCAGGAACACCGGGCCCTTGCCGCCTTCGAGTTCGTTGAAGAACTCCATCATCATCTGGCCGCTCCAGTAGTCGCACTCGATGAAGCGCTGGCCGGCGTTGTTGGACGTGTAGCCGCCGAACGGGCCGGTCACGTAGGCGCAGGCGGGGCCGTTGTAGTCCTTGATCAGCGGGTTGATCTGGAAGCACTCGAGGTTGGTCAGCTCGGCGCCTGCGTGATAAGCCATCACGTGCCCTTCACCGCAGTTGGTCGGGTTCTCGTAGGTGCCGAACAGATAGCCACTGGCGGGCAGGCCCAGGCGCCCGGCAGCGCCCGTGCAGATGACGACTGCCTTGGCCTTGATGACATGGAAGTCCGCCGTGCGGCAATCGAAGCCCATGACGCCGGCAATCTCGCCGTCCGGCCCCGTCAGTAGCCGTGTCGCCACGACGCGGTTGGTGATCTCCACGCGCGCCCGCTTGAGCTGCCGGTAGAGCACCCGCTTCATGTGGTGCCCCTCGGGCATGGGCAGCACATAACTGCCCAAGTGGTGGACCTTGCGCACCGAGTAGTCACCGGTCTCGTCCTTCTCGAACTTGATGCCCCAGCGGTCCAGCTCCTCGATCATCGGGAAGCTGTTGGCCGCGTAGGCGTAGACACCCTTCTGGTCAACGATGCCGTCGTTGGCGACGGTGATCTCCTTGGTGTATTGCTCCGGCGTCGCGTGACCAGGGATGACGGCGTTGTTCAGACCGTCCATGCCCATGCTGATGGCGCCGCTGCGCTTGACGTTGGCCTTGTCCAGCACCAATACGCGCAGCTTGGGGTTCTTCTCCTTGGCCTTCACCGCAGCCATCGGGCCGCCGGTGCCGCCGCCAACGATGACGATGTCGTACTCGGTTTCGATCGTGTTCATTGAAATTCCCTCAGTCTCGGGTTCGGGTTGAGCGGGGTGAACGAAGCTGTCCGCATGTCGATATGCGCTGAGCGCGGGCTCATGTGGCGCGCTCCGCCAGCGGCACACGGTCGACGCGGACCTTGTACTGAAAGGCGTCGCCGCGGTAATAGAGGTGCTCGTAGTCGATGGGCGCGCCGTCGGCCGTGTGGGTGGTGCGCTCGATGAACAACACCGGCGAGCCGGCCTCCACCTTGAGCTGCGCGGCCTGCATCTCGTCGGCCAGCGTGGAGCCGATCTGCAACTCGGCGTGGCCGAGGGCCAGGCCGTAGTCGTTCTCGAGGATGACGAAGATGTCACGCGCGGCGAGGTCTTCCTTGGCCAGGCGCTGGCCGATGGACAAAGGCACCCAGGTCACGTCCAGCGAGATCGGCTCGCGGTTCAGGAAGCGCAGGCGCTGCAGCTCCGTGACCTTGGCGCGTTTGGGCAGCTGCAGCTTTTCGGCGACCTGGGGCGAGGGCGTCACCGTCTTGATGGACAGCACGCGGGCGAAGGTCTCGTAGCCCATCTGCCGCATCGCCTCGCCGAAGCCCTGCAGCCGGCCCAGGTTCTGGAAGGCCTTGGGCTTGGAGACGAAGCTGCCCTTGCCGTGGATGCGAAAGATCAGACCTTCGTTCTGCAGGTCGTTGAGCGCCTGCCGCACGGTGATGCGGCTGACGTCGAACGCAGCCATCATCTCGCTCTCCGACGGCATCTGCTGATGCGGCTGGTAGCTGCCATCGAGGATGCGTGCGCGCAAGATTTCCTTGATCTGCGCGTACAGCGGCTGTGGTGAGGAGAGCTTGATCCGGTGCACGCTGTCCGCCTCGGGGGCGGTGACCAGCGTCAGGGATTTGCTAGCTGCAAGAGCGCCTTTGCTCATGGCCGTCCAACTCGTTATGACGAGTCATGACGAGCACGAGCCGTGCCAGGAATTTCGGCTGCGTTCTGCACGCCGGTGGTGCCCGTTTTAGGCCGAAAGCGCGATAGCCAATTTCGGCGTCTGACGCCAGGACAGAACGCCCAGATTGGCCGCCTTCGGACCAGTGCCGGCACGGCCCAAGGCATCATCAACGCAGACGCACCGAAGCGGTTCTCTGCCCCGTTCTAGAGCGATCAAGCGCGCTTTCGCGGTGCCGTAGTCGCCGTAGTTGCCGTCACCAGACGCTTACAAAGTATTCCTAGTAGATTCCAAGTGGATGGTTAATCATGCACCATGCCTTCCACCCCACTGCTGTCGCCCAAAGCCACGAAACCGGTTGATGAAAAACTGACCATCAACATCGGCTGCGTCGACCTGGGCCAGATCGACCTCCTCGTGCAGGAGGGCTTCTATGCCAACCGCAGCGATCTGATCCGCACGGCGATCCGCAACCAGATCGCCACGCACGCCGAGGTGGTCAAGCAGGTAGTCACGCGCAAGAGCATCGTGCTGGGCATCCAGCAGTTCAGCGCGGCCGACTTGGCGCAGGTCCGCGCGGCTGGCCAGAAGCTGCAGATCCGCGTCCTCGGGCTGGCCGTCATCGCCCCCGACGTCACGCCAGAGCTGGCGCTGGAGACCATCGAGTCGCTGACGGTGCTCGGCGCTCTGCATGCAAGCCCCGCCGTGAAGACAGCCCTCGTTGGGCGGCTCCTCTAACCCAGACCATGAAAGTTCCCATGCACCCGCAGTTCGGACAGTTGATGAAAGACGCCACGGCGCACACGCGCGCCGGTGATCTCGATGCCGCGATGGCAGCAATCCGCCAGGCGCTGAAGGGCTCGCCCGGTGTCGCTCCGGCCACGCCGCAGAACGCCGACCTCGTCATCGACATCGATGCACGCCTGATCGGCAGCGAGCCCGCAGCCGGCCCGGCGCCCTGCCGGGCTGCAGATTTACCGGCCCGCTTCGTCTCCGGCCACTTCGCGCATCGGGCCGGCGCGCGCGACTACCGCCTCTTCACGCCGTCGGCGCGAGCCGAACCGCCGCGCGCCCTGATCGTCATGCTGCACGGCTGCACGCAGAACCCCGACGACTTCGCCAGGGGCACGCGCATGAACGCACTGGCAGAAGTGCACAACGTCGTGGTGCTCTACCCCGCCCAGTCGCGCCAGATGAACGCCCAGGGGTGCTGGAACTGGTTCAAGCACAACCACCAGCGCCGCGACAAGGGCGAGCCAGCCATCCTGGCGGACATGGCCAGGCAGATCGTCCACAGCCATGGTGTCGACACGGCAAAGGTCTACGTCGCCGGCCTGTCAGCGGGCGGCGCGATGGCGGCCATCCTGGCGACGGCCTACCCGGACGTCTTCGCCGCCGCCGGCGTGCACTCGGGCCTGCCCGCCGGCGCAGCGCGCGACCTGCCGGGCGCGCTGGCGGCAATGCAGGGCAAGGGCCAGGGCGGTTGGGCACCCAGCCCCGCGCCCGGTACGCGCGTGATCATCTTCCACGGCGATGCCGACGCCACCGTGCACCCCGGCAATGCCGACCACGTGGCCAACGCCCACCGCACCGGCGCCACCGCCCGGCAAGAGACACGGCTGGAGTGCGGCGGGCGCACTTGCACGCGGCGCATCCACCAGGACGGCAATGGCCGGATCGTGACCGAGCAGTGGGTCATCCACGGCGCCGGCCATGCATGGTCGGGCGGTGATGCAACGGGCTCTTACGCCGATGCCAAAGGGCCGGACGCGAGTACAGAAATGCTGCGCTTCTTCCTGGAGACTTAACCTTCGTCGGCCGACTCTGCAGCCTCCAGCGGTGCCAGCAGCAAGTTCAGCTCCATCGCACTGAACTTGGTCAAGCCGCCGCCGTCGTCCCGCCCCAGCAGACCATCGGCCAACGCCTTCTTGCTGGCCTGCAACTCCAGCATGCGCTCCTCGATGCTGCCCTCGGCAACCAGCTGATAGACGAAGACCGGCTGATCCTGGCCGATGCGATGGGCACGCGCGCTCGCCTGGCTTTGCACGGCCGGGTTCCACCACGGATCGACGTGGATGACAGTGTCGGCCGCGGTCAGGTTCAGGCCCACGCCGCCGGCCTTGAGACTGGCCAGCAGGATGGGCACCTCGCGGGCCTGGAAGCGGCTCACTACATCACCGCGCTGTGCCGCCGCCGTTTCGCCGGTCAGGCGCAGGTGGGGCAGGCATAAACGGTCCAACTCAGCGGCAATCAGGTCGAGCATGCCGGTGAACTGCGAGAACACCAGCAGCCGGCGGCGGCCCTGGGCAACGAAGTGGGGCACATGCTCGCGCAGCCATTCCAGCTTGGCGCGACCGACGCCGGGAGGAATGTCCACGCCCTTGAGCAGCAAGGGGTCGCAGCAGACCTGGCGCAGCTTGAGCATCGCATCCAGCACGCTGATGAGGCTGGTCGCGCTGAAGCCGTCGCGCGCCAGGATTCGCCGCACCAGGTGGTCAGCCGCGACGCGCACGCTCTCGTAAAGCTGCTTCTGTGCGCCGACCAGCGTCACGCGTTTGACCAACTCGGTCAGCGGCGGCAACTCGGTCGCCACTTCAGTCTTCATGCGGCGCAGGATGAAAGGCCGCACTCGGGCGGCCAGCAGACGGGCGCGGGCGCCATCGCGGTTCACCTCGATGGGCTTGCGCCAGTGGCGCGCGAAGGTGCGCGAGTCGCCGAGAAAGCCGGGCATCAACAGGTCGAATAGCGACCACAGTTCGCCGAGGTGGTTTTCCAGAGGCGTGCCGGTCAGCGCGAGACGGTGGCGGCTGTCCAGCCGCCGCAGCGCGCGGCCTGCGCGGGCCCGGGCGTTCTTGACCGCCTGGGCTTCGTCGAGGATCAGCAGATGCCAAGGCTGCGCCGCCAGCACGCGCAAGTCGCGCCAGACGAGGTTATATGTGCTGAGCAAGAGGTCGGCGCCCGCCAGGTCGACGGTCGCACGGTCGGCGCCGTGCCAGGTCTTGACCGCCAGCCCCGGCGCGATGCGCGCAGCCTCCTGCTGCCAGTTGAAGAGCAGCGACGTCGGCACGATAACCAGGGCCGGGCGGTCCAGGCGGCCGGCTTGCTTCTCCATCCAGATGTGGGCCAGCGCCTGGGCCGTCTTGCCCAGCCCCATGTCATCGGCCAGGATGCCGGCGAGGCCCTGCTGGCGCAGGTATTGCAGCCAGGCCAGGCCGTGCAATTGGTAGGGACGCAGCTGCAGGCCAAGGCCGGGCGGCTGTTCATGCGATGTGGGCGCGCCGGACGCTAGCAGGCGCCGGCCCAGTGCCTTGAGACCTGCGTCACCGTGAATCTGCCAGCGGCCGCGCGATTCTTCCTCGATGCAGCGGATGCGGTCCGCATCCCATTCATTGAGCTTCAGCGGCTCGCCCTTTTCCAGCTGCACCGGCTTCAGCAGATCCAGCAAGGCCAGCATGATGGCCTTGAGCGGCGCCGCCTGTGCGTGATAGCGCCGCCCGCCGGGCGCGCGCAGCGAGACGATGGCGTCGTCCTCGATGGCCGCGATGGCCACGGCGTCCAGCCAGCGCTTGTCGCGGCGAAGCAGGTTGGCGATCAGCGGCGCGAGGTCGATGCGCTCGCCGTCGACCTCCATGCCGAGGCTGACCAGCCATGCACCCTTGCGGCGCTCAAGGCCGATGCCTTCGACGCGGCGACTTGGCTGGGGCGCGTCCTCGGCTTCGCTGAGCCCGAGCTGCCAGCCGTTGACCGCACGGCTGTGATGGGCAAAGCCGGGCGCGGTCGTGACCTGCCAGCCCATGGCCAGCAGTTCGGGCACCTTGTCGACGTGGAAGTCGCCGAAGAACTCTTCCTGGACGAGGGTCCACAGCGACGCACCCAGCTGCAGCGGCTCACCGCGCCACTGCAGCAGGCGGGGGTCGAGAGCAACAAGTCCGCGCGTCAGCAGCGCCTGCTCGGCCGCCGCATCCCGCCAGGCCAGTATCGCGACCGTCACCTGTTCGCCGCGCGGCCCCAACGGGCCACGCGGGCGAAGGCCGAGCAGGCCGTCACCGCGCGTCAGCGTGCGCAGCGTGAGGTGGGGCGGTGAAACAGGCATCGCGACAGTCTCGCAGTGTGCGAGACCGTCGCAGCGGGGTCAGGAGGCCAAAACAGCCTTGATGTGGCCGGCGATGGCGTCGTCCTGGCAGTTCGTGAAGAACAGTTCCTGGAACTTCTCGCCCGACACGGCGGCTTTCAGCAGCTCCTGGTCCACGCCCTTCAGCGTCGTCAGCATGTCCTTGCAGGAAGCGGCCTTCAGGTCCTTCAGCACGCCGCGGTTCTTGGCCATGATGGCGGCGCGCTCTTTGGGGTAGCCGGCGCCGCGCTCGTTCTCGAACAGCTTGCGGTAGCAGTCCTGCAGGTTCAGCTCGGCGGCCCAGCCGAAGCCTTTGGCGTAGGGCATGGACAGGCAGTTGCCGTCGTTGATCTGGCCGAACAGGAATGCGTCTGTCGGGTCGATGACCAGGCCGCAGAACACGCCGGGCATGCTGTTGCAGGCCAGCATGGAACCCATGCCGGTGCCGCAGCCGGTGACGACGAAGTCGGCGGCCTTGGAGTTCAGCAGGATGCCGGCCAGCAGGCCGTTCATGACATAGGTCAGCGACGCCTTGTCTTCCGGCGCGTACATGCCGTAGTGGTGGACCTGGTGGCCCAGCGGCTCGACGACGGTCTTGAGCGCGCTGTGGACAATCTCGGACTTGGCGGCCTGGCTGTTCTCGATGATGAGGGCGATCTTCATGACGGTGCTTTCGGTAGCGGAATGAGGGCTGAGGCGGGCTAAGGACCGCCTCGGTGCATGGGCCGCTGCGGCTCAGGCCAGAGGGGCCTTGAGCGCGGGCCGTCATGCCAGGCGTCGTCCTGAAAGGGGCGGAACTGCATGGTCCCGCTGAGCGACCTGGCCAACCGCGCACCTGGGTGAAGGTGCTGGCGCAGTCGCAATTGTGCCCGCTATTGGAACGACGTTTCAGAA
The DNA here is from genome assembly GCF_001425165.1 of Pelomonas sp. Root405. Classification (GTDB taxonomy): domain Bacteria; phylum Pseudomonadota; class Gammaproteobacteria; order Burkholderiales; family Burkholderiaceae_C; genus Pelomonas. The sequence continues at coordinate 296,779 of NZ_LMDU01000013.1, forward strand.
AACCTCGCTCAATCCCGAGCGCAAAGTGAGGACTCCGTCAATCGCCTTCGCCACCCAGTGGCTTCAGCTGCCGGCCTGCCGGCAGCGCGCGCAGGTATTTGAAGGTGCCCGTGGCATGGGCGCAGAGCTTGTCGTCGGCACCGAAGACCGAGCCCTCGCAGAAGGCCATCGTCGTCGAGCGGTGCAGCAGCCTGCCCACCGCCCGCAATTCGCCCTCGCCCGGGCGCATGAAACTGGTCTTCATCTCCACGGTGACGACGCCGGGCCCGAGATCAGGCAGGTGCCCGTTCACGCTGCGCGCCGCATGCGCCATGGCCACGTCAAGCAGCGTCATCACCACGCCGCCATGCGCCACACGCCATGAGTTCAGGTGCTGCTCGCTGATCGTCAGCCGCAGCTCGGCCTCACCGTCGCCGACGGAATGCAGCGCGAAGCCGAGTTGCTGGACAAAAGGGATGTGGATCGGGAACTCCATCCGCCCATCATCCGCCATGGATGGCGCTGACGCCGCCGTCTACCGCCAGGATCTGGCCGGTGATGTGCTTGCCGGCGCGCGACGCGAACAGCAGCGCTGCACCCTTCAGGTCGTCGTCATCGCCGATGCGGTTCAGCGGCGCGTGCGAAGCCATCTTCTCCTCGCCGACGGCGGCGAGCAGCCCCTTGGTCATCTTGCTGGGGAAGAAGCCCGGTGCCAGTGCGTTGACCGTGATGCCGTACTGGCCCCATTCGCCGGCCAGCGCGCGCGTGAAGTTCACGGCCGCGCCCTTGCTGGTGTTGTAGGCGATGGTTTTCATGACGGCCGAGTTGCCGCCCAGGCCGGCGATGGAGGCGACATTGATGATGCGGCCCGACTTGCGCGGGATCATGCTGGCCTTGGCCACCGCCTGGGCGAAGACGAAGAGGCTGCGGATGTTCAGGTCCATGACCTTGTCCCAAGCCTCGATCGGGTGCTCCTCGGCGGGCGCGCCCCAGCTGGCACCGGCGTTGTTGACGAGGATGTCGATCTGGCCCAGGCGCTCCATGGTCTCGGCGACGACGCGCTGCGCCTCCTCGGGCTTGGACGCATCGGCCGCCACCCAGCGCGTGTCGATGCCGCGCGCCTGCAGGTGGGCCGCGGCCTCCTCCAGGTCGGCCGCCTTGCGCGAGGTCAGCATGATCTTGGCGCCGGCTTCACCGAGCGCCTCGGCGATCTGCAGTCCCAGGCCGCGTGAGCCGCCGGTGACGAGGGCCACCTGGCCGCTCAGGTCGAAGAGGTCTTGAACTTTGGTGCTCATGGTGTCTCCAGCTTCTCAAAAATATTCGGGTTTCATTTCGCGGCACAGCGGCTCGCGGCGGGCGACGACGTCGAGCCAGGCGCCAATCTTGGGCAGCTCGTAGGCAAAGAAATAGCGAGCGGCAGCTCGCTTGCCCTGGGCGAAGTCGCTGTCACTGGCCACCGCCAGCGCAACGTCCAGCCAGAGCCAGGCCAGCACCGTGTGGCCGAAGGCCTGCATATAGGGCGTCGCGTTGGCTAGCGCCTCCTCGGGCTCGCCGGTGCTCCAGGCCTTCTTGGTTGCGCCGCCTACCTGGGCCAACGCGGCGGCCAGCTGGTTGGCCTGGGGAGCCCAGTCGGTTTGCATCGCGCGCTCGATGGTCTGCTGTACACGTGCGGCCAATGCGGCCAGCGACGCCCCGCCCTGCTGCACGACCTTGCGGCCCAGCAGGTCCAGCGCCTGGATGCCGTGAGTGCCCTCGTGGATCATGTTCAGTCGCTGGTCACGCCACAGCTGCTCTACCGGGAAGTCGCGCGTGTAGCCATAGCCGCCCAGCACCTGGATGGCCAGGGAGTTGGACTCCAGGCACCACTCGCTCGGCCAGCTCTTGGCGATGGGGATCAGCACGTCGAGCAGCGCCTGCGCCTCCGCCTTGTGAGACGCATCGAGGCCCGTGTTCAGCTCGTCAACGAGGCGCGCGCAGTACAGCTCCAGTGCCAGTCCGCCTTCGACATAGCTCTTCTGCGCCAGCAGCATGCGGCGCACGTCGGCATGTTCGATGATGGGCCGCTGCGGGCTGGCCGCGTCCTTGCCGGCTGCAGTCATGGCGCGCCCCTGGGGCCGCTGCTTGGCGTACTCCAGGCTTGCTTCATAGCCCGCATAGCCCAGCATGACGGCGCCCAGGCCGACGCCAATGCGCATCTCGTTCATCATGAAGAACATGCAGCGCAGGCCTTCGTGAGGCTTGCCGACGAGGTAGCCGACGGCGCCGGCCTTGCCTTCCGGCTGGAATCGGCCCTCGCCGAAGTTCAACAGACAGTTGGTCGTGCCGCGGTGGCCGAGCTTGTGGTTCAGGCCGGCCAGCGCGATGTCATTGCGCTCGCCGGTCAGCTGACCGTCCGCACCGACCATCTGCTTGGGCACGATGAACAGCGAGATGCCCTTGGTACCCGGGATCAGCTTGCCGTCCGGCCCGGGGATCTTGGCCAGCACCAGGTGCACGATGTTCTCGCGAAGCTCGTGCTCACCGCCGGAGATCCACATCTTGTTGCCGCGCAGCCGGTAGCGCGGGCCAAGCGGGTCATCCGCGTTCTCGAGTTCGGCGCGCGTGACCACGTCGGACAGCGACGAGCCCGCCTGCGGCTCGGACAGGCACATGGTGCCGAACCACTGGCCGGCCAGCAGCGTCTTGGCGAAGACCTCGCGCTGGCGCTCGCTGCCGTGTTCCATCAACAGGTTGGCGTTGCAGGTCGTCAGCACAGCGTACGAACCGACGGCCACGTTGGCCTTGCTGAGGAAGGCGTGCGCCGCCGTCTCGACGAGGCAGGGCAGCTGCATGCCACCGACGTCGTAGTCCTTGGCCGCCGCCAACAGGCCCGAGGCCACGTGGGCGTTGACCGCATCCAGCGTCGCCGCCGGCAGGTGTACTCGCTCGCCATCGAAGCGCGGCTCCTCGGTGTCCAGCAGCCGGTAGATGGGCGCGAACTTCTCGCGCGCGATGCGCTCGCTGGTGTCCAGCACCGCGTTGAAGGTCTCGCGCGAATGGTCGGCGAAGCGCTCGCGCGCCGTCAGGTCGCCGGCGTGAAGCCAGTCGTAGAGCAGGAACTCCAGGGTCTCGCGCATGTCTAGGCTTTGGTGATGGCCATGGTGCCGCTGGCCTTGGCCACGAGCCTGCGCTCGCCGCTCGTCGCCACCGCGTACACCTCAGCCTCGGTGAAAGAGACTTGTCGGCCGGGTTTGATGATCCAGGCCTCGCATTCCAGCCGCTCGCCGCTCGCGCCGCGCAGCAGGCTGGTCTTGAACTCGGCCGTCAGCACCCAGTGGCCGTCGGGGGCCATCGTCTGCGCCGCCGCGCCCATCGAATGGTCGGCCAGCGCGGCGATGACGCCGGCATGCACGACGCCGGTGTGCTGGCAGTGGCGCTTTGCAACGATCAGTTGGGTGGACACGCGCCCGGGCTCAACCGCCGTCGGCTCCACGCCGAGGTCGACCATGAAGGGCGCCGAGCGGAAGAAGCCGCGCAGCGTGTCGAGGTCGACCTGCATGTCAGTCCTGGGCGAGGCGGACGATGGTGCCCTGGGCGAGCGCGCAGAGCTTCTCCACGCCGTCCTTCACCGCGAAGACATCGCAGCGGCACACCGCCTGTGTCTTGCTGACGGCATCGGCGCTGGCGCGGGCGATCAGACGCTCGCCCACGGCCGGGCGCACATAGTTGATCTTGAATTCCGAGGTCACGACCGGTACCTGCATCGCCGTGCCGCCGGCAAAGGTCAGCGCGTTGTCAGCCAGGTAGCTGACGACGCCGCCATGTGCAAAGCCGTTCTGCTGCAGGTGCTCGGGTTTGAGCGCCAGTTGCAGGTCGACCTTGGCCGGCGACAAGGCCGCCAGTTCCGCGCCCAGCAGCACGCTGAACGGCTGCTTGGCGAGGACCTCGCGACCCATCGCAAGGAACACCTCGGGCGAAACACTCATCAGAGCACTTCGAAGACACCCGCCGCGCCCATGCCGCCGCCGATGCACATCGTCACGCAGACGCGCTTGGCGCCGCGGCGCTTGCCTTCGATGAGGGCGTGGCCCGTCAGGCGCTGGCCCGACACGCCGTAAGGGTGGCCGACGGCGATGGCGCCGCCGTTGACGTTGAGCCGATCCATCGGGATGCCCAGCGTGTCGGCGCAATACAGCACCTGCACCGCGAAGGCTTCGTTCAGTTCCCAGAGGTCGATGTCGGCGACCGTCAGGCCCAACTTCTTCAGCACCTTGGGCACCGCGAACACGGGGCCGATACCCATTTCGTCGGGCTCGCAGCCCGCCACCGCGAAGCCGAGGAAGCGGCCGATTGGCTTCAGGTTGTGCGTAGACGCGTACTGCTCGCTGACCAGCGCGCAGGCACCGGCGCCATCGCTGAACTGGCTGGCATTGCCGGCAGTCACCAGGCCGCCAGGGATGGCCGAGCGAAGGTCCTTGATGCCTTCGTAGGTGGTGCCCTCGCGCAGGCCTTCATCCGCGCTGACGGTCACTTCCTTGCTCATCATGCCCATGACCTTGTCGGCCACGCCCATGGTGGTCGTCACCGAGATCATCTCGTCGTTGAACTTGCCGGCGGCCTGTGCGGCGCAGGCTTTCTGCTGGCTGCCGGCGCCGTAATGGTCCATGCGCTCGCGCGAGATGTTGTAGCGCTTGGCCACGTTCTCAGCTGTCTGCAACATGTTCCAGTAGATCTCGGGCTTGATCTTCAAGAGCGCCGGGTCGGCCAGCATGTGCTTGTTCATTTCCTGCTGCACGCAGGAGATGCTTTCCACGCCACCGGCGACGTAGACGTCGCCCTCGCCAGCAATGATGCGCTGCGCAGCCATCGCGATGGTCTGCAGGCCGCTGGAGCAGAAGCGGTTGATAGTGACGCCGCTCACCGTGACCGGCAGGCCGGCCTTCAGCGCGATCTGGCGCGCGATGTTGGCGCCGGTGGCGCCTTCGGGGTTGGCGCAGCCCATCAGCACGTCTTCGATGGCGCCGCCATCGATACCGGCGCGCTCGACGGCCGCCGCAACGGCATGGCCGCCCAGCGTCGCGCCATGAGTCATATTGAAAGCGCCCTTCCAGCTCTTGGTGAGCGGGGTGCGGGCGGTGGAGACGATCAGTGCGTTGCTCATGTTTTTTCCAAGTCAGTTGATGCCAGAGCTACTCGCTTCGCTCGGTCGGTCTGGCACGCAAGTCATCAGATTGATCAGGTGAAGCTCTTGCCTTCGGCGACCAGGCGTGCAAGCAAGGGTGCTGGCGTCCAGAACGCGCCGTCGTCCATTGGGTTCTTGGCAAAGCGTTTCATCGCCTGCACGACGTTGAAGAGGCCGACCGTGTCGGCGTAGCACATCGGGCCACCGCGGAAGATCGGGAAGCCGTAGCCGGTGAGATAGACCATGTCCACGTCGGACGCGCGCTGGGCGATGCCTTCTTCCAGCAGGTGGGCGGCCTCGTTGACGAGTGCGAACACCAGGCGGTGCACGATCTCCTCGTCGCTGATGTCGCGCTTCTTGGCGCCAATGGCCTCGCGGTGCTTGGCCAGCATTTCGTCGACGACCGGCGACGGGATCGCGTCGCGCTTGCCGGCCTGGTAGTCGTACCAGCCGGCGCCGGTCTTCTGGCCGAAGCGGCCCAGCTCGCACAGGCGGTCGGCGCTGGCCGAGTACTTCATGTTGGCGCGCTCGACGGCGCGGCGTTTGCGGATTGCCCAGCCGATGTCGTTGCCTGCCAGGTCGCCCATGCGGAAGGGACCCATCGCGAAGCCGAACTTCTCGACGGCCTTGTCGACCTGCTGCGGCGAGCAGCCCTCGTCCAGCAGGAAGCCTGCCTGGCGGCTGTACTGCTCGATCATGCGGTTGCCGATGAAGCCGTCGCAGACGCCCGACACGACGGCCGTCTTCTTGATCTTCTTGCCAATGGCCATGACCGTGGCCAGCACGTCCTTGGCGGTTTCCTTGCCGCGCACGACTTCCAGCAGCTTCATCACATTGGCCGGGCTGAAGAAGTGCATGCCCACCACGTCCTGCGGGCGCTTGGTGAACGACGCGATCTTGTCGACATCCAGCGTCGATGTGTTGGAAGCCAGAATGGCGCCGGGCTTGGCGACTTCGTCCAGCTGCTTGAAGACGGCTTCCTTGACGCCGATCTCCTCGAACACCGCCTCGATGATGAGGTCGCAGTCTTTCAGGTCGGCGTAGCTCAGCGTCGTCGACAGCAGCGCCATGCGTTGCGCGTACTTGTCTTCCTTGAGCTTGCCCTTCTTGACCTGGGACTCGTAGTTCTTCTTGATCGTCGCGACGCCGCGGTCGAGCGCTTCCTGCTTGGTCTCCAGGATGGTGACCGGGATGCCCGCGTTCAGGAAGTTCATCGAGATGCCGCCGCCCATCGTGCCGGCGCCAATGACGCCCACTTTGGCAATGGTGCGCAGCGGCGTGTCCTCGGGCACGTCGCTGATCTTGCTGGCCACGCGCTCGGCGAAGAACAGGTGGCGCAGGGCCTTCGATTCGGGCGTCATCATCAGCGCCGCGAAGCCTTCGCGCTCGGCCCGCATGCCGTCATCGAACTTCATGTTGACCGCACCAGCCACCGCCTCCAGGCAGCGCAGCGGCGCCGGGAAGTTCTTGCTCATGCCTCCCACCATGTTGCGTGCGAACTGGAAGTAAGCATCGGCATTCGGGTGGCGCGCCTTCAGTTCACGCACCTTGGGCAGCGGCCGCTTCTCGGAGATTTCCTCAGCAAACTTGACCGCTGCATCCACCACGTCGGCATCGACGATCTTGTCGAACAGCTTCTGGCCCGGGACCATCGCCAGCATCTGCGCCTCGACCGGCTCGCCGCTGACGATCATGTTCAGCGCGGGCTCCACACCCAGCGCGCGCGGCAGGCGCTGCGTACCGCCGGCGCCGGGCAGCAAGCCCAACTTCACTTCGGGTAGCGCGACCTTGGTGCCGGTCTGTGCGACGCGGTAATGGCAGCCCAGCGACAACTCCAGGCCGCCACCCATGCAGACGCTGTGGATGGCGGCAACGACCGGCTTGCTGCAGTTCTCGACGACAGCGATCAGGCTTAGCAGGTTGGGCTCGGCCAGCGCTTTGGGCGAGCCGAACTCCTTGATGTCGGCACCGCCGGAGAAAGCCTTGCCGGCGCCGGTGATGACGACCGACGTGACGGCCGGATCGGCCTCCGCGCGTTCCACGCCGGCTGCGCAGGCAGAGCGGGTGGCAAAACCCAGGCCGTTGACCGGCGGGTTGTCGAGCGTGATCACGGCAACGCTGCCGCGAACTTCGTAATGGGCTGTCATGGGCACGACCTCGGTTGGCGGGCCATGCCGCGCCTCGCGCAGCCGGCCCAGAATAGAACGACCGTTCGATTCTAGGCAGCCGCCGTGACGCGGTCTTGTCCCGGCAGTGACAAGGCCTGCGCGACGCCTCAGTCCAGCATCGAATCCGGGCTTCGCTTGAGCACCACGGTGTCCTTGAAGGCCTTGGGGCCTTCCTTGGGCGGCGCCGGTTGCATCTTGGATTCGGCATACAGGCGCGCCGCCTCGGCCGGGTCCACGGGCGCCTCGACAGCAGGCGCGGGGCGCGGCGTGGGACGCACAGCCAGGCGCAACTCATGGTTCTCGCGCTGCACCTGCTCGATCTGCTTGCGCGCCTGCGTCAACTGCTGGGCCGACAACTGGCGAGCCTGCTCGACGTTGTGAACGCGTTGGCGCTCGCGTTTGAGCTGGCGGGACAGCCAGCCCCACAGCGAGCCCGCCGTCACCATGCCGCCCAGCAGGAAGCCGCCCAGCAGCGGCAGCAATTCGTTGTTGTCCATCTGTCCTCCCCGACATCCTCGTTCGGCAAATGTACGAGCGCCGCCGCGCGCCGCTTGCCGGAGCAGGGTTTCCCACAAGTCGCCACGCCAACTTGACGTTGCGGCGCCCTTGGTGGCCTCACATGCGGGGGCTAGAGTGCGGGCCATGCTGATTCCGGTCGTCTACCCGCCCCGCGAGCCCGCGCCGCCGCCGCAGTTTTCCCCGCCGCCGCCGCCTCAATCGCCCGTGGAGCCCGGCCCGCCGCCGCCGCCCGAGCCACCTTCGGCAACGACACCTCCCACGCCACCCGAAGGCGACGTGCCCCGCGTGCTCTATCTGCTGCGCGTCCTGTGGCTGTGCGCCTTCCCGGTCGGCATCGTCATTGCCGGTGTGGCGGTGCTGCTCTGCTTGGAGCAGGCGCGCGAGACCTTGCTGTCGCTCGAAGTGGGCAGCGCCCAGACCGCCGTGCTCGTGTTCGCCTTCGCGCTGTGGCTGCTGCTGGCCTGGTACACGGCCCGCCTGCTGCTGGACCGCCGCTTCAAGCCCGACTCGCTGGGCGAATGCACGCGGCCGCTGTTTGGCGAGCGCCTGCGCCGCTGGCTGCCGCGAGCCCTCATCGCCGGCGGCGGCCTGCCCATCGCCCTGTTCTTCCTGATGCAGCCACGCGAGCGCCTCATCGGCGTGGCACTGCTGGCCGTCACGGTAGGCCTGAGCCTCTTCGTCTGGCGCCGGCGCGCCTGGCTCCTCAAGCTCGGCCCCGGCTCGCGTCTGGCGCGCTGGCTCGCCCTGGATGGCCGGCGCGAAGCCATTGCGCTGCTGGAGCGCGAGGACCGCATGAGCACGCCGTCGCGTCTGCTGATCGTGCTGGTGCTGCTGCTGCAATGGGCCATCTTTGCCGCGCTGGCCGCCTGGCCTGAGGCGACCGCCCGTGCCCTCGGCTCGCCCGCCCTCGTGCTGCTGGCCATGGGCAGCTGGATCGTCTTTGGCGGCATCCTGCTGACCTATGCACCCAAGGCGTTGTTCGGTTACCCGTTGACCGCCCTGCCCCTGTTGCTCTTCGTCGCCTTCGCGCCGCTGAACGACAACCACCGCGTGGCCAATCCCTACCGCAGCGCCCACGCCACCATCGCCAGTCGGCAGCCGGCCGACGCGTGGCTGCAGGCCTGGCTGCGCACCGTCGGCGCCGACGGCAATCGTCCGCTGGTCCTCGTCGCCGTGACCGGTGGCGCCTCGCGTGCGGCCTACTGGGGCGGCGCCTCACTGGCCCGGCTGCAGGATCTGGGCGAACAGCAGGGCGTCAACTTCGCCGACTCGGTCTTCGCCATCAGCGGCACCTCGGGTGGCGCTTTGGGTGCCGCCAGCTTCGTCGCCGCCGTGGACGCGCGCCGCCAGTCCGTGGACAGCGCGGCCTGCACGCCGTGGAAGCTGGTGCGCGACTTCACCGGCCAGGATCACCTCGCCACGCCGGTGGGCTACATGCTCTATCCCGACCTGATGCAGCGCCTTCTGCCGGTGGTCCTGCCCGGCGCGGACCGCTCGTTGGGGCTGGAGCAGGCCTGGGCGCGCGACTGGCCCGGCAGCCTGACCAGGCAGTGCCCGCTGCGGCCCGGCGCCCACCCCAATCCGTGGGGCCAGCCGCTGACCGCCCTGCACGGCCGCGCCACCGAAGTCGAATGGCTGCCGCTGTTGGCGCTGAACACTGCGGCGCTGGAGCGCGGCCAGCGCGTCTACCAGGCCGACTTCATCCTGCCCGCCAGCGACGGCATCGACCTGCTCGACCCGGCGCTGGGCCTGGACGTCGAGCACCTGACACTGGCCCAGGCCGTGCACAACAGCGCCCGCTTTCCCTACATCAGCCCGGCCGCTGCCGTCTTCTTCAAGGAAGCGCACACGGACGAAGCGGCCAATGACGTGGGCCGCATATGGGACCGCCTGGGCGACGGCGGCTATGTAGAGGCCAGCGGCACGCTCATGCTGTCCGACCTGCTGCGCGACCTGGAGGCATCAGGCCGGCTGCGCGTCTGCAAGCCCGAGGAAGACTGTGCGGCGCAGGGCGTGCTCGACCGCTCGCGGCTGCGCCTGCTGCTGCTGGTCAACAGCCCGTCCCAGGTCGAGGACTGGCTGTGCCGCGACGCCCCTCAGGCGGCGGATGCCCAGCCGCTGGACGGTCGCCGCTATCGCGCCACGCACATGAACCTGCACGAGCTCGTGGCGCCGCCGCGCGGCATCCTCAACAGCAACGGCGGCCGCGGCCGCGACTCGTCGGTCGAACTCATCAAGCGCATCGGCGGGTGCGGCCAGGTCGCCGAGCTTCGCATGCCCGCGGTCAAGGGACAGCGCCCGCCGTCGATGAACTGGATGCTGAACTCGGCCTCACGAGACTTCATCGACGCAGCGCTGCTCGAAAAGCTGCCCGTCACCGATGCCGACCTGGGCCCCGCACAGGCCCAGCTCAACGCGCATTTGCGCCAGGCCAAGGGCTGGATGCTGCTGATGAAGTAGGACGGCCAGCGCTGTCATGGCGCGCAGCCACAATGCGGCCCGCCATGCCAAGCCCGTTCCTGAACCTCTTTGCCCCCGAGCGCCGCGCGATGTGGCGTGCGCTGCTCGCGCTGCTTCTCATCGTCATTACCTGGCTGGCCCTGTCGCCCGCGCCGCCCAGGACGGTTGACACCGGTTGGGACAAGTCCAACCACGCGCTCGCATTTGCTGCGCTGGCCTTTGCCGCCGTCTGGGCTATGTGGCCGCGGCCGCGTCAATGGCTGGTGTTGGTCGCCGCCCTGCTGGTCTACGGCGGCGCCATCGAGGTTGCGCAAGGCTTCGTGCCGTCGCGCAGCGCCGACTGGCTCGACGTGCTGGCCGATGGCCTTGGCATCGCCATCGGCCTGGCCGCCGCCTGGCCCGTCGCAGGCACCGCAGCACGACGACCATGACCCCCATCGCGGCCATTGCAACTTAGGGGGTCGGCGCCCGGCCCCTTGCCGCGCGCCTCGGGTAGCTCCGGCAACGTCCTACAGCGCATGACCCTGCACTGACATACCGTTGGCAGCAGATTGCGTTACGGTTGCTTCCCATGTTGACCGACTTGCTCCGCGCTACCCGCGCCCACTCGCTGGCTCTGGCAGCGCCCCTGTCGGATGAAGACGCCCAGCTGCAGTCCATGCCTGATGCCAGCCCCGCCAAATGGCATTTGGCGCACACGACGTGGTTCTTCGAGACCATGGTGCTGGCGCCGGATCTGAACGGCTATCGCGTCTTCGACGAACGCTGGCCGCGCCTTTTCAATTCCTACTACGAGAGTCTCGGCCCCAGGCACGCAAGGCCGCAGCGCGGTCTGTTGAGCCGGCCCTCGCTCGACGAGGTCAAGGCCTATCGCGCCCATGTTGATGCGGCCCTGGCCGACCTGCTTCCCCAAGCCCCTGTCGAGACCCGCCGGCTGATCGAGCTGGGCTGCCAGCATGAGCAACAGCACCAGGAACTGTTGCTGACCGACATCCTTCACGCCTTTTCCTGCAACCCGCTGCTGCCGGCCTACGACACCTCGGCACCGCAGCAGACGATGCCACCCGAGCAGCGCTGGCTGCAGCACCCCGGCGGCATCGTCGACATGGGCCACGATGGCAGCGGCTTCGCCTTCGACAACGAAGGCCCGCGGCACCAGGCGCTGCTGGCGCCGTTCGAGATCAGCAACCGGCTTGTCACCTGCGGTGAGTTCGCCGACTTTATCGCCTCGGGTGGCTACCGCGAGCCGCTGCTGTGGCTGTCCGACGGCTGGGCCGCCGTGCAGGCCCAGGGCTGGCAGCGACCGGCCTACTGGCTGGACGACGGCCGCGTCTTCGGGTTGCACGGCGTGCAGCCGATGGACCCCCAGGCGCCCGTGATGCAGCTGAGCTTCTACGAAGCCTGCGCCTTCGCCGAATGGGCCGGTGCACGGCTGCCGACCGAGTTCGAATGGGAGGCGGCATGCGGCTTGCCCTCTTTCGCGCAGGCCGATAACCAGGCCTGGCAATGGACCCGCTCCAGCTATGCGCCCTACCCCGGCTACCGGCCGGCCGCGGGCGCTGTAGGCGAGTACAACGGCAAGTTCATGGTCGGCCAGCAGGTGCTGCGGGGCGGCAGCTTGGCAACGCCGGTCGGACACGCGCGGTCGAGTTACCGCAATTTTTTCCCGCCGGCCGCGCGCTGGCAGTTCAGTGGAGTGAGGCTCGCACGATGAAACCAGGTATCGAATGGCGCCAGCCCCGCGCTGCAGTGGAAAACGAACAGTTCGCCGACGACCTGCACGCCGCGTTGAGCCGCATCCCCAAGGCCATCTCCCCCAAGTATTTCTACGACGAGGTCGGCTCCAAGCTGTTCGAGCAGATCTGCGACCTGCCCGAGTACTACCCAACCCGCACCGAGCTGGCACTGCTGCAGACGCATGCGGCCGACATGGCCGCGCAGTTCGGCGAGCGCGTGCAGTTGATCGAGTACGGCGCCGGCGCGCTGCGCAAGGTTCGCTTGCTGCTCGACACGATCCCGCGCGACAGCCTGCAGTTCGTGCCGGTGGACATCTCGGGTCCGCATCTGCTGTCGGCCTGCGACGGCCTCGCCGGCGACTACCCGGGCCTGGCCATCCACCCGCTGGTGGCCGACTTCACACGCCAGCACGCGCTGCCTGCTTGTGCCGAAGGAAGCCGGCGCGTCGGCTTCTTCCCCGGCTCCAGCATCGGCAACTTCACGCCTGCCGAGGCCGACGCCTTCCTGCGCCTGGCGGCGGCCGAGCTGGCCGGCGGCGGCCTGCTGATCGGCATCGACCTCGTCAAGGACGAGCACGTGCTGCACGCTGCCTACAACGATGCCGAGGGCGTGACCGCCGCCTTCAACATGAACCTGCTGGACCGCGCCCGCAAGGAACTCGGTGCCGAGTTCCCGACCGACGGCTTCCAGCACCTGGCCTTCTACAACCCGGCCTACCGCCGCATCGAGATGCACCTGCGCGCAACCCGCCCGCTGGAGCTGCAACTTGGCGGCGAGATCTATGTGTTCAACGAGGGCGAGACCCTGCATACCGAGCACTCGCACAAGTACACGGTCGACGGCTTCCAGGCGCTGGCCGCACGGGCGGGTTTCAAGCCGGGCAAGGTGTGGACCGACCCCAACCACTGGTTCGCGGTGCTGTGGCTGGAGGCCTAGGGCCGGTCATCAGCCCTCCCATAATCGGCGCATGCCCGATGCTGCGCCCCCTGCCCTGCTTGACCCCGGCCCCGTGCCGCTGGACGACCAGCTCTGGCGCGACACCTTCGATGAACTGAAGAAGGTCGCGCGTGCGCGGCTGCGCTCGGCGGGCGACCCGACCGGCTGCAACACGACCATGCTGGTCAACGAAAGCTGGCTCAAGCTGTCGGCTCGGGCGGCCCGTCAATCGGATCAATCGGGCCAGCCGGGCCAAACGGATGGTGCCGGCGGCCTGAGCTTTCCGACGCGGGCCCACTTCTTCGCCTACGCCTCGCGGGCCATGCGCTCCATCGTGGTCGACCTGCTGCGTGAGCGCGCGGCGCAGCGGCGCGGCGGCGGCCAGGCGGGCGATGCGGTGCAGTGGGTGACGCTGGACACCGCGCTGGGCGAGCGCGTGCCCGCGCCCGAGGACGAACCGCTGCAGGTGGACGACGCGCTTCGTACGCTGGAGGCGCGCGAACCCCGCTTGGCCCGTGTGGTCGAGCTGCGCTACTTCGCCGGCATGACCGAAACCGAAGTGGCCGAGGTGCTGGGCATCAACGAACGCACCGTGCGGCGCGACTGGGACAAGGCGCGTGCGCTGCTGCGCACGTTGCTGGCCGCCTGAGCTGATGGCCTGAATTGCCCGCCTGAATGTCCGGCCTACAGCGCGGAATCCGTTGGCCCCGCTGATGCCATCCGATCCATCCACTGCCATGCAGCTGGCTTTCAGCGACGAATGGTGGGGCGAGTATTCGCGCCTCACCGAAGAATCCATGGGTCTGGACCCCGCCGAGCGCCCCGCCTGGCTGGCGGGCCTGGCGCCGCACCTCGCGCCCTTGCACGACGCGCTTGCCATCTTCCTAAGGGAGCTGGATGACGTCCAGTCAGCGGGTTATATGGAAACGCCCGCCGCCCTATCCACTGGCCACGGGACGGGCCGAAGCGAGCGATTGGCCGGCCAGCACATCGGGCCCTACAGGCTGCTGCGCTTGCTCGGCGCGGGCGGCATGGGCGAGGTGTGGCTGGCGCAACGGGCCGACGGCGCCTACCAGCGCGAGGTGGCGCTGAAGCTGCCGCATGCCCACCTGCTGGCCGGCAGCGTGCGCGAGCGATTCCTGCGCGAACGCGACATCCTGGCCCGCCTTGCCCACCCCCACATCGCGCGCTTCTACGACGCAGGGCTGGACGACAGCGGCCAGCCCTACATCGCGCTGGAAGCGGTGCATGGCCAGCCGATCACGCACTGGGCACGCGAGCACGCACTCATGCTGGATGCGCGGCTGGATCTGTTCGCGCAGGTGACCGACGCCGTCGGGCATGCGCACAGCCGGCTGGTGGCACACCGCGACCTCAAGCCCGCCAACGTGCTGGTCAGTGCCCAGGGCGTGAGGCTGCTGGACTTCGGTATCGCCAAGCTGCTGGCCGACAACCCGGCGGGCGACACCGCCTTGACCCGCGCGGACGCGCTGCTGGCCACGCCCGCCTACGCGGCTCCGGAGCAAGTGGCCGGCGGCGCGGTGACCGTGGCCACCGATGTGTATGCACTCGGCGTGTTGCTGTTCGAGCTGCTGACCGGCACCACGCCGCATGCGGTGCTGAAGTCATCCAACCTGGCGGCTGGCGACCTGCTCGCCTCCGACTGCGCCACGCCCGCGCTCGCCGCCGAGGCCGGCAGCACGCCCAAGGCCTGGCGGCAGCGCCTGCGCGGGGACCTGGACGCCATCCTCGCCAAGGCGCTCGCCACCGCACCGGATGCGCGCTATGCGTCGGTGGCCGACCTGGCCGCCGACCTGCAACGCCATCGCGCCGACCAGCCCATCCAGGCGCGCCGCATCACCGCTTGGACGCGGCTGGTCAAGGCTGCGCGCCGGCGCCGCGCTGCCGTCGTGATGGCGGCGCTGCTGTGCGCCAGCCTGGTGGCGGGCCTGGCCGGCGTGCTGTGGCAGGCCCGCGAGGCGCAGGCCCAGACGCGGCGGGCCGAGGCGGTCAAGGCCTTCCTGCTGTCGGTCTACCGCGCCAACGACCCGCGCATCGCGTCCGACACCCCGCGCGGCCAGATCAGCGCCAAGGCGCTGTTGGACGCGAGCGTGGGTCGCATCGACAGCGCCTTCGCGGCGGACGTGAAGCTGCGCATCGAGCTGCTGCGTACCGCTGCCGACATCTACCGCGAGCTGGGTGACGAGGCCTCGTACGAGCAGTTGCAGGTACGCCAGCTCGCCCTCGTGCGCGAGCACCTCGGGCCGCTGCACGACAACATCCTGGACGACGCTGTCGAGCGCGCGGCCCGCGCGGCTGCTCGGGCCAACACGCGCTGCGGCGCCTTGCTGCAACAGGCCGACGACCTGCTGCGTGCCGCGCAGCGTGACAGCGGGCCGCTGCGTGGGCATTGGTGGATGGCACGCGCTGTCTGCCTGCGCCAGCAGCCAGGCCAGGAGGCCGCCCGTCACGCCGCGCTGCAAGCCGCCCGCAGCGCCTTCGCCGATGCGCCCGCCACCGAACGGGGCCGGGTCACCGTTCTGATCGAACTGGCCAACGAAGCCTCCCAAGCCGGCCGATACGCCGACGCCGTGGCGCTGAACCGCGAGGCTGCCAAGCAGGCCGAAGCCAACCCCGAACGCGACGACGCCGAGCTTCAGACCATCCACGCCAACATCGCATTGACCCTGCAACAAGGCGGTGATCTGGCCGGTGCTGAAGCCGCCTTCGCCATCTCGGCCGCCATCGCGGAGCGCACCACCGGCCCCGATGCCCGCCAGGCCTGGATGCCTGCGGCCAGGCGCGCCCGCACGGCGCATCTGGCGGGCGGCCGGGTGCGCGCACTGACGGCGTTCGACGCGGTGCTGGCGCGGCTGCCGCCCGAAAGCGCTAACGATCCGGACGCCCAGCAGGTGCGCGAGGACTGGGCGGAGCGGCTCGCCGCGGAGGGCCGGCCTTTGCTGGCCATTCCGGTGCTGG
This sequence comes from Pelomonas sp. Root405, assembly GCF_001425165.1. Lineage (GTDB taxonomy): Bacteria > Pseudomonadota > Gammaproteobacteria > Burkholderiales > Burkholderiaceae_C > Pelomonas. Next base: position 312,718 of record NZ_LMDU01000013.1, read on the forward strand.
AGTCCGTCGAACGCGGCTACCAGCGCGCGCCGCCAAACGACTTCGCGCTGCGCCGCACGCGCCGCCACCTGGGTGACGCCTACGCACGCGCCGGCCGGGCGGACGACGCCCGCCGCACCTTCGTGGCTGCGCTGGCCGAGTTCGAAGCGCGGGACACGCCGGGCGCCCAGCCCGTCGCCGCAATGCGCGAACGCTGGGGGCGCTTCCTGCTGTCGCAAGGCGACGTGGCGGGTGCGCAGGCGCAGTTCAGCGCCGTGGTCGAGCGCGCCGGCAACCCGCGCTGGACGCATGTCGCGCTGGCCGAGGCCGGCCTGGCTCGCGTAGCGCTCGCGTCCGGCCGCGTGGACCAGGCCGCGCAGCACGCCGACAAGGCATGGGCCACCTGGCGTGAGAAACAGGGCTTCTTCGACATCCGCATGGAGCCCTATCTGCAGCGCGTGCGCGCCGCGGTGCTGGCCGCACAGGGCCAGTCGGCGACGGCACAGGCACTGCGCGACGAAGCGCTGGCCGCAAGCCGCCGCTATGACGCACCCGAGGCGCCGTCAGCGCAGCGGCTGCTCCATCTCGACCTTTAGAGCTGCACCAGCTCCACGCGGCGGTTGCGTGCGCGGCCGTCCGCGGTGGCGTTGTCCCCCACCGGCCGCACGGCGCCCAGGCCGCTGCTCTCCAGCCGGGCCGCCAGCGCCGGATCGCGGGTGACGAGCGCCTGCCGTACCGCCTGCGATCGCGCCAGCGACAACGCGCGGTTGGCCGGCTCGCGGCCAATGGCATCGGTATGGCCTTCCACGCGCCAGCGGCCGGGCAGCGACTTCAAGGCCTGTACGCAGGCCGAGATCGTCGCGTCGGAGCCCGGCTGCAGCGTCGCCTGGCCGAAGTCGAAATACAGGCCGGGCAAAGCCGCACGGCCGGTGCGCTTGAGCTCGCCGGCGAGTGCCGTGCCCGCGTCCGGACGCGGCCAGTCCAGCCGCACCACGGTGAGCTGCGCAGCGGCGATGCGCCAGGCCAGTGCCAGCGGATTGGCATCGTCGTCCAGCACGGCCAGACGTACGGCCACCCGCGTGCCATCACGCGCGGTAAGCAAACCCTCGGCCCAGCGCACGGACAGGTCCACCACACGGCCGTTCACCAACACCGGCTGGGTGCCCGTGGGCGGTACGGCAGCCTTCAGCTCACCGCGCAACAACAGCTCCACAGCGGTCAATGCGCGGGCCAGCGCCAGCGCACCAGCACCTGCGCTGGCGGGCTGGCGCAGCCACTCCGGCGCCTCCACCACCGTGAACGGCGTGCTGCCAGACGTGCGCAAGGCGCGCAACACGGCGGCGGACATGCCGAGAGCGGTGCTGCCGGGGTAGTGCTCCTCGGTATCGCTCTCGAAGCGGCTGCGGTAGACGGTGGCGCTGGCGAGGTCGGCATCCGACTGCAGGCGCGTGCTCTGCACCTGCCCGGCGGGGAGGCTGGCCCGGTAATCGATGCGCCAGCCGGGCGCCGGGCGCTGCATGCGGGCGGCCAGGCGCTTGACCGATTCATAGTCGCCCACGCCCGGCTCGTGGAGTGCCGTCACCACGGTCAGCCCCGGCACCAGCGGCACCCGTGTCGCCTCTGCCTCTTGCGCCAGCACTGGCAGGCAGACCGCACCCAACAAGAGCGGACGCCGCCGCATCAGCAAGCTCCCGCAGGGTTGCACAGGTTGAACTTGAGCTGGTAGCGCCCCTTGGCGACGCCAGCGCCCTTGTGCTCATCCACCTCGCCGACGATGCGCAGCGCCTTGGCCGACTTCTCCACCTTGAAGCGCATCGGCTGGCCGCCGGCGGCGCGCAGAAAGAAGAAGCCTGCGTCCTTGTACGGCAGCTCGAAGGCGGTGGCCACGGGCACCAGCGACAGCGGCGAGACGATGACGTACACCACGCGGGCCTTGGCGTCGAAGTCGCTGGTGGCGGCCTGCACTCGCAGCGTCAGCACGTTGTCGACGATCTCGCCCTCCACCGGCACGAAGAAGCCATAGGGCTGCACCATGGCCGCCGAGGCCTTGCCGTCGATCTCGATGGGTTTGCCCTCCTCGGGCGGCGCGATGTTGGGCAGGATGGGCATGGGCAACAGCGCCCGCTTGTAGAGCCGCGCCCCCGCAGTCAGTTTGGGCCAGCCGACGCGGATGGCATCTTCGGCCAGCGTGAAACGCACCGCCTGGCCGACGAACTCGCCACGCACGGCCACCGACTGGCCATCACCCAGCGGGCTCTTGGCGTAGCGCAGCTCCAGTTGGCCGCGCAGCTGCATGTCGTAGCTCCACCATTTCTCGCCGCCGACGCGCGCGAAGAACTCGGCATGCATCAGCCCGTCGAAGCGGCCCGAGAAGCGGCTGCAGAACTTGTCGAACTGCTGCGTGCCCATCCACGCCACCGCCTCCGACAGCCAGCCGACAAGGTTGCCATTGCTCTCCTGTCGCAGCTTGGCCGTGGCCTCCAGCGCGCGCTGGTAGCCGGCCAGCTTGCCCTGCATGTGAGGCTTGAGCGTGCGCAGCAGCGCGCCCTCCACCAGCTCCTTGGCGGCCGAGATCATCACGCCGTTGAAGCCGTCGAGCAGGTTGGACAGGGCCATCGCCCACTTGAAGCCTTCGATGACGCGCTCCAGGTTCTCGCAAGTGGCGCCCTCGCGCCGGCTGGCCGACAGCTGCCGCAGGATGCGCTCGCGCTCGGCGCGTGAGCGGGTGGTCCAGTCGTTCAGCGCGCGCGTGGCCGGCGCGAGCGCCGGGGCGGCCTCGCGCTCGCCGGCAACGGCGGCTTTCAGCGGTGTGACGAGGGCGTCGATGTCGCCCAGGTCGCGCACGACACGCTGCAGCTTCGGCTTCAACTCGGCCCACTTGGCCTTCAGCGCATCCCGCGCGGGGTTGTCGGGCAGGCGGGCGATCTGCGCATCCACGTCGGCCACGATGCCGTCCACGGCCTTCACCGCCGCCTGCGCCTCGGCCCGGGCACGGCCGGTGGCCTGCTCGAAGTCGTCGGCGAAATCGGTCTCCAGCACGGTGAAGCGCCCAACGCCCTTGAGCTGGCCGCCGGGCGAGGTGGCGTCCACGCGGTAGTCGCCCGGCACCTGCGTGCTGCCGAACTGCGCGCGCCAGTCGCCGTTGGCGGCGGGCGGCACCTCCAGCACCGTGGGCGGCCTGCCGGCCGGCGGCGTGATGGTCAGGCGCAGCTTGCCCTTGCCGTCGAGCGGCACGACGCCGTCCAGCGTGAAGGTGGCGCCCGGCGCGGCCTGCTGCGGCGTCGCGCGGACGGAGATGCCGACCTGGCCGGCGGGTGCCGCGTCGCCCTGCGCCCAGATCGGCGCGGCGGCGGCCAGGCATAACGCCGCCAACGCGCGCATCACATGCCCTCCACCGCGCGGCGCGCGGCCAACTCCAGCCGGGCGACGGCACCCTCGGCCTCGCCCATGCCGGTCATCACGAAGGCGGCCACGCGTCGCCCCTTGCGCACGACGAACTGGCTGCTCTGCACCATCTCGCCCTGGTTGCTGGCCAGAAAGACCGCCTCGTCGCCCAGTCCGTCGACGACGCGCACGGTCTTGCGCGTCGTCTGTCCAAGCGGCTGGTTCACCAGCTTGCCCAGCTTGCTACCGATGCCGGACACGCCCTCGTAGACCTGCGCCGCCATCGCGTCGTCGTCGTTGTTCACCAGCGTCAGCATCAGCGTGGTGAAAGCCATCGGCGAGTCGGCCGAGCGCCACATGCAGTTCTCGGCGTCGTCGTTCATGGGCTCGACCGACTGGGCCAGCACCGCCTGCGCGGCCACACGGTCGAGCAGCGCGCACGGGCGCACCCCGGCCACGGCGGGGGCCGAGGCAGCTTGCAGCGGGGCTGCCGGTGGCGCGGCTGCAGGCTGGCAGCCACCAAGTGCCAGGACGAGGATGCCGGCCAGGGCCAGGCGAACGGGTGATGTGTGCAAAGGCGTCATGCCAGCACCAACGCAGGCAGCACCAACAACCGGACAGGTACCCCCAGCTTCCAGCCGATGTGTCCGGTTCGGGCCGCGCGCCGCGTTGGTAGGGTTGCACGCATCGCGATGCGTCCGCTTCAACCCATCCATCGAACGGAGTGACCATGCCGACACGCCTTACCCGACTCCTGCTGCCGCTGTCAGCCCTGTTTTGCCTGAGCACCACGGCCGCCGACGCTGTGCCCGCCGGCTGCGAACGCGTTGCCCAGGCCAGCATCGCGACGCTGACAGCGCCGCGCTACCACCAGCGCGTCAGCGGCCAGGGCGCGGAGATGGAGTTGCTGCGCGTGGACGAGCGCGTCTGGCAGCGCATCGGCGGCACGGGCTGGAAGTTGTCCAAGATGGGGCCGGCAGCCTTCGAGCGCGCGGCGCACAAGGCCGGCGCGGTGCTCGCGCGCTGCGAGCGCACCGGCAGCGACCGCATCGACGGCGTGGCCACCGAAGTGTGGCGCGTCACCACCCGCGCGCTGGGCGGCGAGCCGCCGACGGTGTCACAGATGTGGATAGGCGCCGCGGACGGCCGCACCTACCGCAACAGCGGCGCGGGCGTGGAGTCCACCGTGCGCTACCAGGGCGTGGAGCCACCGCAGTGATCGGCGGCAAGCACCCGAAATAGGGACAGACCACGCGGGGTGCGAACGCCATGTTCGTGCTGACAATGCAGCCTGGGTTGACCTTGCTGCCGCAGCGGCAGCAGGCAGCGCCGGCCGTAACAGCGCGCGCCGAGACTGCAGACGAGAGGAGCTGAACATGATTGCACGCAAGCTGGCCGCCGCCGTGCTGGCCTGGGTCGTTTGGGGGCAACCGTCGCATGCCGCCGAGCCAGCCGACGTGGAGCTTGTGAGCATCCAGTCCCGAGCCACCTTGGTGCTGGGCGGCAGCCCCGTCACGCGACGATTCGAAGCGCCTTTTAGCACCTCGCTGGACCGCGACGGGTTGGGCAGCGTCACGGTGCAGTCGTCCACCAGCACGGGTGGCGGCCTCAGCGCGACCGCCGTGGCGCGCTCGGGTCGCGCGATGGCGGATTTCGATTCGACCCAGATCTTCCGGTTCGCCGACACCAGCAGCCCGCAGTGGGTGACATTCGCGCATTCGGTCGAAGCTAGCGTGCAACTGCCGTCCAGCAGCGGCGCCGGCAGCCTTTCCTACGGCCTGACCCTGTTCGCGCCCGACGGCCGCACGCTGCTGCGCGAATTGTGGAGCGATCAAGCCAACGGGGCGACCGCCAACTGGTTCATGGACCTCGGGCCGATCAGTTTCCTGGCCGAGCCGGGCATTTATCGCCTGGAAGTCGAAGGCGTTGCAATCAGCGACGCACCGGTCGGCGGTGGCTCCGCGCGCGCCAGCCTGTCGAGCTACCTCACTTTTACCGCCACGCCGGTGCCCGAGTCGTCGATGTGGGTGCTGCTTCTCGCCGGGTTGGGCGTGGTCGGCGTGGCTGCGCGCTGGCGGCGCCCCGGCGTGATGCGTCCGGCGTTGATGTCACGGCGATCACCCCAAACTCACCGTGCAGACGCCTTACGTCTTCAGATAGGGCCAGATTTTTGCGAGCAACCACCGGAGGACTGCCCGACGAGCGCGGGCGGGACTTCGCCCCGACGCGGCAGCAAGCTACTGGTGGGGCAATGCACTCACGAGACGTGCTTGCGCCACACCAGCGGACTTTCCGGCCCAGGTCATCGTGATGGATCGAGACTTGGCGATCCGGAACCCCTGGCGTGCCGCCGGTCCAGCGACTGGATCATCGGATGGCGCTTGAGGTACTCAAACAGCCGCTCCTTCTGCGCTGACGTGATGCCCGCATCGGCGATCATCTGGGGCCAGGCGTCGTAGGCCTTCCTGACCGCGTCTCGGATCGCTGTCATCGCCGGAGCCTCAACGATATCCAGCGCCTGGCAGAACGCCCGCACCATGCCTGGCGAAAGGCGCTGTTTCTGGCGCGATCCCTTCTCCTGGGCCTCGTCCTTCTGCGGAACCATGCTTCGGGGCAGGATCTGCAGTGCATGCCCCGAATTCTTGTTGAACGCCGAGTAGGCGACGATGTCGTACGCGGGGCTGAGGATAGGCGTGACACCATCCAGGAAGAGCAACCCGATGTTCTTCAGATGCATGTCCGGGTTGCCGAGAAGCTCGTTCACGACCAGCCTGCGCAAGAGTTCGTGCACCGCCGGTTCACCCATGCTCTCGAACGACAGGAGCACCGCGGCGACATCGAGGTATGACGTGCGGTCCTCGCCATTGAAGGCACCGTACTTGTCTTCCGGCATGATGCCGAGCACCTGCGCAAAATCTTCGCAGTGGATTCGCTTCTCTGACGTCCTGTCGAATCTCCTGACTGCCAGAAACTTCGTGAGGCTGTCGGCGTCGCCGAGGTCATAGCCGTGCTGCACCGCCAAGGTTTCCAGCGGCTGGAGCGTCGCGGAACAAATGTTCACGCCGGCAGCTTGTGCAAGTCGAAGGGAGAGCTCTTCCACCTCCGGCAGCATCGGCTGTGAAACCACAGGAAGCTTTGCGATGACATGAGTGTCGGCATCCTTGGTCCGCCCGACGTACCGGCCTTCGATCAAGTTGACGCCGACCTTCGGTTGGACGCCTGACAACGAGACCCCCTCTTCCATCGGCTCCTCGACGACGGACATCTCGAGCGCATCATTGCCCTCCCCGACGTAGAGCCCCAACTCTTCACGCGTCAGCTCGGTGGGCAACGCGTAGAGCCCTCCAGGAAGATCCTTGCCGCAAGCAGCCAGCATCTCGAAGTGGTCGTCGGAACGGCACTGGCGAAGCTCGGCGATGCGATCACGAAACACGCCTTCTGGCAGCAGGTTCTGGAAGAAGGCCGGAAGCAGCCAACCATTCTTGTTCGAGTACCGCCCGTTCATGGACGGCGCCCTGAAGTCTCGCCAGAGTGCAGCCTGATCTTCGGGCGAGTCCGCAAGGTACGACACCGACACGGTCGGCTGTATGCCTTGCTTTACGAACTTCTCATCAGCCACAAACCGCGTCGTCACGGCATCCTCTGAGAGGTTGTACCGGAACAAGACGCCGATCCTCTGCCCTTTGGGCAGGAAGATCGCCAGCGACGCGAAGCTCACTTCTTCCTAGACCGCGACATGGTCTTGACTGCTGCAGGGGCCGGGAAAGAGGCTACCGACTCGGACCTTCGCAAGACGGAGCCTAGGTTCTCCCACCTGGATGCGTCGGACCTCATCTGATCCACGGAACGTGCGTGGAACTCTTCGGGACGCTTGATGCGATCCAAGGCGGCAGCCACCCGCGACTTCACACGTGGCTCGCTCGTTGGCCCTGCTTGCACAGCTGCGTTCATGGCCTTGGGAACCAAGGCAAGCTCCAAACCCAACCGATCCGCCACCGAAAGTAGTGTGCTCAGCTTGTAGTCTTCACTGCCGCTGAGCACGTTCGTCAGCGTGCGTTGGGAGATCCCGGCCTGCTCATGCAGGTCAGCTTGACGGATCGCTCGCTCAGCAACGGAGCTACGCAAGATGGAGGAAACTTCTCGGATCGATTTCATGGCATCAAAGTAGTGCCTTTGGAGGCAAATACTACTTTGCTTCCACAACCTTAGCAAGGCAAGTGGCATCAAAGTGCTATGTAGAGCGTGTGCACTACTTTACTGCCACCGCTTGCATCGCAGGGCTACGGCACGCCTGCCGATCGAGTTCGTTACAAATGCAGTTTGCCGGGATCGGCCATGGGCGCGACGGCAATGCCTTGTTGCGCACGTTCTGCCTGCAACAACTGCAGATTGAAAGCAACCATGGCCAGCGCAGGCGTCCCGTCCAGCAGGCACACCCCAGGTGTTTCCTCGAAGACGATGTCCGCCTAAGAAAGTCCGTTCCACGTCCCAATGCGCAGGACGGGTGAAGAGAAGACATCACTGAGCGTCTTCGTGCTCAAAATTTGAGCACGCGCCCATCCACGCCAGCTCCAATGCTGCAGGCGGGTTGCGACAGGCTCAAACTGCACAACCGTCTTGCCGGTAGAAGTTCCGAGTCGAGCGAACGCTCAGATCGCCAGCCGCTCCCGCACCCCATCCGCCTGCATGTTCTTACCCCGGCCACGCATGACGATCTCGCCACGCTGCATCAGCAAGTACTGGTCGGACAGTTCCTCGGCGAAGTCGTAGAACTGCTCGACGAGCACGACGGACAGGCCCTTGTCGTGGGCCAGGTGCTTGATGACGCGGCCGATGTCCTGGATGACGTTGGGCTGGATGCCTTCGGTCGGTTCGTCCAGCAGCAGCACTTTGGGGCCGGGCGCGAGCGCACGGGCGATGGCGAGCTGCTGTTGCTGGCCGCCGGACAGGTCGCCGCCGCGGCGTGAGCGCATCTTGGCGAGCACGGGAAAGAGCTCGAACAGCTCGACCGGCAGTGGCGTGCCGGCGGGCTGGCTGGACAGGCCCATCTGCAGGTTCTCGATGACCGACAGGCGCCCAAAGATCTCGCGGCCTTGCGGCACATAGCCCAGGCCGGCGCGCACGCGCTGATGGGTCTTGAGCTTGTTGATCGCCTCGCCGGCCAGCGTGATGCTGCCGGACGTGACGGGCACGACGCCCATCAGGCTTTTCAGCAGCGTGGTCTTGCCGACGCCGTTGCGGCCCAGAACGACCGTGATCTCGCCGGGCTTCAGGTCAAAGCTGAGGCCGCGCAGGATGTGCGAACCGCCGTAGTGCTTGTGCAGATCCTGGACCTTGAGGATGTCATCGGCCAAGGTACACCTCGATCACTTTCTCGTCGGACTGCACGGCAGCCATCGTGCCTTCGGCCAAGGTTTTGCCTTCATGCAAGACCGTGACCGTGCGATGCGAGCCGGCCAGTGTGCCGACGAAGTTCATGTCATGCTCGACGACGACGAGCGAGTGCTGGCCTTCCAGGCTCAGGAACAGCTCGGCGGTGCGCTCGGTCTCCTCGTCGGTCATGCCGGCGACGGGTTCGTCCAGCAGCAGCAGCTTGGGGTCCTGCGCCAGCAACATGCCGATTTCCAGCCACTGCTTCTGGCCGTGGCTCAACAGGCCCGCGACGCGGTCGCGCTCCTCGGTCAGGTGGACGGTCTTCAGCAGTTCGCCCAACCGGTCGCGCTGCTCCCCGCTGAGCTTGGCGCTCATCGCAAAGCGCGCCCGCCTGTCGCCGGCAAGTGCCAGCTCCAGGTTCTCGGTGACGGTCAGCGCCTCGAACACCGTGGGCTTTTGGAACTTGCGACCAATGCCCGCGCGGGCAATCTGTTGCTCGCTCATCAAGCGCAGATTCAGGTTGCTGCCGAAAAAGATGCGGCCGCTGTCAGGCCGGGTCTTGCCGGTGAGGCAGTCCATCGTCGTCGTCTTGCCGGCGCCATTGGGGCCGATGACGCAGCGCAGTTCGCCCACGCCGACGGTGAAGCTCAGGCCGCCAAGCGCCTGGAAGCCGTCGAAGGCGACCTTGAGGTCTTCGACATAGAGCGCCACGCCCTGGTTGAAGACCGGTTCACCGGACGTCGCGATGCGTGTGAACGCCTTCGAGCGCGCCTCCGCGCCGGCTTCGAGAAGTTCTGGGGTCATTTCTTGAACCTCTTCGCCAGACCCATCAGGCCTTGCGGCAGGAACAGCGTCACGGCGATGAACAGGCCGCCGAGCACGTAGAGCCAGCCCTCCGGCCACACGGCAGTGAAGACCGACTTGGTGCCGTTGACGAAGAAGGCGCCGATCACCGGCCCGACCAGCGTGCCGCGGCCGCCGACCGCCGCCCAGATGGCCATCTCGATGCTGGCTGCCGGGCTCATCTCGCCGGGGTTGATGATGCCGACCTGGGGCACATAGAGGATGCCGGCCAACGCGCACATGACGGCCGAGATCACGTAGGCACTGAGCTTGAAGGCGACCGGGTCATAGCCCAGGAAACGCACACGGCCCTCGGCGTCGCGGATGGCCTGCAGGATGCGGCCCCAGCGGCTTTGCGTCAGCGCGCGGGCGATCAGGTAACAGGCGATCAGCGCGACGCCACTGGCCACGCACAGGCCGACCTTCATGCCCGGCGTGTTCAGCGGCATGCCGGCGATGCGCTTGAAGTCGGTGAAGCCGTTGTTGCCACCAAAGCCCGTCTCGTTGCGGAAGAAGAGCAGCATGGCCGCGACTGTCAGCGCCTGCGTGATGATGGAAAAGTAGACGCCCTGGATGCGCGAGCGGAAGGCGAAGTAGCCGAACACCGCCGCGAGCAGGCCGGGCACCGCGAGGGCCAGGAAGATCTGGCCGACCAACGAGTCGCTGAGTGCCCAGTGCCAGGGCAGCTCTTTCCAGTTCAGGAAGACCATGAAATCCGGCAGGTCCGACTGGTACTGGCCTTCGCGGCCGATCTGGCGCATCAAATACATGCCCATGCCATAGCCGCCGAGGGCAAAGAAGAGCCCATGGCCCAGCGACAGGATGCCGCCGAAACCCCAGATGAGGTCCAAGGCCAGGGCACAAATGGCAAAGCACAGGAACTTGCCGAGAAGGCCGACATAGAACTCGCTGAGGTGCAGCGCATGGCCCGGCGGAAAGGCCAGGTGCAGTAGCGGCGCCAGCAGCAGCGTGATCGCAATGGCGATGAGTGCAGCGCGCTTCATTCGACGCTCCGGCCCTTGAGGGCGAACAGGCCTTGCGGTTTCTTCTGGATGACGAGCACGAGCAGCATCAGCAGCGCAATCTTGGCGAGCACGGCGCCCTGCCAACCCTCCAGCAGCTTAGACAGCACGCCCAGGCCCAGGCCGGCGTAGACAGTACCGGCCAACTGGCCCACGCCGCCGAGAACGACCACCATGAAGGCGTCGACGATGTAGCTCTGTCCCAGGTCGGGGCCGACGTTGCCGATCTGGCTCAGCGCGCAGCCGGCCAGGCCCGCAATGCCCGAGCCGAGCGCGAAGGCCATTGTGTCGACCTGGGCCGTGTTGACGCCCACGCAGGCGGCCATGCGGCGGTTCTGCGTGACGCCGCGCACCATCAGGCCCAGGCGTGTCTTGGCCAGCAGCAGCGCCATGCCGACCAACACCAGCGCCGCGAAGGCGAGGATGGCCAGGCGGTTGTAGGGCAGCGTCAGGTTGGGCAACAACGCCCAGCCGCCGGACAGCCAAGTCGGGTTCTCCACCGCCACGTTCTGCGCGCCGAACAGCGTGCGTACGGCCTGCATCAGCACCAGCGAAATGCCCCAGGTGGCCAGCAGCGTTTCCAGCGGCCGGCCATAGAGCCAGCGGATGACGCTGCGCTCCATGGCCGCGCCGACGAGTGCGGCGGCGAGGAAGCTGGCGGGCAGCGCCAGCCACAGGTAGTAGTCGAAGGCGGCGGGTGCCCAGGCGCGGAAGCCCTGCTGCACCATGTAGGTGGCGTAGGCGCCCACCATCAGCAGCTCGCCGTGGGCCATGTTGATGACGCCCATCAGGCCGTAGGTGATGGCAAGGCCTAACGCGACCAGCAGAAGCACAGAGCCGAGGCTCAGGCCGGAGAACAGCAGCTGCGCGCGCTCGCCCCAGGCGAGGCGATCGCCGATGGCGTCGATGGCCTTGCGCATCTCGGCCTTGACGGCAGGGTCGGTTTCGCCGCCCATGCGCTCCAGCAGCAATGCGCGGGTCGCGGGGTCGGCACTGCCGGCCAGCTCGACGGCGGCAGAGCGACGTTGCGTGGCATCGGGCGACGACAGCTTGGCGCCGGCGATCAGCGCGCCCAGGTTGGCGCGCAACTCGGCATCGGTCTCTGCGGCCAGCGCCTTTTCCAGCAGTGGCAGCTTGGACGCGTCGGCGTCGTCGCGCAGTGTTGAAAGCGCCTTGGCGCGCGTGGCGCGGTCGCTGGACAGCAGGTCCAGCCCCGCCAGCGCGGAGTCGATCTCGCGGCGCATGCGGTTGTTCAACATCGGCTCCTCGGCATCGGCCGGCGCCTCAGCGCCCTCGGCGATGACGATGGCCTGCCCGCCCTTGAGCCGCACGCGGCCGTCCTGCAAGGCACGCAAGAATGGCCCCAGCGATTCATCGCCGGCGGCCAGCGCCTGCTGAAGCGCGGCGACGCGCTCATCGCCCTCGCCTGCCGCAATGCGGTTCTGCAGCTCGGGCGACAGCGCCCAAGCCGAGCAGCCCAGCACGGCCAGCAGGCAACCAAGAAGAAGTCGTTTGATCATGAGACCCAGGCGAAAGCGACAAGTGCCGCGCGCAGCGCGCACGCCCCTCCAGCGACCGCCGTGGAACTGGCTCTGCCAGGCCACTGGCGGTGCCCCCTTGAGGGGGAGGCGCTACGCGCCTCGGGGGTGTGCCTTATTTCGTGGGCTCGTCCTTCTTGCCCTTGTTCTCGGGGATGTAGGGACTCCACGGCTGGGCCTTGACCGGGCCAGGCGTCTTCCACACCACGTTGAACTGGCCGTCACCCTTGACTTCGCCGATGAAGACTGACTTGTGCAGGTGGTGGTTCTTCTCGTCCATCTTGGACGTGATGCCCGACGGCGCCGTGAAGGTCTGCCCCGCCATGGCGGCGATGACCTTGTCGGTGTCGGTGCTGCCGGCCTTCTTGACGGCCTGGGCCCACATGTTGATGCCGATGTAGGTGGCTTCCATCGGGTCGTTGGTCAGCGGCTTGTCCTTGTGGCCGGCGATGCCCTTCGCCTTGGCGTAGGCGCTCCACTTCTTGATGAAACCGTCGTTGGCCGGGGCCTTGATGGACATGAAGTAGTTCCACGCGGCCAGGTGGCCTTGCAGCGGCTTGGTGTCCACGCCGCGCAGCTCTTCCTCACCGACCGAGAAGGCCACCACCGGCACGTCCGTCGCCTTCAGTCCCTGGTTGCCCAGTTCCTTGTAGAAGGGCACGTTGGAGTCACCGTTGATGGTCGAGATGACCGCCGTCTTCTTGCCTTCGGCGGCGAACTTCTTGATCTTGGCGATGATGCTCTGGTAGTCGGCGTGACCGAAGGGGGTGTAGTCCTCCATGATGTCGGACTCGGGGATGCCCTTGCTCTTCAGGAAGGCGCGCAGGATCTTGTTGGTCGTGCGCGGGTAGACGTAGTCGGTGCCCAGCAGCACGAAGCGCTTGGCGCCGCCGCCGTCCTTGCTCATCAGGTACTCGACCGCGGGGATGGCCTGCTGGTTGGGCGCGGCACCCGTGTAGAACACGTTCTTGCTCAGCTCTTCACCCTCGTACTGCACGGGGTAGAACAGCAGCGAGTTGGTCTGCTCGAACACCGGCAGCACCGACTTGCGGCTGACCGAGGTCCAGCAGCCGAACACGACCGCGACCTTGTCTTGCGAAATGAGCTGCTTGGCCTTTTCGGCGAACAGCGGCCAGTTGGACGCCGGGTCGACAACCACGGGCTCCAGCTTCTTGCCGAGCAGGCCGCCCTTGGCGTTGATCTCGTCGATGGCCATCAGCACGGTGTCCTTCAACACCGTCTCGGAGATGGCCATGGTGCCCGACAGCGAGTGCAGGACGCCGACCTTGATGGTGTCGGCGGCAAAGGCGGCGTGGGGGAGCAGGGTGGCAGCGGTGGCCAGTGCAAGGGCAGAACGGCGAAGCATCAGGGAAGCCTCCAAGGTTGGATGTGAGAGGTCGAGTAGCCGAACACCACCGAGCGCAAGCCTCGTGCCAGCTTCGTGCACTTCGTCACACCCGCTACGCCCCGTATCGCCGCACGTTTATGGGCTGCGCAGTCCCCTGTCCGGTGCAGTCCGCACCGTTGGTGTACCGCGGCAACGGGTGATCGCACAAAAACGGGCCGGCGCCGCCCCGATGTGGCCCGCGGGTTGACCCTTAGCCGGCCAAACTGCGCAAGACCTGGGACCGGCTGCGGCTCACCAGCAGCGCGCGGCCGTCCTTGAGCTCGGCGCTGAGTTGCCCGTTGGCCAGGCGTTTGAATCGGGCCACCGCGTCGAGGTTGACGATGCAGCCGCGGTGGATGCGCACGAAGCGCCCCGGGTCCAGCCGCTCTTCAAGCCGCGCCAGCGCCACGTGGAGCAGGTGTTCGGCACCTCCGGCATGTACGCAGACGTAGTCGCCCACCGCCTCGAAATGGCTGACTTCGGCCACGGCCACCGGAACGATGGCTGCACCGCGTCGCACGAAAAGTCGCTTCAGCGGCCCGCGGCCGAGCAGTTCGGCCAGGCGCTCCAGCGCAGGTGCACAGGGCTCGCCGAGTGCGGCGCGCACACGATCCAGCGTCGAGTACAGGCGGTCGGCCCCAAAAGGCTTGAGCAGATAGTCCAGCGCACCCAGCTCGAACGCGGCGATGGCATGCTCGGCATGGGCTGTCGTGAAGACGACCAGCGGCGGGGCATGGGCGCCGCCTTCCAGCAAGCGGCGCAGCACCTCGGTGCCGAGCAAGCCCGGCATCTGGATGTCCAGGAAGACCAGCTCCGGCCGCAGCCGCTGGATCTCGGCCAGCGCTGTGGGGCCGTCGGCTGCCTCACCCACGCAATCCAGCCAGGGCAGGCCGCGCAAAAGGTGGCGCAGGCCGGCGCGGGCCACCGGCTCGTCGTCGGCAATCAGCGCGGTGACGGCGGCCGTCATTCGTCCGCGGCGCCTGGCAGTGGCAGGCGCAACTCGGCGCGCAGGCCTTGACCAGGCACGCTGTGTAGGCTGAGCGCCGCGGTACCGCCATGCAGCCAGCCCAGGCGTTCGCGCAGCCGGCGCAGGCCGGTGCCTCCGGCTTGCAATGCCGCGGGTTCGGCGCCCTGGCCGTCATCCTCCACGATCACCAGCAAGGCGTCGCCGTCGATGCGGGCGCGCACGCTCAGAGTCGTTGCTGCGACGCGCGGCGCGGCGCCATGGCGCACGGCGTTCTCCACCAAGGTCTGCAGTGCAAAACTTGGCACCGGCGCGGCCAGCGCCTCGGGCGTGAATTCGGCGTCGACGATGAGACGGTCACCGAAGCGGATCGCCTCGATGTCGAGATACAGCTGCACGACTTTCCATTCCTCTCGCAGGGTGACCTGCTCGCGCGGGTTGTCGAAACTCGCGCGCAGCAGCGCTGCCAGTTGTTCGGCAGCCCGCACCGCGCGTTCCGGGTCCAGCGGGATCAGCTGCACCACGGTGTGCAACGCATTGAAAAGGAAGTGCGGATGCAGTTGGGCACGCAGCGCCGCGAGCTGGCTGCGCGCCTGCAGCGCTTCCAGCTGCGCATTGCGCGCGGCGGCCCGCTGCGCGTAGGCGACGCCGGCGATCATCACGTAGAACCACACGCCGGTGACCAGGTAGGCCGCGATGCCGGGGCCGACCACCAAGACGATGCGGCCCACAAGCAGGCTTTCGACGAGGCTGTTGGCCGCCACCCAGGCCACGGCGTACAGCGCCGCGCCCACCGCATGCCTGGCGACGAAGCCGAGGGTCAGCGGATGTGGCCAGGGCAGGCGCGCGGTGAAGCGGTGCACGACCAGGCCGAGCAGCGCCGCCGTCGCCATCAGCCGCAACGAGTAGTGCAGCGCGGACGCAAAGCCCGCGCCATGCACGGTCATCATCAGCACCGCGAACAGCGCCGCCACCGGCAGCCAGCCGATCAGCCATTGCACCCAGATCCACGTTCGCCCCATTCCTGCTCCGCGTTTAACGGACCGCCTTGCGGGATACGCGCTTGGCGACGACCGTCAGCGTCCCCTCATCCCAGCTCGCGCCATTGTCGAGCGAGCGATCCTGGCGCATCTTGAAACGGTCGGCGCTGATCTCCATGAAGCGCGTGCGCGTCAGCATCGGCTTGCCTTCGGCGTTCTGGCCGCTGCCCTCCAGCCGCATCTCACCGCCCTGCCACGTGCCGCTGCTGCTGCCGAATCGCGCGCGGTAGACGTCCAGCCCGCTGACCTGCCAACGTTTGGCCTTCGCGTCGAAGATGCGCAGGCTATGGTTCAGCGACCGCGGGTTGCCTGAGGCGTCGACGATGCGCAGCTCGTCGTCAATGCCGTGGCCGTCGAATGACTTCCAGGCCTTCCAGCTGCCCACCAGCTTTGGCGCGCCGTGGATCATGGCGGCCAGGCCGCCGACCTTCGGGCTGACCTCCAGCTCCCACTGGCCGACCAGGAAGTCGAACTGTGCGGCCTCGGCCGGCACCGACATCGCCGCAGGCGCAGCACCGTGCTGTGCATGGGCTGAGCCCGTGAAGGCGAGAGCGAGGGTCAGGACGAGGGCTTTCATGGCGTCTCCAGATGCAACATGCCGCCAGCATCGCGACGCGCGACACGCCTGGCGAGGGCCGATTCGCCGAGTGGCACAACCGTGCCGTCCAACGGTGCGCCGCGCGGCCAGCCGCTTCCTACATTGGCTGCATGCAAGCAAGCCCAGCACTCATCCGCCTGCGCGGCGTCGGCAAGAGCTACCCCGCCGCGGGCGGCGACTTCCAGGCCCTCGCCGACCTCGACCTCGACATCCATGCGGGTGAGTTCGTTGCCGTCGTCGGCCCCTCGGGCAGCGGCAAGTCCACGCTGCTCAGCCTGCTCGCCGGCATCGACCGCGCCGGCAGCGGCGAGCTGCGCGTGGCGGGCCAGGACCTGCGCGCCCTGACGGAGCGCGCCCTGTCACGCTGGCGCGGCAAGGCCGTAGGCGTCGTGTTCCAGTTCTTCCAGTTGTTGCCCACGCTGACGGCGCTGGAGAACGTCATGCTGCCGATGGACTTCTGCAACCAGTGGCCGGCCGCCGAGCGGACCGCGCGAGCGCTGGCGCTGCTCGAACGCCTCGGCGTGGCCGACCAGGCGCACAAGTTTCCATCGGCGCTGTCCGGCGGCCAGCAGCAGCGCGTGGCCATCGCCCGCGCGCTGGCCAATTCGCCACCACTGATCCTGGCCGACGAGCCGACCGGCAATCTCGACTCGGCCAACGGCGAGGCGCTGCTGTCGCTGCTGGCTGAACTGGCGCGCGAACAGGGCGTCACCATCGTCATGGTCACGCACGAGGCAGCGGCGCTGGGCCAGGTGCAGCGCAGCCTGCGCTTGCGCGATGGGCGCTTGGTCGAGGACCGTCGCCATGACTAGGGTGCTCAAGACCTGGCGCGACCTGTGGCAGCACCGCGCGCGCAGCTTGCTGGTCGTGCTCGCGGTGGCGCTGGGGCTGACGGCCGCCGGCACCATCCTGAACGCGTGGACGCTGGTCGAGCGCGCGACCGACCAAGGCTACCGCGCCAGCCTGCCCGCCTCGGCCACGTTGGTGCTGGACCGCGCCGACGCGCAGGCGCTTGCCGTTGCGCAGGCCCAGCCCGGCATCGCCGCCGCGCGGCTGCGCCGCAGTGTGGGCGCCACCGTGCTGGCAAATGGCCGCGCACGCAATGCCGTCGTCATCGCGCTGGATGACTTCCAGCGCGCCGACATCGGGCGGCTGCAGTTCGACGCACCGCTCGCAGACGGCAGCCTGTGGATCGAGCGCTCCTCGCTGGACTTCTCCGGCGCCAGCATCGGCGAGCCGGTGTCGCTGCGCCTGACTGGCGGCGAGACCCAGTCCGTTGACCTGCAGGGCCTGGTGCGCGACGTCAGCCAGGCGCCCGGCTGGATGGAGAACCTCGTCTACCTCTACGGCAGCGAGGCGACGCTGCAGCGGCTGGGTGCAGGCGCAGGCTTCGACGAGCTGCAGGTCCGCATGCGGGACCATCGCGCCGCACGGGCGGATGTCCGCCGCAGCGTCGAGGCGTTGGCGACCCGGCTGACCACGGCCGGCTATGCGGTCAGGCGCATCGACGTGCCCGAACCCGGCCAGCACATCCATGCGGCACAGATGGACTCGCTGCTGATGACGCAGGGCGCCTTCGGCCTGCTGGCATTGCTGGCCTGCGGATTCCTCGTCGTCAACCTCGTCGCGGCGATGCTGGCCGGGCAGACACGCGAGATTGCCATCATGAAAGTGCTGGGCGGCCCGCCCCGGCAGATCGGCGCGATGGTGTTGGCCCAGGCCGGCGCGCTCGGCCTGCTGGCGTCGCTGATCGCGCTGCCGGCCGCGCTGTGGCTAGGCCGCCTGTATGGAGGACTCAAGGCCGAGCTGCTGAACTTCTCACTCCACGGCATCGCAACGCCGGCCTGGGGCGTGGCGCTGCAGCTCGCGGTCGGCCTGGCACTGCCGCTGGCCGCTGCCGCACTGCCCGTGCGCGCGGCCCTGCGCCGACCCGTCGGCGAGGCACTGCGCGACATCGGCATCACCCGCGAAGGCCAGTCCTTGAGCCTGAAGCGTGGCGCGCTCGCGGCGCGGCTGGTGCCCCATCTCGGCGGCTGGGCGCGGCCGATGCTGCTGTCGGTGGGCAATGCCTTCCGGCGCCGCCAGCGCATGCTGCTGACCGTGCTGGCGCTGGCCAGCGGCGGTGCGGTCTACCTGGCTGCCGCCAACCTGCGCAGCGCCGTGCGTGGTTCCGTGGATGATCTCTTCGGCGCGCAGCACTACCAGTTGCAGATGCGCGTTGCCGCGCCCGCACCGGCGGCAAGGCTGGAGGCCCTGGCCGCCGAGGTCCCCGGCATTGCCGAGGCCGAAGCCTGGCGCAGCTTGCGCAGCACCGTTGGCGGTGAGCCGCTCACGCTGCTCGGCCTGCCGCCCAGCAGCCGCCTGCTGGCACCGCGCCTGCTGGAGGGGCGCTGGCTCGCCGGCGACGGCGAGGTCGTGGTCAGCCGCCTGCTGCTGCTGCAGCAACCCGCGCTCGCCGTCGGCAGCAGGCACCGCTTCGCCGACCGGGACTGGACCGTCGTCGGCCTGGTCGACAGCGGTCCGCAGGCGCTGGCTTACACGTCGCGCGCCACGCTGGATGCCGCCGCCAGCAACACGCTGGCGAACAGCCTGGTGCTGCGGCTCGACGCACCGGGCTCACCCATCGCATTGGTGGACGCCGTGCGGCAGTTGCGCGAGGTGCTGGCCGAGGCCGGCATCGGCGTGGCGGGCAGCCAGTCCCAGGCCGACAGCCGCCGCGTCGTCGAAGACCACCTGCTGATGGTGGTGGATTTCCTGGGCGCGATGGGCGTCGTCATGATCGCTGTCGGCGCAATGGGCCTGGCCTCGACGATGGGCCTGGCCGTGCTGGAGCGCCAGCGCGAGATCGGCGTGCTGCGCGCCATCGGCGCGCGCGACGGCGCCATCCTCGCGATGGTCCAGGCCGAGGGCCTGACCATCGTCGTGCTGGCCTGGCTGGTGTCGCTGCCGCTGTCCCTGCCCATCAGCGCCCTGCTCGAGATGGCCTTCGGCCGCATCATGTTCAGCGTGCCATGGCGGCTGGTGCCGAGCGCTGGCGTGGCCTTCGGCTGGCTGGGGCTGATGGCGCTGATCTCGCTGCTGGCCTGCGCGCTCCCCGCTCGACGGGCCCTGCGTGTACCGGCGGCGCGCGCGCTGGCGTACAGCTGATGTTGGTGCCGGTTTGTGCGGAGATTGGAACTTGTCACGCTGGTTGATGCCGCCTACGGTCCTTTGCCTCGACCGCGGCAAGCACGCCAGTCACGCACGTTTCTCCAGCCGGTTCAGCAGGAAGCGGATCGCCATTGGCACCAGCACAACGTCGTCCATCCATCCCAGCACAGGAATGACGTCGGGAAGCAGGTCGATAGGCGACAGCACGTAGAGCACGATGAGCGCGGTGCCGACCTTGAGCCACGTCGGTGCGGCGGGATGGCGCAAGGCGATCCAGAGCCGCTGAGCATCGCCTCTCGCGACGGTCCAGAGCAGGGTCAGGCGTTTGAACATGGCGGAGCCTCCAGTGAACGGCGACCAATGCCGCGCCCGGTAGATGGTTCTTGTTCTGTCCGCCACAAGGGCACGCCAAAGACGTTACATCCGCAGCTCAGGCGACCCCTTCAAAGTCGATGTGGCCCTGGTGGGGGTCGACAGCGACCAACCGCACGCGCGTCGTGTCGCCCACGTCGAGACCTTCGAAGCCCCGCATGACCCGACCTTCGACGAGTGGCTGGCGCAGGCGCACAAAGGTGCCCTTGGACGCGACGCCCGTCACCACGGCGTCGAAGACCTCGCCAATGCGTTGGTCGAGCAGGAAGGCGGCAGCTGCCTTGAGCACCTGGCGCTCAACCGCATTGGCCCGGCCTTGCTGCTCGGTGCAGTGCCGCGCAATGCCGTCGAGCGCCTCGACCGTGTAAGGCGGCGGCTTGCCCGCGAGGGCCGCCTTGACGAGTCGCTGCATGACCAAGTCGGGAAAGCGGCGATTGGGCGCTGTGGTGTGCGCGTAGTCGTGGACGGCGAGGCCGAAATGGCCCTGTCCTGGCCTCGTCGGCCCGGCGGCCAGGTATTCGCCCGCGCCGAGCAGTTTGACGACCGCCAGCGACAGGTCGGCGAAGCCAGCAGGATCGGCCTGGCGGCTCCGGGAAAGAAAACGGTCGAGCGCAGCGGCATCCGGCTCGTCCGGCAGGCGGCCGCCGTGCAACGCGGCGAGCGCCTCGATGCGGTCCCAACGCTGCGGTGCCCGCAGGAAGCGGCGCAGCGACGGAAAGCCGTGCTGGTCCAGAAACCTGGCAGTGGCGCTGTTCGCCGCAATCATGAGTTCAGCGATCAGGTCCTTCGCACGGTTCTTCTCGTCGGCCCGCAGGTCGACCAACCGGCCTCCGGCGAAGACGGGCCGCGCCGACGCGGTTGTCATGTTCAGGGCCCCATGCTCGTGGCGCCTGCGTGCCAGCCGTGCCGCCAGCGCGTCGTGCAGGCGAAGCTGCTCCGCCAGTCGCGGCACTTCGTCAAGCCGCGGCAGCGGCAACGACTCGTCGGCCAACCAGGCGCTAACCGCGTCATAGGCCAGCTTCGCGTGGTTGACGACGATGGCTGCGTACAGCGAAGCCCCAGATACCGCACCGTCGGCCTCGACACGCAGGTCAACCACGACAGCCAAGCGTTCCTCACCCTCGTGGAGCGAACTCAGGTCGGTGGACAGCGTCTCGGGGAGCATCGGGTAGACGCCTGCAGCCGTATAGACCGAGGTGGTGTTGACCGCGGCATGCTCGTCGAGCGCGCTGCCCACAGGCACGAAGGCCTCGACGTCGGCGACCGCGACAAGCAGACGAGTGGCGCCGCCCCGCAGCGGCTCGGCCACGCTGAGCTGATCCAGGTCGCGCGTGTCATCGTTGTCGATCGAGAACCACGCGAGCTGCCGGAGGTCGCGAGCATCACCCGGGCGCAACGGGCCGGTGCGGCGGCGGTCTTGCGCCTCGGCGAGCGCGCCAGGGGAAAAGCGCGGAAGAAACCCACGCTCGCGCAAAGCGTCCTCGGCAAGGCGGTGGAGGTCGTCGTCGGTCATTCAGAGCAGTCGAGGCAGGAGGGCGAGAGGCTAGATCGCTGTGGCGTTATTGACTGTAGCGGTGGGGGCCACATCGGAAGCTATGACGCTTGAAGCCTTGAACACGCTCATCACCCGATTGGGGCTGCAAAGTCGCGGCCCGAAAGCCGGCAACAGAAGTTCGCAAGATCAACGTTAGCTCCGGCCAACGCCCCCTTGGAGCGAAATCCGACGCTTGATCGGCAGAGAAGAGCTTCCCTATCAGCGCAGGGTCAGTCGCCGGCCGGTCAGTGAACACACAGCCACGCCGACTGCACGGTTCGTCCACATCCTCAAAAGATGGCTTTGAGAACGCGATGGAACTGGTGCGACATTGGGGCCAAGGTCAAACCCCTGGATCAAGCGATGAATACCCATGCCCCCGTCGAGGCACAGGCCCTGGTGCCACGCATCTGGTCTGCGTTCGACATTTCACCGAGCCGGCGCGGCGACAGCGCCGCGCTGATCTGCAGTGTGAAGGCTAGCAGCTGGGCGCCGCCGCCGTCCTCGCGGTGGCGCGCTGCCCGCTGCGGGAGGTATACCTGATGCTTGGCCGTCTTGCTGCAGCTTGCATCGTTGCGTGTATCGCCGCCCCGGCCTCGGCCGAGGTCGTAGCCGTTGAGGTGGCGGAACAGCGCCCTTGGATACAGGGTCGCGCCTTCGGCGCCGGCGAGTACGAGCTGCTGTCGGGCACTGTCCGCTACGAGGTCGACCCCACCGCCGCGTCATCACGCGACATTGCCGACATTCGCCTTGCGCCACTCAATAGCAGAGGGAAGGTCGAGTTTCAGGGGCCGTTCCTGCTGCTGCGCCCTCGTGACGCGGCGCGGGCGAATGGGACCACGATCTTGGAAGTGGCCAACCGCGGCCGAGATCAATCGAACGGGCTCTTGTTCCAAGCGGACGCCTTCGCCCTCAGGAAGAACGAGACGCGCGAAGTTTCTCGTTCGACCTTGTTCGACCTGGGCTACACCTTTGCGTGGGCCGGCTGGCAGGGCGACCTCAAAACAGAAGAATTCGGTCTAGACGTGCCGTCCGCACCCGTGACGGGGCCGTTCCGGGCGACGGCCTTGCTGGGCTTCGGTGGCGCCAGCCTGGATAGTGGCGCTTTCGGTGAGGGTGCCATCTGTGCGCTCGAAACCGGTGAGGCCGCCGCCGTACTCCGCATTCACCGGAGCCTGGAAGATCCGGGGCAGGTCGTTCCCCGGGAGGCATGGCGATTTGCGAGACGGCAAGCCGACGGTCGCGTGGCCGAGGATCGGTGTGCCTTCCTTCTGTCGACGCCGGTCGATGGGCCGTCGCTTGTCACCATCGTCTTCACGGCCGGGCCATCCAAGGTGATGGGGCTGGGTGAAGCGGCCGTGCGTGACTTCGCCTCGCACCTGAAGCACAACGACACCGCCAGCTCGCTGAACAGCCGCCCAGCGTACGCGCGTCGGCTGATCGGCTACGGCTACTCGCAAGGCGCGCGCTTCCTTCGTGACTTCCTTTACCGGGGATTCAACGCCGACGTGCGGGGACGGCGCGTGTTCGACGGCGTACTCGACACGGCCAGCGGTGGGGGCCGTGGGTCCTTCAACCACCGCTATGCGCTGCCCAGCGAGGCCGGAAACTCGGTTCGAAGCCATCTGCGTGCTGTCGATCTGTACCCGTTCGCCGACATGCCGACGCCGGACATCGGGGACCGCGGCCCGCCGCAAGGGTTGCTGGACCGCGCGCTTGGCGACGGCGTTCAGCCGCGCATCTTCCATGTGCTCAATTCCACCGAGTACTGGGCGAGGGCAGGCTCGCTGCTACACACCACCACGGATGGAACCCAGGAAGTACCCGAAGCTGACGGCACGCGAACCTATGCCTTCGCAGGCACTGCGCACAGCCCTCAGCCTTCCACCCTGTTCCTGGAGAGGCGTGACCGCGCGCCACTCCCATACAACGACAACGACGATCTGGCGCTTGCGCTGCCCGCCTTGCTGGTCGGCCTGGACAAGTGGGTTGCCGGGCGCGCCGAACCACCGCCGTCGTACCGCCCGCGTTTGGGGTCGACGCTGGTCTCGCCGGACAAGCTCAACTTTCCGGCCATCCCTAGCGTCGTCGTTCCAGCCGGGCCGCCGCCACGGTATCAACTCGATTTCGGCCGCGAGTACCGTTCGCACGGCATCATCACCGAGCCCCCACAGCTCGGTCTGCGCTACCCACTGTTAGTTCCGCGGGTGGACCGGGACGGCAATGAACTCGGATCCTGGCGAGGCCTGGCGCAGTCGGTCCCGCTGGGCACCTACACGGCCTGGAACCCGCAGGATCCGGCGCTGCTCACGTTCGGCTTCCTATCTGGGCTGAGAGGGGCATTCATCCCTTTCCCGGCGACGCCTGCGAGCGGCAGGCGCAGCAAAGATCCACGTCTCTCGGTGGCCGAGCGGTACGTGGGTCTCGAAGGCTACATGGCAGCCGTCGGCCGCGCGATCGAGGATCAAGTCGCTGCCGGCTTCCTGCTTCCGCAGGATCGTGAGTGGGCCCGCGACAGCATGCGAACCTACTGGGATCGGGTTGCCGGGCTACGGGTTCATTGGCCAAGCCGCAGCGACTGACAACGCCTGATCCCCGCGTCCGAGGCAGTTGGCACGCCAGGCGCTGGCCTGCTGTTGGAAGCGACCGGACGACGGGGACCTCGAGCCGACTATTGCCTGAGCTTGAAAGCGAGTTCGGTCACCCACTGCGCCATATCGGGCTGCTCGGCGGGATCGGTTTCGTAAAGCTCGAGCCGACAGGCGAAGTGATCGCCATCCGCTCGCTCTTCGACGTCGAGCGGCTGCTCGGTCAGCCGAACCCAACCGATCAGCATGGCGGTCACCGCCTCGAGCTTGTCAGGGTGTCCGTGCCAACGCAGCGTGACAAACCGCCCCGCCGGCAGCGTCGCGAACTTCACATGCTCCGTCGCTGAACCGGGCCGCTCGATGGCGATCCCGGCCTCCACGTCCAGCGTCTCAGCCATGTTGATGCGGCGATAGTTGTAGAAAGGCGCTCCGATCGGTTTGATGCCTTGCTCGGCAAGGGTCTCAAAGACGAGCGGAAACCCCTCGTCGGCGGGCTTCATCATCTCGTCCATGCGGACTGTGAAGCGCACATAGGCATACGCCTGGGCCGGTCGCGCAATGATTTTCGGCAAGGTCAGCATGGTTTCTCCTTTTCTATGCAATCAGTCGATCTGACTACCACCCGTGGCGTTGGCGACCGTCGCGGTCATTGCGGAAGCCAAGTCGCTCGACAACAGCACAGCCGCATCTGCGACCTGCGCAAGATGGGCGATTCGGCGCAGCGGCGTCGTCTTGGCGTAGTCCCGATGCAGGTCCTCGAAGCTGATGCCGCCTTCTTCTGCGTGCTTCTGCCAGATGTCGCGTACGCCCGGGGCATCGGGAGACCCAGGCGAGCGCACCCAGCACACCCGAACGCCCGATGGACCGTGCTCCATGCCCAGTTGGCGCAGAAAGTGCTCGACTGCTGCGCAAGCGATGCCAAAGCCACCGATCGCGGGTGACGGCCAGCGGGCCACGTTTGCGGTGATGCCGACGATGGCCCCACCGCCGTGTTGCCCCATGTGGCGGGCCATGATGATTCCTGTGTGATACCAGCTGATCATCGACAGCCGGATCGGTTCGAACATGGCAGCGAAGCCCATGTCTGCCATGGACGAGCCTTGCGTGTCCGCCCATGAGACCCCGTTGAACATGAGCCGGACCGGGCCTGCGGCGGCAACCACGGCATCGAGATGGGCATGGATGGACACGGGGCTCGTCGCATCGACGATCGTCACCTCCGCCCGTCCTCCGGCCGCCGCAATCTCTGCGGCGACCTTTTCAAGTGCGGTGCGATTGCGCGCGGCGAGAAACACCCTTGCCCCTTCCCGGGCGTAGGCCCTCGCTACTGCGCCGCCCACCGCGCCACTGCCGCCATACACCACAGCCACCTTGTCCTTGAGCAACATCGATTTCCTCCGTGCGTACACCCTATGACGAGCGACGGTCATCGGTTTCGACACGCCCAAGCGAAAAACCCAGCCGGTGCTGCTCGCTGCCGGTGCTCCAGGCGCTGCGGGTGGAGCGATTGCTCCCGCGGCTGCTTGGAACTGCCAGAGCAACCACTGAGTCACAACCAATCCCACGACCAAGGACTCGCGCAGAAGCGCCGCGAAGCGTGCTGAGCGGTCAGTCGGCTTTTGAGATTCAGAGCTTCAAGGGATCGAGTCGGAAGCGCTAGGCCAAGCCTTGAACAGCTGACACTCGGCCGCCAGCTGGTCGGGCGCGTCGCAGCCAGTCAAGCCGTATGTCGCAGTGAGCTCGAGACCGGTCGCCTATAGCAGCCGCCCACCGCGCCAGATAGACCAACGCTGTAAGGCCGGCTTCTGACCTCCAGTTGTGCTGACCACCTGACCACACTGATTGACGCTAACACCCTATGGGACATCGCAGCAGCTCAATCGCCTGCACATCGGCGAGTTCGCCATCACAAAGCAAGGCGCACCAGCCGCGTTCAAGGCCGCAGGCTTGAGCTTCGACACGAAGTTCAACGTCGGCCAGGCTGTGGCCTTGCCTTGGCGCGAGGACTTCTTTGCCGTCCCGCCGAATGCGCCGCTGGGACAGTCGCCCAAGCTGGGCAGTCTGCACGCCTCCGTGTACCGAGCGGCACATGCCGCTCATGCTGCGGCAGAGGCGGCCAGGGCTGGCTAGGGCGCGCATCCGAGTTTTAGCAAACCGCACATTCATGGCCCCGACGAAGAAGACGTTGCCAAGACATCAGCTGTCCAACGTGCAGGTGCCAAAGAAGCCCACCAGGCTTTGAGAATTCCGTACCGACCAACCATAGGAGAGTGAATGCCTCGATGCACGCGCTTGAGTACTGTTTGCGCCAGGAGCTGGATTCGCCGCGGGCGGCTGCCAACCGATCTGCCCTCTGCTGCAACCTCGACTTCTAGTGCCTCTGGCCGGGCTTGAACGAGCGCCTTGCGGCAGCCAACTCAGGAAAGCGGATGTCTCTTCCGGTCGAAATCGCCGTCCTAACGCTTCAAGCAGCAGACATTTCGGCGCGCGTCGATCGCCGTAGCCAGGATCAGCCAGACTGGACCACCGCATCACCCGCGACACCGGTCGTTCAGGCCAAACGGCCAGGGCTGCCGGGGACCGCTTCACCAGGCATCGTCAACTCGACGGCTGACCGCCGATGACAGCAACCGCTGCAAGATTGATATTCACTCCCCTGGTCGCGGACTCCGGCTTTGGGCACATTGCGGGCCTCCCGTGCAGAACTTAGCCTAACTTAACCCGTCCGAACCGCATCGGCGCAGGCCAGGGCGGCCCCGACCGCGTTCAACGATCACACAGAAACAGCGCACTGCCCTGCGGCGGCAAGTCGATGCGAGCCTGATTGGCACCCGCAGCGGGGGGTGGTATGCCACCGGCCGACTGCCAACGACAGCCGTGCCATGACCGCGGGAAGCTCAGCGTCATGCGCCGGCTGCGGTCGGCATCGTCGCGCAAACCCTCTTCCAGATTGCCGACCAGCAAGCGCACTTTCCCGTCCTCGCGGACCCACGCCGAGACCGTGCCAGAGTGCGCCACGTCAGAGTCCACCGCTCTGAAAGCACCCGCCTTGCCCAACTGCTGGTTGAGCGTCGCGGCAACCACTGCATAGGGCGTCGCGTCGCCGTTGAGCAAGTCCTTCAACGGCCGGTACCAGTAGTCGAAGAAGGGGACCGGGTCCCACAAGGCGAGGTTGCGTTGGCCGCCTTGGTCGAGCACCAGCCCGGCGGCGTTTCCGAAGCTGTAGACCACCGAGCCCGCCGGCGCCCTCACCTGCGTCGCGGGCGGGGGCGCATTGAAGGCGCCCGCGTTGGCCACGGCCGGCCAGGCCGCACCGGGCACGGCGCGCAGCATGCGGTCCTGCACGTTCGGCCGATGCGGCACGCTTGAAACACCCAGCAGGCCGGACAACGCCGAATGCGTTCCGCTGGCCACGGCGCCGAAGAAGGCCATCGCCTGCCCCTGGCCGGCCATGCGCTTGATGACGTCGAGCTGGGCGGGCGGTAGGTCGTTCGTGGCGCCGAAAAGCAGCAGATCCGACCGCACCTGCGACAGCCACTCCGCGCGGGTCACCGACAGCACCGGCAGCGGCCACTTGATGATCGTGCCCACCTGTTCATCGAGCCGGTCGCGGGGATCGAACCCTGGCGCAAGGCGTGACATCTGCGCGGCCGCAGCATCGCGCGAATAGACCAAGGTCGGCCCCGCGATGTCGACGGTTTGCGCCGCATCCCATGCTGCTGCATCCAGCTCTCCGCTAAGAAAACCGACATCCTGGTCGCTCAGCAGTTCCTCGCCATGGTGTCCCCAGGAAATGTATGCCCCGGCCGGCATGCGCAGACCCTGCGGCGTCTTCACCCCGGCATGCGAGTAGGCCCAGATCGCCCAGCGCAACCGCTCCGGCGCGGTGTGGATGGTGTTCCAGCTCTCCCATGCGTCGAAGGTTTCGATCAAAGGGTAATGGCGCACCCGTGTGTCGGCGAGCACGGCCGCGTGCATCAACAGTGTGCCGAGCTGGTAGGTCCAGCCGAGCAGCGGCGCGTTCCAGAATGTCTGCTCACGCACGCCGACCTCGCCCCAGGCGCCGGCCCAGGTCTGGTCCACGAAGATGTCGAGATGGCCATCGCGGGCGATCCTCTCCAGATCGATGCCGTTGCCGCGCCAATCCGCCGTCGCGGTCGCAGCGGTCGAATACATCATGGTCAACGTGCGCGGGTTGGCCTGCTTGACGCCCCGCAGCAGCGCGGCAAGCCCCGCGGTGTTCCGCTCGGCCGTTGCGTTGTCGGGCACGTACTGGCCCCAGGGACCGTAGCGTGTATAGGCGCGCGGAAAGCTGAAGGAATCGCGCAGCATGAGGCCGTCCAGACCGCAGGCTTTCGACACGGCGCCCCACTGCGCCGCAAACAGGGCGTGGACCGGGAATCCTTCCGGAATGCCTTGCGGCAGCCCGCCCAGCGGCTGGGAATCGGCCCGCAGAGCGTTGACGGGATCGAAGTGGCTGCTGGAAGCGAGCGCGCCGGGCGCCACCTCGCCCCAGCCCGTGAAGGCCTCGGGGTGGCGTCGGGCGAACGGCATTGGGTCGCCGTAGGCACCGTCTTGCCCGACCACAAACGCGGCCATCCTGAAATCGCTGATGCCCTCTCGCCGTGCTCGCTCGCGCATCGCGTCGGTCAACCGGCGCAGGTCGGCATAGGTCCAGCGACCATAACTGACCGAATGCGCAGCCCGCTTCGCCGCGGTAAAGCGTTCACGCCAGGCGCGTTGCCTTTGCGCGGTGTCACCGTCGAGTTGCCCGCGCAGCGAGTGGCCGAGCTCCTGCCCGCTGGTTCTGGGCAGCCAGATCTGCTGGGCCGGGTCGCCGCTGTAGCTGAGGATGAAGTTCGCAGTCAGGCCGACGCTCAGCACGACGCCGCGATGGCCGGACACGCCGCGGTACAGCGGCGCATAGCGGGCCCAGAACCGGTCCGCGGAGGCGTCCACGTCGGCGGGATCGAACCAGTAAAGGTCCATCTCCAGCCAGCGATCGGCCGGCACGGCGAGCGCGGCATGCGACTGCACGCTGGCGCTGACCAGCATCGCGAGCAGGGCCACGCGACGCAGCAAGGCGCAGACAAATGTGTTGAAGAGTCGCATGGTGCCTCGGCAGGGTCAGCTCGCCGCGGCAGGTGCACGCAGCACCGCCAGGCGGCGCGCGATCTCGGCCTTGAGCCAGATGGCGTCATGGCCGGGCGCCACCAGCTGCAGGCCCTGAGCCTGCATGGCGCGGGCCATTTCGGCGCTGCCACACCAGATGCCAGCCACCTTGTCCACCGTCCTGCAGGCGGCCTGAATGCGCCGGATGGCATCGGCCAGCATGGGGTGCTCATGACTCGCACCGGGGCCAAGCCCTAGAGCAATACCCAGGTCGCTGGGGCCGATAAACAGGCCGTCGATCTGCGGCACTGCCGCGATGGCCTCCACGGCGTCGAGACCGGCGCGCGTTTCGATCATCGCCAGCGCCAGCACGTTGGCGTTGGCATGCTGCGGGTAGTCGGCGCCGCCCACCAGCAGGCCTCGAGCCGGACCGAACGAGCGGTCGCCTTCGACACCGTCGAGCGGATAGCGGCAGGCACGGCCGAATGCCAGCGCTTCGACCGCTGTATTCACCAGCGGGCAGATCACGCCCCAGGCGCCGGCGTCCAGCGCCCGGTTGATCTCCGCCAGGTTGTTCTGGCTGACACGCACGAGCGGCACGGCCGGCGTGTGCGACAGCGCCTGCAGCATGGCCACCATCTGCGCGTGGCCCGCCATGCCGTGCTGGCAGTCAACCACCACCGCATCGAAGCCGCTGCAGCCCACCAGCTCCGCGGCGTAGGCTGAATCCAAGCTCATCCACCCCGCCACGGCGGCCTGGCTGCTGCGAAAGATCTCGAGCAGTCGATTGCTCTTCATATGACGCCTTGTCCGAGTGAGGTGAGGAAGCGATGCAGCACCAGCGCTGCCAACGGCGCCTGCTGCATCGGGAACAGGTGGCCCGCATCGGCCAGCATGTGGTGCTCGCCGCATGCTGGCGGTTGCACCAGAGCAATCAATTCACAGCTGTGCCCGGGTGGGCACAGGCCGTCGCGTTCACCGCTGAGCGCCAGCACTGGGCAGGTCAGCCAGTGCGGTGGCGCCAGCAGGCCGGGGCGTTCGCGCGCATAGCTCAACTGGCGACGAAACCGCGCCAGCCCGACACATTCAGCCTGTTCAGCCAGCGATGCGACCATCGCGTCGCCAGGAACCAGCCCGTAGGCCGGTGCCAGTTCATCGCGCGCAAGCCGCGCGAGCCCGTGGCGTTGCGCCAGCTCCCAATGCGCGGCGCGGCGCGCCTCCGGGGTGTCGCGCCCTGCCCTAGCGTTGGACGCCAGCAGAACCAGCGCGGCGACGCGACCCGGGTGGCGCCGCGCCAGGTGCAGCGCCACGATGCCGCCCAGCGAATGACCGACCCAGATGGCGGGCGCGTGAGCTTGCGCGGCCAGACGGTCGGCTTCGTCATCGAGCCCATCGGCCTCGCCAAGCACCAGCGTCTTCGCGCTGAGACCGGACAGCATCAAGGCCAGGCTGCGGCTGTCCAGCAAGGTGCCCGGCAGCGCGATCAACGGCGCTGGCGTCACACCGACATCGCGGGCGGCAGCAGGCTCTTGCGCGCCAGCCGGCCGCCGGCGTCCAGGGCCAGGTCGGCCAGTGCCGCTGCGGTGTGCACGGCGGCGTCGAACATCGGGCGCTTGGGCGCGTCGCCGGTCACGACCAGTAGTGCGTGCGCGTCCTGCGTGCCGCTGTTGATGAACTGCCGGCGGCTGCCGGCCGGCATAGACAAGGTGTCCCAAGGCCCGAGCTCGGTATGTACGGCGTCACTGCCGTCATTGAAGCTCACAGCGAGTGATCCGTCCGCGTGGATGAGCACGGCGGTCTGGTCCAGCTCAAACGACGCGGTGCGCTGCCCTGCCGGCACCTTTATCCATTCGA
This sequence comes from Pelomonas sp. Root405, assembly GCF_001425165.1. Taxonomy (GTDB): domain Bacteria; phylum Pseudomonadota; class Gammaproteobacteria; order Burkholderiales; family Burkholderiaceae_C; genus Pelomonas. Next base: position 343,456 of record NZ_LMDU01000013.1, read on the forward strand.
CGGAGAAGCCCTGCAGGTCGGTGACGGCGGGACGGTGCTCACGGTGCTGGCTGATGCCCCAGCCGATGACCGGGGCGATCTGCCAGCCATGGCCGGGCAGCGCGGTGTCGAGCGTGGCTGGGCGAAAGTCCCGATCGGCCGGCCGCACGCAGCGCTGCATCAGCTCCCCCTCGGACCAGCGCCGCAAGGCAGCCACCTCGTCGTCAGGCATGAGCGGAAGCAAGGTCTCCGGCGCTGGCGGCGCGCTGCCGGGCGGCACGTCGATGAGCTGGTTGTCCCGCCCCAGATACAGGCCGGTGCTGCGCGCTCGCTTCAGCACGTCGGGGCTCCAGATGATGCCGCCGGTGTCATCACCGCCAAGTACCGTCATCAAGAAGCCGTGCCGGCTGCCGGAGTTGGAGAAGCCGCGGAACATCCAGGTGGGCATGCAGATGATGTCGCCCTCCTCCAGCACCGCCTCGCCCTCCAGGCCATCAGCGCCCCAGCGGAGCCTGAATGTGCCCTCACACGCGATGAAGACCTCCGCGGTGAAGTGCAGATGCAAGCTGTTGGTGATGCCCGGGCCCATGCCAGCCGCGCCGATGTTGAAGCCATGCGCCTCACGCAGATTGACGACCTGAGTGGGGTTCTGTGTCACGCCGGGCCCGACGATAGAGTAGTTCTCCTTGGGCGTGCTGCCGGGAAGGCGCACGTCGACGAAGGCTTCGTCGCAAGAGACGTATTGCGCGCGGCGGATGTGCCGGCGCGCGACTTCGGAGGCGGTCAGGATCATGGGTACAGCTCGATCGAGCCCCGTGGATGGACCAGGGCTCAGGGGGGTGATTGGGGAGGCGCGAGCCGGGCCGAGGTGCGCACCACCAGGCGCGTAGGCACCACGACGTGATCGCGGGTGACGGCGTCGTCCTCGAGTTGCTGCAGAAGCATGCGCACCGTCGCCTCGATCATGGGCACAGCGCTTTGTTCAATGGTGGTCAGGCCGTAGGCGCCCCAGGCGGCCTGGGGCACGTTGTCGAAGCCGACGACCGACACGTCCTCGGGCACGCGCAGGCCGAGCGTGCGCAGGGTGTCGATGGCGGCGAATGCCATATGGTCGCTGGCCACGAACAGCGCATCGGGCCGCTCTGCGCTGTTAATGAGGCCGTCGAACAGCTCGTGCGTGGCCTGGGCTGCGCGGTCGAACTCGTAGTTGCCGACCGCCCGCGCCACCACCCGTAGGCCGCGCTCCGACAGCCCGGCGCGCAGGCCGGCTTCGCGGTCCTGGTTGGTGGAGGAATCTTCGGCGCCGGCCAGGTAGGCGACGCGCTGGTGGCCACCATCGGCAAGGAAGTGCGCCACGGCCTTGCCGCCGCCGAAGTTGTCAGAACTGACCGTGCTGATGCTGCCCTTGCTGGCGGTGCGGTTGAACATCACCACCGGCACCCGCGCATCCTCCATCTGCTGCGCCAGGCCCGAAGACAGGTGGGTGGACGCCATGACGATGCCGTCGACCTGGTAGCGCATCAGCTCCAGCAGCAGCTCATCGGCGTCCTCGGTTTCGGTGATAAAGAGCAGGACGTGATAACCGTCCTTCTGCAGACGCTGCGACAGCGTCTCGATGACGACCGGGTAGAACTGGTTCTGCAGGTTGGACAGCACCACGGCGATCATGCGGCTGCGCCGCGTGCTCAGCGTGCTGGCGATGGCGTTGGGCCGGTAACCTAGCTTGCGCGCGGCCTCCAGCACACGGGCGCGTGTCTCGGGCGCGACGCTGGCGCCGGGCGTGAAGGTACGGCTGACGGCGGACTGGGACACCTCGGCGAGGCGGGCGACGTCGATGGAAGTAACGCTGTTCTTGCTCACGGAGGACACCGGGCGGCGGGGCGGTCTGGGGGCCATCATCATGACGCGGTCCAGCCACCATCGACCATCAGGGCGGAACCGGTCACCAATGCGGCGGCGTCCCCGGCCAGGAAAAGCACCGCTCCCATGACGTCTTCGACCCGGCCAACTCGGCCCATCGGGATCTTGGCCAGCACCAGCTCCCGGAAGGCTGGCGTGGCCAGCCAGTCGTGGGTCATGGGCGTCTCGATGAAGGTCGGGCAGACCGTGTTGACGCGCACGCCAAAGGGGCCCAACTCCAGCGCCATGGCCTTGCTCATGCCTTCCAGCGCGTGCTTGGTCATGCAGTAGATGCTGCGGTCGACGCCACCCACGTGGCCCATCTGCGACGACATCTGGATGATGCTGCCGGGCAAGCCGGCCTTCTTGAGCCCCATGGCCACGGCACGAGCCACGAAGAATGCCGCCTTGGTGTTCAGCGCAAGCAAGGCGTCCACGTCGTCCTCCCTCACCTGCTCGAAGGGCTTGGGGCGGTTGGTGCCGGCGTTGTTGACCAGCACCTGGAAGGGGCCGTGCTCGGCCACGGCGCGTGCGGTGGCTGCGACGTCGGTCACGTCCAGCACCAGCGCATGGGCGCGGTCGCCGCGCGCACGCAGGGCCTGCGCGGCGGCCTCCACTTCGGCACTGCCGCGGGCGGCCAGCCACACCTCAGCGCCGGCTTCGGCCAGCGCCGCGGCACAGGCCAAGCCCAGCCCGCGGCCGGCGCCCGTGACCAGGGCGCGTCGGCCGTCCAGGCGCAAGCTGGGGATACGGGGCAGCTTGATCATCATGGCCTGGTTCGAGCGCTAGTCAACCTGCAGCGGCAACGGGCTCGTACCATGCCAGGTCGGGCTGCTGGCCGTAGCGGCGCACGCGGATGTTGGCCTGCTCGCCGTGCCCGGCGAAGTTCTCCATGTGGCACAGGCGCGAGCACACGGCGCCTATTGCCGCGCTGGCAGCGTCGGTCGTCACGCGCTGGTAGGTGCAGGTCTTCATGAACTTGCCGACCCACAGGCCGCCGGTGTAGCGCGCGGCCTTGTTGGTGGGCAGGGTGTGGTTAGTGCCGATGACCTTGTCGCCGAAGCTGACGTTGGTGCGTGGGCCCAGGAACAACGCGCCAAAGTTGGTCATGCGCTGCAGGAACCAGTCAGGGTCGCGCGTCATGACTTGCACATGCTCACTGGCGATGCGGTCTGCCTCGGCCAGCATCTCCTCGTCGGTGTCGCACACGATGACTTCGCCGTGCACGGCCCAGGCCTGCCGCGCGATGCCGGCGGTGGGCAGGCGTTCGAGCTGGCGCTCCACCTGGGCGATGGTGTCGCGGGCCAGCTTTTCGCTGGTGGTCAACAGCACCGCGGGCGTGGTCGGGCCGTGCTCGGCCTGGCCCAGCAGGTCCACGGCGCAGATCTCGCCGTCCACGGAGTCGTCGGCGATGACCAGCGTCTCGGTCGGCCCCGCAAAGAGGTCGATGCCGACCCGGCCGAACAGCTGCCGCTTGGCCTCGGCGACGTACATGTTGCCGGGGCCAACCAACATGTCGACGGCCTTGACGCTCTCGGTGCCGATGGCCATGGCTGCAACGGCCTGCACGCCACCAAGCACTAGGATTTGGTCAGCGCCGGCAAAGTGCATCGCTGCGACGATGGCCGGGTGCGGCTCGCCCTGGTAGGGCGGCGCCGTGGCGACGATGCGCTTCACGCCGGCCACCTTGGCCGTCAGCACACTCATGTGGGCCGAAGCGATGAGCGGGTACTTGCCGCCGGGTACATAGCAGCCCACCGCGTTGACGGGGATGTGCTTGTGGCCGAGCACCACGCCGGGCAGGGTCTCGACCTCGACGTCCTTCATCGAGTCGCGCTGGATCTGCGCGAAGTTGCGCACCTGCGTCTGCGCGAAGCGGATGTCCTCCAGCTCACGCGGGCTGAGCTGCTTGACGGCGGCTTCGATGGCGGCCTGCGACAGCGTGAAGTCGGCCGGGTCCCACTGGTCGAATTGCTGCGAGTAGCGGCGCACAGCAGCGTCGCCATGGGCTTCGACATCCTTCAGGATGCCTTCGACGGTGGCGCGGACCTTCGCATCGGCCTCGGCCAATGCGGTGGCGCTGGCGCCGCGCTTGAGGTAGCGGATCATGGAGAACTCCTTAGTGCAAAGACGGGTTGGCGGTCGCGTGCATCGACGCGGCGGCGGACAGGGAGGGCGCGAGGCGGCGACACTTCATCCCGGCCACCGATTCAAGCTGGGGTCGACGATGTAGCGGAGGTCGTCGAGGACATCCAAGCCCATCTGCTGAAGGATGTGCAGCACATCGATCATGACCCAGTTGTCGATGATCTTGCCGTGACGGTCGGTGCGGTACCAGTCGGCCACGCGCATCTCAACGCGGCGTCCGGAAGGCGGCAGACCGAGCCACTGGCCGCCCAGATGCGTGCCATAGAGCGATGGCCAGCCAGCCGTGACGGCGAAGTGGCCGTCGCCAGCTCGGATGTAGTGGCCATGCGCGTCCTCGGGGCCCGAGTGATCGCGCACGATGCCCTCGCGGTCGGGGAAGGCCTGGATGAATAGTGCGCCGTGAAAGTCCAGGAATCCCTTCTGCCCACGGCTGCTGCCGATGCCGGCAGGGCCGTACCACATCATGTCCTTGTGCCAGTGCGGGCTGTGCTTGCTGCGCGTGCCGGCCAGGTTCTTGAGGTCGTCGCCCTTGGCCAGGCCCATCTGCATTTCGCGCACTGCCGTTAGCGTGACCGCGCCCAGTTCGGCGTCCACGCTGCTGGCGCTGGCCCCGCTGTCGCAGGGCGGGAAGGCCCAGGCCTCGGCCGAGCCGGGCATGCGGCGCAGCGGGTACAGGCCGGCTTGGCGCATCAGGTCGATGATGTCCAGCAGCACATAAACCTTGACGATGCGCCCCTCGCGGAACACTGCGTTGATCCCGAATCGCAGTGCACACAGGCCATGCGTCGGCGCAATGCCCAGCCACGGCTTGGCCAGGTTGCCCATCAGCACGCCCCAGCTGCTGACGACGTCGCGGCCTTCGTACTGACCGGCGATGAAGAAGGCCATGCGCGCCTCCCAGTCAGGGAAGGCTTCGCGCAGCGGCGCCCACAGCTTGGCGGCCGCCTCGGCATTGCCCTGCAGGTCGTTGAAGGGGTGGAAGACGCGCCAGACGGTGTCGGGCGCACAGTGTGCTTCCAGGACGGTATCGATGCCGGTGCCGTTCGCTTCGGAGAGCTGGTTCAGGAACTCGGCAAGGCGGCGCTTGTTGGCGGCGAAATCGGTGGTGGTCATGGCAGGCTCAGCTCGCTAAGTTGGCAGCAGGGGGGCGTGGGCCGGTGAGAGCATTTGCGCCGGTGTCGGCAGAGATATCGGCAGCTACTTCGACCCGCTTGCGGGCGTCGATGGCTTCACGCGTTGCGTCGTGCGTGGCGCGGGTGACCTTGAGCATCCCGTAGAACACGCTGGCCACGACGCCCGGGACGACGGACAGCATGAACGCCAGCGCCAGGCCGGTCAGCACCGGCTCGGGCACCTGGCCGGGCGTGGCCTTGGCCGGGAAGGCGATGACGGCCAGCACCCAGCCGGCCAGCGCCGTGCCGAGCGCCTGGTCGACCCGCGCAAAGAAGGTGCGCGTGGCGTACAGCGTGCCTTCCTGCCGCAAACCGTACTTCAGCTCACACTCGTCGGCGATGTCGGCCAGCGCTGAGTACACGGTCGTCGTCATGATGCTGTAGGGCGCGTGCTGCAGCAGTGAGAACGCGATCAGGATCCACAGCAGCCCCGGCGTCTGGGCCGACAGGATGCCGAAGTAGCCCAGCGCCATTGGGATGGCCGGGCCGATGCAATAGACCAGCAGCGCGAGCATGCCCGTCCAGCGCTTGTCGAAACGCGCGTGCAGCCGCTTGACGCAAAAGGCCGCGAACAGATAGCCGAACAGGCTGCCGACGGCGAAGAAGGCCAGCTTGTCGTTGCTGAGCTGCCAGAAGTAGGTGGCGTTGTAGATCCACAGCCCGCCGCGCACGCCCGTCATCAGCGACAGGAAAAAGAAGCCGATGAGCAGCACGACGTAATTGCGGTTGCGCAGTACGCGCCAGATGTCCCGCGCCCATTCGCCCGCGCTGAAGCCGGGCGTGGCAGCGGCCGGTTGCAGCAGGTAGGGAATGCGTCGCTTGGTGACCTGGCTGGAGAAGAACAGGCACACCAGCACAATGCAGGCGATAGTCACGGAGAACACCGGCCAGCGGCTGGGGTCGAGCGCGCCGTTGGGAAACTCGGCCGTTGCGCGAAAGAACACCAGGAAGCACAGCAGCCAGCCCGTCGTGTCGCCTATCCACAGGAAGAACGTGTTCACGTTCATGATGCTGGTGCGCTCGAGGTAGTCCTCGCTCATCTCGCTGCCCAGTGCCAGGTGGGGCGTGTGGAACACCGTCATGGCCTGCAGCAGCAGCACGTTGAACACCGTCAGCCACACCAGCTGGCCGGTGCTGCCCAGCGAGTCCGGCGGATTGAACAGCGCATAGAACAGGAACGCGGCCGGCAGCATCGACGCAAACATGAAGGGATGCCGGCGCCCCCAGCGGCTGCGCGTGCGGTCCGACCAGGAGCCGACGAGCGGATCGAACACCGCATTGACGGCCAGGCCGATGGCCAGCGCGATGCCGATCATGGCCGGGTCGAGCCCACGCACCTGGTTGTAGAACAGCATGAGGAACATGCTGGTCGTCGTGATGACGATGGACTCGGCGGTGCTGCCGATCCCGTACGCATATTTCATGCGCCAGGTGATCGGCGGGGCAATGGCGCTCGTCATGGGCGTAGCTGGGCAAGTGACGGCCGGTTCGCGGCCGATCAGAAGCGCACCGCCAGGCGCGCGCCGTAGCTGCGCGGCGGCGCGTAGCTCACCAGCATCGAGCGGTGGTTGCCGTAGACGGCCCGCGAGATGGTGGCCTCGTTCTCGACGTTGTTGACGTAGAGCTGGAAGGTGTAGTCGCCGTCGAGGCTGCGGTAGGTCAGCCGCAGGTCGGTTTTGGTGAAGGCCTTGTTGTCGCCGTAGCCCGGTGTCAGGTCGGTGAGGATGTAGCCGGAGTTGTAGTAGGTCTGCACCTCGGGAGTCAGCGTGCCTAGGGCGCCGAGCGGCAGGGTGTAGGCCAGGCCGAGCTGCACGGTGTGCTTGGGCGAGAAGGCGCGCTGTGCCGTGTACTTGGTACCGTCACGGCCCTTGCCGGCCAGGACGTAGCGGTACTGCGGCACGCCGCCCGAGACCACCTGGTTGCCGTTGGCATCGACGACCGGCACGAAGCGGTTCGGGTCGGTCCGTGCATTCGGGAAGGGCGTGCCCTGCACCGTGTTCGCCTCGCCGCTGCCCGGCACGCAGTCCGGCGTGATGCCGCAAAAGCCCGCCGCGCCGCCAAAATTGAAGGTGTTGACGCCGTAGTCGAGCTGCTTGGCATTCAGGTAGTTGTAGGCCAATGACAGACGCAGGTCACGCGTGGGGCGATAGGTCGCTTCGAGGTCCACGCCGTAGGCGCGGTCCTTGCCGACGTTCTGCACCAGGGCGATCACGGAGGTCTGTGGTGCGTTGGGGTTGGGGATCGAGGTCTGGGCGTGCAGGTCGGTGTAGTCGTTGACGTACGCCGCGACATTGAGCGTGAGCTTGCGGTCCAGCAGCGTGTTCTTGGAGCCCACCTCGAAGGCTTTGACCTTCTCGGGCGCAAAGGGCAGCAGCGTCGGGACGCCACCGATGGCTACAGCACCGGAGTTGAAGCCGCCGGCGTGCGTGCCCGTCGAGTAGCTGCTGTAGACCATGTGGTCGGCGTTGAACTTGTAGTCGGCCGCCACGCGGTAGTTGGTGTAGCTGTAGACGTTGCCGGCGCAGACGAAGTTGTAGGCCTGGGCCACCGCCGTGGTCGACTGCGACACCGACGCAGCGTTGGCCGGCACGAAGCCGCCGCAGCTGTAGTTGACCGGGTCGTCGACGTTGTGCACGAAGTAGGCGCCCGGCCCGGTGGGGCTGGCGTTGAAGCGCGAGGACAGCACCTCCTTCTCGTCGCGGGTGTGGCGCAGCCCGCCGGTGAGCGTGAGCTGGTCCCAGAGCGTGTACGACAGCTGGCCGTAGGCGGCCGTGGAGCGGGTCTTGTTCTGGAAGGCGCCGAAGCTGTCGAAGCCCGTGCGCTGGTCCAGGCCCGCGCCCGAAGGCAGCAGCGTGAAGCCGAACGGGAAATACTTGTCGCCGGCAGGCGCGGTGGCGGTGACGTAGGCGCGGTTGACATTGGTGACGCTGCGGTCGCTGGCCTTGTCGTCGAAGAAATAGGCGCCGACGATCCAGCGCAGCGCGTCCGGCTTGTCGTCCTTCGACAGCAGCTGGAACTCCTGCGTATAGGTCTTGGCCAGCGTCTCCTGGTACGAGTAGTTCAGCAGCACCGGCGTCAGGCTGCCGCCAGTGCGGATGAGGTCGAAGTCGGCAAAGCTGGTGATCGAGCGCAGCCGCACCGCGCCAGCGTCGTAGGTGATGGTCGCGCCCAGGTTCTTCTGCGAGCCGTTTCGGAAGATGTCGCCCGCGTAGTTGACCGTGTAGGGGTCGTCCAGCGTCGGAATGCCAATGTCGGCGCCGTTAATGTCGGGGATGCCGTCACGAAAACGGGAGTCGACCAGCAGCGGCGTGCCGGTGAAGCTGTTGCCATTGAAGCCGTTGGGCAGCTGGTAGGTGATGCCGTTGTAGGTCAGCGGCTGACCGGGCGCACGGATCAGGCTGGCATCGACCAGCGTGCCTTTGTACTTCTGCCCGAAGCCGGCCTGGCCCTCGCCGCCAAGGTCTTGATAGCTGGCGCGCAGCAGGACCTCAAGGGCAGGAATCGACGGCGGCGCGATGCGCAGCGTGCCGCGGATGAATTTCTGAGACTCGCCGCCGATGTCGTTGCCGCTGCCGATGTTCTTGACATAGCCCTTGGTGCGCTCCGACAGCGCGGCAAAGCGCACGGCGATGCCGTCGGCAATCGGCACGTTGACGAAGCCCTCGGCGCGGTGACCGAGGAAGTTGCCGACGCCCAGATCGATGCCGCCTTCGAGCTCGTCAGTAGGCAGCGCCGAGTGAAAGACCAGGTTGCCGCCGAAGCTGTTGCGGCCGTAGAGCGTGCCCTGCGGGCCCTTCTGCACCTCGACGCGTGCAAGGTCGATGATGGGCGGGACCTGGCTGGTGCGCGACTGGTAGATGTCGTCGACATAGATGCCGAAGCGCGGGTCGCTCGTGGCCGACACGTTCTCGGTGTAGGTGCCCCGCATGGCTGGCCGCACATCGGAGCCGGACCGGCCCATGCGCAGGCCAGGTACCAGCTGTTCCAGGCGCTCCGGCGAGTTCACCGCGGCGTTCTTGATCTGCTCGCCGGACAGGGCCGAGACCGACAGAGGCACCGACTGCAGGGTCTCGGCGCGACGCTGCACGGTGACGACCACCGTGTCAAGCGCGACCGAGGCCTCGCCCTGCTTGGCCGAGGCCGGCGCACTTGCGGGTGCCGCAGGCGGCGCCGCGGTCTGCGCGCCCGCGGGCAAGGCCATCGTGGTCAGCGCAAAGGCAGCCAGCGCGGTCGGGCGCAGCGTGGGCAGGCGGTGGATTGAACGCAGCATGACTTCCTCGCTTTACGAGTGGGGTTTGAAGGGTCAGAACAGGACCGGCGCAGGCACGGGCCAGGGATCGGAGACGGCGAGACGGCGGTGCAGCAAGCTGCCATCGGCGCCGATGCGGCCGGCCACCAGCGCCCAGCGGCGATGGGCCTGCCGCGGCACGCCGGGTTGCAGGACGCGCAGCGTGTACAGCGCGGCAAACGAGTCTTCGCTGCTGAAGGCGCGCACGACGACCGCGCGGCTGCTGCTGGCGGCGGCCGGCTCGCCCATCGAAGGCAGTGACTGCAGCGCTGCCGCCGCGCCGGCCTGTACCTGGGGCCAGGCACGGGCGCCCAGATGGGGATGGTCTTGCGGGTCGCCGGCACAGTCGCTGCGGTCCTGGCTCAGGAAGTCGTCGCTGGCCACCGGCACACCCGGCTCGGCCATGGCGTCGTCCGCCGTCGCGCCGACCACCCACAGCCGTGTCAGCACGCCATCGGCCACATCGGCGAACACGCCGATGGCTCGCCCCTCGGGCGTCACGTCCAGCACCATCAGCGCGCCGGGCGCAGCCAGCACATGGGGCGTGGGCGACAGCACCAAGGGGTGGCGGGCGAACAGGTCCAGCGCATCGGTGCGCCCAAAGGTCTCGACGCCCAAGGCCTGCACGCTCAAGGTGTTGGCCAGCGGCACCGTGCTGCCCGGCAGGCCGCGCAGTAGGCCGTCGAGCTGGGTCAGCAGACTTGTGGTGGCGCTCGTCACGGCATTCATGGCTGGCCCTCCGCCGGAACGTCGGTACCCAGGCCGCCCAGCACCTGGCGCAACACGGCCAGTTCATCGAAAACGGTCTGGTCGCGCACGATGCGCCCCGCGCGCAGCACATAGTGGCTGCTACCGGCGACGAGGATGTCCCGCCCGCTGGCAGGCCCCCATGCCCCCGGGCTGGCGTGCACCCCACAGGCGGCCCAGCGCAGCGCGACCGCCACTTCGTCGTTGGGCAGCGGTCGAGCGGCCCAATGCTCGATGTTGAAGTGGAAGTCGTGCAGCTGCGCGCGCAGCTGGACCAAACAGCCGATCAAATAGCCACGCCCCCAGCCACGCCGGCCGGTCGGCCAGCGCACCTCGATGCTGGGCGACACGCCCGCTGCAGCTTGGCCGTACAGGTCGTCGCCCCAGGCGGCGCGCAGCATGCGCATCGGGCTTTCGGCCGGATGGCCTGCCTCGGGCCAGGCCTGTTCAGCGGCGCGCACCTTCTGCATCCATTCGCGGCGCCAGGCGTGGCGCGAGCCGTCTCCCACGCGGTCGGCCTCGGCCTGGGCCTGGGCCACCTCGCGCGGCGAATGGCCCATCTGCAGCGCGGCCCGTGCGTTGTCGCGGAATAGCCATTCCTCGACGATGAGGTTCTCGCGCACCAGGCAGTCAGCCACGGTCGTTGCCATCTGCGCGGCGCCAGGGACGGCATTGCCGTACAGAGCGTCCCGGCCCTCCAGCGTCGAGCGGCTGGTGATCCGGTGCGACGAATAGAACGTGGCCGGTGCGTCCTCGCTCCAGATCACGTCCTCGGCGACCACTTGGCGGTCGGCGTAGGCGGCCAGCGCGCCCAGCGTGCCCTGCACGACGGCCTCGCGCCCCCGCGCTGGCCCGGCCAGGGTGTGCATGACCACGTCTTCACCGTAGTGCGTGCGGCACAGGCCGATGTCCTTCTCTTCCCAGATGCGGTGGGTGCAGCGGACGATGTAGTCGACGAAGTCGCTGTAGACGGCGTCGAAGCCCTGCAGCGGCTGCTGGCGCTCGCGCACCTGCAGCAGGTCGCCGATGGTCCGGCCGACGGGCGAGCGCACCTGCGGGTGCTGGTTCCAGGCAACGGAGTGGGTCATGCGCGGTAGATGCCGGCCAGGGCACCGATCTCGTCAAAAATCATCCAGTGCTCGACCACGCGCGCGCCGTTCAGGCGCAGGTGGCTCATGCCGTTGAGCAGCACCGGCTTGTTCGCGGGGCAGTCGCCGAACAGCGCGCCGGGCTGGCTGCTGCCTTCCAGGCGCCAGCGCACGGCAACGATGACCCCGTCGGTCTCGTCGGACCACGTCACCTTGTCGACCTGCATGACGGCATCGGGCACGGCGCCAAGGATCAGCAGCATCAGCGCCTGCTGATTGCGCAGACCCGCCGCCACCCGGCCGCCACCGGCGTGGCAGATGGAGTCGGTGCTGAAGTACTGGCCCAGGCGGTCCAGACGGCGCTGGTTCCAGAGCTGGTCGAACATCACGCGCGCCCAGCTCTCCACGCCGTTGTCGGCGGCTTGCAGCGCCGGCCGCGGCGCCTGGCCCAAGAGCGGCGTCGGGCTGGAATGCACCAACTGGCTGGCGGGCTTGTTCTGCGCGATGCGGCGGGCCACCTCGTGCGCGTCCAAGCCGAGCTGCCGGACTGCGGCGCCGTTGTCGCGCACCAGCCATTCGGTGTGGACGAAATTGCCACGGGTCACGCAGTCGGCCACAAAGTGCACGCCAATGCGCTTGCCCGTGGGCGGCCCCCAGCTCGACGCGCCCAGGTTGGTGGAGCGGCTGTAGCCCAAATGCGAGGTGTAGAAGCCCTGCTCCTCATCGCCGTCCCAGGCCACGTTGACATGGTGAAGCTCGCCGTCAGGGAATCCGTTGAGCGTCATCACTGTGGAGGCCACGACCTCCTGCACAGAGCGCACCACACCGTAAGGCGAGTAGATGGTGCAGGCGTGGTCGTACGTCTCGTAGATGCGACCGACGGCGCGGTCCACCCAAATCTCTTCGGTGATGCGGACGATGAAGTCGACGATGTCGGCGTAGCCGTCCTCGAAGCCAGCCATCGGCTGCAGCCGTGCCGGCTTGTGTGCGCGCAGGCTCATCGGATCGACCTGGCGAATCCGCGTGATCGGTGGGCGCGGCGGCAGCGTGAAGGGCAACTCGCTCTGCGCTGGACTGGACTTGATCTGCGTCATGGATTCATCCTAAAAGCTTTGTTGCATGCGTATGCACAAGGAAAACCCTAGCCGTTGGTTGGTTCGTCAGTGGCGCGGGCTAAAGCGCTTTACTACCTGCTTACTTGACAGACAGCGCGTGCAACGGTTCATATAGATTTTCTATGCATTCGTATGCAACGACTTGCATAGGAATCGACGATCACGCACCGGATGCACGGCCAATGCCGCCACTGGCGCCGGCCTGCCCGGCGTAGCGCGATGGTCGCTACAGCACCTCAACTACAAGCTGCTGCCCCGCTGTACCCAGGCCTGCAATGAAGGTGGTGAGACGCAGATCCGTGCTGCCGTTGGCCGGCACGGTGTAGGTGCCCAGTACCTGGCGCGGCTGGGTCGGTGTCGTCCAGAGCGTCACTGCATTGCCGTTGAGCGTCGCCGGGCTGTTGAAGGTGAAGCTCGGCGTGTCGGTGGCGGCCGTGAAGCTGGAGGCGAAGGACAGCCGCACCGTCCGCGCCTGGGCGTTGCCATTGGTGACACGCAGGGTCACGTCGTACTTGTGGCCATAGTTGCCGTAGCTGCGGCTGGTGGAGTCAGCCAGGCGGTAGAAGGCCGGGCGGGTCTGGTCCTGCAGGTTGGCGTTGAACTTGGACGCCGTGTTGAACGCATAGGCCGTGTGCAGGCCGGTGCCGGCAGGCAGCGCGACCGTGGTGGTGCCGGCCACCAGGCTCTTGTCGAACACACCTGCTTCTCGCCCATAGGCATTGCTGCCCTCCGGCTTGATGTCGCCGACGGCCGACCCGCCCTGGGTGGCGTTTATCGCGTCCTGCGTGCTGCCGCTGCTGGTGACGACGCTGTAGAGGTAGATCGGCTGGCTGCCGCAAACCTCAAAACGCCCGTCGAGCATGTTGTTGTTGTTCATCGCCAGCTTGGCGATCTCCGTGCCCTGGAAGGCACCGACCGAGCGGCCGCTGAAGCTGGTGCCGAAGCTGCCGTTCAGCCAATCCTTGGCGACGAAGAAGCTCTGGCCGGTACCCTGGCCCGTCAGCGGCTTCTGCGCGTTCGTGTACATCGAGCCCTTGGCGCTGACGGTGATGGTCGCGTTGTTGGGGTTGGTGGCGATCAGGTGCAGCGTGCCGGCCGAGCCCTTCTGGTTGATGTGGAAGAGGTAGGCGTTGTGGCAGCCGGGCAGCGCATAGGCGCTGCCGCCCCGCGTCGAGTCCACGCGGGCGTCCTGCATGAGCCAGCCGGTGCCGCGGAAGATCTCGGGGTTATTGCTTTTCCAGATGGGATAGCCGCCATAGCCGATAGACAGCGGATGCAGCAGGTTGTCGGCCACCTTCTGGTTGGTGGCGAGCAGGCCCGAGTGCCAGGTCTGGGCCATGGCGGGCGCGGCGATCAGCAAAAGGAGCAGGGAAGAAGCGCGTGGAACGACATTCATGGTGGGACTCACGAGGCAAAGACGTTGATGACCGGGATGACGTACAGCTGCCAGGGCGTTCCGGGGCGGCGCACGTGCGCGGCTCATGGCGTCAGCCCAGCGGTCTCAGCGCCAGCACCGCGCGCGGCCATGTGGCGGTGGTCCGCCAGATCGGGGCGTGCATCTCAGCCCTGGGCGTTGACAGCGAGGCCTGGGCAAGCATGAGAAGCGGGCAGCGCATCAAGCCCGCCACATCCAGCCAAGGCGATTGGCTGCAAGCGTCAACGCGGCCACTGCTCCAGTGAACAGCACGCCCTTCAGCAAAGCCAGGGCGGCCGAGCCGTTGAGCGCGTTCCACAGCGGAAGCAGGCCGGTCAGCTGCAGCAGCGGCAAGATACACAGGCTTCCAGCCACATAGGCCAGCATCGGGTTGCGCCCCAGCGCGGCGGCAAGCCCCCAGCCGCGCACCGTCTGCAGCGCGACAAGGAGCAATGCGCTCAGCCCCGCCGTCAGCACCTGGTAGCTGAAAGTAGAAGGGTCCTTGCGGATGCCGCCCTGCAGCGGCTCCAGCAGCAGTGCCAGCAGCACCAGGCCGGCGGCCATCGGCCAGGCGCGCGCCGCGAAGCCACCCTCGCGCGCCGCGCGCATGGCGCCCCAGGCGAGTAATGGCGCGGTCAACAGCGCGTTCAGCGCGGGCTCTCGGGCTTGCAGCAGCGCGAGATTGGTCAGCACGACCAGCGCCGCCAACGCCCCCAGCAGGCGGTCGCGGTTGGCCGCCTCGCCACGCGCCAGCGCATCACCCATCGCCATGCCGGGCACGACGATAAGCAGGTACTTGAGGAAGGCGAATCGCCAGGCCCAATCGGCCGGCGTCCAGATGAACGCGCGCGTCCACGCCTCAGGCGGCGCCAGCATGACGGCGACGACGGCCAGCAGCGCCCACCAGCGCCAGGCCTCGCGGCCACCACGCGTTGCCGCCCAAAGCAGCGTGCCGACGCCGGCCATGGCCGCCAGCACGACAAGAATGATGTCGTGACGCGACGGGTCAACGCCCACCCACCCCCACGTCGCGGCGATGGCCGCCCAGGCAAACACTTTCACCCGCGGCGATACGCGCCGCACCACCAGCAGGCCCAGCAGGAAAAACGCAGCGAGCGACAACCAGGGGCTCACATGCGCCGTTTTGAACTGCTGCGTGAAGAGGGCAAAGAACAGCAAGAGCGCAAACCGTCGCAGTCCGCTGCGTGCGGCCAGGCCCAGCGGCTGGTCCCGCAAGGCCACCGGTACCGCAGCGCCCAGCGCGAACAGGAACATCGGGAAGACCAGGTCCACCCACGTGAGCCCCGCCAGCGTCGGGATGAAGCGGTGCGTGGGTGGCGGTAACTGGGCGTGATACATCCACGCCGGCAGCGCCCCTCCGAAGCCAACGCTGCCGCTGAGGACCATGCCGAGCACGGCAAGGCCGCGCAGCGCGTCCAGAGCCGGATCGCGCACGGCCACCGTCATGCCAGCCCGGTCAGCGTTCGCATGAAGATACCGAACCGCCTTCGCCAGCGGGAGCCGTCACAAGACCTGTCCGCTGGCAGCAAACCACTGAGTGACAAGTTCCGTGCGGGTGATGGCGGTGCCGACGGTCACGGCCCAGGCCCCCAGCGCCAGGGCCTCGCGGACTTGAGCCGGCGTATGGATGCGCCCCTCGGCCATCACCCGCGGGTGCTCGGCGGCCAGTTGCTGGAGCAGCGACCAGTCGGGATCGGTGGGCACAGGGCCGCCCGTGTAACCGCTCAGCGTCGTGCCCACGATGTCGAAGCCCAGCCGAACTGCCTCGCGGCCTTCGGCCAGAGTCGCGCAGTCGGCCATGGCCAGGCAACCGCGGGAGCGGATGGCGCCCAGCAGCGCCTCGACGGTGGCCGGCCGTGGGCGGGCCGTGGCGTCGATGGCGATCACATCGGCACCTGCATCGGCCAGCGCCTGCACGTCGGCGGCCTCCGGCGTGATGCGCACGGGGCTGCCCGGCAGCGAGCGCTTGACGATGCCGATCAACAGCGCCGCCGCCAGACGCCGCCGCACATGAGCCAGCCGCGCCGCGCCCTCTATGCGCAAGCCCTGGGCGCCGCCGCTCAGGGCCGCCTCAGCCATGCGCGCAACGACTTCGTCATGGTCCAAGGGGCCGTCGTCAACGGGCTGGCAACTCACCACCAAGCCCCGCCGCAGGCGCTTGTCCAGCTCCTCCAAGGTCACTCGACATCCCCCGACACACTTTGAGGCGCACGCAGCACATTCACCTCGAAGCGGTAGCGGTCCGCCCGATACAGCGTGCGGGCGAACTCGACGATCTCACCGGTGTTGCTCAGCACCAGGCGCTCCACCAGCAGCGACGGCGAGAACGGCGGTACTTCGAGCAGGTCGGCCTCCTCTTCGCTGAGGACGGTGGCCTGTACCTCCTGCACCGCGCTTCGGATCACGACGCCCGAACGCTGCAGCAGCTCGTACAGCGAGCCGGTGCGCAGCTGCTCGGCATCCACCTCGGGTGCCCGCGCCTTGATCAGGTAGACGGTCTCCAGCGCCATCGGCTCTTCGTTCGCAAAGCGCAGGCGCTTGAGCTCCATCAACGCGGCACCCGGTGTCAGCTTGAGCTTCTGCGCGAGCTTGGCGTTGGCGCCCAGCTCCTTCACGCTGAGCACCTCGCTGCTGGGCGTGAGGCCGCGCTCGCGCATGTCCTCGCTGAAGCTCATCAGCTGCAGTTGCTTGATCACCGGCTGACCACTGACGAAGGTACCGGCGCCCTGTCGGCGGTCTAGCAGGCCCTCGTGCTCCAGGTCGCTCAGGGCACGGCGCAACGTCTCGCGGGCCACGCCCAAGCGCTCCGACAGCTCGCGCTCAGGCGGGAGGCGGCCACCGCTGTGCTGTTCCACCAGGGTCAGCAGCTGTTCCTTCAGCTGCTGTCGTTTCAGGGCTCGGTCTGACGGCATGCATGGCCTTCTATTGGTCTAACTTCCAGGCAGATTGTCCTGGACCAAATACGCGGCCAATATAGCCTTTTCATGGATGATTGAAAAGAGACCATTTGTATACCATTTGCTTGCCGCCGTGCTTTGGTTCAGGTAAGGTGCCAGCCTCTGACATGAAACGCCATTTCCTTCTCATTGCGGCCTCCGCACTGCTGACCACCGGCGCCCACGGCCGCAGCCTGGAGTTCTGGACCATGCAGCTGTCGCCGCAGCTCGACGGCTACATGCAGGGGCTGATCGCGCGCTACGAGGCCGCTCACCCGGGCACCCGCGTCAAGTGGGTGGACCTGCCCTGGGCTGAGATGGAGCGCAAGGTGTTGACGGCGATCGCGGCCGGCCAGGCACCCGATGTCGTCAATCTGAACCCGCAGTTCGCCGCCAAACTCGCCGAATTCGGTGCGCTGGCCGAGCCCGAGCAATACCTGACGCCGGACCAGGTCGCCAGCTACCTGCCCGCAGCCTGGGCCGGCAACCGCCTGGCCGGCAAGACCTTCGCCCTGCCCTGGTACGTGACGGTCAACCTCACGCTGCACCGCCCGAGCCTGCTGCGGGACGCCGGCGTTACCGCCGTGCCGCGCTCACATGCCGAACTGCTGGCCGCCGCACCACGTCTGGCCGCGAAGGGGCGCCATGCCTACTTTCCTGCGCTGGATGGCTCACACCCGTTGGAGACGCTGGTTGCGATGGGCGCGCCGCTACTGGACGCGCGCGGCTGCCCCGGCTTTAACAACGCCGACGGCGCCGCCGCCTTCGGCTTCTATCGCGACCTGTATCAGCAGCGGCTGGTGCCGCGCAACGTCGTCACCGAAGGGCATCGCAAGGCGGTCGAGCTCTTCGTCGCGGGCGAGGTGGCCATGATCTCCACCGGCATGCAATTCCTCAACTTCATCAAGACCAGCAATGCCGGCCTCTATGCGGACATCGACATTGCGCCGCCGCTGGCCAGGCCCGGCGTGCCACCCAACCTCGCCGTCATGAATCTCGCCGTGCCGCAGGCCTCCGGTCACAAGCAGGCTGCCTTCGAATTCGCCGCATTCGTCAGCAACGCCGACAACCAGCTGGCATTCGCGCGCGCCGTCCCGGTGCTGCCCAGCGCCAGGGCGAGCTATGCGGACCCCTTCCTGTCGACGACGCCGGCCAGCCGCGACCTGACAGACCGTGCGCGGGCGCTGTCGGCAGCGCTGGTGCAGCACGGCCAGGTGCTGGTGCCGCCCATGCGCGCTTACAGCAAGCTGCGCAACAGCTTTGCCATCCAGCTGCAATCGCAGATGCTGGGCAAGCAGAGCCTTCCATCCGCCCTTCAGACCGTCACAGCGCAATGGGCGAACCTGCTGGGATGCAAGCCATGACGCCGGACTGCGTGCTGGCGGCGGACCTGGGCGGCACCAAGATCCTTGCGGCGCTCGTCGACGCTGAAGGTGCCACCTCGCGGCTGTTCGAGGTGGCGACGCCGGCGCAAAGCGGCGCGGCCGCCGTTTGCGAAGCCCTGCGCCAGCTGCTGGAGCAGGTCCAGGGCGGCGCGCGACCGCGCGCCATCGGCCTGTCGCTTGCCGGCGTCATCGACCCAAAGACCGCCCGCGTCATCGACGCCACCGACGCCCTGCCCGGCTGGAAAGGCACCGCGCTGCGCGCCGAGCTAGCCGGGTTCCATCTGCCTATCGCGGCGCGCAACGACGTGCATGCGGCGCTCATCGGCGAGAGCTGGCTGGGTGCCCTGCGCGATTGTCGCCACGGTGCGCTGCTGACGCTGGGCACCGGCCTGGGCGCCGCCTTCCTCGTCGATGGCCGCCTGCACGAGGGCCACGGTCAACTCGCCGGCCATCTCGGCCGCACCGAATGGCTGCATCAAGGCCACCGCGTACCGCTGGAGTCGCTGTTGTCGGGCACGGGCCTGGCCCGCCTGCATGGCGGCGCTGCCGATGGTCGCGAGGTCATCGCCAGGCTGGGCGACCCGGCCGCCAAGGCGGCGCTGCAGGCCTGGGTCGACCTGCTGGCCCTGCAGCTGCGCAACTTGCACTGGGCCTTCGACCCCGGCCGCGTGTTGATCGGCGGCGGCATGATCGACGCCCGTGAGCACTGGTGGCCGCTGCTCACGCCTGAGCTGGCGGACCTGCCGCTGGACGTGCAGCCCGCCGAACTCGGGTCGCGCGCCGGTTTGCTGGGCGCCGCCCGCATGGCCTGGGAGACTCTGGCATGAAAGAGAAGCCCTGGGTCACCCTGATATTCCTGCTGCCTGCTTGCAGCCTGCTCGGCGGCTTCGTGCTCTACCCGGCCGCGCAGGCGTTGTGGCTGAGCTTCACCGACTACAACATGATCACGCCGACCCGCTTCGTCGGCGTGGACAACTACGCGCGCCTGGCGGCCGACCCCTTCTTCTGGGCTGCGCTGCGCAACAGCCTGCTTTACCTCGTCGTCGTGGTGCCGCTGTTGGTGCTGCTGCCCATCGTGCTCGCCGTGGGCGTGAATGCCGCGCTGCCGGGCATCCGGCTGTTCCGCGCGCTGTTCTACCTGCCGGTGGTGACCTCGCTGGTCATCTCCGGCCTGATCTGGAAATGGGTCTACGAGGAAAAGGGCCTGCTCAACCACGCGCTGCTCGCGGTGGGCCTGGTCGATACGCCCGTCGCCTTCCTGACCGACCCTGGCGTTGCGATCTTCGCCGTGATGGCCGTCACGCTGTGGAGCGGCATGGGCTATTACATGATCATCTACCTGGCCGGCCTGCAGGGCATCCCGCGCTCGCTCTACGAGGTGGCAGCGCTGGAAGGCGTGAGCGCCTGGCAGCAGTTCTGGCACATCACCGTGCCGCTGCTGCGGCCCAGCATGGCCATCGTCGCCGTCATGTCGTCCATCGCAGCCATGAAGGTCTTCGAGGAGATCTATGTGATGACCCAGGGCGGGCCGATGGCGGCCACCAAGACGCTGGTGTATTTCATCTACGAGACGGCCTTCGTCGAGTTCGAGATGGGGCAGGCCGCCGCGGCCGGCATGGCGCTGTTCGTCATCACGCTGGCGCTGTCGCTGCTGCAGTTGCGCCTGCTGCGGAAAAAGGCATGAGCAAGCTGCTGCGCTACCTGGCATTGGTCGCCTGGGCAGTCGTCACCATCGGCCCCTTCCTGTGGCTGCTGTCCACCTCGCTGAAGGGCCCGGCCGAGAACCTGTTCGCCCAGCCGCCGCAGCTGCTGCCGGCCCAGCCGACGCTGGAGAACTTCAAGCGCGTGCTGCAGAGCCAGCCGATGTTCAGCTACCTGCTCAACAGCTTGGAGGTAGCGCTGCTGGCCGTGGCCTGCAACCTGTGCTTCGCGTCGCTGGCCGGCTATGCGCTGGCGCGCATCGACTTCCGCGCCAAGCCCCTCGTCTTCGGCGCGTTGCTGGCCAGCATGATGCTGCCCTTCCAGCTGCTGATGATCCCCGTCTACCAACTGGCGCTGAGCCTGGGCCTGCGCAACACGCTCATCGGCCTGGTGCTGCCACATGCCTGCACGGCCTTCGGCATCTTCCTGATGCGCCAGGCCTTCGACGCGATCCCGCGTGCCCTGGAAGAGGCGGCAGTGATGGAAGGCGTCGGGCGGTTCCGCATCTGGGCCTTCGTCTGCCTGCCGCTGGTGCGCCCGCAACTCGCCACGCTGGCCGTCTTCACCTTCATCGCGGCCTGGGGCGACTTCCTGTGGCCGCTGATCCTGAACGACGACCCCGCCCGTTTCACGCTGCCGCTGGGCGTGAACCGTCTGGCCGGCCTGTTCTCCCTTGACTGGCGCCTGGTGGCCGCCGGCGCGGTGTTCAGCCTCATTCCCGTGCTCGTCGTGTTCGCGTTCAGCCAGAAGTTCTTCATCGAGGGGGCGCTCAAGGGCGCCGTGAAGCAGTGACATTGCCCAAGCCTTACCGCGTCAGCGTCGTCGTGCAGACGCATTGGGACCGCGAGTGGTATTTCCCGCAGCAGACTTTCGCCGGCCGGCTGCTGGCCGTCATGGAGCGCGTGTGCGACCAGCTCGACGATGGGCGCCTCGCGCACTTCCTGTTCGACGGCCAGGTCTGCGCGCTGGAAGACCTGCTGGCCGAGGCAGAACCGGCGCTCGCTGCGCGTGTGCTGACCCATGCGCGTGCCGGGCGCATCGCGCTGGGCCCCTGGTACGTGATGGCCGACGAGTTCCTCGTCAGCGGCGAGTCGCTGTGGCGCAACCTGGAGATCGGCCTGGCGCTGGCCGAAAAATTCGGCCATGCGCAGCGCATCGGCTACCTGCCCGACAGCTTCGGCCACATCGCGCAGATGCCGCAGCTGCTGCGCCAGCACGGCATCACGTCCGCCGTCACCTGGCGTGGCATCGACCTGCGCCATGCCGAGTTCCGCTGGGCGGCGCCCGATGGAAGTGAGGTCGACGCCATCTACCTAACCCAGGGCTACTACCAGCACCCGCTGAACCTGCCGGATTGGCAAAGCGCGCTGACGCGCAATCTGGAGGCCATTGCCCCGCGCAGCCTGACTGGTGTGCTGCTGCTGACGCAAGGCGGCGACCACCTCGCGCCGCACAGCGACCTGTCCCGGCGCATCACCGAATTCAACGCGAGCCAGGACCGCTACGAGCTCGTGCAGCACAGCCTGCAACAGCACCTGGAGGCCGTGGGCACGGCGGACCGGCCCGGGCTGCGTGGCGAGCTGCGCGACAACGCGCAGAGTTTTGTGCTGCCCGACGTGCTGTCCACCCGCCGCTACTTGAAAGACCTGCACCAGCGCCTGGAAGACCGTCTGCTCGGCGAGACCGAGCCGCTGTGGGCCTGGCTGCAAGGCGTCACGCCGCCTGCGCATGCGCTGACCGAGAGCTGGAAGCGCCTGATCCAGCAACAGGCACACGACTCGATCTGCGGCTGCAGCGTGGACGAGGTGCATGACGAGATGCAGGCGCGGCTGGTGTCGCTGGACCAGCGCCTCAGTGCGTTGAACGGCGGCGCCTTGCACGCAGCGGGGCTGCAAAGTGCCTCGCGGCATGAAGGCACGGGCGCGTCGGTGTTTGCCGACGACGCCACGTTCACGCTGTTCAACCCGCTGCCCTTGGCTACTGAGGGTTGGCAGGCCGTCGAGCCGCTGCTACAAGGCCCCAAGCCGGCCGCCGTGCGCGTCCTGGATGCCGATGGCATACCCGTGCCCCTACATTGGCTGGGCGTGGCCGCGGCGCGCTCGCTGCGGTCGCCGCTGGATGACTTCCCCGAGCCGGTGATCGGCCATCGACTGACCCTGCGCATCGCGCTGCCGCTGCAAGGGATGCAGGCCATCGCCCTGCGGCTGGAAGCCTGCGATCCGACCGCAGCAGGTGCAGCAGTGCTTGCGTGTGAAACGCCGGTGAACGGCCCGCTGGCTGTCGCCGGCTTCTCACTGGACGACGGCGGCGCCCTGCGTTGGCAGGGCCGACTGCAGCTGCTGCTGCACACCGAGCTGGACGCGGGCGACAGTTACAACTTCGCGCCACCCGCGCAACCGGACCGCCACTGGCATGCGCGCTTCGAGCCCTTGGGCCTGCGCCGCAGCGGCCCGTTCACGCAGCTGCGCGTCGGCTTTGCCTTCGAGCAGCCGCGCGCACTGGCCGACGACCGCCGTGGCCCCGGCGCCGAGCGCGTCACCACGCGCGGCGAGCTGGTGCTGCTGACCGACGGCTCACCCTGGGTCGAAGCGCAGCTCACGCATTCGACCGCCGCCCAGGACCAGCGCACACGCCTCGTGTTCTCGGCTGGCGAGACGCTGCTCGACGCCGCCGGCGATACGGCCTTCCACTGGACGCGCCGCCCTGTGGTCAAGGCCGCTTACCCGGCCGCGCCCGTCCCGCAACGCGAGATGGCCGTGGCCGTGAACCCTAGTCTGTCGGCCATGCAGGCCGGCTCGGTCTCGATCGTGCACCGGGGCCTGCAGGAGTTCGAGATTGTCGACGGGCCGCACGAGGGTGACGCGCTCGCCGTGACCCTGCAGCGCGCCGTCGGCTGGCTGTCGCGTCGCGACCTCGTCACGCGCGGCGCTGGTGCCGGGCCCGATCTGCCCACACCCGGCGCACAGCGTGGCTTCGACGGCGTCACGCCCTTCGCCTTCGCGCTGAATGCCGATGCGCTTCTGCAACGCGCACTTCGCCTGCGCCGCCCTCTGCTGGTGCTGGCGGGCCACCGCCACGACGCCTGGCGCGAGCCGTTCACGCTGCCGGACGCTCGCCTCGTGCCTAGCAGCCTTCGCCGCGTGGGCAATGCGCTGGAACTGCGCGTGTGGAACCCGCTCGACGAACCCGTCAGCGGTGCCCCGCCCGGCTGGACCGGCCCCGCCGCGCTGACGGCGCACCAGATCGCCACATACCGGAGGCCCGCATGAAGACCGTCGTTGGCCTGCCCGTGGACGGCCGACCTGTCGTGCGTGCCCAGGTGCAGCAGCTCGTCGCGCTCACCCAAGGTTTCGAGCTGCGCTGCCCGGCAATCGATGAACTCGGCGACTTCCGCATCCCCGCCGACCGCGACCACCTCGCCCAGTGGCTGCGCGACCAGGTCGACGACGCCGCCGGCTGGGTGCTGAGCCTGGACATGCTGGTCTATGGCGGCCTGATCCCCAGCCGCTTCATTGACGATGCCGAGGCTTCTCTGCGAGAGCGCCTCACGATGCTGCGCGAGCTCAAGCGCCCCGGCGTGCCGCTGACCGCCTTCGCCGCGACGATGCGCATCTCCAGCAACTGCATGGCC
Organism: Pelomonas sp. Root405; assembly: GCF_001425165.1. Lineage (GTDB taxonomy): Bacteria > Pseudomonadota > Gammaproteobacteria > Burkholderiales > Burkholderiaceae_C > Pelomonas. The sequence continues at coordinate 366,980 of NZ_LMDU01000013.1, forward strand.
GACGAGGAAAAGCCCTACTGGAACCCGCACGGCCTGGACCTGTGGACCTGGAGCTTCCACACCGACCGACATGCGTTGACCGGCGACGCCGCGAGCCAGGCAGCCGCCGCGGTCGCGGCGGCCCGCGTGCCCGACGCCATCCGCGCTGACTACCGCGCCACCCGCGCGCGCAACTTCGCCATCAACCTCGCGGCACTGGAACTGGTCGAACAAGACGTCATCGACCGCCTGGTGCTACCGCAGGACGACACGGCCGAGTACGGCTTCAACATCGCCGAGCGCCGCGCGCTGCAGGCCGAGGCCGCACGCCGCAGGCTGCTGGACCGCGTGTTGATCTACCCCGGCGCCGACGAGGTCATGCACACGCTGTCGGCCTGGGTCGTCGGCCGCCTGCGCGGCGACCCGCCCTTGCGCGTGAACGTGCTGCCGACCGACGCCGCGCACTGGCAGCGCCTGGTGCCGCTGTACGAAGATCGCCCGCTGCCCGATGCCCTCGCCGCCCAGCTGCAGGCCGTGGGCGCCGTGCAGGCCGCTGAGGACGACGACGCCGAGCTGCTGTTGCTGGTGCACAGCCAGGGCAGTGCCCAGGGCGACTGGGCGATGCGCAAACCGCTGACCGCACGCGTGGGCGTGGACGCCGGCATCTGGCCGCGGCTGGCCTCGGCGCACGCCGTCGCCGTGGCCGACGATGCGCATGCCAATGGCGGCGATCCGGCTTTTGTCGCCGAGCTGGCCGCCCATCTGCCGCTGCACACGCTGGCCGGCTATGCGGGCTGGAACACGTCGAGCAACCGCATCGGCTCGCTGCTCGCCCAGCTCGTGCTGGCGCGCGGCCGCTGGGCCACACCGGCCAACCAGGCCGTCGTCGCCCTGCGCCTGGCCGAAGACCTGCAATGGCAGGCCCGGCTTCGCCAGACGCTGCGCGACCGCGTCGACGAGGCCGCCATGCCCGCTACCGCGCTGGCGCAACAGGCGCAGGCGCTGATGGTGGAGGACGCGAACGCCTGGCTGGCCACGATGGGCTTCCCGCAGCGCGTGAAACGCGCCTGGCTGCCCTGGCGCCGCAGCTTCGAGATCGGCCTGGACGTCCAATGAAGAAAGCGCAAGTCCTCATCGTCGGTGACTCGCTGGGCGGCGTGCTGGCCGCGCACACCGCGCGCGAACTCGGCCTACAACCGCTGCTCATCACCCAGCACGACTGGATCGGCGGCCAGCTCACCAGCCAGGCCGTGCCGCCTGACGAGCACCGCCTGATCGAGCTGGGCGGTTGCACTCGGCGCTACCGCGCCTTTCGCGATGGGATGCACGACCACTACCGCGCGCAGCCCGGCTTCCAGGACGCCGCCACGATGACGGAAGGCTGCAACCCCGGCGACGGCTGGGTGTCGCGGCTTTGCATCGAGCCCGCGGTCGCCCATACGCACTTGCAGACACTGCTGACCGACGTGCCGCAGCGCCGCGGCTGGCCCACCCGTGTACACCGCGACTGCCGGCGCATCATGGGGGTGGACATCGACGGCGAGCGCATCGACGCCGACATGGTCATCGACGCCACCGAGACGGGCGAGCTGCTCAAGCTTGCTGGCCTGCGCTACCGCCTGGGCAAGGAGTCGCGCGCCGAATTCAACGAGCCGCTGGCGCCCGCCGAGTCCGACCCGCTGGACCAGCAGCCCGTCACCTGGGTGTTGGCGCTGCGCCGCCATGCCGGCCCCGGCCCCATCTGCGCCAAGCCGCCGGCCTACGACTTCTGGCGCCAGCACGTCGTGCCGCACTACGGCTTCGCGCAGCTCAGCGAGTTCATGCCCGGCAGCCGCGTCGGCGAGGTGGCGCGCCTGCCGCTGTTTGCCAATGGCGCCACGCTGGACTGGTGGCGCTACCGCCGCGTCGTTGCCGAACATCAGTGGCAACCGCCGCAGCCCGACGTGTCCCTCATCAACTGGGCGCAGAACGACTACGCGCTGCACCCGCTGCTGGACGGCAACCTGACGCCCGCCGAGATCGGCACCGCCGCGCGCGAGCTGAGCCTGTGCCTGCTGCACTGGCTGCAGGTGGAAGCCGGCCACCCAGAGCTACAACCCGCGTCCGACGTGACCGGTACGCGCGACGGGCTGGCGCAGGCGATCTACGTGCGTGAATCGCGCCGCCTGGTCGGGCTGGAAACGCTGACGCAGAACGACCTCAGCACCGGCGCGTTGACCGCCATGACCCATCCGCAGAGCGTCGGCATCGCCTGGTACAACCTGGACATCCATCCCACTGTAAAGAGCGGCATGGGGCTGAACGCCAAGGGCCGGCCCTATGTGCTGCCGTTGGGCGTCTTCCTGGGCACCGAGGTGGACAACCTGCTGCCGGCCTGCAAGAACCTGTCCGTCACCCACCTGGCCAATGCCAGCACGCGCGTACATCCGACCGAGTGGTTAGCGGGCGAGGTCGCCGCCCACATCGCCGTCACGCTGTTGAACGACCAGTTGACGCCTGCCGCCTTGCATGCCAACGCCGAGGTTGTTGCGGCATTGCAGCAGCGCCTGCAAAGCGACGGCATTCCCACCGCCTGGCCTTCCGAACTCACCGCACGCCTTGCCCCATGAGCCCCACGCTTGAACTCCGCGGCCTGCGCAAGCAGTTCGGCAACACCACCATCCTGCACGGCATCGACCTGCAGCTGCACGGCGGCGAGTTTCTCGTCTTCGTCGGCCCTTCGGGCTGCGGCAAGAGCACGCTACTGCGACTGATCGCCGGGCTGGAGACGCCCAGCGGTGGCCAGCTCCTCATCGACGGCAAGGACTGCACCCACGCCGCGCCCAGCGCGCGCGGCCTGGCCATGGTGTTCCAGAGCTACGCGCTCTACCCGCATATGACCGTGGCGCAGAACCTCAGCTTCGGCATGCGCATGCGCGGCGTGCCCAAGGCGGAGATGGCGCACAAGCTGGAGCGCGCCGTCAGCGTGCTCAAGCTGGCGCCCTATCTGCAGCGCAAGCCCGGCGAACTCAGCGGCGGCCAGTGCCAGCGCGTGGCCATCGGCCGCGCGCTGGTGCAGCAGCCGCGCATCTTCCTGTTCGACGAACCGCTGAGCAACCTCGACGCCGAACTGCGCCTGCACATGCGCGTGGAGCTGGCCGCCCTGCACCGCGAGCTGGGCGCGCCGATGGTCTACGTCACCCACGACCAGGTCGAAGCCATGACCCTGGCCGACCGCATCGTCGTGCTGCGCGACGGCCGCATCGAGCAGATCGGCGCGCCACTGGACCTCTACCGCGAGCCGGCCAATGCCTTCGTCGCCGGCTTCATCGGCTCGCCGGCCATCAACCTCTTCGACGCGCAGGCCCTGCCCGCGCTGGCGCCCGCTGGCGCGGCACGCCTGGGTGTGCGCCCCGAGCACTGGCGCTGCGTGAGCGCAGACACGCCCGGTGCGGTACCGGCCAAGGCGGTGCATGTCGAGCGGCTGGGCGCCATCAGCTATCTCTATGCGCAGACCGAACACCTGGGCAGGCTGTGCGTGCTACTGGATGGTTCGCAGCGCGTGGAGCCCGGCGGGGCGCTTGCCCTGCAGCCGGACGCCGCCAGGGTCTATGCCTTCGATGCCGAGGGCCAGCGGCTGGCGGCATGACCCCAACCATCGCGCTGTCGCATGGGCCGCTGACAGCGAGCATCGCTGCGCTGGGAGCCGAGCTGCAGTCCTTCACCCGTGACGGCGACGAGCTGATGTGGCAGCCGCGCGCCGGCCATTGGCAGCAGACGGCGCCCTGGCTGTTCCCGGTCGTCGGCCGCTTGCGCGACGGCGGCTTCTCGCACCGTGGCCGCTGGCATGAGATGCCGCTGCACGGCTTTGCCGCCTCGCAGGCCTTCGACCTGCTCGCCCAGGCGCCCGACAGCGTGCAGCTGCAGCTGCGCGCCAGCGAGCGCACGCGCAAGCTCTATCCCTTCGACTTCCGCCTGCTTGTCAGTTACCGGCTCGATGCCGACGGCCTGGCCATGGACATCGCCGTGCACAACGACGGCGACGAGACATTACCTTTCGGCTTCGGCGCCCACCCGGGCTTTGCGCTGCCGGGCCGGCTGGACGGCTGGCGCCTGCAGTTCGAGCGGCCCGAAGCCGCGTCGGTCTGGCGGCTGCAGCCCGATCCACCGCCCTGGGGCCTGCGCGCCGCGACCGCGGAGCCCTTCCGCTGGGACGCGCCGGGCAGCCTGCAGCTGCATCCCCACCTGTTCGACCGCGACGCCGTCATCCTCGACCCTGTGCGCTCATCCTGGGTCGCGCTTGTGCACCGCCGCCACGGCGAGCGCCTGCGCCTGCAGTTCCGCGGCGCACCGACGCTGGGCCTGTGGGCGCGGCCGGGGGCGCCCTTCATCTGCATCGAGCCCTGGTGGGGGCGGGACGACGACGCAGCGTCGCCGCATGCGCTGCTGGCCAAGCCGCAGTTGCACAAGCTGCCGGCGGGGGCGGTGTTTGAGGCGGGGATGCGGATTGCGACGTCTCAGTGCGAACGCTGAGTTCGTCGCCCAAGTGAGGCGACGGTCACCGGTCACCGTCGGCTTTCAGTCCTGCGACAGCCCAAGGAACGCGTGCCCTCAGGGCGCAGGTTGACACTTGCTCGGATCGGTCCCGGGCAACACCTCTGGCGGTTGCTGGCCGCGTTGCTGAGCGAAAGGGGAACTGTTGAAATACGGCAGGGCGCAGGAAGGACGCAGCCCGATCCAGAACAGCGCTTTCTGGTAGGCCTTGGTGGGTGAGTCCACATAGGCAACGAGACGCCCCCAATATTCCTGGGGTACTTGGGTGTCAGAGCTCGGCCAGTACCGCTGAACGTCCTCGCTGTAGTCCGGCACGTCGGACATCAGGGAGTGACGGACGGCTCGCTTCTCGACCGGGTCGGCAAGCATGAGCAGCAGCCCGAGGCGCATGTGGGATTTGATCGGATCCCCAGAATTGGAGACGGCAGCTTTCGAGGAGAAGCTTGGGCCCACGCTGGGCGCCGTTTCGCTGAACGGGTTCTCCGACGGCCCGTCCGTGACGACCAAAAGTGCATCGCAGTCGCATGACTCGTAGTACGGCGTCAGCAGCTTGCCCCAGACATTGGGCAGGCGGTATTTCTCATAGATCTCTGTTGCAATGTTGCGAGCCGCTTCTGGTTCGATGCGCACGCGGCTGATCTCATATCGCTCTTCCTGCCGGATCTGCATGGACACGGCGTTGAAGATGGCATCGGCCAATCTAGGCTCGTCATAGGAAGCGAACTTCCCGAGCTTGCCTATGTTCATCAGCGTGCCCCGTTTGATCACGTGCGCCCGGTAGCCTGATACGACCAAGACGCCAAGTTTTTTTGTCCGCTTGGAAAGCTCAGTGTCTTGCGTGGCGGTGTTGTGTGACTGAGCGCTGGCGTGGGCCAGGCTGAAGACGAAAAGCGCGGCGACAAGTGCGCGACCGATGGTTGTCATGACTACTTCCGAGAGCGGAGGCCGACTAGCTCCGCGTGGGTCAAGCGAATTGGGCGAAAAGCCTCTAACAATTGTCAGCGGGAGACGCGACCTCGCTCCCGCAGCTGGACGATTCAAATGCCGAACTTAGAGTCAAATTCCCGCGGTGGGTTGGCATCGCCGCCCGGAAGCCGCTTGCCGTAGCGCGCAAAGGATCCAGGCGGCATGCAAGGCGGGTGTCCTGGTCCACCAAGCCAACGAGGCGAGAATCGTCCGTCACACCAGGGAGGCAGCATGCGCAAGGTCAACAGGTTCCCATTGCGTTTGAAGCGTCTCGCTTTGCCAGCCGACTACGTCGCGCAACTGCGCCACCTCGGCACGGCGCGTGCGGGCACGGTCATCCTGAGGGTTACGCCCGGCACCGACAGCACGCAGGTTGTTGAAGCGCTTGCCCGCACGGTGGATCGCAGCGTCGTGAGGGTTGACCTGCGTCGGGTGGTCAGCCGGTTCATCGCGGAGACCGAGAAGAACCTGAATCGCGTTTTCGCGGCGGCTGAGGCGAGTGGCGCGGTGTTGTTCATCGACGAGGCTGATGCGTTGTTCGGCAAGCGCAGCGACGTCCGCGACAGCCATGATCGCTATGCCAACCTCGACGTCGCCTATCTTCTCCAGAAGATAGAGGCACACGCCGGGACGGTCGTGCTTGCCGGGAACGCGCTGCAGCGCGGGGATCACGCCCTATCGGGGCGGCTGCGCCACGCAACCGAGCTTCGCTGGCCACCCAAGGACGAGTGAAACGGCCAAGGTCGCTGTGGCTGGCGGACGGCTGCATCCATCACCGCACTGCGGCGTTCGAGCTGTCCGGCGGCGAGCTGATGCGCGACGAATGCGATGACACCATCTTCCAGCTGTTGTCGACCAGGACCCAGACGCGGGTGAACCGGAATCGACCGCTCCACGGCGTCCCCTGGCTCACGCCGGACTGCACGCTCACGCCGGTGACGACGGCGGTGTTGCCGTAGCCTCGGACCACCACGTCCTCGTTCAGGATGACCTGATTGGTCCGGCCCCGGCTCGCCAGTTCGCCCAGGTAATCGCGCTTGTCCTGCACCCGGCCGTCAGAATGCGTCAGCAGCCAATCCGGCGCGAGAAGCCGGTCGAGACCGGCGACGTCGGACTTCAAGCGCAATTCGTTCCACGACGCATCGGCGCTTGAAAGGCCCATCGGGGCCTGTGCAGCCGCGGACAGGTGAACCGCTGCAGCCAGCAAGAAGACTGGGATCGAGGCTTTCATCGGCATGTGCTTATCTGGCGGTCGAAGTGGTTCCCAGCATCGCATCCTCATCGGCGGCGATCAGCGCCTCGGCCAGGATGCCGAGCGCCTCGTCGAACACCGCATCGGGTGTGGTCAGCGGATGCAGGAAGCGGATGACGTTGCCGTGCTGCCCGCAGGTGAGCAGGATGAGCCCGCGCCGCAGCGCGGCCGCCTGCACTCGACGCGTGAAGTCCGGATCGGGAGCGCCGCTGGTTGGACAACGGAACTCAGCCGCCACCATGCTGCCCATTCCGCGTACCTCGGCCAACGCGGGTACGCGCGGCTGCAGCGCCGCCAGGTGCTCGCGCAGCGCCCGGCCGAGCCGCTCAGCGCGTTCGCACAGGCCCTCCTCCTCGATGACATCCAGCACCGCGTGCGCCGCCGCCAGGGCCAGCGGGTTGCCGGCGTAGGTGCCGCCCAGGCCACCGGGCTCGGCCGCATCCATCAACTCGGCGCTGCCACACACACCTGACAGCGGCATGCCACCGGCTAGGCTCTTCGCAAAGCACATCAGATCGATGGGCACGCTGTGGTGGTGGCTGGCGAACCAGCGGCCAGTGCGCGCAAAGCCGGTCTGGATCTCGTCGGCGATGAGGAGGATGCTTTGTTCATCCGCAATTCGGCGTAGCCCCTGGATGAAGGCCTCGGGCGCTACGCGGAAACCGCCCTCCCCTTGCACTGGCTCGAAGATGAACGCGGCGACGCGGGCCGGGTCGATGCTGGTACTGAACAGCCGCCGCAAGCCGTGCAGCGCCTGCTCGACGCTGATGCCGTCGAGCGCGCTTGGGAAGGGCGCGTGGTGCACCTCGGCCGGGAACGGGCCGAAGCCGCGCTTGTACGGCGCCACCTTGCCGGTCAGTGCCATGCCCATCAGCGTGCGGCCATGAAAGCTGCCGTCGAAGGCAATGACGCCGGGGCGGCCGGTGGCAGCGCGGGCAATCTTGACGGCGTTCTCGACGGCCTCGGCACCGGTCGTGAAGAAGGCCGTCTTCTTCGACCCGGCGCTGGGCGCCAGCGCGTTGATGCGCTCGGCCAGCGCGACGTACGACGCGTAGGGCACGACCTGGTATGCCGTGTGGTGGAACTGCTCCAGCTGCTCGCGCAGCGCGGCCTGCACGCGTGGGTGGCAGTGGCCCGTATTCAGCACGGCGATGCCGCTGGCGAAGTCGATGTAGCGCCGGCCTTCCACGTCCCACAGCTCGGCGTTCAGCGCGCGGGCGGCGAAGAAGGGCTGCAGCACGGCGACGCCACGTGGCGTGGCGGCCAGGCGCCGGGCATGCCAGTCGGCATTGGTGAGGTGTTGTTCAGACATGACGGGGTTCACATGGGAAAGCCGAGGGCCTTGATGCCCTTGATCCAGGCGCGCTTCCAGCCGCCCTCGGTGTCGGCGCCGTCGAAGGCGTGGAAGGTGATGCGAGCGCCCAGCCAGCGCAGCGGCTCGGGCGGAATCCAGGCGGGGCTTTGGCGGGCGACGCCGAGCTGGCGCTCCGGGCTGGGGCGGTCGAACAGCATGTTCAGCCCCATCAGCGCGCCGAAGCGGCTGGCGCCGATGCCGAAGCCGGTGTAGCCGGCCACGAACACGGCCTTGCCGCCAAGGTAGGGCTTGGCGAACACCGAGCCGCGCGAGCAGTAGTCGATGGGGCCGCCCCAGGCATGCGAGAACCTCACGTCCGCCAGTTGCGGGAAGGTGCGGTAGAAGGCCTGGGCCAGCCGGTAGTAGGTGGGCTTGCAGCCGTCCTGTGCCGGCTCTGCGTTGCCGCCGAAGTGGTAGCTGACGAGGCCGCCGAAGATGATGTTGTTGGCCCGGGTCAGGCGGAAGTAGTTGAGCTGGGTGCGGGTGTCGTAGATGCCCTGGCGCTGGGTCCAGCCAATGCGGGCGAGCTGTTCCTCGGTCAGTGGCTCGGTGGCCAGCACATGGTCACGCACGGCCATGACGCGGCGCTGGATGTCGCGCACGCCCACCTCGGCCGTGCCGGTGCCGAACAGCACCCGCCGCGCGGTGATGCTGCCGCCGGGGGTCGTCACCTCCACATGGCTGCCGCGGTCGCGGCTGCCGGTCAGCGGCGTGCCCTCGTGGATGCGCACGCCCAGGGACAGCGCAGCGCGCCGCAGGCCCCAGGCCAGCTTGGCGGGATGCACGGTGCCGCTGCGGTCGCGCGACCACAGCGCACCGGCGAACAGCGGCGAACGCAGGTGCTCGGCGGTCTGCGCGCGGTCCAGCAGCACGACGTTGTGGCCATAGTGGCGGTGCAGCTCGTGGTCGGCGCGCAGCTGGGCCATGTGGGCGTCGTCGACAGCCACGGTCATCTCTCCATTCCATTCGGCCTCCGCGTCGATGCCATAACGCTGCAGCGCCGCCTCGAAGCCGTCAAGGTTGACCTGGCCGAAGGCTTCCAGCTGCTCGATGTCATCGGGGAACACGCGCACGGCATTGGGCAGGCCATGCATGATGGACGTGGACACGATGCCCCCGGCCCGCCCCGAGGCGCCATGCGCCACGCGGCCGGCCTCGATGAGCACCACATCCAGCTCGGGCATCAGCTCCTTGGCCTGGATGGCGGCCCACAGGCCCGTGAAGCCGCCGCCGACGATGAGCAGGTCGGCCCGCGTGTCGCCCTGCAGCGGTGGCACCGGTGGCGGCGCATCGGGCGTGTCCAGCCAGTAGGGCATCAACCGCGTGTGCGCGAACGCATCGGCGAGGTCGGCCGGGCGCACGGCGGGCGGTGCCGGCGTGTCTAACGCCCGAAGCAAGGAGACAGCCATGCGCGATCCGTCAAGCCGGGTCCAGCAGGACATAGAACTTCCTGGCATCCGCCAGCGTCTCCCAACGGCCCGCGAAGCCAGCGGGCAGGCGGTAGCTGTCGCCACCGCGGAACTCGATGCGGCCGCCGGCCTCGTCGGTCAGCGCGATATGGCCCTCGGCCAGCCAGACGATCTCGTCGGCCGTGGTCGCGGGGAAGTCAACGGCGCCGACGCGCCCCTCCCACCAGCCCACGGTGTAGCCGCTGGCGGTACCGCGCAACGCACACCAGTCGTCCTCGTCCATGCCGTAGTCAAGCTTGGCGTGGTCGCCGACTCGCGGGCCGAGGCGGGTGATGTCGCGGATCAGTTTGGTCATGAGGTTCCCTGAAAGTGGAGACGAGGTCAGGCCGGTCGGGCGGCGACGGCATGCCGGAGTTCCTGGAAGGCGCGCAGGCCTTCGAGGCCCAGCTCGCGGCCGAGGCCGCTGGCGCCCAGTCCGCCCCAGCAGACCTGCGGAAAGATCAGCTGCGGCGTGTTGACCCACACCAGGCCGGCGCGCAGCTCGCCCTGGTACAGGTCGGCGGCCTCGGCGCTGCGGGTCACGACGGTGGCCACCAGGCCGTAGGCGGTGGCGTTGGCGGCGGCCAGCGCTTCGGCATCTGTGTCGAAGGGGCGCACGCACGCGACGGGGCCGAAGATCTCGTCCTGCCACAGCGGGTTCTGCTCGCTGGCCGGCGCGACGATCAGCGGCGCCATGAAGTAGCCGTCGCCCGCGCCATCGGCCACGCGGCCGCTGAATAGCACGTCCGCGCCAGCCGCCAGGCCCTGGTTGACAAGAGCTTGAACGCGCGCGCGGTGCTGGCTGGAGATCAGCGGCCCCATGGCACAGCCAGGCTTGCCCGGCGGGCCGGTCATGAGCGCCTGCACGGCCGCGCCGAACTCGCGCAGGAAGCGGGCATGCACGCGCTGGTGGACCAGGATGCGCGACGTGGCCGAGCACATTTGGCCCGCGTTCGTGAACGCGCCGCCAACGGCAAGACTGACGGCCAGGGCCAGGTCGGCGTCCTCGCGGACGATGAGGGCCGACTTGCCGCCCAGCTCCAGCGTGACGCGCTTGAGATGGTCGGCCGCCACCTTCATGACCTGCCGCCCGACGGCAGTGCTGCCGGTAAAGCTGATCTTGTCGACGCCTGGATGCGCCACCAGCGCAGCGCCTACCGCTGCCCCGCCGCAGACCATGTTGACGACACCCGCCGGCAGCCCGACGCGGTCGAGGATGTCCAGCAGCGCATGCTCGGCGGGCGAGGTCAGCTCCGACGGCTTGAGCACGACGGTACAGCCCGTGGCAAGTGCCGGCGCGAGCTTCCAGGCGGTCGTGACGATGGGAAAGTTCCAGGGCACCACCAGCGCCGCGACGCCGACCGGCTCGTGGCGGCGGCGGGCGCTCACGGTGGCGTCGGGCACGGCAACGGGTTCGACGGCGAAGGCGTCGCCGCGCAGGCAAAGCTCGGCGTAGAAGGCGAAGCACGCCGCGGCGTCGCCGACGTCGAGCTCGGCCTCGAAGCGAGGCTTGCCGTTGACCCGCATCTGCAACTGCACCAGCGTCTCGCGCTCGGTCTCGATGCGCTCGGCCACGGCGCGCAGAAGCGCGCCGCGTTGGGCCGCCGTGGTGCTGCGCCAGGCAGGCCAGGCGGCGCGGGCGGCCGCCACCGCCTGGTCGATCTGTGCAGCCGTCGCGGTGCCCTGCCAGGCAAATAGCGAGCCATCGCACGCAGCGAACACCGGCGTGCTGTCGTCGGCGGCGTACAGGATGTCGCGCCCCACCCGGGCGCAGGGGTAAGAACAGATGCTCATGACTATCGGGTTACCGGTAAGAGACGCCCGGCATCACGCAGAGCGCCTCGAAGGCGAGGTTGGCGGCCACGAGCGCCGTGGTGCCCGTGGTGTCATAGGGCGGAGACACCTCGACCACATCGGCGCCGACGAGGTTCAGGCCGCGCAGGCCGCGGATGATTTCCAGCGCCTGCATGACGGTCAGCCCGCCGATCTCCGGCGTGCCGGTGCCGGGCGCGAAGGCCGGATCCAGGCCGTCGATGTCGAAGCTGAGGTAGACCGGCGCGTCGCCCACGCGCTGCCTGATTTCTTCCATCAACGGCGCGAGAGAGCGGTGCCAGCAGGCCTCGGCCTGCACGACGGTGAAGCCCTGCTGCCGGCACCAGTCAAAGTCGTCGGCGTGATAGCCGGTGCCGCGCAGGCCGATCTGCGTGACGCGGTCGCACTGCAGCAGGCCGTCTTCCACGGCGCGGCGAAACGGCGTGCCGTGGGCGATCTTCTCGCCGTACATCGTGTCGTTGACGTCGGCGTGCGCATCTACATGCACCACCGCGACGGGGCCGTGGCGGGCCGCGAGCGCACGTAGGATGGGCCAGGCGATGGTGTGGTCGCCGCCCAGCGTGATGGGCCGGCAGCCGGTGGCGACGATGCCGGTGTAGGCAGCCTCGATGAGGCGCACCGAGTCCTTCAGGTCGTAGGGGTTGGTGGCCACGTCGCCGATGTCGGCCACCTGCAGCGAATCGAAGGGCGCTGCGCGCGTGGCCATGTTGTAGGGCCGCAGCAGCACGGACTCGGCGCGGATCTGGCGCGGCCCGAAGCGGGCGCCCGGGCGGTTGGAGGTGCCGATGTCCAGCGGCACGCCAACGAAGCAGGCGTTCAGCCCCTGCGTGTCGGTCGCCTGCGGCAGCCGCATCATGGTGGCGATGCCGGCGAAGCGCGGCATGTCGTTGCCGCCGAGCGGCTGGTTGAAGTGGGCGTGGGGGTTCATGGCGATACAGAGGAGGACCGCGGGGCTGCAGCGTTGGCGCCCTGCGTGCCGGCCGGCACCAGCAGGCGGCCGCGCGGCCCATAGACAGCGTCGGGCTCCGGGAAGCGCCACAGCAGCGCCAGATAGAGGCCGCCGCCGGCCACGAGTGACACGGGCAGGCTGAGGTCCAGCCCGCCGGTCGCCGCGTTCAGCGGCCCGGTGAAGCGGCCGGGCACCTGGGCGAACAGCAGGCCAAGTAGCGTCGCCACCCACCAGGCGACCATGGCGCGCAGGTTCCAGCCGCGCGTGAACGAGTAGTGGCCGCCGCGCCGGCCGCGATTGAAGACCTGCAGATCGCCCGGCAGGTAGTGACCGCGGCGCGTGACGAAGCCGATCACCATGATGGCCAGCCACGGGCAGGTGGCCGCGCCGATGACGGTCGCGAAGGTCGACACGCTCTCGACCAGGTTGAAGACGAAGCGGCCGAGGAAGATGATGGCAACGCTCAGCAGGCCGACCGCCAAAGTGCCGCCGGCGCGGCTGAAGTGACGTGGCAGCATGCTGGCCACGTCCAGGCCCGACCCATATAGCGCCGTCGTGCCGGTGGACACGCCGCCGACGATGGCGATGAGGCAGACCGGCAACAGCAGCCAGCCGGGCGAGATGGCGATGAGGCCGCCGATGTAGTCGCTGGCCTGGATGTACTGCGGCGCCTGCACTGCCATCAGCGTGGCTGTGCACAGGCCGAACAGCAGCGGCAGCAGCGTGGCGCCTTGAGCCAGCAGCACGGCGGCCATCAGCCGATGGCGCGGCGTCTGCGCCGGGATGTAGCGGCCCCAGTCGCCCAGCGTCGATGCGAAGGACAGCGGGTTGCTGGCCGCCACCGTCGCCGAGGCAACGACCGCCGGCCAGTAGGCCGCGTCGCCGCGCTGGAGGCTGCCCGCATAGGCCGGGTCGAACGACGGCGCGAAGGCCAGCAGCGCCAACAGGAAAAGCAGGCTCGCGGCCCACACCGCGATCTTGTTGACCCACAGCATGAACTGGAAGCCGTAGATGCAGATGACAACCACCAGCGCCGCGAAAAAGGCATAGGCCAGGCTCAGTGTCAGCGGCGTGACAGGCAGGCTCATGAAGGCATGGGCTCCGCCGACCAGCGCGTCGCCCGAGCTCCAGACCGCTAGCGAGAAGAAGGCGATGGCCGTGAGCAGCAGCAGGAAGGACCCCACCAGCCGGCCGCGGATGCCGAAGTGGGCGCCCGACGAGACCGGGTCGTTGGTGCCGTTGCGCGGGCCGAACAGGCTCATGGGGGCGAGCAGCGCGGCACCCACCAACAGGCCAACGGTGATGGCACAGGCGCCATCCCGGAACGACAACCCGACCAGGATGGGGAAGCTGCCCAACACCGACGTCGAGAAGGTGTTGCAACCCCCGAACAGCAGGCGGAACAAGTCCACCGGCCGCGCCTGGCGGGCGGACGCGGGGATCTGCTCGAAGCTGTGGGCTTCGATGTCGGTGATGCGGCTCAAGGGTGGCGTCCTGGATGCGCTAAGACAGGCGGCTTCATGCCAGCAGAAGGGGCCGCGGGTCAGGAAGCGCGCGTCAGCGGAAGCGGTAGCTGGCGCTCAGGCCCACGGTGCGCGGCGTCAGGTAGATGGCCCGAAGGCCGACGCGCTGGGCTACGGCCGAGGTGCCCTGGAAGGAGACCAGCGGGCGGGTATCGGTCAGGTTGTTGACCCAGCCGGAGAAGTCCCAGTCGCCGAAGCTCAGGCCGCCGCGCAGCGCCAGCGTGGTGTAGGCGGGGTAGGAGAATACTGTCTCGCCGGGGGCATCGCCGCGGTCGCTGGCCTTGTTGGCGATGTGGCGCGCGTTCAGCGCCACCCACCAGTCCAGCCCGTTGTCGGTGCCGCCGCTCCAGCGCACGCCGAGCGTGTGCTTCCACGGCGCGCTGCCGCCCAGCTCGCCGCCCTTCTCGTAGGTGCGGCATTCGGTGGCGTTGGCGTACAGGCACACCGTCTTGCTGCCGTCCCACTTCGCTTCGGAGTAAGTCGTGGCCGCCGTCAGCTCCAGGTCCGAAATGACCCGCCAGCGCCCCTGCAGCTCGACGCCTTGCGAGTAGGCCTTCGGTCCGTTGGTGGTGCCCCAGACCGGGAAGCCGTTGACGTCCTGCGAGAAGTAGGTCTGCGGGTCTTTCCAGTTCAGCCGGTAGACGTTGGCCTGCACATAGACGGTGCGGTCCAGCAGGAAGCCCTTGATGCCCAGCTCCAGATTGTCCGTGCTGTCGGGCAGGTAGCGGCGCGTGGCCGGGTCGACCTGCTGGCCGGCCTGGGCGCGGAAGCCGTTGGCGCCGCCGCGGCGGAAGCCCTGCGAGAAGGTGGCGTAGGTCAGCAGGTCGTTCGTCAGCTGGTAGGCGGCGTTGAGCTTGTAGTAGCTCTTGCCGCTGGTCTTCTCCTGGTTCTGCACATTGCCGGTGACGAGGTCGAAGGCGTAATCCTCCACCTGCGTATCGGCGCGGTCCTTGTAACCGAACATGCGCGCGCCGGCGGTCAGCGTCAGGCGGTCAATGCCCTTCCAGTGAATCTCGCCGAACAGCGCGGTCTCGCGGTAGTTGCTCGCCTGGTTCTCCGTATAGCCCTCGTCGGTGCGGCCCCGGCCCGGCGTCTTCAGCTGCTCCAGGCCGGGCATCCATTCGCTGTACTGCTGGCTGCGCTTCTGGTCCGACAAGTACAGGCCCGCCACCCAGCTCCAGACGCCGGGGTCGGAGACGACGCGGGTCTCGTGCACCGTGCCGCGGTACTGGTTGTCGTAGGTCATGTAGGCGGTGTTGCCGGCCCAGCTGGCGCTGCCCAGGCGAAAGCGCGAATAGCCCAGGTCGCCGTAGAAGAAGGAACCCGTGCCGAGATAGTCGCCCTGCCCCACGCGGCTGTCGCTGTAGCTGGACGTGGCCGAATGCAGCCGCGCACCGGCCAGCTTCCAGTCGATCTCCAGCGTGGCGACCTCGATGTCGCGGTCGGTGAACTCAGGGTAAGGCGACAGCACGGTCTGGTTGTCGAAGGCCATCTGCGCGATATAGCGGCCGGGGTTGCCGGTGGCGGGCAGCAGCTGCGCGCCGGTGCTGCCGTGGGCGAGCTGGGATTGCTGGGCGTACGACACCGTGAAGCTCAGGTCCGGCGTGGCCTTCCACAGCAACGCCAGGCGGCCGGTGTTGGTCTTGACCCAGTCGTCGTCCTTGTAGACGCACTGGCCGGCGTCGGACTTGGCCTTCCACGGTGAGGACGCGAGATAGCTTGGTGTGCAGGCGTAGCGGTCGGTGCGGCCCTTCTCGTCCAGCCTCGCGAAGGAGAAGCGCAGCGCCAGGTCGTCGCCGAGCGGCATGTTGACCATGCCGTCGGTGTCGTTGGAAACGCCGCCGCCGCGCGTTTGGTAGAAGCTGGTGGACAGCCGCGCCTGCACGCGGTCCGTCTTGGGGCGGTTGGTGATGTAGCGCACCGTGCCGCCGAGCGCGCCGCCGCCGTACAGCGTGCCCTGCGGTCCGAGCAGGGTCTCGACGCGGGCCACGTCCTTGATGCGCAGGCCGATGTCGGGCAGCGGCGTGTCGTCGAGGTAATAGGACAGCGTGGAACGGGTGAACCACTCGATGTTGTTGGCGCTGACCGACGAGACGTTGAGGCCGCGCACGGTGACCGAGTCGGTGAAGCGCGCGCCGTTGGCGGGCGCCTCGATGCCAGGGCTGGCGGCGATCAACGACTTCAGGTCGGTGATGTTCTCCTCGCGCAGCTTGTTCTCGGACAGCGCCTCGATGTTGATGGCCAGCTTGTGCGCCGCCTCCTCGCGCTTGCTGGCGGTCACGATGACGGTGTCGAGCTTGCTGCGGTCGCTGGGCGCCTTCTCTGCCTTCTCGGCCTTGTCGGCCTTCGGCGCCGACGCCGCCTGCGCCGGCGGCTCCACCACTTGGGCGTGCGCATAGCCCACGCTCAGCAGCATGCTGGCGGCAAGGGGATGCAAGGCGGGGCGTCGTTTCATGGATCTCTCTCCGGCTGTTGTCGTTGAGCTGGGCAGTGCAGCTGGGAGCGGATGTTGTCGACGGCCGGGGCGCAACAGCGGTCGGAATCCGACAGCTCTGCTTTCCGCCACACGACCCGCGTTTGGCCGAATGCGCAACGGCCGAGGCTGGGCGAACATGCGCCATGCCCCGCGATGCCCTGAACCCGCTGGAAGTCCTGCTCCAGCTCCAGCAGTGCGGTAGCCTCGCCCAGGCCGCGAGCCGCCTGCACCGCACCCCGTCCGCCCTGTCCAAGATCATTCGCGGCCTAGAAGAAGAGGTCGGCCAGGCGCTGGTGGAACATGCCGCCCGCCCGTTGCGGCTGACCGATGCCGGCCGGGTCTATGCCGAGGTCGCACGCGAGACGCAGGAGCGCCTGCTTGCCGCCGCCGACCAGATCGCCGAGCTGGCCGGCCGGGTCAGCGGGCGGCTACGCATCACCGCTTCGGTGCTGCTCGGCCACGCGGTGCTGGCGAGCTATGTGGTGAGCTTCCGCCAGCGCCACCCGGAGGTAGAGATCGACGTGGAGCTCAGCGACGTCGACCTCGATCCCATCCGCGACGGCTTCGACCTGGCGCTGCGGCACGACCAGGGCACGGCCGCGGGCCTGATCGGCCGGGCGCTGGGCAGCAACCGCGTCCACCTCGTCGGCGCGCCGGCCTACTTCGAGCGCCACGGCTGCCCCCAGTCGCCGGCGGCGCTGGCGCGCCATGTCTGCCTCGGCTTTCGTTGCAGCCCGCTGGATTCGCGCTGGCGCTTCCACCGAGGCGACGAGTCGCACTGCATCGTGCCCAAAGGCCCGGTGATGGCCAACAGCGACGAGTTCCTGCTGGCCAGCCTGCGCGCCGGCGAGGGGCTGTTGCCCTGCTTCGACTGGCTGGTGGGGCCCGAGCTGCGCTCCGGGCAGCTGCAGACCTGCCTGGAGGACTGGCGCTTCGAGAGCGATGCCTACGGCGCGCCAGAGCTGTGGGCCGTCTACCCGCAGGGCCAGCGCGGTCGGCGCAAGCTGACGCTCTTCATCGAGGGCCTGGTGGACCACCTGGCCAGCTGCCGCGCGGGCCGCTAGCGGCGCTCGAACACGACATCGCAGCTTGCGGATTCCGACACTCAGCGCCCGCTGACAGGGTCCGGGCGGCTGCTTTTGCGGGATCACCCTGTCGGGGTTGTCACGGGAAATTCACGCCGGTTATGGGACTCGCATCGAACGTTGCTTCGACCGCGCCAACCGCCTCCTAGGATTTTCCGCAGCGGCCGCACCGGCGGTACGCAGCAACCCCCAAGGAGACGACATGGGTGCAAAGCGTTGGTTGGCCGCGGTGCTGACCGGACTGGCGACGAGTGCGCACGCGGTGTGCCCCGACGGCACGGCGTTCGACGCCGCATTGGGCTTCTGCGCCGATGCGGCGAATGCGTATGGCCCCTTCACGCAGGCGATGGCCAACCAGTGCTCGGCCACGGGCGGCGGCCCAGCCTGCACCGAGCTCAAGCCCTATGCGGTCGGCGGCGCGACGGTCAACCTGCCGCGCTGGAGCCGCGGTTTCACGCAGGCCCTGCGTGGCACCGCGGCTTGCCCGCAAGGCAGCGTGCCCGACCCGCTGGTCACCAACCGCTGCACCGAGACGCTGGCCGCTGGCAAGAACGTTTTCGGCCCGTTCGACGCCAGCCTCATCGCGAAATGCGTGGCGGCCTCAGGCGGCCCCGCCTGCTACACCAACCGCTGGAGCGCGTCCTTCTACCTGGCGCTGGCCTCGGCCGGCACGCCCGCCAACAAGTTCGGCGCCTGGCTGTTCCTGATCGCCAACACCGGCATGACGCATGCGCAACTGGCCGACCGGCTGAAGTCGGTCGGCGTGAAGCGCATCTTCATCAAAATTGCCGACGGCATGAACAGCTGCGCTTGGTTTCCCGACGCCTGCTCGACGGCGACCACCGASATCTACAAGGCGCGCGGCATCGAGCCCTGGGCCTGGTCCTACAACTACCCAGGCAACGACGCCGCGCAGGCGCAAGCCCTGACCCTCGCGGCGCAGTACGGCTACCAGGGCTTTGTGCTGGATCTGGAAAAGGAGTTTGACGGCCAGACCGCGTCGCTGGAGACCCTGCTGCAGTCCTTCTCGGCGGCCCAGGCCAATGCACGCGCCAAGGGCTGGATCAAGGGCGACTGGTACTTGGCTGCCACGACCTGGGGCAACCCCAAGGACCACGGCATGCGCATGGACATCATCGACCGATATGTCGACGCCCACATGCCGCAGACCTACCTCGACGTTTGGGGCACGGGCTATGCCGCAGATCCGAAGCGCTGGATCGAGACGGGCAATTGCGAGTACCGCAGCATGGGCGCCAACAAGCCGGTCTGGCACATCGGCTCCAACGAGAAGGGCACGACATCGGCGGCGCTGCAGAACAGCTTCTTCAAGGTCGCCGGCCCGCATGCCTCGCTGTGGGTGGTGCCTGGAGGCGCCGTGCCCATGAATCAGTGGGACACCATGGGGGCGATGAACTGGCAGCAGACGCAGTGGGAGCCAACGGCCTGCAGCGCCGGCAACTACGCGCTGAAGAGCGGCCCTGCCGACCCGCCGCCGCCGCCCGCCACCACCAGTTGCCCGGACGGCGCCAGCTTCAACGGCAGTCTGGGTTTCTGCGCCGACGCACAGAGCGCGTACGGCCCGTTCACCGCGGCCATGGTCAATGAATGCCAGCGCCTGGGCGGCGGCGGCTCCTGCACCGAGCAGCGCGCGCTGGCCTATGCCGGCAACACCGTGACCCTTCGCGCCGCGCGCTGGAGCCTTGCGATGACGCAGTCGGCCCGTGGCAGCGCCACCTGCCCGCGCGGCAGCTCGGCGGCCGACGCACGCTTCTCCGGCCTGTGCGTGGAAGGTGCTGCGCCGTCGGGCAACCCATTGAATGTGTTCGGGCCCTTCCCCACCTCGCTGGCGACCAGCTGCCAGCAGAAGGGTGGCGGCCTCGCCTGCCTGCAGCAGCGCTGGTCCGGCGACTTCTACCTGAGCCTGAAGGGCACGCCGCCGCCGCAGACGATGTTCCCGTACTACAACCAGAACGAAAATCGCTCGGAAGGCTGGCGCGCCTGCAACATCACATCGCTGGCGATGGCGCTGGACTTCCACAAGATCACCGACCCCGCCCGGCTCGGCCGCCGCACGCCGGACTATCTCTACGATAAGTACGGCATCACCGGCGCGCCCGCGTCCATGGCGAGCATCTTCAACGCCGAGGCCGCACTGGCCGGCTCGCCCATCCGCGACGCGTGGACGGGCGCCGGCAGCATCGCGCAACTGCGCAGCCTGGTGCAGGCGGGCAAGCCGGTCGTCATCCACGGCTGGTTCACCGAGCCGGGGCACATCATGGAGGTGATCGGCTTTGACGGCGCCAACTACATCGTCAACGACCCCTACGGCGTGTGGGACGGCGTGAAGTACTCCAAGCGTTACGACACCACGCGCACCGGCAAGGGCGTCAAGTACCCGGCCGCGGCCTTCGAGGCCGTCATCACCGACACCGGCCGCGGTGACGACCTGCTGATGCATGTCTTCCAATAGCGCCTGCCGCCGTCTGCCACCGGGCGTGCGCCGTCGCACCCTGGTGGGCCTGCTCACCCTGCCAACCGTGACCGCCCTCGCCCACAACACCCCGCTCGACCGCGCCCTCGCCGCCCTCGTCGACGACCCGCAACAGCCGCTGGCCAGCCTGTCGGTGCTGGTGCGCCGCCACAGCCGCGTCGTTTTCGAAGGGCAGTTCGGCCGAAGGCGCATCGCACCGGACCTGCCGGTCACGCGCGACACACTGTTTCGCATCGCGTCCGTCACCAAGCTGGTCGTGGCGGTGGCCGCCATGCGACTGGTGCAGGGGGGGCGGTTCGACCTGGACGCAGACGTCGGTGACCTGCTGGGCTACCCGCTGCACCAGCCGCTGACACCGCGCCTGCTGTTGTGCCATCGCAGCGGCCTGAGCGACGGTGGCGACGACTTCACCGACCCGCGCGTGAACCTGCGCCGCCTGCTCGGGCAGCCGGGGCCGACATGGAATGGACGTCTGCCGGGCCGCTGGTTCGAGTACGCCAACATCAACTTCGCCGTGCTGGCCGCGGCCATGGAGCGGGCGACCGGCACGCGCTTTGACCAACTGATGCAGGACGAAGTGCTGGGGCCGCTGGGCATGCAGGGCGGCTTCGACCCGGCACGGCTACCGCCAGGCCAGCTCGGCCAAGTCGCGACGCTCTACCGCAAGGCGCCGTCCGAAGGCGGCCCCTGGTGGCCAAGCGGGCCATGGCACGCGCAGGCCGATGACTTCTATGCCGCGCCGCCGCAGCGGCTGCTGGCCGACGGCGCGGCCTACGAGCCGGGCAGCCGCGGCGGCTTGTACGGGCCGCAGGGGCGGCTGCGCACGCGCGTCTGCGACCTGGGCGTACTGATGGGCATGCTGATGGACGGCGGGCGCGTCGGCGGCGAGCGATTCTTAAGCGAAGCCAGCGTCCGCACGCTGATGACCGAGAGCTGGCGCGCCGACGGCCGCAATGGCGATGAGGCCGGCGGCATATTCCAGGCCTGGGGCGTCGGTCTGCAGCACTTCATCGACCGCAGCCGCCCGGGCTGGGGCGACCGCCTCGTGCCCGGCGGCGGGGTGCGAGCGTGGGGGCACCTGGGCTTTGCCTACGGGCTGGTGTCGGCCCTGCTCATGGCGCCACGGCGCGGCTGCGGCATCGTCTACGTCGTCGGCGGCACTGGCGCCGACCCCGCCACCCATCCCGGCCGGCGCAGCAGCTTTCCCGTCTGGGAAGAGCGGCTGCAGGCGCTGCTGTGGGCCGAGGCGCTGCGGGCGTGAGCGCCGCCTTGTCGACTGACGGACCGCGCTCGTCGCGGCGCATTGTTTACTTCTAGACCTGTTGCCATGCGTTTGAACCGATCGCTCGCCCTCGGCCTGTTCAGTGCCGCACTCGCCGCCGGCAGCGGCACGCATGCGCCGTCTGCCGCATCGACGACGGCCTATGCCTTCACCGCCGGCAGCGGCGACTACCGCGTGCAGTTCAACTACACCGGCCAGCACTGGACGCATGCCGACGTGAAGGCGATCCCCATCGCGACCGACAAGCCCATCGCGGTGCTGCCCCAGCAGTACACCAGCAATGGCCGCCAACCCGGCGCCATCGTCAACGGGCGCAACATCGGCCGCGTCTGGAACGAGATCACGCAGCACGAGATGGCCAAGCGCCTGCGCGCGCTCGGCTTTCATGTGTTGCTGCCGACCATCCAGATGTATGGCGAAAGCCTGGAAGGCTTCCAGGGGCTGGAGCATTTCATCGCCGGCGTGGCCAAGGGCAACCGGCATGTGCAGGTGGTGCTGCTGACCGCCGACGCCCACAACGCGAACGACGCCAACCCGCTGCCCGGCGCGCAGATGCTGGTGACGGGCCTGCATGCGCGCGATGCGGCGTGGGAGGAAGCGATTCAGCAGCGCATCGCCCCCTTCTATGCTCGAGTCGGCCTGGGCAACCGCGGACCGCGCGTGCGGGGCGGTGGGTCCGAGGTGGAGGGTTCGTCCCAGGCCTGGCACCCGCTGATCGAGCGCGCCGCGGAGTACACGCCCGCCGTGAGCATCATGGAGGTCAGCCGCGCGATCGACATCGAGGACCGCGTTGGCCGCATCGAGAACGGACGCGACTGGGCGGCCGACCTGTTCGACGGCGTTTCGGCCGGCATGGCGGCCTGGGCGTGCAGCAAGGGGATGAAAACGGGCGTCTGCCGGTGAATCCACCGAGAGGCTCTGGCCCGTCGACTCATCAGGCGACGGTGCCCATCGACCTCTCAGCGGGCACTTCGCTTCTCATCCGTGCACTGCCGAGCCCCAGGTCCAGCAATCGCATGACATCCAGCGCTTCTTCAGCAGGCACCGGATTGGCGCCATGTCCCAGGAGCAGGTCTCGAACCTGTCGGTAGTACTGGGGATAAGCCCCTCGCTCCGTAGCCACCGTCCGCCTGACCAGCGTGTCGCCTTCCATGACTGCCAACTCACCGTCGTCGGGGTCGGCGCCCCATTCACCTGGCGCGTCGAGCTGCGGCCGAAGTCCCTCCTTCAAGGCATCCTCCTGTCGGTCGACGCCACGTTTGACATAGCTCCCCTTCAGGCCATGCAGTTCAATCCGCGGGCCCGGGGCGGCCGCCACATTGCTCGCGTGGAGCGTGACTCTCAAGCCGTCGGCGTAGCGCAATACCGCCTGGAAATGGTCGTCGATCTGCGCCTGCGGCCTTAACAAGGCGAGATCGAGTTGGATCGCCTTCGGCCAGCCGAAGTACTGCAGCGCTTCGTCGAGCAGATGCGGTCCCAAATCCATCCACAACCCGCCGCCCTCGCCCGCCGCCTCGCGCCACCGGATGCGCGGCTGCGGCCGATAGCGATCGAAATGCATGCGCGCATGGCGAAGGGCGCCCAGCGTGTCGGCCTGCAGCAGCTTGCGGACCGTCAGGACGGTGCTGTCCCATCGCCGGTTGTGAAAGACGCTCAGGTGACGCGCCCGCGTCTGCGCCAAGGCGATCAACATTTCGGCTTGGTCAGCGCTCGCCGTGAATGGCTTGTCAACGACGACATGCCTGCCGGCCTCCAAGGCCGCAGAGGCCAGCGCGTGGTGGGTCAGATTCGGTGTCGCGATTACCACCAGGTCCACATCGGCGGAGGCGATCAAGGCTTCGGCTTCGCCATAGACCGTCACGTCAGCGCCCAACGACCGATGGACCTTCGCCGGGTCGCTGCTGCTGACCGCGGTGATCTTCAGGCCGGGAACGGCTTGGATGAGAGGCGCATGAAAGGTTTGGCTCGCATAGCCAAAGCCCAGCAGACCGACATGAAGCATGCGGATTCCGGCGGTTGTCGATGCCGCAATTTTGCCGGCTACGCTGGGGTGCTCGGTCCGTGGTCACGGCCGACCTCCATGCGGCACTTCAGGATCGGGCTCATGTGAACAGTAAAAAAAGGGGGCGCCAGCGGCGCCCCAACAACGAGGAGACAACGAAAGGGATTGATCAGAGCTTGGCGCGCAAGCTCAGGAAGACTTGGCGGCCGTTGCGGTACCAGCCCAGCGGCATGGTCTCGGTGGCCGAGTAGTAGTAGCGCGTCGGGTTGTTAAGGTTGGTCGCGTCGAGCTGCGCGCTGAAGGTCGGGTTGATTCGCCAGCCGAGCGACGCGGCCAGGCTGCCTTGCGCGTCGGCATAGTTCAGGTCGTTGCGCGCCGCGGTGGCCGTGCCCGGCGTGATGAGTCCGTTGCCGATGTAGCTGACCGGGTAGTCGGTGCGGTAGTTCCAGGCCAGGCTGGCAGTCAGCGAGCCGGCCTCGTAGTAGCCGCGCAGGTTGTAGGTCCACTTCGACGTGCCGATGACCTTGGCGCCGTCCTCGTCCTTGCCGTCGACATGCGTCAGGTTGGCGATGACGCCGAAGCCCGCGGCGATGGGGGTCTCGCCGCTGAACTCGAAACCCTTGAGCTTGGCCTTGCGGCCGATGAAGCTGTTGGCAAGGTAGGCCTCGGGTTGCTGAGTATCCAGATTGATCAGCGTGACCGAGCTGCTGCCGCGCTTGACGTAGTTCTGCAAGGACTGGTGGAACACGCCTGCCTGCACATAGGCGCGCGGGCTGGCGTACCAGGCCAGCGACGCGTCGACGTTGCTGCCCATCGTGGGCTTGAGGTTGGGGTTGCCCGAGCTGGCGGTCTTGGGCGTGACGAGGTTGTTCTGGCTGACGGCGCCGGCAAGCTCGGAGTATTCGGGGCGGGCCATGGTGCGGCTGGCCGAGAAGCGGCCCAGCAGGTTATTGTTGAACTCGTAGCGCAGGTTCAGGCTGGGCAGCAGGGCGCTATGGCTGGTGGTGATCTGCTGCTCCATGTAGCCCGACAGCCGCGAGCTGCCGATCGGGTTGGTCACCGGAACGCCGACCTTGGACGGGCAGCTGGCGGCCAGCGCGGGGCACACCTTGTTGGCCGCCACGGCCTGGTAGAAGACGCTGTTGACGTCCGTGGTCACCAGCCGCGTACCCACATTGCCGCTCAACGCGCCCGACTCGAACTCGGCCATGGCGTACAGCGCCGTCGTCTTCTCGTTGACGATGTAGCTTCCGGTCCAGTTCTTGTTCAGCACCGGGTCGTAGTTGATGAGGCTGTTGATGCTCGCCATGGCGCCGCGGTCCAGCCGCAGCATGTCGCGCGGGAAGTTCCCAGTGATGCCGGCGCCGTAGTCGCCCGGATAGCGGCCACCGTTGATGGGTAGGCTGGCGATGGGGAACTGGGCGTCCATTTGCGCCTGGCTCGGGATGCCGTTGCCGGTCGTGACGAAGTTCCAGGCGCCGTTGATCTGGTCTTTGCTGTTGCGATGGTTGCCCGAGCGCGTGCCGAACTTGAGGCGGCTGAAGAAACCGCCCTCCTCCAGGTCGTACTCGCCGTTGAGGTAGACATAGCGGTCCTGGTCCTGTGTCCTGAACACGGCCTGGATGTCGCTGATGACCTTCCAGCCCTGGCTGAGGTCGTTCAGACTCACGCCACTGGCGCTCCAGTTCACGCCCTCGTTGCCGAGCATCTCGTAGTTCAGCGTCTTGTTGAAGCTGCGGAACAGCAGGCCGGGGCTGGTCTGCGTTTCGCCCGTGCCCTTGGTAAAGCCGATCTTGCCGTTGAAGCGCAGGCGGTCGGTGGCGCGGAAGGCGGCGTCCAGATCGTAGAAGGCGGCTGTGGAGCCGGCGCCCAGCCTCACCTGGTGGCCGGACTGCAGTGCCGCATCGCCACCCGTGGCCGACGCGGCGGTGACGCGGGCCGGGTTGGGGTTGACGGTTGCAGCCGTCACTACGTCGCCGTCGGTCTTCACGTTGCTCAGGATGGCGCCGTTAGCGACCAACGTGCCGATGAAGTTGAAGGTGTTGCTGTTGTAGTTGCTCGCATCCAGCTGGGAGTGGAAGGCAGTAGCGGTGAGGTCCAGGTCCTGGGTTGGCTTGACTTGCACGGCCAGAAAGCCGCCGCGGCGCTGGCGCTCACCTTCGAACAGCGCCGAAGCGATGTTGGCCGGCATGCGCTTGCCCTTGAGATCGGCATTGCCGCAGATGGGCGCGGTCCCGGCAGGTGCACCCTGCGGCACGAAGCAGCTGGCCGGATTGGTGGCAGCCTGCGTCGTGAGCGAGGTCACGCCGAAGTTTTCAATGCCATCGCGACGAAGGCTGCGGTCCTCGCGGAACACCTGGGCCAGCACGCCCAGCGTGCGTGCCGTGTTGCGCCAACCCACCAGCAAGCTCGCCTGCGGGTCGGTCTTTCCTGCCAGCGTCGTGTGCACCGCGCCGAGCGCGGCCTCGGCAGTCAGCCCGCTGCGCAGGTCCAGCGGCTTGCGCGTCTGCACGTCCACCGCGCCGCCGATGCCGCCCTCCGTGATGTCGGCCTGGCCGTTCTTGTAGACGATGGCCTTGCCGATCAGCTGCGACGGCAGCATGCCAAAGCCGACAGCGCGCGTCGTCGCGTTCTGGTCGCCCAGAAACCAGTCGCCACTTGACAGCGAATGGCCGTTGATGGTGATGAGGTTGAGCTTGGCCGGCGTGCCGCGGATCTGCACGCGCTCCGCCTCGTCGAAGGCAAAAGCTGAGCCGTGTGTCACCTGGATACCCGCAAGCCGGGATAGCGAGTCGGCGATGTTTTTGTCGGGCAACTTGCCGATGTCTTCAGCTGTCACGGCCTCGATGTTGGTCAGCGCGTTTCGCTTGGTCTTGATCGATGCTTCCAGCGAAGCGCGGATTCCGGTCACCACCACCTGCTCAAGCTGGGCGGGCGCCGGGGCCTGCTGGGCCGAAGCCAGCGGAGTCATCGCGAGCATGGCGGCGGCCGTGGCGACGAGGGTCAGACGTTGAAGAGACATGGTTGGTTCCTTGGACGCAGATGTGGCGAGTTCAATGTAGACCATTGTCCATACCAATACCAGGACCACATCGAGACCAACCCTAAGCCAATGGTTGAGATTTCTTCTTGCCATCGGTAAAGTCCGCGGCAGGACGGATCTCACCTATTTAGGCCAATGGCCTCGAAACCATGCATATCAAGTCTCGGAATCCGCTGCGCACGCTTGTGGCCGCTCTGGCCCTGAGCTTCACGCTCGACGCATCGGCCGCGGAGCCGGTACGCGGCGTATGGGTGGCCGGTCCTCAGCACAACCAGTTCTGGACCAGCCGCGAGGCCATGCGCGCCGATCTGCAAACCTTCAAGCGCGCCGGGCTGAACACGGTCTATGTTGTGGCGCTGATGACAGGGCGCACGCTGTATCCGTCAGAACGCATGGCACGCATCACCGGCGAGCGCCAGTTCGAGAGCCTTGGCAGCCGCGACGCCTTGCAGGAGGTGCTCGACGAAGCGCAGCCGCTGGGTCTGCGCGTTGTCGCTTGGCTGGAGCTGGGCTTCGCGAGCCACTACGGCAGTGGTACGGCGCCCAGCGGCCTGCTTAAGCACCGGCCCGACTGGCTAGGCTTGACGCGTGACGGTAAGCCCCTGGTGAAGAACGGCTTCCACTGGATGAACGCGTTTGACCCCGAACTGCAGCAGCTGATGATCGACCTCAGCACCGAGCTGCTGGCGCGCTACCCGCGCTTGCACGGCGTGCAAGGCGACGACCGCCTGCCTGCATCGCCCAGCAGTGGCGGATATCACGACCAAGTGCTCAAGGACTATGGCTGGCAGCCCGGCCAGCCGCTGCCCGGCGACCGAGACCCGCGCTGGCTGCAATTCCGCGCGGATCGGTTGACCGCTTTCCTCAAACGATGGCATGCCGCCGTCAAGGCCGTACGACCAAGCGCCGTACTGAGCTTGTCACCCAGCCCGTACCCTTGGGCGCTTGATGAATATCTGCAGGACTGGCCGGCATGGATGCGCGCTGGCCTGGTCGACGAGTTGCTGCCCCAGCTCTACCGACGCGACGCGGCCGGGTACGAAAAGCTGTTGGCCGATACGCGCGCCCACGTGCCACCGGATCAGACGAACCGGGTGTTTCCCGGCATGCTGTTGGCACTAGGACCGGATGTCATTCCGAGCGCCGAACTGCTGACCCAATGGATCGCAAGTACTCGCGCAGCAGGGTTCGCAGGGGAAGTCCAATTTCACAGCGTCGGTGTGTTGAAGCGGGCGAACGTTTTCATGGCTGCGTACAAAAAAGAAGCCCGGCACTGATCGCGCATCCGCTGTGGGGGAATCCGACCTCCCCTTCTCCAATTCGGCTTCGCCGCTTGCCTGCGCTCGGGACGAACTGATGGAGGTCGGCATCGACATCAACGACCTCGGCGCCAAGCAGCTCATCGCGCTGGTGCGGCAGATCCTGAACATACCGCGCCACATACCGCGCCACATGTCGCAGCCAGTTCGTGGCAGCTATACAAGATTTGATAGGCCAGCTTGATGATGCTGTCCGCCCTTGAATCGCCCAAAGACTACCGGAACTTGCGCGTGGCACTACGCATTGCGTAAGGATTTTGAGTCTTCAACACCGAGCCGGTACGCCCACACGCCTTACCCGGGACAGTGAGGAGGTTATGAGCAGGGAGAGGCGATGTTGAATTCTTCGATGACCGCTCACGATGCGCTGCACTGCGGTCCGGCGCTCTTGCTCTCGACTGCAACGGGGTCAGCAGCCGCCCCCTCTCCGCGACCCGGCAGAGCTGCAGGCAGTGCTTCTCCACGCTGCTTACGGCAACGCCGGAAGCACGCTGCCGTCACACGCGCCGAAGCCGATGCGGCGAAAGCCTGGTTTCTCGCCGAAGGCACGCAGGCCGAGCGTGTCGCCATCGAGCACGAAGGTGCGCGTCTCGCCGTTGGGCAGCGTGATTGGCTGCTTGCCGCCACCGGTCAGCTCTAGCAGCGAGCCGGCTTCCTCAGGCGCCGGGCCGCTGATGGTGCCCGTGCCCAGCAGATCGCCCGGCTGCAGGTTGCAGCCGTTGCTGGCGTGGTGCGTCAGCATTTGCGCCAGCGACCAATAGGCGTGGCGCAGGTTGGAGCGTGAAAGTCGCGTGGGTTCGGCCATCGAAGGGGTCTTGAACCAGACTTCCAATTCGATGTCGAAGCTCGCACTCGCGCGATGCGCAGGCGAGTCCAGATAGGGCAATGGCTGCGGGTCGCCTTCAGGCCGCGTGAACGGGATGCGGAATGGCGCCAGCGCTTCCATCGTGACGATCCACGGCGAGATCGTCGTGCCAAAGTTCTTGGCCAGGAAGGGGCCGAGCGGCTGGTACTCCCAGGGCTGGATATCGCGGGCCGACCAGTCATTGAGCAGCGTCAGGCCGAAAGCATGCTCGTCCGCCTCGTCGATACCGAAGGGTTCACCCAGCGCATTGCCGGGGCCGACGAACAGGCCCAGTTCAAGTTCGCAGTCCACGCGTGCGCTGGCCTTGAAGACGGGCACGTCGGCATCCGGCGGCTTGACCTGACCCTTGGGACGGCGCAGCGGCGTGCCGCTGACGACGATGGAGGAACTGCGACCGTGGTAGCCGATGGGTACCCACTGGTAGTTGGGCAACAAGGGGTTGTCCGGCCGGAACAGCTTGCCGATGGCGCGGGCGTGGTGGATGCCGGTGTAGAAGTCGGTGTAGTCGCCAATGCGGCAAGGCAGCGCGTACTCGGCGAGGGCCTGTGGCACCAGCGCAAGCTCCAGTTCCAGCGCGCCTTGTTTCAAGGCGTCGAACAGCCGATGCCGCAAAGCGAGGCGCTCGCTGCTCGGCCGTGCCATCACGGCGTTCAGGTCGGTGATGCCCCAGCCGGTCAGGTCCAGGATCTGGTCGCCGATGCCAACGCCTACGCGAAAGGGCTCCAACGTGCCTTTGGTTCGGAAGCTGCAAAAGGGTAGGTTCTGCAGCGGGAAATCGGTGGACGGATCGTTGGCCGAGGCGACCCAGGAGAGGGCGGCAGCGTCGTGGGTGTGGTCGATGTGGCTCATGCTTTGAATTCGTCCTTGAGGCCTTGCCAGCAGCTGGCGTAGTTCGTTTCCAGCGGCGCGTCGCGCAAGGCCCAGGCGGTGGGTTTCAGGGGCCAGCGGGTCTCGAACATGAACGCCAGTGTGTGGTCCAGCTTGTGCGGCTTCAAGTCGGCGGCGCTGGCCTTGTCGAAGGCCTCGGTGTCGGGGCCATGAGGCACATAGCTGTTGTGCAGGCTGGCGCCACCAGGCTTGAAGCCCTCGGGCTTGGCGTCGTACTGGCCCAGCACCAGGCCCATGAACTCGCTCATCACGTTGCGGTGGTACCAGGGCGGGCGGAAGGTGTCCTCGGCCACCATCCAGCGCGGCGGGAAGATGACGAAGTCGACATTGGCCCAGCCGGGCGTGTCGCTGGGGCTGGTCAGCACCGTGAAGATGCTGGGGTCGGGGTGGTCGAAGCTGACGGTGTTGATCGCCATGAAGCGCGACGTGTCCCAGCGGTAGGGCACGAGGTTGCCGTGCCAGGCGACGACGTTGAAGGGCGTGTGGCCTTGACGGGCGCGCCAGAGCTGGCCGCCGTAGCGCTTGACGATTTCGTAGTCGCCGTCCTGCTGTTCATGCCATGCGACCGGCGCCTCGAAGTCACGCGCGTTGGCCAGGCCGTTGGAGCCGATGGGGCCAAGCTCGGGCAGGCGAAAGGCGGCGCCGTGGTTCTCGCAGACATAGCCGCGCGCCGGCACGTCGAGTGGGTCGACCTTGAACGCCATGCCGCGCGGCAGCAGCGCGATGGAGCCGGGTGCGACTTCGAGCCGACCCAATTCGGTCGTCACGAGCAGGCGGCCCTGCTGCGGTACGAGCAACATCTCGGCATCGGCATTGACGAGCGCCCGGCGGCCCATCGAGCGGGTTGCGACATAGGCCAGCGCGCCCATGCCGCCCGAGCCCGCCTCACCGTTGACGGCATAGCTGCGCAGGCCGTCGACGAAGTCGCCATCACCGTCGAGCGGCATCGGCCCCCAGCGCAGCGGGTCGGGGGAGGCGCACTCGCCCTCAAGCGCGCCGCTCTTCCACAGCGGATGCGCCAGCGGCTCGTAGCCGCCGACGACGACCGATGGACGACGCCGGTACAGCCAGGTGCGCTGGTTGTCGGCCCGGGGCGCGGTGAAGGCGCTGCCGGACAGCAGCTCGGCGTACAGGCCATGCGGCGCGCGCTGCGGGCTGTTGCGGCCGATGGGCAGCGCGCCGAGAACAGCCTCGCTGCTGTGCTGGTTGCCGAAGCCGGTGAGGTACTGCAAAGGAGTCAGTTCAGTCATGCCGTTCGCTGGCGAGCGCAAAGGCTTCACGAAGCACCTTGCGGTCACCGATGTGGTTGCAAAGAATCAGGGTCAGGCGCGCCAGCCAGTCGGCCGCTGCCTCGTCGGTGAGCCCCGCCTGGGCGCTGATGAGCTCGGCGTAGAAGGCGTCGGCCTCGCGACCGAAGTTCGGGGTCAGCTTGAGTTCATGCATGTTGTCTGCCTTGCTCGTGGGCCAGTGCACGCGCGAGTGCTGCGTCGACCACTTCGGCGTCGAAGCGGTGCCAACGCGCCGCCACCACGGCGTCGGGGCGGATCAGGTGAACGCTGCCCGGCCGGGCGCCGTAGCGCGTGGCGGCGATGCCTTCGCCCGGCAGCTCGATGACGCGCAGGCCGTCGACTGCGACGGGCCAGCCGAAAGCCAGCAGGGCGAAGTCGCCGGCCAGCCGCTCGCTCAGCCAACCACCGCCCTCCAGAGGCACATCGGGCGCCGGGCAGCCGGGTTCGGGACCACCGGTCCAGTGCTCGGCATCGGGCGTGCTCAGCGGCGAATCGACATGTTCGGTCGGCGTCGACAGCCGTCCGCTGTTGACCAGCGGCTTGGCGAAATCGGCATGGGCGGCCAGGTCGAGGGCGGCGCGGCGCAGGCGTCGGCTGAGCGCGGTCTTGGGGCTGATGAAGTCGGTGGCGCGGGTGGAGTGGGCGATGTTGTCGTCGGCGGCCTCGATGCGCTCGAACTCATAGGCATCGAGCAGGGCCTCGCCGCCCTCCCCCTTGATGACGGCGGCCAGCTTCCAGCCGAGGTTGTCGGCATCCTGCACGCCGCTGTTGGCGCCCCGCGCGCCGAAGGGAGAGACCTGGTGGGCCGCGTCACCTGCGAGCAGCACACGCCCGATGCGAAAGCGGTCCGCACGACGACAAGCGAACTGGTAAATGGACGACCAGGCCAGCTCGAACTGATCACTGCCCAACATGGCGGCCACTCGCGAATGGATTCGATCCGGATCCCGCTCGGCCTCCACATCCGCATCACGTCCCAACTGGAAGTCGATGCGCCACAGCCCATCCGCCTGCGCATGCAGCAACACCGACTGGCCGCGGTGAAACGGCGGGTCGAACCAGAACCAGCGCTCGGGCCGGGCCGGGTCCAGGCCGCGCGGCCGCAAGCCAGGCGCCAGGCGCACATCGGCGATCAGGAAGCGGTCTTCGAAGACCTGGCCCTGGAAGCTCAAGCCCAGCAGCGTGCGGGTGGGGCTGCGCGCGCCGTCGCAGCCGACCACCCAGTCGGCGCGCATGTCGAACAGCCCGTCCGGTGTTCGCACGTTCAGCGTCACACCGTCGGCGTCCTGTTCCAGCCCGATCAGCTCATGCTTGCCGCGCAACTCGATGCGAGGGTCCAGTTGCACCGCGCGAACGAGCCGAGCCTCCACAACGTCCTGCTGCAGGTTGACCATCGCCGGCATCTTGTGATGCGCCTCGGGCAGCAGGTCGAAGGCATAGGCCTCGCGCTCGCCGTGGAAGACGCGGCCGCGCTGCCAGCGCACGCCCTCGCGCGCGACCGCTTCACCCACGCCGAGACGGTCGAGCACCTCCAAGGTCTTCTTGGCCCAGCAGACGGCGCGTGAGCCCTCGCCGATGCGGTCGCTGTCGTCGATGACGACGACGGGCACATCGCGCCTGGCCAGGTCCAGCGCCAGCGTCAGGCCGACCGGGCCGGCGCCGACGATGACAACCGGGCGGCGCTGCGGCTGGCCAGAGCGTTGTTCAACGCTCTGGTGATACAGGTAGTGCGGCTGGCTCATGCCGACCTCAAGCGCCTTCGAGGGCCTTCCACATTTCCACGTCGCGCTCCGCGGTCCAGATCCGCGGGTGGGCCGTGCCGCCAGCCTCGTCATAGGCGCGTGTCACGTCGAAGGGCATGCAGTGATCAAAGATGACCCAGTGCCCGTACCTGGGACGCAGCGCGGCCATCGTGCGCTGGTAGACGGGCTTCAGCGCATCACCTGCCGCCACGCCGGCCTGCACGGCGGCGTACAGCTCACTGACGAAGGCGCGCGTGCCGCTCAAGCCCGCGGCCACTTGCTCCGCGCCTTTCAACGCCGGGCCGCGCCCGGGAACGAGCGCGTTGGCGTCAAGCGCAGCGACGGCGTCCAGCGTGGCCGGCCAGTCGGCGAAGTGAGCATCGCCGCAATAAGGCGTCGCGTCGAATTCGACCAGGTCGCCGCTGAACAGCACGCGCTCTTCAGGCAGCCAGGCTACCGTGTCGCCGGCCGTGTGGCCGCGCCCGGGCGAGAACATCTCGACCTTGACGCCGCCCAGGTCCAGCGTCAGCCGGCCGCTGAAGGTCAGCGTTGGCCAGGTCAGGCCGGCAGGCACCGACTCGACGTTGCGGAACAGCCGCGGGAAGCGGCCGATCTCGCTGGCCTTGTCCTGCTCGCCGCGCTCCTTGATCAGGGCCAGCGTCGCCTCGCTGGCGATCACCTGCTCCAGCCCCTCGGCCTTGAAGGCGGAGGCGCCCAGCACGCGCACCGCGTGGTAGTGGCTGAGCAGCACGTACTTGATCGGCGCGGCCGTCACCTCGCGGATGCGACGGATGACGTCGGCCGCCATGACTGGCGTGGCCTGGGTGTCGATCACCATCACCGCATCGCGACCGATGACGATGCCGGTGTTGGGGTCGCCCTCGGCCGTGTACGCCCACGCGTGCTCGGACAGGCGTTCGAAAGTGACCTTCTTTTCTTCCAGGTCGGCTTGCGAGGCAAAGGCTTTGGTCGTCATGCGGGTCTCCAACGTCGATCCCGAAATTTAGCCTATTCCAAATCAATTCACCAATATAGAATTTTTTGCATGGTTGATTCCAAGGCCCCACGTGGCATCCAGAGCATCGAGGTCGGCGGCCAACTGCTGTTGGCGCTGGCCCACCAAGGCCGTCCGATGGCGCTGAAGGATCTCGCCCGCGAGGCGGGCATGACGCCGGCCAAGGCGCACCCCTACCTCGTCAGTTTCATCAAGCTGGGCCTGGTCGAACAGGCAGGCGGCAGCGCCTATGGCCTGGGACCTCTGGCGCTGCAACTGGGCCTGATCAGTTTGCAGCAGTACGACCCCATCCGCCTGGCAACGCCGGTCATCGAGGAGTTGGCACTGCAGCTCGGCCACACCGTGGCGATTGCGGTCTGGGGCACACGCGGGCCGACCATCGTGCGCGTGGCGGAGGGGCCGACGCCTGTGCACATCAGCATGCGCCACGGCACGGTGATGAGCCTGGCGGGCACAGCGTCGGGGCGGTTGTTCGCGGCTTGGCGCGCCGAGGAGGCGGCGGCCCTGGGCGAACCGATGCCCGCCAAGACCGTGACCGCCGCCGTGCGCGCCACCGGCTTGGCGACGTCGCGCGACAGCGTGGTGGCTGGCGTCAGCGCAGCAGCGGCGCCGGTCTTCGAGGCGTCAGGACGGCTGGTGCTGTCGCTGACGGCCATCGGGCCCAGTGCCAGTTTCGACACCGCGCTGGAGGGGCCGCTGGTCGGCGCGCTGCGCGACGCCGCGGCGCTGCTATCGCGACGCCTTGGTCACTGACCGCACGACCTGACCCCGCCGGGCAGGTTTTACCGAAACCTTTTCAGTCAGCTCATCGAGCGACGCCTTGCAGCGCTCAGGAGGACGTGCGGCCGCATCCCGGCAAGCCCCGCACAGGCGGCAGGTTTGTCATTTGCTGCGGCCCGCCACACCCCTCGGGTGACCCTTCTTCTCTGGAGCAGTCATGAAGCAAACCAAAGTCGCCGCCGCGGTCATGTTGATCGTGGGCGGCATCAACGCCTGGGCCCAACCGACGCAACAGGGCCAGCCGGCCGAGCCGCAGCAGATTGAACGCGTAACGGTGACCGGCTCGGCCATCAAGCGCCTGGACGCCGAGACCGCCGTGCCGGTCACGGTGTTTCGGATGCGCGACATCAGGCAACAGGGCCTGACAACCGTCGAGCAGATCATGACCACGTTGACGGCCAGCCAGACCAGCCTGGGCACCAGCCAGGCCGTGGGCTCGGCGACCGGCGGCGCCTCCTTCGCCGACATGCGCGGCATCGGCGCCAACAAGACCCTCGTGCTGCTGAATGGCCGTCGGATCGCGAACAACGCATTCGACGGCTCAGCGCCCGACCTGAACATGATCCCGATGGCGGCCATCGATCGCATCGAGGTGCTGCGCGACGGCGCGTCGGCGCTGTACGGCACGGACGCCATCGGCGGCGTCATCAACTTCATCACGCGCAAGGACTACCGCGGCGGCACCGTCACCGTCGGCGCGGACGTGCCCGAGCATGCCGGCGGCAAGTCGCACAACGCCAATGCGGGATTTGGCTACGGCGACCTGTACACGCAGGGCTTCAACGTCTTCGGCTTTGTGGACTTTCAGAAGCAGGACCGCATCACCGGCTCGGAGCGGCCGTTCAACACCCGCTATCCGGGCGGCATCTCGGGCTCGCCCTTCCCGGCCAACTACTACCAGGACCCCGACGTTTGGTACAACCCAAGCGCGCCAGCTTGCACCGAGGGCACCTTCATCGTCCCGGCCGGCGACAACACCTCCTGCTACATGACGACGTCCAACTTCGTGGACTACATCCCGAAGAGCGAACGGGCCTCGGCCATGCTCAAGGGTGACGTGAAGCTGGGCGAGCACGTGTTTAGCGCGGAGTACTTCATCACCCGCAGCAACGTGAAGACTCTCATCGCGCCGGTCCCGTTCGGCTTCCTGCCGATGAACCGCCTGCGGCCCGACGGCACGCCCAACCCCTACTTCCCGACCAACCCGGCGCTGGACCCGGCCTTCGACGACGGCCTGGTCGGCGAGACGGTGACCGAGGGGGGCGCCACCATCCAGCCGGGCTACGTCATCGCCCGCTGGCGCGACATGCCCAACGGGTCGCGCGGCGACAGCAACACCAACACGCAGCAGCGGTTGACGCTGTCGCTGGAAGGCGTGGCCGCCGGCTGGGACTACGCGGTGGGCGTGAGCCGCAACCGCAACAAGGTCGACCAGGAACTGACCAGCGGCTATGCCAGCGGCCCACTGGTCTACGAAGGCGTGCTGACCGGCGTGATCAACCCCTTCGGCCCGCAGAGCAGCGCCGGCCAGGCCCTGCTCGACCAGGCCGGCGCGTCCGGCCTGATCCTGTTCGGCAAGGGCACGACGACCAACCTCGACGCGCGCGCCAGCCGTGAGCTGGGCGACTGGCTGGGTGCGGGCCGCCGGGCTGCCATCGCCGTCGGCGCCGAGTTCCGCAAGGAGCGCTTCGTGCAGCAGGCCAACCCCGACTACGCCACGCTCGTGGTCGACTCAACGGGCATCGACCCTGCCACCTACAGCGCCGGCTCGCGCAAGGTGTCGGCGGCGTACACCGAGTTGAACGTGCCGCTGTCGCAATCGCTGGATGTCACCGCTGCCGTGCGCCACGACAGGTACAACGACTTCGGCAACACGACGAACCCCAAGTTCAGCTTCCGTTTCCAGCCGACCCGGCAGGTGCTGGTCCGCGGCTCCTATTCCACCGGCTTCCGCGCCCCGTCGCTGTTCGAGTTGAACGCGGCCCAGACCTTCACCAACTCGGGCACTGTCAATGACCCGCTGCTGTGCCCCAGCGGCACCGGCAGCCCGGCGGTGTGCAAGGCCCAGTTCATGGTCCTCAACGGCGGCAACATGGAACTGGAACCCGAGAAAAGCAAGAACGCCACGCTCGGCGTCATGGTCCAGCCGCTGGCCGACCTGAGCGTCGGTATGGACTTCTGGTGGCTGCGCCTGAAGAACCAGATTGGCGTGGTGGGCGACGCCTCTCTGTTCGACCCCGCGAACTACGGCTTGTTCGGCCAGTACTTCCATCGCAACCCTGCGGGGCAGCTGTCCACCAACGGCAACCAGTGCCCGGGCGCCAACTGCGGCTACGTGGATGTGCGCCAGCAAAACCTCGGCGGCACCAACACCAATGGCGTCGACATCACCGCCAACTATCGGCTGCCCTCGGCAGTCGGCACCTTCACCTTCGCCCTGAACAGCACCTACGTCGACAAGTACGAGTACCAAGACTTCGGCGGCGGCCCGTGGAACCAGAACGTCGGCGTCTATTCCGGTGCCGGCCCGGTGTTCCGCTGGCAGCACACGCTGTCGGGCGTCTGGACGCGGAACGCCTTCACGGCGGGTGCGACGGCGTACTACAAGTCCGGCTACGTCGACGTCGACCCGACGCACCGCGTGAGCAACTACGCGACGATGGACGTGTTCGGCTCCTGGCGGCCGATGAAGGGCGCCTCGTTGACGGTGGGTGTGCGCAACCTCACCGACCGCGACCCACCGTTGAGTTATCAGACGCAGGTCTTCCAGGCCGGCTACGACCCGCGCTACACGAACGCCATCGGCCGCACCTACTACGTGCGCGCGTCCTACGACTTCTGATCGTTCGGTTGCCAGCCCAGGCCGCTCAGCACGCGCCGAGCGGCTTTTTCATGACCGCTGGCAGCGCATCAAGGCGTCGGCGTGATCCGGAACATCAGCACGCCATGCGGCGCCACGCGGCCGCCGAACTCGCCGGCGACGCCGCGCGTCTTCTTGCCGGACCACAGGTCATGGACCTCGGCCTTCAGCTTGGCGGGCAGGTCCAGTTGGTCCCAGCTGACCTTCATATCCGCCGGCTTTTCACCGCGGTTGAACAGCACGACCGCGCGGTCGCCGCCCGCCAGCGTGCGCACCCAGATCTCCAGGTCACCCTGGCGCCAGATGCGGCGGCCCTGGCGGCCCAGCGGGTCCTGGTCGACCTTGATGATCTCGGCATTGGTCAGGATGCGCTTGGTGTCGGCGTTCATCTTGCTCATGTCGTTGCCGGCGATCAGCGGCGCGGCAAGCATGGCCCAGATGGAGAAGTGGCTCTCGTACTCGGTCGTCGTCATGCCGCCGTTGCCGATCTCCAGCATGTCGGGGTCATTCCAGCCGTTCGGGGCGGATTCGCTCCACAGGTCGGCGTTCATGTCGATGATGTCGAGCATGCCGTGCGACCACTCCTTCTTGCCCTTCCAGGCGTCCCAGATGTCGCCCGTGGTGCGCCACAGGTGGCCGACCGGGTGAGCCCAGCGGCCCGGGCGGCTGTTGCCCCATTCGCAGATGGAGAAGACGATGTCGCGGCCGGATTCGCGCAGGGCCTTGGCCATGATGGTGTAGGCCGCCTCGGGGTTGCGCGGGCCGGTGTAGCACCAGTCGTACTTCAGGTAGTCCACGCCCCACTTGGCGTACTGGCGCGCGTCCTGGAACTCATGGCCAGCGCTGCCGGGGCGTCCGCCGCACGTCAACGCGCCGGCGTCGGAGTAGAGGCCGAACTTCAGGCCCTTGCTGTGCACGTAGTCGGCCAGCGCCTTGATGCCGCTGGGGAAGCGCTCGGGGTCCGCCTGGATATTGCCGTCCGCGTCGCGGCTCTTCTGCCAGCAGTCGTCAATGACGATGTACTGGTAGCCGGCGGCCTTCATGCCGGACGAGACCATCGCGTCGGCCTGTTCGCGGATCAGCTTCTCGCTGACGTCGCACTTGAACTTGTTCCAGGAGTTCCAGCCCATCGGCGGCGTGGGCGCGAGGTTGGGCTTGGGGGCGTCGAGCTTGAGGGTTTCGTGGCCGATCTGCGCCTGCGCGGCCGTGGCGGCGGCGCAGGTCAACACGGCCAGCAACGCATGGCGCAGCCAGGGTGAGGTCATGGAGAACTCCGTTGGGGGGTGGGACTAAACGGTGCCGCGGCGGGCTTCCAGCTCGATGCGGATCTCGTGCATGCGCTGCTCGGTCAGGAAGTAGCGCGACACCACGACCAGCGCGATCAGCAGGCCGATGATGGGGATGCCCGAGAGGCAGACACGGATCAGGAAGATGGCGTCTTCACCCTGCACGGGCAGCTTGGCGTTGAAGCCCGTGAAGGCCAGCACCCAGCCCGAGGCGCTATTGCCCAGCGCCAGGCCGACCTTGCTGATCCACGAGCCGCAGGCCGCGAACGAGCCCTCGCGGCGCTGGCCGCTGGAGAGTTCGTCGTGGTCGATGACGTCGGCCATGGCGGAGCCGTAGATCGTCCAGAAGCCCGCGCCGATGAAGGCCACGCCGCCGCTGGCGAACAACTGCAGCCAGGGCAGCTGCGGGTTGTAGAAGAACCAGTCGCCGATGAATGCGGCGATGCCCAGCCAGAGCACGGTCATCAGCGCATTGCGCTTGCCCCAGCGCTTGGCCACCCAGCCCGCGAAGGCGATGCCGACGAGGCCACTGACCAGCCCGGCCACGCCCATCAGGGAGTTCCACTTCGTGGCCGCCACGACGTCGCCGCCGCAGACGTAGTAGACGGTCGCGTAGTAGCCCAACAGCCCGACCATGGCGGTGGCCATGTTGTAGGTGAGCATGGTGCCCAACATCAGCCGGAAGGGCTTGTTCTTCAGCGTGCGGTACAGGGTGTCCTTGAACGGCACCCGCTGGCGGCTCTGGGCGACGAAGCTCTCGTAATAGCGCTCTCGCGTCAGCGAGAAGATGACGATGGCCAGGACCACCAGGATGCCGCCCAGGATGGCGGTGTAGACCTGGGCACCCAGCAGGATGTCGGGCTTGCCGCTGGCGTCGTGGAAGAAGTAGAGCGTCGTGAACTGCGCGGCGACGAACATGCCCAGCTCAGGAATCTTCTGGATCGCGTTCTTGATGGACATCACGCGCGTGCGCTCGTGGTAGCCCGGCGTCAGCTCGGCACCCAGGCTGTTCCAGGGCATCGCGAAGCAGCTCATGACCGGCGCGTAAAGGCAGGTCGAGACGAGGAGGAAGATGAAGTACTCGGTGTCCGTCCAGCCGCGGCCGACGGCGAACAGCAGCGGCAGGCCGATGCCCGTCAGGATGCCGCCGACGAGGATGAAGGGGCGACGGCGCCCCCAGCGGCTGCGGGTGTTGTCGGAGATCCAGCCGAACATCGCGTCGGACACCGCGTCCGCAAAGATCTTGATGCCCATGGCCATCGAGATCAGCTGCGGCGCCACGCCCAGGCCGATGTTGAAGACGTGGAAGACCAGGGACTGGTAGAGCCAGTGGCCCCACATGTCGTGGAAGGAGCCGAGGCCGAAGCCGACTTTCTGCGACGTCGGCACGCGGTCATTGGCCACCGGCGCGGGCGCCGCTGCAGGGCGCATCAAGGGCGCGGCGGCCCCAGCGGAATCGGCAAGCACGTCTGTCTCCTTGGCCGCCTGAGGCAGCACTTTTTAGTAAACAGACGAATTTTTGTTCGACTCACGCGCGAACAAAAGCGGTGAAACACCTAGGCCGGCTGGCGCTTCGGCTTGCGCGTTAGGGCTGGGGCGACCACTGGCGGGCGTGCGGCCATCGAGCTTTCTCGCACGACGAGCTCCACGGGCAGCGAGGCGTCGTTGGGTGCGATATCGCCTTCGATCAGGGCGCGCGCGGCCACGTTGCCGAGGGCTTCCTTGTCCATCTTCACGGTGGAGAGCGGCGGCTTGTTGCGTGCGGCAGCCTCGATGTCGTCGTAGCCGATGAAGCGGATGTCCTCGGGCACGCGCAGCCCCATCTCGTGGCAGAGCTCGATCGCAAAGATGGCCGTCGAGTCGTTGTAGGCGAAGACGGCATCGGGCCGTTGGGGCAATGCCAGCAGGCGACGCATCGCGTCGCGGCCCGCCTCGCGGTAGTCCAGCGCCGGGTCCAGGGTGACCTCATAGTCGGGGTCGAACAGGCGGCCCGCCTCGAACAGCGCGCGGCGGAAACCCTTGGCGCGCAGTGAGGTGGAGTAGTGCGCCAGCGGCCCGAAGATGGCCGCGATGCGCTGAGAGTCTCCGTCCAGCAGATGCCGCGTTGCCAGCCAGGCGCCCTGCAGGTTGTCATCGTTGACGCAGCGCACGCCGGGGTGGAAGTGGTCCACCAGCACCAGCGGCAGCTCGCAGCGACGCACGGCCTCCATGGCTTCCGGGTCGAAGTACCCCGCCCCCAGCAGTGCGTCCGCCTCGTGGCGGCGGACCTGGCCGGCGATATCGTCACCCGCCACCACCGACATGATGCTCAGCGGTACGCCGGCCTCGCGGCAGGCTGTCTCGGCGCCGTGCAGCACATAGGAATAGAACGGGTTGTTGGCCAGCGAGCCGAGGTGGCGGCTGTAGATGAAGAGCATGCGGCGCGGCTTGCCGGTGCGCAGTTTGGCCGTGTCATAACCCATCTTCTGCGCGACACCGAGCACCTGGCTGCGAGTCTGCTCCGACAAGCCCGGCTGGCCCTTCAGCGCGCGGGACACCGTCCCGATGGACACGCCGGCGGCCTCGGCCAACTCGCGAATCGTCACTCCCTTGTCGGCCATGGCCCGAACTCCAGCTGTTGTTTAGCGCTGCACATCGGCGGCGATTGTGTCATCGGCGCTCGAGTACGCCCTGTGCATCGGCGTCCCGCCGACCCCGGGGCAAAACCTAGGCTCA
The DNA here is from genome assembly GCF_001425165.1 of Pelomonas sp. Root405. Classification (GTDB taxonomy): domain Bacteria; phylum Pseudomonadota; class Gammaproteobacteria; order Burkholderiales; family Burkholderiaceae_C; genus Pelomonas. Next base: position 407,958 of record NZ_LMDU01000013.1, read on the forward strand.
ACATTGTTCACTAAACATTTGTTGTTGCATAGAATATTCCGTTACCCAACCCTAGCCGCCGCGCGATATGGACCTGAACTCGCCTCCCAACTCCCTGGCCGACCTCGTCGCCCCGCCCGCTGGCTCACCGATGCGCCGCCGAGATTTCGTCTTCGGCGCGGGCACCTCGTCCTACCAGATCGAAGGCGCCGCCCACGCGGACGGCCGGCTCGAATCCATCTGGGACCGCTTCTGCGCCACGCCCGGCAAGGTGCTGCGCGGCGAGAACGGTGATGTGGCCTGCGACCACTACAACCGGCTGGACGAAGACCTGGACATCCTGAAGCGCCTGGGCGTGGACGCCTACCGCTTCTCCATCGCCTGGCCTCGCGTCATGGACGAGGCCGGCAAGCCCAACGCGCGCGGCATCGACTTCTACAAGCGCCTGCTGGACGGCTTGGGCGCGCGCGGCATCAAGGCCTTCGTGACGCTCTATCACTGGGACCTGCCGCAGTATCTGGAAGACCGCGGCGGCTGGCTGAACCGCGACACGGCTTATCGCTTCGCCGAGTACGCGGACCTGATGAGCCGCGAGCTCGCCGGCCATGGCGACGTGGCCGCCTGGACGACGCACAACGAGCCCTGGTGCTCGGCCTACCTGGGCTATGGCGATGGCCACCACGCGCCTGGCCTGAAGAACAACCGTTGGGCCGCGCAGGCCATGCACCACCTGCTGCTGGGCCACGGCCTGGCGCTGCCCATCCTGCGCGCCAACGCGCCGCAGGCGCTGCACGGCATCGTCATCAACTGCGCGCCGGGCTATGCCGACAAGGACACGGCCGAGGACCGCGACGCTGCGTCTCTGTTCGAGACCTACCAGAACCGCTGGGTGCTCGACCCGCTGCTCAAAGGCGAGTACCCCGCAGACCTGTGGCGGCTGTGGAAGGGTTGCGAGCCGCTGGTGCTGGACGGCGACATGGACATCATCAAGCGTCCCATCGACTACCTCGGCATCAATTACTACAGCCGCGCCGTGCTGGCGTCCAAGGGGCCGGACACCATCGACTGGGTGCGCCACCCCGAGGTGGAGCGCACGACGATGGACTGGGAGGTCTACCCGCAAGGCCTGCAGGACCTGTTTGAGGCGTTCAAGCGCGACTACGCCAACCTGCCGCCGCTCTACGTCACGGAGAACGGCATGTCGAGCCATGACACCGTCGAAGGCGGCGAGGTCAACGATCTGCAGCGCCAGGCCTATCTGAAGGGCCACTTCGCGGCCTGCTCGCGGGCGATGGACAACGGCGTGGACGTGCGCGGCTACTTCGTCTGGTCGCTGATGGACAACTTCGAATGGGCCTTCGGTTACGAGCGCCGCTTCGGCCTCGTGCATGTGGACTTCGAGACGCAGCAGCGCACGCTCAAGCGCAGCGCGCTCGCCTATGCGGATTTCCTGAAAGAGCGCGCAGCCGGCTGAAGCTCAGCGAGTGCCGACCAGGCGGCCCAGATAGGCCGCGTGGTCGGGCATGTCATCCACCGTCTTGGAGATGGCCATGTGCAGCCGCTTGAAGTGCTCCCGCAGTGTCGCCTCGTCCACCTGCGCCAAAAGCGGGTGCAAGGCTTCGGGCCTCATGCCCAGGCCGAGGTAGAGCGAGTACCACGAGTCCTCGCCGAAGCTGTCCCGGTCGAGGACGACGACGCGGCCGTTGCGACGGAAGTTGTCCATCTGGTGCGCCAGCGTGTCCGGGATGGGCATGGCCTTGCAGTAGCGCCAGAACTCGCTGTCGTCGCGCGCCGTCTCCTTGTAGTGCAGGATGATGAAGTCGCGGATGGACTCGTACTGCCGCGTCATGCGGCGGTTGTATTCATCGACCAGATGCGGCTCGCAACTGCGGTCGGGGAACAACTCCACCAACGCACTGACACCATGGATGACGAGGGACAGGCTGGTCGATTCCAGCGGCTCCAGGAAGCCTGAGGCCAGGCCCACGGCCACGACGTTCTTCTCCCAGATGCGCTTGCGCATGCCGGTCTTGAAGCGCAGCTGCCGCGGCTCGCCCTGGGGTGCGCCGTCAAGGTTGCTCATCAGCACGCGCCCGGCTTCCTCGTCGCTGGTGTAGCCGCTGCAATAGACATGGCCGTTGCCCGTTCGGTGCTGTAGCGGTATACGCCATTGCCAGCCCGCGCTGCGCGCCGTGGACGTCGTGTACGGCGTGAGCGGCACGACCTTGTCACAGGGCGCGGCCTGGGCGCTGTCGCAGGGCAGCCAGTGCGTCCAGTCGTCGTAGCCGGCCTTCATCACACCTTCAATCAGCAGCGCACGAAAGCCTGAACAGTCGATGAACAGGTCGCCCTCGATGCGCCGGCCATCAGCCAGGGTCACGGCGGTGACAAAGCCATCGCCGGGGCGCAGCGACACATCGACGATGGTGCCCTCCTCGCGCTTGACGCCGCGCGCCAATGCGTAGTCGCGCAGGAAGTTCGCGTACAGACCGGCGTCGAAGTGGAAGGCGTAGGAATACGAGTTGGCCGCCGACGGCGGGCCGCCTTCGGGCGGCACGAAACGATTGCGCTGCGCCATCACGCTGGCGGTCGACCAGTCCTCGTAGCTGGGCATGCCGCCCGTGCGGTTCAGCCGCATCCAGTGCGCCACTGACGAGCGGTTCACGATGGGCGGGCCGAAGCCGCCGAAGCCGTGGAAGAAGCGGTTGCCGATGTGGCCCCAGTCCTTGAACTCGATGCCGAGCTTGAAGCTAGCCTGGGTCTTGCGCATGAACTCGGCGTTGTCGAGCTCCAGCGCGTCGTTGTAGTAGCGGATGCTGGGCAGCGTGGCCTCACCGACACCGACGGTGCCGATGTCCGCCGACTCAACCAGCACGATTTCGCAGCCGACGGGGTTGGCCGGGCCGCCCGGCTGCGTGCCGAACATCTGGCTGAGCGGCGCGGCGGTCATCCAGCCGGCGCTGCCCCCGCCCACGATGACGATGCGGCGAATGGCCTGTTCGTTGCTCATCACTTGGTCATCTCCATCGCAGGAGCCTTGACATGCTTGTTGATGAAAGCGCCGTGGTCAGGCATGCCCTCCACGGTCTTGGCGATGGCTGTGCGCAGGCGCTCGAAGTGGCCGCGAAGCGCGTGCTCGTCGACCTGCCCGAGCAGCGGGTCGTGGCGCTCCGGCGAGAGCCCCAGGCCGAGGAACAGCGACACCCAGGAGGGCTCGGCAAAGCTGTCGGGGTCCAGGATGGCAACGCGGCCGCTGCGGCGAAAGACCTCGATCTGGTGCGTCAAGTCGTCGGGGATGGGCATGGCCGCGCAGTAGCGCCAGAACTCGCTGTCATCGCGCTTCGTGAGCTTGTAGTGCAGCACGATGAAGTCGCGGATGGACTCGTACTGCCGGGTCATGCGGCGGTTGTACTCGGCCGCGAGATGAGCATCGCAGCGGCGGTCCGGCAACAACTCGATCAGGCGGCCGATGCCGTCCATGATGAGCTGGATGCTGGTGGATTCCAGCGGCTCCAGAAAGCCCGACGAAAGGCCGATGGCGACGACGTTCCTGTCCCAGGCCTTCTTGCGCATGCCGGTCTTGAAACGCAGCTGGCGCGGGTTGCCCTGCGCGGCGCCGTCCAGGTTGCGCATCAGCACCTCGCCGGCCTCCTCGTCGCTGACGTAGCCGCTGCAGTAGACATGCCCGTTGCCAGTGCGGTGCTGCAGCGGGATGCGCCACTGCCAGCCGGCGCTGCGTGCGGTGGACGTGGTGTAGGGCGTCAACGGCTCGACGCGGGCGCAAGGCACTGCCTGAGCGCTGTCACAGGGCAGCCAGTGACTCCAGTCCTCATAACCCGCCTTGCACACGCCTTCGATCAGCAGCGCGCGGAAGCCCGAGCAGTCGATGAACAGGTCGCCCTCGATGCGCCGGCCGTCGGCCAGTGTTACGGCGGTCACGAAGCCGTCGCCGGGGCGCAGCGACACGTCGACGATGGTGCCCTCCTCGCGCTTGACACCCCGCGCCATCGCATAGTCGCGCAGGAAGGCCGCATACAGGCCGGCGTCGAAATGGAAGGCGAAGGAGTACGCATTGGCGGCCGACGCCACGTCCCCGTCCGGCGGGACGAAACGGTTGCGCATCGCCATCACCGTGGCGGTGGACAGGTCTTCGTAGCCCATCCCGCCAGCCTGGCCATGCACACGCAACCAGTGGGAAACGGAGGAGCGATTCAGGATGGCCGGCCCGAACTCGCCAAAGCCGTGGAAGAAGCGGTTGCCGAGGTGGCCCCAGTCCTTGAATTCGATGCCGAGCTTGAAGCTCGCCTGCGTCTTGCGCATGAACTCCGCGTTGTCGAGCTTGAGCGAGTTGTTGTAGTAGCGGATGGTGGGCAGCGTGGCCTCGCCGACACCGACCGTGCCGATCTCGGGTGACTCGATCAGCACGACCTCGCAAGTCGCGGCGTGGTCGCCGCCGCCCATCAGCTGACCCAGCGGCGCAGCAGTCATCCACCCTGCGGTGCCGCCGCCGACGATGACGATGCGGCGCAGCGGTCCGCCGTCAGGCATGCGTTGTTTCTCCATCGGACGCCCTCTCGTTGTCAACGGGACAGTAACCCAAAAAAAAGGCCTGGCGCCGCAGCGCCAGGCCTGTGTGGAACCGGGACAAACCCGGTTTCGATCAGAAGTTCAGACGTGCGGACACCGAGTAGCGCGGGCCCGAAACGAACCAGCTCCGACCCGTGAAGCCGATGTGCTGCTGCATCAACTGTTTGTAGATCGCGTCGGTCAGGTTCTGACCTTCGAACGCGAACGTCAGGTTGTTGTTGAACCTGTACTGCACGCCGAGGTCGAGCTGGCCGAAGTCATCCGTCCAGATCGGCAGGCCGAGCGGCATGTTGTTGCGTCCGTACTGCGGGCTTTGCGGATTGGCATTCAGGCCGTTGGTCTGGTTCGGGCCGGTGTTGTCCGGGAAGGCCACGCCGTTCATGTACTTGCCACGCCAGGCATAGGCAATGCGCGCCGAGATCGGGCCGTGGTCGTACAGGATCGCCAGGTTGGCGGCCTTGCGCGACAGGTTGGGCAGCGGGTGGTCACCGTAGGACTGGCCGTTGGTGTCGCAACCGTTGACGAACAGGCTCAGATTCCGGCCGTCACTGGCGCTGCTGCACCACTCGTTGCCACCGACGGCGTTGTAGCGCTTCTGCTTGCTGTCAACGTAGGTCACGTTGGCCTGCACACCCAAGCCAGCGAGCAAACCAGGCAGTCCGTTGAAGTAGTGCTGAACTGCAAGCTCCACGCCGCGCGCCCAACCCTTGGCACCGTTCACCTGCGTCGAATAAGCGAACTCGTACGGCTTGCCTGTGTTGTCAACCTCCGTCAGGATGCCCACCTGATTGACGATCACGTCCTTCAGGCGCTTGTTGAACACAGCCATCGTGACCGAGCTTGCCTTGTCGAGATACCACTCGGCCGACACGTCGAACTGATCCGACTTGACCGGCTTCAACATCGGGTTGCCCAAGGCCTGACCGCGGTTGCGCAGATCGTCCACATAGTTGGTACGCACCTCCGGCGTCACCGTCCGATCAACGATCGTACGAACGGTGGCGCTGCCAGCATCCAAGATCACGTTGGGCTGCAGTGCGCTGAGGTCGGGGCGTGCGACCGCCTTCGCATACGCGAATCGCAACTGCATCTTGTCGTTGAACTTCCAACGCAGATTCAGGCTAGGCAGAACGTCGGTGTAGCTGTTCTTGATCTCAATTGGCCGCCGGTAGCCGGTGAACACAGGAATCGGACCTCCGATCAATGGGCCGGTCACCGCATCGGTATCGTCATAGTTCAGCGACTGGTAGCCGGTCGAGTTGTAGTTGGTGTTGACGACACGAAGACCCACGTTGCCGTCGACAGGCACGTTCCACTCGTCGAACCCGAAACGCAGCTGCGCATACGCAGCCTTTGTGGTTTCGTGCTGCTCGTTGTCGCGCGCCGAGACCGTGCCGGGAGCGACCGGGGTGAACGCCGGGGCACAACTGTTGCCGGGATTGCCGCCCTTCGAGATCTTCTCGGCCTTGTACTCCTCGCACAGCGTGGTGTAGTAGCTGTGCAGTTCAGAGTAGGAGGTGGGGTAGTTCGCGGCCACCGCCATCGTCGGCAGCACAAGCGCTGCGACGTTGTTCTTGCCGTTCATGAAGTTGTTGAACGGCTTGACCTGCGTTTGACCGCCGAAGCGCGACAGGTAGGCCAGGCTCTTGATCGGGTGCCAGTCCCAATTCTGGCCAATGGCGCCCTGGTCGAACTCTGCGGATTGCCAAGTCTGCGTGACCGCCTGCCAGTTGTACCAGCGGGGCGATTGATTGCTCACGTCACGGTCGGTGAGTCGCAGGCCGAAGCGCAAGTCTTGGAGCACCGGGTGGTCAAAGTTGTACCTGACGTCACCCTTCCACGCCTTTTGCTTGGCTTTGCTCTCTGACAGCCTCTCCATGGTGAAGCCCCAGTAGTACTTGGACGGGTCGGCCAGGTAAGCCTGGTCCGCAGCATCCAAAACCAGGCGCGGCAATTCGCCGGTCAAGTCCAAGGTTTCCTTGGGCATGTTGATAGCGGTCGCCACGGTCGAGTCGAAGGTGCCGCTCCTGGACTCAATGAACTGGAAGTCGTTGGCGATCCGCCAATTGGAACTCGGCGTCCAAACCAGATTGAAGGTCGTTTCCTTCGTGTCCGAACTGCTTGTGGAAAAGCGCGTGTTCGCATTGAAGGGAATGCCGCCCTTCGCAGGATCCCTGAGCGTGCCCGTCAGCAGTGCACCGTTGCTGCCCCAAGTCGCATTCGACACGGTCGACGAATACGGATCTGCCTGGCTGGCGATGGAGCTTTCATCCCAGTAGAAGTCGTACTTGGAACGGAAATGGGTCAGTGCCGCCTGCAGTGTGTCCTTCTTCCATTGCGCTGCCACATACGTGCCCTTGCGCGAGCGGTCGAACGCAAGCGTCTGCCAACCCAACGCCTTGGGGAACCAATGGTTTTCAGCGGTAGGGAGGTAGTAGGCGTTGTTGGTATCGCTGTCCTTGTTCCAGCGAGCGACTTCCCGGAAGTACGGATCCGCGGACATGCCGTCGGTGCGGGTCGAGCTCTTGGAATTGGCCATGTGGACCAGCAGGCCGACCTTGCCGATGTCGGTGTTCCAAGTGTTGGACAGCAGGCCCGAAACGGTCGGCTTCTGGTCGTCGCGCAGCACGTTCTTCGTGAGCGACACGCCCAGCCCGGCCTTGAAGCCGTTGTAGTCAAACGGCAGCGCGGTGCGCAGGTTCACGAGGCCACCGATGGCGCCCTCGATCTGTTCGGCGGACGGGTTCTTGTAGACGTCGACGCCAGCCATCAGCTCGGGCGGCACGTCCTCGAAACTCAGACCACGGCCGCCGTTTGCGGAAAAGCTTTCACGGCTGTTCAACTGGGACGACACATAGGTCAGGCCGCGGATTAGCACGCCCGAACCTTCGACCGAGAAGCGAGCCGGGTCGCCGCGGGCCATCACACGGTCCATCGTCACGCCGACGATGCGTTGCAGCACCTCGCTGACGGAGCGGTCGGGCAGCTTGCCGATGTCGTCCGCCACGACCGAGTCAACGATCTCGTCGGACTCCTGTTTGAGCTTCTGGGCCGACTGCAGTGCGGCCCGCTGGCCCGACACCACGACCGTCTCCAACTGCTGTGACTTGGCCGGTGCAGACGCTGCCGCAGCGGGCGCCTGCTGTGCCATCGCCGGCATGGCCAAGACCATCAAGGCCTGGGCTGCCGCCAATGACAAGGTTGTCTGTTTGAAATGTCTCATCCTGGTTTGCTCCTCTTTGGTGGGAAACATTCGACCCTTGCGGGCTCATGTCGCGGTTGCAGGCACATGACCTCAACCTGTTTTGGTAACGGTAACAACTATCAAGCCCCGACCACATCGGGAAATCAACTACAGGGGATTCACTCATTCCGCCTGGGGTTGCACTCCTCTATCAAAACAAGTCGATCCGTCGCGTGGCGTGGTCCACGGCAACGCATTCCAAGGCGCTTGGTAGCGCTATCTGTGATTTGATGCCGCGCGGCGCACCGGGCATCAGGTCGATGAAGTTGTCCGAGAGCGCCAAGCCGTTGCCCGAGAGCCACAAGCCTTTCACGGGCCTGTCGCAGCTGAGCTGCAGCTCCTGCCCTTGGACGGTGATCTCGATGCGCGCACCACCCAGCCGGTAGAACTTGAACGGCTCCGTCCAGGCGCAGTCGCGCGCGAGCTCGGCACCTTCGGCGTCGACCGCGCACAGTTCGGCCACCACCGGTTCAGCGAAAGCAGGCAACGGCTGCGTGGCCTCGACACAGCAGGCGGCCGGCACGCCTTGCGGCAACTGCGCCGCGGCCAGCTGGCGGCCATCCATCGCGAACAAGCGCAGCCGCAGCGTGACCGCCATGTCCGCCATGCCGCCGTTCATGACCGCGAGCCGCGCACCACCCTCTTCCAGCCGCACGGCAACCGCCAGCTTGCTGAGCGCGCGGCGAACTGCATGCCAAGCCGGCTTCACCGTGCCGCTCGAATCGATCAGTGCCCAGCTCGTCACCGGCCAGCAGTCATTGAGCTGCCAAACCAGCGCGCCACCCACCGCGCGGGCGCCCGGCTGCTGCCAGCGACGGCGGAAGTCCTGGTAGGCCACGCGCATGGCCTCGGCCTGCACGAACTGCGTGGCGTAGACGTGATCCGCCAGCGTGCTCCCCACCCGCAGGTTGTCGGCCAGGTAGACGGACAAACGGCGGTGGCCGTCCGGCCCGGCCGCGGAGCCGGCCTTGTTGTGCCACTGCACCGTGCGGCTCTCCGGAAAGCGCTCTTCCTCAGGCAGCACCGATTCGAACAATGCCAGCGAGGGATGCGACTGCATGCCGAACTCGCTGACGAAGCGGGCCTGCACATCGCCATAGCGCTGATAGGGCAGCATCTGCTGGTGCCATACCTCCCAGCTGTGGCGGTCGCCCACCGTGGCGTCGGACGACTTGGCATCGCCGGGTGTGAATGGGCTGCCGGGCCAGTAGATGCCGTCCGGATCCAGCGCTGCGCACACCTCGGGCAGCAGCCGCTCGTAGATCGCCCGCGCCTCGAAGCGTTCAGCTGGCACGCCCGGGCCGGCCAGGCCGAGCGACTCGGCAATCATGTAGTCCTCGTTGTTGCCGCACCAGAGCGCCAGGCAGGCGTGATGGCGCAGCCGCTTCACCGCGGCTTCAGCCTCGGCCCGCACGCTGGCGAGGAAGGCCTCGTTGGCCGGGTAGATGCCGCAGGCGAACATGAAGTCCTGCCACACCAGGATGCCTTGCTCGTCACAGGCCTCGTAGAAGGCTTCGTGCTCGTAGATGCCGCCGCCCCAGACTCGCAGCATGTTCATGTTGGCCGCAGCCGCCTGACCGACTCGCTCGCGATAGCGGGCGGGCGAGATGCGCTCCAACAGGTTGTCGTCGGGAATCCAGTTGGCGCCGCCTGCAAAAAGATCCTGCCCGTTGACCTGCAAGTGAAAGCTGCTGCCGGCCTCGCCGTCCACCGGCGCCTGCACCAGGCGGACGGTACGCAGGCCGATGCGGCGGCTGTCCCGGGCCAGCTCACGCTCGCCATCCAGCACGCGCGCCACCAGCGTGTAAAGCGGCTGGCCGCCCAGGTCGCGCGGCCACCAAAGCTGGGCGTCGGCCAGGTTCAAGGTCGCCCGGGCGACGCCGGCCGGCACGGTCTGCGCCGCGACGCTGCGGCCATCCGGGCCGAGCAGCTCGAAGGCGCAGAGCAGCCCGGCGCCGGCACCGTGCAAGCGTGCCGAGACTTCCAGCGTCGCCTGCCGGCCGGCCAAATCCACGTCGCTGCGGCACTGCAGCTCGTCGATACGCGCCGCCCAGCTGTGCCGCCGCACCGGTCGCCAGGGGCCACTGACCAGCAGCTCGGGGCCCCAGTCCCAGCCGAAGTGGTACTGCGCCTTGCGCGCATGCAGCCGGGCGCTGTCACCGTTCCAGAGCTGGCGCTTGCCGTGCACCGCTTCCACCTCGCGGGCGCTGGCGAGCGGCGGCTCGAAGCACAGCAGCAATTCGTTGCGGCCCGCCCGCAGGTGCCGGCGCACATCCACACGGTGCGGCACGAACATGTTGTCCGATGCAAACAGCCGCTCGCCGTTCAGCCACACGGTGCAATAGGTGTCCAGGCCTTCAAAGACCAGCTCCTCGTGCGGCGCCAGCTCGCCTTCGACGTCGAAGCCCAGGCGCCAGATCCAGCGGCGCTCGCCCACCCAGCGCACATCGGCCTCGTTGCGGCCGTAGAAGGGGTCGGGAATGCGGCCGGTGGCCAGCAGCGCGCCATGGGCCGTGCCGGGCACGGCGGCAGGCAACCACTCGGCCGCGTCAAGGGCGGCCAGGGCCGCGCCGGCGGGCACTTCCGCCACTTGCCAGCCTTCATGGAGATCGATCAGGTGTTCGGAGATCACTGCGCTCAAGGTCCTCGCGCCGCCGCACTGCATGGGCGCTAAACATTAATTTGTTGCGCATTCTGTTTCTCTTAAGAAATCCCGGCGATCAGGGATAGCACCGATTAAATAAGGGGGCGTGTCACTATTGCGCGTCCCTTGGCTTGCGGATAATCAATTTCGTTTACTAAACGATTGACGTATTGCCGCCGTTCGAGCCGTGCCTCACACCCTTGCCAAGCTCGCCATCTCGCTATGCCTGACCGTCGGCTGCGGTCAGGCGCTGGCCGCCCGCCTGGTCATCTGGATGGTGGGCGACGACAAGACGCCACGCGTGATGCAGCCAGCCGTCGAGGCGTACCGCGCCCGCCACCCCGGCGTGGTCATCGAAGTGCGGGACGTGCCCTGGGCCGACGCGATGACCAAATACTCCGCGGCGCTGGCCAGCAAGCGGGGCCCCGATCTCGTCACCGGCAGCACGTCCTACGCCATCGCGCTCGGTGCCAAGGGCGCACTGGTCGACCTGAACGAGGCCGCGCCCGATCTCGCCCAGCAGTTGGAGCAACACGCCAACCCCGGCGCGCTGCGGGCCATCCGCAGTGCTGACGGCCGGCTCTATGGCGCACCCTTCGACATGCACGTGCAGCTGCAGTACTACCGCAGCGATCTGGCTGCGAACGCGCCTGCCGATTGGGAGGGTTTCATGGGCTCGGCCCGCGCTTTGCGCACGCAAGGCCACGGGTTTGCGCAGCAGTGGGGCAACACAAGCTGGCTGGGCTTCTATCCTTATCTGCGCCAAGCCGGCGGTGCGGTCTATGACGCGACTTGTAGCCGCGCCGTCATCGACACTCCGGAAGCGACGCGCGCGCTGACCTACTACGCCCGTCTGTACCGCGAGCTCAAGGCGCCCACCGATGGCTGGCCCGACGCCGACGGCGGCCTGGCGAGTGGCGCCTACGGCCTGATGCAGTCGGGCACCTGGCTGCTGTCGCGCATGGACATGGTGCACAAATCGCTGGTGGGCAAGTGGGCCGCCGCGCCGCTGCCGACCGGCCCAACGGGCAAGCGCACGGCGGTGCTGGGGGGCACGGTGCTGGCCATCACGCGCTTCTCGCCTAACCGCGCCCTCGCGCTCGACTTCATGCGCACCGTCTACCAGCCCGAGGTCACGCGGCGCATGGCCGAGGCGGCGCTGCAGCACGGCGGCATGTGGCTGCCCTCGGGCCGGCAGGACCAGATCGCCAGCCTGCCCCTGCCCTTTCGCGAGGCGCTGCTCACCCAATTGGCCGACGCCGAGGGCCCGCCGCCCTGCCCGGCCTGGATGCGGCAGGACTACATCGTCACGCGCGCCGTGCAGCGCGTCGTGCTCGCGGGTGGCGATGCGCAGACCGAGCTTAGCCGCGCCGCTGCCGTGATGAATCGCGCGCTGGGGGTCTCCCGATGATCTGGCGCCGCCACGGCCGCGACATCCTGCTGGTCGCTCCCTTCTTCGCCCTCTTCGGCCTCTTTGTCGCCTGGCCTGTACTGCGGTCGGCCTGGCTGAGCTTCACCGACTACCACGCCACCGACGAGCCGGTCTTCGTGGGCTTGCGCAACTACGCCGAACTTTTCGCCGACGAGCGCTTCTGGACCGCGCTGGGCAACACCACCGCCTACATGGCCTCGGTGTCGATCATCGCAGTGCTGCTTGGCTTGGTGCTGGCGCTGAACTTCGGCAGCAACTCGCGCCTGCACCAATGGGTACGTGTGGCGTTCTTCCTGCCTGCCGTCGCCGGCGGCGTGGGTGCCATCTCGGCCTGGAAGTGGCTGGCCAACTCCGAAGCCTATGGTCTCTTCAACAGCATCCGCGCCGCATTCGGCCTGGACCCGGCGCGCTTCCTCGGCGACCCGCAATGGACGCTGCCGATGCTGGTGCTCGTCGGCGTGTGGTCGGTGCTCGGCTACAACCTCGTCATCTTCGTGGCCGGGCTGCGCGCCATTCCCGAAGAGCTGTACCAGGCCGCGCGCCTGGATGGCGCCTCGCCCTGGCAGCAACTGCAGCACATCACGCTGCCCAACCTGCGGCCGACGCTGGTCTACGTCAGCGTGACCGGCATGGTGGCCAGCTTCCAGGTTTTCTACGAGCCGTATTTGCTCTACGGCGCGGTCGATACGCTGGGCGGCCCGCTGGACTCGGCGTTGATGCTGGTCACCTACCTCTTCGACCGCGGCTTCCGACACCTCGACCTGGGCCTGGCTTCGGCCGCCGCCTGGGTGCTCACGACCATCCTGTTCGGCCTGACCTGGCTGAACCTGAAGTTCATCGGCAGGGAGGGCATGCGATGAAGTGGGCCGCATGGCTGCGCGCGCCGCTGTGGCTGCTGGTGCCGGCCATGCTGCTGCCCTATTACTGGATGGCAGTCGGCGCCTTCAAGACAGTGGCCGAGCTGCTGCGCCAGCCGCCCACGCTGTGGCCGGCCGCGCCCACCTGGCGCAATTTCTTCAACCCCGACTGGGCCGGCACCACGGCCGACCCCGACAAGCTTGCCGGCATCCTGCAGGTCAGCGTCGAAGGTCATGGCTTCCTGCGCTTCTATGCCAACAGCCTGCTCGTCACCGTCGTCGTCACGGTGGTCAGCTTGCTGGCCGCGTCGCTGGTCGCCTTCGTGCTGACCAAGAAGCCCTTTCCCGGCAGCCGCTGGCTGTTCCGCGCGCTGCTCGTGTCCATGATGCTGCCATGGGAAGTCACCATCGTGCCCAACTTCGTCACGGTGGCGCAGCTAGGCTGGATCAACTCCTACGCCGCGCTGCTGGTGCCCGGTCTTGCCAAGGCCTTCGTCGTCTTTTATTTCCGCCAGGTCATGCTCAGCGTGCCCGACGAACTCGTCAGCGCCGCGACGCTGGACGGCGCCGGCACGCTGCGCATCTGGTGGAGCGTCGTGCTGCCCATGCTGCGGCCGGCGCTGGCGGCCATCGCCATTCCGGTGGCGGTGGGTGAATGGAACAACTTCCTGTGGCCGCTGCTCGTCGTCAACGACGCAGCCACGCTGACCCTGCCGTTGCAGCTGGGCAAGATGGCCGGCGACCTGAGCTTCAACCCGCAGTCGGCCGCCGTGCTGATGGCCGGCTCGCTGCTCGCATCGCTGCCGGCCATCGTGCTGTTCCTGGTCTTCCAGAAGCAGTTCGTCGCCGGCCTGCAGGCCGGCGCCACAAAAGGTTGACATGAACTGGTTGAAAGGATTTGCGTTGTCTTTGTCTTTGATGTTGCCGGCAACCGGACAGGCCGATGCGCGACTGCAGCGCGTCATGCAACGACTGGAGGCCGGTGAGGCGATCACCGTTGCCGGCATCGGCGGCTCGATCACCACGGGCTACGCCGCCCAGCCGCCGCGGGAACGCGGCTGGGCCGCGCTGCTGGCCAAGTCGCTCGGCCCCAAGGTGAGGCTGGTCAACGCAGGCGTCAGTGGCACCGACTCTGCAGCCGCGGTTCAGAGGCTGCAGGCGCACGTGCTGGACAAGTCGCCCGACCTGGTCATCGTCGAGTTCGGCGTCAACGACCAATGGCTGGACGCAACCGTGCGCAGCAGCAGCTTTGAGGCCATCCTGCGCCGCCTACTGACGGCGAAGAAGCCACCCGCCGTCGTCGTGCTGGGCCTGACCCAGCAAGGCAACCAGGCGCGTGACGCGGTCGATTTGCAGCTCAAGCTCGCCGCGCACTACGGCCTGTCGGCGCTGGACTTCGGCCGCTGGATGCAGGCCCGCGTCGATGCGGGCGAAGACCGCTGGGCGTCGCTCTACGACGAGCCTGTGCACCCCAATGCGACTGGTCACCAGCGCATCGCACTGGCCCTGGCCGAGATGCTGCGCGCCGCTGCCCGTGCGACGACCGCCGCAACCGCGGCGCTGCCGGAACCGCTGAACGGCCACGCCCATGAATTCACGCGCCTGCTGGGGGGGGACACGCTCAAGCCCTATCAGTCGCACGGCTTCGAGCGCGGCGGCGAGGTCCATCCCGAGTGGGTTGGCCAGCAGCCCGGCTGGGTGACGAAAGCCGACAGCGCCGAAGCCCGCTTCCTCGTCTACGGCAGCGAGGTCGCCGTCTTCCATGCCGAAAGCGAGCACTACCGCAACCTTGAAGCCCGCGTGGACGACGGCCCCTGGGTCACCTTGCAAGGCCATGTGCCCGAGCGCAAGGGCTATCTCGGCTGGCACTACCGCGTCGTCGGCCGCGACCTCGAACCTACCGCGCACCTGCTGCAGGTGCGCATGAAGCAGGACGAGTGGGCCGGCAGCGGCCGCACAGCCAGCCTGCTGGCCGTCATGTCGGCCGGCCTGTATCCGCGCGAGCTGCGTCCCAGCGACTTCGTGCGCGAGGCGCCCACCAACCGCATGGGCCTCATCCCTGCCGACGATCCCAGGCTGCGCTGGGTGGGCCGCGTCGGCAGCGGTGCGCTGCCCGCGTCCAAGCTGCTGGCCTGGAGCGGCAGTGAACTCCGTGCGCGCTTTACCGGCCGCGAGCTGAGCCTGGAGTTCTCGTCCACGCACTGGGGCACCAGCCACTTCAGTGTCGAGATCGATGGCCGCGTGCGCCCGCTGGCGGTGCCGGGCCAGGCATTGACTGTGTGGCGGCTGCGCGAGCCGCTGGCCGATGGCGAGCACACGCTGCGCCTCATCAAGCGCACCGAAGGCTCGATGGCCGAGGTGTCCTTGCACGGCCTGCGCCTGGCCGAGGACGCAAGGCTGCTCGACCCGCCGCTGGCCCGCCCGCTGAAGCTGGCCTTCTACGGCGACTCCATCACCGCGGGAGCATGCAACGGCGATGTCGGCGACGACCAGTACGACGACCTCTACCCCCACGACGGCACGCGTGCCTATGGCGCGGTGACCGCCGAGCGCCTAGGCGCGGACTATGTTGGCATCGCCGTCAGCGGCATCGGCATCACGGCCACCTGGCATGACCTGCTGATGCCCGACGTGTGGACGCGAGTCGCGCCGCGCAAGGACGCGGCCATCGCGCCACCCGACCCGCGCGCACCGGATGTCGTGCTGCTCAACCTGGGACAGAACGACCACGGCTTTCCGGCGTCCAAGGGTCAGCCCATCGCGGCCGACTTCGGCGCGCGCTACCTCGCCTTCGTGCGTCAGCTCCGCGGCCGCTATCCCAACGCCAGGCTCGTGCTGCTGATGGGCGGCATGTCCGCGCCCCGCGAGCAGCCTGCCATCCCGCGCGCCGTGACCGGCGCGGTACAGGCGCTGCGTGACGAGGGCGACGCCAAGGTGTGGAGTTACCGCTTCGAGGCTTTTGCGTGGGCCCATCCGCGCATCGACGTGCATGCCCAGATGGCCGATGAGCTGACGCGCTTCCTGAAAGACGAGGTACTCAAATGAAGCTTTCCGGCCTTGGCCGCCTGCGCATGCTGTTCAACCCTGCGCTGCTGGTTTCGCTGCTCGCCGCATGTGGCGGTGGCGGCGGTGGCGCGACCGCCGCCACCGCGCCCGCTGCCGCCGACCCCTGGGCCGCCTACCCGACCATGCCGGCTGGCACGCTCCCGGGCGCCTCGGCCCAGGCTCGCGCGGCCGCTGCGGCGCTGGCGGGCGGCATCAACTTCGGCAACATGCTGGAGGCACCCACCGAGGGCGCCTGGGGCCTGCGGGTGGAGGACGAATTCATCGCGCTCGTCGGCCAGGGCGGCAGCGCCGCCGCGGGCCACGTCATCAAGGCGGTGCGCTTGCCGGTGCGCTGGAGCAACCACGCCAGCCCCGACGCCGCCGCCACCATCGATGCAGCCTTCATGAGCCGGGTCGAGAGTATCGTCAACCGCCTGTTGGCGCGCGGTGTCACCGTGGTGCTGAACATGCACCACTACCACCAGCTCGACGGCGACGCCGCCGAGGCGGGCGAGGCCAGCGTCGCTGGCGACGTAGTGCAGTTGCGCTTCCTGGCGATGTGGCGGCAGATCGCCGAGCGCTTCGCGGCCGCGGGGCCCGGCCTGGTGTTCGAGCTCTACAACGAGCCGCACAACAAGCTCGAAGCTGACTGGAACACCTTGGCCTCGCGCGCTCTTCGCGTGGTGCGGGCCAGCAACCCCAGCCGCGTCGTCATGATCGGCCCGGTGCAGTGGAACAGCCCGTGGGCGCTGTCCAGGCTGCAACTGCCGGCCGACGCCAACCTGCTGCTGACCGTCCACCACTACGAGCCCTTCGCCTTCACGCACCAGGGCGCCGAATGGGTCAACCCGTCGCCGCCGGTTGGCGTGGACTGCTGCGACGCGACCCAACTGGCCAAGATCCGCGAAGGCCTGGACCTCGCCGCCAACGAGGCCAAGCGCCTGGGCTACCCAGTCGTGGTCGGCGAGTTCGGCGCCTACAGCCGCGCAGCGCCGGCGGCCCGCGTGCGTTATCTGCAGACCATGCGTGCCGAGATGGCCAGCCGCCAGCTGTCCTGGATGTACTGGGAGCTGGCCTCGGGCTTCGGCCTCTATGACCCTCAGGCCCATGCCTGGCGGACCGACCTCGTGCGGGCGCTGTACGGCGCCACGCCCTGACCCCTTTTGAGGAGACCACCCATGAAACTGCTCATTGGCGCCATGCTGCTGCTGGCCGCGGCCACCGCCCAGGCCGCTCCGCTCGAATGGCGCGGCATCAGCCTGTCCAGCGCCGAATGGGGCGAGAAGCTGCCCTTCCCCGGCGTCTACGGCAAAGACTTCGTCTATCCGACGGTGGCCAGCACGGCCTACTACCAGGCCAAGGGCATGAACCTGATGCGCATCGCCTTCCGATGGGAACGCCTGCAGCCGACATTGAACGGAGAGTTCGACCCGACCGAGCTGGCCCGCCTGCGGGAGTTCGTCGACGGCACCACTGCGCGCGGCCTGCACGTGCTGCTGGACCCGCACAACTACGCCGCCTACAAGGAGGTGCATGTCGGCAAGCCCGAGGTGCCCATCGCCGCCTTCGCCGACTTCTGGCGCCGGCTGGCACTTCAGTTCAAGGGCAATGCCAAGGTGCAGTTCGGCCTCGTCAACGAGCCGCGCAACATGCCGACCGAAACGTGGGCCAACGCGGCCCAGGCGGCCGTCGATGCCATCCGCAAGACGGGCGCCACCAACCTCATCACCCTGCCCGGGAACGGCTACACCGGCGCCTGGAGCTGGTTCGAAAGCAAGTGGTACGGCACGCCCAACGCCGATGTGATGGGCCGCGTGCGCGACCCGCTGGACAACATGGTGTTCGAGGTGCACCAGTACCTGGACAAGGATGGCTCGGGCACGCACACCGAATGCGTCAGTCCCACCATCGGCGTCGAGCGGCTGCAGCGCTTCACCGCCTGGCTCAAGGCCAACAAGAAGCGCGCCCTGCTGGGCGAACTGGGCGGCGGCGCCAATGCCGTCTGCGAGCAGGCCGTGACGGGCGCGCTCAAGCACCTGCAGGCGAATACCGACGTCTGGACGGGCTGGCTGTGGTGGGCGGGCGGCCCGACCTGGGGCGACTATTTCCTGTCGCTGGAGCCCGGCAAGGACGGCAAGGACAAGCCGCAGATGCGTTGGCTGGCGCCTTTCCTCAGCCCGGCAATTGCAGTTCGACGTCCTTGAGCGACTGCAGGAAATCCTTGGCCTCAAAGGCCTCGCCCAGTGCCAGCGCACCGCTGAGCTTGAAGGAGGGTTGCAGCATGCGCTCGGCCGCCTCGACCACCAGCGGTGCCGACAGCGCGTAGATGTCCTGGCCGCGCGCGATGGCCTTCCTGTCGCCGGCCTGGACGACCATCTCGAATCGTTGCGCCGAGCGCCCCTGAGCATCGCTGGCCGTGGGGGGCGGCGTCGCGGTGTCGCGGATCTCCTGCAGTGAGGACAAGGTGAGCCACGAGCGCAGGTTCTTCACGTCAAGGTGTCGGGCAATGGTGATGACCTCGCTGAACGGCAGTTCCACCACCGCTTGTTCGCCATGCCCGCTACCGAATACCCATGCCTGCTGGGCCGCGGGGGTCGGCATGCGCACCAGTTGGCCGTCCTGCAGCACGACGCGCGGTACCTGGTTGCGCTCGCCGGTCTTGCGAGTCCCCTCAGTGGGCCACCAGTGGTCCAGCGCGATGGCGACGCCCAGCTCGCTCACCGGGCCGCCGAACGCGAGCGCGCTGGCCAGCAGGTCCGCGAGCCCGCCATAAAAGCCGGCGGCCGGGATCACGGCCACGCCAGCCGCTCGGGCGCGCGCATCGAAGTCCTCGAACACGGCCCGCGCGCTGGCTTGCTCGGCCGCCACGTCGATATAGCCGCAGCGCATCCGCAAAGCCGCCTCGATGACCGGTGCAGCCGTGTCGAGAAACGGACCGGCGCAGTTGATGACAACGCCGCAGCCCTTCAGCGCTTCATCCAACGCGCCCGCATCGTCGACGGCCGCTACCCGCCCCTGCACGCCCGCAGGAAGGCGGGACGCGTCCCGGCCTATGGCCACCACCGTCAACCCTCGGCTCAACGCCTCGTCGACGACGAATCGCCCGGTGTGCCCGCCCGCGCCATAAACCGCAACGGCCTTGCCAATTTGCTTCATATCAATCCTTTCAAACGATACAGACCTGTCTGTTCTTTGAACGATACAGAATGGTCTGTATCGTGTCAACATTGAATCAAGCGGGATAAAGACATGGCTGAAACCGCCCTCAAAACCCTGAACGTCCGCGAGCGCCTGCTGGGCGTGGCATCCGAGCTGTTCTACAAGAACGGTGTGCGGGCCGTTGGCATCGACCTCGTCATCGAGCAGGCCGGCGTCGCCAAGAGCAGCCTTTACCGCCACTTCCGAACCAAGGACGACCTCATCGTTGCCTTCCTGGAGCGTGAGGACGTGGACTTCTGGGCCACGTGGGATGGCGTCGCCGCGGAGAACACCGGCGACGCGAGCGCCGAGCTGGCAGCCCAGATGCGTTGGATCGGCGAGCGGTTGGGCCGCGCCAACTACCGCGGCTGCCCGCAGATCAATGTGGCCGCCGAGTTCGCCGAGCAGGATCACCCGGCCCGCCAGGTGGCACGTGCCCACATGCAGGCACTGCGCTCCCGCTTGACGGACCTTGCCAGGCGTCTTGATGTGCTCCGGCCGGACATGCTGGCTGCCCAGCTCGCCGTGCTCGTCAACGGCGCCTTCGTCAGCGCCGAGTTGCTGGCACCCTACGAAGCGACGGCCGTGCTGCTTGAGGCACAGCGCGCCCTCGTGGAATCCGCACGCCGCGCGGTGTGACACATGCCGCAAGGCATGAGCACATGACAAAAGCTTTGTTGGGCTTTATGTCATCCATCGTCAGACTTGTGGCGTTGCAATCAGCACCGACAGCTTTGCGCCCCACCCGATGTGTGAGCTTTTCGCCCTCAACAGCCGCCAGCCAGCCGCCGCCACCTTCTCCCTGAGTGGCTTTGCCGCCCGCGGCGGGCGCACCGCAGACCATGTCGACGGCTGGGGAGTCGCCTTCCACGAAGGCGAGGACTGCGAAGTGGTCGTCGAGGACAGCCCGGCAGCCGACTCCGCCAAGGCCCGGCACTACGGCCACCACCCGGTGCGCGCACGCAACATCCTGGCCCATATCCGCAAGGCCACCCAGGGCGCCCGCGCGATGGAGAACTGCCACCCCTTTCGCCGCGAATGGGCTGGGCGCATCTGGGTCTTCGCCCACAACGGCGACCTCAAAGACTTCCACCCACAGCTTTCCGGCGGCTTCAAGCCCACCGGCCAGACGGACAGCGAGCGCGCCTTCTGCCTGTTGATGCAGCGTCTGCAACAGCACTTCGGCAACCACCTGCCTGACTGGCCCGAGCTGGCCGAGACGCTGACGCCCTGGATCCACGAGATCGCCGAGCACGGCCGCTTCAACCTGCTGCTGACCGATGGCCGCGCCATGCTGGCGCATGCATCCACAAAGCTGCACTGGCTGCAGCGCCGCCCGCCCTTCGGCCACGTTTCCTTGCGCGACGGCGATCTCAGCGTGGACCTGGCCACCGTGAACAACCCGGCCGACCGCATGGCGCTGGTCTCGACCGAGCCGCTTACCCATGGCGAAGCCTGGCAGCCGTTCACGGCCGGCGAGGTGCGCGTGTTCGAGGACGGCGACTGCATCTTCGTCAGCGAAGGCGTCGCCGTGGCTGCTGCCGCCTGAGGCGCAGAGCCCAGGGACGCCCCCGTCGCGCGTGGCGGGGGGGCGCTTCGGTCAGCTCAATCCAGGCGGATGCTCGTGGCCGCACGCGGGTAGAAGGCGTTGTCCCCCGCCGTGCCGCTGCCGCCCTCACCCCACGCATTGCTGCCCCAGCTCCACACAGAGCCATCACGGCCGCGCGCCAGCACATGGGCGCCAAAGGCCAGCTCGTCGATGGCGGGCAGGCCAACTGAGGGTCCAGCACGCCGCTGCGCAGGATGGTGCCCGATCCATGCTGACGGCGCGGCGGCCGGCCTCAGGCACCGCGCTCCTGCCCGGGCGGGTTGCGTCAGCGGCCCGGCCGCCTCTTGATCCGCTCGATGCCGGCCTTGGCCAGGTCCAGCGTGCGCTTGGCGGCTCCCTCGACCTGCTCGGGCGCTGGCAGCTTGTCTTGCGCCCATGAAGCGGCCTTCTGTACCGTCTGCTGCACCTGCGTCGCGGCGGTGCTCGTCATGGCCTGCAGCTGCTCGGGCGTCGGCAGCCGCTCGCGCGTCCAGTCGGCGGCTTCCTTGGCCGTGGAGCCCAATTGCTCGGCACCCGAGCGGGCACCGAGCCAAGCTTTGCTCGCCGCGGTGCCGGCCGCCGCCTGCAATTCCTCCGTCTTGGGCAGGCGCTCGCGCGCCCATCCGGCCGCGTCCTTGGCCGTGCTGCCCAGCTGCTCGGCCGCCTTGCCGGCACCGGACCTCGCCGCAAGCCAGGCCTTGGCGAGCGGGCCATCCGGCTCCTCCAGCAACCGCGCCAGGCTGGCGGCGAGCGCCACTTCCTCCGCCTCGCTCAGCGGCCCGCCGGCCTCCAGCAGCTTGCGCAGAAACTGCCCCAGATCAGTGGCGATGGCCTTGTGGTTGCAATCGGGGTTGGCGTGTAGGAAGGCCGACAGCTCCGCCGCCATTTCCTCGACCGATCCCTGCATGACGCCGGGCTCGATCTTCTCGATGGCCTGGGTGACGAAACCTTCGTCCAAGCCCCAGTCGTCCACCAGGTGCTGCACCAGCGCCTGCCGTTCGGCGGACTCGATGCGGCCGTCCACCGCGGCCAGCCGCAGCGCCAGCGGCGCGATGAGGTCGAACAGCGCCAGGCCGAGCGTGTCCAGCGGCGTGTTCAGGAACTTCGGGATCTCGATGACACGCGAGCCCTTGGTGTCGCCCAACCAGCGATAGAGGCCGTAGCAGGCGCCACCGGAAGCGAGTGCCGCAACGGCTACCCAGCCGACCGGCGTGGCAGCCGCGCCCAAGCCCAGGGCGCCCGCCTTGGCCAGCGCTGCGCCGGCCCCGGCGGCGCCGAGCACGTCCCAGATCTCGCGGGTGCGGTTGATCATGCGCAGCGACGCATAGGCGTTCTCGCCGATGGCCAGCTTGGCCTTAAAGCGCAGGGGTTCGGCGACGACTTGCGTGACGCCCTGGAGCGCGGTTCCGGGTTCGGCTGTAGGGACGGTGGGCTGCTGCTGGGTGCTCATGGCAGCCAATATAGAGGGAGAGGGTGGGAGGGGATCCGGCGTGCCCGAAACGGCTCGTCAAAGCGGTCCAATCTAGGCACAAAGCGCAGTCGTAGCTGAGGCTACGGCGAGCATTTGCAACGACGAGTGGGCCGCTTTGGCGAGGCAAGGCGGGCTTGCAGGATTCCCTTCCACCCTCTTAGGTCACCGGCGCCGGATTGAACAACACCAAGCTGTTATGCAGCTTCCAGTGCTCAGCCCAGGTCTTCTTCCGTCCACTGGCGACGTCAAGCAGCAGGCGGAACATTTCCCAGCCGGTCTCCTCGATCGTCGCTTCGCCGTCAGCGATGCGGCCGGCGTTGATGTCCATCAGGTCGTGCCAGCGGCGCGCCAGGTCCGTGCGCGTGGCGACCTTGACGACCGGGCATTCGGCCAAGCCGTAGGGCGTGCCGCGGCCGGTGGTGAAGATGTGCAGGTTCATGCCGGCCGCCAGTTGCAGCGTGCCGCAGATAAAGTCGCTGGCCGGCGTGGCGGCATAGACGAGGCCGCGCTGGTCGCGCCGCAGCTTCTCGCCCGGCGACAACACATGCGAGATGGCCGAGCTGCCGCTCTTGATGATGGAGCCCATGGCCTTCTCGGCGATGTTGCTCAGGCCGCCGGCCTTGTTGCCGGGCGTGGTGTTGGCCGAGCGGTCGACGCGGCCGCGGTCCAGGTAGCGGTCGTACCAGCCCAGCTCCCGAATGATCGCGTCGGCGACTTCCGGCGTGGCGGCGCGGCTGGTGAGCTGCTCGACGGCGTCGCGCACTTCAGTGTTTTCGCTGAACATGATGGTGGCGCCAGCGCGCACCAGCAGGTCGGCGCAGAAGCCCACCGCCGGATTGGCCGTCACGCCGGAGAACGCGTCGCTGCCGCCGCATTGCACGCCGACGACGAGTTCGCTGGCCGGCACGGTCTCGCGCTTGCGGGCGTTCAGGCGCTCCAGATGCGGCCGGGCGCTGTTGAGGATGTCGTCGAGCATGGACATGAAGCCGACGTGCGAGTCGTCCTGGAGGCATATCGTCTCCGGCCCGCTAGCCGGGTCGCGCTCGTCGGTGATCGGAAAGGAGCCGGGCGGCAGCAGCCGTGCGGGCTGCAGCTTTTCGCAGCCGAGGCTGACGACCATGACCTCGCCGCCGAAGTTGGGGTTCAGCGCGATGTTCTTCAGCGTGCGGATGGGAATGATGGCGTCGGGCGCGTCGATGGCCACACCGCAGCCATAGCTGTGCTCCAGGCCGATGACATCGTCGACGCTCGGGAATTGCGGCAGCAGTTCAGCTTTGATGCGCGCCACGGCCTGGGCGACGACGCCGGAGACGCACTGAACGGTGGTCGTGATAGCAAGGATATTGCGCGTACCCACCGAGCCATCCTTGTTGCGATAGCCCTCGAAGGTGAAGCCCTCCAGCGGCTCGGCAGCGGGCGGCTTCACGGTGGCGATGGGCAGACCTTCCAGCGCACGGGCTGACGGCATCTGCAGCAAGCGCTCGTGCACCCAACTTCCGGCTGAAATGGACTTCAGCGCATAGCCGATGGGCACGCCATAGCGCAGCACCGCCTCGCCCTCGGCAATGTCGCGCAGCGCGACTTTGTGGCCCTGGGGCACCTTGTCGAGCAGCGCCAGGCCGGCGCCCGGCACGCCCTCGGGCAGCACGGTGCCCGCGGCCAAGCCGCCGTCATTGGCCACGATGGCGACGTTGTCCTCCGCGCGCATGCGCAGCGTCAGGGGCGGACGGGGGGAAACATCAGGCATGGCGGCGGCGAGCGTTGCTAAAGTTGAGTGGACGTACGTCGTCTAGTTGTCGTACAACTAACGTCACTTTAGACGCGCTGTCCATTTCAAAACCTCGGGTTAACCCTTGAATCAAGCTCTTGGCCGCCGCCGGCCGCGCACGCTGGCCCTCGAACTGGTCGATTCGCTCGGTGATCGCATCCGGGCCGGCCAGTTGCAGACGGGCGACAAGTTGCCTACCGAAGCGGCCATCATGGGGGAGTTCGAGGTCAGTCGCACTGTCGTGCGGGAGGCCATCTCCAAGCTGCAGGCGGCCGGGCTCGTGGAGACGCGGCATGGCATCGGCACCTTCGTGCTCGGCGCTGGCGATGCGCCCTCTTTCAAGATCACGCCGGAGCAGTTCGGCACGCTGCAGGACGTGATTGCCGTGCTGGAGCTGCGCATCGGGCTGGAGACTGAGGCCGCAGGGCTGGCCGCCCAGCGCCGTACTGCCGGCGACCTCACCGCCTTGCGCAAGGCGCTCGACGCCGTGATCGCTGCCGTCGAAGCCGGCGAGGACTCGGTCGCCGCCGACTTCCAGTTCCACCTGGAGATCGCGCGCGCCACGCAGAACGGCCATTTCGCAGAACTGATGGCGACGCTGGGAAGTCAGATCATCCCGCGCGCCCGGCTGGAGCCGGTGGCCGACATGAGTGCCGAGCGGCTGGCCTATATGCGGCGGGTGAACGCCGAGCACGAGAGCATCCTCGACGCTATCGCCAGTCAGGACGCCGAGTCCGCCCGCGCAGCGATGCGCACCCACCTTTCCAACAGCCGCGAGCGGCGCCGCCGCGCCCAGGCAGAACTGCCCAATCTGGGCGGTGTAAAGAACCGCCGATAACGGGTTATCCCTAGTCTACTGTGATTTGATTGGAGTTGTACGATGACCTACAACTTCTTTATTCCACACGACGGAGACCTGCCCATGTCGCCCCAAGAACTCAAAGCCGTCCTCGAAGCAGGTCTGCTGTCCTTCCCGCTGACCGACTTCGACGCGCAGTTGAATTTCGCGGCCAAGCCGTATGCCGAGCGCCTGGAATGGCTGCAGCCCTACGGCGCGTCGGCGCTGTTCGCGGCCGGTGGCACGGGTGAGTTCTTCTCGCTGGAGCCGGGCGAGTACAGCGACGTCATCAAGGTGGCGCTGGACACCTGCCGCGGCCGCACACCCATCCTGGCCGGTGCCGGTGGCGGCACTCGTGTGGCCATCCAGTACGCCCAGGAAGCCGAGCGCCTCGGCGCCCAGGGCGTGCTGCTGCTGCCCCACTACCTGACTGAGGCCAGCCAGGAAGGATTGATCGCCCACGTCGAGGCCGTCTGCAAGAGCGTCAAGTTCGGCGTCGTCGTCTACAACCGCGGCGCCTGCAAGCTGACGCCCGCGTCGCTGCTGGTGCTGGCCGACCGCTGCCCCAACCTGATCGGCTTCAAGGACGGCCTGGGCGACATCGAGAAGTTCGTCTCCATCCGCCAGACGCTGGGCGACCGCTTCGCCTACCTGGGCGGCCTGCCCACGGCCGAGTTGTTCGCCGGTGCCTACAAGGCCATGGGCTGCCCGGTCTACTCGTCGGCCGTCTTCAACTTCATCCCGAAAACGGCGATGGAGTTCTACAACGCGCATGCCGCCAACGACACCGAGACCTGCAACCGCCTGGTGCGCGACTTCTTCATCCCTTACGTGGCGCTGCGCAACAAGGGTGAGGGCTATGCCGTGTCCATCGTGAAGGCCGGCGCCACGCTGGTCGGCCACACGGCCGGCCCGGTGCGCCCGCCGCTGTCCGACATGCTGCCCGCCGAGGTCGACCAGCTCAGCGCGCTGATCTCCAAGCTCGGCCCGCAGTAAGCCCGTTCCCGAACAACCACCTGGAGACAAACCAATGAAGCGACTGCTGACCTCCGTGCTGCTCAGCCTCACGGCTCTTTCGATCACCGGCACTGCTGTGGCCCAGGCCTGGCCGGCCAAGCCGGTGACGCTGCTGGTGCCCTTCCCGCCCGGCGGCTCCACCGACGCCATTGCACGCCTGCTGAGCAACAAGCTGCCGGAAAGCGTCGGCGGCAGCTTCGTCGTCGACAACCGCGGCGGCGCGGGCGGCACCATCGGCACGGCCATGGTCAAGCGCGCGGCGCCGGATGGCTACACCGTCCTCGTCACGTCGCTCGGGCCGCTGGTCATCGGCCCGCATCTGCTGAAGAACCTGCCCTACGACCCGACCAAGGACCTCGACTACATCACCGTTGCCGTGCAGGCGCCCAACGTGCTGGTCGTGCCCGCCGCGTCGCCGCACAAGACCATGGCCGAGGTGCTCGCCTTCCTAAAGGCCAACCCGCAGAAGATGAGCTTCGGCACGTCTGGCAACGGCTCCAGCGACCACATCACCGCCGAGCTGTTCTGGCAGCAGACGGGCACCACCGGCCTGCACATTCCCTACAAGGGCGGCGGCCCGGTCATGACCGATCTGCTGGGCAACCAGGTGGATTCCAGCTTCATGAACATCAACACCGCGCTGCCGCAGATCAAGGCCGGCAAGCTGCGCGCGCTTGGCATCACCAGCACCGCCCGCTCGCCGGTACTGCCCGACGTGCAGACCATGGACGAGCTGGGCATCAAGGGCGTGCAGGTGTACTCGTGGCAGGCTGTCGCGGCGCCCAAGGGTCTGCCCGCCGACGTCAAGGCCAAGCTGCACGCCGGCATCGTCAAGACGCTGAACGCCGCGGACGTGAAGCCAAAGTTGCTGGAGCAGGGCTTCGAGATCGTTGCCAACACGCCCGAGCAGTTCACCGCCTTCCAAAACGCCGAATTCGAGCGCTGGAAGAAAGTCATCATCGAGCGAAAGATCACTGCAGATTGACTCTCGCCATGAGCAGTTCCACACCCGTCATCAAAGAGCTGCGTGTCATCCCCGTCGCCGGGCGCGACGGCATGCTGCTCAACCTCAGCGGCGCCCATGCGCCGTTCTTCACCCGCAACATCCTGATCCTGACAGACAGCGCCGGGAACACCGGCGTCGGCGAGGTGCCGGGCGGCGAGAAGATCCGCCAAACGCTGGAGGACGCGCGCGCACTGGTTGTCGGCCAGCCGGTCGGCTCGCACCAGGGCCTGCTGCAGACGGTGCAGAAGGCCTTCGCCGACCGCGACGTCGGCGGCCGCGGGCTGCAGACCTTTGACCTGCGCACCACCATCCATGCCGTCACGGCCATCGAGTCGGCGATGCTCGATCTGCTCGGCCAGCACCTCGGCCTGCCGGTCGCCGCGCTGCTCGGCGAAGGCCAGCAGCGCGACGCGGTCGAGATGCTGGGTTATCTGTTCTTCGTCGGCGACAAGGGCAAGACCGACTTGCCCTACCACTCGGAGCCTGACGCCGACAACGACTGGTTCCGCCTGCGCCACGATGTGGCGATGACCCCCGAGGCGGTGGTGAAGCTCGCCGAAGCCGCGCGCGAGCGTTACGGCTTCAACGACTTCAAGCTCAAGGGCGGCGTGCTGCGCGGTGACGAGGAGGTCGTGGCCATCCGCGCGCTGCACGAGCGCTTCCCCGACGCCCGCGTGACGCTGGACCCGAATGGCGGCTGGCTGCTGAAGGACGCGATCCGGCTGATGCGCGACATGAAGGGCGTGCTGGCCTACGCCGAAGACCCCTGCGGCGCCGAGGACGGCTTCTCCGGTCGCGAGGTGATGGCCGAGTTCCGCCGCGCCACCGGCCTGCTCACGGCCACCAACATGGTCGCCACCGACTGGCGCCAATTGAGCCACGCGCTGTCGCTGCAGAGTGTGGACATCCCGCTGGCCGACCCGCACTTCTGGACCATGGCCGGCTCGGTGCGCGTGGCGCAGACCTGCCGCGACTGGGGGCTGACCTGGGGCTCGCACTCCAACAACCACTTCGACATCTCGCTGGCGATGTTCACGCACGTGGGCGCCGCCGCGCCAGGCAAGGTCACGGCCATCGACACGCACTGGATCTGGCAGGACGGCCAGCGCCTGACGAAGGAGCCGCTGCAGATCGTCGACGGCCACGTCAAGGTGCCGGCCAAGCCGGGTTTGGGTGTTGAGCTGGACATGGCCGAGGTCGAGAAGGCCCACGCGCTCTACAAGCAATACGGCCTAGGGGCACGCGATGACGCCATCGCGATGCAATATCTGATCCCCGGCTGGACCTTCAACCCCAAGCGCCCCGCCCTAGACCGCTAACCCGCTCATCCCATGTTCAAGAACCTCATCAACGGCGAATGGCTGGACGGCCATGCCGTCTCCCGCAACATCAATCCCTCCGACACGCGCGACCTGGTTGGCGAGTACGCCCAGGCCGATGCGGCGCAGGCCGACCTGGCTATCGCTGCCGCAAGCGCCGCCTTTCCGGCCTGGAGCCTGTCTACGCCGCAGCAGCGCTTCGACATCCTGGATGCCGTTGGCACCGAAATCCTGGCCCGCCGCGCCGAGCTGGGCGACTTGCTGGCTCGCGAGGAAGGCAAGACCCTGCCCGAAGCCATCGGCGAGGTCGCTCGCGCCGGCTACATCTTTAAGTTTTTTGCCGGCGAGGCGCTGCGGCCGGGCGGTGAAACCATGCCCTCGGTGCGCCCCGGCGTTGGCGTCGAGGTGACGCGCGAGGCCGTCGGCGTCGTCGGCTTGATCACGCCGTGGAACTTCCCCATCGCGATTCCAGCCTGGAAGATCGCGCCGGCGCTGGCCTGGGGCAATTGCGTCGTCTTCAAGCCGGCCGACCTGGTGCCCGGTTCGGCCTGGGCGCTGGCCGAAATCCTGTCGCGCAGCGGCCTGCCGGCCGGCGTGTTCAACCTCGTCATGGGCCGCGGCTCGGTCGTCGGCGAGAAGCTGCTGAACGACGCACGCGTTGCCGCCGTCAGCTTCACCGGCTCCGTCGCCACGGGGCAGAAGGTGGCTGCCGCCTGCGTCGCCCGCATGGCCAAGTTCCAGCTGGAGATGGGTGGCAAGAACCCGATGATCGTGCTCGACGATGCCGACTTGAGCGTGGCCGTCAACGCCGCCGTCAACAGCGGCTTCTTCTCCACCGGCCAGCGCTGCACCGCATCGAGCCGCCTCATCGTCACCGAGGGCATCCATGACCGCTTCATCGCGGCCATGGTCGACAAGATGAAGACGCTGAAGGTGGACGACGCCCGCAAGGCCGGCACCGACATCGGCCCCGTCGTCGACGCCAGCCAGCTCGGTCAGGACACCGACTACATCGGCATCGCCAAGGGCGAAGGCGGCAAGCTGGCTCAAGGCGGCGAGCGCATCGAGACCAACGCCGCCGGTGCGCCGGGCTTCTACCTGACGCCGGCGCTCATCACCGACACGACGCCCGACATGCGCATTAACCGCGAAGAGGTCTTCGGCCCAGTGGTGAGCGTGCTGCGCGCCCGTGACTACGAACATGCGCTGGCGCTGAGCAACGACACGCCGTTCGGCCTGGCCGCCGGCATCGCCACGACGTCGCTGAAGTACGCCACCCATTTCAAGCGTCACTCGCAGGCCGGCATGGTGATGGTCAACCTGCCGACGGCCGGCGTGGACTATCACGTGCCCTTCGGCGGCCGCAAGGGATCAAGCTACGGCCCGCGCGAGCAGGGCCGCCACGCAGCGGAGTTCTACACAACCGTGAAGACGGCCTACACCCAGGCCTGATCAGGACGGCTGGCCTACACCCCAGCGCTTTGCCCAGGCATCGTAGGCCGCCAGCGTCTGCAGCGGCCAGTTGCCCCACCAGGCATAGCCTCGGCGGCGCTCGGCGCTGACACCGTGCACGTCGTCGTGCAGGCTGCGGTCGCGGTCGCCGAACACGGGCTTGAGCGTCACCGGGTCGTAGTAGCGCGACCACAGCGGCCCCGCGCCGGGCTCCTCGATCAGCCGCTTGCCCTGCACCGCGTCCACCATGACCCAGGCGCGGTCGTGCACGGCCAGTTGCTTCAGCGTGGCGATGCCGGCGCGCACCGCCTCGATGACGGCCGGTGACGGCTCGGGCAGGCTCATCAGCAGGGCCAGCACCTTGGTGCTTTCGCCGCTGCTCAGCGCCGACGGCTCGTAGTTGCGCGCCGCGGACGGCGCCTGCGTCAGCGGGTCGTACTGCTGGGCCCAGAGCGTGAGCTTGCCGCCCGCGCGCACCTGCGTGGCCAGCAGCAGCTGCACCGCCCGCGCCTCGGCGGCGGTGGCCTCGGCGCGCAGCGGCGCCGGTAGCGCGTCCAGCCCGGCCTCGCCGCGCGCGACGGCGCCCATCAGCTCGGCCACCGCCACCAGCGCGTTGTCGTTCAGCGTGATCGCGTCGTGATAGCCGCCCTGCAGCGGCCACACCTGCGGCCAGCCGCCGCGCGGGTACTGCGCCGCCAGCAGATAGGCCACGCCGCGCTGCGTCGCCCGGCGCCAGGGCTCGCCGGCCGCGCCCGGGTGTGCAGCGGCCACGCGGGCCAGGAAGCGGATCTCGGTGATGGTGGCGTCGTTGTCGATGGTGCCGACGAAGTTCCAGGGCGCGTCACTCGCGCCCGCCGGGCTGTTGTCAGCCACAAAGGACTGGCCCGGCTGGCGCGGCGCCATGTTGCGCGGCTGGTTCTTGCCCCAGCCGCCAGCGGGGGTCTGGTAGCTCAGGATGTTGTGGGCGACCAGCAGCGCGGCGTCGCCGGCATACCACTCTGCTGGCTTGTCCAGCGGCATGGTGGCCGCGCCGTTGCCGCTGGCGGGCGCGGCGGGCCAAGTCGCCATGCCCTTGCGCTCGGCGGCCAGCGCGGCGCGGTCGGCGGCGCGCTGCGCGTCGGAGCGGGCCAGGTAGCCCGCCCATGCCGCACGCTCGGCCGCCGGCAGCGCCGCCACGCGCTCCGCCATCAGCGCCTGGGCCGGCGGGATGGTGCCGATCTGCGCAGCGTAGGTCGACGAGCACAACGCCAGGGCAAGCACAGCAACACGTTTGGCAACAGGCATGAGGGGCAACGAAGTTGGGGGTGGCGGCAATCTACAGGCTGCCGCCCGCCGCGACCGCGCTAATCTGCCGACGCTCACACAGTTGATCGACACATGATTCATCGCGCGCGTTTCACCTGGCAGGTCGCGCTGATCGCCCTGCTGACCCTGGCCGGCTGCGCCACGCCACCGCCGCCCGCCCCGCCACCGCCGGTCGGCCTGCAGCAGGCCTGGGTGCAGGCCGTCTCCGGCCCCGGTTGGGCCGTGCGCGCGCTGACCGACGAGGTCTGCCCCACACTGCGCTGGGGTGACAGCACCGTGCCGATGCAGCAGCGCAGCGCACCCGGCGACGAGGCGCCCCCGCCCGGCAACACCCAGCCCGAGCGCAAACCCACCCGCTTCACGCTGCGCGCCTGCGAAGCGCCCTGGCCTGCGGGCGCGGCCAGCGTGCAAGTCGGCCACCTGACGCTGCACGCCCCCAAGGCCGAGCTGCGCCGCATCGTCGTCATCGGCGACACCGGTTGCCGGCTCAAGGCCTCGGAGCGTGACTTCCAGCCCTGCAACGACGCGTTTGGCTGGCCCTTCCCGCGCGTGTTGGCGCGCGCACTGGCGCTCAAGCCTGACTTGGTCGTGCATGTGGGCGACTATCACTACCGCGAAAGCCCCTGCCCGACCGGCATGGCGAGCTGCGCGGGCAGCCCCTGGGGCTACGGGGACGACGCCTGGCAGGCGGATTTATTCCGGCCGGCCGGGACCCTGCTGGCTGCCGCGCCCTGGGTGTTCGTGCGTGGCAATCACGAGGCCTGCTCGCGCGCCGGCCAGGGCTGGCTGCGCTATCTGGATGCGGAGGCCGGCCCGGCCCGCGTCTGCCAGCCCGAACTCGCGCCCGGCGATTTCAACAACGGCGACTTCACTGAGCCCTTCACGGTGCCGCTGTCGCCTCGCAGCCAGCTCATCGTCTTCGATTCATCGGCGGTCGGCAGCCGAACGCCAGCCAGAAATTCACCCGCCTGGGCGCGCTGGCGCCAGCAGCTCGACCGCGTGGCCGATTTGGCCCAAGGCCGCATCCAGAGCCTGTTCGCCAGCCATCACCCCAGCTTGGCCTTCGGCCCCAGCCTGACGGGGGCGCCGCGCAAGGCATCGTCTGGCCTGACACCGCTGCTGCAGGACGCGACGCCGGGCCGCCTGTTCCCGCCGGGGGTGCAGGCCACGCTGCACGGACATCTGCACATCCACCAGGTGCTCGGTTTCGCGAGCAATCAGCCAGCCAGCCTGGTGATAGGCAATGGCGGCTCGGCCGCATCGGGCCGCATCAACGCGGCGGCTGCGCTGAAGGCCGAGCTGCTGCCCGGCGTCAGCCTGGAAACATTTCAAAGTCACACCGATTTCGGCCTGTCGCTGCTGACCGCAACGCCCGAAGGCTGGCAGTTGCAGGCCTTCAATGCGCTGGGCCAGCCGCTGGCCACCTGCAGGCTGGCCGGGCAGAAGCTGAGCTGTTGAGGAAGCACGCCTGGTAACGACTGACTTTCGTCACGTAGGCCAACGCGCATTTCGTCACTGCACGCTGGATTTGAAGGGTTTCCGCAGGGTAAATGGGCCCGGATTTCTAGGGGGGCCGGGCTACACTTGGCCTCACCTGTCCAGCTGTTTAGGCAGGATCACGTTGATAGAGGACTCGGCTTCATGAGCTCCAAGTTGAAAGTCGCTGGTTGGGTTGCCCTCGGTTGCGTTGCAGGCGCGCTCACCACGATGCAGTTGCAGGCCAACGCCCGCAGCAGCCTCTCCCCGCTGCCGTTGGACGAAATGCAGCAGCTCGCTGCCGTCTTCGGGCTCGTCAAGGCTGAATATGTCGAGGCCGTCGACGAGAAGAAGCTGATCAACGACGCCATCGCCGGCATGGTCTCCGGGCTCGACCCGCACTCCCAGTTCTTCGACAAGAAGACTTTCAAGGAATTCCGTGAAGGCACGTCCGGCAAGTTCGTCGGCGTCGGCATCGAGATCGGCATGGAAGACGGCTTGGTCAAGATCGTCTCCCCCATCGAAGGCTCGCCCGCCTTCCGCGCCGGCCTCAAGAGCGGCGACCTCATCAGCCGCATCGATGACTCCGCCGTGCGCGGCCTGAGCATCGAGCAGGCTGTCAAGAAGATGCGTGGCGACCCGGCCACCAAGGTCAGCCTGACCATCTATCGCAAAGCCGAGAACCGGACCTTCCCGGTGACCATCGTCCGCGAGGAGATCAAGGTCCAGAGCGTGCGCGCCAAGGTGCTGGAGCCGGGCTATGCCTGGATCCGCGTCAGCCAGTTCCAGGATCGCACGGTCGAAGACTTTGCCAAGAAGCTCGAAGAAATCTACAAGCAAGAGCCCCAGCTCAAGGGCCTGGTGCTCGATCTGCGCAACGATCCGGGCGGCCTGCTGGAGGCGTCCGTCGCCGTCTCAGCTGCCTTCCTGCCCAAGGACGTCGAGGTTGTGTCGACCAACGGCCAGATCGCCGAGTCCAAGGCCAGCTACAAGGCCACGCCGGACGACTATCGCCGCCGCGGTGGCGACGACCCGTTGAAGCGCCTGCCGGCTGCGCTGAAGACCGTGCCCCTGGTGGTGCTGGTCAACGAAGGCTCAGCCAGCGCGAGCGAAATCGTCGCCGGCGCCCTGCAGGACCACAAGCGCGCCACCGTCATGGGCGCCCAGACCTTCGGAAAGGGCTCGGTGCAGACCGTGCGCCAGCTCGGCCCCGAGACGGCGCTGAAGATCACCACGGCCCGTTACTACACACCGGCCGGCCGCGCCATCCAGGCCAAGGGCATCACGCCCGACGTCATGCTGGACGAAACCGCCGAGGGCAATGTCTTCGCCGCGCTGCGCATGCGCGAGGCCGACCTGGAAAAGCACCTGAACAACGGTCCGGAAGACAACGAAGAACGCCAGAAGGCCCGCGAGGAAGCCCGCGCCAAGCTTGAAGCCGAGTACGCCAAGCGCGCCGAGCCGCCCAAGCCGCTGCCTGAGTTCGGCTCGGCCGAAGACTTCCCGCTGGTGCAGGCACTGAACCAGCTCAAGGGCCAGCCAGTGATTGCGTCCAAGGCGCCGCTGGAACGCAAGGCCGAAGCCAAGACCACGGAATAAGAACAATAAGCTCCTGACTATGTTTCAAGCACCGGGCCTCGCAAGAGGCCCGTTTTTTTTTTAGCGGCGCCGGGTGATGCGCCAGGCGGCGAGTGCCGCCGCCGCGCCGAGCACGGGCACGGCACGCCAGCCAAAGGCCGCCAGCAGCGTTGAGCCGAATGCCGCGCCGCTGGCCATGCCGACGAACATCACGCTGACCAGCACGGCGTTGAGCCGGCTGCGTGACGCCGGGTCCAGGCTGTAGATGACGCTCTGGTGAGAGATCAGCGCCGCCTGCACGCCCAGGTCGAACACGATCGCCACGGCCACCAACAGCCACAGCGAGGCCGGCGCCAGCGCCTGTACGGCAAAGGCGATGAAGACCAGCAAGGCGCCGATGCGGATGACCGCATGCGGCCCGCGCCTGTCGGCCATGCCGCCGGCCAGCGGCGCCACCAGCGCGCCAGCCGCGCCGGCCAGCCCAAAGGCGCCCGCCACGGCGCTACCCTGTCCAAACTCCGGCCCGGCCAGCACCAGCGCCAACGTGGACCAGAACGCGCTGAACGCCACGCTAAGCAGACCCTGCGCCAATGCCGCGCGGCGCAGCGGTGCGTGCTGGATCCACAGCCGCGCCATGGATGCCAGCAATGCACCGTAGCTGAGCTGTGTCGCCGGCACGAAACGCGGCAGCGACCACCAAAGCAGCGGGATCAGCAGCGCAACCGCCACGGCCGCTGCCGCATAGACGGCCCGCCAGCCCGCCCACGCCGCCACCGAGCCGGCCGCCACGCGCGACAGCAGGATGCCCAGCAGCAGCCCCGTCATCACCTGCCCCACGCGCTTGCCGCGTTCCGCCTCTGGCGCCAGCGTGGCCGCGGCAGGCACCAGGTCCTGCGCGAGCGTGGCCATCAGGCCGATGGCCACGCTGGCGACGCACAAGGACGCGAAGCCCGGCGCCATGGCCGCAAAGGCCAGCGCCGCGACGAGGGCGGCCGCCTTGATGACGATGATGCGGCGGCGGTCGTACCGATCGCCCAGCGGCGACAGCAGCAGGATGGCCGCGGCATAACCGAGCTGGGTCAGCGTGGGCAGCAGCCCGATGGTGGCGGTTCCGACGCCGAACTGGTCGGACAACAGGCCCAGCAGCGGCTGCACGTAATAGATGGACGCGACGGCGAGGCCCGTAGCTGTGGCGAGCAGCAGCGTCTGCGCGGAGCCGTGCCGGGTCGTGGTGGGTGGCTGCATGCGCGCCAGTGTCGGCGCCGCCGCAAGCCTTTGCCGGGCGCGGGCTTGTACCTGCACCCTGACCGTGCCGCTATCCTGACGCAATGACCGACGACGACCTGCTGCGCTATTCGCGCCATCTGCTCCTCGACGACATCGGCATCGAAGGCCAGCAGCGCCTGCTGGATGCCAAGGCGCTGGTGATCGGCGCCGGCGGCCTGGGCTCGCCGGTGGCGCTCTACCTGGCGTCCGCGGGCGTGGGCCGCATCACGCTGGTGGACCACGACACCGTGTCGCTGACCAACCTGCAGCGCCAGATCGCCCACGACATGAGCAGCCTGGACCAGCCCAAGGTCGACTCAGCCGCGGCGCGCATGGCCGCACTCAACCCTGGCGTGCAGGTGCGCGCGCTGGCCGAGAAGGCCGACGCCGCCCTGTTGGATGCCGAGGTGCCCCGCGTGGACGTCGTGATCGACTGCACCGACAACTTCGCCACCCGCCACCTCGTCAATGCCGCCTGCGTGCGTCACGCCAAACCGTTGGTTTCGGGCGCTGCCGCCGGGTTCGACGGCCAGATCAGCGTCTATGACAGCCGCTCACGCGAGTTGCCCTGCTACGCCTGCCTGTTCCCACCCGAGTCGGGTTTCGAGGACGTGGCCTGCTCGACCATGGGTGTGTTCGCGCCGCTGGTGGGCATCATCGGCAGCATGCAGGCCGCCGAGGCGTTGAAGCTGCTGGCCGGCGTGGGCGAGCCGCTTGCCGGCCGGCTGCTGATGCTGGACGGTCGCCGCATGCAGTGGAGCGAGATCGCCATGCAGCGAGACCTGGAGTGCTCGGTCTGCAGCGGTGGATGAAATCCCGCGGGGCCGCAGCATTGCGGCACAAAATTCGGCACTGACCTGCCCACAATCGCCCCCGCCCATGAAGCCCACCGACGTCCCGACGCGCAACTTCCCGACAGCCAAGGAAGAAGTCCGCACGCTGCAGCCCCACCCCGAGTACGACCAGCCCGGCAGCGCCTACCAGCTCGCGTTCGCCGACGACACCTTCCTGTTGCGCCAGGACATGCGCCACGTGCGCATGCAGCTGGAGCTGATGAAGCCCGAGGTCATGCAGAACGAGCAGGGCGTCAAGTCGACCATCGTCATCTTCGGCAGCGCGCGCATCCTGTCGGCCGAGGCCGCCCAGGCGCTGTTGACCGTGGCCGAGGACCGCGGCGACGAGGCCGGCGCCGTCAAGGCGCGCCGCCAGCTGGCCATGAGCCGCTACTACGAGGAGGCGCGCCGCTTCGCGCAGATCGTGACCAGCGCATGCTCAGAGCGCAGCCAGCCCATCGTCATCGCCACCGGCGGCGGCCCCGGCATCATGGAAGCCGGCAACCGCGGCGCCTACGAGGTGGGCGGCAAGAGCGTCGGCCTGAACATCGTGCTGCCACACGAGCAGTACCCCAACCCCTACATCACGCCGGAACTGTGCTTTCGTTTCCACTACTTCGGCCTGCGCAAGATGCACTTCCTGATGCGCGCCATCGCGCTGGTGTGCTTTCCTGGCGGCTTCGGCACGCTGGATGAGCTGTTCGAAAGCCTGACGCTGATCCAGACCAAGAAGAGCCGCCCCCGCCCCATCCTGCTGTTCGGGCGCGAGTTCTGGACCAAGCTGATCAACATCGAGCTGCTGCTGGAGACGGGAATGATCAGCCCCGGCGACGAAAAGCTCTTCCACTACGTCGAGACGGCCGAAGAGGCATGGGCCGTGCTCCAAGGCGAACCCGAACTTTCAATCGTTCCCGCACCATGACCAAGCTCAGAAACGTTTCCCTGATCGGCGCACCCACCGACGTCGGCGCCGGCGTACGCGGCGCCAGCATGGGCCCCGAGGCCATTCGCGTGGCCGGCCTGGCCGAGGCGCTGCGTGCGCGGGGCGTCGATGTCGTCGATCGGGGCAACCTTGTCGGCCCGTCCAACCCCTGGGCGCCGCCGGTGGAAGGCTATCGCCACCTCGACGAGGTCGTGGCCTGGAACCGCATCGTGCACGACGCCGTCTACAACGAGCTCAAGACCGGTCGCATGCCCATGCTGCTGGGCGGCGACCACTGTCTGGGCCTGGGTTCCATCGCCGCCGTGTCCCACCACTGCCGCGACACCGGCAAAAAGCTGCGCGTGCTGTGGCTGGACGCCCATGCCGACTTCAACACCAGCGAACTGACGCCGAGCGGCAACATCCACGGCATGCCGGTCGCCTGCTTGTGCGGCTTCGGTCCCAAGGAACTCATCGAGATCGGCGGCCATGTGCCTGCGGTCAGCCCGAAGTGGATACGCCAGATCGGCATCCGCAGCGTCGACGAGGGCGAACGCCGCTTCGTGCATGAACACGACCTGGAAGTGTTCGACATGCGCT
Organism: Pelomonas sp. Root405; assembly: GCF_001425165.1. Taxonomy (GTDB): domain Bacteria; phylum Pseudomonadota; class Gammaproteobacteria; order Burkholderiales; family Burkholderiaceae_C; genus Pelomonas. Next base: position 445,383 of record NZ_LMDU01000013.1, read on the forward strand.
TCATCGACGAGATGGGCATGCGCCACACCATGGAGCTGGCGCTGGCTACGCTGGACGACAACACCCACCTGCACGTCAGCTTCGACGTCGACTTCCTCGACCCCGTGATGGCGCCAGGCGTCGGCACGACGGTCGGTGGCGGCCCGACCTACCGCGAAGCCCACCTGTGCATGGAGATGATTGCCGACACCGGCCGCATGGCGTCCATGGACCTGATGGAACTGAACCCGGCGCTGGACGAGCGAAACAAGACGGCCCTGGTGGCGGTGGATCTGATCGAGTCGCTGTTTGGCAAAAGCACTTTGATGCGGAAATGAGTTTGCCCTGCTTCGCAGACGACAAATCCACGTTGATGCGCAACTGAAACCAGGACGCTGACCATGGACGCCACACCCTATTTGCTGGTCCAGCTCAGCGACCCCCACATCACCCATCCGGGCCGGCTCATCTCCGGCCGCGTCGACACCGCGGCCGCACTGCGCCATGCGGTCGATCGGGTGCTGCAGGTCCGCCCCCGGCCGGTGGCCGTGTTGATCAGCGGCGACCTCGTCGATGCGGGTCACCCGTCCGAGTACGCGCAGCTGCGCGATCTGCTGGCACCGCTGACGGCCGCCGGCCTGCCGCTGGCGCTGCTGCCGGGCAACCACGATGCGCGCGCGCCGCTGCAGGAAACGTTCGCCGGCATCAGCGGCGTGCAATGCGGCGCACCGGGCCATGCGGCCATCCAGTACGCCTTGGACCTGCCCGGCCCGCTGCGCCTGGTCGTGCTTGACAGCCTGATGCCTGGCCGCCCCGAGGGCGGCTTCGATGCGTCCAGGCTGAGCCAGGCCCAGGCCCTGCTGGCCGAGCGGCCCGCCACGCCCACCATCGTCGCCCTGCACCACCCGCCACACGGCACCGGCCTGGCGGCCATGGATGCGATGGGCCTGCAGCAGGGCCTGACCGAGTTCGAGGGGCTGATCGCCAGCCATCCCCAGGTGGACCGCGTCGTCTGCGGCCATCTGCACCGCATGACACTCGGCCGCATCGCGCACGCCAGCGTCATCTCCGCACCGTCCACGGCCCACCAGGTCGCCCTCGACCTCGCGCCCGATGCGCCGCTCGCCATCGCGCTTGAGCCGGCCGGCTGGCTCATCCACGCCTGGGGCCCCGGTATGCCGCTCGTCAGCCACCTTGCGGTGGCCGGCCACCACGAGCGCATCCCCGACCTTTGAACCGCCCCTACGAGGATGCGGCGCTCGCAAGAAGCGCTCGCCCTCCTCGCATACCTGTTCTCGGGCTGGCCAAGCGGACCAATGCGCCTCCCGACCGCGCGGCAACACCAAGCGCTACACGTTCTTCAGCAGCCCCGGCGCACCGGTGAAGGTAAACGGGAAAGGTCCTTGGGGCCTTAGCGCCTATCCACAAGGTTGAGTATGGGCGCCGGGAAAGTGGCTGGTTGCTGCCCCTCGCCCTTGCCCCCCGCGTCAAACTGCCATCTCATTGCCGGCGCTCACATCAGCGTTGAAACCGTGGCCGCCGGATTAGGAGGTCATCGTGCCGAACAAAACAACGCACCCCGATCTGCAAGGTGTCATCAGCTCATGAATTCACCATTCCCCACACTCCATGCACCGCTGTTCGTGCTGGTGGTTTTCGGTACGCTGGTCGGGGCGCGTCTCAGCGCCTTGTTGATCCCGATCGACTTCTATTTCACCTTCGAGTCCCTCTTCTCAGATCGGACGGCGCATAACCACGTCCTTGCCCTGTTGACCAAGACGGCGTCGCCGCTGTTGGTCGGCCTTGCGGCTGGCGTGTACATCGTTGCGTTTTCCAGACCCGGGGGCGCGCGAGCAGTCAGATCCAGCCTCGCCCGGCGCGTTCGCAACCTCTATGGACCGACGCTGTTCGCCGCGGGGTTCTTCGCTTCGCTGCTCTCCGCTTGGCCTGCCATGGTCTATTGGGATCTGCTGGCCAATCCCGCCGTGGCGCACCTCAAGCCCGCATTCCTGGGCTTGTACGCGATCTACATGCTGGCTTTCGGCTATGTGACCGTGCTCGGGATGCTGTTCGGCATCTACCTGGTTGAACACTGGGCCGCAGGCCCGCCCGGCACAGAGTCGGTATCAATGAAGGAACTGGCCCGGGTGGGCGGGCTCTGGCTGCTGAACTCCAGCATCGCGTCCTTCGCCATGAAGGCGCTCACGACGTGAAGCGGTTTCGCCTACGGCAATCGGCCCCTGCAGTCCCGCCGCTCAGCACACCGGGAACAGGTGCGCTGGCAATGCCGCTGCTGCTCGGGACACTGGCGATCGCTGCCTGCCTCAGCCTGACGGGCCCCGAGTACCTCAAGCCCTCATCTGAAGGCAATGAGGCGAAGGAGTCCAGCGCAGCGTCGCCCAGCCGCGCCGTCCTCGTTCCCCTGATTCCGTTGGAGCGGCAGGGCACGCTGGCTCGCCCGGTCAACGACGCCATCCACGGTGCCGCGAGGAACCGTGTCGCTGCGAACGTCCTCCTGCGGTCCGGGTACCTGTCCAGCTTTGCCATCGAAACTGACCCCTCGACAGGCCTGCGCGCATTCACGGCGGTTCCGGATCCGAACATCGAAGGTTGTGCGTTCGCCGGCGGCGGCGAGCGCGAAACCCAGCAACTGGCCCGGTTGGCCATGGCCGTCGTTGCGGTCGAGAAGTTCAATCGCAGCTGGCCGCAAAGACGCATGGAGTGGTGGCTCGCGAAGACGGCGCTGGCACTGTCCGGCCGTATCCCCGACCTCTCGTTCGGTCCGGCCCAGATCCGCCCGTCCACAATCGCAGGCATGGCCGCACAAGCCAAGGCACTTCCTGCGGTGCATGCATACGGGCAGCTACCGCCGGCCAAGTTGCTTGGACAGTTGATGGACGAATGCGCCGCCTTGGGCATGGCGGCGAACCTCTTGATGCAGTGGCGCGAAGAGAAGGGCAACCTCTCGGCGGCCATTCAGGCCTATGGCGGCCAGAGGCGTGAGACCTACGCCGTCGTCGACTACGTTCCTGTCGTCTTCGCCATCGCCGGGCTGTTTGTTGACCAACGCCCGCCCTTGGAGGAAAGCACCGACACTGAACTCGGCGAGTCGAGTTCACAGTGAGCGCGAAGCAGGGGCCTCAAGCGCTGGCCGCACGCCCCATGCAATCGTCAACCCAGCACAGCACGCCCTCTGCGCTACGGAACTCGTCGACGGAGCGCGCCGGGATGGCCGGATGGCGGTTGCGCCACATTGCCGCGAGCCCCGAGCCGGGGCCGACCTCCAGCACGCAACGCACGCCGCGCTCAGCCACGGCATCCATGCAGTCGTCCCAGCGCACGGTGCTTGCAATCTGCTGGGACAGCGCGTTGGCCAGAACGGCAGAGTTGCGACTCGCGCTGCCGCTGAAGTTGCAGACGATGGATGTCGACGGTGGCCTCAGGGTCAGCACGGCCAGGCGTTGAGCGACCGCCGCTGCGGCAGCGGACATGGCCGGCGTGTGGGAGGCGACGGCGATGGGCAGGCGCGTGCAGCGAAAGCCCGCGGCGGTCCAGTTTGCCGCAGCGGATTCCAGCGCAGTGACCGCACCGCCGACGATGGCGCGCTCGGCGTTGATGCGGATAGCGACCGCCAGGCCCGGTGAAGCTTCGGCCAAAGCCAGCGCACCCGGACCCTGCACGGCCAGCAGCCCGGTGGCCTGACCGGCCACACTGTCGCTCATGGCCCGCGCGCGAAGAGCGGCCAGCTCAAGCGCCGTGTCGGTGTCGAACACCCCGGCCACTGCATGGGCTGCAAGTTCGCCCACGCTGTAGCCGGCGACCACGGCGGGCTGCGGCAGCACAGGCGCCAGCACCCGCCAGGCCGCGATTTCGAGGCCGGTCAGCAGCGGCTGGGCCACCTGGTTGCTGTGCAGCCAAGCCGCGTCGCCGAGCCGCGACCGCCAGTCCGCGCCCAGGTGGCCAGCCATGGCCTGCAGCGGCGCGGCGGCTTCGGGCTGGGCGTCCAGCCAGGGCAGCATCAGCGGGTGTTGCCCGCCCTGACCCGGGAAGAGCAGCGCCAGCGTCACCCGATGCGCTGCAGCCAGCAGGCGGCAGCCAGTGTGTCGGCCGAGCCACCGGGCGAAAGTCGGCGGCGTACGAACTCGGCGCCGATGGCTGCGGCGGTTTCAGGGCCCTGCGAAGCGCCACCGGCGGCGAGGAAATCGCGCGCGGCCGCCTGCGCAAAACGCAGTCCCTCCACCCCCCCGCGGTGCGCCAGGTTGCTGTCGTCCAGCACGGCCATGACGGCGAACAGCGTGTCCAGCTGGGCCGGCATGCTCGCCAGCCCGCGCCCACGTGCCGCGCGCAATGCGGGCTCGGCCGTCTCGAACAGCGTTGGAAACCCGAGCGCTGCCTCGTCGGAGGCACTGCGCAGGCCCAGGCGGCGCGCGGCTATGCCGCCGGGCAACGTGGGCGGTCGTTGCGCGCGCACGCGCAGCGTGCCGCCCCACCTCGCCAGCAGCGTCTGGCGCACGGCCGCGGGCGTGGGCCGCTGACTTTGTGCCGACAGCGCGCCGGCCGATGCGCAGAGCAGGCCGAGCATGAAGATGGCGCCGCGATGAGTGTTGACGCCGCCCGTAGCGGCCAGCATGCGGGCCTCGGCGGCGATGCCGCAGCGCTCCAGCTCGGCAAAGGGCGCGCCGGCCGCGCCCAGCTCGGCGATGCGCACGAAGTAGCTGCGCAGCGCGAACAGGCTGCGCATGAAGGTGTGGGCATCCATGTCGCCATGGCTGCCACGGTCGGTCAGCGTGACGAGGCCGGGCTTGGGCGTCAGGGCGAGTTCGTCATGCAGGGCCAGCGTGGCGGCACGGCCGATCTCGTGCGCGCCGGGCACGTGAGATGCGGTTGCGCGTTGAGGCTTCATGCGCTGACCTCGGCGCCTTCGAACTCATGGAGCGAAGTGGCCATCGCCGCGCCGTGCAGGCGCTTGACCAGCAGCGTGTGGGCTCGACCGGCGCGCCAGGCCTGCCATTCGCGCCACGCCACTGCGGCGCCACCTTCGAACACCAGTTCGCCGTCCAGCCGCAGCGTCGGCGCAACGAAACCGGCCAGCACCGCGGTCACGGCATCCGCCTGCTGCGCGTCCTCCACCGCCACCCACAGGTCAACGTCCGAGCCCTCGCGCAGATGGTCCAGCCCGGTGAAGTGCTCCCAGCCGTGGCTGCCATAGGCGCGGGCTGTCACGCCATCGACCTGCAGCCGTTCAGCCAGTTGCCGCGCCGCAGGGCGCGCGCTGGCGGGTAGCTGGCCGAGGACCTGGTCGAGGCGCGGGAACTCGTCGAAATACAGCACCTCGGCCAGCGGCACGCGCAGCGCGAGGCGGCGGCGCTGCCAGCGGCCCGGCGCGCACAGGCCCAGGGCAATGGTGTCGCCGTCATCCATCGACTGGCGTGTGACGACCACGGGCAGGCTATGCCCGGCCCAATGCTGAAGGCAGTGACGCGCCGTCTCGTCCCAGCTGCCGCCCAGCAGGCGCGCCCAGCCGGCGCTGGACAGCCAGGCGATCTGGTGGCGGTGCAGCGGCGTCATGGCGCGTCCAGCACTAACTGGGCCACGCGGGCGGCCATCCGCCGGCCGCCGCGCGCGGCGCCGTCCTCGGCGCGCTGGTCGGCTGTCGGCGCGCTGGCCAAGGCCTCTCGCAGCGCGGTGGCCAGGTCGCCCTGCCAGAGCTTGCGCACCCCGCCCATCGCCACGTAGTTGTCCACACCCGGCGCGAACACGGGGTTGGACTCGGACAGCCCGGCCAGCATGGCCTCGGGCAGCTTGGTGACACGGGCCATGGCCGGCAGGCGCATGACACGGATCTCGGCTTCGGGCAGCGCGTCGCAGGCATCGGCGATCAGGCCGGATGTGATGAAGCCGCCGGACAGCGCCTGGTCATAGACAAGGCCCAGCACACGATGGCCGCGACGGCGCGCGAGGTCGATGCACATGCCGAGATGGGCCATCGCGCGGTTGATGCCGAGCAACTCGTCGCGGCGGCGCAGCTGCTGGCCCTGGGTGTCGATCAGCAGCAAGATGCCGCGGCTCGGGTGCTGCGCCAGCGTGTCAAGCACGGCACGCGCCTGGGCCAGCGCAAGCTGCACCCCGACTGGCGCATGGTCGGTGCTGCCGATGACCGTGAGGGGCTGACCGTCGAACTCGACGGTGCCGCGCAGCAGGTCGCCGTCGCGTGTGATGCCGTGCCCGGCACCGAAGAGCTCATCCGCAAGCGTCTGCCAGTCCATCAGTGTGCTCCCAGCGGTTGCAGCGCGGCCACATCGAGGTCGGGCACGCGGGCGGCGTCGGCCGCACCGGTCGACGCCCAGAAGGCGACCGCGTCATTTCCTTCGAAAAGCAGGCGCGCGGCGAGCCGGGCGTGTTCCGCTTCCAGCAAATCCAGCGTGACCGGCCGCGCCGCATCCAGCGCTGTGATGGCTGCCGCGCGAAAGGCGGCGACGTCGTCCTCCACCAGCGCATCGCAATCGCCGCTCAGCCAGCGGTGCTTGCCGCCGGTCGTGCGCCAGACCAGGGCGCGGTCGCGCGAGTCGAACTCTTCGACACCGTGCGAAGCCTCGATGACCTCGGGGCCCGACATGGCCAGCCGACCGAGGTCGCTCATGACGATGTGGTCGGCACAACGCGCCACGATGCCCATGCCGCCGAAGCAGCCATTGGCGCCGCCGATCAGCACGATGACGGGAATGCCTGCGGTGCGCACATCGAGCAGTGCGCGCATCACCTCGGACACAGCGATGAGACCCGCGTTGGCCTCATGCAGGCGCACGCCGCCGGACTCGGCCAGCAACACTACCGCTTTGGGCCGGTCGCGCAGCGCGCGCTTCATCAGGCCGACCAGCTTGGCGCCATGCACCTCGCCGACGCCGCCGCCCATGAACTCGCCTTCCTGCGCGGCGACGAAGACCTCATGGCCATCGAGCGTCGCGCGGCCGATGGCGACGCCATCGTCGAAGGCCGAGGGCACGCCCAGCTGGGCCAGATGCGGGCTGGTCAGCCGCATCGACGGCGGCAGCCATTCGTGAAAGCTGCCCTTGTCGACCACCAGCGCAAGACGCTCACGCGCCGAGCATTCGGCATAGCTGATCATGGCTGCAACTCCTGCGCGGCCTGGTCCAGCCGCAGACTGACGACGGCCGGCGTGGCGCCCATGTCATGGATGGACAGCAGCACGCCGGCGAGTTGGTGGCGCTGATGAAAGTCGCTGACGACCGCCGACCAGATGGCGCCGAAACCGCGCGCCGAGGTTTCGATGTGGACACGGCAGTCGCTGCCGACCGCGGGCTCCAGCAGCACTTCGAGGTTGCCGGAGCCGACGACGCCGACCAGCACCGGCGCGAAGGCGCCGGCAGGCCGCGTACCGGTGAAGGCGTAGTCCAGGGTTTCGAGGCCAGGGTTGGTCATCGTCATGTCCTCACCAATTGCGAAAACGCTTGGGCGGGCTGTAGAGGCCGCCGGAGGCGCGCACGAGGTCGCGCATACTGCGCGCGGCCAGCAGGTTGCGCGTCGCGTCGCGCGGGTCGATGCCGAGGTCGGCAGGTCGGCGGATCACACCGCGGTCGCGCAGGTTCTCGACCATGCGCGCGTCGCGCGCCAGGCCCACCGCCGTGTAGCCGGCCACGCCACGGATGGCCTGCTCGCGCTCCTCGTCGCTGCGGCACAGCAGCAGGTTGGCGATGCCTTCCTCGGTCAGGATGTGCGACACGTCCTCACCGTAGATCATGATCGGCGGCAGCGCCATGCCGGCCTGTTCCTGCAGCGTCCAGGCGTCGAGCCGCTCGACGAAGGCAGGCTGCATGTGCTCGCGGAAGGTCTCCACCATCTGCACGACCAGCTTCTGGCCGCGCGGCGTGCCGGCGGCGCCGCTGCGGCCGGCGCGGGCCTCGGCGCCGGCCTTCAACCAGGCGGGGCTGGCGTGACGGCGCCCACGCGCATCGGCGCCCATGTTGGGCGCGCCACCGAAGCCGGCAATGCGGCCCAGCGTCGCCGTCGAGCTGTTGCCATCGAGGTCGATCTGCAGCGTGGAGCCGATGAACATGTCGCAGGCGTAATGCCCGGCCGCCTGGCAGAAGGCACGGTTGCTGCGCAGGCTGCCGTCGGGCCCGGTGAAGAAGACGTCGGAGCGGGCACGGATGTAGTCCTCCATGCCGAGTTCGGAGCCAAAGGAGTGGACCGATTCGACCCAGCCGGCCTCGATCGCCGGAATCAGCGCCGGATGCGGATTGAGCGCCCAGTGCTTGCCGATCTTGCCTTTGAGGCCGAGCGATTCGCCATAGGTCGGCAACAGCAGCTCGATGGCCGCGGTGTCGAAGCCGATGCCGTGGTTCAGCCGCTGCACGCCGTACTCGCCATAGATGCCCTTGATGGCCATCATGGCCATCAGCACCTGGATCTCGCTGATCTGCGCTGGGTCGCGCGTGAACAGCGGCTCGATGAAGTTGGGGCTGGGGGCCTTGACGACGAAGCTGACCCAGTCGGCCGGGATGTCGACGCGCGGCAGAACATCCACGATCTCGTTGACCTGGGCGATGACGATGCCGCCCGAGAAGGCGGTGGCCTCGACGATGGCCGGCGTGTCCTCGGTGTTGGGGCCGGTGTAGAGGTTGCCCTGGGCGTCGGCCGCATGCGCCGCCACCAGCGCCACCTTGGGCGTCAGGTCGACGAAGTAGCGCGCGAACAATTCGAGGTAGGTGTGGATGGCGCCGATCTCGATGCCACCTGCCGCGACCAGCTTGGCCAGCCGGGCACCCTGGGGGCCGCTGAAGCTGAAGTCCAGCCGGGACGCGATGCCGTTCTCGAACACGTCCAGGTGCTCGGGCAGGGCCAGCACCGACTGCACCATGTGCAGGTGATGGACGCGCTGCGGGTCAACCTGCACCAGCGCCTTGGCCAGGAAGTCGGCCTGCTTCTGGTTGTTGCCCTCCAGGCAGACGCGGTCGCCGGGCTCCAGCACGCACTCCAGCAGCGACACGATGGCTTCGGCGGCCACACGCCGGCCTTGCACGCCGGCCAGTGCCGCGGCTCGCGAGAGGCGCTCGCGGCGCTGGCGGTCACGCTGGTTCCAGGCCGGGGCGTTCATCGGGTTCTCCTCTGTTGCAGCCGCAGTGTGGAAGTGGCCGCCCGGCCAATCAATCAACCTCGCCGTCCGACGTTTACGCTCGCTGGAAATGTCGGTCGTTGAACGTTCCGCTTTGGGTAAGCATTCATCGGACTGGCTGATTGATCTGGCGGCGTCTGCGCGCTTACCGTGCGATGGCAGCGCCATGCCGACAAGGCACGGGACGCTGACTCACAGAACAGGAGACATCACGATGAAACGCCGCACCCTTCTACCCGCACTGCTGACCCCCTGGCTGGCCCAGGCCCAGGGCAACAAGCCCCACACCTGGATCGTCCCCTTTCCGGCCGGGGGCGGTACAGACGCTTTTGCGCGCCCCCTGACCACGGTGCTGACGCGCCAGATGGGCCGCCAGGTGATCATCGACAACAAGGGTGGCGCTGGCGGCACTGTGGGCGCCGGCGTGGCGGCCAAGTTGGCGGCGGACGGCAGCAACTTCTTCATGGGCGCTGTGCACCATGCCATCGCACCGGCCATGTACCCGCGTCTGGACTACAAGCTGGAGGAGGACTTCATTCCCGTCGCACTGCTGGCCAGCGTGCCCCAGGTCATCGTCGTCCACCCGGGCCAGTTGCCGGTCGGCGACCTGAAGGGCCTGCTGGCCGCGGTGCGCGCCAAGCCCGGCCGCCTCAACTACGGATCGGCCGGCAATGGCACCTCTCACCATCTGGCGGGCGAGCTGTTCAAGCTACAGACCAAGACCTTCATCACCCACATCCCCTACCGCGGCGCCGGCCCGGCCCTGCAGGACCTGATCGCCGGGCAGGTCGATCTGATGTTCGACGGCCTGGGTTCTTCGGCCACCCACATCAAGAGCGGGCGCGTCAAGGCGCTGGCCGTGGCGGGGTCCAAGCGCGCCGTCGGCTTCCCCGATGTGCCCACCGCCACCGAGGCCGGCGTGCCGGGCTACGAGGTGTCGACCTGGTACGGCCTGTGGGCGCCCAAGAGCACGTCCAAGGAGGCCGTGGCCACGATGCAGGCCGAACTGCGCAAGGCCTTTGCCACCGAGGAGATCCGCAAGATCTGGAACGGCCTGGGCGCCGACACGCCCAACCTCTACGGCGACGCCTTCGGCCAGTTCGTCAGCGCCGAGGTCAAGCGCTGGGCTACCGTCGTCAAGGCCTCCGGCGCCAAGCTGGAATGAGCCTCTCCCCGGCGCCCCTTCAACCGGGTGGTGCGGGTGCCTGCAGGTCGGCCGAATGGCTGCGGCACGCTCCCAGCAGCGACAGCAGGTTGGGGTCGCGCTCCCGCGTGCGCAGGAAGACGACGCTGATCTTCTGGCGCATCTGGTAGCGCGGCAGCAGTGGCACCAGCACGACATTGCGCGGCAGCACGCCGCGGATGCGGCCCGGCAGCAGCGTGCAGCCGATGCCGCCGCTCACCAGGTTCATCAACGAGAAGATGTCGTTGGTGGTCATGGCCACATGCGGCTCGAAGCCCGCGACGCGGAAGGCCTCGACGAAGCGGTCGCGCGTGACGTAGCCCTCGTTGAGCGACACGAAGCGCTCGTCGGCGCAGCCGCCGAGGTCGATCTCAGCTTGGCGCGCATGGGGTGAATCGGCCGGCGCAGCGAAGAAGATTTCGTCCTCGAACAGCAGCTGCGACTCGACGTCAACCGCGCCCTCGGGGAAGCCCATCACCGCAGCATCAACCACACCGTCGCGCAGCTTGCGCAGCAGGTCGCTGTTGGAGCCCAGCACCAGCTCCGTCTGGATGTCCGGCTTGCGCAAGCGCAAGGCCATGATGAGGGCCGGCACGGTGCCGCTGGTCAACGAGTACAGCGAGCCGATGCGGATGCGGTCGGCCGCGTAGCCAGCGATTTCGCGCGTGGCGCGGATGCCGTTCGCCATGTTCTGCAGCACCTCGCGCGCCACGTCGGCCAGCGCATGCGCCGCGTCGTTGGGCTGCAGGTTGCGGCCCTCCAGCCGGAACAGGCTGCAGCGCGTGCCCGTCTCCAGAGAATGCAGCGCGCGGTGCACGCTGACCGTGCTGATGCCCAGCCGCTCAGCGGCGCGCGCAAGACTGCCGCTTTCCATGAAGGCCAGCAGGATCTCGAGCTTGCGAAAGGTGACTTCTTCGTCGATGCGATGCAGCATGGCCGGGGATCCTAGATGGCTCACGCGCCGACGATCCAGCCTTCCAGCGGGTCGACACCCGCCGGCCAGCTGTAGCGGGGTTGCTCGGCGGCCCAGGCGGCTTGCAGCATCGCCAGCACGGCGTCCAGGCTGTCGCCACTGGCATCGGCCACCAGGGCGTCGCGTTGCGCATGGCTGAGCTTCAGACGCAGGCCCAGCTTGGACCGTCCTTGCTCCAACGCGTCGACGATGTCCTTGCGCGCGATCAGCCGCTCTGGCGTCTGCGCCGCCTTGGTATCGCTCTTGTACGAACGTCGACCGATCAGCTCGCGCGCCAGCAGGCCGGGGTAGGCCTCCAGCGCAATGCGACTCGTGTCACCGTCCAGATGGCCAGGCAGGTGCACGCCAGCCGCGATCAGTCGAGGCACGCCGGCATGCAGCATCCAGGCCACCGGCGGGTTGACCCATTTCATGCTGGTGCTGGACCCGGCGGGGCCGTCGCAGGCGCGGTGGGCGAACTTGCCGCCCACCGGCCGCGCATCGCAGAAGGCCGCAAAGCGAGCGCGGATGTCGGCCCGCTCCAGGCCGGCGTAGTGCGCCATCAACGCGGCGTAGTCGGTCGGCCAGCGGAGGTGCTCGACCAGCTCGCGCGGCAGGCCGAAAGGCAGGTCCAGGCCGGCGACCCAGGGCCCCGGGCGCATCAGCCAGGCGGAGAAGCCGTCCAGGCTGTCCAGCGCTGTCAGGCCGGCCAGGCGGACGACGACGCCGTGGCGCTGGCCCTCGGCAATGCGAATCGGCTTGCCCGCCCGGGGCGCACTCGTGAAGTCAACCCCGAAAACCGTGATCACAGTCATGGCCGGCATTCTGGGGCTAGGCAGAATCAGCGGCTCCGATGTCAGACCTTCTGGACCTTCTGCCAAGCCTGCCCGCCGATGACGGCGGCTTTGACGCTGCCGCGTTCGACACAGGCTTCGCGGCGCAGCGCCGGCTTGCGGCGGCCGGCGCCTATCAGGCGTCGAGCGAGGGGCTGGAGCAGCTACTGCTCACCTGCCCGGCCACCGAACTGCGCCGCCGCGGCGAGGCCCTCGCCCTGCTCGCGCACCAATACCCGCGCCTCGGCCGGCTGACTTCCAGCGCGCGCTGCGCTACCGAGGCGTTGGCCCTGGCCCAACGCCTGGGCGACGACGTGTTGCTGGCCGACGCGCTGACCTCGCAGGCCTTCGTCTACGGCCAACTGCTGATGGCGCGGGAGGCCTTGGAGTCGGGCATGAAGGCGCTGGCTGCCGCACGCCGCGCCGCCGACCCGGTGCGCGAGGCCTGGGCGCTGAACCGCGTGGGCGTGGCCTATGGAAGCCTGGAGAACCCGGAGCAGGCCTGCGCGTCGACGGAGCAGGCGCTGGAGATCGCCGCGGGCACCGGCATGCAGGAGGTGCTGTTCTCCTGCCACAACAACCTGGCGTACTTCTGGCTGAAGCGCGTCGAGGAAGCACAGGCGCAGGGCAATGCCGACGCGCTGGCAGAAGCACTTGTCAGCGCCCGCCGCACAGCCGAGCAGGCCACCGAGCTGGCGCGAAGCTCCGGCAGCCCCTTCAAGGTGGCCGTGGCGGTGTCCAACCTCGTCAACGCGCTGCTTGCCGGCGGCCTGCTCGACGAAGCCTTGCCGCTGCTCAACGAGTTCGGCCACATCGCCCATGACCACGGCTACCGCACGCTGGCCATCGAAGCCGACGTGCAACGCGCCGTCTTCCTGCGCCTGAAGGGCGAGCCGCTGCAGGCCGCGCGCATCCTCGAAGCCCTATTGAACGCCGCCGTCGAGCCGCCGCCCCAGCTGCGCCGCCTGCTGGTTCGCTCGCTTTACGAGACACACAAGGCCTGCGGCCAGTACAGGCAGGCGCTGGCCTGGCTGGAAGACCTGTTCGGCCTGGACCGCCAGATCAGCCGCGACAACCTGGTGCTGCAGACCGAGGTCATCCTGATCCGGGACCAGGTCGAGCAGGCGCAGGCGCGCGCCGAAAGCGCCACCGCCGACGCTCGCCGCGAGCGGGCCCGCGCGGTCCATCTCGAGACCGAGCAACAGCGCCTGCGCGAGCATGCGATGGCCCTGGACCGCGCCGCGCATGAAGACGTGCTGACCGGCCTGCACAACCGGCGCCACGCCGAGTTTGCGGTGCCGCTGCTGGTCGAGGGCGCGCGCGTGGCGGGCCAGGTCATCAGCGTGGCGGCGCTGGACGTGGACCACTTCAAGAAGATCAACGACACGCACGGTCATGCCGTTGGCGACGCGGTGCTGCAGCAGCTGGCCCAGCTACTGCGCCACCGCCTGCGCAGCGCCGACCTGCTGGCCCGCATCGGCGGTGAGGAGTTCCTGGCCGTGCTGGTCGGCATCGCGCCGCCTCAGGCCGCCGAGATCTGCGAACGTCTGCGGCTGGCGATCACCGAACACGACTGGGCAGCCATCACGCCCGGGCTGTTCGTGCGCGTCAGCGTCGGCATCGCCGGCGGCGCGCCGCAACAGCAGGGCGAGAACCTCCTCAATCGTGCCGACCAAGCGCTGTATGCGGCCAAGCGGGGTGGGCGGAATCGGGTGCACGTGGATTAAGCGGCGCCCTGTGGCTCGGTCACTGTGGCCCCACGAATTCGGTGTTCGCATTGCCGTGGCAACAGTCGCCTAGCCGAGATCGTTGCGGCTCGTCCTCGCTGCCTTTGTATCTGCGGTTGACGAGCCAACGTCAGCCTTCGGCGGCGGGCCAATAAAGCGGGCAACGGCCGGCGTCTTGGGCCGATTCCCCGAGTTGATGAAGTCGCCGAGCTGCTTGGCCGCGCCGTCTACGTCAGCACCGACACCACGTAGTGCCTGCGGCAGGTTGCTGCTGCGCATGATGGAGCGCACGTAGCCATCAATGAAGGCCTGCTCAATGACGAGCATGGACCCCAATTCGTAGAACGCCGCCATGCCTCGTATGTATCTTGCCTTGGTGATGTCGACGAAGGAAGACGGCACCAAACCAGCAGCGAGCAGCGGCAAGTTGGCAGCAATACGAGACGTGCGCTTGTTGCCGTTGGCAAAGGATTGCACGTAGGCGATGCGTGTCAGCAGGTAAACGGCAGCCTCGACTGGCGCCAGCAGCTTGGCGGTCTCGACGATGCGGACCAGCACGTCGTGCGCATGTGTTGTGCCGGGTCGATGAGGCGGCAGGTATGCCGAGTTGGCGAGGTTCACGTCTTCGTAGACGCGTGGAACCCCGCGCTGTTGCCTGGGAAGAAAGTGATCCGAAGTGGTCAGTCCCGCGACACCGTGGTCGTCGGTGAGCAAGGCATGCATGGCGCAGATGTTCTCAACGCTCAGGTCGCGATGCGTCCACAGGTATTCGGCAGCTCGCTTGTGGTTCAGGGCGAGAACTGCATCCTCCTGCGGCTTGTCTGGTTCGCGTTCGCCGTACACCACGAGCGCCTCAGTGTCGATTTCGCTGTAGCTGCTGCCTTCCAGGACCCCCGACGCCCACGAGTAGTCCACCAGGAATCGAGAGAGATACTTTCGGTCCATCGGATTGGCCAGAGCCTGGACCTGCGCGCAACGCCTCGCCCGCTCCGGGTCAATGTTGGGCGTTGGGTCCAGCAGCTCTTCGCGAAAAGGCGCGAGCGGGCGCATGCTGACCGGACGCTGGAAGAACGCGTCGACGTCTGCCAGGCTAAAAGGGCTCAACGTCACATAGCGCCTCGCCGGGCCGCGGCCGATGGGCGCCACGAAGCCTTGGCTCATCAGAGTTGCCAGGGTTCGATTGAGCGTGGAACGGCTCATAGAGCCGCCGAGCAGTTCCATGAGGCGCTCCGGCGCGATGCCGGTAGGGCCTGACTCACGGACCAATTGCTCAACGGTCTTTTGCATGACGCGATTTTACGGTCCGTAAATCATTGTTGCGCAACGGGAATTCCTCTTCTAGTCAGCCGGACACGCGGGCTGCACCTATCTCGTCACGCCGCGCTCAAAATACCCTCGGTTCAGCGACGTTGAACTGGTGGGCCAGCTATCTCTTGGCTCACTTCGCGTTCACCTTCAGCCAGTTCAAGTTCCACTCCTTGCCAATGGATTTCAGGCGCAGCGTGTGGTTGCCGGTCGTCAGGGCAAAACTGGCGCTGGTTTGCGTGACCCAGGTCTGCCAACCGCCGGTGTTCGGCACAGCCATCGTCTCAACCGTCTTCACGCCGTCCACCCAGACTTCAAAGCCGGTGCTGCCATTGGCGCTCGCCAGGCGGTAGTCGATGCTGAAGTTGCCCGCCGTGGCCACGCTGATCTTGAACTCGATGTAGTCGTCGGGGTCGAAGTGGCCGACGTTCTGGCCACCGCCCGTGTCGCTGGAGTTTTCGAGCTGTATGCCGCTCATGGCGGTGAAGTCTTCCGCCTGCAGCGTCGCAGGCACAGCCACGAAACGCACGGCTGTGCTGGCAGCGTCGCTGTAGTAGCTTTCGTTGACAGCGGTGAGTGCGGTGACGGCGTAGTAATAGGTTGTGCCCGGCACTGCCGTGGTGTCGGTATAGGTGCTGGTGGTGACCTTGTCGGCGAGCTTGGTGTAGCTGCCACCGGCGCCGGTGGACCGGTAGACGCCGTAGCCCGTGACCTTGGCGTCCGCGCTGGCGCTCCAAGCCAGCGCATTGCCGTTGCTGCCTTCCGTCAGCTTCAGGTCGGCGGGGCGCGCCGGCAACTGGAACACTTCGGGCGCCGTAGTACTTGTCATCCATTGCGCCAAGCCGGCGTGGACCTCCAAGGCCTGCGTGGCGTAGCTCTTGAACAGGGTTTCAATCTCGGTGGCGGTGGCGGTCGTGAAGTCGACCTTGCCGTTCATGTCGATGATGTCCTTGCCCTGCACCGGCAGCTTGTCCACCAGGTACATCTCGGCCCAGGTGTTGGCGCTGCCGTTGTCTTTGAACACACCGCTCAGCGCATAGGTCTTGCCGCCTTGCAGCGTGATGGCTTGATAGACGCCGCCGTTGACCTCGCCGCTGACCCCCGCGGGGCGGGTCACGCGCAGCACGGCGCCGTCGCTGCCCGTCGGCGCCTTGCCTGCTGTCGCGTCGTTGAAGTCCAGGTTCAGGCTGCCGCTGATGGTCAGCGGCGTCCAGCCGGCATTGGAGCCGAAGCCGCCGTTGGTGATGACTTCGGCGTTGGTGGCGGTGTCAGTGATGCTGATCTTGTCGAAGCTGACGTCAGGGTTGCTACCGGCCACCGCGCCGCTCTTGATGACGAAGTAATAGGTCTTGGCCCCCATGCCGCCGACCTTGATGGTGGGCGCCTTGACCGCGCAGGCATTGGCAAAGCTGACGTCCCAGCCAGCGCAATCCCAGGTGCTGGCCTTGGTGACCATGCCCACGCCAGTGTCGAAGTTGGTGTTGACGGCATTGGTGACCATGCCCCAGGTGCCCTTGCCCGAGCCACCGGCCGGGCTGACCAGCTTGTACGACCAGGAGGTGGACGCCCAGCCATAGCTGGCGTAGGTGTCGTAGGTGGCGCGGCCGATCTGGCCGCCGAGCTCCAGACCCGCGCCCTGCCAGGGCTGGAACTCTCCGACGAGCAACGGGATCTTCAGGTCGCTGACCTGTTTGTTGTAGGCGCAGACCCCGGCGGTGCCGCTGGCGCCGCAGCGCAGCCAGTCGCGGTGGACCATATACGGGGAGTCGCCCGGCCGGTCGCCGAACAGGCCCGGGTAGGGATGGATCTCGAAGGCGACGTTCGTGAAGCCCTTGGCAGTCGGGTTGCCGTAGGCCTCGATGCTGCCGTAGTGACTGGGCAGCAGCACGATGTGCTTGTCGTCGATGGCGCGGATGGCCTTGTAGAGGTCCTCCACACGCGCCACCATGGCTTCCGCGGTTGAACCCCAGGGCTCGTTGAGCGGGTCGTACGCCGCCACCACGGGCTCGTCCTTGTACTTGGTGGCGATCTGCTGCCACAGCCACTTGGTGCGTTCCTGTGCCTCGGTATCGGTCCAGTATTTGTTCTGGCCAGCGCAGCCGGTGTGGTCGTTGGGCGTCTGGCCGCCGTGAGCCCCGTGCAGGTCGAGGATCACGTAGATACCGCGCTTCTTCGCCTCGGCAATGCTCCAGTCCAGATACTTCCAGGCATCCGCTCGCAGGGTCCTGGGCTTCTTCTCGTCCTCGATGACGCTCCACAGGATGGGCAGGCGCACGACGTTGAAGCCGAAGGCCTGCAACTGGTCCCAGTCGCGCGAAGTCATCCAGCTGTCGCGGAAGAGCTGGATCAACCGCTCCTTCTCGTCATAGCCAAAGCGTTCGGTCAGCTTCGCTTCCAGTGTGCACTGGTCGGTCACGCCATTGCCGCCCTGACCCATCATCCAGAACTCCTGCACCAGCCAGTTGCCCAGGTTGGTGCCCTTGAGCAGCACCTGGGTGCCGCTGGCCTTGACCCATTTGCTGCCGTCTGTCTTCAGCAGCGTGAGGCCTTCTGGAGCGGGCGCTGGCGCGGGTGGCGGCGCCGGTGCGGGGCCGGGCGCAGGCGAAGGATCGGTCGAACCGCCGCCGCAGCCGGCCAGCAGCGCCGCGCCCATCAGCCCGCCGAGCAGGGCGGCGCGGGCGCAGTTTTTCATCTGAAGGGCGCTGCCCTCCAGGAGTGAGCGTTTCTCCACGTGAGTCTCCGTCTGTTGTTGGAACCATTTGGAATCGGTTCCAATTTAGTATCTGAGACGGGCTTAGTATTTGTCAACGGTGCCTGGGAAAGGTCCTAGGGGCACCGGACGGTCTCCGTGTTTTGCGGGTCTGTTCATGGAATCGATTCCACGCCACATGCCAGGCCACCGCCGACCCTCATTCAGGCTTAAGCCAGCCGCGCCTAGACTGCCAACATGAACCCCGTCCTCATCGAAGTGATGCGCGGTAGCGCCGTCGAATCGCAGCATGCCGGCGCGCTGGCCATCGTCGACAGCTCGGGTGCGGTGCACACCGCGCTGGGCGACATCGAACGGCCCATCTTCCCCCGCTCCGCCGTCAAGCTGTTGCAGGCGCTGCCGCTGGTGGCCAGCGGCGCTGCCGACGCGTTCGAGCTGACCGATGCCGAGCTGTCGCTGGCCTGTGCTTCGCACAGCGGCGAGCCCGAGCATGTGGCCACGGCCGCCGGTGTGCTGGCCAAGTTGGGACTGACCGCCGATGCGCTGGAATGCGGCACGCAGTGGCCCGGCCGGGAGCCAGTGCTGCGCTGCATGCTGGCGCGCGGCGAGGTCGCCAGCGCCCTGCACAACAACTGTTCGGGCAAGCATAGCGGCTTTGTTTGCGTCGCCTGCCTGATGGCCCGCAATGGTGGGGCAGACGCCGCCGCATTCGCGCGCGGCTACATCGCCGCGGAGCACCCGGTGATGCGGGAGGTGTCAGGTGCGCTGTCCGCGGCGACGGGCATCGATGTCGAGCAGGCGCCTCGCGGCATCGACGGGTGCTCCATCCCAACCTTCGCATTGCCGTTGCGCTCGCTGGCACTGGCCTTCGCCCGCTGCGGCACGGGCCAGGGGCTGTCTGACGGCAACGCCCGCGCCGCACGGCGACTGCGCCAGGCCGTCGCGGCCGCACCCTTCATGGTTGGCGGTACCGACCGGTTCGACACTCTCGTCATGCAGGCTCTCGGCGAGCGCCTGTTCTGCAAGATTGGCGCCGAGGGCGTGTACTGCGCGGCGCTGCCGGAGTTGGGCCTGGGTGTCGCGCTGAAGATCGATGACGGCGCCGTGCGTGCGGCCGAGGCCGCTTTTGCCGCCGTCGCCCAGGCGCTGCTCAAGGCCGAAAGCGAGTTGCTGCGCAGCTATAGCCATCTGCAGTTGCGCAACTGGCGCGGCCTCGACGTGGGCGCTCTGCGGCCCGCTCCGGCCCTGACTGGCGTTCTCCGAGCCGCCTGACACCCGCGCCGCCGTCGGGCGATAAAACGATACAAAACATTTTCCAAGCAAGCGCTTGGTTGGTATTACAGTCCGGCCCCATGCCCCCTCGCAAACCCTTAGTCGCAGACACGCTGCCAGCCCGCGAACGCCTGCTGCACGAGGCCGCTTGCCTGTTCGGCGAACGCGGCTTCGACGCCGTGCCGACACGCGAGATTTGCGCCGCGGCCGGCGTGAACCCGGGCGCCATCCACTACCACTTCGGCGACAAGGACGGGCTCTACGCCGAGGTGCTGCGCCTGCCGGTGCTCGACCTGCAGCAGCGCATGACCGGCTTCGACGACGCCGGCATGAGCCTGCACGACTCGATCTGCCGCTTCCTTCGGCCGTTTCTGTTCGACGACGGCGCCTGCAGCGCCCAGCTCTTCCTGCGTGAGATGCAGGCGCCGAGCCGCATCTTCATGGACATGGTGGCCGCCGAGATCGGGCCCATCTTCGACCGCTTCGCCGGCCTGCTGGCCCGCCATGCCGGCCTGGCTGCACCCGACGCCGCGATCTTCCAGCTCGCCATGGGCCTGCAGGCCATGGCGCACGACTACGCCATGAGCCGGCCGATGGTCGACGCCTTCCACCCCGAACTGCTGGTCAACGACCCCCAGCTCGAACAGACCTGCGCCCGCCTCGCCGACTGGGGCTGCGCACTGGTCGAGTACGAGCGCAAGAAGCACCTGCCCTCATGAACCCACGCCTTCTCCTTGCTGCGCCGCTGCTGGCACTTGTCGCCGCTTGCACGACTGTGCCGCCCGCTGCGCCGCCCGCCGACGCAGCCATTCCCACGGTCTGGCGCTCGCCCCTGCCGCACGGTGGCAGCACCGCAGCGCTCGCCCAGTGGTGGCAGGCCTTCAGCGACCCGCAGCTTGCCCGCCTCGTCGAGCGCGCCCAGGCGCAGAGCCCCACGCTGGCCCAGGCCGCCGCGCGCCGCCGCCAGGCCGAGGCCGGCGCCGCGCAGGCGCGAGCCGGGCTGCTGCCCCAAGTCAGCGCCAGCGCCCAGGCGCAGCGAGGCCGGGCGCTGAACGGCATTCCCGGCGACAGCACCCAGCTCAGCGGCCAGTTCAATGCCAGCTGGGAGATCGACCTGTTCGGCGGCCAGCGCGCCGCCGCTGCGGCCGGCGCCGCGGAGGCCACGGCAGCGACCGCTGACTGGCACGCCGCGCGAGTCAGCCTGGCCGCGGATGTCGCCCAGGCCTACGTGCAACTGCGACTGGCGCAGGCACGCGAGGAGTCGGCCGAGCTGGACACACGCTTCGCCGAGCAGATCGCCGCCTGGGCCAGGCAGCAGCAAGCGGCCGGGCTTTTGAGTGCCAGCGACGCCGCCATCTTGAACACCGAGCGCGCGGTCGCCGTCGCATCGCGGAGCCAATGGCGCGCAGAGGCGCAGATCGCGTTGCAGACGCTGGCCCTGCTGTGCGGCGAACGGGCCGAGGGTCTGGCTGCCGAGTTGGCGCCGCCCGCTGTCGTCACCGAAGGCTTCGAGATCAAGCGCGATCAACCACGCACACCGGCCTTCGACGTCAGCGCCCTGCCCGCCCAACTGTTGGCACAGCGCCCCGATCTGGCCGCCGCACACCAGCGCTGGATAGGCGCGGTGCAACAGCAGCGCAGCGCGGAGGCCGAGCGCTGGCCGCAGCTCAGCCTGGCGGCGCTGGCTGGCGAATCGCGACTGCGCGTGGGTGGCACGACAAGCAGCGGCTCGATGTGGGCCTTCGGCCCCAGCTTGAGCCTGCCCATCTTCGATGCCGGCCTGCGCCGGGCGCGCGCGCAAGGCGCGGAAGCTGCTGCCGATGAGGCCGCCGCCGCGCTGCAGTCGCGTTGGCAGACAGCCGTGGCCGAGGTCGAGGAATCTCTGCAGCGCGTGGCCTCCGGCGCCGAGCGCGAGCGCGAGGTTGACGCCGTGCGGCGCGAGTGGGAAGGCATCGCCCGCCGCTCCGGCGCCCAGGCCCAGGCCGGCCTGCAAAGCGGCACGCAGCGCAACGTCACCTTCCGAAACGCGCTGGCCGCCTACGACGCCGTGCTGACCGTACGGGCCGAACACGCGCTGGCGTGGATCCGCCTCTACCGCAGCCTCGGCGGGGGTTGGACCACCGACGCCCTCACGAACACCGTCTCGAACACCGCTTCTGCCCGTTGATCATGAAGAAACGCCTGCCCCTCCTCACTGTCGCCACCGCAGCCCTCACCGTCGCGCTGGCCGCCGCCTTTGTCGTCGCCCTGTCCAGCGGCCCCGCCATCGCCCAGCAAGCGGCCAGCGCGGCACCAAGGCCCGCGCTGACCGTCAAGCGCGTGCTGGTGCAGTCGGGTGCCTGGCACCAGACGCTGTCAGGCACCGGCTCCATCGCCGCCTGGCAGGAGGTCATCATCGGCGCCGAAATTGGCGGCCAGCGCCTGGCCGTGTTGAACGTCGACGTGGGTGACCGCGTCAAGAAGGGTCAGCTGCTGGCCCGCCTGAGCCCCGGCACGCTGGAAGCCGACCTCGCGGCCGGCCGCGCCGCGCTGCTGGAGGCCGAGGCCTCGGCGCGCGAAGCGCACCAGACCGCTGAACGAGTGAAGACGCTGCAGGGCAGCGAGGCGCTGTCGCCCCAGGCCATCGACCAGGCCCTGGCCGCTGACGCCGCCGCGCAGGCCCGCGTTGCTGCGGCCAAGGCGCGTGTGCAGGCCGACCAGCTGCGGCTGTCGTACACGCAGATCACCGCGCCGGATGATGGCGTCATCAGCGCCCGCACCGCCGTACCTGGCGCACTGGTGCAGCCGGGTCAGGAGCTGTTCCGCCTGCAACGCCAGGGCCGCCTGGAGTGGCGCGCCGAAGTGCCCGGCCCCGAGCTGTCGCGACTCAAGCCTGGCCAGACAGTGCGCGTGCAACCGAGCGGCGCGCCACCGGTGGAGGGCCGCGTCCGCCGTGTCGCCCCGCAGGTCGACCCACAGACGCGCAATGGCCTGGTCTATGTGGACTTGAAGGCCGGCGACGCGCTGCGCGCCGGCCTGTTCGCGCGTGGCGATTTCGTGCTCGGCGAGAGCCAGGCACTGTCGCTGCCGCAGAGCGCGGTGCTGTTGCGCGATGGTTTCAGCTACGTCTTCCGGCTGGACGGCAGCAAGGTACGCGAGACCAAGGTGCAGATCGGCCGCCGCGAAGGCAACCGTGTCGAGGTGACGTCCGGCCTCAGCGCCGGCGCTGCCGTGGTGGAGTCCGGCGTGGGCTTCCTGGCGGATGGCGACACCGTCCGCGTGGCGCAAGCGGCGCAGTAAAGGAAGACGCACCATGTTCAACGTCTCCCGCTGGTCCATCGCCAACCCGGTGCCGGCCATCATGCTCTTCATCATGCTGACGGCGGCCGGGCTCTACGGCTTCAAGCAGATGAAGATCCAGCAGTTCCCCGACATCGAGCTGCCCACCATCGTCGTCAGCGCCTCGCTGCCCGGCGCCGCGCCGGCGCAGATGGAAACGGAGGTCGCCCGCAAGATCGAGAACTCGCTGGCCGCCGTGCAAGGGCTCAAGCATCTCTACACGAAGGTGCAGGACGGCGTGGCGACGATCACGGCCGAGTACCGCCTGGAGAAGCCGCTGCAGGAGGCGCTGGACGACACGCGCGACGCGGTCAGCCGCATCCGCGCCGACCTGCCGGCCGACCTGCGCGACCCGGTCATCACGAAGATGAACCTGTCGGGCATGCCCATCCTGACCTACACCGTCTCCAGCACGCGCATGGACGACGAGGCGCTGTCCTGGTTCGTCGACAACCAGGTGGCCAAGCGCATGCTGGCCGTGCGCGGCGTGGGCTCGTTGGCGCGCGTGGGCGGCGTCAGCCGCGAGCTGCGCGTGGAAATTGACCCGGCGCGGTTGCTGGCGCTGCGTGTCAGCGCGGCCGATGTGTCGCGCCAGTTGAAGCAGGTGCAGCAAGAGGCGCCCGGGGGCCGCGCACAGCTCGGCGGCACCGAGCAGTCGCTGCGCACCATCGCCACCGTGCAGAGCGCCGACCAGCTGGCCGCGCTGAGCATTCCACTGCCCGACGGTCGCCAGGTGCGGCTGGACCAGGTTGCCAGCGTCAGCGACACGCTGGCCGAACGGCGCAGCGGCGCCTTCCTGAACGGCAAGCAGGTGGTGGGTTTCGAGATCGTGCGCGCCAAGGGCGCCGGCGAGGTCGACGTGGCCGAGCGCATCCGCGCAGCACTTGAGGAGCTCAAGGCCGCCCATCCCGACATCACCATCACCGAGGCCTTCAACTTCGTCGACCCGGTCATCGAGAACTACGAGGGCAGCCTGACGCTGCTGCTGGAAGGCGCCTTCCTGGCTGTCGTCGTCGTCTGGTTCTTCCTGCGGGACTGGCGGGCCACCTTCGTCAGCGCCGTGGCGCTGCCCCTGTCGGCCATCCCGACCTTCCTCGTCATGTATTGGATGGGCTTCACGCTCAACGTGGTGACGCTGCTGTCGCTGTCACTGGTCATCGGCGTGTTGGTGGACGACGCCATCGTCGAGATTGAAAACATCATGCGCCATCTGACGATGGGCAAGACTCCGCTGGAGGCGGCGCGAGAGGCCGCCGACGAGATCGGTCTGGCCGTCATCGCGACGACTTTCACGCTGATCGCCGTCTTTCTGCCGACGGCCTTCATGAGCGGCGTGGTCGGCAAGTTCTTCGTGCAGTTCGGCTGGACGGCGTCCATCGCCGTGTTCTTCTCGCTGGTGGTCGCGCGCATGCTGACGCCCATGATGGCGGCCTACATCCTGAAGGCGCCGAAGAAGGTGCACAAGGAACCGTTCTGGATGCCCACCTACCTGAAGGCCGCACGCTGGGCCTTCACGCACAAGGGCAAGACCATGGCGCTGACGGCGGTCTTTGGCGTGGCCGCCTGCACGCCGCTGTTCATGGGTGCCATCCCCGGCGCCTTCATCCCGCCGGACGACCTGAGTCAGACGCAGATCAGCGTCGAGTTGCCGCCCGGCAGTACCTACGAGCAGACGGCGGCCATCGCCGAGCAAGTACGCGTGGCGGCCGCGGCGCATTCGCATGTGAAGCTGGTCTACACGGCCGTCGGCGGCGGCAGCGCTGGCGGTGACCCCTTCGCGATGAGCGGCGCGGCCGAGGCCCGCAAGGCCACGCTGACGCTGAACCTGACGCCGCGCAGCGACCGCTCGGGCATCAGCAAGCAGCAGATCGAGCGCGAGCTGCGAGAGCGCCTCGACGGCATTGCCGGCGCACGGCTGAAGGTCAGCTTCGGTGGTTCAAGCGAGAAGTACCAGCTCGTGCTGGCCGGCGAGGACGGCGAGCAGTTGGCCGCCCATGCGGCCAAGGTCGAGAAAGAGTTGCGCGCACTGCCCGGCATCGGCCAGGTGACGAGCAGCTCCAGCCTGCAACGCCCTGAGCTGATCGTGCGCCCCGACGCGGCGCGTGCGGCCGATCTGGGCGTGTCCACCGCGGCGATTGCCGACACACTGCGCATTGCCACGGCGGGCGACTACGACCAGCTGCTGCCCAAGCTCAACCTGAGCCAGCGCCAGATCCCCATCGTTGTGCGCCTGCCCGACGCCGCGCGCACCGACCTCGCGCTGCTGGGCCAGCTCACCGTGCCGGGCACCCACGGCCCGGTGCCGCTTCAACAGGTGGCCGAGATGACGGTGACCAGCGGCCCCGCACAGATCGACCGCTATGACCGGCTGCGCAACGTCAACTTCGAGATCGAGCTGAACGGCCGCCCGCTCAGCGAGGTCCAGGCGGCGGCAGCGGCACTGCCCAGCATCACCAACCTGCCCCCGGGCGTCAGCAAGGCCGAGATCGGTGATGCCGAGGCTTTCGCCGAGCTGGGCCAGGGCTTCCTGCTGGCGATGGGCACTGGCGTGGCCTGCATCTACATCGTGCTGGTGCTGCTTTTCCACGCCTGGGTGCAGCCAGTGACCATCCTGGGCGCGCTCGTGCTTTCGATCCCGGGCGCCATCCTCGCGCTGTTCGTCACGCAGACCGACCTCAGCATGCCGGCCATGATCGGCATGATCATGCTGATGGGCATCGCGACGAAGAACTCCATTCTGCTGGTGGAGTACGCCATCGTCGCGCAGCGCGAGCAGGGCCTGTCCCGCCTGGATGCGCTGCTGGATGCCTGTCACAAGCGCGCCCGCCCCATCGTCATGACGACGCTGGCGATGGGTGCCGGCATGCTGCCCATCGCCCTGGGCTTTGGCACCGACCCCAGCTTCCGCGCCCCCATGGCCATCGTCGTCATCGGCGGCCTGATCACCAGCACCTTCCTGAGCCTGCTGGTGATCCCGGTGCTCTACGAGATCGTCGACGACATGATCGAGCGCGCCGGGCGGTTGCGCCGCCGCGGCCGGCCCAGCGAGGTCAGCTCAGCTTGAAAACCGCCACTGATTGCGACAGCTCATCGGCCTGCTGCTGCAGGCTCTGAGCGGCGGCGGCGGATTCCTCGACCAAGGCGGCGTTCTGCTGCGTCATCTGGTCGAGGTTGGCGATGGCCTGGCCGATCTGGCCGATGCCGGTGCTCTGCTCGCCGGTGGCCAGGCTGATCTCCGAAACGATGGCGCTCACGCGGGCGATGGCGTCGATGATGTCCTTCATCGTGTCGCCGGCCTGGGCCACCAGCGTCGCACCGCTGTGGACGTTCTCGCCGCTTTGCGTGATGAGCGACTTGATCTCCTTGGCGGCCTCCGCGGAGCGCTGAGCCAGTGTGCGCACCTCGCCAGCGACAACCGCGAATCCGCGGCCCTGCTCGCCCGCCCGCGCGGCCTCGACAGCGGCGTTCAGCGCCAGAATGTTGGTCTGGAAGGCGATCCCGTCGATGACCGAGATGATGTCGGCGATCTTGGTCGACGAGGCGCTGATGCGCCCCATGGTCTGCACGACTTCGTTGACGACGCTGCCGCCGCGGCGCGCCACGTCGGCCGCGTCGTTGGCGAGTTGGTTGGCCTGACGGGCCGACTCGGCATTGTGGGTGACGCTGGCGGTCAGCTCCTCCATGGCCGAGGCGGTTTCCTGCAGGTTGGACGCCGCCTGCTCGGTGCGGTTGCTGAGGTCCTGGCTGCCGACGGCCACTTCGCGCGAGGCCGTGGCGATGCTGTCGGTGCTCCGGCGCACACCGGACACCACCTTGACCAGCGAATCCTGCATGCCCTGTACGCCGCGCATCACGGCCGCCGTCTCGTCGCGTCCGACCACGTTCACGGGCTGGCTGAGGTCCTGCCCGGCGATGCGTTCCGCAGCCTTCACTGCGTTGGCCAGCGGCGTCAGGATGGAGCGGATGTTGACCGCCGTGTAGGCGGCCAGCAGCAGCACGGCGATGACGATGACGATGAGCAGGTTGCGGCGGATGGCCGCCTCCTTCTTCGCGAGTTCGGCTACCCGCGCCGCCGAATGCTTGTCGACGGTGGCGGTTATCTCGCTGAGCGTCTTGTCCACGGCCCGCACCGGGCCCTTGACGGGCTCCATCGCCTGATTGGCCGCAGCGGTGTCCGCAAATTCGCCCTTGGCCACGCGCTCGGCAATCCCGTTGAAGCCGCTGCGATAGTCCTGAAGCGACTTCAGCAGTTCTTCGGGCATGCGCTTTAGATCGGCCGGAAGGTCCAGCTTGCCCATGCGGCCCAGGCTATCGGCGGTCTTGTCGAAGGTGTCGCTCCAGTCCTTGCGATAACGCTCCACCGACTTGGCGTCCGCCAGGTTGATCAGCAGATCCTTCTCGTAGCGCCGCAGGTTGCCGACGCCGGCCCGCACGCCGGCCAGTTGGGTCAGTGACTCGACATCGTTGTCGACATAGTGCGTGAAGTCCGCCTGCGCCTGGGACAGGCTGCGCAGCCCCTGCACCCCCACCAGCAGCATGGCCAGCACGGCCAGTGCTGCAAGGGCGAGCAGGCGCGCCTTGATCGTGTAGTCGCTCAGCTTCATCACAACTCCTCCTCACGAACGCAGCCGCAACGGGCGGCACCGTCGTCCCTCGCAGCCGCAGCGTGTCGACCAGAAGTGACCACAGCGGCGTGATCTATGGGGGGTCGTGGCGCGAGCCTAGCCTTTTGCTGGATGGTCGCCTAGTCTCACGCACCCGGGGTGGCAGGCGTCCACAGCTCGCGCATCGCCACTTCGAGGGCATCGCCCACGCGCTCCGGCGCCCGCCGGGGCCGAGCCCGGAGGGCCACCCAGACCAATTGCCAGGGCGAGCCGTTGCTGCCGAAAACAGCAGCCGTTCTACGTACTGCAGGAGCGGACGGTCTTCCTGGGCGTCGAAGTTGGTGAACTGAGCAAGGGCGGCCTACGCATCGCCTTGGCGGGAGGGGCTGAGTGGTTGTCGAGCTTCACGAGCCATCGTGACAAGGGGACAGCGGAATTTCCAGGGAGGGCAATCGGAGGATCAAGAGCCTGCGCTTGCAAGCCGAGCGTCGTGGCCGTGTCGTTGGCCGCGTCGACGCGCAACCAATGCGAGCACCACCAAGCCAAGAGCGAGCATCGCCGTCGTCGCTGGTTCAGGTACTGCAGCGACCTCGATCGTCATCGACTGTGGCGTGAAATCGCTCCAGACGTCCGACGAATCGGTGTTGTCGAAGTAGCTCCACTGCCACGAGTCGCAAACAAGCGTGCTCCCTCCCTCCGGATCAAAGTTGTAGCAGTTGCGCGATGCCGTCTCCGTGCTGATGGAGCGGTCAGTGCGGGTTGTCCATCCCCCCGTCAGCTGAACGACGTAGGTTCCAGTGATCTTGCCCCTGCATAACCGGACACGGTCTATGCGCTGGTTGGCGCGCTCCCGGTCTGGGTGACGCGCTGTTGATGTTGCCTGAACTCCCTGGGTGACCGCATCCGCAGGCTCGAG
>NZ_LMDU01000014.1 GCF_001425165.1 Pelomonas sp. Root405
CACGATCTCTACAGACTCCGTCCGCCTAGTCATATTCACAGTCCTACTCCTATCCTCAAAGATAAGCGATGGACCGTGTCCGGTCATTCAGGGGGCTAGCTCATGTTGTGGATGCAACGCGCTGCCAACAGCGACTTCATGCAGACCGCGCGTTGGAACTTGCCCGCCGAGATCGGCGCCGAGGCGCGCGACGGCGGGCTCGCCAAGTTCTGGCGCGAGCGTGCCTGGATCATCGATCTCGATGAGTGGCGCGCGCGGCACGACGCCTATCCCGGCCTGGAGTTGCCAAGCTGGCTGACGGACGAGCCGCGCTGCTGGCTGGTGGTGCCGCTGCTGGTGCGCGAAGCGTTGATCGGCTTTGTCGTGCTCGGGCGCCCGCGCGCCATGGTCGAGCTCAACTGGGAAGTGCGGGATCTGCTGCGAACAGCCGCCAGCCAGGCGTCAGGCTATCTCGACCAGGCGCAGGCCACCGAAGCCCTGTTGGAGGCGCGCAAGTTCGACGCCTTCAACCGCATGTCGGCGTTTGTCGTCCATGATTTGAAGAACATCGTCACCCAGCTCTCGTTGATGATGAAAAACGCCAAGCGCCTGCGCGACAACCCGGAGTTTCAGCAGGACATGCTGGACACGGTCGAGAACTCGCTTGAGAAGATGCGTCAACTGATGCTGCAACTGCGCGATGGCGACAAGCCGCACGGCGTGACCAGCGGTGTCGACCTGGAGCAGATCGCCAAGCGCCTGGCCGCGGCAGCATCCAGCAAGGGCAGGGCGCTGGAGTTGACGCTGCAAGCCGGCGTTAGTACGCGGGGCCATGCCGAGCGGGTGGAGCGTGTGCTGGGCCATGTCGTGCAGAACGCCTTCGATGCAACACCAGCCAGCGGTCGTGTCTGCCTGACGCTGGATGCCCAGGGCAGCCAGGCTCGGGTTCGTGTAGAGGACACGGGCTGCGGCATGAGCGAGGATTTCATACAGAATCGCCTATTCAAGCCGTTCCAGACCACCAAGTCCAGCGGCATGGGCATAGGCGCACACGAGAGCTATCAATACGTGCAGGAATTGGGAGGCAAGATCAGCGTGCAAAGTGAATTGAACCGGGGGACCACCGTGACCCTGTTGCTCCCGTTGTTCCATGCGCAGGCTGACTCGCCGCTCGCGGCGCTCGACGTGCAATGAGCACTCCCCGCCATGCGCCGCTGTTGATCGTCGAAGACGATCTCGCTTTGCAGAAGCAGCTCAAGTGGTCGTTGGACCGCTTCGAGTCCGTGACGGCGGACGACGTCGCCAGTGCGGTGCTTCAGTTCCGCCGCCACGGTCCCGCCGTCGTCACGATGGACCTCGGTCTGCCGCCGGATCGCGATTCCGTGTCGGAAGGCTTCAAGTGCCTTGAGAAGTTGCTGGAACTCGACCCGGGCGTCAAAGTCATCGTGCTGACAGGTCAGAACGACCAGGAAAACGCGCTCCGGGCAATTCGAATGGGGGCCTATGACTTCCTGTCCAAGCCCGTCGATCCGGACGTGCTGAGCCTCACCGTCGAGCGTGCCTACCGTCTGTACGAATTGCAGCAAGAGAACCGCCGCTTGCAAATGCAGCAGAGCAGCGATGTCTTCTCCGGCCTCATCACGCGTGATCCCGGCATGCAGCGTGTCTGCCGCATGATCGAAAAAGTTGCTCCCAGCGATGCCACCGTGCTGCTGCTTGGCGAAAGCGGCACCGGCAAGGAGGTGCTTGCCCAGGGGTTGCATGACGCCTCCAAGCGCAAGGGGCGCTTTGTCGCCATCAACTGCGCGGCCATTCCGGAAACTCTGCTTGAAAGCGAGCTTTTCGGTTACGAGAAGGGCGCTTTCACCGGTGCGACCAAGGCGACGCTCGGCAAGATTGAGACGGCCAACGGTGGCACGCTCATGCTCGACGAGATCGGCGACCTGCCCATGTCGTTGCAGGCCAAGCTGCTGCGATTCCTGCAAGAGCGCGTCATCGAGCGCGTTGGCGGACGCCAGGAGATCCCGATCGACGCGCGCGTCGTCGGTGCCACGCACCAGGATCTGAAGACACGCATCACGGACGGCCGGTTCCGCGAGGACTTGTATTACCGGCTGGCTGAGATCGTTGTGGAGATCCCGCCGCTGCGTGAACGCATGGGTGACCCGGTGCTGCTCGCGCATGCTTTTGCGCGCCGCTTCGCCACCGAGATGCGTCGCCCCGTGCCCACACTCGCTGACGACGCCGTACGGGCATTGGAAGTGCACCGCTGGCCCGGCAATGTGCGTGAACTGCAGAACATGCTCAAGCGCGCCGTCATCATGGCCGAGGAGGACCGTATCACGGCGCTCGACCTTGGCTTGCGGGCCGATCCCTCGTCAGGTGACGACAGTGCCATGCTCGACTTGCGCACGGTCCGTGAGAACGCCGAACGCCAAGCGCTCATCACGGCATTGGCGCGCACCGACGGCAATATCGTGCGTGCGTCCGAACTGCTCGGCATCAGCCGCCCGACCCTTTACGACATGATGAACCGGTTGCAGATCAAATGATGAACAGCAAGAAGCGCTTCAACCCCGAGCGCCTGGCCGGCGCTGTGCTGTTAGCTTCCGTCTTGCTGGCTGGGTGCTGGGAACAGTCTGCCTCGCAACTGGTTGAGTCGGGCAAGGCCCGAATGCAGAAGAAGGAGTACAAAGCCGCCGCCGTCGAGTTCAAAAACGCCTTGCAGAAGGACGCTTCGCTGGTCGAAGCTCGGTTCCTTCTGGGCAAGGCGCTGCTGGAGAGTGGTGACGTCCAAGGTGCTTGGGTCGAATTGTCCAAAGCCCGCGATGCCGGTTACAGCAACGACGAGTTGGTGCCTCCGATGGCTTCGGCTCTCATCATCCGTGGGCAGGTCGAAAAATTCATTGCCGAGTACGCGGATGTCGATCTGACGGTTCCGAAACGGCAGGCCGAACTCAAGGCCGCCCTAGCGACCGCCTACGGCAGCCAGGGCAAGTATGTACAAGCCCGCGCCGCGGCTGACGCCGCCCTGCAGGCGGATCCGGACAACGTCATCGCGCAACTCGCTGTGGCCCGGCTGCTGCTGATCGGCGGCGATAAACAGGCCGCATTGGCGCAGATCGACCGTACCCTCAAGGCCCATCCCGAATCACCCAGCCCTTGGCTGGCGCGCGCGGAATCGCTACAGATCTCGGGGGCCGATGCTGCCGAGACGATGGCGGCCTATCGCGAGGTGCTCAAGCGCGACGCCACCAGCCTGCAGGCACACATTGGTGTGTTTAACTTGCTGTGGCGCCAGAGGGACTTGGCCGGAATGGACAAGCAACTTCAGGATCTGCGCAAGGCACTGCCGAGCACCCCTTACGTCAGCTACTTCAACGCCACGCTGGCACTGGAGCGCAAGGATCTGAAGACCGCTCAGGAGAGCGCGCAGCAGTTACTGAAGATGTCACCCGACAGTCCTCGCTTCCTGCACCTGGCCGGCATGATCGAGTATGAGCGGGGTGCTTATTTGCAGGCCGCCGCCCACCTCGGCAAGGCAGTGGCGGGAGCGTCTTCGCCCGTGGCGGTTCGTACCCTGCTTGCACGGTCGCTGCTGCGTGCCGGCGACCCTCGCAAAGCGCTGACCGCTGTGCAGCCCTTGCTCGACGCCAAAACGCCGCCCGCTCCGGAGGTGTACTCCGTGGCAGCCGATGCTTACCTTCAGTCCGGTAACGCCGTCGAGGCCAAGAAGATGTACGCGCTAGCCGTCAAGGCGAACCCGAAGGACAGCCGCGGGCGCACTGCCCTTGCCTTGGTGGACCTTGATGCGGGCCGCACCGAGCAGGCCATGGCTGAGTTGAAGTCAGTCGCGGTCGATGACGACAGCGCACAGGCTGAGGTGCTCATGCTGATGAACTATCTGCGCGCCAACCAACTCGACAAGGCGACGCAGGTGCTGGAGACGCTGGAAAAGAAACAACCGGACAAACCCATTGCGCCGTATTTCCACGCCCGCGTTGAAATGATGCGTGGTCAACAGCAGAAGGCGCGCGAATGGTTGGAAGTCTCTGCCAAGCGTGCTCCGACCTACCTGCCTGCTGTGGCAGCGCTGGCCAAACTGGATATTGACGCTGGCAAGCCGCAGGCGGCGGTAGCTCGCTACGAGAAGCTCGTTGCATCAGACGCGCTTTCGGTACCGGCCCTGATGGGTCTTGTTGAGGCGCGTGTCGCCGCTGGTGTGAAACCTGCCGAGATTCGCACTCAGCTTGAGGCTGCAATCAAGCAGTTTCCGGAGTCTGATGCACCGCGTTTGGCGTTGGCCAATTCGCTGATGTCTACCCGTGAGTACAAAGCGGCGCTACAGGTCGCCCAGGAAGGTATCGCTCGTTCCCCGGAGAATCCCAAGTTCCAGGAACTGCTCGGCTCGGTGCTACTGGCTGCCGGTGACTTCAATCAGGCGGCGCAAGCGTTCTCGAAGATGGCGGCTTTACAGCCGAACTCTGTCGCGCCAATCATGCACATGGTGGAAGTGCAAATCGCCCGCAAAGATGCGCCAGCCGCAATCACTCAGTTGCGCAAGGTTCTCACTATCAGGCCTGGATATCCGCCTGCTACGGGCATGCTCGTCACCCTGCTCGCGCGAACCGGGAAGATCGACGATGCGCTCGTCCTCGCCAAGGAAGTTCAGGCCAAGCAGCCTGTTGATCCGATAGGTTGGGTCATGGAAGGCGACCTGCAGGCCTCCAAGGGCAACCGGCCCGCCGCTGTCGCTGCCTATCGCAGCGCTTTGTTGAAACGGCAGGCGGGTGACATTGCCGTCAAGTTGCACCGCGCGCTGCTGGATGCGGGGCAAAACGGCGATGCCGCTAAGTTCGAGACCGACTGGTTGAGCAGGCAGCCAGACGACCCGACGTTTACCTATTACCTTGGCGACCGTTCGCTGGCGGCCGGCGACTATGAGCGGGCGGAAGCATTGCTGCGCAAGTCCCTCGTGAAGGCGCCCCAGAATGCCGTCGCCATGAACAACGTGGCTTGGTTGATGCAGCGTGCTGGCAAGCCTGGGGCGTTGGAAATGGCCGAGAAGGCCCAGGCTCTACAACCTAACAATGCAGCGTTCCTGGATACGACTGCTGAAATCTATGCGGCGGCCAACAAATTGGATGTAGCCTTGACGCTTCAAAAGAAGGCACTGGAGCTCGAACCCCAGCAACCTATGCACCGCCTGCATTTGGCGCAGTATCTAGCCAGGAACGGTCAGAAGTCGGAGGCTCGACAGGAACTGCAGACGCTGTCTCGGCTTGGCGCCAGCTTCCCGCGCCAGGAGGACGTCCAAAAGCTGCTGTCGTCGCTGTAGCCGAAGGACCTATCTGGCATGCAGATCAAACAAGCAAGCCTTAAGAAACGTTTGCACCAGCTGTTGCGGCGGGCGTTCGCGCTGCTGCCGCGAGACACGCGCCACGCCATCTACCGCGGCATGATCGACTGCGACCCGTCGCCCGACAGCAGGCTTGAACTCAAAGTTGCCGAGACTCGTGAGGAATTGGAAGCGTGCTTTGCGATCCTGCATGACGCTTACGTGGCGAGTGGCTTCATGAAACCAGCGGCGTCGGGCTTGCGCGTCACGATGTACCACGCTCTGCCGACGACGACGACGCTGTGCGCCAAGTACGACGGTCGTGTTGTCGGCACGATGTCGATGATCCGCGAGGGCGTGTTCGGTTTTCCGCTCCAGACGGTCTTCGACCTCAGCGATGTGCGTGCCAAGCAGGGCCAAATTGCCGAAATCTCCGCACTGGCCGTGCATCCTGACTTTCGCAAGACTGGCGGCGCGGTCCTGTTCCCGCTGATGAAGTTCATGTACGAGTACTGCACGAAGTACTTCGACACGCGCCACCTTGTCATCGCAGTCAACCCGGACAAGATCGAGCTCTACGAGTCATTGCTTTTCTTCGAACGACTCCAGAAGAACGTCGTTGAGAAGTACGACTTCGCCAACGGCGCACCGGCGGTGGGCGCGACTCTGGATCTCCCGGTGGCCAAAGAGATATTTCGGCGTGTCTATGGCAAGCGCAAGGATCGCAAGAACCTCTACCAATACTTCGTGACGCTGAGCCTATCCAACATCAAGCTCCCGAAGCGGCGTTACTTCACGACCAATGACCCGGTACTGACGCCGGCCATCCTCGACTACTTCTTCAACGAACGTAGCAAGGTTTTCGAACATTTGGATGATCGGCACAAGGCTTTGTTGTGGTCCATCTACGACCAGCCTGAGTTCCGCGCCGTACTGCCCATGTTGAGCGGCTCGGCAACCGGCTTCCACCCGATGCGCAGGCACCAGCGCTTCTCGTTGCGCTGCCCTGCCGAACTGCGCGTGCGCCTTCATGACTCGGACCGCTCCATCGTCATGACGGTGATCGAGATTTCCCTGCTCGGGTTTCAGGCGCAGTCCAAGCTCGACATCCCGATTGGTGTTGAAGGTGCAGTCTGGGTCGAATTGGGCGCCTCGGAGCGAGCGATGCTGGACGTGAAAGTCATGCGTCATCACCACGGCGATACCGGCGAGTTCTACGGCTTCAAAGTCGCAGAGCCGGACGAAGCTTGGCGCCGCTGTGTCAGCGCTTTGGAGACAGAGCACGTGGCAGGCGACCTGTAAGACGAGAAGACGCCGCCAGCTCTGGCGGCGGCCTGTTTGGCTAGTGTGACGGGCGGCCGAGTTCTGCGGACTTGTGGCCGTGCCCCCGGCCGAATCGGCGACGCCGTTCCGAATACTGAGAACCATGCTTGGCGGCGTCGGGCAATCGCCAAGTAGCTGGACGCAACTGGTCGTGGCGACGTAGCGGCTGGCGCGCCTCAACTTGGCGAGAGCAATAAAAAACCCCGCCGAAGCGGGGTTCCCTGAGGTGGGGGACGGAATCCGTCGCTGCTCAGTTCATTACTTGGCTTGGCGGCGACGGCCAGCAAAACCCAAGCCAGCCAAGGCCAGACCTACCAGAGCGAGCGAAGCCGGCTCAGGCAGGGGCGTAGCGCGCAGAGTGCCAGACCAGGTGTTGTTCGGCAGAGCACCACCGCCCAACAGGATGGCGGTCAGATCGGCGATCGACTGACCAGGATACTGAGCGCTCAGGATGGCGATGAAGTTGGTCTTGTCTTCGGCGACCTGGCAGACGTTGTCGTTGTTGACGTCATCGCAGGTCCAACCAGCAACGCTCAGCGTGGCAGAGGTGCTGACTTGGCCGCCGGTGAAGCTCTCGGTCAACAGGTAAGGAGCGCCGGGGAAGCTGCCAGTCGACAGTGACGTCGCAGTGAACATCCAATGCGAACCCATGACGCCGTCATGAGCGTCGAACTTGAACATGTTCGTCAGGGTGCCGGCGCCGATGGGCATGTAGTTTGCATCGGCCGGATTGGCGCTCAGGTCATGAACGTCACCTTGCGTCAGGCCAGCCATCGAGCCAACGGCGAACGAGCCGGTGTTTGCGGGGCCGAAGGTAGAGAAGTCACCGAAAGTCGGGACGGCATTCGGCGGGGTGTCGACGCTGGGATTCCAGTCGATATTCCCCAGCGTGACCCGGACCAGGCCGAAAGTGAGGTTGGCGGTGCCGACGATCGGGGTTGCCGAGACGAGGGTCGTAGCTGCGAGGGCCGCTGCGGCAACCAGCGTCTTCAGGGTCTTGCTCATTTGAATCTCCTTGATTCACTTGCTAGAAGTTGGGGCGCGGCCCCGGACGCAGGGTAATAAGCAGGGAGCGTGCCAGCGGCATCTTTCTCTGGCATTTTTCTTGTTGCGACAACGAGTTAGCACTGCGTCTGGTGTCGGCTTGCCGTGGGCTCTGGCGCTTAGGGGAGTGAGCTGTAAAGTCCGTCGACAGTAGGGAACACGGGAGGGCAGCGTGCAGGATTCTTCTGAGGTGCAGTCCGGGGCGAGGCGTAGCACGAGCAATGTGACCGGGTGGGACCGTGGTGAGCTGACATGCTGGCGCCCGACCACGGTAGATGACGTGCGGGATTGCGTCCAACATGCCCGGCGTCACTCCCTCGCGCTGTATCCCATATCAACGGGGCTGAATTGGGGGTACGGCTCGGGCGCTCCCCCGGAGGCGGGTTCGGTGCTGCTGGACTTGAGTGGCATGAACCGTATCCGCAACGCCGCGCAGATTTCGCCGCTCCGCTCTGTCGCCGTCATCGAGCCGGGGGTCACCCAGCGGCAACTCCATGATTTCCTGCGGGAATCCCACCCTGGTCTGAGCTTCAACGTGACCGGGTCATCCATCGACACCAGCATTCTCGGCAATGCTTTGGATCGCGGCGTGGGCTACCTCGGCCCGCGTCGCGAGGACGTTTTCGGCCTGGAGGTGGTAAGCGGGCGAGGGGAGGTGCTCCAAACCGGCTTTCGTCGGCTCGGCGAGGGCTCGCCCCTTGCGCACACCCATCCTTACGGCTTGGGACCGATGCTGGACGGTCTGTTCTTTCAGAGCAATTTTGGCATCGTGACCAGCGCCTGCCTCAAGCTGGTACCGCGACCTCAGCGGTCCGTTGCCGTGTCGCTGGCCTTGCGTGATTCGGCGCGTCTTGCCGAATTCCTGAACGGTTTGGCGATGTTGAAGCGGCTGGGCGTGATAAGCGGCGTCACGCATGTGGGGAACCAGGCACGCACGCGGGCCAGCATGATGTCCGGCATCAGTGAATACCTGAATTCTTCCTGTGCGATCGGGGCGTCGGACTTGGTCGCAGAAGCGGAGCGGGCTCTAGCCACGGCGGCGCCTTTTGAATGGACCAGCCTGGGCGGCGTGGCAGGCAGTTCGGGTCAGGTGAAGGCGGCAGTCGCGGAGATCAGGCGCGTGTTGGGGGAAATTGCCAGGGTGATGGTCGTCGACGATGAGAAGCTGGCGCTTGGGTTTCGTCTGCTGCATCCGATGCGCAAGGTTTGGCCGTGGGCTCGCGCCAACGCGGCGGCCATTGCGGCCATCCGGCCGTTGCAAGGTTTGGCAGACGGGCGTCCCACCGATGCAGCGATTGCCAATCTTTTGTGGCGGTTCGGCCAGCCGCAGGCGGCCGCTAGAGACCTCGATGCATCGAACTGCGGGTTGCTATTCATCAACCCCGCCTTGCCGATGGACGGTGAAGCCGTCGTCGCCATCGTTGCCCGCATGACATCGATGGCTGCCGAGCTTGGCCACGAGCTGTATGTCACGCTGAACATAGAAACCACCACCTCGTTCGTGGCGGTTGCCAACTTGCTGTTTGACCGCAGCGACGCTGCGGCCGTCAAGGGCGCTCATGCCTGCGCGCGCGCCCTTTGGCACTATTTACGGTCGCAGGGGCTCGAGGTGTATCGGGCGCGGGCTGACATGATGGAGGAGCTGGTTGACCCGGCCGACCCTTTCTGGCGCACCGCCTGGGAGTTGAAGTCAGTGTTTGACCCGGACAACGTGATCGCGCCTGGCCGGTACAACCTGCCGCGAGCGCCCCTTGCCTGAGCCGTTTTCACCTCACCTTGCTGTGCGAAAGTCCGCGCGGCAGTGGCGCTGCCCCCGATTCAGGTTGCCGGCAACGCGGGAGGGCTATGGCATCATTCCGCGGCTTTGAACCTCGCGATGCGGGGCGGCACCGCCCTTTTGGGGGCTTTCGATGAACAGACCCACAGAGGACTCGCCTTGAACACCCTTCACGCTTCGAAAAACGGCTGTGAGCAAATGACGTCCGGGACTGCTTTGCGCACTGTCGGGACACCCGATGGCGGCTGGCTGGGTCGGGCACTTGCAGGCATGGCATTTGTGGTGCTGACCGGTTGCGCGAGCACCAGTCATCCGCCAGCGCCGCCGTCTGTGGCCAACGACGACTACAGCTACATCATCGGTGCCGGTGACAGCCTCAGCATTCAGGTCTGGCGCAACCCAGAGCTGTCGATGGCCGTGCCCGTTCGCCCAGACGGCAAGATTGCAGCCCCGTTGGTCGATGAAATGGTCGTGCAGGGCAAGACTTCGGTGCAAGTGGCGCGCGAGGTCGAGAAGCAGCTTGGCAAATATGTCCGTGACCCGGTCGTGACCGTCATCGTCACGAGCTTCGTCGGTCCGTACAGCGAGCAGATCCGCGTTGTCGGCGAAGCGGCAAAGCCCCAGTTCCTGCCCTACAAGCAGAAGATGACGGTCCTTGACGTGATGATCGCCGTGGGCGGCCTCACCGACTTTGCTTCCGGCAACAGCGCCACGATTCTTCGCACGGCCGAAGGCAACAAACAGTATTCGGTGCGCTTGAAGGATCTGGTCAAGAGCGGCGACGTGTCCGCCAATGTCGAGATGCGCCCGGGCGACATCCTGATCATCCCGCAAAGCTTGTTCTGAATTCCTGGGCGCGCAGGCTTCGCATTGCGCCTCCAAGCTGTTGATCTAACCGAGATTTTTCCTGATGGAATTGCTGATTGCCCAGCTGCTGATCATCGTCCGGCGGATGTGGAAATACCGCTGGGTGGGCCTGGTCGTGGCCTGGGTGACGGGCATGGTCGGCGCCGCGGTGGTATTCGTGCTGCCTGACCGTTACGAGGCCAGTGCTCGCATCTATGTGGACACCCAGTCCATTTTGAAGCCGTTGATGTCGGGTCTGGCAGTGCAGCCCAACATCGAGCAGCAGGTGATCATGCTGAGCCGCACACTGATCAGTCGGCCCAATGTCGAGAAGCTGGTGCGCATGGCCGATCTGGACCTGAAGAATCAGTCCAAGGCCCAGCAAGAGGCGACCATCGAGACGGTGACGAGCAACCTCTCCATTCAGAGCAGTGGTCGCGACAACCTCTACATCCTGGGTTATCGCGACGGCGATCCTGAAACCGCCAAACGTGTCGTTCAGGCGCTGGTGTCCATCTTTGTCGAATCGAGCCTTGGCCAGACGCGGCAAGGAGCTTCGACTGCCACCACCTTCATCAACGAGCAGATCAAGGCCTACGAGACCAAGCTCGAAGAGGCCGAGACGCGGTTGAAAGAGTTCCGACTGAAGAATTTATCCAACATGGCCGGCGACGGCAAGGACTCGGCGGCACATATCTCCGAA
The DNA here is from genome assembly GCF_001425165.1 of Pelomonas sp. Root405. Lineage (GTDB taxonomy): Bacteria > Pseudomonadota > Gammaproteobacteria > Burkholderiales > Burkholderiaceae_C > Pelomonas. The sequence continues at coordinate 11,011 of NZ_LMDU01000014.1, forward strand.
CTCAGCGCTCAGATGGAGCGTGCCCGGCTTGAATTGCGCGAGGCCATGAATGCGCGCGACGCGGCGCGGGCTCAGTTGGAGGCGGAGAAGGCGCGTGGTGGCGCACAGACCACGGCGCAGAGCCTGATGCAGGAATCGAACGCCAACGTCAGCACGCCCGAACTGGACTCCCGCCTTGCCGACCACCGCCGCAATCTCGACGCGCTGCTGCAGCGCTACACCGACCAGCATCCGGACATCATCGCAACCCGCAAGCTCATCAAGGACCTTGAAGAGCAGCGGAAGCGCGAGATAGCCGAACTGCGCAAGGCCGCTATGAACATTCCGATGGCTTCGGTCGGCCAGTCCAATGGCAGCCTCGCCACACAGGAGATGGTGCGCATCCTTGCCACGACCGAGGTACAGGTCGCATCGTTACGTGCGCGGGTTGATGAATATTCGGGCCGTTATGCGCAGGCGCTGTCGGCGATGAAGACGGCGCCTCAGGTCGAGGCGGAGGCGGCTCAATTGAATCGCGACTACGCCATCCACAAGCGCAACTACGAGGAACTCGTGCAGCGTCGTGAACAGGCATCGATGTCGGGTGACCTTGACGTAGCCTCCGGCGTCGCGGACTTTCGTGTCATCGATCCCCCGCGCGCGAATCCCAAGCCGGTAGCGCCCAACCGTCTGCTGCTGCTGGCCGGCGCGATGGCGGGCGCCCTGGGTGTCGGGCTGTTCACAACATTTGCGGCGAGCCAGTTGCGGCCCGTCTTTCATGACGCGAATGACCTGCGCGCTCGGGTGGAACTGCCGATACTGGGCGTTGTGACACGGCTGGTCACGGAGGCAGATCGCGCGCGTCAACGCGTTGACCTGATCCGCTTCTCCGCGGGAGCCGGAGGTTTGCTGGCAATGTTTGCCGTCGCGCTGACGGTCCTGGCGATACAACTGAGCCGGCAGGTGGTTTGACATGACAAGCCTGATAGAACAAGCCGCCCAGCGGCTAGAGCAACTTCGCCAGGCCGGCGTTGTGCTGCCCGGAGATGATCAATCCAAACCTGCGGCAGAACCGGCGCTGGTGCCCGTGGCGGCGCCAGGGTTGGCCGCTGCCCCGCCCGTGCCGTCTTCACCTGAGGCGCCGGCACCAGCGCCTCAGGTCGGCATCACGCTGCTGGATGACGGGCATCACCCTTCTTCCAAGCGCGTCGAACTCGACGTCGTTGCACTGGCGGCCCAGGGCTTCCTGATGCCCCACACGCCGCGCTCACAAACGGGCGACCAGTACCGCGTCATCAAGCGCCCGCTGATCAAGAACGCCATGGGCAAGGGCGCGGCGACTATCAATCACGCCAACCTGCTGATGGTGACCAGTGCGCTGGCTGGTGAAGGCAAGAGCTTCACGTCCATCAACCTCGCGCTCAGCATCGCGGCCGAACTGGATAACACTGTCATGCTGGTCGATGCCGACGTGGCGCGGCCGTCGGTGCTTCGCATGCTGGGTTTGCCGCAGGGTCCGGGCTTGCTCGATGTGCTGGAGGAGCGCGTCGACATGTCCGAGGTGCTGCTGCGCACCAACGTCGAAAAGCTGACGATCTTGCCGAGCGGCACCCCGCACCCACGTGCGACCGAGCTGCTCGCCAGCGATGCCATGAGCCATCTGCTAGACCACATGGCCAAGCGCTACCCCGACCGCATCATTATCTTCGACTCGCCGCCGCTGCTGCTGACGACGGAATCTCGCGTGCTGGCCTCGCACATGGGCCAGATCATCATCGTGGTCCACGCCGAGAAGACCGCGCAAAGCGCCGTCCAGCAGGCGCTGGCCGCCATCGAGACCTGCCCCGTCAAGATGATGCTGCTCAACCAGGCCAGCCCGAACGCCGCAGGTGGCTATGGCTACGGGTATGGCTACGGCTACGGATACGGGTACGGCTACGGCTATGGCAGCAATGACTCGGCTCCGACCTGAGCCGCGCCATCTGTCACTGGCCTTCGCCCTTTGCGCGATCACGGCCCATGCCCAGCAGGGCGGCGCGGCCGGCGCTGGTGGCGGCACCATCCGCCCGCGCATCGGCCTCTCTCAGACTTGGACTGACAACCTTCGCCTGAGCGACCGCGACAAGGATGCTGCATTGATCACGACGGTGTCGCCCGGCATCAGCATCGTGCGCAACACCGGCGCAGTCCGCGGCAGCCTCGATTACTCGCTGAATGGCATTACGTACCTTAAGACCAGCTACGGGTCCCAGGTGCAGAACGCGTTGTCGGCCAGCCTTCAGGCAGAGGTCGTTCCGCAAACCTTCTTTGTCGACGCGCAGGCCAACATCGGCCAGCAGAACGCGTCGGTTTTCGGCCTGCAAGCGGCGCCGACGCTGGGTTCGCAAGGCGCGGTTGCCGCGTTGGACAACCCCAACCGGCGCGAGACTGGCTCGCTGACCGTCTCGCCGCTGCTGCGTGGCCAACTTGGCGGTCTGGCCAGCGCCGACCTGCGCGGCAATTTCTCCATCACCGAGGTGCGCGGCAGTGCGCTGGGCGACAGCCGTGGCAAAGGCGGTTCGCTCCTTGTCAGGCAGCTGAACGCCGGCGTGCTGGGCTGGTATCTACAGGCCAACACGCAGCAGGTCCGGTCCAAGGGTGCGCTGTCCAATCGCAGCAGTTCGGCTACGGCCGGCCTGAACTACCGCCCCAACCAAGACTGGTCCTTCAGCGCCAACGTGGGCCAGGAGCGCAACGATTACCTCAGCCGCAGTGGCAGCGACGAGGATGGCTTCACGGGGGGGGTGACCGCCGCCTGGACGCCAACGCTGCGCACGCGCGTCAACGGCAACTGGCAACGTCATGGCTATGGCGACAGTCACGGCTTGAACTTCGAGCACCGCATGCGGAGTTCAGTCTGGCGCCTGTCGGACTCACGCACCGTCACCCTTGGCAATACCGGGGCTTCGGGCGGCGTGCGTACCTATTACGACCTATTCTTCCTGCTGTATGCGGCTCGGGAGCCCGATCCGGTCAAGCGCGACACGCTGGTACGTGCGGAGCTGCTGGCGCTGGGCTTGTCGCCCGACGCTCAGGCCTCCGTGGGCTTTCTTTCCGATGGGCCCAGTGAACTGCGCAGCCAGATGTTCAGCTTCACGCTGCAAGGCATGCGCGCCAACATCACGGCCAGTGTCAGCCGCGCCGTCACGAGCCGCCTGGGCGACAACTTGAACCAGGGTGACCTCGCCAACAACGCGCGCATCGAACAGCGGTCCTATTCGTTGTCGGCCAGCTACCAGCTCACGCCCGTAACCGGCCTGTCGCTGACGGCTGCGCGGCAGGAATCCGTCGGCGAGTCGAGCAGCCGCCGCACACAGTTGAGCAGCCTCATGGCCAACTGGAACAGCCGCCTGGGTTCGCGAATCAATGTCCAGCTCGGTGCCCGTCACAGCCGTTTCGAAGGTGTCACGCCCTATTCCGAGAATGCGGTGTACGCCACCTTGACCCAACAGTTCTAAAGATGAAGCCGCCCCCGCGCTCGCGTTGCTCACGATTCCCTGAAGGGTTGCTTCAGCGACGTCGCTCGGCTGGGTGCCACTGACATGTACGAAGCCTTCTATGGCCTGAGCAGCAAGCCGTTCCAGCTCAGCCCCGATCCGAACTTCTATTACGGCAGCAAGCAGCATCGCCGGGCCAAGGCCTACCTGGACTATGGCGTGTTGCGCAATGACGGCTTCATCGTCATCACCGGCGAGATCGGTGCCGGCAAGACCACGCTGCTGCGCGGCCTGCTGGACAGCCTGAACCGCAGCAATGTCGTCATCGGCAATGTCGTCACGACCCAGCTTGACGCCGAGGACACGCTGCGCATGGTGGGCGCCGCCTTCGGTGTGCGCGTGAAAGACGCGCCCAAGTCCGAACTGCTGATGACGCTGGAGGCCTTCTTCGTCAACCAGGTCACCCAGGGCAAGCGCTGCCTGCTGATCGTCGACGAGGCGCAGAACCTCACGCCCCGTGCGGTCGAGGAGTTGCGCATGCTGTCCAACTTCCAGTTCAGCAACCAGTCGTTGCTGCAGACCTTCCTCGTCGGCCAGCCGGAGTTCCGCGGCATCCTGCAAAAGCCCGAGATGGAACAGTTCCGTCAGCGCGTTGCGGCCACCTGCCACATCGGCCCGATGGATGAGGATGAGACCCAGCGCTACATGGAACACCGCCTGAAGTGCGCGGGCTCCTCGGGCAAACCGACTTTCGACCACGACGCCTTCCCGGCCATCCACAAGGCCAGCAACGGCATCCCGCGCCGCATCAATCGGCTGTGTGATCGCCTGCTGCTGCTGGGCTTCATGCAGGGTCGCAGCCATTTGACGCTGGCCGACGTGAAGGAAGTGCTGCGTGACATCGCCCAGGAAAGCGAAGTGCCGCGCAACAGCGACGTCAGCCCGCTCGACAGCAGGCCGTCCAAGCTGCCGGACAGCCGCCCCGGCGCCTTCGACAGCGCGCCTGGTGCGCTGGACGTCAACCGGTTGAAGATGAGCGTCGCCGAGGTCGAAGGCCTGTCCACCGAGATCGCCGCACTCAGCGCCGACCATCACACCGACCGCCTGCAGCGCCTGGAGCGCAGCATGATGCGCCTGGAGCGCATCAACCTGCAAACGCTGGCCCTGCTTCAGAAGCTGGTCGACGCCGTGAAGCAGCACTGACGGAGTCCGGATCATGTTGATGCCCACCCCGACCCCAGCCCTGCGCAATGCAATGAGCATCGACGTAGAGGACTACTTCCAGGTCTCCGCCTTTGCGCCCTATATCCGCCGCGAGGACTGGAACGGCATGGAGTGCCGCGTCGAGCGCAACATCGAGCGCATCCTGACCCTGCTCGCGGACAAGCAGGTGCATGCCACCTTCTTCACGCTGGGCTGGATCGCGGAACGCTACCCGCAGGTCGTCAAATCCATCGTGGCTGGCGGCCATGAGCTGGCCAGCCACGGCTATGGGCACGAGCGCGCCAGCGATCTGAGCCCGGCCGCCTTTCTCGAAGACGTCACCAGCGCCAAGAAGTTGCTCGAAGACCTGGGTGGCGTGTCCGTCGTCGGCTACCGGGCGCCGAGCTTCTCGATCGGCAAATCCAACCTCTGGGCCTTCGACGTGCTGCGCGACGCGGGCTACCGCTACACAAGCAGCGTCTACCCGATCGCCCACGACCATTACGGCATGCCCGATTCGCCGCGCTTTGCCTACCCGGTGCGCGAGGGCCTGCTCGAGATTCCGGTGACGACGTTGCGCGTAGGTTCGCGAAACCTGCCCAGCAGCGGCGGCGGCTACTTCCGCCTGCTGCCGTATGCGCTGTCGCGCTGGATGATCCGTCGCGTCAACGAGATCGACGGCGAGCCGGCGGTCTTCTACTTCCATCCCTGGGAGATCGACAGCGAGCAGCCGCGCATTGCCGGCATCGACGCCAAGACTCGCTTCCGCCACTACGTCAACATCCCGCGCACCCATGACCGCATCGCCCGTCTGCTGGGCGATTTCCGCTGGGGCCGGATGGATGAGATCTTCCTGGGCCGCGAGGCCAGCCCGCGCGCGCTGGCGCCCTCGCTGAGTCCCGCCTGAATGAGCGCGCCCCTCCGCATTGCGCGGCTCGCCGCGCAAGACAAGGCTGTGTCCGCGCGCTGGGACGCCTTTGTCTTCGCCCACCCGCTGGCAACCTTTTTCCACCGCAGCGGCTGGCTGCGCGTCATCGAGACCGTGTTTGGTCATCGCGGTTTTTTCCTCTATGCCGAGCGTGACGGCGTCATCGAAGGCGTGCTGCCCCTGGCTGAGGTCAAAAGCCGCCTATTCGGCCATGCGGTGACCAGCCTGCCGTTTGCCGTCTATGGCGGTGTTGCGGCACTGAATGACGAGGCCGCGGCGGCGCTTGAAGCCGAGGCCGAGAAGATCGCCAGAGGGCAGGGCGCCGAGCACCTCGAATACCGCAACCTCGGCCCCACCCGCCATGTCGACTGGCCGCGCCAGAACCTGTATGTGACCTTCCGCAAGGAGATCCTGGCCGACGAGGAAGCCAATATGTTGGCCATTCCACGAAAGCAGCGGGCCATGGTGCGCAAGGGCATCAAGAACGAGCTAAAGGCTGAGGTCGACGCCAACGTCGACCGCTTCTTTGACCTCTACGCCGACAACGTGCACCGCCACGGCACGCCGGCCATGCCGAAGAAATACTTCCAGTCGCTGCTCGACGAGTTCGGCGCGGACGCCGAGGTGCTGACCGTCACCGCGCCCAGCGGAAAGCCACTGTCCACCGTGCTGAGCTTCTACTTCCGCGACGAGGTGCTGCCCTATTACGCCGGCGACGACGAGGCCGCGCGCGACCTGGCCGCGAACGATTTCAAGTACTGGGAACTGATGCGCCGCGCCTGCGCTCGCGGCCTCAAGGTCTTCGACTACGGCCGCAGCAAGCAGGGCACCGGTCCCTACGCCTTCAAGAAGAACTGGGGTTTCGAGCCGCAGCCGTTGAGCTACGAATACCGGCTGTTCAAGCGCGACGCCATTCCCCAGAACAACCCGAACAACCCGAAGTACCAGCTGATGATCAAGGCCTGGCGCAAGCTGCCCATCGGCGTCGCCAACTGGCTCGGGCCCTTCATCGTGAAGAGCCTCGGGTGAAGATCCTCTACCTCGTCCACCGCCTGCCTTACCCGCCCAACAAGGGCGACAAGGTCCGCTCCTACCATTTGCTCAAGCATCTGGCGGCCCGGCACGAGGTCCACCTCGGCAGTTTCCTGGACGACCCGGACGACGAGCAGCATCTGCCGCGCGTGCGTGAACTCTGTGCCGGTTCGCACATCGCGCGCTTGAACCCGCGGTCCGCCAAGCTGCTGAGCTTGCGCGGCCTCCTGAGCGGCGAGGCACTGAGCCTGCCCTACTACCGCGATGCCGGCCTGCAGGCCTGGGTTGATGAGACGGCCGCGTGCGTCGGGTTCGACGCCGTCGTTGTCTTCAGCGGTGTCATGGCGCAGTACACCCGCGGTCTCAAGGGCGTGAAGACCCTGGTTGATTTCGTCGACGTCGACTCTGCCAAGTGGCGCGACTACGCGCCCGAGCATGCCTGGCCGATGTCCTGGCTCTACCGCCGCGAATTCGCCAAGCTGCTCGGCTTCGAACAGCGTGTCGCCGACGGCGCGGCCTGCAGCTTCTTCGTGACGGACAACGAGGTCGCCCTGTTCCGCGAACTCAGCCCAGGCCAAGACTTGCGCCTGGCTGCCCTGGGCAACGGTGTCGATGCCGACTTCTTCACGCCGGACCCGTCCCGGGCGAGCCCGTTTGCAGCGGATGAGCTGGCCCTGGTGTTCACTGGTGCCATGGACTACTGGCCGAACGTCGACGCGGTGACCTGGTTTGCCAGCGACATCCTGCCCGCGCTGCGCGAGCGGTTCCCTGCGCTGCGTTTTCACATCGTCGGCCGCAGCCCTGCGCCGGCCGTGCAGGCCCTGGCCGGTGAGCATGTCAACGTGACCGGGACCGTGCCGGATGTGCGCCCGTATCTGCAGCATGCCGCGGCGGTCGTCGCGCCTTTGCGTCTTGCGCGCGGCATCCAGAACAAGGTGCTGGAAGCGATGGCCATGGCTCGGCCGGTGGTCGCCGCCGGCAGCTGCGTACGGGCCATCACTGCAAGCGCGCAGGCCGGGCTGCAACCGGCCGAGGATGTGGCCGCCTATGTCGACCGGCTGAGCGCACTGCTGGCCGACCGCGCGGCTGCCGATGCCGCCGGGCGCAGCGCGCGCAGCTTCGTGCTGGGCGCCTACAGCTGGGAGGCTCATCTCGCCGGCCTTGACCATCACCTGGAGGCCGCGTGATCGATCTGCCCAAACCCTGGCGACTGCCGCTGCTCGGCCTGGCCCTGGCCTTCGCGCTGCTTATCGCGCTGTATTACGCGACCGGCGCGGCCATGGTCGAGATATGGAATCGCTCGGAAACCTTTGCGCACGCCTGGGTGGTGCCGCCGATCTCGGCCTGGCTGATCTGGCGACGTCGCGCCGAGCTGGCGTCGATGACGCCACGCCCGGCGCCGCTGTGGCTGCTGCTGCTGCTGCCGCTGGGCCTGCTGTGGCTGATGGGCGACCTCGCCGCGGCGAATGCGGCGACGCAGTTCGCGCTGCTGGGCATGGGCGTGGTGCTCGTGCCGGCCCTGATCGGCACCGCGGCTGCGGCGCGCATCGCGTTCCCCTTGGGTTTCCTGTTCTTTGCCGTGCCTTTCGGCGATTTCATGACGCCCTGGCTGATGGAGCGCACGGCCGACTTCACCGTTGTCGCGCTGCGTGCCACCGGCATCCCGGTGTTCCGCGAGGCGCTGCAGTTCGTCATCCCTTCGGGCTCATGGTCGGTGGTGGAGGCCTGTAGCGGCATCCGCTACCTGATGGCCTCGGTCATGGTGGGCACGCTGTTCGCCTACCTGAACTACCGCGGCAACGGCAAGCGCTGGGCCTTCGTCGGCGTCGCCATCGTCACGCCACTGGTGGCCAACTGGCTGCGCGCCTACATGATCGTCATCGTGGGTCACCTGTCCGGCAACACCTTGGCAGTCGGTGTGGATCACCTCATCTACGGCTGGGTGTTCTTCGGCGTCATCATGCTGGCGATGTTCATGATCGGCGCCCGCTGGGCCGAACCTGATGCTGAACCGGTGCTGGCGTCTCCCCAGGACGCTGCGACCCCGCAGTCTTCGAGCCGTTTTGCCACCGTGCTGCTGGCATCGCTGCTGCTTGTCGCCCTGCCTATCGGGCTTCGCGCGCAAGCGGCTCGCACTGCGGTTCATAGCCAGCCGCAGCTCGCCGCGCCGGCCCTGCCGGGGTTGACCTGGGTGGCTGAGCCGCTGAGCAGCTGGCGGCCCGATTTCAAGAATTCAGCCGCCATCTTGCACGGCCGCTTCGAGCGCGTGGCGGGCGGCTCGCCGGTTGGGGTCTACGTTGGCTATTACCGTGACCAGCGCTACGGTCGCCAACTGGTCACGTCGGTCAACGTGCTCGTCAACGATGACCACAAGGAGTGGTCCCGCACGGCGACCGGCCGCGCCGACGTCGGCGCCATGGCATGGCGCACCGCTGATCTGCGTGGCCAGGCACTGAACCAGGTCAGCGGCGGCGGCAGTCAGGCGCCGCGGTTGCGTGTCTGGCAGACCTACTGGATCAATGGCCGCCCCTTCACCAGCGACTGGCAGGCCAAGCTCTACGGCGCTTGGCAGAGCCTCCTCGGACAGGGAGACGACGCCGCGGTCGTCCTCGTCTATGCCGACAAGGCCAGCGCAGGTGCTGACGATGCGCTGCTGCGCGACTTTGTTCACAAGCATTGGGCGGCCCTGGACACCACTTTGCGGGGCGTCCGCGACCGGGATGCCGCGCGCCAGCGGTGACAATCACGCGCCCTCCAAGACCTCAAAGCAACGAGAAACGACCCATGAATACGCTCGCAGTCATCGGCCTCGGATATGTCGGCCTGCCCCTGGTGGTGGAGTTCGGCAAGCAAGTCCGCACCATCGGTTTTGACATTGCCAAGAACAAGGTCGAGGCTTGCCAGCGCGGCACCGATCCGAGCCGCGAGCTGACCGACGAGGAAGTGCAGGCCGCCAAACATGCCGTCTACACCGACGACCCCAAGATGCTGGCCGAGGCCGACGTCATCATCGTCGCCGTGCCGACGCCGGTGGACGAGGCCCACATCCCCGACTTCCGCCCGCTGATCGGATCAAGCACCAGCGTCGGCCGCCACATGAAGAAGGGCGCCATCGTTGTCTACGAGAGCACCGTGTACCCGGGCGCGACCGAAGAGGTCTGCATTCCCGTGCTGGAGCGCGAATCCGGCCTCAAGTGGAAGCAGGACTTCTTCGTCGGCTACAGCCCCGAGCGCATAAACCCGGGCGACAAGGAACACACGCTGACCAAGATCCTGAAGATCGTCTCAGGCGACACGCCCGAGACGCTCGACACGGTCGCCAAGGTCTACGAGATGATCGTCGAGCCGGGCGTGCATCGCGCCTCCAGCATCAAGGCCGCCGAGGCCGCCAAGGTCATCGAGAACACCCAGCGCGACCTCAACATCGCACTGATGAACGAGCTGTCCATCATCTTCGACAAGCTCGGCATCGACACCTCCGAGGTGCTCGAAGCTGCCGGTACCAAGTGGAACTTCCTGAAGTTCAAGCCGGGACTGGTCGGCGGCCACTGCATCGGCGTCGACCCCTACTACCTGACGCACAAGGCCGACATGCTGGGCTACCACCCGCAGGTCATCCTGGCCGGCCGTCGCATCAATGACGGCATGGGCAAGTTCATCGCCGAGCAGACCATCAAGCAGATGATCGCCAGCGGCAGCCCGGTCAAGGGCGCCAAGGTCAATGTGCTGGGCCTGACCTTCAAGGAGAACTGCGGCGACCTGCGCAACTCCAAGGTCATCGACATCATCAACGAGCTGAAGACCTACGGCGTCGAGATCTTCGTCACCGACGCGCAGGCCGAGGCCGAAGAAGCCCTGCACGAGTACGGCGTACGCCTGATGGCCTTCGACGACCTGCCGCAAGCCGACGCCATCGTGGCCGCCGTCTCGCACCGCGAGTACGCCGCGCTGACGCCGGCCGACGTCAGCAAGAAGCTGATCAAGGGCGGTGCCTTCATCGATGTGAAGGCCGCCTTCGACGCCAAGGCCCTGGTGGACGCGGGCTTCCGCCTCTGGCGCTTGTGATCTCTGACGGTGGCGCAGATACGCGGCCGCTGGTCGTGCATCTGCTGCACCGCTTCGACACCGGCGGGCTGGAGAACGGCGTCGTCAACCTGATCAACCACCTGCCGGCTTTCCGGCATGCGGTGGTGGCGGTGACCGAGATCACCGCTTTCAAGGATCGCGTCAAGGCGCCGGGAACCCAGTTCATCGCGCTGAACAAACCGCCAGGGCAGGGCTTCTGGCTCTATCCGCGCGTCTTGAAGCTGCTGCGTGAACTTCGCCCAGCCATCGTGCACACGCGCAACCTCGGCGCCATGGAATTTCAGTGGCCTGCCTGGGCGGCGCGCGTGCCGCTGCGCGTGCACAGCGAGCACGGCTGGGACACCAATGACCTCGGTGGCGCCAACCGCAGCAACCAGCGCCTGCGCCGCATCTACGGCATGGGCACGCATCGCTTCGTCGCCCTGTCCCGGGCCATCGAAACCTATCTGACGGGCGCCGTCGGCTTTGCGCCGGCGCGCGTGCAGCGCATCTGCAACGGCGTCGACACCCAGCGCTTCGCGCCGACCTCAAGTGCGCCCGAGGCGTGGCCCTTCCGGCGCGGCGAGCACCTGGTCATCGGCGCCGTGGGCCGCATGCAGGCCGTCAAGGACCCGCTGAACCTGGTGGATGCCTTCCTGCGTTTGCGCGAGCTCTGTCCGGCCGACTGGCCGCGGCTGCGCTTGGTCATGCTGGGCGGTGGCCCGCTGCTCGACGCCGCACGCGAGCGGCTTTCGGAAGCCGGGACGGCCACCCAGGCGTGGCTGCCGGGTGACCGGAGCGATGTCGCCGAACTGCTGCCGCATTTCGACATCTTCGCGCTGCCGTCGCAGGCCGAAGGCATCAGCAACACGCTGCTGGAAGCCATGGCCTGCGGCTGCGCGCCGGTTGCCACCGATGTGGGCGGCAACCCGGAGCTTGTGAAGAACGGGGTCAATGGCCTTCTCGTTCCTTCAGGCGACCCAGGTGAGCTGGCGCGGGCGCTGTCGCGGGTCGTCGCGGACGTCGAGCTGCGAAACACTCTGGCGCAGCGGTCACTCGCCCGGGCGCGGGCCGAGTTCAGCCTTGACGGGATGGTGAAGGCTTACGGCTCACTCTACGAAGAAGCGCGGAATATCCAGCGCCGTGACACGAAATAGTTGAAGAACAAGGCGACACCGGAGCCGGCAGCCACGGCGGCAAGCAATTGGAGCGGGGCCGAGCCCAGTAGGCGAATGACGCCGAGGTAGATGGCGAAGTTGATGAAGGCGCCCATGCCCGTCGTCAGCAGGTATTGCAGCCAGTTGGCCGACCCACCGCTGGTACGGAAAGTGAACTGGCGGTTCAACCACCACGTCACCGTGCCGGCTACCAGGAAGGCCAGGATGCGCGCGGGAGCGACGTGAAGGCCCGCCCAACTCGTCAATGCGAGCGTCACGCCCGCATCGGTGACGAAGCCCACCGCGCCGGTGAGGCAAAAGCGGAAGAACTGCGATCTGGCGCTCATCTCGATCTCAAGCGCCCCAGCGCGGGATCTGCAAATAAAGCAGCCGCTTGATCTCCTGGCGACCACGGGTCACCGTTTCCAGGATGAAACCGGCAACCAGAAAGAGCGATGCAAGGATCATGATGCCGGTTGACAGGATGGCCGTCGGAAAGCGCGGCACCAAGCCCGTTGCGAGCCAGTCCAGCACCACCGGGATGGCCAGCAGCATCGAGAGCAATGCCAGCAGCCCGGCCAGCACCGAGAAGAACGCCAGCGGTCTTTCGTGTTTGTAGAGCTGCAGGATCAAGCGCAGGATGCGCCAGCCGTCACGATAGGTCGACAGCTTGCTGACCGAGCCTTCGGGGCGGGCGCCATACGGCGTGGAGATCTCCGTAACCGGCATGCGCAGTTCGAGCGCGTGCACGGTGAGTTCGGTTTCGGTTTCAAACCCCGCCGACAGCGCCGGAAAGGTCTTGACGAAACGACGCGAGAACACCCGGTAGCCCGACAGGATGTCAGTGAAGCTGCGGCCAAAGAGCTTGGCCACGAAGCCGGTCAGCATGGCGTTGCCAAACACATGTCCCGGGCGATAGGCCTCCATCTGCGTGTGCACGCGGCAGCCAACCACCATGTCGAGTTGCTCATCGAGCAGCGTTTGCAGCATGCGCGGCGCGCTGGCCGCGTCGTAGGTGGCGTCGCCGTCGACCAGTATGTAGGCGTCGGCTTCGATGTCGGCAAACATGCGACGCACGACATTGCCCTTACCCTGCCGCCGTTCTACCCGCACGTTGGCGCCTGCCTGTGTCGCCACGGCTTGGGTACCGTCTTTTGAGTTGTTGTCGTAAACGTAGATGGAAGCCTGCGGCAGCGCCGAGCGGAAATCGGCGATGACTTGCGAGATCGCTGCTTCCTCGTTGTAGCAAGGGACGAGGACGGCGACGCGCAAGCCGGAGAGTGCAAAGGCTGTTGCGGCGGTGGCCGTCGCCGGCGTGGCGTTGTTCATCAGGGCTTCCTCAATTGACTCGATAGACGGTCACAACAAACGACGGTGAAACCATCCTGCGATGGATGTCGGGTGGCACCCACCCGCTGATCGGCAGCCGTTCCAGCAGATGACCCAGAGGCTTGAGCGGCCCGACGATCCGCTCGACGGGCGCCCAGGCCGGCGTGGGACGAAAGGCGGACGCCTGCGCGCGGCACCGCGGCTGCCGCGCGCATTGCTCCACCCGGTCAGTGCTGTGAAAGAACAGGGCGCCAGGCGGCGGCGCTGCGGTCATTACCTTGTCACCGGACACGCCTGCAAACTCGAAGAAGTAGCTGGCGCGTGCCGCCGTTTCGATATCGGTGTAGACCGTCTGATCGGGATGCGCGCGAACCCACTCGACGAAGGCTTGCTCGACAGCGCGAGGACGTGTGTTCTCCAGCGCGAGCCCGGCCCACTGCGCCAGCAGCAGTACGGTCAGCACGACGGCCGCGACCCGCGTGCGACCCTGGTGCCACAACTCGACGATCCACCAGGCCGTCAAGGCTGCGGCCACCCATGCCGCCACAATCAAGTAGCGGGGTACGAGGTAAAGCTTCGGGTTGGCAGCCACGAACACATAGGACAGCACGCCCAGCAGCAGCAGCCCCTTCAGCACCCTGCCATGCGCACTCGCGCCCCCCCGAAACAGCCGCCAGGAGGCGGCCACCGCTGTCCAGAAAATCAGGCCGTACTTTTGCGAAATGACCAAAGCGAGGATCGGGTCGATAAAGACGTTGACACTGAGGTTGCCCTCCTTGTCGATCCAGCCGCCCGACTGGCGCAGCCGGGACACTTCGGCGAACCGGTCGACCGGATCATGATGGAAGTCCGTGCGCAACCTGTACAGCGGCTCCCCCGTCATCGCCGTCAGGTAGGCCCATTCGCCGCCCACCACCAAGATGAATCCAAGCAAGGCCCAGCCAACCCCGGCCCGACTGCGACCGTGACTGATTGACCATGCGAACAATGCGCAGGCCGCCACCGGCGCAATGGAGGTCTGACGGTTGAGCCAGGCAAGACCCGCAATGGCACCGACCGCCAGCCAGCCCCATCGCAGCGGCCGCCTCTCCGAGGCTGTTTTTTCGCACAGACCGACGACGAGCCAGAACGTCGAACCCACGAAAAATAGCTCTGACACATCGGGCGCGAGGTAGGTCGAATTGACCACCATGCCGGGCATGGAAATGACCAGCATCCCAAACACGGCTGCCACGCCCAGTCCGAAATAGCGATGCAGGGCCCAGACCTGGATGGCCAGAAAACCGATGAAATAGAGCAGGGTCGGCAGACTGACGGTCAGCGGCGACAGCCCGAAACTGCTCACGCTCAGCGCGGTCGGCAGCGTCAGCGTGTGACGCAGCGTCCAGTGGCTGTTGCCGACATAAAAGGTGTCCTTGAGCCAGCCGAGGGCGCCGCTCAGGTAGTTGGCGTCGTCGCTGGCCTGGAAGCCGACAAACACCAGTCCCTGGAGCGCCAACAGCGCAGCGAACAGAAGACTGAAGACCACCGCGGCTTTGGCTGAAACGTCGGTGTGCGATGGCATTGGATTCATGCGTGGGGAGTGTGCGACGCTTGATATTCGTATGGGGGCGTCAGAATTCTCCGCCGGGGCAGAAGAGCCAGGTGCACGACGCCAAGTCAGTTTACTTAGCGGCACTGCCGTGTCAGGCGGATTGGGCACCATTCACTCGCGCGACGTTGTCACTGGAACGCGGCGCCCCCCGTGATCTGGGGGTGCTAGTGAACGAGTTCCTCATCGGCGGCGCCTCTTGTGGAGAGACTTGCAGCCGGTCTGTGAGAATCCGGGTCCCTGCCTACTCTCGTTCCCCTCCATGTGCGGCATCACCGGTCTGTTCGATACCCGCGGCCAGCGCCTGCCCGAGCGCGCGCGCCTGCATCGGATGAACGAATCCCAGCACCACCGCGGGCCGGATGAGGGGGACCTGCACATCGAGCCCGGCGTCGGTTTCGGCCACCGCCGCCTGTCGGTCATCGACATTGCCACCGGCCAGCAGCCCATCTTCAATGACGACAAGTCGGTGGCCCTGGTCTTCAACGGCGAGGTCTACAACTACCTGGAGCTGATGGACGAGCTGCGCGGCCACGGCTATGTTTTCCGCACCAAGAGCGACTCCGAGGCCATCGTGCGCGCGTGGGAGCACTGGGGCGAGGACTGCGTGCACCACCTGCGCGGCATGTTCGCCTTCATGATCCACGACCGCAAGCGCGACTGCCTGTTCATGGCGCGCGACCGCCTGGGTGTGAAGCCGCTGCATTACGCGCTGACCGAGGATGGCTGGCTGCTGTTCGGCTCCGAGCTGAAGAGCCTGATGGCCCACGGCGGACTGCGTCAGGAGATCGACCCGCGCGCGGTCGAGGCCTATTTCGCGCTCGGCTATGTGCCCGACCCGGCCACCATCTACAAACACGCCAAGAAGCTCGCCCCCGGACACCGCCTGCTCGTCAAACGTGGCCAGGCCGTGGGCACGCCGCAGCGCTACTGGGACGTCAGGTTCACGCTTGACGCCAAGATCGGCGAAGAAGAGGCCGCCGAGGAGCTGCGTCGCCAGTTGTCGGAGTCGGTCAAGCTGCGTCTGAAGGCCGAGGTGCCGCTCGGCGCCTTCCTGTCCGGGGGCGTCGACTCCAGCGCCGTCGTCGCGGCGATGGCGCAGCTGGATGACCAACCGGTCAACACCTGCTCCATCGGCTTCGACGACCCCAAGTTCAATGAGACCGAGTTCGCGCAGATGGTGGCCGACCGCTACCGGACCAACCATCGCGTCGAGACCGTCGGCAGCGACGACTTCGGCCTCGTCGACCTGCTGGCCCATCTCTACGACGAGCCCTATGCGGACTCGTCGGCCATCCCGACCTACCGCGTCTGCGAGTTGGCGCGCAAGCATGTGACCGTGGCGCTCAGCGGCGACGGCGGCGACGAGAGCCTGGGCGGCTACCGCCGCTACAAGATGCACATGATGGAAGAGCGCATGCGCAGCGCCTTCCCGCCCGCCCTGCGCCGCGGCATCTTCGGGCCGCTCGCCAAGCTGTATCCCAAGGCCGACTGGGCGCCGCGCGTCTTCCGCGCCAAGACCACTTTCCAGGCCATTGCTCGAAATTCGGTCGACGCCTATTTCAACACCATGGGCCTGGTGCGCGACCCACTGCGGCAGGAGCTCTTCAGCGACAGCTTCAAGCGCGAGTTGCAGGGCTGGCATGCCAGCGAGGTCTTCCACGAACACGCCCAGCGCGCCGGTACGGACGACCCGTTGGCGCTGGTGCAGTACCTCGACATCCACACCTATCTGCCGGGCGACATCAACACCAAGGTCGACCGCGCCAGCATGGCGCACAGCCTGGAGGTGCGCGAGCCGCTGATGGACCACAAGCTGGTCGAGTGGGTGGCCACGCTGCCGTCCGCGCTGAAGCTGCGCGGCCAGGAAGGCAAGTACATCTTCAAGAAGGCGCTGGAGCCCATGCTGCCGCATGACGTGCTCTACCGGCCCAAGATGGGTTTCGCCGTGCCGCTGGCGCGCTGGTTGCGCGGCCCGCTGCGCGAGCAGACGCGCCAGGCGCTGCAGCACGGCGCGCTGGCGCAGACCGGCTGGTTCAACCCTGGCGTCATCTCACGGTTGCTGGACCAGCACGAGCGCGGCGCGATGGACCATGCCCAGCCGCTGTGGGTGCTGCTGATGTTCGACGCCTTCCTGCGCAATGCGGGTCTGGGCACCGCCACGGCCCGTGCCGCGGCCTGAAGACGATCACAAGGACAACAAGATGAAGGTTTCGGTTTTCGGTCTCGGCTACGTGGGCGCCGTGTCATGCGCCTGCCTGCCCGAACTCGGCCATGACGTGGTGGGCGTGGACATCAACCCACTCAAGGTCGAGCTGATCGCATCGGGCCAGTCGCCCGTGGTGGAGGAGGGCATCGAGGAGCTGATCGGCGCCGCCGTCAAGGCCGGCAAGCTGACAGCCACGCGCGACGTTGCCGCGGCGGTGCGCGATACCGAGATTTCGCTGATCTCGGTGGCCACGCCGTCGCTGCCTAACTTCATGCCCGACTTGACCGCGCTGGACGCCGTTGTTGGCCAGATCGGCGCCGAGATCGCCAAGAAGGACGGCCAGCACACGCTGGTCATCCGCAGCACCGTCGCGCCCGGCACCACGCGTGCGCGCATCGCGCCGCTGCTGGAGAAAGCCGCGGGCCGCAAGATCGGCGACCGCCTGTCGCTGGTCTTCAACCCGGAGTTCTTGCGCGAGGGCTCGTCGGTCTCTGACTTCCACAACCCGCCGCAAACCATCGTCGGCAGCCTGGACGAGGCCGGCGTCGAAGTCATGCGTCGTCTCTACACCGGCGTGCCGGGCAACTTCGTCGCGGCGGATGTCGGCGTGGCGGAGTCGGTCAAGTACCTGTGCAATGTCTTCCATGCGCTGAAGATCGTCTTCGCCAACGAGGCAGGCGCCGTGCTGAAGGAAACCGGTCTCGACTCGCGCGACGTGCTCGAGCTGTTCTGCCGCGACACCCAGCTCAACATCTCCAAGGCCTATCTGCGCCCCGGCTTCGCCTTTGGCGGCTCCTGCCTGCCCAAGGAGGTCAAGGGCTTCCTGACCATCGCGCGCGAACGCGGCGTCGACATCCCCGTGCTCGGCGCGCTGCTGGACAGCAACGACGCCCACATCGGCCGCGCCTATGAGCTGATCGCTGCTGCCGGCCGCAAGCCGGTCGCGCTGTTCGGCCTGGCGTTCAAGCCCGGCACCGACGACCTGCGCGACTCGCCGCTGGTGGTGCTGGCCGAGAAGCTGCTCGGCAAGGGTTTCGACCTCGCCATCTACGACAAGTTCGTCAAGATCGCGCGCTTGCTGGGCAAGAACAAGGAATACATCGACCGCGAGATTCCCCACCTCGACAAGCTGCTGCACGACACGCCCGAGGCCGTGCTGGCCAAGGCCGAGATCGTGGTCGTCGGCCATGCCGATGCCGAGACGCGTCAGCGCATCATTGCGTTGGCGAAGGGTGCGCGCGTCGTGGACTTGAATGGTTATGCCGATCTCCGCGCTGCCGGGTTTGCCCAGTACGAAGGCATCTGCTGGTGAACCGTTTGAAGGTCGCGTTCGTCTCGCCTGTCTTCCTGTTTCCGGCCGATGCCGGCGGCAAGATCCGCACGGGCAACATCCTGCGCGGGCTCAAGGAGAGCGGCCAGTTCGACATCACGCTGCTGTCGCCGGCAACGCCTGAGCAGCAGCGTGAATGGCAGGGCGAGATCGACCGGCTTTGCGAGCGCTTCGTTGGCTGGCAGCCGAACTCGCCGAAACCGCGCTGGAAGCGCGCGCCAGACCTGCTGTCCTCGCTGCCGATCAACGTGGTGAATGACCGCACGCCCGCGGCCGTTGCCGCCGTCGAGAAGGCGCTGGCCGCCGAGCGGTTCGACGTTGTCGTCTTCGATTTCGTCCATGCCGCTGTGCTGCGACCCGACCAGCTTCAGGGTGCAACAGTCTGCTTCACGCACAACGTCGAGACGGAGATCTTCGAGCGTCACGCCAAGACGGCCGCGAGCGCACCGCTGCGCTGGCTGTGGGCCGCGCAGGCGGCCAAGATGCGCCGCTTTGAGCGTGAGGCGCTGGCCCGCTTCACGCGCGTGGTCGCCGTGTCGGAGCGCGACGCGAAGATGTTCGAGAAGAACGATGGGCTCAAGACCGCACGCGCCATCCCGACCGGCGTGGACCTGGACTTCTTCTCCTGGCAGCCACCGGCGGATGGCAGCCCGGTGGTGGTCTTCACCGGCTCGATGGACTGGGAGGCCAATGTCGACGGCATCCGTTTCTACATCGACGAGGTCTGGCCGCGTGTGCGCAGCCAGATCCCTAACGCGCAATTGCGTGTCGTCGGCCGCCATCCGCCCGCGTCGCTGACGCAGCGCAATGTGCCCGGCGTGACCTTCACCGGCTTTGTCGACGATGTGCGCGACCATGTGCGTGATGCGCAGGCTTTCGTCATCCCGCTGCGCGTCGGCGGCGGCACCCGCATCAAGGCCTTCGAGGCCATGGCCATGGGCCTGCCAGTCGTGTCGACGACCATCGGCATCGAGGGGCTGGATGTCGACCACGGCACGCATTTCCTTCGTGCTGATGGCGCCGAGGCGTTGGCCGACGCGACGCTCAAGTTGATTGCCGATGGCGCGCTGCGCCTGAAGCTGTCACGTGCGGCGCGCGAGCTGGTTGAAGCGCGCTTCGGTCATCGTGTCGCGGCCGAGGTGTTCGCCTGCATCCTCGTGGAAGCCGTCGAGGCGTCGGCATGACGAGGTTGAAGGTGCTGACCTTTTCGACGCTGTTTCCGAGCAGCGTTCGCCCAGGCCATGGCATCTTTGTCGAGACAAGGCTGCGCGAGTTGGTGAAGAGCGGCGAGGTCGAATCCCGTGTCGTCGCACCCGTGCCCTGGTTTCCATCAACCAAACCGCGCTGGGGCGATTACGCCAGGTTTGCCGCCACGCCCGCGCGGGAGCAGCGCAATGGCCTGGATGTGCTGCATCCGCGCTATCTGCTGCTGCCCAAGGTGGGCATGACCACGGCACCGCTGACCCTCGCCCTCGGCGCGCGCGCGGCCTTGCAGCAGGTGATCGACGAGGGCTTCGACTTTGATGTCATCGATGCCCACTACTACTACCCCGACGGTGTCGCCGCCGCCTTGCTGGCCAAGTGGTTCCGCAAGCCGCTGGCGGTGACGGCCCGCGGCAGCGACGTCAACCTGATCGGCCGCCATGGCCTGCCGCGACGCTGGATGCGCTGGGCTTCCAAGATCGCCGATGCCTCCATCGGCGTCAGTCAGGCACTGGTCGACCGGATGAATGAACTCGGCATCGTCAGCCCGCGCCAGCTGGTGCTGCGCAATGGTGTCGATGTGGAGCGTTTTCGCGCTGACGCAGATCGGGTTGCCCTGCGTGCTCGCCTGGGTGCCGAAGGCAGTCCGCTGTTGGTGTCGGTCGGCAATTTGGTGCCGTTGAAGGGCCATGACCTCGTCATCGAGGCGCTGGCCATTTTGCGCGGCCAAGGACTGCAGGCGCGTCTATGCATCATCGGCGCAGGGCCGCTGCGCCCCACCCTTGAAGCGCTGGCGGATCGCCTGGGACTGCGTTCGGAAGTCCGCTTCCTCGGGGCTCTGCCGCAGCAGGATCTGGCCGGCTGGTACGCCGCGGCCGACATGCTGCTGCTCGCATCGGAACGCGAGGGTTGGCCGAACGTGTTGCTGGAAAGCATGGCCTGCGGAACGCCCGTCATCGCTACCGCGGTGGGCGGAATCCCGGAGATCGTCAAGATGCCGTTTACCGGTCGCGTCGTAGAAGAGCGCTCCGCACGCAGCCTGGCAGAGGCTGCCAAGGCCCTTTGGCAGTCGCCATCGTCACGCGACGCCGTGCGCGGCTATGCGCAGGGTTTCGGTTGGCAGGCGACGACCGAAGGCCAGCTAACGCTGTTTGGGGACATGGCTCGCTGCTGGAGGGCCCGTCATGCGTGACCTTGCCTTGCTGGTCATCATCGGCTGGATCTTCATCCAGGCCTTCCGCCGGCCCTGGATCGGCATCCTGGGCTGGACCTGGCTCAGCATCATGAACCCCCACCAGCTGAGCTGGTCGTTGAACACGATGCCGATCGCGGCCGCCATCGGCGGCGCCACGCTGATCGGCCTCTTCATTACCAAGGACAGGCGCGACTACTCGCAAAGTCGCGAGGGCATCGTCCTCATCCTCTTCATGGTCTGGATGTGCATCACGCTGCCTTTCTCGATGATCTTCGAGCCGTCCTTCGAGCTGTGGAAGCGGGTCATGAAGATCGATCTGATGATCCTGGTGGCCATCGTGCTGCTGCACAGTAAGCGACACGCCATGCTGCTGACCTGGGTGCTGGTCTTCTCCATCGGCTTCTTCGGCGTCAAGGGCGGCGCGTTCACCCTCGCGACCGGCGGCAGCTACAAGGTGTGGGGACCGGAGAACACCTATATTGAGGGCAACAACGAGGTAGCGCTGGCCATCGTCATGGTCATCCCCCTGATGCGCTTCCTGCAGATGCAGATGCAGGCTAAATGGGCTAAGACGACGATGACAGTCTGCATGGTGCTGATGGCGATGTCGGCGCTCGGCAGCCACTCGCGCGGCGCACTGCTGGCCATTGCGGCAATGGCCTTGGTGCTGTGGTGGCGCGGCAAGAACAAGATGGTCGGTGCGATGTTGATGGTGGTTGTCGGCATTGCGCTGCTGTCGGTGATGCCGGCCGAGTGGTGGGACCGGATGAACACCATCAAGACCTATGACCAAGACGATTCAGCGCTCGGCCGCCTCAACGCCTGGGGCATGGCTTGGAATCTGGCCAAGGACCGGATTTTCGGTGGCGGCTACATGATCTGGACGGCCAGCATCTTCGCCATCTACGGGCCTGAGCCCGACCGCGTGCATGCCGCGCACAGCATCTATTTCATGGTGCTGGGCGAGCAGGGCTTCATCGGCCTGTTCCTTTTCCTGACCATGTTCACCATGGCCTGGTTCACGGCGGGCAAGCTGCGTATCAAGGGGAGGGCGCAGCCGCAGACACAGTGGCTGTCCGACCTTGGCGGCATGCTGCAGGTGAGCTTGGCCGGCTATGCCGTGGGCGGGGCCTTCCTGAGCCTCAGCTACTGGGACCTGCCCTACAACCTGCTCATCCTCGCGGTCATCGGCCAGCGTTGGATGCAGAACAAGGCGTGGTTGCAAGAGAAGGAGGAGCCGGTCATCTACTGGCCCGAATTCCTGAAGAAGCGTTTCCAGAAGAAGAAACCGGTGCCGATGCTGCCATGAAGCCCTTGTTCAGCCTGTTGTCTCCGGCGGGCGCGCGGGCGCGCCTGACGGTGTTGATCTTCCATCGCGTGCTGCGCGTGCCGGATCCGCTATTCCCCGACGAGGTCGATGCCGCGCGCTTCGATGAGTTGCTGGGCTGGGCCAAGTCCTGGTTCAACGTGCTGCCGCTTGATAGGGCCATCCGGCAGCTCCACGAAGGCGCTCTGCCAGCACGAGCGGCTGCGTTGAGCTTCGACGACGGCTACGCCGACAACCATGATGTGGCGCTGCCGTTGCTGCGAAAGCATGGCCTTCCGTGCAGTTTTTTCGTTGCCACCGGCTTTCTCGACGGTGGGCGGATGTGGAACGACACGCTGATTGAATCGGTTCGGCGCAGCAGCAAATCCGTGCTGGATCTGCGCGGTCTGAAGGACGGCCACGGTGAGGATCTGGGCCAGCATGCGCTGGGCGATGATGCCCACCGCCGCACAGCCCTCGGCCACCTGATCCAGCGCGTCAAGTATCTGGCCCCGGAGCCGCGCGTCGCCTGCGTCGACGCCATCGCGCAGCGCGCCGAGGCCAGCCCGCCCGACGACCTGATGATGAACAGCGAGCAGGTGCGCAACCTGCGCCGCGCCGGCATGCAGATCGGGGCGCATACGGTCAGCCACCCGATCCTGGCGAAGCTTCCCGTCAACCAGGCCGCCGACGAGATCGCTCGCAGTCGAGACGCGTTGCAGGCCTTGCTCGGAGAGCATGTCGGCCTGTTCGCGTATCCCAACGGAAAGCCGGGGACCGATTACCTTCCCGACGTACACCCTGGCATCGTCCGCGAACTGGGTTTCGATGCGGCGGTCTCGACCCGCTGGGCGGCGGCGCGACGCGGTGAAGACGTCTTCCAGATCCCGCGATTCACACCGTGGGACAGAGGGCGGCTGAAGTTCGGCCTGCGCCTCGCTCGCAATTTTTCGAACTAGCGACGAGGCCCATCAAGGCGCCCCTGCGGAGAGTGCAGACCTGGACCATGTCGGGCGGTCTGCCCAACCACCCGCGCATGGTGCCGTCAGGCCGCAGCGACGGGGATACCGATGGCCTTGCCCGAGGCAATGCGCTGCTTCCACTCGGCCGGGCCGGTGATGTGGGCGCTGGTGCCGGTGGCGTCGACCGCCACGGTGACAGGCATATCCACCACGTCGAACTCGTAGATGGCTTCCATGCCCAGGTCCTCGAAGCCGACAACCTGGGCGCCCTTGATGGCCTTGCTGACGAGGTAGGCCGAACCGCCGACGGCCATCAGGTAGGCGCTGTTGTGGTTCTTGATCGATTCGATGGCCACCGGGCCGCGCTCCGCCTTACCGACCATCGCGATGAGGCCGGTCTTTGCCAGCATCATGTCGGTGAACTTGTCCATGCGCGTGGCGGTGGTGGGGCCGGCGGGGCCGACGACCTCGTCACGCACCGGGTCGACCGGGCCGACGTAGTAGATCGCGCGGTTCGTGAAGTCCACCGGCAGCGATTCACCCTTGGCCAGCATGTCCTGGATGCGCTTGTGGGCGGCGTCGCGGCCGGTCAGCATCTTGCCGTTCAGCAGCAACGTTTCGCCGGCCTCCCAGGTGGCGACTTCGGCCGGCGTCAACGCGTTCAGGTCGACGCGGCGGCTCTTGTTGTAGTCGGGCGCCCACTGCACGTCGGGCCACAGGTCCAGGCTGGGCGGCTCCAGGTAGGTGGGGCCGCTGCCGTCCAGCACGAAGTGCGCATGGCGCGTGGCAGCGCAGTTAGGGATCATGGCGATGGGCTTGCTGGCCGCGTGGGTCGGGAAGGTCTTGATCTTCACGTCTAGCACTGTGGTGAGGCCGCCCAAGCCCTGCGCGCCGATGCCCAAAGCGTTCACCTTCTCGTACAGCTCGATGCGCATCTCTTCGAGCTTGTTTTGCGGGCCGCGTTGCAGCAGCTCGTACATGTCGATGTCTTCCATCAGCGCCTGCTTGGCCAGCAGGGCGGCCTTCTCGGCCGTGCCGCCGACGCCAATGCCCAGCATGCCCGGCGGGCACCAGCCGGCGCCCATGGTCGGCACCGTCTTCAGCACCCACTCGACGATGTCGTCACTGGGGTTGAGCATGTAGACCTTGCTCTTGTTCTCCGAGCCGCCGCCCTTGGCCGCGACGATGACGTCGACCGTGTTGCCGGGCACCACCTCCATCTGCACGACGGCGGGCGTGTTGTCCTTGGTGTTCTTGCGGGCAAAGATGGGGTCGTCCAGCACCGAAGCGCGCAGCTTGTTATCGGGGTTGAGATAACCCTGGCGCACGCCTTCGTTGATGGCGTCCTCGATGCTGCCGCTGAAGCCTTCCCAGCGCACGTCCATACCGATCTTCAAGAAGACGTTGACGATGCCGGTGTCCTGGCAGATCGGGCGGCGACCTTCGGCGCACATGCGGCTGTTGGTCAGGATCTGCGCGATGGCGTCCTTGGCGGCGGGCGAGGCCTCGCTCTCGTAGGCGCGGGCCAGGTGGGCGATGTAGTCGGCGGGGTGGTAGTAGCTGATGTACTGCAGCGCGGCGGCGACGCTGTCGACGAGGTCCGCGTACTTGATCGTGGTGCTCATGGGGTCCTAGGGCTCGGTGCGGCGAGGCGGAATTATCCCGCAGGCTTCCCCTTGTTCGGCCCGCGCCCGTGCCGGGCAAACCGATGTGCAGGTCAAAAAGAAGAATCCCCGGCAACTTGCATTGCCGGGGATTCTTGTTGGATTCAACCCTGCGTCAGCGCATGCGCGCTGATCGCAGAAGCCTTATCAGGAGCTCTTGCGACGGCGAGCGAAAGCCACGCCACCCAGGGCCAGGCCGACCAGGGCCAGCGAAGCCGGCTCGGGCAGGTTGCCCACCGAACCGATGGCCACCGACGCGAAGCGCAGGGTGCCGCCGGCAACCAGGAATTCACCGAAGCCGTCACCGAAGAAGGTGATCTTGCTGAAGGTGCCCGACGAGTCGATGGCACCGATGAAGTTGGTGTAGCTCTGAGCCGCGGCATAGCCGGGGTTGTCGTTGGCGCTCAGCGCGTTGGCCGGCAGGGTTGCAGCGCCGCCGTCGAAGGCGATCCACAGGCCCGAGCCCGTGGCAGCGACACCATAGGCAGCTTGGACGGCAGCGGAGCGGGTGTTGGTCGTGCAGCAGGTACCCCAGTCACCGATCTCGAAGCCGAAGGCATTGACCGGCGAAGAGAACGTGAAGGTCAGACCGCTGGTGTAGCCGTTGATGTCCGGCTTGCCGGCGGCGCCGCCACCAAGACCGGCGGTCGGGTTGATGTTCCAGGTGTTGCCGGACAGCGATTGGCCGTTGCTGCTGTAGGCGCCGCCGTTCGGGGTGGCCGCAGCGCCGTTGGACGTGCGCGTCACGGTAACCGTTGCGGGGTTGCCGCCCAGATCCGTGTAGGCGTAAGAACTGGCGGCCGTGACTTGAGCTGTCGTCACGGCAGCACCGGTGCCGGTGATGACGCTGTCGAAGGTCGAGATGTTCGGCAGCGACAGGTTGTAGACAACCGGGGCGGCGACGGCCGAAGTAGCGGTCAGGACCAGCAGCGACGCTGTGGCGAGGATTTTGTGAATCTGCATATTTATCTCCACGGAAAGGTAAGTAACCGACCGGTTTTAGCAAGGAGAGTGCCATGACGAATTTCTTAATTAAATCAATGACTTGATGCGCTGTAAAAAGAAATGGGGCGGCCTGTGTAAATTTGCTCGACACCACAAAGATGGGCATGCTGAGACCGTGCCATCTGTTGGGAGGCTCCATGAACACCCGCATCGAACGCGACACCTTTGGCCCTATCGAGGTGCCCGCCGACAAGCTATGGGGAGCGCAGACGCAGCGCTCGTTGCTGAACTTTGACATTTCAGGTGAGCGCCAGGCGCCCGAATTGATCCGCGCGCTCGCGAAGGTGAAGCGCGCATCGGCCGTCGTCAACCAGGCGCTCGGGCTGCAGGACGCGACGAAGACCGACGCAATCGTTCGCGCGGCCGACGAGGTCATCAGCGGCCTGCATGCCGACGAGTTTCCGCTCGTCGTATGGCAGACCGGCTCGGGCACGCAGACCAACATGAACGTCAATGAGGTGCTGGCCAACCGCGCCAGCGAGCTGCTGGGCGGCGAGCGCGGCGAAGGGCGGCTGGTGCACCCCAACGACGACGTGAACCGCAGCCAGAGCAGCAACGACGTGTTCCCCACTGCCATGCACGTCGCCGCCGTGCAGGCGCTGACAGAGCGGCTGCTTCCGCCGCTGCACGCCCTGCGCACGACGCTGGCTCAAAAGACCGAGGCGTTTGACGACATCGTCAAGATCGGCCGCACCCATCTGCAGGACGCGACGCCGCTGACGCTGGGCCAGGAGATCTCCGGCTGGGTGGCGCAACTGACGCACGGCGAGCGCCACGTGATGGCCGCACTGCCGCATCTTTATGAGCTGGCATTGGGGGGCACGGCGGTCGGGACAGGCCTCAACGCCCCGAAGGGCTATGCCGAGCAGGTCGCAGCCGAATTGGCGCGGCTGACCGGCCAACCCTTTGTCACCGCGCCGAACAAGTTCGAGGCGATGGCTTCCTGCGACGCCCTGGTCCATGCCCACGGCGCGCTAAAAACGCTCGCCGCCAGCATGACCAAGATTGCCAACGATGTGCGCTGGCTGGCCAGCGGCCCGCGCAGCGGCATCGGCGAGATCCGCATCCCGGAGAACGAGCCGGGCTCGTCCATCATGCCGGGCAAGGTCAACCCGACGCAGAGCGAGGCGGTCACGATGCTGGCCGCTCAGGTGATGGGCAACGACGTGGCCATCAACATCGGCGGCGCGTCCGGCAACTTCGAGCTGAACGTGTTTCGGCCCATGGTCATCCACAACTTCCTGCAGAGCGTGCGGCTGCTGGCCGATGGCATGGCCAGCTTTGACAAGCATTGCGCCGTCGGCATCGAGCCGAACGAGCGGCGGATCAGCGAGTTGGTGGAACGCTCACTGATGTTGGTGACAGCGCTCAACACCCATATCGGCTACGACAAGGCCGCGCAGATCGCCAAGAAAGCGCACAAGGACGGCAGCAGCCTGCGCGAGGCCGCGCTGGCGCTCGGCCACGTAACGGCCGAGCAGTTCGACGCCTGGGTGGTACCGGCGCAAATGGTCGGCCGCTGAGGATCAGTGCTTGCCCGACTCCGTGGAAGCCAGCAGCCGATCCGTGTAGGCAATCGCCATCGCCGATGCAAGGAAGGCGACATGGATCAGCGTCTGCCACATCAGCGTTTTCTCGCTGTAGTTGTCGGCGTTGATGAACGTCTTCAACAGGTGGATGGAGCTGATGCCGATGATGGCCGTGGCCAGCTTGACCTTCAGCACCGAGGCGTTCACGTGGCTGAGCCACTCCGGCTGGTCGGGATGACCATCCAGGTCCATGCGCGATACGAACGTCTCGTAGCCGCCCACGATGACCATGATCAGCAGGTTGGAGATCATCACCACGTCGATCAGCCCGAGCACGACGAGCATCAGGATGGTTTCGTTGAGCTTGCCGGGCAGCGCCTCGCCCTTGTAGCCGATGCTCTTGACCAGAATGTCCAACGCCGCCTGGTTGCCGAACGCCGCCTCGATCAAGTGCACCAGCTCCGTCCAGAACTGGAACACGTAGACAGCCTGCGCCAGGATCAGCCCAAGATACAGCGGCAGCTGCAGCCAGCGGCTGGCGAAGATAAGGCGGGGCAGAGGGCGGAGCTGGGGATCGTTGGGCATGGATGGGGCGCGAGCAGAATTGGGGGAAATTCTAGGTGCCGTGCATGACGCCACATCGTCAGGGCATCGTCAGACGCCAGAAGCACAGTCCGCGCCAAGAAATCATCAGGAGACAAGCCATGAGCACGCTCAACACCTATGCGCCCACCGCCGAGTGGGTTGCCAATGCCCACGTCAAAGGCGAGGCCGGCTATGCGGCGCTGGTGGCCGAGGCCGAGGCCGACTACGCCGGCTTCTGGGCCCGCCAGGCCCGCGAGCTGTTGAGCTGGCAGACGCCGTTCACCAAGACGCTGAACGACAGCGATGCGCCCTTCTTCAAGTGGTTCGAGGACGGCAAGCTGAACGTTTCCTACAACTGCCTCGACCGCCATGTCGAAGCCGGCAAGGGTGGCAAGACGGCGCTGATCTTCGAAGCCGACGATGGCAAGGTCACCAATGTCACCTACTCGGAATTGCTGGCCAAGGTCGGTCAGCTAGCCAATGCATTGAAGGCGCGCGGCATCAAGAAAGGCGACCGCGTCGTCATCTACATGCCCATGTCTGTCGAAGGCGTGGTGGCCATGCAAGCCTGCGCCCGCATCGGCGCGACGCACTCGGTCGTGTTCGGCGGCTTCTCGGCGCAGTCCTTGCGCGACCGCGTGCAGGACGCCGGCGCCGTGGCCATTCTCTGCGCCGACGAGCAGGCGCGTGGCGGCAAGGCGCTGCCGCTGAAATCAATCGTCGACGAGGCGCTGGACGGCGGCGTCTGCCCGACGCTGAAGGACGTCATCGTCTACAAGCGCACCGGCGGCAAGGTTGGCTGGGTCGAAGGCCGTGACTCGTGGCTGCATGAGCTGATGGCCGCTGAGTCCACGACCTGCGCGCCCGAATGGGTCGAGGCCGAGCACCCGCTCTTCCTGCTCTACACATCCGGCTCCACCGGCAAGCCCAAGGGCGTGCAGCACAGCACCGGCGGTTATCTGCTGCACGCGGCGCTGACGACCAAGTGGACCTTCGACCTGAAGGACGACGACATCTTCTGGTGCACGGCCGACATCGGCTGGGTGACCGGCCACACCTACATCACCTACGGCCCGCTGGCCCTGGGCGGCACCGAAATCGTCTTCGAGGGTGTACCCACCTACCCAGACGCCGGCCGCTTCTGGCAGATGATCGAGAAACACAAGGTCACGATCTTCTACACGGCGCCCACGGCCATCCGGTCGCTGATCAAGGCCGCCGAGAGCAACGCCGCTGTCCACCCCGCGCGCTCCGACCTCAGCAGCCTGCGCCTGCTGGGCTCAGTCGGCGAGCCCATCAACCCCGCTGCCTGGGAGTGGTACCACCAGCATGTCGGCGGCGGCCGTTGCCCCATCGTCGACACCTTCTGGCAGACCGAGACCGGCGGCCACATGATCACGCCGCTGCCCGGCGCCACGACGCTGGTGCCCGGCTCCTGCACGCTGCCCTTCCCGGGCATCACAGCGGCCATCGTCGACGAGACCGGCAACGACGTGCCCAACGGCCAGGGCGGCATCCTGGTCGTCAAGAAGCCGTGGCCCAGCATGATTCGCACGATCTGGGGCGACCCTGAGCGCTTCAAGAAAAGCTACTACCCGCCGGAGCTGAAGGGCTACTACCTGGCCGGCGACGGCGCCATCCGCGACGCCGAGACGGGCTACTTCACGATCACCGGTCGCATCGACGACGTGCTGAACGTGTCCGGCCACCGCATGGGCACGATGGAGATCGAGTCGGCGCTGGTCAGCTGCACCGAGCTGGTCGCCGAGGCGGCCGTCGTCGGCCGCCCGGACGACACCACCGGCGAGGCCATCTGCGCCTTCGTCGTGCTGAAGCGCCCGCGCCCCAGCGGCGACGAGGCCAAGGCGATTGCCAAACAGCTGCGCGACCACGTGGCCAAGGAGATCGGCCCCATCGCCAAGCCCAAGGACATCCGCTTCGGCGACAACCTGCCCAAGACCCGCTCGGGCAAGATCATGCGGCGGTTGCTGCGGTCGGTGGCGAAGGGCGAGACGGTCACCCAGGACACCTCGACCTTGGAGAACCCGGCCATCCTGGAGCAGCTAGGTCAAGCTTACTGACCGGGCCGGGTTCGGGGTTCACTCATATCGCCCAGCGATGTGGGTGAACACCAAAATCCCGCGATCCTTGAGCAGCTGGGTCAGGCTTACTGACCAGCTGCTCAAGCCGCACGCAGTGCGGGGAGGCGCAAGCCGACAGCGGGATTTGGGGCGTGCTCATATCGCTTGCGATGTGAGCGAGCACCAAAACCCGGCCATCCTGGAGCAACTGGGTCAGGCCTACTGATCGCTGCCGCGAGTGCCAACGAAAAGGCCGCCCCCGGGCGGCCTTTGTATTGACGGGTGCGGATCAACCGCGTTGACGGCGGCGCGCCACGAAGCCGACGACGCCCAGCCCACCCAGCAGCATCGCCAGGCTGGCCGGTTCAGGCACAGGCGACACATTGAGCGCCTGGTCGAGGCGGATCTTCAGGAACTCGGTGTTGTCCGAGCCCAGGTTGCGCCCGCCGGTGCCGGGGTAGTTGTTGTCGTTGGCGACCAGCAGCGTGTTCGCATCGAGGATGAGGACGCTTTCGATGGTCGTGAACGGGAAGGTGAAGGCCGTGCTGCCGTCGCCGTTCAGGTCGTTGGGGTCGGCGATGTCCATCAGGTTGACCACTTCGGTCTTGCTGAGGTTGCCGCTGCCGTCGACTTGGTTCAGGTCGATCTTGAAGATCTTCTTGAACGGCGTGCCGCTGGTGGCGGTGGCGCCGTTGCGCTCGATGACCAGGAACTCGTGCTCGTTGATGGCCGTCATGTCGCCGATGGCCGTGCCGGCGGCATCGAGCTTGTAGCGCCATTGCTGGCCGGTGTAGCTTTCGGTGTCGATATCAAAAGCGTTGATGCGCAGCGTGCGGGCCGGGTCGCCGGTCACCGTGCCTTCGAGCAGCGTGTAGAGGCGGTCCCCATTCGGGCTGGAGGCCATGCCCTCGAAGCCGAGGGAGCGGCCCAGCGTCGCGCCGATGGTGCCGTTCACGACCGCCTCGTTCTGCGGCGAGGCGACGCCCAGCATGCCGACCTCGCGGCGCAGGACTTCGCCGTTGGCATTGGTCTTGATCAGGTAGGGGCCGAACTCATCACCGAACCAGTAGTTGCCGTTCTTGTCCTTGCGGGCGGCCTCCACGTCGAGGTCGGCACCGGTCAACAAGCGGTTGGCGCGGATGCTGGGATCGACCAGCGGGTTGGCGGCGTTGTTGTAGTAGCGGGTGTAGTCGGCCTGCACCTTCAGGCTGAGGAGATGGTTGGGATCGGACAGTGTGATGTGGCTGCCGGCCGTGAAGCCCGCCATGGCGGCGCCGGTGTTGAAGTTGGCCGCGGCAACCGTGCCGCTGCCGCCGGACGCAGTCTTGAAATCCGGCGTGACGGCATACAGGCGCAGCAGCGTGTCGGCCGAGTTACCCTGCGCGCCAAAGCCGTTGTCGGCCATGTAGATGTAGCTGCCGGCCTTGGGGCCGTTCAGCACGGCCGAAAAGCCTTGCACCGGTTGCTTGTTCAGCAGCGGCAGCGGGTTGCCGCCGGCGCCGCTGGCGAACTGGCCGGACGTGGGCCCGTCTGCAAACGTATTGGCCGGCATCAGCGCCCAGCCTGCCAGGGATGCCGAGGCGGCCTGGGCCAGCGGCGCGGCGAAGAGGGCGACGACGGCAGCCGCGGCTGCGGTGCGTTTCGTGAGGCGGAAGGTGGTCATGGGCGAGCCGTTAGGAAAGCGCAGAACAGCCTGCGCGGCGCGATTCTTGGCAGTGGCCGTGAAACGCCCATGACGCCCGCCCAATGAAAACAGGCCCCGCAGGGCCTGTTGAATCAGGTCGACGGCCGGCTTACTTGACCGTCATGACCCACTTGGCCAGCGTCTCGGCTTCAGCCGCACTGACCTGCGGGTTGGCCGGCATCGGCACCGGACCCCAGACGCCGGCGCCGCCCTTCTGGATCTTCTCGGCCAGCTTCTTGTACGCATCTTTGTCCTTCGCGTACTTGGCGGCCACTTCCTTGTAGGCCGGGCCGACCAGCTTCTTGTCGACTGCATGGCAGGCCATGCAGTTCTTCTTCTGGGCCAGTTCCTGGTTGGCGAAGGCGGCAGCCGGGGCGAGAAGCGCGAGGCTGAGGATCAGTACATTCTTCATGCAAACCTTTCGGGGCGTTGGACTACAGTGAACGCAAAGATACCTGAAGGAGTTGACGCATGGTTTTCGTATTGATTGGCGTGCTGTGCGTTGTTTTGCGGCTCGGCGGCTGGGTTCAGTTCCACCAGGACGATTTATGGGCCTGGGTCATCGTGCTGTCGCCCTTTGCGCTGGCCGCAGCCTGGTGGGCCTGGGCCGACGCTTCCGGCCTGACCCAGCGCAAGGCCATGCGGTCGATGGACGAGCGCAAGGCTGCGCGCCGCGAGCAGCAGATGGAAGCGCTGGGGCAGTTCAGGCCAGGGAAGAAAAAGCGCTGAGAGCGCCTCTCACTCGAACCGGTCCAGCACGGCGCCCGAGCTGGCGCTGGACGCGTTCCTGGCGAATTTGGCCAGCACCCCGCGCGTGTAACGCGGTGATGGTTGAACCCAGGCTGCACGGCGCTTGGCGATTTCCGCATCGCCGACATTCAGGTTGAGCAGCAGCTGATGGGCGTCGATGGTGATCGAGTCTCCCTCTTGCACCAAGGCGATGACACCGCCTTCGTAGGCTTCGGGCGCCACGTGGCCCACGACCATGCCCCAGGTGCCGCCTGAGAACCGGCCATCGGTGATCAGGCCCACGCTTTCGCCCAGGCCCTGGCCGATCAGCGCGCCGGTGGGCGCCAGCATTTCCGGCATGCCGGGGCCGCCCTTGGGGCCCAAGTAGCGCAGCACCATCACATCGCCGGCCACGATCTTGTTGGCCATGATGGCGGCCAGCGCGCTCTGCTCGTCGTCGAAGACGCGCGCCGGGCCGGTCATCACCGGCGTCTTCAGGCCGGTGATCTTGGCCACGCAGCCTTCCGGGCTCAGGTTGCCGCGCAGGATGGCCAGGTGGCCCTCAGCGTAGATCGGCTTGGCAACCGGCTGGATGACGTCCTGCTCGGCGCTCAGCGCTGGCACGTCGGCCAGGTTCTCGGCCACGGTCTTGCCGGTGATCGTGATGCAGTCGCCGTGCAGCAGGCCGGCGGTCAGCAACTCCTTCATGACGGCGGGCACGCCGCCCGCCTTGTGCAGGTCCACGGCGAGGTACTGGCCGCTAGGCTTCAGGTTGCACAGCACCGGGATCTTCTTGCGCATCCGCTCGAAGTCGTCAATGGTCCAGTCCACCTCGGCCGCATGGGCGATGGCCAGGAAGTGCAGCACCGCGTTCGTCGAGCCGCCCGTGGCCATGATGACGGCGACGGCGTTCTCGATGGCCTTCTTGGTGACGATGTCGCGCGGCTTCAGGTCGGCCTTGACGGCCTCGACGAGGTAGACCGCCGCTTTCTTCGTGTTCTCGACGACTTCGTCCTCGACGTTGGACATCGACGACGAGTACGGCAGGCTCATGCCCAGCGCCTCGAAGGCGGAGCTCATCGTGTTGGCCGTGTACATGCCGCCGCAGGAGCCGCTGCCGGGGATGGCGCGCTTCTCGATCTGGCAGAAGTCTTCCTCGCTCATCTTGCCGGCGCTGAACTGGCCCACCGCTTCGAAGACGCTGACGATGTTCAGGTCCTGGCCCTTGTAGTGGCCCGGCTTGATGGTGCCGCCGTAGATATAGATCGCCGGCACGTTGGCGCGCAGCATGCCCATCATGCCGCCCGGCATGTTCTTGTCGCAGCCGCCGATGACCATGACGCCGTCCAGCCACTGTCCACCCACGCAGGTCTCCACGCAGTCGGAAATGACCTCGCGCGACACCAGGCTGTACTTCATGCCCTCCGTGCCCATGGCCATGCCGTCCGAGATCGTGGGCGTGCCGAACAGCTGGGCGTTGGCGCCGGCGGCCTTCAGGCCGATGACGGCGGCGTCGGCGAGCTTTTGCAGGCCGGAGTTGCAGGGCGTGATCGTAGAGTGGCCATTGGCGATGCCGATCATCGGCTTGCCGAAGTCGCTCTCCTGGTAGCCCATGCCGTAGTACATGGAACGGTTGGGGGCGCGTGCCACGCCTTCGGTGATGTTCTTGCTGCGGCGGTTGAAGCTCATGGCGGTTTCCTCTTGAAGACGGCAGTGTGGCGCGTGAAGGTTCGCGTTTCAAATATATTGTTCGATGGTGATCGATACACCGAGTGAATCAATGATCGAACTGCGCCCCCTTCAGCAATTCCTTGCCGTGGCCGAGTTGCTGCACTTCGGCCGCGCCGCTCAAGCGCTGCACATGAGCCAGCCGCCGCTGACGCAGGCCGTGCGCAAGCTGGAGGGGCAGCTTGGCGTGCAACTATTTGAGCGCAGCAGCCGCAGCGTCCAGCTGACGCCTGCGGGAGCTGCTCTGCAGACCTTGGCGAAGAAGCTGCTCGCCGAAGCGGCTGCGCTGCCGGCCGAAGTGAGGGCGGTGGCCGCCGGCCTCGCTGGACGGCTGCGGCTGGCCTTCGTCTCGACCGTCGGCTTTGGCGGGCTGCCGCAATGGCTGCGATCTTTCCGCGATGCCTGCCCGCAGGTCGCGCTGGCGCTGCGCGAGGCGACGCTCGATGTGCAACTGCACGAGTTCGCTGCCGGCAGCGTCGACGCCGGCTTCGTCATTCACACGCCGGGTCAGGCGCCGGCCGGCTTCGAGCGCCTGTCCGTTGGCGTCGAGCCGCTGGTGTTGGCACTGCCCAGCAGCGACCAGCGTCCCAGCGATGCGCAATGCCGGGCGGCCCCGCTCGTCATCTTTCCACGCGACGTTGCGCCCTCGCTCTACGACGCCATCCTGGCCCACCACGGCGGCGCAGGCCAAGATGTGAGGGTAGGGCAGGAAGCGATCCAGATGCAGACCATCATCAACCTGGTCTCGGCCGCCATTGGTGTGGCTTGGGTGCCGGCCAGCCTGCAGGGCCTGCAGCGCGCCGGTGTCGTCTACCGCGCGATGGCCGACGCGCCTGAGGTGGAGACCAGCCTGATCTGGCGTGCCGATGCGCCGCCCGTGGTTGCACGCTTTGTCGAACACATGCGCCACCATGCCTGAAGTCACGCCGGGGAAACCCGGGCGCCGCCGTAGCGCCCTGACGCGTTCAATGCAAACCCCTTTTTGGACACCCCACATGCACCTACGTCTGCTTCCTGTCGCGCTCGCCCTGCTGGCCGGTTCTGCACAGGCCGATCTGCTCAAGGACCCGCAATGGCAGGCCTGGCTGGATACCGGCAGGACTGCCGAGCTGAGCCGTGCTGCGCACGCTCGTATCAAGCTGCAGCCCGACGACGACCAGGCCGCCGTTGCGCTGGCGATGGCCGCCGTCGACGACAACGACGCTGCGCGTCTGGAAGCCAGCCTGCCCGCGCTGCAGGCCTGCACCGACAAGCGTCCGCAGGCCATCTGCAGCTATGCGCTGGGCCGCGTCTACGGCCAGCAGGCCATGTCGGCCAGCGTCTTCAAGATGCCCGGCCTGGCCAGCAAGACCAAGGAGCAGTTCGTCAAGGCGGTCGAGCAGGACCCGCAGCTGTTCGAGGCGCGCAGCGGGCTGACGCAGTTCTACCTGATAGCGCCAGGCTTCGCCGGTGGCAGTGCGGCCAAGGCCAAGGAGCTGGCCGCCGACGTGCAGCCGCGCCAGCCCGAGCAGGCCCGGCTGCTGCGCGCCATGTTGGCCATGAACGACAAGGACTGGGCGGGCGCCGAGCGCGAGTTGGCCGGCGTCAAGCCGGGCGAGGACCGCGCCCTGGTTCGCGAGCTGCGCGGCCAGTGGACGCGGCTGGC
The DNA here is from genome assembly GCF_001425165.1 of Pelomonas sp. Root405. GTDB lineage: Bacteria > Pseudomonadota > Gammaproteobacteria > Burkholderiales > Burkholderiaceae_C > Pelomonas. Next base: position 46,626 of record NZ_LMDU01000014.1, read on the forward strand.
GTTCGAGTTCATGGAGCAGAAGAACCTGCCCAAGTCGCGTGGCATCTTCGAAGCGTTGCAGCGTGACCATCCCGGCCATGCAGCCGGCCCCTACGGCCTGGGCCGCGTGCTGGTCGAGATGGGCCAGCCGGACGAGGCGGTCAAGGCGTTGGAGCGGGCTCGCGCGCTGGAAGGTGCCGAGCGCCTGCCCATCGACCACCGCCTGGGTCAGGCCCTGCTCGCCAAGGGCGACAAGGCCGGCGCCAAGCTGGCGCTGGAGCGATTCGTGCAGAACAAGCGCGCCAACCCGCGGAATGTGGAGAGCGCCAGGAAGCAATTGGCCGAGCTGGGCTAAAGCCAACGGCGTAGGGGGCGCTGGCTATGATGCGCGCCGCTTCCGCTAATCCCCCGGGCCATGCTGGTTCATCCGCAGTTCGATCCCGTCGCCCTCCAGCTCGGCCCCGTGGCCGTGCATTGGTATGGCCTCACCTATCTGGTGGCCTTCGGCCTCTTCCTGTGGCTGGCTGGCCGGCGTGTGCGCATGCCCCAGCATGCGGCCGTGGGCTGGACCAAGCGCGACGTCGACGACGTGCTGTTCTATGGCGTACTTGGCGTCGTGGTCGGCGGGCGGCTGGGCTATTGCCTGTTCTACAAGCCCGACTACTACATCGACCACCTCGCCGAGGTGTTCGCGGTCTGGAAGGGGGGCATGTCCTTCCATGGCGGCCTGCTGGGCGTGCTGTTTGGACTGTGGCTGTTCGGGCGCCAGCGCAACCGCAGCTTTTTCGAGGTCTCCGACCTCGTCGCCCCCTGCGTGCCCACCGGCATCATGGCCGTGCGACTGGGCAACTTCCTCAACGGCGAGCTTTGGGGGCGGCAGGCGCCGGCCGACCTGCCGTGGGCAATGATCTTTCCGCAGGCCAACGATGGCGGCATCGCCCGCCATCCGTCCCAGCTCTACCAGGCAGCCGGTGAAGGCCTGCTGCTTTTCGTCATCCTGTGGCTGTATGCACGCAAGCCGCGCGCGACCGGGCAGATCTCGGGCGTCTTCATGATGGGCTACGGCGCCTTCCGTTTCGTGGCGGAATACTTCCGCGAGCCCGATGATTTCCTTGGCCTGCGGGCGCTGAACTGGAGCCAGGGCCAGTGGCTGAGCCTGCCCATGGTCCTGGCCGGTATCGGCATTTTTGTGTGGGCCACCAAGCGCGACGCGAGACCGGCCCAGGGTTGACATGAGACAGATCTTTTTCGACACCGAGACCACCGGCCTGGACGCCGACAAGGGCGACCGCGTCATCGAGATCGGCTGCGTCGAGATGGTCAACCGACAGTTGACCGGCAACAACCTGCACCTCTACATCAATCCCGAGCGCGCCAGCCATGAAGATGCGCTGCGGGTCCACGGCTTGACCGAGGCGTTCCTGGCCGACAAGCCCAAGTTCGCCCAGATCGTCGACCAGTTGCTGAGCTACCTGGCGGGCGCCGAGCTGGTCATCCACAACGCGCCCTTCGACATCGGCTTCGTCAACGCTGAGCTCAAGCGCCTGCGGCGCGGGGTGCTGACCGACCATGTTGGCGGCGTGCGCGACACGCTGCTGATGGCGCGCGACCTCTTCCCCGGCAAGGCCAACTCGCTGGACGCGCTGTGCCGCCGCCTGGAAGTCGACAACACCAAGCGCGTGCTGCACGGGGCGCTGCTGGACGCCGAGCTGCTGGCCGACGTCTACATCCGCCTGACGCGCGGCCAGGACGCGTTGTTGATGGACGACCATGGCGACGCCGGCAACAGCGACATGCAGGTCACCGTCGAGGCCACTGACCTGAGCCGCTTCGAGCTGCCGGTGCTGATCGCTAGCGAGGCCGAGGTGGCGGCCCACGCCAAGCTGCTGGCGGACCTGGACAAGGCGTCAGGCGGCGCCTGCCAGTGGCGAAAGCTCCAGCCCGCACCGCAAGCCGTGGCATAATCGCTGGCTTCGCGAGAAGCCTGATTCGCGTTCAGGGCGGTTAGCTCAGGGGTAGAGCACCACATTCACACTGTGGGGGTCGCAGGTTCGAAACCTGCACCGCCCACCACGGCTCCCGGAGTCGCGGTGGTTCTGAACGCAGGGTATTTCGGTCGTATGGATTGGGCGGTTAGCTCAGGGGTAGAGCACCACATTCACACTGTGGGGGTCGCAGGTTCGAAACCTGCACCGCCCACCAATCCGACACAGGCCGCCAGGCTGAAGATCAACCTGTTTGCAGCAACTCGCCGCACAAGTTCGCCGAGTAAGCGGCCAGTGTCTCGCCGCTTGGCGCAGAGCCTTCGGGCAAGCGTCCCGACGGCGACAGATCCCGCCAAAGAGCCCGCATGCGCGCGTGATCCTCTTCATCATGAATGCCGGATGCCAGCGCTTCCAATGCCCGCCGGTCCATCGCGGTCGGGCGATGCGTCGCGATCTGTTCGCTGATCGCAAGAGCCCAGTCACGCGCCACCAGCCATCGACCGCTGACCGGGTCGAACAACCTCGCCTGCAGACCATCACGACACGCCAGGAAGCGGCTGACCTTGCTCTCGGTGACGTGGCGACGCGGATTCGGCAGATCCAGCTTGCCGTCCAGCACCAGACCTGCCAGTGCGCGCGTGAAAGCGGCCAGATTGACGGCCTTCGTGACCCGCAACGGCGTGTCGAAAACCCGCACCTCGACGGTCCCGAACTCGGGCTTCGGTCTCACGTCCCAGTAGATGTCCTTCAGCGAGTCGGCAATGCCTGTGTTGAAGAACTCCTGTACCAGCGCCTCGAAGTGCGCCCAATCGAGCAGGTAGGGCATTGGTCCGCCATTCGGATACACCAGCGTCTCCAGTGGGCGTGAGGCGGCAAAGCCCGAGTCGCCGTTCTGCAGAAACGGCGACGAGGCTGCCATGGCAATGAACAGCGGCGTGTGGGCCTGGAGGACGTTGGCCACGCGCAGTGCGCTCTCGGCGTCGGGCATGCCGACGTGGACGTGCATCCCGTAGGTCGAGAAGCGTTTGGGCAGGAAGCCGAAGCGGTCGTCCAGCTTGTAGGCGCGCTCCGAAGGGGTCAGGACGCGTTCATTCCAGAACTGGGCGACATGAGTACCGCCTCCGCAGACCGCCAGCCCCCGTGATGCTGCAACGTCCTGCAGTTGCCTGACGCGCGCGGCCACCTCCGCATGCATGGCATCAGCGTCGGTGTGAACGGAAGAGTTCAGCTCGATGGTCGCCTGCGTGGCCTCCAGCGCGAACTGTTGGCCATGCTCCGTGGCCTGCAGCTCTTCCCAGATCGGCAAGCTGGAGGGTGACAACTGGCCCGTGCCGCCATCGATGACCTCGAGCTCAAGTTCAAGGCCGAAGGTCAGACGTTCTGAAGTTGCAAATTCCATGTGTTGGCGTCGCCCTGTGGGCTCCAAAGTCGGATGCCGTCACATTGCGCTAACGCGTCGCTTCACGGGTGTAGGACTTCACCGCCATTTCAGGCCGGGCGGGCAGGCGCCCCATGACCTTGATCGGGCATATCGCATGTCCATGCGGTGGCGACGGTCTCGCGCGGGCGTTCGGCTGCAATACTCGCCGGCAAAGGGAACACGCGTGATCACCACCTTCACCGTCCACAGCGCCTTCGAGCGGATGCCGCGGCACCGCCACGGCGATGCCTATGTGGCGCTCGTGCTTGCAGGCGGCTACGTGGAAGCTGGCGACCGCGGCAGGCTGCGCATCGAGGCCGGGCAGGCCGTCATCCACGACCGGTATGAGTCGCATCGCAACGAGTTCTTCCGCCAAGGCGCGCGGGTGCTGAATCTCCCGCTGGCTGCCGGCGGTATCGACACTGTGCAGGGCCAGGTGGCCGACGTCGATGCCATCGCCCGCCTCGCCGAGCGCGACGCCATCGAGGCCGCCGAATTGCTGAAGGCCACATGGCGCCCCTGCACCACGCGGCTGGACGACTGGCCTGATGCGCTGGCCGCGGCGCTGGCCAGCGACCCGACCCTGAACCTCAGCGTCTGGGCCGACGCGCAGGGCATCGCCCCGCCGTCCATCAGCCGCGGTTTCCGCCGCGCCTATGGCACCACCCCGAAGCGCTACCGGCTGGAGCTGCGCGCCGTGCAGGCACTGCGCCGGCTGCCGGGGTGGCGCGGCTCCATGGCGATGCTGGCCGCCGAGACCGGCTTCGCCGACCAGGCCCACATGACGCGCGCCATCGTCGCAATGACCGGCGTGACGCCGACGCGGCTGGTGGGTTTGAATCCGGGTTAAGTCCGTTCAAGATTCGGCGGGATCGCCTGCCTAGCATCACGGCATGCAACGACGAACACTCCTCTCCGTGCCGCTGATCGCGTCGGTGGCCTCCGCGCTTTCTGCCGAGGCATTGCACGCGCAAGGCAGCGGCGCCAACCGCACGCGCTGGAAGGTGCGCGCCTCCGAAGGCTTCGATGCCATCGCCTTCCTCGGGCCGCTGTCAGGCACGCCGCTCTACCTCGACATCTACGGTGACGATGTGGCTGCCTTCTCGCCGCGCCTGCCCGAGGCCGTTCGTGCCGACGCGGTGCAGCTCTGGCGCGAGGCGAACGAGGATGGCTTCGGTCTGCTCGGTCCCAACCTGCAGGTGCTGTTCTCGGCCCATGGCCACGATGCGACGCTGGACACGCTGCTGGCAGCGCTGCGATCACGGCAGACGTCCATCCTGCCGAGCTACCGGGCGAGCAGCTACTGGAGCGAGGCGGACTGGGCCTGGTTCGACCGTGCGGCGCCGCGGATCGACGCGATCTTCTGCGCGTTGCGAGATGCCGGCTTCGCGGCCTTCCGGCAGGAGCGCATCGGCCCCGACCTGGCGCGCCGCGTCGCCGAGGTGGGCCGGGCCCTGGCCGGGTTCGACGTGATTTCCTGGCAAGAGAAACTGACCGGCCGGACCTTCGATCCGGAGATACAGATCGTGCTGCTGCAGTTCTCCAAGCCCCACGGCATCAAGGTGCAGGGACAGACCTTCTTGCAGGCGGCCGACTACGACACCGCGACGACGGTGCGCATCGCTGCCCACGAGATGCTGCATCCGCCGGTGCCCATGGACGGCCTGGTGGCGCGCGCAGCGCTGGCCGTGTTCGAACGCGACCCGCTCATCATGAAAATCGTGCGCGAGCACGACCCGCGCTGGGGCTACACGACGCTCAAGGGCATGCTGGACGAGGACCTCGCCCAGGCGCTGGACCAACTGATCAGCGAGGCACTGGGGGTGGCCCGCAACCCTGCGGACCGTTGGCGCCGGGCCGATGACGGCATGCACGTCATCGCCGCCGGCCTGTACGGGCTGCTGCGCCAGGACCGCTGGACCGAACGCGGCGGGTCCATCGAGCACTGGCTGGCAGAGGCCGTGCGCCGTGGCCGCTTGAAGCCGGCCGTGTTCCACCCGGTCGCCGCGCGCGTGCTGGAGCGGCCCGTCACGGCGCTTTGGCCTCTGCCCAAGCCGTGACCGATTCGTCAGGCGGTTGACCTTGGCTTGAACATTAACCAAAATGGGTTAATGAACAAGGCGCCGCCTGCCAGCCAACTCGATGATGTGTTCGTGGCTCTGGCCGACGAAACCCGTCGTGCCATCCTTGCGCGGCTGTCCGCGGGGGAAGCCCGTGTGACCGAAGTGGCGGCGCCGTTCGACATCTCGCTGAACTCTGTCTCCAAGCACATTCGCATCCTGGAGCGTGCGGGCCTCGTTGCTCGCCGGCGCTCGGGCCGTGACCACTACCTGAGCCTCAATCCCCGGCCTTTGGCCGAAGCCTCGGACTGGCTGCAGTCGCGCCAGCGGTTCTGGGCTGGCCGGGTGCAGCGGCTTCAGGCGCTGCTCGATGAAGAGGAGGCGAGTCCCCGCAAGCAACCCTCAGGAGTCCGACGATCATGAAGAGCACCGACCATCTTGAAGTCAAAGTCCATCACCGGTTCCGGCAGCCGGCAGAGCGTGTGTTCGACGCCTGGCTCGACGTGGGCCTGGCGCGCCAGTTCCTGTTTTCCACCGACACCGGCGAGATGGTCCGCTGCGACATCGATCCGCGCGTCGGTGGCCGGTTCGTGCTGACGGACCGACGCGCCGACGGCGACGTCGAGCACACGGGGGAATACCTGGTCATCGACCGCCCGAGCCGGCTGGTCTTCACCTTCGGCATACCGGCGGCGTCGCCAAGCTTTGACATCGTGACCATCGAGATTTCGCCCGAGAGCGACGGGGGCTGCACGCTGCGGCTGACGGCGCAGATGCAGCCCGAGTGGAAGGACTACGTGGATCGTGCGGGCCAGGGTTGGCGGCAGATCCTCGAGAGCCTTGACGAAGCATTGGCTTGACAAGGCAGCCCCGCGCGCTGGAATCAGCCGAGGCTGCGAAACCTGCCTTTACATCCTTGCTGAGCCTTCGCTGTCGATCATGGCCGCGGCGCTTCGTCGTCCAGCAGACGGCGCTGTTGCCGTGACCCTCAACGGAGCGAAACATGAACTATGTCGATGGCTATCTGGTCCCGGTGCCCACGGCGAACCGGGCTGCCTATATCGCGCTGGCGCAGGAGATGTCAGGGCTGTTCAAGCAGCACGGCGCGCTGCAGGTGGTGGAGTGCTGGGGCGAGGACGTGCCGGAGGGCAAGGTCACGTCCTTCCCAATGGCGGTGCAGCGCAAGCCCGACGAGACGGTCGTTTTCTCGTGGATCGTGTGGCCGTCCAGGCAGGCGCGCGACGAGGGCATGAAGCAGGTGATGGCGCACCCGAGCATGCAGAAGGGACCGGAAGGCATGCCCTTTGACGGGCAGCGGATGATCTTCGGCGGCTTCGAGGTGGTCGTCGACGCCTGACCGCGCCCGTCCGTCAGCCCGCCCGCACTGTTACCTGAGCCAGCAGGCCCTCGATCAGCTCGATGCCCGGCGGGCTGGCGCCTGCGCCCAGGCAGGCCGCGGCCCCGCCGGCCACTGCAAAGCGCAGGTGCTCCGCCGGCGGCAGGTTGGCGCGTTGGCTCAGCGAGTACAGCAGCGAAGCGATGCTGGCGTCGCCCGCGCCGACCGTGTCTACCACCTCGACCGGCGGCACCCGGGCCTGCCAGCTGGCCGTGCCGACATGCAGCGACGCGCCGGCCGCGCCACGGGTGTAGAGGTAGGTGGCCGCCGGGTTGAGAGCGCGCAGCTTGTCGAAGGCCGCGGCGATGTCGTCGGTGCGGAACAGGCCTTGCAGGTCTTCGTCGGACACCTTCACCACATCGGCCAGCGCTGTCATGCGCTTCAGCGTGGCGTCGTAGGCCTCGTCCATCAGCGCGCGGTAGTTGGGGTCGTAGCTGATGCGCACACCCGCCCGCTTGAGGTCCTCGGCCAGCTCGAGCAGCTTGTTGCTGAGTGGCTGTCGCGCCAGGCTGATGCCGCCGAAATGAACCCAGCCCGCCTGCGCCATCCAGCCCGCAGGCAGCAGCGCAGCGTCGAAGTGCAAGTCGGCGCTGTCGTCACCGACGAAGAAGTATTGCGGCGGCCGGGTCTCGTGCACGATGGCCAGCAGCGGCGAGCGCTTGACGCGCTGCAGGAAGCGCAGGTCCAGGCCGGCCTCGCCGCTAGCGCGCCAAAGCGCATCACCGAACACGTCCTGGCTGATGGCGCCGGCAAAGGCGCTTGGCAGGCCCAACCTCGCCATCACGCGGGCGACGTTCCAGGTCGAGCCGCCGACCAGCGCCTGCCAGCGCTGGTGCTGCGGGTCCTGCACGATGAGATCGGTCAGCGCCTCGCCGGCCGCAACGAAGACGGGGAATTCAGCGCTCATCGTTCAGGCCTTCAGCACGTTGAGCACCTCGTAGCAGGCGCCCATGGTGTGGTAATCGGTCTTGCCGGCGGGGCTCTTCTCGTCGGTCAGCTTGGCGTTCGACGGGCTGAGGATGCGGTACCACGCGCCGTGCTGGTGGTCGACAAAGTGCTCCCAGCTGTAGGCCCAGATGCGGTCGTACCAGTCCCAGTAGCGTGGCTCGCCGGTGCGCTCGGCCAGCAGCGCAGCAGCGGCCAGGCTTTCGGCCTGGACCCAGAAGTACTTGTCGGCGTCGCAGATGGCAAAGCCGTCGCTCTCGGGGCCGAAGCCGTAGCAGATGCCGCCATGCGCGTGGTCCCAGGCCTTGTCCAGCGCGACGTCGAAAAAGCGCTGGGCGAGCGGCGCCAGCCAGTCGGCAGGGCCGGCGAGTTGGTCCGCGTGCCGCTCCAGGATCAGCAGCAGCTTGGCCCATTCCGTCAGGTGGCCGGGCTGGTAGCCCCAGGGTCGGAAGATGTTGGTCTTGTCGTCGCGGTTGTAGTCGGGGTCGACCGACCAGTCCTGGCGGTAGTGCTCCCACACCAGCCCGCCGTAGAGACCCGCCTGGCGCTGCGTGATGTGGCGGGCCAGGGTTTCGGCGCGCAGCAGATAGTCGCGCTCGCCGCTGGCCTCGAAGGCGGCGATCAGCGCCTCGCAGGCATGCATGTTGGCGTTCTGCCCGCGGTAGGGCTCCAGCACTGACCAGTCCTCGCTCGCCTCGTCGGCATACAGGCCGTGGGCCGGCTGCCAGAAGCGCTGCTCCATCAGGTCGAAGGTCTCGCGCAGGTAGCCGCGCGCTTCCGTCACGCCGGCCTGCAGCGCATGCGCATTGGCCAGCAGCACGAAGGCCAGGCCGTAGCAGTGGTTGGTGCCGTCCTGCACGGTCTTCTCGCCGTTGCGCCAGTCGAGCTGCCAGGCGTAGCCGCCGGTGGCGGGGTTGCGGTGCACGTCGCGGATGAAGGCCAGGCCATGGCGCACGCGCGCCAGGTCGTCGGCGTGGCCGAACTGGCGCCAAGCCATCGCATGGTTGAAGACGAAGCGTGTGCTGCTGACGAGGTGGCGCGTTTGGCGGTCGAAGACGCTGCCGTCGTCCTTGTAGAAGTGGAAGAAGCCGCCGCTGTCGTCCACCGAGCGTGGCGCGTAGAAGGCCAGTGTGTGCTGGATGTGGGCCAGCAGCGTGGCGCGCTGGCGGAAGTCGGGCAGGGGCTGGGTCATGTGGCTTGGGGTCAAGGCTTGTTGCCGGCTTGTTGAAGTATCCAGTCGGTGCGCAAGCGGTTCTGTTCGGGCGAGCTGCTGTGGGCCATGTCCGGCGCGATGACCAGGCGCTTGGGCGCCGTGATCGCGTTGTAGGCCGCGTGCAGTGAGGTCGGCGGCGTCACCATGTCGTTGTAGCCCCAGCTGTAGTGGCCCGGCACCTTGACGCGGCGCGCGAAGTTGACGCTGTCGTAGTAGCGGGTCGTGGCCAGCTTGGGCTCGACGGGCTGGTCGCTGAGCTGGCCACTGGGCGAGGTGCGGAACAGCGCGGGCCAGCCGCCGGTGCTGTCCTGCAGATAGCCCGACACGTCGCTGTAGGCCGGGAAGTCGGCCGCCACCGCGGTGACACGCGGGTTCAGCGCCGTCACCACCAGCGACAGCTGCCCGCCCTGGCTGCCGCCAGCGACGACCAGCGTCTTGCCGTCCCACCGCGGGTGGCCGGCCAGCACGTCGCTGGCGCGCAGGGCGCCGAGGTAGACGCGGCGGTAGTAGTAGCTGTTGCGGTCGTCGAGCTGGTTGCGCGGGTACTCGGCTAGCGCCCCGCGGGCGAGTTGTTCGTAGACCTCCGGCGCCAGGTTCACCGGGATGCCGTGGATGCCCACCTGCAGCGTGATGAAGCCCTTCTCGGCCATGGCGATGTTGCCGCGGTAGGGCCGCACGCCGGCGCCGGGCAGGTTGAGCAGCGCCGGGAACTTGCCCTGCGCACGCGGCACCGCCAGCACGCCGTGGAAGCGGCTCGGGCCGGCCCAGTTGCCGACGTTCTGGAAGCTCAGGTAGAAGGCCTCGACCTTGTCGTTGGACAGCTCCGGCGCGGCAACGGTCTGCACGTCTGGCGGTACTTTCGCCAGCGCCTCCTGCTGCCGCCGCCAGAAGTCGTCGAAATCGGCCGGGTCGGCCTGCGTGGCCTGGATGCGCTCGGGCGCGAAACCGGCGGTGGCGACGGCAGCCAGCGTTTTGCCTGCCACTTTGGCGGTGACCAGGCAGCGGATGAAGCCTGGCGCGCTTTGCGCAGGAACCGTCAGCGTCAGGCCCTCGGCTGGCACGAGCGCATCGACCTCGGCGCCCTCGCGCATGTCGGGGCCGAGCCGGTAGCGGATGGGCACGCCGCCGGCCGGGTAGGGCTTGACATTCAACGTGATGCGAAAGCTCGCGCTCGCGCCCAGTGCATAGGTCCAGTCGGCACGGTCCGGCCGTACCGACAGTGCGCCGTCCGCCGACGTGGCCGAAGCCAATGGCGGCAGCAGGATCGATGCGGGCGCCGCGGCGGCGGGGGAGGGCTGGGCAGCGAGGGCGGCGTGGCCAAGCGCCAGCGCCAGCAAGCTCAGGCGGGCCACTTTGATCAAGGGTTGGCGAGTCATGGGGGTGGGGAAGCGCAAGGCGACAGTTTCCGCGCAACTTCGGCGTGCCAGCGGCCGGCCAGGCCCTGCAAGTCTGCAACTGCCGCCTCGCCAACCGCGTTGGCGCGCGGTCATCTGCCGCGGGTTCAAGGCCTGCTTGGCCGCTAAATGACAATAAATCTCATGCGCAAATGAGAATCATGCGCAATAACGTCTAAACTGGGCGTCACTCGGACCCGCGCCCATGGACTCTCTCTCCCACCCCTTGCGCCCACTGCCGCTGATCTCGCGGATCGCTGCTGCCGTCCTCGGCGGCTACGCGTTCTGCTGGGGCTTCGTCGCCTTGGGCCTGAGCGGCCTCTATGCCGCCGGCATGGCTTTCCACGACGCCGAACACCTCAGCAGCATCCTTGGCGTGCTTCTCTTCCTGGTGGTGTTCTGTTGGGCCTTCAGCGTGCGGCGCGTCGGCCGCGTCTGGCTTTTGCTGCTGGGCGGTGGGGCCCTCATGGCCGGCCTGGCCACGCTGACGCAGCGCGCGCTGGTCTGAACTGAAAGGCGCGCGACATGTTCCAGACTTTTCGCCTCTCCATGGCGTGGCTGCACACCTGGTTCGGCCTGGTGCTCGGCTTCGTGCTGATGGTGGTGTTCTTCTTCGGCGCGCTGTCGGTGTTCGACCGTGAGATCGATCGCTGGGCGGTGCCCGAGTCGCGCTTCCAGCCGCAGCCGATGCCGTCCTTTGACGCCATCCTGAAGCCGGCCTTCGAGCGCATGCAGCCGGCCAAGGAGAGCGTGGCCCTGCTGGAAGGCAAGGTCGACGGCGCCATCCCCGAGCGCTTCGACACCGTCCGTCGCTGGGGCGCCTACACCACCCACCGCGACCCGGTCGTCGCCGTCTTCGCCGGCTACAGCGTGCCCAACGCCAAGGATCCGGAGGAGACCGTCTGGGCCATCCATGCGCTGGACCCGCGCGATGGCAAGGTGCTGCCCGATGGCCAGCTGCGCATCGGCAGCCAGTTCTTCTACCCGCTGCACTACAGCCTCAACCTGAACTGGAAGAACCTGGGCACCTGGATCGTCGGTTTTGCGGCGCTGATGATGCTGGCGGCGCTGGTCAGCGGCGTTGTCATGCACCGCAAGGTCTTCCGCGAGTTCTTCACCTTCCGGCGCGACAAGAGCGTGCAGCGCAGCGCGCTCGACCTGCACAACCTGACCGGCGTCGTCGCGCTGCCTTTCCACTTCTTCTTCGCGTTCACGGGCCTGGTCATCTTCGCGGGCATCTACTTCCCGGTGGCGCACACGCAGCTGCATGACCTGCACGAGCTCAGCGAGAAGATCGAGGCGCGCGAGACCGGCCTGCCGCATGACCGCGCCGGTGTCGCCGCGCCGATGGCCTCGGTCGACGCGATGGTGGCCGAGGCGCGGCGGCGCTGGGCGGCCAAGGGCATGGCCGGCGACGTGGGCTACCTCGGCATCGAGCATGTCGGCGATGCCAACGCCTACGTCAGCGTCTACCGGGCCGGCACCGACCGCGTGGCGCTCACGGGCGAGGGCATTCATTTCAAGGCCAGCAGCGGCGAGCTGCTGCGCGAGGACCCGCCGCGCACGGCGGTCGACAGCGTCAACGAATTCCTGACCGGCCTGCACCTGCAGCATTTCAGGCACTGGCTGCTGCGCTGGCTGTATGTGCTGGGCGGGCTGCTGGGCTGCGTGTGCATCGCCACCGGCTTCATCTTCTTCGTCGAGAAGCGCAAGAAGCAGCATGCCAAGTCAGGCGGGCAGGGCAGCCGCATCGTCGACGCGCTGGCCGTGACCACCGTGACCGGCATGCTGATCGCGACGACCGCCATGCTGGTGGCCAATCGCCTGCTGCCCGAGGCCCTGGCCGACAAGGGCGAATGGGAGAAGGCCGTGTTCTGGAGCGCCTGGGGCCTGGCGCTGCTGCACGCCTTCGTGCGCAATGCAGCGGTCGCTCAAGGGCGGCTCAGCCCGGCCTGGCGCGAGCAGTGCGTGCTGGCCGCCATGGGCGCCGTGGCGGCGGTGGTCGCCAATGCGCTGACCACCGGCGACCACCTTTTGCGCACCCTGTCCATCGGCTATTGGCCGGTGGCCGGCGTCGACCTCAGCCTGCTCGCGCTGGCCGCCATCACGCTGCACGCTGCCCGGCGTCTGGGCCAGCGCATGCCCAGCGCGGCCCCCACCGCTTTGAACGGCACGCAGGCCAGCCATGGCTGAGGCCCTGCTGCTGACCGCCGCAGCGGCGGCCGCGCTCGCCGGCCTGGGCTGGCTGGCCCTGGCCATGCAGGTGCATTGGGCGCAGGTCCAACAGGCCGCGCCCCAAACGCCGGCCACCGCGCGCGCCTTGCGCATCGGCGGCAGCGCGGCGCTGGCCGTGTCCCTGGCGCTCTGCCTGGCTGCTGACCACCCGTCGATGGCCGTGCTGGTCTGGCTGATGCTGATCGCCGCTGCGGCGGTGGCCATCGCCATGACCTTGTCGACGCGGCCGGCCTGGCTGCGCCCGCTGTGGCCTGCGCTCCGCAAGGCCTGACCCCGACTCTCTTCACTTACCGCGTTTCCATGCAATCGAAATTCATGACGAGCGCTTGCGCTCTGGCCGCCGCTGCCCTTTTCGCTGACGCCGATGCACAGGCCCAGGCGCCGACGCAGCAGATCGAGTCCGTCGTCGTGACGGGCAAGCGCGCCAACCGCATCTCCAAGGGCGCAACCGGCCTGCCGATGGCACTGAAGGACACGCCCCAGACCATCAGCACCCTCGACAAGGAAGACATGGCCGACTTCGGCCTCACCGGCAGCAACGAAGCGCTGCAACTGGCCACCGGCATCAACGTCGAGCAGTACGAGACCAACCGCGCCACCTTCAACTCGCGTGGCTTCGAGATCCAGCTGACCCAGGTCGACGGCGTCGGCATGAGCAACGACTGGGGCACGGTGGTGGGCCGCCAGGACACCTACCTGTTCGAGCGCATCGAGCTCATCCGCGGCGCCAACGGCTTGCTGACCGGCGTCGGCAACGCTTCGGGCACCATCAATTACGTGCGCAAGCGCCCCACCAACACGGACGGTGGCCAGGTCGGCTTCTCGGCCGGTTCCTACGGGCTCAAGCGCGCCGAACTGGACTACAACAAGGTCTTCAGCAGCGACGGCGCCTGGGCCGGCCGCGTGGTCGTCGCGCACGAGGACAAGGATTCCTACCTGCGCGCGCTGCACGACAAGCGCACGACGCTGTATGGCGTCGTCGACGGCCAGATCGGCAGCAACGGCGTGTTGACGCTGGGCATCACCCATCAGGACGCCAAGCAGCGCTCGCCCATGTGGGGTTCGCTGACGCTGGTTTACGCCGACGGCCGCCAGGCCGACTTCCCTGCCTCGTCCTCCACCTCGCAGGACTGGACCTATTGGAACGTCGAATCCAGCAACGCCTTCGTCGAGTACACGCATGCCTTGACCCCCGATTGGGAAGCGAGGCTGACCTACAACCTGCGGCGTGCCAAGGAAGACGTGCGCCTGCTCTACGCCTTCCCCTTCACCGCCGGCCTCAACAATGACAACACCGGCTTGTTCGGCTGGCCCTACAGCGCCCGGACGAGCACCGACAACCGCCTGTTTGACGCCAGCGTCAACGGCCGCTTCGATGCCTTCGGCCGCTCGCACACGCTGATTGCCGGCATCAGCCGTTCGCACCAGGAGAGCGCCACCGACACGCTTGACTACGACACGACGAAGTATCAGTACCAGGCGCTGCCGGCCTTCCCCTATCCCGGCAATGCCTACACGGAGCCGGTCTGGGGCGCGTCGTCGCCTGCCTCCGGTGGCGAGCAGACCTTGACGCGCTTCTATGCCGCCACGCGGCTGGCGCTGACCGACCAGCTCAAGGCCATCGTCGGCGTCAACGCGATCAAGCTCGAACGCGCTGGCAGCTCGCGCTACGGCAGCGTCTCGCCCAACGACCCTGTCTACCCCGCCACCAAGGAAACCAGCCCCTACGTCGGCCTGACCTACGACATCACGCCGGACATGCTGGCCTATGTGTCGCACTCCGACATCTTCCAGAACCAGGACCAGAAGGGCGCCGACCTCAAGACCTACCTGGCGCCGATGAAGGGCGTCAACCAGGAGCTGGGCGTCAAGGCCGAGTGGCTGGACAAACAGCTGCTGACCACGCTGGCCGTCTTCCGCGCCGAGCAGCACGGCCTGGCCTTCAGGGTCGGCACCAAGCAGGACGAGAACAACCAGCCGGTCGACTACTACGAAGGCCGCGACGTGAAGTCCAAGGGCATCGAGGTCGAAGCCACGGGCCGCATTAGCCAGGACACCCGGCTGACGTTGGGCGCGACGCGCCTGAGCGTCAAGGGCCCGAACGGTGCTGACACCTACGAGTGGATCCCCCGCACGACGGTCAACTTCCGCGCCGATACGCGGCTGCCCGCGCTGCCGGCCCTCAAGCTCGGCATCGGCGGCCGCTGGCAGTCCGACATCAGCAAGACCGCCGGCGCACGCCAGGACGCCTACCTGGTCGCCAATGCCTTCGCCGCCTATGACATCAACGACCGCACCACCGTGCGGTTCAACGTCAACAACCTGTTCAACAAGAAGGCAGTCCAGGGCCTGGCTTATGGCGCCATCTACAACGCGCCGCGCAACTACGCCGTCTCGCTGAACTACCAGCTCTGACCCCGGGATCGCTGCTTGCCCCAACAGGGGCAGTTCGGTCAGTCGGTGGAGGCCCGATGCGGATCTCGATCTGGAAGCGGTATGGCTTTGGCTGGATCACGGGCGGCCTGTTCGTGTTCACGCTGGCAGGGCATTGGCTTTTCGGTTGGTTTGAATACGTCGAGGAACAGCGCGCCCATGGGCAGGCCGTGCAGGCCGGTCAGTTCGCCGTGCAGATGCTGCGCGACACGCTGGAGAACTGGCAGTCCGAGTTCCTGCAACTGTTGTGGCAGGTCGTCGGCCTGACCTACTTCCTCTACATCGGCTCGCCGCAGTCCAAGGAAGAGGACGACCGCCTGGAGGAAAAGCTCGATGCCATCCTCAGGAAGGTCGATCCGTCCAACGCCAACCGGCTGATCGATGAACTCAACGCCCGCTATCCCGGCCGCCACGTGGGCCCGCAGCTTTAGGGTGACGCTGAACGAGCTTCCTCGCGCTGTGTATCCCTGTTTTGGGTGGTTGCGCACGGGGTTCGTCCCACATTGCGCGGCTGGCGGCGCTCAGGCACGATGCCTCGGCCAACCTGCACAACGTGGTGTCAGACCTCGACGATCCCTCTCGACTCACGCTTCTGCGGACGCTTGATCTGCTGCGTCCTCACGAGGACGCGTCGTTCGACCGGGTGACCGCCATGGCCGCGCTGGCTACCGGGCGCCCGACGGCGCTGATCACCTTCATCACGCCCGACGGCCAATGGGTCGCGTCCCGCGTCGGCTGGGACCGCCTCTTCCATCCCTTGTCGGAGTCGTTCTGCGTTCACACCCTCGGCAGCGACGCGCTGCTGCAGGTCTGCGACGCGACGGCCGACCCGCGCTTTCGCGGCAACGTGCTGGTCACCGAGGGGCCGATGGTCAGGTTCTACGCCGGCCAGCCGATCTGCTTCGACGGGCACCTGCTGGGCGCAGTCTGCGTGCTCGATGCCGTGCCGGGCGCGCTCACCCCCGACCAGGTCACCGTGCTCAGGCACCTGGCCGATCTGGTCGCCGACCTGTTGCGCGTGCGGCTGGAGCGCTCGCAAGCCGAGCAGCAGCGGGCCAAGGGCGAGGCGCTGATGGCAGCGCTGGCGCGTTCAGAGGTGACGCTGCGCGAAAGCGAGGAGCGCTACCGGCTGCTGTGGCAGACGACGACCGACGCGGTGCTCATCATCGACGACGCAGCCATCATCCGTTTCGCCAATCCGGCGCTGCAGACCCTCTTCGGCCACAGGCCCGAGGATGTCATCGGCCAGTCGCTCGCGATGGTGCAGCCGCCGCGGCTGCGCGGCGCGCACGACCGCGGCTTTGCCGCCTACCTGCGCAGCGGCGAGCGCCGCCTGGACTGGCGGGCGACCGAGACGATCGGCCTGCGGGCCGATGGCAGCGAGGTGCCGATCGAGGTGGCCTTCAGCGAGCTGGAGGTGGGCGGCCGGCGGCATTTCGCGGCCTTCATGCGCGACCTGACCGAGCGCAACCGCGCCCAGCATGAACTGCGCCGCAACGAGGCCGCACGTCGCGAACTCGAAGACCATCTGCGCCAGACCCAGAAGCTCGAAGCCATCGGTGTGCTCGCGGGCGGCATTGCGCATGACTTCAACAACATCGTCGCCGGCATCCTTGGCAACACCCAGCTCGCGCTGGACGACCTCGACCCGCAGCATCCCGCCGTGCAAAGCCTGCAGCAGATCCGCAAGGCCGGGCTGCGTGGCCGTGAGATGGTCCAGCAGATCCTGACCTTCGCGCGCCGCCGGCCGCAGCGCGCGGGCCATTGCGAATTGCAGGCGCTCGTCGACGAGACCATGAGCCTGTTGCGGCCGACCATCCCCACCTCGGTCAAGATCGAGACACAGCTGCCCGGCCGGCCGCTGCGTGTCTTTGCCGATGCGACCCAGGTCGAGCAGGCCCTCATCAACCTGTGTGCCAACGCCTGGCAGGCGATGGCCGGCCGGCCGGGGCGCATCGTGATCGGCGCTAGCGAGACGCCGCTGGACCGCGAAGCCGCCGAGCGCCTGGGCGGGTTGGCGCCAGGGCGCCACGTGCACCTGTTCGTGCGCGACGACGGCCCGGGCATGGACGAGGCCACCGTCAAGCGCGTGTTCGAGCCCTTCTTCACCACCAAGCCCGAAGGCGAGGGCACGGGCCTGGGCCTGTCCGTCGTGCACGGCATCGTCACCGGGCATGGCGGTGCCATCACGGTGGACAGCGCCCCTGGCAAGGGCACCACCTTCCACATCTGGTTGCCGGCCGGCGACAACGCGGCCGCCACCGAGCCCATGCCGATGCAGCCGCAGCCGGCCCACGGTGCCGGCCGGCATGTCATGTACGTGGACGACGACGAGGTGATGACGCTGATGGTGTCGCGCCTGCTGGAGCGCGCGGGCTACCGCGTGTCCGTCTTCGGCCATGCAACCGACGCGCTGCGGTGCTTCGAGAACGCGCCGTCGGATGTCGACATCGTCGTGACCGACCTGAACATGCCCGGCCTGTCGGGGCTGGACGTGCTTCGCGAGATCCATGCCATACGGCCGGGCGTGCCGGTCGTCATCGGGTCGGGCAACCTGCCGCCCGAGCTGCTGGCGGACGCCGAGCGGGCGGGTGTGCGCGCCACCTTCCAAAAGCAGAACACGCTGGAGGAACTCCCCGCGCTGCTGGCCGAGCTGCTGGGCCTGTAGCTGCCCGGCCGGGAACGGGGTTTGCCGCAGGGCGGCGTGCAGACCGATGCTGTTCCCTCCCGTGCCCCTCAGCGCGTTGCCAAGGCCGACCTGCCTCGCACGGGCGATGCGTCGCGCTGGTCATTGGCCAACTGGTGGGCGCTGATCAAGGCGGCCCTGTCGGCCTGGATCGACGATTACGCGCCCAGCATGGGGGCGGCGCTGTCCTACTACACGGTGTTCTCGCTGGCGCCGCTGCTGGTCATCGTCGTGTCGGTGGCGGGGCTGTTGTTCGGCGACGAGGCCGTGCGCGGCGAGCTGTTCGCGCAGATCGCCGGCCTGATGGGGCCGGAGGCGGCCAAGGCCATCCAGGACATGCTGGCCGCCGTCAGCAAGCCTGGCGCCGGAGCGCTTGGCACAGTGGTCGGCGGCGTCGTGCTGCTGGTCGGCGCGACCACCGTGTTCGCCGAATTGCAGGACGCCCTGGACCGCATCTGGCGCGCGCCCGCCAGGTCCGGGTCCAGCGGGTTGTGGGGGCTGCTGCGCGCGCGGCTGCTGTCCTTCGGCCTGATCCTTGGTGTGGCCTTCCTGCTGGTGGTGTCGCTCGTCACCAGCGCGGTCATCGCCGCATTGGGGAAGTGGTGGGGCGGCTGGTTCGAGGGCTGGGAGATGCTGGCCCAGGGCATCAACACGGTCGTTGGTTTCGGCCTCACGACCGCGGTGTTCGCGCTGATCTACAAGGTCATGCCGCGCGTCAAGGTGGGCTGGGGCGACGTGTGGGTGGGCGCGGCGGTGACGGCGCTGCTGTTCACGCTGGGGCGCCTGCTCATCGGCCTGTACATCGGCAAAAGCGGCATCGCCAGCGGCTTCGGGGCGGCCGGCTCGGTGGCCATCGTGTTCGTCTGGGTCTATTACTCGGCGCAGATCTTTCTGGTCGGGGCCGAGTTCACTTGGGTCTATGCCCACCGCATGGGCTCGCTGCGCCATCGCTCGGCAAGCTAGCCGGCAGGAATTGCAAGGCATGCGGTTTGCCTAAGCGTGCACGAACACGAAGCGCCCTTGCCAAGGGCGCCATTCCGTTTCGTCACCTGGAGACTCCATGCCCACGCCTCGCAAGACCGCCCGCGGCTCGTCCGCCGCTGCCAAAGCTGCCGCCCGCAACACCGACAGCGGGCCAGCCAACCCGATGGCGGCCAGCGACGGCGACTTTGCCGCCCGCAAGATGGCGGAAACCGGCGAGATGGCCGCGGCCATGCCCGCCAACCCGAACAAGGCCGCCGAACATGGCGCCGCGAACGGGCAGAACCCGCCGGTCGGCGCCACCGTCGCGCCGCCCTCGCGCCTGCCGGCGTCCAGCACGCTGACCGAGGTCAACGTTTCGCCCAAGACCGGGGAGGCCCCGGCCGAAGGCAACAACCCCACCAACGGGCCGTTGACGCGCGTGCGCGTCGACAGCAGCGGCCGGCACCTGACCACCAACCAGGGCGTGGCCATTGCCGACAACCAGAACTCGCTGAAGGCGGGCACGCGCGGGCCGGTGCTGCTCGAAGACTTCATCCTGCGCGACAAGCTGACCCACTTCGACCACGAGCGCATCCCCGAGCGCATCGTGCATGCGCGCGGCTCGGCGGCGCACGGCTTCTTCGAGGCCTACGACGCCATCCCGCACCTCACCAAGGCGGCACCCTTCCAGCAGGCCGGCAAGATCACGCCGGTGTTCGTGCGCTTTTCTACCGTGCAGGGCGAGCGCGGCTCCAAGGACACGGCACGCGACGTGCGCGGCTTCGCCGTCAAGTTCTACACCGACGAGGGCAACTGGGACCTGGTCGGCAACAACATCCCGGTCTTCTTCATCCAGGACGCGATGAAGTTCCCCGACCTCGTGCACGCGGTCAAGCCCGAGCCCCATCACCAGATGCCGCAGGCCGCCAGCGCCCACGACACCTTCTGGGACTTCGTCTCGCTGATGCCCGAATCTACCCACATGCTGATGTGGGTCATGAGCGACCGCGCCATCCCGCGCTCCTACGCCACCATGCAAGGCTTTGGCGTGCACACCTTCCGCCTCGTCAACGAGGCCGGTGAATCGTCCTTCGTCAAGTTTCACTGGACCCCGAAGTACGGCACGCATTCCCTGGTCTGGGACGAGGCGGTCAAGATTTCCGGCGCCGACCCGGACTACCACCGCCGCGACCTCTGGGAGCGCATCGAGGCGGGTGCCTTCCCCGAGTACGAGCTGGGCCTGCAGGTCTTCACCGAGGAGCAGGCCGACAAGTTCTCGTTCGACATCCTTGATGCCACCAAGATCATTCCCGAGGAGTTGGTGCCCATCCAGCCCGTCGGCCGCATGGTGCTCAACCGCAATCCCGACAACTTCTTCGCCGAGACCGAGCAGGTCGCCTTCTGCACGGCCAACATCATCCCGGGCCTGGACTTCACCAACGACCCCCTGTTGGCCGGCCGCATCCATTCCTATGTGGACACGCAGATCAGCCGCCTGGGCGGCGCCAACTTCCACGAGATCCCGATCAACGCGCCCATCGCGCCGGTGCACAACAACCAGCGCGACGGCATGCACCGCCAGGCCATCAACCGGGGCCGAGTGGCCTACGAGCCCAATTCGCTGGCCGGCGGCTGCCCATTCCAGGCCGGCGCGGCGCAAGGCTTCACCTCCGTGGCCGCCCGGTTGAAGGCCCGCGAGGACCAGGCCAAGGTGCGCGCCAAGCCCGAGCTGTTCGCCGAGCACTACAACCAGGCCGCGCTGTTCTTCAACAGCCAGACGCCGGCCGAGCAGGCCCACATCGCCGCGGCCTTCCGCTTCGAGCTGAGCAAGGTCACCGTGCCGGCCATCCGCCAGCGCGTCGTGGCCATGCTGCGCAATGCCTCTGAGACGCTGGCCGCCCAGGTGGCTGCCGGCCTCAACATGAACCCGCTGCCTGAGCCGATGCCGCGCGCGCTGACCCGCAAGCTCAAGCCCGAGGTCACCAACTCGCCGCCGCTGTCGTTGATGGCACGGCCGGGTGACGGTTCGGTCAAGGGCCGCAAGGTGGCCATCTTCGTTGCCGACGGCTGTGCGGGCCAGAGCGCGGCCGACGTGCACGCCGCGCTGCTGAATGCCGGCGCGGTGCCGCGCTTCGTCGCGCCGCGCATCGGGCCCGTCGCGACGGTGGACGGCGTGGTGATCGAGGCCGACGCCTCGCTGGAGAACGAACCCGCCTTCCTGTTCGACGCCCTGGTACTGCCCGACGGCGACGCGGCCGTCATCGCGCTGTCGGCCGACGGTCATTCGATGGAAGGCATCCGCGACCAGTACCGCCACTGCAAGACCATCCTGGCGCTCGGCACCGGCGCCGACCTGCTGGACCTCGTCGGCCTGCCGCGCACGCTGCCCAACGGCGAACCCGACCCCGGCCTGACCATCACGGCGGACGCGTCCACCGGCGCCGCCGCGCTGATCGGCGGCCTGGCGCGCCATCGGCACCCCGAGCGCGAGACCGATCCCCCCGTCGTTTGACGCGGGGCGGCCGCCTCAGTGGCGGGGCAGCGAGCGCTCCGCTGCCGCCTCGGCCAGCACCGACTCCAGCTTGTCGATGTCCATCGGCTTGACCAGGTGGTGGCGAAAGCCGACGGCGGCGCTGCGCTCGCGGTCGTCCAGCGTGCCGTAGCCGCTCATCGCGATGGCATAGACCGGGTGCGACGGGCTGAGCTGGCCCAGCAGTTCATAGCCCTCGCCATCGGGCAGGCCGAGGTCGGAAATGATGACGTCCACGTCGGTGTGCCGCAAATCTTGCACCGCCTGCCTGATCGTGCCGGCGCTGCTGACCTGGTGACCCATCACCTGCAGCAGCTGCGACAGGATGTTGCGGGTGTCCTCGTTGTCCTCGACGACAAATATCCGCAGGCCGCCACTGGGTTGGGTAGAGCTGGTCGCCATCACCGCCTCACACTTCTGTCAACGGCAGATGCATGGCAAATGTCGCTCCCTGGCCGCGGCCGGGGCTCTGCGCCAGCAGGTGGCCGCCGTGGGCTTCGACGGTGGCCTTGGAGATCGACAGGCCCAGCCCCAGCCCGCCAAACTCGCGCGCCACCCAGGTGCCGCCCTGCACGAAGGCCTCGAAGATGCGCGGCAGCGTCTCGGCGTCAATGCCCACGCCGTTGTCGGTGATGGCCATGACGAAGCTGCCGTCCTGTACCGAGGTCGTCAGCTGGATCAGGCCCTCGGGCGGCGTGAATTTGCAGGCGTTCTTCAGCAGGTTCCACACCACCTGCTGCAGCCGGTGGCCGTCGCCGACGATGCGGTGCTCGGGCGCGTCCAGCGTCAGTTCCAGCTGCTGCTGTTTGTCACGCAGGTCGGGTTCGCAGATCTCGCAGGCGCTGCGGATGACCTGGTGCAGGTCGACCGGCCCGCGCTCCAGCGCCAGCGTGCCGCGCGAGATGCGCGTCAGGTCGAGCAGGTCGTCGATGAGGCGCGACTCGACGGCGATGTTGCGGTGGATGAGCTCCAGGGTCTGGTGCACCTCGGCCGGCATGTCCTTGCGCCGTGACAGCAGCTGCAGCGCCATGACGGCGGGCGTCAGCGGCGTGCGCAGCTCGTGCTACAGCACGGCCAGGAACTGGTCCTTGGCGGCATTGGCGGCCTCCAGCGCGGCGCGCGCCGCCTCTTTGTCGTGCAGCGCCTGCAGCAGGTCGGTCCGGCTGCGCTCCAGCTCCTGCTGCGCGAAGCGGGCGTCGGTCTGGTCGCGCAGGATCTTCAGGAAACCGACATGGCGGCCCTCGCCGTCCAGCATCTTCATCATGACGCCGCTGGCCCAGAACAGGCCGCCGTCCTTGCGCTTGTGGAAGCGGTCATCGCCAGCGCGGCCCTCGGTGCGGGCCTGCCCGGCCTCGGCCTCGGGCGCACCGGCGATGCGGTCTTCCTCGGTGAAGATCATGTCACCGCTGCGGCCCACCGCCTCGGCCTCGCCATAGCCCAGGATGCGCTCGGCACCCGGGTTCCAGCCGGTGATGCGGCGCTCGGTGTCGGTCGTGAAGATGGCGTATTCGCGGGCGTTTTCCAGCACCATGCGCAGGTGCTCGTCGCTGTTGCGCAGGGCCGCCTCGGCGCTTTTGCGCTCGGTGATGTCCACGCAGACGGCGATGACGGAGCCGGCATCGCTTTCGGTCGCCGGCAAGGCCGTGACGCTGTTGTGAACCCAAACGGCGCTGCCGTCGCGGCGCAGCACGCGTTTCTCGATCTCGTAGGACTGGCCCTGGTGCAGCAGCCGGTCCAGGCGCTCACGGTGCAGGGCCATGTCGTCCGGATGCACCAGCCGGTCCACCGGCATGCCGACGAGTTCCTGCTCGGCGTAGTCGAGCAGGCTGCACATGCGGCCGTTGACGAAGGCGACGCGGCCCTGCAGGTCCACCTGCAGCACCCCGACGGTGGCCTGGTCGACGATGGCGCGAAAGCGCGCATCGGCATTGCGCAGCGCTTCCTGGGTGCGCTTGCGCTCGGTGATGTCGACGAAGGTCAGCACGACGCCGGCGATGCGGTCTTAGATGGTGCGGTAGGGCCGCAGCCGCGCCAGGTACCAGCTGTCGCCCGCCTCGCCGACTTCGCGCTCCACCGACACCAGCGTCTCCAGCACCTGCTGGGCGTCTGCCGCCAGGTTGAAGTAGCGCAGCCGGCTCTTCAGGTCGGTCAGCGGGCGGCCGACGTCGGTGGCGATGAGGTTGAACAGGCCCACGGCCGACGGCGTGAAGCGTGTGATGCGCAGATCGCGGTCCAGGAAGACGGTGGCGATGGCCGTCGCATCCATCAGGTTGTGCAGGTCGCTGTTGGCGTGGCCCAGTTCGTCGACGTTGCTCTTGAGCTCGTGGTTGACCGTCGTCAGCTCTTCGTTGATGGATTGCAGCTCCTCGCGACTGGTCTCCAGCTCCTCGGTGGCCGAGCGCAGCTCCTCGTTCATGGCCTGCAGCTCTTCGTTGCTGGCCTTGAGCTCCTCGGTCGACGCCTCGTACTCCTCGACGGTGTCGCGCAGATGCGTTTTCAGCCGCTCGATCTCCAGTTCCAGCTGGCGCGCCAGGGGCTCGGCGGTGCGGGGCGGCACATGCGTGCCTTCCGCCGTGTCCGGCGTACCTTCCTGGAAGGTCACCAGCAGGAGGCCGGGCGAGACATCGCGCGCCGGATAGACCCGCACGTCCACCTTGACCGTGTCGTCCTGCAGGGCCACGGCCGCGGCCGGCACGGAGGCGGGCTCACCGCTCTTGGCGACCTGAGAGAGGGCCGCGCGCAGCTCGATGCGCAGCGCCGGGTGCACGGCGCGCAGCAGGTTGCGGCTGGGTTCGCCACCGCTGAACTGCAGGAAGCGCCCCACCGCCGGCGACAGGTGCAGCATCTCGTAGTCGGCATCCACCAGCACCGACGGCGGCGCCAGCCGGTCCACCAGGCGCAGGTGCACGTCGCCCCAGGGCACCATGCGCGTGCTCGTCAAGCGGTCCACGACCCGCGGGCCCGTCTGGCCCTGCTCGAAATTCCGTCCGATCACGTGGGGGCTGTCGGCCTGCATTTGCTGGGCCTCCAGCGCCAGGGCCAGCGTGCCGGGGCCGCTGGGCACGGGCAGGCCGGTGCGCGGCGCAGGGCGCTGGCAGAACAGTCGGTTCTTCTTGTCGAGCACCGAGAACAGCGCGGTGCCGTCCTCGACAGACTCCGACGAGCCCAGGAACAGCAGGCCGCCCGGGCGCAGCGCGAAGTGGAAGATGTCCAGCGCGCGGGCCTGGGCCTCGCGGTTCAGGTAGATCAGCAGGTTGCGGCAGGTGACCAGGTCCAGCCGCGAGAAGGGCGAGTCCTTGAGCAGGTCGTGCATCGCGAAAAGCACCATCTCGCGCACCTCGCGGCGCACGCGGTAGCCGCGGGGGTCCTTGCTGAAGTAGCGGCGCAGCCGCTCCTCTGACACATCGCCCTCGATGGCGCCCGGGTAGACACCCTCGCGCGCCACCTGGATGGCGTCCTCGTCGAGGTCGGTGGCGAACACCTGCACCACCGGCGGCGAATCGAGCGTGCGCGCATGCTCGTTCAGCAGCATGGCCACCGTGTAGGCCTCCTCGCCGGTGGCGCAGGCCGCCACCCAGACGCGCAGCAGGTCCGACGGCCCCTTGCCGCGGAACAGCTCGGGGATGCGCGCCTGCAGCGCATCGAAGCAGTCGCCGTCGCGGAAGAAGTTGGTGACGCTGATCAGCAGGTCCTGCAGCAGGGCGCCCGACTCGCCGGGGCGGGTGCGCAGGCAGTCCAGGTAGCCGCCCAGATCGTCGATGGCGTTGACCTGCATGCGCCCGCCGATGCGGCGCAGGATGGTCGCGCGCTTGTAGTACGAGAAATCCCGGCCGGTGCGGCTGCGCAGGTAGTTCAGCACGTCGCGCAGCAGCGCCTCGTCCTTGGCGGTGTCCTGCAGCTCGACCTGCGGGCCGTCCTCGGGCGGCAGGCGCACGCGCCGCTCCTGGCGGTTGTAGTCGAGCAGCCGCTCCGGCATGTTGGCGACCGGCAGTATCCAGTCGACCATGCCTGTGGCGATGGCCGCGCGCGGCATGCCGTCGAACTCGGCCTCGCCCGGGTCCTGGGCCACCGTCAGGCCGCCGCGCTCCTTGATGCGCTTGATACCGATGGCGCCGTCGCCGTCGCCGCCGGACAGCACGACGGCCGATGCATGCGGGCCTTGCGTATCGGCCAGCGTGCGGAAGAAGTGGTCCACCGCCACGTGGCGGGTGCGGTCGCTGGGCAGCTCGAACAGCCGCAGGTGGCCGTCCATGGTCCGCAGCCCCTTGCCCGGCGGGATGACATACACCTGGTTGGGCTCCACCAGCACCGCCTCCGTCACCTTGCTCACCGGCATCGTGGTGGCGCGCTGCAGCACCTCGGCAAGGTTGCTGTCATGGTCGCGCGACAGGTGCAGCACGACGACGAAGGCCATGCCGGTATCCGGCGGCATGCGCTCGAAAAACTGCTGCAGCGGCACGATGCTGCCCGCCGACCCGCCCAGCCCCACCACCGGGAGCATCTGGTAGCCCCGCGTGGGGACCACGTTGTCGATTTCGTCGGCCAGATCCTCCTCGGCGTGGTCGGGCTGTGTGGGGTCGTGCTCCATGCTCTGTGGTCTCTCCCCGCGGCGCTTTTCGGTTTTAGAAGCGGCGAATTAAGGTTGCGCCGGGGCAGGCACAGTGCCCGTTGGTATCCCGCGTTTGACAGTGCCGTTAGGGCGCCGCGGGCATGTGCCTTGCCAAGGGCCGCTCAGGGCCCCGGCCGGCCGCCGGTCACGCCCAGCACGCTGCCTACCATGTAGCTGCCCTCCTGCGAGGCCAGCAGCACGAAGGCGGCGGCCAGCTCCGCCGGCTGCCCCGGCCGGCCCAACGGCGCGTCCTGCCCGAACTTGGGCAGCTTGTCGGGCAACTGGCCGCCGCTGGGCTGCAGTGGCGTCCAGATCGGGCCCGGCGCCACGGCGTTGACACGGATGCCGCGCTCGGCCAACTGCTTGGCCAGCGCCTTGGTGAAGATCACCAGCGCACCCTTGGTGCTGGCGTAGTCCAACAGGTCCTGTGGCGGGTCGTAGGCCACGACCGAGACCGTGTTGATGACCACGCTGCCCGGCTTCAGATGCTTGAGGGCCGCCTTGGTCAGCCAGAAGGGCGCATAGATGTTGGTCTTGAAGGTGGCGTCGAACTGCTCGCTGTCGATCTCGGCGATGGACTTGCGCGCCTGCTGCTTGGCGGCGTTGTTGACGAGGATGTCCAGCCCGCCCAGGCCCTTGACGGCATCTTCAATCAGCTGCTTGCAGACGCTCTCGGTGCGGATGTCGCCGGGCAGGGCCACCGCGCGGCGGCCTTCGGCGCGGATCAGCGCGATGACCTCGCGCGCGTCTTCCTCCTCGGCGGGCAGGTAGCCGATGGCCACGTCGGCGCCCTCGCGGGCGTAGGCGATGGCGGCCGCGCGGCCGATGCCGGAATCACCGCCGGTGATGAAGGCACGCCGGCCCTTGAGGCGCCCGGAGCCGACATAGCTGCTCTCCCCGTGGTCGGGCCTGGGCTTCATGCGCGCGGTCAGGCCGGGGGGCTCCTGCCGCTGCGCCGGGAACGGCGGCTTGGGGTATTGCTCGCGCGGGTCCTGCATCGGCGGGCGGGTCGAGCTTGACGCGCCACCGGGCGGCGTGCCGCTGGGCGTGGGCGCGTCGGCGGCCTGGGCGAGCATGGCGGGGGCGCCGACGAGGCCGGCGCCGGCCAGCGCGAGGGCCTGGCGGCGTTGCGTATTGGTGGGTTGGGTCATGGCTTGCTCCTGGGATGGCGAGAAGGGAAATGCGCCGCGAATCACGGCTGCGTCATGCGCTTGAAGGTGGCGAGCGCCTGGGCCACGACCTGGTCCATGTTGTAGTACTTGTAGCTGGCCAGGCGGCCGATGAAGGTGACGTCGGACAGCGCCTCCGCGTCGGTCTCATAGCGCCGGTACAGGGCGGTGTTCTCGGGGCGCGGCACCGGGTAGTAGGGCTCTCCCTGGGAGCGCGGGTACTCATAGACCAGCGAACTGGCCTCATGGCGCTGGCCGGTCAGGTGCTTGAACTCGGTGACGCGGGTGTAGAGGTGGTCGTTGGGATGGTTGATGGTGCCGACCGACTGCACATGCGCCTGGCCATCGGGCGGCTGCACGGTGACATGCTCGAACTGCAGGCTGCGGTAGGGCAGCTGGCCGTGGCGGTGGCCGAAGAAGCTGTCGACGGGCCCGGTGTAGACCATGTGCTTCCAGGGCACGACATGCACGATGTCGCGGTAGTCGGTGCCCGTCATCACGTGGATGTTGGGGTGGGCCAGCATGCGCTCGAACATGCGCGTGTAGCCGTGCAGCGGCATGGCCTGGTAGGTGTCGGTGAAGTAGCGGTCGTCGCGGCTGGTGCGCGTGGGCACGCGGGCGGTGACGCTGGCGTCCAGCTCCGACGGGTCCAGCCCCCATTGCTTGCGCGTGTAGCCGCGGAAGAACTTCTCGTACAGGTCGCGCCCGACGCGCGACACCACGACGTCCTCCGACGTGCGCACCCGGTCCACCTTCTCGGCCACACCGGCCAGGAATTCGTCCACCTGGAAGGCGCTCAGCGAAAGGCCGTAGAGGCGGTTGATGGTGTCCAGGTTGATGGGCATGGGCAGCAGCTGGCCGTCAACGCTGCAAAGCACGCGGTGCTGATAGGGCCGCCACTGGGTGAACTGCGACAGGTAGGCGAACACATCGGCCGAGTTGGTGTGGAAGATGTGCGGGCCATAGGGGTGGATGAGCAGGCCGTTCTCGTCGTAGCGGTCATGTGCGTTGCCGCCGATGTGCGGCCGCTTGTCCACGACCAGCACGCGCTGGCCTGCCTGCGAGGCCAGGCGCTCGGCCATGACGCTGCCGGCAAAGCCGGCGCCGACCACGAGGGTGTCGTAGCCCGGGGTGCCGCCGGGAGCGGCGGGGAATTGGCTCTTGAAGGTGTGCATGCTCATGAAGTTCCAGTGCGTGAGGGGCGTGGCGCCTTCCCGGATCGGGTGTCGGCGCCGCTGAGTTGATGGGGCGCGGCGGGCCGGCCCAGCCGTTCGAGCAGCGCGCTGACGCCGGCGGCGCTGGCGCCCAGGCCCAGGCGCTGCACGGCGCGTTGGCGGGCACGGGCGCCGGTGCTGCGGCGCAGGTCGGGGTCGGCCAGCAGCCGCGCGCAGCAGTAACCGATGGCGTCGAAGTCGCAGGGCGCGACCAGCCAGCCGGTGGCGCCCTGCTCGACGATGTCGGGCACGCCGCCCACGCGCGTGGCCACGGCGGGCAGGCCGCAGGCCATGGCCTCCATCAGCGCCAGCGGCATGGCCTCGGTGTGCGAGCAGCAGACCAGCACGTCCAGCTCGCCGTACAGCGCGGGCATGTCGTGGCAGACACCCGCCAAGTGCACCTGGCCCGCCAGGCCGAAGCGGTGCACCAGCGACTGCAGCTCGCCATGCATGGGGCCTTCGCCCACCAGCACGGCGTGCGCCTCGGGCATGCGCGCCTTCAGCATCAGCGCCGCGCGCACGAAGATCTCGGGGCCCTTCTCGGGCGACAGGCGGCCCACGAAGCCGACCAGTGGTGCCTCGGGCCCCAGGCCCAGCCGGGCGCGCAGCGGCTCGCCCGCAACGCGTTCGCGCGGCTTGAACAGCTCGGTGTCAACGCCATTGGGCTCGCAGCTCAGCAGCGCCGGATCGACCCCAGGCCCAGCGCGTGGAAATAGCTCTGCCGCGCGACCACGCTGACATGGCTGCGCGCCAACCGGTGCACTTCCAGGTCGAGCGTGGTCAGCTCGCGGGCGTGGATGGTGGCCAGTACCGGCCGCTGTGTCAGCCGCCCCGCCAGGCCGGCCAGCATGTGGGCGGTTGGCAGGTGGGCGTGCAGCAGCTCGATGCGGCGCTGGGTGATCAGCGCGCAGGTGGCCTGCAGCGTCGGCCACGGCAGGTCGTCGGGAATCGGCGCGATCTCGACTTCCACGCCGTTGGCACGCAACTGGTCGGTCAGCGGGCTCTCGAAAGGGCACAGCGCCGTGAACGCGAAGCGCTCGGCCGGCAGCGCCTGCACCAGGCGCAATACCCAGCTCTCCATGCCGCCGACGATGGCGTTGCCGAGCACTTCCAGCACCTGCACGCGGCCCTCACGCTGCGGTGGCAGCGGCGGCAGCGGCGTGACGGTGTTCAGCAGCACACCGGTCCCCAGCGGCCTGAGCCCAGCTTGAGCAGCGGCCGGCCCGGCACATGCGGCGGTGGCCCGTCCAGCCAGGCGGCGGCGGTGCCGCTGAAGATCTTGTCGAGTGCGTCGGCCGGCGTCTGCAACTCGTTCAGCAAATTCTCCAGCCAGCCGCGCCGTTCGCGCAGCTGCGCGCCGGGGCAGGGCAGGAAGCAGTCGCTGCCGAACTGCAGCAGGCCCGGGCCCAGCACTTCCAGCGCAAGCTTGAGCACTTCGCGCCGGTAGGGCGGCGGCGGGCCGAAGGACAGGTCGAAGCGGAACACCGCCTGCGCGTCCGGCACGCCGTGGATGCGGTCGATGAGGCCGACGGCAATGGCCTCGTCCGTCCACGGCCAACCCACATGCGCCAGCGCCACGCGCACGCCGGGGTGGTCGCGCAGGGCCTCGAAGAACACCGGGCGGCAAAAGCGCCCCGAGCGGCCGTCGATGAAGATGCCGCTGTGGAACAGCACCGGCAGCTTGAGCCTGGCCGCGCGTGCAAACACCGGCTGCACCGCGTCGTCGTAGGGGTACCAGCCGCTGGGCACCATCTTCACGCCGCGCAGGCCGCTGTCCACGGCGCGCTGCAGCTCATCCACCGCGCCGGGGTGCAGCGGGTTGACGACGGCGAAGCCCACGAGACGGTCCGCCTCGCCGCGCACCAGCTCGGCCAGATGGCTGTTGGCCCGCGTCAGCGAGTCGGCGTCGCCCAGCGAATAGCCGTCCGACAGGAAGGGCGCCAGCAGCACGCCGATGTCCACCTCGGCCTCGTCCAGCGTGCGCAGCACGTCGGCCCGGGTCTCGCGGCCGGTGCAGTGCAGGTGGGCGTCGATCAGCATCGCGCCAGGGTCAGTTGCGCAGGCCGCCGACCGCGGCGAGCGGCGCCGGGCGCGTCTCGGCGGCCAGTTGCTCGACCACCGCCGCCGGGCGGGCCAGGCGCACGACCTGGGACAACAGCGCATGCACGGTGTCGGCGGCGAAGTCCCAGGAGAAGCGCGTGACGCTGGCCGCCATCGCCACGCGGCGCTCGGCGCGCTCTGCGGCGGTCTCGGCCAGCAGCTTCTCGCACGCCTGCACGAACTGCTGCGGTCCGTCGGCCACCTCGACGGCGTCGCCGTACAGCGAGACCACGTCGGCGACGGGACTGCTGACCACGGGCTTGCCGCCGGCCATGTACTCCAGCGTCTTCGTCGGGCTGATGAAGCGCGTGGCCTCGTTGAGGGCGAACGGCATCAGCGCAACATCCCAGCCGGCCAGCAGATAGGGCAGGCGCTCATAGCCCTGCATGCCCAGCCAGTGCAGGTTGGGGCGCTGGGGCAGCGTGGCCGGGTCGATCTTGGCGACGGGGCCGACCATGACGATGGCCCACTCGGGGTGCGCATCGGCAACGGCGGCGACCAGGCGGGTGTCCAGGCGCTCGTCGATGACGCCGAAGAAGCCCAGGCGAGGCTGCGGCAGGTCGCCCTGCAGGCGGTCGACCTCGGCGGCATGCGGGCTGTCGGCCTGCAGCCGGTTGGCGTCGAAATGGTCGGCGTCCACGGCACTGGGCAGGCAGACGACATGCGGATGCAGGCGGCGCTTGGCCTCGTACAGCGACGGCCCGCCGGTGAACACGATGGCGGCGCGCTTGAGCAGGGCCGATTCGCGCTGGCGCAGCTGGCGCGGCGCGTCCTTGAAGGCGGTCAGCTCATCCATGCAGTCGTAGACGACGCAGTCGGGCCGCACGGCGCTGACCAGCGGCAGGGCCATGGGCGTGTAGAGCCAGGCCACATCGACATGCAGCTGCTCGGCGGCGAAGTGGGCTTCCAGCAGGGTCTGCGTGGCGGCCAGCTGGTCGTCGTGGAAGCCGGTCGCGGGGACCGGCGTGTGCGGCACCAGCAGCTGCAGCTGCGGTGCGATGTCGCGCACCTCGACGTGGGCGGGGCCGTCGCAGCGCATCGGTTCCTCGACAAACACGACGCGCCATCGGCCGGCCAGGCGCGACATCAGATGCTGGGGGCGCTGATAGACGAAGCTCCAGCGGAGGTGGCAAAAAACGACCAGTACGGGTGGCGGCATGGTGGTGAACATCAGGTGGTTGAAAGGCGCGCCGGGGTGGACGCGGTCGTGTGGATCAGCGTTGTTTTCGCTGGCTTATTTCTCCAGGATGAAAGAGCCGATGACCAGGGCGTCGAGCGAGGTGCTGAAGAAGGCCTCGATGGCGGCCTTGGGTGTGGCGACGATGGGTTCGCCGCGCACGTTGAACGAGGTGTTGACGAGCACCGGCACACCGGTGCTGCGGCCCACGGCGTCGAGCAGCTCGTGAAAGAGCGGGTTGGTTTCCTTGTGCACCGTCTGCACGCGGGCCGTGTGGTCGCTGTGCAGCGCCGACGGAATGCGGTCGCCGCGGCCGGGCTTGACGCGGTAGACGAACAGCATGAAAGACGACGCGCCGTCGTTGGCGTCGGCGGGCTCGAACCAGTCCGCCAGGTTCTCGGCATTGACGGCCGGCGCCACCGGCCGGAAGTCCTCGCGGTCCTTGAGCTCGTTGAGGCGGGCCTGCATCTCGGGGTCGACCGGCGAGGCCAGGATGGAGCGCGCGCCCAGGGCCCGCGGGCCGAATTCCATATTGCCCTGGAACCAGCCGATGATCTTGTTCTGTGCCAGCAGTTGTGCCGTTTGGTCGGCGACGTCGTCGACGCGCCGGTAGGTCAGCTTGGCCCACTGCAGCAGCGCCTCGATCTCGTCGTCCTCGTAGGACGGGCCGAGATAGGGATGGTCCATCTGCCAGCGCCGCGGCGCCAGCGTGAACACGGCGCCCGATTTCGCGTCCGAGGCCTCGGCGCCTTCGGGTTGGGCGCTGTCGTCCTCCAGCCCGCGGCGCTCGCGGGCGTCAGTCCACAGCGCCGCGCCCAGCGCCGTGCCGGCATCGCCCGCGGCGGGTTGTATCCAGACGCGCTTGAAGATGTCGGCGTCCCGCAGCCGCGAGTTCATCAGGCAGTTCAGCGCCACGCCGCCGGCCATGGCCAGGTCCTGCTCGCCGCTGCGCTCGCGCAGCCAGCTGGCCAGCTGCAGCGCGGTTTCCTCCAGCACGCGCTGCAGCGAGGCAGCCAGGTCGAGGTGCTGCTGGCTCATCGTCGAGCCCGGCACGCGCGACGGGCCGAAGGCCTTGGTGAAGTCCAGCGGCTGCCAGCGGTACTGCCCCTCGGCACCCACGACGAGGTGGTCGCGCAGGATGTCCACATGGGCGGGCGTGCCCAGCGCCGCCAGCGCCATCACCTTGTACTCGTCGCTGCTGTGCAGGAAGCCCAGGTGCTGGGTGACCTGCTCGTACAGCAGGCCCAGCGAATGCGGCACGCGCACTTCGCCCAGGGCCTCGTAGCGGCTGTCGCGGTAGCGGCCATAGGTAGTGCTGGCATGCTCGCCGCGGCCATCCAGCGTCATCACGGCGCAGCGGGAGAAAGGTGCGGCAAGAAACGCACTGGCCTGGTGGCAAAGGTGGTGGGCGACGAAGTGCCAGCGGTAGGGCGGGTTGGCCTTGTCGGGCAGGGCGAAGCGCTTCTTCAGGTGATGGGGCGCACCGTCGCGCAGCTGGCGCGGGGCGTTCAAGATGTAAGCGGCGAACAGCGGGTCCCAGGGGCTTTCCCAGGCGCCGGGCTCAAAGTCGGAGGGCTGCAGCGGCAGCGTGATGCGCTCGTCCGGCGCGCGGTCGCCGATGAAGAGCTGCGGGTCGTAGCTGTAGGCCACATGCGAGACATCGGCCAGCGTCGCGCCGGCCTCCTTCAGGCAGAAGTCGATGGCGTTGTAGGGCAGCTCCCAGGCGGTGAAGGGCAGGGGGCGCTTGCCATGCTTGATGCGCGTGAAGCGCTCCTCCTCGGCGGCGGCCAGCACCTGGCCGTCCAGCACCAGCGCGGCCGCAGAGTCGTGGAAGCTCGCGTTGATGCCCAGCGTGAACAGACGCGGGGCTGGCGATCCGGGCTCGGCCGGTGCGGGGGCGGGTTGCATCGGTGATTTCTCCTGCGGTTTGCCAGCAGATGGCAAGCCGCATGCCGCCGTACCTCCTTCAAGTTAGGTAGCGCCGGTTACCGGTACTTCGGGCTCTTCGGGCCGAGCACCGGGCCGCTCCCAAGCCGGCCCGCGCGAGAGCGCGCTTTCAGGCGTGCACGCGAGACAGCTGGCGCAGCGCGCGCACCAGCTGGTCGGGCGCCACGGGCTTGGCCAGATGGCGCTGGAAGCCCGCCGCCAACGCGCGGATCCTGTCCTCCGGCTGGGCCAGACCGGTCAGCGCGATGGCCGGCAGGCGCTGGTTCAGCGGCACCTCGCGTCGCGCCTCCATCGCCCGCACGCTGCGCACCACCGCATGGCCGTCCTCGGCGCCCAGGGCGATGTCGCACAGCAGCACGTCGGGCCAGTCGTCCACCGGGCGGCCGGCCAGCAGCGACAACGCCGCCTGCCCCGAGGTCACGCGCTCGGTGTGCGCGCCGTCCAGCTCCAGCAGGCTGCCCAATGAGGCCAGCGCGTCCTCGTCGTCGTCCACGCACAGGACCGTCAGGCCGGCCAGCGGCCGAGGGTCGGTGATGAGGGGTTCGTCGTCGTCGTCCAGCGGCATGGTGTCGCTCTCCGGCCAGGCCGGCTCGCTGGGAACGATGGCAGGCAGCGGGAAAACGAGCTGGTATTGCTGCTCGCCGACCGCCGGGTCGCGCTGGATGGACAGGTCGGCGGCGGCCTCGCCCGCCAGCGTTCTGAGCTCCAGCGTGTCCGGCGCGCCGCCCGCCGCGGTGTCGATGTGGCCATGGAAGCCGACGGTGAGCTGGCTGCCGTTGCCGCGGCGCTCCAGCCTGACTTCCATGCGGCCGCGCTCGGCGCCCTGCAGGGCCAGCTCGCAGACCAGTTGCACGATGCGCGCGATGCGGCTGGCGTCGCCGATGACATTGGCCACGCCCATGTCGATGTTGGTGTAGGGCTCGGTACGCTTTGCCGCAAGCTCGCCGTGCAGGCTGTCGAGATTGATGACCAGCAGCGCGGCGAGGTTGACCGGATGCAGGGCCAGGCGGCGTTCCAGCGTCTGCGCCTGCTGCTGCTGGCGCTGCAGTTCCCACAGCTGGGCATACAGGCCCTGCTGGGCCAGCAGCGCCTCGTGGCGGCCGCGCTCGACGATGCGGCCGCCGTCCATGACGATGATCTCGTCGGCGCCGACGACGGTCGACAGCCGGTGCGCAATGATGAGCGAGGTGCGGTCGCGCGAGACGCGCTCCAGCGCGCCCTGAATGGCGCGCTCGGCGCGCGTGTCCAGCGCCGACGTGGCCTCGTCGAGCACCATGATGGGCGGGTTCTTCAGGAAGGCGCGGGCGATGACGATGCGCTGCTTTTCGCCACCCGACAGGCGCGCGCCGCGCTCGCCCACCAGCGTCTCGTAGCCGTCGGGTAGCAGGCGGATGAAGTCATCGGCCTGGGCGGCGCGCGCGGCCGCGATGATTTCCTCGCGCACGGCGCCCGGCCGGCCATAGCCGATGTTGTAGGCGATGGTGTCGTTGAACAGCATCGGGTCCTGCGGCACCACGCCGATGGTGTCGCGCAACGCCTGCTGGGTCAGCGCCTGCAGCGGCTGGCCGCCGATCAGCACGCGGCCGGCATCGGGCTCGTACATGCGCATCAGCAGCCGCGCCAGCGTGGACTTGCCCGAGCCGCTGCTGCCAACCACCGCACAGGTGCGGCCGTGCGGGATCTCCAGCGAGAAGTCGTGCAGCACGCGCCGCTGCGGCTCGTAGCCGAAGTCGATGTGCTCGAAGCGCACGCCCGTGTCGCTGCCCTGCAGCGGCCCGGCGCCCGGGGCGTCCTGGATGTCGGGCGGCTGGCCCAGCAGCCCGAACAGCATCTCGGTGTTCAGCAGCGCGTCGCGCGTCTCACGAAAGACGAAGCCCAGCGTGTTCAGCGGCAGGAAGACCTGGATCAGGTAGGCGTTGACCATCACCAGGTCGCCGATGCTCATGCGCCCGGCTGCGGTGTCGCTGCCGGCCATCAGCATGACCACGCCCACGCCCACGGCAATGATGCCGGCCTGCCCCAGGTGCAAGGACGACAGCGTCTTCTGGCTGTTGACGCTGCCGTCCACCCAGCGCGTCAGCACCTCCCGATAACGCGACCTTTCACTGGACTCGCGGCCGTGGGTGCGCACCGCCTCGTAATTCAGCAGCGTGTCCACCAGCAGACCGTGGGCGCGGGTGTCGTGCTCGTTCATGGCGCGCTGGCTCTCGACGCGCGCCCGGGTCTTCCAGCCGGTCCAGACGGCATAGGCCACCATGGTCGCGCCGATGACGATGACGTAGCTGAGGCCGTAGCCGACCGACACGATGACCAGCACGACCAGGAACTCCACCGCCGTCGGCAGCACGGTGAACACGCCGGCACCCAGCAGATAGCCGATGCCGGCGATGCCGCGCTCCACCTCGCGCACCAGCGCGCCGGTGTTGCGCTTGGCGTGGAAGCGCGGGCTCATGGCCAGCAGGTGGGCGAAGGCGCGCTCCGAGAAGCCGCTGACGACCTGCTTGCCCACGCGCGAGAAAACCAGGTCGCGGAGTTCGGTGAACAGCACCGCGGCAAAGCGCAGCAGCGCATAACCCGCCAACAGACCGAAGGGAACGCTCAGCGCGACTGTCGCCGAATCTGGCGACAGGTGGTCGACGATGGCCTTGAGCATGCCCGGCACCGCGACGGCCGCCAGCTTGGACAGCACCAGCAGCGCCAGCGCAAGCAGCACCGGCCGGCGCCATGGGCGCAGCGCGTCCCAGAGATTCGACAAGGCCTGCCTGCCCGCTGCCGGTGCTCTCGTGATGTCCATCTCTAGCGATACGCAAGCGCCATGCCCGCGGCTGCTGCAGGGCCGTGGTGCCGAGGGGAGGGGGACTGCAAGAAGTGCTGCACAAAGCGTTGCGGGCAAACAGCGTGCTGAGCAGCGTTACAGGTCAAACGCATGAAGCGGCTGGAATGTCGTTTGCCAGCCGCCGGGCAAACAACGGAATGGGAATCGTCATGACGGCAGCCTTGAGAATCGCGCTCATCAGCGAGCATGCGTCGCCCCTCGCCAGCCAGGGCAGTGTGGACGCCGGTGGACAAAATGTTTATGTCCTGCACGTCGCCCAGGCCCTGGCGCGCCGCGGCCACCATGTCGACGTGCTGACGCGGCGCGACCAGCGCAGCCTGCCGACGGCCGTGGACATGCGGCCTGGCGTGCGGGTGCTGCACATCGACGCCGGGCCCGCCGAGTTTGTGCCCAAGGAGCAGCTGCTGCCGCACATGCAGGCCTTCGGCACCGAGACGCTGCGGCTGATGCGCGCCAGCCACCCGTATGACGTCGTGCACGGCAATTTCTTCATGTCGGGCCTGGTCGGCCTGCGCGTTCAGCGCCGCCTGAACGTGCCGCTGGTGCAGACCTTCCACGCCCTCGGCGCGGTGCGCCGTCTGCACCAGAAGGAGGCCGACAAGTTCCCCGCCGACCGCATTGAGCTGGAATGCCGCATCGCGCGCGAGGCCGACTGCGTGATTGCGGAATGCCCGCAGGACGCGGCGGACCTGATGCGCCATTGCGGCGTGCCCGCGCACCGCATTGCCCAGGTGCCCTGTGGCGTCGACCTGGACGAGTTCACGCCCGGTGACCGCCTGGCCGCGCGGCGCCGCCTGGGCCTGCCGGAGGACGAGTTCATCGTGCTGCAGCTGGGCCGCCTGGTGCCGCGCAAGGGCATCGACAACGTCATCCGCGCGGTCGGCCGGCTGGACAACACGAGCGGCGGCCGGCCGTGGCGGCTGCTCGTCGTCGGCGGCGAGGCGCGCGAGCCCGACGAGGCGCTGACGCCCGAGATCGGCCGGCTGCGCGCCGTGGCGCGCGAGGCGGGCGTGGCCGGGCAGGTGACCTTCACGGGGCGGCGCGACCGCCATGAGCTGCGCGACTACTACCAGGCGGCCGACGTGTTCGTGACGACGCCCTGGTACGAGCCCTTCGGGATCACGCCGCTGGAAGCGATGGCCTGTGGCACGCCCGTCATCGGCTCGGCCGTCGGCGGCATCCAGCACACCGTGGTGGACGGCCTGACCGGCTACCTCGTGCCGCCCAACGACCCCGAGGTGCTGGCCCAGCGCCTGGAAGACCTGCGCTGGCTGCCCGACCTGGGCCGGCTGATGGGCCGCGGCGGGCGGGCGCGGGTCGGCCGTGAGTTCACCTGGGATGGCGTGGCGGCCAAGCTGGCGCGCGTTTATGCGCAGGTCGCCGAGCGGCGCCGCAGCCGTGTGGCCGCAACCACGCTGCGGCTGCTGCCGCCCAAGCTCAGGCCGCAGCCGAGCGTGGTCATGCCGCTGCGCACGCTGGGGGCCAAGGTGTGAGCGAGGCGCGCGAGCAGGCCTGGCGGGCAGCGCGGCGGGTGCTGCTGGTCCGGCTGGACAACCTCGGCGACGTGCTGATGACGACGCCGGCCATCGCGGCCGTGCGCGAGTGCCTGCCGGCCGCTCATCTGGCGCTGCTGGCCGCACCCATGGCGCAGGCGCTGGTGCCGCACCTGCCGGGGCTCGACGAGATCATGGGTTTCAACGCGCCCTGGGTGAAGGCGGGCGCCGCGGCGCTGCAGGGCCAGCCGCCGGGGGAGGCCGAAGGCGCGCTGCTGCAAGCCTTGCAGCAACAGCACTTCGACGCCGCCATCATCTTCACCGTCTGCACGCAGAGCGCGCTGCCGGCCGCGCTGCTGTGCCGCCTGGCGGGCATCCCGCTGGTGCTGGCGCACACCCGCGAGCGCGCCTATGGCCTGCTCAGCGACGAGGTGCCCGATACGGAGCAGATCGCCGCCGGCATGCGCCACGAAGTCAGGCGCCAGCTCGACCTGGTCGCCCAGGTGGGGCTGCGCACCAGCGACGAGCGCCTGCGCTTTGCACTGCGCGAGGCCGACCGGGCCGAGGCGCACCGGTTGCTGCTCGCAGCCGGCGTGAACCCGGTGCGGCCCTATGTGCTCATCCACCCCGGCGCCAGCGCGGCCTCGCGGCGCTATCCGGCGGCTGGCTTTGGTGCCGCGGCGGCTTTGCTGCAGCATGCCGGCGTGCAGGTGGTGTTCTGCGCCGGCCCCGGCGAGGGCGGCCTGCTGGACGAGGCCGCCACGGCCATGGGCGGCGGCGGCCGTCAGGGGTGCGTATTGGCGCCGCTGCAGCAGCTCGGCACGCTGGCCGCGCTGGTGGCCGGCGCGCGCGTGCTGGTCGCCAACAACAGCGGCCCGGTGCACCTGGCTGCGGCGTTAGGCACGCCGGTCGTCGACCTGTATGCGCTGACCAACCCCCAGCACACGCCGTGGCAGGTTCGTGCCCGCGTGCTCAACCATGACGTGCCCTGCCGCAACTGCCTGCAAAGCGTCTGCGCCCAGGGCCATCACGACTGCCTGCGCCAGGTGGCGCCGCGCCAGGTGGCCGACGCGACGCTGGCGCTGCTGGAGGACAAAGCATGACAACGGCACCGAGGATCAGCGTGGTGCTGCCGACCTTCCATCGCCCGGATCTGCTGGCGAGATGCCTGCACGCGCTGCTGGCGCAGACCCTGCCGGCCGGGCGCTTCGAGATCATCGTCGTCGACGATGGCCATGACGATGCGACGCGCGAGCAGGTGCACGGCATGGCGGCCACCGCCGCGGTGTCCATCCGCTACCTGCGCCCGCCGACTGGCCGTGGGCCCGCGGTGGCGCGCAACGCGGGCTGGCGCGCCGCGCGGGGCGACTGGGTGGCCTTCACCGACGACGACACCCGGCCCGACGCCGACTGGCTGAAGGAGGGCCTGGCGACGCTCGCCTTGCATCCCGACTGGGTCGCCGCCGCCGGGCAGGTGAGGGTGCCTCGCGATGGCGACGACAGCCGGCGACCGACGGACCATGAGCTGATGACGCGCGGCCTGGAGACGGCCGAGTTCGTCACGGCCAATGCCTTCGTGCGGCGTGACGTGCTGGACCGCATCGGCGGCTTCGACGAGCGCTTCCTGCGCGCCTGGCGCGAGGACTCCGACTTGCACTTCAGGCTCTTGCAGGCCGGCCCCATCGGCCGCGCGCCGCGGGCCGTCGTCACGCACCCGGTGCGGCCCGAGCGCTGGGGCGTGTCACTGCGCCAGCAGCGCAATGTCTTCTTCGACGCGCTGCTCTACCGCAAGCACCCGCGGCCCTACCGCAGCCGCGTGCGGCCCGTGCCGCCCTGGGACTACTACGCCATCGTGGCGCTGACGCTGGCCGTGCCGCTGCTGGCGCTGGCCGGGCAGACGCGTGCTTCTGCGCTGGCGCTGGCGGCGGCGCTGCTGCTCATCCTGGCCGTGGCCTGGCGTCGGCTGCGCCCGACCTCGCGTGCGCCTGGCCACGTGCTGGAGATGCTGGCCACGTCGGCCGCCATTCCCTTCCTGTCGGTCTACTGGCGGCTGCGCGGGGCCTGGCATTTTCGTACTCCTTTCCTGTGATGAACCACGCCATCACCGGCCCGGTGCGCCGCATCGTCGTGCTGCGCGCGCTGATGCTGGGCGACACGCTGTGTGCGGTACCGGCGTTGCGCGCCATCCGCCGCGCCTGGCCCGACGCCCACATCAGCCTGCTGGGCGTCCCGGCCAGCCGTGACCTGGTGGAGCGCCTGCCCCATGTTGACGAATGGCTGCCGTTTCCCGGTTGGCCGGGGCTGCCAGAGCAGCCACTCGACGTGCGCGCCTGGCCCGACTTCCTGGCCGCGATGCAGGCGGCGCATTGGGACCTGGCCATCCAGTTGCACGGCAGCGGCCAGCTCACCAACCCGCTGGTGGCGCTGCTGGGTGCGCGGCATGTCGCGGGCTTCCACGCCGAGGGCGCCCATGTGCCAGACGCCCGCCTGTTCTGCCGCTGGCCTGAGGGAGGCCACGAGGTGCAGCGCCTGCTGGGCCTGTGCCGCCACCTCGGCTTGGCCGTAGACGACGGCACGCTGGAGTTCCCGCTGCGGTCCGGTGACGACGCCATGCTGCGCCTGGCCTGGCACGGCTGGGAGGGCGGGTCGCCCTATGCCTGCGTCCATGCCGGCGCCCAGCTCGCATCCAGGCGCTGGCCGGTGGCGCGCTTCGCAGCCGTCGCCGAGGCCCTGCACGACCTTGGCCTGCGCATCGTGCTGACCGGCGCGCCGAGCGAGCAGGCCTTGGGC
This sequence comes from Pelomonas sp. Root405, assembly GCF_001425165.1. GTDB lineage: Bacteria > Pseudomonadota > Gammaproteobacteria > Burkholderiales > Burkholderiaceae_C > Pelomonas. Next base: position 87,200 of record NZ_LMDU01000014.1, read on the forward strand.
GAGCAGCTGTCGGAGCTGCTCGCCGTGCCCCATGTCAACCTGGTTGGCCGTACCAGCCTGTGGACGTTGGGCGTGCTGCTGCGCGATGCGCGCCTGCTGGTCTGCAACGACACCGGTGTGTCGCACATCGCGGCCGCGCTGCGCGTGCCCAGCGTCGTGGTGTCCTGCGGCAGCGAGGTGGCGCGCTGGGCGCCGCCCGATGTCGAACGCCACCGCGTGCTGGCCGCGCCCGCGCCCTGCCGACCCTGTGCGCACGCCGAATGCCCCGTCGGCCACGGCTGCGCGCTGGACGTCGGCGTGACCGAGGTCGTGCGCGCCGCACAGGACCTGCTGAGCCGTTTTGAAGAGGAGATCCGATGCCCCGTCGCCTGCGCATCCTGACCTGGCATGTCCACGGCAACTATCTGTACAACCTGACCCAGGTGCCGCATGACTTCTACCTGCTGACCGACCCCGAGCGCACGCCCGGCCGCGTCGGCCGAGTCGGTACGCTGCCCTGGGGGCCCAACGTGCATGAGGCGCCGGTCGAGCAGGTGGAAGACATGGACTTCGACGTCGTGCTCTACCAGCACCGGGTCGGCTGGGAGTCCGACCGCCTGCGCTGGCTCAGCCCCGCGCAGCAGAAGCTGCCGCGCATCTACCTGGAGCACGACCCGCCGCAGCAGCACCCGACCAACGAGCGCCACTGGGTGCAGGACCCGGGCACGCTGCTCGTGCATTGCAGCCACTTCAATGCGCTGATGTGGGATGCCGGCGAGACACCGTCGCGCGTCATCGAACATGGGGTCAAGCCCGTCGCCGAAGCGCGCTATGTTGGCGACAAGCCCTCCGGCCTGGTCGTCATCAACCAGCTCGGCAAGCGCGGCCGGCGCCTCGGCCTGGACCTCTACCTCGGCCTGCGCCATGACGTCCCGCTGACGCTGGCCGGCATGGAAAGCGAAACCCTGCCCGGCGGCATCGGCGAGGTCTCGCAGCTGGAGCTGCCCCAGCTGATGGCGAGTCACCGCTTCTACTTCCACCCGGTGCGCTACACCAGCCTTGGCCTGGCCCTCATCGAGGCCATGATGGTCGGCCAGCCTGTCATCGGCCTGGCCACCACCGAGCTGGCCACCGTCATCCAGAGTGGCGACAACGGCTTCATCGACAACCGCCCGGCCGCGTTGGCCGATGCCATGCGCCAGCTGCTGCGCGAGCCCGAGCTGGCGCGCAGCTGGGGCGCGCGCGGGCGCCAACTGGCGCAGCAGCGCTTCAACATCGACCGCTTCGTCGGCGACTGGTTGCACGCACTCCACGAGGTCACCACATGAGCGACACCACCACCGACACCGTGCTGGTCACCGGCGCCGCCGGCTTCATCGGCAGCCATCTGTGCGAAGCCCTGCTGGCCCGCGGCCACCGCGTCATGGCGGTGGACAACCTCAGCACCGGCGACGTTGCCCACCTGGAGCGCCTGCTCGGCCACAAGGGCTTCACCTTCAGCAAGCGCGACGTGGGGCTGGAGCCCACGCCCGAGATGAGCGACGCCGGCCGCATCTTCAACCTGGCCTGCCCGGCCAGCCCGGCCCACTACCAGCAGTGGCCGGTGGACACCGTGCTGAGCAGCGTGCTGGGTGCCTGGCGGCTGCTGGAGCTGGCCCGGGCCAGCGGCGCGCGGCTGCTGCACACGTCCACCAGCGAGGTCTACGGCGACCCGCAGCAGCACCCGCAGCGCGAGGACTACTGGGGCCACGTCAACCCCAACGGGGCCAGGTCTTGCTACGACGAAGGCAAGCGCTGTGCCGAAGCCATGCTGATGGCCTGGCGCCAGCAGCATGGCGTTGACGTGACCATGGCGCGCATCTTCAACACCTATGGCCCGCGCCTGTCCCCGGGGGACGGCCGCGTGGTCAGCAACTTCATCGTGCAGGCCCTGCAGGGCGACGACCTCACCGTCTACGGCGACGGCCAGCAGACGCGCAGCTTCTGCTATGTCGACGACACCTTGCGCGGGCTGCTGGCGCTGATGGACAGCAGCGAGATCGGCCCCATCAACATCGGCAACCCCGGCGAGCACACCATGCTGCAGCTGGCCGAGATGGTCCTGCGCCTGACCGGCAGCCGCGCGCGACTGGTCTTCAAGCCCCTGCCGCAGGACGACCCGCGGCGGCGCTGCCCCGATATCTCACTGGCCAGGGAGCGCCTGGGCTGGCAGCCGGAAGTGGCGCTGGAGGACGGCCTGCAGCGGACCATCCATCACTTCCGCGGGCTGTTGGGGGCGCGAAGGGTGACGGTGGCTTGAGGGTGGCGCGGTAGCTAGGCTGCCTGCCTGATTGAGCGGCGTGAACCGTGCGCACGATGGAAGCTTGGGAATTGAGTACGGAGGCAGATCCAGAGCGGTTGGCAGAGGCTGACTGCGCCGCAGTGAAGTCGGCGTTCAACGATTTAGCTCAGCGAGTGGCGGGTTGCAGCTCAAACTTTTCTCGCATGGAGTTGTCGGTTCACGGAGCAGGAGGCGACTTTCTCTTGAATCCAAGTCGTCCTACCAAGCGCACCAATTGCGGCTTGAAAGGAAGCAGTAGCAGGCATCCGGTGGCAAAGACGGCTGCGCTCGCTATGACGAAGATGCCGAAAACCATGAGGAACGTGGTCACCGTGTGACGGAAATAGTCCGCACCCTGCGCCCCGTAGGCGGCAAACGCTACGCCAGCGAAAAGCGGAATTGCTAACCACGATCGACCTCGTGCTTTGACAATGAACGTCAATGAGACGACCAGCCCAATCAGGCCAATGAAGGCAAGCGGGAAGACTAGTGGCTCTGGTCCCATTTGGAGCCGACTGTAGAAGTGACTGGAACCCCGTAGGCGTTTCGACTGATTGGGATGCGAAGTCTTGCCGTCATCCCTCCCTCCACTGGGCGTCGACACCGCGCCTGCGCAGCTCAGACTTCAGCGCTTCGAGTGAGGCAAACCAAGGATTTGGATCAAGCGCACACGACTCGAATATGGCTAGGGCAATTGGATCGGCGATGCCCGGCTCTGCGGGTACAAGCTTGTACGCCCCAGATGAGAACCAAGCGAGATGACCGAGCAGCCGACCCCGGCGGTTCGGGGTGACGAAGTCAACGCGCAACGGCTGCCCATGTTGGTCATAGAACGACACGGTGCCGCTTTCCACATCAACTCCTTCAAACGCGAGTTCCGCGTCTTTCACGCTGGCGAAGAGGCGCAGAGTGCCTCCCTCCTCAAATGCAAGCACTTCAGGGAACTTCATCGTGAGATTTGATGTTTGAGATGAGGAACGCCCAAGGCTCTAGCTAGGAACCCCTTAAAAATCTTATTTGAACCGATGCTGAGCTTATTGGCCGTATAGGGTTTCAAGTTGGACCATCGCATTTTTCCATCGTTCATATACTTGGGTGTTTTTGTCTTTATATTGGCGCTCTATAAAGCCAAAGATGTATTCTCGGGTGTCTTTAACTAAAGAATCGTGAATGCCTGTAATGGTGTATGTCCGAATTGCGCCATCGACTGGAAATATATCTGCCAACTGGACCGCATCCATGCAAGCTAAAAATCCATTTAGATAGTTCTCTAGTTTGGATCCTGTTGCTCTGCAAAACTCTGGAATATTCAGCGGCTTGCCCGTTTGATATGCCAGCACGCAGGCGTAAGCCAATGTGTTTGCCGCAAGTGACGACGTTGATAAAAATGTTTTAACTATGACTGGGTCAATGCTCTTTGACGTTGTGGTTGATGCGGGCGTTACAGGCTTTATCCCCAGTGACTTCGTGGCATCAATCAGTTTAGTTTCGAGTTGATCCAGGCGTGTCGGTAGATCACCCAAAGAGCCGTGCAAAAATTCGGTATGGGTACTAATTGCGGAAAGCGTGGCAGATAGCGTTGCGAGATTGGCGCTGATTGACGATGACGCGCCTTCAATTAGTTCTGCACTTCGCTGCGCTGATTTCGTAGTTTGGGTACTCAAATTTACTTGATTGACGATCTGATCTCGAGAAGCTTTCACCTCGTCTGATACGGCCCCTATACTGCCCAGACTTTTGGAAAGTCCGTCGTTTGCGATGAACGAGTAGAAAATTGCAACCAGACCAAGTACAAGAGAGGTCATCGTGGCCGCGTTGCTTAAAAACTCAGTGAACTTCGGTTGCAAGGTCCAACGGTCGGTGGCAATTGCAATTATTACTAATGTTAAAATTACCGAGCAATAGAAGAAGTGCAATCGCAGTTTATGAAGTGCGTGGTCCATTATTTAAGTCCTCCCTAGATTGTTTTCATGCAAACATATTCAGCTACATGTGCGCTAGCGTTTGACAGCCGGGCATGCCAAGTCCATTGGGGGGGTGTTGGTATAGCACCGACCGATGCTCTCTCGGAACCACCCGCCCATTGACGGTCACGTCAGCGGCGGCGACAAGGAAATGTAAGTTTCAGTTGGCCCCGCGTACCAGCGCGGAATTACCTAGCGGATATGTCGGTCCGCTCGACTCGGCGGTACTGGGAGACGACCTTGCTCTGGAAAGCCGTGATGCCGCCAAGGCGCATCCGCCTCCTGCCGCCCCAACGCACTGGTTATCCTGCCGCCCCATGTACGCGACCTTCTTCGGCTTGAAACAAGCGCCGTTCTCGATCGCGCCGGACCCGCATTACCTGTTCATGAGCGAGCGTCACCGCGAGGCGCTGGCGCATTTGCTGTATGGGCTGGACGGCGGTGGCGGCTTCGTGCTGCTGACCGGCGAGATCGGGGCCGGCAAGACCACTGTCTGCCGCTGCTTCCTGGAGCAGATTCCGGCGAACTGCAACGTTGCCTACATCTTCAACCCCAAGCTCACGGTGACCGAGCTGTTGCAGGCGATCTGCGACGAGTTCCATGCGCCGGTGCCGGCGGGCGCGCAGACGGTGAAGGATTACGTCGACCCGCTGAACGCCTTCCTGCTGGCCCAGCACGCGGCCGGGCGCAACAACGTGCTGATCATCGACGAGGCGCAGAACCTGTCGGCCGACGTGCTGGAGCAGCTGCGCCTGCTGACCAATCTGGAGACGAGCGAGCGCAAGTTGCTGCAGGTGGTGCTGATCGGCCAGCCCGAGCTGCGCGGCATGCTGGCCCGGCCCGAGCTGGAGCAGCTGGCCCAGCGCGTCATTGCGCGCTTTCACCTGGGGGCGCTGTCCGAGCCCGAGACGGCGCAGTACATCCGCCACCGCCTGGCCGTGGCGGGCCACACGGGGGCGTTGCCGTTCGACGCCAAGGCGCTGCGCCTGATCCACGAGCTCACCCGCGGCGTGCCGCGCCGCATCAACCTGCTGTGCGACCGCGCGCTGTTGGGGGGTTATGCCAGCGGCCAGGCGCAGGTCACGCCCGCCATCGTTCGCCAGGCCGCGGCCGAGGTGTTCGATGCGCAGCACGCCACGCCGGTGCCCCGGCGTGGACCAGCGCCGGCCACTGTCGGCTTGGCCGTGCTGGCCGCGGCCGTGGCCGGTGCGGGGCTGACGTGGGGGCTGCAGCAGCAACATGGCGGCGAAACCGCAGCGGTCGTGGCCACTGCGGCGAGCGCGACGTCCGCACCTGCCAGCGCGGTACCGTTGGCTGCGAGCGCTGCTTCACAACCCGCCCCGGCGGCCAGCAGCGTGGCGCCGGCGCCCGAGCCGCTGCAGCTGGCCGACTGGGCGCCGCACGATGGCGATGCCTGGGCCGCGCTGGCGCAAGCCTGGGGCCTGCCGCTGCCGGACGGCGTCGACCCCTGCACGGCAGCCGCCCAGCGGGGCCTGCAGTGCTATCGCACGCCCAGCGGCAGCCTGTCGCTGGTGCGCCTGATCGACCGCCCGGTGTTGCTGACGCTGCGCCGCCCCGGCCAGCCGCCGGCCCTGGCCGCGCTGGTGGGGCTGGATGCGGAGCAGGCCACGTTGATGGTGGACGGCAAGCGGCGGCGCGTCGCGCTGGCCGAACTGGCGCGCGCCTGGCGCGGCGAGTTCAGCACCTTCTGGCGCGTGCCGCCGGGCTATCTCGGCCGCACCGACAACATCGGCCCCTTGCGCGACTGGCTGGCGGCCCAGCTGGCTCTCACATCGGGTCCACCGGGCGCATCAGCATCCGCGGCTTCCACGGCCGCCACCGCGCCGCCCACCTGGGCCGAGGTGACCGCCCAGGTGCAAGCCTTCCAGGCCAGCCAGGGCCTGCAGCCGGACGGCCGCGTCGGGCCCATCACGCTGATGCTGATCAACCGGGCTGCCGGCATCGCCGAGCCGCGCCTGGACAACCCCGAATCTACCGACTGAGCCGCCATGTCCTACATCCTCGACGCCCTGCGCCGCGCCGAAGCCGACCGCGAACGCGAGCGGGGCCAGGTGCCGGGTCTGCACACGCAGGCGACGGCCGGCAGCGAGACCGCGCCGGCCGCTGGCCAACGCCGCTGGCTGCCCTGGGCCGGCGCCGGCCTGCTGCTGTTGGCCGGCATCGGTGCCGGCAGTTGGTGGGCGAGCGGGCCGCAGCCAGCACCGCCACCGGTGGCGCAGCCGGCGCCGCCGCCCGCCCCGGTTGCCGACGTCGGCACGCCGCCGGACCCCAGCGTGCCGGTGCCGCAGCCCGAAGCGGCCAGCTCGCCCTACCTGCCGCCCGCGCCACCGCCGGTCGCCGTGGCGCCTGCGCCGGCACCCACGCCCGCCACCGTGACCGCCCCGGCGCCCGCTGCCGCGGGCGAAGCGCGCATCCCGCGGCTGGCCGAGCTGCCCGAAAGCACGCGCCGCGAGCTGCCCAACCTGGCGATCAGCGGCTCGGTCTACTCCGACGATCCGGCCAGCCGCTTCGTGATGGTCAACGGCGAAGTCGTGCGCGAGGGCGCCAAGCTGGGCGCCGACCTGGTGCTGGAACAGATCCGCCCGCGCGAGCTGGTGCTGAGCTTCAAGGGGCAGCGCTACCGGCTGCCGGTTTAGCGCCAAGCCAGCGCCGCAGCCACAGGCCTGCCAGGCCGAAACTCAGCAGCCAGCCAGCGGCCGGCTCGGGCACCGGCGATGGCGGTGTCCAGCGGCCATCCGGCTGCAGCAAGAGCCCGCTGTCCGCCGACACGCCCAGGCCGTTGCTCAGGCGCAGGCCACCGATGCCGGCGAAGCTGCCCGGCGCCGTGGCGGCGCTGTTGGCCGACGCGGCCAGTGCATCCAGCCCGGCCGGCGCGTTCAGCGGCACGCCGGCCGGCTGGCCGATCAGCACGAAGTAGCCATTGCTGGCCGTGGCGCCCACGTTGAACGAGATGTGGAAGCTGTCGCCCACGCTGGCCTCCAGGCTCAGCGAAAAGGGCTTGGACAGCCCGTTGAGCGGGTGGCTGCCGTTGTCGAAGCTTTGGGTCAGCGAGTCGAAGGCCTGGCAGCGTTGGGAACGGCAGGCGCTCTGGCCCGCGCCTGTCAGCACCAGGCCGGCGCCCAGGTCCACCGTGGCGGCGCTCGACAGGGCCGGTTGGGTCGACGGCGCCACGGCCGCGGCAAAGCTGCCATCGAAGGTGACCAGGCCGCGTGCGCCGGGCGTGCCGGTGATGGTGCCGGTGACAAACACCACGCCGCCGGCGGTCGCATAGCTGTAGGTACCGGCGTCGGCGGCCGTCAGCAGTTCCATGCGCGGCCGCCCGGCCTCCAGGCTGAAGCTGGCATTGGCGGTCGCGGCCATCAGGTTGCCGGTCCAGGGATCGATGGCGCTGCTGAAGTTGTCGACGCCGGTGAGCACCGTGAAGCCATCGACCTGCCGCAACCAGCGGTCGTCGGGATCGGCCTTGAACTGGATCGGCTGGCCGCCCACGCGCACCTGCGTTTCGGAGCGCCCCCAGCTTTCGGCCGCGGCCTGGGCGGTGGCGGGCAGCAGCGTCAGCGCGGCCAGGGTCAACGCGGTCGCAGGGCGAAGGGCGCGTGGCAGGCGCGTGAGGTATCGATGTCGCATGGCAATCTCCGTTCATGAGCGGCCCGGAAGGCCTGCTTGAACGAACGCCATGCGTGGGCGAAACCGGCCATGCCCCACCCCCCAAGCTTCAGGGGGTGGCGCCCGTTGTCCCGCGCGGCCGGTGCAGGTCGGCGTTCAGCGCCGCCGCTGACCCAGCCTGGCCAGCCCGACCAGCCCGACCAGTATCAGCAACCAGATCGATGGTTCCGGGATGGCCGACGGGAAGGGCGTGGCGTAGTTGAGGCCGGTGCTGGCGCTGAGCGCCGAGAAGCCGGCCACCGGGTTGCCGGCGGCGTCCTGGACATTCTGGAAACCGCCCCAGGCCAGCGTGTTGCCAAAGTCGGCCAGGCCGTCGGCCTGCGCCATGCCGCCGCGCCCCTGCGTGCCGAAGACGGAGGTGCGCACCTCGCCCTCGATGCTGACCGACATCGTCTGGCCGCCGGAGAAGCTCAGGTTCATGAAATGCATGCCCAGCGCATCGCCGCCACACATGAGCTGCCCGCCGTTGAAGCTGGTGAGGCTGCTGCAGCCACCCGAGAGCGACAGGTCGCCGAGAACGCCGCTGGCGTCGCTCACCACCATGCGCGCGGTCCAGCTCAGGTAGACCTCGGCATTGCCGGGGATGGCGGGGTCGACAGAGCCTGCCACCTGCACCGCGCCGCTCAGCAGGGCATGAACGGAGAAGCCAGCCGTGCCTTGCAGCAGGCCCGCGGTGCCGGGCGCGTTGATGGTGAAGCTGTCGCCGAAGCCGCCGCTGGCGGTGGCATGGGCGGCGAAGGTGCTGAAGTAGAAGGGCTGCGCGTCCTCGATCAGGCCGCGGCCCCGGGCGACCAGGTGGACGCCGCCCAGGTCAGCGCGCGCAGTGGCCTGCGAATACACCAGGGTGTGCGACTCGAAAGGTGCGGACGGCGGGATGGGGTCGTAGGGGACGAGCCGCGAGCCCTGGTGTTCGGACTGCGCCTGGACCGGTGCCTGGCCGGCGGCAAAGTCCTTGTGTTCGCCACCGGGGCCGGGCGTGCCGCTGGCCGAGGTACGGGAGACGAAGGTGGCGGCAGCGGCCGGGGCGGCTGCACCGAGTGAGGCGCAGAGAGCGGCCAGCAGCGGCCAGGCCAGACAGAGACGACGCATGGGGGATCCTTCAGATGACCCGCACAGGGGCGTCGGGGTGCGGCGGAACATAGCCCCCGCATCGCCGCCGCGCCAGTCCCGACGTGGGCGTTTCGCCGTTTCTAGGGGGGCGACGCCTGGAGCCGGCCGGCGGCGGTTGGCCAGGCCGAGGCGCTGGTGGGATGGGGCGCCGGCGGCGCTCGGTGGAGCCGCTGCACGGCCTGCAGCGCGGCATCCACCCTGGCGGCCACCGGTTCGGCGGCCGCCGCGCCGCCCGGCGTGTCGGCACCCGGCCAGCCGGGCGGCCCGCCCCAGCTGACGACGTGCGGGACGGCCGCCGCCAGCGCTTCATGCAGGCCGTCATGCACGCGGCCCAGCCAGTGCAGGTTGGGCGGCCAAGGTCGGTCGCTGGGCGGCGCCACAGCGTCGATCAGCCACTGCCGGCGCCGCCAATGCTTGGCGATGGCGCGCAGGCGCACGCCGACGTCGACATGGGCCGGTGCCGCCAGCAGCCAGCAGTGCGGTTTGCGGATGCCGCGCAGCAGGCGCGCGATCTCTTCGGCTTCGTAGCTGTGTGCGGGCGGCCGGCGCGCAGCGGGCGACGGCCACAGCGGGGGCAGCGATGCGCGCGCGCGCTGCAGCAGTTCGGTGCTCGGCGGCTGCGCGGCGTCGGGTTGCAGCACCAGCCCCGTGTCAGCCAGCTCGCGCCACCAGGCCGGGTGACCATCGCTGCGCCAGCCGGCCAGCCAGCAGGCCCAGCGGCGTGAGCCGGCTTCGGCCAGCGCGGCGCGCAAGAGCTGCAGCTGGGCGGCGGTCGGCGGCTCGGCCCAGCCGCCGCGGCCGGGGCCGTGCAGCAGCAGCAGGTCGGCCTGCGGCCACACGCCGTGGCAGCGCAGCAGTGGCTGGCCAGTGCCGGTACTGGCGCGTGGCGGTTCCAGCAGGCGCAGCGGGCCCTGGGCGGTCAGCGCCTGCAGCAGGCGCTCGCGCGGCGCGGTCCAGTCTTCCCAGGCGCAGGGCAGCAGCACCAGCAAGCCGGGGCGCTCGTCGCCAGGCGGGGCCGCCGGCGGCTTGTGCCACTGGCCCAGCGCGCGCGCAAAGGGCCGGTTCAGGCAGCGTGCATCCGGCCGGGCCAGGTGCCACAGGCCGCTGCGGTGCCAGCGCCGCGTGTCGTTCCAGTCGGGCCGGTCCAGCAGGGGGTACAGGCAAACGCCGCGCAGCGGAACGCCCAAGGCGCGGGCGCGCTGCGCCTCGGCCGCGATCTCGTGCAGCCATGCCGCACGGCCCACGCCGATGTGGCCGGTCTCGGCCAGGATCATCGGCCGCCGGTAGCGGCGCCAGACGTCGCCCAGTAAGGCCGACAGCGGCTGGCGGCGCGGGTCGCGCGCGTGCCAGGGCAGGCGTTTCTCGCTGGGCACTTCCCACTGGCTGCTGTGATAGTGGTTCAGGCCCACCCAGTCGAGCGCATCCACGTGGCCACCCAGCTGCGGGTCCATGCGGCCGGTCAGCATGTCCATGGTCTGCCACTGGTAGGCGGTGATGCGCTTGGCCTGCTCACGCTGCTCGGCATCGTTGCCGTCGCAGGGCACGACATGCACGACGGGTTCGATGTGCAGGAAGCGCGCGCCCGGGTCGGCGGCCTTGATGGCGGCCATGCCGGCCAGGGCGGCGCGCACCAGGCGCTGCTTGACGAGGTAGCCGCTGACGCGTGAGTCCTCGGTCATCGGCGCGTGCAGCACGCCGGCGGGCCCCATCTCGTTGGTCGCACTGGCCACCCAGGACAGGAAGCTGATCTCGTTGATCGGCGTGTAAAAGCGTGGCGCCGGGCACAGCGGCGCCAGCGTGCGCGCGACGGCGCCGGCAAAGCGGGCGAAGCGCGGGATCAAGGCATCGTCCAGCAGGGTCAGGTCTGGCGGCACCCCGTAGTGCATCAGCGTCCACAGGATGTGCACGCCCTGGCGACGTGCGGCCTCGGCCATGCGCACGGCCCGGTTGAGGTCGAAGCTGCCGTCGGCGCGCTCGGTCAGCCGCCAGCCGATGCTTTCGCGCAAGCAGCGCAGGCCCAGCCGGCGCGCGGCGCGGTAGTCGGCGTCCAGGCGGCGGTCGTGGCCGGTGGCGGCGACCATGTCGAGCGCCTCACCGACGCCGTTCACATGGTCGGCGCCTTCAAAGCCGCCCATCCAGAAGGAGGGCAGCGCGTCGGCGCTCACTGGTGCACCCTTCGGCCTGCGGCCTTGCCTTTCCGACGGATCGGCCAGGCGTTCGCCAGGCACGGCATGCCCTCAGGGCATCCCATGTCCAGGCTCACTCCCGCCGAGCGGGCGCGAGCTTGCTTGGGACGGCCCGGCGCGGCGCTCATGCGTCTTCTGCCAGCGCCTGCTCGACAAGGGCGCACCAGCTGTGGCCGATGAAGATGTGGGCCTCCTGGATGCGCGCCGTGTCGGCATGCGGCACGACCAGGCAGAGGTCGCACAGCGCCCGCATCTCGCCGCCGTCACGGCCGGAAAGGCCGATGGTGGTCAGTCCCAGCTCGCGCGCCTTGTCCAACGCGCGCAGCACATTGGGCGAGCGGCCCGAGGTGGAGATGCCGATGACGCAGTCGCCCGGCTGGGCCAGGCCCTGCAGCTGGCGCGCGAACACGTGCTCGAAGCCGTAGTCGTTGCCGATGCAGGTCAGCGCCGAGGTGTCGGTTGTCAGCGCCAGCGCGGCCAGCGGCCGGCGCTCGTGCTGGAAGCGCCCAGTGAACTCGGCGGCCAGGTGCTGGCAGTCGGCCGCCGAGCCGCCATTGCCCATCAGCAGCAGCTTGCGGCCCCGGCGCAGGGTCTGCGTCATCAGCTCCGCGGCGCGCTCGACGTCGTCCTGCAAGGCATGGATGCGCTCGAACAGCGCGCGGTGCGAGGCCAGTCCGGACGCAAAGATGTTGCGGCGAGCAGGGACGATGACTGAGGGCAGGGCGCTCATGTGACGGCTTCCAGTTCTTCGGGTGTGATGGCGGCGGTACCGAACTTGCCGACGACCAGGCCGGCGGCGCGGTTGGCGGCGCGCACGGCGCTCTCCAGCGGCTCGCCGCGGGCCAGCCAGCAGGTCAGCGCCGCCAGCACGGTGTCGCCCGCGCCGCTGACGTCGTAGACCTCGCGCGCTTCGGTGGGCACATGCAGGCAGCGTCCGCCGCGCGAGTACAAGCTCATGCCGTCCTCGCCGCGGGTCAGCAGCACGTGCTCGATGTCGAGCTGCTGCTGCAGCTCGGCCAGGCGGGCGCAAAGCTCCGCCTCGCTGGCCCAGTCGCCCACGGCCTCGCGCAGCTCGGCCAGATTCGGCTTGAGCAGCCAGGCGCCGCGGTAGGCCGACAGGTCCTTGCGCTTGGGGTCCACCAGCACCAGGCAGCCCTCGGCGCGGCAATGCGCGACGAGGGCCTGCAGCTCGCCGCCCAGCGCGCCCTTGCCGTAGTCGGACAGCAGCAACCAGCGGTGGCGCGCACTCAGCTCGCGCACGCGGGCAGCCAGCTCCTCGACACACTCGGGCGGCGGCGGGCCTTCGACGTCCATGCGCAGCAGCTGCTGGCGCTGGCTGACGAGGCGGATCTTCTGCGTCGTCTGCAGGTGAGCGCTGCGCACGAAATGCTGGGTCAGCCCGGGCTCGTCCAGCAGCTCGACGAGGCAGGCGCCAGCCGTGTCGGTGCCGACCAGGCCGGTCAGCGTGACGGGGCAGCGCAGCCGCGCCAGGTTCAGCGCCACATTGGCCGCGCCGCCGGCCCGCTGGGACTGGCGGTTCAGCTTGAGGATGGGCACCGGCGCCTCGGGCGAGATGCGGTGCACGGCGCCCTCCAGGTAGACGTCCAGCATGCAGTCGCCGACGACCAGCACCTTGGGCGGTGCGCTGAGCTGTGCCGAGAAATTGCCCATGCTCATGCTGCCTCCGCCTCCAGCTGCATCATCAGCCGCGTGCTGGAGTGGCCCGGCAGATAGGGCACGACGACGACACGCCCGCCCCAGGCGCGCACCTGCGGCGTCTCGGGCAGGCTGTCCTCGCTGTAGTCGCCGCCCTTGACGTAGACGTCGGGCCGCAGCTTGTCCAGCAGCGCGGCGGGCGTGGCCTCGTCGAACCAGGTGACCCAGGACACGCAGCCGAGCGCCGCGATGACGAGGCTGCGTTCCTGCAGCTTGCAGTAGGGCCGCATGTCGGTCATGCCGGGCTTGCCCAGGCCGCGCGCCGAAGCGTCGCTGTTGAGCGCCACCACCAGCGTGCTGCCCAGGCGCCGCGCGGCCTCCAGGCAGCTGACATGGCCGACATGCAGCAGGTCGAACACCCCATTGGTGAACACCAGGGGCCGCTCAAGCCAGGGCTCGCGCTCGATCAGCTGGCCCGGGGCGAGGCACTTGAACGCGCTGTTCCAGTGTTGCTGCAAGGGGCGTCTCCTGTGGCGGGGGGTCGGATCCAGGCCGGTGGGCAGCCGGTGTTCCCGGCCAGGGCTTTCTCGACGTAGTCGGCCAGCGCCGTCCAGTTGGAAAAGCTGGCGTCGGCGTTGCGAAGCGGCGAGCGGCGCCAGACGGTTTCGCCGCCGCTGTTGAAGAACAGGCCGCCGGCACCCGCGCGGTGGCCGGCCTCAACGTCGTCCAGCGTGTCGCCCACGATCCACGAGCGCGCCAGGTCCAGCCCGTGTTGCTGCGCCGCGCGGATCAGCATGCCGGGCGCGGGCTTGCGGCAGGGGCAGGCGGGTCGGCCCTCATCGTCGGGGCCGTGCGGGCACATCTCGACGCCGTCGATGCGCACGCCGAATTCCTGCTGCAGTCTTTGCAGCAGCGCTTGCTGCAGTGCATCGAACTGCGCCCGCGTGAAGAAGCCGCGGGCCAGGCCGCTCTGGTTGGTCACGATGACCAGCGCCAGCCCCGCCCGCTGCAGCCGCGCCAGCGCTGCACCCGCGCCGGGCATGAAGCGCAGCAACGCGGGGTCGACGTTGTAGGGAACGTTGTGAACCAGCGTGCCGTCCTTGTCGATGAACAGGCAGGGGCGCAGCGGGCGGGTCACATCCTGGGGCATGAGCATGCCGAGTGGGTCGAGATGGGTGTTCACAAGGGGCTCGTTTGGCAAACTGCATACCCGTCGTGGGCATCGGTATTGCCAAGCGCTGCCGTCCCGACTTGCAGCAGCCCCGATGAGCCAGCTTCGCAATGCGGCCACTGGTCGCGCTCCCCTGCACGTGCTGGAGGTGATCGGCAACGCCATCGTCGGTGGCATGGAAACCTGGGTGGAAAAGCTGATCGAGCACATGCCCCGAACGCAGGTGCGCTTCACGGCCGTCTGCCCGGCCGACGGCGCGTTCGCTGACCGGCTGCGCGCGCTTGGCGTGGACGTGCACATGATGTCCATGGCCGACAGCCCACCCTGGGACAGCATCCAGGCCACCGCCGCGCTCGTGCGATTCACCGACGTGGACCTGCTGCATGCCCATCTGCCGCGCGCCCATGTGTTGGCGGGCATCGTCGGGCGGCTGACGTCGCGGCCGGTGCTGGCCACCGTGCATGGCCGGCAGCCGACCGTGCTGGACCTGGAAGTGCACCGCCTGGTGGACAGCCACGTGAGCACGGTCTGCTGGCCCAGCTACTACAGTGCGCTCGGACTTGGCGTCAGCGCCGAGCGGCTGAGCTGCGAGACCAATGGTGTCGACCTGCACGCCTTCCGGCCGCAGCGCCGCGGCGCCAGCGCGCTGCGATCCGCGCTCGGCCTGGCCCCGCAGGCTGCCGTGGTCGGCTTTGTCGGCCGGCTGTCGCCCGAGAAAGGGCCGGACGTTTTCGTTCGCATGGTGCAGCGGCTGCCGCCCGATGTGCATGGCGTCGTCATCGGCGACGGTCCGATGCGCGCCCAGCTCGGCCAGCTTGGCGAAGCGCTGGGCCTGCAGCAGCGCCTGCACCTCCTGGGTCTGCGCGAAGACGTGGCAAACCTCTACAAGGAGCTCGATGTCGTCGTGTCCAGCTCGCATTCGGAGGCCATGCCGCTGGCGCTGATGGAGGCCATGGCCAGCGGCCTGCCGGTCGTGGCGACGCGCGTGGGCGGCGTGCCGGCGCTGATCGAGCAGGGGCGCAGCGGCTGGTTGGTGGCACCGGGGGACTTCGACGACATGGCCGGCCGCTGCGCCGCGCTGGTTGCCGACCCGGCGTTGCGCCGGCGCATGGGCGAATGCGGCCGCCAGCGTGCCGAGGCGCGCTTCGACCTCGCCGACAGCGTGGCCGCGGTGGGCCGACTGATGCAGCGGCTGGTGCATGGCGACGACGCGATGGCGCTGGCCATGCCACCTGCCGCCAGGGCCACCGCCTAAGCAGCGAGGCGCGCCGTCCTGAAGGTGATGGACCAGCGCAGCGCCTCCACCGGCGCCACGCTGTGCTGCCAGGCCCAGCGCGCGCGGCCCCGCAGCGCGTAGATGGAGCGCGGCTCGACGCGCAACCGGACGATGTCCTCGCGCCGCGGCCGCTCGGGCGGGTAGGGGCGCAGGCGCAGCAGGGCCTCGCTGCCCAGAGACACGCCGAACACGTCCTCGAAGTCCGGCACATCGCGGTGCCAGCCCAGCGGTGTGCCGGGGCAGTATTCGGCGACCAGCCCATGCACCAGGGCGGCAGCATCAAGGCCCGCCCATTGCGCCACGCGCTCGCGCAGCGGCTGCAGTTCCTCGATCAGCTCGGCGGAAGGCAGCAGCGCGTTGGCGTCGTAGTCGAAGCTGCCGCCGTAGCTGACCACGCGGCGGCGCGCGGTGTAACCCTTGTATTGCGCCTCCTGCAAAGGCAGGCCCTGCACCAGCGCGATCAGTGCCGCTTCCTCGTCGGTGCCCAGAAAGCCCGTCTCATAGCGCAGGCCATCGGGCAGCGCGCCGGGCGAGGGCGGCAGGTCGTCAAACAGCGATGGCTGTTCCATGTCAGGCGCGCTTGGCCGCCCGCGCGCGCTTGGGCTTGCCCACCTTGATCTCGGCCCACACCGGCGCGTGGTCGCTCGCGCTTTCGCGGCCGCGCTCCTCCCGGTCAACGCCAGCGCTGAGCACGGTCACCGCGGCGCTGACCAGGATGTGGTCGATGCGCAGGCCGGCGTCGCGCTCCCAGGCGCGGCGGCGGTAGTCCCAGAAGGTGAACGGCACCTGGCCGGGGTGGGTGGCCTTGATGGCGTCGGTCCAGCCCTGGCTCAGCACGTCGGCGAAGGCGGCACGCGGCTCGGGCTGCAGCAGCGCGTCGTCGCGCCAGCTGTCGGGCTTGTAGATGTCGGCATCGGTCGGCACGACATTCCAGTCGCCCAGCAGCACGACCGGCTGGCCCGAGGCCCACAGCGCCGCCGCCCGCTGGCGCAGTCGCTCGAACCAGCGCAGCTTGTAGTCGAACTTCGGGCCCGGCTGCGGGTTGCCATTGGGCAGGTAGAGGCCGGCGAACAGCACGCCGTTGATGGCGGCCTCCACATAGCGCGCTTCCTTGTCCTTGGCGTCGCCGGGCAGGGCGGTGACGACCGGCAGCAGGTCGTGGCCGCGGGCCAGCAGGGCCACGCCGTTCCAGGTGCGCTGGCCGACCACGACCGACGCATAGCCCGCGGCCTGGAGCGCCGCGGTCGGGAAGGCCTCGGTCGGGGCCTTCAGCTCCTGCAGCGCGACCACATCGGGTTGCGTGCGCGCCAGCCAGTCCAGCAGCAGTTCGGCTCTGCGGCCGATGCTGTTGATGTTCCAGCTGGCGACGCGCACGGCTCAGCGCCGGTTGCTGCCTTGAAGATGCGCCTCGACGGCCGCAGCATCGCTGCCGACCGCCTTCACCGCGGCGCGAAGCTCGTCGGGTGTGACGCCGAACTTCTTGCTCCAGTCCTTCACTTCGTAGTCCTGCTCCAGGCTGATGCGCTTGCGGTCCTGGCCGCCGGACTGGCCTTTGTCGTCGGACATGTCGTCTCCTTCGTGGGGTTGCGGGTGTCTCGCATGGTGGCCTGTTGCGGTGCGGCAGTCGCGCCGGACAAGCGCTCGGGCGCGCGCAGTCCTAAACCTACGTTTGAGATGACCCTGGCGGGTGCCGCCGACGCGGCGCCTCGAAGGTTCACGCTCGCCCCGCGCTAGTCGCGACCACGCGCAGGGACCGCGCTCTCAAGGCGTCCAGCCCAGCCTGCGCCGCGATTCGCCCCGCCTCGATCAGCGCCTCGATGCGCGGCGTCGAGTAGTCGAACTGGCCCGAGATGTTGTCGTGCGGTTCTGGTGCACGGGTGATGTCAATGTGGTGCGTGACGTCCAGTGGTTCGGCCAGCTTGTCGGCCAGCATCAGCTGCAGCGAGCGGTCCAGCAGTTCCTGCGACGTGCGTGGTGCCCTGCCGGCGTTGCGGCAAAACTGACCGATGGTGACCAGCTGCAGCGGCTCTTCCGCGGTGATGCGCCCCCCGTCGCGCAGCGCGTTCACCAGCGGGGCGACGGGGGAGCGGCGGTTGACCTCGCCGTCGCAGTACAGCCGCCCTTCGATGGTGACCGGCTCGAACATCAGCGGGATGGCCGCGCTGGCGCTGAGCTGCACCGCATCCACCGGCGCGTCGGCGCTGCTGAAAAGGCGCAGCGCGCCACTGAGCACATCGGTCGCCGCGACAGCCAGCACCGGCGCGCTGGCGTCGCTGACATAGCCGTCACCGACGATGCGTTCGAACATACTCCGCATGCGCTGCTGCGAGTAGAGCGGCAACGCGACGCGGCGCAGGCCGGCCAGCGGATGCCAGTTCTGGTAGAGCGGCGCGAACAGCGCGGGGTTGCCCAGCGCAAAGCCCGTCCACCAGCCCGACCATGCCCGCATCTCGTCCGTCATGGGCGGCACGCTGGGCAGAGGCACCGCAATGTCGCGGCGCCAGAGGCGGTCCAGCGCCGCAGCGCCCAGGTCGTCGTGCTCATCCTGCGCATGGCAGGCGACCACCGCGCTGTTGAGTGCGCCGATCGACGCGCCGGCCACGGCGACCAGCTCGTGCCCCTGCCGGCGCAGCCAGGGCGCGACGACCTGCCAGGCGCCGCAGCCGAAGGCGCCGAGCGGGCCGCCACCCTGAAAGACGACGGCCGTTTTCATGCCGCTCAACCGGGGATGTCCTGCGGCGCCGCCGCCTCGTCCTCGGACGCCTGGCGCTCGGGCGCGTCGGGCGCGTCATCCACCGACGCGTCGTTGGCCGCCCCGCGGGCGTCGCCATCCGCATTGGCGTCGCCATGCGCATGGGCCACGGCGGCCGCGGCCGTCAACGGCACAGCCATGGCACCGGCCATGGCGCCGGCGATGTTGCCGGCCACCTGGGCCACACCCATCGCGACGGTCTGCGTCAGCTTTCCGCCGGCATCGAGGAAATGGGCGGCCGCATCGACGCGGCCGTGGCCGGGCGGGTTCGGGTCAAGTTCGCTCATGTCGATTTCTCCTGGTTCACATCATTCGGTCGGCCACGCCGGCGTCCGCCAGCGTCAGCCGGCCCACCAGCTCGGTGAGGGTGCGCAGGTGCAGGGCCTCCTGCTGCACGGCGATCTCGAATCGCTCGGCCAGCGCGTCGTGGCCGGCGCTGCGGGCCAGGCGGCCCAGCAGGTCCCAGCTGGCGTTGTCGATCAGCTCGGCATCGAGCATGACGTGCAGCGATTGCAGCAGCGAGGTGCGCGGGTCGTTCATGGCCTGCACCAGGCCCATGCTCTCGGTGCCGACCAGATCGGCGCTTGGCGTCTGCGCGGTCGGGTCGCCGCCGAGATCGACAAGGGCGCTGGCCACCAGCTCGAAATGCTGGGCCTCCTGGTCGCGAAAGCGCTGCAGCATCGCGATCTCGCCATCGCCCAGCACGCCCATCGCTGTGCGGCATTTGACGAGCAGCCCGTCGTAGAGCCGCACGCCGCCGCGCTCAAAGGCCAGCCGCTCGCCGAGCTTGTCCATCAGCACCTGCGGGCGCTTGCCGGTCAGCATGTCGACGCCGGACTTGGCCACGCCGGTCAACGTGGCCGGCATTGGCACGGAGCCCAGGCCGTCGGCCTCGCTGGCATAGCTCTCGCGCAGCTGCGCATCGGCCAGATCGCCGCGCACATCGGCCGAGAGCAGTTCGGCGTCGACATCGGTCGGCTCGATGGCGTCAGCAATCTCGTCAGCGCCGTGGCGCATCGCGGCCGTGTCCATCGGCGACATCTGGATGCCGGTTCGGTTGTGGCCCAGGTGGGTTCTCGTGTCCATGGTGATTCCTTTCGTTGGGTATTCAGTGTTCCGGGCCGAGCGCCGGGCCGCTCCCAAGCCGGCCCGTCAGGCGATGTGTGAGCGGGGCCCCCGCGAGCATCGCCATCCCCTCGGGGGATCGGTCAGACTCGCCCGCGTTCAGCGCGGCGAGGCTGGGCGAGGGGCTCCATTCATGCCGCTCGCTTGAGCTCGGTGCCGGGGCGCCAGCGGTAGCCATCGGCGACCTGCTCGGTGGGCGAGCCGTCGGCGTTCAGTTGCTCGCGGTAGTCGATGGAGCGCTGCGGCTCCTGCGACTTGTCGACGAACTGCTTGCCGTCGGCGCGCAGGTCCACCTCCTGGGCCAGCACCTTGCGCACGAACTCGCGTTGCGACTCGATGGGGATGGGGTCGGGCAGCACGCTCGGCAGGATCTCCGCGACGTCGCGGCCGTCGTGCTTCTGGAAGTGCTCGATGGCCACATGCAGCTGGCCCAGCTCGTAGTCCAGGAAGCGCTCCCACACCGCCTTCAGCCGCGGGTTGGTCTCCTGCTCGGCGCAGCCGTGGTAGTTGTAGACCTCGGTGGCCTCGTGCAGCACCCACTTCTCCAGTCAGCCTTCGCTCGGATCGATGATGGATTCGTACTGCGTGGTGTGCTGCTCCTCGATGGAGGCGATCTCCGCGTACAGCAGCCGCGCCATCGGGTCGCTGAACAGCGGGCCCACATTCATGTAGTAGTTATGCGTCTGCTGCTCGGCGGCCATGATGGTCAGCGCGTGCAGCTTGGACAGCGGATGCACCGCCGTGCGGTCGTAGGGTTCGCGCAGATCGTCCAGCGGGTCGCGGTGCTCCACGATGGTGGGCCGGCCGGGCAGGATGTCGGTGTAGCTCTGCAGGATGTTGTTGGCGTCCTTGCCTTCGAGCCGGTCAAGCAGCGCCGAGTAGCGGTACATGTGGTCGAAATCTTCCAGCAGGCCGAAGCGGTAGACCTGGGCCAGGTATTCATCGGGCTCGCGCAGCGCGACGCCGGCGGTCACGTCGATGGCGACCTGTTCGTAGGCGATGGTTGTCTCCAGCGGCGAGTGGTCGGCGCCGATCAGCCAGTTCACCGTCGTGGCCTGGTGCTGCTCCACGCGGCGCAGCTGGGCCAGCACCGGCTGAAGCTCCTTGTTCATGCGTGCGCAGCCGTGCGAGAAGCGCAGCGCCTCCATCTCCAGGCCGTTGAGCAAGATGATGTGCACGCGCGAGTAGGCGTCGTCATCGAGCTTGCTGATCGGCTTGCCGACCATGTCGCGCCAGGTGAAGCGCTGGCGGTCGAGCGGCGTGCCGCGGTTGTCCATGATGTTCAGTCCCATTGCAGGTTCTCCTTGGTTCGGGCCTCTGGACCGCATGCCGGAAGGGCCGACGGCCATGCGCGCTTTAAGGCAACGAGCGCGCCTGTCAGACAGCGCGTTGAGGGCCTCGCCGGAGCGTCTGGCGGTCGACGAGATTCAAAGCATCAGAAGATTGCTGCGTCGATTTGCCCGCGCATCTCGCCCACGCGCTGACCGGCTCCTGATACGACCGATCGATTCAGCTTTTTTGAACATGTAGGTTTTGCCGAACAAAACGCGGCGTGCCGGCTGCGGCCTCGCATGTCGCTCGCGCGGCGCACGCGTTCTTTTCTAGGGGACGCTGCGCCGCGATGTGGTGCACCGCTGCGCCAGGACCGGGCACCGCCGTTGCTACAGGGGGGTGTCGGCAGATGCCGATTAACTTTCAGGAGATCCACATGTCCCAGCAAAACCGCAACGAGAACCAGCGCAACGAGCAGTCCGGCTCCAACCAGCAGGGCGGCCAGCGTCAGGAAGGCGGCTCCAACCAGCAAGAGCAGCAACGCGGCAGCCAGGGCCAGCAAGGCGGCCAGCGCGAGCAGGGCTCCAACCAGCAGGAGCAGCAGCGCGGCAACCAGGGCCAGCAAGGTGGTCAGCGCGAGCAGGGCTCGAACCAGCAGTCGCAACAGCGCGACAGCAACCAGAACCAGCAGGGTTCGCAGCGCAATGAAGGCTCCAACCGCCAAGGCGGCCAGCGTTAATTGGCTGAGTGCGGCCCGGCTGGCGCCGGGCCGCTTTTCTCTTTTACCTCTTCGTGTGCATGAGGTGGCCTGCTCATGGCCGACAAGCTTCGCTTCGAACCCGACGACCTGCTGCAGGAACAGCTCATCACCGACGTCCACGTCGTCCCGACCCGGCCGCTGGCCGTCTGCGCGATCAAGTCGATCAACACCAATTCCAGGCAGTACGAAGGCCCGCTGTGGACCTTCGCACTCGATACGGGCGAGGCCCGGTGCTTCACCCGAGGCGATGCCCTGGTCGAATCGCCACGCTGGTCGCACGACGGCAAGACCATCGCCTTCCTGGCGGACCGCGAGGAGCCCGGTACGCCCCAGGTCCATTTGATTCCCTTCGACGGCGGCGAGTCCCGCCAGCTCACCCATCTGGCACGCGGCGCGACGGCGATCTGCTGGCGGCCGCAAGGCGACAAGCTGCTGGTGGTGGGCTATGCCACTGTCGACCCCGACGAGCGGGCTGCGGGCTGTGATCGCCAGGACGGCGCCGTGGCCGAGGCGCCCGACAAGGACGCGCCGCAGGTCTGCTGGCGCCTGCCGTACAAGATGGACGGCACGGGCTACACGCTGGACACGCGCCAGCATCTCTTCCTCATCGACGTGCAGACCGGCGCGAGCACGCAGCTCACCAGTGGCGACTTCGACGTGTTGTCGGCCGATTGGTCACCCGACGGCAAGCGGCTGTGCTACTGCCGCAGGCGCACCGAGGCGGGCAAGGAGCATTGCTCCGACATCTGGCTGATGGAGCTGGATGGGGACCAACCGGGTGAAGCGCGGCGACTGAGCTTCGACCAGGCCAACTCCGCCGCGCCGGCCTGGTCACCGGACGGGCGCTGGATCGTCTTCAGCGGCAGCCTCGACGAGGGCGACGCGCAGATGCGGATGTGGCTGATCGATGTCGAACAGGCCAGGGTCGAGCCGCTGGGCGACGAGGGCATCGAGGTGATGCCGGGCGACCTGCACTGGCGCCGCGATGGCAGCGAGGTGGCCTTCATCCAGGTCGTGCGCGGCCTGCAGCATGCCGCCGCCGTCGCCGTGCCCGGTGGCGAAACGCGCGCGATTGCCGACGGTGAGCGACACATCGGCAAGCTGGTGGCCAACGACTATGTGGTGTACAGCAGTGAGACGGCCGCATCGCCGCTGGCGCTGTTCTGCAACCGCTGGGAGGGCGGCGAAGAGCGCCAGCTCAGCCACTTCAACGACTGGTGGCAGGACCGCGAGATGCCCCAAGTCGAGTACCGCCGCTTCGAGGTGCCCGACGGCGATGGCGGCACGGAGCAAATCGACGGCTGGCTGCTGACGCCCGGGGCGGCAGACGCCACCCGGCCCGGCCCGCTGCTGGTGGACGTGCATGGCGGCCCGGCAGCCTATGTGCAGCTGAAGTTCTCGACGCATCCTTACTGGCAGGGGCTGTGCGCGCGCGGCTGGTCGGTGCTGGCGTTGAACCCCGTCGGGTCGAGTAGTTATGGCCGCAAGTTCTCCGCGCGGCTGCGCGAGCGCTGGGGCGAGCTGGACCTGCCGCAGCACCTGGCAGCGATCAAGCAACTGCGCTGCGACGGCCTGGCGGACGACTGCATCGCCATCACCGGCTCGTCCTATGGCGGCTACCTCAGCGCCTATGCCATCGGCCACAGCGACCTGTTCCGCGTGGCTGTCGTGTGCGCGCCGGTGGCCAACATGGAGTCGCACTTCGGCACGTCCGACAGCGGCTACTACGCCGATGCCTATTCGACCGATGGCGAGCCCGACGAGCAGCGCGAGCTGATGGGGCGCCTGTCGCCGATGACGACCATCGAGAAGGTGCGCACGCCGACGCTGTTCCTGCAAGGCGCCGACGACGAGCGCTGCCCGCGTGGCCAGTCCGAGGAGCTGTTCGTCAAGCTGCGCCGCGCCGGTGGCACGCCGGCGGAAATGGTCCTCTACCCCGGCGGCAGCCACCATGTCTTCGGCGAAGGCAAGGTCGCCCACCGGCTGGACATCCAGCACCGCATCGTCGACTGGCTGGAACGCTGGATCGACGAGCCGCTGCCCGAGCCGAAATCGGACAGGCAGTCCGGCGGCAAGACTGACGACGGCAAGTAAGGCCGGACGGCCGGGCCCGCTCAGCGGTCTCCGTCGCGTGCCAGCACGCCGTCGGCCAGCAGCTGGCGCAGATGCTCCAGGCTGATGTCGCGCTGCTGCGCGGCACCGCCGGCGTCGGTCCAGCGCAGGGTGGCGGTCTGCTCGGACTGCTCGATGCAGCAGGGCCCGGCGGGCACCACCACGTCGTCGAGCTTCACCGCCTGATGCAGGCGTGCGTCGCAGGGTGCGGAGCGCGGCCGGCCCTGGCCGTCGTCGCAAGGCTGGCCCACGGGCTTGCAGCCGCCCGGCTCAAGCGTCCAGTCGATGCTGTCGCGAGGGGTGGTGTGGGGCTCGTGCACATGGGCGGCGGCGCTGATGGCGGGCGGGTCGCTGGCGGGAAAGGTGTCGTCCAGCGCGGTGTCCAACAGGTCTTGGTAGCTGGGCAACTTGGCTTCGGGGCGGGCGGCGCGGCCGCTGGTGCGCTCGTCCTCCTTGGCGATCTGGTCGGGCTGCAACATGTCGGTCTCCTCGGACGAGGATTGCCGGCAAGTGCCGTACCGGCCGCTAGCGGCGCCGCCGCCGGATCAGCGCCGCGCCGGCCACCACATCAGCGTTCCCCAGGCCAGGAAGAGCAGGTCCGCGGGCAAGGGGTTGGTGGCGCCGTCCATCACGTGGTGCAGTTGCAGCAGGTGGTGGTCGATCACGCCTTCAACGAGGTTGAACAAGCCCCAGCCCAGCAGCGCGCCGCCGCACAGCACGCGGCCCGACCAGACCGCGTCGTCGCGCCGGCCGGCGCGGAACAACAGGCCCACGCCGGCGACGGTCATCAGCCACACGGCGGCGTGGAAGACGCCGTCCCAGAACATGTTGATCTTGGCGTCGACCAGGTTGTCGGGCGGCAGCCGCGCCGACAGCATGTTGTGCCACTGCAGCAGCTGGTGGAAGACGATGCCGTCGAAGAAGCCGCCCAGCCCGGCGCCAAGCAGCAAGCCGGCGGCCAGCAGCGGTGATCGGCGTTGGGTGTTGATCATGGCTTTCTTCCGGCAATGAGGATGCCGGCGGCAACGAGCACCATCACGGCGACTGGTGCGGCGAGCCCGAGCAGGGCGGTCCACGAGAACTCCGCGGCGATGCGCGCGAAGACCAGCGGCCGGCACGAGCCGCAGGCAAGGGCTGCGCCCGGCAGCGCGAGCAGGCAGGGCAGCAGCCGGTTCATGTTGAAACGCCGCGCTGGCGCGCCCGCAGGCTGCGCCAGGCCTCGTGCAGGAAGGGCAGGCCGTTGAGCAGCAGCGCCGCCGTCAATGTCGCTGCCGTGTAGACGGGGTGCGGCGGCGTGGCCTTCAGGCGCAGCGACCAGTCGGGCGCTTCGCCCGCCAGGCCGAGCAGCGCCTGGGCCTGGCCCGGCGACAGCGCCATCAGCCCCGCCAGCCCGGCCCAGGGCAGCACATGCTGGAAGCCGTGCACCCATTGCTCGATGGCCGGGATGCGCCGCCGCGCCAGCGCCACGCGCAGGTCCAGCGCATACGTGGCCTCATGCAGCAACAGGGCCAGCGCAATCAACACGAACAGCCCGGCCGTGGGCTGCAGGAACAGCGCCGCCAGCAGCGCCGTGCCCAGCTCGGCCAGCATCAGCAGATGCAGCAGCGATTCGCTCAACCCGGCGTTCAGCTCGATGCGCTCGTGGCGATGGCAGGCCCAGTCCAGCGCGCCGGCCAGCACGAGCGCGGGCGTCCAGACGAAGGCCAGCAAGGCCTGGACGAGAGCGGCGCTGTCGTCCATGTCAGACCGGCTTGGCGACCATCAGCCAGAACACGACGACCAGCGCGAGGAAGGCCGGCACGCCCAGCGCCGTCCAGACCTTGAGCATGCGGAAGTACTGCGGCGGCAGCGGCAGGCCGGCCTGGGCCGCCGCCTGCGCCATGCCGCGCATGCGGATCTGCAGCCACACCACCGGCAGCCAGCACACGCCGGCCAGCACGTAGAGGGCGAAGGACCAGACGATCCACTTCGACGTCAGCGGGATGCCCACCAGGTGGGCCAGGTAAAGGCCGCTGAGCGGCTGGAAGACGATGGTTGTCGTCGTGAACAGCCAGTCGGCCCAGACGACCTGGCGCACGACGATGGCCGTGGCCGCCGGCTGACGGCTCAGGCTGGTGAAGAACATGTAGTAGGCCGAGCCCAGGCCAGTGCCGAACAGCACGGTCGACGACAAGATGTGCAGCCATTTGACGATGAGGTATTCCATGCCGCTCGCTCCTCATCGCTCGCCGCGGCGCGGCTCGAGCTGCCAAAGCAGCAGCAGCAGCGCCAGCATCGGCAGGTTCTTGGTCATGGGGCCATAGGGGTGCAGCCAGAACTCGGGCAGGCTCACGCTGATGACCACGCTGTAGAACAGGATCAACCCGGCCTGCGTCAGCCATAGCCAGCGGCGCGAGCGCATCGGCCACAGCGTCAGCAGGCCGAGCAACAGGTCCAGCGCGACGGCACCCCACAGCGCGGCCGGCTGCAGTTCTGCGGGCACACCGGCGCGGCCCAGCAGTTGATGGCTCAGCTCGACCGGATAGAGGCCGGCCGACACGGCCGCCGTGGCCAGCCACACCGCCGCCAGCGACAGGCGCAGCAGCGGCAGCAGCCAGGCCAGCTGGGCCTGCGTGCGCACGGCGGCGCGCTGCTCGTTCGGGATGAAGGCCGAGGCCGGGCGCGGCGAGCGGCCGAGCAGGCGGGCGACCAGCGTGGCGTCGCCGGTGTTGCCGTGTTGCAGCATGGCCCAGGCGGCACGGTTGAACAGCGAGCGCGGCTGGTGGTCGCCCAGCCAGGCGGCAACCGCCATCAGCCAGGCCGGCAGGGGCAGCACCAGCGCGCCGGGCGCAAAGCCCATGCCGCGGCGCAGGGCCAGCAGGTAGTCCTGCAGCATCAGCGGCCGCGGGCCGACCAGCGGCACGCGGCGGCCGCGCAGGTCGCCGCCCGGCCACTCGACCAGCGCGTGCAGCGCATCGACCGCGTCGTCGACATGGATGGGCTGGATGCGCTGCCTGCCACCCGCCGGCAGCGGCACGACGGGCAGGCAGGCCAGTGTCAGCAGGCGCCGCGCACTGAGGCCATCGGGCGCGAACACCAGCGAGGGCTGGGCGACGCAGCCATCCAGCGGCAGGGCGAGCAGATGGCGGTCGGCTCCATATTTGCTGCGCAGGAACTCGGTCTCGGCCTGCGCGTCGGCGCCCAGCGCGGAGACCTGCACGACGCGCCGCACGCCCGCACTGGCGCAGGCATCGAACAGCGCCTGCGGGCCGCGCGTGTGCACGGCGGCAAAGCTGGCCGCGCCGCTCTCACGGAAGATGCCGACGAGGTTGACCACAACGTCCACACCCTGCAGGTGCAGCACCCAGACGGCGGCCGGCGTCGCGGCGAAGTCCAGCTTCAGCCAGCCGCAGCGGCCATGCTCGATGCGCGGGGCGCTGCGCCCGGCGCAAACCACCTGGTGGCCGGCCGCGAGCAGCTGTCGCAACAGCCGGCCGCCGAGGAAACCGGTGGCGCCGGTCAGCATGATCTTCATGCCGTTTGCGTGGCAAGCCGCATGCCCTGGGAGCGACGTTTGCCAGCCGTGGCGATACCGAACTGCGGGAGCCGTGATGAAGCCTCTGTTGACCCACCTGGCCGGGCGTCTGCTCGTCAGCGACCTGTTGTCCAGCAGCCTGTCGGCCGCCGTGCTGGCCTGGCGCGGGCGCGCCGAGACCGGCAGCGCCGCCGCGCCGTTGAACGCGGTCAGCCACTGGCTTTGGCCGCGCAAGGCCTTGCAGCAAAACGACGTGTCGGCCCGCTACACGCTGACCGGCACCGGCGTGCACTTCGGCGCCGCGTTGTTGTGGAGCGGCCTGTACGAGAGCCTGCGCAAGCGCCGCGAGGAGCGCGGCACGGCGACGGCCACCACGGCGGTGGCCGATGCTGTGGTCGTGAGCTCGGTGGCAGCCGTCGTCGACCTGGCCTGCGTGCCGGACCGGCTGACGCCCGGCTTCGAGAAGCGCATCTCCAACCGCAGCCTGGTGATGGTCTACACCGCGTTTGCTGCCGGGCTGGCGCTGAGCGGCCTGGCGGCGCTGAGGCGCTGAATCAGCGCCGGCGCAGGTAGTCGACGAAGTCGAAGCGCTGGCCGTTGGCGCTGGTGTGCGCTTCGCGCAGCGCCTCGGCGAACTGCTCGCGCGGCCAGGCGGGGAAGTGCCGATCCGCGTCGGGGAAGGCTGCGTCCACTTCCGTCAACGCAAGCTTGTCGGCCAGCGGCAGGGCCAATGCGTAGATGTCGGCGCCGCCGATGACGCAGACTTCCGCGTCGTCGCAGGCGGCCAGCGCCGCATCGAGCGTGCTGAACACCTCGGCGCCGGGCAGCTCGCTGACCGAGCGGCTGACGACGAGGTTGCGGCGCCCCGGCAGCGGGCGGAACTTGGCCGGCAGTGATTCCCAGGTCTTGCGGCCCATGACGACGGGCTTGCCGGTGGTCAGCGCCTTGAAGCGCGCCATGTCCTCGGGGATGCGCCACAGCAGCGCGTTGTCGCGGCCAATGGCGCCGTCTTTCGCAACGGCGGCGACGAGGGTGATCGAACTCATACCGCGACGGGCGCCTTGATCGCGGGATGCGGGTCGTAGCCGCTGAGCTCGAAGTCCTCGTACTCGTAGTCGAAGATGGACGCCGGCCGGCGCTTGATCGTCATGGTCGGATAGTGCCGCGCATCGCGGGCCAGCTGGGTCTGCACCTGTTCCACGTGGTTGTCGTAGATGTGGCAGTCGCCGCCGGTCCAGATGAAGTCGCCGAGCTGCAGGTCGCATTGCTGGGCCAGCATCATGGTCAGCAGCGCATAACTCGCGATGTTGAAGGGCACACCCAGGAAGATGTCGGCGCTGCGCTGGTAGAGCTGGCAGGAAAGTTTGCCGTCCGCCACATAGAACTGGAAGAACGCGTGGTTTTGTGGTGCAGGCGTCCAACGAACCGTTTCAGTACACATGTGCAAGGCGGGAGCGGTCACGGTGGAACTTGTGCCGCAGTCTGCTGTACCTCGACTCCAAGGGACATGACCGCGAGATTGACGTAGTGCCGTAGTGTATCTAGTTCTTCATGACCTGCTACGTCCAAAACAAATCTTAGTATAGTTGCTATGTGCAATTCATCCAATTTGCCGGTGGCTTGGAGTTCACGGACTTTGCGCATTGTGAGTTGATAAAGATAATATGCTCGCGCGCGGTGAAGGTGAGAATCAATTCCTGCGAGTGCAAAGAAATTCGCAAAGAGCTTGCTAATCCATTGTTGACTTAACCTTCTGCCGTGTACGCTCAAGAAAATGTTTTTGTCGAGAGCGGATGCTTTGTAGTCGTCAGATTCAAAGTATTCGCGCGTGTCGGTTAGGAGGGAGAGAGGCGGTAACACCGTTCGAATCTTTCCCCCTTTTCCGTTTACTTTCATTTTTGCGACGCCTTCACGGAAGGTAGCTATCTTGGCCCAGCTCGGAAATGAAGTTCTAGTCAATGTCAGAATTTCGCTGTTTCTAAGTCCGACTTCCTTTGCCCATCGCCAGATAAGCATATCGCGAGCAGCATGAGCCTTCCCATGCGCTGCAATCATTTGTGCCACTTGCTCGATTTCCTTGGTGGAGGGAGGGTCTAGGTAAGGTTCTTTCTTTACACGTAGATTTGCGTTCTTTGGGGATATTCCGCCCTCCGCGCATTCCTCTTTCCACGTGCCGACGTACTTGTCGAACTGCTTATTAACGTATGCCCAGCGCAGAAGCATAAATAAGCAATTCAATTTGCTCTTTGTAGTCTTGCTCCTATTTCCTTTTGCCGCGTCCGCGTTTCGCCAGATTCTGATATCTGAGATGGTTGATTCCCTCCAGCCCTTTCTGGAGCATTCTTCGTAAATGTGTTTAAAATATGAATTGACTGTGACCGCGTAGGCGCCTACCGTAGATTCGCCCACTTTCCCTGCCACAAGAAGGTGGCGAAACCAGTTGTTCACGGTATGGTCAGGTTTTCCGTCAATGGAAAATTGGAGTGGTATTAGAAAGCTCGCGCCTTCTATCTTCGCCGGGTGCGTTGGAAATATCAGCTTCGGACTGTATGTTTTGTATGAGATGATATTAGGCGCTTGGGTTTGTGCCGATATCGCTGACGAGTTTGAGACCTTTGTTTCCATCGTTTATCTGCCTTAATAGGTCAGTGAGCCGCCTATCCAGTGATTCTTCCTTTTGTACCGAACGCTTCAAGTCATCTCGCGAGGTTTGAAGCTCGGCGAGTAGTTCTTGGTAGCTCGCGGCTATTGCGTCGCGCTCTCGAGTTAATTCCACTACTTGGAGTTTGAGTAAATTGCAGGAATCCGCCGTTGGCCTAGCGTCTCCTCCTGGCCGGCCCGCGCGGAGGCGTTTGCACCTTTTGACAAGCCCATCCGCCCGTGCAAGTTCGCGAACGACGTCGTCTCTTCCAAGCTTGCGCTGCTGGGTGGTCGACACCGAACTCTTGCTTCCAATCAGTGCAATGCCCAGGTCCGCTGCAGTCCATACTCTGTACTCCGCCATGCAAGTCGGATAGCTTCCCTTGGGAAGTTGCCGAACCCCGTGGAGCAGCTCCTCGAGGACGTCATTCCGCAGCGATAGCTGTTCAAGTAAATTGCCTCTAGCCATGTCAGAGGTGGCCCTTCAACTTGTCTACTACAGCTGCCAGGTTCTTCTGACGTTCTGCGGCAAGTGCCCGCTGTTCGCTTGACGTGCTTGGGCTTGTGGCGACAGCGATGGTTTTCTCCAGGCAGTCCGTTAGGTAGGGCAGGCGAGTCTTGTGCGTCGCTAGGAACCTGCACCCAGAGCAGATGCCGGGGCTCGAGGCTTCGGAGTTTGGTCTGCCGTCGAGGTCAACTGCTCCCACGCCTTCATTGAGACATCGCGCCCGCCTGATGTGGTTCTGACCAGAGCCACAGAAGCAGTAACCCCAGGCATTTGGCTTTGCGACAATTCCGGTCTCTAGGAAAATCCTCGCCGCTGTTTTCTCAGGTGCTTCTGTTGAAGCACGCATACTGGTGCGCAACCTATGGGTGAGCCTCTTCAAGCGCTCACTTTGTTGGCCGGCATATTCCATCGACCCCGCCGCTACGCTTTCTACTATTTGGCTGGTCAACACGCGTGATGCCGCAGTGGACCACTCGATGAAATCCGCGTTCGCTAAATAGACGCTGGTCCGCACGAAATCAAAGTGGAACATCGCGACGGATAACGCTGCGACCGGAAGTTCGAAGCGATTGGCCCACAAAACGGCGGCGAAACGCCTGAACTGTCTAGGAGTAAAGTTCCATCGAAACTGGTTGCTAGCGGAGTCGGTCGCCATTGGCAAATTTGCCAATGCAGCCAGCAAATCCAAGGTCGGGCCATCGAATGCTTTGAGTGTTACTCTTCCCGTGATTCTTTTGGACTGCTTAGCTAGTAAAAATTTGGAAGACATCCTGAGGCGCCGAGCGCGGTATAACTCCTCGAAAAGTAGAATTCCGCGAGCGATTGTTGGATGCACCGGAGAACTTCGAGTTTGACGGTAGTTCTTCTCGATGTATCTCGCGGCCCATTGACCAGACTCCTCTGTGCCGCTTATACAGCCAGCTTCCAACCCGCTAATTTCTCCAGGCCGAGCCAAGGTTAATGAGGAAATGACGACAAAAAAGGCGTGTGGCAGAAGTTTCTCTGTAATGGTTACGAATTGAAGAACTGGCAATGAATCGTCTTTTCGCTCCCTGCCTTTGTAATCAATATCGAAGTTGATGCCTGCAATCTTTGCGGCGCGAACTATCTCGCGATAAATCGCTACCTTCACACGCTTGCAAGGCGCCGCTTGTGCTTTCAAGATGAGCGGTCCGAGTTGTTCTAGCCACACTATTGCGGTCCGCAACATAGCAGCCCCAACCTCTAGCGGTATTAGTGGCGAACTGTTCTGTCTGGTGGAGCCGTAAGTCTTCGCGAGGGTGTGTGCTCCGTTTGGGAACGGATTGACCCCTAGCTCAAATGGAAGTAAATCACGTGCCTCCCAAAGATGTATGAGCGGATTTAAAAGCTTAAGCACTCTGTCGGTAGAGGCGCTGGCGTCATTCGCTAGCGTCTCGTGGGAAGTATTTGATGCTTGGTCGCCGTCTGATTCGTCCGCGTCGATATCATCGGCGCGCACTTCTGTCTCCAGCGGACATCCCGGCTCGGGCGACCCGATGGTCAAGCGTTTCGAACAGTGTTTTGCATACAGGTCCGCGACCTCGGGGGTGACATCTTGAACGTCAAAATTGTTTTGAACCAACCACCGAAAATAGGCCACAAAATGCAGCGCGTGGTAGTACATCGTTGAGCCATCGCGAATCCCGTAGCCGTGAGTCGCTCCTACTCGTTCCAATGCAACGTTCATGCTGTCCCGCCAAAGGGAATGGCTGGGGTCGTCAAGATAGAATCCGTTCCCTAAGTCTTGGTGCAGGCTGAAAGACAAGCGTCCTAAGTCAGGAGCCCGCGTAAAAATCCAAATCGCATCATCAATCTGGCTATGCATCCAGGGTGGTTGAACAGCCTTCGCAGCGTGATTTGAATCGAGGGCAGATTTCTGTTGAGTGGGCATCGCCATAGCTATATCTCCAGGAAGTGACAAAAGCCAGCGTCAAATTCGCGCCTCGCGGCACGCTCAATGAAAGGCAGTCGGTTCGCCATCAAACTGACTGCCGCTTTCTCGAGCAAGGCTGTAGCCCAAGCAAGCTCGGGCATGCATCGCGTCATCCAATGCTCTCGGCGGGTCATAATAAGTATTTCGCTGGCGCGCTCCAGGCTCCACTTTGTTAGATACCCGTCCTTGCAGAGGGAGTCAGTTAGGTGAACAACGAACGTCGCCGTGGAATCGCCCAGCACATAGTCGTCGTCTTCGTCTTTCTCAGGCGTAGCGAGGGCTTGGCTCGCTAGTTGCAAGGCTTTCTCTTGAAACTGCCGCTGGTATGAAGACAGGCGAAGTCGTTGCAAGAGCTGGAACTGATACGCCGAAGTTGCATTCGATAGATGCGTATGTCCTCCTAGCGTTGCAACAATTAGCGAGTCGGGACTTTTGCTAAGGTCCTTTAGCATCAGCACGCAAGGTCGTATAGCGGAAGGAGTAAAGGCGAAGCTGTCCGATATCCCTTCATCTCTTAGGAAATAGTCAAGCCGCTTGGCCAAAAAATGTCCGTTTGCTTTGGAAACCGATGACTGGTAGCGAAAGACGAAAAGGGGTGCACTTACTTTTTCGACTGGCCGGACCAGGCGCGGTTGGGACTCAGGTCGTTCGGGGATTTGAAGTAGCTGCGCCTCCCTTTTCTGTATGTCTTCCAAATATGCTTTTCGCTGGCGAGCGGCGGCATCGGATATGGCAGCCATGGCGTGGGTGGCTGGCACCATGTCGTTAAATGGCTTGGTGCTCAATACCGAGATTACATACTTTCCGTTCGCACGTTCTTTTATTGCTCCGACCACGACGGCGTCGTTGATGTCTGGAGCAGGGTGGTAGCCAAGCGGGATTTGGATATCGCAAAGGGGAGCGACATTCAAAGCGCTTTCGCACGCAGCAAGGAGCATCCCAGCAGCGACTGCATCGGGACTTGGAGCGAACATCGCGTCCAACTCAAACCTGCCCACGACTTGCGAGTACAAAAGTTCGCAGAAGGTCTTGTCCAAGGTGTCTTTGGCAGCGGGTGGCATGCCGCCGTAGTAGGTTTCGATGCACAGCAGGGCGTGAGGGATGAAGTCGCGCTTATGCCGCCTAAATTTCCCAGCCAAGGTTTTCTTATGCGTCTTATCTCCAAGTAGCACCGCTTGAATCTGTGCGGCAATCTCCGGGTCCCCGGCAGATAGGAGGTCGGGCGTGGCTCGATATATTTCTTCCCAGTCCCGAAACTTCTGCGAGGCCACGGATTGAATCGTTTCAATGCACCGCTCAGCCAAACGCTTTAAGGCAAGCACTACTTCCTCGGGTGTTTTTGGTGCCAACTCAGGGAAATTTGCGGCGAGAGCGACCAAGGCCTCTGTGAGCTCTTCTCGGTCATTTGGGTCGAGCTCTTCCGCCAACTGGCCGAGAGTCTTTGTTATCAATTCTTCCCCCGCATCATCCTTTGGGAGACCAGTGGCAGTGTGCTCTGGCTTTTTAGTCGGCCTGACTTGCTGAATGAGACTGCGCCGTTGCCGTGAACGCTTGTGGGAATTCGATGGAATCGTCGGGACGGATAATTTCGAACAAACGCCCATCCTATTAAGTTTCAGAAGGATTTGACGGACATATCCTAGGCGTTGACCGGCGGAGCGTGGTGCATCAATATGCGATTGGATGACAGCACCCGCCCATGCATTGATAGCGGTCTGCCATGCTTTCCGTTCATGCGAAGACGCGTTGGCGTCAAATGGGTGCAATTCCGGCAGGTTTTTATCCAGCCATTCGCCAAATCGGCGAATCTCGTTGGCGCGAGAGCGCGCGCCGTATAACGAGCCGGCAGCCCAGTCCCCCACTAACTCAAAACAGGCGTCGAATACTCGGCTTACGATGAACCTGCGCATGGCGCCAAGTCGCAGTAGAGTGGGATTCTTCTGCTCGGGCGGATGGATGAAAAAAATCAGGTTCTCAGCATTGACAACCCCATACGGGTATGTTCCGCCTTCCTGGCGCCGCGCTTCGAGAAAATGGCGATGCTCGAAACGAGTCATCGGCGCGCTCCTCTACGCACGCTGCAGTCGGAGCGCCTAGGCGTGCACTGCGCGTCGGCGCGCGAGGCATGCAGTACTTGCGCCAGAGGGCATGGCGAGTGGACTCTGGGGCCGGCGAATACCGGCGTCCGCCTGGTTCTAGGTAGCGCAACGGTCGCGTCAAGGCGACAAGCAGACAAGCGCATGCAGCAGCTCCACATTCGACGAATGTTTCATCGAAGGGAAGCCACCCTCTCTCGCTTGAGGCAGCGCCAATCCCGGACAGAGCCGGTGGGACATCCTTTGGCTGTCCCCTCTCTCGGCGCTTCAGTGAGAAGCGGTGGGTCTATAGATGCGAGCGCAGGGCCCCCGAGCCATCTCCATCAACGCGCAGACCTGCGTGCATCTGCTGCGGATGAGACCTTCCAGACCGAGAAAAGTGCGGGCACTTTATTGCCAGCTGAGTCGTCGGTTGGCCTAGCCTTGTACCGGAAATCAGGTTCAAGACAGGCGACCTTGAGCGGCGGAGTACTTACCCCATCGACGGCGGGGTCAGTGCGGCTGCGGCGGGAACGAAGTTCTTGCACCGCTTCCCACAGTTGCTCATGTGAGTCAGAATCGGCTTGTTTACTATTGACAGCAAGATGTTCTTGACCTTTGACGGCCTTGAAGGCCGCGTTCCTCCAGTGATGCTTGAGGCAGGGTTTCAGTACTGGAGCGCTGCTGTGCTTCCGAGGCAGGTGCCGTGGTATCTCCTGAGCATCCAACGTGAGGGAAGTGCCCGACGGCAGGAGACGGTATTCATCGCCAGCGAGTCGATGCTGGTCGAGCTTCTAGGCGACGTCGACGTCAGTTCAGTTACGGGTCTCATGCGTTTCGACGCCCGGCTAGACGTACTTGGCGCTTGGGACTTTGTGCAGGTCATCGAGGTATGGTGCGATTGGCTTCTTCCGGAAGGGTGCCGGCTTTTCTTCAGGCTGCAAGGAGAGCGCGGCCTTCGGGACGCGTCGCTGCGACGTACCGAGGCGCATGACATAGGGATGCTTTTGGCAAAGATGCCGCCTTTGGTTCCGTCGGCGCGGCCATGAGTCAGCAAAGCCCGTCTGCGCCCGGTGCAATTTATTTGGGCATCAGTGGTGTTCTGCATCCGAGCCGGTCCCTGTACGAGCTCGCAGAAGCAAGGTCGCCAGAAGACGACGGGCATACCGACTACGAAGCGGCTCCAATTTTGGACAGACTTTTGTCGGGCTGGCCGCGGATTCGCATCGTGCTCACGTCAACCCAGCCGCGACAGGATGGATTGCACAACGTGCTTATCAAGCTCGGAGAAGGTCTTGCGT
This sequence comes from Pelomonas sp. Root405, assembly GCF_001425165.1. Lineage (GTDB taxonomy): Bacteria > Pseudomonadota > Gammaproteobacteria > Burkholderiales > Burkholderiaceae_C > Pelomonas. The sequence goes on from NZ_LMDU01000014.1 coordinate 122,562, forward strand.
CACGCGTGATTGGGCACACCTACGAGGACCTCACTACGAAAGCAAAGCTAGGACCCCGACAGCGGCCGCTATCCGTCGATGATTACTGGCGCTGCAACAAGTCTGACATCGTGCGCCTCCACCAGCGATGGCTACGTCCAGTTGCTTGGGTGGCAGTGGACGACGAAACGATACTTTGGACGCCGGACGAGCGCCTCAACCACCTCGTGGCGGTTGACGGTTGTAAGGGCCTCTTGGACCCTGCGGCGCAAGACCGGTTATTGACCTTGCTCTACTGCAACTTCGGTTCTCCGAAAACCTAGGCGCTCATTCCAAGGTGCTGCGACCGTACCGGCTCTCGACACGACCAGCTAGTTCCTCAAACGTCAGGTCAACACCGCGAGCCAAGCGGAAAAGGACGCTGAGGGTCGGTTGCTTGAGACCCACCTCCACCAAGGAGACGTATGGCCGGTCGAGACCGGCCTTGGCCGCCAAGTCCTCTTGGGAATAGCCAAGCTCCGCCCGTCTTGCTTTCAGCTCGACACCTAGTGCCTCTACGAGGCCTTGAATTCTGCTTGGCTTCACAAGCCAGCAGTGTTGTTGTTCTGTTGCCAATAGACACGTGTCAATTGACGGCAAAATTCTTTATCAGGGGACGCAGATGACCACGCCGGATGAACGCACAAGGGCGCTCCTACAGACGAGGGAGTTCCTACTTCAGCTTGTGGCGTCGGACCAGATACCCAGCGTCTCTGAAGAGGTGCGGCGGCAAGCGCGCCATCTACTGCGGCACTATCCCGGACCGATGGAACTTAACTGGGCTCACCGCGCGTTGCCCATGCACTTCGGAGAGGTTTGGCCATCGCAGCTTTCTGGACCGAACGAGGTATAGCGGACGTCCAGAGGTCACGACGTGGCGTCGGGCCGCTCTGTCATTTGAAGTCCCTGCTCTTCGCTCGTAGCCCCCGTATCAACGGCGTGTGGTCTTCAAGGTAGCCAGCGATGAGGTTACGGCCTCCTTCTTCGCACTGCCACCGTCCCTTCACACCCAGCAGCCTAGAGTGCAAAGCCACCTGTCGGAAGCGCTCAAAGACGCCGGAATAGACGATGACTTGAATGTCGCCGAACTCGTCTTCCAGCGAGATGAAGGTTACCCCCTTGGCGGTCTCCGGCCTTTGTCGTCCGGTGACCTTGCCGATGGCATAGACCTGTCGGCCGTCTGGGGCGTCGCGGAGGTCGGCGGATGTCATGAGTCGCTTCCCTTCGAACCGCGGGCGTAGCAGCGCAAGCTCGTGCGTCCGCAGGGTCAGGCCCAGCGAGGCGTAGTCCCAAAACACCTCTTCGCTCTCTGATGCTTGTTCGAGCTCCAGGTAGTCCTCGTCAACAGGCGCATCGCTGAGCAGCGGTGGATTCAAACGCGGCGCTGCCGCGTCCCAGACTTGCTGACGACGGTGACCGCTGAGGCTCATCAGCGCATCGCCAGAGGCGAGGGCGGTCATCTGCGCTCGGTTCAAGCCTGCACGGAGCGCTAGGTCTTCGGCGCTATCGAACGGCGCGGCCTGGCGCGCAGCCGTGATGGCCTCCGCAGAAGTCTTCCTGAAATGTTCGATGAGCCGCAAGCCCAGCCGAACAGCATGGCCGCGACCCTGGGGCTCCAACACGCAGTCCCATTCCGAGCGCATTACGTCGGCCGGCAGCACGACAACTCCATGTCGCTTGGCGTCCTGCACCAGCTGGCTTGGGCTGTAGAAGCCCAACGGCTGAGAGTTGAGCATCGCAGTCAGGAACTCGGCGGGATGGTGATGCTTTATCCAGCAACTCTGCCAGACCAGCAGCGCAAAAGAGGCCGCGTGCGATTCTGGAAAGCCGTAGGACGAGAAGCCTTGAATCTGGGCAAAGATTGCCTCGGCGAACTCCGGCTCATACCCACGCGCGACCATGCCATCGACGATGCGGGAATAGTGCTTGTCCAGCCCCCCTTTTCTCTTCCAGGCGGCCATGTCTCTCCGCAGTTCATCGGCCTGGCCGCCGGTGTAGCCCGCTGCAACCATCGCAATTTGCATCACCTGTTCCTGAAACAACGGGATGCCAAGCGTGCGTTCGAGTACGGCCTCCAGCTCCTTGCTGGGGTAGGTTACTGCTTCCTTGCCTTGTCGCCGGGCCTCATACGGCCCAACCATGCCACCTTGAATCGGTCCGGGCCTGACCACGGCCACCTGGATGACTAGGTCGTAGTACTTGCGTGGCCGCGTCACCGGCAGCTTCGCGCGCTGTGCCCTCGACTCGATTTGGAACACACCAATCGTTTCTGCGGCGCAAATCATGTCGTAGGTGGCTGAACAGTCTGGCGGGATGTCCCGCACTGAGAACTCGTAGCCCTTGGTCAGGCTGATGAGTTCGCACGACTTGCGAATTGCGGTGAGCATGCCCAAGCCGAGCACATCGACCTTCAGGAGCTTCATCGCGTCAATGTCGTCCTTGTCCCACTGGATGACCGTGCGGTTTTCCATCGAGGCGTTTTCAACCGGAACGATGCGGGTCAACGGGCCTTGCGTCAGGACAAAGCCGCCTGGATGCTGGCTCATGTGCCTGGGCATGCCCAAGATTTGCCGCACCATGTCGATGAGCTGCCGGACAGCGAGGTCCGTGATGTCAAGGCCGACTTCCACCAATCGCGTCTCGTCCAGCGTCTCGAGGTCCCACCACGCGTAGTTACCGCTCAGGGTCTCAAGCATCGGCAGCTCGAAGCCCAGCGCCTTGCCGACGTCCTTTAGGGACGACTTCACCCGGTAGCTGGTGACCACCGCTGTTAGGGCAGCTCTGTCGCGCCCATACTTGCTGTAGATGTGCTGAATGACCTCCTCGCGCCTCTGATGCTCGAAGTCAACGTCGATGTCCGGCGGTTCGTCGCGCTCCTTGGAGATGAACCGCTCGAACAGCGTCGACATGCGCGCCGGGTCGACCTCGGTGATGCCGCAGCAAAAACAAACGACGCTGTTGGCGGCCGAGCCGCGACCTTGGCAAAGAATGTTGCGGCTGCGAGCGAACATGACCACGTCGGCCACGGTCAAGAAGTAGTGCTCGTACTTGAGGTCTGAAATTAGCTCGAGCTCGCGCTCAATTTGGTCGTTGATGGCAGCCGGAATGCCATCGGGCCAGCGACGGCCCGCGCCTTGGTAGGTGAGCTGGCGCAAGTAGCTGGTGGCAGTTTCTCCTTCAGGCACCACCTCCGATGGGTACTGGTAGGCAAGTTCATCTAAGCTGAAGTTGCACCTGTCTGCGACCTTCAGCGTCTCGGCCAACAGGTCATCTGGGAAGGTGCGGGCCAGACGGCCCCGTGTGCGCAGATGTCGCTCTGCGTTGATGTCGAGGGCCTTTCCGCACTGCGTGAGCGGCTTGCCGATGCGCGTCGCGGTCATGACGTCCAACAGGGGCTTGCGACTGCGGCGATGCATCGTCACGTTTCCGACAGCCACAAGGGGTATCAGCGTCTCCACGCTGATTTGCCGCATCCGTAGCAGGCGTATCTCATCGTCGCTGCGTCGCAGAAGGTCGATACCAAGCCAGGCCCGACCCAAGAAGTACTTGAACAGCCAGCGACCGAGCTGCAGCAGCTCCGGTGGCAGTGCATGCCTGGTCGGGCACGCGATGACCACGCAGTCGTCGAGAACCCCGGGCAAGACATCGTCCAGCCCCATCTCGTACGTGCCCTTCTCGGACCGCCGACGAAGCTTGGACACGAGCTGGCAGAGGTTGCCGTATCCGTTGAGCTTGGTTGCGAGCACGACCAGCGTGAAGGGGAAATCGCACTGAATGTCGAACTGGCTGCCCACGAGCAGCTTGAGTCCCTGTTCCTTGGCCTCGACATGCGCGCGCACGACGCCGGCCATCGAGCATTCATCGGTGATGGCGATGGCCGAGTAGCCCAGCTCCTTGGCCCGCTCCACGTACTCCCGTGGCCAGCTAGAGCCTTTGAGGAAGGAAAAGTTGGTGGAGCACCGAAGCTCGGCGTAGTCGGGAAGCGTTGCCATGCCGAACCATTAGGAAAACATCCCGTGCAGGTACCAGGCGGGCTCGCCGGTCTCCTCCCGTGTGCTGAAAATCCACAAGGTGCCGGCTATCTCCGACTGAACGGTCCAGTACTCGCGTTCGGCGTGCTGCGTGGCCAGGGAGGCACCGGGGAGGCGGTTCCACCATCCACCTTCGACCCGTTCTGGGCCAACGATTGGTATCAGTCGGCCCTGGTAGAAGGGGCGTTCGTTGCGGACGGTGAGCTTCAGCGGCCGCTCGAGTAGGAAGGTCGGTGCCGGTAGCGGCTCGACGTCGCCCTGCTTGCGGTTCTTGCGCTTGGCGACCGGGCTCCACAACGTCGTCCACTCTGCGCGGTGCTCGTCGACCTCATAGGGCTGCAAGACGCGCTTGGCTCCGAGTCGTGACGCGACGCGTTCGAGCGCGAGCGTCAAGGCCTCACCAGCGTTGGTGGTCTGCGGAAACAGCGACAGGCTCTCCTCGGTGACACGCTCGACGCCAACAGCTTCCAGCTTCAACTCGCCCACAGGCGCCAGCAATTCCACCTTTGCCAGGTGCTCGGAGAGCAACTTGGTGAAGTGGTTTGCATCGCGCATGGGCGACGAAGACCGGATGACAAGGTCGCCGCTGGGCCCCGCGTCCTTGGCCCGCATCGAGTCGTGAACCCACGTGAGGCGGAAACCCTCTGCGCCGGTGTGACGGGCTGCCAGCCAGCCGCACATCTGCAACAACATGGGGCGCGCGTACGCCATCAGCGCCGGCGCGTTCTCTTCCCGCGCAGGCAACTCGAACCGCGCCTGGAACTCTTCCGGGATAGTCTCCCACTCGAACGTTTCGGGACGAAGACCGTATGTCTGGTCCAAAGCGACAAGCAGGTCTTCGCCGAAGCGCCGACTGGTCGCTGGGCGAGGCAGCCTGCGAAGTTGGCCTAATGTATTGATGCCAGCTCGGGCCAAGGTCTCGACCTGCAGCGACGCTGCGTTGAGGGCGAGCAATGGCAGCGCGTCCAGGACGGTCTCCATCGCCCGGTCATCCAGTTCTTCATCACATCGCGCGAGAGCCAGGGAGCCCAGCGCCGTCGGTGCCCAGCCGATGCCTGTAACGCCCAGGTCCGGGGCTTCGTCGGCGACGCGCGCCTTCAACGCCTCCGCGCCTTTGAACAGTCGCAGGCTGGCCCAGACCTCAAGGACGACCGCACATCCTTCTACCGTGGCAACTCGCGGCGTGAACTGCAAAGCCCACATGGCGATGCGCTGAAGCGCATCAACCGTTGGTTGGGGCAGTTCGTGCGAGGGCTTCTTGGGCGACGCAGGCGGTACTGGCGGAAACGATGTTGTCAGGGCTACCCACAGCTTCACGGGGTGCCTCCTTCCGTTGAACAAGTGAGCTGGGCCGACGCATGCGCGGCGTCAGCACGTGCTCTAAGCCGCCCGGTATCGAGTCCAGCAAAAGTGGCGTCTCGTGGGCGGGTCCGCGGCGTTTGAAGATTTCGACCTTGAGCTGCCAGTCCATTAGGGGGGAGGCCAGCAGTCTTAGCGGGGCCGGGGAGGGGTCTTGGCGAGCGTCCAGCGGTCGAAAGACGAAGACAGGACCTTCGCTTCCCTGGGCGGCAACCTGCAAGCGGCGCAACTGGCTTGGCAGGCACTGCGGCAGCCAGGCGAGCACGGCGGCGGTCGCGTTGGAACGAAGCATCAGCTCTGCCGTCCAAAGGCGTTCTGACGGGGTCTCGGCCTTTATCCAGACCAGACAGTTTTCGTGGAGCCCGAGATGGCGCAGGCCGGGTAGATGAGGGGGCTTGAGCGGACCGATAAGGACGACCGACCGACCGCTGGCGACCAACGACCGTAGGCACGGCCCAACCACGCGCCATTCAAGCTGCGTGGGGTGGCTCTGCAGGATTTCGGTCATGGAGCCGCAGGGCCACCCACCGTCCGGCAGTTGGTCGTCCAAATCGGCGAAGCCGGTGCCCACCACGGCCGTTCGGCCGTGCCCCAGTTCGTTGGCACGCCAAACCGAATCAGCGAGTTCACGAGGCAGCTCGCAAGTTGGGTAAGCGGCGTTCTGGGCCGGCGCCACCAGGTCGGCCTCACCCAGGGCTGCCTGAGCCCCCTGAAGGGCTTCCAGGGGCCTCAGGGGCGGTTTGGCAGGGGGAAGCGGGGAGGACAGAATGCCCTCCACCTCGAGGGTGGACATTGGGTTGCGCTTAATACTGTTGTTTTATACAGTACACCACCAGCCCCGCCTAAGTCCACCCGCAAATGCACGCCATCGACCAACTCATGACCGATGCCGCATCGCGAATACCAGTAGGCCCGCCTGCGCGCTGTCCGTACTGCCTCTCCGACGTGGAGTTGGTAGCGGCTGACGTCGTCTATCCGCTGCGCCCGGAGCTCGCCGACCGGAAGATTTGGCGGTGCACCAACTGCGACGCGCATGTGGGTTGCCACCGTGCTGGCGCGAGGGTGGCGCTGCCTGACGGCGAGTTGGTCGTGTCCGATGGGTCGTTGCCGATGGGCAGCCTGGCGAACAAGGACCTACGAGCCGCGCGCATTGAGACTCATCGGCTGTTCGATGCGCTGTGGCAGCCACCGGCCAGGATGACCCGACACGAGGCCTATGCCTGGATGGCGCGGTTGCTGTCAGTGGATACCGAGGAAGCGCACATCGCCGCGCTGACGTACGACGAGTGCATCAAGGTCCAGCTCGCCATCGAGGACATGATGCGAGCACCGGGTGAAGAGCCTGAGCTACCAGGGGCTGCGCATTGGTTGATGCAGGCCGATATCGAGTTCACTGTCGCGCCCGATGGGCACTTTTTCGTGAAGGCTGGCGACGAGCTCGTGGACTACTGGCCCGAGCGGCAGACCTGGTCGGTACAAGGGTTGCTGGCCGAAGAGAACGAGGGGCTTCACAGCCTCGTGATGTATTGCAAGAAGCCCAAGCGGGCAACGCGGCACTGAAGTCAGGCCGAGCAGGAAGACGTTATGAGCTACGACGACCGCTTCGTTCGCGAAGCTGACGTGGGAAAAGTCGACTACACGGACAAGGTCTGGGAGGTCCGCTTGGCCACGATGGCTGCGGTGCCAACCGGCCTGTCGGTCTGGGAACGGCAGGTCCTGATTGCAGACGCGGTGCGCGGTCAAGGTGCGCCGAAGACCAAGCGCATCAGGCTCAACGTGATGGTCAACGACCCTGAGGATGCTGCGGCGGTCAAACGGGTGAGTCAGGCGCTCTTCTTGGATGAAGACGCTGAGCTACCGTTCTAAGTTGTATAGCACTCGAGCGGCTGTTACCGCCCCAACCTGTTCAAAGCCATTTGACCTGCCTCCACCAGCTTGCCCACCGCAACTGGCTTGGTCAGATGCAAGTCAAATCCGGCGGCCGTGCATTGCACCCCTCGCTCTTCACCTCCCCAGCCCGTCACCGCTGCGATGTACGGCTTTGAGCCCATGCATCCTCGGATGCGCCGGCACGCTTCGAAGCCATCAACCACGGGCAGCGTGAGGTCGAGCAGGACCAAGTCGGGCTTGAAGTGCCGAACGAGGTCGACGATGTTCATGGCGTCTCTGGCCGTGCGCGTGTCAGCACCATAGTCAGAAAGCAGCCAGGCGACGGTCTCCGCGGCATCCTCGTTGTCGTCTATGACGAGCACGCGAAGCCCCCTCAGCACAGAACTGGCCATGACTCACCCCTATCAGTACGTTGACAGAGCTGCGGACGGGATAGCGCTTCAGGGCACGAAGGAGGAGCGCGGCAGGAGGAGCGGTTAGTCTATGTGTCAGCGCGGCGCCGGATGTCCCCGCAAACAACTTCGGACCGTTGCTCGGCACGCAAGCCTACGTTGCGTTCAGCAACTTGATGGGCTTGGTCAGGGTCTGCCTGCTCTTCCAGTAGGCCTCCCATGGGTCGTTCTTCTGAAAGGTCAGGTACTCACGGGCTGTGGCGATAGTCCACTGGGCGCCGCTCTTGAGTTCGGGAAGCTGCTCCCAGGACACCGGCATAGAAACTCCAAGGCCGGGTCTGGCTCGCGCCGAGAAGGCAACCGCCGTTGTCTGGCCGTGTCCGTTGCGCAGGTAGTCGATGAATATCTTCCCAACGCGGTTTGAGCCGCCGGACTTGGCAACAAAGCGCTGAGGGATGACCTTGGCCATGTGCTGCACCACGGCTTGAGAGAACGCCTTCACAGCTTCGTACTCGAGCTTGGGCGCCAGCGGCACGACGACGTGCAAGCCTTTGCCGCCTGAGGTCTTGAGCCAGGCCTGCAGGCCGAGCTGCTCGAGGAAGCCTTTGGTCAGCACCGCAGCCTCCTGCAGGTGCGCCCAGGTCACGCCCTCGCCAGGGTCAAGGTCGAAGATGACCCTGTCCGGCAGGTTGATGCGGCTGGACTTAGAGTTCCAAGTATGAAATTCGATGGTATTGAACTGGGCTGCGTTGACCAGCGCTTCCGCTGAGTTCACCGCGAGCAGCGCGTCGTGGCCGGGCCAAAGGTTCGCTGCCAACTCGGTCATACCGGGCATCTTTGCCTCGGAGTGCTTCTGAAAAAAGAGCTGCCCTTCAATGCCCTGGGGTGCGCGGACCAAGGACACCGGGCGGTCCTTCAGATGGGGCAGCATCCATTCCGCGACCGACTCGTAGTACCGAACGAGCTCGACCTTGGTGATACCGGTGGTCTTGTCGATGACGCGCTCGGGGTGGCTCACCTTGACGCTGAGCGCCGCACTTCCCTTGGCGCTTTTCGACGACTTGGCGGCTGGCTTCAGCGCGGTGGCGTCCTCGCGCCTGATGCTGGCTGCTGGTTTGTCGGTGCGAACGCCTCGGAAGGTCGCGTGCCGCACTGAGCCGTCGGGTGTCCACTCGGCAAATGCGACCTCGACGACCATCTCGGGTTTTGCCCAGCGCTGAGAGCCGGCGGAGCGCCTTGACCAGCGACCAGGTTTGGCCGCGCCAGGGTCTACCGTCGGCGTCTTGACCTCGAGCTTCTTCAGCCGCGCGTACATCTCGCGGCCCGCGCTAGAGCTCCAGCCAGTGCCGACGGCGCCGGCGTGTTTCAAGACGCCGTTGTCGTAGTACCCGAGGGTGAGGTTGCCGACTTCGCCGTTGGCGTTGGAACGGTCGGTGAAACCGACGACGACGAACTCCTGGCGGTGCTGGCACTTGAGCTTGAGCCAGGTCTGCGTTCTGCCGGAGGAGTAGGGGGCATCAGCTCGTTTGAGCATGACGCCCTCAAGGCCAATCTGGCATGCAGCCGCGAGGAGCTGCGACGCGGGCGCTTCGAAGGTCTGGCTGAGACGCACGCGGTCGGTGGCTCGGTCCTGCAACAAGGCTTCGAGGACTTTGCGCCGGCTCTCAAACGGTACGGCTCGCAGGTCCTGTTTACCTAGGCAAGGGACGTCGAAGACGTAGTAGACGATGGTCTCGCTCGCCTCGTTGTCGATTGCATTCTGCAACGCGTTGAAATCAGGCACACCTCGGTCGTTCATGACGACGATTTCGCCGTCGAGCCACGCGGTGTCGATGCCCAGGGACTCGACCGCGCCCGCCACGCTTCGGAGCTTGCTGGTCCAGTCATTGCCGTTGCGTGTGAAGAGCTGAACCTTCCCCTTAGAGATGCGTGAAAGAACCCGATACCCGTCGTACTTGCTCTCCGCGACCCAACCTGTGTCGGTTGGCGCGGCGCCCGCCAGCGTGGCGAGTTGCGGCTCCAGCTTGCTGGGCAGCGCGACCTCGGTTGCGCTTGCCAGGTCGGGCTCTTGGCGGTCGCTGGTCGACGTGGCCGCTGCCGGCGCCTCGCGCGGTTCGCGCTCCTCCACCAAGCCGAGAGGATTGGCAACGACGCTGTCCGGCAGAGCGGTGATGACGTCGTACTCGGCGAGCGCTCGCGCCCATCCATCGCCTCGCTTCTTCAGCAGCAGCCACGGCGGCTTCTTGTCGCCAGGCTTGCCGATTCGCACGAGCTCCCAGAGACCGGCGAGCTTCTCGCCATGCATCTTGAAGATGAGCTTGCCCTTGGCCAACCCTTCCTTGGGGTCACCGACCGGCTCCCATGTGCCTCGGTCCCAGATGATGACGGTGCCACCGCCGTACTGACCCTTCGGAATCTCTCCCTCGAAAGTGTTGTAGCTGATGGGGTGGTCCTCGACGTGGATGGCCATCCGCTTAATGGCAGGGTCGTAGGAGGGCCCTTTGGGCACAGCCCAACTCACCATCACGCCGCCGAGTTCAAGGCGGAAGTCGTAGTGGAGGTGGCTGGCCCAATGCTTCTGGATGACGAATTGCAGCTCGCCCTTCGCCTTCACACGCCTGCGCGGCACGACCCCGGCGGGCTCGGCTGTGATGTCGAAGTTGCGCTTGGAGTTGTAGCGTTCGAGCGGTGCGGGCTCGGCGGTTGGCGCGGGCTGGGCTTCGCTGGCCTTGGCGGTGGACTTGGCGGCGGGCTTGGCTGCCTTCACAGCGATTTTCTTCGCTGGTGCCGTTGTGCCCCTGCCTACCTTGAGCTCTACCCACACGGGCGCATGGTCGCTCGGGCCTTCTTTGCCGCGCTCATCCTTGTCGACGCCAGCGTCCAAGACCTTGAGCTTGGAGCTGACGAGGATGTGGTCTATGCGCAAACCGGCGTCGCGCTCCCAGCGCTTGCGCATGTAGTCCCAAAAGGTGTACGGGGTGTTGGTGGGGAAGACTTCTTTGAGCGCGTCGGTCCAACCTTGAGCCAGGACGTTTGCGAACGCCTCACGTGCCTCCGGTTGAACGAGCGCGTTGTCGCGGTAGGACTCGGTCTTGTACATGTCGGCGTCGCTCGGGACGACGTTCCAATCGCCAAGCAGCACGACGGGCTCGCCAGAAGCCCACAGAGCTTCCGCACGGTTGCGCATTCTTTCGAACCACTGCAGCTTGTAGGTGAACTTGGGGCCAGGCTGGGGATTGCCGTTTGGCAAGTACAAGCACCCAAAGAGGATGCCGCCAATTGCAGCCTCGACGTAGCGTGCTTCCTTGTCCTTGGCGTCGCCTGGGAGGACTGTGGTCACCTGGACGATTTCATGCCCGCGAGCGAGCAAAGCGACGCCATTCCAGGTCTTCTGTCCGACGACCAGCGACTCGTAGCCCGCCTCCCGAAGCGCGTCGGCAGGGAAGAGTTCTGTCGTCGTCTTCAGCTCCTGTAGAGCGACAACGTCGGGCTGCGTACGCGCCAACTAATCCAGGAGCAGGTCGAGACGTCGAACGACGTTGTTGACGTTCCAGGTCGCAACGCGCATGGCCCCGTGTCTCTACCTGCTTGCGTCGGAGCTTGGGGCGCCCTGGTGTGCATCTATCCAAGCCTCGCCTGCTTCACGGCCCCTTGCAAACGCAGCTGTGGCCGTCTCGCAAGTCATGTCGAGCAGGTCACTGTGCATAGGCTGGGCATCTGCTCGTTCGGCCACGGCGAACGCTGGACGGTATAGCTCGGTTCCCTCGGGCCGGGCCTCAGCCAGAATCATCAGGCCTCGGTACGGGTGCTGCTGAATCACCGCTTGCCCTTTAGGTGAGCTTCAACGGCCGCTGCGTCATTGCCAACCGCTTTGACGGCAGCCTTGAGTTCTTCAGCCGTGACCCCGAACTTCTTTGACCAGTCGCGGACTTCGTAGTCCTCGCTGAGGCTGATGCGCGTGCGGTCCTGGCCGCCGGATTTGGACTTGTCGTCAGACATGGGTGTCTCCTTCGAAGTGACACCTGACCCTAGGCGTCTAGCTGCGGCACGTGTGTCGGACGAGAACGCAACCTACGCGGGCAAGTGACCTCTCCTAGGAGCGTCAATTGCTATTGGGACGGACCTCGTGCGAACCGCAAGGAGTTGCAAATGACCACTGACCACATTCAACCCATGCCGGGGAGACGACCCGTTTATCCGGTCGATGCTGAGGACGGCGTGAAATCCACCGACAAGGCCCCGAATTCGAGCAGCTCATCTCCGGTGGCGCCTGCAGGCAGTGCCGATGACCCTGCCTCCGACCAAAACACGGAGTCAGCGAACCACCCGAACGACGGGTGACCGCGGTCGCTGACTGACGCCCCGACGTGGCGCCATCCATCTGCCGAGATGCCTGGCGGTTGAGGCCCAACGCCAACGCGCTGGGCTTGTTCTCATTGGGCGGTCGGCATGACGATGTTGGCCTTCAGCTCTTTCATCGTCTTGATGAGCGTTCGTCCGTTGCGCTGAGCCTGGTCTTCCTTGTTGTTATTCATGACCACGTGAACGTCGAGGCCTGGCCGGTCCAACAGCTGAATCTGATGCCCAAGGCCCTCGAGTTCCGCATCGTCGTAGTCGTAGTTGAACCGTCCGCCCGAGTGCCCAGAGCGGTCGTTCCATGCCGCGGCATTACGACCGTGCATTCGCACCAAAGCGTAGTCATCGCGCGTCGTCTCCCAGATGGCGGGGACGGTGTTGGCGAGGCCCGTTGGCTCGTCGACGATGGTGTGCACCACACCCAGCTCCCGCTGGAACGCGATGGTCTCGGCCGCATGGGGGCCGTCGAACCATTTGTCGCTGCGGAACTCGACGGTCAATGTGTGGCCGGCCATGCGCTCAACGCAATGGGCGACGTGGGCGTGGCCTGCCCGATTACGAACGAGCCATGGCGGGTACTGGAAGTGCACCAGGCCGAGCCGACCGGCTTCGCGCAGCGGCTGCAGCGCTTCCCTGAACCGCCGCCACAGTTCGTCGGCGAGTTCGCCTGGGACGTCGCGGTAGTAGATGACGCTCTTGAGCCTCAGCTCGCCGGGAAGCGCGTCTCGAAGGTCTGACGGCAAGACGGCCGGCGAGGTCTGGTGGCCCGTGAACAGCCGAAAGGCCTTCACGTTCATCACGAACTCATCCGGGGTTCGCTCCGCCCACAGGCGAGCGGTGTCGACGCTTGGCACGGCGTAGTAGCTCGAGTCGACCTCCACAAGCGGGAACTGGGTGGCGTAGTAGCCCAACCTGCTTTCATCCGTGGTGACCTCGGGCGGGTAGAAGCGACCGGTGTCGATGAGGCTCTTGTCGGCCCAGGAGGCGGTGCCAATCCGGATGGTCATGAGGCGGCTGCCGTCGTTACATTTACTGTGGATGCATCCAGTATATTGATGCCTGCGCGGTGGCCTTCGCTGCTGCGCTGCCTCAGTTCTCCCGCCATGGGCCAACGCATGAAAGAGCCCAGCTCCTCGCAACCTCAATCGCCCCGCCAAGAGCCACTGCCCTTCGCCGACCTCAATGCCCGGCAGCGCGAGGCTGTTGAGCACGGGCTGACCTCCGGGGACCAAGGGCCTCTGCTTGTCATCGCTGGCGCCGGTTCCGGCAAGACAAAGACGTTGGCCAGCCGGGTTGCGCGTCTGGTTCAAGCTGGCGCAGACCCAAGCCGCATCCTGCTGCTGACCTTCTCCCGGCGCGCCGCAGGCGAGATGGAGCAGCGGGTCGGCCGCGTGCTTCACAAGGTGCTGGGCTATTCGTCGAGCCAGGCACCGCCGACATTCCCCTGGGCGGGAACGTTCCACGGTGTCGGTGCACGGTTGCTTCGTGACTACGCCAACCGCATCGGCCTCGCTCCCAACTTCACCGTCTTGGACCGCGCGGATGCCGAAGACCTGATGGGCATGCAGCGGCAGGCGCTGGGGTTGGCGGAGAAGGTCGAGCGCTTCCCGCAGAAGGGGAGCTGCCTGGCCATCTATTCGCGTGTCATCAACGCGCAGCTCCGGCTTGACCAGGTGCTGCAGCAGTTCTACCCATGGTGCTTCGGCGCCCTGGACGAGCTTAAGCAGCTCTTCAAATCGTATGCAGACGCCAAGCATCAGCAGCAGTGCCTCGACTACGACGACCTGCTGCTGTTCTGGGCGCACATGGCCGCCGACCCCTCCGTCGCTGCTGACCTTGGCCATCGGTTTGACCATGTGTTGGTTGACGAGTACCAAGACACAAACAGGCTGCAGGCAGCCATCCTACGGGGCCTCAAGCCGACGGGTCGGAACCTCACGGTGGTGGGCGACGATGCCCAGGCCATTTACTCGTTCCGGGCGGCCGAGGTGAGGAACATCCTCGACTTCCCCGACCAGTTCGACCCGCCAGCGCGCATCGTGGCGCTCGAACAGAACTACCGCTCAACGCGGCCCATCCTTGATGCTTCCAACGCCGTCATCGCGATGGCCAAGAACAGGCACGCGAAGTCCCTCTGGTCTGATAAGGACTCGAGCGAGAGGCCGCGGCTGGTGGCTCTCCAGGACGAAGCCGCTCAGGCGACTTGGGTGGCCGACGACGTGCTCAGACGGCGAGAGGAGGGCATCAAGCTCATCCGACAGGCCGTGCTGTTTCGGACGGCCAGCCACAGCGCGCCGCTCGAGCTCGAACTGACGCGACGGAACATTCCCTTCAAGAAGTTCGGCGGCCTGAAGTTCCTGGAATCCACCCACGTCAAAGACGTGATGAGCGTACTGCGATGGGGGGAAAACCTGCGGGGGCGTCTCGCCGGCTTTCGCGTGTCGCAGCTGCTTGCAGGCTTCGGTCAGGTCAGCGCGCGAAAGCTTCTTGACGCCATCGAGGCCAGCCAGGACCCGCGCACGGCTTTGCAGGAGTTCAAGCCGCCGCCCGCAGCGGCCGAAGAGTGGAATGCGCTGCGCGACCTCATCGTGGACTTGGCTGCCAACAGCGAATGGCCATCTGACCTTGAGCGGGCCGTCGAGTGGTACCAGCCTCAGCTTGAACGGCTGCATGACGATGCGCCGATTCGGATGGCAGACCTGGACCAGATTTGCCGCATCGCCCAAGGCTACGGCACCCGCGAGCGGTTCTTGACCGAGCTGACCCTTGACCCACCGAACGCCAGCAGCGACGAGTCTGGCGTGCCGTCGCTCGATGAGGACTACCTCATTCTGTCGACCATCCATTCTGCGAAAGGGCAAGAGTGGCAGGCTGTGCACGTGCTGAACGTGGTCGATGGCTGCATACCTTCCGACATGTCCACCGGAAGCGAAGAGGAAATCGAAGAGGAACGGCGGCTTCTGTACGTGGCGATGACGCGCGCCAAGCAGCATCTGTCGCTGGTGGCGCCCCAGCGGTACTACGTGAGACAGCAGCATCGCAGTGGCGACACGCACGTCTACGCCACCTTGACGAGGTTCATACCTGGCAAGGTTGCGCGTCTATTCGAGCACGTTGGTCCGACCCCGAAGCCGCGCGACGCAAAGCCGGCGCCCGCAGCACCTGTTCTGGACGTGGGAGCCAGGATTCGAGGCATGTGGGACTGAGCAGTGCAGCAAGAATCGCTTTTTGCCGACCTGGCGCCTTCGCCGGGCGCGCTACCTGAAGGCCTTGTGTACGAGCCTGAGTTCCTGTCGCGGGAGGAAGAGGATGGGCTCATTGAAGTCGTCCGACAGCTGCCGCTGCAAGAGGCAAAGTACAAGGAGTACACGGCGCGCAGACGGGTCGTGAGCTACGGTGGCAAGTTCGACTACGACTCGAACGAGCTGCTGCCCTCTGCTGAGCTTGACGAGGCGCTGCTGCCGCTGCGCGCCCGAGTCGCTGTGTGGGCGGGCGTGGAGCCGGAGGAACTGGTGCACGCGCTGGTCGCCGAGTATTCCCCGGGGACGCCTCTCGGTTGGCACCGCGATGTACCCGACTTCGAGAGCATCTTTGGCGTTTCGCTCGGCAGCGACGCTTTGCTGCGCTTTCGCCCCTATCCGCCTGACCAGCCGAGGAAGGAAGATGTCATCAAGCTGAGCGTGATGCCTCGCTCCATCTACGCTATGAGAGGGGCGGCAAGGTGGGATTGGCAGCACAGCGTGGCGCCGGTTCACGAGCTGCGCTGGTCCATCACGTTTCGGACGCCTCGCTGACCAGCGTCCCGCGGCCTGGAGGTGACGTTTGTACTGACACGTCGTCTTGTTTGTGGATGACCCCCCACCGACACGTCTCTACTAGGCACACACAGCCATACTGCTGCGTGTGCGGGGCGACCTCCAGCTAGTTCCTGTCAGCTCTTGCTAGGAAATGGCTGCTGCGCACAGAACGCGCCGCGCGCTGGTTCTGCGCCAGTGCAATCTGCCAACGACTTCACCCTTGTCTGAGCATGAATGCTGACGATGCCGCTGAGCTGATTGCTCTATGTGACCAAGTCTCTGAGGACTTGGAAAGATTCGACCAAGGCGGGCCCCTCAGTGTGGGGTCAAAGTTCGCGACCATCATCGAGCCGCTGATGGTTGGCAATGAACTGATTCCCGAGTTGAGGAGGGTCATATCCGCGACGGACGTCTTCGGACTGAAAGGGGCCATACGCGGCCTTCAGGGAAGCACGACCTATTCGCAGGGGCGGGCTGCGCATGATTACGGACATGCGATTGCCACAATAAAGAATGCGCTTCAGCGTCTTGCTAGCACTCAGGCTTCCGCGCCCTTGGTGGTTCCGGAAAACGCAGCTCCAATCGGTGCAGCGCCGACGTCGGATTTCCCCCGCATAGAGGACCTACTTCATCCGGAAATCGTGGCGCACGCGGTACCGCTTTTCCATGGTGGGCACTTGCGCGAATCGGTTCTGAACGGCGTGCTCGCCGTCTTCGGCATGATTAAGGCTCGTACTGGCCTAGACATGGATGGCAAAGAGCTGGTGGGGCAGGCGTTCGGCCTGGAGAACGGACGTCTTATCTTCAGCGACGTGGATTCGACTTCAGGCCGGAACGACCAGAAGGGGTTTCTGTTGGTCTACGAAGGAATTTTCACGGGGGTGAGAAACGTGAAGTCCCACTCTCTGGCGCACGACCTGACCAAGGAGAAGGCGGCTCAGTACCTTGTGATGCTCAGCCTGCTTGCGCGTCGTGTTGAGGAATGCAAGGAGCGCTAGCTCAAGCAGTTCCGTAGACTGATGGCCTCCAAGGGCAACAGGGGTGTCCCTCACGAAAGGTGCCGGAGACACCTTGGCGCGTCGAACTGGCCCCGACCTCAGGCAGCTTCCAGGTAGTGCTGGTAGTACGGCCGTTCGCGGTCGTCGAGGATGGCTTGCTGGGCGGGCAGGTCGTTGACGTCAGGGTTGAGCCAGGCCTGCAGGTTCTCTTGCCGAAGCGGGATGACGCACCGGTCGTGCCCGGCGTTCCGGACCTCCTCCGGCGGCTCGTCAGTGATGAACGCAACCGAAAGCAGGCCCTCCTCGGTCTCGTTGCGCGCCTTCCAGTGCGCCCATAGACAGGCGACCATCATCGTCTTGCCGTAGTCCGGCTTGAACTGGATGACGATGTCGGTCGGCTCCTCGCCCGGGCGAAGTTCGCGGCCCTCCGCCTCGTGCAAGTTCACATGCTCATAAAACCAGTCCACCATCATGATGGCGTGGGTCTGGCCCCATTCACCGCGCCAAAACTTCTCGAGCGAATCGCGCCGTGCGTTGAACGTGCCCGGGTATTCCTCGTCGTACATGGGCGTGGCGCGAGCCGGACGGCAGCGGTATCGCATTGGCATCACCGTCAGCTCGCCATCGACCATCGCCATCGCCGGCGCGTACCAGCCGGGGAAGATTCGGGAGTCGGACTCGACCGGCGTCATCCGGTTGATGTCAGCAATCTTCGCCTGGTTCCACTTAATTTTGTTGTTAGCAATGCGGACCTCTTCGTGCGCGCCTTTATTTGGCTTGTCCGGCTTCGCGGCAATCTTGCGCTCAGCGTCGGCCAGCCGCGTGCGCTGCTCGAACAGCTGCTTTTCGTAGACCAGCGCCTCGTTCTTCCGGCACTGCCGGATGAGCTCCCAGACTTCGCGCTCCTCATCGGACTGAGGATTCGCGAACGCCAGCTCCATCCCACGCGGCACCAAGAGCTTCGCGCCCTGAGCTTTCTTGAAGAACAGGTCCTTGAAGGCGCTGATGCTGACTTTTGCGCGGAACTCGCGCACGTACTTTCGATAGTCAGCCCAGAGTTGAGCGCTGTAACAGATGATGTTCTCCTTCAGCCTGGCGCCGCGGATGCTACCCGCCGCGGATGTGCGATGGATTCGGGCTGCTGGACGCTGTGCATGTGGCGCTGCGCGTCGGACAGGAGCCGTCGTTCCTTGTACGCGGCCTCAGCCGCGACCACCGCTGGCATGGCGGTCCCGCAGTCAGGGGGAACGTGAATTCCACCCCCTAGAACATGGCGTATCGTGGACCGCAATACAAACGCGACCCACCGAATCTGCCCCATGCCTGCCGACAAAACCGTGCCAATGAGCTTTCGGTTTCCACCGAAGTTCAAAGCGTTGCTGGAGGCCGCTGCTGACCGGGAGAACCGGAGCCTGACGAACACGCTGGAAACGGTGCTGTACGCCTACTGCCAGCAGCACGGCATCGACGTGGAAACGGCCAAGACCGTCGCCAAGCCCCAGGGAGGGAAGAAGTGAACGAATCGAACAACCGTGTGCGCGAGCTGCTGGAGTACATCGAGCAGGTCGAAAAGCTGAAGACAAAGCCGGCCTTTTCGGTGCCGACCGAGTTTTTCGCCGCGCACCAGCATGAGCTCCAAGGGCTGCCGGAATTGCAGTTCAACCTGCAGTCCGATGGTGACGACGTCTGGCTCCGCGTGCCTCGCCTGCAGGAGATTGGGCCGCCCGACTTGGACGAAAAAACGGCTCCCTGGGTCACGCTGCCGAAGAGCCCTGACAAGCTGCCCGAGCTGAAGAGCGAGGTCATCCTCTACGAAGGCCGGCGCGAAGTCGCCCGCGAGCGGCTTGAAGACCACCCCGAAGTCCAGGAAGTGTTCGATTGGTACATCGAGTTTCAGTGGAACCCGTGGGCCGCGGCAGAACGTCCGCGCCGCAAAACCATCGCAAGGTACAACGACCTGTTCTCTTTGCAGCAGGCCATCGCGCTCGAGGGCGCCGAGACCCCGTTGGAGCTGGCCTGGGGCATTGGCTACGCCTCGTGGAAGAAGCAGGGCTTTGCCACGCCGCTGAAGCATCCGTTGCTGGTGCAGTCCTGTGAAGTCACGCTCAACGAGAAGACCTTCGACCTTGAGGTCCGGCCGCGCGACATCGAGCCTCGACTGGAATCCGACACGTACGCCGAGATGGAGCTGCCCGGCGTTCGGCAGCTTGAGGCGTTCTGGAAGGCGTCGCTGGCCAGCGGCGCGCACCGCCTCAACCCGTTCGACCCATCGACTTTTGAGGGCACTTTGAAGGCTGCCGTGGGTCATCTCGACCCGACCGGCGCGTATGAAGCTCGGACCGAGGATGTGTCCCTACCGGTGCCGAACGACAAGCTCCGGATTACGAGCACCTGGGTCATCTACGGCCGCAAGCGTTCGGCCGACATCTTCCTTGAGGACATCCGCCGGCTCAAGAAGGTTATCGAGGAGGTCCAAGAGCTACCCGGCGTCATCCGCAGCTTCGTCGAGCCCGGCGACTCGACCGTGCGCGTGCACGCCGAGCAGCCGTTCCGCGGTCTCTCCTCGAGCGACAGCACCGACGGCGCGCAGGAGCTGTACTTTCCCATGCCATACAACGATGAGCAGGTCTCCATCGTTCAGAAGCTGGCGAACAACGACGGCGTCGTCGTTCAGGGGCCGCCCGGAACAGGCAAGACGCACACCATCGCAAACGTCATCTGTCACTACCTTGCTCTTGGCAAGCGAGTGCTGGTCACGGCCAAGAGCGAATCCGCGCTCGCGGTCCTGCAGGAGAAGCTCCCCGAACGCATACGGCCCTTGAGCGTGTCGCTGCTCTCGGACGAGCGCGACGGCATGAAGCAGTTCGAGCACGCCATCCAGACGATTGCCTCCAACCTGGCCGCCATCATCCCGTCCCGGGCCGAAAGCACCATAGCGGCGGCCGAGGCCAAGCTGAGCCAGCTGCACGCCAAGATTTCGCATCTGGACCGCACCGTTGGCGAGCACGCTGGCAAGCACATGCGGAACTATTCTTTTCAGGGTCAGGACGTCACGCCGGAGGAGATGGCGAGGCTGGTGCTCAGCCAAGTGGACGAGCACACCTGGTTCGACGACGAGCCGCCGACCTCGAAGGATGGCTCTATCCCGTTCACAGGCGACGACGTCAACGCGCTGCGACAGGCGCGCATGCGCGTCGCGGGCGACCTCCCTTACGTTGGGTGCAAGCTGCCTCGGCCAGATGAGCTGTCGCCGTGGGCTGTCCTCGCCACGTTGCGGCGTGACCTGCTCCGCGCCCAGTCCATCGACGCCAGCGTCACGCAAGGAGACGTGTTCGCTCTGGTGAATTCGAGCCTGCCAATTTTCGAAGAGGCACAGGCGCTGCTGGCGTTCCTTGAGGAGCGCCTGACGCTGAAAGCAAAGGTTGCCGGAGCCACCCAACTCGACGCGCTGAAGGCTCGGCTTGCGGACATGCAAGCGACTGACCCGTTGCTGCAGGGGCTAGTGGCGCTGTGCGGCGACCTCCAGCACTTGGAGAAAGTCCGCAAGGCGGCGTTGACTCGCGCAGTTGCGTTGCCGGCCGATGCGGAGCTCAACGAAGACTACGTCGAGGCCGTGCGGCGGCTGGTTGAGAGCAAGAGTGCGTTCAAACTGCCGTTTGGCAGCGGCGCTGCTCGCAAGCTCATCGCAGAAACAACGGTCGCCGGCAGCGCGCCGCCTAGCCCAGGGGATTGGGCGTACATCCAGGAAGCCATGGAGTGGCGAGGAGACGCCCGCAAGGCCGTGGCGCGGTGGAACATCCTCGGAGCAGAATTCGGCCTGGAATCGGCCAACGAAGGCCTCGAGGCGAGCTTCCGGCGCATCTGTCAGGTGGCCGGGCATGTCGAGGATGCTCGACGGCTGAACTTTGATTTCGACGCCAAGCTTCACCCGCTTTTCACAGAGGTGTTCGGTAAGCCTACCGCTGACCGCATGTGGGACCAAGGTGAGCCCTTCGTCGCTGCAGCCGCTGCCAGCTTGCATGCCCACATCGAGAAGAGCCGCCTTGCGTACGCCCTTAAGCGGCTACAGGAGCTCGTGCGTGCGCTCGACGGCAAGACCGGCGCGGTGGTCGACCACCTGCGCCGCTTCCTCGCCGCGTCGCTTGACCAGCCTGCCGCAGATGAGTCGGTGCTGCAAGCCACATGGCAAGCGCTGCAGTCGGAGGTGAGCCGCCTAGCGGCTTTGGTTCCATACCTAGAGGAAATCGAGAGTGTCTCGAAGCGCATCCGCGACGCCGGCGCGCCGAAGTGGGCTGCGCGCATCCGTACGTTGCCAGCCACCGAAGACCTCGACATTGTGACCCCGACGACTTGGCTTGACGCTTGGAACTGGCGGCGTGCGGTCATGTTCCTGGAGCTTATCGACGGGCATCACCGCCTTCGTGAACTGTTCGAGGAACGCCGGACGCTGTCAACCGCGCTGGCGAAGACGTACCAGGACTTGGTGGCCGAGAAGACTTGGCTGGGCGTCCATAACAATTCGCCGTCCTTCGTCCGGCAAGCGCTGCAGGCCTATCTGGGCGCGGTGAAGGCCATGGGCGCCGGCACCGGCGTGCGAGCGATTCGCCATCGGCGGAACGCTCGTGAAGCAATGAGGCAGGCATACGTGTCGGTGCCCTGCTGGGTGCTTCCCCAGTGGCGAGTCTCTGAGACGCTGCCTGCCGAGGTCGGCCTGTTCGACCTAGTCGTCATCGACGAGGCTTCGCAGTCCGATATCTGGGCTTTGCCAGCCTTGCTGCGCGGCAAGAAGCTGCTCGTCGTAGGCGATGACAAGCAGGTATCACCCTCTGCCGTGGGGGTGCCGGAGGCGCGCATCGTCGAGCTGACGAACCGCTTCCTGCAGAACCAGCCGCGCAAAGCGGAGCTCACGCCCGACAGGAGCATCTACGACCTGGCCAGCGTGGTCTTCGCTGGGAACTCAGTGATGCTGAAGGAGCACTTCCGCTGCGTGCCGGCCATCATCGAGTTCTCGAACCGCGAGTTCTACGAGAACGACATCCGGCCGCTGCGCGTGCCGAAGGCGAACGAGCGACTTGACCCACCTCTGGTCGACGTCTTCGTCAAGGGCGGCTACCGCACGGTCGACGTGAACGAGCCCGAGGCGCAGGCCGTCATCGGCGAAATCGAGACCATCCTGGCGGACCCACAGTTCGAGGGGCGCTCCATCGGCGTCGTGACGCTGCTGGGGTCCTCGCAGGCCGCGCGCATTCACGAGCTGGTCAGCGAGCGCATCTCGCCGATTGACGTCGTGGCCCGCAAGATTGCAGTCGGTCCGCCGCCGGTGTTCCAAGGCCGCGAGCGCGACATCATGCTGGTGTCGATGGTGCTGGCACCGGGAGACCGCGCCGCAGCCAACCGTGCGGACATGCATCAACGCTTCAACGTCGCGCTCTCGAGGGCACGGGACCGGATGTACTTGTTCCGCTCGGTGGTGGAGACCGAGTTCAAGGAGGATTCCCTGAATGGCCGGCTCATCCGTCACTTTCAGCAGCCGTTCACCCAAGACGTTCGCCGGGTACAGGTGCTGCGTGACCGCTGCGAGTCCGGATTCGAGCAGGAGATGTTCGATGAGTTGGTGAAGAAGGGCTTCCGTGTCGAGCCCCAGGTGAAAGCTGGCGGCTATCGCATCGACTTTGTTGTCGAAGGCTCGGAAGGTAGGCGTCTGGCTCTTGAATGCGATGGCGACCAGTTCCACGGGCCTGGCCAATGGCAGGACGACATGGCTCGTCAGCGGGTGCTCGAACGGGCAGGGTGGACGTTCTGGAGGTGCTTCGCATCGAGCTTCGTGCGCCGGCGCAAGGAGGTGCTGGACGACCTGTTCCAGACCCTCGCACGGCTGGGCATCGAACCGCTCGGTGCGGAGTCGGTCGACAACACCGTGTGGGTGCTGCACAAGACCGCCGACCCGTTTGGAGTGGATGCGGAGCCCGAGGTTGAGGCGCAGCCGCTGCCCGAGCCCGGCACCGCAGCGGAAGCGGAGGCCGCCTGACCATGAAGCGCACATTGATGCAACTCGGTATCGGCGCGCTCGAAGAAATGTTCGCCGCCTCGAAGACGGACGCCAAGGTCTTGCGGCAGCTGGAGAACGAACTGCAGAACCGGCAGGTGCCGCGCGCGGTGGCGTTGTTGGAGGAAGTCCAGGCGGCCATGATGCCCGGTGCACCGCCGCGGGCCGCGTCACAGGAAGAGCTGGCGCTGGTGCCTCCGCCGGCCCCGCTTTCAGTTCCTCCGCCGCCAAAAGTACCAGCCCCTCAGGTGGCCGTGCGGGCACCTGCGGCACCAGTTGCCATCGTCAGCGTGCCACAACAGCCTCGACCACCGGTGGCGGCGCCCCAAGTGCGAGTTGCGGCTGCGCCGATGCCCGCCATGATGTTGGAAGACGCCTGCAAGCTGATGAAGGTCACGCCAACCTCGCCGTGGCAAGTCGTCGAGCAGGCCCGTCGGGACTTGGTGCAGCTGTCGCATCCGGAGCAGGTTGCGCTGTTGAACCCAGAGCGGCGGGACAGCGTCAGGGTCGATGCGAGGCGTGTCAACGCGGCGTACGCAGTGCTGAGCGCAGCGCGGGCGCGGTAGGTACAGCAGCAATGACTCAGCAGGGAAAAACAGTCATGACCGACGACGCACGTGCCCGTCTCGCGCCGTACAGAGCGGGGCGCTACAAGCCCGGAGACGAGGAAGCAGAGTTTCTCTATCGGGTCTACAAGCTTCTTCGCGAGGCGCCCGACAAGATGAGCAAGCATGCAAAGAAGCGAACCTTCGAAAACGCGGCCGATGGCGTTCACTCGTGGAAAGTGGTCTGTATTTCGGAAGCGGCGCTGGAGCATCTGGCCACCAGCGGAACGACAAAAACCCTGCGGCGCGCCCACGAGCCATCGAGGGAATGGCGGTACCAGGAAGTCTTCGGTGAAGGTGCGCGAGACTGGACCCAAAGTGAGCTGATGACGCACTTTTTCGAGCATGACATCTGTGCGCTTGTCACGTCAGCTGAGAACGGCAAGAACGTTAGCGGGGATTGGAGCCCGCTGCACGCGGTTCCAGAAGACATCCTTTGCAAGGGCTCATTTGCTATCTACGCGAGAGAGAAGGACGTGACATGGGCCAAGAAGCTATGGAACTCTGTCGTCGCCGAGCGCACCCTTGCGGCGGGCGATGCGAACGGTCACGCCGGGCACACCGGCTAAAGCAGCTCGCCTAAACACGAAGTTATCTTGGAGCCCAACCATGCCACTTGGCCGCATCGCCCACATGTACTTGCCTTATTGCCTTCAGAAGCAACCAGACGGGAAGTACCGCATCGTGGACTGTGGTTGTCTCCGGAAAATCTTTGCCAGACATGAATCCCGGCAATGAAAGGCGATGCACCTTCGCGCTATCGAGCCGTCTTTCTCAGGCTGCTTTGAGGTAGTGCTGGTAATTCGGCCGCTCGCGGCCTTCGAGGTTGGCCTCCTGGGCCGCTAGACAGCCGCTCAGAAGGGCGTGTCGTCGTCCATGTCATCGAAGCCGCTCGGTGGTGCCGGCCGACCTCTGCCGCCGTTCTCGTTGGGCGCGGGTGCAGCTCGCTCGCCGCGGCCAGCACCTTCTAGGCCTGCGCTGACCAACGCCTCCTCCAAAGCTTTCTCCACGGCGTCGATGCGCTGCTTGCAGACCTTGTAGGCGCTGACGGACTCGTTCACGATGTCCAACAAGTCGTCGATGTTGGGCTCGTCCTGGTTGCGTAGCGTCTCCGCATGGCGCTGGAGGACTTCGTAGGCATCGCGGAATGTCTTTTCTTCCATCTTCTCTTCGGCATCAGGCGCCGCCTCCTTGGGTTGTTTGAGTGACGGTCTCGACCACTGCGCTCACCGTGCCGTCATGCAGGTCGACCTGCACGGCCGTCCCCGGTTGAACAGTCACCACGGATGTGACGGCCTCACCGGCCGACGAGCGGACGACGGCGAAACCGCGGCGCAAGGTCTTCTGGGGGCCCTGGCCAGCTATCTCTCGGAACAGGGCTTGCGAGCGCTCGGCTGCCATGTCGACGCCACGAGCGGCCCGCTCTGCGGTCGCGCTCATGAGGCGCTCGGCAGCTTGTCCGTGGGCTCGATTGGTCGATGAAACTTGTTCCAGCACCGCCGGCAGCAGCGCATCGACTCGGCGGCGGATGCGCCCGAGCTTGCCGGCAACGCCAGCGGTTTCCCGGATGGCGAGCTCGGTCTCTCGACGCGCGCTGCGGGTGGTCGCTGCGGCTTGTTCGAGCACCACGGGAAGCAGCGCATCCACGTGTCGCAGGACCCGTCCAAGTTTGCTGGCAACGCCGGCGGTCTCCCGGATGGCCAGTTCGGTTTCCCGACGCGCCGTTCGAGCGGTCAGTCGGCTGCGTTCAAGGACCAGTGGCAGGAGGCCTTCGCTTCGCTGCTTCGCCAAGACCACGGACGCCCGAGCCCTGGTGTCAATGTCGGCTATGACTGCGGGAACAGCCTGTCGAGCGCTTTGAACCAGCTGGCGTGCGTCCGAGCGCACGGCGGCGACGTTCTCCATCACGGCGCTGCGCGCGTCACGGAGCGTCCCGGTGGACGCTTGGCGCAACGCCTCGAAGGCGGATTTGTTATCAGCGCGTGCCTGGGCAATGGCCGACTTCGCGGTGTGCTCGATATCGCGGCGCAGGTTCAAAACATCCGCGCCGGTTGCGGCGGCAGCCCGCCGGGCGAGGTTGACGATGCATTCATTGAAGGCGCGCGCCTCGCGAACGCGGGAGCGCATCACTTCTTCTATGCTCAAAATCACCTTGGATGGAGTGTCGAATTTGCGGTGAGCAACTTCGTCCAGGGAGGTGCCATCGCGCTCGTGGCCGATGCCGGTGAGTACAGGGACGGGACATTCGCAGATGCATCGCGCCAGGGCGTAGTCGTTGAGCCAAGCGAGGTCGCTAACGGACCCGCCGCCTCTGATGATGACGACCGCGTCCGGGAGCTTTGCGCCCGACCAAGCGCGCAGCCCGGCGCGCAACACCTCCGCTATCTCAGCGGCCGCACCTTCGCCCTGGAAGCGGCTGTGAACGTAGCTGAACTCGCAGGCGCCATGGACCTGGAGGCGCTGAGCTTCTTTCGCGAAGTCTCCCAAGCCGGCGGCGCGCTCAGGCGCCACGACCAGGACGGAGCTAAAGTCCCAAGGCGCCGGGAGTGCACGGTTGCGGTCAAACAGCTGCTCCTTCTTGAGGCGCTCGCGGATTTCGCGGCGGCGTGCCTCGAGGTCCCCGAGGGTGTAAGCGGGGTCGATGGCATCCACTTCGAGGCTGAAGCCGAACTGGGTCTTGAAGACCGGCTTTGCCCGCAGCAGGACCTTAATGCCGGCTTCGAGGTCGGCGCCGGTGACCCGCCTGAACTCGGACAGCAGAGCTGCCGCAAACCGGGACCAGATGACGGCGCGCGCCTGCGCCAGCACTTCGCCCGAGGACGGGCTTCGCTCGGACAGTTCAAGGTAGACGTGGCCGCCCCTGGCAGAGCTGACCTTCAGTACCTCGGCGGCGGTCCAGACGCCCTCACCGAAGGCCTCTGACACCAGATTGGCCACGCCGCCCAAAAGCCGCGACAGCGGGATGCCCTTGTTCGGCACGTCGAGGTCACGCGACTCGGACTCCAGCGAGGCTTGGGCGCGCACCGGGCTCGTGTCAGCCGTGGCCGGCAGCCAGGCAGCGAACGGTGCCAAGGCCAGGTCGGGTGTGACGTACCACTTGCGCAATCCTGGGTCCCAGCGCGCGCCAAGAGCCTTCACTTCGAAGCGCTCTTCGTACGTGCTGTTGAGATAGGTACGCTCGGTCATGACGAGTGGCGGACTGGGCAGCGGTAGACTGGAAGTGAAGCTTGACGGTGTCGAGTTTCCCCGCTTTTCCTCCCTGAGCGGGGGCCTGTCGTGATAGCGAGAGGCTTTCGGTCCCGACTTCGGTCGGGACCCTATTTGATTGCAGCCCGCCGAGCGGTCCCATCTGCTTCTCAGTCTTCGTTCATCGCAGCACGAAGGTACTCAACAGCCGCTGCGTCGGTCTTCGCTTTGAAAGCGCGCTGCAGTTCGTCTCGACTCTTAGCGGCATGTCGCTTGAAGGCCTTCATCTGGGAGTGTTCGATGCCAGAGGCGACGTTGCCTCCTGTGCCCGCGAGGTCGGGGACGAAGATGCCGTCCCACCAACTCATCTTGACGTCGTATTTTGACGGCCACCGGCGCTCAGCTTGGTCATTAAAGTGCGAGACGAAGTCGAAGTAGAGGTAGAGGCCTTCCTCGAGCGAACTCATGCGGACCTTGCTGAACAACGTGACTGCCAGCGTTTCGACGACAAAGGAGCGGATGCGTGCTTCGTCGGGCAGGGATGAGTTCCAGTCCTTCAGCAGCTTGACCAGGGGAACGAGCAGCTTGCCGTTGGTAGTGTTTGCAGCGACCAGTTCCATGTGATGGCGTTTGGGTGAGGATTCGAACCAGGTCTCGTCGGCGTGGTTTCCAATCAAAATGAGGTCGCTGTTCGGCAGGGCGACGGCGGGCACGCAGTCGATGTGGAGATGGCCAAGCTCGAGCCGAAGAGAACGCTTCTGCGTGTAGGTCGAACTATTCGGGTACTCGTCGCGAAGCACCCTCGCAAACGACCTGAGTACAGCCGATGGCTTTGGCTTGTCGGCCAGGCCGAGATACGCACCGTCCCACTGACTCGGGTCGATGACGAAGATGACGTCGATATCTCGAATTGGCCGAAGGGCGGTGCTGCGCCGGTAGCTGCCGCTCAGGTAGTAGTCGACGATGCGGTCGCCTACCCCGCGCCGGTCCAGCACGCGCACGAGATGGTTGTAGCTGCGGCTCGCGGCCTGCTTTTGCTTGGGCGTGGGTTCGATGTCCTTCACCCAGGACCTCAACGCACCTTCGATGCTCGCCATGTTCGGTCAGTTGATGGTCGCGCCGGACGGAGCGACTTCTGGATACGACAGGGAAGGGCGGTAGGACCCATCGACCTGATTGTGGAAGTCGTACTCGTAGAGCGTTAGCGGCTTCATCATGGGTGCCTGGCGACCGAGGTAGAACGTGAAGGCGTTTGGGGCGGAGATGAACAAGTGGACACGCTCACGGCGCGCCGCCGGGCTCGCTTCACGGTCCTGCTTGAGCTTCTCGGCCAACGCTTCGGCGAGGGCGTTGGCGTGAGCACCTGACGACACCGCCTGGGCCGAGGGTCCGCAAGCGGGCTTGGCAATCAGCAAGCGGCGAACCTTGACTTGGCTTTCCTGAAGGTACTGCTTCACGGCGCCGGTCGTGTCCCTCGTGACGCTGATGGCGCACGCGGTGCCTGAAGCGCTTGCGTCAACATCTTCCTCGTCGAAGACCCAGCCAGGTGTGTCCGCGGCCAGTGGCTGGTCGTCTTGCGACCAAATCTTTAAAACGGGCGTCCGTTGCTCCAGCTCGACCAAGCGTCCCGACTTCGTGTCCAAAATGGCGCCTGCGGCGAACGCCAGCGTGGCGTGAGTTTCGAGGGCCAGGCGGATTCGTCCGTCGGGGGCCGGCACACGAAGCAGGAAGCCAGTCAGACTCGGCAGCAGCCTATCTCGCCAAGCAGCGGTATCGCGGATAGCGCGCTCGTCGAACTCGCGAACCAAGTTCAGCACATCCACACAGCGGTTTTCAAGCCGGTCTAGCGGGTGCTCGAACGCCTTGACGCCAAACACCTTGGGCACATCCCTTGGTTTCGCTGCGAGCAACCCCTCCTGCGCGCACTTCTCCTTGAAGTCCTTTCGGTCGAAGACCATGCGTCGCTGGCCCACCCACTCGAAGATGTTCCCGTCGTAGATGGTCGTGCTCGCGTTCGCCGCGGGCCTCACCAGACCGTTCACACGGCACGCGTCGTCGAGAGCCGTGCGAAGTGTGTCCAGAGAGTCGCGCGACGAGTTGAACCCCATGCGAAGGCACAGAGCCCTGAGTTCATCGTCATCAATTCCCAGGTGGTCCCGCCAAGCCTTGCGCACCTTGCCGGTGGCGCTCTTGGCAGTCTTGCCAGAGAAAAGCACGTCGACATCCAGGTTGAGCGCCTTCATGCGCAGCAGTGGAAAGAGAGGGTCTTGCTCGCTGGCGAAATGGTTGGTCACAAGGACCAGGCGTGAGGCCAGCCCGTCGGTCGTGTCGGCGCGATAGGCGCCCAGCGCGCGCTGTAGCAGCGAGGTTGACGTGGCGTTGATGTACTCGGGTCGCGTCAGGTCCTCGTGCGTGAACGTCCCGGGCGTGGCGTGCCACTTGCATTGCATGCGCTCGACCATCAGCGGGTTACCGCGAGGGTCTTGGGGCGCGCGCGCCGGGTCGTATTCGACCCAGATGTCGTCAAAGCCCTTAAGCCCAGATTCGAAGCCGACGCGCACGATGTTTCCCTCGTCATCGAGAAGGCGAGCGGCGTGCAGCCAAAACAGCCTGGCTTGAAAGACGTCGCCATCTCGACGCGCAACAACTGACAGGGCCATGACGTCACTCAGCTCAAGGGGAACATTGGACCGAACAGGTCGCGCCAAGCCTTGAGCGCATCACCAGTTCGCCCTTGACGCACTAGATTGATGGCCCGGTCGGCCTCGCTTGCGGCTTGACGCAGCGCTTGCTGCGCTCTGGTCACACGCGCGGCGTTCATGGAGTTGCTGATGGGCGGGCCCAGGCCTGCAGGGTCAGCCCACACCTCGCCAATGCGGGTGGCCATGGTTGCGAAGAAACTTTGAATTTCCCGGTCGAATTGACCACCCCAGCCGCCATACAAGCACTGCAGGGCCATCACCTCGATGAGGAAGGACGGCTTGATGGGCTTCTCGCCGTGCTTCTTGTTGTTGTTCCAGTACTTGACCATGCGCACCAAGCCCTTCCATTCGTTGCCATAGTTCTGGTGCGCCTTGGTGGCCTTCTCAGCATGGGTTTCGGGGTTGGTCTTTATCCACTTGCCGCTGTCGTCGTCGGGAATCTCATAGTCGTTGCCGCAGGGAAAGGCGGGCACGACGTCGACGCTCAGAATCTTGTAGTCAGTCTTGTCCTCTTCCTTGACGTCGACGCCGAAATCGACATTGATGGAGCGGCTCTGACGGCGGACCGCCTTCTCGCCGTACTCTTCCAACAGCGCGGCTTGGTAGTCGTCGAGCACCACGCCGGCGCTCTTGCCGCGGTAGTGTTTTTCGGTCTCCGCCATCACGAAGAAGATGTCGATGTCCTTGAGAGGCTTCGTCTTTGTGTATCGAGCGTAGGAGCCCGTCAGGAAATCGCGGTCGATGGCGAACTTGCTGCGGATGAAGTTCCGAACCTCGGTGTGGCGCTCGGAAGCGTTCTTCTGTTCCTTGGCATTGAGCTCAAGGCGGCTCTTGAACTTGCGGAAGGCCTCGTCGATGGTGAGCATCAGAGCTTCCTCCAGTAGGTGGTGTTGGCGCCGAGCCCGTTGTGCTCTATGGTGGTGCCGAGGCTCTGTTGCACCATCCCAGCGGTCGAGCGGAGGGTGCAGGAGCTCCAGCCAGTAACGTCTGGGCGACCTTGCTTGTAGCTTGCGACAACGCGGTAGCTGGCCTGCGAAGGCATGAGGCCGGCCTTGCGGATGGCGTACTTCAGCTGCTCGGTATCGGTCCAAAAGGTCCCAGCCGAGATGTCCCAGCTGTACGAGATGGCGACGTCCCAGCGCGTGATGAGCGCATCGGTCCTGGGGTCGTAAATCTCCAGCTTCACGGCCTCAAGGTGCCTGGACTCAATCCAGGTGCTGATACCTCGCAGCAGGACTTCCCAGTCACCGACAAGCTTGGAGGGGTCCAGGCCGCTGTGTCGGATGATGTCTTTGAGGCTTTTTAGGATGTTGTCGGCGACATATACGACCGACTGGGTGTAGGAGTAGACGGCGACTGCACTCATGATTTCAGGAACTTGTCCACGTTCAAGGTGAGACCGCCACTTGCCGCTGATTTGCCGGCTTCCGCTTCCTCACCAAGTATCTGAGTCATGTCGCGGGCGGTGATGCGAATGCTCTTTGCCTTCAGAGCTCGTTGAATCCACTCAAGGTCCTCTTCAGGGCAGGGGAGTGAAATGACCCAATGCCCCTTCAAGGGGTCGTAGCCCAGGTCGTCTTCCTTGGCATCGCCGCCCTCGATGGCGGCGTCGTCGTAGATGCAGTACACACGCGTCCGCGGCCCTTCGCAGGTGACTAGGATGGCGGCGTCCCCGGGGCCTCGTTCGGCGATGACGGAGCTGGCGATACCCGCAACCGACAGCAGTTCTTTCCTGGCGTCGCTGTCCTTGCCTTGTGTGAGAAGGTCAACGATGAAGGCCCAGGTGTCGCTGGTATTGCGATGCGGTGAGCTGCGGACGACTCGGCTTGCGACCGTGGTCATGACTTGGCCCCTTTGACACGAGTCGCTTTGGCGGACTTCGCAGCGCTCACGAGGTCTGCCAAGGTCAGCTGGTTGGGGTCCACCGCGACCTGCTTTCGCAAGGCGAGGGCGCTGCCGACGACCTTGCGAATGGCGCGGCCGTCAAGTCCTTGAACCTCATGCACAAGCGTGTCGAAACCGGCTGCCGTCGGCAGCGCGGTGATGGCCTTGAAGATGCCGCCAAGCTCGACGAGGCAGCACGTCAGGATTTGCTGGCAGGCCTGCGCGTTTGGCCGCGGTATCTCGAGGACCAGGTCGCAGCGAGACGTGAAGGCCTCGTCGACGGCTTGCGGGAAGTTCGAGGTCGCCACGAACAGGAGGTTGTTGTGCTCCTCAGCCAGCATGTCCAGTTGCACGAGCACGGCATCAGTGGCTCGGTGCACGTCGACCGGATTCGCCTGCAGGCTTAGCTTGCCGCGGTCCGCGGCGAGAGTCTCGACCTCGTCCAGCAGCACAATGGTCGGTCCTGCCATAGCCGACTCGGCGATGGTCTGCCCGAAGAGGGTGGTGACGGCCTTCTGAGTGTTGCCCATCATGGCGCTGCCGAGCGCGTGGGGGTCGACCTCAAGCAGGCGGAAAGCAGTGCTGTCGAAGACCTCGGCCGCCTTGTGCGCCAAGCCGCGGGCCAACGAGGTCTTCCCGGTTCCTGGCTCGCCGACCAAGAGGATGGTGCCGTGCAGCGGTAGCACAGTCCGCGGCACCTTCTGGCGGACCGTGAAGTTAATGATGGCCTGGCCAATCAACTGGTCCTTGACGCCCTGGTCCAGGACGATGGAATCCCACAACTCACCCAGCTCCTGGGAGGGAAGCTTGATGAGGCGATGGATGCCCTTGGGAAGCTCTTCATGCGATGCCATCCAACGCTCCTTGCGTGTCCAAATACACACCAGTCCCATTGGCACTCAATCTAGCAGAGTGCTAACAAAAACTATAGATGGTGTGTGGCGCTGACGCGCCACGCTATCGGTAGGGCCAGTATAAAAACACAAGCTGGTTTTGTATACAGATAGCAGCAACGAAACTCGAGCACTACCTGAACCCCAGCAATACTGATTGATTGGTGGCTCGCTGGATGAGCCACCCATGGTGCCAGCCCATTTGCGGCCCATCCATTGGAGGCTCAGTACGTGGACCACTCGCGCCGTAGTCTGTTGCTGCCTAACGACTCAAGCACCTGCAAGTGGGAGGCAAGAGCAACGGATAGGGCTGACCGCACTCAGCTCGCGACGCAAGCGTGGTACACATCTGGTAACACCGACAAGATGCCGCGCACCTCACTAGCTGCGGCGTCAAGATTCAGGGAGACAGGCGCATGTGGCAGGACATTGAGGCCGAAGTTGACTTGCTCAACTTCGGTGTGGTCGCACGAGCGGCCGCTGGGCTAATACGCGCGGCTAAAGGCGCGCCGCTGACCATCGGTATCTCGGGCGGTTGGGGGGCGGGTAAGTCGACGTTGGTCAAGCTCATTGGCGCTGAACTGGTCGCGAAGCCAGGCGAGGACCAAGGCGCCGCCCTTGTTCTCCTGAATTTCAATGCATGGCTCTATCAAGGCTACGAGGACGCACGGCACGCGTTGTTGGACGTCGTGACCGACCGTCTGCTCGAACAGGTGAAGTCGGATGAGACGCTGCTCCAGAAGGTGAAGGCGTTCGCAAAGCGCATCAAAGTACTGAAGGCAGTTCGTTTCTTCGCACCCGTGGCGTCTCACGTCGCAGCCGGCACGGCGCTGGGCGGCCCAGTCGGTGCGCTGGTTGGAGCGGTATCCGGCCTCGTGACTGCGACCGGTGAACTGGCTGACCGCCAAGAGCAATTCAAGGCGGTTCAGTCCGCCTATTCCGAGCTTGAGCCCGAACTGAAAGAGCTTGTTGATGCAAAGAAAGAGCGGTCGTTGCCCAAGGAGATTCAGGGTCTTCGCGATGCCTTCGAGGAGCTGCTGAAGGAGCTGGATGTCACCTTAGTAGTGCTGGTCGATGACCTAGACCGCTGCTTGCCGAACACCGCCATCTCGACGCTCGAAGCAATGCGGCTGCTCCTTCATGTCAAGCGGACGGCGTTCATCATCGCCGCCGACGAGAACATGATTAGGGGCGCAGTGAAGGCTCATTTCAAGGGCGTCGAAATCGAGGAAGGACAGGTCACAAGTTATTTCGACAAACTGATTCAGGTGCCGTTGAGCGTCCCACGGTTGGGCGTGAACGAGGTGAAGGCCTACCTCGTCTTGCTGTTTGCGGACTTGGCTGAGCGCACGGGCAGCATTGACCATAAGACGCACTTTCAGGGTCGGAAAGTTATCCTCGATAAGCTCAAGAAGTCCTGGGAAGGCGGCTTCGATAGCGAGCTGTTCACCAAGGCGTTTGGCGATGTGGCACACCTGATTGCGGCGGAGCTGGACATCGCAGACCAATTAGCGCCCCTATTGGTCGCGTCTGAGGAGATTGGCGGCAATCCGCGGCTCATCAAGCGCTTCATGAACAACTTGATGCTCCGACGGACCATAGCAGCCGACATGGACCTGACGCTTCCCTTCGCGGAGTTGGTGAAGGTTCAGCTGCTGGAGCGCTGTGCGACTGCCGTGGCGTTCGAGTTTTTGGCGAAGGCGGTTGCTTCGAGCCAGGACGGCAAAGCCGTTTTCTTCAAGGCGGTCGAAGAGTCCGGAGTCAAGGGCGAAGCATATGTGGCGCCTGACCCGTCGTGGGAGGGCAGTTTCTATGAGCAGTGGGTCGGGCTCAGCCCGCAATTAGCCGACGTCGACCTCCGGCCGGTGTTACACCTGAGCAGAGACAGGGCTCTGGGGCTGGCCTCCTACGACGAGCTGTCGACGCAGGCGAAAAAAGTCCTTGCGGCAGCGGCCACAGTCGATGGCGAATCGCATGCACTCGTCGCTCAGCTAAGGGCGCTTGGCGAGATGGAAGCTGCGAAGTTGCTGAAGCGACTCATCCGGCAGGCGAGGGCGGAGCAGTGGTCGGACTCAAGCATTAGAAGGTGCTTCAACTGCCCGGCCGCGTTCGACCAGCTAGGCGTCCAGTTGGCTGCCGGCTTGGCCGAAATTCCAGTGCCCAAAGTGACAACGGTCATCTTGCCGCTGCTCGCGGAGAAGAGCTGGGCTGCGCAGTTGCTTGCCAAGTGGGCAGCCGACACGACTGCATCGCCGTCGGTTAAGGGCTATTTCAGGGCCAAGAGCAAGAAGAAGTGAGCTGACGATGGGAACCTCTACATCCAGCAGCGGGCCAGGCAGCGGCAATCCGCTCGACCCTCCTTGGCTCGATGACGTCGCCTCTGGCGTCGGGTCGGGAAGCGGTGTGCCAATCGGTGACCCCGGTGTGCCGCCGCGTGATGGGCCCACCGGCAACGCAGCTCCTGCTCGGTATCGCGAGGCAAGGACGCAGCTTCGAAAGTTCATCAACACGGGTGACCGCGCAAGCCTGGGCAGAGCCCTCGGTCACTACTCGCGCTCGGGCAGCGGGGGCGCAGGCGCCGCGGCGTCTAGGATGCGCGCTTCGACGAAGGCCGGCGCAGAACTTTTCTCGTTGTTGTCCGCCGCCGCGACCAGAAGCTCGGCAGAGGCTCGGGCTTGGGTCGACGATTTGCGCAACTCAGGCGCGACGGCCGACGACGTCGTCAACGCGATAGTCAAAGAGCTCGCGCCGCCCGGCGGGAGCGCGGACGAGGAGTCGTTGCGCGACGCCATGGCAGCGGCCCTATCGGACTTGCTGGTGCAAGAGCCCAACCTGGACCTGCTGAGCCTTGGACAGGATGACATCTGGTCATTGATGAGCTTGTTCCTCGCCATCGAGGTGACGAATCGGGTGTGCTTCGATATTGGCCAGTCGCTTGAAAGCTCGCAGGTCGAACCTGCCATTGCTGTCCAAAGGGAACAGGAGATGCGGGGCTTTATCCGCAGCGAGGTCAGAACCGCGGTCAGGGCGTTGAGGACAACTACTGCTAATCCCACGCGCGCTGAGCTGGACGACCTGATGCAGGTCGCAGTGAAAACGACTTTCGAAGTCTTTGAGGGCCTCCTATGAGCACGGTCATCTGCGCCCACAAGGACCGGCTGCCGGACGATTTGCTGCCTGGGATTAACTACTTCTCGATGTACCGCCACGAGCGAGTTGACATCAGCACCGTTGGCACTGGACTGCTTCGCGACATCGGCCGCGCGCGCATGAGCCCCAGCACACGTGCGTGGGACTTTTTGACGTTCGCTCTGGCCGTCAATGCGGCAGACCTGGCGGTTGGTAGAGCTCGCACTGCAGACGGTTGGACCAGGTCGATTCAGTTGGAAGTAGCGCTGCATGACCCGGCACCGTTCCAGCCGATGAGAGCCCAGATTGCAGAGGCCCTGCGCTTCCTGACCGGCGACTTCTGGCAGCTTCGGTTTGTTGACGGAGGCGAGCCGCCACCTAGGTCGACCAATGTCCAGCGATTCGACGCCGACTGCGTTAGCCTACTTTCGGGCGGCCTGGATAGTCTGGTTGGCGCGATTGACCTGACTGCGCATGGCCGACGACCGCTCTTCGTGTCGCAGATGGCAAAAGGCGACTCTGACACCCAACGGCTCTATGCTCGACGCGTTGGCGGTGCTGACCGGCACCTTCAGTGGAATCACAACGTGCGCGTGACTCATGAGACTGAGAGGTCAACGCGCGGTCGGTCAATAGTGTTCTTCGCATTCGCCGCCATCGCCGCCGATGCCCTGCATCAGCAAACGCAGGGCCGGGTCGAGGTCTACGTTCCTGAGAATGGCCTCATCAGTTTGAACGTGCCGCTCAACGCGGGGCGCGTGGGGAGCCTCAGCACAAAGACCACCCATCCGGTGTTCATGATGCGCCTTCAGGCAATCTGGGACGAGCTGGATATTCCCGGCGCCTTGCTTCGCCCGTACGCCTATATGACCAAGGGCGAGATGCTGGATAGATGCGAGGACCCGGACCTTCTTTCCGAGCTGGCGGGGCAGTCCACCAGCTGCGGTAGGTTTGGGTACTACGGCTACACTCATTGCGGTCGATGCGTGCCTTGTATGGTGCGCAGAGCGTCCTTCAAGAGGGCTAGGCTGACCGACGACACGCGCGACTACGTGTTCGACGATTTGAGCATCGCCGGCCCTGCAAAAGGAGCCAACGATGTTGGAGCTGTGGCCAGGGCCGTGCTCAAAATCGAAGCTTCTGGGGCGCCGGCGTTCACCGCGGGCCAGTTCTCATTTGCCGACCCTATTGAGCGAAGAAAGTTCGAAGCGGTCGTGCAGCGCGGATTTGAAGAACTCGGCGCACTACTCCGTGACCACAATGTCTTGTGATTGATTTCCACTGCCACGTCGACCTCTATCCGGACGGCCTCGAGGTCGCGCGTCAGGCAAATCGTCGCAACGAGTTCACTCTGGTCGTCACCACGAGCCCGCGGGCCTTCCATGCGACCTCGCGTGTCTTCAGCGAATTCAGGCGGCTGACCATTGGGTTGGGCCTGCACCCAGAGGTCGCGCAGGCAAAAGCCGGTGAGCTTGATGCGCTGATTGCAGGTATTGAGCGTGCACGGTTTGTCGGTGAAATCGGCTTGGACGGCTCCGCTCCCCATCGGGGCTCGTTGGAGGTCCAGGAACGCGTGTTCAAAGCAGCGCTTGCCGAGTGCCAGCGCAAAGGGGGAAGGGTGCTTAGCATCCATTCCCGTGGTGCGGAGGCTCGTGTCGTTGAACTGTTGGCGCTTGCCGGCGATGTGGGGACCCCGGTGCTGCACTGGTTCTCCGGTGGGATGGCCACCCTTGAGGTCGCAGTTCGAGCCGGTTGTTGGTTCAGTGTCGGCCCGGCAATGTTGGCCGGAGGAAAAGGCCGCTCGCTGGCGAGCCGGATGCCCATAGACCGCGTCCTGCCGGAAACCGACGGGCCATTTGCGAAGGTGCGGGGTGCGCCTTTGATGCCCTGGCAAGCGATGGATGTCAGCTCGGTACTCGCTGAGCTCTGGCAGGTGGGGCCCGAGGAAGCTCAAGACCAGTTGCGAGCGAATCTTCTAAGCCTGTTGGGGAGCGGGTTCAAGGGCGTGGGGTAGTGCTCGGGGGCTTGCCAGGTCAGCGGCGGTCGATTGAAATCTGTCCATGGAAGGCACGCTCTCGCTCATCCCACTCGACAAGTTGACCGCCCCGGGCGGGAAGCCACTGGGCGACCTGGATGACCTAGTTCAGGCGGTGCTGAAGGCGTTACCGACCACGAAGCCGTGGCAGAGGCAGCTTCGCGACTACCTCCGTGCGGCGGACCGCCAGATTCAGGTGCTTCGCCTGACGCTGTCCTTGAGGCGGTCGAGGGAAGAAGTCGTTGAAGCCGAAGAAGCCTTGCTGCGGTCGTTACGAGCCGCGCAGGGGTACGTGAACGGGGGCAGGGCGGACATGGGTACTCGGACCGCGGTGCTGCTGGCTTCTGAGCTGATGCAGAAGGTCGCTCGGGAGCTAGAGCAGTAGCTCGGCCGAGCACGTCGGGAGAAGAGCCGATGGCCATATGGCAGTTCGATGTCGTGGTGACTGACCAAGAGGGGCAACGGTCTTTGCCCGAAGCCGTCCGGATGCGCGCAGAGTCGTTTCTTGTCGGGTTGATGCCAGCAAGCATAGAAGGCACAGGCTGGACAATGTTTGGGTCCGACGAGGGCAACCGTATCGACATCAACTTCGACGGCAGGGGATGCGAAATAGGAGTGCGCATCGACGCCCGGTCAGAGGCTCACGATTTCATCTCGTTGGTCTGCCTAATGGTTGCAACGCTGGACTGTGCGCTGTTCTCTGACGAGTTTGGCGAGCCAATTCCTTCAGACGTGAGTTCACTTAAGGAAGCGCTGCAACGGTCTGCGGCGTGGCAGTTTGCGCTTGGAACGATACCGTAGCCAGCTAGTACTTCACTTCGACTTTGAATCGACTAAGTCGAAGCGGGAGACATCCGTCCCTGAACTTCGCGGTCAGTGTCAAAGTACAAGCACTTGAGGCCTAGTGTTTATATTGCGACGACTCCCTTAATGTGCGGATGGGGGTCGTATTGCGTCAGCTCAAAATCTTCGGGCATATATCCGTCGATAGTGCTTGGCCGACGAAGAATCTGCATTTTAGGCAGCGGCCGCGGCTCGCGTGTCATTTGCAGATTAACCTGTTCGAAATGATTGCTGTAAATATGGACATCTCCACCCGTCCATACGAAATCTCCCGGCTCTAAATCACATTGCTGTGCGAGGATAAGCTGGAGTAGGGCGTAGCTTGCGATATTGAAGGGAACTCCCAAGAAGACATCGCAGGAACGCTGATAGAGCTGCAAATGCAGTTTGCCGCCCATGACAGCCGTTTGCACCAAGCAGTGGCAGGGTGCGAGCTTCATGTACTTCAGCTCTCCGGGATTCCAGGCCGTGACCAGCTGACGCCGGGAATTTGGGTCTTTCTTAATGAGAGTGATGAGTTCTGCGATTTGGTCGATGTGCCTGCCATCTGCAGCCTGCCAATCTCGCCACTGTTTTCCATAGACTGGACCCAGGTCACCATTTTCATCTGCCCACTCATCCCAAATGGATACGTTGTGTTCCTTGAGCCATTTGATATTGGTGTCGCCTCGAAGGAACCAAAGCAATTCGACGATGATGGACTTGAGGTGCAGCCTCTTCGTGGTCAGGGCCGGAAAGCCGTGTTGAAGGTTGAACCGCATTTGATGTCCAAACACTGCACGCGTGCCGGTGCCAGTCCGGTCTGGGCGGTCGACACCTTCGTTCATCACGTGGTGCAGGAGCTCTAGATATTGCTGCATTTGCTGAATGCCGTTTTTAGAAAGGCACGTGTAAATATGAGTTTTACTCCCGCCGCGAGCCCTTGTTGGGCGGCACTGGCCCGGCGGCTTCTGGCCTATCTTAGTGATTCGCTTGAAGCTTAGCCGTGTGCCCCGGGGCACTGGCAAATGCGGAAATGGCTTTGACGGGTGTTTCGCGCCGGCGGCCCCCTAGCGTGCGCCCGTGGCGCGTCGCGTCGCCTGGTGTACGGGTACACCTGCTCGCGGACCGTCCCCGCCCAGGAGAGAGCATCTTGTGTACCCTTCCCAAAGGCACAAAGACGTGGCAGGGCATCAGCGCCATCTTCGGCAGCTCGGCCACGTTCCAGGCGCTGACGATGATGCGGCGCGAATCGGGGTTGGTCTTGAGCGTCTTGACGACGTCGGCGATCTGGTCGATGTGGCCGCCATCGGGTGTGGGCCAGGAGCGCCACTGGACGCCGTAGACGGGGCCCAGGTCGCCGTCCTCACGCGCCCATTCGTTCCAGATCGTCACGCCGCGCTCCTGCAGCCACTTGACGTTGCTGTCGCCGCGCAGGAACCACAGCAGCTCCAGCACGATGGACTTCAGGTGCACTTTCTTGGTCGTCACCAGCGGAAAGCCGGCGGCCAGGTCGAAGCGCATCTGGTGGCCGAACACGCTGCGCGTGCCGGTGCCGGTGCGGTCGCTCTTTTGCACGCCGTGCTCGAACACATGGCGCATGAAATCTTCGTACTGCTGCGGAAGGCGGGGCGGGGTGCTCATGGGCCCGCATTGTCTACGCCGGGCCATGGGCGGCCCTGGCAAACCCGCTCCCACGTTTGCAGCTATGGAAATCCCGCGCTGTGGCGGCACGGTCACCCCGGCGTCATCCAGCCTGGCTAATCTTTTACGGCTTAGTCAAACACGTGGGGTTGCATGATGGGTCGTCGGGATTGGATGGCGATTTGGGTGGCCGTGGCCGCCCTGGCAGCGGCCCCGGCCGCGCTGGCGCAGACAGCGCTGAGCAAGGGCGTGGCCGTCACCGGCCTGGCGGGCGCGACGGGCAACACGCGCGACTTCACGCTGGTGGTGCCGGCCGGCGCCAGCCAGCTCAGCTTTGCGCTGAGCGGCGGCACGGGCGACGCCGACCTCTACGTGCGCCGCGGCGCGCAGGCGACCAGCAGCAGCAACGACTGCGCTTCCGAGAGCGGCACCAACGCCGAGAACTGCGCCTTTGCCAGCCCGACTGCCGCCACCTACCACGTGCGCGTGCAGGCCTACCGCGCCTACAGCGGCGCCAGCCTGGTGGGCAACTACAACACCAGCACCGGCACGCCGACCACGGTGACGCTGCAACCCGGCGTGCCCGTCAGCAACCAGGCGGCAGCAGCCGGCGCGTGGCTGCGCTATCGCATCGACGTGCCCGCGGGCGCCACCAACCTGACCGTGCGCACCAGCGGCGGCACCGGCGCGGTGGACCTGTATGTGCGTGCCGGTTCAGAGCCCAGCTCGTCGGCCTATGACTGCCGCCCGCTGGTCGTGGGCAACGAAGAGACCTGCACCTTCGCGCAGCCGCAGGCCGCCAGCTACTACGTCGGCCTGTACGGCTTCAAGGCCTTCGCCGGCGTCACGCTGACGGCGTCGTTCTCGCAGCCGCCGACCGGCGGCGCCACCTGGCCCGGGTTCAACACCTACTACGTCAACGCCATCGGCAAGACCGGCGTGGCGCTGCGCAGCGCGCTCAACACCGCGGCGGCGCACGGCCACGCGCGCATGAGCTACTCGGCGGTGTGGGATGCGCTGAAGTACACCGACGAAGACCCGGCCAACACCGCCAACGTCATCCTCATCTACACCGGCCGCTCGCAGGCCAAGACGTACAACGCTTCAGTCAACTCCAGCGACCAGGACGCCTGGAACCGCGAGCATGTCTGGGCCAAGAGCCACGGCTTCCCCGACGAAGGGCAATGGGGCTACACCGACATCCACCACCTGCGCCCCGCCGACGTGTCGGTCAACAGCACGCGCGGCAACAAGGACTTCGACTGGGGCGGCAGCGCCATCGGCGAGGCACCGGGCAACCTGACCGACGCCGACAGCTTCGAGCCCCGCGCCGCGGTCAAGGGCGACGTTGCCCGCATGATGTTCTACATGGCCATCCGCTACGAAGGCAACGACAGCACCGGCGTCGGCAACCTGGAACTGGCCGACAACGTGGGCACCAGCGGCAACCTGTTCGGCAAGCGCTGCACGCTCATCGCCTGGCACCGCGCCGACCCGGTCGGCGCCGACGAGATCCGCCGGCACGGCCGCATCGTCGAGCGGCAGGGGAACCGGAATCCGTTTGTGGACTATCCGGCGTGGGCGGAGGAGTTGTTCGGGGCGGGGTGCCCGTGAGCGTCGGGGCGGCGATCTGCCACTGCCCTGGGGCGGATCGTCAGGGCCCCGATTCAGTTTGAGCGGGTGGGCGGATCAACGTTGGTGCACTGGCCATCCTCAATCGCCTGCTCTGCAGCGAGCAGCGGTTCGGCTACTTGCTGGGGTTGTCAGGATTTTCCTTCGTGAGCTGGAAATCCGTGATGCGCCATTCGCCGCCTTTGCGAACGGCGACAAAGATATTTGCGCGCTGGATGTTGTCCATTGGTTTTCCATCGACGATTAGGTCGGTTCGCCAGTAGATCACCGCAATATCGGGACTCAGCCGGTGTACCAGCGGCGTCCCCTTCAATGCAGCATCGACGTTATTGGCCCACTGATTGCCGACGAGATCTCCGAGTCCAAAGCTGATGTCCTTGCCGCCGACAACAACAGGTATTTCCGCGTACGGCAGGAAATGTGCGTCGTCCGCAAAAATCGCAGCAAACCCTTTGCCAGTGGGGTCGTGAGAATTCCAGGCCTTGACGAAGGCTGCAGGCAACTGCTCAGGCGAGCCGACCTGCGCGGACCAGCAAAACGCGAGCGAAAAACATGCGGAGGCGATGGTTCTGGCGGAAACACGGATTATTTGAATCGAGTCCTAGCGCGAATAACGGCTGACACCGTGTTCTACGCCAGTGTGTCGTTTCACCATGACGCCGCGCATCCTCTTGTTTGACGAGGCATTTGGCTGTGCCATTTCTAAGCGAAGGCGCCGTGCCGTGTATCGAGCAAGAGTCCACCGGTACTCGGCCCACGATGCCGTCTCTGTTGCGGCAGTCATCAGCCTGAAGCCGCCGCGTGAGCGGCTGCAGTGGCTCAGCTGGTAGGCCCCGCTTCAGCCACCAACCCAAACTGCATCGCCGCCAACTTTGCATACAGCCCGCCGCGCGTGATCAGCTCGTCGTGCCTCCCGATGTCCACGATGCGCCCCGCATCCAGCACAACGATGCGGTCGGCCTTCTGGATGGTCGCCGGCCGGTGTGCGACGACGAGCGTGGTGCGGTGTTGCATCGCCGCTTCCAATGCCGCTTGAACGACGCGTTCGCTTTCGGCGTCCAGGGCGCTGGTGGCTTCCTCCAGCAGCAGCAGCGGCGGGTTCTTCAGCATGGCGCGGGCGATGCTGATGCGCTGGCGCTGGCCGCCTGACAGGCGCAGAGCTTGGCCACGAAGGCATAGCCCCGGCCCCTGACGTCTGAAGTCATGAGGCAAACAAGGCATCCAAGTCGCGCGACGCGTGCAGAACGCGAACGACATCGATTCCATCTTCTAGCGGCATGACGAACACAACGTACCGCCCCAGCGCAAAGCTGCGAAGACCGCGTGCCAGTTCGTCGCGACTGCGTCCCATCGTCGGCTGCGTCGCCCAAAGGGCTAGCTTCTCGTCCAAGACGTCGACCCACCGATCCGCGGCGTCGAAGCTGTCCTCGGCGATGTAATCCCAAATCTCCAGGATGTCGGCCGCCGCCAGCGGCCGTCGCGTGATGCGCGCCACTGCTAAGCCGTGGTCGACTTGCTGGACCGCCGAACGCGCGCGTTCTGTTTCAGGGAAGCCGCGTCCCACGGCTCGCTTTTGCCACTGTCCAGGCCCGCGCGCACGTCGCGGCGAAGTTCTTCCAGCTTGGCGTGTCGAAGGCGGTCTTGCTCATCCATCAGCCGCAGCGCCTCGCGCACGACCTCGCTGGCTGAGGAGTACATGCCCGAATCCACTTTCGCTCGCACCAGCTCTTCCAGCTGCGGCGTGAGGTTGACGTTCATGCCCATCCATCGCTCCTTGAAGACGAAAGCCAACTTTATCGAAAAATGTCAAAGATTGACATCCGAATGTAGGGATCAGGAGACGGCTATTGGCCAAAACAAGTCAGCCGCTCACGCAACTACATCGCCATCCGCCACCAACCCAAACTGCATCGCCGCCAACTTCGCATACAGCCCGCCGCGCGTGATCAGTTCGTCATGCCGGCCAATGTCCACGATGCGCCCGGCATCCAGCACGACGATGCGGTCGGCCTTCTGGATGGTCGCCAGCCGGTGCGCGATGACCAGCGTGGTGCGGTGCTGCATCGCCGCTTCCAATGCCGCTTGAACGACGCGTTCGCTTTCGGCGTCCAGCGCGCTGGTCGCCTCGTCCAATAGCAGCAGCGGCGGGTTCTTCAGCATGGCTCGGGCGATGCTGATGCGCTGGCGCTGGCCGCCGGACAGGCGCACGCCGCGTTCGCCCAGGAAGCTGGCATAGCCCTCGGGCAGCGCACGGATGAAGT
Organism: Pelomonas sp. Root405; assembly: GCF_001425165.1. Taxonomy (GTDB): domain Bacteria; phylum Pseudomonadota; class Gammaproteobacteria; order Burkholderiales; family Burkholderiaceae_C; genus Pelomonas. The sequence goes on from NZ_LMDU01000014.1 coordinate 166,242, forward strand.
CGTCGGCGAAGGCGGCCTTGGCCGCGGCAATCACTTCCTCGTCGCTCGCCTCGGGCCGGCCGTAGCGGATGTTCTCCATCGCCGTGGTCGAGAAGATCACGCTGTCTTGCGGCACCAGGCCGATGTTGGCGCGCAGGTCGGCCAGGCTCAGCTCGCGGGTCGGTACGCCGTTCAGGCGGATCTCGCCGGCCTGCGGGTCATAGAAGCGCAGCAGCGTCTGGAACATCGTCGTCTTGCCGGCGCCGCTGGGGCCGACGAGGGCGACGGTTTCGCCGGCGGCGATGGTTAGCGCGATGCCGTCGAGTGCTGCCGTCAGCGGGCGGGACGGGTAGTGGAAGCGGATGTTGTCGAACTCGACGCGGCTGCCGCCCGAGGTGACCGTCAACTGGCGCGGCGTGGCCGGGTCGGCCACCGGTGAGCGCGCCTCCATCAGCTCGATGAGGCGCTCGGTGGCGCCGGCCGCGCGCAGCACGTCGCCCCAGACCTCGGCCAGCACGGCCACGCTGCTGACGAGCAGGGTCACATAGACGACGGTCTGGCCCAGGTGGCCGGCCGAGATGGTGCCGGCGATGACGGCCTGCGTGCCCTGGTACAGGCCCCACAGCATGGCGCCGAACACGGCCGTGATGATGAAGGCCACCATGAAGCTGCGCACCAGCGTGCGCTTGCGCGCGGTGTCGAAGGCGGCCTCGCTGGCGGCCGAGAAGCGCCGCGCCTCGGCGCCTTCCTGCGTGTAGCTCTGCACGATGGTGACGGCGTTCAGCACTTCGGCGGCGATGGCCGAGGTGTCGGCCACGCGGTCCTGGCTGGCGCGCGACAGCTTGCGCACGCGGCGGCCGAAGTAGAGCGCGGGTGCGACGACCAGCACCAGGATGCCCAGTACCTGGCCCATCACATAGGGGTTGGTGACGACGAGCATGATCAGCGCGCCGATGCCCATGACGACGTTGCGCAGGCCCATCGACAGGCTGGAGCCGACGACCGTCTGAACAACGGTGGTGTCGGTGGTGATGCGGCTCAGCACCTCGCCGGTCTGCGTGGTCTCGAAGAATTCGGGGCTCTGGCGCAGCACATGGGTGTAGACGGCGTTGCGCAGGTCGGCGGTGACGCGCTCGCCCAGCCAGGTCACCATGTAGAAGCGCGAGGCCGAGAACAGGCCGAGTGCTGCGCCCACGGCAAACATCGCCAGGAAATGCTCGCGCAGCGCCATCAGCTTCTCGCCCGGGTTGCTGGCCTCGAAGCCGGCGTCGATCAAGCCGCGCAGCGCCAGCGGGAAGGCAAGCGTGGCGAGAGCGGCCAGCACCAGGAGCAGCAGGGCCAGGCCGATCTGCAGGCGGTAGGGGCGCAGGAAAGGCGCCAGGCCGCTCAGCGAGCGGGCCTGTTTGGAGGCGGGGCGGTCGGTGGTGGAACTCATGTCTTCTCGTTCAGCACGGCGCAGGTGCGGGCCAGCATGGCGTCGTCAAGGTCCTGGTGGCACAGCAGCTGCAGCACGTGCGTGCGCCAGCGCGCGCCGTGGTCGTCGTGGAAAGTGGGCACGCCGGGCCAGACGCGGTCCCAGCGGAACACCGCGCAGCCAGCCGCGCGCAGCGCCGCATACACAGGCTCGGGCTCATCGACCCACAGCGGCATCACATAAGGGGCGGCCTGGGCGGGCAGGGCGCCGAACAGCGGCCGGGCGCCGCGCAGCTGCAGCGTGCCCTGGTACAGCGCTTCGTAATGGGCGCGGCGGCGCGCGACGATGCGGGCGCGCGGCAGCGCGAAAAGGCGGCTCGTCAGCGCGGGCGGCGCCTGCTCGCTGCGGGCCAGGTCGCAGTCGGCCATCATCTCGGCCTCGTTCATCTCGCGCGGCGCGCCGGCGGCGCCTGGCGCGTGCGGTGCGCCGTTCTTCAGCCGGAAGAGGGCGCGCAGCGGCGCATTCAGCGCGCCCAAGCGGCCTTGCTCGCTGCTGCGCTCCAGCAGGTCGACCCAGGCCTTGAGCTGCTGCTTGGCACCGGCCGGCTGCAAGGCCTGGTCGGGCAAAGGCCGGGCCGACGCGAGCAGGCCGCCTTCGGACACCGGGAAGAACTTGGACACGCTGGCGGTTGCCAAGTCGCCCCAATGGCCCACGGTGCGCTCGCCGGCCTGGCCGAAGAAGCTGTGGGCGCAGTCCTCCACCAGGGCGATGCCGCGGGCGTCGCACCAGGCGCGCACGGCGGCGAGCGATCGGGGCAGGCCAAACAGCTGGGCAACGACGAGGGCACGCGTGTTGGGTGCGGGCGTGATCGCGTCGAGTGCGGGCAGGCCGTCGGGCCCGAGCGGATAGAACTGCACCGCCGCGCCGGCCGCGCGCAGCGGCGCGACCAGCGTGGGGCAGTGATAGCTCGGCGCCAGCACGCCGTCGCCGGCCTTGACGCCCAGCGCCTTCATCGCCGCGAACAGCGCCGCGCGGCCGCTGGTCAGCAGCCGCGTGTGGGGCAGGTCGTCGACGGCGGGCAGACCGCTGTCGTGCTCGCCCCTGCGGTTGTCCCAGCCAAAGGTCGGGCGCGTGGGTTGGCGTGTCATCGGGCCGGGATTAGAACCTGTCCCACGCCGGCGCCTGCGAGGTCATCGGACAAACTACGCCTCATGAAAATTCTTTCCCTGGCCCTGATCGCCGCCCTGCTGCCCGCCGCCGTCGCGGCGGAGACCCTGGTCTATTTCGGTACCGACACCGGCGGAGCGAGCAAAGGCATCTACGTCTCCACCCTCGACGAGGCCAGCGGCGCGCTCTCGCCGCCGCGGCTGGCTGCGGCCATCGGCAACCCCGGCTTCCTGGTGATGCACCCGAGCAAGCCCCTCGTCTACTCGGTCGCCGCCGGCAAGGCCGCCGATGGGGCCTGGAAGGAGGAGGTCGCCGCCTTCGCCGTGCAGCCGGACGGCAGCCTCGTGCTGATCAACACCCAGCCCGCGGGCGGCAGCGGCCCCTGCCACGTTGCCATCGACGCCAGCGGGCGCGTGCTGCTGCTGGCCAACTACAACGGCGGCAACGTCGCGTCCTATCCCGTCCAGGCAGACGGCAGCATCGGCCCGGCGGCCTCCACCGTCCCGCACGAGGGTGCCAGCGTCAACCCGCAGCGTCAGAAGGAGCCGCACCCTCACGGCATCTACCCCGACCCGTCGCAAAAGCGCGCCTATGTGCCTGACCTGGGCATCGACAAGGTGGTGATCTACCGGCTGGACACGGCCAGCGGCCGGCTCTCGCCCAATACGCCCGCCCACGCCACAACCGAGGCCGGCGGCGGTCCGCGCCATATGGCCTTCCACCCCAACGGGCGCTGGGCCTACGTCAACCTGGAACTCACGTCCCGCGTGGCCGCCTACCGCCTGGACGCCGCCACCGGCGCGCTGGAGAGCTTTCAGGTCCTGTCTAGCCTGCCTTCCGACGCGCGGGCCGACGGCAACAGCACGGCCGAGATCCTGGTCCACCCCAGCGGTCGCTTCCTCTATGTGTCCAACCGCGGCCACGACAGCATCGCGGTGTTCAGCATCAACCCGCAGGACGGCTCGCTGCGTTTCGTGGAGACGACGCCCACCGGCGGGCGCACGCCGCGCAGCTTCGGCATCGTGCCCGGCGGGCGCTGGCTGATTGCGGCCAACCAGAACGGCCACAACGTCAGGGTCTTCCGCATCGATGCCGAGCGCGGCACGCTGGCGGCGACCGGTAGCGAGGTGACGGTGGACCGGCCCAGCTACGTGCGCTTCTTGCGGCGCTGAACCCGGCAATTGTTCTACAGCATCGGCGGCCGGCCCGCATAGCCGGTCAGCTCCAGATAGCCCGCGCCCAAGGGCCGCTTGTCCAGGCCCGACAGCCGGGCCACGCCTTCCCAGTAGACGAGGCCGCTGCTGCCGCGGGCATCGATCTCCTGCGCGTCGAAGGCCGCGCTGAGCAGCATCTCCCCGGCGGGGCTCTTCAATGTCCATGCGACCGGCCAGCGCGTGCCGGTGGCCGGGCTGGTCCAGTAGCGCGTGGCGGTCATCTGGACTTCGGCGGGCGAGAAGCTGCGGTCGGGCTGGCCGGGCGTGCGCAGGCTGCCGCCGGCCCAGGCGCGGCTGCCGTTCTTGTGGCGCAGCTGGAAGAGCGTCAGCGCGCGGCCGTCGTGCAGGTTGATGCCCAGCCAGTCCCAGCCGACCGAGTCGCCCAGCACGCTGTTGCTCCATTCATGGTCCAGCCAGGCGCGGCCGGCCAGGCTGTGGCGCTGGCCGTCGAGCACGAGCGCGGCCTGGGTGAGCATCTGCGGGCGCGAGTAGTAATGGCTGAACTGGGCGGGGTCGGGGCCCTTGCGCGAGATGCCTGCGTCGCCCTGCAGCAGCGGCGCGTCGGGCGTGGCCAGCTCCAGCTCCAGCGTGAAGCCCGGGCCGCTGAAATCGGCGCGGTAGACGCCGCTACCGTCACCGACCTGGCGTTTCAAGGTCCAGTCACGCAGCTTGACGTCGCAGTCGCCGACGCGCGCATGCACGGCGCCCGGCAGGGTGCGCAGCAGGCGCTGCCCGTGGCGCTGCTTGCCGGCGCCGAGGTCGGACAGGGCCACATGGCCGAGCAGCAGCTGCCGCGCCGCCAGGCCGCTGGGGTGGTCGGCCGCGGCGGGGCCGGGCAGGGCAAAGAAGGTGAGCTGGTAGCCAAAGCGCGCGGGCGCGCCATCGCGGTCGCCGAGCAGGCCGGTCAGGTACCACCACTCGATGGCCTGGCCGGGGTGGGCGCCGAAGTCATGCGGAAAATTGAGTGCGGCGCGCACCTGCAGTGGCAGGGCGGCGAGCAGCAGCGCCCGGCGCTTCATGCGTCCTCCCGCACGGCGCGCACGGCGTCCTGGCCCAGCGCCCGCCGCCCCGCCAGCAGCGATGCGCCGACGGCGGCCACGAACGCCAGGCCCACCAGGGCGGCCAGACGCGCATAAGGCAGATGCATCTCCATGCTCCAGTGAAAGCTCTGCGGGTTGACGACATAGACCAGCACGACGCTCAGCCCCAAGCCCAGCGCCAGTCCGGCCAGCGCGCCGGCGCCGCCGGTCAGGCTGGCCTCGATGAGCAGCAGCCGCATCAGCTGGCGCCGCGACAGGCCGAGGTGACGCAACAGCCCGAACTCGCGCTTGCGCGCCAGTGCCTGGGCCGACTGGCTGGCGATGACACCGAACAGGCCGACCGCCAGCGCCACCGCCTGCAGCCAGAGGGTGATGGCAAAACTGCGGTCGAAGATCTGCAGCGACAGCGCGCGCAGTTCGCCCGCGGCGGCCATCTCGGCGTCGTCGCCGGCCAGCTTGCGCACGTCGGTGCGGGTGGCGTCCAGCGTCTGGCCGGGCGCCAGCCACAGCGCCACCTCGGTCACGGCCTCGTCGCCACTGGCGCGGCGGTAGTCGGGCAGGTCCATCCACAGCGCGGTGCTCTGGCGCGAGTAGTCGCGCCACACGCCGCGGACCTGCAGCTTCACGACGCGCCGGCTGTCCACCAGCTCGGCCGTGATGACATGGCCGGGCCGCAGGCCGTCGCGGTCGCGCGCGGCCTCGTTGACCCAGACGGGCAGCGCATCAGGCGCGGTGTCACCCTGCCAGCGCTCGATCAGGGGCAGGCTGCCGCTGCCCATGTCGCGCGCCGTCAGCGCCACCGCATCGGCGCCCGGCGCCAGGCGCAGGCGCGTGGTGCGCTGGGGCGCCGTGCGGTCGATGCCGGGCTGGCGCGGCAGCGCCCGCAGCAGGCCGGGCGACAGCGGCGCCGCCTGCCCGTCGGGCCCGCGCAGCGCGCTGCGCACATAGAGATCGGCGGGCAGCGCATGGTCGAGCCAGCGCATCAGCGACTCGCGGAAGCTGCCGATCATCACCGTCATCGCCACCGCCAGCGCGAGTGCCACCAGCACGCCGGCCAGCGACCGGCGCGCCTCGGTCGCCTGGTCGCGGCTGCGTTCACGCGCGAGCAGCAGCAGCGGGCTGGCGGGCCAGCGCGCCAGCAGCGCCGTCATGCCGCGCACGAGGGCCGGCACCAGCGCCAAGCCGCCCATCAGCAAACAGAACATGGACAGATAGGCGGCCACCGGCGTGTCGTTCCAGACGGGCGGCAGCCAGGCCAGCGCGGCGCCGAGCAGCAGCAGGCCGGCGCCGACCCAGGCCGGCAAGGTCCGCCCCGCCGGCAGGCCCAGGCCCTTGAGCACCAGGGCCGGCGCGATGCGCCTGACCGTCAGCGCCGGCGCCAGCGCGGCCAGCTGCGCCGCGGCCAGGCCCAGTGCAGCGTAGGCGAGGGTGGGCAGCAGCAGCGGCTGGCCCAGCAGCAAATCGGCCGACGAATCGCGGGCGCCGTGCAGGCCGAGGTCGCTGCCCAGCAGCCTGAGCGCACCGGCGGCCAGGCCGACGCCCAGGGCCAGGCCGAGCGCCGTGCCGACCCCGCCGATCACCAGCCCCTCGGCCAGGATCAGCCGCCAGCGCATGCGCGCCGACACGCCGAGCACGCCCACCAGCGCCCATTGCGGCAGGCGCTGCGCCGTGGCCAGCGACAGTACCGCGTAGACCAGGAAGCTGCCGGTGAACAAGGCCATCAGCGCGAGCAGGCCGAGGTTGACGCGGTAGGCGCGCGTCAGGTCGGCCAGTCGCGCGCCCTCGTCGGGCGGCGGCGCGGCCTCCAAGCGCGCGGGCAGCGCGGCGGCCCAGGTGCGGGCGTCGACGCCGGGGTTGAGCTGAAGGTCGATGCGGTCCAGCGCGCCGAGGCGGCCGAACAGCAGTTGGGCATCGGCAATGTCCAGCACGCCCAGCGGCATGCTGCCGGCGGCGACGCGGCCGCCGATGGCAAGCTCGACATCCAGCGGCGCAGCGCCACCGGGCCGGGGCAGGCGCAAGGCCAGCCGGGTGGCGCCTGCAGGCAGCTGCGCGCGGGCGGCGGCGTTCAAGTGCACGGTGCGGTCGCCCAGCAGCGCGGCCGTGCCGCCGCCCTCGACCTGGGGCATCAGCTCGGGCGCCAGCGCCTTGCCGCTGGCCGCCGAGGCCAGCAGGGCGAGCGGGTCCAGCCCGATCAGCTGGATGGACCGCGACCGCCCGCCGGGCTGGCCGGGCCACAGCGCGATGGCCTCGACGACGGGGCTGGCGGCCGCAACTTCGGGGCGGTTCAGCAGCTCGACGAGGTCTGCATCGTTCAGTGGGCCGGTGCGGGCGCGCAGCACCAGGTCCGGCTGGCCGTTGACGCTGCGCGCGGCGCGGGCGAACTCGGTCAGCGCCGCGCCGTTGAGCAGATGCACGCCAAAGGCCAGCGCCACGCCGAGCATGACGGCGACCATGGCCAGCACCACACGGCCGGGTTGGTCGCGCCAGGCGGGCCAGGTGAGGTGGGGCCAGAGGGTCATGGGGTGGGCGTTTGTCGCTGCGTTGGCTTAGCGCGCGAGGCCCAGCCGGGACGTCGCCCCGGCGGGCGACCTACTTTCTGAGCGACCAGAAAGTAGGCAAAGAGTCGCCCCCGATCCGCCCGCCCCGCTGCGCGGGGTTCCCGGCGGTACTCAGGTCTTGAGGCCTCGCGCAGAACTCGCTTCGCTACGCGCCGCTCAGACAGCTGCGCGAAGTCAGAGCTTGAAGTGCGCTGCGCGCACGGCCTCAAGACCTTCTGTTCCTCGGCGGGCTCAAAGGGGGTGTNCTACGCGCCGCTCAGACAGCTGCGCGAAGTCAGAGCTTGAAGTGCGCTGCGCGCACGGCCTCAAGACCTTCTGTTCCTCGGCGGGCTCAAAGGGGGTGTGAAGGAACAGCCGGCGCCAGCCGGCTTTCGGGCTTGGCTGTTCGCTGTTCGGCTGTTGAAAGGGGCCTCCCCTTCTAAACCGCCGAGAAGCGCAGAAACCCGAGGCGCGTGCGAAGCACGCTTCGACATCTGACTTCGCGCGGTTGTTTGAACGCAGCGTAGCGAAGTGAGTTCCGCGCGAGCCTCGGGTTTCGAGCATCGCAGGGGACCCCGCAGGGGCGGTTTTGCAGGGGAGAGCTTTTTGCCTACTTTTTGGCGGCGCAAAAAGTAGCCTCGGGTTTCGAGCATCGCAGGGGACCCCGCAGGGGCGGTTTTGCAGGGGAGAGCTTTTTGCCTACTTTTTGGCGGCGCAAAAAGTAGGTCGCCCGCCGGGGCGAAATCCCGGCTGGGCCTTGCCGCATACCAGCTCTTGCACAGCCAACCGAACGAAGACGTCATGCCCCGCGCAACCCCGTCGCATCCAAGCGCAACCGCCGATCCGCCGCCTCCGCCGCCCTCTCCGAATGCGTCACCAGCAAGCACGCCGCCCCCGCCTCATGCGTGCATTGCCGCAACAACGCCAGCACCTCCGCCGCATGCCGCGCGTCCAGATTGCCGGTCGGCTCGTCCGCCAGCACCAGCTGCGGCCGGTGCACCAGCGCCCGCGCAATCGCCACCCGCTGCAACTGCCCACCCGACAACTGCCTCGGCATGCGCGCCGCCAATTCGGCGAGGTTGACCGCTGCCAGCATCTGCGCGACCCGTTCATCGTCTCGCTGGCCCAGCAGCCGCAAGGGCAGGGCCACGTTGTCGGCCACGCTCAAATGCGGCAGAAGATGGAAAGCCTGGAAGACAAAACCCAGCGAGCGCCGGCGCAGCGCCGAGCGGGCCTCGTCATCGAGCGCGCGCAAGTCCTGGCCGGCCAGCGTGATGCTGCCGGCGTCGGCCTCGTCCAGCCCGGCCAGGCAGTTCAGCAACGTCGACTTGCCGCTGCCCGACTCGCCAAGCAGCGCAACGATCTCGCCGGGCGCGAGGTCGATGTCCACGCCGTTGAAGACGGCCACATCGCCATAGGACTTGCACAGGCTGCGCGCGCTGAGCACGCTCATGGGGAACTCTCCGGGTCGGTGCGGGCCGCCGAGGCGCGCCCCTTGGGTGGGGCAAGTTTCACGCCGCGCCGGGCCAGCGCTTCGCGCAGCAGCAGCTCCGCCTGAGCGTTGGCGCTGCGCAGCTCCGTCGCAGCAAGGCGCTCGACTTCCGCCCACAACGCGGGGTCGACGCGCAGCGGGAAGGCTTTCTTGTCGGGGCTGGCCATGTGGCCGTGTACTCAGGTGTAAAGGGTGCCGGTGTTGACGACCGGCTGCGTTTCGCGGTCGGAACACAACACGACCAGCAGATTGCTGACCATGGCCGCGCGGCGCTCGTCGTCCAGGTTGACGATCTCGCGCTCGCTCAGGCCCTTCAGCGCGGCCTCCACCATGCCGACCGCGCCCTGCACGATCTTGGCCCGGGCGCCGACGATGGCCTCGGCCTGCTGGCGGCGCAGCATGACCTGCGCGATCTCCGGCGCGTACGCCAGGTGGCTGATCTTGGCGTCCAGCACGTCGACGCCGGCGTCGGCGAAGCGGGCCTGCAGCTCGGCGCGCAGCGCTTGCGCCACGGCGTCCTGGCCGCCGCGCAGCGTCACCTCGCCGTCGTCGACCTCGTCGGCATGGTCATAGGCGTAGCAGGCGGCCAGGTGGCGGATGGCCGCCTCGGCCTGTACGCGCACATAGCCTTCGTAGTCATCCACCTGAAACAGTGCCTGCGCCGTGTCGCGCACCCGCCAGACGACGACGCAGGCGATCTCGATGGGGTTGCCACGCTGGTCGTTGACCTTGAGCACTGGCGCGTTCAGGTTGCGGTCGCGCAGGGAGACGCGCTTCTTGATTGCCAGCGGGTTGGCCCAGCGCAGGCCGGCGCCGCGGTCGCTGCCGGTGTAGGCGCCGAACAGCGTCAGCGCGGCGGCCTGGTTGGGGTTGAGCATGTAGAGGCCGGCCATGATGAACAGACCCGCCAGCATGAGCGGGACGCCATAGAGCGGCAAGCCGCGGGTCAGGATGAAGACCCCCATGGCACCCGTGGCGATGCCGACGACGGCCATCAGGTAGCCATTGCCGGCGCGGGCCGGGGTCTCGGTCACGACGGTGCGCGAAGGGGAGTGGTTGACCATGGCTGAACCTGTCTCAAAAGTGAATCAAAGTGATATCACTTTAGCCGCGCTCGAAACGAGATGCAAGCAATATCAACCGAGCAATCTTTGCAGGCCGGCCAGCAGCTCGGCAATGGGCTGCGGGCCGTCGCAGGCGATGACGCGGCGCTGCGGCATGCTGCGCAGCCAGGTGATCTGGCGCTTGGCGAGCTGGCGGGTCGCAGCGATGCCGCGGTCGCGCAGGTCGTTGAAGTCGTTGCTGTCCAGTGCCTCCCAGGTCTGGCGGTAACCGACGCAGCGCATGGAGGGCAAGGCCAGACTCAGGTCGCCACGGGCGCGCAACGCCTTGACCTCATCGACAAGGCCCTGGGCCAGCATGACGTCAAAGCGTTGGGCCAAGCGCTCGTGCAGCCAAGCGCGGTCGTTCGGTTCCAGCGAGAACAGCGGCCAGTCCACGCCTTCGTCGCGCGACGCCGCATGCAGCGCGCTCAGCGGCTGGCCGGTCAGGCGGATGACTTCGAGCGCACGCTGGATGCGCTGGCTGTCGTTGGGCGCCAGGCGTGCGCCGGTCTCGGGGTCAAGGCTTGCCAGCTGTACATGCATGGCCGGCCAACCGACCTGAGCGGCCTCGGCGTCGATGGCCGCGCGCAGTTCGGCATCGGCCTGCGGCAGCGTCGACAGGCCATCGAACAGCGCCTTGAAATACAGCATCGTGCCGCCGACCAGCAGCGGCAGCTTGCCGCGCGCGCTGATGTCGGCGGCAAGCCGCCTGGCATCGCGCACGAACTCGGCGGCCGAGTAGCTCTCAAGCGGGTCGAGGATGTCGATCAAATGGTGCGGCGCCGCGGCCTGCTCGGCTGCCGTGGGCTTGGCCGTGCCGATGTCCATACCCCGATACACCAGCGCCGAGTCGACGCTGATGATCTCGACCGGCAGCACTTCGGCGATGGCCAGCGCTGCCGCCGTCTTGCCGCAGCCGGTCGGGCCGGCCAGGCAGATCGGTGTGTTCAGAATTTCTCCCATGGCGCCAGGTATCGCCACTGCCCCACGGGCAGATGGCCGAGCGGAATCCGGCCGATGCGCACGCGCTTCAGGCCGACGACCTTCAGCCCGACCAGCTCGCACATGCGGCGGATCTGGCGCTTCTTGCCCTCGCGCAGCACGAAGCGCAGCTGGTGCTCGTTCTGCCAGCTGACCTTGGCGGGCTTGAGTGCTTCGCCGTCCAGTTCCAGGCCGTGGTTGAGCAGCGCCAGCTTATTGTTCGACAGCGCCGAATTGGGCAGCGTGCCTTCAGGCACCGGCTCGGCCCCGGGCAGGCCGACGTATTCGACGCGCACGAGGTATTCCTTCTCCACGTCGGAGTCGTCGCCGATCAGCACGCGGGCGATGCGGCCGTCCTGCGTCAGCACCAGCAGGCCGGTGGAGTCGATGTCGAGCCGGCCGGCGGGCGCCAGGTTGCGGTGGTGGCCGGCGTTGGGCTTGATGCCGGAAGCGTCTTCCGACCAGCGGTTCTCGGGCTGGAACAGCACGGCCGCCGGTTCATAGCCGTCCTCCGCCTGGCCGGAGACGTAGCCGATGGGTTTGTGCAGCAGCACCGTGACGAGCGCGGCCTGCTGCTGGCGGGCGGCGGGGTCGATGGTGATTTCGACGTCGGGACCGACGCGCTGGCCCAGCACGGCCACCTTGCCGTTGACGCGTACCCAGCCAGCGGCGATCCATTCGTCGGCCTCGCGGCGCGACGCGAGCTTCAGTTCGCCCATGCGCTTGGACAGGCGCTCGCCGTCCTCGGCAGCGACTTCGCGCGCCGGGTTGTGGCGTTGCTGAGGGCGGCTCGGGGGCTCGAAGTTGGGGCCGCGGTTGGCCACGCGGCGCTGGTCGACGCGCGGCGGGCGGTCGTCGCGCGGGCGGTCGGCAGGCCGCTCGTCACGATGCTCGTTGCGGCGCACCGGCTCGCCACGTTGCGCGCGTTGCGGCGGGCCGTCCGGGTTGTAGCCGCCGGGCCGGGGACCGGGGCGGCCCTGGCGCTCATCGCGTGGCCGGTCGGGGCGCTCGTCGCGGCGGAAGGGCTCGCTGCGTTGCTGCGGCGGGCGGTCGGGCTTGAAGCCGCCGGGCTTGGGCGGCCGGGCAGGGCGCTCGTCGCGTGCCGGGCGCTCGCTGCGCTGGGCCTGCGCCTTCTGGAACTGCTCCTCGCGCTCGGCCCGCTCGGCCTGCGCCTTGGCCAGCGAGGGGCGAGGTTTGGAGACACCCTTGCCGCGCACGGGGGCGCGCTTTTCGCCATCGGCGTTGCGAGTCTTGGCGGCGGGTTTTTTGTTCTTGAGTGTGAGCGTGGCCATGTCAGCGTCCGCGTAGGAAAAGAGCGTCCAGCTCGCGCATGTCGAGCTGGCGCCAGGTGGGGCGGCCGTGGTTGCACTGGTCGGCGCGTTCGGTGGCCTCCATGTCGCGCAGCAGCGCGTTCATTTCGTCCAGCGTCAATTGCCGGTTGGCGCGCACGGCGCCGTGGCAGGCCATGGTGGCGAGGATCTCGTGCTGGGCGCGCTCCAGCACCGAGCTGGCGTCGAACTGCGCCATTTCGGCCAGCAGCTCGCGGGTCAGCGCGACGAGGTCGGTCGCCGCCAGCAGGGCCGGGCGCGAACGCACGGCCAGCGTGCGGGTGGACAGCGGCGCCACGTCCAGCCCGAGCGTGGCGAGCGTGTCGGCATGCTGCTCGGCCGCGGCGACTTCCTCGGCCGTGGCGGCAAAGCTGACCGGGATCAGCAGCGGCTGGCTCTCGATCTGCGTCGCGCCGAGCTTGGCCTTCAGCCGCTCGTAGACGACGCGCTCGTGCGCCGCATGCATGTCGACGATGACCAGGCCCTGCTTGTTCTCGGCCAGGATGTAGACGCCCTGGATCTGCGCGATGGCCCGGCCCAGCGGCCAGTCCTGGTCGGGCAGCTTGAAGCTGGGCACGACAGTGATGGCGGGCGCGGCTGTGGGCGTCTCGCCGGGCGCCCACAGCGCTTCGTGCTGGACCAGCGACAGCCGCACCTGCTCGGCCGTCGGCGGCACCGGCGGGCTGAAGGGCTGGTAGCTGGGGCGCGGCTCGGCGACGTAGAGCGTGGCCGGCATCGTCGCCTCGAAGGCCAGCGGCGCCATCGCGGAATCGACCCCGGCGGCATCGGCGCGCGACTGCGCCAGCGCGTCGATGAAGGCACGGCGCACCGACTGGTGGATGGCGCGGCCATCGCGGAAGCGCACCTCGATCTTGGTCGGGTGCACGTTCACGTCGACCAGCTCAGGCGCGATCTCGATGAAGAGCACATAGCTGGGCTGGCGCTGGCCGTGCAGCACATCCTCGTAGGCCGAGCGGATGGCGTGGCTGATGAGCTTGTCGCGCACATGGCGGCCGTTGACCCAGACATATTGCTGGTCGGCCCGCGAGCGCGACGCCTCGGGCAGGCCGGCGCGGCCGGTCAGCGCCAGCGGGCCGAAGCTGAGCTCGAACGGCCGGCTCTCGGCGACGAAATCCGCGCCCAGCACGTCGCTGATGCGCTGCTCGCTGGAGGCCGCCCGCCATTGGTCGACAAGCTTGCCTTCGTGCCAGATCGCAAAGCCCACGTCGGGGCGGGCCAGCGCATGTCGGCGCACGGCCTCGACGCAATGGGCCGCCTCGGTGGCATCGGTCTTCAGGAATTTGCGGCGCGCCGGCGTGGCGAAGAACAGCTCGCGCACCTCGACGCTGGTGCCGCGCGAGCGCGCGGCGGCCGACAGCTCGCCGCTCCGGGCATCCAGCCGGTGGGCGTGTGCGGCGTCAGCCGTGCGGCTGGCGATGGACATCTCGGACACGGAAGCGATGGCCGCCAGCGCTTCGCCGCGAAAGCCCATCGTCGCGACCGATTCCAGCTCGTGGAGCGACGCGATCTTGCTGGTGGCGTGGCGCTTCAGGGCCAGCGGCAGCTGCGCGACGGGGATGCCGCAGCCGTCGTCCTCGACGACGATGCCCCGCACGCCGCCGGCCATCAGCTTGACGAGCACATTGCGCGCACCGGCATCCAGCGCGTTGTCCACCAGCTCGCGCACCACCGAAGCCGGCCGCTCGACGACCTCGCCGGCGGCGATCTGGCTGATCAACTCGTCGGGCAGTTCGCGGATGTCGCGGGAAGCGGGGACCTCGGGCAGGGGGGAATCCATCGCCGGGATTATCGTTTCCCCGGAGGCGTCACGAAGCCGCCGGGATAATGCCGCGCCATGGACCTGCTGACCTTCCTCATCGATTTCATCCTGCACGTCGACCAGCACCTGGCCGCCTTCGTCCAGAACTACGGCACCTGGGTTTACGCGCTGCTGTTTGCCATCGTCTTCGTCGAGACCGGCGTGGTCGTCATGCCCTTCCTGCCGGGTGATTCGCTGCTTTTCGTCGTCGGTGCCCTCTGCGGCGCGGGCCTGATGAACCTGCCGCTGGCCATGGGCGTCCTGATCGCCGCGGCCATCCTGGGCGACCAGACCAACTACCTCATCGGCCGCCACATTGGCCCGAAGGTCTTCCAGTGGGAGCAGTCGCGCTTTTTCAACAAGCGCGCCTTCGACGCCGCCCATGGGTTCTACGAGAAGCACGGCGGCATCACCATCATCCTGGCCCGCTTCATGCCGTTCGTGCGCACCTTCGCGCCTTTCGTGGCGGGCGTCGCCGAGATGAGCCGCACCAAGTTCACGCTCTACAACGTGGCCGGCGCGCTGATCTGGGTGGTGGGCCTGACGCTGGCGGGCTATCTCTTCGGCAACCTGCCCTGGGTGCAGACCCATCTGAGCAAGATCATCTGGGCCATGATCCTCATCCCCGGCCTCATCGTCATCGGCGGCGGCCTGAAGAGCCGGTTCAAGCGCCAGCCCGGCTGAGCATGAAGCGCTGGGCGGCCTTGTCCCTGCGGGGTCGCCTCTTCCTGCTGGCCCTGCTGCCGCTGCTGGCCTCGCTGGCCCTCATCGCCGTGGCCGTGCGCCACCAGGAGAGCGCGCTGGCCGCCCGCGAGCACGCGCTGGTGCGCGCCAGCTACATGGACGCGCGGCGCACGGAGCTGAAGCATTACGTCGACCTCGCCGTCAGCACCGTCAAGCCGTTGCTGGGCAACCCCGGCGGCCAGCAGCAGGCGCTGGCCATCCTGTCGTCACTGGACTACGGCCCCGACGGCTACTTCTTCGTCTACGACCTGGCCGGCCGGGTGCTGATGCATTCGCGCCAGCCGGAGCTGCTCGGCCAGAACCTGTGGGAGCTGCGCGATCCCAGGGGCCGCCCCACCATCCAGCAGCTGATCCACCAGGCCAAGGCGGGCGGCGGTTATGTGGAATACCTGTGGCAAAAGCCGTCGAGCCAGCTGCTCGCGCCCAAGCTGGGCTATGTCGTTGCGGTGCCGGAATGGGGCTGGATGCTGGGCACGGGGCTCTACCTGGACGGCATCGAGGCAACGATGGCCGAGCTGGCGCAGGGCGCGCGCCAGAACATCACCGCCACCATGCTGTGGGTGGGCGCCGTGGCCGTCTTCGGCGTGGCACTGATCAGCGCCGGCGCGCTGGCGCTCAACCTCAGCGAGCACCGCAGCGCCGAGGCCAAGCTGCGCGCCCTGGCCCGCGAGGTGGTGCAGAGCCAGGAGGACGAGCGCGCCCGCCTGGCCCGCGAGCTGCACGACGGCGTCAGCCAGGCGCTGGTGGCCACCAAGCTGTTGATCGAGTCGGCCCAGCAGGCACCCGCGGGTGCTGAGCGGCTGCAGGCGCTGGCCCTGCAGCGCCTCAACAGCACGCTGGCCGAGGTGCGCCACCTGTCCCACGCGCTGCGCCCGGCACTGCTCGACACGCTGGGCCTGCCGGCCGCGCTGCAGCATCTCGCCGGTGAGTTCGACGCGGCGGGTGGCACGCATTTCTCGGTGCTCATCGAAGGCGAGGAAACGGGTTTGTCCGAGGCCGTCAACACGGCGCTGTTCCGCATTGCCCAGGAGGCGCTGAACAACGCGGCACGCCATGCCCATGCGACGGCGGTGAGCGTGACTTTGCGCTTCGAGCGCAATGGCGGGCTGGCGCTCGAGATCCAGGATGACGGCCAGGGGTTCGACGCCGAGGCCGCCCAGGCGGTGGCCGATCGCGGCCTGGGCCTGCGCAGCATGCGCGAGCGCGCCGCGGCGCTGGGCGCGCGGCTGAGCCTGACGACGGCGCCCGGGGCGGGTTGCCGGCTGCTTGTGAAACTATCCGCGGCATGACAACGGCACCCGTCCGCATCCTGCTCGTCGACGACCACCCCATGGTGCGCGAGGGCCTGGTGGCGCGGCTGGCCGCCGTGCCCCGCTTCGAAGTCGTCGGCGAGGCCGGCGGGCGCGTCGACGCCCTGGACCAGCTCGCCCGCACGGCGCCCGACGTGGTGCTGATGGATGTGGGTCTGAAGGACGTCAACGGCATCGCGCTGGCCGCGGAGATGCTGGCCGCCCGGCCCGCCACGCGGCTGCTGATGTTCAGCATGTACGACAACCCCGAATACGTGCAGCGCGCGCTGACGGCCGGCGCTCGCGGCTATGTCCTCAAGGACGCCCCGGCCACCGAGATCGTGTCGGCCATCGACGCCGTCGCCGCGGGCGGCACTTTCCTGAGCGCGGCCGTGTCGGGCCGGCTGTTCCGCGGCCAGGCGCCCAAGCCCGTGCTGACGCCGCGCGAAAGCGAGATCCTGGGCAAGCTGGGGCAGGGCGCATCGAGCAAGCAGATCGCCCGCGACCTCGACCTGTCGGTGCGCACGGTGGAGGCACACCGGCAGAGCATCAAGCGCAAGCTCGACCTGGAGGGGCAGGCGGAGCTGATTCGGTACGCGGTGGAGCACGCCCGGCAGAACTAGCGGCGACGCTCTCTGCCGGGCGGTCCTCAGCGGCGCGGGCCGTGGTCGTCATGCCGGTCGTGCCAGCGGTTCTCCCGGCGCTCATGGCGCTCGTGGCGGTCATGGTGATCGCGGTGGTCGCGATCCCAGCCTCGGTTGTCCCAGCGGCGGTCGCGGTAGGACGTCTCGTAGACCACCTGCGGCGGTGCATAGCGGACGACGGGCGCGGGGCGGTAGTAGACGGGTGCCGGCTGGTGCACGTGATAGCGCGGCGCGTTGCCCACCACGATGCCGGTGGCCGGCAGGTTGATGCCGATGGACCAATGGGTTTCGGCTTGGGCGGCCGTGGCGCCCAGCAGGGCGGTGGTGGCGACGAGGCCGGCGGTCAGGGTGCGGAGCATGGTGAACCTCCTGGTGACGAGTGTTTGGCGATGCCTGAACAACGCCCCCTGGCCACTCAAGTTGACGGTGGTCGCGTCGCTGGACGTAAAGCTGTATGAGGCAAAGCTTCCGGGTTCACCCTTAGGTGTTGCCGCGTGCGTGATCCGAGTGGCTTGGCCGATGCCGCGGGCGCCGCGTTTGCCGAGACTGCCGCCACGGACATGCGCCCTTGTCGAGGCGCGCCGCATCGGAGACAAACCCATGAACCTGCGCCGCCACCTCCCGTGGGCGGGCGTTGCGATCCTTGGTGCCGCATCCCTCGCTACCGTGGCCCTGAGCCGCGGCGAGACGATCAGTGCGCTGTGGATCGTGGCCGCCGCGCTCTGCGTCTACCTGATCGCCTACCGCTACTACAGCCTCTTCATCGCGGGCAAGGTGCTGGGGCTGGACCCCCGGCGCCAGACGCCCGCCTGGAAGCACAACGACGGCCTGGACTACGTGCCCACCAACAAGCACGTGCTCTACGGCCACCACTTCGCGGCGATCGCCGGTGCCGGCCCGCTGGTGGGCCCGGTGCTGGCGGCGCAGATGGGTTATCTGCCTGGGCTGCTGTGGATCCTGGCGGGCGTGGTGTTTGCCGGCGCGGTGCAGGACTTCATCGTGCTGTTCATCTCCACGCGGCGTGATGGCCGGTCGCTGGGCGACCTCGTCAAGCAGGAGATGGGCACGGTGCCGGGGCTGATCGCGCTGTTCGGCGCTTTCATGATCATGATCATCATCCTGGCGGTGCTGGCACTGATCGTGGTGAAGGCGCTGGCCGATTCGCCGTGGGGCCTGTTCACCGTGGCGGCGACGATCCCCGTCGCGCTGTTCATGGGTGTCTACCTGCGCTTCCTGCGCCCGGGCCGCATCGGCGAGGTCTCGATCATCGGCTTTGCACTGCTGATGGCGGCCATCTTCGGCGGCCAGTGGGTCAGCGAGCACCCGGTGCTGGCACCCATCTTCACGTTGCAACCGACGACGCTGGTGTGGCTGCTGGTCGGCTACGGCTTCGTGGCGGCGTCCATCCCGGTGTGGCTGCTGCTGGCGCCGCGCGACTACCTCAGCACCTTCCTGAAGATCGGCACCATCATTGCGCTGGCCATCGGCATCGTCATCGTCGCGCCGCCGCTGAAGATGCCGGCCCTGACGCAGTTCGCCGCCGGCGGCGGGCCGGTCTGGGCGGGCAACCTGTTCCCCTTCCTCTTCATCACCATCGCTTGCGGTGCCGTGTCGGGCTTCCATGCGCTGATCTCGTCGGGCACGACCCCGAAGTTGCTGGAGAACGAGTCCCACGCCCGCTACATCGGCTACGGCGGCATGCTGGCCGAGAGCTTTGTCGCGGTGATGGCGCTGGTGGCGGCCTCGTGCATCGAGCCGGGCGTCTACTTCGCGATGAACAGCCCGGCGGCGTTGGTCGGCAAGGATGCGGCATCCGTCGCGCAGACGATCTCCACCTGGGGCTTTGTCATCACGCCCGAGCAGCTGACCCAGGCCGCGGCGGATGTGGGCGAGAAGACCATCCTCGCGCGTGCCGGCGGCGCGCCGACGCTGGCCGTGGGCATGGCCGAGATCCTGCACCAGGTGGTGGGTGGCAAGGCCATGATGGCCTTCTGGTACCACTTCGCCATCCTGTTCGAGGCGCTCTTCATCCTGACCGCCGTGGACGCCGGCACGCGCGCCGGGCGCTTCATGCTGCAGGACCTGCTGGGCAGCTTCGTGCCGTCGCTCAAGCGCACCGAGAGCTGGGTGGCCAACCTGATCGCCACCGGCCTGTGCGTGGCGGCCTGGGGCTATTTCCTCTACCAGGGCGTGGTCGACCCGCTCGGCGGCATCAACACGCTGTGGCCGTTGTTCGGCATCGCCAACCAGATGCTGGCCGCCGTCGCGCTTCTGCTCGGCACCGTCGTGCTGTTCAAGATGAAGAAGGACCGCTACGCCTGGGTGACGGCCGCGCCGGCCGCCTGGCTGCTGGTGTGCACGATGACGGCCGGCTGGCTGAAGATCTTCAGCAGCGACCCCAAGCTCGGCTTCCTGGCCCACGCCGACAAGTACGCTGCGGCCATCGCCGAAGGCACCGTGCTGGCGCCGGCCAAGTCGCTGGCCGCGATGGAGCGCGTCGTCTTCAACGACCGGCTGGATGCGGCGCTGTGCGCGCTCTTCATGGGCGTGGTCATCAGCGTGCTGATCTACAGCGTGAAAGCCATCGTGGCTGCGCGCCGCAGCCGCCACCCGACGGTGCATGAGACCGACTTTGTGCCGCTGCCGGCGGGCCAGCATGCTTGAACGCCGTGACCTGGTGCAGGCCGGACGCTACCTGGCGCAGGGCCTGCGCCTGATGGTGGGCGTGCCGGACTACGGCACCTACCTCGCCCACCACCAGGCCACGCACCCCGAGCGGCCGCCGATGAGCTACGAGGCGTTCTTCAAGGAAAGGCAGGCCGCGCGCTACAGCGCTCGCGTCGGCAAATGCTGCTGACATTCAGTCGATAAGCGCAGGGGCACTAGAGTCGCGTGTTTTGTGACTCTTGTCGGAGATCCCGATGACCCTGTCCCGTATCGCTGTGGCGCTGGCCTGGATGACCTCCGGCCTCGCTCTGGCGGCCGAACCGACGCTGATGCTGCGTCAGCCGGCCGCCTCCCACGACCACCTCGCTTTCGTCTACGCCGGCGACCTCTGGCTGGCAGACCGCGCCGGCGGCAACGCCCGCCGCCTGACCAGCCACGCGGCCAGCGAATTCGCGCCGCGCTTCTCGCCGGACGGCAGGCACATCGCCTTCTCGGCCAGCTATGACGGCAACACCGATGTCTACGTCATCGGCCTGGACGGCGGCGTGCCCAAGCGCCTGACCTGGCACCCAAGCGCCGACGTGGTCAGCGGCTGGAGCCCGGATGGCAAGCGCGTGCTGTTCGCGTCGCCACGCGAGGTGCTGAACAACCGCAGCAACCAGCTCTACGAGGTCAGCCCGGACGGCGGCTACGAGAAGCAGGTCATGAAGGCCGTGGCCTACGAGGGCGCATGGTCACCTGACGGCAAGCGGCTGGCGTACCGGCCCTACAACGCGGCCCATGCCGGCGCGAGCGGCTGGCGCCAGAGCCGGGGCGGCTCGACGCCGCCGGTCTGGATCATGGACATGGCCAGCCAGACCTGGGAGCAGATCCCTCACGTCAACGCCACCGATTCCGCGCCGGTGTGGGCGGGTGGTGAAGTGGTGTTCATCTCGGACCGCGCCGACGGCGCCGCCAACCTGTTCGCCTTCAACCCGGCCACCAAGGCGCTGCGCCAGCTGACGCGTGAAACGCAGTGGGACGTGCGCAGCGTGGACGCCATCGGCAGCACGCTGGTCTATGAGGCGGGCGGGCGCATCAAGCAGATCGAGTCGGGTGGCGGCGAACCTCGCGTGCTCGACATCCGCCTGTCCAGCATCGCCAACCAGGCACGCACCCAGTGGAAGGACGCTGGCAAGGCGCTGACGCAGGCGCGACTGTCCAGCACCGGCAAGCGTGTGGTGGTGAGCGCGCGTGGCGAGGTGTTCACCGTGCCGGTCAAGGACGGCAGCGTGCGCAACCTGACCGAGACGGCCGGCGTGCGCGAGAAGGATGCGCTTTGGAGCGCCGACGGCCAACGCGTGGCCTACATCTCTGACGCGCCCGGCATGCGCCATGAGCTGGTTCTGCAGGCCCAGAGCGGCTTGGGCGCCAAGGAGCGCATCGCCCTGCCCAAGGAGGGTTACTTCACGCTGGCGGAGTGGTCGCCGGACGGCAAGCAGCTGGTCCTGATGGACAACCACCTCAACCTCTACCGCCTGAGCGTGGCAGCCAGTCCGCAGCGTGGCCAGCTCGTCAAGATCGCCACCGATGTGCGCCGTGGCGCCGTCGACATTGCCTTCTCGCCCGACAGCCGCTGGCTGGCCTTCACGAGTTCGGGTGACAACTACTTCGGCCGCGTGTGGCTGCACGAGGTGGCCACCGGCCGCAACCATGCGGTGACCGACGGCCTGGCCCACGCCGGCACGCCGACGTTCTCGGCCAAGGGCGAGCACCTCTACTTCACCGCCTCGATCAACACCGGCCCCGCGGCCGTGGGCCTGGACCTGTCCACCCAGGAGCGCCCGCGCCGCGCCGGCCTCTACGCGCTGGTGCTGGCGGCCGATGGCAAGTCGCCGCTTGCGCCCAAGCCGGGGGACGAGGACGGCAAGAAGGACGACAAGGAGAAGAAGGACGAGGACGCCAAGAAAGACGTCGCAAAGAAGGACGACAAGAAGGACGAAGCCAAGAAGGACGACAAGCCCGCCAAGCCCGAGCCGGTCAAGCCGATCAAGGTCGACCTGGACGGCTTGGCCGACCGCGTCGTGGCGCTGCCGGTGGCCGAGCGCAACTACGACAACCTGGCCGTGGCGTCCGACGGGGCGCTGTTCTACCTGCAACGCCCGCAGCCCGGCGCCAGCAACGAGGCACCGACGGCGGAGCGCCGCGCGACGGCCGAGCTGTGGCGCTTCGACTTCGAGGAGCGCAAAGCCAAGATGCTGCGCACGAGCGTCGCCGAGTTCTCGCTCAGCGAAGACCGCAAGAAGCTGCTGCTGACGCTGGCCGCCGGCAAGCTGGAAGTTGGCGACGCCAACGAGAAGATCGAGGCCAAGGCACTGGACCTGGCCGGTCTGCGTGCCCGTGTCGATCCGCGCCTGGAGTGGAAGCAGATCTTCGACGAGACCTGGTGGATGCAGAAGGAGTTCTTCTACGACCCCGGCATGCATGGCCTTGACTGGCAGGCCGTCTACGACCGCTACCTGCCGCAGCTGGCCCATGTGCAGCGCCGCGAGGACCTCAACGACCTGCTGGTGCAGATGATTGGCGAGCTGCAGGTCGGCCACAACCGCATGGGCGGCGGCGACGTGCACCAGGAGACGCCCGTGGCCGTCGGGCTGCTGGGCGCCGACTTCACGGTCGAGCAGGGCCGCTACCGCATCGCCCGGCTGTACGCCGGCGACAGGCTCAACCCGCACCTGCGCTCGCCGCTGTCGGCGGCCGGCCTGCGCGTGAAAGAGGGCGACTTCATCCTGGCGGTCGGCGGCCATGAGGTGGACAGCAAGACCAACCTCTACGCATTGCTGGAGAACACCGTTGGCAAGCAGGTGGTGCTCAGCATCGCGCAGGACGCCGCGGGCAAGGGTCGCCGCGACATCGTCGTCGAGCCCATCGCCAACGAGAGCCTGCTGCGCCGCTGGGCCTGGATCGACGACAACCGGAGGAAGGTCGAGCAGAAGAGCGGCGGCAAGGTCGCCTATGTATACATGCCCGACACCGGCGGCCAGGGCTACGAGCACTTCAACCGCATGTTCTTCGCGCAGGTGGACAAGCAGGCGTTGATCGTCGATGACCGCAAGAACGGTGGCGGCCAGGCGGCCAACTACGTGACGGAACTGCTGGCGCGGCCCTACCTGGGCAGTTGGAAGGACCGCGACGGCCTGGTCTTCGACACGCCCGGCGGCGCCATCTACGGCCCCAAGGCCATGCTGATCGACCAGGACGCCGGCTCGGGCGGCGACTTCATGCCCTATGCCTTTAAGCGCGTCGGCTTGGGGCCGCTGATCGGCAAGCGCACCTGGGGCGGGCTGATCGGCATTTCGGTGAACCCGCCGCTGATCGACGGTGGCTTTCTGACCGTGCCCTTCTTCCGCTTCTACACGCCGGAAGGTGAGTGGCGCATCGAGAACGAAGGAGTCACGCCGGACATGGAGGTCGAACTCGACCCCGCCGCCGTCAATCGCGGGGAGGACACCCAGCTTGACGCGGCGATTGCCGACGTGCTCAAGCGGCTGCAGGTCTGGAAGCCCATCCAGCGCCGGACGGCGCCAGCAGCCGCAACGCTCGGCCGCTGATCACCTGAACGGCCGGCAGGGGCGGTGCCGCCCCTGTCGGCCCAGCCGGCCCAGGGCAAACGGCGTACCCGATTCGGGCTACGTTTTTTTGCGTGCGCACCCCCTAAAACGCTAAGAGAGACCGCGTTGCCCCACAAAATCCGCCTCCACCTCGGACTGAATCTGGCGGGTCATGACTGTCTCCATCGCGCCCCAATCTCGCAAGAAGCGCATCTCCCCTAGCATCGCCGTCGGTGGACCGGCCGCGGACGCCGCGTCGTCTGCCGGCGAGCCCGCCGCCGCGCGGTCGCGCCAGATCCTGGCGGCCCTGTCGGCGCTGCGTGATGGCGACTTCACCATCCGCCTGCCCAACAGCTGGGACGGCGTCGACGGGCAGATCGCAGCGGCGTTCAACCAGATCACGGCCCAGGAGGCGCGCATCGCCGCCGAGGTGGCGCGGCTGTCGGCGACGGTGGGCAAGGAAGGGCGGCTCAAGCACCGCATGTCCATGCCCGGCTCGCTGGGTGGCTGGGCCATCAAGGTCGAGTCGATCAACACGCTGATGGACGACCTGGTGCGGCCGACCGCCGAGATTGCCCGCACCATCGGCGCCGTGGCCAAGGGCGACCTGGGTCAGGCCATGGAGCTGGAGGTCGACGGCCGCGAGCTCAAGGGCGAGTTCCTGCGCTCGGCACGGCTGGTCAACACCATGATCGACCAGCTGTCGGTCTTCACGAGTGAAGTGACTCGTGTGGCGCGAGAAGTGGGTACGGAGGGCAAGCTGGGCGGCCAGGCCCAGGTCAAGGGCGTGTCCGGCGTCTGGAAGGACCTGACCGACTCGGTCAACCAGATGGCCGGCAACCTGACGGCGCAGGTGCGCAACATCGCCGACGTGACCATCGCGGTGGCCAATGGCGACCTGTCCAAGAAGATCACCGTTGACGTACGCGGCGAGATCCTTCAGCTCAAGGAAGCCACCAACACCATGGTGGACCAGTTGCGCTCGTTTGCGTCCGAAGTGACTCGCGTGGCGCGCGAGGTCGGCACCGACGGCCGCCTCGGCGGCCAGGCGGTGGTGCCCGGCGTGGCCGGCACCTGGAAGGACCTGACCGACTCGGTCAACGCGATGGCGACCAACCTGACGGCCCAGGTGCGCAACATCGCCACCGTGACGACGGCGGTGGCGCGTGGCGACCTGTCGCGAAAGATCACTGTGGACGTGAAGGGCGAGATCCTGGAGCTGAAGGAAACCATCAACACGATGGTGGACCAGCTCAACGGCTTCTCGTCCGAAGTGACTCGTGTGGCGCGCGAAGTGGGCACCGAGGGCAAGCTCGGCGGCCAGGCCCAGGTCAAGGGCGTGTCGGGCACCTGGAAGGACCTGACCGACAACGTCAACTCCATGGCGTCCAACCTGACCGGCCAGGTGCGCAACATCGCCGACGTGGCGACTGCGGTGGCCAACGGCGACCTGTCCAAAAAGATCACGGTGGAAGTTAAGGGCGAGATTCTTGCCCTCAAGAACACCATGAACACGATGGTCGACCAGCTCAACGGCTTTGCCGGCGAGGTCAGCCGCGTGGCGCGCGAGGTGGGCACCGACGGCAAGCTGGGCGGCCAGGCCCAGGTGCCAGGTGTTGCCGGCACGTGGAAGGACCTGACCGACAACGTCAACTTCATGGCGTCCAACCTGACGGGCCAGGTGCGCAACATCGCCGAAGTGACGACGGCCGTGGCCAACGGCGACCTGTCCAAGAAGATCACCGTGGACGTGCGCGGCGAAATCCTGGAGCTGAAGAACACCATCAACACCATGGTCGACCAGCTCGGCGGCTTCGCGTCGGAAGTGACGCGGGTGGCGCGTGAGGTCGGCACCGACGGCAAGCTCGGCGGCCAGGCCCAGGGCCGCGGCGTGGCCGGCATCTGGAAGGACCTGACCGACTCCGTCAACGCGATGGCGACCAACCTGACGGCCCAGGTGCGCAACATCGCCGACGTGACGACGGCCGTGGCCAATGGCGACCTGTCCAAGAAGATCACCGTGGACGTGCGCGGTGAAATCCTGGAGCTGAAGAACACCATCAACACCATGGTCGACCAGCTCAACGGCTTTGCCGGCGAGGTCAGCCGCGTGGCGCGCGAGGTGGGCACGGACGGCAAGCTGGGCGGCCAGGCGCAGGTGCCCGGTGTTGCCGGCACCTGGAAGGACCTGACCGACAACGTCAACTCGATGGCGTCCAACCTGACCGGCCAGGTGCGCAACATCGCCGACGTGGCCACGGCCGTGGCCAATGGCGACCTCTCCAAGAAGATCACCGCCGACGCCAAGGGCGAAATCCTGGAGCTGAAGAACACGCTGAACACCATGGTGGACCAGCTCAACGGCTTCGCGTCCGAGGTGAGCCGCGTGGCGCGCGAGGTGGGCACCGAGGGCAAGCTTGGCGGCCAGGCCGCGGTGCCCGGTGTTGCCGGCGTCTGGAAGGACCTGACCGACAACGTCAACTTCATGGCGTCCAACCTGACCGGCCAGGTGCGCAACATTGCCGACGTGGCCACGGCCATCGCACGGGGCGACCTGTCATCCAAGATCACCGTGGAGGTCAAGGGCGAGATCCTGGCGCTGAAGAACACGCTCAACACCATGGTCGACCAGCTCAACGGCTTCGCGTCGGAGGTGACGCGCGTGGCCCGCGAGGTCGGCACCGACGGCAAGCTCGGCGGCCAGGCCGTCGTGCCCGGCGTGGCCGGCACCTGGAAGGACCTGACCGATTCGGTCAATGCGATGGCGACCAACCTGACAGGTCAGGTGCGCAACATCGCCGAGGTGACGACGGCGGTGGCCAACGGTGACCTGTCCAAGAAGATCACCGTGGACGTGCGCGGCGAAATTCTGGAGCTGAAGGACACCATCAACACCATGGTCGACCAGCTCAATGCCTTCGCCGGTGAAGTGACCCGGGTGGCGCGAGAGGTCGGCACCGAGGGCAAGCTCGGCGGCCAGGCCCAGGTGCCCGGCGTTGCCGGCACCTGGAAAGACTTGACCGACAACGTCAATTCGATGGCGTCCAACCTGACCGGCCAGGTGCGCAACATCGCCGACGTGACCATCGCGGTGGCCAACGGCGACCTGTCCAAGAAGATCACCGTCGACGTGCGCGGCGAGATCCTGCAGCTCAAGGAAACCATCAACACCATGGTGGACNACCATCGCGGTGGCCAACGGCGACCTGTCCAAGAAGATCACCGTCGACGTGCGCGGCGAGATCCTGCAGCTCAAGGAAACCATCAACACCATGGTGGACCAGCTGCGCTCCTTCGCGTCCGAGGTGACGCGGGTCGCGCGCGAGGTGGGCACCGAAGGCAAGCTGGGCGGCCAGGCGGCCGTGCCGGGCGTGGCCGGTGTGTGGAAGGACCTGACCGACAACGTCAACTCGATGGCGTCCAACCTGACCGGACAGGTGCGCAACATCGCCGACGTGGCCACGGCCATCGCGCGCGGCGACCTCAGCCGCAAGATCACCGTCGACGTGAAGGGCGAGATCCTGGAGCTCAAGCAGACCATGAACACCATGGTCGAGCAGCTCGGCGCCTTCGCTTCCGAAGTCAGCCGCGTGGCGCGCGAAGTCGGCACCGAAGGCAAGCTCGGCGGCCAGGCCCAGGTGCCAGGTGTTGCCGGCACTTGGAAGGACCTGACCGACAACGTCAATTCAATGGCGTCCAACCTGACGGGCCAGGTGCGCAACATCGCCGACGTGACCATCGCGGTGGCCAACGGCGACCTGTCCAAGAAGATCACCGTCGACGTGCGCGGCGAGATCCTGCAGCTNCGGCCAGGTGCGCAACATCGCCGACGTGACCATCGCGGTGGCCAACGGCGACCTGTCCAAGAAGATCACCGTCGACGTGCGCGGCGAGATCCTGCAGCTCAAGGAAACCATCAACACCATGGTGGAGCAGCTGCGCTCCTTCGCGTCGGAAGTGACGCGTGTGGCCCGCGAGGTCGGTACCGAAGGTCGCCTGGGTGTGCAGGCCGTGGTGCCCGGCGTGGCCGGTACCTGGAAGGACCTGACCGACTCGGTCAACACCATGGGCGCCAACCTGACCGCCCAGGTGCGCAACATCGCCGAGGTGACCACGGCCGTGGCGCGCGGCGACCTGAACCGCAAGATCACGGTGGACGTCAGCGGCGAAATCCTGGAGCTGAAGAACACCATCAACACCATGGTCGACCAGCTCAACGCCTTTGCCGGGGAAGTGACCCGCGTGGCGCGCGAGGTCGGCACCGAGGGCAAGCTCGGCGGCCAGGCCCAGGTGGCCGGCGTGGGCGGCACCTGGAAGGACCTGACGGACAACGTCAACTTCATGGCGTCCAACCTGACCGAGCAGGTGCGCGGCATCGTCAAGGTCGTGACCGCCGTGGCCAACGGCAACCTGACCCAGCGCCTGACCGTGCAGGCCAAGGGCGAGGTGGCGGCGCTGGCCGACACCATCAACAACATGACCGACACGCTGGCCACATTCGCCGAACAGGTGACCAACGTGGCCCGCGAGGTGGGCGTGGACGGGCGCCTGGGCGGTCAGGCGCACGTGCCTGGCGCGGCGGGCACCTGGAAGGACCTGACCGGCAACGTCAACCTGCTGGCCGCCAACCTGACGACGCAGGTGCGCGCCATCGCCGAGGTGGCGACGGCCGTGACCAAGGGCGACCTGACGCGCGCGATCCAGGTGGAAGCGAAGGGGGAGGTGTCCGAGCTGAAGGACAACATCAACACGATGATTTCCAACCTGCGCGAGACCACTGAGCGCAACCGCGAGCAGGACTGGCTCAAGACCAACCTGGCACGCTTCACCGGCATGCTGCAGGGGCAGCGCGAGCTGCAGACCGTCAGCCAGATGCTGCTGACCGAGTTGGCGCCGCTGGTGCAGGCCCACCAGGGCACCATCTATCACCTGGTGGCGCCCGAGGCTGACGAGCAGCCGCGGCTGCGCCTGCTGGCCAGCTATGCGCAGTCGGGTGCCGTGCGTCTGGCGCCAACCATCGAGCTGGGCGAAGGCCTGGTCGGCCAGTGCGCTCTCGACAAGCGCAGCACCTTGCTGGCCGACATCGCCTCCGACTTCGTCGCCATCTCCTCCAGCCTGGGCTCGGCGCCGCGCGTCAGCGTCATCGTGCTGCCGGTGCTGTTCGAGGGCGAGACCAAGGCCGTCATCGAGCTGGCCACGCTGCAATCCTTCAGCGGCGGCTCGCTGGCCTTCCTGGAGCTGCTGACGCAGAGCATCGGCGCGGTGTTCAACACCATCGAGGCAACGATGCGCACCGAGTCGCTGCTGGCGCAGTCGCAGCAGCTCACGGTGGAGTTGCAGTCGCGCCAGAGCGAACTGCAGGAGACCAACGAGCAGCTCGGCACCAAGGCCCGACTGCTGGCCGAGCAGAACGCCGAGGTCGAACGCAAGAACACCGAGGTCGAGCAGGCGCGGCACGCGCTGGAGGACAAGGCGGCCGAGCTGGCGCTGACGTCCAAGTACAAGTCGGAGTTCCTGGCCAACATGAGCCACGAGCTGCGCACGCCGCTGAACTCCATCCTGATCCTGAGCCAGCAGCTCGCCAGCAACAACGATGGCAATCTCAGCCCCAAGCAGGTCGAGTTCTCGCGCAACATCAATTCGTCGGGCTCCGACCTGCTGCACCTGATCAACGACATTCTGGACCTGTCCAAGATCGAGTCGGGCACGGTGACGGTGGACATCGAGGACATCCCCTTCGCCTCGCTGCGCGACAACATCGACCGCAACTTCCGCCAGGTGGCCGAGGCCAAGAACCTGCCGCTGCGGCTGACCTTCGCCGACGACCTGCCGCGCAGCATGGAAAGCGATGCCAAGCGCCTGCAGCAGATCCTGAAGAACCTGCTGTCCAACGCCGTCAAGTTCACGGCCCACGGCCACGTCGAGCTGCGCGTCAGCCTGGCCCAGGGCGGTTGGAGCGCCGAGCACCCCGTGCTGTCCAAGACGAGCCAGGTGCTGGCGTTCGCAGTGGAGGACACGGGCATCGGCGTGGCGCCGGAGAAGCAGCGCCTGATCTTCGAGGCCTTCCAGCAGGCTGACGCCGGTACCTCGCGCAAATACGGCGGCACCGGCCTTGGCCTGGCCATCAGCCGTGAGCTGGCGGCGCTGCTGGGCGGCGAGATCCGCCTCGCCAGCGTGCCCGGACAGGGCAGCACCTTCACGCTTTACCTGCCCCTGCATTTCTCTGGCGGTGAAAGCCCCTCGGTGCCGATGGCCTCGCCCGAGCAGGGCCGCCTGCCCGCGCCGCCCCAGCGCAGCAGCCTGCCGATGGTGCGCGAAACCCAGGTCGCCGACGACCGCGACAACATCGAGGAAGGCGACTCGGTGCTGCTCATCGTCGAGGACGACCCGCACTACGCCCGCATCGTGCTGGGCCTGGCGCGCGACCGCGGCTTCAAGGGCCTGGTCGCGCTCAAGGGCGGCCACGGCCTGGAGCTGGCGCGGCGCTTCAAGCCCACGGCCGTGTCGCTGGACATCTTCCTGCCCGACATGCTGGGCTGGACGGTGCTCAACCAGCTCAAGCTCGACCCGCTGACCCGCCACATCCCCGTGCAGGTCGTCAGCGTCGCCGAGGAAGACCGCAATCACGGCCTCGCCCACGGCGCTTTCTCCTATGTCGTGAAGGCGCCCACCAGCGACGGCATGGAGGCCGCGCTCGACCGCATCCGCGACTTCGCCGCGCCGCGCACCCGCCGCCTGCTGGTCATCGAGGACAACGACATCGAGCGCCAGGCCATCGTCGAGCTGCTCGGCCACGACGACATCGAGATGAAGGCGGTCGGCACCGGTGCCGAAGCCATGCAGGTGCTCCGCGAAGAGCGCTTTGACTGCATCGTGCTCGACCTGCGCCTGCCCGACGTCAGTGGCTTCGGCCTGCTGGAACAGCTGCACGGCGACCCGTCGCTCGCCGCCGTGCCGGTCGTCGTCTTCACCGGCAAGGACCTGTCCGAGCCCGAGCAGAAGCAGCTGCGCACGCTGGCCAAGAGCGTCGTGCTGAAGGACGTGCAGAGCCCCGAGCGGCTGCTGGACGAGACGGCGCTGTTCCTGCACCGCGTGGTGACCGAGCTGCCGCAGGACAAGCAGGACATCCTGCAGAAGCTGCATGGCGCCTCGGAGATGCTGCGCGGGCGCCGCGTGCTGGTGGTGGACGACGACGCGCGCAACATCTTTGCGCTGACCACCTTGCTTGAGAATCAGGAGATGCAGGTGCTGACGGCCACTAGCGGCCGCGCCGCCATCGACATCATCCAGCGCACCGCCGACCTCGACCTGGTGCTGATGGACATCATGATGCCGGACATGGATGGCTACGAAACCATGAAGGAGATCCGCTCGCATGCCGAGTTCCGCAACCTGCCCATCCTGGCACTCACGGCCAAGGCGATGAAGGGTGACCGCGAGAAGTGCCTGGAGGCGGGTGCCAGCGACTACATCTCCAAACCCGTCAACACCGCGCAGCTGCTGTCGCTGATGCGCGTCTGGCTGTACCGGTAATGATGATGCCGACGACCGACGTCCAGGCGCAGGCAGCGGGCCAGGAGGAGCTCACCAACATCCTGATCGTCGACGACGAGCCGGCCAACCTGCTCGTGCTGGAAAGCGTGCTGACCGACCCGACCTACCGCATCGTGCGCGCCGCGTCGGCCGACCAGGCGCTGCTGGCGCTGATGGGCCAGGAGTTCGCCGTCATGGTGCTGGACATCCAGCTGCCCGACATGAACGGCATCGAGCTGGCCCAGATGATCAAGGAGCGCAAGCGCAACGCCCACCTGCCCATCATCTTCCTGACGGCCTATTTCGATCAGGACCAGTACCGCCTGCAGGGCTATGGGTCGGGCGCCGTGGACTACCTGCACAAGCCGGTGAACCCGGCCGTGCTGCGCTCCAAGGTGGCCGTGTTCGCCGAGCTTGACCGCAAGAGCCGTGAGCTGCAGCGCGCCAACCTGGCGCTGTTGGCCGAGGTGGAGGAGCGCCGGCGTGCCGAGGAGCGCCTGCGCGATCTCAACGAGACGCTGGAGCGGCGCGTCTCCGAGCGCACCGAGGCGCTGTTGAACGCCGACCGCCGCCTCAAGGCCATGATGAGCAGCATCACCGACGGTCTGCTCCTGGTCGAGCCCGACGGCCGCATCGGCTATGTCAACGAGCAGGGTGCGCGCCTGCTCGGCCGCAGCGAGGCCGAGCTGATCGGGCAGCGCCGCACCGACGTGTTCGGCGAGGAGGAGTTCGAATCCGGGTTCGACAGCGCGGGCGCGGGTGACCAGGCGTTCTCGTTCGAGGCCGTGGCGCCCGGCGCCCCCGGGCGCTGGCTGCAATGCCACTGCTACCCGTCGCCGGAGGGGCTGTCGGTCTATTTCCACGACATCACCGACCGCCATGAACTGCAGCTGCGCCGCGAGCAGCTGCTGGCCGCCGAGCAGGCCGCCCGCAGTGCGGCCGACCATGCCGCGCGCGCCAAGGAGGAGTTTGTTGCCGCCATCAGCCACGAGCTGCGTACGCCGCTGGCCGCAATCATCGGCTGGGTCAATGTGCTGACGCATCCGGGCGTGCAGCCGGGCATGCTGGATCGCGGCATCCAGGCCATCGCCCGCAACGCCCAGGCGCAGGCGGTGCTCGTCGATGACCTGCTGGAGATGAGCCGCATTGCCGCCGGCAAGCAGCTGATGAACGTCGAGCGGGTGGACATCAACAGCATCGTCACGGGCGCCGCCGAAAACGCCCGCCCGACGGCCCAGTCCCGCCAGCTTGAGCTCGTGCAGCGACTGGCGCCCGAGGCGGCCGAGGTCTTCGGCGACGCCCGCCGGTTGACCCAGATCGTCATGAACCTCCTCACCAACGCGATGAAGTTCACCTCCGCCGGCGGCACGGTCACCTTGTCGACCGCGGTGCGGGGCCCCGTTGTGGAACTTCAAGTCAGCGACACCGGCCAGGGCATCGAGCCCGACTTCCTGCCCCGCCTGTTTGACCGTTTCAGCCAGGCCGATGGCAGTGCCACCAGCATGCATGGCGGCCTGGGGCTGGGCTTGGCCATCGTCAAGAACCTGGTCGAGCTGCATGGGGGCGCGGTGTCGGCCGACAGCGCCGGCACGGGGCGGGGCGCCGTGTTCACCGTGAGTCTGCCGCGCGCCGGCCATTCCCATCCGCGCTTGTCCGGCGTGGATGCCGAGGGCGGGGGTGTCGAGCCGGTCATCGACGGCGTGCGGGTGCTGCTGGTCGACGACCATGCCGACGTGCTGGAGGCCCACGCCCGCCTGCTGTCCGAGCGCGGCGCGGATGCCGTCACCGCCGAATCGGCCGAAGCGGCCATCGTGCTGCTGCGCGAGCAGCGCTTTGACGTGCTGCTCAGTGACCTTGGCATGCCCGGCATGGGCGGCTATGACCTGATCCGCTACGTTCGCGGTGAGATGCAGCTTGGGCCAGAGTTGCTGGCAGCGGCTGCCGTCACTGCCTATGTGCGAGCCACCGACCGAGAGGCGGCGCTGGAGGCCGGCTTCCAGCGCTGCCTGCCCAAGGCCGTTTCGCCGCGTGTGCTGGCCCGCACGGTGGCGGAACTGGCGGCTTCCCGCCAACCGGCGCCGTCTCCGGACTCGCCGCCGGCCGCGCCTGCGCTGCGTGTCCTCTTCATCGAGGACAACGCCGACCTGCGGGAGCAGATCACCTATCTGCTGGAAGAGCTGGGTCTGGAGGTGGAGGCCTGTGCCACGGCGGAAGACGCACTGGCGACCTATGCACCGGAAAAGTTCGATCTCGTCATGACCGACGTCAGCCTGCCCAGGATGTCCGGCGTGGACCTGGCTCGCGCCATCCTGCGCCAGCAGCCCGACACCTGGCTGCTGTTCTCTTCGGGCTATGCGATGGGCGACGACCTGTCTGCCTTCGGCCCGAACGTGCGGGCGCTGCTGAAGCCGTTCGAGATTCCCGATCTCGAACTGCTGCTCGATGAGATCCGCTCACAGCTGAGCAAATAGCGCCGAGAAGCAAAACGCCCTCCGGGAGGAGGGCGTTCGGCGTTCAGCGACCGCGGTGCGGGCCGTGGTCCCCGTCCCAGCGGTGGTGATGGTGGTCATGGCGCCCATGACCGCGGTCCCAATGCCGATGGCCGTCGTGGCGGTCCCAGCGGCGGTCGCCGCGATGGGGCGCGTGGTAGACCACCCGCGGCGCGGGTACGTAATAGACCTCGCGATGCACATGGCGGTGGCGGGGTGCGTGGTACACGACCGGCGGCGGTGCGTAATAGACCGGCGCCGGTTCGACGTAGTAGCGCGAACCGTTGGAGACGACGACACCGGCGGCCGGCACATTGATGCCGATGGACCATTGGGTACCGGCTTGGGCGGCAGTGGCGCCGAGCAGCGCGGCGCCGGCAGCCAGGGCAGCAAGGAAGGAACGAAGCATGAGGGCCTCCTACACAGCCAGGAATCTGGCTTCGGACGCCATGAGAACGCGCGCAGCAGAGCGCCGTTGACCAGACCTGCCCGCGAAAAGTAAGCGGGTGTGATCGGGCGGGACACTAGGCCATCTTGATCAAAACGATGCCCTTGACGTAACCCTGGGAAGCGCTCGCGATGCTCAGCGCCTGACGGCGCATCGAAGGCGCGAAGGACAGGTGGGTCCAGCGGCCGTATTCGTGGATCAGCTGGTCGAACAGCAGGCCGCTGTCCACAAGCTTGCGGCACACCTCGTAGGGTGGGCCGAAGTCGGGGCAAATGAAATCGACCGCCCAGCCCTGGGTATGGGCGCTGCTGTCCACGCCGCCGACCGCCTTGTTGACCGCCGGCCCGCGATAGCCACTGTTGATGCGGATGGACCGCCCGCCCAGCAAGTCGCGCACCGCCTCCATCAGCTCGGCGGTTCTCTGCAAGCGCGCCTGGATGTCAGGTGGCGGCGTGTTGTCCAACTTGTACTTCTGGGCGGTATCGGAGTGGATGAACTCCGCGAGCGAGAAATGGGGGCTGAGCTGGATGGTCATGGCGGGCCTCACTTGCCGTCCGTTGCAGAGCCGGGCTTCGGCCCGGTGCCGCGCAGGTTGGTCAGCTTTTGCAACAGGTCGAACCAGAACGGCGCGCCGAGCATGCCGGCCAGGGCGGTCACCAGCCAGCCCAGCCAGCCCTGGCGCAGACGCTCCAGCGTCGGCATGTCGGCGGTGGCAGACGCCCCCGGCACGGTGCGCGTCAGCAGGTCGCGCGCCTTGACCCACTCGTCGATGGACTGGCGGTAGCGCGCCTCGGCATCCGGCGCTGAAGCCGGGTGGACGGCGGTTGGCGGCGCGGCGTCCTTCTGCGCGGCCACATATTGCTCGGCCTGCGCGGTCAGCTGGCCGCGCAGCACCGGGTCGGCATAAAGCTGCTGTGCCAGCGCCACGGCGTCGATGTTGAAACTCGCCGCCAGCGCCAGCCCGAGCAGAAAGGTCAGCAACTGGCTGAAACGCTTGTACTCGCCGCTGAGGCGGTTCATGGCATTGGCGTACCAGCGGTCGATGCCGGCGCGCAGCGCGTTCCAGTCGCCGCGGGCGTCCAGCAGCGCGCCTTCGAGGGCGGTGCGCACGGGCCCCGGCGGCAGCAGCGCGACGCGCTCTGTCACGGCGGCAATGCTGGCCTCGGGCTTGTCGCGCAACAGCGTGTGCAGCAAGGCGCTGGTGAAGTGGCCGTCCGGCACATAGGACGGGCTGCTCTTGCCGGAGGCGCCGGCGACGAGCGGGTGGCAGAACACATCGAAGAAGCGCACCGGTTCGAGTGGCCGATGGTCACCGTCGGCCAGCGTGGCTTCATGGCGCTCGGGCGCTTCGAGGTCCACGGCGTCGGCGACCAGCACCGCCGGCGCGGCCGGGGCCGGCGTGGCAGCCGCTCGGCCGGCCCACAGCGCCACCGCGCGGTCGATCAGGCCGAAGCCGCCGCGTTGCACCGGCGTGTCGGGGTCGTCGATCAGTCGCGCCAGGGCCACCCGCAGCGCACGGCCGCGCAGCTTCAGCGTGGCCGAGATCGCCTCCAGCGACGCCGAGAGAAAGAGTGAGAACAGCATGAAAACGAAGATCACGCCGATGGCGACACTCAAAATCACGCTCGTCATCGCCTGCCTCCGCCCTTGTGCCTGAAGCGAGCGATTCTTGTCAGTGGCGCTGACTTGGCATCCTCAAGGCTGCGGACTGCCGGGTCTTGACGGCGGATCTCTCCGTGCTCAGCCCTTGGCGGGCGCGCCCGGCCAGCCGATGGCGTCGGCCTTGATCTGTGCGCGGAAGGCTGGCCGCCCGAACAGGTAGCCCTGCATCAGCGTCACGCCCTCGCTCAGGAAGAAGTCGCGCTCGTTCGCCGTCTCCACCCCCTCGGCGATGACCTGGATGCTGAGTTCCTGGCAGATTCGCACCATGCCCCGCGTGATGGCCTGGCGCGAGGCGCTGGCATCGACGTCACGCACCAGGGCCATGTCGAGCTTGATGATGTCCGGCGTGAAATCGGCCAGCAGCGTCAGGCCGGCATAGCCCGCACCGAAGTCGTCGATGGCGGTCAGGAAGCCGCAGCGCTGGTACTCGCGCAGGATGGCAGCCAGCCAGGGCCCGTCCTCGACACGCTCGCCCTCGGTCACCTCGAAGATGATGCGCTCGGTCGGGAAGCCATGCGTGCGTGCCGCCTCCAGCGTCGTGCGGATGCAGACCTCGGGCTTGTAGACCGCGTTGGGCAGAAAATTGATCGAGATGCGCTCCGCCAGTCCGAGCTGCGCGGCCGTCTTGATGGCCTTGACGCGGCAGGCTTGGTCGAAGCGATAGCGGTTGGCTTCGTTGACCTGGGCCAGCACCGACATCGCCCCCTCGCCCTGCGGCCCACGCACCAGCGCCTCATGCGCAAAGACGCTGCGCGAGGCCACGTCGACGATGGGCTGGTAGGCGTAGTCGAACTGAAAGCCCAGCCGATCGCCGCTGCCACAACCGCCACAGTCTTCGGGCGATTCGCTGGTCAGCGGGATGAAATCGGACGGCTGCGGCTGGCTGGTGTTCATGTCGGATTTCGCGGGGGGTCTGGCGTTGCGGCCATCCTACCCAGCCGGCAGCCGATGGGGCTGTGCCGCGTCAGGGCGGCAGCAACAGGCCGTCATGTCGTGCGACATATTCCAGCGCCGACTCGAAACTGGCGCGGCAGGCCGCCGTGACGCGCCTGAGATGGGCGTGCAGCTCAGCATCCGCCGGGCTGCGGTGTTCGCACTCGGCGCTGTAGGCCTCGAAATGGGACAGCTGCATCAGCAGCTCGGCCACATGGCGGGGGCATTCGCAGGCGATGGTGGACGACAGCCCGGCGATGTCGGCCAGGGCCGCGTCATCCCAACGCCGTGCTGCCACGGCGCCCGGCAGGAATGCCGGCGTCACCTTCAGTGGGTGCGCCGTTGACAGGCCTTGCAGCCACTGCACGATGGCGGCGTCGGGCTGTGGCTCCCGCAGCAACTGCGTGCCGGCGTCGGCCAGCGTGTCGCAGACCGCGTCGGCCGCAAAGCGGTAGAGCACCGCCTTGGGCAGGGCCGCTAGTGCCGGGGCGTCGGCGTCGAACGCGGCCTGCCAGCCTGCATGCAGCTGCGGCACGTGCACCAGCACGGCATCCGCCGCCACGTCGCCCAAAGCCTCGGCGGCCTGTGCGGCGTCCTCGAAAGGCCCGAGCAATTCCACCGCCGGGCCGAGCCGGCGCAGCAGGGCCGGCCGCCGCAGCCGCGCGTCCAGCGCTGCGCCGATCACGACCAACCGAAAGCGCCCGTGACTTGGCGGGGCTGTAGCCGCTGCGCGCCCCGGCTTCTGTGTCGCAGCGAGCGCATTGGCATGGGTGGAAGCCACCTGCTGCAGCTGCGCCATGTCCAGCGGCGCCAGGCGGCCAATGGCGTGGCCGAGGTCGGTCAGCTGCTTGATCAGGGCCAGCCGGCGCACGTCGTCCGCCGAGTACAGGCGCTGGCCGCTGGCCGACAGCGCCGGCTGGGTCAGCGCATAGCGGCGCTCCCAAATGCGCAGCGTCGCCACGGGCATGCGCAACATGCGCGCCACGGCGCCGCTGCGGTGGAAGGTCGGCTCGGTCATGGTGTTCCACGTGAATCCGGTTTGACGCTGATTATTGGACAGGAAAGCAGGGGAAAGTCGCAAGTGAACGGCGGATGAGTCGGTAATGCGTAGGATTGGTCCATGATGAATGGGATGGTTCAACGCGTCGCAGTGATCGGCGCGGGCATCGCGGGCGCGACCTGCGCCCAGGCGCTGGCACAGGCGGGCCATGCGGTTCATGTGTTCGACAAGGCCCGTGGACCGGGCGGGCGCCTTGCCACCCGGCGCATGGCCTGGGTGGACGCCAGCGGCCAGCCTTGCACGACACGCCTGGACCATGGCGCCCTGGGGCTGGAGGCCCGCTCTCCGGCCTTCCAGGCCTTCATCGACGACGGCGTGCGCGCCGGCTGGCTGGCCGAGTGGTCGCCGCGACTGGCCACCGGTGGCCGGCCGCTGGAGCGCGGCACGCGGTTTCATGTGCCCGTACCCGACATGCCGGAGCTCTGCCGCCGCCTGCTGCAGGGCATCACCGCCACCTGGTCCTGCACCGTCGACAACCTGCACCGCAATCCGCTGGGCTGGCAGGTCGAATCAGCCGGTCAGCGCTTGGGCGCGCCGTTCGATCTGGTGGTGCTGGCCCTGCCACCCGCCCAGGCGGCGCCCCTATTGGCGCCGCTGCAAGACGAA
Source organism: Pelomonas sp. Root405 (assembly GCF_001425165.1). Lineage (GTDB taxonomy): Bacteria > Pseudomonadota > Gammaproteobacteria > Burkholderiales > Burkholderiaceae_C > Pelomonas. Next base: position 203,981 of record NZ_LMDU01000014.1, read on the forward strand.
TGGGCCCGGCAAGCCGCGCTGTCGCCCATGCAGCCCTGTTGGACGCTGATGGGTGTCGCCACGACCGCCGGCACGGCGCCGCCCCGCTGGGACCTGGCCCGGCCGGCTGCCGGACCGCTCGCTTGGGTGATGCGCAGCGATGCCCGCCCCGGCCGGGCGCGCATGCACGGGCAGGCGCACTGGGTCGCCCATGCCCGCGCGGGCTGGAGCCGCGCGCACTTGGAACAAGCACCCGACTGGGTGGCTCAGCAGCTGCGGGCCGCGCTGGCCGAGCAACTCGGCGGCCCGGTGGAATGGCTGCACAGCACCGTGCACCGCTGGCGTTATGCGCTGCCCCCGGCGCGACGTTGCGCGCCGGCAGAGTCCTGTTGGTGGGACGCCGCGCAGGGCCTGGGGGTCTGCGGCGATTTTCTCGGCGGCCGCGGCGTGGAAGGGGCCTGGCTGTCGGCCCGCTCGCTGGCCACGGCGCTGCTGCGGCATGCCGGCGCGCCGCTGACACCCGCCTGTTGCGAGGCGTTGCCGTGACGCCGGGCGGCGCGGGCTCTCGGGGCAACAAGGCGGCGCTGCCGACCAAGCCTTGCGAAGGCTGCGGTCTGGCGATGAGCTGGCGGCGGCGCTGGGCCAGGAACTGGGCCGAGGTGAAGTACTGCTCCGACGCCTGCCGGCGCAAGGGCCAGCCGCGTGGCTGACCTGCGCAACCTGGTCGTCGTGCTGGGCGACCAGCTCGATCTCGATGCCTCGGGCTTTGACGGCTTTGACGCCGATCACGACGCCGTGTGGATGGCCGAGGTGGCCGAGGAGTCCACGCATGTCTGGTCCAGCAAGCCGCGAACGGCGCTGTTCCTGGCGGCCATGCGCCACTTCGCGCTGGCGTTGCAGCAGGCGGGGCGGCCGCTGCACTACACGCGGCTGGATGACGCCGGCAAGCTCGGCACGCTGGCCGCGCAGTTGCAGGCCGACATGGCGCGGCTGCGGCCGGCCGGGCTGGTGATGACCGCTCCCGGGGACTGGCGCGTGCTGCAGGCTGTCAAGGCAGTGGCCGAGACGAGCGGCCTGCCGCTCGACATTCGCGAGGACCGGCACTTCTTCGTGAGCGTCCGCGAGTTCGCGGCGCACGCCAGGGGGCGCAAGTCGCTGCGCATGGAGTTTTTCTACCGCGAGCAGCGCCAACGCCAGCGCGTGCTGATGCAGGACGGCGAGCCGCTTGGCGGCCAGTGGAATTTCGACGCCGACAACCGCGAGGCCTTTGGCTCGGCCGGGCCGGGCTTCCTCCCAGCGCGCGCGGGCTTCGAACCCGATACCGTCACCCGCGAGGTGATCGCACGCGTCAATGAGCACTTCGCCGAACACCCCGGTCAACTGGACAGCTTCGCCTGGCCGGTGACGCGCGCCCAGGCGCTGGAGGCGCTGGCGCTTTTCATCCGCGAGCGCCTGCCGAGTTTCGGGCGCTACCAGGACGCGATGTGGCCGGGCGACCCCTGGCTCTACCACTCGCATCTTTCCGCCGCCCTCAACCTGAAGTTGCTGAACCCGCGGGAGGTGGTAGCTGCGGCCGAAGCCGCGCACCGTGATGGCCATGCGCCGCTGGCCAGCGTGGAGGGTTTCATCCGCCAGATCCTCGGCTGGCGTGAGTACGTGCGCGGCATCTACTGGACGCGCATGCCCCGCTATGCCGAGGGCAATGCGCTCGACGCCCAAGAGAACCTGCCAGCCTGGTACTGGACCGGCGCGACGGACATGGCCTGCCTGCGCGACGCGCTGACCCAGACGCTGACGCATGGCTACGCCAACCACATCCAGCGACTGATGGTGACCGGGCTGTATGCGCTGATGCTGGGCGTGCAGCCACAGCAGGTCCATGCCTGGTATCTGGCTGTCTATGTCGACGCGGTCGAATGGGTGGAGCTGCCCAACACGCTCGGCATGAGCCAGTACGCCGATGGCGGCCTGATGGGCAGCAAGCCCTATGTCGCCACCGGCAAGTACATCCAGCGCATGAGCCCGCATTGCAAGGGCTGCCGCTACGACCCGGCCGAGCGCAGCGGCGCGCGCGCCTGCCCCTTCACCACGCTGTACTGGGACTTCCTGATGCGGCATCAGGCCATGCTGGCCGGCAACCCGCGCATGGCGCTGCAGGTCAAGAACGTCGCGCGGCTGAGCCCGGCCGAGCGGCAGGCGGTCGTCGAGCGTGCGGCGGCCATCCGGCGCGGCGAGGTCGGCGTGGAGGCGACGCATGGCTGAAACGTTCGAGCCGACGCTCGCTGCCGCCCGGGCCCGCATCGCCGCCGTGCGCCCTGCCGCCTATGCGCGCACCCGCAATGCGCTCGACGGTGCCGTCAGCGGTCTGTCGCCCTATCTGACGCATGGCCTGGTGACGCTGGCTGATGTGCTGGCTGGGGTCGTTGCGCACCACCCCTTGAGCGTGCAGCACAAGTTCGTCTACGAGCTGGGCTGGCGCGCCTACTTCCGCCATGTCTGGCAGCACCGCGGCGCCGCCATCCTGCGCTCGCTGCACGCCGGCCCGCTGCCCGAAAGCGCCTATGCGAGCGAGCTGCCGCGCGATATCCGCGACGCCCGCACCGGCGTGCCGGTGGTGGACCAGGCCGTGCGCATGCTGTACGCCACCGGCATGCTGCACAACCATGCACGCATGTGGCTGGCCAGCTATGTGGTGCATGTTCGCCAGGTGCACTGGCGGGCAGGCGCGGACTGGCTTTATGGTCATCTGCTGGACGGTGACCTCGCCAGCAACCACCTCAGCTGGCAGTGGGTAGCCGGCACCGGCAGCAGCAAGCCCTATCTCTTCAATGCCGCCAACGTGGCGCGTTATGCGCCCGCGGCCTGGCATAGCCCGGGCAGCGTCATCGACACCTCCTACGAGGCGCTGGACGCCATGTCCCGCCAGCCGCGGCTGCAGTGGCAGATGCCTGTCCCTGGCGCGTCGAGCGTTGAGCCCGGCCTGCTCGGGGCGCCGCCCGCGGCGATGGGCGCCGTGGCCCCCAACGCCGCCGCCGTCGCCGGGCGTGAGGTCTGGCTGGTGCACCCCTGGCGCCTGGGTGAACTGCCCGCCGGACTGCCGCCCGAGGTGCGGGTCGTGGGTCTGTTCGTGGCCCACTTCCACCGCGCCTGGCCGTGGAGCGAGCGCCGCTGGCGCTTCGTCGGCAGCCGCATGGCCGAACTGGCGGCCGAGCTTTGGCATGGCGAGGCCGCAGACATCGCCACGGCCTTGAAAGCCGCCCGCAGCGTGCGCAGCATCACCGAGCCGCATCTGGCGCCCTGGCTGCCCGGCTGGGCCGACTGCGAAGCCGCGCCCGCGTTGTTCCCGCCGGTCGATCAGCGCTGCGATTCCTTCTCGAAATGGTGGCGGCGGGCGACGCGCGGTCTCGACTCGGCGGCCGACCTGCTGGCGGTCAATGAGGTGCCGGCCTGGTGATGGCCGCTCACAGCGTGCGGCTGCGCTTCCTCGCCATCGGCGGGTTCTTGCCGAAGTACCTGGCGATGCCCGACGCCAGCGCGTCCACCAGCTTGTCCTGGTAGTCCGGGTCGCGCAGCTTCTGCTCTTCGCCGGGGTTGGAGATGAAGGCCGTCTCGACCAGGATGCTGGGAATGTCGGGCGCCTTCAGTACCGCGAAGCCGGCCTGTTCGACGCGCGGCTTGTGCAGCTTGCCGATGCGGCCGATCTGGCCCAGCACCTCGCGGCCGAGCTTGATGCTGTCCTTGATCTGCGCCGTCGTGCTCATGTCAAGCAGGGCGCGCAGCACATTGGCGTCCTTGGTGGCCACGCCGACGTTGGCGCCGCCGATGATGTCGGCCGCGTTCTCGCGCTTGGCCATCCAGCGCGCGGCGGCACTGGTGGCAGCGCCGTCGCTGAGCACGAACACCGACGCGCCGCGCGCCTGCGGCGTGAAGAAGGCATCGGCGTGGATGGACACGAACAGGTCGGCCTGCACGCGCCGCGCCTTGCGCACGCGGTCTTGCAGAGGCACGAAGAAGTCGGCGTCGCGCGTCATCAGGACGCGGATGTTGGGGTTGGTCTGCAGGCGGTCACGCAGCTTCAGGCCCACTGCCAGCACGACGTCTTTCTCCTTGAGCCCGGTCGGACCGACGGCGCCTGGGTCCTCGCCGCCGTGGCCCGGGTCCAGCGCGATGACGATGAGCTGGTCCATCGCCCCGGCCGCGGCGGACCGGGTGTCGGGCGGCGGCACCGGCTTGGAGGCAGCGGGGGCGGGCGGCGGCGCGGCGGCCACCGGGGGCAAGGCGGGGCGCTCGATCTTCTGGATCAGGTCTTCCAACGCGTCGTTGACGGCGCTGGCGGCGGCCTCGGCGCGGCGTGCTGCGGCGGCCGGCTTGTCATGGGCCTTGGCCAGCGATGCGAGCGGGTCCGCCTCCACCTTGGGGTGCAGGTCCAGCACCAGCCTGTGCTGGTAGGCGGCAACCGGCGCCAGCGTGAAGATCTGCGGCGCCAGCGCCTGCTTCAGGTCGAGCACGATGCGCACGACAGTGGGCGTGTTCTGGCCCACGCGGACACCGGCGATGTAGGGGTCGTCGGCCTTGACCTTGCCGATCAGGCCGCGCAGTCCCGGGCTGAGCTGCAGGCCGTCGACGTCGATGACGAGCCGGTGCGGCGAGTCGACGAGGAAGTGGTTGGCAGCGAGTGGCCCGTCCGATTCGATGGTCACGCGGGTGTAGTCCGCGGCCGGCCAGACGCGCACGGCGACGATGTTGACTTTGCCGCCCGCTGCCAGCGTGATGGGCGCCTGCAGCAGCAGCGCCAGAAAGCCGAGGGAGGAGCGCCGCTTCATGAGGCCAGCGCCGCGATGAGTCGCTCGTCGCCCACTGCGCGCACGCTGCGGCTATCGTCGGGCAGCAGTTCGATGAAGAGCTGCAGGTCAGCGGGCGGCAACTGTCCGTCGGCCTTCTCGGGCCATTCACAGAGCTTGAGGCCGGGCGCGGCGAAGACATCGCGGAAGCCGGCGTCTTCCCACTCGCGCGGATCGCCGAAGCGGTAGAAGTCGAAGTGGCTGGCCGCCCAGCCGCCGCCAAGGTCATAGCTCTCCATGACGGCATAGCTCGGGCTCTTGATGCGGCCCTGCACGCCCAGGGCGCGCAGCAGCAGGCGCACGAAGGTGGTCTTGCCGGCGCCGAGCGGGCCGTGCAGCTCGATGAGGGCGTTGGGGGAGGGGAGCAGCGCCGCCGCGAGCGCGTCAGCGGAGGCTTGGGCCGCAGCCTCGTTGGGCCACAGCAGATCGGTTTCTAAAATCGCAGACAAATGCAAGAGGTCCCGTCCACTGTCGATGCCAGCGCGCTCATGGAGAGTTTGCGCGGCTGGGCGCGTGAGCTTGGATTCTCACAGATAGGCGTGGCCGACGTCGACCTCAGTCACGCTGAGCCGGGCCTGCAAGCCTGGCTGGACGCCGGTCACCATGGGCGCATGCAGTACATGGCCGCCCATGGCATGAAGCGCGCCCGGCCGGCCGAGTTGGTGCCCGGCACGCTGCGCGTCATCACGGCGCGCATGGACTATCTGCCGCAGGAGAGCCTGCCCGGCTGGCAGGCCGTGGAATGGACCGGCCTGGCCGAGCCCGGGCAGGCGCAGATCTCGATCTATGCCCGCGGCCGTGACTATCACAAGGTGTTGCGCCAGCGCCTGCAAAAGCTGGCCGAGCGCCTGTTTGACTCGGTGGGGCCGCGCGGTTACCGCGTCTTCACCGACTCGGCGCCGGTGCTGGAGGTGGAACTGGCCGCCCGCTCGGGCTTGGGCTGGCGTGGCAAGCACACCTTGACGCTGCACCGCGACGCTGGCTCCATGTTCTTCCTCGGCGAGATCTTCATCGACCTTGACCTGCCGCTGACCGAGGCCGTTAACGCGCATTGCGGCGAGTGCCGCGCCTGCATCGATGTCTGCCCGACGGCGGCCATCACCGCACCCTACCGAGTCGATGCGCGGCGCTGTATTTCCTATCTGACCATCGAACATGACGGCGCGATTCCGGAGGATCTTCGCCCGCTGATGGGCAACCGCGTCTACGGTTGTGACGACTGCCAGCTGGCCTGCCCGTGGAACAAGTTCGCGCAGCCGGCCGTGCTGGCGGATTTCGATGTGCGCCCCGGCATGGCAGGCGCGCCGATTGCCCTGTTGCTCAGCTGGGACGAGGACGAGTTCCTGCGCCGGACCGAGGGCTCGGCCATCCGGCGCATCGGCTTTTCGCGCTGGCGGCGCAACCTGGCCGTGGCGGCCGGCAATGCGTTGCGCATACGTGACGACGCCGGCTTGCGCGCTGCGCTGCGGCGCGCAGGGCAGGGGGCGGATGCGCTGGTGGCCGAGCACATTGCATGGGCCTTGTCCGCGCCGCCGGCGTCTGCCGCGTTATCTTCCGAACCGCCTTGCCCTGGAGCCACTGAATGAGTCTGTCCGCCCGCCGCCCGTTTGCTGCGCTTGCCGTCCTGACCCTGGCGGCCGCCTCGTCGATGTCTGTTCAGGCCGCACGTTATGAGGGGCAGGAGTTCGCCGACAGCCTGCAGCTCGGCGGCAACACCTTGGTGCTGAACGGCACCGGCAAGCGCCAGGTCGCCGTCTACCCGCTCTACCTGGCGGCGCTCTACCTGCCGCAAAAGGCGACGACACCCCATGCCATCTATGCGCAGACCGGCCCCAAGCGCCTGGAGCTGCGCATCGTCATTCCGCTGGTCAAGGACGTGTCGACACAAGAGTTCGTCAAGGCCATCAACAAGGGCGTCAACCGCAATTCCACCGAGGCCGAGAAGGCGGCGGTGGCCGAACGCGTCAAGCGGTTCAACGCCGCCATCACCGAGGTGGACCGCGTGAAGAAGGGCGACCTGCTGGTGATCGACTACCTGCCCGCCCAGGGCGGGACCGTGCTGTCGGTCAACGGCAAGGTCTGGGGCAAGCCCATCGAGGGCCAGGACTTCTACACGGCCTTTTTGAAGGTCTTTCTCGGCGACAAGAACAGTGACGCCAACCTGCGCGCCGGCCTGCTGGGCCAGGCGGGCTAGCATCGCCCCACCAACACCAAGGAGACCGACCCTATGCAACGCCGTTCCGTCCTGCAAGTCGCCGCTTTGTCCAGCCTCGGCCCGCTCGCTTCGCAAGCCTGGGCCCAGGCCTATCCCGCCAAGACGGTGCGCCTGATCGTGCCGTTCGCACCCGGCGGCACCACAGACATCATTGCCCGCATCGTGTCCGAGCGCATGTCGACCATCCTGGGCCAGACCATGGTGGTCGAGAACAAGGCCGGCGGCGGCGGCACGGTCGGTGCGAACGAGATTGCACGCGCCGCACCGGACGGCTACACGCTCGGCGTGGCGACGGTGTCGACGACGGCGGCCAACCCCGCCATCAATCCCAAGATCGCCTACAACCCGCTGACGGATTTTGTGCCCGTCATCAACATCGCAGCCACGCCCAACGTCATCGCGGTGCACCCGAGCTTTCCTGCCCGCGATTACAAGGGCTTCCTTGCCGAGATCAAGAAGAACCCCGCCAAGTACAGCTATGCGACCTCAGGCACCGGTGGCATCGGCCACCTGCAGATGGAGCTGTACAAGACGCTGGCCGGCGTCTTCGTGCTGCACATTCCCTACCGCGGCGCCGGGCCCGCGCTGAACGACACGGTGGCCGGCCAGGTGCCGATGATCTTCGACAACCTGCCATCGGCGCTGCCCTTCATCAAGGACGGTCGCCTCATCCCCATCGTCGTCGCCGCGCCGCAGCGTGTGGCGTCGATGCCCAATGTGCCGACCTTCAAGGAAGTGGGCCTGGAGCCCGTCAACCGCATGGCCTACTACGGCATCCATGCGCCCAAGGGCCTGCCGCGCGACATCGTCGACAAGATCAATGCCGCCGTGCGCAAGGCCGTCGAGATCCCCGAAGTGAAGAAGCGCATCGAGGACACCGGCTCGTTGATCGTGGCCAACACGCCCGAGCAGTTCGCCGCCCAGATTGCGGCCGAGTTCGAGGTCTACAAGAAGGTCGTGGCGCAGCAGAAGCTGAAACTTGATTGAGATGGCGCCCCTCGCCTGGTCCCGCGTCGCTGAACGCGGGCGTGCCCAGCCGGCCCCCCGAGGGGGCGGCGATGCTCGCGGCGTGGAGCCGCGAGCACATCGCCCTGGCGGGCCGGCTTGGGAGCGGCCCGGCGCTCGGCCCGAAAGCTGCTCGTCGCATGGGTCCTAGAGGCACTGACCCCGCAATCGAATCCTTCATCGAGGCACTCTGGCTGGAAGACGGCCTGAGCGCCAACACCCAGGCCGCCTACCGGCGCGACCTGGCGGCGCTGGCCCACTGGCTGGCGCCGATGGCGCTGGATGCCTGTACCGAATTCAAGCTCTTCGAGTACGCAGCGGCCAAACCGGCAGGCAAGGCCACCAGCGCCAACCGGCGGCTGTCGGTCTTCAAGCGCTATTTCCGCTGGGCGCTGCGGGAGGGCCGCATCAGCGCCGACCCGACGCTCAAGCTCACCGCCGCACGTCAGCCGCTGCGCGTGCCCAAGCTGCTCAGCGAGGCGCAGGTCAGCGCCTTGCTTGATGCGCCCGACGTCAACACGCCGCTGGGCCTGCGCGACCGCGCGATGCTGGAGCTGATGTATGCCAGCGGCCTGCGCGTGTCGGAGCTCGTCACGCTCAAAGGCGCCCATGTCGCCTTCAAGGACGGCGTGCTGCATGTCACCGGCAAGGGCAGCAAGGCCCGCCTCGTGCCCTTCGGCGAGCATGCGCGCGACTGGATGGCGCGCTATCTGCGCGAGGCGCGCGCCGAGATCCTGGCCGGCCAGAGCAGCGACGACCTCTTCGTCACCGCGCGCGGCGCCGGCATGACGCGCCAGATGTTCTGGACCCTGATCAAGCGACATGCGCTTTCAGCCGGTATCACGGTGCCGCTGTCGCCGCACACGCTGCGCCATGCCTTTGCGACGCACCTGCTCAACCATGGTGCGGATTTGCGTGCCGTGCAGTTGCTTTTGGGGCATGCCGACCTGTCGACGACGCAGATCTACACCCATGTGGCGCGCGAGCGCCTCAAGGCACTGCACGCCGAGCACCATCCGCGCGGCTGAAGCGGCAGCCTCTCGTTTTCCCGGCCACGGGTTGCACCGAAGCTTCGTTCGTTTCGATCGTTTCAACCTGTCGGCAGGCCACAACACCGGCCCTCGCCGGGCTGGTTGGCAGGGGCAAACTCCGCCGCCATCACATACCCCTATCCGGAGTTTTCATGCACGCCACCCGCCTGCTGCCGACCGCGCTCGCCGCGTTGACCCTCTTCACCACCGCTGCGGCCTTGGCCCAGGAAGCCAGCAGCCTTGAACGCGTCACTGTTGTCGGCTCGCGCAAGAGCCTGCCCGCCGCCTCCGCCACCGACACGCTGGTACCGGTCGACATCTATTCCATGGGCAAGGCGGCTGAAGGCGGTGGTCAATTCGACCTGGCGCAGACGCTGCAGAACCTGTCGCCCTCGTTCAACTCCACCCGCCAGACCGGCGCGGATGGCGCCGACCTCATCGACTCCGCCGCACTGCGCGGCCTCGGCTCGGACCAGACGCTGGTGCTGGTCAACGGCAAGCGCCGGCACACGGTGGCGCTGGTCAACCTGTTCGGTGCGCGCAACCGCGGCTCGACCGGCACGGACATGAATTCCCTGCCGCTGCTGGCCATCGACAACGTGCAGGTGCTGCGCGACGGCGCGGCGGCCCAATACGGCTCCGACGCGATTGCCGGCGTCATCAACATCCAGCTGAAGAAAAGGGCCGGTTGTGAAGCGGTGGCCGGTTACGGCCAGTACTCGGCCGGCGACGGCAAGAACTATCTTGCCTCGGCCTACTGTGGCATCAAGCTCGGCGACGGATCGCTGGGCATCACCGGCGAATGGCAGGACCGTGGCCGTTCCAACCGCAACGACCCCAACGACGAGAACGTCGGCCCCCGCACCATTGGGGATACCGCAGTCACGAACAAGACGGTCTATCTGAACGGCGAATTCCCGTTGGCGGCCGAGAACAAGCTCTACGTCACTGCCGGTGCTCAGAACCGCGATGCGTCGTCCGGCGCCTGGGCGCGCGGTGGCGTCGGCTCGGATGACATCCCGAGCCGCAACTCGGCCGCGATGTACCCGGACGGCTTCGTGCCCTTCATCGACGGCAAGATCGAGGACCGCTACCTGATCGTCGGCTGGAAGTCGTCCATCGCGGGCTGGGATACCGACCTGTCGCAGACCTACGGCAGCAACAAGCTTCGCTACAACATCAACAACACGCTGAACGCCTCGATCGCCAACAAGGACCTGCTGGCAGGAGGCCCTGGCGTCAGCCCGACGAGCTTCGATGCCGGCGGCTTCGGCTTCAGCCAGGCGACGACCAACTTCGACGTCAGCCAGTTCTTCCCCAGCCTGCTCGGCGGCAGCAACATCGCCTTCGGTGCCGAGTACCGCCGTGAGAAGTACGACATCGTCGCCGGGGAGCTGGGCTCCTACAACGACGCCGACGGCGTGGGCGTCGGCGGCAACGCCGGCAGCCAGGGCTTCCCCGGCTTCCAGCCGTCGGACGCGACCAAGCGCAGCCGCAACAGCCAGGCGCTCTACCTGGACTGGGAGGCCAATCTGACGCCCAGCCTGACGGTCGATGCCGCCATTCGCGCCGAGCATTACAGCGACTTCGGCTCGACGACGACGGCCAAGCTGGCCGGCAGCTACAAGCTCAGCAACGCCTTCCTGGTGCGCGGCGCGGCCAGCACGGGGTTCCGAGCACCCAGCCTGCAGCAGCTCTATTTCTCGTCCACCTTCACCGACTTCATCAGCGGCCAACCGCTGGACGTCGTGCTAGCCCCCAACGGCAGCGCCATCACCAACGCGGCCGGCGTGCCGGCGCTGAAGCAGGAGAAGTCCAAGAATGTCACCGCCGGCTTCACCTTCAAGCCCAGCGCGGACACCGCCATCACGGCCGACCTTTATCAAATCAACATCCGCGACCGCATCGTGCTGTCGGGCCGCTTCGATGCCGACAACTACCCGGCGCTTGGCGCCATCCTGCAAGGGCTGGGCGTGGGCCAGGCGCAGTTCTTTGTCAACTCGATCGACACGCGCACGCGCGGCCTCGACCTGACGGCCTCCAACCGCAGCAAGCTGGGCGCCGGGCAGCTCAACACTTTCCTGGCGCTGAACCTCAGCCGCACGACGGTGACTCGTGTCAACGCGCCGGCGCTGCTGCAGGGCTTCGAGGACGTGCTGCTGTCCGAGCGCGAGCGTCTCTTCATCGAGCAGGGCGGCCCGCGCGCCAAGGCGACATTGGGCTTCGAGTACGCGCAGGGCGCCTGGACGACCGAGGCCAAGGTCATCCATTTCGGTAGCCAGACCCAGGGCACCTTCTCTGGCCCGCCAGTGCCGAACCTGCACTACAAGCCCAAGACATCGATGGATCTTGGCGTGACCTGGCAGGCCACGCCAGCCCTCAAGCTCAGCGTGGGCGGCAACAACGTCTTCAACGTGAAGCCGACGCGCCAGGACCCGTTCGAAACCGACAACGGCTTCTACTACGACAGCGTGCAGTTCGGTCTGAACGGCGCGTCCTACTTCGCGCGGGCGCACTATCGGTTCTGAGGCCGTCGCTGACAATCCGGGCCGATGGACCACAGCTTCCTCTCGGCCCTGATCCTGCTGCTGCTGGTCCTCGACCCGCTCGGCAGTCTGCCCATCTTCATCTCGGTCATGCGTGCGGTGCCGAAAGAGCGCCGCACGCTCGTCGCCATGCGCGAGGTGGGCATCGCCTTCTGCGTGCTGTTCGCCTTCATGTTCCTCGGCGAAGGCTTCCTGCGGGTCATGCACCTGTCGGAGCGCTCGCTGGAAGTGGCCGGCGGCGTCATCCTGATGATCATCGCGATCCGCATGATCTTTGGCGGTGCCGGCGAATCGGCCTACGGGCTGGAGCCCGGGCGTGAGCCGCTGATCTTTCCGCTAGCCGTGCCGTTGCTGGCCGGGCCCTCGGCCATGGCCACGGTGCTGCTGCTGGCGTCCCGCCAGCCGGACCGCATCTACGAATGGATTGGCGCTCTCAGCGCCGCCATGCTGGTGTCGGGCATCGTGCTGGTGATGGCCGACCGCATCCGCAAGCTGCTGGGCGATTCGGTCGTGTCGGCCATCGAGAAGCTGATGGGCCTGGTGCTGACCGCGATTGCCGTCGAGATGGTGCTGGCCGGCTTGAAGCGCTACTTCATCGGCGGTCTTTGATCTTCGGCCAGCACCGCGCGCTTACTTGTTCTTCAGCTTGGCTTCCTTGCCCTTGGGCAAGACGGCCGTCATCGGCGGCACCGGACGGTCCGAGCCCGCCGCCTTGCCGGGGCCTGTGTCCTTCTTGGGTTTCTTGGTCATCTTGTTGCCGCGTTGTTCGGTGTTGGCCATAGGTCCTCCGTGCACAGTGATTACGAGAAATCGAACTATGCCTCAGCGTCGTAGCGAGTTTTGGCCGGGCATGCCGCCCACTGCGCTGCGGTGATGTCGTAGCGGCTGCAATCCATGTCGTACCAGCGGCCAGTGCCGGTGAAGCTCATGCCCAAGCGTTCCATGACGGCCGAGGAGGGCGTGTTTTCCGGCTGGCAGACGGCACAGATCAGCTCGGGCTTGAGCGTCTTGAACGCCCAGCCGACCATGTGGCGCGCCGCCTCGCTGGCATAACCCTCGCCCCAGGCGTCCTGGCGCAGCCGCCAGCCGGTCTCCAGCGGTTCGCCGGGGTCGCGGTTGAGGTGCTGGATACAACCCGTGCCGATCAGTTCGCCTGTGTCGCGCCGCACGAAGCCCCACCAGGAATAGCCGAACTCTGCCCAGCGGGCTTTCACGCGGTCGATCATGGACCGGGTGTCTGCCGGCGTGTCCGAGCGCCCGGTGATGTAGCGCATGACGACGGGATCACTGTTCAGTCGGAACAGGCCGTCGAAATGATTGTCATCGAGCGGTTCGAGGCGCAATCGGGGCGTGATCAGGACAGTCATGGCGGTGGGGCGATGGAGACCAGCTCGACATTTTTGCGTGGCCGATTCTCACGATTCGAAAGTCACTTTTCGGATAATGAAAAGCGCCAATGTTGCGACGCCGCAAGATTTCTCATTATGGTGAATTGCATTTCTTTATTTGAAATAAGTTCTTCAAGTCATTGTTTTTAAACGGAAATGTTTTTCGTCTTGTACAAGACTTGACAGTCCACGGAGCAGGCGCGAAGGCCTAGTCTTGCGGCATTCGTTTTCGATGTTCAGCAAGGAGCTTTCCATGACCCGCCTCACCCGTGACCAACAGACCGCCGCCCTCGAAAAAGACTGGGCCGAGAACCCCCGTTGGAAGGGCATCACCCGCGGCTACAGCGCCGCCGACGTCGTGCGCCTGCGCGGCTCCATCGAGATCGAGCACACGCTCGCCAAGCGCGGCGCCGAAAAGCTCTGGGGTCTGGTGAATACCGAGCCCTTCGTCAATGCGCTGGGCGCCCTGACCGGCAACCAGGCCATGCAGCAGGTCAAAGCTGGCCTGAAGGCCATCTATCTGTCGGGCTGGCAGGTCGCCGGTGACGCCAACAGCAATGGCGAGATGTATCCCGACCAGTCGCTCTACTCAGTGGACTCGGTGCCCAAGGTCGTCAAGAAGATCAACGCCACCTTCCAGCGCGCCGACCAGATCCAGTGGAGCGAAGGCAAGGACGACATCGACTTCTTCGCCCCCATCGTGGCCGACGCGGAAGCCGGCTTCGGTGGCGTGCTGAACGCCTTCGAGTTGATGAAGGCCATGATCGAAGCGGGTGCCGCCGGCGTCCACTTCGAAGACCAGCTGGCCAGCGCCAAGAAGTGCGGCCACATGGGCGGCAAGGTGCTCGTGCCCACCCGTGAAGCCGTCGCCAAGCTCGTCGCTGCCCGCCTGGCCGCCGACGTGATGGGCGCGCCTACGCTGCTGGTCGCCCGCACCGACGCCGAAGCCGGCGACCTGGTCACGGCCGACATCGACGACAACGACAAGCCTTTCTGCACCGGCGAGCGCACGGTGGAAGGCTTCTACCGCACCCGCAACGGCCTGGACCAGGCCATCAGCCGCGGCCTGGCCTACGCGCCCTACGCCGACCTGATCTGGTGTGAGACCGGCAAGCCCGACCTGGCGTTCGCCAAGGCCTTCGCCGACGCCATTCACGCCAAGTTCCCTGGCAAGCTGCTGGCCTACAACTGCTCGCCCAGCTTCAACTGGAAGAAGAACCTCGACGACGCCACCATCGCCAAGTTCCAGCGCGAGCTCGGCGCCATGGGCTACAAGTTCCAGTTCATCACGCTGGCTGGCTTCCACAGTCTGAACTACTCGATGTTCGAGCTGGCCCATGGCTATGCCCGCAACCAGATGAGCGCATTTGTCGAGTTGCAGGAGAAGGAGTTCGCCGCCGCCGAGAAGGGCTTCACCGCTGTCAAGCACCAGCGCGAAGTCGGCACCGGTTACTTCGACGCCGTTACGACGACCATCGAGGCCAACGCCTCGACGGCGGCGCTGAAGGGCTCGACGGAAGACGAACAGTTCTTCGACGCCAAGCATGGTTGATCGCGGTTAATCAGTCAGTTTCAACTCCTGACCTTGGGCCCGCTCTAGCGGGCCTTTTTTCTTTGTCACGCGCACGTCATGCTGGCGTCAAAGACTGTCGCCATGAACAACACGACAACAACAACAACAAAGTTCAGCCTCGCGTCCCGCATGGGCGCGTGGTGGGCCGATCAGCGGGCCAACGGTGAGGCCACCGCGCTGCGCCGGCGCTGCCCCCCGGCCACGGTGGCGGCCGATCAAATCCCTGCATCCATCCGCTCTGCCTGGGCCTTGCAAGCGCCCGAAGAGTTGCCGGGGCTTGCCACCGACGATGCGGCCTGGCTGCGCTGCTCGCTCGGCTTGGCACAGTTCTTCGAAGGCTGCCGCCTGCAGCGCGAATGCGGGCCGTGCGCGTTGCCGAGCAAGGCGGCGGATTCCGTCTGGCATGTCTGGCTCAAAGTCGACCCGGGTGGCCTCGCCGTCTGGCAAGAGCGCTACTTCAGCCGCGTCGTCGAGCACCGCGGGGCGGACGACCTCGGCGCGCCGCTGGATGACTGCCTGGCCCGCACATGGGTCGGCGCCTGCCGCAGCGAGGGCAAGGGCCTGCTCGGGCCGCAGCTGCCGCTGGTGTTCGCGCTCGACGGCTTGCTGTGCCTGCCGACCGGCTGGGCCTACCAACACAAGCGCGGCGCATTGCTGCACCGGCAGATCGACGGCTTCGGGCAACCCGGCGGCGCCGCTTTCGCGCATGCGAGCGTCGCGGCCGCCGGCCTGGTGGCGCTGGGCCTCATCAGCGAGGCAGAGCTGATCTCGCTGCGCCGGCAGCAGGCCGGCGACAGCGGTGGCGCTACCGGGGGCCCAGTCGACGCCGGCAGTTGCAGCGTCTCGGACGGCGGCGGCTGCAGCTGCGGATCGGGCTGCGGCGGCGGCAGCTGACCGTCACGTCAGCGGCGTGCGACCTGGAAGGTGCCGACCGCGGCGTTCAAGGTCGTCGCCTGCTCGCGCAGGCTCTCGGCGGCGGCAGTGGACTCTTCCACCAGCGCGGCGTTCTGCTGCGTGACCTGATCCAGTTGGGCAATGGCGATATTGACCTGGGCGATGCCGTCGGACTGCTCGGCGGTCGCGGTCGTGATCTCGCCCATGATGTCCTTGACGCGTTGCACGGCGCCGACCAGTTCATCCATGGTCTTGCCAGCCTCGGCTACCAGGCGGGAGCCGGCGTCCACGCGCTCGACGCTGCTGCCGATCAGGCCCTTGATCTCCTTGGCCGCGTCCGCCGAGCGCCCGGCGAGCGAACGCACCTCGCTGGCGACGACGGCGAAGCCGCGGCCCTGTTCGCCCGCGCGCGCCGCTTCCACGGCAGCGTTCAACGCCAGGATGTTGGTCTGAAAAGCGATGCCGTCGATGACGCCGATGATGTCCGCGATCTTGCGCGAGCTGGCGTTGATCTCGTCCATCGTGTGCACCACCTGCGCCACCACGTCGCCGCCGCGTTGAGCCACACTGGCCGCCGACACGGCGAGCGAATTTGCCTGGCCGGCCGCCGCCGCCGACTGATGCACGGTGCCGGTCAGCTCTTCCATCGCGCTGGCGGTCTGCTCCAGGCTCGACGCGGCTTTCTCGGTGCGGGCGCTCAGGTCCTGGTTGCCACTGGCGATCTCGGCCGAGGCGGTGCCGATCGACTCGGCTGAATCTCGGATGCTGCCGATGGCCTGCGACAGCGTCTCGCGCATGCGGCGCAGCGTCGTCTGCAATTGGCCGATCTCGTCGGAGCCCGCGACGGCGCCCGCGCCCGAGCGCATCAGGTTGCCGTCGGCCACGCGCTCGGCCAGTTCGTTGGCCGCCGCCAGCGGCAGCGTGATGCTGCGCGTGATGCGCCAGGCTGCAGCAATGCCGACGGCCAGCATGGCCAGACCAATGCCCAGCAGCATCAGCCGGCCAGTGCCATTGGCTGCGTCGATGTCGGCGGCGGTCTGGTCGATGCGCTTGCGCTGGTGGTCCAGGAACTCCTGCATGCGCGCCAGATACACCTTGGAGCCCGGCACGAAGACCTCCATCAGCAATTTCTCGGCATCTTCGGCGTCACCGTCCTTCTTCAGCTGAGTCAGCCGGTCGCGCGAGTCAAGGTAGACCTTGCGCGCCTCGCCGACGGCATCGAACAGCTTTTGCTCGTCGGGCGAGCGGATCAAGCCCTTGAGCTTTTCCTGCATCTCGCCGGAGGACTTGGTGGACTGCGCCGCGTCTTCCTTGAAAAGCTCGACCAGCGACGCGTCTGAACTCTTGGCGATGGCCATGGTTCTGCGCACGCCTGAATTGATGTTGCGGCTCCAGTCCGAAATGAGCCGCTCCTTGGCAAGCGGCTCGTCCATCATCTGGCGGGTTGCCGCGGCGGTGGAGGCCAGTCGCCAGGCTGCCACCGCGATGACGCAGGCAGCCAGTACGAGCACCAGGGCAAAGCCGGCGGCCAGGCGCTTGCCGATGGAAAGCTTCGTCATGCGGTTTCCTTTTCTTGTGTAACCGCCGATGTTCGCGCCAGAGTTGCGCAGCCCGCCCGCAGTCGCGCGGCGGCGTGCGGCTTACGTCACGGATCGCGATCCCAACGCTTGCGCGATCAGCTCAACGCGAGGCAGCCAGCAAGGCCACGTAGTGCTCGGGACTGGCAATGCGCGGGTTGGTCTTGTGGCAATGGTCCACCAGGGCGCGTTCGATGATGCGCTCGTCCAGCTCGGGTCCCACGTCCATCGCTGCCAAGCCGCTGGGCAGGCCCAGCCGGGCGTTCAACGCGCTGATCGCATCGGCGACCGCGTCGGCGCTATCGTCGGCAAGACCCATCGCGTGGGCCAGGCGCTCGATGCGCCGGTCGCGCCGCACGCTGTCGGCCGTGGCGTTGAAGCGGATCACGGCAGGCAGGAAGACCGCGTTCAACGTGCCATGGTGCAGCCGCGGGTTCAAGCCGCCGAGCGCATGGCTCAGCGAATGCACGGCGCCCAGGCCCTTCTGGAAGGCCATCGCCCCGTGCACGCTGGCGCACATCATGTCCATGCGCGCGTCGCGGTCCTGGCCGTCGCGCGTGGCTCGTTCGATGGATTGCCAGCCGCGCCGCAGCCCTTCCAGCGCGATGCCGTCGGCCGGCGGGTTGAAGGCCGGCGCGAGAAAGGTCTCGATGCAATGCGCAATCGCATCCATGCCGGTGGCTGCCGTCAGCGCCGGCGGCAACTTCAAGGTCAGTGCGGGGTCGCAGATGGCGGCCTTGGGCAGCAGCTCCCAGTTGTGGAAGCCCAGCTTGCGGCCGTCGTCCACGATGATGATGGCGCCGCGTGCGACCTCGCTGCCGGTGCCGGCCGTCGTCGGCACCGCAATCAGCGGCAGCACCTTGGGGCTGATGCGCCCTGCGCCGCCCTCGATGGTGGCGTAGTGGGTCAGCGGCCCCTCGTGCGTGGCGGCGATGGCCACGCCCTTGGCCAGGTCCATGCTGGAGCCGCCGCCGATGGCGATGAGGCCGTCGCAGTCGAACTCCCGAGCCACCTCGACGGCCAGGCGCACGGCTGCCTCGGTCGGGTTGGCAGGGGTGCGGTCGAAGACGGGTGGCTGGATGTCGAAAGCTGCCAGCGCTTCATCCAGCACGCCAGCCGCGCGCACGCCGGCGTCGGTCACGACGAGGGGCCGGCGAATGCCGATGCGCTCGCATTCCGCAGGTAGCAGCCGGCTGGCGCCGAACTCCAGCTCGATGCGGGTCAGGTAGAGGATCTGGGCCATGGTCTCTCCGCATTGAATGTCTTTGTGCATCCTAGATCGGCGTGTCTAGACTCGCCGTCATGCGTGCGACTCTGCTCACTCTGGCGTTCTCGGTCGTGTTGGTCGCCTGCGGCGGCGGGGGCGGGGGAGGGGACTCGGCCCCGCCCCCATCCGCACCGCCGCCGGTCGACAACCAGCCCGGCCTGACCGACACGACGGTGTATTCCTCCGCTGCCGATGCGTCGTTGCCCGGCGCCGTGGAGGCCGCCGCCGTCAGCACCAAGACGCTGACGGTGAACGGGCAGACGCTGAGCTACACCGCCACCGCCGGCCACCTGATCGCCCGTGACGCCGCTGGCGCGGCCCAGGCCTCGGTGTTCTACGTCGCCTACACCCTGCCCGGCGCGGACCTGGCGACGCGCCCCGTCACCTTCTTCTACAACGGCGGGCCGGGCTCGGCCTCGGTGTGGCTGCAGCTCGGCAGCTTCGGCCCTCGGCGCCTGGTCACCAATGCGCCCGACACGACTGCAGCGCGCCCCTTCCCGATGGTCGACAACGCGGAGCACTTCCTGGGTCAATCCGACCTTGTCTTCATCAACGCCGTCGGCAACGGCTACTCGCAGGCGATCGCGCCCTTCATCAACCGCAACTTCTGGGGCGTGGACACCGACGCGGCCCTGTTCCGCGACTTCATCCAGCGCTACCTCGCCGTCAACAACCGCGCAGCCTCGCCCAAATACCTGTTCGGCGAGAGCTACGGCGGTCCGCGCACGGCCGTGCTGGCGCGTCGCCTGCAAGACGCCGGCGTCATGCTCGAAGGCCTGGTGCTGCAGTCGCCAGCCATGGACTACAACAGCAATTGCGGCATCACCGGCGGTCAAGGTTGCGGCGGCTATCTGCCCAGCTATGCCGCGGTGGGCGCCTTCCACGGCCTGACCCAACCCGTGCCGACGGATGCCGAGGCCTGGATCAGCCAGGCACGCGTCTATGCCGGCCAGGTCTACGCACCGGCCGTGCAGGCCTGGCTGGCCAATCAACAGCCGGCACCCGCGCTGTGGCAGCCGCTGGCCGACATGACCGGCCTGGCGGCCGCGCGGTGGCAGGCCAACCTCAATGTGTCGGCCACGGCCTTTCGTCAGCAGCTCGTCGCCGGCCACCTGCTTGGCCGCTACGACGCCCGCATGAAAGCGCCCACCGGCAGCGCACTCGCCGCCGACGGTGATCCGTCCAGCACCTGGATCGGCGCCAGCTTCGCCCAGGGCATCGTGACGCATTTGCGCGATGACCTCGGCTATCGCAATGCCTCCACCTATGTGGTGCTGAGCGGCGCCATCAACCTGTGGGACTTCAGCCACGCCGGCCGGCCGCTGCCGGACACGCTGCCCGACCTGGCCGCCGCGCTGGCGCAGAACCCGCGCCTGCGCGTGCTGGCCGTCAGCGGCTATCACGACCTGGCCACGCCTTTCCGTCTGACCGAGACCGACCTGGCGCGCGTGGATGCCGGCCGCGTGAAGATCCGCAACTATCCAGGTGGCCACATGAGCTATCTCGACGATGCGACCCGCGCCGCCCAACTGGCCGACATGAAGGCCTTCTACGCTGACACGCTGGCGCTGCGCGCCACGGCCGACCTCGGCCCCGAGCGCCGTGCGCTGCAGGCCGGGCCCATCATCATGCGTGACCGCGCCGGCACGCCGCAGGCACCGGGCAGCGCTACGCCGAGCGCCGAGCCGGCCTTCCAGGCGCCGTTGCGTGACCCCTGGGTGCCGCCGCAGACAATGCGGCTGCAATGACGCCGCCTTTGACCCCCCGCATGGCCGAGTTACTGACGCGCATCCAGCGCGCCAACCGGCCGCCTTTTCATTCACTGACCCCGCGCGAGGCCCGCATCGCCTATCGCATGGGCGCCGAGATCCTCGACCTGCCGCGCGCGCCGCTGGCCCGCGTCGAAGACCTCGAAGCCGCCGGTCGCCCCGCGCGCATCTATGCGCCCAGCGGCGACAAGCTGCCCGTGCTGCTCTATCTGCACGGCGGTGGTTTCACCATCGGCGACCTGGAGACCCACGACAGCCTGTGTCGCCAGCTCGCCTTGCGCAGCGGCGCCGCGGTGCTGGCGCTGGACTACCGGCTTGCGCCCGAGCACCGCTTTCCCGCCGCCGTCGACGACGCTTGGGCGGGTCTCAGCTGGCTGCACCAGCAGGCCGGCGCCCTCGGCCTGGACGGTTCCCGCCTTGCCGTCGGTGGCGACAGCGCGGGCGGCACGCTAGCCGCGGGCTGCGCCTTCTTCGCGCGTGACCAGGGCCTGCCGCTGGCCCTGCAACTGCTGATCACGCCCGGCACCGACAGCCACATGGGCCACGAATCGCACCGCCGCTTCGCGCAAGGTTTTTTGCTCGACGCCCAGTCCATCGAGTGGTTCTTCGGCCACTACATCGATGCCGACCAGCGCGGCGACTGGCGCTTTGCGCCCTTGCACGCCGACGACCACAGCGGCCTGGCGCCCGCCGCCGTGCTGCTGGCCGAGGCCGACCCGCTGGTGGACGAAGGCCTGGCCTATGCCGACGTGCTGCGCGCGGCCGGCGTGCCGGTGCAGCTCGAACTCACGCGCGGCGTCACCCACGACTTCATCAAGATGGGCCGCAGCCTGCCCGAGGCCATCAGCGCCATCGACTTCTGCGCCTCGGCCATTCGCGAGCACCTCAAACCATGAAACGCCAAGACTTCCGCCTGCTCGAACCGCTGCGCGTGCGCTGGGCCGAGATCGATGCGCAGGGCATCGTCTTCAACGGCCACTACCTGACCTATCTCGACACGGCCATGAGCGGCTACTGGCGCGCGCTGGCGCTGCCGTATGCGGACACGATGAAGATGCTCGGCGGTGATCTTTTCGTGCGTCGCGCTGCGCTCGACTATCTCGGCTCGGCCCGCTACGACGACCGCCTGGACATCGGCATCCGCTGCCGCGAGTTCGGCAACAGCTCGATGAAGGTCGACGGCGCCGTCTTCCGGGGCGACCAGTTGCTGGTGCAGGCCGACATGGTCTATGTCTTCGCCGACCCGGTCGCGCAGACGCCGCAGCGCCTGCCCGATGCGCTGCGCGATGTCATCCACGGCTTCGAGGCCGGGCAAAGCGTCGTCGACGTCGGCGTGGGTGCCTGGAGCGAACACGGTGACGCCGCCGCCATCCGCCACCAGGTCTTCATCGACGAGCAGGGCATCCCGGCCGACATGGAATGGGACGCCGCCGATGCCAGCTGCCTGCATGCGCTGGCCCGCAACCGCTTCGGCATGCCGCTGGCCACCGGCCGGATGCTGGAGCACGTCCCCGGCGTCGCCAAGATCGGCCGCATGGCCGTGCTGCGCGCCATGCGCGGCACGCAGATCGGCCGTCAGGTGCTGGACGCGCTGATGGCCGAGGCGAAGAAACTGGGCTATCGCGAAGTGCTGCTGCATGCGCAGCTGTCGGCCGAGAATTTTTATCTTCGCGCGGGATTCCAGCGGCGCGGCCAGCCGTTCGAGGAGGCTGGCATTGGGCACGTGGAGATGGTGAGGGCGCTTTAAGCCTGGCCGCATGCAGGCGGCCAGTCCTTCGGCAGGTGTCGGACAGCACGCAGGTGCTGTCCTCGATCCGGCCTCAGCCCAGCATCTCGAAGCGCTCGACCTTGCGCTCGCTGGCCAGCCAGGGTGCCATGGCTGCGGCGGTCTGCGGTTCGCGATGACCCCAGCCCTCCGGGTAGACCTCCATCCACGTCCACAGCCCGTCGGCGTCCGGCTCTGGGCGTTGCAGCAATTCGATGGGCGCCTCGACGCGGGCCTTGCGAAAAGCGGTGAGGGCGTCGTCGACGTGTTCCGCCGCAACGCGGTAATAGACGTAGAGTTGCATCAGTCTTGCGGCGGAATGTCGTAGGGAAGGACGCAGTGCTGCAACGTCGCGCCGGTAGCGCTGCCCAGATGGAGGCTGCCGCCTTCCAGCGCCGCGAGCTTGATCTCGGCGGCGATGACCGAACGTCCGTCGCGCGAACCGCTGCCGGCGACGACGCCAGCGGGCTGCTCCGGATCGGCGCTGTTGAAGATCTCCTGGCCGATCTCGACGGTGCCTTGCGTCTCGAAGACCTGCAGCCGCCGCTTGAGCGTGCCGCGGTACTGGCTGCGCGCGACGATCTCCTGGCCGGGGTAGCAGCCCTTCTTGAAGTTCACGCCGCCGAGCACCTCGAAATTGATCATCTGCGGCACAAAGGCCTCGACGGTGGCGCCGCGCACCCAGGCCATGCCGGCCGCCGCTTCGGCAAACGCCCAGTCGTCGGGCGACATCACGGCACCGGCCGGTGCGGGTGATGAAGCCGGCTGCACGCGTAGCGCGCGGCCAAATTCGGGTTCAGCGGGCAGGGCGATCTGCACGGCGTCACCGTCGCGCACCAGCGTCCAGGCCTCGGCGGTCGGCGCGCCCAGCAAGCCGTAGACGGCGAACTCGGCGCTCGCGTCAGTGAGCTTGCACTTGGCCCGCATCACGAACATCGACAGCCGCTTGAGCGTCGCCGCCAACGTCTCGGCTGGCAGGGCCAGCAGGATCTCTTCGTCGCCACCACGCCAGCCGACCATCGTCGCCAGCAGCCGGCCCTTGGCCGTGCAGAAGCCGGCAAGGCGGGCGTGGTCGCGGTCGAGCAGCGCGAAGTCCTGGGTGAGCTGGCCGTGCAGGAAGCTGGCGGCGTCGGCGCCCTGGGCGCGGATCACGCCCCAGTCGCCGAGCCGGAGTTGGGAGGCTTGAAGGGTCTCAGACATGGCGGCAATTATCATCAGCGCCCTTTTGACGGAGCATGGGCAAGGGCATGAAGTGGCTGTTGCGGGCATTGCTCGTGTTGTTGTTGATCGCCGGCCTGGCTGCGGGCGCCGTCTGGCAGTGGCTGCGCAGCCCCTTGAACCTGGCCGCCCCGTCGGTGGAGCTGTCCATCGAGCCTGGCACCAGCCCTGCCGTGGTCGCCCGCGCCTGGGTGGCGGCGGGTGTGCAGACCGATGCGCGTTGGCTTTATGAGTGGTTCCGCTGGTCGGGTCAGGCCAAGCAGATCCGCGCCGGCAGCTACGAGGTGCATGCCGGCATCACGCCGCGGACGCTGCTGGACAAGATGGTGCGCGGCGACCAGGTGATGGAGCAACTGCGCCTCATCGAAGGCTGGAACTGGCGCCAGGTGAGGGCAGCGCTCGCCGCCGCACCGGCGCTCAAGGCCAGGACGGCGCAGATGAGCGATGCCGACATCATGGCCGCGCTCGGTGCGCCCGGCGTCGCGCCAGAGGGCCGCTTCTTTCCCGACACCTATGCCTACAGTCGCGGCGTCAGTGACCTGACGGTGCTCAAGCGCGCTCACTCGGCCATGCAGCAGCGACTGGTCGCCGCCTGGGGCAAGCGCGCGCCGGACCTGCCATTGAAGTCACCCGACGAGGCGCTGATCCTGGCTTCCATCGTCGAGAAGGAGACCGGCACGCAGGCCGACCGCAGCCGGGTCGCCGCGGTCTTCGTCAACCGCCTGCGCGTCGGCATGCCGCTGCAGACCGACCCGACCGTCATCTACGGCCTGGGCGAGGCCTTCGATGGCAACCTGCGCAAGCGCGACCTGCTGGCCGACACCCCCTTCAACACCTACACGCGTGGCGGCCTGCCGCCCACGCCCATCGCGATGCCGGGTGCGGCCTCGCTGCAGGCGACCCTGAACCCGGCATCCGTCAAGTCGCTCTATTTCGTCGCCCGTGGCGACGGCAGCAGCGAGTTCAGCGACGACCTCGCCGCGCACAATCGCGCGGTCAACAAATACCAGCGCAGCGGCAAGTGACGGGACGGTTCATTTCTTTCGAGGGCATCGATGGTGCCGGCAAGTCCACCCACATCCAGGCCGTGGCCGACTGGTTCCGCGCCCGCGGCGCCGACGTGCAGCTCAGCCGCGAGCCCGGTGGCACGCCGCTGGCGGAGACGCTGCGTGACATCGTGCTCAAGCAGCCGATGGATTCGCTGACCGAGTTGCTGCTGATGTTCGCCGGCCGCCGTGACCATGTCGAAGCCGTCATCAAGCCCGCGCTCGCCGCCGGCAAGACGTTGCTCTGTGACCGCTTCACCGATGCCAGCTTTGCCTACCAGGGCGGTGGCCGCGGCCTGCCGCTGTCGGTGCTGAACCCCTTGGCCGACTGGGTGCAGGAAGGCACCGAGCCGGAGCTGACGCTGTGGTTCGACCTGCCCGCCGAGCAGGCCGCGGCGCGCCGCGCCAGTGCGCGCGAGGCCGACCGCATCGAGCAGCTGGACCTGGCCTTCTTCGAGCGCGTGCGCGCCGGTTATGCGGCCCGTGCGGCCCAGGCGCCGGCGCGCATCGTGCGCGTGGACGCCAGCGGCACGGTCGAGCAAGTGGCGGCCCAGGTGCTTGCCGTGCTCGACAAGCGTTACCCGGCATGCTGAACGCCGACCTGCCCTGGCTTCAGGCGCCGCTGGCCGATGCGCTGGCGCGGGCGCGCTCGCATGCCCTGCTGGTGCAGGGGCCGGCCGGCGTCGGTCAGCTCGAACTGGCCGTCAAGCTGGCCCAGAGCTGGCTTTGCGAAGACCGCGCCGAGAACCAGCCGGCCTGCAGTCATTGCGCCAGTTGCAAGCTGTTCGCCAGCGGTACGCACCCCGACTTTCAACTGCTGCTGCCCGAAGCGCTGGACGCGTCGGCGCGCGAGTCGCTCGGCCTGCCTTTCGAAGAGGCCGAGGCGCCCAAGGCTGGCAAGGCCAAGCCCAGCCGCGAGATCAAGGTGGAGGCGGTGCGCAACCTGCTCGCCTTTGCCCAGGCCACGTCGGCGCGCGGCAGGGCCAAGGTGGTCGTCATCTTCCCGGCCGAGGCGCTCAACGGCATTGCCGCCAACGCGCTGTTGAAGACGCTGGAGGAACCCTCAGGCCTGCTGCGCTTTGCCCTGGCCAGCCACGACAGCGCCAGCTTGCTGCCCACCATCCGCAGCCGCTGCCAGCCGCTGCCCTTGCCGCTGCCAGACCGGGCCGCCGCGCTGGCCTGGTTGGCTGCCAAGGGTGTCGACGGCGCCGAGGGACTGCTTGCCGCAACCGGCGGCCGGCCGCAGCAGGCGCTGGCCTGGCATGAGGCCGGGCTGACTGACGCGACCTGGCAGGCCATCCCCAAGCGCGTTGCGCGGGGCGAGGTGGCAGCCCTTTCCGACTGGGCGCCCCCGCGAGTCATCGACGTGCTGCAGCGCCTGTGCCACGACCTGGTCCGGCGCAGCCACGGCCAGCCGGGCCAGTTCTTTGCCGCAGCTGCATTGCCGTTGCCAAAGCGGGCGGCACCGCTGCTGGCCTGGGACGCCGAACTGCGCCGTGCGGCACGTCATGCCGAACATCCACTCAATGCGGGGCTGTGGATCGAGGCGCTGGTGGCCCAAGCCCAGACGGCCATGATGGCGGCCGCGCGCTGAATACACTCAGCCCATGAGTGACGCCAATTCCAAGCCCGGCAGCCCGCAATTCCAGCCCAGCCAGATGGGCGGCAGCCTGCCCTTGCCAACCGTGGGCGGCGCGGCCGGTGCGGGCGCGCGGCCCAGCGTCATCCAGCTGGTCTTCCGCGAGAAGTCGGCGCTTTAT
The DNA here is from genome assembly GCF_001425165.1 of Pelomonas sp. Root405. Taxonomy (GTDB): domain Bacteria; phylum Pseudomonadota; class Gammaproteobacteria; order Burkholderiales; family Burkholderiaceae_C; genus Pelomonas. Next base: position 229,855 of record NZ_LMDU01000014.1, read on the forward strand.
GCAGCCTACATTCCTGCCTTTACCGATGGCGGCCTGTTCGTGCCGACAACGCGCGACTACAAACTCGGCGAAGACATCTATCTGCTGCTGGCCCTGCCCGAGGACAACCAGCGCTATCCGGTGGCCGGCAAGGTCGCCTGGCTGACGCCGCCCAACGCCTCCGGCGGGCGCACCCAGGGTGTCGGCGTGCGCTTTCCAGGTGACGAGAAGACGCGAGCGATCCGCGTCCGCATCGAGGAAATCCTCGGCACGGCGATCTCGTCGAGCAAGCCGACGCAGACGCTCTAGCCCGATGTTCATTGATTCGCATTGCCACCTCAGCTTCCCCGAGCTGAAGCAGAACCTGCCGGCCATCCTGGCCGACATGCAGGCCGCCCAGGTTGAGCAGGCCGTCTGCATCTGCACGCAGATGGAAGAGTTCGAGGCGGTGCATGCGCTGGCGATCGAGCATGACCAGCTCTGGGCCACGGTGGGCGTTCATCCCGACACCGAGGACATGCGCGAGCCCGATGTGGCCGAGCTGGTGCGGCTGGCTGCGCTGCCTCGCGTCGTCGCCATTGGCGAGACCGGTCTGGACTACTACCGCCTGAATGGTCGCAGCATCGACGACATGGAGTGGCAGCGCGAGCGCTTCCGCACGCATATCCGCGCGGCCAGGCAGGCCCGCAAGCCGCTGGTCATCCACACCCGATCCAGCGCCGCCGACACATTGCGCGTGCTGGACGAGGAGGGCGGCGAGTCGGCCGGCGGCGTCTTCCATTGCTTCACCGAGACCGCCGAGGTGGCGCTGGCCGCCGTCGAACGTGGCTACTACATCTCCTTCTCGGGCATCGTCAGCTTCAAGAACGCCCAGGACCTGCGCGACCTGCTGAAGCTGCTGCCGCTGGACCGCGTGCTGATCGAGACCGACAGCCCCTACCTGGCGCCCATGCCCTTTCGCGGCAAGACCAATTCACCGGCCTATGTGCCGCATGTGGCGAAGGCCGTGGCCGACGCGGTGGGCCTGCCCGTGCCCGAACTGGCCGCCCTCACGACGGCGAACACACGGCGGTTGTTCTGCTTGCCGGAGGTCGCATGAAGGTCTGGCTGGCGGGCGTTGCGCTTTCTGCCGCGTTGCTGGCACAGGCCGCGCCCATCGACGAGCTGGTCACGGCCGCCGAGATGGACGATGGGCGCACCGTGCTGGCCCTGCTTCTCAAAGGCGTCGATCCCAACCAGGACGATGCGCGCGGCCGCCGGGCCATCTTCATCGCCTTGCACGAGGGCTCGCAGCGCGCCCTCGACAGCCTGCTGGCTTCGCCGCAGACCCGTGTGGACGATGCCAACGCCCAGGGCGAGACGCCGCTGATGATCGCGGCCATCCGTGGCTCGCTGCCGGCCGTGCGGGCTCTGGTCAAGCGCGGCGCTGCGGTCAACCGGGCCGGCTGGACGCCACTGCACTACGCCTGCAGCGGCCCGGACAACGGCGTTGCGGCCTTCCTGATCGCCCAGGGCGCCGAACTCAATGCGCGCTCCGAGAACGGCACGACGCCGCTGATGATGGCTGCCCGCTATGGCAACTCCGACCTTGTGCCCCTGCTGCTCAAGGCCGGCGCGGAGCCTCGCGCAGCCAACGAGCAAGAGCTGACCGCGGCCGACTTCGCCCAACGCGGCGAACGCGACAAGCTGGCTGCAGAACTGCGCCGCCTCATCAAGGAACGCCAGCGCGCAGCGGACGCCGCCAACTCCGCCAAATAGTGCTCGGTCAAAGGGGCGTGTAAGGGAAAGTCTTACAGCGCCTAGCGCGCTGGGCCGACTGTCGTGAAACGGGCCGCCTGCCTACAGTGAAGCCATCGACTCACCACGAGGCTCACCATGCTGAACACCACCCCGAATCTGGCCGACCCGTTTGCGATGCTGATTTCGCCTGAGCAGGTCATGAACGCCATCGGGCGCTCGGACCGCCTGGCCCGTCTGCAAAGCCGCATCTACCGCCCGTTGGACCGGCCCTGGATCCCGGTCAAGGGCACGGTCGATTTCGACAGCGAGATCGATGCTGAGCCGGAAATCGATCTCTCCGATCTTTCGGACAGCGACGAATAAAGCAAAACGCCCGCAAGCTGCGGGCGTTTGACTGCGACGGCCGCGGCGGCCTCAGACGCGCTTGCGGTACTCGTGCGTGCGGGTGTCGATTTCGATCCTGTCGCCGTTTTCCACGAAGGCCGGGACCGAGATCTCAAAGCCGGTGCCCTTGAGGCGCGCGGGCTTCATGACCTTGCCCGACGTGTCGCCCTTGGCAGCAGGCTCGGTCTCGATCTCGCGCACGACGCTGGTCGGCAGCTCGATGGAGATGGCCTTGCCATCGTAGAAGGTGACTTCGGCGGCCATGCTGTCTTCGAGGTAGGAAATGGCGTCGCCCATGTTCTCGGCCTCCACCTCGTACTGGTTGTACTCGGTGTCCATGAAGACATACATCGGGTCGGCGAAGTAGGTGTAGGTGCACTCCTTCTTGTCGAGGATGATCTGCTCCATCTTGTCGTCGGCCTTGAAGACCAGCTCGGCGCCGGCGCCGTTCAGCAGGTTCTTCATCTTGATGCGCACGGTCGCGGCGCCACGGCCACCACGGCTGTATTCCGTCTTCAGGACGACCATCGGGTCCTTGCCCTGCATGATCACGTTGCCGGCGCGGATTTCTTGAGCGAGTTTCATGGTGTATTGCGAAGTAGAGCGCCGGGTTGCCGGCAGGCTGCGCACCAGATCCCGTCTCGGCTTGGCGCGGCAAAGCCCGACATTCTAGCGGGAAGCCCTCACGAAACCGTCCAGCTGGCTGAGCAGGTCCGGCTGCGCTGCCAATTGCGCACGCCATGCCGGGGCATGCGCCGCAGCCTCGGCCAGCCCCGTCAGCGAAGCCGGCAGCGCGCCCAAGCCATTCCAGCCGTGCCACACCGCACGCCACGCGTCGGGCAGATCGGCGCGCGACATGAAGGCCTCCAGCTTGGCGTGATGGGCGTCATCATGCTGTGGGTAGATCTGCCAGACGAAGGGCTTGCCGGCCCACTGCGCGCGCACGAAGGAATCCTCGCCGCGCACAAAGTTCAGGTCGCAGGACCACAGCAGGCGGTCATAGTCTTGCTGAGGCAGATACGGCACGGCGATGCTGCGCAAGCCCGCCCGCGTTTCGATTCGCGCCTGCGCCGGACCCGGGCAGGCGAGCAGCAAGGTCGGTTCCTCGGCCAGCGCGTCCAGCAGCGCCGGCAAGGCCGCGTTGGCATATGCGAACAGGCTGACGATTCGCTCCCCCGGCCGTGGTGCCCAGCCGCGCTGAGCCAGCCAGCTGTTCCCATCAAAGCCATCAATTTGATCGAGCAGCCCGGGCTCGCGCAACAGGCCGCCCGTCCGTGCCGTGAAGCCCGGGTAGAAAAAATGCTTGGTCAAGCCCGCGCCTGGCCCGCTGAATTGCGGTGACGCCAGGCCATGGCTGCGCTCGACGTAGTCTTCTGCGCTGAGGTACTCGAGATTGATCCATCGCGGCGCCTGCGGGCAGGCCGCCATGCGCGCGACGAAGGAGGGCGGCAGTTCGCAGCCGAAGGCTTCGATGACGATGTCCCCCGGCTGCACGTCCACATCCTGCTCCGGCCAAGCGCGCAACCCGATGCCGGCGGCCAGCTCGGGTGCCATCCATGCCAAGGCCGACGCATCGTCCACCCACAGCCGCACGGTGTGACCGCGCATGGCCAGGTCACGCGCCAGCCGCCAGCAGACGCCGAGGTCGCCGTGGTTGTCGATGACGCGGCAGAAGATGTCCCAAAGCGGGCGGCTTTCCATGCGGTGGATTGTCCCAGGCGAAAATCCGGCCGATGTCGAGCCCGACCCCTTCCAGCCCCGATACCCCCGAGGCGCAGCTGTCCGAACAGGAACGCAGCGCAGCCGCCGAGAGCGCCGCGCGCGCGATGCGCGAAAAGCTGCTCAACGAGGTCAATTCGCTGCCGGCGATGCCGGGCGTCTATCGCTATTTCGATGCCAAGGGCGAGGTGCTCTATGTCGGCAAGGCCAAGGACCTCAAGAAGCGCGTCAGCAGCTATTTCCAGAAGAACCATGGCGGCACGCGCATCGGCGTGATGGTGTCGCGCATCGTGCGGCTGGAGACCACGGTGGTGCGGACCGAAGCCGAGGCCCTGCTGCTTGAGAACAACCTGATCAAGACGTTGAACCCGCGCTTCAACATCCTGTTCCGCGATGACAAGAGCTATCCCTATCTCAAGCTGACCTCGCACGCCTGGCCGCGGATGGCTTACTACCGCGGCGCGGTGGACAAGCGGCACAAGTACTTCGGCCCCTTCCCGAGCGCATGGGCGGTGAAGGAATCCATCCAGCTGATGCAGAAGGTGTTCAAGCTGCGCACCTGCGAGGACAGCGTCTTCAACAACCGCAGCCGGCCCTGCTTGCTGCACCAGATCAAGCGGTGCTCGGCGCCCTGCGTGCCCTTCGGCCAGACGCCCGAGTACGCACGCGATGTGCAGAGCGCCGAACGCTTCCTGCGCGGCGAGACGGATGAGGTGATGGCCGCGCTGCAGCAGCAGATGACGGCTTATGCGGAGCGCTTCGACTACGAGCTGGCCGCCGAAGTCCGCAACCAGATCCAGGCGCTGTCCAAGGTGCTGCAGCAGCAGGTCATCGAGGAGAGCAGTGCCACGGGCCGCGACCGTGATGTCGACATCCTGGCCGTCAAGGTGCAGGGTGGTCGCGCCTGCGTGAACCTGGCGATGGTGCGGGGCGGGCGGCACCTTGGCGACCGCGCCTTCTTCCCCAAGCATGTCGACGAGGCGACAGCCGTTCATCTGGATGACGAGGAGCAGCTCTCCGTCGAACGCCAGGTGCTCGAAGCCTTCATGGTCCAGCACTACCTCGCCGCGCCAGTGCCCAGCCTGATCGTCGTCAGCGAGCCGGTGGCCGCCAGCATGGCCGAAGCGCTGGCCCTGCAGCTGGGCAGCCGCGTGAGCGTGCAGGCCCAGCCACGTGGCCAGCGGCGCGTCTGGCAGGACATGTGCATCAAGGGCGCCGAGCTGGCGCTGGCCAGGTTGCTGGCGGAGGAGGGCTCGCAGCAGGCGCGCACGCGCGCACTGGTCGATGCGCTGGACCTGTCGGTCGCCGAGATCGACAAGTTCCGCGTCGAGTGCTTCGACATCAGCCACACGGCGGGCGAGGCGACGATGGCCAGCTGCGTCGTCTTCGAAGACCACCAGATGCAGAGCAGCCAGTACCGCCGCTACAACATCGAAGGCATCACCGGCGGTGACGACTACGCGGCGATGCGGCAGGTGTTGACGCGTCGCTACAGCAAGATGGCCGAGGCTGCCCAGCTCGGCACCGCGCGGCTGCCTGACCTCGTGCTGGTGGACGGCGGCCGCGGCCAGGTCAGCATGGCGCGCGAGGTCTTCGAGGAGCTTGGCCTCGATCTGGGGTTGATCGCCGGTGTCGAGAAAGGCGAGGGCCGCAAGGTCGGGCTGGAGGAGCTGGTGTTTGCCGACGACCGTGAGAAGGTCTATCTTGGCCGCGACTCCGCCGCGCTGATGCTGGTCGCCCAGATCCGCGACGAGGCCCACCGCTTTGCCATCACCGGCATGCGCAGCAAGCGCGCTGCCACGCGCACGGGCGGCTCGCGCCTGGAGGATGTGCCCGGCGTCGGGCCCAAGAAGCGCTCGCAGTTGCTGCAGCGCTTTGGCGGCGTCCGCGGCGTGGCCGGCGCCAGCGTCGATGAGCTCTGCAGCGTGAAAGGGATCTCACGCGAGCTGGCCGAAGACATCTACCGCGCACTGCACTGAACCCAAGCTGGCGCAAGATGCTGCCGACAACAGACCCACGAGGAGAGGAGGCCGTCGTGCCCGTGAATCGCTTTCTGCGCGCCGCGCGATGGCTCATTGCACCCATGCTGGCCGGCTGCGGTGCCGCGCCGCGCGCACCGGCCCCGGCACCGACGCCCGCGCTAACACCAGCGCCCGTTGTTGCGCCTGCGCCTGCCGCGCCGGCCCCCGCGCCCGGCGTCGCCCTGCCCAAGCCGCCTGGCATGCCACCGCCCAAGCCGGTGCGCACCCACGATGAATTGCGCCGTCAGGCGGCCCAGCGCCTGGTCATGGCAAACCCTGAGCGCAGCTACATGACGCCAGCGCCTTCGCATCTGCTGACCGTCATCGTGCTGGAAGTCGAGGTGAAGGCTGACGGCAGCGTTCGCAAGATCGACGTGGTGCGGCCCCCCCGGTTTGGCCCGGAAACACTGCAGATGGCCATCGATGCGGTGCACCGTGCCGCGCCCTACGGCGATGTGCGCCGCATGCCCGCGCCTTGGAGGTTCACCGAGACCTTCCTGTTCGACGAGCATCGCCGCTTCAAGCCGCGCAGCCTCGATTGAACCAACGCATCCGTGGCCTAGAGCTTTAGGCCAATACCCTTCCTCCCAGCGCCCCAAGCTTGGGCACAATGGCCGCCATGTTCCTGACGCTGCCGACTCTGCTGACCTGGGCCCGCATCGTGGCCATCCCGCTGATCGTCGGGGTGTTCTATCTGGACCTGACGCCCGACCACCAGAACCTGTTCGCGACGGTGCTCTTCATCGTCGTGGCGCTGACCGACTGGCTGGACGGCTACCTGGCCCGCAAGCTCAACCAGACCTCGTCCTTTGGCGCCTTCCTCGACCCGGTGGCGGACAAGCTGATGGTCTGCTCGGCCCTGCTGGTGCTGTTGAAGTTGCAGCGCGTGGACGCTTTCGTTGCGCTGGTCATCATCGGCCGCGAGATCACGATCTCGGCCCTGCGTGAATGGATGGCGCAGATCGGCGCGTCGCGCAGCGTCGCCGTCCACATGGTGGGCAAGCTCAAGACCACGGCGCAGATGGTGGCCATTCCCTTTCTTCTGTATGACGGCCGGCTTTTCGGTGTCATCCCGACGCATGAATGGGGCACCTGGCTGATTTACGCGGCCGTCGTGCTGACCATCTGGTCCATGGTCTATTACCTGCAGAAGGCGCTGCCCGAGATTCGGGCCAAGGCGCGTTAGCGCCCTCACGAGCGAACCCGGAGACCGAGTTGTATCGGGACTTTTCCCGCCCCGCCTGCTTCTTGGCGCGCGTCTAGAATCCGCTTCCCCGCGCGCGTCACAACCATCTTCTGATGGCTCCATGCGGCAGCGCAATGCGGGATCGACATCCGCATTTGCAGCCCTGCACACATCCATGCGCAGGGCTCAACAGTCCGCAGAATCGTCATGAGGGGGCACGAGTGAACAAGTCCGAATTGATCGAGCACATCGCCAAGCAGGCAGACATTTCTAAGGCTGCTGCCGGCCGTGCGCTCGAAGCCGTGATCGGCGGCGTCAAGACGACACTGAAGAAGAACGGCACGGTGTCGCTGGTAGGCTTCGGCACCTTCAGCATCACCAAGCGGGCCGCGCGAGCTGGCCGCAACCCCCGCACAGGCGATACGATCAAGATCAAGTCGGCCAAGGTGCCGAAGTTCAAACCCGGCAAGGCGCTCAAAGACGCCGTGAACTGAAGGTTCAGCCGGTTCCGGAATTCCCGGGCGCTTAGCTCAGTTGGTAGAGCACCTCCCTTACACGGAGATTGTCGGCGGTTCGAGCCCGTCAGCGCCCACCACCCGCCCGGGGACGGCATCAGCCGTCCCGCACTTAGAATGCGGCTCCCCTCGAAGGCGAACCACCCGGTTCGCCTTCGTCGCGTTTGATTCTTAGCGCTTGATCGTCAAGGCTTCCTGAGATGTTTGAATTCGTCCGCCAACACAACCGCCTGTTCCAGTTCATCCTGCTGATCTTGATCCTGCCGTCCTTCGCCTTCGTCGGCATGCAGGGCTACACCAGCATGATGGACGGCGCCAACGCCAGCGTGGCCACCGTCAATGGCCGCAAGATCACGCAAGCCGAGTGGGATTCCGCGCAGCGCGAGCAGGCCGATCGCATCCGCCGCCAAAGCCCCGGTGTCGACGCCAAACTGCTGGACACGCCCGAGGTGAAGCGCCAGGCCCTCGAAGGCCTCGTCAACGAGCGCACGCTCAAGGCGGCGGCGGAGCACCAGCACTTCACGCCCAGCGCGGAGGCCGTCAACGCCAGGTTCTGGAACGACCCCCAGTTCGCTTTTCTGCGCAACCCCGACGGCACCGTCAACAAGGCCATGCTCGCCGCGCAGGGCATGACACCCTCGATCTTTCTGGAGCGCCTGCGACAGGACTACGCCATCCGCCAAGTCACGACGCCTATCGAAACGTCGGCCACTGTCGGTACTGCGGCGCCCAAGCTGGCCTTCGATGCCTTGTTGCAGCAGCGTGAAGTGCAGTTGCAGCGTTTCGACGTCGCGGGCTTTGCCGCCAAGCTCAATCCGAGCGATGCCGACATCGAAGCCTTCTACAAGGAACCGGCCAACGCCGCCAAGTTCCAGCTGCCCGAAACTGCCCAGATCCAGTACGTGGTACTGGACCTGGAGGCCCTGAAGCAGGACGTCAAGTTCACCGAAGACGACCTGCTGACCTACTACAAGGAAAACGCGGCGCGCTACGGCGTGCCCGAAGAGCGCCGCGCCAGCCACATCCTGATCAAGGCAGAGCGCAGCGCGCCGGCTGACGAGCGGGCCAAGGCCAAGGCCAAGGCGGAAGAGATCCTGGCGCAAGTGCGCAAGAACCCCGCCGAGTTCCCAGCGCTGGCCAAGAAGAACTCCCAGGATGAAGGCTCCGCGGCCAATGGCGGCGACCTCGACTTCTTCAGCCGCGGTGCCATGGTCAAGGAGTTCGACGCTGCCGTTTACGCCATGAAGTCGGGCGAAATCAGCAACCTTGTCGAGACCGATTTCGGCTATCACATCATCCAGCTGACCGGCACCCGTGGTGGCGAGAAGAAGCCTTTTGAAGCCGTGCGCGCCGAGGTCGAGGGCGAAGTGCGCAAGCAGCTCGCTCAGCGTCGCTATGCGGAAGCCGCCGAGCAGTTCGGCAATCTCGTTTACGAGCAGGCCGACAGCCTGCAACCGGCCGCGGACAAGCTCAAGCTCAAGCTCCAGACCGCCACCGTCCAGCGCCAGCCCCAGGCCGGTGTGACAGGCCCGCTGGCTTCGCCCAAGCTGCTCGACGCTGTCTTCGGCGCCGAAGCGCTGCGCAACAAGCGAAATACCGAAGCCGTTGAGACGGGTGCCAGCCAGCTGGTGTCGGCCCGCGTTGTCCAGCACAACCCGGCCCGCGTGCCGCCGCTCGCCGACGTGAAGGACAAGGTGCGACAGCAGCTCGTCCAGAAGCTGGCTTCGGAACAGGCCAAGAAGGTGGGCGAGGCGCGGTTGGCTGCGCTGAAGGCCAATCCCGCCGATACAGCCGGTCTGGAAGCGGCCGTCACGGTGTCACGTGCCAAGCCGCAAGCGTTGACACGCGCGCAGCTGGAAGCTGTGCTCGGCGCCGACGCCGCCAAGCTGCCTGCCGCGGTGGGTTTTGCGGCAGATGACGGCGGCTACATCGTCGCGCGCATCAATCAGCTGCAGCCGCGCGATGCCGCCGTCATCGACGACAAGCGGGCTGCCCAGCAATACGCAGGTGCATGGGCCCGGGCCGAAGGGCAAGCCTTTCTGGCAGCGCTGAAGTCCCAATACAAGGCCGTCATCAACGTCGCCGCCCCAGCGTCGGCGGCCAGTGCCCCCTGACTTTTCCGCTATACTCTTTGGCTCTGCGGTGGCTGTAGCTCAGTTGGTAGAGTCCAGGATTGTGATTCCTGTTGTCGCGGGTTCGAGTCCCGTCAGCCACCCCAAACTCTCCAAGTAAAAACAGGCACCAAGGTGCCTGTTTTGCTTTCCGAGGCCAGCTCTGAATTACTGGGAGTGGCCCTGGTCGCTTCGCCGGTCAGTGCGGCTCGGCCAGGTCGCCGAGCAACTGCGTCTTGCGTGCGGCGAGTTCTTCGCCCATGACGTCGAGATCCAGATCGGACTTCCGGATCTTGGGGAACATCTCGCCTTCTTCTTCCTTGACGTGGTGGTCGATGTATTCGCCCAGCACCTTCACCTTGGCGTCGTAGTAGGGATCGTCCGGTGTGGCGGCTTCGATCTGGGCGATCAGATCCTTGGCGCTGGCGTGTTCGACATCGGCCTCGTCGACGAGGTCCTCGTCCTCGCCCAGCACCTCGCGGGCGGCCGGATAGAACAGCTCTTCTTCCACAGTGGCGTGCGCCGTCAGCATGGCGCAGATCTGCAGTGCGAGGGCCTGCTTCTCCTCGGCGTCGCCATCGGCCTTGACCAGCTTGTCGTACTCCTTGAAGAGCGCCTTCACGTCCTTGTGGTCCTGCGTCAGCATGTCGACAGCGTCGGGCGTCGACTTGCTCTTGGCGCTGCTCGAAGTCTTCTTCGCTGCGGATTTGGTGGCGGCGCCCTTGGACGCCTTGGCTGAGGTCTTCGTTGCGGTGGTTGGCATGTGATGTCCTACTGGCTGGTGGCAAAGAAGCGCTTTGCGACGACATGTCGCTGGCGCGCGGAGCCACCGCTATGGGCAAACCGCGTGCCGCATGCGGCTGGCGCGCTGCTGTGCCAAATCGCGTGCACGCGAGTCGGCGTTTTGACGGTAGGGATTACAGGTCGCGGCGCTTGAGCCGATCCGAGGGCCTGATGTCGGCTTTCAGCACGCGTGCCATCTGCGCCAGCGCCATGTCGCGCGCCTGCTCGGTCTCCGATGCGATGCAATCGGGCGGCACCCAGATCGAGTAGCCCCTGAGGTAGGCGTCCATCGCGCTGAACAGCACGCAGCTGTCGGCCGCGATGCCGGTCACGATCAAGCGCTTGCAGCGCAGTTGTTCGAGCAGGATGTTCAAGGGCGTGCCATAGAACGCCGAGTGCCTGGCCTTGAGCAGCGTGAAGTCCTGCCGCGTCGGCGCCAACAGCTTGGCCATCTTGCCGGGCACCCCACGCAGGGCGGCGCAATGCTTGCAAAGCTCTTTGAAATCTGACGTCCAGCGCCCGTAGTTGTCGTTGGCGTAGATGGTGCGCACGCCCTGCTGCGCGAGTCGGCCGCGCAATGCGGCGGTCTGCCTGGCAGCCTCCAGAGCCGAGGGCGCGATCTGTTCTGCGCCGTCGAAATTCAGCGGATTGATGAAGTCCACCAGCAGCAGGACGGTCTTGCTGGGTTCAAGCTTGTCAGTGCTGATCTTGCTCATGATGCTTGCCGTCGCGACGGCAAACCGCATGCCACAACGGCATGCCGTGCGCGCGGGCAGGGGCCTAACATTCGGCGCCATGGAAATCTATCTCGACGCGAACGCCACCACGCCCGTGCTGCCCCAGGCCCGCGAGGCAGCGATGGCCGCCATGGCCGACGACTTCGGCAACCCCAGCAGCATCCACAGCACCGGCCTGAAGGCGCGTGCGCTGATGGACGGGGTGCGTGCGCGGGCGCGGCGCGTCCTGGGTGCGGGCAGCGGCCGGCTGCTGTTCCTGAGCGGTGCGACCGAAGGCATTCAGACCGCCGTGCTGTCGGCGCTCGGCGCCCTCCGTGATGCGGCCGTCAAGCCCGAACTGCTGCTCTACGGCGCCACCGAACACAAGGCCGTGCCGGAGGCCATCAAGCACTGGAACGCACTGCTCGGCCTGGACCTGACCGTGCTTGCCATTCCCGTCGGTCGCGATGGCCGCCATGACCTGGCCTGGCTGCGCGAGCACGCGCCGCGTGCCGGCCTCGTCTGCACGATGGCCGCGAACAACGAGACCGGCGTCATCAGCGACCTCGACGGCATCGCCGCCGCGCTGGCCGGTAGCGCCGCGCTGTGGATGGTGGACGGCGTGCAGGCCCTGGGCAAGTTGCCGCTGCGACTGGCTGAGCGCCGCATCGACTACGCCCCCTTCTCCGGCCACAAGCTCTATGCGCCCAAGGGCATCGGCCTGCTCTATGTGCGCGAGGGTGCGCCGTTCACGCCGCTGCTGGCCGGCGGTGGCCAGGAGGGCGCTCTGCGCTCGGGCACCGAGAACATGTCGGGCATCGCCGCCCTCGGCGCGGTGCTGGCAGCGCTGGAGGACGGCAGGTCATTCCGCGATCACGCGACGCTGGTCGCCTACCGGGACCGCCTGGCCGAAGCGCTGCAGCAGGCCTTTCCTGGGCTCGTCTTCAATGCGCCGCTCGAGCATTGCCTGCCGACGACGCTGAACTTCGCCGTCCCCGGCATCAGCTCCAAGCTGCTGCTGGACCTGTTCGACGCCGCCGAGCTGCGCGTCAGCGGCGGCTCGGCCTGCAGCGCGGCCAAGGCGCAGCCCAGCTATGTCCTCGAAGCCATGGGCCTGCCCGCCTGGCAGACCGCCTCGGCGGTGCGCCTGTCCTTCGGCCCGGTGGCTGACGCCGCCTTCATCGCCGAGGCCTGTGCGCGCATCCGCGTCTGCGGTGAGTCGCTGCGCGAAAGCTGCCTGGACCCGAACGCCCCGGGGCAAGCCCTGCCGGCCGACGGCCTGACCCGCTTCGTCGTCGATGGCGCCTGCTGCTATCTGCTCGCCGACGCCGCCAGCCGCCGCGCCGTCGTCATCGACCCGCTGCCTGAGCTCACCGAGCGCCTGGCCCAATGGGTCAGCTGCCAGGGCTATGCACTCGCTGCCGTGCTGGACACCCACAGCCATGGCGACCATGCCTCGTCCGCGCCCGAGCTGCTGGCTGCCGTGCAGCAAGCGCGCGGCGATGTCGACGCGCTGGGCTGGCCGCGGGGCGCCGAGGCGATCACGCTCGGTGCGTCGCGCTTGACCCGCCTGGTCGTTCCCGGCCACACCGAGGACTCGACCGCCTACCTGCTGCACAGCGCGGGCGAGCTGCGCCTGGCCTTCGTCGGTGACACCGTCATGCCGGGCGCGCTGGGCCGCAGCGACTTCGAGCAGAGCGCACCGCTGCAATATGGCGCGTCGCTGTCCCGCCTGGAACAGGTCGTCGGCCCGCACACGCTGCTGCTGCCGGGCCATGACTACGACGACCGGTTCGCCAGCACGCTGGCCGTCGAATGCGCCGCCCAGCCGCTGCTGGCCGACGTGCTCAGCGGCCGCATCGACGCCGCCGGTTTTGCCGCGGCCAAGGCGCAGTTGGAGCAGGGCCTGGCCTTGACGCAGTACCAGACCGTGGCCTGCGGCGCGCGCGTCGACAGCGGCTGCGCACTGGTGTCGAGCGAGGTCAGCCTGGACGCACTGCATGAGCTGCTGATCGGGCACCCGGGCTTGCTGCTCGTCGACGTGCGCGAACCCTATGAGCAGCGCCTTGGGCAGCCGCCCGAACTTGGTCACTCAGTCAGGCGCGAGGCCGTGCCGCTGTCCGGCCTGCCGAATGCGTTGACGCGCTGGCTGGCCCTGCCGGCCGAGACGCCCGTTGTCTTCTTCTGCCGCAGCGGCAACCGCAGCGCGCAGGCCGCCAAGGCATTGCGCCGGCTCGGCCATGAGCAGGCCTGGAGCCTCGGCGGTGGACTGGCACTGTGGCCGCGCGCGGCCGCGAGCGACGCAGCGCTGGCGATCTAAAGCCGCGCGGCCACCGCTTCGGCTAGCGCCAGCGAGGCCGTCAGCCCGGGCGACTCGATGCCGAACAGGTTGACCAGGCCAGGTGTGGCGCAGTCGATGCGGAAGTCCACCGTCACTTCACCCGGGCCGCTCAGCTTGGGCCGGATGCCGCTGTAGGCCGGCTGCAGCCCGCCGGCCGGCAGCGCTGGCCAGTAGCCGCGCACCTCGGCCTCGAAGGCTGGACCGAGGGCCGGGTCGACGGCGTAGTCGAGCGCCGCCGGATCGGCGTCGGGCAGCCACTGCACGTCCGGACCGAAGCGCGCCTGGCCGCCAAGGTCCAGTGTCAGATGCACGCCCAGGCCGCCGTCGACCGGCAGCGGATAGATCAACCGCGTGAACGGTGCCCGGCCCGCCAGCGAGAAATAGTGGCCACGCGCGAAGCGCAGCGGCGGCGCCGGCGTGCCGAGTGAAGTGGCCACCTGCGCTGCAAACAACCCGGCCGCGTTGACGACGCAGCGCGCGGCAAGCTCGAAGTCCGCACCGACGCGCAATTGCCAGCCCCCGCCTTCACGTGCGCCGCCGGTGACCGGGCTGGCCAGCGCCAGCACCGCGCCGGCCGCCTCGGCGTCGCCCAGCAGCGCCGTCATCAGGCCATGGCTGTCGACTATGCCGCTGGACGGCGACAACAGCGCGCCGGCGGCTCGCAGGGCCGGCTCCAGCGCCAGCGTCTCGGCGCGGCTCAACAGGCGCAGGTCATCGACACCATTGGCCGCGCCGCTGGCTGCCAGCTGCGCCAGCCGCGGCAGGTCTTCATCGCGCGTCGCCACCACCAGCTTGCCGCAACGCCGATGCGCAATGCCGCGCGCGGCGCAGTAGTCGTACAGCAGCGCCTTGCCGCGCACGCACAGCTGAGCCTTCAGGCTGCCCGCCGGGTAGTAGAGGCCGGCGTGGATGACCTCGCTGTTGCGCGAGGAGATGCCGGTGCCGATGGCGCTGCCCGCCTCGATGACGACGACCTCGCGACCGCGCAAAGCCAGCTCGCGGGCGATGGCAAGGCCGACGACGCCAGCGCCAATGACGGCCACTTCAACTTGGTCCATGACGGGAGTTTGCCTGCCTAAAATTGATGCGCGCCGCGGGCTGTTGCCGCGGTGCCGTTCCTGCCCAGGGGTGCTGCGACGGAGGCCACGATGCTTCCGCCACGCTGGGTGGTGACGACAGGACAAGGGCGCCCTCTGTGAAGAAGAGGCTCGCCATGCAATCACCGTCCCCCTCCATACGCACCATCCTGCCGCTGGCCATCGTCACCGGCGTCAGCATGGCCGCGCTGGATCTCTACCTGCCCGCCGTGCCGGCCCTGCAATCGGGCCTGGGCATCAGCGTGCCCATGGCGCAGGCCACCGTGGCCGTCTACCTGGCTGGCCTGGCCGCCGCCCAGTTGCTGTGGGGTGAGCTGCTGAACCGCCTGGGCCCGCGCCGCTGCATGGAGGTGGGCCTGGTGCTGCTGGCGCTGACCAGCCTGGGCTGCGCACTCGCGCCCGACATCGAGACCCTGCTGGTGCTTCGCCTGCTGCAGGGCGTGGCGGCCGGGGCGGCCACCATCGTGTCGCCCAGCGTCGTGCGCGCCACGCTGAGCGATGCCGACATGGTGCGCGGCATTGCCGCCATCTCGATGGTCGAGGCCATCGTGCCGGCGGCTGGGCCGGTCATCGGCGCGCTGCTGTTGCAGGTGATGGATTGGCGCGGCACCTTCTGGGTGCTGCTGGGCTTGTCGCTGGCCGTGCTGCCCTGGGTCGTCAAGATCGCGCCGCGCCGGCTGCCGGGGCTGGACATGGCCCACCATGCGAGTTATCTGGACATCGCGCGCAACCCGCGCTTCCTGCGGCTGGCGCTGTCCCATGCGCTGTGCATCGGTGCGCTGCTGACCTTCCTCGCCAGCTCGCCGCAACTGCTTCAGCACACGTTGGGGCTGGGCTCTGAGGCCTTCGCGCTGCAACAGGTCATCGGCGTGGGCGCCTTCATGTTGTTCGCGACGCAGTCAGGCCGGCTGGCCGCAAAGCTGGGCCATGCCCGCCTGGTGTGGCTGGGCAATGCGGTGCAGCTGGCGGCCTGCTCACTGGCCCTCGTCGCCGCGCTGGTGTGGGGAGCGCTGCCCTACGAGGCGCTGCTGGCCTACTGGTTCTGCTTCTGCGGTGCGCTGGCCATCCGCGGGCCGGCGACGTTTGGCGACGCGCTGGCCGTGCCGCCCGCGCAGATGGGCCGGGCCACGGCCATGCTGGTCCTGGCGCTACTGGCCGCAGGCGCCGTGGGCACGCAGGTCGTTGCGCCCTTCATGGGCCATGCGGAAAGCACGGTGCCGCTGTTCGGCAGCATGCTGTTGATGTTGATGGCCAGTGCGGCGCTGGTGTGGCACTACCCGGCGGTGCAGCCTGCTGCCGTGGCTGCGGGCTGATTGCTCAGGCGGCGATCGGTTCGGTGCGCGTCAGCAGCCAGGCCAGCGCCGCGCCGCTGACCAGGGGCTGCAGTCGCCCGCGCACCGTGGCGTGGTAGTCGTTCAGCCAGGCGATCTCGTCGGCGCGCATCAGGCTCAGGTCGATGCAGCGCGTGTCGATGGGGCAGAGCGTCAGCGTCTCGAACGCCAGCATCTCGCCGAAGGCATTCTTCTCGGGCGTGTCGACGGCCACGTTCATGACGAGGTTCTCGATGCGCACGCCCCACAGGCCCGGCCGGTACAGGCCAGGCTCGATGGACGTGATCATGCCGGGCTCCATCGCCATCTGCGGCTCTGGGATTGCCTTGCTGATGCTCTGCGGGCCTTCGTGCACGTTCAGGAAGTAACCCACGCCGTGGCCGGTGCCGTGGCCGTAGTCCAAGCCGTGCTCCCACAGCGGTGCACGGGCAATCGCGTCCAGCATCGGGCTCAGCGTGCCGCGCGGGAAGCGGGTGCGCGACAGCGCCAGCGTGCCCTTGAGCACCAGTGTGTAGTCGCGCTTCTGCGCCGTGTTGACGGTGCCGATGGGCCAGACGCGCGTGATGTCCGTCGTGCCGCCCAGGTACTGGCCGCCTGAGTCGATCAGCAGCAGGCCGTCGCCCTCGATCTGGGCGAAGGACTCGGGCGTGGCGCGGTAGTGGGGCAGGGCGCCATTGGCCATCCAGCCGGCAATGGTCGAGAAGGAAAGACCGATGAAGTTCTTGCGCTTGCGGCGCTGCGCGGACAGGCGCGTGTCAACGTCCAGCTCGCTCCAGCGCTCGCCGCGGGCCAGCGACGCCTCGAACTCGGCATAGAACTCGCACATCGCCGCGCCGTCCTCGGCCATGGCCTCGCGGATGAAGACGGCTTCGGCCGGCGTCTTGCGGCTCTTCAACAGCGTGCTGGGGTTGATCTGCTCGACCACCTTGTTGCCCGCCGGCACGGCCTCGCGCAGGCCCAGCGTGATGCGGCGCGGGTCGATCAGCAGCTTGGCATCGGCCGGCAATGCGGCCAGCGCCGCGGCGGCCTGGTCATAGGGCGCAAGCTGGATGCCATCCGCTGCAAGGCGCGCCGCCACGTCGGCCGGCACCTTGCCGTTGCCGATGAAGAGGTGGCCGCCTGTCGGGTCCAGCAGCAGGTGGGCGATGAACACGGGGTTGCATTCGACATCGGCGCCGCGCAGGTTCAGCAGCCAGGCCACGTCGTCGACGGTCGAGACGAGGTGGTGGCTGGCGCCGATGCTGGCCATCGCCTTGCGCACACGCGCCAACTTGTCGGCTCGTGCCACGGCGGCGTGGGGCGCCTGGTGTTCGTAGACAGCCTCGGTGGGCAGGTCGGGGCGGCCGTCCCACGCGGCTTGCAGCAGGTCGGCGTCGGTGCGCAGCTGGATGCCGGCGCGATGCATCGCGCCGCGCAGCGCGTTGGCCAGCGACAGGCCCAGCACCTGGCCGTCCACGGCCAGCACCTGGCCGGGTTTCAACTGCTGCGCAATCCAGTCGATGTACTGGGTTGACGCGCCGCTGGCCATCTTCTCCAGCTGGATGCCGCTGCCGGCGATCTGCGCCTCGGCCTGGGCCCAGTAGCGGCTGTCGGCAAACAGCGCGGCGTGTTCGCGCGTGACGACCAGGCTGCCGACCGAGCCGGTGAAGCCCGACAGCCATTCGCGGCCTTGCCAGCGCCCGGGCAGGTATTCGGACAGGTGCGGGTCGCTGGACGGCACCAGCACGGCATGCGCGCCGGTGGCGGCCAGGGCGTCGCGCAGGCGCTCGATGCGCAGGCGGGTTTCGTGGGTGCGGGTGTCCATGGCGTCAGGACCTCGGTCAGGGACCCGCGCCGGGTGGGCGCCGGGTCATGGAAAAGGGGTGTCGCGGATTGTAGGAGCCGGGGTCTGCACGTCAGGTTGTCATGCCGGGTTGGGGCGGAAGGCCTTCCAGTGGCCTTCGGACACGACGTCCACCTGGCCGTCCACCACCCGCAGGGCCGTCTCGTCATCGATGGCATAGGCCGGGCAGCCGATCTCCGCCGCCCATTTCTCGGCGGCAGCCAGGCGGTTGTCCGGCCAGCCTGGGTAGTCCAGGTGGGGAAAGATGGCGAAATCGACGACGCCCAGGGCTTTGTCGTTGCCGGTGATGGGCGGCTTGGTCTCGACGAAGGCCTCGCCCACCCGCGGCGTCATGACCATGCTGCCGGCGCTCAGGCCCACCCAGACCATGGCGGGCAGCGTCTCCAGCAGATCGACCAGGCCAGACTGGCGCATCCAGTGGCACAGGTAGAGCGCGTCGCCGCCGTCGACCAGCAGCACGTCGGCCTGCCTGACCCAGCCTTCCCAGCGCGAGCGATCAATGCTGGGCAGGGCCGTCAGCTCCAGCACGCCGACCGATTTCCAGCCGAGCCCACACATCGGCGTGGAAGGCTGCTGGCCGCTGACGAAACGCCAGGTGTTGTCGGGGCTGCCGTGTGGATGGCCGTACAAGGCGGTCGGGATGCAAAGGGCGTTGCAGTCGGCGATGGGCTTGCCGAGCAGGTCCAGCAGCGCCGCATGGATGCTGGCGTTGCGGATGCCGGCGGAGGTGAGGAGGAGTTTCATCGTGGCTTGTCCCGGAACCGGCCAACCGGGCCGGGCAGTTCACGACGATCCACGACGCCGGATATCGACATGAAGCGGTGCGTCTACAGCTCCGTCCGCAGCGCCCACAGCTCGGGGAACAGCACCACGTCCAGCATCTTGCGCAGGTAGCTGACGCCGCCCGTGCCGCCCGTGCCGCGCTTGAAGCCGATGACGCGCTCCACGGTCGTCACGTGCCGGAAGCGCCAAAGCCGGAAGGCGTCTTCCAGGTCCACCAGTTCCTCGCCCATCTGGTAGAGGTCCCAGTGGCTTTGTGGCGCACGGTAGACGATCAGCCAGGCGTCCTTCACGCCGTCGGCGGCCACGTGGGCCTGCGTCCAGTCGCGGTTCAGGTGGGCCGCCGGCACGGGGATACCGCGGCGGGCCATCAGCTTGAGCACCTCGTCGTAGAGCGACGGCGCTTCATAGGCCGCCTGCACCTGGGCCAGCAGGTCGGGCCGGTGCTCGTGGGGCTTGAGCATGGCCGCATTCTTGTTGCCCAGGGTGAATTCGATGCGCCGGTATTGCGCGCTCTGGAAGCCGCTGCTCTTGGCGAGGTAGGGCCGCACGGCGCTGTACTCGGGCGGCGTCATCGTCGCCAGCACGTCCCAGGCGTGGACGAGCTGCTCCATGATGCGCGACACCCGCGCCAGCATCTTGAAGGCCTCGGGCAGGCGGTCGGCGGCCACGTTGGCGACGGCGGCGTGCAGCTCGTGCAGCATCAGCTTCATCCACAGCTCGGACGTCTGGTGCTGCACGATGAAGAGCATCTCGTTGTGGTCGGGCGAGAGCGGCTTCTGAGCGTTCAGGATGGCGTCGAGCTGCAGGTAGTCGCCGTAGCTCATCTCCTTGGAGAAATCGAGCTGAGCGCCATGGTGTTCAGTCGTGCTCACAGTCAGGTCACCTTGCTGCGGCTGGTGAACTGCGGCGCATTCCAGGAACCCGCATCGAGGATGTCGCCAAGCACCTGCACCGCGTGCGCCACATCGGCAAAGCCGTTGTACAGCGGCGCAAAACCGAAGCGCAGCAGCTCCGGGTCGCCGGCGCGGAAGTCGCCGATGACGCCGTGGTGAATCAGCGCCTGCATCACCGCATAGCCGTCCACGCCCTTGGGCAGCGAGAACGACACCTGCGAGCCGCGCAGCGCGGCGTCGCGCGGCGTCGCGATGACGGCGCCCGGCACGCGGGCCTCCACGCCGCCGATGAACGCCTCGGTCAGCGCCAGCGACTTGTTGCGCAGTGCCTTGATGCCGCCCAGCTTCTGCGCCGCGTCGAACACGTCCAGCGCGGTGTCCAGCCCGGTCATCGCCAGCACCGCCGGCGTGCCGCACTGGTATTGCTGGATGCCCGGCGCGGGCTGGTATTCGCTGTCGAAGTCGAAGGGGTTGGCGTGCCCCAGCCAGCCCGTCAGCGGCTGCCAGACCTGGCCCTCGTGGCGCGGGTGCATCCACACGAAGGACGGCGCACCCGGGCCGCCGTTGAGGTATTTGTAGCCACAACCGATGGCGAAATCCGCCGCGCTGCCGAGCAGGTCGATGGGCACCGCGCCGGCGCTGTGCGCCAGGTCCCACACGGCGAGTGCGCCGGCCTGCTGGGCCCAGCGCGTCAGCAGCCCCATGTCGTGCATGCGGCCAGTGCGGTAGTTCACATGCGTCAGCATCAGCACCGCGCAGTGTTCGTCCAGCAGCGGCGGGATGTCCTCCGGCGTCTCGGCCAGGATCAGCTCGCCGCCGTGGGCGCGCACCACGCTCTGGGCGATGTAGTTGTCGGTCGGGAAGTTGCTGCGCTCACTCACCACCACCTTGCGTTTGCCCTGCTGCAGCTGCAGCGCCGCGTGCAGCACCTTGTAGAGGTTGATGGACGTTGAATCGGCCACCAGCACTTCACCCGGCCGAGCGCCCAGCCACGGCGCCAGCCGGTCGCCCAGGCGGCGCGGCAGGTCGATCCAGCCGGCGGTGTTCCAGCTTTTGATCAGGCCCTGGCCCCACTCCTGCTCGACGGCGCGCTGGATGCGCTCCGGCGTGGCGCGAGGCAGGGCGCCGAGGGAGTTGCCGTCGAGGTAGGTCACGCCGTCCGGCAGCGTGAACAGGTCGCGCAGGCTGCGCAGGGGGTCGGCGGCGTCGAGCCGCTTGGCATCGTCAAGGTTCATTTGAGTTCCCTCAGGACGGCGCGCACGGGCGAAGCGCAGGCGCCTTGTAGTTTCAGGGGCAGGGCGATCAGCTCGTAGTCGCCCTCGGGCACATCGTCCAGCACCAGGTTCTCCAGCACGCGCAGGTCGTGGCGACGCAGCAGCTGGTGGCTGTCGAGCACCTTGGAATCGGCGGGGTCCACGCTCGGCGTGTCGATGCCGATCAACCGCACGCCGCGCGCGGCCAGCCATTCGACAGCCTCGGGCGCATAAGCGGTGAAGGCCGGGTTCCAGGCGGTGTCGGCGCGCTCGCAGCAGCGCACCAGCACCCGCGGTGGCAGGTCGCCTTCAGCGTGCTGCAGGTGCGCGACCGTGATCAGCGGCGTCGCGCCAATTGCATGGATGACGCGGCAGCGGCCCAGGTAGGTGTCTAGCGGCACGTCGGCGATGGCCGGCGCGTCGTTGGCGTAATGCAGCGGCGCATCCGCATGCGCGCCCACGTGGGGCGACATCGTGATCGCGCTGAGGTTGACGGGGCAGCCGGGCGACAGCTGCGCCGTCCAGCGCAGGCTGTAGGGCTCGTCGCCCGGGAAGATGGGCGCGTCGGGCGCGACGGTGGGGGAGATGTCCCAGAGTCGGGGCCGGTGGATGGGTGGGGCGTTGGAACTGCTCATGGCGGCGGCACCATAGCGGCAGGCCGGAGAGCGTGGTGTCGGTTAATTCCAACTGCCTGTCAACCAGCGCCCGGCTGGTAGACGGCCAGCGTGAGGCCAGAAGGCTCAGCGCCGGAACTTGCCCGACTGGTCAATGATGGCCAGGTCCACATAGTCCAGGCCACTGTGGTCCTTGGCGTTGTAGCCCACCTCGATGCCGCCCACGTCGAAGCGGCCCATGGCCTCCAGCGCATCGCGCAGGCTCTGGCGCGTGGGCTGCTTGCCGGCGCGCTTCAGGCCTTCCACCAGCACCTTGGCCGACACATAGCCCTCAACGACCGTCGGCGTCAGCTCCAGGCCGGCATTGCGCGCGGCCTCCAGCGCCTCCTTGATGATGGGCTTGGCAATCGATCGCTCGTACGGGAACACCTGGCTGACGATGACGCCGTAGGCCAGCTCGCCCAGGTCCTTGATGAAGCCCGCCGACGCGTTGTTGGACAAGGTCACCAACTGCGCATTCGAGCCCGCCGCCCGTACCGCCTTCATGCCCTGCACGACCGCGGTGCCCGAGCCGACGAACAGCACCGCCTGCGGCTGCTTGGCCAGCAGCTTGGGCACGATGGGCGCGAAGTCGGGCTTGGCGCGGTCGTACTTCTCGTGTGCCACGGCCGTCTTGTTGGTCTTGGCCAGGCCCGCCAGCGCGCCGGCCACGGCGTCCTCACCGAAGCTGTCGTCCACCTGCACGATGGCGATCCGCTCCATGCCGATCAGGCTCAAGTGCTCGATGGCGCGCTCCGCCTCGCGCTGGTAAGTGGCTCGCACATTGAACAGCCATGGGTGCACCGGCTTGTGCAGCACCATCGCGCCCGTCGACGGCCCCACCAGCGGCACTTTGTGCTCGGTCAGCAGCGGCATGATGGCCTGCGTGTGCGGCGTGCCGCGGTTCAGGAACAGCGAGATGACCCCCTGGTCGATCAGCTGCTTGGCATTGGTGACGGCGATCTTGGGGTCGAACTTGTCGTCCAGCGACACCAGGTTGATCTTCTGGCCATTGACGCCACCGGCGGCATTGACGACGTCCAGGTAGAGCTTGGCGCCTCGAGTCGCCTCACCGACGCTCGCAGCCACCTGGCCGGTGTGGCCGGCGGTCTGGCCGATGTTGATTTGCGCATGTGCCGTAGTGGACGCCACGCCGGTGACCAGGGTGGTGGCCGTGGCGGCGAGCAGGAGGCGCCGGGCCACTTGCCGTAGTGAGGTCATGGGTTGTCTCCAAGCTGCCCCTGGGTGCGGCTGGCTCTTTGTCAGAGGCTCTGAGCGGCCTGCGCGCGGGTGTGCAATTCAAGCATGCGGGGTGTGCCGGGCGGACGACGGCAGCGTGTGGACTTCACGTATGGCGCTGGGCGTTGCCCGCGCCAAAAGCAACGAGAGGTTTCGTCGCTATGGGGCATCTAAAAGGCGGAAGCAAAAGGGCAGACCTATGGCCTGCCCCGAGGATTGCCGCAGTGAGCGGTGATCAGTGCTTGCCGCCCTTGTGGGAATCAATTTCCTCGACCGAGTCAATCACGATATTCAACAGGCCGCCATTGGACGACCCGTCCGTCTGTGCAAAGCCGTATTGGAAGCCGGGTGAGTCGAATTCTTCGACCTTGATCTTGCGGGGCAGCGCCGTACTTTTCAGCACCTTGGTGTTGCCCGGGCCGGAGCCAAGGTAGAAGCCGATGCTTCCTTCGGGAAAAGTTGTCCCATCCATCACCATCGGGTAGGCGTAGACGCTGAACGCGTCTTCCACATTGCTGCCGGCGTTGTTGAGGATATCGATGCGCACGTTTGGCGCAGTCATGACGTGCCCGTTGACTTTCATCGTCACCTCGGTGGCGAAGCCGTAGGCCGCTGTGGTGTACCCGCTGCCTTTGCCATCGCCATGGCTGGCGAGATTGGGTTCGCCGATGTCGGCGTCGTACGAGAACTGGATTGTGACTTTGGCACCGCTGGGGGCGGTTGGAGTGGCGATAGTGACGTGGCCATGGGCCACGAAGGTGCGCCATCCGGCGCTGGCTTGAGTGGACATGGCCAAGAGGGCCACGGCCAACGGGGCGAAGATCTTTCGCATGGGTTCTCCCTGGGTTGCTGATTGCCGGCGACCTGTGTGGGTCGGCTCGGGCGGTGCGCAGTGTCCCAGTCGGTCCCGGTGCAGGTACCGCTCGACCGTGGGGTCAGGCCGACGGTAACGTGCGGTTTTGCGCAAACAAGGAGCCTCGCCTGCCGCCGCTGGCAGCTGCTACCTAGCGCTTTCGGTCCCCGTCCCGGTCAGCCCCTGCGCCTTCATCCACCGCACCAGCGTCGGAAAGTAGTCGGCATGGAAGCCCGTCGTCGTGGCTGCCTTATGGCCGCTGTCGAGGTCGGTCGCCCACAGGCCGTGGGCAGCGTGGTCGAGGATGGTGATCTGGTGGTCGCGGTTGCCGGCCTGGGCCAGGGCCTGGCGCAGCAGCGTCACGCTGCGCTCCACCGGCACGAAGGCGTCGCGGTCGCCAAACACGGCCAGCATGGGAACCTTGACCCGGGCATACGACGGCATCGGGTCGAAGTACCAGAAGGTCTTGGCACGTCGGCTCGGCAGGTCCGGCAGCTTCTCGTTGAATTCCACCAGGTGGGCCCAGCGCGCGCTGGTCTTGGTGCGTGCAGCCGCTTCCAGCCACTCGCGGCCCTCGCCGGTCTCGACCCAATGCATCAGGCGGCGCTCGTAGTCGGCGGCTTCGGCCACTTCGTCGGGGCTGAGGCCCTCGTTGCGGGCGCTGGTCTCGACGCGGTAGATCTCCTGCTCGGCCGCAGTCACGGAGGGCCCGGACTGCGCGATGACGAAGGCGACGTCGCTGCTGCGTGCCGCCGCGATGGGCGCAACCCAGCCGCCCTGTGAGTGGCCCCAGACGCCGATGCGCCGGGGGTCGACGCCGGGTGTCTGCTTGAGCAGCCGCACCGCGGCGATGGCGTCGTCGGCCAGGTCGTTGAGGCCGGTGTCGCGGATGTCGCCCTTGGACTCGCCCACGCCGCGCTTGTCGTAGATGAGGGCGGCGAGGCCCTGGCTGACGAAGAACTCGGCCTGCTGGCGGTAGGCCTCGCGCGGCGCGTTGGTGGACATGGGCGAAAGCACGACCGTGGCATGCGGGCCAGGGGTGGTTGGCAGCAGCAGGGTGCCGGCCAGGCTCAGCGCGCCGTTGGTCCAGCGCAGCGGCCGCTCGATGATGTCGACCCGCTCACCGACCAGTGGCTTGGCGCCGGTTTCGGCCCACAGCAGTCGCTCGCGCGAGCCTTGCTCGGGCAGGCGCTTCAGTGTCAGCCGCACCGGCCATGGCGATTGAAGCGATGGGCCCGCAGTGGCCACGCCGTCGCCGCGTTCGAACAGGAAGGTCCAACGGCCCGATCCGAACTCGATCAGGGTCGGCTGGGGGAAATCGGCAAAAGAGCCCACCGACACGAGCCGGCCGTCCTGGAGCCGGTAGAGCCCGGGCGTGACGGCGGGCTGCGGCGGCGACGCGACCACCTGCACCATCGACAGCCGGCAGCTGTCGGTCGCTGCGGAAAGCAGCGACCCGCCTTCGCGCTTGGCAGTGCATGAGCCACCGCCCATCGCGGCCGGCAGCGCAAAGCCGATGCGGCCATCGGCCAGCGTCGCGCCCGGCAGCGGCTGCCATTCACCACCGGCGTTCACGCCGCCGCCGGGCATGGCATAGGCCAGCTGCGCTTTGCCGTCGGCCTGCTCGGCCCGCAGGCGCCAGAAGGCCGCGCGGCCGTCCATCTCGATCAGGCCGGCCCATTCGCCATTGATGGGTTCGCTGGCTGCGGCGTTTGCTCCGATCAGCGGGGCAAGCAGCAGGGAGAGCAGGGCGGCGCGGGATCGAAATCGGGAGGAGGTCATGAGAAAAGCTGTCGGAATGTCGAACGAAGCCGGCATCTTCCGCAGCCTGGCCGGGCCGCGCAGCGGCGTTGCGACAGATTGCCGGATGGCCACGACGAACGGTTGCGCCCCTCCCGCGCGGCGGTCGGCTACCTGCTGATCGCACCCCGTGCTGCCCCGCAGACTCGGCTGACAATCGCCCGACGTTGACACGCCGCAGGACGATGCAAGCCCCTTTGAATACGCTCACCGCGCACGACGCCGCCCCCGCTTCGCCCGCCTTCCTGGCCGGTGGCGGCGAAATGGGCGCGCTGATGCGGGCGCACGACTGGACCCATTCGCCGCTGGGCCCGCCGCAGGCCTGGCCGCAGCCGCTGCGCGCGATGGTGCGGTTGATCCTGAACACCGGCCACCCGATGTACATCTGGTGGGGCCCCGAGGGCGCCTGCCTCTACAACGACGCTTACCGTGAGTGCATCGGCCCCGAGCGCCACCCGGGGTCGCTGGGCCGGCCGGCGCGCGAGGTGTGGGACGAGATCTGGCCCATCATCGGCCCGCAGATCGAGCAGGTGCGCGAGGGCCGCGGCGCGACGTGGAACGTGAACCACCTGGTGCCGATCACGCGCCACGGCCAGCGCGAGGACGTGTACTGGACCTACAGCTACAGCCCCATCGACGACGAGGACAGCCCGAACGGCATCGGCGGTGTGCTGGTGGTGTGCACCGAGACGACCGAGCAGGTGCTGGCCCACCAGCGCATTGCCGCCGAGCGCGACCAGCTCGGCCAGCTCTTCGAGCAGGCGCCCACCTTCATGGCGCTGCTCAGCGGCCCCCAGCACAAGTTCGAGATCGCCAACCCCAGCTACCTGAAGCTGGTGGACCGCGAGGTGGTGGGCCAAACGCTGGCTGAGGCCATGCCCGACGCAGTGGCGCAGGGTTACGGCGGGCTGCTGGACCGCGTCTATGCGAGCGGTGAGGCCTACATCGCCACGGGCGCCAAGTTCATGTCGCAGAGCCGCCCGGGCGAGCCGGCGACCGAGCGCTTCGTCGACTTCGTCTACCAGCCGATCAAGGGCAAGGACGGGCGCGTGACGGGCATTTTCGTCGAGGGCGCCGACGTGACCGACCGTGAGCGGGCCGACGCTGCGCTGCGCGCCAACGAGGCGCGCTACCGCGAGCTGTCGCGCGCGCTGGCCGAGTCCAACCGCGCCAAGGACGAGTTCCTGGCGACGCTGGCACACGAGCTGCGAAACCCGCTGGCGGCCATCAGCAATGCGCTGGCGTTGCAACAGCACGGCCAGCACAGCGAGCACATCCTGGCGTCCAGCCGCGGCATCATCGAGCGCCAGGTGGTGCAGATGGTGCGGCTCATCGACGACCTGCTGGACCTGTCGCGCCTGACGCGCGGCATCGTCGAGCTCAAGCGCGAGCCGCTGTCGTTGCTGGGTGTGGTGCGCCAGGCCGTGGAGGCCAGCCGCCCCGGCGTGGAACAGGCCGGTCACCGGCTGCTGTCCACCTTGCCGGCGCAGGATTGCGTGGTGGAGGCCGACGAGACGCGGCTCATCCAGGTGCTGTCCAACCTGATCAACAACGCTGCCAAGTTCACGCCGCGAGGTGGCACGGTGGAGGTGGGCCTGAGCTGCGAAGACGGGGCAGCGGTGCTGACGGTGCGGGACGACGGCATCGGTATCCCGCCCGAGATGCTGGACCGCGTGTTCGACATGTTCACGCAGGTGCAGCGTTCGCACGCGCATGTCGGCGGCGGGCTGGGCATCGGCCTGACCCTGGTGCGGCAACTGGTGGAGCGGCACGGCGGCAGCGTGGCGGTCCATAGCGCCGGCCCGAACCAGGGCAGCGAGTTCGTCGTGAGGCTGCCGCTGGGCGGGCAGGCGCTGGTTCTGCCTGATGCGGGCACGGCGGCGGCGGCGGTCCGGGTGGCGTCCGGCCTGCGCGTGCTGGTGGCCGACGACAACGCCGACGCGGCGGAGAGCCTGTCGCTGCTGCTGGCCATCAACGGCAATGAGGTGCGCACCGCCGTGAACGGGCGCGAGGCTTTCGAGATCGCGCAGGCGTTTCGGCCACAGGTCATGCTGCTGGACATCGCCATGCCGGGCCTCGATGGCCACGAGGTGTGCCGCAAGGTGCGCCAGACGCCCTGGGGCCGCGACGCGCTGATGATCGCCACCAGCGGCTGGGGCCAAGCCGACGACCGCCGGCTGTCCGCCGAGGCGGGGTTCGACCATCACTTGGTCAAGCCGGTGGACTTTGCCGCGGTGGACGCGCTGCTGGTCGCCCGGGCTGCCAGTGCGCCGGGCTGAGCGCTACCAGCTCGCGTGGAACGAATTCGCGCCTAACTGGCTGTCAAAGTGGTGGTGCCCATGTAGACGGACCAGAAATCCGGCGCGCGCAGCGTCTTGAGATGGGCGAATCATGCCGTCCTGCCACAGCGCGCTGGCTCGCCCCGCACATAGTAGTCGGCCGGTTGCTGCGGGTTCTCGCTGGCGCCCCAGTCGGGGCGGAAAGCTCGCGCTGTGCTGATGTTGCTGATCCGGTCGCGCTGCTGGCGTGCACGGGGAAGCCCTGCACATCGTCAATGCGCGTGTTGAACATGTCAATTTGCGGAGCGGCGCCTGGCGCAGGCGCGGGCGATGGCCGGGGCGCCAAAGCCGGGGAAGGGGAAGCGGGCGGTTGGGCGCGGCCAGTGTCGTGCAGTGGGTGCAGGCACTGGCGCGGGAGCGCCGCGCCAGTGCAGGCGACGGGATGGGTGCGTGACTGCCGCCGGAGGAGCCGCAACCGCCGCCGCAGGCCGCCGGACTGATCAAGGCGGCAAGTAGCACACCAAGCTGCTGCCATCATGGGTGTCGTTCGCTGCGTCATCCGACATGGAGACACGCACCGGATCCAAAGACAAGTGCAGCGCTCAGGTCGACCCCGGTCATTGAGCCGGCTACAGGGGCTGCGCGGGCATGGCTGTCGCCTCGCCGTCGAAGCTCAGCCCCTTGACATCGGGGCCGAAGGCGCGGACGGTCAGATGCTGCCTGTTGCTGAAATACAGCGGGTTGAGCATAAGCGTCAGCGTGAGTCCGCCTGTGCCGACGGAGTCGATGACCAGTTCACTCACGCCGACCTCCGAATTGCTCAGCAACAGGAAGTCGTTCAGCAGGGCGCCGACGTTGGTGACCGAGGGGTCGAGGCTGCGCCCGAACATCGTCACCTGACCAACGCCCTTGACGTCCACGAGCAGCAACGGCAGTTTGATGACGCCTTTGTAGCCCGGCGGCACCCACAGCCTCAGCTGGGCCATGCTGACCTGATGACCGGGTTCCGTCGACGGACGCGCCAGACCTGCGGAAGCGTCGAAATCGACATACCCGCCTGCGGGGACCTGCAGCTCGTTGCCCATGGGCTGCACCGTGGGCGTCATCACGGAGGACAACGGAAAGTTGTCGTCGGTGCTGCCGTAGAAGTCGGCGACAAGTTGGGAGTAAGCCGTATCCGGCAAGGGCAGCAGCGGCGTCGCCGGATTGCTGACCAAGCTGGTGTCCTGCTGCAGTTCGCTGACGCCGACGATGTTCGCTCCGCCCCGATCCGTGTAGTAGGTGGCGAGGTAGGGGTCGAACACCTGCCAACGGCCGTCGATCCTGACCTCGGGAACGACGTGACCGGTAAGCCCAATGACGCGAGCCTCGTACCCCATGGCCTTCCAGATGAAGTGAAGCGCGGTGGCCTGCGCCTCACAGTAGCTGGAACCGACGGAGCGCAGCCACAGGTCGGGCTGGTATTGGAAATTGCCGATGGCCACAGGCACGGTGCGTTGCCGCTGGGCGATGACGTAGCGCCAGGCTTTGCGATACAGCGGTTCGCCGGTGTGGGCCACCGGCAGCGCAAGAATATGCTCCAGCACGCCACCGAGGTCGGCCATGTTCTGCCCGTTGAGGGTGAGGCCCACCCGTTTGTCCTCACCACCGCGGTTCGACAGCCGCAGCAGCGCGGTTGCGTCCACCGTGGGCGTGGCGCTCGCTTGAACCGCGCCGACGATTTGACCGGTCGAGGTGACGCCCAGCAGCATGGGCGTCGGCGGGGCCACAAGCGCCTGCGATTTGGTTGTCGACGCCTGCAGCTTGTACTGGGCCATGACGAAGTTGGAGGCCAGGGACATTTCCTGCCCCTGCACGGCGGTGGTCTGCGGTAGCAGAACTGCCGTCTGATCGGGATACTCAAGCAGTTGGATGCGTCGGGCCAGCAATGCGAGCCCCTGGGTTCTGGCTTCGGAGATGGCCGCATCCAGCCGCGCGTTGTCAACGGCAGCAACTTTGGCTTCCGTCTGCACGCGCAGCGCCTGTTTTTCCTTCCAGCTGGCAGCAGAGACGGAGGACGCGTACTGACACAGCTGGGCGAGCAGCTCACCACGCTTGTCCAGCACCTTATTCCAACCGTTGAAGTCGACCTGCGGGCCGAGGCCGATCGCCCGAGCAGACTGCAGATAAGC
The DNA here is from genome assembly GCF_001425165.1 of Pelomonas sp. Root405. GTDB lineage: Bacteria > Pseudomonadota > Gammaproteobacteria > Burkholderiales > Burkholderiaceae_C > Pelomonas. The sequence continues at coordinate 259,545 of NZ_LMDU01000014.1, forward strand.
CGAGACGGCGCTGAGCAGCCAGTCATGGTTATGGGCAGGCACGATCATGTCGGCATGCAGGGCGCCAGCCTGCTGGCCATCGGTCGGATCGAACTGCGCCAGGCAGTTTCCGGCCACCAGCGAGACGACGCGGTTCGCTGCCTCCTCCTCCGCCACACCGTGCTTGCGCAACTGGTCGTGCCAGGTGGTCAGCGCGGTGACCTGCAACCGGGAGGCCGTCAGTGATGCCGCGCGCAGCTGCGTCGAGTACAGCGGGGCCACCGTGGCCCCGGACGGCGTTCCGAGCGCTTGTAGCCGCGTTCCGGACAACGGACCGGTAAGGCTGAAGCTGCCGTCTGCTTGCGTCGGCGCCGATTTCTGAAGCTCGTTGCCGTCGGCGTCGTACTCAACGAAGACCAGACCCGCAACGGCGGGGTAGACGCTTGCCGTCACGATGGTCGGGCCCGGTGCTGCGTGTTCGGCGGCGGTCTGCAGGCCGGGGGCCGCCGCGCTGCCACCGCCCCCTCCGCAACCGGCAATTGACGACGCGGCGACTCCCGCCACAGCCGCGCGGGCAAGCCCTAATTCAAAAGATAGTTTCGACTTTGAAACCATTTGTTGCAGCATGTTTATATTAATCTGCGCCTGCTTTGATTTTAATTCATCTGAATAAAGTTACACGTCCGTGTGAGATTGGTTAAATCAACAAATTAGGGATTGTGCGCATCGAAAGAAAGCGCTGAATCAATGGGTCGGCCGAGTTTTGCCTCCATGCCGCAAACACCGCCGAGGATTCAATGGCTTCGGCCAGCGGCCTGAAGGTGGCGCCCTGTATGCCCGATCGCTGAAATGCCGCCGGAACGATGGACACCCCCATCCCCTGCGCCACCAGCGACACCACCGACAGCCAATGCCGACCCTCGTGCTGCAGCCGCGGGTAGAAGCCGTGCTGGCGGCAGATCTCGACGATGCGGGCGTGATAGTCGGGTGAGCCCTTGCGGGAAAACAGGATGAAGGGTTGATCACTCAGCAAGGCCAGCGGGATCTCCTTCAACTTCGCCGCCGGGTGGTTGGCCGGCAGGCAGGCGAGAAACGGTTCGCTGTAAAGCGGCTGCGAGATCAGCGTGGGCGGCAGGCGGTCGGTATGGACGAGGCCCAGATCGAGTTCTTCGCCTAGCAAGGCGTTGATCTGATCCTGGGAATTCAGCTCGACGACGACGACCTCGACCTTGGGGTGGCTGGCCTGGAATGCCTGCAGCCAGGCGGACAGGCCGTTGAACAGCGTGGAGCCGACAAAGCCGAGCCGCAGCCGCCCCACCTCGCCGGCCTGCACCTCGCGGGCCAGGGCGCAGGCGTCTTCGGCGCGGTCGAGCAGGCCCTGCGCGCTGCTGCGGAAGGCGACGCCTGCGGGCGTGAGGCGCACGCCCTTGCTGTCGCGGTCGAACAAGCGGGCGCCGACGTTGGCTTCCAACTGCTGGATGGCCACCGACAGCGGCGGCTGCGAGATGGCCAGCCGCTGGGCCGCGCGGCCGAAGTGCAGTTCCTCGGCAAGCGCGATGAAGTAGCGCAGGTGGCGGAATTCCAGTGAACGGGTGGCGGCGGGCTCGATAGGCATTGCGAATCGTCGAAGTCGTTTCTTGAATTGGACACGAATGGCCAACCGGGCGGAAACTTCGCCCCACTTGCGCCCGCCGACTGCCGGGCGCTTTCTGATTCAGGAGACCGCACATGGCCACCAAGGCAAGCTTCCACTGGGACGACCCGCTGCTGCTGAACGAGCAGCTTTCGGATGACGAGCGCATGGTGCGCGACGCGGCTGCCGCCTATTGCCAGGACCGCCTGCGGCCGCGCGTGCTGGAAGCCTTCCGCAACGAGAAGACCGATGCGGGCATCTTCCGCGAGATGGGCGAGCTGGGCCTGCTGGGCCCGACCATCCCGGCCGAGTACGGCGGCGCCGGCCTGAATTACGTCAGCTACGGCCTGATCGCCCGCGAGGTGGAGCGCGTGGACTCGGGCTACCGCTCCATGATGAGCGTGCAGTCGTCGCTGGTGATGGTGCCCATCAACGAGTTCGGCAACGAGGCGACCAAGCGCAAATACCTGCCCAAGCTGGCCAGCGGCGAGTGGATCGGCTGCTTCGGCCTGACCGAGCCCAACCATGGCTCCGACCCCGGCTCCATGGTCACCCGCGCCCGCAAGGTCGACGGCGGCTACGAGCTGACCGGCAGCAAGATGTGGATCACCAACAGCCCCATCGCCGACGTGTTCGTCGCCTGGGCCAAGGACGACGGTGGGCAGATCCGCGGCTTCGTGCTGGAGAAGGGCGCCAAGGGCCTGAGCGCCCCGGCCATCCACGGCAAGGTGGGCTTGCGCGCGTCCATCACCGGCGAGATCGTCATGGACGGCGTGTTCTGCCCCGAGGAGAACGCTTTCCCCGACGTGCGCGGCCTGAAGGGCCCGTTCACCTGCCTGAACAGCGCGCGCTACGGCATCGCCTGGGGTGCGCTCGGCGCGGCCGAGGACTGCTGGCACACGGCCCGCCGATACACGATGGACCGCAAGCAGTTCGGCAAACCTTTGGCGGCCAACCAGCTGGTGCAGAAGAAGCTGGCCGACATGCAGACCGAGATCACGCTCGGACTGCAGGGTTGCCTGCGCCTGGGCCGCATGAAGGACGAGGGCACGGCGGCAGTCGAGATCACGTCCATCATGAAGCGCAACAGCTGCGGCAAGAGCCTGGACATCGCCCGCATGGCGCGCGACATGCTCGGCGGCAACGGCATCTCCGACGAGTTCGGCATCGCCCGCCATCTGGTCAATCTGGAAGTCGTGAACACCTACGAGGGCACGCATGACATCCATGCGCTGATCCTGGGCCGGGCGCAGACGGGCATCGCCGCCTTCTGACGGGCATCTGTCTTGCCGCTGCGGCGGCATGCGCCCGACGATCAAGCAATTGCGCGAGGCGGCCGCCGGCTGCCGTGACTGTCCGCTGTGGCAAGGCACCACGCAGACCGTCTTCGGCGAGGGGCCGCCCCAGTCACCGCTGATGCTGGTGGGCGAGCAGCCAGGCGACAAGGAAGACCTGGCTGGCCACCCCTTCGTCGGCCCGGCGGGACGGCTGCTGGACGAGGCGCTGCGCGAGCTGGGGCTGGACCGCGCAGACCTCTACGTGACCAACGCGGTCAAGCACTTCAAGTACGAGCTGCGCGGCAAGCGTCGCATGCACAAGACGCCGGCGCAGAGCGAAGTGGCCGCCTGCAACCACTGGCTGGAAAGCGAGATCCAGGCCGTGCGGCCCCGTGCCATCGCCGCACTCGGCGCCACCGCCGCCCGCGCGCTGCTGGGGCGGCCGGTGGCCGTCACGCGCGAGCGCGGCCAGTGGCTGCAGCGTGAGGACGGCATCCCGGTGTTGATCACGCTGCACCCGTCGGCCCTGCTAAGGCTGCAGGGCGAGGAGCGAGCGGCCGCCTACGCCGCCTGGCTGGACGACCTGCGGCGCCTGCCGGGTGCTTCGCCGGGATGAACACCGGATGACTTGCGGCATGGTCGACCGGTGCGAGGCATGCTGCTCCCCTTGCATGACCAGGACTGCCCATGACCACACGCCGCCACGCCCTGCTTGCCGCCGCCACGCTGCCCGCCGCAGCGGGTGCGGCCACCAACCAGGCCTGGCCAAGTGCCGACGAGATCGCCCGCCGCGTCGCCGAGGTCACTGCCGTCGAGACGGCCTTCGCCAAGACCATGGCGGACCGTGACGCCGCTGCGTTCCGGCGTTATCTGGCGCCCGACACGATCTGGCTCAATGGCAGGACGCCGCAGCACGGGCCCGACGCCGTGATGGCGGGCTGGGCCCGGTTCTTCGAAGGGCCCAAGGCCCCGTTTTCCTGGGCGCCCGACATCGTCGTCGTGCTACCCAGCGGCGACCTGGCCCAGAGCAGCGGGCCGTCACCAGCCCCGATGGCAAGGCGGTCGCGCGCTTCCAGTCGGTGTGGAGGCGCAAGCCGGCCGGCGGCTGGGAGATCGTTTTCGACCAGGGCAGCGACGTCTGCAACTGACCCGTCAGCGCGGCTGGGTGAGCTGGATCTCGAACAGCCGCGGCCACAGCTTGCCGGTGACGAACAGGCGCTTGGCCGCCGCGTCGTAGGCGATGCCGTTGAGCACGTCGTCATGGCCCGTTCGCTGTGCCGCCGGCAGCAGGCCGGTCAGGTCGATCCAGCCGAGCACGCGGCCGCTGCTGGGGTCGATGCGGGCAATGCGATCGGTCTGCCAGACATTGGCCCAGATCTGGCCGTCCACCCACTCCAGCTCGTTGAGCTGCGCCACCGGCCGGCCTGCGGCGGTCACGCGCAGGCGGCGCAGCTCCTTGAAGGTCAGCGGGTCCAGGAGGCGCAGCTCGGCCGTGCCGTCGCTCATGATCAGCTCACGCTCGCTGTTCGCCAGGCCCCAGCCCTCGCCGGCATAGCTGAACTTGCGCCAGAGCTTGAAGGTCTTGAGGTCGAGCACGAAGGCGGTCTGCTCCTGCCAGGACAGGGCGATGAGGCGGTCACCCCAGCGCGTGATGCCTTCGCCGAACACCTCCGGTGGCAGGTCGACGGCCTGCAACACGCGGCCCGTCGTGATCTCGACCCTGCGGATGGTGGAGCGCCCGCGCAGGCCGGTGCTTTCGTACAGATGCCCGGCGTGGAAGAACAGGCCCTGCGTGAAGGCGTCGGGGTCGTGCGGGTAGCTCTGCACGACCTTGAAGCCTTGGACGGGCAGCGCGACGGCCGCATGTGTGCGAGTGGCGACGGCACCGCCGCCGAGCAGGGCCAGCGCGGCCAGCAGCGTACGTCGCCGAGGGTCGAATATCGGGTGCATGCCGTCAGCGTAAATCAGGTCGTTGATGGCGCTGCTCAGGCACCGCCCAGCGACTTGAACAAGGCGGCCTGCCGCAACCACTGCTGCAGCCGCAGCCGGATGCGTCCCTGCTCGGCGTCCAGCACTGCGCTGCGGGTCTGCAACCAATCGGCGCGAGCGACGGCGCCCACTTCGTAGCGCAGGGCGGCAAGCCGCTCGTTCTCGGTCGCCTCGCGCAGCCGGCCGGCGTTGGCGTCAAGCTGCTGGGCGGCGCGCTCGGCTTCGATCCGCTGGGTCTCGATGTCGGCCAGCGCGCGCTGCAGCGTGTCGCGCAGCACCAGCGCCGACAGGTCGAGTTCGGTGCGGGCGCCGTCGCGCTGCAGGGCCAGGCGTTGCCAGTCGATCATCGGCACGACCAGGCTGGCCCCGAGCGAGGCCAGCGGCTGCGACAGCCAGTCGCGCGCATGGCTGCCGCCGGTGCTGAGGCCTGCTGAAAAGCTCAGGCTCGGGTAGCGCGCGGCCTCGCTGGCCCGCAGTCGCGCGAGCGATGCATCAACCCCCAGGCGGGCCCGCTGCACGTCGGGCCGACGCGCCAGTACCTCGGCCGGCTCTGCCAGCCGCCAGCGCGGCGGATCGGCGGCGGGCAGCACCGCTTCAGGCGACGGGCCAGGCAGCGGCTCGTCGAGCAGCAGGGCCAGGATCTGCCGCTGCAACTGCGCGTCGGCGGTGAGGTCGGCCAGGCGCGACTCGGCGGCCTGCAGGTTGACGGCGATCTTGTCGAGCTCGATGGGCAGCAGCTTGCCCTCGCGCACGCGCTGGCGGGTCAGGTCCAGCGTCTCACGGGTCAGCGCGAGCTGGGCTTCGGCCAGCGGCCGCTGCGCGCCGATGGCGGCCAGCGTCCAGTAAGCCTCGGCCACCTGGCTACGGATCAACAGGCGGGCGGCCTCGATGTCGGTACGCGCCGCCTCGGCATTGGCGCGCTGGGCGGCCGTCGTCTGCGCCAGGCGGTCCCACAGGTCCAGCTCATAGCCGACGCCGACGGAGGCGCCATAACTGCGACTCCAGCCGGTGGACGTCGTCACCGGCACGGTGATGCCGCCGCCGATGTCGACATTGCGGGTGCTGCTCTGCGTTTCCACCGGTCGGCTCGCGTTGGTCGACAGGCTGGCGCTGGGCGTGAAGCGCAGCGCGCTCTGGTCGGCCAGCAACTGTGCCTGGCGCCAGCTGAGCGCGGCGCGGGCGATGTCGCGGTTGGCCTCCAGTGCGCGGTCCTGCAGCGCCGCCAGCTGCGGGTCGAGCAGGCCGGCCCAGTCGGGGCCGACGTCGCCGCCGGCGGCGCTCCAGCCCGAAGGCAAGGCAGCTTCAGGCGCCTGCGCAGTGGGGCCGTGCGCGCAGCCGGCGAGCAGCAGGGCGGCGAAGGCCATCGTGGTCAGCTTCATCTTGTTCACTCTCGTGCTCATTCGCGCGCCAGCGCATCCACGGGGCTCAATGCCGCCGCGCGCCGCGCGGGCAGGGTGCCGAACACCAGGCCGACCAGGCTGGACACCGCGAAGGCCACGCCCAGCGCCGCCCAGCTGACGACCACGACGACTTCCTTCTGCGCCGCGTTCAGCCCTTGCGCGGCGAGCCAGCTCAGGCCCACGCCCACCAGACCGCCCAGGCAGCACAGCACCACGGCTTCGATGAGGAACTGCAGCCGCACGTCGCCCTGGCGCGCGCCCACGGCCATGCGAATGCCGATCTCGCGGGTGCGCTCGGACACCGACACCAGCATGATGTTCATGACGCCCACGCCGCCGACCAGCAGCGAGATGGCACCGACGCCGGCGAAGACGGCCGCCATCGCGCTGGTGATCTGCTGGAACTTGCGGAACTCTTCTTCGGCGTTGAAGCTGCTGAAGTCCTCACGACCGTGCAAGGCCTTCAGACGGTGGATGACGTGCTCGCGCACCTGCTGCGGCGGCACGCTGGTGTCCAGTTGCACATCAAAGCTCCAGACCTCGGCGCGCGACTCCAGCTTGCGCCCGAACGTCGTGTTCGGCAGGTAGAGCTGGCTCTGGCCGCCGCTGAAGCTGATCGCGCCACCGTCTGCGGCGGCAATGCCGATGACGGTGAATGGCAGGGCAGCCGAGGGCGGCGCGGCCATCTGCCCGGCCGCCGGGCCACCGCCCAGCTGCAGCAGCACCACTTGGCCGATGGGCGACTGGCCCTTCTTGAACAGCGCGTCGCGCGCCTTCTCGTCCAGCACCAGCACCTGGCTGTGGGCCTCCAAGTCCATAGCGCCGAAGTAGCGCCCCTGCACGAGCTTGAGCTTGCGGCCCTTGAGCGTGTTGGCGTCGGCGGCCACGGCCTGCACCGTTGCGTCGCGGGAGCGGTGATGGGCGGTCAGCTGCATCTGCCGGTTCAGCGTGATGCCGCGTACGCCGTCCAGCGCGCGCAGCGAGTCGATCTCGTTGGGCCGGAAGGGTTTGGCCTGCACGCCCGGCGGCAGCGAGGGGTTGCCGGCCCAGACCGGGATGCGGCCGGACATCATGCTGGCGACATTGCTCTCGATGGAGTCACGGGCTGCCGTCGTCAACGCGACGATGCTGACCACCGAGGCGATGCCGATGCTGATGCCGAGCATGGACAACGCCGTGCGCAGCCGGTTGCTGCGCAGCGCCAGCAGCGCCGTGGCGACCGCTTCACGCCATTGCACGAGCCAGCGGCCGGGCCAGGCGCTGCGCTTCACGGGCGGTGCGTCGCTGGTTGGTTCGGCGGGCGCGACATGCCCGGCCGGCGTGCCGTTGTCGGCGACGACCTTGCCGTCCTTCAGCTCGATGACGCGGCGGGCATGGGCCGCCACGGCGGCATCGTGTGTGACGAGGATGATGGTGTGACCGCGCTCATTGAGCTCGCGCAGCAGACGCAGCATCTCGGCGCCCGAGGCGGAGTCGAGCGCGCCGGTGGGCTCGTCGGCCAGGATGATCTGGCCGCCATTCATCAGCGCCCGCGCGATGGACACGCGCTGCTGTTGTCCACCTGAGAGTTCGTTGGGGCGGTGATGCAGGCGGTCGCCCAGCCCAAGGCGTTCGAGCAATGCGCGCGCCCGCTCGCCGCGCGCGCCGGTGCCCACGCCGGCATAGACGGCCGGCAGGGCGGCGTTGGCGCGCGCGTCCAGGTGGGGAAGCAGGTGGTAGCGCTGGAAGATGAAGCCGAAGCGCTCGCGGCGCAGTGCGGCCAGCTCGTCGGCGCCGAGCGTGCTCGCGTCCTTGCCGTCGATGACGAAGCTGCCGTGGGTGGGGTTGTCCAGGCAGCCGAGCACGTTCATCAGCGTGCTCTTGCCAGAGCCCGACTGGCCCATGATGGCCACGAACTCGCCGGCCTCGATGGCCAGCGTCACGCCGTCAAGCGCGGGGACGTCGATCTCGCCGAGTTGGTAGTGGCGGGCGACGTTGTTGAGTTCGATCAGAGGCATGGGGAGGCCTCTGTGAACGTTGGCTTGCCGCCCAGGACCAGCGGGGATTTGGCTTCGCCGAAACCTTCGGTTTTCGCCCCCGCGGGCGAGTCACTTTCTTGGGCGCCCAAGAAGGTAACCATTAGCTGCTCGCCGCCGACGCCGCCGCATCCACCGCACTTGGCGGCGCCAGCAACACCTTCTCGCCCGCCTTCAAGCCGTCAACCACCTGAACCCTCGCTCCATCCTGCAGCCCCACTTTCACCTGCCGCGGCGCCTGCTTGTTGGCAGCGTCCAGCACCGTCACCGTGAAGCGCCCATCCTTGCCCCGCTCGCCCAGGGCCACGATGGGCATGGTCGGCACCTGCTTGACGGCACCGGTCTCGATGTCTACCTGCACCGTCATGTCGCTGAACAACGCGCGGTCGCGGTTGTCGACGTCGAAGAGCACGTTGTAGAAGACGGCATTGCCGGCGCGCTCGGGCACCGGCTGGATGACGCGCAGCTTGCCCTCGTAGCGCTTGCCCTCGCCCGACAGCGTGGTGAAGCGGGCCACCTGGCCCACCTTGACGGCCTGCACGTCGGCTTCGGGCACTTTGGTGCGCACGGTGATCGTGTCCAGGTCGGCCAACGTCAGGATGATGGGCGTGATCTGCACCGAGATGACCGTCTGACCAACCTGCACCGGCAGGTTGACGACGGTGCCGTCCATGGGCGCGGTGATGCGCGTGTAGGAAAGGTTGACCTTGCGCTTGTCCAGGTCGGCCTGCAGCCGCGCGAGGTTGGCGGCCTGGCCGCGCAGGTCGGCTTCGATCTTGGCCAGCTCGGTCTCGGCCTTCTCGGCCTCGTTGGCCGCAGTGGCTTGGCCGGCCAGCAGGCGCTGCTGGCGCTTGAGCTCGCGGCGGGCCGACTCGGCGTCGATGCGGCGGCTGTCGATGGCGGCGCCGGCCTGGGCGACGGCGGCTTCGGCCTGGGCCACGTCGCTGCGGGCCAGTTCGGGGTCGAGGCTGACGAGCAGCTGGCCTTTGCTGACCTTGTCGCCCAACTGGATGTGCAGGGTCTGGATCTGGCCGCTGACCTGGGCGCCGACATCGACGCGGGTCTTGGCCTGCAGCACGCCGGCGGCCTGCACGGTCTGGGACACATCGGCGAGTGCGACGACGCCGGTGGGAGGGGCAGGGGGTGCGGGCGGGGTGCGGGTGAACCACCAGGCGGCGCCACCGGCGGCGAGCAGGGCGACGACGATCAGGCGCACGCGCCAGCGTTTGAGAAAAGCTTTCATGTCCCTCCCAGGACTCATGGGGTCTGTTCGCCCCTTCGGTTCGCGTCGGCGCGATGGGTCGATGGCGTTGCTAGCGTATCAGTCGCACGGTAGCCGGGCCGGCCGCCGTCGACTCATCGTCTTGGGTGAAGCGCGACTTGGCGAAAGTCACGCACGACGCTGGGGTCAGGGCTTGCCCGCTCAACGGCTGTGCGAGGTCAGCCGCGCCAGCGGCGACGCCATGCTGACGCCGGGCGCCGCCGTGCTGGCACCGCGTCCGGCCTTGCCGTCGTCGTCCTCGCTGGCGCCGGCGGTCAGCGCGGCGATGCTGTCGGGGTTGCGGCGCATGGCCACGCCGACGGCCAGGATGTCGATGACCAGCAGATGCAGGATGCGGCTCACCATGGGCAGGTGCGTGGCGATGTCCTCGATGTGGTCGACGATCAGCGTCAGGTCGGCCTTCTTGGCCAGCGGGCTCTGGCTGGCCGTGATGGCGATGACCTTGGCGCCGCGCTCCTGCGCTTTATCGACCACCTGCAACAGCTCGGGCAGGCGGCCGCCGCTGCTGATGACGACGGCCACGTCGCCCTCGCGCAGCACGTCCGCGGCCAGCAGTTGCAGGCGCGGATCGGTGTAGGCGCCGCAAGGCATGCCGAAGCGCAGGAACTTGAACTGCGCGTCCTGGGCGACGACGCCGTAATGGCCGAGCGCGAAGAACTCGATGCGGTGTGCCGACAGCAGCATGTCGATGGCGCGGTCGATGGTGTCGCGGTTCAGGTGGCTGCGCACCTGCAGGATGGCGCTGGCCGTGTTGCCCAGCACCTTGGCGCCCAGCTCCAGCATGGAGTCGTTGGTGTTGACCTGCGTGTGCGTGACGGGCACCGTGCCCGTCAGGCCCGAGGCCAGGCGCAGCTTGAAGTCCGACAGGCCCTCGCAGCCCAGCGAGCGGCAGAAGCGGATGACGGTCGGCTGGCTGACGCCGGCGGCGCGGGCGATCTCGGCGATGGGATCGTTCAGCACCGAACGCGGCTGGGCCAGCACCAGGTCGGCCACGCGCAGCTCGGCCGGCGACAACTCGCTGCGCGCGCGCCGGATCTGGCCCAGGATGGCCGAGCCGGGCGAGGCCTGCAGGTTGCGCAGCTGGTTCTCGAGGATGGCCGACGCGCCTTTGAAGGTGGCGTGCTCGGCGGTGATGACGAAGGTCGGAATGGCCGACACGTATTCGCGGAAACGCCCCTTGTCCTCGAAGCGTTCGCGGAACGGGCTGCGGTCGAAATACTCGCCCAGGCGCGGCACGATGCCGCCGCCGATATAGATGCCGCCCAGCGATCCGAGCGTCACTGCCAGGTTGGCGGCGGCCGTGCCGAGCAGGCCGCAGAAGATTTCCAGCGTCTCCAGGCAGAGGGCGTCGCCGTCCTCCAGCGCGCGCTGGGTGATGGCGGGTGCCTGCAGCGGGTCCACGCTCACCCCGTTGCGGTCGGCCAGGGCGCGGTAGATCAGCTCCAGGCCGGGGCCGGAGATCAGGCGTTCATAAGACACATGGTCCAGCGTCTTCCACGCGAACTTGAGGATGTCCATCTCGCGCTCGTCGCGCGGGCCGAAGTTGACATGGCCGCCCTCCGTACCGAGGGCGATCCAGCCTTCACCCGCCGGAATCAGCCCCGACACGCCCAGGCCGGTGCCCGCACCCAGCAGGCCGATGACGCTGGGCCGCCGTGCCTGGCCGCCCCCGACCTGGTGCACGTCGGCCTCCGCCAGCCGCGGCAGCGCCATGGCGAGCGCGGTGAAGTCGTTGACGACGACGAGGGTGTCCAGCCCCAGCCGCTGGCGCATCTCGTCGATGGAGAACTGCCAGTGGTAGTTGGTCATGCGCACCCGGTCGCCTTCCACCGGATTGGCAATGGCGATGGCCGCGTGCGCGATCTGCTGCGTGCCACCGTCTTGCCAATTCAGCGACTCCAGATAGGCACGCACGGCGGCATGGAAGTCGGCATGGTCAGCACAGCGCAGCGAGGCCAGCTGCGTGAACTCGCCCGCGCCGGTTTCGAGCGTGAAACGGGCATAGGTGCCGCCGATATCGGCGAGCAGACGGGGGCTGTCGAAACGTGGCATGGGGCTGGCTGAACCTGAGAATGAACGGTCGATTATCAGCAGATGCGTTGGCGGGTCAGCCGGCGCGCCTCGCAGGCGATCTTCGTGATGGCGCTGAAAAGCGCTGTAGCTGCACTACGGCTCACACACCGCGGTTTCCATGCGGCGATCACTGGGTCAATGAACGCTGAAACCGTTTTCGCCCTAGTGGAACGAAACCCAGGGTGCATTTGTATTGTCGATTTCATGTAGTTTTGCTACCGTCCGCCGCGCCGCCAATTTCACCTTCAGAACCCGTGTTTGCCCCTGTCCGCCTCCTGAATATCCACAGCTTGTCGTGCCCCCTCGATTCCGGAGCCCGGGCATGAGCGCGGTCTATCCCTGGCTGGTGGCAGACATCGGCGGCACGAATGCCCGTTTCGGCATCGTGGCCGGCCCAGGCGCCGCGGTGGAAGACGTGCGGGTGTTGTCGGTGGCGGGCCATGCGGGCTTGGCAGCGGCGGTGCGAACCTATGTGGACGGTCAAGCGCCCGGCAGCGCCGCGCCCAGGAGTGCCGCCCTTGCGCTCGCCACGGCGATCACTGATGACCGGATCGAGTTGACCAACGGTGCCTGGGGCTTCTCGCGCGCTCAGACCCAGGCCGAACTGGGTTTGCAGACGCTGATCTGCTTGAACGACTTTGAAGCCCAGGCGCTGTCGTTGCCGCGCCTCAAGTCGCACCAGTTGCGTTCATGGGGCGCGCCGCCGCCGCCGGTTGACAGCGTCGCCACCGGCACCGTGATGGCCGTCATCGGCCCGGGGACGGGCCTGGGTGTCGGTGGCGTGGTGCGTGCGCCGGGCCGCTGGCTGGCGCTGCCGGGCGAAGGCGGTCACGTCACACTGGCGCCAGCCGACGATTTCGAGAGCGCCGTGTTGAGCCACGCGCGCCGCGAGTTCCCGCATGTGTCGGCCGAACGCTTCCTGTCGGGCATCGGCCTGCCGGTGCTGTGCCGCTCGGTGGCGGCTGCGCTGGGTGAAGGTGAAGATGTCAGCGCGCTGCCGACCGAACAGATCGTCGCGCGCGGCCTGAGCGGCGAGTCCCCGGCCTGCGTGCGCACGCTGGATGTCTTCTGCGCCATGCTCGGCGGCTTTGCCGGGAGCGTTGCCCTAACGCTGGGTTCGCGCGGTGGCGTCTTCATCGGCGGCGGCATCGTGCCGCGTCTGGGCGAGCGCTTCTTCCAGTCTGAGTTCCGGGCTCGCTTCGAGGCCAAGGGCCGCTTCCAGTCCTATCTGGAGGGCATCCCGACCGCTCTCATCACCGACACGCTCGCCGCGCTGTCGGGCGCCGCCCTGGCGCTGGAGCAGGCCGACGCCTGACCGCCCGCGCGCAGGTCTGCGCGCGCGGCTCTTCTCTTCCTTCACGAGATTCTTCTGTGCTGGCGTTGCTTCGGCTGCGCAAGCACGGGCGCTGGCGTGCGCCCGGTCGCGCGTACTGTCGATGCAGCCCCGACGGTCAACCACCTGTTGTTAACCCTAGATTGAGGCTGTAGTTGAGCTACAAGATTCGTCTTGGGTTCAAGTTCAGTCCACGAGATGTCAGTCGCAATCCCCTGTTCCATGCTGGTATACCCTTGGTTTCAGGGTGAAATCAGGTCGCTTATGCGCAACGTCTAGGGTTTACGCAGGTGCGGAAAAAAATCTAGTTTTGATACAAACGCGGTGGAGACACAAGGTTCTCGCCCAACAAGAAGCAAGCCGGCCGCCGGCTCGCATTCGGGCAAGCCGTTTTGCAATGAACTAGAGGAGACATCCATGACCAAGAGCCAAGACAAGCGCGGATCGGGCACCGCCGCGTTCTTCCGCATCAGTCCGGTCGCCGTCGGCTGCACGCTGCTGATCGCCACCACCTGCGCAAGCGCTCAGCAGACCGCTGCCCCCCAGACGCTGGACACCGTGGTTGTCACGGGTATCCGCAAGGGCATCGAAGACGCCATCGTCACCAAGAAGAATTCGAACTCCATCATCGAGTCGATCTCCGCCGAAGACATCGGCAAGCTGCCGGACACCAGCATTGCGGAATCGATTGCCCGCCTGCCTGGCATCGCTGCGCAGCGCACGCGTGGCCGCGCCTCCCAGATCAGCATTCGCGGCATGGCGCCCGACTACGCCGCCACGCTGCTGAACGGTCGCGAGCAGGTCACCACGGGTGACAGCCGCGGCGTCGAGTTCGACCAGTTCCCCGGCGAACTGATCAGCAAGGTCGACATCTACAAGTCGCCTGACGCAGCGCTGGTCGGGCATGGCCTGTCTGGCACATTCAACATGCAGACGGCACGGCCGCTTGCATTCAAGCAGCGCGCTGCGGCCGTCAACTATCGCCAACAGAAGCTGGGCGTCGGCACGATCAGCGAGGGCGATGGCTCTCGTGCCAGCGTGTCCTACATCGACAACTTCGCTGACCGCACGATCGGCATTGCACTGGGCTTTGCGCGCCTCGACGAAACGACCGGCCAGACCGAGCGTTTCGACTCCTGGGGCGGTGGCACGACCACCTTCAATGGCCAGACGGTCAACGTGCCGTACAACGGTTTTGGGTTGTTCGCCGACCAGACCAAGCAAACGCGCGACGGCGCAATGGCAGTGCTTCAGTTCAAGCCCAACGCCAATTTCGAGAGCGCGGTCGACGTCTACTACTCGAAGTTCGATCAGGTCAAAAGCACCAAAGGCTTCCAAGCGCCGCTGAACGACTCGTGGCTGGACCCGGCAGGCAACGGCTACGACAAGCCGGGCACGCTGACCAGCGCCACGCTGAGCGGCAGCAATGTCACGCAGGGCACGTTCAACAACGTCCGCGCCGTCATCCGCAACGATGCTGAGGACCTGAAGGACCGCCTCAGCTCGGTAGGCTGGAACAACAAGCTGAAGTTCGCCGAAGACTGGATGGTCGAAGCCGACCTGAACCGTTCGACGGCCAAGCGCCGTGGCCAGATCCTCGAAACCACCGCCGGCACAGCGCAATCGGCGCTGAACACGGCGCAACTCGACACGATGCAGTTCACCGATGGTCGCAGCTTCACGCCGGGCCTGAACTACACCGACCGCAATATCGTCAAGCTGACCGACGTGCAAGGTTGGGGTGGTGGCGTCAACTCGCCGCAGGCGGGCTACTCCAAGCTGCCCAACGTCAATGACGAGCTGAACTCCGGCAAGGTCGTGCTGCACAGGGCGCTGAAGGACAACGCGTGGTTCTCCGGCTACCAGTTCGGCGCCAACTACACCGAGCGTGAGAAGACGCGCGCTTACATCGAGGGTCGACTGATCATCGCCGGCGGCACCAGCGGGCTTGCTTCAGCCGCGATGCCTGGCTCTGACACGCTGACGCTCAGCGGCGTCAGCTTCGCGACGTTTGATCCCACGAATGCCATCGGCTCCGTCTACCAGATCGCCCCCAAGCTGCATCCGGACATCTACAACAAGGACTGGAAGGTTCAGGAAAAGCTGACCACCGCTTTTGCCAAAGCCGACATCGACACTGAACTGCTGGGCATGCCCGTGCGCGGCAACCTCGGTCTGCAGATCGTCGGTACCAAGCAGAACTCAACCGGCTTCAATGTGGACCGCGGCAATTGCCCCAGCGACCAGAACTGCCCGGCGCTGGAGAGCAAGGGCGGCACGCGCTACACCGACGTGCTGCCGAGCCTGAACTTGAACTTCGAGCTCAGCGCTGACCAGATCGTTCGCCTGGGTGTGTCGCGCGTGATGGCTCGCGCCAACCTCAACGAGATGCGTGCGAGCCTGGGCCTGAGCGTCAGCACCTTCAACGAGAACGGCGTGCAGCGCGAGATCTATACCGGTGACGCGGGCAACCCCGCGCTGGAACCGACGCGCGCCAACGCCTTTGACATCGCCTACGAGAAGTACTTCGGTACCAAGGCCTATGTCGGCGTCGCGGGCTTCTACAAGGATTTGCGTACCTATGTGCTGCGCCAGTCGGTGCCGTTCGACTTCTCCTCCTACATCACGCCTTCCACCAAGAAGCTGCCAAGCAACATCGGTGCACTGACGATGCCGCTCAACGGCAACGGCGGCAAGCTGCAAGGTGTCGAGCTGTCAGCCTCGCTGCCGTTCAGCATGCTGTGGCGGCCGCTGGATGGCTTCGGCATGCAGGCCAACTACAGCTACACCGACAGCTCGGTCAAGCTGCTGCTCGGCGGCGTGACGGTGGATGGCATCAGCTCCGTCGACATCCCGCTGCCCGGCCTGTCCAAGAACGTCAGCAACCTGACGCTCTACTACGACAAGTACGGCTTCTCGGCCCGCGTGGCCGCTCGCAAGCGCAGCGACTTCATCGGCGAAGTCAGCAGCTTCACGGGCGACAAGCAGTTCACCTGGGTCAAGGGCGACACCGTCACCGACGTGCAGCTCGGCTACGAAATGCAGAGCGGCATGTTCAAGGGTCTTTCGCTGGTGTTCCAGATCAACAACGTCACCGACGAGCCGTTCATCCGTTACGCCAACAATCCGAACGACATCCGCGAGAACACCAAGTACGGCAAGACCTACCTGTTCGGTCTGAATTACAAGCTGTAATCCGGTCGACCCTTTGGCCCTCGCCAGCGTAAGGTGGCGGGGGCCTTTTCATTTGCGAAGCGCTGTTCCCATGCATCAGATAGATCGCATCGTCATCGTCGGTGGTGGCACTGCCGGCTGGATGACCGCCACTGCTCTGGCCACGGTGTTGCGTGGCCGGTACCAGATCCGTGTCGTCGAGTCCGACGAGATCGGCACGGTCGGCGTCGGCGAGGCGACCATCCCGATGATCCAGCGCTTCAACCGGCTGCTCGGCATCGACGAGAACGAGTTCCTGCGTGAGACCTGCGGCAGCTTCAAGCTCGGGATCGAGTTCGTGAACTGGGGCCGTTTGGGCGACCGCTACATGCACGGTTTTGGCCGCCTCGGCCAGGACCTGTGGACGGTACCGTTCGACCAGTACTGGCAGCGCATGCACACGCTCGGCCGGGCGCAGCCACTGGAGCAGTACTGCATCGCGCGCATGGCGGCGCTGGCCAACAAGTTCATGCCGCCGCGCACCGACCTCGGCAACTCGCCACTGGCCGAGATTGCCTATGCCTACCACTTCGACGCCAGCCTCTATGCGCGCTACCTGCGCCGCTTGAGCGAGCAGCGCGGCGTGCAGCGCATCGAGGGCAAGATCACCCATGCCACGCGCCGCGGCGAAGGCGCTCAGGCCGGGCACATCGACGCCGTGATGCTGGAAAGCGGCGAGCGCGTCGAGGGCGACCTGTTCATCGACTGCTCAGGCTTCCGTGGCCTGCTGATCGAGCAGACGCTTGGCACCGGCTTCGAGGACTGGACCCACTGGCTGCCTTGTGACCGTGCGCTGGCTGTGCCTTGTGAATCGGTCGCACCGCTGACCCCCTACACCCGCTCCACCGCCCACCGCGCCGGCTGGCAATGGCGCATCCCGTTGCAGCACCGCATCGGCAACGGCCATGTCTATTGCAGTCAGCACATCAGCGACGACGAGGCCGCCGCCACGCTGATGGCCAACCTCGATGGCAAACCCCTGGCCGACCCGCGCCCCATCCGCTTCAAGACCGGCATGCGCCGCCTTGCCTGGAACGAAAACGTCATCGCCATCGGCCTGGCCAGCGGTTTCCTGGAGCCGCTGGAGTCCACCTCCATCCACCTGATCCAGTCGGCCATCCAGCAGCTGATCGACTTCTTCCCGGACCGTGGTTTTGACGCGACCGACATCGCGGAATTCAACCGCCACAGCCGCTTCCACTACGAGCGCATCCGCGACTTCGTCATCCTGCACTACCACCTGAACCAACGCGACGACTCCGCGTTCTGGCAGGCCTGTGCGCACATGGCGATCCCCGACACGCTCAAGGAGAAGATCGATCTCTACCGCAGCCACGGCCGCGTCATCCGCCGCGACAACGAACTCTTTAGCGAGGTGGGGTGGGTCCAGGTCATGGAAGGCCAGAACCTCAAACCGCTGCGTCACCATCCGCTGGCCGAGCTGCAGACCGAGCAGGACACGCACGACTACCTCGAAGGCGTCCGTGAGGTGATTGCCAAATGCGTGGAGGTCATGCCCGACCACGCTGCCTATATCGCGCAGCACTGCGCGGCCAAGCCCATGTGAGCCTGGCCTTGCCGACCGAGAATCCACCATGCCTAACCGCCGGACCGTGCTGACCGCTGCGACCTCGCTCGCCCTGCCCATGATGAACACCGCCACCGCTGCCACTGCCACCGCAAGTGCGGCTGACATGCCCCATCTCCCCTGGTCCCGCCAGGCCGTCATCTACCAAGTCAACGTGCGCCAGTATTCGCAGGCCGGCACCTTCAAGGCCGTGCAGGCCGACCTGCCACGGCTCAAGGCGCTGGGCGTCGACATCCTGTGGCTGATGCCGGTGCAGCCCATCGGCAAGCTCAACCGCAAGGGCACGCTGGGCAGCTATTACTCGATCAGCGACTACACGGCCGTGAACCCCGAGTTCGGCACGCTGGCCGATGCCAAGGCCTTCGTCGCGGCGGCACACAAGCTCGGCCTCAAGGTCATCCTCGACTGGGTGGCCAACCACACCGCCTGGGACCACGCCTGGGCGACGGCGCACAAGGATTGGTACAAGCTCAATGCCAAGGGCGAGATCTACCCGGTCACCTTCAACGAAGGCCAGCCCGGCGAGGAGCACTGGACCGACGTGGTCGCGCTGGACTACAAAAGCCAGGCCCTGCGCGACGCGATGATCGACGCGATGGCCTTCTGGGTGCGCGAGGTCGGCCTGGACGGCTTCCGCTGCGACGTGGCGAGCCTGGTGCCGACCGACTTCTGGGTCCGTGCACGTAAGGCGCTCGACGCCATCAAGCCGATGTTCATGCTGGCCGAGTCCGACGCCATCGAACTGCACACGAGCGGCGCCTTCGACATGACCTATTCCTGGGATTTGGCAGACCAGGTGTTCAAGAAGATCGGCAAGGGCGAGGCGGGAGCGCCATTGCTGAAGGCCTGGCTGGCCAAGGAACAAGGCCCGGGCAATGGCTACCCGGCCCACGCCTATCGCATGCGCTTCACGAGCAACCATGACTTCAACTCCTGGCACGGCACCGACGCTGATCTCTACGGCGACGCCTACCCGGCGCTGGCGGTGCTGACCTTCACGCTGCCCGGCATGCCGCTGATCTACAACGGCCAGGAGTCCCGCCTGACCAAAAAGCTGGAATTCTTCGAGAAGGACCCGATTGCCTGGAAGAGCCATGAGCTGACGGGCTTCTACCAGCGGCTCATCGCGTTGAAGCACAAGCATCCGGCCTTGGCGGCCGGGCAGTACGGCGCGCCCGTCAAGCTGCTGGACGCGCCCGCCGACGTGGTCGCCTTCGAGCGCCGGCTCGGCAACGACGTCGTGCGCGTCGCCGTCAACCTGTCCAGGACCGAGCAGGCCTGGGGTGCCAGCAAGCTCGGGCCCTGGGGTTGGAGCCTGTCTTGAGAATCCTCATCACCGGCCTGAACGGCACGCTCGCCCCGCGCCTGGCCGAAGCCGCGCGCGCGGCGGGGCACGAAGTGATTGGCTGGGACCGCAAGGCGGTGGACATCGACGACGAGAAGCTGTCGGCCGCCTGGCTGTCCGCGCAGTCCGTGGATGCCATTGCCCACCTCGGCATGTCCTCGGCGCGCTTCGCTGGCTGGCTGGCCTCGCGCTGCCCGAACTTCCTGTTCACCAGCACCGTCATGGTGTTCGACCACGAGCCCGACGGCCCGCACGACGTGGCCGACACGCGCAACTCCACCAATGACTACGGCCTCTACAAGGCCGAGTGCGAAGACGCCGTGCTGCTGGCCTGCGAGCGCCCCGTCATCGCCCGCATCGGCTGGCAGATCGACGAGACGCGGCCCGGCAACAACATGCTGCTGACGCTGGACGAGTGGCAGCAACGCGATGGCTGCGTGAAGGCCAGCAGCGCCTGGACGCCCGCCTGCTCCTTCATGGCCGACACGGCCGTGGCCCTGTTGGGTCTCATCGAGCGGCCCTTGGCCGGCGTGCACCACCTGGACAGCAATGCCGACGAGGCCTGGCGCTTCGACGAGCTGGCCCGTGCGCTGGCGCGGAAGTTCGGCCGCGACTGGCGCGTCGAGGCGCACCAGGACTATCGCCACGACCAGCGCCTCGTCGGCGGGCCGACCGGGCTGCCGCCACTGTCGGCGCGTCTGTCGCGTTAGCCGCTGGTTCCAGCGGCCCGACAATCCGGGCATGAAAGCACCCCCACGCCTGCAGGCACTGATTGACGAAGGCCTGATCGACACGGTCGTGCGGCAGCTCAAGAGCGGCAAGGAAGCCGATGTCTACGTGGTGCGCTGCGGCGACGACACCTGCGCCGCCAAGGTCTACAAGGAAGCCAACAAGCGGGGCTTCCGCCAGGCGGTGGACTACACCGAGAACCGCAAGGTGCGCAACAGCCGCCAGGGGCGCGCCATGGCCAAGCGCACGACCTATGGCCGCCAGCAGCAGGAGGCTGCGTGGCAGAGCGCCGAGGTGGACGCGCTGTACCGGCTGGCCGCGGCCGGCGTGCGCGTGCCGCAGCCTGGCAACTTCCACGACGGCGTGCTGCTGATGGAGCTGGTGGCCGATGAACACGGCGACGCCGCACCGCGCCTGAACGACCTGAGCTTCACCGCCACCGAGGCGCTGCAGCACCATGCGACGCTGATTGACGAGGTGGTGCGCATGCTGTGCGCGGGCGTCATCCACGGCGATCTGTCGGAGTTCAATGTACTGCTGGCGGCCGACGGGCCGGTCATCATCGACCTGCCGCAGGCGGTGGACGCCGCCGGCAACAACCACGCGCCGCGCATGCTGATCCGCGATGTCAACAACCTGCGCAACTTCTTCGGCCAGTACGCGCCGGCCCTGCTGGGCACGCAATATGGCCCCGAGATCTGGGCCATCTACGCCACCGGCCGGCTGGTGCCGGGCATGCCGTTGACCGGGCGCTACGAGCGCAAGGCCGGCGAGGTGGATTTGTCCAGCGTGCTGCGCGAGATCGAGGATGCGCGGCTGGAAGAAGCGGAGCGGGTGCTGCGCATGAGCTGATCAGGCAGGCTCGCCGGGTTGCAGCCACAGCTCGCGCCGCTGCAGCGGCGTCTGCGGCGGCAGCAGCGGGTTCTGCAACCTGATGACGCGTTCGCGGCTGACCGCATGCGTCTTGATCAGCGCGCCGAAATGGGCCTGGTGCAGCTGCTGCAGCGAGCCTTCGGCCACCGCCTTCTCCAGCCCGGCGCGCAGCAACTCGGCCAGCTCCGGCCGGCGCGGCGAAACAAACAGATAGGCTGCCGCCGGGTAGTGCAGCATCAGATTGGGCACCACGGTGAGGTCGGGGTGGCGATTGCTGGCCAGCTCGGCGTCCACCTCGAACACCGCCCGCGGAAAGTAGTCGAAGCGGGCCGAGGACAGCATGCGGAACAAGGCGTCATAGCCGCTGGCGGTGCTGACCTGCAGGCCGTTGGCGCGCAGGATGGCGGTGTCGGGCCAGTCGTGGCCCTGGCCGGCGACGCGTTGCTTCAGGTCGTCCAGGCCGCGCAGCCGGGCCCAGCGCGGCAGGTCGGCCCGGCGCACCAGCAGCACGCGCCAGCCCATCAGGCCGCGGTCGATGGGGATGCGAACCGGCAGCAGGCCCGACGACTCTCGCTCATGGTCAGTCATCGTCCACATCAGGTCGATGGGGCTGCTGCCGCGCGCCAGTTCCGTCAGGCTGCGGCCCTGGTACATCTCCAAGTTCATCAGTTGGACATCGCCACTGACGCCGGCCCGGTCCAGCGCCAGCATCACGAGGCGGCGCACATAGGGCAGCTGTGGGTCGGCGGTGCTCATGTGCCGCGGCAGCCAGACGCGCACGGACTCGGCACGCGCAAGCGGCGCGGCAAGCGCCCCGAGCAGCAGGGCCCGCCTGGGGATGTCGAACAGGTGAGGAATCATGGCGACCCATCATGCCAGCCTCATAAATGGGCGGGCCAATGAGTTTCACCTGCCGCGCTAGGCTGTCTCGCCGGGTTGCAACCACAGCTCGCGGCGCTGCAGCGGCGTCTCGCGAGGCAGCAGCGGGTTGCTGAGCTTGAGCACGCGCCCGGGCGCGATCGGGTGGGCCTTCAGCGCGGCGCCATAGCGCTCGCGATGCAGGCGCTGGAAGCTGCCCTCCGCCACGGCCACCTCCAGCCCCGCCTTCAAAGCGGCGGCCAGCTCGGGCCGGTGCGGGCTGACGAACAGGTAGGCCGCCGCCGGGTAGTGCAGCATCAGGCCCGGCGCGATGGCCAGCTCCGGATGGCGGCCGCCGGCCATCTCGGCATCGATCTCCAGGATGGAGCGCGGGAAGTAGTCGACCCGGCCGGCCGCGAGCATGCGGAACAGCGCCTGATAGCCGCTGCTGGTACCGACCTGAAGCCCGTTGGCGCGCAGGATGGTGGTGTCCGGCCAGTCATGTCCCTGGCCTGCCAGGCGGCCGCGCAGGTCTTGCAGGCTGCGCACGCGGGCCCACTGCGCCAGCTCGCCGCGGCGCACCAGCAGCAATCGCCAGCCCATCAATCCGCGGTCGATGGGGATGCGAACCGGCAGCAGCCCGGACGATTCGCGCTCACGGTCCGTCACGGTCCACATCAGGTCGATGGGGCTGTTGCCCGTGGCCAGCTCGACGAGCGTTCGGCCCTGCGCCATGTCGAGGGCGACGGGGCGGATCTCCAGCTTGCTGCCGGCGCGCGCCAGCGCCAGCTCGACGAGGCGGCGCACATAGTCCAGCTGCGGGTCCGGCATGCTGATGTGGCGCGGCAGGCGCACTGGCTCACCGGACTGGGCATGCAGCGTGCGGCCGGCCAGCAGCAGTGGCAGGGCCAGCAGCGGCCGGCGGCGCAGCGTAGTCTCGGTGGGCAGCATGAAGCCGAATCATGCGACAGCGCGACGGGCGGTGCGTCGCGGCCTCGCAATCCCGCATTTGACGGGCGTCAGAGCTGGTGCTGCCGGGCTTCGAGTTCGCGTTGGCAAAGGCGCTGAAGCAGGGCGGCGTCGCTCAACGCGGCGTCGGCCGGCGAGAGCGCACCGCAGGCGCGCAGCTCCGCCGCATGCTCCCGCAGCGCGCGTTGCAGCCACAGAGCGCGCCTGAGCGTGCGCGGCGTGCAGGAGCGGCCGCGCAGGTCGTCGTCGAGATCGCTGCTGTGGGCCTGCCAGGCGGCGGCCAGGTAGAGCCCGCCGGGGGCATCGGCCAGTTCTTGGCGCCAGTGGGCGGCCAAGCCGCGGTAGTGGCCCAGCACGCAGGATGTCGCGCCACGGCCGGCCAGGCGGTCGGCCAGTGCCTCATAGGCCTGCGCGGCCAGCTGCTTGAAGGCGATGAAATGGGACAGGGCATCGTCGTCGTCGTCGCCGGCGTCGAGCAGGGCACCGAACAGGTGGCGGCCTTCGATGCGTTCGGCGGGATGATGCTGCGGGTGGTCCAGGCCGTGGCCGGCGCTGTTGAGCTGCGTCAGCGGGTCGAAGCGGTAGCAGTAGCCGAAGTCGTAAAGCCAGAGGCGCTCGCCGTCGTCCAGCAGGTTGCCGGCGCTGTAGTCCCACTCAAAGAAGCCCTGCTCGATCAACGCGCAGCCGCTTTCCAGCAGCGTGCGGGCCTGACGCTCGTTCAACACGCCGGGGTGGCGGCCGGCGATCCAGGGCGACACGACGAGGCCGTTGCGCAGGGAGCCGTAAACCGGCGACGCGACGCCGGGCAGCTTCAACGGTGCCAGTTCGGCGTGGCGCTGCAGTTCATTGAGGAACGACGTCTCACCGTCCGGATTGCGCACGAGGCACTCCGTACGGGCACGCTTGACAGCCCAGCGGCGGCCCGCGTGGTGCAGGCACAGCACCTCGGCGGTCAAGCCGCCATCGTGGACGGCCTCGACGCCGGGGCTGCCGGCGTGCAGCGCCTTCAAAGCTGCGACAGGCAAGGGCAGGGCGGCCGCGTTGCCAAAGGCGAACTCCGCGCCGCTGGCGATGAAGGCCAGGTTGGCCCGCTGGCGCGCCTCGTCCAGCGTCAGATCAGGCCCGTCCATGCATCGCCATGGCGGTCGAAGGCCGCGCGGATGGCCACCACCAGTTCTCCGGGCAACGGCCCGCGCTCGACCGCTTCGAGGTTGCGTTGCAGGTTGGCCGGTTTGGCGGTGCCGACGATGGCACTGGCCACGCCCGTGTGGAAGGCTGCGAAACGCAAGGCCACGTCGGCCCAGTCTTCCTGCGCGATCAGGCCCATGGCGCGGAAGCGGTCCCAGTACTGGCCTTCGGCGGAGTCAACGGGCCGCTTTGCATGGCGCCACACCGCGCCGGCCAGCGGGCGCTTGGCGATGACGCCGATGCCGGCGTGGTCGGCGCGGGCTGCGCGGTGCTGCAGATGCGCCTGGTCGCACAGGCTGACCGAGGTTTGCAGGCTGCCGAAGGCGCCGCTGGCAATCGCAAAGTCGATCTCGGCGTTGTCACCCGAGTAGGCGGCGACGCGCAGCTTGCCGGCGGTGCGGCAGTCGTTCAACGCCCGCACGACGTCGCCTTGTTCGAGCACGTGCAGCGGGCAGGAGTGGAGGTGGACGATGTCGAGCCAGTCGGTCTTCATCAACCGCAACGCGCGCTCGACGCCCTGCACGATGCAGTCATACGTCCAGTCCGGCACGCCTTCGACGCCATAGCCGACCTTGGTGGACAGGATGAACTCCGTGCGGCGCGCGCTGAGATGGCGGCCGATGCGCTCCTCGCTCAGGCCGTAGCCGCGCGCGGTGTCGATGAGGTTGATGCCGACATCCAGCACATGGTTGAGCAGCGCGCCGGCCTCAGCTTCGGTCGTGCGCTCGTCGTTGATGTGCATGGCGCCGAAGCCGAGCGCAGACACCTGCAGGCCGGTGTGGCCGAGGGGATTCAGGATCATGGATTGACGAGCACCCGGCCGAACAGCGGCGGCACGGTCAGTTGGATGCCGTGGTTCTTGACGGTGACGTCTTCGCCCCCCAGCGCGTCGCGCAGACGGCCCGATTCGAAAGGCACGACGACGCTCACGGTCTGGGGTGCGGTGCTGTTGTTGGTGGCCGTGATGGCCCAGGTCTTGCCGTCCTGGCGGGCCAGCACGACGACGTGCTTGTCCGCGTGCAGCGGCGCACTCAGCGAGCCGTGGCGCAGCACGGGCAGGTCGTGCCGCAGTTTCGTGAGCCGCTTGAAGTCGGCCAGCAGTGCCTCGTCCGGCTTGCCGCCTTCGTCGGCCCAGGGATAGGGCGCGCGGTTGAAGGGGTCGTCGCCGCCGCCGAGGCCCACTTCGTCGCCGTAATAGATGGTGGGCGAGCCGGGATAGGTCATCTGGAAGAAGACGGCCAGGCGCAGACGTTGCTTGGCAAGCTTCAGCGCCACAGCGTTGCCGTCGTCTTGATAGCCGAAGTGGTGCAGCGCGCGCGCCTGGTCGTGCGTGGACAGCAGGTTCATCAGCGCATACAGCGCCTGCTTGGGATAGGCCTCGCGCATCAGCTCCAGGTTGGCATAGGCCTCGCGCGCGGGCTTGCCGGCGGCGTAGTCCAGCACGGCGTTGCGGAAGATGTAGTTCATCGTCGAGTCGAACATGTCTCCCAGCAAGTACTTGCTCGCGTCGAACCAGGTCTCGGCCACCGTCAGCGCGTCGGGATTCTTTTTCTTGACCGCCGCTCGCCATTCGCGCCAGAAGTCGTCGGGCACCCAGGGCGCCACGTCCATGCGCCAGCCGGCGGCGCCGCGGTCCAGCCAGTAGTTGGTCACCGAGTCGGGGTCGCGGTAGGCGTAGGCGCGCCAGGACGGGTCGTCCTTGTCCAACTCCGGCAGGTCCTTGACGCCCACCCAACCCTGGAACTGCTTGTCCGGGTCGGTCTCTTCGGGCTTGAACTTGAACCAGCTCGCATACGGCGACGCCGGGTTGATCTTGCCGCCGTCGAAGGCGCCGCCCGCAGGGAAATTGCCGAAGCGGTTGAAGTAGGGCGAGTCGCTGCCGACGTGGTTCAGCGACGTGTCGGGGATGACGCGGATGCCGCGCTTCGCCGCTTCGGCGCACAAGCGCACGAAGTCGTCGTTCGTGCCGAAGGCCGGGTCGATCTGCTTGTAGTCGGCGGCGTCGTACTTGTGGTTGCTGGGCGCGCGGAACACCGGCGTCAGGTAGAGGGCGTTGGCGCCCAGGCCCTTGATGTAGTCCAGCTTCTCGATGAGGCCGGCCAGGTCGCCGCCGAAGAAGTCGTTGTTGAAGAGCTTGTCGGAGCCATCGCCCGTGCCGGGCTTGAAGGGCTTCTCGTTCCACCGGGCGTGGCGCTCGACGTCGCGATCCTGGTAGCGGTCCTGCGGCCGGCCGCCACCGGGGCGCGGGTCGTTGGCCTTGTCGCCGTTGCGAAAGCGCTCGGGGAAGACGTAGTAGTAGACGATGTCCTGGGCCCAGGCCGGCACCTCGAAACCGGGCGCGTGGATGGTCTGGCGGTAGCGGCGCACGCGGTTCAGGTTGGCCGGCAGGCGTTCGACCGAGGCGGGGCCCATCGAGCCCTTTTCGCGGGTCCAGTAGATGGCGTCCTTGTTGTTCTGCAGCGCGTACTTGCCCTGGTCGGTTTCGATCTCGAACCAGTAGCCGTAGATGCCGGTCGCGGTGAAGCTGTAGCTCGCGGTGAAGCCGGTGCCCATGCCGCGCGACTGTGGCGTCATGTCGATGCGCGCGACCGGCTCGTAGGCCAGCTGTTCCTGGTTGCCCGTCATCTGGCGGCGCTCGATGACAAGGGTGGCGCGCTTGAGGCCGGGCACCTGGTTGCCGACGGTGAAGCGCATCTCCGTGCCGGCCGGCTGGGCGCCGAAGGGCGTCTTGAACTCGGCATTGCGCGAGTCGAAGTGCGTCGTCAGCGCGGCACGGTCGGTGATGGGCTTGGGCGGCGTGGGCTTGAAGGTCCTGGGGCCGACGTCGAGCCGCGGCGTGCCGTCGGCGGCGAAGCTCAGGCGCAAGGTGTGCTTGCCGTTGAAGTCCCGCCGGATGTTGCCGGGCCCACCGCGTGCCGGGTCGCCTTTGGCATCGCCGCCGAGGGTGAGGGCGGGCGTCCACTCCTCGTCGGCGAGCTTGAACTCCTGCCGGCCCTTGGCCTTGAGGTTCAGGAAGTAGGCGGTGCAGCGGTACTCGAACGCCTGCTCGTCCTGGGCGGCCCAGTTGTTGAGGCCACCGCGCAGATAGAGCGTGGCGTCGCCGAGCGGCGCGGGCTTGCAGGGCGCAGCAAGGGCAGGGGCGAGCGAAAGCAGCGCTGAGCACAGCGCAATCATCTTGAACATGGGAATCAGCCTTTCACGCCGCCCGCGGTGAGACCGGACACGATCCAGCGCTGGGCCAGCAGGAAGACCAGCGTGATCGGCAGGCCCGACAGCACGGCCGCCGCCGCGAAGTCGCCCCATAGGAAACGCTGGTCATGCAGGAAGTATTTGGAGCCCACCGCGAGCGTCAGGTTGCCCTCTTCACGCAGCAGGATGGACGCCACCGGGTACTCGATGATGGTGCCGATGAAGGCCAGCACGAAGACCACCATCAGGATGGGAATGGCCATGGGCAGCAGCACGCGCGAGAAGGCCTGCCAGTGCGTCGCGCCGTCGACCTTGGCGTTTTCCTCGATCTCGACGGGGATGGTCTCGAAGTAGCCCTTGATCGTCCACACGTGCGTGGCGATGCCGCCGAGGTAGGCCAGCACCAGGCCGGCATGCGTCTCGATGCCGAGGGCCGGCACATAGGTGCCGATGGTCTCGAAGATGGCGTAGATGGCCACCAGCGCCAGCACCGGGGGGAACATCTGCAGCAGCAGCATGCCGTTGAGCACCGGCTTGTCGAAGCGGAACTTCATGCGCGCAAACGCATAGGCCGCGCTGGTGGAGATGGCGACGATGAGGAAGGCCGAGATGGTGGCGATCTTGATCGAGTTCCACAGCCAGGTCAGCACAGGGAAGGGCGGCTGCACGAGGCTGCCGTCCGGCGCTTGATACGGGATGCCAAGCGCCAGCTTCCAATGCTCCAGGCTGATCTCGGTCGGGATCAGGCTGCCGGTGGCGAAGTTGCCGGGCCGCAGCGAGATGGACACGACCGCGAGCAGCGGGAAGATGGTGATGGCGATGAAGATCCACATCACCGCGTGACCGGCGAAGGTGCGCCAGCGGGCTTGTTTGCCGAGGACGATGGCCATTCAGAACTCCGAATACTTAACCACAGCGGCACAGAGACACAGAGGCCATGCAGAGAAGGCTTTTCTCTGTGTCTCCGTGCCTCTGTGGTTGCATTTCCTGCATTTCATTTCTGCGCCTTGGCGGACATGCGAAGGTTGACTAGCGACAAGGCCGCCACCAGGAAGAAGATCAGCGTCGAGATCGCCGCAGCCAGGCCGAAGTCCGAGCCCGAGTCCTTGAAGGCGATGCGGTAGGTGTAGCTGACGAGGATGTCGGTCTGGCCCGCCGGCAGCTTGGTGGACAGGAAGTCCGGCCGGCCATCGGTCAACAGGGCGATCAGGACGAAGTTGTTGAAGTTGAACGCGAAGGCGCTCACCAGCAGCGGCGCGAGTGGCTTGATGATGAGCGGCGCGGTGATCTTGAAGAAGTTGGTGAACGGGCTGGCGCCGGCCAGGGCCGAGGCCTCGTACAGGTCCGCCGGAATTGCCTTCAGCAGCCCTGAGCACAGGATCATGATGTAGGGGTAGCCCAGCCACACATTGACGATGAGCAGCATCGTCTTGGCGAGATAGGGGTCCGCGAACCACGCCGGCTTGACGCCGAACAGCGCGTCCAGGATGGCGTTGATCTCGCCGAAGTTCTGGTTGAACAGGCCCTTGAAGACGAGGATGGAGATGAAACCCGGCACCGCATACGGCAGGAACAGCAGCGTGCGGTAGGTGGTGCGGTACTTCATGCCCTCCCAGTTCAGCAGCACGGCGAACAGCATGCCGATGGCGGTGGCGAAGGCGACGGTCAGTGCCGAGAACACCACGGTCCACGTGAAGATGGACAGGAAGGGCCCGCGGAACTCGGCGTCGAACAGCATGCGCGTGTAGTTCGCCATGCCGATGAAGGCCTTGAAGCCGGGCTGCAGCACTTCGCCGGACGCGGATTCGAAGAAGCCGGTCTCGCGGTTGGGCTGGAAGACGGCGCCGTCGGCGTTGCGGGTCAGGCTGTCGTCGGCATTCGCTGTCCACTGCGGCTTGACGGGACCGAACTCGCGCAGGCCGAGGTAGTGCAGCTCGGTCTTGTCGGGCGCCACGAGCACGAGCTTGGCCAGCGCGTCGCGGTGCTGGATCAGCTCGGGCAAGGGCAGGGCGGCATCTGGCGGTGTGCTCGCAGCGTCCGCTGCCACGATGTCCACGCGCAAAGGCTTGCCGGCGCGCAGTGCCAGCGGTGGCGACACCCACTGCGGATGGGCTTCGCCTTCGGTTTTCAGCACCAGTCGGTACTCGGCGCCGCTGGCATGCAGGCTGTAGGCCAGCACGCGCTCTTCCACCGCGTCCCGCTGTTCCAGCAGGTACTCGCGCACGCGGCTCTCGCTGAGCAGGTGGATGCTGGAATAGTTCGTCAGGCCGATCTGCGCCGTATAGACGAGCGGAAAGGCGATGAAGACCAGCATGCCGGCCACGCCGGGGAAGAGGTAGCGCCAGGCAAAGCCGCCGCGGCTCAGATAGACATAGAAGCCCGCCGTGAACAGCAGCAGCACGCCCGCGGCCCAGGTGGCCTGGCCGGTCGTGTAGATCAGGAAGACGAGATACAGCGCGCCGAGCATGCCGGCAATGGCGAGCGGCCAGTGCAGCCACCTGGCCAGCTTCTCGGTCGGCGAGGGCGGCAGCGTCGTGTAGGCGCCTTGGCCGAGGGATGAGGACAAGGCAGTCATTTGTTCAGCAGCATCCGTGCGGCGGCGCCGTCAAGCGCGTCCTTCGGTGATTGCAGTCCGTTGGTGATGGCTTCCAGCGCCGCGTCCATCGCGGTCCAGAAGCGGCCGACCTCGGGGATGTTGGGAATGGGTGCGCCGTTGCGCGCATTGGTCATACTGGCCGCGATCAGCGGGTTGACCGACAGCTCGGCATAGAAGGCCTTGTTAGCCGGCACGCCGATGGGCACGTCGGCGTCCAGCACCTTCAGCGCCTCGGGGCGCATCAGGTGGTTCTCGATGAACTCCTTGGCGATGTCCTTGTTCTTCGACGGCGCTGAGATCATGCAACCGAGCACGCCGACAAAGCTCTTGCTCGGCTTGCCGGCGACGACCGCCGGGATGGGGGCGACGCCGATGTCGATCTTGGCGCTCCGGGCGTTGTCCCAGGCCCAGGGGCCGGAGATCATCATGGCCACCTCGCCCCGGGCAAAGGCGGATTCCATCTCGGAGTAGCGCGCGCCCTTGGGCATGTGCCCGCCCTTGATGAGGCGTTCGATCATCAGCGCGCCGGCCAGTGCGCCTTCGTTGTTGACCTTGACCTGGGTCGAGTCGAAATCGCCCTGCGCGTCACGTTCGAAGATCTTGCCGCCTGCACCGGCCAGCATGGGCCAGGTGAAGAAGCTCTTGTTGTAATCCCACAGCACGGCGCTCTTGCCGTCGGCCTTGAGCTCCTTGTCGATGGCGATGACCTCGTCCCAGGTCTCGGGCGGCTTCGGCACCAGGGCCTTGTTGTAGATCAGCCCTGTCGTCTCGATGGCTATCGGGTAACCCCAGATGCGGCCGCGGTAGCTCAGCGCCGTCCAGGCCTGGTCCTCGGACTCGGCCTTCAGCTTGGCCGAAGGGCGCAGCGGCGTCAGCAGGCCGGCCTTGGCCCATTCGCCGATGCGGTCATGCGGCCAGCAGAAGATGTCCGGGCCCTTGCCGGCACCGGCGGCCTGCTGGAACTTGTCGGTGGCGTCAACCGGGTGCTCGACGACGACCTTGACGCCCGAGGCCTTCTCGAAGGCGTCGCCGACCTTCTGCAGGCCGTTGTAGGCCTTGTCGCCATTGATCCAGACGAGCAGCTTGGGCGATGCAGCCAGCGCAGGCGCTGCCATCAGCGCGGCCACCAGGGGCAGCCACTTCATGCCGCCAGCTCCGGTGCGGCCAGGCGGCGCAGGGCGAGGCCGTTGGCGTCGAACACATACAGCGCCTCGGCCGGCAGGTGCAGGTCCAGCGCCTGGCCCGCGCGCAGGCGGTCGCAGCCGTTGCGGCCTTCGAACTGGCAGGTCAAAGGTTCTTCAAGGCCGGGGTAGGGGCAGTAGGCGAAGGTGATGCCACCGAGCGACTCGACGAAGGCGACGGTGCTTTGCAGCAGGTTGCTCTGGCTGCCGCCCTGGCGGATGTGCTCGGGCCGCACGCCCAGCGTGACCTTGTCGCCCACTTTGGAGGCACTGCCATCCACCAGCGCGCGCAGCACGACGCCGGTGTCAGCCAGCTTCACCTCGACATGACCCGTCTCGATCGCGGACAGCTCCGCCTCGATGAAGTTCATCTTGGGGCTGCCGATGAAGCCCGCCACGAAGAGGTTGCGCGGGTGTTCGTACAGCTCCAGCGGCGAGCCGACCTGTTCGATCTTGCCGGCCGACAGCACGACGATGCGGTCGGCCAGCGTCATGGCCTCCACCTGGTCGTGGGTCACGTAGATCATCGTGGTCTTGAGGTCTTCGTGCAGCTTGGCGAACTCGTAGCGCATGCGCACGCGCAAGGCCGCGTCCAAATTGGACAGCGGCTCGTCGAACAGGAAAACCTCGGGCTTTCGAACGATGGCGCGGCCGATGGCCACGCGCTGGCGCTGGCCGCCGGACAGGTCTTTGGGCTTGCGGTCCAGCAGGTGTTCGATGTGCAGGATCTTGGCGGCGTTGCGCACGGCGGTCTCGATCTCCGCCTTCGGCACCTTGGCCAGCTTCAACCCAAAGGCCATGTTGTCGAACAGGTTCATGTGCGGGTAGAGCGCATACGACTGAAACACCATCGCGATGCCGCGCTCGCTCGGCGGCACTTCGTTGACGACGCGCCCGCCGATGGTCAATTCGCCGCCGGTGATCTCTTCCAGACCGGCGATGGTGCGCAGCAGCGTGGACTTGCCGCAGCCCGAGGGGCCGACGAAGACCATGAACTCGCCGTCCCGGATCTCCAGGTCGATGCCATGAAGGATGCGGATATCGCCGTAGGCCTTCTCCACACCGGTCAGTCGAACGTCTGCCACTTCTAACCTTTCAGTCGCCGGGCGTCCCCTTGCGGAACTACGCCGGCTTGTCTCATCATGAGACGGCTAAATTTCTGTTGTTTGGCCGCCTTTGTAGACAATATACAGCTGACATTCGCCAGGAACAACAGCAACTACCCGACTGATTCTTCAGGAAAGCCTTGAAAATCAATGGTTTGCAAAACGATACGGGTTTCCCCGATGTAGTCAAACTACACAACAGGTCGGAGCTGCCCGATACTTAGTCCAACGCTGACCTTCGAGTAGCATTCTTGCCCCCGTCGCAGGGGGCCGGCACTGATGAACACCCCAACCCGTCTTCCCGTTCAACGCAAGCCTGCCGCCAAGGCCTCCACCGCGATGAAGAAGCCCACCACTGCCCTCTCCGCCGAAGCCAAGGCCTTGCGCGAGGCCTTCGAGGTCGCGTACGAGCGCGAGCTGTCCCAATCCAGCCATGGCGCCACGCCGCAGGCCGCGCTGCATGCCGCCGCCATCGCCTGCCGCGAGACGCTGGCACGCCGCTGGGCCACCACGCAGGCGCAGGACGCCCAGCGCGGCGACAAGGCGCCGGTGCGCCGGGTGCACTACCTGTCGATGGAGTTCCTGATGGGTCGCGCGCTGTCCAATGCGCTCGCGGCCTTGAAGCTGGTCGACCCGCTGGAGGCCAAGCTGGCCGAGCAGGGCCTGACTTTGGGTGACGTGCTGGAGCGCGAGCCCGACGCCGCTTTGGGCAACGGCGGCCTGGGTCGCCTGGCCGCCTGCTTCCTGGACTCCTTCGCCGAGCTGGAGCTGCCGTCCTTTGGCTACGGGCTGCGCTACCGCTACGGCACCTTCGCCCAGGTCATCAGCCAGGGACGCCAGCTGGAGCAGCCCGATGACTGGACGCGCGACTCGCCCGCCTGGGAGCTGCCGCGCCAGGACCTGCGCTTCAACGTCGGCTTTGGCGGCCGCGTGGAGGCCGATGCCTCCGGCGTGCGCCGCTGGCAGCCGGCCGACAGCATCGAGGCCCAGGCCTTCGACTTCATCGTGCCCGCCCACCACAGCGACCGCGTCTCCACGCTGCGCCAGTGGCAGGCCACGGCCGCGCCCATCGCCTTCAAGCCCTTCTGCGAGGGCGACTACGCCCGCGCCGCTCGCCACCAGGTGCTGGCCGACGCGCTGAACTGGGTGCTCTACCCCGACGACTCCACCGAAGCCGGCCGCGAGCTGCGCCTGAAGCAGGAGGCCTTCCTCGTCAGCGCCTCGCTGCAGGACCTGATCGCCCGCCATCTGCGCGAGTTCGGCTCGCTGCACAACCTCGGCAAGACCAACGCCATCCACCTCAATGACACGCATCCCGCGCTGGCGCCCGCCGAGCTGATGCGCCTGCTGCTGGACGAGCATGGCCTGGGCTGGGACGAGGCCTGGAAGATCACGCGCCAGGCCGTGGCCTACACCAACCACACGCTGATGCCGGAGGCGCTGGAGACCTGGGCCGTGCGCATGTTCGAGCACCTGCTGCCGCGTCACCTCGAAATCATCTACGAGATCAACCACCGCTTCCTGGAAGAAGTGCAGTCGCGCTTCCCCGGCGACCACGCCTTCGCCGCGCGCGTGTCCCTCATCGATGAAGGCAGCCACGGCAGCGAGCGCCGCGTGCGCATGGCGGCGCTGGCGCTGGTGGCCTCGCACCGCGTCAACGGCGTCGCCGCGCTGCACTCCGAGTTGATGGTGCAGACCATCTTTGCCGACTACGCCCGCCTCTGGCCCGACCGCTTCCACAACGTCACCAATGGCGTCACGCCGCGGCGCTGGCTGGAGCAGGCCAACCCGCTGCTGTCGGGGCTGCTGGACAGCCGCATCGGCGAAGGCTGGCGCAAGAACCTGGCCGAGCTGGGAGAGCTGGCGCCACTGGCCGCCAACAAGGAACTGGGCGACGAGTTCCTGGCCGTCAAGCGCGCCAACAAGGAGCGCCTGGCGGCCGTCATCCGCCGGGAGCTGGGCATCGCGGTCAATGTCGACAGCCTGTTCGACATCCAGATCAAGCGCATCCACGAGTACAAGCGCCAGCTGCTGAACATCCTGCACGTCATCAGCCGCTACCAGGCCATCCGCGACAACCCCGACGCCAACTGGGTGCCGCGCACCGTCGTCATCGCCGGCAAGGCGGCCTCGGCCTACCAGACGGCCAAGAGCATCGTGCGCCTGGCGCATGACGTGGCGCGCGTCATCAACAGCGACCCTCGCGTGGGCGACAAGCTCAAGCTCGTCTTCCTGCCCAACTACAGCGTCACGCTGGCCGAAAGCATCATCCCGGCGGCCGATTTGTCCGAGCAAATCTCGACGGCCGGCACCGAGGCCTCGGGCACCGGCAACATGAAGTTCGGCATGAACGGCGCCGTGACCATCGGCACCTGGGACGGCGCCAACATCGAGATGGCCGAGGCCATGGGCGTGGAGAACGTGTTCGTGTTCGGCCTGCGCGCCGATGCCGTCGCCAAGATCAAGCAGCTGGGCTACGACCCGCGCCTGTATGTCGAAGAGAATCGCCAGCTCAAGCGCGTCATCGATGCCATCGCGGCGGGCGTCTTCAGCAATGGCGACACCGAGCGCTACCGCGCATTGGTGGACAGCCTGCTGCACCGCGACGTCTACCTGCTGATGGCCGATTTCGCCGACTACGTCGCGACGCAGGCCAAGGTCGACACGCTGTTCGCCGACCGCGCCGCCTGGGCGGAACGCGCCTTGAGAAACATCGCCGGCATGGGCCCGTTCTCGTCCGATCGCACGATCGCCGAGTACGTGGACCGGGTCTGGTCCGTGAAGAGTCTGAATAGTTGAACTGATGCTGAACGACGCCGACGTTGATGCCTTGCTGGCAGGCCGCCACGCCGACCCCTTTGCTCGGCTGGGCCTGCATGCGGACGACAACGGCCGGCTCTGGGTGCGCGTGCTGCTGCCGGGTGCCGACTCGGTCGCGCTGCTGGATGCCGGCAACCACAAGCGCATCGTCGAGCTGGAGCGCCGCCGCGACAGCCTGTGGGAAGCGCAGGTGCCGCGGCGCAAGCACCGCTTCGACTACCGGCTGGCGGTGCGCTGGACCGGGGGCGGGGAGGGCGCTGCAGAGGGCATTTACGCCGACCCCTACAACTTCTACCCGCAGCTCAGCGACGCGGAACTGCAGGCGCTGGCCGAGGGCCGCAACACCCGGCCCTACCTGAGCCTGGGTGCGCATGTCGTGCAGTACGGCGACGTCAGCGGTGTGCGCTTCGCGACCTGGGCGCCGAATGCCAGGCGTGTCAGCGTCGTCGGCAACTTCAACAACTGGGACGGCCGCCGCCACCCGATGCGGCTGCGGCACACGGCGGGCGTGTGGGAGATCTTCGTTCCCCACGCCACCCTGGGCGACCTCTACAAGTTCGAGATCGTCTCCGGCGGGGGCACGCTGCTGCCGCTGAAGGCCGACCCCTATGCGCGCCGCGCCCAGCTGCGGCCCGACACGGCCAGCATCGTCGCGGCCCTGCCTGAGGTCACGCCGCTGCCGCGCCAGCGCGAGCGCGCCAACCGGCGCGAGTCGCCCATCAGCGTCTACGAGGTGCATGCGGCCTCGTGGCGCCGCGGTGCGGGCGAATTCCCCACGTGGGATGAGCTTGCCGAGCAGCTGCCGGCCTATGTCGCCGACATGGGCTTCACGCATCTGCAGCTGATGCCCATCACCGAATACCCCTTCGATGGTTCCTGGGGCTACCAGACGCTGGGCCTTTACGCGCCCAGCGCCCGCTTTGGCCCGCCGGAGGGTTTTGCGCGTTTCGTCAAGGCCTGCCACGACCAGGGCCTGGGCCTGCTGCTGGACTGGGTGCCGGCCCACTTCCCGACCGACCCCCACGGCATGGCCGAGTTCGACGGCACGCGCATCTACGAGTATGCGGACCCCAAGGAAGGCTTCCACCGCGACTGGAACACGCTGATCTACAACTTCGGCCGCACCGAGGTGCGCCAGTTCCTGGTCGGCAGCGCGCTGTACTGGATCGAGCGCTGGGGCGTCGACGGCCTGCGCGTGGACGCCGTGGCCAGCATGCTCTACCGCGACTACTCGCGGCCGGCGGGCGAATGGATTCCGAACGCTCGCGGCGGCCGGGAGAACCTCGAGGCCATTTCCATGCTGCGCGAGATGAACGAGCATGTCGGCGAAGTCGAAGGCGCCATCAGCGTGGCCGAGGAAAGCACCAGCTTTCCCGGCGTCTCGGCGCCCACCTATGCGGGCGGCCTGGGCTTTCACTACAAGTGGAACATGGGCTGGATGAACGACACCTTGCGCTACATGGCCGAGGACCCGATCAACCGCCGCTGGCATCACGACAAGATGACCTTCGGCCTGATCTATGCGTTCAGCGAAAACTTCGTGCTGCCCATCTCGCATGACGAGGTCGTGCACGGCAAGGGCTCAATGCTCAGCAAGATGCCGGGCGACGACTGGCAGAAGTTCGCCAACCTGCGCGCCTACTACGGCTTCATGTGGGGCCACCCGGGCAAGAAGCTGCTCTTCATGGGCCAGGAGTTCGCTCAGCGCAACGAGTGGAACCACGCCGAGCCGCTGCCCTGGGCGCTGCTGGAGGACGACCGCCACGCCGGCGTGCAGCGCCTCGTTCGCGACCTCAACAAGCTCTACCGCGACCACTCCGCACTGCACCGGCTGGACTGCGAGGCCGGCGGCTTCGAGTGGATCAGCGCCCACGACGCCGAGCACTCCATCTACGCCTGGGTGCGCCGCGACGGCACGGGCCGCATGGTCATCGTCGTCGTCAACATGACGCCGGTGCCACGCGAGGGCTACTCGCTCGGCGTGCCGGACGGCGTGACCGCCTGGCGCGAGGCGCTGAACACCGATTCCGCCTACTACGGCGGCAGCAACATGGGCAATGGCGTCGCAGCCGCTGGGCTGCCAGTGCAGGCGCAGCCGGCGCACGGCAAGCGGCTGTCGATCACGATCAATCTGCCGCCGCTGGCGACCTTGTTCTTCGTGCCGATTTGAGATGAAGCCTTTGCATGCTTTGGCTGGGGTTGCGTGGGGAGCGCAGGGCGGCGGGGTACCCCCAAAGCTCCATGTCCCCCGCCCGCTACGCGGCCTCCTCCTTTACTTGCGCTTTGGGGGCACCCCACCACCCTGCTTGGTCGCGATGACCCGCAGCAGCTTGCCGCGGGATGTGGGTGGGGGCGGACACGAAGGTAAAGGAGGAGGCCGCGCAGCGGCCGGGGGACACGAAGTGGACGCGCCCGCCCGCAGCCCGCGGCCCTTCCGGTTTCCCGCGTCGGCGTTCTGACATGGCCCATCTTCCCGACATCGAACCCGGCTGGCACGAGCCCCTGGGTTCTTTCGCCCGAGACGGCGGCGTGAACTTTGCCGTCATGAGCGAGCACGCGACGCGCATCGAGCTCTGCGTCTTCGACGGCGAAGGCCAGCGCGAGCTGCGCCGCTACACGCTGGACGGCCCGCATGACGGCGTCTTCCACGGCTTCCTGCCCGGCGTCGGCCCCGGCCTGGTCTACGGCCTGCGCGCGCATGGTCCCTATGTGCCCGAGCAGGGGCACCGCTTCAACCCGCACAAGCTGCTGCTGGACCCCTGGGCGCGCGAGATCGTCGGTCACTTCGGCTGGCGCGCCGAGCACCATGGCTATGAGCTGGGCCACCCGGACGGCCCGCGCTCGCTGGACACGCGCGACAACGCCACGCAGGCGTTGAAGGCGCGCGTGGCACCGCCGCCGGTAGTACACGCGCGCGCCCACCAGCCGCGCCGCGCGCCGGCCGACGTCGTGCTGTATGAGGTCCACGTCAAGGGCTTCTCCAAGCTGCTGCCCGGCGTGCCCGAGGACCTGCGCGGCACCTATGCCGGCTTGGCGCACCCGGCCGCCGTGGCTCATTTCAAGCGCCTGGGGGTGACGACGCTGTCGCTGCTGCCGGTGCAGTACTGCATCGACGAGCCCCACCTCGCCGAGCGCGGCCTGCACAACTACTGGGGCTACAACACGCTGGGCTTTTTCTGCCCGGACCCGCGCTGGGCGAATGCGGCCCACCGGCAAGACCCGACCGCCGTGACGGCCGAGTTCCGCCAGATGGTCGAGGCCCTGCATGCCGCCGGCCTGGAGGTGGTGCTGGACGTCGTCTACAACCACACGCCCGAGGGCAACGAGTTCGGCCCGACGCTGAGCTTTCGCGGCCTGGACAACACCACGTGGTATCGGCTGGTGCCCGACGACAAGACCCGCAACGAGAACCTCACCGGCTGCGGCAACACCGTCAACTGCGCCCACCCGCGCGTGACGCAGTTCGTACTGGATTCGCTGCGCTATTGGGTGGCCGAGATGGGCGTCGACGGCTTCCGCTTCGACCTCGCACCGGTGCTGGGTCGTGGTGCGCACGGCTTCGAGACCAACGCCGCCTTCTTCACCGCGCTGCGCCAGGACCCTGTGCTGGCCGGCGTCCATCTGATCGCCGAGCCGTGGGACGCCGCCTATGACGGCTACCAGGTCGGCCGCTTTCCGGGCCGCTTCCTGGAATGGAACGACAAGTTCCGCGACGCCGTACGCGGCTACTGGTTGGGCGTGGGCACGGGTCGCGGCGAGTTCGCGCGGCGCTTCATGGCGTCCAGCGACGTCTTCCACCACGGCCAGCGCCTGCCGACCGCCTCGGTCAACTTCGTCGCCGTGCACGACGGCTTCACCCTGGCCGACCTGACCAGCTACAGCACCAAACACAACCACGCCAACGGTGAAGACAACCGCGACGGCCGCGATGGCGAGTTGGCCGCCAACTTCGGTGTCGAGGGTCCAACCGACGACGCGGCCATCAACGCCACGCGCGAGCGCGTGCGCCGCGCATTGCTCGCGACGCTGCTGCTGGCCCAGGGCACGCCGATGCTGTGCGCCGGCGATGAGATCGCCAACAGCCAGGGCGGCAACAACAACGCCTATTGCCAGGACAACCCGACGACCTGGCTGAACTGGGACAGTGCGGACGGCCGCATGACGGAGCTGGTGGCCGAATTGCTGGCCTTGCGCGCGGTCGAGCCGCTGCTGCGCCACCCGCGCTGGTTCGCCGCCGGCCCCGGTGAAGCGAGCATCGCCTGGTATGCGCCGAGCGGCCACGAGATGAGCCCGCACGACTGGCACGACGCCGGCCAGCGCGCGTTCGGGGCCCAGCTTCGTGAAGCCGATGCCGCTGCGCCGCGGCTGATGATCGTCTTCAACCCCGACCCGGCGCCCTTGCCCTTCCTGCTCTGCAACGGGCCGTGGCAGCTGGTGCTCGACAGCAGCGGCGAATCGGCCGCGCCCCTCGTTCTTCCCGGCCAGCCACTCCACGTGCCAGCCCGATCTCTTCTTGTCTTGAGACATCAATGAATCTCGACCAACGCTCCTCCGGTGTGCTGCTGCACATCACCTCGCTGCCCGGCCCGCATGGCATGGGCGACTTCGGCCCCGATGCCTACCGCTTCGTCGACTGGCTGCAGTCCGCCGGCCAGAGCATCTGGCAGCTGCTGCCGACGACGCCCATCGGCCCCGGCGACAGCCCCTATCAAGGCGTGTCGGCCTTTGCCGGCAGCCAGTGGATGGTGGCACTGGAGCCGCTGATCGCGAAAGGCTGGCTGAAGCAGCCGGACGTGCCGGCCTTCAGCGGCGAGCTGATCAACTACGGCGCCGTCACGCCCTGGCGCGAGCAGCAGCTACGTGCCGCAGCAAAGGGCTTCTTCGCGGATGCGGCGGACGCGGACCGCATTGCTTTCGCCAAGTGGTGCCTGGAAGCGCAGAGCTGGCTGGACGACTACGTGCTCTTCATGGCCATCCGCTCGCCGTTGAACGGCCAGCCGTGGTGGGAGTGGAGCGACGGTCTGAAGAAGCGCGACCCCGCCGCGATGGCCACGGCGCGCAAGGAATACGCTGACGAGATCGCCTTCTGGCAGTTCGTGCAATGGCAGTTCGATGTGCAGATCCAGGCGCTGAAGGCCTATGCCAACGAGCGCGGCGTGAACATCATGGGTGACCTGCCCATCTTCGTCGCCCACGATAGCGCCGATTGCTGGTCGCGCCCCGACCTGTACGAGTTGGATGAGAACTTTCAGACCACGGTCGTTGCCGGCGTGCCGCCCGATGACCTGGGCCCGCTCGGCCAGCGCTGGGGCAACCCGCTCTACCGCTGGGACAAGATGGCCGAGGAAGACTACGCCTGGTGGACGGCACGCATCCAGCGCGCGCTGAGCCAGGCCGACGTCTTCCGCATCGACCACTTCCGTGGTTTTGCCGGCTACTACGAGATCCCCGCCAGCAGCCCCGATGCCAAGCAGGGCCAGTGGCTGACCGGCCCCGGCATGGCGCTGTTCGATGCCATCAAGAAGGCCCTGGGCCCGCTGCCCATCGTGGCTGAGGACCTGGGCTTCATCACCGACGACGTGCATGAACTGCGCGACGGCTGCGGCTTCCCCGGCATGAAGATCCTGCAATTCGCCTTCGGTGCCGAGGGCGACCACGAGTTCCTTCCGCACATGTGGCCGCGGACCTCGGTGGCCTACACCGGCACGCACGACAACGACACCGTGCGCGGCTGGTGGGACCAGGCCGGCCCTCGCGAGCGCCAGTTCGCCGGCTCGTATCTGGCGTGCAGCGAGCATGACGTGCACTGGGCCATGATCCGCGCCTGCGCCAACTCGGTGGCCAACATGGCGGTCTACCCGCTGCAGGACGTGCTCGGCCTGGGCAGCGCCCACCGCATGAACGTGCCCGGCGTGCTGGGCGGCAACTGGGGCTGGCGCTTCCATTGGGGCATGCTGGGTGCCGAGCCGGCGCGGGTGCTGGGGCTGATCACCGCCGCGTCGGGGCGCGGCTCGTTCGAGCTGTTGAAGCTGCCAGCGTAGACTGCTGCCAGTGGCTTCTGGAGCGCCGAATGTCTGACCTCGTTGCCGAACTGTCTGCCCAGGCGCACGCGCTTCCTCCGGAACAGCGTGCGCGCCTCGCCGAAGAACTGCTGGCCAGTCTCGATCCTCGGGATACCGAAGTCGAGGCGGCGTGGGATGAAGAGCTTCGTCGTCGAATCGATGAGGTCGAAAGCGGTACCGTTCAACTTGTTCCTGCCGACAAGGCATTTGCCCAGGTCAGACGCGCACTCGGTCGGTGAAACCGGCAGTCTTTCACCCTGAAGCACTGGCGGAGCTTCAAGAGCAAGCTGTCTTCTACGAGGAGCGCAGTGCCGGCTTGGGTGAAAGGTTCGCGGTCCAGGTCGAGGCGGCTGTCAGCCTCGCGGTGTCCATGCCGGGCATCGGCAGTCCGTATCGGCATGGCACTCGAAGAGTCCTTCCCAAGGACTTTCCGCATTCGGTCGTGTACCGCGAAATGGCCGACTCGTTGGTCATCTTGGCCGTGGCGCCCTTCAAGCGCAAGCCGGCCTATTGGCGCCATAGGAAATAAGCCCCTCTGTACGCGTCGCGGAAGTCGGACCTTGCCAGCAGTCCTCGTTCGGCATGAACCGCGGTGACGTGTCGTTTGGCGCAAGGCGCTATGCCGATGTTGGGCTTTGGCTCATCCCAACCTGCGGGCTACGGCATCCGTTGACAGCATGGCCGCTACCGTCGCCAAAGATGTACAAGTCCCTCGAAGTGATGCCGTGTTCAGCGATCAATCTGCAGGATCAACGGGCTGCGCGCGGGCACCGTCAGGCTGTGACCCAACGTTTGCACCTTGCCGCTCAACACGTCGCTAGCGCGCTGACCTACGCCGATGCGCTCGGAGAAGCGGGCCATGGGCAGTTTCACTGCCCTGGCCGACTTGTTCAGTGCGACCATGACCGTGCGGCCTGCGTCGTAGCGGAAGAACACATAGCAGCCCTCCATTGGCGCGTACTGCATCAGCGCGCCGTCGTGGATGACGCCAGCACCCTTGCGCCAGGTGAACAGCCGGCGCACCCAGTCCTGCATGTCACGCTGCTCGGCGCTCAGGCCCGCACCGGTGAACGCGTTGACCGCATCGCCCGCCCAGCCGCCCGGCATGTCGGCACGCACGCGGCCGTCGTCGCGCTCGACGGGGCTTTGCATCAGGATCTCGCTGCCGTAGAAGACCTGCGGGATGCGCCGCGTCGTGGCGAGGTAGGCCAGCGCGAGCTTGGTCAGGCCGACGTCGTCTTTCAGCAGCGAGAACAGCCGCGGCGTGTCGTGGTTGCCTTCAAAGAGGACCAGTTGGGCCGGGTCGGGGTAGACGAAGTCATGGGCGAGGCCCTCGTAGAGCCGGGTCAGCCCCGTGAACGGGCCGTCGTCCTCGGTCAGCGCGGCCAGCAGA
Organism: Pelomonas sp. Root405; assembly: GCF_001425165.1. Taxonomy (GTDB): domain Bacteria; phylum Pseudomonadota; class Gammaproteobacteria; order Burkholderiales; family Burkholderiaceae_C; genus Pelomonas. Next base: position 301,636 of record NZ_LMDU01000014.1, read on the forward strand.
TGGCTCTGCAGCGGGAAGTCCATCATGCTCGGCGTGTGCGACACATAGCTGTCGTGGTTGCGCTTGCCGCGCTGCCAGTAGGCGACGACGGCCGGATGCGGGCTCCATTCCTCGCCGACGATGCTCAGCCGCGGGTACTCCTGCATGACGCGGGCCGACCAACGGCTCAGGAAGTCGCGGTCGGAGTAGGAGTAGGTGTCGGTGCGGATGCCTGACAGCCCAAAGCGCTCGACCCACCACAGCGTCTTCTGGATCAGGTACGTGGCCAGTTCAGGCCGGCGCTGGTTCAGGTCCGGCATGCCGGGCACGAACCAGCCGTCGGTGAAGCGCTTGCGGTCGCTGGCCGATGCATAAGGGTCCTGCAGCGTCATGCGGGCGTGATGGGTCTCGGTGTACTCGGGCCAGACATTGACCCAGTCCGGCGCCGGCAGATCCTTCATCCACCAATGGCCGCTGCCGATGTGGTTGAGCACGACGTCGTGGATGACGCCCAGGCCCGTGGCCCGAGCTTCGGCCACGAAGGCGCCGAAGTCGTCATTGCTGCCAAAGCGCGGATCGATCCTGTAGAAGTCCGTCGCCGCATAGCCGTGGTAGCTGTACTTGGCGCTGTTGTTCTCGACCAGCGGTGTGGGCCAGACCTGCGTGAAACCCAGGCCCGCGATGTAGCCGAGGTGCTGGCGCATGCCGGCCAGGTCACCGCCATGGCGGCCGCCGTGGTCGGCGCGGTTGACGCCTTCCTTCATGCCGGCCTGCTGGCCACTGCCCGCCTTTGCGAAGCGGTCGGGCACGACGAGGTAGATCGCGTCCTTGGGGCCGAAGCCCTGGCGCTCGGCCGAGCCGGGCGTGCGCGCCAGCAGCGGGTAGCGCACGGCCTTGCCAGCCAAGTCGAACACCAGTTCTCCAGGCTTGGCGGTGGGGCCGATGTCGAGGTCGACGAACAGGTAGTTGCCGCTGGCCGCACGGTGGCTGCCTTTCAGCGTCACGCCGGGGTAGGGCGCCAGCGTGGCCTTGGCATCGGCGATGCCGGGGCCGTGCAGCATCAGCTGCAGCGAGGTGTCGCGCATGCCGACCCACCAGTTCGGCGGTTCGACGCGGTGGGGCGGCTCGGCAGCCAGGGCGGGCAGGCTCATCAGCAGGGCAGTTGCAAGGGTTATCAGGGTCTTCATGCGGCGCCTCCTTGGCGGCCGGGTCAGGGCTCGGTCACTTCGAGCACGAGGGCCGAGCGGACGGGCAGCGCCAGCGCGCGGCCCAGCTCGTGACGCGTGCCACTGATGACGTCGCGGCCAGCGGCGCGCGGCGACAGCATGTCGCTGAAGCGGCCGGTGTCGAGCGTGGTGGTGGCGGTGTTCTTGTTCATCACCACCATGACCTTCTGCGTGGCCGTGTAGCGGAAATAGACGTACACGCCGTCCAGCGGGTTGTAGTGCATGAGCTTGCCGCTGTGGATCGCGGGTGAACTCTTGCGCCAGGTCAGCAGCTTGCGCAGATAGGCCTGGGCGTCGCGCTGCGCATCGGTCAGGCCGCGGCCCGAGACGGCGTCGACTGCATCGCCGGCCCAGCCGCCGGGGAAGTCGGCGCGGGTGGCGCCGTCGGCCCGCTCGATGGGGCTCTTCATCAGGATCTCGCTGCCGTAGAAGAACTGCGGCGTGCGTGCCGTCGTCGCGATGAAGGTGACGGCCATGCGGTTCAGCGCGGCGTCCTCCCCCAGCGCGGAGTAGATGCGGTTGGTGTCGTGGTTGCCCTCGAACAGCACCATGCGGGTCGGCTCGGGGTAGAGCGCGTCGTTGGTCATCGCGTCGTAGATCTTGCCCCAGCCGGTGCCATAGCCCTTGCCTTCGGGCTCGACCAGCGCGTCGCGCAGCCAGTAGTGCAGCGGGAAGTCCATCATGCTGGGCATGTGCGACACATAGCCGTCGTGCTTCGGGTGGCCGGCCAGCCAGTAGGCCACCATCAGCGGGTTGTTGCTCATCTCCTCGCCGACCAGCGTCAGCCGCGGGTACTCGCGCATCACCGCCGCCGACCAGCGCGACAGGAAGGCCTTGTCCGAGTACGGGTAGGTGTCCACGCGCAAGCCCGACAGGCCGGCGTCCTCGACCCACCAGATCGCGTTCTGGATCAGGTAGCGCGCCATGCGCGGATTGCGCTGGTTCAGGTCCGGCATCGTCGGCACGAACCAGCCGCCCGCGAAGCGTTCGCGGTCGCTCGGCGCCGTGTAGGGGTCGAGTTGCGTCACGTGGCGGTGGTTGGTTTCGGTGTACTGCGCATGCTGGTTGACCCAGTCGCGCGAGGGCAGGTCCGCCATCCACCAGTGGCCCGAGCCGATGTGGTTGGGCACGATGTCGTGGATGACGCCGATGCCCTTGGCGCGCGCCTGGGCGACCAACGCGCGGTAGTCGTCGTTGCTGCCGAAACGCGGGTCGATCTTGTAGAGGTCGGTCGGCGAGTAGCCGTGGTACGAATAGCTGGGTTGCTTGTTCTCGACGAGCGGCGTCGGCCAGAGCTGCGTGAACCCGAGGCCGGCGATGTAGTCCAGCTTGTCGGCGATGCCCTTGATGTCGCCGCCGTGGCGGCCGTCGACATGGGCCCGGTCCACCGGGTCGCCCAGGCCGCCGGCGTTGTCGTTGCCGGGGTCGCCGTTGGCGAAGCGGTCGGGCACGACCAGGTAGATGGCGTCCCGACTGTCGAAGCCCTGGCGCTGTGCCGAACCTGGTGCGCGGGCGCGCAGCGTGTAGGCATGGCTGGCGACGACCTTGCCGTCGCTGCCGATGAAGTCGAGGTTCAGCGTGCCGGGCTTTGCGGTGGCGGCGATGTCGAGTTCGACGAACAGGTAGTTGTCGCTGTCCAGCCGTTGGCTACCCTTGAGGCGCACGCCGGGCAGCGCGTTGCGCAGGCTGGCGCCCGCCTTGGCAATGCCGGGTGCATGCACCATCAAATCGAGCCGGCTCTCGCGCATGCCGGCCCACCAGTGCGGCGGCTCGATGCGGTCGATGGCGGTGGCGGCCCACGCAGAGGTGGTCGAGATCAGCAGCGCAGCCAGCAGGCCGCGGGTCAGGCGTCGGTTCATCGTCAGTTCAGGGTGTAGACGCGTACCGACAGCGCCGGCAGCGTGATGCGGAGTTGCCCTTGGGCATCGGCCTTCGGTGTGGCGGCACCGCGCGGATAGGCCGTCGCGGCGCGCGCGCCGGCCACGGTGATGGACGCCGGCTGGTCGCCGTAGTTGATGGCAACCAGGCTGCGCTGCTTGCCGTGCACGCGCTGGAAGCTCCAGACCGGGCCTTCGACCTTGTCGGCTTCGTAGCGGCCCAGCGTCAGCGCCGGGGATGCGCGGCGCAGGGCGATCAGCTCGCGGTAGAAGTTGAACAGCGAGCCGGCATCGCGCTGCTGGTTTTCGGCGTTATGCAGGCTGCGGTTCAGCGAAAGCGGGCGGAAGGGCTGTGTGTTCGTTGAGAACCCGCCAGCAGGCGTCCAGCTCATCGGCGAGCGCAGCGGTGCATCGTCTTCGGCGCCCCTGCCGTCGATGCCGGCCTGGCCGATCTCTTCGCCGTAGTAGACGAAGGGCGTGCCCGGCAGCAGCAGATAGCTGGCCGCCGCCAGCCGGTAGCGCGCCTCGTCGCCGCGGAGCTGGTCCCACAGGCGCTGGCCGGTGAAGATGTCGTGGTTGTGCAGGAAGGTCGCCATCGTCGGCGCCATCGTGCGGTAGTAGTCGGCCACCTTCTGCAGGGCGGCCGCGTCGCCCTTGGCCGCTTTGACGATCTCGTAGTTCTGGTTGAACGCGAAGGCGCCACCGCACAGGCCGGGATCGCCGTAAGCGATGGGTTCGGCCGTCGCCTCGCAGACGACATAGCGGCTCGGGTAGCTCTTGATCAGGTCCTGGAAGCGCTTGGTCAGCGCGCGGCTTTCGGGCTGGTCGTTCCAGTCCTGGGCGTTGTTCTCGATCAGGTGGGGCACAGCGTCCAGCCGGTAGCCGTCCAGGCCGCGGTTGAGCCAGAAGCGCATGGAGTCCTCGTGGTACTGCACCACGGCTGGGTTGCGCATGTTGAAGTCGGGCATGTGAGGCCCGAAGGTGCCGAAGAAGATGTCCGGCGAGCCCGGTGTGATGGGCGGCATGTCCTTCAACAAGCCGGTCCAGGTCCAGGGCTGCTTGGCGGCGTCGTACCAGGGGTACTTGCCCCAGATGTCCCAACCCGGGCCGGGGTCGGTGTTCCAGACGAACCAGCTGCGCCAGGGGCTGGCGCGGTCGGCCACGGCTTGCTGGAAGGGCGGGAACTGGTACGACGCATGGTTGATGACGTAGTCCATGACGATGCCGATGCCGCGCTTGTGCGCCTCGCGGATCAGCTCGTCGAAGTCCGCCAGCGTGCCGTACTGCGGCTCGATGGCGCGGAAGTCGGTCGTCGCATAGCCGTGGTCGTGGTCGGAGCTGGCGGTGATGGGCATCAGCCAGATACCGCTGATGCCGAGCGTCTTCAGGTAGTCGAGCCGGCTTGTCAGGCCACGCAGGTCGCCGACGCCGTCGCCATCGCTGTCCCGATAACCGCGCACGAAGATTTCCATGAAGACGCCGTGCTGCCAGTGGGCGGGCAGGCCACTGGCGCGCGGCTGGGCCGGCACGGCGCGCGTGTCGATCTGGGCGTGGGCCGCGCACGCTGCAGCCAGCGCAAGGGAAGAAAGAAGTTGCTTGGACATGGCTTCAACGCGGATGCGTGTAGACGCACAAGGATTGCGCGGGAACGGTGACGCGGGCGTGGCCGGCCGCGTCACTCGATGGGTTGATGGCGCCCGCGGGGTAGGCGGCTTGCAGCGCTGAGCTGGCCGGCAGGTCAGCCGGGTTGACCTCGGCCGAGGTGTTGCCAAATTTGATGATGGCCGGCTGGGTGGCCGTGCGGCGGTGGAAGCTCAGCAGTGCGCCGCTGGCGCTGGCGAAAGTCCTGATAACCAAGTGATTCATGTAATCAAACTACTTTGATGTTCGCCGCGAGCATAGCGACTTCACCTATGCGCGTGCTATGGGGATTTCGATGAAAGTAGTTTTGCTACTATTTCGCAAACACATCAGGAGACCTCATGTCCGTCCGCACACCGCTCGTGCCGATGCTGGTTTTGGCGTTGGTGGCCGCCACGGCGCAGGCCAGCGATCTCGACGCCTGCAATGCCGCCGTGCCCATTCCGGCGATCACGTCGACGACCATGGCCGAGGCCAAGGCCTATTGGCTTGATGCACGCACCGTTCAATGGCCCGGGCTGAAGCTGCAGCAGGGAGAGCGGCTGCGTCTGCATCACGCCAAGGCGGCAAGGCTGCGCGCCTTGACAGGCGAGGCGGTCACCGGCGCTGACGGCGCCATCGATCTGACACCGAGCGCCACGCCTTTGCCGGCGCGGTTCCGCTTCATCGGCGACGGGCCGCGTTTCGCGGTGTCGGGCATCGATGTCGCGGCGTTGTTGCGTGAGCAGGCGCTGCTGGTGCATGAGGGCGCCGATGGCCGCGTCATCACGTCCACCGGCTTGCAGATACCCGGCGCGCTGGACGACCTCTATGCCGCGGCGGAGGCCGTCGACCACCTCGGCGCCCAGCCCGGCAAGTCGAGCACGCGCTTCGCCGTCTGGGCGCCCACAGCGCAACGCCTGCTGCTGTGCCGCTACACGGGTGCAGAGGCGCCGGCCATCGCCGCGGACGCGATGCGCTTCGACGCTGCCACCGGCGTCTGGCGAATGGAGCTGCCCGGCGACTTGAGCGGCCAGGCCTATCGGTATCTCGTGGATGTCGTCACGCCGACGCATGGCCTCGTGCGCAACCTCGTCACCGACCCGTACTCCGTCGCGTTGACGGCCGATTCGCAGCGCAGCGTGGTTGCCGATCTGTCGTCGCCGGCGCTCAAGCCGCGCGGCTGGGATGCCGCCAAGCGCCCGGACCGCGTCAAGGCCGCGACCGACCAGGTCATCTACGAACTGCATGTGCGCGATTTCTCCATCGGCGACGCCACCGTGCGCCCCGCCTGGCGGGGCAAGTACCTGGCTTTCACCGAAAGCGCGTCCAACGGCATGAAGCACCTCAAGGCGCTGTCCCGGGCCGGCATGACGGACGTGCACCTCCTGCCCGTCTTCGACTTGGCCAGCGTGCCCGAACGCGGCTGCAAGACGCCCGCCGTGCCGAAAGCGCCGCCCGACAGCGAGGCCCAACAGGCCGCCGTCATGGCGGTGGCCGCCGATGACTGCTTCAACTGGGGCTACGACCCCTGGCACTTCAACGCGCCCGAGGGCAGTTTCAGCAGCGCCGCGAACGACCCGTTCAAGCGCATCGTCGAGTTCCGCCAGATGGTCATGGCGCTGCACCAGGCCGGGCTGCGCGTCGGCATGGACATGGTCTACAACCACACGACCGCGGCGGGCCAGCATCCGAAATCGGTGCTGGACCGCCTCGTGCCGGGCTACTACCAACGGCTGAACGCCAAGGGAGAGGTTGAGCGCTCGACCTGTTGCGACAACACGGCCACCGAGCACCGCATGATGGCCAAACTGATGATCGATTCAGCGGCGCTGTGGGTGCGCGAATACAAGATCGACTCGATGCGCTTCGACCTGATGGGCCACCAGCCGCGCGAGGCGATGGAGCGGCTGCAAAAGCGTGTCGACGCCGAAGCGGGCCGGCCCGTGCAACTGCTGGGCGAGGGCTGGAACTTCGGCGAGGTGGCCAACGGCGCGCGGTTCGTGCAGGCGTCGCAGCTGTCGCTCAACGGCAGCGGCATCGGCTCCTTCAGCGACCGCGGCCGCGATGCGGCGCGGGGCGGCAGCGCCGGCGAGAGCGGTGACGACAGCCTGCGCCGCCAGGGCTGGCTCAACGGCATGGTCTACGCGCCCAACGCGATGGCTGCATCGAAGCCTGAGGAACTGCTCACCGCCGCCGACATGATCCGCGTCGGCCTGGCGGGCTCGCTGCGCGGCTTCGAGCTGACGACCTGGCGCGGCGAAAAGAAGCGCCTCGATGCCATGGCCTACGGCGACCAGCCGGCTGGTTTTGCCAGCGAGCCCAACGAGGTCGTCAACTACGTCGAGAACCACGACAACCAGACGCTGTTCGACATCAACGCGTTGAAGCTGCCACAGGCGACGAGCCGTGAGGACCGCGCGCGCGTGCAGATGCTGGGCGCGGCCCTCGTCGCCTTCAGCCAAGGCATCGCCTACTTCCATGCCGGCCAGGACATCCTGCGCAGCAAGAGCATGGACCGCAACAGCTACGACTCGGGCGACTGGTTCAACCGCCTGGACTGGACCTACCGCACCAACCACTTCGGCACCGGCCTGCCGCCGAAGCAGGACAACTTCGGCAAGGATGGCCGTGACTGGGAGCTGGCCAAGGAGCGGCTGGCCCGAACTGCCGACATTGCCCCAGGCCCGGCCGAGATCGCCTGGGCGCGCGACGTCTTCCGCGACCTGCTGAAGATCCGCGCCAGCACGCCGCTGCTGCGCCTGCCCAGCGCTGCCGAGGTCCATAAGCGGGTCAGCTTTCCCGGCAGCGGCGCCGGCCAGAACCCGGTGCTGATCGCGACGCGCGTCGACGGCGCTGGCCTGCCCGGCGCCGGGTTCAAGGCGGTGATGACCCTGATCAACGCCGCGCCCACGGCCCAGACGCTGACGCTGCCCGGGGAAGCCGGCGCGCGCTGGGTGCTGCACCCGGTGCAGCGCCAGGGCGCCGATGCCCGCCTGCGCAGCGAGGCGCGGGCGCGGCAGGGCCGCTTTGAGGTGCCGGCCCGCAGCGCCGCCGTCTTCGTGATGCAGTGAATCGACGCCGGCATGTCCGGATCGGGGTCGGCACGTCGTAAGGAGAAGGGCAGGGCGCGTGGTGCCTTGCTCACCGCCCACGATGAAAGGTCGATGCCATGCGCCGTCTCGCCCCCCTTGCTGCCTGTGTTGCCCTGGCCCTGAGCGGCAGCGCCCAGGCGCTGCGCTTCAACCTCACGTACACGCCTGACGTCACCGCGCAGGCCCGGGCCGGCTTCGAGTTGGCGGCGGCGCGCTGGTCGTCGCTGATCAGCACCGACCTCACGATCAGCCTCAACATGAGTTCGGGCCTGGCGCTGGAGCCCGGCGTGCTGGGCAAGGCCGACACGCTTTACGTCGGCATGTTCTATGACGAATTCCGCAACCGCCTGACGGCGCAAGCCAACAGCGCCGCGGATGCCATCGCGGTGGCCAGCCTGCCCACCGGCTTCTCGTACAGCCGTCTGGTCAACCGCAGCAGCGACAACCCGGCCGGCGCCGGCTCGCTGACGCCCTATGTGGACAGCGGCAACATCGGGGTGCGGCTGGCGGCGCCGAATGCGCGCGGCCTCGGGCAGCAGTTCCCGCTCAGCACGGCGCTCGGCTGCCCCGCCGGTTGCGATGCGCGCATCCGCCTCAGCGGCAGCGTCGCCTTCGACCTCGACCCGAGCGACGGCATCACGGCCGGCCAGTACGACTTCGTCGGCGTGGCCATGCACGAGATCGGCCATGCGCTGGGCTTCTTCAGCGGCGTTGACACGGTGGACCGCCTGGCGGCCACGGCGCCATCCGGCCAGTACAACTACGTCAATTCGCTGGACTTCTTCCGCTACTCGGCCCGGAGCGCGGCGGCGGGCGTCATCGACTTCACGGTGGGCACGCAGCCCAAGTATTTCTCCATCGACGGCGGCGTCAGCTTCGGGCCCGAGTTCTCGCAAGGCGCGACCTTCGGCGACGGCAACCAGGCCAGTCACTGGAAACTGGAAGACGGCGCCGGCCTGATGCGCCCGATGTTCGAAACCGGCGTGGCCTACGCCCCGGTGACGGCTGACCTGCTGGCCATGGACGTCATCGGCTGGACGATGGCGCCTGTGCCCGAGCCGGCCAGCGCGGCGCTGCTGGCCCTCGGGCTTGCCGGCTTGGCTGCACGCGCCCGCCGCACAGCGCTGGCCTGACGTTCATGAACGCCGCCGACCTGATCGGCCTGCTCGCCGGTGGCTGCGTGCTGCTGACGTTCTCGGTTCGTTCCCTGCGCGCGCTGCGCGCCTTCGCCATTGCCAGCAACCTGCTCTTCATCGCCTATGGGGCGTCTGCAGAACTGCTGCCCATCCTGGTGCTGCATGGCCTGCTGCTGCCGCTGAACCTGCTGCGCCTGTACGAGCAGTGCAAGCCGGCTGACCGCGAGCCTGCCGCGCCGCGCCTAGGCGCCCAACAGCGCTGACAGGCGCTGTGCCTGCTTCAGCCGCGGACTGTCGGCGTGCTGGCCGCCCAGTGCGGCCTTCATGGCCTTCAGCGCGGCGGCGGCCGCGGCGGGTCGGCCGGCGGCATGCAGCACCTCCGCGCGGATGGCATCCGCGTCGGCCTGCTCGGCCCGTGAAGGCAGCTTCAGGTCGGTCGCCTCCTTGTCGCTCGCTTCCTGCAGCGCGAGCGCCTGCGCGTGATCCCCCAGGCGGCTCTGTGCCAGCGCCGACAACATCAGCGCCTGGCCGTATGTGGCGTTGCGTTTGGCCTGCTGGGCCTGCATCGCGCCGGCCAATTCCACCAGGCCGGCCAGCGCCTGGCGCGCATCGCCCACGGCCAGCCGCGCTTCGGCCAGCGCCATGCCCGATGCGAAGGTGCTGAGAACCCAGCGGCTCGCCACCGGCCGCGCGTTCAGCGCCTGCGCCAGTCGTTGTGCCGCTTCGGCGGGTTGGCCGCTGGCGGTCAGCAGCCGCGCAGCGCCCAGCTGATGCAAGGCCGCATCGGCCGGCAACGCGGGCGTCATGTCGCGCGTTGCGAGCGGTGTCGCTGCTTGAAGGTCGCCGTGCTTCAGCGCGGTGTCGAGCTGCTGGGCCGCCAGCGTGGCCCGGGCGATGGCGGTGTCCGGCCCGGGTTGGGCTTCGACTTCGGCGCTCTTGCGGATCAGCATTTCGTTGGCCTCGGGGTAGCGCCCCTGCGCAGCGACCGCGGCGGCCAGCCGTGCCGACGCGATGACGGTGTCGCGGTCGACCTTGCCGAAGATCTCGCCATAGCGCTTGACCGTCTCGGCCAGCGCCCGCTCGGCCTCAGCGGCGCGGCCGACATTCATCAGCGCGGTGCCGAGGAACAGGAAGCTGCCACCCTTCTCGGACGACTGCGCTTCTGGGTAGGTCATGTACTCCTCGTGCGCCGCGCTCATCAGCTGCAGCGCCTGGGGATCGTCGAAGCCGAGGTAGAAGCGCGCCAGCGTCGAGCGCGTGGCCCAGCGGATGCTGCCGTCCTTGAACTCGGGAATGCGCTGCACGGCGGCCGTCAGCCAGCGCTGCGCGTCTTCCCGCCGGTCCATGCGCATCAGCGCCCGACCGAGGTCGGCCATTACCGCCACACGGTTGTTCACGGCGCCCGGAGAGTCCGGCACGGTGGCCAGCGCTTCTTCCAGCACCGCCGCCGCTTCGGGCGTGCGCTGCAGGTTGCCGAGCGCGCGTGCGATGCCCATGTGGGCGCGCAGCACGCGCCAGTCGTCCGACTTCGTCTCCTTCAGCAGCGCGAGATAGCGTCGCGTCACGATCAGCGAGCCTTCGTAGTCGCCAAAGAACGGCAGCTGCGAGCCCACGGCCTCCAGCAGGCCGAGTCGCTGCTCAGGCCGGTCCTTGAAGCGGACCTCGTACTCGTCGAGCTTGGTGCGCATCATCCTGGCGGCGGCGGTGGGCGTCTGCAGCTGCTGGGCGCCGGCGCTGGCCACTTCCGCCAGCGTGTCCATCATCAACATCTTGACGGCGCCTTCGCGGTCGACCGCGCCCTCGGCCGACTGCTCGCTGAGCCGGGCCACGCGCGTCTGCCACAGCGCCGTGGCCAGGCCCACGCTCAGCGCGACGATGACGGCGGTGAGGGCAGCCACGCCCACCCGGTGACGGCTGATGAAGCGGCGCACGAGGTAGCTGCGGCTCTCGGGCCGCGCGAGCACCGGGCGGCCGTCCAGGTGGCGCTCGATGTCGTCGGCCAGCGCCACCATCGTCGGGTAGCGGTCGGTGGGCGCCTTCTTCAGCGCCTTGTTGAGGATGGCGTCGAGGTCGCCGCGCAGCTGCTTCTTCAGCGACTGGGTGGCCGCCATGTCGCTGGCGCGCGGCGCGTCGGCCTGCATGATGGCTTCCTCACGCTCGGCGGCGCTGCCGCGCTTGAGCCGGTAGGGCGGCTGGCCGGCCAGCAGCTCGTAGGCCACCACCGCCAGGCTGTAGACGTCGCTCGCGGTGCCGATGGGGTCACCGCGGATCTGCTCGGGGCTGGCGTAGTCCAGCGACAGTGCGCGGCCCGCCATGCGCGTCAGCGCCGTCTCCTCGGTGCGGTCGCCTTCCATCAGCTTGGCGATGCCGAAGTCCAGCAGCCGCACCTGGCCCTGGGCGGTGACGAGGATGTTGCCCGGCTTGAGGTCGCGGTGGATGACCAACTGCGCATGCGCGTGCGCCACGGCGCTGCACACCTGCAGCAGCAGCCTGAGCCGCTGAGCAACGCTGGCGCCTTCGGCTTCGCAGTGCTCGTCGATGGGGCGGCCCTGCACGTACTCCATCGCGAGGTAGGGGCGGCCGTGGTCGTCGGTGCCGGCGTCGTAGAGGCGGGCAATGTGCGGGTGGGTGAGCGAGGCCAGGATGTCGCGCTCGCGCTTCAGGCGCTCGGCCAGCGAGCCGTCCCAGGCCATGCGGGGCAGCTTCAGCGCGACCTGGCGTTTGAGCTCGCCGTCGGCCCGTTCCGCCAGCCACACGGTGCCCATGCCGCCGTGGCCCAACTCGGAGATCAGCCGGTACGGCCCGACGCGCGTGCCGGCTGTGGCGGTGTCCGACGGCGCGGCGCGCGCCAGGTGCGGCAGCGGGGGCATCTGCTTGAGGAAGTCGTCGGTCTCGACACCGCCGCGCGCGGCCAGCAGGCGCCGCAGCGTGTCCTTGAAGCGAGCGCGCTCGTCGCTCAGTGCGTCCACCCAGGCCGCGCGTTCGGTGGGCGGCAGGGTCAGCAGCTCGTCGAGCAGCGCATTGATGGCTGGCCAGTCCGCGGCGATGGTGTCGAGCCGCTTCATGGCGGCCTCAGCTGCGCAGCGCGGTGGCCAGCAGCATGCGGGCTTTCTCCCAGTCGCGGCGGATGGTGCGGTCGGTGACGCCGAGCGCCTGGCTGATCTCCAGGTCGTTCATGCCGCCGAAGTAGCGCATTTCCACCACCTGCGCCAACCGCGGGTCCAGCGTCGCCAGGTCGTTCAGCGCGCCGTGCACGTCCAGGATTTCTTCCTCTGACAGCGCCACCTCGTCCCCCACTGCCGTGCTGAGCGTTACATGGGCAGCGCCCCCGCCGCGGCGGTCGGCCTGGTTGGCGCGCACCGCGTCCACCACCACCGAGCGCATCACGGTGGCCGAGTAGGACAGGAAGTGCGCCCGGTCGACCGGATTGACGCGCGCCATCTGCACGAACTTCATGTAGCACTCGTTGACGAGCGCGGTCGTCTGCAGCTGGTGGCTGCGCTCGTGGCCGCTGAGGCGCGCATGCGCGATGCGGCGCAGGTCCGGGTAGAGGATCTCGAACAAGGCGTCGAGCGCGGCGCGGTCGCCGTCGCGTGCGCGAGCGATCAAAAGCGTGACATCTCCCATGGCACTCCCACCCCTGCCTGAATGGCAGGCGGCATGGTAGTGGTGCGGTGGCCGGCACGGGCAGCCCTAGGAGCGTGGTGAATCGGCACGCTGCGGCACGGCGCGCGCGAGCGGTGCCATGCGCGTGACCCACAGCGCGAACAGCCCGAGCGCCGCGCCGGCCGGCACGTCCAGCACATGGTGCTGGTAGGTCGTCAGCACGGACGCGGCAATCAGCAGGAACCAGCCCTGCAGCGCCAGACCGGCCCAGCCGCGCAGCAGCGGCGCAAAGCGTGCCCACAGCACCACCAGCACGCCGATGTGCAGGGAGGGCGCCCGGTTGTAGGGCAGGTCGCAGGCATTGAGCAGGTCGAACAGCAGGCCGGTGAGGCCGTGGGTCTCCGGCCGCTCGAAGGTGAAGCGCAGCGGAAAGGCGGCGTAGCAGAGCACCGACACGACCAGCACCACCAGCAGCCGCGCCACATGCTGGCGCAGGCGCGGCCCGTCGCCGTCAACGAAGAAGGACATCAGGAAGAAGCCGCAGATCGACAGGTAGGGCACGATGCTCCAGCCGATGAAGGGAATGCCCTGCTCCCAGGCGAAGACGCCGGTGCCGACGTCGGCGCGCAGGCTGGTCAGCTGGTTGGCGAGCGCGTAGAGCGTGATGTAGGCGAGCGACGTGGCGGCCAGCCACTGCAGGGGCTGCCAGCGCAGCGCGGGTGAACGGGCGACGTGAGACATGCGGGGACTCCGGCGCGGGTGCCACACGACCCGCTTGCCCCAGATACGCACTGGCAGGCACCGGCCGGACATGGCGGTGCAGCGGCCGTGTCCCCTGAATGTGGCTGTCCGGAAAGCCTGCCGCAGCACGTACAGGCAGACAGGAGGGCACCGCCCGCCGATGGAGTTGCCCCATGTTCGAAGCTGATCAAAGCTGGCTGATTTCTGCCTTCACGCTATCCAACGCGGTGCGCGCGTTGTTCTACCTGCCGCAGGTCGTGGCGGTGGCGCGCAGCGTGGACGGCGCCCGCGACATCGCCTTGTCCACCTGGTGGATGTGGGCGCTCAACAATGCGCTGGGCGGCGCCTACACGGGCGTGGTGATGGGGCACGCCGGCCTGGCACTCTCGTTCTGGGCATCGTCCGGCGCTTGCTTGGTCACCATCGCGCTGGCGATGCGCGCCCGGCGCCGGCTGCAGCGTGGCGAGGTGGCGCCGGTGGCCCACCTCGCCCGCAGCCGCGCCTGATCAAGCAGCGCTGCGCAGGCGGCGGGCGCCGATGAGGCTCAGACCCAGCACGGCCAGCACGGCACTGGCCGGCTCGGGCACGGCGCTGACGTCGAAGGTCAAGCTGCCGCTGGTCCACTGGCCTTCGGCGACATTGAGGCCGAAGTCCTTGAAGCCTTCGCTGAACTCGATGCGCAGCTCGCCGTCGGCGCCTGCGGCGATACCCAGGCCGGTCAGGTCCACTGAGCCGGCATAGCTGCCGCTGCCGCTGAAACCGTCGACCACGTCGGGGGCGAAGGTGAAGGCCGGTCCGCTGGCGCTGCCGAAGCTGAGCTGCATCTCGGACAGGCTGCTGGGCGCGAAGGCATTGAGCGTGACGGCCCAGTCGAGCGAATTCAGCACGGTGCCTGCGCCGATGTCGACGAGCCAGACGGTGTTGCCGGCCTCGCCTTGCAGGTTGATGCTCTGCGCACCGCTGATGTCGACCACGACGGTGGCGGCGCTGGCGGCGAAGCCCGCCAAACCAGCAAAGGCAAGGGCGGCCGCAGCGGCCAGGCGGTGGAGTTGCTTCATGGCAATGACTTTCATGGGGCGACGAAGACGACGGCGGTGCGGGCCGGCACGTTGAAGGCCCCGGTCGCGCCGTTGAAGCTGGCCTGGGCGGCGCGCTTGTCACCAGCGGTCGGCGCCGTGTGCACCGGGTGCAGCGCCAGCGTGTGGCCGGCCAGGGCGGGGAGGGTCAGCTGTTTGTCGGTCTTGTCGACGTTGATCAGGTAGACCAGCTCGCTGAAGTTGGCGCCGGGATAGCCGACGCCGTTGAGGCGACCGACCAGCACGGTGGGCTCCTGGGCCGAGCCGGTGTTCAGGAAGCTCAATCGCGCCTTGATGTCGTCGGCCGTGCGCAGGCGCAGCAGCGTCGTGCTCTTGCGGATCTTGAGCAGGTCGCGGAAGGCGTCGCGCGTCCAGGCGATGTCGTTGGCATGGGGCTTGATCAACGTATTGGCCAGCAGCGGGCGGGCCCGGTTCCAGTTGTCGGCGTTGTCGCGTGCGGGCGGCAAGCCGACGCCGAAGTTGTTGTCGCTGAAGGTCCAGTCCAAGCGGTTGAACCAGTCGCCGCTGTCGTAGCTGTTCTTGTCCAGCGACTTGCTGCGCAGCGCCTCGCCGCCGGCGTGGAAATAGGCCACGCCCTGGCTGAAGGCATTGATCGCATTGGCCAGGATCTGCACGCGGGCGCGGTCTTCCTTGCTGGTGCCGGTGGGCAGGCGGAAGGCGTTGTTGTCGAACAGCGTCAGGTTGTCGTGGTTCTCGACGTAGTTGACGACCTCGCCCGGCTCCAGGACCCAGCCGGCCGGGATGCCGCCGACGTCGATCTGGTCCAGTCGCAGGTTGGCATCCCAACTCGTCTGCATCTCGAAGCTGCGGATCGAGCCGGCCAGCGACGCCTTGATGCGGTCGGCAAACCACATCAGCTCGCCGCGGCTCTGGCTGCCGTTGGCGCCGTTTGGGTCGTAGAAGAAGCCGTTGACATAGCCTTGGTTGGCGACGAGCGCGCTGCCCGAGTCGCAGCAGCCACCGCCGCGCACCGCGTCGCGAATCAGCGGGTTGAAGCTGCCGATGCCGGAGCCGTTGAGCGACAGCATTTCGGCCTGCACGAAGCGGACGCCATTGGCCACCTCGCCGAAGTTCCAGCCCTCGCCGACGATCTGCACGGTGCGGCCGGCGGCGGCCTCGACGCGGACCTTCAGCGCCTCGATGACCGAACGCGGGTGGTGGCCCATGATGTCGAAGCGCAGTGAGCTGATGCGGTAGTCACGCACCCAGGTGACGGCCGAGTCGATCATCAGCTTGGCCATCATCAGGTTCTCTGACGCGGTGTTCTCGCAGCAGGTCGAGCGCTCGATGCCGCCGGTGGCGTTGTAGCGGAAGTAGTAGCCGGGCACGACCTTGTCGAGCACCGAGGTGGCGTTCTGGCCGGACGAGGTGGTGTGGTTGTAGACGACATCCATGCCGACGCGCAGGCCAGCCGCGTTCAGGCCCTGCACCATCTGGCGGAACTCGACGACGCGGGCCAGCGGGTTGGCGGCCGTGCTGGCATAGGCGCCATCGGGCGTCGTGAAGTGGTGCGGGTCATAGCCCCAGTTGAAGCAGTCCGTGCCGGCCGTGGCGGCCACGGCCGCCTGTTGCGACTCGGCATCCGGCGCGCCGCTGGGGGCGGGCGTGGTGCAGCTCTTCTCGTTGACGCTGGCGATGTCGAACACCGGCAGCAGGTGCACGTCGGTCAGGCCGGCGGCGGCAAGCGCCGTGAGGTGCTTCATGCCGTTGGAGTTGGGCTCGGCGAATGCCAGGTATTTGCCGCGGCGGGCGGCGGGCACGGTGGCGTCGTTGATCGAGAAGTCGCGGACATGCAGCTCGTAGATGCTCAGGTCCGACGGTGCGGCCACCGTGGCGGGCGGCGCGCTCTGGTCCCAGCCATTGGGCTTGGTCGCCTGCGACTGCAGGTCCATGACGACGCTCTGCTGGCCGCCCATGGTCAGGCCCAGCGAATAGGGGTCGGTGACCAAGTTCTTGACCAGGCCGACGCCACGCACGAAGACCTGCACTTGATAGCGGTAGGTCGCGCCTTGCAGATGGCCTTGCTTGGTCAGGCTCCACACGCCGGTAGCGGCGTCGCGCGTCATCGGCTCGGTGGTCGTGCGGGTCAGCGGCGAGTTGCCCAGAGCCGTGGTCAGCACCAGCGAGACGTTCTGAGCCGTCGGCGCCCAGAGCTTGAAGCTGGTGCTGCCGTTCTTGGCTGCGGCGCCCAGGTCGGGCACGTTGTTGGCGGTGGCGTAGAGGTCGTCCAGCGCACCGGCGATCTGCGCGGTCGTGGCGTTCTGGACCTTGCCGTTGGCGTCTTCCTGCACGAGCACAAGCTGCTGCTGATGCAGGGCGGGCAGGCGGGCGATGTCGGCCGCGCGCACGCTGAAGACGGCGCCGCCGGCGACGTACTTGAAGCGCAGCGCATCGGCGGGTGGCACGCTGCCGGTGAAGGCGTCGAGCGTGATGTAGCCGTCGGCGCCCTGCACGGGCGCATCGGCGGCGACGCTGATCTGACCGGTGGCCGAGTGGTACAGGCGCACGCCGGTGACGGCGGCCATGCGCGGCCACTTGACCAGACTCTTGTTCAGCCACACGGCGCGGGCGTCGGTGCTGGAGACCTGGCGCAGGTCGGGCGGTGCGGTGTAGACGGTGGCGTCGCGTTCGACCAGCCAGATGTGGCCGACCTGGTTCTGGATCGTCAGCGCCGAGAACTCGACGCGGATGTTGTTGTCGCGGCCGTCCTTGTCGTTCTCGTTGGGCGGCATGCCGTGAATGATGAATTCCAGGCCCTTGCGGTTGACGTCGCCTTGCGGGTTCAGCACGGGGATGTCGAACACCACTTCGCCGTTGGCGGTGGCATGGCCCGGCATGGCGCTCAGCGGCACCGGCTGGCCCCAGTTGTCGATCTGCATGCCGGCCGGCAGCGCGGCCACGTCGAGGCCGCTGCCGTTCCACAGATGCAGGCCCCAGGCGCTGTAGGCGCCGTCGAAGCGCTTGTAGTGCACGCGCACGGTCGTGATGTCGGGCGCCGGCAGCAGCAGCGGGTTGCTGGTGTAGTTGGTGCTGTCGCCCTCCAGGCGCCAGATCTCGTTGGCGCCGGCCTGCAGCACATAGCTCTGGTCAGCGCCGCCGTTGTCCTTGTTGTCCTGGTTGTGCAGCAGGAAGCCGACCGTGCCGCTGGCCGCTGCCAGCGGCACGTCGTAGTACACGCCGAAGCTGTCGCTGCCGGCGGCGTTCCAGCCGGCGTTCCAGTTGGGGCTTTGCGCGGCGTTCCAGGTGTGGATCTGCCAACCGGTGTGGTTGCCGTCGGCGCGGCGGTAGTGCACGCGCAGCGACGTGGCCGGCTCGCCGGGCGTGGCCACGGCGGCGATCTTGGCGCGCGGGACGGCGACAGTCGCGGGCACGCCGGCCAGCAGCTCGACGTTGTCGCCGCCCGCCGCCGCCGCAGCGCCGACGCTCGCTGCGGGCTCTTGCAGCGGGGCTTCAGCGCCGCCGCCGCATGCCGCAAGCAGCCCGCACAGGCCAAGCGCAACCGCGCCAGCCACCCGTCGCGCCTGACGCGCCAAACCGTCTGCCCATGCCTTCATGACCGCGCACTCCTTGGAAGTTCGCGGATGCTATTGAAGTAAAACTACATCCGATAGTTGGTGAAATCCCGGAAATAAACGGCTTCAGAGCGTGATGATGTCCACGAACCCGGCAGAATTGGCATGCTGTTTGACGGCGCGTTGTAGTTTTAGTTCCTGTTATGCGACTGAGCTGATTGCGTTTTTTAGCCTGACGCCGCCTACAAAACCGTGCCGGATGACTCAAGACAACCTCGCGGGCGAGGGCTAAGCTTGTGTCAGGAGACTGACATGAAAAAGATACGTGTCCTGATCGTGATGGTGGCCCTGGCCAGCCTGGCCGGTTGCGCTGTGGACCCCATCGCACCACCGCGCCAAGACGTTTTTGTCGATGCGGCCTTCAAGCCGGCCAGCGTTCCCATCGACGCCAAGGCGGCGCTCGCGCTGAGCCCTGCTATGCAGCGCTTTGCCGAGACCGAGATGGCCAGTGAGGTTCGCGTCAAGGGCCAGCGTGACGGCCTCATCGACGCGCTCTACACCAAGGGCCGCCTGCAGCTCGACTACGACGCCGAGGTCACCCGCACGGCCGCCGAGGCCTTCGATGCCAAGCGCGGCAACTGCATGTCGCTGGTGCTGATGACGGCCGCCTTCGCCCGTCACCTCAACATGCCGGTGCGCTTCAACAGCGTCTACCTTGAAGAGAACTGGAGTCGCTCCAACGGCATCTTCTTCGTCGCCGGCCACGTCAACATCAGCCTGGCGCGCCCGCTCGCCTCCAACCGCGTGACGGTCTTTGGCGATCCGGAACTGTTGACCATCGACTTCCTGCCGCCCGAGCAGGTGCGCAGTCACCGCAGCCGGCCAGTCGACGAGTCCACCATCCTGGCGATGTTCCTCAACAACCGTGCCGCCGAGGCGCTCACGGTGGGCCGCCTGGACGACGCGTATTGGTGGGCCCGCGAAGCCATCCTGACCGACTCACGCTGGCTGGCCGCGTACAACACGCTGGCCGTGCTCTACCGCCGCAAGGGGCTGCTGGACAAGGCCGAGTCGACGCTGCGCCTGGTGCTGGAGCGTGAGCCGCTGAACCTGCAGGCCATGTCCAACCTCGTGCTCGTGCTCAGCGACACCGGCCGGCGCGAGGAGGCTCAAAGCTACGCCAACCAGCTTGCGCAGATCCAGCCGGTGCCGCCGTACAAGTTCTTTGACGAAGGCGTGGCGGCCATGAAGGCCGGCGAGTTCGCGACTGCGCGCCAGCTCTTCCGCAAGGAAGTGGCCCGTGCGGCTTATGTGCCCGAATTCCACTTCTGGCTGGGCCTGGCCAACTACGGCCTGGGCGACCTGTCGGGCGCGCGCGGCGAGATCGCCAAGGCGCTTGAAAACAGCGCGACGCCCAAGGACCGCGAGGTCTACGGCGCCAAGCTGGCCTGGCTCAACGAGGTGCGCGAACAGCAGCGCCAGCGCAGCCCGCTGCGGCAGGCGGGTTCGTGAGCCGGCTGCAGCGCTAGATCGACAGCGGCCCGTGCCGCGTCAGATCGGCAGGAGCCCGTGCCGCGCTCGGGCCCGCGCGCAGGCGTCGTCGCCAATGCCCATGGGCGCGCGTTCGCCAAACTCCCGGCAGGGCGACGGGCGCCATTCGTGGATGCCGCAGCTCGCCTTCACACCCACCTGACCGCTGAGGGCCGCGCAGCGCGGCTGGGCGTGGTCGGTGCCGCGCATGCGCATCAGGCGGCCGGTCAGTTCCGCCGCCAGGCCGTCGGGGACGCGGCCGCCTTCGCTGTCCAGCTCGCTGCGGTCGAAATCGACGCGGAAGCTGGCGCAGCACGCGCCGCAGCTCAGGCAGGGGTTGTCACTCATCTCGCCAGTGTAGGCAGCGGGTGACACTGGGCCGCCTCCGCTTCGCTGTCCACCATGCGCGCCCTTTCCATCTTTGCCCTGATGTCCGCGGCTGTAACCGCCCAGGCGGCCGACCTGACCGTGACCGTGCTGGACCGCAACGGCAAACCGCTGGCCGATGCCGTCGTGCTGGTCGACAGCAGCGTGCCGGGCCCCCGGCCCGCGCCCGCGATGGAAGCCAACGTCAGCCAGGAAAAGCTGCGCTTCATCCCGGCCGTCACCGTTGTCGGGCTGAACGCCAAGGTCAGTTTCAACAACCTCGATACCTGGGACCACCACGTCATCCTCGGCGTGATGGGGCCCGGCGGTGTGTATGTCGACCCGGGGCTCAATACCCAGTTTCGCCTGGCCGGGCGCCTGGCGGGCAAGGCGCCGGCCAGCGACAGCAAGGTGCTGAGCCAGCCGGGCCCCTACCTGCTGGCCTGCCACATCCACAGCTCGATGCGCGGCCATGTCTATGTGTCCGACACACCCTGGGCCAAGCTCGTCGGCGGCGCTGACGGCAAGGTGTTGATGCAGGCCCTGCCGGAAGGCCCGGCGCGGGTGCGCATCTGGCACCCGGACCAACTCATCGATGGCGCACCGACCGCGGTGCAGCTGGCCGCCACCGGCAATGCGGTGACGATCACCACGCAGATCGCGCCGGCGCGCAAGAAGCGTCCGGCTGGCGACCCCTACTTCGGCGGCTGAGGCCGCCTCAGCGGGCGAAGGGGTTCGCCGTCGCGAACCAAAGGCCGATGCCGGTGGCGATGATGAAGGCGCCATCGGTGACGCCCACCGCCAGGAAGTACTTGGTCTGCAGTTCCGGCGCGATCTCGGGCTGGCGTGCGATGCCCTCCAGCAGCTTCATGCTGGCCAGTCCGATGCCGATGCAGGACCCGAACGCAGGAATGCCAATCAGCAGGGCGACGGCGAGGGGCAGGACATCAAAGGCGGGCATCGTGGGCTCCTGGCTGTGGGATGCCAGAAGTCTGATGCCCGGCCCGCGGCGCGTCGATGACCCCGCAGGTCATGGATGCGCCGCGCTGCGGCGGCGTCAGGCCGCCGAGACCTCGATGCGCCGCGGCTGAGCGTGTGCCTGCTTGGGGATGCGCAGCTTCAGCACGCCGTCCTTCAACTGCGCTTCGATGCGCGACGGATCCAGCTCGCGGCTGAGCGTGAAGCTGCGGCGGTAACGCGGCAGCCGCACCTCGGCGTAGACCGCCTCCAGCCCGCCGGGTGCCGCAGCATCGACGTTGCCTTCGATAAGCAGGGTGTCGGCCTCGACGCGCAGCTCCAGCTGCTCCCGGGTCACGCCGGGCAGGTCGGCCAGCAGCGTGATGCCGGTGTCGTCCTCGCTGACGTCCACGCGTGGGGTCAGGGCGCGCTGGCTTTCGCCATCAGCGCCGTTGCGGGCCGGCGCGCGGCCACGGCCGGTGTCGGTTTGAACAGCGTTGTTGCTCATGGTGTGGGTCCTTTCCGGTGGTGCTTACTGGATGGCGATGCGGCGCGGTTGGGCGCTGGCCTGGCGGGCCACGCTGATGCGCAGGATGCCGTCGCGGTAGCTGGCCTTGACCTGGGCCGCATCGGCATCGTCGGGCAGGCTGATGGCGCGCCGGAAGCTGCCGCTGAAGCGCTCGCGGCTGTAGGTGCGGGCGCCATCCTCCTGCGCTGTGGCGGCGCGCTCGCCCGAGATGCTCAGCACGCCGCGGTCGACGGTCACGTCGAGCTTCGCCGCGTCCAGGCCGGGCGCGAAGGCGTAGATCTCCACGCTCTCGGGCGTGTTGCCGACGTTGATGGCAGGGAAGGCGCCCGGTGCGACCGAGCGAATGCTCGACGGCGCACCGACCGCGCCGAAGTGCTCATCGAATTCGCGGTGCAGGCGGTCGAAGTCGGAGAAGAAGCTGGACGGAAAAGTCCAAAGCGACGAGTACATGCAAGCCTCCTTTCAAGTTGCGATGCCGGGCCGGCGTGCAAGGCCAAGCGCTGCGGGCATCAGCGCCGACTTAGGAGCTGCTCGCGAGGTTTCAAGAGGCGGTGTTGCAGCCCGTTTCAGCCGCCCACCGGGGGCTCAGGACGCAGCGGGCTCGCGCACGACGGTGACCGTGCAGTCCGACTCGGCCACCACCTGGCTAGACACGCTGCCCAGATAGCGCCGCAACGCCGACGCGCCGCGGGCGCCCATGACGATGTGGTCCACGCCGTTGCGGCGCGCGAAATCCACCAGTGCGTCGGCCACGTCGGGGGCTTCCAGCACGTGGAAGGTCAGCCGGCCGTCCGCCAGGTCCAGCGCCTTGCTGATCGGTCGCGCCCAGTGCTTGAGCGCGATGAGCTGCTTCACGTGCAGGCTCTGGCCGTGCTGGTCGGTCAGCTCGTCGATGCCGATGCGGTTGATCTTCATGACCGACACGCAGGCCAGACGCGCGCCGGTCTCGGTCTGCACGATGCGGCGCACGGTCTCGCACAGCTGCGCGCGCAACTCGTTCGTGCCGCGGTCCACCTCGACGGCGGCCATGACGATGGGGCTGCGTGCCAGCTGTTCGGTCACGGCTGGGACCGCGGCCGGGTCGGCGCCGAGTGCGAAGAACCAGCGCTTCATGCGCAGCATGGCGCCGCTGACCCGCAGCTTCTCGGCCCGCGCCGTCAGCACCACGCCAGTGGGCTCTCGCAGGTCCAGCGCCAGCTGGGCGGCGCTTTGATAGCGCTTCTCGGGCTTCACTTCGAGGCAGTGCAGGATGATCTCCTGCAGCCAGGGCGGCAGCTCCGGCCGGATGGCGCGCGGCGGTACCGGCTCGACGTACAGGCGCCGTCGCAGGCCGCGCACCGAGTCCGGTTGGCCGAAGGGCCGCTCGCCGGTGGCCAGGTGATAGAGCATCACGCCCAGCGCGAACAGGTCGCTGCGGGGATCGCTGCGCACGAACTGCACCTGCTCCGGGCTCATGTACGGCCCCGTGCCCATCGGCAGCGTGAACTCCTCTTCCAGCAAGTCGGGCAGTTGCTCGTGGCGGCTCAATCCGAAGTCCACCAGCACGGCCGTGCCGTCGGGCCGAAACATGATGTTGCTCGGCTTGATGTCCAGGTGCACGACATGTTGGCGGTGCAGCGCCGCGAGGGCCGTGGCCACGCGGGCGCCGATGTCGGCCACTTCCTCGGGCGGCAGCGGCGCGTCGTCCAGGCGCGGGCGGAGCGTCTCGCCGGGAATGTGCTCCATGACAATGAAGGCCTGGCGGGTCCAGTCGCCGCGCGCCACGAAGCGCGGCACATGGGGGCCGCTCAGTTGCGGCATCAGCATCTGCTCGACCTCGAAGCCGACGATGGTGGCCGGGTCCTCGCCGCCCTTGATGCGCGGCACCTTCATCAGCAGTTCGATGCCGCCGTCGTCGGTGCCATCGACGCGGCTGACTCGCCACAGGTTGGCCATGCCGCCCTGGTGCAACCGCGCCTCCAGCCGGAAGCCGTCAAGCACCTGGCCGACTTGCAGCGGCGCGTGCTGGGCGGACAAGGGCGGATTGGTGGTCATCACTCGCCCAGCGTCAGGCGGCGCGCCAAGCGCTCGGCAATCAGTGGCGGCAGATCGGTCGCCCGCAGCGCTGCGCAGGCCGCCTCGACGTCATAGGCGACGCGCTGAAAGGTCATGCGGGCATCGTCCAGGTCCGACTTGCCCGGGTCCAGCAAGGCGTAGCAGGCTGCCGGGTTGCCGTCGCGCGGCTGGCCGCAGGAGCCCGGAATGGCCAGCCACTGGCGGTGGGCCGGCAGCGGCATTGGCACGCCGGCCACGGGTCGGAAGTCACCCGCCTTGCCGGTGCCCGAGAGGTGGAAGAGCATGGGTTCGTGCATATGGCCGCAGACCTGGATGCGCGCCGCGCTGGCGTGCAGGCTTTTTACCGCCTCGGCACGGCCTTGAACATATTCCCAGCCCATGGGATCGAAAGCGTTGGCGTGCACGAACAGGCAATGGCCCGGCTCGCCATGGGCCTGCAGCGGCAGCCGCGACAGGAAGCGCAGATGTTCCTCGCTGAGCTGGGCGCGCGTCCAGTCGACGACGGCGCGTGCGTCGGGGTGCATGCCCGGCATGCTGCCGCGAGCGACGGCCTCGTCATGGTTGCCCATCACGGCGATGGCGCCGTCGGTGACCAGATCTACAACTTGGTCCAGCACCCAGGCCGGGTCGGCGCCATAGCCGACGAAATCGCCCAGCAGTGCATAGCGGGTAGCGCCCTGGGCGCGAGCGTCGGCCAGCACGGCCTCGAAGGCCTGCCGGTTGGCATGAATGTCGGTGATGAGAGCCCAGCGCATGGGGCGCAGCTTGCCACGCCGGACTGACACCGGGCCGACGCGGCTCAAAAACCGGCCAGATCGGGGCGGATGCGGGCCATCGCTTCGAGCAGTTCGCGGGCGGCCACCGGGTCGCTGGGTGCCAGGGCTTGCGCCAGCCGGCGCAGCGGCTCGGCAGCGGGCTGGAAGTCGGGGCTCTGGCGCAGCACGGCCAGCAGTGGCTGGCCGACGCGGGCCAGCATGACGCCCGGGTCGGCACTCGGCGCGGTGCGCCGGCCCAGGTCCAGATAGCCATGGCGCGCCCGGGCATAGGCGGTCAAGCGGCCAGACAGGGCCGCATCGGGCACGGCCAGCAAGGTACTCGCGTCGACATTCACCTGGCCCAGCAGGGTGAGCAGACGGTCGCGCGGCGTCGAGTCGGGCGCATAGGTGATGCGCGGCGCGCGGTAGGCCACCCAGGGCCGGTCATCAGTGTTCAGCGGCGCGTCGCCGGCCAAGCGCCGCAGCGCGGCGGCGTCGGCGACGAAGCTGCCGAGCACGGCGAAGTCGTCAGCCAGGCCGAAATCAGCCGCCAGCCCGGGCTTGGTCGCCGCTGGCGCAAAGCGCGTGCCGCCGGCGCGGCCGACCAGGCCGATGGTGGGCGTGTCCAGGCTGTTGCTGGCCAGCACGGCCGCGCCGTCGGGGAAGGCTTGCAGGAAGGCGGCCGCGATGCTGCGCAGCGTGTCGATGTCGAGCTGGTGCAGCGGCAGCCATTGGCAGAAGACACCCCGCGGCGCGAGCCGCTCGCGCACGGCTTGAAAGTGCTCGACCGTGTAGAGCGCCCCCGAGCCGCTGCGCGCGGGGTGAAAGTTGTCGGAGACGACGACGTCGTAGCGTCGCCTGGCGGTGCGAACATAACGTCGT
Organism: Pelomonas sp. Root405; assembly: GCF_001425165.1. Classification (GTDB taxonomy): domain Bacteria; phylum Pseudomonadota; class Gammaproteobacteria; order Burkholderiales; family Burkholderiaceae_C; genus Pelomonas. The sequence continues at coordinate 326,599 of NZ_LMDU01000014.1, forward strand.
GCATCAGCGGCATGCAGCCTTGGCTGGGGGCCGGGGCCGAGCGCCGACTGGAACAGCGCCGAGGCCTCGATGACCTCGGGCAGCAGCTCGACCGCGTCGACCTGCACGCCCGGCATGCGCGCCGCCACGCCGGCCGTGATGCCCGAGCCCACGCCAAGGAAAAGGGCCTGCCGGGGCGCCGGGTGCAGCAACAGCGGCAACACCGCCTGCCGACCGTCGACGAAGACCGTGGCACTGCTGCCCTCCTGCTGCCGGTTGTTGATGTGCAGCCGCGCGACGCCGGCGGCGTCTTCGACGACGCTGACCGCGGCCATCGCGCCGTCCCGGTAGCTGAGCACGCGGCCACCTTCAGGCAGGGTGATGAAGGCCAGCGGCGGCGCGAACAGCGCCAGCGCCACGGTGGCCGCAGCCGGCAGGCACCACGTCGCACGGCGCCACGCCGGCACCAGCAGCAGATAGCCCGCGGCGACCAGCAGCAATGCGAGCTTCGGGCCCAGCCCGGCCACCAGCACGACGCCGAACAGCGGCGCGGCCAGCATCGCGCCCAGGGTGTTGACGCAGAGCGCACGGCTGAACGGGATGCCGGCCGCGGCCGCGTCGGCGCTGAGCTGGCAGAAGAGGGCGCCCATCAGCAGCGTCGGCAGCGCGAACACGGCGGCGGCCAGCAGCGCCTCGGTGGCCAGGGCGCCGACCAGGGTCTCGGGTTGCAGCGCCGCCTTGATGGCTTCGGCGCCCAACATCGCGGCCATGCCGATCAGGCAGCTCAGGGCCAAGGCCTGCAACAGTCGCGGCGTGTCGCGCAGCGGCGGCCAGCGCGCAAACGCCGCCGCACCCAGTGCGCTGCCGGTCAGGTAGACGGCCAGCAGCAGGGCGAAGGTGTAGACGGTGTCCTCGGCGACCTGGCTGAGCACGCGCACCGCCAGCACCTCATAGGCGATGCCGAGCAGGCCGGTCAGCGCCAGCATGGCCAGCGGGCGACTGGAGCTGGCCGGGCCCAGCAGCGGCGTGGGGCGGGCCTGCAATGCGGCGCCGGCCAGCAGGGCGCAGCCGAAGTTGAGCGCCACGCAAAGGCCGGCGCTCATCGTCAGCCCCCAGGCGGGGATCAGCCAGAAGGCCGTGGCCAGCACGCCGGCGACCGCGCCCAGCGTGTTGGCGGCGTAGAGCGGCGCGACGCCGGACGTGCCGATTCGCGCCATGGCCGGCAGCGTCGCCCCCATCGCCGCGGTGGCCGGCAGCAGCAGCAGCAAGCTCGCACCGAAAGCCACGCTCCAATGCCACAGCGGCGTCGCATCGGGCCCGATGAGTGCGAGCGCAGCCTTGCTGGCCACCGGCATCGCGGCCATCAGCACTGCGCCCCACAGACCGATCAGCGCCTCGCAGCCGGCATACCAGCGCAGCGGCTGGCTGCTGGCCTCGATGCGCCGGCCGAGCAGCAGCGATCCGACGGACAGCCCGCCGAAGAAGGCGGCGACAACGGCCAGCACGGCGGCCGATTCGTGGCCGAGGACGAGGCCGAACTGCTGCGTCCAGACGATCTGGTAGCCCAGCCCGGCAAAGCCGGACGCGGCCATCAGCACAAGGGCCAGCCAGTTCATTCGGGCCGAGCGCCGGGCCGCTCCCAAGCCGGCCCGTCATGGCGATGTGCTTGCCGGTCAATCCGGCAAGCATCGCCGTCCGCTCGGGGGACCGACTTGGCTCGTCCGCGTTCAGCGGCGCGAGACGGGGCGAGGGGCAGCATTTCTTTCAAGCGTTGAAGCTCAGTGTGTAGCCCCAGCTCTCCAGCCGCGTCGGGATCGCGTTGAACGCCAGGCTGATGCGGCGCCCGCCGGCATTAGGCGGTACGGCGTGCATCAGGTAGCTCGGGAACAGGATCAGGTCGCCGGGGGCGGGCGAAGGGCTGACCCATTTTTCGGCGTTGTAGGGCCCGGTGGCCACACCGGCGTGGTCGTTCTTCAGCGTGAAGTCATGGCCGCCGGGCGACTTCATGAAGACGGTGCGCGCCGAGTCGTGCGTCTCGGTCAGGTAGACCACCCCAGACGCAAAGCTGTTGGCATGGTTGTGCATGGCCTGGCGGCCGCCGGTGTCCAGCACGTTGACCCACATCTCCTTGATGGCCCAGCCCAGGTTCTCGCCGAACAGCAGCCGCCCGAACTCCGTGATCTTGGGCGTGATGAGCGCGGCGGCCTGCACGAGCAGCGGGCTGTCGGCCGGCTGCAGCATGCGCGTGTGCGACAGCGCCTCGGAGCTGTTGTTGTGCTCCAGCGCACGCGTGCTGAAGTGGTCCACGAGGGCGTCGACGAGGGGTGCTGGCAGCACGCCGGGCGCGCGCAGCAGCGGGATGGGAAAGAGGCCGATCACCTCATCCGTCATGCCACCACCGCCGCAACGCGAAGCCAGGACCAATACGCCGCCAGGCCGCCGATGCCGTACAGCGACACGGTGCGCAGCCGCTGCGCCGCCGGCCAGCGGTAGCTGAGGCGCCACAAGCACCAGCAGGCGCCGACGGTCATCAGCTGGCCCAGCTCGACGCCGAGATTGAAGGTCAGCAGGGCCACGAACAGGTGGTTCTCCGGCAGGCCGATCTCCTGCAGCGCGCCGGCAAAACCCAGCCCGTGCACAAGGCCGAACAGGAAGGCCACGAGCGCCGGCCAGCGGCGCGCGAGCGTCTGGCGCCTGTGCATGGCCTCGGCGGCGACGAGGACGATGGACAGCGCGATGGTGGCTTCGACCGGCGCGGAGCTGAGCGTCAGCCAGCCGAGTGCGCTGCTGGCCAGCGTCAGGCTGTGCGCAGCGGTGAAGGCGGTGATGGTCCACACCAGGTGGCGCCGGAAGCCGACCAGAAAGAGCAGTCCGACGACGAAGAGCAGGTGGTCGATGCCGCCGAGGATGTGCTCGACGCCCAGCAGCGCGTAGGCGGTGGCGATCTCGCCCATGCCGCGCGGGTCGTCGGCGGCACCGTAGAGCTGCACCGCCGGCTGGGCCTTGGTGAGTGTGTAGACGCGGTTCTGGCCGTCCAGCCAGAAGACGCGGATGACGGCGGCCGAGTACCGGTCGCCCACGCCCTTGACCGACAGCGTGCCGGACAGACCACGGTCGCCACAGCGCAGCGCATTGCCCTGGGCGTCGCAGCTGGCCGGCCAAACCGGTGTCAGGTCTTGGGCCAGCGGCCGTTTCTCGCCGGCCATCCATTGCCAGATGAATTCACCGCGGCGGGTTTCGTGCAGCTGCATCTCGGCCATGCTCATCTCGTGAGCCAGCGAGGGCAGGGCGGCAGCGGCCAAAGCAAGCAGCAGGGCCGCGCGCAGCCAGGTCAGCAGGCGCGAAGCGACAGGTGTGGGGGCACTCATTTCGCGGGCGCCTCAACCTTGACGGTGTACTTCTTGGCCAGGGCGGCCACGGCAGCGCTGCGTTGCTCGGCCAGGGTGGCGTCCGTCCAGTCCTGCAGCACGATGCCGCGCAGGGCCTCGAAGCTGGCGGGTCGGGCGGCGCTGCTGGCCTCCAGGCGCACGGCGTGCCAGCCGTCGCGCGACTGCAGGGGCAGCCACTGGCCGGGGCTGGCGTTCTCCAGCGCCTTGGCGAAACCCTCGCCATAGCTCTGCAGCAGGTTGCTGTGCGGCCGGCCCTTGAAGACGCGCAGGCCAGCCTTGGTGTCGCCGGGTGTGCCGTTGTTCAGCAGGTCGACGAAGGCGCGCACGGCGGTCTCGCCGGACTCGCCGCCGAGCACGGCTTCCTGGAAGTCGAAGCGGGCCGGCTCGTCGTACTTGGCGCGGCGCTTCTCGAACCAGTTGCGCAGCACCTCATCGGTCACCGGCGGCAGCTTGGTGCCGCCGTCGACGACGCTGAGTGCCTTGAAGATGACGCGCTCGCGAATGGCTGTGTCGCCCTTGTCGAGCTGCAGGGCCAGGCCTTCTCGGTAGAGCACCTCGTTGTCCAGCCACACTCTGCGCAGCGCGTTGATCTCGTCGGCATCGGGCTCGTGGCCGCGCTTGGCCTTGAAGATCTCGCGCGCCTCGGCGTCGACCTCGGCGCTGATGACGATCTCGTTGGCTGTGTCGCCATCGCCATTGACGAGGCGGTCGACGCCGAACAACGCCGCACCGATCAACAGGAAATGCAGCAGCGGTTCACGGATCCAGTCGGGACGTCGCGGGTCGGCGCGGCGCGCCTGGGTGGCCGAGGTCAAGGGAAGCTGGGCGGACATGGATCTCTAAGCAGGGCAGCCAACAGGTCGCGGATGCTATCGACGCTGCAAGACAAAACGACGACAAAGCCGGTGCTGCGCAGCTCGGGCCCGGTCTATCAACGAAGAAGGGGTGCCGCATCGCTGCGGCACCCCTTTTTGGCGAGCCGGGCTCAAGCCCGCGCAGGCATCACTTCACACCGGCGACGGTGATGGCCTTGGCCACTTCGACGTAGATCGGGTTGCTGTAGAACCAGAGGTCGGCCCAGGCGGCGACGTCGAAGGACACGGCCTTCTGGCCGGCGATGGGGTTGCCGGCACCGGTGGCGGTTTCCATGTGGGCGGGGCAGCCGTTGATGGTGCCGGTGGCGAAGGTCGCGCCCGCGGCAGGCTGGTTCGTGGCGGGCGTCGTGCACGGGATGCGCAACATCGTCGGGTCGATGGCGTTGGTGTAGACGTCGGCCAGCGGGTTGCCGTTCGCATCGGTCTCATAGGGCACGGCGGCCGGCATGTTGGTGCCGCGCAGACGGACGTACTGCGAGGCCTGAACGGCCGGGATGCGCAGGCTCATCTTCAGGAAGACGCTGTTGTCCACGCCCGACTGGACCGGGGTCCACACCGAGCTGCCGTTGCCAAAGGTCTTCAGCACGGCCGTCGAGGTGTTCTTGGCAGCTGCCGGCACGGTGGCCAGGCCGGTGGTCGTGCCGTCGGCCTTGAGCCAGTCGGCGTTGCGCGGCCATTCGCCGGCGTAGTCGGGCGCGCCCGGCATCTTGTAGCCCGTCACCAGGCCACGGATCACGTCGACGTGGTCGAGGACCGGCTTGTTCAGCGGCTGGTTGATGCCGACCTGGGCCAGCGACGGGTTGGCGAAGCTGTAAGGCGCGTAGTTGGCACCGTCCGGATCGCGCAGCACGATGGCGACGACGATGTCGGCGCCCGGGCGAACCACGAGCTTCTCGCCCATGGTCGCGCAGCCGGCCTTGTCGATGTCGGTGCCGTTGGTCGCCGCGGCGATGGCCAGAGCTTCGACGGAAGCATTGCTGCGCGCGCCAACACCTGGATAGGAAGCGCAGGCGATGAAGGCCAGGCGGTCGATCAGCTGGCCGCTGGCGGCCCAGGCGTTGCCGGTGCGCAGGCCGTCGACGATGGTCTGTGGGCGCAGCTTGTCGGCACCGTTGCGCACCATCACATAGGTGCGTTGGTACTCGCCGGGCAGGAAGTCCTGTGTGGAGCGGCGGTCGTCCGGGCCGAACTGGCCGCGGTTGTGCCAGTCGGAGCTGGCGAAGAACCACCAGTTGCGGCCTTCGCCGAGCAGCGCATCCCAGACGCCGCCGAGCTGCCCCGCATAAACGCCGGTGCCGCCGTAGGTCGTGCCGCCGACGGAGTCGGTCAGCGTGCCGCCAATGTTGTTGCGACGCTGGTGGTATTCGCCGCGCGCGTCGGAGGCGCCATGGCCCGGTTGCGACTCGAAGCCGAAGGCGACGGCCGGCGCGGCGTTGTTGAGGTTGCGAAGGTGCTCGACGTTGAAGCCGTTGTTGCCGTTCGGGTTGAACGGGCCGGCGCGCTCCAGGTGGGCGGGCACGTAGTAGCTGGACTGGCCGTGGAAGTTGGCCATCCACTTCATCGCTTCCACGGTCTTGAGGTGGCCGCGCGTGCCGACGCCGGTGCCGCTGGTCGGGACGAGCTTCTTGCCGGTGGCGCTCCAGCCGATGGCAGCGGACGTGGAATCGGCGCTGGCGGGGTTGGTGCAATCCCAGTTGTTGCCGTTGGCCGAGCCGGTCACGTTGCCGCGACTGGTGTCGGTGTCGTTGCGGTCGAAGCAGTAGGACCACTTGGACAGCGCGTTGGCATCGCCCAGCGCGACATAGCCCGGTGCCGTCGGCAGCGTGGCGGTGTCAATGGCCGGCGGCATCTGGCCGCTGACGATGGCCATGGAGCTGTGCTCGTGGCCGGCGACGACGGATTCCAGGCCGAGGAACATCGGCGCATTGGTCTTGGCCGCGAGGTATTCGAGCTGCGGGTACTGGTACTCCTGCAGCGACTGCCAGCGCCACATGTTGCCGTTGCCGCCCACGCCGCCGCCATCACCCTTGAGGTTGGCTGCGCCGATGCTGTTGGACCAGCTCGTCGTCGGGCCTTGGCCTGCAACGTGCGGGTAGGCCGGCGTGGACAAGGATGCGTCTTCGGCCAGCGTGCAGTTGCGGTTGCCGCGGCCGCCGTGGCCGGCTTGCACGAACCAGTCCAGACCCCAGGGCGAGTCGGCGGTCTTGTCGGTGGACTTCTTGACCAGCTTCTGCATGGAGATCGCGCCGTCCGAGCAGGTGGTGTGGTTGTGGAAGTCACCCGCCACGTATTTGCCGGCGACCTTGCCGGCGGCAGTGGCAACGGTCGGCACGATGACGACGGCACTGCCGAGCGCCGCGACGGCGGCCAAGGCGATCTGGCTCTTGCTGAGGAAATGAGGCATGAAGCGGCTCCGGGAGAGGAAATGGGGGAGGCGTGGGACCGGCGGATGCTAGGAAGCGGTCGTGACCTGGGCGTGACGGCTCCGCGACGGCTGGCGAGCCGAAGCCGCCTCGGCCAGGTTCAGCGCAAGCCGGCGTAGTCGACGTTGAGCGCGACCTTGACCGGCTCGGCGAACTCGAAATGAAGGTGCAGCGGATAGCTGCGGCCGACCTGCAGCGGCTGCTGCAGATCGAGCAGTTCGATGTGAAGGCCGTCCTCGGTCAATTGCAGCTCCTGGCCGGCGCGGATCAACAGGGACAGGCCTTGCGCGCCAGCATCGGCAGCCGCGCCGACGAGGCGGGCGCCACCGGCGACGGGGGTCTTGATGCCGATCAGCCGGTCGGTCCGCTGCACCTCGTCAAAGCGCATGCAGAGCTTGGCGGTGTCGGCGTCGACGCGGCTGGCGCGGGTCCACGGATGCCAGATGCGCAGATGACTGCTGAAGAACTCGCAGCCCAGAGCGGGGCTGCCAATGCCGGCGGCGCCAAGGGCGATCAACAAGTGGCGGCGGAGCAGGGGCGGTGGGGTCATGGCAGCGCGCGACGGACGAAGCCGGGAACCATCGCAGCCGCCGATGACAGGCGCGTGAACCGACGTGGCGCCCGCCGCTGCCTTCATCGCGTCATGCGGCTGTCGTCTTTGGCCACCAAACTCCGGCCCGACATAGACGCCGCGGCCTCGGCCGCCCCAAACCCTCTCAGCTCTGGAGTTCTCGATGAAGCTCGCCACCCTCGCACTGGCCCTTGGCCTGGCCTCGCCGGCCTTCGCGGCCACCCCGCTGTCCGTTGACTTTGAGAAGTCGTGGTCTTACGGCGAGGAAGTGGCGGACGCCTACGTCGCCGACGGCGTGTCCTTCACCAATGTGCTGGGCCTGTCCAACGATGTCGACTTCAGCTACTTCGGCAATGCACCCTCGCCGCTGGGCGTGGCCTTCGTGCAGCTGGACGGCGTCGTCAACACCGCGGCTTACATGAACGTTGCCACCGGCGTCGCCGGCGGCCTGAGCTTCTTCTACTCGACGCCCAGCGCAGCGACGGGTGCCATCAAGGCCTACTCCGGCTTGAACGGGACGGGCACGCTGCTGGGCAGCATCGACCTGGGCGTGAATTCCGCCGACTACACCACCTGGAACCAGGCCGTCCTGAGCTTCAGCGGTACGGCCCTGTCCTTCGACCTGAGTGGCGCGGCCAACGCCGTCGCACTGGACAACATCAGCGCCGTGCCGGAGCCGAGCAGCGTCGCGCTGCTGCTGGCCGGCGGCGCCTTGGTGCTGGCCCGCCGCCGTCGCGCCTGACCGGCCGAGCGGCCAAAAGAAAAGCCGGCTGTGCGCAGCCGGCTTTTGCTTTGAGGTGAGGCGTCAGCCAATCCGCCCGAGCAGCAGGTACTCCATGAGTGCCTTCTGCACGTGCATTCTGTTTTCAGCCTCGTCCCACACGACCGATTGCGGACCGTCGATGACGTCCGCCGCCACTTCCTCACCGCGATGCGCCGGCAGGCAATGCATGAAGAGGGCGTCGGGCTTGGCGCGGGCCATCATGTCGCGGTCCACGCACCAGTCGTTGAACGCCGCCTTGCGGGCTTCGTTCTCGGCCTCGTAGCCCATGCTGGTCCACACGTCGGTGGTGACCAGGTCGGCGCCGACGCAGGCCTCGCGCGGGTCCTTGAAGACCTTGTAGCAGCCGGCGTTCTTCACGCCCGCCACCACCGGGTCGACCTCGTAGCCGCTGGGCGTGCTGACATGCACCGTGAAGCCGAGGATCTCGGCCGCCTGCAGCCAGGTGTTGGCCATGTTGTTGCCGTCGCCCACCCACGCAACGACACGGCCTTTGAGGCAATCCATGTCGATGGCACCGCGCCGGTCCATGCCGCGGTTCTCGATGAAGGTGAACAGGTCTGCCAGGATCTGGCACGGGTGGTACTCGTTGGTCAGCCCGTTGATGACCGGCACGCGCGAGTGCGCGGCGAAGGCCTCGAGCTTGCTCTGCTCGTAGGTGCGGATCATGACGATGTCGACCATGCGGCTGATGACGCGCGCGGAGTCTTCCACGGGTTCGGCGCGGCCCAACTGGCTGTCGCCGGTCGTCAGGTGCACAACCGAGCCGCCCATCTGGTACATGCCGGCCTCGAAGCTCACGCGCGTGCGCGTGCTGGCCTTCTCGAAGATCATGGCCAGCGTGCGGTCCTGCAGCGGCTGGTATTTCTCGTAGTTCTTGAAGCGGCGCTTGATGATGGCGGCGCGTTCGAACAGGTGGGCGTACTCCTCGGCGCGGAAGTCCTTGAATTGAAGGTAATGGCGCATCAATGCGTCTCCCGGCTTCATGGCTTGGGCTGGCCGAGAAGCGCCTTGATCAGCGGCACCAGGCGGGCCGCAATCTCGCGCGCTTCGTCATGCGTGAGGATCAGCGGCGGCAGCAGGCGCACGACGCGATCGGCGGTCACGCTGATGAGCAGGCCGGCGTCCAGGCACTGCGTCAGCAGCACGCCGGCCGGGCGGTCCAGTTCGATGCCCAGCATCAGGCCCTGGCCGCGGATTTCGACCAAACCTGCCTCGCCTGCCAGGCCGTCGGACAACGCGCCGCGCAGCGTGGCACCGACGGCTTCCGCGTTGGCCAGCAGGCCATCCTCTTCCATGATGGTCAGCGTCTCGATGCCGGCGCGCATGGCCAGCGGGTTTCCGCCAAAGGTCGTGCCGTGGTTGCCCGCCTTCAGCACGCCGGCCGCACGCGGGCCGCAAACGACCGCGCCGATGGGCACGCCCGAACCCAGGCCCTTGGCCAGCGGCATGACATCGGGCTTGATGCCGGCCCATTGATGGGCAAACCACTTGCCGGTGCGGCCGATGCCGCATTGCACTTCGTCGAGCATCAGCAGCAGGTCGTGCTCGTCGCAGACGCGGCGCAGCGCCTGCAGGAACTGGACGCGCGCGGGGTTGATGCCGCCTTCGCCCTGGATGGTCTCCAGGAAGATGGCGGTGATGTTGGGATGCGCAGCAATCGCGGCTTCCACCGCTGCGACATCGTTCAGTGGCACGCGCACGAAGCCCGGCACCAGCGGCCCGAAGCCGGCCTGGATCTTGGGGTTGGCGGTGGCCGACAGCGTGGCGATGGAGCGCCCGTGGAAGGCGCCTTCGAAGACGAGGATTTCCGGCGCTGTGTTGCCGCGGTCGTGGCCGAACTTGCGGGCGATCTTCAAGGCCGCCTCGTTGGCTTCCAGCCCGCTGTTGCAGAAGAAGACGTTCTCCAGCCCGGAAATTTCGCAGAGTTTGCTGGCCAGTCGAGACTGCAGCGGCGAGTGGTAGTAGTTGCTGGTGTGAATCAGCTTGCCGATCTGCTCTTGCAGCGCCGGCACCAAGCGCGGATGGTTGTGGCCCAGCGTGTTGACCGCGATGCCAGCCAACCCATCCAGCAGTCGTCGGCCCGTGGTGTCCCAGACCCAGCAGCCCTGGCCGTGCGAAAGCGCAACGGGCAGGCGGCCGTAGGTCGGCATCACGTGGGCGTCGGACGGAAGGGGATCGGCGTTCATCGGGTCTCCGAAAAGGGTCGAGGAAAAGTGGGCTTTTGATTCTAGAGTCCGGCACCGCGGCATTTGCTGCGCCGCAGCAGATGAGGCTGTGCCGAGGCACAATACAGGTCTTTGGCAGCGGCGCCCCGCTGTACCGCACAGCCCCCGTCCATGACCGTTGCCCCCCCGCCGCGCGAAGTCTTCATCCAAGGTGTCACCCTGGATGGAAAAACCTTCCGCCCGAGCGACTGGGCCGAGCGGCTGGCCGGCGCGATGTCCTGCTTCCGCCCCGGTGGTACCCGCGGCGGCATCGGTGCCTTCATCGGCTATTCGCCGCTGTGCGTCCCCACCGTCATCAACGGCGTGAAGTGCGTCGTCGTCAACGAAGACCTCAAGCGCCTTGAGCCGATGGCCTGGGACTTCGTCATGAACTTCGCCCGCGACAACAACCTGCAGGTTGCTGAAGCCTGTCTGCTGCCTGATGGGCCAGGCGGCAAGTCGGCCGTTTGAGGCGGGTTAGCGACATTCCCGGGGTTTGCGGCCGCGCGTCGCCGTTATCCTCGTCGGCTACGTTTCGACACATGCCGACAAACCTCAGCGCCGCTCCCATCGCCAGTCCGGTTCCCGCCGTGCCGACTTTGGGTCATGCCGAGCTGCCGGCTCCGCAGGGGCCGGTCTGGGTGCTGCTTCGCGGCCTGTCCCGAGAAAGCGGTCACTGGGGCGTCTTCCCGGAACATTTGCTGCGCGAATTGCGCGCTCAGCAACCCGACTCCCAACTGTTGATGCTGGATCTGCCTGGCAATGGCACGCTGCGTCGTCAGGTCAGCCCGACGCAGGTGTCGGTCATCGTCGATGCCTGCCGCGCCGAACTGCAGCGGCGCGGCGTGAAGGGTGCGGTGTCCCTGATCGGCATGTCGCTCGGCGCCGCGGTCCTGAGCGACTGGGCCAACCGTTATCCAAATGAAGTGGTGGCAGGGGTGCTGATCAACCCCAGCCTGCGGCCGTTCAGCGAACTCTTCCGGAAACCACGGCCGCTCAATTACCTGGAGCTGTTGCTCCTGTCGCTGAGCCGCTTCAGCGCCCGCCTGCGCGAGGAGCGCGTGCTCAGCCTGACGACGCGGTTGACGCCCACGCAGGCCGTCATCGAACGTTGGGTGGAGTTGCAGCGCTTGCATCCACTGGGCGTGCGCAATACAGCGCGCCAGTTATTGGCCAGCATGCGCTATCGCGCCAGCCGCACGCGTCCGGCAGCGCCGATGTTGCTGTTGTGCAGCAAGGCTGACAACCTGGTTGACTGGCGTTGCTCGCAAGCGATCAGCCGGGCCTGGGGCGCGCCGCTGCGCTTGCACACCAGAGCTGGTCACGACTTGCCGCTTGACGACCCGCAATGGGTGGCCCGCGCGGTGGCGGAATGGCTGCGTGACCGCAGCATTCAGGGCGTGGAGCCGGGCGAGTGGCACTAGACCGTTGACCCCTCGCCCAGTCGCGCCTGCTGAACGCGGCGAGCTTGGTCGGTCCTCCGCGGTGACGAGGCTGTTTGCGGCATTGAGCCGCAAGCAGCCACAGGCGGGCCGGCTTGGGGCGGCCCGGCGCTCGGCCCGAAACCGCCATACCGATTCACAAGGCCCGTGCGGCGGGCCCAAAGCAGAAAGCCCGCTTTCGCGGGCCTTCGGCCTTGCACCAGAGCTGGATTGGGTATTAGGCGGCGAGCGCCTTGATCTTGGCGGACAGGCGGCTCTTGTGGCGAGCGGCCTTGTTCTTGTGGAAGATGCCCTTGTCGGCGACCGAATCGATCACGGCCTGGGCATTCTTGAAGAGATCAGCAGCCTTGGACTTGTCGCCTGCGGTCACGGCCTTCTGCACGTTCTTGACGACGGTGCGGAACTGCGAACGCAGTGCCGTGTTGGCGGCATTGAGCTTGGCGTCTTGACGGACGCGCTTGAGGCCCGATGCCAGGCGGACCGTCTTCTTCTTGGCTTTGGAGCTGGTTGCCATGCTGTATCTATACCCAGTTGGTGCAAAGACAATGAGTATAGCCTGGAATCTCAGTTGAAGCCAAGCGGCTGGGCCGAGTATCCAACGCGGCGCCATTCACGACACAGATAATCCGCCGCCATGAATCTGCTGCGCGCTGCGTCGACCATATCCCTGCTGACCCTGACCTCGCGCATCACCGGCCTCGTCCGTGAAACCATGGTGGCCGGCCTTTTTGGCGCCACGGCGATGACCGACGCGTTTCTCGTCGCATTCCGGATTCCCAATCTGCTGCGCAGGCTGTTTGCTGAAGGCGCATTTTCCCAGGCCTTCGTCCCGCTGCTGGCTGCCACAAGGGCGAGCGAGGGAGAGGCCGCAACGCACCGGCTCATCGATGCGGTCGCAACGGTGCTGTTGTGGGCATTGGTCGTGACGTCGGTGACCGGCGTCATCGCTGCGCCGCTGTTGGTCCTGCTGCTCGGCTCGGGTTTGCCGAGCGAGGCCTTCGACGCCTCGGTCGTCATGACGCGATTCATGTTTCCCTACATCGGCTGCATGTCGCTGGTGGCGCTGTCGGCCGGCATCCTGAACACCTGGAAGCGCTTCGTGGTGCCCGCCGCCACGCCAGTGCTGCTCAACCTCAGCGTGATCGCCGTCGGCTGGTCGCTGGCCGGGCCGCTGGAGCGCGCCGGCTATCCGGGCATCTATGCGATGGCCGTTGGCGTGATGCTGGGCGGCGTGCTGCAGCTGCTGGTGCAGTGGCCGGCGCTGCGCGCCGTTGGCGCCATGCCCCGCATGAGCTTGAGCTGGCGCGGCTTTCAGGAGTCGCGCGCCAATCCTGGCGTCGGCCGCGTCATCCGCGGCATGGGTCCGGCGCTGCTCGGCGTCGGCGTCTCGCAGCTGTCGCTGATGATCAACACGCAGATCTCCAGCCATCTGGGCGAGGGTGCGACTTCCTGGTTGAACTACGCCGACCGGCTGATGGAATTCCCCATCGGCCTGCTGGGCGTTGCGTTGGCGGCCGTGCTGACGCCGCAGCTGTCCGCCGCCCAGGCCGGGGGGCTGACCGAGCGCTACAGCCATCTACTGGATTGGGGGCTGCGCATGGTGATGCTGCTGGCGCTGCCCTGCGCCGTGGCGCTGTTGGTATTTGCTGAGCCGCTGACGGCCGTGCTCTATCACCGCGGCAAGTTCTTGCCGTCCGACGTGGTGCACACCGCGCAATCGGTCATGGGCTGGGGCATCGGCCTGATCGGTTTGATCGCCATCAAGGTGCTGGCGCCGGGCTTCTATGCGCGCCAGGACACCGGCACGCCGGCCAAGATCGCCATCGCCGTGCTGCTGCTGACGCAGGCGCTCAACATCGTCTTCGTGCCCTGGATCGGCGTTGCCGGGCTGGCCTTGTCCATCGGCGTTGGCGCGCTGGTCAACGCCGGCTGGTTGCTGTGGGGCCTGATGCGGCTGGGCAGCTACCGCCCGTCCCCGGGCTGGCTGGCATTCGGGGTGCGCGTGCTGCTGGGTTCGGCGGCGATGGGCTTGCTGCAATGGCAGCTGGCGACCCGGCTGGACTGGATTGCACTTGGCGTGAACGAGATCGAAAGGGCACTCGTCATGGCGGCCAGCCTGGCTTGCAGCGCAGTTCTGTACTTCGGCGTGCTGCTGCTCGTCGGCATGCGGCCGAAGGCGCTGGGGCGACCCAGCTGATATGAAGTTTGCCCGGCCCACGCCCCTCGACTACTTCGCCACGCTGGTGGCGCAGGATGACGGGTTGAACCTGCTGGAAGCCGCCGTCAGCCTGGCGCAGGACGAGCATCCGCAACTCGATGTGCAGACGGTGCTGTCCGAAGTCGACCGGCTCGCCGGGCGGCTGCGCGAACGCATCGCGCCAGAGATGGCGCCGGCCGAGCGGCTGCGGCTGCTGACGCGCTTTTTCCATGGCGAGCTGGGGTTTGCCGGCAACCTCAACAACTACTACGCGGCCGACAACAGCTTCGTTCACCGCGTGTTGGAAATGCGGCGCGGCATCCCCATCACGCTGGCCGTGCTGCTGCTGGAACTGGCCGAGCACGCCGGTCTGCGCGCCGCTGGCGTGGCCTTCCCCGGCCACTTCCTCGTCAAGTGCCGGATCGGGCTGGGCGAGGTCGTCATCGATCCTTTCACGGGGCAGCAGCTTTCCGCGGCGCGACTCGATGAACGCCTGGCGGTCTATCGCCATGGCAGCGGTCTGCCGCAGGACCTGGACCTGCCGCTGGAGTTCTTCCTGCGTGCCGCGACGCCGCGTCAGATCCTGGCTCGCATGCTGCGCAACCTGAAGGAGGTGCACCGTGCTGCTGGTGACTGGCCGCGCCTGCTGGCGGTGCAGCAGCGCCTCGTCGTGCTGCTGCCGGGCGATGCGGTCGAGCGGCGGGATCGCGGACTGGTGCTGGAGGCTGTCGGCGCGCTCGCAGCCGCGGCCGTTGACCTGGCCTTCTATCTTGCCCAGCGCCCCGACGCGCCTGACTCCGGACAACTGCGCGACCGCCTGGCCCTGCTGCTAGATCAGGGCCCGCCGCCGCTGCAGTGACAGGGCAAACGCTCATGAGACAGATACCCCTCGCTTTGCTGGCGCCGCCTGCACACAGCTTCGACAACTTTCTGCCCGGCGCCAACGCCGAGGCGCTGGCCTATCTGCTCGGCCTGGTGCCCGGTGACCCGCCCGTGCTGTTGTGGGGACCGACGGGATCCGGCAAGACCCATCTGTTGCAGGCGCTGGCCCAACGATGGCAGGCCGCCGGTCAGCGCGTCGCCTGGTATGACGCCGACACGGCCCTGCCTTGGGAGTTGCCGGCCCATGAAAGCCTGCTGCTGCTGGACGATTGCCAGCGCTTCGACGCGGGCCAGCAGCATGCGGCGTTCGCGCTCTTCGTCGCCTCGGCCGGGCAGGGCTATACCGTCGTTGCGACGGCTGACGCGCCCGCCGTCGACCTGGCCGTGCGTGAGGACCTGCGCACGCGCCTGGGTTGGGGGCCAGGCTTCGCGCTGCAACCGCTGCGCGAAGCCGAGATGCGCGCCGCGCTGCGCCGTGAGGCTGACCGCCGCGGCCTGCTGCTGACCGAGGAAGTGCTGTCCTATCTGCTGACGCGCTTCGAGCGCAATCTGAAAGGGCTGATGAAACTGCTCGAACGCCTGGACGAGTTCGCGCTGGTCAGCAAACGCGCGCTGACGCTGCCGCTGCTGAAGGCCATGCTCGCCGATGAAAAACCTGACCCTGACGCCACCTTATGAACCTGACGCTCTTTGACCTCGACGGGACGCTGATCCCGGTGGATTCCGATCACGCCTTTGGCGGATTCATGGTGGACGTGGGCTGGGTGGACGGCGCCGTCTGGGGCGCGAAGAACGATGAGTTCTTCGCCCAGTACAACGCCGGCACGCTGGACCTGCCGGCCTATGTGGATTTCGCAACTTCGGCCTGGCGCAGCCGACCGCTGGCGGAGGCGCTGGCGATGCGGGAACGCTTCATGGTCGAGGTGATGAAGCCGGCTTTGCGCCCCGAGGCCGTCGCGCTGGTCGAGCAACACCGCGCCGCGGGTGACCTGATCGCCCTGGTCACCGCGACCAACGAATTCGTCACCGCGCCGATCGCGGCGGCCTTCGGCATCGAACATCTCATCGCCGTGCAGCTTGAGCGCGATCCCGAGGGGCGCTACACCGGCGCCATCCACGGTGTGCCGAGCTTCCGCGAGGGCAAGATCGCGCGGGTGCAGGACTGGCTGCAGGGCCTGGGGGCACAATGGCATGGGTTCGAGCGCGTGACTTTCTACAGCGACTCGACCAACGACCTGCCCTTGCTTGAACGCGTCAGCCACCCGGTGGCGACCAATCCCAGCCCGGCACTCGCTCAAATTGCCGCCGAACGCGGCTGGCCTCAGTTCCAACTCTTCGCATGATCAAGAAGTTCATCGACAAGCTGTTCAGCAAGTCCACGCCCGCGGCTGCCAAGAAGGCCAATCCGCTTGGCAAGCGTGTCGAGGTCGAGGCCGATGTTCATGGCATCAACCCCGACCTGCTCGATGAGCGCGCCGTCAAGGTCGTCAAGACGCTGACCGATGCAGGCTTCGAGGCCTATATCGTCGGTGGCGCGGTGCGCGACCTGCTGCTCAACGTGCGCCCCAAGGACTTCGACGTCGCGACCAACGCGACGCCCGAGCAGGTCAAGGGTCTGTTCCGCCGCGCCTTCATCATCGGCAGGCGCTTTCGCATCGTCCACGTCGTCTACGGCCGCGGCCGCGAGCATGAGGTCATCGAGGTCTCGACCTTCCGCGCGCTGCCGACCGAATCGGACGCAGTCGGTGGCAACGAGAAGACGGCCAAGAGCGAGCTCGAGGGCAAGTCGCATGCGGTGGACGCCAGCGGCCGCGTGCTGCGCGACAACGTCTGGGGTCCGCAGATCGAAGACGCCGCGCGCCGCGACTTCACGGTCAACGCCCTGTACTACGACCCGGTGCGCCGGCTTGTCGTCGACTACCACGGCGGCCTGGCCGACGCCAAGGCCAAGCTGCTGCGCATGATCGGCGACCCCGAGACGCGCTACCGCGAAGACCCGGTCCGCATCATCCGCGCGGTGCGCTTTGCGGCCAAGCTGGGCTTCACGCTGGAGCCCAAGACGCTGGCGCCCGTCAAGGCTTCGTCGGCGTTGCTGGCCAATGTGCCGGCCTCGCGCCTCTTTGACGAGATGATCAAGCTGCTGCAGACCGGCCACTCCCTGGCCAGCATTGCGCAGTTGAAGAAGCTGGGCCTGGCGCGCGGCATCTTCGCCGTGCTGGACGCGATGCTGACGGAGAGCGGCGACTTGTATGAGGGCGTGCGCGGCGACTTCGTGCGCCAAGCCTTTGAAGACACCGACCGCCGCGTGCAGGAAGGCCGCGGCGTCAGCCCCAGCTTCATGCTCGCCTGCATGCTCTGGCACGAGGTGCTGGACCGCTGGACCAGAATCCGCGCCAGCGGCGAGCCGCCCGTGCCGGCGCTGGCCCAGGCCATCGACGCCGTCTTCGACGCCCGCATCGGCGACATCTCCGGCCGCGGCAAGCTGGCCGGGGACATGCGCGAGATCTGGATGATGCAGACGCGCTTCGAGCGCCGCAGCGGTTCCGGCGTCTTCAGCCTGATCGAGCAGCCGCGCTACCGCGCCGGCTTCGACTTCCTGCGCCTGCGCGCCGATGTCGGCGAGATCGACCCGGCACTGGCCGACTGGTGGGAAGACTTCGCCCTCGGCAGCGACGACGACCGCCAGGCGCTGCTGGCCGACGCCCGCACCGCGCAGCAGAAGCAGCCGCGCGTCGTGCGCGCGCCGCGGGCCGAAGCGCCGGCCAGTGAAGACACGGAAACTGCCGCCGTCGTCGATGTGGATGCGGACGCGCCTGTCAGGAAGCGCCGCCGTCGCCGCCGCAAGCCGGGCGGCGGAGATGGCGCCGCGGCGCCCACGCCAGCCGCCGAGTGAGTTCTCGCACCTACGTCGGCCTGGGCGCCAACCTTGGTGGCGATCTCCTCGCCACGCTGACGCAGGCGGTGCGGGCGCTATCTGCTTTGCCCGGAACGCGGCTCGTGGCCGTGTCGAGCGCATGGCGCAGCGCTCCTTTGGATGCGAGCGGCCCGGACTTCTTGAACGCCGTCGTCGGGCTGGACACGACGCTGCCGCCGATCGAGCTGCTGGATGCGCTGCAGGCCATCGAACAGGCCCACGGCCGCGAGCGCCCCTACCGGAACGCGCCACGCACGCTTGACCTGGATCTGCTGCTCTACGGCGACGCCGTGCTGGGCACGCCGCGCCTGACGCTGCCCCACCCGCGGCTCGGCGAGCGCGCCTTTGTGCTGCGCCCGTTGCTGGAGATCGCGCCGGAGCTGGCGCCGCTGGCGACCTGCCGGGGCTGGCAGGCGCAGCGCATCGAGCGCAGCGGCCCCATCCCGATTTGATCTCAGGAGACCTCGATGTTTTCGACCCTTGCCGGCTGGCAGACCGCGGGTCTGCTGTTGCTGTCCAACGTGTTCATGACCTTCGCCTGGTACGGGCACCTGAAGGGGCTGGCCGCCAAACCCTGGTGGATCGCCGCCCTCATCAGCTGGGGGATCGCCTTGTTCGAGTACCTGCTGCAGGTGCCCGCCAACCGCATCGGCCACGGCGCCGGGTTCTCGCTGGCCCAACTCAAGATCACTCAGGAAGTCATCACGCTGGCCGTTTTCGTGCCGTTCAGCCTGTACTACATGGGCGAGCCGATGAAGCTGGATTTCCTGTGGGCAGGGCTTTGCCTGATGGGTGCCGTCTACTTCATCTTCCGGTCTGCTTGATGACGGTTGCGTGACAGCGCCCGCTAAACTGCGCGCCTTCGAGAATTGAAAGACGCCGATGCTTTTTGGCAAGCTGCTGCCCCGCGAGGGCAATTTTTTTGAGCTCTTCAATGAGCATGGCGGTTTCATCGCGCAGGGAGCGCGCGCTTTCCTGAAGATGATCGAGAACTATGCCGACCCGACATTGCGCCAGCAGTATGCGGACGAGGTCGACAAGGCGGAGCATGCGGCCGACCGGATCACCGCAGAGGTCAACCGGCTGTTGCACCGCACATTCATCACGCCCATCGACCGCGAGCAGATCCATGGCCTGATCAATGCAATGGACGACATCCTCGACCTGCTGCAGGACTCGTCCGAGACGCTGTCGCTCTACGACGTGCGTACCGTGCCCGAGCAGGTGCTGCAGCTGGCGACGCTGTCGGTGCGCTGCTGCGAGCGCGTGCAGCACGCCGTCACGTTGCTGCCCAACCTGAGCAAGCCGGCGACCACCGAGGCGGCGCTGAAGACCTGCGAGGAGATTGATCGCCTGGAGTCGGACGCGGACCGTGTGATGCGCTCGGCGATGTCGCGCCTGTTCCGCGAAGAGCCGGATGTGCGTGAACTGATCAAGCTCAAGGCCATCTACGAGCAACTGGAGTCCATCTCCGACCGTTGCGAAGACGTGGCGAACCTGATCGAGGGCATCGTCCTCGAGAACTCCTGAAAAGCCCCCATGGCATCCGCTGAGATCGCCTTCTGGGTGGTGGCCCTGCTCGTCGTGCTGGCCCTGGTGTTCGACTTCATGAACGGCTTCCACGACGCGGCCAACTCGATTGCCACCGTCGTCTCGACCGGCGTGCTGAAACCCCAGCAGGCCGTGCTGTTCGCAGCTTTCTTCAACGTGCTGGCCATTGCCTTCTTCCAGTTGAAGGTGGCTGCCACCATCGGCAAGGGCATCGTCGAGCCGGGCATCGTGGACCACCACGTCGTCTTTGGCGCGCTGATCGGCGCCATCGTCTGGAACGTCATCACCTGGTGGTGGGGCATCCCGTCGAGTTCCTCGCACGCGCTGATCGGCGGCATCGTCGGTGCGGTCATTGCCAAGGCCGGGCCGCAAGCACTGATCGCCGGCGGCATCTGGAAGACGGTGGCATTCATCCTGGTGTCGCCGCTGCTGGGGTTCTTGCTTGGCTCGCTGTTGATGGTTCTCGTTGGCTGGATCTGCCGACGCAAGTCGCCCATACGCATTGACCGATGGTTCCGGCGGCTGCAGCTGGTATCGGCAGGCCTCTACAGCCTCGGCCATGGCGGCAATGACGCGCAGAAGACCATCGGTCTGATCTGGATGCTATTGATTGCTGCCGGCATGATGGGCACGGGCGAGTCGTCGCCGCCGAGCTGGGTCATCGTGTCCTGCTATGTCGCCATCGGCCTGGGCACGATGTTCGGCGGTTGGCGGATCGTGCAGACCATGGGTCAGCGCATCACCAAGCTCAAGCCGGTCGGCGGCTTCTGCGCCGAGACGGGCGGCGCAATCACGCTCTTCCTGGCAACGGCGATGGGTATACCGGTGTCGACGACGCACACCATCACCGGCGCCATCGTCGGTGTGGGTTCGGTCCAGCGCGCCTCGGCCGTGCGTTGGGGCGTGGCGGGCAACATCGTCTGGGCATGGATCTTCACCATCCCGGCGGCCGCCGTGATGGCCGGCGTCTGCTACTGGGCCAGCTTCATCCTCTACTGACCGGCCTGGGATTCGAAATAGCGCTGTGCGCTGAAGGCGATGGTCGCCATCAGCGCCGTGCCGCCGAACAGCAGGCACAGCACCACGCCGATGACGGCCGCCCAGCCGCCCGATGAGGCCGGCCGGCCGGCATTGAAGCGTGCGTTCCAGCGCTCGTCCTGCATCAAGCCATAGACGATGCCACTCAACAGCGCCGCAACAAGGCTGACGCCGAGCCAGGGAATCAGCGCCCAGGCCAGGCGATCATCCTGGCCCAGCTGGTTCATGCGCAGCACGCCGACCAGCCCGAGCAGCGTAGGCACTGGATAAGCCCAGCCCCAGGGGTCCTTCAGGCCATGCAGATAGAAGCGGTGCAGGCCGAGGGTGCCGCCCAGCAATGCCAGCCAGGTTGCCGCTGCCTTATGCCTTGTGGCATTCATTCAGCGGCCGCGGCGCTGTCGCCAAGACCGAGCGTGCGCTGCATCAGCACAACGTCGAGCCAGCGGCCAAATTTCCAGCCCGCGCTCTTGAGCACGCCGGTGTGTTCGAAGCCCAACGCGGTATGGACACCCACCGAGCCGATATTGGCCGCGTCGCCGATGACCGCCAGCATCTGGCGAGCGCCTGCGGCTTCGCAGCGGGCAATCAATTCGGCCAGCAACAGCCGGCCGATACCCTGGCCCTGAGCGTCGGGCGAGAGATAGATCGAGTCCTCGACACAAAAGCGGTAGGCCAGGCGTGGCCGGAAGTAATTGGCATAGGCATAGCCCAGCACGACGCCATCCCGTTCTGCCACAAGCCACGGCAGGCTGCGCCCCAACACTTCCTGGCGACGCCGGCCCATTTCGTCGACCCCGGGCACCTCGGTCTCGAAAGTGCCGGTGCCATTGAGCACAGCCACCGCGTAGATGGCCTGGATGGCGGGCAAATCGGCGTCAGTGCTGGGTCGTATGCGCAAAGCGCTGGCGGGAGCAGGGGAGGGCAGAGACATATCTTGTCTGGAATTGATGCTGAACGAGTTTATAATGCTGAGTTCTGGTGCCGGCCGTGGGGAGCTGCAGCGTATCTACGGCGCCAGAGACGGTGGCAACACCGGCGGGAACTCGCCGC
This sequence comes from Pelomonas sp. Root405, assembly GCF_001425165.1. Classification (GTDB taxonomy): domain Bacteria; phylum Pseudomonadota; class Gammaproteobacteria; order Burkholderiales; family Burkholderiaceae_C; genus Pelomonas. Next base: position 347,898 of record NZ_LMDU01000014.1, read on the forward strand.
GAACGATCTGCTCGCCCTGAGTGTCTCCTGGTGCGGTGATCGCCAAGTCCATCATCACGTCATCAGTTTAGGAAACATCATGGTTGTCATTCGTCTTGCCCGCGGCGGTTCCAAGAAGCGCCCGTTCTACAACATCGTCGTGGCCAACAGCCGCCAGCGCCGTGATGGCCGCTTCATCGAGCGCGTCGGCTTCTACAACCCAGTCGCGTCCGGTGCTGCCGAAAAGCTGCGCGTCGAGCAAGACCGCGTGAGCTACTGGATCGGTGTCGGCGCCCAGCTGTCGCCCACGGTCGAGCGCCTGGTCGGCGACGCCAAGAAGGCCACCCCGGCCGCTTAAAGCAGTGGCAGGCAACAAGCCTCAGCAAGACGGCGCTTCGGCGCCGTCTTTTGCTTCCTGGCCCGAAGACTTGCAGCCTGTGGGTCGCATCCTCGACGCCTGGGGCATCAAGGGCGGCCTCAAGGTCCAGGCCTATTCCGCCGACGCGGCCGCGCTGTTCAGCGCCAAGCGCTGGTATCTGAAATCCACCGGGCCCAAGCCAGCCCAGATGATGCTGGACCTGAAGTCGGTCCGCGAGCAGGGTGAGGGCATCGTCGCCACAGCGGAAGGTGTGGATGACCGCAATGCCGCCGAGGCGCTGCGGGGCCACGAAATCTTCGTGCCGCGCAGCGAATTCCCCCGAACGCCGGATGGCGAGTATTACTGGGTCGATCTGATTGGCCTGGACGTCATCAACCGGGAATTACAGCCGCTGGGCCGTGTCATCGGGCTGATCGACACCGGCCCCCACGCCGTGCTCCGCATCCTGCCGCCAGGGGTGGAAGAGCCTGCCAAGCCCGACCAGGAAAGATTGATTCCTTTCGTCGGCGCATTTGTGGACGATGTGAATCTTGAGACAAGGCAGATCCGGGTCGACTGGGGCCTCGATTTCTGAGGCCTGAGGCATGCGCTTCGACGTCCTGACGATCTTCCCGGAACTGTTCGGGCCTCATCTGACACACGGCGTCACGCGGCGCGCCTTCGAGAGCCGTCAGGTCGACGTGCGCCTCTGGCCGCTGCGCGACTTTGCCGAGGGCAATTACCGCCGCGTCGATGACCGCACCTTTGGCGGCGGCCCCGGCATGGTCATGCTGGCGGAGCCGCTTGAGAAGGCGCTCGCCGCCGTCAAGGCTGATCGCGCCGAAGCGGCGCCGACAGTCATTCACTTCACGCCGACCGGCAACCGCATCGACCAGGCCTGCGTCCAGGCACTGGCCGGCGGCCCCGGGGCCATTCTCCTCTGCGGTCGCTACGAGGGCATAGACCAGCGCGTGCTGGACAGCCACGTGACGCTGGAGCTGAGTCTCGGCGACTTCGTGCTGTCGGGTGGAGAGCTTCCGGCGCTGGCGTTGTTGGACGCCGTTGCGCGGCTGCAGGACGGTGTGCTCGGCGACGTGCAGTCTCACGAGCAGGACAGCTTTTCCGACGGCCTGCTGGATTGCCCGCATTACAGCCGACCCGAGATGTTGTCGGACGGCCGCGGCGTGCCGCCGGTGCTGCTGTCTGGTCACCATGCCGACATCCGGCGCTGGCGCCGCGAGCAGTCGCTGGCGCTGACAGCGGCGCGGCGGCCTGATCTCATCCAGGCTGCACGGGCGGCTGGTCGACTGAGCAAGGCCGATGAAGCCTTCCTGGCCAGCTCTAGGCAAAACCCGTAAGCGGCGGCTATACTCGCGGGCTGTCCGATCCTCTGGCGGGTCGAGTGGCTGAAGCATTCAAGACGTTCCAGCTGCAAACATCCCGATAAATAGCGCCCCGCCAAGATCTCCAGGAGTACAGATGAACCTGATCCAAACCCTTGAGCAAGAAGAAATTGCTCGCCTGAACAAGACCATCCCGGCCTTCGCCCCCGGCGACACCGTGATCGTCAGCGTCAACGTCGTTGAAGGCAGCCGCAAGCGCGTGCAGGCCTACGAAGGCGTTGTCATTGCCAAGCGCAACCGCGGCCTGAACAGCAGCTTCATCGTCCGCAAGATCTCGAGCGGTGAAGGCGTCGAGCGCACCTTCCAGCTCTACAGCCCGCTGATCGCGACCATCGAAGTCAAGCGTCGTGGCGATGTCCGCCGCGCCAAGCTGTACTACCTGCGCCAGCGTTCGGGCAAGTCGGCTCGAATCAAAGAGAAGCTGGCCTAATCAGCCTTTTCGCTTCACTGAGGCCGCCCGGAGCTACGCTCTCGGCGGCTTTTGTTTTTTCGCATGAACCGACCTGCCATCACCCAGCCTCATCTCGTGCCCGTCACGAGCATCGACGAGCACCTGCCGGCTGTTCCCGCCGACTTGCTGACCGCTCAAGCCATCCGTGCCCGGCTCGCCGCGCTGTCCGCTTGGACGCCAGAGTTCGCCGGCGACGGCGGTCTCTTCGCCGGGCGGGAGCCGGCCGGTGCGGCCGTCCTCGTGCCGCTGGTGCAGCGTGAAACGGGCTTGAGCCTGCTGCTAACCCGGCGCACTGACCATCTGCGCGACCACGCCGGCCAGATCAGCTTCCCCGGTGGGCGCGTCGAGCCCGAGGACGATGGTCCGGTCGCGACGGCGCTTCGTGAGACCGAGGAAGAGATCGGCCTGTCGCGCAGCCATATCGAGGTCATTGGCCAGTTGCCCGTCTATTCGACCGTGACGGCCTTCCAGGTGACGCCGGTGGTTGCGCTGATCGAGCCCGGTTTCACGCTCCAACTCGATGGCTTCGAAGTGGCCGAGGCCTTCGAAGTGCCGCTCGCCTTCCTGATGAACCCGGCGCATCACCGCCACCACACGTTCGAGTTCGCCGGCGCCGAGCGACGCTTCCTCTCCATGCCCTGGCATGGTGGCGAGCGCGAATACTTCATCTGGGGTGCGACGGCGGCGATGTTGCGCAACCTCTATCGGCTGCTCATCACCGGCTGAGCTCCACGGCGCCACTATCATCCCGGCCCATGATCCTGGAAACGGCAGTTGACCGCTTGCCATTCATCGACTCGGTGGCTCCATCAACAGGTGATAGGTGCCGCCAGCGTCACCACTCCGTTGAGCAGCGCTGCAAGCCCGCTGGTCTGGCGCTTCGGGCCGCTGGCAGCGTTGCTCATCCTTGTGGGCAAGAGCCCACTGCGTCGTCGCGCCTCGCCATCAACCCGCTTCGCCAGCCCCTCGGGCTCGCTCAACTGCCGTTTCCAGGATGAATTTCTTCGCGGTGCTGCTGGCGCTGTTGTGTGAGCAACTCAAGCCCTTGAGGCATGGCAACCGCGTGCACGAGTCCGTCATCGGCTGGGTGCGCTGGACCGGCCGGAACTTCGATGCAGGCCACGAGCGCCATGCCGTCGTTGTCTGGGCCATTACCGTGCTGGTGCCTGGGCTGGCCATCACGGCGATCTATCTGGCGCTGCGCCATTTCAGCCTGCTGCTGGCGCTGGCGCTGGACGTGCTCATCCTCTACCTGACCCTGGGCTTTCGCCAGTTCAGCCACTACTTCACCGACATCCGCGATGCGCTGGAGCGCGGTGACGACGCGACCGCGCGCCAGCTGCTGGCCGAGTGGCGCCATCTCGACGCCAGCGAGCTGCCGCGCACGGAGCTGATCCGCCACGTCATCGAGCACTCGCTGCTGGCAGCTCACCGTCACGTCTTCGGCGTGTTCTTCTGGTTCATCGTCTGCTCGACCATCGGCTTAGGGCCGGCTGGCGCGGTCGTCTACCGCATGGCCGAGTTTGCCGGCCGCTACTGGGCCTTCAAGAGCCGCACGCTCGACGCGCCGACCAATCCGCGCCTGCTCGCCTTGTCGCGCCAGGCCTTCACGGTCATCGACCATCTGCCTGCGCGGCTGACCGCCACCGGTTTCGCCATCGTCGGCAACTTCGAAGAGGCCGTGAACGGCTGGCGTCGCGACGCCAGCCTCTGGCTGCATTCCAACGAGGGCATCATCCTGGCGTCCGCGGCCGGCGCCGTCGGCCTGCAGCTCGGCGGCGCCGCGGCCCCCGGCATCACGCCAGACCGCAGCAAGACCTTTGATGCCGGCTCAGAGCCCGATGCGACCGGCGCCGCCGGTTCCACCGCCGGTGCGCCGCCCCAGCTCGGCCATCTCCAGAGCGTCGTCGGCCTGGTGTGGCGCTCTGTCGTCTTGTGGATGCTGCTGTTGGCGCTGCTGACGCTGGCCAATCTCGTCGGTTGAACGGCCGACCCGCCCCTTTATGAACTTCCCCGAATTGCCGGCGCTGGCCGAGCCCCGCCTGAGCGCGCGCGTGCAGCACGCCCTCGACCACAAGACCAAGCCCTTGGGCGCCCTCGGTCGCATCGAGGCGCTGGCCCTGCAGCTTGCGCTGATCCAGGGCGTCGAGCGGCCCGCGCTGCAGGCACCTCAGCTCGTCGTCTACGCGGCCGATCACGGTCTGTCGCGCCGTGGCGTGTCGGCCTTTCCGCGCGAAGTAACGCCGCAGATGGTCGCCAACATGCTGGCTGGTGGCGCAGCCGTCTCGGTATTGGCTCGCCAGCAAGGTCTGGCGCTGAGTATTGCTGATTGCGGTGTCGATGCGCCGCTGGCCGAGGGTGCCATCGACCTGCGCATCGCGCCCGGCACTGCCGACGCGAGCGCCGGCCCGGCGATGTCGCTTGAGCAGGCCGAGCGCGCCCTGCGCAACGGCATGGCATTGGTCGAACGGCTGCCCGGCAATGCGCTGCTGCTGGGTGAGATGGGCATCGGCAACACCTCGTCGGCCAGCCTGCTGATGCAGCGCCTGACCGGCCTGCCGCTGGTCGATTGCGTCGGCCGCGGTACCGGGCTGGACGATGCCGGTCTCGCGCGCAAGTTGGCCGTGCTCGATGAAGCGCTGGCGGCCAATGCTGACGCGCGAACCCTTTTGGAGATGGCCGCAGCGTTCGGCGGCTTCGAGATCCTCACGATGGCCGGCAGCGTCGTTGCTGCCGCGGCGCAGCGCCGCGTCGTCGTCGTCGACGGCTTCATCACGACGGCCGCCGTCGCGCTGGCGCAGGCGCTGTGTCCGGGCGTGTTGGACGCCTGCGTGTTCGCGCATCGGTCGGCCGAGGGACCGCATGCGCTGTGGCTGCAGCGGCTCGGCGTTCGCCCGCTGTTGGACTTGGACCTGCGCCTGGGTGAGGGCAGTGGCGCGGCTCTGGCCTGGCCGCTGCTGACGGCGGCCTGCGCCCTGCTGGCCGACATGGCCAGCTTTGAAAGCGCCGGCGTCAGCAACCGGGACTGAGGCGTGCGGCTGATCCTCGTCGCGGTGCAGTTCCTGACTCGGCTGCCGGTGCGGCTCAGCCGCTTTGAGCCGGCGTGGCTGAACGACTGCTTGCGCCACTTCCCCCTCGTCGGCGTGCTGATCGGTGCGGTGGGTGGCGCGGTCCTCGTCGGCGCCGCACAGTTCTGGCCAGCGTGGATCGCCGCGGTGCTCGCGCTGACCGCCACGGTTGCATTGACCGGCGGCTTCCACGAAGACGGCCTGGCCGACACCTTCGACGCGCTCGGTGGCGTCGTGCCGCGTGACAGAGCGCTGGCCATCATGAAGGACTCGCGCATCGGCAGCTATGGCGCGCTCGCCCTCGGCCTGTCCCTGCTGATGCGCGCGGCGCTGCTGGCGGTGCTGGCGACTCGGCCCCTGCTGGGCGCGGTCGCAGCCCTGCTGGCCAGCCATGCGTTGGCCCGCGCGGCGGCCGTGGGCGTCATGGTCAGCCTGCCCTATGGCGGGGATGCCGAGCATGCCAAGGCCAAGCCACTGGCGCTCGCCGTGGCACCGCGCAACTTCGTCATCGCTGTGGGCTGGTGCGGGCTGCTCATGGGGACGCTCGCGGCTTGTGGCATTGCGCTGCCGCGCCTTGTCGCCGCGCTGGCCGCAGCGGCCCTCGTCGCGCTGCTGATGCGGCTATGGCTCAAGCGCCGCCTCGGCGGCTACACCGGCGACGGCCTCGGCGCGACTGAGCAGGTGGCCGAGATTGCCGTGCTGCTCGCCTTCACGGCCACGGTTTGATGGCGATGCTGACCCTTTGGCGCCATCCCAAGCCACGCGGGGCGGAAGGGCGCTGCGTTGGCGCCCGCACCGATCTGCCCGTCCACCCACGCAAGGCCAAGCGCCTGGCGCACCGCATTCGCGCGCATGCCCGCCGGCACGGCCTGGCGCGCGACGTGGTCACCTCGCCACTGGCCCGCGCGGCGGACGTGGGCCGTTGGCTGCAACGTTGGGGCTTTCGCTGGCGCGTCGATCCAGCACTCGCCGAGATGGACTTCGGCGCCTGGGACGGCAGGCCGTGGTCCGCCATCCCGGGCGCCGAGTTCGACCGCTGGATGGCCGATTTCCTGCGCTTCGACTTCGACGGCGGCGAGGCTCTGACGGCACTGCTCGACCGTGCAGCGAACTGGCAGCCGACCTGCGCACTGGTGGTCGGCCATGCGGGCTGGATCGCAGCTCGCAGCTGGCCCACCGGCGTCATGCCGACACCGGCGAGCTGGCCGCGGCCGCTCGCCTACGGCCGGGCTACTTCAATACCGTCTGCTGCATGAACAGCACGGTCGCGTAGAACTGGAAGTCCTGGTTGTCCTTCTTCTGGAAACCATGGCCCTCGTTCTCGGCGCGCAGATACCAGACCGGCGTGCCACCTTTTCGCACGGTCTCGACGATTTGCTCGGCCTCGGTGTAGGGCACGCGCGGGTCGTTCTTGCCCTGGATGACGAACAGCGGCTTCTTGATCTTGGCCGCATTGGTCAGCGGCGAGATCTTGTCGAGGTGGGCCTTCATCGCCGGGTCGCGCTCATCGCCGTACTCGACGCGGCGCAGGTCGCGGCGATAGCTCTCCGTGTTGTTCAGGAAGGTCACGAAGTGCGAGATGCCGACGACGTCGATGGCGCCGGCGATCCGGTCGGCGTAGTTGGTCGACACGGCCAGCGTCATGTAGCCGCCGTAGCTGCCACCGGTGACCAGCACGCGCGAGGCGTCGAGGTCGGGCTGAGTCGCAATCCAGTCGAGCAGGGCGCCGATGTCCTTGACGGAGTCCTCGCGCTTGAAGCCGTTGTCCATCGCCAGGAAGCTCTTGCCGTAGCCGCTGGAGCCGCGCACATTGGGCTGGATCAGCGCCATGCCCAGTTCCTGCACGAAGTAGGCGGTACGGCCCAGGAAGCCGAAGCCGGCCTGCGACTCGGGGCCGCCGTGGATGGAGATCAGCACCGGGCGCTTGCCGGTGAACTTCTTCGGCGGTGCCGTCAGCAGGCCCGAGATGGTCGTGCCGTCAAAGCTCTTCCAGCGCACGATCTTCTGCTCGCTGAAGCCCGAGGTGTCCATGCCGGGCGCGGCTGCGGCGCGCGTCCATTGCTGGACCTTGCCGTCGGCGCCCAGCGAATAGATCTGGCCGGGGCCTTGGGCATTGCTGATCGAGAAGGCCAGTTCGTTGCGCGCACGGTCGAAGGAAGCCGCGCCGACATTGCCGTTCGGCAGGGCCGCGGGGGCGGGCACTTCCTTGGCGGTTGCCGCGTCGAAAAAGCGCAGCTCGTCGCGGCCGTCGACGTTGAACTGGGCCACCAGCTTGCTGCCGTCTTCGGTCAGCGTGACGCCGCTGACGTCCCAGGGGATGTGGCTGCTGACCCGGTCGATGCGGCCGCTGGCGAGGTCGAGCTTCATCAGTTCGCGGAACTCGCCGGCGCGGTCGCTGCCGATCCACAGCGTGCGACCGTCAGGTGTCCAGCCGGCCGGCGAATACGTGGCCTTGGCCTCCTGGCTTCCGACGGCGGGTGCCACCTGCTTGGCGACGCCGCTGTCCAGATCCAGCATCCAGATCTGCGATTCATTGGCGGACAGATAGCGGGTCAGCGACAGCAGGCGCTCATTGGGCGAGGGCCGGCCGGCGAACCAGCCGCCGCCGTCCAGCTCCGCCAGCTTGCGGCGGCCTTCCGGCTTGGCGGGGTCCATCACCCAGAACGTTGTCGTGACCTTGGTGCGCGTGCCGCCTTGGGCCGTGCGGTCGATGGGCACGGACGAGTAGATCAGCTGGCCGCTTTTGCGCAGCCAGGTGTTGATCGAGTGACGTTCGTCGGGGCTGGTCAGCAGCACGGGCTGGGCGCCGGCCTGCCCGAGTGGCAGGCGGTAGATCTGGCCTACCTCGTTGCCGCCGGCGGCGCGCTCGAAGACGATGTACTGGCCGGTGCGCGGTTCATAGCTTGCGCGCGCCACAGGGTCTGCGCCGTCCGTCAGCTGCTCACCGTCGGTCAGCGGGGTCGTCACGCGGAAGATCTGGGCCGTGTTGGCCCCGGCCTTGCGGTGGCTGACGAGCATCTCGCGCTGGGTCGGATGCCAGTCGGAGAAGGCATGGCCGCGGAAGTCGTTGTAGCGGCCGATGGCATCCGCCAAGCTCTGCGGCACGGGCGGAATGCCCTGGACCACGAGGTTAGCGTTCGGTGCAACGACGGCTGTGGAGGCCGGCGGGGTGGAAGGGGTGGAAGCGCAGGCAGCCAGCAAGGCGGTGCCCAAGGCGCAGAGGGATAGACGCAAACGAATCATGTGGAGCCTCAAAGAAAAATGGGCGCTTGAAGCGCCCATTCTCATGCCGGTCCGGCTCGGGTCTAACCCGCTATGCCATTGGTCATGCCGTCTGCTGGATGCCGGCGATGAGCCAGCCCTCGTTGGCCTGGACCAGGTGCCAGACTTCGTCGAAGTCGTTCGCGGCTTGGTCGCTGCTCTCGCGCACCAGGCCCCAGAAACGCACCGAGACAATCTGCTGGCCGTTCTCGCTGGCGACGTCCACCACGCTGGCGTCGAGCTGCAGCACTTCGGTGCGCTGCGCCTGGCTGCCGCGCTCCAGCAGGTCGCTCTGGATGCTGGCGTACATCTGTGGCGTCGTGAAACGGCGCAGGTCGGCCTGGTCACCGGCATCGTTGGCAGCCTGCAGGCGGATGAAGACTTGCTTGGCGATTTTCTCGAAGCCTGCGGCGTCGAAGTCAGCCGGCACCGCGGCAGCCAGTGGGCTCGCTGCTGCGGCAGGTGCGCCGCCCGCAGCCGCCATGGGTTGCGGGTTCCAAGCCGGCTGTGCCGCCTGGAAGTTGGCGCCGTTCGCGCCGGCCAACTGGGCCTGCGCCTTGGGCTTGGCGAAGCGACGCACCAGGAAGCCGATCACGACGGCTGCCACCAGACCGAGCAGCACCATGGTCATGATGTTGGCCAGCTCCGCGCCAAAGCCGAGATGGCTGGCCAGCGCTGCCAGGCCCAGGCCGGCGGCGAGGCCGGCGATGGGGCCCATCCAGGAGCGCTTGGGCGCCGCTGCTGCGGCAGCCGGGGTGGCCGCCGCCTGCTTGGCGGGAGCGGCCTGTTGGGGCGACTGGGCCGGCGGCGTCTGTGGCGTCGTCTGAGTGGGCACGCTGCGTTTCATGCCGCCGCCGCCCAGGCGCTTTGCCTCGGCGTCGTGGACAGGCAGCGCGAAGGCCAGCAGGGCGGCCAGGGTCACGGCGAGGATGCGGTTCACGGTGCGTCTCCAGAATGGGTGAAACAGGTCAGAGCTTGGGCTCGTGCGGCGTATTTTCAAGCCTCGCGGATGTCCGCGATGACGTTATGGCCGAAATCGGGTTTTACCAGGTAGCGCAGCACGGCCGCCGCAGTGGCCTCGGCGGTCTGCAACTGGCCGCCATCCTTCAAGCCCTGGAAGCGAGCCTGCTCGAGGAAACGGGCCGGGTCGGCGCCGCGCAGCTGAGTCTGCATGTCGGTGTCGATGACGCCCGGCGCGAGCGACACCACGCCGACATCCGGCGCCTCCAGTGCCAGGGCGCGGCTCAGATGGTCAAGCCCGGCCTTGACGGCGCAATAGGCCACGCTGCCGGCCATCGCACGCCGGCCCAGGCCCGAGGAGATGTTGAGGATGCGGCGCTGCGGCACGCCAGTCGTTTCTGCCAGGAAGACCCGGCTCAGCAGTGCCGGCGCCTCCAGGCCCACCCGCAGCGCCGCGGACAGCTCTGCCAGATCCGTGGCCGCCAGCGGGCCCGGCGCGCTGAGCAGCGCTGCGTTGTTGACCAGCGTGGCGCTCTCCCAGCCGGTGTTGGCGCGCAGCCAGGCTTGCAGGCGCTCGGCGGCGGGGAGTGGGTCGGCAAGGTCGAGCGCCCATTGCTCGGCCTTCAACGCCGGGTTGCTGCGGCGAGCGATGCCAATGACTGTGTGCTCGGGCTGGGTCAGCTGTTCGACAAGGGCGGCACCGAGGCCGCGCGAGCTGCCGGTCACGACGTAGAGATGCATGGTCTAGAACTCCGGTGGGCAGAGGAAATGCAGTTCGCCGATGTGCAACTCGCTGGCGTGCAACAGCAGCCGTGGGCTGGCCGCGGCGACATCCGCGCCAGCGTAAAGCGTGTCGCCCAGGATGGCATGGCCAAGGTGGGCGAGGTGGACGCGAAGCTGGTGGGTGCGGCCGGTGAGCGGCTCGAGCACGACTCGGGTATGAGCGCCTTCATGAGCCAGCGCCCACCATCGTGTCTGCGAGGCTTTGCCCCGCTGGTGGTCCACTTGCTGGCGCGGGCGGTTCGGCCAGTCCGCACCCACTGGCACTTCTATCAGGCCGTCACCGTCCATGTGGCCCGAGACCACCGCGACATAGCGCTTGCCGACACGCCGCTCGGCGAAGTCCGCGCTGAGCTGGCGCTGCGCCTCGGCGCCGAGCGCGAACATCAACAGGCCGGAGGTGGCCTGGTCGAGCCGATGCACGACGAGGGCGTCGGGGTAGAGCACCTGCACCCGCGCGCTCGCGCAGTCGGGCTCGCTGCGGCCCGGCACGCTGAGCAGGCCGGCCGGTTTGTCGATGACGACCAGGCGGTCGTCGGCGTGCAGCACCCGCATCAGCGCGACGACACGACGATGCCGGCCACGATCAGCGCAAACGCCAGGCCGTGGTACCAGGCCGGCGCGATGCCCAGCAGGGCGGCCGAGATGATGGCGGCGAACACCGGCGTCAGGTTGACGAAGAAGCCGGCCAGCGCCGGGCCGGCTTGGGCCACGCCCATGCCCCAGCAACGGTAGGCGATCAGCGACGGGCCGATGGCGACATAGGCCAAGGCTGCAAACAGCGCCGGGCTCCAGTGGATGTCGGCGGGTGCAATGACCTGCTCGGCGCCCGCGGCAACACCCGAGAAGACAACGCCGAACATCAGCTGGGCCATCAGCGCCTCAGCCCAGTTCCAGTCGGGCTTCTCGCCGGGCCGCAGGCCTTTGACGGGCCGCGCCAGCATCCAGGAATAGACGGCCCAGGTGAAGATGGCCAGCAGCATCAGCAAGTCGCCGGGCACGAAGCGCACCGCCAGCAGCGCTGCGGGCTCGCCGCGAGCGATGACGACGGCCACGCCCAGCAGCGACAGCCCCGCACCGACCAGCTGGCGGCGCGCCGGCTTGACGCCGTAGAACAGCGCGCCGACACCCAGCATCCACACCGGCATGCTGGCGGTGATCAGCGTCACGTTCAGCGGCGACGAGGTGTGCAGCGCCAGGTATTGCAGCGCGTTGTAGCAACCCATGCCGAGGAAACCCAGCCAGGCCAGGCCGCGCCAGCGCACCAGCGCCTCGCGCGGGTTGGCCAGCAGCCGCCAGGCCAGTGGCGCGAGCAGCGCGAACGCGAGCAGCCAGCGCAGCGCGTTCAGCGCCATGGGGGGGATGTCGTCCCGCACCAGGCGGCCGACGACGGCATTGCCGGCCCACAGCAGAGGCGGCATCGTCAGCAACAGGGCCAGTCGTGGGGTCAGCGTCATCACCGGCGGCGCGGAGGGCAAAGGGCTGGCACGATAGCCGACCTTGAGGAACGTTGAACAGGAGACGCTGCATGAATGAAAAGGCTGTGGTCATTGAAGCTGCCGGCGGGCCGGAACAGCTCAAGCTGGTGGACGTGGAAGTCGGCGCGCCGGGCCCCGGCGAGATCCGCATCCGCCACCATGCCTGCGGCCTCAACTACATCGACGTCTATCACCGCAATGGCAGTTACGCGTTGCCGCTGCCGGCGCGCCTGGGCATGGAAGGCGCAGGTGTTGTCGAGGCGGTGGGCGAGGGCGTCACGCACCTTCAGGTGGGCGACCGGGCCGCCTATGCCAGCCAGCCGCCCGGCGCCTATGCGACGGCGCGCGTGATGCCGGCCAAGTGCGTGCTGAAGCTGCCCGATGCCATCGCCTTCGAGACCGGCGCCGCCATGATGCTCAAGGGCCTGACGGTGCAATACCTGCTGCGCAAGACGCTGCCCCAGGGCGGGCTGCAGGCGGGCGACTTCGTGCTCTTCCACGCCGCGGCGGGTGGCGTCGGCCTGATCGCCTGCCAGTGGGCGCGGGCGCTGGGCCTGCAGCTGATCGGCACGGCCGGCAGCGACGAGAAATGCCAGCTCGCGCTCGACAACGGCGCGACACATGCCATCAACTACCGCCGCGAGGACTTTGCAGCGCGGGTGCGCGACATCACCGGCGGCCGCGGCGTCAAGGTGGTGTACGACTCGGTCGGCGCCGACACCTGGGAGGGCTCGCTGAACAGCCTCGCGCCTTTCGGGCTTCTGGCCAGCTTCGGCGCGGCTTCCGGACCGGTACCGCCGATCAACATCGGCAGCCTCGCGGCCAAGGGCTCGGTCTACGTGACGCGGCCAACGCTCTTCACCCACATCGCCAGCCATGAGGCCACACAGTCGATGGGCGCCGACCTTTTTGACATGGTGGCCAGCGGCCGGGTCAAGATCCGCATCGACAAGCGCTACCCGCTGGCCGACGCGGCCGAGGCCCATCGCGACCTGGAAGCGCGCCGCTTGACTGGCAGCGCCGTCTTGCTGCCCTGAGCCGTTTCAGCCGGTTCAGAGGCTTCAGATGACTCGCAGCACGGCGATCTCGAAACTGAAGCAGGAGCCAAGCCCGGGTGTGCTCTCGACGTTCACCGTTCCGCCCATCAGCGTGACCAGGCGCTGCACGATGGTCAGGCCCAGGCCGGTGCCGCCGTAGCGCCGCGTGATGCTGCCATCGGCCTGGATGAAGGGATCGAAGATCTGGCCGATCTGGTCACGCGTCATGCCGATGCCGGTGTCGGTCACGGCAACGCGCAGGCGCAGGCGTTCTGGCGGGTCGCAGTCGTGCATGTCGGCCAGCGCGATCTCGATGCGCACCTCGCCGTGCTCGGTGAACTTGAGCGCGTTGCCGATCAAATTGATCAGCACCTGGCGCAGCCGCAGCGCGTCACCGATCAGCCAGGACGGCACGCCCGGTTGCACCCGCGCATGCAACTGGATGCCCTTGTCGTGGGCCTGCAGCAGCAGGGGTTGAAGTGACTCGCCGAGGCAATCGTGCAAGCTGAAGGGCGTCTCCTCGATGACGATGCGACCGGCCTCGATCTTGGCCACGTCCAGCAGGTCGTTGATGATGGTCATCAGCCCCTTGGCCGACTGGTGGGCCATGCCGATGAAACGGCGCTGGCGATCATTCAGTTCGGTCTGCAGCACCAGCTCCGTCAGGCCCAGCACGCCGTTCATGGGCGTGCGGATCTCATGGCTCATGTTGGCCAGGAAAGAGCTCTTGGCCTGGCTGGCCATCTCGGCCGCCTCGCGCGCGGCGACCAGGGCGGCCTGGCTGGCCTTCAGCTCGGCGATGTCGCGTGCGTTGAAGAGCATGGCCGTGTCGCCGGTGACGGGGTCGCGCATCGGGCGCGCGTCTAGCGCATGCCAGCAGCGGCCGGCCAGGGTCTGCAGCTCGACGTCCTGGCGGCAGGTCTCGCCGCGCAGCACCCGGCCGAGGATGCCCTCGGCGTCTGCCGCATGGGCGAACAGGCGGGTGAACTCGGTCTGGCCCGGCGGTGGCGGCGTGTCACCGAAGGTCAGCGCGGCGGCGGGGTTGCGCATCAGCAGCTCGCCGCAGTTCGGACCCACCAGGCCGAACACGGCGATTCGTGCCGAGGTGTGCTGCAGCGCCTCGACGCCGCGCAGCATCGACAGGTCGGCGCCACCGCCCAGTGAGTCGGCCGCGAACAGCATGACTTGGCGGCGGTCCGGCGTGCGCATGCCGCGCGACACCAGCATCACCGTCGTTGGCTCGCCCTTGGGATAGAGGGTCCACTGCTCGCGGACGATCTTGCCCTGGGCATGGTCGACGGCGGTGACGGCCAGACGCTCACGCACGGCGTCTCCATGCTCGGAGAAGTCGCGCGACAGGAACTCCTCAGCGCTGTCGGCATGCCAGAAGCGCAGGGCCGCGGCATTGGCCCATAGGTTGCGCTGTTGGTCGGGGTCGAAGACCCAGAGGGGCACGTCGAGCCAGTCGTAATGGCTCAGGCTGGCGAAGTCGAGAAGCATTGGCGGCGGCTGGGAGAGCGCCGCATTGTCCGCGAGCGGCTCAGCGGGGACGGCGGCGCAGCAGTGCGAAAAGACCGATACCGGCGACTGCGAGCAGGCTGGACGCCGGCTCGGGGACGGGGCTGGTCAGGCTGGCGACATCCGTGGCGGTCAGTGCCACGTCGTAGATGCGCAGGTAGTCGACGGCACCGCCGCTGGCCTCGCCCGCCACCTCGTTGTCGTCGCGGAAGAAATAGCCAACGCCGTTGGTCGCGCTGAAGCTGGCCAGCCCGGCGCCGTCGGTGAACTGGAATTGCTGGACGCCGTTGAAATAGCCGGTCAGCAAGCCGTCGCCATCGCGGGTCAGCGTCACACGGGCTTCCTTGCCGGCCGCAAAGACGTCATCGGGGCCGGTGATCTCGTTGTAGAAATTCAGCCGCGTGTTGAGGGTGTAGAGGCCGGTGTCGGAGGTCAGTGCCTTGAAGTCGACCAGGCGGCGATAGCCGTCCACGTTGTCGAGGCTGAAGGCGAAGTCCAGCGTGTAGACGTCGGGGTTGATCGCGCCTTCCAGCCAGAAGCCTTGATTGGCGCCAAAGCTGTAGCGGCCGGGCAGGCTGGTGAAGTCACCACCCAGCGTTGTCAGCGCGGCGCCGCCAAGGGCGTCGCTGGCGTCGTCCATCAGGTAGAGGTGTGTCGGCTCGGCGGCCTGGGAAAGGCTGGCGGCGGACAGGGCGAGGGCGGCGATCAGCGAGCGCATGGGTGACCTTTCAGCAGAGTCCGGCGAGGGTAGCCGCAACGCGCTGCGGCGGCTCCCCCACACATGGACGTCAGCCGCGCCGCACCCGGCGCAGTTCGTCGACGATCAGCAGCACGGCGCCGATGCTGATGGCGGCGTCAGCGATGTTGAAGGCCGGGAAGTACCAGCCGCCGGCATGGACCTGGATGAAGTCGACGACATAGCCGTGCACGGCGCGGTCGATGACATTGCCGAGGGCGCCCCCGAGGATCAGCGTCAGCGCCCAGGCAAAGAGCTTTTGCTGGCCATGGCGGCGCAGCATCCAGATGATGAAGCCGGCCGCCACGACGCCGAGCACCAGGAAGAACCAGCGCTGCCAACCCGACGCGCCATGCAGGAAGCTGAAGGCCGCGCCGTAGTTGTGCGCACGCACGAGGTTGAAGAAGCCGGTCACCGGGCGCACGTCGCCGAGCTGGAAAGCGCCGATGACAAGGATCTTGGTGAACTGGTCGGCCAGGATGATGACGGCGGCGATCAGCAGCCATTGGCTCAGGCCGGCGGAGGAGGATTTGCCCGCCATGATCAGGCCACCTTCCGGGTTTCGCCGGCGCCGTGCAGGTTGCTGTCGCAGCGCCCGCACAGCGTCGGATGGGCGGCAATTTGCCCGACATCCGCGCGGTAGTGCCAGCAGCGCTCGCACTTGGCGTGGCTGCTGGGCGTCACGGTGACGCCCAGCTCGGCCGCCGACATCAGCTTGACGGCCGAGGTGATGAAGACGAAGCGCAGGTCATCGCCCAGGCTGGCAAGCAGGGCCTGGTCCTGCTCGTCGACCTTGAGCACGAGCTCCGCCTGCAGCGACGCACCGACGGCGCCCGTCACGCGCACGGCCTCGATGGCCCTGTTGACCTCGTCGCGGATCTCGTGGATGCGCTGCCATTTGGCCAGCAAGGCGCCGTCGGTCTCGCCAAAGTCCCAATAGGTCTCGGTGAAGATGCTCTCGCCTTTGCCGAACACTTGCCACGCCTCTTCAGCGGTGAAGCTGAGGAAGGGCGCCATCCAGCGCAGCATGGCCTGCGTGATCTGCCACAGCGCCGTCTGCGCCGAGCGGCGGGCCAGCGACTTGGGCGCGGTCGTGTAAAGGCGATCCTTGAGCACGTCGAGGTAGAAGGCGCCCAGGTCTTCGGAGCAGTAGACCTGCAGCTTGGCGACGACCGGGTGGAACTCGTAGCGCTCGAAGTGGGCCAGGATGTCGGCCTGCAGCTCGGCCGCGCGGGCCAGCGCATAGCGGTCCACCTCCAGCAGCTGATCGGCTGCGACGGCGTCGGTCGCCGGGTCGAAGTCGCTGACATTCGCGAGCAGGAAGCGCAGCGTGTTGCGCACGCGGCGGTAGCTGTCCACGACGCGGGCGAGGATTTTGTCGTCCAGGCCGAGGTCGCCGGAGTAGTCGGTCGCGGCCGTCCACAGGCGCAGGATTTCGGCGCCGTACTTGTCCGACACCGCCTGGGGCGCGACGACGTTGCCCACCGACTTGCTCATCTTGCGGCCCTGGCCGTCGACGACGAAGCCGTGGGTCAGCAGGCCCCGGTAAGGCGCCCGGCCATAGAGGGCGCAGGCGATCAGCAGCGATGAGTGGAACCAGCCGCGGTGCTGGTCGTGGCCTTCGAGGTACAGGTCGGCCTCCGGGCCGGTCTCGTGGCCGGCGCCCTTGTGGCTGCCCTTGAGTACATGCTCGAAGGTGGAGCCAGAGTCGAACCAGACGTCGAGGATGTCGTTGCCCTTGGTGTATTGGGCGGCCTCGCCCCCCAGCCACTCGGAAGCGTCCAGCTTGGACCAAGCCTCGATGCCGTTCTGCTCGACCAGTTGCGCGGCGCGCTCGATGAATTCCAGCGTGTTCGGATGTGCCTCGCCCGTGTCCTTGTGCAGGAAGATGGGCAGCGGCACGCCCCAGCTGCGCTGGCGCGAGATGCACCAGTCGGGCCGGCCGGCGATCATGTCGTGCAGGCGGGCGCGGCCGTTCTCGGGATAGAAGCTCGTCGCCTCGATGGCGGCCAGCGCGGTCTTGCGCAGGCTGTCGGGCGCCTTGTCCGTGGCGAACAAGCCCTCGCCCTCGTCCATGCGCACGAACCACTGCGCCGCGGCGCGGTAGATGACGGGTGACTTGTGGCGCCAGCAGTGCGGGTAGCTGTGGGTCAGCTTGCTTTGCGCCATGAGACGGTCGGCGTCCAGCAGCGTTTGTGCGATGACGGGGTTGGCCTTCCAGATGTGCTGGCCACCGAACAGCGGCAGGTCGGCCGCATAGGCGCCGTTGCCCTGCACGGGGTTCAGGATGTCGTCGAAGGCCATGCCGTGGGCCACGCAGGACTGGAAGTCGTCCAGGCCGTAGGCAGGCGCGGAGTGGACGACGCCGGTGCCGTCTTCTGCCGTCGCGTAGTCGGCCAGGTAGACCGGGCTTTCGCGGTCGTAGCCCGGGTCGACGTGGGCGAGAGGGTGCTTGAACTTCAACAGCTCCAGCGCACGGCCTGGCATGGTCGCGACGACGTTGCCTTCGAGCTGCCAGCGCGCCAGGCACTTCTCGACCAGCGCCTCCGCGACGACGAAGTACCCCTTGGGCGTGTCGACCAGTGCATAGGGCAACTCGGGGTTCAGGTTGAGCGCCTGGTTGGCCGGAATGGTCCAGGGGGTCGTCGTCCAGATGACGGTGAAGGCGTCCTTGGTCAGCGGTGCGACGCCGAACGCCGCAGCTAGCTTTTCGGGCTCAGCACTAAGGAAGGCCACATCGACGGCCGGGCTCTGCTTGTCGGCGTACTCGATCTCGAATTCGGCCAGCGACGAGCCGCAGTCGAAGCACCAGTAGACCGGCTTGAGGCCGCGGTAGACGAAGCCGCGCTCAAACAACCGCTTCAGAACGCGGATCTCGCCGGCCTCGTTGGCGAAGTCCATCGTCTTGTACGGCTTGTCCCATTCGCCCAGCACGCCCAGGCGCTTGAAGTCCTGGCGCTGGCCGTCGATCTGCTCGGTCGCGTAGGCACGGCTCTTGGCCTGCACCTCGTCGCGCGGCAGGCCGCGGCCGAAGGTCTTCTCGATCTGGTTCTCGATGGGCAGGCCGTGGCAGTCCCAGCCCGGGATGTAGGCCGCATCAAAGCCCGCCAGCTGGCGCGCCTTGACGATCATGTCCTTGAGGATCTTGTTGGCGGCGTGGCCGATGTGGATCTGGCCATTGGCATAAGGCGGGCCGTCGTGCAGCACGAACTTCGGCGCGCCGCAGCGAGCGTCACGCAGGCGCTTGTACAGGCCTTGCTCGTCCCAGGCCTTGACCCAGCCCGGCTCGCGCTTGGGCAGGTCGCCGCGCATCGGGAAGGGCGTGTCGGGCAGGTTGAGCGTGGAGCGGTAGTCCGGGGTGGTCATGGCATGCGGCCAGGCTGCGAGCCTGGCGGTCGAAAAGCGGAAGAGGGCGGACGGAGAGCGGCGGGGAGCCGCTTCAAATTCGGTCGCGCGTGGTCTGGCGGCTGACCTGGGCGTGCGAGGCGGCGTGGCTGGCCAGGAAGGCGCGCGCCGCTGCGGTGTCGGCCGCGATGGCAGCCGTGAGTGCTTCCAGCCCGTCGTACTTGGCTTCGTCGCGAAGTTTGTGCAGCAGTTCCACGCGGGCGAGTTTACCGTAGCCCCCCTCGGGAGCGAGGGGCCATTCCAGGCAGTGGACCTCTAGCAGCACGCGTCCGGCGTCCTCGACGGTGGGGCGGCGGCCAAGGCTGGCGACGCCTGGCAGTGGCTCAGGCGCCAGGCCGTGCACCAGCACCGCGAAGATGCCGCTGGCGGCCGGCTTGTCGTGGTCGAAGCGGAGGTTCAGCGTCCGGAAGCCATCGGCCGCGCCAGGCGCGCTTTCGCCCAGCTGGCGCCCCAGCTTGCGGCCGTGCGTGACATGACCCGAGATCGCGTACGGGCGGCCGAGCAGGGCCGCCGCTGCCGCCATGTCGCCCGCTGCCAGCGCCTCGCGCACGGCCGAGCTGCTGACGCGTAGACCATGTACCTCGTAGCTCATCATGCGTGCGACATCGAAGCCGCGCGCCTGGCCGGCGGCGTCCAGCGTCGCGTAGTCACCCTGGCGCTTGGCGCCAAAGCGGAAGTCGTCGCCGACCAGCACATAGCGAGCGCCCAGGCCCTCCACCAGGACCTGGCGGATGAAGTCCTGTGCCGGCAGGGAGGCCAGGGTCTCGTCGAAACGCTGGATGACGACCTGGTCGACGCCGCAGCGCTCCAGCTCGACAAGTTTGTCGCGCAGGTTGGCGATGCGGGCGGGGGCGAGCTCCGGTCTGCCGGCCTTGGCGGCAAAGAAGTCGCGCGGATGAGGCTCGAACGTCATCACGCAGGTCGGCAGGCCGCGGTGGCGGGCCTCGGACTGCAGCAGGGCCAGCATGGCCTGGTGGCCGCGGTGCACGCCGTCGAAATTGCCGATGGTCAGCGCGCAGGCCGGCGCGATGCCGTGGTGTTGAAAGCCTCTGAAAACTCGCATGCCGAATTATCGCGGCCACCCTTCAGCTGGCCTGCAAGGTCTCGCGAACCCGAGCGACCAGGTCCTCCAGCATCCTTTCCTTGTGCAGCACGGCGCGCACGCCGAGCGCCGCGGCCTGCTGCGCCAAGGCTTCGCTGACATAGCCCGAGCTGATCAGCACTGGCAGCGCCGGGTGCCGGCGGAGCACCGTGCGGGTCAAGGCCAGGCCGTCGCCATCGGGCATGTTGAAGTCGGTCACCAGCAGTGCCGCTTCATCCGCCACGTCCGCCAGCAGATCCAGCGCCTCCTGCGCGCTGCCGCACAGGCTCACGCGGTAGCCCGCACGTTCCAACAAGGCCTGCACCGTCAGTCGCATCACGTCGTCATCGTCGACATAGATGATCAAGGCCTGTTCCGGCGTGGAGAAGTCGTCGGGCAGGCCGGCCCATTCGGAAGTCCCGGCCTCGTGGGGTTCGGCTTCCAGGCAGGGCAGGTCGATGCGGAAGCTGGTGCCACGCCCAAGTTGGCTGTCCATGTGCACGGCACCCCGGTGGGCGAGCACGATGCCATGCACCACCGACAGCCCGAGGCCGCTGCCCTGGCCCGGCGCCTTGGTCGTGAAGAAGGGCTCGAAGACGCGCGCACGCGTCACGGCGTCCATGCCGCTGCCGTTGTCGCGCACGGTCAGCCGCACATAGTCGCCGTCCGGCAAGCCCTGCCCGGGCGAGATCAGGTGCAGGCGCTGCAGGTCCACCTCCAGGCGGCCGCCGGTGGGTGGCAGCGCCTGCAGCGCGTTGGTGCAGAGGTTCATCAGCAACTGCTGCATCTGTGCGGCATCGGCCTTCACCCACAGCGCCGGTTCCCGGTGGGTCAGCAGCAGCTGGACGCCGGGCTGGCGGTTGGCCTGCAGCAGGTCCAGCGCATGCTGCGCCTCGGCCACCAGGTCCACCGCCTGCAGCTCCAGCACCTGCTGGCGGCTGAAGGACAGGATCTGCTGCACCATGCCGCGCGCCCGCCGCCCGCTGCGGGCTATCAGGTCCAGCTGGACCAGCGCAGGGTGGACGGGCGGCAGTGTTTCGCGCGCCAAGTTGACGTTGGCCAGCACGGCGCCGAGCACATGGTTGAAGTCATGGGCGATGCCGCCGGCCATGGTGCCCAGCGCTTCCATCTTCTGCGCCTCGCGCAGCCGCTCTTCCAGCTCCTGTCGTTGGGCCTCGGCCGCCACGCGGTCGCTGAGGTCCACATCGACGCAGTACAGCAGCGCCTCGCCCGACAGGCTGCGCTGCATGGTGTGGCTGGAAAAGACCGGCACGGCGGAGCCGTCCTTGTGGCGCAGCACCAGCTCCTCGGCCGGCACTGACACGACGCCCGAGGCCAGCCACTGCTTGGTGCCCTCGATGACCAGCTCGCGCATCTCGGGCGGGATGATGAGGTCCTCCAGTTGCTGGCCGAGCGCTTCCTCGCGGCTGTATCCGTACAGGCGCTCGCTGGCGCCATTCCAGAAGATGACGCGGCGCTGGCTGTCGTAACCCTGCACGGAGACACGCTGCAAGCCCTCGACCAGGGCCTGGAAACGGGTCTCGGTCTCGGCCACGGCCTGCTCCGCGCGCTTGGCCGCGGTGACGTCCTGGCAAACACCGTTGACCCGTACGGCCTCGCCGTTGGCGTTGCGCACCGCCTGGGCGCGAATCCGCAGCCAGCGGGGTGTGCCGTCAGGCCGCTTCATCCGGAAGTTGCGATCAACCGGCCCACGGGACGAAAGACAGGCAGCCAGCGTTTGGCGCAGGCTTTGCTGGTCAGCGGGCTGGGCGCTGCTCAACGCCGCTTCCCAGCCGATCACGCCGCCGGACTGCCGGCCGAATGCGGTGGCGGCCTGGTCCGACAGCGTGAGGCGCAAGTCGCGCAGGTCCAACGTCCATGCGCCGAGCGCAAGCATGTCCGTGGCCAGCCGCAACAGGTGCGCCGGGTCTCCCGTATCTAGCGGGCTGCCCTCAGCGGGCTCGGTATGGACGTCCATTTTGGATCTCCCCTGGCCCACAGACTAGCCCATGCCGGCCAGCGCTGCAGCCGCCGGAGGCGATTCCCCCTATGAAACCGTGAAGCCTGCCGCCCCTCAGCCCGGCGTGATGTCGCCGGGTTCTACCCAGCGCCATTGCCCTGGCGCCAGGTCGGCTGGCAGCGTCAGCGCGCCGAACTGGGACCGGTGCAGGGCTTCGACGCGGTTGCCCACGGCCGCGACCATCCGTTTGACCTGGTGGTATTTGCCTTCGACCAGCGTGAGGCGCAGCAAGGTTTCGCCAGCGAGCTCGGCGCCCTCCGCCCGGGTCGTTTCCGGCGGCCGCTGGAACTTGGCCGGCGGCTTGCCTTCGGGCTCGCGCAGTTCGACGCCAGCCAGCAACTGCTCCACCATGGCGGCAGTCAACGGATGCTTGCAGCGCGCCTCGTAGACCTTGGGCACATGGTGCTTGGGCGAGGTCAGCTTGTGGATCAGCGTGCCGTCGTCGGTCAGCAGCAGCAGGCCGGTCGTGTCCTCGTCGAGGCGGCCGATGGGCTGCACGCCGCGCTCGCGCAGCGGTGCGGGCAGCAGGCTCATGACGCTGGGGTGGTGCTTGGGCTTTTGCGAGCACTCATAGCCGGCGGGCTTGTTCAGCAGGATCAGCGCTTTGTTGACACACGGCCACTCGCGGCCATGGATCGTGAAGCGCAGCCCCTCGGTCTCGAACTCGGTGTCAGGCTCTTCGACCACTTCGCCGTGGACGCTGACTTCGCCGTTCCACACCAGGCCTGCACAAAGGCGACGGGTGCCGAAACCCTGGCTGAAAAGGATCTGGGAGAGTTTCTGCTTCAAGGTTTGGCCTGGGACTTCATCGGTTTGACGTCGCCACAGTCGGCACCGAGCCAGCGGCCTTCGCCGTTGACTTTGGTCGTCTCGGTTTTGCCCTGGCGCTGCTGCCTGATCGTCACGTCGTTCGTGAAGCCCTCGTTACCCTGCAAGGTCACGACGGCATCGCCTTCGGAGGCGGGGTTGGTGCAGACGAAATGCGTCCGGATGACGTTGCCACTGCGCTTGCTGTCCTGGGTGCAGTTGCCCTGTTGCATGACCGGCGCCAGATTCCGTTCGGCCTGTTCCTGGGTGATGCAGGCCTTGACCGTGATAACACCACCGGCCATGTTCACGCTGACGCCCCGCTGGGCCATGATCTGCTCGACCATCTTGCGCTGGTCGGGCGACATGCCTTCCATGGCCTTTTGCGCCTGGGCCATCTGGGCTTGGTGCGCGGGGCCGAGCTGGGGCGTCTGTTTGAATTCCCACAACCCGGGCTTCATGCCCTGGGCGTGGGCCATGGTGGGACTGGCGGCGGCCATGCCGGCCACCAGCAAGAGAGCAGTTGATTTCATCGGGTGACCTCCGCGAGGGGCGTGAGGGCAGCGCCGCTGGCGCTGCCTAAGCAAACACCCCCGCAGTGTCCTGCATCCTGCTGCTCACCTCGCCCAGGTGATGCAGGGTGTCGCCCCATTGCATCTCCATGACGGTCAGGCGCTTGAAGTAGTGGCTGCCGGCGTATTCATCGGTGACGCCAATGCCGCCATGCAGTTGCGTGCATTGCTGGCCGACAAAGCGCATGGCCTGGCCGAGCTGCACCTTGGCCTGGGAGAGCGCGCGGCGGCGCACGGCTGGCGTGTCACCGAGACGCAGGGTTGCGTAGTAGCTCATCGAGCGGGCCAGTTCGAGCTGCATCTTCACGTCCGCCGCGCGATGACGCAGGGCCTGGAAGCTGCTGATGGCGACGCCGAACTGCTTGCGCGTGTTCATGTACTCGGTAGTAAGGGCGAGGTACTTTTCCATAACGCCGACCGCCTCGGCCGCTTGCGCGGCGATGCCGATATCCGCCGCCAACTCCAGCAGCGCCAGACCCTGGTCGGGGCCGGCGATGAGCTGGCCGGGGGTGTTGTCGAAGTGGACCTCGGCAGCGCGTGAACCGTCGTAGAGCGAGTACGAGCGCGTATGCACGCCGGCCGCTTCTCGCTCGACAAGGTAGAGGGCGACACCATGCGGCGCGTCGTCCGTGCCGGCGACCCGGGCCGGCACGATGAAGGCATCGGCCACGTCGCCCGCGGGCACCAGGCTCTTGACGCCGGTCAACTTGCCGTCGACGGCGCGCGTCGCGACCTGGTTCAGGCGGTAGCGCGACCTGGCTTCCTGGTGGGCCAGCACGACCAACGCTTCGCCACCGGCAATCCGCGGCAGCCAGGCCGCCTGCAACTCGTCTTGCGCGTGACCGAGCAGAGCCGGCGCGATCAGAGCGCCGTGGGCGACCGGTTCCATGACGAGGCCGCGGCCGAGTTCTTCCATGACCACCATCGCCTCGACGGCGCCAAATCCCAATCCGCCATGGGCCTCGGGCACGGCCAGCGCAGTCAGGCCCAAGCCCGCCAGACCTTCCCAGACGGCGCGGTCGAAGCCGCCGGCGCGCTCGATGCGCGTGCGGCGCTCGAAGCTGTAGTCCTTGTCGACAAAACGGCGCACCGCATCGCGCAGCGCTCCCTGGTCTTCACTGAAATCGAAATCCATGTCTTGTCTCCCCAATCAGCCGAGCACGGTCTGCGCGACGATGTTGCGCTGGACCTCGTTGGACCCGCCATAGATCGTCGTCTTGCGGACGTTCAAATAGTTGCCGGTCAGTGGGATGGCATGGTCAGCACCGCCGATCCAGGCGCCGCCCAGCCACTGGTCGCCCTGCCAGCCGGCTTCCATGGCGTCGAGGATGTGGGGCAGGGCCAGTGGCCCGCCGGCCAGCATCATCAGCTCGGTGTAGCGCTGCTGCAGCTCGCTGCCGCGGATCTTGAGCAGGCCGGCGACGTCGAGCGGCTGCTTGCCGGTGCGCTCGCCGGACAGCACGCGCAACACCATCATTTCGAGCGCCACGACGTCGACCTCGCACAGCGCAATCTGGTCGCGGAAGCGCTGGTCGTCCATCAGCCCCTCGGCCTTGGCGATGCGCTTGAGCCGCTCCAGCTCGCGCTTGGCGCGGTTCACGTCAGCAATGTTGGTGCGCTCGTGCGAGAGCAGGTGCTTGGCATAGGTCCAGCCCTTGTTCTCTTCGCCGATCAGGTTCTCGGCCGGCACCTCGACGTTGTCGAACCAGACCTCGTTCACCTCATGCTCGCCGTCGAGCATGATGATGGGCTTGACGCTGACGCCGGGCGACTTCATGTCGATCAGCAGGAAACTGATGCCGGTCTGCGGCTTGCCCTCAGAGGAGGTGCGGACCAGGCAGAAGATCCAGTCGCCGTACTGGCCCAACGTCGTCCAGGTCTTCTGGCCGTTGACGATGTATTTGTCGCCCTGGCGCTCGGCCCGGCATTTGAGCGAGGCCAGGTCGGAGCCGGAGCCGGGTTCGCTATAGCCCTGGCTCCACCAGACTTCGCCGCTCATGATGCCGGGCAGGAAGCGCTGCTGCTGCTCGGGCGTCCCGAAGGCCATGATGACGGGCGCGACCATGACCGGGCCAAACGGAACAATGCGCGGCGCGCAGGCGAGGGCGCATTCCTCTTCGAACAGATGGCGCTGCACGGCATTCCAGCCCGGACCGCCGAACTGCTTGGGCCAGGCCCAGCCATGCCAGCCCTTGGCGCCGAGGATCTTGGCCCAGCGTTGCAGGTCGTCCTTGTTCAGGCGCAGCGCATGGCGCACCTTGTGGGCGATGTCGGCCGGCAGGTTCGCGCGCACCCAGTCGCGTACCTCGGTACGGAACGCCAGCTCCGCCTCGGTGAAGTTGAGGTCCATGTCTCGCCTGTTGTGATGGGAATGGCGGGCTTTTTAGCACGGTCGTTCGCATCCTGGCTGTCCGGCCTGGGACAGGACTGCAAGTCCATCCTCAAAAGCAAAAAAGGCACTCCGAAGAGTGCCTTTTCTGGTGAGGTGACTCGATCAGGCGGAGAGCTTGATCTTGCGGCGACGCAGGCCAGCCATGCCGAGCAGCGCGACGCCGGTCAGGGCCAGCGTAGCCGGCTCGGGCAGACGCTTGCCACCGCAGTCCGCACCAGCGACGTTGGCGCAGGTCTTGCCGGTCACGCCGAACAGCTTGAAGTAGTCATTGCCGTTGTCCAGCGTTGCGGCGTCGCGCGTCTGCGAAGCGGTGCTGGTGAACGCCGAGTTGTAGGCGCTGATCAACCACCAGCTCGAACCCTTGTTGCCGCTGCCGGCAGTACCCGAACCATTGGCTTGGTTGGTGTTGACGACGTTGTAGACCGGCGTGATGTCTTGCCTCATGTCGCCGTACTCACCCACCAGCTCCCAGCCGGTCATGTTCTTGGCGGACTGGCCGACCAGAGCGGACGGCGAACCCGTCGGCGTGCCGTTGCCGGTCCAGCGGAACAGTGCGAGGTCGACGGAAGTGCTGCTGTTGGTCCAACCCAGGCCGATGCTGCTCAGGATGACGCTGGAGCTGAACTTCAACAGCACGCCTTCGGTGTTGAGGTTGTTGTCGACGGCATGGTCCGGGCTGCCGCAGTTATTGCCGTCGTTCGTGGAGCAGACGCCCTGGCCCGAGGCGCCTTGATTGCTCAGCGAGGCGGCTGCCCAGTTGGCGGTGCCGAACGTCGAATTGGTCGCATAGACCGCAGCCATCTGGACACTCGCAGTGCTGGACGCTGCGTCTTTGCTGCTGAACGTTGTCGCACCGGCACCGATGGAGGTCACCGTGGTGTTATCAAAAGTCCAGTTTGCGGAGGCCGCGCCGGAAAAGCACAAACCAGCAATCGCAGAGGCCCATTTGATCAAGCGGGTGTTCTTTGTCATTTTTAGTGCCGTCGCGGGTTAATTGGTTGCAAGGTATTTAGCAATCTCAATGCCAGGTCGGAATTTGCTTTCGCATCAACCACTTGGCGATTGCCCCCCTAGTTCTTGCTGCAAATTGTAAGAAGGCTCGACACGATTTGGGGGGCACGCTCCCCCTCACTTAAGTGTCGTTTGCAACCTTTTCGCGTCTTCGGTGCTCTCCAGGCTCTCGCCGGATTGCAATGCGGCGGCCAATTCGATGCGCGCCTCGGAATGGCGGTTGGTGCGCGCCAGCGCAGCGGCGAGGTGATAGCGAATTTCGCCGTTGTTCGGCGCGCGCAGGCGGGCTTCGCGAAGCAACTGCAGCGCGCGGTCAGCGTTGCCACCGACCGTCAGCTGCGCCCAACCGGCCGTATCGAGCACCGTCGCGCTGCGGTTATTGAGCTGCAGCGCCCGCTCGGCCATCTGGACGGCACCGGGGTCTTTGAGCGCGATTAGCACATTGCTCAAGTTGTTGAGAACGTCCACGCGGTTGGGGCTCTCCTTGAGAATGGCCTCATAGTGTTTGCGTGCGCTGCCGAAGTCCTTGGCGCGGACGTTCAGCTCCGCCAGGCCGTTGTGGACGATCAGGTCACCGGGATTGCGCTTGAGCCAAGCTGCGCCGGCATCGAGCGCCGCCTTGTTGCTGCCCTGGCCGCTCATCGCACGCAGCAATTTCATCAGGCTGGTGCCGGACTTTTCGATGTCGTGGGCGTGCTTCAGCGCTTCGACCGCGGCAGAACCTTGCCCGCGGGACGCAGCGATATCGGCCAGCAGGTTGTAGCCCATCGCGTTCTTCGGTGCTGACTGGATGACTTGGCGGGCGCGCTTTTCGGCTTTGGCGGGATCGCCTTGCGCCAGTTCCACGCTGGCGAGCAACGCTTGCGCGGGAAGCGACCCGGGATCGCCACTGAGAGCTTTGTCGAGGCTGTAGGCAGCGCCGCTGAGATCGCCGACCAGTATTTGCTGACGGGCGACTTCCACGAGTTTCGGGGCCTCGAACGCCGCGCGGCGGGCGGCGCTGGTCAGCGTGGACTTGGCACCCGCCGGGTCGCCGTTGGCTGCCTGCGCTGCCGCATAGGCTTGCAGCGCCTCGACATCCTCGGGCAACTTGGCGAGCAAAGTCTTGGCTGCCTCGACGCCGCGCGCCGCCTGGCCCTTGCGCAGATGCCAGGCGACGAGCGCGAAGTTGGCGCGCGTTTCCCGGGGGCCGCTGGCAGCGACGGACTCCTCAAGCCACTTCAGCGCTTCGTCGTCCTTGCCCCACCGTTCCTGCAACAGCGCCAGTTCGAAGAGCAGGTCGACGTTGCGCGGTTCAGTCTTGAGCAGTTCCTTGAGCCGGCGGTCGGCCTCGGCAAAATTCCCGGTCAGCGTATCCAGGCGAGCCAGGCCAAGCCGCGCCTCGGTCAGCTTCGGTTCGATCCGCAGCGACTTCTCGTAGCTGGCGCGTGCGCCGGGGTAGTCCTTGGCCTGGGTCTTCGCATAGGCCTGGACCATCAGCACGGTGGCATTGCCCGGGTTGGTCCGGGCAAGGTTGTCAGCGGCCGCGATTGCCTTGGCCGTCTGGTTGTCGCGCAGATGGACCGTGACCAGGGCCAAGCCCGCGAACGTCTGCCTGGGATCGGCCTTGTAGGCCTTCGCCAACTCGTCGGCTCCCATGGGCGTATTGCCGCTCTGCAACAGGGACAGACCGAGCGCCGTGCGGTACTGCGGCGAATCCTGCGCCTTGAGCGCTTCCTGCATCAGCGAAGCTGCACGTGAATGCTTGCCCTGACCCATATAGGTCGACGCCAGCATCAGCAGCGCCTGCCCATCACCCGGGCGGGCCTTCACATAGGCTTCGAGCAGCTCCGCAGCACGGCTCGGATTGGGCTCGGCCAACGCAATCTGTGCGAGCAGCTTGTTGAGCGGGTTGCTGGCCTGCTGGCGCACCGCCAGCTCCAGATAGGGCTTGGCTTTTTCCAGCTCCGAGAGACTGTAGTGGGCCAGGCCGTTGAGCATCAGGAACTGTGGCCGGTAGCGGATGTTCGCAATCGGGACAGGGTCCAGCAGTTCCGTGATCCTCTTCAGGGCTGCCTTGGCCGCCGCCGCGTTGCCGGCCCGCTCGGCCAGCACGGCACGCAGATAGGTGCCACGGGGGTCGTTCGGCCTGAGCTTCTGCAGTTCGTCGATCTCGGCAAAGGCGTCTGCATCGCGGTTCATGTCGACCATCAGGCCTGCCCGCGCCAGCCGGGTCTCGGCGTGGGTCGGCTGGATCTTCACGCCACGGTCGTACAAGGCCATCGCCTGCACGATTTCGCTTGTTGCATGAAAGATCGAGGCCTTCTGATAGATCGCCTCCGCGTTCTGGGCGTCCAGCTTGAGGGCTTGGTCGGCGGCGGCATGGGCTTGAGCAAACTCGCGTGTGCGAATGCGCAGCGGTACCTCGGCCAACCAGCTGTTCAGATCGTTGGCGTTGAGCGCGCGTGCTTCCAGCACGGTGGCCAGCGAAGCCCGGTTGTCGCCCATGTCGGACTGGGCGAGGGCGCGCTCCAGCATCAAGGCCTGTCTGACGCCGGTCGGCAGGCCGGCCGGCTGCAGGCGAGGGTCTTCCATCATCTGCGGCTGTTTGCCCTGCGCATTCATCGCCACGGCCAGCGGAACGACGACCTCCGCCCGGTCAACACCCAGGCGGATCGCCTCGCCGAGCTGGAACTCGGCCGCCGCCGGTTCGCTGTTGGCCAGCAGGGCCTTGCCCAGCAGCACATGCACGGACAGCTGGGACTTGTCGGCCTGCAGCGCGTTCTTGAGCTGCACGATGGCGCCGGGGATGTCGCGCTTCTCGTAGCGTTGCAGCGCGTCCTCGTAGAAGCGCGACGCCTTGGCGGCGTCCTGCGCCAGCGCGGGAGCGCCGGCGATCAGCAAGGCGGCCAGGAGGCCGGACAGCGAAGCAGGGTGACGGGTCATCAGGGCGGCCGGCGGAGGAGGGCGCCGGATTCTTGCAGAAGCCCCGCGATCCGATCAGTAGCGAAGCTGCAAGGTCATGACGTCGTCCACACGTCGCATCTGAAATCGATTCAGAAAGCTGTTGCCCAACAGCACATGGTGCATGACGCCGGGAATGACGATGGCTTCGACATCGCGCACCTCGACGTCGCCGATGCGCACGACGGCCAGCTGCAACTGGTAGGCCGGCACGATGCCGTTGGCCGTGTGCGTCACGATGCGCTTGCCGTAGAGGTAGCGCAGCCCGAGCTTTTCTGCCTCGACCTGGCTGATGGCGATGCTGGTCGAGCCGGTATCTATCAGGAAGCTGGTGACCTGGCCGTTGATCGTGCCTATCGTCGTGTAGTGCCCACCGGGGCCCATGGGAAGCACGATCTGGCGCGGTGGTGCCGGCGTCTGTGCGACGACTCGGCCAGGCGCCGCACCCAGGGTCAGGACCTGACG
This sequence comes from Pelomonas sp. Root405, assembly GCF_001425165.1. Taxonomy (GTDB): domain Bacteria; phylum Pseudomonadota; class Gammaproteobacteria; order Burkholderiales; family Burkholderiaceae_C; genus Pelomonas. The sequence goes on from NZ_LMDU01000014.1 coordinate 377,623, forward strand.
CCGGCCCCCAAACTCGACGGTGGCTCGGCCATCTTCGATTGACACGAGCCGGACGCCCTTGATCACCGCGCCCACCTCGACGATGCGATGTTCGCCATCAATGATCAGCAAGGCGGAGCGCGCGCCCAGCATGCCATTGAGATGCACCTGAGCCGGTGGCAGCGGCTGGGCCAGCGCAAGGCCCAAGCCTAGCAGCAACGGCAGAGGCGCGAAGCCGCGCATGCTCAGTCGCGGAAGTTGTTGTAGGTCAGCGGCGTATCGCTGAAATTCTTCTTGAGATGGGCGATGGCCGTCTGGAGATCGTCCCGGTTCTTGCCTGTCACGCGCACGGCATCGCCCTGGATACTGGCCTGGACCTTGAGCTTGCTGTCCTTGAGCGACGTGACGATCTTCTTGGCAAGGGCAGCTTCGATGCCCTCCTTGATCTTGTAGACCTGGCGCACCTTGTCGCCACCGAGCTTCTCGATCTTCTCGGCCTTGTCGAGGAAGTTGATGACGACGTCCTGCTTGGTCAGCTTGCCGTAGAGCACGGCCTCGATCTGCTCCAACTGGAAGTCGCTGTCGCCGGTGGCATGGATTTCCTTGTTCTTCAATTCGACCTTCGCGCCGGTGCCCTTGAAGTCGAAACGCGTGCCGAGCTCCTTGATGCTGTTGTCCACGCCATTGCGAATCTTGACGTGATCGGGTTCGAGGACGGTGTCAAAGCTGGGCATTGCAGGGGCCTGTGAGTGAATCGGCGAAAATTTGGCTGCTCGCGCTGTCGCGCAAGCCGTCCAAAAGTGTCCCATGCCCAACACCCTCGTCAGCGCGTCGCCCCCCTCGAATGAAGCCCCCGGGCTCCGCGTCGAGACGGATGTCAACCTCAAGCCCTACAACACCTTTGCGCTGCCGGCGGTCGCCCGGCGGCTGGTGCGCATCCGCGAGGCGGCCGACGTGCGCCGCGTGGTGGACCACCCTGAACTCGGACGGGCGCCGAAGTTCGTGCTGGGCGGCGGCAGCAACCTGGTGCTGACGCGGGATGTCGAGGCAGTCGTGCTGAAGGTGGAAATTACCGGCATCCGGCTGTTGGAGGAGCGCGACGACGCCTGGATCGTCGAGGCCGGCGCGGGTGTCGGCTGGCACGAACTGGTGACCTGGACGCTGGATCACGGTTTTCCGGGGTTGGAGAACATGGCGCTGATCCCGGGCACGGTCGGCGCGGCGCCGGTGCAGAACGTCGGCGCCTACGGCATCGAAGTCAAAGACAGGCTGGAGGCGGTGGAGGTCATGGACCTGGTCACCGGCCGGCCGGCGCTGCTGCCGGCCGAGGTCTGCCGCTTCGGCTACCGCGACAGCGTCTTCAAGCACAGCGACTTCGGCGGCTTGGCCGGCAAGAGCGTCATCACCAAGGTGAGGTTCCGCTTGCCCAGGCCGTGGCAGCCGGTGCTGGGCTATCTGGAGCTGGAACGCAAGATGGCCGAGACGGGCATCACCGCGCCAGACGCGCGGCAAATCTATGACTGGGTGGTGGCCGTGCGTCGCGCCAAGTTGCCCGATCCCGCCGTGATCGGCAATGCCGGCAGCTTCTTCAAGAACCCCGTCGTCACCGCCGAGCAGTGCCGCGACATCATCGGCCGCGACCCTGGCATCGTTCACTATCCCATGCCCGACGGAAGCGTGAAGCTGGCCGCCGGGTGGATGATCGACGCCTGCGGCTGGAAGGGGAAGACGGTGGGTGGAGCGGCGGTTTACGAGAAGCAGGCGTTGGTGCTGGTCAACAAGGCCGACGCGCGTGGCGCCGAGGTCGTGACCTTGGCGCGCGCCATCCAGGAAAGCGTCTATGGGCGCTTCGGCATCCGGCTGGAGCCGGAACCGGTGGTCGTTTGATGCTGGGCCGGCGCGCTCTGCTGGCTTGGCTCGGTTCGGCCGGTCTGCCGGCGGCCGCCCTGGAGCCCCTGCTGGCGCGCACCGCACCGGCCCATATCGATCCGCGGCCCTACCTCGTCAGCGAGAAGCTCGACGGCGTGCGAGCGCTGTGGGACGGGCAAGTGCTGCGCTTCCGCAGCGGCCGCACCGTGGCTGCGCCGGCCTGGTTCCTGGCGCAGTTGCCCAGGCAGGCGCTGGACGGCGAGCTGTGGACGGCGCGGCGCGGCTTCGACGCCCTGTCGGGGACGGTGCGGCGCACCGAGCCGGTCGATGCCGAGTGGCGCCGCGTGCGGTTTCATGTGTTCGAGCTGCCCAACGGTGAAGGCAGCTTCGAGCAACGCGTCGAGAAGCTCAAAACCTTGGCAGGCGGCGTGGTCGTGCCGGTCGAGCACATGCGGCTGGCGTCGAATGCGGCGCTGCGGGACAAGCTTAAGGAGGTCATCGCCGCCGGCGGTGAAGGCTTGATGCTGCACCGCGCCGACGCGCCGCTGGCCGCGGGGCGCAGCGACCTGCTGCTCAAGCTCAAGCCGCATGAGGATGCCGAGGCGGTGGTCGTCGGGCAGGAGCCAGGCAAGGGGCGCTTTGCCGGCCAGTTGGGTGCGCTTGAACTGCAGACGCCGGACGGTATTCGCTTCAAACTCGGCACGGGCTTCAGCGATGCGCAGCGGCGCAACCCGCCGCCCATCGGCGCCACGGTGACCTATCGCTTCCGTGACCGCACGCCCGCCGGCAAGCCGCGGTTTGCGAGTTTCCTCCGCATGGCGGACGACTTCTGAACTCGCCGCGTCAGAGCCAGCGCAGCAACAGCTGCAGCCAGCGCGGCAAGGGGCGGTTCGGTACGTAGTTCTGGCGGTATTGGCTGTGCATGGTCGGGCTCCAACGAAGTGCTGTGATTGTATACAGCACCACTGGATGCCCAACCAGTGTTTACTCCAGCTTGGGCAAGCCGCCGCCGGCCAGCAGGCCGACGCCGGTGTAGATGCCGAGCTTGCCGCGCGTGTCGCTGATGTCGAGGTTGCGCATCGTCAATTGGCCGATGCGGTCGGCGGGGCTGAAGGCGCCCTCGACCTTCTCCATGCTCAGGCGCTCGGGCGCGTAGGTCAGGTTGGCGCTCTTGGTGTCCAGCAGCGAGTAGTCGTTGCCGCGACGCAGTTCGATGGCGACCTCGCCGGTGACGGCCCGGGCCACCCAGCGCTGGGCGGTCTCGCGCAGCATGATGGCCTGGGGGTCGAACCAGCGGCCCTGGTAGAGCAGGCGGCCCAGCTTGCGACCGTTGTCGCGGTAGAGCTCGATGGTGTCTTCGTTGTGGATGCCGGTGACGAGGCGTTCGTAGGCGATATGCAGCAGCGCCAGGCCCGGGGCCTCGTAGATGCCGCGGCTCTTGGCCTCGATGATGCGGTTCTCGATCTGGTCGCTCATGCCCAGGCCGTGGCGGCCGCCGATCTTGTTGGCCTCGGCCAGCAGTGCCACCGGGTCGCGGTACTCGACGCCATTCAGCGCGACCGGCATGCCTTCCTCGAAGCGCACCGAGACCTCTTCGGTCTTGACGGCCACGTCGTCGCGCCAGAAGGCGACACCCATGATCGGGTTGACGATCTTGATGCCGCTGTTCAGATGCTCCAGGTCCTTGGCCTCGTGGGTGGCGCCCAGCATGTTGGAGTCGGTCGAATAGGCCTTCTCCGCGCTCATCTTGTAGGCGAAGCCCTTCTCGGTCATGAAGGCCGACATCTCGGCACGCCCGCCCAGTTCGTCGATGAAGGTCTGGTCCAGCCAGGGCTTGTAGATGCGCAGGGCCGGGTTGGTCAGCAGGCCGTAGCGGTAGAAACGCTCGATGTCGTTGCCCTTGTAGGTCGAGCCGTCACCCCAGATGTGCACGTCGTCGGCCTGCATGGCGGCCACCAGCATCGTGCCGGTCACGGCGCGGCCGATGGGCGTCGTATTGAAATAGGTCACGCCGGCCGTGCTGATGTGGAAGGCGCCGGCCTGCAGCGCGGCAATGCCTTCGGCGACCAGTTGCGTGCGGCAGTCGACCAGCACCGCCTTCTCCGCGCCGTAGAGCATCGCCTTGCGAGGGATCTCGTCGTAGTCCGGCTCGTCGGGCTGGCCAAGGTTGGCGGTGTAGGCATAGGGCAGGGCGCCCTTGAGCTTCATCCAGTGCAGGGCGGCGGAGGTGTCGAGGCCGCCCGAGAAGGCGATGCCGACCTTCTGGCCGAGGGGAACGGATTTGAGGATCGTGGACATGGGAGGTCTCTTCTTCAGGCGACGAGGTGTTGCCACTCGGGGTGGCGCTGGATATGGAGTTGGACGTAACTGCAGGCGGGCACGACCTTGAGGCCTTCGTCCCGAGCCCATTGCAGGCCGGCTTCGACGAGCAGGGCCGCCAGGCCTTGACCGCGGAAGGCCGACGGCACGCCGGTGTGCGTGAAGACGACACGGCCCGCCTGCTGCTCGTAATCGAGCACGCTGATCGGCGTGGTCGGCAGCGTGAAGCGCTGAGCCTGCGGTTCGTGCCGCGGCGTCATTCGCTGGCCACCTTCAAGGCGACGGGATGAATCTCGACCGACGCGCTGTCGGTCGACACATAGATGCTGCCGTCCTGGATGCTGATCTGCAGCTGCATGCTGCGCTCGGCCAGTGCGATCAAGGCCTGTGACTGGTCGGCCGGTATCTGCCAGACCGCCAGGCGAGGCGCGCGTGTCAGCTTCGTCTCGATGCCGGCCCACCACACCGGTGTGCTGGACGCAAAGCTGTAGACGCTGACGCGGCGAGCGCGGCCGTGGGCTTTCATCAGACGGCGCTCGTCGGGCTGGCCGAGATCGATCCAGTGCTGCACCTCGCCGGTCAGGTCGAGTTGCCAGAGGTCGGGCTCGTCGACATCGGACAGCCCCTTGGTGAACTCGAGCCGGCCGTTCAGGTCGTCCGCCGACACGTTCAGCGCGTAAGCCAGCACGCGGATCATCATGCGCTCGTCGGTCTCGCTGGGGTGGCGGGCAATCGTGAGGGCGTGGTCGCCGTAGACATGGCGGTCCATGTCGGCGATCTGGAGCTGGGCTTTGTGGATGGTGGCTTTGAGCGCCATGCGATGTGAGGGCCAGGTGGTAACCAAGAGCAGCCGCGGATTATCGTGGCGAAGCCTCATGGCATCATTCCGCCTCCCGTTCTGAACCTTCGCAACCCTGCTTGCGCGCTCGCCATGAAACGCATCCTCCTTCCGCTGGCCCTGGTTTTTGCCGTCTCCGTCCAGGCACAGGTCGTCAACAACCCCAAGGCCAAGGTCGACCCGAAGAACAACAAGGTCAGCAATCCGGTCGTCGAGAAACCCAAGCCCAAGCTGATGACGCGTGACGAGCTGCGGGCCTGCATGGACCAGCAGGAAGCCAATGGCAAGGAAGCCGAGGCCATCAAGGTCGACCAGGCTTCCTACAAGGCCAATGCCGAGAAGCTCAAGGCCGAGAAAGCCACCATCGAAACCGGCGAGGCCGCGCTTGCCAAGCAGATCAACGACGTGAAGGCCGAGAAGGAAGCCATCCTGAAGGCGCATGAAACGCTGACGGCCGAAGCGCCCAAGCTCGAAAAGGCCGACTTGAAGGCGCGCAACGAAGCCTATGTCGCGCGCACGACGGCCTTCGGCACGATGGTCGAAACCGTCAAGGCGGCCGACGCCGAGCAGGGCGTCAAGCGCAAGGCCTTCTCCGACAAGGTCGACGCGCTGGACGCCCAGTTCAAAGCCATCGAGGACCGCACCGAGAAGCATTTCGACGCCAACGACAAGTGGAAGGCCGAGTGCCAGAACAAGGCTTACGACGAGAACGACGAGAAGGCCATCCGCAAGGAAAAGGCCGCTGCCGCCAAGTGATCCTCACCGTCCACTGACGACCCAAGCCGGGCCGCCTCCCCACCAGGGAGCGGCCCTTCTTCATTCACGGGAGATCCCCGCATGAACAGCAACCCCCTGATGCGGCCGTGGGCCGGTGCACACGGCCTGCCGCCGTTTGCCGACCTCTTGCCAGCGCATTTCCAGCCCGCCTTCGACGCGGCGCTGAGCGAGCACCGCGCCGAGATCGATGCCATCGCCGCCCAGGCCGATGCACCGAGCTTTGCCAACACGCTGGCCGCCTTTGATGCCAGCGGCCGCTGGCTCACCCGCCTGGAGCACGTGTTCTACACGCTGGCTGCATCGGCCACTTCGCTTGAACTGCAGGCCGTGCAACGCGCACTGGCCGCGCCGCTGGCCGAGCACAACAGCGCCGTCTACATGCACCAGGGGCTGTTCGCGCGCATCGAAGTCTTGTTCGAGCAGCGCGACCAGCTGGGCCTGTCGTCCGAGCAGCGCCGCCTGCTGGAGCGCGTGCATCTGGACTTCCTTCGCGCCGGCGCACGCCTCGCACCCCAGGCGCGCGAGCGCTATGCCGCCGTCATGACGCGTCTGGCCGAGCTGAATACCCGCTTCGCCCAGAACGTGCTGGCCGCAGAGAACGGCTACCAGCTGCGCCTGACGACCGACGCCGAGCTGGGCGGCCTGCCGGACTTCGTGCGTGCCGCCGCGCGCCAGGCCGCCATCGACCGGGGGCTGGGCGACGGTGTCCATGTCATCACGCTGTCGCGCTCGCTGATCGTGCCCTTCCTGTCCTTCAGCGCCCGGCGCGATCTGCGCGAGCAGGCCTGGCGCGCGTGGGTGGGCCGCGGTGACGGTCATGGGGAAGATGGCGGCTCAACCGACAACCGCGAGATCTGCTGCGAGATCCTGGCATTGCGGGCGGAGCAGGCCCGGCTGCATGGCCAAGCCTGCTATGCCGACTACGCGCTGGAAGACACCATGGCGCGCAGCCGGGGCGCCGTCATGGGCCTGCTGGAGCGTGTCTGGCACCCGGCCCTGGCTGCCCAGGCGCGTGAATGCGAGGCGGTGCAAGGCGCGATGGCCGCCGCCGGCGCCGCGCATGAGATCGAGCCCTGGGACTGGCGTTTCTATGCCGAGCAGGCCAAGCGCGCCCGCTTCGAGCTCGACGAAGCCGAGGTCAAGCCGTATTTCCCGCTGGACCGCATGGTGGCGGCGATGTTCGATTGCGCCAGCCGCCTGTTCGGCCTGCAGTTCACGGCACGGCCCGACATCACCGCCTACCACGCTGACGTGCTCGCCTACGAGGTCTTCAACGCCGACGGCTCGCTGCGCGGCCTCTTCCTGCAGGACAACTTCGCCCGCCCGACCAAGCGCAGCGGTGCGTGGATGAATGCCTTGCGCAACCAGAGCCGCGCACTCGGCAGCACGCCGGTCATCCTGAACAACAACAACTTCGCCCGTGGCGCGGCGGGTGAGCCGACGCTGTTGAGCTTCGACGATGTGCGCACGCTGTTCCACGAGTTCGGCCATGGCTTGCACGGCCTGCTGTCCAACGTCGAGCATGAACGCCTCGCCGGCACCCAAGTGCTGCGCGACTTCGTCGAACTGCCGTCCCAGCTCTACGAGCACTGGATGGCCGAGCCCCAGGTACTGAAGAGGTTTGCCCGCCACTGGCAGACCGATGAGCCGCTGCCCGATGCGCTGCTGGCCAAGCTGCAGGCCGCCCGCCAGTTCGGCCAGGGCTACGAGACGCTGCGGTATACCGCCAGTGCCATCGTCGACATGGCGGCCCATGCGCTGCCCGCGGCGCCCGCCGATGTCGTCGCCTTCGAGCGCGACACGCTGGCCGAATGGAAGCTGCCGCACGAGGTCGGTCTCAATCACCGCCTGACCCACTTCCAGCATCTCTTCAGCAGTGCCGGCTATGCGGCCGGGTACTACGTCTACCTGTGGGCCGAGGTGCTCGATTGCGATGCTTTCGATGCCTTTGTCGAGGCGGGCGATGTCTTCGACCCGGCCGTCGCTGCGCGGCTGCGCGAATGCATCCTGTCGGCCGGCAACAGCGTCGAGCCGGGCGAGGCCTTCCGGCGCTTCCGCGGTCGCGATCCGGTCGTCGAGCCGATGCTGACAGACCGGGGCCTGCTGCCGGCATGAGGTAAAACCTGGGCCGCCCGGCCGCCATGCGTGCGAGCCGGGCGTTAGCTCAGGGAGAAAATCATGTCAATTCATCGCACCGGCCTGTCGGCCGTCAGCGTCGCCTGCGTGCTCGCACTTTCCGCCTGCGGCGGTGGCGGGGGGGGCGACAACTCACCGGCCGTTCCGTCCGAGTCCACGATGCTCGGCTTGAATGCCAGCAACTACCAGGCCGTCGCTCAGTCGACGGTGTCCAGCGCGCTATTCCTCAACGGCGCGAGCGGCTTGGCGGGCGGTGATGCGCGCCTCCTTAGCCTGGCAGCCAGCACTTCGCGCCGCGCGCTGAGCGCCGGGAGCGGACAAGCCGGGTCGCTTAAACCCCTGGCAGTGCTGAACGAGACCCTGCCCTGCAGCCAGGGCGGCAACCTCGCCTTCAGCTTCAACGACGCCAACAACAACGGCAACTTCGACGTCGGCGATGTCATCACGCTGGATGCGCAGTCCTGCAAGGAGGATGGCGCCGTCATGCAAGGCCGCCTCGCGCTGGGCGTGCAGGCGCTCAACGGGGTCTACGACAGCAACAATTTCAGCGCCACGCTGACGATGACGCTGACCGGCTTCGGCGTCACCTCGGACAGCGATGTCGCGCAGGCGGATGGCTCACTGACGCTGACCGTCAGCCAGACGCCCGCCGGTGTCGGCGAGCTGACGCTGGCGACGCCACGGCTGACGCTCGGCGGCCGCATTGAGGGCAAGGTGTTCTCGACCGCCCTGACCGACACACGGCTGTCGCTGCGCACCGAAACCATCGGTGGCACGCTGCGCACCAGCGTCGCTTACACCAGCAGCCTGAGCAGCAGCCAGTTCGGCGACAAGGTGGTGACGGTCACAACGCCACAGCCCATGGTCATTACCGGCAGCGACAGCTACCCGAGCAGCGGCCAGATGGTGGTTCGAGGCCATGCGAACTCGGTGCTGCGCATCACGGCGCTGAATGTCACGCAGGCAAGGCTTGAGCTGGATGCCGAGGGCGACGGCAGCTATGAAACTCAGACCTTGAAGACCTGGGCCGAACTCGAATGAAGTCGTTGAGGGAGCGCTGAACGGCGCTTCCCTAAGCGTCCGGCCGCAGCCACAACCACCAGGCCACGGCGAGCATCACGGCCGGCACGCCCAGCTGCAGCGCGAGCGGCAGCGGCAGGAACTGCAGCATCACCGCGCTGCAGGCCATCATGACCGTGGCCAGCCACTTGGCACGGCGCGGCACGGCGCCGCGCTCACGCCAGCTGCGGATGCTGGGGCCGAAATGCGCGTGCGCCAGCATCCACTGCTCCAGCGCCGGCCAGCCGTTGCTTGCCGCCCAGGCGGCCACGAGCAGGAAGGGCACGGTCGGCATGACCGGCATGACGACGCCGATCAACGCCAGCAGCAACATCAGCAAGGCCAGCGCGCGCCACAGCAACCGGATCGCCGCCTTGCGCATCGCCAGGCCTCTACTTCAGGCCGCCGCTGAGGAACTGCTGCAGCCGCTCGCACTGCGGCCTCAGCAGCATCTCCTTGGGATTGCCTTCCTCTTCCACGCGCCCCTGGTGCAGGAAGAGGCAGTGGTTGGAGACCTCGCGGGCAAAGCCCATCTCATGGGTGACGACGATCATGGTGCGGCCCTCGCCGGCCAGGTCGCGCATCACCTTGAGCACTTCGCCGACCAGCTCGGGGTCGAGCGCCGAGGTCGGCTCGTCGAACAGCATGACCTCGGGGTCGACGGCCAGCGCGCGGGCGATGGCCACGCGCTGCTGCTCGCCGCCGGACAACTGGGCCGGGTAGACATGCGCGCGGTGGGAGACACCGACGCGCGCCAGCAGCGCCTGCGCGCGCTCGATGGCCTCGGCCTTGGTTTTGCCGAGCACGTGAATCGGCGCCTCGATGACGTTCTCCAGCACCGTCATGTGGGCCCAGAGATTGAAGTTCTGGAACACCATCGCCAGCCGGGCGCGCCAGCGCTGCAGTTGTTTGGCATCTTCGGCCTTCAGGCTGCCGTCGCGGTCGCGCGTCAGCTCCAGGCTTTCGCCGCACAGGCTCAGCTCGCCCTCGTGCGGCTGCTCCAGCAGGTTGAGGCAGCGCAGCAAGGTGCTCTTGCCGGAGCCGCTGGAGCCGATCAGCGTGACGACGTCGCCCGCCCTGGCCGCGAACGAAATGCCCTTGAGCACCTCGCGCTCACCGAAGCGCTTGTGGATGTTGGTGGCCTGGAGTTGGATATTGCTCATGGTCTTGCAGCTCAGGCGCCCAGCAGCTTGCCGGTGCGCACGGCTTCACGCCCCGCGACCTTGGCCACGCGCATGCCGGCATTGGCGAAGCGCAGGAAGTCGCGCGCGAAGAACAAGCCGTCGACGGGGCTCTTCAGTTCGGTAACTTCGGCCGTGAGGGGGTCGATGACATGGGCCAGCACGTCACCCGCCTGCACTTCGGCGCCGACCTCCTTCAGGAAGGTCAGCACGCCCGGGACGGGTGACTTGATCGGCATGCTGCCGGCCAGCGGACGGGCATCGCCCACGGCTTGCGGCAGCGCGGGCTTGTCCCCCTTGATGAGGCCCCGCCAGCGCAGGAAGTCGACGATGTTGCGCGCATCGGCCGCAGCGAGCTCATGCGTCACGTCGGTGGCGCCGCGCAGCTCCACGGTCACCGACAGGCAGGCCTGCGGGATGGGGAAGCGCTGGCGCTGGCCGTTGAAATGCCTGTCCCACTTCCACCAGACCTGGGAGCAGGCTTCGTCGAAGGGGTTGTCGCCCGAGTCCTGCGCCAGCAGCGTGACGCGCGAGCCCAGAAAGCGCGCCAGCGGCTCGCAGTCGGGCCAGCAGGGCGTCTCGGTGTAGAGGTGCATCAGCGCCTGCGCATCGCAGTGCAGGTCCAGCACGATGTCGGCATCGCAGGACAGGCCGAGCAGGCTGCGGCGCAGCGACTGCAGCTCGGTGTCGACCGGTGCAGCCAGCACGGCGGCCTTCAATGCCCGGCGCAGGACGGCGACGTTGGTCGCCGCATCACCGCCCAGTTCGGGCTCCACCGCGGCGGCCACGGCGGCGATCTGGTCGGGGTAATGGCGGTTGAAGTTCTCGCCCGACATCAAGTCGAAGCGACCCAGATGGGCATGCAGCAGGAACTGGCTGAGGCCGATGGGGTTGGCCATCGGCACGAGGACGATCTCGCCGCTGATCTGGCCCTGCGCTTCCAACGCGCCCAGCTGCAGGCGCAGGTGATGGGCGACGAGCATGCCGGGCAGTTCGTCGCCATGCAACGAGGCCTGGATATAGGCTTTCCGGCCGCCGGGCTGGCCATAGTGCAGGGAGACCAGTTCGCGCTGGGTGCCGGGGGTGGGGGAGAGCAGGGGATGGTGACGGGTTTGCATGATCAGCGCGACATCATTGGCTTGAGCCAGCGGTTCTCGGCCCAGCGGAACAGGCCGACCAGGCTGAGCGTGAGCACGAAGTAGAAGGCACCGGCGGTGATGAAGGCCTCGAAGGGCAGGTAGTACTTGGCGTTGACGGCGCGCGCTGCGCCGGTCAGGTCGAGCAGCGTGACGACGCTGGCCAGCGAGGTGCCGTGCAGCATGAAGATGGCCTCGTTGCCGTAGGCCGGCAGCGCGCGGCGCAGCGCCGCGGGCAGCACGATGCGGCGCAGCATCAGGCTGCGGCTCAGCCCCAGCGCCTTGGCCGCCTCGATCTCGCCAGCCGGCAGTGCGCGGATGCTGCCGGCAATGATCTCGGTCGTGTAGGCGGCGGTGTTCAGCGTGAAGGTCAGCCAGGCGCAGAAGGTGGCCGACGACAGCCAGGGCCAGGCCCAGCTCTCGCGCACCGCGTCGAACTGCGCCAGCCCGTAGTAGCAAAGGAAGAGCTGCACCAGCATGGGCGTGCCGCGGAACACATAGGTGTAGGCCCAGACGATGCGCGACGCGATACCCCGCGATACGGTGCGGACCAAGGCCAGCGGCAGCGCCAGCAGCAGGCCGGCGGCCAGCGACAGCGTCAGCAGCTTCAGCGTGACGAGCAAGCCCGACAGGTACATCGGGAAGTTCTCGCCGATGGCTTCGAAGTTCAAAGTGCTCCTTCCCTGATCCCGATCGCCAAGCGCCGCTGAGCCCAGGCGAAAGCCAGTTCAGAAACAGTCGTGAACGCCAGGTAGATCAGCGCGACGGCCAGGTAGAAGCTGAAGGGCTCGCGCGTGTTGCCGGCGGCCTGCTGGCCACGCGTCATCAGGTCCGACAGGCCGATGATGGACACGATGGCCGTGCTCTTGATCAGCACCAGCCAGTTGTTGGAGATGCCCGGCAGCGCATGGCGCAGCATCTGCGGCGCGGTGATGCGCCACAACACCTGGCGCGGGCTCATGCCGAAGGCCAGGCCCGCCTCCCGCTGGCCCGGTGCCACGGCCAGGAAGGCGCCGCGGAAGGCCTCGGCGAGATAGGCGCCGAAGATGAAGCCGATGGTCAGCACGCCGGCGACGAAGGGGTCGATGTCGATGTAGTCCTCATGGCCCAGCATCGGTGCAACGGTGTTGATGGCGAATTGGCCACCGTAGAAGACGAGCAGCATCAGCACCAGGTCGGGCACGCCGCGGATCAACGTCGTGTAGACAGCGGCGAGGGCGCGCGCAACACGCGAGCGCGACAGTTTGGCCAGCGCCCCGGCGAGGCCCAGCAACGCCGCGATGACGAGCGACGACAGCGCCACGGCCAGCGTGACGGTGGCGCCTTCGAGCAGGCTGGGCAGAAATCCGTGCAACAACATGTCGGGAATGGGTGACGCTACACGTCGTCCGTCGGGTTGGAGGGAGCGGACCGGCGCCGGGCCGCTCCCAAGCCGTCCCCTCGGAGGACCGACTGGGCGCGCCCGCGTTCAGCGCGGCGGGACCGGGCGAGGGGCCGCATCATCTGGGGGTGACGAGGTCGAAGCTGAAGTAGCGGTCGTTCAATGACTTGAGGATGCCATTCGCGCGCAGGGCGGCGAGCGCCTCGTCGAGCCGCTTGCCCAGCGAGGCGGCATCGGCCTTGCGCAGGCCGACGCCGATGCCCTTGCCGTAGTAGCGCTGGTCCTTGCCAAAGTCGGGCCCCACGAAGCCGAAGCCGCGGCCGTCGGCATGGTTGAGAAAACCGAACTGGGCGATGACGGCGTCGACCAGCGTGGCGTCCAGGCGGCCCGATTTCAGGTCCAGGAAGGCCTGGTCCTGCGTCGGATAGCGCAGCACCTGGCTGTCCTTGAACTGCTCGGCCAGAAAGCGCTCATGGATGGTGCCGCGCTCCACGCCGATGCGCTTGCCCTTCAGGCCGGCGGCGGTCGCCTCCGTGCGCGTGCCGCTGCGCATGACGAGCCGGGCCGGCGAGAAGTAGTAGGGCGCCGAGAAGGCGATGACCTGCTGGCGCTCAGGCGTGATCGACATCGAGGCCATGATGGCGTCGATCTTGCGCGATTGCAGGGCCGGGATCAGGCCGTCGAATTCCTGGATGACGGGCACGCATGGCATGCCCAGGCGCGCACACAGCGCCTGCGCCACGTCGACCTCGAAGCCCTTCAACTGGCCATCCGTGCCGACCTCGCTGAAGGGCGCATAGCCCACCGCGAAGCCGATGCGCAGGCGCTGGGCCGGTGCGGATGCCGGCTGCGCCCATGCGGTGGTTGCTGCGGTGGCGGCCAGCAAAGACCCGGCGGCCAGTGCGGAGCGGCGGCGCATCACTTCTTTTGCGGCGTGATGTCGTAGTCGAAGTATTTGTCGGCCAGCTTCTTGAACGTGCCATTGGCCTGCAGTACGTCGATGGCGGCGTTGAATTTCTTGCCGAGCGTGGCCTCATCGGCCTTGCGCATGCCCACGCCGGTGCCGACGCCGAAGATCTTGTCGTCCAGGATCGCCGGGCCGGCAAAGGCGAAGCCCTTGCCCTCGGGCTTCTTCAGGAAGCCGAAGTCGGCGGCAGGTGCGTCCATCAAGGTCGCGTCAAGGCGCCCCGACTTCAAGTCCAGGAAGACCTGATCCTGGCTGCCGTAGCGCACGATCTCGCTCTGCTTGAACATGGCGGTGGCATAGGTCTCATGCGTCGTGCCCCGCTGCACGCCGATCTTCTTGCCCTTCAGGCTGGCGGCCGTGGGGTCGAGCTTGGCGCCGGCCTTGGCGACGAGCCGGGCCGGCGTGGCGTAGTAGGGCTTGCTGAACGCGATGACCTTCTGGCGCTCCTCGGTGATGGACACGCTGGCGAAGATGGCGTCGACCTTGCGCGACTGCAACGCCGGAATCAGGCCGTCGAAGTCCTGTTGCACCAGCGTGCACTGCGCCTTCATTTCGGCGCAATAGGCCTGCACCAGCTCGATCTCGAAGCCCTTCAACTTGCCATCGGGGCCAATCTCGGAGAAGGGCGGATAGGCGCCTTCGACACCGATCCGCAGCTTCTTCCATTCGGGGGCTTGGGCCTGGGCCAGCGAGGCTGCGGTCAGCAGCGCGAGGACGGCAAATCTTTTCATGTCTAACCTCATAGGTGGGACGTCAATCAGCGGGTGACGGTGGATAGCCAGTCACGCAAGGCCGCAAGGGTAGCAGCCGGGTCTTCCTCCTGCGGCACATGGCCCAGCTTCGGGAAAACCACCAAATGACTGTTCGGGATGCCCTTCTTGAACTCGCGGCCCCATTGCGGCGGGATCAGCCGGTCGCGTTCGCCCCAGAGGATGAGCGTGGGCACCTTGATGTCACCCAGGCGTTCGACGGGGCCGGCGCCGAGTTGGTCCATGCGCCGCATCAGCGCGACCCGGTTGCCCTCGCGGAGCGTCAGCTCGTAATAACGGTCCACCAGTGCGGCAGTGACGCGGCCGGGGTCGCCATAGACATCGAGCACGCTGGCCTCGATGGCGCGGCGCGGCAGCAGCCAGCGCATGGGCTCGCGAACCACCGGAATGCGCGCAATGCGAAAGCCCAGCGGCAACGACTCGGGTGTGAAGTCGAAGCCGGCCGCATCGACCAGCACCAGGCCGGCGACGAGCGCCGGGTCGGCCAGCGCCAGCTGCCAGGCGATCTCGCCGCCCAGCGAGTTGCCGCCGACGATGGCGCGGCCCACGCCGAGGCGCGACAGCAGGTTGCGCACGAAGGCGATGTAGCGGGCGTTGCTGTAGTCGTGGTCGGCGTTCGGGCCGGTCAGGCCGAAGCCGGGCAGGTCGAAGCTGATGACGCGGCGGGTTTGTGCCAGCTCGGCCACCCAGCCCTCCCAGGTGTGCAGGCTGGCGCCGGTGCCGTGGATGAGCACGAGGGGCAGCGGATCGCTGCTCGGCCCTTGGTCGCGGAAGTGCACGAGCTGGCCGTCCAGCTCGACGAAGTCCGACGGCGGCGGCGCCCAGCGCGCCACCAGGCTGTCCAGCGAGCGGTCGGGCGCCTTGCTGACGGCAAAGCCGAGCGCAGCCAGCATCAGCAGAACGCCGAGGGCCTTCAGGGTGAAATCGCCAAATCGCATCATGAGTGGTATTTCGGGCCGAGCGCCGGGCCGCTCCCAAGCCGGCCCATCTGGCGATGTGCTTGCGGCCCATTGCCGCAAGCATCGCCGTCCCCTCGGGGGACCGGCCAAGGTACACCTTGGACGAGGGGCTTCATTCCTGCGGGCTCAGGTCGGCGTTGACGCCCCGGCGGTCGTCGAAGACGAAGCAGTTGCCGTGGTAATGCTTGCCGCCGGTGTCCTCAAAGTACTTCAGGATGCCGCCGTCGAGCTGCCAGGCCGGAATGCCCTGATCGGCCAGCACCATGGCCGCCTTCTCGCATCGGATGCCGCCGGTGCAGTAGCTGACGACCGTCTTGCCAGCCAGTTCGTCGCGGTGCGCGGCCAGCGCCTCCGGGAAGTCACTGAACTTGTCAAGCCGCCAGTCAATGGCGTTGTCGAAGGCGCCCTGGTCGACCTCGAAGCCGTTGCGCGTGTCCAGCAGCACCACCTCGCGGCCGTCGTCGTCGTGGCCCTGGTCCAGCCACCGTACCAGCGTTGCCGGCGCCAACGCGGGCGCGCGCGGCGCCCGGTCGGGGCGCACCGTGGGCCGGTTCATGCGGATGATCTCCGGCTTCACTTTGACCTTCAGGCGCTGGAAGGGCTGCACGTCGCTCCAGCTTTCCTTTGGCGTCAGCGTGGCGAAGCGGGCGTCGGCGCGCAGTTCGTTCACCCAGGCGTTGACGGCGTCGGCCGGGCCAGCCAGGAAGAGGTTGATGCCCTCCTCGGCGACCAGTACCGTGCCCTTGAGGTCCAGGGCCAACGCCCGCGCTTCAAGGCGGTCACGCAGCGCTGCCGTGTCGGTCAGCGAGACGAAGAGGTAACAGGAGATGTTGAGGATGGGGCCGGTCTGCATGAGGCCGCGGATTATCCGCGGGCTCAGTCGGCCCACTGGGACGCGATGCCGCGCACCTCGTCCAGGCAGGCGTTCAGCGCATCGACGACGCGTGGGTCGAAATGACTGCCGCTGCCGTTGCGGATGAATGCGAGCGCCTCGTCGTGCGTCATGGCCTGCTTATAAGGGCGCACGCTGATCAGCGCGTCGTAGACATCGGCGACCGCCATCAGCCGGGCTGACAGCGGGATGGCCTCGCCGGCCAGGCCGTCGGGGTAGCCGCTGCCGTCCCATTTCTCGTGGTGGTGGCGGGCGATCTGCTTGCCGAAGGTCAGCATCGGGCCGGCATCGTCGCCGAGGCGGTCGATGGCGCGCTGCAGCAGGTCGGCGCCATGCTCGGCGTGCGTCTTCATGACCCGCCATTCGTCGGGCGAGAGCCTGCCCGGCTTGAGCAGGATGCCGTCGGGGATGGCCACCTTGCCGATGTCGTGCAGCGGCGCCGCCTTGGCGAGTTCGTCGATGGCGTACTCGGTCAGGTCGGCGGGGCCGTCGGGTTGGGCGGCGATCCAGCGCGCCAGCGTGCGCACGTATTCCTGGGTGCGCTGGATGTGGTTGCCGGTGTCGGCGTCGCGGAACTCGGCAAGGCCGACCATGACGAACAGCGTCGTGTCGCGCAGGCGCTCGACCTCGCGGCGGCGCGCGTCCAGCTCGTCGCTCAACTGCGCGTTGTGGCGCAGCAGTTGGTCCTCAGCCAACTTGAGCTGCAGGTGGGTGTGCACCCGCGCCAGCACGGTGGCCGGGTTGAACGGCTTGTGGATGAAGTCGGCGCCACCGGCCTCGAAGCCGGCGCTCTCGTCCTCGGGCCGGGTCAGCGCGGTCAGGAAGATGACCGGCACACGGCGCGTGGCCGGGTCGGCCTTCAGCTGGCGGCACACCTCGTAGCCATCCAGCTCCGGCATCATCACGTCCAGCACGATGAGGTCGGGTGCCTGGCGGCGGCAGATCTCCAGCGCCTTGGCGCCGCTGACGGCCAGCTGCACGCGGTAGTTGGGCTTGAGCACCTGGGCCAGCAGCGTCAGGTTGGCGGGCGTGTCGTCAACGACGAGCACCGTGGCCTGGGTGGCCTGGCTGGCGGCAGCGATATCGGGCGGCATCATCGTCATTGCTTTGGGGCATCCTCGCTGGCTTGGGCAGGGCCGCGCAAGGCGGCCTGGGCCTCGTCGAAGTCGAAGCGCTGCATGGCGCCTGCCAAGGCCTTGGCCTGGCGGGCGGGCAGGGCATCGATGAAGGCGGACTCATGTTGCTCCCACAGCGTCAGCGCGTTGCTGTCGGCATCGCCCAGCAGCGTGTCGAGCTCACTGATCAGCGTGGCCGGGTCGGCGCTCGTCGCCGTGGCGTCCGGCACCTCGGGCAGAGGCAGGGGCATGTCGACCGGCAGTGGCCGGTCCAGGTCCAGCAGGCGGCGCAGCAAGTGCGGCAGCAGCGGTTTGGGCACCAGCGCCTCCGCGCCCTGGCGTTGCGCGCGCTCGCGCAGCACTGGCGTGTCGAAGGCGCTCAACAGCACGGTGCGGCGGGCGCGCGGCGGCCCGCTCTGCGCCAGCTGCGCCAGCAGCTCGCTGCCCTCCATGTCGGGCAGCACCCAGTCGATGACGAGGAGGTCGTAGGGCTGGCTGGCCGGCACTGCCACCAGCCGCGCCAGTGCCTGCCGACCCTGGGCCAACAGGTCGACGCGGGTGTTGGGGGCGAGGGCGTCCAGCAGGGCCAGCAAGTTGTCGTGGCCGCCGCTGTGCGCGGCCTGCACGAGCAGCACGCGCCGCGCCGGCGGCGCGGGCGGCAGCGCGTAGTCGGCGCAGGGCGACGGCGGCAGCGCCAGTTCGAACTCGCTGCCGCGCCCCGGCGCGCTGCGCGCCGACAGCGTGCCGCTCATGCGCTCGGCCAGCGCACGGCAGATGGCCAGGCCCAGGCCGGTGCCGCCAAAGCGACGCGTCGCGCCGGCCTCGGCCTGGGCGAAGGGCGTGAACAGGCGCGCCAGCTGGTCGGGCTGCATGCCCAGTCCGCTGTCACGCACTCGCAGCACCCAGCCGCCGGCGGCGTCCAGCGTCGCGCTCAGCTTGACCTGGCCGGCCGGCGTGAACTTGACGGCGTTGACCAGCAGCTCGGTGATGAGCTGCGTCAGCCGCACCGCGTCGCCGCGCCGTGCGCCGGCCCTGCCCAGCAGCTCGGGCGAGGCGACATCGCAGATCAGCTCCAGCTGCTTGGCCTGGGCCGCGGGCCGCACCGCGTCGAAGGCGCTGGCCAGCAACTGCTCCAGATGCAGGGGATCACTGCCCAGTTGCATGCGGCCGGCATCGAGGTCGGCATAGTCGAGCAGGCCGTCAATCAGCCTAACCAGGGATTCACCAGCCTTGGCCACTTCCTGAAGCCGGCCGCGCTGGGCGGCCTCCAGGCGCCCCTGCAGCAGCAGCCGCGTCAGCCCCAGCACGGTGTTCATCGGCGTGCGGATCTCGTGGCCGATGTTGGCCAGGAAGTCGGACTTGGCGCGCGACGCCGCCTCGGCCGCCGCACGCGAGCGCTCCAGCTCGGCCACGCGCGCCTTGATGAGGTCGTCGGCGGTCGCGGAGCTGCCCGTGGCGGGTGCCAGCTGCGTCAGGCGGCCGAGCTGGCGCGACAGGCCCCACAGCGCAATACAGAACATGGCCTGGCACAGCGCCAGGTTCGCGATCAGCGGCCAGCCTTCGATGAGCCAGGCGGGCGGCGTGCCGTGAAAGCGCAGCAGCGTCGGCGGCGCCAGCATGACAGCAAGCAGGCCCAGCGAAATCCACAGGGCCTCGCGCGCTCGCCAGGTGGTGAACAGCAGCAGGTTGCCGCCCATCGCCCAGGGCGCGAAGCTGCCCAGCGTGTAGAGGCTGGGGCCAGGGCCTGGCCCCAGCGTGAACACCAGCATGGTCAGGCTGAAGTACACGGCCAGCAGCGTGACACCGGCGCGCTGCCAAACGCGCAGCCGCTGCGGCTGGCGCCAGACCAGCGCCGCCAGCGTCGCGAAGGCGGCCGCGATCAGTGGATAGGCAATGCGGTCACTGGGCTCGATGACGCCGAGCGCCGTCTCGCTGCCCCAGGCCATCAGGGCCGATACGACGATGACGGCAAACAGCCAGCGCGTGCCAACCGGGCCGAGGATGACGAGGGCCGGTCCCTTCATGCGCCGCTCTTCAGCGCGAGCGCTGCGGCGTCGAAGTCCAGCGCCGCCAGGGCGCGGTCCAGGCGCTGCTGCAGCTCGGGCTTCAGGCCGCTGTGCGCGCCATGGGCCTGCCACCAGTCCAGCGCGCGGCTGTCGCTCTGCGCCAGCAGCTGGTGCAGCTCGTCCAGGTCGCCGGGGCCGGCAACGCGCCGCGCGGGCTCGTCCCAGGGGCGGGCCAGGGTCGCCTGGATCTCGGCCTGCAGCAAGGCCAGCCCGGCCTCGACGCGGCCCAGCTGCGTGCCGGCACTGGCCGCGTCGGCCGCGCTGGCGCTGCGTTCGAGCGCGAGGGCGAGCTGATGCAGCGGCTGCGCGCCCAGCGTTGCGGCCAGGCCCTGCAAGGTGTGGGCGGCACGGCGCAATTCGGCCCAGTCGCCGTTGGCCAGCCAGTCGGACCAGCCGCCCAGCCCGGCCGCGTATTGGTCGGCAAAGCCCTGCAGCGTGCGCCGGTAGAGCGCCGTCTGGCCGTCGAACCGGCCCAGGCCCAGCCGCACGTCCAGCGTCAGGCGCTGGGGCGACGACACAGGCGATTCGGGCGGCTCGGGCAGCGGGCGATAGCGCTGCAGTTCACGCACCAGCCGGCCCACGTCCAGCGGCTTGGCGATGTGGCCCTGCATGCCGGCGGCCATGCATTGGGCACGCTCTTCCGCCAGCGCGTGGGCCGTCATGGCAAGCACGGGGAGGGTGTCGAACTCGGGCAGCGCGCGCAGGCGGCGCGTGGCGCTGAGGCCGTCGAGTACGGGCATCTGCAGGTCCATCAGCACCAGGTCGTAGGCACCGGGGCCACGCGCCTGCAGCCGGTCCAGGCCTTCCTGGCCGTTGCCGGCCACGTCGACCTGCGCGCCGCGGCTGCTCAGCAGGCGCAGGGCGATTTCCTGGTTGATGGGATGGTCCTCGACCAGCAGCACGCGCAGGCCGGCCAGGGACTGCGCATCGACGCCGGCAGGGCGATCCGCGCGTGCGTTGCTGAGCAGGCGTCGCAGTTCCTGGGGCAGCAGCGGCTTGGGGCAGAGGGCACGGGCGCCGAAGCCGCGTGCCTGCGCCGGCCCTTCGTCGACGCCCGGCGGGCTGAGCACGGCGATGCGCAGGGCCGGGTAGTCGCGGCGCAGCTGGGCCAGCAGTTCGGCGGCGGTGGCGCCCGGGCCGGGCAGCAGCCAGTCCAGCAGCAGCCAGTCGAACGGCCTGCCGGCCTGGCGCGCCTCGGCCAGCGCGGCCAGGGTGCCGGCGACGTCGATGCTGGCGCCCAGGCCGGGGCCGAGGCCGAGGTGGCGCAGCAGGGCCAGCGTGGCCTCGCGGCTTTCTGCTCGTGCCTTGGCCAGCAGCAGGCGCACCGGCTGCAGGGCCGGTGGCGGCGTGCCGGCCGGGTCCAGCGGCAGGGCCAGGCGGATCTCGAAGCTGCTGCCGCGGCCCGGCTGGCTCTGCACATCCAGCGTGCCGCCCATCAGCTCGACGAGGCGGCGCGTGATCGCCAGGCCCAGGCCCGTGCCGCCGTAGCGCCGCGGGATCGAGGCGTCGCCCTGCCGGAACTCGCTGAACAGGCCTTCGAGCTGGCCGGCACTCATGCCGATGCCGCTGTCCTGCACGGTGATGCTCAGCGGTACGCGGCCGTCGGCGTCGCCGGGGTTTGCGGCCAGGCGCAGCAGGACCTCGCCGGCCGGCGTGAACTTGAGCGCGTTGGACAGCAGGTTGACCAGCACCTGCTGCAGCCGCAGCGCATCGCCGCGCAGCTGGCCGCGCGCGCCCAGCAGGCTGGCATCCGCCCAATCGCAGATCAGCGCGACGTCGGGGTTGGCATGTACCGGCCGCACCAGCTCGATGGCCTGGCCGACCACATCCTCCAGCCGCAACGGCAGCGATTCGATCTCCATGTGGCCGGCCTCGATCTTGGACACGTCCAGCACGTCGTTGACGAGGCCGAGCAACATGCGCGAGGCCGCATCGGCCTTGGTGAGCAGGTCGCGCTGCTCGGCCGTCAGCGGGGTCTGCAGTGCCAACTGCGTCATGCCCATGACGGTGTTCATCGGCGTGCGGATCTCGTGGCTGAGCTGGGCGAGGAAGCGGGTCTTGGCCTCGGTGGCGGCCTGGGTGCTGGCGATCAGCGTCCGGCTGTTGTCGGCATGCCGGCGCAGCATGAAGACGCACAGCAGCGGCAGCGGCAACAGCAGGGCGTTGATGACCAGCGCCGCGTCGACGGCCGCGCCGCCTGTGCTGCGCAGGCTCCAGAGCAGGGCCAGCAGCGCAAGCAGCGCCGCCGAGGCAAACCAGAGAAGGCCGAGCGTGAGCGTGCGCTGGTGCATGGGCGGTCGTTGGGAACGGGCCGATTATGGGTGGGGCCGATGGCGCGAATGTGCGACGGAATGCGCGCCTACGCCCTGGGGAAAGCCCCGGGACGACCTCTGGCGTGCCGCCTGGGCCAGCGGTTATCCTGACCCGCCATGCCCCTCATCCTTGTCGTCGACGACCAGCCGAGCAACATCCACGCGCTCTATCAGCTGCTGGTGGATGAATGCGAAGTGTCCATGGCCACCAGCGGTGCCGAAGCGCTGGCCTACTGCGCCCAGCAGCTGCCCGACCTGATCCTGCTTGACGTGCTGATGCCCGAGATGAGCGGCTACGAGGTCTGCGACCGGCTCAAGGCCGATCCGCGCACCCGCGGCATCCCCGTCATCTTCGTCACCGTGCAGGGCAGCGCCGCCGACGAGGCCCAGGGTTTTGCCCACGGCGCGGTCGACTACATCCCCAAGCCCTTCGTCGACGTCGTCGTGAAGGCCCGCGTACGCACCCAGCTGGCGCTCAAGCTCGCGTCCGAGAGCTTCGCGCGCTCGCAGATCGAGCTCTTCCAGCGGGACAAGCTGGCTTCGGTGGGGCGCACCATCGCCGGCATCGCCCAGGAGCTCAGCTCGCCGCTGGGCAATGCGCTGATCTCGGCCTGCACGCTGCAGGACGACCTGACCCATCTGCGCGGCCTGTCCAACACCAGCACCATCAAGCGTAGCGACCTGGACAAGCACCTGCGCGTCAGCGAGGAAAGCGTCGGCCTGGTGCTGTCCAACCTGCAGCGCACGCTGTCCATCGTCGACTCCTTCCTGCAATCCACGGCCGACAACTTTGGCGACCAGCGCCGCAGCTTCTCGTTGCTTGAGCTGGTGCATGAGGTCGTTGCCAGCCTTGCGTCGGCCCTGGACACCCACAAGGTCAGCTGCGAGCTCGACGTCGTCGACGACCTGCATCTGCTGAGCTTCCGCGGCGCGCTGGCCAAGGTGCTGACGACGCTGATCCAGAACGCCATCAAGCACGCCTACCGCGAAGCCGGCGGCGAGGTCCGCCTGCGTGTGCGCTCGCTGGGCGCTGACCAGCTCGTCGTCACCGTGCAGGACCACGGCGTGGGCATTCCGCCCGGCATGCTGGGCCGCGTGTTCGACCCGTTCTTCTCGACGCGCTTCGGCAGCAACCGCAGCGAGCCGGGGCTCTACATCGTGCGCAACCTGGTCACGTTTGCACTGGGCGGCCAGATCCAGGTCGAGTCCACGCCGGGTCTGGGCACGACCGTCAGGCTGACCTTGCCACTCATTTCGCCCGAGGCGCGGCGCGCGGTGGGCTGATGCCGGTGCCGTTGCGCGCCCGACTGGCGCTGCTGGGCGGGGTGCTGCTGGCGCTGGCCGTGGGGCTGGTGGTCTTTCTGGTGAAACGGCCCTCGGCCGACGCCGCCCGCGGCCCTATCGTCATCGGGCTGCTGCAGGCGCTCAGCGGGCCGATGGCGAAGACCGAGGCGCCGCTGGTCGCCGTCGTCAAGCTGGCCGTCGACGAGATCAACGCCGGCGGTGGCCTGCTCGGCCGCCGCGTCGAGCTGAAGATCGAGGACACGCGCGGCGACCCGCGCGTCGCTGCGGCCGCCGCGGAGCGCCTCATCTCGACGGATCGCGCGGTGGCCTTGTTCGGCTGCTGGTCGTCGGCCTGCCGCCTGGCCGTCAAGCCCGTCGTCGAGACGCACCGGCACCTGCTGTTCTACCCGCTGGCGCATGAAGGCATGGAGCAATCGCGCCACATCATCTACACCGGCCCGACGCCCAACCAGCAGGCGCTGCCCGCGGCTGCCTGGGCGCTGCAGGGCTTTGGCCGGCGCGTGTACCTGGTCGGCACCGATGGCCTCTACCGGCGCCGCGTGCACGCCGTGTTGCGCGACTTCATCGTGCTGGGCGGCGGCCAGCTGCTCGGCGAGCGCTTCGTGCCGCAGGCCGGCACGGACATGGCCGCTGTCATCGACGACCTGCAGAAGCTGCAGCCCGATGTCGTGCTCAGCACGGTCAGCGGCCTGAGCAACGGCGCCTTCTTCGACGCGCTGGTGGCGGCGGCGCTGACCGACCTGCCGCTGCTGTCCTTCCGCGCCGCCGAGCCCGAGATGCAGGCCTTCGGCGGCGGGCGGCTGGACCGGCACTTCACGGCCTGGGGCTATCTGCAGAGCCAGCCCGGGCCCGCCAACCAGGACTTTCTGGCGCGGCTGCGGCGCAGCCAGGGCGATGCCGCCCAGGCCAGCGACCCGGCCGTGTCGGCCTATGTGAGCGTGCAGCTCTGGGCGGCAGCGGTACGCGAGGTGGGCAGCGCGCAGACCGAGGCGGTCAACGCCAATGTGCTGCAGCAGACCGTCTCGGCGCCGCAGGGCTTCGCCTCGGTGGACAGCCGCACACGCCACCTGTGGCGCCAGCTGCGCATCGCCCAGGTCCGGCCCGGGGGGCAGCTCAGTGAGGTCTTCTTGCAGCCGGGCTATATCCGGCCCGAGCCCTGGCCGGCGTTCCGGTCGCAGGCGCATTGGCAAGCCGCGCTGGCGCGCGCCGATGCGAGGCCTTGATGACGATGAGGACCATGAGGGCTGCGCCGTGACCCCCGCCAGTCCGGCCGCCGAGTCGTCGCGACGCGCCTGGCGCGTGGGCCCGGCGCTGCTGATGGGCCTGATCCTGCTGTCCATGCTGCCGCTGGGGCTGGTGGGCCTGTGGCAGCTCGGCAGCTTCGAGCGCAGCCTGCACGAGACGGTGACCGAGGGCCTCGTCGCCATCTCGCGCAAGAAGGTGCACGAGATCAATGAGTACCTCAACGAGGTCGAGGTCGACGGCCGCCTGGTCGGCCAGTCCATCAACACGCGCGACCTGCTGGTGCAGGGCGGCGATGCGGTCAGCACCCGGGCCCCGGCCGGCAGCCTTGCCTTCTTCGAGCGGGTCTACGACACCGGCAAATACCTCAACCTGATGCTGGTGCAGCCCGACGGCCGCATCAGCTTCGCGATGAAGCCTCCGGCCGGCTCGACACCCGAACTGGCCCGGCTGGACGGCGGCGACTTCGAGGGCAGCGAGCTGCTCGCCGCGCACCGCCGCGCCGTCGGCCAACTGCAACCGCAGCTGTCGCCAGCGCAGCGCCTGCGCGGGGAAGGTCCGGTGACGCTGTTCCTGGCCCATCCCGTGGTCGACGGCGACCGTGTGCTCGGCAGCGTCGTGCTGCAGCTGGACCTGGACCGGCTGCTGCGCGTGGCCACCGAACGCTCGGGCCTGGCGCTGACCGGCGAGACCGTGCTGGTTCGGCGCGAGGGCGACCGCGCGGTCTTCATCAACGACCTCAAGCGGGCGCCCAGCCAGACGCTGAGCGGCGCGCTGGACCTGTCCGCGCCCGTGGTGCCACCGGCCCTGCGCGGCCTGCGCGGCGAAAGCGGCAGCGGCCCGTCGCGCGACTATGCCGGCGTCGATGTCGTCGCTTCATGGCGCCACCTGCCGGCGCTGGATTGGGGCATCTCGGTCAACATCGATGCGGCCGAGGCGTTCGCGCCGGCCCGAGCGCTGCGCGACCGCCTGGCGCTGGCGCTCGGGCTGGCGCTGCTGCTGGCCCTGGGCCTGGGCCTGCTGCTCGGGCGGCGCATCGTCGAGCCCGTCGAGATGCTGGGTGGCGCGGTGGCGCGCATTGCCGGCGGCAAGCTCGACGAGCGTGCGCCGGTCTGCGGCTTTGCCGAGTTCCGTGAGCTGGCCCGGGGTTTCAACCGCATGACCGACCAGCTCGTCGTCGAACGGCAGTTGCTGGAGGCCCGCGTCGAGCAGCGCACGCGCGCGCTCAACGACAGCGAGCAGCGCTTCCGCGGCGTGTTCGAGCGTGCGCAGGTGGGCATCGCGCTTTGCGATGCGCAGGGCGTCGTGCTCGACGTCAACCGGGCGCTGACCGCCATGCTCTGCCGCGAGGCCGGCGAGCTGCGCGGCGCCAAGCTGGCCGACCTGCCGGACTTCCGGCCCGGTCGTGCTCTGGGTGGCGAGCTGGCCCGCCTGGCCGGCGCGAGGGTCGAGCATGTCCGCTTTGAACGCGGCTTTGCCCTGCCGGGCGGCGGCGAGTTGTTTGTCGACGGCAGTGCCAGCGCCATCCGCGACCGGCGTGGCCGGCTCGTCAATATGGTGCAGATGCTGGTCGACGTGACCGAGCGGCATCGCGCCGAGGTGGAGCTGGTGCGCGCGCGAGTGGCGGCCGAGTCCGCCAGCCAGGCCAAGAGCGATTTCCTGGCCAACATGAGCCACGAGATCCGCACGCCGATGAGCGGCGCACTCGGCATGCTCAACCTGCTGCTGCGCACCGAGCTTTCGCCGCGCCAGCTCGACTACGCGAGCAAGGCTCGCACGGCGGCGCAGGCGCTGCTGGCGGTCATCAACGACGTGCTGGACTTCTCCAAGGTCGAGGCCGGCAAGATGGACCTGGACCCGCACCGCTTCGACCTCAGTGACTTCATGCGCGAGCTGGCCGTCATCCTGTCGGCCAACATCGGCACCAAGGATGTCGAGGTGCTGTTCCGCCTGGACCCGCGCCTGCCCGGCGCGCTGATGGGCGATTCGACGCGGCTGCGGCAGGTGCTGCTCAACCTAGCCGGCAACGCACTGAAGTTCACCGAGCGCGGCGAGGTCGTCATCGGCCTGGCATTGCTGGCTGCGGAGGGTGAGCGCGTGAGGTTGCGCTTCGAAGTCAGCGACACCGGTATCGGCATCCCGGCCGACAAGCTGCAGCACATCTTCGTCGGCTTCAGCCAGGCCGAGCAGTCGACGTCGCGGCGCTATGGCGGCACCGGCCTGGGCCTGGCCATCAGCCGCCGGTTGGTGGCATTGATGGGCGGCGAACTGCGCGTGGACAGCCGCGTCGGCGAGGGCAGCCGCTTTCATTTCGAGCTGCAGATGGAAGCCGCAGAAGAACCGACCGGCGAGCCCGACACGGCCCAGCGCGGGCTCAAGGTCCTCATCGTCGATGACAACCCGATGGCGCGTGAGGTGCTGCAGGGCATCGGCACCAGCCTGGGCTGGGATTGCGACATGGCGGCCAGCGGCGAGCAGGCGCTGGCCCTGGTGCACGAAGCCGCCGAGCAAGGCGAGCCGCACTACGACCTGATCCTCATGGACTGGCGCATGCCGGGACTGGACGGCTGGGAGACGTCGCGCCGCATCCGCGCCAGCCACGAGTCGGATGCGCCCGTCATCATCATGGTCACGGCCCATGGCCGCGAGCTGCTGGCCGAGCGCAGCGAGCACGACATCCAGAGCCTGGGCGGCTATCTGGTCAAGCCGGTGACGGCGTCGATGCTGCACGACGCCGTGGCCGAGGCCACGCGGGGCCAGCCCACTGCACTGCGTGCGGAACCGGCAGAACCGCGCCTGGCCGGCATGCGTTTGCTCGTTGTCGAAGACAACGGTTTCAACCAGCAGGTGGCACAGGAGCTGCTGGAAGGCGAGGGCGCCGTTGTCACGCTGGCCGGCGGGGGGGTGGAGGGCGCCCATCTCGCGCTGGTCACCGAGCCGCCCTTCGACGCCGTGCTGATGGACCTGCAAATGCCCGACATCGACGGCTTCGAGTCCACGCAACGCATCGTGGCGCGGCGGCCGCGCAGCCTGATCATCGCGATGACGGCCAATGCGATGGACGCCGACCGTCAGGCCTGCCTGGCGGCGGGCATGCGCGACCACGTCGCCAAGCCCGTGGACCTGGAACAGCTGGTGGCCTGCCTGCGGCGCTATGTCGGGCCGCTGGCCGCGCAGCCGCCCGCGCCCGCAGCCCCACCTCGGCCTCAGCCGCCAGGGCTGGATCATGAGGCGGCGCTGCAACGCCTCGGCGGACGCCAGGCGTTGTACGAGCGGCTGGTGAAGTCCTTTGCCCAGGACGCGCCAGTCGAGATCGAGGCACTGAAGCGGCACTTGCAAGCGTCAAGCGCCACGGATGCGGTGCGCGTGCTGCACACGCTGCGCGGCTTGGCCGGCGCTGTCGGCGCGACCGCATTGGCCGCGCTGGCTGGCCAGCAGGAGCAGCACCTTCGAGAGGGGGCCGACATTGCTGCGGTCGACATGACGGCACTGCAGGGCCTGCTCGACGACAGCCTCACCGCGCTGGCCGGCGTTCTGCCGCCTGCCGCGCCTGTGGCCCCCAAGGCAGAAGCGGTCGACCCGCTGGAATCGCTGCGCCGGCTGCGCCTGCTGCTGGTGGAACGCAACATGCGCTCGGTGGCCATCTGTGAAGAGCTGACCGGCACCCACGCCGACGCGCTGGGTGCAGACCTGGCCCTGCTGTCGGCCGCGGTCGCGCGGCTCGATTTCGCCAAGGCCTTGAAAGCCTGCGACCAGCTGCTGGATCGCCTCAATCCGCGCTGACGGGCAAGCGCCGTTCCCACGGCGCCAGTGCGTACAATGAGAATCATTCTCATCAAAGCGACGCGCCGTCGAGCCCAATCCCATGTCCGAGCCGCTGCTGTCCAGCCTCGCCGCCGCCCCCGCCGGGCAGGCGTTGACCGTCAGCCAGGTCAGCGCGCCTGCGCACTCGCCGGAATGGGCAGGCTGGCTGGCCGACCTCGGTTTCCTGCCCGGCGAAGCCGTCCGCGTGCTGCGGCGCGGCGCCGAACAGACCGGCAATCTGGTCGTGCGCGTCGGTCAGTCGACCTTCGCGCTGCGTCATGCCGAGGCGGAATGCATCGCCGTGACGCCGCGCCATGGTTGAGGCCGTCGTCCATGTGCACCGCGGCGGCAAGCTCGTCGCCCTGGTCGGCAACCCCAACTGCGGCAAGACCGCCCTCTTCAACGGGCTGACCGGCAGCCACCAGAAGGTCGCCAACTACGCCGGCGTGACCGTCGAGCGCAAGGAAGGCCGCCTTGTCACTGCCGCCGGCAAGGCGCTGCGCCTGCTTGACCTGCCGGGCACCTACAGCCTGCACCCGCGCTCGCCCGACGAGCGCGTCACCTGCGACGTGCTGGCCGGCCGAGCCAAGGGCGAAAAGCGCCCCGACCTCATCGTCTGCGTGCTCGACGCGACCAACCTGCGCCGCAACCTGCGCCTGCTGCTGGCCGTGCGCCGCATGGGGCTGCCCGTCGTCGTCGCACTCAACATGGCCGATCTCGCGGCGCGGCGCGGTCTCAAGATTGACCCCGCCGCGCTGAGCGCCCAACTTGGCCTGCCGGTCGTGCGCACCGTGGCCATTCACAAGGAAGGTCTGGACGAGCTGCGCGCCGTGCTGGACCGGCCCGAGGTCTGGGAAGTCGCGTCTGTCGCCACAGCAGCCGAGCAGCAGGTCGACGACCATGTCACCGTCAAGACGCTGCTGCGCATGCTGGACCTGGATGAAGAGCTGCCCACGCTGCCCGGCGACCGCGTCGACCGCCTGCTGCTGCACCCGGTAGTCGGGTCGATCATCCTGGCCGTGCTGCTGTTCCTGCTCTTCCAGGCCGTGTTCTCGTGGGCGGAGGCGCCGATGGGGCTGATCGAGGGCGGCATGGCCTGGCTGGGCGAGCAGGTCGGTCGCTTCATTCCCGAAGGCTGGTTCCGCAGCCTCATCGTCGACGGCGTCATCGCCGGCGCCGGCGGCGTGCTGGTCTTCCTGCCGCAGATCCTGATCCTGTTCTTCTTCATCCTCGTGCTGGAGGAGTCGGGCTATCTGCCGCGGGCGGCGCTGCTGCTGGACCGGCTGATGGGCAGCGTCGGCCTGTCGGGGCGCAGCTTCATCCCGCTGCTGTCGAGCTTTGCCTGCGCGATTCCCGGCATCATGGCCACGCGCTCCATCGCCAACCCGCGCGACCGGCTCGTCACCATCCTGATCGCGCCGCTGATGACCTGCTCGGCGCGCCTGCCGGTCTATGCGCTGCTGATCGGCGCCTTCATCCCCAACCGCGACGTCGGCGGCTTCGAGCTGCAAGGGTTGGTGCTGTTCGGCCTGTACCTGGCGGGCATCGTCGGTGCGATGGCCGTGGCCTGGGTGCTCAAGCGCTTCACCAGCAGCGGCCGGCTGGTGCGCCCGTTGATGATGGAACTGCCCAGCTACCACTGGCCGCATCCGCGCTCCATCGCCATCGGCCTGTGGCAGCGCGCGGTCATCTTCATCCAGCGGGTGGGCGGCATCATCCTCGTGCTGACGCTGGCGCTGTGGCTGCTGTCCAGCTTCCCCGGTCCGCCGGAAGGCGCGACCGGCGCGCCCATCCAGTACAGCATTGCCGGCTACCTGGGTGCTGGGCTGGCGACGATCTTCGAGCCCATCGGCTTCAACTGGCAGATCAGCCTGGCCTTGGTGCCGGGTCTTGCCGCGCGCGAGGTCGCCGTCAGTGCGCTGGGCACGGTCTATGCGCTGTCGGCCACGGGCGACGACACGGCCGTGGCACTGATGCCGCTGATCGCCCAGACCTGGAGCCTGGCGACGGCACTGTCGCTGCTGGCTTGGTACGTGTTCGCGCCGCAATGCCTGGCCACGCTGGCCGCCATCAAGCGCGAGACCGGTGGCTACAAGATGCCGCTGATCGTGGCGGGCTATCTGTTCGGGCTGGCCTACCTGGCGTCGTTCATCACCTACCGAGCGGCGCTTTACTTGGGCGGCTGAGGGATGGGCCGCGTGGGAACGGTTGCGCTGCAGACGTCGATATAGCCCGGGCTGTGCACGAACCAGCCGCTGCGGTAGCGGCGCGCGTCCAGCAACTGCGTCCAGGTGCTCGACTCCGTCTTCAGCACCTGCAGCGCGGGCCGTTCGGCGGCAGGCACCTCGGCCAGCAGGCGCACGCGTTGGATGCCGGTGCGCTGCTCGGGCTTGTCGTAGAAGCCCATGGCCGCCGTGCCGCGGGGCAGGGCGGACAGCAACTCCATGCCCTTGAGCACGCGGCCCACGAGCGTGATGTTCAGGTCCAGCCCGCGGGGCGCCTGGCCGATGACGACATAGAGCTCGGCGCCGTTGCTCGAATCGACCGCGTCGCCACGGCCGGCGCCGACCATGCCGTAGCAATGCGCCAGCCAGGCCTTGCTGGCCTTGGGATCGGCAGCCACCGGGAAACCTTGCATGAAGCCGGTGCGAGGCGCCCAACCGTCAGCGTCGGGCAGGGCGGCAAAACCGGCGGCCTTGC
The DNA here is from genome assembly GCF_001425165.1 of Pelomonas sp. Root405. Lineage (GTDB taxonomy): Bacteria > Pseudomonadota > Gammaproteobacteria > Burkholderiales > Burkholderiaceae_C > Pelomonas. The sequence goes on from NZ_LMDU01000014.1 coordinate 408,430, forward strand.
CGACGCGGTCCAGCGGCGCCGAGAACTCGGCGGGCAGCTTGGCGTTGGCGCCGGTCGGCAGGGGCTTGGCCTTGGTTGCGTCCTCGCCGTTGGGGTCGCCCCATTGGGTGACGAAGTTGTCCTGCACGCGCAGGACGGCCAGGCCGTCCCAGTAGCCGCCGCGGGCCAGCGCGCGGATGTTGGCGGCGTGGGCGGGCGCAAAACGCGGGGCCAGCTCGATGATGACCTGGCCCGTGCCCAGTTCCATCAGCAGCGTGTTCTCCGCGTCCAGCCCGCGCCAGTCGCTGGCGGGCGAGGCGGCGAGGATCTGCTGGGCGGTCTTCTTCGGCGCAGCTGGCTTCTTCTTGGCGGGCGCTGCAGTGGCGGTGGACAACAGGCCGGCCAGCGCCAGCATCAGGGCAAGGTTTCTCATGGGCGCCGAGCTTAACGGCGCCCGCGCGCAGGATCAGGACGGCGGCATGAAGCGGGCCAGCTCACGCGCCCGTAACGCCTCCGCCACACGGACTGCCAGCGCGTGCGCGGCGACGGCCTCCTGCTCGAAGCGCGAGCTTGTGCAGCCGTCACCCCGCAGGCAGGCCAGCCAGACGTCGGGGTCGCGCTCGTCGCAGGCCAGCCCGAAGTGGCAGGGCAGCAGGCGCAACGCCGCCGATGCGGTGGCGCGGTCGGTCTCGGTGTCGAAGCGCTGCCCGTCGAAGTACAGCGTCGGCTCGCCCGAAATGCGGCGCAGCAGCAGGCGCTTGCCGAGTTCGTCCAGCAGCAGCGGGTCGGGCCGCGCCATCACGGCCTGCAGCAGAGCCGTGTCGTCGAGGTCGGACTGTTGCAGGGCCAGCAATGGGTCACCGGACGTCGGTTCGTCGGGCGCGATGTTGACCAAGGCCAGCCACTCCGAGTTGGCGAACTGGCCGCAGCCGGCGGCCAGCGCCGCCTGGCGAGCGACCGCGCGCTGGTGGCGGGCATCGTTGACGTCGGGCGGCTGCTCGGGCGCGGGCAGGCCGGCCAGCAGTGCGCAGCGCCGCGCGAGCGCACGGGCATACAACCTCCCACCGTCTGCGCGGGCCGCCAGCGCGGCATGCACGCTGGCTCGCAGCGCTGACTCCGGTGCAGCCAGCAAGCCGGGCAGGTCCACGGGGGAGGGCGTCGATGCCGCTGCAGCGGCTTGCCTTGCCGGACGTGGCGTTTCAATTGCCGGCAAGGCAGGGGTCGGCGTGGTGGCAACCACGGCCGGGCCCGCTGGCTCGACGTGAATCAGTGGCTGCCCCCACCACGCCCAGGCCAGCAAAGCCAGCCCGAGGGCCAGCGCAGCCGGCGGGGCGATCACCAGACCGCTTGCGGCCATCCGTCCGACCCCCAGGTCACGTCGCCGACGAAGAGCACCGGCGCGCCGTTGTTCTGCGCGTCATAGGCATGCCAGGCCATCACGGCGCCGTCAGCCAGCAGCGACTGCCCGCCCGGGCCCTTGAAGCGGCTGCCGCTGGTCGCCAGGACGGTGCCGCCGCCCGACATCATCGACTTGCCGGCCTTGTCGACGTAAGGGCCGGTGATGGAGGTCGAACGGCCGACGGTGATGTAGTAGGTGCTGTTCGCACCCCTGCAGCAGGCCCCCTTGGACGCGAACAGGTAGTACCAGCTGCCCCGGCGGACGACGAAGCCGTTCTCGATGCCGTTGACCGTGTCCCGGGCGATGTTGACCAGGCCGCCCGTGGGCGGCTTGAGGTTCACCTTGCTGACACGCGTGATGTAGATGCCGTTCCAGAACGAACCGAACACCAGGTAGGGATCGCCGTTGGCGGCCACGACAAAGGCCGGGTCGATGGCGTTGTAGCCGTCGCCGGCCTGGGACCTCAGGATGGCGCCCTGGTCGACCCACTGCCCGGTGGCGATGCCACCCGCCGAGGTCGCCAGGCCGATGGCCGATTTCTGCGAGCCGAAGCTGGAGATGGCGTAGTAGCAATAGCCCAGCGACCCGTACTCGCCGCAGCCCGGCGCCCAGACCATGGCGGTCTTGTCGGCCGGCAGATAGGTTTTCCACCAGGCCAGGCCGTTGCCAAAGATGGGCAGGCCCTGCGTCCAGGCGCGTCCATTGCTCGAGTACTTGACCGCGATGCCACCGTTGTCGGTGGTCTCGAACAGCCACCAGGTCGAACTGGTCTTGTAGATGTGCGGGTCGTGGGTGCCGAGGGAGCCGGTCAGCGCCCACGGCGCGGCATGGCTGGTGGCCAGGCCGGCGGCGAAAACGCAACCAGCAGCAAAGCGCACCAGGCGCTTCAAGGTCAGGAACATGGGTTGTCTCCGGTCGTGTTGCCGGCCGCCTCGTCGTGCAGCCTGGAAAGATTAAACATGACTAATTAGCCGCCGTAACCTCGCGGTAACGCCGATTCGAGAGTTGATATCGATTAAAAGTAATACTTAATCTTTTTGCGTGAAAGCGTTTACGGCAGGCGGGCGTGGCGGCCAGGCGTGGCCCGGGAGCGGCATTCCTACAATGCCGCAATGCCCGAGACCGCTGCCCAGAATCCGCAAGAACTTCCCTTCGTCCACCTGCGCATGCACACCGAGTTCTCGGTCGTGGACGGAACCTTGCGCACCGATGACGCCGCCGACGCGGCCGCCGCGGACGGGCAGGTGGCTGCGGCCATCACGGACCTGGCCAACCTCTTCGGCGGCATCAAGTTCTACAGCGCGATGCGCAAGAAGGGGGTGCAGCCCATCCTGGGCGCGGACTGCTGGCTGGAGACCGACGCCACCGACAAGCCGCCCACCCGGCTGCTGCTGCTGGTGCAGGACAGCCAGGGTTATCTCAATCTCAGCGAGCTGCTGTCACGCGCGTGGATCGATAACGTGCAGCGCAACCAGGCCTGCCTGAAATGGGAGTGGCTGCAGGAGCTGGGCGGCGGGCTGATCTGCCTGTCAGGCGCCCAGCACGGCGGGCTGGGCCAGGCGCTGATGCAGGGCGACAAGGTGCGCGCACGGGAGTGGGCGCAGCGCCTTGCGGCCTTCTTCCCCAACCGCTTCTACATCGAGCTGCAGCGCGCCGGTCTGCCCGGCCAAGAAGCGCTCGTGCAGGCGAGCGTGCCGCTGGCCGCCGAGCTGGGCCTGCCGGTCGTGGCGACCCACCCGATCCAGTTCCTCGGCGAAGACGACTTCGAGGCGCACGAGGCGCGTGTCTGTGTGGCCGAAGGCGAGACGCTGGCCAACCCCAAGCGCATCAAGCGCTTCCTGCCCAGCCAGTATTTCAAGACGCAGGCGCAGATGCGCGCGTTGTTCAAGGACATTCCAAGCGCCATCCGCAACACCACCGAGATCGCGCGCCGCTGCTCGCTGACGCTGGTGCTGGGCAAGCCGCAGCTGCCGAACTTCCCGACGCCACTGCTGGCAGACGGCACGCCCATGCCGATGGAGCAGTACTTCCGCGAGCTGAGCCACGAGGGGCTGGTGGGCCGGCTGAAGCACCTGTTCCCCAACGAGACCGAGCGCGACAAGGAGCGTCCGCGCTACGTGGAGCGGCTGGAGTTCGAGCTGAACACCATCATCAAGATGGGCTTCCCGGGCTACTTCCTCATCGTGTCGGACTTCATTCGCTGGGCTAAGGAAAACGGCTGCCCGGTCGGCCCGGGCCGGGGCTCGGGCGCGGGTTCGCTGGTGGCCTATGCGCTGCTGATCACCGACCTGGACCCGCTGAAATACAACCTGCTGTTCGAGCGCTTCCTGAACCCCGAGCGCGTGTCGATGCCCGACTTCGACATCGACTTCTGCCAGGGCAACCGCGACCGCGTCATCGATTACGTCAAGGACAAGTACGGCCGCCCGGCGGTCAGTCAGATTGCGACGTTCGGCACCATGGCCGCCAAGGCCGCGCTGCGCGACATCGGCCGCGTGCTGGGCATGGGCTACGGGCATGTGGACAGCATCGCCAAGCTGATCCCGGCGCCGCCCGGCAAGGCGGTGACGTTGGCCAAGCTGCCGCCGAACTTCGACCCCGAGAAGTCCAAGGTCATCTACGCCCGCCACGAGGCACCGGAGCTGGAGGAGCGCGAGGCTGCCGACGAGGAGGTGGCCGAGCTGCTGAAGCTGGCGGCCCGCGTGGAAGGCATGGTGCGCAACATCGGCATGCATGCCGGCGGCGTGCTGATCGCGCCGGGCAAGATCACCGACTTCTGCCCTCAGTACCAGCAGCCGGGCTCGACCAGCGCCGTCAGCCAGTTCGACAAGGACGACGTGGAGGCCATCGGCCTCGTCAAGTTCGACTTCCTGGGCCTGGCGACGCTGACGATCCTGGAGCTCGCCAAGGACTTCATCGTCGCCCGCTACCCCGAGCGCAAGGACTTCGACTGGGCCAATGTGCCGCTGGTCGACAAGAAGGTGTTCGACCTGTTCGGCAAGGGCTACTCCGAGAGCGTGTTCCAGTTTGAATCGCCCGGCATGCAGCGCCTGCTGAAGGACGCCAAGCCCTCGCGCTTCGAGGACTTGATCGCGCTGGTGTCGCTGTACCGCCCGGGGCCGATGGACCTGATCCCGTCCTTCGTCGCGCGCAAGCACGGCAAGGAGACCATCGAGTACCCGCACCCGCTGCTCGGCCAGGTGCTGGAGGAGACCTACGGCGTCTTCGTCTACCAGGAGCAGGTGATGCAGGCGGCCCAGGTGCTGGGTGGCTACAGCCTGGGCGGCGCCGACATGCTGCGCCGCGCGATGGGCAAGAAGAAGGCCGAGGAGATGGCCATGCACCGTGAGATCTTCCGCAAGGGGGCCGCGGAGAAGGGCATCGACCAGGCCAAGGCCGACGAGGTCTTCGACCTGATGGAAAAGTTCGCGGGCTACGGCTTCAACAAGTCGCACGCCGCCGCGTATGCATTGCTGAGCTATCACACAGCCTGGCTGAAGACGCACTACACGGCCGAGTTCTATGCCGCGAACATGACCATCGAAATGGACGACACCGACAAGCTCAAGGTGTTGCTCAACGACGCGAAGATCTTCGGCATCGAGTTCCAGTCGCCCTGCGTCAACAAGGGCGTCTATCGCTTCGAGCCGATGACCAACCGCCTGGTGAACTACGGCCTCGGCGCCGTCAAGGGCACGGGCCGCGGCGCCATCGAAGCCATCATCGCGGCGCGTGAATCGGGCGGGCCGTTCCTGAGCTTTTACGACTTCTGTCTGCGCGTGGACCGCAAGTCGGTCAACAAGCGCGCGGTCGAGGCGCTCATCAAGGCCGGCGCCTTCGACAGCATCAACCCCGAGCGCCACAAGCTGCTCGCCAGCGTGGGCCGTGGCTACACGCATGCCGAGACCACCGAGGCCAATGCGGACCAGGGCGGCCTGTTCGACTTCGGCGATTCGCACGCCTCGTCCACCGCCGAGCCCGACCTCGTCGACGCGGCGCCATGGAGCATCAAGGAGCGGCTGTCGCTGGAGAAGACGGCCATCGGCTTCTACCTGTCGGGTCACCTGTTCGACCATGGCGGCGCCGAGGTGCGGCGCATCGTCAAGCGCCAGATCGCCGACCTCGTCGACAGCCGCGAGCCGACGCTGGTGGCCGGCATCGTCAGCGACCTGCGCATCATCAACGGCCAGCGCGGCCGCGTTGCCATCTTCAAGCTCGACGACAAGAGCGACGCCATCGAGGCCGTGGCCAACGAGGAACTGCTGAACGCCAACAAGGAGCTGCTGGCCGAGGACGAACTCATCATTGCCCAGGGCAAGGTGCAGAACGACCGCTTCTCCGGCGGCCTGCGCATGAATGTGCAGGCCGTGTGGGGCCTGGCCGCCGCGCGCGCCAAATTCGGCCGGCATCTGTTGATCGGTAATGCCGGCGCGGCGGGCCTGGTGCACGAGCTGGTGCAGCGCTTCCCGCCGCGCGACGTCGAGATGGAGGAGGGCGGCACACGCAAGGTCGGCCTGCCGGTGCGCGTGTCGGTCAAGGCCGAGCCAGAGGGCGACAAGGTGGGCGCGCGCTGGCTGGTGGAACTGGGCGAAGCCAGCCGCTTCTGGCCCGCAGACGAAGCTTTAGCGAAATTGGGCACGGCAGCTGAGGTCATTTACGAAGCTGGATGAGGCCCGCCATCGGCGATGATTTCGCCGATGCTGCAAGCCGTGCCCAGGCCCTCTCCCACGCGGGACATGGGGCTCGTCCGCCCCCAGCCGGTCACGGGCCTGATCCTGACCGGCGGCGGCGCGCGTGCGGCCTACCAGGTCGGCGTGCTGGCTGCCATCGCCCAGCTGCGCCGCGACGCCGGCGTCACGGCCAACCCCTTTCCCATCATCAGCGGCACCTCGGCCGGCGCCATCAATGCGTCCACGCTGGCCTGCCATGCCGATGACTTCGACGGCGCCGTCGACGGCCTGCTGCACCTGTGGCAGGGCCTGCACGTTGAGAACATCTACCGCGCCGACGCGTTCGAGGCCGTGAAGAGTGGCGCGCGCTGGCTGAGCATGCTCAGCCTGGGCTGGGCGATTGCGCGCTGGCGGCGCAGCCGGCCCAAGAGCCTGCTCGACAACTCGCCGCTGCGTGACCTGCTCGGCACGTACCTGAGCATGGATCGCATCGAGACCATGCTGGACGGCGGCCACCTGCGCGCGCTGGCGCTGACCGGCTCCAGCTACACCTCGGGCCAGCACGTCACCTTCTTCCAGACCCACCACCATGTCGTGCCGTGGCTGCGTGAGCAGCGCATGGCCGTGCAGGCGCGGCTGACGCTGAGTCATCTGATGGCCTCGTCGGCCATCCCCTTCATCTTCCCGGCCGAGCTGCTTGACCTGGAAGGCATGCCCGAATGGTTCGGCGACGGCTCGATGCGCCAGAGCGCGCCGATCTCGCCAGCCGTGCACCTGGGCGCCGAGCGCGTGCTCGTCATCGGCGCGGGCCGCATGAAGGAGCCCGAGGGCCGACGCATCCGCGCCACTGACGAGCATCCCAGCATGGCCCAGATTGCCGGTCATGCGCTGTCCAACATTTTCCTGGATGCGCTGTCGGTCGACGTCGAGCGCCTGCGCCGCATCAACCGCACCCTGGCGCTGTTGTCGCGCGAGACGCGTGCCTCGACGGCGTTGCGGCCCATCGAGCTGCTCGTCATCGCGCCCAGCCGCCGCCTGGACGACCTGGCCGCGGAGCACCAGGCCAGCCTGCCGCATTCCGTGCGGGCGATGCTGCGAGCCTTCGGCGTCAGCGGCAAGGGCAACGCGATGAGCGGCTCGGCGCTGGTCAGCTACCTGCTGTTCGAACCCAGCTTCATCAACGAGCTGATCAACCTGGGCATGAGCGACACGCTGGCCAAGCGCGCCGAGGTGCAGCGCTTTTTCGGCTGGCCGGCGCGCGCGCCGCAGATCGACCCAGCGCTGCTTCGGCGCAGCCGATCAGCGGGTTTCGCGGCGAGCGTTTGAATGGAATTCAAAGGCAACCACAGAGGCACTGAGACACAGAGGTCTTCAATCAAGTCTATGTCTCCGTGCCTCTGTGCCTCTGTGGTTGCATTGCTTTGTGGGCTCCTTGCCGTTCCGGCGCAGGCGGCCGACATCGCGTTCTGGGACACCCCCCGCCATGGCGGCAACAGCTTCAACGGCAGGCCGCCCGACGAAGCCTATTTCCGTGCGCTCAAGGCCACCGGCGCCACCTGGGTGCGGTTGACGTTCTCGAAGTGGAAGGGGCAGGGGCGCGACTTTCTGATCGGCGATGCCGACGACTATCGCGGCATCCCCGCGCCGGACCTGACGTTGTTGCGACAGGCGATGGACGCAGCGCACGCTGCCGGCATCAAGGTCGTGCTGGTGCCGCTGTCCCTTCCCGGCAACCGCTGGGTGCAGCACAACCAGGACAGGCAGGACGACCGGCTCTGGAGGGACCGCCGGTACTGGGCGCAGTCCGCCACCTTCTGGCGCGACCTGGCCGCGGCCGTCAAGGACCATCCGGCGCTGGCGGGCTACAACCTGCTCAACGAGCCGACGCCCGAGAAGGGCATGGGGCTGGACGAACAGGCCGCGCCCGAGGTGCGCAAGGCTTGGTACGCCAAGCACCAGGGCACGACGCATGACCTGCCGGTCTTCTACGCGCAGCTCATCGCCGCCATCCGAGAAGTCGATGCGGACACCCCGCTCATGCTCGACGGTGGCTGGTACGCGCATGCCTGGAGCTTCAGCCACTGGACGCCGCTGAAGGACGCGAAGTTGCTCTACGCCTTCCACATGTACGAGCCCTGGAACCTCACCAGCGCGCCGCAGATCAAGCGCCGGCCTCAGCTGCGCTACCCGGGCTCGAAGGTGACCTGGGGCGACAAGACGCTGAGCTTCGACAAGGCGGCGATGCAGCAGTTTCTCGGTGTGCCGTTTGCCTGGGCCAAGGCCAAAGGCGTGCCGGCCAACCGCATGGTGGCCGGCGAGCTGGGTTGCGTGCGGGTGTGGGCAGATTGCGGCGCCTACCTGGGCGACGTGCTCGACGCGCTCAACGCCCACGGCGCCCACTGGGCCTTCTACAGCTTCCGCGAAGATGTCTGGGAAGGCATGGACTACGAGATCCCGCCCGCCTTCCCCGCCGGCCAGGTGTACTACCTGCGTGAACAGGGCAACGGCGACAAGCTGCCGCTGGACGGCCCGCTGATGGGTGTCATCAGGAACCGGATGGCGCGCTGATCAAATCAGCAGCAGCTTCTCGTCGAGCATCTGCTGAACGATGTCGGCCTGCAACCGGTCGCGCCGTCGCTTGGCCGGCGGCCGGTCGTCGAGGCCAGACATCCAGCGCTTGAAGTCGACGAACACCTGCGGTGCGATGGTGCGCATCAGCGCCATGCGGCCGGTCACCGACACGATAGGCTGCTCAAAGCGCGGCGTGTTCAGGAAGGCTTCGGCGCGCTCTGCTTGAACCGGCCAAAGGTCGTCCTCGTCAGCAGTGAATCGAAACGGATGAGGGTCGCCGTCCACGGCCATCCGGCGGAGGAAGTCGACCATGAAACCCTTGCCGTTGATGACCGATTCAAGCTGCGTGTCGATCCGCCGGAACGTCGGGTCCACCTGCTGCAGCACCTTCAGCATCGAGCTGTCCATTTTCTTCATCGTGCCGAGGAACTGAACGCGCTTGCGGGCGTCCCAGAGCAGGTCGACGTCTTGCGTGGACATGGCGCCGGCCTCGATGCGGACGCTGGCTGCCGTCTCGTAGGCGTAGAGCGCATGCGTGCCCACGACGGTGAAGTGCGGGCTCAGCCCAGACGCTTCCAGCGCATTGAGCACGTCAACGACCAAGTTCGGCGCTCGGCCCACCTTCAGCGCCTTGTTCATGCGTTCGGCCTCATGCAGCGCCGCGCCCATGGACTTGCTGCGCTCCTGCGCTGCTTGCTTGGCCTCGGTAAAGGACAGGTAGGCCGCTTCGGTCTCGGGGCTGCGCCGGCCAAGACGTTGCTGCCGGTTGGTCGGTGAGGTCTTGACCAGATACTCGTAGTCGCCTTCGCGTTTGAAGTACATGCCGCCGGCAAAGCGCTGCGCCTCGGCAGAGGCTTTCAGCCAGGCCTGAAAGATGACCGCGGAGTCGATCACCTGACGGGCGGCGTTGTCGGGCAGGGGAAGATAACTCATCACCGTACGAATCAAGAAATCGAAATTTATACGGTGAATTATTTAAATTCAATTATTTGGGTGGCTCATAGGGTCGCCCGCCCACGCGCAAGCCTGCACCCGACAACTTCGCCGCCGTCGCCGCGCGTATCCCCGGCACACGTTTCATCAGGTCGCCCCAGTCGGCAAACGGTCGTGCCGCCAGCAGCCTTTGGACCAAAGCCGGGCCCAGGCCGGGCAGGGATTCAAGTTCGGCTCGCGTCGCCGAGTTGACCTCGACCTCTGTCTGGGCCAGTGCCGCCGGCATGGACCATGCAGCCCACAGCAGCAGGCCGCGGCGCTTCATGGCTCGCCCGCCTGCGCCCGCACCATCGACGCATAGGCGCCATCACGGGCCAGCAGCTCGGCGTGCGTGCCGGTCTCGACGAGCTTGCCAGCGCCGAGCACATGGATGGCGTCGGCGTCGCGGATGGTCGACAGCCGGTGGGCGATGACGATGAGCGTCTTGCGGCCGGACCAGGCCGCCAATGCCTGCTGCACGGCACGCTCGCTTTCGGTGTCGAGCGCCGAGGTGGCTTCGTCAAAGATCCAGATAGGTGCGTCCTTGTAGAGCGCGCGGGCAATCGCCAGGCGCTGGCGCTGGCCGCCGGACAGCTTGCTGCCGTTGGCGCCGACGTGGGTATCCACGCCCTCGGGCAGCGTCTGCACGAAGTCCCACAGGTGGGCGGCGCGCAGCGCAGCTTCGAGCTTGGCTTCGTCACGCGGCTGCGCGTAGGCGATGTTGTTGGCGACCGAGTCGTCGAACAGCACGATGTCCTGTGACACGACGGCGAATTGGCGGCGCAGGGACAGGCGCGTCAACGTCTCGATGTCGGTGCCGTCGAGCAAGATGCGCCCGGCGTCCGGCCGGCCGAAGCCGAGCAGCAGATGGATGATGGAACTCTTGCCCGCGCCGGAGGCCCCCACCAGGGCGGTCGTGCGTCCGGCGGCAAAGCTCAGGGCCAACCCGTCCAGCGCTGGCTGGGAGGCGCCGGGGTAGGTGAGGCGCACGGCCTCCATGGCGATGTCGCCCTGAGCCGGCACGGCGAGCTCCGTCGTGCCGCTGTCGGCTTCCTTGGGCGCATCCATCAGCTCGAAGCAACCCTTGGCGATCACCGTCGCACGGGTCAGCGGCGCAGCCAGGTCGGACAGGTGGCGCAGCCGCGAAGTGAGCAGCATCAGCGCAGTCACGAACTCGGCGAAGGCCTTCACGCCGGTGGCATCGGCACGCGCCTGCCACAGGGCCACGCAGATGATGAAGGACAGACCGACGCTGGCGACGAGCTGGGACAGCGGCTGGGCCAGCGCGGCGGCCGCGGCCGTCTTGAGGTCGTTGCGGCGCACGACCTGGGACACCTCGGCAAAGCGCTCGCGCTCGTGCGCCGCGGCGCCGAACTGCCGAACCACGCGCCAGGCCCGCGTCATGTCGTCGACCTTGTTGACCAGCAGCAGCTGCGAGTCGTAGGCGCGCGTGGACATGATGCGCATGCGCTGGTTGACTTTCTTCATGACGAGCGCCATCAGCGGCGTGACGATCAGGCTGAGCAGGGTCAGCTGCCAGTTCAGCACGAAGAGGTAGCCCACCATGGCGATGGCGGGCAGGCCATCGCGCAGCACGCTGAGGCCCACATTGCCGACCAGCTGCAGGATCTGCTGCGGATCGTTGACCACCTTGCTGACCGCCGTTCCGGCCTGCATGCGCGTGTAGACCTGGGCGTCCAGGCGCAACAAGGCGTTGACGAGCGCGGCGCGGAAGTCCGTCACACTGCGCGTGAGCGTCCAGTTGAAGAGGTACTGGCCCGCGAAGCCGAACACCCCGCGCACGAGATACAGGCCGATCAGCACGGCGGGCACCATCCACAGCGGAAAGGCGTCCTTGGCGAAGCCTTCGCCGAAGGCATAGCCAACCAGCCTCGGGATCATCGTCTCGGTGGCCGCGACGCCGACGAAGGCCAGCACGGTGAGCACGGCGCCCCAGCGGTGGGGGTAGACGAAGCGGCGCAGGCGGCTGGCGATGGAGGCGTTGGCGTCGGAAGACATGGGGCGCGATTGTCTCTCCTACACTGCCGCGCAATGCCGAATGAGACCCCGCCCGCCGACCGACCTCGCGTGGTCCATTTCGTGACGGGCGGCTTCTCCGGCGCGACGCAGGTTGCCGTCGATCTCTGTCTTTCGGCGCTGCGGGGCGGGCCGTTCGAGCCGGTCCTCGTGCTCAGGCGAAAGCGGCACACGCCCATGGCCCGCGTCGAGGCGCTGAAGGCGCAGGGGCTGTCGGTGCACCTGGTGTCGGGCTGGTCGCATCTCGTGACCATCGCAGAGCTGGCATCGCTGCTAAGAGGTTTGCAGCCCGCGGCGCTGCTGGCGCACGGCTTTCCCGAGCACCTGCTGGGCCGGCATGCCGGCGTGCGGGCCGGCGTACCGGTGCTGATCCAGGTCGAGCACAACTCGCGCGAGCGCTACACCGCCTGGAGCCGCTGGCAGTCGCGCCAGCTGGCGCGGCGCTCGGCCGCGCTGGTCGGCGTCAGCGAGGGCGTTCGGCAGAGCCTGCTGGCGCAGGGCCTGCCGGCGGACAAGACGATCGCGATTCCGAATGGCATCGACCTTGAGCGCTTTGCGCAAGCCGGTGGCGACCGGGAAGCGGGCGTCTTGATGTCGGCGCGTTTCGCGCGTCAGAAGGACCATGCCACGCTGATCGATGCGATGGCATTGCTGGCTTCGCGTCATGGGCTGAGGCCACCGTTGCAGCTCGCTGGCACCGGCCCGCGGCAGGCGCGCATGCAGGCCAAGGTCCAGCAAATGGCCCTGGGTGGCCAGGTGCGTTTTCTCGGCCATCACGGCGACATGCCCGGGCTGTTGCGGTCGCAGGCGATCTACGTGCTGTCCACGCACTATGAAGGCATGCCGCTGGCCCTGGTGGAGGCCATGGCCGCCGGCTGCGGCTGCATCGCGTCGGACGTCATCGGTGTGAGGGGCGTCGTCGAGGACGGCGTGACCGGGCTGCTGGTGCCCGAGGGCGATGCGGCCGCCTTGGCCGACGCCATCGCGCGGCTGCTGCATGATCCCGCGCTGGCGGCCCGCCTCGGCGCCGCGGCCCGCGAGCGTGCCTTGGCCGAGCACGGCGTGGCGCTGATGCGCGAGCGCTACGAGGCGCTGATCACGCGCTGCGCCACCATTGCAGGGCGCGCAGCCAGCGGCCGCGTTTGAAGTAGGCGGACCGCAGCTCTCGGCGGTTCAGCGGCGAGCTGTGGTCGAAGCGCTCGGCGTCGGTCCTCAGCCCTGCCAGCGCCTCGCCGCCCAGCTGCTGGCGCCGCCGCCGGGCGCGCAGCAGCGTGCGGGCGCAGAAGTGGGCGATCTCGAAGCGGGTGTCGTCATCAAGCGGCGGCAACTCGGTGGCCAGGCCGTCCAGCGCCGCGGTCCAGTCGTCCAGCCGCTTTGCGTCCAGGTGGCCGAGCAGGCTGCCGGCGCGCTGGCGGTAAGCGACCCACACTTCGGCCACATGCACATGGCGAGGCGTGTGCAGTGCCAGGCGGGGGTAGACGGCCATGTCCTCGAAGACGCGGCCCTCGGGAAACCGCAGCCCGGCCGGCCAGCACGAACGCCGCACGATCTTGCTCCACGGATGGAACTGGCCGCGGGCGAACAGGCCGCGCAGGCGCTGGTTCACATCGGCCATCAACATGCCCGCCGGGCCGTCAAAGCTTGTGATGTGGCGGTGACGTGGCTTGGTGGAAGTGGTCGACGGGCCGTCGTCGAAGACGCGGAAATCGCAGGTGACGAGGTCCGGCCGGTGCTCGGCAATCACGGCCTTGAGCTGCGCGATGGCACCGGGCTCCAGCAGGTCGTCCGGGTCGATGAACCAGAGGTAGTCGCCGCGCGCCGCGTCGAGCAGCCGGTTGCGCGCCGCGCTGACGCCGCGGTTGACCGGCTCGCGAATCACGCGGGCCTGGGGCAGCAGGGCTGTGGCGAGCGCCGCAGAGCCGTCGGGGGAAGCATCGTCCACGAAGACGACCTCGACGCTGTCGTCGAGCTGGCCGCACAGCGAGTCGATGCATGCCGGCAGCCACGCCTCGACCCGGTACATCGGCAACAGCAAGCTGAGCCAGGTCACGATGGACGGCGGATCAATTCATCCAGGGCGCTGCCGGGCAGGACGCGACCGCGCTGCCAGTGGCGCTCGATGACGCGACGGTCGTTGCCGCGCAGCTTGAGCACTGCCGGCAACCGGCGCGGGCAGGGGGTGAGCGCGACGCGCACATAGAGATGGGTTTTGCGCCAGCCCACGCCGCACAGCCAGGCGAACGGGCCGTCCTCGGCGCGCAGCAGGGCCAGGCGGTAGCCCGCGCCATGGCGGTCCAGCAGGTCCGCGGCCACGACATGCATCAGCAGGTAGCGCTGCGAATCGTGGTCCAGCCGTTGCAGGACCCGGCTGGCGCGGCCTTGCTCAGCGAGCCGGGCGAGCACGGCTTCAGCGCCCTCGTCCAGCGCCTTGTCGAAGGCCTCGGCCAGGTCCCGTGTGAACGGGCAGCCGGGTGCGGCGGCCATCAGCCAGTTCTCGACGATGGGTTGGTCCGGGCGCGTCGTGAAGCGGTCGATGTAGAAGCCGACATAGCTGGCCGCGCGATGGGCGCGCTGCTGGTGCAGCCAGTCGAGATCGCGGGCGAGCAGGATGGAGGCGTCGAGCCAGATGCCGCCATGGCGGGCCAGCAGCTGGATGCGCAGCCAGTCGGCCTGGCGGTAGGCCGGCAAGGCATCGAAGTCCGCACGCAGGCCGGGCAGCCAGCCGGGCGCGCTGTCGCGATTCAGCAGCCGGATCTCATGGTCGGGCGCGAAACGGCGCCAGTTCTCGACACAGGCCGTGATGAAGTCGGGTGGCGGCGCGGTGTGCCAATAGGTCCAGATCACCTTGGGGATGTCGGCCTCGCAGCGACCTTCGCCGACGACGGTCTCGCGTGTGCGCGCCGGCACCCGGGCGCGCAGCACCGTCCAGACCTCGCGCAGGAACAGCAGCGTGAGGAGAACGAGCAAGGCCTTGAGAACGAGAACAGCCGTGGTCATCCGCGAGTCACTCTCGCCAATGGTCGGCGATCCACCGCGCCGGCCGGGCGTGCCGCCAGTTGCCGTTGCTGCGTCCGGCCAGCGCGTCGGGCGGGTTCATGACGCCGTGGAAGATCAGGATGCGCGCGCCCTCGGGGATGAAGGGGTCACGCCAGTAGCTGGTGGGCCAGGCTGGGATGCAGTGGTACTTGTAGCTGGCGCACCAGGCATCGTGCCAGTACTTGAGCTTGCCTTGCCGGTGCAGCACGGCACTCAGGAAGGCCTGCTCGTTGCGGTAATCGGCCTTGGCCTTGGCCTGGTCGGCGACGAATTCGGTCAGTACGTCCTGGTGGGCGCCGAGTTCCCAGCGGTAGACCGAGGAGTTGCCGGTGACGCGCCAGGGGCGCTTCCAGTCGTGGATGACGAGGAACTCACCCGGTACCACGAAGAAGGGCGTGATGTCGTCGACGATGACGACGTCGAGGTCGAGGAAAAGGCCTGTGCCGTCGAGGCCGTATTGCTCGACAAGGATGGGGCTGAATGTCGTCAGCTTTTTCCAGCCGCGCTCAGGCTCGCCGTTAGGCAGCGTCAGCTCGGGGATGGGGAAGCACTTCACCTCGCCGCGGATGCCTTCGGTACGGTCGGTCAAGCAGACGAAGTCGAAGTCGCCTTTGAGATGGCGGCGAACCATCGCGTAGAGGCGATTGACGTACTCGGGGCCGTACTTGGTGCCCCACTTCATGCAGACGATGGTGCGCTTAGAGTTCTTCAACATGGCGCGGAGGATAGGTGTCCCAGTTCAGGCAACCGGGGCATTGCCAGAAGTAGTGGGCGGCCTCGAAGCCGCAGGCGGCGCAGCGATAGCGCAGCAGCGGCTTGGTGGCCTTCTCCAGCGTCTGCACCATGGCGACGGCTTCACCGGTCGGCAGCGCAGCAGCGTTGAGCTTGAGCAATTCGGTGGCGGCGGACAGGGCGGGCTGTTCGCGCAGGTGGGCGGCGAGGCGCTCGCGCTGCGGCGCCGGCTGCAATGCGGACAGCGCCCGCAGCAGATGCATGCTGGGCGCGCGCTGGTACTGCTCCAGCAGCAGGGCGATGGCGCGCTCGGGTTGGCCGAGTTGCTGCGCGGCCGTGGCGCAGTCGGCAGCGACCAGGTTGAAGGCGGCCGGATTGGCGGCCAGCAGCTTGCCGAAGGCCGCGAACGCGGCCTCCGGATGACCGGCCTTCAGCAACAACTGGCCTTGCAGTGCATAGGCGCGTGCCGCCTCGGGCTCGCGGCGCTGTGCCTGGTTCAGCAGCTCCTGCGCCAGGTCGGCATGACCCTGAGATTGCGCGACGAGGGCCTGCTCGCAAAGGTAGTGGGCGATGCGGCCCGAAAAGGAGCCAGTGCCGGCGGCCTCCAGCTCGGCAGCGACTTCGGCCGCCTTGGACCAGTCGCGCGAGCGCTCGTACAGCGACAGCAGCGCCAGGCGCGCCTCGCGCTCGAAGGCGCTGCCGCGCAGTTCGGCATAGGCGGCCTCGGCGCGGTCGAACAGGCCGGCCTTGAAAAAGTCCTGGGCCAGCTCGTGCTGGGCGCGGTCGCGGTCGGTCTTGGGCAGGTCGCCGCGGCGCAGCAGGTGTTCATGCACGCGCACGGCGCGTTCGGTCTCGCCGCGGCGCCGGAACAGGCTGCCCAGGGCGAAGTGCAGCTCGGACGTGTCGGGGTCGTTCTGGACGGCTTCGATGAAGGCGTCGATGGCCTTGTCCTGCTGCTCGTTCAGCAGCAGATTCAGCCCCTTGAAGTACGCCTTGGGTGAATCACGCTGTTCGAGCTTCCACTGCTTGGAGTCAAGCTTGGAGGCGAGCCAGCCGAGGACAAAGACGACGGGCAGGACGAAGAGCAGCCAGCGCGGATCAAACTCCATCTTGGTGGGCAGCGAAAGGCGTGGACAGGGACGGGGGCGCGTCAGGCGCCGGGGTGACCGCGCCGGGGAGCGGCTCTACGCGTTGTGCGGCACGACGGTGACGCCACCATGCGGGCACCATGGCCAGCACGCCAAACGCGGCACCGAAGCCGAAGGCCAGCAACACGATGATGACCTGAGGCGCGCGCCATTCGTGGCCGAAGAACCAGCGCACGACGGCGTCGTGACTGTTGTTCAGCGCGAAGGCGAACAGCGTGAAGAAGAGCAGGGCCCGCAGGAGCCAAACGAGGGTGCGCATGGCCCCGGATTCTGGCTCAGGCGTCCGTGACTGGGAGATGCTCGTCGACCGCCTCGCGAAGCGCCTTGCCGGGCTTGAAGTGAGGTGCCAGCTTCTCGGGAATCATGACCTGTTCGCCGCTGCGCGGATTGCGCCCCACGCGGGGCGGACGGCGGCTGATGGAGAAGCTGCCGAAGCCGCGGATCTCGATGCGGTGGCCGCGCGCGAGCGCATCGCTCATCGCGTCGAGGATGGTCTTGACGGCGAACTCGGTGTCGCGCTGGGTCAGTTGGCCAAAGCGTTCGGCGAGCACGGCGACAAGGTCGGAGCGGGTCATGGCGGGGCTTGGCAAGGCGTGGCGGAGCGTGGAATTGAAACAGGCCCGCTGGCGATGCCGGCGAGCCTGTGGGGAGCATACCCGGCATCACGAGGATGCCGGGCGGACTTCCAGGGCGATCAGTTGCCTTGGTTGTCGAGCTTGGCGCGCAGCAGGGCGCCCAGGCTGGTGGTGCCGGCGTTCTCACGCTCGCTCGACTGGCTCAGGCGCGTCATGGCTTCCTGGTTGTCGGCGTTGTCCTTGGCCTTGATGGACAGCTGGATGTTGCGGGTCTTGCGGTCGATGTTGACGACGACGGCGGTGACTTCATCGCCTTCCTTCAACACGTTGCGGGCGTCTTCCACGCGGTCGCGGGAGATTTCCGAAGCGCGCAGATAGGCCATCACGCCTTCAGCCAGCTCGATCTCGGCGCCGCGCGGGTCCACGGTCTTGACCTTGCCGGTCACCGAGGCGCCACGGTCATTGATCGTGGTGTAGGCGGTGAACGGGTCGCTGTCCAGCTGCTTGATGCCCAGCGAGATGCGCTCGCGCTCGACGTCCACGGCCAGCACGACGGCTTCGACTTCCTGGCCCTTCTTGAAGTTGCGAACGGCGGTTTCGCCGGTCTCGTCCCAAGACAGGTCGGACAGGTGCACCAGGCCGTCGATGCCCTGGGCCAGGCCCACGAACACGCCGAAGTCGGTGATCGACTTGACCGGGCCCTTGACCTTGTCGCCGCGCTTGACGTTCTCGGCGAACTCTTCCCACGGGTTGGCCTTGCACTGCTTCATGCCCAGGCTGATGCGGCGCTTGTCTTCGTCGATTTCGAGGACCATGACTTCGACTTCGTCGCCCAGCGAGACCAGCTTGCTGGGGGCGATGTTCTTGTTGGTCCAGTCCATTTCGGAGACGTGCACCAGGCCTTCGATGCCTGGCTCGATCTCGACGAACGCGCCGTAGTCGGCGATGTTCGTGACCTTGCCGAACAGGCGGGTGCCGGTCGGGTAGCGGCGGGCCACGCCGAACCACGGGTCGTCGCCCAGCTGCTTGATGCCCAGCGAGACGCGGTTCTTCTCGGCGTCAAACTTCAGGACCTTGGCGGTCAGTTCCTGGCCAACCGTCACGACTTCCGACGGGTGACGGACACGGCGCCATGCCATGTCGGTGATGTGCAGCAGGCCGTCGATGCCGCCCAGGTCCACGAACGCACCGTATTCGGTGATGTTCTTGACCACGCCATTGACGATGGCACCTTCGGACAGCGTCTCGAGCAGCTTGGCGCGCTCTTCACCCATGGAGGCTTCGACCACGGCGCGACGCGACAGCACAACGTTGTTGCGCTTGCGGTCGAGCTTGATGACCTTGAATTCCATGGTCTTGCCCTCGTAAGGGCTCATGTCCTTCACCGGGCGCGTGTCCAGCAGCGAGCCGGGCAGGAAGGCGCGGATGCCGTTGACCAGGACGGTCAGGCCGCCCTTGACCTTGCCGGAGACGGTGCCGGTCACGAAGTCGCCGGACTCCAGGGCCGTTTCCAGGCTCAGCCACGAGGCCAGCCGCTTGGCCTTGTCGCGCGACAGGATGGTGTCGCCGTAGCCGTTTTCGATCGCGTCGATGGCGACGGACACGAAGTCGCCGACCTGGACTTCCAGTTCGCCCTGGTCGTTCTTGAACTCTTCGATGGGCACGTAGGCTTCGGACTTGAGGCCTGCATTGACGACGACGAAGTTGTGTTCGACACGAACGACTTCGGCCGAGATCACTTCGCCAGCGCGCATGTCGGAGCGCTGCAGCGACTCCTCGAACATGGCGGCAAAGGATTCCATGCCGGAAGCTTGGGCGGTTTGGGTTTGGGACATGTATTGGACCTTGATGCGGCGGGGAGCCCCGACGCGGCGTGCAGACAAGCTGCGGGTTAAGTTGTTGACATCGCGACCCTCAGTGAACTGACGTTCGGAGGGAAGGGCCGCGGGCCGTGGCTTCTCAGGCCTGGGTCCCTCTGACGTGGGTCAGAAGGGCCGGCGCTGCTGCCACCATCCCAGCACCTGATCCACCGAGGCTTCGATGGTCAGCGCCGAGTTGTCCAGCAACTGCGCGTCTTGCGCGGGCTTCAAAGGCGAGGCCGAGCGGTTCTTGTCCCTCTCGTCCCGCGCCTCCAGATCTTCGCGCAAGCCCGTGATATTAGCCGAAATACCTTTGGAAATCAATTGCTTATGCCTGCGCTCGGCCCGCGTGGCGGCACTTGCCGTGAGGAAGACCTTCAGGCTGGCGTCCGGAAAAACAGCCGTGCCCATGTCCCGGCCATCGGCCACCAGGCCTGGCAGGCGGCGGAAATCGAGTTGCAGCTGGTGCAGGGCCTGGCGCACCTCGGCGTGGGCGGCCACCTGCGACGCCAGCAGGCCGGTGGCCTCGGCGCGCAGCCGCGCGCTGACATCTTCCTGGCCAAGGAAGACCTGGCCGTTGCGGAAGGCGAGTTGCAAGGTCGGCACGATGGCTGCAACGGCCGCGCCATCGTCCAGATCCAGGCCGGCCCGCCGCGCGGCCAGGCCGGTGACGCGGTAGAGGGCGCCGGAGTCGAGCACGCCAAAGCCCAGCGCCTTGCCTACCTCGTCCGCGAGGGTGCCCTTGCCCGAGGCGGTCGGGCCGTCGATGGTGATGACGGGAACGTCTTCTGCGTTGGCACTGACGACGCCGAACAAGGTCTCGAAATAGTCGGGGAAGGTCTTGGCGACGCAGTGCGGCTCCAGGATGCGGACCGGCACGGCATGGTCAGTGACCAGGCCGTTGAAAGCCGCCAGCGAAAAGCACATGGCGACGCGGTGGTCGTCGTAGGTGTGGATGGCCGCCGCCTTCCAGCCGCGCAGCGGCTGCACCCGGATCCAGTCAGGGCCTTCATCGACGTTTGCGCCCAACTTGCGCAACTCGGTTGCCATTGCGGCAATGCGATCGGTCTCCTTGACGCGCCAGCTGGCGATGTTGGTCAAGGTCGTCGGGCCATCGGCATAGAGAGCCATCACCGTCAGCGTCATGGCCGCATCGGGGATGTGGTTGCAGTCCAGCGTGATGCCCTTGAGCGGCCAGGCGCCCCGGCGGACTTCCAGCCAATTGGGCCCCGTCTTCACCTCGGCGCCCATGGCGGCGGCGGCCTCGATGAAGCGCACGTCCCCTTGGAGAGACTCGCTACCGACGCCTTCGATGCGGAGGGGCGCATCGGTCGCCGCAATCGCGCCCAAGCCGACGAAGTAGGACGCCGAGGAGGCGTCCCCCTCGACGAACACTTCGCCCGGAGAGCGGTAGCGGCTGCCGGCGGGAATGACGAACGCCTCCCAGTCCTCACGCTTCACGGCGATGCCAAAGCGCGCCAGCAGCGCCAGCGTGATCTCGATGTAGGGCTTGGAGATCAGCTCACCGATGACTTCGATGCGTATGTCGCGGTCAGCAACCAGGGGCAGGGCCAGCAGCAGTGCGGTGAGGAACTGGCTGGATACGTCGCCCCGCACTCGAACGGGGATATTCAAAGCGAGTGCGGCCGGCCCGCGCAGGCGCAGCGGCGGATACCCGGCGTTGCCGAGGTCGTCGATCTCGCAGCCCAGGCCACGCAGCGCATCAACGAGGTCGCCGATGGGCCGCTCATGCATGCGCGCCACGCCCGAGACCTCGAAAGTGCCGCCCTGTGTCGCCGCCAGCAGCGCGAGCGCGGCGGTCAGGGGGCGCATCGCCGTGCCGGCATTGCCGAGGAAGAGCTTCGCTTCCTTGGCCCGGAGCTGGCCGCCGAGGCCGTCGATGACGACAGCGTCGCCCTCTCGCCAGACGCCGCAGCCGAGGGCTCGCAGGGCATCGAGCATGACGGCGGTGTCGTCGGAGTCGAGCAGGTCGCGCACGAAGGTCTTGCCCTCGCTCAAGGCTGCCAGCAGCAACACGCGGTTGGAAATGCTCTTGGAGCCGGGCAGGCGCACCGTGCCTGCGGCGCCGCGCAGGGGCGGCAAGTCGAGGAAGGGGATCTTGAACATCACTTGCCAGCCGGGCGGCCCGGCGGGACTGCAGGAGGAGGATTGCCCCAGGCCGCGCGGCCCTCGGAGATGGGGCGCAGCGCGGCTTCCAGGGCCGGCGCGTCACCCGATTCGATCAGCGCTTCGAGCTGGTCGAGCATGGTGCGAAAGCGCTTGGACTGGGCGAGGACTTCATGCTTGTTGGCCAGCAGGATGTCGCGCCAGACGGCCGGCTCGCCGGCGGCGATGCGGGTGAAGTCGCGAAAGCCCGGGCCGGCCAGGCTCAGGTAGTCACGCGCAGCGGGCTGCTCGGCGATGGCCTGGAAATAGGCGAAGGCCAGCAGGTGGGGCAGATGGCTGACGGCAGCGAACGCGGCGTCGTGGTTGTGCGGCCGCATCTTCAACACCGTGGCGCCCAGCGCTGACCACACATCGGTCGCGCGCTGCACGAGCTGCGGGTTGGTGAAGGGCTGGGGCGTCAGGATGACCTGGCGACCTTCGTAGAGGTTGGCCTCGGCATGCTGGACGCCGCCCGATTCCTTGCCCGCGATCGGGTGGCAGGGCACGAAGCTGGAGGAGCGGTCACCCAGGGCGCGACGCGCGGCTTCGATGACGTCGCATTTGGTCGAGCCCACGTCCATGAAAAGCACGCCCGGGTTGACCAGATGGCGGATGGCCTTGAGCGTGCTCTCGGTGGCCGAAACCGGTACGGCGATCAGCACGATGTCGGAACCCGACACGGCCAGTAGCGCCGATTCCGCAGCCACATCGATGACGCCGAGCTTCTTGGCCTGCTCCGTCGTCGACGGCGACTTGCTGTAGCCGACGACACGTTTGACCAGTCCGGCGCGCTTCATCGCCAGCGCGAAACTGCCGCCCATCAGACCGCATCCGATCACGCCGAGCTGCTGGAACATGGTTAATTCTTGACTGGGTAGGCGCCCAGAATCTTGAAGAAGGCGCAAAGCTCGCGCAGCTCGGCCAGCGCGTCGGCGACGTTGGGATGCGTCGGATGGCCGTCGAGGTCGATGTAGAAGTAATAGTCCCACTGGCCGGTGCGGGCCGGCCGCGACTCCAGGCGGGTCATGGACACGCCATGCCGTTTCAGCGGCACGAGCAGGTCGTGCATGGCGCCCGGGCGGTTGGGCACCGAGACGACCAGGCTGGTGCAGTCGCGACCCGTAGCAGGCGGCGTGGCCATCGTCTGCGGCAGGCAGATGACCGCGAAGCGGGTGCGGTTGTAGGCCTCGTCCTGGATGGCGTGCGCCGTGATGTGCAGGCCGAATACCGTGGAAGCCCGCTCGCTGCCCAGGGCCGCCCAGGCCGGGTTTTCGGCTGCCAGGCGCGAGCCCTCGGCATTGCTCGACACGGCGCGCCGTTCGACGTCTGGCAGATGCTTGTTGAGCCAGTTCTGGCATTGGGCCAGCGCCTGCGGATGGGCGAGAACGGCCTCGATGCCGTGCATCGACGGCTCCTTGCGCATCAGGTTGTGGCGGATCAGCAAGCTGACTTCCCCCACCACATGGCAGGGCGTGTGAAGGAAGAGGTCCAGCGAGCGTGTAACGACGCCCTCGGTCATGTTCTCAACGCCCACCACACCGAACTGCGCGCTGCCGCTGGCCGTCGCGTGGAAGACTTCGTCGAAGTTGGCGCAGAAGATGATGTCGGCCGCGCCACCGAAGTATTCGATGGCGGCTTGCTCGCAAAAGGTGCCGACGGGGCCGAGCACGGCAACGCGCTGCGGCGATTCCAGTGCCAGGCAGGCCGACATGATCTCGCGCCAGATGGCTGCGACATGTTCGCCCTTGAGCGGGCCGGGGTTGGCGGCGCGGATCTTGTCGATGACCTGGGCAACGCGGTCAGGTCGGAAGAAGGGCGTGCCCTCCGCGCGCTTGATCTCTCCGACCTGCTCGGCAACCCGGGCGCGTTGGTTCAGCAGCTCGAGCAGTTGTTTGTCCAGACCGTCGATCTGGCCGCGCAGCGCGAGCAAGGCTTGTGAGGCGACAGGTTCAGCCATGACGGGCCTCGAAGTCCTTCATGAACGACACCAGCGCCTGCACGCCTTCCAGCGGCATCGCGTTGTAGAGGGAGGCGCGCATGCCGCCGACCGACTTGTGGCCTTTGAGCTGCAACAAGCCGGCGGTCTTTGCCTCGGCGAGAAACGCGTCATTGAGCTTTTCGTCGCGCAGGAAGAACGGCACGTTCATGCGGGAGCGGCAGCTGGGATCGACGCGGTTCTCGTAGAAGCTCGAAGCGTCCAGTGCGGCGTAGAGCAGCCGGGCCTTGTCGATGTTGCGCTGCTCGATGGCGGCCAGGCCGCGTTGGCCGGCGTGGTCCAGGTTCTTGACCCACTTGAACACGAGGCCGGCGACGTAGATCGCGAACGTCGGCGGCGTGTTGTACATGGAGTGGTTGGCGGCCACCGTCTCGAAATTGAAGGCTGTCGGGCAGATGTCGAGCGCGTGGCCGAGCAGGTCGTCGCGCACGAACACCAGCGTCAGGCCGGCCGGGCCGATGTTTTTTTGCGCGCCGCCAAAAGCCAGGCCGACACGGCGCCAGTCGATCGCGCGGGACAGCAGGTGCGACGAGCAGTCGATAACCAGAGGCACGCTGTTGCCCAGCTGCGGCAGTTCATGGAACTCGATGCCGTCGATGGTCTCGTTGGTGCAGAGATGCACATAGCTCGCGTCCGTGCGCAGCTGCCAGTCGCCCGGAATCGAACGCCCGCTTCCGATGTTGGCCGCAACACGAACATCGGCATAACGGCGCGCTTCGGTGGCGCTCTTGCGCGACCAGGAGCCGGTCACGACGACATCGACCTTGCCACCTCGGCTGAGGTTCATGGGCACGATGGCGTTCTCGCCCAGCCCGCCGCCCTGCATGAACAGGATGCGAAAGTTGGCAGGCACGGCGAGCAGCTCGCGCAGGTCAGCCTCCGCGCGTTCGAGGATGCTGCCGAACTCCTTGCCGCGGTGGCTCATCTCCATGACGCTCATGCCGCTGCCGCCCCAATCCAGCATCTCCGCGGCCACTTGGCGCAAAACAGGTTCCGGCAGGGTCGCCGGTCCGGCGGAGAAGTTGAACGGGCGAGCAGCGGTCATCGGGTCATCGAGTCAGGGGGCTACTTCTTGGGTGCCGACGCCGCAGCCTTGGGGGCTGCCGCGGGCGGCTGGATGCCGAGCTGCTTGGCCAGGGTGCCTTGCAGCGTTTTCAGTCGGCCTTCCAGCGTCGGGCCGGCTTCGGCCATCACCTTTTGCGCGACGGCCTTTTGCAACTCAATGCTGGCCAGGCCGAATTTCTGGCTGACCGGCGATTCTGCCCAGGCCACGATCTGCTTCAGTTCGTCCTCGCTGAAGCGTTCGTCCAGCAGCGCCGAAGCCGTGGTCGGTACGGCCTTGGCGATCTTGTCCTTCAGATAGGGAACGTTTTCCTCGACGAACTTCTTCAGTTCCGCGTCCATCAGCTTGCCCGTGGCCTCGCGCTTGTCCGCGGGCACCTGCTGGAGCGCCGCACGGCCCGCTTGCATCAGTTGGGGCAGAGGCTGTTGCACGATGTTGGCGGCCATGCTTTCAGCCAGGCCTTGCTGTTGAAGTTGCACGATCTTGTCGATCAATGCCTTTTTGGCCGCCGAGGGTTGCGCCAGCGCGGTGCTGGTGGCCAGCGCGACGGCGAGGGCCAGGCCCAACTTGCGAGAATTCATGTCAGTCCTTGGGGGCTTCAGGGATGTCACCGGCTTCGCCAGGTTCGGCGGCGCTGTCGGTGTCAGTGGTTTCGTTGGCGTCGTTCTCGACGATGCGTTGCAGGCCCGACAGCTTGCTGCCATCGTCCAGCGCGATCAGTGTGACACCCTGGGTCGCGCGGCCGAGTTCGCGGATCTCACCCACGCGGGTACGCACGAGCACACCCTTGTCGGTGATCAGCATGATCTCGTCCTCGGGGCGCACCAGCGTCGCGGCGACGACGCGGCCATTGCGCTCGCTTTGCTGGATGGCGATCATGCCCTTGGTCCCACGCCCGTGGCGGGTGTACTCAAGGATGCTGGTGCGCTTGCCGAAGCCGTTCTCGGTCGCGGTCAGCACCGACTGCGTTTCGTCCTCGGCCACCAGCATCGCGATCAGACGCTGGTCCGGCTCAAGCATCATGCCGCGCACGCCGCGGGCTGTGCGGCCCATGGGGCGCACGTCGTCCTCATCGAAGCGCACTGCCTTGCCGCCGTCGCTGAAGAGCATCACATCGTGATGGCCGTCGGTCAGCGCCGCACCGATGAGATGGTCGCCTTCGTCCAGGTCAACGGCAATGATCCCGGCCTTGCGTGGGTTGCTGAAGTCCTTCAGCGAGGTCTTCTTGACCGTACCCATGGCGGTGGCCATGAAGATGAAGTGATCTTCCGGGAAGGTCCGGAATTCACCGGTCAGCGCCAGCACGACGGTGATTTTTTCGCCCGCTTGCAGCGGGAACATGTTGACGATGGGCTTGCCACGCGAATTGCGAGAGCCCTGCGGCACCTCCCAGACCTTGAGCCAGTAGACGCGGCCACGGTCGGAGAAGCACAGGATCCAGTCGTGCGTGTTGGCGATGAAGAGCTGGTCGATCCAGTCGTCATCTTTGGTCGCCGTGGCCTGCTTGCCGCGACCGCCGCGGCGCTGGGCGCGGTACTCGCTGAGCGCTTGGCTCTTGATGTAGCCGGTGTGCGAGAGCGTCACGACCATGTCGGTCGGCGTGATCAGGTCCTCGGTGCCGAGTTCCTGCGCGTTGTGCTCGATGACGCTGCGTCGCGCGCCCAGCTTGGTCTGGCCGAACTCGGTCTTCAGCTGGATCAGCTCATCGCTGATGATGGTCGTCACACGCGACGGCGTGGCGAGGATGTCGAGCAGGTCGGCGATCTGGGACATGACATCCTTGTACTCGCCGACGATCTTGTCCTGCTCCAAGCCGGTCAGGCGCTGCAGGCGCATCTGCAGGATTTCGCTGGCCTGGGAGTCGGACAGGCGGTAGAGGCCGTCCGTCTGCATGCCGTACTCGGGCTCCAGGCCCTCAGGGCGGAATGCCGCGCGGCCGCCGGGCGTCTGGCCCTCGGCGCGGGTTAGCATCTCGCGCACCAGCGATGAGTCCCAGCTCTTGGCCATCAGCGCCGCCTTGGCAACCGGCGGTGTCGGCGAGGTCTTGATGGTTTCGATGAACTCGTCGATATTGGCGAGCGCCACGGCCAAGCCTTCGAGCACATGGCCGCGCTCGCGAGCCTTTCGCAATTCGAAAATGGTCCGGCGCGTCACGACCTCTCGGCGGTGCTCCAGGAACACCACCACCATGTCGCGCAGATTGCAGAGCTTTGGTTGGCCGTCGATGAGGGCCACCATGTTCATGCCGAAGCTGTCCTGCAGCTGCGTCTGCTTGTAGAGGTTGTTCAGCACCACCTCAGGGACTTCGCCGCGCTTCAGCTCGATGACGACGCGCATGCCCGATTTGTCGGACTCGTCCTGGATGTGGCTGATCCCCTCGATCTTTTTCTCGTGGACCAACTCGGCGATGCGTTCCAGCAGCGTCTTCTTGTTGACCTGGTAGGGGATCTCGTCAACGATGATCGACTGGCGCGAACCCTTGTCGATGTCTTCGAAGTGCACCTTGGCGCGCATCACCACGCGACCACGACCGGTGCGGTAGCCGTCGCGTACACCGGCCAAGCCGTAGATGATGCCGGCGGTCGGGAAGTCTGGCGCCGGGATGATCTCCATGAGCTCGTCGACGGTGCACTCAGGGTTCCGCAAAGCCAGCAAACAGGCGTCAATGACCTCGTTGAGGTTATGTGGCGGAATATTGGTGGCCATGCCAACCGCAATGCCCGACGACCCATTGACAAGCAAATTCGGCAGCCGCGTTGGCAATACCAGGGGCTCTTTCTCGCTGCCGTCGTAATTCGGCCCGAAATCGACGGTTTCCTTGTCGATATCGGCCAGCATTTCGTGCGCGATCTTGTCCAGCCGAATTTCGGTGTATCGCATCGCAGCGGCGTTGTCGCCGTCCACGGAACCGAAATTGCCCTGGCCATCGACCAACATGTGGCGCAGAGAAAAATCCTGCGCCATTCGCACAATCGTGTCGTAGACAGCGGTATCGCCGTGCGGGTGGTATTTACCGATGACGTCGCCGACGATACGGGCCGACTTCTTGTAGGGCCGGTTCCAGTCGTTGTTCAGTTCGTGCATCGCGAACAGAACGCGGCGATGCACCGGTTTGAGGCCGTCGCGGGCGTCAGGCAGTGCACGACCAACAATCACGCTCATCGCGTAATCAAGGTAGGAGCGGCGCATCTCCTCCTCTAGGCTGATCGGCAGGGTTTCCTTGGCGAACTGGGTCATGCGGCGGGTTTACGCACGCGTTACACGGACGCGGCGTCCTCAGAGGTAGGTGAAAGGCGCGAATTCTAAGCGGCTCGCCCCCATGTAGCAGCAGCGCAACAGCGTCACGGTGCCTATGAACGTAGGCCGCCACAATGCGTCCGTCTCGGTGCCCACATGGCACAATCGTCGAGTCCCTAGGAGAAACCCTAAAGTCTCTCCTGTGGTTAGAGGTTTGAGTACCGACTCTCGCAGGGCAACTGCGGCATTCCTTGAGAGGAGAATCATGAAGAAATTGAATCGCGTGGCGTCGCTGTTTGCGGTGGCTGCGGTCGCCGCTGCGGCAGCGTCTGGCGCGTCCGCGCAAACCATCGACAACTGGCGCGCAACTGACGGCACCGTTTGGAAGAACGGCACCAACGAATACTGCTGGCGCAACAACTTCTGGACGCCGGCGACGGCTGCCAAGGGTTGCGACGGCGAAATCAAGCCGGCACCGAAGGTCGAAGCTCCGGCTCCGGTCGCTCCGCCCGCTCCGGTTGCTCCGCCGGCTCCCCCGAAGCCCGTGACTCCGCCGCCGGCTCCGGTCAGCGAAAAGGTCACCTTCGCCGCTGACGCCTTCTTCGACTTCGACAAGTCGACGCTGAAGCCGGAAGCCATGGCCAAGTTGGATGACCTGGTCGGCAAGACCAAGGGCATCAACCTGGAAGTCATCATCGCCGTGGGCCACACCGACTCGGTGGGCAGCGATGAATACAACCAGAAGCTGTCGATCCGTCGCTCGGAAGCCGTCAAGGCCTACCTGGTGAACAAGGGCGTTGAGCCGAACCGCGTCTACACCGAAGGCAAGGGCGAGAAGCAGCCCGTCGCCGACAACAAGACCGCCGAAGGCCGCGCCAAGAACCGCCGCACCGAGATCGAAGTCGTCGGTACGCGCAACAAGTAAGCTCAGGCGCCTTTGGGCGCTTTGCGCAGAGCCCCGAACGGCACGCCGTCGGGGCTTTTCTATTTTCTGCATCCGCCATGATCAATGCCGATCCGCAAGAGCTCGCCAAGTTTGGCGAACTTGCCCACCGCTGGTGGGATCCTGAAAGTGATTTCAAGCCGTTGCATCAGATCAACCCGCTGCGCCTGGGTTGGATCCAACAGCTATGTCCGCTGAGCGGCAAACGCGTGCTCGACGTCGGTTGTGGCGGGGGCATTTTGAGCGATTCGATGGCACGCGCAGGTGCTCAGGTGCTGGGCATCGACCTGTCGATCAAACCGCTCCGTGTCGCCGAACTGCATGCAATGGAGGCGGGTACCCAGGGCGTCGAATACCGCGAGATCGCCGTGGAAGCGTTGGCTGCAGAGCAGCCGGGCGGTTTCGATGTCGTGACCTGCATGGAGATGCTGGAGCATGTGCCGGACCCCGCTTCGGTCGTGCGTGCCTGTGCGGCGCTCGTGAAACCGGGAGGGTGGGTGTTCCTGTCGACGCTTAACCGCAACGCCAAGTCCTTCCTGTTGGCCATTGTGGGTGCGGAGTACGTGTTGAACATGCTGCCCAAGGGCACCCATGAGTACGCGCGCTTCCTGCGCCCATCGGAGTTGGCCCAGTTCTGCCGCGACGCCGGACTGGACGCTCAAGCCAGTCGCGGTTTGACGTACAACCCGCTGACGCAACGATACAGCCTGGGCGCTGACACCGACGTCAACTACCTGCTCGCCTGCCGTCGCCCCACGTAATGGCGCTCGCGTCACGGTGGTCCCATCTGCGGGCTGTGCTTTTCGACCTTGACGGCACCTTGATCGACAGCGCCGAGGATCTGGCGCGCGCCGCCAACGCCATGCGCGCTGATCGCGGGCTGGGCCCGCTGCCTTTGTCGCAGTACCGACCCCATGGCGGATCCGGTGCACGTGGCATGCTCAGCCAAGCCTTCGATGTGGCGCCTGGCCAGCCCGGCTACGAAGACCTGAAGCGGGAATTCCTCGACCGCTATGAGGTCTTGATGTACGACTGCACGCACCTATTTGCCGGTGTCGAAGTGGAACTGGCCGCCCTGAACGCAGCGGGTTTGTCGTGGGGCATCGTCACGAACAAGGCCGAGCGTTTTGCGCTGCCGTTGACCAAGGCTTTGAACCTCGGTGCAGGCGTTGTCGTGGGAGGTGATACCACCGGCCACGCCAAGCCGCATCCGGCACCGCTACTGGAAGCGGCGGCGCGCCTGGCAGTGGCGCCGGGGGCCTGCCTCTACGTCGGTGACGATGAAAGGGACGTCATTGCCGGGCGGGCGGCCGGCATGTCGACCGCGGTGGCCGCCTGGGGCTATCTCGGCCCGCAAGCCGAACATTGCCGATGGGGTGCTGATATCGAACTTGCCGCGCCCGGAGCCCTCTTGAAGTTGCTCGGGCTGGCCTAAAATAAGAGTTCTGGGGCCGACCAGGTTTCGACGTGGGTGCGGATCCGGAGTAGGGCATGCCGAGCACCAGTTCGCTCGTAAAACCACTGGAAACAAAGTAACTGCAAACGACTCTACGTTCGCACTCGCCGCTTAATTGCGGTTGAGCTTCTCAACGGCAGGCCGATGGGCCGGGCTGAGTTCCGCAAGGGACAAGGCTGAGAAGTCACTCACATCGGCTGGCAATGCGCTGGGTCACTCAGTGTGTTGTGAGATCAAGTGACTGGCGGAAAAGCTAGCGTGCCACTGCGCGAGTTGACCGTGAGATTCAAATCAGCCGGCTAAGCATGTAGATCTGCCCGGTGATGGCTTGCGGACGGGGGTTCAATTCCCCCCGGCTCCACCATCTCAGAGTTCAGCGGAGTCCGCTGAATTCCAAAGGCCCTAAGTAATCAACCACTTAGGGCTTTTTCTTTGTCCGTTAGTGTCCCGGCAGCCGACCGGGTGGCTTTCCGGGCAAATGGGCTACCCGGGGCAACATCGCTCACGGATTCACCCGGATCTGCGGATCGCCGGCGCCCGCTCGGCGAGATCGACGGCAAGCGGTTAATAAACCCGCTTTTGCTCGATCCACCCGAGGCCGAGCCCCTACGTTCCCGCGTACATCAAAGCGGGAGCGTGATGGTGACGGCGCTGGCGCGTTGGCTCCTGCTCAACCCGAGCGGCAACGGGAGCATTTTTTGCCCCGCGTCTGATTGATGCAGTCCCCAGAGTCCTTGGAACCCTTCGCTCTCGCACGGATACCAGCGGACGTGCTTGTCCGGCAGGTGCGGGACCACGCCATGTTCCTGATAGACCGACGGGGGCGGGTCGCCACTTGGAACGAAGGCGTCCGCGAGGTTCTGGGCTGGGAAGAGGAGGACTGGATCGGCCAATCCGTGGAAGTGGTGTTCACACCGGAGGACCTGGCCGCTGGGGTACCGGCTCGGGAGCTTCGCCAAGCCGAAATTGACGGTCGTGCCGATGACTCCCGTTGGATGCTCAAGCGAGGTGGTGTGCGATTTTTCTGTAACGGCAGCGTCACGCCGATTCGCGATACCTCCGGCACGGTCGTCGCGTTCCTGAAGGTGATGCAAGACGGCACGAGCCTGCGGCTTGCGGCCGAGGAGTATCAGCGTGCGTTGGCCGCTGAACGGGAAGAACATGCAAAGGCGGAGCGCGAGGCGGCCAAGCTGCGCGCCATCATTGATGCCATTCCGGACGCGTTGTACGTTGGCAGTGCAGAGGGGATCACCGAATGCAACGCCAAAGGCTTGGCTCTGCTGGGCGCAACCTCGCTTGAGGATCTGCAGCAACGCATTGGCGAACTGGGGCAGCGCTTCCGCGTGCGGTACGAACGTGACGGCCCGCTGGTGGAGCCGGATCGTCTTCCCTTTGCGCGCGCACTGACGGGCGAGACCGCCATGCTGGACACCTGGGTGACCAAACCCACCGGCGAAGACGTGCTGATCCGGGGCACGGCGGCTCCCATCCGCGTCGACAACGAAATCGTCGGCGCCATCGCCATCAACAGCGACCTCACCTACCGCATCGAGATGGAGGAGCAGCGCCACGCCATCTCACGGATGGCGAACCAGTTGCGCGAGCGCGAGGAGGAGTTCCGGGCGCTGGTGAGCGGCGTGCGCGACTACGCCATCTTCACCGTTGACGTGGAGGGCCGCATCTCGTCGTGGCATATCGGGGCGCAGCTCATGAAGGGGTACACAGCCGAAGAGGCCATTGGCATGCCGTTCGCGCAGCTGTTCACGCCAGAGGATCGTGAAAAAGGGCGACCCCAGTACGAGATGGACGTGGCTGCCAGCACGGGCGAGTACAAGGGCGAAGGCACCCGCCTGCGCAAGAGCGGTGCGCTGTTCGTGGCCGAGGTGGTGCTGACTGCGCTCCGCGGCCCGCGCGGCGAGCTGCTGGGCTATCTGAAGTTGACACAGGACATCACCGAGCGCAAGAGCGTGGAAGCGCAGCGCGACCAGACGCTGCGCAACGCGGAGTCGGCTAGGGTCGCCGCCGAACAGGCGAGTCGGGCGAAGGACGAGTTTGTGGCGACGGTCTCGCACGAACTGCGCACGCCGCTCAGTGCCATCCTGAGCTGGGCGCAGGTGCTGCAGCGTCGGGTGCCGGAGCCGCAGACGCTCAAGCACGCCATCGATGCGATCGCTCGCAACGCCGGCATTCAAGCCCGACTGGTCGAAGACCTGCTTGATGTGAGCCGCATCGAATCGGGCCAACTCC
This sequence comes from Pelomonas sp. Root405, assembly GCF_001425165.1. GTDB lineage: Bacteria > Pseudomonadota > Gammaproteobacteria > Burkholderiales > Burkholderiaceae_C > Pelomonas. The sequence goes on from NZ_LMDU01000014.1 coordinate 440,516, forward strand.
GCCTGGAGCTGCAGCCCACCGATCCGACGGTCGTCGTGAGGGGAGCGGTGGAGGCCGTCATGCCGGCGGCCGCAGCCAAACGCATCACCGTGAAGATGGAAGCCGACCCCGACGTGGGCGTGCTGATGGCCGATGCCGCCAGGCTGCAGCAGATGGTCGCCAATCTGCTGAACAACGCCGTGAAGTTCACGCCGCATGATGGGCGGATCGATGTCGCCGTGCGACGTGAAGCCGACAAGGTGGAAATCGCCGTGGACGACAACGGACAGGGCATGGACCCCTCGTTCGTCGAGCAGGCCTTCGAACGTTTCAAGCAGCAGGACTCCTCGATGACGCGTCGCCATGGCGGTCTGGGGCTCGGCCTGTCTATCGTGCGAGAGCTCGCGCGCTTGCATGGGGGTAAGGTGAAGGCCAGCAGCGAAGGTATCGGCAAGGGCTCGACATTCGTTCTGTGCCTGCCCGCGCTATCGCCTCAGCGGCAGCGCCAAACCGGCCACGGGTCCGCGACTGAAGGTATCGAGGCGCTGGCGCATGACGACCGGCTGAGCGGGTTTCGGCTGTTGCTGGTGGACGACGAGCCGGATGGTCGTGGTGCGGCGGCCTATGCGCTGCGCGTTGCCGGGGCGGAAGTGACCGAGGCGGGAAGCGCCGAGGAGGCGCTGGGGCTATTTCGGACACGGCGGCCGCATGCCATCCTGAGCGACATCGGCATGCCGATCATCGATGGCTACGACTTCATCCGGCTGGTGCGTGAGATCGAACATTCCGAAGGCCGCCACACGCCCGCCGCCGCGTTCACCGCCTTCGCTCGTGCGGAAGACCGCCAGCGTGCCATCGACGCCGGCTTCGAGATGCACCTGGCCAAACCACTGGAGCCTGTCGCACTGGTCGAAGGCGTTGTGGCGCTGCTGCGTTCCAACGTGGGAGACACCACCGGCGAGTTGAGCAGCCCGTGACCCGGCCCAGGGAAAGATGAAGTCAAAAGGCTCAAGTCATCCAGCGACTTGGGCCTTTTTCTTTGTCGCCGTAAAACCCTCGGCCCGTTGCCGAGGTTTGGCCGTCAGCCACTCTGGCAGCGGTGCCCCTCTCTCACCGATGCGGCTCTCCATGCCCAGCTTGCGGCTCAGTGTCGCCGCGTCATAGGGCGCGTGCACCTTCACGTCGTTGTCGAAGTAGCAATAGACATCTCGGGTGGCTCGCTTGGGTGCCGTCTTCTGAGCCGCCAAATGGGCGTCGGCCACCTGAGCCCCTCGACTCCATGTATCAACCCGGGCGGCCCAGTGGTCCAGCGCTGCGTCGCTGTAGCCACTGGCGTAGAGCTCTTTGTCGCCATGCAGGCGCACATAGACGAAGTCGGCTGTCAGGTCTTCGAGCAATGGCCATTTGCCGGCCGTGTCGGCGACGACCAGTGCGATCTTGTAGTGGCGCAACATGGCGATGAAAGCGGGATCGACAAAGCTCGGATGGCGAATCTCCACCGCGTGGCACATCGGGCGCTTGCGGTCGACCTCCAGGCTCATCCGATCAGCCACGCGTTCGTCGTGCCCCTGCGCGATGCGCGCTGCGGCGGCGGTGTCATGCGGCAGCATCGCAAAAAAGGCCTCGAACCGGTCGGGCTTGAACGGCAGCATCGGCGGAAACTGCCAGAGGATGGGCCCCAGCTTGTGACGCAACTCGAAGATGCCGTTGGCGAAGAAGTTGGCCAGCGGCGTCTCGATCTCCTTCAGCCGCCGCAGATGGGTGATGTATTTCGGCGCCTTGACGGCAAACACAAAGTCGTCGGGCGTCTCATCGCGCCAAGCGGCGTAGTAGGCAGGGCGCTGAAGTGAATAGAAAGAGCCGTTGATCTCGATGGTTGGGACCATCCGCGACGCAAACTCCAGCTCCCTGCGTTGCGCCAAACCTTTGGGATAGAAGACGCCGCGCCACGGCTCATACCGCCAGCCTGAAATGCCGATGCGGATGTCGCCCTTTGCAGATCGCGCCGTACCCATGTGGGATACATGGCATTGCGCGTGCCAACCCATCCACGACCCGCGCCCGCCGGATAAGGGCGTCCTGGGTCAGGCCATCGTCAATTGAAACCCTGGCCCCGAATCAAACCAACCGCCAAGCCTTCGATGCTGAAGCTTTCGCTGCCTTCGCCGATGCGAATGGGTTCGAAATCGGCGTTCTCGGGGAGCAGTTCAATGCCGTCCGGGCCGCGTTTGAAGCGCTTGACGGTGACTTCGTCGCCAACACGGGCCACGACGATCTGGCCATTGCGAGCCTCGTTGGCCGACTGCACGGCCAACAGGTCGCCGTCGAGGATGCCAATGTCCTTCATGCTCATGCCCTTGACCTTGAGCAGGTAGTCGGGTTTCTTGGCGAACAGGCTGGGCTCGACGCTATAGGTCTGCTCGACATGCTCTTGCGCCAGGATGGGTGCACCGGCAGCGACGCGGCCAATCAAGGGCAGGTTCAGCTGCGCCAGGCTGGGAATGGGCAGGTTGAACTGCCGGGCACGGTTGACGGCGCTGAGCGCGTCGGACTTCAGACGGATGCCGCGCGAGGTGCCGCCGATCAGTTCCAGCATGCCCTTGCGTGCCAGTGCTTGCAAATGCTCCTCGGCCGCATTGGCGGATTTGAAGCCCAACTCGGCGGCGATTTCAGCTCGCGTCGGGGGGGAGCCCGTGCTTTCAATCGCGTTGCGGACCAGGTCGAAGATCTGCTGCTGGCGGGCGGTAAGCTTGGGTCGATCTTGCACGGGCGGCCTTTTCAAGTGGCTGGTGATTTGTCCAGCAACTGTATTTTTGTCCAGGAATCCATCAATTGCAAACTCCCGCGAATTTAATTGTCATCCTGGCTACCGGCGGCACGATCGCCGGCACGGCGCAGAGTGCCACTGACGGCGTCGGCTATACGGCCGCGCAGTTGCGGGTCGAAGATCTGCTCACTGCAATACCGGGTTTGGCAACGCGCCAGTTGGAGGCGCATCAACTCGCCCAGCTCGACAGCAAGGACATGGACTTTGCGACCTGGCAACTATTGGCAAACGCGGTGCAAGCGCAGCTGGACAGGTCCGAGGTTGGCGGCATCGTCATCACCCATGGCACCGACACGCTCGAAGAAACGGCGTATTTCCTGCACCGTGTGCTGGCGCCGACCAAGCCCGTCGTGTTGACCGCTGCGATGCGTCCGGCAACGGCGCTGGCCGCTGACGGACCACAGAATCTCCTGGATGCCGTGCATGTGGCCGCGACGCCAGACGCGGCCGGTGTGGTGGTGGCGTTTGCGGGCCGTGTGCACGACGCCACCCAGGTGCGCAAGGCGCACAGCTACCGGGTCGACGCCTTCGAATCGACGGATGGTGCACTGGTGGCGCGCGTGGAGGAGGGCGCGGTCAGGCTTCTCGGCCGCTGGCCACAGGGCGAGGCGCTGGGTTTGGCGCACATTGCCAAGCCGGTTCAGGACTGGCCGCGTGTGGACGTCGTGATCAACCATGCTGGCCAGGATGGCCGCATCGTGCAAGCGCTGCTGGCGGCAGGCGTCGATGGCATCGTCGCCGCAGGCACTGGCAACGGCACCTTGAGCGTCGCGCTGGATGCGGCCTTGCGTGACGCCGAAGCCCGCGGTGTTCGTGTCGTTCGCAGTACGCGCTGTGACGCGGGGCCGGTCATGGCGCTGCCCGGGCTGCTGCCCAGCGCCGGCGCGCTGAGCCCGGTCAAGGCCAGGATCGAACTGATCCTGTCGCTGTTGGCGGCATAAAGAAAAGCGGCGCCGAGCCGAAGCTCGACGCCGCTGCAGGAACGACCGTCGGCTTAGACGATGGTCAGCGTCACATCGACGTTGCCGCGCGTGGCATTCGAGTAGGGGCAGACCTCGTGGGCCGTGGCCACCAGGGCTTCGAGGGCGGCGCGTTCCATGCCGGGCACGGAGATCTTCATGTCGACCTGGATGCCGAAGGCGCCCGGCTTGTTGGCGTGCGGGCCGATGGCCACGTCGCTGGTGATCGAGACCTCCGCGGGCAGGCTGAGCTTCTGCTTGCCGGCGACGGCCTTCATCGCGCCGATGAAGCAGGCGGAATAGCCGGCCGCAAACAGCTGCTCGGGGTTGGTGCCCGGGCCGCCCGCGCCGCCAAGTTCCTTGGGCGTGGACAGCGTCACGTCGATGGCACCATCAGACGACTTGGCGGTGCCGGCGCGGCCACCGGTGGCGGTGGCGGTGGCGGTGTAGAGGGCTTTTTCGATGGCCATGTGGGGCTCCTTGGGTTGACGGTGGGGTGGGGGAAATCAGTTGCCTGCAGACTGGCCCAGCTGCTGTCGCAGTTGGTGCAGCCGCTGCGTCAGGGTGACGAGTTCGTCCAGCTCGCAGGCGCTGGCACAGGCCAGCTGGCCGGGAATGTCCAAAGCCTTGGCGCGCAGCTTGCGGCCGGCAGATGTCAGGAAAAGGTCGACGCGGCGTTCGTCTTCCGTGGCGCGGCGGCGCTCGATGTGGCCGAGGGCCTCCAGCCGCTTCAGAAGTGGCGTCAGCGTGCCGGAGTCCAGCGACAGGCGTTCGCCGAGCTGGCTGACGCTCAGCCCCTCGGTCTCCCACAGCACCAGCATGACGAGGTATTGCGGATAGGTCAGGCCGAGCGGTGCAAGCAGCGGCTTGTAGAGCTTGGTCATCGCCAGCGAGCTGCTGTAGAGCGCAAAGCACAACTGCCGATCCAGCTTGAGCCATTGCTCGCGCGAATCGACGGGTGCGGATGCCTTGCTGCGTGCCATGGCCGTTAATGTAGTTGGCAATTCAATTGCGCACAATACAAATGGTCTTTGCGCCGGGTCGTTTGGGCGACAGGAGAGGCTAGGGTGATCTGCGAGGATGCGCCACCCCCAATCGAACAACGACGAGGAGAGATGCGATGCAGATGGTGGCAATCGTGCTGGCCGCGCTGGTGGCGCTGCTGCACCTGTATTTCCTGGTGCTGGAAATGTTCTTCTGGACCAAGCCGCTGGGCCGCAAGGCCTTCGGGCTGAAGGCTGTCTTTGCCGAGCAGACGAAGGCGCTGGCCGCCAACCAGGGGCTTTACAACGGCTTTCTCGCTGCCGGCCTGGCATGGGGCCTGATGCAGGGTGCCACGGGTGCGGGCAAGCCCTGGCTGGTGTTCTTCCTCGGCTGCGTCATCGTGGCCGGCGTTTTCGGCGCGGCGACGGCATCGAAGAAGATCCTTTACGTGCAGGCGCTGCCCGGCGCACTGGCGCTGGCAGCCGTCCTGCTCGCCTGACCCAGCTCAGCTCAGCGCTTCGATCTGCTCGCTCAGCGTCAGCCAGCGCGCCTCATCGGTTTCGAGCTGATCGCTGATCGCCTTCAGCCGCTTGCCCATCTCGGCAATGGCCGAGGCGGCTGCGCCTTCTGCGAGCTGGGCCTCGATGCCCGCGCGCTCTTCTGCCAGGGTGTGCATGCGCTTGTCGATGGCTTCCATCTCCTTGCGCAGCGGCCGCGTCTGCTCGGCGAGCTTGGCGCGGGCCTGGCCTGAGGCCTTGCGGTCCTCGCGTGGCGCGGGCGCCTGAACAGGTGCGGCGGCCACGACAGGCGCAGGCGCGGCGGCGGGCTGCTTCTTGGCGGCGCGTGCGGCTTCCTTGCTCTGCTCCAGCAGCCAGCGCTGATAGTCGTCCAGGTCGCCGTCGAAGGGCTTGACGACGCCATCGGCCACCAGCCAGAACTCGTCGCAGACCTCGCGCAGCAACGCGCGGTCGTGGCTGACCAGCATCACCGTGCCCTCGAACTCATTGAGCGCCATCGACAGCGCCTCGCGGGTGTTGAGGTCCAGGTGGTTGGTGGGTTCGTCCAGCAGCAGCAGGTTGGGGCGCTGCCAGACGAGCATGGCCAGCACGAGGCGCGCCTTCTCGCCCCCGGACAGGCTGCCGACCTGCTGGTTGACCATGTCGCCGGTGAATCGGAACTGGCCGAGGAAGTCGCGCAGCTCCTGCTCGCGGCCCGCCGGGCCGACTTCACGTGCGAGCCTCACCATGTGCTCCAGCGGGCCTTCGTCCAGGCGCAGCACGTCCAGCTCCTGCTGCGCGAAGTAGCCAATGGACAGTCCCTTGCCCTGCGTCAGCCTGCCGGCCAGCGCGGGCTGGGTGCCGGCAATCGTCTTGACCAGCGTGGACTTGCCCTGGCCGTTGGCGCCCAGGATGCCGATGCGCTGGCCGGCCAGCACGGAGCGGTCGATGTTGCGCACGATGGTCGTGGTGCCGTAGCCCGCCGACATCTCGTCGAACATCAGCATCGGGTTGGGCAGGTTCAGCGGTTCGCGGAACTCGAAGTTGAAGTCGGCAGAGGCAAGCACGGGAGCCAGGCGCTCCATGCGCTCCAGCGCCTTCACGCGGCTTTGTGCCTGCTTGGCCTTGCTGGCCTTGGCCTTGAAGCGGTCGATGAATTTCTGCAGGTGGGCGACGCGCTCCTGCTGCTTGGAGAAGGCCGCCTGCTGCAGCACCATGCGCTCGGCGCGCTGGGTCTCGAAGCTGGTGTAGTTGCCGCCGTAGCGCACCAGCTTGCCTTCGTCGAGGTGCAGGGTGACCTTGGTGATCGCGTCGAGGAATTCGCGGTCGTGGCTGATGATGATCAGCGTGCCGTCGTAGCGCTGCAGCCAGGCTTCCAGCCAGACCAGGGCGTCCAGGTCTAGGTGGTTGGTCGGTTCGTCCAGCAGCATCAGCTCGGCCGGGCACATCAGCGCGCGGGCCAGTTGCAGGCGCATGCGCCAGCCGCCGGAGAAGCTGTTGACGGGCGCGTCCAGCTGCTCGGTCTTGAAGCCCAGGCCCATCAGCAGTGCCTGGGCGCGGGAGCGGGCGTCGAAGGCGCCGACGTCAGCCAGCAGCGCATGCGCGTCGGCCATCGCGTGGCCGTCGTTGGCAGCCTCGGCGGCGTCGAGCGCGGCGCGGGCGGCCACCAGCGGCAGATCGCCCTCCAGCACGTAGTCGGTCGCGCCGTCGTCGGTCTCCGGCATGTTCTGGGCCACCTCGGAGCGGCGCCAGTGCCTGGGCACCTTGACCTCGCCCTTGTCGTTGCCCAGGCGGTGCGTCAGCAGCGCGAACAGACTGGACTTGCCGGCGCCGTTGCGGCCGACGAGGCCGATCTTTTCGCCGGGTTGCAGCGTGGCGGACGCGTTGTCCAGCACCACCTTAACGCCGCGGCGCAGCGTGATGTCGCGCAGCGTGATCATTGCAGGGACTCCTTCGTCAGCAGCAGCACCTGATCGGCGCCGGACGACGTTTCGAGCCAGACGGTTTCCAGCGTCGGGAAGGCGGCCTCGAAGTGCTCGCGCTCGTTGCCGATCTCCAGCACGAGCACGCCGTCGTCGGTCAACGCGGCGGGCGCGGCGCGCAGCAGCTCGCGGATGAAGTCCATGCCGTCCGACCCGCCGGCCAGCGCCAGTTCGGGTTCGGCGCGGTATTCGGCGGGCAGGGCAGCCATGCTGTTGCTGTTCACGTAGGGCGGGTTGCAGAGAATCAAGTCGTAGGGTCCCGCATCTTGGTTGATTGCGGCGGCGAGGCCGTCGCCTTGCAGCAGGCGGATGCGCAGTGCCAGATCGTGGCGCTCGACATTGAGCTTCGCGACGGCGAGCGCGTTGATGTCGATGTCCAACGCATCGACTTCCACATCAGGCCAAGCCATCGCGGCCAGCACGGCAAGGCTGCCGTTGCCGGTGCACAGGTCGAGCACGCGGCGGCTGTTCGGGTGCAGCCAGGGATCAATGCTGGCGTCGGCGATCAGCTCGGCGATGAAGCTGCGCGGCACGATGGCACGCTCATCGATGGTGAAGGGCACGCCCTGCAGCCAGGCCTCGCCGGTCAGGTAGGCGGCCGGCTTGCGGGTGGCGATGCGCTCGTCGATCAGCGCGACGATGGCCGCCAGTTCGGCCTGGCTCAGCTCGCGCTCTTCGTGCGCTTCCAGGGCGTCAAGCGGCAGGCCCAGGCGCCACAGCGCCAACCACATCGCCTCGTCGAAGGCATTCGTCGTGCCATGGCCAAAAAACAAGCCCGCCTGGGAGAGGCGGGCGGCTTGGGTGTCAATGCAGTGGATCAGTTTCAAGAGCCGCGAACGTCCAGGGTGATTTCGGTGAAGCTGGGCTCGTCGCCCGCTTTCTCTTCCTTGCGCGGCGCGTTGGTCAGGCGCGAGCCCGGCGCCTCGTTCTGCAGCCGCCACAGCAGATTGGTCGGCGAGTCGGCGAAGGCCAGGCCTTCCTCGCGGGTGATGACGCCGTCGGTAATGAGCTTGGCGAAGTGTTCTTCGTAGGTCTGCGATCCCTCGGCGATGGACTTCTCCATCGCCTCCTTCACACCGGCGAAGTCGCCTTGCTCGATGAGCTCGGACACCAGCTTGGTATTCAAGAGGATCTCGATGACAGGCACGCGGCCGCCGGCGGTGGCGCGCACCAGGCGCTGCGAGACGACCGCCTTAAGACCGGCCGCCAGGTCGTTCAGCAGCGCCGGCCGCGACTCCGGCGTGTAGAAGGACAGGATGCGGTTCAGCGCGTGATAGGTGTTGTTGCCGTGCAGCGTGGCCAGCACGAGGTGGCCCGACAGCGCATAGCTGATGGCCGCCGTCATGGTGTCGCGGTCGCGGATCTCACCGATCAGGATGCAGTCGGGCGCCTGGCGCAGCGCGTTCTTCAACGCGACCTGCAACGACGCGGTGTCGCGGCCGATCTCGCGCTGGTTGACCACCGAGCGCTTGTTGCTGAAGAGGTATTCGATCGGGTCCTCGATGGTGAGGATGTGCCCGGTCATCGTCTGGTTGCGCAGCTCCAGCATGGAGGCCAGCGTCGTGCTCTTGCCGGTGCCGGTCGCGCCCACCATCAAGATGAGGCCGCGCTTCTCCTTGATCATGCCGCCGAGCACGAGGGGAAGTTGCAGGCTCTCCAGCGTCGGGATGTCGTGCGGGATGTGGCGGAACACGGCGGCAATCGAGCCGCGCTGTCGAAAGCCCGACAGGCGAAAGCTGCCGACGCCGCGCACCGACACGGCCATGTTGAGTTCGCCCGAGTTGTCAAGCTCGGCCAGCGATGTCGGGTCGACGACCTCGGCGATCAGCTGGCGCGGTTGCGGCGGCGTCAGCAACTGGTCCGACAACTGCACGGTCTGGCCGTTGATGCGGATCAGCACCGGCATATTGGCCGACAGATAGCAGTCCGACGCCCCCTTGTCGGCCATCAGCCGCAGGATGCGTTCCATGTTGCCGGCGGCTGGGCTGCTCATGATCAGGCGCGCAGCAGTTCGTTGATGCTGGTCTTGGAGCGCGTCTGGGCGTCGACGCGCTTCACGATGATGGCCGCATACAACGAGTAGCGGCCGCCATCCTTGGGCAGGCTGCCCGAGATGACGACGGAGCCGGCCGGGATGCGGCCGTAGCTGACGGTGTCGGTCGCGCGGTCGTAGATGGGCGTGCTCTGGCCGATATAGACGCCCATCGAGATGACCGAGTTCTCTTCGACGATGACGCCTTCGACCACCTCGGAGCGGGCGCCGATGAAGCAGTTGTCTTCGATGATGGTCGGGTTGGCCTGCAGCGGCTCCAGCACGCCGCCGATGCCGACGCCGCCGGAGAGGTGCACGTTCTTGCCGATCTGCGCGCAGGAGCCGACGGTGGCCCAGGTGTCGACCATGGCGCCTTCGTCCACATAGGCGCCGATGTTCACGTAGCTGGGCATCAGCACCACGTTCTTCGCCTGGAAGCTGCCGCGGCGGGCGACGGCCGGGGGCACGATGCGCACGCCGCTGGCGCGCAGCTGTTCGTCGCTCCAGCCGGCGTACTTGGTGGGCACCTTGTCGAAGAAGGTCAGTTCCTTGTCACCCATGATGCGGTTGTCGTTCAGGCGGAACGACAGCAGCACGGCCTTCTTGACCCACTGGTTCACCGTCCACTGGCCGACGCTTTCACGCGTGGCCACACGCAGGCGGCCGGCATCCAGTTCGGCAATCACATGCTCGACGGCCTGGCGCAGATCGGGCGAGTTGGTGGGGTCCAGCGCGGCGCGGTTGTCCCAGGCGAGGTCGATCAGGCTTTGCAGTTCGGCGGTGTTCATGGGCGAGCTTGAGGAGATTTCGTGAAGGAGACGATGCGGCGGGCGGCGTCAAGGCATTCGGCCTCGTCGGCCACCAGGGCCAGCCTGATGCGCCCGGCGCCGGGGTTGCTGCCGTGGGCGGTGCGGGCCAGCAGGCTGCCCGGCAGGACGGCCAGATTGTATTGAGCGAGCAAGCCTTGGGCGAAGGCAATGTCGTCGCCGCCAGGGATGCTCGCCCACAGGTAGAAGCCGGCGTCCGGCAGGGCCACGTCCAAGACGTCGGCCAGCAATGGCGTCACCTCGGCAAACTTCTGGCGGTAGCGCGCCCGGTTCTCAACGACATGGGCCTCGTCGCCCCATGCGGCGATGCTGGCGGCCTGCACCAGCGGGCTCATCGCGCTGCCGTGATAGGTGCGGTAGAGCAGGAACTTCTTCAGCAGGGCGGCGTCGCCGGCCACGAATCCCGAGCGCAGGCCGGGCACGTTGGAACGCTTGGACAGCGAGGTGAAGGCGATCAGGTTCTTGAAGTCGCCGCGGCCCAGCGTGGCGGCGGCTTCCAGGCCACCGAGCGGCGCTTCGTCACGGAAATAGATCTCCGAGTAGCACTCGTCCGACGCGATGACGAAGCCATGGCGGTCGCTCAGCTCGAACAGCGCCTGCCATTCCGACAGCGGCATCACCGCGCCACTCGGGTTGCCGGGCGAGCAGACGTAGATCAGCTGGGTACCTGCCCAGGTGGCATCGTCGATCTGGCGCCAGTCCACCGCGAAGTTGCGTGCTGGGTCCGAATTGGCAAAGGCCACCTGCGCCCCGGCCAGCAAGGCCGCGCCTTCGTAGATTTGATAGAAGGGGTTGGGGCAGACAACCGTGGCGCCGACGCGACTCGCGTCGACCACCGTTTGTGCAATGGCGAACAGCGCCTCGCGCGAGCCGTTGACCGGCAGCACCTGGGTCAGCGGGTCCAGCGTCAGCCCGTAGCGCCGCGAGATCCAGGCCGCGATGGCTTCGCGCAAGGCCGGCATGCCAGCGGTGGCCGGATAGCCCGACAGGCCCTTCATGGCGCCCTTGATGGCCTCTTCGATCAGTGCCGGCGCGGCGTGGCGCGGCTCGCCAATCCCGAGCGAGATGGGCGCGAATCCGGCGTTGGGGGTGATGTCGGCGGTCAGCGCCTTCAAGCGCTCGAACGGGTAGGGCTGCAGCCGGTCCAGCAAGGGATTCATGTCTGCCCCTCGCCAGCGGCGTACCGCTGTCGCTCCCCCGAGGGGATGCGTGCCGGCTTGGGAGCGGCCCGGTGCTCGTCACGCTTCATCCCAACATCCCCGACTCGAAGCCATGCGCCGGCAGGTCCACGCGCGGCGCCGGCGTCCAGCCGGCCTTGCGGTGCTCGACCACCACATTGGTGTAGATGCCGCCCCGCACATACCACTTGGCCGTGATGCGGATGAAGCGCGGGTCGGTGACCTTGATGATGTCGTCGAGGATGGTGTTGGTGACCTTCTCGTGAAAGGCGCCCTCGTTGCGGTAGCTCCAGAAGTACATCTTCAGGCTCTTGAGCTCGACGCAGAGCTCGTCCGCAATCATGTCGATGGTGAAGTGGGCGAAGTCGGGCTGGCCAGTCAGCGGGCAGTGGCAGGTGAACTCCGGCACCTGGAACTGGATGACGTAGTCGCGCTCGGGGTTCGGGTTCGGAAAGACCAGGATGTCCTTGCTCGGCTTGGTCGGCGGGTTCTTGGGCACCTCGCGCATCTTGGGTTTCTTCTTGGCGGCGGGCGCGGGGGCGGACTTCTTGGTAGCCATGGTGACGGGTCTATCTGGGAGGGGGCGAATGCTATCATCCGGCCCCGTCGAAGCGCCCTTTAAAGGCGCTTTTCTTTAGCCAAATCAAGGGCTTACGAACCTTCCTCCATGCGGCTGAACTCGATCAAGCTCGCCGGCTTCAAGTCCTTTGCCGAACCCACGACCTTCCAGCTGCCCGGGCAGCTTGTCGGCGTCGTCGGCCCCAACGGCTGCGGCAAGTCCAACATCATGGATGCGGTGCGCTGGGTGCTGGGCGAGAGCAAGGCCAGCGAGCTGCGCGGCGAGTCCATGCAGGACGTCATCTTCAACGGCAGCGGCAACCGCAAGCCGGCGGGGCGCTCCAGCGTGGAGCTGGTGTTCGACAACCAATCGGCCCGTGCCGGCGGCCCCTGGAACCAGTTCACCGAGATCGCCGTCAAGCGCGTGCTGACGCGCGACGGCACCAGCAGCTACTTCATCAACAACCAGCCGGTGCGCCGCCGTGACGTGCAGGACGTGTTTCTGGGCACGGGCCTGGGGCCGAGGGCCTACGCCATCATCGGCCAGGGCACCATCTCGCGCATCATCGAGAGCAAGCCCGAGGAGCTGCGCCTGTTCCTGGAGGAAGCGGCCGGCGTGTCCAAGTACAAGGAACGCCGCCGCGAGACCGAGAACCGGCTCAAGGACACGCGCGAGAACCTGACCCGCGTCGACGACATCCTGCGCGAGCTGAACGCCAACCTCGAGAAGCTGGAGCGTCAGGCGGAGGTGGCGGCAACGTATCGCGACCTGCAGGACAGCGGCACGCTGAAGCTGCACCAGCTGTGGTTCCTGAAGCTGCGCGACGCCGGCAATGAAGCGACGCGCGTGAAGGCGGCGCATGCCGAGGCGCTGAACGCGCTGGAATCGCGCACGGCCGAGCTGCGCGCCGTCGAAGCCGAGCTGGAGGAGGTGCGTCAGCAGCACTACGCCGCCGGCGACGAGTTGCACGCTTCACAAGGCCGTTATGCCGAAGCGCAACTGGAAGTGAGCCGGCTGGAGGAACGCATCCGCTTCGTCGTCGAGAGCCGCAACCGCGCCCAGGCGCGCCTGGCCGAACTGCACGCGCAGGACGGCCAGTGGCGCGAGCGTGTCGAGCAGGCCAAGGCCGAGCTCGAAGGCATTGCCGAGCAGATTGCCGGTGCCGACGAGCAGAGCGAGATCCTCGCCGCCCAGGCCGAGGAGCAGCAGGGCCAACTGCCGGTGGTCGAGGATGCCTTGCGGGCAGCGCAGGCCCGTGCGAACGAGCAGCGCACGCTGGTCACCCAGGTCCAGCAGCAGATCCAGGTGCTGGCCGCCGAGAGCCGCAGCGTGGACGAGCAGGCGAGGGCGCTGCGCCAGCGCGAGGACCGGCTCACGGCCGAATCGCGCGCCCTCGGTGCGCCCGACCACGAGGCGCTTGAATCGCTGCGCGAGCGTGCCGCCGCCGCGGACGAGGCGCGTGATCTGTCCGATGCGCGTCTTCAGGAGCTGGCCGAGCAGCTGCCCCAACTTGAAGAGCAGCGCCGCACTGCCCAGCAGGACGCCAACGCCCAGCTCGCCAGGCAGTCGGAACTGACCGCCCGCCTGGAAGCCCTGAAGGCGCTGCAGGAGAAGGTGCAGACCGAGGGCAAGCTCAAGCCTTGGCTGGCCAAGCATGGGCTGGACGGCCTGCAAGGTCTGTGGACCAAGCTGCACATCGAACACGGCTGGGAGAACGCGCTCGAAGCCGCCCTTCGCGAGCGCATGGGTGCGCTCAGCGTCGGCCGGCTGGACACGGTGCGCGCCTTCGAGGCGGACGCGCCGCCGGCTCGCCTGGCCTTCTATTCGACGCCGCCCGGCGCGATTGCCAACACGCACGAGACGCTGCCCAAACTCAGCGCGCTGCTGCGTCTCAACGACGCCGGTTTGAGCGCGCTGCTGAACGACTGGCTGGAAGGCGTCTATACCGCGCCGACGCTGGACGACGCGCTCGCCGCGCGCGGCAAGCTGACGCATGGCGAGCTGATCCTGACGCCAGCCGGCCACGCGGTCGGCCAGTTCTCGGTGACCTTTTACGCGCCCGATTCCGAGCAGGCCGGGCTGCTGGCCCGCGCGCAGGAGATCGAGCAGCTGACGACGGCCCAGCGCGCGCAGAACCTGATCGCCGATGAGGCCCGCCTGTCGCTGAGCCGCATCGAGCACCAGTTCAACGACGCCAACGGGCGACTCACGACGCTGCGCCGCGAAGCCAGCGAGGCGCAGACGCGCGCCCACCAGATCCATGTCGAGCTGCTGCGCCTGTCGCAACAGGCCGAAGCCAGCCAGCAGCGCCGCAGCGCGCTCGATGCGGAGCTGGCCGAGATCGCCGCGCAGCAGGAAGGCCTGCAGGAGCGTCGTGCGGTGGGCGAGGCGCGCTTCGAGGAACTCGACATCCAGCTTGGCGACGCCCAGCAGCGCCACGCCGAGTTGGAAGACGGCACCATCGCCGCTGAACGCAAGCTGTCCGACGCCCGCGAGCAACTGCGCGCGCTGGAGCGTCGTGCCCAGGAGGCTCGCTTTGCCACGCAGACGCTGGCCGCCCGCCGCGGCGAGCTGCAGCGCGGCATCGAGACGGCCGAGGCGCAGATCGCCACCGTCGCCACCTCCGCCGCCAACCTGCAGGCCGAGCTGGACACGCTGAACGATGCCGCGGCCCAGGCCGGGCTGCAGGATGCGCTGGCCATCAAGGTCGAGCGTGAGGGCCAGTTGGCTGCCGTGCGCGCCGGCTACGACGACCTGTCGTTGCGCCTGCGCAAGGCGGACGAGCAGCGCATGACGTTCGAGCGCAGCATGGATCCGCTGCGCGAGGCCATCACCAAGCTGCAGCTGGAAGAGCAGGCCGCCCAGCTGGGCGGCGCGCAATACCGCGAGCAGCTCGAAGCCGCGGCCGTCGACCTGGAAGTTCTGGCCAAGTCCATCGAGGACGGCGCCGTCAAGCTCTACGGCCTGCAGGGCGAGATCGACCGCATCAACCGCGAGATCGCTGCTCTCGGCGCCGTCAACCTCGCGGCGCTCGACGAGCTGACCACCGCCCGCGAGCGCAAGACCTTCCTCGACTCGCAGTGCGCCGACCTCAACTCGGCCATCAAGACGCTGGAAGACGCGATCCACAAGATCGACCTGGAGACGCGCGACCTGCTCGGCTCGACCTTCAACCAGGTCAACGACCACTTCGGCCGCATGTTCCCGGAGCTGTTCGGCGGCGGCGAGGCGCGCCTCGTCATGACCGGCGACGAAATCCTGGACGCCGGCGTGCAGGTGCTGGCCCAGCCGCCGGGCAAGAAGAACAGCACCATCCACCTGCTGTCGGGTGGTGAAAAGGCGCTGACGGCGATTGCCCTCGTGTTCGCGATCTTCCAGCTCAACCCCGCGCCCTTCTGCCTGCTCGACGAAGTGGACGCGCCGCTGGATGACGCCAACACCGAGCGTTATGCGCGCCTGGTCACCAAGATGAGCGCCGGCACGCAATTCCTCTTCATCTCGCACAACAAGATTGCGATGGAAATGGCTGAACAACTGATTGGCGTGACCATGCAGGAGCAGGGCGTGTCGCGCATCGTCGCCGTCGACATGGACAAGGCGCTGGCCCTGGCTGAAGCATGAACCTCTCGCTGACCGAACTTCTCGCCATTGCCGGCGGCCTCCTGCTGGCGGGCGTCATCGCCCACGGCGCCTGGGCAGCGCGCAAGGCCGGCCCCAAGCGGGCCTTGCCGCCGCCCGAGGAGCCGCATTTCGATGCGCCGCCGCTGTCGGCGGAAAGCGGCGGCGATGTCGAGCCGCTGGAGGTGACGCTGCCGGCCGTCGCCCGCCCGCGCCGGCCCTCGGCCCGCATCGACGCGCTGATCGACGCCATTGCAACCATCACCGTCGAGGCGCCTGTCTCCGGTGAGCTGGCCTTGCAGCACCAGCCCGGCAGCCGCCGCGCCGGTACCAAGCCGCTGCAGATCGAAGGCCTGAACGCGGGGACCGGTGACTGGGAACTGCCCGGGCCGGGCCAGCGCTACAGCGAATTCCAGGCCGGTCTGAAGATGGCCAACCGCAGCGGCGCCCTCAACGAGATCGAGTACTCGGAGTTCGTGCAGAAGATCCAGGCCTTTGCCGATGGCGTGGGCGGCTTCGTGCAGTTCCCCGACATGCTCGACGTCGTCGCCCGCGCCCGCGAGCTGGACCAATTCGCCGCCAGCCATGACGCGCAGCTCGCGCTGCTGCTGCGCGCCAAGGCTGCGGCCTGGACGCCCGGTTTCGTGCAGCAGGCCGCCGCCCGCCACGGCTTTGTGGCGGGCTCCCTGCCCGGCCGTCTCGTGATGCCGTCGGCAGAGGAAGGCGCGCCGCCGATCCTGACGCTGCAGTTCGACGCCCAGGCAGCGCTCGCCGAGGACCCCGAGGCGCAGTCGCTGCGCGAGCTGACACTGGCGCTCGACGTGCCGCAGACACCGGCCGAGGCCGAGCCCTTTGCAGCCTGGCAGGAGGCCGCCCGCGCGCTGGCGCGCGACCTGGAGGCCGATGTCTGCGACGACCGCGGCCAGGTGCTGGGCCTGCATGCGTTCGCGGCCATCGACGTGGAGCTGAAGAAGCTCTACGAGGCGCTGGTCGAGCGTGATCTTGCCGCCGGCTCGCCGGCGGCCCGCAGGTTGTTCAGCTGACGGACGTTCAGTGGTTCGCTGTCGTCGTGACATTGGCCGCGCAAACGGCGCGGTCTGACTGACTGCCCGCGGGGCGGCGGCAAGGCAAAGCTTCTAAAGTCTGCGGGTTACACGGCTCAACAAGCCTGATGCGCAGCAGCGGCCCACCCCCAGTCTTCGGTTCCATCTTCCGTCCGGCCGCCCGGCTGTGGCTGCTGGGCTGCGTGTGGCTGCTGGCGCTGTTCGGCCAACCGGGTCTCGCCGCTTCCACGCTCGCCCAGCAGATCGAAGCCATCGAAGCCAGCCATGGCAACGCGCCGCCCGAGGTGGTTGCGCGCCTGCGGCCGCTGGAGGCACAGGCCCGTGCCTTGGGCGGCGACAACCTGCGCGTCTTCCTCGCCGCCTGGGGTTATGCCCACGGCATGACGAACCAGTACACCGTCGTGGATGCGGCCACCGCCGAACTCATCGACCTGGGCGAGCGAGAAGGCAACGCCGCGGCCATGGCCTCCGCCTTTGCACTGCGCGCGACGATGCTGCAGCTGTCCGGGCGCCTGAACGCCGCTTACGGCTGGGTGGAGGAGTCGCTGCCGTGGGTCGAGAAGACGCGGGACGAGCCGCTGCGCTACTGGGTCTTCATGACGGCGGGCAACCTGAGCCTGGCGACGGGACACCTGCAGGAGGGCTTGCGCGCCTATGCGGCGGCGAGCCGGTCTGCGCTCGCCCAGGCCAACCCGCGCCGCGGCGCGCAGGCACACAACGCGCTGGCGCCCATCCGGCTGGCCTTGCGCGACATTGAAGGTGCCCGTGCGGACGCGCAGCAGGCCTCCCGCCTCGCCGAAGCGGCCGGCAGCCTGCCCTTGCAGCTGGCCGCCAAGTTGATGGAATCGCTGGTCGAGGAGGAGGCCGGCCGCGACCCGGCGCGCGACCAGGCTCAGCAGCAGGCACGCCGGCTAGCCGCCAGCATCGACCCTGCCGTTGCCGCGAGTGCGGCCGCCGTGAACCCGGCCTCGGGCAGCACGACCTGGCTCAACAGCCAGGCGGAGGTGGTGCAGGAACTGGCCGGCCTGCACCTGAGCGCGGGCAACTTTGCTGCCGCCCATGGCTATGCCGAACGCGCGCTGAGCCTGGCCCGGCAGGAGGGCGGCGACGAGGATGCCGTGGCGGTGGCGACCATCAGTTCGGGGCTGGCGCGGCTCGGACTGCGCCAGACGGCTGCCGGCGAACGGTTGGTGAACGAAGGCCTGGCGATGCTGGAGAAGCAGGGCCGCAAGGTGCGCCTGCTGGAGCAGCTGAACCGCCATGCCGACCTGCTGGAAGCCTTGGGCGATGCGGCGGGCGCGCTGCGCCAATCGCGCAGGGCGCTGGCGCTGGAGGCCGAGCTGGTGCGCAGCGACCGCGTCAGCACCGTGCTGGAGCTGCAGCGGCGCTCCAGCTTCGAGCAGAACCAGCGCGCCATGGACAGCCTGAAGCATGACAACGAACTGCAGGCCAGCCAGCTGCAGCGCCACCGCAGTGAAAGGCAGCTGACCTTGGGGCTGGCCTTCGCCATGCTGGTCGTCGTGCTGCTGACCGTGGCGCTGTACCGCCGCGCCCGCAAGGCCAACAGCGCCTTGCAGGCTCACAACGCCGAACTGGCCCATGTCGGCCTGCATGACCGCGTGACCGGCCTGCCCAACCGGCGCGCGCTGGAGCAGCGCGCCAGGGAACTCGGCAACGAGCGCTTCATCGGCCTGGGCATCGCCATCAACCGCTTCAGCCGCATCATGGGCAGCCTGGGCCATGCCGCCGGCGACGACTTGCTGTGCCAGGTGGCGGCCCGGCTGAGGTCCGTCGTCGAGGGTGCCGGCGGCCGGCTCTATCGCATGGACGGGCTGTCCTTTGGCGCCATCGTGCCGGCCCTGGCCGACGACGCCGAACTGCGCGGCCTGCTGGACCAGCTGCTGCTGGTGATGCAGCCGGTCTTCGAGGTGCAGCGCCAGCAGCTGGCTGTGACGCTGAGCATCGGCGCCGCCGAGTACCCCCGGCACGGCGCGCAGACTTCCGACATTGCCAAGGCCATTCAGCTGGCGATGCGGCAGGCGCAGGGCCTGCCCGGCAACAGCGCGGTGGTCTTCACGCAAGGTCTGTTGGACGACCAGCAGGACCGCCTGCAACTGGAGGCGCGTTTGTCGCAGGCGCTGGAGCGCGGCGAGTTCGAGCTCTTCTACCAGGCGCAGTGCGACCTGAGCACGCGCAAGCTTTCGGGTTTCGAGGCCCTGCTGCGCTGGCGCAGCCCTGACGGCCTGATTCCGCCCGACCGCTTCATCCCGCTGGCCGAAGAGTCGGGCCTCATCGTGCCCATCGGGCGCTGGGTGCTGCAGCAGGCCTGTCGCCAGGCCAGGGCCTGGCATGACAGCGGCCTGGGCAAGCCCATCGTGGCCATCAACATCTCGCCGCGGCAGTTCCAGCATCCCGAGTTCATGGCCACAGTGCGCGAGGCGCTGGACAGCGCCGGCATTGATCCGCATTTCATCGAGCTGGAGATCACCGAGGGCGCCATGATGGACGACGCCGAGTCCACCATCGCCAAGATGGCCGAACTGCGCGCGCTGGGCCTGCACCTGGCCATCGACGACTTCGGCACCGGCTATTCCAGCCTGGCCTATCTGAAGCGCTTCCCCATCAACCGGCTGAAGATCGACCGCGCCTTCGTGCGCGACCTCGGCCAGGACGAGGGTGGCGCAGCCATCGTGCAGGCCATGATCCAGCTGTCGCACAGTCTGGGCATGACGGTGGTGGCCGAAGGGGTGGAAGACGCCGCCCAGGAAGCCTGCCTGCGCGGCTGGCAGTGCGACGTGATGCAGGGTTTTGGCTATGCGCGCCCGGTGCCCGTCGCAGACGCAACCGCCTTCATGGAGCGGTGCAGCCGCGAGGCCTAAACTGACCGTCCGCTCAGAACCCGGACCCGGCGTTTGACCACCAGCCTGCTGCTGATTGCCCTCCTCATCGCCGCCAGCGCCTTCTTCTCGATGGCCGAGCTGTCGCTCGCCGCCTCGCGGCGGTTGAACCTGCAGCAGCGCGCCGACTCGGGCGACGCCCGCGCCGCCAAGGTGCTG
Source organism: Pelomonas sp. Root405 (assembly GCF_001425165.1). GTDB lineage: Bacteria > Pseudomonadota > Gammaproteobacteria > Burkholderiales > Burkholderiaceae_C > Pelomonas. Next base: position 460,078 of record NZ_LMDU01000014.1, read on the forward strand.
GCCGTGCAGGAGCATCCCGGCGACTACTTCACCGTCGTGCAGATCGGCGTCAACACCGTCGCCATCCTGGCCGGCATCGTCGGCGAGGGGGCGTTCACGCCTTATTTCGAGGGGTTGTTCCGCCTTGTCGCGAACCCCGAAGCTGCGGCAAAGCTCGGTTTTGCGGCGTCCTTCATCAGCATCACGTCGCTGTTCATCGTGATGGCCGACCTAGTGCCCAAGCGCTTGTCGATGAGCGAGCCCGAGCGCGTCGCGATGGCGCTGGTGGGGCCGATGCTGGGGCTGTGCCGCGTGCTGAAGCCACTGGCCTGGTTCTTCAGCAGCATCACCGAAGGCCTGATTCGCCTGCTCGGCCTGCCGGCCAAGCGCGACGAAACGATCAGCTATCGCGACATCCTGGCGCTGACGGAGGCCGGCTACCAGGCCGGCGTCGTCGCGGACGAGGAGCAGCAGGTCATCGCCAATGTCTTCGAGCTGGACACGCGCACCGTCGAGACGGTGATGACGGAGCGCGAGCGCATCGTGTTCTTCTCGCGCGACGACGACGACGTGCTGATCCGCAACCGCATCGCCGACACGCCGCACTCGACCTACCTCGTCTGCGGCGGTGACATCGACCAGGTCGTCGGTTATGTGGACGCGACCGACCTGTTCCAGCGCGTGCTGCGCGACGAGACACTGTCGCTGCGCGAGGACGGCGGCGTGCTCGTCAAGAAGGTGCTCATCGTGCCCGACCGGCTGACGCTGTCGGAAATGCTGACGCAGTTCCGCGAGGCGCATGAGGACTTCGCCGTCGTCGTCAACGAGTACAGCCGCGTGGTGGGCGTCATCACGCTGAACGACGTGATGAACACCGTGATGGGCAGCCTGGTCGCGCCGCACGACGAGGAGCAGATCGTGCGCCGCGAGGACGGCAGCTTCCTGGCCGACGGCATCACGCCCATCCCCGATGTCGAGCGATCGCTCGGCATCGAGGGCTGGCCGCATGCCGGCACCTATGACACCTTGGCCGGCTTCCTGATGGTCATGCTGCGCCGCATTCCGCGGCGCACCGATGTCGTCGAGTGGGAAGGCTGGCGCTTCGAGGTGGTCGACGTGGACAGCTACCGCGTGGATCAGGTGATGATCACTGCGATAGCCCCCGCCGTCAGAACTTGAAGTTGCCGTCGCTGCGCGCCTGCGAACCGCTGGCGCAGCTCGTGAACTCGCGGTTGCCGCTGCCGGTGGCCTGGTTGCTTTCCCAGACGGCCGACGAGCCGTTCCACTTCACGTACTTGTACTGAACCGACGTGCCGGCGGGCAGGCTGACCGTGCCGCTCCAGGGGACGTTGGCGCCCGAGCCCTGGATGGTCAGCGCGAAGCCGGAACCCGGTGCCCAGGCGCCCAGGCCGCCGACATTGCCGACGACGCGCAGGTTCTGCCCCATCGTGGTGTTGGCATTGGCAATCGTGAAGGTCACGGCGCAGCTCCCCCCGCCGCCGCCATTGACCTTCTGCCCGGTGTAGACGGCCACTGCCGGCGTGCCGCTGCCGCTGTTGGCTGGCACGGTGAAGCTGGCATTGCCGCTGGCATCCACCGTCACCGAGTCGGCCGTGCAGCCGGTGCCGGCCGCGTTCTTCGTGCCGTTGATGACATTGCAATACGTGCCGGCGGCCAGGCCGGTCGCGAAGCTGCGCGTCCAGGCGCTGCCGCTGTTGTTCAGCGCCACAAAGCCGACATTGCCGCGGCTGAAGGCGACCTGGTTGCCGTTGTTGCCCACGATCCAGTTCTGCTGCGCCTGGCCAATGGCCGCGCTGCGGAAGCCCACCATGTTGGCCAGCGGCGTCCAGCGGTGCGCGAAGTCCCACACCACGTTGATCTGCGGCGTGCCGCCGCTGTAGGGGCTGGCCGTCGGCCGGTCGGCGCCGTGGTCGCTGAACTTGTAGCCCGAGTAGAGCTGCGCCTCGGCATAGCCCTGGGCCAGCATGAAGACATGGGCCAGCGTGTAGCGGTGGCCGCCGCCATCGTTGCCGGCGGCGTTGTTGATGTTGAGCGAGCTGCCGTTGCGTTCGGTGTCCCAGTTGGCGATGAAGACCGTCGCGTTCTGCGGCTGCAGGAAGCCCCAGCTGCCACCCCAGTTGCCCCAAGTGCCCATGACGCCCGGAATGCTCGACAGGCTCAGGCCGTTGTTGCCGCGGAAGATGTCCCGCATCGAATACGGGAACTGGAATTCGTTGACGGTGCCGACCGGGAAGTAGCTCGGCCGGTCCACCTCGCCATCGTTGATGATTTCCTGCGTGACCCAGATCGGCTCGCCCTGCAGCGTTGTCGGGTAGGTCGCCTTGACCGCGTTCATGATCGAAGTCCAGGCGCTGGCCGGCATGTGCTTGGACGCATCGATGCGAAAGCCGTCCACGCCCATGGCCAGCAGCGATTTCAGGTAGTTGACGATCTGGCCCTGCACATAGGGGTTCTCGGTGGCTAGGTCGGGCAGGCCGCCGAGACGGCAGTTCTGCACCGCCCAGCGGCCGGCGGGCGAGTTGTAGTCGCTGTCCTGGATGTTGCAGTTGGCGTGGAAGTCGTTGGCGCTGAAGAAGGGGTAGCTCAGCGTGTTCGCATTCCAGGTCGAGCCGTCGGTGGCGGTGCCGCTGCCATCGGCCATCTGATTGACGACGATGTCGGCATAAACGCGCACGCCGGCCGCGTGGCAGGCGTTGATCATGGCCTGCAGCTGCGAGGGCGTGCCCATACGGCTGGTCAGGTTGGTGTAGTTGACCGGCTGGTAGACACCCCACCAGCCACCCGCCACCTTGGACGCGTGCGGTGGCGATATCTGCACGCCGCCGACGCCCTTGGGCCCCAGCCATTGCGTGCATTCGGTGGCGATGTCGGGCCAGCTCCACTGGAACATCTGCACCGACGTAGAGGCCGGGTTCAGTGCGAGGGCAGGGGGTGCAAAGGCGGCGAGAGCAGCGCTGGCAGCCAGCGCCAGCGCGTGGGCGAGGCGTTGGCTCGGCATGGAGGTCGAGGGCATGTGTGTCTCCTGGTTGATCGACCGCCGCCCTCATCATGGGGCGGCTGCGTCCGGCCAATCGACTGCATGCCATGGCCGCACTTTCCTGCTTCTGGAAAGTGCGCATCACTCTAGACACCGTCACGCCATGTCGCCGTAGTAAAACTACTTATTCGGCAAGATCATCCATAATAACTCGATGCTCTATGTGTTTCTTGATGTAGTTTGCCTACTGAGCCGCTGAAAATCAGCGGTTGGGGCGGCCATCTCAGCTGCGACGTGACGCCATCTCCTGGCCCATTCGCATCAATGCCGCCTCGTCGCAGCCGGCGCGCGCTGCGGCAAAAGCCTGCCCGTCCTCCACCGCAAGGTGAGCGTCGTACAGCGCCACATAACGCTTCAACAGGCTGGCATCCAACGTCGCGGCCGCGCCGCCACACCAGGCGATCAACGGCTCTCGCAGCGCGGTCCACAGACCCGTCAGCTCGACATGGTCGGCATGCAGGCGGTCCGCCATCACGGCGTGGCCGGAACGGCGCAGCTGGGGCAGCACATGGCGCTCCTCGTCCTCGTGATGAGCCGGGCCGGCCCGGTCGAAATAACGCAGCACGTCGGCCGCCGCCTCGCGGGCCTGTGCGTCGACGCCGTGCTGCTGCACATGGGCCTGCAGGCGCTGCAGCAGATCGAGGCTGCGGCGCACGCGCTCGTGGCAGGCGGCCAGCATTTCGAAGGGCTGATCAAACCCGGCCGCTGGGCCGGCATGCAGGACGAGGCGGGAGGTCATGGAACGATTGTCCCGCCGCGACAATGCCCGCATGACCGCCACGCCCGCACAGCGCGCCGCCGAGCTGCGCACCCAGCTGAACCATCACGCCCATCTCTACTACGTGCTCGACACGCCCGAGCTGCCGGACGCTGAGTACGACAAGCTTTTCCAGGAACTTCAGGCCATCGAGGCCGCGCACCCCGAGCTGCTGGCGCCGGACTCACCCACGCAGCGCGTCATTGGCGCCGTGCTGCCGGGGCTGACGCCGGTGCGCCATGCGGTGCCCATGCTGTCGATCACGACCGAGACCGACACCACCGAGGCGGGCGCCATCGCCTTCGATGCCCGCGTGCGCCGCGAGCTGGGATTGAAGGAGGGCGACCCGCCGGTCGACTACAACGCCGAGCTGAAGTTCGACGGCCTGGCGATCAACCTGCGCTACGAGGATGGCGTGCTGGTGCAGGCCGCCACGCGCGGCGACGGTGAGACGGGCGAGGACGTCACGCATAACGTGCGCACCATCGGCCAGATCCCGCTGCGCTTGAAAGGTGAGGCACCGCCGGTGCTGGAGGTGCGCGGCGAGGTCTATATGCGGCGCGATGCCTTCGAGGCACTCAACGAACGCCAGCGCGCCAAGGGCGACAAGACCTTCGTCAACCCGCGCAACACGGCCGCCGGCGCCATCCGCCAGCTCGACTCGCGCCAGGCCCGCGACAAGCCGTTGAGCTTCTATGCCTACGGCCTCGGCGAGGTGCAGGGCTGGGCGCTGCCTGCAACGCAGTCCGGCCTGCTGGACGCGCTCGCCAAGTTCGGCGTGCCGGTCAACGAGTTGCGCACCGTGGCCGCAGGCCCGGCCGGCTTGGTCGCCTTCCACCAGCGCGTGGCCGACGCCCGCGACGGCCTGCCGTTCGACATCGACGGCGTCGTCTACAAGGTCGACTCCCGCGAGCTGCAGCAGAAGCTCGGCTTCAAGACCCGCGAACCCCGCTGGGCCGTGGCGCACAAATACCCGGCCCAGGAGCAGGTGACGACGCTGCTGGCCATCGACGTGCAGGTGGGCCGCACCGGCAAGCTGACACCGGTGGCGCGGCTGGAGCCGGTGTTCGTCGGCGGCACGACGGTCAGCAACGCGACGCTGCACAACGTCTTCGAGATGCGCCGCAAGGGCGTGCGTGTGGGCGACAAGGTCATCATCCGCCGCGCCGGCGACGTGATCCCGGAAGTCGTTGGTCGCGTTCCGGGCGAGCGGCCGCGCTACGTGCCGAACTTCCGCATGCCGCACGATTGCCCGGTCTGCAAGAGCGAGGTCGTGCGCGAGCGCGGCGGCATGGACCACCGCTGCTCGGGCGGCGTCTTTTGCCCCGCCCAGCGCAAGCAGGCCATGCTGCACTTTGCCGGCCGCCGCGCGATGGACATCGAGGGCCTGGGTGACAAGCTGGTCGAGCAGCTCGTCGATGCGGGCATCGTGCTGAGCCTGCCCGGCCTCTACAAGCTGGGCGTGGCCAAGCTGGCGGCCCTGGACCGCATGGCCGTCAAGAGCGCGCAGAACATCGTCGACGCGCTGGAGAAGAGCAAGCAGCCGACGCTGGCGCGCTTCCTGTTCTCGCTCGGCATCCGCCAGGTCGGCGAGACGACGGCCAAGGAGCTGGCGCGCCACTTCGGCACGCTGGACAAGCTGATGAACGCCAGCGTGGAGCAGCTGCTGGAGGTGGCCGACGTCGGCCCCATCGTCGCGACCAGCATCCACACTTTCTTTGCCCAGCCCCACAACCGCGAGGTCGTCGAGCAACTGCTGGCGGCCGGCGTGACACCGAAGGAAAGCGCCGGCGAGGCCAACGACCGGCCGCGCCCGCTGCTGGGCAAGACGCTGGTGCTGACGGGCACGCTCCCGACGCTGAGCCGCGACGAGGCGCAAGCCTTGATCGAGGACGCGGGCGGCAAGGTCAGCGGCTCGGTGTCGAAGAAGACGAATTACGTCATCGCGGGCGAGGAGGCGGGCAGCAAGCTGGAGAAGGCCAGGACGCTCGGCGTCACGGTGCTCGACGAAGCGGGTCTGAGGGCTTTGCTGGATGCTGCATGACATCCCGGCGAAAGCGCCCAGGCCGGGTGTTACCGTGCTGGACGAGGAGGGGCCGCGCACGCTGCTCCATGACCCGCTTGAGCCGTGATCGGGAGGATTGGCCCATGAAGACGATGCCGCGGATCGGCGCGTTGCGTTGCTTGCTGGTGCTCCTGCAGGCGCTGGTGTGGGCAGGCGGCGCGCAAGCACAGGCGCCTGCTTCGCCGGGTGCGCCGACATGTCGCCAGATGGTGGCGTCGGGCAATCCGCAGTACCCACCCTATCTGTGGCGCGGCGCCGAGGACGAAGACCGACTGGTCGGCGCCAATGCAGAGATGCTCGCCTGGTTGTCCAAGGAACTGGGGCTGCCCATCGAGGCGCGCTACGTCGGCCCCTGGGGCCGCGTGCAGGAGGAAATGCGCGCGGGCCGCATCGACCTGATCGCCGGTGCCTTTTTCACGCTGGCGCGCACGGAATACATGGACTATTTCCACCCGGCGTTCCACGAGACGCGGTCCGTCGTCCTTGTTCGCAGAGGCAGCCGACTCGAGTACCGGCGCTGGAGCGACCTCGCCAAGCTCCAGGGCGGCACCGTCATCGGCAACAGCTTCGGCGAAGAGTTCGACCGCTATGCCCGCGAGAACCTGAACCTCTCCCAGGTGGCGAGCCTGCAGCAAGCCCTGCAGATGTTGCAGCGCTCGCGCGTCGACTACCTGATTTACGAGGACAGCCCCGCACTGGCCTACCTGGCGCGGCTGAACATCGATGGCGTGCGCCCGTTGCGACCCGCCGTGGCGAGCGAGCCGCTGTACCTGACGCTGTCGCACCGGTCCCCCTGCAACACGCCGGAGATGCGCGGCCGCCTCGCCCGGGCGATGTACTCGCTGGCCCGCCAGGGCCTGATGAGCGGCTGGATCGACAAGAACATCGAGCTCTGGAAGCGCGCGAGCCCGTCGCCCTGAGAGTCGCGTGGATTGCGCGAGTGAGTCAGAGCGCCAGCAGGGCAGCCGCCATGCGGCCCGCGGCACCGCGGTGGGCCGCCGAGAAGGCCAGGGCGCTGACGCTCATCGCCTCGCGTGCAGCAGGGGCGGCGCACAGCGCCAACCCACGCGTGACGGCCTCGGCCAGCGATGCGCACCGCTCGGCCGCACCTGCTGCCAGCGCCAACTGGGTGGCCTCTGCAAAGTTGAAGGTGTGCGGTCCCGTCAGCACCGGGCAGCCGCAGGCGGCGGCCTCGATGAGGTTCTGGCCGCCCAGCGGCTCGAAGCTGCCGCCCAGCAGCGCGACGCTGGCGAGGCCGTAGTAGAGCGGCATCTCCCGCATCGAGTCGCCGAGCCAGACGTCGACCGCAAGCGCTTCCGCCGGTGGCTCGGCCGCCCAACTGCTGCGTCGCGCCAGCTTCATGCCGGCGCCTTCGATCAGCGCCGCAATTTCGTCGAAGCGCTGCGGGTGCCTCGGCACGATGGCCAGCAGCGGACGAGGCGAGGGCTGCCGGGGCCACTCGGCCAGCAGCGCGGCCTCTTCACCCTCGCGGCTGACGGCAAGCATGAGCACAGGCCGACCCAGTCGTGCGGCCCAGGCCCTGCCACGCTCGATCAATGCCTGATCGACGGAGATGTCGTATTTCAGGTTGCCGGCCACCTCGACCCGCGCCGTGCCCATCGCGCGGATGCGCTCGGCATCGGCCGCGGTCTGCGCCAGGGCCAGCGTCATGCGCCGCGCGGCCGGCCGCATCAGCGCGGCCAGGCGCAGGCCCTGGCGCAGGCTCTTATCGGACAGGCGCGCATTGGCCAGCACCATCGGCACCCCGGCGCGCTCGGCCTCGCGCTGCAGCGTCGGCCAGACCTCGGTTTCCATCAGCACGCCCAGGCGTGGCTGCCAGTGGCGCAGGAAACGGCGCACCGCGCCTGGGGTGTCGTAGGGCAACCAGGCTTGGGCGTCACCGTCGCGTAACAGGGCCTGGCCGGCTTCGCGGCCGGTCGCGGTCGAATGGGTCAGCAAGAGCTTGAGCGCCGGGTCACGCTCACGCAGCGCCTCGACGAGGGCGCTCGCCGCGCGCGTCTCGCCCAAAGACACGGCATGAATCCAAAGCCGGCCCGGTGCCGTCGAAGCCGCAAAGAAACCGAGCCGCTCGACCATCGCGTGACGGTAGAGCGGCTCCTTGGCGCCGCGGCGCCACAGGCGCAGCAGGTAGAGCGGCGTCAGCAGGCGCAGCGCAGCCGCGTAAAGGGCTCGCGCCAGGGCTTCAGGCATCAGCCACCATTGCGCGCCAGCTCATGCGCCGCCTTCAGCCGGCGCATGACCGGCTCGTTCAGTTCCCGGCTGACGGGATTCCAGAGCTGGACCTGCCGGTCGATCTCGGTCTGCAGGCGCGCGGCGGTGGCGGCGTCGCCCGTGGCCAGCGCCCAGATCGAATACTCGGCATTCGCCTCGAAGCTGGCGAACTGGCGAACCGCCGCCTCGAAGCTCTCGCGAGCCTCCGCCTGGCGGCCGGTGCCGGCATAGCAGCGGGCGAGCAGCAGCAAGACCTGGTCGCGCCGGTAGTCGGGCCGTTCGGCTTTGAGCACCTGCAGATGGCTCAGCGCGGCGTCGAAGCGCTGGCATTCAACGTGTGCTCGCACGGCGCCGAAGCGCAGGTCGGGGTCACTCGCGAAAGGCCCCTTCAGCGCGCCCTCGTACAGCTCAGCCGCCTCGCGCGCCTCGCCTGCATTCAGCAAGGCGTCGGCGAGGCGCATCTGGTTCTGGGCCGAAGGCGATATGTCGTAGACGATGCGCGCTTCACGCACCTCGCGGCCTGGGTCCATGGCGCGCGCCGCAGCCGATACGGCCTTGCGCGCCCCGCGGTCAAGGCGCGAGTTCGGCAGATAGATCGCAAAAAAGTAGACCGCGCTGCCCAGCAGCGGAAAGGCGAAAAGGATGAAGAGCCAGTAAAGCTGCTGGCCGCTCCGCACGACATGGACCGCGCATAGCAGCGCGATCAGGATGTGCAGGCCTCCGATCAATGGCATGTCGTTTCTCCCTGTGATGGATCAAAGGCGGCTCTGCGGCCGCTCCTCGCTCAGTGCCCAGCGGCAAACTTCGCGTCCGGCTTCACCCGCTTGAGCTGCGCCAGCACGTCGTGCTGGATGCGCTCCAGCGCCTCGGGCGTGTGGCCTTCGAAGCGCAGCACCAGCACGGGCGTCGTGTTGGACGGGCGGATCAGGCCGAAGCCGTCGGCGTACTCCACGCGCAGGCCGTCGATGGTGATCAGCTCTTCGGCGCCGGGGAAGTCCTTCAGCGTTGCCAGTTCCTTGAGTTTCTTGACGACCTCGTGGTGCTCGCCTTCGGCGCAGGGCACGTTGATCTCGGGCGTGTTGAAGCTGTTGGGCAAGGCCTGCAGCGTGGCGCTGGGGTCGGCGTCGCGCGACAGGATCTCCAGCATGCGGCCAGCGGTGTACATGGCGTCGTCGAAGCCGTACCAGCGCTCGGCGAAGAAGATGTGGCCCGACAGCTCGCCCGCCAGCGGGGCGCCGGTTTCCTTGAGCTTTGCCTTGGCCAGCGAGTGGCCGGTCATCCACATCAGCGGCTTGCCGCCGTGCTCGCGGATCCAGGGACCCAGGCGCTGGGTGCACTTGACGTCGAAGATGATCTCGGCGCCGGGCTGGCGCTTGAGGATGTCGGCCGCGATCAGCATGATCTGGCGGTCCGGCATGATCATCTCGCCGTCCTTGGTGACGATGCCGAGGCGGTCGCCATCACCGTCGAAGGCCAGGCCCAGCTCGGCGTCGCAGGCATGCACGACGCGCTTGAGGTCTTCGAGGTTCTCGGGGCGGCTGGGATCGGGATGGTGGTTGGGGAAGTCGCCGTCGACCTTGCTGAAGATGTCGATGACTTCGCAACCGAGCGCGCGCAGGATGGCGGGCGCCGTGGCGCCGGGGATGCCGTTGCCGCTGTCGACGACGATCTTCATCGGCCGAGCCAGCTTGCAGTCCTTGACAACGCGGGCGGTGTACTCGGGCACGATGTCCATCGCGCCGACGCGGCCCTTGCCCTTGGCGTAGTCCTCGGCCTCGATGCGCTGGCGCAGGCCCTGGATCTGCTCGCCGTAGACGGCGGCGCCCTGCAGCACCATCTTGAAGCCGTTGTAGTCCTTGGGATTGTGGCTGCCGGTGACCATGATCCCGGAGTTGCAGCCATGCTTGCCGCGCGTGGCGGCCACGTAATAGAGCATGGGCGTCGTCACGGCGCCGATGTCGACAACGTCGAGTCCCGTGGACTGCAGCCCGCGGATCAGTGCGGCCACCAGGTTCGGGCCTGACAGGCGGCCATCGCGGCCGACGGCGACGGCCTTTTCGCCCAGCGCCTTGGCTTCGGTGCCGAAGGCCCGGCCCAGGTGCTCGGCGAGTTCTTCGTTCAAGGTCTGGCCGACGACGCCGCGGATGTCATAGGCCTTGAAGATGGACGCGGTTACCTGCATGAATGCCTCGGATCGAACTGGGTTGAAATCGCGGCGGATTGTAGGCAGGCCCCGTGTCTGTCCGTCCATCGCCCGCGCTGTCGATTCGTCGCCTGTCCAGGGGGCAGGGCTGCCGGCCTTCCTACACTCGCGCCCCATGACATTCACTGAGGAATTCAGCCAGGCCCTGCGCCACCAGCGCGTGCTGATGAAGCATCGGTCGGATCGCCTGGCCGTCAGGCTGCTGATCTATCTGATCTGGCTGCTGGCTTTCGCGGCGCTGTTCTCCATCGGCTTCGGCCTGCGCAATGGCCGCATCGGGTCCGAGCATTGGTGGCGCACTGACGTGCCGGCCCATCTGCTGATCAGTACCTGCGTCACGGCCTGCTTCTTCTTTGTGTTCCGGGGCTTCGAGAAGCTCGCGCCGCAGGGCTGGCTGGACGCCATCGCGGGTTGGCGAGACTGGCGCGCCGGGGTGTTCTACACGGCCTTGTCGGTCGCCTGCTCGGCCCTCGGGATGGTCCTGGGCCTGGCGGCAGTGGACGGCGTGTGGCTGACGCAGATCACCGCGCCGCTGCTGGCCAAGCCGGCCTTCTGGGCCGAGTTCCTCGGCATCTCCGTGGTCATTTCCTTCTTCATCGGCCTGCGCTACCGCGCGCGCTGGAAGCATGAAGTGATGCAGGCCCGCGTGACGGAGGCTCAGCTCAAGCTGCTGCAGGGGCAGATCGAGCCCCACTTCCTGTTCAACACGCTGGCCAATGTGCAGAGCCTGATCGACTTCGACCCGCCGCGGGCCAAGCTGATGCTCGAGCGCTTCACTGATTACCTGCGTGCCAGCCTCGGCCAGTTGCGCGGCGACTCGACAACGCTGGCGCAGGAGTTCGCCATGCTGGAGGCCTATCTCGCGCTGATGCAGTTGCGCATGGGCGAGCGGCTGCGCGTCGAGCTGCGTCTACCCGCCGAACTCGGCGCCATCGAATTGCCGCCGCTGCTGGCCCAGCCCCTGGTCGAGAACGCCATCCACCACGGCCTGGAGCCCAAGATCGAAGGCGGCACGGTGGCCGTCACCGCCCGCCAGGTCGGCGGCCAGCTGTGGATCGAGGTCGAGGACGACGGCCAGGGGCTCGACGCGCCCAAGCGTCGCGGCGGCAACGGCCTGGCGCTGGGCAACATCCGCGCCCGGCTGGCCGCCCGCTATGGCCCTGCCGCCGGCCTCGAACTGTTGCCGCGCGACGCCGGCGGCACACTGGCCCGCATCAAGATCCCTCTGCAGACACCCACCCCATGCCGACAGCCCTGATCGCCGACGACGAACCCCATCTGGTCCAGTACCTGAAAGCCCAGCTCGCCCAGGTCTGGCCTGAGCTGCAGATCGTCAGCACCGCCGCCAACGGTGTCGAGGCGGCTGCCGCGATTGCCGACCTCGAACCCGACCTGGCTTTCCTCGATATCCAGATGCCCGGCCTGACCGGCCTGGAAGTGGCCCAGGGCATCGAGGGCGCGACACGCGTCGTCTTCGTGACGGCTTACGACCAGTACGCCGTCGACGCCTTCGAGGCGCGCGCTGTCGACTATCTGCTCAAGCCGCTGAAGACCGAGCGCCTGGCCGCCTGTGTGGCGCGCTTGCGCGAGGCGCCTGCGACGGCCGAGGGCGCCCTGGCCGAGACTCTCAAGCGTCTGCTGCCGGCGGCCGCGCAACCGGCCCGGCTGCGCTATATCCGCGCCGCGCAGGGCGAGCTCATGCATCAGGTCCCGGTCGACGAGGTGCTCTTCTTCCACGCCGACGACAAATACACCATCGTGCAGACGGCGACGGCTGAGCACCTGATCCGCACGCCCATCTTCGAGCTGGCCGGCCAGCTCGATCCCGAGGTGTTCTGGCAGGTGCACCGGTCCACCATCATCAACCTCGACCATCTCGCCGGCACGCGGCGCGACGACCAGAGCCGGCTGTTCGTGCGGGTGCGCGGCCAGGCGCGGGAGCTGCCCGTCAGCCGCGCCTATGTGCACCTCTTCAAGGCGATGTAGCGAGCTAGAGTCGGGGCAGCCGCGTGCGCCCCATGATCTATCGCCGAACCTTGTTCCTCGCCCCGCTGGCCCTGCTGGCCGCACCGGCGCTGGCCGCGCCGTTGCTCTGGGTGACCGCCGAAGTGCCGCCCTTTGTGCGGGAAGGTCCCCAAGGCGCCGAGGGCTATGCGCACGAGCTCTTCGTGCGTGTGCACAAACAAGCGGGCTTGCACGGAGAGCTGCATTTCTACCCCTGGGCACGCGCTGCGCGCATGTTGCTCAGCGGTCAGGCCCAGGGCGGCCTCGTCGTCTCTCGGACGCCGGAGCGCGAACGCAAGTTCCAATGGCTCTTTCCTGTCGGCAGCTTCCGCTTTGCCATCTTCACCCGCGCTGGGGACGGCGCCATGGCCACTGACTTGGCCGGTCTGCGCGAGCGGCGTGTGGCCGTGCTGCGCGGCTCGGCCAGCAGCGAGCTGTTGAACAGCGTTGGCATGACCGGCATTGACGGCAAGGACTACGCCGAGCTGCTGGCGCTGCTGCAGCGCCGCGTCGTCGACGCCATCCTGGCGCCCGAGGCTGTGATGCTCGATCAGCTCGAGCATCAGAAGCTCGCGGCCAGCAGCCTGCACAAGACGCCGCTCGTCCAGTACAGCGAGTTGTATGCCGTCGCCGGCCCGGCCATGCCCGAGGGCGTACGCGAACGTCTGTCGGCGGCCTATCGCCAGTTGCAGGACGGTGGCGTCGTCCACCAGCTCAGGCGGCGCCATCCCCACAGCTTCATCGACGGCTGAGGACGTGTCCGAAAACGGCCGGTAGCGGCCCCGGTCGACACCTAGACTGGCGCCATGCTCAGCACACCGCTCCCGCCCGACGCCGCCTACGCCGCCCTGCAGGCGCATGACGCACGCTTCGACGGGCGGCTGTATGTGGGCGTCACATCGACCGGCATCTACTGCCGCCCGGTCTGCCGGGTGCGGCTGCCACGGCGCGAGAACTGCCGTTTCTTTTCCACCGCTGCCCAGGCCGAGGCCGAGCGCTTCCGTCCATGCATGAAATGCCGGCCCGAGCTGGCGCCGCGGGCCCTGCCGTGGACGACGATGGACGCCTCGCGCACGCTCGCAGCCCAAGCCGCCGCGTGGCTGGATGCCTGCGACGATGCCGACGCCAGCGTGGAGCAACTGGCCCGTCACCTCGGCATCACGAGCCGCCATCTGCGCCGCATCTTCCAGGCCGAGCATGGCGTTTCGCCGCTGCAATACCTGCAGACCCGCCGCCTTCTGCTGGCCAAGGCCCTGCTGACCGACAGCGCGCTGCCCGTGCAGGACGTGGCGTATGCCGCCGGCTTCGCCAGCCTGCGCCGCTTCAACGCCGCTTTCATCGAGCACTACCGGCTGCAGCCGACGGCTCTTCGCCGTGCCGGGCGCGAGGGCAGTGGCGCCGCCCCGACGTCGCGCTTGCGGCTGGGCTATCGCGAGCCTTATGACGTCGCGGGCGTGCTGGCCTTCCTGGCGCCGCGCGCCATCGCAGGCGTCGAGCAGGTCGAGGCGGGCGCCGTCACCCGCACGCTGGCGCTGACGCATGCCGGCCAGCGCCATGCCGGTTGGCTGCGGGTCAGCTTCGGCAAACCGGGCGAAGTCGGTGTCGAGCTGTCGCCCACGCTATGGCCGGCCGCAGGCTCGCTGCTGCCGCTGCTGCGCCGCTGGCTGGACCTGGACGCCGACCCCGCGGCCATTGCTGCCGCACTGGGTGAGGGCGCCGTGCCGGGCCAGCGCCTGCCGGGCTGCCTGGACCGGTTCGAGCTGACGGTGCGCGCGGTGCTGGGCCAGCAGGTCACCGTCGCCGCGGCGCGCACGCTGGCGGGGCGCTTCGTCGAGCGCTTTGGCGAGGCGCTGGCTGAACGTGATCAGGCGCCGCCTGGCTGCAGCCGGTTCTTCCCGACGCCCGAGCGCATTGTCGCTGCGACGCGCGACGAGATCGCCGCGCTCGGCATCATCGGCCGCCGCGCCGACAGCCTGATCGCGCTGGCCGGCGCCTGGCCGACACTCGCCTTTGCCCGCCGCGAGGGCAGCGCCGAAGCGGCGGCCGAAGCCCTGACCGCCATCCCCGGCATCGGCCCCTGGACGGCCGGCTACATGCTGATGCGCGGCTGGAGCTGGCCTGACGCGTTTCCGCCCGGCGACGTCGTGCTGCGCAAGGCGCTCAGTGGCGATGGCGCGCTGCTCTCGCCCAAGGCCTACCTGGCCGCTGCGGAGCGCTACCGTCCGTTTCGCAGTTACGCCGTCCTGCATCTCTGGAGACATTCATGAGCACCCACCACATCCTGCAGCGCCGCATTGCGACGCCCCTGGGCCCGCTGACTGCCACGCGCAGCAAGGCCGGCCTGTCGGGCCTCTGGTTTGACGGGCAGAAGCACCACCCGGGCACGCTCGACGTTCCGGAAGACGATGGCAGCGACCCGCTGCTGTCGGCCACCGAAGCGGCGCTGACGGCCTATTTCAGCGGCAAGTCCTTTGACCTGCCGCCGCTGGACCCGGCCGGTACGGCCTTCCAGCGCGAGGTCTGGCAGGCGCTGCTGGCCATCGCGCCCGGACAGCCGGCCACCTACGGCGCGCTGGCCGGGCGGCTGGGTCGCGCCAGCGCGGCGCGGGCGCTGGGAGCTGCTGTCGGGCGCAACCCGATCTCGGTGCTGGTGCCCTGCCACCGCGTCGTCGGCGCCGATGGCTCGCTGACGGGCTATGCAGGGGGACTGGATCGCAAGCAGGCCTTGCTCAAGCTGGAAAGCGCTACCGCATGAAGCCCTTCGACATCGGCGAGTTGGTCCTGCTGGCCGCGCTCTGGGGCGCGTCCTTCCTGTTCATGCGCGTGAGCGTGCCGGAGTTCGGGCCGGTCGCGCTGGCCGCCGTGCGCGTCGGCCTGGCCAGCGCCATGCTGATCCCGCTGCTGGCCCTGCGCGGCCAGCTCGCCGAACTGCGCACGCACTGGAAGGGCCTGCTGCTGGTCGGCGCGCTGAACAGCGCCATCCCCTTCGCGCTGTTCTCGTTCGCGGCCCTGTCCATCACGGCCGGCCTGTCCAGCATCGTCAACGCGACCACGCCGTTATGGACCGCCGTCGTCGCCTTTGTCTGGTTGCGGCAAGGCCTGACACCATGGCGCGTGCTCGGCCTCGCCATCGGCTTTGCCGGCGTCGCCTTCCTGGCCTGGGACAAGGCCAGCTTCAAGCCCGGGGCCGACCACAGCGGCCTTTGGGCCGTGCTGGCCTGCGCCGCCGCGACCCTTTGCTACGGCGTGGCGGCCAATGCCACCAAGCGCTACCTGGCCGGCGTGTCGCCGCTGGCCGTCGCGACAGGCAGCCAGTTCTCGGCGGCGCTGCTGCTGGCGCTGCCGGCCGCCTGGCTGTGGCCGGCCGAGATGCCGGGCACCGTCGCCTGGGGCAGTGCATTGGCGCTGGCGGCGCTGTGCACGGCCCTGGCCTACATCCTCTACTTCCGGCTCATGAGCCGCGTCGGGCCGACCAATGCCGTGTCGGTGACCTTCCTGATCCCCGTCTTCGCCATCGTGTGGGGCGCGCTGTTCCTGCACGAAGCGATCACCGCGCAGATGGTCGTCGGCGGTGCCATCGTGCTGGTCGGCATTGCGCTGGCGCTGGGGCTCGTGGGAGCGAAACCACGCTGATCCCAGCACGTCTCCAGGAGGTGCGGCCGTGGTCGTGATAGCGTTCGGCTTTCAGTGACTGGTAGCGCTACCTACGCCGCCGGCGCGAAGACAAGCCTGGAGACTTCATGAGCCGTTCCTCTCACCCAACCCGCCCCCGACTGCGCCTCTGGGCCGGCGCCCTCAGCTTGCTGGCCGCGCAATGGCTGGCTGTTGCCGCCATCGCCCAGCCTTCGGGCGGCCCCTATGGCCCCGTCCCGCAACGCTATGCCGTGCCGAAGGCGGCGCAGGTCTATTTCGTCGCGCCCGACGGCAAGGCCGAAGCGCGCGGCGCGTCCGTCGAACAGCCCACCAGCATCGAGGCGGCCATGGCCCGTGTCGTCACGGGCGATGCCATCGTCATGCGCGGCGGCACCTACCGCACTGGCGGCCTGCAGCTCAACCAGGGCATCACCATTCAGCCCTACTTGGACGAAGTGCCGGTCCTCAAGGGCACCCGCGTGGCCACCGAGTGGCAGGCGCTGCCGAACAATGTCTGGCGCACCAAATGGTCGACGCTTTTCCCGGCGCAGCCGATGGGCTGGTGGCAGCCCGACCGTGAGGGCGCATTGACGCCGCTGCACCGCTTCAACAACGACATGGTCTTCATCGACGGTGAGGCGCTGCAGTCCGCCGGCTGGGTGGGCGAGATGGGCAGCAAGGGCTTCTACATCGACTACGCCAGGGGCCATGTCTACATCGGCGTGAACCCGGCCGGCAGGCAAGTCGAGATCACCGCCCACGACATCGCGCTGCACCGACCCTCGCGGCCGGTGCACGGCAAGGCGTCGGACCGGAAGGGGCCGACGCTGCGTGGCATCACGTTCACGCAATATGCCTACCGCGCCATCGACATCGAGGGCAAGAAGCCTTCCACCAAGGTGGAAGAGGAGCCCACCGACGACCCCGTCGGCCCGTCTCCCGAGAGCGAGCACGGCAAGGAGGTCGTCGGCACGCTGCTGGAGAACGTCACCATCAGCCACTGCTCGCGCGTGGCCGGCTATTTCCGCGGCGACAAGCTCGTCATCCGCAACTCGCTGATCAGCGACACCAGCACCGAGGGCATCTACGTCATCGGCTCGTCGGACGTGCTGCTGGAGCGCAACCTCATCCGGCGCAACAACGTCGAGCGCCTGACGGGCTACTACCCCGCGGCGGTCAAGATCTTCAACCAGTCGCACCGCGTCGTCGTGCGCGACAACCTCGTCGTCGAGCAGCCTCACTCCAACGGTGTCTGGTGGGACGTGGGCAACCATGATGGCGTCTTCGTCAACAACCATGTCGAAGGCACGATGGCCGGCCTGTTCTTCGAGATATCCAAGGGCGTCACCGTCGCCGGCAACGTCTTCGTCAACAACCAGCAAGGCATCCGCGTGCTCAACAGCGCCAGCGCCAAGGTCCACCACAACACCTTCGTCAATTCGCCGGTGCTGATCGACCGCAACGAGCGCAGCGCCCAGGGCGACCATTTCGGCTGGCATCCGCAGACCGGGCCGGACGTGAACGAGCGCACCGGCCATGTCTTCGAGGGCAACCTGCTGGTCGCCGATGCCGCCGTCAAGGGCCCGCTGCTGCGCTTCGAGCAACCGCCGGTCGTCTGCGGCAAGGTCACGGCCCCGATGACGACGCGCGTGGACGGCAACGTCTACATCCGCGCGGGCAACAGCCAGCCGCTCATCAGCTGGGCGCCAGTGGTGGGGGCCGCCTGCCAGACGAACTTTGCCAACCTCGACGACTTCCGCAAGGCTGTGCCGGGCGTGGAGGCCAAGGGCAGGGCACTGCTGGGCCATGAGGGCACCGTGTTCCGCAGCCCGGAGCTGCGCCGCTTCGAGCTGGCGCGCGTGCCCGAGGGCGTGCAGCCGTTGCCCGTTCCTGCCGATGTGCGCAAGCTGCTCGGCTGGACCGGCGCCCCACGCCTCCCGGGCGCGTACTAACGCATCAACCAGCGGCGCAGCGCGAAGCTCGCCGCGTCCACCAGCGCCACCAGCACCAGCATGGCCAGCAGCACCGTGGCCGTCTTGTCCATCTGGAACAGGCCCATGTGGAAGCTCAGCAACTGGCCCAGCCCGCCGGCGCCGACGACGCCCAGCACCGCGGCGGCGCGGATGTTGTTCTCCCAGCGGTAGAGCGTGTAGCTCATTAGCTGCGGCACCACCTGCGGCAGCGTCGCGTACAGGAACACCTGCACGCCGCCCGCGCCCTGGGCCCGCAGCGCTGCCGCCGGGCCCGGCGGGGCGTTCTCCAGCGCCTCGGCGAACAGCCGGCCCAGCACGCCGCTGGTGTGGATGGCCAGGGCCAGCGTGCCTGCAAAGGGGCCGAGGCCGGCGCTGATGAGCAGCAGGGCGGCCCACACCAGCTCGGGCACCGAGCGCAGCGCATTCAGCAGCAGCCGCGTGAGGCCGCGCGCGGGGCCCTGCAGCCGGCTGGCGGGCAGGGCCATCGCCAGCCCGGCGAGCGCCGCCAGCAGCGTGCCCAGGGCCGACATCGCCAGCGTCTCCCAGGCGCCCGCGGTGACCCGGGCGACAAATGCGGGGCTGAGGTCGGGCGGAATGAATTCGCGCAAGAAGCGGCCCATGCTGGCCAGCGACTCGGCGGTGAAAAAGGCCGCCAGCTGCAGGTCCAGCGACGCAAAGCTGGCGATGACGAAGGCCACCACGCCCGCCACCAGCCAGCAGGCGCGGCAGCGCGCGCTGAACAGCGGCGGCGGCAGGCGGCGCGGGTCGGTCGGCTTCATTGCATCAGCCCAGCGCGCGGCGCAGCGCGGCGCTCAACCTGTCGGCCAGCGCCACCAGCGCCACAAAGACCAGCAGCATCGTCGCCACCTCGCCGCCGGCAAACATCTTCATCGAACTGTCCATCTGCTGGCCCAGGCCGCCGGCACCGACAAAGCCCAGCACCACCGAGCTGCGAATGGCGCATTCCCAGCGGTAGACGGTGTAGCTCGTCAGCTCGGCCGCGTTCTGCGGCAGCAGGCCGTAGGCAAAGGCCTGCAGCCGCCCCGCGCCGTTGCGCAGCAGGGTCTGGGTGACCTGGGCGTCGCCGCTCTCCAGAATTTCCGCATACACCTTGCCCAGCATGCCGCCATAGGTCAGCGCGATGGCGAGCACACCCGACGCCGGCCCCAGGCCGACGACGCGCACGAACACCAGCGCCCAGACCAGCTCCGGCATGCTGCGCAGCACGATGAGCAGCAGGCGCACGGCCTGGCGCACGGCATAGGGCAGGGCGGCCATGCGGCCGGTCAGCGCCGAAACCGAGAGCGCCCGCGTCGCCAGCAGCGTCAGCGGCAGGGCCAGCAGCAGGGCCAGCGTGACGCCCGCAGTGGCAATGGCGAGGGTGCGCCAGGTCTCGCGCGCCAGCAGCAGCAAAAAGTCCGCGCCCAGCGCCGGCGGGAAGAAGCTGTCGACGAAGCGGCCGGTGACGCGCAGTGCGTCCGCGTCGAGCAGCAGCCAGGGCTTGAACTCGGTGGCCACGAGCAGTGGCCACAGCAGCACGAGGCTCGTCAAGCCGAGGCCGAGCCGGCCGAGCCAGGCCGGGTCGCGGCGTGCAGCGATGACCGAGCCGGGCGCGCTCAGCGGCATTGCATGACCACGGGCGCCGCGGGCGCGGGCGGTTCGTCGATGGCGGCAGGCGAATGACCATGCAGCTCATGCTCGTGTTGGGCATAGAGCCGCGCCAGCAGTTCAGGTGTCACGTCGGCGGCCGGCAGGTCGAACGCCAGCCGACCCTCGCGCAGGCCGAGCACGCGGGGGAAGTGGGTGAGCGCCGCGTCCACCTGGTGCAGCGAGGCCACCAGCGTGACGCCGCGTGCGCCCGCCTCGCGCACCAGCGCGGCAACGGCGCGCTGGGCCCGGGCGGGGTCCAGCGCCGACAGCGGCTCATCCACCAGCCACAGCCCGGCCGGGGCGACTAGCGCCCGCGCCAGGCCGACGCGCTGGCGCTCGCCGCCCGACAGGCGGTCCACGCGCTCGAACAGCTTGTCGCTCAGTTCGAAGGCTGCCAGCGCCGCGTCCGCCGCCGGAATGTCGACCGGGTAGAACAGCGAGCGCAGTGCGGTCCACAAACTCCAGCCCGGCAGCCGCCCGGCCAGCACGGCCGTGACGACACGCTGGCGCGGTGGCAGCGGCGGCACCTGCGGCACGAGGATGAGCCGGCCGCGCAGCCGCTGCAGGGCGCTTCGCGGCAAAGCCCAGGGGTCGGCACCGTCCACTGCCAGCTGCCCTTGCGACGGCAGCCGCGCGCAGGCCAGCACTTCCAGCAAGGTGGTCTTGCCGGCGCCCGAGGGGCCGATGACGGCCAGTCGTTCGCCTTCGGCGATCTCCAGGCTGAGGCCGGCGAGGGCATCGGCCACGTCGCGCCGGGCGGTCGCGTGGCGCGCCGACAGGTCGTGCAGGGAAAGTTTCACGGGCCGGACTCTAGCCGGCCGCGCAGCTGCGAAAGCCCGCAGGGACATCGTTGCGCCCGGCCGGGAAGAAGTTGCGGTAGCGCAGGTGGCGCATGCGCGGCTGCGTGAGGTGCGAGGCGCCGCGCAGCACCGGCCGGCCGTCGAACCAGGGCGCCGAGTAGTCGCGGTAGGGATGGGGCGTGAAGCCGGGGAAAGGCGCAAAGGCGCTGGCCGTCCACTCCCAGACGTCGCCCCAGCGGAAGGCCTCGGGCCGCGTGCTGGCGGCGCATTCCCACTCGGCCTCGGTGGGCAAGCGCCGGCCGGCCCAGCGGCACCAGGCCAGCGCTTCAGCCTGCGTCAGATGGCAGGCGGCCAGACTCAGATCCAACGCCTCCCAGCTTCCGTGGCGCCACTCGAGCCAGCCACTGCCGTCGCGGCGCAGATAGCGCGGCATCGGGGCGAGGCCGGCGTCGACGACCGGCAGGTAGTCGGCCCAGCGCAGCGGCTGGGCGTCGATGCAGAAGGGCGGCAGATGGACGTCGATGCCCGGCAGCTCGTTGTCGAAGGCAAAGCCCTCGCCCTTGGCACTGCCCAGGCGCCAGCGCCCGGCGCCGAACTGCAGCGGCGCGGGCCGGGCCGGCAGCGGGCGGGGCTGCCAGCGCGCATCGTCGATGCGCACGCCCAGGCCACGCGCCATGTAGAGCGCGGCCTCGTGGTGCATGTCCTCGTGCAGCAGCACCAGGCGGTAGAAGTAGAGCGCGTCGTCATCGCGACCGGCGTCGCGCAACAGGCCCAGCGTCTCGTCGAGCTGGTGTGCCAGGTCTTGCCGCGTGGCGGCGGCATCGGGCAGCGGCAACAGCCAGCGGCTGTCGTGCGGCACCTGGCTGGAGTCGTAGAGGGCGTCGCCCGCCGAGGGCCGCCGCGAGGCCTGCGGGTCGGCGCGCCGGCCGCGGTCGCGCTCGGGGTTGCGGGCGATCCAGAAGGCTTGGAACCAGCCGATATGGCCCAGCTCCCAAAGTGGCGGGTTGATGTCGGCACGCAGCGGCACGGCCAAGCCGGGCAAGGCGCGCTCGTAGTCGGCGAAGGTGGCCAGCGTGTCGGCCCGGCTGGCGGCCAAGGCCTGGGCCAGCGCCTCGGGGCCGCCCCGACGGGCGTCCAGCGCCGCGCGGGTTAGGCTTGCATCGTGCATCGTCTTGAATCCCTGGTCATCGTGACGCCGGCCCTGGCCCAGGCCAACAACGGCAATTGGCAGACGGCGCATCGCTGGGCGCAGCTGCTGCGGCCAGCTTATCGCGTCGGCCTGGTCGAGCACTGGACCGGGGGCGACGAGGCGCTGCTGGTCGCCCTGCATGCGCGGCGTTCGGCCGCCGCCATCGCCGCGTTTCGCGCAGAGCATCCGGCGCGGCCCATCGTGCTGGTGCTGACCGGCACCGACCTCTACCGCGACATCGCCACCGATGCCGCCGCGCAGCGCTCGCTGGAGATTGCCGATGCCCTCGTCGTGCTCAACGAGCTGGGCGCGCGCCAGTTGCCCGAGGCACTGCGGGCCAAGGCCCATGTCGTGCTGCAGTCCTGCGCGGCCCGCGCGCCGCTGCCCTGCAGCAACCGGCACCTGCGCGCGTTGATGGTGGGCCACCTGCGTGACGAGAAGGATCCGCGCACCTACTGGCGCGCCGCCGAGCGCCTGGCAGCGCGCGCGGACATCCGGCTCGACCACCTCGGCGCCGCGTTGGACCCGACCCTGGGCGCCGAGGCCGCAGCGTTGGCCGCGGTCCTGCCCAGCTTCCGCTGGCTCGGCGGCCTGCCGCACGCAGCCGCGCGGCGGCGCATCCAGGCCGCCCACGTGCTGGTGCACCCCAGCCGCATGGAGGGAGGCGCCCATGTCGTCATCGAGGCCATCCGCAGCGGCACGCCGGTGCTGGCCTCGTGCATCGACGGCAACCTGGGCCTGCTCGGTGCGGGTTACGAGGGCGTCTTCGAGCCCGGCGACGACGCCGCGCTGGCGGCCCTGTTGGCGCGCGCCCGGGACGATGCCGATATGCTGCCGCGACTCGCCGCCCAGCTCGCCCCACGTGCCGCCCTTTTCGCGCCCGAGGCCGAGCGGGCCACCTTGCGCGGCCTTGTCGCCGCGCTGCTTGCCAGACCGACGCCGCCATGACCGCCACCGCCTGCCCCGCTCCCGCCGCCGAACCCCGCCTCACGTCGCTGTCGCATGGCGGCGGCTGCGGCTGCAAGATCGCGCCGGGCGTGCTGTCCGAGATCCTCAAGGGCACGGCCGGCATGCCCATTCCCAAGGAGCTGCTCGTTGGCATCGAGACCGCCGACGACGCCGCCGTCTACCAGCTCAACGACGAGCAGGCGCTGATCGCGACGACCGATTTCTTCATGCCCATCGTCGACGACCCGTTCGACTTCGGCCGCATCGCCGCCACCAACGCCATCAGCGATGTCTATGCCATGGGCGGCCGGCCCATCCTGGCCCTGGCCCTGGTCGGCATGCCGATCAATGTGCTGTCCACGCAGACCATCGGCCGCGTGCTGGAGGGCGGCGCCTCGGTCTGCCGCGCGGCCGGCATTCCCATCGCGGGCGGCCACACCATCGATTCGGTCGAGGCCATCTACGGCCTGGTGGCGCTGGGCCTTGTCCACCCCAAGCGCGTCAAGCGCAATGCGGATGCGCGGCCGGGCGATGTGCTGGTGCTGGGCAAGCCGCTCGGCGTGGGCGTCATGAGCGCGGCGCTGAAGAAAGAGCAGCTCGGCGCCGAGGGCTATGCCCGCATGATCGACACGACGACGAAGCTCAACACGCCGGGGCCCGACCTCGCGGCCCTGCCGGGCGTGCACGCGCTGACCGATGTGACCGGCTTCGGTCTGGCCGGCCATGCGTTGGAGCTGGCGCGAGGCGCCGGCTGCACCGCCGAGATCGACTGGCGCGCCGTGCCGCTGCTGGCGGGTGTGCGCGAGCTGGCGCAGCGCGGCTTCGTCACCGGCGCCTCGGGCCGCAACTGGGCCGGCTATGGCGGCGATATCGCGCTGCCGGCCAGCTTCGCCGACGAGGACCGCGCGTTGCTGACCGACCCGCAGACCAGCGGCGGCCTGCTGGTGTCCTGCGACGCGAGCGCGGTGGATGCCGTGCTGGCCATCTTTGCAGCCCATGGCTTTGCCGATGCCGCCGTGGTGGGCCGCGTGACGGCGGCCGGGCAGGCCGCGCTGCAAGTGCGCGACTGAGTCAGGCCGACCGCCGAGCCTTCACGGCCCGCGCGCCAAGGCGGGCCGGGCGCCGGCGCAGCGGCTCACATCTCGCCGAGCGGAATGCCGGCCGACTTCTCGTCGGCGTGCAGCACCAGGATCAGCTTGGCCAGGTCCTTGCGCAGGCGCCGCAGCGTCGGCGCGTCCAATTCGCGCAGCGCACCGGGCAGCACGCCTTCGAAGGGCCCCGGCGTCTTGCGCAGCGCCTGCGCGCCCGCGGGCAGCAGGTGCAGCTGCACGGAGCGCCGGTCCGTGCCTTCCTTGCGCGCTTCCACCAGGGACCTTTCCACCAGCGCCTTGACGAGGTTGCTCGCTGTGGACTGGTGGATGTCCATCGCCCGCGCGAGCCCGCCGACGCCCACGCCCGGCTGCTGCTGCACGACGCTCAGCGCCCAGGCCTGCGCGCCGCCGAGGCCGGCCTTCTTCTCGACCTGCTGGAAGTGCGTCTTGACGGTGTTGAGCACCTGCCTGAACTGCCGCAGCACGAGCATGGCTTCGTCGTCGTCTTGCTTGGTGGGCGGGGGAGGGGATGCGCGTGCAGGCATCCGCAAATCATAAGGACGGCTGCTGCGCCTCGTCGTGCCGGAAGCGCATCAGCGCCGCGTCGACCATGCCCTCCGGGCTGCCTCGCTCGGCATGCTGCTGGCGCAGGTAATTGGCGTCGCTGCCCTCGTGCGTGGCGCGGTAGAGGTGGTCGAGCGCGGCGCGGCTGCCGAGGCGGTCGGCATGCGGCTCCAGGTGGCGCAGCGTGGCCAAGATGTCCTCGCGCAGCGACAGCGTCTCGTAGCCCTTGGGATGCACGATGGTGCCGTCCAGGCCGAACCGGCAGGCCTGGAAACGGTTGTAGTTGTAGACCAGGTAGTCGTCCTCGACCGGCGGCGGCTCGACGCGCTCCAGCAGGTGGGCGCACAGGGCCTGCAGATAGCAGGCCAGCGCCGCGGCGCGCTCGACGGTCAGCGGCGTGTCGCAGACGCGCAGCTCGATGGTGCCGAACTCGGGCTTGGGGCGGATGTCCCAGTAGAAGTCCTTCATGCTCTTGACGATGCCGGTGCGCTCCATGTGGGCGAAGTAGCCCTGCTCGAAGCCCTGCCAGTCAAGTACGAAGGGCGCGCGGCCGCTCAGGGGGAAGGCGAACACCGAGTTCAGCCGCGCGGAGTTGAACAGCGTGTCCTTGCCCTGCACGAAGGGCGACGACGCGGACAGCGCGATGAAGTGAGGCACGTAGCGGTTCAGCGAGTGCAGCAGGAACATCGCGTCGTCACCCGAGGCGCAGCCGACGTGCACGTGCTGGCCGAAGATGGTGAACTGCTTGGCCAGGTAGCCGTACAGCGCCGAGACCTCCTTGAAGCGCGGCTTGGAGTAGATCTTGCGCTGGCTCCACTGCTGGAAGGGATGGGTGCCGCCGCCGGCCACGCCGACATTGAGCGTGTCGCCGGCGCGCACCAGCGCATTGCGGATGTCCTTGAGCTGCGCGAGCAGGCCGGTGTGATCGGTCTGGATGTCGGTGGAGATCTCGATCATGCTTTCGGTGATCTCGGGCACCACGTTGCCCGGGAAGCGGGTGCGGCCCAGCAGTTCCAGCATGTCGGGGCTGGCGTCGATGAGGTCGAAATCGCTCAACGAGACGAGCTGCAGCTCCAGCTCGACGCCCAGCGTCAGCGCGGCGGATTTGGTGAACGCTTCAAGGGCCATCAGTGCTCCGCGGGCTCATGGGTTTCGCGCGCCCAGATGAGCGCGCGCTGCGTGACGACCGGGCCGGCCAACTCCAGCAGCAGCGTGGTGGCGGCGAGCGCGGCGAGCTGGTCGACCAGGTCGACGCCGAGATAGCGCGCCTGCTCCAGCAGCAGGATGACGAAGACCGAGATCGGCGTCATGGCCAGGCCGGTCAGCATGCCCTTGCGCGGCGTGACGCCGCTGAGCCGCGCGAACGCCGTCACGCCGGCGACCTTGGCCGCCGCACGCACGGCGATCAACGCCAGCGCCAGGCCCATGCCCTGCCACACGCGCTGCCACTCCAGCGTGCTGGCGACGAACATGAACAACACGACCGTCAACACATCGCCGAGGGCGCCGAAGTTGCGCTGGGTGGCGCTGAAGGCGATGCGGCGGTGGCGCGCCATCAGGCCGAAGGTGAGCGTGGCCAGCACCGGCGACAGCTTGAAGGCGTGCGCCACCGCCACGAGCAGCATGACGGCGATGGCGAACGCCACCGTCGCGTCGCGGCTGACATTGCCGGTGCGCCGCAGCAGGGCCGGCACGCCGATGCCGAACAGCGCGCCCAGCGCCGCGGATGCAGCCAGCAGCACGACGCTGTTCAACGACGCCTGCAGCAGGCTGCCCGAGCTCTGGAAGGTCCACACCCCAACGATCACCTTGAAGGTGAACACCGCCAGCACGCAGTTCAGGCCGGTCAGGTGCACCAGACGCTCGGTGACCTGGCCGGAGCTGCGCTGCTCGTTGACGACCCGCATGATGGACGCCGGCGAGGTCGACATTGCCAGCGAGGCCAGCAGCAGGCCGGTCAGCGTCGGCAGCCCCCAGAAGGAGGCCAGCAGCAGCACGCAGGCGAAGGTCAGCCCCGATTCCAGCAGCCCGCTGGCTGCCAGCCAGGGGTTGTTGCGCAGCCAGTTGAGGTTGATGCGGTAGCCGAACTCGAACAGGATCAGCCCGAACGCCACGTTGGCCAGCAGCATGACGGTGCCGCCGGCGTCCGCGGGCAGCAGCCCGGCCTGGGCCGGGCCGAGGGCGAAACCGACCACGCCGTACAGGCAGATGCGTGGCAGCCCCGTCCAGCGGTGCCCCAGCTCGCCCACCACCCAGGCCAGCACGACGGCGATGGGCCAGCCGAGCTCCTGCAGCGCCTTCATGCTGTCAAGCATGGGGGCCTGCCCAGACGGTGTTCGCAGCCGGTGTACGCCGGATCAGCATCGGCTTGCCCATGTCACTTGTCCTTTCGCCATCTGAAGGCCTCCGAAAATCGCATGGCGCTTTTTTGCGTCGCGTCGTGAATGAGATGGGTCACGCCGACCAGGTTGTCGCGGTAGGCCTGGTCGAGCCTGTCCACCGAGCGGGCCAGCGCTTCGCTCGGGGCGTACCAGTAGCAAGCGTCGTCGCAGGCCAGGATGCCGGCGCCGCAGAGCGCCCGCAGCAGTTCCGCGACCGCAGGTTCTTGCAGGTAGAGCGCACGCGCCACCTCCGCGGCGGTGCGCCGCAATGCAGGCTCGCGATGGAACAGCAGCATGGCTTCGAGGTGGGGTACCGAGGGCACGCTGGTCAGGACAAAGCGAGTGACGTCGTCGGGAATGCTTCGTGGTGGTCTCACGCAAAGGTTGTTCGATGGAAGGGCGGGGTGGGCGGTCGTCGCCACCGCCCCGCGTCATGGGGCGGCAGCCGCCTGGCCGATGAGTTCGCGCTTGAATTGCTGCAGCCTGAGCTTCACGCGGCGCTCGTTGACCGGCCCGAGTCGCAACAGCCACTTCTGGCCTGCCGACAGCGATTCGAGCGCGGGGTCGGTGAATTGATAGAGCACCCAGGGCCGAGGGGGTGCCACCGAGGGGTCGATGGGTGGCAGGCGCACTTCGAGCGGTCCGTCCGGCACGGGCGTGGCCAGCAGGTGGTCGATGACGGCCAGCAGCCGGTCGTTGAACCGGCCCTTGGGATAGCCCAGTTCGACATAGGCCGCTTGCAGCAAGGGGTACATGCGCCGATACAGCTCGGCGACCTGAGCCGGGTCGACCGTCTCGGCCAGGAGCAGCAGCGGCGCATACCGCAGCCCGTTGTCCGCATCGATGTAGGTGCGCCCGTCCTGCTTGCGAACGCTGAACTGGCCGGTGCTCGGGTAGAACGGCCACAGGCGGGAAGAGAGCTGCGGTCGATCCATGTTGTCGACCGTCGCGACGATGCGGTTTGCGAAGCCGTCGACGCGCAGATGGTTCATCACCGCCTTGCGCCCGAGCAGCGTGATCAGCGCGTCCTCCACGCCGGTGGCCTCCAACGGCTCGGCGGGAACTGGCTCGGGCACCGAGGCCGCCACCGCAGGGGCGCTTGCGGCAGACGCTGAGGCTGATGCAGCCGATGCAGGGGGCGGCCCCGCCGTGGCGGAGGCCGCATTCGGCGGTGCTGCGACGAACCGTGACCTCAGGCTCTCCCGTTCCTCCCGCACGTACCAGGCACCGGCCAGGACCGCTGCGGCGAGCACTGCAAGTGGAACGACTTTGGACAACGGCGGCATGGGGAGAACTGCTGTAACTACATTGGCACAAATGTACCACCGCGGTTTTTCGCAGCGGCAGCGGCGCCGGCCACACCGCGGCAATGCCGATCACTGCAGAGCTGCTCGTCGGCATCGAGGCCGTGCCGGTCATCTTTGCAGCCCATGGCATTGCCGATGCCGCCGTGGCGGGGCGCGTCATGGCGGCCGGCAAGGCCGCGCTGCAAGTGCGCGACCGAGTCAGGCCGACAGCCGCGCCTTCACGGCGCCGACCAGCAGCGGGATGGCGGAAGGCGGAAAGGGCGAGACGCTGCTGACGTTGATCTCGCACAGCACATGGCTGCCGGGCTCCTCACCGTGCATGAAATCGCAGTCCCACAGCATCGGCAGTTCGGCCCGCGCCAGGCCGACGCGCTCGCGCAGCAGCGTGACCCACTCGGTTTCCAGCAGCGCCTTCAAGGCCTGGAACTGCGGCAGGTCCGCGGGGTGATACAGCCGTGGCCCGGGCGCGGGTGCGAGCTGGCCGGCGGGGGCTGGGTACAACGCATTGACGGCCTGGTGGCCGAAGCCCGCGACGCGGTCCTGCACGAGATAGGCGCGCACCATGCCGTCGACCAAGCGGGGCTGCCAGGCCTGGTCGATCATGTGCGCGCCGTGCCGCGGCTCGAAATAGGGCGCCAGCCTCAGCAGCAGTTCGCGCAGGCTCAGCAATTCTTCATCGCTGCCGCGCTGGGCATGGCGCACTTTCAGCAGGGGCGAGGCCTTGACCTGCTCGACCCGCCAGACGCCGATGCCGCTGTGGCCACGCCACTGCTTCAGCACCCGGGCGCCGCCCTGCAACCGTTGCGGCAGGTCGTCGGCGAGTTCGGCCAGGCTGTCGACCCGCACCGCATCGCTGCCGAAGGGCAGGTCGCTCACGTCGACGAGGACGTCCTTGGTGCCGAGCTTGAGGATGGCGTCAGGGTGAGCGCTGACGAAGACGCCGGCGTCGGCCACCTCGCGCAGCAGGGCGTCCAGGCGGTCGCGGCGGCGGCCGGCCTCGATGGGGTTGTGCCAGACCAGCACGCCGTCCACGCGCCGCAATTGCGCAGCCACCTCGTCGGCGAAGTCGTCGTCGTAGATGGCAGGCTGGGCCGCCACGTCCGCCTCGGCGAACGCCTCGAACAGTGCGGCGAAGCGGCCCTCCGCCGGATCGCTGCGCTCACGCGCCGCGCGGTCACCGGGGTAGAGCAGGGCGAGGGACGGTGCTGCCATGGCGTTCTCCGGGGATCAGCGGACCGTGGCAATGATGCGCCGGCGTGCGCGAGCTACTTGGGCTGTGCAGCCGTGCCGTCCAACCGGATCACGCGGTGGGCGCGGTTCTCGCTGTCCTGCAGCGACTCGCTGACCAGGCGGTTGTGCTGCTGCCAATCCTCGGCGCTGCGGATGATGCTGGGCTTGATCAGCACGACCAGCTCGCGCTTGCGGCCGTTGTTGGCGCGGTTGCCGAACAGCATGGATGTCAGCGGGTTGCTGTCGGCGCCGGGCAGGCCGGAGCCGCGCCGCGTGGCCTCCATCTGCATCAGACCGCCGATGGCGACGATGTGGCCGTCGGGGATGCGCACGACGGTGTCGCTCTCATTGATGTTGGCACTGGCCAGCGGCAGGCGGAAGTTGCCGACCGAGCCGAGGTCGACCTGCTTGACCTTCTCGGTCACGCTGGACACCGAGGGGTGGACGTGCAGCGTGATCATGTCGGCCGCGTCGATCTGTGGCGTGACGTCGAGCGCAATGCCGCTGAAGAATGGCGTCAGCGTCAGCGTCGGAATCTGGTTGGTCGTGCTATTGGTGCCAGTGTTGCCCGTGTTGGTGCCGCTGTTGCTGCCGCTGATGCCGGTGATGAAGTAGTCGTCGGTACCGACCTTGAGCACGGCCTTCTGGTTGTTCAGCGTCGCGATGCGCGGGCTGGACAGGATCTGCGTGTCGCCATGGCTTTCGATGAAGCTCAGCAGCGCCTGGAAGCCGCCGCGCGCCAGCGCCAGGCCGAAGGTGCCACCACCCGCGGACGGCAACGGGATAAGGTCGGGCCAGGCCGGACTTTGCGTGCCGGTGGACAGCACCGGCAGGCCGCGAGAATTGCTGACCAGCGGGTTGATGATGCTGCCGACGCCGCTCGGGATGGACGGGTTGACGCTGGTCTGGCCGATGGCGCCGCGGTCACCGATGCGCGACCAGTCGATGCCGCTCTGGTAGCCCTCGCGCAGCTCGACCTCGACGATCTTGGCCTCCAGCATGACCTGGCGCTCTACGGCGATGCGCGTGGCCTTCAGCCAGGCGTCGACATGGCGCAGCTCCTCGGGCATGGCGCGCACGGCGACCGTGCCTGACTGCGGGCTGGTGATCACGGTGCGGCCCTCACCGGTGCCGACGAGCGCCTTCAGCGCGGCGTTGGTCTCGCTCCAGAAATCGCCGGAGACCCTCGTGCTGAGCTGGCTGCTCTCCTGCTGCTGCACCGTGGTCGTGCTGCCGCCGGTAGCCGTGCCGGCGGCGCCTGCTGCGCCGTTGGGGCTGCCGGCCGGCGCGGCACCGGAGCTGACGCGCACCTCGCTGCGGCCGCTGCGCTGGTGGGCCAGCGCGTTGATCGTGAAGACGCGGGTCTGCAGCGTGGGCGGGAAGACGGTGATGCGGCGGCCGTCGATGGCGTAGTCAAAGCCGTAGACATCGCGGATGGCGTCGAGCGATTCGCGCAGCGTCACGCCCTTGAGCGTGACCGACAGCTGGCCCGACACGCTGGGGTGCACCAGCATGCTGTAGCGCGTGTCGCTGACCAGGGACAGGAAGACATCGCGGGCCGGTGCGCCGTTGACGATGAGGTCGAAGCGCGGTTCGGGCGGCAAGGCGGGCGCCGCTGGCGGCACCGGTTGGGTTTGGGCTGCCGGCGCCGCGGCCGAAGCCGCCGGAGCGGCCGGCACGGCGCGCTGGGCCTGCAGCTCTTCGCGCAGCGCCTGGCTGGGCTGGGCGACACGCAGCGGCTTGTCGGCACAGCCTGCCAGCAGCACGGCAGCGCTGAGCAGCAAGAGACGGGGAACAGGGGCCTTCATGGCTTCTCCTTAGATTTCTTAGCGCCAGACACAGCCTTGGTGGCCGGGGCCGACGGCTCGGCGCGCTTCTCGACGCCGCCGTACAGCGGCTCGCGCCTGACCTGGCCGGCCTCGCGCAGCCAGACGGCTTGTTCGGTGATGCGCTCGATGCGGGCGCCGTCGAGCTGCTGGCCGACGGCGTAGCGCCGGCCGCGCTGCACGACATAGGCGCGGCCGTCGGCAAACACGACCTGGCGGACGGCCCTGTCGGCAGGCTCTGCGCCCGATGCCGCGGAGGCGGCCGAGGCGGCGGCCACTGCGCTGCGCAAGGCGGGCGGCCACGCCGTGGGATCGCGGGCGGCCTCGTCGGCGTGGGCGAAGGATGCTGTCAGCAGCAGGGCGATCAGCGTCGTTCTCATGGCTGCACTTTCAGCAGATGGATGCGGGCCAGCAGCCGCGGCGTCTCGCCGGGGCCGCCGCTGCTCAGGCGCATCTCGCCCCAACGCAGCGCCGGCAGTTCGGCTTCCAGCGCCTGCACATAGCGCTGGATGTCGCGGTAGCTGCCCTGCACGTGCAATTCGACGCCTTGCCAGCTCATGCCCGGCATGCTGGGTGGCGCGGCGCTAGCGGAAGCTGGCGACGAGGCCGCAGCCGAGGGCAGGGCGACGGGGGCATCGTCCAGCAGCGTCAGGCGCTCCAGCACCAGCCCGGGCTGCCGCGCCAGCAGCCGCTGCAGCACGACGGACAGACCCTCGGCCGGGCTGACGGTGCTGGCCTGGCGCAGGGCATCGTCCAGCCGCTGGCGCTCTGCCTTGGCGGCGTCCAGCTGGGTCTGCAATTGAGCGGCGGGCGTGCTGGCGCTGACGCGGCTGGCGGCCACGAACTGCTCGCGCAACTGGCCCACCTCGGCCGCCTCCTTGGCCTGCGCCTGGCTGCGCAGCTTGGCGCGCGCCGCCTGGGGCGACAGCACCAGCGTGTCGAACAACAGCGCCACCACGGCGACGATGCTGAGGAAGAGGATGGCGCGCTCGCGCAGGCTGAGCGCGTCGATGCGCTTGGCCTGGCGCTCCCAGCGCGCCCGCAGCGGCGCGAAGCGGCGGCGCAGCAGCGCCAGATCGATGGTCGTCTGCGCCTTCATTGCGCGCCTTCCATTGCGGCACTGGCTGCCTGGGCCGGCGCGCTGACGACGCGATAGGCCCACACCGGCAGGCGGCTGTTGGCCAGGGGGCTGCCGCTCGCCAGCAGCGGGTTGCTGCCGGCCTCGGTGCCCGGCGCGCCGAGGCGTTCGACGCGCAGCGCCGACAGCTGCTGGCCGGCCAGCAGCGGGTGGGCAGCCAGCCGGCCCAGCCACGGGCGCAGCACGGCGGTGTCGAGCGTGCCGCCCACCAGCTCGACGCGCCCGGGCGCATAGCGCAGCTCGCTGAGCCAGGCGGCGTCGGGCAGGCTGCGGGCCACCAGGCTCAGCAGGTCGGAATGGCGTTGGCCCGCGGCGTCAGCGCCCAGCGCCTGCAGCAGCGCGCGGCGCTCGGCATTGCCGGCCTCCAGCGGCAGGAGCTGCCTTTGCACGGTAGCGGCGTCGACCGGTGCCGGCAGCGACGCGCTGGCCACCAGCAGGGACTGGCGCTCGGCCGCTAGCTGGGCGAGCAGCGTCTGGTGCTGCGCCTCGGCACTGCGGTCGCGCTGCTGCAGCCACAACGCCGCGGCCAGGCCGGCAAGCAGCAACAGACCCGTCGCCTGCAGCAAGGCCAGCGCCGAGAAATAGCGCTTGGGCGCCAGCAGGATGGGCGTGAGCAGGTTGATTTGCTGCGGCATCAGAGTTTTTTTCGTGTCTCGGTGCGCAGCGCGGCGCCCAGCAGCGGCAGGCAGGCGGCAAGGGCCTGCGCGGCTTCGCCCTCGGGCGGCGGCGCCTCGGGCGCGAAGGCTGCCAGCGCATCCAGGGCGACGGTGCGCTGGCCCAGCTCGCGCTGGATCAGCGTGGCGACCTCGGGGCCATGCTCGGCTGTGATGACGTAGAGCCGCGCCAGCGGCAGCTCGGGCCAGCTGCGCTCCCAGACGTCGATGGAGCGCTGCAGCTCGACGACCAGCGGCGACTCCTGCGTGCCGGGTGCATCGAAGGCACCACCGGGCTGGTACTCGAAGCCCAGCGGCATCTCGGCGGAGGCCGCCTCGCTTTGCTCGCCGCGGGCCCGGGCCAGCAAGCCGGCGTCGCCTTCGAGGCGGCGTGTGTAGAACAGCTCGTCGCCCGCGCAGACGATCAGCAGGCAGTGGCGAGCATCGATCAGCACGGCAGCGCAGGCACGCGCGGCCAGGTCGTCGGCGCGGGCCTGCCGCGCCAGCAGATTGCGCAGCGCCGTCTCCCAGACATCGACGACGGTGATCTGGTCGCTGATGCCGGCCGCGCCGGTCGTCAGCGCCTTGATCGCGCTGTTGCGCGCGGCGATGACGAAGAGCTGGCGCTGGGCACGCTCGACATCACCGCCGACGTGCATCACGTCCAGCGTCAGCTCGGCCACGTCAACATCGACCATCTCCTTGATCTGCCAGCGCGCGGCGGCCTTGAGTTCCTCCTGCGGCACGTTGGGCGTGTCGACCTTGAGGATCTGGTAGTCGGCCGGGTCGAGCAAGGCGATGGCATCCCCCGCGGGGACAGGCCTTGCCTCGGCCAGCAGGCCCCAGCGCAGCAGGCGCGCGGGCTCGTCGTCCGGCGCGCCGTCGGTCAGCACGAAGGCGTGCTGGCTGCCGATGCGCCGCAGCAGCAGTCGCTGGCCGCTGCGGCGGGGGGACCAGGGAAAGCGCATCAGTAGTTTTCCCTTTGGAAGACGATGCCGTCGGCGCCGCGGTAGAGGCCCCAGGTGGCGCGGGCGCTGGGGTCGCTGTTGCCGGCGCACCAGGGACCGCGCAGTGCGATGAGGTTGGCGCCAGTGGCGGCCGCCGTCGTGCGCCAGCCGGTCGGCATGCAGGAGTCATCGGCCGGCGCGGCACCCGTGCCAAGCGCGATGGCGACGTCAAGGCTGCCGACGCGGCTGCCACTGGGCGCCTGCAGGGTGATGAAGCTGCTGCCCGTCGGATTGACGGTGACGGCATTGGGGCTCATGACCGCGTCGGCGGCAGCAAGCTGCTTGCGGAAGTTGCCGAAGCTCAGGTTGGCGGCGGTCACGCGGGTGCAGGAATCCAAATCGTTGATCTTGAAGGTGCTGCTGCTGCCGTCCCAGTACTGGGCCATGAGCGGCAGCCTGAGCGTGCGGCTGGCCGCGCTCATCGCATTCTGTAGGCGCAGCCGACCATAGCGCAGGGGGATTTGCCCGAGCAATGCGCGATCTGCCACGTTGGCTGGCACATCGGTGTCGAGGTCCAGCGACAGCATGCCGACGCCGTCACTGTCCACGGGCGCGATGCCGAACGACGGCGCCAACGGGCCTTCCGGGCTGGCGCCGCGCAAGGCGTTGGCGGTCAGCGTGACCTGGGCCGTGCCGGGGGTGGTGTTGGCCGGCGGCGTGTTGGTGGCCCGCCCCCAGTCGCCGGTGCTGGCCGAGGTGGAAAGGCGCGCCGTCGGCTTGAACATCGTCGTGCCCGAGATGCCGGCAAGGTTGAGGGCCGACGGCGCCGTGAAGCTGAGCTTGGCGAAGGCGTCGAAGTAGTTCAGCGTCGTCGCGCCGACGGCATTGCGGGCGGTCAGCGTGAAGGCCAGGCGCATGTCTTCGCCCAGGTAAGTGAAGGTCGAGGCAGGCGTGCACGCCAGCGCGCTGCGGTGGGTGGCGGCAAACGCGCTAGCGACGAAGCCGGCCGGGATGAAGCGCCCGACCCGGTTCTGCTGCGCGCCGGCGGCGTTGAACACGGTGGCGTCCAGTGCCAGGCCGCTGCCGAGGAAATTGCCGACCACCGCACTGGTGTTGAGCTGGAAGCTGCCAACCTCGCTGTAGGCCAGGTTGGCGACGGTGACCGTGCCGCCGGAGAAACCGCTGACGATGTTGTTGCTGAGGCTGCCGAGCACGCCGCCGCTGGAGATCGTCGGCGTTTGCGAGCCGGACAAGGGCGTCAGCGCGACGGTGGCGTTGAAACTGGCCGTGCGGCCGGCGGCGGTGACCTGCGCCAGCGTGGCTGATGCGTCCGGAACGCCATCGCCGCCGCCGTCCGCGCCCACGGCCCAGCGGTAGGCGGCCACGGTGGCCGAGAACGGTGCGCCGGCCTTGCCGAAGACGGCGTCGTTCGGGTTGCCGACGCCGGGGTTGCCAGTGCCCGACAGCGTCAGACCGCTGACGACGATGGCGAAAGGCCGCACGACCAGGTCGCCGATGCCGCCGCTGACGGTGGTGCCCGCGTAGGCGAGGGAGTCGTCGTCGAGGTTGAGGGTGTACTTGCCGATGTCGGTGGTGGCGAGGTTGAGCGTGGCGACGCCCGCGGTGAAGCTCAGGTTGAGGTTGTTGCTCGCCGGGCGGGCGGCCGGCATGACCAGTGCCGGGGCGACGACGCTGGGCGCGGCCCAGGCACCGCCGCTGTCGGTGCGCCAGATCTTCATGCTGCGCGTGCCGTTGAAGTCGGTCGCGGTCCCGCAGCTGCCGCTGCTAGGGTCCTTCTTGATCAACGACACCTGCAGATCGTGCGGGCGGCCGGCGACGACGATGTTGCTGCCCGCGATGCGGTTGCTCAGGTCCTCGGCCCAGACAAGGGCGTTATCCCTGAACACGATGGGCGCGGATGTCGTACT
The DNA here is from genome assembly GCF_001425165.1 of Pelomonas sp. Root405. Lineage (GTDB taxonomy): Bacteria > Pseudomonadota > Gammaproteobacteria > Burkholderiales > Burkholderiaceae_C > Pelomonas. Next base: position 495,634 of record NZ_LMDU01000014.1, read on the forward strand.
TGTACTGCTGACGTTGTTGTCCACGACCGTGACGGTGGGGCTTTGCGCCAGGCTGTGGCTGAGGCGCAGCTGCACGCTGCCGGAGTCGGCGGCCGAGAACTGGTAGGTGGCATTGCCGCTGTTGACCGCACCCGGCGTGAGGTTGCCGCGCGGTGCAACGGCCGTGCCCGTCAGCCAGTCGCCGCGGCCGGTGGAACTGGTCAGGTTGACCGTGCCGGCATAGCTGGTCAGCGTGGCGCCGTTGGCATCGCGGGCGGTGATGGTCAGCACCTGCGGCACGCAGGTCGAACCGGCGCCGGTCCCGCTGATGGTGAAGCTGGCAACGGCCGCCGGCACGCAATGGAACAGCTGGGACGCCGGGATCGCCGCAAAGGCGCCGCCGCTACCGGGCGTCGACCATTGCAGGCGTATCGTCGCGCCGCCGCCGCGCTCGAAGAATTCGAGCGTGACAGGGATGTAGCTGCCGGCGGTGAAAGCGATGCCGCTGCTGGTGTCGAGCGTCGGGCCATGGTCGGTCCAGTTGTCGATGACCAGGCTGCCGTTGATGTAGAGGCGCACGCCGTCGTCCGACGAGGTGCGAAGGCTGTAGGTGCCCGTCGTGGGGATGCGGATCAACCCGGTCCAGCGCACCGAGAAGTCGTCCGCGCCGACGCCGCTCACCCCGGCTGTGCCGCTGCCCCAGTCGAAGTCCACCGTGCTGTCGATGCGCTGGACCGAGTTGCCGCCGAAGTAGGCGCGCTGCGTGCCGTTCTGGCCGAAATAGTTGCCGACGAGGCCGGAGGCGATTGCCGTCGGCGCATAGGGGACGGCGGCGGTGCTGTTCGCCGCAATGCTGTTGGCCGCGAGATCCCGCACGTTGTTGACGGTGAGGGTGCGGTTGGTCGTGAGACTGGGGGTCAGCGTCAATGCGACCGCGGTGCCGTCGCCAGTGACCACGGCGCTGGTGATGCTGTGGCCGCCGCTCAGGCTGTAGTTGGACAGCGTCTGGGCGCTGGCAACGTCGATGGTTTCGGAAAACGTGACCAGGATCTGGTTCGTCGCGCCGCAGGCGAGCTGCGCGGAGCTGATGGTCGGCGGCGTGTTGTCGACCACGCCGCTGTACAGGCCCTGCGTGGCGCTGCCGCGGGGAATGACGGTCTGCGTGTTGCCCACGGGCGCCGGTCCGGCCCAGCTCAGGCGCATCGACTGTTCGCCGCCGCGCTCGTAGTAGTCGACGCGGAACCGGTAGTACGTGCCTGCCGTGAGGTTCGAGGGGCAGCTCGCCTGGTAGGTGGCCGTCGACTGCTCGATCCAGCGGTCGATCAGCAGCTCCGTGCTCTGGAAGGTGCCGCTGTTGTTGCAGTCGACGTACAGGCGCACGCCGTCGTCGGCTTCCACCTGGAAGGTGTAGGCCCCGGTCGTGGGCACCAGGATGCTGCCGCTGTAGCGGGCCTGGTAGTTGTCGCTGCCGACGCCGGGCGCGGGGGCGGAGGTGGAGCGGATGACGCTGATGTTGGATTCCACCCGGTCCACCACCGCGCCGGTGCCGGGGATGGACGCGGGCGGCGTGCCGCCGAAGTTGAAGTACTCGACGCGCACGCCGGGCACGCCCTGCGCCGCGGCACCCTGGGTCAGGAGGGCAAGGAGCCACGGAAAAAGCCAGGGGAAAAGCCGGAACAGCAGGCGATGCGGCGTGGTGCTCATGGAGCCTTCATTTGGCAAGTGTGCGGGTCAGCTGCCGCTCCGCATAGGCGGGCTGGTTGATGGCGGCGTTCGGGCAGGCACCACCGGCCGGGATGTTGCAGGCGGTGGCCAGCAGCACGTAAAAGGCGAGATCGTTGTCGCCATCCTTGACCGTGCCGGCACCTGGCGTGCGGGTGCAGGTGACGGTCACGGTGTAGCCAGCCAGCTGGTCGGGCAGCCCGAAGCTTTTGGTGCCGAAACAGCCCGGCCGGGCCGTGCCGGGCAGGATCTGGTGGCTGCCCCATTCCAGGCCGGCCAGTGCGGCTTGGTAGGCCTTGGCTGCGGCCAGCTCGCCGGCAGAGCCGAGCTGCTGGCGTTGGCTCAACGAGGCCAGCGCCGCACCCATGGCCGCCAGCGCCACCAGGATGAAGAGCATGGACACCATCGTGAAGCCACGCGGTGCGTTCATGGGCGCGCTCATGGCAAGTTGTCCACATGGACCGCGTGATGCAGCGTCACGGTCTCGCCCCGGTCCTTCAGCGTGATCTCCAGGCTGACCAGGCCGTATCGCGCTGTGATGGTGGCCGCGTCGAAGCTGAACTTGCAGCCTTCCACGTTCCGCGCCAGTACGGCGCTGGTGCCACCGGCCGGGGGATCGGGCTGGGTGGCGTTGAAGCCGTAGCCGGTGTGGCGAGTGAGCGTACGGGTCGTCAGGTCGCAGCGGTAGCTGACGGGCGGTTCGATGGCGTAGACACGAAAGGGCGGCGCCTGCAGCGAGTTCGCCAGAGCCGCACCGCCAATGCCGACAGTGGTCGCATTGCCTGCGGCGCTGGTGGCGGTGCGGACATTGCCGAGCGTGTAGGCGTCGGCGTCGGGGATGCCGGCGCCGAGGTTGTACCAGGCGAGTTGCTGGCCTGCGTGGCTCAGCCTGAGCGGCGGGCCGATGATGTCGAAGCTGGGGTCGACAGCGCCGAACTGCAGCGGATTGCCCGACTCGGTCGCGTAGCGCGCTGCGCCGCTGATGGGGATCAGCTCCAGGCTGCGCTCGCTGGCCGACACGCGCGCGCTGTTGGGCAAGGCCAGGCTGAGGTCGCGGGCGATGCGGCGCAGGGCGGTGTCGGCCTGGTCGCCGAGCTGGGCGCGCGCGGCGCTGGCGAAATAGGCCGTCGTCGCCGGCACGATGAAGACGGACACGACGGTGATGACCACGCCGGTGATGGCGATGACCATCACCGACTCGATCAGGGTGAAACCGCGCTGCGCCCGCATGTCAGTCCGCTGCATTGGGGGCATGCCGCGTGCGCCAGCCCTGCAAGTTGACGGTGCTGCCGTCGGGCGCGGTCACGGTGACCGTGATCTTCAGCGCCTCGCCCCCGGCCGGGATGCTGTCGAGCGCAGCCGGTACGACGGCCACTGCAGCGCTGTAGCCGCTGAGCCCGGCAATCGCCGTGTTGCTGATGTCGCGGATGCCATTCATCGAGAAGCCGGCGTAGTCGTTGACGTTGTTGAAGGGGTTGGCGCCGTTGTAGCGGGTCTGCCCGCCTTCCGGGCCGGTGACCTCGACGGTGGTGCAGTCGCCGGTGCCGGTGGCCGTGTCCACGCTGGGATCGTTGGGGTCGCACCAGGTGAAGGGCATCAGCGTCACCTCGCGCAGCAGCGACTCGGCGATGGCCAGTTGCTGGCGGCGGATCATCGGGTCGGCGCTCGCCGCCGTGGCCGTGACGAAGACCCGCAGCATCGCGCTCAGCGCAATGCCGACGACGACCACGAAGAGCAAGAGTTCGATGAGTGTCAGGCCGCGCGTGCGCCGCCCGCGGTGCAGGGCCGGCATGTGGGGAATGCTAGCCGAGCAACCCATCGTCAATGCCTCAAGGTGTCGGGTAGATGAGGCCCGTATCGGACTCGATGCGATGGGCCTGGCTGTAGCTGCCGTAGGCCACCGTGACGGTCAGGGCCGAGCCGGTGCTGGTGGCCGTGGTGCCGCTGTTCGCGCTGTTGAAGGTCACCGTTCGGCTGCCGCCCTCGGCGATGCAGGGGCTCTCGGTCGCCGGGCAGGGCAGGGTGTCGATGACCGCACCGCCACCATAGGCCCAGCTGACGCCGCTGCCGGTGATGGTGGCGACGATGGGCCGGCGCTGCTGCAGCGCCACCCTCAGCATGGCCTGGTGGCGCGACTGAAGCTCGTCGCCAAAAGTACGCAGCCGCCAGAGCGTCGTGTCCACCACCTTGGGAAGGGCGAACACCGCCAGGGCGGCTGTGATCACGATGACGAGGATGAGCTCGATCAGCGTAAAGCCCGCGACGGTGCGCGGGTTCTGGGTCATCAGGTGCCGGTGCCGGTCACGGTGAACGTGGCCGTCTTGGCGTTGCCGGTCAGCACGCAGGTGGTGACTGTGACGTCCGCGCCTGCAGCGCTGTCAGTCGTCACGGAGAAGCCGGTCGGCAGCGGAGCCTGCAGCGCAGCGACAACGTCGGAGCACTTGTTGACCTGCACCGTCTTGTTGGTCGAAGCCGTACCGGTTTCGCCCTTGGCCTTGCGGCTGGCGTAGTTGATGGCCGAGGCCGAGCTCAGGGCACCGGCCACGCCGTTGACGGCGGCTTGCTTGGCGTCGTCGTCGACGTTGACGAATTTCGGCAGCGCAACAGCGGCCAGCACGCCCAGGATGACGATGACCATCACCAACTCGATCAGGGTGAAGCCGGCTTGCTGGGACTTGTTCATGGGTTGTCTTCCTGCGCTCGCTGCGCTGTGGTCCGTGATGGCAAGACTATCGGCCACGGTGGCGGCACCCAGGAGTGAATAGCGCACGGCATTGGTGACACTTACCGCTCCCGGCCTGCAAACCGTTGCAAGCTTCACACGCGCGGTAGCGTCAGCGCCCCTGTGCCGCTTGACCGAGGTTCCACAGCGGCAGGAAGACGCCCAGGGCCAGCACCAGCACCAGCGCGCCGATGATGGCCAGCAGGATGGGCTCGATGGCGGCCGACAGGCCCTTGATGGCGTAGTCGGTCTCGCGCTCGTACATCTGCGCGATCTCGGTCATCAGCGTGTCGAGCTCGCCGGTCTCCTCGCCCACCGCAATCATTTGCAGCACGATGGGTGTGAACACGCCGGTGGCGGTGGCGCAGCGCGAGATGCTCTCGCCACGCTCGACGCCATCGCGCATCTGCTCGATGCGCGCGCCGATGTAGGCGTTGTCGACCGTCTGCGCCACCACCGTCATGGCCTGGCTGATGGGCACGCCCGAGCTGCTGGCCAGCGCGAAGCTGCGTGCAAAGCGGGCCAGCGTGGCCTTGAGCACGATGTTGCCGGCGATGGGTAGGCGCAGCTTGAAGCGGTCCCAGGTGTAGCGGCCGCCCGGCGTAGCGACCCAGTTGCGCCAGGCCAGCACCGCGCCGATGCCGCCGGCCAGCACCAGCGGCCACCACTTCACCGTCCAGGTCGAGAAGCCGAGCAGGATGCGCGTCATCAGCGGCAGCTCGGTCTTGAAGTGCGCGAAGACGTCGGCGAACTTCGGCAGGACGAACAGATTGATGACCACCAGCGCGATGCCCATGGCCAGCATGACCATGATGGGATAGCGCAGCGCCTGCTTGATGCGGGCACGGATGTCAATCTCGAATTCCAGGTGCTCGGCCAGGCGCTGGAACACCTCGGTCAGCTTGCCCGTCAGCTCGCCGACGCGGGTCATGGCGATGAAGAAGGGGCTGAAGACGGCGGGGTGGCGGGCGAAGGCGGTCGCCAGCTCGCGGCCTTGGTCGAGGCTGGCGCGCACGTCCTGCAGCAGGCTGACGATGGCCGGGTGGGTCGTCGACGCCTCCAGGCCGGCCAGCGACCGCAGGATGGGCACGCCGGCCTTCTGCAACGTGTACATCTGGCGCGTCAGCACCAAGGTGTCGTCCATGCTGATGGACCGGGCAAGCAGTGCCTCCAGCCAATTGCTTCCACCCGCGACGCTGATGGCCTCGGTCGTGGCCTCGATGCTGACCGGCACGACGCCGCCCGACATCAGCTGCGCCGCGACGGCGTCGCTGTTCACGGCATCGACGATGCCTTCGACCAGCTCGCCGCGGCCATTGCGGCCCTTGAACGAGAAGTTGCTCATTCAGCCAATCATTCGGCGACGACGCTGATCCGCACGGCCTCGGCCAGCGAGGTCTTGCCTTCGCGCACCAGGGCCAGGCTGCGGTCTGCCAGCGTCTTGCCCTTGAGCGCGCGACGCGCGGCGGTCAGGAAGGCGCCGGCGTCGCTGCGCTGGATGGCCAGCGCCATGTCGGGGTCCAGCTCCAGCATCTCGTAGACGCCGCGGCGGCCCTGCGAGCCGGTGCCGTTGCACTCGGCGCAGCCGCGGCCCTTGACGCTCTTGACCGGCTCGGGCGTCTCGCCGTTCTGGGCCTGCACCTCGTTGATCCAGGCCTGCTCCTGCGGCGTGGCCAGGTGGGGTTCGGCGCAGTGCTTGCACACGCCGCGCAGCAGGCGTTGGGCCAGCACGGCCTGCAGCGAGGTGGCCACCATGAAGGGCGGGGCGCCCATGTCCAGCAGGCGGAAGGGCGTGGAGACGGTGTCCTTGGTGTGCAGGGTGCTGAGCAGCAGGTGGCCGGTGATGGCGGCGCGCAGGCCGATCTCGGCCGTCTCGGCGTCGCGCATTTCGCCCACCAGGATGACGTCGGGGTCCTGCCGCAGCGCGGCGCGCAGCACGCGGGCGAAGTCGAGCTCGATCTTGTCGTTGACCTGCACCTGGGTCAGGCCCGGCAGGCGGTATTCGACCGGGTCTTCCACCGTGATGATCTTCTGCTGTTCCGCATCGATCTCGGCCAGCGCTGCGTACAGCGTCGAGGTCTTGCCCGAACCGGTCGGGCCGGTGACCAGGATCATCCCGGAGTCCCGCCCCAGCAGCTCGCGGAAGCGCTTGAGCATGTCGTCGGGCATGCCGATGTCGCCCAGGCGCCGCAGTGCTGAGCCCTGGCCGAGCAGGCGCATGACGACCGATTCGCCGTACTGGCTGGGCATGGTGGACAGGCGCACATCCAGCGTGCGGTCCGACAGGCGCAGTGTGAAGCGGCCGTCCTGCGGCAGGCGCTTTTCGGAGATGTCCAGGCCGGCCATCAACTTCAGCCGCTGCGCCAGCGCGGGCGCGATGCGCTTGTCGGCCTGCGTGAGCGTCTGCAGGATGCCGTCGACGCGGTTGCGGATCAGCAGCTCGCCTTCGCCCGGCTCGATGTGCACGTCGGAAGCGCCAGCGCGGGTGGCGTCCTCGAACACGCTCTGCAGCAGGCGAACGACGGGGGCGCCTTCCTGGCCAACGCTGGCCTGCAGGGCGCCGAAGTCGACGGCGTCGCCGATGTCCTTCTCCAGCGCCTTGGCCAGGCCGGAGATCTCGTCGCTGCGGCGGTAATGCTTGTCGAAGACGGCGGGCAGCTGGCTTTCGGCCACCACCGCCATCGCCAGCCGCCGCTTGAGGATCTTGGCCAGCTCGTCGAAACCGAACAGGTCCAGCGGGTCGGCCATGGCCACCAGCAGGGTGTCGCCGCGCTCTTCCAGCACCAGGGCGCGGAAGCGCCGTGCCGGCGTCTCGGGCAGCAGGCGCACCAGCTCGGTCTTGAGCGGGAAGGTCTTGAGGTTGACGAAGGGCGCGCGCAGCTGGCGGGCCAGCACGTGGGCCAGGGCCTCCTCGGTGATGAGGTTGGCCTCGATGAGGATGCGGCCCAGCTTCTTGCCGGTGGCGCGCTGCAGCGCCAGCGCCTGCGTCAGCTGCTCGGCGGAGATGAGCTGTTGCTCGACGAGAACGTCGCCCAGGCGCAGCTTGGGGCGGGGGGCGGCAGCGGTCTCGGCGACGGGTTCGTTCATACGTTGCTGGTGGCGTGCACTTCGGCGATGGTCGTGACGCCCTGCAGCACCTTGACGATGCCGTCCTGGCGCAGCGAGCGCATGCCCTCGGCCAGCGCGGCCTGTTGCAATTCCTCGGCGCGGGCGCCGGTCTGGATCATGCGGCGGATGTTCTTGGACACGGTGAGCAGTTCATGCAGGCCGGCACGGCCCTTGTAGCCGCTGTTGCCGCAGGCGGGGCAGCCGGGGCTGGTGAACTTCATCAGCCGACCCTGGCGGCCGTGATTCTTGATCCAGTCGGCCATCAGCGCGAGCTTGGAAGGGCGCGCGTCGGCGGGGAAAACGTGCAGATAGTCATCCAACAGCTCGCCAAGCTCGGCCTCGGTCAGCGGTTCGGACGTCTGGCAGGACGCGCAGGATCGCCTCACCAGGCGCTGGGCCAGCACGGCCAGCAGCGAGTCGGCAAAGTTGAACGGGTCCATGCCCATGTCCAGCAGCCGCGTGATGGTCTCGGGCGCGCTGTTGGTGTGCAGCGTGGACAGCACCAGGTGGCCGGTCAGCGAGGCCTCGACGGCGATCTCGGCCGTCTCTTGGTCGCGGATTTCGCCGACCATGATGACGTCGGGGTCGGCGCGCAGGAAGGCGCGCAGCGCCTTCGCGAAGGTCCACTCGATCTTCGGATTGACCTGCACCTGGCGCAGGCCGGCCTGGGTGATCTCGACCGGGTCTTCGGCCGTCCAGATCTTGCGCTCGGGCGTGTTGATGTAGCTCAGCGCCGAATGCAGCGTCGTCGTCTTGCCCGAGCCGGTCGGGCCGACACACAGCACCATGCCATAGGGGCGGCCGACCGCCGCCTGCAAGCCGGCGAGGTTGGCCGGTGCCAGGCCGATCCGCTCCAGCGGCATGGGTTTGCTGCTGGCCAGCAGACGCATGACGACGTCTTCCAGGCCGTTGCTGGTCGGGATGGTCGCGACGCGCAGCTCCAGCTTGTGCTGGGCCGAGTACTTGGCGAAATTGATCTTGCCGTCCTGCGGCTTGCGGCGCTCGGAGATGTCGAGGTCGCACATGATCTTGATGCGCGCGATCATCGCGTTACGGTAGGTGTGGGGCAGCTCCAGGTAGGGCTGCAGCACGCCGTCGCGGCGGAAGCGGATCTTGAGCTTGTCGCGGCCCGGGTAGGTCTCGATGTGGATGTCGGACACGCCCTGGTTGGCCGCCTCGATGATCATCGAGTTGATCAGGCGCACCAGCGAGTTGTCGCTCTGCTCGATGGCCGCATCGTCCTCTTTGGTCGAGCGCTCGCTGCTGTCGCGCTCCAGGCTTTCGATGAGCTTGTTGGAGCTTTCGAGCGCGAAATCGGGCGTGAAGTCGGGCAGGGTGTCGGTCGCACCGCGCGGCAGGGCCTCGGCGCCATAGCGGTCGAAGGCCAGGGGGATGGCGAACTGCAGCGTGCCGAGCTTGGTCAGCGTCGGCACGACCTTGAGCTGGGTGATGAACTCGACCTCGTCGAGGGCGTCGCGTCGCGTCGGGTCTTCCATGGCCACGACGAGGCGGCCATCGCGCAGCACCAGCGGCAGCACTTCCAGGCGCTTGGCCACGGCGTGCGGCAGCTTGCGCACGGCGTCGGGCTCGATGGCGAAGTTCTCGACGTCGACGACCGGATAGCCCATCTTGCGCGCCAGCGCCGACTGCAGCTGGGCCCGGCTGATGACGCCCTTGCGCACCAGCAGCTCGCCCAGCGGCACCGAGCGGTCGTCGCGCTGTTGCACGAGGGCCTGCTCCAGCTGCTCAGCCGACACCAGTTCCAGCGCCAGCAATGCCTCGCCGATGCGCACCATGGGCATCTTGGCCTGCTGCTCGATGGCCAGCAGCAGCTGCTCGGCCGTGACGATGTGCTGGTTGACGAGGATGTCGCCGACGCGGCGCTGGCGCAGGTCGGTCTGCTCGGCCGCAGCGGCGTTGAGCTGCTCGGGTGTGACGAGGGCGTCTTTCAACAGCATGTCCCCCAGCCGCTCGCCGATCTCAAAATGCGTCAGCACCTCGCGCGGCACGAACACCCGGCGCACCGAGTCGTCGGTGTCGGACAGCGGCGGGAATAGGAAGAGGCCGAGGTGGTCATGGTGATGACCGATGGTCACGCCCTTGAGTTCGTCGCCACCGTTGAAGACGATGCGGAAGTCGCTGCGCGGGCGTTGGTCGACGCTGAGCGGCGAATTGATGTCGTTGGCGTCGCGCGGCGGCACGCTCACCACGCGCTGCATCTTGATGGCGCGGAACTGGCTGAACTTCAGCGGCATGCTGTTGCGCGCCGGCGGCACATTGATCTGCACCATGCGGTCGCTGGCATCCAGCTGCAAGAGCTGGCCGGTGCTGCGGCTGTTGTTCAGGCCGAGGATCTCGCAGGCTTCGGCCGTGCGTTGCACCTGCGGCTGGGGGTAGGCTGCATAGGGCGGGCAGGGCCACAGGAAGCCCGAGGCCGGCGCCCCCGTGGCGGCAGCGGTGGAGTCGGCATCGCCGTGGGGCCAGGGCAGGGGCTGGGACGGGTCGGTCATGGGCTGGCGCTGTATGAGTGCCGATGATTATGGAGGGCCGTGGCGGGCCGGCCGCCCTGGAGAAACACGGTGCAAAGGCGGCAGATGGGCGGCACCGTCGTGCCCCGAGCCCGGACGGGTTGAGGAGAATGACGCCATGAACATCCTGCTCACCGGCTTCGAGCCCTTCGGCGGCGAGGCCATCAATCCGTCCTGGGAGGTGGCGCGCTCGCTGCACGGCCAAGTCATTGCCGGCGCCGTCGTGCATGCGCGCTGCCTGCCGACGACATTCGGTGGGGCGCCTGAGGCACTGGCTGAAGCGTTGGCCGTGCTCAAGCCGGAGGTTGTCATCGCCCTGGGCCAGGCCAGCGGCCGCGCGGAGATCTCCATCGAGCGCGTGGCGGTCAACCTCATCGATGCCAGCATCGCCGACAACGCGGGCGAGCGCCCGCATGACGTGCCGGTTCGGGCCGACGCCCCGACGGCCTATTTCTCGACGCTGCCGGTCAAAGCCATGCGCAATGCGCTGCGGGCGGCGGGCCACCCGGCGGGGCTGTCGCTGACGGCGGGCGCCTTCGTGTGCAACCAGGTGTTCTTCGAGCTCCAACACCGCTTGGCCGGCCGTGGTCTGAGGAGCGGTTTCATCCATGTGCCGGCATTGCCGGAGCAGGCGGCGCGTGCGCAGGCTGCCATGCCCAGCATGGGCCTCGCGGCGCAGATCGACGCGATCAGGCTGGCGGTGGCCGTCGCGCTGCAGGGCGACGAATCTCTTGCCTCGGCCAGCCCGGACGAGGGCGCGCCCGTCGCCTGATCACTCGTCCGTGTATTGCCGCCAGCGCGCGCTGGCCTGGCGCATCAGCGCCACCTGCCGGGCAAAGCGCCGGCAATTGCTGCAGACGCGCTGGTGCAGGCGCGCCGACAGCCGCTCGGCCAGCGGCACTTGGCGATCCTCGGCCTGCAGCGTGATCTGCGTGGCTTCGCGGCAGGTAATCGTCAACTTGATCAAGTAGCACCTCCAGCGGCCGCGCCGCCGAACCATCCGAGCTGAAGGCATTCCCGCAGTCTCAGCCGGGCCCTGTGCAGCATGACCCAGAGATTGGTCGGCGTGATCGAGAGTTCCTTACAGATCTCATCGGACTCCAGCTCCAGCCACTCCCTCATCATGAAGAGGCGGCCCTGCTGGCCTGGCAGCTTTTCGACACAGGCTTCCAGCACCAGCATGAAGTCGACCTGGCGCAGCGCATCCTCGGGGTTGCCCCAATCGTGCTGCGCCTCGCGCCAGTGACCGTCGCTGGAGAACATCAGGTCATCCAGGTCCTCGCCGTCGTCGCTGGTCGCCGTCGTCGACATCTCGCGGCTGTTCCTGCGGATCTGGTCGATGAGCTTGTGCTTGAGGATGCCGATGAGCCAGGTCTTGAGCTGGCTGTTGCCCGCGAAGGCCTGCGGCTTTTCCAAGGCGGCAAGCAGCGTGTCGGAGACCGCGTCCTCCGCCCAGGCCGGGTTGCGCAGTTGCAGGCGTGCGTACTTCAGCAGCGCCGGGCGCAGGGCCTCGATCTGGTGGCAGTAGTCGGGTAATGCGGTCATGGCGGCGCGGAGTGTAAGGAGTCGCGCATGTCTTGCGACTTCGTTGCTGCCGCCGGATGATCGGCCGCCCTCGTCCCCCAACCTTTTCGGAGAATTGCTCATGAAGAACCAAGCCCTCGTGTCATCGGCCCTGGCCGCCGCCCTCTCCCTCGGCCTCGTCGCGCACGCCCAAGCCCAGGACAAGGCCGCCAAGGAGAAGTGCTACGGCGTCGCCAAAGCCGGCCAGAACGACTGCGCCAGCTCCGACGGCGCCCACTCCTGCGCCGGGCAGGCCAAGGTCGACAAGGCCCCCACCGAGTGGAAGTACGTTGCCAAGGGCACGTGCGAAAAGGAAGGCGGCTCCACCAAGGCGCCCGCCAAGAAGTAAGCGCGGCATGGCGCCAGCTTCCTGCGTCGGCATCGGCTGGCGCCAGCCCCACTACGAGTCCCTGATCGCCGAGCGCCCCGCGCTCGGCTTCATCGAGGTTCATTCAGAGAACTTCTTCGCCGACGGCGGCATCACGCTCGCCGTGCTGGACGCCGGCCGTGAGGCCTACGACATCAGCCTGCACGGCGTCGGCCTCGGGCTCGGCTCGGCGGCCGGGCTGGACGGTTGGCACCTCGACCGCCTCGCGAGGCTGGTCACTCGCGTGCAGCCACGTTGGGTGTCTGACCATGCCTGCTTCGCCCGCGTGGGCTCGGGCCTGCATGCAGCCGACCTCCTGCCCATTCCCTTCACCGACGAATCGCTGGCTTTGCTGGCCCGGCACGTCGACGAGGTGCAGCAGCGCCTGGGCCGAACGATGCTGGTCGAGAACATCAGCGCCTATGTCGGCTGGGCCGGCGACACCTTGGCCGAACCCGAGTTCTTCAACGAGTTGACGCAGCGCAGCGGCTGCGGCCTGCTGCTGGACGTCAACAATCTGGTCGTCAATGCGCGCAATGCCGGCTTCGATGCCGACGACGCAGCGCGCGAGGCCATGCGCTGGGTCGACGCGATCCGCCCCGGCAGCGTCGGTGAGATCCACCTCGCCGGTCATTGCGAGCGTGAGGACGGCCTCGTCATCGACGACCACGGCAGCCGCGTGCGCGACGAGGTCTGGCGGGTCTACGAACACGCCATCGAGCGGCTCGGTGCTGTGCCGACGCTGATCGAATGGGACACCGCCGTGCCGGCACTGGGCGTGCTGCTGGCCGAAGCCCAGCGGGCGAGGGCGATGCAGCGATGAAGGCGCAGCAGCAGGCCTTTGTCGATGCGGTGCTGGGCCGCAGCGAGGCGCCGCCGGGCCTGACGGGCAGCGAGCGGGGGCTGTCGGCGTACGTCGGCAACCTGAGGTCGCTCTCGGCCCAGGCGCTGGCCGTGCCTTTCGCGCGGCTGCGTGAAGCGCTGGGCGAGGGCGACTTTGCCGCGCTGGCCTGGAGCTTATGGCGCAACCACCCGCCCGAGCGGGGCGACCTGGCGCAGTGGGGTGGGGCGCTCGAAGCTTTTCTGATTGAACGCGCCGGCGAGGACTCGGGCTTGCCCGATCTGGCCCGGCTGGACTGGGCATCGCACCTGGCAGAGCACGCGGCGGATGCGGAACTGGACGCCGAATCGCTCGCGCTGCTTGGCAGCACGCCGCCCGAACAGCTGTGCCTGCAGTTGCGCCCCGGCGTCGCCTTGCTCGCCCAGCGCGACGGTCCGCTGCTCGTGTGGCGTGCGGGCTGGCGTGCCGTCTCGCATGACATCTGTGCAGCTGATGCCGCGTTCATGCAGGCCTTGCTCCGCGGCGTGAACCTTGCCGACGCGCTGCAGGCTGCCGAAGTGAAAGGTTCTGGCGCTGAAGCCGACTTCGATTTCAGCGCCTGGCTGCAAGCCGCGTTGCGCAATGCCTGGCTGCAAGGGGTCAGGTCGACACCTTCAACCTGATCACCCGGACTACCCCACCATGAATCCCCTGATCTCCAACACGCTGCGCGCCTTCACCGACCCCGGCCTGCAACCCACTCGACTGCCCGCGCCGCTGGATACGCTGGTCAGCCATCTGCAGTCGCTCGCGCTGTTGGCAGCGCGGCTCTATGTGGCCAAGATCTTCTTCATGTCCGGCCTGGTCAAGTTGCGCGACTGGTCGTCCACGTTGGCGCTGTTCAACGACTACTACCAGGTGCCACTGCTGCCGCCGGCGCTGGCGGCCTACGCGGGCACGGCCGGCGAGTTGGTGATACCCGTGTTGCTGGCGCTAGGCCTAGCGGGTCGCTTCGCGGGGGCAGGGCTGTTTGTCGTCAACTTGATGGCGGCGCTTTCGTTGCCGGCCGAAGATCTCTCGGCCGCCGGCGAAGCGCAGCACTTGCTGTGGGGCGTGCTGGCCCTGGGCGTTGCGCTGTGGGGCTCGGGCCGTTGGTCGGTCGACAGCATGGCGCTGAATCGAGCGGCTGGTCAGCTGCGTTGAATGCGGCATTCTGTAAGCAGACGCCACATTTGGAAACGGCCCGGCCACCGCGTTTACTCTAGTCTCGTGACAGTAACCAATGGTCTGTCATGGAGTTTTCAGAGCTGTTCACCCAGAGCGCGCGCGACGTGCTGCCGCACGCCAGAAGGAAGGGGCTGGTGGCCTACTTCGACTATCGCGGGCCGCACCTTGAGCTTCATGATCCCGGGCCCTACCTGCGTGCCGGCATCCACCGCATCTTGCTCGGCATCGTCGACTGCTTTGAGTCGGGTTTCGTCATGTTCAGCGCGGAAGTCGAGCCGCCGGTCTTTGGGCGCAGCAGCATCGTCATTCATGCCGCCGGCACGGGGGCGCATCGCCCAGCCGATGTCATCGGCGTGCTGCAGCGCCTGCAGTTGGTTGGCGAGGATGCCGATGCGGCCCAGGGGCTGATTGCGCAAGCGCAGGCGTCGTGTCCGGCGACTGCCGGCTCGGTCCAGTTCGTCGACGCCGGACTGAACGGGCTGGTCATTTCGCTGAGCGGTGAAGTTGCCGCAGAGGAAATCGCGTTTGAACACGCACCAGACGCGGGCGGCTCGGTGGCATGGCTGGTCAGCCCTCTGACCGGCGCACTGGACTCGGTCGAGACGAGGCTGCGGCATCTGGGCTGGCACGTTATTTCGTTCGAGCGGATCGAGGAGGCGGCGGCGGCGATGCCGGCTGCGCCGGCTCCAATGCTGATGATCGCCGCGGAGCACGGCAGTCAGGATCTGGCGCTGCTCGAGCAGATCGCCCAGCGCCTGCCCAGCCTTTGGACGGTGCTTGCCGTGGTCTCCGGCTCCGACACCCTGCGCTTCCGGCCTCAGTGCTCGGTCGACATCCGGGTGCTCCCGTTCAGCCCGCTTGAACTGGAGCGCTTCACCGCGCATGTCGACACCCGCACTTCGACGGCCCTGTCGCGGCTGACATCGCCCGCGCCGCTGTACGTCCAGGAGAGCCGACGCGTGCTCGTCGTGGACGACAACGTCGTGAACCAGATCGTCGCGCGCGGTCAGCTCGAGGCCTTGGGCTATGAGGTGGTGGTGGCTGGCGACGGGATCGAGGCGCTCGACTCCTGCTGCGACGAGCCGCCAGACATGGTGTTGATGGACGTGGACATGCCGGTCATGGACGGGCTGGAAGCGAGCGAGCATCTGCGGTCCTTGCAGCGCGTCGGCAACTTGCCGCCATTCCCCATCGTTGCCGCCACGTCGGGTGACACGGATCTGCGGCGCAATGCCTGCCTGAAAGCCGGCATGGATGGCTACCTCAGCAAGCCCATGGACCTGCAAGCACTGGCCGACGAGTTGCATCGCGTGCTGCCGGGGCGGCCGATCTCCGTGGAGCTTTGAAGCCTCGCGGGCCCGGGGCTACTCGCGTGGACGGAAGGTGAGGATCAGCACCGACGGCACGCGGCCGTCGACATCGCGCGGCAGTGTCTCGGCCTTCTCGATGGCACGCAGCACCGCGCGGTCCCATTCGCCGTCGCCACTGGGCTTGAGCAACTGGGCACCGTGGATGCGGCCATCGGGGCCAAGGGTCACCTTGACCTCGGCGGTCGGATTGGCGGCACTTTCTTCCGAGTAAATGATGAGCGGGCGGATCTTGGCCTTGATGCGGCCGGCATAGCCCGCTGAAGGCGCAGAGTTCTGGGCCGCCGCACCTGTGGAGCCCGGTGTGCCGCCGGCCATGCCCTGGATGCGGCGCAGGTTCTCCTGGCGCAGCGCCTCGCGGCGAGCGTCGGCTTCCTTGGTTTCCCTCGCCGCCTTGGCGTCCTTCGCCTTCTTGCGGTCCTGCTCTTCCTTCTCGGCCTTCTCTTTGGCGAGCTTGTCTTTGGCCGCTTTGTCCTTGGCGGCCTTGTCGCGCTCGCGTTTCTCGGCGTCCTCGCGGGCCTTCTCTTCCTTCAGCTTCTTCGCCTTGGCGATGGCGATCTCCGCTTCACGTTGCTCGGCGGCGGCTTCCTCGCCGGCACGCTGCTGGGCGCGCGTGTCGGGCTTGGGCGCCTCGGGCTCGGGTTCGGGCGGCGCTTCTTCGAGCGGTGCGGCCACCTGGGGCACGGCCGACCACAATTCGGCCTCGAAGGCGGGTGACGAGTCGCTGCGCCAGTTCAGGCCATAGGTCAGCGCGAGGATCAGCAGGCCGTGCGCGCACAACGCAAACACGATGCCCCGGCCAAGGCCGGCGGCTTCGGGAGGACGCAGCGTGGCCGTGCTCATCTAGTTGCTGGCGGCGCCGCTTTTCACGGCCAGCCCGACGCGCTGGATGCCGGCGCGCTGCAGCGTGTCCATGACCTGCACGACGGCCTCGTACTTGACGTTCTTGTCGGCGGAGATGACGACAGGGTTGTTGGCGTCCTTGCCCTGCGCCTTCTTGACGCGCTCGGCCAGGCGGTTCGCCGGGATCGATTCGGGCTCCAACTGGTCGACCTTGATCTTCAGCTTCTCGTCGGTGCCGACGATGATCTGGATGACATGCTCGGGCTGCTGGCGGCTCTTGCCCACGCTGGGCAGGTCGACCATGCCGGTCGTGATCAGCGGCGCGCTGACCATGAAGATGATCAGCAGCACCAGCATGACGTCGATGAACGGGACCATGTTGATCTCATTCATCGTGCGGCGCCGGCGGCCGCCCCCTCGGCTGACGGTGGAAGCCATGTCAGTGCTGCGTCGCGTTGCGTTGCAGGATGTTGGAGAACTCTTCGATGAAGGTCTCCAGCGTGATCGCGCTGCGGTCGATCTGGCGCGCGAAGCGGTTATAGGCCAGCACGGCCGGGATGGCGGCGAACAAGCCGATGGCCGTGGCCACCAGCGCTTCGGCGATGCCCGGCGCCACCGTCGCCAGCGTGACCTGCGTCAGATTGGACAGGCCGACGAAGGCATGCATGATTCCCCAGATGGTGCCGAACAGGCCCACGTAAGGCGACACGGAACCGACCGAGGCGAGGAAGGACAGGTTGTGCTCCATGGCGTCCAGCTCGCGGTGGAAGCTGGCGCGCATCGCGCGGCGGGCGGCGTCCAGCAAGGCACTCGGATCGGTCACGCGCTTCTCGCGCAGCTTCATGAACTCACGCATGCCGGACGCGAAGATGCGCTCCAGCGGTGCGGCGTCGGTGCGGTTGCCGACCGACTGGTAGAGATCGTTGAGGTTCTTGCCGCTCCAGAACTCCGCCTCGAAGGCGTCGTTGCGGCGCTTGATCTGGCCCAGGCCGATGAGCTTGCCGAATATGACGCTCCAGCTCGCCAGCGACACGAGCAGCAGGCCCGCGATGACGAGCTGCACCGCGAGGCTGGCATGCAGGATCAGGGAGACGATGGACAGGTCTTGGTTCATGCGGTGATCGCCGAGATGACGGAGTCGGGCAGGCGTTGGGGTTTGAGGTCGCTGGCGCGCACGCAGCCGATGCGGATCTCGCCCTCGGCCAACAACGTGTCACCACGCAGGGCGCGTTGACGCACGACCAAGCTGGCCTTGCCAGCCGGTTGCGGTTCGACGGTGACGGTCAGCAGGTCGTCGAGCCGTGCCGGCGCGGCATAGCGCAGGCTGGTGGCGGCGACAACGAAGATGAGGCCGGTGTCTTCGCGCAGCCGGTGCTGCTCGACGCCGGCCGCGCGCAGCCATTCCGTGCGGGCGCGCTCGAAGAACTTCAGGTAGTTGGCGTAGAAGACGATGCCGCCGGCATCGGTGTCTTCCCAGTAGACGCGGACCGGGAAATGAAAACTCACGCCAGGACCTCGCGCAATCGAGCCACCGCTTCCTGCAGGTCCTCCATCGACGAGGCGAAGGACAGGCGCATCCAGCGCTGCGGGGCGGCCAGACCGAAGTCGCGGCCCGGCGTCAGCGCCACCTGGGCGCGCTGCAGCAGCTCGTGGGCGAAGGTCCAGCTGTCGGCGTGGTGGCGGCTGATGTCCATCCAGGCATAGAAGGCGCCGTCCGGCGGCACTGGGACGGTGAGGCCCAGGTCGTTGAGGGCCGCCACGATGTAGTTTCGACGCTCGCGCAGCACCGCGCGACGGCGCTCGAACTCGGCGATGGACGCAGGCTCGAAGGCGGCCAGCGCCGCCATCTGCGCCAGCGTGGACGGGCAGATGTAGAGGTTCTGCGCCAGACGCTCGACTGCCGGCACCAGCGCCGGCGGCAGCACCAGCCAGCCCAGCCGCCAGCCCGTCATGCCAAAGTACTTGGAGAAGCTGTTGACCGAGACGATGTCGTCGCCCAGCGCGAGTGCACTGTGGCCGAAGTGTTCTTCGTAGCTCAGCGGCAGATAGATCTCGTCGACGACGGTGACGCCGCCTTGGCCGCGCACGAAGCCGGCGATGTCGGCCAGCACTTCCGGCGCGATGGAGGTGCCGGTCGGGTTGCTGGGCGAAGCGAGCAGCACACCACGCGTGGCCGGCGTCCAGGCGGCACGCACCTGGCTGGCGCCGAGCTGGAAGCGCTCCGCAGCGCCGGTGGGCAGCAGGCGCGGTGTCGCGTCCGCGGCCGTCACGAAGTGGCGGTTGCAGGGGTAGCAGGGGTCGGGCATCAGCACCTCGTCGCCCCGCTCGAACAGGGCGAGGCAGGCGAGTTGCAAGCCGGCCGACGCGCCGGCCGTGATGGCGATGCGATCAGCTGCGATGGCCAGGCCGAAGCGCTGGGCGTACCAGCGAGAGATGGCCTCGCGCAACGCCGGCTGGCCGAGGGCATCGGTGTAGGGCGTGGGGTCTTGCGCCACCCGGGCAACCGCCTCGCGCACGGCAGGCGCGGCGCCGAAGTCCGGCTCGCCGACGTTCAGGCGGATCATGCGCCGGCCGCCCTGCGCGGGGTCGCACAGCGGCCCGGCCGCCATGTGCGCCGCTGCCTTGGCCAGTTCCATCACGTAGAAGGGCTCGATGCGGTCGAGCCGGGACGCCAGTTTCATCGGCTGCCGTGTCTAGCGCTTTGCAGCGACCTCGTTAGGGCGCAGATCGCCGGCGGCACGGTCCAGCACGCCATTGACGTACTTGTGGCCGTCGGTGCCGCCAAAGGACTTGGCCAGCTCGACCGCTTCGTTGATGGCCACGCGGTAGGGAATGTCGACGCAGTGCTTAAGCTCGTACGCGCCGATCATCAGGATGGCGTGCTCGATGGGCGAGAGTTCCGTCGTCTTGCGATCGACGTGTCGCGACAGGATGGCATCGAGGTCGGCCGCTTCGTTGACGCAGCCTGACAGCAGCGCGTCGTAGTGCTTGACGTCGAGCTTGGCATAGCCTTCCTGCTCACGGCCCAGGGCCGTGATCGCACCGATGTCTTCGCCGGTCAACAGCCACTGGTAGAGGCCTTGCACCGCGGCTTCACGCGAGCGGCGGCGCGCCGATTTGGTGGGGGCGCGCCTGGCTCCAGCGGCGTTTCCGGGCTTGCCGGCCGTCTTGGTGGCGGTCTTCTGGGGTGCGTTCACTCGATCTCTTTCAACAGATTGGCCATCTCGACGGCGACACGCGCGGCGTCACGGCCCTTGGGCTCGACGCGGGCCCAGGCCTGGGCCTCGTTCTCGACGGTCAGGATGGCGTTGGCGATGGGGATGCCATGGTCCAGCCCGACACGCGTCACCGCCGAGCCGCTCTCGTTGGCAACCAGCTCGAAGTGGTAGGTCTCGCCGCGGATGATGCAGCCCAGGGCGATGAGGGCGTCGTAGTCATCGCTTTCGGCCAGCACCTGCAGGGCCAGCGGCACCTCCAGCGCACCCGGCACGGTGACGTGGCGGATGGCCTCGGCCGGCACGCCCAACACCGACAGCTCGGCCAAGCAGGCGCTGGCCAGCGCCGAGGTGATGGAGTCGTTGAAGCGCGCCTGCACGATGGCGACGCTCAGCTCGCTGCCGTCGAGTACGCCCTCGGCGCTGGGCAGGGCTTGTTCGGAATCTTGCATTGCGTGTGCCTCTTGAGGTTCAGCAGAGGGGAGGGGCGACGAAGGCCGTCACCTCGAGACCATAGCCGGTCATGCTGGGCATGCGGCGCGGGCTGCCGAGCAGCTTCATGCGATGCACGCCCAGGGCCTTCAGGATCTGCGCGCCGACACCGTAGGTGCGCAGGTCCATCGCGCCCTTGGGCGCCGGCGCGGGTTCGCAAGACTGCACGCGCGCCAGCACGCTGGCGGCATCCTCGCCACAGTTCAGCAGCACGGCCACCCCGGACGGGCTGGCCTGGATGGCGGCAAGCGCGGCGGGCAGCGCCCAGGAATGGCCGCAGGGACCGGCTTCCAGCAAGTCCATGACCGACAACGGTTCGTGAACGCGCACCAGCACTTCGTCCTCTGGCGTCCACTGACCATGGCTGAGGGCGAGGTGGGCGGCGCCGGTGCGGTCGGTGAAGACCTGGCAGTCGAACTCGCCCTGTGCCGTGTTCAGGCGCCGCTGGGTGACGCGGGTGATCAGGCTTTCATGGCGGCTGCGGTATTCGATGAGATCGGCGATGGTGCCGATCTTCAGGCCGTGCTCCGCGGCGAAGACCTCCAGGTCCGGCAGCCGCGCCATGCTGCCGTCGTCTTTCATGATCTCGCAGATGACCGAGGTGCTGGACAGGCCCGCCATGCGCGCCAGATCGCACCCCGCTTCGGTATGGCCGGCGCGCATCAGCACGCCGCCCTCCTGGGCCTGCAACGGAAAGATGTGGCCGGGCTGCACCAGGTCGCTGGCCTTGGCATCGGCGGCGACGGCGGCCTGCACGGTGCGGGCGCGGTCAGCGGCGGAGATGCCGGTGGTGACACCGGTAGCAGCCTCGATGGACACGGTGAAGGCGGTGCCGTGCTGGGTGCCATTGCGACGCGTCATCGGCGGTAGCTGCAGGCGCTCGCAATGCTCGCGCGTGAGCGTCAGGCAGATCAGACCGCGGCCGTGCTTGGCCATGAAGTTGATGGCCTCCGGTGTCACGAGGTCGGCGGCAAGGACGAGATCGCCCTCGTTCTCACGATCTTCCTCGTCGACCAGGATGACCATGCGGCCAGCAGCCAACTCGGCCACCAACTCGGGAATGGGGGAGATGGGCATAGCCGGCGATTGTAGGTGGCGACCCTAGGTTGGACGCAGGCGAAGGCGCAGATCTTGGCCGACGGGTGTGGCCTCGACGAGGCGCCAGCGGCGAGCGTCACCAAGCTGGGCCAAGGGTGCGAGCAGGGCCAACGGGCGACCTTCGCCCACCAACATGGGCGCCTGGTAGATCAGAAGCTCATCGACCAGGGCGGCGTTCAGGAAGGCGCCCGACAGCGTCGGTCCGGCTTCGACATGCAGTTCGTTGATGCCGTCGGCGCCGAGTTCGGCCAGCAGCCTAGTCAGGTCTGCGCGGCCAGAGCCAATGACACGGGCCTCGCCGGGCGCCTGCAGGATGCGCGCTGAGGCGGGCATGCGGCCCCGTGGGTCCAGCACGATGCGCAAAGGCTGTGTGGCTGTCGGCACCAGGCGCACATCCAGGCGCGGGTCGTCGGCCAACACGGTACCGATGCCCGTCAGCACGGCGCCGGCGCGCTTGCGCCAGGCATGGCCGTCGGTGCGAGCAGCCTCGCCGGTGATCCATTGGCTGCGGCCGTCGGGCAGGGCCGTGCGGCCGTCGAGCGAGATCGCCGACTTCAGCCGCACGAAGGGGCGGCCGCGTTGCATGCGCGAGAAGAAGCCGATGTTGAGCTCGCGTGAGGCATCTGCGGCCGCTGAGTCTGCGAGTTCCACCTGGATGCCAGCGCCTGCCAGGCGACGCAAGCCTTGTCCGGCGACCTGGGGGTTCGGATCTTCGACGGCCGCAATGACGCGGGCGATGCCGGCACTGATCAAGGCGTCGCAGCAGGGTGGCGTGCGACCGTGGTGGGAGCAGGGTTCCAGCGTGACGATGGTTGTTGCGCCGCGGACGTCGTGGCCGCGCGCCGCAGCGTCTCGCAAGGCCATCACTTCGGCATGCGCTTGCCCGGCCGCCTGGGTATGGCCCGCACCGAGTTCGCTGCCGTCGGCGGCGAGGATGACGCAGCCGACGCGGGGGTTGGGGTCGCTGAGGCCGATGGCCTGTTCAGCCAATGACAGCGCTCGGCGTAGCGCCGCCGCGATTGCAGGCGAATTCATGCCGGCAGTCTAGCGAGCGGTCAGGGCTGCAGTTGGACGGTCGAGTAGTCGGCGAACACGCCCGTGCTCAAGTTGACTGCGGGGGCAGTGGGGCAGCTCACGTCGCCTTTGACCACGAGGAAGTTCTGGCGGGGCAGTGAGCCGGTGACCTGCGCGTAGGTCGCGGGATGCTCGAAGTTGTCCCACACCAGTCGGTCATTCACGAAAAGGCTGCCGTTGCCGTTGTAGTCGGCGCTGTATCGGCAAACGCGGTAGTCGCTTGCGGTCGTTCCGATGCTCAAGCCGGTGATTTGCAGGCTGCCAGACCAAGTAGGCACCGTGGCGGCGGCCGGAAAGACGACGCAGCTGTAGTTGACGAAGGGCTGCGTTGCAGGGGATGTGCCGGGGGCGTCGTCAAAGCATTGGTACGACGTCGGCGCCACCACCGTGACCGGGTCCATGACCACGTTGCCGTTCGCATCCCTGACAAATTGACCGTTGGAGAGCTGCGGGACCGTGTAGGTGCCGCCGGTGATGGTCAGGTCGAGCGGCAGCGCGGTTGCTTCGGGCGCAGCGGGATTGGCAGGATTGGTGCTGGAGAAGTTGATCGTGCCGCTGACCAGAAAGCCCAGCGCGTTGGTGCATCCGGCGGCCGCGACGTTGCTCAACGTCAAAGCCGTAGCCGGGGCGATGGAACAAAGCTGGGTCACAAAGCCGGTGACGTTGCTGAACACCCACACGTTATTGGCGAGCCCGCTCGGACGAAAGGCGCTCGTCTTGTTGCCAAGGTCGGCGGCACCCGACGGAATGGCCGCATGCCTGTCCTGCGGCTGGCGAATGCCACCAGGCGGCGGGGCGATGCTGAGCGCGCCGGAAAATGCCGGTTCGACGCGCGCGACGAGCGTGGACAGCTCGAGGGACTGCGACCCGTCTGTCGACTTGGCGGCGCGGTCCTTCCAGGTGACGGTGACCTGAACCGATTTAGCCGAGATCTCGCGGCCCGCCGTCAATTGGCTGACGTTTCGCGAGATGGCGAACGTGGTGTTGGAGTCGGGCACAGTTTCAGACCAGGCATCCGACCCGATGTCGTTTTCATAATCAAACTCGGCGGTGTTGGCCGGGTTTGGCTTTGTCAACGTGTAGAACGAGCGCACCTGCGCCAGGTCTGCCTGGGCCAACCGCATGGCTTCGCTGCGCTGCTTGGCAACGTCTCCGCTGCGGCGAAGGTTACCCATCAGCGTGACGAGCGCGACCATGCCGAAGGACATGACCATCAGCGCCACGAGCGCTTCGATCAATGTCACCCCGCGCTGGCGAGAGCGGCGAAGCGAGAACATGGCGGGCGTCATCGTTGCGGTCCGTTCTTCATCGGTTCAGCGGAGTCCAACCACCCGGCACGCGGACAAAGCTGCCCACCCTGTTGCGCAACTGGTCGGCAATGGCCGGCTGGTAGACGATGTCCATGACGCCATCGGTGACCACATTGCCTTCCGCCAGCAACATGCCGACGATCATGGAGCCACCGCTCGCGTTGGTCCAGTTGACATGCCTGCCTGCCACGAGCATGCCATTCAATTGAAAGCCTCCACTGAGCGTGATGTCACGCTTGGCAATGATGACCATGGGGTCCGAAGCGCTGCCCAGTGTCTGACTGCTCTGAATGGCCATGTCACCGTCAACCCAAATGATTCGTTTGCCCGCTGTGTAGGCTGCTGCCAGCGTCGCTGTGCAGTCACCGTTGCAGGTCACTTGCCGCAAGGAGGGATGCTGGAGGTAGCGCGCCTTCGTGGAGCCCATAAACATCTGGAAGACATCCGGGGACATTGAAAGAGTGGTGTCGCCGGCGATGCGAGCCTGGCTTGGGGACGTTCCGGGCACGCTGCTGAGCCGGCTTTCATTGAACCCTGTGACAACCCCTCCAACGGCATAAAGCGATCCGGCTGAACGCGCGTCGGTGTTGTGCAAGCCCAGCCCCGTACCGCTAACCGTCACGTCGCCTTTCACGACAAGCGGCGCAGCCGGCGGGGAGCGCACGGCACTGACGAGTGCCACCAGTGTTTGGTGAGCGATCACGCCCTGTGCAGCCTTGCTGGTTAACTCTGCATTTGCACAAGCAGAGACGACACTGTCCGTACATCCAATGCTTCTTAGCAACACGGTGCCGGCACCGGAGGGCAAACCAGGTTTGTCGGCCTTTTCAATTTGAATGCCGAAACTGGGTGTGATGCTTGTTCCCGCCGCCGGTGCCGGCGCAGCCCATGCGCCGATCGCTGGACAGCGGCATGTCCAGCCATTTCCGTTGCGAGTGCAGTCCGCCAGCGTCGCTTCGGTAGCGGGGACCGCGCCACTGTGTTTGATGCTCCGGTCTGCTGCCGACATGCTCAAGTAGCGGTCGACAAAACGGGTCCCACCCGTGGCATCCGGCTCGCAACTCGCGTTGATGGCCTCGCCATTCAATTGCGCGATGCCCCACTCAAGGCCAGCCTCGGCCGCTTCCTGAGCGACGCTCGCCCGGAAGTAACTGCCGGAGATGCGCTGCTCGAACATCATGGTGCGATTGGCGTACGCGGCCAGCAGCGCCATGATGAGAAACAGCACCATGACGACGACAAGCGTTGCCGCACCACGCTGAGGTCTGACGCTTCGTGACAAGGAGATCGCGCTCACGGGCAGGTTCCTGTGAGTTCGTCGGCGCGGATCCGCTCAACGCCCCTCAGGGTTCTGACGACGTTGGGGTCGTGATTAGCCTGACCCCTGATCGTGAAAGACACGCTTCGCACTAGCTGTTGTGGCGGTGCGGGACATCCGGCCGTGGGGCATTCACAGAAGTCAGTCAAATCTGTTGCCTTGGTGGCAACGTTGATGTCGAAGTCAACAATCTTGACTGATTCAGGATCGGTGATGGGCTGCCAATTACCTGTCCCGAGTTGCAGATACAGAACTTTGCTTCCCTTATCCCACTTGATGCCAAAAAAATCATTGCTCGACGGAATATCAGACTTATTGGTTGACGAGCGAGCGTAGCTATACATGAACTCTCGGCTGCCGGTGGTATCGCTTCTTGCGGTACTGGCATAGGGGCTGGCACTCGCGGCCCGCGCAGGCACTTCGAACGGCGTGCCAACGCCGCTGGCAGGTTGCCAAACAGAATACTGCGCCAAGCCCCGGTAACCAGCCCGTCGCATATCCTGCTGCAGTATGTCAACAGCCGTTCGCAGGTCTTGCTGAACCTGCACTTCGAGCATCAAGCGGCGGTGCTCGTTGATTTGGTTGACAGCCACCATCGAGGCGCCTGCGGCCACAATGAGCCCGATGGTGATTCCCACCATCAACTCGACGAGACTAAGGCCTCGCTGCGTGACCCGGCGACTTAACATTACACACATGTTGGGTACCCTCCTAGGCGACCCACTTTGGAGCACACCGTCGCACGACCGGCTTCGTTGATATCGATTCGCAATTCGACGCCCGTGCGCCGGCCCTTGACCGAGATTTGAACGTCCTTCTCAGCTTGAAGGCGGTTGGCGCGATTGAAGCCCATGACCTCGTGTGCCGGGCCCCAATTTGTTGCCCTGGCCGAAAATTCAACACCGTCGGCATAAGGCACCTGGAACAGGCGTAGCAGTTTGGATCCTCCCGCCGCGGCGGTGCAAATCTGAGAAGGAGGGTTGTAGCACTTGCAATTTGGAACGTTCGCCTGCGTAACTACCGCAATGCAACTCAATTGTTTGCTGGCGCCGTTTTCCATATGAACGCTCACGGCCCTGGCAATGACATTGGTTTCCGCCTTGGCAAATGCGATGATATTACTCACCTCGCCCGCTACGGCCACGACGCGTCGCCGCTCTATAAAATCGGCCATCGACGGTAGCGCTACTGCGGCAAGAATTCCAACAATTGCCACGCCAATCAATAATTCAACCAATCCGACTCCGGTTGACCGGCCCGCAAGACTAGGTGCGCGAAATAACTTCATGATCATCGCGGCCAACAGTCAGTTGAACTCACATTCCCGCCGGAGTCGGCAGCGACATATGTCATCGTCGCGCCATCAACCTGCACGCCAAGTGACGCACATTTCGCGTCATGTCTTTGGGGGCTCGTGCTCAACACAGCTGCCGTTGCGACGTACCCTGTGGTCAAACTGGCCGGGTTCCCAACGCCGGTAATCGTGACGTCATAGTGCCTGGAGATTGTGCTGGCCGTGATGCCCAGGGCTGTCAACGTGTCTGCATAGGCGCTTTGGTTGGCTCGGTAGCGCTCTTGCGCCTGCACCACGGCCGAAAGTAGCGTGGCGGCATCCGCGCGCCGGCTGCGTTGCACATGTGAGGTGTATGCCGGATAAGCGATGGCCGCCAAGATGCCGACGATGGCAACGACGACCATCAGTTCGATCAGGGTAAAACCGCGGTATCGCTGGAGTCGAACAAGGGACATTGACGGATTCTCGGCAGTCATCTGTTCCAACTCGTAAGCGCATGGCCGCTCATCGGAGTGAAGCTACCGCTTGTCGGCAGACACCATAAATGAGGGACTCAACACTTGGCGACGCTACCGAGTTTGGCGCCGACCGAGCACGTCCGGATCCGACCTGTGATGGCCACCACTTGGCGAAGGGCTGGCCCCTGGTCCAAGCGCAGTTCGATGCTGCCAGTCTGCGTGACCAAGCCCTGGCGGTACTGGAATTCCAGCGTCTCGGCATTGCTGCTGATGCGCACGGGCTGGTTGGCAGCCAGCCATTCAGCCTTGATGATCTCGCTATCGGGGTTCTTGCAGACGGCCTTGCCGCCAGCACAGTCGCAGTCGTCCTTTGCGCCGGTGTGCAGCACATAACAGGCGTTGGCACCCTTGCCGCTGACGCGGAAGAAGACGGAGTTGCCGGTACGCGCCACCTCGCTGCGCGCGAGACGCAGATCGGCGCCGAGGGCTTGGGCGCTGGCTCGCAGCTTTTGCTCCTGCTGCAGCTTGCCCAGGGCGGGTATCGCTTGGCCGAGCAGCGTGGCGCAGATGCCAACGCCGACGCAGAGTTCGACGAGGGTGAAGCCACGGCTGTTGCGACGGTTGTTGGCGGTGCGGTTCATGGCGCTTCCTCGGTTCGTTGTTGATGGAACGAACTTTAGGAAGCGGGTCGCTCCGCGTCTTTCACCCGAAAGGCGGAACGATGGGGGAGAGGGGTGGCCGCATCCCCCGCGGCTCCCCCTTTGGAGGGATAGGGAAACCCCGAGTCAGATCTCGCGGATCAGCTGACGGAACTCGTCGACATCTTCAAAGCTGCGGTAGACCGACGCGAAGCGGACGTAGGCGACCTTGTCGATGCGCTTGAGCTCGCGCATGACATGTTCTCCGACACGCGTCGATGCGATCTCGCGTGCACCGCTGGCCAGCAGCTTTTCCTCGATGCGGTTGATGGCAGCGTCGATCTGTTCGACGCTGACAGGCCGCTTGCGCAGAGCAAGCTGCATGGAGGCGCGCAGCTTGGCCGAATCGAAATCGGCTCGTCGGCCGTCCTTCTTGACGACCGAGGGCAGGGCGATGTCGGCTCGCTCATAGGTCGTGAAGCGCTTGTCACAGGACAGGCAGCGGCGGCGCCGG
This sequence comes from Pelomonas sp. Root405, assembly GCF_001425165.1. GTDB lineage: Bacteria > Pseudomonadota > Gammaproteobacteria > Burkholderiales > Burkholderiaceae_C > Pelomonas. Next base: position 523,291 of record NZ_LMDU01000014.1, read on the forward strand.
CGGATGACGTCGCCCTCGTCCGACTCCCGGGTCTCGGAGACCTGGGTTTCAGTGTGAGAGCAAAACGGGCAACGCACGGTCGAATTGGCTCAACCGCGGTAAACGGGGAAGGCTGCCGTCAGCGCGGCGACCTTCTCGCGTACGACCGCAAGAACGGCCTCGTCATGCGGCTTGTCCAGTACGTCGGCGATCAGGTGTGCGGTGGCGCGCACCTGCTCCTCCTTGAAGCCGCGCGTCGTCATGGCCGGCGTGCCCAGGCGGATGCCGCTCGTCACCATCGGCTTTTGCGGATCGTTGGGGATGCCGTTCTTGTTGCAGGTCATGTGGGCGGCGCCCAGGATGGCCTCGGCTTCCTTGCCGGTAAGGTTCTTGGGACGCAGGTCAACCAGCATGACGTGGCTTTCCGTGCCACCGGACACGATGCGCAAGCCGCGCTCGATCAGCGTCTCGGCCAGCACCTTGGCGTTCTTGACGACTTGCTCCTGGTAGGCCTTGAACTCCGGCGTAAGCGCTTCCTTGAAAGCTACGGCCTTGCCGGCGATGACATGCATCAGCGGGCCGCCCTGGATGCCGGGGAAGATCGCCGAGTTGATTTTCTTGGCGATGTCTTCGCGGTTCGTCAGGATGATGCCGCCACGCGGGCCGCGCAGGCTCTTGTGCGTCGTGGACGTCACCACGTCGGCATGCGGCAGGGGGTTCGGATAGACGCCAGCGGCGATCAGGCCGGCGTAGTGCGCCATGTCGACCATGAAATAGGCGCCGATCTCCTTGGCAATGCGACCAAAGCGCTCGAAGTCGATGCGCAGCGAGTAAGCCGATGCCCCGGCAATGATGAGCTTGGGCTTCTTCTCGCGGGCCAGGGCTTCCATGGCGTCGTAGTCAATGGCTTCGTTCGCGTCCAGGCCATAGCTGACGACGTTGAACCACTTGCCACTCATGTTCAGTGCCATGCCGTGGGTCAGGTGGCCGCCTTCGGCCAGGCTCATGCCCATGATGGTGTCGCCGGGTTGCAGCAGGGCGAAGAACACGCCCTGGTTGGCCTGTGAACCGGAGTTGGCCTGCACGTTGGCGAACTCGGCGCCGAAGAGTTGCTTCAAGCGGTCGATGGCCAGTTGCTCGACGACATCGACGTACTCGCAGCCGCCGTAGTAACGCTTGCCCGGATAGCCTTCGGCATATTTGTTCGTCAGCTGACTGCCTTGGGCCTGCATGACGGCCGGAGACGTGTAGTTCTCGCTGGCGATCAGCTCGATGTGGTCTTCCTGGCGGCGGTTCTCGTTTTGGACGGCGGTCCAAAGTTCTGGGTCAACCAGGGCGAGGGTGGAGGTGTTGCGGTCAAACATGGCTGGTGTTCCGAAGGTCAGGCGGTGAATCCCTGGCGCTCTACGAGCTGGCGTGAGGTCAAGGCTGCCCAGGCGAACGGCTGATAGCGGTGATGGCAACCGCCTCACGCTCCCCGGTGGTGTCCCACCTCGGGGCAGCTCGTGCCCTTGATCGCCAGTCGCGTGAGCGCTCAGTGTAGTTCAGCGCAGCAGGGCAACCTGCTCTGAATCGCCACCCGTGGGTGCCGATGCGGCTTCCCGCAGCGGCGGGCGCGCGATGGTGTTGGTTGGCACGCTGCGGCCGGAAGCGACAGCACGGAGCAGATCGTGCTCGGCCAGCACGCGCGCCGTGTAGCCGGTCTCCTCCAGGTTTGCGCCACCGACGTAATAGCGGAGGCCTTCTTCAAGGCTGCCGGCGCGTTGGATGCATTCCTTCAAGACCTGCACGCCGACGCGCAGGTTCGTCACCGGGTCAAACGCCGCCAGCGTGCCGCCGAAAGCTTCGTACTTGTCATCGTGAACGCGGGTCATGACCTGCATCAGGCCCTGGGCGCCGACCGGGCTCTGCGCAAAAGGATTGAACCGCGATTCGATGGCCATGATGGCCAGGATCAGCGTCGGCTCGACCTTGGCGCGTTGGCCGACAGCCCAGGCCTCCTGCACAAGGCGGCTGAGCGGCTCGGGCGCCACGCTGTAGCGGCGGGCAAGCCAATGGGCCACTGCCGACTGTTGGCGGCTGAGATCCCGCGGATCGGTCGCGGTGGCGCGCGCGATGGCGTCGGGCTCGGCAGCCGCAAGCAAGGTATTGCCTTCGGCCTCCGCGCGCGCCTCGTGGCGGGCGTTGAGCCAACCCAGCGTGGCGGACTCGAGCTTTTCACGCAGACCTGCCTGGCTTGAAAACACCAGCAGCACGGCCACCACCGCCAAGCCGACGAGGGCAAGCGTGTTGTGGCTGACCACGAGCAGACCGTTGCCGATGTCCTTGACGAACAGCGACACCGACAGGTGCGTATGGCGAGCCAGGCTCATCAAGTCTTGACGTGTCGTCATTCGACTCCTTGAATCGCCGCCGCACCTCGCCGCCGTCGTCGTAGAACGGTGGCGAGATGCGGCGACAGTGATAATTTCCCGACCGAAAGCGCTGGTCTGCGGCGCTGCTACGCCAAGATGACCTGGCCGGTTGGGCTCTAGTACAAACCCGAAGCGACGGATTTTATGGGCCTAAGATAACCCGTCAAGGCCGTTTGCCGTCTTCTAAACTACTTTTGGTTATGAAATACAGCGACTTGAGGGACTTCATCGCAGGCCTGGAAGGCCTGGGGGAACTCAAACGCGTGCGTGAAAAAGTCTCGCCGGTCCTGGAGATGACGGCCCTCAGCGACCGTGTGTTGCGAGCCGGCGGTCCGGCCTTGCTTTTCGAGGCGCCGACAGGGCACTCGACCCCTGCCTTGACCAATCTTTTCGGGACAACGCGTCGCGTCGCACTCGGCATGGGCGCTGACTCTCTGGCCGATTTGCGTGATGTCGGCCGGGTGCTGGCCAGCCTCAAGGAACCCGACCCGCCCAAGAGTTTGAAAGACGCCGGCAAGCTGCTGCAAATGGTCAAGGCTTTGTGGGACATGAAGCCGGCGGTACAGCGTCGGGCGGCCTGCCAAGAGGAGGTGTTTGAAGGCTCCGACATTGACCTCAACCGCTTGCCCATCCAGACCTGTTGGCCGGACGACGCAGCCCCCCTGATCACGTGGGGTCTCGTCATCACCCGCGGGCCGAATCGCACTCGCCAGAACCTTGGCATCTACCGCCAGCAGTTGATCGGGCCTCGCCAAGTCATCATGCGCTGGCTCGCGCACCGTGGTGGTGCGCTGGACTTTCGCGACCATGCGCTGGCCCATCCCGGCGAGCCGTTTCCCATCGCCGTGGCTCTCGGCGCGGACCCTGCAACCATTCTTGGCGCCGTCACGCCGGTGCCCGACAGCCTGTCGGAGTACCAGTTCGCCGGGCTGCTGCGCGGCTCCCGAACGGAACTGGTCAACACAGGCGTCGGCAAAGGCCCGCCGTTGCAAGCGCCCGCGTCGGCGGAGATCGTCCTGGAGGGCCATATCCCGCCCGCCTCCGCGGGGTACACAGGCTTGAGCGAGCGAGGCGTGCCGCTCAAGGAAAAGGGCGGCTATCTGCACGCGCTGGAGGGGCCATTTGGCGACCACACGGGCTACTACAACGAGCAGGACTGGTTCCCGGTCTTTGAGATCACGCGCCAGACCCAGCGCAGCAACCCGATTTACCACTCGACCTACACCGGCAAGCCGCCGGATGAGCCCGCTATTCTTGGTGTCGCGCTCAACGAAGTTTTCGTCCCCATCCTGCAGAAGCAGTTCCCGGAGATCGTCGACTTCTACCTGCCACCCGAGGGCTGCAGCTATCGCATGGCCGTCGTCTCCATCAAGAAGGCCTATCCCGGCCATGCCAAGCGGCTGATGTTCGGTATCTGGAGCTTCCTGCGCCAGTTCATGTACACCAAGTTCATCGTCATCGTCGACGACGACATCGACACGCGCAACTGGCAGGAAGTGATCTGGGCCATCACGACGCGGATGGACCCGGTACGCGACACCACGCTGGTCGACAACACGCCCATCGACTACCTCGACTTCGCCTCGCCCATCAGCGGCCTGGGCGGCAAGATGGGCCTCGACGCCACCAACAAGTGGCCCGGCGAAACCAGCCGTGAATGGGGGCGCGGTATCAGCCTGCCACCTGAGGTCACGGCCCGGGCTGAAGCGCTATTCGGGCAACTCTTCTTGAACCCGGCTGCGGGCTCGCCTACTGTTTGACTGCCTTTTGAGGCAAAACCTCTGGCGCAATCTTTGCGCGCCAGGAGCCCTTCGGCAGATTGCCGTCGAGCCCCAAGGTGGCATAGCCACCCAACCCCGCCCGGCCTTCAAGCCCGGCGGGGTTTCTACTTTCCGGTGGGCTTAGCGCCCTGCCCACCAAGCCAGCGTTTCATAGACGACATAGCGCACCCGCGCAAAGCCCTCGACCGACGGGCACCAGTCGTCAAAGCTGCTCAGCGCGTCGTCCCTCAAGCCGACGGGGGCCGGCAGCACGTGCAGACCGAGCGGGGCCGCCTCCGCCTGGAAGGCGCGCAAAGCGCGGCGCATGTGCGCGTCGTGTGTGACGAGGATGACCTGCTTCACGCCGGCCTTCGCCAGCAGCGGCAGTGTCTGGGTGGCGTTCTCGCGCGTGTCCCTTGAACTGGCTTCGGCCCAACGCAGCGGCAGGCCGTGGTTTTCCGCGGCCACACGGGCGACGATGTCGGCCTCGGGCTGGCGCAATTCGGTCGCTGTCCAGCCGATGCCACCCGAAAACGCGAGCGGCCAGCCGCTGCGCCGCGCCAGCCATACGCCATAGGCGAGGCGCTCGGCCGTGATGCGAGTGGGCGCACCGGCGCCGAATTCCGGCACGTGGCGCCTGACCCCACCGCCCAGCACCAGCACCGCGCCATCCGTGTGGCCGCGCAAGGCATCGGCCTGGCCGGGGCTCAGCAGCGCCGGCTGGCCGGCGGCCCGGCTCAGCAGCTCGCCGGCCGCCTCGGTGCCCGACAGCCACACCCCGGCAAGCGCAAGAATCAGCAAGAGCCCACCAAAGCGCCGGCCGCGCCGGAGCCGCCAGGCGCCCCAGACGGCCAGCAGCAGCATGGGTGCCGGGGGCAGGGCGGCCGCCAGCAGCAAGGTCTTCAGGCCGGAATAGTCAAGGGCGAGGCTCACCGCCGGCATCATCGCCCACATCAATAATGCGTCCGCCGTGAAGACAGCTCCCCGTTCCCCTGTTCGCATCGCCCTCTGGACCCTGGTCGCCCTGTCGGCCCTGGTCTCGCTGCTGTTGGTGTTCGTGACCCTGGCACTGCCCGGCTGGATCGCCAGCCGCGGGGTGACGCTGGCCACCGAGACGCTCGGGCGGCCGGTGCACATCAAGCAGGCGCATTTCCAACCCTGGCGGCTGGCGGTCGTCATCGACGACCTGCGCATCGATGGTCAGGCACCCAGCCAGCCGCCCCTGTTCACGCTGGCCAAGCTCGACGCCGCTCTATCGCTTCGCTCGCTGCTGCGCGGCAGCCTTGTCGTCGAATCACTGGCGCTGACCCAGCCTGTGCTGCGCCTGGCCCGTGTTGCCGAAGGTCGTTATGACATCGACGACCTGATCCAGCGCTTTGCCGCAAAGCCTGGCGTCCCCGACGGGGATCCGGTTGAGTTCGCCGTCTACAACGTCGAGCTGACCGATGGGCGCGTCTTCTTCGACGACCGTCCGGTGCAGCGCAAGCATGAACTGGCTGCCCTGCAACTGGCCCTGCCTTTCGTGTCGACGCTTGAATCGGACGTCAAGGTCACCGTGCAGCCGCATCTGAGCGGCAGGCTTGACGGCGTCGCCTTCGACAGCCGCGCCGAGGCGCTGCCCTTTGCCGATGACGTCAGCGCGCGGCTGTCGTTCAAGCTGGCCGGCCTCGACCTCGCGCCGCTGGGCGCCTATGTGCCGACCAGCCTGCCGCTGCGCCTTTCCACCGGCCAACTCGACGTCGACCTGGCTGTGGACTTCGCCGAGCAGGCCAAGGGCCCGCCGGGCGTCAAGCTCAGCGGCCAGGTTCAACTGCGCGACCTGGCGCTGACCCAGCCGAATGGTCAGCCGATGCTCGGCTTCAAGCGGCTGAGCCTGCCGCTGGTCGACGTGCAGCCCTTCAAGCGCCGGATGGGCCTGGGGGAAATCCTGCTGGAGTCGCCCAGCGCCACGTTGAGGCCGCTCGCTTCCAACAAGCCGGCGGGCAAACCCAGCGTCGCTCCAGCGCCGAGCGCCACGCAGCCCTGGCAATTCAGTTTGACCGGCCTGCAGGTCAGCGACGGCCGCTTCACCGTCCGGGATCTGACTCTCAACGCCATCCAGCTCAAACTTGGCGGGGCCGCCTGGCCATTGAAGGCGCCAGCACAGCTCGACGGCAGCCTGCGCCTGGACGATGCGACGCTGACAACGCAGGTCAAGCTGTCGCCCGAGTTACTGCAGGCTGACGCCGAACTTGTCGACCTGGCCGCCGAACGCCTGGCTGCCTGGCTACCCTTGCCAGCCGGCGCGCGGCTGGCGGCCGGCGTGTCCACCAAGGCCAATTTCAGTGTGATGAACCCGCTGGCCGATGGCGCGGCCGATCGGGCCCAGTTGACGCTCACCGAGACGCAGATCAGCAATGCCCGCCTCAGCCTGCCCGGTGCGCCGCGGCTGTTGACGCTGGCTTTGGCTCGGCTTGACAAGGCCAGCGTCGAGCCCGCGACCCGGACCGTCAGCCTCGGCGCGCTGACGTTGGACGCTCCCCGTGCCCAACTTGCGCGTGGCGCCGATGGCCAGCTGAACATCGCAGCGCTGCTGCCGCCCGACAGTGCGGCGTCCGCGCCTGCGCCCGTGGCGAACCCCGCCTGGAAACTGCGGCTCGCCGCGCTCAACGTCGAGCGCGGCGCGGTCCGCTGGCACGACGCCGCGGTGCAAGGCGGCGTGGCGCCGGTGGCGCTGGCCATCGAGCCCCTGCGCCTGCAAACCACTGCGCTGACCTGGCCCGCCGCAGCGCCGGTGCAGGCCCAACTGGCGGCCCAGCTCGTGGCCGTCGGCCCCAACGACCAGCCCATCGCCGACAGCGCCGGCAGCCTCCAATGGAGTGGCCGCGTCGGCCTGTCGCCCCTGTCAGTCATCGGCAGCGTGCAGGCCGCAGCTTTGCCGGTCCATCTGCTCAACGCCTACCTCGACCCTGCCTGGGGCCTGCAGCTGCAGCGCGCCGAGCTGGGGCTGAAGGCTGACTTCAACGCGAGCCAGCAGGCGGGCGGCGGCTGGCAGACGGATCTGGGTGGCGATGTACGCGTCGGGCCGCTGGCGCTGCTGCAGGCCCGCGTCGTCGATGGCCAGCGCGTCATCGGTGAAGACCTGATGAGCTGGCAATCCCTGCAGCTTGACGGCGTCAAGCTGGCCTTGGCGCCCGGCGCGCCGCTGCGGCTGGCCGTCAAGGACGCCCAGCTCGACGACGCTTATGCCCGCCTCATCGTCAACGAGCAGGGCCGCTTCAACCTGCGTGACATCGGCCCCGCCGAGGCCGCGGCGGCCTCGGCTGCCGCTTCAGCGGCTTCGGCCGCCGCCATCGCCAAGGCGCCGCAGCCTGAGATCGCGGTCGAGCGCATCCGCGTCAACCGCGGTCTGGTCGATTTCAATGACCGCTTCGTGCGCCCCAACTACAGCGCGCGGCTGTCCGAACTGCATGGTTCGCTCGGCGCCTTCTCATCCACCAGCCCCCTGATGGCGCCATTGACGGTGCGCGGCAAGGTCGCCGGCACCGGCGTGCTGGAGATCGACGGCCAGCTCAAGCCGGGCTCACCGCCGGCCATGGACGTGGCCGCCAACGCGACCGACATCGAGCTGGCGCCGCTGTCGCCCTATGCCGCCAAATACATCGGCTATGTGATCGAGCGCGGCAAGCTGTCGACCAAGCTGCGCTACAAGGTCGAGCCGGGCGGTCAGCTGGTTGCCAGCAACCAGATCATCCTCAACCAGCTCAGCCTGGGCGAGCGCGTCGACAGCCCCGACGCGACGACGCTGCCGGTGCGCTTCGCCGTGGCGCTCTTGAAGGACAGCAATGGCGTCATCGACGTCGACCTGCCCGTCAGCGGCTCGCTGAACGACCCCGAGTTCAGCGTCGGCGGACTGGTGTGGAAGCTGGTCCTGAACCTCTTCGGCAAGGCGCTGACGTCGCCCTTCGCGCTGTTCAGCGGCAGTGACGCGCCCGAAGCCGCCCAGGTCGCGTTCGCGCCCGGCGGTGCCCAGCTGGGCGACGCGTCCAAGCTCGACCGTGTCGCCAAGCTGCTGGTCGACAAGCCCGGGGTACAGCTGATGCTGATCGGCTGGGCCGGCATCGCCGCCGAAGGCCAGGCCATCCGCGAGCAGCGCTTGGCGCAGGCGCTGAAAGCCGAGACCGCACCCACGGCCGAAGCCAGCCTGAAGCGCCTGTACGAGGCCAGCACCCTGCCGAACAAGCCAAAGAACCTGCTTGGCCTGCCCAAGGACCTGCCGCCCGAGCAGATGCGCGGCCTGCTGCTGGGCAGCTACACGGTCAGCGGCGAGGCGCTGACCCAGCTGGCCGTGGCCCGCGCCAACGCCGTGCGCGACGCGCTGCTGGCCCGTGGTGCGCCCGCCGCGCGTGTCATCGTCGGCGCCCCTCAGGTCTGCGACACGGCTTGTGACGAGGTCTGGCGCCCCCATGTCGAACTTTCCCTTTCGGCCCACTGAAAGCCACCCATGACCACACCGACCCTTGAACGCATCACCCTGGCCGGCGGCTGCTTCTGGTGCCTGGAGGCCGTCTACGAGCGCGTGCGCGGCGTGCACCAGGTCGAGAACGGCTACAGCAACGGCCAAGGTGCCGCGGCGCCCACCTACGAGGCCGTCTGCGGTGGCAACACGGGCTTTGCCGAGGTGGTGCGGATCGACTTCGACCCCGCCGAGGTGTCGCTGCGCGAGCTGCTCGAAGTGTTCTTCACCATCCACGACCCGACCACGCTGAACCGCCAGGGCGCCGACGTCGGCACGCAATACCGCTCGGCCATCTACTGGCACACCGAGACCCAGCGCCAGCTCGCGGCCGAAGTCATGGCCGAGGCGAACCAGCACCACGGCGGCCGCGTCGTCACCGAGCTGCTGCCCGAGGCCAACTACCACCCGGCCGAGGCCTATCACCAGCACTACTACGCCCGCAACCCCGAGCAGGGCTATTGCGCCTTCGTCGTCGCGGGCAAGGTGGACAAGTTCCTGGCCAGCTTCAAGCGCCTGGTCAAGTGATGCTGGCCTGGGGCGGCCTGCGCCATCGCTACACCGGCGGCGCCGAGATCGGCTATGCCGATTTCGCGCTGGCGCCGGGGCGGCACCTGCTGCTGCGGGGCGCCTCGGGCTCCGGCAAGTCGACGCTGCTGGCGCTGCTGGCCGGGCTGCTTCGTGCGCAGCAGGGCGAGCTGGTCGTGGCCGGCACGGAGCTGCAGACGCTCGGCGCGCGCGCACTGGACGCCTGGCGCGGCGCCACGCTCGGCTTCGTGCCCCAGCGCCTGCACCTGAGCGAGGCGCAGACGGTGGCCGAGAACCTCGCGCTGCCGGCCCTGGCTGCAGGGCAGGGCGCCGACCCGGCGCGCGCGGCCGAACTGCTGGACGCGCTGGACATCTCCGAGCTTGCCGCGCGCCGGCCCCACCAGCTCAGCGTCGGCCAGGCCCAGCGCGTGGCCCTGGCGCGCGCACTGATGCGCCGGCCGCGCCTGCTGCTGGCCGATGAGCCCAGCGCCAACCTGGACGATGAGCACACCCTGCACATGCTGGCCCTGCTGCTTGACGCGGCCGAACGCGAGGGTTGCACGCTGGTCATCGCCAGCCATGACGCACGCGTGGTCGAGGCGCTTGGCGAACGTGCTGACGTCAGCGAGGTGGTGCTGCGGGGCGGGCCGAGCGCCCGGCCGCTCCCAAGCCGGCCCGCCATCCCCTCGGGGGATCGGACGACGTACTCGTCGGGCGAGGGGTCGACATGATCCGCTTGGCTTGGCGATACCTGTGGTCCAGTCCGCTGACGACGGCGTTGAACCTGCTGCTGCTGACCCTGAGCCTGGCGGCCGTGACCTTCGTGCTGCGCGCCAGTGCCCAGGTCGAGTCCGGGCTCAGGCGCGACCTCGCCGGCATCGACCTCGTCGTCGGCGCCAAGGGCAGCCCGATGCAGATCATGCTGGCCGGCGTCTTCCACCTCGATGCCCCGACCGGCAACATCCCGCTGGCGACGCTGGAGCTGCTCAGGCAACAGCCGCTGGTGGCCCAGGCCGTGCCGCTGTCGCTGGGCGACTCATATCAAGGCTTCCGCATCGCCGGCACGGCGCCTGAGTACATCGATCTCTACGGTGGCAAGCTCAGCCAGGGCGTACTGTGGACAAAGCCCATGCAGGCCGTACTCGGCGCCGAAGTCGCTCGTGCGACCGGGCTCAAGCCCGGCGACCGCTTCGCGGGCAGCCATGGCCTGGCCGAGGGCGGCGGCGCGCATGGCGAGCAGCAGTTCGAAGTTGTCGGCGTGTTGGCCGAATCAGGCAGTGTGCTGGACCGCCTGGTGCTGGCGGATCTCGCTTCGGTGTGGGAAGTGCATGAAGAGCACCATGCCGATGAAACCCATCATGACGAAGACCAGCACCGCGAGATCACGCTGGCGCTGGTGCGATACCGCAGCCCGCTTGCGGCCGTCTCGCTGCCGCGCTGGGTCAATGCCCAGGACGGCTTGCAGTCCGCCGCGCCTGCGCTGGAGACCGCACGGCTGATGCGGCTGGTCGGCGCGGGTACCGAGGTGCTGCGCGGGTTCGGCGTCGTGCTGCTGGTTGCTGCGGGCCTGTCCGTGTGGGTGGCGCTGCTTCATGCCGTGCGCGCCCGCCAGGGCGACCTGGCCATGCTGCGCATGCTGGGTGCACCGGCCCGCCGCGTCGCCGTGCTGATCGCGCTGGAGGCGCTGCTGCTGGCCGGCCTTGCCGCCGTGCTGGGCCTGGCGGCAGGACACGGTCTGGTGGCTGTGCTGGAGCGCGTGCTGGCGGAGCGGCAGTCCTTGCGTCTGGGCCCACTGGGCTTCAGCGAAGCCGAATGGCTGGTACCACTGCTGGCCTGCGGCCTGGCGCTGCTGTCCGCTGCCTGGCCGGCCTGGCGGGCTTATCGACTGGATGTCACAACCCTGCTGCAAGCTCCGCGCTGAGCAACGACGACAATCCCGCCATCATGAAGTTCAAGCCCCTTGTTGCCGTTTCGGCCCTTCTCGCTCTCTCTCTGGCATCCGCAGCCGCAGTGGCCCAAGTGCCGCCTGTTGTCGGACAAGGCGCCGGCTATCACGACCCGCGCAGCGCCTTCAAGCCGCTGGAGGATCGCGCCGATGTCGTGTCCTGGAAGCTGCTGTCCCAGGTCACCGCCAAGGCCGAGAAAAAGAAGATCGTGCCGACCTTTCCGGCGGCGGTGCAAGCGCTGGACCGCAAGACGGTCAAGGTGCAGGGCTTCATGATGCCGCTGGAGGCGGGCGACAAGCAGCAGCACTTCCTGCTCTCAGCCGTGCCGACGAGCTGCTCTTTCTGTGTACCAGCGGGCCCTGAAGGCCTGGTCGAGGTGCGCACCAAGAAACCCGTGCGCTACACGCTGGAACCCGTCGTCGTCGAAGGCGTGCTGGCCGTGCTGAACGACGACCCCTACGGCCTGTACTACCGCGTCGAGGACGGCAACGCGGTCAACTAAGGCGCGAGCCGCTCGCGCAGCCAGTCGCTGCCGTCCAAGCGGAAGCACAGCCGGTCATGCAGGCGTGAGCGGCGGCCCTGCCAGAACTCGAAGCGGTCCGGCACGAGGCGATAGCCGCCCCAATGCGGGGGGCGGTCGGGGTTGATCCCATGCTGCATGGCCGCCTTGGCTGCATTGGCCACCAGCACCGCGCGTGTGCTGATGACCCGGCTCTGCGGCGACGCCCAGGCGCCCAGGCGTGAATCCAGCGGGCGGGTCCTGTAGTACTCGTCGGACTCCTCGGCAGAGGTCTTCTCGACGCGACCTTCAATACGCACGACACGCTCCATTTCAACCCAATGGAACTGCAGAGCCGCGAAGGGGTTGTGTGCTAACTCCGCACCTTTACGGCTTTCGTAATTGGTGAACCAGACCATGCCACGCTCGTCGCAGCCCTTCAGCAGCACGACGCGGGTGGAGGGCCGATTGCCCGTGCCGACGGTGGCCAGCGTCATCGCCGTGGGTTCGGACACATCGTGGGCGATGGCCTCGTCCATCCAGCGCTGGAAGAGGGCCAGCGGGCCGTCCGCGGCTTGCGCCTCGTCCAGCTCCCCTAGTTCATAGCTCTTTCGGAAGTCGCTCAATTTGCTCATGGGTGGAAGTATGCAGACCTTCCCTTAAAGGCCTTCCCTTAAGTGAACGTACCAGTTTCAAGCGCAGTGGCACTCGGCATGCTTGTGGCACTGCAGCAAACGGCACAGACCGTCGCGCAGCGATGGGGTTTGGAAGGACGAATAGCCAATGACAAAGCGACGCCCCGCCGTCGTCGTGCTGGCCGCAGGTCGCGGCTCACGCTTCCGCGGCCCGGGCCACAAGCTCGAGCAACAGCTGGATGGCATGCCGGGTGCCGACACCTTGCTCGCCCGCAGCCTGCGCCACGCCATCGCCACGCAGTTGCCCGTCGTTGTCGTGACCACGCCGGCGCTGGCGCCGGCGGTCCACAAGCTGGTGGCCGCGCGCGACGTGGTCACGCTGTCTGAACGCGACGCCCAGGGCATGGGCCACTCCATCGTCGCCGGCGTCAGCGCCACGGGTGACGCCGATGGCTGGCTGATCCTGCCGGCGGACATGCCGCTCGTCCAACCCGCCACCATCATGGCCGTCGCCCACGGCCTGGAGCGCTATCCGGTCTGCTATGCGCAATACCGTGGCATCCAGGGGCATCCGGTCGGTTTCGGCACCGAGCTCTACTCCGAGCTGATGGCCTTGCAGGGCGATGAAGGCGCGCGGCGCATCGTGGCGCGCTATGCGGCGCAGCCGATTGCCGTCGACGATCCCGGCGTGCATGTCGATGTCGACACCGAGGAAGACCTCGCGCGCCTGACCGCAAACACTCGCTGAACCGCCACTAAAGCGGTGCGCACAGGCCGTGCTGCGCGGCCAGATGGACCTGGCGCTCCAATTCCATGTCGCGGATGCCGTGCTCGCGCAAACCCTGCACGGTGCGCAGCAGGTAGTCCAGCGTGGTGCCGTAGCGGCCGCTGGCGTGCTGGAAGATATGCAGCAACTCGGGCTCGTGCAGCTGCCCCGTCCAGTTCGGGCTCTGGCGCGACAACGTGAAGGCCAGCGCGCGCAGCCGGCCCGAGGCGGTGTCGCAGTTCAGCCAGCGCGGCTCGTAGACGCCATTGAGCATCTCGCGTGCCCACAGCCGTGCCAGCACTTCTTCGCCGGCGGCGCGTGGAATGCGGTAGACGAGGCCGCGGCAGCTGCCGCCGGAGATCAGCGCCAGCACCAGGCCCGGTTCCTGCGGCGAACCCCGGTTCACGCGAGAGCGCATGCGCAGCACGCGGTGGAAGCCCAGCACCTTGGCCGGCAAGGCCTCGGCATACTCGAACTCGGGCCGCCAGATCAGCGAGCCGTAGGCGAACAGCAGCAGGTCGTCCCCGCTGGCCCGCCATTCGGCCGCCGTGCGCAGCAGCAGGTGTTCGCTGCGCACCGGGCCGTGGGGAATGTTGATTGCCTTTGAAGCCATCAGCCCTATCTTGTCAGCGTTTGCCTGGTACCCAGCCCGTAACCCGCTGGCCCCAATGACAAAGTAATATGGTTACCTAAATTCCCAAGGGTCGGTTACGTGAACGAGACCCACGGAGGCACATCATGAATCCCACACTCATCGCCGTCACCGACCGCATCCGCGAACGCAGCGCCAAGCTGCGTGGGGACTACCTGGCCCGCATCGCCAAGCTGGGCGGGCGCCAGCGCGGCTTCGAGCGCATGGGCTGCGCCAATGTGGCCCATGCTGTCGCGGCGCTGCCAGCCAACGACAAGCTGCGCATCGTTGCCGAGAAGGCGCCGCATCTCGGCGTCGTCACGGCCTACAACGACATGTTGTCGGCGCATCAGCCCTACGAAACCTATCCCGAGCAGATCCGCGCCGAGGCCCACCGCCTGGGCGCGACGGTGCAGGTCGCCGGTGGCGTGCCGGCCATGTGCGACGGCGTCACCCAGGGCCTGCCCGGCATGGAGCTGAGCCTGTTCTCGCGCGACACCATCGCCATGGGCACGGCCGTCGCGCTCACGCATGACGTGTTTGATGCGGCCTTGCTGCTGGGCATTTGCGACAAGATCGTGCCGGGCCTGTTGATCGGCGCGCTGCACTTCGGCCATTTGCCTTGCGTCTTCGTGCCGGCGGGGCCGATGAGCACGGGCATTTCCAACAGCGACAAGGGCAAGGTCCGCGAGCTCTATGCGCAAGGCAAGGTCGGGCGCGACGAACTGCTGAAGAGCGAGTCCGCTGCCTACCACGGCGCGGGCACCTGCACCTTCTACGGCACCGCCAACAGCAATCAGATGCTGCTGGAGGCCATGGGCCTGCATACGCCAGGCAGCGCTTTCGTGCACCCGCATGACGACCTGCGCGCGGCGCTGACGCGCGAGGCCGTCGCCACGGCGCTGAAGATCAGTGGCCGCATCGAGGGCCATGCCGCCAAGCCGATCGGCCACATCGTGGACGAGCGCTGCATCGTCAACGCGATGGCCGCTTTGCTGGCCACCGGCGGCTCGACCAACCACCTGATCCATTGGGTCGCGGTCGCGCGCTCGGCCGGCATCCTGATCAACTGGACCGACTTCTCGGACCTGTCTGCCGCCGTGCCGCTGCTGTCGCGTGTCTATCCGAACGGCAGCGCCGACGTGAACCAGTTCCAGGCCGCTGGCGGCCCCGGCTTCGTCATCCGCGAGCTGCTGGACGCCGGCCTCATGCACGAGGATGTCCTCTCCGTCGCCGGCGACAGCCTGCGCCCCTACAGCTTCGTGCCGCATGCGGTGGGGCAGGGCGGGGAGGTGCTGCGCGAAGCCCTGCCGGCCGTCAGCAGCGACGACAGCGTCGTGCGCACGGCGACCGCGCCGTTCAGCGCGACCGGTGGCCTCAAGCTGCTGGATGGCAACCTGGGCCGCGCCGTCATCAAGGTCTCGGCCGTGCCCGAGGACCGCCATACCGTCGAAGCCCCCTGCCGCATCTTCACGACGCAGGAAGCCATGCTCAACGCGTTCAAGAACGGTGAGCTGGAGCGCGACGTCATCGTCGTCGTGCGCTTCCAGGGCCCGCATGCCAACGGCATGCCTGAGCTGCACAAGCTGACGCCGCCGCTGGCTGTGCTGCAAGGCAAGGGCTTCAAGGTCGCCCTGGTCACCGATGGCCGCATGAGCGGCGCGTCGGGCAAGGTGCCCGCCGCCATCCACGTCAGCCCCGAGGCCCTTGCCGGCGGGCCGCTCGCAAGGCTGCGCGACGGTGATCTCGTGCGCCTGTGCGCGCTGACCGGCACGCTGCAGGCCCTCGTCAGCGAGACCGATTGGGCCGCGCGCCCGGTTGCCACACTCGACCCGGCCGAAGCCGATATCAACGCACACGGCCTGGGCCGTGAACTGTTCGCCGGCATGCGCCGCAATGCCCTGAGCGCCGAGGAAGGCGCCGTCACCTGGTTGTGAGATTCATAAGCATGCTTGAAACCCTGAGCCTGGCCAGTTACGGCCCCGTCATCCCCGTCATCGTCATCCAGCGCCTGGAAGACGCCGTGCCGCTGGCCGAGGCGCTGGTCGCCGGCGGTGTGCGCGTGCTCGAAGTGACGCTGCGCACCCCCGTCGCCCTGCAGGCCATGGAAGCCATGGCCAAGGTGCCGGGCGCCATCGTCGGTGCGGGCACCCTGCGCAGCCCCGCGGACGTCACCAATGCCAAGAACGCCGGCTGCCAGTTCGGCGTCAGCCCCGGCTATACCGACGCGCTGGCCGAAGCCTGCAAGGCCGCCGGCCTGCCGCTGCTGCCGGGCGTGTCGACAGCTTCCGAAGTGATGACGGCCAACGCGGCGGGCTTCGGCTTCCTGAAGCTGTTCCCGGCCGTCGCGGTCGGCGGCGTCAACCTGTTGAAGTCGCTGGCCGGGCCCTTCCCGGACGTGGCCTTCTGCCCCACCGGTGGCATCTCGCTGGAGACGGCGCCTCAGTTCCTCAAGTTGCCCAACGTCAAGGTCTGCGGCGGCTCCTGGCTGACCCCGCAAGACGCGGTCGATGCCAAGGACTGGGCGCGCATCACCCGGCTGGCCGCTGAGGCCGCAGCGCTGCGCGCATGACCGCGGCTGTCGTCGCGGCCGTGTGGGCCAGCGCGACGCACAGCTTCTCCAAGGTCGCGCAAAGAGAGCTGACGCTCATTGCAGGGCAGGGCGTTGCAGGCGACGCCCATTGCGGCGTGACGGTCAAGCACCGCTCGCGCGTTGCCAAGGATCCGACGCAGCTGAACCTGCGCCAAGTGCACCTGATCCAGGGCGAGCTGTTCGACGGGCTTGCGCGGCGGGGCTTCGGGGTTCAGCCTGGCCAGTTGGGCGAGAACCTGACCACGCGCGGGATCGACCTGCTGGCCTTGCCATGCGACACCGAACTGCGCATCGGCGCCGACGTCCTGCTGCGCCTGACCGGCCTGCGTAACCCCTGCCCGCAGATCGAGAACTTCGAAGCGGGCCTGCTGAAGGCCGTGGTCGACAAGGATGCGAACGGCGAGATCGTGCGCAAGGCCGGCGTCATGAGCGTGGTGCTGGCCGGCGGCGTCGTGCGCCCGGGAGACCGCATCAGCGTTCGGCTGCCGGCCCTGCCGCACGCCAAGTTGGAACGGGTCTAGGCCGGCAAGTCGAAGAGCAGGCAGGTCGTCGAGGCATGCGCGTAGAGCTTGCCGTCATGGCCGACGAGGTTGGCCTCGGCCGTGGTCACCTGCCGCCCGCGGTGCACGACGCGACCGACGGCGCGCACCAGGGGCACCTTGTCGTTCAACGCCCGCACCAGGTTGACCTTGAACTCCAGCGTCGTGTAGCCGCGGCCGACGGGCAACGTCGTGTGCACCGCGCAGCCCAGCGCCGAGTCAAGCAGCGTCGCAAACCAGCCGCCGTGCACGCTGCCCAGCGGGTTGTAATGCTTGAACTGCGGCCGGCCCTGGAAGATGGCCTCGCCGTCGGCCACCGAGACCAGCACAAAGTCCATCGTCTGGCTGATCGGCGCCGCCGGGCCCTCACCGTCGATCAGCGCCTGCATCTGCTGCAGGCCGGTCTTGCCGGCCATCAGCGCGCGCGGCGCCACGCCTGGCTCGGGTCGCGTGACGGCGCGCAGCGCGGCTTCGTCGGCTTGCCATTGCGCGAGGACGTCTTCGGGGGCGGTCGGATTCATGGTGGTGGCGGCAGTGGAAGAGCCACCGATTCTGCGCAAGCGCGCCGAGGCGCGCTGTCGCCGAGGTTCAGGCCGCCAGGCGTTCGGCTGGCGCGCCGCTGCGGCGCGAAGGCTCGCCCAGGCGCAGCTGGTCCAGGACCGGGCCCTGCCAGGGCAGCAGATAGACCAGCGTGGCCAGCGTGGCGCGGCGGCGGGACGACAGCAAGGGCCGGTTGTGGTCGTCCAGCAGCAGCACGTTGGAACGCACGTTGAGGGGATCGACCTGCACCACGGTGCCTTCGCCCACTTCAACCCAGTCCCACTCGACCCAGGCGCGCGCATCGGCATAGCAGCGCTCCCAACGCGTCGTGCCGGCGGTCGGGCGCTCGCTGCTGCGGTTGCGGTGCACGCTGGTCTGGGCGTGACGGACATCCTGGGCGGCGCTGGACAAGGCAGCAACGGGCCAGCAGACGCTGCCCTCGGGCAGCTTGATCAAGGTCGGCATGAACATTACCTCTAGGTCGTGGGATTCAAACGTGGAGGCAGTCTCTGTTCACGGTCGAGGAGGAACAAGCTGGCAGACTTGGCAGGTATGGGTAAGCCCGAAATGAACTATCAGCAGCTGATCGACGTCGGCTTGAGCGAGGACTTTGCGAGCTTCGAGCGCCGGCTTGTGGCGACGGCGGATGCGATGGGGTTCCCCATCATTTCGGGCGTGCTGATGCGCGGTGTGCTCCAGGACACAAACGTACAAATCACCTCGTTGGGCAATACACCAGAGGGGTACCTCGAAGTCGCCAAGGATCTCGGAGAGGCTCGTCGTGATCCGGTGATGACGAAGCTCATGACGCAGGCGGTGCCTGTCGTGTACGACCAGCGGACCTATTCATCCGCAGGGGCTGGAGAAATCTGGGAAGCGCAGGCACCGTTTGGCTACAAGACAGGCATCGCGGTCAAGCTGCATCTCCCAGGAGACAAGCACTTTCTGCTTGGCGTGGACCGCGAAGAAGCGCTACCTGAGTCCGGCATGCAGCTCATGCAAATGGTGGCAGGGCTTCAACTGCTCGCGGCCCATGCGTTGACAGCTGCGGACCGGTTGTTGAGCCCGAAGTTAAACAAGGGCGATTTGCCGAAGTTGACCAAGCGAGAACTCGATGTCTTGAGTTGGACTGCCCAAGGAAAGACTGCCTGGGAAGTCAGCGTCATCTTGGGCATGAGTGAAAAGACAGTGAACTTCCATCTTGGCAATGCCATGCGCAAATTGGACGTGACGTCCAAGCACCAAGCCGTGCTCAAGTGCGTTGCCTTCGGACTGCTTTGATGCGCTTGGCGTGAGCGCAACCTAGCAGACTTGCTAGGTTTCTAGGGGGGTGAAAACAGGGACAGTTCGGTCAAGCGAATTCCAGCCCCGTCACTCACCAGGAGCCCCCATGAAAGTCATCGACCTGATCTGCGAAATCCTCGGCCTGCCTAAGCTTGGTGGCTGATCGGCGAGACAGCATCATTGGCCGACAAGCATGCGGTAGTGGACGGCGCCGGTGACCAGCTCCAGACAACGAGCTCCGCACCGACGGTCCGTTCCCCAGATCCGCTGCACCCGGTCCCGATCTCCTCATCCGTCCCTGGCACCGTGTCCATCTCCGCCAAAACCTATGCCCGGTTGCTGAGCCTCGCCGACCAGGCGCCGCTCGAATGCCTGCCGCTCACGTCGCGGACCCTGGCGTGCGCCAAGACGCTGGGCTACAACCAGATCGGGCAGATCCGCAGCACGCCCAACAGCCGGCTCTTCGCCGATCTTGGCGAGGACCGCGCCGAGGAGCTTCAGCGTGCGCTCTATGACTTCGGCATGCGACCCTCGCAGCTGGGCGATCTGAGCGCCTGACGCGCCAGCAACGTTCAACTCCTTAGAGCCCGGCAGCCTCACGGTTCCGGGCTTCTTTTTGCCTGTCGTGCGAGCATGCGCAACATGCAAGACCGCGACATCCCCCTGGACACCTGGCCGCGCCGCGCGGCCCTCGAACATTTCCGCCGCATGGCCCAGCCGGCGTTCAGCGTCACCGTGCCTGTCGACGTGACCGGCCTGCGCGAGCGCGCCGCAAGGCATGGCGCCACGCCGTGGCTGGCCTACCACCACGCCGCGCTGGAGGCTGCCAACGGCATCGACGGCATGCACCAGACGCTGACCGCAGATGGCGTGCGCGAATTCGCCGTCATCCACGCCAGCACGACGGTGCTGCGCGATGACGGCAGCTTCGGCTTCCTGACCTTACCGCGCGAACCCTCGCTCGCGGCTTTTGCCGCCCGGGCCAAACCCGGCATTGAGCGCGTGCGCCGCGCCAGCGGCGATCTTTTTGCCGCCGACGATTCCGGTGACGTGCGCGAGGAGACCCTGGTGCACATGACCGCGCTGCCCTGGCTGGCCTTCACTGCCTTCACCCACGCCCGCGGCCAGGGCGACGACCGGCCCAAGGTGGCCTTCGGCCGCTTCAACGAAGTGAACGGCAGGCTCCTGATGCCGGTGGCCGTGGACGTTCACCACGCGCTTTGCGACGGCTCGCACATGGGCCGCTTCTTCGAGCGGCTGCAGGCGAACCTGGACGCGATCTAGCGGTAGTCAGCCACGTCGACGTCGCCCGCCTCGCTGTCCAGCATGTGGCGCCAGGCATCCGGCTGGCTGCCGTCGAGGTCGGTGAAGCCGTAGACACGCGCCAGTTGGCCGCTCGACAGCGACTGGCCGTTCCAGCGCGCGACGTCGGGGTCGGCGGCGAGCGCGACGACGGCCCGGCCGACGAAGGCGGGGCTTTCGGCAATGGCGAAGCCGGGCACGCGCTGGATGGCATCGCGCCAGTTGTCCTCGGTCACGTCAAACGCCTCCAGCATGGCTTCGGAGCGCAGCCAGCCCGGCGTCAGCGACAGGCCGGTGGCGCCATGCGACTTCAGCTCATGCCCGAGCGCAAAGCCCATGCGCAGCACGGCCGCCTTGCTCAGGTCGTAGAAAAAGGAGTTGCGGTAGCGGGTGCCGTTGTAGGCCTCGGTGCCGTCGTTGATCTCGACGACGAGTCCGCCGGGCGCCTTCAACATCAGCGGAATGGCGCAGTGGCTGGTGATGGCGTGGGTGTCGATGGCCAGACGCAGGCTGTGCAGGCCGAAGTCGAGGTCCGACTCCCAGACCGTCTTGCCCCATTCGATCCGTGTGGCGCCGAAGATGTCGTTGACCAGGATGTGCAGGGAGCCTTGTTCACTCTCGATGCGGGTGACTAGCTCGCGCACCTCGGCAGGCACGAGGTGATCGACACGCACGGCGATGCCTCGGCCGCCGGCGGCATCAACGAGCGCGGCCGTCTCTTCGATGGTCTCGGGCCGGTCCATCTCGGACCGCGCCGCGACGGTGCTGCGGCCGGTGCAGTACACCGTCGCACCCGCCTCGCCCAGTGCCACGGCGATGCCGCGGCCCGCGCCGCGGGTCGCGCCCGCCACCAGGGCGACCTTGCCGGCCAATGTCTTGCTGCTCATGTCGATCTCCTCAGCGCCTTGGTCGAAACTGGCCGTGTTGAATCGTCGTCAGCAAGAGCCGCCAGGCGCTCGCCACAACCCAGGATCAGCCACATGGCAACGCAAGACAAGGTCAAAGGCCCCGCCAGCTACTTCCCCTCCATCGAGCAGAAATACGGCCATCCCATTGCCTACTGGGAGCAGCTCATCACCAGCTCGGGTCCGCTCAAGCACATGGAGCTGGTCAACATGCTGAAGACCGAGCATGCGATGGGCCATGGCCATGCCAATGCGCTGGTCGCCTGGGTTCTGGCCAAGAAGTAGCGCCGCGCGCGCTTAGCCGTCAATCGTCACGATGACCGGCGCGTGGTCGCTCGGCCGCTCGTTCTTGCGCGGCAGCTTGTCGATCTCGCAGGCGGTCACGCGGGGCTTCAGCGCTTCGCTGACGAGGATGTGGTCGATGCGCAGCCCCTGGTTCTTGCGGAAGGCCAGGTTGCGGTAGTCCCACCAGCTCCAGCTCTTGGGCGGCTGCTCGAAGAGGCGGAAGGCGTCGGTCAGGCCCAGGTTGATGAGCTGCTGGAAGTGTTCCCGCTCCTGTGGCGTGCAGTGGATCTGGCCGGCCCAGCCGATGGGGTCGTAGACGTCGCGGTCTTCCGGCGCGATGTTGAAGTCGCCCATCAGCACCAGCTCGGGATGCTGCTTCATCTCCTCGATCAGCCAGGTGCGCAGGCCGGTCAGCCAGTTCATCTTGTAGGTGAACTTGTCGCTGTCGGGTGCCTGCCCGTTGGGAAAGTAGCCGCCGATGACGCGCACGCCGCCCACGGTGCCGGCAATGACGCGTGCCTGTTCGTCGGCAAAGCCGGTGATGTTCTTGACGACGTCATCGGCCCGCTCGCGGCTGATCAGCGCGACGCCGTTGTAGGTCTTCTGGCCGAACCACTGCACCTGGTAGCCGGCCTCGCCGATCTCCATGGTGGGGAACTTGTCATCGGTGAGCTTGGTCTCCTGCAGCACCAGCGCATCGACGGGGTGGGCGGCCAGCCAGTCCAGCACCTGTGGCAGGCGGACGGCGAGGGAGTTGACGTTCCAGGTGGCGAACTTCTTCATCAGGTCATCCTAGCGTCGTCAGCCGCCCACCTCGGCCTCGGTATCGCAGTCCATGCAGTTCTCGATGGGCGGCGCCGGAAGATGCAGGTCGCTGTGAAGCTCGCGCAGCGCGGTGCGCAGACCTTCCTCGATGACGGGGTGATAGAAGGGGCAGTCCAGCATCTGCTGCACCGTGTCGCCGCGCTGCACGCTCCAGGCCAGCAGGTGGCCGAGGTGCTCGGCGGCCGGGCCGATCATCTCGGCGCCCAGCAGCCGGCCGGTGTTGCGCTCGGCATAGACATGCAGCGCGCCGCGGTTGACCAGCATCACGCGGCTGCGCCCCTGGTTGGCAAAGCTGACGCGGCCGGTGTCGAAGTGGCGGCCGTCGGCCACCAGCTCCGCATGGCTGGCGCCTGCCAACGCGATCTGCGGCTCGCTGAAGACGACGCCCAGCGGCGTGCGGCGCGGCCGATGGTGCACATCGGGCCAGCGCGCCGCGTTGTCGCCGGCGATGCGGCCGGCGTCCGACGCCTCGTGCAGCAGCGCCCGGTCGTCGGTGGCATCGCCGGCGATGAACACCGGCAGGCCGCCCCACTGGCTGGTGTGGCGGTTGACGAGCGGTCGGCCCTTGGCATCACGCGGCAGGGCCAGGGCTTCCAGTCCGAGGTCGTCCAGGTTCGGTTCACGGCCGGCGGCACAGAGCAGGGCGTCGAAGCGCTCGCCGCCGATCAGCACCTGGTCGCCATCCATCACGGGGTCGAGCTGCGTGGCGTTCAGCGACAGCGGCAGCGCCGCAGCAAAGATGGTTTGCGCCAGCTTCTGAAGCTCAGGATCGGTCAGTGGGCCGACACGCTCGCCGCGGTTGAACAAGCGCACCCGCACGCCCAGCTTGTGCAGGGCCAGGGCCAGCTCCAGGCCGATGACGCCGGCGCCGACGACGGCCACCGAGCGCGGCAGGTCGGTCCAGTCGAACAC
The DNA here is from genome assembly GCF_001425165.1 of Pelomonas sp. Root405. GTDB lineage: Bacteria > Pseudomonadota > Gammaproteobacteria > Burkholderiales > Burkholderiaceae_C > Pelomonas. The sequence goes on from NZ_LMDU01000014.1 coordinate 546,129, forward strand.
GTCGTCATTGACGATGAGGCTGGCGCCCAGGCGCTCGCGCCAGCCGGGCGGCACAAAGGGTCGTGAGCCGGTGGCGATGACGACGGCCTTGGCCTCGACGCGCTGGCCGTCCACATCCAGCACACCCGCGCCGACGAAGCGCGCGCGCCCGAACAGCCGGGTCGCCTCGGGCCAGCCGTGCACCGTTTCCTGCACGAAGCCGACGAAGCGGTCGCGCTCGTCGCGCACGCGCTGCATGACGGCGCGGCCGTCGATGCGCGGCGGCTCCGCCTGCACGCCGAAGCGGTGCGCCTCGCGCACGCCCTGAGCGGCCTCGGCCGCGGCGATCAGCAGCTTGCTGGGCATGCAGCCGACGCGCGCGCAGGTCGTGCCGTAGTGCGCGGCCTCGATGAGCAGCACACGGTCGGTATGCACGCGTGCGGCGCGGTAGGCCGCCATGCCGGCGGTGCCGGCGCCGATGATGGCGACGTCGCAGGTGAGATTCATGTTGAGCGGTCCCGGTTGCCTGTTCCGGGGAAGGATAGCGGCGCCGGCGTCAGCGGCCGGCCAGATGGCGCCGTGCCGCTTCCTCGCGCAGGCAGTTGAGCATCAGCTCCGCGCCCGGCGACAGCTGATGGCCGCGTCGGGTGACGATGCCGTAAGCGTCCATGCGCAGGCCGAAGTCGAAATCCAGCACCGTCAACAGGCCCGTCTCGACATAAGGCTTCACCAGCTCCTCGGGCAGGGCCGACACCATGTCGGACTGGCTCAACAGGCTGGTGATCACGGGCAGGGACAGGGTCTCGACGGTCTGCTGGGGCTGGTCCAGGCCGGCGGACAGGAAGAGGGCGGTCAGGCGGTCGCGCAGGATGCTGCCGCCGGGCGGCAGGATCCAGCTCTGGCGGGCCAGCTCGGGCAGGCTGAGGTCGCTGCGGCCGGCCAGCGGATGGTCGGCGCGCACGACCAGGCAGTGCGGTTCGTCGGTCAGCGGCTCGAAGCTGAGCTGGGCGGCGGACTCGCTGTCCAGCACGCGGCCGATGACGATGTCCAGCTCACCGCTTTGCAGGTGCTGGATCAGCAGCTTGCTGGTGTCGACCGAGATGGCAATGTGCACACGCGGCTGGCGCGCCTTCAGCAGCGTGATGGCAGCCGGCAGCAGCGTGGTCGACGGCGTCAGCACGGCACCGACGGCGACCCGGCCCGACAGGCCGGACAGCAGCTCCATGACCTCCTGGTGGCCCGCGTCCAGCTCGGCCAGTGCCGCGCCGGCGCGGCGGATCATGACCTCGCCGTACCAGGTGGGTGCCACGCCGCGCGGCAGGCGCTCGAACAGCTTCACGCCCAGGGCGTGCTCCAGGTCAGCCAGAAGCTTGGAGGCGGCAGGCTGCGTCAGGTTGGCGCCCTGCGCGGCATGCAGGATGGAGCCGTGGCGGCCCAGCTCCACCAGCAGCACGAGCTGGCGGGTCTTGAGGTGCGAGCGGACGAAGCGGTCGGAGCGCGGGTCGGTCATGCCTGAATGATGCCGCCTACTCGTGGTAGAGCTGCGCGCGGCCGCCGTCGATGAGGATGTCGGTCGCGTTGATGAATCGCGCCTCGTCGCTGGCGAGGAAGAGCGCCGTGTAGGCCACCTCGATGGGCTCGCCGATGCGCTTGGGCGGCAGCAGGTCGATCTGCTGCTGGCGCTGCTGAGGCGTCAGGGTGTCCAGCCATTCGACGATGCGCTCGGACAGGATGAGGCCGGGCGAGATCGAGTTGACGCGCACGTTCTGCGCCGCGTACTGGATGCCCAGCGCCTTGCTCATGCCGATCAGCGCGTGTTTGGCGACCGGATACGGGAAGGTGTTGGGGATGATGCGGTGGCCGTGCACCGAGGCGATGTTGACGATGCTGCCGCCGCCACCGGCCAGCATGCCGGGCAGCACGGCGCGGCTGCAATGCAGCGCACCTTCCAGGTCGACCGCGAAGCAGCGCTGCCACTCGGCCATGGTCATCGCCAGCGGCTCGGCAAAGACGTTCATGCCGGCGTTGTTGATGAGCACGTTGATGGGCCCGAAGCGCTCGGCGCCACGCGCGGCCATGGCCTGCACGGCGGCCTCGTCGGCGATGTCGGCGGCGACGAACAGCGCGTTGTCGGTGCCCAGCTCGGCCACCAGCGCCTCGCCGTGGGCATCGGTGTCCACGCCGTTGAGGATCACCTTGGCGCCCTCGGCGACGAAGAGCCGCGCGACGGCCTTGCCAATACCCTGCGTGGAACCGGTGACCAGCGCGACCTTGCCTTGCAGGCGTTGACCCATGGTGTCAGCTCCGGCGTTCGCCGCGGGTCTTGAGCTGGTCCAGCAACACGGCCGCCAGCAGGATCAGGCCACGCACCAGGTACTGGTAGAACGCATCGACGTTCAAGAGGTTCATGACGTTCTCGACCGTGCCCATGATGAGCACGCCGATGACGACGCCGAAGATGCGCGCCTTGCCGCCGGCCAGCGACACGCCGCCCAGCACGCAGGCAGAGATGACGTCCAGCTCGAAGCCGGTCGCCGCGTTGGGCTGGCCGCTGGTGATGCGGGCCGACAGGATCAGGCCGGCCAGCGCCGCGACGACACCTTGCAGCAGGAAGATCCACACGCGCAGGCGCTCGACCTTGACGCCCGCCAGCCGCGCGGCCTCGGGGTTGCCGCCGATGGCCAGCGAGTTGCGGCCGAACACCGTGTGGTTGAGCAGCACGCCGAAGATGACAAAGCACACCACGGTCATCCAGATCGGCAGCGGCAGGCCGAACACGACGGTGTCGCCGAAGGCGAAGAAGCTTTCATCGGCGATGCCGACCGCCTGCCCCTGCGACGCGATGAAGGCCAGGCCGCGCACCATCAGCATGGTGGCCAGCGTGGCGATCAGCGCGTTGACGCGCAGGTAGGCGATCAACACGCCGTTGCCGGCGCCAATCAGCGCGCCGGCAGCCAGGCCGGCAAAGACGGCGATGGGCACGCTGCCGGTGCTTTCCAGCACCATCGCGCCCAGCACGCCAGCGAAGGCGATGGTGGAGCCGACGCTCAGGTCGAAGTCACGCGAGGCCAGGCAGAACATCATGGTGCAAGCCACCATGCCGATCTGCGCGACCGACAGCAGCAGGCCGGTGATGTTGGCCGCCGAGAAGAAGTTCTCGACGGTGAAGGCCAGCACGATGAAGAGCAGGCCGTAGCCCAGCGTCATGCTGTGTTCCTTAAGCAGGGCGCGGGCGGGTGAGTTCATGGCGGGGCGCTGGGCGGGTTCAGGCAGTGTGGTGGTGTTCATGATCAATGCAGGGCAGCAGCAGGCTGAGTAGGCACGCCATCCGGAAGCGCCAGCGCGAGTGCTGCGGTCTCGCTGGCTTGTTCGCGCGAGAGTTCGCCGCTGATGCGGCCGTCGCGCATGACGATGAGGCGGTCGGTGATGCCCAGCACCTCGGGCAGCTCGCTGGAGATGACGATGACGCAGCAGCCCGAAGCGGCCACGTCGTGGATGATCTTGTAGATCTCGTTCTTGGCGCCCACGTCGATGCCGCGCGTCGGCTCATCGAGGATCAGCACCTTCAGCCCCGGCTCGGCCAGCCAGCGCGCCAGGATCACCTTCTGCTGGTTGCCGCCGGACAGCAGGCGGATTTCCTGCTCGCGGTGGGGTGTCTTGATGCGCAGCTTCTGGATGAAGTCGTCGGCGCGCCGGGCCTCCTGGCCGTGACGCAGGAAGACGCCGCCCAGCAGGCCGTGGCGGCGGCAGCTGATATTGATGTTCTCGGCCACCGACGAATGGGCCAGGATGCCCTGCTCCTTGCGGTCCTCCGGGCACAGCACGATGCCGGCGGCGATGGCCGCCGATGGGCCGGCCGTGGGCACGGGCTTGCCGTCCAGCAGCACTTCGCCGCCCCGGCGCGGGTCGGCGCCGTAGAGCAGGCGCATCAACTCGCTGCGGCCGGCGCCGACCAAGCCGAAGAAGCCCAGCACCTCGCCGGCACGCACGCCAAAGCTCAGTGGCTCGGGCAGGCGCGCACTGTGCAGGCCGCGGGCTTCGAGCCGCATCGGGCCCTGGTCGCGCGAGCGGTAGTCGTAGATGTCCTGCAGCTCGCGTCCCACCATGTCCGCAATCAGCCGCTCGCGCGGCACCTCGGTCATCACCGGGTGCGTGACGATCTTGCGGCCGTCGCGAAAGATGGTGCAGGCGTCGCACAGCTCGTACAGCTCTTCCAGCCGGTGCGAGATGTAGATCAGCGTGCGGCCCTCGGCGCGCAGGCGCTTCACCAGCCGAAACAGGATCTCGGTCTCGCGGTGCGACAGGCTGCTGGTGGGCTCGTCGAAGGCGATGACCTTGGCGTCCTGCATGACGGCCTTGCAGATCTCGACCATCTGGCGCTGGGCGATGGACAGGTCGGACAGCCGTGCCGCCGGGTCCAGGTCCACGCCAATCGCCGCGAGCTGTGCAGCCACCATGCGGCGCGCGGCCTTGTGATCGACGAAGCCAAGGCGCGTCGGCAGCCGGCCCAGCAGCACGTTCTCGGCCACCGTCAGCTCGGCCACGTACTGCAGCTCCTGGTGAATGATGGCCACGCCGGCCGCGATGGCATCGCCAGCCGACGTGAAGTGGCGCTCCTGACCCTCCAGCAGCAGCCGCCCTCCGTCGGGCTTGTACTGGCCGCCAAGGATCTTCAACAGCGTGCTCTTGCCTGCGCCGTTCTCGCCGAGCAAGCCCATCACCTGGCCGGCATGGGCCTCGAAGCTCACCCCGTTCAGCGCCTTGACGCCGGGGAAGACCTTGCTGATGTTGTCGAACTGCAGAACGGCCATGTCAGAGACCCATTTGCTTTCGCAGTTCGGCCTGGTTCTGGCGCGTCATCAGGATGCCGCTGGTCAGCGTGACGGGTGGGGGCGCTTTGCCCTGCGTCGCCCAGTCGTAGACCATCGCGGCCGTTTCGTAGCCGTGCCGCTTGGGGCTGATCAGCACCGTGCCGTAGAAGGCGGTCGGCGTGGGCTTGGTGAACTCGTTGAGCGCGGTCTGGCTGCCGCCGATGCCGATGGCCAGCATCGCGTCCTGCTTGATGCCGCGGCCTTCGCCGGCGCGCACGGCGCCCAGGGCCGCTTCATCGTTGAGGCCAAAGGCCACCCACTTCTTGAACTTGGCGTTCTTCGTGAAGGCGATGTTGGCGGCGTTGAAGGCACTCTCGGTGTCGGTCTTGGCCTGCGGCGCGTCGACGATGTTGGCCGCCGGCACGCCCGCAGCCTTGAGTGCATCCGCTGCGCCCATGGTGCGGTCACGCGCGGTGGGCAACTGGTCGAAGGCCACGCGCAGCACGCCGACTTCGTCAAGCTTCCAGCCGCGCGCCTTGATCTCGGCCAACAAGCCCTGGCCGACCTGCTTGCCGATCTCGTAGCCCGAGATGCCCATGTGCGGGATGTCGGCGATGGGCTTGCCGGCGCCGTCGACGAGCTGGTCGTCGACCGACATGACCTTGAGCTTGTGGCGCTTGGCGGCGCGGTTCACCGCCACGCCGAGCTTGACGTCGGGCGCGCAGATGACGAAGCCCACGGCCTTCTGCGCGGCCAGGTTGTCGATGGCGGCCATCATCTTCTCGCCGTTGGGAATGCCGATCTTGACGAGCGTGAAGCCCTTGTCCTTCGCGGCCTGCTCGGCGTAGCGCCATTCATCCTGGAACCAGGGTTCCTCGGCCTGCTTGACGAGGAAGCCAATCTTGACGGGCTCGGCGGCGTGCAGCGCGAAGGGTGTGGCCAGCATGGCCAGAGTGAGGGTGCGTCGTTGGATGTTCATGGTCGTCTCCTAGTCTTGTCTCAATCTTCGAACAGGGCATCGGGCACACCCAGCGCCTTGGGCAGGCGAAGGCCGAACAGGCTGCCGGACAGCGGCTGCGCGGCCAGCGCCTCGCGGCCCAGACCGGTGCGGGCGGTGGTGAGCATCAATTGGTCCAGCCGCGGGCCGCCGATGGCTGGGCAGGTGGTGTGGGCGGCGGGGGCTGTCATCACGCCCATCAACCGGCCGTCGGGGTCGTAGCGTGCCACACGGCCGGCGCCCCACTGCGCATTCCAAAGGCAACCTTGCGCGTCGATGACCGAACCATCGGGCCAGGCGTCGGGGCGGTCCATGTGGGCAAACGGGCGCAGGTTGTCAACCCGTGCCGACTCGGCGTCGTAGTCGCACTGCTGGATGCGCTGGGACAGCGTGTCGCAGAAATACATGCGGCGGCCGTCGATGCTGAAGCAGATGCTGTTGGCAATCGCCACCGCCGGCAGGGCGAGGCGGCGCAGGCCGTGGCGCAGCGAGAACTGGTAGAAGCTGGCGATCTGGCGCTTCTCCTTCGCCTCGTTCATCGTGCCGAAGACGAAGTTGCCGCTGCGGTCCGTGCGGCCATCGTTGATGCGGGTGCGCGGCTCGGCGGCGTCCACGGGCGCCAGCGTGTGAAGCTGGCCCAGTTCGAGCTTGTCGCTCAGCGTGGCGACGGCCAGCCGTTTGGCCAGGCCGAGCAACACGCGGCCCGAGCGGCAATGGGCAAAGCTGCCCAGCCGGTCTGGCAGCCGGCAGAACAGCGGTCCCGGCGCACCGGGCTGCCAGGCAAACAGCGTGGCGGCTTCGATGTCCGTCCACCACCAGCGCCCGGCGTGCCACAGCAGGCCTTCGCCGAGGGTGGCACCGTGCGGCAGCGCCAACTCCAGCGCCGTGTCGGGCAGCACGGCGCTCATGGCGTGATGCTCACGCGGCGCACCGGCAGCAGCCGTGCGCCGCGCAACTCGGCAATCTGGGCCTGCCCGGCAGCGAACGCAGGGCGGTGCGCGGCGTCGATGTAGATGGGCGCGTCGGCACGCAGCGGCAGCACACCCAGGCGCAGTTCGGCGCCCGGCTTCAATCCGAACTGGCGCAGGCCGATCTGCCAGCGCTGGCCGTTGTAGAACCAGTCATCCAGCATGCGTGTGCCGTGGAAGACACGGCCGATGTCGCCGACGAAGTCCAGCTCCAGCAGCACGTCTTCGGCGTCCGGGGTGAGCTGGGTGGGCAGCTTCAGCGACCAGGTTGCGGCCGTGGCAAAGGCCTCGGGGATGGGCTGCAGGGCCGCACCGGCCAGGCCGCCTTTGAGGACGCGCGGTGCATTGCCGGCCGGGCGCAGAGCGCTGACGTGCAGCGCCGGCTCAGCCGCTGAATCGGCGGCCAGTTCCAGGCGTTGCAGCAAGCCGTCCTGGCTGACCTGCAGGCCAGCCGCACGCGGCTTGGGCAGGGCGGGAAAGACGGCGGCGCGCAGCGGCTGCGTGCCGGTGCCGCGCAGTTGGAGCTTGCCGTCGGCCACCCAGGCTTGCTGGTCGCTGAAGACGAGACGGCGCTGGCCAGCCAGGTCGAGGATCTGCAGTTGATCCCGCTGCGCCGGCGTCAGCAGCATGACGCTGACCGCGCGGCCGCCGGCGCTGCCGACGCGCTGCAGCGTGCCGGCATCCGGCGCCCACGTCCTGACGCCCTCGGGCAGGGCGAACTCGACATCAATACCGGCCACTGCCGCGAAGACGTGCACGATGCCCTGCACGCCTGCATCCAGGCGCGCAACCGGCTGGGCCGTGGCATGCCGCAGCAGCACGCCGTCCAGGTCCATGTTGATGGGCCAGATGAAGTAGGCCCCGTTGGGGATGTCGATCGGGCGGCTCGGGAGGGTCAGCGCACCGCCAGGCAGTTGCACCTCGAAGCGCACCGCCGTGTGGGCCGGCATCGCGTACTGGCGCACATGGTTGTTGACGAACAGGAAGCCGCTGTCACCCCGGCTGCGCACCGACCAGCGCAGCGTCTGCAGGTCCGTGGGGTTGGCCGGCACCCGCTCGGGCTGGCGCACGGTCATGCGGGCGAGCAGGGCGCCGTGGTCGCGTAGAAAGTAGTGGAAGGGCCGCAGCTTGGTCAGCACCGCGCGCTGCTGGCCGTCGGGTCCAAGCGGCGCCTGGAAGTCGTAGCTGATGCGCGGCGTGTCGTTGTAGCCGCCGCTGAGGGAGCTTTCCTCCAGGCCCGTGCCGCCCACGCCGACCGGGTTGCGGCCGCCGTGGAACATGTAGTACCCCAGCAGATTCACGCCCGAGCCGATCTGCACCGGCAGCATGGCCGCGATGTCGTCCGGCGAAACCAGCGTGCGGCGGCGGTACATGGCCGGTAGGCCGGGGCCGTACTCCGCGCCGAAGAAGGGCACCTTGTCCTTGTCGGTCTCGGCGGTGCCGGCGCCGTGCGACCTGGTCTGCGCGCCCAGATCGCCGCTGACGCGGGTGTTGAAGCGAAAGGCGTGCGTCTCTTTCGGCGGCAGCTCCTTCTCGCTCCTGGCCCAGGGCTCGTCGGGATAGCCGCCGAACACGGGGATCACCTCGCCCGACGGATAGACCGCGCCGTCCCAGCCGGTCACGGTGTAGAGCGGCACGTCCATGCCGGCCTTCAGCGCCAGCTTCTTCAGCGCGCTGATGTGTTCCTCGCCGCCGCCGGGGCCGCGCAGGTTGTATTCGTTCTCCAACTGCACGCCCACGACGGGGCCGCCGTCCTTCCACAGCAGGCCCTTGATCTGCGTACCGATCTCGGCGTACAGGCGCTCCACATGGCCGAGGTATTCCGCGTCATTGCCGCGCGTCGGCATCGCGTCGACGACCCAGTCCGGGATGCCACCGTAGCGCGCCTCGCCATGCACCCAGGGGCCCAGGCGAACGACCACCTGCAAGCCGGCGGCTTGGGCCAGTTGGACGAAGCGGCGCAGGTCGCGGTTGCCCTTCCAGTCGAAGGCGCCAGGCTGCTCCTGGTGGTGGTTCCAGAACACGTAGCTGGCGACGATGTCGATGCCGGCGGCCTTCATCAGGCGCAGCTGCGCGTCCCATTGCGCGGCGGGTGCGCGGGTGTAGTGGTACTCGCCCATGACCGGCAGCCACGGTTTGCCGTCGCGCAGCAGGTACTGGTTGTTGATGGCCAGCGTCTCACCCTTGGGAGCGCGCGCGGTGCCCAGCTGGATGTGGCCCGTCTGCGGCGCCGCCGTGTCCGCGCGGGCGTCGAGCTTGAGCAGGGTGTCAGCATTGGCCTGGCCCAGGGCGGCCAGCGCCAGGCCCGCACACAGTGTGAGCATGCGGTTCATGGGAAGTCTCCGGATGTCGTTGTCTCGCGTTGCGAGTCAGGGCTTGGCCCAGGCCTGCGCGAAGGCCCGCGCCCTTGTCGTCACATCGGCCGCTGTCATGCCAGGGCTGTACAGCGCCGAGCCCAGGCCGAAGCCCGCCGCACCGGCCTTGCGGTAGACCGCCATGGTCTCGGGCGTGATGCCGCCCACCGGCAGCAGCCGCAGCTCACGCGGCAGCACGGCGCGCATGGCCTTCAGCACAGGCGGCGTGACCAGCTCGGCGGGAAAAAGCTTGAGGGCATCGGCCCCGGCCTGAAGGGCAGCAAAGGCCTCCGTCGGCGTGGCGGCGCCCGGCACGCAGGCCAGGCCGCGGGCCTTGGCCACGCGGATGACAGCCACGTCGGCATGCGGCATGACGATGAGGCGGCCGCCGGCGATCTGCACGTCGCGCACGGCGTCGGCACTGAGCACGGTGCCGGCGCCGATCAGTGCGTCCTCGGGCATGCGGCGCGCCAGGCGGCCGATGGAATCGAGCGCCTGGGGTGAGTTCAGCGGTACCTCGATGACGCGAAAGCCCTCGGCGTAGAGCGCGTCGGCCACGGCCTCGACCTCATCGGGCTTGACCCCGCGCAGGATGGCGACGAGGGGCAGTTGTTGCAGTGCCTGGTCGAGCATGTCAGAGCCCCATGGTTTGCGCGAGCCGCCACAGGCCGGCGGGCGCGGTGTTGTCGAGTTGCAGCGGCGCCTGGATGCCGAAGCGCCCGAGCGCCAAGGCGTAGCGCTCGCACAGCGCCGGGTCGCCCACGAGGGCGAGGCGCTCTGGCGGTCCGGCCTTCAGCTCATTGGCAATCTCGTGGCCGATCAATAGGCCGGACAGGTAGTCGGGCAACTGCTCGGCGGGCAGGCGCTTGAAGAGGCCGAGCGTGCGCACGGCGAACAGCTGATGACCCAGGGCCCCGTCCTGGCGTGCGGCATCGACGCCCGCGAGAAACCCTTGGGAGGACGGCGCCGCGACCGCGTCGGCCGGCATCAGTCGGGCCAGCACCGAATGCTGGCGCAGCACGGCGTACAGCTCACCGGTCATGTGCGTGGCGAAATCCGTCACACGGCCGGCGCTGATGCGCGCCCATTTGGAATGCGTGCCGGGCAGCACGAGGCAGGCCTGTTCGGACAACTCAGGGTGCAAGGCGAGGGCGCCGACGATCTGCGTTTCTTCGCCACGCATGACGTCGGGCTGGCCGGCGTCGTGCATCAGCCCGGGAACGATCCAGAAGCGGACGTCGATCTGCAGGGCGTCGCGTGCCAGCGCGCCGGCGTCGGCCGGGCAGGGCGCATAGGGAGCCTCGCGCCAGCCGTGCTGGCTGCCGACCATGCCGCACGCCAGCATCGGCAGCGCGGGCCACTCAGCGACCACGGCGGCCAGCGCCGCAGCGAAGGCGTCAGCGCCGGACAAGGTCGACGCCCCCTGCTCGGACTGTCGGGTGGCCAGCACGGCGCCGTCCGCCCCTAGCAGGAAGGCGCGCAGCCGTGTGCTACCCCAGTCCAGCGCGATGAGACGGGCGTCGCTCATCACCATTCGGCGACGCTGCCGTCCGCATGGCGCCACAGCGGGTTGCGCCAGTCGGGCGCCATCTTGCTGGCTTCGATGACCTTCTCTTCATCGACCACCACGCCCAGGCCCGGTTTGGTCAGCGGCTTCATGTAGCCGTTCTCGACGTGGAAGTCTTCCTTGTTCAACACATAGTCGAGCAGCTCGCCACCCTGGTTGTAGTGGATGCCCATGCTCTGCTCCTGCAGCACGGCGTTGTGCGAGACGAAGTCGACATGCAGGCAGGCCGCCAGCGCGATCGGGCCGAGCGGGCAGTGCGGTGCGAAGGCCACGTCGTAGGCCTCGGCCATCGCGGCGATCTTGTGGCACTCGGTGATGCCACCGGCATGCGACAGATCGGGCTGCACGATGGACAGGCCACCGGCCTGGAAGACGCGCTTGAACTCGAACCGCGAATACATGCGCTCGCCCGCCGCCAGCGGAATGGCGGTGTGCTGGGCCAGGCGGGCATAGGTCTCGTCCTGCTCGGCCAGCACAGGCTCCTCGACGAACAGCGGCCGGTAGGGCTCCAGCGCTTTCAGCATGACCTTGGCCATCGGCGCGCCGATGCGGCCGTGGAAATCGATGCCGAACTCGATGTCGTGGCCGAAGGCCTCGCGAATCTCGGCGATGCGGGCGACGGCTTCGTCCACCTTGCGGGCGCTGTCGATCAGGCCCATCTCTTCGCTGCCATTCATCTTGAAGGTGTCGAAGCCACCTTCGCGGAGACGCTTGATATCCCGGATGACGTCGGCCGGGCGGTCGCCGCCAACCCAGGAATAGACCTTCATCTTGTCGCGGACCAGGCCACCCAGCAGCTCGTGCACTGGCGCGCCGAGCACCTTGCCCTTGATGTCCCATAGCGCTTGGTCGACGCCGGCAATGGCGCTCATCAGGATGGCGCCGCCGCGGTAGAAGCCGCCGCGGTACATGACCTGCCAGAGATCGTTGATGCGCGAAGGGTCCTGGCCGATGAGGTAAGGCTCGAACTCGTGTACGGCGGCCTCGACGCTGCGCGCCTTGCCCTCGATGACGGGCTCGCCCCAGCCGCTGATGCCGGCGTCGGTGTCGATCTTCAGGAACATCCACCGCGGCGCGAGGCGGTAGGTCGTCAGCTTGGTGATTCGCATGGGCCGTGACTGCTACAGAAACGGCTCGAAGCTTAAAAGTCGCTGCTACGTCTGAAATATCGTTTCTTTGCCGGTTTCTATATCGAGTTCATATGGATCGTCGGCAGTTAGGACGCTCAGACAAAACAAAGGGCTGCCAAAGCAGCCCTGAGACGCTATGCAGGCTTGGCGCCTGCGGCGGTGCATGTCAGATGCGCTTGTCGCCGTACTGACCACCCAGAACATCGCCGAGTTGGCCGACGAGAGCGAGCGTTGCGAATGCCAAGGTCACGATAAGCAGTTCCATTTGTTTCCCTTTCTTTGTAAGTGCAACGCTATCTTAGGGTTTTTACTGATCAACACAAGGGTTTTCCCTATGCATTGCCGGCATGGAACGATGCCGTACCCGGTGACCAATGCAAGCCAGATATCGACAATGTGCATTATGTAAAACAACGTAGCCAAGCCAATCGGCATTCGGGATTTTCCTGGTAAGACCACATTGATCGTTTGTGGCAAAGTGGATAGACCAGATTGGCTTGATCAACGGCGGCCGATTGGCTCCGCAGGCGCGATCAATTGACAACGTTGCCACGGCCTCCGCGCAGCGCGTCCTTGGGCAAGAAGACAGGAGACAAACTTTCAACACCAACGAACCGGTCAGGCCGCTGACTTCCCAAAAGTCGGCTGCCTTGACGGCGCCGGGGGCGCGCAGCAGACGAGACGCCTGTGCCGAGATGACGAGTTTCTGAAGTTCTACCGGCGCAATGAAAGCCAGGTGGCGTGAAGACGCCGCCGCTGAGGGCAATGCGTGGAATCTGCTGCGGATGCCCTACCCCCCTGCCCCGCTGCACCGGCTTCTTGGCGAGGCATGGACAGCTTCTGCCAGCCTGTGAACTGCCGCCCAAATCCATCGTCATCGGGATGTAGGTCCATGCGCTGAGCCACGTCCCTCACAACGCTCGTATCCGGAGGAGACAACCGGCCGAGCACTTTCAACCGTGAAAGGTACAACATGAGACCCTTGATACCAGCCCTGCTGCTCGCCTTCGGCGCGAGCGCAGGCTCGCATGCACAGGCGCAAAGCTGCGGCAGCGGTGGTGGTGCCACCGTCTGCCTGACGGCCACCGGCACGGCCAGCAACGTTCAGCTGGGCTGGACCGTCAGCGGCAACGTCTCGCGCCTGGAGGTCTACCGCGACACCGACGCCGACCCCGCCGGCCGCACCCGCATCGCCGTGCCAGGCAGTAGCGCAAGGAGCTACACCGACGCCTCGGGCAGCACCGGCACGCGCTACTGGTACTGGATCAAGTTCACGACCAACGCGGGCAGCTACAACTCCGGCTCGGCCAATGCCACGCTCGGCACCGCCTGCACGCCGACGGCCATCACGCCCTACATCAACGCCAACGGCGCGTGGGCGCAAACGTCATCGGCCACCATCAAGAGCGGCGCCTCGGCCATCCTCGGTCCGCAGCCGTCGTCCGGCGGCACGTGGAGCTGGAGCGGCTGTGGCACCGCCGGCGCGTCGCGCGAGCAGACCGTCCAGCCGCTCGCAGCCTGCACGGCCACCGCCACCTACACCAACAGCTGTGGCGCCAAGACGCAGCAGGCGTTCTCGATCAAGGTGGGCACCTGGACGAACACGAAGTTCGGCGGTGGCGGCTACGTCACCGGCCTCGTCTTCCATCCGACCACCGCCAACCTGCTGTACGCGCGCACCGACATCGGTGGCGCCTACCGCTGGAACCAGGGCACGTCGTCCTGGCTGCCCATTACCGACGGCCTGGGCTTCGGCGGAGGAGAGGCCCGTTTCCACGGCGTTGAAAGCATGGCCGTCGATCCGAACAACGACCAGCTCGTCTACATGGCCACCGGCATGTACGTGTCCGAAGGCAATGGTCGCCTGTACATCTCCAGCGACCGAGGTAACCGTTGGACCCACGTCTCCCTGCCCTTCCCGCTGGGCGGCAACAACCCCGGCCGCGCCATTGGTGAGCGCCTGATGGTCGACCCCAACAAGCCCTCGACGCTGTTCTACGGTTCGCGCACGGCCGGCCTGTGGAAGAGCACGGACTCGGGCCTCACCTGGGCCCAGGTCACGTCGCTGTCGCCCCTCAAGATGACCCAGGAGCAGATCAACGCCAACGGCGGCACGGCCATGGGCGTCGAGACGGTCGTCTACGACACCAGCACCAAGGGTAGCGGCACGGCCACGCAGACGATCTACGCAGCCGTCGCCCCGGACTACGCCAATGCAGCGGGTCTGGGCTCGAACTTGTACAAGTCGACCAATGGCGGCGCCTCTTGGACAGCGGTCACTGTCCCGGTCGCCGGCTACCACATCCCGCACATGGCTCGCGCCGCGGACGGCATGTTCTACATCGCCTTCACCAAGGACGCCGGGCCCGGCGCTGGCGGCCCCGGCCGGTTCTACAAGTTCGACGGCAGCACCTGGACCCTGCTCAAGAGTGTCGACCCGATCGGCGGAACCAACTTCGGCTTCGGCGGCGTGTCGGTCTACGGCAGCGGCGCGACCACCCGCATCGCGCTGGGCGTGACCAACTCCTGGGGCAACTGGAACGGCCAGCAGGTCGTGCAGCTGTCCAACGATGGCGGCAAGACCTGGCGCGAGATCGCGGCCACCATGCCGCATTCACCCGATGAGGGGTTCGCCGGCTGGGTCGACGAAGTCGAGATCAATCCGCTCAACCCCGACCACGTGCTGCATGTCACTGGTGGCGGCATCTGGGAGACGCGCAACGCCTCCTCGGCCACGCCGAGCTGGACCGAGCCGATCAACGGCATCGAGGAGACCGCCGTCCTGGCCCTGGCCACGCCGCCGGCCGGCGCAACCTACACCGTCATCAACAGTACGGGCGACGTCGGCACCTGGGTGCACACGGATCTCGCGACCAAGCCGACGCTGACGCCGGGCACCAGCTGGAGCAATGGCTTCTCCTCCGACATGGCGTGGTCCGACCCGCAGTACATGGCCACCATCGGCGCGGTCCTCGGCAGCAACATCAGCTACGGCTACTGGTCCGGCGACGGCGGCAAGACCTGGGCAAAGTTCGCCACCTACGCGCCCGGCGCCGCAGCAAACACGAACCAGGAAGCGAGCATCGCAGTCACCGCGCGCAACAAGGCGGTCTGGGCACCCGGCAACTCGGTGCCGTCGTACACCACGGACAACGGCGCGACCTGGGTGCCGACCAACCTGCCGGCGATCAACGGCGTCTACCCCCGCGGCTACCACCTGGCCGCCGATCGCAAGAACCCGAACAAGGTCTATGCCTACGATTCCGGCGGCAATTGGTGGGGCACGCCGGGCAAGGTCTACGTTTCGACGGATGGTGGCCGCACGTTCACGCTGAGCCAGGGCTCGGTGAGCGTGGGGCTGGCCCCGAACTATTTCGCCAACACCTCCCTGGTCGTCAACCCCAACGTCGAGGGCGAGCTCTGGCTGGCCGACGGCAACGCGGTCTACCGCTCGACCGATTCCGGTGCGACCTGGGCCAAGCTCAGCCACTTCGCCTCGATCTTCACCGGCAATCAGTGGGCCCACGTGCAGGGCGCCAGCGCCATCGCGCTGGGCAAGGCCAAGCCTGGCACTGGGTACTCGGCGGCGGTCTATGTGGTGGGCGTGGTGAGCGGCGTGTGGGGCGTCTACCGCTCAGACGATGCCGGCGCCACCTGGACGCGCTTCAACGACGACGCGAACCAGTTCGGCGGCATCGGCGTGATGGCGGCTGACCAGAGCATCTACGGCCGCATCTACATCAGCGGTACCGGCCGGGGAATGCTCTACAGCAATTGAAGCAAGGGTCGGCAGGCTGGCGTCCAGTTCGCGGCGCCGGGCCTGCCGGCACATAACGCTCGTGTCCGGAGGAGACAACCGGCCGAGCACTTTCAACCGTGAAAGGTAGAACATGAGAACCTTGATACCAGCCCTGCTGCTCGCCTTCGGCGCGAGCGCAGGCACGCTCGCACAGGCGCAAAGCTGCGGCAGCGGCGGCGGCGCCACCGTCTGCCTTACGGCCAGCGGCTCCGCCAACAGCAACCAGCTCAACTGGACCGTCAGCGGCAACGTCTCGCGACTGGAGGTCTACCGCGACACCGACGCCGACCCCGCCGGCCGTAGCCGCATCGCCGTGCCAGGCAGCAGCGCCAGGAGCTATGCCGACACCTCGGCCAACACCGGCACGCCGTACTGGTATTGGGTCAAGTTCACGGCCCAAGGCGGTAGCTACAACTCCGGCGCGGCCACCGCCACGCGCGGCACTGCCTGCACGCCGACGGCCATCACGCCCTACATCAGCGCCAACGGCTCCTGGACGCAGACCTCGTCGGCGTCCGTCACCGCAGGCAACTCGGCCATCCTCGGCCCGCAGCCGGTGACCGGCGGCTCGTGGGGCTGGAGCGGCTGCGGCACGTCCGGCTCGGCACGCGAGCAGACGATCACGCCCGCCGCCAGCTGTACGGCCACCGCCACTTACACCAACTCGTGCGGCGCCAAGAGCACTCAAGCTTTCATGATCACCGTGCCGGGCTCCATGCGCGACCTGACGAGCGTGCAGCTGTCGCAGCAGATGTCGCCCGCCTGGAACGTGGGCAACTCGCTGGACGCCTCGCCCAACGAGACCAACTGGGGCAACCCGCTGATCAACCAGCAGCTGATCAACGCGGTGAAGGCGGCCGGCTTCAAGACCATCCGCCTGCCCGTCAGCTGGAACCAGTACGCCGACGCCAACGGCAACATCAGCCCGACCTTCATGGCGCGCGTCACCGAGGTCGTCGGCTATGCCCGCAACGCCGGTCTGTACGTCGTGCTGAACACGCACCACGAAGGCAGCTGGCTGATCCCGACCTACGCCTACCAGGCGAGTGCCAACGCCCGCCTGGCCAAGCTGTGGACGCAGATCGCCAACAACTTCAAGAACCACGACGACTACCTGCTGTTCGCCGGCACCAACGAGGTGATGGTGTCCGGCGACTACGGTCCGCCGACGGCCGAGTACCAGGCCGTCCAGAACGGGTTCAACCAGGTCTTCGTCGACACGGTGCGGGCCACGGGCGGCAACAACGCCAAGCGCCACCTCGTCGTGCAGGGTTTCAACACCAACATCGACTCGACCTTGAACGGCTTCATCAAGCCATCGGACTCGGCAACCAACCGGATGTTCCTGGAAGTGCACTTCTACGACCCGTTCAACTTCGCGCTCAATGACAAGAGCACGATCTGGCAATGGGGTGCCATCGCGACCAACCCGGCCGTGACGGAGACCTGGGCCAACGAGGCCTATGTCGACTCGCAGTTCCAGAAGCTGAAGACCCGCTTCGTCGATGCCGGCATGCCCGTGCTGTTGGGTGAGTACGGCGCGATCCTGAAGTCGGAGTACGACCCGGCCGGCACCTATCGCACCTACTGGACCCGGCACGTGACCAAGTCGGCCTTCCAGCGCGGCATCGTGCCGGTGTGGTGGGACAACGGCTACGACGCCAACCATCAGTTCGGCCTGTTCAACCGCTCGACCGGCGCGCAGTACTTCCCCGACCTGATCAAGGCCATCGTCGACAGCGCCAAGTGAGGTAGCGGCATCAGGACGGTGGCACCGAGCGCCGTCCGCCGCGCCTCCATTCGCTCCATCAAAGCAGCCTGCCCCGCCCCAAGCAGGGCGGGCTGTGCCACGCAGCACCAAGCAGTAACTCCAACGATGAAACCGCCTCGCCTCACCCCAGCCTCGGCCTTCGCCTGGTTGCTGCTGGCCTTCAGCGTCGTCGCCTGCGGCGGCGGCAGCGGTGGTGTTCGCGGAACGACCACCCTACCCCCGCCCACTGAGTGAGAACCCATGTCCCACCTGAGCAAACGCCGCTTCCTGACCACTCCTCTGCTGGCCGCCAGCGGCCTGGGCGCCGCCCGCTTCGCACAGGCGCAAGGCTGCGCGCAAGTGGCGCCCGCGCCGTACGCGCCGCCGCCGGCGTCCGGTCCGTTCACGGCGGCTGCCGAGTCGCTGCGCAAGTCTGCGATCCCTGCGTGGTACCGCGATGCCAAGCTGGGCATCTGGTCGCATTGGGGCCCGCAGGCCGTGCCCGCCCAGGGCGATTGGTACGCGCGCTTCATGTACGTGCCAGGGCACCCGCATTACGCACACCACGTGAAGACCTACGGCCATCCCTCGGAGGTGGGCTACAAGGACATCCTCAAGCTGTGGAAAGCCGAGCACTTCGAACCCGAGGCGCTGATGGACCGCTACGTGGCCGCGGGTGCCAAGTACTTCGTCTCGATGGGCGTGCACCACGACAACTTCGACCTGTGGAATTCCAAGCACCACCGCTGGAACGCCACCAAGGTGGGGCCGATGCGCGACGTGGTCGGCGAATGGGGCCGCGCCGCGCGCAAGCGCGGGCTGCGCTTCGGTGTCTCCGAGCACCTGGCGACCAGTCACAACTGGTGGTGGACCAGCCACCAGTGCGACCAGTTCTGGCCCAAGCTGGGCGTGGCCTATGACGGCGCCAAGCCGGAGAACTTCGACCTCTACCACGAGCCTCACGACACGCCGTACCTGAACCGCGGCGGCGACTGGTACACCACCAACCCGAAGTTCCACGAGATCTGGTACCGGCGCATCGTCGACCTCATCGACAGCCACCAGCCGGACCTGCTGTACTCCGACGGTGGCATCCCGTTCGGCGAGGTGGGCCGCAGCATGGTGGCACACCTGTTCAACGCCTCGATCCGCCGCCACGGCGACATGCAGGCCGTGTACAACCACAAGGCGCTGGGGTCGGGCGAGTACATCGCCGAGGTGGGCGTGCAGGACGTCGAGCGTGGCGTGCTTCCGGGCATCAACCCGCTGCCGTGGCAGACCTGCACGTCCAACGGCGACTGGTTCCACTCCGAGCACGACCGCTACAAGACGCCGGCGCAGGTGATCGCCATGCTGTGCGACATCGTCAGCAAGAACGGCAACATGCTGCTCAACGTGGTGCAGCGTGCCGACGGCACGCTGACGGCCGAATCGGACCTGCTGATGACCGAGATGGCCGCCTGGATGAAGGTCAACGCCGAAGCCATCCACGGCACGCGGCCGTGGAAGATCCACGGCGAAGGTCCGACCGAAGCCGCCAGCGGCGCCTTCAAGGAGAACGCGGACTACACCGCGCAAGATATCCGCTTCACGACCCGGGGCGATGCGCTGTACGCGCTGACGCTGGGCGAACCCAGGGGCACGCTGAAGATCGCCTCGCTGCGCCAAGGCAACGGTCACGACCCGCGCCCGGTGCGCCGGGTCGAGCTGCTGGGAGGCGGGCCGCTGAAGTTCCGCCAGACCGCCCAGGCGCTGGAGGTGGACGTGCCCGAGCGCGTGCCCAGCCGCCACGCCAGCGCGTTGCGCATTGCCCGCGGCTGAAGAAGTGCGCCTGCTCGAAGGCCTGCTGGCACCCGCAATCGCGCTGAAGGTCCGCGGCCGGGGCCTGGCGTGAGCGGCCACCGATTTCACTGAAAGCAAGCCATGAACCAGAGACTTTCCCGCCGCGCGCTGCTGCAGGCCACCGCCGCAACCATGGGCGCCGCCGGCCTGCCGGCCGCGCAAGCCGCGCCCTCTCCTTTCAAGCCGACCTGGGATTCCCTGGTCGGCGGCTACCGCACGCCCGACTGGTTTCGCGACGCCAAGTTCGGCATCTGGGCCCACTGGAGCGCGCAGTGCGTGCCCGAGGCCGGTGACTGGTACGCCCGCAGCATGTACTTGCAAGGCAACTGGCAGTACGACCACCACGTCAAGACCTACGGCCATCCGACGAAGGTCGGCTTCATGGAAATGAACAACCGCTGGAAAGCGGAGAACTGGGATGCCGAAGCGCTGATGGACCTGTACGCCAAGGCCGGTGCCAAGTACTTCGTCTCGCTCGCCAACCACCACGACAACTTCGACGCCTACGACTCCAAATACCACCCCTGGAACTCCGTCCGCGTCGGCCCGAAGAAGGACATCGTCGGCACCTGGGCCAAGGCCGCCCGCGCCAGGGGCCTGCGCTTCGGCGTCAGCAACCACTCGGCGCATGCCTGGCACTGGTTCCAGACGGCCTATGGCTACGACGCCGAAGGCCCGCTGGCCGGCCAGCGCTACGACGCCTTCAAGCTGACCAAGGCGGACGGTAAGGGCAAATGGTGGGAAGGCCTGGACCCGCAGGACCTCTACACCGGCCGCAACATGGTGATCCCCGACGGCATCACCACCGCGAGCGCCGCCACCGAATGGCATGAGCGCAACGACCGCGTCTGGGACGAGAAGCCGCCCGCGCAAACCCCGGCATTCACGCGCCAATGGTTCCTGCGCTGCCGCGACCTGATCGACAGCTACCGGCCCGACCTCGTCTACTTCGACAACACCGGCCTGCCGCTGGGCCAGGCCGGCCTGGACATCGCGGCGCACTTCTACAACGCCAGCATGGCCTGGCACGGCGGCAAGCTGGAGGCCGTCCTCAACGCCAAGGAACTTCCGCATGACAGGCGTGCCGGCCTGGTCGAGGACGTCGAGCGCGGCCAGCGCGCCGGCATCGAGCCCCTGCCCTGGCAGACCGACACCTGCCTCGGCGACTGGCACTACAACCGCGGCGTCTTCGAAGGCCACCACTACAAGTCGGCGGCCAGCGTCATCCACCGCCTGGTCGACATCGTCTCCAAGAACGGCAACCTGCTGCTGTCCATCCCGCTGCGCGGCGACGGCACGATCGACGCCGACGAGCGCAAGGTGCTGGACGGGCTTGCCGAGTGGATGGGCAGCAATGGCGAGGCCATCCATGGCACCCGCCCGTGGCGCAGCTTCGGCGAGGGGCCGACGCAGATCGGTGGCGGCATGTTCAGCGAAGGCCAGGTCAAGGGCTTCACCGCCCAGGACATCCGCTTCACGACCAAGGCCGGCGCGCTTTACGCCATCGGGCTGGCCTGGCCGAAGGACGGCGTCATGCGCATCGCATCGCTGGCGCAGGACTCGGCGCTGGCGCCGGGCGTGATCGAGCGCGTCGAAGCCGTGGGCTCCACCGACGGCCTGCCCTTCAAGCGCACGCCGCAAGGGCTGGAAGTGCGGCTGCCCGAGGGCCTGGCCGGCACGCCGGCGGTGGCGTTGAGGATTCGAGGAGGCGGGCTCGCATGACCACCCATCGTGGCATGCATGCGCTCGTGGCGCTTGTACTCGCCTGCGTCTGGCCGCAGCCGAGCCAAGCCGAGAACCCGGTCGTCCAGACCAGCTTCACCGCCGATCCGGCGCCGTTGGTGCACAAGGGGGTGGTCTACCTCTACACCGGGCAGGACGAGGACGACGCCCGCGAGTTCAAGATGCGCAACTGGCGGCTCTACACGTCGACCGACATGTCCAACTGGACCGACAAGGGCGTCGTCGCATCGCTGGCGACCTTCCCGTGGGCAGTGCAGGACAACGATGCATGGGCTTCCCAGGTGGTCGAGCGCGACGGCAAGTTCTACCTTTACGCGTCGGTGAGCGTGCAGGGCTGGCCGAAGAACGTGATCGCCGTCGCGGTGGCCGACAGGCCCGAGGGGCCGTTCAAGGATGCCCTGGGCAAGCCGCTGATCGACAAGGCCATCGGCTACTTCGACCCCACCGCCTTCGTCGACGACGACGGGCAGGCCTACATGTACTGGGGCAACCCGAACCTGTACTACGTGAAGCTGAACCCGGACATGGTCTCCTACAGCGGCGAGATCCAGCAGGCCGAGGGCAAGCCGCGTAACTACCAGGAAGGCCCCTGGGTCTACAAGCGCCAGGGCAGGTACTACATGGCCTACGCGTCGAGTTGCTGCCCCGAAGGCATCGGCTACGCCATGAGCGACAAGCCCACCGGCCCCTGGGTCTACAAGGGCGACATCATGGACCACAACGCCAACTCGACGGGCAACCACCCGGGCATCGTCGACTTCATGGGCGGGTCCTACGTGTTCGGGTTCAACTACCGGCTGAACTTTGCCGACACGCCCATCCATCGCGAGCGCCGCTCCGTCACGGTGACCCGGTTCGACTACAACGCGGACGGCACCATCAACATGCTTCCCTGGTGGGACAACGTCGGGGTCGCTCCGCTCAAACCCCTGTCGCCCTACGAACGCGTGGAGGCCGAAACCATGGCCTGGACGTCCCGCGTGAAGCGGGATCGGGACCGCCCGATGGACTGGGCGCCTGGCATCAAGACCGCGCGCAATGACAAGGTCGGCATGGTCGTCACGCGCATCACCGATCACAGCTACATCAAGGTCAACGGCGTCGACTTTGGCAGCAAGGGCGCGGCCCGCTTTGTCGCCAACCTGGCCAGCGAGAAGGACGGCGGCAAGATTGAATTGCGCCTCGACAGCGTCGATGGGCCACACCTCGGCACGCTGACCGTAGCCCGAACCGGCGGCCGGGATCAGTGGCAGCAGCAAAGCGTGCCCGTCGCGGGCGCCACGGGCGTGCACGACCTCTTCCTCATCTTCAGGGGTCATGGCGAGCCGACGATGTTCGAGTTCGATCACTGGCGCTTCGAGCGCAAGTGAAGCCAGCAACCGCAATCACGCATGAATAGCAAACCCACCATCTCCCGGCGCCAGGCGTTGCAGGCTGCCCTCGCAGCCGCGGCGCCACTGGGCGCTGCGGCAGCAACGGCCCCGATGGCCTCCTCCAGCGTGGCGAACGCCGCCGCCGGCAACCTGGAGCCAGCGAGCGTCGCGACCCACGGCGTGCAGGCATCGCTAACGCCGGAATGGGTGCTGACGACGCCGCAAGGCACGCTGCGGATCAGCGCGCTCTGCGACCGGGCGCTGCGCGTGCGCTTCCTGCCACCGCAGGCCGCGACTCCAGTGCCGCCGCCCAGCCTCGCGCTGCTGCCCGGCCGCGCCAAGCCCCTCATGAAGCAGACGTCGGGTGCCAACGCGACCCGCCTGGAACTGCCGGGTATCCGCTGCGAGGTGGACAAAGGGACCGGGGCGCTGCGCTTCTTCGACCGCCGCGGCGCCTTGCTGCTCGCTGAAGCGCCCGGCACGCGGCGGCTGACGCCGTCGCAGCTGGGTGACGAGCCCGTGTTCATCGCCGAGCAGGTGTTCGAGTCACCCGCCGGCGAGCGGCTCTACGGCACCGGCTGCTTCCAGGACGGCGCCATGGACCTGCGCGGCTTCCCGCGCCGCCTGACACAGGTGAACACGCAGATCAGCCTGCCGTTCATGCTGTCCAGCCGCGGCTACGGCCTGCTCTGGCACAACAACGGCATGGCCGAGCTGAACATGCCCGAGCAGTGGGTGGCGCTGAGTCGTGCCAATGCCGAAAGCAAGGCCGAAGTCGTGGATGTGACGACGACCACGGGCAATGCGCAGGTCGTGCGCAACCTGACGCGCTTCGAAGGCACGTTCAAGACGGGCACGCCGGGCCGTTTCGCATTCCTGCTCGACGTCGGCCGCGCCATGGGTTCGCGCCACTCGGTGGAGATCGATGGCAAGTCCTGTGTCGAGATCGCGAACCACTGGCTGCCGCCGACGGTCGGCTTCGTCGTCGAACTGCAGCCGGGCGAGCATCAGGTGCGCATCCACGCCGACAAGGACGACTCGCCCTCTCTGCGCTTCGGCCCCGTGCGCGCAAGCACCTCGTGGCGCTCGCCGGTGGCCGATGCCATCGACTACGTCGTCATCGCCGGCCCCAGCGCGGACGAGGTGTTCGAGGGCTACCGCGAGATCTCCGGCGCGACGCCCGTGATGCCGCGCTGGGCCTATGGCTACATCCACTGCCGGGAGCGCTTCCATTCGTCGGCGGAGATCGTCGACACGCTGCGCGAATTCCGCCGCCGCAAGCTGCCCGTCGATGTGATGGTGCAGGACTGGCAGTACTGGGGCCGCCACGGCTGGAACGCGATGCGCTTCGACGAGGCCCACTACCCCGACCCCGCCGCGCTGGTGCGCGAGGTGCACGGCCTGAACGGGCGGCTCATGCTGTCGGTGTGGGCCAAGATCGCGCGCGACACCGAACTCGGTCGCGCAGCCGCAGCCGGCGGTCACTACATCGACCAGACCGACTGGGTCGACTTCTTCGACCCCAAGGCCGCCGCCTTCTACTGGAACAACCAGCGCGAACGCCTGCTCAAGCTCGGCATCGACGCCTGGTGGCAGGACGCGACGGAGCCCGAGAACGACGACCTGGTGGGCCGGCGTACGGCCGCGGGCCGCGGTGAGCGCGTGCGCCTGGCCTATCCGTGGTACGTCACGCGCACCGTCTACGAAGGCCAGCGCCAGGCGGCGCCCGACCGGCGCGTGATGATCATGACGCGCTCGGCCTTCCCCGGGCAGCAGCGCCATGCGGCGGCCACCTGGTCGGGCGACATCGGCAACGACTGGGACACGCTCAAGCGGCAGATCCCCGCGGGCCTCAACATGGCCGCCGCCGGCTATGCCTACTGGACGATCGACGCTGGCGGCTTCTTCCGCCCGGGCGACGGCCAGTACACCGACAAGGCCTACCACGAGCGCCTGATCCGCTGGTTGCAGTACGCGACCTTCCTGCCGCTGCAGCGCGTGCACGGTTACATGACCAACACCGAGTTCTGGCGCTATGGCGACACGGTGGAGACGTTAGCGCGCCAGTACCTGGAGCTGCGCTATCAGCTGCTGCCCTATCTCTATAGCCTGGCCCACGAGGTGCATGCCAAAGGCGCGCCGATCATGCGGCCGCTGGTGTTCGATTTTCCGCAGGACGAGCAGGCCCTGGACCAGGCGCACACCTACATGTTCGGCCGCGCCTTGCATGTAGCGCCGGTCCTGGCGCCTGAGGTGTCGACTTGGCCGGTGTACCTGCCGCAGTCCACCGGCGGCTGGGTCGATTTCTGGACAGGAGAACGGCGTGCCGGTGGCCGCACGCATGACGTGGCGTCGCCGCTTGAGCGCATGCCCCTGCACCTGCGCGCCGGCAGCGTCCTGCCGCTCGGGCCGGTGCTGCAGTCCACCGCCGAGGCCACCGGCGAGGTGCTCGACCTCTACGTGGTGCCCGGCGCCGACGGTGCCTTCAACCTCTACGAGGACGGCGGCCTGGACTACGCCTACGAGAAGGGTGGGCTCAGCGTGATCCGCATGACCTGGGACGACCGCCGCGGCGTGCTGCGCCTGGCCGCGCGCAGCGGGCGTTTCGCGGGCATGCGCACCACCAAGCGCTTGCGCATCCACCGCATCGGCAGCGGCGTGCCGACGCTGCAATCCACACCGCTGCGCGAGGTCGTCTACACCGGCCGCGCCGTCGAAATACGCCTGGGATGAACGCTCCCCAAGACCAGCACAGCCGACACATTCCCATGAAGACCACCACCATCCACCTCGCCATCGCCGCGCTCGCCCTGGCTGCATCAGGCGCCCAGGCGGCCGACGCCGTCATCACTTCGCCCGACGGCCGCGTCGCGCTGCGCATCGCCGACAACGGCAGCCAGTTCAGCATCAGCCGCCGTGGCGAAGCCGTCATCGCGCCCTCCCCGCTCGGGCTGGAGCTGGACGGCCCCGCCCTCGGCACGTTGACGCTGGAGTCGCGCCAGGACGTCGCGGAAGACCGCGTCATTCCCCTCGTCGCCACGAAGGCGGCCTCGGCGCGCGACCACTACCGCGGCGCGACCCTCACCTTCCGCGAGGCGGGCGCCGGCCGCCGCCTTTTCATCGACGCCCGCGCCTACGACGACGGCGTCGCCTTTCGCTACCGTCTTGAGGACACTGGCCCCGTCAAGCTGCGCGGCGAACGCACGGCCTTTGTGCCGGCCGGTGACCCGTCCTGCCTCGTCACGCATGCCGACGGCTCGCACGAGCAGTCGTTCGAGCGCCTGCGCATCTCGCAGCTGAAGCCCAGCGTTGCCTACGACGTGCCGGTGGTGTGCGCCACGCCCTCGGGTCGCACGCACTACGCCATCACGCAGGCCAACCTGAAGGGCTACACCGGCGCCTCGCTGCGGCAGGAGGGAAACGCGCTGCGCCTGCACCTGTCCGGCGTGCCGGGGCGGCCAGGCCCGGCCTTCGTCTCGCCCGCCGGCCTGACGACCGCCTGGCGCGCCGTCATGATGGCCGACCAGGCCGGCAAGCTGATCGAGTCGCACCTTGTCGGCAACCTCAACCCGGCACCGACCGGCGACTTCAGCTGGGTCAAGCCCGGCAAGGCGGCGTGGGACTGGTGGTCGGGCCCGCTGGTCGGCATGAAGGCCGACATGGGCGCCTACAAGCGCTTCATCGACTTCGCGGCCGAGTCCGGCTTTCCCTACTACCTGATCGACGTCAACTGGGCCTGGGGCCCGAGCGGCTGCTGCGACGCGCACCCAGAGACCGACATCACCCGCCCGGCCAAGGGCATCGACATGGCCGAGCTCGCGCGCTATGCCGAGGCCAAGGGCGTGGGCCTGCTGCTGTGGGCGCACTGGGTGCATGTGGACGCGCGCATGGACGAGGTGCTGGACACCTACGTCCGCTGGGGCATCAAGGGCGTCAAGGTCGACTTCATGAACCGCGACGACCAGCAGGTGGTGGACTTCTACGAGCGCATCGCCGCCGCCACCGCCAAGCGCAAGCTGCTGCTGGACCTGCACGGCGCCTATGTGCCCGCGGGCCTGCAGCGCACCTATCCCAACTACATCACGCAGGAGGGCGTGCTCGGCGCCGAGTGGAGCAAGATGAGCACGCGCGTCACGCCCAGCCATAACGTGACCCTGCCCTACACGCGCATGCTGGTCGGGCCGAT
Organism: Pelomonas sp. Root405; assembly: GCF_001425165.1. Lineage (GTDB taxonomy): Bacteria > Pseudomonadota > Gammaproteobacteria > Burkholderiales > Burkholderiaceae_C > Pelomonas. The sequence goes on from NZ_LMDU01000014.1 coordinate 572,628, forward strand.
GGACTACACGCCGGGCGGCTTCCGCAACGCGACGGCGGCCTCCTTCGAGGTGCGTGCCGAGATGCCGCTGGTGCACAACACGCGCGGCCAGGCGCTGGCCATGTACGTCGTCTACGACAGCCCGCTGCAGATGGTCTCCGATGACCCTTCGAACTATCGCGGCGAGCCCGGCTTCGATTTCATCAAGCGCGTGCCCACGGCCTGGGACGAGACCCGCTTCATCTCCGGCGAGCCGGGGCGCGACATCGTGCTGGCGCGCCGCCAGGGCAACACCTGGTACCTCGGCGCGATGACCGGCGACCAGGCCCGCACGCAGAAGGTGCCGCTCGGCTTCCTGCCGCCCGGCAACTGGCGCGCCACGATCTGGCAGGACGGCGAGGTCGTGCGCGAAGTGCGCCGCACCGAACGCAAGGTGACCCGCAAAGACGTGCTGAACCTGTCGCTGGCCGCAGCGGGCGGCGCCGCCGTGGTGCTGGAGCCAGCGCCGTGAGCACTGCCGACGCGCGAGCCATTCCATCCAAACAGAAACCGCCTTCCCTCATGACCAAGTGCAATAAACAACTTCTCGTCTCTTCGATGCTCGCGGCCGGGCTCGTCGCTGGCTGCGGTGGCAGCAGCGCAGCCGCGGACGCCAAGCCCGACGCCGGTGGCGGGACGGCGGCCCAAGCCATCGGCTTTGAATGGAAATCCAGCGAGACGCTGATCAGGCCGCCGGCCGACCGCGCCGACATCTTCGGCGTCAAGGACCCGACCATCGTCCATCACGACGGCCGCTATCACGTCTTCATGACCACGGCCGCGAAGAGCGGCTGGGGCATGGCCTACACGAGCTTTGCGAACTGGGACGATGCCCCCAAAGCCCCTCAGTTCATGCTCGACAAGTCCCCCATCGGGCCCGGCTACCGCGCCGCTCCCCAGGTCTACTACTTTGCGCCGCAAAAGCTCTGGTACCTGATCTACCAGGGCGGTGACCCGCTGTACTCCACCACCAGCAACATCGCCGACCCGATGTCGTGGACCGCGCCGAAGCCCTTCTACTCCGCCGTGCCGGCAAGCGTCAAAGACGAAAAGGGCCATGCGGCCTGGCTGGACTTCTGGAACATCTGCGACGACAAGAAGTGCTATCTCTTCTTCACCGGCGACAACGGCCGCTTCTACCGCGGCGAGACGACGTTGGCGCGCTTCCCTCAGGGCTTCTCCGAACCTGTCGTTGTCATGGATGCGAAGCGTGACGACGTGTTCGAGGCGAGCAACACCTACAAGATCACTGGCACCAACCAGTACCTGACGCTGATCGAGGCGATGGGCCCCAAGGGCAGGTATTTCCGCGCCTGGACAGCGGATCGCCTGGATGGCGCCTGGCAACCCGTACCCGGCGCGCCGATGAACCTGTTTGCAGGCACGGACAACGTCAAGTTCAACGGCCGCATCTGGTCCGAAGGCGTGTCCCACGGCGAGCTGATCCGCGACGGCATCGACCAGACGCTGAGCATCGACCCCTGCAAGCCGCTGCAATTCCTCTACCAGGGTCTGGACATGGAAAAGGGCAAGAGCTACGACTACATCGAGCTGCCTTATCGGCTCGGCGTGATCACGGCCACCGCCTCCAACGCCATCAGCGCGTTGTGCAAGAAATGAACGCCCGCCCTGGCTCAGGGTCAGACACCCCCATGACCGACAAGATCCCGTCCCTGCTGAGGGCCGTCGCGCTCGCCGGCGTCGCGTGTCTGGCGGCTCCGGCCGTACAGGCCGCACCCGCTGCACAGGTTGCCCTTGCCCACAACCCGCTGATCTGGGCCGACGTGCCCGACATCGCCGTCATCCGTGTCGGCAAGACCTACTACATGAGCAGCACGACGATGCACATGAGCCCGGGCCTGCCGATCATGACCTCGCCGGACCTCGTCAACTGGCGCATGGCCTCCTACGCCCATCAGAACCTGGCCGACAACGAAGCCATGCGGCTAGAGAACGGCAAGAACGCCTACGGTGCCGGCTCCTGGGCCAGCAGCCTGCGTCACCACAACGGCGTGTTCTACGCATCGACTTTTGCGTACACCAGCGAACGCACCCACATCTACAGCACGCGCGATCCCGAGCGCGGCCCGTGGAAGGAGGTGAGCTTCGCGCCCGCGCTGCATGACCACAGCCTGTTCTTCGACGACGACGGTCGCGTCTACATGGTCTACGGCGGCGGTCGCATCACGCTCGTCGAGCTGAAACCGGACCTCTCCGGCATCAAGCCCGGCGGCGTGAACAAGGTGCTCATCGAGAACGTCAACACCGTCTTCGGCACCGACCTGGGCGGGCTCAATGGCGAGGGTTCGCAGCTGCTCAAGGTCGACGGCCGCTACTACCTCTTCAACATCGCCTCGCCCGGCAGCCGCTGGGCGCGCACCGTCATCATCAGCCGCGCCGACAGCATCGACGGCCCCTACGAGAGTCGCATCGCGCTCGACGACCGCGGCATCGCCCAGGGCGGCCTCATCGACACGCCGGACGGCAAGTGGTACGCCTATCTCTTCAAGGACAACGGCGCCGTCGGTCGCATCCCCTACCTCGTGCCCGTGACCTGGAAGGACGGCTGGCCCGTGCTCGGCACCGACGGCAAGGCGCCCATGACGCTGGACATCCCTGCCGGTGGTCAAGGGGTCTCCGGCGTCTCGGGCATCGTCGCCTCCGACGAGTTCGACCGCCGGCCCGGCGACCCCGACCTGCCGCTGGCCTGGCAATGGAACCACAACCCCGTGCCGCGCGACTGGTCGCTCACGCAACGCCCGGGCCACCTGAGCCTGTCCACCAGCCGGGTCGTCGCCACGCTGCCCGAGGCCACCAACACCCTCACCCAGCGCACCTTCGGCCCCAAGAGTTCGGCCACCACCCGCATCGACGTGAGCGGCATGAAGGACGGCGACTGGGCCGGCCTGAGCGCCTTCCAGAAGAACTACGGTTTTGTCGGCGTCAAGATGAGCGGCGGGGTCAGGTCTCTCGTCATGGTGAGCGCCGACGCCGACAAGCCGGAGGAGGTCGCCACCGTTGCGCTGTCGGGCAAGACCGTGCACCTCAAGGTCGACACGGAATTCCAGCCCGCGCCCGAAGTCGCCGGCTTCTCCTACAGCCTGGACGGCAAGACCTGGACACCCATCGGCCGCCCCTCGCGCCTGGCCTACACCGCGCCGCACTTCATGGGCTACCGCTTCGGCCTCTTCTTCTACTCGACCAAGACCGCCGGCGGCCGTGTGGACTTTGACTACTACCGGGTCGAGCCCGCCGGCGGCTCCCGCTGATCTTCGTGCGCGATTGGGTTGCCGCAGTCGAGGCACGGAGCGCCAGCTGCCCCGCAAGGGGCAAGGATTCCCTCATGAACAAGTGCAGTAAACGGTCCTTCGTCCTTTCCATCCTTGCCGCGAGCATCACCGCCGGTTGCGGCGGTGGCGGCGGTGGCGGCGGTGGCGGCGACACGCCACCGCCCCCATCGTCCGGCGGCGGGACGCCGCCGCCCCCTCCGCCGCCGCCTCCCCCGCCACCACCGCCGCCGCCCGCAGGCGGCAGTGGTGGGACGACATCCCCTGCCGCGAAGTGGACGAGCGTGAAATGGGGCGGTGGCGGCTACGTCACCGGCCTCGTCTTCCACCCGACCACCGCCAACCTGCTGTACGCACGCACCGACATCGGCGGCGCCTACCGATGGCACGAGGCCACGTCGTCCTGGCTGCCCATCACCGACGGCGTGGGCTTCGGTGGCGGCGAGGCCCGTTTCCACGGCATCGAAAGCATCGCCGTCGATCCGAACAACGACCAGCTCGTCTACATGGCCGCCGGCATGTACACGTCCGAGGGCAACGGCCGCCTGTACATCTCCAGCAACCGCGGTGACCAGTGGACCCACGTCGCCCTGCCCTTCCCGCTGGGCGGCAACAACCCCGGCCGGGCCATCGGCGAACGGCTGATGGTAGACCCCAACAAGCCGTCGACGATGTTCTACGGCTCGCGCACGGCCGGGCTGTGGAAGAGGGCCGACTCCGGCCTGACCTGGGCCCAGGTCACGTCGCTGTCGAGCACGCGGCTGACCCAGGACCAGGTCAACGCCCTGAGCATGGGCAGCGCGATGGGCGTCAGCCTTGTCGTCTACGACACCGGCACCCAGGGCAGCGGCTCGGCCACGCAGACGATCTATGCAGCCATCAACCCGGACTACGTCAATGCAGCGGGCCTGGCCTCGAACCTGTACCGGTCGACCGACGGCGGCGCCTCGTGGGCCGCGGTGTCGACGCCGGTCTCCGGCCATCACATTCCGCACATGGTGCGCGCTGCCGACGGCGTGTTCTATGTCGTGTTCACCAAGGACCCCGGCCCAGGCGCAGGCGGCCCCGCGCGGCTCTACAAGTTCGACGGCAGCAGCTGGACCCTGCTGAAAGACCCGAACAGCGGCGGGACGGGCACGGGCCTTGGCCTCGGTGGCCTGTCGGTGTCGGGCACGGGCGCCAGCACCCGCATCGCGCTGGGCGTGACCAACTCGTGGGGCAACTACAGCGGTCAGCAGGTCATCCAGTGGTCGGGCGACGGCGGCAAGACCTGGCGCGAAATCGCGGCCACCATGCCGCGCATGCCGGCTGATGGCGGCTTCTGGGGCTGGCCTGACGATGTCGAGATCGATCCGTTCAACCCGGATCGCGTCCTGCACGTCACTGGCGGCGGCATATGGGAAACGCGGAACGCGGCCTCGGCCACGCCAAGCTGGAACGAGTTGGTCGACGGCCTGGAGGAGACAGCGGTGCTGAGCCTGGCCACGCCGCCCGCTGGCGCCACGTACACCGTGATCAACAGCTCAGGCGACGTCGGCACCTGGGTGCACACCGATCTCGCCACCAAGCCGACGCTCACGCCGCGCACCGAATGGAGCAACGGCTTCGCCGCCGACATGGCCTGGTCCGACCCGCAATACATGGCCACCATCGGCGTCGTCCTGGGCACCAGCACCGGCTTCGGCTACTGGTCCGGCGACGGCGGCAAGACCTGGACGAAGTTCGCCAGCTACCCGCAAGGAGTGGCAGACAACAAGGGGGGAGAAGCGAGCATCGCCGTGACCGGGCGCAACAAGGCGGTCTGGGCGCCCGGCAACTCGGTGCCCTCGTACACCACGGACAACGGTGCCAGCTGGACCGCGACCAATCTGCCGGCGATCAACGCCGTCTTCCCCCGCGCCTATCGCCTGGTCGCGGATCGCAAGAACTCCAACAAGGTGTATGCCTACGATTCCGGTGGCCACTGGTGGGGCACGCCGGGCAAGGTGTATGTGTCGACGGATGGCGGCCATACCTTCACGCTGAGCGCCGGCTCGGTGGCCGCAGAGCTGGCGCCGAACTACTTCGGCAACACCTCGCTGGCGGTCAACCCCAACGCCGAAGGTGAGCTCTGGTTGGCCGACGGCAACGCCGTGTACCGCTCGACCGATTCGGGTGCGACCTGGACCAAGCTGAGCCACTTCGCGTCCATCTTCACCGGCAACCAATGGGCCGCCGTGCAGGGCGCCAGCGCCATCGCGCTGGGCAAGCCGAAAGCCGGCGCACCGCACTCGGCGGCGGTCTATGTGGTGGGCGTGGTGGGCGGCGTGTGGGGCGTGCATCGCTCCGACGATGCCGGCGCCACCTGGACGCGCTTCAACGACGACGCCCACCAGTTCGGCGGCATCGGCGCGATCGCGGCTGACCAAGGCATGTACGGACGCATCTACTTCAGCGGCACCGGCCGGGGCCTGCTGTACAGCAACTGAACGCCCGCTTCTCTCTCATCCCTCTATCGCTCATGAACACGAGAACCGCCACGGCTCACCCGCGCGCTCACCATCCCACGCTGCGTTGACATGAAGCGTCGAGACCTCGTCGGCCTGATGGCCTGTGTCCCCGCCGGCGCTTTGGCTGCCCCGGGCGCCAAGGCGTCCCCCCATCCTTCAGCGCTGGACGCCGCCGGCCAGCTGCGTGCCCTGCCCCTGGACGGCCCACCCGACGGCTTCGCCTGGCGGCGCGTCGCCGAGGGCCTGCAGTTCCGCGCTGGCGGGCTGACCAAGAGCGTGCTGTTCTACGGCCCGAGCCTGGTGCGGGTGGCCGCCCACCTTGGCCAGGCCCACACCACCCAGCCCAGCCTCGTCGTGGTGGCACGGCCGCAGCCGCTCGCCTTCGACGTGCAGGAAGCAGGCGACCAGCTCGCGCTGACCGGCGCCGGCCTGCGCATCACGGTGGACAAGCGCAGCGGCGCGCTGGCCTTCTTCACCGCCGACGGCCGGCCGCTGACGCGTGAGCGCGCAACCTCGCCCACCGAGCTCAAGCAAGTCGAGATCGCCGGCAGCCCCAGCTACACGCTGGCGCAGACCTTCACGCTGACGCCTGACGAGTCCCTCTACGGCCTGGGCCAGTACGACGAGCCCTACATGGACTACCGCGGCCGCGATGTGCTGATGGTGCAGACCAACATCGGCATCGTCGTGCCCTTCCTCGTGTCCACGCGGCGCTGGGGCCTGCTGCTGGACGTCTACTCCAAGATGACCTTCCGCGACCGGCCCGAGGGCATGAGCTTCACGGCCGACAGCGCGCCGGCGGGTGCCGACTACTACCTCACTGCCGGCGCCGACATGGACGCCGTCATCCGCGGCTACCGCCACCTGACCGGTGCCGCACCGATGTTCCCCAAGGCCGCCTTCGGCCTCTTCATGAGCAAGGAGCGCTACGAGACTCAAGCGCAGCTGCTGGACGTGGTCAAGCGCTTCCGCGCCGAGCGCTTCCCGCTCGACTACATCGTGCAGGACTGGCAGTACTGGGGCGGCGAGAAGAACGGTCCGAACGGTCGCGAGTGGGACGGCAAATGGAGCGGCATGGTCTGGGACGCCGAGCGCTTCCCCGACCCCGCCGGCATGGCGCGCGAGCTGCACGGCAAGCTCAACGTGAAGCTGATGGCCTCCATCTGGCCGAGCGTCGGCAACGACACCGACCTGGCCCGCGAGCTGGATGCCAAGGGCCTGCGCTTCGAGCCGCTGCACTGGATCTCCAAGAAGGCGCGCATCTACGACGCCTTCAGCGCCGAGGGCCGCCGCATCTACTTCAAGCATGCCAAGAAGGGGCTGCTGGACATCGGCGTGGATGCCCTGTGGATGGACGGCACCGAGGTCGAGGTGGGCGGTGCCGCCCACGACCCGCGCGAAGTCGAGGCCGACATCAAGAAGCTGGGCATGACCGCGATGGGCGACACCACGCGCTACCTCAACGTCTACACGCTGGTGACGACGCGCGGCGTCTACGAGGGCCAGCGCGCCGCCGGCCCTGCGGCCAAGCGGGTGCTGACGCTGACGCGCTCAGCCTGGGCCGGGCAGCAGCGCTATGCGGCCCTATCCTGGTCTGGAGACACGACGGCCTCCTGGGCCACGTTCCGCGCGCAGATCGCCGGCGGACTCAACGTCGCAATGGCCGGCCAGCCCTACTGGACGCAGGACACCGGGGGCTTCTTCGTCAACTTCGCCGGCGGCCAGAACAACCCGTCCTGGCGCGAGCTGTACGCGCGCTGGAACCAGTTCGGCATCTTCAACCCGGTCTACCGCATCCACGGCACCTCGGTGGACCGCGAGCCCTATTTGTTCAAGACGTTGGACCCGCAGGTCTACGCCTCGCTGCTGGGCGCCGCGCAGCTGCGCATGCGCCTGCTGCCGTATCTGTACGGCCTGGCCTGGCGCAGCACGCAGGACGGCTACACGATGATGCGCGGCCTGGCGATGGACTTCCCCGACCAGACGGCGCTGCGCAAGGTCGACGACACCTACATGTTCGGCCCCGCCTTCCTGGTGCAGCCAATCACGCGGGCCATGTTCCACCCCGAGGCGCCACCGCCGCAGACGGTGCCGGCCACGCAGCTGCGCACGCCCGACGGCCAGCGCGGCCTGGTCATGGAGTACTTCGACGGCGTCAACTTCGACAAACCGGCGAGCCGCACCGTCGATACCGTGGTCGCCCACCACTGGCCCGACCCGCCGCTGGGCAGCATCCCGCCGGGGCTGAAGGGCCTGAGCAACTTCTCCGTGCGCTGGACTGGCGAGATCACCGTGCCGGAGAGCGGCGACTACGAGCTGGGTGTCGAGGGCGACGACGGCTTTCGCATGTGGCTGGAGGACAAGCTGGTTGTCGACGACTGGACCATGGGCGCCGCCCGCTTCAAGGGCCAGCTCATGACGCTGCGCGAAGGCCAGGTGATCAAGCTGCGCGTGGACTTCTTCCAGGCCGGTGGCGGCCGTGTGCTGCGCCTGGCCTGGCGCACGCCGGCCCAGCGCCGCGAGGCGGCCGAGGCCCAGCGCAAGATCGACCAGCGCCAGCGCACGCTGCTCCCCGCCGGCACCGACTGGTTCGATTTCTGGACCGGGGAGCTGCACAAAGGCGACCGCAGTGTCGAGCGCGACTACACGCTGGACCAGTTCCCGCTGTTCGTGCGCGCCGGCTCGGTCGTGCCGCTGGGCCCGGTCGTCGAGCACACCGGCCAACACCGCGACGCGCCGTGGGAGATCCGCATCTACCCCGGCGCCGACGCCAGCTGCACGCTCTACGACGATGACGGCGAGACCTACCGCTACGAGCGCGGCGAGCGCACCACCACCGCGCTGCGCTGGGACGACGCGCGCCGCACGCTGCACATCGGCGCCCGCCAGGGGCGCTACCCCGGCATGGTCGCGCGTCGCGAGCTGAACGTGCGACTGATGGCGCCACCCGGCCAGGCCGAGCAGGCCCGCACCGTCACCTACCAGGGCGCCGCGCAGAACATCACTTTTGATTCCTCCCCCAAGACCTGATGAAGAAGACTTCCCTCCCCCTGCTGCTGGCGCTGCTGGCCGCCAACGCACAGGCCGATGTGCGCCTGGCCGAAGTGTTCGGCGAGCACATGGTGCTGCAGCGCGACCGGCCGCTGAACGTGTGGGGCCAGGCCACGCCCGGTCAGACGCTGAACGTCGAACTGGGTGGCCGCAGCGGCACAGCGCGCGTCGGCGCCGACGGTCGCTGGCGTGTTCAGCTGGCGCCGCTGCCGGCCGGCGGTCCGCACCGCCTCGTCGTCAAGGGCGACCAGACCGTGACGCTCAACGACGTGCTGATCGGCGATGTCTGGCTGCTCGGCGGCCAGTCCAACATGGAATGGGTGCTGGCCCAGACCGACACCGGCCCGCAGGAAGTCGCCTCGCCGCAGAACGCGCAGCTGCGCCATCTGCGCGTGCCGCACCGCGCCAGCGTGAAGGCGGAGGCCGAGATCGCACCCGCGCGCTGGGTCGTCGCCGAGCCGGGCCGCGTGGCCGAGTTCAGCGCCGTCGGCTACCACTTCGCCAAGCAATTGCAGGCTGTGCAGGGCGTGCCCATGGGCCTTGTCAACACCGCCTGGGGCGGCTCCATGCTGGAGACCTGGATGAGCCGCGAGGCCGCGCTGCGCGACCCGGACCTCGCGCCCTTCGTCCAGAACCTGCCGGCCGACAACGCCGCCTTCGGCACCACGCTGGCCCAGCGCGTGCTGCCGCGCATTGCCGCCTGGCAGCCAGGCCTGCCGCTGCAGGGTGTCGACGTTGCGGGCTGGTCGGCCACCGGCGACATCGAAGGCAGTTGGCCCACGCTGAAGGCCCCCGGCAACTGGGAACGCCAGGGCCTGCCCGACGTGGACGGCGTGGTCTGGATGCGCAAGCGCGTGGAGCTGAACGCGGCGCAGGCGGCAGGCACGGCCCAGCTGCACCTGGCCAAGGTGGATGACTGCGACGAGGCCTGGGTCAATGGTCAGAAGGTCGGCGGCCAGTGCGGCTGGGATCAGCCGCGCCGCTACGCCGTGCCCGCCGGCCTGCTGCGCGCCGGCGCCAACTGGATCGCCATGCGCGTGACCGACAACGGTGGCGGCGGCGGCATCCAGGGCGAAGCCGCAGAACTGCGGCTGGACACGGCGGCCGGCGCGGTTTCGCTGGCCGGCACCTGGCGGGCGCGCGTCGAGAAGGTCGCTGCGGCGGCTGGCCCGGCCATCAACGACGCACCGACGCTGGGCCACAACGGCCTCATCGCGCCGTTGAACGGCCTGTCGGTGCGTGGCGTGCTCTGGTACCAGGGCGAGGAGAACGGAGGTCGCGCGGCCGCCTATGCCGATGGCTTCAAGCGCCTGATCCAGGACTGGCGCGCGCAGTTCGCCGACGCGAAGCTGCCCTTCTACTTCGTGCAGCTGGCGTCCTGGTTCCCGCTGGCCGACAACCGGCCCGACGGCAACGGCTGGGCCGAACTGCGCGCCAGCCAGGCCGCCGCGCTGGCCCTGCCCCACACCGGCATGGCCACGGCCATCGACGTGGGCGACGCGGTCGACATCCACCCGCGCAACAAGCGCACGGTGGGCCAGCGCCTGGCCGGGCTCGCGCTGCATGAGCTGGGCCTGCGCGCCACACCGGCCACCGGCCCGCGCCTGACCGGCCACCAGGTGCGGGGCGGCGAAATGGAGCTGCGCTTCGACACCACCGTCGGCGGCCTGCGCACCGCGCGCACCGGTGAGGCGCCGCGCGGCTTCTACGTCGCCGGCGCCGATCGCCGCTGGCTACCGGCCGAAGCCCGGCTCGACGGCGACCGCATCGTGTTGCGCAGTGCCGCCGTGCCGTCGCCTGTCGCGGCGCGCTATGCCTGGGTCAACAACGCCAGCGAGGCCAACGTCGTCGGCGGCGATGGCCTGCCCCTGCCGCCACTGCGCACCGACGACTGGCCGCTGGAATCGGCCGGCCGCCGCTACGGCCGTTGAGTAGTCCACCGCCGCATATCTTTGAAAGAGTCCCCATGCATCATCTGATCCAACGCACCGCTCACACGCTCGCCCTGCTCGGCGCCCTGGCAGCCCTGCCGGCCCACGCGCATGACACCCTCAAGCTCGAGGCTCCCAAGCCCAAACTTGCGCCCACGCCACCCATGGGCTGGAACTCCTGGAACAAGTTCGCCTGCAACGTCAGCGAGCAGTTGATCCGCCAGCAGGCCGACGCCATGGCCGCCTCCGGCATGAAAGACGCCGGCTACCAGTACATCGTCATCGACGACTGCTGGCAGAAGAGCCGCGATGCCGACGGCAACATCCAGGCCGACCCCGAGCGCTTCCCGTCGGGCATCAAGGCACTGGCCGACTATGTGCACAGCAAGGGCCTGAAGTTCGGCCTCTACTCCGACGCCGGCTCGCTGACCTGCGGCGGCCGCCCGGGCAGCGCCGGCCATGAGTTCCAGGACGCGCGCCAATACGCCAAATGGGGTGTCGACTACCTGAAGTACGACTGGTGCTACACCGGCACCCGCAACGCCGAGGCGGCCTACACCATCATGGCCAAGGCCCTGCGCGAGTCGGGCCGTGACATCGTGTTTTCCCTCTGCGAATGGGGCGGCAGCAAGCCTGGCCGCTGGGCCCACCCCGTCGGCCATCTGTGGCGCACCACGGGCGACATCTACGACGCCTGGGAGGGCAAGAAGGGGTGGTCGCATGGCATGACCAACATCCTCGACATGAACGCCGACCTGTCGGGCGACTCCGCCCCCAACGGCTGGAACGACCCCGACATGCTCGAAGTGGGCAACGGCGGCATGACGACCACCGAGTACGAGAGCCACTTTTCGCTGTGGGCCATGCTGGCCGCGCCGCTGATCGCCGGCAATGACCTCTCCAGGATGGACGCCGACACGCTGCGCATCCTCACCAACAAGGACGTCATCGCCGTCGACCAGGACCCGCTGGGCAAGCAAGGCCAGCGCGCGCTGAAGGAAGGTGACCTGGAGGTCTGGGTGCGGCCGCTGTCGGGCGGTGAGCACGCGGTGGTGCTGTTCAACCGCGGCAAGACGCCGGCCGACATGAAGGTGGCCTGGGAGCTGCTCCAGTTGCCCAACGACAAGAAGGCCGACGTGAAGGACCTGTGGAGCAAGAAGGTCACGAAGGGCGTGAGCGGCAGCTACGGCGCCAAGGTCGCGCCGCATGGCGTGGTCATGATTCGCATCAAGGCCGCGTCATGAGGATGAAGGCGCTGCTGCTCACGCTGGCGGTTCTGGCCGGCGGTGCACAGGCCGAGACACTGACCGTCAAGGACTCCAGCTCGCTGGAGGCGGCACTGCTGAAGGCCCGGAGCGACAAGCGCATCCGCCGCATCGAGCTGGCCAGCGGCCGCTACGCGCTGGCCGCGCCCATCGTCATCGACGAGACGCTGTCGGGTACGGCCCAGCAGCCCTTCGTGCTCGCCGCTGCGCCCGGCGCCCAGCCGGTGCTGAGCGGCGCGACGCCGCTGCCGGCGCTGCGCTGGGAACGATGGAAGGACGGCCTCTGGCGCGCGCGCTTCACCGGCGCGTCGTTTCAACGCCTGTGGCTGGGCCAGCACGCGCTGGTGCGCGCCCGCTATCCGAATTTCGACCAAGCCGCCCCGGGCTTCGGCGGCGCGGCCGATGCCACGTCGCCCGAGCGCGTGGCGCGCTGGCGCGACCCGCAGGGCGCGGTGCTGCACGCACTGCACGGTTATGGCTGGGGTGGCCTGCAGGTCCCCATCCTCGGCAAGACGGCTGACGGCAGCCTGGACTACGGCCCGCAGCTGGCCAACAACCGCGTGATGCCCCCGAGCGACAAGGACCGCTGGGTCGACAACGTGCTGGAGGAGCTGGATGCGCCGGGCGAGTGGTTCCATGACGGCCAGCAGGGCTGGCTGTACTTCAAGCCGCTTGCCGGCGAGCGCCCGCCGGCGCGGGGCTTTCGCGCCGGCACGTTGGAGGCGCTGGTGCGCATCGAGGGCCGGGCAGCCGACGTGCAGCATGTGCATCTGCGCGGCCTGCAGTTCAGCGACACCGAGCCGACATTCCTGAAGGCCACCGAGCCGCTGCTGCGCTCGGACTGGAAGTTCTACCGCGTGGGCGCGGTGACGGTGGAGAACGCGCGCGACGTGCGCGTCGACAGCTCCGAGTTCACCGGGCTGGGCGGGCATGCCGTCGTCGTCAGCGGCCGCGCGCAGCGCGTGGCCGTGTCGAGCAACCACATCCATGACATCGGCGGCACGGCCATCGCCTTCGTCGGCCGGCCGGAGGCGGTGCGCTCGCCGCTGTTCGAATACCACGAGCGGCTGGAGGTCGCGGCCATCGACCGCACGCCCGGCCCGAAGTCGGATGCCTACCCCAAGGACTCCGAGGCCAGCGACAACCTCATCCACGACATCGGCCAGATCGACCGGCAGGCCACCGGCGTACAGATCGCGATGGCCGCGCGCATCAGCGTCGACCACAACAGCATCTACCGCATGCCGCGCGCCGGCATCAACATTGGCGACGGCACCTGGGGCGGCCACCGCATCACGCACAACGATGTCTTCGACACGGTGCGCCTGACCGGCGACCACGGCAGCTTCAACAGTTGGGGCCGCGACCGCTTCTGGCACCCGGACCGCGCCGAGATGGACCGCCGCGCGGCGGCGCACCCCGAGCTGGCGCTGCTGGACGCCGTCGAGCCCATCGTCATGCGTCGCAACCGCTGGCGCTGCGACCGCGGCTGGGACGTGGACCTGGACGACGGCGCCTCCAACTACGTCATTGAGGAGAACCTCATGCTGGCCGGCGGCCTCAAGTTGCGTGAGGGCTTCCAGCGCATCGTGCGCAACAACATCCTCATCAACGGCAGCTTCCACCCGCATGTGTGGTTCGACAACGGCGGCGACGTGTTCGAGTCCAACCTCGTCATGGGCGCGCACCAGCCGGTGGAGATCAGGCGTTGGGGGCGCAGCGTCAACCGCAACTTCTTTGCGAACGAGGCCGACCTGCGCAAGACCCAGGCCCATGGCGTCGACGCCGACTCCGTCGCCGGTGACCCGCGCTTCGCCGCCCCGGCCAGTGGCGACTACACGGTCACGAACGCTGCGCTTGCTGAGCGCGTCGGCTTCGTCAACTTCCCGATGGACGACTTCGGCGTGCGCCCGGCGCGGCTGAAGGCGCTGGCCTTGCGGCCTGCATTCCCGGTGCCCCAACAGCTCAGCCAGGCCGCGCCGCTGCAAGCCGCGCAGCAACTGCACGGCCTGAGCCTCAAGCCGGTCGAGACGCTGGGCGAGCAGTCGGCCGCCGGGCTGGGCGACAAGGCGGGGCTCATCGTGCTCAGCGTCGAGGCGGGCAGCCCGGGCGAGGCGGCCGGCTTCAAGCCGCGCGATGTCATCGTTGGCAGCGGCCAGCAGGCGATCAAAGACATGGTGACGCTGCAGGCGCTGCTGGCCACGGGCCGGCGCGTGGAACTCACGGTCGTGCGCAACCAGTCAAGGATGTCGCTGCAATGGCCGCGCGCTGCAGCCGCCTCCGCCAACCCGTGAACGCATGAAGCTCAAGCACGCCCTCTTCACGTGCGTCGGCGCGCTCATGCTGTCAGTTGCCGATTCGACCGCTTCGGCCGCCCCTGAAGCGCCGCCCGTCAAGCCGCGCCTCGTCGTCCTCACCGACATCGAGAACGAGCCCGACGACACCCAGTCCCTCGTGCGGCTGCTGCTCTATGCCAACGACATCGAGCTGCGCGGCCTCGTGGCCACGACGTCGGTGCACATGAAGCAGGGCCTACATCCCGGGTCGATCAAACAGCTCATTCAGCGTTACGCCCAGGTGTTGCCCCGGTTGCGCCAGCACGACCGCGCCTACCCGGACGCCGCGCAGCTGCTGGCCCGCGTGGTGCCGGGCCAGCCCGGCTACGGCATGCAGGCCATCGGCGACGGGCGCGACAGCCCCGGCTCAGAGCTGCTGCTGCGCGAGCTTGAACGCGCCGACCCGCGCCCGCTGTGGGTCAGCGTCTGGGGCGGCGCCAACACGCTGGCGCAGGCCCTGCACAGCCTGCGCCGCACGCGCCCGAAAGACGCCGTCGACGCGGCCGTCAGCCGCCTGCGCGTCTACACCATCTCCGACCAGGACGACAGCGGCGCCTGGCTGCGCCGCGAGTTCCCGGGCCTCTTCTACATCGTCAGCCCCGGCAGCTATGCGCGCCCCACCTGGGCCGCGATGCACCGCGAGATCGAAGGCATCGACAACCAGCACGTCAGCAACGCCTGGATCGCGCGCCACATCCAGCAAGGCCACGGCCCGCTCGGCGCCGCCTACCCCGACATCGCCTACGGCATGGAGGGCGACACGCCCTCCTTCCTCGGCATCATTCCCAACGGCCTGAACGCGCCCGAGCACCCGAACTGGGGCGGCTGGGGCGGGCGCTACGAGCTCTACACGCCGCGCCGCGAGGACACCGACCCTGATGGCTTCACCGGCGGCGTGCCCGTCGAGCAGGAGACGCGCCCGATCTGGACCAACGCCGTGGACCGCTACCGGCCCGTGGTTGCTTCAGCCTACGGCCGCCCGCTCAAGCCCGGGGCGCGTGAGTTCAACGATGCGCTCGTGACGCTGTGGCGCTGGCGCGATGCCATCCAGAACGACTTCGCCGCCCGCATGCTGTGGACGACGCGCGCGCCCGCCGAAGCCAACCACGCACCCGTCGCGCGCCTGGCCCACGCCGCCGAGCTGCGCGTGCGAGGCGGCGACTGGGTCACCCTCGACGCCACCCCCAGCAGCGACCCCGACGGCGACAGCCTGAGCTTTCTGTGGATCCCCTACCCCGAGGCCGGCACGCTGAAGGCTCCGCTGCCGCTGGGCGCCGAGGTTCAGCCTCGCATCTCGCTGCGTGCACCCGAAGTGGACGAGCCCGCCACCGCCCACGTCATCGTGCAGGTCACCGACAAAGGCACGCCCGCCCTCACCCGCTACCAGCGCGTGATCCTGCACATCAAGCCGCAGGCAAGATGATCAGCACCACCGCACGCCAACGCCCGCACACCATGACCCGGCCGGCAGCGTCGTCGCCCGCGCCAGCGTGCCCGCAAGCCGCATGGCCGCCGATGCCAGCCTGGACGCGACGGCGCAACTGAGCGTCACGGCGCCGCGGCTGTGGTGACTGGAGGCGCCGCAGCGCTACACGCTGACGACCGTCGTCAAGCGCGGCGCCGAGGTGGTCGACCGCGTCGACACGCCGTTCGGCATCCGTACGATCCGCTTCGATGCCAACCAGGGCTTCTTCCTCAACGGCCGCCACGTCAAGCTGCACGGCGTCAACAACCACCAGGACCATGCCGGCATCGGCGTGGCGCTGCCGGACGGCATGCACGAGGCGCGGTTGAGGATGCTCAAGGTGGTGGGCGTGAACGCCATCCGCTCGGCCCACAACCCCGCCACGCGCGAGCTGCTGGAGGCCTGTGATCGCTTGGGCATGCTCATCATCGACGAGCACCGCATGATGGGCACGGCGCCGCAGATCCGTGACGAGTTAGAGCGCATGGTGCGCCGCGGGCGCAACGATCCGTCGGTCATCCTTTGGTCGGTCGGCAACGAGGAATGGGCGATCGAGAACAGCGAGATCGGCACCCGGCTGACGCAGCAGATGACGGCCATCGTCAAGCGCCTGGACCCGACGCGACCGGTGACGCAGGCCGCCTCCAGCTCGGGCCAGCCGCAAGGCACGTCGGCGGGCGCAGAGGTCATCGGTTTCAACTACAAGGGCCAGCTTGACATCGACGCCATGCACCGGCGCTTCCCCGACCGGCCCATGCTTGTCAGCGAGGAAGGTGCGACGCATGCCACGCGCGGCGTCTACGCCAACGATCCGGCGCGCGCCCACGTCGCCGCCTACGACAAGCGCACGGGCGCCAGCTACACCTCGTCCATCGAGGAAGGCTGGCGCTTCGTCGCCGAGCGCCCCTTCCTGGCCGGCATGTTCGTCTGGACCGGCTTCGACTATCGCGGCGAGACCACCCCGTTCGGCTGGCCGGCCGTCTGCTCGGCGAGGTGACGCCGGGCGTGCAGTTCCATCTCGACGGCCGTGCGGTCACACCGCGCCAGGAGGCCGGTATGGCGGCCATCGACCTCGACCCGGCCGCAGGGGCCCGAGGCGACGCTGACCGCCGTCTTCCCGACACCCGCAGGCGGCACGCGCGCGTTGTTCGACGCCGCCCAGAGCGGCCGCCGCTGGGCGACGCTGCGCACCACCACACCGGCTGCACCGTGGCAGCGCAGCTTGTTCAACGGCCAGACCCAGGTGATCCTGCAGCCCACTGGCAAGACCGGGGACAGTGGCCGCGCGACGCTGCGCGCCGTCAGTGACGGCCTGGCCTCGGCGGCGACGGTGATCGAGATCTTTTGAACAACATCAGCATGGCAGCGCGGCCACAAGGGCTATGCGCTGACCACGGCTTCAGGGCCTTGGGGGTTCTCGCTGGAGCCCTTGCTGGAACGCATCTCGCTCAGGGGGACCCAGCACGTCAATATCGCCTTGAGCCTCGCCGATCACACGTGTCCGCAGGCAGCGGCTTGTCTCCAACGCCCCGCCGACCTCGCCGACGGCGTAGACCAGGTAGATGCCTCCGACACGGAAGTCCACACCACAGGCGGTGACCTGAGAGTCAGTTCGGACGATCAATTCGTTCGCGGTGGCCCCCTTCCATGACTTGAACACCCGGAAGCGGACCGCGACCTGCCCTTGCTCGCAGAGGGCGACTCCGTCTTCGTCGCCGGAAATCAGGGTCCGGCAATCGCCCGGTCGCCTGGCCGATGAGTCAATCCACTTCGTGTCGAGTGTGACGGCGGTGACCAGCCCCGTGAACACCGCGGCCGCTGCATCCCGCGCGCGTTCCGGCGAGCGGTGTACGCAACTGCACGCGAAGGACGTATCAGGCTGAGCAACAAGCGCGACGACGATCAGGCCTGTAGCGATTGAACCTCGCATCTTTTTCCTCAGACTTTCTAGACGAGGCTCACTCCTCCAAAGCGACCACCATCACGGCCTTGGCAGGCACCTTGATCGACAGCTTGCCGCCTGCGGCACGCGTGCTGAACGCGGCGGGCTTGATGACCTGCGGGTTCTGGAAGGTGTTGTGCGCGTCCATCGCGGCCGAGGTCAGCACCCTGCCGGCCGCACCGTTGACCTTCGTGCCGCTCACGTTGACGGCGACATCAACCGCCTTGTGCGGATCGGTGTTGACCAGCGACAGGTAGACCTTGCCGTCTTTGGCACGCGCCGCCGAAGCGCTCACGCCCGGAATGGTCGTCGTGCCCAAGCTGTAGCTTGTGTTGTCCTTGATCGCCGTCGGCAGCGACTTGGCGTCCTGGAACGGCGCATACATCTGGAAGGCGTAGTAGGTCGGCGTCAGGACCATCTTCTCCTTCTCCGTCAGAATCATCGCCTGCAGCACGTTGACCATCTGGGCGATGGTCGTCATGGGGACCCGCTCGGCATGCTCATGGAAGATGTGGAAGTTGAGCGCCGCCACCAGCGCGTCGCGCAGGGAGTTCTGCTGGAACAGCCCGCCTCGGGGGTTCACTTCGTCATACCAGGTGCCCCACTCGTCGATCATCAAACCGATCTTCTTCTCGGGGTCGTTCTTGTCCAGCACGGCCACGTGATCCTTGATGAGCTGATCCATCTTCAAGGTGTTGGCCAGGGTCGAGATCCACTCGCCTTCCTTGAAGCCGAGGTCCTTGCCCTTGAGCTCCCATTTGCCGGTCGGGACGGTGTACTGGTGGACGGTGATGCCGATCGTGCGGCCCTTGAGTTCCTTGCTCAGGACTTGCGTCCACGCGGTGTCGAAGCCGCTGCCGCCGCTGGCGATCATCTTCGGCCGGGACTTCTCGGGTGCCCACAGGAAGTGTTCGTAGTTGCTGTAGAGGTTGGCGTAGTAGTCGGGCTTCATGTTGCCGCCGCAGCCCCACAGCTCATTGCCGATGCCGAAGTAGGCGACCTTGAACGGCTTCTCGCGGCCGTTCTGCGCGCGCAGCCTGGCCAGCGGCGAGCCGCCCTCCGCCGTCATGTACTGGACCCAGTCGGCCATCTCCTGCACCGTGCCGGTACCGACGTTGCCGTTGACGTAGGCATCGGCGCCGATCATCTCGATCAGGTCGAAGAACTCGTGGGTGCCGACGGCGTTGATCTCTTCGACCTTGTCCCCGTGGATGTTGCTCGGGCGCTTGTCCTGCGGGCCGATGCCGTCGCGCCAGTGGTAGGTGTCGGCGAAGCAGCCGCCCGGCCAGCGCACCAGCGGCACCTGCAAGGCCTTGAGCGCGCCGACGACGTCATTGCGCCAGCCCCGGGTGTTGGGGATGGTCGACTTGGTGCCGACCCACATGCCTTCGTAGACGCCGGTGCCGAGGTGTTCGGCGAACTGGCCGTACACGTACTTGTTGATGACCGGGCCAGGCTTGCCGGCGTCGATGTGGATGCTGACCGTGTTGGCGGCAAAGGCCGGCGCCGCGACCAGGCCGAGAACGGCGAGGCCGTGTTTGAGGGTGTTCACAGGGTTGTCATCTCATGTAGGGCCGAACCGGCTGGGGGCGGCATGCGGCCAGGCCGTGTCATTGCCCGACGCGGTAGTAGTCAAAGTCCACCCGTCCGCCGGCGGTCTTGGTCGAGTAATAGAACAGGCCGTAGCGGTAACCCATGAAGTGCGGGAAGGTGTAGGCCAGGCGCGAGGGGCGGCCGATGGGCGTCCACGATTTGCCGTCGAGGCTGTAGGAAAACCGGGCGAGTTCGGGCGCAGGCTCGAACTCGCAGTCGACCTTGAGGTGCACGGTCTTGCCGGACAGCGGAATGGACGCGACTTCCTCGGGCTTGTCGGATTCGGCGCTGACCATCACCAGCGATCTGGCGCCGTCGCTCATCTTTACGCCAACAAAACCGTACTGTCTCTGGAAGGCGGCCAGGCCGGCCCAGTCGCCGTCCTTCATGCCGCTCACGTCGATGCGGGTGGTGGCCGAACTGCGTGGGCCGAAGCTGCGTTGCGTGAGGGTGTTGCGCGCCTCCAGCAGCGTGGGAACGACCCGGCTCGTGGCCAGGCTCAGGTGGCCCGGGCGCTGGGTCAGAGACCAGTCACCCGGCACGGGGTTGTGGTTCCATTGCCAGGCCAGGGGCAGCTCGGGGTCGCCAGCGCGGCGGTCGAATTCGTCGGAGGCGACGATGCCCGAGGCGCCAGAGACGCCCTGCGCGCCGGCGGGGATATCCAGCGTCATGGGCACCTTGCCGTCTTTGCCAAGCACGGGCCAGCCGTCCTTCCAGGTCACGGGCACGAGGTAGGGGATGCGGCCGACGGCGGCGTTGTCCTTGAAGAGGTAGGCGTACCACTTGCCTTCCGGCGTGTCGATGAGGCCGCCCTGGGCGATGCCACGGTCATCGAGCGCGATGCGGCTTTCGTAGGGGCCGTCGAGGCTGTCGGCGCGACTGATGATGACGGTGCGCGCCCAGCGGCTGCCGGGCGAGGCGATGTTGAAGAGGTAGTAGCGCCCGTTGGCCTTCACAAGCTGCGAGCCCTCGCCCTTGAGCCCGCCCTGGTCGGCGCCGAACAGGGCGTTGACGCTTTCGACGAGGGTCTTGTTCACGCCGCCGGGCTTGATGCCGGAGAGATCGGGCTTCAGCTCGATGAGCATGATGCGACCGCTGCCGTAAACCATGTAGACGCGGCCGTCGTCGTCGAAGAACAGGCTGTGGTCACCCAGCGAGGGCTCGAAGCTCGTCGCCTTCCACGGGCCGCGATCAGGGTCGCGCGTGGTGTAGATGTGGGTGCGCCCGGTGTTGGCCGAGAACGTCGACGCGTGGAACACGCCGTCGTGGTAGCGCAGGCTGCTGGCCCACGAGCCCTCACCATAGGCGCTCTTGCCGTTGGCGAGGTTGAGGGCGTCGTTGTCGGCCAGGGTTTCGTAGGCGTAGGACGCCATGCGCCAATTGACCAGATCGGTCGACTTCATTATTGGCAGACCCGGGCTCATGTGCATGGTCGTGCTGCTCATGTAGTAGGTCTTGCCGACCCGGATGATGGCGATGTCCGGGACGTCGGCCCAGATCAGCGGGTTGCGGGCAGAAGCCGTCTGTGACGCTTCGGCCGCCGCAACGCCCTGGGGCGCGACCGAGAGTGCGAGGACCATCAGCAGCGGAGAAATCGCGCGCTTCATGAGGCGGGCCGGAGAGCCGGTGGTCGTGCGGCTCGGGCTGTCAGGGTGTTTGTCCATGTCTCGGGTCATTGCGAATCCGGGGAGCACGCCTCGGCCGTCTCAGCGCGCCTGGCGCGCATACAGCGCGAAAGCGAAGTCCGCGGGCCGGCCGTCCTTGTCCTTCAGCGGCCGGTCATCGAGGGTCGCCTCGCCGTCGGCATAAACGTCGCTGCGGCTGGCACGCAGATTGATCGTCACCGCGTCTTTCTCGCCCTGCAGCGCCAGTGCGTAGCGGCGACCGGACTTCAGCACGATGGACGGATGGGCGCCGAAGTCGAAAGTCAGCAGGCCGGCGCCTTGCGGCCGGTAGGCGATGGCCAGGCCCTCGCCGGCGCCGAGCAGTTCGGTGCCCGCCTCCACGTCGCGCAGCGACAGGCGCAGCGAGCGCGTGGCGTCGGTGCCGTGGCCGTCACCGGCATACAGGCTCAGCCGGCCCAGCGGGATGTCGGCGCGCGGCACGAAGGTCTGCGTCAGGCGGGTCGAGCCGCCGTCTCGGTTGAAGCCGATGGGCTCGGGCGTCTGCTCGAAAGGCCGGGTGACCGAGGCCAGTGCCGGGTCGCCCGGCCAGGTGTCGGGATAGCCCTGAGCGAACTGCTGGACGGCCACACGCGGGTCAGAGCGGCCCGGGTCCGCCAGCGCCGCCACCTTGCCGGTGGGCGGCTGCGGCGGCTTGCTGACGCCCGCCTCGGTCTGCCTGACCGGCCACATGCGACCGTCGGCGTCGTAGTGGAGGTACTCCATCGCGACGGAGCGGCGGCTGCCGGCGCCGGTCTCGCCGTTCAGGGTCAGGCCGGCGTTGTGATAAACAAGATAGGACTGGCCCTTGAAGTCGTCGATGAGGCCCGCGTGGATGGTGAAGCTGTTGGGCACCGGCCCGGTCAGCAGGCCTTGATAGGTCCAGGGCCCGCGCGGGCTGGGCGCGGTGGCATAGGACAGGTGCTCGAAGAGACCTTGATGCGCCATGGACGCGTAGGTCATGTAGTACATCCCCTTGCGCTTGGACAGCCACGGCCCCTCGGTGTAGTTGGGCAGCGCGATCTTTTCGATGGGGCAGTCCAGCTCGGTCATGTTGGCCTTGAGCTTGGCCAGGTACAGCACCGGGTTGCCCCAGGCCAGCCAAGCTGTGCCGTCGTCGTCGATGAAGACGGTGGGGTCGATGTCGTTCCAGCCGTAGGGGCCGGGCGTCGTGGCATCAGTGACCAGCGCGGACCCGCGCGCATCCTTGAACGGGCCCAGCGGGTTGTCGGCCACCGCGACGCCGATGGCCTTGCCCTGGTGGGTGTTGTCGTGCTGCACGGTGGCGTAGAAATAGAAGCGGCCGTTGCGCTGCACCACCTGTGCGGCCCAGGCGTCGCCCACCGCCCACTTGAAGTCGGTGGGCTTCATGAAGGCGCCGTGGGCGGTCCAGTGGCGCAGGTCCTTGGACGAATAGGCCACCCACTCCTTCATCAGGAAGAAGTCGTTGCCCTTGGCCTCGTCACGACCGGCATAGAGGTAAACCGTGTCGCCCACGACCAGCGGTGCGGGGTCGGCGGTGAAGCGGTCCCGCAGCACGGGGTTGGCGCCGGGCGCCGGCTCCGCCGCATGCGCGGCCGCGCAGGCAAGGGCCGCACAGCAGACGGTGAGGTGTTGCACAAAGCTGGGGAGGCGCATCGCTTGGTGTGAAGTTCAAAGGTTGTCTTGACTGACGTGTTCACTCGACCACGTCAACAGGTGCTGAGGCGACGCCACCTGGCGCCGTCCTTTCTCAGACCCGGCGCTCAGCCAGCATCTTGAGCAGCGTGAAGTGGTGAGGCGGCATGCGCTCCACCGAGGCTTCGATGGCCTGACGGCGTTGGTCCAGCGCCGCAAGCGCACGCTCGCGCGGGATCTCGCCATACACCGGGTCGTGGCGCTCGGGCCAGTGGTCCATGCCGGCGTGGACGGCCAGCCAACTGGTCGCGTCGAAGCCCTCGTCGTCGTACTGGTGCAGCACGCCGTAGCGCCGCCATAGCTCCAGTTTGAAGGCCAGCGTCTCGGGCAGTTCCATCGATGACACGTGGCGCCACAGCGCGCTGTCGCGGCGGCGGGTCAGGCAGTAGTGCAGGATGATGAAGTCGCGGATGCGTGCAAAGCGCCGCGCGGCGCCGTCGTTGAACAGCGCCAGGTCCGACTCGTTGAGCGGGCGTCCCGCTGTTACTGCCGTCAGCGCAGCCATCAGCCGGCTGATGCCGTCCTGGATCAGGTAGATGCTGGTCGACTCCAGCGGCTCCAGGAAGCCCGAGGACAGGCCGATGGCGACGACGTTGTGCACCCAGAAGCGTTCACGGTGGCCGGTGCTGAAGCGCAGCAGCCGCGGCTCTGCCAGCGGTTTGCCGTCGAGCCGGGCCAGCAGCTGTTCGCGCGCGCGGTCGGGGTCGATGAAACGGCTCGCGAAGACGTGGCCGTGGCCTGTGCGGTTTTGCAGCGGGATGCGCCAGGCCCAGCCGCCTTCCAGCGCCGTGGCCTGGGTATACGGGGCCAGTTCTTCGCCAGTGCGCTCGCAGGGGCAGGCCCAGGCGCCGTCAACGGGCAGCCAGTGGCCGAAGTCGACGAAGGGCTCGTTCAGCGTCTTGCCCAGTAGCAGCGCGTTGAAGCCCGAGCAGTCGATGAAGAGGTCGCCCTCCACCCGCCGCCCGTCGTCAAGGTGCAGGGCCGCGACACCGCCGTCGGCCCGTCGCGACACGTCGGCGATACGCCCCTGCGTGTGCCGCGCATCGCGCTTGACCGCCAGTTCGCGCAGGAACGCCGCATACCTGACCGCATCGAAGTGATAGGCGTACTTGAACTGCGCCTGCTCGCTCGGCAGAACGAAGCGCCCCTTCATTGCCATCACCGTGGGCACGCACTGCTGGCCCAGCGGTTCGGTCAGGCCCATGCGCCGATGCTGGGCCCACAGGGTCTGCGACCCGAACAGGTTGCCGAAATGGCCGAAGGTGTGGAAGTAGTCCTGGCCCACCTCCAGCCAGTCGCCAAAGCGGATGCCGAGCTTGTAGCTGCCGTTGGTGGCGCGCAGGAACTCGGCCTCGTCGATGCCCAGCAGCTGGTTGTAGTCGCGGATCGACGGGAAAGTGGCCTCGCCGACACCGACGATGCCGATGTCTTCGGACTCGACCACCTCCACCGCCACGCGGCCTTTGAGCCCTGTGACGAGGGCAGCTGCCGTCATCCAGCCAGCGCTGCCTCCACCCACGACGACGATGCGGTTAAACGTCTGCGACATGGTTCTCGCTGCCATCGTGATGGCCAAGCATGGACCTGGGTGATTTCAACTTGCACCTCACTGGGTTCGAAGCAGCGACCCGCGTTGAAACCGCCCTGGCGGCATGCGACTTCTGACCGGACGAGTTCAAAACTCGTAGCGAGCGCCCATGTTGTAGGTGCGACCGGGGTAGAACCAGGCGCGGCCCATGTTGCCGATGTGCTGCTGCTGCGTCTGGCGCACGATGACGTCGTTCAGGTTGGTCACGTTCAGCGACAGACTCAGCTTGTCGCTGAACCGGTAGCTGATGCTGCCGTCCCACTGGCCGAAGCCCTCCTGCCAGGTCGGCAGGCCCCAGCCGACATCCCGTGCACCGGGCCGCGCGGGGTCCGCGCTGGTGGCGTCGGTGCCGCGCGTGCCGTTGGCATCGGTCGCCTGGAGGATGCGGCTGTGCCAGTTGTAGGCCAGCCGCGCCGACAGCGGGCCGCGGTCGTACATGATGATGAAGTTGGCCGAGTTCTTCGCCATATAGGGCAGTGGCAGGTCACGGAACGGCAGGCCGTTGGTGTCGCAGCCGAAGGCCTGCAGGGCAGCGGTGCTGGTCGCGTTGCCCGCGCCGCAATAGGGAATGTCGAACTCCTTGTAGAGCTTTTGCTTGCCGTCGATGTAGGTGTAGTTGGCCGACACGCCGAATCCCTTGGCCCACTCGGGCAACACGCCCGCCAGGAAGGGAAGGCGGTCAAGATAGGTCATGCCGGCGATCTCGATGCCGCTGACCGTGCCGCGCCCTACGTTGTCGGGGCCGCTGATGGCGAAGGTCTGCGGATTCCCCGCTGCACTCTTGTAGGTGCGGGTGTAGACCGTGTTCATGATGATGTCCTTGACATCCTTGTGGAACACCGTTCCCGTCAGCGACTGCCCGCCCTGCGGATACCACTCGAGCGCGAGGTCGAAGCTGTTGGCCGTGATGGGCTTCAGATTGACGTTGCCGTTGTTTCTGCCGGTGTAGGTCACGGTCTTGTTGGTGACGTCGTAGTTCTGGCTCAGCTCGATGTATTCGCGCAGCTTGTCGAAGCCGGGGCGGTTCATGCTCTGCGCCATGGCCAGGCGGGCCTGCAGCGTGTCGCTGAAATTCAGCTTGAGGTTCAACGATGGCAGCACATGGACGGCCTTCTTTTCCACGTTCAACGGCGCCTCGACCTCGTCGAAGCGAGGCAGGTCCGGCGGCGTCGTTGCGCTGTAAGTCGGCTTGAACTTCTCATAGCCATGGGACACCACATGCGTGTGCACGACACGCACGCCGAGGTTGCCTTCCAGCGGGAACTTCCAGTCATCGAAGCCGAACCGCAGCGTGCCGTACACCGACTGGGTGCGTTCGCTGTGCGAGCTCTTCTTGGATGGATCGTTGTCGTAGGTGAACGCCTTGAAGTTGTTGTAGGTGGCCGGGTCGCAATTGGCGGCCGGCTGGCCAAACAGCTGGGCGCCGTCCAGGCATTGCTGATAGCGGTACTCGTTGACCAGCGTCGCATAGGAGCCGGGATAGTCGCGCACCACGTCCAGCGTCGGCAGCACGATGTTGGGCAGCGTGCCGACCTTGCCGTTGTAGAACTTGCCGAAGTCGTAGACCTCGACGGGAACAGTGGCGTAGCGCGGATCGCTCATGTAGCCGAAGCTGCCACGCGACTGCCAGCTCTGTTCATCGGTGGGCAGCGGGGGGTTGCCTGGACGCGAGGTCTGGCGGACCGACCAGGGCTCGGCCACCGAGGTCCAGCCGTTGCCGCTGCCTTCCTGGCGGTCGGCGACACGGTAGGCGGTGCGGAACCCGAATCGGAAGTCGCGCAGCACGGGGTGCTCAAAGCGGAACCGCGCATCGGCCTTCCAGGCGTAGAGGTCGGCGTCCGCCTTGCTCTGGCCTGGCATGACGATGTTCCAGTAGTAGTTCTTTGGGTCCGCCAGGAAGGTGCGCGCCGCATCGTCGAAGCCGATGCGAGCCGGGTCGGTGCCGCTCACGTCGACCGACATGCTAGGCACGAACGTGCCCAGCTGCACGCTGCCGCCAAAGCCCTCGGTCTTGGCGTGCACCCATTGCAGGTCGTTCTCGACCTGCCAGCGGTCGTTGACTGTCCACTTGAACTTCCAGGCCAGCTCACCCGTCTGAGACTTGCTGCGGTTCCAGCCACGCGGGGCGGCGAAGCTCAGGCCGCCCTCGGCAAAGTCATTGGCGCCCAGGCCGCCGGACGGGTAGGTGTAGATGCCCGAGACGAGCACATTGCGGTCGTCGTACTTGGCGTCCTTGATCACCGATCGGTAGGCATTCTCGACGGTGGCATAGATGCCCTGCTCGCTGCCCTCCTCGCGCACGCCGGCGACGAAGTAGGTCAGCGCCGACTCCATGCGGTCCTTCTTCCACTGCAGGGCGCCGTAGAAGCCACCACGCTCGTTGTCACCGGTGTTGGTGCGGTAGGACGCCGACTTGGGCGCCCACGCCGTCTGGCCCGCGATCAGATCGGTACGGGGGTAGTAGGCGTCGAGCTGGATGCTTTCGTTCTTGAAGCTGGAGTGGTTGTAGGACAGGTCGACCAGCACGCCCACGCGACCCAGGTCGGTGTTCCATTGCGTCGTGTAAAGGCCGGAGACGTTGGGCGAACTCTTGCCCGAGCGCTGGGTGTAGTTGTTGCCCAGCGACACGTAGGCCTTGGTGCCCTTGAAGTCGAAGGGCAGCGCGGTGCGCAGGTTCACCGTGCCGCTGACGCCGCCCTCGATGATCTCGCTGGACGGGTTCTTGTAAACGTCCACGCCAGCCATCAGCTCGGGTGGCACGTCGCCCCAGCTCAGCTCCCGGCCAGGCCAGCCGGCCGAGAAGGTCTCGCGGCCATTCAGCAGCGACGAGCCCCAGCTGAGGCCGCGCACGCTGATGCCCGATCCCTCAACGGAAAAATGCTCCGGGTCGCCACGTGACTTGTTGCGGTCGATGGTGATGCCGACCACGCGCTGCAGCACCTCCGTGATCGACTTGTCCGGCAACTTGCCGGCTTCTTCTGCCACGACCGAGTCGACGATCTCCTCGGCGTTCTGCTTGATCTTCTGTGCCGTCTGCAGCGCCGCGCGCTGCCCGGTGACAACGACGGTTTCAAGGTTGGCGGGCGTGGCGGGTGGCTTCTCCGTTGCCGACTGCGCCAGGGCCGCGCTGCCGACGGTCAGCAGCATCATGTGGACCATGCCGCGATGAATGGCCGTGGTGCGGAACTGTTTTTTCATGGTGTCTCCGTATTCGTTCGATGTGTCCGGCGGCAACCGCGGTGCTCGGCGCTGCCGCTTGCCCTGGCGCCGGATGCCGGGGCCGCTCGTTGCGATGCTGGCGTCACAGTCCAGATCGGCGCCGGGGGCTGCTCGCTGACCTGCACGCCGCTCGCCGACTGGTTACTGGATGGTGATGGCGCCCTTGATGCTCAAGTCGGAGGCGAAGATGCCGGCGGTCTTCCTGTCCACGTTCGCATCCATCAACCAGAAGCGCGTACGGACGATGTTGGAGGACTGCAGCAGCGTCGCCGCCGAGGCGCGCGAGGCCGCCATCTTTTCCAGACCCGCCGCAAACGCTGCAGCGTTGACTGGCACGCCCGAGCTGTTGAACGGGTTGGGCAGCGTGCGCACATCGTTGTCCAGCGACGCCGTGGTGACGCCCGACAGGCCACACGCCTCGGTCACCGCGAAGTTGCTCAGCGGCACGGCGTAGCCGATCAGCCCAGGCGCCGGCGCCCACACCAGGGTGCTCAGGGTGACGTTGCAGCCGTTGTTGCGCTTGCCCAGGTCCAGGTGCACGACGACGGGCTTGCCGGCCGAGTAGAGATCGGCGTTCAAGCCCAGGGTGAAGCCCAGCGCCTTCTCGGTGGTTACCTGCAGCCCGCCCGTCGTGTCGCCCGACCCATTGAAGCCGGTCAGGCCGGGCGCGAAGATGTCGATGCGGTTGAAGCTGTATTGCCAGCCACCGGTGTACGCGGTGTCGCGGATATGCAGGGCCGACTCAAGCGTGGTGCCATCGGTGGAGACCGTGCTGTAGCACCAATCGCCTGCGCTGGCATCGCACCATTCCCATCCCGCGTTCAACGGGCTGGCCCAGGGGTTGACCATGACGCCGCCGCCCTGCTTCGTGCGCAGGTTGTTCATGGTTCCGCGGCCGCCGCCCGGCGCGAAGCCGTCGGCGACCAGCAGCGGGTCGACGGCGATGAAGCGTTGCGTCGTCTGCTCCGAGTAGTTCTCATTGCCGGCCTGCTTGGCCGACACCGCGCAAGAGCCCTTGGCCAGCAGATTGAGCGTGCTGCCGCTGATGGCGCACACGGCCGGCGTGTCACTCGAGAACGTGACCGGCAGCCCCGAGTCCGCCGTCGCGCTGAGCGCGACCGATGTCGTGGCCGTGCTGAGCACATAGTCGGGCGGCGTAAACGCGACCACCTGCGCACGCTTCAACACGTTGAACAGTTGGCTCGTATCGTCGGCCGCTGCCCACTTGACGCCGCTCGACCCCGCCCCGCCCGGCTGGCTGGCGATCACTAGGCATTCACCGGCAGCGACCAGCGTCAGCTGGTTCTCCCCCGCGACCGTGCAGGTGGTGGGCGTGCCGCTGCGGAAGCTGACCGGCAGGCCGGACGTGGCGGTGGCCACCAAAGTGGTCGGACCGTTCAGCAGGGTGTTGCCGCCCGGGTACTTGAAGTCGATGACTTGCAGCCGGCCTTCGGAGCCTCCGCTGCCTCCACCCCCGCCTCCGCAGGCGGCCAGAAAAGCGCAGGCCGCTGCAACGGTCAACTTGCGCGCCTGCGGAACCAACTTTTTCGCCACGTTCTGTCTCCTGTTTTTTGATTGAACTGGGGCACCTGACTTCAGAGCCTGAACTGCAGCCATTTAGTTCGGCCATCGCACCAACTATTTGTTGCCGAGAAAACCGCCTTGGGGTGCCTTGTCTGGGCCTGCCGGGCGACCAGCAGACCTTGGGCGTCCTCCAGAATCACTTTCAGATGCCGTGCCGCAAGCGTACAACTGGTATGACCAACTGGACATAGGGCAAACTCCTGGACTGACCACATCTGTCATTTTTTGGAGACTGCCTGTGCGAAATCGTCCACTTCAGCGCATCGTCATCGTGGGCGGCGGCAGCGCAGGCTGGATCACCGCCGCGCCGCTGGCGCGCATGCTGTGCCGGCCTGATCAACCCGATCAGCATTGCGAGGTGGTGCTGGTGGAGTCGGCGGACATCGGCACCGTGGGTGTCGGCGAAGCGACCTTGCCCACCATCCGGTTCTACAACCAGATGCTGGGCATCGACGAGGCCGACTTCGTGCGCCGCACCCGTGCCACCTTCAAACTCGGCATCGAGTTCCAGGACTGGGGTCGCATGGGCAACCGCTTCTTCCACGGCTTTGGCGGGTTCGGCCCGGCCATTCACAACCGCCCGCTGTGGGCCTACTGGCTGCGTCTGCAGGCGCTGGGCGACAAGCTGCCTTCCTACGAGGAATGGTCGACCGCGACGGTGATGGCTCGCCAGATGCGCTTCACCCCGCCGACCTCCGGCGAGCCAGCTGCGTCCAACGCCTTCGACTACGCCTTTCACTTCGACGCGTCGCTGTACGGCGCCTACCTGCGCGACTACGCGCTGCGACACGGCGCCGAGCGCGTCGAGGGCACCATCACGCGCGTCGAGACGCGCCCCGACGACGGTTTCGTGGCCGCGCTGCACCTGGATGACGGGCGCCGGCTGGAGGGAGACCTCTTCATTGACTGCTCCGGCTTTCGTGCCTTGTTGATCGGCGGTGCGATGAACTCGCCCTACGAGGACTGGAGCCACTGGCTGCCCTGCGACCGCGCGCTGGCAGTGCCGAGCGAGCGTGTCGAGCCCATCACGCCCTACACAAGGTCGACGGCCCGCACCGCGGGCTGGCAATGGCGCATCCCGCTGCAGCACCGCACCGGCAATGGCCTGGTCTACTGCAGCGGCTACCTGAACGAAGACGAGGCGCAGCGCATGCTGCTCGATAACCTCGACGCCAAACCGCTCGACGAGCCGCGCCCTCAGCGCTTCGTCACCGGGCGACGCAAGCAGGGCTGGGTCAAGAACGTGGTGGCCATCGGCCTGTCGTCGGGCTTTCTGGAGCCGCTGGAATCCACCAGCCTGCATCTCATCATGGACGGCGTCAGTCGCCTGACCGCCATGCTGCCGGACCTGTCATTCCAGCCCGCGCTGGCGGACGAGTTCAACCGGCAGATGGCCTACCGCTACGAGTCCGTGCGCGACTTCATCATCCTTCACTACAAGCTCGGTGAACGGCGTGACAGCGAGTTCTGGCGCTACTGCGCCGACATGCCGATACCCGACGAGCTCGCGCATCAGATTGAACTGTTCCGCAAGACCGGCCGCGTCGCCGTGATCGAGCCCGAGGGCTTTGCCGAGCCGTCATGGGCCTCCATCCTGATGGGCCTGGGCGTCTACCCCGAGCGTTACGACCCCTACATCGATCTGGTGGACCCGCAGCTCATCCGCCGGCAGCTCCACTCGGTGCACGGCGCGATCTCCCGCACGGTGGCGGCCATGCCCGCGCACGCGGACTTCCTGGGCAGGATCTCAACACCGCCGCGTCGCTGATGCGCGAACTGCACCCACGCCCACCTGGGGCGGGGAACGCCACTTGCTCCGGGTTGGTCCGCACAAGTTGCGGTTCAACCCATCCAAGGAGCAGTTCATGAAGACTCGATTCATCACCGCCGCCCTCACCGCCGGCGCGCTGACGGTCGCCACCATCGCGATCGCCCAGTCCACCAGTGCTGGCGGCACAGCCGGCAACACCAGCGCCACATCCGGTGGCATCGCGGGCACCGACAGCGCCCGCCCCAACGACCATCGCGAAGGCACGACGGGCTCGGGCACCACCAACAGCCCCGAAGTCACGGGCCAGACCGGCGGCCGCGCGGGCACCAGCATCAGCGGCAGCACATCGGGAACCAGCGGCATGGGCGGGGCCGGTGACCCCAGCAGCACCAGCGGCGGCAACACCGGCTACGGCGGTGCGGGCGGCTCGACCGGCGGCGACCTGGGCGCCCGCGCCGACCGCAACTGAGGGCGGCGCGATGGCGTCGGCGGGCGACGGCGATGAGCCGCCGCCCGCTATTTTCAGACGCGCCCGCGCCGCTTCATCAGCCAACAGGCCACGCCGACCACGGCCAGCAGCCCGACGGCCTTCTTCACCGTGCCAGCCGGGTTGTGGCGCATCTCGGCGCGGCCGCCCATCTCGGCATAGATGCGCGGCACATGGCCACGCAGCAGGTCGCCGACCAGGCCCTCGACCATGTCGACCCGGTCGGCCGCCAGCAGCATCAGCCAATGCCGCAGGTCGTTCTCGCTGCGGCGAAAGGCCTGCCGGCGCAGCGCACCGCTGAGGCCCCTGGGCGGCAGCGTCGAGCCGAACAGCGGCGTGATGCCCGGTCGCTCGTTGGAATGCAGCACCTCGACATGGACAGGCTGCTGCGCGGGCGGCCCAGGCTGGACATCGAGCCGCGGTGGCGAGTGCTCCATCGGCACGGCAGGTCGGCGTGATTGCGGCAGATCGCTGCCCCAACCCTTGATATGGGCAAAGCGCTGGGCGTCTTTCGGGCTGTCTTGCGGGGTGTTTTGCATGGTGGGCTCCTAGACCGACACGCCCGGCGGGATCAGCACCGTCTTGATGCAGCCGTCGAGCTTGTTGGCGAACAGGTGATAGGCATCGGCCACCTCTTCCAACGGCACCCGGTGCGTGATGATCCGTTTGGGGTCGATGTGGCCGGACTGGATGTGCTCGATGAGGCGCGGCAGGTGGCGCTTGACGCTGGCCTGGTTCATGCGCAGCGTCAGGCCCTTGTTGAGCGCGTTGCCGATGGGCACGGCATTGAAGGTCGGCCCGTAGACGCCGACGATGGAGATGTTGCCGCCCTTGCGCGCGGAGTTGATGGCCCAGTGCAGCACGGTGGCCGCGCCGGCCTGGAGCTTCATCTTCACGCCGGTGAGGCGCTGCAGGGCGCTGCCCTCGGCCTCGCAACCCACCGCGTCGATGCAGACATCGGCGCCCAGGCCATCGGTCATGCTCTTGATCTTGATGGCCATGTCGTCGACGCTGCGGAAGTTCAGCACCTCGCACTGCGCATAGTCCTTCACGAAGGCCAGCCGCTCTTCGACATGGTCGATGACGATGACGCGCCCCGCGCCGAACAGCCAGGCTGACTTGGCCGCGAAGATGCCGATGGGCCCGGCTCCGAAGACCACGACGGTGTCGCCTTCCGCGATGTCGCCCATCTCGGCGGCCTGGTAGCCGGTGGGCAGCGCATCGGTCAGCAGCACCGCATCGTCCAGGTCCATGTCGGGCGGGATCAGCGTGGGACCGACGTCGGCGCGCGGCACGCGCACGAACTGCGCCTGGCCACCGTCGTAGCCGCCGGCCGTGTGCGAGTAGCCGTAGATGCCGCCCACCGCGGTCGCCTCGGGATTGGTGTCGTGGCAGTTGCCGAACAGCTCGCGCTGGCAGAAGAAGCAATTGCCGCAAAAGATGTTGAAAGGCACGAGCACGCGGTCGCCGACCTTCAGGCGCTGCACGCCCGGGCCTGTGTCGATGACCTCGCCGACGAACTCGTGGCCGAAGGTGGTGCCGATGCGCGTGTCGGGCACCAGACCGTGATAGAGGTGCAGGTCAGACCCGCAGATGCACGAGCGCAGCACGCGCACGATGGCGTCATCCGGGTGTTCGATGCAGGGATCGGGCTTGTGCGCGGCGCGCACGCGGTAAGGCCCGCGGTAGTTCATGGCAAGCATGTCGGCGTTCTCCTGGTCGGGGAGCACGACCGGGCAAACGAGGCACCCGAACGGGTGCACAACAGAGCGCACTACCGGGCGCACTACCGGGCGCACTACCGGGCGCACCACCGGGCGCCGGATTTGCTCGCACCTCACACCGCCTCACGCGAATGCCAAGGAGCCCGACATGCCAGACGCCCCCACGCCATCGCCCGCCGCTGACCCCGCACCCGGGGACGAAGCGCCGGCTGGCACACCCGGCACCGGTGAAGCGCCCTGCCCCGACTGCGGCGGCAGCGGCCGCGCTGACAGTGGTGGCGTGTGCCCGAACTGCGCAGGCAGCGGCAAGGTGATCGCCGGCATCGGCGGCGGCTGAATGGCATCTGGATTGCCGGCCGGCGCCACACCCAAATAGCCGGCCGAGGAGCCCGACATGAGCAGCACCATCGCCGCGCCCCACGCGGGCGCCACGCACGATGAACACCACGACACGCCGCACGGCTGGCGGCGCTGGGTGTTCGCCACCAATCACAAGGACATCGGCACGCTCTACCTGCTGTTCAGCTTCGCGATGTTCCTCGTCGGCGGCGTGCTGGCCCTGCTGATCCGCGCCGAGTTGTTCCAGCCGGGGCTGCAGTTCGTCAACCCGCATCTCTACAACCAGCATGGTGACCATGCACGGCCTGATCATGGTGTTCGGCGCCATCATGCCGGCCTTCGTCGGCTTTGCTAACTGGATGGTGCCGCTGCTGATCGGCGCGTCAGACATGGCCTTTGCGCGCATGAACAACTTCAGCTTCTGGCTGACGATTCCGGCGGCCATCATTCTTGTGGCCGGCTTCTTCATGCCAGGCGGCGCGCCGGCCTCGGGTTGGACGATCTACGCGCCGCTGACCTACCAGATGCCGGCCAGCATGGACTTGGCGATCTTCTCGCTGCACCTGCTCGGCGCCAGCTCCATCATGGGCGCCATCAACATCATCGTGACCATCCTCAACATGCGCGCGCCCGGCATGACGCTGTTGAAGATGCCGATGTTCTGCTGGGGCTGGCTGATCACCGCCTATCTGCTGATCGCGGTGATGCCGGTGCTTGCAGGCGCCATCACGATGACGCTGACCGACCGGCATTTCGGCACCGCGTTCTTCAACCCGGCCGGCGGCGGCGACCCGGTGCTGTTCCAGCACATCTTCTGGTTCTTCGGCCACCCGGAGGTCTACATCATGATCCTGCCGGCGTTCGGCATCGTCAGCCACGTGGTGCCCGCGTTCGCACGCAAGCGCCTGTTTGGCTACACGTCGATGGTCTATGCCATCGCGGCCATCGCCGTGCTGTCGTTCATCGTCTGGGCGCACCACATGTTCGCCACCGGCATGCCGGTCACCGGCCAGCTGTTCTTCATGTACGCCACCATGCTGATCGCCGTGCCGACAGGCGTGAAGGTCTTCAACTGGATCGCGACGATGTGGCAGGGCTCGATGAGCTTCGAGACGCCGATGTTGTTCGCGGTCGGCTTCATCTTCGTCTTCACCATCGGCGGCTTCAGCGGCATCATCCTGTCGGTCGCGCCCGTCGACATCCAGGTGCACGACACCTATTACGTCGTCGCGCATTTCCACTACGTGCTGGTCGCCGGCTCGCTGTTCGCGCTGTTCGCCGGCTTCTACTACTGGGCACCGAAATGGTCGGGCGTCATGTATGACGAGCTGCGCGGAAAGATCCATTTCTGGGTCTCCATGGTCAGCTTCAACGTCGCCTTCTTCCCGATGCACTTCCTCGGCCTGGCCGGCATGCCGCGTCGCTATGCCGACTATCCCCTGCAGTTCGCCGACTTCAACATGCTGGCCTCGGTGGCGGCCTTTGCCTTCGGCCTGGCGCAGGCCTATTTCGCCCTGTTGATCGTGCTGCCCGTGCTGCGCAAGCGCGGTGCGCCGGCACCGCAGAAGCCCTGGGAAGGCGCCGAAGGGCTGGAGTGGGAAGTGCCGTCGCCCGCGCCCTTCCATACCTTCGCAACACCGCCCAAGCTGGACGAGAGCGCGACCCGCGTGATCGGCTGAGCACCATGACACCGACGACCACGAGCTGGCAGCTGCGGCGCAACTGTTCCTTGACGCCGTGCCAGGCGCTGCTTGCCGCGAGCGTGCCGGCGCTCGCCCTGCTGGGGGTGTCGCTGGCCGCGGCGGCGCAGGGCATGTGGTGGGTGGTGCTTTTTGCGCTGCTCAACATCGTCGTACTCGCTGCAGCGCTTTGCAGCTATGCAAGGCACGCACTCGATGGCGAGACCCTGCGCCTGGGCGAGGACGGCATGCTGCACATCGAGCAGCAATGCGGCACCCGGCTGCAGCGCATCAGCTGGCCCGTGTCGATGGTGCGCATTCAGGCGCGCGACGGCGAACCAATCACGCTTTGGGCCGGGCCCCACAGCCTGCAGATCGGCCGCGAGGCCCGACCGGCCATGCGCCAGCAGACGGCGCTGCAGCTGCGGCGAGCTCTGCGCCTGGACGCCGGCTACTTCTGAAATTTTGAAGGCGTAGAACTTACCGCCCGCGCCGCTCTTGCCGCATGAATTTCGCAACCCGCCATCTCAACTGCGTCTCGTCCTGTCCGCTCGGCGGCCGGCTGATGGACGGGCGTTCGCCCTCGGTGCTGGCGCGCGGCAGCCTGTGCTGCCATTGCCTGCTGGTCGAAACTCGGGACGGCCTCGCGCTCGTCGACACCGGCTTCGGTCAACGCGACGTGGCCAACCCGCGTGCGCGGCTCAGCGGCTTCTTCCTGGCCCTGCTCAGCCCCGACTTTCGGCAGGAGATGACGGCGGCGCACCAGATCGCCGCGCTGGGTTATCGGCCTGCCGACGTGCGCCATATCGTGCTGACGCATCTGGATTTCGACCATGCCGGTGGCCTCGACGACTTCCCCGAGACCACCATCCATCTGCTGCAACGTGAACGCGACGAGGCCTTCCGCCAGACCACGTGGCTGGACCGCCAGCGCTACCGGCCGCAGCAATGGAGTTCGCACCCGCGCTGGCGGCTGCACGGCGCCAGCGGTGGCGAAGCGTGGTTCGGGTTCGACCAGGTCTGCACCGGCCAGGGCCTGCCCGCAGGTATCGCGCTCGTGCCGCTGCCTGGCCACACCTTCGGCCATGCGGGCGTGGCGGTCGACATGGGAGGGCGCTGGCTGCTGCAGGCGGGTGATGCCTACTTCCATCATCGTGAGATGGATGCGGAGCGCCCCTGGTGCACGCCGGGGCTGCGCGCGTACCAGACGCTGATGGAGAAATCGCGCCAAACGCGGCTGGCCAACCAGGAGAGATTGCGCCGCTTTGCGGCCGGCCATCCGGAAGTGCAGGTCTTCTGCTCGCACGACCCGCAGGAGTTCGAACGCCTGTCGGGCCGGCCCGAGCGCCTGCCGGTACCGCCCTCACCTCGCTAGACGCGCAGCACCTGCGGGCTTCGCAGCATCGCGCCGGGCCGGCGTATCACCAGGCCGCCCTCGGGCAGGGCCGGCAGGCGGCTGAAGTCAAGCGGCGGCCGGCGCTCGCCGGGTTCGTAGCGCATGCGCAGCAGGAACATGTCCAGCGAGAGCAGCATCAGCTGCAGCGCCACGTCCTCGCCGGGGCAGCGGTGGCCGGTCGCCGCCGGGCCGCCGCCTTGGGGCACGAAGGCCGACGGCGTCTGGAGCGCAAAGGCGCCCCAGCGCTCGGGCAGGAAGACATCGGGCTCGACCCAGTCGCGCCGGCTGTGGTTGGTGCCGTAGACATCGAGGATGACGCGCATGCCCGCCGGGATGGCGGCCCCGCGCCAGCGCGCGCCGGCGCGAGTTCTCCCAGCAAGCAGCGGAAAGAACGGGTAGTGCCGCCGAACCTCCTGGACGAAATGCAGGGCCTCCTTGCCTTGCGCGCCGTCCCGCAGCCGCTCGGCCCAGTCGGCACGCCCCTGCAATGCATGGGCGACGAACACCAGGTAGACCGACACGGCCACCACCGGCCGCAGCACGTTCAGCAGCTCCACCGCCGCAATCGCTGGCGGCAGCTCGCGCCCGTCGGCATCGGGATGCCGGGCGATACGCGCCAGGACGGTGTCCTCGGCAGGGCGCCGTGCGCCCACGCGCACCGCCTCGATATGCCGGCGCGCCCAGGCCTCGGCCTGATGGCGGCGCAGCCGGGCACGCAGATGCCCGCCGACGCCCCGGGCCGCATCGTCGAACAGCGACACCAGCTCGCGCGTTCGCACGCCACGCTCGCCGGGGTCCAGCGGCAGGCCAGCCCAGTCGCACACTGCCACCGCCAGCACCTCCTGCAGCGCGCCATACAGCTGCACTTCCTCGCAGTGCTGCCAGCGTTGCAGGGCTTGCAGCCACTCGCGGCGCACCGTGCCACCAGGGCCGCGACGGCGCCCGGCCCCAGCAGGCCGGTGAACAAGGCCTTGCGGTGGCGGTGTTGCGCGTCGTCCAGTCCCTGCACGCCGCCCTTGCCGAAAAGCGTGGCGCGCACCGGCTCGGGCGCCGCACCGTGGCGCCGGATCTGCCGGTCGTCGTAGAAGAAGGCCACCGCCTCGCCGCCGACCAGGCACAGCGTCGGCTCGCCCATCAGGCGCAGCTGCAGCGCGTCGGTGTCGCGCGCGAGCATCAGCACCGACAGATGGCGGTAGGGGTCGGCCAGCAACCGGGCGTCATGCGTCCAGCCGCTGGCGCGCGGCAGGTTGGGCGCCCATTGGGCGAGGTTCATGGCGGGCTCGGGTCTCGGTCGTCTGGCATGGGGCCGCTCGTGGTCTTCAAAGCCCTGCCACGGCGGCAATCGCGATGCCGGGACGGCACGCCGGCAGCCCAGCCACTACGATGCCGGCCCTGGAGCAAGGGGTCGTGGACGATGGCATGGACGGTTCTCACTGAGGTGGACGCGTGGGCGTGAGGCTGCTGCTGCGCGTGCTCGTCGGCTTGGTGTGGCTGCTGAGCTGGCTGCCGTTTCGCGTCATCTCGGGGCTGGGCTGGGTCATCGGCAGCCTGCTCGCCGCTCTGCCCTCGTCGCGCCGGCATATCGGCACGGTCAACCTTGCGCTGGTGCTGCCGAACTGGACGCCTGCCGCGCGCAAACGCCTGCTGCGCCAGCATTTCGTCGCGATGGTGCAGATGCTGCTGGAGTACGGCTACTGCTGGTTCGCATCGCAGGAGCGCCTCAAGCGCCTGATGCGCATCGAAGGCCTGGAGCACCTGCGCGCGCTGGACGGCCGCAATGTGATCTTGATGATGCCGCACTTCACCGGGTTGGACCTGGCAGGCCTGCGCATCTCGCTGGAAACGCCGCTGGTCAGCATCTACTCGGTGCAGAAAGACCCGTGGCTGGACGCTTTCTTCCGCGCCAAGCGGCTGCGCTTCGGTACCGGCATCATCTTTGCGCGCCAGCAGGGCACGCGGCCGACGCTGCGCGCGTTGAAGGACGGCTACCGCCTGTATTACCTGCCCGACCAGGACTTCGGCCACCGCGACTCGGTCTTCGTGCCCTTCTTCGGCGTGCAGGCGGCCACCATCGGCGGGCTGTCGCGCATGGCCGCGGTGACCAAGGCGGCGGTGCTGCCCTGCTACCCCCGTCGCGAGGCCAATGGCTACACGCTGGTCATCGAGCCGGCGCTCGACAATTTCCCGACCGCCGACGTGGTGGCCGACGCCACGCGCATGAACGCGGTCATCGAAGCCCAGGCGCGCCGACAATTGCACCAATACTTCTGGCTGCACAAGCGCTTCAAGTCGCGCCCGCCGGGCGAGGCCGACTTTTACGGGCGCTGACTTACTGACGATGAACGACATTCCCTACATCAAGCTCGGCATCGTCGCGGTCTTCATCGCGAGCACGGTCTATGTGCATTTCCGCGGCAAGGTGAGGTTGCGCTTCTTCCGCCAGCTGACGGACCACTCGACCTTCATGGCGCCGATCAACTGCCTGATGTACATGTTCTCCAAGCTGCCGGCCAAGCCGTATCTGCCAGTGGCCGAGTTTCCGGAGCTCAAGCTGCTGGAGGCGCACTGGCAGGACATCCGCGCCGAGGCGCATCAGCTGGCCGCAGCCGGTGAGATCAAGAAGAGCGACAAGTACAACGACGCCGGCTTCAACAGCTTCTTCAAGACCGGCTGGACCCGCTTTCACCTGAAGTGGTACGACGAGGCCCATTCCTCGGCCCGCGAGCTGTGCCCGGTGACGACGGGGCTGCTGCAGCGCATCCCGACCGTGAAGGCCGCCATGTTCGCGGCCCTGCCGCCCGGCGGCCGGCTGGTGACGCACCGCGACCCGTTCGCCGGCTCGCTGCGCTATCACCTCGGCCTGGTCACGCCCAATGCCGACAGCTGCTACATCTCCGTCGACGGCGAGCGCTATTTCTGGCGCGATGGCGAGGGTGTCATCTTCGACGAGACCTACCTGCACTACGCCGAGAACCAGTCGGACATGATGCGCATCATCCTGTTCTGCGACATCGAGCGGCCGCTGAACAACCCGGTGGCACGCTGGTTCAACCACTTCATCAGCCACACGCTGATCCGCGCCGCGTCGGCGCCCAATTCGGACACCGACCGCACCGGCGGCATCAACAAGCTGTTTGCCTATGTGCAGCAGGTGCGGCTGTTCGGCAAGCGCATCAAGGCCAGGAGTCGTTTCGCCTACTACGGCCTGCAATGGCTGATTTTTGGCGGCTTGCTGATCTGGTGGCTGCTGGGCTGACCCAGGGGAAGCCCTGAGTCCGAAGGAGGCCTGACCTCCAGCGTGGCAAGTCTGGCTTCGTTAGCATCGAAGGTTTTGGTCTTCCGAAACCTTGTCCATGCGCCGTCCGACCCTCGCCCCCGCCCTGCTGCTGGCCGCCGCCCTGGCGGCAAATGCCCAGGAAGGGCCGAAAGAAGCCTCCAAAGAATCAGCCAAGGCGCCCGCCTGGAACGTCAACGCCCCGCCCGGCGTCGCCAGGACGGCGACCATCGACGTCAAGACCGGCACCTGGATGAGCGTGGACGTCAGCCCCGACGGCAAGACCCTTGTCTTCGACCTGCTGGGTGACCTCTACACCCTGCCCATCGGCGGCGGCGAGGCCAAGTCGCTGACCCATTCCATCGCCTGGGAGCACCAGGCGCGCTTCTCGCCCGACGGCACGCAGATCGCCTTCCTCAGCGACGCCGGCGGCGGCGACAACCTCTGGATCATGAATGTCGACGGCAGCGGCAGCCGCGCCGTGACCAAGGAGGATTTCCGCCTGCTCAACAACCCGGCCTGGCACCCGAGCGGCAAATACCTGCTGGCGCGCAAGCACTACACCGGCACACGCAGCGCGGGCTCGGGCGAGATCTGGCTGTATCACGTCGATGGCGACGCGGCCAAGAACAAGGGCGTGCAGCTCAACGAAAAGCCCAACTGGCAGAAGGACCTCGGCGAGCCGGCCATTTCGCCGGACGGCAAGTACCTCTACTACTCGCAGGACACGACGCCCGGCCGCGTCTTTGAGTACAACAAG
Source organism: Pelomonas sp. Root405 (assembly GCF_001425165.1). GTDB lineage: Bacteria > Pseudomonadota > Gammaproteobacteria > Burkholderiales > Burkholderiaceae_C > Pelomonas. The sequence goes on from NZ_LMDU01000014.1 coordinate 613,164, forward strand.
AACAGCAACGGCGAGATCTACAAGATCTTCCGCCAGGATCTCAGCGATGGCTCTGTCGAGCCCTTCGTGCAAGGCCCGGGCGGCGCGGTGCGGCCGACCCCGTCGCCGGACGGCAAGTACCTCGCCTTCGTGCGCCGCGTGCGCAACCAGAGCACCCTCTTCCTGAAGGACTTGCAGACCGGCGCGGAACGCCCCGCCTGGAGCGGCCTGTCGCGCGACCTGCAGGAGATCTGGGCGATGTGGGGCGTGTATCCCAGCTTTGCCTGGATGCCCAACAGCAAGGAGATCGTCGTCTGGGCCGAGGGCCGCATCTGGCGCGTCGACCCATTCAAGGGCACGGCCGCGGAGATTCCCTTCCACGTGAAGGACACGCGCGAAATGCGCGAGCCAATGCGCTATGCCCAGCAGGTGGCGCCGGACAAGTTCGCCGTGCACCAGCTGCGCGGCGCCCAGGTGTCGCCGGACGGCAAGCGTGTCGTGTACTCGGCGCTGGGTTCGCTCTATGTGAAGGATTTGCCGGACGGTTCGCCGCGCCGGCTGACGAAGCAGGCCGAGACCTTCGAGTTCGCCCCGCACTGGGCGCGCGACGGCAAGACCATCGTCTTTGCCACCTGGCGCGACGACACGCAGGGCACGGTGCGCCGCCTGGACATGGCGTCGGGCAAAGAGACCGTCCTCGTCAAGGAGCCCGGCAAATACCTGGAGCCTCGCCTGTCGCCGGACGGCCGGCAGGTCGTCTACCGCAAAGTCAAGGGCGGCGGCTTGACCAGCCCCTGGCACAGCCTGGACACCGGCCTCTACCTGGCGGCCGCCGACGGCTCGGGCAAGCCGGAACGGATCAGCAAGGAAGGCAGCGGCGCTCATTTCGCGGCCCGCAGCGACGAGCTGTTCTTCACCAAGACCAGCAGCCCCAGCGAGGTCGAGCAGCGCTTCGCGCTGACGCGCCTGAACCTGCGCGACCGCACTGAGACGGAGGTGGCGCGCAGCGATGCGGCTTCTGAATACACCGTGTCACCCGATGGCCAGTGGCTGGGCTTCGTGGAGCGCTTCCACGCTTATGTGACGCCGCTGCCGGCGGTGCAAGGTCAGTCCGGCAAGGTCATCACCGTGGGCGCCAAGATGGACGCGCTGCCGGTGCGCCAGCTGGCCCCCAACGCTGGCGCCGCCCTGCACTGGAGCGGCGACAGCAGCAAGCTGCATTTCACGCTGGGCGACGAGCTGTTCACGGCCAAGGCCGAGGGCAAGGAGAAGGCCACGGCGCAGAAGATCGGTTTCGAGCAGGCCAGCGACAAGCCGAACGGCAAGATCGCGCTGACTGGCGCGCGCATCGTGACGATGAAGGGTGACGAGGTCATCGAAGGCGGCACCGTCATCGTCGACGGCAACCGCATCGCGGCCGTCGGCAAGGACATCGCCATCCCGGCGGATGCCAAACGCATCGATGCCGGCGGCAAGACCATCGTGCCGGGCTTCATCGACGCCCACTGGCACGGCGCGATGAGCGATGCGGGACTGATCCCGCAGCAGAGCTGGATCAATCTCGCATCGCTGGCCTTCGGCGTGACGACGCTGCATGACCCCAGCAATCAGAACGCGGCCATCTTCACCCAGGCCGAGATGCAGCGCGCCGGGCTGGTGCTGGCGCCGCGCATCTACTCGACCGGCAACGTTCTCTACGGCGCGCGCACGCCGTCGTATTCCAACGTTAACAGCCTGGACGACGCGCTGACCCACCTGAACCGCCAGAAGGCCGAAGGCGCGATCAGCGTCAAGAGCTACCAGCAGCCGCGCCGCGACCAGCGCCAGCAGGTGCTTGAGGCCGCGCGCCAGACCGGCATGATGGTCGTGCCCGAGGGCGGCTCGCTGTTCCAGCTCAACATGAGCATGATCATCGACGGCCACACGACGGTGGAACATTCGCTGCCCGTGGCCGACGTGTGGGACGACGTCAAGCAGCTCTGGAGCCAGGCGGCTGTCGGCTACACGCCGACGCTCAACGTGGGCTACGGCGGCCTGGACGGCGAGCACTACTGGTATGCCCGCACCGAGGTCTGGAAGCATCCGCTGCTGAGCCGTTATGTCCCCCGCACGGTGCTGGAGCCGCGCGCCGTGCGCCGGGAAACCGCGCCCGAGGAGGACTTCAACATCCTGCGCGTGGCCCGCACCGCGACGGTCCTGTCCCGTGCCGGTGTCAACACGATGATCGGCGCCCACGGCCAGCGCGAGGGTCTGGGCGCTCACTGGGAGATGTGGATGTTCGTCATGGGTGGCATGACGCCGCATGAGGCCCTGCGCACCGCCACGATCAACCCGGCGCGCAACTTCGGCATGGCCAAGGACCTGGGCTCCATCGAACCGGGCAAGCTGGCCGACCTGGTGGTCATCGACGGCAACCCGCTGGCCGACATCCGCCAGAGCGACCGCGTCGTGCAGGTCATGCAGAACGGCCGGCTGTTCGATGCCGCGACGATGAACCAGCTGGCGCCAGTGGCCAAGGCGCGCAAGCCGATGTTCTTCGAGGGCGCGGACGGCAAGACCATGCCCATCGACAGCGAGGCGCTGGAAACCGCCCATGGGCATGGCGACTGACCGCTAGAATCCGCCCCGTTCAGGAGAGCGCCCCGGTGAAGTTGGGGGCCGCCGAAGGCGCAGGGTCGTCAGACTCAAACGCTCAGGCAGAAGGACTGACAAGACGCGACGGGTGACAGACACTCGGCGCGTTCCTCACTGGAGAGAGGCGGGCCGCCGAGCCCGTCCACCGAAGGGGCAAGCTTGCGCGGGACTGCAAACCGCCTTGTCAATCTCTCAGGTACCCCGGACAGCGAGGACATCCAAACCCGACCCATCGGAGCACTTGATGTCCTCTTTGCTGCAGACACCTCTTCACGCCCTCCACGTCGAACTCGGCGCCAAGATGGTGCCCTTCGCCGGCTACGACATGCCGGTGCAATACCCGGCCGGCGTGATGGCCGAGCACAAGCACACACGTGCTGCTGCCGGCCTGTTCGATGTGTCGCACATGGGCCAGGTGCGCCTGGTCGGCGCCGATGCCGCCGCAGCGCTGGAAACCCTGGTGCCCGTCGACATCGTCGACCTGGGTGAGTTCAAGCAGCGCTATGCCCTGTTCACCAATGAGCAAGGCGGCCTGCTGGATGACCTGATGGTCTGCAGGCGGCCCGACGACTTGTTCGTCGTGGTCAACGCCGGTTGCAAGGCGCAGGACATTGCTCACATGCAGCAGCACATCGGCTCGCGCTGCCAAGTCATCCCTGTCCCCGAGCGCGCGCTGCTGGCGCTGCAGGGCCCGCAGGCGGTGGACGTGCTGAGCCGCCTGAACCCCGAGGTCGCCAAGCTGACCTTCATGACCGGCGGCTTCTTCGCGCTCGACGGCATCGACACCTTCCTGACCCGCTCCGGCTACACCGGCGAGGACGGTTTCGAGATCTCGGTCCACCAGGACGCCGCCGTCGCCCTGGCCCGCAAGCTGCTGAGCCACGCCGAGGTCAAGCCCATCGGCCTGGGCGCGCGCGACTCGCTGCGCCTGGAAGCCGGCCTGTGCCTGTACGGCCACGACATCAATGAGACGACCACGCCGGTCGAAGCGGCCATCACCTGGGCCATCCAGAAGGTGCGCCGCGCTGGTGGCGCGCGTGCCGGCGGCTATCCGGGTGCTGCCGTCATCGACGAGCAACTCGCCAAAGGGCCGAGCCGCAAGCGCGTCGGCCTCATCGGCAAGGAACGCATGCCGGTCCGCGAGGGCGCCAAGATCGTGACAGCCGACGGCACCGAGATCGGCATCGTCACCAGCGGCACCCTCGGCCCCACGGTCAACCAGCCGGTCGCCCTGGCCTATGTCGGCACGCCGCATGCTGCCATCGGCACCGAAGTCTTCGCCATCGTGCGCGACAAGCGCACGCCCATGGTCGTTTCCGCTACCCCCTTCACCCCCAACCGCTACTACAGAGGCTGAGCATGTCCATCAAATACACCCCCGACCACGAATGGCTTGACGTGCATGGCGATGGCACGGCCACCGTCGGCATCACCGTCCACGCGCAGGATGCGCTCGGCGACGTGGTCTTCGTGGACCTGCCCGAAGTGGGCAAGACCTACGCCGAGAAGGAAGTCGCCGGCGTCGTCGAATCCGTCAAGGCCGCGGCCGACGTCTACATGCCGGTAGACGGCGAGGTCGTCGAGGTGAACGAAGCCCTGCGCGACGACCCGGCCCTGGCCAACACCGACCCGCTCAAGGCTGGCTGGTTCTTCAAGGTCAAGCTGAGCAATCCCAGCCAGCTCGACGCGTTGATGGACTCGACCGCCTACGACGCCCTGCTGAAGACGCTGTAGTACGCCCCAGCTCAGTAAATGCAACCACGGAGGCACGGAGCAAGGCAGAGATGAGTTCTCTGTGTCTCTGTGTCTCTGTGCCTCTGTGGTTGCATCTGGTTCTCTCTTTGCCCAAAGACCTGCCATGCCGACGCCGCTCTCCCAACTCGAAGACGCCTCCGAATTCCACGCCCGCCACATCGGGCCGGATGCCGTCGATGAATCCCTGATGTGCGCAGCGGTCGGCGTGGCCAGCCGGACCGCGCTGATCGACGCCGTGGTGCCCAAATCCATCCGCCGCGAGCACAGCGCCACCGGCGGCATGAAGCTGCCCCCGCCCATCACCGAGGCGGGCGCACTGGCCGAGTTGAAGCTCATCGCCGGCAAGAACAAGGTCTACAAGAGCTTCATCGGCCAGGGCTACTACGGCACGCACACGCCCGGCGTCATCCTGCGCAACATCCTCGAGAACCCCGCCTGGTACACGGCCTATACGCCCTACCAGGCCGAGATCTCGCAGGGGCGCATGGAAGCGCTGATCAACTTCCAGACCATGGTGACCGACCTCACCGGCATGGACATCGCCAACGGCTCGATGCTGGACGAGGCCACCTCGGCCGCCGAGGCCGTGACGCTGGCCAAGCGCGGCGTCAAGAGCAAGAGCAACACGCTGATCGTCGCCGGCGACGTGCACCCGCAGACCATCGAGGTCATCCAGACCCGCTGCGCACCGCTGGGTATCGAGGTGAAGGTCGGCATGGCACCGACGCTGATGGCCGAGAACGACTACTTCGCCGTCGTCTGTCAGTACCCGAGCACCGCCGGTCTCATCCACGACCTGAAGGTTTTCACTGAGCAGGCACATGCCAAGCAGGCCGCGTTCATCGTCTGCACCGACCTGCTCGCACTGACGCTGCTGGTCTCGCCCGGCGAGTTCGGCGCCGACATCGTCGTCGGCAACACGCAGCGCTTCGGCATGCCGATGGGCTGCGGCGGCCCGCATGCGGCCTTCATGGCTTGCCGTGACGAGTTCAAGCGCTCGATGCCGGGCCGCCTGGTCGGCGTCAGCAAGGACGCCCAAGGCCACCCGGCCATGCGCCTGGCGCTGCAGACGCGCGAGCAGCACATCCGCCGCGAGAAGGCCACCTCCAACATCTGCACGGCGCAGGTGCTCCCGGCCGTCGTGGCCAGCATGTACGCGGTCTATCACGGCCCGCAGGGCCTCAAGCGCATCGCCGAGCGCGTGGCCAGCTACACGGCCATCCTGCACGCCGGCCTGACGCGCATGGGCGTCAAGGTGGTGACGCCGCATGTGTTCGACACGCTGTTGGTCGAGTGCGATGCCGCCACCGTGCTGGCCAAGGCCGTGGCGGAGGGCGCCAACCTGCGCAAGCACAGCGACAAGCACGTCAGCATCGCGCTGGACGAGACGAGCTCGCGCGCCGACATCGAGGCCATCTGGCGCTGGCTCGCCCCCGCAGGCGCGACCCGGCCCCAGGTCGACGAGTTCGCCGGCGGCGTGGAGAGCCTGATCCCCACACAGTTGCGCCGCAGCAGCGCCTACCTGACCCACCCGGTCTTCAACACCCACCACAGCGAAACTGAGATGCTGCGCTACATCCGCAGCCTGTCGGACAAAGACCTGGCGCTGGACCGCAGCATGATCCCGCTGGGCTCGTGCACGATGAAGCTCAACGCCACGGCCGAGATGATCCCCATCACCTGGCCGGAGTTCGCGGGCGTCCACCCCTTCGCGCCGCAGGACCAGCTGGCCGGCTACACCGAGTTGGACCAGTTGCTGCAGAACTGGCTGAGCGAGTGCACCGGCTATGCCGGCATCAGCCTGCAGCCCAACGCCGGCTCGCAGGGCGAGTACGCCGGACTGCTGGCCATCAAGGCCTGGCACGAGTCGCGTGGTGACCACCAGCGCACGGTCTGCCTGATCCCCGAGAGCGCCCACGGCACCAACCCGGCGTCCGCGCAGATGGTTGGCATGCAGGTCGTCGTCACGAAGTGCGACAAGGAAGGCAACATCGACCTCGTCGACTTGAAGGCCAAGTGCGAACAGCATGCAGACAAGCTGGCCGCCATCATGATCACCTACCCCTCCACGTATGGCGTGTTCGACACGCACGTGAAGGAGATCTGCCAGCTCGTGCGCTCGCATGGTGGCCGCGTCTACGTGGACGGCGCCAACATGAACGCGCTGGTCGGCATTGCCGCGCCCGGTCAGTTCGGTGGCGACGTCAGCCACCTGAACCTGCACAAGACCTTCTGCATCCCGCACGGCGGTGGCGGCCCCGGCGTCGGCCCGGTCTGCGTGGTGGAAGACCTCGTGCCCTTCCTGCCGGCGCATCGCACCGCGGGTCTCGGCAAGGCGACCAACATCGGCGCCGTGAGCGCCGCGCCGCTCGGCAACGCGGCCGTGCTGCCGATCTCGTGGATGTACATCCGCATGATGGGCGCCGAGGGCCTGAAGAAGGCCACCGAGGTCGCCATCCTGTCGGCCAACTACGTCGCCGCACGGCTGTCGGACCACTACGACATCCACTTCAGCGGCGAGATCGACGGCATCAAGGGCGGCGGCGTGGCCCATGAATGCATCCTGGACCTGCGCCCGCTGAAGGAAACCTCCGGCGTCGGCGCCGAGGACGTCGCCAAGCGCCTCATCGACTACGGCTTCCATGCGCCCACGCTCAGCTTCCCGGTTGCCGGCACGCTGATGGTCGAGCCGACCGAGAGCGAGAGCCGCGCTGAACTGGACCGGTTCATCGACGCGATGATCCAGATCCGTCACGAGATCGCCGATGTCGAGTCCGGCAAGCTGAAGCGCGACGACAACCCGCTGGTCAACGCCCCGCACACGTCCATGGTCGTCAGCGCCACCGAGTGGACGCACGGCTACAGCCGCGAAGTCGCCGCCTTCCCGCTGCCCTCGCTGCGCCGCCAGAAGTACTGGGCGCCGGTGGGCCGCGTCGACAACGTCTACGGCGATCGCAACCTGTTCTGCAGCTGCGTGCCCCTGTCCGAATACGAGGAGGCCTGAGCCATGGCGGTGTCGGTCTTCGACCTCTTCAAGATCGGCATCGGCCCGAGCTCCTCGCACACCGTCGGGCCGATGCGCGCTGCGCGCCTGTTCGGGCTGCGGCTGCAGCACGACGGCCTGCTGCCCAACGTGGCGCGCGTGCAGGTCATCCTGTACGGCTCGCTCGGCGCCACCGGCAAGGGCCACGGCAGCGACAAGGCGGTGCTGCTCGGCCTGGCCGGGCATGAGCCCGACACGGTGGACATCGAAGCCATCCCTCTGCTGCTGGCCGACATCCGCGCCGGCCATCTGCAACTCCTTGGCCAGCACGCCGTCGCCTTTGACGAGGCCAAGGACCTGATCTTCAAGCGCCGCGAGACGCTTCCCTTCCACGCCAACGGCATGCGCTGCATCGCCTTCGACGCGGAAGGTGGCGAGATCGCCAACCGCGTCTACTACTCGGTCGGCGGCGGCTTTGTCGTCAGCGATGAAGTAGCGGCCGACGGCAGCAAGCAGAAGGTCATCGCACCCGACGTGACCGTGCTGCCCTACCCCTTCAAGAGCGGGGACGAGCTGCTGGTGCAGACGCAGCGCCACGGCATCTCCATCGCCGAGCTGATGCGCCGCAACGAATGCCACTGGCGCAGCGAGGCCGAGATCGACGCCGGCCTGCTGAAGATCTGGGACGTCATGCAGGCCTGCGTCGTGCGCGGCTGCAAGACCGAGGGCATCCTGCCCGGCGGCTTCAAGGTCAAGCGCCGCGCGGCGCAGCTGCATCGCGACCTGACCGCCAACCCCGAGGCCGCGCTGCGCGACCCGCTGCAGGTGATGGACTGGGTCAACCTCTATGCGCTGGCCGTCAACGAGGAGAACGCTGCCGGCGGCCGCGTCGTCACGGCGCCCACCAACGGCGCGGCCGGCATCATCCCCGCGGTGCTGCATTACTACACGCGCTTCGTCCACCATGCGAGCGAGCGCGGCGTCATCGACTTCCTGCTCACCGCTGCGGCCATCGGCATCCTCTACAAGGAGAACGCCTCCATCAGCGGCGCCGAGGTCGGCTGCCAGGGCGAGGTGGGCGTGGCCTGCTCGATGGCCGCCGGCGCGCTCTGCGCCGTCATGGGCGGCACGCCCGAGCAGGTGGAGAACGCCGCCGAGATCGGCATGGAGCACCACCTGGGCCTGACCTGCGACCCGGTCGGCGGCCTGGTGCAGATCCCCTGCATCGAGCGCAACGCCATCGCGTCGGTCAAGGCCATCAACGCCGCGCGCATGGCGCTGCGCGGCGACGGCACACATTTCGTCAGCCTCGACAAGGTGATCAAGACCATGCGCGACACCGGTGCAGACATGATGACCAAGTACAAGGAAACTGCGCGCGGCGGGCTCGCTGTCAACATCGTCGAGTGCTGAAGGCATGTGCCTCGCCGCGTTCGCGCTGAACGCCCACCCGCGCTTCCCCCTCGTCATCGCGGCCAACCGCGACGAGTTCTTCGCCCGCGATGCAGCGCCCATGGCGTGGTGGGCGGATCACCCAGACATCCTTGCAGGCCGCGATCTCAGCGCCGGCGGCACCTGGTTCGGCCTGAGCCGCGCCGGCCGGCTGGCCCTGCTGACCAATGTGCGGGAGCCCGGTCGACACAACCCCGATGCGCCGTCACGCGGCGCCCTCGTGGTGGACTGGCTGGGCGCCAGTGATGAAGCGCCGGCCTTCGCCAGCCGGTTGACCGGCGGCTACAACGGCTTCAACCTGATCACGGCCGATGTCGCACGTGGCGCTTGGCACTGGCTCAGCAATCGGGCCGCGGCGCCCGTCGCGCTGGTACAGGGCATTCACGCGCTGTCCAACGCCGCGCTGGACACGCCCTGGCCCAAGGCCGTTGGCCTGAAGGCAGCGATGGCCGAGGCGCTGGCCGCGGCAACGGGCACGCAAGACCTGGCCGAGCGCCTGCTGCAGGCGCTCGCCGACGACAGCCCCGCGCGCGATGACGAACTGCCGGACACCGGCGTCGGCCTGGCGCGCGAGCGCCTGTTGTCGCCGCGCTTCATCCGCATCCCCGACCCCGCTCAGCCGGCTGCGGCGGTCTACGGCACGCGTTGCTCCACCGTGCTGGTGAGCGAGGCCAGCGGCGCGACCGTCGTCACCGAGCGCAGCGTGAGCGCTGACGGCCGCTGGCTCGCGCCTGTCACTCATATCCTGGGCAACTGGCCCTGACGGCGCGGCTTCGCGCGGCTAAGCTGCTGGCCGGACACATCCCCACCAGCGCGCTGCCCTGATGACGCCCCTGCTTCGTTTGACCACCGCCCGTTGGGCGGCGCTGGCCTGCATGCTGATCGCCGGCCTGGTGGCCCTGCGCTGGGCCTTCAGGATCGACCTCGGCGACTGGCTACCCGGCCTGAACGAGGCGGGCATCGTCGCGGCGACGCTGCTGCTGGCTGGCAGCGCGGCGGTCTGGTTCATGGCCGGCTGGCCCCAGGGCCAGCCGCCGAGCGCCAAGGCGGGCCATGTCGTGCGCGGCCTGGCCTTGCTGCTGGCGGTGATGCCGGTGCTGATGCTGATCGAAGCCGCCAGCGGCATGTCGTTGGGCATCGACTTCGGCCGCGGCGCGCTGCCTTCGGCGCAGAACCCGCACCCGGGCCGCATCTCGCCCAATGCCTGCTTCGGCTTCCTCCTGCTGTTTGCCAGCATGGCGTTGCTGGCCGGCCGGGCGGACCGCCTCGCGCGTCGCCTCAGCACCGCCTGCATCGCGGGTGCCGCCCTCATTGCGGCGCTCGGCGTGCTGGGCTATCTGCTGAACCTGGAACAGCTCTACCACTGGGGTTCGTTCAACCGCCTGACGCTGCCGACCGCCCTCGGCCTGGCCCTGCTGGCGACGGCGCTGTGGGAGCTGCGCCTGCGCTGGACGGGCGTGCAGCAGCGCCTGGATCTGCATGAGCGGCGCATCACCCACCGGTCGCTGGCCGTGCTGGCCCTGGTGGCCGTTGCCGCCGGCGCGGGCGGCTTCGCCGCACTGGCGCCCGAGTTCGAGCGCATGCGCAAGCAGGACGTGTACGCCTCCGCGGTCGTCACCGGCGAGGCGCTGACCAGCGCGGTGGACCAGGGGGTCTGGCTGGCCGAGACGATTGCCACCCGGCCGGTCGTCGTCGAACAGCTGGTCCAGCTGGCCGACAACCCCGCCGACGCGGCCCGGCGCGAGCGCCTGCGCGCCATCACGGGCAGCTTGCTGACGGCCGGGGTGACCGCGGCCCGCTTTGTCGGCACCGCAGGCACGACGCTGGCCGAGGCCGGCAAATTCGCGGCGCAGGCCGATACGCCGTCGCTGGCGCTGGCGCGCGACTACGCGCCGACCAGCCGCCTGCTCTGGTCCAGCGGCTTCATCCTCGCCACCGACCGGCCGGTCACCGACCGCGGCGAGGTCGTCGGCCGCTTCCAGAGCGAGCAACGCCTGGCGTTGATGGACCGCCTCGTGCTGCGCGTGCACGACAGTGACGCCTCCGCCGATGTATTGATCTGCAACCGCGTCGATGCCGTGGCCTCCTGCGTGCCGTCCAAGCTCTACCCGACGGCCTTCACGATCCCGATGTTCGACGCCAGCGGCCGGGTCAACCTGCCGATCAACCGAGCGCTGCTGGGCGAATCCGGCGTCCTGCTGACACCCGACCTGCGCGGCAAACCGGTCGTCGCGGCCTATGTGCCGCTGGCGCGCACCGGCCTGGCGATGGTCGTCAAGGCAGACATCGAAGCGGTCTTCGCCACCATCCGCGAGCGCCTGGGCTGGCTGGTACTGCTGATGTGCGGGCTGACACTGGTGGGCACCTGGGTGCTGAGGCTGCACGTGCGTCCGCTGGTCAAACAGCTGGCCAACGAGCAGGCACGCTGCCGGGCCATCCTTGACCACTCTGGCGACGCCTTCATCGCCATCGACGTTGAAGGCTGCGTCACCGACTGGAACCTGCAGGCGCAGGCGCTGTTCGGCTACAGCGCCACCGAGGCAACGGGCCAGCGCCTGGCGGAGCTCATCATTCCGGCCGAATCGCGTGCCGCACACCAGGCCGGCATGGCGCGCTTCCGCCACACCGGCCAGGGGCGCGTCGTCAACCAGCGGGTCGAAGTCGCCGCACAGCACCGCGACGGCCGGCGCATCGATGTCGAGCTGTCCGTGGCCGCCTCGCCCACCCACTCGGGCGACGGCTACACGGCGCATGCCTTCGTGCGCGACATCGGCCAGCGCAAGGCCGCTGCCAGCCAGCTCGCCGCCAGCGAGCAGCGCATGCGCGACATCACCAACGCCATTCCCGCGCTGGTGGGCGTCTTCGATGCCGAGCAGCGCTGCATCTACGCCAACGACCTGGCGCTCAAGGTGCATGGCCTGCGGCCCGAGAGCGCCATCGGCATGACGATGAAGGAAGGCCTGGGCGAGCAAAGCTACGCACTGCACGAGGCTTATGTACAGGCCGTGCTGCAAGGACACCCCCAGTCCTTCGAGGGCACCCTGCCCTGGCGCGGCGGCACGGGCCATTTCCAGGTCCACCTCGTGCCCATGCGTGACGCGCTGACCCAGGCGGTCAACGGCTTCTATCTGATGACTTTCGACATCACCGAGCTGCGTAGCGCCCAACTGCAGCAGGAGCGCAGCGAGCGGCGCCTGCGCGCCATCACCGACAACCTGCCGGCGCTGATCTCCCACCTCGACGCCGAAGGCCGCTACCTGTTCGCCAACCGCCAGTTCGAGACCATGCTCGGCCTGCCGCCTGAACAGCTGCTGGGCAAACACATCGGCGAGGTGCGCGACAAGGCCTACGTGGAGCAAGTCATGCCCTGGCTGCGCAGGGCCATGGCCGGCGAGACCGTCGTCTTCGAGCCCGAGACCGGTCCGCGCGGTGGCGACGCGCGCAAGTACCAGCAGACCTATGTGCCGGAGTTCGATGCCGGCGGCCACGTCACCGGCGTGTTCGCCGTCACCTTCGACATCACTGAACGCAAGCTGACCGAGCAGCGTGTCAGCGACGCCCAGGCCCACCTGAAAGCCATCGCAGACAACCTGCCGGTGCTCATCTCCTACATTGATCGCCACCACCGCCTCACCTTCGTCAACAAGACCTTCAAGGAATGGATGGGCGTCGACCCTGAGCAGGCGATCGGCACCCACCTGAAAGCCCTGATTGGCCCCGACCTGTACGCACAGCGCCTGCCGGCGATTGAGGAAGCACTGGGCGGCCAGCGCGTCGAGTTCGACGTCGCGTCGCAGGCCCTGGGCGTCACACGCCAGCTGCACACCATCTACATCCCCGACCGCCACATCGACGGCAGCGTGAGCGGGATCTACGCGCTGTCCAGCGACGTCACCTTGACCAAGGAAGCCGAGCGCCGGCTGCAGGACCTGGCCCGCAACGACCCGCTGACCGGCCTGCCCAACCGTCGAGAGTTCGAACACCGGCTGGTGCTGGCGCTGGCCCGCGCCCGCCGCAGCCACAAGGCCATGGCTTTGATCTTCATGGACGTCGACCACTTCAAGGGCATCAACGATGGCCACGGCCATGCCGCCGGCGACGTCGTGCTGAAGGAATTCGCCAACCGCGTCCGCAACGCCGTGCGCGCCACCGACACCGCGGCCCGCCTGGCCGGCGACGAATTCATCGTCATCCTCGAAGGTCTGCACGATGCCGCCGAGGCCTCGCAGGTGGCGTCCAAGCTCGTTGACGCGATCCGTGCGCCAATGCTGCTGCCCAGCGGCCAGGAAATCAGCGTGACGACCAGCCTGGGCATGGCCTGCTGGGGCGGCACGGGCGATGGCGCCGACGACATCCTTGACCGCGCCGACCGCGCGCTCTATCGCGCCAAGGCGGCAGGCCGTGACACCTTTGCGCAAACGGTCTTCTGAACGACAGAGCCGGTAACAAGCCCGCTGCCGCGCCGCGCCACAATCCGCCGGCCGTGACTGCTGCCGTTCTCCGTCGCCCACCGCCCTACCTCCGCCAGTTGCAGCCGCGCCAGTTGGAGCGCTGCCTGCTGCTGGCGGTGCTGCTGCACATCTGGCTGGTGCTGGTGTTCGGGAATGCCACCGGCACGGCCGCGCCCGGCGAAGGCGTCTGGGGCAGCCTGACCGTCAAGCTGCTGGGCCGAAGCGGCGGTGAAGCCGGCGCACCGCCGGGCGAGCCCAGCACGGAATGGCGCGACAACGGCGCACCGGGCAGCGGCGCGGCGCCGCGTCAGGGCGGCCAGGTCCGCCCCGCCGCGCCGGAGGCGGCCGAGACCGGAGCGGCCGAACTCGGCCGCTGGAACCCGCGCGAGGTGCCGCCCGAGGCCGCCCGGACCGAAGAGGTCTCGCCCGCGCCGCCGAGCACGGCAACCCTGAGCCTGCCCGAGGGCTTCAAACCCATCGAGCGAGAGAGCGTCGACACGCCGCAGCCGCGCAGCGCCGCGCAGCCGGCGGCCGCTGCCGAGCTGCCCGCCGCCGTCGGCCGCCTGGAAGCCCGCCCCGACGCCGCCGTCGCGCCGCTGCCGTCGGCTGCCGAGCTGCGACCCCAAAGCCGCCCGGCCGAGCTGCCCACGCTGCCTGCCCAGCTGCCGGCCGCCGTCAGTCGCCTGGATGCCGCGCCCACCGCGGCCCGTGCCGCCACGCTGCCGAGCCCGGCCGACCTGCGCACGCCCGCAGTGACGGCCGCCGCGGCAGCACCCAGCGCCGATCTGCCGGCGCCGGTGCGCCGCCTCGAAGCCCCCGCCGAAACCGGCGTCGCCACCGCCTTGCCGAACGCAGCCGAGCTGCGCGCTGCCCCGGGCACCGCCGCCGCGCAGTCCGCGCCCAGCACTGCCCTGCCCGCCGCGGTGCAGCGGCTGGAGGCCGCGACCGGGCAAGGCGCCGCCGTCACGCCGCTGAGCCGGTCGAGCGAGCTGCGCACCGCCACGCCTTCCACTGCCGCGGCCACGCTGCAGGCTGGCCAGGACCTGCCCGCGCCCGTGCGCCGGCTGGAATCGGCAGACAGCGCCGGCGGCGTCGCGCCGCTGCAGGCCGCGCCCAACGCGCGCGCAGCGGCAGCCACGGCGGGCGGGCAATCCTTGCCCGAGTTGTCAGGCGCCTTGCCGGGCGAGGTGGTCGCGCCAAGCGGCCCGGCCAGGGGCGACCCGAACGCCAACCCGTACGCGGCGCCCAAGGCCTCGGCCGGCTCGCCCGATGCGGGCTCGCGCCTGGGTGTCGACCTGGCCGTGCCGCCCTCGGCAGCCGCCAGCGCGCCGAGGGCGCCGCTCAACTTGTCCTTGCCACGCGGCGACATCGCGGCCCGCCGCGGCCCGGGCCTCGTCGACATGCTGCCCCAGCCCCCCGAGCGCAAGTCCAAGCTTGAGCAGTCCATCGAGGACGCCGCCAACAAGGACTGCCGCAATGCCTACGCAGGCGCCGGCATCCTGGCCGTCGTGCCATTGGCCCTGGACACGGCGCGTGGCAAGGGTTGCAAGTGGTAAGCCTTCAAACGAGTTCCTGAAGCTGCAACGCGTTCTGCAGCGCCGCACCGGACGCGGTGTTGTCGAAGATGCACCAGCAGTCGGCGTCGCTCGTCAGTTCGCGCGCCCGCGCCTGCAGCCACTCGGCCTCATAGGACGACCAGTAGACCCGCGGCGAGCCATGCCAGCGGTAGTAGCGCAGGCCCGCCCAGCCGCCGGGCGCGTCGGCTCCGGGCCATTTGGCAGGGTCGACGGCGGCACGCGCCACCTCGCTCTTGATCAGCAGTTTTTCGGCCTCGGGCGTGAACCAGCTGGCGTGGCGAGGCTCGCAGACGATGACGCCACCGAACACGGCATGCGCCCGCTTGAAGAAGCGCTTGGCCACCGACGCGTCGAGCTGCAGCGAGGGCGGCAGCTGGACCAGCAGCACCGCCCACTTCGGGCCGAGGCCGCCGGCCTCTTCGGCGAAGCGGGCCAGCAGCGCATCCGCGCCGTCGAGCCGGCACTCATGCGAAATCTGCTTGGGACATTTGACGGCGAACCGGAAGTCGGCCGGCGTGCTGGCGGCCCATTTCTCGTAGGTCTGCGGCCGGTGCGGGCGGTAGAAGGAGGTGTTGATTTCCGCGCAGCGCATCAGGTTGGCGTAGCGCTGCAGCTGCGAACCTTCGGCCGGGAAGGCGCTCGCCGTCTTGGCGGGAATGGACCAGCCAGCCGTGCCGATGACAGGGCCCGCAATCTTCTGAGAAGCCATGCGGCCAAGCCTAGGATTGCAGCGTCATGGCGTGCGTCGGACAAGGCGCCATGCCGCGCCCATGCATCCAACACGGCTTTCCACGCGCGGTCATGCGCAAATGAAACAGGGCCCACTGAGGGCCCTGATGAGACGAGAGGCGGCCACCGAGGCCGCGAGGTTCAACGGCGGCGGCGGATGCTGCCAAGACCGACAAGCGCCAGGCCCACGAGCGCCAGGCTGGCCGGCTCGGGCAGGCGGTTCGGGTCACGCACGGTGAAGTTGAGCGGGCCGCTGGAGAAACCGCAGCCGTAGTTCTGGATGTTGGAGTTCAGGCACTGATTGCTGGTACCGATGAAACTGCTACCGACAGCCATGGCTTCGAAATCGATGATGAAGAGCGAAGGGTTCAAGCTCCAATCGACGCCCTGGCCAAGCGTTCCGATCACGATGTTCGTCAGGTCAAGGAATGGAGAGCCATCAGACAGACCACCGCCGCCGGAACCGCCGGCGTCCACCTCACCGGCGATGTCGCCGTTCACGATCACTTCAACCTGGAACGTCTGGCCGACGACCAGATTGTTCAGGTCGACGCCGCCGACGGCTTGGATGCTGAGGACAGGCGCAGCCTGAGCGGCCACAACAGCTGCGGCGAATGCGAGACCAGCAAGGACGGTACGGAAGTTCATCTTGTTCTCCAGGGCGATCTGCCTGTTACAAGCAAGCTTCAGGCCACCGGGCCTTCCCTCTATGAAACACACACGCTGCCGCGTCGGCAGGTGTAAAGGACATCGACATCAATCCGAGGGCGCACCGAGTGCGTCGGCTACCGGTAGACGACGACGTGATCGAGTTCCAGCCGGATGCCGATGCGCTCGCCGACGGCATGGTTGTGATGCGAGGGCACAACCGACAGCACCGTCGCCCCGCTCGGCAGCCGCAGCGTGTACAGGAACTCCGCGCCGCGAAAGGCCTTGGCGACGACTTCGGCCGTGATAGGGCTGGCGTCGTCATGCACGACGTCGTCCGGGCGCAGCAGCACGTCCACCGCGCAGCCGCTGCCGCAGACTTCGCCGCGTTCGGCGCAGCGGATCACTTGCGGGCTGCGCACCACGCCCAGCTCGACGCGCAGCTCGAAGTCGCTTTCCACCTTGCCCGACAGGAAGGCGCCCTGGCCGACGAAATCGGCGACGAAGCGGTTGGCCGGGCGGTGGTAGAGCTGGTAGGCGCTGTCCCATTGCTGGATGCGGCCCTCCGACATGACGCCGATCTCGTCGGCAATCGCGAAGGCCTCGTGCTGGTCGTGGGTCACCAGCAGCGCCGTCGTGCCGGAGGGCGCCAGCAAACCGCGCAGTTCGGCGCCCAGGCGCTCGCGCAGCTCGACGTCGAGATTGGCAAAAGGTTCATCCAGCAGCAACAACTGGGGTCGGGGCGCCAGCGCCCGCGCCAGCGCGACGCGCTGCTGCTGGCCGCCCGACAGCTCGTGCGGATAGCGCGCCGCCGCATGCGCTAGGCCCACGGTGTCGAGCATCTGCTGGATGCGCGCGGGCGCGTCCACCACGCCACGCAGGCCGAAGCCGACGTTCTGGGCCACCGTCAGGTGCGGGAACAGCGCATGGTCCTGGAACACCATGCCGATGCGCCGCCGCTCGGGAGGCAGTCGGTAGCCGGGTCGGCTGACGACCTCGCCGTCGAGCCGGATCTCGCCCGACTGCACGGCCTCGAAGCCAGCGATGGCGCGCAGCACGGTCGTCTTGCCGCAACCCGAGGGCCCGAGCAGGCAGCCGATGCGGCCCCGTGCCAGCTTCAGCGACAGCTGCTCGACGACCGTGCGCGCGCCATAGGCGATGTCGATGTTGTCGAGGGCGAGCCAGGGCGGCGTGTCGGGGGAGGCGGTCATGTCGGGTGGGGCGTCATGATAATTGCCCGCAATGCAATCGGCCCTCCACCTTCCCGTCGCCGCGCGCCCGCGCCGCCTGCCTTCACTGCGTGCGCTGGCACTGCTTGCCGCCGCGCTGATCGCCGCACCGCTGCTGTCGGTGGCCTTCAATGTCTTCACGCCCGGTACGGCGGGCACCTGGCAGCACCTGCTGGCGACGGTGCTGCCGGACTATGTTGTTGCCACCTTGTGGCTGTGCGTCGGGGTGGGCATCGGCGTGGCCGTGCTCGGTGTCGGCGCGGCGTGGCTGGTGACGCGCTATGAGTTCCCGTTGCGCGGGTCATTTGAATGGGCGCTGCTGCTGCCGCTGGCCATGCCGGCCTATGTGATGGCTTATGCCTACACCGACCTGCTGCAGTTCGTGGGCCCGGTGCAGAGCTGGCTGCGCGAGAGCTTCGGTTGGCGGCGTGGGGACTACTGGTTTCCCGATGTGCGCTCGCTGGGCGGCGCCATCGCAATGTTCTCGCTGGTGCTCTACCCCTATGTCTACATGCTGGCGCGAACCGCTTTCATGGAGCGCGCCGGCGGCATGATCGAAGTCGGCCGCACGCTGGGCCTGACGCCGTTTCAGGCTTTCCACCGCCTATCCTTGCCGCTGGCACGACCGGCGATTGCCGGCGGCGTCGCGCTGGCGTTGATGGAGACGCTGGCCGACTACGGCACCGTGTCCTATTTCGCCGTGCAGACCTTCACGACGGGCATCTACCGCGCCTGGTTCTCTCTCGGCGACCGCACCGCGGCGGCGCAGCTGGCGATGGTGCTGCTGCTGTTCGTCGTCATGGTGCTGGCGCTGGAGAAACTGTCGCGCGGCGGCTCGCGATTTGCAGACAGCACCTTGCGCAGCCGGGGCGTCATGCGGGTGCCTCTGCAGGGACCGCGCGCGGCGCTTGCGCTGCTGGCCTGCGCGCTGCCGCTGGCCGGCGGCTTCCTGCTGCCGGCGGGCGTGATGCTGCACATGGCGCTGACGGAAGGCGATGCCCAGTGGGGCACGCGCTTCTTCACGCTGGCCGGCAACAGCGTATTGGTGGCCGGCGCCACTTCGCTGCTGGCCACGGCGCTGGCGCTGCTGATCGCCTATGCCGGGCGTGTCGACCAAAGCGCGCCGACGCGCTGGGCGCACCGCGTCGCCGGGTTGGGCTATGCGCTGCCGGGGTCCGTGATCGCGGTCGGCGTGCTGATCCCCGTGACACAGCTCGACCATGCGCTGGCGGCGCTGCTGCGCCAGGGCTTCGGCATCGACGCGGGCCTGCTGCTGACGGGCACGATTGCCGCCCTCGTGTACGCCTGCGTGGTGCGCTACCTCACCGCCGCGCTGCAGGCCATGGACGCCGGCCTGGCACGCATCACGCCGCGCATGGAGCAGGCGGCGCGCACGCTGGGCCACACGCCGGCGCAGACCCTGTGGCGCGTGCACCTGCCGCTGCTGCGCGGCAGCGCGCTGACGGCCGGGCTGCTGGTCTTCATCGACGTGATGAAGGAGCTGCCGGCCACGCTGGTCATGCGCCCCTTCAACTTCGACACGCTGGCCACGCAGGCCTACACGCTGGCGTCGGACGAACGCCTGGCCGAGGCCTCGACCTCGGCGCTGGCCATCGTCGTCGTCGGCCTGGTGCCCATGGTGGTGCTGTGCCGGCACATCGTGCGCGGCACTTCTAGTCACGGCACCTGACTTACTTCCAGCCGGCGCGGTCGAAGACCTTTTGCGCGGTGGTCGTCGTCTTGGCGAGGTCACCGATGGGCAGCGCGTCAGCCTTGAAGCTGCCCATCGCTTCCAGCGCCGGGTTCTTGGTGACCGCGGACTTCACCACCGGCCATTCGTTGTTGCCGTTGGCGAAATAGCCCTGGGCCTCGTCGCTGGCCAGGTATTCCAGGAACTTGACGGCCGCGTCCTTGTTCGGCGCATGCTTGAGCACGCCGGCGCCGGAGACGTTGATGTGCGTTCCCCAGGTCTTCTGGTTGGGCCAGACGATGCCCAGCGCCTTCACGACCTCTTGATCCTCCGGCTTGGTGGAGCGCATCAGGCGCGCCAGGTAGTAGCTGTTGGAGATGGTCACGCCGCACTCGCCGGCGGCCACGGCACGCAGCTGGTCGGTGTCGCCGCCCTTGGGCGCGCGGGCGAAGTTGGCCACCAGGCCCTTGGCCCAAGCCTCGGTCTTGGCCTCGCCGTTGTGGGCGATCAGCGCGGCGCCAAGCGACAGGTTGTAGGGGTGCGAGCCCGAGCGCACGCAGACCTGGCTCTTCAGGCGCGGGTCGGCCAGGTCTTCATAGGTCTGCACCCAGTCGCTCTTCACGGCGGTCTTGTTGTGCACGATGACGCGGGCGCGGGTCGAGAACGAGAACCAGGTCGGCGTGCGCAGGCCGGCGGGCACGCGGTCTTCCAGCACCTTGGACTTGACCGGCTGGAACAGGCCCAGGCTGTCGGCGATCTCCAGCCGCGCGGCATCGACGGTGATCAGCACATCGGCCGGGCTGGCCGTGCCCTCGTTGCGGATGCGCTCGACGAGCTCGTCTTCCTTGCCGTCCAGGCGGTTGATCTTGATGCCCGTCTGCTTGGTGAAGTTGGCGTACAGCGCCTCGTCCGTCTGGTAGTGGCGGGCCGAATAGATGTTCAGAACCGGCTCCTTGGCCGTCTGCGCGGTGGCGTTCAGGCCGGCCAGAGCCAGGGACAGACAGAGCAAGCGGCGGTGCAGGATCACAAGGAACCTCGTCAGAAGTTGGGTAAACAGCGATGCTAACAAGAATGATTCGTGTTTTCTTGCGCAACGCGCCTTTCTCGGCGCCTCACCGCTGGCGGGGAAGCATGCGGCTGAGGGCCAATCCCCACATCACCAGGACAGCCGCCACCACAAAGCTCCACCGCATGCCGCCCGCCGTGAAGACCGCAGCCATGCCCGACGCGCCGCTGATGAGGCCCAGATTGCGCGACAGCGTCAGCAAGCCACTGACCACGCCACGCTGGTCCGCCGCCACATCGGCCATGACGGCCGTGTTGTTGGCCGCCTGAAACAGCGCATACCCCGGCGTGACCAGGGCAAGCGGCCCGACATAGGCCACGGCGCCCAACGACGCGGGCAGCAGCACGATCAGCACGCACCCCAGTGCCATCGTGGCGAGGCCCCATTGCGCCATGCGTCGCGCGCCGAGGCGGTCCACCAGGCGACCGGCCGGCAGGCCGCTCAAAGCCGCCAGGCCCGGGCCGATGGACATCAGCGCACCGACCGATGCTGCCCCAAGGGCCAGCGTGTCGCTGAGGTGGAAGGGACCGATGACAAGGGTGGCCATCATGACCGCCGACACCAGCGCGTTCATCCCCAGTGCGGCACGCAGCGCCGGTGCGCGCAGCTGCGCCAGCGGCATCAGCGGTGAAGGCGCGCAGGCCTGCGTGCGCAGGTAGACGAACAGGCCGACGGCCGCCACGGCGAGCAGTCCGAGGTGCAGCGTCATCGCCAGTGCGTACGCCGCCAACGTCAGCGCAAGCCACAGTGTGCCGGGCAGATCGAAGCGCGCCGTGAGGCCGCCACGCGCCGGGTCCGCCGGCAGACAACGCCACGCCAGCCCGATGGCCAACAGGCCCAGCGGCAGGTTGACGGCAAACACCGCCTGCCAGCCAAAGGCGGCGATCAGCCCACCGCCCAGCGACGGCCCGAGCGCCGTGCCGACCGCCGACATCGTGCCCAGCAGTCCCATCGAGCTGCCGCCACGCGCCTTGGGCAATGCGGCACCCACCAGGGCCATCGTCAAGGCCATCATGGCCGCGGCACCGGCGCCCTGCAGCGCCCGGGCGGCGATCAACAGCGGCAGCGTGGGCGCCATCGCGGCCAACGCTGACGCCACGGAGAACAGCCCGATCCCCGCCAACAGCAAGCGGCGTCGACCCATCAGGTCACCCAGGCGGCCGGCACCAACGATGAGCGTCGTCGTGGACAGCAGGTAGGCCAGCACGACCCATTGCACCTGAGCCAACCCTGCGTCGAAGCCGGCTGCAAGCGTCGGCAAGGCGACGTTGGCGCTGCTGATGGCCAGGGAGGGCAGCAACGTGGTCAATGCCAGGCTGGCAAGCACGCCGACGGCCGGCGCTGCGGCGGGTGGACTCAGGGGCAATGTGTTCATGCCCGGACGTTAGAAGTTTGCGGGCCGTGGCGGAAGACGCATCATCTGCACTTCATCAATGCACCAGACGCCATGTCAGACCCTGACCTCAACCTGCTGCTGACGTTGGACGCCCTGCTCGCCGAGGGCAGCGTCACCGGCGCTGCACGCCGGCTAAGCCTCAGTCCGTCGGCCATGAGCCGGTCGCTGGCGCGGCTGCGCGAGGCAACGGGCGACCCGCTGCTGGTGCGCGCCGCCCGCGGGCTGGTCGCGTCACCGCGCGCGCTGGAACTGCGTGAGCGCATCGGGCCGCTGGTGCAGGAAGCGCAAGCCGCACTGCGGCCGGCGGCGGCGCTGAACGTCGCCAAGGTGGAGCGGGAGTTCACGCTGCGCACGCGTGAAGGTTTCGTCGAGAACTTCGGCGCCGCGCTGCTGGCCCGAGTCGCCGCCGAGGCGCCCGGCGTGCGGCTGCGTTTCTTGCCCAAACAGGACCGGGACAGCACACCGCTGCGAGATGGTCGAGTGGATTTGGAGACTGGTGTCGTCGGTTCAACGACCGGGCCGGAGCTGCGGACCCAGGCGCTGTTCCGCGACCGCTTCGTGGCGGTCGTCCGCCAGGGCCATGGACTGGCGAGCGGCAAGCTGACGGTCAAGCGCTACGCGGCGGGCCGGCATGTCGCCATTTCCCGGCGCGGCACGGCGGCGGGGCCGGTCGACAAGGCGTTGTCCGCCCTGAACCTCGCCCGCGACATCGTCGTCACGGTGACAGGCTTCTCAGAAGCCTTGGCGCTGGCGCGCGGCACAGACCTGATTGCCACGGTGCCAGAGCGGCACACCGGGCATCTGCGCGATGGCTTGCTGACTGTCGATCTACCGCTGGCGCTGGAGCCGTTCACCGTCTCGCTGCTATGGCATCCGAGGATGGATGGTGATGCGGCGCACCGATGGTTGCGGGGCTGCGTGCGAGAGGTTTGCGAATGAGGTGATAGTCGAGTGGTGGGATCAATCAGCCCGGCACGAGGCGAACTGCACCTTGGATGCTCGTCACAAAACGTCGACCAACAAAAAGGGCCGACCACCGAAGCAGCCGGCCCAAGCGCTGAAGCGCTCGAGGGAGAACTGATTACTCTTTGTCTGCGGGCATCGCCCCGGGCATGCCATGCAGGGGCAGCGCGCCACCGCCCTGCTCCGCTGCCTTCTTGGCGGGCTTCTTCTCCCGCACCAGATAGCTGTACAGCACCGGCACCACCACCAGCGTCAGCAGCGTCGACGTGATGACGCCGCCGATGATGGCCCGGCCCATGGGCGCCTGGATCTCGCCGCCGTCGTTCAGCGCAATCGCCATGGGCAGCATGCCGAACACCATGGCGGCCGTCGTCATGATGATGGGGCGCATGCGGATCAGGCCGGCCTCGCGCAATGCCTCGGCCACCGTCGCGCCGGCCTTGCGGGCGTGGTTGGCGAAGTCGACGAGAAGAATCGCGTTCTTGGTCACCAGGCCCATCAGCATGACCAGGCCGATCATCGAGAACACGTTCAGCGTCGAGCGCCACAGCAGCAGGGCCAGCATCACACCGATCAACGCGAGCGGCAGGCTCGCCATGATGGCGATGGGCTGAAGGAAGCTGCCGAACTGGCTGGCCAGCACGATGTAGATGAAGATGGCTGCCAGTGCCATGGCCGCCAGCAGGCCGTTGAAGGCCTCGGCCTGCTGCTTGCCGGCGCCGTCCACCTTGAAGCTGGTACCCGGCGGCAGCTGCGTGTTCTTGATCAGCTTCTGCACGTCGGCGTTCACGTCGCCACCCGGGCGTCCCTGCACGCCGGCGAACACGGCCTCGCGGCGCTGCAGGTTCTCGCGGCGAATGACCTCGGGGTTGAACACCGGCTCGATGGTGGCCACCTGGTCCAGCGTGATGGGCGCGCCCGTGGCCGAGAAGGCGACCGGCAGCTTGGCCATCTGCTCGATGCGCTCGCGCTGTTCACGCGGCAGGCGCAGCAGCACCTCGACCTGGTTGCCGTCCGGCGTCGTCCAATAGGTGGCGATCTCGCCGTTGACGTAGGCGCGCAGGCTGGAGGCGATCTGCGGCGCGGTCAGACCCAGCTCGCGGATGGCCGAGTCCTTCAGGCGCACGGCGAAGGCCGGCAGGCCGGGTTTGACGGTCGTGTCCACATCCACGGCGCCGGGGATCTTCTTGATCTGCTCGACCAGGTCCTTGGCCGCCTGCGTCAGCACCTCGGGATCGTTGCCCAGCAGCGTGATCCAGATCGGACGGTCGAAGCCCACGCTGACCTCGATGCCGGGAATCTTGGCGATGTCGGCGCGGATCGAATCCTCCACTTCCTTCTGCGTGCGCTTGCGCTCGCTGCGGTCGGTCAGCGTGATGTTCAGCGACGCCTGGTTGCGGCCCGTGGCCATGCCCTCGCCGGTGCTGCCCACCACGGTGGAGACGGTCTTGATCTCGGGATAGGCCTTCAAGATCTCCTCGATCTGCGCGACCTTGGCGCTGCCGCGCTCGATGCTGCTGGCCACCGGCATGCGCAGGTTGACCTGGGTGAAGCCGTTATCGGTCTGTGGCACGAACTCGCTGCCCACCATCGGCGCCAGTGCCAGTGCGGCGACGAAGCTGGCAAAGGCGCCCCACATGACCAGGCCTCGCGGCGTCAGCGTCGCAAAGCGCAGCCGGCGCTTGGCGCCCTTGTCGCGCTGGCCATCGGCGCTGAACGGGCGGCCGTAGGCGGGAATGGGCGGTACGAAGACGCGGTAGCGGCGGCCGGAGAAGGCCCAGTCGATGGTCCTGGCGTAGAGGTCGTGCAGGCGGTCCATGCCCCAGTCGGTCGCGCGGATGAGATGGCCGATGACCGGCCAGTGCTTGATGCGCGTGCTCGGCGGGTCGTGCCAGACGGAGGACAGCATCGGGTCGAGCGTGAAGCTGACGAACAGGCTGACCAGCACCGCAACGGCGACCGTGATGCCGAAGGGATAGAAGAACTTGCCGATGATGCCGCCCATGAAAGCGACCGGCACGAAGACGGCGCAGATGGCGAAGGTCGTCGCCATGACGGCCAGGCCGATCTCGTTGGTGCCGTCGAACGACGCGGTGCGGTGGTCCTTGCCCATGCCGACGTGGCGCACGATGTTCTCGCGCACGACGATGGCGTCGTCGATCAGCAGGCCGATGCACAGACTCAGCGCCATCATCGTCATGAAGTTCAGCGTGAAGCCGAAGGCATGCACGGCGATGAAGCTGGAGATGACGGCGATGGGCAGTGTCAGGCCCGTGATGATGGTGGAGCGCCAGCTGTGCAGGAACAGGAAGACGATGGCCACCGTCAGCAGCGCGCCTTCGATCAGCGTGTGCTGCAGGCCGGTCAGCGAGCCCTTCACGAAGTCGCTGGCGGCGTAGATCAGGCGCAGTTCCACGTCTTTGGGCAGCGTCTTTCGCAGCTCGTCCATGGCCTCTTTGACGGCGTCGCCGGTCTTGACGATGTTGGCGTCCTGCTGCTTGAAGATGTTGAAGCTGACGGCGGGCTGGCCGTTGATGCGGGCAATGCTGTCTTGCTCGCGTTCACGCTCGACCAGCGTGCCGAGGTCGTTCAGCGTCAGCGCCAGGTTGCCGCGCCGGGCGACCACCGTCTGGCCGAAGGCCTTGGGGTCCTTCACACGGCCTTCCACGCGCAGGATGGCGTCGGAGGTCTGGTCGGACAGCAGGCCCACGGGCTGGTCCGTATTGGCCTCGGCCAGCGCCTTGGCGATCTCGGCCGGCGTCACACCGTAGGCGCGCAGCCGCATCGGGTCCAGGTCGATGCGCACCTCGCGGGTGGTCATGCCGCCCACGTCCACCTTGGCCACGCCTTCCACGCGGCCCAGCCGCTTGGAGACGATGAGGTCGGCCATCATGGACAGCTCGCGCGAGCCCCGCGTCGGGCTCAGCAGCGCCATCACGACGACGGGCTGCGAGTTGTCGTTCTCGAAGCGCTGCACCGTCGGCGGCTTGGCATCACGCGGGAACCGCGCCTGCGCTGCGGCAACGCGGTCGCGCAGGTCCTGCATCGCGCGGCCCATGTCGGCGTTCAGCGAGAACTCGACGCTGGCCTGCACACGGCCCTCGAAGCTGCGCGACTGGATGCGCTCGACGCCGGCAATGGTGTTCAGCGCCTCTTCCAGCGGCTTGGCGATCTCGCGCTCGACGGCCTCGGGCGAGGCGCCGGGGTAGCGCACGTCCACCTGCGCGCCGGGGAAGGAGATGTCGGGCATCTGCTCGACACCCAGCTTGGAATAGGAAAACAGGCCCAGCACGCACAGGGCCACCATCACCATGGTCGCGAAGACCGGGTTCTGGATGGAAACGCGGGTCATCCACATGGCGCGCTCCTTACTGCTGCACGGCGGCCGACGCCGCCGAGCTGGCCACCTTGGCCTTGGCCACCACGATGTTGGCCTTGTCGCCCTCACGCAGGTTGTCAAAGCGCGCGGCCAGCACCTGCGCCTCGGGCTTGAGGCCGTTCAGCACTTCGACGCGGCCTTCGCGGGCGTCGCTGCGGCCGGTCGTGACAATGCGGCGCACCAGCGCGCCGTTTTCAATCATCCAAACCTGCTCCTGACCGGAGTTGCGGCTGACGGCGGCGATGGGCACGGTGAGGCGCTGCGTGTCGTCGTGCAGCACGACCTTGGCGACGGCGTACTGGCCGGCGCGGTAGAGCTCCTTGGGGTTGTCCAGCACCAGCGTCACGCCGATGGAGCGCGTGCCGGGCTCGGCCGCCGGCGCGATGCGCGCGATCTTGGCTTCGACCGGTTGCTCCACGCCCTCCACCTTCACCTGCACCGGCATGCCGGGCTGCAGGCGGCTGACTTCATGGGTGCCGACCAGGCCGGCCAGTTCCAGCTTGGCGAGGTCGACGATGGTCAGGATCTGCTGCTCGGCGGCCAACTTCTCGCCCGGCAGCGCATGGCGCTTGGCGACGACCCCGTTGATGGGCGACACCAGGCCGGCTTGGCGCATCGTCACCTGGCTGGTGTCGAGCTGGGCCTTGGCGGCGTGCCAATTGGCGCGGGCCGACTCGTAGGCGGCGCGCGAGTTGTCCAGAGCCGTCTGGGCAATGAAATTCTTGGCCGCCAGGCCCTCGTTGGCCTTGTAGCTGCGCTCGGCCTGGTCCATCTGGGCGCGCATGGCCTCGACGCTGGCGCCGCGCTCGGCGATGCGGTAGCGCAGCTCCTCCAGGTCGACCTGTCCAAGCGCCTGGCCGGCCTTCACGCGGCTGCCCTCGCCCACCGCCAGGTTTAGCAACGTGCCGTTGGACTTGGCGCGTACGACGACCGTGCCGGGTGCGACCAGCGGGCCGCTGAATTCGATCTGGCCCGGCATGGCGGTGAGCGTCGGCTTGACGACCTCCGCAGCCAGGAACTCCAACGCCGTCTTGGGCTTGTCGCCCGGCTTCTTCGGACCGTCGCCCTTGCTGGCCATGACGGCAACGCCAGCGCCACCGATCACCAGCACGACGGCCGCGATGCCACCCAATTTCCAGGACTTGCGCATGACTCCCCCAAACCGTTCTCTGATACAGACGTTTGCAGTCTAGAAACAGAGGGTTGGGTGCCGCAGCCTCGGTGTGACGAAACGCGGTTTGCGAGGGCTGAGCTGCACGGCCCGGCGATCAGGCCGGCGCCCAGGCGGACGAGCCGCCTCTACAGCGGACGAGTTGCAGCGATGGGGTCGACGGGCAGCTTCACGTCGCCGCACTGCGCCCTATGACGAAGGGCATGGTCCATCAGCACCAGCGCCAGCATCGCCTCGGCGATGGGCGTGGCGCGGATGCCGACGCAGGGGTCGTGGCGGCCGAAGGTCTCAACGGTCGACGGGTTGCCCGCGCGGTCGATGCTGGCCTTGGGGCTGCGGATGGAGCTGGTCGGCTTGATGGCGATGGACGCGACGATGTCCTGGCCGGTGGAGATGCCGCCCAGCATGCCGCCCGAGTTATTGCTGGCAAAGCCCAGCGGCGTCAGCTCGTCGCCATGCTCGGTGCCGCGCTGAGCGACGACGCCGAAGCCGGCGCCGATCTCCACGCCCTTGACGGCGTTGATGCCCATCAACGCGTAGGCGATGTCGGCATCGAGTTTGTCGAACAGCGGCTCGCCGAGGCCGACGGGCACGCCGGTGGCTTCCACGCGGATGCGTGCGCCGACCGAGTCGCCGGCCTTGCGCAGCGCGTCCATGTGGTCCTCTAGCGCGGCGATCTTGCTGGTGTTGGCGGCGAAGAAGGGGTTTTGCCCGACGTGCTCCCAGCCTTCAAACGGGATCTCGATCTCGCCCAGCTGCGTCATGCAGCCGCGGAACTCGGTGCCATACGCCTCGCGCAGCCATTTGCGGGCCACGGCGCCAGCGCCGACCATCGGCGCCGTCAGCCGCGCCGAGGAGCGACCACCGCCGCGCGGGTCGCGCACGCCGTACTTGCGCCAGTAGGTGTAGTCGGCATGGCCGGGGCGGAAGGTGTCGAGGATGTTGCCGTAGTCCTTGCTTCGCTGGTCGGTGTTCTTGATCAGCAGGCAGATCGGCGTGCCGGTCGTGACGCCCTCGTAGACGCCGGACAGGATCTCGACCGCATCGGGTTCGTTGCGCTGCGTGACGTGGCGGCTGGTGCCGGGGCGGCGGCGGTCCAGCTCGGGCTGGATGTCAGCCTCGCTGAGTTGCATCCCCGGCGGACAGCCATCGATGACGCAGCCGATGGCCGGGCCGTGGCTTTCGCCGAAGTTGGTGACGCGAAAGAGTTCGCCGAAGGTGCTGCCTGACATAGACCGCAAGTTTAGGCGGCCCGCACAAGCAAAAGCGGCCTCGCAAGGCCGCCTTGTCAGGATGCGAATCAGCGCGTCAGAGTTTCGACTCGGGCTCGGCGTTCTCTTCCACCGGCCAGTCGCGGATATAGGCCTTGAGCATGCGGTTCTCGAAGTCCTGGCTGTCGACCACCGCCTTGGCGACGTCGTACAGCGAGATCACACCCATCAGCGTCTTGCCGTTCATGACCGGCATGTATCGCGCATGCCGGCCCAGCATCATGCGGCGCACTTCGTCGATCTCGGTCTCGGGCGTGCAGGTCAGCGGGGCGTCGTCCATGACCGAGCGAACGATGGTCGTGCCGACTGCGCCGTTGTTCTTCACGACGGCCGAGATGACCTCGCGGAAGGTCAGCATGCCGACTAGGTCGCCATGCTCCATGACGACCAGCGAACCGATGTCGCGCTCGGCCATGACGGCCAGGGAATCCTTCAGCGGCTCGTCGGGCGTGACGGTGAACAAGGTGCCGCCTTTGACACGCAGGATATCGACGACTTTCATGGGGGGCTCCGAGGCAAAACTCATGGGCAACATAGCACACAATGCCCGCGCCACCACCCCATGAAAAACACCCATGCCGGGCTTCGACACCCTCGCTTTGCATGCCGGCGCGGCGCCCGATCCGGGCACCGGCGCGCGGGCCACGCCGCTGCACCTGAGCACCTCCTTCGTCTTCGAGAGCAGCGAGCACGCCGCCTCGTTGTTCAACATGGAGCGCTCGGGCCATGTCTACAGCCGGCTGTCCAACCCGACGACGGCCGTGTTCGAGGAGCGCATGGCCGCGCTCGACGGCGGCATCGGCGCGATTGCCACCGCCAGTGGCCAGGCGGCCCTGCACCTGGCCATCTGTACCTTGATGGGCGCCGGCGGCCATGTCGTCGCCAGCACGGCGCTGTATGGCGGCAGCCACAACCTGCTGCACTACACGCTGCGCCGCTTCGGCATTGAAACGACCTTCGTCAACCCACGCGACCTGGACGCCTGGCGTGCCGCCATCCGGCCGGAGACGCGGCTGCTGTTCGGCGAGTCGCTGGGCAATCCCGGCCTTGATGTGCTCGACATCCCCGCGGTGAGTGCCATCGCGCACGAGGCCGGCTTGCCTCTGCTGGTCGACGCCACCTTCACCACGCCCTACCTGCAGCGCCCGGCGGAGCTGGGCGCCGACCTCGTCTACCACTCGGCCACCAAGTTCCTGTGCGGGCATGGCACCGTCGTGGGCGGCGTGTTGGTCGATGCGGGCTCGTTTGATTGGCAGGCCGCCCACGATCAGCACGGCCGATTCGCGACGCTGTGCGAGCCGTATGAAGGCTTCCACGGCATGGTGTTCAGCGAGGAGAGCACCGTCGGCGCCTTCCTGCTGCGCGCCCGCCGCGAAGGCCTGCGCGACTTCGGCGCCTGCATGAGCCCGCACACCGCCTGGCTGATGCTGCAGGGGCTGGAGACGCTGCCGCTGCGCATGGCCCGCCACGTGGCCAACGCACAGGCGGTGGCCGAGTTCCTGGCGTCGCAGGACCTGGTCGAGAGGGTGTCCTACCCCGGCCTGACCTCGCACCCGGACCATGCCCTCGCCCAGCGGCTGCTGCCCCGCGGCGCCGGTGCGGTGTTCTCCTTCGACATCAGAGGCAGCCGCGAACAAGGCCGGGCCTTCATCGAGGCGCTCAAGCTGTTCTCCCACCTGGCCAACGTCGGCGACGCCAAGTCCCTCGTCATCCACCCGGCCAGCACCACCCATTTCCGCATGGACGACGCCGCCCTGCAACGTGCGGGTATCGGCCCCGGCACCATCCGCCTGTCCATCGGCCTCGAAGACCCGGCCGACCTCATCGACGACCTCAAGCGCGCCTTGAAGGTTGCGGCGAAGTCGGGGAGTGGGGCATGAAGCTCATCGTCGACAACCACGAGGCCTACGCCTACACCGGCGGCAAGCCCTTTGATCCCGCCCTGCCCTGCGTCGTCTTCATCCACGGCGCGCTGAACGACCACAGCGTGTGGACCCTGTTGGCGCGCTGGTGCGCCCATCATGGCTACAGCGTGCTCGCGGTGGATCACCCCGGGCATGGGCGCAGCGCCGGCTTGCCGCTGCCCAGCGTGGAAGCGTTAGGCCAATGGCTGCATCGCCTGCTTGACGCGGCCGGCGTGCGCAAGGCGGCCCTGGTCGGCCACAGCCTCGGTTCTCTGGTCGCGCTCGAGGCCGCCGAGCGCGCGACGGCCCTCGTCATGGTCGGCACGGCCTATCCGATGAAGGTTTCGGACGCGCTGTTGACGACAGCGCGCGAGCGGCCCGATGCGGCCATCGACATGGTCACGGCCTTCTCTCATTCGCTGGCCAGTGCCAAGCCCAGCTTTCCCGGACCGGGCGCCTGGTTGCGTGGCGGCTCGACGGCGCTGAAGCGGCGCATTCAGGCGCGCCAGCCGGCGCTGAACCTCTTCGAACACGACTTCAAGCTCTGCGACGCCTATGCCAACGCCGAGGTGGCCGCCGCGCGCGTGGCCTGCCCCGTCACGCTGATCCTGGGCGCGCTGGACCAGATGAACTCGCCCAAGCAGACCGCTGTCCTCGAAGGCCTGCTGAAGCCTCGGGTGCAGCGCCTGCACGCCGGCCACGAGATCATGGCCGAGGCGCCCGACGCGATGCTCGCCGCGCTGCGGCAAGCGCTCGCGGCCGGCCGCTAGCAGCTGCACGCTGACGCCAGGGCATGCCCGCTTGCCGCTCCGCGCCAAGCCGCGTTCCAATCGGGACATGAGCACCGAACGCTTCGACCGCTTTGCCGACTTCTATCCCTTCTACCTGCGCGAGCATGCGGACCGCAGGAACCGACGCCTGCACTTCATCGGCTCGACGCTGGTGCTGGTTTGCCTGTGGCGGCTGTTCGCCACCGGCGAGCCGGTGTGGCTGCTGAACGGCCTGCTCTGCGGCTATGGCTTTGCCTGGATCGGGCATTTCTTCTTCGAGAAGAACCGGCCGGCCACCTTCAAGTACCCGCTCTACAGCTTCATGGGCGACTGGGTCATGTACGTCGACATCTGGCGCGGCCGGGTCAAGCTTTAGGGTCTGCTAGGGCCTGTTAACGCTACGGCAATGGGTCGCGAAGGCCCGCCGCCAGGGGCCAATCAAGGCGCAACGCGCCGCCCGCATTGATATGCGGGCAAGCGGTGCAACGCCGAGTGGCCCCTGGCGGCGGGCCTTCCCTTCGGGTTGTGGCCGGAAAGGCCGCGCGCGGCGTTGCAAATCCTCGCCGGGTGTCCAACCCGGCTGCGGTTTGCGCCTTGCTCGCGGCCTTTCTGGCCNGGTTGTGGCCGGAAAGGCCGCGCGCGGCGTTGCAAATCCTCGCCGGGTGTCCAACCCGGCTGCGGTTTGCGCCTTGCTCGCGGCCTTTCTGGCCACAACGCGACCCGTTGCCGTAGTGTTAACAGGCCCTAGTTCCGCCAGGCTAAGCCCACGGACGCCGACGAACCGCCGGGTTTCTCGACCAGCGGGCTGTCGGCCGCAGGGCCCAGCAGGCGGCTGGCGCCGGCCCCGCCAAAAACGAACCAGTGCTTGGACAGCGCGTGCTTGAAGTTGATGCCGGCATGGACGTCGCGCAACCCCGCCCCCGGTTCGTAGGCCGGCTTGCCGATGGTGGCGCTTGCCGAGGCTGGCACACCGAAATAGCTGCGCATGTTCTGCCCGTTAGCGGCAGAAACACCGATGCCGGTGGTCCACTCGGTTGTCGCGCTGCGGTAGAAACGCCAGCCGGTGTCCAGGCTGAGCGTCAGCCCGCCGCGGCGGCCGAGCACGTCCTGTGAGGCGGACGCGCCGACATTCCAGTCCTGGGTCAGGCTGTAGTTGGCGTAGAGCCTGGCGCGCAGCGTGCGCCTGACATCGGGCAGGCCGCGCGTCGTGCTGGCATCGTCGCTATCGCGGCCGCCGTCGATGCGGGCTGAAATGCCCAGCCGCAAGCGTTCGGTGTCGATCAACTGGGTGCTGGCGCCAGCGCCCGCGCCTTCACGGCCAAAACCAAGCAAGGCGCTGCCGCCGCCAGTGGTGATGCGAATGCGGCCAAGCTTGGCAGCCCATACCGGCCGGAGCTTGGTTTCACGGGTGCGCGCGCCTTCGTACTCGGGGCCCGAGGCGATGGACACGCCAAGCAGGTAGCGCGCCGGCGGACTCTCGTCGTTGCTGCGCGGCGTGGTCGATTCAGCATCCGCTGATGAAGCCAGCGTGACCATGGCGACAGCGGCAACGAGCAGCGCACCTCTCATGCAGCCCAGCCTACCAGCGCGCTGCCTGCGCCTTGTCAGCCGAGCTTCAGTTCGCGTGTCAGATTAACGAGCATGTCGTCCACCATGGCGTCGAGGTCGTACTTCAGCGCCCAACCCCAGTCCCCCTGCGCAGCGGAGTCATCGATGCGCTGCGGCCAGCTGGCGGCGATCGCCTGGCGGAAGTCCGGCACGCAGTCCATCGTGAAGTCCGGCAGGCGACGGCGAATGGAGGCGGCGATGTCCTCGGGTGTGAAGCTGACGCCAGCCAGGTTGTAGCTGCCGCGCTGTCTGACGGCCTCGGCCGGCGCGTTCATCAGCTCGATGGTGGCGCGCAGCGCATCGGGCATGTACATCATCGGCAGGGCCTGGTCTTGCTTCAGGAAGCAGGTGTAGCGGCCGTCCTTGATCGCCGAATGGAAGATCTCGACCGCGTAGTCCGTCGTGCCACCGCCGGGCGGCGTCTTCCAGCTGATGAGGCCGGGGTAGCGCAGGCTGCGGACGTCCACGCCATGCTTGGCGTGGTACCAGTCGCACCAGCGCTCGCCGGCGAGCTTGCTGATGCCGTAGACCGTGGTGGGGTCCATCACCGTAGTCTGCGGCGTGTCGACCGCGGGCGTGTTCGGGCCGAAAGCCGCGATGGAGCTGGGCCAGAAGATCTTGTCCAGCTTCTCGTGCCGGGCCAGCTCCAGCACGTTGAGCAGGCCCTTCATGTTCAGGTCCCACGCCCACATCGGGTGCTTCTCGCCATTGGCCGACAGCGCGGCAGCGAGGTGATAGATCTGCGTGATCTTGTGGCGCTTGACGACGGTGGCGAGCGCGCCCGCGTCGGTCACATCCAGCGCCTCGTGCTGCAGGCTGGGCACGCGGCCGTTGGGGGCGAGGTCGCTGGTGACGACGGCGTCATTGCCGTGCAGCCGGGCGAGTTCGGTGGCCAGCTCGGTGCCGATCTGGCCATTGGCGCCGATGATGAGGATCTTCATTTGACGAGGCCCAGTTCGCGGCCGGCCTGCGTGAACGCGGCGACGGCCTTCTCCAGATGCTCACGCTCGTGCACCGCCGAGACCTGCACGCGGATGCGGGCCTGGCCCTTGGGCACGACGGGGAAGAAGAAGCCGACGGCGTAGATGCCCAGCTCAAGGATGCGCTTGCTCAACGCCTGAGCCTTGACCGCGTCGTAGACCATGATGGGCACGATGGGGTGGGTGCCGGGCTTGATCTCGAAACCGGCAGCCTGGATGGCTTCGCGGAAGTACGCGGTATTGGCTTCGAGCTTGTCGCGCAGCGCGGTCGAGCCTTCCAGCAGGTCCAGCACAGCCAGCGACGCGCCCGCGATGCTGGGCGCCAGCGTGTTGCTGAACAGATAGGGACGCGAGCGCTGGCGCAACAGCTCGACGACTTCCTTGCGCGCCGCCGTGAAGCCGCCGCTGGCGCCACCCAACGCCTTGCCGAAGGTGCCCGTGATGATGTCGACCTTGCCGAACACGCCGCAGTGTTCGGCGGTGCCGCGGCCGGTCTTGCCCATGAACCCGCTGGCATGGCATTCGTCGATGCCGAGCAGCGCGCCGTATTGGTCGCAGAGCGCGCGGATCTTGTCGAGCTGGGCGATGGTGCCGTCCATCGAGAACACGCCATCGGTGAAGACCAGCGTGAAGCGGGCGCCCTTGTCCCTGGCCTCCTTCAGGCAGCGCTCCAGGTCGTCGAGGTTGTTGTGCTCATAGCGGTAGCGCTGCGCCTTGCACAGGCGGATGCCGTCGATGATGGAAGCGTGGTTGAGCGCATCGCTGATGACGGCGTCCTGCTCGCCCAGCAGCGGCTCGAACAGGCCGCCGTTGGCATCGAAGGCGGCGGCGTAGAGGATGGCGTCCTCACAGCCGACGAAGCGGGCGATGCGCGCCTCCAGCTCCTTGTGCACGTCCTGCGTGCCGCAGATGAAGCGCACCGACGACAGACCGAAGCCATGCGTGCGCAGGGCTTCATGCGCGGCCTCGATGACCTTGGGGTGGGACGACAGCCCCAGGTAGTTGTTGGCGCAGAGGTTGATGACCTCACGGCCATCGGTCGTCTTCACGACGGCGGCCTGTGGCGTGGTGATGACGCGCTCGGCCTTGAAGAGGCCCGCGGCGCGGATGCCGTCCAGCTCGGTCTGCAGATGTTGATAGAAGGCTTGGCTCATGGCGCGGCTCCTGATGCACAATTCGCTAAAGTGAACGTGTTCGATATATCGAACTTTCGTGCAGTATCTGAAAAACGTCTATCGCGGTCAAGCATGAACATGGACACCGAACCTCCCCGCGTGGGGGCCGCCCTGCAGGCGCTGCGCGGCAGCCGTGGCCTGTCGCTGGACGACCTGTCCAAGCGGGCGGGCGTCAGCAAGTCGATGTTGTCGCAGATCGAGCGCAACCAGGCCAATCCCACGGTGGCCGTGGTCTGGCGGCTGGCGAATGCGCTGGGCGTGGACATGGGCGAGCTGCTGGGCACCGAGCGCACGGCCACCCCAGCCGTCGAAACGGTGCCCGCGCATGCGACGCCGGCGCTGACCAGCCCGGACGGGCTGTGCAAGCTGCGCATCCTCGGCCCGATCGAGCTGGCGGGTCAGTTTGAGTGGTACGAGCTGAGCGTGCAGCCGGGTGGCGTGCTCGACAGCCAGGCGCACGAGCCGGGCTCGCGCGAGCACCTGAGTGTGCTGACCGGCAGCCTGGAGGTGTCGGCCCAGGGTGTGACGAGCAAGCTCAAGGCCGGCGAGACGGCGCGTTATGCGGTGGACGGGCCGCACACGATCCGCAACCCGGGCAAGTCCGCCGCGACGGCGCTGCTGGTGGTGTTGCACCCGTAGACTCGCGCGGGTTCAACCAAGGAGCCCGCCCATGCTGCAACGACGTTCCGCCCTGGCCGCGATGGCCGCCCTGCCTTTTGCTACGCAGGCCCAGGATGCGAAGCCCATCAAGCTGCTCGTCGGCTTCCCCGCCGGCGGCGGCACCGATGCCATCGCGCGGTTGCTCGGCGAGGCGCTGCAGGCGTCGCTCGGTACGACGGTGCTCGTCGAGAACAAGCCCGGCGCAGGGGGCCAGATCGCGGCCCAGGCGCTGAAGGCCGCGGCGCCCGACGGCACGACCTTCTTCGTCAGCCACGACCACACCATCTCCATCCTGCCGCTGGTGCTGAAGAGCCCGGGCTTCGACCCAGCCAGGGACTTCGTGCCCGTCGCCGGTTTTGCGACGTTTGCGAACGCGCTGGCGCTGTCGGGCGGCACGCCGGCCGCCAGCCTGCCGGAATACCTCGCCTGGGTGAAGAAGCAAGGCGGCCAGGGCAGCGTCGGCATTCCGGCACCGGCCTCGGTGCCGGAGTTCCTCGTCAAGCTGCTGGGCGAGAAGAATGGCCTGAACCTGCTGGGCGTGCCCTATCGCGGCAGCGCGCCGATGGTGGCCGACATGCTGGGCAACCAGATCAGCGCCGGCGTCGGATCGGTGCCCGACCTCATCGCCAACCACCAGCAGAAGAAACTGCGCATCGTGGCCGTCATGGGCCAGCAGCGCCAAGGCATGCTGCCCGACGTACCGACCTTCGCAGAGCTGGGCATTGCCGGCTTCGAGGACCTGCCTTACTACGGCCTGTTCGCGCCCGCGGGGACGCCACCGGCCGTCATCGAGCGCATATCCAACGCGCTGACCGGCGTCGTCAACCAGCCCGTCGTGAAGGCGCGGCTGACCGAGCTGGGCCTGTCGGTCGGCATGATGAGCTCGGCCCAGTTGGCGACGAGGGAGCGCGCCTATGCGGCGGCCTGGGCGCGCATCATCAGGAGCGGGGGCTTCCAGCCTCAGTAAGCAGCAGGCGGTCCAGCGTCAGCTTGGCCCAGTCGCCCTGCGCCCACAGGTTGCCGAGCAGGCCCTCGCGCTGCGCCAGGAAGGCCGCGAGCAGCGGCGCAGCCGCCGCGCGCTCGGGCGCGCACAGCAGCACCAGGCGCTGGGCGCCCTCTTCTTCCAGCCGGCCGATCCAGTCCATGGCCAGCAGCTTGTCGAGCACGGGGCTGAGCTGCAGCGGATCGATGCGCAACACGCTCGCCAGCGCCAGATGCGACAGCCCCTGCTGGCCCGCCTCGCGCACGCGCCACAGCTCGCGCAGCACCTCCAGCGCCATCCGCATCGGCTGGCCGGGCACATCCGGGCGCAGGTGCAGCCGGCCCGTCAGGCTGGGCGTGTTGGCGGCCAGGATGGCGCCCAGCAGCACGATGACCCAGCCGAGATAGACCCAGACAAGAAAGACCGGCACGGTCGCGAAGGCGCCGTACAGCGTCGAGAAAGTCGGCACCTGCTTGACATACCAGGCCAGCAACGACTTCGCGAGCGCAAAGCCGAGGGACACGAAGGCGCCGCCCAGCAGTGCATGACGCCAGCGCACGTGGGTGTTGGGCACGTAGTGGAAGAGCCCGGCCATCGCCAGGCCCAGCAGCACGATGTCGACGCCGCCGAGCAGCGCGGCCAGGTTGCCGGGCATCTTGGTGATCAGCCCTTGGCCAACGCTGACGGCATAGCTCGTCAGCGTCAGGCTGCCGCCGAGCAGCAGCGGGCCCAGCGTCAGTGCGGCCCAGTAGACGAGCACGCGCTGGGCCATGGGCCGCGGGCGCTTGACGCGCCAGATGGCGTTGAGCGTGCGGTCGATGGTCAGCATCAGCGCCAGTGCCGTCACGCCGAGCACGACAAGGCCGACCGCGCCGAGCTTGTTGGCCTTGGCCGCGAACTGCGTCAGCGAGGCCAGCACCGGCTTGGCGATATTGGGCGGGATCAGGCTCTTCAGGAAGTACTGCTCCAGCGCCGCCTGCAGGCTGGAGAAGATCGGGAAGGCCGTGAAGATGGCCAGCATGACCGTCAACAGCGGCACGAGTGAAATGAGCGTCGTGAAGGTAAGGCTGCCGGCCGTGAGGCCGAGTTTTTCCTCGCGGAAGCGCTGGTGGAAGGTCTGCAGCGTCTGCAGCCAGGGCCAGGCCAGCAGCTCGGTGATGAAGTCGCTGGCAAAGGTGATCGGGTTGCGGGCCAGCGGCGCGTCGAGGGCGGGCTCGGGTGCTGCAGGCGGAACAGGCGGAGCCGGTGTCGTGGACAT
Source organism: Pelomonas sp. Root405 (assembly GCF_001425165.1). GTDB lineage: Bacteria > Pseudomonadota > Gammaproteobacteria > Burkholderiales > Burkholderiaceae_C > Pelomonas. Next base: position 650,874 of record NZ_LMDU01000014.1, read on the forward strand.
GGCTTCTATGATGCCGCAGCTATGTCCACTGCCCTTGAAAGAACCGAACCCACCGCCGCGGAACGGCTGTCGCGCAACCTGGCGTTCGCCGCCACCATTGCGCTGATCCTGCTTTGCCTGGCCTGGGAGCTGTGGCTGGCGCCGACCGGCAGCGGCACGCTCGCCGCGAAGGCGCTGCCGCTGCTGGCCGCACCCATCGGCCTCTGGCGCTACCGCATGTACACCTACCGCTGGCTGGCGCTCGCCATCTGGCTGTATGTGCTGGAAGGCCTGGTGCGCTCGACCAGCGAAGGTGGTCTTGGCCAGTGGCTTGCTGGCGCCGAGGTGGTCTTGGGTGTCGTCATCTTCACCGCCTGCACGGCGCAGATCCGTCAGCGGCTGGCGGCGGCCAAGGCGGCATGAGCGATTTCCTCGACGCGCTGCGGGAGCGGCTCGGCGAGGCGGGCCTGCTGGTGGGCGGCGACCTGGCGGCCTACGAGAATGACTGGCGCAAGCGCTATGCCGGCAAGGCGTTGGCCGTGGCGCGGCCGGCATCGACCGAAGAAGTTGCCGCGGTACTGAGGCTGTGCCACGACCACCGCGTGGCCGTCGTGCCGCAGGGCGGCAACACCGGGCTGGTGGGCGGCTCGACACCGGACGACAGCGGCCGCCAGCTGGTGCTGAGCCTGGCACGCATGAAACGCTTGCGAGGCATCGACGTCGCCAATGCGAGCATGACGGTCGAAGCCGGTTGCGTGCTGGCCGAGGTGCAGGCCGCGGCGGCGCAGGCCGGGCTGCTGTTCCCGCTGAGCCTCGCGGCCGAGGGCTCATGCACGCTGGGCGGCAACCTCGCCACCAATGCCGGCGGCACGCAGGTGTTGCGTTATGGCAATGCGCGTGAGCTGTGCCTGGGGCTGGAAGTCGTGACCGCCAGCGGCGAGGTCTGGCATGGGCTGTCGGGCCTGCGCAAGGACAACACCGGCTATGACCTGCGCGACCTCTTCATCGGCAGCGAGGGGACGCTGGGCGTGATCACGGCGGCCACGATGAAGCTGTATCCCCCGCCCAAAGACCGCCTGACCGCGTTGGCCGCCTGCGCTTCGCTGGACGACGCGGTCGCGCTGCTCGGTCTCGCGCGCGAGCGCGCCGGCGATGCGCTGACCGGCTTTGAAGTGATGAACCGCGCGTCGCTGGCTCTGGTTGCGCGTGAGCTGCCGCAACTCGCCCAGCCCTTGGCCGGTGCGGAATGGACGGTGTTGCTGGAGCTGTCGGACGCCGAGAGCGCCGAGCATGCGCGCGGCGTCTTCGAAGGCCTGCTGGAAGCCGGCCTCGAACGCGGCAACGTCCAGGACGCCGCCATCGCCCAGAACATCCAGCAGGCCAAGGCCTTCTGGCACGTGCGCGAATCCATCCCGCTGGCTCAGGCTCAAGCCGGCTTGAACATCAAGCACGACATCTCGCTGCCGGTCTCCGCGATTCCCGGCTTCGTGGCCGAGACCGATGCGGCGCTGGCGCTCTATCTGCCCGGCATCGAAGTCATCGACTTCGGCCATCTGGGCGACGGCAACCTGCACTACAACGTGCAGGCGCCGGTGGGTGTCGATCCGGCCAGCTTCCTGTCGACGCACGAGGCCGCGATCAACGAACGGGTCTACGACGCCGTGCAGCAGCGTGGCGGGTCGATCTCGGCCGAGCACGGCATCGGCCGGCTCAAGCGCGACGAACTCGCCGCTCGCAAGGACCCGACGGCCCTCGCGCTGATGCGCGCGATCAAGCGGGCGCTGGACCCGCTTGACCTGCTCAACCCTGGGCGGCTGGTGTGACCGTGACGCGGCGGCCGGTGGCAAATCGGCCGAGCTTGACGATCATGCGGAACACGAAGCGCACCATCAGCAGCGTCAGCACCGCCTCGATCAGCGTGATGACGAAGGCGCCGACCACGGTAAAGCGCGGGACACGGCGGTGGAACTTGGCCAGCGCGCCATCACGGGCGATCTCGATGCTGTCGTAGAAGCTGGGCACGACCAGCAGCGTCAGGAAGGTCGACGTGATCGTGCCGCCAATGATGGCCACGGCCATCGGGCGGTAGAACTCGCCGCCCTCGCCGATGCCGATGGCCACCGGCAGCATGCCGGCAATCAGCGCCAGCGTCGTCATCAGGATCGGCCGGAAGCGCTTGCGGCCGGCGTGCATCAGCGCCTCCTCGCGGTCGATGCCGGCCTTCTCCTCCTGGCGCGTCGCGTCCAGCAGCAGGATGGCGTTCTTGGCCACCAGGCCCATCAGCATGATGACGCCAATCAGGCTCATCAGGTTGAGCGTGCCGCCCGTCATGATCAGCGCCAGCACGACGCCGATCAGGCTCAGCGGCAGCGACAGCATGACGCCCAGCGGCGCGGTGAAGCTGTTGAACTGGATGACGAGCACAAAGTACATCAGCGCGATGCCCGACAGCAGCGCGGTGATCATGGCCGTGAAGACGACCTCCTGGTCACGCGCCGAGCCGGCCAGTTCGATGCCGAAGCCGGGCGGGAAGTCGATCTGCTGGGCCAGCTTCTTTGCCTCGGACGTGATCTCGCCGGGCGCGCGGCCTTGCGCGTTGGCGCTGACCGTGATGGTGCGCTTGCCGTCGCCGTGCTGGATCTGGCCCGGGCCCTTGCCCATCGTGACGGTGGCGATCTGGTCCAGCGGCACCATGCGGTTGGTACCGGTGACGGTGATCGGCAGTCGCTCGATATTGGCGGCGTCGACACGGTCGGCCGGGTGCAGGCGCACGGCCACGTCGCGCGCCTCGCCGGTCGGGTCGATCCAGTCGCCCACCTCGACGCCGGCAAAGGCCACACGCAGCGCCTGGGCCGCGTCGTTGACCGAGATGCCCATCTGGTTGGCCAGGCCACGGTCGAGTTCGATCTGCAGTTCGTTCTGCGGGTCCTGCTCGGAGTAGCCGACGTCGACCGCGCCCTTGACGCCACGCAGCGTCTGCACGAATTGCTGCGTGATCTCCTGCAGCTTGCGCGAGTCGGCGCCGTAGAAGCGGATCTGCACCGGCTTCTGAGCGCCGTTGTTCAGGTCGTCGAGCACGACGTACTCGGCGCCGACGAGGCGGCCGACCCGCTCGCGCAGGATCTTGGCCACGTCGGTGGCCGAACGCTGGCGCTCGGTGCTCTTGCCGATGTCGACATAGATGCGGCCGCCGGCAGCATTCGGATAGGCCGTCGTGGCCTTGGTTTCGGGCATGGTCGAAGCCAGCGCCGCGGCGGCGTCAAGCTTGAGCTTGGAATACTCCAGGCTGCTGGAGGCCGGCGCGCGCACGTCGATGACGAGGAAGCCGGCATCGGCCTGGGGCAGGAAGCTGGAACCGCCGAACTTGGCCTGCAGCGCGATGGCGCCGACAAAGCTGACCACGGCGAAGGCGGCCATCCAGCGGCGGTGGTGCAGCGCCCAGGCGATGACATGGCCGTAGCCGTTGGCGACGCCGTCGAACCAGTGGTTGAAGCGCTGCAGCAGCTTGCCGAAGCCCTTCTTGGGCTGCTCGTGGTAGCCCGGGGGGTCGCCCCAGTAGGCCGACAGCATCGGGTCGAGCGTGAAGCTGATCAGCAGCGACACGATGACGGAAGCGACGACGGTCAGCGCGAAGGGCTTGAACCACTGGCCGGGGCCGTTGCCCATGAAGGCCACCGGCACGAATACGGCCACGATGGCGAAGGTCGTGGCCGCCACGGCCAGGCCGATCTCGGCCGTGCCCTCGCGCGCCGCGGTCACGCGGTCGCTGCCGCGCTCCATGTGCCGCACGATGTTCTCTCGGACGACGATGGCGTCGTCGATGAGCACGCCGATGGCCAGGCTCAGGCCCAGCAGGCTCATGAAGTTCAGTGAGAAGCCGAGCAGCCAGACGGCGATGAAGGCCGCCAGCACCGAGGTGGGCAGCGACAGCGCGGTGATCAGCGTGGAACGCCAGCTGTTCAGGAAGGCGTAGACGACGAAGATGGTCAGGCCGGCGCCGAACACCAGCGCATGGGTCACGTTGTTCAGGCTGTTCTCGGCGTCCTTGCCACCGTCCTGCGTGATCTCCAGCGTCGTGCCCTGGGGCAGTTCCTTCTCGATGTCCTTCAGCAGCTTGCGGGCGTCGTTGGCGACGCTGACCGTGGAGCTGTCGCGCGAGCGGGTGATGGAGATGCCGACGTTGGGCCGGCCGTTGCGCAAGCTGTAGCCGGTCATCTCCGCAAAGCCGTCCTTGACCTCGGCCACCTGGCCCAGACGCACGACGGTGCCGCCCCCGACGCCGCCGGTGCGCTTGATGATCATCTGCTCGAACTCGGCCGGGCTTTCCAGCCGGCCCAGCAGGCGGATGCTCTGGTCCTCCAGTTCGCCACGCACCTTGCCGACCGGCGCGGTGGTGTTCTGCGCACGCACGGCGTTGGTGACCTCGGTGACCGAGACGCCGAACTCACGCAGCTTCTCGGCGCGCAGCAGGATGGACAGCTCGCGCCGCAGTGCGCCGTTGACGTTGACGACCGCCACGCCGGTGATGCCGCGAAAGCGCTCGGCCAGCTGGTCTTCGGCCAGGCGGCTGAGCTGGGCGTGCGTCAGCGTCGTGCTGGACAGCGACAGTTGCAGGATGGGCTGAGCGCCCGGGTCGGCCCGGTTGATGATGGGCTCGCGGATCTCGGTGGGCAGCTTGTAGCGCACCGAGGCAATCGCGTTGCGCACCTCGTCGGCGGCCTCGATCATGTTCTTCGAGAAGTCGAAGACCAGCACGATGGTGGCGCTGCCTTCGCGCGATGTGGAGTTGGAGCGGTCTACGCCCGAGATGCTCTGCAGCGCCTTCTCGATGCGGTTGACGACCTCGCGCTCCACTGTCTCGGGCGACGCGCCGGGGTACGGGATGTTGATGACGAGCACCGGCGGCTCGACCTCGGGGAACTGGTTGACCTTGAGCTTGGACAGCGCCAGCAGGCCCACCAGCATCATCCCGATGACCAGGACGACGGTCGCGACGGGCTTGTTGATGCTGAAGTTGGAGAGGAACATGAGACCTCCTGCTTACTTGCTGGCGGCGGACGCGGGGGCGGCAACCTGGGCGACGGCTGAAGCGGCACCGGCACCCGGCGTGACGCGCTGCACCGCCGCACCGTCGGTCAGGCTGCCGGTAGGCGCACGCAGCACCTGGTCACCCAGGGCCAGCCCGGACGTGATGACCACCTCGCCACGGCGCTCGTCGCGCTCGCCCACGGTCACCGGGACCTTCTTGAGCTGGTTGCCGGCGACCTTCCAGACGAAGGCACTGTCGCCCTGGCGCTGTACGGAGCCCTCGGCCAAAACCAGCGCCTTGCGGTCGGCGCTTTCGATGCGGCCCTCGGCGTAAAGGCCGGCCACCTGCGGCGCCTTGGCACGGTCGTCGAACTCGGCGATGACCTCGACCTGGCGCGTCGTCGCATTGGCGGCCGCGTCGATGCGGGCCAGCTTGCCGCGGAACTCGGCATCACCGAAGCCGTTGATGCGGAAGGACACCGGCTGGCCGATCTTCAGCTCACCCAGCCGGTCGGCGGAAATCTGGCCTTCGAAGCGCATCGAGGCCGGGTCGATGACCTTGACGAGTTCGCGACCGATCTGCACGGTGTCGCCGACGGAGATCTTGCGCTCGCTGACGACACCGTCGAACGGTGCTCGGACTTCGGTACGCGAGACCTGCTGGCGCGCCGTGACGGCACGCGCCTTCGCAGCGGCCAGCTCGCTCTGGGCGGCGTTGCGGCGTACCTCAGCGTCTTCCAGACCTTGCATGGAAATCATGCCTTGCTGGTTCAACGTGCGCTGGCGGGCCAGCACGCGCTCGGCCTGCTCGAAACTCTGCTGCGAGGCGCGGAGGGCCTCTTCCGCCGACGTCAGACCGTCACGGATGGAGGTGGGGTCGAGGCGGAGGATGAGATCACCCGCGCGCACGCGCTCGCCGTTGTCCTTGGCCAGCTGCAACACGACGGCGGCGACCTCGGCACGCAGGTCGGCGCGGCGTGCCGGCTGGATGGCGCCGGTGATGACGGGCGCGCCGATGAGGCCGCTCTGCCCGACCTGCCGCAGATCCTCGGGCGCCAGCAGCAGCGGCGCAGCGGCCGGCTTCGGCGCAGCGGCCTTGTCATCGGGCTTGCCGCCCTTTCCGCAGGCCGTGAGGGTCAGGGCCAATGCCAAAGCGGTCAGGATCAGCGGTGCACGCGTCATGGAGAGAGGCTTTCTGGAGGACAAGTTGCAGGCGACTCAAACGCCTGAGCTTAACGGTCTGGCGACGGTTCGCCAGAGGTCATGCACTGAGAAAGTCAGCCAGCGCGCTGCCAGTTCAGCGGCCACGCGCCCTGTTGCCAGCGCTGCAGCCAGAGCAGGCCGATCAGCGTCTTGGCGTCGGTCAGCTCGCCGCGGGCCGCGAGGGCATCCAGCTCCTGCACCGTGTGGGTGACGAGTTCGAGAAACTCGCCGGCGTCCAGCTTCTGCGCGCCCTTGCGAAGGCCGCGAGCGAAGTAGATGTGGATGCCTTCGTCGGAATAGGCAATGGCGTTGTGCAGCACGCCGGCATAGGCCCATTCGGCCGCGCTGTAGCCGGTTTCCTCAGCCAGCTCGCGGCGACCACAGGCCAGCGGATCTTCGCCGGCATCGAGCTTGCCGGCGGGGAACTCCAGCATGACGCGGCCCATCGGGTAGCGGAACTGGCGCTCCATCAGCAGCCGCCCGTCGTCGAGCAGCGGCACGACCATGACGGCGCCGGGGTGGCGGATGAACTCGCGTGTGGCGGTGCCGCCGTCGGGCAGTGCCACGCGGTCCTTGTGGACGCGCAGGAACTGGCCTTGAAAAACCTCGGCGCTGTCGAGGCGGCGCTCGACGAGATGGGCGTCGTCAGTCTTCGCCACGATGCGCCCCGCGGCGCAGATAGCGCCAGACGAAACCGGGAAAGCCCAGCGTCACGAAGAGGCAGCTTGCCGCGGCGTAGAACTCCCAGCCCTGCGAATGGCGCTGGCCGATGCGGGCCTCAAGCAGTGAGCCCAGGCCGAAGACCAGCATGGCCATCAGCAGGAGCTCCAGCAGCCGCCACCAACCGGTCTTGGGCGTGCGGCGCGGGCCGACGAGCAGCAGTCGCTCGCTGAAGTAAGGCAGGTTCGCCGCGATGACCGCGGCGATCAGGACCAGCCACACGGCTGCGGACTGGTCCATCAGGCGCGGCCCATCAAGTGGCGAGGGCCTTCACGATGGCCTGGGCGCACAAAGCCATCAGGCCACCCGGCAGCACGCCGAACACCAGCACGGCGGCGCCGTTGAGCGTCATGACGAAGCGCACGTCGCCGGGCGCCGTGAGGGGCGCCGTGTCGGTCGGCTCGTCGAAGAACATGACCTTGACGATGCGCAAGTAGTAGAAGGCGCCGACCAGCGACACGACGACAGCAAAGATGGCGAGGTAGAGGTAGAACTCGACGTTGGTCGAGACCAGCGCCTGCAGGACGGCCAGCTTGGCGTAGAAGCCGACGGTCGGCGGCAGGCCGGCGAGCGAGAACATGAAGATGCTCATGACCAGCGCGAACCACGGGCTGCGCTTGGCCAAGCCCGCCAGGTCCTTGATCTCTTCGGCCTCATGGCCCTGGCGCGACAGCAGGATGACCATCCCGAAGGTGCCCAGCGTCGTCAGCACGTAGGTGACGGCGTAGAACATGGCCGAGCTGTAAGCGTTGGCCGCCGACAGCGTGTTGTTGTTGACGACCCCCGACGCCATGCCTAGCAGCATGAAGCCCATGTTGGCGATGGTCGAGTAGGCCAGCATGCGCTTGAAGTTGCTCTGCGCGATGGCGGCGAGGTTGCCGATGAGCAGCGACATGATGGACAGCACGACCAGCATCTGCTGCCAGTCCACCGCGAGGCCGATCATGCCCTCGACGAGCAGGCGCACCGTGATCGCGAAAGCCGCCAGCTTGGGCGCCCCGCCGATCAGCAACGTGACCGCCGTGGGTGCGCCCTGGTAGACGTCGGGCACCCACATGTGGAAGGGTGCGGCGCCCAGCTTGAAGGCCAGGCCGGCAACGACGAAGACAACACCGAACACCAGCACGGACCGGTTGGGCGCGCCCTGGGAGATGACGTCGAAGACCTCGGGAATGCTGAGCGAACCGGTGGCGCCGTACATCATCGACAGGCCATACAGCAGGAAGCCGCTGGCCAGTGCGCCGAGGACGAAATACTTCATGGCCGCCTCGGTCGACACCGCATGGTCACGGCGCAGCGCGACGAGCGCGTACAGCGACAGGCTCATCAACTCCAGGCCGAGGTAGATGACCAGGAAGTTGTTGGCCGACAGCATGACGTTGATGCCGAGCAGCGCGAACAGGCTGAGGATGAAGAGCTCGCCCTTGAGCATGTCGCGCGAGGCGGCGTAGGGGCGAGCATAGACCAGCGTGATCAGCGTGGCCAGGCAGGCAAAGCCGGCCAGCAGGTGGCCCATGGGGTCGGCAACGACCATGCCCTGCATGGCATAGGTGGTCACGCCGGCATCGAAGTAGCTGAAGTGCAGGCCACCGACAACGACCAGGGTCAGCTGCGTCAGCCAGTAGGTCGGGCGGCGCTGCTCATCGGTGACCCAGAGATCTGCCAGCGCCACGACGCAACCCATCACGAGCAGCAGGATTTCGGGATAGATCGCGAGCCAGTTCATGTCGTTCATTGTTCTTGCCTCTGCTCGGATCAGGCCGGGATCTTGGTGAGTGCCACGTGCTTGAGCAGCTCGGTGACCGACTGGTGCATCACGTCGGTGAAGGGCTTGGGATAGAGGCCCATGTAGAGGGTGGCCACCGCCAGCAGTGCCAGCATCAGGAACTCACGGCTGTTGATGTCGGTCAGCGCGCGCACATCGTCGTTGGCGATGTCACCGAAGTAGACGCGCTTGATCATCCACAGCGTGTAGGCCGCACCGAAGATCAGCGCCGTCGCGGCGATGCCGCCGACCCAGAAGTTGAACTGCACGGCGCCGAGGATGACCATCCATTCGCCGACGAAGCCGGCCGTGGCGGGCAGGCCGCAATTGGCCATGCCGAAGAAGACTGCGAAGGCAGCGAACTTGGGCATGGTGTTGACGACGCCACCATACGACGCGATCTCACGCGAATGCACGCGGTCGTAGAGCACGCCGATGCACAGGAACATCGCACCCGACACGAAGCCGTGGGCAATCATCTGCACCAAGCCGCCAGACACGCCCAGCTCGTTGAAGATGAAGAAGCCGAGCGTCACAAAGCCCATGTGGGCGATGGACGAGTAGGCCACCAGCTTCTTCATGTCCTTCTGCACCAGGGCCACCAGGCCGATGTAGACGACGGCGATCAGCGACATCGCGATGATGAGCCAGTCCCATTCACGCGCGGCGTCGGGCGCGATCGGCAGCGAGAAGCGCAGGAAGCCATAGCAGCCCAGCTTCAGCATGATGGCGGCCAGCACGACCGAGCCGCCAGTGGGCGCCTCGACGTGGGCGTCGGGCAGCCAGGTGTGCACCGGCCACATCGGCACCTTGACCGAGAAAGCGGCCAGGAAGGCGAAGAACAGCCAGGTCTGCGCGCCGCCCGGCAGCGGCAGCTTGTGCCAGGTCTGGATGTCGAAGCTGCCGGCCGACTGGTAGTACAGGTAGAGCAGCGCCACCAGCATCAGCAGCGAGCCGGCCAGCGTGTACAGGAAGAACTTGAAGGCCGCGTAGACGCGGTTGGCACCGCCCCACACGCCGATGATGATGTACATCGGGATCAGCGTGGCCTCGAAGAACACGTAGAACAGCATGCCGTCCAACGCCGAGAACACGCCCACCATCAGGCCCGACAGGATCAGGAAGGCGCCCATGTACTGGTTGACGCGCGTCTCGATGACCTCCCAGGCGGAGATGACGACGATGACGGTGATGAAGGCCGTCAGCGGCACGAACCACATCGAGATGCCGTCCACACCGAGGTGGTAGTGGATGTTGAAGCGCTCGATCCAGGCATGGTTCTCGACGAACTGCATGGCAGCCGTCGAGGTATCGAAGCCGGTGACCAGCGGGAGGGTGACGAGAAAGCTCGCCACGGCCGCGACCAGAGCCAGCCAGCGCACGGCGTGCGCCTGCTCGTCGCGCCCGATCATCAGCAGCACGGCGCCGCAGACGATGGGCAGAAAAATCGCAAGACTCAGCAACATTCTTGTTCTCCGCCGCTTCGCTCAGAACCCGAGCAGGGCTGTGAACTGGGGCTTGATATAGGGCCAGAGCTGCCAGGTCATCAGGCCGGTGACGCCGAGGATCATGACCAGGGCGTACCAGTACAGGTAGCCGGACTGCAGGCGGCGCACCAGGCCCGCAATGCCGCCGACCGTCTTGGCCGAGCCATTGATGATGAGCCCGTCGATCAGCGCGCCGTCGCCGCCCTTCCACAGGCCGACGCCCAAGGCTCGCGCCAGCCGGGCCAGCACGTTCTCGTTGAACCAGTCCAGGAAGTACTTGTTCTCAAGGACGATGATCAGCGGACGCAGCACCTTGGCCAGCGTCGCGGGAATGCTGGGCGCCACCATGTAGAACACGTAGGCGGTGACAACACCCGCAAGCGCCAGCCAGAACGGCAGCAGCGTCAGGCCATGCAAGGCCATGGCCGCAGCGCCGTGGAAGTGGCTTGCCAGTTCGGCCATTGCCGGATGGGCAGCGGCGTTGACGGTGATGGCGTCCTTCAGGAAGTCGCCATACAGCATCGGCTGGATGGTCATGAAGCCGATGACCACTGACGGGATGGCCAGCAGCACCAAGGGCGCGGTGACGACCCAGGGCGACTCATGCGGCGTGTGGGCATGCCCGTGGCCGTGGTCATCGTCGTGATGGTCGTGCTCGCCCGGGAAGGGCTTGTGGTGGAAGTTCTCCTTGCCGTGGAAGACGAGAAAATACATCCGGAACGAATAGAAGGCCGTCACGAACACGCCGGCGATGACGGCGAAGTAGGCGAAGCCGGCGCCGGGCAGCGTGCTGGCGTGCACGGCCTCGATGATCGAGTCCTTGGAATAGAAGCCCGAGAACAGCGGCGTGCCGATCAGCGCCAGCGAACCCAGCAGCGACGTGATCCACGTGATCGGCATGTACTTGCGCAGGCCGCCCATGTTGCGGATGTCCTGGTCGTGGTGCATGCCGATGATGACGGAGCCCGCGCCGAGGAACAGCAGTGCCTTGAAGAAGGCATGCGTCATCAGGTGAAAGACGGCAACCGAGTAGGCCGAGGCGCCCAGAGCCACGGTCATGTAGCCGAGCTGGGACAGCGTCGAGTAGGCGACGACGCGCTTGATGTCGTTCTGGATGATGCCCAGGAAGCCCATGAACAGCGCCGTGATCGCGCCGATCACCATGACGAAGTTCAGTGCCGTGTCGCTCAGTTCGAACAGCGGCGACATGCGGGCCACCATGAAGATGCCGGCCGTCACCATCGTTGCCGCGTGGATCAGCGCGGAGATGGGCGTCGGACCTTCCATCGAGTCGGGCAGCCAGACATGCAGCGGGAACTGTGCCGACTTGCCCATCGCGCCGATGAACAGGCAGATGCAGGTGACTGTCATCAGCGACCAGTCGGTGCCCGGGAACACCATCTGCGAAAGCTGGCCGGTCTTGGCGAAGGTCTCGGCGTAGTTCAGCGTGCCGCCGAAGGCCACCAACAGGCCGATACCCAGGATGAAACCGAAGTCGCCGACCCGGTTCACCAGGAAGGCCTTCATGTTGGCGAAGATGGCCGTCGGTTTCTTGTACCAGAAGCCGATCAGCAGGTACGACACCAGGCCCACCGCCTCCCAGCCGAAGAACAGCTGCAGCATGTTGTTGCTCATGACCAGCATCAGCATGCTGAACGTGAACAGCGAGATGTAAGAGAAGAAGCGCTGGTAGCCGTCGTCCTCTTCCATGTAGCCAATGGTGTAGATGTGCACCATCAGCGACACGAAGGTCACCACGCACATCATCATGGCCGTGAGGCCGTCGACGAGGAAGCCGACCTCCATCTTCAACGGGCCGAGCACCATCCACTCGTAGATGGTCTCATTGAAGCGTGCACCGTGGACGGCGACGCTGTAGAGCGTTTGCGCCGACAGGATGAAGGCGATCAGCACGCCGAGGATCGTGATCGCGTGCGAGCCGCGGCGGCCGACCGTCTTGCCGAAGAAGCCGGCAATGATGGCGCCCGCCAGCGGCGCCAGAGGCACCGCCAGCAGCGTGCTTTGGGAGAGTTGTGCAGACATCTTGTTGTGTCCTCAGCCCTTGAGGGCGTCGAGTTCCTCGACGTTGATGCTGGCGCGGTTGCGGAACAGCACGACGAGGATGGCCAGGCCGATGGCCGACTCGGCCGCCGCGACGGTCAGGATGAAGAACACGAAGACCTGGCCACCCATGTCGCCGAGGTAGTGCGAGAAGGCGACGAAGTTCATGTTGACCGCCAGCAGCATCAGCTCGATGGCCATCAGCAGGACGATCAGGTTCTTGCGGTTCAGGAAGATGCCGATCACAGACAGCGCGAACAGCATCGCGCCCAGCGTCAGGAAATGGCCCAGGGTCAATCCAGCGGCGCCGATCATGGCTGGCCTCCTTCGGCGGGTGCGGCAGGCGGAGCGGGCGGGGTGCTGACGGTCGGCGCCATCTTGACGATCTTCAGGCGCTGGGCCTTGGTGACCTTGACCTGCTCAGACGGGTCCATGGCGCGCGAATCCTTGCGGCGGCGCAGGGTCAGCGCGATGGCCGCGACGATGGCCACCAGCAGCAGTACGGCCGCGATCTGCAACGGGTAGAGGTAGGCCGTGTAGATCTCGATGCCGAGCAGCTTGGTGTTGCCCATCTCGATCTGGGCGGCGGTGGCCGCCGGCGCGTCCTCAAGCTGGAAACCACCCATCAGCACGATGCCCATCTCGAAGGCGATCAGGGCACCGATGACGGCAGCGACGGGCAGATGCTTCCAAAAGCCCTCACGCGCGCTGTCGGTGTTGAGGTCCAGCATCATGACGACGAACAGGAACAGCACCATGACCGCGCCGATATAGACCAGCACCAGCGCAATGGCCAGGAACTCGGCCTTGAGCAGCATCCAGATGCAGGCCGCCGTGAAGAAGGACAGGATGAGGAAAAGCGCCGCATGCACGGTGCTACGCGCCGTGATGACGCGGAAGGAGCTCACCAGCAGGATGCCGGAGAAGACATAGAAGAGGATGGTCGTGGTGTCCATACGTATCCAGGCCAGCGAGGCTGGACCGCGGCGTGCCTTGCGGCGTGCCGGCGATCAGCGGTACTTGGCGTCGGCCTCCTTTTGAGCCGCGATCTCGGCCTCGTACTTGTCACCGACGGCCAGCAGCATGTCCTTGGTGAAGTAGAGGTCGCCGCGCTTTTCGCCGTGGTATTCGAGGATGTTGGTCTCGACGATGGAGTCCACCGGGCAGCTCTCTTCGCAGAAGCCGCAGAAGATGCACTTGGTCAGGTCAATGTCGTAGCGGGTCGTGCGGCGGCTGCCGTCGGCGCGCACGTCGCTTTCGATGGTGATGGCCAGCGCCGGGCAGACCGCCTCGCAGAGCTTGCAGGCGATGCAGCGCTCTTCGCCGTTCTCGTAGCGGCGCAGCGCGTGCAGGCCGCGGAAACGCGGCGACAGCGGCGTCTTTTCCTCGGGGAACTGGATGGTGATGTTGCGCGAGAGGAAATGCCTCCCGGTGAGCTTCATCCCCTTGAGCAGTTCCCAGAGGAAAAAGGTCTTGGCGAAATTCGTGATTGCAGTCATGGGCGCCGCCTCACTTCCAGATGTTGAACGGCGTCTGCATCCAGGCACCGACAACGACCAGCCAGATCAGCGTGATGGGAATGAAGATCTTCCAGCCCAGACGCATGATCTGGTCGTAGCGGAAGCGCGGGAACGTGGCACGCACCCACAGGAACATCGTGACGACGAAGAAGGTCTTGCCGAACAGCCAGGCCCAGTTCCACAGCGCCATCGTGTTCTGGATGAAGCTCGGTGTCTCCATGCCGAACAGCGCCCAGGAGATCGGTGCGCTCCAGCCGCCGAGGAACATGACGACGGCCAGTGCCGACACCAGGATCATGTTGGCGTACTCGGCCAGGAAGAACATCGCGAACGACATGCCCGAGTACTCGATCATGTGGCCGGCAACGATCTCGGACTCGCCCTCGACCACGTCGAAGGGATGGCGGTTGGTTTCGGCCAGGCCGGAGATGAAGTAGACGATGAAGATCGGGAACAGCGGCAGCCAGTTCCAGGACAGGAAGTTCAGGCCCATGTCCGCAAACATGCCCTTCTCCTGCACCTGCACGACGGTCGTCATGTTCAGGCTGCCGGTCACCATCAGCACGACGACCAGCGCAAAGCCCATCGCGATCTCGTAGGACACCATTTGCGCCGAGGCGCGCAGCGCGCCCAGGAAGGCGTACTTCGAGTTGGACGCCCAGCCGGCGATGATGACGCCGTAGACCTCCAGCGACGTGATCGCCATGATGAAGAGCAGGCCGGCATTGACGTTGGCCACGGCGGCGTCAGGCCCGAAGGGCACGACGGCCCAGGCGGCCAGCGCCGGCATGATGGTCATGACGGGGCCGAGGAAGAACAGCCCCTTGTGCGCGGCCGTGGGCCGGATGATCTCCTTGAAGATCAGCTTGACCGCGTCAGCGATGGGCGTCAGCAGGCCGAAGGGGCCGACGCGGTTGGGGCCTGGGCGGATCTGCGACCAGCCGATGGCCTTGCGCTCCCACAGCGTCAGGTAGGCGACGCAGATCATCAGCGGCGCGACGACCGCGATGATCTTCATCAGGCTCCAGACCAGGGGCCACAGGCCACCCAGCAGTGAGGCACCGTTCTGGTAGAGGGTGTCGATCATGTCTTGGGGCTCCCTCAGACCTTGCTGACGCTCAGCGTGCCAAAGGCGGCGCCAAGGGTCGCGGTTTGCGGCAGGCCGGCCGGCACGCGGACCACGCCGTCGGGCAGGCCGGCTTCGAGGCGCGCTGGCAGTTGCGCGGCGCCGCCGTCCTGCACGACGCGGACCTGGTCACCCGCTTGCAGGGCAAGCTGCTGCCACAGGCCGGCCGGCAGCCCGATGGTCGGCGCTTCGCGGGCGTCGGTGGTCAACTGCAGCGATGTCGAATGGCGTACCAGCGCGTCGCTGGCGTAGATCGGCAGGTTCGCAAAGCGCTCGATGCCCTCGACCGGCGCAGCGGGTTGCGGCGACGCAGTCGTTGCATTGCTGAGACGGCCGGCGAGGTCGCCACCGAGGGCTTGCTCGCGCACCTGCTCGGAGCTGTCCTGGTCGAAGCCGGCGAGGCCGAGCAGATTGCCCAGCACGCGCAGCACCTTCCAGCCCGGACGGGTTTCCAGCAGCGGACGGGCAACGCCGACAAAGCTTTGCAGGCGACCTTCGGCGTTGACGAAACTCCCAGAGGTCTCCGTGAACGGCGCGATAGGCAGCAGCACATCGGCGTATTCGAGGCCGGACTTGAAGGGGCTCAGTACGACGACCATCTCGGCCGCGTCCAGCGCCCTGGCGGCGGCGGCGGCGTTGGCAGCGTCGAGCACGGGATCGGTGTTCAGCAGCAGCGCGGCTTTCAGCGGCACGCCAGTCAACATCTGCGCGGCGTTCAGGCCGTCAACCTGCGGCTGCGCCTTGACGAGCTGCGCACCGACGGTATTGGCGGCGGCGGTGAGGTAGCCGACGCTGGCACCGGTCTGCTGACCAATCCACTGGGCGAGCACCAACAGGCTCGAAGCCTGGGGATGCTCAGCGGCGGCATTGCCGAGCAGCACGGCCTTGGCGCGGCCAGACATCAGGCTGTTGGCAACCGCCTTGGCCTCGTCGGTGGCGGTACCGCGCAGCGGGGCACCTTCACCAATTGCCGCAGCGACGTCGGCCAGGGCTTGCACCCAGGCAGACGGCGCCACCGACAGCGAGGCGGCGAGCGGCATGAGCCAGTCGTCGCTGTTGACGCCGATGCGATGCACGGCGGCACCGCGACGGGCGCTGCCACGCAGGCGGGCGGCGAACAGCGGGTGGTCCTTGCGCAGCGACGAGCCGACGACCAGCACGCGGTCCAGTTCGGACAGGCTGGCGATGGTGCTTCCCAGCCAGCGGGCCTGGCCAGCCGGCGCGGCATTGCCGAAGTCGCTGTGGCGCAGGCGGTGGTCGATGTTGTCGCTGCCCAGGCCGCGCACCAGTTGCGCGAGCAGGTGCAGTTCTTCGACCGTGCTGTGGGGCGAAGCCAGCGCGCCGATGGTGGCCGCGCCGTGGTCGGACTTGATGGACTTCAGGCCGTTGGCGACGTATTCGAGCGCCGTCGTCCAGTCGACCTGCTTCCAGGCGCCGCCCTGCTTGATCATGGGCGCGGTCAGGCGCGCGTCGCTGTTCAAGCCTTCGTAGCTGAAGCGGTCGCGGTCGGCGATCCAGCATTCGTTGATGGCCTCGTTCTCCAGCGGCACGACGCGCATGACCTGGTTGCCCTTGACCTGGACGATCAGGTTGGCTCCGGTCGAGTCATGCGGGCTGACGCTCTTGCGGCGCGACAGTTCCCAGGTGCGGGCGCTGTAGCGGAAGGGCTTGCTGGTGATGGCGCCGACCGGGCAGAGGTCGATCATGTTGCCCGACAACTCCGAATCGACCGTGCGGCCGACGAAGGTCTGGATCTCGCTGTGCTCGCCGCGGTGAGCCATGCCAAGCTCCATGACGCCGGCGATCTCCTGGCCGAAACGCACGCAGCGCGTGCAATGGATGCAGCGGCTCATCTCTTCCATCGAGAGCAGCGGACCGACGCTCTTGTGGAAGACGACACGCTTCTCTTCGGAGTAGCGGCTCTTGCTGCCGCCGTAGCCGACGGCCAGGTCCTGCAACTGGCATTCGCCGCCCTGGTCGCAGATGGGGCAGTCCAGCGGGTGATTGATCAGCAGGAACTCCATGACGCCCTGCTGCGCCTTGATCGCCTTGTCGCTCTTGGTGCGGACGATCATGCCCTGCGTGACCGGCGTCGCGCAGGCCGGCATCGGCTTGGGCGCCTTCTCCACGTCCACCAGGCACATGCGGCAGTTGGCCGCGATGCTCAGTTTCTTGTGATAGCAGAAGTGCGGGATATAGGTGCCTGCCTTCTCGGCAGCATGCATGACCATGCTGCCTTCCTGGACCGAGACCTTCTGACCGTCGAGTTCGATTTCAACCATGGCTGTTCCGGGTGTCCGTTAGGCCGCCAAGGGCTGGGGCACCAGAGGCTTTTTATGTTCGATCAGATGAACGAACTCGTGCTTGAAGTGTTTGATCATGGCCCGCACCGGCATCGCGGCGGCATCGCCCAAGGCGCAGATGGTGCGGCCCTGGATGTTGTCGGCGACCGAGTTGAGCAGATCCAGGTCTTCCGCCCTGCCCTGCCCGTGGTAGATGCGCTCGATGACACGATGCATCCAGCCCGTGCCTTCGCGGCAGGGCGTGCACTGGCCGCAGGACTCGTGCGTGTAGAAATAGGACAGGCGCATCAGGCTCTTGACCATGCAACGCGAGTCGTCCATGACGATGACGGCGCCCGAGCCCAGCATCGAGCCGGCCTTGGCGATGGAGTCGTAGTCCATCGTGCATTGCATCATCACGTCGGCCGGCAGCACTGGCGCGGATGAGCCGCCGGGGATCACGGCCTTCAACGTGCGGCCCTTGCGGACGCCACCGGCCAACTCCAACAGGGTGCTGAACGGCGTGCCCAGCGGGACCTCGTAATTGCCAGGGCGCTCAACGTCACCGGAGACCGAGAAAAGCTTGGTACCGCCGTTGTTGGGCTTGCCGATCTCGAGGTAGGCCTGGCCACCGTTGCGGATGATCCAGGGCACCGCCGCAAAGGTCTCAGTGTTGTTGATCGTCGTCGGCTTGCCGTAGAGGCCGAAGCTGGCCGGGAACGGCGGCTTGAAGCGCGGCTGACCTTTCTTGCCTTCCAGTGACTCCAGCAGCGCGGTTTCTTCGCCGCAGATGTAGGCGCCGAAGCCGTGATGGCCGTGCAGTTGGAAGCTGAACGTGGAGCCGAGGATGTTGTCGCCGAGGTAGCCGGCGGCACGCGCCTCTTCCAGGGCCGCTTCGAAGCGCTCGTAGACCTCGAAGATTTCCCCATGGATGTAGTTGTAGCCAACCTTGATGCCCATCGCGAAGGCGGCGATGGCCATGCCCTCGATCACCTGATGCGGGTTGAACATCAGGATGTCGCGGTCCTTGCAGGTGCCCGGCTCGCCTTCGTCGGAATTGCAGACGAGGTACTTCTGACCCGGGAACTGACGGGGCATGAAGCTCCACTTCAGGCCGGTCGGAAAGCCTGCGCCGCCGCGGCCGCGCAGGGCCGAGGTCTTGACTTCGGCGATGACCTGGTCGGGCGTCATGCCGCCATCTGCAGCCAGGATCTTCTTCAGAGCCTGATAGCCGCCGCGGGCTTCGTAATCCTTGATCGACCAGTTCTTGCCATTCAGGCCGTCGTAGATCTGCGGCGCGATGTGGCGGCCGTGGAAGCAGGTCTCGGCGCCAGTGGATTGGAATTTGGTGAGGTCCAGCATGTCGTCCTCAGGCCTTCACTGCCGTAGCTGCATTCGTGCGCAACACATCGACCAGTTCGTCGAGGCGCTCGGCCGTCATGAAGCTGCACATCTGACGGTCGTTGATCAGCATGACCGGCGAGTCGGCACAGGCGCCCAGGCACTCGCTCTTCTGCACGGTGAACACACCGTCAGCCGTCGTGCCGCCCTCTTCCACGCCCAGCTTGCGGCAGAGGTGGTCCAGCGCGGTCTGGCCATCACGCAACTGGCAAGGCAGGTTGGTGCAGACGTTCAGCTTGAACTGGCCCAACTTGCGCTGGTTGAACATGTTGTAGAACGTCGTAACCTCGTAGACCGCGATGGGCGGCATGCCGAGGTAGGCCGCGATCACGTCCTCGCTCGCGCGCGACACGAAGCCTTCTTCCTGCTGCACGATGGCCAGGCAGGCCATGACGGCGGACTGGCGCTGTTCGTAGGGGTACTTGGCGACCTCGCGGTCGAAGCGCGCGCGGGTCGCGTCAGAGAGTTGGTAGCTGCTCATCGATCAATCTCGCCGAACACGATGTCCATGGTGCCGATGATGGCGACGGCGTCCGCGATCATGTGGCCGCGGCCCATCTCGTCCAGCGCCGCCAGATGCGAGAAGCCCGGCGCGCGGATCTTCAGCCGATACGGCTTGTTGGCACCGTCGCTGACCATGTAGATGCCGAACTCGCCCTTGGGATGCTCGACAGCCGCATAGGCCTCACCCTCGGGCACGTGGAAGCCTTCGGTGAAGAGCTTGAAGTGATGGATCAGCTCTTCCATGTTGGACTTCATGTCCACGCGCGACGGTGGCGCCACCTTGTGGTTGTCGGTGATGACGGGCAGGCCGGGATTGGCACGCAGCCACTTCACGCACTGCTGGATGATGCGGTTGGACTGGCGCATCTCCTCGACACGCACGACGTAGCGGTCGTAGGTGTCGCCATTCGTGCCGACCGGGATGTCGAAATCCATCTGGTCGTACACGTCGTAGGGCTGCGTCTTGCGCAGGTCCCAAGCGATGCCCGAGCCGCGCAGCATCGCGCCGGTGAAGCCGAGGTTGAGCGCGCGCTCAGGCGACACGACGCCGATGCCGACCGTGCGCTGCTTCCAGATGCGGTTGTCGGTCAGCAGGGTCTCGTAGTCATCGACGTTCTTCGGGAATCGCGCGCAGAAGTCGTCGATGAAGTCCAGCATCGAGCCCTGACGGTTCTCGTTCAACTGGGCGATGGCCTTGGCATTGCGGATCTTGCTGACCTTGTACTGCGGCATCGAGTCCGGCAGGTCGCGGTAGACGCCGCCCGGACGGAAATAGGCCGCGTGCATGCGCGCGCCCGACACGGCTTCATAGATGTCGAACAGGTCCTCACGCTCGCGGAAGCAGTAGATGAGGATGTTCATCGCGCCGCAGTCCAGCCCGTGCGCGCCCAACCACAGCAGATGGTTCATCAGCCGGGTGATCTCGGCAAACATCACACGGATGTACTGCGCGCGGATCGGCACTTCCAGGCCGAGCATCTTCTCGATGGCCAGGCAGTAGGCATGCTCGTTGGCCATCATCGACACATAGTCGAGGCGGTCCATGTAGGGCAGCGACTGGATGTAGGTCTTCTGCTCCGCCAGCTTCTCGGTCGCGCGATGCAGCAGGCCGATGTGGGGGTCGGCGCGCTGGATGACTTCGCCGTCCAGTTCCAGCACCAGGCGCAGCACGCCGTGGGCAGCCGGGTGCTGGGGACCGAAGTTGAGGGTGTAGTTCTTGATCTCGGCCATGTTCAGATTCCGCCGTACTTGTCTTCGCGGATGATGCGCGGCGTGATCTCGCGCGGCTCGATGCTGACCGGCTGGTAGATCACGCGCTTCTGCTCGGCGTCGTAGCGCATCTCGACGTGGCCCGTCACCGGGAAGTCCTTGCGCATCGGATGGCCGATGAAGCCGTAGTCCGTCAGGATGCGGCGCAGGTCGTCGTGGCCGTCGAAGATGACGCCGAACATGTCGAAGGCCTCGCGCTCGAACCAGTTGGCAGCGCTCCACACACCGGTGACCGACGCCACGCAAGGGAAGTCGTCATCAGGGGCGAAGACCTTCAGGCGCAGGCGCCAGTTCTTCGTTACCGAAAGCAGGTGGGTGACGATGGCATAGCGCGGGCCTTCGTAGGCGCCATCGCCATAGCTGCTGTAGTCGACGCCGCAGAGGTCCATCAACTGCTCAAGCTTGATCTCTGGGTGATCGCGCAGCGTCGTCGCAACTTCAAGGTAGTCGGCCGCGCGCACTGTCAACGTCAGCTCGCCCAAGGCGGACTGAAGCGAGACGACGCGCTCACCGAGGACGGCACCAATCTGCTGGGCCAGGGTTTCGAGATTCAGGCTCATACCTTGGCGCTCAGCGGGCAATGGTGTTTTCGCGACGGATCTTGGCCTGCAGTTGCAGGATGCCGTAAAGCAGCGCCTCGGCCGTCGGCGGGCAGCCCGGCACGTAGACATCCACCGGCACGATGCGGTCGCAGCCGCGCACGACGGAATAGCTGTAGTGGTAGTAACCGCCACCGTTGGCGCAGGAGCCCATCGACAACACCCAGCGTGGCTCGGCCATCTGGTCGTAGACCTTGCGCAGGGCCGGCGCCATCTTGTTGCAGAGCGTGCCGGCGACGATCATCAAATCGGACTGGCGCGGGCTCGGTCGGAACAGCATGCCGAAGCGGTCGATGTCGTAGCGCGCGGCACCCGCATGCATCATCTCGACGGCGCAGCAAGCCAGGCCGAAAGTCATCGGCCAGAGCGAGCCGGTCTTGGACCAGTTGATGAGCTTGTCGACCGAGGTCGTGACAAAGCCTTCTTTGAGGACGCCTTCAATACCCATTTCGAATTCCCAGCGTGGTTGGCGTGGCGGTCATTCCCAATCCAGGGCGCCCTTTTTCCACTCGTAAGCAAAGCCGACGACCAGAATGCCGAGGAAGATCATCATCGCCCAGAAGCCCGTGGCACCGATTTCCCTGAGCGCCACGGCCCAGGGGAACAGGAAGGCAATTTCCAGGTCGAAAAGAATGAACAGAATCGCGACGAGGTAGTAGCGCACATCGAACTTCATGCGCGCGTCTTCAAAGGCCTCAAAGCCGCATTCGTAGGGAGAGTTCTTCGCCGCGTCGGGCCGGTTGGGGCCGAGCAATCCGCCCAGGATCTGGGGAGCAATCCCGACACCTGCGCCGACCAAAATGAAGAGGATGACGGGCAGATATTGTTCGAGATTCATCTGGGCTTTCTCGGGGCCGACAACAAGTCTTCGTCAACACGACCTGCCCGAAGACAGGCCACAAAAGCAAACAGGCGCGCCACCAGCGAATCGGATGATTTCGCTTGCGGATCGCGCCCGCCTTGAACCTTGCGTTGATCAACCCAGCTTGACGCTGGCCGATCCATGGCGACAGGCCGCTTTGGCCGCCTCCCGCATCGAATCAACGGGAATGCTAGCCGATGTTCTGGTGCCGTCGGCGAGACTCGAACTCGCACAGCTTTCGCCACTACCCCCTCAAGATAGCGTGTCTACCAATTTCACCACGACGGCAGTAAACAAATATGCCTGGCAATCGAAGGAGGGATTGCATGCCAGACAGCCTCGCATTCTATACCGGGATCCACAGCCCTCCGGCCGAGAAGCGAGGTTTTTAGTCGGACTTCAGTTCGCTGCGCCCGATGCCGCCGGGGATGCCGGCACGGCGGGAGCCACGATGGCGCCGGGGATTGCCGCAGCACCGGAAGCGCCCGGGGCGGGCGCGACGACGGCAGCGCGGTCGAGCACGCTGTCCGCGTCCGGCGCGCTGCCGGTACGGCCGTTGGCCAGGAAGGCGAGACCGAGCGTGCAGCCGAAGAACAACGTCGCTGCCACCGCCGTGCTGCGTGACAGGAAGTTCGCACTCCCCGTGGCGCCAAACAGGCTGCCCGAAGCGCCGCTGCCGAAGGAGGCGCCCATGTCGGCGCCCTTGCCATGTTGAACCAGCACCAGACCGATGATCGCCAGGGCCGAGAGCAACTGAACGACCAAGACCAGATTCGCAAAGAACTGCATTCCAAACACTCCATCAAAACTCGGATGACGCCCGCCGCCTTCGGTGAGCGCCGGAAAACTCAGTGAGCTGCGGCCAGGCAGATCGCCGCGAAATCAGCCACCTTCAGCGAGGCGCCGCCGATCAGGCCGCCATCGATATCGGGCTGCGAGAACAACTCCGCCGCGTTGTCTGCCTTGACACTGCCGCCGTAGAGGATGCGCATGACGCCAGACCGATCAGTCGCCGCATGCAATTGAGCGCGAAGCACAGCGTGCACTGTCTGCGCTTCTGCGGGGGTGGCGGTCAGGCCTGTACCGATAGCCCAGACGGGTTCGTAGGCGACCACCATTTCCCCGCAGCAATGGCCCAGCGTGTGGATGACCGCGGCCAGTTGACGCTTGACGACCGCCTCGGTCTGACCGGCCTCCCGCTCGGCGCGCGTTTCGCCGACGCAGACGATAGGCGTCACGCCATGGGCCAACGCAGCCTTGGCTTTGTCGGCGACGAGTTGGTCGCTCTCCGCGTGATAGGCGCGGCGCTCCGAATGACCCACGATGGCATAGCGGCAGCCCACATCGGCCAGCATCGCGCTCGACACCTCGCCGGTGTAGGCGCCCTGCTCGTGCGAGGAGCAATCCTGCGCGCCGTAGACGATGGCGTTGCCGGTCAGCGCAAGGGCCGTTTCCGCGATGTAGGGATACGGCACGCAGACGGCGACGTCGGCGTTCCAGGGACCGGCTTCCTTGAGGCCGGCCAGCAACTGAGCGTTGGCAGCGCGGCTGCCATGCATCTTCCAGTTGCCCACGACGAGTTTTTTTCTCATCTCAGCTCCATCACCAGTTCAGCACAAGCTTGCCGATGTGCTGGTTAGATTCCATCAGGGCATGCGCCTCGGCCGCCTGGGCCGCGGGCACTTCCCGGTAAACGACAGGCTTGATAAGCCCGGCCTCGATCAGCGGCCAGACCTTGTCGCGCAGCGAACGCGCCAGGCCAGCCTTGAACGCTGCTGAGCGGGGGCGCAGTGTCGAGCCAGTGATCGTCAAGCGCTTGCGCAGCACGAGGCCGGCATCGATTTCTGACTTCACTCCACCTTGCACCGCGATCAGCGCCAGGCGCCCGTCTTCAGCCAGCGCTTGCACGCCGCGGCCGATGTAGTCACCAGCCACCATGTCGAGGATCACGTCGACGCCGCGGCCGGCCGTGGCAGCCTTGGCCTCAGTCACGAAGTCCTGTTCGCGATAGTTGATTGCGACCTCGGCACCCAGCGCTTTGCAAGCTTCGACCTTGTCGGCACTGCCGACCGTCACCAGCACGCGAGCACCGAGCGCCTTGGCGATCTGGATGGCCGTCACGCCGATGCCGCTGGAGCCACCATGGACGAGCAGCGTCTCGCCTGGCTGCAGCGCAGCGCGTTCGAAGACATTGGCCCACACGGTGAAGCAGGTCTCGGGGAGCGTTGCGGCCTGCGCCAGCGTCCAGCCCCTAGGCAGCGGCAGGCATTGGCCGATCGGCGCCGTGCACAGCTCTGCATAGCCGCCGCCGTTGACCAGCGCGCAAACTTTGTCGCCAACCTTGAAGCCATGGGAGGCCAGCGCCTGGGCATCGCCGGCCACGATCTCGCCCGCGACCTCCAGACCCGGCAGATCACTCGCTCCTGGCGGTGGCGGATAGGCACCCTTGCGCTGCAGCACGTCCGGGCGATTGATGCCCGAAGCTGCAACGCGGATCAGGCACTCACCCAGGCCCGCGACTGGATCCGGCCGTTCGGCCAGTTCCAGCACTTCGGGCCCGCCGGGGCGGGTGATCGCGATGGCCTTCATCGCTTCGGCGACTACTCCGCGGCCGGAGCGTCGGCGACCGGAGCCACCGGAGCCGCTTCGCGATCAATCAGCGCCTTCATCGACAACTTGATGCGGCCCTTCTCGTCGGTCTCCAGCACCTTGACCTTGACCACTTGGCCTTCCTGCAGGAAGTCGGTGACCTTCTCGACGCGCTGATGGGCGATCTGGCTGATGTGCAGCAGACCGTCCTTGCCCGGCAGCAGGTTCACGAGTGCACCGAAGTCCAGGATCTTGACGATCGGGCCTTCGTAGATCTTGCCAACTTCAACTTCGGCCGTGATTTCCTGGATCCGCTTCTTGGCCAGCTCGGCCTTGTCAGCGTCCGTCGAGGCGATGGTGATGGTGCCGTCTTCGCCGATGTCGATGGTCGTGCCGGTCTCTTCGGTCAGCGCGCGGATCGTCGAGCCGCCCTTGCCGATGACGTCACGGATCTTCTCCGGGTTGATCTTCATGGTGTACAGGCGCGGTGCAAACTGCGACACCTCGGTGTTGGCCGTGCCCATGGCTTCGGTCATCTTGCCGAGGATGTGCAGGCGCGCTTCCTTGGCTTGCGCCAGGGCGACCTGCATGATTTCCTTGGTGATGCCCTGGATCTTGATGTCCATCTGCAGGGCGGTGATGCCGGTCGTCGTGCCGGCCACCTTGAAGTCCATGTCGCCCAGATGATCTTCGTCACCCAGGATGTCGGTCAGCACGGCGAAGCGGTTAGCGTCCTTGATCAGGCCCATGGCGATGCCGGCCACGTGGGCCTTCATCGGCACGCCGGCGTCCATCAGCGCCAGGCAGCCGCCGCAGACCGAAGCCATCGACGAGGAGCCGTTGGACTCGGTGATTTCGGAGACGACGCGCAGCGAGTAGGGGAAGTCTTCCTTGCTCGGCAGCGCGGCGATCAGCGCGCGCTTGGCGAGGCGGCCGTGGCCGATTTCGCGGCGCTTCGGCGAACCCACGCGACCCGTCTCGCCCGTGGCGAAGGGGGGCATGTTGTAGTGCATCATGAAGCGGTCTTCGAACTCGCCGTCCAGTGCGTCGATGCGCTGGGCGTCGCGGTCCGTGCCCAGCGTGGCAACGACCAGCGCTTGCGTCTCGCCGCGCGTGAACAGCGCCGAGCCGTGGGTGCGCGGCAAGATGCCGTTACGGATCTCGATGGGGCGCACGGTGCGGGTATCGCGGCCGTCGATGCGCGGCTCGCCGGCCAGGATCTGGCTGCGCACGATGCGGGCTTCGATCTCGAACAGCAGGCCTTCGACTTCGACCTTGTCGAACGCGACGCCTTCGTCCTTCAACGATGCGAAGACGCTGGACGTCACGCTGCGGCAGGCTTGCGTACGGGCTTGCTTGGAGCGGATCTGGTAGGCCTCGCGCAGGGGACCTTCGGCCAGGCCATTGACTTTGGCGATGAAGGCCTCGTCCTTGGCGGGCGCCGTCCACGTCCAGGCGGGTTTGCCGGCGTCGCGCACCAGATCATTGATCGCGGCAATGGCGACATTGCCTTGCTCGTGGCCGTAGACGATGGCAGCCAGCATGACCTCTTCCGACAGGCCGGAGGCTTCCGACTCGACCATCAGCACGGCGGCTTGCGTACCAGCGACGACCAGATCCATCTGGCTGTTGACCAGCTCGGATTTGCTGGGGTTCAGCACGTATTCGCCATTCACATAGCCCACGCGGGCGGCGCCGATGGGGCCGCTGAACGGGATGCCGGAAATGGCCAGCGCGGCGGACGAGCCAATCAGCGCGGCGATGTCAGCCTGCACTTCGGGGTTCAGGCTCACCACATGGACGACGACCTGGACCTCGTTGAAAAAGCCTTCAGGGAACAGCGGGCGGATCGGGCGGTCGATCAAGCGGCTGGTCAGCGTCTCGTGCTCGCTGGGGCGGCCTTCACGCTTGAAGAAGCTGCCGGGGATCTTGCCGGCGGCGTAGGTCTTCTCGAGGTAGTCGACGGTCAGCGGGAAGAAGTCCTGGCCGGCCTTGGCTTCGGTCTTGGCAACCACGGTGGCCAGCACGACGGTGCCTTCGATGTTGACGAGGACGGCGCCGCTGGACTGACGGGCGATTTCACCCGTTTCCAGCACGACGTTGTGACGGCCCCATTGGAAGGACTTCGTCACTTTGTTGAAAATGGACATGCTCATCTCCTGGTTGTTGTGGGCGCGGGGGCACCCGGAGTCACCGGGAACGAGACTGGGTTTGGTCCAGATGCCATTCCAGGGCGGTTCAGCAAACCGTCTTGGAATGACACATCCGACACCACTTCAGCTCGGTTCCGGCAGATGGACAAAGAGCCTGTACTGGGCTTGAGGACCAGACAGGCTCCGTGTCGGATTTGGCAAATTACTTGCGCAGGCCCAGCTTGGCGATCAGCGCGGTGTAACGGCTGGAGTCGATGCGCTTGAGGTAGGACAACAGGCTCTTGCGCGTGTTGACCATCTTCAGCAGGCCGCGACGGCCGTGATGGTCCTTGGCGTGCAGCTTGAAGTGGGGGGTCAGCTCGTTGATGCGAGCTGTCAGCAGAGCCACTTGGACTTCCGGCGAACCGGTGTCATTGGCGCTGCGGCCATTGGCCTTGACGATTTCGGCCTTGTTCAGATCGGCGACGGACATGTTCGTTCCTGGTGTTTCGGAAGTCCGGCCGGGCGGGCGCTTCAGCGCTGCCGCAGACGGTTTCCATGAGGTTGACTTGCGGACACGGGGGAAACCGCCCCGAGCCGTGCTAACTGTTCAGCCACCCAACGCAAAACGCCAGGCGCGCAAAACCGGCGGATTCTAGCCCAAAGCGGTGGAGCGCCAAAGCCGCAGCCTATCGAGCGCGCAGACATGCGGCCGACGTCGACGGGTTTCAAGAGCTGAGAGCGCCCTGCCCAGCACTTGCGTGGCATCTTGGCGCCACGGCCAAAACCGCTCTTGAAGGGCAGTTGCGCCGCCCAATCTCTCGGTCATCGGGTGCTGCTCCCGATCCGTGCAGCAGCGTTCACCGCCACAGGAGTTCCCCATGTTCTATCTCACCCATCCCCGTCACGTCGCCCGCGTCCTGCGCCAGTTTGACGTCGATGCGGACGCTGCCCGCACGCCGGCTCTGGACGTCAGCGAAGACGACAAGGGTTATCAGGTCACCGTCGACATGCCCGGCGTTGCCAAGGAAGCCGTCAAGGTCCGCGTCGACGGTCGGCAAGTACACATCGAGACGGCCACCGAGCAGACCGCGGCGCCCACCGATGGTTCACGCCTGCTCTACCGCGAGCGTCGCGCCACCCGCTATGCCCGCAGTTTCTCTCTGCCTGCCGAGATCGACCAGGGGCAGTCCGTGGCCGGCTTCAAGAACGGTGTGCTGACGCTGACTCTGGTGAAGCGCGTTGCCGAAAACGGTGGCCAGTTGACCGTCAACTAAGCGGCACCGAGTTCCCAGCGCGGGCGGACTTCAAAGCCGCCGTCATGCCTGGGGCTGGCCATGCCGCGCTGCACCCGCAGCGCGGCGGCCATGGCAATCATGGCGCCGTTGTCGGTGCACAGCGACAGCTCGGGGTAGTGCACGCGCACACCCCGTTTTGCGCAGACAGCATTCAACTGCTCGCGCAGCTTCGTATTGGCGCCCACGCCACCCGCAACGACGAGGCGCTTCAGGCCGGTCATCTTCAGCGCCAGCAGGGACTTCTTTACCAGCACCTCGACGATGGCCTCCTGCGTTGCCGCAGCGAGGTCGGCTTTCGTTTGGTCGCAGGGAGAGTCACCGATCTTCTTCACCTGGGTCAGCACGGCCGTCTTCAGGCCGGCGAAGCTGAAATCGGGCTTGCCGCTGTGCAGCAGCGGACGGGGCAGCGCGAACGACGCGGCATTGCCGAACTCGGCCATGCGCGCCAGATGCGGGCCGCCTGGGTAAGGCAGGCCAAGCAACTTGGCGCTCTTGTCGAACGCCTCGCCGGCCGCGTCATCGATGGTCTCGCCGAGCATCTCGTAGTTGCCTACGCCGTCCACCCGCATCAACTGCGTGTGACCGCCACTGACCAGCAGGGCTACGAAGGGGAACTCCGGCGGATCGACCGATAGAAAGGGCGACAACAGATGCCCTTCGAGGTGATGAATGGGCAGCGCCGGCACGTCCAGCGCCGTGGCCAGCGACACGGCCACGCCGGCGCCGACGAGCAGCGCGCCGGCAAGACCAGGGCCTTGCGTATAGGCAACTAAGTTCACGTCCTGCAGCGCCAACCCGGCCTGCGACAAAACTTCGCGCGTCAAAGGGAGTACGCGGCGGACATGGTCGCGTGAGGCCAGCTCGGGCACGACGCCGCCATAGGCCTGGTGCATCGTGATCTGGCTGTGCAGCGCCTGTGCCACCAAGCGCGGCGGCGCATTGCCGCTCACCTCGACAAGCGCAACCCCGGTCTCGTCGCAGGACGACTCGAACCCGAGGATGCGCCGGACTGAACTCACTTGCCTTCCTTGGCATGGTTGATCGAGTACTTCGGGATCTCGACCGTCACGTCCTGCTGCCTCAACAGTGCCTGGCAAGACAGGCGCGAGTCGGGCTCTAGCCCCCAGGCCCGGTCCAGCATGTCCTCTTCGTCTTCTTCCATCTCGCTGAGCGAACGGCCGCCCTCGCGCACGATGACATGGCAGGTCGTGCAGGCGCAGACCTGGTCGCAGGCGTGCTCGATGTGGATGTCGTTCGCCAGCAGCGCTTCGCAGATCGACGTGCCGGGTGCGGCCGTGACGCTGGCGCCATCCGGGCAGTACTCGGCGTGCGGGAGGATCTTGATAACGGGCATGTTGTTCTCTTAGAGGGCCGAGACGTTGCGGCCGGTCAGTGCACGGGCGATGGAGCGGTTCATGCGCTCGGCAGCAAAGCCTTCGGTCGCTTCGGCCAGCGCCTTGACGGCGTCGTCGATGGCATCGGCGTCGCCGTCCATCTCAGCCAGCTGCACCAGGCGGACCTCGAGCGCCTCGCGCTCGGACGCGGGCAGCAGATCGCCATCGGCGGCCAGCGCGCTGCGCGTCGCTAGAACCATTCGCTCCGCCTCGACTTTGGCCTCACGCAGTTTGCGCGCCGCCATGTCGCCCTCGGCGCTCGTGAATCCGTCTTTCAGCATGTTGGCAATCTCGTCGTCGCCGAGACCGTAGCTTGGCTTCACGGTGATGGCCGTCTGCACGCCCGAGGTCAGTTCCTCGGCAGAGACGTTCAGCAGGCCATCGGCGTCGACCTGGAAGCTCACGCGGATACGCGCGGCGCCCGCCACCATCGGTGGAATGCCGCGCAGCTCGAAGCGCGCCAGTGAGCGGCAGTCGCTGACCAACTCACGTTCGCCCTGCACCACATGGATCGCCATGGCCGTCTGGCCATCCTTGAAGGTCGTGAAGTCCTGGGCCTTGGCGACGGGGATGGTGGAGTTACGATCGATGACGCGCTCGACCAGGCCACCCATGATTTCCAGCCCCAGCGACAGCGGGATCACGTCGAGCAGCAAGATCTCACCGTCGGCTGCGTTGCCGGCCAACTGGTTGGCCTGGATGGCAGCGCCCAGCGCCACGACCTCGTCGGGGTTGAGGTTGGTCAGCACCTCGCGGCCCAACAACTCTCCAACGGCGCGGCGCACGATGGGCATGCGGGTCGAGCCCCCGACCATGACGGCGCCCGCCACGTCGGCCGCCTTGACCTTGGCGTCGCGCAACACCCGCTTCACGGCGGACAGCGTCCTGGAGACCAGCGGCTGGGCCAGTTGCTCGAACTGCTCCCGGGTGACCGTCACGCGCAGCTCGCCGGTGTCCAGTGCGGCGACGAGTTCGGTCGAGTCGGCGTCGGACAGCGCCTCCTTGGCCGCGCGCGCTGCGACCAGCACGGCGCGCTTGTCGTGCGCTGATTCGACGGCACGGCTGGCAAGCGCCCAATCAGCGAGCGCACGGTCGAAGTCATCGCCGCCCAGGGCCGCGTCGCCACCGGTGGCAACCACCTCGAAGACGCCATGCGTCAGGCGCAGCAGCGAGATGTCGAAGGTACCCCCGCCCAGGTCGTAGACGGCGTAGAGGCCTTCGCTGGCGTTGTCCAGACCGTAGGCAATGGCCGCGGCGGTGGGCTCGTTGATGAGCCGCAGCACCTTGAGGCCGGCCAGCTCGGCGGCGTCCTTGGTCGCCTGGCGCTGGGCATCGTCGAAGTAGGCCGGCACCGTGATGACGGCGCCGAACAGGTCGTCCGCAAAGCTGTCTTCGGCACGGAAACGCAAGGTCGCCAGGATCTCGGCGGACACCTCGACAGGGCTCTTCACGCCGTCGCGCGTGGCAATGGCCAGCATGCCGGGGCGGTCTTCGAAGTGGTAGGGCAGCTGCTCGCGGTCGGCCACGTCGGCCAGGCCGCGGCCCATGAAGCGCTTGACCGACACGATGGTGTTTTCGGGATCCTCCGCCTGCGCGGCAAGCGCATCGGCGCCGATCTGGCGGCGGCCTTCGGGCAGGTAGCGCACGGCGGACGGCAGGATGACGCCACCCTGCTCATCGGGCAGGCATTCCGCCACGCCGTGGCGCACCGCGGCGACGAGGGAATGCGTCGTGCCGAGGTCGATGCCGACGGCGATGCGGCGCTGATGCGGGTCGGGCGAGGCGCCCGGTTCGGAGATCTGGAGAAGGGCCATGGTGTTCAGGCATCCAGCGCGGCGAGGCGCTGGTCAATATCGGCACGGAAGCGCTGGATGAACATAAGAGCGCGGACCTGCGATGCAGCGGCCGGCGCGTCGTTCGCGTCGTCGAGCAGCCGTTGGACGTCGGCGAGCGCGACCGTCTCCGCCCGGGCTGCATCGTCGTCGAGTGCGGTGAGTGCGGCTTCGCCATCCGCCTCGTCAAGCGCCTCGCGCCATTCCATCTGCTGGATCAGAAAGGCTGCAGGCATTTGCGTGTTGTTCTCGGCCTGGACGAGCGCGCCGCGTAACTCGCACAGGTAAGCCGCGCGCTTGAGCGGGTCGCGCAGGCGCTGGTAGGCCTCGTTGACGCGCATGGCCCATTGCATGGCCAGGCGCTGGGCAGCAGCGCCTTCCGATGCGAAACGGTCGGGATGGACCTCCGCCTGCAGCGACTTCCAGCACGCATCGATGTCAGCACGCACCTGGGCCTGCTGTTCTGGCAGGCCGAAGAGCTGGAAGTCGTTGTCGGTCAGGCGCATGGCAGGTGGAAAAGCAAAAGGCGCGGTTCACACCGCGCCTGTCGTTGGGTCAGCGAATCTCAGACACGGAAGGACTCGCCGCAGCCGCACTTGTCCTTCTCGCGCGGGTTGCGGAACTTGAAGCCTTCGTTGAGGCCCTCGCGGACAAAGTCGAGCTCGGTGCCATCGAGGTAGGGCAGGCTCTTCGGGTCGATGAGGATCTTGACCTCATGGCCTTCGAAGATCACGTCCTCGGGCGCGACCTCGTCGGCGTACTCCAGCTTGTAGGCGAGGCCCGAGCAGCCGGTCGTCTTGACGCCCAGGCGCAGGCCCACGCCCTTGCCTCGCTTGGCGATGTAGCGTTTGACGTGGCGGGCAGCCGCCTCGGTCAGGGTCACCGACATATCAGCTGGAGTGCTTGGCGCGGTAGTCGTCCACCGCGGCCTTGATCGCGTCCTCGGCCAGGATGGAGCAGTGGATCTTGACCGGCGGCAGCGCCAGCTCTTCGGCGATCTGGGTGTTCTTGATCGTCAGCGCCTGGTCCAGCGTCTTGCCCTTGACCCATTCGGTCACGAGAGAGCTGGATGCGATGGCGGAGCCGCAGCCATAGGTCTTGAACTTGGCGTCCTCGATCAAACCGGTTGCCGGGTTGACCTTGATCTGCAGCTTCATCACGTCGCCGCAGGCCGGCGCGCCGACCATGCCGGTGCCGACGTCGTCATCGCCGTTGTCGAACTTGCCGACGTTGCGGGGGTTCTCGTAGTGGTCAACGACCTTTTCGCTGTATGCCATGGTGTTCTCCTGAATCAACGATCAGTGGGCGGCCCACTGGATGGTCGAGATGTCGATGCCGTCCTTGTACATGTCCCAAAGCGGGGACAGTTCGCGCAGCCTGGCCACGCGGTCGGTCAGCACGCTGATCGCGTAGTCGATTTCTTCTTCGGTCGTGAAGCGGCCGATCGTCATGCGCAGCGAGCTGTGGGCCAGCTCGTCGCTGCGGCCCAGCGCGCGCAGCACGTAGCTGGGCTCCAGGCTGGCCGAGGTGCAGGCCGAGCCAGACGACACCGCCAGCCCCTTGACACCCATGATCAGGGACTCGCCCTCGACGAAGTTGAACGAGATGTTCAGGTTGTGCGGCACGCGCCGCTCGATGTCGCCGTTGATGAAGGTCTGCTCGATGCCGGACAGGCCTTGGACCAACTTGTTGTGCAGCGCGCGGATGCGCTCGTTCTCGGTGCCCATCTCCTCGCGGGCGATCCGGAAGGCCTCGCCCATGCCGACGATCTGATGCGTCGGCAAGGTGCCGGAACGCATGCCGCGCTCGTGGCCGCCGCCGTGCATCTGCGCCTCAAGGCGCACGCGCGGCTTGCGCCGGACGTAGAGCGCGCCGATGCCCTTGGGGCCATAGCTCTTGTGCGAAGCCAGGCTCATCAGGTCGATGGGCAGTTGGGCCATGTCAATCTCGACCTTGCCGGTGGCCTGGGCCGCGTCGACGTGGAAGATGATGCCGCGCTCACGGCACAGGTTGCCGAGCGCCACAACGTCCTGGATGACGCCGATCTCGTTGTTGACGAACATCACCGAGGCCAGGATGGTGTCCGGGCGCAGCGCGGCTTTGAAGGCATCCAGGTCAACCAGACCGCTTTCTAGCACGTCGAGGTAGGTCACCTCGAAGCCCTGGCGCTCCAGCTCGCGCATCGTGTCGAGCACGGCCTTGTGCTCGGTTTTGACGGTGATTAGGTGCTTGCCGCGCGTCTTGTAAAACTGCGCGGCGCCTTTCAACGCGAGATTGTTGGATTCAGTAGCGCCGGAGGTCCAGACAATCTCGCGCGGGTCGGCACCGATCAGCTCGGCGACCTGCACGCGCGCCTTCTCGACCGCTTCTTCCGCTTCCCAGCCCCATGCATGGCTGCGCGACGCCGGGTTGCCGAAGTGCTCGCGCAACCAGGGAATCATCGCGTCCACCACTCGGGGGTCGCACGGCGTCGTGGCGCCGTAATCGAGGTAGATGGGGAAGTGCGGGGTCATGTCCATGGCGCGACTGTTTCTTGCTTTACTTGCTGAAGGCGTTGCCGAGCGCGAACACCGAGTTCGGTGCGGTCACGCGGATCGGCTTGAGTACCGGCTGCGATGAGATCGCGCGCTTGACGGGCGCGGCCTCGACTTCGAAGCCCTTGGCAAGCTGCTCGTCGGCCAGCTTGCGCAGAGACACGGAGTCGAGGTACTCGATCATCTTGGCGTTCAGATTGGTCCAAAGTTCATGGGTGATGCAGCGGCCGCTGTCTTCGCCCATGCAGTTTTCCTTGCCGCCGCAGCCGGTGGCGTCCAGCGCCTCATCCACGGCGACGATGATGTCGGCGACGGTGATGTTCTCGGCCTTGCGGCCCAGCGAATAACCGCCGCCCGGGCCACGGGTGCTTTCCACCAGTTCATGGCGGCGCAGCTTGCCGAACAACTGCTCCAGATAGGAGAGGGAAATCTGCTGCCGTTGGCTGATCGCCGCCAGGGCCACCGGGCCCGTATTCTCGCGCAGCGCCAAGTCCAACATTGCGGTGACAGCAAACCGGCCCTTGGTGGTGAGACGCATACAAACTCCTTTGCGAGACTTCCTGTACACAACTTGTCCAGGACAAATGAGCCGGGTTAACCCAGGACGCCCGGACAATAGCCGAGCGAATCATTTCCGATCATTTTACTCGACTAATAAGCCGCGTCCCAGCGTAGATGGGTATCCCTAGCTTCCTGCGGGTTTTTGCAGGCCGTAATCGCTTTAGCGCGACACCCCGCTCTTGCGTGCGCTGTCCAAG
Organism: Pelomonas sp. Root405; assembly: GCF_001425165.1. Classification (GTDB taxonomy): domain Bacteria; phylum Pseudomonadota; class Gammaproteobacteria; order Burkholderiales; family Burkholderiaceae_C; genus Pelomonas. The sequence continues at coordinate 685,217 of NZ_LMDU01000014.1, forward strand.
GGGACGATGTTGTCGTGCACGCGCGCGCCGAAGGCCTGCTCACGCAGTTGGGCGAGTTGGTCTCGCATGCGCGCGGCCTGCTCGAACTCCAGGTTGCGGGCGTGTTCCAGCATCTGCTTTTCGAGCTGGGCGATACGTTTGGCCAAGTCCTTCTCGGACAAGTCCTCCACCTTGGCGGCAGCGAGCAGCTTGGCATCGTCGCGGCCGGACTCCGCCGAGTAGACCCCGTCGATCAGGTCCTTGATGCGCTTGGTCACGCTGCGCGGCGTGATGCCGTTTTCCTCGTTGAAGGCGATCTGCTTGGCGCGCCGGCGTTCGGTTTCGCCGATGGCCTTGCGCATCGACTCGGTGATGCGGTCTCCGTAGAGGATCGCCTTGCCGTTGACGTTGCGGGCCGCGCGGCCGATGGTCTGGATCAGGCTGCGTTCGGCGCGGAGAAAGCCCTCCTTGTCGGCATCCAGGATGGCGACGAGGGACACCTCAGGGATGTCCAGCCCTTCCCGCAGCAGGTTGATACCCACCAGCACGTCGAATGCACCGAGGCGCAGGTCCCGCAGGATCTCGACGCGCTCCACGGTGTCGACGTCGGAGTGCAGGTAGCGCACCTTGACGCCGTTGTCGCTCAGGTAGTCCGTCAACTGCTCGGCCATGCGCTTGGTCAGCGTCGTGATGAGCACGCGCTCGTTGACCTCGACGCGCAGCCTGATTTCCTGCAGCACATCATCGACCTGGTGCGTGGCCGGCCGAACCTCGACAAGCGGGTCGACCAGGCCGGTGGGTCGCACGACTTGCTCGACGACCTGGCCGGCGTTGTCCTGCTCGTACTGCGCCGGCGTGGCTGAAACAAAGATGGCCTGGCGCATCTTGCGTTCGAACTCGGCGAACTTCAGCGGCCGGTTGTCCAGGGCGGACGGCAGGCGAAAGCCGTACTCCACCAGCGTCGTCTTGCGCGCCCGGTCGCCGTTGTACATGCCGCCGAACTGCCCGATCAGCACATGGCTTTCGTCCAGGAACATGAGGGCGTCGGGCGGCAGGTAGTCCACCAGTGTCGGCGGCGGGTCGCCCGGCTGGGCGCCGGACAGATGGCGCGTGTAGTTCTCAATGCCCCGACAGTGGCCCACCTCCTGCAGCATTTCCAGATCGAACCGGGTGCGCTGCTCGACGCGCTGGGCCTCGACCAGCTTGCCCTCCTTGACGAAGAAGTCGACGCGCTCGCGCAGCTCCTGCTTGATCGCGTCGGTGGCCGACAGCACCCGCTCACGCGGCGTCACGTAGTGGCTGCTCGGGTAGACGGTGAAGCGCGGGATCTTCTGGCGGATGTGGCCGGTCAACGGGTCGAACAGCGACAGCGCCTCGATCTCGTCGTCGAACAGTTCGATGCGGATGGCCAGCTCCGAGTGCTCGGCCGGAAAGACGTCGATGGTGTCGCCCCGCACGCGGAAATGCCCGCGCACGAACTCCATCTCGTTGCGGGTGTACTGCATGCGGATCAGATGGGCGATGACATCGCGCTGGCCCATCTTGTCGCCCACCCGCAGGGTCATGATCATCTGGTGGTAATCGCTCGGGTTGCCGATGCCGTAGATGGCCGAGACCGACGCGACGATGATGACGTCGCGCCGCTCCAGCAGGCTTTTCGTGCACGACAGCCGCAGCTGCTCGATGTGCTCGTTGATCGCGCTGTCCTTCTCGATGAACAGGTCGCGCTGCGGTACGTAAGCCTCGGGCTGGTAGTAGTCGTAGTAGCTGACGAAGTACTCGACCGCGTTGTTCGGAAAGAAGTCCCTGAACTCGCTGTACAGCTGGGCCGCCAGGGTCTTGTTGGGCGCAAAAACGATGGCCGGGCGACCCAGGCGGGCGATGACATTGGCCATCGTGAAGGTTTTGCCCGAGCCGGTGACGCCCAGCAGCGTCTGGTAGCTGAGGCCATCGTTGATGCCGTCGACAAGCTGGGCGATGGCGGTCGGCTGGTCACCCGCTGGCGGGAAAGGCTGGAACAGCTGAAACGGCGAGCCTTCGAAGCTGACGAATTCGCCCTTGCGCTCCTCCGTGTCGCTTTCGGAGCCGGGCATGGCGTTCAAGGCTTCTTGCATGGGGGAATCCCTGGGTTCAAGGGCAAAATTGCTGCGCTGCGAAACCAGGCAGGTTAGCGCAGACCCTGATTCTTCAAGCCTCCCCTACTGCCAACGTCCCTTCAGGAAACCCGTCATGTCTTTGTTCGCCGATGTCGCCCTTGCCCCCCGTGATCCCATCCTCGGCCTGAACGAGCAGTTCAACGCCGACACCCGCTCGGGCAAGGTCAACCTCGGCGTCGGCGTCTACTACGACGAAGCCGGCAAGCTGCCGCTGCTGAAGTGCGTGCGAGAGGCCGAGGCCGCCATGGCCGCCGCCCCGAAGCCGCGTGGCTATCTGCCTATCGACGGCATCGCCGCCTATGACAAGGCGGTGCAGAAGCTGGTCTTCGGCAGCGAGTTGAAGAATGTCGCCACCGTTCAAGCCCTGGGCGGCACTGGCGCGTTGAAGATCGGCGCGGACTTCCTGAAGCAGCTCAACCCGGCGTCCAAGGTGCTGATCTCCGACCCGAGCTGGGAGAACCACCGCGCGCTTTTCACGCAGGCCGGATTCACGGTCGAAACCTATCCCTACTACGACGCTGCAAAGAAGGGCATCAACTTTGACGGCATGCTGGACGCGCTGAACGCAGCGCCCGCCGGCACCGTCGTCGTGCTCCACGCCTGCTGCCACAACCCGACCGGCTATGACATCACGGCAGCCCAATGGGCCGAGGTTGTCGCTGCCATCAAGGAGAGGGGTTTGACGCCCTTCCTGGACATGGCCTACCAAGGCTTTGGCTTCGGCTTGAAGGAAGACGGCGAGGCTGTGCGCCAGTTCATGGCCGCCGGCGTCGGCTTCTTCGTGTCGACCAGCTTCTCCAAGAGCTTCTCGCTCTATGGCGAACGCGTCGGTGCGCTGAGCGTCGTCTGCAGCAGCGATGAAGAAGCCGCGCGCGTGTTGTCGCAGCTCAAGATCATGATTCGCACCAATTACTCCAACCCGCCCACGCATGGTGCGCAGGTCGTCGCGCAAGTGCTGTCCGACGACAAGTTGCGCGCGTTGTGGGAAGAGGAATTGGCCGGCATGCGCACGCGCATCAAGGCGATGCGTGGCGCGCTGGTGACGGCGCTGAAGACAGCGGGCGTGACGGAAGACCTCGGCTTTGTCACCGAACAACTCGGCATGTTCAGCTACTCCGGTCTGTCGGCACCGCAGATGCAGCGCTTGCGCAGCGAGTTCGGCGTTTACGGCGTGGACTCGGGCCGCATCTGCGTGGCCGCTCTGAATGAAGGCAACCTGCCGACCGTCGCCAGTGCGATGGCGGCGGTCATCAGGGGCTGATCTGCCCGGCTGCGCACCTTGCGAGTGCGCAGGATTGGCGGTTTATCCGCCCATCCGATGTTGCAGCGCACAAGGCCGAAAGCGTTTTCTGGCACCATCGGGCCGTTCCGGCCCCTAATTCAAGGTTTGCCATGCTGTATCAGCTCTTCGAAACCCAGCGCGCCCTGCTCAGCCCCTTTTCAGAGTTCGCCGCCGCGTCGGCCAAGCTCTACAGCCACCCGCTGTCGCCGTTCGCGCACACGCCGATGGCCCAGCGGCTGTCCGCTGGCCTGGACCTGGCACACCGCCTGGCCAAGGACTACGAGAAGCCCGAGTTCGACATCCGGTCTGTCGAGGTGGATGGCGTCGACGTGGCTGTGCAGGAACTGGTGGCACTGGAAAAGCCTTTCTGCCGGCTGCTGCGCTTCAAGCGCTACACGGACGACCTGAAGGTGCTGGCCAAGATGAAGGACCAGCCCACCGTGCTGGTCGTGGCGCCGCTGTCGGGCCACCACAGCACGCTGCTGCGCGAGACCGTCAAGCAGCTGCTCAAGACACACAAGGTCTACATCACCGACTGGACCGACGCGCGCATGGTGTCGTTGGATGTCGGTCCCTTCCACCTGGACGACTACATCGCCTACGTGCAGGAGTTCATCCGCCACGTTGGTGGCGCGGACAGCCATGTCATCTCTGTCTGCCAACCCACCGTGCCCGTGCTGGCTGCCATCTCGCTGATGGCCAGCCGCGGCGAGCCGACACCGCGCAGCATGACCATGATGGGTGGGCCCATCGACGCCCGCAAGAGCCCGACGGCCGTCAACAACCTGGCCATGAACCGCAGCTACAGCTGGTTCGAGAACAACGTCATCTACCGCGTGCCGACCAACTTCCCCGGCGCCGGCCGCGCGGTCTATCCGGGCTTCCTGCAGCACACCGGCTTCGTGGCGATGAACCCGGACCGCCACCTGACCTCGCACTACGACTACTTCCTTGACCTGGTGCGCGGCGACGACGAGGGCGCCGAGGCGCACCGGCGCTTCTATGACGAGTACAACGCCGTGCTCGACATGCCCGCCGAGTACTACCTCGACACCATCAAGACCGTCTTCCAGGATTTCGCGCTCGTCAACGGCACCTGGCAGGTCAATGGCGAGTTCGTGCGCCCGCAGGACATCACGACCACGGCGCTGCTGACTGTCGAAGGCGAGCTGGACGACATCTCCGGCGCCGGCCAGACCAAGGCCGCGCACGACCTCTGCTCGGGCGTACCCAAGCAGCACCAGTTCCACTACGACGTCGAAGGCGCCGGCCACTACGGCATCTTCTCGGGCCGCCGCTGGCGCGACAACGTTTACCCCGAGGTGCGCGACTTCATCGCCAAGTACGAAGCCGCGCCGCTGAAGAAGACCGCCAAGGCCACGACGGCCAAGGCGACCGCCCCGGCCCCACGCCCACGTCGGAAAGCGTGAACCTCGCCGATCTGATCGACGCGGCGCTGCCGCAGACCCAATGCACCCGTTGCGGCTACCCGGACTGCCGCAGCTACGCCGACGCCATCGACGCGAAGCAGGCCCACATCAACCAATGCCCGCCGGGCGGCGCGGAAGGCGTCGCACGGTTGGCGGCGATCACCGGGCGCCCTGCCCGCCCGCTGAACCCCATCAATGGCGTTGAAGCGACACGCGGCGTCGCCGTCATCGACGAAGCCTGGTGCATAGGCTGCACGCTGTGCATCAAGGCCTGTCCGGCGGATTGCATCGTCGGCGCGCCGAAGGCGATGCACGTGGTCGTGACCGCCCAATGCACCGGCTGCGAGCTGTGCGTGCCCGCCTGCCCGGTGGACTGCATCTCCATGCCCGAGGTCACGACCGCCACCGGCTGGGCCGCCTGGAGCCAGCCGCAGGCTGATGAAGCCCGCGAGCGCTATATCTTCCGCAAGTTCCGCCGTCATCGCGAGGCGGAGGAGAACGAGGCGCGGCTGGCCGCAAGCGCCCAAGCCAAGCTGGCCGACCTGGCGGCCGCGTCAGCCATCACCGATCCAGCGCAACTCGACCGCAAGCGCGCAGCCATCGAAGCCGCGCTGGCCCGTGCTCGTGCAAAACGAGGCTGACAATCTGGCATGAACGCGAACCAGGTCGCACTTTTTTTCGCCACGCTCAAAGCCGCCAACCCGGCGCCACAGACGGAGCTGGAGTTCGCCAGCGTGTTCGAGCTGCTGACGGCTGTGCTCCTGTCCGCCCAAGCCACCGACGTCGGCGTCAACAAGGCCACCAAGCGCCTGTTCGCTGCGGCCAACACGCCCGCACAGATCCTCGCCCTCGGCCAGGACGGCCTGGAGTCGTACATCAAGACCATCGGCCTGTACCGCAGCAAGGCCAAGCACTTGCTGCAGACCTGCCACATGCTCATCGACCTGCATGGTGGCGACGTTCCGCGCTCGCGCACCGAGTTGGAAGCCCTGCCCGGCGTCGGCCGCAAGACGGCCAACGTCGTGCTCAACGTCGCCTTCGGCGAGCCGACGATGGCCGTCGACACGCACATCTTTCGGGTCAGCAATCGCACCGGCTTGGCGCCCGGCAAGACGCCCATCGCCGTCGAGATGGGGCTGCTGGACCGCGTGCCGACCGACTATCTCGTGGACGCCCACCACTGGCTGATCCTGCATGGCCGCTATGTCTGCCAGGCGCGCAAGCCGCTTTGCCATGTTTGCGCCGTCAACGATGAGTGCGACACCGGCCGCCTCCTAAAATCCGCTGTCGCTTGACTCACCTTCACCCATGGCCAGTCTCAACGATCTGACCGACCGCGTCGAACGCCTGCTGTTGCGCCACGACGAGGTCACCCGCACGAACGCGCTGCTGCTGGAGCAGATCGGCATCCTCACTCAGGAGCGCGACAGCCTGCGCTCGCGCTTGAACGCGGCGCGGGCGCGCGTCGACGCGCTGTTGGAACGGCTGCCCATCGAGGCGCCCAAGGAAGACGCATGAAGCAGATGGAAGTGACCATCATGGGCCAGGGCTATCTGCTCGGCTGCCCGGAAGGCGGTGAAGCCGCGCTGACGGCCGCGGTGGCCCATGTGGACCGTGAAATGAGCGCCATTCGCGACGCCGGCAAGGTCAAGGCACGCGAGCGCATCGCCGTGCTGGCTGCGCTGAATCTTGCTTACCAGCTTGTCGAAGCGCCGGTTGGCGCCGGTACGTCTACGCCTGCCTCTCCGCCCGAGGTCGATGCCCTCATCAAGCGACTGGATGAAGCACTCGGAAACGACGGCCAGTTGCTCTGAGTCTTAGAATCTGCCCCGTCCACCGCTTTCCCCGGGGCTTTATTTCCTTCATCCGATGCTCTATGAGCAAGGGCTTGGAAAATGCCGGACGGGCGTGATCGTCTCGCGTCAGATGAACCCGAAGTCCGGCTGACCTCGCCCACCTGATTACCCCTGGGTGTTCAGGATCTCGGCCCCCCGGATTGCGGTGGACACCTTCTTCGCACTTAGCATCAGCCCATGAACTACTGGCTGATGAAGTCTGAGCCCGACGAGGCCTCCGTCCTCCACCTGGAAAGCGCCGGCACGCTGCCGTGGACCGGTGTGCGCAACTACCAGGCGCGCAACTTCATGCGCGATGACATGCGCGTTGGCGATGGTGTCCTCTTCTATCACTCGTCATGCCCGGAGCCCGGCATCGCGGGCCTGGCCGAGGTCTGCAGCGCGGCCTACCCAGATGCGACGCAGTTCGATGAGAGCAGCCACTACTACGACGCCAAGTCCAAGCCGGACGCGCCCCGTTGGGTGCACGTCGACGTGCGTTGGCGCCGGACGACGCGACTGCTGAGCCTGAAGGAAATGCGCGAGGCGCCCGAGCTTGCGTCCATGCAGGTGCTGCAGCGCGGCAACCGGCTGTCGATCACGCCGGTCACGCCTGCCGAATGGCAGTCGGTGTTGAAGCGTCTGACCTCCAAATGACGGCCAGCCTTATCGCCGAATTGGTCGCGCTTGGATTGGGGGCCGGGTTTCTGGCCGGCTTGCTAGGCATCGGCGGCGGCATGCTGATGGTGCCCATCCTGACCTTCATCCTCGGCGAGCGTGGCGTCGAGCCCGGCCTGGCGGTCAAGATGGCCATCGCAACGTCGATGGCGACCATCATGTTCACGTCGCTGTCCAGCGTGCGCGCCCATCACAAGCGCGGTGCCGTGCGCTGGGATCTCGTGAAGGGCCTGGCGCCGGGCATCCTCATCGGTGGCCTTCTGGCTGGCGCGGGCTTGTTTGCACTCGTCAGGGGCGCCTGGCTCGCACTGGTGTTCGCGGTGTTCGTCAGCTTCTCGGGCTGGCAGATGCTGCGCAACAAGCGTCCGGCGCCCAGCCGACAGATGCCCGGTGCCACGGGCCAGGTCGGCGCAGGCGCCGGCATCGGCCTGCTGTCTGGACTCGTGGGCGCGGGCGGCGGCTTCGTCAGCGTGCCGTTCATGGTGTGGTGCAACGTTCCAGTGCATTTGGCCGTAGCCACGAGCGCGGCGCTTGGCTTCCCCATCGCGGTCGCGAACACCCTGGGCTATGTCATCGGCGGCTGGGGCATGGAGGCCGCGCTGCCGGGCGGCTTCGGCTATCTCTACCTGCCCGCACTGGCATTGATCGCTGCGGCAAGCGTGACCATGGCACCACTCGGTGCGCGCGCCGCGCATGCGATGAACGTGGCCCAGCTGAAAAAGGTCTTCGCGACGCTGCTGTTCGCCCTTGCCGCCTACATGCTCTGGCAGGGCCTGTCGGCGCTTTAGCCGAAGGCGATGGACGCGAGCACGACCTGGTTGCCGCCGCGGCGCTGAGCCTCGTGCACGGCCGCCTCGCTGGCAGCCATCAGCTCTTCCTGACGCGATGCGGTGTGCGGGAAGCTGGACACGCCCATCGAGATCGACAGTCCCAGGTCCTGCCCGTTCAACACGACGATCTGGGCGGCGCACTGGCGGCGCAATTGCTCCATGCGCGCATGAGCCGTTGCCAGGCCAACGCCCGAGAGCAGCACCGCGAAGCGCTGTGCACCGATCCGGCAGGCAGAGTCCATCGCCCGCGTGTTCGCACGCAGCATGCGGCCCATGCCTTCAAGCAGGCGTTGCTGGGCGTCTTCACCCAGGCCAGCCACTGCAGAGGAAGCGTCAAGCGCGATGACCACCAGCGCGAACTCGCGATGCTCACGCGAGGACAGATCAATCTCGCGCAGCAACTGGTCATCAAACTGGGCGCGCATATAGAGGCCCGAGACATCGTCGCGACCTGAGCCCTGCTGCAGCTCACGGCGGATCTGCTCGATGGAGCTTTGCTGCTGCTCGATCTGGGCCAGCGCTCGCTGCAGATGCGCCTCGCGGTGGCGCTCTTCGGTGCGCTCATGCCAGACGGCCAGCAGGAAATCCGGGCTGAGTGCAAGCCGCGTCACGCTGAACTCGCGCCGGCGGTGGTTGATCTCCAGCTTGTGCTCGCTGACGACCGGATGGCGCTGGGCCATCACCGTCTGCTCGACGCGGCGCAGAGCCGTCGTCTCGTCGGGCTTGAGCAGTTCGGCGTCGGTGTGGCCGACAACTTCCTGACGCTCGAACATCTGCGCCAAGCCTGCGCTGGCGAACACATAGCGGCCTGTGGCGACCGCCTTGATGGCTGCCTGACTGCCCAGCGGCTCGATGAGCGCGACAAGGCCGGCCAGCGCCTCGCTGCCCAATTCGGCATGACCGGCCAGCCAATGCGCCAAGCTGCCGGGCTCCGGCTGCATCGCGGTCTGGTCTGCGGTCATATCCATGAATCGTTAAATGCGGTCAAGCGCTCACGGCACAGCCGCAATGCCAAGATGTTCGGAGGAATGTAGTGGGGCGAAAGTAGCACCAGCAAGACCGTGCCACCCCGTGAATCGGGCCTCCCCCCTAGAAGGCCCGTTTGCTACCCGGCTTGAATCCTAACGAGTTTCGTTGCACCCACCCGCGACAATGCGGCCCCATTCACGGGAGGCATATGCAGGGATTCGACGCGGTGGTGGTCGGCGCGGGCGCCGCGGGCCTGTTCTGCGCTGGGCTGGCCGGCCAGCGTGGGCTCAAAGTGCTGCTGATCGACCACTCGCCGAAACTGGCAGAAAAGATTCGTATCTCCGGCGGCGGCCGGTGCAATTTCACGAATCGCGATGTCGCACCATCCAACTTCCTGTCCGAGAACCCGGCGTTTTGCCGCTCGGCGCTGGCCCGCTACACGCCGCAGGACTTCGTCAAGCTGGTGCAGAACCACGGCATCGCCTTTCACGAAAAGCACAAGGGCCAGTTGTTCTGCGACGACTCCGCCGAGCAGATCATCCAGATGCTGGTCAAGGAATGCGAGGCTGGCGGCGTCAAGCGGTGGCAGCCTTGCACGGTGGCTGACGTGCGGCGCTCTGGCGAGGGCAGTTTTGAGCTCGACACCAGCCAGGGGCCCGTGAAAACGCAGCGCGTCGTGGTGGCGACCGGTGGCCTGCCTGTTCCCAAGATCGGCGCCAGTGACTGGGGCCTGCGCCTGGCCAAGCGCTTCGAGCACGCCATCGTCGAGCCGCGCCCAGCGCTGGTTCCGCTGACCTTCGCCCCAGACGTCTGGGCGCCGTTTGCCGCGCTGGCCGGGCTGTCTCTGCCAGTCGAGGTGTCCTGCGGCACGGGCAAGGCGCGCATGCGCTTTCTGGAAGACCTGTTGTTCACACACCGCGGCCTCAGTGGCCCGGCCATCCTGCAGATTTCCAGCTACCGGGCGGCCGAGCAGTCCCTGCAGATCAACCTTGCGCCTGAGTTGCAGTTGGACAAGGAACTGCCGGAAGCCAAGAGCGCGTCGCGGCGCCAGCTGGGCAACGAGCTGGCCGCGCGGCTGCCGCAGCGCCTGGCTGCCACCTGGCTGGAACGCGCAGGGCTGGACGCTGCCCGGCCGCTGCCGGATTGCCGCGACGCCGATCTGCAACGGCTGGGCCGCAGCGTGCACGATTGGCAGTTGATGCCCAGCGGCGATGAAGGCTGGCGCAAGGCCGAGGTCATGCGCGGCGGCGTCAGCACCAAAGACCTGAGTTCCCAAACGCTGGAGAGCAAGCGCGTTCCCGGGCTTTATTTCATCGGCGAGGTCGTGGACGTGACGGGCTGGCTGGGCGGCTACAACTTCCAATGGGCCTGGGCCAGCGCTGCAGCGTGCGCGCATGCCATGGCGGACGTTTCAGTCCCGACCTGAGCAGCTCTTGGCAAGTCCTTGATTTCCTGGCTACAATCCCCGGCTTTGCTGGCAAACCCCGCGCGTCGATTCGCTGCACTTCTCGATGAAGACTCAAGAGAAGCAGTAATCCGGAACCTGCTGCTGATCCCAGCTGCGAACACCGAGCGCAATCCGAAGGAATTAAATGACCACCATCCGCGTCAAGGAAAACGAACCGTTCGACGTCGCCCTGCGCCGTTTCAAGCGCACCATCGAGAAGCTGGGCCTGCTGACCGAACTGCGCGCCCGCGAGTTCTACGAGAAGCCCACCGCCGAGCGCAAGCGCAAGAAGGCTGCTGCCGTCAAGCGCCACTACAAGCGCGTGCGCAGCATGCAGCTGCCGAAGAAGCTGTTCTGATCGTCTGACGCGATCCGGAGCCTGTTTCAGTAACAGCTCCGGTTGATACCAAAACCCGCCACAGGACGCTGTCGCGGGTTTTTGTCTTTCTCAACCTCTGCCACCGCCATGAGCCTCAAAGACCGCATCACCGAAGACATGAAGGCCGCGATGCGCGCCAAGGAAAGCGACCGTCTGCTGACGATCCGTGGCCTGCTGGCCGCCGTCAAGCAGAAGGAAGTGGACGAACGCGTCGTCGTGGACGACACGGCCCTGGTGGCCATCGTCGACAAGCTGATCAAGCAGCGCAAGGACTCGATCAGCCAGTTCGGCGCCGCCGGCCGTGACGACCTTGTCGCCAAGGAAACTGCCGAGCTGGCTGTGCTCCAGGCTTATCTTCCTGAGCGCTTGTCCGCCGAGGCAGTGGCCGAGAAGGTCGGCGCCATCGTTGCCGAATTGGGCGCCAGCGGTCCTGCCGACATGGGCAAGGTCATGGCCGCCGCCAAGGCGGCCCTCGGCGGTGTGGCGGAGATGAGCACGGTGTCTGCCGCGGTCAAGGCCGCGCTGACGAAGTAAGGAGCCCTCATGACCCTGCCCCTGCAAGCCCTGACACCCGACATTTGCGTCGCTCCGCAGCTGACGCCCGAGGCCATGGCGGAAGCCGCAGCCATGGGCTTTCGCGCCGTCGTCAACAACCGACCCGACTTCGAGCACGGCCCCGATCAACCGACCTCAGCCGCCATCGAGGCAGCCGCGGTGGCTGCAGGCATGGAGTACCGCCATCTGCCCGTCGCCGGCGGCTACCAATCGCCACAACAGATCGCTGCCTTCGCGGACCTGCTCGCTGAGCTGCCGCGACCACTGCTCGTCTTCTGCCGCTCCGGTGCGCGTTCGGCCAACCTGTTCGCCCAGGCCAATCGCGACGTCTGAAGGTCGGCGCCGCCTGTAGCTGCTCATAGAATCGCGCGCCTCTTCGCCCGGCCCGGGCGGGTCCTGATTCAAGGTGCAGCGCGGTGGGATTTCTTCTATCAATCAGTCGAGCGATTGACGCAATCAGCCTGGCCACCGGCCGGCTGATGCGCTGGTTGATTCTGGCGTCCGTGCTGATCAGCGCCGGCAACGCAGCGATGCGCAAAGCCTTCGACATCGGCTCCAATGCTTATCTTGAAGTGCAGTGGTACTTGTTCTCGGCCTGCTTTCTGCTTGCCGCGGGCTATGTGTTCCTGAAGAACGCCCACGTGCGTATCGACTTCTTGTCCAACAAGCTGTCGATGCGAACCAACGCGCTGATCGACATCGTCGGCATCGTCGCCATCATCGTGCCGCTGGCGCTGCTGCTGATGCACCTGTCCTGGCCGGTTTTCCACAACGCCTGGGTCTCCGGCGAGATGAGCCAGAACGCCGGCGGGCTGGTCCGCTGGCCGGTGCTGCTCATGATTCCGGCGGGCTTCCTGCTGCTGCTGCTGCAGGCACTGTCCGAACTGATCAAGCGATTCGCCTTCCTCGGTGGTCACCTCGAACAGCCGTTCTCACGCGAGCAGCCCGAGCCGCTCGTCCCCGAACTGGAGGGCAAGGCATGACGCTGTGGATTGCGCAGAATTTCGTGCCCCTCATGTTTGCGGGGCTCTTTTTGATGCTGCTGTCTGGCATCCCGGTGGCGTTCGGCTTGGCGGCCACGGGCCTGCTCTTTGGCTGGATCGGCATGACGCTGAGCGGCGTACACCCCGAGGTGCTGAGCATCGGCGCGAACCTGTTCCAGGCGCTGCCGCTGCGTGTCTTCGGCATCATGCAGAACGACACGCTGCTGGCGATCCCCTTCTTCACCTTGATGGGCATCATCCTTGAGCGCTCCGGCATGGCCGAGGACCTGCTCGAGACCGTCGGCCAGGTCTTTGGCCCGGTGCGCGGCGGTCTGGCGATTGCCGTCGTGCTGGTCGGCGCGCTGCTGGCGGCGACCACCGGCGTGGTGGCTGCGGCCGTCATCAGCATGGGCCTGATCTCGCTGCCTATCATGCTGCGCTACGGCTACAACCGCAGCATCGCGACCGGCACCATCACGGCCAGCGGCACGTTGGCGCAGGCCATTCCGCCATCGCTGGTGCTCATCGTGCTCGCCGACCAACTCGGCCGCTCCGTGGGTGACATGTATGCGGGGGCGTTGGTGCCAGGGCTGCTGTTGGTGGGGCTCTATCTGCTGTTCATCATCGCCGTTGCCATCGTCAAGCCGTCCTGGGTGCCGGCGCTGCCGCCCGAGGCCCGCATCTACAAGGAAGCCGACGGCTCGCCGGGCTACCGCTCGCTGCTGGTGCTGATGTTGGTCTGCGTGGGCGTCGGCTGGCTGTGGCATGGCCAGCATGAGCGGCTCATCAACCCGCTGATCGGACGCGAGTTGGCGGCCCCCGAAGACGAGCGGCTGATTCTGTCCATGACGGTTGGCGCGCTGGTCGCCTGGGGCCTGGCGCTGGCCAACAAGTTCCTGCGCCTGGGCCTGCTGTCGCGCCTGGCACAGCAGGTGACCTTCGTGCTGATTCCGCCACTCGTGCTGATCTTCCTGGTGCTTGGCACCATCTTCCTGGGCGTCGCCACGCCCACGGAGGGCGGCGCCATGGGCGCGGTTGGTGCGCTGGTCATGGCGCTGGTCAAACGGCGGCTGTCGCTGAAGCTGCTGAATCAGGCGCTGGACAACACATTGCGCCTGTCGTGCTTTGTGCTCTTCATCCTGATCGGCTCCACGGTGTTCAGCTTCACCTTCAATGCGGCCGACGGCCATATCTGGGTAGAGCACCTGTTCGACAACATGCCGGGCGGCGCGCTCGGCTTCCTGGTCATCGTGAACCTGCTGATCTTCGTGCTCGGCATGTTCATCGACTTCTTCGAGATCGCCTTCATCGTCGTGCCCATCCTTGCGCCGGTGGCTGAAAAGATCTTGCCGGCGCTGGTGCCGGGCATGCCACCCGACATGGTGATGATCTGGTTCGGCGTCATCGTCGCGATGAATCTGCAGACATCTTTCCTGACGCCGCCCTTCGGTTTTGCGCTGTTCTATCTGCGCAGCGTGGCACCCGACAAGGACTATCAGGACCGAATCACGAACGCCACCATCCCCGCCGTCTCCACCGCCCAGATCTACAAGGGCTCGATCGCCTTCATCGTGCTTCAGCTGGTGATGGTGGCCACCGTGATCGCCTTCCCGCAGCTCGTCGCGGGCAACATCCAGGTGACCGAGAAGATCGACGCGGAAGCAGCCATGGAACGGATGGCGCCCAAGGACGACATGTTCGACATGGTCCCGGTCGAGCCGATGGACGGCGAGGCGCCGGCCTCGGCGCCGTCGCCGGAGTGACCAGAAAAAAGGCCCCGCAATGCGGGGCCTTCTTCGCGGCGCGGCACGCCCGTCGGGCTACTCAGAGCTGGTTGACCTTGTTCTGCATGTAGCGGTCAAAGATGGCTTCGGTGTAGCGGAACCAGCGGTTGCTGTCCTTCCGGAACGCCGCGTAGTCTGCGTAGACCTTCTTCCAGTTCGGGTTCTTGGCCGACAGGTCGCTGTAGAGCGCCATCGACTCCTTGAACGCCAGGTCCATCACGTCCAGCGGCATTTGCACCAGCTTGGTCTTGTTGGCCAGCAATTGCGTCAATGCCTGGGGATTACGGGCGTCATACCTGGCCTGCATCTCCACGTGGGCATAGGCAGATGCCGCCTCGACCACCGCCTTGTACTCGGCCGACAGGCCTTCATAGGCCTTGGTGTTGATGTAGAGATCGAGCTGAGGGCCGCCCTCCCACCAGCCGGGGTAGTGATAGAAGGGCGCGACCTTGAAGAAACCGAGCTTCAGATCGTCATAGGGGCCGACCCACTCGGCCGCGTCGATGGTGCCCTTTTCCAGCGCCTGGTAGATCTCACCACCGGGGATGTTCTGCGGCACCATGCCCATGCGCTCGCAGACCCTGCCGGCAAAGCCACCAACGCGGAACTTCAGGCCCTTCACGTCGGCGACCGACTTGATCTCCCTGCGATACCAGCCGCCCATCTGCGCGCCGGTGTTGCCCATCGGGAAATTGATGATGTTGTAGTTGCGGTAGAACTCCCGCATCAGCTTCAGGCCGTTGCCTTCGTATTGCCAAGCCGTCATCTGGCGGCTGTTCAGGCCGAAGGGGATGGCGCAGCCGATGGCGAAGGTCTCGTCCTTGCCGAAGAAGTAGTAAGGCGCCGTGTGCGCCATCTCGACCGTCGCGTTCTGCACGCCGTCGACGACGCCGAAGGCCGGCATCAATTCACCGCCCGCATGCACCGAGATCTGGAACTTGCCGCCGGTCATTTCCGAGACCTTCTTCGCGAACACCTCGGCGGCGCCGTAGATGGTGTCCAGCGACTTCGGGAAGCTCGATGCGAGCCGCCAGCGAACTTGCGCCTGTGCCTGAACGATAGCGGGGGCGGCGCCTGCGGCCAGCACGCCGGCAAGGCCTGCGTTGCGTACGAAGGAACGTCGTTCCATGGACATGGATGTCTCCTGTTTTCGGATTCGTGAAGAGAAAAACTGGGCGATTCTAGGAAGCCCGCATGGCGACCCGGCCGGGATTTACCCCGGCGCCAAGCCACGCTGAAATGAGTTCGGGCCGAGCGCCGGGCCGCTCCGAAGCCGGCCCGTCTGGCGATGCTTGCGGCTCAATGCCGCAAGCATCGCCGTCCCCCCTGGGGACCGACTGGGCTGGCCTGCGTCCAGCAAGGCCACACCAGGCGAGGGGCATCAATTCGCGCCGGCGAGCTTCATGCCAGTGACCAGCACCGAGCCCACGGTCTTGGTGCCCATCGAATACTCATCGGCCCCGATGCCGACGATGTTCTGCAGCATGTCCTTCAGGTTGCCGGCGATGGTCACCTCGTGGACCGGATAGGCGATCTCGCCGTTCTCGACCCAATAGCCGCTGGCGCCGCGCGAGTAGTCACCCGTCACGTAGTTGACGCCCTGCCCCATCAGCTCGGTCACGAGCAGGCCGCGGCCGAGGCGGCGGATCATCGTTGGCAGGTCGTCGCCGGGCGCCGTCGCGCGGCTGGTCATGCGCAGGTTGTGCGAGCCGCCGGCATGGCCGGTCGTCTTCATGCCGAGCTTGCGCGCCGAATAGCTGGACAGGAAATAGCCCTGCAGCACGCCGCCCTCGACGACCGAGCGCGCGCGCGTCACGACACCTTCGTCATCGAAGGGCGAGCTGCCCTTGCCCTTGGGCACATGCGGGTCCTCGGAGATGTCGATGTGCGACGCGGTGACCGGCTTGCCCAGGCTGTCGAGCAGAAACGTCGTGCGGCGGTACAGCGCGCCGCCACTGGTCGCCTGCACCAGCGCACCCAGCAGGCCGATGGCGACGGTGCTCTCGAACAGCACTGGCACCTCGGCCGTCGCGACCTTGCGCGCCTTCAGGCGCGACAGCGCCCGCTCCGACGCATAGCGGCCGACCGCCTCGGCCGAGGCCAGGTCGGCGGCATCCCGCATGGAGCTGTACCAGGCGTCGCGCTGCATGCCCGCGCCGCGGCCGGCAATCGGCGCTACCGACAGCGAATGCCGCGAGCTCGCGTAGCCGCCCCGGAAGCCGCGCGTATTGCCCATCCAGAAGTGCGACTGCTGGGCCGACACGGCCGCGCCCTCGCTGTTGGTGATGCGCTTGTCGACCGCCAGCGCCGCGGCCTCGCAGCGCAGCGCGATCTCGGCGGCCTGGGCCGCGTCGATGTTCCACGGGTGGAAAAGATCCAGCTCGGGCCGCGCGGCCGCATCCAGCGCGAGGTCGGCTTCGTCAGGCAGGCCGGCGAACTCGTCTTCGGCCGTGAAACGCGCGATGTCATAGGCCGCACGCACCGTGTCGCGAATCGCCTGGGGCGAAAAGTCCGACGTACTGGCATTGCCGCGGCGCTGGCCCAGGTAGACCGAGATGCCCAGCGACTTGTCGCGGTTGCGCTCAACGTTCTCCAGCTGCCCCAAGCGCGCCGACACCGACAGGCCGCAGCCTTCCGAGACCTCGGCGCCGGCATCCGTCGCACCGAGTTTTTTTGCTTCGCCGAGCGCATCCTCGATCCACTGCTGGAACTGCTCGGGGCTGTAGGCAAAACCGTTCTGGGGCTGGGGCATGAAAGCAAAGCGCCGGGCGATGCCGGCGCCGGTGAAATGGGGTGGGGGACAATGATAAGACCCTGCCCTCCTCCGCACCGCGATGCACGATCCCATCCCTGAACTCGAAGACGACGACGACTTCGACCGCCCCAGCAAGAGCCAGCTCAAGCGCGACATGACCGCGCTGCAGAAGCTTGGCGAAGACCTGATGGCGCTGCCCGAGTCGCGTTGGGAGCCGCTGGCCCTGCCTGAGATCCTGTACGACGCGCTGCGTCACGCCAAGAAGATCACCAACTTCGAGGGCAAGCGCCGGCAGATCCAGTACATCGGCAAACTGATGCGCAAGATCGACCCCGAGCCGATCCGTGAAGCCGTGGCTGCCTTCAAGCTCGGCCATGCGCAGGACAGTCTCAGGCTGCACCAGTCCGAGCGCTGGCGCGAACGCCTGCTGGCCAGTGACGACGCGCTGCAGGAGTTCCTGGCCGAGCACGCCGACGTCGACATCCAGCAGCTCCGCAGCCTCGTGCGCGCGGCACGCAAGGACGCGGCCAACGAGCCCGAACAGCGCAGCGGCCGCGCCTTCCGCGAGCTGTTCCAGTTCATCAAGGCGTCTGAAGTCGCGGCCGACGATGAGTGACCCGATTGCTGACACGGTACGGATCGGCATCGTTTCGATCAGCGACCGCGCCTCCAGCGGCGTCTATGAAGACAAGGGCCTGCCCGCGCTGAAGGAATGGCTCACGAGTGCGCTGCACAACACGATCGAGTTCGTGCCTCGCCTCATTCCCGACGAGCAGGCCGGCATCTCGGCCGCGCTGGTCGAACTGGTCGACGTCGAACGCTGCGACCTGGTGCTGACCACCGGCGGCACCGGCCCCGCGCCGCGTGACGTGACGCCCGAGGCGACGCTGGCCGTCGGTGACCGGGTGATGCCCGGCTTCGGCGAGCAGATGCGCCAGATCTCGCTGCACTTCGTGCCGACGGCCATCCTGTCCAGACAGGTCGCCGTCATCCGCGGCAAGGCGCTGGTCATCAATCTGCCCGGCCAACCCAAGGCAATTGCGGAGACGCTGGCGGGCCATGAAAAGGCCAGCGGCATCTTCGCGGCCGT
Source organism: Pelomonas sp. Root405 (assembly GCF_001425165.1). Taxonomy (GTDB): domain Bacteria; phylum Pseudomonadota; class Gammaproteobacteria; order Burkholderiales; family Burkholderiaceae_C; genus Pelomonas. The sequence continues at coordinate 703,369 of NZ_LMDU01000014.1, forward strand.
GCCCTATTGCATCGACCTGATCGGCGGGCCCTACCTCGAAACGCGTGACGAGGTCTGCAAGGCGTTCCGGCCGAAGTCAGCGCAACGAGCGCCGGCTACTTGACGAGCCGCGTCAGCTCGGCCGCGTCGAAGTTCTCGTCACGCTGGGCATCGCAGGGCACGCAATCGCCCACCGGCTGGCCCTGCCGCTCCGACAGCTTGCACACGGCCGACCACAGCAGGGCGATCTGGTGTTCGTGGCCCGAGGCGCTGTCGATCAGGCCACGCATGGCCATCGCAACCGGGTCGTCGCCCTGCGTCACACCGTAGGCCGAGAAGCCCATCTTGGCGGCGGCCTCCTCGCGCGCCTGCTCGCTGGCCGCCTCGATGATGCGGGCCGGGTTGCCCACGGCGGTCGCGCCTGCCGGCACCGGCTTGGTGACGACAGCGCCCGAGCCGATGCGCGCACCGGCACCGACGGTGAAGCCCCCGAGTACCGAGGCGTTCGCGCCGACGATGACGCCGGGGCCGAGCGTCGGGTGACGCTTGGCACCTTTCACCAGCGAGGTGCCGCCAAGCGTCACGCCCTGGTAGATGGTGCAGCCCTCGCCGATCTCAGCCATCTCGCCGATGACGATGCCCATGCCATGATCGATGAAGACCTTGCGGCCGATGCGAGCGCCGGGGTGAATCTCGATGCCGGTGAGGAAACGGCCCCAGTGCGACACCCAACGCGCCAACCACTTGAAGCCGTGATGCCAGAGCCAGTTGGCACGGCGGTGGAACATCAGCGCATGCAGGCCCGGGTAGCAGGTGAGCACCTCCCATGCCGAGCGGGCTGCCGGGTCGCGTTCAAGAATCAATGCGATGTCTTCGCGCAGGCGCTGGAACATGGTGTATGCGGGAGTGAGGCGTGCCAGTCTAGGCGCGGGTCAATGGCCTGACGGACCTGAGGCTTTGGTCATCTGGCGCGCAATGCCGCGCAGGATGTGGACTTCCTCGTTCGTCAGCGCTGAGCGGTTGAACAGCTGGTTCAGCCGGGGCATCAGCTTCCTGGGTGCGGCCGGGTCCAGGTAGCCGATGTCGGTCAGCGCCGCCTGCAGATGCTCAAGCAGGCCTTGCACGGCGCGCGCATCCGCCAGCTCGGGGTCGGGCGTGCGCGGCTGCACGCCGAAGCCGCCGAGCGACTGACGCAGGTCGTAAGCCAGCAACTGCACGGCCTGGGCCAGGTTCAAGGAGCCGTAGTCCGGGTGGGTCGGGATGCTGAGCACCGCATGGCAGCGGTAGACGTCCTCGTTGCTCATGCCATAACGCTCGGAGCCGAACACCAGCGCCAGCCGCGGCGCGGCTTCGCGCGCGGCCAGCTCGCCGAACAGCGCGCGCGGCTCGCGCGTCGGCGGGCCGAAGTCGCGCGGCGTCATCGCGGTGGCGCAGGCGAAGTCCACGCCGTCCAGTGCCTCGGCCAGCGTGTCGACGACGCGGGCACGCGCCAGGATGTCCGCCGCGCCGCTGGCCATGGCCACGGCCGCCTCGTGGCAGAGCACGTCGGCAAAGCGCGGCGCCACCAGCACCAGGTCCTTGAAGCCCATCACCTTCATCGCCCGCGCCGTCGCGCCGACGTTGCCGGCATGGCTGGTGTTGATGAGAACGAAGCGTGTGGATTCCACGGGTTTACTCGGGGGCGGCGGCTAGAATCGCGCGATTATCCGGGCCACCCTCGTGGTGAACCGCCGCTCTTTCCTCCCGTCAGCCCCTTCCCCAGCGAGTGCCACGCATGCTGCAAACGTCCCACCATCCCATGCTCAATGTCGCCATCAAGGCGGCGCGTGCGGCTGGCGCCATCATCAACCGCGCCTCGCTGGATCTTGAAGCTCTGCGCATCAACACCAAGAGCCCGAACGACTTCGTCACCGAGGTCGACCACGCCGCAGAAGGGGTGATCATCGAGACGCTGCTGGGCGCCTACCCGGACCACGGCATCCTGGCCGAAGAGTCGGGTCGCACCCACGGCGCCAAGCATTCCGAGTACGTCTGGATCATCGATCCGCTGGACGGCACCACCAACTTCATCCACGGCTTGCCGATGTACTGCGTGTCCATCGCGCTGGCGCATCGCGGCGTCGTACAGCAGGCCGTTGTCTACGACCCGACCCGCAATGACCTCTTCTACGCCACCAAGGGCCGCGGCGCCTTCCTGAACGACCGCCGCCTGCGCGTGTCCAAGCGCACCCGCATGAGCGACGCGCTGATCGGCACCGGCTTCCCGTTCCGCCGTGGCGACAACTTCAAGCGCTACGTGAAGATGTTCGAGGAGGTCATGCAGCACTGCGCCGGCCTGCGCCGCCCGGGCGCCGCCGCACTCGACCTCTGCTACGTCGCCGCCGGCTACTACGACGCCTTCTTCGAGACCGGCCTGCAGCCCTGGGACGTGGCGGCCGGCTCACTCATCATCACCGAGGCCGGCGGCCTGATCGGCAACTTCACCGGTGAGGCCGACTACCTGCACCAGCGCGAGGTTGTTGCCGGCAACCCCAAGATCTACGCCCAGCTGGTGACCATGCTGTCGCCCTACACCCGCGTCATCAAGGAAGAAGACACCGCCGCTGCGCCCGCGCCCGTAGAGGGGGATGCCGAGGCTGCGCCGGTGGCCAGGAAGCGCGCGGCGGTGCGCATCAAGCGCGACGAGAAGGCCGACGACGCGCCGCTCTGATCGCACGATCAACGCGACATCGAAGCCCTCCTCGCGAGGGCTTCGTCGCTTCTGGGCGTGAACGAGTTGGCAGCCGCCGCAGCTCCGGGCTAACCCGACCATGGGTGCGTGACTTCTGCACGGCGGCATCCCTTACCTGTGGGGGCGCGGGTGGACAGAATGCGTGCTTCAACGCGGTCAAGACCGCTCGATTCCCTCCATCCAACCCGCCCGAAAGACGCTACCGATGCTTGCCCGTTCCGCCGTCGTCCTTGCCCTCGCCGCCGCCGCCTCCCTGGCCCATGCCGACGCCAAGGTCCTGAAGAAGGTCGCCCCCGAGTACCCGAACGAGGCCATCAAGAAGAACATCAACGCCGGCAGCGTGCGCGCCAAGATGACCATCGCCGGCGACGGCAAGGTTTCGGAGGTCGCCATCGTCGAAGCCGAACCCAAGCGTGTCTTCGACCGCGCCGCCACCGAAGCCCTGAGCCAGTGGAAGTTCGAAGGCACCGGCGCCGCCCAGACGCACGAAGTGAAGCTGGTGTTCAAGTCGGAAGACTGAGCGAGGACCGAGGACAGTCCTTGCGGACTGTCCGGCGCCTCGCGAAGGACAGCGCTTCGCTGGATCCACAAGGCCCGCAGTCGCGGGCCTTGCTTTTGTGGGCGCCAGATAATGCGCGCCCCGATGAAAACCGACACCGCCCCCGACCTCGCGCCCCACACGCCCATGATGGCCCAGTACCTGGGCTTGAAGGCGGACTTCCCGGACACGCTGCTGCTGTACCGGATGGGCGACTTCTACGAGGTCTTCTACGACGATGCGCGCAAGTGCAATGCGCTGCTGGACATCACGCTGACCCAACGCGGCCAGAGCGCCGGCCAGCCCGTCGTCATGGCCGGTGTGCCGGTCCATGCGCTGGAGAGTTATCTTGCCAAGCTCATCAAGCTCGGCGAGGCCGTGGCGATTGCCGAGCAGGTCGGCGAGGTGGGCGCCAGCAAGGGGCCGGTGGAGCGCAAGGTCGTGCGCGTCGTCACTCCGGGCACCATCACGGATACCGAACTGCTGGCCGACAAGCAAGACGCCGTGCTGTTGGCCGTCTGCGGCAGCGGCCGCCGCCATGGCCTGGCCTGGCTGTCGCTGACGCAGGGCGAGATCGGCCTGGCCGAATGCAGCGACAGCGAACTGCCGGCCTGGCTGGCACGCCTGTCGCCGGCTGAGGTTCTCGTCGATCGCGAGCAGCAGCCGGCCGGCGTGATGCGCGCGCGCTTCCCCGTCACCAACCGGCCCGGCTGGCAGTTCGACGCGGCGCTGGGCCAGCGCAAGCTCTGCGAACAGTTGGCCGTGGCCAGCCTGCAGGGCTTCAACGCGCATGAACTTGGCAACGCCCATGCCGCGGCGAGTGCCCTGCTTGCGTTTGCCGAGCACACCCAGGGCCGCGCCCTCGCCCACGTGCGCTCCTTGCGCGTGCAGCGCAGCAGCGACCTGCTGGACCTGCCGCCCGTCACCCAGCGCAACCTTGAGCTGACGCAGACGCTGCGCGGGGAGCCGAGCCCGACGCTCTTTTCGCTGCTGGACAGTTGCAAGAGCGGCATGGGCAGCCGCACGCTGCGGCAGTGGCTGCTGCATCCCAAGCGAGACCGGGCCGAAGCAACCGCACGCCACAACGCCATCGCCGCCCTGCATGCGGAAGGCTTCGAACCGTTGCGCGAGGCGCTCAAGTCGGTCAGCGATGTCGAGCGCATCTCGGCCCGCATCGCGTTGCGCCAGGTGCGGCCGCGAGAGCTGACCGGCCTGCGGGCAACGCTGCAGGTGCTGCCGCAGTTGCGCGCCGTGACGCCGGCCGCGTTGCGCGACCCCAGCCTGACGCCGCCGGCCGACATCCAGGAGCTCCTGGAACGCGCCATTGCGCTGGAGCCGGCCCTGTTGACGCGCGACGGCGGCGTCATTGCCGACGGCTTCGATGCTGAACTCGACGAGCTGCGCGGCATTCAGCAGAACTGCGACGGCTTCCTGCTTGACCTTGAAACGCGCGAGCGCGCCCGCACCGGCATCAGCAACCTGCGCGTGCAGTTCAACCGCGTGCACGGCTTCTACATCGAAGTGACCCAGGGCCAGATCGACAAGGTGCCGATGGACTACCAGCGCCGCCAGACGCTGAAGAACGCCGAGCGCTACATCACGCCGGAGCTGAAGGCCTTCGAGGACAAGGCGCTGTCTGCCAATGAGCGGGCGCTGGCGCGCGAAAAGCTGCTCTACGAGCAGGTGATCGACGCGCTGGTCAGCCGCCTGCAACCGCTGACCGCACTGGGCCGCACGCTCGCGGCGCTGGACGCCCTCGCGGCGCTGGCCGAGCGAGCGGTCACGCTCAATTGGTGCCGACCGGAGTTCGTCTCCCAGCCCTGCCTGGAGATCGAAGCCGGCCGCCACCCCGTCGTGCAGGCCCGCCTGGCCGAAACTGGCGGCGCGGAGTTCATGCCCAACGACTGCAGGCTCGACGCGCGAACCCGCATGCTGGTCATCACCGGCCCCAACATGGGCGGCAAGAGCACCTTCATGCGGCAAGTGGCGCTGATCGCGCTGCTGGGGTCCATCGGCAGCTATGTGCCGGCGACGCGCTGCCGGCTGGGGCCGATGGATGCCATCCATACCCGCATCGGCGCGGCTGACGACCTGGCCAATGCGCAGTCCACCTTCATGCTGGAGATGACCGAGGGCGCGGCCATCCTGCATTCCGCGACCGACCAGTCCCTGGTGCTGATGGACGAGATCGGCCGAGGCACGTCGACCTTCGACGGCCTCGCGCTCGCCTCGGCCATCGCCAGCCACCTTCACGACAAGACGCGCGCCTTCACGCTGTTCGCGACGCACTACTTCGAGCTGACCGAGTTCCCCGCCAAGCACGCCATGGCGCAGAACTGGCACGTGTCGGCGGTCGAGAGCGGCGAGGACATCGTCTTCCTGCACGAGCTGCAACCTGGCCCCGCCAGCCGCAGCTACGGCGTGCAGGTCGCGCGACTCGCCGGCATGCCCGCCAGCCTGGTGCGCCAGGCGCGCGCGACGCTGGAAGCGCTGGAGACCCGCGCCAACGCGGGCGACGACCAATTCGACCTGTTCGCAGCGCCGCCAGCACCGCCTGCAGCACCGGAGCCGAGCGCGTTGCTTGCCGCGCTTGAACGCATTGACCCCGACACCCTGTCCCCGCGCGAGGCGCTGGAGGCGATCTACCAATTGAAGAAGCTGGCCAAGGCATGAGCAGTCCAACCCTTGTGTTTTCACATGCCAACAGCTACCCCGCCGGCTGCTACCGCGTGCTGTTCGAGCACTGGCGCGCAGCCGGTTGGCGCGTCGAGGCGCTGGACCGCTTCGGCCACGACCCGCGCTTCCCCGTCACCGGCGACTGGCGCAAGCTGCGCGACCAGCTCATCGACTTCATCGAGAACGATGTCAAGCCGGAGGGTCAGGTCGTGCTGGTCGGTCATTCGCTCGGCGGCATGCTCAGCCTGATGGCGGCCTGCCGCCGGCCCGACCTGGTGAGCCGCCTGGTCATGCTGGACTCCCCCGTCGTTACCGGGATCAAGGCCGCTGCCGTGGCGATGGCCAAGACAACGGGCCTGATCCACCGCTACGGCCCGTCCAAGATCGCCCGTGAGCGCCGCCACGTCTGGCCCAACCGCGAGGCCGTGCATGGCCATTTCGCGGGCAAGAAGATGTTCGCCCGCTGGGACCCGCGCGTGCTGTTCGACTATGTCGAGGCCGGCTTCGAGGAGGCCGACGGCCAGGTGCGCCTGCGCTTCACGCGCGAGGTCGAGGCCCACATCTATCGCACCCTGCCCCACCACCTGCCGCTGCTGCTGCGCCTGCGCCCGCCGCAATGCCCGGTCGCCTTCGTCGGCGGCACGCGCTCTGCCGAGCTTCGTCAGGCGGGTGCCGCGGCTTCCAAGAAGCTCGCCGGCGAGAACTGGCGCTGGATGGAGGGCGGCCACCTGTTTCCCTTCGAGAAGCCAGACGAGACGGCCGAGTTGGTGCTGCAGCTGCTCAGCCCGCCGTAGACGGTCTCGTACAATCTCGATTTCCACCTCGGCGCTGCTGTTCTGGCGCGCTGCAAGACATGACCAAATACGTCTTCGTCACCGGCGGTGTGGTGTCCTCCTTGGGTAAGGGCATCGCGTCGGCCTCCCTGGCGGCCATCCTCGAATCGCGCGGCCTCAAGGTCACCCTGATCAAGCTGGACCCCTACATCAACGTCGACCCCGGCACGATGTCGCCCTTTCAGCACGGTGAGGTTTTCGTCACCGACGACGGCGCCGAAACCGACCTCGATCTCGGCCACTACGAACGCTTCATCACCACGCGGATGAAGCGCACCAACAACTTCACGACCGGCCAGATCTACAAGACCGTGCTCGAGAAGGAGCGCCGCGGCGACTACCTCGGCAAGACGGTGCAGGTGATCCCGCACATCACCAACGAGATCCAGGAATTCATCAAGCGCGGCGCCGAGGGCGTCGACGTGGCCATCGTCGAGATCGGCGGCACGGTGGGCGACATCGAGTCCCTGCCCTTCCTCGAAGCCGTGCGCCAGATGAGCCTGCGCGCCGGCCCGACCAACACGGCCTTCGTCCACCTCACCTACGTGCCCTGGATTGCCGCCGCCGGCGAGCTCAAGACCAAGCCGACCCAGCACACGGTCCAGAAGCTGCGCGAGATCGGCATCCAGCCCGATGCGCTGCTGTGCCGCGCGGACCGCCGCATCCCCGACGACGAGCGCGAGAAGATCTCGCTGTTCACCAACGTCGCCGAGTACGGCGTGATCTCGATGTGGGACGTGAACACCATCTACAAGGTGCCGCGCCTGCTGCACGAGCAGGGGCTGGACCAGCTCATCTGCACCAAGCTGCAGCTCAACACCAAGAGCGCCGACCTGAAGCGCTGGGACACGCTGGTCTATGAGGTCGAGAACCCCAAGACCGACGTCACCATCGCCATGTGCGGCAAGTACACCGACCTGTCGGACTCGTACAAGTCGCTCAACGAGGCGCTGCGCCACGCCGGCATCCACAACCACGCCGGTGTGAAGATCGAGTACGTCGACAGCGAGACGCTGACGCCCGAGACCGTCGGCGAATTGGGCAAGTTCGACGCCATCCTCGTGCCCGGCGGCTTCGGCAAGCGCGGCGTGGAGGGCAAGATTCTGGCCGCCAAGTACGCCCGCGAGCACAAGCTGCCCTACCTCGGCATCTGCCTGGGCATGCAGGTCGCGACCATCGAGGTGGCCCGTCATCTGGCCGGCCTGGAAGGCGCGAACTCGACCGAGTTCGAACCCGACACCCCGCACCCCGTCATCGCGCTGATCGACGAGTGGCAGGACGCCGACGGCAGCATCCAGAAGCGTGACGAGAAAAGCGACCTCGGGGGCACCATGCGACTCGGCGCGCAAAGCTCCGACGTCAAGGCTGGCACTCTGGCCGCGGACATCTACGGCAAGGTCGTCACCGAGCGCCACCGCCACCGCTACGAAGCCAACGAGCACTACCTGGACCGCCTTCAGCAGGCCGGCCTCGTCATCTCGGCCATCACCCAGCGCGAGAAATTGACCGAGATGGTCGAACTGCCGCGCGAAGTGCATCCCTGGTTCGTCGGCGTGCAGTTCCACCCCGAGTTCAAGTCCACACCCTGGGGCGGCCACCCGCTGTTCGCGGCCTTCGTGAAGGCAGCGCTGGACCACAAACAGAAGGTCTGACCATGAAGCTCTGCGGATTCGACGTCGGCATCGACCAACCCTTCTTTCTGATCGCCGGAACCTGCTCGATCGAAGGCCTGCAGATGTCGCTCGACGTGGCCGGGCTGTTGAAGGAAGCCTGCACGTCGCTCGGCATCCCGCTCATCTACAAGGGCTCGTTCGACAAGGCCAACCGCTCGTCCGGCACCACCCAGCGTGGCGTCGGCATGGAAGCCGGCTTGAAGATCCTCGACGAGGTGCGCCGCCAGACCGGCCTGCCGGTGCTGACCGACGTGCACGACGCCACCCAGGTGGCCGAGGTCGCCAGCGTCGTCGACGTGCTGCAGACCCCGGCCTTCCTGTGCCGCCAGACGGATTTCATCCGCGCGGTCGCGCAAAGCGGCAAGCCGGTCAACATCAAGAAGGGCCAGTTCCTCGCGCCGTGGGACATGAAGAACGTCATCGACAAGGCCCGCGCTGCAGCGCGCGAGGTGGGCCTGTCCGAAGACCTCTTCCTGGCCTGTGAGCGCGGCGTCAGCTTCGGCTACAACAACTTGGTCGCCGACATGACCAGCCTGGCCGAGATGCGCAACACCGGCGCCCCGGTCGTGTTCGACGTCACCCACTCGGTGCAGAAGCCCGGTGGCCTGGGCGGCTCCAGCGGCGGTGCCCGCGAGATGGTGCCCGTGCTGGCGCGGGCCGGCGTCGGCGTGGGCGTGGCGGGCCTGTTCATGGAGACCCACCCGAACCCGGCCGAGGCCTTCAGCGATGGCCCCAACGCCGTGCCGCTCAAGCACATGAAGACGCTGCTGGCGCAGTTGGTGGCGCTGGATCGCGTCGTCAAGCAGCAGCCCCTGCTGGAGAACGATTTCTCCTGCTGAGGTCCCGAGCCGCAGCGCCTTCAAGAACTCGACCGCATCCAACGCCATGCCCAGCGCCTACATCCTCGCCAACGTCAAGGTCACCAATCCCGAGCAATACGAGCACTACCGGCGCCTGTCGTCGCTGGCGATGAAGCAGCACGGCGCCGAGGTGCTGGTGCGCGGCGGCAAGACCACCGTGCTCGAAGGCGACTGGACGCCCGAACGCGTCGTGCTGTTGAAGTTCCCGTCGCCCGAGGCTGCGCAGGCCTTCTACGACTCGCCCGAGTACGGCGCCGCGCGCGAAGCCCGCGAGGGCATTGCCGTCATGCGCATGGTTTTGATCGAAGGCGTCTGACGCCCGCATTGTTGTGACGCGGTAACACCTGCTTGGCACACTTGCGCCGCCCGAATTTTTCACTTCCTGGAGACACACGAATGAGCGCCATTGTTGACATCGTCGGCCGAGAGATCCTCGACAGCCGCGGCAACCCCACCGTCGAATGCGACGTGCTGCTGGAGTCCGGCGTCATGGGCCGTGCGGCCGTGCCCTCGGGCGCGTCCACCGGTTCGCGCGAGGCCATCGAGCTGCGCGACGGCGACAAGGGCCGCTACCTGGGCAAGGGCGTGCTCAAGGCCGTCGAGCACATCAACACCGAGATCTCCGAGGCCGTGCTGGGCCTGGACGCCGCCGAGCAGGCCTTCCTCGACAAGACGTTGATCGACCTCGACGGCACCGAGAACAAGAGCCGCCTGGGCGCCAACGCCATGCTGGCCGTGTCGATGGCCGTGGCCCGCGCCGCAGCTGAAGAATCCGGCCTGCCGCTGTACCGCTACTTCGGCGGCATGGGCGCCGTGCAATTGCCCGTGCCGATGATGAACGTCATCAACGGCGGCGCCCACGCCAACAACTCGCTGGACCTGCAGGAGCTGATGATCGTCCCCGTGGGCGCGCCGAGCTTCCGCGAAGCGCTGCGCTGGGGCGCCGAGGTCTTCCACGCGCTGAAGAAGATCCTGCACGACAAGGGCATCTCCACCGCCGTGGGCGACGAAGGCGGTTTCGCGCCCAGCGTCGAAAGCCATGAAGCCGCCATCCAGCTGATCCTGCAGGCCGTCGACAAGGCCGGCTACCAGGCCGGCTCGCAGATCGCCATCGCGCTGGACTGCGCCGCCAGCGAGTTCTACAAGGATGGCAAGTACGTGCTCGAAGGCGAAGGCGGCATCCAGCTGACGGCCCAGGAATGGACCGACATGCTGGCCACCTGGGTCGACAAGTACCCCATCATCTCGATCGAGGACGGCATGGCCGAAGGCGACTGGGACGGCTGGAAGATCTTGACCGAGCGCCTGGGCAAGAACGTGCAGATCGTCGGCGACGACCTCTTCGTCACCAACACCAAGATCCTGCAGGAAGGCATCGACAAGGGCATCGCCAATTCGATCCTGATCAAGATCAACCAGATCGGCACGCTCACCGAGACCTTCGCCGCCATCGAGATGGCCAAGCGCGCCGGCTACACGGCCGTCATCTCGCACCGCTCGGGCGAAACCGAAGACAGCACCATCTCCGACATCGCCGTCGGCCTGAACGCTGGCCAGATCAAGACCGGCTCGCTGTCGCGCTCGGACCGCATGGCCAAGTACAACCAGCTGCTGCGCATCGAGGAAGACTTGGGCGATGTGGCGGTCTACCCCGGCCGCGCTGCCTTTTACAACTTGCGCTGACCGTTGAAGGTCTTAGCTCTGGTCCTGGCGCTCTTTCTGATCGCCATCCAAGCCCAGCTCTGGGTGGGCCGGGGCAGCATTCCCTATGTGGCCCAGCTCCGGGAGGAGGTGGCCCAGGCGCGCATCGAGAACGACGAAGCCCGCGCCCGCAATGCGCAGTTGCAGGCCGAGTTGCGTGACCTGAAGGAAGGCCTGGAGATGGTCGAGGAGAAGGCCCGCTACGAGCTGGGCATGATCAAGGCCGACGAGGTCTTCGTGCCGCTGGCACCCGCGGCGGCCTCGAGCGCCAGGCGCTGATGCTCGCCACCCTCTGGGCGGCGCTGCTCGCGCCGGCCTTCACCGCTTTTGGCAGCCCCGCTTCCTGGCTGGAGCTGATCGCCTTCGCGCTGGCCGTCTGGATGGTGGTCTGCAACATGCGCGTTCACCTGCTGGCCTGGCCGCTGGCCATCACCAGCTCGCTCATGTACTTTGCGCTCTTCTTGGACGGCAAGCTGTACGGCGAGGCGGCGCTGCAGATCGTCTTCGCCGCGCTCGCGGTCTGGGGCTGGTGGCAGTGGCGCTTCGGCCGCATGGCGACGGGCGAGGTGCTGAAGGTGCGCCGCCTCGGGCTGCGCGGGCTCGCCGGGCCCGCCCTGCTGACACTGGCCGCCTGGCCGCTGCTCGGGCTGTTCCTGGACCGCGCCACCGACAGCCCCCTGCCCTACTGGGACGCCTTCCCCACCGTGGCCAGCCTGCTCGGGCAATGGCTGCTGGCGCGCAAGTACGAGGAAAACTGGCCGACCTGGATCGTCGTCAACATCGCCAGCGTCGTGCTGTTCGGCCTCAAAGGCTATTGGCTGACCGTCATCCTTTATACCGGCTTCATCCCGATGAGCGTCATCGGCTGGCGCGCCTGGCGGAACGCATGAACGCCCGCCTCGTGGCGCTGCTCGGCGCGGAGTGCACTGGCAAGTCCACACTGGCCGAAGCGCTGGCCGAGCACTTCAATGCCGGCTTGGTGGCCGAACACCTGCGCGAATGGTGCGACACCCGCGGCCGCACGCCTTTGCAGCACGAGCAGGCCGCCATTGCCGCCGAGCAGGCCGCGCGCATCGAAGCCGCCGCCGTCAGGCACGAACTCGTCTTCTGCGACACGACACCGCTGATCACCGCGGTGTGCAGCCAGCACTACTTCGATGACGACACGCTGCTGGAGCAGGCCCTCGCCTTCCAGCGCCGCTGCGACCTGACGCTGCTGTGCGCGCCTGACCTCCCCTGGCAGGCCGACGGCATCCAGCGCGACAGCCCAGCCGTGCGGCAAGCCATCGACCAGCGACTGCGCGCGGCGTTGACGGCCGGCGGCATTGGCTGGGTCGACATCAGCGGCACGGATGCCGACCGGCGTGAGGCGGCGATTGCCGCCCTTCAACGCCCCAGCAGCAGATAGTCGAACAGCTGGGTCCCGCCGGCACCGCCCAGCGGCACCAGCAAGGCCTTGAGCAGGGGCTGGTCAAAGAAGGACGCGAACGCACCGCAGTGCTCGTTCTCCACCGAGGCGATCAGGCGCTTGTAGGGCTCGACCAGCTCCGACAAAGGCTTGCCACTGCCCGCCAGCCAACGCAGATCGGCCTGCATGGACGCCAGCGCACGCCGCCGCGTTGTCTCGGCGGCGCGCTTGAGCAGCAGGGTCAGGCCGATCAGCACGGCGACATAGAAACTCACCCCGATGGCGATGGCCGGCGTCAGCGACCAGTTGTCGAACAGCCGGCTGCGCGCCACGACGAGCAGGGCCAGCACGACGAAGGGGCCGATGACGAGCTTGGCCACCGGCGTGCTGCGCCGCGCCACCACCTGCACGTCGATCCAGTCGTCCAGCAGCGTGTGCACCGCGAAGCCACCGCCGTCCTTGCTGCGCTCCTCGGGCCGGGCGCTGAAGCGCTGCGACCACAGGGCCTTGTGTTCCTCGCCGAGAGACTTGGCGAACATCTCGATGGTGGCCTCCGGGTAGAAGCTGCGGCCCGCGTTCATGTGGCGCACGAAGCGCACCAGCAGCACCGTCGAGTCCGCCACGGCGACGATGAGCAAGGGCAGCATCAGCAGGATGGCGTAGAGCGTGGCGCTGACCATCTGGCGGTGTTCGTCGCCGCGCACCGGCACCGTTGGGATCTGGCCCTCCGACAGGCACAGGAAAAGCAGGCCGACGCAGCAGATGGTCAGCACATACCAGACCAAAGTGCGCGCCGCGCGTGGCCGCGCCTCGCCGCGCTCGCCGTACTCCTGCCAGAGCTGCGCGAAGTCGCAGCTGTAGCCCACGCCGGGCCGCCAGAACAGCACGCTGACATGGTCGAACCAGCCGCGCAGCAGCTGGCGCATGTCGCTGCGCACCACCGGCCTGGCGACCGGCCGGGGCAGTCGCAGCCAGTCTGAGTCGTTGCGGAGCTGGTTCAGGGAATCGGCCCACGCCCAGTCCAACGTCCACAGGATGGTGAACAGCGCCAGCAGGTGGATGAGGTGCGATGGCCAGGCGCTGACACCTTCCAGCCAGGCCACCGGTTCGCAGGTATCGCAGACGATCTGGCGGTTCCACCCGCCCGCCGGCCAGGCCAGCCACACCCAGACCGCCACCACCAGCAGCACGATGACCAGGTGCAGGCGGTCGATGCCCGCGTGCTGGTCGGGCGGCAGTGGCTGGTCCCGACGCGCCTGCAGCAGGGCTGGCAGCACGGCCAGCAGTGCGCCGAAGGCTGCCAGGCTGGCCAGCAGCAGCGCCTGCACGAAGCGCAGCTGGCTGGGCAGCAGAAACTCAATGAGGCTGGCCAGCACATAGGCGAACAAGCCGGCATGCAGGGCCACGAGGACGATGGACGTCATGTCCATCTGCGGCTGGTTGGCCAGCGTCGGCTCGCGCATGAAGACGCGTCGGGCCTGGCGAATCGATGGCGTCGACGGCCAGGCCAGCAGCACGCAGCTCATGACCACCACCATCAGCACCGCCAGCCCGCTGCGCCCGGCGCTGGGCGGCGGCGGACGCGCCTCCAGCGCATAGCCGGCCAGCGGCACTGCGCTGGCGCGACCGACTTCGTAGAGCGACGGCTTCCGCAAGGCTGGCTCCAGCGCCTGCCGCTCATCGCGCTTGCAGCTTTCACTGCGGCAGCCTGCCCGGCGTGCGGCGGCATAGGTGCTGGACTGGTAGATGTCGCGCAGCGGCGGTGTGCCGGCCTGCAGGTCGGCGGCACCCGCCGGGGCGCTGGCCGACGGCGGATAGAAGGCCAGCGGCAGGCTGCTGGCGACGACGAGGTTGCGCGTGAAGGCCTGGGTGCGCGGGTGCAGGTAGCGCGCGTCGATGTCCGTCGTGAAGAACATGCGGTCCGAGAAATCCTCGTGCAGGGCCTGCAGCACCAGCAGCTTGTCGTGCACGTCGTTGGCAAAGATGCCGATGGCGCCGATGGGCAGGCGGCTCGCATCGGCCTCGCTGCGCTTGAGCTCGGCGCCCAGGCGGCGCAGATAGTCGAGCTGGTCGCGGCTCTCGGGCCACTCCAGCGTCGCGTTCTTGGACGGCGGCGCCGCTGCGGCAGCACCGGTCGACTCGCGTGTCGTCACACCATCGATACCGCGGAAGAAATAGATGACCTCGATCTTTAGCGGTTGGTCCCACGGCCGGCCGTCCGGCAACCGGTAGCGCAGCTCACTGACGAGGGACTGCGCATAGAGCGAATCGCGCTCGGCGACGATAACCACGCGACGCCCCTGGTGCGGCAGGCGCAGCCCCAGCTCCGCGACGAGGCGCTTGATGAGTTCGGCGTCGGTGCCGATGGTGCGCACCATCTCCACCGGCCGCACCGGATTCACGCCGGTGATGCGGTTGAACTGATCGCTGACAAAGGACTCGAGCTTCTGGTCGCTGAGTTCCGCAATCATGCTGTTGGGCGCGGTCGAGGCCGAGTTGTAGAACTCGGCGCGCGACAGCAATTCATAGCCCTCCTGCAGATCCTGCGGCAACCCGCTGGCCGCACCGGCAACGCCCGAACTGCAGCGCGCCGCCGCCGCCCGGGCGGCCGGGCTCGGCGCGGCGGCGGCGGCGTTTTTGCGGTCGGCCGCGCAGCGCAGGTCCATCAGCGCGGCGCGCAGGGCGTCGGTCGACGACGGACCGATGACCGCCAGGCTGGGCAGGCGCTGGTCGTCCGCACCGCCGGGCGCCGCAAGCTGTCGCGCTTGGCGGCCCATCAGTTGCTGCGTCAGCCGCGCCAGCGCATCCAGCTTGCGGTTGGGCAGGGAGTTCTCGTCCACCCACAGCAGCGCAATCTGGCCATAACGGCGCGGTTTGTCGGGCCTGGCATTGCCCTCGCCTTCGCCGTCGGGCCGGCGGCGATGCTCGGCGCGCGCCGACAACAGCTCATAGGGCACGACGAAGTTGTCCTTGGCGCGGGCGGCGCGCGCCTGCTTGTCGGGGTCGCTGGGCCTGGCGACGGCAGATGAAGCCTCCAGTGGCGCAGCGGCCTCCAGCAGGCTGAACTCAAGCAGGCTCAGGCGCTCGGCGTTGTCGGGCACATAGTCCTGCGCCAGCAGGCCGGCCAGCGTTGCATAGCGCACGCGCCGCCGCGCCTCTTCGGCGCCGACGAAGTCCGCCCCTGGCAGCAGGCCCATGATGACGAGCGTGTTGTCCAGGCGCTGGTCGTGGTCGCGGTCCAGCTTGGCCAGCATCCGCTGCGGGTCGCGCACCTCCGCCACGCGTTCGCGACAGTCGATGTCCAGCGTCTGCGAGGTCTGCTTGCGGATGCGCTCGCAGCGCTCGGCGCGCTCGGTCTCATAACGTCGCAGCGCAGTGAACGGGTCTTCCCAGAGGCGGGCGTTGACGTCGAGGTCGGGGTCCAGCGGCGCCTGGGCGCGCGCCTTCTCGGCCGGCCGCAGGGGCTCGAAGGCCTGCGGCACCAGCTGTGTGCTGGCCACGAAGGCCACCAGCACCGCAGCACTTGCCCACGGGAAGCTGCCAAATCCGCCTTTATCGGCCACTGTCGCCTCCTGGCCCTTGCGAGAACGGGCCAAGGCGCGAAAGTCTCAGCTTGGCGCTGCCCCGTCAATCACTAAGGGCGCCGGCCATCCTCAGAAGGCATGAGGCGCGTTGCGCAATGGAAACGCTCCCGCCCGCTGGCCGCCGGCTACTGCAGCGTGCCGCCGGCGCCTTCGGGTTGGCGGCCTGTGGGCGTGAAGAGCGCGCCAACGTCGACCGCGTCGAAGCGATAGTGCCGGCCACAGAAGTCGCAACCGATCTCGACATCGCCGCGCTCGGCCAGCACGCTGTCGACTTCGTCGCGGCCCAGGCCCAGCAGCATCTGCGACACACGCTCGCGCGAGCAGGTGCATGCAAACCGCGGCTGCTGGGGCTCGAAGCGCGTCACCGTCTCTTCCCAAAAGAGGCGGCGCAGCACGGTGTCGGCGTCCAGCGTCAGCAGTTCCTCGGCGGTCAGGGTGCCCGCCAGGATGCTGATGCGGTTGAAGGCGTCGGACAGGCCGATATCGTCTTCATTGCGGCGCCCCTCAAGATTGCCCTCGCCCTGGATGGGCAGGCGCTGGATCAGCAGGCCGGCGGCGATGTCGCCATTGGCCGCCAGCACCAGCTTGGTGTCCAACTGCTCGGACTGCAGCATGTAGTGCTCCAGCACCTCGCTGACCTTCTGCAGCGGCTCGCGCTGGTCGCCATACAGCGGCACCACGCCCTGGTAGGGCTGCTGGCCGGGGAACTTGTCCTTGGGGTCCAGCGTGATCGCACAGCGGCCCTGGCCGCGCAGATTGACCATGGCTTCCAGCGTGGCGCCGGCCTCCACCGTGCCGATGCACTTGGCCGTCGCGCGGAAGGCCAGGTCCGGCTGCACTTCGGCCACGGCCAGCTTGACGGGGCCGTCGCCAAAGATCTGCAGCACCAGCGCGCCATTGAACTTGATGTTGGCCTGCATCAGCACCGCAGCGGCGCTCATCTGGCCGAGCAGGTCGCGCAGTTCGGGCGGGTACTCCGCGCCGGGCTCCCGGCGCGACAGCAGCTCCTGCCAGCCCGTGGTCAGGCGCACCAGCATGCCGCGCACCGGCAGGCCGTCGAACAAAAACTTGTGAAGCTCGCTCATCGGATTCTTTTCAGGCCGGCCGCATAGCGGCGGCCGTTGTTGACGTAATGGGCCGCGCTGGCCTTGAGGCCTGAAATCTGGGCCTCGGTCAGCTCGCGCACGACCTTGGCCGGCGCGCCGACGATCAGCGAGCCGTCGGGGAAGTCCTTGCCTTCGGTCACCAGCGCGCCGGCGCCGACGATGCAGTTGCGGCCGATACGGGCGCCGTTCAAGACCACAGCCCCGATGCCGATGAGGCTTTCGTCACCGACCGTGCAGCCATGCAGCATGACCTGGTGACCGACGGTCACGTTCTGGCCGATGACAAGCGGAAAGCCGTGGTCGGCATGCAGCACCGAGCCGTCCTGAATATTGCTGCCGGCGCCGATGGTCAGCGTGTCGCTGTCGCCGCGCAGCACGGCGTTGAACCAGATGCTGACATCCTCGCCGAGCGTCACGCGGCCGATGACTTCCGCGCTGTCCGCCACCCAGGCCGTGTCGGCCACGTCGGGAATGTGCTCGTCGAGCTGGTAGATCGCCATCGCAGGCCTCCCGTGAAACGCCGAATTTTAGAATCGCGGCCAATGTCTGAACTTCGTCTGGCCACGCTGGCCCCTTTGCTGATCGCCGATGCACCCGCCAAGGCGGCAGCGGCGCTCGCCCTGGACGCCGCCCTGCCCGTGGACACGACCGCCGTGATCACCGAGCCGCCCGGCATTCCGGGCCGCCCTGCCCGGCCCCAGCTGGTCGAGCACATCAAGCTGAAGCCGCCGTCGATGCGCACTCCCGCCGGGGTCGCCGCCCTGGTGCATGCCATCGCGCACATCGAACTCAATGCCATCGACCTCGCCCTGGACATCTGCTGGCGCTTCGCCGGCATGCCCGAGGCCTTCTATCGCGACTGGCTGCGCATCGCCCAGGAAGAGGCCAGGCATTTCACGCTGCTGCGCAACCACCTGCTGACGCTGGGCTTCGACTACGGTGATTTCGATGCCCACAACGCGCTGTGGGACATGGCCGAACGCACGAAGCACGACCTGCTGGCCCGCATCGCGCTGGTGCCGCGCACGCTGGAGGCGCGTGGATTGGACGCTTCCCCCGCCGTCCGCGCCAAGCTCGTCGGTGCGGGCGACAAGAAAGCCGGCGAGATCCTCGACATCATCCTGCGCGACGAAATCGGCCATGTCGCAGCCGGCAACCGCTGGTACCGATTCGTCTGCGCGCAGCGCGGGCTGGACCCCATCGCCACCTATGCCGAACTCGCGGCGCGCCACCAGGCGCCCAAGCTGCGTGCGCCCTTCAACATGGCAGCCCGCCGCGCGGCCGGCTTCGACGAGGCGGAGCTGGCCGCGCTGGCAGATGCAGGCAAGCCCTGAGCACAAAATCTGACCAACCCGTCAGAATCGGTGGCAATCGCCACCCAGGAGCCCCGCATGAGCGCAGACGATCCCAAACTTGACGCCTACTGGATGCCCTTCACGGCCAACCGCCAGTTCAAGCAGGCACCGCGTCTGCTGACCCAGGCCGACGGCATGTTCTTCCGCGACGACAAGGGCCGCGAGGTGCTCGACGGCATTGCCGGCCTGTGGTGCGTCAACGCCGGCCACAACCGGCCGCGGATCGTCAAAGCCATCCAGGCGCAGGCGGCGGAGCTGGACTTCGCGCCGCCCTTCCAGATGGCGCACCCCAAGGCCTTCGAGCTGGCCGAGCGCCTGGCGGCCATCGCGCCCGCCGGCATGAACCGCGTGTTCTTCACCAACTCCGGTTCCGAGTCAGTGGACACGGCCCTGAAGATGGCCATCGCCTACCACCGCGTGCGCGGCGAAGGCGCGCGCACCCGCCTCATTGGCCGCGAGCGCGGATATCACGGGGTCAACTTCGGCGGCATCTCGGTGGGCGGCATGGTGGCCAACCGCAAGATGTTCGGCAGCCTGCTCGCGGGCGTCGACCACATCCGTCACACGCACGACCCGGCACGCAATGCCTTCTCGGTCGGCATTCCCCAGCACGGCGCCGAGCTGGCCGACGACCTGGAGCGCCTGGTCGCGCTGCACGATGCGTCGACCATCGCGGCCGTCATCGTCGAGCCGGTCGCCGGCTCAACCGGCGTGCTGATCCCGCCGGCAGGCTACCTGCAGCGCCTGCGCGACATCTGCGACAAGCACGGCATCCTGCTGATCTTCGACGAGGTCATCACCGGCTTCGGCCGCACCGGCAACCCCTTCGGCGCGCAGACCTTCGGCGTCACGCCCGACCTGATGACGGTGGCCAAGGGCATCACCAACGGCTGCGTGCCGATGGGTGCGGTGTTCGCGCAGCAGAAGATCCACGACGCCTTCATGACCGGGCCCGAGCACCTGATCGAGTTCTTCCACGGCTACACCTACTCGGCCCACCCGCTGGCCTGCGCGGCCGGCATCGCCACGCTGGACACCTATGCCGACGACGACTTGCTGACGCGCGCCGCGCGCATGCAGGACGAGTTCGCCAAGGCCCTTCACTCCCTGCGCGACGAGCCCAATGTCATCGACGTGCGCAACATCGGCCTGGTCGGCGGTGTGGAGCTCAAACCGCTGCCGGGTGAGCCAGCCAAGCGCGCCTTCAACGTCTTCCTGGACTGCTGGGACAAGGGCCTGCTGATCCGCACGACCGGCGACACCGTTGCGCTGTCGCCGCCGCTCATCATCGAGAGCAGTCACATCGAACGCATCATCGACACGCTGCGTGGCGCGCTGCGCCGGGCGGCCTGAAGGCTTGCACTAGACTGCGCCGCCGCGCTGCGGCCCCCGGCCGCGTCCAAGGATTTTGATGACGTTGTTTGCCCGCTGCGCCTTTGCCGCCAGCCTGACCCTGGCAGCCCTGCCTGCCCTCTCACAGACGCTGACCTATCTCGGCCAGCAGATCGTGCCCACCAGCGCGAGCTTTCAGGGCCTGCCCGTCGGCGGCTTGTCCAGCCTCGACTACGTGCCGGCAACCGGGCGCTACCTGGCCATCTGCGATGACCGCAGCGACCGCGGGCCGGCGCGCTTCTACGAGCTGGCGCTGGACCTGAGCAAGTTCCGCCGCAATGCCAGCCCCGGCTCGGCGGGTGTCGCATGGGTGGGCATGACGACGCTGCTCGACCATGATGGCCAGCCCTTCGGCCGCAACCAGGTCGACCCCGAAAGCCTGCGCCTGGACACCAAGCGCAACCTCATCTACTGGGGCAACGAGGGCCAGCGCATCTCCAGCGCCGTGCAGAACCCGACGGTGCGCCGCATGCACCCCGACGGCAAGCCGGCCGGCGACCTGGCCGCGCCCAACTACTACAACCCCTCGGGCAGCGCCGGCGGCCTGGCGGCGGGCGACATCGGCCCTTACAACAACCTCGCCTTCGAGAGCATTGCGCTCACGCCGGACGGCAAGACGCTTTGGACGATGAGCGAGAACGGCCTCGCCCAGGACAGCCCGCCCGCGGCGGTGGGCCGGGGCAGCCGGGCGCGCATGCTGTCCTTCGACCTGGACAGCGGCAAGGCCGGCGCCGAGTACATCTACGAAGTCGCACCCGTGCCCTTCGCGCCCGCGCGCCCTGGCGACTTCGCCACCAACGGCGTGCCCGACATGCTGGCCCTGTCGGCCCACGAGTTCATCGTCATCGAACGCGCCTTCGCCGTCGGCGCGCTCACGCCGGGCACCGCCGCGCACACCAAGCTGCCGACCAGCAACACCATCAAGCTCTACCTCATCGACACCCGCGGCGCCACCGATGTGGCTGGCTGGCCCAGCATCAAGGGCCGCGACGTAGTGCCGGTCAAGCGCACCATGCTGCTGGACCTGTCCTCACTGAAGAACGACGACGGCAGCGTGCTGGCCCTGGACAACATCGAGGGCATCAGCTTCGGCCCCATGCACGAGGGCAAGCGCACGTTGATCCTGGTGTCTGACAACAATTTCAATCCGGCGCAGTTCACCCAGTTCATTGCGCTCAGCATCGACTGACGTGAAGAGAAAAGGCAACCACAGAGACACAGAGGCACTGAGCAAATGCAGTGAATCCTTCGCTCTCTGTGTCTCTGTGCCTCTGTGGTTGCATTTCCGTCCTTTGCGCTGCGCGCGCAGCGAATCCTGAAGCCCTAGCGCATGCACCCCATCCCCTGGCGCGCCTACGCGCTGTTGGCCGCCAGCACCAGCCTGGTGGGCAGCTACGTCGGCCTGTCCAAACTGCTGGTCCTCGCCTTCCCCGTCTTCCTGCTCGCCGGCCTGCGCTTCGGCTTTGCGGCCGTGCTGATGCTGTCGTGGCTGAAGAAGCCGGCTCATGAGGCGCCCCTGGACGCACGCTCGCGCTGGCTGCTCTTCCTTGAATCGTTTCTCGGCAACTTCCTGTTCTCGATCTGCATGCTGTTCGGGCTGCGGCAAAGCTCGGCCGTCGTCGCCGGCGTCATCCTGGCCGGCATCCCGGCCGCTGTGGCGCTGCTGAGCTGGGTCTTCCTGCGCGAGCGCCTGAGCGGCCGCGTGCTGGCGGGCATCGCCTGCGCCGTCGGCGGCATCGCGCTGGTGGCCGGCGGCAAACAGGGCGGTGCCGAAACGACGCCTCTGGGCGCGCTGCTGTTGGTCGCGGCGGTCTTCTGCGAGGGCTGCTATGTCGTCATCGGCAAGAAGCTCACGGCCGGTCTGGGACCCAAGCGCATCAGCGCGTTGATCAACCTCTGGGGCCTGGTGCTCGTCGCGCCGCTGGCCATCTGGCAGGCGCTGAGCTTTGATTTCGGCGCGCCGCGGATGCTGGACTGGGCGCTGCTCGGCTACTACTCGGCCACGGCCAGCGTCATCACGGTCTGGCTGTGGATGGCCGGGCTCAAGGGCCTGCCGGCGGCAAAGGCCGGGGTCTTCATGGTCTTCCTGCCCATCAGCACCGCGTTGGTGGGGTTGCTGCTGGGCGAGACGCTGTCGGTCCAGCAGGCGCTCGCCTATGGCCTGGCCTTATTGGGCGTGCTGCTGGCGACATGGCCTGCGCGGCCATCGGCTCGGTAGGATGCCGGGATGTCCCAGGAAGCCGACCTCGCCCGCTGGCGCGAGCACCTCAACCGCTTTGCTGCCCTGCTGGGCGACCCACCCGACCGCCAGGCCGGGCCGGGCCGTGAGCCTCAACCGGGCCACTGCCTGATCTTTGCGCCCCACCCCGACGATGAATGCATCGTCGGCGCGCTGCCGCTGCGATTGAAGCAAGAGGCCGGTTGGCGCGTCAGCAATGTCGCCGTCACGCTGGGCAGCAACGTCGAGCGCCGCGAGTCGCGCTGGGCCGAGCTGCAGGATGCCTGTGGCGTGCTCGGCTTCGGCTGCATCCGCGCCGGTGCGGACGGGCTGTCCGATGTGCGCGCCGACACGTCCGAGCGCCAGCCACGCCTGTGGCAGGTCCATGTCGAGACCCTGGCGGCGCTGCTGGCCGCGCACCGCCCAGACCTCGTGCTGGCGCCGCATGCGCTGGACGACAACCCGAGCCATCGCGGTGTGTGCCGCCTTGTGACCGAGGCCCTGGCCGCGGCGCGGCTGGACACGGTGCTGGCCCATACCGAGTTCTGGTCCACCCAATCGGCGCCCAACGCCCTCGTGCAGACCAGCATCGCCGACACCGCCCGCCTCATCGCCGCGCTGGAGCGCCATGCCGGCGAGATCGAGCGCAACCCCTACCACCTGCGCCTGCCGGCTTTCCTGGCCGACGCGGTGCGCCGCGGCGGCGAGCTGCTGCTCGGTGCCGGCGAAGCCGCGCCCGATTTCGCCTTCGCCACTCTCTACCGCCTCGTCAGCTACCGCGCCGGCCAGCCCATGGCCGAACTGCCTCGCCGCGTCTTTCCTGCCGACCAGGCCCTGTCTTCCGCCCTGCTCAAGCCATGACTCAACCGACCCACATCCGCGTCCATCAGTTCGCCGGCCTGCAGGCTGGCCCCCGTTTCCTCGTGACCGGCGCGGTACATGGCAATGAGATCCACGGCACCCAGGCCATGGCCGAGATCATTCGCCAACTCGACGCCGGCGAGCTGACGCTGCTGCGCGGCACGCTCACCCTGGTGCCCATCGTCAACCCACTGGCCCACCAGCTGAACCGCCGCGAGGGCGACCGCAACCTCAACCGCAATCTGCGCCCACCGGTCATCGCGCATGACTTCGAGGACCGCATCGCGCGTGTGCTGTGCCCGTTGATCGCCCAGCACGACGGCATCCTGGACCTGCACAGCTTTCAGGGCAACGGTCCGGCTTTCGCGATGATCGGCCCGCGCAACAACACGGGCGAGCTGGAGCCCTTCTCGCAGGAGGCGACTGAATCGGCACTTGCCGCGCGCCTGGGCGTCGGCCGCATCGTCGAGGGCTGGCTGTCGACCTATGCGCTGGGCCTGCAGCGCCGCCAGCAGCGCGAGCACGATGGCTCGCGCCGCGCGTCCTTGATCAGCGACCCTCACTACGGCGTCGGCACCACCGAATACATGCGCTCCACCGGCGGCTGGGCCATCACGCTGGAATGCGGCCAGCACCTGGACCCGAACGGCCCGGAGGTCGCGCGCCTGGCGATCCTGCGCTCGCTGGTCCACCTCGGCATGCTGGACGAAAGCGCCGTTGAACCCCATCGCCCCGCGCAGCCGCCGGAGCTGCTGCAGCTCTACGACGTCATCGACCGCGAGGCCGAGGGCGATCAGTTCGAGCAGAGCTGGGCCAGCTTCGACGCCATCGACAAGGGCCAGCGCATCGGCACCCGCGCCAGCGGCGAGCCGGTGCTCGCGCCGAGCGAGGGCCGCATCGTGTTCCCGAACACCAAGTCTCAGCCCGGCACGGAATGGTTCTACCTGGCCAGGCCGAGCGACCGTCGGCTGTGAGCTGACCGGCGCGATTGGGACCGCGCATGAAGCTGTTGTCGGCCCTGCTGCTGTGGCTGAGCCTGCCGGCAACCGCTGCGGACGTCGGCATGCCGCTCGTCGTCACCATCCCCTACATGGAGCGCGAGGCCGCGCACCGCATCTACGCGGACAAGCTGCTCGCCCTCGCGCTGGCGCTGTCTCGCGACAAATACGGCGCGTACCGCGTCGTCCAGCAGCAGCAGGAAAGCGTCATCCGCCGCCAGTTGCTGGAGCTGGAGAAAGGCAGCAGCCTGTCCGTTGCCGTCGCGATGCCGACGCAGGAATGGCTGGAGGGCGCGCTGCCGGTGCGCATTCCCATCATGCGGGGGCTGGCCAGCTTTCGGCTCTTTCTTGGGCAGCAGGGCCAGCGGCCGGCCTATGACGCGGTCCACACGCTGGACGACCTGAGAGCCCTGAGCATCGGCCAGGGGCCGGGCTGGTCGACCGCCAAGATCCTGGAAGACAACGGCTTTAAGGTCATCTACGGCGGCGCCCACTCGACGCTGATCCCGATGCTGCACACCGGCCGCTTCCAGTTGCTGATGCGCAGCGTCTTCGAGGTTGGGCCGGAGTGGCGGGCCCAGCGCGAGGCGCACCCCGGCCTGCTGATCGTCGACCGCTTCGCCGTCTACACCTACATGCCCATGTACTTCTTCGTCGCCAGGAACCAGCCCGAGCTGGCCGAGCGGCTGGAATACGGGTTGAAGAAGGCCTATGCAAGCGGCGAGCTGGACCGGCTCCTGCAGCGCTACTTCGGCGACAGCCTGGCGCTGTTGAAGAACAAGCAGCTGAAGATCTTCCACCTGCCCAACACCAACATCGACAGGAGCTTCTTCGAGCGCGACCGGCCTTACCTGCTGGATGCCGTGGTCGCGCTGGAGAAGGAGGCTCGGCGATGAGCGCCCTTGTCGTCGGCAGGGAGCGTCAAAGCCGGCCGCGCTCCTGCTACTCCTAGTCGAGCGCAACGCCGGGCCGCCACCCACTCCGGGCCAGGAATTCCTTCGGGTTCGTCATCTCGAAAACGTCGCGAAGGGCCTGGCGTTTGTCGTCGGCATGCTGGTAGTAGGACTTGACGATGCGATAGCCGACCCAATAGCCGAGGTCGGCAGGTTTTTCGGGCGTGCTGTTGTAGAGCCAGTCCGAAAGGTCGGTCTTGTCCACATCAGCGGCAAATGCCGTCTCGATCTCCATTTCCCGCCCCGCGGTCAGCTTGCTCAGATAGGCATAGGCAACAGAGCCGGTCGTCAGTTCCGCGACGAACTCCGCCGCACCTTCCTCCAGCGAGGCCGCCAGGACGGTGACATGCTCGATTTCGGAGAAGGCCACGGCTTGCTGGACATGAGCGTACTCATGCGCGATGACGCCCACGAAACGATTTTCGACATCTGGATTGATCCAGCGGGTCGCGCAAAGCGCCTCAAGACCGATCTGCACGCCGGTATCGCGCCCGCCGACGCCGACGGGCTTGCTCCGGCCCACCGCGATCGTGATCGGCGGAAAGCGCGCCTGGGGATAGAGGGCTCCGAGCTTGCCCAGCACGACCACCAGTCTGTCGCGCACGCGTGGCAGCACGGCGACGCAGTCGCGCGCTTCGGAATAAATCTTCGGCCGCTTGGCAATGGCCGCAGCGATCGACTCCCCGGTGACTTTGCGCAACCGTGCCAGTTCATGCAGCCCAGGCGAACCCGGATCGATGTAGTCACGTTGCAGCGCCCGGGCCGTCGGGCGCCCGCCCGCCGCGTCAAAGACTTTGTAGAACCGGTGAACGTCGCCCGTCTCGATGACGGGCCCAGCGGCGTTCTCGATGGGCGACGGCGCCGCGCCGCGCGCGCTCGAGGTCGTCGCCAAAACCAGGGCGATGACCACGACCCAGCTATTGATCTGCTCCACGCTTTCCTCCCAACAAATGCAGGCAACTACCCCATCGTCCCGCGCGCCTGCATCGCCTCTCGCCAGCGGCGCAGATGCGGATGCTCGTCGCCTGGCTTGACCTTGACGACGCGCGCGAAATCCACCGCGACGACGGCCGTGATGTCGGCGATGCTGAACTGCCCGGCGGCGATGAAATCGCGTCCGGCCAGATGCATGTCCAACGTCGCGAAGAAGGCTTGTACACGCGCCAGGCCACGCTGTGCCAGCTTGGGGATCTGCGCGTAGTCGACCGGCCCCGTCAGCGCGCGGTTGGCCATGGCCGGGCTGCTGTTGCGAAAGGCCTCGGCAATCGCCAGCAAGCCGTCGAACTCGATGCGCGACTGCCAGCTCGCGATGTCGGCTTTGTCCAGCGGCATGCGGCCCAGCAGCGGCGGCTCGGGGAAGCGGGCCTCGATGTAGGCCTCGATCGCCGCGTTGTCCGTCAGCACCGGACCTTCGTCCGTCACCAGCGCCGGCACCGTGCACTGCGGGTTGATGCGGCGGAAGGCTTCGCCCAGTTGCTCGCCGCTGCGCAGGTCCACCTGCACCGTCTCATGCGGCACGCCCTTCTCGGCCAGCAGGATGCGCGCGCGGCGCGGGCTCGGTGCGGTGGCGCAGTCGTAGAGCGTGATCACGGCGCCACCTTGTCCTGCGTCCGCAACTCGAAATCGCTGGCGTCGTGACGCTCATGCAGCTGGCTGCTGGGCTCGCCCCACGTGCGGTTGACCTTGCGGCCACGCTGCACGGCCGGGCGCTGAGCGATCTCGTCGGCCCAGCGGATGACGTGGGTGTACTCGTGCACCGACAGGAATTCGCCCGCGCCATAAAGCTGGCCTTTCGCCAAAGCCCCGTACCAGGGCCAGGTCGCCATGTCGGCAATGCTGTACTGGTCTCCCGCCAGATAGCGCCGCTCGGCCAGCAGGCGGTTCAGCACATCCAGCTGCCGCTTGACTTCCATCGCATAGCGGTCGATGGGGTATTGCTGCTTGGTCGGCGCGTAGGCGTAGAAGTGGCCGAAGCCGCCGCCTAGGAAGGGTGCACTGCCCATCTGCCAGAACAGCCAGCTCAGCGCTTCGGCGCGCTCGGAACCGCCAGCGGGCATGAAGGCGCCACCGAACTTCCCGGACAGGTACATCAGGATGGCGCCCGACTCGAACACCCTAACCGGCGCCAGCTCAGGCCCGGCGCTGCGGTCGACCAGCGCCGGGATCTTGGAGTTGGGATTGGCCTCGACGAAGCCGCTGCCGAACTGCTCGCCCTCGTTGATGCGGATCAGCCAGGCGTCGTACTCGGCGCCGGCGTGCCCCAGTGCCAGCAGTTCCTCCAGCATCACCGTCACCTTGATGCCATTGGGCGTGCCCAGCGAGTAGAGCTGCAGCGGGTGGCGCCCGACCGGCAGCGCCTTGTCGTGCGTGGGCCCGGCCACCGGGCGGTTGATGTTGGCGAACTGGCCGCCGTTGTCCTTGTTCCAGGTCCAGACCTGGGGCGGTTGGTAGTCGGTCATTGCGAGCGAGGTCGGGTTTCAACCCGGCAACGCTAGCGCATAAGCCAATTTCCCGTTCCGCTTGACGTGATAAAGCGCCTCGTCGGCCGCGCGCACGAGCTGCAGCGGGTCGCTGCCATGCAGCGGCAAACATGCCACGCCGATGCTGACGCCGACGCTGACGATCTCGCCGGTGGACAGCGTGATCGGTCGGGACAGGCCGCCGATGAGGTCGCGCATGACCTGGCTCAGCACGGCGTCCTGCGGCCCCACGTCGCGCAGCGCGACGAGAAACTCGTCGCCACCCAGTCGCGCGATGAGATCCGACGAGCGCCGCACCGCCGTGCGCATGCGCTCGGCGCAGGCGACCAGCACCTCGTCGCCCGACTGGTGGCCATGACTGTCGTTGATCTGCTTGAAGCCGTCGAGGTCGATGCAGGCCACCGACAAGGCCGCATCGCGCGCCTGCGTCTCGGCAACCAAGCGCTCCAGCGTCGCCTGGCCCGCCGCGCGGTTCTTCAGCTGGGTCAGCGCGTCGTGCTCGGCGCGGTGGCGCACCGCGTTCTCGTCGCTCTTGCGGTCGGTGATGTCGTAGATGACGCCCTCGACCGTCTGGCCGTCCACCGCCACCTGCTGCACGGAGATCAAGCAGTGAACCCAGCGCCGCTCGTCACCCACCTGCACCAGTTCCAGGTCGGCCGACATGGTCTCGCCGCGCGCCGTGGCCGCGTCGATCATCTGGCGCACCTGCTCGGGCCGGTTGAAGACGCGGGCAATGAAGTCGTCTTCACTGAGCGTGCGCAGCTCGTCCATCGACAGGCCGACAACGCGTGACACCGTCGGGTTGCCGTTGATGAGTCGGCCGCCCTCGTTGAGCACGAAGATGCCGGCGCTGCTGGAATCGAAGATCTGGCGGTACTGGGCCTCCATGGCCTCGACCTCGGCGCGCAGCTCGCGTTCAACCGTCAACTGGCGCTCGTTGCTGTCGAGCAATTCATTGGCGCCTGCGATCAGCACACCGATCTCGTCGCGCGCATGGCCGGGCGGCGTCTGCAACCGCTCGCCGGAGCCCGGCGTCATGCGCCGCAGCGCGCTGGCCAGGCGCACGATGGGGCGCGACACCATGCGTGCAGCCAGCAGGTACAGGATCAGCGCCAGCAGCGCCGCCTGGCCGGCCATGGCCGCCGCCAGCGTGTAGGCCTCGCGGTCGGCGTCGGCCTGCACCTTGGCGTCGTTCAGGCGGATGCGCAGCTGACCGAGATGCTCCCTGTCGTCGAAGGGTGACACGACGGGCCGGGTCAGCAGCGTGCCGCCGGAGGTATCGGCAGCCCCCGGGCGCGGCATCCTGGCCAGCGCCCGGCCGTCGGTCGCGACGACTTCGACCAGATCGACCAGCTCGTTGCGCGCCAGGCCGCCGGCCACCTCCTTCAGCAGCACGGCATCATTGGCGAAGGCACCGATGGCCAGCGTCTTCTCGACCGCCGTGGCCAGCGCCTCGACGCTGCTGCGGCT
Organism: Pelomonas sp. Root405; assembly: GCF_001425165.1. Taxonomy (GTDB): domain Bacteria; phylum Pseudomonadota; class Gammaproteobacteria; order Burkholderiales; family Burkholderiaceae_C; genus Pelomonas. The sequence continues at coordinate 732,185 of NZ_LMDU01000014.1, forward strand.
GCTGGCCAGCGCGCGCGCCTGGGCCAGCTGGTAGGCGATGGTGGCCGCGATGACGGCCAGCAGCGCGGCGCTGGCGAACACCAGCAGCATGAAGCGCAGCTGCAGGCTGTCCGCACCGCGCACGCGGGGCGTGACGCCGGGTTGGTTCATCTGGCGGGCGCTTCCTTCAGGACCAGCACGGTACGCAGCCCGGCCTCGCTCGGCTCCTTGCTGAGCCAGCCCAGGGCGCTGGGGTTGCGGCGCAGGATGCCGGCCATGGCGGTCTCGTCGGGCAGCGCCTGCGGCGGCGCGCTCTGGCCCGAGAACATCAGCCGCGACCAATAGCTGTTGACCTGTGCCACGCTCATGCCGGTCAGCGACTGGTAGAAGGCCGCGCGGCGCGGGTTGTCGCGCGGCAGGTCGAAGATCAGCGCGAAGTCGCCATTGGCAAAGGCGCGACTGCGGCCCATGAAGAGGTCGACGGCTTCCTTCTGAGTCAGCGCGCGCTGCGGGTTGCTGGCGTGCACGACGATGTAGAAGTCGGCCCGCGCCGGCAGCGCGAGCGCCAGGCCCAGCAGCGCAACCAGGAGGGAGGAACAGGCTTTCATGGCTTCAGAAAATGAAGTCCACAACGGCCGTCGCGACATGCGCTTTGGCCGCAGCGCCGTCGGCGCCGGTCCACAGCCCGGGCCCGCCGGCGTCGACGCGGATGCGGTCCCACTGCAGCTTCAGCGCCGCCTGCGGATGGAAGTCCCAGCGGGTGCCGACGGACCAGCCCGACTGCTGCACGCGTGCGCGGTTGACGGCATCGGTGATCAACGCGCCCAGCATCTGCGATTGGCCCGCCCCGGCCGGCCCGAGCACCGGCGCCAGCACGGCTTGCCAGGCCGGCGTGGGCGTCACGGGCATGGCGTCGCGCGTGCGGCCGTAGCCGACAAAGGGCGTCCAGTCGCCAAGCCGATGGCCGACGGTGGCATAGGCCGACAGCTGGCGCACCAGCGGCGCGGCCGAGATGCGCACGACCTCGGCGCTCCATTGCCAGTCGCCCAGCTCGTAACGCAGGCCCAGCTCCAGGAAGGTGGCCCAGATATCAGACCCGCCCAGGCGCTCGCGCAACTGCAGCGCCTGGTCGGCCACCGCCGGGATGGGCAGGCTGCCAAGCTGGCCAAGGGCGTCCACGGCATCCTGGACGCCGCCGAGGTCGAGCTCGATGCGCGTGCGCGATGCACTGCCGCGCATCAGCAGGCCGCTCTCCTCACGCGACAGCATGAAGCCGACGATGTCATGCACCCGGCCCGGCGTGGCGGTGTGGAAGTCGCCGATCTGCGCCGTGCCGAGCATCAGCTTGGCGCGCCACTGCGCGTCGCCCTGGAACCAACTGCGCGCGACATCGGCGCCGTCCAGCGCCGTGGGCAACATGGCGTAAAGCTCGACTGGCGGACGGGCGGCCGTGAAGCCATAGCCGACGTTGCGGTAGTCGGCCATCAAGAAGGCGTCCAGGTTGACGCGACCGACGCGCACGGTCCAGTCGGCATTGGGCCGGTAGGCCGCGTAGGCCCACTCCAGCGCATCGCTGTCGCGGGTGTAGCTGCCGCGCTTCCTGGCGATCGCCTGGGCGACGAGTTCGAACTGAGTGCCCAGGCTGTAGTTGAGCTGCACGCCGAGCCGGGTGTCGACGTCGTGGCGCCAACTTGAGTCGCTGCCACCCTGGGTCAACTCACGCCGGTAGCCCCAGCCCGCCGGCGCATCGACATGCGAAAGGCCGAGGCTGCCGAAACCGCTGATCCTGAGGCCGGTTGCGCCGCTCGGCCTGTCGGTCTCAGGCTGGCCGTGCGCGGCCATGGCGACACAGGCTAACGTTGCAAACAGGCGGTACGCCCAGGGACGGGAACTTGAGGTCTTGAAAAGCATGTTTCTCGGGTACTGCCCGGGGATTATTGGGTGCCCGCGCCCCATGGCTTCGGGCGCCATGGCTCTCAACGGCAACCCCTTCACACTTGCCCGAGCCCTTACAAATTCGCGGGCGTTGCCGGCCCGTGAAAATGCCACACATGCGTATCGACTTCATCTCCGACATCGTCTGCCCCTGGTGCGCCATCGGCCTGTATTCGCTCGAAGCAGCCGCGGCCCGCATTCCGGGGCTGACGCTGGACCTGCACTTCCACCCCTTCGAACTGAACCCGGCGATGGGACCCGAAGGCCAGGACATCGAGGAGCACTTGGCCGAGAAGTACGGCGCCAGCCCGGCCCAGCTCGCGGGCACGCGCCAGGCGATCCGCGAACGCGGCGAGGCCTTGGGCTTCGAGTTCCGCCCCGGCGCACGCAGCCGCATCTACAACACCCGCGATGCGCACCGCCTGCTGCATTGGGCCGGCGAAAGCTTTGACAGTGCGGTGCAGCGCACGCTGAAAGTGGCGATGCTGAAGGCCTACTTCACCGACGGCCGTGATGTCTCCAACCCCGACGTGCTGCTGGAGCTTGCGAGCACGGCCGGCCTGCCCGAAGCGGAGGCCCGCGAGCTGCTGGCCGGTGACCGCTACGCCGCCGACGTGGCCGCCGCCGAGGCGCAGGTCCATGCCCAGAACATCCACGCCGTGCCGGCCATCGTCGTCAACCAGCGCCACCTGATCCAGGGTGGGCAGTCGGTCGAGGTGTTCGAGCAGTTGCTCCGCCAGGTGATGGCCGAGGCGGCTTGAACGCGGCCGGCATCCTCAGTGATGGGGATGCCGGCGCAGGGTCATCTGCCTAGGCTGGGCCTCCTTGTTCAGGAGCCCCGCGATGAAGACCTGCATCCTCCTGCCGGGCCTGCTGGCCGCCGCTTCCGCCTTCGCCGCGCCGCCCACGGCGCAGAGCCCATTCCATATCCGCCAGGCCAACAGCGCCAACAGCGGCAACCACGCGACGGGCGACGTGCTGGTGTGGGGCATCCAGAACGTGCTGCCACCGGCCGCCAGCCCGGGCGCGTACGTCTACGGCACCTCGGGCGTCTGCCCGGTGGGCCTGGTGTGCGACTCCTTCGCGACCGACCCGGACTGGCGCAAGGCGCGGCTGTTTGAACGGGACTGGACGCTGGCGCCGCATCAGTACTTCGCTTCGACGCCCTACGACGCGGCGCTGACGGGCTCGCGGCGCCTGCTGCTGTCGACGGCACCGACTTACTCGGCCGGCAACACGCTGGTGGTGCAGACGCCGAGCGTGGACACGGCCGGCGCCATGCCTTTCGTCGCGTCGATGACCATCAGCGGCGCGGGCCTGACGCCCATGATCAGCTGGACATTGCCCGGCAGCACGCCCGACAGCATCGACACGATGCGCATCCGCGTGCAGGACAACACCCACCCGGTCACCGTCGAGTCCCGCCACGGTGCGCCGCACAGTTTCCAGCAGTCCGACCTGATCTGGCAGAGCGCCCTGCTCTCCAGCACGCAACTCTCTCTGCCCGCCGGCGTGCTGAGCTATGGCACGAGCTATTCCATCAGCATCGACCTCGCCCACACCCGCGCCGATGGCTCGGTGGCGTCGCGCTCCAGCTCCTACTTCGATTTCACGCCCATCAATCCGGCGACGCTGCCTGCCGGCGTCAGCAACATCGAGCTGCCGACGCTCAAGCCGGTGACGACGACCGACGGGCAACTGGGCGGCCCGCTCTATGGCTTCAACGTCGGCAACGTCGGCCCCAACCAGATCACTTTCATTGACCCCGTCGTCGCCACCGGTTTCAGCTACGCCACCGGCGCGGGCGACCCCAACTTCAAACTGGTGCAGGTGGCCAGCAATGTGGGTGACGGGCTGTATGAAGTCTGGACTTGGGACGGCACCGTCTGGCAGCAAACCGCCATCGATGTGGCGGCTGGCACCAGTTTCGATTTCACGGCCAATGGCTTCGCGGCCGGTGTCGACCGCTTCCAGATCCGCGGCATCGAGCCTGAAGCCGGCGTCAATGCCTTCGACGTCACCGGCTTCGTCACCGGCCTGAGCTTCGTTTCGGACGGCAGCTTCACCGGCACCATGCAGGCCATCACGACCGCCGTGCCCGAGCCCGCCACCTGGGCGCTGTGGCTGGCCGGTGCCGGCGCGCTGCTGACATGGCGCCGGCGCCGAAACTGAGACAATGCAGGCCTGATTCCGAAGCCCGCCGCTGGCGGGCTTCTTGTTTGTACAGAGCCCATGTTCAAGAACCTGATCACCTACCGCATCGGCGAAGGCTGGACCACCGATGCCAAGCTGCTCGCCGAGCAGCTCGCCAAGGAAACCTTCCTGCCCTGCGCCCCCACTCAGCCGCTGGCCGTCGGCTGGGCGCCGCCGCGCGGCATCGAGCACGCACCGCTGGTCGAGGTGGTCGACGGCCACTGGCTCGTCAAGCTCAAGCGCGAGCAGCGCCTGCTGCCCTCCTCCGTCGTGCAGGAGCGCGTCGACGAGCTGGCCGAACACATCGAAGAGACCACCGGCCGCAAGCCCGGCAAGAAGGCCAAGAAGGACTTGAAGGAGCAGGCCCAGCATGAACTGCTGCCGCGCGCCTTCACCAAGACCTCGGCCACGCAGGTGTGGATCGCGCCCGCGCAGCAACTGCTGTTCGTCGACGCCGGCTCTACCAGCCGCGCCGATGAAGTCATCACGCTGCTGATCCAGGCCAGCCCGGGCCTGAGCCTGCAACTGGTGCAGACCGCCGAGAGCCCCGCCGCCTGCATGGCCGCCTGGCTGCTGGACGGCGTGACGCCCGAGGGCTTCCAGATCGAGCGCGAGTGCGAGCTCAAGGGCAGCGATGACGAGAAGCCCGTCGTGCGCTACGCCCGCCACCCGCTGGACATCGACGAGGTGCGCGCCCATCTGACCAGCGGCAAGATGCCCACCCGCCTGGCGCTGAGCTGGAAGGACCGCGTCGCCTTCACGCTGACCGAGGGCTTCGCGATCAAGAAGATCAGCTTCCTGGACCTAGCCTTCGAAGGCAAGCCCGAGGCCAGCGGCGACGAAGCGTTTGACGCCGACATGGCCCTGGCCACCGGCGAGCTGGGTGGCTTGATCCCGGCGCTGATCGAAGGCCTTGGCGGCGAACATGACTTCGCCGCCGGCAGCGCGCCCGCGCCGGCCGCCCTGCCCGCCAACGTGCCCGAGGAAGCGCTCAGCGAGTCGCCGCCCTGGTGACAGCCCAGCACGCCCAACGCAGGGATGCGCTGGGCGCGAGGGGCTTGTTCAGCGTCGTCGTAGATCAATATTCCCAGAAGATCCGCTGCAGCTCAGCGGTGGTCTGCGGCTTGGACAGGGCCACGGCGGCCAGGATCTTGGCCTTCTGGGGGTTCAGGTCGTGGGCCACCACCCAGTCGTACTTGTCGTCGGGCTGTTCGGCGTTGCGCAGCACGATGCCGTCAGCCACGCGGCTGGAACGGATGACCAGCACACCCTTGTCGCGGATGGACTTGAGCTTGTCCACCGCGTAGTTGGGCACCGAGCCATTGCCCGTGCCGGCGTTGATGATGGCCTTGACGCCCGGCGCGGCCGCCGCGTCGTACAGCGCCATGGTCATGCTGCCCGAGCCGTAGACGATGGACACCTCCGGCAGCGCGTCGATGGTGTCGATGTCGAATTCGGAGTTGACGGTGTGGCGCTTGGCCAGGCTGCGGAACCAGAAGGTCTTGCCCTCGACCACCATGCCCAGCGAACCCCATTGGCTGCCGAAGGCGCTGGTCTTGATGTTCACGCGCTTGACTGCGTCACGGCCGGCGAGGATGTCATCGGCCATGGTGACCAGCACGCCCTTGCCCTTGGCGCTGGGCGAAGCCGCCACCACCACCGCGTTGTACAGGTTCAGCATGCCGTCGGCCGACATCGCGCTGCCCGGCCGCATCGAGCCGACCACGACGATGGGCTTGTCGCTCTTGATCACCAGGTTCAGGAAGAAGGCGGTCTCTTCCAGCGTGTCCGTGCCGTGGGTGACGACCACGCCGCTCACTTCCGGGTCCTTCAGCAGCGCGGAGACGCGCTTGCCCAGGGTCACCAGCTTGTCGTTGGTGAAGCTCTCGGAGGCGATCTGAAAGGCTTGCTCGCCGCGCACGTTGGCCACGCTGGCGAGTTCGGGCACACCGGCGATGAGCTTGTCCACCGGCACCTTGGCAGCCTGGTAGGTGGCGCTGTTCAGCGCCGAGGCGCCAGCACCGGCGATGGTGCCGCCAGTGGCGACGATCACCACGGTGGGTTTGGCGGGCTGGGCCAGCGCCGGCAGGCAGGCGAAGGCGCTGGCCGCCAGCAGCGAGGCGCAGGCGGCGCGCAGGCCGAAGGTCATGGATTGCATGCGAGGTTCTCCTCTGGTTGTAACCAGCGCGAGTAGATGCGAGAAACGGGCCAGCATGGATACCGATCCAGCATTCACGCTTTCAGAAGGCGCATGACTCTGGTGCGTCAGAAGCCCATCTTCAGCGTTACGCGCACCGTGCGGGGCTCGGCGGGGTGGACGTGCCGGTCGGCCACCGGCGCGGCCTCGCCGGGCAGTTGCGACTCGTAGAAGTACTCGATGTCGTTGACCTTGCGATCGGTCAGGTTGAAGACGTCGACCGTCAGCTCCGCCTTGTCCCACAACTTGCGGTTGACGCGCAGGTTGGTTGTCAGCGACGACCGCGAGCGCACGCTGTTGTCCTCGATCAGCGAGCCCGAACCCAGGTAGCGCCACTGCAGGCTGGCTGACCACGGGCCCAGGTCCTTCAGCGTAACGGCGACGGAGCCGACCTTGTCGACGGCGTTCGGGATGCGGCTGCCGGCGGCGTCGAAGTCCGCAAAGCGCGCATGCGTCCAGGCCAGGTCGGCGTCGATGAGCAACCACGGGGCTGGCACGTAGCGGTTGTTCCACTCCACGCCATGGCGCTTGCTGGGCCGGTTGGGCTCGGTGGCGCCGGCATCACCGACGTAGACCAGCTCGGAATCGAAATCCAGCTTCCACAGTGCGACCGAGCTTTGCAGGCCCGGCACCCACTCCGTGCGCGCGCCGAGTTCCATGCCGCGCGCCGAGACAAGACCTGGCACCTTGTCGAGGGCGTCGCCGGTCCGGGGGTCGACCTTGGCCGTGGTGCCGCGCGCGTCGTTGCTGTGGAAACCCCGGCCGGCGTTGAAGTAGAACTCGGTCCGGCCCCAAGGCCCCGCGATCAGCGACAGCTTGGGTGAGAACAGATGGGCCGACGCGCTGCCGGAGTTCGCAGCGTTGCTCAAGCTGTTGACCTTGAAGCGCGCCTGGTCCGCGCGCAGTCCGACGACGCTGCGCAACCAGGGCGTCAGCTCCACGGAGGTCTGGCCATACGCGCCGAGCTGGGTCTCGCGCACCTCGTCGTCTCGCGTCGTGCCGATGACGCGGCGCTCCACGGTGTCGTACAGGCCCACGCGGGCGCGGTCGTGGCGCAGTTGCAGGCCGACCTCGCTGCGCGCCGGCAGATCGCCCAGGCGATGGTCGACGGCGTGACTGGCGCTGGCACCGTAGACGCTGCGCTTGTCCTGCTGCGAGAACTGGTCGCCATCGTCCGGGCGCTCCAGCGCGTAGGTGAAGTTGGAGAACAGCTTGAGCCGGTAGTTCATCGCATAGGCCGCGACGTTCGTCGCTGTGCTGCCGGTGTTGCGATGCCATTCGCCGGAAAGGCTAGTACGGCGCGTCTCGCCGCCGTCGCTGGTGTCGATGGCGTCGAAGCGTCCGAACGGCTGGCCCTTGTAAGTGCCGGCCGCGATGAGGCGCTCGGGCACCTGGTCGGTTGACTGCCACTTCGCGTCGTAGCCCATCAGGCTGGCGCTCCAGCCCTCGGTCTTGTTGCCGCCGGACAGCGTGACGACCCCGTTGCTCTTGCGCAGGCGCTCGGGCAAGGTCCAGGGGCCGTCGTTGTGCTGCACCTCGACGGCGCCGAGCAGGTTCAGCCCGCCGCTTCCCCCTCCACCCAAGGCCATGGAGCCGGCGCCGACGAAGCGCTGGAACTGGCGCTGGCCCAGCGTCAGCGCGGCAAAGCTCTCATCCAGCGTGCTGCGGTAGGCGATGTCCGCCGAGCCGGCGGCGGCGAAGTTGCCGTTCTTCGCAAAGTACGGCCCCTTGCGGTACTCGATGCGGTCGACGAGTTCGGGGATCAGGAAGTTCAGGTCCGAATAGCCCTGGCCGTGGCCGTGCGACGGCATGTTGACGGGCAGGCCGTTGACGCTGGTGGCGAAGTCGGTGCCGTGGTCGAGGTTGAAGCCGCGCAGGAAGTACTGGTTGGCCTTGCCGTCGCCGGAGTGCTGCGTGACGATGAGGCCGGGCACGAACTCCAGCACCTCGCCTGGACGCAGCGCGGGGCGGCTCTTCAGCAGCTCGGCGCGGATCGTGCCTTGCGACGCCGCGTCCGCGCTGCCGATGGCGTTGTCGTAATGGCGGCCTGCGACTTCGACGCGCTCCAACTGGGAAGCGGCGGGCTCGGCCTGCACAGTAGACGCGGCCAGCAGGGCCAGCGCCGCGGAGATCGGTGAGCGATTGATGAACATCTGAATGCCTGAGGGAAGGGGGACCGGCGGGCATGCGCAGGCGCCACCTGTCCAGCCGGAGCAGGCGGAAGCCGGGGCAGCATTGGGCGGGCGCAGCGAAGCACCCTGGCGCGGGCTGGAGCGCCCGCGCACGCAGTCAACCGCGCGGTGGCATCAGCGGTGGCGCGACGAAGCGGTCGTGCCAGCCCAGCGCTGCGGTGGCGGCGTGCGTACCAGCTGCCGCGGCCGGCACGGTCAGGCTGGCAGGCAGCCAGGCCTGGAAGACCGTCGCACCGCCCTGCGGCGAGCTGTCGGCCTGATCCGTCAGGTCCAGCACGTCGTCGGTGTCGTGCGAGTGTTGGTGATAGACGCCGCCGTGTTCATGCAAGCCGGCTGCCGGCCCGCTGCTGGGCAGCCAGGCGTGCTGCTGCAGCTTGAGCCGAGGGTCCTGGGCGGCGTGAAGCTGGTCGAGCACGGCTCGCAACGCACTGCGCAGGCCGGCCAGCGGCGTGTCCTGATGCGCCGCGCCAGTGTGCAAATGGCGCGGGCCGTGGATACCGGCGACCAGTTGACCCACGCTCTGCAGCGGCAACACGACGAGCAACATCGCCAGGACGGCGGTGCGCGTTCGGTGCAGCAGCGAGGGCAGAAAGGTGTGCAAGGTGGCAGACGAGGCGGGGCAGGCGCCAAACGCAGCATCCTCGCTCGTGCGGGTTGCTTGCGTATGACAGTCGTTCAGCGCTTACGCGCCCGACCGCCCGCCGGATTCCGTCGGCCGCCCCCTAGCTTCTCGCAGCGCCCCAGTGCGTGAACGGGTTCACCGCCAGGTTGGCGTTGACATAGCGGCCATCACCGGTCACCTCGGCACCCAGCCAGCCCGGCCGTGCAAAGACCTGACCCTCGGCCACCAGCTCAATCTCGGCGACGACGAGGCCGGCATTGGCGCCGAGGAACTCGTCGACCTCCCAGGTCATGCCCTCATGTGTGCAGAGGTGGCGGATCTTCTCGACCACGGGGCCATCGCACAGTGCCAGAAGTTGCCGGGCGTCGGCGAGGGGGATTTCGTATTCGAACTCGGCCCGCGTCGCGCCTTGCGTGGCGCCCTTGATGGTGAGGAACGCGGTGTCGCCCGCAATGCGCACGCGCACCGTGCGCGCCGGCTCGCGGCTGAGGTAGCCCTGGCTGAAACGCGTCTGCGCCGTCGCGGCCTGGCGCCAGCCGTCGCCGGTGACGAGGAACTTGCGTTCGATCTCGATGCCCATCGCTCAGCCCCCTTCGGTTGCAGCACGGGCCGCGGCTTCGCGCAGCTTGTCTTTCTTGCTCTTGCGCGTCGTGCTCTTGATGCCGCCAGCGGCCTGCGCCTCGCTGGCCACCGCCTCCGGCTCGAAGCCTGTCAGCCGCTCACGCACGATGCGCTGGCCCTGGCGTTTCTCGATGACGCGGAAATGGCTCTCGGCGTTCTCGGCGCTGTCCGCGCAGATGAAGCTGACCGCCACGCCGGTGGCGCCAGCGCGGCCGGTGCGGCCGATGCGGTGGGTGTAGTCGGCCGGCGAGCGCGGCAGCTCGTAGTTGATGACGGCGTCGAGCGCGTCGACGTGCAGGCCACGCGCGGCCACGTCGGTGGCGACCAGCACCTTGACGCTGCCGTCTTTCAGCGCCGCCAGCACATCGCTTCGCGCGCCCTGGCTCAGCTCGCCGTGCAGCGCGCCGGCCTTGAAGCCGTGGGCGAAGAGCTTGTCGGACACCAGCTCGGCCGTGTAGCGGCTGGCGACAAAGACCAGCGTCCGCTCCCAACCCTCGTCCTTGAGCAACTGCCGCAGCGCGGGCAGGCGCTGGGCGCGGTCGAGCTGGATGGCGCGCTGCGTGATCTGCGGCGGCGCCTCCTGGATGTCGATGCGCACGGGTTCGCGCAACAACTGCTCGGCCAGGCCCTGCACGGCCGGCGGGCAGGTGGCGGAGAACAGCAGCGTCTGGCGCCGCGCCGGCAGCAGCGCCAGCACGCGCTGCAACTCCTCGGCAAAGCCCTGGCTGAGCAGGCGGTCTGCCTCGTCCAGCACCAGGCAGTCGATGCCCGCCAGCGTCAGGCCGTTGTGGTCGATGAGGTCGAGCAAGCGGCCCGGCGTGGCCACCATCACGTCGCAGCCGCCGCGCAGCGCCATCAGCTGCGGGTTGATGGACACGCCACCGAAGGCCAGCGCGATCTTGGGGCGGTGCAGCAGCAGGGCCGCCACGTCGCGCAGCAGCTGGGCCGTCTGCGCGGCCAGCTCGCGCGTGGGCGCCAGGACGAGCACGCGCGGACCAGGGCGCGGTGGCGAGGTGACGAGGCGCTGCAGCAGCGGCAGCACGAAGGCAGCGGTCTTGCCCGAGCCGGTCTGGGCCAGGGCCAGCACGTCGGCGCCGGCCAGGATGGGCGGCAGTGCGGCCGCCTGGACGGCGGTGGGGGCGTGATAGCCCTGTTCGCGCACGGCGCGCAGCAGGGCGGGCGACAGGCCCAGGGAAGAAAAAGACATGCGGAATTAGAACAGCGGCTGCTGGTCGCCTGCGAGCTGGCCCACGGCGCGCGCTTCGATCAGCAGCATGCGCCGCTTGGTCTCCACGCCGCCGGGCGCCGAGAAGCCGGTCGGCTCGCCGCCCGCGCCCATCACGCGGTGGCAGGGCACGATGGGCGGAAACGGGTTGTCCCCCTCGGCGCGGCCGACCGCGCGTGCCGCGCCCGGCTGGCCCAGCGCGGCGGCGATCTCGCCATAGGTGCGCGTCTGGCCGGGCGGAATGGCGCGGGTCAGCGCATGCACCTGGCGGCGGAACTCGGGAATGCCGCGTTCATCGAGCGGGATGTCGCCGAGGTACCGCACCTCGCCGGCCAGCAGTGCCCGGATGCCGTCCACGGCGTGGGCGATGGCGGCCGGCAGGTCATCCGTCAGCTGGGCGCCCGGGTGACGCCGCCTGAGCCGCGCGGGGCTGGCATCGGGCAGCAGCGAGGCGACGACGCCCTGGTCGCTCCACACGATGCCGCAGCGGCCCAGCGCCGTGTCGAAGCTGTGGCACCACAGCGGCTCGCCAGCGGGCAGGCGGGGTTCAGGGGCTTGCGCAGAATCGTTCACGTTGCTCGGGCGCGGCTTGCAGCAGGGTCTTGAAGTAGTAGCCCAGCATGCCATTGACGCGGGCACGGCCCGCGTCGTCCAGCCAGGTGTCGACTCGCGAGCGCCAGACGGCGGCGCAGGCGGCCGGATGCAAGCATTGGTCGGCACAGTCCAGCAGCGCCTCGAAGCCGCCGCGCCAGCGCTCAAACTCGGCACGGCTCATCACCGGGCCGTGACCCGGCACGAGGCGCTTGAACGGCTGCGCGGCGATGCGCGCCAGCGCCTCGCGCCAGGCCGGCGGGCAGGCGGTGTCCATGAAGGGCACCGGCAGCGTGACCAGGTCGCCGGCGGCCAGCGTGCCGCTCTCCAGGTCCATCACCCACAGGTCGCCACCGCTGACGGCCGTCTCGACGCCGACCTGCAAGCGGCGGCCGGCGATGCTCAGCGTCGCTGCGGTCTCGATTTCATGGTCTGGCCGCAGTGCTGCTGCTTGGTTCAACAGGTCGAGGTCGATGCGCATGACCGCGGCCTGCCCGGCAGCGGCAGTCGGCAGGGCCGCCTGCAGCTGGCGGCGGTAGCGGTCCAACCAGCCGTCGCCTGCCAGCGCCTTGGCCACAGCCGGCGACGCCCAGACTTCGAGCCCCGGGCTTTGCGAGCGCAGCCAGGCGTTGCCGCCCAGGTGGTCCAGATGCCAGTGCGTGTTCAGCAACGCCCTCACCTGTCCGCCCGCTGCGGCCCGCACCGCTTCGGCGTGGGCGCGGTGGCGGCCGCTGTCGATCAGCAGCCAGCCTTCGCTTCCTTGAAGGAGCAGGCTGTTGCCGTCCGGCTGGCGGCCGGCCTCGAAACCGCCTGGTACCAGGACGACACCGGGCGCAAGCGGCTGCGCCGCCGCCGTCGCTGCCGCGGCTAGGCACACCGTGGCAACCCAGGCACGCCGCAGTACCGTCATGGCGAGTTCTCGCGGACGCCCTGATTGCCGTACAGATGCATCGTCACCGCGCCTGCTTCACCGCGCCGGAAGCCGACACGCACACCGGTGGGATGGATGAACTGCAGCGCCACGCCGTCGGCAGTGATGGGCGTCAACGCAAGGCGGTCGCCGTTGGGGAACACCAGCGTCAGCTGCGCCTGCGTCTGCTCCACCTGCACGCGCACCCCCGTGTTGGCGAACCGATAGCGCCCGGCGAGCCCGTGGAGGGCCGCCTCGTCCCGCTCGGCCCGGCGCACACGCGTCTCGCGGAACTGTGTCCATCCATAGGCATGCGACACCGCAGCCAGCAGTTCGACGCTCAGTTCGCGGCCCGCCTCCGCATTGGCCAGGTAGACCACACCGTCACCCGTCTGCAGGTTGACAGCCATGCCGGCGTTGTAGCCCGTGGTGCCACCGTAGTGGACAAGGAATTGCTCCTTGCCATCGCCGACGAGCCTGAAGCCGTAAAGGTGCCGTTCGACAGGGGTGCCCAGCAGCGCGCGCACGCTGGACTGCTGGAACACCTGGCTGCGCCCCTGCCAACCCTTGCGCAGCTCGGCCAGCAGCGCGGCCAGGTCGCCGGCGTTGGACCACAGGCCGGCTGCCGCGCTTTCGGGCAGGTGCAGCCAGCCGCCCGGGACGGCTGTAGCACCGTTCCCGTGGCCGGCCGCCACGTCACCACCAGCGTCCTGGCGCTGCAACGCGAACGTGGCCCGGCTCAGCCCCAGCGGCTGGAACAGCCAGCGCTGCATCAGCGGCTCGAACGCCAACTTCTGGCTGTCCTGCAGGGCGAGCTGCGCCAGCGTGTAGCCGCCGCCGGAATAGCGCAGTTGCTCGCCGGGCCGCAGCACGACCTCGGGCCTCGGCGTGTTCGTGCCCGGCGCTGCGGTCGCCACGTCCACCGCCGTCGGTACCGGGCCGGCCTGGGCATAGCCGGGGTAGCCGCCCGGCGTGATGCCTGCGGTGTGCACCAGCAGCCCACGCAGCGTGACCGGGTGCTCGGGCGTCTGCCGGCCCGCAGGCAGGCGCAACGACGTGAGCAGGCCGTTGACGTCGCAGTCCCAGTCCAACCGGCCGGCGTCCTGCAGGCGCAACGCGGCGAGCACCGTGACGGGCTTGGCCAGCGAACCGGCCTGGAACAGCGTGGCGCAGCCAACCGCCGGCGCCTGTGATGCACGGCGGCCATGAACGGCCACCCAATCCACCTCGCCGCCACGCAGCACCGCGATGGCCAACCCCGGCACGCCGTGCTCAAGCATGCGGGCGGCCAGCGTTTGCGGCTGCACCTCGTCGTCGAACACCACCGCAGGCAGCAGGCCCCGCTCGACGGCCTGCCGGCGCTCGGCGGCGCCCGGCTGCTCCTTGCAAGGCACGGCATGGACATTGCCCACCACGGCGAGGCACAGCGCCAGGGCGGCGGTTCGGGTCATCGAAGAATTCATACGCGCATGCTCGCCGAGCACCAGGCCGCGGCCGGTCGTCATGCCGCGATGGACGCACCTTGCACTCGCGCCGCCGTGGCCCGCTCGGCCACCTCGCGCGGCGGCAGGGTCTTCAGGCGGTGATCGCTCCAGACCTGGCGCCAGCGGCGCGCGCCCGGTGTGCCATTCCACAGGCCCAGCGCATGGCGCATCGCGTGCGACCAGGAGCGGCCGGCGGCGTGCACGCGGTCGAGATAGTCCAGCCAGGCGTCCTCGACCTGCTCGCGCGACGTCGCCGCGTCGGCGGCACCGAAGAAGCGCGAGTCCCACTGCGCCATGCTCCAGGGCTCGTGATAGGCCTCGCGGCCGACCATGACGCCGTCCAGCACGGCCAGCTGCTCGGCGATCTGGTCCGGCGTCTTGAGGCCGCCGTTGATGGCGATGGTCAGCTGCGGGAACTCGCGCTTCAACTGCTCGACCAGCTCATAGCGCAGCGGCGGGATCTCGCGGTTCTCCTTGGGCGACAGGCCCTGCAGCCAGGCATTGCGGGCATGCACGATGAAGACCTCGCAGCCCGCGGCGGCGACGGTGCCGACGAAGTCGCGCACGAAGCCGTAGCTTTCGTTCCTGTCGATGCCGATGCGGTGCTTGACGGTGACGGGCAGCGCCGTCGCGTCGCGCATGGCCTTGACGCAGTCCGCCACCAGCTGCGGCTCGGCCATCAGGCAGGCGCCGAAAGCGCCCTTCTGCACGCGCTCGCTCGGACAGCCGCAGTTCAGGTTGACCTCGTCGTAGCCCCAGCGCTCGGCGAGCCTGGCGCAGGCGGCCAGGTCGGCCGGTTCGCTGCCACCGAGTTGCAGCGCCACCGGATGCTCCTCGGCGTTGAAGTCCAGGTGCCGCGGCTGGTCGCCGTGCAGCAAGGCGCCGGTCGTCACCATCTCGGTGTAGAGCAGCGTGTGGCGGGTGATGAGCCGGTGCAGGTAGCGGCAGTGCCGGTCGGTCCAGTCCATCATGGGCGCGACCGACAAGCGCCAGGGGGATAAAGCAATCACGTGCGGGATTATCCCGGCCCGCAAAAGCCAACGCCCGCCTGAACCTGTGCGGGCGGTGGCGGGTGTTGAGGATTGCTACGCAGCCGAGCTTCAGCGGCGGCGACGCAGGCTGGCCAGCAGCGCCGCCCCGGCCAGCATCAACGCGACGGACGCCGGCTCGGGCACCGCAGCGGCGTACTCGATGACATAGCCGTTGAGCTGGCCCGGATTACCCGGGCCGCCATGGTCGTTCCATTGGCCGGTGGCGAGCCAGTTCAGGTGCACGAAGTTTTCACCGTCGCAGCAGTTGTTGGGCTCGCCAGACGCCCAGTTGGTGTAGCCCAGCGCCTGCCCGGCCTCGGGGCCGGCGCGCCAAGTCCAGTTGTTCTCGTCGCCGTCATCGGAAGCGGCGATCCAGGCCAGGTTGGCGCTGGCCACGGTGGCACCGACGAAGCTGTCCTCGGCCGCGCTCGTGATCGTCGCGAGGTAACCCGCCTGGCCCTGCCAGCTGCTGGCCGCCGCCGTGGCGAGCGCGTCCTGCCAGCTCACGGCGTCCGGCACATAGAGGTAGTAGTGCCCGTTGCCACCGGCCGCGGTCTGCCACTGCACCGGATCGGCGTGGACCGTGGTGACCGAGACGGCGGCGAGTGCAAGGGCAAGTGCGGAGCGAAGAGCAGGCATGGCGCGATCCTTGTGGCGTTGTGACCCTGGGCCGCGCGAGTGTCTGCAGCCGGCAGGGGCGGGCCAATCCCGCAGATCGCTGCAAACGCAGGACGCGTTCAGCTCAGGTCGCGCAACGGATGATCATTGGCCGGCCAAGGGCTGACAAAGAACGCAGCAACCTCGGCGGAGTCCACGTCGGCAACGGTGGCGGGCTGCCAGCGTGGTGCATGGTCCTTGTCCACGGCCAGCGCGCGGATGCCTTCGACGGTCTCGCTGCGGCTCGGCCCACGAAGGTGGAAGGCATGGTGCACGAGGTCGCGCTCCAGGCGCAGGTCATCGGCCAGGCTGAGCTTGCGGCCGCGGCGCACAAGTTCCAGCGTGACGGCCATCATGGTCGGCGAGCGTTGCAGCAAGGTCTCGCGGGTTTGGCGTGCCCAGTCGTCGTCAGCGGCAGCCAGCGAATCGAGGATGCCGGCCAGCGCCGGCTCGCCGAAGTGGCGGTCTATGCGTTCAGCCGCGGCCTTGGGGTCGGCGGCGGGAGCGAGGTCGGCGCGCTCCATGACGGTCGCAACGACATGCTCGGCGCTGGCTTGGGGGCTGGCCCTCAAGGCGGCGACGAGGTCAGTCCACTGCGAGGCCGGCACGTAGACGTCGCCTAGGCCCCACTCGATGGCGTCGCCCGCCGCGATGGCTTGGCCGGTCAGCGCCAGCCACTCGCCCACATGGCCGGGACACTGGGCGAGGAAGTAGCCGCCGCCGACATCGGGGAACAAGCCGATGCCGGTCTCGGGCATCGCAAGCTTGGAGCGGTCGCTGAGGACGCGCAGCTTGGCCCCCTGGCTGATGCCCATGCCGCCGCCCATGACGATGCCATCCATCAGCGCGATATAGGGCTTGGGGAAGTTGTGGATGAGGTGGTTGAGGCGGTATTCCTCGGTGAAGAAGTCCCCCAGCGCGGGGTCACCGACATGGGCGGCCTGATGGAAGAAGCGGATGTCGCCACCGGCGCAGAACGCAGGCGCCTTGCCTTCGCGCGCGGCACCGAGCACGGCAACGGCCTGGATCTCGGGCCGCGCCGCCCAGTGCCGCAGCAGTGCCGTCATGTCGCGGATCATGGCCAGCGACAGCGCGTTCAGCGCCTGCGGGCGGTTCAGCGTGATGAGGCCAAGGCAGCCGTTGACCTCGGCCAGGATCTGGCCGTCGGCACCGAGGGGCGGAATCAGGTCGTTCATGCGTTCTTCAGGACGGATTTGACGGAGGGAGGGGCGAGGGCTTCGTTGGCGACGAGCGCCGCAAGCACGAGGCTACCGCCGATCAGCGCCGCGCTGCCTGGGTGTTCGCCCGCAAACAACCAGGCCCACAGCACACCGAGCAGGGTTTCCATCTGACCGAGCAAGGCCAACTCATGGCCCGGCAGCTCGCGCGCCAGCCGCACCGCCAGCAGACAGGGCACCGCCAGTTGGAAGACGCCCAGGCCGGCCAGCAGGGTCAGGTCATGCGGGCCAGCCTGCAGGGGCCAGGCCAGCGGCAGCATCAGCGCCATGGAGAGCAGCGCGCCGATCAGGACGGCGGGGAGCATGTCGGGCGCACCCGGCCGGTCGCCCTCCCCCACTTTCTGCAGAAGGCACCAGTTCGTTGCAGCCGCCAATGGCACGCCGAGCGCAACGAACACGCCGAGCAGCGGCCCGCCAAGCTGCCCGCCGAACATCCAGGCGATGCCGGCGCCCGCCACGCCGATGGCCCACCAGGTACGTGCCGGGACGGGCTGATGCAGGAAGACGCGCGCGAACAGCGCCGTGAACAGCGGCGACAGCGACATCGTCACCAGCACATTGGCCACCGTCGTCAGCGACAGCGCCACCATGAAGGCCGTGAACATGACGGCCCAGCACAGCCCCGAGGCCCAGACCGCGCGGCCTTTCAGGCTGGGCAGCAGCGCCCTGCCCCGCATGAAGCCCAGGATCACGACCAACGCCAGCGCATTGAAGGCGCTGCGCCAGAACGTGATCTCGAAGCCTCGCGCCGCATCCAGATGCCGCGTGACCACGCCCGCCGAACTCCACAGCAGCGTGACCAGCAGCATCAGCAACACAGCGGATCGGTGCGTCATCAAACGAAGAGCGCCCCGTAAAACGGGGCGCGGGCAATCAACTGACTAGAACCCCCTCCCGGAGGCGGCAGGGGGAGCGCAAGGCGCCGCGCCAGCGTGTGTCGTGCGCTTAAGCGCGCGACGCACGCTTGCGTTCGTTTTCCGACAGGTGGCGTTTGCGGACCCGCACGCTCTTGGGCGTGATCTCGACCAGCTCGTCGTCGTCGATGAAGTCGACGCCGTACTCCAGCGTCAGCTCGATGGGCGGCGTGACCTTGATTGCGTCTTCCTTGCCGGAAACACGGAAGTTGGTCAGCTGCTTGGTGCGCGTCGCGTTGACGACCAGGTCGTTGTCGCGGTTGTGGATGCCGACGATCATGCCTTCGTACACCGGGTCGTTCGGCTTGACGAACATGCGGCCGCGGTCGTCCAGCTTGCCCAACGCGTAGGTGAAGATTTCGCCGTCGTCCATGGAGATCAGCACGCCGTTCTTGCGACCGCCGATCTCGCCCTTGTGCGCCTCGTAGCCGTCGAAGATCGACGAGATCAGGCCCGAGCCGCGCGTCAGGTTCATGAACTCGTTGCTGAAGCCGATCAGGCCACGGGCAGGGATGCGGTACTCCAGGCGCACACGGCCATGGCCGTCCGGCTCCATGTTGAGCATCTCGCCCTTGCGCAGGCCTAGCGCCTGCATGACGCCGCCCTGGTGGATTTCTTCCACGTCGGCTGTCACCAGCTCCATCGGCTCGTGCTTCTCGCCATCGACGTCCTTGAACATCACGCGCGGCTTGGACACGGCCAGCTCGTAGCCTTCGCGGCGCATGTTTTCCAGCAGGATGGTCAGGTGCAGTTCACCGCGGCCGCAGACCTCGAAGATACCGTCTTCGTCGGTCTCCTTCACGCGCAGGGCGACGTTGTGCTGCAGTTCCTTCTGCAGGCGGTCCCAGATCTGGCGGCTGGTAACGAACTTGCCTTCGCGGCCGGCCAGCGGGCTGGTGTTGACGCAGAAGTTCATCGTCAGCGTCGGCTCGTCGACCTTCAGCATCGGCAGCGGCGCCGGGTTGGCCGGGTCGGTCACGGTCACGCCGATGCCGATGTCCTCGATGCCGTTGATCAGCACGATCTCGCCGGGTCCGGCATCGGTGACCTGCACGCGGTCCAGACCGTGGAAAGTCAGCACCTGGTTGATGCGGCCATTGACGCTCTTGCCGTCCGGGCCTTCCATGACGGCGACCTGCATGCCGGGCTTGATGGTGCCCTGGCTGATGCGGCCCACGCCGATGCGGCCGACGAAGGTGGAAAAGTCGAGTGCCGAGATCTGCAGTTGCAACGGCGCAGTCGGGTCGCCGGATTGCGGCGGCACATGCTTGAGGATGGTGTCGAACAGGGCCGACATGTCGGGGCCCCACTGCTCGCCAGGCGCGCCTTCGGTCAGCGACGTCCAGCCGTTGATGCCCGAGGCGTAGACGACCGGGAAGTCAAGCTGCTCGTCGGTGGCGCCGAGCTTGTCGAACAGGTCGAAGGCGGCGTTGACGACGGCATCGGGCTTGGCGCCCGGCTTGTCGACCTTGTTGACCACGACGATGGGCTTGAGGCCCAGGGCCAGCGCCTTCTTGGTCACGAAGCGCGTCTGCGGCATCGGGCCTTCCTGGGCGTCGATCAGCAGCACGACGCCGTCGACCATCGACAGCGCGCGTTCGACTTCGCCGCCGAAGTCCGCGTGGCCGGGCGTGTCGACGATGTTGATGTGCGTGCCACCCCAGGACACGGCGCAGTTCTTGGCCAGGATGGTGATGCCGCGCTCGCGTTCGATGGCATTGCTGTCCATCACGGTGTCGACGACCTTTTCATGGTCGGCGAAGGTGCCGCTTTGACGCAGCAGCTGGTCCACCATGGTGGTTTTGCCATGGTCGACGTGGGCAATGATGGCAATGTTGCGGATCGGGGTGGTCATGGGACTTGCTTCTAAAAAAAACCGGTTCAGGCGGAGATCAAAGCCTGGACCTCCGGCGGGGTCAACAGGCGGTCGGCGATCAGCTCGCCAGAGGTGATGTGGGCGCTGCCGAGGAAGGCGCGTGATTCGGGACCGTAGACACGCACGCGCTCGGCATCGGGCGCGTCGACGCGGCGGCGCAACCCGGAGAGGAAACGGGCCGCTTCGGGCGCGGGCAGGCGCAGCTCGGGCGCGTCAGCCAGCAAGCGGTCGGGTGAAGTGAGCAGCGCGGCGCGCTGGTCTTCGGGCAGGGCTTCGAGGGCGGCCAGCGTGATGCTGCCGTCCAGCGTCAGGCCACCCGATCCGGTGCGGCGCAGGGCTGCCAACGACGCACCGCAGCCGAGCGCTGAGCCAATGTCTTCCGCCAGCGTGCGGATATAGGTGCCTTTGGTGCAACGGACGTCGAGGGTCACGGTGCCAGCCTGCACGCCCACGATGTCGATGGCATGAATCGTCACGCGGCGGCTCTTGCGCTCGATCTCGATGCCGGCGCGCGCGTATTCGTACAGCGCCTTGCCTTCGTGCTTGAGCGCCGAATACATCGGCGGCATCTGGTCGATCTCGCCGGTGAAGGCGGCGCAGGCGGCGCCGATCTGATCGGCGGTGATGCCGTCAACCTCGCGGCGCTCCAGCACCTCGCCCTCGGCATCGCCGGTAGTCGTGCGGATGCCCAGGGCCAGGGTGGCGAGATAACGCTTGTCGGCGTCCAGGCTGAGCTGGCTGAACTTGGTCGCCGCGCCGAAGCACAGCGGCAGCAGGCCGGTGGCCAGCGGGTCCAGCGTGCCGGTGTGGCCGGCCTTCTCGGCGCGCAGCAGCCACTTGGCTTTCTGCAACGCGTCGTTGCTCGACAAGCCCAGCGGCTTGTCGAGCAACAACACGCCGTGCAGCGGGCGGCGTTGGATACGGGGACGCGGCGGACGGGCCGCCACGGCGACGTCCTCAGTCATTCGGTTCCTCGTCCTCCAACGCGCGCGTCGCGTTGGCACGGTTGATCAGCGCGCTCATCTCAGCCGCGCGCTCGGTGGTGCGGTCGAACTGGAAATGCAGCGTCGGCACGGTGTGGATCTGCAGGCGCTTGAAAAGGCCGTTGCGCAGGAAACCGGCCGCCTCGTTCAACGCTTCCTGCGTCTCGACCGGGTCGCCGACCAGCACCGAGAAGAACACCTTGGCATGGACGTAGTCCGGCGTGACCTCGATCGCATTGATCGTGGCCATGCCGATGCGCGGATCCTTGAGCTCGCGGATCAGCTCCGCCAGATCACGCTGGATCTGGTCGGCGACGCGAAAGCTGCGGTTGGGGATGGCGCGTTTGTGTCTCATGGTCGGTTTCCTGATCAGGCTGTCTGCGCGGTTCACGCGCGGCCAGCCAACAAAGGACAAACCCCGCCCCATTCGGGCGGGGTCTGCGGGGTAACCCGAAGGGGCTGGCGTTCAGAGCGTGCGGGCCACTTCCTTGATCTCGAAGAATTCGAGCTGATCACCTTCCTTGATGTCGCTGTAGTTCTTGAGCTTGATACCGCACTCGAAGCCTTCCTTGACTTCCTTGACGTCGTCCTTCTCGCGTCGCACCGAGTCCACCTCGCCCGTGTAGACGACGGTGTTCTCGCGCAGCAAGCGGAACTTGGCACCACGGCGGACGAGGCCGCTGGTGACCATGGAGCCGGCCACCGTGCCGATCTTGGAAGCAACGAAGACCACGCGGATCTCCGCCGTGCCGAGCGCTTCTTCGCGCTGCTCGGGCGCCAGCATGCCGGACATCGCCTTGGTCACGTCATCCACAGCGTCGTAAATGATGCTGTAGTAACGCAGATCGACGGCGTTACCTTCGGCCAGCTTGCGCGCACCGGCATCGGCACGCACGTTGAAGCCGATGATGACGGCCTTGGACGCGATGGCGAGGTTGATGTCGCTCTCGCTGATGCCGCCGACCGCCGCGTGGACGATCTGCACCTTGACCTCGGCGTTGCTGAGCTTGAGCAGCGATGCGGCCAGCGCTTCCTGCGAACCTTGTACGTCGGACTTGATGATCAGCGGCAGCGTCTGCACGTCGCCGGCGCCCATCTCGCTGAACATGTTCTCCAGCTTGGCGGCCTGCTGCTTGGCCAGCTTCACGTCGCGGTACTTGCCCGAACGGAAGGTGGCCACTTCGCGGGCACGGCGCTCGTCGCCCAGCACCATGAACTCGTCACCGGCTTGCGGCACTTCGGTCAGACCTTGAATCTCGACCGGGATGGACGGGCCAGCCTCGGTACAAGCCTTGCCGTCCTCGTCCAGCATGGCGCGCACGCGGCCGAAGGTGGAACCCGCCAGCACGACATCGCCGCGCTTGAGCGTGCCGCTCTGCACCAGCACCGTCGCGACCGGGCCGCGGCCCTTGTCGAGCTTGGCTTCGATGACCAGGCCCTTGGCCATGGAGGCCACCGGCGCCTTCAGTTCCAGCACTTCAGCCTGCAGCAGCACCTGCTCAAGCAGGTCGTCGATGCCCTGGCCGGTCTTGGAGGAGACACCGATGAAGGGTGCATCGCCACCGAATTCTTCAGGCACGACCTGCTCGGCCACGAGCTCGCTCTTCACGCGCTCGACATTGGCATCGGGCTTGTCGATCTTGGTCATCGCGACCACGATCGGCACACCGGCAGCCTTGGCATGGTGGATGGCTTCCCGGGTCTGGGGCATCACGCCGTCGTCGGCTGCGCAAACGAGGATGACGATGTCCGTCGCCTTGGCGCCGCGAGCCCGCATGGCCGTGAAGGCCGCGTGACCCGGGGTGTCCAGGAAGGTGATCATGCCGCGCGGCGTGTCGACGTGATAAGCGCCGATGTGCTGCGTGATGCCGCCGGCTTCACCGGCAGCCACACGGGCACGACGGATGTAGTCCAGCAGCGAGGTCTTGCCGTGGTCGACGTGACCCATGACGGTGACGACCGGGGCGCGCGACAGCGACTCGTGCGATTGCTCGGTCGTGCCCTCTTCTTCGAGGAAGGCGTCCGGGTCATCGAGCTTGGCCGGGAAGGCTTTGTGGCCCATTTCCTCGACGAGGATCATGGCCGTTTCCTGGTCCAGCTGCTGATTGATGGTGACCATCTGGCCCAGCTTCATCATCTGCTTGATGACCTCGGCAGCCTTGACCGACATCTTGTGCGCGAGATCGGACACCGAGATGGTCTCCGGCACATGCACTTCCTGGATCTGCATCTCTACAGGCGCCTGGAAGTTGCCCTGGCCATTGCCACCACGGTCGTTGCCGCCACGGCGGCCGCCGGCCCCCCCGCGCGCCGGAGCACGCCAGTTGCCGCCGCCACCCGGGCGGTTCGCGCCGGCCGGGCCGGCACCGATGGTCTTGAGGCCACGCTTCTTGGCGGCGTCATCGGCCCAGCTGGACGACAGCTTTTCGGACTTGACTGACTTCTTGTCGCCCGGCTTGGCCGCCGTGCTGCCCGGGGCAGCTGGTGCGCCAGGGGCGCCGACCTTCTTGTGGATGGTGCCCTTGATGCCCGCAGCCGGTTCAGCCGGCTTGGGCTCTTCCTTCTTGGGCGCAACCATCACCTTCTTGGGCGCGTTCATCATCGCGCGGATGGCAGCGGCTTCCGACTCGGCGGCCTTGCGGCGGCGAGACAGGTCGTCCTGCTTCTGCTTCTCTTCGGCAGCAGCATCAACGGCCTTGACCACTCGCAGCGCTGGCTTGGGCGGCTCGACCGGCGCGACGGCAACCGCAGGCGCCGGCGCTTCCACCGGCGCAGCGGCGACCGGCTCGGGTGCGGGCGGCTCGACCGGTGCCGACTTGGCACGGCGGCTGGCTGCAGCCTTGTTGATTGCCGCGGCCTCGGCCGACGCGGCAGCCGAGCTGCGCTGACGGGCTTCGGCAACTTGCCCCGGCTTGGCAGCCTCGGCTTCGGCGGCGGCCTGCGCGGCAGCGGCTTGCGCAGCGGCCGCAGCAGCTTCCGCAGCGGCCTGCTCTTCGGCTCGGCGCGCCTCGGCGGCTTCGCGCGCGGCGCGCTCGCCGTCCTCGCGGGCTTTCACCTTGGCGGCCAGTTCCTCTTCCTGCAGACGCAGGGCCGCGGCCTGGGCTTGCGCCTCTTCCTCGCGGCGTGCCAGGTCGGCGTCATCCTGGCCATTGCTGGCCTCATCCGCGCCCGTCGCATCGTCACGCTTGATGAAGGTGCGCTTCTTGCGCACTTCGACCTGGATGGTGCGGGCCTTGCCGCTCGCATCGGCCTGCTTGATCTCGGTGGTCGACTTCTTGACGAGGGTGATCTTCTTGCGATCAGTGGCAGCAGTGCCATGCGAGGAGCGCAGGTGGTCGAGCAGGCGTTCCTTGTCGTTCTCGCTCAGCGAGTCATCAACGGAAGACTTCTTGACGCCCGCGGCATGCAGCTGCTCCAGCAGCGTGCCCGCCGGCTTGCTCAGCTCAGCGGCGAATTGGGCGACGGTAGTCACGGCCATGTGGGGATCCTTCAAATTACTTTTCGGTGCGGCGCGGCGTGGGTGATCAGGCGTTGAACCAATGTTCGCGGGCCTTCATGATCAGCGCGCGCGCAGCGGCCTCGTCTTGTGCAGTCAGCTCGACCAGTTCGTCGACAGCGAGGTCGGCCAAGTCGTCACGGGTGTTGATGCCGCCTTCGGCCAGCTTGCTCAACAGCTCGGGTGTGACGCCTTCGAGATCGCGCAGGTCCTGCGAGACCTCCTCGACCTTCTCTTCGCGGGCGATCTCCATCGTCAGCAGCGCATCCTTGGCGCGGGTGCGCAACTCGTTGACGGTGTCCTCATCGAAGGCTTCAATCTCGAGCATTTCCTGCATCGGGACGTAGGCAACTTCTTCCAGGCTGGTGAAGCCCTCGGCGATCAGGATGTCGGCGACTTCGGCATCGACGTCGAGCTTCTCGACGAAGAGCTTGCGGACGCTCTCGGCCTCGACTTCATGCTTGGCGGCCGATTCCTCGGCCGACATGATGTTGATGCGCCAGCCGGTCAGCTCGGACGCCAGGCGCACGTTCTGCCCGCCGCGGCCGATGGCGATGGCGAGGTTTTCCTCGTCCACGACAACGTCCATGGCGTGGCGCTCTTCATCCACGACGATGGACTGTACGTTGGCCGGGGCCAGCGCGCCGATGACGAACTGGGCCGGATCCTCGCTCCACAACACGATGTCCACGCGCTCGCCGGCCAGCTCGGTGGTCACGCCGTTGACGCGCGAACCACGCACGCCGACGCAGGTGCCGATGGGGTCGACACGTCGGTCATGGCTGATGACGGCGATCTTGGCGCGGCTGCCGCTGTCGCGGGCGCAGCTCTTGATCTCCAGCAAACCTTGCTCGATTTCCGGCACCTCCTGCGCGAAGAGTTCCTTCATGAACTCGGGCGAGGAGCGCGACAGCATGATCTGCGGGCCGCGCTGGGTCGGGTCGACGCCGAGGATGACAGCACGGACGCGGTCGCCGGTGCGCAGGTTCTCTTTCGAGATCATCTCGCTGCGCTTCAGGCGACCTTCGACGCGACCGCTTTCGACAATGATGTCGCCCTTGTCCAGGCGCTTGACGGTACCGACGAAGATCTTCTCGCCGCGCGACATGAAGTCGTTCAGCAACTGCTCGCGCTCGGCGTCTCGGATCTTTTGCAGGATGACTTGCTTGGCCGCCTGGGCACCGATGCGGCCGATAGTCAGGGACTCGACCGGCTCTTCAATGTGGTCGTCGACTTCGATGTCGGCAATCTGCTCTTGGGCCTCGAACAGCAGGATCTCGGCATCCGCGTTCTGCAGGCCAGCCTCATTGGGGACGACATGCCAGCGACGAAAGGTCTCGTACTCACCGGAGTCGCGATCCACGCTGACTCGGATGTCGGCCTCGGCGCCGTAAATCTTCTTGGTGGCCGAGGCCAGGGCGGCTTCGACCGCACCGAACACGACATCGCGCTCCACGCTCTTCTCGCGCGAGATCGCATCCACCAGCATCAACATTTCGCGGTTCATTGCTTGAGACCTCCGTCAACCTTGTCTTGGCCGGGCGCCACCTCGGTGGGTTCGCCCGCTTGTTTGTTCGCTGCCGCTTTTTTCGGCTTGATGACACCGCGCTGGCCGGGTTTGCGGTCGGGCGCGGGCGCCCCGCCGCGTCCCTGAAAACTGAAGGTCGGAACGAGGCGCGCCTCACGCACCTCGTCGAGCGTGAAATCGAGCGCCTGATCCGCCTGGCCGTCGTCGAACACCAGGCGCCAGGCCTGATCGCTCGCCGCCTGCGGCTGCGCACTGACGACGCCGCGGTACTTCTTGCGGCCCTGGAAGGGTAATTTCAGCGTGATGTCGATTTCCTGACCCGCAAAACGCGCGTAATGCGCAGCGTTCTTCAGCGGCCGATCCAACCCGGGCGAGGACACTTCCAGCCGGCCATACTCCAGGCCCTCGACTTCCAGCACATACTGCAGCTGTCGCGTGACCTTCTCGCAATCGTCAACGTCAATCAATTCACCGGCTTCGGCCTGCGCGGGCAGCTTGTCAATCGTCACGCGCAGCGTTCCGCCGGCACTGCGTTCGCAGTCCACGAGTTCGTAACCCAGACCGGTCACGGTTGTCTCTACAGCGGTTTGCCAACTCATGCGGGAAAAGCGTTCCTGATCCGGGAAAAAGCAACGATTAGAAAAATCGAAAAAGCAAAAAAAATGGGCTGGATGAATCCGCCCACCTCGTTCATCAGAATCCGGCGCCAGGGGATATCGTCCAGCGCTCGCGAGGCCCGCTTTGCAGCCGACCCTCATTTCTAGTGAAGCTCGGATTGTACTGTGCAAGTCCCATGCCGGCAAGCCGGCGCCCTCGTCGCATGACAGAATCCAAGGCTGTTTGTGACCCCAAAGGAGACAAGAATGGGCTTTCTCGCCGGCAAGCGGCTGCTGATCACGGGCGTGCTGTCCAACCGTTCCATCGCCTATGGCATTGCCCGTGCCTGCCACCGCGAAGGCGCCGAGCTGGCCTTCAGCTATCAGGGTGAACGCTTCAAGGAGCGCATCAGCGAGTTTGCTGCCGAGTTCGGTTCAAGCCTGATCTACGACTGCGACGTCACCAGCGACGAGCAGATGGAAGCTCTCTTCAATCAGCTCGGGGAGGTCTGGCCCGAGTTCGACGGCTTCGTTCATTCCATTGGCTTTGCACCGCGCGAGGCCATAGCGGGCGATTTTCTCGAAGGCATGACGCGCGAGAACTTCCGCATCGCGCACGATATTTCGGCCTACAGCTTTCCCGCCATGGCCAAACTGGCTGCACCGCGGCTGCGCGCCGGCGCGGCACTGCTGACGTTGAGTTATCTGGGATCGCTGCGCATCGTGCCCAACTACAACACCATGGGACTGGCCAAGGCCAGCCTGGAGGCCAGCGTGCGCTATCTGGCACAAGCTCTCGGCCCCAAGGGCGTTCGTGTCAACGGCATCTCGGCGGGGCCGATCAAGACGCTGGCAGCCTCCGGCATCAAGGATTTCGGCAAGCTGCTGGGGCAATTTGCGGCTCAGGCCCCGATCCGTCGCAACGTCACCATTGACGACGTTGGCAATACCGCCGCCTTCCTGCTGTCAGATCTGGCCGCCGGCATCAGCGCCGAGATCACTTACGTGGACGGCGGCTTCAGCCACACGGCGATGGCAGCGGAGGCCTGAAGGCGACAGGCGCGCGTCCGACCGCTCGGCAAGGAAACGGAGGCGACCGGGCCAAGCCGACGGCCACTGCAGTGGCGCGTCGGGTGGCGCCTCAGGCTTTCACGCAGTCCACGTAGTAGTAGCCGCGACCGGTCTCTTCGTTGATCTCGTGCACGAGGCCGTGCACGTCCGTCGCGAAGCCAGGGAACTTGGCGTTGAAGTTGCGGGTGAACTTCAGGTAGTCCACGATCTTCTTGTTGAAGCGCTCCCCCGGGATCAGCAAGGGAATGCCGGGCGGATAGGGCGTCAGCAACGAGGTCGTGATGCGGCCTTCCAGGTCGTCGATGCCGACCCGCTCGGTCTTGCGCTGCGCGATGTGCGCATAGGCGTCCGTCGGTGTCATGGCTGGCTGCAGATTGGACAGGTACATGTCCGTCGTCAGCCGCGCAATATCGCCTTCGGCGTACGCCTGGTGGATGGCCAGGCACAGGTCGCGCAGGCCCATGCGCTCGTACTTCGGGAACTTGGCGCAGAACTCCGGCAGGATGCGCCACAGCGGCGCATTCTTGTCGTAGTCATCCTTGAACTGCTGCAGTGCCGTCAGCAAAGTGTTCCAGCGACCCTTGGTGATGCCGATGGTGAACATGATGAAGAAGGAGTAAAGCCCCGTCTTCTCGACAACGACACCATGTTCGACCAGGAATTTGGTGACAACCGACGCCGGAATGCCGTCCGCGGCGAAACGGCCCTCCATGTCAAGCCCCGGCGTGATGATCGTGGACTTGATCGGGTCCAGCATGTTGAAGCCTTCAGCCAGACCGCCGAAGCCGTGCCAGTCTTCATCGGCATGCAGCATCCAGTCGGCCGACACCGGCGTGTTGCCCTCCTCGACGCGAAGGAAGTCCGGCCCCCAGACCTTGAACCACCAGTCGTCGCCGTAGTCGCCCTCCACCTTGCGCATCGCGCGGCGGAAGTCCAGCGACTCGCGGATGCTTTCCTCGACCAGCGCCGTGCCGCCGGGCGGCTCCATCATGGCTGCGGCCACGTCACAGCTCGCGATGATCGAGTACTGCGGCGATGTTGACGTGTGCATCAGATACGCCTCGTTGAAGAGGTGTTTGTCGAGCTTGACGCTTTGCGAGTCCTGCACGAGCACCTGCGAGGCCTGCGAAATCCCGGCCAGCAGCTTGTGCGTGGACTGGGTCGCATAGACCATGGCTTCCTTGGGACGCAAACGGTTCTTGCCCATGGCATGGAACTGGCCGTAGAAGTCGTGGAAGGCTGCATGCGGCAACCAGGCCTCGTCGAAGTGCAGCGTTGGGATGTAGCCGTCGAGCTTCTTCTTGATGGTCTCGGTGTTGTAGAGCACGCCGTCGTAGGTGCTTTGCGTCAGCGTCACGATGGCCGGCCGGACGGTTGCCGGGTCCACGTGCGCCAGCAGCGGATTGGCCGCGATCTTGGCGCGGATGGCCTCCGGGCTGAACTCGCTCTCGGGGATGGGGCCGATGATGCCGTAGTGGTTGCGCGTCGGCGTCATGAAGACGGGGATGGCACCACACATGATGATGGCGTGCAGGTTGCTCTTGTGGCAGTTGCGGTCGATGACGACCACATCGCCCGGCGCCACGGTGTGGTGCCACACCATCTTGTTGGATGTGGAGGTGCCGTTGGTGACGAAGAAGCAATGGTCGGCGTTGAAGATGCGCGCCGCGTTCTTCTCGCTGGCCGCGACCGGACCGGTGTGGTCCAGCAACTGACCAAGTTCCTCGACGGCGTTGCAGACGTCGGCGCGCAGCATGTTCTCGCCGAAGAACTGGTGGAACATCTGCCCGACCGGGCTCTTCAGGAACGCGACGCCGCCAGAGTGGCCGGGGCAATGCCAGGAGTAGGAACCGTCCTGCGCATAGTCCATCAGCGCCTTGAAGAAGGGCGGCGCCAGGCCGTCGAGGTAGCTCTTGGCCTCGCGGATGATGTGGCGCGCCACGAACTCCGGCGTGTCCTCGAACATGTGGATGAAGCCATGCAGTTCACGCAGCACGTCGTTAGGCAGATGCTGGCTGGTGCGCGTCTCGCCGTAGACGTAGATCGGGATATCCGGGTTCCGGTTGCGGATCTCCTGGATGAACTTGCGTAGGTTCAGCACGACCGGGTCCATCTCGGGCCCAGCGGTGAACTCCTCGTCGTCGATGGACAGGATGAAAGCTGACGCTCGGCTTTGCTGCTGCGCGAACTGGGACAAATCGCCGTAGCTCGTCACCCCCAGGACTTCCATGCCCTCCTTCTGGATGGCCTCTGCCAACGCGCGGATGCCCAAGCCCGAGGTGTTCTCCGAGCGGTAATCCTCGTCAATGATGACGATGGGGAAGTGAAAACGGATCATCGCGGACTCCAGCGGGCGAGCATCAAAAAACGAAGCGGCGAAGTGTAGGGCCGCAGCGTGTCCCAGCCATGTCCCCAGCCCCTTCTATGCCGTCTAAACTGGACTGATACCAAGACCATGGGGAGGCGAGGATGGACTGGAACTGGACCACTGTCTGGTGGATGACGGCCGGCGTGTTGATTGCAGCCGAGTTGGCCACCGGCACCTTCTACCTCCTGATGTTGGCCGTCGGCGCCGTGGCAGGCGCCCTGGCGGCCCATCTGGGGCTTTCGCTAACGGGGCAAATGCTGGTGGCGGCCGTGATGGGCGGCGCCGCAGTTGTCGCCTGGCACAGGCACCGTGGCAAGGCACCCAGGGCGGCCCCCGCCAATCGCAACTCTGACGTCAATCTGGACATCGGTCAGAGCGTGCAAGTCGACGCCTGGTCGGCCGATGGCAATACCAAGGTTCACTATCGCGGCGCGACCTGGCAGGCGCGCTTCATCGGCAGCGCGCCGCCGGCTAGCGGCCAGCACGTGATCCGTGCTGTCGAGGGCAGTTGCCTGCTGCTCGACCGCTGAACCTCAACGAAGCCCCGGAGACCTACCATGGGATTTGAAATCGCCCTCGTCATTCTTGTCATCGCCGCGATCTTCATCGTCCGCGCTGTCAAGGTCGTTCCCCAGCAGAACGCCTGGGTCGTCGAGCGCCTCGGCAAGTACCACGCGACACTCACGCCAGGCTTGAATTTCCTTGTGCCATTCGTCGACCGCCTCGCATACAAGCACTCGCTGAAAGAGATCCCGCTGGACGTGCCGAGCCAAGTCTGCATCACCAAGGACAACACCCAACTGACTGTCGACGGCATCCTCTATTTTCAGGTCACGGATGCCATGCGGGCCAGCTACGGTTCGAGCAATTACATCGTGGCAATCACCCAACTCGCCCAGACGACGCTGCGCTCGGTCATCGGGCGTATGGAACTGGACCGAACGTTTGAAGAGCGCGCCGTGATCAACACCTCGGTGGTGGAAGCCTTGGACGAGGCCGCGCTGAACTGGGGCGTCAAGGTGCTGCGCTACGAGATCAAGGATCTGACGCCGCCGCCTGCGATCCTGCACTCCATGCAGGCTCAAATCACGGCAGAGCGGGAGAAGCGCGCATTGATCGCGGCATCGGAAGGCCGGCGCCAGGAGCAGATCAATATTGCGACCGGCGAACGGGAGGCCGCCATCGCGCGCTCAGAAGGCGAGAAGCAGGCTGAAATCAACCAGGCGCAAGGTGAAGCTGCCGCCATCACCGCAGTGGCCGACGCCACTTCAGACGCCATCCGCAAGATTGCGGCCGCCATTCAGCAGCCCGGCGGCGACCAGGCCGTCCAGCTCAAGGTGGCGGAGAAGGCCGTTGACGCCTACGCGCAGCTCGCTCAAAAGAACAACACGATGATCGTGCCAGGCAATATGAGCGAAGTGGCTGGCCTGATTGGCACGGCTATGGCGCTGCTCAAGGCCGGCGGAAGGCCGTAAGAGCGAAGGCCTTAAGCAAAAAAACCCGCGAGGACCCTGAAAGGGCGGTCGCGGGCGCAAAGACGTTCGGGGGGCGCCGAACGAAAGCGATGGAGGTGTCGCTTTTCCTAGGGTCTCGTCAATGACCGGGATCAATTACCGGTGATGGGAAAGCCGAACAGCTCAGCAAAGACTTCCCAGAAAGAAACTTGTTCCATTTGCGCCATCCGCTGGTTGCGTTGAGATGGCTCAGTGTGTCGGACTGGTCAACGGCGGAGAACTACCAACCCTGGTAGTGGCGAAGCCTCAGAGGACGCCCAACTCCATGGCCTTCAGGACAGCCTGATGCTTGGTCGACACGTCTAGCAGCTTGAACAGTTGCTTCATGTGGTAGTTCACGGTGTTCTCGCTGATGCCCAACAGGCTGCCTACCACCCACGCGCTCTTGCCTTCCATCGTCAACTTCAGGATCTCAAGCTGGCGCGGAGGAAGCTTTAGCTCCCATTGCGACGGCCTTTTGGACATCAGCAGCCGCCCAGCGGCGTCTTGCGCATGAACCGCAAGCAGTTGCAGGTCCGCAATCATCCGATTCAACTTGATCGGATCCTTGGGCAGAGGCGCCTCCCGATCAACGCCAAGCAGCAATCGGCGGTAGCCGGGCATCTGGACACCGACGGCGACACCGGTTCGATAGCCGAACGGCGCGTACATCTCCCACAACTCGCCCGCCCCAGCGTTGACGTAAAAGGCCTGGTCGTAAATGAGCGGCTTGGTGAGATGGGTCAAAGCCCGATGCACCGGATCTCGCTGCGCATGGCTGTTGTCCCGGGATGTCTCCAAGAACGCCTCAGGGGTGTTTCCTACTGCGACGTATTCGGTCTTCGCCCCTGGTCCCCGATGCTCGATAGCAAGCACACCAACGACGAGGCCGAAATCCAAGTCGTTCGCAAACTCGATCAGCCCGCGTCGGAAGGACGTGAGGTTCTCGGCTTGACTGACTTGTTCGTACCGCTGGAGGTTCATGCGCTACTAAGGTTGGTAGGAGCAGCGCAGCGTTGGGGAACGCAAACTGCAATCCATCCAAATGACGGGAGTTCCGAATGCAGATGGCAGCGTGGCAACTGATGGCCTGCGAAACGGTCGTCAAGACTGTAAACGAGTTCGAAATCGTGACCCATGAACTGCGGCAAGTCGGGAGCAGCGTTCGCGTGCACGATGCAAGTTCCGGCCTGCGGTCAGGTCAGGAGGTCTGGGCAACGTCGGCAGGCGATGAGCCAATCCAGATCGCATGGGAGTGGACCGAAATTCAGTCAGACATCGTTGCCCTGTTCGACCCGATGAACATCCTCTGCAACGTTTCCCTGATCGACGGCCAAGGGCACGCGTTGGCGCGTTCGCGGCGCATGCTGCATCTGAACAATCTGGTCCATAGACTTGATTGGCAGGGCGCTTTGGAAATGCGAGCGGCCAAGTGCGACACAAGGTCCGGCGCCTGACTGTCTTGGGTTATCATGTCGGGCTTGCAGGAGAGGTGGATGAGCGGTTTAAGTCGCACGCCTGGAAAGCGTGTGTGGGTTTATCCCCACCGCGGGTTCGAATCCCGCCCTCTCCGCCAAAGCATGATCGGGCCTTCTGGGGCCCGTTTTGCTTTGCGCGCCACGCGAGCGCTGCATGCCGCGCAACTGCAACTCATCCCCGGTAAAGCGCAATTCGTCGCCTGTGCCTCGCTCCTTAGCGCGACTTGCTGAACACTGCGGCGTATGCCTTACCGTCTGTGAGGCTGGAGTCGGAGATGTCGCGAACGCTGAATGGGTTGATGAGCTGCTGCTTGGCACTGGGTCTGGTTGCCGGCGGCCTGCCAGCCGAGGCTAGCGAAGTGGTCAAGTTGGCCCGCTTGGTCGTTAGCGGCAAACGCAGCCCAAGCGAAGCATCCCGCGCAGCGCCTGCGGAACCTCGCGCCGCTGGAACGCCACAGGCCCAAGGCAGTGGTGGAAGCGATCAAGCCGGCACAGCTCCAGCGCCTTCGCGCGGCGTGTCCTGAAAACCAATCAATCCAAAAGAAAATGCACCGAACCCCGCAAGGGATTCGGTGCATTTAATTTTGGCGGAGTGGACGGGGCTCGAACCCGCGACCCCCGGCGTGACAGGCCGGTATTCTAACCAACTGAACTACCACTCCGTGTTGGGATGAGTTCCGAATATCTGCATACTCGCAAGCCGCATCAAACTTGCCCGTCCTGCGACGGGTACCAAACTGGCGTCCCCTAGGGGATTCGAACCCCTGTAATCACCGTGAAAGGGTGGTGTCCTAGGCCTCTAGACGAAGGGGACAAATTCAAAACTCAAAAAACAAACGGCCAACGAATTGGCCGTTCAATATCGGGATAACCGATGGAAACCTTGGCGGAGTGGACGGGGCTCGAACCCGCGACCCCCGGCGTGACAGGCCGGTATTCTAACCAACTGAACTACCACTCCGCGTGGGATGAATTCGATATCGCCTTGCGACAATACCCAAGCTCATCAAACTTGGCGTCCCCTAGGGGATTCGAACCCCTGTAATCACCGTGAAAGGGTGGTGTCCTAGGCCTCTAGACGAAGGGGACTAAACCTTCGCGACTTGAACTGCGCGCCACTTAAATTCTTCTAAGGAATTTGGTGGAGGTAAGCGGGATCGAACCGCTGACCTCTTGCATGCCATGCAAGCGCTCTCCCAGCTGAGCTATACCCCCGTTTTGATTCTCGATTTCATCGCCACCTTAATTGATGACCGACTTGTCGTTAATCGCTTCGTTTGCAGCGCCGTTCAAGCGAGACCAAGAGTATATGACGAAAATCAGAGTGCTTGCAAGCGCTCGACGACTTTTTTCTGGGAGAAGTGTTCCAGCACCGCATCCAGGCTGGGCGTTTGCGTACGACCACACACCAGCACTCGGACCGGAACGGCGAGTTGCGGCATCTTCAGGCTATAGGTGGCGAGGGTTTCCTTCAACGCCTGCTGGATCGTCGACTTGTTCCATTCGACCAATGCAGACAAACGCTCCGCCAGCGAGGCAAGCGTTGGACGGACCGCATCCGTGACATGGACGGCCAGATCATCGGTCGACGGTGTCACCGGCACAAAGTACATTGACAGCCAGTCAGCCAATGCGGCGGTAGTGGCGCAGCGATCCTTGAACAGGCCAAGCTTGGGCTGCACCTGATCAACGTTCACTGCGATGCCTCTGCCCGCCATCTGGGCGACAACCAACTCCGCCAACCGAGCCTCGTCGATGTGTTTGATGTAGTGGCTGTTGACCCAGTCCAACTTGGCCGGGTCCCACTGCGCCGGGCTCTTTGACAAATGGCTGCCATCAAACCAGCTCACTATCTGCTGAGCCGAGAACAGCTCTTCGTCACCGTGGCTCCAGCCCAAGCGGGCGAGGTAGTTCAACATCCCCTCGGGCAAGTACCCGTTCAGCGCATAGTCCATCACGCTGACAGCACCGCGGCGCTTCGACAACTTGAGGCCGTCATCCCCAAGGATGATCGGCAAATGGCCAAACGACGGCAGCGGGGCACCCAGTGCATTGAAGATGTTGATCTGCCAGGGCGTGTTGTTGACGTGTTCGTCGCCACGAAAGACGTGGCTGATGCGCATGTCCCAATCGTCGACGACGACCGCGAAGTTGTAGGTCGGTACGCCGTCGGTACGCGCGATGATGAGGTCATCGATCTCGCGGTTATTGATAGTGATCGGGCCCTTGACGATGTCGTCCCAGGTCACGTCGCCTTCGACGGGGTTGGCGAAACGAATGACCGGCTTTACGCCTTCGGGCGGCGCGGGCAAGGTCTTGCCGGGCTCGGGGCGCCAGCGACGGTCATAGAGCGTCTTCTCGCCGCGCGCGCGCTGGGCCTCGCGCATGGCAGCGAGTTCCTCGGGCGTCGCGTAGCAACGATAGGCCTTGCCTTCGGCGATCAGTTGCTCGACAACGGCCTGATAGCGGTCCAGGCGCTGCATCTGGTAGATCGGGCCTTCGTCATAGTCCAGCCCGAGCCAGTTCATCGCCGCAATGATTTGCTCGACCGAGTCCTGGGTTGAGCGCGCCACATCGGTGTCTTCGATGCGCAGCACGAACTCACCGCCATGATGGCGGGCGTAGGCCCACGAGTACAGGGCCGTGCGCGCGGTGCCCAGGTGCAGGAAGCCGGTCGGCGACGGCGCGATGCGCGTGCGGACCTTGTCGAAAGCAGAGGAGCTCATCAGGTAGTCAAAGTGGAAAGGCCGCGATGCAGGTCGTCGCAGATGTCGTCGACATGCTCCAGGCCCACAGCCAGGCGGATCAACCCCTGGCCGATGCCAGCGGCCCGGCGCTGGTCCTCGGTGAGGCGGCCATGCGAGGTCGTCGCGGGGTGGGTGATGATGGATTTCGTATCGCCGAGATTGGTGGCGATGGAGACGACACGCGTGCTGTCGATGACGTGGAAGGCCGCCACGCGCGCCGCCTCGGGCGACTCGGCCTTCAGGTCGAAGGACAACACCGCCCCGCCCTGCCCGCTCTGCTGCCGCATGGCCAGTTCGTGCTGCGGATGAGATGTCAGGGACGGGTAGTGCACACGCGCAACCTCGGGGCGCGCCTCCAACCAACGTGCAACGGCCAGCGCCTGCTCGCTCTGCGCTTTGATGCGCAGCGACATCGTCTCCAGCCCCTTCAGCACCACCCAGGCGTTGAACGGTGCGAGCGTCATGCCTACGGTGCGCAGGATGGGGCCGAAGACGTCACGGATCAGCTTGTTCGGTCCGCAGAGGGCGCCCGCCATCACTCGGCCCTGGCCGTCCATGTATTTGGTGGCCGAGTGCATGACGATGTCGGTGCCCATCTCGATCGGGCGCTGCAGGGCCGGCGTCGAGTAGGTGTTGTCGACCGCGAGGATGGCTCCAGCGCCATGGGCGATGTCGGCCAGCGCACGGATGTCGCAAACCTCGGTCAGCGGGTTGGTCGGCGTCTCTGCAAACAGGAGTTTGGTTGTTGGCCGGACGGCCGCACGCCATTCGGCCAAATCGGTCTGCGAAACGAACGTCGTCTCGACACCGAACTTGCCGAACTCCTTGGCAAACAGGTTGATCGTCGAGCCGAACACGGAACGCGAGCAAACGACATGGTCGCCGGCCTTGAGCACGCCCATGCCCAGCAACAAGATGGCGCTCATGCCGGTGGAGGTGGCAATGGCGGCCTCGGTTCCTTCAAGAGCGGCCAGGCGCGCCTCCAGGCTGCGCACGGTCGGGTTGCTGGTGCGTGAATAGGTGAAGTCTTCGGAGTTGGAAAACTTGCGCGCCGAAGTTTCCGCATCGGGCTGCACGTAAGCCGTCGTCAGGAACAACGCTTCCGAGTTCTCGCCATGCTGGCTGGGCGCCAGCGCAGTGCGCACGGCCAGCGTCTCGGGGCGCAAGCCTGACGGCAGCGGACGGTGTGAGTTGTCGCTCATGCGCTCACCCTTCGCCACCGCTTTGCAGGGCCAGACGGCCCCTGGCATCGGCCTCTTCGTCACTGGGCTGGCTGGCACGCTGTTCGCGCATGGCTTCAAAGTCTGCCAGGCTGACGTCGCCAGTCACGTAGTGGCCGTCGAAGCAGCTGGCCTCGAAGCCGGCGAGCCCCGGGCGCAGCGCCGCGACAACGCGCTTCATCGCGTCCACGTCCTGGTAGATCAGCGCATCGGCCCCGATGTATTGCCGGATCTCCTCGATGCTGCGGCCATGGGCGATCAGCTCTTCCTTGGTCGGCATGTCGATGCCATAGACATTGGGATAGCGCACCGGCGGCGCGGCAGACGCCAGATAGACCTTGCGCGCACCGGCCTCGCGGGCCATCTGCACGATCTCCTTCGAGGTCGTGCCGCGCACGATGGAGTCGTCCACCAGCAGCACGTTGCGGTCCTTGAACTCCACGCCGATGGCGTTGAGCTTCTGGCGCACGCTCTTCTTGCGCGCGCCCTGCCCCGGCATGATGAAGGTACGGCCGACGTAGCGGTTCTTCACGAAACCCTCGCGGTAGGGCTTGCCGATGCGGTGGGCCAGCTGCATGGCCGACGGTCGGCTGCTTTCCGGGATCGGGATGACGACATCGATTTCGTTGGGCGGCATTGTCGAGATGACACGCTGGGCCAGGGTCTCACCCATGTTCAGTCGCGCCTGATAGACCGAGATGCCATCCATCACCGAGTCCGGGCGAGCCAGGTAGACGAACTCGAACATACAAGGGTTGAGCCTCGGCTGCTCGTTGCACTGCTCCGTGTGAAGCTTGCCGGTCATGTCGATGAACAGCGCCTCGCCGGGTGCGACGTCGCGCTCCAGCTGATGACCGGTGCCTTCTAGGGCGACGCTTTCGCTGGCCACCATGAACTCACCGTTCGCCGAGCGGCCGAAGCACAGCGGGCGGATGCCGAAGGGATCGCGGAACGCCAGCAAGCCCTGGCCGGCGATCAGCGCGATGACGGCATAGCTGCCCTTGATGCGCTTCTGCACCGCGCGCACGGCGGAGAAGACTTCCTTGGGCGTCAGCGGCAGGTCACGGGCGGCCATCTCCAGCTCGTGGGCCAGCACGTTGATCAGCACCTCGGTATCGCTCTCGGTGTTGATGTGACGGCGGTCGATGTCGAAGAGCTCGTCCTTCAGCGCGAGCGCGTTCGTCAGGTTGCCGTTGTGCACCAGCACGATGCCGAAAGGTGCGTTGACGTAGAAGGGTTGGGCCTCTTCCTCGCTGTAGGCGTTGCCGGCCGTCGGGTAGCGCACCTGGCCGAGGCCGATGCTGCCGGGCAGCGCGCGCATGTTGCGGGTGCGGAAGACGTCGCGCACCATGCCGCGCGCCTTGTGCATGAAGCACTTCTGGCCCTGCATCGTGACGATGCCGGCGGCATCCTGGCCGCGGTGCTGCAACAGCAGCAGCGCGTCATACAGAAGCTGGTTGACGGGAGAGGCAGCGAGAGCGCCGACGATGCCGCACATGGCGAGTCCTTAATCAGTCGATTCCGCTTCAGATGGGGTCATCGAGCGGGAAACAAAACGGGCAATGGGTTCGGGCAGCAGCGGGGACATGTCGCGCAGCACGCCACCAAGCACGGGCGCCGCGCGCGAGGCCTGCCAGGTGGCCGACTCGGCCAGCGGTGAGGCGCCGATGATCAGCACCAGCAGCAGCGCGATGAACAAGCCGCGCAGCGCGCCAAAGCCCGCGCCTCCCAGGCGGTCCACTACCGACAGCGGCGTTGCATGGATCAGCGCCTTCACCAGTCGCGAGGCTAGGCTCCAGATGATGAGCACCACAAAGAAGGCAATGGCCAGCGCGGCGACATGCAGCGCAGCTGGGCTCAATGCGCTGGTCATGGCAGTTGGCAACATCTCGGCGACGACGGGGGCCAGCGGCGACGCGGCGAAATACGCGACCACCCAGCCCGCCAATGACATGACTTCAAAAATCAGGCCGCGCCACAGACCGATGCCGATGGAAATCAGCAGCACGCCCGCCAGTGCGAGGTCGACCCAGCTGAGCGCAAAGTCCATGGCGGCCTAGAGCGTCAGGATGGCGCCGGGCAGACCCGCCGCCTTGAGCTTGGCAGCCGCGCGCTCAGCCTCGTCGCGATTTGCGAACGGCCCAAGGCGCACACGAATGCGGCGGCCATCGCCCGTGTCGACGGCCTGGGCGTAGGTCTTGAGGCCGAGCTTCTCGACTCTGCCGCGCATGTCCTGAGCCGACTTGCTCTCGCCGTAGGCACCCACCTGGACGATGTAGCGCGCGGCGGCGGCGGGCGCCTTGGCGGCGACGTCCTTGCCTTCCAGCAAGGCCTGCGCGCGGGCACCGTCATTCGCCGCAGGTTTGGGTTTGTCCACGGGCTTGTCAACAGGTTTGTCGGCAGCCTTCTCCGCGGGCTTCACGGGCGGCGCTTCGGCCACCTGTTCGGCGGGCTTGTCGACCGGCTTCTCGGCCAACTGAGGCTCAGGCACCGGCGCCGGCTGCGGCGCCGACGCGGCCTGCGCCAGCGGCTCGCGCGTCGGCACGGCCAGCGGCGGCGCGGTGTCCTTGCGCGGGATCTCGATGGGCAGGTCGACCGGAATGGGTCGCGGCTGGGTCTCGAAGATCAGCGGGAAGCCGACCACGCCGGCAGCGACCAGCACGGCGGCACCGATGAGGCGGCGTCGCGCCCGCAGTCGCAGCACCTGCACATCGTCGGCCGCACTGACCTTGGCGTCAGACCTGGTCGACTTCTTGGGCGCCGCCGCGGCAGCGTCCTCGTCGCGTTTGAGGAAGGAGAACAGGCCCATCGGCGGCGTCTGGCTTCAGTGGAGGGTGGGAGGTGTCGGCTCGGCAGCGCCGGCCGTCACACGGGGCAGGCCCTGCTGGAGCACCCCGCCGACGGTGTAGAAGGAACCGAAGACGAGGATTCTATCGGCCGTGGTCGCCCCGGCCGCCGCCGCGTGCAGGGCGTCCAGCGGCTTGGCATGCGTGTGCGTCGCCGCCCCGGCCGGCGTCTTCAACCCCGCGGCGAGGAAGGCCGCCTGGAGCTGCTCCGCCGTGGCCGCGCGCGGCATGGGCAGATCGGTGAAATGCCAGACGTCCACCAGCGGCGCAATGCGGGCGAGGATGCCGGCCAGGTCCTTGTCCGCCATCGCGCCGAAAACGGCGTGCGTGCGCGGAAAAAAGCCCATCTGGTCGAGGTTTTGCGCCAGCGCCGCGACGGCGTGCGGGTTGTGCGCCACGTCCAGCACGACGGCTGGCTGGCCTGGCAGCACCTGGAAGCGGCCGGGGAGTTCAACGAGCGCGAGACCCGTGCGGACGGCCTGCGCGCTGATCGGCAGACGGTCGTGCAAGGCCTCGAATGCTGCCAGCGCGCCAGAAGCGTTCAGCAGTTGATTGACCCCGCGCAGCGCCGGATACGCCATGCCGGAGAAGCGCTTCGCTCGCCCAACCCATTGCCACTGCTGGCGGTCACCACTGAAGCTGAAGTCGCGGCTGAGCTGGCGCAGGTCGGCGCCGAGTTCCGCGGCGCGTGCGGCCAGCGATGCTGGTGGCATGGGGTCGCTGACGACGACGGGCCGGCCGGCGCGCATGATGCCGGCCTTCTCGCGGCCGACGCTCTCGCGGTCCGTGCCGAGGAACTCGGTGTGGTCAAGGTCGATGCTGGTGATGACGGCGCAGTCGGCGTCGATGACGTTGACCGCATCCAGCCGACCACCCAGGCCCACTTCGAGGATGACGAGGTCCAGCGGCTCATGCTGCAGGCGCCGCATGATGGCCAGCGTGGTGAACTCGAAATAGGTCAGCGTGATGTCGCCACGCGCAGCTTCCACGGCTTCGAAATGCGATTCAAGCGACTCAGCGCCCACCGGCGCGCCGCCCACGCGGCAGCGCTCCTGGAAGTGCACCAGATGCGGCTTGATGTAGAGCCCGACGCGGTAGCCCGCATGCAGCGCGATGGACTCCAGCATCGCGCAGGTCGAGCCCTTGCCGTTGGTGCCGGCCACGACGATGGTCGGGCATTCGAAGGCGATGCCCAGCCGCTCGCACACTGTCGCCACGCGCTCCAGCGTCATGTCGATGGTCTTGGGATGCAGGCGCTCGCAGTGGGCGAGCCAGTCATCAAGCGTCATGGCGAATCACTAACCAGGTTGTTTGCGCGGTTCACGCGCGAACAGCCAACAAAAACAAAAGCCAGGCACAGGGCCTGGCTCGAAACATTGCGGGCGGCGTTCAGGCGACAGCGTCCGCGCTTTGGCGTTGCAGCATCGCCAGCTGGCGGGCAATCGTTTCGCGCAATTGGCGACGGTCCACGATCATGTCGACGGCGCCCTTCTCCACCAGGAACTCGGCACGCTGGAAGCCGGCGGGCAGCTTCTCGCGCACGGTGTTCTCGATGACGCGCGGGCCGGCGAAACCGATCAGCGCCTTGGGCTCGGCCAGCACGATGTCGCCGACGAAGGCAAAACTGGCCGACACGCCGCCCATGGTCGGGTCGGTCAGCACGCTGATATACGGCAGTTTGGCCTTGGCCAGCCGCGTCAGCGACGCGTTGGTCTTGGCCATCTGCATCAGGGACAGCAGGCCTTCCTGCATGCGCGCACCGCCAGTTGCCGTGAAGCAGATGAAGGGTGTCTTTTGTTCGATGGCCGACTCGACGCCGCGCACGAAGCGCTCGCCGACGACCGAACCCATGGAACCGCCCATGAAGTCGAATTCGAAGCAGGCCGCCACGACCGGCACGCTCATCACGGCGCCACCCATGACGACCAGTGCGTCCGTCTCGCCGGTGTTCTCCAGCGCTTCCTTCAGGCGGTCGGGATACTTCTTGCTGTCCTTGAACTTCAGCGCGTCGACCGGCAACACCTCCTGGCCGATCTCGTAGCGACCTTCGCCGTCCAGGAAGGCATCCAGCCGCGCCCGCGCGCCGATGCGATGGTGATGCGAGCACTTGGGGCAGACATTGATGTTCTGTTCCAGGTCGGTCTTGTAGAGCACCGTCTCGCAGCTCGGGCACTTGATCCACAGGCCTTCGGGAACAGTCCGGCGGTCGGCCGGGTCACCTTGCTGGATCTTGGGCGGGAGGAGTTTGTCGAGCCAACTCATGTGTCAGTCCTTGTCGAGTGCCGCGCGAATTTCACGGATGAACGCCGCGCCGGTGAGGGCGACATTATCGGCTGGCTGCCGTTCCAGCAATTCGACCAGCTTGGAACCGATGACGACCGCGTCCGACACGTCGGCGACCGCACGCGCCGTCGCCCCGTCACGGATGCCGAAGCCCACACCCACCGGCGTGCTGACGTGCTGCCTGATGCGCGGCACGGCCTCGGCGACGGCAGCCGTGTTCAGGTGACCCGCGCCGGTCACGCCCTTCAGCGATACGTAGTAGACGTAGCCGCTGGCGAGCTTGCCTACCTGGGCCATGCGCGCCTCGGTGGACGTGGGCGCGAGCAGGAAGATCGCATCCATATCGGCCGCACGCAGGGCAGCGGCAAAGTCCTCACACTCCTCGGGCGGGTAATCGACGACCAGCACGCCGTCAACGCCGGCCGCCTTGGCGTCGGTCACGAACGCCTGCTGGCCGTAACGCTCGATGGGGTTGGCATAGCCCATCAGCACCAGCGGCGTGCGGGAATTCTTAGCGCGGAAGTCACGCACGAAGGCCAGCACCTGACGCAGGCCGATGCCCTGTTTGAGCGCCCGCTCGCCCGCACGCTGAATCACGGGGCCATCGGCCATGGGGTCGGAGAAAGGCACGCCGAGTTCGATGACATCGGCCCCGGCCTCGGCCATGGCGAGGAGCAATTCAACCGTGGCAGCAGGATACGGGTCGCCGGCGGTGACGAAGGGAATCAGGGCCTTGCGTCCCTGCGCCTTCAAGGCCGCAAAGGTGGTGGTGATGCGGCTCATGCCTTCGCTCCCGGCAGCGTCACGACCGAGTCGCCACCCTTGACCGATTGGCCACGGCATGACGGGCGGCAATAGAAGTCGGCTTGGGAAAGGTCAGCCACGGTGCCGATGTCCTTGTCGCCGCGGCCGGACAGGTTGACGAGCAGGATCTGGTCCTTGGCCATGGTCGGCGCGATCTTCATCGCATGCGCCACCGCGTGGCTCGATTCCAGCGCCGGGATGATGCCCTCGGTGCGGCAGAGGTGATGGAAG
Source organism: Pelomonas sp. Root405 (assembly GCF_001425165.1). GTDB lineage: Bacteria > Pseudomonadota > Gammaproteobacteria > Burkholderiales > Burkholderiaceae_C > Pelomonas. The sequence goes on from NZ_LMDU01000014.1 coordinate 774,994, forward strand.
GCCGCCAGCGCCTCGGCATCCGTCACGCCGACGTACTCGGCCCGGCCGATGTCCTTCAAATGGGCATGCTCCGGGCCGACGCCGGGGTAGTCCAGGCCGGCCGAGATGGAGTGCGTCTCGGTGATCTGGCCGTCGGCGTCCTGCAGCAGATAGGTGCGGTTGCCGTGCAGCACGCCGGGGCTGCCGGCCGAAAGCGTCGCCGCATGCCGGCCGCTTTCCATACCCTCCCCCGCCGCCTCCACACCGATCAGGCGCGTGGTCTCGTGCGGGATGTAGGGGTAGAAGATGCCGATGGCATTGCTGCCGCCGCCCACGCAGGCCAGTACGGCGTCGGGCTGGCGGCCGGTCATTTCCGGCATCTGGACCAGGCATTCGTCCCCGATGACGCGCTGGAAGTCGCGCACCATCATCGGATAGGGGTGCGGGCCGGCCACGGTGCCGATGATGTAGAAGGTGTTCTCGACGTTGGTGACCCAGTCGCGCATCGCCTCGTTGAGCGCGTCCTTCAGCGTCTTGCTACCGCTCTCAACCGGCACGACGGTCGCGCCAAGGAGCTTCATGCGGTAAACATTGGGGCTTTGGCGCTTCACGTCCTCACTGCCCATGTAGACCACGCATTCCAGGCCGTAGCGGGCGCAGATCGTCGCCGTGGCCACGCCGTGCTGGCCGGCGCCGGTCTCGGCGATCACGCGCGGCTTGCCCATGCGCTTGGCCAGCAGGGCCTGGCCAATGACGTTGTTGATCTTGTGCGCGCCGGTGTGGTTGAGGTCCTCGCGCTTGAGGTAGATCTGCGCGCCGCCCAGCTCGCGGCTCAGGCGGTCGGCGTGGTAGATCGGGCTCGGGCGGCCGACGAAGTGCTTGAGCTCTCGCTTGTACTCCGCAATGAACTCGGCGTCGTTGCGGTAGTGGGCATAGGCGTCCTTGAGCTGGTCAAGCGCATGGACGAGGGTCTCTGAGACAAAGCTGCCGCCGAAGGTTGCCGTACCGGCATGGCGGAAATGCCCGGTGGCATCGGGCTGGTCGTACTGGAACATGGTCTTCCCCTACTGGGAGAGTGCTGCATCGGCGCCGTCATCAGCGAGACGGACCGCGCGGCAGAACTCGTGGATCAGGTCGGCGCTCTTGATGCCTTTCGACACCTCCACGCCGGAACTCACATCAACGGCCCAGGGCCGCACCTTGGCGATGCCATCGGCGACGTTTGCTGCATTCAACCCACCAGACAAAACGAGGCGAGAGCTGACGCTTGGAGGAATGAGTGACCAATCGAAGACCTTGCCGCCACCGCCATAACCTTCGACGGGGGCGTCGAGCAGGATGGCCTGGGCGCTGGGAAAACGGAAGCTGAAGTCTACCAAGTCGAAGCCGGGACGCATGGCGGCCGCACGCAGATAGGGCCTCTGCACGCGCTCGCAGTCAGTCACCACCTCGTCGCCATGGAACTGCACAAGCATGTTGGGCAGGGCCTCGATGCCTGCCTGCAGTTCAGCGTCTGTAGCGTTGACGAACAGTCCCACCGGCGTCACGAAGGGCGGCAGCAGCCGAGCGAGCGCCCTCGCCCGCTCCGGCGTCACGGCGCGCGGACTCTTGGCGTAGAAGACAAAGCCGATGGCATCAGCGCCGGCTTCAACCGCCGCAGCCACGTCGGCTTCGCGGGTCAGGCCGCAGATCTTGATTCGGGTCATGGCAACCATTTCAGAGCCGCGACCTCGCGCGGGATATCGAGTTCGGCATCGTAGGTCGGGCCGAGGAAGTAGAGGCCGTCGGGGGCGAACGTCGGGGCCGCCACCTTGCGGTCGCGCGCGGCGAGCACGTCGGACACCCAGTCCGCCGAGCGCGTGCCGCTGCCCACCGCGAGCAGGCAGCCCATCAGGTTGCGCACCATGTGATGCAGGAAGGCACTGGCCTCGAACTCGAAGCGCCAGTAGGCGCCGCGGCGCTGCACGGTGATCTCGCGCAGCGTCTTGACCGGCGACGCCGCCTGGCACTCGGAAGAGCGGAAGGACGAAAAGTCGTGCTCGCCGACCAGTCGCCCCGCGGCCGCTTCGAGCGCGGACTGGTCGAGCGGGCGGAATACCCAGCCGCACTGTCCTGACTCGATGGCCGGCCGCACGGCGGACTCCAGCAGCAGATAGGCATAACGCCGCCCGCGTGCGGAGTTGCGCGCATGGAAGCTGTCGCCGGGAAAGCGGCACCACTGGATGGCAATGTCGGGCGGCAAGTAGCGGTTGCTGCCGCGCACCCACGAGAACTGCTCACGCACGACCTCGGTATCGAAGTGGACGACCTGGTTGATGCCATGGACACCGGCATCGGTACGGCCGGCGCACATCGTGCGAATCGGCTGGGCGGCGAAGGCGGACAAGCCCTTTTCAAGCGCGTCCTGCACGGTGCGGCCGTCGGGCTGGCTTTGCCAACCGTTGTAGCCGCCGCCGCGGTAGCTCACGCCAAGTGCAACTCGCATCGATTCAGAAATGATCAGGCGGGTGCGCGGTTCACGCGCTGCCCGCCAACAAAAACGCCCGGCCGGGCCGGGCGTCGAAGTATCGCGCCGCGCCTAGCGCAGGTCGTTCAACATGGCTTGCGCGCGGTCGCGCAAGGAGCCGCTGGCGCGCTGGATCAGTTCCTGCAGCACCTCGCGGGCGCCTTCGGTATCGCCGATCTGCCGGAACTCGTCGGCCAGTTCGAGCTGGCGCAGCAGCGGGTCGCCGTCGTCATCGCCCAGCGCATCAAGCGCCTGGGCGAGGTGATCGGGGTTGGTCTCGCCGGGCAGGGTGGGTTCGCCCAGGTCGAAGTCCAGGTCGGTGGGCGCGGTCGGCGCCGACGACACGTTTGGCAGGCCGCCCATGCCGCTCAGGTCGAAGCTCAGGTCTGGCGCCGGCGGTGCGGTGCGCGCGCCGCGACCGGAGATGTCGAAGTCCATCGTCAGCGGCGCGTGCTCGACCGAAGCCGGCATGGCCTGGGTCGCAGCCATCGCATTCGGCGAGACCGGCTCGACCGCATCGAGGTCCAGATCCAGCGCCAGATCGAAACCGCTGACCGGGCCGGTGTCCGGGCCGCCGCGTGCCATCGAGTCGGTTGCCAGATGAGCCGCCGCAGCCGCGTGGGCGCCGCTCGGCAAGGCCGTCTGCGGCAAGGTGCTGGCATTCATCGGCTCGGGACGCAACTCGGGGCCGTCCTCAACGTGGGCCGGCGCGCCGCCGGGTTGGTAGAGCGGGTTGTCCGGGTCGATGCCGCGGCCCATCTCCTGCGCCTTGGCCCAATCTTCGCCAGAGCCCTTGGTTTCGGCATAGAGCTGCACGGCCAACTGCTCGAAGCCCTTGGTGTCGCGGCGCTTGGCGTAGACCTCCAGCAACTTGAGGCGAATGGCCAGGCGCGTCGGATTGGCGCGCAGGGCTTCCTTGAGGATTTCCTCGGCTTGCAGGTCGCGGCCATAGGCCAGGTAGACGTCGGCCTCGGCCACCGGATCGACGTCGCCGATGGCGTCGAGCTGGCTCAGCGAGTAGCTCATCGACGACTGGCCGCTGTTCTGCGCGTCGCGCGTGTCGACACGCTGGCCACCGGTGCCGCCAAAGAACGAGTCCGGCTGCAGGCGGCTTTCGTGGAAACCGGTCTCGGCCGCATTGGCCGGGCGGCGCGAACGCAGGCGATAAAGGCCCAGGCCGCCGAGCACGGCAACGAGGACGCCAGCGAGCGGCAGGACAATGGGGCTGTCGAGCAATTGCTCGATGAAGCCAGGCGGCTCGGCAGCCGGCGGCGGGGCGAGCGGCGCGCTTGCGCGCGCGGCTGGCCTGGACGGCGCTGCGCTGGCAGCGGCGACGATGGGCTCCGGGACGGAGGCGGCTGCCGATGCGGCGTCGACGGTCGCGACGACCGCGGGCAAGGTCGGCGCTGCGGTCGGCGCGGGCGCCTCGGATGCACCGGCCGCAGCAGGCTTGGCCGCGCTGGAGAGCTTCTTGAGCTCCTCGACATTGCGGGTCAGCTCAGCAACGCGCGCAGCGGCATCTTTCTTCTCGGTGTCCTTGGACAGCTTGGCTTCCGCCACGCTTGCAGCGGGGGCCCCGGCCTTGCTCAGCGTCAGCTTGTCCGGCGTGGGCGCGGCGGCGGGCTTTCGGTCTTCGACCGCGGCCTGCACCTGGCCCTTGGATTGACGCTCGCTCTCGTTGGTCTGCAAGGTTGGCGCCGCCGACGCGAGGCGCTGGCGATAGGCCGAGAAATCGGCGCTCTGGGCCAAGATGATCTGACGCGCCTCGCTGTTCGAAACCGACCCCAGCGTGTCGCCAGCAGGCACCTGCAGCACCGAGCCGGCCTTGAGCCGGTTCATGTTGCCGCCGATGAAGGCATCGGGGTTGTTGCGGAACAGGCCCACCAGCATCTGATCCAAGGAAATGCCGCTGGCCTGGGTGCGCGCAGCGATCTTGGACAGCGAATCGCCGGGGCGCACCGAATATTCGGAGGCTGCGGTAACGGACGGGCGCACCGCTGCTGGCGCTGGCGCAGGCGTGCGGGCAACCGCCGCCGGTGGCGTCGCAGAGCCGTTGCGCGGCAACGCCGTCGTCACGGCCGGCGCTGGCGCGGGCACGGCCTCGCTCGAAACGGGTGCAGCTGGAGCCGCCGCCATGGCGGGCGGCGCAGTGATGACCGGTGCGGGCTTGGGCAGGCTGGGCGGATCGAAAAGCAGTGTGTATTCGCGCACCAGGCGGCCACTGGCCCAGGTCACCTCAAGGATGACATCGACGAAGGGCTCCTGCACCGAGCGGTCGCTGCTGACCCGCAGCACCGTGCGCCCGTTGTTGCGCACGACCTGCACCTGGGCCGAGGTCAGGACGGGGTTGTATTCGACGCCGGACGAGCGGTAGGACTCGGGCGGGGCGACGCGCACTTTGAGCGTCGCAGCTTCTTCCGGCGTCAGGCTGGTGACGTCGATCTCGGCACGCATCGTCTCGCCGAGCGCGGATTGGACATTCAACCGCCCCAGCCCGAGCGCCTGCGCACTCCCGCTGATGACGAGCAAGGCGGCGAGCGCGAGGTGGTGACGAGCAAAGCCCATGGGTCGAACTCCCCCGAATGCGTCGCGAATGTGGTCTTTCAAGGCATTCCCCAAAGCAACAAGGCGGAGCCCTGGGCCCCGCCTTTCTCGATCTTCAGCACGCGCTGCATGAACCGGGTCTGCACGCTGGTTTGCACGTCATGGCCTTGTCGAGTCTGGAATCAAAAACACAACGGGATCAAGCATATACGCTGAAATGCTCAAGGGGTATGTGATGTGTCGTTTCGATTCAATATCCGGACCGGGGTGAACCCTAGGTCAAACCGTAAAAGACCGTAAGTGAATACGCCTCGCGCGGGCGAGGCGTCGTCGTACTCAGCGTTCGAGCAGGATGCGCAGCATCCGGCGCAGCGGCTCGGCCGCACCCCACAGCAGTTGGTCACCGATGGTGAAGGCGCCAAGGTACTCGGGGCCCATGGCGAGCTTGCGCACACGACCGACGGGGATGGTCATCGTGCCCGTCACCGCCACTGGGGTCAGGTCACGGATGGTGGCGTCGCGCGTGTTGGGCACCAGCTTCACCCATTCGTTGTCGGCGGCGATCATGGCTTCGATGTCGGCCAGCGGCACGTCCTTCTTGAGCTTAAAGGTCAGGGCTTGGCTGTGGCAGCGCATGGCGCCGACTCGGACGCAGAAACCGTCGACGGGGATGGCCTGAGCCGATCCATTGCCGAGGATCTTGTTCGTCTCGGCCATGCCCTTCCACTCTTCCTTGGACATGCCATTGCCCAGGTCCTTGTCGATCCAGGGGATCAAGGAGCCACCCAGCGGCACGCCGAAGTTGGCGGTCTCGTCGGCCGACAGCGAGCGCTGCTTGGCGATGACCTGGCGGTCGATCTCGAGGATGGCGCTCTTGGGGTCGTCCAGCAGCGGCTTGACGGCGGCATTCAGCGTGCCGTACTGCGTCAGCAGTTCGCGCATGTGCTGAGCACCACCGCCGGAAGCGGCCTGGTAGGTCTGCGTGGACATCCATTCGACGAGCCCGGCCTTGTACAGCGCGCCCACGCCCATCAGCATGCAGCTGACGGTGCAGTTGCCGCCGATCCAGTTCTTGCCGCCGTTGCTCAGCGCCTGGTCGATGACCGGGCGGTTGACGGGGTCCAGGATGATGACGGCGTCATCGGCCATGCGCAGCGTCGAGGCGGCGTCGATCCAGTGGCCCGTCCAGCCAGCAGCGCGCAGCTTGGGGTAGACCTCGCTCGTGTAGTCGCCGCCCTGGGCGGTGATGATGATGTCGCAGCGCTTGAGCTGGTCGATGTCGAAGCCGCTCTGCAGCGTCTTCTCGTTCTTGGCCTGGGCCGGGGCAGCGCCGCCGGCGTTGGAGGTCGAGAAGAACAGCGGCTCGATCAGGTCGAAATCGCGCTCAGCGGTCATGCGATCCATGAGCACCGAGCCCACCATGCCGCGCCAGCCTACGAGGCCTACCAAGGTCGTCATCATCTTTCCTTTGCTTCACCAAACCCCATCCACTTCGGGCCCCGGCTCGTTCGCCGGGTTTGGAGGGGCGAGACGAGACGGAGCGTTAGCTCTTGATGGTTTTCGTGGTCGTAATGGCTTTGACGACAGCGTCGCCCATCTCGAGGGTCGTGACCTTCGAGGTGCCTTCGGACCAGATGTCGGCCGTGCGCAAGCCCTGGGCCAGCACCGACTGCACGGCCGTCTCGATACGAGCGGCAGCGTCGGCTTGGTTGAGGGAGAACTTGAGCATCATGGCAGCGGACAGGATTGTAGCCAGCGGGTTGGCGATCCCCTTGCCCGCGATGTCCGGCGCGCTGCCGTGGCTGGGTTCGTAGAGGCCCTTGTTGTTGGCATCCAACGAGGCGGACGGCAGCATGCCGATGGAGCCGGTCAGCATCGCCGCTTCGTCCGAGAGGATGTCGCCGAACATGTTGCCGGTCACGACGACGTCGAACTTCTTGGGCGCCTTGACGAGCTGCATGGCGGCGTTGTCCACGTACATGTGGTCCAGCTCGACATCGGGGTACTGGGCGTGGACTTCGATGACGATGTCCTTCCAGAACTGCGAGGTCTCCAGCACGTTGGCCTTGTCGACGCTGGTCAGGCGCTTGCTGCGCTTGCGGGCCGCCTGGAAGGCGACGTGGGCGATGCGCTCGATCTCGGGGCGCGAATAGCGCATCGTGTCGAAGGCTTCGTCGGCGCCGGGGAAGTGGCCGTCCACGGCCGTGCGACGGCCGCGGGGCTGGCCGAAGTAGATGTCGCCGGTAAGTTCGCGGATGAGCAGGATGTCCAGGCCGGCAACCAGCTCGGGCTTCAGCGATGACGCATGCGTCAGTTGCTCGTAGCAGATGGCCGGGCGAAAGTTTGCAAACAGGCCCAGCGCCTTGCGCAACCCGAGAATGGCCTGTTCAGGCCGCAGCGAACGCTCCAGCTTGTCGTACTTCCAGTCGCCCACGGCGCCGAACAGCACCGCGTCGGCTTCCTGCGCCAGCTTCAGCGTGGCGGGCGGCAGCGGGTGGCCGCTGGTGTCATAGGCCTTGCCGCCGACGTCGGCCCAGTCGAGTTGCAAAGGCAGGTCCAGTGCGTTCAGCACCTTGACGGCCTCGGCCATGATCTCGGGGCCGATGCCGTCGCCCGGCAGTACTGCAATCTTCTTCATCTCAAATCACTCGGTTGTTCAGCCAGGGCTTGCTGGCGATGCGCGCGGCCTCAAAGGCGCGGATCTTGTCGGTGTGCTGCAGCGTCAGGCCGATCTCGTCGAGGCCGCCGATCAGGCACTCCTTGCGGAAGGGCTCGATGTCGAAGGGCAGCTCGGCGCCGTCGGGCTTGACCACCACCTGGCGCGGCAGGTCGACGATGAGTTGGTAGCCGGGAAAGGCATAGACCTCGTCGAACAACTGCGCGATGGCGCGCTCGGGCAGCACGATGGGCAGCAGCCCGTTCTTGAAGCAGTTGTTGAAGAAGATGTCGGCGAAGCTGGGCGCCAGGATGGCGCGGAAGCCGTACTGCTGCAGCGCCCAGGGCGCGTGCTCGCGGCTGGAGCCGCAGCCGAAGTTGCTGCGCGCGATCAGCACGCTGGCACCGGCATAGCGCGGCTGGTTCAGCACGAAGTCGGGATTGAGCTTGCGGCTGGCCGGGTCCTGGCCGGGCTCGCCGTGGTCCAGATAGCGCCACTCGTCGAACAGGTTGGGGCCGAAGCCGCTGCGCTTGATCGACTTCAGGAACTGCTTGGGGATGATGGCGTCGGTATCGACGTTGTCGCGGTCCATCGGCGCGACCAGCCCTTTATGGATGGTGAACTTGTCCATGACTTAGCTCAACGTGCGGACGTCGACAAAGTGACCGGCCATCGCTGCGGCGGCAGCCATCGCGGGGCTGACGAGGTGGGTGCGGCCACCGGCGCCTTGGCGGCCTTCGAAGTTGCGGTTGCTGGTGGAGGCGCAGCGCTCGCCCGGCTCAAGCCGGTCGGCGTTCATCGCCAGGCACATGGAGCAGCCCGGCTCGCGCCACTCGAAGCCGGCGGCCTTGAAGACCTGGTCCAGGCCTTCGGCCTCGGCCTGCGCCTTGACGAGGCCGGAGCCCGGCACGACGAGGGCCAGCTTGATGTTCTTGGCCAGGCGCCCGCCCACGCGCTTCACGACGGCGGCGGCTTCGCGCATGTCCTCGATGCGGCTGTTGGTGCAGGAGCCGATGAAGACCTTGTCGACATGGATGTCGCTGATGGCCTTGTTGGGCTCCAGCGCCATGTACGTCAGCGCGCGCTCGATGGCGCCCCGCTTGACAGCGTCCTTTTCCTTGTCGGGATCAGGCACGCGGTCGTCGACGGACAACACCATCTCCGGCGAGGTGCCCCAGGTCACTTGCGGGCGGATCTGCGCGGCATCCAGCTCGACGATCTTGTCGAAATGAGCGCCGGCGTCGGTGTGCAGCGTGCGCCAGTAGGCGACGGCCTGATCCCATTCGACACCATTCGGCGAGAAGGGGCGGCCTTTGACGTAATTGATCGTCGTGTCGTCCACGCCGATGAGGCCTGCGCGAGCGCCGGCTTCGATGGCCATGTTGCAGACGGTCATACGACCTTCCATCGAGAGTGAGCGGATGGCCGCGCCCGCGAACTCGATGGTGTAGCCGTTGCCGCCGGCCGTGCCGATTTTGCCGATGATGGCCAACACGATGTCCTTGGCGCCGACGCCCTTGGGCAACTGGCCTTCGACCTTGACAAGCAGGTTCTTGGCCTTCTTGGCCGACAGCGTCTGCGTGGCCAGCACATGCTCGACCTCACTCGTGCCGATGCCATGCGCCAGCGCACCAAAGGCCCCATGCGTGGACGTGTGGCTGTCGCCGCAGACGACGGTCATGCCGGGCAGCGTCGCGCCCTGCTCCGGGCCGATGACGTGCACGATGCCCTGGCGCTTGTCGTTCATCTTGAACTGCGTGATGCCGACGCGGTCGCAGTTGGCGTCCAGCGTGTCGACCTGCAGTTTGGATATCGGGTCGGCGATGCCTTGCGAGCGGTCCGTGGTCGGAACGTTGTGGTCGCTGACGGCCAGGTTGGCGCTAAGGCGCCAGACCTTGCGGCCGGCCAGGTCCAGGCCTTCGAAGGCCTGCGGGCTGGTCACCTCATGGACGAGATGGCGGTCGATGTAAAGCAGCGCCGTGCCATCGGGCTCGGTGTGCACGACATGCTCATCCCAGAGCTTGTCGTAAAGGGTTCGTGCGGTCATTGCTTCTCGCGGGGAATGAGGGTGTCGACAAAGCGCTGCACGACGGTCGGCAGGCGCTGTTGGCGCAGCACACCCAGGTAATAGTCGCGTTCGGCCCACGACTCTTCAAGTCGCAGGCAGCGCACGCCGAAGACGCGTGTGAAGCGTTCGGCCGGTTGTTCAGGCAGCACGGCCACGCCAAGGCCGGACTCGACCAGCTGCGCGATGCCGTCGAAGCCGCGCACCTGCCAGCGTGCGTTCAAGGTCTTGCCCAGCACCGCTGCCTGCTCGCGCATCAACTCCTGGGCGCTGGCGCCGGCATGCAGGCCGATGAGGTCATAGGCCATCAGGTCATCGAAGGTGACGGCCTCCTTGTTGGCCAGCGGGTGCTTCAGCGGCACCAGGGCCGCCAGGCGCCCGGTCGCGAATGTCCAGGTCTGCACGCGGTTGTCGAGCACGGGACCGGCGAAGACGCCGACGTCCGCACGGCCTTCGGCCACCGCCGCCTGCACCTCGGCGCTGGTCAGGTCTTCCAGGCTGATGCGGATCTGCGCATGCGCTTGCGAAAACTCCACCAGATAGGGCGGCAGGCACTCGGCAATCGCGCTAGTGTTGGAGGCGATGCGCAGATGACCCTTGATGCCGCGCGAGAACTCCATGACCTCGGTTTCGAGGGCATAGAGCGACGCGTGCAGCGAACGGATGTGGCGCACCAACGCCCGCCCCGCCTCGGTCGGCTCGACGCCGCGGGCGCGGCGCTCGAAGAGCTGCACACCCAGGCGACTTTCCAGGTCAGAAAGGCGCTTGCTGGCGGCCGCCAAAGCCAGGTGTTCCTGGGCAGCACCGCGGGTGATCGAGCGCGTCTGCTCGATGGCCAGCACGAGGTTGAGGGTGGTGAGGTCGTGTCGCATGATGAGTTGGACTCCAGCATAGCCTTCGCGAAGAAGGCGATTCTGCGCCAGAAAGCGACGGCCGCTTCGCGAACGACGAATTTCAACGGCGGGGTTGAGCCGCCTCTTTCAGCATGCCGCGCACTGCGTTCCGACTGTGTGCGCCGAAGTGGCCGAGCAGCTCTGCGACGGCCCCTTGCAAGGCATCGCGCTGGCCTTGCATGTCGCGCGTCAGTTCAGGGCCAAACCGCGCCTCGTTGGCGGCGAAATCCAAATTGGGGTCAGTGACAAATTTCGCCGGCGCGCCGACAACGACGGCCGCATCCGTCGCCGGCCCTGCCTTGAAGGCCTCGGCCGCGACGACCTCTCGCACATAGTCGAACCCCCAGGCCGGGTAGCGCGCGTCGCGAGCCGTGTCGCGCAGGGCCAATTCGAGCGGGCCATCGCGGCGCTGCTGCGCGTTGTCGATGATCCAGCGGGTCTGGAACTGCTCCAGCACGAAATGGCGATTGCTCTGCAGCACCACCAACCCCTGGCGGTCAGCCGGAGCGCCGAGCTGCGCCTTCAGGTTGACCCACATCATGTGGCCCAGCGTCGCGCCCGGTGCAGCGCTGGCGTGATAGGGCTGCGTTAGGTCCTCGACATGGTGCAGGGCCATGCCCGCAAAGCGCCAACCCCAGTAGGCATGGCCGGTCTGCCAGGCGAGCGCGGCCAATGCGCTGTACTGCTGCACGCGCAGCTCCGTGAAGGTGCGCGCAAAGCTGGGCGCCAGCGTGTTGAAGATGGTGCCCTGGTGGAAAAAGCCCATGTGGAAAGGCGCCTGCGAGCCGATGGCGACCGCCGCGTTCCCGAACGGCTGCTTACCGAAGCCGTAAGCCGGGTCGGCCGGGCTGCCCGGGTTGTCGTCGAACAGATTGAGGTCGTGGCCATAGTCCGGCTCGTCGCAGGCCGACGCCAGCACGGCCAGGGGTGCCACCGCCTCGCCGGGCTGCAGCGCCACGAAGCGCTGGGTTGCGCCCTTGCCCGGGGTGGCAGCACTGACCACGCCGACATCCAGTGCAGGGCGGCTGGCGTCGGGGTTGCGCGGGTCGATCTGAAGATAGAGCGCCAGCCTGGCCTGGGGCGACAGACGCAGCGCACGCAGGACGGCGGCGCGTCGTTCGTCGTCACTCCGCTTGGCGTCGGCCACAAAGCGCAGCGCCTCGGGGCGTGGCGCATGCCCCTTCAGGCGCTCGCGCAGCAACGCTTCCTGAGCGTCCAGCCTGGCGGCAATGGCGGCCTCCTGCGCGCGCAGGAAATCGACGAGGGGCTCGGCCTTGACGGCCGCTGCGTTCGCCACCTCCGGCATGCGCTCGAAGGCCCGGTAGCACATGGGGGTGTGGTTGCCCCAGGCCTGCGCGAAGGTCGGCAGCAGCAGGGCGAACAAAACGGTGTAGGGACGCATCGGCGGCAGCGGCGTGAGAAGCCGCGCATTCTGGCCCGCGCCGAGCAAAGCCTTGCGACCGAACTCGCGAAATGGCTTGTGGCCCCCTCGCCTCCCGGTGTGCCACGGGCCGGTGAGCCCAGCGCAGCACGCGCAAGTTTTGCTGGGTGCAGATTAGGCGCAGCTGGAATTCAGCGGAAGCAGTGATTCCTCAAGCGGCGCTTCGCAGGCCGGGAAGTCGCGGCGCCGGCGGACTGAAGCGCCGGCCAGTCATGCGGGCCCCGGCTTCGTTCGGTGAGCGACGCAGACAAACTGCTGATAGCGGGTGTCATCGAACCGACCCGAGAGCATGCGGTTGAGCAAAGCGATCTTCCAGGGCAGTTCGCCGGCGTTGACGCCATCGCAGGTCGTCAGCGCCAGACCGGCCCGCTCAAACAGTTCCGGCAGACTTTTACGCGTGAAGAACCGCAGATGGGTGCGGTCAAGAATGCCGCAGTTCGCATAGTCCCAACGGCCGCCAAGGAACAGTGCGTTCAGCGTTGGCCAATGCCGAATATTGGGCAGAGACGCCACCACGCAGCCGTCGGCTGCGAGATGGCGGCCGATCCGCTGCAGGACGGCCCAAGGATCGACGAGGTGCTCCAGCACGTCATTGGCGACGACGCAATCGAAGGGCGCTTCGTCGCTCAGGCTGTCGAGTGCGGCCTCGACGGGCGCCTGGACCAACCGGTCAAAGACGTTGGCTGCCTTTCGGGCAGCGTCCGGATACGGCTCGATGCCCACGGCATAAATGCCACAGCGTTCGGCCTTCAAGCCTGCCATGAACCGGCCTTCTGCGCAGCCGATCTCCAGCAAGCGCAGGCTGCCGGCGGGCACGAAGGGCCTGACCTCCGGTCGTGACTGTTCGTAGTAGACAGACGTCACCTGAACCTCCCGTTTGCGCAGCGCCCCTGTTTGAAGATCGGCCAAGCGACCACTGGTTGGATTCGGCCTGGGCATCAGCCTTCCAACGACCGCGCGCATCTTGCACCGCGAAGCCCAAGCGTTCCATCCCTATCGCCCGGACCGCTACCGTCCCGCAGAAGCTATCAGTCCGCCTTGAGTGCCGTGAGGACTTCCGCTGGCGCCTGGACGAGTTCAATCAGCACACCCTCGCCGCCAAACGGGAACTGCTCGCTGCCCTTGGGATGCACGAAGCAGATGTCGTGGCCAGCGGCGCCTTTGCGAATGCCGCCCGGCGCAAAGCGCAGCCCTTGCGCCTCCAGCCACTGCACTGCCGCAGGCAGGTCGTCCACCCACAGGCCGACGTGGTTGAGCGGCGTGGCATGCACGGCCGGCTTCCTGTCGGGGTCCAGCGGCTGCATCAGGTCCACCTCGACTGCATGCGCGCCCTGCCCCAGCGTGCAGATGTCCTCGTCGACGTTCTCGCGCTCGCTGCTGAAGCTGCCGGTCACCGGCAGGCCGAGCAGGTCGACCCACAGGCGACGCAGGCGGACCTTGTCGAGGCCGCCGATGGCGATCTGCTGCAGGCTTAGGATCTTGAAGGGGCGAGTCGATGGGGTCATGGCATTCAGAGTTTGAGCCGCCCCCACAGCCAGCCGGTCTTGACGCCGGCCAGCGTGGCGATGGACTGTTGATGGATATAGGGCAGGCGCCCACCCCACCCGAAGAAGCGGTCCCGCAGCCAGGGCGCGACGACGGCGTGGGACTGGAACATCGGCGTCAGGCCCTTGCTGGCCTGGCCGTAGAAGCGCAGATGGGCGCGGCGGCGCCGGCTGTAGCGCTCGAAGACGCGCGGCCAATCGCTGTCGACCTCCGCCGCGAGCTCGTGCGCATCGATCAGCGCCATGTTGGCGCCCTGCCCCAGCTGCGGGCTCATGCCGTGGGCGCAGTCGCCGAGGGCGAGCACGCGGCCGTCATGCCAGCGTGACATCCAGACATCGGCATAGCGGGCCTCGCGCAGCTGGGCCGCATCAACCAGGCCGGCCAGCAGCGGCGCGACGTCGGGAAAGAGATCGGTCATCTGCTGCTTGAGACGGCTCAGGCCGATGCGCTGATGCCAACCGTCGAGTTCGACCACGGGCAAGCTCCAGAACAGATTGATGCCGTGCTCGGCGTCGTCATGGTCCACCTTGCCGACGGGCATCAAGCCGAGCATCTTGGCCGCGGACTGAAAGCGCTGGCGCAGCTCGATCTGTGGAAAGCCCGGCGGTGCCGGCAGCACCGTCCAGACGGCGCCCCAGGGAAACGCTTGCGCGCGTTGGCGGACCTTCATGCCGTCGCGCAGCCTGGAGAAGCTGCCGTTGGCCAGGACCAGCGCGGCATGCCTGGCGGTGCGGCCATCGGGCATGCGCAGTGTCACGCCCGCCTCGTCCTGCTCGAAGCCCTCGACCGCCACGCCGCAATGCCAGCGGATGTTCAGCTCGCGCAGGCGCTTCCACAACAGGCCCATCAGTGCGCCACGCTGAATGCCCAGGCCATAGGCGTCGGGATGAAAACGCCGATAGCTCATGTCCAGCACCGCGCGCCCGGATGGCGTGTCGCCGAACAAGCGGTCCACGCGCGTGCCGAGCAGCAGCGCCTCGTCCAGCAGGCCCATGGCCGCGAGCACGCGCTGACCCGTCGGTTGCAGCAGCAGCCCCGCGCCGATGGGGCGCGGCTCGGGCACGGCTTCGTACAGGTCGACCGGCACGCCACGCTCGGCAAGCCGGATGGCCGCCGCAGCGCCGGCGACGCCCGCGCCGACGATGGCAACCGTCGCTTCAGGCAAAGCGCAGGATGGGCTGGTCCACCGCCAGGCTCTCGCCCGGTTTGGCCAACACCTCGGCGACCGTGACGTCTTGTGACGCAGTGAGGATGTTCTCCATCTTCATCGCCTCGATGACTGCAAGCCGCTCGCCGGCCTGCACGGTCTGCCCGACGTCGGCGCCAAGATGGACAAGCAGCCCGGGCATGGGCGAGAGCAGCAGCTTGGACGTGTCGGGCGGCGCCTTGTAGGGCATCAGTGCCTGCAGTTCGGCAGCACGCGGGCTCAGCACCGTCAGCTCGATGGAACGGCCACCGTGATGGATGCGATAGGCCAGCGGGTTCTTGGCCGTGCCGCGCTCGGCCTGCGCCGTGAACGCCAGACCGTTGACGGTGCCGCTGATGCGCACATCGTTCAGCCGCGAGTTGGAGGCGATGCGGTAGTCCTTCTCGCCGACCTGCACACGCGCCTCGCCCAAGGCGCCCGCGAACTCGCTGATGTGCAGCGCATGGCGCTCGCTGCGGCCTCCACCCACGTTCACGACGGCGACATAGTCGTGCTCGATCTGCACCTCGTGGCCGCGCAGCTGGCCGCTGATGCCGGCCTCGCGCTCGCGCGCCTTGCGACGGATGAAACCTGCCAACGCCACCAGAAAAAGCGGGTCGGCATGCGGCACGTCCTCGGCCTTGAAGCCGGCGGCGTAGTGCTGGGCGATGAAGCCGGTGTTGAAGTTGCCGGTCGCGAAGTCCGCATGGCCGAGCAGCGCCGCCTGGAAGGGAATGTTGCTCGACACGCCGCGGATCACAAAGCCGTTCAGCGCCTCGCGCATCTTGGCGATGGCGTCCCCTCGGTCGCGGCCGTGCACGATGAGCTTGGCGATCATCGAGTCGTAGAACATCGGAATCTCGCCGCCCTCGTAGACGCCGGTGTCCACACGCACGCCAAAGCGCTGCGGCTCGGCCTGCGCCATCGTCGTCTCGGGCGGCTGATAACGCACCAGTCGCCCGGTGGAAGGCAGGAAGTTGCGGAACGGATCTTCCGCATTGATGCGGCACTCGATCGCCCAGCCCTCGCGCCTGATCTGCTCCTGCGTGAACGTCAGCGGCTCGCCCGCGGCGACGCGGATCATCTGCTCGACCAGATCCAGCCCGGTGATGCACTCGGTGACCGGGTGCTCCACCTGCAGCCGCGTGTTCATCTCCAGGAAGTAGAAGCCCTGATCCTTGCCGACGACGAACTCGACCGTGCCAGCGCTCTGGTAGCTGACGGCCTTGGCCAGCGCCACTGCCTGCTCGCCCATCGCGCGGCGCGTGGTCTCGCTGATGAAGGGCGACGGCGCTTCCTCGATGACCTTCTGGTGGCGGCGCTGGATGGAGCATTCGCGCTCCCACAAGTAGACGACGTTGCCTTGCGCATCGCCCAGCACCTGGATCTCGATGTGGCGGGGCTCCTCGACGAACTTCTCGATGAAGACGCGGTCGTCGCCGAAGCTGTTGCGTGCCTCGTTGCGGCAGGACGTGAAGCCCTCGAAGGCTTCCTTGTCGTTGAAGGCCACGCGCAAGCCCTTGCCGCCGCCACCGGCGCTGGCCTTGATCATGACCGGGTAGCCGATCTTCGCGGCGATGCCGACAGCCTCTTCGGCCGACAGGATGGGCTCGTTGTGGCCGGGGATGGTGTTGACGCCGGCCGCGGTCGCCAGCTTCTTGGACGCGATCTTGTCGCCCATCGCGGTGATGCTGCCGTGCTTGGGGCCGATGAAGACCAGGCCTTCCTCCTCGACGCGGCGCGCGAAGGCTTCGTTCTCGCTGAGGAAGCCGTAGCCGGGGTGGATGGCCTGCGCGCCGGTGCTCTTCGCGGCGGCAATGATCTTGTCGGCGACGAGATAGCTCTCGCGCGACGGCGCCGGACCGAGCAGCACGGCCTCGTCGGCCAGCTCGACATGGCGGGCGTCCTTGTCCGCTTCGGAATAGACGGCCACGGTGGCGATGCCCATCTTCTTGGCAGTCGCGATCACGCGGCAGGCGATTTCCCCGCGGTTGGCGATGAGAATTTTGTCAAACATGGGGTGGCTCCGCGGGGAACTCGCCTGCCTGTCCGGCTGCGCCGTCCAGCAAGCCATTTGTCGCTAAAGCGACCGCGCCTTCGGCGTGGGTACCCCGATTGGCGATGAGGATCTTGTCAAACATGGTTGCCTCGCTATTTCGTCTTGCCGAGCAGCTTCTTGCGCTGCTCGGTGAAGTGCCACCACGGCTGGGCGGGCACACCGTTCATGAAGTCATGGGCGGCCATGAAGGTGTCGAGCACGCAGGGGTCATGGCGCTGGCCCATCGGGTCGCGGAGGCGTTCGTAGGTCTTCATCGGATCCATCCGCTTCACGTCCGCGGGCGTCGTGATGCCAAGCCCGACCAGGTCCGCTTCCATCGACTTGCCGATGTTCGGAATATCGGTGAGGCGCCGGGCCTCGGCCGCGCAGGTCGCCTTGCTCACAACGGAATGTTCCCGTGCTTGCGCCACGGGTTCTCCAGCTTCTTGTCCTTGAGCATCGACAGCGAGCGGCAGATGCGCTTGCGCGTCTCGTGCGGCTGAATCACGTCGTCGATGAAGCCACGCGCGCCCGCGACAAAGGGGTTGGCGAAGCGGGCCTTGTACTCGGCCTCGCGCTCGGCCAGCTTGGCCGGGTCCTTCTTGTCCTCGCGGAAGATGATCTCCACCGCGCCCTTGGCGCCCATCACCGCAATCTCGGCGTTGGGCCAGGCGAAGTTGACGTCGCCACGCAGATGCTTGGAGGCCATCACGTCGTACGCGCCGCCATAGGCCTTGCGGGTGATGACGGTGATCTTGGGCACCGTGCATTCGGCATAGGCGTAGAGCAGCTTGGCGCCGTGCTTGATGATGCCGCCGTACTCCTGCGAGGTACCGGGCATAAAGCCGGGCACGTCGACGAATGTGACGACCGGGATGTTGAAAGCGTCGCAGAAGCGCACGAAGCGCGCGGCCTTGATGCTGCTTTTGATGTCCAGGCAGCCGGCCAGCACCAGCGGCTGATTGGCGACGATGCCCACCGTCTGTCCTTCCATGCGGCCAAAACCGGTGACGATGTTCTTGGCGTAGTCGGGCTGCAGTTCGAAGTCGGGCTGCAGTTCGAAGAAGTCGCCGTCGTCGACGACCTTGAGGATCAGTTCCTTGATGTCGTAGGGCTTGTTCGGGTTCTCCGGCACCAGCGTGTCGAGCGAGTGATCCAGGCGCGTGGCCGGATCGCCGCTGGGGCGGCAAGGCGCCTTCTCGCGGTTGGACAGCGGCAGGTAGTTGAAGAAGCGGCGCAGCATCAGCAGCGCTTCCACATCGTTCTCGAACGACAGATCGGCCACGCCGCTGCGGCTGTTGTGCGTCGTCGCGCCACCCAGCTCTTCGGCGGTCACTTCCTCGTGCGTCACGGTCTTCACGACCTCGGGGCCGGTCACGAACATGTAGCTGCTGTCCTTCACCATGAAGATGAAGTCCGTCATGGCGGGCGAATAGACCGCACCACCCGCGCAGGGGCCCATGATCATGCTGATCTGCGGCACGACGCCGGAGGCCATCACATTGCGCTGGAAGACGTCGGCATAACCGCCCAGCGACGCGACACCTTCCTGGATGCGTGCGCCGCCCGAATCGTTCAGGCCGATGACCGGGGCGCCGACCTTCATGGCCTGGTCCATCACCTTGCAGATCTTCTCGGCGTGGGCCTCGGACAGCGCGCCGCCAAAGACCGTGAAGTCCTGGCTGAAGGCGAAGGCGAGGCGGCCGTTGATCATGCCGTAGCCAGTCACGACACCATCGCCGGGGATCTTGTTGTCCTGCATGCCGAAGTCCACGCAGCGGTGCTCGACGAACATGTCCCATTCCTCGAAGCTGCCTTCGTCGAAGAGCAGTTCCAGCCGTTCGCGCGCGGTCAGCTTGCCCTTGGCGTGCTGGGCGGCAATGCGCTTCTCGCCACCGCCGAGCCGGGCGCGCGCGCGCTTGGCTTCAAGTGCTTGCAGGATGTCTTGCATGAGGGTCTAGCCTTCAAACGGGAAATTGATCTCCACGCCATTGCCGGCGGGGTCTTGGAGGAAGAACTGGTGCTGGCCGGTGACGGCGGAGCGGGATTCGTGGAAGGCCACGCCGCACTCGCGCAGGTGCGCCGCGGTGGCCACCGGATCGGTGCCGAAGAAGGCGGTGTGGTCGTAGGTCGTCGGCGCGGCGGGGTTCACCGGGCGGCGCACCGCTTCATCGGCCCGCTGCGCGGACAGGTGGACGACCGGGTGGCCGCCGGCATAAAGCCAGTAACCCGCGCTGCCGAAGTCCGGCCGCGGGCCCTGCTCCAGGCCGAGCACGTTGCGATAGAAATCGCGCAGCGTGACCAGAAGCTCAGCAGGTGCACGCAGATTGATGTGATGCAGGCCGGTGATCATGTTTTGCTCCGAAAGGTGGCCAGCAGCTGGCGCGCGGCGGTGGATGCCGGCGTGCGGCCGTCTCGAACGGCGGCGGTGGTGGCGTCGAGCTGGCTCTTCACGGCAGGATGCGCGACAAAGGCCTGCTTGAGGCCGGACTGGATGCGCTCCCACATCCACGCGAGCGACTGCTCGCGGCGTTTGGCCACCCAGGCGCCGCTGGCTTCGCTTGCCGTGCGCAGCGCAGTCAGCGCGTCCCACACCGGCGCAATGCCGTCCGCCTTCAGCGCACTGACCTTCATGACCCGCTGCGTGGCGTGGGCATGCGTAGGCAGCAGGCGCAGCGCCGACATGATCTGCGCCTGCGCGCGCGTGGCAGCCGCGTCGTCCAGGTCGGCCTTGTTGATGACGACCAGGTCGGCCAGCTCCATGACGCCCTTCTTGATGGCCTGCAGGTCGTCGCCCGCATTGGGCAGCTGCAGCAGCAGGTAGAGGTCGGTCATGCCGGCCACCGCGGTTTCGCTCTGGCCGACACCGACCGTCTCGACGATGACGACGTCGTGGCCCGCCGCCTCGCACAGCAGCATGGCCTCGCGCGTCTTCTCCGCCACGCCCCCGAGCGTGCCACTGCTGGGGCTGGGGCGGATGAAGGCGCGCAAGTCCATGGACAGCCTTTCCATGCGCGTCTTGTCGCCCAGGATGGCGCCGCCGGACACGGTGCTCGACGGGTCCACCGTCAGCACCGCCACGCGGTGGCCACGCTCCAGCAGTAACAGGCCGAAGGCTTCGATGAAGGTGCTCTTGCCGACGCCCGGGACGCCGGAGATGCCCAGGCGCAGCGCGCCGCCGGTGGCGGGCATCAGCTCGGTCAGCAGCGCATCGGCCTGCTCGCGGTGGTCGGCGCGCGTGGACTCGATCAGCGTGATGGCCTTGGCCAGCGCGCGGCGGTCACCGGCTTGCAGCGGTCCGGCGAGGCTCAAGCGGCCTCCCAGCGGTATTCGATGTCGAAGTCCTGCTCCTCGACAACCTGGAAGCCATGGCGGCGATAGAAATCGTTGGCGCGGCTATCGCGCAGTGCGGCCAGCGTGATGGGCAGGCCTTGCGACTTGATCTGGTCGAGCACCCAGGCGCCCACGCCCCGCCCTTGCGCTTCAGGGCGCAGATAGAGGTGGTGCAGTCGCAGCTCGCCGGCGCGCCGCTCGACGGTGAAGTAGACGACGCGCTCGCCACGCACGACCAGATGCTGCATCCACTCGGGCCGGAACTGGCTTTGCAGCCGGGCCCGCGCGACCTCGGGGCTGAAGCGGCCAAGCCGCTCCAGGCTCTCGCGCAGCGCCTCGATGCGCAGGGACAGCATGGCCTCGAAGTCGGCATCCACGACGGGTGCCAGTGTCGGCGTCATCAGGCGGTCACCTGTGCCCGGATCTGCTCCAGCACGTCCTTGGCGCTGGCCGGAATCGGCGTGCCCGGGCCGTAGATGCCCTTCACGCCCGCCGCGTACAGCATGTCGTAATCCTGCGCCGGGATGACGCCACCGACGAACACGATGATGTCGTCGGCGCCCTGCTTCTTGAGCTCGGCAATGATGGCCGGCACCAGCGTCTTGTGGCCGGCGGCCAGCGTGGAGATACCCACCGCGTGCACGTCGTTCTCGATGGCCTGGCGGGCGCATTCCTCGGGGGTCTGGAACAGCGGGCCGATGTCGACGTCGAAGCCGAGGTCGGCAAAGGCGGTGGCGACCACCTTGGCGCCGCGGTCATGGCCATCCTGGCCGAGCTTGGCGATCATCACGCGCGGGCGGCGGCCCTGTTCGTCGCCGAAGGCGGCGATCTCGGCCTGCAGCTTGGCCCAGCCCTCGGCCGAGTCGTAGGCCGCCGCGTAGACGCCGCTGACCTTGTGCGTGTCGGCGCGGTGGCGTCCGAAGACGGCTTCGAGCGCGTTGGACACCTCGCCCACCGTCGCGCGCAGGCGCACCGCCTTGATGGCCAGGTCCAGCAGATTGCATTCGCCGGTCTCGGCAGCTTGCGTGAGCAACGTGAGCGCAGCCTGAACGGCGGCCGCATCGCGCGTGGCCTTGATGTTCTTCAGCCGCTCGATCTGGCCGTCACGCACCTTGACGTTGTCGACGTCGAGGATGTCGATGGGGTCTTCCTTGGCCAGCTTGTATTTGTTGACGCCGACGATGACGTCCTGGCCGGAGTCGATGCGCGCCTGCTTCTCGGCGGCGCTGGCCTCGATCTTCAGCTTGGCCCAGCCCGAGTCCACCGCCTTGATCATGCCGCCCTGCGCATTGACCTCTTCGATGATCTCCCAGGCCTTGTCGGCCATGTCCTGAGTGAGCCTCTCCATCATGTAGCTGCCGGCCCAGGGGTCGACGACGCTGGTGATGTGGGTCTCTTCCTGAATGATGAGCTGGGTGTTGCGTGCGATGCGGCTGCTGAACTCGGTGGGCAGCGCGATGGCTTCGTCCAGCGAGTTGGTGTGCAGGCTTTGCGTGCCGCCGAACACGGCGGCCATGGCTTCGATGGTGGTGCGCACCACGTTGTTGTACGGATCCTGGGCGGTCAGGCTCCATCCCGAGGTCTGGCAGTGGGTGCGCAGCATCAGGCTCTTGGGCGACGTCGCGCCGAAGCCCTTCATGATGCGGCACCACAGCAGGCGTGCCGCGCGCATCTTGGCGATCTCGAGATAGAAGTTCATCCCGATGGCCCAGAAGAACGACAGTCGCGGCGCGAAGTCGTCGACGCTCAGGCCCTTGGCCAGGGCCGTCTTCACATACTCCTGGCCATCGGCCAGCGTGAACGCCAGCTCCAGCGCCTGGTTGGCGCCGGCCTCCTGCATGTGATAGCCGGAGATGCTGATGGAGTTGAACTTGGGCATCTCCCGCGCCGTGTATTCGATGATGTCGCCGACGATGCGCATCGACGGCTCCGGCGGGTAGATGTAGGTGTTGCGGACCATGAACTCCTTGAGGATGTCGTTCTGGATGGTCCCCGCCAACTTGTCCTGCGGCACGCCCTGCTCTTCAGCCGCGACGACGTAGCCGGCCAGCACCGGCAACACGGCGCCGTTCATCGTCATGGAGACGGACACCTTGTCCAGCGGAATGCCGTCGAACAGGATCTTCATGTCCTCCACCGAGTCGATGGCCACGCCGGCCTTGCCGACGTCGCCGGTCACGCGCGGGTGATCGCTGTCGTAGCCGCGGTGGGTGGCCAGGTCGAAGGCGACCGACACGCCCTGCCCGCCGGCGGCGAGCGCCTTGCGATAGAAGGCGTTGCTTTCCTCGGCAGTCGAGAAGCCGGCGTACTGGCGGATCGTCCAGGGCCTGGCGGCATACATCGTTGCCTGCGGGCCGCGCAGGAAGGGCTCGAAGCCGGGCAACGTGTCGGCATGCGGCAGGCCGGCGGTGTCGGCCGCCGTGTAGAGCGGCTTGACCGTCAGGCCTTCCGGCGTGACCCAGTTCAACGCGCTCACGTCACCGCCCGGGGCCGACTTGGCGGCGGCCTTTTGCCACTGATCCAGCGTGGCGGTCTTGAACTCCGGGGTGTCTCCCCTGGAGCTGGATTCCCGGCTCGCGTCCGACATCGAAACTCTCCTGTAACAGAAGCCCATCATAGCCGAGCTGCATTATTCATAATTATGAATTCAGATCCCATACACTCGGAACCATGCCCGCAGCCGGTTCACTCGACCACGCCCCACTTGCCACTTCAGCCCTGTATGAGCAGGTGGCCGACCGGCTGCGCCACCAGATCCTGACACGGGAACTGGAACCGGGCGCCTGGATCGACGAGCTGAAGCTCTGCGGCGAGCTGGGCATCAGCCGCACGCCGCTGCGAGAGGCGCTGAAGGTGCTGGCCAGCGAAGGCCTGGTGACGATGAAGCTGCGCCGCGGCGCCTACGTGACCGAGATGAGCGAGCGGGATGTGCGGGAAGCCTACCAACTGCTCTCCTTGCTAGAAAGCGATGCCGCTGCCGAAGTTGCCGCCCGCGCGACCGATGAGCAGTTGCAGGAACTGGGCGAACTGCACCGGTCGCTGGAAGAAGCCTTGCCCGACCGCGTCGCCTTCTTCGCAGCCAATGAGCGCTTTCACATGCGAGTGCTGGAGATCGACGGCAACCGCTGGCGGCTGCAGTTCGTTGGCGACCTGCGCCGGCTCATGAAGCTCAATCGCCACCATTCGCTGTTCCGGGAGGGACGGCTCGCGGAGTCGCTGGACGAACACCGCGCCATCGTCAAGGCACTGCTTTCGCGGGATGCGGAAGCCTGCCGTGAACTTGTCACAGCCCATTTTTGTAACGGCTTGAGTGCTACCCAAGCGGCTTCCTGACCGCATTTGGGTCGGTCGTGAACTGCCACCGAAAGCACGCCCTTATCGCGACGTGAAACGGCGCAAGCCTCACTAGCATGCTCATCAGTGGGTAAACCAGCCCCCGTCTAGGTGTCCTCGACGCGGCTGTATTGCCAAATTTCGCACCAACCAAGCCCGAAATGAGCGCTTTGCCCTCAAGTCAGGTGCGGCTGGCCCGATAACCGACTGAAGCTCAAAAAACTTCGAGTTACATGTCTGCCTGAACGGTTAGGCCCGTGACTCGAAGCCAGCCCCTGCGGAACCACCTTGACGCGTGGTTTTGCTGGACGAGAACAAAGCGCCGCGTCGGCGCAGGTTTGACTAGACGCACGGCTGCTGACTGATCCGAGTCAGCCGCCAATCAGCACAACAGCAGGTGAAAAGCCATGGCGACCATCGTCCCCTATATCTCCGTCGCAAACATTCCCGGGCTGACTACCCAGAACATCAGGGACTTCACGACGGAAGACTGGGCGGCTTTCAGCACCGATCAGCTGGTTGCGTTGACCACGGCGCAGATGGCGGCGATCACGTCGACCGGGCTGTCCGCACTCGCGAGCGACCAGATTCGCGCCTTCCAGACGGAAGACTTCCGCGCGATCACTACTTCCTCGCTGCGCGGCTTTGGCTCCGACCAGATCGGCGCCATCACCACCGACCAGCTGCAAGCGATGAGCAGCGGCCAGATCGCCGCGCTGACGAGCGTCCAGATCAAGGGGTTTGACGCCGCCGACATGGTCGCGCTGACGACCGGCCAGGTCGCCGCGCTGACAACGGCCCAGGCGTTCAGCCTGTCGACCGACCAGCTCGCCGCCATCGAAACCGGCGATCTGCGCTTCCTGACGACCGGCGCCCTGCGCGCGCTGACCAGCACCCAGCTCGATGGCCTGACCAGCGACCAGTTGCGTGCGCTGACGACCGGCCAGGTCAATTCGCTGACCACGGCACAGGTCCGCAGCCTGAA
Organism: Pelomonas sp. Root405; assembly: GCF_001425165.1. GTDB lineage: Bacteria > Pseudomonadota > Gammaproteobacteria > Burkholderiales > Burkholderiaceae_C > Pelomonas. Next base: position 799,498 of record NZ_LMDU01000014.1, read on the forward strand.
TACCGAGGACTTGAACAGCTTCACCAGCGACCAGTTCAATAGGCTGTCCACCGCCCAGGTCGCTGCGCTGACGAGCGACCAAGTCGCCAATCTGGCCACCGACAACCTCAATTCCCTGGGCACCGCCCAGTTCAGCGTGCTGAACTCCGGGCAAATCGGCGCGCTGACGACCGACCAGCTGTCCAAACTGGAAACGGCCGACCTGCGTGCCGTGACCACCGCCGCGCTGCGCGGCCTGTCCAGCGACCAAGTGCAAAGCCTGGCCAGTGACGCCGTCGGCAGCCTGACTACCGGCCAGATCGCCGCGCTGTCGACCGTCCAGGTCCAAGGCCTGGAAGCTGCCGACATGGGGGCACTGGGCACGGCACAGGTCGCCGTGCTGTCCTCCGCGCAGGCGCAGGCCCTCAGCACCGACCAGCTCTCGGTCATCGACGCGGCTGACATGAAGTCGCTGTCGACGCTGGCCCTGCGCGCTCTGTCGAATGCGCAGCTCGATGGCCTGACATCCGACCAATTGCGTGCGCTGACCAGCGGCCAGATCATGGCCCTGACGACGGGCCAGATCAGCAACCTGAACACCGACGACCTCGGCAGCCTGACAAGCGATCAGCTCAACAAGCTGACCACCGTGCAGGTCGCGGCGCTGACCGCCAACCAGCTCGGCAACCTGGCGACCGACACCCTCAACGCGCTGGGCACGCAGCAGTTCGCTGCACTGAGCTCGACCCAGCTTGCTGCCCTGACGACCGACCAGCTTTCCAAGCTGGAGACGGCCGACCTGCGCGCGGTGACGACCGCCGCCCTGCGCGGCCTCAGCTCCGACCAGATCAACAGCCTGACCAGCGATGAAGTCGCTGCGCTGAGCACCGGCCAGATCGCCTCACTGACCAGCGTGCAGGTCCAAGGCCTGGAAGCCGCCGACATGGCGGCGCTGAGCACCGCGCAAGTCGCCGTGCTGTCTTCCGTCCAGATGCAGGGCCTGTCGACCGACCAGCTCGCGGCCATTGAAACGGGCGACATGCGCTCGCTGTCGACGGTCGCCCTGCGTTCGCTGTCCAACGCCCAGCTCGACGGCCTGACCTCCGACCAGCTGCGCGCGCTGGCAACGGGCCAGGTCAATGCCCTGACGACCGCTCAGGTCTCCAACCTGAACACCGATGACCTGAACAGCCTGACGAGCGAGCAGTTCGCACGCCTCGCCACCGCGCAGGTCCAGGCGCTGAGCGCCAACCAGCTGGGCAATCTCGCGACCGACAACTTGAACGCGATGGGCTCGGCCCAGTTTGCGGTGCTGACGTCGGCTCAGTTCGGCGCGCTGACGACCGACCAGCTGTCCAAGCTGGAAACGGCCGACCTGCGTGCCGTGACGACCGCCGCGTTGCGCGGCCTGTCCAGCGACCAGGTGCAAAGCCTGGCCAGCGACGCCGTCGGCAGCCTGACCACCGGCCAGATCGCCGCACTGTCCACCGTCCAGGTCCAAGGCCTGGAGGCCGCCGACATGGCCGCCCTGGGCACGGCCCAGGTCGCCGTGCTGTCCTCCGCCCAGGCGCAGGCCCTCAGCACCGACCAGCTGTCGGCCATCGAGGCAGCTGACATGAAGTCGCTGTCGACTGTGGCGCTGCGCGCCCTGTCCAACGCCCAGATCGACGGCCTCACCTCCGACCAGCTGCGCGCCCTGTCCAGCGGCCAGATCAACTCGCTGACGACGGCCCAGGTGCAGAACCTGAACACCGACGACCTGAACAGCCTGACCAGCGACCAGTTCAACAAGCTCAGCACCGCCCAGATCGCCGCGCTGACTGCCAACCAGATCGGCAACCTCGCCACCGACAACCTCAACGCCATGGGCACGCAGCAGTTTGCGGCCCTGAGCTCGGCCCAGGTCGGCGCGCTGACGACCGACCAGCTCTCCAAGCTCGAAACGGCCGACCTGCGCGCCGTGACGACGACGGCCCTGCGCGGCCTGTCCAGTGACCAGGTCAACAGCCTGACCAGCGATGAAGTTGGCAGCCTGACGACGGCGCAGATCGCTTCGCTCAGCACCGTCCAGATCCAGGGCCTTGAGGCCGCCGACATGGCCGCCCTGGGCACCGCGCAGGTCGCCGTCCTGTCCTCGGCCCAGGCCCAAGGTCTGTCGACCGATCAGCTCGCCGCCATTGAAGCCGGCGACATCAAGTCCCTGTCGACGCTGGCCCTGCGCGCCCTGTCCAACGCCCAGCTCGACGGCCTCACGTCCGACCAGCTGCGCGCCCTGTCCAGCAGCCAGATCAACTCGCTGACGACGGGCCAGGTCGACCAGTTCAACAAGCTGTCCACCGGCCAGATTGCCGCGCTGACGGCCAACCAGGTCGGCAATCTCGCCACAGACAACCTCAACGCCATGGGCACGCAGCAGTTCGCGGCCCTGAGCTCGACCCAAGTCGCCGCCCTCACGACCGACCAGCTGTCCAAGCTGGAGACGGCCGACCTGCGTGCGGTCACGACGAATGCGCTGCGCGGCCTGAGCTCCGACCAGATCAACAGCCTGACGAGCGACGCGGTGGCCAGCATGGGCACCAACCAGATCGCCACGCTGAGCACCGTCCAGATCCAGGGTCTGGAAGTCGCCGACATGACGGCCCTGACCACCGGCCAGGTCGCCGTGCTG
>NZ_LMDU01000015.1 GCF_001425165.1 Pelomonas sp. Root405
CGCCGCAGAGCTTTTCAGCTCCGCCCCACCTCTCACCCCTTGCTCGTCCCGTGTCCAGAACCGGCGCCTTGTGATCAGCGAAGCCCACGACTGTAGCACCGAAAATTCAAGCCGTGCAAGCGGTTCACGAAGAATTTCGCTGTCCCGCATCCGAGCCCGAATTCTTCATCTACCGGCACGACTGAGCATGAGTTGCATCACCACCAAATTGTTGGCCCAGCCCAAGCCAAAGAAAGGGCGCCGCAGCGCCCCTTTCTGAACCAAGATGACCTCTGAAAGAGATCAGGTCTCCTCCTGGAAAGCCTCTTGGCGCTTGCTCTTGATCGACGGCAGCATGACGACCACGATCATCAGCGCAGCAGCAACCAGCAAGCCAGCCGACAAGGGGCGCGTCACAAAGGTGCTCCAGTCCCCGCGCGCCAGTAGCAGCGCTCGACGCAGGTTCTCTTCCATCATCGGACCCAGGATGAATCCAAGCAGAAGCGGCGCTGGCTCACAACTCAACTTGTAGAACACGTAGCCGAGCAACGCGAAGCCTGCCGTCATGAAGACGTCGAAGCTGTTGTTGTTCAGCGAGTAGGTGCCGATACAGCAAAAGACAACGATCGCGGGGAAGAGGAAGCGGTAAGGCACCGTCAGCAGCTTGATCCAGATGCCGATCAGCGGCAGGTTCAGGATGATGAGCATCAAGTTGCCCAGCCACATCGATGCAATCAGACCCCAGAAGAGTTCAGGGTTGCTCGTCATGACCTGCGGGCCGGGCTGGATGCCCTTGATCGTCATCGCACCGACCATCAGAGCCATCACGGCATTGGGCGGGATGCCCAACGTCAGCATGGGAATGAAACTGGTCTGCGCTCCGGCGTTATTGGCGCTCTCCGGGCCTGCCACCCCCTGGATGGCGCCCTTGCCGAATGGCACGCGTGGGTTGCGGTTGATCTTCTTTTCCAATGTATAGGCCGCGAATGACGCCAGCAGCGCACCGCCACCTGGAAGCACGCCGAGGATCGAGCCCAGTGCGGTACCACGCAACACCGACGGCCAAGCGTCCTGGAAGTCCTCGCGCGTTGGCCACAGACCTTTCACCTCTTTGGTGAAGACCTCGCGGTTCTCTTCCGGCTGGCCCAGATTGGCAATGATCTCGCCAAAACCAAACACGCCCATGGCGATGATGACGAAGCCGATGCCGTCAGTCAGTTCGGGGATGTCGAAGGAAAACCGCGCGGTGCCAGTGATGACGTCAGTGTTGATCTGACCGATCAACAACCCCAACACAATCATCGCGATGGCCTTGATCAACGACCCTGACGCCAGCACCACAGCGCCGACCAGGCCCAGCACCATGAGCGAGAAGTATTCGGCCGAGCCGAACTTGAAAGCCAGCTCCGTGAGCGGTGGCGCAAAAGCGGCAATGATGATCGTGCCCACACAGCCGGCAAAGAAACTGCCCAGGCCAGCGGCGGCGAGAGCCGCGCCCGCGCGGCCGCGGCGGGCCATCTGGTAGCCGTCAATGGCGGTCACGACCGAGCTCGATTCGCCCGGCACATTGATCAGGATGGCCGTCGTCGAACCGCCGTACTGCGCACCGTAATAGATGCCGGCCAGCATGATGAGGGCAGGTGTGGCGTCCAGCGCATAGATGGACGGCAGCAGCATCGCGATGGTCGCGACCGGCCCGAGGCCAGGAAGCACGCCGATCAGCGTACCCAGCACCGTGCCGAAGAAGGCGTAAAGCAGGTTCTGCAGCGTCAACGCTGTCTGGAACCCGAGACCGAGGTTATTCAACAGATCCATGGCAGCCTCAGCCGTTGAAGTAGATGGGCCAGAGCGGGATGGTCAGCTTGAGGCCCACGATGAAGAGTGCCCAGCTGCCGAACGTCAAGATGACGCAGCTGATCAACACATCTCGCCAATGGAACTCCTTGCCCGCCAGAGATGCCAATGTGATCAGCAACGGCAGCGTACAAGCCAGGCCCAGACGCGGTAGCGCAAGACCGAAGAACGTGATCGAGCCAATGATGACCAGCAATGGCCGCCAGGCAATGTCGCCGACGGGGTCGCCGCCTTCCGCCTCCACGGTCAGCGCCGTGAACAGCACAGCGCCGCCAAACACGGCCAAAAGAATGCCGAGGCCAAAAGGAAAATAACCGGGCCCTGGTCGCGCGGACGTGCCGAAGGAGTACTCAGTCGCACCCCACGCAAAGCCCACACCGACCACCAGGAACATCAGCCCGGACCAGAAGTCCCGCTGGCTCTTGATCTTCATCGCTTTTTGTCTCCAGCACGCCGCGGGAAGGCGCGCAATATCGTGGCGGCGATTCTGTCAGCGGGGACCTAGCTCAGGCCTGTGGATTACACGTATCAGCCTTCCCAAGCCGGCGTGCTGCGCAGCACCTCTTCCACCGTGGTCACCCCTTCCGCCACCTTCATGGCACCAGCCAGGCGCAGTGGGCGCAGACCCTCTTGCATGGCCTGGCGGCGCAGCGCCGTCAGATCACCCAAGGCGCCCTTGACGCCCTCACTGACTGTCAACAGCTCGTACAGACCAGCGCGGCCGCGGAAGCCGGTGTTGCGACACTCCAGGCAGCCAACGGGCTTGTAGGGTTTGACGCCGCCACCTAAGCGCCAGTGGCGCACCAGATCGTTGAGGCTTTCGCGCGTGACGAGCGGGTCCGGCTGCTTGCAATGTGGGCAGAGCGTTCGCACCAAGCGCTGCGCCAGCACGCCAATGACGGTCGCGCTGATCAGGTAGCTCGGCACACCCAGGTCCATCAACCGTGTGATGGCCGACATCGAATCATTGGTGTGCAGTGTGCTGAAGACGAGGTGACCCGTCAGCGCAGCCTGGATGGCCATCTCGGCCGTCTCCAGATCGCGGATCTCGCCGACCATGATGATGTCCGGATCCTGCCGCATCAACGCGCGCAAGCCTTCGGCAAAGCCAAAGTCGAGCACGTTCTGCACCTGGGTCTGGTTGAAGGACGGCTCGATCATCTCGATCGGGTCTTCGATGGTCGTCACGTTGACTTCGTCCGTCGCCAGGCGCTTGAGCGTCGAGTACAGCGTCGTCGTCTTGCCGCTGCCCGTCGGGCCGGTGACAAGGATGATGCCGTGGGGCTGCTTGACCAGTTGCTCCCAACGGTCCGAATCATGCTGGCCAAAGCCCAGCGACGACAGGTCCTTGACCGCCGTGTCGGGGTCGAAGATGCGCATGACCATCTTCTCGCCGAAGGCCGTGGGCAGCGTCGACAGGCGCATCTCTACTTCGTCTCCGCCCGGGTTCCGCGTCTTGATGCGACCGTCCAGCGGGCGGCGCTTCTCGACGACGTCCATGCGTCCCAGCAGCTTGATGCGCGACGTCATCGCTGCCATCACCGTGGGCGGCAGTTGGTAGACCGTGTGCAGCACGCCGTCGATGCGAAAGCGGATGACGCCCATCTCGCGGCGCGGCTCCAGGTGGATGTCACTCGCGCGCTGGTCGAAGGCGTATTGCCACAGCCAGTCGACCACCTGCACGACGCCTTGGTCGTTGGCGTCCAGCTGCTTGTTCGTCTTGCCCAACTCGACCAGTTGCTCGAAGCTCGCCACCTGGCTTTGCTCGCCCGCCTTCGCCGCCGCGCGGACCGAACGCGCCAGCGTGAAGAACTCGGTCGTGTAGCGCGCGATGTCCAGCGGGTTGGCGACGACGAGCTTGATGGGCTTGCGCACATGCGACTCGATCTGCGCGACCCAGCCCGTGTCGAAAGGCTCGGACGTTGCGATGGTCACGTCGTTCAGGCCGAACTGCACCGGCAGGCAGCGCTTCGCCTCCGCATAGCCGATGGACATCACGTCGCCCACGCGGCCGACATCGACTTTCAGCGGGTCGATGCGCAAATAGGGCAGGCGGGCGCGCACGGCCAGCCACTCGGACAGCGCATCGACATCCAGCGGCTTGCCCGTCGACAAGCGCACCAGGCTGGCATGGCCCAGGCGCACCAGCGGGTGCAGGGCACTGTCGCCAGCCGCAAAACGCTGCTCGGTGCGCTGCACCTGCGGCTCATCGATGAGGCCATCCTCCAGCAGCCAGTGCAGCATCTGACGCCACTCCAAGCGGCCATCGGACTTGGAGGCGGGGGCCGCAGAGGGCTTGGGCTTGGTCGTCATCGAAGGCTGGTTTCAAAGTGCGTTGAGGATGCTCATCGGCAGCGGCCTGACAAGCCTGAGCCATTTGCCGGCCGGCAGCTTGAAGCGCGATTCGATATTAGCCGCGCGCTGTTCCAGCACGTCGCGGTGCGGCACCTGGATGCCGCGCGCCGCCACGACGATGGTGTTGCCTTCCTTGGTGGGCGCGAGGCTCCAGACCTGGTCCGAGCCAAAAGCCCTGGCGATGCGCAGGGCGCTGCGCGCAAAGCTGGCGCTGCGGCCGAAGAGGTTGACCGTCATCAGCCCGCCCTCCGCAAGCACGCCGCGGCAGGCGACGTAGAAGGCCTCGTCGTCCAGCACCGGCGCGGCGGCATCGTGGTCATAGAGATCGACATTCAACACATCGACGGTCTGCAGATTGGCGTCGTCATTGACCCAGGCCGCAGCGTCGCCGTTGACCACATTCAGCCGCGCATCATTGACCGGCAGGCGGAACCACTGCCGGCAAGCAGCGATGACCTCCGGGTTGATCTCGACCGCCGTGGTGCGCATCTTCAGCTGGCCATGGCTAAAGCGCGTCAGTGCAGCCGCGCCCAGCCCCAGCTGCACGGCGTGGCCCTCACCCAGCAAAGCCGGGTCTCGCCACAGCATCCATGCACACATGCGCTGGATGTATTCCAGCTCCAGCTGATCCGGCTTGCGGATGCGCATGGCGCCCTGCACCCAGATGGAATCCAGGTGCAGAAAGCGCACGCCATCAAATTCGCTCAGCGTGGCCGGGCCCCAGGTCTGCGGCTGTGTTCTTTTCATGGGCGGCATCCTAGGTCAGGCCAGATACCGCGCAAGGGCGCCGCGCCAGGCTTCGATCTTGTCCGCGAGCCTCATGCCCGCATGCGCCGGGCTTGTCGACGGCAGGCGCAGCACCGGCAGGCCGGGCTCGCCAAGCGCCGCCAGCGCCTGGTGGTGGGCCAGCGCACCGTTGCAGCCGATCACACGCAGCCCGGGCAGGCGGGCTACAAGCTCCTTCAGATCGCTAGGCTCGACATCCTCGATGGCCGTGTCCAGGCTGCCCTCTCTCCGGCAGGCCGCCACGGCATCCCACAGTGCGACGCGGTGCTGGCGCAGCGCCTGCAGACGTTCGGCATAGGGCCGGGTCGCCAGGTCCACCTCGCCGATCAGGGCGGCCATGAGCGGCCAGAAGGCATTGCGTGGGTGGGCGTAATACTGCGCCGCCTGTAGCGAGGCGGCACCGGGGAAGCTGCCCAGGACCAGCAGCCGCGCGCGGCTATCGAAGACCGGCGCCAGGCCGACCAGACGCCGCTCGGACTCGGGGTTTGCAGGATTGGCGGGGCAGGCCGGTGACTGGGACGATGTGGGGAGGTTCAAGGAAAGGATGCGAAATGAACGCTCTTGTGGTACTCCGGACATCATGGCCGATCTGATCGCCCGCATTGCCGGGCTGTGGCGCTACCCGGTCAAGTCCTGCGCCGGCGAGGCGATCGAGACCCTGACGCTCGGCGCCGATGGCTGGCCCGAAGGCGACCGCGGCTGGGGCATCGCGGATGCGGGCGGCGAGCTGACCTGGATGGGTGCCCACCCCCGCCTGGCGCTCGTCAGCGCGCGCAGCATGCCGGCCGGTCTGGCGCTGGAGGTCGACGGCCGCCTGCTGGAGGTCGGCGCGGACAGCAGCAGCGCTGTGACCGTGCGCGCCTGGAACGGCGAACGCCAGGACTTCGACCCGCTCGCCGCCTGGGATGCCGGCGACGATGCGGCGGCACTGCTGCGGGCAACCACCGGCGAGCGACTGCGTCTGGTGCGCCTGAGCAGCGAAGCCCAGCGTCGGCCGGGGCTGAATGCACTGCACATCGTCGGCGACGGCTCCATGCAGGCCTGGGCAGACGAACTCACCCAGCCGCTGACCGGCCTGCCTCAGCGCGTGCGGCCGAATCTGCTGCTGAGCGCCGAAGACGGCGGCACCCTGCCCGCTTTCATCGAGGACATCTTGACCGAGGCCCGCATCGGCGACCTGAGCATGACGCGGACCACCCCCTGCGTGCGCTGCATCATGCCAACCATCGACCCGTCGACCGCCATACCCCAGCCACCTGCGTTGGAGTCGCTGACCCGGCTCAGCGCCGAACGGGCGCCCGGCGCACCGGTGCAGTTCGGCATCTATGCGCGGGGCAGCGGCGCGGGGGTGCTGCGCTTGGGTGACCGGGTCGCGCTGACGCTCGACTTTGACGACGCCTAAGTCAGCCGCGGCAAGGCGGCGCGGGCATTGGCGCTCGTGATCGTCGCCGTGTGCTCCACCGTCCAGCCACGCAGCTCAGCCAGGCTTTCGGCAATGCGCGGCAGCTCGGCCGACTCGTTGCGCGCCTGGCCCGGGTGGGCCTCGCGCTCTTCGGCCGTCTTGTAGAGCCAGTGCGGAGGGATGTCCGGCGCGTCGGTCTCCATGACCAGTGCCGTCTCGGGCACTTGTGCCGCGATGCGACGGATCTGCAGCGAGCGCTCGAAGGTCAGCGTGCCGCCGAAGCCGAGCTTGAAACCGAGGTCAATGAAGGCCTGCGCCTGCTGCTCGCTGCCGTTGAATGCATGCGCGATGCCGCCGTGCGGGAAGCCGACGCGGCGCAAGCCCGCCAGCAGCTTGTCGGCGCTGCGTCGCACGTGCAGCAGCACCGGCAGGCCGGCGCGCTTGGCGATCTTCAGCTGCTCGACGTAGAAATGCTGCTGGGTGTCGGGGTCGATGCCTTCAACAAAATAGTCGAGCCCGATCTCGCCGACGGCCACGAGGCGCTGGTCGTCAGCATGCCTTTCGAGCACCTCGGCGACACGGTTCAGGTCGCCGGGCGCGGCGCCCATCACGCACAGGGGATGAATGCCCAGCGCATAGCTCAGGCCGCGCGCGTGGGCGAGCTCGCGCACCCGCTCGAGGTTGTGCACGTTGACCGCCGGGATGACGATCTGCAAGACGCCAGCTGCTCTGGCCCGGGCGACAACGGCGTCACGGTCGGCATCGAACTCGGCCGCGTCGAGATGGCAGTGGGTATCGATCCACATGCCTGACGTTCTATCTCAGCGGAAGACGACCGTGCGGTTGCCGTTGAGCAACACCCTGTGCTCGGCGTGCCACTGGATGGCCCGCGCCAGCGCCACACATTCCATGTCGCGGCCGATGCCGACGAGCTGCTCGGGCGGCATGCTGTGGTCGATCCGGGCGACCTCTTGCTCAATGATCGGACCTTCGTCGAGGTCGCTGGTCACGTAGTGGGCCGTCGCACCGATCAGCTTGACACCGCGCTCATAAGCCTGGTGATAGGGCTTGGCGCCCTTGAAGCTCGGCAGGAAGCTGTGGTGGATATTGATGGCCCGGCCACTCAGGTCTTGGCACAGCTCCGGCGACAGGATCTGCATGTAGCGGGCCAGCACGACCAGGTCGATCTGGTTGTCGGCGATCACTTCACGGATCTTGGCTTCCTGCGCGGCCTTCTGCGCGTCGGTGGCGCCGAGCAGCGGGAAGTGATGGAAGGGAATGTTGTGCGACGCCGCGAGCTGATAGAAGTCGCGGTGGTTGGACACGATGGCCGGGATCTCCACGTTCAGGTGCCCGGTCTGCACCCGGAACAGCAGGTCGTTCAGGCAGTGGCCCAGCTTGGACACCAGCAGCAGCACACGCGTCTTGCGGGCGCGGGCCACCAGCTCCCAGTCCATGCCGAACTCATCAGCCAGCGGCATGAAGACGGCCTGCAGCGCGCTCTCGTCGGCCGCCGCCTCGAACTCGATGCGCATGAAGAAGCGAGCATGGTCAGCGTCGCCGTGCTGGTGCGAGGTCAGGATGTTGCCGCCCTGCTGCAGCAGTACGCCGGTGACGGCATGGACGATGCCGGCCCGATCCGGGCAGGAGAGTTTGAGTACGAAACGTGGGTGTTTCATGGGGTTTGAAATTGCCCCGCAACCAGCTGCAGCTGCCGGTCGCAGCGCGCCGCCAGGTCGCGGTCGTGGGTGACGAGGACGAATGCGGTGCCCAGCTCGCGTGCGCGCTCCAGCATCAGTGCGAACACGGCGTTGGCGGTGTCGCGGTCGAGATTGCCGGTGGGCTCGTCGGCCAGAACGCAGGCCGGCCGCGTGACCAGCGCGCGCGCGATGGCGACGCGCTGGCGCTCGCCGCCGGAAAGTTCCGACGGGCGGTGCATCACGCGGTCCTTCAGGCCGACCCGGGCGAGCATCTCGGCCGCCGTGGCGCGCGCATCGGTAGGCGCCTGGCGGCGGATACGCAGCGGCATCGCCACGTTGTCGAGCGCGCTGAACTCGGGCAGCAGATGGTGGAACTGGTAGACGAAGCCCAGGTGCTGGTTGCGCCAGCGGCCTCGCTCGGCCTCGTCCATGTCCGCCAACGCACGGCCCATCAGCGTGACCTTGCCCGAGGTCGGCGCGTCCAGTCCACCGAGCAGGTGCAGCAGCGTGGACTTGCCCGATCCCGAAGCGCCGACGATGGCCAGCGTCTCGCCGCGCGAGACATGCAGGTCGACACCCTTGAGCACCGTCACATCGAGGCCGCCTTCGCTGAAGCGGCGGGTCAAACCAGTCGCTTGAACAATCAACTCACTCATAGCGCAGCGCCTCCGCCGGTTGTACGCGGCTGGCGCGCCAGCTCGGGTAGAGCGTGGCGAGGAAGGACAGCACCAGCGACACCAGCGCGATCGGCACGATGTCGGCGCGCTGCGGGTCGCTGGGCATCTGGCTGATGACGTAGATGCTGCCCGGCAGGAAGCTGACGTTCAGCAGGCCCTCGATGGCCGGCACGATGACGTCGACATTGAAGGCCACCAGCAGCCCCAGCCCCACGCCGGACAGCGTGCCGATGACGCCCGACACGGCGCCCTGCACGATGAAGATGCCCATGATGGAGCGCGGGCTGGCGCCGAGCGTGCGCAAGATGGCGATGTCGCTCTGCTTGTCGGTCACCGTCATCACCAGCGTGGACACGAGGTTGAAAGCGGCCACGGCGACGATCAGCGTCAGGATGATGCTCATCAGGCGCTTCTCGATCTGCACGGCGTCGAACCAGTTGGCATTGGCGCGCGTCCAGTCGCGCACCATAATGCCCGGGCCCATGGTGCTTGCCAGCTCACCGGCCACGCGGCGCGCCTGGTGCACGTCCCGCAGCTTGAGCTGCACGCCCGTCGGACCCTGGGTGCGGAAGAGTCGGGCCGCATCGTCGACATGGACCAGCGCCAGGCCCGAGTCGTACTCATAGTGGCCGGCGCTGAAGGTGCCCACGACATTGAAGCTTTTCAACCGCGGCAGCACGCCGGCCGGCGTGACCTGGCCACCAGGCGCCACGACGGTGATCTTGTCGCCCTCGCCGACACCCAGCTGGCGCGCCAGTTCGGCACCCAGCACGATGTTCCACGCACCCGGCTGAAGCTTGGCAAAGGCGCCATCCTTGAGCTGCGCGCCCAGGGTCGTCACGCTGGCTTCCTCGGCTGGTGAGATGCCGCGCAGCACGGCGCCGCGCATGTCTTCGCCGCGGGCGATCAGCCCCTGGCTGGCGATGAAGGGCGCCGCGCCGATGACCTCCGGGTTCTCGCGCGCCTTGGCCGCCGTCGCCTGCCAGTCCGGCAGCGCCTGGCCGCTGTAGTCCAGCAGCTCGACGTGGGCGATGACGTTGAGCATGCGGTCTCGCACCTCCTGCTGGAAGCCATTCATGACCGACAACACGATGATCAGCGCCGCCACCCCCAGCGCGATGCCCAGGATGGACACGCCCGAGATGAAGCTGATGAAGCGGTTGCGCCGCCCGCCGCGGCCGGCGCGCGTGTAGCGCCAGCCGACCTGGAGTTCAAACGGCAGATGCATGGGGCGGTGGGCGGGGGTGCAGCATGGGGCCGGCATGGTAACTGGCGCGCCCTGGCGAGAATGGGCCGAACCTCCTTCTGGAATCGCGATGAAGCCCTTGTCTGTCCTGCTGCCGGCGTGTCTGCTGACATTTGCTCTGGCCGCCCCCGCCGCGGCCCTGCCCGATCTGGTCGTGCTGGTGCGTCACGCTGAACGCGCCGCCGAGCCCGCGGGCGACCCGGGCCTGACGCTGGCTGGCGAGCAACGGGCCGAGGCGCTCGCGCAGGCGCTGGCCGGCCTGCGCGTGAACGCCATCCTGACGACGCAGTTCCGGCGGACGCGCGACACCGCCGCGCCGCTGGCCAAGGCGGCGAGGCTTCAACCGCAAGTGGTGGACGCCAAGGGTGCTGCCCATGTGCAGACTGTGACGGACGCGGTGCGCGCGCAGACGGGTGTCGTGCTCGTTGTCGGCCACAGCAACACCGTCACCGCCGTGCTGCATGCGCTGGGCGGCCCCAAGCTGGCCGACCTGTGCGAGACGAGTTTCCACAACGCCTTCGTCCTGCAGCCCGGCGTTGAGCCGCGCTGGGCTCGGTTCAGCTACGGCGAACCCAGCGCCGCAGCGGCGGCGGGCTGCCTCTAGTGCAGCATCTGCTCCACCTCGACCGCCGGGTCGCCGATGGCGGCGATGCGCGCGGCCAGCAGGTCCAGGTCGAGGTGCAGATGCTCGATCAGCTCCGGCACGGCCACCTTCAAGGCCTGCACCGGGTCGTCGTGATGCTCGGCCGCGTCGGCCAGCACCTCGGCCACATGCAGCACTGCAGCGATCAGTGAGAACGGGCGGATCTCGAGCGGCGCGTTGGCATCCTTGAAGGCCTCGACCAAGGCACGCGGAAACTGCCAGTGCGCCGCCAGCGATGCCGTCACGTCGGCATGGGTGCAGCCAAAGCGATGCTCCTCCAGCGAGAAGCGGCTGCCCGGCTCGGCCGCATGCGCCTCAACGTCGGCCACCAGCTGCGGCTGGTCGATGGCCATCAGCAGTTGGCCAGTGCGCAGCATCAGGCCGGCGAGATAGGCGGTGTCGCTCGTCGTCGCGTCGGCGCCCAGCATGCGGGCGAGGATGCGCGCGTAGTTGGCGGTGGCCACGCTGTGACGCCAGAAGGTTTCACGCTCCAGCCCCTGCACCTTGGGGAAGGCGCCGCTCAGACAGGCCGCCATGGCGAGGTTGCGCAGCGTCTCCAGGCCGAGTGCGTGGGCGGCGTCGACAACCGTGGCGATCTGGTGCGAAGGGCTGTAGTGCGCCGTGTTGGCCAGCCGAAGCACCTTGGCGCTCAATGCGCCGTCCTTCTCGATCAGCGCGGCCAGATGGCTCAAGCCGACCTTGTCGTCATCGAAGCTCTTGAGCAGCCGCGCCGCCACCTCGGGCATGGTCGGCAGGGCGTTGTGCTTGACGAAGAAGCGTTCCGCAGCAGCAGTCATCTGGACCTCCGCAAGGCAATGACGACCGAACCAGTCTAGGACGAAGGCAGGGGCGGCGCCATCGTCTTCACCGCGCCTAAACGATCAGCAACGCGCGGAAGTCATTGACGTTGGTGAAGCTGGGGCCGGGCGTGAGCAGATCGCCAAGCGGCGCGAAGAACGATGCGCTGTCATGCGCATCCAGCAGCGCCTGCGGGTTCAGGCCCAGGGCCCGTGCACGCGCCAGGCTGGTGGGCGTCAGCAGCGCGCCGGCATGGGGGCCGACACCGTCGATGCCATCGGTATCGGCGGCCAGTCCATAGATGCCCGGCTCGCATTGCAGCGCCAGCGCGCAGCCGAGCAGGAACTCGGTGGCGCGGCCGCCTTTGCCCATGCCGGATCCTGGCTTCGCAGGGCCGACGGTCACCGTCGTCTCGCCGCCGGACAGGATGACGCAGGACTTGGCGAAGGGCTCGCCGCGCCGGGCCACCGCGCGGGCCAGGGCCGCATGCATGCCGCCGATGACGCGCGACTCGCCCTCGATCTCGTCGCTGAGGATGTGGGCCGCGATGCCCTGCTGCCGCGCGAAGGCCGCCGCGGCGTCCAGGCTCATCTGCGGCGTGGACAGCATGACGAGTTCGTGGCCCGCCAGCGCCGGGTCGCCGGGCTTGGGCGTCTCGAAGGCGCCCGATGTCAGGCCGGCACGGGCGGCGTCCGGCAGGTCCAGCCGATAGCGTTTGCAGATGGCCAGCGCATCGGCGCAGGTCGTCGCATCGGCCACCGTCGGGCCGGAGGCGATGACGGCGGGGTCGTCGCCGGGCACGTCGCTGATGGCCAGCGTCAGCACGCGCGCCGGCGCACAGGCCGCGGCCAGTCTCCCGCCCTTGATGGCGGACAGGTGCTTGCGCACGCAGTTCATCTCGCCGATGGCAGCGCCGCTGTTCAGCAGCGCGCGGTTGACGGCCTGCTTGTCGGCCAGGGTCAGGCCGGCCGCCGGCAGGCTCAGCAGCGCCGAGCCGCCGCCGGAGATCAGGCAAATGACGAGGTCGTCCGCCGTCAGGCCGCGGGTCAACGCCAGCAGTTTCTCGGTGGCGGCCTGGCCGGCGGCGTCGGGCACGGGGTGGGCGGCCTCCACGACCGCCAGTCGACGCGGCTTGTAGCCGGGCGGCACATGGCCGTAGCGCGTGATGACGAGGCCCGACAGCGGCGCATCGGCCGGCCACGCGGCCTCCAGCGCCTGGGCCATCGCGCCACCGGCCTTGCCCGCGCCCAGCACCAGCGTGCGGCCTTTGGGCGGGGGTGGCAGCTGCGCCGCCAGCATCCGGCCCGGCAATGCGCTCGCCACCGCGACGTCGTAGAGCTGCCGCAGCAGCGCACGCGGGTCCAGCGTCATGGCTGCAGCGCCCAGCGGCCCATCAGTGCGCGTTCTTCGTCGGTCATGGCGGTCGCATTGTTCAACGGCATCGCGCGTTGCACGACAACCTGCTGGTAGATGGACGCCTTTTGGCTGGTCAGCGCCTCGGCGGAGTCCAGCCGCACACCCTTCTGCGCCACTTCGCCGGTGTGGCAGGCCAGACAGCGCTGGCCGGCGATGGCCTGGACCTGCGCCAGCGACACCGGCGCGATGGCCGCGGCTGCCGGCTGCGGCTTGGGCGACATCCACACGACCAGCCCGGCCAGCAGAGCCAACGCCAGCACCACCGCGCCCCAGCTGTTGACGCCCTTGTGCCGCTTGACGAAGAACACGCGGATGGCCACGCCCGCCGCCATCAGCACGCTCAGCACGACCCAGTTGTGCGGGTGCTGGTAGAGCATGCCGTAGTGGTTGCTCAACATGGCGATGAGCACCGGCATGCCGAACCATGTGTTGTGCACGCTGCGCTGCTTGCCGCGCTGGCCGTGGATGGGGTCGGGCTTCTGGCCGGCGCGCATCTGCGCGATGACCTTCTTCTGGCCCGGGATGATCCAGTGCGCCACGTTGGCCGTCATCATGGTCGCCAGCGTCGCGCCGACGATCAGGAAGGCCGCCCGGCCGGCGAACAGCTGGCAGGCCAGCCAGCTCTCCAGCACGACGAAGGCCGCCACGACCGCGAGCACGCGGCCGTCGTTGCCGATCTGCCCATCCTTGGTGCGGCCGAGCGCCTGGCAGGTGATGTCGTACACCGCCGAGCCCACGACCAGAAAGCCGAGCGCCGCCGCCACCGCCTGCCAAGGCGCGCCCCAGGCATGCACGCGCGGGTCGATCAGCATCTGGCTGGCGTTGCACAGGTAGAGCACGACGAACAGCGCCATGCCGCTCATCCACGTCCAGTAGCTCTCCCAGTAGAACCAGTGCAAATCCTTGGGCAGGTTGCCGGGCGCCACCAGGTACTTTTGCGGGTTGTAGAAGCCGCCGCCATGCACGGCCCAAAGCTCGCCATCCACGCCCTTGGCCTTGAGGTCGTCGGCGGTCGGCTTGACGAGGTGGTTGTCCAGCCAGACGAAGTAGAAGGACGCGCCGATCCAGGCGATGACGGTGATGACGTGCAGCCAGCGCAGCAGCAGGCTGGCCCAGTCGAGCAGATAGATGTCCATGAAGCGGTGGTGTTCTGGCATGGCCCCACCACGGCGGGTGCTGTGGGGCCCGAGGTCGCGTCCGCGAGCCCTGGACCGGGCCCGACACCGCTGCGACTGGCGGCGAGTGTATGCAGCCGACCGTCGCCCGGAAGCGACGCGCCCCCACAATCAGGCCATGACCGCCCGCCCCGCCCTGAGCCTCCTGCTCGGCCTTGCCATCGCGCTGCCGTCTTCGGTCGCCAGTGCCGACGAGCCGGGCGTGGTGCGCATCGCCACCAATGTGGAGCGCAGCTATTTCCCGCCAGCGGAGGCGCTGTTGCGCAAGGCCTATGCCAGCCTGGGCCTGCAGGTGGAGTTCCTGCCCTGGCCGCTGCCACGCACCCAGCAGGCGCTGCGCGCCGGCCAGATCGACGGCGTGGCGATGCGGGTGGAGGCCTTCTTCGAGCAGACGCCGCAGGTACGCAAGGTGGATGTGGCGCTGCTGCAGCTGCATGTCTACGCGTTTGCCCGGCCACCCTGCCCCCAGTCGCTGCCGGCCGGCGATCTCGACCACCGCCGCGCCAGCTACCAGCGCGGCATGGTGGCGGTGGAGACGCTGCTACCGGAGGGCTCGCGCCTGCCGGCCAACACGCCCAGCGACGCCTTCCTCAACCTCAGCACCGGCGCAGCCGACTACGCACTGATGCTGACGACGCCGTGGATGGCCGGCATGCCGGTGGACACGCGCCAGGGCACCCTGTGCCGCATCGCCACGCCGCTGAGCCGCGCGACCCTCTTCCACGGCGTGCACGAGTCGCGGGCCGAGCTCGTCGCGCCGCTGGAGCAGGCCCTGCGCGCCATGAACGACCGCGGGGAAATCGAGCAGGCCTGGCTGGCCTACGAACGCGAGATCGCCGCGCAGAACAAGCGGCTGCAGGCCCAGCCCGGCCGCAGCCTCACGTTGACGCCAGCGGCAACGCCAGGATCTGCGCCAACACAGCCACCGCGATGACGGCGGGCTGCTTGCCCGCCACGCCCGGCACGCCGATGGGGCAGACGACCTGGGCCTGCTCGGCCTCGCTGAAGCCGCGCGCCAGCAGGCGCTGACGAAAGCTCGCCCACTTGGTGTGGCTGCCGATCAGGCCGATGAACGGCAGGTCGGCCCGCTCGCGCTGACGCTTGAGACAGGCCGCGACGGTGTCGAAGTCCTCGGCGTGGCTGTGGCTCATGATGAGGAGGGCCGATCCTGGCGCGACGTCGTCGACCGCATCGGCCGGCGGGTCGGACACCTCCTGTCGCCAGCCGGCCGGCAGGCCCCCGGCCGGGAACTGGCCGTCGCGGCTGTCGACCCAATGCAGGGCCAGCGGCAAATCGCGGGCGATCCGGGCGATGGCCAAGCCGACGTGGCCGGCGCCGAACAGCGCCAGCGGCCGCTGCGGCGCTTGCGGAAGATTCGCAGCCAGGTCTTCTCCCGCTGCGATGCGCTTGAAACGCAACCAGACCACACCGCCACAGCACTGCCCGAGGCTGGGGCCGAGCGGGTAGCGCACTTCCTCGGCCAGGTCGCCGCCCGCCAGCGCCGTGCGCGCACGGGCAATGGCGTCGAACTCCAGGTGACCGCCGCCGACGGTGCCGGTGATGCCGTCGAGCGCCACGCTCATCCAGGCGCCGGCCTCACGCGGCACGCTGCCTGACGTGCGGGCCACAGTGACGAGGATCAGCGGTTCAGCTGCCACGGTAGGTGGAGTAGCTCCACGGCGACGCCAGCAGCGGCACGTGATAGTGCGAGCTCTCGTCCGCGATGCCGAAGTCCAGCGGCACCTCGTCCAGGAAGACCGGTTCCGGCAACTTCTCGCCACGACCGCGGAAATAGGCCGCCACCTCGAAGACCAGGCGGTAGCGCCCGGCCGTGAAAGTTGCGCCGTCCAGCAGCGGGCCGTCGGCGCGGCCATCGGCGTTCAGGTGCAGGCTGCGCAGCCACTTCGGGCCCTCGGCGTCGAAGCGGTAGAGGCGCACGGCCATGCCGGCGGCCGGGCAGCCGTTGGCGGTGTCCAGCACATGTGTTGTGAGCTTGCCCATGAAGTCTCCGTTGATTGATGCAAAGTGTAGGGATGAGCACAGCGCAACAGCCCCGGTATCCCCGTGACCTCGTCGGCTACGGCGAGCACCCGCCGCATGCGCAGTGGCCCGGCGGTGCCCGCATCGCGGTGCAGTTCGTTCTCAACTACGAAGAGGGCGGCGAGAACTCCGTGCTGCATGGCGACGCCGGCAGCGAGCAGTTCCTGTCTGAGATGGCCAACCCGCCGAGCTTTGCGGCGCGTCATCTCAGCATGGAAGGCATCTATGAGTACGGCTCACGCGTCGGCGTATGGCGGCTGTTGAAGGAGTTCGAGCAGCGCGCGCTGCCGCTGACCGTTTTCGGCGTCGGCATGGCGCTAGAGCGGCACCCGGACGTCACCCAGGCCTTCGTCGAACTCGACCACGAGATCGCCTCGCACGGCTGGCGCTGGGTGCACTACCAGAACGTCGACGAGGACACCGAGCGCGCCCACATAGCGCAGGCCATGGCCTCGCTGAAACGCCTGACGCTGGGCCGGGAGCCGCACGGCCTGGGCTGGTACACCGGCCGCGACAGCCCGAACACCCGCCGCCTGGCGGCGGACTTCGGCGGCTTCGAGTACGACAGCGACTACTACGGCGACGACCTGCCCTTCTGGCTGCAGGTCAGGAAGACCAACGGCGAGTTGGCACCTCATCTCGTCGTGCCCTACACGCTCGACTGCAACGACATGCGCTTCGCGCTGCCGCAGGGTTTCAGCCATGGCGAGCCGTTCTTCGAATATTTGAAGGATTCCTTCGACGTGCTCTATGCCGAGGGGGGAGACAGCCCGAAGATGATGAGCATCGGCATGCACTGCCGGCTGCTCGGCCGCCCGGGGCGTCTGCGCGCGCTGCAGAAGTTCCTGGACCACATCGAGGCGCATGACCGCGTCTGGGTGTGCCGGCGGCTCGACATTGCGCGGCACTGGAAAGCCGTTCACCCCTTTGACGCCCGCACGGCCTTTGTCTGGGAATGATGAAACTCGAAGAACTGAACAGCGCCAGCGCCAGCGACTTCGTCGCGCTGCTGGACGGCACCTATGAACATTCGCCCTGGATCGCCGAACGCGCCGCGGCGGCGCGGCCGTTCGCATCGCTGGCCGCACTGAAGGTCGCGCTGGCCCGCGTCGTGCGCGAGGCCAGCGTCGACGAACAGCTGTGGCTGATCCGCGCCCACCCGGAGCTGGCCGGCAAGGCCGCCATCGCCGGCACGCTGACCGCCGAATCGACGAATGAGCAACAGAAGGCCGGGCTGACCGCCTGCACGGCCGAGGAGTTCGCCAAGCTGCAAAAGCTGAATGCCGACTACAACGCGCGCTTCGGCTGGCCCTTCATCCTGGCCGTGCGCGGCCCGCGCGGCACCGGCTTCACCCGTGCCGAGATCATCGCCACCTTCGAGCGCCGGCTGCGCGCCCACCCAGACGTGGAACGCGCCGAGTGCCTGCGCCAGATCCACCGCATCGCCGAGATCCGGCTCAATGACAAGTTCGGCGTGCGGCCCGAGCTGGGCGAACAGCTGTGGGACTGGGCCGCCGCACTGGCCGTGCACAGCGACACCGAAGAGTTCCTGACCTGCACCTACGCCACGCCCGCACACACAGCGGTCGCCGAGCAGTTGATGGACTGGATGCGCGATTGCGGCTGCGACGAAGTCAGCCGCGACGCCGTCGGCAATGTCGTCGGCGTCTACAAGGGCACCGGAGACAAGCGCTTGCTGACCGGCAGCCACTACGACACCGTGCGCCGCGCCGGCCGCTTCGACGGGCGGCTGGGCATCTTTGTGCCGATGCTCTCCGTGCGCGAACTGCACCGCGCCGGCCAGCGCCTGCCGTTCGACCTCGAAGTCGTCGGCTTCTCCGAGGAAGAGGGCCAGCGCTTCCCCGCCGACTTCCTCGGCTCCACCGCACTGATCGGCGCCTTCCAGCCGGGCTGGTTGGACCAAACCGATGCGGCCGGCATCACGCTGCGCGACGCGATGCAGGCGACCGGCCTGCCTGGCACGATGGAGGCCATCTCGGGCTGCAAGCGCGACCCGTCGCGCTACCTCGGCTTCGTCGAAGTGCACATCGAGCAAGGCCCGGTGCTCGACAGCCTGGACCTGCCACTGGGCATCGTCACGTCCATCAACGGCAGTCGCCGCTACACCGGCGAGATCGTCGGCCTGGCGAGCCACGCCGGCACCACGCCCATGGGCCAGCGCCGCGACGCGGCGGCCGGCGTCGCCGAGCTGATCCTGTTCTGCGAGGAACGCGCCGCCCAGGTGCCCGACGTCGTCGGCACCGTCGGCATGTTGGAGGTGCCCTCGGGTTCCATCAACGTCATCCCCGGCCGTTGCCGCTTCAGCCTGGACCTGCGCGCAACGGCTGACGCAGCCCGCGACGCGTTGGATGCTGATGTGCGCGCCCGGCTCGACGAGATCTGCCAGCGCCGTGGGCTGAGCTTCACGCTGCAGCCAACGCTCGCTGCGAATGCCGCGCCGAGCGATGCGGCCTGGCAGTCGCGCTGGGAAGCTGCGGTGACTGAACTCGGCCTGCCAATCCACCGCCTGCCCTCGGGTGCCGGCCATGACGCGATGAAACTGCACGAGCTGCTGCCCCAGGCCATGCTCTTCGTGCGCGGCGGCAATGGCGGCATCAGCCACAACCCGCTGGAGTCGGTGACGGTGGATGACGCAGAGCTGGCCGTGCAGGCCTTTCAGCAGCTGCTGGAAACATGCGCCGCCGCAGCCCGAACGACCGTAGAGCTGGTCGCCATGCTGCCCGCGCATCGCGAGGCCTTCCACGCTGGGCGCGAACTGCTCGCGGCACTGCTTCAGGCGCGCCTGCCAGACGGCTGGCCGCAGTTTCCTGAGGCCTTCGATCCGTCCCTGCCCGACATGGGTGCCGAGTGGCCAGCCTGCTTCTTCATCGACCGCGCGGTGGGCTGCGTAGTCGGCAACGGCGGTTTCACCGGGCCACCGGATGCCGAAGGCCGCGTCGAGATCGGCTACGAAATCGCGCCAGCCTACCGTGGCCGTGGCTATGCGACGAAAGCTGCTCAAGCCCTGGTCGCCTTGGCTCGTGCACGGCCGGTTGTCCGCGCTGTCCAGGCGCACACGCTGGCCGAGACAAACGCCTCGAATGGCGTGCTGCGCAAGCTCGGCATGCAGTTCATCGCCGAGCTGCCGAACGAGGAAGTCGGCAAGGTATGGCTGTGGCGCCTGGACCTTCCAACACCGACATCGACATGACCACCTCTTCTCCAGACCGTTGGATTGCAGCCAACTTCGACGACGAAGTTCGTTTCCTACAGCAACTCGTCCGCATCCCCACCGACACACCGCCCGGCAACAACGCGCCGCATGCCGAGTGCACGGCTGAGCTGCTGGCCGAACTTGGCTTCACGGTGGAGATGCACGTCGTTCCCGCCGCCGACGTGCAGGCCGCCGGCATGCAGTCCATCACCAACCTCATCGTCCGCCACCGCTTCAGTGAAGGCGGCCCGACGATTGCGCTGAATGCGCATGGCGACGTGGTGCCGCCCGGTGAAGGCTGGACCTATGGCCCATACTCGGCCGACGTCGTCGACGGCAAGCTGTATGGCCGTGCGTCGGCCGTCAGCAAGAGCGACTTCGCGACCTACGCGTTTGCGCTGCTGGCGCTGAAGAACTCCGGGTTGCCGCTGAAGGGCGCCGTCGAGCTGCATTTCACTTACGACGAGGAGTTCGGCGGTGAACTTGGCCCCGGCTGGCTGCTGAAGCAAGGTCTGACGAAACCCGACTACCTGATCGCAGCCGGTTTCAGCTACCAGGTCGTCACGGCCCACAACGGCTGCCTGCAAATGGAAGTGACGCTGCACGGCCTGGCCTCGCATGCGGCATACCCGAGCACGGGCATCGATGCGCTGCAGGCGGCAACGAAGCTGCTGACGGCGCTTTACGCCCACAACGACGTGCTGAAGACGCGCCGTTCCGAGGTGGCCGGCATCACCCACCCCTACCTGAATGTCGGCCGCATCGAGGGCGGATCCAACACCAATGTCGTGCCGGGCAAGGTGGTCATCAAGCTCGACCGCCGCATGATTCCCGAGGAGGACCCGGCGGCTGTCGAGGCCGAGGTGCGCGCGCTGATCGAGCGCACGGTCGCGCAGAGCGCGGGCATCAAGCTCGACATCAAGCGCCTGCTGCTGGCCGATTCGATGAAGCCGCTGCCGGGCGCCGCGCCGCTGGTGGCCGCGCTGCAAAAGCATGGCCAGGCCATCTTTGGCGAAGAGATCCCGACCTCCGGCACGCCGCTCTACACCGACGTGCGCCTGTACACGGCGCATGGCATCCCGGCCGCCATCTACGGCGCCGGGCCGCGCACCGTGCTGGAGAGCAATGCCAAGCGCGCCGACGAGCACCTGGTGCTGGACGACCTGAAGCGGGCGACCCAGGTCGTGGCGCGCACGCTTGCCGAGATGCTTGCGATCTAGGAGACTGCCCGAAAGCCTCTTATAATCTATTCAGAATCTATTCACGAACAGCAGGGTCGTGATGGCTGAACTGACGACGGAACACCATCTCGTACTTGGCGCACTGGCGGCACGCGGCTTGCTGTCGTCGCCACAGATGCAAGCCATCACTGGCAAAAGCCAGCCCACGCTGTCGCGCATCCTGGCCGACCTGGGCAGCCGGGTGGTGGCGTTGGGTCAGGCGCGTTCCGCTCGGTACGGCCTGTCTCAATCCATTCACGGCACACCTTCGCAGCAACCCGTTCTGCTGACACTTCAAAGCGGTGAGACCCGCCGCATCGGCCAGCTCACGCTGCTGGTGAGCGACACCCTGCACCTGGGCGGCCCGGGCGTCAGCGTTGCCACCCAGGGCGAGTTGCCCTGGCTGCTGTCGCCGCTGGTGGCACAGGGTTTTCTCGGCCGGCTGCTGGCACAGCGGCTGGCCGCACCGGGCATTTCGACCGACCCGGCGGCCTGGACGCTGGAGACGCAGTTGTTTGCCGCACTCCACCTGCACGATGGCAGCGGTGCATTGAGCTTGGGCGAGCCGCAGCCCGGCACCGCGCTGCCGGCACTGCCCGCATCGCCCACAGCACTGGCGGCGGCGCTGGATGCGCTGGCAGACGACGTGGCGGGCACGCTGCCGGCGGGCTCGTCAGCAGGCGGCGAGCAGCCCAAGCTGCTGGCGCGGCAGGAGGGTGGCGGGCCGCTGCTGGTGAAGTTCACCCCGCCACGCGGCACGCCCTTCGGCGAGCGTTGGCACGACCTGCTGCACGCCGAGCACCTGGCACTGCGCACGTTGGCCGCGCACGGCGTGGCGGTGGCGGCCAGCCGCATCGTGGCGAGCCCGCGTCGCACGTATCTGCTCAGCGAGCGCTTCGACCGTCTGGGCGACCACGGCCGGCGCCATGCCGTGGCCATCGCAGCAGCACATGCCGGCTTTCTGCCAGGCGGCTACTGGAACTGGCCACGCAGCGCGCAAGGCCTGGCCGGGCAGCGCCGGCTGTCGTCGCTGGACGCCGCCCGCGCGCAAGCGCTGTGGGACTTTGGCCGGCTCATCGGCAACACCGACATGCACGGCGGCAATCTCGCGCTGTGGGTCGACGGTGAAGACCTGACCGGGCTGCTGAAAGGCCGCTTCACGCTGGCCCCGGTGTACGACATGCTGCCGATGCGCTGGCGGCCGGATGCCACGCTGGGCTGTGCGGCGGACTACAGCGCCTTCGAGCCCGACGCGCTGGCCCGCAGTGGCGGCGCCCGCGAGCCGGCCCAGGCGTTCTGGCATGCGCTGGCCGGCAGTGCCGATGTCAGCACCACACTGCGCGAGGTGGCCTCGGAGATGGCCGGCCGCCTGGCCAGTTCAGCGCGCTGAACGCAGCAGCGCCTGGCGCTCGGCCAGCTCGGCCGGCGGCCACGGGCTCCAGTCGGGCCGCTGGGCATAGACGCCATACAGCGCCTGCAGGTTGCCCAGCACCTGCGGGTCGCGCGGCGACAGGGCCAGCGCGGCCAGCAGGCGTTGCGACAACTGCGCCGCGGCGGCGGCATCGGGTGTGACGCCTGACAGCGCGGACACCGCAGCCAGGTTGGTACCCGCGGCGCTGGCCGGCAGGCGCTGCAGGGCTTCGCTGAAGCGCTCGGCCGCGTCGGCGCGGCGGCCCTGCGTCCACGCGATCTGGCCGCGCAGCGCCGCGCCCAGGCCCCAGGCGCTGGGCGCCAGGTCGGCCGGCACCGCCTTTTCGTAGCGCGTCAGGCCCGCCTCGACGGCGCGCACCACGCGCTCGCGCTCGGCGGGTTGCAGGCCGCCGACCTGCAGGCGCAGCCAGCCGGCCATCGCATCGGCAAAGTCCAGCTCGGGCAGCCAGCGGGCCAATTGCCATTCCGCCACATCGCCGGCCGCGCGAGCGCGCATCCAGCCCGCGGGCAGGCCCGGGCGCATGGGTACCACGCGCATCCAGTCGCCGCGCGCCTCGACGATGGCATACGGGAAGCTCTGGTGGACCGAGCGCCCGATCTCCACGCCGGGCGCGGCGTCGCTGGGCTGCTGGCGCACCTGCAGCGCGGCGCGCGAGGCCTTGTCGATGCTGGCCAGCTCGTCGAGCCGGATGCGCCGCGGCGCAAAGGACAACGCCTGGGCCGGCAGCGCGGCCTCGAACTTCGCACCGGCCCAGTCCAGCGTGATCGTCTCGGGTGTCAGCCCCTGCGCGCCCTGGCGCGCGAAGCGCAGATAGGTCTGCAGGAACAGCTCGCCGTCCTGCTCGAACAGCCGCCCCCAGATGGCCAGCACGGCCTTGCCGCGCTCCAGCTTGCCGGTGCCGGTGCCCGTCTGGCTGACGGTGGCGAGCACGCGGTCGACATCGCATTGCCGGCCCCCGTCGGCCACCAGGTCCACGGCCCCCACGGAGCTGTACTTCAGCATCGCCATCAGCAGCTGCAGGTGAGCCAGCGACGAGATCTGCCGGCTGGCCGCCCCCACCGCGGCGTCGCGCGCGCCATCCGCGCGCCAGGGCAATACCAGTGCATTCACCGCGGCGCCGCGGAAGACAACCGGGTCGGAACAGGCGCGGATGTCCATGCCGTGCGCCGGCAGCGCGCAGGCCAGAGCCAGCGACAGGAGTGCAAGGGCGCGGCGCATCACTGGCCCTCCGCGCAGGGCTGCGCCGGTTTTTGTAGACGAAGCAGGCCGGTGCGTGGGTAGGCCGCGTCGGCCAGCGCCTCGCGCAGCGTGCGCCCGGCGCTCTCCTGCACGAAGCCGTGCAACGCCGTCAGCTCGGTCTTGCTGCGGCCGGTGATGGGGCGCTTGAGCATGGCGCCGAGCAGGCTGTGCGCGCGGCACAGGTTGGCATGGGCCGGCTCGTAGGCGCGTTCACGCAGCAGCTTCAGGCCCAGCGCGCTGGCGATGAAGGCGTCCAGGTCGAGCGGCTTGGAGATCAGCTGCACCGCGTCGGTCGTGGGCGCCGCACCGGCCTCGGGGTAGCGCAGGCGCTGCAACCCGGCCGGCACGGTCTCGCGCTGGTCGGCCGCAAACCGCAGCGGCACCAGCAGGTAGTTGATCTGCGCCGACAGCGCCGGCGGCGTGCCGTCGCGCTCGACGACGCCCCAGACCTCCATCAGCACGCGCTGGTCGTTGAGCTGCTCGACGACCTCGGCGCTGAACTCGCTGCCGTCCAGTGCCGGCGCACGCTTGGGGCAGGCGCGAAAGGCCACCGGCGTGGCGCCGGGATTGATCCAGCGCTCATCGCGCTCCTGGTCCAGCTCGAACTGCAGCTTGTTCAGGAAGCGCTCGACGGCCACGCGGTCGGCCAGCGCGCCGCCGCTGGGCTCGCTGAGCAGCACCGTGAAGCGGCCGGCAGCCGGCGCGCAGTTGACGACGGCCCCCTGCGTGCTGGCGACACAGCCCAGCAGCAAGGCAAGCAAGACAGCTCTCATGGCGATCACTACAGGTTGGCGATGGCTTCGTCCACCGTCTGCTTCAGCCGCGGATAGGCCTCGGCCGGCGCGGCAATCTCGCCGCCGATGCGCTGGCGCAGTGCTTCGGGCTTGCCGGCCACGGCCGCGTTGACGAGGTCGCGGTAGCGGCGCAGCTGCGGCAGGGCCTTGCGGCAGCCGTTGTCGCCGATGAGGCTGAGCAGCGTGCGGTGGGCGCCGATGGCGTAGTGCTGGTTGCGCTTGAGCAGCAGCGGCGGCAAGACCCGGCACAGCGTCTCGGGCTCGCGCACGGCCATGGCCTCCAGCCCGAGGGTGGCGGCCACCGCGTGCAGGTCGGGGCGGCGCAGCTCCATCAGCAGCGCCGGCAGCGCCGGCTCGCCGAAGGAGGCCAGCACGACGGCGCCGTTCTTCAGCTTGTTGAGGTCTTCCTCCTCGGTGAGCTTCTGCAGCAGGCCCATCATCTCCTTGGTGTAGGAGAGGTCGAGCTGGCGCTGCTTGATGGCCAGGTCCACCGAGTCCTTGATCCAGAAGCCCAGCACCAGAATGACGATGCTGGCGATCAGCTTGGGCGCCTCGGCGCCCATCCAGCCGAGCATGCGGGCAGGCCAGGGCTTGGGGGGCGGCACGGGGGTGGCATCCATCGCCGCAGTGTGTGCCGCGCGGGCCACCAAGCACAACCCCAGGATGACGGACGCGCCGGCGCGGTGCGGCCGTGCACCGCGCACGCGCGGCCGGCGCGCTGGAACAGGCCCTGCGCGTGGCATGGAGATTGCGTTCTCTCATTCGACGGGCGCACCGGCGCGCCCTGGTAAACGGAGCCCCCATGTCCTTGCAAGGTCTCGCACGTCGCCGCTGGCTGGCCAGCGTCGTGGTCGCCCTCAAGCTGTGCGTTGCCGGCACCGCCAGCGCGCAGACGACCTCCATCAAGTTCCAGCTCGACTGGCGCTTTGAAGGCCCGGCGGCCCTGTTCCTGCTGCCCGCAGCCAAGGGTTATTTCAAGGACGAGAAGCTGGACGTCAGCATCGACGCCGGCAACGGCTCGGGCGGCGCCGTCACGCGGGTCGCCTCGGGCGCCTACGACATCGGCTTCGCGGACCTGGCGGCGCTGATGGAGTTCCACGCCAACAACCCCGACGCGCCGAACAAGCCGGTGGCCGTCATGGTGGTCTACAACAACACGCCGGCCGCGGTGCTGGCGCTGAAGAAGTCGGGCATCAAGAGCCTGGCCGACCTGACCGGCAAGAAGCTCGGCGCGCCGGTGTTCGACGCCGGGCGGCGCGGCTTCCCCATCCTGGCCAAGGCCAACAAGCTGGGCGCCGTCACGTGGATCAGCATGGACCCCCCGCTGCGCGAGACGATGCTGATGCGCGGTAACGTCGACGCCATCACCGGCTTCTCGTTCACGTCGCTGCTGAACCTGGAGGCGCGCGGCGCCAAGGCGGCGGACGTGCTGGTGCTGCCCTACGCCGACAACGGCGTGAAGCTCTACGGCAACGTCATCATCGCCACGCCGAAGTTCATCAAGGAGAAGCCCGAGGCGCTGAAGTCCTTCTTGCGCGCCTTCGCCAAGGGCGCCAAGGAGGTGCTGGCCAAGCCCGACGACGCTATCGCGTTCGTCAAGGAGCGCGACGGCATCATCAATGTCGAGCTGGAGAAGCGCCGCCTGCGCATGGCCATTGCCGACGTCATCGCCAGCGCGGATGCACGCGCTGAAGGCTTCGGCCAGTTGAAGCTGCCACGCCTGACGCTGATGGCCAGCCAAGTGTCCGACGCCTATGCCACGAAGACGCGCGTGGACGCGGGCGCGGTATGGAACGGGGGCTTCCTGCCGAGCGCGGCGGAGCTGGACATCCTGCCGAAGAAGTGACCGTGGAAGCCTTTGTCGACTTCCGCGATGTCTGGCTGGCCTACAACGACGAGCTGCTGGCGCAGGACAAGTTCGCCGTCGAAGCCATCGACCTGAAGGTCGCACGCGGCGAGTTCATCGCCATCGTCGGCCCCTCTGGCTGCGGCAAGTCCACCTTCATGAAGCTGGCCACCGGCCTGAAGCCGCCGTCCCGCGGCGAGATCCGCGTCGACGGCCGCACCGTACACGGCCCGCTGAAGATCAGCGGCATGGCCTTCCAGTCGGCCTCGCTGCTGCCCTGGCGCACGACGCTGGCCAACGTCATGCTGCCGCTGGAGATCGTCGAGCCCTTCCGCTCTGAGCTGAAGCACAAGCGCCCGGAGTTCGAGGCCCGCGCCCGCGCACTGCTGGCCCGCGTCGGCCTGGCCGGCTACGAGGACAAGTTCCCCTGGCAGCTGTCGGGCGGCATGCAGCAGCGCGCCAGCATTTGCCGCGCGCTGATTCACGAGCCGCAACTGCTGCTGCTCGACGAGCCCTTTGGTGCGCTGGACGCGTTCACGCGCGAGGAGCTGTGGTGCATCCTGCGCGACTTGCAGGCGGCGCAGGGCTTCAACGTCATCCTCGTCACGCATGACTTGCGCGAGTCGGTCTTCCTGGCCGACACCATCTATGTGATGAGCCGCAGCCCCGGCCGCATCGTGCTGCGGCGCGAGGTACCGCTGCCGCACCCGCGCGAGCTGGATGTGACCTACACGCCCGAGTTCGGCGAGATCGTCCACGAGCTGCGTGGCCACATTGGCGCGCTGAAGAAGGCCGGCATGGAGATCGCGCGATGAAGGCCCGCCGCCTGCAGCAGAACGCGCACTGGCTGCTGCTCGCCCTCATCCTGGCGCTGTGGCAGAGCATTTGCGGCCTGTTCGACGTGTCGGAGTTCCTCTTCCCCAGCCCGTCGCGCATCGCGCAGCAGTTCTGGGAGCACCACGCCACCATCCTCGGCCACGCCTGGCGCACCTGGTGGGTGACGATGCTGGGCTTTGCGATTTCCATCGTCGTCGGCGTGCTGCTGGGCTGTCTGATGGGCAGCTCGCGGCTGGCCTATTCAGCCATGTACCCGCTGATGACGGCCTTCAACGCGCTGCCCAAGGCGGCGTTCGTGCCCATCCTGGTCGTGTGGTTCGGCATCGGCGTGGGGCCGGCGGTGCTGACGGCCTTCCTGATCAGCTTCTTCCCCATCATGGTCAACATCGCCACCGGTCTGGCCACGCTGGAGCCCGAGCTGGAGGACGTGCTGCGCGTGCTTGGCGCCCGGCGCACCGATGTGCTGCTCAAGGTGGGCTTGCCACGCTCCATGCCGTACTTTTTCGGCGCGCTGAAGGTGTCCATCACGCTCGCCTTCGTCGGCACCACCGTGTCGGAGATGACGGCCTCCAACGAGGGCATCGGCTACCTGCTGATCTCGGCCGGCTCGTCCATGCAGATGGGCCTGGCCTTCGCCGGACTGGTCGTTGTCGGCGCGATGGCCATGGCGATGTACGAACTCTTCGCCCGCCTGGAGCGCCGCCTGACCGGCTGGGCGCACCGCGGGCAGTCCTGACTACAACCAGAGGAGCCCCATGAAGAAGACCATCCCCGTGCTGACGCTGCTGGCGCTGGCCGCAACTAGCGCCCAGGCCCAGAGCAGCGTCACCGCCTTCGGCCTGATCGACCTGAGCGTCGGCACCAGCAAGGCAGCCGGCAGCGCGGCCAGCCTCAAGAGCGCCGACAGCGGCAAGATGACGACGAGCTTCATCGGCTTTCGCGGCAGCGAAGACCTGGGCGGCGGCTTGACTGCCACCTTCCAGCTCGAAAGCTTTCTGCGTGCCGACGCCGGCCAGAGCGGGCGCTCGGCGACCGACCCTTTCTGGGCCCGCAACGCCAACGTCGGCCTGGCCAGCAAAACGTGGGGAAGCGTCAAGGTCGGGCGCAACACCAACTTGATGTTCATCGCGACGCTGAACTTCAACGCCATCGGCGATTCCTTCGGCTATTCGCCGGCCATCCGCCACATCTTCACCAGCAACACCGTCACCGGCGACTCGGGCTGGGGCGACTCGGTCGTCTACACCTCGCCCAACTTCAGCGGCTTCACCGCGGCCGCGGCCGTCGCGGCGGGCGAGGGGGCCGGTGGCCGCAACGTTGCCGCCAGCGGCACCTACACCCGCGGCCCGCTGGCGGGTGCGCTGACCTACCAGAAGGTCCAGAAGGACGGCGGCCCCACCCCCGTCGACGACACCACCGTCCTGATGGGTCATGGCTCCTATGACTTCGGCATCGTCAAGCTGTTCGGCCAGTACGCCGACGCCAGCAACGACACGCGCCGCATCGACTTCAAGATCTACCAGGCCGGCGCCAGCGTGCCCATCGGCGCAGGCAAGCTGCTGGCGCAGTACGGTCGCATCAGCCCCAGCTCGGGCGCCGGCCGCAAGACCTGGACCGTGGGCTACGACTACTGGCTGTCCAAGCGCACCGACGTCTACCTCATGGGCATGAGCGACAAGGTCGCCGGGCAGTCGGCCGGCAACAGCGTCTCGTTGGGGATGCGGCACCGCTTCTGAGCGGCCCTGCCCGGGGTCCGGGCTGGCTCACCTGTCGCCCGTCTTGGCATCGGCCAGCACGGTGTTGACGTGCTTGACGATGAAATCCACGCTCCCCTCGCCCCAACCCTTCTGCGTCGCCGCGACCGAGCGGTCAGCGCGCAGGACCACCGTGTACGGCAGCGAGCTCGGCTTGGCAAAGGCCTTGGCGCTGGCCGTGTCAGGGTCGTAGGTGTGCACCAGTTGCGTGGTGTCGGCCAGCACGCGCTGCAGCTTCTTGAAGACGGCGCGCTCTTCGACGTTGACGGCGACGATGGTCATGCGGTCACGTGTTTTGGCCTGCAGCCGTTCCAGCACCGGCAGCTCGTTGCGGCAGTACGGGCACCAGGACGCCCAGAAGAACACGATGACCGGTCTGCCCTCGTAGTCGCTGAGTCGCAGGGCCTTGCCGTCCAGCGCCTGGCCCAAGGACGCATCGGGCGCCACGCGGTCCGGCGAGGCAAGGGGTGCCTCGTCCGCCAACACGCCGGCGCTGCTGCCCAGCGCCGCCAACCCGGCCCAGGCCAGCAGGCCGCGTCGGTGCAGTTCGTCGTTCATGGATCCTCCCTGGGCCGGCGCATTGCGCGCCAGCACGAGGGCATCTTAAGCAGCGCTGTCCAGCGGTATGGCGGGGCCGGCACGCGCAACGCCGCTCAGACGCGCGCCTAGAATCCGCACCCCATGACCGCCCAGTTCCGCGCCCGCGCTCGCCGCCACACCTGGTGGCTGGCGGCCGTGCTTCTGCTGGCCATGCTGGCGCCGGGCATCGGCACGGCGCTGGCGCATGCGCGCGGGGACTTCTCCACCTGGCAGGACGTCTGCCGCGCACCGTCCGCAACGGCACAGCCGGGCCAGGCCGCAGAGCCCGGCGGTACGGCACTCAAGCTGCTGACCGAAGGACATTGCCCGGCCTGCCATCTGGGCACGACCGACCTTGCGGCACCGCCCGTGCCGCCGCAGCTGCCATTGAACAGCGCGCTGACGCTGGAGGCGCCCGAACGCTTCTGGACCGCGCCCGTCACCGCCCACGCCTGGCGTCCTGCCAGCGCGCGCGCGCCACCCGGTCTGATCTGAGTCCACCGCCCTGCCAAGGCCCGCACGGCCTTGGCGTTTGCCGTCGCCCGAACGGGCGCCGGCGCGACTCCGATCACGATTTCCATGAACAAGACTGTCCTTGCGCGCGCGGCCGCCATCTGCACGCTGGCCGTGGCTGCTCATCAGGCCCGCGCCTGTGATGACTGCGGTGGCCCAGAGCCGCGCACCGCTCCACCGCAAACCCGCACCGCCCTCGGCCTTGTCACCGTCAGTGCTGCCGCTTCCACATCGCTGCCCACCGTCATCCCGACGACGCTGGAGGGCGTCACCGCGACCGACATCGCGCGCAGCATCAATGCCACCGACGCCGAGGACGCGCTCAAGTACCTGCCCAGCCTGCTGGTGCGCAAGCGCTACCCCGGCGACTACAACCACGCCGTGCTGTCCACCCGCGCCTCGGGCACGGGCAACAGCGCGCGGGCGCTGGTCTTCGTCGACGGCATTCCGCTCGCCAACCTGCTGGGCAACGGCGCCGCCTTCACGCCGCGCTGGGGCCTCATCGGTGCCGAGGAGATCGCACGCGTGGACGTTCTGTACGGACCGTTCTCGGCAGCCTACAGCGGAAACTCGGTCGGCGCCGTTGTCGACTACCAGACGCGGCGGCCGCAGGCCTTCGAGGCCCATGCCGAGGTCGGCATGTATTCGCAGCGCTGGCGCCATGGCGGCGATGACACGAGCTACCAGGGCCGCCAAGCCAGTGCGTCGCTGGGCAACAAGACCGGCAACTGGAGCTGGTGGCTCAGCCTCTCGCGCCACGACAACGAAGGCCAGCCGCTGACCTTCCCGACCCGCGCCGTCGCCACCACGGCGCCGGCTTCCAACGCCGCGCCGGTGACCGGCGCCGTGGCCGGCCAGGACCGCTTCGGCCAGCCGTGGTGGCTGCTGGGCTCAGCCACACAGATGCACACCGTGCAAGACCAAGGGAAGCTGCGCCTGGCTTGGCAGCCCACTTCTGAATTGCGCGCGCAGGCCTTGCTGGGCCTGTGGCGTAACACCGGCAACGCCATCAGCCGCAGCTGGCTGCGCGACGCGGCTGGCAATGCCGTCACCAGCGGCCCCGTCAGCATCGACGGCCATGGCTACATGCTGGCTGCCAACGAGTTCGGGCTGACCCACGACGAGGCAGAGCACCGCATCGTCGGCGCCACGCTTAAGCGCAGCGCCGCCGATGGCGTGGACTGGGAACTCGCTGCCAGCCACCTCGACTACGCCAAGGACCGCAGCGCCCAGCCGCTTGCGCGCACCGGGGGCCGGGGCCGCATCACGCGGCTGGACGGCAGCGGCTGGACGACGCTGGCCGCCAAGGCCTCGGCGCGCGGCTGGGAGGGCGGCCTGCAGCGTGATCACCATGTCTGGCGCCAGCGCGTGGACAACGCCAGCGACTGGCTGAACGAGGGCACGCTGACGCCTTTCACCGCCTTCGAGGGCGAGACGACGCTGACGAGCGCCTTCGCCCAGCGCGTGCTGGACCTGGCCCCTGAGCTGCGCGCGGTGCTGGGCCTGCGGCATGAAACCTGGCAGGCGCAGAACGGCAGCAAGACGGCGGCCACCAGCCAGACGGTGAGCTACGCCAACCGCCGCGAGACCGCCCTGTCGCCCAAGGCCGCGCTCGGCTGGGCCATCAGCGACGCGCTGGACCTGCGCGTCAGTTTCGGCCGCGCCGTGCGCTGGCCCACCGTGGGTGAGTTGTTCCAGGGCGGCGTCAGCAGCACCGGCGCCTACGTCGAGGGCGACCCCGTCACCAACCCTGACCTCAAGGCCGAGCGCGGCTGGACCCGCGAGCTGTCGGCGCTGTGGCATGCCGAAGCGGCCGAGCTGCGCGCCACCGTCTTCCACGAGGACACGCGCGATGCGCTCTACAGCCAGGCCAGCATCATCAACGGCCGGGCGGTGTCCAGCGTGCAGAACATCCGCCGCATCGAGACGCTGGGGCTGGAGCTGGCCGGCCGCGGCGACGTGGGCAAGGCCTGGCGCTGGCAGGCCAGCCTCACCTATGCCGACTCGACGATCAAGGCCAACGCCGGCTTCGTCGCCACGGCGGGCGACACGTTGGGCAAACAGCAACCGCGCGTGCCGCGCTGGCGGGCCAGCGCGCTGGTCAGCTACGCGATCACGCCGGCACTCGACGCCAGCCTGGGCGCCCGCTACGGAAGCCGGCAATACGGCAATCTCAACAATGCCGACTTCAACGGCATGGCCTACCAGGGTTTCAGCCGCTACTTCATGGCCGACATCAAAGTCGCCTGGCGCATCAACCGCCAGTGGAGCGCCAGCCTCGGCGTGGACAACCTGAACGGCGCCGAGTACTGGAACTTCCACCCCTACCCAGGCCGCACGGTGCTGGCCAACCTGAGGTTCGACCTGTGAAACAGACCGCTCTCATGATGCTGCTCGCCGCCGCGAGCGCCCACGCCCACGTGGCGCTAGATCAGCCCGAAGCCCCGGCCGGCACCAGCTACCGCGCCGCCTTCAAGGTTGGCCACGGCTGTGACGGCGCGGCGACGAAGGAGATCGTCGTCACGCTGCCCGAAGCCGCGCTGCGCGGCGCCAAGCCCATGCCGAAAGCCGGCTGGACGCTGACGACAAAGCGCCGGCCGCTGAAGACGCCACACGACAGCCATGGCAAGACCGTCACCGACGAACTGGCCGAGGTGCGCTGGACGGCGAATAGCGAGACCGACCACCTTCCGGACGGCTGGTACGACGAGTTCGTGCTTCGCGCCTCGCTGCCGGCCGAAGCCGGCGAGCTGTGGTTCCAAGTGCGGCAGGTATGCACGCAGGGCGAGTGGAACTGGGCGGAGCGGCCCAGTGTTGCCAGCCCCAAGCCACGCGCGCCGGCAGTGCGGTTGCAGGTGGTACCGGCACGGATGGAGTCTCACGTTCACTGACCTGAAAAAGCCGGGCCGGCACCGGCTGATCACCGCTTCATCCGTGGGCTGTGCGCCGATGATTCAGCCCGTCACCAGTGCATGGCCCCCGGCAACGTTGCGGCCCCTGGCGAGACGGCACCGCGAGCCGTCCGCGACCATGAAAAGCACGAGTTCCGGCCCGCAACGCGCCACCCCCGGGTGACGCTCGTGGAAGCCAAATGCGCTGTGATGAACGCCGCAGCCCCACGCACCTTTGCCGGTGCGTCCCCGGCGGCGTGAAGCGCTTTTTTGCCCCGACCGGGTCACGCCGGGAGGGGCTTTTCCTTGTGGCAGGTCAGCGCATCGCAACGATGCCGCCGTCGCGGTTGTGCGCCAGCAAGAACAGCCCCGCCTCCTGACGCTCGCCGCTGCGCACCATCACGTCCACCAGGCAGGCCTGGCCCACATTCGAGGCGCGCAGCACGCGCGTCTGGCGCGGCTGCTGCGAACGCCCCAGGCGCTCGATCAGCTGGCGGTACACCGCCTGGCGCCCCACCTCACCGGAAGCGCCCAGGCTGCCGTCCATCGCGAACTGCGCCGTCAGGCCCCAGGCGTCGCTGGCGTTCCAGCGCGCGTCGAAGTCGTCCAGCCGTTGCTGCAGCGCCGGCCTGTCGTCGCAGGGCGACGCCGCTGCGAAGGCCTCCGACGGCAGGCTCAACGTGCCCGCGGCGACCAGGCCAACGGCGGTGACGAGGGCGGAAAACAGGCCCAGCGGGGCCGAAGAGATGAAGCGCTTCATGAGGAACTCCTTGCGTTGGATGGATTGAGTCAGCGTTGGGCCGGTGCCACGGGCTCGGGCACCTGGTTGCGGATGGGCGGCAGCGATTTCAGGTAGGCGAACACGGCCTTCAGGTCGTCGTCCGTCATCTGGCTGTAGACGGGGATGGGCATGGGCGGCAGCACCGGCCGGCCGCGGCCGAGGTGGCGGCCGGTGCGGATGGTCTGCAGGAAGTCGGCCTCGCTCCAGCGGCCCAGGCCGGTCTCGTCGTCCGGCGTCAGGTTGGCCGCGAAGCTCAGGCCCCAGGGCCCGGCATAGGCGGTGCCGGTGGCGGCGATGGCGACCATCCACGGCCCCGGCGGCAACGCCGCGGGTGCGCTGACCACGAAGGCTTGCGGGTGGCCCGACAGCCGCCGCGCCTGATCGGGCTCGGGGCCGTGGGCGCCCATCTTCATCGGCGTATGGCAGTCGGTGCAGCCGCTGGTGGCGACGAGGTAGCGGCCGCGCTCAATGCGGTCGGCGGCCTGGGCAGCGCCGGCCAGCACCAGGAGCAGCACGGGGATCAGAATTTTCATGGGCGGTTCTCCGGTTTGTTGAAGTGATGGGCCAGCAGCGCCAGGCCCGTGGCGTCGACCTCGCGGGTGCCCAGGGGCGGCATCTGCTGGTAGGGGTTGCGGGTGCCGGCGCGCCTCAGCACCGCGGCGGCATCGACGGCCGCCGGCGGCTGGCCGACGTCCAGCGCCAGCCGCAACGGCACCGGCACGCCGCCTTGGAAATGGCAGTGGCCGCAGTTGGCGTGCAGGTAGCCGCGTGCCGCCTGTTCCGGCGCGCCGGCGGCGATGAAATCGGGCGCTTGTGTCGCCCAGGCGCCGGGTGCGTTTTTCAGCAGGCCATCGCGCAGCAACGCCGGCACGGCCGGACCGAGCTGCAGTGCCGCAAAGCCCAGCACCGGGCTGCGCGCGCCGGCGTGGCAGGCCATGCAGTCGCCCACCGAGGGCACGTCATAGCGCCGGCCACCCGGCAGCGTCAGCACCTGGCCACGTGCAGGCGCCTTGACCGCGTCGGCACCGTTCCAGACATAGCTGGCGAACTCCCAGCGGCCGTCGGCGACCAGTACGAAGTGGCGTGTCTCGACCGGCTGGCCGTCGACGCTGAACTCTTTCCACAGCCGCGTGCCGACGGGAAAGCGCCAGGCGTCGGGCTGGCTCGCGTCGACCTGAGCGCCCGGCGGCAGCGCGATCCAGCGCCGCTTCGTCGCACCGTCGGACCACAGCGCAAAGCGCGGCTCGAACGCGCGCACCTGGGCCTCACCCAGGCCGGTCTGGCTCAGGCGCTCGGGCAGCGTCGCCCAGACGGGGGCGGCGGCGCAGAGCAGAAGAAGGGCGAGGCGTTGCATGGCTGCGCACTGTGCCGAGCGGCACCGGAGCGGCCATCGCCCCAACGGGCCAATGTGAGGAATACCAAAGAGCCATGACGAAGGCCATCGCGATGGCTCTCCGGCGCTGGCCCGTCAGGGCGATGGCAGCTGAGGTGCGCGTCGGAACACTGGCGTCCATCACTTCAACGGAGTTACCGATGACCGCCCTGCCCCGCCTCGACCTCTACGCCCACATCCACAAGGCGCTGCGCCTGTTCATGACGGACACGCTGCAGCAGCTGAGCCGCATTGACATCGACGACCCGCTGGACTTGGCCGGCACGCTGGGCCAGCTCGACGCGCTGCTGGACGCCGCCCAGCACCACGTCGACAAGGAGAACGCGTTCGTCCACCCCGCCATCGAGGCCCGCCGCGCTGGCGCCAGCGCGGCCATCGATGCCGAGCACGAGGAGCATCTCGACACCATCGCCACGCTGCGCGCCGAATCGGCCGCGCTGCGCGCGATGCCGTCAGCCGCCGCGGCGCAGCGCCTGTACCGGCGCCTCGCGGCCTTCGTCGCGCACAACTTCGAGCACATGGCCGTGGAGGAAAGCCGCCACAACCAGGCGCTGTGGGCGGCCTACAGCGACGCCGAATTGACGGAGATCCACGGCCGCATCATGGCCAGCATCGGCCCGCGCGAGATGAGCGAGACGCTGCGCTGGATGATCCCGGCGCTGACGCCGGCCGAGCGCGCCCTGGTCATCGGCAGCCTGCCCCCGGCGGTGCAGGCGCCGGTGCTGGCGTCGGCGCGTTCGCTGCTGAACGACACGGCCTGGGCCAAGCTGTGCCGGACGCTGGATCAGGCCAGCGTGCCCGGCCTGGTGGAAGCCTGACGGTCGCGCCACCATGCAGCGGCCTCGCCGCGTGAGTTGAGGCCGAGCTTGTCGAGGATGTTGGCCACATGCCGCTTGACGGTGTGGGGGCTGAGGTCGAGCGCGCGAGCGATGTGCTTGTTGCTGGCGCCGGCGGCGATCTGCGCGATGACTTCGGCCTCGCGCTGCGACAGGCGCTCGTCCACCGGCGCCGCGGCGGCTTCGACCATGGCCACGGTGGCGGGTCGCACCCCCTCGGCCCAGCTGCGCAGGCGCGCGACGTCCGCGGCGTCGAGCAAGCCGCTCCAGTCCTCGGCCGCCATCTGCAGCAGCAGCGGCACGGCCCACATCAGGCCGCCGGGCTCGCGCCGCGCCAGGGCCGGTGCCAGGGCTTGCGCGGCGCCGGCGCGGTCGCCGCCCGCCAGCAGCGCCGCGGCCAGGCGCAGGCGGGCTTCGTTCAACTGGCCGAGCAGGTCGCCGCTTTCGCCGTCGGCCAGCAGCCCGCGCCAGGCGGCGATGGCCTCGCCGCGCCGGCCGTCCAGCGCCGCGAGCTGGGCCTGCAGGCCGAGCAGCGGCCGCGGCCGGTAGGGCATTGCCAGGTCGCTGAGGTTGGCACCGACACGCGCCAGGCGCTCCAGGCCGTCGGACAGCGCCGCGCGGTCACCGCAGGCGGCAGCCATGCGGCTCATGAAGAAGGTGGCGTGCCATTCGCCCCAGGCGCCATAGCCCGGCACATGTTCGGCTAGGCGCAGCCGCATCAGGTGCAGGGCCGACTCGTGCCGGCCGGCGATCAAGTCCAGCAGCGCATGAAGCGCCTGGCCATGGTTTCGCGCAATGATGAGGCGCCCGAACCAGGCCGCGTCGGCCTCGGCGCGGGCCAGCAGCTGCTGCGACTCGACCAGCCGCCCCTGCCAGAACAGGTTCCAGGCCTGCGCCATGTGGGCGTTGACGCCGAAGGGCAGCGGCCGGTCGCCCAACACCTGCATCGCGCCGCGGTACCAGCGATCCATGGCGGGCGCCATGCCGTGGCAGCTGATCTGGCGCGGCGCCGGCGAGCCCGTGTACCAGGCTTCCAGCGACGACTGCTGCAGCAGCTCCGCAACGAGGGCATCGAACAGCGGCGCCACGGCGTCGAAGCGGCAGCTCTCCAGCGCATGCCAGGTGCGGCCCAGCAGCGTCAACCGGCGCAGCTCGCCACTGAGCGCGAAGGGGTCGAGGTCGCGCAGCAGGGCCTCGGCCTCGTGCAGGCGACCCTGCGCGATGAGCAGGATGCTGCGGTGCGCGCGCGAGGAGCGCAGCCCGGCCTCGTCGCCGCGCGCCGTGAACAGCGACTCGGCGCGGCTCAAGTGCCACTCCGCCTGCTGCGCCTCCCACAGCACCCACAGCGACAGTGCCTTCACGCGGTGCAACTCGGGATTGGACTCGGCAAAGGCCGTGTCGAAGCGGCGCGTCAGGTCCAGCAGGCCTTGCGCGCCGAGCTGGTTCATCAGCAGAGCGCCGTCGGCCAGCAGCAGCTCGGCCGCGCGTTCGGGGCGGCCGGCAGCCAGCAACAGGCCCTGGCGGCGCAGCGCGTCGGTCTCCAGCAGGGCCGCACGTTCCAGCAGCTGGCGGTGCAGGTCGGGCTGCTCCTGGCGCAGGCGCTGCTGCAGCATGTCGCGGAACAGTTGGTGCAGGCGCAGCGTGTGCGGCGCCAGGTCGACGACGGTGACAAACAGGGCCAGCCGCTCCATCTCAGCCAGCCATTGCGCCGCGTGCGCGTCCTCGCCCAGCGCCTGGCAGCGCGCAGCGTCGAGCTCGTGCAGCACGCTGGTGCGCAGCAGGAAGGCGCGCAGGCCGGGCTCCAGCCGGTCCAGCACTTCGGCAGCGAGGTAGTCGAAGGTGGCGCGGTCGATGGCGGCCGGCAGGCGCTGGCCAGCCCCCAATGCGAGGCGCAAGCCAGCGGGCCAGCCCTGGCAGCGCTCGTACAGGCCGGCGGCGGCGCTGTCGTCCAGGCCCGCGGCCTGGGCCAGCTGCGCAACCTCGCTGCGCGCCAGCGCCAGTTCGGCCGGCCCGAGGTCGGCCAGTTCGCCCGTGGCGCGCAACCGCGCCAGGCGCAACGCCGGCTCGTGGCGGGCGCTCAGCACCAGGCGCCAGCGCTCGCCCATTCGGGCCAGCCAGCGGTCCAGGAACTGCAACGAGGCGGGGTCGACGAGGTGATGCACGTCGTCCAGCACGATGAGACCGCGGTCTACCTCGCAGGCCTCCAGCGCGTTCAGCATGGCGTCGGCGGCGGTGACGATCTCGGGGCCTCCGCGCAGCGCGGTGTCACGCAGACCCTCGGGCGCCGTGCGCCAGGGCGGATCGAACGGCTCCAGCGCGGCGAACAGGCAGTCCAGCAGGCGGCCCAGGTCATCGCCCTCGTCCAATGCGACCCAGGCGACGGCCCAGTCGCCGGGCACATCGGCCAGCGCCTGGGTCAGCAGCGCCGTCTTGCCGTAACCGGCCGGCGCACACAGCAGGAGCACCCGATGGGCGTCGAGCGCCTGCTGCACCGCCGCCAGCAGGGCCGGCCGCGGCAGCAGCAGGCCGGCACGCGGGCGCGGTGCGCGGGTCTTGGTGTGGGCGAGGGCCATGGCTGCAAATGATAAGGACGCACTCCCGCAGCGCCGGCCCATGGTTGCCCTGTCTCAAGGCGGTCACATGCCGTCGCGATAGTCGCGACCACTTTCAGCGAGGTCATCCATGGGTCGTCCCATCAAAGTCCAGCCCGTCCGCCCCGGCAGCAGCCGTCGCGAGTTCTTCAAGCGCTCCGGCGCCGGCACGATGGCGCTTGCGGCCGCGCCCGCGCTGCTGCCGCTGGGCGCGCAAGCCGCCACCAACACGGTCTTCCAGCATGGCGTGGCCAGCGGCGACCCGCTGAGCGACCGCGTCATCCTGTGGACGCGCGTGACGCCGGCGGCGCCCAAGCCCGCCGTCACGGTGACCTATGTCATTGCCACCGACCCGACGCTGACCCAGGTCGTGCGGCGCGGCAGTGCCAAGACCAATCCTGGCCGCGACTACACCGTCAAGGTCGACCCCGCCGGCCTCAAGCCTGCGACGACCTACTACTACCAGTTCAGCGCCGAGGGCGCGACCAGCCCCGTCGGCCGCACCAAGACCCTGCCGACCACCGGCGCGCAAAGCCTGCGCATGGCCGTTGTGAGCTGCTCCAACCATGCCTACGGCTACTTCAACGCCTATGGCCGCATCGCGGCCCGCGCAGACCTCGACCTGGTCATGCACCTGGGCGACTACCTCTACGAATACGGCCCCGGCCAGTACGGCAATGTGCGCACGCCCGAGCCGGCCCACGAGATGGTGACGCTGGCCGACTACCGCATGCGCCACGCCCAGTACAAGCGCGACGCCGACTCCCAGGCCATGCACCGCCAGCATCCGCTGGTCGCCATCTGGGACGACCACGAGATCACCAACGACGCCTGGAAGAGCGGCGCGCAGAACCACCAGCCCGGCACCGAGGGCGACTGGAACGCCCGCGTCGCCGCCGGCTTGCAGGCCTACTACGAATGGATGCCGGTGCGGCCCGTCAATGTGGCCAACCTGCGCGAGAACCAGCGTGGTTTCGCCTACGGCGACCTGGCCGAGCTGCTGATGCTGGAGCAGCGCCTCAGCGCCCGCTCGCAGCAGCTGACGGCCGCCACGCATGTCACCGCCTTCGGCCCCGGCTTTGCCATCACCGACCCCGGCTATGGCGACGCCAGCCGCACGCTGCTGGGCGAGGCGCAGCAAGCCTGGCTCATCAACCGCCTGCGCACCACGCCCGCGCGCTGGAAGCTGCTGGGCCAGGGCGTCATGTTTGCGCAGCTCAAAGCGCCCGGCGCCAACCAGGCGACCGACCCGGGCCTGTACTTCATCAACGGCGACCAGTGGGACGGCTACGAGCCTGCGCGCAACCGCCTGTACGCCGCCATCCAGGGCGACATGGCCCACTCGAAGGTCGACAACCTCGTCGTGCTGACCGGCGACATCCACAGCAGCTGGGCCGCCGACCTGCACCCCAACCCCTACAACCCGGCGGCCTACGACAAGACGACCGGCGCTGGCTCGCTGGGCGTGGAATTCGTTGGCACCTCGGTCTCGTCACCCGGCATCGACACCGACACGACGGGCGCCATCGCGGGCGCCATCCGCTTCTACAACCCGCACTTCAAGTACGTGCAGCTGACCCGCCGCGGCTACATGCTGATGGACGTCAACCGCGACCGCGTCGTCGGCGAGTGGTGGTACGTGGACACGGTGGCCAGCCCCAGCAACATCGAGACCTTTGCCACCGCCTTTGAAGTGCGCACCGGCGAGAACCATCTGCGCCCCTCGGCGCAGACGACGCCCCGCGCCAACCCGCCCGCCCTGGCACCCTGATCGACGAGAACAACGACCATGAAGAACACCCTCACCCTGCTCGCCGCCGCCCTGTCAGTGGGCGCCCAAGCCGCCGACCTGAGCTTCTCGGGCCAGGCTGTCAACCACAACGACAAGATCGTCATCGACTTCCAGGTCGCCGCCGGCAGCACCGTCAACCTGTGGACGGACTCCTGGCAGTCGGGCCTGAACTTCGACCCGCAGCTCTTCCTGACCAGCGGCGGCAACATCGTTCTCGAAGACGACGACGGCGGCAGCGCCATCAATGCCGGCGCCGGCTACTACGACGCCGGCCTGCAGTTCACGGCCGCCGGAGCCGGCAGCTATCGACTGGTACTGAACGCGGCGTCCAACACGTCGCTGGGCGCCTCGCTCGGCGACGGCTTCGCCTATGACGCCGATGCACCCATCGCGCTGGTGGACTGGAACCAGCCCAGCTACGACGTCAATGCCAACGACCAGAAGGGCGGCTTCTGGCGTCTCAACCTGAGCGGCGTCGAGCAGGCCGCCTTGGTGCCCGAGCCCGGCCGCATCGGCCTGATGCTGGCTGGCCTGCTGAGCATGACCCTGGTTCTGCGCCAGCGCCAACGCAAGCAGTAAGCCGGCAAGCCGCAGGCGGCGCCGCAGGGCGTCAGCGCCCGCGCCGGTAGTGCATGGCGACCGCACCGTTGCGCAGCGGCTTGGCCGCGATCAACTCGAGCCGCCGGGTGCTGGGCAGCCCGCTCTCAAACAGGGTCGGGCCATGGCCGGCGATCCGGGGGTGGACCAGCAACTTGTACTCGTCGATCAGGTTCAGTCGGTCCAGCTCGGCCGCGAGCTTGCCGCTGCCGAGGATCACGCCGTCCGGCGTGGCGCCCTTGAGCTGCTGCACGCCCATGCGCAGGTCGCCGGCGATGTGGTGGCTGTGGGTCCACGGGAAGTCCGTTCGCGTCGAGGACACCACGTACTTCGGCTTGGCCTCCAGCTTGGCGGACCACTCGCGCATCGCAGGCGCTGCTTGCACCTCGCCACGGGCGACCGCCGGCCAGTAGCTCTCCATCATTTCGTAAGTGACGCGGCCCCAGAGCATCGCGCCGGCCTCGTCCATCAGACGGGTGAAGAAGGCATGCGTCTCGTCGTCGGCGATGCCTTCCTGGTGGTCGATGCAGCCGTCCAGGGTGACATTGATGCTGAAGGTCAACAGTCCCATTCAAGAGTCCTCGGGCAGCTTGCCGTAGCTGTTGTTGTATCGCTTCCCCTTCTTCGGGAAAGTGAACTTGATGGCCGACCACTTGGTGTCGACAGCGATCGTTTTGCTTTCTACCAAGCCGTGGGTGTAGCCGATCTCGATGACCTTTTTCAACGAAAGATCGGTGTCGTCTGCATCGCCCTTTGGCCAGGAAACCCAAAGGCTGCCCTCGTTGGCCAGATGAGCTTTCAGCTTGGGGAACTTCGAATCCATCGCCTTCTGGCGCATCACGAACAGGTGGATGTACTGGAACTCACCCGTCAGCGATTTGACGAACTTTGCATCAGCGCTGGAAAGGACTTCGCTGACGTCTTGCGGGGCGCCAATGAGAATGGACCGTGAGCCGGCTTTGATGCCGAGCTTGGCTGTCAACGGGGTGGGCATATCGCGGTGCGGGCTTCAGCGCGCGTGGCCAGCCTGAGTTGAGGGCGGATGCGGTGCGGTTGTCCGGCCAGTGGCGCAGCCAGCTCACCGACCCGCCTGGCGCCGCAGCGGAGGTAAAAGCCCTCGGCGTTGGGGTC
The DNA here is from genome assembly GCF_001425165.1 of Pelomonas sp. Root405. Taxonomy (GTDB): domain Bacteria; phylum Pseudomonadota; class Gammaproteobacteria; order Burkholderiales; family Burkholderiaceae_C; genus Pelomonas. The sequence goes on from NZ_LMDU01000015.1 coordinate 41,512, forward strand.
AGCGTCGATGGCCACCTCGGATCGCCCAGCCTGGCGTGCAACCAGAAGTGCCTGGCCAAGGAGCGCTCGCCCGACGCCGAGCCCGACCGCGCCGGGGTGAACCCAAAGCGCATCGAGCTCCCAAGGCTCGACGGACGGGTTGAGCTGGACGACGCCGACAAGCGCGCCGGCCTCGCCTTCGGCGACGAACGTGGGCCGCGCCGAAATGGTGTCGGGCGTGAACGTGAGGTCGCTTCTCCAGGCCCGAAGCTGCTCGCTCGCGTAACCCCAATGCGCCTTGGACGCGAAGGCGAGTGCCGAGAGCGCTTCGTGTTCGCCGGGAAGTGCGCTGCGGACGTTCACGGGGGCCATGCTGTGGTCACTGTTCACCAAGCCAGGCTCAGCGCCGGTCACGCGGCGAGCAGCTGCTCCAGCCGCTGCTCGCGCAGCCCATAAAAGCGCTTGATCTCGGCGATCTGCGCCAACAGCTCGGGCCGGCGCGCGGCCAGGGCCTCGGCGGCCAGGCCTTGTGCCTTGACCGCCAGGATCATCTTGTTCTTGCTGGTGTGCTCCAGCGCGATGAACTCGAACACCTGGGTGCGGTAGCCCTGGCTTTCCAGCAGCAGCGCCCGCACCGAGTCGGTCACCATCTCGGCCTCCTGGCCGAGGTGGATGCCGTGCTGGAGCATGGGGCGCAGCACGGCCGGCATGGTCATCTGCGGGCGCAGCTCCTTGTGGCAGCAGGGCGAACTCATGATGACGCGGGCGCCGGATTGCAGGCCGACGTGCAGCGCATGGTCGGTGGCGATGTCGCAGGCATGCAGGGCGATCATCACGTCCAGCGGCTGCACGGCTTGCGTGCGCACGTCGCCCTGGTCGAAGCGCAGGCCGGTCAGGCCTTCGCTGCCGATGATGGCCGTGCAGAGCTTGACCATGTCGTCGCGCAGCTCGATGCCGGTCACGCGCGGCTGCAGGCCCCGGGATTGCAGCCAGTCGTGCACCGCAAAGGTCAGGTAGCCCTTGCCGGAACCAAAGTCGGCCACGCGAACCGGCCCTTGCAGACCGGCTTCGTCGATGGCCGACGACAGGATTTCCACGAAGCGGTTGATCTGCTTCCACTTGCGTGCCATGGCAGGCACGAGGGCGGGTTCGCCCTTGACGAGGTGGGTCAGGCCCAGGGCGGACCAGACCGGATGGGCCATGTCCAGCGGGCGCTGCTTGGCCTTGTCATGTGCGGCCGGCGCGGCCGCTTCCGTGCCTTCAATTCGCGTCACGCGCAGCGTCTCGCGGCCCTTGCGACTGACGGCGAACTGCACCTCCTCGGTCGACGTGTGCAGGTGGGCATTGCGAAAGTGCGCGCCCAGCAGGGTGGCGATCTGGGCCAAGCCGGCCGCCGGCGCGTGGTTTTTGGTGACGTCGCGGGTCGTGTGGCGCCACAGGAAGCTGAGGCAGGGCTCGCCGCGCAACTCGACCAGTCGCACCGTCAGACGCTCGACATCCTCGTCCCCGCCGACTGGCCCGGACAGCAGCAGCTTGCCGAACTGGCCGCCAGCCAGGGCAAGTCGCACGAGGTGCAGGAAGCGTTCGGACGCAGACGCTGTAGCGGCGGGCGGTGGGGTGATCAGGTCGGTGAACATCGCCAGCGATTGTCCGCGGTGGCCCCGGAGCCCGTGCAGCAAGGCTGCCAAACCTTCAGAAAGCTGGCCCCCGCCCCCGCACCCCCGCAGCGCGGGGATGCCCGGGCCGGCCTCGCCATCTAGAGTCGCCCCCTAGTTAATAGTCCCACTTTCAAGGGACAAACGCTCAACAGGGGGCCCCAACCATGTCCAAGTTCATTCGCCTGATCGCCGCCACGCTGCTGACCGCCGCAGCTGCCAGCTCGCACGCCGGCTACACCCACACGACGCAGGGCGTCAGCTTCACCTATGAAGGCGTTGACGCCAACACCTTCACGCTGCGCATCCAGAACGCGTTGGACGCCACCGGCAACTGGGCCACGGCCACTCACCTGGGCTACCTAGGCTTCAAGGGCCTGGGCAACCTGAACGCCGTGACGGCCGTGAACGTCAACGTGACGCCGGCGCCCGGCAGCAGCATCCTGTGGACGTATGTGCACGGCGAGCTGACCGGTGCCGGTTGCAACAGCAACGCCAACTCCAATTCCATCTGCCTGGACGCGACGCCCGACCTGCTGCTGACGAACGACCTGCTCTTCACGATCGACCTGCTGGGCAATGGCGTGGACATCAGCAACGCCACGGCGCCCCTGCTGAAGGCCAGCTTCACCGTCTGGCAGGACGCGACCCGCAACAAGCCCGCGGGCTACACGACCGCCGGCAGCCTGCTGGAACAGACGCTGGCGCCCACGGCCGTGGACAACGGCCGCCTGCCTGAGCCTGCCTCGCTGGCACTGGCTTGCCTCGCGCTGGCAGGTGCAACTGCGGCGCGTCGCCGCATCCGCGGCTGAGTGCCATCCGCCAGCGCTTCGGCGCTGGCTTCCCGCTGCAGGGCCGTGACGGCACTGCAGCGGTTGCCAAGCCCGGCAGTGCCCCATCTGGGCATCTGGGCGGCACTTCACGCCTGCCGGCGCCAGAGGCCGATAAGGCCGAGACCTGCAAGCAGCAGCGCCAGGCTCTGCGGCTCGGGCACAGCGGCGGTCACCTGCATCTGCTCCCAGCTCATCGAGGCCAGGCCCAGGCGCTCGTCGGTGACGGTGCCGGGCGTGTGGAAGGTCGGCCAGCCCATGCTGTCGAAAGTGAACAGGCGCACGCCCTCGCCGTCCTGGCCGACGCTGGCCATGTGCCACAGCCGGCCGCTGGCCAGCTCGAACTCCAAGCCGGCGCGCTCGTCATAGCCATGGCTGAAGGCCTGGACGGCGCGGTTGCCGGACCAGTTCAACTCGAACGACGTCAGCTCGTAGCCATAGAGCCAGCCGTTGCCATCGAGGTCGCTGCCGCTGAAATGGCCGGTCAGCACGGCGCCGTCGGCATAGCCGCCCTGGTTGAACTGGAAGCTCTCGGCCTGGGCCGGCTGCGCGAGCGCGGCGGCCAGGGCCAGAACGACGGTGAGGGGGACAAGGCGCGGTGTGGACATGACGGATCTCCAAGGGGTTGAGGAGCCGTCATGCTGCCGATCACGTTGCGTGGCCGCTTCGCCCAGGAGAGCCATCGGCCTTGTCATGTGGGGTGGCCCGTGGGGGAAAGAGCTTCAGGCGTGCGTCACATGGCCTCGCGTCTCGGCGGTGTCGAGATGGGGCAGCGTGTTGAAGGTGACGAGGTGGTGGCGCTTGGGATTGAAGGCGAACTCGGTGACGGCCGAGTTGCGGATGCGCAGGTTCAGCTCGACGAACGTCTCAGGCGGGGCGCCCAGCACCTGGGCCACGGCCGTGGCGATGGGACCGCCGCTGGAAACGATGAGCACCTGCTTGCCCACGCCCAGCGCCAGCACGCGGGTCAGCGCGTCGGCCACGCCGGCGGCGAAGTCGGCGTGCAGCGGCATGCCAACCGGCGCCGTCTCCGCGCGCATCCACGCGAGCAGGCCCTGGCGCAGCAGGCGGAAGTGCTGCTTGACGGTCTCCGGATCGGTCGGCGCTGCCAGCGGCCCCGGATGGATCGCTCGCACGACGGCCTCGCTGTCGTACTCGTTCAGGCCCGGCAGCGCCACGGCCGGCAGGTCCTCGCCATACCCCTCATTGATGGCAGCGAGGGACTGCGCATGACGCCGCAGCGTGCCAGTGAAGACGGCGTCGAAGTGCTGGCCGCGCTCGCGCCAGTAGGCGCCAAGGTGACGGCATTGCGCGTGGCCCCGGGCGCTGAGCTGGTCGTAGTCAGCCGCGCCGAAGCTAGCCTGGCCGTGGCGGACGAGGTAGAGGCTTCCCATGGGTTGAATCATCAGGGGCGGGCGCGCCGCGGACTGTCGCGACAATGACGCCATGACGCTCAGACTTGCCACCCTCGACGACACCGCCGAACTCTGGCGCGTGCGCTATGCCGTCACCGAAAACAAGCTGACGCCCGGTCGCATCGGCGACGACGAGCTGCATGCCTATCTGCAGCACTACGGTCGCGGCTGGGTCATCGAGCAGGCACCCGCCCCGCAGCTGCGCATTGCCGGCTTTGCCATTGGCGACGCGCGTGACGGCAACATCTGGGCAATGTTTGTCGACCCCGCCGTCCATGGCCAGGGCCACGGACGCGCGCTGCACGACGTGATGGTGGACTGGCTGTTTGCGCAAGGCCTGACCCGCCTGCACCTGGGCACCCAGCCGGCTTCGCGCGCCGAGGCCTTCTACCGCCGCGCGGGCTGGACGCCCACGGACGAGGGCCTGGACGCCCATGGCGACAAGCGCTTCGAACTGACCCTTGAAAACTGGAACCGCCATGCTTGAAACCCATGTGATCGAAACCGGCCCCAACCCCGGCACAACGCTCATCGTGCTGCACGGGCTGGGCGCCGATGGCTTTGACTTCGTGCCCATTTGCGGCGAGCTGGACCTCAAGGCCCTCGGCGCGGTGCGCTATGTCTTCCCGCATGCGCCCGAGCGGCCGGTGACGATCAACAACGGCCATGTCATGCGGGCCTGGTACGACATCCTCGGCGCCGACCTCGTCAGGCGCGAGGACGAGGTCGGGCTGCGCGAATCGCAGCAGCAGCTCGCCGCCCTCATCGACCGCGAGCGCGAGCACGGCATGGCGGCGGAACGCATCGTCGTGATGGGCTTCTCGCAGGGCTGCGCCATGGCGCTGATGACGGCGCTGCGCTACCCGCAGCGCCTGGGCGGCGCGGTCGGCCTGTCGGGCTATGTGCCGCTGGCCGCCAACACGGCCGCAGAGCGCACGACGGCGAATGCCGATCTGCCCATCTTCATGGCCCACGGCCGGCAGGACGGCATCGTGCCCCTGGCGCGCGGCACCGCCAGCCGCGACGCGCTGCGCGCGCTCGGCCACGATGTGCAATGGCATGATTACGCGATGCCGCACTCCGTCTGCATGGAAGAGATCCAGGACCTCAACGCCTGGCTGCTGAAGGTGCTGGGGACGCCACCGGCCCTGTGATGAACGCCGCCGCCCTGGCCTTTGCCATCCGGCGCTTGCGCCGCCCGCTGGCGGCGCTGTTCGGCGCGATGCTGGGCAGCGTGGCGGTGGCCGACGGCGCCGGCATGTGCCTGAAGCGTCCCATCCGCTTTACCCACTATGAGTTCGGGCTGATCTATTCGGCCGGCCAGGGTGGCATTGATGACGACCTGCAAAAGGAGCTGGCACGGCGCAGCGGCTGCCGCTTCGAGACCATGCTGTGGCCGCGCGCGCGCACCTGGCAGGCCCTGCGCACCGGTGAGATCGACATGGCGGGGTCGGGCATCCCGACGCCGGAGCGCGACGCCTTCGCCTGGTTCTACCCCTACATCGTCGAAGACAACGTCGTGGTGCTGGGCACCCGCGTACCTGCCGACGTGCACAGCTTCGAGCAGTTCATTCGGCGGCCTGATCTGACCTTCGGCGGCGTCCGCTCCTACCGCTACAGCCCCTACTACGACCGCCATGTGGATGAGCTGATCGCCGCCAGGCGCCTGAAGGAGGCGACCGACCCCGGCGCGCTGTTCCGCATGTTCACGGTGCCGCGCTTCGACGCCTTCATCACCAGCCCCATCCTCTATCTCCACTACGTCAAGAAGCGCAATCTGCCCGCGCCTGCCCGCATCGAGGACTGGGACCCGGCTGGCGCGACGCCCAGCGGGCTGGTGCTGTCGAAGGCCTCCTTCACACCGGCGCAGGCACGCAAGTGGGGCGACCTGATGAACCAGATGCTCGCCGACGGCACCGTCGAGCGCATCGTGGTCAAGCACATGGGCGCCGAGCACGGCCCGGCCACGGTCTACCGCCCGAACGGGCACTGACAGCTGGGCGGCAGCGCGGAACTGGCCGCTTTTCCCGCGGCTTGTCGCACGTATCCGCCGGCTGCCAACGGGCATCATCGCCACGCGCATGGACCGTCTACCCGAACAAATCGTTGCCTGGCACAACCGCCACCCGCTGGCGCGGCGCATTGCCGTGGGCGACGTGCACACCATCGGCGTGGTGGCGCTGCCCTTCGTGCGCGCGTCGGCCGAGGCCGGCGGCCTGGTCGAGCCGGTACTGACCGATGCCGTAACCTTCGACGAGCTGGCCGCTGCGCCGCGCCAGTCGCGCCTGGCCGCCTGGCGGCAGCGCCTGCTCGGCATCGCCCGGCTGCTGGGGCGCAGGCCGCGCACGCAGTGGCGCGCCTTCAACGAGAAATTTTTGCCGGGCCTGAGCCCCGCTGGCGTCGAGCGCTTTGCGCTTGCCCATGGCTTTGTCGAGCCGCCCGCCACACCCGACACCCGGCCCTGGCGCGTCATCGTCATCGACGAAAGCATGGCCAGCGCCCACAGCGGCTGGCCGTTCGAGCTCTATCTGATGACAGCCGGCATCGACGTCGGCAGCGGCCGCACGCGCGTGCTGGCCGGACGCGGCATCCCGTCGGAAATCGCCGGGCGCCGGCTCTGGGATGCGCGCCGCGTGGGCGCCGCTGCCGCGGTAGTCGTGTTGTTGACGGCGGCCGGCGCCTGGGCGCTGTGGCCGCAACGAGCGGCGGCGCCATTGCCAGCACCGCCCTTGGCAGCTTCTGCAGCTTCGGCGGCTTCACCCATTGCGTCGGCGCCGCCCGGGCTTGCTTCCGCAATGCCCGCATCCGCGCCCGAACCCGCCCTCGCGGCCAGCGCGGCATCCGCCACCGTGGCCGGGGCGTCCGGCCCTGGCTCGGCCGCCAGCGAAACGGCGGCGGACGAGGCGCAGCCCGACATCCGCCCGCGCCTTGTGGAGCGCACGGACGGCATCAAGCGCCCTCCCCTGCGCTCAAGCAAGCCGGTCGACGCCGCAACGGAGAAGCCGGTCGACGCGTCTGCCCCAACGCCCGCCGCACCGCCTGCCGACAAGCCGGTGCCGGCAGCGAGCAAGCCCGAGCCGGTAGACCCGCGCCTGAGCGGCCTGGCGCAGTCCCCTGACAAGATCGTCGTGGCCCTTGTCGGCCCGCCTGTCAGCAAGGCCGACGCCGAAGCGCTGCTGAAGAAGATGCAGGCTGGCCTGGTGGGTGTGCACAGCAACCCGAGCGCCCTGCAGGCCGATGTCATCCAGACGCCCGAGGGCTGGCGCGCGACGGTATGGCCCTTCTCAAGCCGTGAGCAGGCACAGCTGATCAACGCGACGCTGGTGGCGCGCGGCCTCAGGACCAAGGCAGTCAACTTCTAAAGCTCAGCGCCGAAACGCTCGGCCAGGAAGTCCAGCAGCAGGCGCAGCGCCAGCGGCTGGTACTGACGCGACAGGTAGACGCCGTGGATGGCGTGCGTCTCGGGCTCGTAGCCGGGCAGCAGGCGCTGCAGGCGGCCCACACCCAGGTCCTCGTCAACCAGGTAGCTGGGCAGGATGGCCACCCCCGCGCCCGCCAGCACCGCGCGGTGCATGACACCAGCATCATTGCTTTGCAGCACCGACCGCACCGGCACACGCAGCCATTGGCCCGCATGCTGCAACGCGTAGTCGTTGCGGTTGACGTAGGCATGGGTGACACAGCGGTGCTGGCGCAGGTCGTCGGCATTGCGCAGTGGCGCTGCCTGGGCGAGATAGCCGGGCGCGGCGCACAGCACCGAACGGAAGTGCCCGAGCGGCCGGGCGACGAGGCTCGGGTCGAGCTGGTTGCTGATGCGCACGGCCAGGTCGATGCGCTCTTCGACGAGGTTGACGGCTCGCTCCAGCGCGACGAGTTCGACCTCGCAGTCAGGATGCAGCGCCAGGAACTCGGCCACCGCGGCTGCCAGCCGCGCCTGCGCAAGCGAGGCACTGGCCGTCACGCGCAGCCGGCCCCGTGGCGCCAGGCGCTGCTCCCCGGCGGCGGCTTCGGCCTCGCGGGCCAGCTCCAGCATCTGCTTGCAGCGCTGCAGCGCGCCGGCGCCCGCCTCGGTCAGGCTGACGCGCCGCGTCGTGCGCTGCAGCAGGCGCGCGCCCAGCCAGCGCTCCACGCTCTCCAGGTAGCGCGACACCATGGCGCGCGACATGTCGAGCACGTCGGCCGCCTGAGTCAGGCTGCCACGCTCGGCCACCTCGACGAAGACCTGCATCGCGATCAGGCGGTCCATGATTTGCTCGATTTGGTTGACAAACCAGAGACTCTATCGGCGTTTATCGATTGGATCAGCGCAAATAGAGTGCGTGCATTCCCACTCGATCTCCAAGGAATTGCCATGAATACGATCAAGACCCTGCGTCGCTTTGCCTTCCCGCTGGCCGCGCTCACGCTGGGCATCACCGACGCCGGCGCCCAGGCTGCCGCCCCGGCGCCGCTGACGCTGCAGGTCTATAACGCCGACGCCGCCAGCTTCCACGTGAACGCCGTGCTGGTCAGTGGGAAGACCGACGCCGTGCTGCTGGACACCGGCTTCACCCGGGCGGATGCGCTGCGCATTGCCGGCATGGTGCTGGACAGCAAGAAGACGCTGAAGACCATTTACATCAGCCAGGCCGACCCAGACTTCTATTTCGGCATCGGCCTGCTGAAGCAGTTCTTTCCGCAGGCACGCGTCGTCGCGACCGCGCCGACGCTGAAGAAGATCGAGGCCACGCTGCCGACCAAGCTGCAGGTCTGGGGCCCGCGCCTGGGCGCCAACGCGCCGCAAGCGGTGCCCCTGCCCGAGGCGCTGGCTGCGCCGGTCATCGAGCTGGAAGGCGAGAAGCTGGAGATCCGCGGCCTGGACGACAGCCAGCCGGGCCGCAGCTATGTGTGGATCCCGTCGCTGCGCACGATTGCCGGCGGCGTGAACGTGTTCGCCGGCCTGCATGTGTGGACGGCGGACTCACAGACGGCCCAGGAGCGCGCTGACTGGCGCGCCAAGCTGGGCACGATGGCCGCACTGCAGCCGCTGCGCGTCATCCCCGGCCACAGCCGCGCCGGTGCGCCGCAGGACGCGACGCAACTGCGCTGGACGCAGGACTACCTGGCCCGCTTCGAGACGGAGCTACCCAAGGCCGCCAACGCCGCCGGCCTGATCGGCGCCATGCAGCAGGCCTATCCGGATGCCGGTCTTGCCATCGCGCTGGACATCGGCGCCAAGGTCAACAAGGGCGAGATGAAGTGGTGAGCGGCGTCAACGCCTGATGACGAAAGCGCGCTTGTCGCCGCTGTCGAAGCCGCAGCGCTCGTAGAAGGCCCAGACCGCCGGGTCCTTGCGGCTGGTGGTCAGGACGACTTTGTAGGCGCTGGCCTCCCAGGCACTTTTGATGGCATGGCGTATGACAGCCTGGCCATGACCCTGGCCGCGGTGGTCGGCGTGGGTGACGACGTTCTCGATGACGCCGTAGCTGCTGCCGCCACGCGTCAGGTTGGGGATGACGGCGAGGTTGCAGCTGGCGATCAGGGCGTCACCGATGAAAAGGCCGAAGTGCCGCAGCCCGGGGTAGGCGAAGACGGCGCGCACCGCCTCTTGCGAGGGCGCTGCATCGCCGGCGTTCAGGTGCTCATAGAGCCCGATGAGGGCGTCGACATCGCCGACGCCCAGGTCGCGGATCGCGACCGCCTGGCTCACTTCACGTCCAGCTTCATCGTGTTCGCAATGAAGGCCAGGATGTCGCTGCGCTCCTCGATGATCTTGGAGGTCGGCTTGCCCGCACCGTGGCCGGCATTGGTCTCGATGCGGATCAGCTTGGGCGCGGGTCCCGTGTCGGCGGCCTGCAGCGTGGCCGCGTATTTGAAGCTGTGCGCCGGCACGACGCGATCGTCATGGTCGCCGGTCGTGATCATCACGGCCGGGTACTTGGCCCCGCTCTTGATGTTGTGCATGGGCGAGTAGGCGTAAAGCGCCTTGAACATCTCCGGGCTGTCCGCGCTGGTGCCGTAGTCCGTCGCCCAGGCCCAGCCGATGGTGAAGTTCTGGTAGCGCAGCATGTCGAGCACGCCGACCTGGGGCACTGCTGCTGCGAACAGGTCCGGGCGCTGGTTGGCCACAGCACCGACGAGCAGGCCGCCGTTGCTGCCGCCGTTGATGGCCAGCGTCGCCGGGCTGGCGACCTTGTTCTTGACCAGCCATTCGCCGGCGGCGATGAAGTCGTCGAAGACGTTCTGCTTCTTCAGCTTGGTGCCAGCGTCGTGCCAGGCCGAGCCGTATTCGCCGCCTCCGCGGATGGAGGCAATGACGTAGACGCCGCCCATCTTCAGCCAGCTGGCCGCCGTCACGCCGTAGGTCGGCGTGATGGAGATATCGAAGCCACCGTAGCCGTAGAGCAAGGTCGGGTTGCTGCCGTCCAGCTTCAGGCCCTTCTTGGCGGCAATGAAGATGGGGAAGCGCGTGCCGTCCTTGCTGGTGACAAACTCGCGGCGGGTCTCGAAGTCGTCGGCGTTGAAGGCGGTCTTGGGCTTCTTGAAGAGTTCGATCTTGCCGGTCTTCACGTCGTAGCGATGGATCTCGGACGGCGTGGTGAGGCTGGTGTAGGAGAAGAAGGTCTCCTTGTCGCCCCAACGGCCACCGAAGCCACTCGCCGTGCCGACGCCGGGCAGCTTGACCTCGGTCAGCTGCTTGCCGTCCGCGCCATGCACGCGCACCAGCGTCGCGGCGTCGTTCAGATAGCTCAGCAGGAAGCGGCCGCCCACGCCGGAGGCGCCGGTCATGGCGTCTGGCCCTTCGGCCACCAGCGTCTTCCAGCCGGCCGGCGCAGGGTTCTTCAGGTCGATGGCGACGAGCTTGCCGCGCGGTGCGCCCTTGTCGGTCTTGACGACCAGCTTGCCACCGGCCACGACGACGGGCGTGTACTGGGCGTCGAAGTCCAGCGTGATGGGCTGCGGCTTGCCGCCCGCAAACGCGCCCTTGGGCAGCGGCAGCACCATCAGGCCGTTCTTGCTGCCGGCGCTTTTCCACACGTTGATGAGCAGCAGCTGGCCGTCGTCCGACACATCGGCGCCGAAGCCCCACTCCTTGTCGTCACGGTTCTCGGCCACCAGCACGTCCTCGCTCTGCGAGGTGCCCAGGCGGTGGTAGTAGAGCTTCTGGAAGTAGTTGGCGCCGGTCAGCTTGGTGCCTTCCGCCGGCGCGTCATACCGTGAATAGAAGAAGCCCTTGCCGTCGGCCGTCCACGCAGCGGTGCTGAACTTGACCCAGTCGATCTTGTCGGCGAGATCCTGGCCGGTGGCTAGGTCGCGCACCTTCCAGACCTGCCAGTCGGAGCCGGCGCCAGCCGTGCCGTAGGCCAGCAGCTTGCCGTCGCGCGAGGGCACCAGGCCGGTCAGCGCCACGGTACCGTCCTTGGACAGCAGGTTGGGGTCAAGGGCGACGACCGGCGTGTCCTTCAAGGACTTGGCGGTGTAGATGACGTTCTGCTGCTGCAGGCCGTCGTTGCGGCTCCAGAAGTAGCGGCCGCCTTCGGTGAACGGGATGCCGAAGCGCTCGAAGTTGTAGAGCTCGGTATAGATGCGGCGCGCCGGCAGACGCTGCGGCATGGCTTCGAGGAACTTGTCGGTGACCTGGTTCTGGGCGATGACCCAGGCCTTGGTCTCGGCGCTGTTGTCGTCCTCCAGCCAGCGGTAGGGGTCGGCAACGGCCGTGCCGTGGTAGGCGTCGACCTGGTCGGCCTTGCGGGTGACGGGGTAGCTGAGCCCTTGAGCGTGTGCGCTTGTGGCGACGACGGCTGCAAGGGTGATGGCAGACAGGGTGAGCTTCATCGAGCGGTGTCCGGGTTTCGTGAAGCGCCGGATTGTCGATGCCATCGGCGCTGGGCGCCGATGGTCATGCGATGAAACCCCTGACAGCAGTAACCCCAAGCTTAGCGGAATCCATTCGAGCCTCCATGGCCGTCGTGCATCCCTGCGGGCCGAGCGCCGGGCCGCTCCCAAGCCGGCGCGCTCTGCGATGTGCTTGCAGCTCAATGCCGCAAGCATCGCCGTCCCCAAGGGGGACCGACTGGACCTGCCGGCGTTCAGCCGGTGCAGGGCCGGGCGAGGGGCTCCACTTCAGCTTCTGTAGTCGGCATTGATGGTGACGTAATCGTGGCTGAGGTCACAGGTCCAGACCGTGGCGCTGGCCGCGCCGCGGTTCAGGCCGATGCGAATGGTGATCTCGCTCTGCTTCATGACACGCTGGCCGTCTTCCTCGCGGTAGCTGGGCAGGCGGCCACCCTGGCGGACCACGGCGACGTCATCCAGGTCCAGGTCGATCAGCGCCTGGTCCAGGTCGCCGATGCCGGCATAGCCGACGGCGGCCAGGATGCGGCCCAGGTTGGGGTCGCTGGCGAAGAACGCCGTCTTGACCAACGGCGAGTGGGCAATGGCGTAGGCCGCCAGCTTGCACTCCACCTCATCGCGCCCGCCGTCCACGGTGATGGTGATGAACTTGGTGGCGCCTTCGCCGTCGCGGACGATGGCCTGGGCCAACTCCTGGGCCAGCGCGATCAGCGCCTCGCGCAGCGTGGACGCGTCGGCGCTGTCCAGCGAGGTGATCTCGGCATGCGTCGCCTTGCGGCTGGCGATGAGCATGAAGCAGTCGTTGGTCGACGTGTCGCCGTCGATGGTGATGCGGTTGAAGGAGGCGTCGGCGGCTTCCTTGACCAGCGGCTGCAACAGCGCCGGCGAAATATTGGCGTCAGTGGCGACGAAGCCCAGCATGGTCGCCATGTTGGGCCGGATCATGCCGGCGCCCTTGGAAATGCCGGTCAGCGTGACGGGCACGCCGCCGATGGCGATGCGGCGCGACGCGGCTTTGGGCAGGGTGTCCGTCGTCATGATGCCCGTGGCGGCGTCGCCCCAACCATCGTCACGCAGCGCAGCCAGGGCGCCCGGCAGGCCGGCGGCGATGCGATCGACGGGCAGCGTCTCCATGATGACGCCCGTTGAGAAGAGCAGCACCTGCTGAGGCGCGCAGCCGATGAGGCCGGCGAGCGCCTTGCAGGTCTCGCGCGCACGGGCCAGGCCGTCGGCACCGGTGCCGGCGTTGGCATTGCCGGTGTTGATCAGCAGCGCGCGGATGGCCGAGCCGCCGGCTAGGTGCTCACGGCAGACCTGCACGGGCGCGGCGCAGAAACGGTTGGTGGTGAAGACGCCGGCCACCGCCGCGCCCTCGTCGAGCGCGATGACGTTGAGGTCGCGCCGGTTGGCCTTGCGAACCCCTGCCATCGTCGAGCCGAGGCGCACCCCCGGCACGGGCAGAAGGGTGGCGGGATCGGGGGCGGAAAGATTGACAGGCATGGCGCGCTCGGAAGTCAGGGAAGCGCGGCGATTCTAAGAAGCGAAAAAGGCTCCCGAAGGAGCCTTTGCAAGGACGGGTGACGCGCGCGGTGCGCTGATCAGCGCGGCAGGCGGCGGCGGGCCACCAAGCCGACGATGCCCAGACCGGCAAGCAGCAGCGCATAGGTCTCGGGTTCGGGCACGGCGTTGATGGCCGTGGCGGTGACCAGGTCCTGCAGATTGGCGCTCGACAGGCGGGTCAGCGAGTACAGCGCCGGGCCGTTGTAGCTGGCTGCCGCGGTCATGAAGCTGTTGGCCAACGCCGCCACTTGGCCGCTGGTGGCGTCATTGCCGAGGATGTGGAAGCTGCCGTTGGCGGCGTCCAGCGTGCCACCCGTCTCCCGCATGATTTCCCAGATGGCGATCTGGAAGGCGGCCTTCTCGGTGTACGTGTTGAGTTGGCCGTACTCGGTCGAGAACAGGGCCTGGAGGCGCTGGGACTGCGTGGCGCTGAAGCTGTCGACGAAGTAGTCGCGGCTGAAGCCGGCGCGACCATTGGACTGGCTGGGCTCGATGCAGTAGGCAATGAAGCTGTCACCGCTGGCGACATAGCTGTAGTTGAGTGCGGTCGTGGCGTAGTTGCTGGTGACCGGTGTCGACGTCGACACGGTGGCGTCCTGCGTGCTGAGCTTGGTGCCAGCCATGTCGATGCCCTGCCACACGATTTGCACCGGCGTGGCCGCATGCGCCGGAGCCAGTGCCAGCGCGCCAAGGGCGATCAGGCTGGGAGCGAGAAATTGCTTCATGAAGTTCTTTCGGAATCTGTGTGGAGGCCGAGCGCTCAGACGGCGCGACGGCGCAGGCGGGCGAGGCCGGCGCCTGCAAGAGCCAGCGCCGCCAGGGCCAGGCTTTGCGGCTCGGGCAGTTGCATGTCGGCGTCGTAGCCGTTGCCGGCCTTGTCGGCGTAGCTGACGCCGGAAACGATCAACTCCCACTGGCCGGCGGCCACCTGGGTCGGTGACAGGGCCCATTGCTCGACGCCGTTCTCAGCGACATCCCAGTTGATGGCGATGGTCTGCGACCAGCCGATGTCATTTCCGCCGCGGCGCAGCAGCACCGATTGCACGTCGATCACCGGAATGCCACCCAGGGCAGCGCTGGTGAATAGCTGCCCACCAAGCCAACCGGACGAGACCAGCGTGAACGAATAGGTGTCACTGAAGGCGGTACCGAAGCCAGTGGCGTCCTGCAGGCTGTGGTTGCCGAAGCTCAGCGGACCCGGCGCGGCAGAAGCGGTGCCCGCGGCAAAGGCCAGACTCAAGGCGACAAAGGCTGCAGACAACGATTTCATACGCACTTTCAAGTTCTCTATCAGGATCTACCCGGGTTATCGGGCGTTGACTGCACTCTAGGGGGGTGCGCGCGGGCCGAGCACCCCTCAGGTATGTGGCTCAGGTCCTGCGATGTGCTCAAACGCACGGTTTTCCCCCCACATGGGTGGGCTGGCAGAGGCACCCCCCTGAATGAGAACGGGCCGGCAAAAGCCGGCCCGCGAGGCGTTCAAAAGCGACGTTCAGGCGAGCTTGCCGTGACAGAGCTTGAACTTCTTGCCGCTGCCACAGGGGCAGGGGTCATTGCGACCGACGTGGCCATAGTCGGCCAGCAGAGTGGCGGGATCGACTTCCTGGCTGACCGAGCCATCCTCGTTGGGATGCTGATAGGTCACGTTGGACACGGCCTCGGCGCGGCGCTCCAGGGCCGCAGCAGCCTGGTCGGCCTCTTCCTGACTCTGGATGCGCACATTGAGCAGCGTGCGCGTGACTTCCATCTTCACGAGGTCGAGCATCTGCGAGAACAGCTCGAAGGCTTCGCGCTTGTATTCCTGCTTGGGGTTCTTCTGGGCGTAACCGCGCAGGTGGATGCCCTGGCGCAGATAGTCCAGCGCCGCCAGGTGCTCGCGCCAGCGCTGGTCGATGCTCTGCAGCAGCACCATGCGCATGAAGGGGTTGAACTGCTCGATGCCGACGCGCTCGATCTTGCTCTGGAAGAGCTCATTGCCCGCCTTCACGACGGCCGCGACGATGTCCTCGTCGGTGATGGAGTCGCTGTTCTTGACCAGGCCGGTCACCGACAGATCGATCTGCCACTCGCTCTGCAGCACCTGCTCCAGGCCGGCGAGGTCCCACTGCTCCTCCAGGCTCTCGGCTGGCACGAAGGTGCGCACGACATCGGTCAGCGTCGACTCGCGCAGCGAGGCAATCTGGGCGACCAGCAGCTCGGCTTCGAGGATGTCGTTGCGCTGCTGATAGATGACCTTGCGCTGGTCGTTCGACACGTCGTCGTATTCGAGCAGCTGCTTGCGGATGTCGAAGTTGCGCGCCTCGACCTTGCGCTGGGCACCTTCGATGCTGCGCGTGACGATGCCGGCCTCGATGGCCTCGCCCTCGGGCATCTTCAGCCGGTCCATGATGGCGCGCACGCGCTCACCGGCAAAGATGCGCATCAGCTGGTCGTCCAGCGACAGGTAGAAGCGCGAGCTGCCCGGGTCGCCCTGGCGGCCGGCACGGCCGCGCAGCTGGTTGTCGATGCGACGGCTTTCATGGCGCTCGGTCGCGATGATGCGCAGGCCGCCCTCGGCCTTCACCTTGTCGTGCAGGCCTTGCCACTCGTCCTTGAGCTGCTGGATGCGGCGCGCCTTCTCGTCGGCGGGAATCGCGTCGTCGGCCTCGATGAACTTGACCTGGTTCTCGACGTTGCCGCCCAGCACGATGTCGGTGCCGCGGCCCGCCATGTTGGTCGCGATGGTGATGACGCCCGGGCGGCCGGCCTGGGCGACGATCTGCGCCTCCTTCTCGTGCTGCTTGGCATTCAGCACGTTGTGCGGCAGCTTGGCGGCTTGCAGCAGCTTGGAGATCAGCTCGGAGTTCTCGATGGACGTGGTGCCCACCAGCACCGGCTGGCCGCGCTCGTGGCAGGCGCGGATGTCCTCGATGACAGCGGCGAACTTTTCCTTGTCGGTCTTGTAGACCAGATCCAGCTCGTCCTTGCGGATGGTCGGCCGGTTGGGCGGAATGACGACCGTCTCCAGGCCATAAATCTCTTGGAATTCATAGGCCTCGGTGTCAGCCGTGCCCGTCATGCCGGACAGCTTGCCGTACATGCGGAAGTAGTTCTGGAAGGTGATGGAGGCCAGCGTCTGGTTCTCGGCCTGGATCTGCACGCCTTCCTTGGCTTCCACGGCCTGGTGCAGGCCGTCGCTCCAGCGGCGCCCGCTCATCAGGCGGCCAGTGAACTCGTCGACGATGATGACCTCGCCGTTCTGCACGACGTAGCTCTGGTCCTTGTGATAGACGTGGTGGGCCCGCAGCGCTGCATTGAGGTGATGCATGAGCGTGATGTTGGCCGCGTCGTACAGGCTGGCGCCCTCGGGGATCAGCCCGGCCTCGGCAAGCAGACGCTCGGCGACCTCATGGCCGTCTTCGGTGAGGTGGATCTGGTGGGACTTCTCGTCCACCGTGAAGTCGCCCGGCTCGATGACGCCTTCGCCGGTGCGCGGGTCCAGTTCGCCGATCTGCTTCTTCAGCTTCGGCACGACCGCGTTGATCCGCAGGTAGACGTCGGTGTGGTCGTCAGCCTGGCCCGAGATGATCAGCGGCGTGCGCGCTTCGTCGATGAGGATGGAGTCCACCTCGTCGACGATGGCGTAGGCGAGGCCGCGCTGCACGCGGTCCCGGGTCTCGTAGACCATGTTGTCGCGCAAATAGTCGAAGCCGTACTCGTTGTTGGTGCCGTAGGTGACGTCGGCGGCGTAGGCGGCCTGCTTCTCCTCACGCGGCATCTGCGGCAGGTTGATGCCGACCGACAGGCCGAGGAAGGTGTAGAGCTTGCCCATCCACTCGGCGTCGCGACGCGCGAGGTAGTCGTTGACCGTGACCACGTGGACGCCCTTGCCCGTCAACGCGTTCAGATAGACCGGCAGCGTCGCCATCAGCGTCTTGCCCTCGCCGGTGCGCATCTCGGCGACCTTGCCGGAATTGAGCACCATGCCGCCAATCAACTGCACATCGAAGTGGCGCATCTTCAGCGAGCGCTTGCTGCCCTCGCGGCAGACCGCGAACGCCTCGGGCAGGATGTCGTCGACCGTCTCACCCGCGGTGATCCGCTGCTTGAAGGCCACGGTCTGGGCACGCAGTTCGTCATCGCTCAGTGCCTCGTACTTCGGCTCCAGTGCATTGATCTGCTGCACGGTGCGGCGGTAGGTCTTGAGCAGGCGCTCGTTGCGGCTACCGAATAGCGAGGTGAGAAGCTTGGGCAACATGCTGCAAAGGGATAGGGCTGAGCGGGCACCGACGGGGCCGTCCCGGATCGGTGGAAGGCGCGAATCTTGGGTCGCGACGGGGCAATGCAAGAAGGGTTTGCCCGGCCGCGAAAAACGGAGCAGTTTAGCAGCGGGCCTTCGGCGGCCCGGTCGGCTGACTACACTGCGGCGATGTCGCCCCTGCCCCGCTACCTCGCGCCAAAAAGTGTTCGCGCCAGCGTGCCGGACCCGATGCCGGTCGCGCAAGCGCTGCGTGCTCACGCAGGGTTGGTGCAGTTGGGCGAGCGACTGGAGGCCTCGCGGCGTCGGCTGCGCACCATTGCCCCAGCCCTGCCCGGTAACCTGATGGCCAGCCTGCAACCCGGCCCGCTGGATGAAGAGGGCTGGAGCCTGCTGGTCGCCAATGCGGCCGTCGCTGCCAAGTTGCGCCACCTGCTGCCGCGCCTGGAGGCGCTGCTGGCGCAAGCGGGTCTGCCCGGGCGCATCCGCATCAAGCTGATGCAGAAATGAAAAATCCCACTGACTGAGGCAGTGGGATTTCGATGGTGCCGGCTATCGGATTCGAACTGATGACCTACCGCTTACAAGGCGGTTGCTCTACCAACTGAGCTAAGCCGGCGAAAAACAGGACGTGATTCTAGACGCAGTGCGCGGCTACTTCACGCGCTTGAGCGTCGGGCGCGGCGCACCACCCGGCGCGTCGGGCGGTGGCGTGTCGTCGCCCTCGTCATCGCTGACTTCACTGGCCAAGCGCAGGCCGCTGCGGCGCGGCTCCTGCGGCGCCGGCACGGGCAGCGGCGCGCCCTCGGCCAAGGGTTCGGGCGCCGGAAATGCCATGCCCTGCCCGTTCTCGCGGGCGTAGATGGCGACCACGTGATCCACCGGCACGAGGATCTCGCGCGCGACGCCACCGAAGCGCGCCTTGAACTGGATGAAGTCGTTACCGAGATCGAGTCCGCTGGTCGCATCGAAGCCGACGTTGAGCACGATCTCGTTGTTGGACACGTACTCCATCGGCACCTGCACCGAGCGGTCGACGTGGACCGCGATGTAGGGCGTGAAACCGTTGTCCGTGCACCAGTCGTGCAGCGCGCGGATTAGGTAAGGGCGGGTGGACGTGCCGTTGCCCGCACCGCCTTCGACTCCTTGCGATTTATCCATGTACGACAGTCAACCCGGTCAGGGCGCAATACGGTCAGTAGACCCAGCGGCCGCAAGCAGAACCGGCTTTGCCGGGCCACTGACGGCGCTCCCTTGAGAGGAAGCGCACAGCGCTTCGGGGTGGGCGTTCAGCGGCGCATCACCTTTTCCGAGGGCGTCAGCGCCTCGATGTAGGCCGGGCGGCTGAAGATGCGCTCGGCGTACTTCAAGAGCGGCAACGCGTTCTTGGACATGTCGATGCCGTAGTAGTCCAGGCGCCACAGCAGCGGAGCGATGGCGACATCAAGCATCGAGAAGTCGTCGCCCAGCATGTACTTGTTCTTCAGGAAGATCGGCGCGAGCTGGGTCAGGCGGTCGCGGATCTGCGAGCGGGCCTTTTCGAGCTGCTTGTCGGTCGCCTTGCTCGTCGTGCCGCGACCTTCGAGGATGTTCACGTGGGCGAACAGTTCCTTCTCGAAGTTCAGCAGGAATAGGCGCACGCGGGCGCGAGCGACCGGGTCACCGGGCATCAGCTGCGGGTGCGGGAAGCGCTCGTCGATGTACTCGTTGATGATGTGCGACTCATACAGGATGAGGTCACGCTCGACGAGGATCGGCACCTCGTTGTACGGGTTCATCAGCGCGATGTCTTCGGGCTTGGCGAACAGGTCAACGTCACGGATCTCGAAGTCCATGCCTTTCTCGAACAGCACGAAGCGGCAGCGGTGCGAGTAGGGGTCGGTGGTACCGGAGTAAAGGACCATCATGGCTTGGGCTCCCGAGGGGTCAGTCAATCGAAACGCGCGGCGGGCTGCCGCGCTTAAAAAGCAAACGCAGTGGGTGGCTGACGCTCGCCCCACTGCGTGGTTCGGCACCGCCCGCGGGGCAGCGCCGGGACTTGCAGGCTTACTTCACGTTCTTCCAGTAAGAGGCGTTCAGGCGCCAGGCGAACACGGTCAGGAAGCCGAGGAAGATCAGCACGATGACGCCGAGCCGGAAGCGCTGGCCCTGCGCGGGCTCGCCCATCCACTGCATGTAAGCGACAAGGTCAGCCACGGCTTCGTCGTACTGCCGCGAGGTCATGGTGCCGGGCGTCAGCTGCTCGTAGCCGGCGAAGGCATGGATCTTCTTGCTGGGATCGTGCGGGTCGGTGACGTCCTCGAACTTCGCGGCGCGCTGACCCTGCAATTCCCACATCACATGCGGCATGGCGACGCTCGGGAAGGCCAGGTTGTTCCAACCCGTGGCCTTGGTGTCGTCGCGGTAGAAGTTCCGCATGTAGGTGTAGAGATAGTCCGCACCAGAGCCCTTGCTGCCGTCGGCGCGCGAGCGTGCGATGACGGTCAGATCGGGCGGATTGGCACCGAACCAGTCCTTGGCGTCCTTGGGATCAAGGCTGACCTTCATGGTCTCGCCGACCTTGTCGGCGGCGAACAGCAGGTTGCTCTTGATGTCGGCCTCGGTCAGGCCGATATCGCGCATGCGGTTGTAGCGCATGAAGGCGGCCGAATGACAGTTCAGGCAGTAGTTGACGAACAGCTTGGCGCCGTTCTGCAGCGCTGCCATGTCCGACATCTTTTCCTTGGGGAACTTGTCCCACTCGATCCCGCCGCCGGCGGCTTGGGCATTGCCCATCAAGCCGAGGGTGGCCAACAGGATGGCGATCAGCTTTTTCATTGGTGTTGTTGCTCCGCGGCTCAGTGGGCGTGGAAGGTCACACGGTCGGGCACCGGCTTGGGCGTCCCGAGGCGGCTCCACCAGGGCATCAGCAGGAAGAAGCCGAAGTAGAACAGCGTGCCGATCTGCGCCACCAGCGTGCCCATGTCGCTGGGCGGCTGGATGCCGAGGTAGCCCAGAACCAGGAAGAACACGACGAAAACGGCATACAGGTACTTGTGCCATTCCGGGCGGTAGCGGATCGACTTGACCAAGCTGTGATCCAGCCAGGGCAGGAAGAACAGGATGACGACCGCACCGCCCATGACGACGACGCCCCAGAACTTCGCGTCAAAGACTTTCAGCAGGAAGATCAGCACGGCCGCAGCCACCAGCAGGGCGATCTTGGCCACGCCACCGAACTTGCCCTTGAGGAAGCTCACGATGGCCGCGAGGGCGATCACGCCGCACAGCACGTTGACCATGGTGTCGGTCGTCGCGCGCAGCATCGAGTAGTAGGGCGTGAAGTACCAGACCGGCGCGATGTGCGCAGGCGTCTTCAGCGGATCGGCCGGAATGAAGTTGTTGTACTCCAGGAAGTAGCCGCCCATCTCCGGTGCGAAGAAGATGATGGCGGTGAAGGCCATC
Source organism: Pelomonas sp. Root405 (assembly GCF_001425165.1). Lineage (GTDB taxonomy): Bacteria > Pseudomonadota > Gammaproteobacteria > Burkholderiales > Burkholderiaceae_C > Pelomonas. The sequence continues at coordinate 62,465 of NZ_LMDU01000015.1, forward strand.
AGGAAGATGCAGACGCCGTAGATGTCATGCACCGAATAGAACGGGTGGAACGGAATGCCGTCGAGCGGGATGCCGGTCTTCGGGTCCTTGTGCTTCTTGATCTCGACGCCATCGGGGTTGTTCGAGCCAACATCGTGCAGCGCCAGCAGGTGGGCAACCACCAGACCCAGCAGCACCAGCGGCACCGCGATGACGTGGAAGCTGAAGAAGCGGTTCAGCGTCGCATCGCCGACGACGTAGTCGCCACGAATCATCAGCGCCAGGTCTTCGCCGACGAACGGCACGGCGGCGAACAGGTTGACGATGACCTGGGCGCCCCAGTAGGACATTTGACCCCAGGGCAGCAGATAGCCCATGAAGGCCTCGGCCATCAGGCACAGGAAGATCGCGCAACCGAAGATCCAGACCAGCTCACGCGGCTTGCGATAGCTGCCGTAGATCAGGCCACGGAACATGTGCAGGTAGACGACCACGAAGAAGGCCGAGGCGCCCGTGCTGTGCATATAGCGGATCAGCCAGCCCCAGGGCACGTCGCGCATGATGTACTCGACCGACGCGAAGGCCAGCGCCGCGTCGGGCTTGTAGTGCATCACCAGGAAGATGCCGGTGACGATCTGGATCACCAGCACCAGCAGCGACAGCGAGCCGAAGATGTACCACCAGTTGAAGTTCTTCGGCGCGTAGTACTCCGACATGTGGACCTTGTAGGCGTCGAACGCGGTCGGAAACCGGTTCTCCAGCCAGGTCATCGTCTTCACGCCAACCGAGGCGCCTGCGGGAGCTTCTTTGAATTCAGCCATGTCTCGTCCCGTTTCCTGTTAGGCCTTCTTGTCCTCGCCGATCAGCAGCTTGGCGTCGGAGAGGTACATGTGGGGCGGCACTTCGAGGTTGTCGGGCGCGGGCTTGTTCTTGAAGACGCGGCCGGCCATGTCGAAAGTGGATCCATGGCAGGGGCACAAAAAGCCACCGTTCCAGTCATCCGGCAACGAGGGCTGGGCGCCGGTCGCAAACTTGTCGCTCGGTGAGCAACCCAGGTGCGAGCAAATGCCGACAGCGACGAAGTACTCCGGCTTGATCGACCGGTAGTCATTCTTGGCGTAATCCGGCGTCGGATAGGCCTTGCGGTCGGAGTTTGGATCCGCCAGCTGACCATCGAGCTTCTTGAGGGCTTCGAGCTGTTCGGGCGTCCGGCGCACGATCCAGACGGGCTTGCCGCGCCATTCGACAGTCAGCTTCTCGCCGGGCTTGATGCTCGAAATGTCGACCTCGACGGGCGCGCCGGCGGCTTTGGCGCGTTCACTGGGCGCGAAAGTGCTGACGAAAGGCACAGCGGTCGCAACGCCACCAACGGCACCGGCACAGCCGGTCGCAATCAACCAGGTGCGTTTGCCTTGGTCCACTTGCTGGTCACTCATGAGGGTCCTCTAAAGAGACTTCTGATCAGGGGCAGCCCAGGATTCTAGCGGACGCTTGTCAGAGGACGGAGCGACGCGGGCCAGCCACCGCAGGTTTACCCGCTTCAAGCGTCACCGACTTGGCGCCAACATCGGCCGAGTTATCTCAATCCAGGAGTTCTGCATGAGTTTTATTTCCGAGTTCAGGGAGTTTGCCGTCAAGGGCAATGTGGTCGACCTGGCGGTCGGCGTGATCATCGGCGGCGCCTTCGGCAAGATCGTCGACTCCCTGGTCGGGGACGTCATCATGCCGGTGGTGAGCAAGATCTTCGGCGGCCTCGACTTCAGCAACTACTTCATCCCGCTGGCCGGTCAGACGGCCACGACGCTGGTCGAAGCGAAGAAGGAGGGCGCGGTGCTCGCCTACGGCAGCTTTGTCACCGTGTCCTTGAATTTCATGATCCTGGCATTCGTCATCTTCCTGATGATCAAGCAGATCAATCGCCTGAAACGTGAACCGGCAGCAGCTGCAGCGGCCGAGCCGGCGGCCACCCCCGAGGACATCCAGCTGCTGCGCGAGATCCGGGATTCGCTGAAGCGCTAAGCTCCGCCCCGCCCCGCCGCCCGGTAAGCAATGGTTACCGGGCTTTTTTTTGCCACCAAGTTGGCAACCTGCTGAAAACCCGTGCTTGTGCCAAGCGCGATACTTTGGATGTAACCCTCCAACGTTGATGAACGCCCCAGAGATACGTCTGAATCCGCACCTCGAAGCTTCGCTGACCCGCATCCGGTTGGCGGGCGAGCAGGCGGGCGAGCGCTGCGCGGAGGGGTTGGGCTTGTCAGCGTTGTCGGCCGGCCAGATCAGGCGCCGCGATGCCCTGCTGGCGGCGCAATTCGTTTTCCGGCAGCAACAAGGCGTCTTCTCGCAGCGGTTTGTACAGAGCTTGCGCAAACAGGTGGCGGCCGAACAATCTGATACCAAGCCAGCGGCCGCACCAACGGCCAAAAAGGATTGGGGCGAGTTGTCGTTGATGGACGACGACCAGGTCAACAACCTCGTCGCCGCGGACCGCATCGGCTTGGCCATCGGTCATCACTGCGAGTGGGAACTGCGCGAGGTCGAGTCATACGTGGCCGGCATCCAGATCGGCGAGCGCAACCCACTGCGGCCCGAGCTCATTGGTCAGGGCTTGCTCGACGCCGTCCAGACCATTACCGACGATCCGCAGACCCGGCAGACCCTGACCGACGAGCTGACCCGCGCGCTGGCTCAGGAAATGCGCGGCTGCTATGCCGATATCGCGGAGCTGCTGCGTTCGCGCGGCCTGCGCCCGCAGGATCTGCGCGTGCGCGCCAAGCAGGACGGCGCCGCCTCGCGCCTGGGTGGCCTCGGCGGCGCCACCGAGCCGGGCGGGTTGGACTCCAGCCACGGCGGCATGTCGACGCGTGGCGGCTACGGTGGCTATGGCGGCTCAGGTCATGGCGGCCTGGGCCAAAGTGGCGGCCAGAGTAGCCGCGGCAGCGGCTTCGGAAGCACAGGCGGTGGCGGTTTTGGCGGTCGAGGCGGCGGTCCAGGCGGTGGTGGCACGGGCGGCCTTGGCCGTGTCGACCCGCAGATGATGGAGCTGCTGCGCCGACTTGCTCAGGCTCCGGGCGCCTACGACGGCGGTGGCGGCTACGACGGCGGCCATTCCAGCCGCATGGGACTGGACACCCTCAGCGGCGAGCCGAGCGCCTGGGGCCAGATGCCGCTGCCGACCAACCTGATCAGCCTGCACCGCGACGAGCTGCGCCAGGCTTCGACGGGCCGGCTGGACCACATGGTCATCGACGTCGTCGGCAGCCTGTTCGACCAGATTCTGTCCGATCCCAAGGTGCCGCCGCAGATGGCGCGCCTGCTCGCCCGCCTGCAGTTGCCGGTGCTGCGTGTGGCACTCGGGGACGAGACCTTTTTCTCGTCGCGCCGGCATCCGGTGCGCCAGTTCGTCAACCGCATGGCCTCACTGGCCTGCGCCTTTGAAGATTTCAGTGACGACCCCGGCCGCTCCTTCCTCGCCCACGTGCGCGACCTGGTGCAGGACGTGGCGAGCGGCGACTTCGACCGCATGGACGTGTACACGGCCAAGCTCGACGAACTCGAGACCTTCATCGCCGAGCAGACCCGCAACACGCTGAAGGCAGCGGGCGACGCTGCCGCCGTCGTCGAGCGTCGCGAGACCGACCTGCGCCTGCAGCAGCGCTATTCGCTGTTGCTGCAGCAGCAGCTGGCCAAGGTGCCGATGCAGGACTTCCTGCGCATCTTCCTGGCCCAGGTCTGGAGCCAGGCCATCGTGCTGGCCTCACGCGAAGGCGCTCCAGAGCGCGCGCTGCGCCTGCGCCAGCTCGGCCGCAGCCTGGTCATGAGCGTGCAGCCTAAGGGCGGTACCGCCGCACGGGCCGACTTCCTGCGCGAGCTACCGAATCTGATGCGCACCCTCAACGAGGGGTTGGACCTGATCCGCTGGCCAGACGCGCCGCGCAAGGATTTCTTCGGCGCGCTGCTGCCCGCACATGCCGAGTCTCTGAAAGGCCAGGCGCCCAGCCCGCTTGACACCAATCTGCTGGTCAAGCAGCTCGACCAGATCTTCGGCGTGGCCCCTCCTGCCGAGGTCGACCTGGCCAAGCCGATTGCCGGCGAGACCGCGCCCGGCGAACTCGACGCCAGCCAGCGGCTGACGCCGGCCGAAGCCAAGAGCCTGGGCCTGGTGGAGGAATCGGGCGTCGACTGGAACGGCGAACTCGACCTTGACCTGTCCGGCAATGACGCTCAGGCGGCCGCCGAGCCGCTGCAGGCGGTAGACATCTCCATCGATGGTCTGCCGGCCGCAGAGAGCGCTGTCGAGGCGAGCAGCGGCGCCCTGCTGCTGGAGACCATGGAACTCGGCTTCGCCTACCAGATGCACACCGGCGAGCACTGGCAGAAGGTGCGCCTGGCCCACGTCAGCGCCGGCCGCAGCTTCTTCATCTTCACGCATGGCAACCGCCACCAGGAGACGGTCACGATGACGGCTCGCATGCTGAGGAAGCTCTGCGAGGCCGGCCGCATGCGCGCCTTTGAGCCCGCTCATCTGCTTGAGCGCGCGACCGCGCGCGCCCGCGCACAGCTCGCCGCCCTCGGCGGCCGCTAGGCGGCCAAACGGCGTGCCATTGCGAGTGCCGCCGCAAGGCTGGCCGGGTCCGCGACGCCGCGGCCAGCGATATCGAAAGCCGTGCCGTGGTCAGGGCTCGTGCGCACGAAGGGCAGGCCCAGCGTCACGTTGACGCCCTGCTCCACGCCGAGGTATTTCACCGGGATCAGCCCGTGGTCGTGGGTCATCGCGACGACGACATCGAACTCACCGCGGCGAGCCCGCATGAAGACGGTGTCCGGTGCGAATGGACCGCTGGCATCCATTCCGGCGGCCCGCGCATCGGCGATGGCCGGCGCGATATGCCGGATCTCCTCGTCGCCGAACAGCCCACCTTCGCCCGCATGCGGATTCAGCCCGGCCACCGCGATACGCGGCATCACAAAGCCCATGCGCTTGAGCGCCGCGTCGGTGATGCACAGCGTCTCCAGCACGGCCTCGCGCGTCACGCGAGCTATGGCGTCGCGCAGCGAGCAGTGGATGGTCACGAGAACCGTGCGCAGCTCCTCGTTGGCCAGCATCATGCGCACGGGCGGCACCTCGCCATCGGCGCCAGCCAGGGCCTGCAGCATTTCGGTGTGGCCGGGAAACACCGAGCCCGCGGCATGCAGCGCCTCCTTGTGGATGGGCGCCGTGACCAGACCGCAGGCGCGGCCGGCCTGGATCAAGGCGACGGCCGCCTCGATGCAAACCACCGCAGCCGCACCAGCGCGGGCATCGACACGGCCCAGCGGCGCGTCGGTCAGCCGGGACGGCAGCGCCGACGGCTGCCAGACCGGCAGGCAGCGCGGCGGCACGCGGCCTAACTCCTCAGGCCCATGCAACTCGGCGACGGCCAGCCCGCCGCCGATGACCTCGACAGCGCGCCTCATGACGGCGACATCAGCCACAACCAAGGCATCTTGCGGCGCCTCGCGCTGCCAGAGCCTGGCAATGATCTCCGGCCCGATGCCACAGGCATCGCCCATGCTGACGAGGATGGCGCGACCGAGCGGGCCGTCTAGGGAGTTGTCCGGGGTCATGCGCCATTCTTTCATCACGTGCTGCGGCGCACTGGCAGACTGCCGGCCGGCCCATCAAGCCATGGAGACTCTCTTGCGCATCACCCTTGCTGCCGCCCTGATCGCGGGCCTGCATATTTCCACGCCCGCCGCCGCTCAGCCGGCGCCCAGGCCCGCGGCCAATGCCGCTGCCGCTGCCGACGCCTCGGTCAAGGCGCGCCAGGCCTTGCAGGCTCTGTTCGACGAAGCCTGGGACAGCGAGGCTCGCGCGGCGCCCGAACGGGCCACGCTGCGTGGCGACCTGCGCTTCAACGACAAGCTCAGCGATCGCTCAGCCGCCGGCCTCGCCGACCGTGACGCGTTCGCACGCGACATGCTCAAGCGCGCCCAAGGCTTTGACGTGAGCGCGCTGAGCGACACCGACCGCGTGTCGCTGGCCCTCTTCATCAACCGCTACCAGCAAGATGTCGCCATGCAGGGCTTTGCCGGCTGGCGCACGCTGACGCTGGGCACTCTCTCGGGCGCGCAATCGGCGCTTGCAGGCTTTGCGCGCAACGTGCCGGTCAACAACGAGACGCAAGTGAAGCAGTGGCTGGCACGCCTGGCCGCCTATCCCGCCCGGGTGGACCAGGAGATCGCCATCCTGCGCCAGGGCCTGGCGCTCGGTTGGGTCACGTCCAAACCGGTGCTGGCCCGCGCCATCGCGCAAGTCGAGGGCCAACTGCCCGATGACGTCACGAAGAGCCCGGTCTACGAACCCTTCAACCGCATGACGGTGGATACCGGCGTCAAGGCCAATTACCAGGCGCAGGGCCAGGCGGCGTTGCGCGAGGTCTTCTACCCGGCCCAACGCAAGCTGCTCGCCGTACTGAAGGACGAACTGGCACCCAAGGCGCCCGACAGCGGCTCGCTTTCCGGCTATCCCGGCGGTGACAAGGTCTACGAAGCGTTGATCCAGCGCAATGTGACCCTGCCACTCGCGGCCGGCGACATCCACACCACCGGCTTGCGCGAAGTCGCGCGACTGCGTGGCGAGATGGAAAAGGTCAAGGTCGAGGCAGGCTTTGATGGCGACCTGGCGGCCTTTAAGAAGTTTCTCTACAGCGAGGCTCGGTTCTTCAACCAGAACGCTGAAGAACTGCTCGATGGCTACCGCGCCATCGCCAAGCGCATCGACCCCGAACTGCCCAAGCTGTTTGCCCAGTTGCCGCGTTCGCCCTATGGCATCCGCGGCATGCCCGCCTATACCGGCGAGGGCGCGGCCGACAACTACAACGGTCCATCGCTGGACAGCACGACGCCCGGCTGGTTCAACGCCAATGCGATCGCCTTCAAGCGCCGGCCCAAGTGGGCGATGGAAACGCTGGTGGCGCATGAAACCGTGCCCGGCCACCACCTGCAGATCTCGCGCCAGGTGGAGCTCGGCGAGTTGCCCAAATTCCGGCGTCAGTCGCAGTACTCGGTCTTCAGCGAAGGCTGGGCCCTGTATGCCGAAACGCTGGGCCCGCAGCTCGGCCTGTTCCGCGACCCCTACACACGCTTCGGCCACCTGCAGGCGCAGATGTTCCGCGCTGCCCGCCTGGTCGTCGACACCGGCCTGCATGCCCTCGGCTGGAGCCGCGACAAGGCCATCGCCTACATGATCGAGCAGACCGGCCATGACTCGGTCTTCATGACGGCCGAGGTCGACCGCTACTACGCGCAGCCCGGCCAGGCGCTGAGCTACATGATGGGCGCGCTGAAAATCAAGGAGTTGCGCGCCCGGGCAGAAGGCATGCTGGGCGGCAAGTTCGACCAGCGCCGTTTCCACAATGCCCTCATCGACGAGGGCGCCATGCCGCTGCCACTGCTGGAGCAGCGCATCACCGCATGGATCGCCAGCGAGAGGGCCAGGCCATGAGCTACTCAATCGGCACAGCCGGGCAGCCCTGGGGCCCCGCCGAGGTGCGGGCTTGGCGCGGGCGCCTGGTCAAGCACCGCAGCTATGCGCAGGACGTGCTGGCCGCCATAGCGCCCATGCGCGAAGGCTTCGATGTCAGCGAGTACGGCGTCATCGAGTACGAGTCCGAGCGGTTCCCACTGCTCGCCATCTGCAGCCGCGGCTGGAACGACACGTTGCCCGTCATCGTCGTGACCGGTGGCGTGCATGGCTACGAAACCAGCGGTGTGCACGGCGCTCTCCAGTACGTACAGCGGCACGGCCTTGAATTGGCGGGCCGCGCCGACCTGCTGGTGGCCGCTTGCGTCAGCCCCTGGGCCTACGAGCGGGTGCAACGCTGGAACTTCGATGCACTCGACCCCAACCGCAACTTCCGCGCGGGCAGCCCGGTCGGCGAGTCTGCCGCCCTGGTGGCCCTGCTTGCGCCGCTGCGCGGGCGGGTGCTGCTGCACATCGACCTGCACGAGACGACCGACTCGGACGAATCGGAGTTCCGGCCGGCCCTGGCCGCGCGCGACGGTGAGCCCTTCGAGCCCGGAACCATCCCCGATGGCTTCTACCTCGTCGACGACGCCGAACATCCACAGCCCGAATTCCAGCGCGCCGTCATTGACGCAGTCGCCCGGGTCACCCACATCGCGCCGGCAGATGACGACGGGCGGATCACCGGCTGCACGTTGCAGTCACCCGGCGTGATCGCCTTGGCTGTCGCGCGGCGCCACCTGTGCGCGGCCATCACCGGCGCGCGCTTCAGCACGACCACCGAGGTCTACCCCGACAGCGCGCGCACGACGCCACAGCAGTGCATCGACGCCCAGGTGGCCGCCGTGCAGGCAGCAATCAGCTACGCCCTTGCACACGCCGGCTAGGCCGGGTTGTCGACGTCGATGAACTGCCAGCTCAGCCCCAGGTCCTGAGCCACCCACGCGCCCACGCCCTGCACGCCATAGCGTTCGGTCGCATGGTGGCCGGCCGCAACGAAGGCCACGCCGGTCTCGCGGGCGTAGTGGGCCTGGGGCTCCGAGATCTCACCCGTGATGAAGACGTCGGCGCCGGCCGCTATCGCCGACTCGAAGTAGCCCTGCGCGCCGCCACTGCACCAGGCAACGCGCCGCAGCGGGCGGCCGTCGCCAGACACCACCGTGACCTCCCGGTCCAGCACGTCACGCAGTTGGCCGGTCAGCGTGTCCAGGCTGGTCGGCTCGACGGCGGCGCTGAATCCCAGGTCCTGCTCCCCGAAGCGGGCATCCGCCGTCCAGCCCAGGCGCGCGCCCAGCTGCGCGTTGTTGCCCAGCGTCGGGTGGGCGTCCAGCGGCAGGTGGTAGGCAAAGAGGTTGATGTCATGCTGGATCAAGCGGGCCAGGCGCTGCTTCATCCAGCCGGTCACGCGACCGTCCTGACCGCGCCAGAACAGGCCGTGGTGCACGAGGATGGCGTCGGCCCTGGCCGCGATGGCGGCGTCGATCAACGCGAGGCTGGCAGTGACCCCGCAGACGAGATGGCCGACCTCGGCGCGCCCCTCGACCTGCAGACCGTTCGGCCCATAATCCTTGAACCGTGCGGGCTCCAGCAACTGGGTGAGGCTGAGTTCCAGCGCAGCGCGATCGGTCATGGCTTGATGGGGATGTGGTGTTGAAACGGCTCTGGCTGATTTTCGCGCAGGCGGTCACGGTCGCCCTGGCGGTGCTTTTCGTCATCTCGACACTCAAGCCGCAATGGCTGCAGCGGCCCCGCCAGCCGGACGCCACCATCGCCCAAACCGCGCGCCAGATCGCCCTGCCGCCCTCGCCGGCCGCCTCGGTCGTGCGCGCCGGCTTTGCGCAGGCGGCGCGCGTGGCGTCGCCCGCCGTGGTCAGCATCACCGCCAGCAAGGCGCCGTCACGGGCGGGCCGCGCCCATGAACCGCTGTTTGGCTTCCCCGGTTTCCCCTTCGGCCAGCGCCAGCCCCGCGGCAGCCCTCAGCTCGGCCTCGGCTCGGGCGTCATCATCTCGGCCGACGGCGTGCTGCTGACCAACAACCATGTCGTCGAGGGCGCCTCCGACATCGAGGTCATGCTCAGCGACGGCCGCCAGGCCCAGGCCAAGCTGATCGGCACCGACCCGGAGACCGACGTCGCGGTGCTGAAGATTGACCTGCCCGACCTGCCCACCATCGCGTTGGGCGACGCGGCCAGCCTGCAGGTCGGCGACGTGGTGCTGGCCATCGGCAACCCCTTCAACGTCGGCCAGACCGTGACCTCGGGCATCGTCTCGGCGCTGGGGCGCAATCAGCTCGGCATCAACACCTTCGAGAACTTCATCCAGACCGACGCGGCCATCAACCCGGGCAATTCGGGCGGCGCGCTGGTCGACGCCGACGGGCGACTGGTGGGCATCAACACGGCCATCTTCTCGCGCAGCGGCGGGTCGCTGGGCATCGGTTTCGCTATCCCCGTCGACGTGGCCCGACAGGTGGCGTCATCGCTACTGCAGGACGGTGTCGTCGCGCGCGGCTGGATCGGCGTGCAGACGCGTGAGCTGACGCCCGAGCTGGCCGACGCGCTGAAGCTCGGCGACGCCAAGGGCGTGCTGATCGGCGGTGTCGTCAACGATGCGCCGGCGGCCCAGGCCGGCATCCGGCCCGGCGATGTGCTGACCCGCATCGGCGAGCGGACGGTGGCGACGCCCGCGGAACTGCTGGCCAGCGTGGCAGCGCTCAAGCCCGGCGCTCAGGTCGATGTGGGCGTGCAGCGCGCGGGCAAGCCGATGACCTTCCAACTGGCCGTGACCCAGCGGCCCAAGCCGCAGCGCGATCAGGACGACTGATCCGTCGCCTGCTCGGTCTCGTCGGGCGCCTTGGTGTGGCGCACGAAGTAGGTCGCCGCAAACAGCCCCACCTCGTAGAGCAGGCACATCGGGATGGCCAGCGCCAGTTGCGAGACGACATCGGGCGGCGTGATGACGGCCGCGATGACAAAGGCGACAACGATGAAATAGCCGCGCCACTCGCGCAGCTTCTCGACAGACACGATGCCCATGCGCGCCAGCACGACGACGACGACAGGCACCTCGAAGGCCGCGCCGAAGGCGATGAACATGTTCATGACGAAGCCGAGGTAGGCCTCGATGTCAGGCGCGGCCGTGATGCTCTTGGGCGCAAAGCTCTGGATGAAGGCGAAGACCTGGCCGAAGACGAAGAAATAGCAGAACGCCACGCCCGCGAAGAACAGCAGCGTGCTGGACAGCACCAGCGGCACGACGAGACGTTTCTCGTGCGAGTAGAGACCCGGGGCGACGAAGGCCCAGGCTTGGTAGAGCACCACCGGCAGCGCCATCATGAAGCCGGCGAGCATGGTGATCTTGATGGGCACGAAAAACGGTGCGATGACGTTGGTGGCGATCATCGTCGTGCCGGCCGGCAGGTGGGCCACCAGCGGGGCGGCGAGCAAATCGTAGAGCGCGCCCGGGCCGGGATAGAAGGCCAGCGCGCCAAAGCAGACGGCCACGGCGATGAAGGCGCGCAGCAGCCGATCGCGCAATTCCATCAGGTGGGCGACGAAGGGCTGTTCTGTACCGGCCAGTTCGTCGTGGTCGGGTTTCTGGAAAGAGCTCATCGATGAATGCCCGGAGGCCTGAATCTGGCCACGCGAGCCGCGCCGGACTGGGTATGTCGCTTCACACCCGCCTTCTGCTTGAACCACATCGGCGTGGCACCGCGCTTGAGGCGCCAGTTCTTCTTGGGATGCCGGTACTCGGGCGGCGGCGCCGCGAGCGAGGTCGATTCGTAGGATGAATCACTCGTCACGTCGCGCCAGGACTGGTCGAAGGCCTGGGTGGCCGAATCCACTTCCTGCCGCACGCTCTGCTCGACGTCCTGCACCGCGCTCTGGAACTGGGTCTTCATCTTCTGAAGCTCCTCCAGCTCGATGGAACGGTTGACTTCGGCCTTCACGTCGGACACATAGCGCTGCGCCTTGCCGAGCAGCGTCCCCACCGTGCGCGCCACACGCGGCAGCTTCTCGGGGCCGATGACGATCAGGGCCACCGCGCCGATCAGCGCGATCTTGTCGAAACCAAAATCAAGCACTCGTCAGGCTCGACATCAGGACTTGGTCTTGGCGTCGACGTCAACCGTGTTCGGGTCGTTGACCTTGTGGGCGGTGACTTGCTGGGGCGGCGTGGCGGGCGTCGTTTCCGACGTGGTGCCACCGTCCTTGATGCCATCCTTGAAACCCTTGACGGCGCCCCCCAGATCCTTGCCGATGTTGGTGAGCTTCTTGGTGCCAAAGACGAGGACGATGATCAGCAGCACGATCAACCAATGCCAGATGCTGAATGAACCCATGATGTTTCTCCGGTGAGGACTGTCTGGAATTCTAGGTGAGGCCCTTGTGCGCGCCGACTCCCATTCGGGGAGCCGCGTCAAAAGCGCTCCTAGTGCGCAGGCACTATGTGTGGTCCCGGCTCAGCCTTTCAACCAGGGGCGGGGGCCGCCCATCACGTGCAGATGCAAATGATGGACTTCCTGGCCGCCGTCGTGGCCGGTGTTGATGACATGGCGGAAACCATTTGTCACCCCCAACTCCCTCATCAGCCGCGGGCCGAGGGCCGCCATGCGACCCAGCAGCGGCGCCTCGGTCTCGGTCACCTCGGCCATGGACGCGATGTGGCGCTTGGGGATGATGAGGACGTGCACCGGCGCCCACGGATGGATGTCGTGGAAGGCGAGCAGTTCCTCGTCTTCGTAGACCTTCTTGCTCGGGATCTGGCCGGCGACGATCTTGCAGAAGAGGCAGTTCGGGTCAGCGCTCATGGCTGGTTTCCTCGTTGGGCGAATTCAGTCAGGCCCGACAGGCCTTCACGGCGTGCAAGCTCGGCCAGCACGTCCTCAGGCTTCAGGTCGAAATGGGCCAAAGCGACCATGCTGTGGAACCACAGGTCGGCCACTTCATAGACCACTTTCTGCGGGTCGCCGTCCTTGGCGGCCATGACCGTCTCGGTGGCTTCCTCACCGACCTTCTTCAAGATCGCATCCAAGCCCTTGTCGAAGAGCTTGGCGACATAACTGGTCGAAGGATCGGCACCCTTGCGGGATTCGATGGCCGCGCCGACGCGGCGGAGGATGTCGTCACTCATAGATCTTGTTGGGGTCTTTCAGCACGGGCTCGGTGATGCCCCAGACGCCGTTCTCCAGCTTCTGGAAAAAGCAGCTGTGGCGGCCAGTATGGCAAGCGATGCCTGGATCATGGCCGAGTTGCGTGACGGTCAGCAGCACCACGTCGTTGTCACAGTCCATGCGGATGGCATGCACCTGCTGGAAGTGGCCGCTCTCCTCGCCCTTGTGCCAGAGCTTGGCGCGCGAACGGCTCCAGTAGACAGCCTGGCCGCGCTCCGCCGTCAGCGCCAAAGCGTCGCGGTTCATCCACGCAAACATCAGCACGTCGCCCGTGCCCTGCTCCTGGGCGATGACGGGCACCAGGCCCTTGTCGTCCCACTTCACTTCGTCAAGCCAACTCATGTTTTCAATCCAGGTGAGTGGGGCCGACGTATTCACGTTCTTCGGCGAACCACTTCAGCACGGGAATGGTGCCCGGCAACACGGGGACGACCTGCACCGGCAGGTTGGCCCAGGCCATCTGCTGGCCTTCCAGCATCTGGAATTCACCCTGCCAGTCGAACACCTTGCAGAAGTTCAGGCGTACGCGCGCATGGGGATAGTCCATGACCAGCGTCTGCCACGGATGAGCCGCACCGATCTGCACACCAAGCTCCTCGCGCAGTTCGCGGGCCAGCGCCTGCTCGACGCTTTCGCCGGCCTCGACCTTGCCGCCCGGAAACTCCCAGTAGCCGGCGTAGACCTTGCCCTCGGGGCGCGATGTCAGCAGGAACTGGCCGTCAGGTGCAACGAGAACGCCGACGGCGACTTCAGTGATTTCGCGCTCGGTCATTCGGCGCGCCCCGCCATGTCACGTGCGAACTGGTAGGCCACCCGGCCCGAGCGGGAGCCGCGCTCCAGCGCCCAGATCAGCGCCTGCTGTCGAGCGCCGGCTATGGCCCCGTCATCCAGCCCGAAGTGCCGCAGCCACTGCGCCACGATGGCCAGGTACTCGTTCTGACTGAAGGGGTAGAAGCTGATCCACAGCCCGAAGCGCTCCGACAGCGAAATCTTTTCCTCCACGGCCTCGCCAGGGTGGATCTCCCCATGCTCGCCGTGCGAGCCCGCCAGGTTGTCGACCATTTTTTCGGGCAGCAGGTGGCGGCGGTTGCTGGTGGCGTAGATCAGCACGTTGTCGCCGGCGGCGGCCACCGAGCCGTCGAGCACGCTCTTCAACGCCTTGTAGCTGGCCTCACCTTCGTCGAAGCTCAAGTCATCGCAGAAAACAACGAAGCGCTCCGGCCGCGCAGCGACCTGCTCGACCAGGTCCGGCAGGTCGACGAGGTCGGCTTTGTCGACCTCGATGAGGCGCAGGCCCTGGCCAGCAAACTCGTTGAGCACGGCCTTGATCAGCGAGCTTTTCCCCGTGCCCTTGGCGCCCGTCAGCAGCACGTTGTTGGCCGGCCGACCGGCGACGAACTGGGCCGTGTTGCGCAGCAGCCTCTCCTTCTGCGGTTCCACCTCCTGCAGGTCCGACAGGCGAATGCGGCTGACGGCACGCACCGGCTCCAGCACGAGGGCACCATGGCGGCGGCGGGCGCGGAATGCGGTCGACGCAGCCCAATCGGGCGGCGTGGCGGCATGGGGCAGCACGGCTTCAAGCCGGGTCAGCAGGCCCTCGGCGCGGGCGAGAAAGGATTCCAGAGCGGCAGACATGCCGCCAGTGTAGTTAGCCGATGCTTCTCAGAGAGGCTTCCAACTGCTCCGTCGGCAGCCGCTTGAACCCTGAGCGTGCATAGCGCTGCAGCCGGCCGATGATGAAGCTGACCCAGACCGACGCCTGGGCGTTGGCCTGCACCGTCGGCGTCATCGAACCTTGAGCCTCAGCCGCCGTGCGCAGCACTTGGCGCAGCGACGACTCGATGCGGTCGAAGAACTGGTTCATGCGTGCCACCAGCCGCTCGTTCTCGTAGACCAGCGCATCGCCCACCATGACACGCGCCATGCCGGGGTTCTTTTCTCCGAACTGCAGGATGACGCTGGCGATGCGCGCGGCCTTGCCGGGCAATGGCAACGGAAGCGGCGAGTCCGCGATCTGGTTGACCAAGCCGAAGACGCTGCCTTCGATGAAGTCGATCAGCGCCTCGAACATCTGCGCCTTGCTGGCGAAGTGGCGGTAGAGCGCCGCCTCGCTGACATCCAGCCTGGCCGCCAGCGCCGCCGTCGTGATGCGGTCGGCGCCGGGTTGCTCCAGCATGCCGGCCAGCACCTGCAGGATCTGTGTGCGGCGCTCGCCCGGCTTGGGGCGTTTCCTGGGAGCGGTGCTGTCGTCAGGCGGGGCGGCGGCGTCCATGCGGCGGATGCTAATCGCGCAGCCAGCCGAGGCGGCGTGCCTCGTAGATCGCCTCGACCTTGGAGCGCACGTGCAGCTTGCGATAGACGCGCTTCACATAGGTCATCACCGTGTGCGGCGACACCTGCATGAACTGCGCGATCTCGTCGAAGGTGAAGCCCTTGGCAGCCAGATGCAGCACCCGCGACTCCTGCTCGGACAGGGCGACCACTTCCTCGTCCGCCATCGTCGCGGCCATGGCTTCCGGCGAAGGGCCGGTGGAACCTTGCGCGCCGGGCGCCAGACGAACCAGCAGGCGGCGGGCAATGATGGGGCTGATAGGGCTGCCACCGGCCCGCAGGGAGCGCAGTTGGCCGGGCAGGTCCAGCGCCAGGCTGTCCTTGAGCAGATAGCCGGTGGCGCCGGCCTCGATGCTGGCCACCACATGCTGCTCGTCACCGAACACCGAGATCACCATGACCTCGCACTGCGGCCGCGTTTGGGCCGCATGGCGGATCAGCTCGATGCCGCTGCCGCCGGGCAGGTCCAGGTCGACCAGCAGCACGTCGGGCTGCAGTTGATCGAACATGCGCCGGCCCTGGGGCAGGTCGGGCGCAATGCCCAGCAGCTCGATATCGGGCACATTGCCCAGCGCATGCGTGAACGCGTCGCGGAAGCGAGCTTGGTCTTCGACGATCAGGACCGAGAACGGGGACATGGACTCTGTGGACTTTCCAAACGCGAGGAAGTCGTATTGTCGGGCGAGGATAACCCCTTGCCTCCCGCCGCCTTCCTTCAGAAATGGGGAGAGCGTAACAAGGCCGCCAAGGACCGCACGCGCCGGCTCACATAGACGGGCCGCCGGTGCAGGCCCGCCGCACCCGCACCGCGCAGCCAGCGCTGCATCCAGACGGTTCGCAGGCCCAGGCCGCGGGCGGTCTTCTGGTGCACCAGCGTGTCCTCGACAAGGATGCAGCGCCGCGCCGGCACGCCGAGGCGGGCCAGCACGATGCGGAACATGCGCGCATCCGGCTTGGGGCGAGACTGGCCGAAGCAGCTCATGTCCTCGATGCAAACCAGGCCTTCGAAGACGTCGCGCAGGCCCAGCTTGGCCAGCACGCGCTCCGCATAGACGCGCGGCGCATTGGTCATCAGGAACTTGCGGCCCGGCAGCCGGCGCAGCGCCGCCAGGTCATGCGCATGGCCGTGCAGATGGGCGTCCAGCCCCGGCAGCAGATGCGTCTCGTGCAGGAAGTGCGCCGCTTTGACGCCATGGTGGCGTTGCAACCCGGTCAGCGTGGCCCCATAGCGCAACCAGTAGCGGTGGCGCAGCGCCACAGCCTCGTCCTCGGGCAGCCCGAGGTGGGTGACGATGTAGGCCGTCATCGACGCGTTCAATTCCTTGAACGCCCGGTGCGAGGCGTTGTGCAGCGTGTCGTCGAGGTCGAACAGCCAGACCTGGTCGCGGGGGTTCACCGGGAGGAAATCATCGTGCCATACGCCTGGTCCGTCAGCACTTCCAGCAGCATGGAGTGCGGCACCCGGCCGTCGATGATGTGGACGGCGTTGACGCCGCTCTTGGCCGCGTCGATGGCACCGGCGATCTTGGGGATCATGCCGCCGCTGATCGTGCCGTCGGCCACCAGTTCGTCGATGCGGCGTGGGGTCAGCTCGGTCAGCAGCTCGCCGTTCTTGTCCAGCACGCCGCGGATGTTCGTCAGCATCAGCAGCTTCTCGGCCTGCAGCACGGTGGCCAGCTTGGCGGCCACGACGTCGGCATTGATGTTGTAGCTCTCGTTGTGCTCGCCGAAGCCGATAGGACTGACGACCGGGATGAACTGGTCATCCTGCAGCGCCTTCACGACGCTGGGGTCGATGGCGACGATGTCTCCGACCTGGCCGACGTCGTGCTCCTTGGCCGGGTCGTCCTTGTCCATCATCTTGAGCTTCTTGGCGCGGATCATGCCGCCGTCGCGCCCCGTCAGGCCCACGGCCTTGCCACCGGCGGCATTGATAAGTCCGACGATGTCCTGCTGCACCTGGCCGGCCAGCACCCATTCGACGACTTCCATGGTCTCCTCGTCGGTGACGCGCATGCCCTGCACGAACTCACCCTTCTTGCCCAGGCGGCTCAGGGCGCCCTCGATCTGCGGCCCGCCGCCGTGCACGACGATGGGGTTCAGGCCGACCAGCTTCAGCAACACCACGTCCTCGGCGAAGTCCTGCTGCAGGGCCGGGTCGGTCATCGCATTGCCGCCGTATTTGATGACGATGGTCTTGCCGTGGAACTTGCGGATATAGGGCAAGGCCTGCGAAAGGATCTCGGCCTTCTCGCGCGGCGCGATGTGGGAGACGTCGGTGGTGTGGGGGGTGGTCATGCGCGGGCTCCGAGGGAATGCGCGGCATTCTAGGAAGAGCCGGCCCTCCTCGGGTCGATAGACGGCGCGCACCCCTGGAGAATGGCGCCATGCAGGCCCGCTCCTACCTCAAGCTCTCCGTCGCGACCGCTGTCGTGACGATTGCGCTGAAGACGGCCGCCTGGTGGTGGACCGGCTCGGTCAGCCTGGCGGCCGATGCACTGGAGTCGCTCGTCAATCTGGCCGGCGCGGTCTTCGCGCTCGCGATGGTGACGCTCGCTGCCCAGCCGGCGGACGACAACCACCCCTACGGCCACCACAAGGCCGAGTACTTCTCCAGCGGCTTCGAGGGCATCCTCATCATCGCGGCGGCACTGGGCATCCTGTGGGGCGCGGTGGACCGCTGGCGCCACCCGCAGCCGCTTGAAGCCCTCGGCCTGGGCGTGTCCCTGACCATCATCAGTTCAGTGCTGAACGGCGCGCTGGCCTGGGCCATGTTGCGCAAGGCGCGGGAAGTGCGGTCGGTTGCGCTGGAAGGTGACGCGCGGCACCTGATCACCGACGTCTGGACCTCGGCGGGCGTCGTCGCCGGCCTGATCGGCGTCATCGCGACGGGCTGGCAGTGGCTGGACCCGCTGCTGGCCGGCCTCGTCGCGTTGAACATCCTGCGCGAAGGCGTGCACCTGCTTCGCAAGTCCACCGGCGGGCTGATGGACGAGGCACTGGACGCCGAATCGCTGGCCAACGTGCAGGCGGTGCTGGACAGCCATGGCCAGCCACAGACGGTGCGCTTCGACCACGTCTTCAGCCGCGTGGCCGGCCAGCGTCGCTTTGTGGACCTGCACATGCATGTACCGGCGCGCTGGACGCTGAGCCGCGCTGCCGCCGTGCGCGGCGAGGTCGAAGAAGCGCTGATGCGTGCGGTGCCCGGATTGCGGGTCAGCATCCAGCTGCTGCCCATGGATGTGGAGCCCCACATGCTGGATGAGGAGGACTTGGTGTGATCGCGGTGTTGCAAAGGGTGCGCGAGGCGCGCGTGGAAGTGGGTGGCGAGGTCATCGGCGCCATCGGCCCGGGCCTGTTGATGCTGATCTGCGCCGAGCCGGCCGACACCGTGGCGACGGCCGAAAAGCTCATCGCCAAAGTGCTGAAGCTGCGCATCTTCAGCGACGCCGCCGGGAAGATGAACCGCAGCCTGCAGGACGTGGGTGGCGGCCTGCTCATCGTCAGCCAGTTCACGCTGGCGGCGGACGTCAGCGCCGGCAACCGGCCCAGCTTCACCGGCGCGGCGCCGGCTGAAGCAGGCCGGCGGCTCTACGAGCACACGCTGGCGTTCGCGCGCCAGCAGCACCCGGTGGTCGCGAGCGGCGAGTTCGGCGCGGACATGCAGGTGCACCTGGTCAACGACGGGCCAGTCACCATCCCGATGCGAATGGCCTAACCCAGCTCGATGGTCCAGCGGCAAACGCTGCCCGGCGCGGGTCGGTCCAGAGCCAGGGCGCCCAGGCGATAGGCATGCGCGCGCCGGGTGGCAACCAGTTCGGCGCCCGCGTCATCCAGCACGCGCACCACGCCTTGCCCGCGCGGGCCGACGCGGTAGGTCAGCTCCAGGCGCAGGTCGGCCAGCATCAGCTGCACCCTCAGTCCATCCAGCACCTCGGGCATGACGGGGTCGACGACCAGGGCGCCCTGCTCCAGCCGCAGGCCGAGCAAGGACGTGATGACGAGCCCGAGCGCGATGCCGGGGCCGCTGGAATAGATGCGCCAACCACCGTCCAGCGCGACGTCACCCGCCAGCGCGCGGCCGTATTCGGCCTGGGCGACATAACGGTCCGCAAACGCGGCGTCGGAGCTGGAGTAGTAGCAGTTGGCCTGGCGCCGGCTGGCGCTGGGTACGCGGTCGCCCAGCGCAACCGGGTGGGCCAGCGTGAGCGCATGCAGGAAGGCCTCGGCCTGGCCGAGATGGGCCAGCATCTGCGCGTAACGCAGATGGGCATGCATGTACATGATGCCGATCTCGCGGCCGAAGAAGGCGCTGGTTTCGGCGCGCTGGAACAACTGCGACGGCCCGCCGCGATAGGGCAGCGGCGCATCGAACAGCCGCGCGCCGTCGGGGCCCTTGAGATGCTGCTCGATCAGCGCGGCCTGCAACGCCGCCTGCTCGGGCGTGAACAGCTCGTCGATGACGGCATGCATCATCGGCAGCAGGCTGTAGCGCAGCCCCGTGCGCGTGTCGCGCGGATGAATCCACAACTCGCGCTCGCCCTGTTCAGGGAAAAGCGCATAGCCCGCCACCACATCGTCCTGCACCAGCAGGCGGTGGAACTCGGCGCGCACGCCCACGGCCTCGGCCGCCAGCGCGGCGGCTTCGTCGGCGCGGCCGATCTGCGTGAACGCCGTCGCGAGCGTGTGCAGCATCTGGTGGTGCAAGGTGACCGTCCAGGCACTGCACAGGCGCTCGCGCAGTGCCCGGTCGGCCGGTTGCAGCGAGTCGTTCCAGTCGCCATGCCAGTAGGCCGCCAGGCCGGTGCCGGGCACCACGCGCTGGCGGATCAGCGCGAGTGCACGCTCCACATGCGCCGCCAAGGGCGCCGCCTCACCGCCGTGGAAGGGGGCCACCTCGTCGAGCAGGCCGACATCGCCGCTGGCGACGAGGTACTGCGCCAGACCTAGCAGCGGCCAGAAGACGATGTCGCCATGCGAATCGCCCGCGCGGATGCCGGCCTCGCGCTCGAAGAACATGAACCACTGCGGCCAGTCGCCGTCGGGGTTCTGGGCGCTGAAGACTCGCAGAAGCAAATCGCGCACCGGCGCGGTCTGGCCCAGGGCCAGCAGCATTTCCAGCGGCCCCTGGCAGACGTCGCGCGTGCCCCAGCCGCCGCCGGAATACTGCTCCAGCCCGCGCGGCGACAGGTAGTGCACCAGCGCGTTGTGGGCATACCAGGGCAGGATGTCGCGCAGCTGCGCGAGCGCAGGATGCGCCAGCTGCCATTGCGGCAGCACAAGCGCCTGCGGTGCGGGCGGCGCGGCGGTGACGAGCTCGCCGCGCAAGGTCAGTGCGAAGGCCGCCGCCGGCGCGAAGTCCAGGCACAGCAGCGGCTCGCCGCGGCTCACGCCGTCGTCGTACAGCCGGCCGTCGTCGCCAACTATTGATACGCCGGGTGCGCCGATGACCAGGGCGCCGTCGGGGAAGCGTTCGGCCAGCTCGCTGCCCTCGGGCGGCGTGATGCGCAGGCGGTCGCCACTGTGCGCCCAGGCCGGCCTGGGCGCCGTGGCGCCGTCGTCACCGCCGAGTGCCAGGTTGAGGCAGGCGCGAAGGCGCAGCGGGCCGCCCTGCAGCACGTTGACCACGAGGCTCATCGCATCCGGCGCGGCACCGGCTTCGGCCAGCACTTCGATCACGCCGCCATCATGCGCATACAACCAGCGGCAGCGCTGCGGCCGAATCTCGAAGGCCGACGGCAGGCCGAGCAGCTGCCAGTCGCCGCCCTCGGCTTGCATGAAGAGCCGCAGGCCGGCGGTGCGGAACAGGCCGAGCAGGCTGCGCTGAGTCGACAGCAGGCGATTGATGCTGACGTGACCCTGGGTCAGCATCGAATGGAAGACGCCGCCCATCCAGCAGGTGGACGTCAGCGCACCCTCGTCGGGCACGAGGTGGTCGCCACTGCGCAGGATGTGGCCGTGCGGGCGTTGCACGACCAACTCCTTGGCGCGCAGCACGACGTGGCTGGCGTCGTCGGTGAAGAAGCTCAGCAGCCGGCCGTCCTGCCATTCCTCGTGGCGTCGCTCGCCGGCAAAAAGCTGGCGGCGGGCCTCGGCGCCGAGGTCGTGGCTGGCGAGCAAAGGCGCGCTGGCGAACAGGCTCGGCGCGGGCGCATGGCCGGGCTCATCGAGCGGCTCCGAGGGCTCGGCCTCGGGCAGCGCCAGCAGAGCCGGCAGGCGCGACAGATCGGGGTCGCTGCTCGCCTCGGGGTGGTGCGCCTGCATCGACAGGAAGAACCCCGCCGCCGCGCGTCCGCCGGGCGCGAGCGTGATGGTCTCGTCCTGAAGCGCGACGAGAGCATGCTCGCGCTGCAGACGCTGGCTGGGCAGGCCGGCCAGCAGTGCCGGCGCCGTGGCGCCTTCACGGGCGGCATGTCCCCAGACCTGGACCGCGTCTGTCGCAAACGCCTCGGAACGGCGCAGCGAACCGGCCAGCAACCAGGGGTGCTGGCCGTCCTGCGCCTGGTTCTGGCGTGCCGCCAGCAGCACACCGCCGTCGGCGTCGTACAACGGCTGCAGGTCGATGTAGTGGCTGACGTAGAACTCGTTGGTACGCACGGCGCCGTAGCTGGCCAGACCGACGTCCTGCACGAGGACGGGCGCGATGTCGCAGGCCGCGCCGCTGCGGTTCTCGGCCTGCAGATGCCAGAACAGCGTCGCCTCGTTGGCGGCCAGGCGCAGTTGCAGTCGCAGCGCCAGGCCGTCCCAGTCGCCGCGCATCTCAAAGGCGCCTTCCGCGGCATGCACGCTCAGCGGCGACCGCGGGCCGAGCAGCGGCGCGACCCGCCAGCCGCCACCGGCATCACGCCCGTCCCGACGACGGAGCCAGACATTGGCCGGCCCGCCTTCCAGTTCGTTGCCGGGGAAGAGATTGAGCATCAATGCCGGCCCGCACATCAGCCGGCGCAGCGCGCCGTGGGACAGCAGCTCGGCCTGCAGGCCTGCGGCGTTGCTCAGGATGTGAAGGCTCATGCTCGTTTCTGTGCCAACAGCCAGGGAATCAGTTCAGGGTCTTGGTAGGCCGGGGTCCAGGAGTCGTGGCCGACGCCGGGGTAGACGGTCAGTGACGCCGTGCCGCCGGCCGCCTTCAGGGCTTCGACGCAGGCCACGTGCGGCGCCAGCGGCACGGCGCGGTCCTGGTCGCCGTGATAGCCGCGCACCGGCACGCCCCGCATGGCGGCGACCTTGCCCGGGTCGCCGAAGCCGCAGACCGGCGCGATGGCCGCCAGGTCGCGCGGGTAGGTGGTGGCCCAGTGCCACATGCCGTAGCCGCCGAGGCTCAGGCCCGTGCCGAGGCAGCGTTGCGCGTCGATGTGCAGCTGGGCCTGCAGCCCGCCCAGCAGCTTGTGCAGGCGCTCGGGGTCCCAGCGCACGCCGTCCTCGAGCTGCGGGCTCACGATGATGAGCTGCTGGTTGACACCGCGCGCCACCCAGGACGGCGGGCCGTGGACCTTGACCTTCTCCAGGTCGGTGCCGCGCTCGCCGGAGCCGTGCAGGAAGATCAGCAGCGGCCAGCGCTGCCGACGCTGCGTGTACGCCGACGGCAGTGACACCCACATGCGTTCACCTCCCAGCGCCCACGGGCGCTGCTCGCCGGCAGCCAGGCCGTTGGGGGGCGTGGGCGGCAGTGCCGCGCAGGCGCTCAACAGCGGTGCAGCGAGGGCGGGCGTCGTCAACAGCAGTTGGCGGCGGTTCATCGTCATGGTGTGGGCTCCAGTTGGATCGTCGTGGCGCCTGCCGGCAGCGGCAGCTCGCGGCCCTGCCAGGTCAGCCGCTGGGTTGTGACTTCGGTTGTAGCGTTAGGCAGTGTGCCGCCTCCTGGCCAGGCCAGGCGCAAGTCACCGGGCAGGCGTTCGGGCCGGCGGTCGATGTGCAGCGTCCAGCCGCCGTCGGCGCGCTTGAGCAAGCGGTAGTCCAGCCGGCCCCAGGCGGTGGACAAGCCGGTCACGCCGATGTCCCCGGCACTGCGCCAAGCCGGGGACAGGCCGGCGCCCAGCACGAGGCTACCGGTCGACTCACGCTCATAAGCCAGCAGGTCCAGCGCCGCGCGCAGGTAGTCCGATGAGATCCAGGCATGCGGCATGTCGCCGAGGAAGCGCGGCTCGCGTGCATCGGGCAGCACCACCTCGGCCCACTGGTTCCAGCCCGCCGGCCGCTGGTGGGTGAAGAACCAGGCCAGCAGGCGGTGCGCGTCATCGACGCGGCCCAGGCGCGCCAGGGCGCTGACATTGCGCAGCTCGTAAGGCGTGTAGTCCTTCCAGGCCTTGCTGCCCTTGATGCGCGCATCGGCCTCGGCGACGTAGCGGTCAAAGGTACCGCGCAGCAGCGCGGCCGGCAGCTTGTCCTCGGCCTGGGCGGGGTTCAGCGCCATCGTCGTGGAGGTCGCGTCGAAGTCGCCGCGGTCGGCGGCGCCGGCAATGTGGTCCAGCTTGAAGTGCTGGGCCGTCGCAGTGATGGACGCACCCAGGTCGGCCTCGAACTCGTCGCGCGACACGGCCCAGCGGACGGCGCTGGCCGTGTCACCCAGTGCCTGCGCGATCTGCACGGCGTCCTTGTAGCCACGCAGCGCCCAGAAGTCGTCCCAGTAGGAATAGGCGGGCTTGTCGCTGTAGCCCTCGTGGCTGATGGAGGGCGGCATCAGGCCCTTGAAGCGCGGATCGGCGCCGGGCTTGCGTTCGCTCAACCGCAGGCTTTCCATCCACGCGACGACGCGCTGGACATGAGGCCAGTGGCGCTCCAGCAGCGCGCGGTCCTGGCTGTGGCGCCACAGCTCGGCGACGGAAAAAAGGTACTGCCCGTGGCTGTCGTTCTCGACGACCGGGTCGGCGCCTCGCTGGTCCACGCAGCAGGGCACCTTGCCGGACTCGAAGATGTAGCCGGCATACCAGTCGACGAACTCGCGCGCCGCCTGCGCCTCGCCCATGCGCACCAGGCCGGCCACCATCATGGCGCCGTCGCGCACCCAGGAGCGGGCGTATGAGCGTGTGCCCGGGCGCAGCGCCGGACCCTCGCGCGACATCAGCATCTGCGCCAGCGCGCTGCGCATGGTGTCGGCGATGAGCTGGGCCTGCGGCGGCAGGCGCAGTTCGAGCGTGCCGAGGCGCTCACGCCAGTGCGCGGCGGCGACGGCGAGCCGGGTATCGAGGGCCGTGGCGTCGCCGCCCGTGACCCAGCCGAGGGTGCGCGCCTGCCCGGGCGCTAACTCGACGTCAAAGCGCATCAGCGCCGACGGCAGCTGTTCGGCGTCGGTCATCTGGGTCAGCGGCGGCGCTTGCAGCAGCGATGCGAGGCCGGGGCCGGCGCTCCACGGTGTGGCGCGCACTTCAGCGGGCGTCTCGCGTGGCTTGACGGCCAGCCCGGCAGCGCTGAGCTGGCCGTCGGCCCAGGCCAACGCGGGCAGCAGACTGATGCCGCCGGGCGTCGACAAAAACTGCTGCGGCGGGTTGACCTGCCAGGGCCGCAATGCCAGCAACAGCGAGTAGCGTTGCGGCCGGCTCGTCGGGTTGCGCAGCGTGTAGCGAGCCAGCAGCTGCGGCGCCTTGGCCGTGCCGTCAGCGCCGGCCTCGATGCGCAGCTCCACGTCGGCGTGCCTCCACTGCACGACCGGCAGGGCCTGCTCGACAAGGCTGTGCTCAGTGCGCACCTGCGCCCAGGTGACGACGCGGCCATCGGCCAGTCGCACAGCGGGCTCGATGCTCGGCCCACCACGTGTCAGTTCGATGGCCCCATCCTCGCTGACCAGGCCAGAGCGCTGTGCGCCGCCGTCGACGCCAACGACGGTCCAGTAGTTCTGCTCGCCGATGAAGGCGCGCGGCAGCTCGCCGCGCGGCAGCGACTTGGCGACCTCGGCGACGGCGGCGTTGCGGTCGGGCCAGTGCGCGGCGTCGCGCAGTTCGACGTCGGGCGGCTTCTTGCCCTCGTAGCTCAGGCGCAGCCAGCGCCATTCCTGCTCGCCGAGGAAGAGCGCGCGGCCGGGGCGGCTGGACAGCAGCTTCCAGCGCCGGTTGTCGTCTGACACCTCGACGCGCGTGGCCGCGCCGATGGCGAACCACAGGCCGTTGAACTCGCGCAGGCGCTGGAAGTCCAGCGTCAGCTCGCCGCCGCCGAGCTTGCGGCGCGGCTCAGGCCAGGTCTTGGGCGCCGGTTCGCGCGGCTGCAGCTCCAGCCGGCCAACGCACAGCTCCCCCGCGCCGCCGCCGCCCTGCTGGCCGGCGACGACGACGAACTCGATGAACTGGCTGCGCGCGAGGCTGCGGTTCTCGGTCGGGCCCCACGCGAAGGCGACGTGGCGGCGCTTGAAGGTCGTTTCCGTCAACGTGTCGGGCAAGGGCATTGCCGGGCGGTTGATCCACCAGACGTTGTCGCCGCTCGCGTCGACGAACTTGATCTGGACGTCGTTGGCCTTGCCGCTGCCCTTGAGCTGCGTCGTCAGCGCAAAGTCGGCAGGCCAGTCCAGCGGCAGTTCGCGGCGCAGCACGGCGTAGCCGGAGACGCCGGAGAAGTCGTAATCGAGGCAGAGGCTGTCGTCACGCACGTCGCGGCGGACGGTCACCTTGACCTGGTCGGAGGCGCTGGCCTTCCAGAGGGCGGCGTCCTTCATGTCGTCGAGGACGGCGGCGTTTGCCAGTTGCATCGCGCAAAACGCCAGCGCGAAGAGAAGCTGCTTCATGCAACGACGTCCTTGCGCCACCCGCATGCGCCTCGCCACCAAGCCGCAGCAACGCGAAGCGAGACCAATCACTTCACGCTTCCCATCAACAACCCCTGCATGTAATACCTCTGTAACGCCACAAACAACACCAGCACCGGCAACACCGTGATCACCGCCCCAGCCATCATCAGTTCACTGTCCTGCACATGCTCCCGCGACAGCGCCGCCAATGCGACTGGCAGCGTATGCATCTCCCCATCGGTCAGCACGATCAACGGCCACATGAAGTCGTTCCAGCTTCCCAGAAAAGCGAACACCGCCAACGTCACCAGCACCGGCTTCAACGTCGGCAGCACGATGTTCCAGAAGATGCGCCACTCCCCCGCACCGTCCAGCCGCGCCGCCTCCAGCAACTCGTCCGGCACGCCGCGCGCGTACTGCCGCACGAGGAAGATGCCGAAGATGCCGGCCATGCTCGGGATCAGCACGCCCATCCAGGTGTTCACCAGGCCCATGCCCTTGAGCATCAGGAACAGCGGCAGCATGGCCACCTGGCCGGGGATGACCAGCGCTGCGATCAGCAGCCCGAACACGCGCTCGCGATGCCGGAAACGCAGCTTGGCGAACGAGTAGCCGGCCAGGGTGTTGAAGCTGACCGAGATGAAGGTGCTGACGATGGCCAGGCCCAGGCTGTTGATGAAGGCGCGCTTCAAGCCGCCATCGCCCAGCAGCTTCTCGTAATGCGCAAAAGTCGGCTCACGGGGGATCAGCGGCGGCGGCAGGCTGGAGGCGCTGCCGGCCGGCATCAGCGACACGCACACCATCCACACCAGCGGGAAGATCGCCAGCGCCGCGAACGCCCACAGCAGGCCGTTGATGAGCAAACGCTTCATGCGCCCTCCCCCGTCAGCCGCCGCTGCAGCGCGATCAGCCCCTTGCTGACCACGACGATGATGATGAAAAGCACGAAGGCGACGGCCGAGGCCAGGCCCAGGTTCCACCACTTGAAGCCTTCGTCGTACATCAGGTAGAGCACGCTGACCGTGCTCTGCAGCGGCCCGCCCTGGGTCATCACATAGGGCTCAGCGAAGAGTTGGAAGTAGCCCGCCGTCGTCAGGATGGTGACCATCAGCAGCGTCGGCGCGATGCTGGCCAGCGTGATGTAGCGGAACTGCGCCCACGATCTGGCGCCGTCCAGGCGCGCGGCCTCGTACAGGTCCTGCGGCACGGCCTGCAGCGCGGCGATGAAGATGATCATGTTGCCGCCGAAGTTCTTCCACGCGGCGAAGCCAATGATGGTCGGCATCGACCAGTGCGGATCACCCAACCAATCGATGGGGTCGACACCGAAGGACTGCAAGGTGTAGTTCACGAGGCCGTACTTCACGTGGAAGAGATAGCGCCAGATCACCGCGACCGCCACCAGCGTGGTGACGACGGGGGCGAACAGCGCCGTGCGCAGCAGCGGCTTGAAGCGGACGAGCTTCGACTGCAGCAACACGGCGGCGGCAAGAGACAGCGCGATGGACAGCGGCACGCCCAACACGACGAAGTAGGCGGTGTTGCCCAGCGCCTGCCAGAACAGCGGCATGCTCAGCACATGGACATAGTTGTCCCAGCCCTGCCAGCGCAGGTTGCGCAGGTCGGCGAGTGCGTAGATGTCGAAGTCGGTCAAGCTCAGCGCCAGGCCGGCAAACACCGGCACGCCGAAGAACAGCGCGATGACGATGAGCGCCGGGGCGGCGAAGGCCCAGGCGGCGAGGGATTCGCGACCCGCCCTCATGCCTGCACCTTGCGGTCGAGCATCCAGCGTCGCTTTTCCAGGATGCCGTTCACGCGCGCATCGAGGTCGCGCACGGCCACGTCGATGCTGTCGCGCCCGCCGACCACGCGCGCGGCCGCCAGCTGCATCTCGTTGGCGATGCGCTCCCATTCCGGCACGGCTGGTGGCGGGCGCACACGTTCGAGCTGGCGGTAGAAGGCAGCGGCGTGGCGGTCCTCGGCCAGCGTGGCGCCGGCCGGCAGCGGCATGGCCCAGCTGCTTCGGCGGGGTGGCAGGTCCCCGGTCAGGCGGTAGAACTGCAGCTGCACATCGGGCCGGCTCAGGTAGCTGATCAGCGCCCAGGCTTCGGGCTTGTGGCGCGAGCGCTTGAACACGCCCAAGCTGGCGCCGCCGGCGATGGAGGCGCCCAGGCCGCTGGGGCCGGGCAGCTCGGCCGTCGTCCACGCATCGCCCAGTTCGGGCGGCAGGCGGCGCTTGAATTCGCCGATGTTCCAGGGACCCGAGATGTAGAACGCAAAGGTGCCGCGGCCGAACTCCTGCCAGAGATTGGCGATCTGGTTGTTGGTGAGGCCCGGCGCATCGCCGACCCGGAAGCGCTCGGCGTAGAAGGAGAGTGCGCGCCGGAAGTCGTCAGACGAGAAGTTGCCAAAGCGCCCGCCATCGCGCAGCACCGGGGCGGGCTGCTGCAGGGCCAGGGCCAGCAGCGGCTCGAACTCGTTGGTGGGCAGCAGCAGCGGTGTGGCCATGCCGTGCTCGCGCAGACGGGCCAGCGCGTCACGCCACTCGTTCCAGGTCTGCGGTATGCGCGGGATGCCGGCCTTGGCGAGCAGGTCCTGGCGCACGAACAGCAGCCGCGTATCCACATACCAGGGCAGGCCGACACGCTCGCCGCCCGGCGCATTGGTGGCCCAGATGCCGTCGAAGTAGTCGGCCGCCTGCAGCGTCGGCGTGCGGGCGATCCAGGGCGCGAGGGGCTCCAGCGCGCCCAGGGCCTGCATCTCGGGCAGCCAGGTGTTACCGACCTGGGCAAGGTCGGGCGTCGCATCGCCGGCAAAGGCGGTCAGCAACTTCTCGTGCGCGGCCGACCAGGGCAGCTGCTCGACCTTGACGCGGACCTTGGGCTGCTCGCGCTCGAAGCCGGCGATCAGCTCGGCCGCCACCTCGGCCTCGCGACCCATGGCCCAGAAGCGCAGCGTCGTCGTGCCGCTGTCGCGAGCGCAGCCGGCGAGGGCAGCGGCGCCAGCAGTGAGCAGGCTGCGACGGTGCATCGAGCGATCAGCCCAGCCAGCCGCCGGTGAACCCCGCGCGCTTGAGGCCTTTGACGAGGTGGGCGTTCTTGCGCATCACCTGCCACACCAGCTCGCCGCGGTGGTTGCCCATCATCGCGAGCATGGGTCCCTGGTCGATGCCTAGCATGTCGGTGTCGACCCAGCCCTTGCCCGGCTCGATGCGGCCGTGTGTCAGGCGCACGTCGGGATAGTTGAAGCTCGGGTTGAAGGCGTCCCAGAAACCATAGCGGCCCCAGGTGTGCGGGTGGCGCTCCTTGATGGCCATCAGCGCGGGGATGACGATCTCGGGCGCAAAGGCGATGGAGCTGCCCGCCGCGTAGGGCGCCAGCGTGCCATCGTCGTGCAGGCCCATGCCGCGGCCGGCATAGCTGATGAAGCGGCGCTTCTCGATCTTGCCGCGGGTCGTCTTGTACGGCAGCGTGATGTCGGCCGGCCCGTCGCTGGCACTGATGCCCCAGACCTCGGCGCTGTAGCCCTGCCAGCCCAGCGGGTTGGCGGCGGCGTAGGCCTGCTGCGCATAGGTGGCGCGGCGGGAGTTCTCGAAATAGTCCAGGCCGCGCTGCTTCATGTAGGCGTCGTGGATGCCGCGGAAATCGACCCAGCAATGCGTGAACTGGTGGCCGAACAACGGCGGAAAGCGCAGCAGCGTCTGACCGTAGCTGTCGCCCCAGCTGTCGCGGTCATAGGTGCTGGTCCAGGCATCGTAGGCATCGGGCTTGAGCGGCCGCGTCGGCGAGCCAAGTGCCAGCAGATAGACCAGCATGGCCTCGTTGTACCCCTTCCAGTCGCTGGGGATGTGGCCTTTCTCGGGCGTCCAGCCGTGGCCGATGGACGGCGGCCGCACTTGCGCCCAGGCCCAGTCGACGCGACCGTACAGCTCGTCGACCAGCCCGCGGATGCTGGCCTCCTCGGCCTGCTCACCGTCGAAGAAGCTTTGCGCGTGCAGCGCGCCCATCAGCAGCAGGCCGGTGTCGACCGTGGACAGCTCGCAGCGGCCGAAGCGCAGGCCTTCCTTCATGTCGAGGAAGTGATAGAAAAAGCCCTTGTGGCCGGCCACGCCGGTCTTGCCCGGGCCTTGCGGCAGGTTGGCGAAGAAGCGCAGCGTCGTCAGCGTGCGGTCGCGGGCCTGGTTGCGGGTGATATAGCCCCGCGCCACGCCCACCGGGTAGGCGCTGAGCGCAAAGCCGACGGCGGCGATGCTGGCGAAGGACGGCGTCGGCCAGCGGTCAGGCGCGAGGCCAGTGCGGGCGTCAGTCGTCTCCCAGAAGAAGTCGAAAGTGCGGCGTTCGAGGTCGGCTAGAAAGGTAGAGGCCGATGCCGACGCCTCTGCCCAGCTGGGCAGGTGCGCCGCCAGCGCCAGGCCGGCGCCGTGGGCAAGTACCGCGCGTCGTGTCAGGGAATCCATGGTGGGCGTGATTGTGGGAGCCGCCCCGTATCACTGGGCAGCGGCTCCCGTGCTTCAGGAGATCAGAACGAGTAGCTCGCGCCCAGCTTGAACTGCCGCATCGTGCCGCGCACGCCGGTGCGGGTGTCGAAGTTGCCGTTGTCACCGCCGAGCGCGTTCTTCGGCGGTGTGGAGGGGCCGCCAACCCAGTCATCGTAGAAGCCCCAGTTGGCGGTGTTGAACAGGTTCAGCACGTCGATGCGGACCTGCAAGTCGCCGCCATAGACCTTGAAGTTCTTGGCCAGGGCCAGGTCGAGCTGCTTGAAGGTGTCGGAGCCGCGCGCGACGGCCCGGCAGCCGTTGGGGCCGGAGAAGCCGGTGTGGCAGTCCACCACTCGGCGCGGCTGGCCGTCGCCGACGGTCAGCTTGCCGGACAGCTGCATGCCCCAGGGCAGCTTGTCCATCAGGCCGCCGACCACGAGGCGGTGCTTCTCGGCATCCTTGGCAGGGCGGAAACCGTAGGTGCCCTTGCCATAGGTCCAGTCGAAGATGTCATCCGACCATTCGTTGTTGGTGGTTTCGGCATCCGTGTAGGTGTAGGCCACCGTCATGCTCCAGCCGCTGGCCTGTGTGTAGGGCTTGTCCAGCGACAGGAAGAGGCTGGTCGCCTTGTTCTGGCCGACAAAGTCGCCGAGCACCACGGTGCCGAAGTTACGCGGCGCGCCGCCCCACAACGGGTCCACCGAGTTGGAATTGCCGAAGCCGCCGTTGGGGTCGCGGTTGCCGTTGAACCAGATGAACTGGTTCTTGGCGTGGATCTTGGAGACCGCGACGTCCATGTTCCACATGCCCAGCGCCTGGCGCACGCCCAGACTCATCTGGTCGGCGAACGGCATCTTGAAGTCGTTTTTGATCATCCAGATCTCGCCGCCCGGCGCGGCGTTCTTCTGCAGCTCGTCCAAGGTGTTGTTGGCCATCTTGCGGTCGTAGCTGCGGCCCCAGCCGCCGTAGACCACGGAGGCCTTGTTGCCGAAGATGTCGTAAGAGGCGCCGACGCGCGGTGCGAACGCGCCCTTGAAGGGCTTGCGCGAGTTGCCGGTGGAGATGTAGTCGGCGATGTTGATGCCACCCTTGGCGAGCGACTGCGCATACGTCTGGCCGGGCGGCGCCGTGATGCCGTCGACGGTGCGGCCGTCCAGCGCATTCAGCCCCGCCACGCGGTCGGCCGGCGTCACGTAGTCGTTGTTGAGCATGTTGTCTTCATAGTCCCAGCGTGCGCCGAGATTGAGTTCCAACTGCTTGGTCAGCTTCCAGTCGTCCTGCAGGTAGATGCCGAACTGGTTGTTCTTGAGATTGGCCGACGCTGTCGGGATGGGCAGGCGGATGTTGCACTGGTCACTGGACAGGCCGTTGCTGCTGACGTTGGTGCCGGTGCAGGCCAAGCCGTTGAAGTAGGGCTGACCTGTCGTCGTGTTCAGCACGGTGTCGATGGCCGCGACGCGAAAGGCGGTGCCGCTCAGGTCGTACTTCATCGCCTTGAACTGCACGCCGCCCTTGATGACGTGGCCGGCCAAGCCCGTGTAGCTGAGGTCGTTCTTGAAATACACGCCGCTCTGGCGCCGGTCCTGGGCATTGGGCGATCCACCCGTGAAGAAGATGTCCTGGACGTTGTTGATCGCGTTGGTGGGCGAGTACTTGTAGCGCACCAGCGGATCGGCCGAGTCGGACTGCGGGTTCCATTTGGAGCTTTCCCAACCGACGCGCGCCTCGTTGAGCCAGCGGTCGCCCGTGTACTCGTGCGTGACGTCGACGCGATAGGCGTTGTTGTTGTTGTTGATGGCCGTGCTCGGCGCAAAGCGGTCGCCATCGACCGAGTAGCCGGTCTCCTTGCGCAGCGTGGTGGAGATGTCCAGGCGCTGGCGGTCGTCGATCTCCGCGGACAGCTTGCCGAAGACGAGGTGCTCCTTGAACGAGCCCTTGAACGCGCCCTGCTGGGCAGCGAGGGACGGCACGACACCGGGGCTGCCGGGGTACTTGTCCAGGTTCATTGCGGTCAGCTGGCGTGGCTTGTCGAGCGACTTGCCGTCGTAGGCGAAGAAGTAGTGCAGCTTGTCGGGCACGATCGCGCCACCGAGGCTGAAGCCGGCTTCGATCTGCTTGTTGGACGGCGTGGCAATGCCATTGGCTTCATCCCGTTTCTGGATGGGGCTCAGCGAGGTCCAGTTGCTGCCCGTGCGGTTGACGTAAACGTTTCCATGCGTTTCATTGCCGCCGGATTTGGTGACTGCGGCGATCGCCACGCTGGAGACTTGGTCGAACTCGGCCTTGTAGTTCTGCGTCAGCACGCGGTACTCGGCGATGGCGGCCTGCGGGAAGGGGTTGCCACGGCTGGTGTCCTGGCCGGCGACGCCGCCGCGCAGGATGTTGTTCTTCTGGCCGACGCCGTCGATGAAGACGTTGACCGAGTCGATGTTCTGCGAGCCGCCGCGCAGCCGCGTGTTGCCGCTGGCGTCGGTGTCGAAGCGCACGCCCGGCGCAAAGTCGGCAGCCGACAGGAAGTTGCGCGACGCCTGCGGAATCGCCTCGATCATGCGGTTGGACACGGTCGTGCCAACCTGGGAGTCGATCACCCCTTGCCGCTGCGAGCTGCCCTCGACAACGACAGTGCCGAGCTGATTGGTGGCAGCACCACCGGCGGCGAGGTCGACCGTGGCGTTCTGACCGACCGACACCGTGACAAGGCTGCCCGTCGTGGCGCCGCCGACCCGAACCTCGTAGGTGCCCGGCGTCAGGCCGACCAGCACATAGCTGCCGTCAGCCAGCGTGGTGGTGCGATAAATGTTGCCGTTGGCCTTGTTGACCGCGATGACATCGGTGCCCGCCGGCGCTGCCGCGCCCGCTGTGGTGATGGTGCCGCGCACGGTGGCGTTCGAAGTCTGGGCCGAAGCGGCGCCTGCCAAGGCAAGGAAGACGGCCGTGGCCAGTGCCTGGCGGCGCCAGGGCCTGCGAGTGGATGTGATGCTCATGATGTCCTTGTCTCCTGGTTGTTTACTGTGGTCTGGACGGGATCAGGGCTTGGCCGCGCCGCAGGAGCGGCGCACGACGAGTTGCACGGGCATGACGGTGGCGCTGGCGTCGGGCAATTGGCTCTCCAGCGTGTCGGCCAGCGCGTCGAGCGCTTGCTGCCCAAGGGCAGCGATGGGCACGTGCATGGTGGTCAGCGCAGGGCTGACATAGCGGGCGATGGGGATGTCGTCGAAGCCGGCGAGCGCGATGTCGTCGGGCAGGCGCACGCCGCCCGCCTGCAGCACGCCGAGCAGACCGATGGCCATGATGTCGTTGGCGGCGAAGACGGCGTCGGGCCGTGCGGCCGGCGGCATCGCCAGCAGCGCCTCGCCCGCGCGCTGACCGCCGGCTTCGGAGAAATCGCCTTCCAGCAGCCAGGGTGCGACGCCCGCAGGCAGGCCCGCGCGGTAGCCGCGCTCGCGCTCGCGGGCCTCGAAGTTGGTGGCCGGGCCGCCCAGGAAGGCGATGCGCCGGCGGCCGCTGGCAACGAGGTGGCGGGCCATCTCGCGCGCGCCGCCAAAGTTGTCGACCGCAAAGACGCGCTGCGTCGGCCGCCGCACGCCGGAGTTCAGCAGCACGGCCGGCAGGTTGAGTGGCAGGTTCTGCGACAGGAAATCGTCGTCGGCATGCGGCGACATGACGAGCAGGCCATCGACGCGGCCGTTCATCGCGCGCAGCGCGGCGGCGGCCTCGTTGGCGTCGTCGTGGGAGCTGGAAAGCAGCAGGTGCAGGCCGCGCGAGCGGGCCGCTTGGTCGATGCCGCGGATCAGTTCGGAAAAGAACTCGCCGTGCAGGTCGGGCAGCAGCGCGCCAACGGTGTCGGTGCGGCGCGTGATGAGGCTGCGCGCAGCGCCCGACGGGCTGTAGCGCAGCTCGCGGGCAACGTCGAGGATGCGTTGCCGGGTGTCGGGCAGCACGTTCTCGGCGCCGTTGAGTGCACGCGAGACCGTGGCGACGGACACGCCAGCGACGCGGGCGACATCCTTGATGGTGGCGGGGCTGGCGCTCATGTTTTTCTTAGAGGTTGGCGCCGTGCGCGGCGATGACCTCAGCATAGAAGCGTGCACTGGCCTTGGGCGTGCGCTGCTGTGTCTGGAAGTCCACATGCACCAGGCCGAAGCGCTTGGCATAGCCCAGCGACCATTCGAGGTTGTCGAACAGCGACCAAGCGAAATAGCCACGCATGTCGGCACCGCGCGCCATCGCGTCCTGCACTGCGGCGATGTGGGTGCGCAGGTAATGCACACGCAGCGGGTCGTCGACGCGACCGTTTATTGCCGTTGGCGGGTCGTAGAAGGCGGCGCCGTTCTCGGTCACGTAGAGCGGCAGGCCGCCATAGCGCTCGTGCATCCAGACCAGCGTGTCGGCGAGGCTTTGCGGATGCAGCTCCCAGCCGGTCTCGCTATAGATCCCGCCGGGCTGGCGCTGCGGCGCTGCGGGCACCGGCCAGGCCTTGACGTCGTGGCGGACGACAGCGCGGGTGTAGTAGTTCAGGCCCAGGAAGTCGATGGGCTGCTTCAACGCCTCGACCTCCGACGCTGGCCAATCGGGCCAAGCCTCGCCGAAAACGTCGCGCAGCTCTTCGGGATAGCTGCCGAGCAGGGCCGGGTCGAGGTACTGCCGGTTCATGTAGGCGTCAGCCAGGCGCGCCGCATGGCGGTCGTACTCGCTGGCGTCCGGCGGCAAATGCTTCGGCTCGATGTTGACGACGAGGCCGATCCTGTTCTTGCCGATGGCGCGATAGGCCTGCACGCCTTTGGCATGCGCCTGCATCAGGCGGTGCGCGACGATGGCCGCCTCGTAGGCGCTCCGGTGGCCCGGCGCCAGCGTGCCCTGCATGAAGCCGCCGTCGGCCACAACCCAGGGCTCGTTGATCGTCACCCACAGCGGCACGCGGTCGTCCAGCGCGTTGAAGCAGACCTGGGCGTAGTCGGCAAACCAGTCCGGCATGTCGGGGTTGAGCCAGCCGCCGCGATCGTCCAGCGCGGCGGGCAGGTCCCAGTGATGGAGCGTCGCCATCGGCGTGATGCCGGCGGCCAGCAGTTCATCGACGAGGCGCTCGTAGAAGCCGAGGCCAGCGGCGTTCACGCGGCCACGGCCGTCGGGCTGGACCCGGTTCCAGGCGATGCTGAAGCGGTAGGCGGTCAGGCCCAGCTCGCGCATCAGCGCGACGTCGTCCTTCATGCGTCGGTAGTGGTCGCAGGCGACATCACCCGTGTCGCCGCCAATCACCCGACCAGGCGTGCGCACGAAGCGATGCCAGTTGCTCACCCCGGCGCCATCGGCCAGCGGCGAGCCTTCAATCTGATAGGCGGAAGTCGCGCAGCCCCACAGGAAGCCAGGCGGGAACGGTTGTCTCATCCGTATGCCGGCGCCGCTTGCGCAGGCCGGTTGTTATGTCGTCATGAAAACGTTTACATGCATTCTTTCGATGAACGAGGATCGAGTCAACAACGTGTTTACCCGGCGCAACACGCGCTGCGTGACCGCGCATTCACGTGACCTTCTTCCCGGCCGCCTGTACTCGGCGGGTAACCCGGCGCCCCCAGCCGCGTGGCAGCATGCGCGCCCATTGCCACCGAAGGGACGAGATGCTGGATCAACCTGCTGGACATGTCTTTGAAGCCAGTGCTCGCGACGCACTGTCGCCGCGCCAACGCCTGCATCTGGTGCTGCTTGGCGTCGCCAGCGTCGAGCGCTCGACGGCGTTCTATGAAGCGTTGGGCTGGGCCAAGTCGCCCACGGGCAACACCGGCTTTGCGAAGTTTGATCTGGGTGGCTACGCGCTCTGCCTGATCTCGCGTGCGGACTTGGCGAAGGACGCCGGCTTTGAATCGCCAACGGGCAGCGGCTTTGCGGGCATGGCGCTCATCTACATCGCCCAGTCACCGGATGAAGTTCCGCGCATACTCGCCAAGGCGGTGGAGGCCGGCGGCCGCCTCGTCAAGCCCGCCACGCGCACGCATTGGGGCGTGGCCGGCTATTTCGCCGACCCCGACGGCCATCTCTTCGAGGTGGACTACGAGGACGTCTGGGTCCTCGACGCCAGCCACCGGCTGGTCGTCGACCAAGTCAACGCCTGAGACACCCCGGCCTTTCGGGCCGAGCGCCGGGCCGCTCCCAAGCCGGCCCGCTTTGGCGATGTGCTTGCCGGACAACCCGGCAAGCATCGCCGTCCCCCAGAGAGACCGGCCAGACGCGCCCGCGTTCAGCGAGGCGCGACTGGACGAGGGGCTCCATTTCAGTCGGCGTACACCCCAGCCGCCTTGATGACAGGGCCCAGCTTGTTGATCTCGGCCTCGACGAACTTCTTGTGTTCAGCCGGCCCGACGCGGGCGTCGGTCACGATCACGGCGCCCAACGCCTCCTGGCGCTTCTGGAAGTCGGCGTCCTTCAACGCGGCGCGCAACGCCGTGTTGACCTTGTCCAGCACGGCCTTGGGCGTGCCCTTGGGCGCGTACAGGGCATGCCAGATGGTCAGGTTGAAACCCTTCAGGCCGGACTCGTCCGCCGTCGGCAACTTGGCCAGTGGGCCGCTGGTCAGGCGCTTGGAGGACATCACGGCGAAGGCCTTGACCTTGCCGGCCTCGATCTGGCTGGTGGTGTTGGTGGTCTGGTCGCACATGATGTCGACCTGGCCGCCGAGCAGGTCGTTCATCGCCGGCGCAGTGCCCTTGTAGGGCACGGTGGTCATGTCCGACTTGACGGCTTGCTGGAACAGCAGACCGCACAGGTGCGAGGCCGAGCCGACGCCGGCATTGGCCAGGTTGACCTTGCCCTTGTTGGCCTCCAGCCACTTGGCCAGTTCAGCATAGTTGGCGGCCGGCATGGTGGGCCGGCTGATGAGCGTCATCGGCACCTCGTTGACCATGCCCAGGTACTCGAAGTCCTCCAAGGTCTTGAAGGGCAGCGTGCGGTACAGCGACGGCGCCGTGGCCATGCCGATGTGGTGCAGCAGCAGCGTGTAGCCATCGGGCGCGGCCTTGGCCACCTTGTTGGCGCCCAGGGTGCCGCCGACGCCACCGACGTTCTCGATGATGAGCGTCGCGTTCATCGGCTTGCGCATGGCCTCGGCCAGGTCGCGCGCCACCTTGTCGGTCGGACCGCCCGCCGTGAACGGCACGACGATGGTGACCGGCTTTTCCGGGTACTGGGCAAAGGCGGGCAGGCAGGCCATCAGGCCAGCGGTGAGCAACAGGGTACGGCGCATTGGGTGTCTCCAGCGGTTAACGACGGTCTTCGATCAACCTGCCGTCGTTGGGCAAGCTGCCAGGTGGCAGCGGTTCTACTTCAATGCGCAGTTTGGTCAGGTCGCGTGCGGTCTGCATCAGGCTTTCCACGAGGCCGGGGGTTGTGGATTCCCACATTTCGGCCTGCAGCAGAACGTAGTCCTGCGCCAGCTCGCCGCTGACGACAAGACGGGCGCGCCGCACCTCAGGGTGGCGCTTGACCAGCTCGGCCACCTGGCCCGCATGCACAAACATGCCGCGCACCTTGGCCGACTGGTCAGCCCGGCCCAGCCAGCCGCGCAGGCGCTGATTGCTGCGGCCGCAAAGGCTCTTGCCAAGCGATGCAGGCATGACCGCCGACAGGTCGCCGGTGGCGAAGCGGATCAGCGGATAGCCGGAGCTCAGCGTCGTCACGACCACCTCGCCGACCTCGCCCTCCGGCAACGGCTCGCCGGACCCGGGGCGAACAATCTCGACGATGACGCCCTCGTCGACCACGAGGCCCTCGCGCGCCGTCGTCTCGTAGGCAATGAGGCCAAGGTCGGCCGTCGCATAGCACTGGTAGGCAGCGACACCACGTTCGGCAAACCAGGCCACCAGGGCCGGCGGGCAGGCCTCGCCGCTGACGAGGGCCCGCTGTAGGTAGGGCAGCGAGTGGCCACCCTCCACTGCCTTGTCGAGCAGGATGCGCAGCAGGCTGGGTGTGCCGGCATAGGCCTCGGGCTGCAGGTCCAGCAGCGCCTGCAACTGCAGTTCGGTGTTGCCCACGCCGCCGGGGAAGCTGGCCGCGCCGATGGCGCGCAGGCCGGCTTCCATCATGGCGCCGGCGGGTGTCAGGTGATAGCTGAAGCCCACATGTGCCAGCTGCCCGGCACGCACACCCGCTGCATGCAGCGCGCGGCCGATGCGCCAGGGGTCGGTGCCGTCGGCATCGGGCTCGGGTTCATAGAGCGGTCCCGGCGACTGGAAGATGCGCCGCGGCATGCCAGTCGCAAAGCCACCCAGGCGCAGCGTGCGCCGAGCTGCCTGCGCGGCGGCGAGGCTGCTCTTGCGAGTCAGCGGCAACGTGGCCAGCGCGGCACGCGAAGTGATGGCCGGCGCGTCGACGCCCGCCAGCAGGTCGGCGTAGGCGGGGCTGCTGGCCTGGGCGTGCTCCACCTGCAGCGGCAGCGCGGCCATCAGCGCCGACTCGCGCTCGGCCGGGTCGCGGGCCTCCAGCGCGTCGTAGAAATCCGCGCCACTCACTCTTCGTCCTTCCAACGCACGAGGCGCCGTTTGACCTCGTCCTGGACCTTGCGCAGCTCGGTGGCCGACTTCAGTGTGAACGTGTCCCACTCGGGCGTGCGCGCCGGGCGCTTGGCAAGCTGGACCTTCACCGTCGCACCGTCCACCGCCAGCTTGAGCACCACATCGGCGCCCAACGTCCAGCCCTCGCCACGCTCGGCCAGCACACGCTGGTCGCGGGCAAAGCGCTTCATCGTCAGCAGCGCCGAGTCCGAGTTGAAAGGCGGGGGCGCCATCTCCCAGCTGTCATCACTCATGCGAGCCACCTCTTCCTTCGCTTGTAGCTCTTCACATCCTTGAAGCTGCGCCGCCCTTCTCCGCCGACGCCGAGATAGAACTCCTTGACGTCCTCGTTCTCGCGCAGCTCGGCGGCGGCCCCGTCCATGACGACGCGGCCGTTCTCCAAGATGTAGCCGTAGTCGGCATAGCGCAGCGCCATGTTGGTGTTCTGCTCGGCAAGCAGGAAGGTGACGCCCTCGCGCTGGTTGAGGTCGCGCACGATCTCGAACACTTCCTCGACGATCTGCGGCGCCAAACCCATCGACGGTTCGTCCAGCAGCACCATCCTCGGGTTGGCCATCAGCGCGCGGCCGATGGCGCACATCTGCTGCTCGCCGCCCGACGTGTAGGCCGCCTGGCTGCTGCGGCGCGTCTTCAGGCGCGGGAAGTAGTTGTAGACCTTGTCCAGCGTGTCGCGCACCGCCGCCTTGCCGTCCTTGCGCGTGTAGGCGCCGGTCAGCAGGTTCTCCTCGATGGTCAGGTGCGCGAAACAGTGCCGCCCCTCCATGACCTGCACCACGCCGCGCTGGACCATGGCCGAGGTAGACAGCCTCTCGATGCGCTCGCCGCGCAGCTCGATGCTGCCCTTGGTCACTTCGCCGCGCTCGCCTTCGAGCAGGTTGGACACCGCCCGCAGCGTCGTCGTCTTGCCGGCGCCGTTGCCGCCGAGCAGCGCGACCACGCGACCCTCCGGCACCTGCAGGCTCACGCCCTTGAGCACCAGGATCACGTGGTTGTAGATGACCTCGATGCCGTTGACATCGAGCAGCGGCTTTGGACTCACGACTGACAGTCGGCGGGTGTGCGCCGCTCGAGCTTTTTCTCGGCCGCGTACTTGTCGGCCGCCTGCTTCACCATCGGCTTGATGATCTGCTCGTCGGCCTGGTACCAGTCGGAGCTGAACTTCCACTTCGCGCCGTCCCAGGTCTGTACCCGCGCCCAGGCCGAGCCCATGTGGTCGATGCAGCTGGTCGACACCGGGCGCATGACGCCGGCCAGGCCGAGGCCATCGAGCTTCTTCT
Source organism: Pelomonas sp. Root405 (assembly GCF_001425165.1). Taxonomy (GTDB): domain Bacteria; phylum Pseudomonadota; class Gammaproteobacteria; order Burkholderiales; family Burkholderiaceae_C; genus Pelomonas. The sequence continues at coordinate 102,478 of NZ_LMDU01000015.1, forward strand.
GGTCGAGCGCCAGGTTCTCCAGGCCCCAGCGCACCTGCTCGCCCGTCATGACTTTGCCCTTGCCATAGCGCTCCTGCGCGCGCTTGACGCCTTCGACCGCCAGCATGGCCGAGATCAGGCCGCGCATGTAGAGCACCTGGCCAACCTCTTCCTTCGGCCCCGTGCCCTGCCCCTTGGCATGCAACAGCTTCAGGACGTCCTGCGACACCTTGGCGTCCGGGTGCACGCCGTGCTGCATCGTCAGCGCCGAATAGCCCTTGGCGCCATCGGCCACGTCCTTCACGTCGGGCTCGGCACCGGCCCACCAGATGCCGAACATCTTGTCGCGCGGGTATCCAGTGGCCTGGGCTTCCTTCAGCGAGGTGGTGTTCATGACACCCCAGCCCCACAGCAGCACGTAGTCCGGCCGGCTCTGGCGGATCTGCAGCCACGCGCTCTTCTGTTCAACGCCGGGATGGGTGACGGGAATCGTCGCGAGCTCGAAGCCATGCGTCTTGGCCCGCTCGGTCAGCATCGGGATGGGCTCCTTGCCGTAGGGGCTGTCGTGATAGACCAGCGTGATCTTCTTGCCCTTGAGCTTATCCAGCCCGCCGTTGACCTTGCCCAAGTGCTGGATCAGCACGTCGGCGCCCATCCAGTAGGTGCCGATCAACGGGAAATTCCACTTGAAGACACCGCCGTCGGCGCTCTCGCTGCGGCCGTAGCCCGCCGTGATCAGCGGGATCTTGTCGGCCGGCGCCTTCTCGGTCAGCGCGAATGTGACGCCCGTGGACAGCGGCTGGAAGACGGTGGCCCCGCCGTTCTTGCCCTTCAGGCGCTCATAGCACTCGACACCGCGGTCGGTCGCGTAGCCGAACTCGCATTCCTCGAAGCTGATCTTCACGCCATTCATGCCGCCCTGGGCGTTGACGAGCTTGAGGTAGTCCACATAGCCATTGGCCCAGGGCGCGCCGTTGGGGCCGTACGCGCCGGTGCGATAGACCAGCACCGGGAAGAACTGCTCTTTGGCTTGAGCCCATGCGGAGCCGGCCGAGGCGAGTGCGGCCAGCGTGAGTGCGAGTGCCTTGAACTTCATCGTTGTCTCCGTGATGTGCTGCTTAGTGAGGGAAGGGCCAGAGACGCAGCTTCTCTTTGCCCGTGGACCAGAGCTTGGCCAAGCCATGCGGCTCGACGATGAGGAAGAACACGATCAGCGCGCCGAAGATCATGAACTCGACATGGCTGACCATGGCGGTGTCGACCTGCAGGCCGACGAGCCCGCCCAGCACCGGCAGCAGCTGCGCCAGCGCAATCGGCAGCACGACGATGAAGGCGGCGCCGAAGAAGGCGCCCATGATGGAACCCAGGCCGCCGATGATGACCATGAAGAGCAGCTGAAAGCTGCGGTCGATGCTGAAGGCTGCTGGCTCCCAGGAGCCCAGGTAGACAAAGCCCCACAGCCCGCCCGCCACGCCGACGATGAAGCTGCTGACCGCAAAAGCGCTGAGCTTGGCGGCCACCGGCCGGATGCCGATGACGGCAGCGGCCACGTCCATGTCGCGCATGGCCATCCACGAGCGCCCGATGTGGCCACGCACCAGGTTCTTGGCGATCAGCGCGAAGACGACGACGAAGGCCAGGCAGAACAGGTACTTCTGCAGCGGCGTGTCGATGGGCTGGCCCAGCACCTGAAGGTTGGACACGCTCACCGAGCCCGAGGCCGAATCCAGCGTGAACCACTTGATGCGCAAAAAGGCCCAGTCGGTGAAGAACTGCGCCGCCAGCGTCGCGACCGCCAGGTACAGGCCCTTGATGCGCAGCGACGGCACGCCGAAGAAAACGCCCACCACCGTCGCGCACACGCCGCCCAGCAGCAGCGCCGCGATCAGCGGCATGCCGTCGACGCGGGCGAAGAAGTTGTAGGCCGCATAGGCACCCACCGCCATGAAGGCGCCCGTGCCCAGCGAGATCTGGCCGCAGTAGCCGACGAGGATGTTCAGTCCGATGGCCGCCAGCGACAGGATCAGGAAGGGGATCAGGATGGCGCGCAGCATGTACTCATCGGCCAGCAGCGGCACGCCGATGACGGCAAAGGCCAGCAGCAGCGCGATGCCGACGCGGTCCTGGCGGATCGCAAAGATCTGCGAGTCCGCCGCGTAGGACGTCTTGAACTGGCCGTTCTCGCGGTAAAGCATCAGCCCTCCACCCGCAACGAAAGAGCCTTAGACGCGATCAATGATCTTCTCCCCGAACAAGCCTTGAGGTCGCACCAGCAAGAACACCAAAGCCAGCACATACGCGAACCAGATCTCGATGCCGCCCCCCAGCATCGGGCCAAGATAGGCCTCCGACAGCTTCTCTCCCACGCCGATCAACAGCCCGCCAACGATGGCGCCCGGCACGCTGGTCAGCCCGCCGAGGATGACGACCGGCAGCGCCTTCAAAGCGACAAGAGACAGCGAGAACTGCACGCCCAGCTTGCTGCCCCAGATGATTCCAGCCACGAGCGCGACGAAGCCCGCCACGCTCCAGACGATGACCCAGATGCGCGCCAGCGGAATGCCGATGCTCTGCGCGGCCTGGTGGTCGTCCGCCACGGCGCGCAGCGCGCGGCCGGTGCCGGTGTACTGGAAGAACAGGCTCAGCACGCCCACCAGAAGCGCCGCGATGCCGGTGGCGATCAGGTCCTCCTGGCCGACGAGGATGCCGCCCGGGAAGGTCTGCTCCAACAGGAACAGCGGGTCCTTGGGCATGCCGACGTCAATCTTGTAGATGGCCGAGCCGAACAGCGTCTGGCCGAAACCGTCGAGGAAATAGGTGATGCCCAGCGTGGCCATCAGCAGCGTGATGCCCTCCTGGTTGACGAGGCGCGACAGCACCAGCTTCTGGATGGCCCAGGCCAACGCCACCATCAGCGCCAGCGCCACCGCAAACGCCAGCACGTTGACCAGCACCTTGCCCTGCAGCCCCGTCCAAAGCGGGATCCATTCCGAGAAGCGTGCCATCGCCAGCGCCGCGAAAAACACCATCGCGCCCTGGGCGAAGTTGAAGACGCCGCTGGCCTTGAAGATCAGCACGAAGCCGAGGGCGATCAGCGAATACAGCATGCCGGACATCAGGCCGCCGATGAGGGTTTCGAGGAACATGCCCATGGTCAGCTTTGCACGATGAAAATCAACCACAGAGGCACTGAGGCGCTGAGAACAGCCCCAGGCCTATGCATTTCCTCTGTGTCTCTGTGCCTCTGTGGTTGCATTTGGATTGCCTCAATGCGACGTACCGAGATACGCGGCGATCACATCGGGATTGGCCCGCACCTCATCCGGCGCGCCGTCGCCGATCTTCTTGCCGTAATCCAGCACGACGACGCGGTCCGAGATGTCCATGACCACGCCCATGTCGTGCTCGATCAGCACGATGGTCGTGCCGAACTCGTCGTTCACGTCCAGCACGAAGCGGCACATGTCCTGCTTTTCTTCGACGTTCATGCCGGCCATGGGTTCGTCCAGCAGCAAGAGGCTCGGCTCCATTGCCAGCGCGCGGCCGAGGTCGACGCGCTTTTGCAGGCCGTAGGGCAGGCGGCCGACCGGCGTCTTGCGGTAAGCCTGGATCTCCAGGAAATCGATGATGCGTTCAACCGCCTCGCGCTGCTCGCTCTCCTCGCGTCGCGCGGGGCCGACATGCAGGGCCTGCCAGAACAGGCCGCGCTTCATGCGCAGGTTGCGGCCCGTCATGATGTTGTCCAGCACGCTCATGCCCTTGAAAAGCGCCAGGTTCTGGAAAGTGCGCGCCACGCCCATCTCGGCGACCTGGCGCGGGCTCATGCCCTTGAAGGTCTTGCCGCGCAGCGTGATTGCACCGTGCTGCGGCTGGTAGACGCCGTTGATGCAGTTCAGCATCGAACTCTTGCCCGCGCCGTTAGGGCCGATGATGGCGCGCACCTCGTGCTCGCGCACATCGAAGCTGATGTCGGTCAGCGCCTTCACGCCGCCGAAGGCCAGCGATATGTTCTTCACGTCGAGGACGACGTCGCCGATTTTCTTCATGCCGCCTGCCCTTCGACAGCCGGGAAGGTGCGCGCCTCGGCGATGCGCAGGTCCGCCGCGACCATCGACGTGCGGCCGTCCTCGAACTTCACTTGCGTCTCGATGTACTGCGAGACCTTGCCCGCATAGAGGGCCTCGATCAGGACGCCGTACTTCTCGGCAATCGCACCGCGCCTGACCTTGCGAGTGCGTGTCAGCTCGCCGTCATCAGCGTCCAGTTCCTTGTGCAGCACGAGGAAGCGGCTGACCTGGCTGCCAGCCAGCAAGGCCTCCTGCGCCAGGTCGGCATTGACCTTTTCCACGCAGTCCAGGATCAGTTCATAGACCTCTTTGCGCTGCGCCAGGTCGGTGTAGCCGGCATAAGCAAGGTTGCGGCGCTCGGCCCAGTTGCCGACGGCTTCGAAGTCGATATTGATGAAGGCGCAAACCTTGTCACGCCCATCACCAAAGCACACCGCCTCCTTGATGTGCGGGAAGAACTTCAGCTTGTTCTCGACGTACTTGGGCGCAAACATCGCGCCGCCGAAGGCGCCGCCCGAGAGCCGCCCTACATCCTTGGCGCGGTCGATGATCTTCAGGTGCCCACCGGGCGTCAGGAAGCCAGCGTCGCCGGTGTGGAACCAGCCGTCCGTTGTCAGCGCCTCGGCCGTCGCGGCCTCGTTCTTGTAATAGCCCTTGAGCAGGCCGGGCGAGCGCACCAGCAGTTCGCCGCTGTCGGTCAGCTTGATCTCCACGCCGTCGATGGGCACGCCCACCGTGTCGGCGCGCGCCTCGTGGTCGGGCTGCAGGCAGACGAAGACGGCGGTTTCCGTTGAGCCGTAGAGCTGCTTCAAGTTGATGCCAATGGCGCGGTAGAAGCTGAACAGGTCCGGCCCGATGGCCTCGCCGGCCGTGTAAGCGACGCGCACCCGCGAGAAGCCCAGCGTGTTGCGCAGCGGGCCGTAGATCACCAGGTCACCGAGCGCGTAGGCCAGCCGATCCAGCAAACCGACGGGTTGCCTGTCCATCCGCCTCGGGCCGACGCGGCGGGCCAGCGTCATGCAGCGTTCGAACAACCAGCGCTTGGGCGCCGAGGCGTCCTCCATGCGGATCATGACCGTCGTCAGCAGGCCCTCGAAAACACGTGGCGGCGCGAAGTAATAGGTCGGGCCGACCTCCTTCAGGTCGATGCTGACGGTGGATGCCGACTCCGGGCAGTTGACGACATAGCCGCAGGCCAGCCACTGCGCAAAGCTGAAGATGTTCTGGCCGATCCATGCCGGCGGCAGATAAGCCAGCACCTCTTCCTCGGAGGTCAGCCTGTCAAAGCGCTGCCCGGCCTGGGCGCGGTCGATCAGCGTCGCATGCGTGTGGATGACACCCTTGGGATTACCCGTCGTGCCCGAGGTGAAGAACAGCGCGGCCACATCGCCAGGCTGACCAGCCGCGACCTCGGCCGCGAAGAAGTCGGGCCGCTGGCCTTGCGCCGCGCGGCCCTGCTCGATCAGCGCATCCAGCGACGCAAGACCTGGCTCGTCGTAGTTGCGCAGGCCGCGCGGGTCGTCGAACCAGATGCGCGTCAGCTGCGGGCACTGCTCGCGCAGCTCCAGCATCTTGTCGACCTGCTCCTGATCTTCGACCACGGCAAAGGCAATCTCGGCGTTGTTGATCGGGAAGACGAACTCGCCCGCCACGGCGTCCTGGTAGAGCGGCACCGGCACGGCACCCAGGCATTGCGCGGCCAGCATGCCGGCGTAGAGGCGCGGCCGGTTCTCGCCGACGATGACGATGTGGTCACCGCGCTTCAGGCCGGCTGCCGCCAAGCCCATTGCCAGCTCCTGCACCAGCGCCGCCAGCTGCGCCCAGCTCAGCGTCTGCCACACGCCATAGGCCTTCTCGCGCAATGCGGGCGCGCCGGGCCGTCGAGCGGCATGGTCGAGCAAGAGCCGAGGAAAAGTCGCCGTCAAGCCTGTCTCCGTTGCAAGGGCTGGAGCCCCTGTCTGTGCGCCCCATTCTGAGCAGGACTTTGACGCCCATCTGTCGGTGCGACGACAATTTACGGGTCTTCACGGCCCAGACTTTCCCGCATGGCCGACGCACCACTGCCTTTGCGCCAACGCGCGCGCCGGCCGACGCCGGCTGAACTCGATGCCATTCCCTGGCTCAAGCTGCTCGAAGGCGGTCAGCGCGAACTGGCCGTCAGCACGCTGGAGGTGGCCGACGCCGAGCCGGGTGAACGCCTGTGCCGCATCGGCCGGCCGGCGACCTTCTGGTTCGGCGTCGTCGACGGCCTGTTGAAGATGAACAACGACGACTCGCTGGGCCAGGCCGTCACCTTCACCGGCATCCCGCCGGGCGGCTGGTTCGGCGAGGGCACGCTGCTCAAGCGCGAGGTCTACCGCTACAACATCCAGGCCCTGCGGCCCAGCGCCGTAGCCGGCTTGCCTGTCGACAGCTTCCACGCGCTGCTGGACGGCAGCATTGCCTTCAACCGCTTCGTGCTGAATCAGCTCAACGAGCGGCTCGGCCAGTTCATCGCTGCGCGCGAGACCGACCGCATCCATGACCCCGACATGCGCGTGGCCCGCAACCTGGCCGCCCTCTTCCACCCGACGCTCTACCCAGGCGTGGGCAGCTGGCTGCGCATCACGCAGGAGGAGCTGGGCTACCTCGTCGGCCTGTCACGCCAGCGCGTCAACCAGGCGCTGCACCGCTTGAGCGACGCACGCCTGATCCGCATCGAGTACGGCGGTTTGCGGGTGCTCGACCTGCAGGGCCTCAGGCGCTTCCCCGCATTGCCCTGAAACGTTGCGGGGACAGGTCTTGCGCGGAGATGCCCATGTCGGCCAGGTCCTGCGGCAGCGCGCGGGCGAGCGTCAGCGCGGCGGCGGCGCGGCCGAGGGCCGGCGAGGTCTGGATGCCGTAGCCGCCCTGGCCGGCGCACCAGAAGAAGCCCGGCGCTGCTACATCGAAGCCCACGACGGGTGAGCGGTCGGGGCTGAACACGCGAAGCCCTGCCCAGCTGTGGCGCACGCGGCGCACGGACTGGCCGGTCAATGTCTCGAAGCGGTCGACAGCGATGGCGATATCCAGCTCTTCGGGCTGCGCATCGCACGGCGGGCTGGGCGTTTCGTCGGCCGCCGAGATCAGCAGCAAGCCGGCATCGGGCTTGAAGTACTGGCTCTCGTCGATGGCAACGACCGCCGGCCACTGTGAGGCGTCCACGCCGTCCGGCAGGTCAATCAGCACGGCGGTTCGGCGCAGCGGCTGCAGCGGCACCGGCGCCAGGCCCGCGAGTGCGGCGACGTCATCGGCCCAGGCGCCCGCCGCATTGATGACGATGCCGGCGCGGAAGCTGCCGGTGGCCGTGTGGGCCAGCCAGCCGTCGCCCTCGCGCTCCAGCGCCTGCAGCCCGGCACCCAGGTGCAGCTGAGCCCCTGCGGCGCGTGCCTGGCGCAGGAAGCCCTGATGCAGCAGGTCGACGTCGATGTCGGCGGAAGTTGCGTCCAGCAGCGCGCCGGCAATGCGCTCGCGCTGCAGCAAGGGCACCCGGGCCAGCACCTCGTCGGCGCTCAGGGCCGAGGTGCGCTCGCGAACGTCGGCATCGGCCGTGAAGCCCTCGACCAGGCCCTCCTGCCCAGCGCCGACGAGAAAGAGCGTGTGCCGCTCGCGCAGCAGCGCCTGCTTGACCATGCCTTGCGACGGCGTCCTGAAGTAGCCGAGGCTGGCGCGCGTCAGCGCGCGGATCGTCGCGTTGCCATAGAGCGCCGAGTACAGCGCGGCCGAGCGGCCCGTCGAGTGGTAGCCCGCCTGGGCCTCGGCTTCCAGCAGCGCCACACTCGCCTCACCCGCCAGCGCCGCCGCCACGGACACACCCGCGATGCCCGCACCGATGACGATGCAGTCCACATTCTTCGTTGTCGCTTGACCCACGGGTAGATGCATGTAGTTTCCAATTTGGAAAATAAATGTACCATCACGAAAAATGTTGAGCAACGCTGAAATCTACCGCCTGGCGCAGCCCTGAGGAGAACCCCGTGGACGCTTCCCTGCACCCCGCATCGCATTCCCGCCCGACGGCCCAGTGGTTCGGCCAGCCGCGCGGCCTGGTGGTGCTCTTCCTGACCGAGATGTGGGAGAAGTTTTCCTTCTTCGGCATGAAGGCGCTGTTGATCTATTACATGATCCGGCACCTGCAGTTCGCGCAAGCCGATGCATCGCTGATCTACGGCGCCTACGCGGGCGGCGTCTACCTCACACCCATCTTCGGCGGCTACATCGCAGACCGTTGGCTGGGCCGGCGCCGCGCCATCCTCATCGGCGGCGCGTTGATGGCACTCGGGCATTTCACGCTGGCTTTCGAGTCGGCCTTCTTCCCGGCGCTGGTGCTGATCGCCCTGGGCAACGGCCTGTTCCTGCCCAGCCTGCCCAGCCAGGTGGGCGACCTCTATGACGAGGCCGACCCGCGTCGCGGCGGCTCGTACAACATCTACTACGTCGGCGTGAACCTCGGCGCGCTGCTGGCGCCGCTGGTGTGCGGCACGCTGGGCGAGGTCTACGGCTGGCATGTGGGCTTCGGCGCGGCAGGCATCGGCATGTGCATCGGCCTGGCCATCTATGTGCTGGGTGGGCGCCACCTGCCGCCAGACCGGCCGCGCGCGGCAGAACCCGCCAGCGCCCGGCCCGCCAAGCTGTCGAGCGGCGCCTTCGTGCCGCTGCTGCTGGTGGGTCTGGCGGTTGTCGTTTTCCGCGCCGGCTACGAGCAGAGCGGCAACACGTTGGCCGTCTGGGCCGAAACCAGCGTCGACCGCGTGGCCTGGGGCATGACGGTGCCCGTCACCTGGATGCAGTCGCTCAACCCGCTGTTGGTTTTCCTGTTCACACCTTTCGTCGTGGCCGGCTGGCGGCGCGCGGCGCAGCGCGGGCGCGAGCCCTCGTCGCTGGCCAAGATGGCCCTGGGCGCGGCCGGCGTGGCGCTGGCCTATCTGATGCTTGCGCTGCTGGCCGCTTCGCATGGCAGTGCGCCGGTCAGCATGGCGTGGGTGGGCGCCTTCTTTGTGGTCTACACGCTGGCGGAGCTGTACATCCTGCCGGTGGGGCTGGGCCTGTTCGCGCGCCTTGCGCCCGCCGGCATGGGCGCGACCATCATCGCGGCCTGGTTCCTGGCCTCCTTCGGCGGCAACCTGCTGTCGGGCGTGGTGGGGCGCTACATGGCTCCGCTGGGCGCTGCGGGCTTCTTCGCGCTGCTGGCCGGCATCACCGGGGCCGCCGCGCTGGCGCTGTTCGCGCTGCGGCCGCTTCTGCGCCGCGTCGAGGCCCCGATGGCTAACGCGGCGTAACCCTGGGCTTGGCCTTGGGCTGCGGCTTGAAGGCCCGCGCCGCCTTGGCGGGGGCCGCGGGCTTTGTCGCCGGCGCGGCCAGGCGCTGCGAGGCCTCGACGAAGTGCTGGGTCATCTCGTCCTGGCCATTGCGCGGCGCGCAGGTCGCGACCAGCCGGCAGGTACCTTCGGACGCCTTCAGGTAGGCGTGGCCCATCTCGCTGTCGAAGAAGATGGAGTCGCCAGGCTTCAGCGTGACGGGCGCATACAGCTCGGAGTGGAAGGCGACTTCGCCCTCGATGACGAAGGCGAACTCCTCGCCCGGGTGGCGGATCAGGTCGCCGAACTCCGCCTTGAACTCCTCCAGCGTGCGCGCCCGCACCTCGGCGATCAGCGGCGTGAAGCGCTTGTTGAGCAGCTCGGACGCGAGGTACGTCTGCTTGTAGCTCTGCGTGTCGACCACCTGCCCCTCGCCCGCGCGGTGCACCACGCGCCGGCCGCCGCCGCTGGGCGCGGGGCGGGCGCCCTGGGTGTCGTGCAGCAGTTCGGCCATGTCCACGCCGAGGCCGCGGCTCAGCAGCATCAGCTTGTCGTAGGACAGCGAGACATTGCCTTTTTCCAATTTGGACAACGTTGAAACCGCCAGGCCGGTGCGCTCGCCCACCTGGCTCAAGGTCAGGCCGAGCCGCTTGCGGATGCCGCGGATGTGTTCGCCGGGAGTGATGGGGGAAGTGGCCATTTCGCTGGGGGAAGTGCGATTCGATCTTAGGTCACGGCCTGCAGAGGGCCGCCCTCTCGCTTGCCCCTAGACCGGCTTGTCATTACATCTAAGGTTTACACCAATGGGAAAGATTTTTCCAAAATGGAAACTTCATTCATCAAACAACCCAAACCTCTGACTCAGGAGATGCCATGAGCCGGTCCACCCGCTTTGCTCCTCTCGGCGCGCCGCTCGAACGCCTCCCGTGCCACCAGCACTTCCGGCGTCACCGGCTTGCGGCCCTGCTCGTGCCCGGCCTTGCGGCGCTGTGCGCGTCGCCGCTGTGGGCGCAGTCCGCCGCGCCGGCCGCCGACACCCGGGCCGAGCGCGATGTCGAGAAGCTCGATGTCGTGACCGTCACAGCCACGCGCCGTCGGGAGCCGGTGCGAGACGTGCCGCTGCGCGTCGAAACGCTGGGCGCCGAGGCGATGGAGCGCGGCGGTTCGGCGTCGCTGGCCGACTATGTGGGCGGCCTGCCCGGCGTGGACGTGAAGACCTCCGGCGGCCCGGGGCGCGGCGCCGTGACGATGCGCGGCGTCAGCGTCGGCGAGCAGCAGATCGCCACCGTCGGCATGTATGTCGACGAAGTGGCATTCGGCTCCAGCAGCGCCTTCGTCGGCGGTGCCAACACCGCGCTGGACCTGTCGCTGCTGGACCTGCGCCACATCGAGGTGCTGCGCGGCCCGCAGGGCACGCTGTACGGCGCCGGCGCGATGGGCGGGCTGCTGAAGTACGTGACAAACGAGCCTGACAGCTCGCAGTTCTCCGGCAAGTTGGGCTTCGGCGTGCGCCAGGCCCGCGGCGGCGCGCTGGGCCACACCGAGCACGCGGTGTTGAACGTGCCGCTGAGCCAGGACGTGGCGGCCGTGCGCGTGGCGGCCTTCAACGACCACGAGGGCGGCTACATCGACGCAGTCGGCAAGGCTCCGGGCGAGCACATCAACGACGGCAACACGCGCGGCGCGCGGGTGTCGGTGCTGATCGAGCCCATGTCCAAGATGAAGCTGGGCCTGGCCCATACGCAGCAGGAGATCCAGCGCAACGGCCTGAACGTCGTCGAGTACGACGCCGCCAAGGGCGCGCCGATCTATGGCGACCTGAGGCGCCACCTCGACACCGGCGAGGCCTACCAGCTCAAGACGCGGCTCAGCTCGGCGGACTTCGAGTACGACTTTGGCTGGGCGCGCTTGAACGCCATCGCGTCGACGCAGCGCCAGGACGGCGCTACCGGCCAGGACGCCACGGCGCTGCTGGGCAACAACCCGGCCTTCGACTTCGTTGCGCTGAACAACGCCTATGGCCTGCGCAAGCAGACGCAGGAGCTGCGCCTGACCTCGCAGCGTGGTGTCGTCGAATGGTTGCTGGGCTACTACCGCACCAAGGAGACCGGCCACGTCGGCCAGCGCCTGTGGGCCCAGGCGGCCGGCGGTGGCGGCGAGATGACATTGACGACCACCGGCCAGCCCTCCGAGTACCGCGAGCGCGCCTTGTACGGCGACGTGACCTGGAACCCGAACTCGACATGGTCGCTGACGCTGGGCGCCCGCGTGGCGGAGAACGATCAGGTCTACACCGTCTTCATCAACGACGCGCTGAACTCGTCGGCACCCAGCAACGACACGGCCAAGACCTATCTCGCCACGCTGCGCTACGCCCTGGACAAGACGAGCAACGTCTACTTCCGCGCCGCCAGCGGCTACCGGCCCGGCGGCCCCAATTCGCCGGCCATCGACGCCAACGGCCAGGTCATTCCCGACACGCCCAAGACCTTCGGCCACGACACGCTGTGGAGCTACGAGCTGGGCTACAAGGCCGACCTGCTGGACAAGCGGCTGAACGTGGAGGCCGCGCTGTTCAACATCCTCTGGAAGGACATGCAGCAGCCCAAGGCGCTGGGTGCCAGCACCATCGTCGTCAACGCCGGCAAGGCGCGCGTGCGCGGGCTGGAACTGTCCGCCCGCTACAAGGTCGATGCGCGCTGGAACCTCGAAGGCAGCCTGGCCTGGACCGACCCGAAGCTGACCGAGGACGCGCCCGCGCTGGGCCCCGCCGGCTCGCGCCTGCCCAACACCGCCAAGCTGGCTTTCACGCTGGGCGTGCGCCATGCCTTCGAGCTGGCCGGCCAACCGTCCTATGCCGGCCTGAATGTGCGCCGCGTCGGCCAGCGCAACGCCGGCTTCGACTCGACCGGCAGTTCGGTGCCCAACTTCAGCCAGCCCGGCTACACGCTGGTGGATGCGCAATGGGGGCTGGAGATGGGCCGCTGGCAGCTGGCCACCTTCGTGCGCAACCTGACCGACAAGCGCGCGATCCTCGGCGCCGATACGGCGCTGACCGCCTTCGGCCTGCCGCTGAACGTGACGACCGTGGCGCCGCGTACGCTGGGCGCCAACCTGACCTTCAATTTCTGACCCGGGAACCCGCATGAAGACCCTGCTCACCCGCCTGCATGCGCTGGCCCTGGCGCTGGCCGTGGCGGCGCCCGCTTGGGCCCAGACCGGGCCCGCGCCCGCCCTGACGCCACCGGCCGCGGTCACTGCGCCCGATGCCACCACGGCCAAGCCGACGCCCAAGGCGGGCGTCGCGTTGACCGCCGCCGATGCCGAAGCCTTCATCGACGGCTTGATGCCCACGGCGCTGCGCACCGCGCGCGTGCCGGGCGCCGTGGTCGTCCTCGTCAAGGACGGCCAGCCGCTGCTGCAGAAGGGTTATGGCTATGCCGACTGGGACAAGCACCTGCCCGTCGACCCGCAGAAGACGTTGTTCCGCCCCGGCTCGGTGTCCAAGCTGTTCACGTGGACGGCCGTCATGCAGCTCGTCGAGCAGGGCAAGCTGGACCTGGACGCGGACCTGAACAAGTACCTCGACTTCACGATCCCGGGCCGCAACGGCAAGGCGCTGACGCTGCGCCACGTGCTGACGCACACGACCGGCTTCGAAGAGACGGCGCGGGACCTACTGACCTACACGCCCGCCACGCCTGACCTCGGCAAGGTGCTCAAGGGCTATATCCCGCCGTACGTCTACGACCCCGGCACGACGCCCGGCTACTCCAACTACGCCACCGCGCTGGCCGGCTACATCGTGCAGCGCGCCAGCGGCAAGTCCTTCGACGACTACATGGACCAGCAGGTTTTTGGACCGCTGGGCATGAAGCAGTCCACCTTCCGCCAGCCGCTGCCGCCGGCGCTAGAGCCGCAGATGTCGCAGGGCTACATGACCTGGGACGAGAAGCCCAAGGGCTTCGAGATCATCAGCATGCCGCCGGCCGGCAGCATGTCGGCGCCAGGCAGCGACATGGGCCGCTTCATGCTGGCCATGCTGCAGCAGGGCCAGCTGGGCGGGGCGCAGATCCTCAAGCCCGAAACGGTCAAGCAGATGTTCGGCCAGCTGACGCGGCCGCTGCCTGCACTCTCGGGCATCGGCCTGGGCTTCTACGAACAGAACATCAACGGCCGCCGCGTGCTGGCGCATGGTGGCGACACGGTGCTCTTCCACAGCGACCTGCTCCTGTTCGTGGACGACGGCATCGGCCTGTATGTGTCGGTCAATGGAGCCGGGCACGAGCGCCAGGGCGCCTGGTTGCGCGACAAGCTGTTCGAGGCCTTCGCCGATCGCTATTTGCCCGATGCCCGCCCGGCCACCAAGCCCGAAGTGGACGAGGCCACGGCCAAGCAGCATGCGCAGCAGATGGCCGGCGCCTACCGCAACACGCGCCGCGAGGACTCGACCTGGCTGTCGGTGCTGCAGCTACTGAGCCCGCTGAAGGTACAGGCGCTGGAGGACGGCCGCCTGAGCATTGACCTGGCCGGCGCACGCAGCACCTACCGTGAAGTGAAGCCCTATCTGTGGGAGGAGGAGCATGGCAAACGCCGGCTGCAGGCCGCGGTGGAGAACGGCAAGGTCAAGCACTGGGGACTGGAGCCCTTCGTCTTCGCCTTCATCTTCGAGCCGGTGCCCTTCATGGCCAGCCCGACGGTGCTGGTGCTGGCGGGCCTGGCCATCGTCACGCTGCTGTTGACGGCGCTGTTGTGGCCGGTCGCCGCGGTGCTGCGCCGCCGTCACCACGTGGCTGTCGCACCGCCCAAGCAAGTGACGTGGGTGCGCGGCGCCAGCGTGCTGGCCTTGGTGGCACTGGGCCTGTGGGGCTGGGTCGTGGCGCTGCTGGAAAGCCTGGGCGATGCGTCGCTGCTGCTGCCCATCGCGCAGCTGACGCTGGCCGGGTCGGTCATCGGCGGCCTGATCGTGGCAGGCCTGCATGCTCGCAGCGCGTTGAAGGTCGGCGACAAATGGGGCAAGGCGCTCGCCATCGTCTGGCTGCTGGCCTTCGCCGTCCTGCTGGTCGTGGCGCTGTACCACCACCTGATTGGCTTCAACCAGAACTATTGAAGCAGGCGCGACATGAGACTCTTCCTCGGCGGGCTGGTGCACGAGACCAGCAGCTTCTCGCCACTGCCGACCAGCGTGCAGTCCTTCCGCGACGGCGTGCTGATCCACCGCAGCGATGCTCGCGCGCTGCAGCAGCTGGTGGCCCAGCCCAACCTGGTCGGTGTCATCGCCGCCGCGGCGCGCCAGGGCGACACGCTGCTGCCGGGGCTGTACGCCGAGGCGCAGCCATCCGGGCCGCTGTCGCGCGCCGACTACGAGCGGCTGCGCGACGAATTGCTGGCCGACCTGCAGGCAACCCTCAGCCTGGGCGCGGTCGACGCCGTGCTGCTGGTGCTGCACGGCGCCATGCTGGCTGAGGGCTACCCCGACTGCGAGGGTGACCTGCTGGTGCGCGTGCGCGAGCTGGTCGGGCCGCGCGTGCCGCTGGGCGCGCTGCTGGACTTGCACTGCAACCTGAGCCCGTCGATGGTCGAGTCAGGCGCCGTGCTGGTGGCATGCAAGGAGTACCCGCACATCGACTACGCCGCCCGCGGCGAGGAGCTGCACGCGATGCTCGGCGCGATGGCGCGCGGCGAGCTGGCGGTCCGTGCGCAATGGCGTCGCGTGCCCATGCTGGGCATCTTCGGCACGACGCAGCCGCCGATGCGCGACTTCGTGCAACAGCTGCAGGCCAGCGAACAGACGGTGCCGGGCGTGCTGTCGGTGTCAGCGCTGCACGGCTTTCCGTGGTCGGACACGCCGCACACGAGTGCGGCTGTGCTGGTGCTGTCACAGGACACGCCGGCCGCGGCCAAGGCCGCCACGCAGCTGCTTGGCGAACTCGCCGAAACTTTCTATGGCCTGCGTGAGCGCGCCGCCGCCAACCGCCTGCCGTTGCACTTGGCGCTGGACGAGGCGGTGGCCGCCATGCAACAGGCCCAGGGCCGTCCGGTCGTGCTGGCCGACACGGCGGACAACGCCGGCGGCGGTGCGGCGGGCGACAGCACCTTCGTGCTGCGTGCGCTGCTGGAGCGCGGCATCCAGGAGGTCGCGCTCGGCATGATCTGGGACCCGCAGGCGGTGGCCATCGCGACGTCGGCCGGCGTCGGCGCGCGGCTGCCGCTGCGCATCGGCGGCAAGGTCGGGCCGATGTCGGGCGACCCCGTGGACCTGGAAGTGGAGGTGCTGGCCTGCCGCGCCGACGCGCGGCAGCGCAGCCTGACGCCGGGTGGCACCGACCCGCTGGGCGCCGCCGTGGCAGTGCGCGCGCAGGGCATCGAGATCGTGCTCAACAGCATCCGCCAGCAGGTGTTCTCGCCGGCGTGCTTCACGGAACTGGGCATCGACCCCGCGGCCAAGCGACTGGTTGTCGTCAAGTCGACGCAGCACTTCCGTTCGGGATTCGATGCGATGGCGGCGGCGGTCGTGTACGCAGACACGCCGGGCAGCCTGGCGTCCGACCTGGGCCGGCTGCCCTACCGGTATCTGCCTCGGCCGGTCTGGCCGCTGGACAGGGCCTGTTAACACGACGGCAATGGATCGCGAAGGCCTGCCGCCAGGGGCCAATCAAGGCGCGACACGCCGCCCGGACTGATGTGCGGGCAAGTGGCGCAACGCCGAGTGGCCCCTGGCGGCAGACCTTCCCTTCGGGTTGCGGCCAGAAAGGCCGCGCGCGGCGTTGCAAATGCTCGCCGGGTGTCCAACCCTGCTCCGCTCTGCGCCTTGCTCGCGGGCTTTCTGGCCACAACGCGACCCGTTGCCGTCGTGTTAACAGGCCCTAGGCCGCGAAGGCGATCGCTTCGGGCTCGCAGCGCGGCAACGTCGCCCAACGGCTGGCGCTCAGTTCGTACAGCAGAGCTGCGGCGCTGCCCGGCCCGTCGGCGAGGCTGCCCTTGAGGCGCAAGCCCAGGCACTCCAGCGTCTTGCGCGTGGGGGCGTTGCTGGGCAGCACGGCGGCAACGACGGAGGATTCGCGGTGCTGCTCGAACGCCTGCGTGAACGCGTATTGCGCCATTTCGGACGCCAGGCCGCGGCCCCAGGCCTGGGGCGTGATGCGGTAGTAAAGATAGAGGCCCACATGGCCGGCCACGCTGCGGTGCATGAGCCCGCCAAAGCCGATCAAGCTGTCGGGCTGATCACGTTCGGCGATGGCCCAGTGACCGAAGCCGCGCGCCTGCCAATGGTTGATCCACGTCTGCAGCTGGGCTTCGGTGGCCGCGCGGCCGTGCGGCGTGGCCGCGGCGCAAAAGCGGTTCACCGCTGGATCGGCATTCAAGCCGGTCAGGATATCCAGATCGCTGTCCCGGGGCGGGCGCAGCACCAAGCGGCGGGTGACCATGGCGGCCGGAACGGCGGCGACGGGCTCACTAAACTCACTCTGGACCATGTAGCTCACAGAACTCGGTAAAAACCCTAGCAGGGTATCCGTGTACTGCCCGCGACGGAAGCCCGGGGGCAAGGGTTTGTCGCAAAACCGTCACAAACCCACAGCGTGGCGCGCCGCGTTGGAAATGCTCGCCGGGTACCCAACCCGGCTCCGCTTTGCGCCTTGCTCGCCGCCTTGTCCGCCGCAGCGCGGCCTATCGCCGTGGCGTGAACAGGCCCAAGGCCGGCTCGGACCGTGACGATCCGGGCTCGGCCTTGCGCTGAAGAGGCTCAGCCAATCAGCAACGCGTTGACGCGGCGAACGTAGGCGGCCGGGTCTTCCAGGTGGCCGCCTTCGGCGAGCACGGCCTGGTCGAACAGCACCTGGGCCAGATCGTCGAAGTGCGCGCTGCCATCGAGCTTCTTCACCAACGCGTGCTCGGCATTGATCTCCAGCGTCGGCTTGCTCTCCGGCGCGGTCTGGCCGGCCTGCTTCAGCAGACGCGCCAGGTGGCCGCTCATGTCGCCCTCTTCCACGACGATGCAGGCGGGCGAGTCGACCAGGCGGGTCGTCACGCGCACGTCCTTGGCGCGGTCCTTCAGCGCGTCCTTGAGCTTGTCCAGCAGCGGCTTCAGGCTCTCGGCGGTCTCGTCCGCCTTCTTCTTCTCGTCCTCGTCCAGCAGCTTGCCCAGGTCGACGGCGCCCTTGGCGACGGACTGCAGCGTCTTGCCCTCGAACTCGTAGAGGTGGCTCAACATCCACTCGTCGACGCGGTCCACCAGCAGCAGC
Source organism: Pelomonas sp. Root405 (assembly GCF_001425165.1). Taxonomy (GTDB): domain Bacteria; phylum Pseudomonadota; class Gammaproteobacteria; order Burkholderiales; family Burkholderiaceae_C; genus Pelomonas. The sequence goes on from NZ_LMDU01000015.1 coordinate 120,082, forward strand.
ACCTCGATGCCCTTCTTGCGGAAGATCTCCAGCTGCGGGCTGTGCTTGGCGGCGGCCAGCGAATCCGCGGTGATGTAGTAGATGACCTCCTGGCCATCCTTCATGCGGCCGACGTAGTCCGCCAGGCTGACGTTCGCATCAGCATGCGTGGACGCGAAGCGGAACAGCTTGGCCAGGCGCTCCTGGTTGGCGTGGTCTTCGCCGATGCCTTCCTTCAGCACCTGGCCGAAGTCGGTCCAGAAGGCGGCGTACTTGTCCTTGTCGGCCTGCTCCTCGCTGTTGGCCAGGCTCTCCAGCATGCCCAGCACGCGCTTGGTGGAGCCTTCGCGGATGGCCTTCACGTCGCGGCTTTCCTGCAGCAGCTCGCGGCTGACGTTCAGCGGCAGGTCGGCCGAGTCAATGACGCCCTTGACGAAGCGCAGGTAGACCGGCATCAAGGCTTCAGCGTCGTCCATGATGAAGACGCGCTTCACGTACAGCTTCACGCCGCCGCGCTTGTCGCGGTTCCACAGGTCGAACGGCGCCTTCTGCGGGATGTAGAGCAGCTGCGTGTACTCGCTGCGGCCTTCCACGCGGTTGTGCGTGTAGGCCAGCGGCGCCTCGCTGTCGTGGCTGATCTGCTTGTAGAACTCCTGGTACTGCTCCTCGGTGATCTCGCTCTTGCTGCGGCTCCACAGCGCCGAGGCCTTGTTGACCGGCTCCCACTCGTCGGTGACGACCTGCTTGGCGTTGTCCGCGTCCCAGGTCTCCTTCTTCATCAGGATGGGCAGGGAGATGTGGTCGCTGTACTTGCTGATGGTCGACTTGACGCGCCAGGTCTTCAGGAACTCTTCCTCGCCGTCGCGCAGGTGCAGGATGACGTCGGTGCCACGGCCCGGTTTGGTGATGGTCTCCAGCTCGTACTCGCCGGTGCCTTCGCTGCTCCAGCGCACGCCCTGGTCGGCCGGCAGCCCGGCGCGACGGGTCTCGACGGTGATGCGGTCGGCGACGATGAAGCCCGAATAGAAGCCCACGCCGAACTGGCCGATCAGCTGGGCGTCCTTCTTCTGGTCGCCTTCCAGCTTGGCCATGAACTCGCGCGTACCGCTCTTGGCGATGGTGCCGAGGTGGGACGCCGCCTCTTCGGCGCTCATGCCGATGCCGTTGTCGCTGATGGTCAGCGTCTTGGCGTCCTCGTCGAAGCTGACGCGCACTTCCAGGTTCGGGTTGTCCTCAAACAGCGCGGCGTTGTCCAGCGCCTCGAAGCGCAGCTTGTCGCAGGCGTCGCTGGCGTTGCTCACCAACTCGCGCAGGAAGATCTCCTTGTTGGAGTACAGCGAGTGCGTGACGAGATGGAGGATCTGCTTGACTTCGGCCTGGAAGGCGTGGGTTTGCTTGGAGCTCATGGGAGGGATTCCGGTGAAACGAAAACGCGGCCCATCTGGGGCCGCGCGGTCGAAAGTTCAAGAGTCGCGATTGTGTCAGCGGCTTGCCTTGACGGCTTCTGACAGCACGTCCAGCACTGCCAGCGAGTCGTCCCAACCCAGGCAAGCGTCGGTGATGCTCTTGCCATACTCGAGTTTCGTGGCGTCATCCTGCCCCGGCGTGAACTTCTGGGCGCCGTCGTTCAGGTGGCTTTCCACCATGACGCCAAAGATGCTCCTGCCGCCCTCGCGCAGCTGGCCGGCGATGTCGCGCGCGACGTCCAACTGGCGCTGGTGCTGTTTGCTGCTGTTGGCATGCGAGCAGTCCACCATCAGCCGCTGCGGCAGCTTGGACTTCGCCAGGTCCGCGCAGGCCGCCGCCACGTTGGCCGCGTCGTAGTTCGGCGCCTTGCCGCCACGCAGGATGACGTGGCAGTCGGCATTGCCGCGCGTCTCGACGATGGCGACCTGGCCATTCTTGTGCACCGACAGGAAATGGTGGCCGCGGGCCGCCGCCTGGATGGCATCGGTCGCGATCTTGATGTTGCCGTCCGTGCCGTTCTTGAAGCCGATGGGCGCCGACAGGCCCGAAGCCAGTTCGCGGTGCACCTGGCTCTCGGTCGTGCGCGCGCCGATGGCGCCCCAGGCGATCAGGTCGCCGATGTACTGCGGCGAGATGACGTCCAGGAACTCGCTGCCGGCCGGCACACCCAGGCGGTTGATCTCCAGCAGCAGCTGGCGGGCGATGCGCAGGCCCTCGTCGATGCGGTAGCTCTCGTCCAGGTAGGGGTCGTTGATGAGACCCTTCCAGCCGACCGTCGTGCGCGGTTTTTCGAAGTAGACGCGCATGACGATTTCCAGCGTGCCGGCGTACTTCTCACGCTCGGTCTTGAGCTTGCGTGCGTACTCGAGCGCGGCCACCGGGTCATGGATCGAGCAGGGGCCGATGACGACGAGCAGCCGGTCGTCCTCGCCGCTCATGATTTTGCGGATGCGCTGTCGGGTCTGGCCGATCAACGTCTCCATCGCGGTGCCGCGGATGGGGAAGAAGCGGATCAGGTGCTCCGGCGGCGGCAGCGGCGTGACGTCGACGATGCGCTCGTCATCGGTCGCGCTGGTCTTGTCATCCTGGGAGTACCAGCGCTGGGCTTCGGGTTCGTTCGTCGAGACTTTGGCATTCATCGTTGGCACCTCGGGAATAAAAAAACCGCCGGGCTTTGAGGCCCGGCGGTTCTGGGGAGTCTGGGTTCAGCGCGCGCGCTCAGGACTCTCCACCGCCGGGGCGGGGAAAAAACCAGAAGCTAAAAAATGCGGCGCGGGACATGGGAGCGGAATCTAGCACGCTGGCCGGCGCCGTCGTTCGTCAGACGCCAAGGCTGGCTTCAGGCCGTACCACCAACGGTCAGCCCTTCGATGCGCAGCGTCGGCTGCCCCACCCCCACCGGCACGCTCTGGCCTTCCTTGCCGCAGACGCCCACGCCGGTGTCCAGCGCCATGTCGTTGCCGATCATGCTGACGCGGGTCAGCGCATCCGGCCCGTTGCCAATGATCGTGGCGCCCTTGACCGGGTACTGGATCTTGCCGTTCTCCACCCAGTAGGCCTCGCTCGCCGAGAACACGAACTTGCCGCTGGTGATGTCCACCTGACCGCCGCCGAAGTTGGTGGCGTACAGGCCCTTCTTGATGGACGCGACAATCTCCTTGGGGTCGTCATTGCCGCCCAGCATGTAGGTGTTGGTCATGCGCGGCATCGGCACATGGGCGTAGCTCTCGCGGCGGCCGTTGCCAGTCGGGGCGGTCTTCATCAGGCGCGCATTCATCGCGTCCTGGATATAGCCCTTCAGGATGCCGTCCTCGATCAGCACATTGCGCTGGCTGGCGCAGCCCTCGTCGTCGACGTTGAGCGAGCCGCGGCGGTCGGGCAGCGTGCCGTCGTCCAGCACCGTGACGCCCTTCGCGGCGACTCGCTGGCCGATGCGGCCCGCGAACGCGCTGGAGCCCTTGCGGTTGAAGTCACCTTCCAGCCCATGGCCAACAGCCTCATGCAGCAGCACGCCGGGCCAGCCCGGGCCGACGACGACTACCATCTCACCGGCGGGCGCCGGGCGGCTTTCGAGATTTGTCAACGCGGTGCTGACGGCCTGCTCCACATAGCTGGCGATCATCTCGTCGGTGAAATAGGCCAGGCCGAAACGGCCGCCACCGCCACCCGAACCCACCTCGCGACGGCCATTGCTCTCGGCGATGACGGTGATGGACAGGCGCACCAGCGGCCGCACGTCCGCGGCGATGGTGCCGTCGGCGCGGGCGATCAGCACCACCTCGTGCTCGGCGGCCAGGCCGGCCATCACCTGCGCCACGCGCGGGTCCTTGGCGCGCGCCATCTTCTCGGTGCGTTCCAGCAGTGCGACCTTGGCGGCGCTGTCGAGGCTGGCGATGGGGTCGGACACGCCATACAGCTCGCGGCTGCCGGCCACGCGGCTGGTGCCAGGCACCTTGACTCGTCTGCTTTGCCCGGCCGCGGCGATAGTGCGCACGGTGCGCGCAGCGTCCAGCAGCGACTCCAGCGAGATGTCATCCGAATAGGCAAACGCCGTCTTCTCGCCGGCCACGGCGCGCACGCCCACGCCCTGGTCGATGCTGAAGGAGCCGCTCTTGACGATGCCCTCCTCCAGGCTCCAGCCCTCGGCGCGCGTGGTCTGGAAGTAGAGGTCGGCATCGTCGACGCGGTGCTCGGTGATGACGCGCAGCGCCTGCGAGAGCGAGGCCTCGGTCAGGCCGAAGGGCTCCAGCAGTTGCGAGCGGGCGGTGGCCAGGCGGGCCAGGGTGGGTTCGACGGCGATCATGGGGTCATTCTAGGAAGCGGCGGCGCGCCTGCCGCCAGCGACGACCACGCCGGCGCAGGGGCAATGACGAAATGACCCCTTACAGCTCATCACAAGTTCGGCTCAACTAGGGATCGCAGGCCAGGGGGAGCCGCCGCGAGCATCCGCCGACAACTCGCTGGAGACCCTGCATGAAGCCCCTGCTCGCCTCGCTTTCCCTGGCCATCGCCGCTGCCGCAACCAGCCCCGCCGCGGCGGCGACGCAAGTCGGCTCGGGCTACACACAGCCCGTCTTCCTGACAGCACCGGTGGGCGACAGCCGCCTCTTCGTCGTCGAGAAGGGCGGGCTCATCAAGACGCAGCAGGGCTCGACCGTGTCCACCTGGCTCGACATCTCGACGCTGGTCGACACCGCCGGCGAGCGCGGGTTGCTGGGTCTGGCGTTTGATCCCGCCTTCTCCAGCAACGGCCGCTTCTACGTCGACTACATCGACAAGACGACGTTGAACACCGTGGTCGCCAGCTACACCGTCAACTCGTCCGGCGCCGTCGACATGGCCAGCGCCAGGACGATCATCACGGTCGCCCAGCCCGCCGGGCGCAACAACCACAAGGCCGGCTGGATTGGCTTCAGCGCCGCCGACCCGGGCAACCTCTACATCGCCACCGGCGACGGCGGCGGCAGCAACGACCCGGACAACAACGCCCAGAACCTCGGCAGCAACCTGGGCAAGCTGCTCCGTGTCACGCCGGGTGCGGACGGCGGCTACACGGTCCCGGTGGACAACCCCTTCGTCGGTACGGCCGGCAACGACGAGATCTGGGCCTATGGCCTGCGCAACCCCTACCGCAACAGCTTCGACCGCCAGACGGGTGACCTCTGGATTGGCGACGTGGGCCAGGGCGCGCGCGAGGAGGTCAACTTTGCGGCCGCCGCAGCGGGCCTGGGCCGCGGCGCCAACTACGGCTGGCGCCCGCGCGAAGGCAGCATCGACAACCCGGGCGTGGGCGACCCCGCGCCGCCCAACCTGACCGAGCCCTTGTTTGACTATGGCCGCGACGTCGGCGGCACGGTCATCGGCGGCTATGTCTACTACGGCGCCGATGCGAGCCTGAACGGCAAATACGTCTTCGGCGATTTCGTCGAGGGCACGATCTGGAGCTACAGCAACGGCACCACCACGGCGATGGACTCGCCTTTTGCCGGCTTCCAGCTGACCAGCTTCGGCGAGGGTGGCGACGGCTCCCTCTATGCGGTGGGCATCAACGGCAATATCTATTTGCTCGCCGCCGCCGTGCCGGAACCGACGTCCGCCCTGCTGCTGGCGCTTGGCCTGGCGGCCGGCGGTCTGCTCACTCGTCGCCGCCGCGCTTGAGTGCCAGGCCGGCCTCGTAGAGCCGGTTGCGCGGCGCGCCGCTGATCTGCGCCGCCAGGGCCACCGCCTGTTTCAGCGGCAGCTCGGCCGCCAGCAGCGCCAGCACGCGCAGCGCCTCGCCCGGCAGCGCGTCGTCTGCGGCGGCCTGCGGCGCGCCGGCATGCAGCACCAGCACGAACTCGCCGCGCTGGCGCTGTGCGTCAGCCGTCAGCCACGCCGGCAGCGTCGCCGCCTCGGCGGTGTGCACGGTCTCGAACTGCTTGGTCAGCTCGCGGCAAACCGTCACGCGCCGCTCGGGCGCCAGCTCGGCCAGCAGGGCGATCAGCTCGTTGATGCGGTGCGGCGCCTCGAACACGACCTGGCTCTGGCCTTCAACGCCCAGCAGCGCCTGCAGTGCCGTGCGGCGCTCCCCCGCCTTGGTCGGCAGGAAACCGGCAAACGCGAAGGCCGTGGCCGCCGTGTCGCCGGCCACGCTGAGCGCCGTCACCGCGCTGCTGGGCCCGGGCAGCGGCAGCACGCGGTAGCCGGCCGCCGCAACCTGCTGCACCAGCACGGCGCCGGGGTCGGAGATGGCCGGCGTGCCGGCGTCCGACGCATAGGCCACACGTTCGCCCGCTGCCAGGCGCGCGATGACGGTTGCACTGCCCTCGCGCTCGTTGTGCTGGTGCAGCGCGATCAGCGGCTTGTGCAGGCCGAGATGGCGCAGCAAGCCGCCGCCCTGGCGCGTGTCCTCGCAGGCGAGCGCGTCGACCAGGCCCAGGCAATGGATGGCGCGCAGGCTCAGATCGGCGAGGTTGCCGATGGGCGTGGCGACGACATAGAGCGTGGCGGCCGGATACTGCTGGCCACCGGCCGCGGCTTGCGCGGCTTGGCGAAGCGCAGAGGCATCAATGTTCAAGTGGGGCTCTCGTTCTTCAAAACCCGACCGGGCCGAGGTCGGCCTGGCGGGCGAGGACGCGGCGCTCGCGCATTTGCAGCGCGCGGGCTTGGCGTTGCTGGAGCGGAATTATCGAGTCGCCGCCGGTCCCGCGCGCCGCGCCGGTGAGGTCGACCTCATCATGCGCGCGCCCGACGGCACGCTGGTCTTCGTCGAGGTGCGCGCGCGGGCCGGCATGTCGCACGGCGGCGCGGCGGCCAGCGTCACGCTCAGGAAACAGCAGCGCCTGATCTACGCCGCCCAGCACTATCTGCTGCGCCATGCCAGCCCGCCGCCCTGCCGCTTCGACGTGGTCGCGCTCGATGGAGATCAGCTGACTTGGCTGCAAGGGGCCTTCGATGCGGGTTGACATGGCGCCCCTCGCCCAAGGCGTTACCTTGGTCGGTCCCCCTGGGGGACGGCGATGCTCGCGTCGTTGAGCCACGCGCACATCGCCAGGACGGGCCGGCTTGGGAGCGGCCCGGCGCTCGGCCCGCGACGCTGACTATGATCGCCGCCCAATGATCGAGCAACGCATCCAGCAGCAATTCTTCGAGAGCGCCGACCTGCTCTACCAAGCCGCCGAGCAACTGGCGCGCCCCTTGGCGATGGCCGCGCAGATGGTGGTGGACGCCATCACCGGCGGCAACCGCATCCTGTGCGCCGGCCAGGGGCTGGCCAGCATGGAAGCCGACTACCTGGCGGCGCGCCTGGCCGGTCGCTTCGAACAGGAGAGGCCCGGCCTGGCGGCCTGGAGCCTGGCTGCGCAGACCCGTGAAGCTGCCGGCCTGGACCTGACGCGCCTGCTGCAGGCCCATGGCCACCCGGGCGACGTGCTGGTGATGATCGAGCCGCTGCGCGAGCAGCGCGACGCCTGGCAACCCGTACTGGCGGCGGCGCATGCGCAGGAGATGAGCATCATCGCGCTGACGGCCCAGCCGGCCGGCGCGGCTGATGAGTGGCGCGGCGTGCTGCTGGACACCGATATTCAGATCCGCGTCAGCCACGGCCGAGAGCCGCGCGTTGTCGAAGCACAGCGCGTGCTGCTGCATGCGCTGGCCGACGCTGTCGACCTGCAACTGCTGGGCAGCGATGAGTAAACCTTTTGGAACCCCGACGATGAAAAAATTCTCCCTGACCCTGGCTGCCGCCGTTCTCGCCAGCACGCTTGCCACCGGCTGCGCACCGCTGCTGATCGGCGGTGCGATGGTGGGTGGGGTCAACGTCGCCACCGACCGCCGCACCTCGGCCACGCAGCTCGAAGACGAGACCATCGAGATCAAGGCCGGCGCGCGCATCCGCGAGCAGCTCGGCGACCGCGTCCACATCAACGTCAACAGCTACAACCGCGTCGCCCTGATCACCGGCGAGGCCCGCAACGAAGCCGACCATGCGGCGGTGGAGCGCATCGTCGCTGGCGTCGAGAACGTGACGAAGGTGTTGAACGAGGTGGGCGTGACGATGCACAGCTCGCTGAGCGGGCGCTCCAACGACGTCGTCATCCAGGGCAAGGTCAAGGCCAAGCTGATCGACGCGCGCGACCTGCTGAGCAACGCCTTCTACGTCGTCGTCGAGCGCGGCACCGTCCACCTGATGGGCCGCGTGACCGAACGCGAGGCCGACCGGGCGACCGACATCGCGCGCGGCGTCGGCGGCGTCAGGAAGGTCGTCCGGGCCTTCGAGATCATCAGCGAGGAAGAACTCGCGCGGATCACGCCGAAGAAGTCGTGATCGTGTGAGCCGCTCGCCCGGCGCCGAGGCGCTGGGCGGTGTTTCAAGCGCTCAAAGACGCTTGATCAGCGACGACGTGTCCCAGCGGTTGCCGCCCTGGGCCTGCACGTCGGCATAGAACTGGTCCACCAGTGCCGTCACCGGCAGGCGCGATCCATTGCGGCGGGCCTCGTCGAGCACCAGGCCCAGATCCTTGCGCATCCAGTCCACCGCGAAGCCGAAGTCGAACTTGTCTTCGACCATGGTCTTGCCGCGGTTGTCCATTTGCCAGCTCTGGGCCGCGCCCTTGCCGATGACGTCCAGCACCTGGGCCATGTCCAGGCCCGCGTTCTGCCCGAAGCGCACCGCCTCGGACAGGCCCTGGACGATGCCGGCGATGCAGATCTGGTTGACCATCTTGGCCAGCTGGCCAGAGCCCGGGCCACCCAGCAGCGTCACGGCCTTGGCAAAGGCCAGGGCCACGGGCTTCATGGTGTCGAAGGCTGCGGCGTCGCCGCCGCACATCACGGTCAGGGCGCCGTTCACCGCGCCCGCTTGGCCGCCAGAGACCGGCGCATCGATGAAGGCGATGCCGCGCTTCTCGCCTTGAGCCTGCAGTTCGCGGGCGATGGCGGCCGAGGCCGTCGTGTGGTCCACGAGGATGGCCCCCGACGTCATGCCGGCAAAGGCGCCGCTGTCGCCGAGCACGACGGAGCGCAGGTCGTCGTCATTGCCGACGCAGCAAAACACGAACTCGGCCCCCTGCGCCGCCGCGGCCGGCGTCGCGGCGAAGGCGCCGCCATAGGTCTGCACCCAGGCCTCGGCCTTGGCCGGCGTGCGGTTGTAGACGGTGACCTGGTGACCTGCCCGCGCGAGGTGGCCCGCCATGGGGTGGCCCATGACGCCTAGGCCCAGGAAGGCGACGCGACGCGGGGGAAATGGGTCGTAGGTGCGGGTGTTCATGCTCACAGGATGGTCAGGTGTTCGGTGCCGGTCGAAAGATCGCCGGAACGGGCGCGCTCGCTGTTGAGCTTGATCTGCAGGCGCAGGTCGTTGACCGAGTCGGCGTTGCGCAGCGCGTCTTCGTAGGTGACCTTGCCGGCCTCGTAGAGGTCGAACAGCGCCTGGTCGAAAGTCTGCATGCCCTGCTCGCGCGAGCGTTTCATCAGCTCCTTGATCTCGCTGATCTCGCCCTTGAAGATGAGGTCGGAGATCAGCGGTGAGTTCAGCAGGATCTCGACGGCGGCGACGCGGCCCTTGCCTTCGCGACGCGGCAGCAGGCGCTGGCTGACCAGTGCGCGCAGGTTCAGCGACAGGTCCATCAGCAACTGCTGGCGGCGGTCTTCCGGGAAGAAGTTGATGATGCGGTCCAGCGCCTGGTTGGCGCTGTTGGCGTGCAGCGTGGCCATGCAAAGGTGACCGGTCTCTGCGAAGGCGACGGCATGCTCCATGGTCTCGCGGTCGCGCAGCTCGCCCATCAGGATGACGTCGGGCGCCTGGCGCAGCGAGTTCTTCAGCGCGGCCTCCCAGCTGTCGGTGTCCAGGCCCAGCTCGCGCTGCGTGACGATGCAGTTCTTGTGCGGGTGCACGAACTCGATCGGGTCCTCGATGGTCACGATGTGGCCATAGGTCGTCTCGTTGCGCTCATCGATCATCGCGGCCAGTGAGGTGCTCTTGCCCGAGCCGGTCGCGCCCACGACGATGACCAGGCCGCGCTTGTGTTGCACCACCTCGCGCAGCACGACGGGCAAGTCCAGCGAGGTGATGGTCGGCAGCGTGGACGGGATCGTCCGCAGCACCAAGCCGACCTGGCTCTGCTGGATGAAGGCGTTGACGCGGAAACGCCCGACGCCGTGAGGCGAGATCGCGAAGTTGCACTCCTTGGTGCGTTCGAACTCGGCCGCCTGCTTGTCGTTCATGATGGCCCGCGCCAGCTGCAGCGTGTGCTGGCCCGTCAGCGGCTGGGGCGACACCTTGGTCAGCTTGCCATCCACCTTGATGGCCGGCGGGAACTCGGCCGTCAGGAAGAGGTCGGAGCCCTTGCGCGACAGCATCAGCCGCAGCAGGTCGTTGATGAATTTGGAGGCCTGATCGCGTTCCATATGGGTCCTAGGAAATGCAACCACAGAGGCACAGAGACACAGAGAAAGCAGCCATGCGCATTCCTCCGTGTCTCTGTGCCTCTATGGTTGCTTTTGTATTGGGTGAATCAGCCCGGGAAGTTTTCCGGGAACTTGGCCTTGGACCGCGCTTCAGCGGGAGAAATGATGTTGCGGCGGACCAGGTCGGTCAGGTTCTGGTCCAGCGTCTGCATGCCCTGGCTGTTGCCCGTCTGGATCGACGAGTACATCTGGGCGACCTTGTTCTCGCGAATGAGATTTCGGATGGCCGACGTGCCCAGCATGATCTCGTGCGCAGCGACGCGGCCGGTACCGTCCTTGAGCTTGCACAAACTCTGCGAGATAACCGCGACCAGCGACTCGGACACCATCGCCCGCACCATCTCCTTTTCGGCCGCAGGGAAGACGTCGACGATGCGGTCCACTGTCTTGGCGGCCGACGAGGTGTGCAGCGTGCCGAACACCAGGTGACCCGTCTCCGCCGCCGTCAGCGCCAGGCGGATGGTTTCCAGGTCGCGCATTTCGCCCACCAGCACGCAGTCCGGGTCCTCGCGCAGCGCCGAGCGCAGTGCGTTCGCGAACGAGTGCGTGTGCGGGCCGACCTCGCGCTGGTTGATCAGGCTCTTCTTGCTTTCATGCACGAACTCGATCGGGTCCTCGATGGTGAGGATGTGGCCGTACTCGTTCTCGTTGAGGTGGTTGACCATGGCGGCCAGCGTCGTGCTCTTGCCGGAGCCGGTCGGGCCGGTCACCAGCACCATGCCGCGCGGCTTCAGCGCCAGATCGCCGAAGACCTTGGGCGCGGCCAGTTGCTCCAGCGACAGGATCTTGCTCGGGATGGTCCGGAACACGGCGCCGGCGCCCCGGTTCTGGTTGAAGGCGTTGACGCGGAACCGCGCCAGGCCCTGGATCTCGAACGAAAAGTCAACCTCCAGCGTCTCCTCGTACACCTTGCGCTGCGAGTCGTTCATGATGTCGTAGACCATGTCGTGGACCGCGCGGTGGTCCAGGGCCTCGACATTGATGCGGCGGACGTCGCCATGCACCCGGATCATGGGTGGCAGCCCAGCCGAGAGGTGCAGGTCCGACGCCTTGTTCTTGACCGAAAATGCCAGCAGCTGGGTGATGTCCATGATGTTCCGTGGGAAGCTCGGACCATTATGGCCATCTCGGATTCCCTGCAAGCCGTCAAAAACCGCATCGCTGCGGCATGTGTCGCAACCGGACGCGCGCCCGATGCGGTGCAACTGCTGGTCGTCAGCAAGACCTTCCCTGCCTCGGCCGTGCGCGACGCCTTCGCCGCCGGTGCGCGCGCCTTTGGCGAGAACTATGTGCAGGAAGGCCTGTCCAAGGTGGACGAGCTGGCCGACCTGCGCGGCCAGATCGAGTGGCACCTGATCGGCCCGCTGCAGTCCAACAAGACCAAGCCCGTTGCCGAACATTTCGACTGGGTGCACAGCGTGGACCGCCTGAAGATCGCGCAGCGCCTGTCCGAACAGCGCCCGCCGCAACTGCCGCCGCTCAACATCTGCCTGCAGGTGAACATCAGTGGTGAAGCCAGCAAGAGCGGCCTGGCACCGGCCGACGTCGCTACGCTGGCCGCCCAGGTCTGCGCCTTGCCGCGGTTGAGGTTGCGCGGCCTGATGGCCGTGCCGGAACCCGGCCCCGATGCGCTGGTTCAGCATCAAGCCATGGCAGCACTGTTCGAGACTCTGAGAAACGCCGGACTCGCCCCAGACACGCTGTCGCTGGGCATGAGCGCCGATCTTGAAGACGCCATTGCCGCCGGCTCGACGATGGTGCGCGTCGGCAGCGCCATCTTCGGAGCGCGCGGATGAAGCCCGCCTGGTTGCTGGCCTTCGCCGCCCTGGCCGCGCAGGCTCAGCCGGTGCCGGATACGCTGGCGCAAAGGGCCGTGGCCTGCGCCGGCTGCCATGGCAAGGAAGGCCGCGCAGCGCCGGACGGCTACTACCCGCGCCTCGCGGGCAAGCCGGCCGGCTACCTGTACAACCAGTTGCTGAACTTCCGGGACGGCCGGCGCGACTACGGGCTGATGAGCGAATTGATCGCGCCGCTGTCCGATGTCTATCTGAAGGAGCTGGCTAGCCACTTCGCGTCGCTGGACCTGCCCTACCCGCCGCCGCAAAAGCCTGCGCTACCCGCCGCTGAACTCGCCCGGGCCGAGCAGCTGATCCGCGCCGGCGACGCGTCCCGCCGCCTGCCTGCCTGCACCGCCTGCCACGGCGAGCGGCTGACCGGCGCACAACCGGGCGTGCCGGGGCTGCTGGGCCTGTCGCGCGACTATCTCAATGGGCAACTCGGGGCCTGGCGCAGCGGCCAGCGCCGCGCCCAGGCGCCGGACTGCATGGCCCAGATCGCCAAGGCACTGACCGAGCCCGAAATCAACGCCATCACGCAGTTCCTGGCGGGCCAGGCTGTGCCGGCCGATGCGCATCCCGCGGCCGCACCGCCTGCGCCGGCGCCCATGCGCTGTGGTGGGCTGGCGCCATGAAGCGGCTGCTGATCAGCCTCGCCACGCTGGTAGCGCTGCTTGTGGCTGCGGCGTTTGGGCTGCTGGCGTGGCAACGCGGGCTGGGCGACCGGACACCGGTCCAGCCTGCGTCCACCGCGCCCATCAGCCTGGAACGCGGCGCCTACCTCGCCGCCATCGGCAACTGCGCCGGCTGCCACACGGCCCGCGGCGGCGAGCGCCTGGCCGGTGGCCGCGCCATCCCGACGCCCTTCGGCACGGTGTTCTCGACCAACTTGACGCCAGATGCCAGCGGCCTCGCCGGCTGGACCAGCGACGACTTCTGGCAGGCCCTGCACCTGGGCCGCAGCCGCGACGGCCGCTTGCTGGTGCCGGCGCATCCCATCACCAACACGACGCTGGTGACCCGCGAAGACGCCGACGCCCTGCACGCCTGGCTGCAATCCCAACCGCCGGTCGCGTCACCTCGGCGCCCGCACGAGCTGGGCCGGCTCTACGGCAGCCAGCTCGCCATCGCGGCCTGGCGGGCGCTCTACTTCAGGCCGGGCGGCTACCAGGCCGACCCGTCCCGTGACGCCGCCTGGAACCGCGGTGCCTACTTGAGCCAGGGCCTGGCCCACTGCAGCGCCTGCCATTCGGGCCGCAATGCGCTCGGCGGTGACGGCGGCCCGGCGGACTTCCGCGGCGGCCTGCTCGCCGGCCCGGGCTGGGTGGCGCCCTCCCTGCATGACCCGGCGGAAGCCGGCGTGCAGCGCTGGCCGGCCGAGACGCTGCAACGCTGGCTGCGCGACGGCCACGCCGCGGGCCACACGGCCCAGGGACCCATGGCCGAGGTCATCCTTGGCAGCACAGCGGCCTTGAACGATGCGGACCTGGCGGCGATGAGCACCTATCTGCGCGCCCTGCCCGAACAGCCGGTCACACGACCGCAGCCGGCCAAGCCGGATGCGCGCCGCATGGAGCGTGGCGCCGGCCTTTACCGTGACCACTGTGCGGCCTGCCACGGCGCGCAGGGCGAGGGCCGGCGCGACGAAAGCGGCGCACTCGCCTATCCGGCCATCGCCGGCAGCCGCCTGGTCACCCAGGCCAGCGCGGCCAACCTGATCCGCCTCATCGAACGCGGCGGCTTCGCGCCCGCCACGCCGGGCCACCCTCGGCCCTATGGCATGCCGCCTTTCGCAGGTGTGCTCGGCGCCGACGACCTGGCGGCGCTCGCAAGCCACCTGCGCGAATCGTTCGGCAACCGGGCGGGCGAGGTGGATGGCGTCGAGGTGCTGCGACTGCGCCGCGGCGCGGCGGCGAAATAGCTGCCGCAGCAAGCCCGCAAGTGCAGGGGGGTCACGTGAACCACTTCACGCGACCGGTTTGTGACAAGGCGTGAAACCAGGGCCATGGGCGCCACACTCCGGCCTGCCCTGGGGTAGCGCCAGCAAAGCCCCCCCGCCGAATAGCGTCTCAAGACGCAAAGCCGACCCGCCGATACCGCACACCACCGGACAAGGACCACAACCGAATGAACTTCCTGACGCAACTGCGCATCGGCCAGCGCCTGGCCGCAAGCTTCGGCTTGCTGATCCTGCTGCTGGTGGGCATCGGCATCTACGGCGCCAACAATGCCAAGCGCCTGGCGACGGACCTCGACCGCACGGCCAATTCCAGCCTCGTGAAGATCGCCGCGGCCAACGCGCTGGAGAACCAGGTCAACATCATTTCCCGCGCGGTGCGCGACCTGCTGCTGCTGGACACCGCAGGTGCCATCAAGAAGCAGAAGGCGGCCATCACCGGTGCCGTGGACGAAGCCGAGAAGCAGTTGACCAGCCTCGACGCGGCGTCCTCCGACGAGAAGGAGAAATCCGTCGTCGGCGAGGTGCGCGAGCAGAAGACCAAGTTCCTGGCCGCGCTGACCAAGTTCCAGAAGATCCAGACCGACGGCAGCCCCGATGAGGCCCGCGAGAGCCTGATCACCGACCTGCGCCCGGCCCAGACCGCGCTGCAGGAAAGCCTGCAGAAGCTCGTCAACATGCAGTTCGACAGCGGCAAGGAACTCGCCACCTCCGGCGGCGAGCTGGCGCGCTTCTCGGTCATGGTGACCGCCGGCTTGGTCATCGTTGCCGTCGTGCTGGGCATCGGCGGCTTCCTGGTGATCTCCCGCTCCATCGTCGGCCCGGCCCGCAGGGCGCAGACCGCGGCTGAAGCGATTGCCGCCGGCGACCTGACCCAAAACATCCAGGTCGAGGGTCGCGACGAGCTGAGCCAGATGCTGCAGGCCATGAAGGACATGCAGGCCGCGCTGTCCGGCGTGGTTCGCGACGTGTCCACCGCCGCCAGCGAGGTGGCACAGAACTCCGGCAACATCGCCGACAGCAATTCCAACCTGGCCGAGCGCACGACGCGCTCCGCCGCCAGCCTGCAGAACACCGCCGCTTCCGTCGAAGAGATCGCCTCCACGCTCAAGGGCGCCAGCGACCTGACCCGCCGCGCCGCCGGCATCGCCGTGACGGCGCGTCAGGCCGCCAGCAACGGTGGCGCCGTCGTCTCCAAGGTCGTCGAGACGATGGAAGAGATCAGCGCCAGTTCCAAGAAGATCGGCGACATCATCGGCGTCATCGACGGCATCGCCTTCCAGACCAACATCCTGGCGCTGAACGCCGCCGTCGAAGCGGCGCGTGCCGGCGAGCACGGCCGAGGCTTTGCGGTCGTGGCCGCCGAAGTGCGCGCGCTGGCGCAGCGCTCGGCCGGTGCCGCCAAGGAGATCAAGGTGCTGATCCAGGAATCGACCGTGAAGGTCGAGAACGGCACGACGCTGGTCAACAACGCTGGCGTGACCATCCGCAGCGTGGTCGACGAAGTCAACAACATGGGCCAGCTGATCGAGGAGATCTCGCACTCGGCCCAGGAGCAGGCCACGGGCGTCGGCGTCGTCAACGGCGCGATGAACGAGCTGGACAAGGCGACGCAGCAGAACACCAGCCTGGTCGGCGAACTCAGCCGCTCGGCCGACGCGCTGCGCGACAGCTCGACCCGCCTGATCGACGCCGTCGGCTTCTTCCGCGCCGCCTGACCTAATCCTTACCTGCCGAGGCTCGCACCATGTCACTCCTGCGTTCCGCCACCGTTCTGGCCGCCAGCCTCATGCTGGCCCTGGCCGCCCACGCCGCACCCAAGGTCGTCAAGAAAGTGCCGCCCGAGTTCCCGGCCGAGGCGTCCAAGAAGGGCATCTCCACCGGCTCGGTCAAGGCCAAGATGACCATCGAAGCCGATGGCAAGGTCAGCGATGTCGAAATCGTCGAGGCCGAACCCAAGCGGGTCTTCGACCGCGCCGTGAAGGCGGCGTTGATGGAGTGGAAATTTGAAGCGGGCGAGAAGGCCACCCACGAAGTCAAGTTGGTCTTCAAGAACGAGGACTGAACCTGGACCGGGAAAAGCCCTGAGCCTGCTCGACGGCTTGCAAATCCGAAGCTAGCGCCGCATCCCTGCCGGCACATCCTTGCTCATCGGCTGCCACCACTGCATGCCGCCTACCACCAGCATCACCGTGACGACGGCGCCTCCGGCCACCAAGGCCAGGCGCCGTTTCCTTTGGGCCTGACGCGCGCGGATGCGGGCGCTCCCGGCCGCTTCACGCAGCGCAGGGTTCATTGGCGTCTGAGACAGGCGCTTCAGGTTGACCGCCTGCTTGCGGCCGTCACGGTTCGTCACAATTTCAAAGCTCAGCGGTTCGTCGGGCCGCGGCCCTTCGCCATCGGTTGGAAAGGCGGCCAGTCCGACAAAAATCTCTTCGCCGCCGCCCAACGGGCGGATGGCGCCGTAACCGGCGTCCTGGTTCCAAGCGCTGAGCACTCCTTCAAATCGCATATTTACCTCGTGACAACCCCAAGATGTTGGGGGAGACGGCGGCGAGCGCCGCAACCGGATGTAAGCCCCCGACAATCCGCCTTTCGACAGCCCGCACCCGCCAACGCATGCCCATCAACTGGTTTCCCGGCCACATGAACTCCACCCGCCAGGCGATCAAAGATCGCGTCAAGGCGGGGCTGGACGTGGTCATCGAGTTGCTGGACGCCCGTCTGCCGGGCTCAAGCGCCAACCCCTTGCTGGCCGCGCTCACGACCGGCCGCCCGTCGCTGAAGGTACTGAACAAGCAGGATCTTGCCGACCCCCCGATCACGGGCGATTGGTTGGCTCACTACAACGCCCAGCCGTATACGCGTGCCATCGGGCTGGACGCCGGCGACAAGGCACCCGCCCGTGCCCTCATCAAGGCCTGCCGCGAGTTGGCACCGCTGCGCGGCGACATGCACAAGCCGTTGCGCGTCTTGATTTGCGGCATCCCCAACGTCGGCAAGTCCACATTGATCAACACCCTCGTCGGCAAGCGCGCCACCAAGACTGGCGACGAACCCGGCATCACCAAGATTGAGCAGAAGATCGTGCTCGAGAACGGCTTCTACCTGTTCGACACGCCCGGCATGCTGTGGCCGCGCATCGCCATCGAGCAGAGCGGCTACCACCTCGCAGCCAGCGGCGCGATTGGCCGCAATGCCTTCGATGAAGAGGAAGTGGCGCTGGAGTTGATCGCGTCGCTGAAGCGGCGCTACCCCGAGCGGCTGCAGGAGCGCTACGGCTTGCCCGAACTTGGCCCCGACGATGCGGTGCTGGAGGCCATCGGCCTGAAGCGCGGCGCCAAGGTGCGCGGCGGCGGCGTGCAGATGCACAAGGCGGCCGAGGCGCTGCTGATGGATTTCCGCGGTGGCTCGCTCGGGCGCATCACGCTGGAGACGCCCGAGGAAATGACCGCCTGGCGGCAGGCAGCGGCGGACGCCGAGTCGCAAAAGGCCGAGGCATTGGAAGCGGCCCGCATTGCCGAGAAGGCAAAGCGCAGCGGCAAGCGCCAGGCAGCGAGCGGCGACGCGTGAATCCCCTGCCTTGACCGGCCAGGGCGGCCGCCTATGCTGGGTCGCCCGCCACTCCAAGCGCCGTCATGACTCGACTCTCCCTGCTTGACCTCGCCTTCTTCATCGCCGAGAACGAGGCCAGCCCCAAGCATGTCGCGGGCCTGCACATCCATCAGATTCCCAAGGGCCTCAAGGGTGGCGGCGCGAGCTTTGCGAAGCAGCTGTATGAAGAGTTCCTGACCCACACCGACGTGCAGCCGCCGTTCGACCAGGTCATCAACTTCGTGTCGGCCGGGTTGATGCCGAGCTGGAGCACGGCCGACAGCGTGGACCTGGCGCAACACGTCTTCTTCCACAAGCTCAAAGCCGGTGCGAACGACCGCGACGCCCTCTACGCGCTGACGGCCCGGTTGCACGAACCCATGCTGGACCGCAGCCGCCCCCTGTGGGAGGTGCACGTCATTGCCGGCCTGTGGGACAAGCAGTTCGCCATCTACTACAAGATGCACCACGCCGTGGCCGATGGCATCACGATGACGCGCTGGGGCGTCGACTCGTTGCGCACCACGCCGGAGGACGACACCGTCACGCCGGTCTGGACCTTGGACCACACCCGGCGCAGCCGCGGCCTTGGCGCCAAGAAGCGGCTGGACCAGGCCGTCGCCGGCACGGTCTGGAAGCAGCTGACCGCCAACAGCAAACGCGCCGTCGGCATCGGCCGCCTCATGGCCATGCTGGCGCTGGAGGCCGTCAAGCTGACCAAGAACGCCATCGCCCTGCCCTTCATGGCCAGCGGCAACACGCCCTTCACCGGCAATGCCACGCCGGGCCGCCAGTTCGCGACCGCCGCCGTGCCGATGGCGCGCATCGACGCCATCCGCAAGGTCGCCCGCGCCACGCTCAACCATGTGGCGCTGACCTGCCTGGACGGCGCCATGCACCGCTACCTCGCCGATGAGGGCGTGGAGCTCGACCGGCCCATCACCATCCAGATGCCGGTCAACCTGCGCCGCGAGGACGAGAAGGCCGCGGGCAACAAGATCGGCATCATCCTGGTGGATCTGTCACCGCCGACGGATGACGCCTATGTGCGGCTGCGCAATGTCGGCTACTCGCTGCGCAATGTGCGGGCCATGATCGACGCCGTCGCGCCCGAGGCGGTCGAGACCTACACCATCCTCACCGGCCTGCTCGGCCAGATCGCCGGCATGCTCAAGCTCGCCGACGTCATCACGCCGATGGGCAACACGCTGGTGTCCAACGTGCCCGGGCCCGCCGGTCGCCTGTACCTGAAGGGCGCACCCCTGCTGGAGATGCACCCGGTGTCGACGCTGCCGGCCACGCACCTGCTCAACATCACGCTGTTCAGCTATGCAGGCACGCTCTATGTCGGCCTGATCGCGACAGACGCCCTGCCCAACCTGGGCCGGCTGGCGGCCTATGTCGAAGAGGAAATCGCGACGCTTGAGGCGGCGGTCGGGATCGCATGACGGCAGCGAGGAGATGACGATGTTCGACGCCTACCTGTACGACCATTGCCGCACGCCCCGTGGCAAGGGCAAGGCCGAGGGCTCGCTGCACGCGGCCACACCGATCTGGCTGGTGCGCACGTTGCTGCAGGCGCTGCGCGAACGCACACGGCTGGACACCGCCCTGGTCGACGATGTGGTGCTGGGCTGCGTGACGCCGATTGGCGAGCAGGGCGGCGACATCGCCCGCACCGCCGTGCTAGACGCCGGCTGGGCCGAGACGGTCGCCGGTGTTACCCAATCGCGCTTCTGCGCCTCGGGGCTGGAAAGCGTCAACCTCGCCGCAGCCAAGGTGGCGAGCGGCTTCGAGCGCCTTGTCGTGGCCGGCGGCGTGGAGAGCATGAGCCGCGTGCCCATGGGCAGCGACGGCGGCGCATGGCTGCTCGACGAGCGTGTCGTGAACGCCATCGGCTTCGTACCCCAGGGCATCAGCGCCGACCTGATCGCGACGCTTGAAGGTTTCACGCGAGAAGAGCTCGACGCCTATGCGGCCCGCTCCCATCAGCGCGCCGCAGCGGCTCGCGCAGCCGGCCATTTCAAGCGCGCCCTGGTGCCGGTGCATGACGAAGCGGGTGCGTTGCTGCTGGCCGAGGACGAGACCATCCGCCCGCAGACCACGGCCGAGACGCTGGCCGCGCTGAACCCGAGCTTCGTCAAGCTGGGCGCCAAGTTCGACGCGCTGGCGCTGCGCAAGTACGCGCAGGCAGCGGCCATCGAGCACCGTCACCATGCCGGCAATTCATCGGGCATCGTCGACGGGGCAGCGCTGGTGCTGATCGGTTCCAGGGCCGGTGGCGACGCGGCCGGGCTCAAGCCCCGGGCCCGCATCCGCGCCGCGGCCGTGACCGGCAGCGAGCCCACCATCATGCTGACCGGCACGACGCCGGCCTGCCAGAAGGCGCTGCGCCAGGCCGGCATGCAGACCGCGGACATCGACCTGTGGGAGATCAACGAAGCCTTCGCCGCGGTGCCGATGAAAACGGCGCGCGACCTTGGGCTGGAGATGGACCGCGTCAACGTCAACGGCGGCGCCATCGCGCTTGGCCACCCGCTGGGCGCCACCGGCGCGATGCTGCTGGGCACGCTGCTCGACGAACTGGAGCGCCGCGACCTTCAGACCGGCGCCGTGACGCTTTGCGTCGGCGGTGGCATGGGCATCGCCACCATCATCGAGCGGGTCTGACGCCGCTCAGCGGCGCGGGCCAGGATCCCCGTAGACGCGGCCGCCGCGTTGGTAGTGGCCGCCTTGACCTTCGTAGTACCCATCGCTTTGATAGTGATGGCCGTGGCCGCGGTGGCCACCGTGGCGGTGCGGCACGATGATGCAGCCCGACAGCAGGGCCGCGGAAGAGATCAGCGTGATGGCCAGGGCCAGTCGTTTCATGATGGGTCCACTCCAGGCCGCACAAGCGCGGCCGCCCCCCACTAACAGTCCGACGCACGGCACGGATGACGGGCTCACACAGAGTTACTTCATGGCGGACTGTGTCTGGAGCGCGGCTCAGACTCGCGCAGCACGGCGTACAAGCAGGCCATGCCCAGCGCCATCACGCCGGCCGTCAGCCACAGCGCGGCGTCGAAGCTGCCGCTGGCCTCGACCATGCGGCCGGTCAACGCCGGCGCACTGATCTGGGCGACGCCATAGCTCAGCGTCAGCCGCGCCATCGCCTTGCCCGGGTTGGCGGGTGAGCGCCGGCCCACGAGGGCCAGCGTCAGGCTGACGATGCCGATGAAGGTGGCGCCGTAGAGCAACGCGCCCGCCAGCGCCGCAGTCAGGCCATCGGCCAGCACCGGCAGCAACACGCCAACGATCTGCACGCCGAAGGCGATCAGCAGCGCGCCGACATCGCCGCAGCGCCGCGCGATGCGGTCCCACACGAACACGGCGGGCGTGGCCGCCAAGCCGACGAGCAGCCACGCCCAGGGACCCTGGCCGGCCAGCAGCGGCTGCTTCTCGACGATGGCGACGGTGAAGGTCGCGTTGATGACAAAACCCCAGCCGGCGCAGAAGTAGGCTGCGACCATCAGCGCCATCCAGCGCGCGCTGGGCGCCTCGGCCGACGCCGACCTGGCGGCCGGCGGCGGCACCGGCGGGCGCCAGGCCCAGGCCGGGATCAGGAAAGCCAACCCCAACAGCGCGAAGCCCTGCCATTGATCGGCCCAGCCGAGCCCCAGACCCGTCATTCCCATGGCGCCCAGCGCCGAGACGACGATGCCCAGCCCCAGGCCGATGAAGTAGATGCCCAGCTCCGGCCGCCGCCCCGAGCGAATCAGCCAGCCCTGCACCAGCCCCGAGCCCAGCAGCATGCCGGCCGCGCCGCACAGGCCGCCGACATAACGCGACAGTGCCCACACACCGAGGGACGCACTCCAGCCCATCAGCGCCGTGACGGCCAAGGCCAGCGGCAGGCCCCAGCTGTAGAGCCGCTGGCGCCAGGTCGGGCTCTCGATCCAGGCCGCCAGCAGCGCGCCGCTCATGTAGCCGGCGTAGTTGATGGACGCGAGCAGACCGCCCTCGGCCAGGCCCAGGCCAGCCTGGGCGTGCATCTGCGGCAGCAGCGGCGTGTAGGCGAAACGCGCCAGGCCGATGGTCAGCACGAGCGCACAAATGCCACCCAACAAGACCTGCCAAGCACGCAGCGGGGCCTGGGTCACGGGCGGCGCGGGCTCAAGGACCAGCGTCGAGAGACATTCGCGAGACTGGGCGGCATGGCGACTCCGGGCGTTGAACGCGAGCCATGTTATGTCGGCCCGATCCTCTCCCCGCGGTCGGGTGGGTTGGGTTTTTGCGGGGCTTGCAAAGCGTGCCGCCGGGCCCAGTTGCCGCTCATGGCGCTCTTCATCTGCTTCTGTCTCGTCCTGCTGGCCGCCGCCGGTATCGCGCTGTGGCCGCTGTGGGTGAGGCGCAGCCGCGAGCGCATCGCCAACCGCCCGTTCCCGCCGGCCTGGCGCCGCCTGCTGCGCCGCCATGTGCCGCTGGTGTCACGCTTGCCGGCGCGCCAGCAGCTCAAGCTCAAGGGGCTGATGCAGGTGTTCCTGGCCGAAAAACCCATCCTCGGCTGCGGCGGCCTGCGGGTGACGGACGAGATGCGCGTGACCATCGCGGCGCTCGCCTGCCTGCCGGTGCTGGGCATGGCGCGCGGCATCTACCCCGAACTGCGCCAGGTGCTGGTCTACCCGGGTGCCTTTGTGGTGGACCGGCCGGTGACGGAGTCCGGCGGCGTGCTGTCGGACCAGCGCCGCGTGCTGGCCGGCGAGAGCTGGAGCCAGGGCCAGGTCTTGCTGGCCTGGGATGAAGTCAAGCGCGGCGCTGCCACGCCGGGCGACGGCCACAACGTCGTCATCCATGAGTTCGCCCATCAGCTGGACCAGGCCGGCGGCCCCGCCAATGGCGCACCCGCGCTGCCGACGGCCGAGGCCTACCGGCGCTGGTCAACCGTGATGCAGAACGAGTTCGATGCGCTGCGCTGGCGGCTGGCGCGTGGCGAGCCGGGCCTGATCGACGCCTACGGCGCCACCGACCCGGCGGAGTTCTTCGCTGTCATCAGCGAGCTGTTCTTCGAGCGCCCCATCGAGCTGGCCGCCGGCCACCCGGCGCTGTACTCGGAGCTGAGCGGCTACTACCGACTGGACCCGGCGAGCTGGACTTGAAAGTCAGAAGCCGAGGCTGGCCAGCAGGTCATCCACATCGTCCTGCTTGAAGGCCTTGTCGGGCGTCTGCACGCCGCCCAGAACCTCTGGCTTGGCGGAGGCCACGGACGCCGGCAAGGATTGGACGAGCTCCCTGAGCGGCGGCTCGGCGCGCTCCAGCATCTTGCTGACCTTGTTGATGACCTGGCCGGAGAGATCCTGGAAGTCCTGCGACATCATGATCTCGCTGTGCAGCGACTTCTCTCGTGCCGCGAAGCTGGCGGCATCGGATGCATAGGCCGCGCACAGCTTCATCAGCGCACGTGCACGATCGGGGCTGATGTTGCTGGACAGCGCCAGGCGGTTGAGCGCGTCGGACAGCTCGCGGCCCTTCTTGCGCACGGCCTCCGCATCGCCCTGTGCGGCCTCGACCAGGTTGAGCACCTTGGTCGCGGCCTGCTCCGTCATGCTGCGCACATAGGCCAGGCGCTCGCGCGCATCGGGCAGTTCCTCGACGACGTCGTGCAGGACCTGGACGGCATCGGCCTGGATCACCGCGTGGATGGACGCGTCGGACATGAAGACTCCCTGGGCTGCGCCCGGCACAGCGACGGGACTGGGCCAGTTTAGGAGCGCACCCCGCAGGGCGAGGCGCCGCAGCGCCAGCCGAACGCGCCCTTTGTCACGCAGGCTGCAAACGTCTTCATGGCATCGCCAACAAGGCCCGCAAGGCCGTGATCTGGGCGGCGTCGAGGCGGCCGGCGCTGTCCGCCAACGCAAGCTGGCGACGGCCCAGCGCCAGCAGCAGATCGTCGGCCAGCCCGGCAGCCGCCAGAGCCCCGAGATGGCGTGTCACCACGCCGGTGTCGCCCCGGGCGATGGGCCCCGAGACCGCGCCGGGCAGACCGCGAGCCAGCGCCGTGTCAAGCGCACCGCGTGTCAACGGCGCCATGGCCGGCAGGGCGTCGCCGCGCGCCAGTCCAGCTGAAGCCCACAGCACCTCGGCCTCGGCCAGTACGGCCAGCACGCCGCTGGCAGCGAGGTTGGCAGCCGCGTGATACGCAGCCCGCGCCTGGGCGGTCATCGGCGACGGCAGCGCCAGCGGCACCAGGCCGAGCGCAAGAGCCAACGCCCGCAGCGCCGCATGGTGGCCGGCGCCGGCCTCGATGCCGACATGCACGCCGGCCAGGCCGGCGTCCCCAGCCAGCAGCTTGAGCGGATGAAAGCCCGCAGCGGCGAGCGCCGGGGCCAGTGCAGACAGCGGCGTCGCGCCACTGCAGTGCAGGGCGAGTTGGCCGTCCCGCCAGGGCAAGGCCGCGGCGGTCGCGGCGATCTGGTCGTCGGGGACCGTCAGCCAGACCCAATCCGACTGCTGCGCCGCCTCCGCCTGCGTCAACTCGCCCGCGCCAGGGGAGCGACGCCCAACGACAACCACCTCGCCCGCCTGCCGCAGCGCCGGGACCAGCGCCCCGGCAAGGCGCCCCAGGCCGATGACGGCGTGCCGCCGGGTCAATCCGACCCCTGACGCGGCATGGCCGTTCGGTCCATCAAGGCTTCACGAATTTCAGCGTCATGCGATCGCTCTCGCCAATCGCCTGGTACTTGGCGCGGTCCTTGTCCTTCAGGGCGAGCGTCGGCGGCAGCGTCCAGACGCCTTGCGGGTGGTCGGCCGTGTCCTTGGGATTCGCATTGACCTCACTCTTGCCGGCCAGCTTGAAACCGGCGGCCTCGGCGAACTTGATGACGACGGCTTCCTGCACATAGCCGCTGGCAGCCTTGGGGTCCTGGGTTTGCGACGCCGGCAGGCGGTGCTCCTCGACGCCGAGGACGCCGCCTGGTTTCAGCGCCTTGAAGGCGGCGTTGAAGACGGCCTGAGTCTTCTCGGGGCCCTGGCTCATCCAGTTGTGCACGTTGCGAAAGGTCAGCACCGCGTCGGCCGTGCCGGGCGGCGCGATGTCGAGCAAACCCTTGTTGGAATCGAAGACGCTCAGCTTGACCTTGCTGTAGACGCTCATCGAGTCCATCTTGGCCTTGAAGCGGCCGCCCTCGCCCGCAGCCGCATAGAGCTGGCCGGCTTCACGCAGATAAGGGGCCAGGATCTCTGTGTACCACCCGCCACCCGGCGAGAGCTCGACGACGGTATCGGTCGGCTTGATGCCGAAGAAGCTCAGCGTCTCGTAGGGGTGACGGTGCGCGTCGCGGGCAACATTGCCCACCGTGCGATGGTCGGCCGCAACGGCGGCCTTGAGCGGGTCGGCGGCCTGCGCCTGGGAACCGACGGCGGTGAACAGGGCGGCGGTAGCGAGCGCGGCGATCTGCCAGGTCTTCATGGGTCTAGTCTCCGTTGGGGGAAGCCCAGTATCCGGCGTCGCGCGCCGCCCTGACAAAGGTCAGCGCGAATGGCCCAGCGCAGCGGTCGGCTCCGCTGCGCCACGGCAGGGCGCCTTGCGCCTTCGACGCCCGGCTCGTGAAGAGCCGCCCATCGTCAAGGCTGGGGATGGCGGCAGGGCGTCGCTGCCGAACACTCCGGCATTGAATTGACAGTGGAACCGCCATGCTCATCTTTACCAATCGCAAGATCGCCGGAACCGGCAGCAGCGCGACCTTCGCCAAGGGCTTCGCGCCCGGCAAGACCGATCTCAACTTTGCCAATGCGAAGGCCGCAACCAACGGCGCCTGGAGCCTGAAGGACCTTACCAACGGCGCCGACGACGCGGCCATCGTCGCGGCCCTGTCCAAGCTCTTCAGCGGTGGTCGACCGGTGCTGCTCTACCTTCATGGCAACAACAACACGCCGGAAGCCTGCTTCGAGCGCTGCGCCGTGTTGGACAAGCTTTACAAGGTGGAGGTGATCGGCTTCTCCTGGCCGTCCGAAGGCTATCTGTCCGATGGCTCTGAACTGCCGGGCGCCAAGAACGACGAGCCAGGCAACGAGGACGAGTTGGACCAGGTTAAGCCGTCCAATCGCACCGATGGCCCTATCGTCAAGAAGGCCAGGCGCTACCGACAGGCCAAGAACAATGCGCAGGACTCGGTCGATGCGCTGGCGCGATTCCTTCGCCTCGTAAGCGTCGCCAGGCTTCAGGCCAATGCGCAGCCCTACAGCGTGGCTGCGCACAGTCTGGGCGGGCATTTCCTGCAGTACACGCTGGACATTGAGGCAGCGCGTGAAGCGCTCGGCGCCGCGTTCAACATCGCGCTGGTGGCGCCCTGCGTGCGCGCCTCAGGCCACAAGGACTGGGTTGAGAAGCTGAGGCCGAAGGGCAAGGTCTTCGTCACCTACAACGACGCTGACTCGGTGCTCTTCGGCGCCTATGTCGTGGACGGCAATCAGGTCAAGCTGGGTGCGGATCCGGGCTCGGAGCGGGTTCAGAACAATGTCGTGCGCTACGTGTGCTTCAGCAACTCGCCCGTCGGCGTTGGCGGCCACGGCTATTTCGTCTACAGCAAGCTGCTGGGCAAGACCAAGCGGTTCTTCATGCGCGTGTTCAGCTCGCAGGCCGATCTGGACACCGGCGAGCATCCGTCGCAGGTCTATGCGCTGGGCTGCGACGCCGACGGCGTGACCTGCTATGTCGGCGCCCCCAAGGAGCCCGATGGCGGCTGACCCTGCGCGCGTGCGCCTCAGGCGGCTTCGCCTGACAGCACGCGCTTGAGCGGCGCGCCGCTGACGGTCTCCTGGCCGAGCAGCAGGTCGGTCAGCGTGTTCAAGCGGTCGCGCTTGTCTTCCAGCACGCGGCGGCACTCGGCCTGCGCGCTTTCCAGCAGATGCCGAGCTTCGTCGAGCAGCGACTTCTGCACATCGGGGCCGATCAGCTCGCGCGGCACGCCGGCCATGCTGAGCAGGCCAAACGTCTTGCCGAACCCCATCGAGCCGACCATGGACGTGGCCAGCTCGGAGGCCCGCTTGAGGTCGTCGGCGGCGCCGGAGGAGGCATTGCCGAAGGCGATCAGCTCGGCCTCGCGGCCGGCCAGCATCATGGCCAGGCGGGAAAGCAGCTCGCGCTCGCCGTAGAGCGGCTCTTCGTTGTTGCGCGCGATATAGGTCACCCCCAGCGCGGGGCCCCGCGGCTCGATGCTGACGCGTTCGACGCTGCCGGCCTCCAGCACATGGGCCACCAGCGCATGGCCGGACTCGTGGAAGGCGATGCGGCGCAGCGTCTCGGGCGTGATGAGGGACTTGGTGTTGGATACCTCGCCGCCGAGTTGGTGGGTTTCCAGCGACTGGTAGACACGCTCCTGGCTGACTTCGCTTTCACCCGCCTCCGCCGCGTAGGCGGCGGCGCGGTTGACAACGTTGGCGACATCGGCTGGCGACATGCCTACCGAAGTCCGCGCGATGGACGCAAGGTCGATGCCGGCAGCGGCCTTGACCTTGCCGAGGTAAAGCTCAAACAGCTGCTGACGCTCAGGCGCGTTGGGCAGCGAGGTGCGCACGATGAGGTCGAAGCGGCCGGGGCGGCGCATGGCCTCATCGATGTTGTCGACGTGGTTGGTGGCGCCGATGACGACGACGTTGTCCAGCGACGAGAAGCCGTCCATTTCCACCAGCAGGCGGTTGATGATGCGGTTCTGTTCCTGCTCGCCGCCACCGCCGCCACCGGCTTCCTTTCCGCTGCTGCGCTTGCCGATGCCGTCGATCTCGTCGATGAAGATGATGCAGGGGCCCGCCTCGCGAGCTTTCTTGAACAGCTCCTTGACCTTGTTGATGCCGGCGCCGAAGAACATCGAGCTGAAATAGGAGCCGTCCACGCAGATGAAGCTGGCACCGCATTCGCCGGCCAGCGCCTTGGCCAGCAGCGTCTTGCCGGTGCCCGGCGGGCCGTCGAGCAGCACGCCGCGCGGCGCCTGCGCACCGACGGCGGCGTACTGCCTGGGGTCCTTCATGAAGGCGGCCACGCGCTTGAGCGCCTTCTTGGCCTCGTCGGCGCCGATGACGTCGTCGAAGCGGATCTTCGGCTTGTCGGCCAGGCGGGTGCGCTGGCCCAGCGAGCCGCGCAGGTGGAAATAGGCGAGCACACCGCCCAGCAGCAGCAGGGTGAGCAGCGGCGCGAGCACGCCCATCGTCTTGTCCACGGCCTGACTGATGCGCTGCCCGGCGGTGCGGGCATCGACGTCGATGTGGGTCAAGGCAAAGCCTTGCGCCACGCTCAGCTCGCCCAGGCGCGAGCCGATCTCGTTCTTGCAGCCGACGCCGCAGTCGATCAGCCGCGTGCTGAACCGGCGCCCGGCGCGGTCGCTGTAGAGCACCAGCGGGCCGTCGACGCCCACGGCCGCGACCTCCTTGGCCTGGACGGCACGCTCGAATTCCGAGGCCTCGCGCGGCTGCGCCAGCCACTGCTCCGGCGCACGCTCGAAGGCCAGTGCCGTGGCGTTCTTGCGGGCCTGCGTCTCCTGAGCGGTGCGCTCGTGCAGCGTAGACACGCCGTAGACCGCCAACAGCGCCCCAACGGCGACGGCGGCAATGATGAGTTTCTGGCGGAGCCCGGGGGTGGGCGTCTTGCTGGCGCTGTCCATGCTTTCAGTGGTTCCGGAGATGCGGGAGGACCGGGGCAGGTGGGCCGTGACAACTGCACAGGCCGCCTGGTCGGGCCCTGGCGCGGGCTCGAACGCAGCAAGACTAGCGCGCCTCGGCAGCATCGGCGCGTGCGTTATCGAGGCTCGGCGGCATGGCGCGGTAACAAGCCGCGACACCGGCCGCAACCGCGAAAAAATGCCGCGACTGCTAACGCGCCGGGCCGGCGGAAGCGATCAGCGCCGGCCGGCGACTGTCTCAGCTCAAAGCTGTCAAGGCATCGCTAGACTACGCCGCCTGGTCAAGGACAACTGGCTCACCGGAACGCATGATGGACTTGATTTGTGCAACGCGCCTGAACTCCCACGACTTCTGGACACGCTCGGCACTAGGGCTGTCCCTGCAGCGCATATCGCATGAGCGCCGACTCAGACCACGCATCGCCTTTGAGAACCGTCGGAGCTTGCCGGCGGTCTACAACGAGAACATCGACGCCGCCGACGCCTCGCCGCAGCTGGTATTCATCCACGACGACGTTTGGTTGGACGACCACTTCTTTTTCGAACATGTGTCGGCTGCCGTGAACGCGGTCGACATCATCGGCGTCGCGGGCAACCGCCGCCGCGTGCCGGGACAGCCTTCATGGGCCTTCACGAAGCCGCGCGAATGGGATGCCGCCGAGCACCTCAGCGGCACGGTCGGCCATGGGCAGCAGGCCTTTGGCAAGATCTCGCACTTCGGGTCGGCGCCCGCCAGTTGCGAGCTGCTGGACGGCGTGCTGCTCGCCACCCGGCGCGATCTGCTCAGGGAGCGACAGGTTCGTTTTGACGAGCGATTCGACTTCCACTTCTACGACATGGACTTTTGCCGGAGTGCTCGTCAGGCGGGGCTGTGGCTGGCTACCTGGCCGATCGCCATCACCCATCAAAGCAGCGGCAACGCGGCCGGCGCCGCGTGGCAAGGCAACTACGAGAAGTACCTTGCCAAGTGGGGCGAATAAGCGGGGACATCGCTCAGCCCTGTGCCTGAATCACCGCGACCGCTGCGTCTCGGTCGGTGCAACGCATGACCATGCCGGTACGGATTACCTATGAAAGAGCTTGCCTGCCCAAGCAGGCAACAGCGATCACAGAGTGGGTGGTAGGCCGTGTTGGACTTGAACCAACGACCAAAGGATTATGAGTCCTCTGCTCTGACCAACTGAGCTAACGGCCCCCGGGGAGGAGCCGCGGATTCTAGTCAGCGTTGGCTCAACGCTGACTGAGCGCCTGGCCCACCATCCGCGACGTGATGTCGACGATCTGGATCATGCGGTCGTAGGCCATGCGCGTGGGGCCGATGACGCCCAGCGTGCCGACGACCTGGCCGTCGACCTCGTAGGGCGCCGACACGATGGACAGCTCTTCATACGGCACGACCTGGCTTTCGCCGCCGATGTAGATGCGCACACCCTCCGCCCGGCTGGAGGTGTCGAGCAGTCGCATCAGCTGCGTCTTCTGCTCGAAGAGGTCGAACAGGCGGCGCAGGCTGCCCATGTCGTGGCTGAAGTCCTGCACGGTCAGCAGGTTGCGCTCTCCGGAGACGACGACTTGTTCGTCCTGCTGCGTCATGGCTTCGGTGCCTACCCGCACGGCCGCGCTCATCAGGCCGGCGATCTCGCCGCGCAGTGCGTCGACCTCGTGGCGCAGGCGTTCACGCACGCCCTCCAGCGTCAGGCCCGCATAGCCCGCGTTGAGGCGGTTGCTGGCCTCGGCCAGTTCCCCTTGGCTGAGATCCTGCGCGGTGAAGATGACGCGGTTCTGCACATCGCCGTCGGGCGACACGAGGATGACGAGCACGCGGCGCTCGCCCAGGCGCAGGAACTCGATGTGGTGGAAGACGCTGGGCTTCTTGGGCGCCGTGACGACGCCGACAAAGCTCGACAGGTTGGACAGCATCTGCGCCGCGCTGGCGATGACGCGCTGGGGCTGGTCGGGCTGCAGCTGAGCCGTCTCGACGCCGATGAGGCCGGGCTGCGCCGTCAGCATGGTGTCGACGAAAAGGCGGTAGCCGCGCGCCGTCGGGATGCGGCCGGCGCTGGTGTGGGGGCTGGCGATGAGGCCGAGGTCTTCCAGGTCGGCCATCACGTTGCGGATGGTCGCGGGGCTCAGTTCCAGGCCCGAAGCCTTGGACAGCGTGCGCGAGCCGACCGGCTGCCCGTCCGCGATATAGCGTTCGACCAAGGTTTTCAGCAGGGATTTGGAGCGCTCGTCGAGCATGCCCGCATTCTATGGACTGACCCTTTCCTGCGTGGAGAGGCGATACCCCTGTGGTGTAATTTGCCGCTATGGCCGAGCGCTTCAGACATGTCGCCATCGTGGGCAAGCATCAGGCGCCAGGCATAGGTCCGGTGCTGGAAGAGATTGCCCAATTTTTGTGCAGCCACGGCCTCGACGTTTCGCTGGAAGCGGACACCGCGCTCAACACCGGGCTGGCCGGCTACGACGCGCTTTCCAACGATGAGCTGGGCCGGCAATGCGACCTGGCGGTCGTCATCGGCGGCGACGGCACCATGCTTGGCTTTGCGCGCGACATGGCGCGCCACGGCATCCCGCTGGTGGGCATCAACCAAGGCCGGCTGGGTTTCATCACCGACATTCCCATCGAGCGCTGGCGCGAGTCGCTGGCGCCGGTGCTGGCGGGCGACTACGAGGTCGAGCCGCGAGCGATGCTGGAAGGTGCGGTCTGGCGGGACGGCGAGTCGATCTTCTCCGGCCTAGCGCTCAATGACGTGGTGGTCAGCCGGGGCGGCACGTCGGGCATGGTGGAACTGAAGATCGAGGTCGGCGAGCAATTCGTCGCCAACATGCGGGCGGACGGTCTCATCGTGGCCTCGCCCACGGGTTCGACGGCCTATGCGCTGTCGGCCGGGGGGCCCATCCTGCACCCCAGCATCGCCGGCTGGCTGATGGTGCCGATTGCGCCCCACACGCTGTCCAACCGGCCCATCGTGCTGCCCGACCTCGGCGAGGTGCGCATGGAAATCGTCGCCGGGCGCGATGCCTCGGTGAACTTCGACATGCAAAGCCTCGCCAGCCTGCTGCACGGCGACACCATCACCGTGCGGCGCAGCCAGCACCAGGTGCGTTTCCTGCACCCCAAGGGCTGGAGCTATTACGCGACCCTGCGTCGCAAATTGCGTTGGTATGTCTAGGCCCAGACCCGGCAGTTGACCGCTTGCCACGCTCCCGAGTCCCGATGCATCAACACCATAACCTTTGGATGACGCTCACCACTTCGGTGAACAACGCTGCGCGCCCGTTGGTCTGGCGCTTCGGGCCGCTGGCTGCGTTGCTCCTCCTCGTGGGCACGAGCCCACTTCGTCGTCGCGCCTTGCCAACGTCCCGCCTCGCCAGCCCCTCGGGCGCGCTCAACTACCGGATCTAGGCCCATGCTGCGCCACCTGAGCCTGAAGGATTTCGTCATCGTCCCGACGCTGGAGCTCGACTTCGAGCCCGGCTTTGCCGTGCTGACCGGCGAGACCGGCGCGGGCAAGTCCATCCTCATCGACGCCCTGCAGCTGGCCTTGGGCGGCCGCGGCGACGCGGGCGTCGTGCGCGAGGGCGCGGCGAAGGCCGAGATCACGGCCGAGTTCGACACGCCGCCGCACCTGCGCGCTTGGCTGGACGAAGCGGGCTTCGATGCGGACGAGGCGCTGCTGCTGCGACGCGTCATCGACGCCGGCGGCAAGAGCCGCGCCTGGATCAACGGCGGCGCCGCCACGCTGACCCAGCTGCGCGAACTGGCCGACCACCTGCTCGACATCCACGGCCAGCACGCCTGGCAAGGCCTGACCCGCCCGGCCGCGGTGCGCGAGCTGTTCGACGGCTTTGCTGGTCTGGACACCGCGCCGCTGGCCCGCGCTCACGCCGCTTGGAAGCAGGCAGCAGAGGCGCTGCAGAAGGCCCAGGGCCAGCAGGCCGACGCGCTGCGCGAACGCGAGCGCCTGGCCTGGCAGATTGGCGAGCTCGACGGCCTGGCGCCGGCCG
Organism: Pelomonas sp. Root405; assembly: GCF_001425165.1. Taxonomy (GTDB): domain Bacteria; phylum Pseudomonadota; class Gammaproteobacteria; order Burkholderiales; family Burkholderiaceae_C; genus Pelomonas. The sequence goes on from NZ_LMDU01000015.1 coordinate 152,520, forward strand.
AGGGCGAGTGGGAAGAGCTGAACGCCGAGCATGGGCGGCTGGCGCACGGCCAGTCTTTGATCGACGCCGCCAAATCAGCGCTGGACGCGCTGGACGAGGCCGAGCCCAGCGCTCAGTCCCTCGCTGGCGGCGCGCTGGATCAGCTCGAACGCGTGCTGGACCACGACGCCCGCCTGCTGCCGGCCGTGCAAGCGCTGCGCGACGTGCAGGCCCAGTTGCAGGATGCCAGCCACACCCTGTCGGCCTATCTGCACAAGGCCGATCTCGACCCGGCGCGGCTGGACGAGTTGGACGAGCGCGTGTCCGCCTGGATGACGCTGGCGCGCCGCTACCGCCGCCAGCCGCAGGAGCTGCCAGCACTGTTGGCGCAATGGCGGGGCGACCTGGCCGCACTCGACGCGGCCAGTGACCCCGCCCAGCTCGAAGCTGCGCTCGAAGCCGCGCGCAAGGCCTTCGACATCGAAGCGCAGGCCGCCAGCCGCGCCCGCAAAAAGGCCGCACCGCAGCTCGCATCGGCCGTGACGGCGGCGATGCAGCAGCTCGGCATGGCCGGCGGCCAATTCGATATCGCACTGAACCCGACCGACGGCCCCCAAAGCTTCGGCATCGAATCGGCCGAATTCCTCGTCGCCGGCCATGCTGGCAGCACACCGCGGCCATTGGCCAAGGTGGCATCGGGCGGCGAGCTGTCGCGCATTGCGCTGGCCATCGCCGTGACAGCCAGCCAGGCCGCCAACGACCACGCGCCCGGCACGCTGATCTTTGACGAGATCGATGTCGGCATCGGGGGCGCCGTTGCCGAAACCGTCGGCCGATTGATGAAGCAGCTCGGCCATTCGGCGGGCGGGGAGCGCCAGGTGCTGGCGGTCACCCACCTGCCCCAGGTGGCCGCCTGCGCTGACCGTCATCTCGTCGTCGCCAAGGCCATGCAGGATGGCGCCACGACCAGCCGTGTCACGCCGGTGGCCGGCGAGGCCCGCGTTGCCGAGATTGCCCGCATGCTGGGCGGCGAGCGCCTGTCGTCGACCAGCCTGGCGCATGCGCAGGAAATGCTGGACGCCTCCACCGCTGCATCCACCCGGCCGCGCAAGGCCAGATCATGAACCTGGACACCGATCTTCAAGGCGACGTGGTGCTGCTAACCGGCATGTCCGGCGGCGGCAAGTCGGTGGCCATGCATGCGCTGGAGGACGCTGGCTACTTCTGCGTCGACAACTTGCCGGCCGAGCTGCTGATGGACTTCCTGAAGCTTGAGCAGCAGCGCGGCGAGCGGCGCGTGGCCATCGCGGTGGACGTGCGCTCGGCCAGCTCCCTGCCGCTGCTGCTGCCGCTGCTCAAGCAGCTGCGTGCCCAGGGTGTGGCGGTGCGCTCGGTCTTCCTGGACGCGAGCAACGACGCGCTGATGCGGCGCTTCTCCGAGACGCGCCGCCCGCATCCGCTGCGCGAGGGCCGCGACACCGGCTTCGGTGCGCTGGACGGCAGCAGCGACGACAGCCACCGGCCGCTGCTGGACGCCATCAAGCTGGAGCGCGAACTGCTCGGCGGCCTCAAGGCCGAATCCACCGTCATCGACACCAGCCAGCTGCGCCCGGCCCAGCTGCGTGTCTGGCTGGCTGACCTGGTCGGCCCTAACGCTGGCACCAAGCTGACGCTGGTCTTCGAGAGCTTTGCCTTCAAGCATGGCGTGCCCAGCGACGCGGACTTCGTTTTCGACGTGCGCGTGCTGCCCAACCCCTACTACGACCGCGAGCTGCGGCCGCTCACCGGCCGCGATGCGCCAGTGGCCGCCTACCTCGCGGCGCAGCCCGAAGTCGGTCTGATGATGGGCCAAATCGCGGGCTTCCTGTCGCGCTGGCTGCCCAACTTCGCGGCCGACCAGCGCAGCTATCTCACCGTCGCCATCGGTTGCACCGGTGGCCAGCACCGCTCGGTCTACCTCGTCGAGATGCTGGCGCGCCAGTTCAGCCACCACGGACACGTGCTCAAGCGCCACCGCGAACTCGACGCGCGCTAACCCCTAGAAGTTCAGAATATTTGTTCTAGACATCTAGTTCTAGAACGATTATTCTGGCTTCATGCCTTCAAAGTCTTCCCCACCCGTGCGGCCCACGACGGCCGAACTGGACCTCCTGCAGGTGCTGTGGCGCCTCGGCCCCGCTGATGCCAAGACAGTTCATGAAGCCCTGCTGCCGGACCGCCCGGACGCCACCTACGCCACCGTGCTGCGCCAGCTGCAGGTCATGCACGGCAAGGGCCTGCTGAATCGCGACGAGAGCCAGCGCCCGCAGCGCTATGCCGCCTTGCATGCCCAGGACAAGCTGCAGCAGTCACTCGTCAAGGACTTCATCGCCAAGGCCTTTGCCGGTTCGGGCAAGGCGCTCGTGCTGGCGGCGTTGAAGAGCCATGTCAGCGCCAAGGAGCGCGCTGAGATTCGCCAGCTGCTTACCAAGAACGGAGACGGCGAATGAGCCTCGATATCGCGATGAACGCCTGGGGCTCGGCGCTGTTGAACTTCATCTGGCAAGGCGCCGTGGTCGGCGGCGTCGCCGCGCTGATGATGGGCTTGATGCGCGGCGCATCGGCGCGCTGGCGCTATGCCGTCTGCGCCGCCAGCCTTGGGCTTTGCCTGGGCCTGCCGCTGGCCGAGTGCCTGGACCTCGCGCCGGCCGATGCCGAGTTCATCGGGCAGTTGCCCGAGCTGGCCGAGCAGATGCCGGCCCTGGTGACGGCATGGGCGCTCGGCGTCGCACTGATGTTCGGGCGCCTGGCGCTGGGACTGGCCTGGGTGGGACGCGCGCGGCGGCGCAGCATGCCGGCGCCGGCCGAATGGCAGGCCAGGCTCGACAACCTCGCGCGCCGGCTGGGCATGCGCCGCGCCGTCAGCCTGCGCCTGTTGCCCGAGCTGGCCGGGCCAGTTGCGCTAGGCATGCTCAAACCCTGCGTGCTGCTGCCGGCCGCGTTGCTCAGCCGCCTGCCGGTCGACCTGCTTGAAGCGCTGCTGGCCCACGAGCTGGCCCATGTGCGCCGCTGGGACTACCTGGCCAACTTGCTGCAGAGCGCGGTCGAGGCCCTGCTCTTCTTCCACCCCGTCGTGTGGTGGTTGTCGGCGCGCATGCGCGCCGAGCGCGAGCTGGTGGCCGACGAGATCTCGGCCCAGCTGCTGGGCCAGCGCGATGGCGGGCGCCGGCTCGCACGGGCGTTGCATGCGCTGTCCGAACTGCAGGAATCCAGCCCGCCGCCCGCGGTCGCACTGGCAGCCCGCGGTGGCGACCTGCTGGCGCGCATCGAGCGGCTGCTTGCACCGCGCCCGCAGGCCACCGGCTGGAAGCTGGCGCTGCCGGCATTGCTGATCGCAGCCACCAGCTTTGTCGTGCAGGCCAAAGGCAAGGACGAACCCGAGCCGCCGGCCCGCGCCGTGCCCGCCGCGGCGGCCAAGGCAGCGCCACCCGTCCAGCAACTGCGCCTGCCCGTCAACGCCAAGCATGTCGTCGTCGTGGACGATGCGACCGGCAAGGTGCTGATGTCGCGCGACGCCGATGTCATCGTGCCCATCGCCTCGCTGACCAAACTGCTCACGGCCATGGTCGTCATCGACGCCAAGCTGGACCCCAACGAGAAGCTGCGCATCACCAGCGACGACGTCGACACGCTCAAGCACAGCCGCTCCAAGGTGCGGGTGGGTACGCAGATGTCGCGCCAGGCGGCGCTGGAGATGACGCTGATGGAGTCGGAGAACCGCGCCGCTGCGGCGCTGGCGCGCACCTTCCCGGGCGGCGAGGCCGGCTTCGTGAAGGCAGTCAATGCCAAGGTACGCCAGCTAGGCCTGAGCCGCACCTCTATCGCCGAGGCGACCGGCTTGTCGCCCGACAACACCTCCACCGCCAGCGAGATGGCCGCCATCACCGCCGCGGCAGCGCGCTACCGCGAGATCGTGCGCATCACCAGCGTCAAGAAGGCCAGCGTGCCGGTGAACGGCCGGCCGCGCGAGATCCGCAACACCAACCGGCTGGTCGGCGCCAAGGGCTGGAACATCCGCGTCTCCAAGACCGGCTACACCGAGGAAGCCGGCCGCTGCCTGGCGATGCGCATGATGAACGGCAAGCGCCCGATCACCGTCGTGCTGCTGGACGCCGACGGCTCGGCGAACCGGCTGCGCGACGCCGCACTCATCCGCAAATCCCTCGCGCGACAGCCATGAAGCCCGCCGGATTGCAGCGACGCCATCTGCTCGCGGCGGGCAGCGCCACGCTCGCCCTGCCCGCCCAGGCGCTGGATTTCGCCGCGCCGCGCGCGCCGGCGGCGATGCGCGCCAGCATTGACCGCATCGTCGACATCACAGTCGGCATCCGCCCCTTCCGCGCCCAAGGCCCGCGCATCGAGGCCGAGCGGCGCTTCGGCAAGACCCTCGTCCACCATTACGGCCATGGCGGCAGCGGCTGGTCGCTGTGCTGGGGTTCTGCGCAGCGGGCACTGGCGCTGGTCCAGGTCGCCGGCCTGCGCCCGGGCGCGCGCATCGCCGTCGTTGGCTGCGGCGCCATCGGGCTGACGACGGCGCGCACGGCCCAGCAGGCGGGCTACAAGGTGCGCCTCTACGCCAAGGACAGGCCACCGCGCGTGCACTCGTCGGCGGCGACAGGGCTGTGGACACCGGACTCGCGCATCGTCACGAGCGAGCATGCCAGCGAGGCCTGGACCGCCGGCTGGGAGGCGATGGCGCGCGCATCGTTCAAAGTGCATCAAAGCTATCTTGGCCTGCCCTCGGGTCCGGTGGAATGGCACGACGGCTTCGTCGTCGCCGATGAGGATTTCGACCAGCCGATCGCAGGTCACGTCGGCGAGCCCGACTACCCGGACCTGCACCCTCGCGTTGCCGACCTGCGCCCGCGCGGCAAGGCGCTGGCGGCGGGCGAGCATCCCTTCCGCCTGGCCCATGTGCGCCGCTTCACGCAGCTCGTCTTCAACATCCCGGCCTATCAGCGCCTGCTGCTGGACGACTTTGCCCGCGACGGCGGCGAGTTGGTTCAGCGCGAATTCCGCCAGCTGCGCGACCTGGGCACCCTGCCCGAGCGCCTCGTCGTCAATTGCACGGGCGACGGCGCGCGCATGCTGCTGGGCGATACCAGCCTGACGCCGGTGCGCGGCCAGACGGCACGGCTCATTCCGCAGCCGGAGGTGGACTACGCACTGATCTACCGCGGCCGCAACGTCGTCGCCCTGCCGCGCCGCGACGGTCTGCTCATTGCTGCCATGGGCGAGCACGACTTCGGCAGCGACGACCTGCGGCCCGACCGGGCGCATTCAGAGGACGCCGTGCGGCGCCTCGCGGCGCTGTTCTAGGGCCCTGTCAACACTACGGCAACGGGTCGCGTTGCCGTAGCGCTAACAGGCCCTAAAAGGTCTCCCAGTCGCCCTCGCCGCCGCCGGGGGCAGCAGCCGCGGCCCTGGGGGCCGGCGCAGCCACCGCCGGCGCCGGCCGGGGCTGCGCGGCAGGTTTGGGCGCCGTCGCTCTTGCAACCGGCTTGTGCACGGGCGGCCTGGTTGCTGCCACGGGACGAAGTGCCGCCTTGTGTGCGCTACGGCCCGTCGCCGCGCCCGCATCAACGCGGAACGCCGACACCGCCTCGTTGAGCTTGGCCGTCTGCATCCGCATGCTTTCCGCCGCCGCTGCTGTCTGCTCGACGAGCGCGGCGTTCTGCTGTGTGGCCTGATCGAGCTGGTTGACGGCGGCATTGATCTGGCCGACGCCCTCGCTCTGCTCGCGGCTGGACACCGTGATCTCGCCGACCAGGTCGGTCACCTTGCGCACCTCGTTGACCATCTGGCCGATGGTCTCGCGGGCGGCCAGGACCTGGGCGCTGCCGCTCTCCACCTTGGAGACGCTGTCGCCGATGAGGCTCTTGATTTCCTTGGCCGCTTCGGCGCTGCGCTGGGCCAGCAGGCGCACCTCGCCGGCCACGACCGCGAAACCGCGGCCTTGCTCCCCCGCGCGAGCTGCCTCCACCGCGGCGTTCAGCGCCAGGATGTTGGTCTGGAAGGCGATGCCGTCGATGGTGCCGATGATGTCGGCGATCTTGCGGCTGGACGTGGAGATGCCGTCCATCGTCGTGACGACCTCGCCCACGGCGACACCGCCCGCGCCGGCGACTTCGGAGGCATGGTTGGCGAGTTGATCGGCCTGGCGCGCGTTGTCGGCGTTGGCCCTGATCTGCGCCGCCATCTGCTCGACCGAGGCGGCCGTCTGCTCCAGGCTGGAGGCCTGGCTCTCGGTGCGCGCCGACAGGTCGGCATTGCCCTGGGCGATCTCGGCGGCGGCCACGCTGAGCTGGTCGCAGCCCTGGCGCACGCCCGACACCATGCGCGCCAGGTTCTGCGTCATCTCGTCCAGCATGGTCAGCAGCTGGCCAAGCTCGTCGCGCGAGCTGCTGTGAAGACGCTGGGTCAGGTCGCCGCCCGCCACCGCCTTGACGGCGTCGGAGGCCCGCTTGACGGGGCCGGTGATCGAGCGCGTGATGGCCAGCGCCGCCAACACACCGATGACCAGGCCCACCGCCGAAGCGACGCCGAAGATCAACAGCACGCGGCGATAGGCGCTCTCGGCGGCGGCGGCCGTCGCGGCGGCCAGCCTCTCGTTGTAGTCCCACCATTTGCTGACGTTCTCACGCAGCGGCAGGAAGGTGCTGCGCGCGGCGCCGGCGCTCATCTCGCGGGCGGCTGTGCCCTGGGTTGGGTCCGACGCGCTGTCGTCGGACGCCTTGAGCAATTTCTCCTGCCCCGCCAGATACGCCTCGACACCCTGGCTGACCGTCTTCAGCCACGCGCCGTCTTCGTCGTCGGCCACGTGCAGCGCATAGTCCTTCAGGCGCTGGCGGACGTCCTCACGGATCTTGGCGAGCTGGCTACCGATCGCCTTCTTGTCCTTGTCGTCGTCGGTCAGGATGTGCTGCTGCTCCAGCCGCCGTGCGTCCGCTATGCCGCCGTCGATCTGATGAATGATGCGCAGCGACGGCAGGATGTTCTCGGGGTAGTACTCGACGTAGTGGTTGAGCGACTTCGTCAACAGCGCCCCGACGCCCGCCATCGCAAGCAACAGTGCCAGCAGGACAGCGAATGCAAGGCCGAGGCGCGATCCAACGCGCAGATTCTTCAGAGCATCCATGGCAGTCCCCATCGTTATGCGGACAACTTTGCCCCTTTCACCCCACACAGGCAATGCGGGGCAGACACCCGTTTTGTCAACTTTCCGACATCTCGGACTCACCCAGCAGCATGGCGAGAAGTACGGCCGTTCCGAGCGGGAAAAACAGCAGTACGGCCACCAGCCATGGCCAGAACGAGCGGCCGGTGCGCCGCACCAACTGCATCATGAAGACGACGTGCATCGCGCCGCTGACCACCAGTCCCAGGGCCATCAACGTCATGCGCGCCGGGGAAGGGTCCGGCTCGTTGGCGCCGCTGATCAGTTGCCAAAGACACAGGCCCACCGCCAGCAGGCTGATCAGCGCGTACTCGACACCGCTCTTGACTTCGGTCTTCATTCAACTTTCCTCGATCAACTTCTTCAGCGGCGCGGGCAGCGCGTAGTCGGCAAGTTTCTCTCGCGTGACCCAGGTGCCCGCAGGTAGGTTTCCCTCAGGACCAGTGGCGCGCATGGTGTGCAGCACCCAGTCGAAATGGGTCAGGGCATGCTGTATGCGCGGCAGCGTCTCCAGGCTGGCATCGGGCAGCGCCGCGCGGGCGCTGGCTTCGTCGTCGAACATGGGCAGCGTCCAAAGCCCCGCCCAGACGCCCGTCGAGGGCCGCTGCTGCAGCAACACCTGGCCCCCGGACTTCTCCAGCCACAGCCACCAGTTCTCGCGCCGGCCGCGCTTGAGCTTGCGCGTCTTGACCGGGTAGCGCGTCGGGTCACCCTCCTGCTGGCCGCGGCACAGCGGCTGCACAGGGCACAGCAGGCAGTTCGGCGAGCGTGTGCCGCACACCGTGGCGCCCAGGTCCATCAGGCCCTGGGTGTAGCGGCCCACGTCGCGCTCGGGCAGCAGGGCGGTCGCGTGGTTCCACAGCTTTTTCTCGGACGCGCTGCTGGCCAGGTCGCCGTCGAAGGCAAGCACGCGCGACAGCACGCGCTTGACGTTGCCGTCCAGGATGGCCACGCGCTCGCCGAAGCAGAAGGCCGCGATGGCTGCGGCAGTCGAGCGGCCGATGCCCGGCAGCGTCTGCAGCCCGACAGCCGTGGACGGGAATTCGCCGCCATGAAGTTCAGCCACAGCCCGCGCGCAGGCATGGAGATTTCGCGCGCGGCTGTAGTAGCCCAGCCCCGCCCATTGCGCCAACACTTCGTCAAGCGACGCCGCGGCCAGGTCGGTGACCTTGGGCCAGCGCGCCAGGAAGCGCTCGTAGTAGCCCAGCACCGTGACGACCTGGGTCTGCTGCAACATGATTTCGGACAGCCAGACGCGGTAGGGGTCGCGCGTGTTCTGCCAGGGCAGCGTGTTGCGGCCATGGCGGCGCTGCCAAGCGACGACAGTCTTGCCGAAGTCGTCGATCAGCGCTTCTGACATTGCGGGCAGAAGAAGGTGGAGCGCTGGCCCTGCACGATGCGCTTGATTCCCGTGCCGCAGCGCCGGCAGGGCTGACCTTCGCGGCCATAGACCTGGGCCTGCATCTGGAAGCTGCCTGCCACGCCGTGCGCGTCGCGGAAGTCGCGCAGCGTCGTGCCACCGGCCTCCAGCGCCTGGCCGAGCACCGTCCGCACCGCGATGGCCAATTTTTCGGCGCGCGGGCGGCTGAGCTTGCCAGCGGGCAGGCGCGGGTCGATGCCGGCCATGAAGAGCGCCTCGCAGGCGTAGATGTTGCCGGCGCCGACGACGATGTCGCCTGCCAGCAGCGCCTGCTTGATGGCCACCCGTCGGCCGCTGAGCGCCGCATGCAGGTGCAGCCCGTCGAATCGATCATCGAACGGCTCCAGGCCCAGGCCGCCAAGCAGGCTGGCCACCGGTTCGGCGTCCAGCGCAGCACCCCAGACAACGGCGCCGAAGCGGCGCGGGTCGGTCAGCCGCAGCAGGCCGCGGTCGGTGTGCAGGTCGAAATGGTCGTGCACGCCCGCGGCTGGCGTGGTGTCGAGAAAGGCCAGCGACCCCGACATGCCCAGATGCATCAGCAAGCCGCCTCGCTCCTCCAGCGGCAGCCACAAATATTTACCGCGTCTTTGCGTGCTGCCGACTCGGCTGCCGAGCAGCGTTTCCGGGTCGATGCCGAGGGGCCAGCGCAGGGGTTTTCCCAGGCGCAGACCGGTCACCCGGGCCCCCTGGATGGCACCAGCAAAGCTGCGGCGCGTGACTTCGACTTCAGGTAACTCGGGCATTGGACGGAAATCATAATCAGCGGAAATGCTGAGCAGGTTCCGAGCGAGTACGCGCGCCCGGGTGTGGGATGCAGCGCAAGGCGCAAAGCGCAGACATAGCGTGCTATGGCGAGCATTTGCAACGCCGCGATGCGCCCACAGCCGGGATGCGCGTGCCGTAAGGGGCCTGCTCAGCATTTCCTAACCGGAGCCCGAATGCCCTTGCCTAAACGTCGCGTGATCGCCGCCGCCCTGCTGTTGGCGCTGCAAGCCCACGCTCAAGACGCCACTCCGGCCACGCCTGCCGAGCCGCCGACCCGCTCGGCCATGGACGCGCCCCTCTTCTATCAGCTGCTGATCGGCGAGATCGAGTTGCAGAACGGCCAGGCGGGCGTCGCCTTCCAGGTGCTGCTGGACGCGGCGCGCCGCACGGCCGACGAAGAGCTGTTCAAGCGCGTCGTCAACATCGCCATCCAGGCTCGCGCTGGAGACCAGGCCCTGCAGGCCTCACGCGCCTGGTCAGAAACCATACCCACGTCGGTAGACGCCCTGCAAAGCACCGTGCAGCTGCTGGCGCTGATGAACAAGCCCGCCGAGGTGGCGCAACCGCTGGCCACGCTGCTGCGCATTGCGCCGGTGCCGCAGCGACCGGGCTTCATCCTGGCGCTGCCGCGCCTGTTCCAGCGCTCGCCCGATCCCAAATCTGTGCTCGCCGCGCTGAGGCCGGTGCTGCAGGTCCAGACCGGCCCGCTCAAGCCCCCCGCTCTGTACACCGAGGCCCGCCTGTCCATCAACGCTGGCGAGAACGGCAGGGCGCTGGCACTCACCCGCGAGCTGGACAAGGCGCTGCCCGACAGTGACGACACGATGCAGCTCGCCGTCGACCTGCTGCCCAGCGCACCGCAGGCAGAGAGCCTGATCACCGCCCGTCTTGAGAAAAAGCCCGACCAGCATGCGGTTCGCCAGGCCTATGCCCGCGCGTTGATCCAGGCGCAGCGGCCGGCCGACGCCGCGCGCGAGTTCCGCCTGCTGACCGAGACGACGCCCGACAACCCCGCGCCCTGGCTGGCCCTGGGCGCCATCGAGCTGGAACTCAAGCAGCCCGCTGCCGCCGAAACGGCGCTTCGTGAGGGCCTCAAGCGCCTGGACACGCCGGCCTCGGGCACCGATGCCGAGATCAAGGCGCGCATCGATGGCCGCCAGCAGGCCTGGCTGATGCTGTCGCAGGCCGCCGAGCAACGCGGCGACCTCAAGGCGGCCGAGGCAGCGCTGCAGAAGGTCGATGGCCGCGGTCTGGACGTGCGCTTCCGCCGCGCCAGCCTGCTGGCCCGCCAAGGCAAGCTGCCCGAGGCGCGCAAGCTGCTGCAGCCCGGCCCGGACGCGAGCGAAACAGACGCACGTGCCACGCTGCTGGCCGAGGCCCAATTGATGCGGGAACAGCGGGACTACGCGGCCTCGCTGGCCGTGCTGAAGACCGCCACGGCGCGCTTCCCGACCGATCCCGACCTGATCTACGAGCAGGCCATGATGACCGAGAAGATCGGCAGCTTCGACGAGATGGAGGCGCTGCTCCGCAAGGTCATCGAGATCAAGCCCGACTACCACCATGCCTACAACGCGCTGGGCTATTCGCTGGCCGAGCGCAATCTGCGCCTGCCGGAGGCCAAGCAGCTCATCGAACAGGCGCTCAAGCTCGCGCCGAACGAGCCCTTCATCGTCGACAGCCTCGGCTGGGTCGAGTTCCGCCTGGGCAACCTGGCCGAAGCCACCAAGCTGCTGAAGCAGGCCCACGCGGGCCGGCCCGACACCGAGATCGCTGCCCATCTCGGCGAGGTGCTGTGGGCCAGCGGCGCCCAGGACGAAGCCCGTCGCGTCTTCGCCGAGGCCGCCCAGCGCGACCCCGCCAACGAGGCGCTGCGCGAGACCCTGGACCGGCTGAAGGTCAAGCCGTGAGGTTCGCCGCCGCCTTCCTCGCGCTGGTACTGACCGGCTGCGCCCAGCTTCCACAAACACCGCCACCCGGCAACGAGACCCGCCTGAGCGGGCGCATCAGCGTGACGGTGGCCGGCAACGTGCACAACCGCGGTACCGGCGGCGCGGCCAGCTTCGAGCTGTTCGGCGGTCCGCAGGCCGGGCGGCTGGAGCTGACATCGCCGCTGGGCTCACTGGTGGCGCGCGCCAGCTGGCAACCCGGCCGCGTCACGCTGCAGACGCCAGACGAAGAGCGCCGCTTCGACGACCTCGACGCGCTGACACGTGAGCTGCTCGGCGAGCCCGTGCCGGTGGCCGCGCTGTTCGACTGGTTGAAGGCCCGCCCCTGGCCGGCCGCGCCCCATCAGGCGGCGCCGGGTGGCTTCGAGCAACTGGGCTGGCGCATCGAGCCCAAGCTGCCGGTCCTCGTCGCGACGCGCCTCGCCGAACCCACGGTGACGCTGCGCGCGAAGCTGGATACGGGCGAATGAAGGCCCTGCACGACCTCGCCGCGCCGGCCAAGCTCAACCTCTTCCTGCACGTCGTCGGCAAGCGGCCCGACGGTTATCACCTGCTGCAATCCCTCTTCGTGCTGATCGACTGGGCCGACACGCTGCACGTGGAGCGCCGCGACGACGGCCGGCTCGCGCGCCATGACGTGCTGGGCGGCGACCTGCCGGCGGACGACCTCTGCCTGCGCGCGGCCAGGCTGCTGCAAACCGAGACCGGCTGCGCACTCGGCGCTGACATCCATCTGGAAAAGCGCCTGCCCGCTGGCGCCGGCATGGGCGGCGGCTCGTCGGATGCAGCGACCACGCTGTTGGCGCTGAACCGGCTGTGGGACCTGCGCCTGCCGCTGGACCGGCTGATGGCGCTGGGCCTCAAGCTCGGCGCCGACGTGCCTTTCTTCCTCGGCGGCGGGCCGGCCTTCGTCGAGGGCATCGGCGAAGTCCTGCATCCGCTGACCCTGCCCGACCAGCGCTTCGCCGTCATCAAAGGCCCGACGGGGCTGGCGACCAAGGACATCTTTTCAAGCCCGCTCTTGGCACGGAGCGAAAACCTGGCTATAGTCGCGGGCTTTCCCGCCCTGGCTGGAACTGCAGAAAAGCTTGTCACCGGTTTCGGTCCTGACTTCGGTCGGAATGACCTACAACCAGCAGCCGAGTCGATCAGCAGTGAAGTGCGAGACGCGTTGGCCCTGATGTCGAAGCAATTCGGCAACGCCCGGATGACGGGCTCGGGAGCCGCCGTGTTTTCAGTGCTCGCCGGGAACGGAGAAGATGGCAAGGACGACCAGTCCCTGGCGACATTGCTTCAGGCCCAAGCTAAGGATGGGGCTGAAGGGTGGACCGGTCGAATTTGCCGCAGCATGGCCCAACACCCGCTCGCGGGCTGGGCTGGCTGATCAGGTTTATAGGGTTCGGCCGCTCGGCCGGGTCCTGTGTAGGGGAGTCGCCAAGTTGGTCAAGGCATCGGATTTTGATTCCGACATGCGAGGGTTCGAGTCCTTCCTCCCCTGCCAAATGTTTTCTGTAATTCGCTGAACCGGCTTGCGCTTCAGCGAGCCACTGACACCAGAGGCTCCCAGTGCTGCTCAACACGGTTCTCTTCACCGGCAACGCGAACCCGGTCCTCTCCCAGGAAATGGCGACCCATCTCGGCCTCGAGCTGGGCAAGGCAGTGGTCGGCCGTTTCTCGGACGGCGAAGTGGCCGTCGAGATCCAGCAGAACGTGCGTGCGCGTGACGTCTTCGTCATCCAGCCGACCTGCGCGCCGACCAACGAGAACCTGATGGAGCTGCTGATCATGGCGGACGCGCTCAAGCGCTCCAGCGCCCGTCGCATCACGGCCGTCATCCCCTACTACGGCTACGCCCGCCAGGACCGCCGCCCGCGCTCCACCCGCGTGCCCATCTCGGCCAAGGTCGTCGCCAACCTGCTGGAAACCGTCGGTGTCGAGCGCGTGCTGACGATGGACCTGCACGCCGACCAGATCCAGGGCTTCTTCGACATCCCGGTCGACAACATCTACGCGTCGCCGGTGCTGCTGTCGGACCTGAAGAGCCGTAACTATCAAGACCTGGTGGTCGTTTCGCCCGACGTCGGCGGCGTCGTGCGCGCCCGCGCGCTGGCCAAGCAGCTCGGCTGCGACCTGGCCATCATCGACAAGCGCCGCCCCGCCGCCAACGTGTCCGAAGTGATGCACGTCATCGGCGAGATCGATGGCCGCAACTGCGTGATCATGGACGACATGATCGACACCGCCGGCACGCTCGTGAAGGCGGCCGAGGTGCTGAAGGCACGCGGCGCCAAGAGCGTCTTCGCCTATTGCACCCACCCCATCCTGTCCGGCCCGGCCATCGAGCGCATTGCCGGTTCGCAGCTGGATGAGGTCGTCATCACCAACACCATTCCGCTGACCGACGCGGCCAAGGCCTGCAAGAAGATCCGCCAGCTGTCGGTGGCCTTCCTGTTTGCCGAAACCATCCGCCGTATTTCCGACGGTGAGTCGGTCACTTCCCTCTTCTCGGAACAAAACAACAATTTCTAGCCAGTCCGAGTAGGGTCCCTCCCGCAAGCGGGGCCCTCCCTTTCCTCCGAACAGAACAACAACTTCTGAGCGGAAACCATGCCGTCGCAAGACGGCTTTTTCAAACGGCGCCTGGTCGCGGGTGCCGTTCTCTTTTGGAGAAAACCATGAAGTTTGTCGCTTTTGAGCGCAAGTTGCAGGGGACCGGAGCGAGCCGCCGCCTGCGAGTGGCCGGCAAGGTGCCGGGCATTGTTTTTGGCGCCGGTGAGCCCGTCATGATCGAACTCGATCACAACGCGCTGTTCCACGCCCTCAAGAAGGAAGCCTTCCACAGCACGCTGCTGGAGATGGAACTGGCTGGCGCCACCACGCAAGTGCTGCTGCGCGATTTCCAGATGCACCCCTACAAGCCGCAAGTTCTGCACTGCGACTTCCAGCGCGTCGACGCCACGACCAAGATCACGAAGAAGGTGCCCCTGCACTTCATCGGTGAAGAAACGTCGCCGGCCGTCAAGCTCGACCACTGCACGGTCAACCACGTCGTGACCGAGCTGCTGATCAGCTGCCTGGCCCAGCAACTGCCCGAGTTCATCGAGGTGGATCTGTCCGGCATGACCAAGGGCCACTCGCTGCACGTCAACGACGTCAAGCTGCCTGCGGGCGTCAAGGTCGTCACGCACGGCAAGCCCAACCCCGTCATCGCGACGCCGGTTGAGCCCGTGGCCGAAGAAGTCATCGTCGCCGCCGCCCCGGCCGCCGACGACGGCAAGAAGAAGAAGAAGAAGTAATTCCCGCTGGCCGCGCGCCAAGCTAAAGGGCTCCCATCGGGAGCCCTTTTTGTTTTTGCGGGCCGAGCGCCGGGCCGCTCCCAAGCCGGCCCGCCTTGGGCGATGTGCTTGCGGCTCGATGCCGCGAGCATCGCCGTCCCCTCGGGGGACCGACCAGGCGCGCCCGCGTTCAGCGGGCGTGACTGGGCGAGGGGCCTCGATAATCCGCGCCATGATTCGCTTGCTTGTCGGCCTGGGCAACCCGGGTGCTGAATACGAAGACACTCGCCACAACGCCGGCTTTTGGTGGATTGACGGGCTGGCGCGCGGCCTCAAAACGAGCCTGCAGCCCGACAAGGCCTATCACGGCCTCGTGGCGCGCGTGAATGGCGCACCCGGCGCGAGCGGCCCGATCTGGCTGCTCGAACCCATGACCTACATGAACCTCTCCGGCAAGTCGGTGGCTGCGCTGGCACGCTTCTTCAAGATCGCGCCCGAGGAGATCCTCGCCATCCACGACGAGCTGGACCTGCCGCCCGGCGAGATGAAGTTCAAGAAGGGCGGCGGCAATGGCGGCCACAACGGATTGAAGGACATGCAGGCCCAGCTCGGCAGCGGCGACTTCTGGCGGCTGCGCTTGGGGATAGGCCACCCCGGCCACAAGGACGAAGTCGCCGGCTATGTGCTGAGCAAGCCGCCGCTGGCCGAGCGCCAGGCGGTGGAGGACTGCATCGACAAGAGCTACGGCGCCGTCGAGCTGATGCTGCGCGGCGAGATGGACAGGGCCCTGGCCAAAATTCACGCGAAACCGCCGCGGCCCAAACTACCCAAGCCCCAGCCGCCAGGAGAAACTCCGGCGCCATGAAGCCCCTGTTGCTGGCCCTGACCCTCGGCACCGCCCTGCCCGCCGTCGCGCAGACCGAGGTGCGGCGCGCCCAGGTCTACCGCTGCGGCGCCGACGGCCGCGACCTGCGCGATTCGCCGTGCCCCAACGGCAGCGCAGCCGGCAGCAACGTCGACTACGACCAACCCAGCGCTTCGGACAGCCGGGCCGCGCGCGAGCGCCATCTGGCCGAGGCCAAGCAGGCCGCGGCCTTGTCGCAGGCCCGGCGGGCCAGCGAAGCTGAAGGGCGCCGGCAGCGCAGCCAGGCGGTCGGCCTGCAGGCGCTGCCGCCGGCCGCGCAGGCGGCCAGCGGTCCCCTCGTCACGACGATCAAGCCGCCGAAGACTGTCAAACCCAAAAAGCCCGGCGACAGCGGCCGATAGAATCCGCGCCGTTGGTGCTCGCTACCGGTCTCAAGCCGGCGGCAGTTCAACGGGAATCAGGAGGGCGGACCACACCGTGGCGAACCTAACCTGAGCTGTCCCCGCAACGGTAAGTGGACGAGGCCTCGCCTCTCTGTTCAACCAACAAACCACTGGTGCGAAAGCGCTGGGAAGGTGTTGAACGGCGTTCCATCAGCCCGGATACCGGCCAACGACGGGGCCGCCGCGCGCATTCGCCAGGTGGCCGTTTTTCAGCCTTGCTGCGGGGGTCAGTGCGGCTGAGCGTTCGTTTGCGTTCCTCTTTCATGTCCCATTCCCTCCTCGCGGCCCGTCGGTCGCTGTTCGCCCTGGCCGCGATGGCGCTGGCCTCGTCTGCCCAAGCCCA
Organism: Pelomonas sp. Root405; assembly: GCF_001425165.1. Lineage (GTDB taxonomy): Bacteria > Pseudomonadota > Gammaproteobacteria > Burkholderiales > Burkholderiaceae_C > Pelomonas. Next base: position 168,775 of record NZ_LMDU01000015.1, read on the forward strand.
GAACAAGCTGGATACCGTCGTCACCACGGCCACGCGCTCACCCCAGAAACTGTCGGAAGTGCTGGCCGACCTGACCGTCATCACCCGCGCCGACATCGAACGCCAGGCCGCCGCCAGCGTGGCCGACCTGCTGCGCAACAACGGCTGCGCGGAGATGGTCCGCAACGGCGGGGCTGCCGCGTCGACCTCGCTGTTCCTGCGTGGCGCCGACACGCGCCACACCCTCGTCCTCGTCGACGGCGTGCGCATGGATTCGCAGGCCAGCAGCGGCGCCAGCTGGCAGGGCATTCCCATTGCCCAGGTCGAGCGCATCGAGGTGCTGAAGGGCCCGGCCAGCGCCATCTATGGCTCCGACGCCGTCGGCGGCGTCGTTCAGATCTTCACCCGCAAGGCTGGCGGCAAGATCAGCGCCGACTTCGGCGTCGCGCTCGGCAATCTGGCCACGCGCAAGGTCGATGGCGGCCTGTTCGGCAGCGCCGGCATCGTCGACTTCGCCTTCACGCTGGCCGGCGAGGAGAGCGATGGCTTCAATGCCACCACGCCGGACAGCGCCTTCAGCTATGTCCCCGACCGCGATGGCTGGCGCAAGTACCAGGGCACCGCCCGCATCGGCGCCCAACTGGCCGAAGGGCACCGCGCCGAACTCATTTTCATCAAGAACCACGCCAACGGTCAGTACGACGGCTCCCGGTCGCGCCCGCTGGTGGACGACCGCACGCTGCAGGACACCAATGCCCAGCGACTCGCCTGGACGGCGCAATGGGCGCCTGCCCTGCAAACCCAGCTGAGCTTAGGCCAGTCACGCGACCGCTACGAAACGTCGCCCTCGCCGTATCTGACCGACACGCACGTGCGCAATCTCGCGCTGACCGGTTCCTACCAGATCGCCAAGGGCCAGCAGATCAACTTCCAGGGCGAGCGCATCGAGGACGAACTGCAGAACAGCGGTCTCGTGACCTCTGGCGTCGGCAAGCGCCACCGCAATGCCCTGGGTGCCGGCTATCTGCTCAATGCTGGCGCCTTCAGCTTGCAGGCCCACGCGCGGCACGACGACGACAGCGAGTTCGGCGCTGTGGGAACCGGCACGCTGCTGGCCGGCTACGAGATCGCCGCCGGCCTGCGCATCGTCGGTTCGGTGGGCAACGCCTTCCGTGCGCCGACCCTCTACCAGCAGGGCACTGTCTACGGCCCCGACCTCAGCAAGCCCGGTGTCAAGCCGCTCGACGCGGAGCGCGGCCGCAATGTCGAGGTGGGCCTGAAATACGGCAACGCCGACAGCGAGTTAACGGCCACTGCCTATCGCAACCGCATCAGCAACCTCATCGTCTTCGGCGCGGCGGGCAGTTGCAACAGCGCCTTCGGCTGCTACCAGAACGTGTCGGCAGCGCGCCTGCAGGGCCTGAGCCTGGCCGGCAACACCAAGCTCGGCAGCGTCACGCTGCGCGCCACGATGGATTTCCAGAAGCCCACCGACGCAAGCACCGGCCTGCTGCTCGCCCGGCGCGCAAAGCGCCTGGGCACGCTCGGCGCCGACACGGCGCTGGGCGATTGGCTGCTGGGTGCCACCGTGCAAGCCTCGGGCCACCGCTTCGACAACGCGGCCAACACTCGCGGCTTGAGTGGCTATGCACTGCTGAATTTCAACGCCCAGTACAAGCTCGGCCGCGATCTCAAGCTGCAGTTGAACCTGGACAACGCCTTCGACCGTGAGCACACCACCGCCTACGGTTTCGCTTCGGCGCCGCGCACCGTGCTGGTCTCCCTGCGCTGGAGCCCCACCCTCTGATGAGTGCCCACGAGCTCATCGTCGGCGGCCAGCGCAGCGGCAAGTCGCGACAGGCCGAGAGGCTGGCGCTGCGCTGGCCGGGCCGGGTCGTCGTCGTCGCGACGGCATTGGCAGCCGACGAGGAGATGCGGGCGCGCATCGATCACCACCGCGCTGCGCGGCCCACGCGCTTCGACACCATCGAAGCGCCGTTGCACCTCGGCGCGGCCCTTCGGCAAACCGACGACGCGGGCACCCTGGTCGTCGTCGACTGCCTGACGCTGTGGCTCGTCAACTGGCTGATGCCGATGCACAGCGCACCCGACGCGGCGGGCTGGCAGGCCGAGCGCACCGCGCTGCTGGCCCTGCTGCCGCGGCTGGCCTCACGGGTCGTCTTCGTCTCCAACGAGGTCGGCTGGGGCGTGTCGCCGCTCGGGCGCGAGGTGCGCCACTACGTCGATGAACTGGGCCGCCTGAACCAGGACATCGCGAGCCTGTGCGGCCGGTTGACACTGATGGTCGCGGGCCGGGCCTGGACGCGGCCCATCGAGGATTCAGACGATGCTTGAACGTTTCTTCGCGCTGCTGCTCGCGGTCGCACTGCCGGCCTCGGCTGTCGAAATCAAGGACGACCTCGGCCACACCACCACGCTCGCCGCAACGCCGCAACGCGTCGTCAGCCTGCTGCCGTCGCTGACCGAGACCGTCTGCGAACTGGGCGCCTGCAACAGGCTGGTGGGCGTGGACCGCTATTCCAACTTCCCGGCACAAGTGAACGCCCTGCCCAAGCTCGGCGGCATGGAAGACACCAATGTCGAGATGATCGCGGCGCTCAAGCCTGACGTGGTGCTGGTGGCCGTGTCCTCGCGCGTCGCCGAACGGCTGCGGGCGCTGGGCATGAAGGTCATCGCGCTGGAGCCGCGCAGCTACCGCGATGTGCAGCGCGTGCTCGGCATCATCGGCCAGGTGCTGGGCGTGCCGGATGCGCAGCGCGTCTGGCGCCACATCGAAGCCGGCGTCGCCGCAGCCGCCAGCAGCGTGCCACCTGCGGCGCGCGGCATGCGTGTCTATTACGAAGTCGCCAGCGGCCTGTACGCGGCCGGCACCGTCTCCTTCATGGGCGAGACGCTGGCTCGCTTGGGCGCCGGCAACATCATCCCGCCCGACCTTGGCCCCTTCCCCAAGATCAACGCCGAGTTCGTCGTCAAGGCCAACCCGGCCCTGATCATGATCGGCCAGCGCGGCTCCGAGGGGCTGACGCAGCGCCCCGGCTGGGACCGCATCGACGCCATCAAGCGCGGCCGCATCTGCATCTTCAAAGCCGAGGAAGGCGACATCCTGGCCCGCCCCGGCCCGCGCATGGCCGAGGCTGCGCAGATCATGGCCAGGTGTCTTCGCGAGAAGGCAGCGTCCTGATGAACCTGCGCCCCCGCCTGCTGCTCGCACTGCTGTTCGCCGTGGGCGTTGGCGGCGTGCTGGCCGGCGTGCTCATCGGCAGCACCGGCTGGGCCGACCTGGGCGACGACAGCATGAGCGTCATCCTGTGGGAAATCCGCCTGCCCCGCTCGCTCGGCGCGTGGTGCGCCGGTGCTCTGCTCGGCATGGCCGGCGCGATGGCGCAAGGCCTGTTCCGCAATCCGCTGGCCGACCCTTATCTGCTGGGCAGCGCGTCGGGCGCCGGCCTGGCAGTCGCCATCGCGCTGGCGCTGACGGGCATCTCGCCGCAGACGTCTTCGCTGCTCGCCCATGTCGGCCTGACCGGCATCGCCTTCATCGGCACGCTGGTCGGCGTGGGCCTGACCCTCATCCTCGCGCGCGGCGTGGAGCAGACGCTGCGCCTGCTGCTGGCCGGCGTGGTCGTCGGCGTCGTGCTGAACGCGCTCACGGGTCTGGCCACGCTCTGGGCGCCGGACATCCTGCGTGCCATGCAGGCCTTCCTGCTCGGCAACACCGGCCTGCTGGGCTGGAGCAGCGTCACGGTGATGGTGGCCTGCGCTGCGGTGGCGCTGGTCATCGGCCTGCTGGCCAGCCCGGCGCTGGATGCGTTGACGTTGGGCGAGGCCACCGCAGCGTCGCTGGGCATTCGCATGGGGCTGATGCGGCTGGCCTTGATCTGCGCGTTTGCGCTGGCCACCGGCGCGGCCGTGGCGCAGACCGGCATCGTCGCCTTTGTCGGCCTGGTCGCGCCCCACCTGGTACGCGCGCTGTGCCCGATGCTGCATGGCCGCTTGATCGTCATGTCGGCAGCCGCCGGCGGCGCTTTGCTGCTGGCGGCGGACGTGCTGGCGCGTGCGCTGATCCGGCCTCAGGAGCTGCCCGTGGGTCTGGTGACGGCGTTGCTTGGCGGCGTCTACCTGCTCGTGCTGATGCATCGCCGTGGAGCCCCCAAGAGATGAGGCCCCTCGCCCAGTCTCGCCCTGCTGAACGCGGGCGAGCCCGGTCGGTCCCCCGGGGGGACGGCGATGCTTGCGGCATTGAGCCGCAAGCACATCGCCCAACGCGGGCCGGCTTGGGAGCGGCCCGGCGCTCGGCCCGCAAACGCCGTGCACTTCGGAGCGGACTGATCAAATGAATGCGCTGCAAGCCCGCATCGAGCGCGTGCGCATCGACGGCCGCGACCTCATCAGCGACATCGAGCTGACGATTCCGCAAGCTCGCTGGACGGCCATCGTCGGTCCCAATGGCGCCGGCAAGTCGACGCTGCTGCGCGCCATTGCCGGCTTGCAACGGTATGACGGGTCCGTGCAACTGGCGGGTAAGCCGCTGACCGAATGGCCGTCCCGCGAACGCGCCCGCCAGCTCGCCTGGATGGGCCAGCAGGAGACCGGCGCCGACGACCTGACCGCCCACGACGTCGTCATGCTCGGCCGCCTGCCGCACCGCCCCTGGCTGGCGCCGCCTACAGACGCCGACCATGCCGCCGTGCAGGCCGCCATGGCCTCCACGCAGAGCTGGGCGTGGCGCGAACGCCGCCTGGGCTCGCTGTCCGGCGGCGAGCGCCAGCGCGTGCTGCTGGCGCGCGTGCTGGCGGTCGACGCGCCGCTGACGCTGATGGACGAGCCGCTCGCCCACCTGGACCCGCCCCACCAGGCCGACTGGATGGCGCTGGCGCGCACGCGCGTCGCCGCTGGTCACAGTGTCGTCAGCGTGCTGCACGAGCTGCACCTGGCGCTACAGGCCGACCACCTCGTGCTGATGGCCGACGGCCAGATCGTGCACACCGGCGCGCCGGCCGACGCAGCCACGCACGACGCGCTTCGGCGAGTCTTCGGCCCCAGCCTTCACATTGCACAGATCGAAGGGCGCTGGGTCGCCCTGCCCTTATGACGAACAGTTGCGCCGCCCTCTTGATCAGCGCTCCGGCCTCCGGCGCGGGCAAGACCAGCATCACCGCGGCCATCGCCCGCAGCCACGCGCGGCGCGGCCGGCGCGTGCGCGTCTTCAAGACCGGGCCGGACTTTCTCGACCCCAGCATCCTGGAACGCGCCAGCGGCGCACCGGTCTACCAGCTCGACCTGTTCATGGGTGGCTTCTCGCATTGCCAGTCGCTGCTGGCGCGGGCGGCGGCCGAGGCCGACCTCATCCTTGTCGAAGGCGTCATGGGCCTGTTCGACGGCGCCCCCAGCAGCGCCGACTTGGCCGCCGCCTTCGGGCTGCCCGTCGTCTGCGTCATCGACGCCTCGGCCATGGCCCAGACCTTCGCGGCGCTGGCCACGGGCCTGCAACGGTTCCGGCCCGAGCTGCATCACTGCGGCGTCATCGCCAACCGCATCGGCAGCGCCGCGCATGGCCGCATGGTGGGCGAAGGCCTGCCCGCCGACCTGCCGCTGATCGCCGCATTGGCGCGCGAGCCCCGGCTCATCCTGCCGGAGCGTCACCTCGGCCTGGTGCAGGCACTGGAGCAGCCGGGGCTGGACGCCCAGCTCGACGCCTGGGCCGACGCCTGGGAGGCCGGGCTGCGGCCGGGACTGGCCTTCAGGCCTTTGAGCTTCGAGGACATCGCCGAGCCCGCGCTCCCACGTCTGCTGGCAGGCCGTCGCATCGCCATCGCCCGCGACGCCGCCTTCGGTTTCATCTACCCGGCCAATGTGGACCTGTTGCGCGCGCTCGGCGCCGAGTTGGTGTTCTTCTCACCGCTGCGCCACGAAGCACTCCCCGCCTGTGACGCGGTCTGGCTGCCCGGCGGCTATCCGGAGCTGCATGCCGAGAAGCTCGGCGCCCATCCGACCCTGGCCACCGAGCTGGCCGCCCACATCGCTTCGGCCAAGCCGCTGCTGGCGGAATGCGGCGGGATGCTGGCGCTGTTGGACACGTTGACCGACGCCACCGGCGAAACCCACCGCATGGCAGGCCTGCTGCCTGGCCGCGCCCATGTGCAGCATCGCTTGGCTGCACTGGGCCTTCAGGCTATAGCCTGGCCCGAAGGCCCGTTGCGCGGCCACAGCTATCACTACTCGACGCTGGAGACCTCGCTCGTGCCCATCGCGCGGGCGAGCAACCCCAATGGCGGCCAGACCGCCGAGGCCGTCTACCAGCACGGCTCGCTGCGCGCGAGCTACGTGCATCACTACTTCCCGTCCAACCCCGAGGCCATTGCCGCCTTCTTCAAGGGCTGACCCATGGAAATCGAGAAACCTCCCGTCGACCGCGAACGCGTCATTCCCAGCGGCGAGCGCCGCGGCCTGGTGATCGTGCACACCGGCGACGGCAAGGGCAAGAGCACCGCCGCCTTCGGCCTGGCACTGCGGGCGCATGGCCGCGGCAAGCCGGTGCGCATCTACCAGTTCATGAAGGTGCCCAGCGCCCGCTTCGGCGAGCACCGCGTGTTCGAGCAGCTCGGCGTGCCCATCGAAGGCCTGGGCGACGGCTTCTCGTGGAAGAGCAAGGACCTGGCGCACTCCGCCGAGCTGGCCCGCGAGGGCTGGGGGCGCGCCCAATCGCTGATCCGCGCGGGGGATCATTTCCTCATCGTGCTGGACGAGATCATGTATCCGCTGCGCTACGGCTGGCTGGCGCTGGACGAGGTGCTGGCCTGCCTGCGCGAGCGCCCGCCGCACGTGCATGTGGTGCTGACCGGCCGCGGCGCACCGGCCGAGCTGATCGAGCTGGCCGACACAGTCACCGAGATGACGTTGGTCAAGCACCACTACCACGTCGGCGTGCCGGCGCAGCGGGGAATCGAGGATTGAGCGTGCTCATCATCTGCACCACCTGCGCCGACGGCCAGGGCCAGGCGCTGCTGGAGGCCGTCGAGAACGAGGTGCTGGCGCGCGACTGGGCGCTCGCCATCCGTGGCCAAGCCTGCATGGCCGCCTGCAAGCAAAGCTGCACAGTGGCGTTGCAGGCCGCGGGCAAGCACAGCTACCTGTTCGGTCAGTTGGCGTCTGACGAGGCCAGCGTCGACGCGCTGCTGGCCGTCGCTGCCCAGCATGCCGAGCCGGGTGACGGCTTGCTGGCCTGGGACCGCCGCCCCGAGCGGCTCAAAAGCGGCCTGGTGGCCCGGCTGCCGCCCCTGCGCTGATGCAAGCCGCCTCGCTCATGAGTCTGATGCTGTCGCTAGCGATGGGGGTGGCGCTGCTGGTGGACCGTCTCGGCGAGCCCCCCGCCTGGGCGCATCCGGTCGTCGGCATGGGGCGCTACCTCGGCCTGTTCAAGCTGACGCGGCTGCCGCCATCACTGGGCTTCATCACCGGCGCGCTGGCCTGGCTCGTGGGCGCCGCGCTGGTCGCGTTCATCGCCTTGTGGCTGGAGGGCTGGGTGCTGATCCTGCTGCAGCCCTGGGACTCGCCGCTGCGCCTGGTCGGCGCGGCTGCGTTGATCGGTCTGCTGCTCAAGCCGCTTCTTGCCTGGCGCATGCTGGCCGACGAAGCGCTGGCTGTGGAAACCGCCTTGGACGAATCGCTGGACGCCGGCCGCGCGCGCCTGGCCCGCATCGTCAGCCGCGATACGTCGGCGCTGACCGAGATCGAGGTGCGCGAAGCCGCCATCGAGACGCTGGCCGAGAACCTCAACGACTCCGTCATCGCCCCGCTGTTCTGGTTCGCCATCCTGGGTCTGCCGGGTGCGGCCATCTACCGCTTTGCCAACACCGCGGATGCCATGTGGGGCTACCGGGACCAGCGCGAGTGGTGCGGCAAGTGGGCGGCGCGTGCGGACGACCTGCTGTCCTGGCTGCCGGCGCGGCTCACGGCGCTGGTGCTGCTGCCCCCGTCGCTGCTGCGGCTGGTGCGCGAAGCGCGCCGCACGCCGTCGCCCAACAGCGGCTGGCCGATGGCCGCGATGGCCCTGCGGCTGGACCGGCGGTTGGCCAAGCCGGGTGTCTATGTGCTGCATGCCGGGGGCCAGGTCGTGCGGCCTGGTGATCTGCACGCCGCGCGGGCGGTCGCCCTGCAGGCGGTCATCGCAGGCGCCGCATTGATCGCGGTGCTTGCCTGGGCGCTCAGGGCATGAACCCGATGTTTTTGCCCGAGCATGGCGGGCCGGACGATGGCCTGCCGGTGGTGCACGACTTCTCCACGAACGCCAGCGCGTTCGGCCCACCGCCGGCGCTGATGCATGCGGTGCAGCGGGCCGACCGATCCTGCTACCCCGACCCGCACTACCGCGCGCTGCGCCGGCACCTCGACCGAACTGAGGGCCACGGCGAGCTGGTTTTGCCGACGGCGGGCGGCGCCGAGGGCATACGCCGCATGACGATGGCAGCCATGCTGGCCGGCCGCCGCGAGGTCTGGGTGCCGCAGCCGGGCTTTGGCGACTACACGCTGGCCGCCCAGGCGCTCGGCCTGGCCGTGCGGCCCTATGCCAGCCCGTCGGACATCCGTCCCAGCGCACCGGCCCTGGTCTGGATCTGCGAGCCGTGCAACCCGACCGGCGCCAGCGTGGCGACATGGCCTGCGCTGGACGCACTGGTCGTCGTCGACCGCGCCTATGAACCGTTGCGCCTGCAGGGCGACGCGCCCGCACCGCCACCCGGCGCCTGGCAGCTGATCTGCCCGAACAAGGCCCTGGGCCTGACCGGCGTGCGCGCGGGCTACCTCGTGGCGCCGGCCGCTGATACGGTCTGGGCGCACGCGCTGTCGCTGGCGCCGAGCTGGGTGCTGTCGGCCGAGGGTGTCGCGCTGCTGATGCAGTGGCCAAGCGACGACACGCAAGCCTGGCTGGCCAACGCACGCATCCAACTGCGGGAATGGACGGCAAGACAACGCGCACTGCTCGCCGGCCTGGACTGGCTGCAGCGCCCGAGTTGCACCAATTTCTGGCTGGTCCGCCCGCCGCGGCCGGACATCGGACTGCGGCTGCGCGAGCACGGCATCCAGTTGCGCGACGCGGCATCATTTGGCCTGCCCGGCTGGGTGCGCATCTCGGCCCAGCCACCGGCCGCCCAGCAGGCGCTGCAGCGGGCCCTGCTCGACATCGAGGGAGAAGACGCATGAGCAGCAAAGCGGTGATGGTGCTGGGCACCACCAGCGGCGCGGGCAAGAGCTGGCTGGCGACCGCGCTATGCCGCTGGTACGCGCGGCAAGGCCTCAAGGTCGCGCCGTTCAAGGCCCAGAACATGAGCAACAACGCCCGTGTCGTGCCAGGTCTGAACGGGCTGATGGGCGAGATCGGCAGCGCCCAGTACTTCCAGGCCCTGGCCGCCAACCGTGTGCCCGAGGTGCGCATGAACCCCGTGCTGCTCAAGCCCGAGGCCGACACGCAGAGCCAGGTCGTCGTGCTCGGCGAGGTGGACGCCGCGCTCTCGCGCATGCCCTGGCGCGAGCGCAGCGCGCTGCTGAAACCGCGCGCGCGGGCGGCCCTGCATGAGCTGATGGGCGAGAACGATGTCGTCGTCATCGAAGGCGCCGGCTCGCCGGCCGAGATCAACCTGGCGCCCAGCGACTATGTGAACCTCGGCACCGCGCGCGACGCCAACGCGGCCTGCCTGCTGGTCACCGACATCGACCGCGGCGGCGCCTTTGCCCACCTGTACGGCACGCACCAGCTGATGCCCGAAGACGTGCGCGGCCTCGTGCGCGGCTTCGTGCTGAACCGCTTCCGCGGCGACGCTGGCCTGCTGGCACCGGGGCCGGAGCAGCTGGAGCGCCTGACCGGCGTGCCAACCATCGCGACGCTGCCGATGTGGCGCGGCCATGGCCTGCCCGAGGAGGACGGTGTGTTCGATCACTCGGCAACCGGCAGCGGCCTGCACATCGCTGTCGTCGCCTACCCGCGCATCTCCAACCTCGACGAATTCCAGCCGCTGCGCCAGCTGCCCGGCGTGCGCCTGAGCTGGGCGCGCGAGCCCAAGGATCTGGCAGGCGCCGACTGGATCATCCTGCCCGGCTCCAAGTCCACCGCGGCCGACCTGGCCTGGCTGCGCGCGCAAAAGCTCGACGCCGCCATCAACAACCACCGTGGCCGCGTGCTGGGCATCTGCGGCGGCCTGCAGATGCTGGGCGAGGCGCTGATCGACACGCATGGCGTGGACGGCAATGCGCCGGGCCTGGGCCTGCTGCCGCTGGTCACCGTGTTCGAGACCGAGAAGCTGCTGCGCAGCGCGGAGTTCCGCTTCGCCGCGACGATGGACGGCGGTTGGCAGGCGCTGGCCGGTGTGCAGGCCGGCGGCTATGAGATCCGCCACGGCCGCACCCAGCCCCACGCCGGCCTTCCTCCACCCAAGGTTGCGCTGCGCAACGACGCGGGCGAGGCCATCGGCTGGCAGGCCGGCCAGGTGCTGGGTGTCTACGCGCACGGCCTGTTCGAGCAGCCGGCCGTGCTGCAGGCGCTGTTCGGCCACTCAGGCCGGTCACTGGATGCTGTCTTCGACGGGCTGGCAGACTTCATCGACCTGCACTTCCAGCCAGGCAAGATCGCGGGTCTGATCGACTGAAGAATCCGCATGCGCCGATTGCTCGCCACCGCCCTGCTCGCCCTTCCGCTGGCTGCACATGCCTGGGGCGCCGATGGCCACCAGACCGTCGCCACCATCGCCGCCGGCCTCATCAAGGGCAGCCCCGCCGAGGCACGCGTCGCGGCGCTGCTCGGCGACATCTCCCTGCCGCTGGCCTCCCTGTGGGGCGACTGCGTGAAGGGCATCTCGCCCAGCCAGGGCTACACCTATCCCTCGCCCGGCAAGTACCCGGCCTGCGCCCCGCTTGAGACGCCGGAACGCATCGCCGAGATGGCCGACTACGTGCGCCGCAACGACCGTCAATGCGTGATGGGCTCGGATGAAGACAGCTGCCACAAGCAGACCCACTATGCCGATATCGCCGTGCAGCGCAGCCGCTATCTGCTGGGCTTCACGGGCACGCGGGTCGACGACGTGGCGGGCGCCTCACGCGCGGCCATCCTGGTGCTGCAGGGCCGGCCTGCGCCCGGTCAGCCCAACTTCAAGAGCCAGCGGGAAGCCCTGCTTGCCCTTGTGCATCTGGTGGGTGACATTCATCAACCCCTGCATGTCGGCAGCGTCTATCTCGACGCCCAGGGCCGGCGTGTCGATCCCGACAAGGGCGGCTTTGATCGCACCAGCTTCACCATTGGTGGCAACAGCTTCAACCTGGTGCCGGCCAGCCCGACCGGACCGAAGAACTTGCACGCCTACTGGGACAACGTGCCCGACGAGTTCCGCCCCCGGCGCGTCGACGCCGCCTGGCTGGCCCAGGCGCGGCGGGTCCAACCTAATGCGGGCGACCCGGCTGGCTGGCCGGAGCGCTGGGCCACGCAGTCATTGGCCCAGGCCGGCGCGGCCTTCGACGGGCTGAAGTTCTCGGACAGGCAGGGCTCGCAGTGGAACCTGACCCTGCCCAGCGGCTACGCCGCCAGGGCCAATGCCATCAAACGCCAGCAGCTGACCATCGCCGGCGCGCGGCTGGCCGAGGTGCTTAAAGCGGTGTTCCCGAAGTAGCGGCGGCCGTCAGCCGCTGGTACTTCAGCAGCAACGACTCGCGGCTTTCGACGTGGGCCGGGTTGATGGGGATGCAGGCGACCGGGCACAGCATCACGCACTGCGGCTCGTCGAAGTGGCCGACGCATTCGGTGCACTTGCCCGGTTCGATCTTGTAGAAGTCCTCGCCCATCGAGATCGCGTTGTTCGGGCAGGCGGGTTCGCAGACGTCGCAGTTGATGCATTCGTCCGTGATCATCAGCGCCATCGTCAGACCCCCTTCCTGCAGCGCTCGTCCAAGCGCGCCAGCACACCGGGCGACACGAACTCCGCCACCTCGCCACCGAGCGTCGCGATCTCGCGCACGAAGGTGCTGGACGTGTACTGGTGGCGCTCGCCGGGTGTCAGGAAGATGGTCTCGACCTCAGGCATGAGCTTGCGGTTCATGCCGGCCATCTGGAACTCGTACTCGAAGTCGCCGCCAGTGCGCAGGCCACGCACGACGACGCGGCCGGCGTGGGCGCGCACGAAATCGCGCAGCAGGCCGTCAAACGCGATGACCTCGACATTGCCGAGTGGGGCGGCCACTTCCTGCGCCATCTCCAGCCGCTCGTCCAGCGAGAACATCGTCTTCTTGTGATGGCCGACGGCAACCGCCAGCACCAGGCGCTCGAACATCGCGGCGGCGCGGCGCATCAGGTCCTCGTGGCCGAGGGTGATCGGGTCGAACGTGCCGGGATAGATCGCCGTGATGGTGATGCGGGAGGTCATGGGGTGGGATTGTCCTCGCGCCGCAGCAACTGGTAGTGCACGGCCCCCGCCCGACCCTGGCGCCAGGCGGTGAATCCCGGGGGCGGCGCGACGTCATGCGGTGATTCGACATAGATCAGCCCGCCCTCGGCCAGCAGTGGCACGGCGGCAGCCAGCGCGCGGTCGAACAGGTTGTCGGCGAACGGGGGGTCGAGCAGGATGAGGTCGAAGCGCGCCGCGCAGGCCGTCATCCAATTCAGCGCGTTGGCGCGGTGGATGACGATGGCGGTAGCCTGCAGGCGCTTCTGGCTGGCGCGCAGCCCGTCCACCAGCACCGCCTCGCGCTCCAGCATGACAACGGCCTCCGCGCCGCGCGACGCTGCCTCGAAACCGAGGGCGCCGCTACCGGCAAAGGCGTCCAGCACGCGCCAACCGGTCAGCGTCTGACCCAGCCAGTTGAACAGCGTCTCACGGATGCGGTCGGCGGTCGGGCGCAGCCCGGGCAGGTCGACGACCGGCAGCTTGGAGCGCTTCCACTGGCCGCCGATGATGCGGATTTCACCCATCACTGACGCACGGGGATGCCGCGCGCGGCCATCAGCGCCTTCGCCTCGCGCACCGTGTGCTGGCCGAAGTGGAAGATGCTGGCCGCCAGCACCGCGTCGGCGCCGCCGAGCGACACCCCGTCGGCCAGGTGGTCCAGGGTGCCAACACCGCCCGAGGCGATGACGGGAACGGGCACGGCGTCGGACACGGCGCGCGTGAGTTCCAGGTCGAAGCCGCTCTTGGTGCCGTCGCGGTCCATGCTGGTCAGCAGGATCTCGCCGGCACCGAACTCGGCCATCTGGCGCGCCCATTCGACAGCGTCGAGCCCCACGTTCTTGCGCCCGCCATGGGTGTAGACGTCCCAGCCCTTGCCTCTGGGGTCATCTTCGGCGCGGCGCTTGGCATCGATGGCGACGACGATGCATTGCGCGCCGTACTTGTCGCTGGCCGCGCGGATCAGCGCCGGGTCGGCCACCGCCGCCGAGTTGAACGACACCTTGTCGGCGCCGGCATTCAGCAAGCGCCGCACATCGGCCACGGCACGCACGCCGCCGCCCACCGTCAGCGGGATGAAGACCTGGGACGCGACGGCTTCGATGATGTGCAGGATCAGATCGCGGCCATCGCTGGTGGCGGTGATGTCGAGGAAGGTCAGCTCGTCGGCGCCCTGCTCGTTGTAGCGGGCGGCGATGTCCACCGGGTCGCCCGCGTCGCGCAGACCCACGAAGTTGACGCCCTTGACCACGCGGCCGGCGGTGACGTCGAGGCAGGGAATGATGCGTTTGGCGAGCATGACGGGGATACGTGAAAGGAAGCCGAATTATTCCTTCGATGGTTAGGGGCTTCGCAGCGCGATTGAAGCGGCGCCCAATCGCGGGTGCTCAACCCACCCCACGGAGAAAACGATGAGACTGCCTACCCATGCCCTGCTCGCCACCGCCATTGCGCTGGGCGCCACCGCCGCATCGGCGCATTCGGTGCTTTTTGCGGGGACGTTCGCGCCTGAAGCCTCGGGCGCCACCGGCACCGGCACGCTGTCGCTGGAGTACGACGATGACGGTCATACCCTGCTCATCAACGCGACCTGGTCAGGCCTGTCCGGCAACACCAGCAACGCGCACATCCACTGCTGTACCGCCTTGCCCAATGCCGGCACCGCCGGCGTGGCGCTGGCCCAGGGCGGCATCCTGCCGTCCTTCCCTCTCGGTGCGACGTCGGGCTCGTACAACCGGATCATCGACCTGACCCAGACCAACCAGTACAGCGCCACTTTCGTGACTGCCAGCGGCGGCACCGCGGCGGGGGCAGAGGCCCGGCTGATCAGCAACCTGCTGTCGGGCAACGCCTACTTCAATATCCACTCGACGACCTTCCCCGGCGGCGAGATTCGCGCCTTCGTCACCGCCGTGCCCGAGCCCGAGACCTATGGGCTCATGCTTGGCGGCCTGGGCGTGCTCGGTCTCGCAGCCCGGCGTCGCCGCGGTTGATGGCCTTGGGGGCCGAGCGCTGGGCCGCTCCCGAGCCGGCCCATTGGGCGATGGCTTGCCGGTCAATCCGGCAAGCATCGCCGTCCCCTCGGGGGGCCGGCCAGGGGGACCGCGTTCAGCGGCGCCCGCCTGGACGAGGGGCTTCGTTCACCCTGCCGTTGGGATCAGCTCATCCGCCCGCGCCTGGGCGGCGGCAAAGTCCAGCGCGCCGGTGTAGATGGAGCGGCCGCAAATGACGCCCTCAACGCCGTCGCCGAACACCGCGCACAGGCGCTCGATGTCCGCAATGTCGGACAGGCCACCCGACGCAATGACGGGAATCGTCAGCGCCTGCGCCAGCTTGACCGTGGCCTCGATGTTGATGCCGGTCAGCATGCCGTCGCGGCCGATGTCGGTGTAGATGACGCCTTCGACACCGTAGTCCTGGAACTTCAGCGCCAGGTCGACGACCTCGTGGCCGGTCAGCTTGCTCCAGCCGTCGGTGGCGACCTTGCCGTCCTTGGCGTCCAGGCCGACGATGATGTGGCCGCCGAAGGCGGTGCACGCATCCCGCAGGAAGCCGGGGTTCTTGACCGCAGCGGTGCCGATGATGACGTAGCTGAGGCCGTCGTCGAGATAGCGCTCGATGGTGTCGAGGTCACGAATGCCGCCGCCGAGCTGGATCGGAATCTCGTCGCCGATCTCCTTGATGATGGCCTTGATGGCGGGCTCGTTGACCGGCTTGCCCGCGAAGGCCCCGTTAAGGTCCACCAGGTGCAGCCGCCGCGCACCGGCATCCAGCCAGCGCCGCGCCATCGCGGCGGGGTCCTCGCCGAAAGTGGTGGAGTCGTTCATGTCGCCTTGCTTGAGGCGGACACAGCGACCGTCTTTGAGGTCGATGGCAGGGATCAGCAGCATGGCCGAGGACTAGAGGGCTGAGGAGAAGGCGGGAGGCGAGAAGGTGCAGACCGGGGTGACACGGTCAGGGGTTCCAGTGAAGGAAGTTGCGATAGAGCGCAAGGCCCAGCGCGGCACTTTTCTCGGGGTGGAATTGGGTCGCAAAAATGTTATCCCGGGCCACGGCACAGGTAAAGCGGCCGCCGTAATCGGTTTCGCCGGCGCTGTGCTCGGGCAACGCCGTCGTCGCATAAAAGCTGTGCACGAAGTAGAACCAGCTCTCGTCGGGAATGCCATCCCAAACTGGATGGGCCCGCGGTTGGTGCACGCGGTTCCAGCCCATCTGCGGCACCTTGAAGCGGCTGCCGTCATCCTGCAAGCGGCCTTCGAGCCGGAAGCGCTGCACGCGGCCGGGGATGAGGCCGAGACCTGGCGTGTCCTGCTCCTCGCTGTGGTCCAGCAGCATCTGCATGCCCACGCAGACGCCCAGCAGCGGCTTGGTGGCGGCGGCTTCCAGCACGGCTTCCTTGGCGCCCGAGGCCGCCAGCTCGGCCATGCAGTCGCGCATGGCGCCTTGACCGGGCAGCACGACGCGCTCGGCAGCGCGCACCACATCGGGGTCGCAGGTGATGGCGACATCGAAGCCCTGGCCCTGTGCAGCATGCATGACGGCCTGCGACACCGAGCGCAGGTTGCCCATGCCGTAGTCCACCACGGCAACGGTCCGGGTCACAGCGACCCCTTCGTCGACGGGATCACGCCGGCCGAGCGCAGGTCCGGCGTCGTCGCCATGCGCAGCGCGCGGCCGAAGGCCTTGAACATGGTTTCGGCCTGATGGTGGGCGTTGTGGCCCTTGAGGTTGTCGATGTGCACGGTCGCCAGCGCGGCGTTGGCGAAGCCCTGGAAGAACTCGAAAGTCAGCTGCGTGTCGAAGGCGCCGATGCTGCCAGCCGTGAACTTGACGTCCATGTGCAGGCCGGGGCGGCCGGACAGGTCGATGACGACGCGCGACAGCGCTTCGTCCAGCGGCACATAGCTGTGGCCATAGCGCGTCAGGCCGGCCTTGTCGCCCACGGCCTTGGCCACGGCCAGGCCCAGCGTGATGCCGACATCTTCGACCGTGTGGTGGCCGTCGATGTGCAGGTCACCCTCGCAATGAATGTCCAGGTCGATCAGGCCGTGACGGGCGATCTGGTCGAGCATGTGGTCGAAGAAGCCGATACCGGTCTGCAGCTTGGACTGGCCCGTGCCGTCGAGGTTGATGCGCGCGGTGATGCGCGTCTCGCGGGTGTTGCGGGTGACTTCGGCTACTCGTGAAGTGACGGGGGGTGTGGTCATGACAGACAGGCTTCGAGCGCTTGGAGCAGCGAGGTGTTTTCGTCGGGCGTCCCGACGGTGAGGCGCACACAGTTCGCGAGCAGCGGGTGCAGAGCCGACACGTTCTTGATCAGCACGCCGTGTGCCTTCAGTGCCGCGAAGGTGGCGGCCGCGTCCTGCACCCTGGCGAGGATCATATTGCCCTGACTGGGCCAGGGCGTGATGCCGGGCATCGCCTGCAGCGCGGCGAACAGGCGCTCGCGCTGCTGTCGCAGTTCGGCCGCCTGGGCGGCGTAGACCTCGGCATGCTCCAGCGCGAAGAAGGCCGCTTCGGCGTTCAGCACGCTGATGTTGTAGGGCGGGCGCAGCTTCTCGATCTGGTTGACCAGCTCGGCCGCGCCCAGCAGGTAGCCGATGCGCACGCCGGCCAGGCCGAACTTGCTCATGGTGCGCATGACAAGCACATTCGGCTGGCGGGCCATCAGCGCCAGGCTGTCGGCGCTGGCGAAGGGCTGGTAGGCCTCGTCCATGACAACGACCCCTGGCGCGGCTTTCGCAATGCGCTCGATCACCGCCGCGTCCCACAGCGTGGCGGTGGGGTTGTTGGGATAGGCCAGATGAATCAGCGCGGGCTGGTGCTTGTCGATGGCGGCCAGCATCGCGCCCTCGTCGAGCTGGAAGTCGTCGGCGCGCAGCGGCACGCCGATGAACTCCAACCGCTGCTGGCCGGCCAGCGCCTCGTACATGACGAAGCCCGGCACGGGCGCCAGCACGGTGGCGCCGGGCCTGGCGACGGCGATGGTCAGCAGGCCGATGAGTTCGTCGGACCCATTGCCCAAGGTGACGCCCACGTCGTCGCCGACGCCGGCATGGCGGGCCAGCGCGCGGGCCAGCTGGGCTGTCCGCTCGGCCGGGTAGCGGTTCAGCGCCAGCGCGCCGAGGCGCTCGCCCAGCGCCTGCTGCAGCTCGGGCGGCAGGCGGTAGGGGTTCTCCATCGCGTCCAGCTTGATGACGCCGGCGCTGGGCTGCACGACGTAGGCATGCGCCGCCCGCACATCGGGGCGTATTTGAGCGAGGGCTTTGTCCAGTGCAGCGGTCATGGCGCGGTGACGAGTGGGTTGAGCACCTGCACGCTGTCGAAGACGGCTTCGTGCGGCAGGGCCAGGCTCAGCAGGCGGGTGCAGCCTTGGGCCTTCGCGCTGGCGATGACCAGGGCGTCGGCAAAAGGCAGGCCGAAGCGGCTCTCCAGCGACCAGGCCGATTCGACGGTCGCCTGATCGGTTTGCCAGGGCTGCCAGTGCTGGTAGCGGCGCACCTCGGCGCGCGCATCGCCCTGGGGCATGGGCGGGTTCACGCGCTGGGTGGCGAGCAGGTAGAAATCGCTGAGCACCTGCACGGAGACACGACCGGTGCGCGTCGCCCACAACGCGCGCAGCCACGCCAGCACCTGCTCACGCTCGGCCGGGCGAGCGCCGTCCTCGCTAAAGAGCAGCACGGAGGTGTCGACAAAGACGGGCGCTGTCACAGGACGCCCCGGCCGGGATACGGCTGCCCGTCGGACGACCATGACCGTTCACGATGCAGCCAGTCCTGCAGCGCGCGCTCGTAGACGTCGTCATGCTGCATCTTCTCGGCAAGCAGCTCGCCGAGCAGGCGCGACACGCTGGTGTTGCGGCGCGCCGCCTCCAGCCGGGCCCATTCGGCCACGGCGTCATCCATGGACACGGTGACGTTCTTCATGGCCCGAAGAGTACACGAAGTTCGTGTTGCACGAACTTCGTGTCTTCTGAAGGGTGAGCTAGCGCAGGCGCAATTCGGCAGCGCGCGCGTGGGCCTGCAAGCCCTCGCCATGGGCCAGCTCGCTGGCAATGCGGCCCAGCGTCTGTGCGCCCTCGGCACTGACCTCGATGAGGCTGCTGCGTTTCTGGAAATCGTAGACGCCCAGCGGCGACGAGAAGCGCGCGGTACCGGCCGTGGGCAGCACGTGGTTGGGGCCAGCGCAGTAGTCGCCAAGCGATTCGCTGGTGTACGCGCCCATGAAGATGGCGCCGGCGTGGCGCAGCAAGGGTTCCCAGCGCTGCGGGTCGGCGGCGCTGATCTCCAGGTGCTCGGGCGCGATGGCATTGCTGATCTCGCAGGCCTCTTCCATCGAGCGCGTCAGGATCAGCGCGCCGCGGCCGGCCAGCGATGCGCGGATGACGGCCTCGCGGGGCATCTCCTGGACAAGGCGCTCCATGCTGGCGCTGACGGCATCCAGGAAGGCGGCGTCGGGGCTGAGCAGAATGCTCTGCGCCAGCTCGTCATGCTCGGCCTGGCTGAACAGGTCCATCGCCACCCAGTCCGGCGGCGTGCTGCCATCGGCAATGACGAGGATCTCGCTCGGGCCGGCAATCATGTCGATACCGACCTGGCCGAACACATGCTTCTTGGCCGACGCGACATAGGCGTTGCCCGGGCCGGTGATCTTGTCGACGCGCGGGATGGTGGCCGTGCCATAGGCCAGTGCCGCCACAGCTTGGGCGCCGCCGATGGCGAACAAGCGGTGCACGCCCGCCACGGCGGCCGCAGCCAGCACCAGCAGGTTGCGCACGCCGTCCGGCGTGGGCACGACCATGATGATCTCGCCGACACCCGCGACCTGCGCGGGGATGGCGTTCATCAGCACGCTGCTCGGATAGGCTGCCTTGCCGCCGGGCACATAGATGCCGACGCGGTCCAGCGGCGTGACCTTCTGGCCGAGCAGGTTGCCGTCTTCGTCGCGGTAGCTCCAGCTGCGGCCGCAGGCTTCGATCTGGCGCTCGTGATAGCTGCGCACCCGCTTGGCGGCGGCCTGCAGCGCGGCGGCCTGGGCCGGCGTGATGGCGGCCAGCGCCGCCTGCAATTCGCCTGCGGTGATTTCCAGTGCGGCGACGCTGTCGACCGCCATGCGGTCGAAGCGGGCGGTGTAGTCCAGCACGGCCGCATCGCCACGCTTTTGCACATCGGCCAGGATCTCGGCGACGCGGGCCTCGATGGCGGCATCGTCGGCCGCCGACCAGAAACGCAGGCGTTCGAACTCGGCCGCGAAGTCGGCGTCGGTGGTGGAGAGTTGGCGAACAAGTTTCATGCAATGGCCGCGGCGAAAGCGTCGATCAGCGGGCGGAGCAGGTCGCGCTTGAGTTTGAGCGCGGCCTGGTTGACGACGAGGCGCGATGAGATGTCCATGATCTGCTCCACCTCGACCAGCTTGTTCGCCCGCAGCGTGCCGCCGGTGGAGACGAGGTCAACGATGGCCTCGGCCAGGCCCGTGAGCGGCGCCAGCTCCATGGAGCCGTAGAGCTTGATGAGGTCGACGTGCACGCCCTTGTCGGCGAAATGCTGGCGGGCGATCTCGGTGTATTTGGTCGCCACGCGGATGCGCGAGCCCTGCTTGACGGCGGCGGCGTAGTCGAAGTCGGCGCGCACGGCGACGCTCATGCGGCAGCGGGCGATCTTCAGGTCCAGCGGCTGGTACAGGCCGTGCGAGCCGCCCTGGGCCAGGGCCTGCTCGTGCAGCACGTCGCGGCCGGCCACGCCGAGGTCGGCGCCACCGTATTGCACATAGGTCGGCACGTCGCTGGCGCGCACCAGCACCACGCGCACGCCGTCGCGGTTGGTCGGCAGGATGAGCTTGCGCGAGGTCTCGGGGTCTTCCAGCACCTCGATGCCGGCGGCGCGTAGCAGCGGCAGCGTCTCTTCGAAGATGCGGCCCTTGGAAAGGGCGAGGGTCAGGCCACTCATTTCGCGCTCCATTCTTCGGGACTCAAGGTCTTCATCGACAGCGCATGAATCTGCTCGCGCATGCGCTCACCGAGCGCCGCGTAGACGCGCTGGTGTCGCTTGATGCGGGAGAGGCCATTGAACTCGTCAGACACGATGGTCGCGAAGAAGTGGCGGCCGTCGCCCTCGACTTCGAGATGCGCGCAGGGCAGCCCTGCGGCAATGAAATCGCGCACTTCTTGCGGGGTCGGGTCGGCCATGGATCGGTCCTCGGGGAAAACCCCGGATTCTAGGAACGTATCTTGTAGCCGCTCTTCAGCAGCGATAAAGCAAGCCCAGCTGCGACCGCGAAGCTGATGCCGACGACGCCCAGGCTGATCCACGGCGACACGTCGCTGACGCCGAAGAAGCCGCGGCGGAAGCCGTCGATCATGTAGAAGAACGGATTGAGGTGGCTGATACCCTGCCAGAAGGCAGGCAGCGAATGCACCGAGTAGAAGACGCCGGACAGGAAGGTCATCGGCATGATGATGAAGTTCTGGAAGGCCGCCAGCTGGTCGAACTTCTCGGCCCACAGCCCGGCGATCAGGCCCAGGGTGCCCATCAGACCGGCGCCAAGCACCGTGAAGGCCAGCACCCACAGCATGTTGTCCATCCCCGGCGGGGCGAACCACACAGTGACCAGCAGCACACCCGCGCCGACCATCAAGCCGCGCACAACGGCCGCGCCGACGTAGGCGACAAACCAGGCCAGGGGCGACAGCGGCGTCAGCAGCAGGAAGACGAGATTGCCGGTGATCTTGCTCTGGATCAGGCTGGACGAGCTGTTCGCGAACGCGTTCTGCAGCACGCTCATCATCACCAGGCCCGGGATCAGGAACTGCGTGTAGCCGACGCTGTCGTAGACCTTCACATGGTCCTCCAGCGTGTGGCCAAAGACCAGCAGGTACATGACGGCCGTCAGCACCGGTGCGCAGACGGTCTGAAAGGCGACCTTCCAGAAGCGCAGCACTTCCTTCTTGAAGAGGGTCGAGGCACCGTTCATGCGTGCTCTCCCTGCATGATTTCCAGGAACACGTCTTCGAGGTCAGCGCGGCCGATCTCCAGGTCTTCGACCGGCACCCCGACCTTCCTCAACTCCGCCAGCGTGGACTCGACTTCGTTGGCGTCATGCGCCGTGACCTGCACGATGCGCCCCGTCACCCGCGCCCGTGCTGCGATGTCCGGTGGCAGCGCCGCATCGGTCTTGAAACGCAGCATCGTCGACGCCGTGCCGGCCAGCAGCTGCGACGTGCGGTCCAGGGCCACGATGCGGCCGTTCTTCAGCATGCCGATGCGCTGGCACAGGGCCTCGGCTTCCTCCAGGTAATGCGTCGTCAGCAGCACCGTATGGCCTTCCTTGTTCAGCCGGGCGATGAACTGCCACAGCGTCTGGCGCAGCTCGACGTCGACACCCGCCGTGGGCTCGTCCAGCACGATGACCGGCGGGCGGTGCACCAATGCCTGGGCGACCAGCACGCGGCGCTTCATGCCGCCGGAGAGCTGGCGCATGTTGGCGTTGGCCTTGTCGGCCAGGCCAAGGTTGTGCAGCAGCTCGTCGATCCAGTCGTCATTGCGCTGCACGCCGAAGTAGCCGCTCTGGATGCGCAGCGATTCGCGCACGCTGAAAAAAGGGTCGAACACCAGCTCCTGCGGCACCACGCCCAGCGCCTTGCGGGCGGCGGCGTAGTCGTCGACGACGTCGTGGCCCATCACGCGCACGCGACCTTCGGTCGCCTTGGTCAGGCCGGCCAACACGCTGATTAACGTTGTCTTGCCCGCGCCGTTGGGGCCGAGCAGGCCGAAGAACTCGCCGCAATGGATGTCAAAGCTGACCCCATCCAGCGCCTTGACCTGCCCTCCCCGGTATGTTTTCTTGACGTTCTCGAAGGAGATGGCAGGCGGGGAGGCTGAATTCGGCATGGGGCGCGATTCTAAAAGTCGCCCCTCCTTGAGCGCCGATCACTGCCAGAATGCCCCGCGATGCCCACGCCCAAACGCCCACGCCGCACCGCCGAGCGCATCCTCGAGGTCACGCTGGAGCTGTTCAACAGTTTCGGCGAGCCCAATGTGTCGACGACGCTGATCTCGGCCGAATTGAAGATCAGCCCGGGCAATCTCTACTACCACTACCCGGCCAAGGACGAGCTGATCAACGCCCTCTTCGGCCGCTACGAGGCGGAGCTGAACGAGTTGCTGGCGGCCGCTGACAACGTGCGCAATGTCGAGGACGCTTGGCTGTTCTTCCACATGCTGTTTGAGCTGATCTGGAAGTTCCGCTTCCTCTACCGAGACCTGAACGACCTGCTATTCAAGAACCGCCGGTTGGAGACCCATTTCCAGACCTTGCTCGCCGCCAAGGAGCAGGCGATGCGCCATGTGTTGTCAGGCCTGCACCTGGGCGGCGCGCTGAAGATGGACCTGCGCGAGGCCGCACCGACGGCCAACGCGATGGTCGTCGTCGTGAGCTATTGGCTGAGCTACGAATACGTGCGCGATCCGCGCCACGCGCTGGAGCCCGATCGTGCCGGTGCAGCGCTGATGCGTGGCGCCTTCCATGCGCTGAGCCTGCTGCTACCCTACCTTGAGCAAGCGTCCAAGGACCACCTCTTCAAGCTCGCCGGTCAATACCAATCACCCTAGGAGACAAGCCATGGCCAAGTGGACCGCCTTCCCCTACGACAACAGCGCATTCGTCTACACGCCGGCCACGCTGAAGAAGCACTGGGCGCGGCTGCATGCCGGCGACGCCGAGCCCTTGCCCAAGGACACCGCCGTCCTGCAAGCCTGGGCCCACTTCCACGCCGGGGACTTCCAGGCTGCGTACGACGCGGGCCTCGCCGCCGGGGGCGCCGGCATCACCGTCGCCAACAAGGCCCAGGGCATCTACGCCAACTACCTGGAGAAGAAGGAGAAGGTGAAGCTGGAGATGTTCCTGGAGATCGCCGAGCGCGCCGAGGCCCAGCAGGCCGAGGAGCCCAAGAACCCCAATGCCTACTACTGGCAGGCCTATGCCATCGGCCGCTACGGCCAGGGCATCAGCGTGGCCAAGGCGTTGGCGCAAGGGCTGGGCAGCAAGGTGAAGAACGCGCTGGAGACCACCATCACGCTGGCGCCCAAGCATGCCGACGCTCATATCGCGCTGGGCGCCTTCCACGCTGAGGTCATCGACAAGGTCGGCAAGCTGCTCGGCCGCACGCAAGGCGCCGATGCGGCCACCGGGCTGAAGATGTTCGAGCAGGCCATCAAGCTCAACCCGACGAGCGCCATCGCAATGATCGAGCGCGCCAACGGCTTGGTCATGCTGGAGGGCGACAAGCGCATGAAGGAAGCCGAGAAGCTGTACGCCGACGCGGCCGCCTGCGAGGCGATGGACGCGATGGAGTTGCTCGACATCGAGCTGGCAAAAGAGGAACTTGAGGAGTAGTTCACGGTGCGGCCGGTCGTTCGTGAACTGCGTCACGACCCGGTCTCCCGCGCCTCCGGGGGTGCAAGCCCGGCCCTCGCGGCGTAAGCTTCGCACCCATCAGCCACCCCCCAAACGAGACCGCGCCATGAAGCTCCTGATCCCTGCCCTCGCCATCGCCGCCGCCTTCTCCGCCCAAGCCAGCAACAAGGGCACGCCCGAGCAGGCCGAGCTGCGCGCCGAGTGCGCACAGAGCTACAGCGACACCAGCAGCATCGCCACGCCGGTCGCGTCCAACGAGTATCAGTTCGTCTACGCCAACGGCAAGTACAAGGGCGAGGCCAAGCCCGGCAAGCTGCTGCCCTGCACTTCGCAGCAATACGCCGCCTACCTCGACAACAAGGCCGACCCGGCCAAGGTGATGAACGCCTACCCGACCGCCGCCGGCCGCCCGACGACCAAGAAGAAGGCCGAGCCCTTCCGCCTCTGAACGGCTCCACCGCTTGTCTACAAGGCGCTCTCCGGAGCGCCTTTTTGTTTTCAGCGCCGTCTTGTCGACCCGCAACTCACGTGCAATTCAGGCCAGCTGGGCCTAATCTAGATATCACTCCTAGCCGTCCTTGGAGGTCAGCCATGAGAGTTCTTGCAACGGCCATTGCCGCTCTGGTTTCCACCCTCCCTGCACTCGCTACCAACACGCCTGCGGACCATGCCCAGGCGTTCCTGCGCGACGGATGCTCGCAGAGCTACGCCAGCCACAGCGCCCACCACCCACCGGGCGCCCCGGGCCCAGCCTTCACCGGGGAGCGCTACAAGGGCGACAACCGCTACTACAACGACGCCAAGCCCTGCGACGAAGCGCAGTACGCGCTCTATCTGGAGAAGGCCGACCCGGCCACGGTCGCCTTCGCCCACCCGCCCTCGGCCGGCAAGGCGAAACCGAAGAGGCCGCCGACCAGCGCAGCGGCGCCCGCCAAGCCGAAGTAGGCGGGCGGCGGCTCAGGCCGTGTCGCCATCCCATGGCATCATCAGCGACAGCATCAGCAGCTTCTCGAACTCCGGCGCGAAGTTGGCGATGATGGCCTCGGGGTCGGGGCACAGCCCGGTATCCGTGATAAGGCCGAACTGCACGCGGCCCGCATAGGTCAGGATGCTGACCCCCATGCCGATGTCCCCGGACTGCGGCACCCAGAACATCACTTTCTCGACCGTGGCGCCGCAGAACTTCAGCGCCTCGGCCGGGCCTGGCACATTGGTCATCACGGCCGTCGCCTTCCTGGCGAAGATGTTCAGCATCGCGTGCTGCACCGGCTTGATCAGCAGCCCCGCCACCGACAGCAGGCCGAAGGCCATGACGGGTTGGAAGCTGCCCTTCAGCTCGCTCATGCGCGCTCGCACCGCGAACAGCCGCTCGACCGGGTTGGCGATGCCGATGGGCAACACCAGCGGCACCAGGCCGAAGCGGTTGCCCAGCTGCCAGGCGTGCTCCAGCGGCCGCAGGTTGACCGGCACCATCGCGCGGATCTCCTTGCCCGCCGGGTCCTCGCCCTTGTCGGCCAGATAGCGGCCAATGGCACCGGCTGCGCAGGCCAGCAGCACATCGTTGATGGACGCGCCCAGCGCCTTGCCGACGGCCTTCACCTCGTCCAGCGCCAGGCTGTCGTCCCAGGCGACCGTCTTGGTCGCGCCGGGCTTGCCCTTGAGCCTGGTCGGCGAGTCGTCGGGCATCAACGCGAACGCGGCCACGTCGGACACGGCCTGGTAGCCCATGCGGGCCATCTCCATCGACGCATCCATCGGCGTGCCCGCCGACATCACCGTGTCCACACCCTTGGAGACGCCCTTGCCTGTCAGGCCGATGGCCTTCACGGTCATGTTGCTGAGGGGGCGCAGGAAGGCGTCCAGCAGCCAGTCGGCTTCTTCCTCGACCTCGGGAGCGCGTGCCCTCGCCCTCTGGGGCGGCGCCTTGCCGCCATCGGTGATGGACAGCATTACGGCGATCAGCGCGATGCCGTCGGCAATGCAGTGGTGGATGCGCGCGATCAGAGCGCTGGTGCCGTCGCCCATGTCCTCGATGAGCTGGAACTGCCACAGCGGGTGCGCAGGGTCCAGCGGCTCCGAGCACAGCTCGGCGACGCGCTCTCGCAGCACCTGGTCGCGGCTCTGTCCACGCAGCGGCAGCGGCAGTTCGGCGACCACATGACGGGCGATGTCGAAGTCACGGTCCACCACCCACTGCGCACCGAGCAAGGCATCCTCGACGACCTTCTGGCGAAAGCGCGGGTACTGCAGCAGCCGCTCGGCCACCCGCTCCCGCAGGGCGGCCAACGTGATGCCAGGGCGGATCGACCAGACCCCGACGATCATCATCAGGTTGGCCTCGGTGTCCATGCGCAGCCAGGCGGTATCCACCTTGGACATGCGTTCGCTGGTCTGGCCCATTCAGTCTCCTCGATATGTTGTTCTCGCGGCCTAAACTGCTGGGCCCCCGTCGATTGTCATGAGAATCGACGCCACTGGGCCTGTTAACACGACGGCAATGGGTCACGAAAGTCCGCAGACGGGAGCCAATCAAGGCGCATCGCGCCGCCCGCACTCATGTGCGGGCAAGCGGTGCAACGCCGAGTGGCCCCGTCTGCGGACTTTCCCGAAGGGTTGTGCCCAGAATGGCCGCGCGCGGCGTTGCAAATCCTCGCCGGGCACTCAGCCCGGCTGCGGTTTGCGCCTTGCTCGCGGCCATTCTGGGCACAACGTGACCCGTTGCCGTCGTGTTAACAGGCCCTCATCAGCCTGGAGAACCCCGTGAGCCTGAAAGACCAATTCGAAGCCGCCGTCGCCGACTCCAAGAACCTGTCCGAGCGGCCCGACAACGCCACCCTGCTCAAGCTCTACGCGCTGTACAAGCAGGGCAGCGCCGGCGACGTTGATGGCAAGCGCCCCGGCTTCACCGACATGGTCGGCCGCGCCAAGTGGGACGCCTGGAACGAGCTCAAGGGCACGTCGAACGACGACGCGATGCAGCAGTACATCGACCTGATCGAGTCCTTGAAGTAAGCGCGCCACAGCGCGCAGAACGAACCGGCCTCAGGTCGGTTTCTTTTTGGCCGGCGCCTTCTTCTTGGCGCCTGCGGCGAGCAGCGAGTCGAGCTCCTTCTCGATCTCGCCCTCGATGGTCTTCTTGAAGGCACCAAGCAAGAAACCCAGCTGTGCCACCAGCTCGAAGTGGTCGTCCGCCACCGTCAGCTCGCCCTTCACGCCTGAACGGGTGAACTCCACGGTGTCGCCGTCGGCGCCTTCGTGCACCGTGCAGGCCATGTCGAACTTCTCTTCGACCTGCTCGGCCCATTTCCAGGCGATCTCGCGTGCCTTCGTCAGGCCCAGCGCGTGGTCTCGGTGAATGCGGATCTCGGCCACGTCGGCTCTCCTTGGGTCGGTGAATGCCATTGACACCCGCTGCGCTTGCACGGTCTGGCAGGCCAGCGGTTGCTGGTGCGCCGCACTCTACGCGAGAAGCCTCGTGTCACATCTGCCAGACCCTCTGCCCGCCTGTGCACGCATACTTCTGCGCCTAAAAAGCGAGCGACAAACTCGCGCCCAGGGAGAACCCATGCGCCTTGTCGACCCCAACCCGCACAGCCTCGACCCGCTCACCGAAGGGCTGAACCACTTTCGCGCCGCCGAGCCCGATCACGAGCAAGCCGTTTACTGGTTCCGCGTCGCCGCCGACTCCGACAGTGCCGAAGGCCTGGCCATGCTGGCCCTGTGCCAGCTCGAAGGCCTGGGCGTACCGCGCGAGCCGGTCCAGGCTCGCGAGCGCCTGGAGCGCGCCTCAAGCGCCGGCAGCCTGACCGCCAAGTTCCACCTCGCCCGCATGCTCGTGGCAGGCTGGGGAGGCGACCCCGACGCATCCCGCGGGGTGGCCCTCTACACAGCTGCCGCGGCCCAGGGCCATGCCGACGCCACCTTCAACCTGGCCAGTTGCCTGGACGCCGGCTGGGGCTGCCAGCCCGACCGCCTTGCCGCCAAGGCCCTGTTCCTGCGTGCACGGGCGCTGGGCAGCCCGCTGAGGGCGCCGGGCCTGCGCATTCGCAAGCGTGAGCTGGACGCCGTGCGCGAGCTGGCGCGTCGACTGGAACAGGGCGGCGAACTCACCCGCGCCATCGAGGAGCGCCAGCACGAGGTCACGCTGATGCACGAGCTGGCCCGCAACCCCGCACGCAAAGCCATGCGCAGCCGTCAGCAACGCCGCCAACTGCTGCGCGTGGCCAGCGTCACCGCCGTCCTCGCCGGCCTGGCTGCAGCCCTGGCCGGCCTGTTCGGCTGGCGCACCGGCGGCCCACTGGCACAAGATACCGGCCCCACGTCCATCGCCTGAGCGATCTGCTCGGCGCCGCCGCATTAGGTTTTGTCTGGGAGCAGCGCGCGCAATCCGCGGCACCAGCCAAGTCAGATCGGCGAACCTTAAACCAACGGCTGCCTCGGATGCAGCCTCGCCATGGCGAGCACATCGACATACTGCCCATTGCGCAGCGCATAGGCTTTGTGCAACCCCTCGCGTTCGAAGCCATGGCGTTCATACAGGCGGATGGCGCGCGCGTTGTCGTTGAAGACGGTCAGCTCGATGCGCAACACCTGCGCCCAGTTGTCGGCGTAGTCCAGCAACGCCGTCATCAGCGCGCCGCCGACACCCTGGCCCTGGGTTTCCGCCAGCACCGAGATGCCGAGCATCATGGCGTGCCGACGGCGCAGTTGGGTGCCTGCCGGATGCAGGCCCGCGCTGCCGACGATGCGGCCTTCCCGCTCGGCCAGGAGGAACAGTTCGGGTGAGCCCGCCACGGGCGCCGTGTTCAAGCGTTGCTGCCACAGCTCCACGTTGGCATACGGCACCTGTAGCAGTCCTGGATAGATCTCCGGGTCGGCCAGCTGCTCGGCTATCGCTTGCGCGTCACTGGGTCGTGCGCGTCGCAGGATCAGGGACATCGGAACCTCCTTGGCTCCGCAATGTAGCCCGACGTTCCTCGCGCGACAGCGGTACCAGCCGCTCGACGGCCGCGTGAAACTTCACCCAGTCGCGGCCCTCGCGCTCGTACAGGCGCATGAACGCCGGCACCAGTTCGTCATACGCTGACAGGATGGCGAAGCTGGCGTTGTTAGCGCGCTGGAACCAGGCCTCGTAGCCCGGCGCCTCTCTGGGCGCGCGTTCGCGGAGCTCGGCCATGACGGCAGCCTTGGCGGCGGCGCGGGATTCGGCCGGGCCGGCATACACCGCCCTGAGCCGCTCGCGCCCCTCGCGCGCCAGTGCCAGGAAGCGCGCCCGCCGTGCACGGCCAGTTTCGAAAGCGGCGAGCGCCTCGGGCCGCCCCGCCAGCCACTGGCGCGCGCCGATCTGCTCGACGGCCGTGGCGTAGGCCTCGTTGAAGCCGGTGTCGTCGCCCGCGTACACGCGCTGGTGCGACAGCTCATGGAAGATCATGGCCGCCAGCTCGCCCTCGGGATAGCGGATGAAGGTGTTCAGCAGCGGGTCGCCACCGAGCCATCGGCTCCAGCCGAGCGTGGAGTACGCAGGAATCGGCTGCACCTGCACCTCCCAGCCCTCGGCCTTCAGCAGGTCGGCACGGCGCCGGGCCTCGTCGAGGTTGAACCAGCCCTGGTAGCCGGCGCAGCCCATCATGGGATAGCACCACGTCTTCAGGTCGAAGCTGAGCGCGGGCGCCGCGACGATGTTCCAGACCACGGCGGCGCGGCCGAGGTCGGCATAGCGGCGGTAGCTGTTGTTGTCCGGCAGCGCGAGATGGCTGCTGGCGTAATCGCGAATCTGCTGTGACAGGCGCAGGCGCTCGGCCAGCTCCGTCGGCGTGGCCGGGTCGGCCAGCCAGGCGTCCACCGGCTTGGCCGCGCGGACGATGCCGAGATGGCCACCCGCCGCCTGGCCCCAGTGGCCGACGGCGCTGCAGCCGCTCAAGGCGAGCGCCGCGGCTGCAACAAGCAATACGCGCAAGTTCAAGCGGCTTCGATTTGAACGAGACAGTCGTAGAACGCCGGCGCGTTGCCCATGTCTGTCAGCCGCTGGTGTGTGACCTCGTTGACATTGCTGCCCTGAGCGCCGAGCTTGCGCCACCACACGCCCAGGCCGTTGACAACGCCGGGCCGGGCGCGGGTGCTGACCTTCAGCCGGGCGACATAGCGGCCGCGGTCGTTGAAGGCGGCGACCATCGCGCCATCGACCAGGCCGCGCTCGACGGCGTCGCCGATGTGCATTTCGATCAGCGGCTCGCCTTCGATGTCGCGCAGGCTCTTCACGTTGACGAAGCTGCTGTTCAGGAAGTTGCGCGCCGGCGGCGAGATCATGGCCAGCGGATAGCGGGCGGCCAGCTCGGGCGAGGTCTGGGCGCTTTCGTAGTTGGGCACGAAGTCGGCGCCCGCGGCCTGGGCGCGGCCGTTGGGCGTGCGAAAGCCCCCTTCGGCAAACGGTGCCTCGGGAATCGGCAGCGGCAGCCAGCCCTGCTCGCGCAGCCGCACCATGTCGATGTCGGCGGTGAAGGCCTGAGCGGCCAGCGCCTCATCGCTGTCGCTGAAGCAGGGGTCGGTGAAGCCCATTGCCGCGGCCAGCTCACGAAAGATCTGCGTGTTGGGCTTGGCCTCGCCAAGCGGTGCAATCGCCGGCTGGTTCATCAACACGTCGGTGTGGCCGTAGGACGTGTGCACGTCCAGGTGTTCGAGCTGCGTGGTAGCGGGCAGCACGTAGTCGGCCAGGTCGGCCGTGTCGGTCATGAAGTGTTCGAGCACGACCGTGAACAGGTCGTCGCGCTGGAAGCCCTTCACGACCTTCGGCGACTCGGGCGCCACCGCCACCGGGTTGCTGTTGTAGACGATCAGCGCCGCGATGGGCGGGTCGGCCTGCAGCAGCGCGTCGCCGATGGTGCTCATGTTGACCATGCGCGGCTGGCGGCCGGCGAGCAGGTCGGGGCGTTCGAGATCGGCGTTCTTGAACGGCGCATTCCAGCCCGAGGCCGACAGCAGCACGCCGCCGCTTTGATGGCGCCAGGCGCCGGTCAGGCAGGGCAGCAGTGCGATCAGTCGCACCGCATTGCCGCCGCCGCGCACGCGCTGCAGGCCGTAGTTCATGCGGATGGCGGCCGGCCTGATCGTGCCGTAATCGCGCGCTAGGTTGCGCACTTCGTCGGCGCTGATGCCGCAGACCTCGGCGACGCGCTCGGGCGGCCAGTCCAGGGCCTTGCCGCGCAGCTCGTCCCAGCCGTCCACGTGCTTCTCGATGTAGTCGCGGTCCAGCCAATCGTTGGCGATCAGCTCATGCATCAGGCCCAGCGCCAGCGCGCCGTCGGTGCCGGGCAGCACGGCGATGTGCTGGTGGCATTTGTCGGCCGTTTCGGTCTTGCGCGGGTCGATGCAGATCAGCTTGGCGCCTTCGCGCTTGGCCTGGTTGGCATAGGTCCAGAAGTGCAGGTTCGACGCGATGGAGTTGCTGCCCCAGATGATGATCAGCTTAGCGCCCGCGAAGTGCCGCGTGTGCATGCCGAGCTTGTGGCCATAGGTGGCTGCCAGGCCCGCGCCGCCGGCCGAGGCGCAGATGGTGCGGTCCAACCGCGCAGCCCCTAACGCATTCCACAAGCGGCCCGCCATCGCCTCGCCCTGGACCAGGCCCATGGTGCCGGCATAGCTGTAGGGCTGGATGGTCTGCGGGTCCGGAATCGCCTTCAAGCGCGCGGCAATGTCGGCGATGGCCTCGGCCCAGCTCACCTGCACGAAACGGGGCGCCTCGGTCTTCTTGCTGACCCGTTTCAGCGGGTGCAGCAGACGCTCGGCATGATAGGTGCGCTCGGGGTAGCGCGAGACCTTGGTGCACAGCGCGCCGTGGGTGTTGGGATGGTCGGCGCGACCCTGCACCTTGATGACACGCTCGTTCTCGACGGTGACCTGCATGGCACAGGTGTCGGGGCAGTCGTGGGGGCAGGCGCCGAAGACGGTGCGGGTGGTCATGACGGTGGCTCGCTGTGGGATGGTGCGATTGTCGCCAGTCATGCGGCCGGCAAGGTCAGCCGCGCGAGACAGCCCCTCGGCGCGGCCGGCAACAGCGCAGCGCTGCCGCCATGGCGCTCGGCGATCTCGCGCACGATGGCCAGGCCCAGGCCGCAGCCGTCCCCGGTCGTCGCGCCGCGCACAAAGCGCTCGAAGCCGCGCTCGCGCAACTCGGGCGCCAGGCCCGGGCCGTTGTCCTCGACGTCGATCCACACATCGTCGCCCGCCCGCCGCAACCTCACGGTGATGGTGGCGCCAGCGCCGGCATAGCGCACGGCGTTGTCGATCAGGTTGACCACCGCCTCGCGCAGCAGCAGCTCGACGCCCTGCACGGCGTGGCCTTCGCCGACGATGTCCACGCCCAGGTCGCAGCTGCCGGCCAGCGCACGCGGCACCCAGTCGGCGGCCACCTCGCGCACCAGGCGCGCGCAGTCCACCGGCTGCCAGCCCTGCGCGGCCACGGCCTCGGGCTCGGCGCGCGCCAGCACCAGCAGCTGCGACACCAGGCGGGCGCTGCGCACAGCGCTCAGCAGCACGCGCTCCAGGCGCTGGCGCAATGCGGGGTCGGTGGTCGCCTCCAACGCCAGCTCGGCCTGGCTTTTCAAGCCGGCCAAAGGCGTGCGCAGCTGGTGCGCCGCGTCGCTGATGAAGCGGCGCTGCGTGGCCAGGCTTTGCTGCACCTGGCCCAGCAGTTCGTTGACGGCGCCTGCCAGCGCGCGCACCTCGGGCGGGGCGGCCTGCAGCTGCACGGGGTCGAGCGCATCGGCGCGGCGGCCTTCCATTTGCCGCTGCAGCTCGGCCAGCGGCTTGAGGCCTTTGCGGATACCGGCCCAGACGCCCATGCTCATCAGCGCGATCAGCAGCGACAGCGGCAGCGCCGTGTCCAGCAGCATGCGTCGCGCCAGCAGTTCGCGCGGCGCGCTGGAGCGGGCGATCTGCACGCGCAGCGCGGAGTCCGCCGCGCCGGCAGCACCGAGGTGCAGGTCCAGCGACACGACGCGCATGGCCTCGGGCACGGTGGCGTCGAAGAACACCGGCTCCCCCAACGCGGCCGTGCGCGGCGGCGGCGGCAGGCGCGCGTCGCCGAGCAAGAGCTGGCCCGGGGGCGAGCTGACGGCGTACATGACGCGATCCTCCGGGTCGGCGGCCAGGATGTCCTGAGCCGAGCGCGGCAGGTCCACGAACAGGCCGCTGGCCGTCGGCCGGATCTGGCGGGCCAGTGCGCGGGCCGCTTGCAGCAGGCTGGCGTCCACCAACTCGTCGGCATGCCGGCTGGCGACGCGGTAGGCACCGAACGCGGCCACCGTCCACAGCACGATCTGCGGCAGCAGCAGCCACAGCAGCAGCTGGCGATGCAGCGAGCGGCCGGTCACGGTGAGGCCGTGGCTTCGAGCAGATAACCAAGGCCGCGCACAGTGCGCACGGCCAGGCCCGAGCCTTCGAGCTTCTTGCGCAAGCGGTGGATATAGACCTCGATGGAGCCTCCGTCGTCGCTGCCCCAGGCCTCGGCGATCTGCTGCTTGGTGACGACCCGGTCGCGCTCGCCGACGAGCAGGTCCAGCAGCGTCCACTCGCGCGGGCTGAGCTCCAGCGCCTGGGCGCCCACGCTGGCGCGGCGTGCCGCGCGGTCCAGCGTCAGGCCGCGCAGCTGTTGCGCGGCGCCGGCCGGCCGGCCGCGGCGCAGCAGCGCATGCAGGCGCGCCTCCAGCTCGGGAAAGTCGAAGGGCTTGGTCAGGTAGTCGTCGGCACCGGCCTGCAGCCCGGCGACGCGGTGCTCCAGCGCGTCAAGCGCGGTCAACACGAGGATGGGCAGCGTCCGGCCGGCCTCACGCACGCGCTTGAGCACGGTCAGTCCGTCGACCATGGGCAGGCCGAGGTCGAGGATGGCGATGTCGAAGTCCTGCTTGCGCAGGAGGTACTCGGCCACGGCGCCGTTCTCGGCCCACTCGACCTTGAAGCCGGCGTTAAGCAACTGCTGCTGCAGCGCGTCGGCCAGCAGGGCGTCGTCTTCGGCGAGCAGCAGGTTCATGGGACGCAGACTTTAGCGGTGTCAGCCCTCATGGTTAATACGATATTAAGTTTATTAATAGTCGGTAATGATGCCGTGATGCGCCGCGCCTGTGTCCTCGCCACGTCCCTGCTTGCCGCCACGGCGCAGGCCGGGCCGCAGGTCGACGTCGTGCACTGGTGGACGTCGCCCGGCGAGACCGCGGCCATGCATGCGCTGGCCGACGCCTACCGCGCCGCCGGTGGCCAGTGGCGCGACCTGGCCGTCGTCGCGTCGGAGCAGGCGCGCGCCGTCGTGCTGGAGCGCATCAAGGCCGGCAACCCGCCGACCGCCGCGCAGTTCAACCCCTCCCGGTCCTTCGTGCAACTGGCCCGCCAGGGCCGGCTCAATGCGCTAGACGACATCGCCGCACAGAACCGCTGGGCCGAGACGCTGCCGGCCGTGCTGATGGACGCCGTGCGCGTGGACGGCCATATTTACGCCGTGCCCATCAGCATCCACATGCCAGCGTGGCTGTGGAGCTCCAAGGCCGCGCTGGCCAAAGCCGGCATCCGGCAGGAGCCGCGCAGCATCGACGAGTTCTTTGCCGCGCTCGACAAGCTGCAGGCCGCCGGGCTGATCCCGCTGGCCCATGGCGGCCAGCCCTGGCAGGACTTGAACCTCTTCAGCGCGATGCTGGCCAACCAGGGCGGGCGCGAGCTGTATCTCGCCGTTTTGCGCGACCGCGATGCCGCAGCGTTGCAGGGCGAGGCGCTGCGCCACGTGCTCGTTAACTACAAGAAGCTACGCCGTTATGTCGACGCCGCCTCGCCCGGGCGCAGCTGGAGCGACACCACCGCGCTGCTGATCAGCGGTCGCGCCGGCCTGCAGTTCATGGGTGACTGGGTCAAGGGCGAGTTCACGGCTGCCGGCCAGCAGCCGGGCCGCGACTACGGCTGCGCGACCGGCCTGAGCCCGCGTTCGCCCTACATCGTCGATGGCGACGTGCTGGTCTTTCCGAAAGACAAGGACGGCAGCGCCCGCGCCGCGCAGCAGCTGCTGGCCCGCGTCGCGACGGCGCCGTCCACGCAGCTTGCCTTCAGTGCGCGCAAGGGCTCGGTGCCCGTGCGCACCGACCTCGACACTCGCACGCTCGACGCCTGCGCGCGACTGGGCGCGGCCGCACTGCGCGATGCCGGCCGGCTGGTCGGCAATACCGAGATGCTGTTGGCGCCCGAGCAACTGACGGCGCTCGAGAACGCCGTCAGCGACTACTGGAACCGCGACATTCCTGCACAGGTGGCGCAGCAGGCCATCGCCAGGATCTTGCAGAACCCGAACAACAGCACCGACACCAGGAGACAGCCTTGACCCGCGTTCACATCCAGGACCTCAGCATCCGCTTCGGCACCCACGAGGTCATCAAGGGCCTCGACCTCGACGTCAACAGCGGCGAGTTCCTCGTGCTGCTCGGCCCCTCGGGCTGCGGCAAGTCCACGCTGCTGCACACGATCGCCGGCCTAAACCAAGTCAGCGGCGGCAGCATCCACATCGGCGAGCACGACATGACGCGCGCCGAGCCCAGCCAGCGCGGCGTCGGCATGGTGTTCCAGAGCTATGCGCTCTACCCGACGATGACGGTCAAGGAGAACCTCGCCTTCCCCTTGAAGATGGCCAAGACGCCCAAGGCCGAGCTGGAAAAGCGCGTGGCCGCCGCGGCCGACATGCTGCAGCTGACGGCGCTGCTGGAACGCAAGCCGGGCCAGCTCTCGGGCGGCCAGCGCCAGCGCGTCGCCATCGGCCGCGCCGTGGTGCGCGAGGCCAAGGTGCTGCTGCTGGACGAGCCACTGTCCAACCTCGATGCCAAGCTGCGCACCGACCTGCGCCGTGAGCTCAAGCTGCTGCACAGCCGCCTGGGCAACACGATGATCTACGTGACCCACGACCAGGTCGAGGCGATGACGCTGGCCACGCGCATCGTCGTCATGCACCAGGGCGTCATCCAACAGATTGGCACGCCGGCCGAGGTCTACGAGAAGCCCAAGAACCTGCTGGTGGCCGGCTTCGTCGGGTCGCCGGCCATCAACCGGGTCGAGGGCCAGGTGGGCGAAGGCGGCGTGTTCGCGTCGCCGGCCTTCAGCGTGCCGCTGCCCGCCGCGCTGGCCTCACGGCCGCAAGGCGAAGTGCTGACGCTGGCCATCCGGCCGGAAAACGTGCGCGTTGCTGCGGGCGAGCCCTTCGAGGCCGAGGTCCAGCTGGTCGAGCCGCTTGGCAACCAGCATGTCGTCTGGCTGAGCTGTGCGGGCAGCACGGTGTCGGCGGTGCTGCCGGGCCAGCCGGAGGTGCAGGAAGGTGCCAGGGTAAGGTTTGGCTTCGATGGGGGCAAGACGATGTGGTTCGACGCCGCGGGGGAGAGGCTGGAGATGTGACCGGCATGGCGTCGCACCGCCTGCGTCAGCGAACCACCAACGTCGGCATGAATTCGAGCTCAGCCTCGACGAGATTTGTGTAGCCGGCCACGACGCGAGTGCGAAGGAGTCGCCATTTGCTTTGGCCCAGCGGGTAACCCTCGTTCAGCAACGAACTCAACTCAGTGGCCTGCGATGGACTGCCGCACTCCAGAACGACGCGCGCCATGCTGCGCTGAGCGTCGACGCTAAGCGACACCAACCTCACACCCGGCGCCCTCAGCCGCTCCGTGGACGCCAACAGCTCATCCCACGGAAAAGATACCACCGACATCCAGGGAGCGACCATCTCGTCGAAGCGACGCAATTGCATGTCACGCTCAGCGTTCCCGGCTGCGGTTTGCTGTACGGCTGCCTGGCGCTTCTCAGCTACCAGCCGCGCTTGCTCGACTTGCTGCTCATGCTCAACATAGCGGCGTGCTGCGTCAGCGCCAAGCGCGATAGCCAGCACGGCGGGCAAGATGGTGAGAGCTGCACGTAGCCAAGGGCGAGGTCGAAGGGGCAGCAACTCAATGTTGCGAAATACGTTCACGTCGACACCTCCGACCATGCAGGCTGACCTGATGCCGCGCCATCGGCCATGCCGCTCTTCTCCAGCCAAAGCAGAAAGGCCTTGTCGACATCGGCCGTCGCGAGTCGCCGCTGGTAGACGGCAAGCGCCTGCTGGCCCTCCCGCAGGCCTTCGACGGTTACGGCACCAGTCACCCTACCGTTTTCCCAATCGAGGGACGTAAGCGCTTCGCCGTCGTACGCCGCCCAACGCTCCCTTCCAATGTTCGTCACGGCATGACGCGCGCTGAATGCCTGACCCCAGAGCGGCTTGACCGACACAAGCCGGCTGGTGCCCAAAGCTGCCTCCAGCGCCCTTAGGCACGCGCATGGCCAGGCACAGGCGAGGATCGGCCCCGCTGCATCGTCATCTGCCCAGACAAGAAAAGACTCGCCCTCCTGCCCCACCGGGTGCCGTGCGGCGGCAATGGTCGTC
The DNA here is from genome assembly GCF_001425165.1 of Pelomonas sp. Root405. Lineage (GTDB taxonomy): Bacteria > Pseudomonadota > Gammaproteobacteria > Burkholderiales > Burkholderiaceae_C > Pelomonas. Next base: position 206,044 of record NZ_LMDU01000015.1, read on the forward strand.
ACCCACGCCTGCCACTCTGCGTCATCAAGCAACCCGGTCGGCGGCGTCAGCCACAGGGCCGGGCACAGCGCCCCTGACAGCCAGACCTGTACCTCCGGCCGGATTCCCTGCGCATTCAAGGATCCCGAGGCCAGCTTCACCGATTCCTGCCAGGTCTGGCTCGAGCCCCACTGCCACGGCTGCGCCGCACCCCCAGTGTGCGCCCCCCAGAAACTACTGCCAATGATGAGCGTGGCACGTGGCCGCAGTCTGCTACGCCAAGCCCACGACACGCCTGACCTCCTCAACACTGGTCCGCCGCTCCCGGATGGCCACCGCGGCCTGCTGGCTCAGGCTAGGTACCCCTGATGCGGCCACATGGGAGCGCAGTGCCGATATGGCGTGCTGCCCTGTGATGAGGTCCCGCAGGACGTCATCGACCGCATGCACCTCGGCCAGGACAAATCGCTTGCTGTATCCCGTGCTTTTGCAGTGGTCACAACCCACTACCTGGGGCACGTGATTCGCGGCCTCGAAGCCTTGCCTCGCCAGCCAATCCCGCTCGCGGTCCGTCGCCATGCGCTCACCGCAGCAGTTGCTGCACAAGGCGCGCACGAGGCGCTGGACCACAACCCCGTTCAATGCCGCCACAAAACCAAACATGTCCAAACCGAAGTGGCGAAAGCGCCCAGTCACATCGAACAGGCTGTTGGCATGGACTGTCGTGAACACTTGGTGTCCAGTCAGCGCCGACTGCACGGCGATCTCGGCGGTCTCAGCATCTCGGATCTCGCCGACCAGAATGCGATCGGGATCATGGCGCAAGATGGACCTGAGGCCCTTGGCAAACGTCAGGCCTTTGCGCTCGTTGACGGGGATCTGGAGCACGCCTGGGAGCTCGTACTCGACGGGGTCCTCGATCGTGACGATCTTCTCCTCGCCAGAGTTCAGCTCCGACAGAATGCCGTACACAGTGGTGGTCTTGCCACTACCAGTAGGCCCCGTGATGAGCAGCATGCCGTGCGGCAATTGCGCCAGTTCTCTCACCCGCGACACGCTGGCGGCATCAAACTGCAGCGCATCCAGGGACACGGACGCCTCGGCCGTTCGCAACTGTGCCCGATCAAGCAGCCGCAGGACCGCGTCCTCGCCATGGACACTGGGCATGATGGACACGCGCAAGTCCATGGCAGCACCGGAAGGTAGCTCGTATCGCACCCGGCCGTCCTGAGGAATACGCCGCTCTGTGATGTCCAGCTTGGCAAGCACCTTGATGCGGGAGATCACTTCCTCTGCGCGCTGCACGGGCTCGATCCGGCCGCCCGGCCGCAACACACCATCGACACGGTGCTTGACCAGCAATCCCCGGCGGTCAGTCTCGAAGTGGATATCGCTACCGCCCTGGGCAATTGCTTCCTGCAAGGCCTGGGCAACAAAGCCGATCACTCCGTCCGCTTGTACATCCGATGCGTCGGTGGATCGCGTCACGGTCGACTTCGCATCGACAGGTGTGGCACCGAGTTGCGCCGTCCACCGGTCGAAGTCAGCTGCGGCTGCCGTGGCCAGCCCAGGCAGACGGCCCAGGCGACGCGCGAGCATTGCAAGAAATTCGTCATCCCAGGGATCCTCCATCGCCACCATGAGCGCACCCGGATTCGATTCCAAACCCACCTGCAGGCAGCCCGGCGCGAGCAGCTCAATCGGTCGAACATCGGCGAAAGTCAGAACCTGGATGCCCATCTGGCGCAAGCGGTCCGTCCATGCTTCGTGCGGGACGAGCGCCAAGTCACGGGTCAATATGTCCCACACCGTGAGCCGGCCGCTGCCGGTTTGGTTCGACCAGCGATGTCGCGCCGCCACCAGGTCGGCGCGCCAAGCAGCTTCGTTCATGATGGCAACCCGGTGGCAATATCAAAGATGGGCAGGTACATCAACACCACGACCGAACCCACCAGCGTCGCCACGAGCAGCAGGAGCAGGGGTTCGACGATACGCATCGCCCGGTCGACGAAATCCGCAACGATTTGCGCATGACGCTGTGCGATGGCCTGCAGGATGCCGTGGACCCCACCGGATCTCTCCCCGACGGCCAGCAATCGCACCGACACTCCATCCGTTAAGCCAGCATCGGCGAATGCGCGTGACAGGCCTTGCCCGCGGAGCAAGGCCTGCTGGCAGCGCTCCAGCGAGTCCGCAATTGGCGCATGACGCGTCTGCGACGAGGCCTGGCAGATGCCGACGGCCTCCTCAATCGGGTAGCCGCCCCGATAGAGCAGCGCCAGTGACTGGTAAAGCTGGGTCATCTCGAACGCCCACATCGTTCGCGCCAGCGGCGGGATCTGGCGCCCTAACCAAAGCAAGGCCCGCCCGACGTTGCCAGCGCGCCAATTCCAGGCCAGCCCCGCCGCTGCCATCAAGCCTAGGCCCGCCGCCAGGATGCCGTTCGACTGGAGCCAATGGCTGAAAGCGAAGAGCATCGAAGTGATCGGCGCTTGGCTGGCCCGCGTGCCCTCCAGGAATCCCAGGAACTTGGGCATGACGACCACCATGAGGAACACGCTCACGATGAACCCCACACTGGCGACAAGCAGCGGATACATCGCCGCACTGATGACGCGGCGGCGCAATTGGTCCAGCACTTCGTGATACCGCAGATAGTCCTCCAGCGCCCCTGACAACGCGCTCGTTCGCTCCGCCGCCCGCACGCTGGCGACCAAGACGGGCGGAAATCCGGCCTCGTTGGCCATCGCCTGAGATAAGGGCAGCCCGCGGTAGAGATCGGCGACAAGGGCTGCCTGGATCTGGCTCCGCGCATCGCTGGTGCCGCGCAACAACGACTGGGCCTGCAAGGTTTCCAGCGCTTCGACTGCGGTCATGCCGGCCGACACCAGCGTGTGCAGCTCCTTGCACCACCAGGCAAGGTCAGTCGGCTTCCAGCGCGGGGCCGCACGGGTTGGCGCATCCGCAGGCTGCAGCGCATGGACCGCCAGCACGGCCAGCCCCTGGGCGCGGGCCTGAGCCCGCACCTGCGCTTCATCAGCAGCTGTCCACTCCATGTCCATGACGCTGCCAGCGTCCAGCGACTCCATTGCCCTGACTTGAAAACGCATGGCCGCCTAGAAGCTCAGTTGGTGATGTCAGCGTCGTCGCCGCTGCCACCGGCTGCACGATCACGGCCGAGGCTGACCAAGTCGAAGTCCCGACCCGAACTACCTGGCGAGCGGTATTGATACGGGCTGCCCCAGGGGTCCATGGGCACGCCTCCCTTGAGGTAGGGCCCGCGCCAACGGGAATCGGCGGCCTGCGCCTGGACCAGTGCCTGCAGGCCCTCGGCGTTGGTCGGGTAGCGCCCCAGGTCCAGGCGGAACGACTCGATGGCCTTGTCGAGCGCATCAATCTGGCCACGGGCCACCGTGCGTTCCGAGCGGCCGATCTGCCCCATTAAGCGCGGCGCCACGATGCCCGTCAGCATGCCGATGATCAGAATCACCACGAGCAGTTCGAGCAAGGTGAAGCCTCTGCGGCGCGAAGTAAGTCTTTTCATCGGATGGATGCCGAAGGATTGGTGGGCAGAGCGGCGACGACGAAGGCCCAGCGCGAGTAGCCAGACCCCTGGGGCCTCCATTGGACTCGACTGCCGGCCGGCGGCTGAGTCAGGAAGGGCGTCGCCTCAAAGCTGCTGAAGACGCCCACGATGCGCCCCTCCTCATCGCGGAGCAACTGCCAGGGCAACGTCGGTTGCAGCGGGTCGGTGTAGGTCTGCCGCAGGTGGCGGCGCACGCCGATGAAGCGGGTGTCCAGCAGCAGATCATCCAATTGCGCCGGTGGCTGCGTCATCGAACCGGGCGCACTCTGAACGTAGCTGTCCAGAGCCTGGGCATACAGCGTTCCGATGCGCAGCCACTCCGTCTCGCGCTCACGCTGGACCTGGTCACGCCAGGCCGGCCCGGCCATGGACAGCCCGAATCCGAGCAGGGCGAGCAAGCCAAGCATCACAAGCAATGTGAAGCCCGCGCATGGCGCTCGAAGTCCCGCTGCGTTACCAGCTTGCATAGGGCCTACCGTCCTTGCCCGCGCCTAGGGCACCGCTGCGCACAGTGGCGTACGGCGCCACCGCTGGCGTACCGACCGCGCCCCCCGCGGCCGTCTGTGCTGGCACGAAGACCCAGCTGTCGCGGCGTTCCGTCATGGGGTCTTCGGGCACCTCGCGGAGGTAGCGCGCCTGCACCAACTCGATCAGATTCTGGGGTGGTACCCCACGGTCTGCCCGGAACTGGTCGATGGCCTCGCGCATGGCCTTCAAGTTGTGCCGCAACGCCGTCTCCCGCGCCCGATCGACATGGGCGACGTAGCGCGGTGTGGCGATGCCCAGCAGGATGGCCATGACCGTCAGCACCACCAGCAGTTCGATGATGGTGAAGCCTTGCAGCATGCGGCGACGTGAAATCACCATTCGCTCACGGGTTGCCCGCTGAGGGCGACCACCGAGGAACCGGAGTGGACGTCGTAGACGTCATCGCCGGCTTGAGGGCGAGAGGCGTCGGAGGCATAGCTGCGCAGCTTCCATGTGCGATCGGCAGGCAGATCGGTCGTCGCAAAGGGGTCGCGCGGAATGCTGCGCAGGAACAGCCTGCGCCCGCCCGCAGCGCGCGCATCCGGCAGCCCCTGAACCAGCGCCTGCAGGCTCGGTGGGTAGCCCGACGCCGTGCGCTCGAAGGTCGCGGGCGGCAGTTCATCCACCGCGCGGCGATAGGCATCAATACCGTCCCGGATCGTCCACAAGGCCCGCTTCAGCTCGCGCTCGCGCTCGCGCTGCTGCACCGTCTGCGCCAAGGGCATCGCCACGGTCGCAAGCACGCTCAACAACGCCAGCACCACCAGCAACTCGATCACGGAAAAGCCCCGCTGCTTCATGGCGCGATGCGTACTTTGTGGACCGGCAAGTCCGTTACCAGCGCGGCGTCCGCCCGCGACGACAACGCCCTGGCGCTGTGCACGGCCACCATCGTGTCACCGGGCTGCAGAGCCCGCAGCTTCAGGCTCAGCACGCGTCCGGCCCCATAGGCACCGCTGGCAGGCCGCCGCAGCACCGACACGCTCCATAGCCCCACCTCGGGTTGACCGGTCTGCACGATCGACGTGGGCGTGTTGCCTTGCGCGAGCAGATCGCCTTCGTCCACGCCGACGAAGGCCCATTTGTCGCGCGAGAAGCTGAGCTCCATGGGCAGGGCGCGCAGGTCGGCAGCCTGCTCGGCCGCAAGGCTCAACGTGACGACTTCGCCAACCTTCGCCGCGTCAGGCGCCTGCCATTTCAACTTCAAAGGCGTCGTCAGCTGCGCGCCAGTAGCCTCAGCAGCAGATGCGGCCACTTGCGCATCTGCTGGCGCGGCACCGGGGGCGGCAGCAGCGGGCATGGTGGACGCGGCGGCAACGTCCGGCGGGGCCGGCTTGAGTAGCCGCACAGGCTTCAGGCCCGGCCTGGCCTCTGTGCCGATCCAAATCTCTGACTCGCTGGCGCTGGGCCGCTGCACATTGCGCAAGATTCGCGGCGTGACAGCCAGCATCAGCTCGGTCCGCTTCGCGTCGTCCAAAGTCGAGGAAAACAGCCGCCCCACCACCGGCAGATCACCGATGCCGGGCAGGCGATTGGCACTCGTCCGCTCGTCCTTGCTGATAAGGCCGGCCAGCAATTGCGTCTCACCGTCGCGTAACCGCAGCCACGTGCTCGCGTTGCGAGTGCCAATTTGGTACGCCAAGGCACCCGCGGCCGTTCGCACCGAGTTGCCGAGGGAACTGACCTCCAGCGACACCTTGATGCCCACATCGTCGTCGGCATAGACGGCCGGCTCGACTTCGAGCTTCAAGCCCACGTCGAGATAGCTGATGCTGTCCGACACGAAGCCGGTCTGTCCCGTCACGGTGCTGATGACCGGTATCTTGTCGCCAACCAGCACCTTGGCCTTTTCCTTGTTCTTGACCCGGATGCGCGGATTGGCCAAGGTGCTGAAGTCACCCGTCTCGCGCCGGAGGTTAACGGTTGCGCCCCCCAAGCCCAGCGCGATTCGATCACGCCCGATTCCATCAATATTTTGGAGCGTCAGCTGAGTCGCACCCGCCGGTGCGAGGGGTGTCAGCGAGAGCGAAGACGGGAACTTGACGCCCAGCTCGCTCAGCCGGTTGGTGTTGATCTCCAGCACCTCCAGTTCCAGCAGCACTTCAGGCTCCACGGCGTCGTACAACCCGATCAGCCGCTCAGCCAGGCGAATGTTCTCGATGGAGTCGCGCACTGCCAGCATGTTGGTGCGCTCCTCGACAAAGGGGTCGGTCACCTTCAACATCGACTTCAGGAATGCCGCTGCGCCCTTGGCGTCGCCGCTGCTCAGGTAGAAGACCTTGACGACCTGTTCTTCGTACTCCCTGGCCTTTTCCCGGGTGTTGGGGTAGACCACGATGGTGCGGGCGTCCACCACCTTCTTCGTCAATTGATTGGTGGCCAGCAGCAGGTTCAGTGCATCGTCAACCAACGCGTCCTTCAACAGCAGCGTGACGCGCAACTCCTGCCTCACGTCGCGGTCGACAACATAGTTCACGCTGCTGTGCCGGCTGATCAGGTCCAGCACCATGCGCAGGGTGGCGTCGCGGAAGTCCAGCGACACCAGCTTTGATTGGGCGAGCACGTCGCGGGAGGCGCCCTGCTCACGAGTGCGCATGTCGGCCTCCAGCTTGCGGCGCAGCGCCAGCAACTCGGCGTGCTGGGGGTTGTCCTGCAGCGCCTGAGAGATGACGGCCAGCGCCAGATCGGGCCGCTGCTTGTCCACCTGACTTTGAGCCTCGGCGAATGCGGCACGCTGGCGTGCGGTGATTTCAAGCTCGGCCTTCAGCGCCCGCAGCCGCGGGTTGTCAGGGTCAGCCGCCTGCGCCTTGTCCAGCGCACGTTGGGCACCGGCGATGTCGCCTGCGCCCTGGCGCTGCTGAATCTCGCGCAGCCAGGCTTCCAGTGCCTGCTGGCGCGCTTGCAACAGGCCTGATCGCAACAGCGCACTGCTCGGATTCGCCTGCACACCGTCGCGCAATACACGCACGCCTTCGTCGTAGGCACCACGGGCCAGTGCCTCATCCGCCTCACTGCGGACACGCTGCTCAGCGCAGCCGGACGCAAGCAAGGCCACCCCCAACAGAACAGCGATGACCCAACCACGGGGCCAATAAGGCAGACGACGACTCACGATCCGGTTCTCAGGGTTACTTCGGGGACGGGCCCGCAAGTTAACGGCTTTCAGCCAAGCTTGCGGGCAGGGACAACGCGTAGTCGGTCTGCGTAGGGGGATAGCGCAGCACAAGGCGCTGCGCATCGATGGACTGCACGACAAAACCGTCGGGCAACGCGAGGCCGGGCTGAGCCACGATCTCGATCTGCCCGTCGGTCAGCAGCACCTGTTGAGCTTGACCTTCGACGCCAAACCAGCCAACGACGCGGAACTGCGGCGCAGGTGGCGGCGGTGGCGGTGTTGGCGCGGGGGGGGGCACGGTAACCGCTGGTGGCGGAGCCGGCATTACAGCGGGCGCCTCAGGCGCAAACGGGTCGCGCTCCGCCTCAGCGAACTCTGGCGGCTGGCGTGCCGCATAAGCGTGCCAGTAGGTTCCGGGTGGAGCACTCGCGGCCGTCGACGGCAAAAGCCGGCCCGAAGCATCGGCCTGGTCCAGCGCAGTGGCCGTCACGCCCTCCGCCGGCGGCTCCGGCAATAAAAGCACGGCCAACGTCGCGACACTGCTGCCCACCAACGCCCAGCGCAGCAGTGGCGACAAACGCCCCAGCCCAGGCACCGTGGCCAGGTTAAGCCAGCGCACGCGCGCCAGGCGTCGCAGGCGCTGAGTTAGCTTCGCCATCGTTGCCGTCACCTCGGCGCCTGCCCACTGCCTGTTGCCGCCGAGGCACCCGACAGCTGGGCTGCCGGCCGCTGCAGCCATACCAGCTGCAGTTGCACATCCAGTGCCTCGGCCCCACCTGCTGTAACGGCGGCTGCGCCTGTGGCCCGAGCCCACCGGCCGCTCTGAAGCACTAGTTGCGGGTAGCGTCCGACGGCTTCACGCAGCCAGCGCTTGACCGCCGGATAGCCGCCTTGCAGCGTGACCTGGGCCTGCCAGACGTCCAGCCGGGGCGCCTGCCCGGGTGCGGCAGGCGGCATATCGACCTGCACCGACACCCAAGCCAGCCCCATGTCCTTGGCGGTAGACGCAAGGAAGCCCAGCACCGCATCCGGCTGGACGACGGCGTCGGTTGGCGTCAAGGCGCTCTGCGCTGTCGCCAACCGGGCGGTCGAAGGCCCATTCGACTGGTCAACGGGCTGAACGTTCACGGACTGAGCCCACCACCAGATTGACAACCAGAGCCCCAGCGCCGAAAAGAGCAGCGCCCCGGCAACCCAAGGGGCCCATTCAGCGACGCGGGCACCGCTCAACCGGCTCGCACCCGGTGTACTGGGCAAGATCAGCATGGCCAGCACTGCCGCGCAAGCCGATCTGCGCCGCACCACACCACCGGCGCCGCCCTTGTCATCAACTGCAAGTCAAGCGCGGTCAGCGGCATGTCGATTTCCGGATGCTGCACCAGCACGACAGGAAAGCCTTGATACCAACGAACTACGGGAACTCGTACCAGATAACCGACGAGCTGGTTTGATCATTGAATTTGGTGCTGTCTGCCAGCACGCACCCCGATGTCACAGGCTGCCCCGTAACTTGAAACGTGATCGCTCGGTACCCGCGCGGATCAGCTGACGCTGCCACTGAAGGCGCCATGCCCGAGACATAGAGTTCCATGCGCATCTTCGGCATGGCATTGGCCATTGCAAAGAATTTGCCGCAGTCTGCTTTCACCTGCTTGCCACCTTGCAGCGACTCCAAGCCGTATATGGCAACGTTGATTCTTTGATCCTTGTGGTTAAGCCCCCGTATCTGCAACCCATCAGGCGTTGAACCCGACGCAGCCAGCGACACGATGATATGGGCCTCCTTTAAATAGACCCTGGTTTCTTGCGAAAATGCAAGCGAAGGACATACAAGAATGACAAGCACCAAAAATATTGGCTTCATATTCATACATACTTTCGTCTGATACCCAGAGAAAATTACCTTGGTTATGTCTCAACAGCAAATCAACTTTAGGTCAAAACACACGCCCGCTCCAGCGAACTCACCCCATCAGCGTGCCCCACACCAATAGGCAGTGCACCGATATTCGATTGGCTAGCGGCTACACCTAGTCCGTGGACGAAGGGCCATTACTTATCGAGATGAAGCTGGCACCGAAACAGCTGGCATCCTGATAGTTTGCAATCCGCACTTTCTTGCCGGTTGCAAGCGCAAGCATCGCCAATTGCTGTGCCATGCGATGGGTAGCCGGTGATTGCGCCTTATTTTCCGGAAAGATGATCCAAGCACCCTGCTTGCCAGGCGTCGGCATGGAACACGGCCCAGTTGCACCAGCAACTAGCACGGCAAAAGCCTGCATGCCGTTCACTGTGTTTGCAACATCGATGATGGTGCCGTCCATAATGATGTAGGTGCTGGCCGCACCCACCTTCCCACCAAGAGCGAGTGCCCCAAATACGCAGAAAAGGATTGCCGGGAGCCGTCGGCTAAAAAGCATGGTTAACTCCAGTCAACAGAAACAACATTGAATTTCGCTACCTCATCGCGCTGTGCGGTGATCCTCAAAGATGTACTCGCGCCGAGTGCCTAGGGAGGTGATAGAGCGCTCAGGGAACTCGATTCGCAGTGGGTGAGTCATGTTTGGTTGCTAGCAATCAGCAATGAGTCGCGACAAAGGCAAGGACTTTAGATTTGATACGTGACCCCGATTTCTTGACCCCGATTTCTCGTTCAGCACGAAATGGTAGTGATTGCTCATCAGGCAATAGCCCGGCAACACCGCATCAAACCGCGACAGCCCCTGGGCCATCACGGCCAGCAGCTCCGCGCGGTCCGAATCATCCGTAAAGAGGTCCTCGCGCCGGTCACCTCGGGAAGTGACGTGATAGAGCGCGCCGGGGAACTCGATTCGCAGTGGGCGAGTCATGGTTACGTGCTAGGAATTAGTTAGCGGCGGCAAAGGCAAAGGACTTTAGATTTGAGACCTGACCCCGATTTCTCCGTTAGTTCTAAAATTTCTGCCGCAAAGCATTTTCATGCCCTTGGAAGATTTAAGCTTTTGAGAGCCATATCCAACGCCTCATCAGCGGCGCTTCGAGTTGGCGTTGATTCTGGCCACCTTCCGACCAACCAATCTTCCGATCTGCCCAAGTAACTTCTCAGATCGAATGCCACCGGAAATAAATCGCGCACATCAAGTCCCAACTTTTGGGCCGCAGAGGAAATTCCCATCTCAGCAGCAAGCGGATGCCAAGGCGGGAAAATAACACACCAATTACCTATTCCATCCCAAAGCGACAAAGTGGCTCGCTGAACACATGCCGGGTCGTCTAGATCGGACAATGTCGCCAAGACGCCAAAACCCATCACCCCGCTAGCATATTTAACCGGAACTCCGATAACAAAGGCATCAAGGTTACCAACCTGGCCCTGAACTGCAGGCGCAAGCCACCACTCACCATCCACGTCCTCCTCAGAAAATCTCCAGACTGGGAACTCATGGAAGTCCCCTGGCCTCAACTGTGAATTTTTAAGGCGTTTCATTTTGGAATTTGATTAACAACTGAACTTGTACTGAAGCCATTTTTGTAAGCCCCCTTCAAAATACTAGTTCCCACAGCCGCATCAAACTTCTGCGTATATTTTTCAAACTCAGCCAGGATAATATTCTTTTGCGCAGCCTCAAGCCCCTCGAAACTTTTTCCCCCAAGCCATCGGCCATAAATCTCATCCAAACCTCGATGATACGCAGTGTGTATTGACTGGGGAAGTGAAACGTAATCCTGCACCTCGGTACCACCGAGGTACTTTGGCCATGGATGGTGCAGGTTTATTTTCTCGCCGGCATCAACAGCAGACTGATAGATCGATTTTGCACCGCGCAGAGCCCCGAAGGTTCCCACCCCCTCTGCCTCCCCTGCCATACGCACAATATTAGTCGCCCCAGGACCGTATCGAACTGCAATCCTTTCGTAAGCAGTCTGCAGCCCGCGCAAGCACGCTTCTTTAGCATACAGACAATTATTTAGGGCGTAGCTGAACGCACCTGTCATTGCCCCGTTCTCAAACTTTCCACCTCCCAAAGTGGCAGCTGTGCCGCCCACCACCGCGTGCGTAAGCATTCTTTCGGGACCATCTCCAAGCCCTGCAGAGAGCGGTAGCGCTGCTTTTGAGAATGCCGCACTCAACGCTCCAGGACCACATTTACCTCCGCTTGCCACCGTTGAAATACAGCCCGCCACTCCGTGAAGCATCACGGCGTAGGCATACTTGCTTCCGTCAACAACAGCACCTGCGCTATCAAGGCCCGCCATACCGACGTGTTGGCCCACTCCGGCAAATAGCATGGCACTGAACGCCCCTTGAATACCGCTCTGGAGCGAGCCTCCTTGCACTGTTCCAGCAGCGAATCCCGTAGTGGCGGCAACCGCCAACTTGCCAACTAATGTCAAGCTTGCCTTACCAGCTGCACTAAAGCTTACGAATGTTCCACTAACTCCGCCTGCAGCGGTGGTTAGATAGCTTTGGACTATTCCCGGCAGGTAGTAAGAAATAACCACTACTGCTACAAATTTTATAAGCCGCCTCAAACTAAAGTACCCAGTTGGATCCGTGCAATTCAACGGATTCCCAAAGCAATAGCTGTAGCGGTTGAAGTTCTGCAAGTCATCCATCTGCTGGATAAACGGATCCGCCTGAAGGAACCTCCCCGTCAGCGGATCGAACAGCCGCCCATTCATATGGATGATGCCGATGTCATCCAGGTGCTCATGGCCCGTATAGCCCCGATCGGTGCCCTGGTTGCTGCCATCCACCCAGTCGATGACGAGCGCCCCGAAGGCGTCGTACGTGCCGTTGGTCTGGCGCCGCTTGCCGTACGGGTCGTAGGCGTAGCGCTTGGTCACTGCCCCGGCGTGGTCGGTGGTGGCCACCAGGCTGCCCAGGTGGTCCTTGTGCCAGTACTCGACCTTGATGGCGGCGATCGTGCCGAGGCTTCTCGTCGTGGTGGCCGTGCTGGCGGCATAGGCGCTCAAGGCCTCGCGTGTGACGACCACGAGCGTCTGGCCGCCCGCAGCGATGTAGTGGCGGTTCAGGTTGACGCTGGACCCGGTGCTTTCGGTCTCGAAGCCCAGGCCGCCCTGGTTGTCGGGGTGCAGGTTCCAGGTGGTGCGCGTGCCTTGCGCGTTCGTGCGAACTTCCTTGAGCCGCTGGTGGTTCTCGTCGTAGTACCAGAGGTAGCGCAGGCCGTTGGGGCCTTCGGCACCGCCCGCACCGGCCTGGTCAACGGTGCCGCTGGGCAGGTTGAAGCTGGTGTAGGTGATGCGGCGCCAGGCGCCGTCGGTCGCCGTGATGGCGTTGCCGCTCGCGTCGTAGGCGTAGGTGATGCTGCCGCCGCTGACGCGGTTGAGCGTGGTCAGCGCATGCGGGCGGGGCCGGGTGGTGCCGCTGCTGTTGCCGAAGTCGGGGTAGATGTAGTTGCCGACGTCGCTCTTGTGCAGCAGGTTGCCGATGGCGTTGTAGTGCAGATCGACGGTGCGCTTGAGGCTGGCCGAGGCGCTGGCTTCCACGGTGTACTGCGTCAACCGGTTGAGGGCGTCGTAGACGTAGCTGTCGGTGATGTTGCCGGTGCTGCCGTCGCCGTTGAGGTCGGCGCGGCCTTTGAGATTGCCTATGCTGTCCCAGGTGTAGGTGTAGGCCACCGCCGTGTTGGTGCTGCCCAGGCCGGCGTTGAGGTCCTTGAGCCGGCCGGTGGGGCCGTCGAAGCTGGCGCGGCTGTTGACGCCGTTGCCGAGCGTCTGGTTCTCGGCCTGGCCCCGTGCGTTGACGCTGCCGGCGGCCCAGATGACTTTGCCGGCCGCCCATGTCGCGCTGGCGCCGGCGGTTTCTCCAGCCTTGGCATCGGCCACGATGTTGAGCTGCTGGACGGACTTGACCTGATTGAGGAAGCCGCGCGTGGTGTAGTCGTAGCTGACCTGCAGGCCTGTCGGGTAGGTTTGGGTTTGCACACGGCCGAAGCCGTCATAAGCCACGCCGGTGTTGAAGCTCGGGCCGCCGCTGACGGCGACGCGGCTGGTGCTGGGGCGCCCCAGGGTGTCGTAGTTGAAGGTCTTGGCGACGCCGTGGGTGGTGGCGGTGCCGCAGAGCTTGCCCACGCCCTTGGTGCAGCTGTCGTAGGCCCAGGTGCTGGTGTACTCGGGCTCGACGCGCTGGGTCATGCGACCGAGCGGGTCGTAGTCCATGGTCGTGCGCGTGGCCAGGGTCTGCCTGGGGCTTTGCTGGGCGCGCAGCTGGCCCACGGCGTCGTAAACGTATTGCCAGGTGCCGGTGTCGGGGTCGTTCATGCTGAGCTTGCGACCACGGATGTCGTAGCTGAGCGTGACGAGGTTCTGCAGGGCGTCCTGGGTCTTCAGGAGGTTGCCGAAGGCGTCGTGCTGGTAGGCGATCTGCGCACCGTGCGCATCGGTGACGCGCACGAGCTGGCCGTTGGCGTTCTTCTCTTCAACGCGCTGTTGGAGCAGCGCGTTGGTGGTGGTGGTGTTGAGCCCGTTGAACGCAACGCGGGTGACGGCGACTTTGATTGCGCCCGGATAGGTACCACCGTTGTGCGCGGCAATTGAAGTGCTGATGCCGTTTGGATCGAGCGCGTCGGTGCTTTGCTCGACCATGGTGGTGCGGCCTAGCGCATCCACGGTGATACGGGTCAGCGTGCGGTCGTTGCTGCCGACAACGTTAGCGCTGCCGCTATCCAGGAAGTAGGGACCGCTGGTGACGGTGGCGACGCCGTAGAGGTTGTAGACGGTGTCCTGGACGATGACGCGGCCCGCTGTAGCACCACCACCCCCATCGAAGGCTTCGGTGACCTGGCGGATGGCGCGACCTTCGCGGTCCTTGTAGACGCGCTGGGCGGGGCCGGTGATGGTCGACGTGTTCTTGAGGAAACCCTGGACCTGGGTGTAGCTGTAGGCCTGGACCGGGATCTCATCGCTGCGCCCACTCAAGGGTGGCGTGCTGCCGCAACCGGGGCCGTTGCTGCTGGTATCGCTGGCGCGGCCAACGATGAGGCAGTACTGGGTCTTGGTGCTGGTGCCATCGGCGCGCTGTTCTTCGACAACGCGACCCCACTCGTCCAAGATGTTCTCGGTCGTGAGTTGGTTGGGGCCCTCGAGTTTGACGAGGGCGCCGAAACGCGGGTCGACGAGGCGCTTTTCCGACTGGCTCAGCGCATTGGTCGCGGTGGCCGCAAAGGCGCCAGCTGGTATGGAGACTGACTTGCCCGCAATGGTGAGCGCGTTCCAGCCCGCGCCAGGCGTGAAGTTGCTGCTTGAGGTGCGCGCAGTGAACGTCGCCAACCCGCTCGCGCCAGAGCCGCTGGCGTTGGTGCAGTTGCGGGTCGTGGCGCTCGCCTTGTTGCCCCAGGCGTCGTAGCCGTACTCGGTCTCGACGCACAACTGAGGGTTGTTGGGCTCGACTCGCTCGATCTTGAGCAACCCTGCATGCGCATGGCCTGCCGGGTGGTACTCGAAACTACTCTGGCGGGCGTAATTGAAAACGTCGGCGGGAGTTTGGGCGTAGGCGCAGTGGGCCGACACTAATGCCAGAACCGTAGCCAGGACGACACCTCGCGTCGACATGGTCACGTTGCAGATGGCTGCGTCACTATACTTCTCAAGTATTTTCACAAAACTCCCTGTGCCCAGTTTTAAGCAGCAAGGCGCTGCTCAGCGGCGGACTGCAGCAACCCTATCGCAACACCCTACTTCTTTACCGCAGTCAGATATCGACCATCGCAGGTGCCGGTCGTGAAGTTATACATAACCAGAATCTGAGTTCCGCCCTGCAGCCCGAGCAGCGCCGTGGCCAGCAGGGACTTCACGGCAGCAGCCGATAAGTCCTCATAACCGGCGCGGAAATAAAGTCGATTCTTTTGAATACTGCCATTGCCAGCCGTGCCGGTGGTGCAGATAGGGTCGACATCACTACTAAAACTCAGAATGAAGTCCCCGTTTTCGATCACCTGTACCGCGGTCAGCTGCGCTGCATTGGCAAGCGGCGCATCGATGGGCCGATAAGGAAACCACCGGTGCGTGCTTGCGGTAGGGGGAGCCGCCTGAGCTACCAACGAAGCCATGGCGCAAATTGCCAAAATACCCCATCTAATAATTTTTCTCACCGCTGTTCCTCCTATTTTGCGGCTGACGTACCGCGATAACGCACTTAATTGAGTACCACCAGAAAATACTTCTTTTCAAACCTCTCGGCCTAACAACGTCCTTCAGTCGTCAAACAGAATTGCCAACAAAGCTGCCAAGTTGACGGGTTGAGGCGGCGGCTGCACTATGGGCACATTTCCGTCCCTTTGAGTTGCTCTCCCCGCCAATCCCGCACTAGTCGTTGGCAAGTTTGCTGGAGATACAGACTGTGTGACGGCTGCACTCTGAAGTCGCCCCAAAATCCAGTTATCCCCAGACGTTTCCGGAGCTTGGTATTCGTTCGCTACAGTTTTCTTGAAGGTCTGTGTAGCACCTGCCCCGCTCCCTATGGTAACTACCGCAATATTCGTCGGATCGCCGAAGTCGTTGTAAAGGTTGGTTGTGCGAACACTCGGCAGGACGGAGCCAAATAAGTCCCACCCTTCCTCCAAGCTCTCCGATAGATAAGGCCGCTGGATAACCGACGTCGTGATACAGGGCAGAGGCGCGACACCACCTGTGGCAACTGGTCTGGCAGTTTCCCCGGACGTTTTGTCGCAATAGCTGTATGTGGTGCGGCTCAGGGGTGTGTATCCGCTGATGGCAGCGCTGTTGGCAAATGCGCCGAGGTAGGTTTCGGTGGCACCAGCCACACCTATGTAGGGATGCGTGAGCAGGTTGCGAGTGACGACGGTCAGGTCGGTCCCATTGGGCGCCTTGTTTTGCTGCCTGGTCTCGCGGAAACCCAGCATCCCACGCCCATCTCTTTCAGCCTTGAAGCCGTGATAGCTGTATTTCGTTTGAACCGAGCCGTAACCGGGAGTAGTCTTGCTTACGGCAGTGATGACGTAACTCGGTGGCTGAATGTCCACCTGCCCGTTGGCCGCCGCATTGGGTGTACCACGGTCACTGGCATAGCTTTCAGAGGTGGTCAACGGCTCACGCCTATCCACGCTAAAAACAACGCCTGAGCCGGTTGTGACACTGATGAGATGGTCGACGGGCGTACGGTCGCCTTCCAACGTCAATAGCACGTTGGCTTTGGCTGCATAACCGCCGCCTCGCGGATAAGTGCCACCGGGCGCGGAGTCGCTGCGCAATTGAAGCAGTTGCAGCGAGCCATTGCCCAGAAAGTCACCCGTGATAAACGAGCGAGTGCCATCAAGACTAGTCAAAGGCTCAGGTAAAGCATTCAACCCCGCCGGAGTACTGACCCTGAACGAACCGTCTCCGTTGGACAGAAATACACCGTTTTCAGAGGTTGTATTGCTCCATCGCAAAATATCCTGCCGCCCATCGCCGTCGACGTCTTCAACAATAACGCCTAAAGTCTGGTTCCCGGCGGCATCAGCGGCATACAACTGTTGGCCGGGTGATTTCAGGTTGAAAGATGCCGTCGAGAATGGCAGCGCGCCGCCATAAACTGTCAACACTTGGTTTGACGGATTTGCGTCGGGCTGCAGGCAGTCGCCCCGTTGGTCGGCGTTAAAATCTATTTTTAGGGCGCAAAGCGCACCGTAATCCGGATTAGACAACGGTTCAAATTCGCCATCACCTTTACTTCTCCATAACCCTGAATACTTGGCGACGATATCGATCAGCCCGTCACCATCCATATCAGCCTCGGTTAGGGGCTTCCAATATGGGTTGACACGCGATGCGCTTGCGGGTGGGTCGTTGTAAAGCAGATGCTTAGCATTGGGATGATTCACCACCTCTTCAAACACGCCGTTGTTTTTGTTGAGATAGACCTGCGTGCAAATTAGATCATTTGAATAATCAAAAAACGCCGCCGCATTACTGCAACGTTGATTCAGGTGGGGCATCTGCCCGCGCGCGCTGTTCCACATAGTGTGTGGAAAGAGCGTCGTGACAATATCCGGCAAGCCGTCGCTATTTACATCGAGCAAATGAAATCGGCGCCCCTGGCTGAAAACCGTTTGCAGACAATCACCACTCCCGATCGCAGTGGGCGACGCGACGAGAGACGGCGACAAACTCGCAGGCGCATCACTCAAATCGGACGCCGGCTTACCCGCCATTGCCATTGCCGGAGATGTAGGCGGCGAGCTGTCTACAGCGGTGCAGGACGTGCGATAACTTTGTACAGTCGTTTTGGATTGCGTTAGATTAACCCCCGCCGGCAATGGTTTGGCCGTAAATAAACCAGCGCCTTCTGAAATATAAATATTAGTTGGATGCGCACATGTCGTCTTAGCAATTCTTAGTATGTCGGAACGGCCGTCACCGTTAAAATCCATCACAATAGATGAGTAGCAGCCGTCACGGTCAAACAGCGCTCGATCCGTGCTGTTTAGATTCATGGTCTGAATCCGTGAAAAGGAACCCCCACCGCTAGATTGCCAAAGCTCGTTTTCTAGTGGGTTGTTGCTCCAGCGAATAATGTCAGTTTTGCCATCCCCATTAAAGTCGCCTGTCAGATTGCCTCGTCCGCCCTGAGGGTCGATTAACTGAGCAGTGGCAAGCGGCGAAGTCGCAAAGCCAGTTTGAAGCACAAAATTGGGGGCCGCACCATTGCTGTAGATCAGCGTCGTGGCTGGCAGGCATTTGCTAGCTGCTGCATCGCTGCACTCTTTTACGCTGGTGAGGCGGCTTCGCCCACTGCGAGGGCTGATCTCATACGCCAACATCCACGAGCGAACCAGTACTGCTGAGGAAGCCGCTCCAAGCGCCTCCCTGTTAGCTGAATTGACAAACGTCTGAATGCTGCTTAGCCGACGGATGCTGATGTTCTTGCTACTGCCTTGGTACGCCTCGCTTCGATCCGACGCGGCCGACGTAGTAGCGGCATCTCGGTCGCTGTAATTGAAAACCACTTTATTAACGGAACTGGCGTTGCCGCCGTATTGCACCTCCCGCAGGTTCCACTCCAGGCCGTCAACCCCTGCCAGCGTCGGACCGCTTCCCCACGGGCGGATGAGCTGCTCATATTTGAAATCGATGTAATTGCCCACCGTATCGCTGATGCGACTCACGGCCCAAACGGCAACCTTCGCGGTGCCCTGCGCATTGATGCGTGCTTGGGATGCGACGCTCCCGGCGGGCGAGGTACCGTACTCGTAAATCTGGCCACTTTTCGTCCATACCTTGAAGTACTCCGGTCCAGCGTCAGGATTGCCGCTGACGGCCATGCCGTAAGCACGAATGCGCGCGAAACTGTCTTTTTCTGTGCGGAACTCTCGGACGGTGGCGCCGCTCATACCCGCAGCGTCATCAACTGACCCGCCGGCCGGGGTGCCTGCTTGATTTACCGCAATAAGCCGCTGACCATCCAAACACAAGCGATCCTGCGCATCGAAACGAACTGTGCTGCGCCGGCTGCCGGTAAGCACCTTTACTCCGTTAACAACAATGCCGTCAATCAACTTGCTTGACGGACAGCGAGTCACGGTAGAGATTCCCTGCACGCTCCAGCCGACGCCGACCGGTCCGTTAAGCCCGCCATCAACATAGCTAAGCGCCAAGTTCGGAGCCATGCCGGCTACGCCAGGGGGGACAGCAATCTGTAGTCCGTAACTAGCTTGGCCGCCGCTGCCGACGCTCAACGCGTGCGCCGTCTGGACGACAAGCAACGCCGCCGGGACCGCCCAGCATTGAGCGAACTTACGGAACATTTCTCGATTCACCATGACCTCTGCGTATCCGGCATCGGCACGTCAAGGTGATCCAGGAGGAAGACTGCGGCGCGGCAATCGCGCCCGCTCGTCCATTCGTCGGCACTGTGCTGACGATCAGGCGGCGATGAACATCGCCGCCACTGAGCAAGCCCTCCCTGGAACAACCTGAGCGCTGTACGCCTCTATTGCTGTAATTCAACGAAGCCGCTCGGCCGCTAGGGCACGAAGGACTCCGCATTGAAAAAGTTTAGCGGGGCCTTGTTAGACGTTGGCAGCGTCAGTCACCTGAATGCGGGACAGCACCCTCAGTACTTTTACCAGTGGAGTGCAGCGAGCGCGGCCGACTTCGGTCACGAAGCCTGCAGGGACTCGGCAATGGCCTGGTCCACGGCCTCGTTGAACCGTTGACGTCATCCAGGTCCTGGACGTGCACGCTGCTGGAGGCCGCGCTCGAAAGCCGCAGGACCGTGGCGCGCAGCGCGAGGTACTTGGCCACCAATTGCTCGATGCGAAAGCCCTACCTTTCGCGCTGCCTAGCGCGGCTGCGCGACCGCAGATCCGTCGCGGTCGACGCGGTCGCACTGTTGCCTTCGGACTTGGCTTGGCGCTCCTCGTCATCCTGGGGCCGCCCCATGTCGGTCACGATCTCTTCGAGGATGAGCCGACCGCGGTCCAGCAGCGCCACCCTGTCCAGGTTCACCGCCGCGTGCGATTGCTCGCCAGCGAAGGCAACCCAGTCGATCAGGATCGCGTCGAGGTTGTCGCTGATGAAGCTGTGGAGGCGCATGCCCCATTCTGCGGCCGACGCGCACAAGCCATCACGGCGCCGGTCCGGAGGCGGCCGTCTCGGCCGGCAGTGCCCACGCAAATCCTTCGACGCCCTTGGCGAACTGGTCCATCAAATCCTTGTACGGGCTGCCCGGCGGGGCCTTGAGCAGCACGATGAGCCGGTGGCCGTCCTTGACCGCGACGTAGCTGATGGAGCGCTGGCCGTTCGCCAGCTTGCGCTCATAGCGCCCGCCCTCCGCGCCGCCCACCAGCACCGGCTTGGCAGCGTCACGGGTCAGGCTCTTGTCGGCGGGGTTGCCGAACTTGACTGCACCGTCCAGCGGGTCATAGGGCTTGGCGGGGTCGGGCTCGGCATAGCTCCACACGACGATGAAGATGGCCTTGGGGTCGTCGGTGCGCGAGTAGACCGCCATGCCGGTGGGATTGCCGGCCTTGTCGGGCTTCTCCTCACGGTTGACCACCGTGACGCCATCCGGCGCGTTGAAGCTGCCGAAAGCGGTCTTCACCTCGGCGGCGTTGGCGGCCGGCGTGCAGACCAGGCTGGCAACAAGGGCAAGGGTGCTGAGCAGACGATGCATGGCGGGCCTCCGTGCGATCAGTTCTCTTTGTAGATGCGCACCCAGTCCACCAGCATCCGCGCCGGCAGCGGCGTCGTCGCATCCGGCGCGCCGGGCCAGTCGCCGCCGACGGCCAGGTTCAGGATGACGAAGAAGGGCTTCTCGAACACCCATTTGCCGCCGGCCGGAAGGTTGGCCGGCGTCAGGCGGTGGAACTCTTTGCCATCGACGTACCAGACGATCTCGTTGGGCCGCTTGATGATGGTGTAGGTGTGGAAGTCGTTGATCACCGGGGCGCCGAGGTCGACCGGCTTGCCGATGCCCTGCGCGCCCGAGTAGCCCGGCCCGTGCAGCGTGCCGTAGGTCGAGTTGGGCGTCTGCGGCACGAACTCCATGATGTCGATCTCGCCCGAGGCTGGCCAGGGGTTGGTGGCGATGTCGGTGCCCAGCGTCCAGAACGCCGGCCAGATGCCCTTGCCGGTCGGCAGCTTCATGCGTGCCTCGACCTTGCCGTAGGTGAAGCTGACCTTGTTGTTGCTGTGGATGCGGGCCGATGTGTAGTCGCAGGGCTTGCCGTTCCAGCAGGGGCCGGGGTTGCTGGCCTTCTCGGCGGTGATGACCAGCATGCCGGCGCCATCCGTCTGCGCATTGCGCGGGCTGGACGTGTAGTACTGGAACTCGCGGTTTCCCCAGCCGTTGCTTTCGGCGTTGCCGAGGTCGTAGTTCCAGTTGGCGGCCTTGGGCACGGTACCGGCGGCATCGTCGAACTCGTCGCTCCAGGTCAGCGTCCAGCTGTTGGACGGCGCGGGGGCAGGAGCCGGGGCGGGCGCCGCGACGGGTGCAGGCGCCGGGGCCGCAGTGGCCGAGCCGCCGCCGCCGCCGCAGGCAGTCAGTGCAGCGGCGACGGCGGGCAGAAAGCTGCGCCAGGGGCGGGGTGCGCGGGTGATTGCTTGCATGTCTTGTCTCCGTTGTTTTCTTATGAAGTGTCAGCCGCGCCAGTTGCGCAGAAAGCCGCGGTACCAGTCGGCGCTGGCCTTCGGCGTGCGGGCCTGCGTGGCGTAGTCGACATGCACGATGCCGAAGCGCTTGAGGTAGCCGCTGGCCCATTCGAAGTTGTCCATCAGGCTCCAGACCATGTAGCCGGCCATGGGGACGCCCTGCTGCATGGCACTGGCCACCGCGGCGATGTGGTCGCGCAGATAGGCGGTGCGGTCGTCGTCCTGCACGCGGCCGCCGACGAGCATGTCGTCCTTGAAGGCGCCGCCGTTCTCGGTCACGTAGACGGGCGGCAGCTTCGCGTAGTCGTGCTTGAGCAGAACGAGCAGGTCGGTCAGTCCTTGCGGGTAGATCTCCCAGTCCATGTCCGACACCGGCAGGCCGCGGCCCTTGGCGTCCCACTCCTCGCCGCCGGCAGAGACGACGCTTCGGGTGTAGTAATTGACGCCGAGATAGTCCATCGGCTGGGCGACGGCGGCCATGTCGCCGTCCACGACGACGGGCGCATCAGCGCCCAGCTCGGCCAGCACGTCGTCAGGGTAGGCGCCCTTGAACAGCGGGTCGGCATACCAGCGGCGGCCGCGCGAATCGGCGAGGCTGGCGGCGGAGATGTCGGCGGGCATGGCGGTGGCAGGCACGCAGGAGGAAAGATTCAGCACGATGCCGAGCTGACTCTTTGCGCCGTCTGCGCGCAGCGCCTGCAGCGCCAGGCCGTGGGACAGCAGCAGGTGGTGGGACACCTGCGCGGCGATCTTCTTGCTCTTGATGCCCGGCGCAAAGATGCCCTTGTCGTTGCCCAGCGTGGCGACCACCCACGGCTCGTTGTGCGTCGTGAGTCCATCGATGCGGTCGCCGATGCGCGATTGCACGTGGCGGGCGTAGTCGACGAAGCGGTGCACGGTATCGCGGTCGTTCCAGCCGCCGCGGTCCTGCAGGCCCTGCGGCAGGTCCCAGTGGTTGAGCGTCGCCCAGGCCTGGATGCCGCGTGCTTTCAGGCCATCGACAAGGCGCTCGTAGAAGTCCAGGCCCTTGGGGTTGAACTCGCCATGGCCCAGCGCCTGCACGCGCGGCCAGGCGATGGAGAAGCGGTAGGCGTTGACGCCCAGCGACGCGATGAGGTCGAGGTCTTCCTCCAGGCGGTTGAAGTGATCGCAGGCGACGTCGCCATTGCTCGCGTCCGCAATGGCGCCGGGCTGCTTGCAGAAGCGGTCCCAGATGGACTCGCCCTTGCCGTCGACGTGGGCGGCGCCTTCAATCTGGAAGCTGCTGGTGGCGACGCCCCAGACGAAATCGGGCGGAAAGTGCTGATGCAAAGGACGGTGCAAGGGGGCTTGGGACATGGACGATCTTCTTCTTTACTTGACAGCGCCGGCGGTCAGGCCCGCGATGAGCTGGCGCGACGAAATGACGAACAGGACGATGAGGGGCAGCGTGGCGATGGCGGAGCCCGCCATCAGCGCGCCCCATTCGGTGCTGGTGGTGCTGAAGAGGCTGCGCAGGGCCAGCGGCAGCGTGTAGTTGTCGGCGCTCCGCAGCACGATCAGCGGGCCCATGAAGTTGTTCCAGGAGCTGATGAAGGTGATGAGGCCGAGGGTGCCGAGGGCCGGCTTCATCAGCGGTAGCGCAATGCGCCAGTAGATGCCCAGCTCGCTGGCGCCATCGATCCGCGCCGCGTTCAGCAACTCGTGCGGCACCGTGGAGGCGGCGAACTGGCGCATCAGGAAGATGCCGAAGGCGCTGGCCGCGCCCGGCAGGTACAGCGCGCGGTGGGTGTCGATCCAGCCCAGCGCATCCATGACCATGAAGCTGGGGATCATCTTCATGAACTCCGGCACCATCATGGTCGCCATGACGAGGGCGAACAGCAGCCTCTTGAAACGGAACTGCAGCATCGCGAAGGCATAGCCGGCCATGGAGCAGAACAGCAGCGTCAGTGCCGTGGACATCAGGCCGACATAGAGGCTCCAGCCGACGTTCTTCCAGAACGGCAGCCGTGTCGTCAGCACCTTGATGTTGTTGAGCAGTTCGTCGCTGAAGAACAGCGGCGGCGGCACGTTGAAGATGTCGGTGCGCGACTGCGTCGCGAACACGAACATGAAATAGAACGGCGCCAGCATGATCAGCGCGCCGATGCCGACGATGGCGTAGGCCGCAAAACGTGATGTGGTTCTTGTCATGCCTTCACCTGCCGTTCCGCGAAGGCCTTGTTGGTCAGCCAGGTCATCAGCGCGATGACGCCGAACATGATCCAAGCCAGGGCGCTCGCGCCGCCGAAGTCGCTGAAGTCGAAGGCCAGGCGGTAGAGGTACATGCCCACCGTCATGGCGGCCTGGTCGGCGCCGCCCTTGCCGTTGGTCAGGATGAAAGGTTCCTCGAACAGCTGCAGGCCACCGATGACGGACAGCGTCACGCCGAACAGGATCATGGGCTTGAGGCCGGGCAGCGTGATGCGCAGGAACTGCTGCCAGGGGCCGGCACCGTCGAGCGTGGCGGCCTGGTAGAGGTCCTTGGGGATGGTCTGCAGCGCCGCCAGATACAGCACCAAGTTGAAGCCGACATAGCGCCAGAACACGACGATGGCGACGGCCGGCTTGATGGCCTCCGGCGAGCGCATCCAGTTGATGTTCTCCATGCCGAACATGGCATGCAGGGCCTGGTTGATCAGCCCGTAGTCGTTGGAGAACAGCGAGCCGAACAGCATCGCGATGGCAACGGTGGACGTGATATAGGGCAGAAAGTACGCGCCCGAGAACACGCCGCGCCAGCGCCCGAAGGCCTGGTGCAGGAAGACGGCCAGCGGCAGCGCGACGAGGTGCTGCGGTAGCCCCGCCGCGATCGCCAGCCATAGCGTGTTGTAGAGCGACTTCCAGAACCACCCATCGGTCAGCGCGAAGGCGAAGTTGTCGAGACCGACAAACGTCATCGAATCCAGGCCGCTGGTCGGCTCCCAGGACTGGAAGGCCAGCCACAGCGAGAACAGCAGTGGGAACAGGCCGAAGACGGCGAAGAGGATCAGGAAAGGGGCGACGAGGATGTAGGGTGCCCAGGCGGCGGGGATGCGGCGGATCATCAGCGGTTGGCCCTGTGCAGGAGCAGGGCCTGGGCGTCTTCCAGGGCCTTGGGGATGGGCTTGCCGTACTCGAGCACGTTGTCGAGCTCGGCGTTGATGACCTCATCGGCGAACTTGTGCTGCTTGTGCATCTTGACGACGGGGATGCGTCGCGCGGCGTCGCGCCACAGTTGGCGCGCCTTCTGACCGCCGAGGAATGGCACGGGCTGGTCGAAGAAGGCGTCCTGCTGGGCGGCGAGCAGCGCCGGGAAGGCGTCCTGCGAGCGGAAGGCGTCGAGCTGGCGCTGGCGGTCGAGCGTCAACTCCTGAACGAGCTGCCAGGCGAGCTGCTTGCGCTCGGGTGCCGAGCGCCGCGGGATCGCGTAGTAGGTGCCGCCGTAGGAGCAATAGGTGTTCTCGGGCAGCTGGGCCACGCGCCACTTGCCTGCCGTACCGGGCGCCACCCAGTTGGCCATCTGGCCGGCCATCCATCCGCCCGACATCTCGGTGACCAGTCGGCCGCGCTTGAGCATCTCGGCCCAGTCGTTCTGCCAGACCTCGACCCGCGCATCCAGCCCCTTGCGGCGCACCTTCTGCGCCAGCTCGAAGGCACGCACGAAGCGTGGCGACGTGATCTGCGGGCGCTGTTGGTTGTCGAAGAACTGGCCTTCGCCCGGCGGCGTGCCGCCGCGCACGATGATGTCCTTGAGCAGGCGCACATCGCCGATCAGATAGGCGCCCGTTTTGGCCTTGAGCTGGATACCGGCTTCGACGTAGTCCTCCCACGAGCGCGTCAGGTCGGCCTCTTTCAAGCCGGCCTGCGTCAGCAGGTCGATGCGATAGAACAGCGAGCCCGGGCCGATGTCGCTGGGCAGGGCCACGATGGCGCCCTGACGATTGCGCGCCGTGTCGATGGCGAAGGACACGAAGCTGTCCTTGAAACGCTCCGCCCCGAAGGCCGGCGCGGACAGGTCCTCGAGGCCGAGACCGAGCGAAAAGCGTCCCAGATAGCTCGTCTCCAGTGCGATGACGTCGGGCAGATGGCCGGATGTCGACAGCGCCGTCGTCATCGCCGTGTGGTGGTCGTCGTACTGGCGGCTGATGACCTCGGCGCGCACGTCCGGGTGACGCTGGCTCCAGCCCTTGAGCAAGTCTTTGGCAATGACGTCGACGAGCGGGAAGGCGGCAACGGTCAGCGGCTGCCGCTCTTTCGCGTTTGCCCAGCCCGCGCCGCCGCCGAGAGCGGCCGCGAGCAAATGACGGCGGTTGAAGGAGAGGGTCTCTGACATGATCTTGAAAGCGCTTTCAAGATTGTGCTTCATGGCGTCCGGTGCCCCAGCAGCACAAACCCTAGGGCAAGCCGGCACGCAGACTCGCGCCTCCCTAGAACCCGTTGCCTGCAACGTTTTGTCACCCAATATGGGGTTAACACCCGTGACGCCTTAAGGATTGGTTTGCAAAGTGGTATTTAAGAGGTGGCAGATGTCGCAAACTGGATGCATACCAGTTGAAGCCAGCTCGGAGAACCTGCGTGGAGAGGCAGGTCAGCCGCCGGAGAGATCCCCAACGGGCTCCTCCTTCCAACGAGCCTTTTCGAGCTTTCAGCACAGGACCGCCTCCCATGAAGCAACCCGCCCTCGGCATCTCCACGCAGCAACTGCGTCGCCTCGCCGTCATCTCGGCCGCCGCCTTCGCCCTCGGGGCAGGGACCGGTGCCAGCGCCCAGAGCTATCCGGCCTGGGCCCCGGACACCTACTACACGGCCGGCACCGTCGTGACCTACAACGGCCGCATCTATCGCGCCAACGTCAACCAGACCGACTACGCCAGCACAGGCTGGAACCCGACCAACGCCTCGCTGTGGACCGACATCGGCGGCAGCACCAGCCCGGCTCCCGCACCTGCACCAACCCCGGCACCCACGCCTGCACCGACGCCCGCGCCCAGTCCGGCCCCGGCGCCCACCGGCAGCTGCGCGCCCGTGTGGGTGGCCGCCACGGCCTATGGGGGCGGCGCCATCGCCAGCAAGGGCACGACCAACTACAAGGCGAACTGGTGGACTCAGGGCAACGACCCGGCCACCAACAACGGTCCGACCGGAAGCGGCCAGCCCTGGACGTCCCAGGGCGCCTGCACGACGGGGCCGGCACCGTCGCCTTCACCGAGCCCGAGCCCTTCCCCGTCGCCCAGCCCGAGCCCCGCGCCTTCCCCCGGTCCGTCTCCCGCGCCGGCACCCGCGCCCGGCCTCAGCGATCCGGCCGCCAAGTCCGCCAACCAGAACGGCCGCGCCTACACCGTCTACTACCCGAGCTGGAGCGACAACTGGTTCGATGCCACCGGCAAGACGATGAACCAGGTCTTCCAGGCCAGCAACTTCGCGCGCATCCCCGCCAACTACACCCATGTGGTGGCAGCCTTCGCGCAGCCCAACTTCACCTGGGGCGGCATGGCGGCCAACAACTGGTCGGGCACCGGCATCAACTTCAACGGCCGGCCGTCGGATATCAAGGCCGCCATCGACGTGCTGCACGCCCGCAACATCAAGGTCATCCTGGCCGTGGGCGGTGCGACCTACAACAGCTGGAGCACGCTGTCCGCCGAAGGCCATGCCGGCAGCGGACCGACCATCACGGCGCTGGCCAACATCATGAAGGACGTCGGTTTCGACGGTCTGGATGTTGACTACGAGATCGAGGGCCTCGATGGCTATGCCGGCGCCGTGAAGGCGATGCGCAAGGCGGTCGACCTGGCCGGCGGCGGGCGCATCCTCAGCGTGGCGGGCTGGTCCACCGGCGCGGACTGCACGGGTGCGACGCAGAACGATCCGCAATGTGCGGGCGTGGGCGTCAGCTACTGGGGTGGCAAGGCCGGCCTGGAGCGCCAGCTGGTCAACAGCTACCCGGCGCTGAAGACCGCGTTCAACCTGGTCAACATCATGACTTACGACGCGCGCTACGAGAACTTCGACGGCCCAACCTCCTGGCGGCAGTACCGCCAGCTGTTCCCGAGCAGCACCATCGTGTCGATCGGCTTCGAGACGGCCCCGGAAGGCTGGGCTGGCGCGCAGCTGGTGGTCAACAACGCCGATGCGCAGTGCACAGGTTCGGTCATCTTGAAGAACAGCTACGGCGTCAACATCAACCAGCCCTACTCCGTCGAGCGCTATCTGAACGCGGTCGTGACCAGCAACCTGGCGAACCGGAACGCGCGTGACGGCGCCATGCTGTGGCAGGCGCTGAAGACGGCGACCGGCAGTTGCGGCAACGCACCGCTGGCCTCGCCCGGCAGCATCGGCAAAAAGGTCGCCAACACGCTGGGCCTGGTCGACGACCCGGCGCTGCAGAACGCGCCCTGGAAGTAAAGCTGCTCATCCCATGAGCTGAATTGCCGCCGCGCCGGAGTACCGGCGGGCGGCCTTTCCTCTTTCCACCCCCTTGGAGAACTCCATGATCTCGCGCCCTCCCCTGCCGCGCGCGGCTGGCCCCTGGCTGCTCGCCGGCGCACTCGCCTTCTCTTCGGCCGCCTTTGCCCAGAGCTATCCCGCCTGGGCGCCGGATGTCTACTACACGGCCGGCACCGTCGTCACTTACCAAGGCCGCATCTACCGCGCCAACGTCAACCAGACGGACTACGCCTCCACCGGCTGGAACCCGACCAATGCCTCGTTGTGGACGGACATCGGCGCGGCCAATGGTCCGGCACCTTCGCCGGCGCCCACCCCTGCCCCGACGCCCGCCCCCACGCCAGCGCCGTCACCCGCGCCCAGCCCTGCTCCCGCGCCCAGCGGCAACTGCGCACCGGTCTGGTCGAGCAGCACCGCCTACGGCGGCGGCGCCATCGCCAGCAAGGGCGCGACCAACTACAGGGCCAATTGGTGGACCCAGGGCAACGACCCCGCCACCAACAACGGCCCCACCGGCAGCGGCCAGCCGTGGACCTCGCAGGGTGCCTGCACCACCGGCCCGGCGCCCAGCCCATCGCCGGCGCCCAGCCCAAGCCCTTCCCCATCTCCCTCGCCCAGCCCGAGCCCCTCGCCTTCGCCAAGCCCGAGCCCGGCCCCGTCGCCGTCGCCGAATGGCAAGCACCAGCTGGTCGGCTACTGGCACAACTTCACCAACCCGTCCGGTCCGACCTTCCCGATCGCGAACGTGCCGAACGCCTATGACGTCATCGTCGTGGCCTTCGCCGACGACGGCGGCAACGGCGCGATCACCTTCAACCTGGACCCCGGTGCCGGTGGCGAGGCCAAGTTCATCGCCGACATTGCAGCAGCGAAGGCCAAGGGCAAGAAGGTCGTGCTGTCCTTCGGCGGCCAGAACGGCACGGTGACGCTGAACAACGTGACGAACGTGGCCAACTTCGTCAATAGCGTCGAGGCCATCCTGCGCAAGTACGGCTTCGACGGCATCGACATCGACCTGGAGAGCGGTGCGGGCGTCACGGCGGGCGCGCCGGTGATCAACAACCTCATCAGCGCGGTCAAGCAACTCAGGGCCCGCATCGGCAGCAGCTTCTATCTGTCGATGGCGCCCGAGCATCCGTATGTGCAG
This sequence comes from Pelomonas sp. Root405, assembly GCF_001425165.1. Taxonomy (GTDB): domain Bacteria; phylum Pseudomonadota; class Gammaproteobacteria; order Burkholderiales; family Burkholderiaceae_C; genus Pelomonas. The sequence continues at coordinate 234,943 of NZ_LMDU01000015.1, forward strand.
GGCGGCTACTCGGCCTACAGCGGCATCTGGGGCGCCTACCTGCCCATCATCGATGGCCTGCGCAACGAGCTGAACCTGCTGCATGTCCAGTACTACAACAACGGCGCGCTGTACACGCCCTACGCCACGCAGGGCCTGGCGGAGGGCAGCGTCGACATGCTGGTCGGCGCCAGCAAGATGCTGATCGAAGGCTTCACGACCAACAACGGCACGGGCACCTACCGCTTCCAGGGACTGCGTCCGGATCAGGTGTCACTTGGCATCCCGTCCGGACCGTCATCGGCCAACTCAGGCCAGGCGAGCGTCGCGACCATCACCGCGGCGCTGAACTGCCTGACCCGGTTGGCCCAGTGCGGCGCGATCAAGCCCGCGGTGGCTTACCCGACGTTCAGCGGCGTGATGACCTGGTCCATCAACTGGGACAAGAAGGATGGACAGTCGTTCTCGAACGGCGTGCGCAACGCGCTGAACGCCTTGCCCTGACGCGCCGGGCCTGGCGCTTTCGGGCCGGGCGCCGGGCCACTCCAAGCCGGCCTGCCTATGGCGATGTGCATGCGGCTCAACGCCGCTGCATCGCCGTCCCCCTTGGGGGACCAACCAGACGCGCCCGCTCAGCGCAGCGCGACTGGGCGGGGGGGCAAACCCTCACCTGGGGTCCACCCGTCCCTGAGTTCTGGCACACAACCCTGTTGCCGCCCCGGTACTCGTCCGCTTAGTCTTGAAAGCGCTTTCAGCTTCAAGCAGTCATCGGCGGTCAGCACCTCAACCCTGGAGACTTCCCATGAGACTGTTTCGTTCCCTCGCTGCGCTGACCCTTCTCGGTTGGGCCGGCACCGCCTTCGCGCAGACCAAAGTCGTCGGCTACATCCCGTCATACAAGGGCCTGCGCGCCGTGGCCGACCGGACGGACCTGGCCAAGCTGACCCACATCAACCTCGCGTTCGCGAACCCGGCGCCGGGCGGCAGCTTTCTCAACGGCGGCAACCCCGCCTGCATGGAAGCAGCCACCGGCGCGGACATCAGCTACGTCGCGCAGAAGGCCCATGCGGCCGGCGTCAAGGTGCTGGTCTCGCTGGCAGGCGGCGTCATCCCCAGCTGCTCGGGCAATTGGCAGACGCTGCTGCAACCAAGCAGCCGCGCCACGGTCGTCAACAGCCTGGTGCAGTTCGTCAACAGCTACGGCCTCGACGGCGTGGACGTCGACATCGAAGGCGCCCTGCTGACGTCCATCGACAACGCCGGCAACTACACGCCCTTCATCCAGGCCCTTCGTGCCGCGCTGCCCGGCAAGCTGGTCACCGCTGCCACGGCCACCTACGAGGGCGGCATGGTGCCGGTGTCGTCACTGCCTCACTTCGACTTCGTCACGCTGATGGCCTACGACGCGGTCGGGCCGGGCTGGGGCACGGTCGGCACCGAGCATTCGCCCTATTCGATGGCGCAGAGCCACATCGCCACCTGGCAGGCGCGCGGGCTGCCCAGAAGCAAGCTGGTGTTGGGCCTGCCCTTCTACGGCTACGGCTTCAACGGCTATGCGGCCAGCTACGCCTTCTCCGACATCGTCAACCAGTTCGGCGCGGCGGCGGCGCAGGGCGATCTGATCGGCCAGCTCTGCGCCAACTGCGCCTACATCACCTACAACGGCATTCCCACCATCAAGGCCAAGACGCGGCTGGCGCTGCAGCAGGGCGCGGGCGTGATGATCTGGGAGCTGTCACAGGACCCCGTCGGCGCCAACAGCCTGCTGAGCGCCGTGCGCGCGGAGATCGGCAACCCGCAGCCGACTGGCGTGGCCACGGTCTACCAGAACTGCAACTACGGCGGCTACGCGGTGGGTCTGAACGAAGGCCGCTACACGCTGTCCCAACTGCAGTCGCTGGGCGTGCGCAACGACGACCTGTCATCCGCCAGGGTGAGCGGCGGCTACCAGCTCACGCTGTACGAGAACGACAACTTTGCCGGTCGCAGCGTGACCAAGACCGGCAGCGCGGGCTGCCTAGTGGACGACGCTTTCAACGACCTCGCCACCTCCGCCGTCGTCGCCCGGACCGGCTCGGCCTGGTCGCTTCAGATCGAAGCCGAGAGCTTCAGCAACCAGAGCGGCGTGCAGACCGAAGCCTGCTCCGAAGGCGGCCGCAACGTCGGCTGGATCGACGCTGGCGACTGGATGGCCTACGGCAACGTCAGCTTTCCGACGAGCGGCAGCTACCGCGTCGAGTACCGCGTCGCCAGCGCCAGCGGCGCCCGGCTCGCGCTCGACCTCAACGCCGGCAGCATCCAGCTCGGGCAGGTGGCCATCCCCGCCACTGGCGGCTGGCAAAACTGGACCACGGTCTCCCACACCGTGACGATCAATGCGGGGACCTACAGCGTCGGCGTCTACGCGCCGGCCGCCGGCTGGAATCTGAACTGGATCAAGTTCACCAAGCTCTGAGCAACGTACTCGGAGCATTTCCCACCACCACAGGAGACATTCATGAGATCTTTGCGTTTCATCGCCGCGGCCTTGCTGGCCGCAGCCAGCAGCCTCGCCCACGCCCAGTGGCAACTCGTCTGGAGCGACGAATTCAACGGCAGCGTCGGCCCGCACTGGGTCTTTGAAACCGGCACCGGCTCCAACGGCTGGGGCAACAACGAACTGCAGTACTACCGCCGCGAGAACGCCACCATCGAGAACAACGCCCTGGTCATCACGGCCAAGCGCGAGAACTTCGGCGGCATGGCCTACACCTCGGCACGCATGAAGACGCAGGGACTCAAGACCTTCAAGTTCGGCCGCATCGAGGCGCGCATGCGCCTGCCCTCTTTCCTCGGCGCCTGGCCCGCCTTCTGGATGCTGGGCGCCAACCTGCCGCAGGTCGGCTGGCCGGCCTCCGGCGAGATCGACGTGATGGAGAAGATCAACGACGAGCAGAAGGTCTACGGCACCATCCACTGGCAAGACCACACCGGCCAGTACGCCCAGTACAGCGGCAACTTGGCCACCACCGTGACCGACTGGCACGTCTACGCCGTCGAGTGGGACACCAACACCATCCGCTGGTATGTGGACGGCACCAAGTACCACGAGGCCAGCATCGCCAATGGCGTCAATGGCACCAGCGAGTTCCAGAACGACTTCTTCCTGCTGCTGAACTTTGCCATCGGCGGCAACTGGCCGGGCTTTAACGTCAACACCGCTGCCCTGCCCGCCAAGATGTATGTGGACTATGTGCGCGTGTACGCGCCGGCTTCCAGCGGCGTGGCCACGGTCTACCAGCACTGCAACTACGGCGGCTATGCTGCCGCGCTGCCGGAAGGCAGCTACACGCGCGCGCAGCTGCAGGCCCGCGGCGTGAACGACAACGACCTGTCGTCGCTGCGCGTGAGCGCTGGCTACCAGGTGCAGCTGTTCGACGGCGACAACTTCACCGGCGCCAGCGTGACCCGTACCGGCGACAGCGGCTGCCTCGTCGACAACGCCTTCAACGACCGGGCGACCTCAGTCGTGGTCTCCAAGGTGTCCACGGCCTGGTCGCGCCAGATCGAGGCCGAGGCTTTCAGCGCTCAGGCCGGCGTGCAATTGGAAGCCTGCTCGGAGGGCGGCCAGAACGTGGGCTGGATCGACACCAACGACTGGATGGCCTACAACAGCATCAGCTTTCCCACCAGCGGCAGCTACCGCGTCGAGTACCGCGTCGCAAGTGCCGCCGGCGGCACGCTGTCGCTGGACCTGAATGCCGGCAGTGTTCCGCTCGGCCAGGTCGGCGTGCCCAACACCGGTGGCTGGCAGAACTGGACGACCATTTCGCAGACCGTCAACATCAATGCCGGCACCTACAACGTTGGCGTCTTTGCGGCTCAGGGCGGTTGGAACCTGAACTGGATCAAGTTCACCAAACTGTGAGGCCCTCGCCCGCCCTGGCCGCTTAACGCGGGCGAGTTCGGTCGGTCCCCCTGGGGGACGGCGATGCTTGCGGCATTGAGCCGCAAGCACATCGCCAGACGGGCCGGCTCGGGAGCGGCCCGGCGCTCGGCCCGAAAGCGCGAGCGGCCACGCCTACACTCGCGCATCCCCTGCCACTGCCGATGAACGACAAGCCAACTACCGCCAAGAAAGCGCCTTCAACCCGTCCGGATGGCGTCGTCACGCTGGAACAGGTGGCGGAGCTGGCCGGCGTGTCGCCCAGCACGGTGTCGCGAATCCTCAATGGCACGGCCGCGGTGTCCGAAGCCAAGAAGGACGCCGTCCAGGCCGCCATTCGCGACCTGGGCTTCCGGCCCAATCCCGTGGCGCGTGGTCTCGCCGGTGGCAAAACCCTTTCCATTGGTGTCGTCACCCAGATCATCTCCAGCCCGTTCTACGGAGAAGCACTGCTCGGCATCGAGCGTGAGTTGGAGCGGGCCGGCTATGTGCCGCTGTTCGTGTCCGGCAACTGGCACGAGGAAGACGAGCGCAAGGCCATCGAGACGCTGCTGTCGCGCCGGGTCGATGGTGTCATCGTGCTGGCGGGCCGCATCTCCGACGCCGAGCTGGCCAAGGTGTCGGACAGCCTGCCCGTTGTCGTCGTCGGCCGCCAACTGTCCGGCGCCCAGCTGTTCAGCTTCAGCTTCGACAACCGCCAGGGCGCGCGGCTGGCCACCCAGCATCTGGTCGAGCAAGGCCACCGCCGCATCGCTTTCATCGCGGGCGACCTCATGCACGACGACGCGGTCGAGCGCCAGAACGGCTATTTCGACGCGTTGGGCGCCGCTGGCATCGCGGTCGATCACAACCTCATCGTGCAAAGCGACTACACCGAGGCCGGCGGCATGCTGTCGGTCACCCGGTTGCTGGAGCGCGACGCCCATTTCACGGCGCTGTTCGCCTCCAACGACCAGATGGCCATTGGCGCCTGCCTCGGCCTGCACCGGCGCAATCTGCGCGTGCCGGACGATGTGTCGCTGGTCGGCTTCGACGACCTCATCATGGCGCGTTACGCCATGCCGCCGCTGACCACCGTGCGCCAGTCGGTCTACGAGATTGGCGTCGAGGCCGCGACGGCCATGCTCCAGATGCTGCGCGGTGGCCAGCCCAAGGCTGACCTCCCGGGGCCCGAGCTGGTTGTGCGTGAGAGCACGCGCCGGATGGCGCGCTGAACTGGCGAGCGCTCGTCAAGGCGCTGACCGCCTGAAGCGGACGCGGGAGTGGCCGCTGCGGCTTGGGCGCCGCCTCTGCAAGTACATCCACCGGAAGCCGGCGGCGCCGCGCGACCCGCGTTGACCGTTGTTCGACCGGGGTAAACCATGTGGCCGAACTATCGGCAGCGACGCACCATCCAGTGAAAGCGCTTTCAATGCTTTCAGCGGGTCTCCGTTTTTCAACCAGAATTTCCCCTAACACCGGGACTTTCCGTGCACTCCTTCCCATGGGAGCGGTCACATGTCTCCGACGACGCGCCCTCCTGCAATACCCGGCGTACGCGTTGCGACAAAGCCGCAGACCGAGGGTGTTGCCTAGGTTGAAAGCGCTGCCACTGACGTATTCTTGAAAGCGCTTTCAGCTCGTCATGAGCGCTAAACGACAAGATCAACTCTGGAGACAAGTGAATGAGACAGCCTCGCCCTGCCCTTCGCCTCACGACCCTGGCCACCGCCAGCGGCCTGCTGTTTGCCAGCGCCGCTGCGCTGGCGCAAGGCGGCCCCGGCCAGGGCCCCGTCAACCCGAACGCGGGTCCCACCGCCAGCACGTCCGTGCCCCAGGCACTGGCCAGCACCACGCAGCTGGAAACTGTCATCGTGACCGGCATCCGCCGCTCGCTGGAAACCTCGGTCAACCTGAAGCGCTCGTCCTCGGGCCTGGTCGACGGCATCGTTGCTGAAGACATCGGCAAGTTCCCCGACACCAACCTGGCTGAATCGCTGAGCCGCATCAGCGGCGTGTCCATTGATCGCAGCAATGGCGAAGGCACGCGCGTCACGGTGCGCGGCATGGGCCCGGACTTCAACCTCGTGCTGCTCAACGGACGCCAGATGCCCGGCGCCAGTGTCGACGGCAGCGCGCCGAGCTCGCGGTCGTTCGACTTCTCCAACCTCGCCGCCGACGCCGTCGCGGCCCTGGAGGTCTACAAGACCAGCCGCGCCAGCAGCCCGACCGGCGGCATGGGCGCGACCATCAACATCCGCACGCCGCGCCCCTTCGACACCAAGGAAACCATCGCCCAGGTCGGCGTGAAGCTGGTGAGCGACGACTCGGCCCGCCGCCTGCCCGGCGAGCAGCAAGGCAAGAACGCCACGCCTGAACTGAGCGGCATCTACAGCACGCAAAGCGCCGACGGCATGTTCGGCATTGCGCTGATGGGCACGTACCAAGTGCGCGATTCCGGCTACGCCCAGGCCAACGTCAGCAGCGGCTGGAAGACGTTTGACGGCATCCAGGACAACGACTGGAGCGGCCCGAACGCCGTCTGGGGCGGTCTGCCCAAGACGTCGCCCGAGATCAAGAACCGCCCGGCCGTGGGCTCCATCTACAGCGTGCCGCAGAACCTGAACTACTCGTTCACCGGCGTGCATCGCGAGCGCCTGAACGGCCAGCTGGTGCTGCAGTTCAAGCCGATGAAGGATCTGGTCGGCACGCTTGACTTCGTCATGTCGGAGCAGAAGTTCCGCCAGCGCCGCAACGACATCTCCGCCTGGTTCAACTACGGTGGTCAGTTCGGTGAATTCCAGACCGGCTCGCCCTCCTCGCCCGTCATCTACGGCGAGCACATGGCCAACGCTGACTTGGCCATGGGTGCGTCGCGCATCCAGACCAAGAACAGGAACCAGCAGGTCGGCCTGAACTTGAAGTGGAAGGCCACCGACACGCTGAGCTTCGACCTCGACGCCCACCACTCCACCGCCACCTCGGGTGCCGACGACCCGCTGGGCACCGCCGTGACGCTGGGCACCGCTTCGCTGAACCGCGGCGACACCTTTGTCGACTTCAGCAACAAGTTCCCGGTGCTGGGCATGCCGGGCACGGCGCTGGACGCGACCAAGCAGGAGCTGCAGGGCTCGGTGTTCGGCAACAGCTATCAGAAGAACCAGGTCAGCCAGTTGCAGACCAAGGGCAACTGGAAGATCAACGAAGACAGCAGCCTGGACTTCGGCCTGTCCCTGACCGACGTCAAGAACCGCTCGGCCTTCGCCAACGTGCAGCGCGACACCTGGGGCGGCGGCGCTGCGGGCGGCCCCGTCGGCCTGCCGGACGACATCTGGAAGGTCGACTCGATCAGCAAGTACTTCAGCCGCATCCCCGGTTCGGGCGACTCGCGTCTGTTCAACCAGTTCTTCTATTTCAACTTCGAAGACCTGCGGGCCGCAGCGATCAAGACCCTGGGCTCCGACGCGCTGCTGAAGGCCTCATTCGACTGGCAGGACGAGTACCGCACGACGGAAAAGTCGCAGGCCGTGTTCGGCCAGTACAACCTGGCCTGGGAGTGGGGTGTGCCAATGGAAGCAGCCGTGGGCGCCCGCTACGAGCGCACCCGGGTCGCTTCGCCATCCTCGGAAAAGATCCCCGTTTCGGTGGCATGGGTTGCCAACAACGAGGTGCCCATCACCTTCAGCGGCACGCGTTCCGCAGAGCGTGAAGGCAAGTACGACTACGTCCTGCCATCCATCGACTTGAGCGCCGACCTGACTTCTGACACCAAGCTGCGCGTCAGCTACGGCCAGACCATCGGCCGCCCCCTTTGGAACGCCATTCAGGGCGGGCAACGAATCGACCCGCTCGCCCGTGTCGATGGCGGCTCGGGCTCGGTGGGCAACCCCAACCTGAGGCCGCTGAAGTCGAGCAACTTCGACTTCTCCGCCGAGCATTACTACGCCAAGAGCAGCTACGTTGCGGCAAGCTACTTCCGCAAGGAGCTGAAGGACTACAACGAAGCCGTCATCACACGGACCAACCTGTTCGGCCTGCGCACACCGATCGGCAGCGCGATGTACAACCAGGCCCAGACGGCTGGCGGCTGCGGTGCCGATTCCGACTGCATCCGCAAGTACATCTTCGCGAACTTCCCGACCGCTCCCGGCGTCAGCCCCGGTACGCCCGGCACCTCGCTCGGCACCATCACTGCCCAGCCCAACGACCCCTTGCTGCTGTTCAACCTGGGCACCTACGTCAACAACACGCGCACCAGCAAGATCAACGGCATCGAGCTGAACGCGCAGCACATCTTCGGCAACAGCGGCTTCGGCGTGTCGGCCAACTTCACGAAGGTGAAGTCCAACCTGGCCTACGACAACAACAAGCGTGGTGCGCAGACGGACGTGCTGGTCGGCATGGGCGACTCGGGCAACCTGGTCGGCTTCTTCGAGAACGAGACCTTCACGACCCGCCTGGCCTACAACTGGCGCGGCAAGTTCCTGGCCGCCAACTTCGGCGGCGTGGAAGGCGCCCAGCCGCTGTACGTCGAACCCTATGGCCAGCTGGACCTGAGCGTGGGCTACAACTTCAACCAGCACCTGCGCTTGCAGTTCGAAGCCATCAACCTGACGGACGAGTACACCCGCACCCACATGCGCAACGAGAACCAGATGGGTGCCGTCACCCAGCTGGGCCGTCGCATCATGGTCGGCGCGCGCTACAAGTTCTGAGCGGCAGCTTCAGGGCCGGGGGCTTCCCCGGCCCGCCCGAAAGGTCAAGGAAAGTCGGGAGCTTCCGACGCTTCCTTGTGAGGCAAAGTCTGGTTCGGCGGTGCTTGCGCTCTGGGGTGCCGCCCTTGTTCGCCGTTTGGCGAGGCCGCGCAAGCGGCTTTTTTTGTTTTCGGGAGCCGGTGCGTGGACGACAGGTTGCGAGAAGTGGTGGTGCTCGGTGGTGGCTCGGCGGGCTGGCTGGTTGCCGGCCTGCTTGCAGCCGAACATCCCGATCTGCGCATCACGCTGATCGAATCCAGCGACGTGCCGACCATAGGCGTCGGCGAGGGCACCTGGCCGTCCATGCGCGACACGCTGCGCCGCATCGGCCTGTCCGAGCCCGAGTTCATCCGCCGCTGCCAGGTCTCGTTCAAGCAGGGCTCGCGCTTCGACGGCTGGGCCCGCGGCGCTGCAGGCAGCGAAGGCGACCGCTACTACCACCCCTTCATGCTGCCCGTCGGTTACGGCGACGCCGACCTCGTGCAGACCTGGCTTGCCACGCAAGGCCAGCGCCCCTTCGCCGATGTCGTCAGCCCCTCGGTGCAGGTCTGCGAGGCCGGTCGTGCGCCCAAGCAGGTGCAGACGCCCGGGTTTGGCGCCGTGGCCAACTACGCCTATCACTTCGACGCCGGCCTGTTTGGCCAGATGCTGCGCGAGCACGCCATCGCCAAGCTCGGCGTGCACCATGTCATCGACCATGTCGACGCCGTGCTGAGCCATGAGAACGGCGACATCGCTGCCTTGCAAACGCGCTCGCATGGTGAATTGAAGGCCGACCTCTTCATCGACTGCTCCGGCCTCACCTCGCGCCTGATCGGAACGCACTTCGGCATACCGCTGAAGAGCGAGCGCGACGTGCTCTTCAACAACGCCGCCCTGCCCGTGCAGGTGGCCTACGCGCAGGCGGAAGCGCCATTGGCCCCGGTCACCATCGCCACGGCCTGGGCCAAGGGGTGGATCTGGGACATCGGCCTGCCCACGCGCCGCGGCGTCGGCTGCGTCTACTCCCGTGCACACGCCAGCGACGATGAGGCACAAGCCGCGCTGCAGGCCTACCTCGATGCCACCGGCGCCCCGACAGATCGCCCCGAACCCCGCAGCATCCGCTTCGACCCCGGCTACCGCGAGCAGTTCTGGGTGCGCAACTGCGTCGCCATCGGCCTGTCCTCGGGCTTCATCGAGCCGCTGGAGGCGTCGGCCCTGGCCCTGGTCGAACTCTCGGCCCAGCGCCTTTGCGACGAGCTGCCAATGACGCGAGCCTCCATGGACGCCGTCGCCCGCCGCTTCAACGATGACTTCAGCTACCGCTGGGCCCGCGTCATCGACTTCCTGAAGCTGCACTACGCCCTCAGCAGCCGCGACGACAGCGACTACTGGCGCGCGCACCGCGACCCCGCCAGCTGGCCCGAGCGCCTGCGCGAACTGCTGCCGATGTGGAAGCTGCGCGCGCCGGCCCGCCATGACTTCGGCCGCATCGACGAAGTCTTCCCCTCGGCCAGCTACCAGTACGTGCTCTACGGCATGGGTTTCCGCCCTGACGCCCAGAGTCTCTCCGCCGCCAAACTCCAGGCAGCCCAGGCCTGCTTCGACGAGGCCGCCCGCCAGGCCCGCCGCTTCGTCGGCGCCCTGCCGGGCCACCGCAGCCTGATCGACCACATCAAGAACCACATCGAGACATGACCCGCCCCACCCTGCTCGACAACGTCACCCACCGCCATCTGCGCGTCCGCACCGAGCGCTCGGCCGCCCTGGGCGACGCCCGCCAATCCGCCCTGGCCCTGCCGGGCGAGTTCCGCCAGCTGCAGGCCCATTTCCCCATCGTCTTCCAGTTGGTGGAAGGTGAAGCCGGCAAGGGCGGCTTTCAGCCCATCGTCCTGTTCGGCCTGGAAGAAGGCCAGAACCTGTTCCTCACCCACAACGGCTGGGATTCCCCCGCCGTGCCCATGTCCCTGCAGCGCGATCCCTTCATGATCGGCCGCGCCCCTGACGACGGCCTGCAGTTGCACATCGACATGGACAGCCCGCGCATCGTGCGGCCTGAAGAGGGCGACGTGGGCACCGCCATCTTCCTGCCGCACGGCGGCTTCAGCGACTACCTTGATCGTCTCGTGACGCTGATGGAGCACCTGCATGCCCAGGTCCAGCACCTGCCGGTCTTCATCGAGGCGCTGACGCGCCACCAACTGCTGGAGCCCTTCGTTCTCGACATCGAGACGCAGAGCGGCGAACAAAGCCGGCTGACTGGCCTTTTCACCATCAACGAGGAGCGACTGGCCGCCCTGCCCGGCGCCGCGCTGGAGGCGCTGGCGCGCGAGGGCCATCTGATGCCCATCTACATGCAGATCGCCTCGCTGGCCCAGCTGCCCGTCCTCGTTGAGCGAGCGAATCGATGAGCCCCTCGTCCAACGCTTACGTTGGCCGGTCCCCCGCGGGGACGGCGATACCTGCGGCATTGAGCCGCAGGCACATCGCCAGCGCAGGCCGGCTTGGGAGCGGCCCGGCGCTCGGCCTGCATTGAGTTGACCCATGCGTGCAGTACCTGACTGGATCGGGCCGTTCGACCCCGACAACCTGCCCGCCGAGCTGCTGACGGCCGACCGGCCCTACATCGTCCGCGGCGGCTTCGCGCACTGGCCCGTGGTGCAGGCCGCACGCCAGTCCGACGAATCGCTGGCCCGCTACCTGATGGGCCTCTACAACGGCATGCGCATCGGGCTTTTCCAGCTCGCGCCCGACGCGCGTGGGCGCGTCTTCTATGCCGACGAGACGCTGCAGGGCTTCAATTTCAGCCGCCATCACGCCACGCTGGACCAGGTGCTGACCGGCCTGCTGGGCCTCGCCGAGACGCCCGAGCCTCCAGCCCTCTATGTCGGCTCGACCACCGTGGAAGCCGTGCTGCCCGGCTTCCTCGACGCCAACGTGCTGGGCCTGAGCGCGCAGGCAGCGAGCCAGGCCCTCGTCAGCCTGTGGCTGGGCAACCGCACCCGCATTGCCGCCCACTACGACCTGCCGGACAACCTCGCCGTCGTCGCCGCCGGCCGGCGCCGCTTCACGGTGTTTCCACCCGAGCAGATCGGCAACCTCTACATGGGCCCGCTCGATCCGACGCCGGCCGGCCAGCCTATCAGCCTGGTCGACTTCGACAAGCCCGACCTCGAACGCTTCCCACGCTTCGCACGCGCGCTGGACGCCGGCGAGGTGGCCGAACTGGCGCCGGGCGACGCCATCTTCATCCCCAGCATGTGGTTCCACCACATCGAGGGGCTGGCGCCGGTCAACCTCCTCATCAACGCCTGGTGGCGCCAGACGCCCGACTACGTCGACTCGCCGCTGAACGCGCTTCACCTCGCCCTGATGACCCTCCGCGACCTCCCCGAAAAGGAGCGTCGCGTCTGGCAGCACCACTTCCAGCATTTCGTCTTCGATGCCGATGACAGCACCTGGGCGCACATTCCCGCGGCCGCCCGCGGCCTGCTCGGCCCCATCGACGACGACACCTCGCGCCGGGCCCGCGCGCAACTCCTGACCCAACTCAAACGATGAACACCTCCACCAAGCCTCCGCGCCGCGTCGTCATCGCCGGTGGCGGCACCGCCGGCTGGATGATGGCCACCCTGATGGGCAAGCTGCTGGGCAAGCAGCTCGACATCAAGCTCATCGAGTCCGAGGAGATCGGCACCGTGGGCGTGGGCGAGGCCACCATCCCGGCGCTGCTGACCTATCACAACCTGCTCGGCATCACCGAGGCCGAGTTCATGGCCGCGACCAACGCGACCTTCAAGCTCGGCATCAAGTTCGAGGGCTGGAAGGACATCAGCCAGGACTACTTCCACTCCTTCGGCAGCACCGGCAACGACCACTGGAGCGCCGGCTTCCAGCACTTCTGGCTCAAGGGCCGAGCCGCCGGCATCGCCCGGGACTACACCGACTACAACCCCGAGACGCTGGCCGCCTACGCCGACCGCTTCGGCCATGTGCCGCGGAACGGCCTCAACTACGCCTACCACCTCGACGCCGGCCGCTATGCCAAATACCTGCGAGCCATGAGCGAGGGCTACGGCGTGCAGCGCATCGAGGGCAAGATCGCCGCGGTGCTGATGGATGGCCCCGAGGGCCGCGACGGCGACATCACCGCACTGCAGATGCAGGACGGCAGCCGCATCGACGGCGACCTCTTCATCGACTGCACGGGTTTTCGCGCGATGCTGATCGGCGAAGCGCTCGGCGTGGGCTACGAGGACTGGTCGCACTGGCTGCCCTGTGACCGCGCCGTGGCCGTGCAGACCGCCTCGGTGCGCGAGGCCTGGCCCTATACGCGCTCCATCGCGCACCCCTTCGGCTGGCAGTGGCGCATCCCGCTGCAGCACCGCGTCGGCAACGGCCTGGTCTACAGCAGCAAGGAACTCAGCGACGCAGACGCCCCCGAGATGCTGAAGAAGAACGTCGAGGGCGAGGTGCTGATCCAGCCCCGCGTCATCAAGTTCCTGCCGGGGCAGCGCCACAAGGTCTGGCACCGCAACTGCATTGCCGTCGGCTTGGCCAGCGGCTTCATCGAGCCGCTGGAGTCCACCAGCATCCACCTCATCCAGCGCTCGGCCATCCGGCTGATGCAGCTCTTTCCGACCCAGGGCATCAACCCGGCCGACGTGAACGAGTTCAACCTGCAGTGCGAGCGCGAGCTGACCCACATCCGCGACTTCATCATCCTGCACTACCACGTGACCCACCGCAGCGACTCCGCGCTATGGAACCATGTGCGCACGATGGAGGTGCCCGCCACGCTGAGGCACCGCATCGACCTCTTCACCGAGAGCGCCCGCGTCTTCCGCCCCAGCGACGAGCTGTTTGCCGAGAACTCCTGGATCCAGGTCATGATGGGCCAGGGCATCACGCCGCACAGCTACCACCCGGTGGCCGACCTGATGGGCCCGAGCGAGCTCAACCAGTTCCTCGGCGACATCCACACCAAGGCCGCGCGCATCGCCGGTGGCCTGCACGGCCACCAGGCCTATGTCGAGCAGCTCTGCGCGCCCTATCGCAACGCAACGACGGCGCAGCTGGTTCCCAAGCAGGCTTGAACGCCGGGAAGATGGTCATTGCGGCGGGCCACCGCGACGAACATACTGGCCCGGCGGACCCCACGGACATCCGGCTTGGACCTGAACCATCGGCTGGTCACGCGCTCCGCACAACCCCGCGAAAGCGCAAGCAAGGACCGCTCATGAAACACCGCACGCATTGGATGATCGCCACGACGCTGGCCCTGGCCGGCTTCATTGGCAGCGCACGGGCCGATGACCAGCAGGACGTCTGGAAGGTTGAACAGCAGCAGTGGAAGCTCGCCGCCGCGAAGGACACGAGCTGGATCGACACCATGGTCCATCCGAATCTGCGCATGTGGGAAGCCGGCTCGCCGATGCCGCGCGGAAAGGCGTCGCTGCAGCATTGGGCACGCTTTGACAACAGCAACAGCACGACGCTCGAATACGAGTTGCTGCCGATCTCGACGACCATCACCGGCAACGTCGCGGTCGTCCAGTACTACTACATGCTGGCGCGCGAAAACCACAAGAAGGAACGCGAGAGCGTCACCGGCCACTACACGGACGTCCTCGTGAAGGAAGGTGGCAAGTGGCTGTTCATCGCCTGGGCTGGTGGCGACGATCCGAAGAAGTAAATCAAGATTTCGCAGCACCCAAGTCAAACAACCCCGGCAGGCTCGCTCCTTCCGGGGTTTTGTTTTTCCCCGACCCGCACCGAGCGTCAAGAGTTCGAAACAATGCCGCTGCGTCCCGCGGATGGTGAAGGTCAATGTGTCGAACTTATGTTTCCCGTGGGAAACCGCGCCTTCCGGCGCGGCCCTTAGGCGACCAGGCTCGGGGCTGTGAAGGCGTGCCCGGAAACCGGTCATGGCCGAGCCGCTCATGCGGCCAGAGATGCAGCCTGTCGCATCGACGTTGAGCCACGCAGCGCGGCTGCAGATCATGGGCGGATGATCAAACCCCACTCGCCCGCCCTGCCGTTTCCCATGTCCCGCTGGTTCGCCGTCGCTGCGCTCTGCCTGAGCCTGGCGCCGGCGTTCGCGGCGCCGCCCACGCTCGAGACGGTGCGTGGGCGACGCGTCGAAGCGCGCGTCGCCGGGCCTGCTGCCGGCGCCCCAGTCGTCGTGTTCGAAAACGGCGCGCGCATGACGCTCGACAGCTGGAACGCCGTCATCGACGGCCTCGCGCTGGACGCGACCATGCTCGCGCACAACCGCGCCGGCTACGGCCAGAGCGAAGCGGCCGAGGGGCCGCGCGGTGGCGAGGCCGTCGTCGAGGGGCTGCGGGCGTTGCTCGCCGCCAAGGGGCTGAAGCCGCCCTACATCCTCGTCGGCCATTCCCTCGGCGGGCTGTATGTGCAGTGGTTCGCTCACCGCTACCCCGAAGAGGTGCAGGCGCTGGTGCTGGTCGATGCGATGT
The DNA here is from genome assembly GCF_001425165.1 of Pelomonas sp. Root405. Taxonomy (GTDB): domain Bacteria; phylum Pseudomonadota; class Gammaproteobacteria; order Burkholderiales; family Burkholderiaceae_C; genus Pelomonas. Next base: position 250,041 of record NZ_LMDU01000015.1, read on the forward strand.
ACCCGCGCCTCATCAAGAAGCCGCAGGACTTTCCCTGGTACGCCAAGCTGGGCAAGCGCTGGTTGCTGTCGCGTGCCGAGGCCGACGAGGTGGACGAGATCCACGCCACGGGCGAATCGATACTCGCCATGCCCGCCTTCGATGACACGCGCGTGGTGCAGCTCTTCAACGTGCCCAAGAGCAAGACGGCGGTGGGGGTGACCCTCGGGGTCTTCGACGAGAGCCCGGAAACCGGGCAGTTCGTTCGGCAGCTCTACCCGCGAGCGCGCAAGCACGTGGTGGACTCCTCTCACCGGATTCACGTCCAGAACCCCGAACTGGTGGTCGCTGCCATCCGCGAGGCGATGACGCTCGGGCCGCGACGGCTGGTGTCGGCCCCAGGAACTCAGTCGAACCAGTCGGCCAGGTGACCCATCTGATCGCGCCTGGTGCGCAGGTGACGACCGTTCTCGGGGTCGGGCGCCGTGAGCGACGATTCAAGCTTCACCACTTCGATGCCGAATTCAGTCAGCGCCGTCAGCCACATCGCGTCGATGCGGATCATCGGAGCAGCTCGCGCATCCAGGCGACGCACCCGACGGTGGCACTGGCTGGCCAGGTGACGGTGACGGCTGTCATCCCGCGCCAGGCTCTCGGCGAATGGCAGCAATCAACCTCCGACTGCCACCCGATCAATTTCGGCTTCGGGCACATTTCTGACTGTCGTCGTCGAGTCGGCAGCAGCTTCGTGCCCAAAGTCGACACTGCCCGAGCTGAGGCAACACGCTGGTTCCGGATCTAGACAKAGGCGTTCACGCAACGCGTTGATGCCCAGACGGCGTCAAATAGCTTCGCGGAAATGGAGATCACCGATCCGAATTCCTTTAATGAATCCTCGTGCTCGTTGTCTGCAGCGTAGTCTCGGCTGTAGCGAAGCGCTTCGCCCGTCGAACTGATCTCGACGTATCGATTCCAATACCCTTCATCATCGATCTCTGAATAGCACACGTATTCGTCGGTGCCAGGGGTATTGCCACTAAACCAGTAGAGCCAATAGAGCCAATAGAGCATATCGAAGAAGAAGGAGCTAGCTGATGCAGGTAGCGGCGACGAGTCTAGTGGCCGCTCGCGCTGCCGTGCCGTCCTCCGTCGGCACCAAGCTGCCGACGGCCTGCCGGTCCGCGTCTGGAGGGCAGGTCAGTGCCCATAGCCGATTTCGCCGAACCCTTGCTCATAAAGTTGGTCATACACCTCAACTCTTCAACCATGGCTCCGTGAAAAATGACCGTACGGAATTCAACCTCATTAGCCATTTATTTTGCTTTTTGTGTTGAAAACGCGATTGCTTCGTCCTGCGCAACCCCGGTCTCAATCGAGATGGAGGAAAAAAACATCAATCGTCTGGCGGCGGCAGTTGCAGAAATCTGCTCGCCTTCTATTGAAGAGCTGCAAAGAATAATGCCACTGCATGCGCGGGAAGACCGCCCTCATAGATTTGTCGGCGATAGCAATAAGATACGCTCGTCACGAGGCATAACGGCTGCGAGTCAATGGATAAGAGTTTCAAGAGTACAGCCTGAAAAAGACAAGATCGTAGTTATTCAATTAGTTCTCCTCCCGCCACCGCCCACGTTGGACGGCATTTGCTTTCGTCCAAAAGAAATTTTGGACCTACTTAATACGCAATGGAACTCTCGAAAAGAGAAATCGAGCCATAGACTTGAAGGTGGTGTATTGGTGAATGAGGGTTTCAATATTAAACGAACGATGGTGCCAGATCTTGCTGAGGACCTGCCACACTGCTTAACCCAAATTGGCGTCGTCTACACGCTCTCAAACAGCGTCGACGCAGAACAAAGGCGCCCATAGGTCGTCCGCCATGGGCCTCAGAGTAGAGTCGCTCCGTTGGCATATCGGTTAGGCCACAGTTGGCGGGATCCATCAAACTCGCCCTGTGGTCTACAGATAAATGAGCCCGTCCATGGCAAATGAACAACGTTTTTTGACCGGTCGCAGTGCATGGGTGATACACGTATTGATTTTTATGTGTATCGCAGTGGGCGCTTTCGTAATGTTCCCGATTAACATGGTCGCCCCTGCGGTGGACATCGCGGATGTACGTTACACCGACGGCAAAGCGGCGTGCATACCAGATGCAACCAAATATGGACCTCGAGGTGATTATGAAGTTGACGGCATTCGATACTACGGAAGATACACGAAGTTAGGCGGGCTAACGATGCGAGTATGCAATGTGGAAGCCAACGGTTTGAAAGTAAGGATAGGCTACCTCATTGAAAAGGACCCGCCTCATCGGCGATTGCTTGTCGGCATTTGGCGTCTTAGCGATGGCGTCTATCTCGAGACGATGGCGCCTGAAGAGAAGAAGGGGCTATGGCAGCGGCAATTCTGGTGTTTCTATTGAAATAGGATGCCAGCCCTCTGAAGCCGCTGCTGGACGTACTCGTTGTTCGGAAGGCCTTTGCCAGAAAGCGGCCATTGGTGAGCTTCCTCAATGAACCGTTGCTTTGGGCACCACGCTGCCGACGACCTGCCGGTCCACGCCTTGGGGACAGGGCAGTGCCCGAACTCGAACTGGGCCCGGAACCGTCGAAAAGCTGGCATTCAACGTTCAACTTCTGCTGACCAGTCAGCGGAGTTGGCATGGGAGCGCTGGAACGCAAATTCAGCCCAAATCCTAGAAGGCTGGTCCAGCTCAGAGCCTGCCAGCCACTAGTCCTCCAAATGTTTAGTTATATCGCAGGCTGCAAACAAAGTTAGACACCGATCGTTCGATCGCAAACCAGTCTTTCAGCATATTTCGTCGATAGCGTAGTTCTAGATAAATGTCACGGCGTTCATTTAGAAACATGCCATGAATGCACTGCGGCACAGGCAGCTTATGCTCATCCGCCGAATCGGTCGATTTGCCAATCAAGGCTGTAGTGCATCTAATGAAAGTCTGTATTTCACCGTTCTGGCCGCGCCGAATATGCCAATCGTTGTATGAGGCAAGTGCGATTTGATCAAGGATGCGAGAAGTTTCGCTAAATTTTGACCTGACCCTCTCGCGGTCGATCTCATAAGTCAGCAGACCCTCTACCACCGTTACGCGAATTCTTTTGTCCAACACATCATCCGGCACGCTCGGGTTGGCCGGAACCATCGTGGCAGGATCCTCATCAACAGCGTACTCACCAATCATCCTGTTAAAGAGGTAACTGCCGCGCGGAACTCCTGAATTCAACGATATCGACAGGGTCTGCTCCTTTTCCGATTCGGAAAGAAATTGATGATTCCTTTCTGTACCGCTGAAGCGGCGCCCAAGCATTTCCGGCCAAATAACCTCCATCCAGATTATGGAGGGAGTCGCATGTGACAATTTCTCGTCCTTCAAGGACGATATTGGGATGCAGTACACGTCACCGGATGCTGATCGGACAAGCGTCGACGATGGATATTGCTCTTGGCAAGTTCGTGCCTGCAAGCCGTTTGCAAACGCCGGGATGCATTGGAAGAATGCCAGACCAAATATGGTGGCGCATCGTCCGCTAATTATTGCAAGAAGGAGGGCCATAAGGCCTGCCGGTCCGCGCCTCGCGGGCAGGTCAGTGCCCAGAGGAGCCGGTGGCGATCTCCAATTTGATGGCTGCTTCCGCCCGAATCCAAAGTTCATCGAACCCCCGCACAGGCTGCAGCATGAGCTAGCCCCCTGAATGACCGGACACGGTCCATCGCTTATCTTTGAGGATAGGAGTAGGACTGTGAATATGACTAGGCGGACGGAGTCTGTAGAGATCGTG
>NZ_LMDU01000016.1 GCF_001425165.1 Pelomonas sp. Root405
AATTCCGGTAGTCACAAGGCACGATGACTATCCGTTTGATTGAGCCAATGAAGCCCAACAAGGTGCTCCAGTGCGACGTCCTCGCCTTCGGTGAGGCCCCCGCCGGAGATCCGGCGTTGAACGGCAGCTGTAGGGCGGCTCACCAGGTCTAGTGCTGGGTCTGCAACGGGTCGGGAGCCGTCAGCCGGAAGCGGCAACGCGAAGGACTGGAACCAGCGTGAACTCGACACTCGTGCTGCGCGTTAACGACAGGCGCCCCGCACTTGCTCCTGTCCCTGGCCAGTAGTCGACGAACAAATGTCATAGGCCGCCAGACTGCCTTGCAGCTTGCCGCAGCTCAAACGGCAGCGCATAGGTGGCAGCGCGATAGGGCCGATAGACCCTGCCCCTAGAACTCACTACTTCCCCCATCGAAAGGAAGACGTGGCTCGGGATGGCTACTAAATTGATTTCACCCGGCGCACCGCTTCGAGGCCATGCCCAGCGCCTTGCTCCCGGGCCGGGCCGCCGCCTGTCGCAGCGGACGAACGCATGGCCGTGCCAGCCTCATGGCACAGAAAGGGTCCGTTATGGAACCGACACTGCGCGCGGCAGATACTCCAGGCCTCGCAGCCGACGACCGGCTGGAGGTGCAGGCGATGGCCAACCCCTTCCACTTCGAACGCAGCGTCGATGCCGAGCTGGCGGCGCGCATCGTCGAGGCGATCAACCGCATGGGCGGCGCGGGCGAGGTGGCCGAGCGCTGCTACCAGCAGTCGTTGGACGCACTGGCGCGGCGCGGCAAGGAGGTCGTGCACGCGCTGGCCGAGGAGGCCGGCCGCCTGGCCGATGACCGCTACCTTGACCGCTGGGCGCTGGTGCAGCTGATGGCCGAGCTGAAGCACGAAAGCGCGCTCGACCCCCTGGACAAGCTGCTCAGCAGCCGCATGCCTGAAGAGCGTTCGGCCGATCCGCACAGCTTCACCACGGCGGGCGAGGAGGTGATGATCCGCACCACCGCCGTCGAGGCCGTGACGCGGCTGGCCGCAGACGGCAGCCAGCGCGCTTGCGAACTGCTGCTGCGCCACGCGAGCCACGAGAACTTTTCGGTCCGGCGGGCCGCCATCCAGGGCTATCTGGCACATGGCGGCGAGAAGGCCGAAGAGACGCTGCGCCAAGCCCTGCCCGAGCGCGACCACTTCATCCTCGCCATCCGCCGCATCGACGTGCGCAAGGCGCCGCAGGCGCAAGGCGGCCTCTACCTCAAATCCAAAGAGCGCGACGTGCCGGCGCATGACCTCAACCCCAGCAGCGGCTGCGGGACTGACGGACAAGGCGGTGGCAAGGACGGCGATGAGAAGGATGGCAACGGCGATTGCGACTGCAAGCACTGACAGCCGCCCGGTCCTCTGACACCCGCAACAGGAGCCCTCCATGGCCACGTGTACCTACTCTGTGCCTGACAAGAATGCCTCCGGCGACAACCTCTACGGTGCCGTCATCTGCAACCAGGCCTACATCGACTACTTCTGGAACGCCTATGGCTTCCAGGGCAACAAGAACTACTGGGACGACGGCTTCGGCTGGGAAGACCCCTGCAACACCAGCAAGCCGCTGGCGCGCGCCTTCAACGGCTGCTACCTGCTCACCTACTCGGCGCAGGACTATCAGAACGAGAGCTGGAACTCGCCCATCCTGAACTGGGGCCGGCGCTATGTGCGCAACAACATCGACGACTTGCGCAGCAAGTGCGGCGACGGCTCGGCCATAGCGCGGGCCAGCGGCGACACGGTCGAGGTCTATCTCGGCTTTTTCTACACGAAGGACGTGCCCGGCCGAGCCGAGACGCTGATTCACGAAGCTCGCCACGCGGGCGGCAAATCACACAACGCCAAGTTCCCGGCCGGCTCGGTGTTCGGCGCGGGCAAGGACGGCGCCGACTCCAGCTGGGGCCACGAGGGCGCGTGGATGTATGGCGCCCTCTACCTGTGGTGGTTCTATGCCGCGGGCGCGCGCACCACCTCGGCGATGCGTGAACGCGCGCGGCAGCGCGGCAATCTCGTCATCGACAACGCCTTCGCCACCCACCCCGGATACAGCATCTGAGCGGTGCGCTTCAGCTCAGCCCCGCCTTCTCCAACCCGAACATCTTGTCCAGCGAGCCGGGCACGTTGCGGAAGGCCACGTTCATGCGGTTCCAGCCGTTGATGGCGGCGATGCGCCAGGTCAGCTCGGACAGCTCTTCGTCGGGGAAGTGCTCGCGCACCTCGGCATAGGCGGCGTCGGAAACGCCTCCCCGCGGGATTTGCGTCAGCAGTTCCGTCCAGGCCAGCGCGGCGCGCTCCTTGGGGGTGAACAGCGGCGACTCGTGCCAGATCGCCACGTGGTGCAGGCGCAGTTCGCGCTCGCCGTGGAGCTTGGCCTGCTTGATGTGCATGTCCAGGCAGAAGGCGCAGCCGTTGAGCTGCGAGGCGCGGATGTCCACCAGCAGGGCCAGCGTCTTGTCCATGCGGAAGGCCATGCCGAAGTCCATGTACTTCCTGGACAGGTCAGCGGACTGGCGGAAGTAGTCGAGGCGGGGGGCGGGCGTGCTCATGTCGATGTCCTTGGCGTGTGGCGGGCCAGCGGAATTGCTGGCCTCACCCTCAAGACGGGTCAGCTCCAGCGCTTGTGACACGCGCTGCGATGGCCGCCAGTTTGTCGGGGTTGCGCTGGATGTAGAGGGCGCCGACCTGGCCGTCGGCCTGGGCCGGTGCCAGCGCGATGGTCTGCACCAGGCGCCCGCCAGCGGCGGTGTCGATGACGAGCAGGCCGGGCAGGCCGTTGACGAGTGCCGGCACCATGCGCCAGGCACGGCTGCTGGGCATCTGCGCAAAGCCGATGAAGGTGCGCGCAATCAGGGCGCCGCCATGCAGCGCGCGCGGCACGGCGCTGACCTTGCCGCCACCGTCGGCCAGCATCACGGCATCTTCACTCAACAGCTGCGCCAGCGCCGACACGTCCTGGCTGCGCACGGCGTGCATGAACGCGGCCACCAGGCGCTCGCCCTCCTCCTTCGCGACTTCACGGCGCGCATAGTCGGCCTTGACGTTATTGCGCGCGCGGCTGATGAGCTGGCGGCAAGCGGCCTCGCTGCGGTCCAGGTGGCGGGCTATCTCGTCGTAGTCGAGGTCGAACACGTCGTGCAGCAGGAAGGCCGCGCGCTCCAGTGGCGAGAGGCGCTCCAGTGCCAGCATGAAGGCGATGGACACGTCCTGCGCGAACTCGGCCTGTTTCTCGGGGCCGGGCGCCCAGGCAAACAAGGTCTCGTCCTCCAGCAGCGGCTCGGGCAACCAGACGCCGACGTAATGCTCGCGCTGGTGGGCGGCGGAGCGCAGCTTGTCCAGGCAGAGGTTGGTCACCAGGCGCGACAGGAAGGCGCCGCTGTGCTCGACTGTGGCTTCGTCCACGTCGGCCCAGCGCAGCCAGGCCTCCTGCACGATGTCTTCCGCCTCGGCGCGCGAGCCCAGCATGCGATAGGCCAGCGCGCGCAGGCGGCGGGCGTGGTCGCGGTCGAAGCTGCGTGCGCGAGCAGCGGGCGAGAAGTCGCGCGGCGCAGCCATCCGGTTGGCAAGGTTGTCGAGATTCATGCGCACCAGACGAAACAGGCCTGACCTTTGTGACATGCGGGCGTTGTCGATGTTGCCATGCTGAAGTGCATGAAAGATCTTCTGCAATTTCTACCGGCCTGCTGGCGCTGCGCACCATGAAGGCGCATGGCGGCAGCCTTGGCATAGGTTTTGCCGTGCGGCGCGTCTTACCCCTCCTCCGACGCGCTGCGATGAAAGTCAATCCCTTGCCGTCCAGCGGTGCGCCGTTGGCAGCCGCAGTCGCCCGCCCATGGCTGCCCTCGCCTGCGGCGCCAGCGCACGCGGTGCTGCAAGGGGCCGGTCATGCCGTCCCATGGCGCCAGAACCACCTGCTGGCAGCCCTGTCCGACGCGCATCACCTGCGCTGGCCGGCGCCGACCGAATGCGTCCACCTGCGCCAGGGGCAGACGCTGCACGAGGCCGGCGAGATGCTGCAATGGGTCTACTTCCCCGTCACCGCGCTGGTGTCGCTGTCGATGCAGGACCGCACCGGCGAGGCCATCGACATCGCCGCCGTGGGCCGCGAGGGCGTCGTCGGCCTGCCCTTGCTGGACGGCAACTACACACGCAGCCGCGCCGCCGTGCAGCTGGCCGGCAGCGCCATTCGCATGCCGGCGCTGACGCTGGCCGAAGGGTTTGCGCGTGAACCCGCGGTGCGCGAGTTGCTGCTCGCCTATTCGCAGGCCCTGGTGGCGCAGGTCATGCAGACGGCGTTGTGCAGCCGGCACCACGCCCTGGAGCAGCAGCTGTGCCGCCTGATCCTGCTGCGCGCCGACCAGCAGGACGGCGCCGCCTTGTCCATGACCCAGGAAACCATGGCGACCATGCTGGGCGTGCGCCGCGAGAGCGTCACGCTGGCGGCCGCCCGGCTGCAACAGGCCGGGCTGATCCGATATGCGCGCGGCCAGATCGAGGTGCTGGGCCGGCAGGGGCTGCAAGCCCGGGCCTGCGATTGCTACGGCGTCATCCGGCGCGAATTCGACCGCCTGCTGCGGCCGCGGCCGGTCGCCTGACGCCTCCGGTCGCGCCACGGGAGGCGGGTTCGATACGCGCGTCAGTGCCAGCGCTGCGCGCCCTGGCGGCGCCGATACAGGAAGCCGACCGCAGCCAGGCCGCCGACCATCAGCGCGATGCTGCTCGGCTCGGGCACCGGGGCGAAGTTCAGCGAGCCACCGCCCTGGCGGATGCGGAAGCCACCGGCGAAGGGTTCGACCTGGGAGCTGGTGTTGGTGAAGGCCGTCAGCGCCACCGCATGGAAGGGATCGGGCGCGCCGAAGAAGGCCGGCGTGTCCAGCGTGACGGTCAGCATCGCGTTGGCTGACGGGCTGAAGCCGCCACCGCCGGTGGGCACGGTCGACACCGTGCCTGAAATCAGCATGCCGCTCGCCAGCGCCACCTCGCCGCTCGCGGTCTCCGTGGCCGTGTTGCCGCTGAAGCCGAACGTGGCGCTGCCGTTGTAGCCGTACAGCGTGTAGGTCAGCGAGGTGAAGTTGCCGAAGTTGAAGGTCGCGGTCGGGTCGTTGGTCGTCGTCGTGCCGGAGCCGGAGAAGGCGATGTAGAGCCCGTAGTCGGTGTTCAAGCCGCTCGGCGTGAACGAGCTGCCCATCATCTGGAAGCCGGTGACGGGCAGGTAGCCGGTCTGCGTGAACGTGCCGCCTGGGTCAATGGTGACGGCGGCGAAGCTCGACACCAGGATGTTGTCGGCATCGATCATCGTGCCGGCCAGCCCGGCCGCGGCGGGGTCGAAGCTGAAGGCGGGTAGCGCGGACGCGGCGGCACAGACCGTCATCAAGGCGGTGGCGACGACGGCGCCGGGCAGGACGGACACACACGTCTTGCTGGTGGAAAACCTCATGGGGAACTCCTTGTAGGTGGTCGCCTGCACCATGCAGGCGCCGGGCCAGTACAGCACCCGGTCCGCCCAGCGTCTGTGCGGCCACGCACACAGCGCCCCCCCAAGAACGAGCCCCGTTCAGATGACGCGGCGGCAGCCCGCGCTCTTCAAGCTACGGGCAGTGCAGAAACATGCCCTGGACCGTGCACAGCCCCCGCGGGCCCACCACGTTGGGCCCCACGCGCGTCAGCGTTGAGCCATCACTGGCGATGCAGGTCGCGCCGTTGCAGTTGCTGACCGTGACGGGCGCTTGCGGCCGCGGAATGTGGACCGGCGGCAAAGGCAGCGGCACAGCGGGCGTGCGCGGCAACGCTGCTGAAGGCCGCGCGGGCGGCGCGGGCATCGTCCAGCTGCGCTGTGACGGCGACGGCGACGTGGTCAGCCCGCCCAGGCAGGCGTCGGCCACGCGCTGGCGCAGCGGTTGCAGGCGCGAGGCCACACTGCGCTGGCGCTCACGATCCAGCGTGGTGGCGGCCGAGGCCGCGGCCGCGGCGGCGATGGCCTCTTCCGCCTGGTCCAGCGCCTGCAGCGCGGCGCGGCAGGCGGGCGAGCGCGGCAGTTCCTCGGCGCTGGCCGACATGCCGAGCAGGCCGGCCACCAGCAGGGAGAGGACGTTGAAACGCGCAGTCATGGTCCATGAATATTGCGCCAATAGGGGCGGCCCTGCTGTAGGTCAGCGCCTGCGCCTCAGGTCCGACGCCACCGGGGGAGTGCCAGCAGGCCGGCAAAACCCAGCGCGCCCGCGAGCGCAAAGCCGGCCACGCTGCCCCAGTGGGCGTCGCCGCTGAGCCCCAGCAAATCCAGCGCGCCGATGCCGGTCTTCTGCAGGTTGAGGTAAAGCGCAAACAGGAACAGGGCCAGGAAGGTGCGCGAACCGTGCGTCAGCCTGCCCAGCAGTGCGGCCGCCGGGCTGAGGAACAGCAAGCCGGCGCCGCAGGCCAGCGCACGCAGCGGGGCATCACTGGACCAGCGCAGCAGCGCCGGCGCCGCCACCAGCAGCCCGATACCCAAGGCCGCCAGCGCCTGCCGCCAGCCGCGCTCCAGCGCGCCGCCGGGTGCGGCGCTGGCCAGCGCCAGCGTGCCGCTTTGCAGGTCGCGTGAACTGACATCGGCCATCGCCATGCCCCAGGCGCCCAGCACCACGGCCAGCAAGCCGGGCAGGTGCTCGGCTGGCACGAAGGCCGAGGCCACCGCGCAGCCCAGCATCACCAGCGCCAGCAGCGGCTGGCTGAGCAGCACCAGGCCCACGTCCGCCAGCCAGCGCCCAGGCACGCCGGGCAGACGTGCGGCAACGCGCATCAGCAGCCCCAGGCCGCGGTTGAACGGCCGCATCACCGGCTGCAGCAGCCACAGCAGTGCCCGCACCAGTTGCCAGCGCCCGCCCGCGCTGCGCAGCTTGACCCGGTCGGGCGCATAGCGGTGGAACAGCAGCGCCGCGGGCCACAGCGGCAGCAGCGCCAACAGCATCGAGCCCAGGCGCAGCGCCACCAACTCGCGCGTCCACAGCCCCTCGGGCATGTGCAGAACGGGCAGCGTGGCATCGAAGGGGCCGCCACCAACGCTCATGCTGGTCACGTCCATCAACCGGCTGATGCTCACCAGCAGGGGCGACACGCCGTTGATGTCAAACACCTGCCAGCCGCTCAACGTCACCGGCCCGCCCTGCCCCAGCGCGGCTGGGATGAAGGCGAACTGCGCCATCCACAGCAGCCAGTACAGCGCATCGCCCCGCTTGCCCATCAGCGGCGCCCAGGCGTCGGACAGCACAGCCAGGCTGGCGCACAGCATCAGCCCCGGCGCCAGGCCAAGCACCAGCATCTGCAGATAGGGCAGCGGCTGCAGCGGGCCCTCGCCGCGCACCAGCTGCAGCACCCAGATGGTCAGCATGACGACGACGCCCAGCGTCATCAGGAAGCCGAAGGCGCCCAGCCAGCGCGCCCCCAGCAGCTGCGCGTTGGACACCGGCGTGGCGGCCAGCACGGCGGCGGTGCCGGTGCGCAGGTCCTCCTGGCTGCGACCGCGGGCGAGGTAGAAGCCCGCCAGCCCGAACAGCAGCGATGCGATCAGCGTGGTGGCGAAGGCCAAGGCTTCGCTTTCGTAGGCCACGCGCTGCTTGCCGGTGACCATCATGGCGGCGCCGCTTTGCGGGTCCAGCACCATCAGCCAGCTCAGGGCCACGACGGCAAGCAGGATCACCAGGCTGCTGACGCGGCGGCTGCGCAGCCGCCATTCGTTGAGCACCAGCGCGTTGTGCAGGCCCCAGTTCATGCGGCCACCCGCGCATCGGCATAGCGCTGTGCCATCAGCGCTTCTTCCAGGCTGGCCTGCACCGGCTGCGCCTCGGCGAACGGCCGCGTCGGGTGGGCGATGCGCACCTGCACACGCCCGCCCTGCGGCTGGGCCTGCAGCACATGCACATGCGCACGCAGCGCCTCGTAGTCGGCAGGCTCCAGCAGCGCCGTCCACAGCTGGCCGGCGGCGCGGGCCAGCACGGCGTCGGGCGTCTCGAAGGCGACCAGGCGGCCCTGCCGCATGACGGCCAGGTGGGACGCCATGTTCTCCACGTCCGAGACGATGTGCGTCGACACGATGACCAGGCGCTGCCGACCGAGGTCACCAAGCAGATGCCTGAAGCGCAGCCTTTCCTCGGGGTCCAGGCCGGCGGTGGGCTCGTCGACGATGAGCACGTCGGGGTTGTTCAGCAATGCCTGCGCGATGCCCAGCCGCTGGCGCATGCCGCCCGAGAAGCCGGCGGCGGGGCGGTGGGCCTGTTCATGCAGGTTGACCAGTTCCAGCAGTTCGCGCAACCGTTGCGCGTCACGCACGCCCTTGAGCGCGGCGAAATACTGCAGGAACTCCAGCGCGGTGAGGTGCGGGTAGACGCCAAAGTCCTGCGGCAGATAGCCCAGGCGCTGGCGCATCAGCTCGGGCCTGGCGACGATGTCCTGGCCATCGAGCAGGATGCGTCCGCTGCTCGGCTTGGTCAGCGTGGCCAGCATCTGCATCAGCGTGCTCTTGCCCGCGCCGTTGTGGCCGATGAGGCCGACGACACCGGGCTTGAGGTCGAGCGACACACCGTCCAGGGCGTTGATTTTTCCGAAGGTCTTGACGACGTCTTGAATCTGCAGCACGGCCGCCTCCTGATCTGTGATGGCCCGCAGGTTAGGGAGGCTGGATGCCGATTGAAACGGCCATCCGACAGGCCGCAGCCGCGGCGTCTCAGGCGGAAGGAAGCGCGGCTTGAGCCGGTTCAGCGGCGCGGGCCGCGCAGGGGTTTGAGCAACTCGCCCAGGCCGTTGTGGTCGATCTCGTGCATCAGTGCCAGCAGCCGCCCGATCTCGCCCTTGGGGAAGCCTTCGCGGGCGAACCAGTTCAAGTAGTTGCCGGGCAGGTCGGCGATCAGCGTGCCCTGGTGCTTGCCAAAGGGCATCTCTGTCTGCACGAGCTTGATGAGGTCTTCAGGGTTCATGGTCATGCGCAGACGGCGACGTATACACCCGACCAACAGGCCGCATCAGGCCTTGAGCCGGTAGCCCACACCCGCCTCCGTCACCAGCCACTGCGGCCGGTTGGGGTCGGCCTCGATCTTCTTGCGCAGGTTGGCCATGTGCACGCGCACGTAATGCACGTCCTCGGCGTGGCCCGGGCCCCAGACGGTCTTGAGCAGGTGCTGATGGGTCAGCACGCGGCCGGGCACGGTGGCCAGCTCCTGCAGCAGGCGGTACTCGATGGGGGTGAGGTGCAGTTCCTCGCCGTCCCGTGTCACCGTGCGCAGCGCGCGGTCGACGGCGATGAGGCCGAAGCGCAGCACCGGGTCGGCGTCCTTGCCCGCGCCATGCCGGCGCAGCTGCACGCGCACGCGCGCCAGCAGCTCGGCCACGCCGAACGGCTTGACGAGGTAGTCGTCGGCGCCAGCGTCCAGCGCCTGCACCTTGCGACCCTCGCCCTCGCGGGCCGACAGCACGAGCACGGGCGCCTGCGACCAGCCGCGGAACTCGCGGATGAAGTCCAGCCCGTCGCCGTCCGGCAGGCCCAGGTCCAGCACGACAAGCTCGGGCCGGCGCGTGGCGGCGTCGATCAGGCCGCGCTGCAGCGTCTCGGCCTCGAAAACCTCAAGCCCCTCGCTCTGCAGCGCCATGCGCACGAAGCGGCGGATCTCCGGCTCGTCCTCGATCATCAACACGCGTGCGGCGCTCACTCTGGTTTCTCCGCCGGGGGCTGACCGAGCGGAAGCTCGATGCGGACGCAGGCGCCGCCGGTCGCGGCATTGTGGGCGCTGATGCGGCCGCCGTGCGCCTCGACGATGGCCTTCGCAATCGCCAAGCCCAGGCCCACACCGGGCGTGGCGCTCTCCCGATCACCGCGCTCGAACTTGTCGAACAGCTGAGCCTCGCGGCCGGCCGGGAAACCGGGGCCGCTGTCGGCCACGTCGATCTCGATGTTCCGCCCAGCCGTGCGCGCGACGATGCGGATGGCACCCGGCGCGTACTTGGCCGCGTTCTCCAGCAGGTTGACGAGCACACGCTCGATGAGCACGGCGTCCAGCGCCACCAGCGGCAGATCGGCCGGCAGCTCCACCACCACGTCACGGCCGACCAGCACTTCGTCCACGTTCGCCAGCGCGCTGCCCACCACCTCCTGCAACGGCAGCCACTGACGGTTCAGCTGCACGGTGCCGGACTGCAGGCGTGCCATGTCCAGCAGGTTGCCGACCAGCGCGCTCATGCGCAGCGCCGAGCGGCGCATTGCGTCCGCCACGTCGACCTGCTGTGCCTGCAACGGCGTCAGCTTGAGCGCATCCGCCAGGCCCACGAGCGCGGCCAGCGGCGTGCGCAAGTCGTGCGAGATGGCCGTCAGCAGCGAGTTGCGCAGCCGTTCGCTCTCGATCTGCAGCGTGCTTTGCTGGGCCACCTCGATGTAGTGGATGCGCTCCAGCGAGATGGCCAGCAGCGCGGCACACGTGTCCAGCAGCTCGCGCTCCTCGGGCGACCAGCGCTGGCCCCGGCCCTCCACCGCCAGCACACCGCGCAGCCGCATGGGCGCGGTCAGCGGCAGCATCAGGCAGTTGCTGGCGGGCAAGGTGTCGGTGCCCTGCCCGGCCGGCTGGCTGTGGTCGAAAGCCCATTGGGCGACGCCGATGTCAGGCTGGACGCTGGCGCCGGGCAAGACGGCCAGCACCTCGCGGCCCGGCAGGGTGCCCAGCGGCGGCGCCAGCACGGCGGAGGCGGCGCCGAACTCGGCGCGCAGGAAGCGCGTCGCGATCTCGGCAACCTGCTCGGGCACCAGGGCCGCGCCGAGGTCGCGCGACATGGCATACAGGCCGCGCACGCGCCGCTCACGCTCGCGGGCCGCCTGCGCCTGCGCCTGCAGGCCGGCGGCAAGCTGGCCGATGACCAGGCCCACCAGCAGCAGCACGGCGAAGGTGACCAGGTATTGCGCGTCGCCGACGGCGAAGGACCAGCGCGGCTCGACAAAGACGAAGTCGAACGCCGCCACGCCCAGCAGCGCCGCCAGCGCCGCCGGCGCGCGGCCGAAGCGCAGCGCCACGCCGACGACGTTGAGCAAATAGAGCATGGCGATATTGGTGGGCTCCATGATGCCCACCAGCAGCGCGTGGCCGGCCGCCGTCACGCCCAGGGTGCCGCCCGCGGCCGACGCATAACCGCGCAATGCATGGGGCGCCAGCAAGGCCAGCTCGCGCTGCGGCGCCGGCCCGGGCTGGCGCGAATGGGTGGGCAGGGCGACCTGCAGCACATCCATCTCCTCGGCGAGATGACTCAGGGCCTCGGCGAGCGACGGCCGGCCTGGCCAGCGCCAGGCGCGCTCGCGCCGGCCGATGACCAGGCGCGACAGGTTGTGCTCGCGGGCATAGCCCACCAGCGCCGCGCCGACGCCGGGCGCCGACAGCACTGCCGTGCGCGCGCCCAGCGACTGGGCCAGCTCCAGCGTGCGTCGCACCCGTTGGCGCTCGGGCTCGCTCGTGCCTTGCGCCGTCTCCACATGCACGGCGTGCCAGTCCAGCTCCAGTTGCTGGGCCAGACGCGCGGCGCTGCGCACCACCTTGTCGCTGGCTGCCCCGGGGCCGATGCAGGCGAGCAGCGACTCGCGGTTGGGCCACACGGCAGCGGCGCTGTGCTCGCGGCGGTAGGCCTGCATCTGGTCGTCGACCCGGTCGGCCGTGCGGCGCAGTGCCAGCTCGCGCAGGGCCAGCAGGTTGCCCTTGCGGAAGAAGTTCTTCGCCGCGCGCTCCGCCTGCTGCGGCAGGTAGACCTTGCCCTCCTTGAGCCGCTGCAGCAGCTCGTCGGGCGGGAGGTCCACGACGACGACCTCGTCGGCCTCGTCGAAGACCTTGTCCGGCAGCGTCTCCCAGACGCGGATGCCGGTGATGCCGCCGACGATGTCGTTCAGGCTTTCCAGGTGCTGCACGTTCAACGTCGTCCAGACCTCCACGCCGGCCTCACGCAGCTCCTGCGCGTCTTGCCAGCGTTTGGAGTGTCGGGAGCCGGGCGCGTTGCTGTGGGCCAGTTCGTCCAGCAGCAGCACGCCGCCGGGCTGCTCACGGCCCCAGGCGAGCGCGGCATCCAGGTCGAACTCGCGCAGCGTCTGGCCCTTGTGCGCCAACTCCTTCAAGGCCAGGCGCGGCAGGTCGCGGGCGATTGTTTCGGTGTCAGTCCGGCCGTGCGTCTCGACGACGCCGATGCGCACGTTCCTGCCCTGCTTCTGTGCCGCATGCGCGGCGGCCAGCATCGCGAAGGTCTTGCCGACGCCGGCATTGGCGCCGAAGAAGATCTTCAGCCGGCCACGCTTGGCGGCGGCTTCGTCGCGCTGCAACTGGGCGAGCAGCGCGTCGGGGTCGGGTCTTGCGTCGGTCATTGTGGGTAGGTTGGGGTGAGCCTTGCGAACCCCAACACGGCGCAGTGCCGTGGGCGTTGGGGTTCGCTGCGCTCACCCCAACCTACAACTGCAGCGTCGCTCACAGCCATCCCAGGCGTTTGAAGCGCCAATACAGCGCCCCACTGACGACGGCAATGACGCCCAGCGCCATCGGGTAGCCAAACGCCCAGCGCAGTTCCGGCATCTTCTCGAAGTTCATGCCCCAGATGCCCGCCAGCGCCGTGGACGCGGCAAAGATGGCGGCCCACGCCGCCAGGCGCTTGGTGACCAGCGACTCGTCGATGGAGACCAGCGTCAGGTTGACCTGCGTCGCCGCGATGATGGTTTCGCGGGCGGCGTCGATGCTGGCCTGGATGCGCAGCAGGTGGTCGTAGACATCTCGAAAGTAGTCCTGCATGGCCTTGCAGACCACCGGCACGCGGCCGCCATGCAGCTTGGAGGCCACCTCCAGCAGCGGCGTGACGGCGTGGCGCAGCGTGGTCAGCCGCTGCTTCAGGCTGAACAGCCGCTCGACGACGGCCTGCCGGTCCTGGCGGGGCTGGAACATCGTCGTCTCCAGTTCGTCCAGCTCGGCCTCGATGGCCTCGATGAGCGGGAAATAGCGGTCCACCACCGCGTCCATCAGCGCATAGAAGACAAAACCCGGCCCCTGGCGCAGCAGCTCGGGCTCGCGCTCGGCGCGGTCGCGCACGCCCAGGAAGCCCTGGTCGCTGCGGTGCCGCACCGAGACGATGAAGCGCGCGCCGACGAAGACATGCACCTCGCCGACTTCCAGGCCGTCGGGGCCGGCCTCGAGCAGATGCATGGCGGCGAACAGCATGTCGCCGTACTCCTCCAGCTTGGGGCGCTGCAGGCCCTTGCGGGCGTCCTCGACGGCCAGTGGCGGCAGGTCCAGCTCGCGCTGCAGCAGCTGCAGCTCGTCGTCGCTGGGGTCGCGCAGAGCGATCCAGACGAAGCCCGACTGGCTCTCCAGCGCTTCGGAGACGCCCTCCAACCCCGGCTCGGCCACGATGCGGCCATCCTCGTACACGGCGCTGTTGATCAGCATGTTGTTGTGTCTGCAGTCATCGAGCGGGAATGGTCGCACGGTCGAGCGCGAGGTTCAGGGCCAGCACATTGACGCGCGGCTCGCCGAGGAAACCGAACCGTCGCGCCTCGGTGTGCGCGTCCACCAGCGCCTTCATCTGCGCCACCGGCAGCCCGCGCACGCGGGCGACGCGGTCGGCTTGATAGTCGGCCGCCGCGCGGCTGATGTGAGGGTCCAGCCCGCTGGCCGACGCCGTGACCAGGTCGACCGGCACCGGCGCCGTGTTGCCCGGGTCGGCGGCGCGCAGCGCGTCGATGCGGGCCTTGACCGCGTCGACCAGGGCGGGCGCGGTGGGCGCGAGGTTGGAGCCACCGGAGCCCGCGGCGTTGTAGGGCCCGGGCGCCGTGGCCGACGGGCGGCTCCAGAAGTGGCCGGGGTCGCTGAAGACCTGGCCGATCAGCGCGGAGCCGACCGGTTTGCCGTCACGCATGACGACGCTGCCGTTGGCCTGGCCGGGAAAGAGGGTCTGCGCGATGCCGGTGACGGCCAGCGGGTAGGCCAGGCCGGTGATGAGGCTGAGCAGCACGAAGAGCGTCAGCGCGGGGCGGAGTTGCGTGTTCATGAGAAGAAGCCCGAGATGAGAAGGTCGATGGCCTTGATGCCGATGAAGGGCACGATGACGCCGCCCAGGCCGTAGACGAGCAGGTTGCGCCGCAAGAGTGCTGCGGCGCCGACGGCGCGGTAGGCCACGCCCTTGAGCGCCAGCGGGATCAGCACGACGATGATCAGCGCGTTGAAGATGACAGCGCTGAGGATGGCCGAGTTGGGGCTGGCCAGGTGCATGACGTTCAGCGCGGCCAGCTGCGGGTAGGTCGACACGAAGGCCGCCGGCAGCACGGCGAAGTACTTGGCCAGGTCGTTGGCGATGCTGAAGGTGGTGAGCGAGCCGCGCGTCATCAGCATCTGCTTGCCGGTCTCCACCACCTCGATGAGCTTGGTCGGGTTGCTGTCCAGGTCGACCATGTTGCCGGCCTCCTTGGCGGCCTGCGTGCCGGTGTTCATCGCCACGGCCACGTCGGCCTGGGCCAGCGCGGGTGCGTCGTTGGTGCCGTCGCCGGTCATGGCCACGAGCCGGCCTTGCGACTGGTGCTCGCGGATCAGCGCGAGCTTGGCCTCGGGTGTGGCCTCGGCGAGGAAGTCGTCCACGCCGGCCTCGGCGGCGATGGCGGCGGCCGTCAGCCGGTTGTCGCCGGTGACCATGACGGTCTTGATCCCCATGCGGCGCAGCTGGGCGAAGCGCTCCTTGATGCCCGGCTTGACGATGTCTTTCAGCTCGACGACGCCGAGCACTTGAACGCCATCGGCAACGACCAGCGGCGTGCTGCCCCGGCGCGCGGCCTCGTCGACGCTGGCCTGCACGCTGGCGGGCCAGCGGCCGTGGAGCGCCTCGACGTGGGCGCGCACGGCGCTGCCGGCGCCCTTGCGGATCTGGCGGCCGGGCAGGTCCACGCCGCTCATGCGCGTCTGCGCCGTGAAGGGCACGAACTCACCGCGCGCGGTGGTGGTGGCGGCGCCAAACTTGCGGTCGGCCAGCGCGACGATGCTGCGGCCCTCGGGCGTCTCGTCGGCCAGCGATGCCAGCCTTGCCGCATCGGCCAACTGCGCCTCGCTCACGCCGTCGAGCGGCCAGAACGCGTCCGCCTGGCGGTTGCCCAGCGTGATGGTGCCGGTCTTGTCCAGCAGCAGCACGTCCACGTCGCCGGCCGCTTCCACCGCGCGGCCGGAGGTCGCAATGACATTGGCCTGCAGCATGCGGCTCATGCCCGCCACGCCCACAGCGGACAGCAGGCCGGCGATGGTGGTCGGGATCAGGCAGACCAGCAGCGCCACCAGCACGACCAGGCTGACCGGCTCACCCGCGCCCGCTGCTGCCACGCTGAATTGCGAGAACGGCAGCAGCGTGGCGACGACGCCGAGGAACACCAGCGTCAGCGCCACCAGCAGGATGGTCAGCGCGATCTCGTTGGGCGTGCGCTTGCGCTGCGCGCCCTCGACCATGGCGATCATGCGGTCGACGAAGGTCTCGCCCGGGTTGACGGCCACGCGGGCCACGACCCAGTCGGACAGCACACGCGTGCCGCCGGTCAGCGCCGAGAAGTCGCCGCCGCTCTCGCGGATGACGGGCGCGGACTCGCCGGTGATGGCGCTCTCGTCCACCGAGGCCACGCCGTCGATGACTTCGGCATCGGCCGGCACGACATCGCCGGCCTCGATGAGCACGACCTCGCCCTTGCGCAAGGTACCGGCCTCGCGCGGATGCCACTTCACGGCATCGCGGGCGGCGCCGGGCTGCCAGGCTTCGGCCACCTTGGCCCAGGTCTCCTTCTTCAGCCCGCGCAGCGATGCGGCCTGCGCCTTGCTACGGCCCTCGGCCAGCGCCTCGGCGAAGTTGGCAAACAGCACGGTGAACCACAGCCACACGGTCACGGCGATGACGAAGCCGTTGGGCTGAGCGACCGACAGCGCCGTCGTGAACAGGCTGCCCAGGTAGACGACGAACATCACCGGGTTGCGCAACTGCGTGCGCGGGTCCAGCTTGCGGAACGACTCGCCCAGGGCCTGGCGAGCCAGCATGGGGTCGAACACAGAGAAGGCGCGATTCATGCGGCGCTCCAAAGGATCAAGTGCTCGACGACCGGCCCCAGGGCCAGCGCCGGCACGTAGTTCAAAAGGCCCACCAGCAGCACGACACCGATCAGCAAGGCGATGAACAGCGGCCCATGCGTCGGCAGCGTGCCCGCACCCGGCGCCAGCCGCTTCTTGGCCGCCAGCGAGCCGGCCATGGCCAGCACCGGCACGATGACGCCGAAGCGGCCCAGCCACATGACGACGCCCAGCAGCAGGTTGTAGAACGGCGTGTTGGCCGACAGACCGGCAAAGGCGCTGCCGTTGTTGTTGCCGGCCGAGGACAGCGCATACAGCACCTGGCTGAAGCCGTGGGCGCCGGGCGCCGAGATGCCGGCCTTGCCGGGGTCCGCAACGACGGCGATGGCCGTGCCGACAAGCCCCGCCAGCGGCGTCAGCAGGATGGCCAGCGAGACCATCTTCATCTCGTGAGCCGCGATCTTCTTGCCCAGGTACTCGGGCGTGCGGCCGATCATCAGGCCCGCGACGAACACGGCCAGGATGGCGAACACCAGCATGCCGTACAGGCCCGCACCGACGCCGCCGAAGACGACCTCGCCGAGTTGCATCAGCATCAGCGGCACGGCGCCACCCAGTGGCGTGAAGCTGTCATGCATCGCGATCACCGCGCCGCAGCTGGCGGCCGTCGTGATGACGGCGAACAGCGACGAGGCCTCGATGCCGAAGCGCACCTCCTTGCCTTCCATGTTGCCGCCCGCCACACCCAGTTCGGCCAGACGCGGGTTGCCGGCCTGCTCGGCACCGGTGGCGATGACCACGGCAACGACGAAGATCGCCGTCATCGCGCCCAGCAGCGCCCAGCCCTGGCGCATGTCGCCCACCTGCCGGCCCATGACGAAGCACAGCGCCGCCGGGATCAGGAAGATGGCCAGCATCTGCAGCGCGTTGGTCACGGCGCTCGGGTTCTCGAACGGGTGCGCCGAGTTGGCATTGAAGAAGCCGCCGCCGTTGGTGCCCAGCATCTTGATGGCCAGCTGCGAGGCGACCGGGCCCAGCGAGATCGACTGCTGCGCGCCATCCACCGTCGTGACCGACTGGCTGGCCGCCAGCGTCTGCACGACGCCCAGGCCAGCCAGCGCGATGGCAAACAGGAAGGCCAGCGGCAGCAGCACCCACAGCGTGGCCCGCGTCAGGTCGGCCCAGATGTTGCCGGTGGTGGCGGCGCTGTGGCGCGACAGGCCGCGCAGCAAGGCCATGACGACCGCGATGCCGGTGGCAGCGGACAGGAAGTTCTGCACCGTCAGCGCCAGCATCTGCGTCAGATGGCTCATCGTCGTCTCGCCGCCGTAGCCCTGCCAGTTGGTGTTGGTGACGAAGCTGATGGCGGTGTTGAAGGCCGAGTCCGGCGACACAGCGGCGAAACCCTGCGGGTTGAGCGGCAGCACATGCTGCAGGCGCTGCAAGGCGTAGACGGCGACGAAGCCGATCGCATTGAAGAGCAGCAGGCCCAGCGCATAGCGCAGCCAGCCCTGCTCGGCGTCGGGGTGGACGCCGGAGAACTTCAGCAAGCCGCGCTCGACGCGTTGAAGCCAGGCGACACGGCCTTCCATGGCCGCGTGAATCCAGCGCGCGAGCGGCCACGCGAGCACGAGCAGTGTGAACAGGAAGGCGCCGAGTTGCACCCAAGCCGAGGCACTCATGACAGGTCCTCCGGGAACAGCAGCGCCCAGAACAGGTAGCCGACCAGCGCGACGACAAGCACGGCGGCGGCGATCTGGAAGCCGGTCATGACTTCCTCCCCGCCAGTCGCTCACAGCCCCAGGCCGCAAGCCCCGTCAACAGCGCAAGTGCCGCGCCCAGCCCGATAAAAACGATGTCCATGACACCTCCAACAACGATGGAGGTGATTCTGGAAATCGGGCTATCAAACCGCCGACAAGATCGCGGCGGGCGGCATCAAGAAAGCATCAAGAAGGCGGCCCTGGACAGGTCGTTGCGATGCAGGGCACCCTGGTTTGGGATGGGTTGCAAGGCGCAAACCGCAGCCGGGTTGATCACCCGGCGAGGATTTGCTACGCCGCAGACCGCCCAAAGCAGGGATGCGCTGCGCGCGAACGGCCTGTTCAGGGTTGCCTAGCCAAGGCGAGCTGGGTGATGTCGATCCCACGCTCCCGCGCGATCGCCTCCAGCACTGGCAGCAGCGGCCCCAGCTTCTCGTCCAGCGCGTCGCGCACCGTGTCGACGACGACCTGCGTGCTGCGGTCGATCTCGATGTGGATGGCGTCGCCCATCACCTTGTCGCCGAACGTCGTCATGCGCAGCGTCTCGGGAATCAGCCAGACCTCGAACCAGCCCGAGCCGTCGCGCTCGCGCTGCGCCTCGGCCACGGTCAGGCTGCAACCGTTGACGCCGATATAGCCCTTGGCGAAGACATAACGCATCCACGGCGCGGGCACGGCGAAGCGGATGACGTGGTTGTTGTCGGGGCGGCGGATCTCGGCGATGCGGGCAGACACGTCGACATGGCCCGACAGCGGATGGCCGCCGATCTCGGCGCCGTCCCTGGCGGCGCGCTCGACGTTGAGCCCGGAGCCGACCTTCAGCCCGCCCAGCGTCGTCAGCTTCATCGTCTGGCCCATCACGTCGAACAGCGCCACGTCAGGCGCCGGCCGCTCGGTGACCGTCAGGCAGACGCCGTCGCAGGAGACGCTGGCACCGATGGCCAGCTCCTCGTCGAAACCGGTCGGCAACCTCAAAGCCAGCGTGTGCAGGCCCTCGCGGGCGTGGATGGAGTCAACCCGCGCCACGCCCTGGACGATGCCGGTGAACATCAGCGACTCTCCTTCTTGCTGGCAAACGCCTCGGGTGTGAAGCTCAGCGTCAGGCTGCCGTCTGCCCAGCGCACGACGGGGCGCTTGATGACGCTGGGCTCGGCCAGCATCAGCGCGGTGGCCGAGGCATCGTCGACGACAGCCGCCTTGGTGGCGTCGTCGAGCTTGCGCCAGGTGGTGCCGGCGCGATTGACCAGTTTGTCGCGCCCGAAGGCCTTCAGCCATTCGGGCAGCTGATCCGCAGGAACGCCCTGCTTCTTGAAGTCGTGGAAAGCGGTTTGCAGGCCTTGTTCGGCCAGCCAGGCGCGGGCGCGCTTGACGGTGTCGCAGTTGGGGATGCCGTAGACGGTGATCATGGGCGCCATGTTAAGTTGACGCCCATGATCGACTGGCTCGACGACGCGACCCTCGACTTCCCGCCCAGCCACCGGGCGCTCGGCCCCGAGACCGATGCGCCAGGCCTGCTCGCCGCCGGCGGCACGCTGACCCCCGAGCGGCTGCAGGCCGCCTACAGCCGCGGCATCTTTCCCTGGTATGGCCCCGGCCAGCCGCCGCTGTGGTGGGCGCCCGACCCGCGCATGGTGCTGCAGACGGCCGACTTCAAGCTGTCCCGGTCGTTGCGCAAGGCGGTGCAACGCTTTGCCGCCACACCCGGCTGCGAGATCCGCATCGACCACGACCGCAGCGCCGTGCTGCAAGCCTGCGCCAGCGCGCCGCGCGAGGGGCAGTCGGGCACCTGGATCGTGCCGGAGCTGCAGGCCGCTTACCTGGCCTGGCCGGCCATGCACAGCATCGAGACCTGGGTGGACGGAGAGCTGGCGGGCGGGCTCTATGGCGTCAATCTCGGCCGCATGTTCTATGGCGAATCCATGTTCATGCGCCGCACCGATGCCTCCAAGATCGCCCTGTGTGCGCTGGTCTGCCTGTGCCGCGAGTTCGGCATCCCGTGGATCGACTGCCAGCAGAACACCCCGCATCTGGCCTCGCTCGGCGCCGCCGAAGTACCGCGAAGCGTGTTCGAAGCCCATCTTGCCGCCCACGTGGGCGAACCCTCGCCGGGTGCGTGGACCTATCATCCGGACTACTGGCACCGGTTGCTGAATACGACGTGACTCATCCCAAAGAACTGCCCCTCGCGCAGATCCAGTTCTACGCCACGGCGGCCTACCCGTGCAGCTATGTGCAGGGCCGCCAGGCGCGCTCGCAGGTCGCCACCCCCAGCCACCTGATCCACGCCGACGCCTATTCCAACCTGGTCGCAGCGGGCTTTCGGCGCAGCGGCCTGTTCACCTACCGTCCCTACTGCGACCAGTGCCGCGCCTGCATTGCGCTGCGCGTGCCGGTGACCCGCTTCGAGCCCACCCGGTCACAGCGACGCGCCTGGAAGGCGCATCAACATCTGCAGGCTAAGGTCATGCGGCTGGGCTATTCGCCCGAGCATTACGCGCTTTACCTGCGCTACCAGGCCGGACGGCACAGCGGCGGCGGCATGGACCACGACAGCGTCGACCAGTACACGCAGTTCCTGCTCCAGTCGCGCATCAACTCGCGCCTGGTGGAGTTCCGCGAAACGATGCCCGACGGCAGCACGCCTTTGCGCATGGTGTCTATCCTCGACATCCTCAGCGACGGCCTGTCGGCGGTCTATACCTTCTACGACCCGGACGCGCCGGGCAGCTTCGGCACCTATGGCGTGCTTTGGCAAATCAGCCAGGCGCGCGAGCTCAAGCTGAGCCACCTTTACCTCGGCTACTGGATCGAGGAGAGCCCCAAGATGGCCTACAAGGCGAGCTTCAAGCCCTACCAGATCCTGCAGAACGGCGTCTGGGAAGACGCTGTTTAGCGCGGTTTAAACCAGCACTTCGGACACGGTCGGGTGCCCCAGAAAGCCTTCGGGGCTGGCGCTGCGCCCATAGGCACCGCTTTGGTAGACGACGGCCAGGTCGCCGATTTCTGCACGCGCCATGTCCATGCGGTCGGCCAGCAGGTCCAGCGGCGTGCACAGCGGGCCGACGACGCTGGCCGGCTCGGTGGCTGCTTCCTGGCGACCCTGAGGCTCGATGGACGCCGGGTAGTTCTTGCGCAGCACCTGGCCGAAGTTGCCCGAGGCCGACAGGTGATGGTGCAGGCCACCATCGGCCACCAGGAAGACCTGGCCGCGCGAAACCTTGCGGTCGACGATACGGCTGACATAGATGCCCGCCTCGCCGACAAAATAACGGCCCAGTTCGATGACCAGCTTGGCCTGCGGCAGATCGGCCTTGGCGCGCGCCTGCAGCGCGGCGAGGTTGTCAGCAATCGGCGCCAGTTCCAGCCGCGACTCGCCCGGGAAATAGGGAATGCCGAAGCCGCCGCCGAGGTTCAGGAACTTGACGGGCGACGGTGCACTCTCCGCCAGGCGCAGCGCCAGCTCATAGCTCTTGAGCTGCGCCTCGCAGATCGCCTCGGCCTTGAGGTTCTGGGAACCGGCAAACAGGTGGAATCCTTCAAAGGCGATGCCGTCGCCGCTCAGGCGACCGACCTCGGCCAGCACCTCGGGCAGCGCCTCGGCATCGATGCCGAACTGCTTGGGGCCACCGCTCATGCGCATGCCCGAGCCCTTGAGCTCGAAGTCGGGGTTGACGCGCAGGGCGACCCGCGCGGGCAGGCCCAAGCGCTGCGAGGCGCGCGCCAGCGGCGCCAGCTCGCGCACCGACTCGACATTGACGAGCACACCCGCCGCCACCGCCTGGCCCAGTTCGATGTCGCGCTTGCCTGGGCCGGCAAAGCTGATCTCGTGCGGGTCGGCGCCGCAGTTCAATGCGACCTGCAGTTCGCCGGCCGAGGCCACATCGATGCCATCCACCAGCCCGGCCATCAGCCCGACCAGCGCGGGCATCGGGTTGGCCTTCATGGCGTAGTGCAGCTCGATGCCCTGCGGCAGCGCCGCCCGCAGCTCGGCCACCCGCGCCTTAAGAAGCCCGCGGTCGTAGGCATAGAACGGCGTCTGCCCGACGCGCTCCGCCAGCACCGACAGGCGCTGGCCGCCGACCAGCAGCTCGCCGTTGGCGTCACGGGGGAAAAGCACGGGCGCATGCCCGAGGACGCGCTTGGTCGGGACGGATTCAGTCATGCAGGGTGGCGTTCCAGCCAGTCGGTCGAGAGGGTTTTGCGGTCGATCTTGCCATTGGGATTGCGCGGCAGCGGACCGGGGCGGGCATCGATGCCGTGGGGCACCATGTAGGCCGGCATGCGGGCCCTGCAGGCGGCGGTCAGCGCCGCCAGGTCCAGTTCGTTCGCGCCTTCGGGCGGCGTCGCGATGACCTGGATCGCCTGGCCCAGGGCGTCGTGGTAAACGCCGAAAGCGACGCATTCACCGACCAGGCCGGTGGCGTACAGGACCTCCTCGACCTCGGTCGGGCTGACGCGGTACCCCGAGGTCTTCATCATTTCGTCGCGGCGGCCGACGAAGTAGAGAAAGCCTTCAGCATCGCGC
This sequence comes from Pelomonas sp. Root405, assembly GCF_001425165.1. Taxonomy (GTDB): domain Bacteria; phylum Pseudomonadota; class Gammaproteobacteria; order Burkholderiales; family Burkholderiaceae_C; genus Pelomonas. Next base: position 22,376 of record NZ_LMDU01000016.1, read on the forward strand.
CTGACCGTGTCGCCCGAAAATACGGCGAACTCCGGCAGTTGCAGCCCGCCCTCGCGCCCGCCGACACCGATGGGCAGCGGCTTGTAGCGCTCGGCCGTCTTCTCGGCATCGTTCCAGTAGCCCAGGCCGACGAGGGCGCCGCGGTGCACCAGCTCGCCCGGTTCGTCCGGCGCGCATTCGCTGCCGTCCTCGCGCAGCACCAGGATCTCGGCGTTGGGAATCGCCTTGCCGATGGAGTCCGGCCGGCGGTCCACCTCCTCGGGCGGCAGATAGGTCGAGCGGAAGGCCTCGGTCAGCCCATACATCAGGAACGGCTTGGCCGACGGCACCTTGGCGCGCAGCAGGTCCAGCGTCGCGCGCGGCATGCGGCCGCCGGTGTTGGCGAAATAGCGCAGGTTGGCATCGATGGCGGCCGGCCATTCAAGCTGGGTCAGCTGGATGTAGAGCGGCGGCACGGCCGTCAGGCCCGTGACCTTCTCGCGCTCCATGGCCTTGAGCACGTCCTTGGGCAGCAGGTAGTTCAGCAGCACGACGCGGGCGCCGCTGTGAAAGGCCGTCGTCAACTGGCTGAAGCCGGCGTCGAAAGACAGCGGCAGCGCGGCCAGCAGCGTGTCGCTGGCGCGGTTCTCCAGATAGCTCGCCACGCTCTTGCCACCCGCCACCATGTTGCGGTGGGACAGCACCACGCCCTTGGGTCGGCCGGTCGAGCCCGAGGTGTAGAGGATGGCCGTCATGTCGGTGTCGATGACACGGTGGCCGGCGCGCGCAGGGCTTTGCAGCAGTGCCGCCCAGTCATGCACGGGCACCGGCGCCGATCCCGTGCCGCCGGTCAGCACCACATGGCGCAGCGACGGGCATTGCGTCAGCACATCGCCCAGCTGCGCCAGGCGCTCGGGCGAGGTGACCAGCACGCGCACGTCGCAGTCCTGCAGGATGAAGCCAACTTGTTCGGGCTTGAGCAGCGGGTTCAGCGGCACGAAGACACCGCCTGCCGCGGGGGCGCCGAAGCTCGCGATGACGGTCTCGAACCGCTTTTCAAGGTAGATGGCGATCCGCTCGCCGCGCGCCAAGCCCAGGGATATCAGGCCGCTCGCAAAGCCGGTTACGGCAGCGTCCAGCATCCCGTAGCTCAACGTCACACCCGAATAGGTCAATGCCGGGGCGTCGGGTGTGCGCTCGGCGGCAACGGCCACCAACTCGTTCAACAGGGTCGATTCGGGCATGAAGCGCGGCCGGCAGGACGTCAATAAGCGGGAAAAAAGTATCGCATGCGCCCCCGAGGCCAAGGGGTGGCAGCCCCGGAGGCGAGGGGTCAGCCCGCTAAACTGCGCGGCTGCATTTTTGGACGCCCGCGAATGGAAAAAGATCAGGTCCTCGGCCATGTGCTGGGGCTTCTCGACGATGTGCTGAGCCTGAACGGCCGCGCCCAGACCTTCAACCGGGATACTGCCCTGCTCGGCGCATTGCCGGAGCTGGACTCGATGGCCGTGGTCAGCCTGATCACCGCACTGGAAGAGCAGCTGGGCCTTGTCGTCGATGACGACGACATCGACGGCGACACCTTTGCCACCGTCGGCTCGCTGGCGGACTTCGTCGCCGCCCGCCTCGGTTGACCCCTCAAGCCGACGTCTTTTTCCTGCCCGCCGCTGACGGCGAGCAGCGGCTTTGCCTGTTCCACGCACCACCGGGCGTTGCACGCAGCAAGGTCCTCTACCTGCACCCGTTTGCAGAGGAAATGAACAAGTCGCGCCGCATGGCCGCCCTGGCCTGCCGCGCGCTGGCCGAGGCCGGACATGCCGTGCTGCAGATCGACCTGCGCGGCTGCGGTGATTCGTCGGCCGACTTTGGCGAAGCGAGCTGGGCCGACTGGCAGGCGGATGTGCGCCTGGCATTGGACTGCCTGGACAGCCGTGTTCCAGACGCCCCATTGTGGCTCTGGGGCCTGCGCGCCGGTTGCCTGCTGGCGGCGGCGGACTGGGGCCGGCCGGTCAACTACCTGTTCTGGCAACCCATGACGAGCGGCAAGCTGGCGCTGCAGCAGTTCCTGCGCCTCAAGCTGGCCGCCGAGATGGCCAGCGGTGCCAGCAAGGGTTTGATGGAGCAGATGAAGGCCGAGCTGGCCGCCGGCCGGGCGGTGGAGATCGCCGGCTACACCTTGGGCGGGGGGCTGGCCTCAGGATTGGAGGCTGCAAAGCTGAGCCCGGCAGGTCCCCCGGGCCGTGTCGAATGGCTGGAAGTCAGCACCCGCGAGGACGCCGCGCTGACGCCCGTGAGCGAGCAAGCCATCAAGGGCTGGCAGGACGCCGGTTGGGCGGTGCGGCCGCAGATCGTTCCAGGGCCGGGCTTCTGGGCCACCAGCGAGATCGAACTGGCGCCGGCGCTGATCAGCCGCACCGTGGAGGCGCTGGCATGAAGGAGTCGGTCCTTAGCTTCGTTTGTGACGGTACGCCGCTGGTGGGCATCCTGGCCGAACCATCCGACCGCGCGCCGGCTGACGTGGGCGTGCTGATCATCGTCGGCGGCCCGCAGTACCGCGCAGGCAGCCACCGCCAGTTCACGCTGCTGGCACGTCACCTCGCCGCCAACGGCTTCGCCGCGCTGCGCTTCGATTACCGCAGCATGGGCGACAGCCCCGGCGAGGCGCGCGACTTCCTCGGCGTCGACGCCGACATCGCCGCCGCCATCGCCGCCCTGCTCGCCGCCCGCCCTGCGCTCAAGCGCGTTGCGCTCTGGGGCCTGTGCGACGCCGCCTCGGCCGCCCTGCTCTACCTCGAATCGACCCGCGACCCCCGGGTGGCGGGCGTTGCCCTGCTCAACCCCTGGGTCCGGTCCGCCGCCACGCTGGCGCAGACCCATGTGAAGCACTACTACTGGCGCCGCCTGCGCGAGCCCGCGTTCTGGCTGAAGTTGCTGAAGGGCGGCGTCGGCAGCGCGGCCTTGCGCGGGCTGGCGAGCAACCTGCGGCTGGCGCGCGGCGCAGGCCAGAAGCCCGACTCCCGCAGCTTCCAGGACCGCATGGCGGAAGGGCTGCGCGGCTTCGACGGGCCGGCATTGTTGGTGCTGAGTGGCGATGACTACACTGCCAAGGAGTTCATCGAGCACAGCAGCAGCTCGCCAGTTTGGCGCACCTTGCTGCAGGCGCCCACATTGCAGACGCGCCCTTTGCCGGGCGCCGACCACACCCTGTCAAATTCCACGCATCGCCAAGATACCGAGGCACAGACGCTGACATGGCTAAAGAACATTTGCGCACTGGATTGACTTGGGCTGTAGCCGCGCTGGCGGTTACAGGTTTCGCGGGCGTCGCAGGCGCACAACCGACCGGCGAGCCTCCCTGTGGCTCCCTGCAGTTTCATTACGGCCCGTTCGACTTCCGCCGCACAACGCCCTACTCCCGTCAGATTGTGGAGCGCGCCCATTTCACACACGGTGTCGAAACCCTGACCAAGGGCATGACGGGGCCTTTCGGCGGCGACATCGCGTACACGCTGAACGCGTATCCGAACCACCCCAGAGCATTGGCAGCGATGGAAAGGCTGGCCGAGAAGGAGAAGAAGGACCCGCCAACCAGTTCCGTCTATACCGTCGCCTGCCTGTACGAGCGGGCGCTGCGCTTCCAGCCCGACGACCATGTCGTTCGCATGCTTTTCTCGAACTACTTGTTCAAGCGTGGCAAGGACGACGAGGCGCGCAGGCATCTCGACTATGTGGTTAGCACTACATCAGACAACCCAATAGCGCAGTTCAATGCGGGCATGCTCTACATCGACATGAAGGTGTACGACAAGGCCCTTGAGCAGGCGCACAAGGTGATGGCCATGGGGTTTGATCGGCCCGAGCTGAAGAACCGGCTGGCCGCAGTGGGTCAATGGGTCGAACCACCTGCCGCCGCCGCAAGCTCGGTCAGTGATCCTCAGCCCACTCCGGCCTCGGCAGCCAGCCGCTGACCGATGCAGCCGCTGCTTGCGCAGTTGCCCGCCGTCAGCGTCGTCGTACCCTGCTTCAACGCAGAGCGCTACATCGCGGTGACGTTGAGCGCCATCCAGGCGCAGTTACCGGCAGGGTCGGAAATCATTGTCATTGACGATGGCTCGACTGACAGCTCCGCCGCACGGGTGCGGGCCGAATTCACCGATGTCCGCCTGATCACGCGCCCCAATGCCGGCGTGGCTGCAGCGCGCAACGCCGGCATTGCAGCGGCCACGCGCGACTGGATCGCCTTCTGCGACGCCGACGATGTCTGGCTGCCCGGCAAGCTGGCCGCCCAGTTCGCAGCCGTGGCCGCCAACCCGGGTTGCCGCATGAGCTATACGGCTTGGCAGGTTTGGTTCAGCAGCGAGCCCGAGCCCGCCACGGCCGAGGTCGCGGCGCTGGCCGGCGTCGAGCGGCCGGGTGCCAGCGGCTGGATCTATCCCGAGCTGCTGCTGGACTGCGTGGTGTGGACAAGCACCGTGCTGGCGCAGCGCAGCGTGTTCGACGAGGTCGGCGTGTTCGATACCGGCCTGCGCATCGGCGAGGACTACGACCTGTGGCTGCGCGCTTCGCGCGTCACCCGCATCGAGCGCGTGCCACGGCCGCTGGCCCTCTATCGCCAGCATCCGGCCAGCATCACGCGCAGCGCACCGCGCGACAACTACCGGGGCCGCGTGGTGCAAAAAGCGCTCGATACCTGGGGCCTGACCGGACCGGATGGCCGCAGCGCGGACGCCGCTGCCGTACGAGCCGTACTGGCCGGCAGCTGGAGCGAGTTCGCCTACACCCAGCTTGGAGCCGGTCAGCGCAGCGCTGCCCGGCGCAGCATCGGCCAGGCCTTCGCGGTCGACCCGCTGCACTTGGCCGGCTGGAAGCTCTGGTTACGCTCCCTGCTGCCTTGAAAGCACTTCACGGTAGACGGCGAAGTGAGCCTCGACGCTGCGCCGCCAGGAGAACTGCCGGGCCCATGCCATGCCTCTTGCAGCCAACTCGCCACGCGCATCCGGCGCCAGCGCGAGCACCTCGCAAAGCGCAGCTTCCCAAGCAGCGAAATCGTCGGCGGGCACGGCCCAGGCCAGCGGACCGACGAGGTCGACCAAGCTGCTGACGGGGCTGAACAGGATGGGCGTGCCGGCGGCCTGGGCCTCCACGGCCGGGAAGCCGAAACCCTCGTACAACGTCGGATAGACCGCCGCAGTCGCCCCGCGATACAAGGCCACCAGTTCGGCGTCTTCAATGAAGGGCGCAAAGTGCACCCGGCCGCGCAGCACTTCGGGCAGCGTCTCGGGCGCTGGCGCTGTGCCAGCGCCAAAGCCGCAGGCGACCAGATGCAGGTCACCGCGGTCGCTACGTGCCAGCAGATCCAGCGCCCAGCCGAAACGTTTGCGAGGCTGGGCCCCGCCAAGGTAGAGCAGATAGGGCGCGCCGGCCAGTGCCTGTCGAAGCACGGGCGGCACAGGCATGCTCTCCGGCTGGAAGAAGTCGTCGCCGATGCCATGCGGGATGACGGTCAGGCGGTCGGTCAGGAAGGGCCAGCGCTGCGCGATGTCGCGCCGCGAGGAGCCGCTGATCGTGATGACATGGGCGCAGCGGCGCAGCGCCATGGTCTGCACATCCTGCAGGTAGCGATGCTGGGGCGTGCCGGGGCCGGCCTCTTCGAACATCACCGTGTCGTGAATCGTGACGATGCTGGGCACCGGCTGCCAGACGGGCAGCGTGTTCTCGGCGCCATGCAGCAACTGCAAGCCGGCGCGGCGCAGGCGCAGCGGCAGGCCGAGCTGCTCCCAAAGATGAAAACGGTCGCCGCGGAACTCGAAGACCTCGGCCCGCCCCTGCATGTCGGTCGGTACGCGGAACGGCTGCGCGGGGTTGTGCCCGAAGGCGGTCCAGCGGACATCGTCGGCCGTATGCGTGTTTTTCAGCAGTTCCTGCACATAGCGGCCGGTGCCGCGCAGATGCGGCGCGTTCAAGGTCCGGGCAATGAGACCGATGTTCAGGGTCATGTCGAACGGGCGGCGCGCGCGCCTAAGTGGTCGGCCAGGCGCAGGGCCAGGGCGGCGATGGTCAGGCCGGTGTTGGCAATGCCACTGGCGGGGATGGCCGAGCCGTCGCAAACATAGAGGTTGGCCAGACCGTGGACAAGGCCGTCGCCGTCACAGACACCGGTCTGGGCATTGGCGGACAGCCGCGCCGTGCCGGAGTGGTGGGCGCCGGTGTAGAGCTGCTCGAACCAGTTCGGGAAGACGCGCGACGATGTGATGACGGGGCCCATCGCCGCGAAGACATCGTCGATGGAGGCTCGCAGCTCGGCGCGAAAGGCGTCGCTGATGACCCAGTTGCGGATGCGCACCTCCTGCCCCGTCGCCGCATCGACCTCGCTCCAGACCGCCAGCTCTGGCTGGGCGGGCGTCTGTGCGCACATCACCAGCGTGTAGTGCCGGGTCGGCAGCCGGATGCCAAACTTGAAAGACAGGATGTCGAGCACGTCGTCCCAGTGCGAGAGCAGCTTGACGTAGTTCAGCGGGTTCCAGGGGTTGCGGCGTAGCAGGTTGAGCACGCTGCCGACGCGCTCGCGACGGCTTGCACGGTAGTAGGTGGCAGCCGGCCGCAATTGGAAGGAGATGTGCATGCCCTTGCGCACGACGACCAACGGCAGGCGCAGGTTGCCGTCGGTGCCGGGGACCTGGTAATTCCAAAGTCGGTACAGCGGTACCGCCACCTGGACTTCGCCGACGAAGCCCATGGGATGGTCCTCGTAGTGGCATCCCGCGTGGTCCAGTGCCGGCAGCGGATGATGGCGCGCCAGCTTCTGCAGCAGCACCGGCGTTCCCAGGCCGCCGGCCGCAAGCACGACCACATCGGCAGCCACACGGCCCGCAGCACCTGCAAGCGTCACTGCGGTCACCCGTCCGCCCTCGTCCAGCTCGAAGCCGTTCACGTCCCCGCGGACCACCGCCACCCGGCCAGCCAATTCGAGCGACGTCCAAAGGTTGCGCGGCCAGCGCGGGTAGTAGAGGCCGGGCAGCCGCGCCTCCGGCATGCCGAGTGCCCGGTAGCGGCAGCGCAGGTCCTCGATCGCCGCGCGGACCTTGGACAACGGCAGCCCCGACAGCAGCGGGAAGGCCTGCTCGTAATAGGGGTCGAGCACTGTCTTCGGCCAGGGCCAGTGAGCCTCGAACACGTCGGGGTCGATCTCGATGAGGCCGTTGTGCCAGAGCTGCGTCGAGCCTCCCAGACCGGCGCCGGTGTGGGGCTCGGTGACGGCCGGCAGACCGACATCACGCAGCGGAAAACGCGGGTCCTCGACGGATTCACCTCGTTCGACAAGGGTGACCTCGTGCGTGGCCAGCAACGCATGCGCCAGCATGCAGCCGCCGAGTCCTGCACCCACGATGACGGCGCGCGGCCGCGTCATGCGTGCACGCCCAGCCGGCCTTGGTTGCGCAGCCAGTCATGTGTCAGCGCCACGCCGCGGGCGAAATCCACCTGAGGCGCCCAGCCGAGCAGCCGCTTGGCCTTGTCGTTCGTGAACGCAACCGGAAAGGTTTCACGCAGCACGCGGCCCTCGGGCGGCCAGGGTGACACCGGTGGCCGCCAGCCCGCCAGCCGCTTGAGCTTGAGCCGGATGCGATCCGTCAGCCCCGTCACCACCAGCGGCGGATGGGCTCGCCACCAAGCCAGCGCCGCTGCGGCGTCGAGGTCGTCGAAGCGAGGCTGCGGTTGGACCATGGCCGCAAAGGTGCGGATGAACTCGCCCCACGTGATGGGCTGATCGGCATTGATGAACATGGCCTGGCCCAGCGCCTCTGGACGCCACAGTGCCGCGGCGATGGCGTCGCAGACATCGTCCACGAAGACCGCGTTACAGATGCCCGTACCCCCGTCAAACATCGTGACGACCCCACTGAGCGCCTGATCGATCACCTGCAGCTCGAAATGACCGCCAAGCCCGTAGACCACGGTAGGCCGCAGGATCACGACGGCCAGGTCGCCGCGGTCGTGGGACGCCTGCACGATCTCTTCCTGCTCGGCCTTGGAGTCGGAGTACTCGTGGTTGTAGCGGCCGATGATGGCCGTTTCTTCGCGAGCAGCCTCCGTGCCCGGCACGGGGCCATGGACCGACATGGTGCTGATGTACACGAAGCGCTTAACGCCCGCCGCCGTGGCGGCCTTGACCAGGTTGCGCGTGGCCTGCGGGCCATGGTCACCATGGGCCAAATGCACAACGGCATCACAACCCTGCAGCGCCTGATCCAGCCGCGGCGCATCCAGGAGGTCGGCCACCTTCGGCGCTATTCGATGCGCGGGCCAGGCCGCGGCGGTTGAGGCGCTGCGCAGCAGCGCCACGTAGGGCTGCATGCCTGCTTCGTCAAAGCGCGCGCAGAGCCTCCTGCCAATGAAGCCGCTAGCGCCCGTGATCAGGCAGCGCCCGGGACGTGCGAGTGAAGAAGTCATGGGGGTCAATGGGTCCGGAAACGGCGCGCGGTACTTGGCCTGGCCGGGCGGCGCGGATGATAAGCGAGCACCTTTGCAGCCGAAGTGCTCCGACTCGCGCAATCGCGGGGTCACGCCCCGTGGCCGCAGCACTACACTGCGCCGCCCGTCGACATGCCGCCTCAACGCCTTGCACTCACGCCGGGCATCAGACCATGTCCCAAGCCATCGCCGTCATCATCTGCACCTGGAACCGCGCCGCCGTGCTCGCGGAGTCCTTGGCGAGCTTGGCGCGCGTGCGTCCGCCGGTTGGCACTCTGGTCGAAGTGCTGGTGGTGGACAACAACTCGAAAGACGACACGCAGGCAACGCTGAAAGCGCTCCAAGGAGGCTGGCCGCTCGGTCGCCTGCATGCGCTGTCAGAACCTCGTCAGGGCAAGCAGTTCGCACTGAACACCGGCATTGCGCGCGCCCGCGAGCTGGGCTGCAACTGGCTCGCGTTCAGCGACGACGACATCGTCTTTCCGCCGGACTGGCTCGAACAGGCCGACGCGGCGCTCTCGCCGGGCGAGGTGATGCTGATCGGCGGACGGACGGAGCTGCTGTGGCCGAACGGCGGTCCGCCGGCCTGGTATCACGACACGATGTCGGCTGTCGTGGGCGGCATCGACCTTGGGCCGCAGCGCTTGCAGCCGCCGCCGCCCACCTATGCACCTGCAGGCGCGAACCTGGTCGCCCGTGCCGAGCTCTTCGAGCGAGTGGGCGGCTTTGCCGAGACGCACTTCCGCCACATGGATTTCGAGTTCGGCCAACGCTGCCTTGAGCGCGGTGAGGTAGTGGCTTACGAGCCGCGCCTGGTCGTGACCGCACCGGTCGAAGCAGCCATCCTGACGCACCGCTACTTCCGCCGCTGGTCTTTCAAGGCGGGGATCTCACCTTGGCAGCAGATGGACACCCGGGTGCGTCATTTCGCCTGGGTACCCTTGTGGTTGTACCGTCAGTTGGCGCAGGATGCGCTGCAATGGATGGTGGCGCCGCTGCGGGGCGACTCCGCTGCTGCGCGTTTCGCGCGCGAGCTTCGGCTGTACAGGGCCTGGGGCACCATCTCGAGTCGCTGGATGTCTCGACTGCGCCCTGCCGCCTATCCCGCCTGGGTAGAGCGTCGATCACAGAAACGCTTGAACGTCTATTGAAGATGCCCGTTGTCCTGCTTCCGCACCCGCCCAACGGCAACATCTATATCCGCGAACTCGGCCGCGCCTACGCAGCGCTGGGCTGGACGCCGATTTACGGGGCCGAGAACCTGCTGGAAGGCAATCTTCGCCCCGACCTCTTGCACCTGCATTGGCCTGAAGAGTTCTACCGCTGGCGCGGCGAAGGCAGCTTGACAGCTCGGGCGGAGCACTTCCTGATGCGGCTTCATGCTCTGCGCGAGACCGGCGTTCGGATGATCTGGACGGTCCACAACCTCGCCCCGCACGACGTTGCCGACGCCAGCGTGGATGCTCAGGTGTATCGAGCAGTCATCGACTCCGTCGACGCCATCCACCATCACTGCAACTGCTCCATCCAAGCCCTGGCGGACCGCTACGCCATCCCTGCGGCGTTGCCGCGGTTCGTACGGCCGCACGGACATTATTTTTCGTACCCTAACGACGTCGGCCGGGAAGCCGCCAGGTGCGAACTGGGTATCCCGCTCGATGCCCGGGTTTTCCTTCAGTTTGGTCAGATTCGCGGCTACAAGGGGCTTGGCCTGCTGCTCAAAGCCTTTGACGGGCTCGAACTCCCTCGGAAGTTTCTCCTTGTCGCCGGCCTTTACAACCCGCCGACCGGACCAGGTGCCTGGCGCGAGCGGGCTCGCCTCGCCTGGCGGAAGCGCACGGATAAACGCCTGCTGGTCCACGGCCGCGCCATCGACTCTGATCGCATCCAGGTCTACATGAACGCCGCGGACTGCGTGGTGCTCAGCCACACCGCCGGGCTGAACTCCGGTGTGGCGGTGCTGGGCATGAGCTTCGGGCGCAGCGTCATCGGACCGCGCCTAGGCTGCATAGGCGAGACCCTGGGTGAAGAGAACAATTTCACTTATCCAGCCGGCGATGTCGCCGCATTGAAGGACGCCATGCTTGCCGCGGCACAAAGCCCCAACCTGCCGGCTCGGGGCGAAAGCAACCGCCGCATCTGCGAGTCATGGCAATGGACTGCCATTGCCGCAGCCGCGCTGGACGCCGCCGAATTGAGTGGCTGACTGACATGGCCATGCCGCCTTCAGCTGCCGCACCATCGGCACGGCGTGCCGTGCTGTTCGCCTTTGCCCAGCGCTATTTCTCCTTTGCACTGCAGTTGGGAACATCCGTCATCCTGGCGCGCCTGTTGACGCCCCAGGAAACCGGCATCTTCTCGCTGGCCGCGACGGCCGTCGCTATCGGCGCCATCGTGCGCGAATTCGGTATAGGTGACTATCTCGTGAGCCAGAAGGAGCTGACGCCGGAAAAGATACGAGCCGCGTTCACCGTGACAGTGGCGGTGGCATGGATCATCGCCCTGGTCATTGCTCTGGCCGCCTATCCGCTCGCAGCGCTGTACAACGAGCCGGGCGTCGCACAGGTCATGCACATCCTCTGCCTGAACTTTATGCTGTTGCCGCTCGGTGCCACCACCATGGCGCTTCTCGTTAAAGAGCTGAAGTTCGACACGGTGTTCGTCATCCAAGCCGGCTCCGCGCTCGTCGGTGCCGCAGTCACCGTGGCCTGCGCGCTCAACGGCCTGAGCTATACCAGCCCTGCTTGGGGTTCGGTGGCGAGCATCGTCTCGACCTTCGTTCTGCTATTGCTGTTGCAGCCTCACGCCACGCGCCTGCGGCCGGGCCTGCGCGACCTGCGCGAGGTGCTGAAGTTCGGCGGAACGAACACGATGTCACGCATGGTGGAAGGTGTCTCAACCCGTGCCGATGACTTCATCATCAGTGGCATGCTGGGTTTTCACAGCAGCGGCATCCTCAGCAAATCGAACAGTCTCAACGCGGGTTTCTATACCTTCTTCGCTTCGGCCGTGGTCAGTGTCGCTTCACCCCTTTTGGCGCGCGCCCGCCACGCAGGGCATGAGATTGCTGATGACTACGGCCGCGTCACGCTGCAGATAGCGCTCGTGCAATGGTTGTTCTTCGGCACCATGGGTATCTGCGCTCAGGAGATCATCTTGCTGCTGTTCGGCGAAGCCTGGTCCGAGGCCATACCGATTCTGCAGATCGGCGCCATTCAAGGGCTGATCTATGCGCCCTTCATGTTGTGCACCCCCGTCTTGACCGCATACGGTGCCATGAACGCGCAGCTTCGCATCAACCTAGTTTTCGGTGTAACCCTGGCGTGCTGCTTGATGGTCGGAGCCATGCACAGCTTGGTTGCGGCTGCGTCGCTGTCAGTGCTGGCGCACATCGTGCGCCTTATGCTTCTTGCCAAGGCTGCAAAAGCGCTGTGCGGCATCTCCACATTCAAAATTGTGAAACGCATGGGGATGACGGCAACGATTGCGGTGGGGGCTGCAGCCGCAACCTTTCTTGCAAGGCTGCTTGCCCAATCACTGGGCTGGCCTCTGGTGCTCAACCTCGGTATTTCCGTGGCCTGTGGCACGCTGGTCTGCGCGAGCATGGCAATCGTGCTTGGGCACCCAGCTGGTTCCGAACTGAAGAGAATCCTGCGCAGGCCCGGTCGCCCCACCAACACTTGATTGCACCTACTCATGAAACCTGAGGTCATCGCGCTCTACTTGCCCCAATACCACCCGATCAAAGAAAACGACGAGTGGTGGGAACCGGGATTCACGGAGTGGACGAATGTCACGAAGGCCAAGCCCCTGTATCGAGGGCATGAGCAGCCCAACCTGCCCTCAGAGCTCGGCTTCTACGATCTGCGCCTGACCGAGGCCAGAGAAGCCCAGGCTGCATTGGCCAAGGCCTACTCCGTGGCAGCTTTTTGCTACTACCACTATTGGTTCGGCCATGGGCGTCGCCTGCTCGAACGCCCGTTGAACGATGTGTTGGCCAGCGGCAAGCCTGACTTCTCGTTCATGGTCTGCTGGGCGAACCAAACATGGTCCGGCGCCTGGCACGGTCTGGACAAGCGGATTCTGGTCGAGCAGCAATATCCCGGCGTCGAGGATGAAAAAGCTCATTTTGCGGCGATGCTCCCGGCCTTCCGCGACCCGCGTTATCTGCGAGTCAACGGCAAACCAGTATTCATGGTGTACGACCCTGATCACCTTCCGGACTGCGTCGCCTTCACGACCCATTGGCGCAAGCTTGCCGTTGAAGCAGGGCTGCCAGGCCTCTACCTCATTGCTGAACACCGAGATCCCCTCTGGGACGCCAAGTCGCACGGCTTCGACGCCTTCGTTCTCAAGCCGAGCTTCATGCGCCGCAGAGTTTGGACGCCTTGGTCGCAACCCTGGCAAAAGATTCGCAACAGAATCCTCGACTGGCTCGGGCGCCCATCGGCCTTTGACTATGAAGCCCTGCAGCCTTATTTGCTGCCTGAGAACGCTTCGCCACTCGCCATTCCCTGCGTACTTCCCAACTGGGACAACACGCCCCGCAGCGGTGCTCGGGGCGTTGTGTTGAAGGACTCGACGCCTGAGAAATTCGGAGCTGCACTGGATCGGGCAATTGCGCTGTGGCGCAGCCGGGCAAGGGAGGACAACTTCTTATTCGTGAAATCATGGAACGAATGGGCAGAAGGTAACCATCTGGAGCCAAGTCGCCGCTGGGGACGCAAGTATCTGGAAATGCTTCAGGCCAAAGTGAAAGACGTCATCTGACGTGCAGACGATCAGCTGATGTCGAATTCGTCACGCAAAGAAGGCATGTCGGCTTGGCACTCTGAACGCCTTGCCAGTTCAGAGGGATTGGGCCGGCATCGAGCCGCCTGGGACCTCTTGAATGCCACAAGGTTTAGCGGCCATCCTCTGCTCGATGGAAGGTTCGTCGATGCCCTGCTGCATCATTTCGGTGGAGCTGATGTCCACCTTTATGTCGCTGTTTGCGCCGATCAACCGGTCGCGATGACGCTTGTGACACGGCAGAACCGCAGTCTCGGCATTTGGTCCAGCTTCCTACCCATGGTGGCGCAAATTGCGCCGGCCCTGATGACCGAGGCTTTGCAGACAAGGCAGTTGCTCAAGCAGCTTCCGTCACACGCGACCCAGTTGGATTTCCTCTGCAACGACCAAAAATTCGGTGACCTGCGCCACGAAGATGCGCAAGTAATGCCCCACGCATTGACGATGAACGTCAGCTTGCGCGGCAGTTTCGACGACTACTGGGCGCAGCGCCCGCGCAAGCTGGTTCAGAACATGCGGCGCTATATGCGCCGCATCCAAACCGAAGGCGGCGACCAGCGCTTGGTTGTCATCAGCGCACCCGATGCGATCGCCGGCGCGGTTGACCGTTACGCCACGCTGGAGAGCAACGGCTGGAAAGGTCGTGAGGGGACGGCCGTGCAGCGCGATAACGCGCAGGGCCGCTTCTATGCTGATGTGATGGCAGCGTTTGCGGAGCGTGGCGAGGCACTCGTCTACGAGCTCTGGCTCGGCGACGCCCTGATCGCCTCTCGCATGCTGTTGCTTCATGGCGGCATGGCAGTCATGCTGAAGACGACCTTTCACGAGGAGTTCGAGCGTTTCGCGCCCGGGCGCGTGCTGCTCCTGCTGACGCTTGAAGACCTGTTCAAGCGCCTCCCAGGCGGCGTGGTCGAGTTCTACACCGACGCAGACGCCGACCTGCTGGCCTGGTCGACATCACAGCGCTGGATCAACCACGTCAGCGTCTACCGCCACCGCGGCCTGCACGCCGTCTATGGGCTGCTGCGGCGTGGCCGCGGATGGCGCGCACGAGCCCAGCACCGGCCGCGCATCGATGCAGGCACCATGGCGCAGCGCAGCGGTGCGGTGGTGGAACGCTTCAATCACCCGCGGGAGATGCCCAACGACGCGCTCGCCCTGCTGGGCCAGCGGGAGCAGGCATATGTCGAGTTCGGCGCCGACTGGTTTGGCCTGTTGGCCGACACGGTGTTCCGCGACGCGGCGCAATCGGCCTTCTACGTCTTGCGCCGGCAAGGGCGCGCGCTAGCCGTGCTTCCTATCGGCGTCCAGAAGGGCGACACCGGGCTGGAGGTCGGCGCGCTGGCCAATTACTACACCACGCTGTACGCCCCTGCCCTGGCGGACGACCTGACGCCCGAGGACCTGCTGCCGCTGATGCTGGCGCTGCGAAAAGGCCATCGTGGTGCGCCGGCCTACCGCTTCTGGCCGATGGATCCGAAGGCGCGCGAGTTCACGCTGCTGCGCGACGCACTGCGACTGGCCGGGCTACGGCCGCATGAGTATTTCGCCTTCGGCAACTGGTTCCTGCAGGTCGATTCCGATTGGGCGAGCTATCTCAAGAACCGCAGCGGCCAGTTGCGCAGCACCATCAAGCGCATGACCAAGCGCCTGGCTGCGGAGGACCGCGGCCGCCTGGAGATCATTCGCGACGAAGCCGACGTGGAGCGCGGCATCGCGGCCTACGAGGCGGTTTACGCCGCCAGCTGGAAAGTGCCCGAGCCCTATGTCGAATTCGTCCCCGGCCTGATCCGGTTGTGCGCGCGGCGCGGCTGGTTGCGGCTGGGCCTGGCCTGGATCGGCGACAAGCCGATTGCCGCCCAGCTCTGGATCGTCAACGCCGGTCGCGCGCACATCTACAAGGTCGCCTATGACGAGGCCTTCAAGGCGATCGCGCCGGGCACCCTGGTGACGGCTCTGCTGCTTGAGGAAGTCATCGAACGCGACAATGTGGCCGAGGTGGACTACCTGATCGGCGACGACGTCTACAAGAAGACCTGGATGAGCCACCGCCGCGAGCGCTTCGGCCTCGTGGCCTATGACCCGCTGACCTTGCGCGGCCTGTTCGGCCTGGCGCGCCAGGCGGTTGGCGCGGCATGGCGCCGCCTGCGCCCAAAACCCGGGCTGCCCATCGACAATCCGCCCGCCTGAGCCCTAAGCGACAAGAAGAGATGCACGCCCACGACCTGCCCGCCGACACACCTTTCGCCTCTGGCGCCCCCCGCTTCGCCAACGCGGCCACCGATGCGCTCGCCGCGTGGCAGCAGGCCTATGCCACGCGCGGCGCGGCCTGTGCCGCTGACGTGGGCGGCGAATTCGCCGTCGCGCTGAATCTACCGAGTGGCGGGACCTATCTGGCTGTCGACCGCTTTGCCGTGCACAGCCTCTGCTACGCCGTGCGTGACGGCCGCCTGCATTTTGCGACGCGCGCCGACGTGCTGGCCCGCCAACTGGGCATCCGCGAACTCGACCCGCAGGCCCTCTTCAACTATCTCTTCCATCACTGCATCCCGTCGCCGCGCACCATCTATGCCGGCATCCACCGCTTGCCGGCGGCGCACTATGCGTTGTTCGAGAACGGCCAGCTGACCGTCGCGCCCTACTGGGTCGCGCGCTTCGAGGAGCAGGCCAACCCCAGCTTCGATGCGCTGCGCGACGAGTTTCGCGGCATCCTGCGCGCTGCCGTGCGCGACCGCCTGGATGCCGATGGCCGGACCGCCTGCTTCCTCAGCGGGGGCACCGACAGCTCCACCGTGGCGGGCCTGCTCGGCGAGGTCACTGGCAAGGCACCGGCGAGTTACTCCATCGGCTTTGAGGCCGAGGGCTATGACGAGATGGCCTATGCGCGCATCGCGGCCAAGGCCTTCGGCGCCGACCATCACGAGTACTACGTGACGCCGGCCGACCTGGTGAAAGCCATTCCCGACGTCGCCGCCCACTACGACCAGCCTTTCGGCAACTCCTCGGCCGTGCCGGCCTTCTACTGTGCCCGCAAGGCGCATGACGACGGCTACAGCCGCATGCTGGCCGGCGATGGTGGCGACGAGCTCTTCGGCGGCAACACGCGCTACGCCAAGGAGCGCGTCTTCCATGTCTACAGCCAGATCCCCTCGCCGCTGCGCACCGGCGTGTTGAACCCGCTGTTCATGAACCCGGTCACCGGCAACATCCCGCTGCTGAAGAAGGCCACCAGCTACATCCGCCAGGCGCGGGTGCCCATGCCTGACCGCATGCAGAGCTACAACCTGCTGGACCGTCTCGGCATGGCCGAGGTGCTGACGCCCGCCTTCCTGGCCGCCGTCGACATCGGCGTGCCGCGCGAGCACCAGCGCGCTACCTGGGCCGCCGGCCCGCACGAGGCCAGCCTCGTCAACCAGATGCTGGCCTTCGACTGGCGCTATACGCTGGCCGAGAACGACCTGCCCAAGGTCGTCGGCACGACGGCGCTGGCTGGCGTCGACGTCGGCTTCCCGCTGCTGGACACACGCTTGCTGGACTTCTCGCTCAAGCTGCCGACCAGCTACAAGCTCAAGGGGCTGAAGCTGCGCTGGTTCTTCAAGGAGGCGCTGCGCGGCTTCCTGCCGGACGAGATCCTGACGAAGAAGAAACACGGCTTCGGCCTGCCCTTCGGCCCTTGGGCGGTCAAGGATGCGGCGCTGAACGCACTGGCTGCGGAGTCCTTGCGCGGCGTGGTGGCGCGCGGCCTCGTGCGCGCTGACTTCGTCGAGAGCCTGCTGACGCAGCGCCTCAAGGAGCACGCCGGCTACTACGGCGAGATGGTGTGGATCCTGATGATGCTGGAGCAGTGGCTGCGCAAGCACGCGCCGGACTACCGCTTCGCCTGAACCACGGCCGTCTTCGACACGCAAGAAATCGCCTGACTCATTGAGACCCATGCGCCTGCTCTCCTTGACGTCCCTGCTGTTCGCGCTGTTCGCCCTGTCACCGCTCGCGAATGCCAACGCCCAGGCACCGACAGCCTGCTCACTGACGCCGGTCGCCGGCGAGATGCGTGAGCTGACCTCGGGCGGCCGCACACGCACCTACCGGCTCTTCGTGCCGCCGGCGGTCGCGGGCCGAGCGCAGCTGCCACTGGTCTTTGACCTGCATGGCTCGGGCGGCAATGCCGTCGGTCAGGCCAAGACCAGCGGCTTCGAGGCTTTGGCGGCGCGTGAAGGCTTCGCGGTCGCCTCGCTGCAGGCAGAAGATTCACGCTGGAACGTGCCTGTCACGAACGGCCGCGCGGACGACGTGCAATACGTGTCCGACGTCATCGACCACATTGCCAGCCGCAGCTGCATCGACCCCGCGCGCATCTACGCCACCGGCTTCTCGGGCGGCGGCCGGATGTCGTCATTGCTAGGCTGCCGGCTCAACCACCGCATCGCGTCAATCGCGCCCGTCGGTGGGCTGCGCTGGATGGGGCCCTGCCCCGGCCGCTCAGTGCCGGTTCTCAGCGTGCACGGCCTGGCTGACATGACCAACCCGTACGAAGGCCGCGGCGACCGCGGCGGCGAATGGGTCGAGAGCGTGCCCGAAGCCCTCGCTGGCTGGGCCACGCACAACCGCTGCCAGCCCAAGCTCGCCCAGGAAGACCCGCCGGGACCGCTGCACACCGCGCGCTACACCGGCTGCGCGGGCGGTGCTGAAGTCCGGCTGCTGCGCATCGATGGCATGGGCCACATCTGGCCCCGCACCGAGATCGACGCGACCGACACAATCTGGCAGTTCTTCAAGGCCCACTCGCTGCAGTAGGTCCAACCTTCAAGGGACTCCCATGTCAATCATCCGCGCCTACGCCGCCCATGCCGCTGGCGGCCCCTTGCAACCCTTCGATTTTGACCCCGGGCCGTTGGGCGAAGAGGATGTCGAAATCACGGTCGAGCACTGCGGCGTCTGCCACTCCGACCTTGCCATGATCGACAGCGAGTGGTTCCCGGCCAGCTATCCCGTCGTGCCCGGCCACGAGGTCGTCGGGCGCATCACCGCATTAGGCCCGCGTGCCAAGGGACGGCAACTCGGCCAGCGTGTCGGTGTGGGCTGGCACACGGGCAGTTGCTCCCACTGCAACTTCTGCATCGGCGGCGAGCAGCACCTGTGCGGCAAGCGCCAGCCGACGCTGATCGGCCGCCACGGCGGCTTTGCGGACCGGTTGCGCTCGCACTGGAGCTGGGCCATCCCGCTGCCCGATGCGCTCGACCCCGCCGCCGCCGGCCCGCTGATGTGCGGCGGTGGCACGGTCTTCCTGCCCTTCGTGCTGCATGCCATCAAGCCGACGGACCGGGTCGGTGTCGTCGGCATCGGTGGCCTCGGCCACCTGGCCGTCAAGTTCGCGCGTGCCTGGGGCTGTGAGGTGACGGCGTTCACGTCGTCACCGTCCAAGCGCGATGAGGCGCTGGCACTGGGCGCGCACAAGACGCTGTCCAGCGTCGACAAGGCCGAGCTGAAAGCCGCGGCCGGCAGCCTCGACTTCCTGCTGATCACCGTGGGCGCTGCATTGAACTGGGACGCATTGATCGGCACGCTGGCGCCCAAGGGCCGCATGCATCTGGTGGGCGTCGTGACCGAGGCGCTGAGCGTCAAGAGTGGCGGCCTGCTGAGCTGGCAGAAGGGCTTGTCCGCCTCGCCCACGCCACCGCCGTCGGTGCTGGCGACGATGCTGCAGTTCGCGGCCCGCCACCAGATCCTGCCGCAGGTGGAGCGCTTCCCGATGAGTCGCGTCAACGACGCGCTGGACCACCTGCGCAGCGGCAAGGCGCGCTACCGCGTCGTGCTGGACGCAGACCTTTCCTAGGCGCGCTCGGGCGTTGATGTTTCCCGCGCTTCTGTGGCCGATCTGTGCTGCCGTTGCACCTGCTGCGGATAGGGAATTTCCACACCCAGCCGCTTGAGCGCTCGCCAGATCGCCAGGTTGACGTCCGACTTCACGCCGCCGGCGCCGTTCTCGGGGTCCATGATCCAGAAGAACAGGGTCAGCTCGATGCCACTGTCGGCAAAGCGGCTGAGCTGCACGGCCGGACCGGGCTCGCTCAACACACGCGGCACGTCGACGACGGCCGCAGCCAGGGCCTTCATGACGTTCTCGACATCACAGTCGTAGTCCACCTGCACGACGGTGGACAACAGCACGCGCGGGTCGGCCAGTGATGAGTTCTCGACCCGCTGCGTGATCAGCATCTCGTTGGGCACGATGGCCTCCTTGCCGCCCAGCGAGCGGATCACCGTGTAGCGCGTCTTGATGTCGGTCACGCGGCCCTCGAAGCCGTCCACCTTGACCATGTCGCCGATGCGCAGGGACCGTTCGGCCAGGATGACGAAGCCGCTCACATAGTTGGCCGCGAGCTTCTGCAGACCGAAGCCGATGCCCACGCCCAGGGCGCCGCCCAGGACGCCCAGCGCCGTCAGGTCGATGCCGGCGGCCGACAGGGCGAACAGCAGGCCGACGAACAGCAGCAGTGCGCGGATCGAGTTGGCGGCAATCTTGCGCATGGACAGGTCCATGGACTCGCGCTGCAGCAGCCGCGACTCGATGGCCGCCGACACCCACAAGGCCAGCACCAGCACCAGCGCCGCCGTCAGGCCGCCTTCGATGATGTTGCGCAACGTCAGCTTGACGGCGCCAAACTTCCAGCCGATGCCGTCCAGCTCGTCCAGGATGATGGGCAGCAGGCCGGTGACCCACAACACCGCGCCCAGCCAGACCACCCAGGAGCCGATGCGCTCGACCAAGCGGATGGGCGCCGAGTTCGGCCACGCCGCCGTCAGCACACGGGCGATGACGCGGATGACGGCCAGCGACACCAGCAGCGGCAGCGCCAGCCGGAACAGCGCCGGCGCCAGTCCCCACACCGGCAGCAGGCGGCTCGTGCCGAAGGCCAGGGCCAATGCCAGCAGCGGAAAGAGCGCGCCGTCCAGCACGCTGCGCCCGAACAGCACGCTGTTCTCGCGCCGCGTGACGGCGCGCGACAGCGCCCAGCTCAGCAGGGCACCCAGCACCAGGCAGCCCAGCAGCAAGGCCCATTCCGCCAGCGCTTCCGCGCTGAAGGCACGGCCCAGCAGGGCCTGCAGTTCATTCATGCTCAAAGGTTGGCGTATCGGATTCATATGAGGCGCGTGCGCCAGCTGGCCAACGGCTGTGGGTCAGAGGGAAATTTCAGACGTCCGCCAGCACGCGCAGATGCACGCCGACGCTGCGCGACAACGCATGCAAGTCGTAGCCGCCCTCCAGCACCGACACGATGCGGCCCTCGGCATGGCGCTCGGCGACGACCTTCAGCTTGAGGGTGATCCACTCGTAGTCGGCCTCGACCAGGCCGAGCTGGCCGAGCTCGTCGTCGCGGTGGGCGTCGAAGCCAGCCGAGATGAAGATCATCTGCGGCTTGAAGCGCTCCAGCGCCGGCAGCCACATGGCGTCGACGATCTCGCGCACCTCGCCGCCGCGCGTGTAGGCGGGCAGCGGCACGTTGACCATGTTGGTGCCCTTGGGCACGGCGCCGCTGTATGGGTAGAGCGGATGCTGGAACAGGCTGACCATCAGCACGCGGTCGTCGCCGGCAATGATGTCCTCGGTGCCGTTGCCGTGGTGGACGTCGAAGTCGACGATGGCCACGCGCTTCAAGCCACGCACGTCCAGCGCATGCCGCGCCGCGATGGCCACGTTGTTGAAGAAGCAAAACCCCATGCTCTGGTCGCGCGTGGCGTGGTGTCCGGGCGGGCGCACCGAGCAAAAGGCGTTGTCGGCGCGGCCGTCGATGACGAGGTCGGTGGCCTGCACCGCGGCGCCCGCCGCATGCAGCGCTGCCGACCAGGTGTGGGCGTTGGCCGAGGTGTCGGGGTCGACGGCGCAGCGCTCGCCCTTCTCGGCGCAGGCCCGCAGCATGGCGCCGATCTCGCTGACATAGCCATGGGTGTGGGCCAGCTCCACGTCCTTGAGGTCCACCGGTTGGGCATCGAAATGCTCCAGCGCCTGGTTCAGGCCGGAAGCGATCAACCAGTCGTCGATGGCGGCCAGGCGTTCAGGGCATTCGGGGTGGCCTTCGCCCATGTCGTGGCGGCGGCATTCGGGGGGATTGAAGTAGGCGGTGGGCATGTCTCTTGATATGGTCAGGTCCATGACGACGCAATCACGAACGCTGGCAGGGCAACTGCAGGCCTTGCAAAACCAGATTAGCACGGTCATCAAGGGCAAACCCGCCCAGATCGCCGATTCCCTGGCCTGCCTGATCGCCGGCGGCCACCTGCTGATCGAAGACCTGCCGGGGGTCGGTAAGACGACGCTGGCGCATGCGCTGGCCATCTCGCTGGGGCTGAAGTTCTCGCGTCTGCAGTTCACAGCCGACCTGCTGCCCAGCGACCTGCTGGGCGTCAGCGTCTACGAGCGCGAGAAGAACGGTTTCGCCTTCCACCCCGGCCCCGTCTTCGCGCAGGTGCTGCTGGCCGACGAGATCAACCGCGCCGGTCCCAAGACGCAGAGCGCCCTGCTGGAGGCGATGGAGGAGCACCAGGTCAGCATCGAGGGCATCAGCCACCCGCTGCCCGAACCTTTTTTCGTCATCGCGACGCAAAACCCGAGTGAGCAGCTCGGCACCTTCCCGCTGCCCGAGTCGCAGCTCGACCGCTTCCTGATGTGCATCTCGCTCGGCTACCCGGACGCTGCCGCCGAGCGTGAGCTGCTGACCGGCCAGGACAGCCGCGAGCAACTGCGCGTGCTGAAAGCCGTGATGACGCCGCCGGCGCTGGTGGAGGCCCAGGCGGCTGTGAAAGCCATCCACGCGGCGCCACCGCTGCTGGATTACCTGCAGGCCCTGATCGCTGCCACGCGCTCGGGCCAGTGGTTTGTCGAAGGCCTGTCGCCCCGCGCCGGGCTTGCCGTGCTGCGCGCCTCGCGGGCGCGGGCGCTGCTGCAGGGGCGCGATTACGTGTCGCCCGACGACATCCAGGCCATCCTGCCGCAGACCATCTCGCACCGGCTGCAGCCGCGGGCTGGTGCCGGTCGCGGCGCGCGCGAACAGGTGCGGGCCATGATCGAGGCCATCCCGCTGCCCTGACCGGTGGCTAGGCTTCGGTCCGCCCCGGCGGATGGGCCCTGAACCATTCGGCGATGCCCGGCATGTGGGGCTCAAACGCGCCGGGGATGGACAGATTCAGCACCCCCGCCCGCACGTCGCCGCGATTCTCGAAATCATGCGTGGTGCCGCCCGGCGCCAGCACGAAGGCGCCGCGTTCCGCATGCACCCAGGCCTCGCCGACGAGGAAGCTCATCGTGCCTTCCAGCACGTAAAAGACGTCGTCCTCCGGATGCGAATGCGCACCCGGGCCCTTGGTCCTGGGCTCCAGCCACCACTCCGAGATCGAATACTTGCCCGCGGTCTCGTCGCCGTCGGCTTTGAACACCGCCGCGATGCTGCCCATCGCGTATTCGCGGCCCTCACCCGGGTGCAGGACGACCGGCGCGCGGGATGGGTTGTCAGTGGCTGTCGGTTCCGAACTCATGATGGATGCCTCCTTCGGCAAACGGCAATTCCAGGACGACTTCTTCGCCATCGACGCGGCCCGTGTGGCGAAAGCCCAGTCCCAGGTAGAAGGGCTCCGGACATCCCGGCCCGGGGACATAGGACAGCGTCAGCCGGGTGAACTGCTTGCGGCTGCGCACATGCTCGATGACCTGCTGCAACGCTGCCCCGCCGACCCCGCGGCCCTGGAACCGTGCGTCGACCATGAAGCGCCAGACGCCCACCTCCGGCCGGGCTGGCGGCGGTGACAGCAGCGACTCGTCTTCCAGCATCACAAAGCCGGCAAGTTCCTCGCCGAGGTAGATGGCGCGGTACCAGGCCGACGGCGCGAACAAGGCCTGGGCGAGCGACACGGCGTTCGATGCGACAAAGCCCTTCTGGCCCTCCGCCACCGAGAGCTGGGTGACGGCGCGCACGGTATCGGCGGTGATCTCCCGCAGCGTGACAGTCGTCATGCGTCACCCCGCAGCGCCCGATGCTCGTCGGGCTTGAGGACATGCGGCGTCGCGACCGGCTCGGCCGTGCCGGGCCGGAAGAACGGGGTCTGCCGGTGGCCGCCACGCAGCCGCGCTCCGAGCACATTGCGCATGATCTTCAGGATGGCCAGCAAGGTGGCGGATCGCGTGGGCGCGACGTTCCCGTTCGCCGAGGCGGTATTGAGTGCAACGCGCGTCGGGCCGAGGGCCTCATCGAGCTCCTTGGGCGCGCCGGGCAGGCAGGCCTCCACCAGCCCGACAAAAGGAAATCCCGGGTCCGGCGGCGTGTTGCCGATCGGCGTCCGGCAGCAACTGGCATACCACCGCAGCATGCCCTTGTCGCTGAGCCGCATGCACGCCAGGCGCTCAGCGCCCCGGGTCAGGTGAATGTGCGCCGGCAGTGTGGCGACGATGGCCGTGCCGCCCTGCGCGTTCAGCGCGCGCGCCGGCTCGCCAAGGTAGCGGGCAAACGCCTGGCAGTCGCGGCAGTAGCAGACCGACCGGCTGGCAGCACCGGACAAGGCCGCGAATCCTTCCAGTGCCCCGCACCGGCAACGCAAGAGGTGATTCATGCCGGCAGCCTAACGCAACGGTCGTGGCCGCCGTCGGGTATCGACGCGCATCAGCGTCGGCCTCGTCGATCACACGTATTCTTCCGCCATGGCAGCATTCCCCGCCCTGCGCAGCCGCTGGCAAGCCTGGTGGCAAGCCCGCCAGCCGCTGGCCGACACGCACCAGACGACGCAGCGCAACGTCTACATCGTGCCCACGCTGGCCGGCCTGGCCTTCTGCGGCACGCTGGCCGTGCTGCTGCTGGCCAGCATCAACGAGCAGCTGAGCCTGGGCTATGCGCTGACCTTCGCGCTGACCGGCGCCGGCCTGGCATCCATGCACACGACACATGCCAACCTGCGCGGCCTGCAGATGGACCTGCGCGCGCCCGATGGTGTGCACGCCGGTGATGAATACGTGCTCGACCTGCGCCTGCACAACAACGGCAGCGCGCGCTTCGGCATCGCCGTCAGCGCCCAGCTCGACGGCGGTCCGACCGAGCCGGCCTGGGTCGACGTGCCGGCGCTGGGCCATGCGGTGCTCAAGCTCAGGTTGCCGGCCGACAAGCGCGGCCTGCGCGAGCTGCCGCGCCTGAGCGTCACCACGCGTTTCCCGCTCGGCTTCTTCCGCGCCTGGAGCTATTGGCGGCCGGCCGCCAAGGTCTGGGTCTACCCCCGGCCCGAGGACGTGCTGGCGCCCTTTCCCGCCCAGGCCGAGGCCGGCACCGGCGAGGCTGCGTCGATGCGCCTGGCGCAGACCGGCAGCGATTTCTCTGGCGTGCGCAGCTACCGCCGTGGCGACTCGATGAAGCAGATCCTGTGGCGCAAGTCGGCCCTGGCGCTGGACCAGGGCCTGCCGCTGTGGGTGCGCGAGACCGAGGCGCCGCTGGCCCAGGACCTGTGGCTGGACTGGCGCGACACTCAGGGCCGCGACGTCGAGGCACGGCTGTCGCGGCTGACCGCCTGGGCGCTGGCGGCAGAGCGCCTGAGCCAGCCCTATGGACTGCGCCTGGCCGGTCGGGAGATCACGCCGTCGCTCGGCACGGCACACCGGCTGGCCTGCCTGGAGATGCTGGCGGGGTTCAACGCATGAATTCGGTGGCTGCCTGGTGGGCCCGCCTGCCGCGTGACACGCGCGACAGCTTCTTCCTGCTCGGCGTCATCACGGCCGTCATCGCACCGCATGCCGAGCACCTGCCCTGGTGGAGCACGGCGCTGACCACCGTCGTGCTGGCCTGGCGCGGCCTGCTCGCCTGGCGGCAGCGTCCCCTGCCCGGCCGCTGGTGGCTGCTGGCCGTCATCGTGCTCTACACCGGCCTGACCTGGCTGACCTACCGGACGGTCATTGGGCGTGAAGCGGGCATCACGCTGCTGGTCATGCTGATGGCACTGAAGACGCTGGAGCTGCGCGCGCGCCGCGACGCCTTCGTCGTCTTCTTCCTCGGCTTCTTCCTGGTGCTGACGCAATTCCTGTTCTCGCAGTCGCTGCTGACGGCCCTGTGGTCGCTGTTCGCGCTGTGGGGGCTGCTGGCGGCCGTGGTCCTGGCGCAGATGCCTTCGGGTGTGCC
This sequence comes from Pelomonas sp. Root405, assembly GCF_001425165.1. GTDB lineage: Bacteria > Pseudomonadota > Gammaproteobacteria > Burkholderiales > Burkholderiaceae_C > Pelomonas. Next base: position 47,761 of record NZ_LMDU01000016.1, read on the forward strand.
CAGCATCGCCATTGCCGCCCGCCGCGCAGCGGGCACCACGGCGCTGGGCCTGCCGGTCATGGTGCTGCTCTTCGTGCTGTTCCCGCGCATCGCGCCGCTTTGGGGCGTGCCCACCGAGGCCATCGGCAGGACCGGCCTGTCCAACCAGCTCGAATTCGGCGCGATGAACGAGATCGCCAACGACGAGAGCATCGCCATGCGACTGAAGTTCGAGGGCGCCCTGCCCCCGCCCGACCAGCGCTATTTCCGCGGCCCGGTGCTGACCCGCTTCGACGGCAAGACCTGGCGCACGCCCGACCCGCGCCCCACCCAGAGCTGGCTGCGCAGCCGCGACGACGTGACCACCAGCGGCCCGGTGCTGCGCTACGAGATGACGCTGGAGCCGCTGCGCCTGTCGGTGCTGCCGCTGCTGGAGATGAGCCCGCCCGCGGCCGGCAACGAGATGGCCCTGCCCGACCTGAACGTCGTGCGCGGGCCGGAGCTGCAATGGATCTCCCCTCGCCCCATCACCGAGCGGCTGCGGATCAACGCCAGCGCCCAGCCCGCCTGGGCAGCCGGCGTACGCCGCGACCGCATCGCGCGCTCGTTGGACAGCGAACTCCCCGCGCGTCTCAATCCGCGCAGCCTGGCCTGGGCCGTGGAGCTGGCCGGCCAACCGCGCTTCGCCGCCCTGGCGCCCGGGCCGCGCGCCGAGGCGCTGGCCACGGCCCTGCTGGCGCATGTACGCACCGAGGACTTCACCTACACGCTGACGCCCGGCCGCTATGGCGAGACCTCGCCCCATGTCATCGACGAGTTCTGGCTGGACCGGCGCCTGGGTTTCTGCGAGCACTTCGCCTCCGCCTTCGTCGTGCTGATGCGCGCCATGGACGTGCCGGCGCGCATCGTCACCGGCTTCCAGGGCTGGGACGCCGAGCCGCAGGACGGCTACTACATCGTGCGCAACGCCAACGCCCATGCCTGGGCCGAGTTCTGGGTGGAGGGCCGGGGCTGGGTGCGCAGCGATCCGACCGCCGCCGTCGCGCCGGACCGCGTCATCCAAGGCCAGGCGCTGCGGCCCCAGCCGGGCGCCTACAACCTGTTGGGCCAGTTCAACCCGACGCTGTGGCGGGCCATGCGAAACGGTTGGGAGACCGTCAACAACCGCTGGCAGCAACTGGTGCTGAACTACTCGCGCGAGAACCAGTTCGACCTGCTCAAGCGCCTGGGTTTCGCCCAGCCCGACTGGACCGGCCTCGGCCAGGCGCTGGCCGGCGTCATCTTTGCATTCGCCCTGGCCGGCGCCGCCTGGATACGCTGGAGCAGCCGCCCGCACGACGCCTGGAGCCGGCAGCGCGCGCGCATCACGGCCCTGCTGGTGCGCGCCGGCGTGGACGTGCCGACGCACGAGGGCCCCGCGGCGTGGGCTCGCGCGCTGCGCCGCCGGCACGGCCAGAAAGCCGAACCGGCCGCCCAGTGGCTGGACAAGCTGGAGCGCTCGCGTTACGCCGCTAACGCATCCATACCTGCATGGGGCGAGTTCCGCGCGGCGGCTCGTATGCTGCGCCCGTGAAGTTGCCCATCCCGCCCCTGCTGCCCCTGTTGGCCCTGTGCCTCTCCTTCAGCGCCCACGCCAAGCCCAAGCGCGAGCCGCCACCCAAGCCCTTCGGCACCCGCCCGGCCCTGGTCGCCTTCGCCGATGAACTCGCCGCGGCCGAGGGCTGGGATGCCGCAGCGTTGCGCGGCCAGCTGGCGGCCGCGCGCAATCTGCCCCGAGTCAAGCAGCTGATCCTGCCGGCCGGCGTCGGCACGGCGAAGAACTGGGCGGCCTACCGCGACCGCTTCATCGAGCCCAAGCGCATCGCCGCCGGCCTGGCGTTCTGGGCCGAGCATGAAGCGGCTCTCGCGCGCGCCGAGTCGACCTATGGCGTGCCGGCTTCGCTCATCCTCGGCATCATCGGCGTCGAGACTTATTACGGCTGCATCACCGGCGGCTTTCCGGTGCTGGATTCGCTGGCCACACTGGCCTTCGACTTCCCCGCCGCCCACCCGCGGGCAGCCGAGCGCCAGGCCTTCTTCCGCGCCGAACTGGCCGAATTCCTGCGCCTGGCGCGCGCCTCTCAGCTGGACCCGACCGGCGTCAAAGGCAGCTATGCCGGCGCTCTGGGGCTGCCGCAGTTCATGCCCGGCAGCTGGCGCAAGCATGCGGTGGATTTCGACGCCGACGGCCGCATCGACCTGATCAACAGCCCGGCGGACGCCATCGGCAGCGTGGCCCATTACCTCGTCGAATACGGCTGGAAGCCCGGCGAGGCCACGCACTACAGCATCAAGCTGCCGGCGGACCCGGACACGCGCCGGCGCCTGCTGGCACCGGACATCAGGCCGACTTTCACGGCGGCTGAGCTGGTGGAGGCCGGTGCCGAGCCCTCCGAGGCGGCCCGCGACCACGCCGGGCCGATGGCCGTCATCGAGTTGCAGAACGGCCCGCAACAGCCCACCACCGTGCTGCTGGGCACGCAGAACTTCTGGGTGGTCACGCGCTACAACTGGTCGGCCTACTACGCGCTGGCGGTCATCGAGCTTGGCCAGGCCCTGGCCCGAGCACGCGCCAGCCCTCAGTAAGGGCTGGGCATCAGCGCACCGGCCTCCACCGACACAAAGTAAGGCGACTCGGTCGGCCAGGTGGCCAGGTTGTAGCGGCCGCCGGCCACGCGCTTCTCGATTTGCAGGTTGCGGAAGGTCAGCGGCTTTTTGGCCTGCACCGTCGTGGGCGCCACCGTCGGCCTGACGAAGTAGGCCCGCCCCGTGCGCCCGCCCTGGCCATCGTCATTGCCCATGACGGTGGCGATGTCGCCGTCGACGACGACGGCGGTTTCCTCGTCCACGCCGATGCCGCGCAGCGCCTGCCAGCCCGCCCAACCGTCGGCGGACAGGCGTGCCATGAAGGTCAGCAACCGGCCCATGCGGTCACGGGTGACGACATGGCTGTCGGTGATGACACCGCCCATCAGGGGCAGCGCGTTCAGCAGACTGCGGTCCAGGGTGACGTTGCGGCCATAAGGATTGGCCATCGCCTCGGCCGACGTGACGGACTGGTTGACGCCCGAATAGTCGAACTGGCCCAGCACCGCCAGCCCCGCGCTGGTGCCGCCGAACGGCACGCGGCGCGCCACGGCTGCCTTCATCGCCGCTTCCAGCGGCGTACCCGCCCACAGCGCCACATAGGTGGACTGGTCGCCCCCGGCCAGGAAGAGCACATCGGCCCGGGCGACAAGGTCCAGCACCGCCGGCGCGCTCGCCGCCGCGCGCGTCTTGATGACGATGGATTCGACGGAATCGACGCCGCCCATGGCCATCAGGTAGGGGTTGTAGCCATCCGCCCCCGACGTGCGCAGCACGACGACATCCACCCCCGCCGTCGAGCCACCGCGCGCCTTGGCGATCATGGCGCGGAAACTGTCGTCCACGTCGATGCCACCTCCCGCCAGCACCATCAATGGGCTGGCTGGCTGCGGCGGCAGGGCATCGGCGGCGCTGCCGCTGCGGTAGAGGTCGTAGTCCTTGCTGCCCGCCGTGGCACGCGCGCCGGTGCCCGCGCCGCCGCCCGCGGCATGCGCAGGAGAAATCACCCAGGCGGCCAGGCTCACGCAAAGCAACGCCAACGAAACGGCACGGCGTGCCCCTGCTTGTGGGTGATTCATGCGAGGTTCCTCTGGAGATGGCGGTGCGGCGAGTGTGGCAGTGGCCGCATCAAAAGACCAGTTCGACGCCGCCATCGGATGCGGCCGAGTTGTCGTCCGCCGGCGGCCCCTCGGGTCCGGCGCTGGCAACGGTGCCGTCATGCCAATACCGGCGGCGCCGATCTCGCTCGCATTGGCCCTCAGCGCTGCCGCTGTCCCACCGCCAGGCGCCGCAGGCCGGGCTGGTGACGACATCGATGCCCGCGGCCTGGTAGCGCGCCAACACCGGCGGCGCCGGGTGGCCGAAGCGGCTGCGGTAGCCGGCCTGCACCAGCGCCACCGCCGGGCGCACGGCGGCCAGCAGCTCGGCGCTGGACGAGGTCTTGCTGCCGTGGTGGGGCACCAGCAGCATGTCCGCGCGCAGGTCGGGCTCGCGCGCCACGAGGCGCCGCTCCTGCTCGGCCTCCAGGTCGCCGGCGAGCAACACGCGTCGGTTCGAGGCGGATGTGATGCGCAGCACGCAGGACAGGTCATTGGATTTCAGGCCGGCCTCATAGTGCGCGGCGGCCGGATGCAGCAGGTCGAAGCGCACGCCGTCCCAGACCCAGGACTGACCGGCTTCGCAGCGTACCTCGGCCGGGCCGGTGCGCAGCAGCGGATGACCGGGCTCCAGTGAACTGCGCAGTTCGCTGACGGCCAACCCCTGCATCAGCGCCGCAGCGCCGCCGACATGGTCGCTGTCGCGATGGCTGAGCATCAGCATGTCAAGCCGCCGCACGCCGAGCGAGCGCAGCAGGGGCAGCAGCACGCGCTCGCCGGCATCCGCACCGGGCGCATACACGGGGCCGGTGTCGAACAGCAGCGCATGCCCGCGCGTGCGCACCAGCACGGCATTGCCCTGGCCGATGTCGGGCGCCAGCAGCTCGAACTCGCCGTCGGCCGGCCGCGGCACGGCTGGCCACAGCAGCGGCACCGTCATCGCCAGGCCCGCCAGCCGCAGCCGCCACGGCAGCCGCATGGCGATCAGGGCCGCGCCCAGCAGCGCCAGGCCCTCGGCCCACAGCGGCGCCGCCGGCAGCCACCACACGGCCCCGGGCAGCGCGGTCAGCAGCTTGAGCCAGGCCATCAGCACCTGCAGCAGCAGTGCCGCCAGCGTCCACAGCGGCGGGAACGCACCGCCGAGCAGGGCCAGCGGCGTGACGACAAAGCTGATCAGTGGAATGGCCAGCAGATTCGCCAGCAGGCCGACCAGCGACAGTTGCGCAAAGCAGATCAGGCTGAGCGGCGCGAGACCCACCGTGGCGATGGCCTGGATGCGCAAGACGGCCTTCAGCCGCGGCCACCAGCCCTTGACCGGCTCGCCGCCCGCCGCCATCAACAGGCCGACGGCGCCGAAGGACAGCCAGAAGCCGGGCTGCATCAGCGCCCAGGGGTCGACCGCCGTGACGATGACCGCTGCGGCCAGCAAGACCAGCGGCCAGGGCCAGCGCAGGCCCAGCGTCTGCAGGCCGGCGACGGCGGCGAGCATCAGCACCGTGCGCTGGGCTGGCACGCCCCACCCCGCGAACAGCGCATAGCCGAACGCCGCCAGCACGCCGGCCCAGCGCGCGGCCGTCGGGGCCGGCAGACGCAGGCAGAGCCAGCGGCTGCGGCGCCACAGCGGCGCGACGGCTGCCGCCGCGAGCCAGGCGAACAGCGTCACATGCAAGCCGCTGACCGACAAAAGATGCGCGATGGCGCTGTCCCGGAACAGCGCCCAGTCGGCGTGGGCAATGGCGTTCTGGTCACCCAGGCTCAGCGCGGCGAGCACGCCGGCCATGCCGGGGTCGGCAACGTGCGCGTGGATGGCGGCCCGCAGGCGCTGGCGGGCGGCATCGATTTCCCACCAGGGCGCAGCCTCCAGGCGTGCGGCCGCGCGCACGACGCCGCTGGCGCGCAGCCCGCGCTCCAGCAACCACAGCTCGGTGTCGAAGCCGCCGGGGTTGGCCAGGCCGTGGGCGCGCTTGAGCCGCGCCGTGAAACGCCAGCGCTCGCCGGCGGTGACAGGCGGGCCGTCGTAGCTCAGCAGCATCACGCGGCGCGGCACCTCGGGCGGCAGCGCGGTGCCGGCCGGGCCGACGGCCGCGACGGCGAACTCGAAGCGCCAGCCCGGCACCCCGCCCTGGCCGGTGACGGCGATGGGCAGCGAATCCACGCGGCCGGTCAACGCCAGGTCGCGCCCCTCCCAGGCCGGGTGCAGCTCGGGCGTCAGCCGCCACTGGGCGCGCTGCCCCGCCTGCGTGAAGGCCAGCACGGCGATGCAGGCGGCCAGCACCAGCCAGTGCCGGCGCCGCAACAGCCACAGCAGCGCGACTGCGATGGCGAGCACCGCGAACTCGGTCGCGCTTGGCAGCCGCGCGCAACGATGCAGCAGCGCCAGGCCGGCCAGCCAGGCCAGGCCCATCGCGACCAGTTCCCGAACGCCCCAGCGCGGCTGCGTCAATGCCCCCTCCCTGCCCCCTGTGGCTGGGGGTCGGGGTGTAGCATGCCGCGGTTTTTCTCTTGCGCCACCGCGCTTCCCCCATGAGCTCCTCTGCCATCCAAGCCAAGCTCGCCGAACTCGGCATCACCCTGCCTCCGGTGGCCGTGCCGGCTGCCGCCTACCTGCCCTTCGTGCGCAGCGGCAATCTGCTGTTTTTGTCCGGCCATATCGCCAAGAAGGACGGCAAGCCCTGGGTCGGCCAGCTCGGCAAGGATGTCGACACCGCCACCGGCCAGGCGGCTGCCCGCGCGGTGGCAATCGACCTGCTGGGCACGCTGCAGGCCGCCACGGGCGACCTCGGCAAGATCGTGCGCGTCGTCAAGGTCATGAGCCTGGTCAACAGCACGCCCGACTACACCGAGCAGCACCTCGTCACCAACGGCTGTTCCGAGCTGCTGGCCACCGTGCTGGGCGACGCGGGCAAACATGCACGCAGCGCCTTCGGCGTGGCGCAGATCCCGATGGGCGCCTGCGTCGAGATCGAGCTGATCGCGGAAGTTCAGGACTGATGTTCAGCACCCCTTCCAAGCTGCCGGCCCGCGCGCTGGCGGGTATGGCGCTGGTGAGCTTTGCCGGCGTCGGTGCGGCCCTCATCGCCCAGCATCATTTCGGGGACAAGCCTTGCCCGTGGTGTGTGCTGCAGCGCGGCCTCTTCCTGCTGATCGGCGTGTTCGCGCTGCTGGGCTGGCTGGCACGGGCTCGGCGCCCGCTGCGTCAGGCGGCCGTCGTTGCGGTGCTGCTGCTGTGCGCGGCGGGGCTGACGGCGGCGGTCTTCCAGCATGAGGTCGCGTCACAGACGGCGACCTGCGCGATGGGGCTGGCGGACAAGATCGTCACGGCGCTTGGGCTCGAAGAGCTGTGGCCGTCGGTGTTCATGATCACGGCGAATTGCGCCGAGGCGGCGGCGTATCGGCTGCTTGGGTTGCCGTATGAGGTTTGGAGTGGGTTGTTGTTTGCCGGGATTGGGGCGGTGGGGTTGGTCGTTTTGAACAAGCGCTGAGCTTTATTGCGGTTGCTTGGCGAGGAGCGCGTCTACTCGCTACATTGCCGGGACGGACTCCCGGCAATGCACCGAGTAGTTAGGACAAGCGCAAAAGCAACCGGCTCGTAGCAGCGGTAGCGCCTACGCCACCGCCGGCAACCCCGCTAACAACTTATCCAACGTGACCGGATAGTCCCTCACCCTCACCCCCGTCGCGTTGTAGACCGCATTGGCCACCGCCGCCGCCACCCCGCAGATCCCCAGCTCGCCAACCCCCTTCGCCTTCATCGGCGACGACATGGGATCGACCTCGTCCAGGAACACCACCTCCTGATGCGGAATGTCCGCATGCACCGGCACCTCGTAGCCGGCCAGGTCGTGGTTGACGAAAAAGCCGCGGCGGTGGTCGACCTGCAGCTCTTCCATCAGCGCCGCGCCCACGCCCATCGTCATCGCGCCGATGACCTGGCTGCGCGCGGATGTCGGGTTGATGATGCGGCCGGCCGCGCAGACGGCCAGCATGCGGCGCACGCGGATCTCGCCCGTCACGACATGCACGGCCACCTCGACGAAATGCCCGCCGAAGGTCGACTGCTGGTAGCGCTTGTCGAGGTCACCAAACTCGATACCGTCTTCGGCGACCAGACCGGCGAAGGTCTTCAACGCCACCGTCTTGCCGCCACCGCGCACCTCGCCGTCGACGAATGTGGCGTCCTCGCCCAGCCCGGCCTGCTGGGCGACCATGCCGCGCAGCTTCATGCAGGCGGCATAGACGCCAGCGCAAGAGCTGTTGCCGCCCCACTGCCCGCCCGAGCCGCAAGACACCGGGAACTCGGAGTCGCCCAGGCGCACCACCACCTTGTCCAGGGGCACGCCCATCACCTCGGCCGCGGTCTGCGCGATGACGGTGTAGCTGCCGGTGCCGATGTCGGTCATGTCGGTCTCCACAGTCACGCGGCCCTGCGCGTCCAGCCGCACGCGGGCCTTGGACTTCATGACGATGTTGTTGCGGAAGGCCGCCGCCACGCCCTGCCCCACCAGCCAGCGGCCCTCGCGCACTTGCGCGGGCTTCGGGTTGCGCTTGCTCCAACCGAAGCGCTCGGCGCCGAGCCTGAAGCACTCGGTCAGGCGGCGCTGCGAGAACGGGCGCTCGGGCTTCTCGGGGTCGACCTGGGTGTCGTTGCGCACGCGGAACTCGATGGGGTCCAGGCCCAATTTCTCGGCCATCTCGTCCATGGCGATCTCCAGCGCCATCATGCCGGGCGCCTCGCCGGGCGCGCGCATCGCATTGCCCTCGGGCAGGTCCAGCACGGCCAGGTGCAGGGCCGTGTAGCGGTGGGCGCCGGCATAGAGCAGGCGCGTCTGCGCCGTGGCCGTTTCCGGCCCGCCGCCGGGCTGGTCGCCCGACCAGCTCTCGTGGCCGATTGCCGAGATGCGGCCGTCCTTGCCCGCGCCGATGCGGATGCGCTGGATGGTGGCCGGCCGGTGGGTGGTGTTGTTGGCCATCAGCGGCCGCTGCAAGGCAATCTTCACCGGGCGCCCCGCCGCGCGCGCGCCCAGCGCGGCCAGCAGCACGTCGGCACGCAGGAAAAGCTTGCCGCCGAAGCCGCCGCCGATGAAGGGCGACTTCACATGGACGTTCTGCTTCGGGATGCCCAGCGTTCTGGCCAGGTCACCCACCGCCCAATCGATCATCTGGTTGGACGTCCACACCGTCAGCTTCTGGCCCTGCCACTGCGCGATGGTCGCGTGCGGCTCCATCATGGCGTGGCTCTGGTCGGGGGTCTTGTAGGTCGCGTCGAGCTGCACCGGCGCCCTGGCAAAGCCGGCCTCGAAGTCGCCGACACGCGTCTGCGCTGGATTGCCCTGGCCGTCGTCCTTGGGAATGGGCGCATGCGGCTTCTCTGCGCCGAGGTCGAATCGGCCTTTCGCTTCCTCGTAGCGGATGCTGACCAAGGCCGCCGCGGCGCGGGCCTGCTCCAGCGTCTCGGCGACAACCACGGCCAGCGCCTGGTGGTAATGGTCGACCTCGGGGCCACCAAGCAGCTTGGCGGTGTTCATCTTGCCCTTGGCCAGCTTGCCGGCGTTCTGCGCCGTGACGATGGCCAGCACCCCCGGCGCCGCGCGCGCGGCGCGCAGGTCCATCGCGGCGACGCGGCCCTTGCCGATGCCGGCACCGATGACATAGCCGACGGCCGGCGCGGGCTTCACGTCGTGATGCTCGTAGGCATAGGGCGCCGTGCCCGTCGTCTTCAGCGGGCCGTCGATGCGCGGCGTGGCGCGGCCGACGACCTTGCCCTGGTCGATGGGGTTGGTGGTTGCGGGTTGGTCGAAGCGCATGGTCAGGCCTTGGCGGGTTGCAGGGCGTCGGCGAGCAGGCGCTCGGCCAGCTGGAGCTTGAAGGCGTTGTCGGGCTGCGGCGCCGCGCCGGCAAAGGCCTGACCGATGTACGCCTTGGCGTTGCGCGCGAGCTGGGGCTCGGCCGCCTCCACGCGCCAGGGCTTGTGGGCCACGCCGCCAAAGGCCACGCGGGCGCTGCCGTCACGTTGCACGATGGCGGCCAGCGACACGAGGGCGAAGGCATAGGACGCCCGGTCACGCACCTTGCGGTAGAGCTGGGTGCCGCCCGCGGGCGGCGGCAGCACGACCGACGTGATCAGCTCGCCATGGGCCAGCGTGTGGTCAATGTGGGGCGTGTCGCCAGGCAGTCGGTGGAAGTCGGCAATCGGGATGCGCCGCGCCTGGCCATCGGGCCGCGCGGTCTCGACCTCGGCGTCCAGCACGCGCATGGCGACGGCCATGTCGCTGGGGTGGGTGGCGATGCAGGCCTTGCTGCCGCCGATGACGGCCAGCGCGCGCGTGACACCGCCGATGGCGCTGCAGCCGCTGCCGGGCTGGCGCTTGTTGCAGGGCTGGGCGGTGTCGTAGAAATAGGGGCACCGCGTGCGCTGGAGCAGGTTGCCCGCCGTCGTGGCGCGGTTGCGCAGCTGGCCCGAAGCGCCGGACAGCAGCGCGCGCGACAGCACCGGATAGTCCATGCGCACACGGGCATCAGCCGCCAGGTCGCTGTTGCGCACCAGCGCGCCGATGCGCAGGCCGCCGCCATCGACCGGCTCGATGCGGTCCAGCCCCAGCGCATTGACGTCGACGACATGGCCGGGCGTCTCGATCTGCAGCTTCATCAGGTCCAGCAGATTGGTGCCACCGGCGATGAAGCGGGCATCGGGCCGGCGCGCGACGGCCGCGGCGGCCTCGGCCGGCGTGCGGGCGCGCTCGAAGCTGAAGGCTTTCATGCCGCACCTCCGACGACCTGTGTGATGGCCTCCGCGATGTTGGAATAGGCGCCACAGCGGCAGAGGTTGCCGCTCATGCGCTCGCGCAGCTCGTCGGGGCTCAGCAGCGGCCTGGCATTCAGGTCGGCCGTCACATGGCTGGGCGCGCCGCGCTTGAGCTCGTCGAGCATGCCCACCGCAGAACAGATCTGCCCCGGCGTGCAGTAACCGCACTGGTAGCCGTCATGCGCGACGAACGCCGCCTGCAGCGGATGCATCTTGGCGGGCGTGCCCAGGCCTTCGATGGTGGTGGTCTTGCCGCCTGGCGCCATCACCGCCAGCATCAGGCAGCTGTTGATGCGCCGCCCGTCCATCAGCACCGTGCAGGCGCCGCACTGGCCGTGGTCGCAGCCCTTCTTGGTGCCGGTCAGCTGCAGCTGCTCGCGCAGCATGTCGAGCAGTGTCGTGCGGGTATCGACATCCAGGCTGTGCGCCTTGCCGTTGATTTCCAACGTCACGCGGCTCATCGTGGGCGGCAAGGTGGTGCTCGACACAGCGGTCTCCGGCGGGGCCGCATCTGCAGCCGTGAGGGTGGCGGTGCCGGCGCTGGCGATCAGCACGTCCCGGCGTGAAAGGCATCCTGGCAAATCATCCATCGCTGACCCCGCGGTTCACAAGCGGGCCAGCCTAGGGCGCAACGGATAGGCTGCGGTGTCGGACAACAGCCCGACGACCGCTATTCCCCTAACACGACGCCTTCACGGCGCGGGTCCGCGCCGCCGACCCAGCCCGTCTTGCCGCGCATCAGCACCTGCAGGCCGCTGGTCAGGTCGGTCTCGTTGACGGTGTGGCCGCGGCCGCGCAAGTCGGCCAGCTGCTCGGCCGTCAATGCCCCGCGCTCGACGATCAGCGCGCTGCCGTTGAAATGGCCGAAGTTGGGCAGGTCCACCGCCTGCTGCACCGGCAGGCCCCAGGCCAGCGCGCCGGTGATGACCTTGGCGACGTAGTGAATGATGACCGGCCCGCCCGGCGAGCCCGCCACCATGAGCAGCTTGCCGTCACGGTCGAACACCAGCGTCGGCGCCATGCTGGAGCGCGGGCGCTTGCCGGCCTCCACGCGGTTGGCAACCGGCTTGCCGTCGGCGCCCACGGGGTTGAGCGAAAAGTCCGTCAGCTGGTTGTTCAGCATGAAGCCGCCGGCCAGGCCGGTACCGCCGTCGCTCATGACGCGGTTGCCGAAGGCGGATTCGATGCTGCTCGTCATCGCCACCGCATGGCCGTCGGCGTCGACGACGCTGATCTGGCTGGTGCCCGCTTCAAGCTGCTCGGCCTGTGGCGCCCACGCCAGCTTGACGGCCGCCGGCTGGCCTGCCGCGGCGGGCGCCATCGCTCGCTCGCCGATCAGCCCGCCACGGTCTTTCAGATAGGTGGGCGACAGCAGGTTCTGCCAGTCGCCGCCGGGCGCGGTGACGAAGGCCGGGTCGCCGATGTACTGGGCGCGGTCGGCAAAAGCCAGCTTGGCGGACTCGGCATAGGCATGCATCCAGTCAGCCGTCAGCGCCTTGGCCGAAGCCGCGGCCGGCTGCGTATCCAGCAGCCCGAGGATCTGCATCAGCGTCAGGTGGCCCGACGTCGGCGGGCCGAAGCCGCAGATGCGATAACTGCGCCATTCATTGCACAGCGGCGGGCGGCTCAGGGCCTTGTAGCCGGCCAGGTCAGCGGCAGCCAGCAGGCCCGGGCGGGCATGGCCCTTGATGCGGCGCACGATGTCGGCGGCGACGGGACCCTCATAAAACCCCTTGGCGCCCTGCCTGGCCACGGCGCGCAGCACGGCCGCATAGGCCGGGTTCTTCAGCACGGTGCCGACCGGCTTGGGCGCGCCAGCAGCGTCGAAGAAATACGGCCCGGCCTGCGGGTCGGTGCGCAAGGCGGTCTCGCTTGACGCCAGCTCGAACAGGCGCGGGCTGATGGCAAAGCCCTGCTCCGCCAGGCGGATGGCCGGCTCGAACAGGCGTGCCCACGGCAGCTTGCCGTGCTGGCGGTGCCCCTCGGCCAGCATGGCCAGCACACCGGGCGCGCCGGTGGACAGGCCGCTGAGCACCGCGTCGCGCATGGCCATGGGCTTGCCGTCGGCCTTGAGAAACATCTCGGGCGTGGCCGCGCCGGACGCGGTCTCGCGGCCGTCCAGCGTCTGTACCTGCTTGCCGTCCCAATGCAGCAGGAAGGCACCGCCAGCAATACCGCTGGACTGCGGTTCCACCAGGCCCAGCACGGCCTGCACGGCCACCGTGGCATCGATGGCCGAGCCGCCGGCGCGCAGGATCTCCAGGCCGGCCTGGGCCGCCAGCGGGTTGGCCGCCGTCACGGCAAAGCGCTGCGCCGGCTGGGTCAGGCCGACCGGCTTGGCCGTGCGGGTGGTGGCGGCTTCGGGTTGCTCAACGGGCTGAGCCAGCGCACCGGCCGAGGCCAGCAGCAGGGCGATCAAGAGGGGCGTCAATTGCATGCGCGCCATCTTAGGCAGCGCCGCATCGACCTCAGAAATAACCCAGGTCGCGCTGCGTGTAGTTGCCGATCTGCGGCAGTACCAGCGGCAGGTCGGTGGCGGAGACGCCCATCCAGCTGGCAAGCGTGGCGGCAAGCTGGTCCACCGACGTGGTCGGCAGCAGCCGACCCTGGCCGACGTCGTCGGGCCCGTTGACGCTGACCGACGGCAGCGTGCCGTAGAAGCGCCCACCCTTGACGGCGCCGCCCATGACGAAGTGATGGCTGCCCCAGCCATGGTCGCTGCCGTCGCCGTTGCTGGTCAGCGTGCGGCCGAAGTCGCTGGCGGTGAAGGTGGTGACCTGGTCGGCCACGCCCAGCTCCACCGTGGCGGCGTAGAAACTGGCCATCGCGTCATTGACCTGCGTCATCAGCAGCGGGTGCTGGGTGGCCAGCTGGTCGTGCAGGTCGAAGCCGCCGATGGAGACGAAGTAGACCTGCCGCGCGGCGCCCAGGCTCTGGCGCGCGGCGATCAGCTTGGCGACCATGGCGAGCTGGCTGGACAGGCTGGTGGTTTCGAACACCGTGCCGAACGCCGGCACGCCGGCGAGTGCGGCGCCCAGCGTCGTCTGCGCGTCGACCGAGCGCTTGACGACGCGGTTCAGCTCGGCCTCCATCCAGTGCGTGCGCTCGGCCGTGATCAGCGACCGCAGCGCCGCCGAACACGCCTGGGAGCCGTACAGCGACTTGGTGATGCCGTTGATGGGCACCGCACCGTTGGTCGACACCTGGTACTGCACCGCCTGCTTGCCGGCCATGTAGACGGCGTTGCCCGACACGTTGATGCAGGTGAAGGTGGACGTGCCGTTGCCGCCCATGAACAGGTCACCCAGCCGCCCGCCCCAGCCCGAGGTGGCGCCCTCGGGCGAACTGGCCTGCCAGACGGACTGCTGGTCGTTGTGCGAGAACAGCTTGGGCGGCAGCGGCACGCTCCTGGCCTTGTACTGGGCCAGCGTGGTGGGCTGCACCAGCGTGCCGACGTTGAGCTGCACGGCCAGCTTGGCCGAATCCCACAGGCCCTTGAGCTTGCCGAGCTGCGGCGCCAGTGCCATCTGCCGGCCGCCGACGACCTCGGACAGCGCGGTGGCGGCCAGCGTGTCGCGCGGGAGGGTCAGCGCCTGGCGGATGCCGGCATAGGCGGCGTGGCTGGCGGCATCGAAAGGCACCAGCGTGTTGCCGTAGTCGTTGCCGCCATACAGGAAGACGCAGACCAGCGCCTTGTAGTCGCCCGGTGTCGTGGCGGCGGCGGCCTCGCCGATGCCGGCCAGCGACAGCGCCCAGGGCGCCGCGGTGCCGGCAATGCCGAAGGCGGAGGCGCGGCGCAGGAACTCGCGGCGCTGCAGCTGGGGGAGTCGGTTGAGCTTCATTTCTGCACCAGGTATTCGGGGCAGGCCATCAGCATCAGGATGCTTGCTTGCACGCGGTTGAGCTTGCCGGCGTCGGTGCCGGCGTTGATGGTGGCGACGGCCGTCGCGATGATCGACTCGGTCGCCGTCGAGATGCCACCGCCGCCCAGGCGCAGCGCCAAGGTGGCGACCAGCGCCGACGCGTCGCTGGCCAGGGCCAGCTCGGCCACATAGCTGGCCTTGACCTCGCCGATGCTGCTGGCAATGGCCGTCTGCAGGAAATTGAGATAACCCGCGACCGTGCTCTCGTTGCAGAGTTGGAACTCCGGCGCCGTGACGCCGTTGCTGCCCAGCGTGGAACCCGGCGGCACATAGCCGGGGCGGAAGAAATTGAACACCGACGGGCTGCGCAGCGGGCTCTGGCCCAGACGCGTGGCGGGGTTGGTGGTGTCACCGATATTCCACAGGCCGGTCGGCGACGCGGCGCCAAAACTGCGTGCCCATTGCAGCAGTCGCTGCACCGGCTCGCGCAGCTTGCCGGCAGACGGCGCCGTGGCGGCGCTGCGCGCCTCGCTGTCCAGCAGCACGGCGCGGACGACGGCCTTGAGGTCGCCGCGCACGCCCGCGCCGTTGTTGGCCCAGACGGCAGCCACGCGCCCCACATAAGCTGGGCTGGGATGCGAGGCCACCAGCCGCTGGATCAGCTGGCGCCCGAGGAAGGGGCCGACGTTGGGATGGCTGGCCAGTGTGTCCATCGCCATCTTCATCGCCGCGGCGCCATCGGCGGTGGCCGGGATGTCGGCGTCCAACACCTTCTTGGCCCCGGTGGCGAAGCGGGCCGGGTTGTTGACCATGGCCTTCTTCACATAGGCCGGGTCGGTACTGCTCACGCCGTCGTAGTCCCAGCCGGTGAAAACGCGCGCCAGCTCGGTGATCTGTGCCTGCGTGTAGGTCTCCAGCGCCTTGCCGTCGGCACCCAGCTTCGGGCTGCCATCGGCATTGAGTTGCACCAGGCCGATGCTGAACAGCTGCATCACCTCGCGCGCATAGTTCTCGTCGGGCACACGGCCAGTGCGGGTGTCTTCCTTCTGATTGCCGCGCATGGCGAGATAAACGCCCATGCCGGGCGACAGCGTGACGGCCTGCAGCAGCTCGCGGTAGTTGCCGAAGGCGTGCTGCTCCAACAGGTCGACATAGGCAGCGCCCATCAGGCCACGCCACTGCACCGGCAGGCCGGTCATGGAGACGACGAAGATTTCCGACAGGGCGAGCACGACGCGCTGACGCAGCGTGTCGGGGGCGGACATCAGCTTGCGCCACAGCGTGTTGTCCAGGCCCGCGAAGCTGTTGCGGTTGGCCTCGACCGCATAGCCGCGCTCCACCATCCAGTCGAAATGACCCGCGGTGATGGGCAGCGCGAATTGCGCATCCAGCCAGGCGGCGTAACCGCTCACCTTGACGGTGGTGATGTCGGCCGCCGTTGCAGCAAAGCCGGCCTGCGCCAGGAAGCGCGCCGCCTCGGCATCCGTCGGCGGCGCGGGCGGCGGCGGTGGGGGTGGCGAGGCAGCCGGGCCTGAGCCCGGTGCGGGGTCGCCGCTACCGCCACCTCCGCCACCGCAGGCGCTCAGCAGCGCGGCGGTGGCAAGCGTGCCGGCCGGGGTCAGCGGCGACGGGGCGTCTTCAACGGCAGCGGGTGCGTCGAGCAGGTCAGGCATGGGGCGTCCGAAAGGTGGCGAGCCGGATGATCCCCAAGCCCGCGGCCCTCGACACGCCCGCCGCGGCAAGGCCGTGACAAACGCCTTGCCGCTTACCGGCAGAAACGAATCACGAAGTTACAAAAGCGGCACGCCGGTCTTGCCTTGCGCGAATTCGCGCGTGACGCCCTCGGCCAGTTCCACGAGCCTGATGCCTTCGGGCACGACGTCGAAGACGCCCAGGTCCGTGATGATGCGGTCGACCACACCCACGCCCGTCAGCGGCAGCGTGCAGCTGGGAATGATCTTGAGGTCTTCGCTGCCGTCCTTCTTCTTGGCGACGTGCTCCATCAGCACGATGACGCGCTTGACGCCGGCGACCAGGTCCATGGCCCCGCCCATGCCCTTGACCATCTTGCCCGGGATCATCCAGTTGGCCAGGTCGCCGCCGCCGCTGACCTGCATCGCGCCGAGGATGCTGAGGTTGATCTTGCCGGCGCGGATCATCGCGAAGCTGTCGTGGCTGCCGAAGATGCTGCTGCCCGGCAAGGTGGTGACGGTCTGCTTGCCGGCGTTGATGAGGTCGGCGTCGACCTCGTCCTCGGTCGGGAAGGGGCCGATGCCCAGCATGCCGTTCTCGCTCTGCAGCCAGACTTCCTTCGTCGCCGGCACATGGTTGGCCACCAGCGTCGGGATGCCGATGCCGAGGTTGACGTAGAAGCCGTCTTCCAGCTCCTGGGCCGCACGGGCGGCCATCTGATCTTGGGTCCAGGCCATGTCAGCTCTCCTTCTTGGGCGACAAGGTCATCTTCTCGATGCGCTTCTCGGGGTTGGCGTTGACGACGATGCGGTGCACGTAGATGCCCGGCAGATGCACGTCGTCCGGGTCGATCTCGCCGGTCTCGACGAGTTTCTCGACCTCGACGACCGTCAGCTTGCCGGCCATGGCCGCGGCGGGATTGAAGTTGCGCGCGGTGCGGCGGAACACCAGGTTGCCGCTCTTGTCGGCCTTGTAGGCCTTGACCAGCGACACGTCGGGCACCAGTGCCTTCTCCAGGATGTAGGTCTCGCCGTCAAACTCGCGCGCCTCCTTGCCCTCGGCGATCAGCGTGCCCACGCCGGTGCGCACGAAGAAGGCCGGGATGCCGGCGCCACCGGCGCGCAGCTTCTCGGCCAGCGTGCCCTGCGGCGTGAACTCCAGCTCCAGCTCGCCGGCCAGGTACTGGCGCTCGAACTCCTTGTTCTCGCCCACGTAGCTGGAGATCATCTTCCTGATCTGGCGCGTGACCAGCAGCGCACCCAGCCCGAAGCCATCGACGCCGGCATTGTTCGAGATGACCGTCAGGTCCTTGACGCCGCTGTCGCGCAGGGCGGTGATCAGCGCCTCGGGGATGCCGCACAGGCCGAAGCCGCCAACCGCGAGCATCTGCCCGTCCTCCACGACGCCGCGCAGCGCTTCTTCAGCGCTCGGGTACACCTTGTTCATGCCGTCTCCTGCTTGACTGAGGGGCGAAGGGTAGCGCCGACGCGCCGGGCGCGTCGATTACGCGAAATCGCCTAAGCAGGCACGCGACACCGCGCGGCAGGGTCGGGGCGGCGGCTACTTCCGCAGCCGAGGCTCGACATAAACGACCCCGACCTTCTTCCAGTCGATCTTTCTCATGGCCTCCCGCAGCGACTTTTCCTCTTCCTTGACCAGGACGTCCTGAACGGTGTGAACCAGCTGGTTCATCGTATCGACCCAGCTTGTCAGCCGCAGTCCGACCATGCGCAGCCCATCTTGGGCGACCCGGTTCACCATCTCCTGAGGGCCGATGAGTGCCATGCCTTCTTCCACCTTCAACCGCTGCTGGAGGAATTTGTGCAGATCGGCGGCCGCGGGCACGCAGGAGGCGGTCGAGGACTTCGGGTTGACCAGCAATTTGAGCGCCGCCGTGATCCTGGCGTCCACGTCCTTCTTCATGCGGGTCAATGAGGTGATCTGCGTCGTCATGTCGGAGAATCTGGCCTCGATCTTGTGTTTCTCGGCCAGGCCTTCGACCAGATTGGCGTGCACCTCACGGATCTTTTTGAGCTGCGAATCGTATTTACCCATCATGTGCTCCGTTTGAATCCATGCGAGGTCCGCACGGGCCAGCCGAGGGAGCCGGTCGACATGCAGATCTCACCCAACATCCAACGCGATTGATCACGTCACCTTCCCAAACGGATTCCGGACTCCCGACCTATCACGCGGCGTTCCAATTCGCCCCCATCGGGCTGGTGCTCTCGGCCCAGCGGCAGATCGTCGACTGCAACGAGCGGGTTCTGCAGATGTTCAGCGCCACGCGGGACCAGCTGGTCGGCAAGAGCTTCTCCGTCATGTACCCGAGCGCGGCCGAGTTCGAGCGCACCGGCGCGCGCATCGTTGCGAGCCTCGATGCGCAAGGCCACTACGGCGACGACCGCGTCATGCGGCGGCTGGGTAGCGGCGAGCTGTTCTGGTGCCACGTGACCGGCCGCGCGCTGGACCGCGGCGACCCGCATGCGCGCGGGATCTGGAGCTTCGAGGACCTGTCGGCACGGCGCCAGATCAGCGCCGACCTGACGCCGCGCGAGCGCGAGATCGCGGCCCTGCTCGTCGAAGGCCAGACCAGCAAGCTCATCGGCCGGCGCCTGGGTGTGAGCCCCCGCACAGTGGACGTCTACCGCGGCCGGCTGATGAAGAAATACCAGGCGGGCAGCACACCGGAGCTGATCCACAAACTGCTTTCCGCATGAGCCATTCGCACGCCCCGGAGCTGCCCTACTGCCGCAACTGCCACTTCACGCTGGCCACGCCGCGCCCCATCCACTGCGGACATTGCGGGCAGGAGACCGACCTGCACCCGCCGTCGGTGCGCGAGATGTTCACCGAGTACCTCGGCCACTACGTCGCCTTCGACGGCCCGCTGTGGCGCACGCTGTGGGCGCTGGTGTGCCTTCCCGGTCACCTGACCAACGCCTATTTCCACGGCCGGCGGCGGCGCTATGTGCTGCCGCTGCGGGTCTACCTGAGCGCGAGCTTCATCTTCTTCGTCGGCTGGGCGCTGCTGCCGCAGGGGCCGACCCAGGTGGTGGAAGACGGCAACGCCGCCACCATCGCCAAGCCGGGCAAGCCCGTGACGATTCGCGTGGGGCCGAACACGTCACCGAGACAGGCCGCCGCAACGGCCGCGGCTGCAGCGGCGGCTGCCAACGGGGCCAGCGCCGCACCGGGTGGCGTCAAGGTCAGCTCCAAGCTTGGCGACTGCGACCTGACCCGTCCCGAGACCTGCAGCAGCGGCGAACGCTGGCTCACTGGCGTGCTCGACAAGGCCGAGTCCCTGACTTTCGAGCAATGGAAGGCCCGCGCGAGCGCCCTCGCGCCCTATGCCATGCTGGCGATGCAGCCCATCTTCGCGGCGCTGCTGCTGGTGACGTTCGCCGGCAGCGGCCGACGTTATGCCGAGCATTTCGTGTTCTCGCTGCACAGCCACAGCCTCTGGTTCCTGGCGCTGCTGCTGGCCATCGCCACCGGCACCGAAGGGCCAGCGACGCTCGCTGTCTTCGGCCACGGCCTTCTTGCCATGCGGCGCGTCTATGGCCTTCGCTGGTGGGGTTCGATCTGGCGCGGCCTGGTGCTCAGCGCCTTCTATTTCGTGCTGTTGATCAGTGTCACGTTGACCATCGCGCTGCTGATCGCGATCACCGCGTGATCAGGTGAAAACGCCCTGGCGCAGCCACTTGGTCGCCACCCACTTCTCGCCCTCGATCACGGGGGCGCCGCCATGCAGGGTCTGCGTGGCAGGGTGCGGCCGGTCGTAGCTGAAAAAGACGGCGTTGCCCTTGACGGGCGCCACGTCCAGGCCGATGTCCGGAAAGATGGTCGCGCCACCCGCCGTCGGCGTGTTCAGGTAGATGACCAGCGTGGCCACGCGCTGGCCACCGCGCTTGAGAATGGAAGGCGTGCTGACGTGGCCGGGGTCGAAGTAGTCGTAATGCGGCTGGTACTCGGCGCCGGGCCGGTAGCGCAGCACCTGAAGGCCCTCGCCATGGTCCAGTGGCCAGCGCAGCAGCGTCGCGATGCGCGACTCGATGGTGCGGATCAGTTCGGTCTCGCAGCGCTCGAAGAACATGCCGTCGCTGGTGCGCGCGGCGTTCACTTCGCTGCCTTCGGTGCCGGTCGCCACCGTCTCGGAGCGCGCCAGGCGCTTGCCCGCCAGGCTGGTGATGCCGTCGCATTCCTCGTCGGACAGCAGGTCGCCGAAGACGATGACGCGGGGCTGGCGCAGGGCCATCAGCACCTTGACATGGCGGTCGCCGGCGTCGATGACGGGCGTGAAGCGGCTCATCTCGGGCTCGGGCAGGCCGACCGTCGCACCGGGCGGCGGCGTCAGCGTGGCGGACTGGCCCAGGGTGCGGGCGAGCGCCTGGCGCGCGACGCCCTCGTCCCAGCCGCTGCCGAGCATGGCGGCCAGCACGCTTTCAGAAGCATGGCCGGCGCGGGTCTGCTCGGCGATCCATTCACAGAGTTCGGGCGTGATGACTTGCTGGCTCATGGGGCGGCTTTGCGTCGGAAGACAAGACGTTCGTTGGACGAGACCTCGGGCGCGAGACGATAGCCGTCCAGGTCGAAGCCTTTCAAGCCCTCCGGCGTCTCAAGACGTTGCTGGATTGCAAAGCGCGCCATCAAGCCTCGGGCGCGCTTGGCGAAGAAGCTGATGATCTTGTACTCGCCGTTCTTCCAGTCCTCGAACTGGCAGTCGACGACCCGCGGCTTCAAGGCCTTGCGGTCGCACGCGCGGAAGTATTCCTGGGACGCGAGATTGACGATGACCGGCGCTTTCTCGCCACGAGCCAGCTTGTTCAGGTGCAGCGCCAGGCGGTCGCCCCACCAGTCGTAGAGGTTGCTACCAGCGTCCGTCGCCAGACGTGTGCCCATCTCCAGGCGATAAGGCTGCATGCGGTCCAGCGGCCGCAGGATGCCGTACAGGCCGGACAGCATGCGCACATGCTGTTGCGCCCAGGCGATGTCGTCCGCGCTCAGCGTCTTCGCGTCCAACCCGTCGTAGACATCGCCGTTGAAGGCGAGCATGGCCGGCTTGCTGTTGTGCTCGGTAAAGCGCGGGCGCCAAGCCTTGTACCGGTCGACATTGAGCTGGGCCAGCGGCTCGGACAAATCCATCAGCTCGCGCACATCGGCGGCGGTCTTGGTGCGCAGCACGTCGATGAGCGCGGCGGTGTCGTCGAGGAACTGCGGGCGGGTCAACGCTGGCGCCAGCTCGGGCGGCGTGGGGGTGTCGTAGTCGAGCGACTTGGCGGGCGAAAGCAGGAACAGCATGGGCGCGGATTTTGAAGCCTGTTTGCGTCAGCCCTCGGCACCCCCGTCGTTGAAACGATCCAGCGAGTACAGCACCGCCACCACCAGCAGCGCCGCCACCGGTCCCGAGCCCGGCAGCAGCATGGCCGACACGACCGGCACGACCAGCACCAGCTGGCGCAGCTCCAAGCCGTACAGCACGCCGGCCCGGCGCACGTAGCGCACGCCGGCCGCCGTCCACCGCGCTCGCGCTTCCGACTCGACCGGCATGCCGCCGATGAAGCCGGCGTGGTTATAGAAGCGCACCGCCATGACGGTCGACACCAGCGCGGCGAACAGCAGCACCAGCAGCGCCAGCTGCAGCACCAGGCGCGGGCTGAGGCTGGCGAGGCCGTCGTGCAGCGACGGTGCGGCGAGCGTGACCGTGCCCATCAGCGCCAGCGCGGCCGTGGAGGCCAGCATGGTGGCCGACATCAGCGAGTTGCGCAGCGTCTGCACCGCCAGCACCTCCGAGCCCTTGTGCGCGGACACGACGCGAAACCACTCCTCGCGCAGCCCGGCATGCCGCGCCGAGGCCAGCCGCTGCGGCCGCCACCAGCGCAGCAACATCAGCAAGGCCTCGTACAGGCCGAGCACCGCCAACGTCGCGCCGACGCTGGCCCAGGTCCAGTCGGCGCTCATGGCTCAGCGCCGCTCCAGCAGCTCGAACAAGCCCATGCCCGCCAGCATCGCCGCGACAAACACCACGGCCTTGATCTCGCCCATGCCCAGCGCCACCAGCGCCGGCCCCGGGCAGAAGCCGGCCAGGCCCCAGCCAGCGCCGAACATCAGGCTGCCGCCAACCAGCCGGCCATCGATGTGACTGGCGGCTGGCAGCTTGAAGGCCAGGCCCAACAGCGTCGTGTCCCCCCGCCTGACGACCGCGAATGCGACCAGGCCCACGGCGATGGCGCCGACCATGACCAGGGACAGCGACGGGTCCCAGGGGCCGGCCAGGTCCAGGAAGCCCAGCACCTTGGCCGGGTTGGCCATGCCCGAGAGGATGAGGCCGAGGCCAAACACCAGGCCGGCAACGAGTGCAGTGAGGATGGGCATGACGGCTCTTCAAGCGGCAACGAGGTGGCGCAACGTGAACACGGTGACGAAGCCCGCGCCCATGAAAGCCAGTGTGGCGACCAGCGAGCGCGGTGACAGCCGCGACATGCCGCAGACACCATGGCCGCTGGTACAGCCGGCGCCGTAGCGCGTGCCCACGCCGACCAGCAGGCCGGCCAGCACCAGCACGGTCCAGCCCGCGTCGATACGGGGCACGGGCAAGGCAGTGAACAACACGTAGACCCAGGGCGCGACGACGATCCCCGCGATAAAGGCAACGCGCCAGCCCAGGTCGCCCTGGACCGGCCTCAGCAGCCCGCCCAGCACGCCGCTGATGCCGGCGATGCGGCCGTTGAACAGCACGAACAGCGCCGCCGCCAGCCCGATCAGCGCGCCGCCCGCCAGCGAGGCCAGCGGCGTGAAAGCATTCCAGTCGAGGGACATTCTTCAGTCCTTGGGGCAGTAGATGTCGTAGAGCACGGCCAGCACCCGCAGCAGCCTCGGATCAGCGATGCTGTAGAAGATGCGCTTGCCGTCGCGGCGGGTGTCCACGACGCCCTCCCCGCGCAGCACGCCCAGCTGCTGAGACAAGGTGGGCTGGCGGATGCCGAGCACCGCCTCCAGGTCGCCGACGGCCATCTCACCCTGCGACAGTTGGCACAGCAACAGCAAGCGTTCTTCGTTGGCCAGCACCTTCAAGGCGCTGACGGCCTGGCCGGCGGCCTTGCGCAAGACGTCGGGGTCGATGACAGGGGTGGGCATGTGTCGCTCCGTGATTTGACTTCAATATATCTATAAATATAATGTCAGTCAATATACTGTCCACATCCCAAGGAGCCTTCATGGCTGCCAGCATCACCGTCCAGGCCTTCTTTGATGAAGCGACCTGCACGGTCTCCTACGTCATCGTCGACAACGCAAGTCAATGCGCCGCCATCGTCGACCCGGTGCTGGACTTCGATTTCAAGTCGGGCCGCACCGGCACCATCCAGGCGGACAGG
Source organism: Pelomonas sp. Root405 (assembly GCF_001425165.1). Taxonomy (GTDB): domain Bacteria; phylum Pseudomonadota; class Gammaproteobacteria; order Burkholderiales; family Burkholderiaceae_C; genus Pelomonas. The sequence continues at coordinate 71,195 of NZ_LMDU01000016.1, forward strand.
CTGCTCGCCTACGTGAAGGACCACGGCTTGCAGGTGCAGTGGATCCTGGAGACGCACGCCCACGCCGACCACCTGTCCAGTGCCCGCTACCTGCAGGGCCGGGTCGGCGGGCGCATCGCCATCGGCGAGCACATCCGCGAGGTGCAGGCGACGTTCAGCAAGCTCTACAACTTGGAGCGCGGTTTCCTGCCTGACGGCAGGCAGTTCGACCATCTTTTCAAGGACGATGAGGTGTTCAGGATCGGCGGGATCGAGGCACGCGCGCTGCTGGTGCCCGGGCACACGCCCGCCGACCTGGCCTATGTCGTCGACGGCGCGGTGTTCGTCGGCGACACCCTCTTCATGCCTGACGTCGGCACCGCGCGAGCCGACTTCCCCGGTGGAGACGCGCCCACGCTGTACCGCTCGGTGCACCGCATCCTGGCGCTGCCGCCCGAGACACGCATGTACGTCTGCCACGACTATCCCCCCAACGGTCGCGCCCCCGCCTGGGAAACGACGGTGGCCGCACAGCGGGCCGGCAACATCCACGTGCGCGACGGCGTGAGCGAGGCGGAGTTCGTCAGGATGCGCAAGGCGCGCGACGCCACGCTTGACGTGCCCACCCTCATCCTGCCGTCCATCCAGGTGAACATCCGCGCTGGCGAGCTGCCGGCCGCGGAGGACAACGGCGTGTCCTACCTGCGCATCCCCATCAATGCGCTGCCTTCGCGCGCCCCATGAGCAGCAACACCACGCCGATCAGGACGACGCCGGCCGCCAGCCACTCGTGGCCGCTGATGTGCTCGCCCGCCAGCGTGACGCCGAGCAGCATGGCGATGACAGGGTTGACGAACGAATAGCTCGACGCCAGGCCCGCCGATGCCTCCGCCAGCAGCACCATGTAGGCATTGAAGGCGATCAGCGAGCCGAAGACGACGAGATAGGCCCAGGCCCACAGCGCCTCGGGCTCGATGCGCTCGGGGAGGGCCTCGCCACCGATGAGGCTCAGCACCATCAGCACGGCACCGCCTGCCAGCATCTCGCTGGCAAAACCCATCGCCCCGGGCGCCAGCGGCAGGTTGCGCTGCGACAGCACGCTGCCCACGGCCCAGCTCGCACAGGCGACGCTGATAGCGACCAGGCCGGCGGGCGAGGCGCCGAAGCCCTGGCCCTGCGTCAGCAGCAGCACGCCGACCAGGCCGAAGGCGATGCCGAGCGACTCCAGCCGCGTCGGCTTCTCGCCCCACAGCAGGTTCAGCCCGGCAATCATCAGTGGCATGACGGCAATGAAGGCGACGACCAGGCCGGAACCCACCGTCACCTCGGCGGTGGCCGTGCCACCCATGCCGCCGCCCAGCATCAGCCCGCCGATGACGAGGGCGTGCAGCCACTGCCGCCGGTCGGGCCAGGGCACGCCGCGCCAGCGCATCCAGCCGGCCAGCAGCGCGCCAGCGACCAGGAAACGGCTGCCCATCTGCAAGAAGGGCGGCAGGCTGACGAGGGCAATCTTGATGGCCAGGTAGGTGGAGCCCCAGACCAGCCAGGTGGCGGCCAGGCAGAGCATCAGCTTGGGGCCGAGGCCGGTGGTGGTCTTGAGCGGCAGGGTCGTCGTGTTCATGGACCGGGATGGTAGGAATTGCAGAGCGACAGCGGAATGGGCGCTTGAAGGTTGAAGTGCTGCCTCGCCTTAATATTGAAGAACATGACCGTCAAAGCACGAGAATTTCATGGCCATTGAGCTCGATCAACACGACCACCGCATCCTGGCCGAGCTGCAGGCCGACGCGCGGCTGACGATGGCCGAGCTGGGCCGCCGCGTGCACCTGAGCCAGCCGGCCGTGACCGAGCGCGTGCGCAAGCTGGAGGACGGCGGCGTTATCCGCGGTTACCGGGCCATCGTCGATGGCGGCCGGCTGGGCTATGCGATCCGGGCGGTGATCCGCATCGAGTCCATGGACGAGTCGTCGATGCTGGCGGCGCTGGCTTCCAGCCCGGAGGTGCTGACCGCCTACGACGTGACGGGCGAGGACAGCTGGATCCTGGAGATCGCCGTTCGCGACGTCGTGCACCTGAAGGCCGTGCTCACGCGCTTCTGCCAGCAGACGCCGACGTCCACCGCCATCATCCTGCGCGCGCTGCGTGAGCACGCGCCGCTGAAGCCGCTGCCGGCCGTGCCGGCAGTTGCGGCCGAAGCTGCAGCGCCGCTGGCCGCGGCCAGAAAAAAGCCCCGCCGCGGCGGGGCTGGTGCACCGGCCTGAGACCGCTTACTTGACCAGCAGCGTGTTGGCCGCGGCGACGTCTTCGGGGCGCAGTTGGCCCGAGGCCTGGCGCAGCCGCAGGCTGTTGACGACGACGTCGTAGCGCGCCTTGGCCAGGTCACGCTGGGTCGAATAGAGCTGGGTCTGGGCGTTGAGCACGTCCAGGTTGACGCGCACGCCGACCTTGTAGCCCAGCTGCGTGGCTTCCAGGGCCAGCTTGGTGGACGACTCGGCGGCCTCGAAGGCGCTGACCTGGGCCTTTTGCGACTGAACCAGGTAGAAATAGCGGCGCGTGCCCTCGGCCACCGCACGGCGCGCGAAGTCGAGATCGTTGCGGGCCTTCTCTTCCAGCACCAGGGTTTCGCGGATGCGGTTCTGCGTGAGGCCGCCGGTGTAGAGCGGGTAGCTCAGCGTCAGGCCGATGCTGGCGTTCTTGCCGGTACCGGCGCCGGATTGCGCTGCCGCCACGCCATTCAGGCTGTTGTGCACGTTCTGCCCGCCCAGGGTGGCGCTGGCATCCAGCGTCGGCTTCTGGCCGGCACGCGCGATCTGGGTGTCGAGCTGTGCAATCTCCAGCCCAAGCCGCGCGCGGCGCACGCCGGGGTGCTGCTCATCCGCGGTGGCAACCCAGGTGTCGATGTTGCTGCTGGGCAAGGCCGGCAGCGCCACCGGCACGGCCAGGCCCTTGGGCTCGACGCCGACACGGCCGACGAACTGGTCCAGCGTGACGCGCTTGACGCGCAGGTCGTTGTCGGCCGCCAGCTCCTGGGCCACCGCCAGGTCATAACGGGCTTGCGCTTCGCGGGTGTCGGTGATGGTGGCCGTGCCGACTTCAAAGTTGCGCTTGGCCGACGCCAGTTGCTCGGAGATGCCGGCCTTGTTGGCCTGCGAGGTCGTCAACGCGTCCTTGGCGGCCAGCACATCGAAATAAGCCGTGGCCAGTCGCACGATCAGGTCTTGCTCGGCCGCCTCAAGGTCGGACTGCGCGAGCGCATAGGCGCGGCGCGCCTTGTCGATGGTGGGGAGGTTGCTGGCGTTGTAGACCGAGTATTTGCCCGACAGGCCGGCCTGCAGCGTCGTGCTGTTGACGCTCGTGCCTGCCGGCGGGTCGGCACGCGCAACGGTGCCGGAGGTCGACAGGTAGAGCGACGGGCGCGTCAATGCTTCGGCCTGGGCCGCGCGGGCTGCGGCGGCATCGGCCGTCGCGCGGGTCGCGAGATAGGTCGCGTCATAGCCCCGTGCCGCTTCGTAGAGTTCTTGCAGGCTTTGTGCCTGGGCCGCGCCAGCGAGCAGGAGGCTGGCGGCAAAGGCCAGCGGTTGCAGGATCAGGCGACGGGCTGGGACGAAGGGCATGGGATTCCTTGACTGGGGCAATGGAGTGAGCGCGGCCGGGTTTATAGGGGCAAAGCCCGCCGATGACTGAAGCCATGCGACGACCTGCGCCCGCGGGGGCCGCAACGGTCGTTTTGGCGCGACGGGCTGCATCAGCCGTTTCAGAAGCTGAAGGCCGGCGCTTCGGAAAAGCCGGGCAGGCGGTCGGCCACCGTGTCGAACAACTCGACGGAGCGGAAATCGCTGCTGCCGGTGCGGGTGACGAGCACCGCGCGCATGACCGGCACTTCGCCGACGATGGCCACCAGTCGGCCGCCGACCTTGAGCTGGTTCAGCAGCGCCTGGGGCACGGCCGCCACGGAACCCGACAGCAGGATGGCGTCGAAGGGCTCTTCGGTCGGCAGACCCGCGGCGCCGTTCTGGTTCAGCACGCTGACGTTGAGCACGCCGGCGCGCTTGAGGTTGAGCTGGGCCTGAGCAGCCAGCCCCGCGTCGGCTTCCAGCGCGATGACGCGCTGGGCCTTGTGGCCGAGCAGCGCGGCCAGGTGACCCGTCGCAGCGCCGATCTCCAGCACCTTCTCATGGCGCTGCACCTTGAGTTCCTGCAGCAGGCGCGCTTCGACCTTGGGCGCCAGCATGCGGCGCGTGGCCGTCAGCGGCAGCTCGACGTCGACAAAGGCCTGCGCCCGGTGGGCTTCTGGCACGAAATCTTCGCGGTGCACGACGTGCAGCAGCTCCAGCACGCTGGGGTCGAGCACGTCCCAAGGGCGGATCTGCTGCTCGATCATGTTGAAGCGGGCTTGTTCGAGATTCATCTTGTTCTCCGGGGCACGGGTCGGGCGGTCTGAAAACCAAAATTCTAGGTGCCAGCGGGCTTCGCGAGCAGGCCGTGCAGCAGCAGCGACATCTGGGCGTCCAGCAAGTCGGTCGCGCTCATGGTGGGGTGGCAGATGTCGAACTCCCCGAAGGAGTGCTCGTGCAGCATCATGTGCAGCATGGGCGCGATCAGCATGTGCACGGTGGCCTCCACCGGCACGGCGCGGAACTCCCCAGCGCGGATACCGCGCTCGATGAGGCCGCCGATGAGGTTCTGCGACGGCGTGATGACTTCGTCCACATAGAAGCGCGCCAGCTCCGGGAAGTTGCGCGCCTCGACCATCATGATCTTGCAGACCACGCCGGCATTGCCTTGTCCGACCTTGGCCCACCAGGCCTGCATCATCTGGCGCAGCAGCTCGGCGATGGGGCCTTGGTACTGCGCCGCCTGCGCTGCGGACTCGGCGATGTGCACGGACAGGTTCTCGCGCACCATCGCCTTGAAGAGCTCATCCTTGCTCGGGTAGTAGCGGTACAGGGTGCCCTTGGCGACGCCGGCGCGTGCGGCCACCTCTTCGCTGCGCGTGGCCGCGAAACCCTTTTCGACGAAAAGCGCCAGGGCAGCGTCCAGCAGCTCCTGCGGGCGGGCGTCCTTGCGGCGTTGACGGGGGGCGGTGGCCAAGTTGCGGAGTTAATGACCGAAGGGTCACTAATGTAGCCCGCCGGGTCCGGCGGCTGCAAGCTCGGGACATCGCCGCTGGCTACACTGCGCGGCTTTTCGCCGCTCGGAGCCTTTACGTGGATGTAGTCCTGCTGATCAAAGCCGCCATCATGGGCATCGTCGAGGGGCTCACGGAATTCCTGCCCATCTCGTCCACCGGGCATTTGATCCTGGCCGGCTCGCTGCTCAACTTCGTCGGCGAAAAGGCCAAGGTCTTCGAGATTGCCGTGCAGACCGGCGCGATGTTCGCCGTGGTCTGGGAGTACCGGGAACGCCTGGCCCGCACGGTCAAGGGCATCACCCACGAGCCGCAGGCGCAGCGCTTTGCGCTCAACGTGCTGATCGCCTTCCTGCCCGCCGTGGTGCTGGGCCTGGCCTTCGGCAAATACATCAAGGCCCACCTCTTCCACCCTGTGCCGGTGGCGCTGGCCTTCATCGTCGGCGGCCTGATCATCCTGTGGGTGGAGGCGCGTCACAAGCGCCTGTACGGCGACATGGACATGCAGGGTGCCCGCAAGGCGCGCATCGAGACGGTGGACGACATGCGCCCGATGGACGCGCTCAAGGTCGGCCTGCTGCAATGCCTGGCCATGATCCCCGGCACCAGCCGTTCGGGCGCCACCATCATCGGCGGCGTGGTGCTGGGCATGTCGCGCAAGGCGGCCGCGGAGTTCAGCTTCTACCTGGGCATCCCGACGTTGATGGGCGCGGGCGCCTATTCGGTGCTGAAGCAGCGCGATGCGCTGGACTGGGGCGACCTGCCAATGTTCGCGGTGGGCCTGGTGTTCGCCTTCATCAGCGCGCTGCTGTGCATCCGCTGGTTGATCCGCTATGTCTCCAACCACGACTTCAAGATCTTCGCGTGGTACCGCATCGCCTTCGGCCTCGTCGTGCTGGCCACCGCCTACATGGGCATGGACATCTGGAAGGACTGAGGCTGCTGGGATAATCCGCCCATGGCCATCACGATCAAGACCGGCGCCGACATCGACGGCATGCGCATCGCCGGACGCCTGGCGTCCGAAGTCCTCGACATGCTCACGGCGCACGTCAAGCCGGGCATCACGACCAACGAGCTCGACAAGCTCGCGCACGACCACATCGTCAACGTGCAGCAGGGCATCCCGGCGCCGCTCAATTACTGCCCGCCGGGCTACATCCCCTATCCCAAGTCGATCTGTACCTCGGTCAACAGCCAGGTCTGCCACGGCATCCCGAACGACAAGCCGCTGAAGAACGGCGACATCGTCAACATCGACGTCACCGTCATCAAGGACGGCTGGCATGGCGACACCAGCCGCATGTTCGTCGTCGGCGAGGGTTCCATCGCGGCCAAGCGCCTGTGCGCCTTCACATATGAAGCCATGTGGAAGGGCATCGCCAAGGTCCGCCCCGGCGCGCGCCTGGGCGACATCGGCCATGCCATCCAGACCTTTGCCGAGAACGCCGGCTTTTCCATCGTGCGAGAGTTCTGCGGCCACGGCATCGGCCAGGTCTTCCACGAGGAACCGCAGGTGCTGCACTACGGCCGCCCTGGCACGCTGGACGAACTGGTGCCCGGCATGATGTTCACCATCGAGCCCATGATCAACGCCGGCCGCCGCGAGATCCGCGAAATGGGTGACGGCTGGACCATCGTCACCAAGGACCGGTCTCTCTCGGCCCAGTGGGAGCACACCATCCTGGTGACCGAGACCGGCTACGAGGTCATGACGCTGTCGGCCGGCAGCCCGCCCCCCCCGGCCTTCATCACGCAAGCCGCTGCGGCGACGGCGTAGCAGGTGGCGACGCTCGCCGATCTCCGCCAGCAGTTCAAGGCCGGCAAGCAGTCGCTGATTGACGGCTTCCTGGCCGAGCGCCCCACGCAGGCCGGCGCGCAATTGCTGCTGCGCCGCCTGGCCCGCCACGTTGACGACACCTTGCGCGGCCTCTGGGCGCTGGCCGGCATGCCCGAGGGAGCCTGCCTCGCCGCCGTCGGCGGCTACGGCCGGGGCGAGCTGTTCCCGCATTCCGACGTCGACGTGCTGGTGCTGCTGCCCGACGGGGTCGAGGCCTACCAGCCGGGCGTGGTCAAGACCGCCATCGAAGGCTTCATCACGTCGTGCTGGGATGTCGGCCTGGAGATCGGCTCCTCGGTGCGCACGCCGGGCGAATGCCTGTCCGAGTCCCAGGGCGACGTGACCATCCAGACCGCCCTGCTCGAAGCCCGCCCACTGGCCGGTGATGCCAAGCTGTTCAAGCTGATGTCCAAGCGCTTCATGGCGGCCATGGACCCCAAGGCCTTCTTGCGCGCCAAGACGCTGGAGAGCCTGCAGCGCCACACCAAGTTCGACGACACGCCCTATGCGTTGGAGCCCAACTGCAAGGAAAGCCCCGGCGGCCTGCGCGACCTGCAGATGCTGATGTGGGTCGCGCGTGCGGCGGGCCTGGGCAAGACCTGGAAGGCCCTCGCCCAGCGCGGCCTGATCACCCCATTCGAAAGCCGCCAGCTGCAGCGCAACGAGGGCCAGCTGCGGCTGATTCGCGCGCGGCTGCATGCAGTGGCCGGGCGGCGAGAGGACCGCCTCGTCTTCGACCTGCAAACCGCCGTGGCCCAGAGCTTCGGCTTTGTGTCGACAGACTCAGTGCGCGCGTCGGAACTGCTGATGCGGCGTTACTACTGGGCGGCCAAGGCCGTCACGCAGTTGCACCAGATCCTGCTGTTGAATCTTGAAGAGCAGATCAACGGCTCGCAGCATGATCAGCTGCGGCCCATCGACGGCCATCCGGACTTCCTCGACCGCGGCCGCATGCTGGAGGTCGCCAGCGACGACCTGTTCCAGCGCGATCCACACGCCATCCTGCGCACCTTTCTGGTCTACCAGCAGACACCGGGCATCAAGGGCCTGTCGGCGCGCACGCTGCGCGCGCTGTACAACGCGCGCGGGCTGATGGACGCGGCCTGGCGGCGCGACCCGGTCAACCGCGCGACCTTCATGGCCATGCTGCGCGCGCCCGAAGGCCAGACGCATGCCTTCCGCCTGATGAACCAGACCTCCGTGCTGGGTCGCTACCTGTGGGTGTTCCGCGCCATCGTCGGGCAGATGCAGCACGACCTCTTCCACGTCTACACGGTGGACCAGCACATCCTGATGGTGCTGCGCAACGTGCGGCGCTTCCTGGTCCCCGAGCACGCCCACGAGTACCCGTTCTGCTCGCAGCTGGCCGCCCAGTTCGACCAGCCCGAGCTGCTCTACATCGCCGCGCTGTTCCACGACGTTGCCAAGGGCCGCGGTGGCGACCACTCCGAGCTCGGCGCCACCGAGGTCCGGCGCTTCTGCCGCCAGCATGGGCTGAACGCGGACGACACGAGCATGTGCGCCTTTCTCGTCGAACACCATCTGACAATGTCGCGCGTGGCGCAGAAGGAAGACCTGTCCGACCCCGAGGTCATCACCGCCTTCGCCACCAAGGTCGGCGATTCGCGCCGCCTCACGGCCCTGTATCTGCTCACCGTTGCCGATATCCGCGGCACCAGCCCCAAGGTCTGGAATGCGTGGAAGGGCAAGCTGCTGGAAGACCTCTACCGCATCACGCTGCGTGCCCTGGGCGGTGCACCGATCAACCTCGACGCCGAGATCGAAGCCCGCAAGGCCGAGGCTCGGCAAGACCTGGCCCTGCACTCTCAGTTGCCCGGCACCGAGGAACCGCTGTGGAAGCGCCTGGCCATCAGCTACTTCGCCCGCCACGACGGCGCCGAGCTGGCCTGGCACGCGCGCTCGCTGTGGCGCCATGTGGACACGCAGCTTCCCATCGTGCGCGCCCGCCCCTCGCCCATTGGCGAGGGCCTGCAGGTGCTGGTCTACGCGCCCGACCAGCAAGACCTGTTCGCCCGCATCTGCGGCTACTTCGACACCGCCGGCTTCAGCATCCTCGACGCCAAGGTGCACACCACGCGCAACGGCTACGCGCTGGACACCTTCCAGGTGATTCGCCCCGAGGCCGACGTGCACCACCGCGACCTCGTGCCGCTGGTGGAACAAAAGCTCAGCGCCGCGCTTCAGGCGAGCGGCCCGCTGCCCGAGCCCAGGCGTGGACGGCTGTCGCGGCGTGTGAAGAGCTTCCCTTATTCGCCGCGCATCTCGCTGCGGCCCGACGAGCGTGCCACCGCCTGGCTGTTGACCATCAGCACCAGCGACCGCGCCGGCCTGCTGTATGCCATTGCCCGCGTGCTGGCCCGCCACGGCATCAACCTGCAGCTGGCCAAGATCTCGACGCTGGGTGAGCGCGTGGAAGACACCTTCCTTGTTGACGGCCCGGCCTTGCAACACAACAAGGCGCAGATCCAGATCGAGAGCGAGCTGCTGGACGCCGTCTCGCTGCCCGCATGAGCTATACGACAAGCATTGGCGAAGCGGTCGCGGAGCTGGACCGCTTCGACGCCATCGTCGATGTGCGCTCGCCCGCCGAATTCGCCGAAGACCACATGCCCGGCGCCATCAACTGGCCGGTGCTCGACGATCAGGAGCGCCACGATGTCGGCCTGCTCTATGCCAGCTCGCCCTTCGAGGCCCGCAAGCTCGGTTCGGCCCTGGTCGCGCGAAACATTGCCCGCCACATCGAATCCAGCGCCGTGGCCATGCCCAAGACCTGGCGGCCGCTCGTCTACTGCTGGCGCGGTGGCCAGCGCTCGGGCGCCATGCATTGGTTTCTCGGCCAGATCGGATTTCGCTCGCGCCAGCTGGTCGGTGGCTACAAGGCCTACCGCGCCCAGGTGCGCGAGGACCTCATCGCCCTGCCCGAGCGCTTCGACTGGCGGGTGCTGTGCGGCCGCACCGGCAGTGGCAAGACGCGGCTGCTGCATGCGCTGGCCGCCGAGGGCGCACAGGTGCTGGACCTGGAAGCCCTGGCCGCCCACCGCGGCTCGGTGCTCGGCGCCCTGCCCGACGCGCCGCAGCCCAGCCAGAAGGCCTTCGACAGCGTGCTGTGGCAGGCCCTGCGCGGCCTGGACGCGACGCGGCCCGTCTTCGTGGAAAGCGAGAGCCGCAAGATCGGCCGCATCCGCGTGCCCGAGACACTGCTCGGCGCCATGCAAAACCAGGGCGGCTGCGTCTGGATCGCGATGCCCGAGGCCGCCCGTGTCGAGCTGCTGCTGCAGGACTACGGCCACTTCGCTGCCGATCCGGACGGCTTCTGTCGCGCGCTGGACGGCCTCGTCGAACTGCGCGGCCGGGCGCGCGTGGAAGCCTGGCAGGCCCAGGCTCGCGCGGGTGACTGGGCCGGCGTCTTCGCGGCGCTGATGCGCGACCACTACGACCCCGGTTACGAGCGCTCGCTGCGAGGCCATTTTCCGGCGCTCGCCCGCGCCCGCGAGCTGCCGCTGGCCGACGGCTCGACGGCCAGCATGCAGGCAGCCGCACGCAGTCTGATGGACGCCGCCGCGCCCGCTCTATAGCAAGCCGCTGTACCAGCGCAGGCCGAGCAGACGCCGCAGCAACTGGTGAGAGCGGCCTTCGGGGTCCGCCAGGTCGTGCATCACCGTGAAGTGGTTGCAGCCCGGCAGCTCTTCGCAGACCGGCACCGCGCGGGCGCCCCAGGCCTCTTGGATCAGCCGGTTCTGGCGACGGTACTCCTCGCTCTCCTGCTGACCGACCACGGCATACAGCGTCTGCGGTGCCGCCGGCGGCGGGAAGCGGCAGGGGCTGAGCCGCCGCACGCTGCCCGCGTCCAGTCGCAGGTCCGGCTGCAGGAAGGACACCTGCCGCAACGGTGCCAGATCGTGCAGCCCGGACACCGACATCGCGCCCTGCACCAGTCGGCGCGGCAGGTCCCGGCCGACGCGCTTCCAGTCACAGCAGCTCAGCATGGCCGCCAGATGACCGCCTGCCGAATGGCCGACCAGGATGATGCGGCTGGGATCGCCGCCATGCTCGGCGGCATGCCGCCAGGCCCAGGCGACGGCTTCGGTCAGCTGCGTGGCGATGCGGTCGATGCTGACGTCAGGGCAAAGGTCATGGTTGGGCAAGATGACCAGTGCGCCCTCATCGGTGAAGCTGGCGGCCAGGAAGGAATAGTCCGACTTGTCCAGCGCCCGCCAGTAGCCGCCATGGATGAAGACGAGGACCGGCGCGAAACCGCCGGCAAAGGCGGCGTCGGGCGCGAAGACATCCAGCGTCTGCTGCGGGGCGGCGCCGTAGCGCAGATCAAGCCGGCAATCTGCCCGCCTGCGGACAAGCGCCGAGGCCTCGGCCCAGCGCGCCAGCACGTCCGCGCTGTCGGGCACCCGCTGGCGATTGTTGTACTGGACCTCGAACCAGGCCGTTGGCTTGTTCAACCTCATGGCCGTGCAAGATTGCAGCGCCCGACGCTACACTTTTCGGCACGCGTGGGGGGGTAGCTCAGCTGGGAGAGCGCCGCGTTCGCAATGCGGAGGTCGGGAGTTCGATCCTCCTCCTCTCCACCAACCGACCATTCCAGACGGTCCCGCACCGTCCCAGAACTTTCGAAAGGCCCTTGAGCATCAACGTTCAAGGGCTTTTTCTTTTTCTGGCAGTTCTGCCGGCTCCCGGAGATCCCATATCGCGGTAACTCGGAAACCGTCGATGTGGGCTCAAGCGCGCATCCCTTTGAAGGCAGTCATCGTACAACCAATCAAATTGTTGAGCGCCACTGGCGCGCGCGCGCCATACGATCCACACGCACTTCGGCCGGCGGCCTGACGCGGAGATCGCGAAAAGCCTGGCCCAGCGGAGCGGCGATTTGCAAACCGAGAACAACGGCCCGCCGCGAAACGGGGAATCCGCATGCGCGTGTTATTGAATACTTTTTCTCTAGTTGCGATGACAGCGCTAGCCAGCGCCGCGCTGTCGGCCAACGATGTGCCTCAAGAAAACGGCGCCCAGAAGCGAGCCACGGCGACTGCCGAGCCCGTCCGGGAATATCAGAGGCTCAGATCTCCCGAGGTCATGAAGGTCGTCGAGCGTGTCGCTGACTATCAAATCACCGCCATGGCAGCAGGCCTGAACCCCATCAAGACGGGAGAGGGCTACCCGAACCCGAAAGGCTGGGTGCAAGCGGCGTTGTTCATAGGCTTGACCGAACTGGCAGATCGCAGCGCCAACCTGCGCTACAAGCAGTTGATTCTTCAGCGCGGCGAAGCCAACCAATGGAAACTGGCCGCGAGAAAGTACTTTGCGGACGACCAGGCAATTGGCCAATCGTATTTATGGGCGTCGAGGAATGGTGCCGGCGAGGTGGCCGCTTCAGAAGTCAAGGCCGAATTCGACGCAATCCTTTCAAAACCATCGACCGTTGCCCTTGAATTCACCGGCCATCGCGAAGGAACCGGTTTCGAGGCCCTGGGCTGCCAATCCCGTTGGTGCTGGTCTGACGCCTTGTTCATGGCCCCGCCCGCCTGGTTCGAATTAAGCAGACAGACCGGAGACCCAAAATACGCCGAGTTCGCCAAGAAGGAGTTTTGGGCCGCCACGGAGTACTTGTTCGACAACTCCGAAAATCTCTATTTCCGTGACTCGCGTTTCTTCGAGCGCCGCGACGCCGCCGGTCGCAAGGTCTTCTGGAGTCGCGGTGTCGGCTGGGCGTTCGCCGGCCTGGCGCGAATGATCGACCGCCTGCCCGAGGGCGATGCAGACCGCGCGCGAATGATCGTCCTGTTTCAACGGATGGCGGGCAAGCTGAAGGCCATTCAGAAGTCCGATGGCTATTGGGCGCCGTCCTTGTTGGCCAATGGCCCGAACACGCCTGCGGAGTCGAGCGGCACTGGCTTCTACACGTACGGCCTGGCCTGGGGCATCAGCCGCGGCTTCCTTGACAGGGGCACATACGAAGCTTCTGCAAGAAAGGGATGGGCCGCGCTGCTGCGGGCAGTGCACCCCGATGGCAAGCTCGGCTACGTGCAGCCCGTCAGTGATCGGCCGGATGAGGTCAGCTACGACGACACGCAGTTGTACGGGGTGGGCGCCTTCCTGCTTGCCGGCACAGCCATCGCCGAGCTGTGAATCTCAATGATCGAGTACCGGTGATGGCCAAGTTCAAGATCAACGGTGCGCGACAGGAACGGGATCTGGCACCGGACATGCCACTGCTGTGGGCGCGCCGCGAAGAGTTCCTGCGCATCCGCAGCCTGCCCATTGCTGATGCCCTGTTTCAGAAAAAGCGATGGAGGTCGCGTTGATGCGCAGCTTGTTGATGGGCGTCGCAACTGGCGCATCGCTTGCATGCGCCCAGGCCGCGGAGCCGCCCGCCTTGCGTCCTCCCACCGCTGACGAGCAGCGACCTCGCGCCACGACGCGCCATGCGCCTGACCGCGCCGACGACATCATCTGGGAGAACGACAAAGTCGCGCATCGCATCTACGGCCCTGTGCTGCAGAAGATCGAACCGCCCTCCGGTTCAGGCATTGATGCCTGGGCCAAGAAGGTGCGCTGGCCCTTCATGGACCGGCAGCTGAAGACGCCGAACTATCACAACGACTACGGCGAAGGCATGGACTTCTACAGCGTCGGCAACAGCCGCGGCGTGGGCGGTCTGGGCATCTGGTTCGACGACAAGCTCTGGGTCTCGCGCAACTGGGCGTCCCACAAGATCCTGCAGAACGGGCCCGACGTGGCGTCGTTCCAGGTGACGTATGCGCCCTGGCCCGTGAGCGTCGACCGCAAGGTGTGGGAGACCCGCACGTTCACCCTGCCGTCGGGCACCCACTTCACCCGGTTGCAGTCGGTCATCCAGTCCGACAAGCCGGAGGAACTGATCGTCGGCATCGGGCTCAGCAAGACGCCTGTCGGCACGGCCAAGGGCAGCTTGCTGGCCGATGCGAAGAAGGGCCTGATGGTGTTCTGGTCGCCGGCCCACGCCAGATACGGTGCCATAGGCACGGCTGTGCGTGTGGACCCTGACATGGTGGTGGACACCGGTGCCGATGCAGACAACCACCTGATCCGCATACGGGTCACACCTGGCAAGCCGTTCGTCTACTACATCGGTTCGGTGTGGGAGCAGGGGCTGGACTTCAACGACCGGGCCGCCTGGGAGGCACACGTTGCCGCCGAGCGGCTCGACTTCCTGCCGAAATAGCCCCAGCCATGCCCAGCAAGCTTGCCGCCCTGCCGCTGGTTGCCGCGCTGACACTGGCTGCGCATGCGCAGCAGCCGCAACCCGTGGCTTCCCCTGAGGTGATGCCAGGCAAGGGCCTGGCGGAGCACCCGTTTCTGTGCCGCGGTGAATACGAACACAACGCCGATCAGCAAACCGTCCACCTCGTCCGCGGCGGCAAGCCGGTGTGGAGCTATGCCATCAAGTTCCGCGTGATTCGCGACGAGAAAGCGGACATCCAGGAACTGGGCGATTGCACCTTGCCGCCCACCGGCCATGTGCTCCTGACCACGCGGTTCGGCGCGTTGGAGGTCACCCCGGACAAGCAAGTGGCCTGGACTTTGCGCGAATGGGTCTCGCCCAACCTCGGCCCCGCCACCTTCATTCAATTGCTCGACCAACCCGCCGGGGATTTGCAACGATGAACTTCATGCGCAACGTATTGCTAGGCCTGGCGAGCTTGGTCGCCGCCACGTCGAGCCTGGCGGCATCGCAGCTGCCTGCCGGCGCAGTGCCGCGTACAGCCACGCTGATGCTGACCGGCAGCGGCCCGGACGATGCCGTGGCTTGGGATTTCACGATCAGTGGTGGTCGACGCGCTGGCGAAAAGGCGCGCATCCTCGTGCCGTCCAACTGGCAGCAACAAGGCTTTGGCAGCTACCAGTACGGCTATGACAAGGGCCCGCGTGTCGCCGACTCCGCCGTCTACAAACGTCGCTTCTCGGTGCCGGCAGACTGGACGGGCCGCACGGTGCGCGTGGTGTTCGATGCGGTGATGACCGACACCCTCGTCAAGGTCAACGGCAATGTGGTCGGACCCATGCACCAGGGCGGCTTCAATCGTTTCAGCCACGACGTCACGCGCTGGATCACACCGGGTGAAGACCATGAGATCGAGGTGCAGGTCAGTGAGGCGTCCGCGGACATGGCCACGGATATCGCGGAACGCCATGGCGACTACTGGGTCTTTGGCGGCATCTACCGTCCTGTCTGGCTGGAGGCGTCGCCGTCCCAATCCATCGCGCACATGGCGATCAACGCTCAGGCCAGTGGCGCGCTGACCGCGGATGTCACGCTGCGTGCGCCGCGCACCGTCACGCGTGTGGTCGGCCAGGTCACCACGCGCCAGGGTGAGAACGTCGGGCAGCCGTTCACGGTCGCGATTCCCGCCGGCGGCGCCGGCCGCGTGCGCCTGCACGGCAAGGTCGAGCAGCCGCGGCTGTGGACCGCGGAGACGCCCAACCTTTACCAGTTGCAGCTCACGCTGTACGAAGGCGACAAGGCGGTGCATCAGGCCAGCGAGCGCTTCGGCTTTCGGACCTTCGAGGTGCGTGAGGGTCAGGGCCTGTACCTGAACGGCCAACGGGTGATGCTCAAGGGCATCAATCGCCACAGCTTCCGGCCGGAGACCGGTCGCGCGGTGTCCCGTGCCCAGGCCTACGACGACGCCCGCCTGATCAAGTCGATGAACATGAACGCCATGCGCGTGGCGCACTACGCGCCGGAGAAGGCGTTTCTGGAGGCTGCCGACGAACTCGGGCTCTACGTCATCAATGAACTGAGCGGCTGGCAGAAGGCGCATGGCACGGAGGTGGGCCGCAAGCTGGTGCGAGCGCTGGTGGAGCGCGACGTCAACCATCCCAGCATCCTGATCTGGGCCAACGGCAACGAGGGCGGCTGGAACCGCGAGCTGGATGCCGACTTCGCGTTGTACGACCCCCAGGCGCGCCCCCTGATCCACCCCTGGGAGCCCTTCGGTGGCATCGACACCAAGCACTACCCGCGCTATCCCGACCTGCTGCGCCGGCTCGCGGGCGACATGCTGGTGCTCCCGACAGAATTCCTCCACGGCTTGTTCGATGGCGGCCATGGTGCCGGGCTGGATGACTACTGGCGGGCGATGAAGGCATCCCCTCGTGGCGCGGGCGGCTTCCTGTGGAATCTGGCCGATGAGGGCATCGCCCGAACCGACCAGGGCGGGCGCCTCGACCTCTTCGGCAGCTACGCACCCGACGGCATCGTGGGCTCGCGGCATGACAAGGAGCCGAGCTTCGACACGGTCAAGGAGATCTGGTCGCCGGTGCAGATCGAGCTTCCGACGCTCAACAGCCAGTTCGATGGCGTCCTTAGAGTCAGCAACGAGTACGACTTCACGTCGCTGTCGGCGCTGCGGTTCCGGTGGGAGTGGGTGCGCTGGCCTGCCCCGCAGGATCGCAAGCTTGACCCCCATGTGCTGTCCTCGGGAGAACTCGCGGGGCCCGCTGTACTGCCTCATGGCACGGGTGCGCTGAAGCTTCCGCTGCCGGCTGCCTGGCGTGATGCAGACGCATTGCGGCTGGTCGCGACAAACAACGCAGAGCACCTTGGTACCTGGGTGTGGCCCCTGCCCGACCGGCCCATCGGCCTCGCCACCAGAAAGCTGGGGGCGCCCACCGCTGCACGAGAGGGCGACAGCATCCGGCTTGCGGCCGGCGCTGTGGCGGCTCGCTTCGATGCTCGCACCGGCCTGCTTTTGGAAGTGGAAAGGGATGGCAAGACGCAGCCACTGTCCAACGGGCCTCGCCTGGTCGTCGCGCGCCCCAAGCCCGCGGC
Source organism: Pelomonas sp. Root405 (assembly GCF_001425165.1). GTDB lineage: Bacteria > Pseudomonadota > Gammaproteobacteria > Burkholderiales > Burkholderiaceae_C > Pelomonas. The sequence goes on from NZ_LMDU01000016.1 coordinate 87,986, forward strand.
CGAACCGAGCTGGCAGACGCCGCAGGCCAGGGGTGACGGCACCTACGAGTTCCAGGCCCCGACGATGGCCAACGTCGCCACCATCGACCTTGGGCTCGCCGAGACCGATGGCTGGGCGGCTTTCAGGCTGGAGCTGTCCTCCGATGGCCAGCGATGGAAGACCGTGTATGACAGCGGCCGCGTTGCACGAGACGGGCAGACGCACACCTTCCCGCCGCAGCTCGTGAAGGCCGTGCGCGTGACGCGGCTGCAGGGCGCCCGACGCACGCCGGCGGTGGTGTCCCTGCGCCTGGCGCACGAGGCTGAGCGTTTCAACGTCGCCCCGCTCAAGGTGGCAGTGACGGCCGGCGTGGGTACGACAGGCGCGTGGCTTGAAGCGCCCGGCGCCGGCGGCATTGAACGCCTGCGCTGGAGCCTGGATGAACACGGCGTGCTGGCGCTCGACTACACCTATCAGCTGCACGGCCCGGTGCTGTATCACGGCATCGGCTTCGACAGGCCGCTGGCGGACATCAGCCAGTTCAGAGCGCTGGTGCGCGGGCCTGGCCCCGTCTGGCAAAACCGCATTCGCGGGCCGGTGCTGGGCGTCTACGACTTCAGCGCTCCGGCCGGCTACTACGCCAACCCGCAGTGGCTTCGGCTTGCTTCGCCTGCGGGTGACATGACGTTCACGAACGAGGGCGCCGGCTTCTTGCAATTGGGCGCCAGGATGGCCGACTTCCCGACCACCAGCGTGGACTTCCCGGCCAGCGACATCGGCTTTCTCCATGCCATCCCAGGCATGGGCGCCAAGATGCAGGCGGCCGACCTGACGGGCCCGGCAGGCGGCCCGTCCTTGGCCTCGGGCGCTTACAGCGGCCGCTTGCGTCTGCAGTTCTGAGGGCGGCACGCGCGCGGCCAGCGCTGCGAACTGCGGGATTGCCAATGGTTGTATGACGTCCCACTAAAAACACGCATCAGCGAAATTCGGGTCGCCCAGCAAGCCGGGCCATGAAGCTTCGCCGTGTTGCGGGGCCACATCAGCTTCGTCCAGTGTTCATGCGGGCTCCCACCAGGCGGACCGAGATTTCGCGCAACTCCGTGAGCGTTTTTCTTAACGCTATTGTTTCCGCTTTGTTGTACGACGACCATGCGGCAGCCCAGCGGGGCCACCGAAAACAACCATGGAGATGAAATGAAGAAATCCCACCGCAACGGGAGCCAGCGACTTTTGCGCAAGAGCCTGGTCGCGCTCGCGAGTGCCGCCTTCGCCAGTGGCGCGATGGCCCAGGAGGACCCGAGCAAGTTGGAGGCTGTCGTCGTCACGGGCTTTCGCGCCAGCCTGAACAGCGCCCTCAACCAGAAGAAGAACGCCGACGGCCTTGTCGACGTCATCAAGGCGGAAGACGTCTCCAAGTTCCCCGACGCCAACCTGGCTGAATCGCTGCAGCGCGTTCCCGGCGTGGCGCTGGCCCGCGGCGACGGCGGCGAAGGCAAGCAGATCACCGTGCGAGGCCTGAACGCGGGCTTCACCCGTGTGCGCATCAACGGCATCGAGGCCATCTCCGCCACCGGTGCATCCGACATCAACGGCAGCACCAACCGCAGCCGTGCCTTCGACTTCTCCGTCTTTGCTTCCGAGCTGTTCAACAGCCTGTCCGTTCGCAAGACGTCGCAAGCCGACGTCGAGGAAGGCTCGCTCGGTGCCACGGTCGACCTGCGTGGCGCCCGCCCCTTCGACTTCAGGGACCAGACGCTGACGTTCGGCGCGCAGTCGAACTACAACACGCTCGCCCGCAGATCCGCGCCGCGCCTGACGGGCCTGTTCACGACCAGCGCGCAGACCGACATCGGCAAGATCGGCATCCTCGTGTCCGGCGCCTGGTCCAAGCGCAGCGCCACGGAGGAAGGCTACGAAGCCGTCGAACTGCTGCCCGCCAGCGACGGCGGCTCGGGCTTCTGCTCTCCGGTGGGCTTTGTTCCGCAGAACCCGGCCAACAATGCCGTCAAGGGCATCGACGCCAACAACTGCGGCGTCAACCTGCCCCGCACGTCCAATCTGGCGGCCTACCAGAACGTGTTCGGCCGCACGGACAACTTCGGCGGCACCGTGGCCACGCCGGCCGCGGGCAGCGGCGCCTTCCACCCGCGCATCCCGCGCTATCGCCGCTCCATCGCTGAGTACGAGCGCCTGGGCGTGACCGCCGCGCTGCAGTGGAAGCCCTCCGAGGCCACCGAGGTCAGCCTCGACGTGCTGGGCGGCACGTTCGACAACAGCCGCTACGACAACTACATCTCCGCCATCTCGTTCGGCCGCCCGATCGGCTCCAATGGCAAGCCGATGACGTCCATCGTCGACGCCTCGTTCAACGGCAACGGCAGCTGGGAATACGGCAAGTTCAACGGCGTCGACGTGCGCTCCGAAGGCCTGATCGACGTCAACAACACGACCTTCAAGCAGCACGTGCTGAGCGCCACGCACAAGCTGACCGACACCATCAAGCTGGACTTGATGAGCGGCGTCTCGGACAGCCGGCTCGATTCACCGATGCGCGCAACGGTGCAGCTCGACATACCTAACGTCAACGGGTTCTCGTTCGACTTCCGGCAGAACCGCAACGTGCCCACGCTGACCTTCGGCACCGACGTGGCCAACCCCGCCAACTACAGCTTTGCGCCCACGGATCCCGACGGCACCGTGCGCGGCGGCTTCGTGGGTCGCGTGCTCAACACCGGCAACAAGCTGCGTACCAACGCGGTGGGCGGCAGCTGGGAAGTCAGCGACAACATCACGCTGCGCAGCGGCCTGTCGTCACGCAAGAACGCCTGGGACAACTTCGAGATCAGCTCCGGCGCGCAGAACGGCCTCGCCAATCCGCCCGGGTTCCAGATGGCCAGCGTGACACGCATGATCTCCAACTTCGGCAAGGGGCTGGAAGGGTCGGGCTACCCCAGCCAGTGGGTGGCCGTCGATCTCGACAAGTTCCGCAAGGTGTGGGACATCGAAGCCCACTCTCCTTCGATTCCAGGCTCGCAGCTGAACGTGCTGGGACAGGCCAATCGCAAGATCCTCGAGAAGATCAACGCGGCCTACCTGTCGGCAGACTTCAACTACGACGTCGGTCCCGTCATGCTGCGCGGCAATGTCGGCGTGCGCGCCACCGAGACCAAGGCCAACGCTTCGGCGCTGGTGAACGTCAACGGCACGCTGCAACCGGTGTCGTTCGACAAGACCTACCGCGACACGCTGCCCTCCCTGAACCTGACAGCCGAATTGCCCAGGGACGTCTTCCTGCGCTTCTCGGCGAGCAAGACGCTGTCGCGCCCGGAGTACGCCGATCTGGCGCCGACCGCCTCGGTCAATACCAACGCGCAGACGGTCAGCATCGGTGCGCCGAACCTGGACCCCGTGCGCGCGAACACCTACGACCTGCAGGCCGAGTGGTACTTCGCCAAGAATTCGCTGGTGTCGCTGGGCGTTTTCCACAAGAAGATCGACAGCTACATCCAGCGCGTCACCGAGCGCGTCGCCTACAACACCCTCGGCCTGCCGGATGCGCTGTTGACGGGCGGCGGCACCTGCACTATCACGGGCAGCAACCCGACGTGCGCCACGCTGCCCACGTCCATCGTGACGGTCGGCCGCGCAGCCAACACGCCGGGCGGCCCGCTGACGGGCTTCGAGGCCAACCTGCAGCTGCCGTTCAGTTTCCTGCCGGGTATCTGGAGCAACTTCGGCATGCTGGCCAACATCACGCACGTCAAGTCGACCATCAACTACATCACCCGCACGGCGACGCCGACGCTGCCGCAGCTGTCGATCAACGCCAACCTCGTGGGAATGTCGCCAAAGGCGCGCAACCTGACGCTCTACTACGAGGACAGCGCCTTCAGCGCGCGCGTCTCCGCGGCCTACAGGTCCAAGTACCTGATCAACGTGCTGGGCGATGTGAACGGCCACGATGTTTCGTTCGTGAACGCTTCGACGAACATCGACTTCTCGGCGTCGTACAACGTGTCGCCGAAGCTGAAGGTGACCTTCGAGGCGGCCAACCTGACGGACCAGCCACTGCGCTATGGCCGCGACACCCAGCGGGACGACACGTGGCTGTACGCCCACTTCGGCCGAACTTTCGGCGTCGGCATGTCGTACAAGTTCTGAAGACCGAGCGTTCCGACGCTCTCCGGCCAGCCGCCCCGGCTGCTGGCCATCTTCAGTCCACTGTCGGGCCCTTGGCTCCGCATGCCGAGCGCCCCTTTTTCTTCTCGCACTGGCCCCGGAAAGGGCCATGTGAACGGACTTGGCAAACAGACCCATGAACCCATCGTTCGGCCCGATCTGCAAGCGGCTGCTGTTGACCGGCGCTGCTGGCGCCCTCGGTCGCATGCTGCGACCGCGCATGAAGCGCTACTGCGAGACGCTGCGCGTCTCCGACCTGGCGCCGATGGACCCGGCAAGCGATGGCGAGGAAGTTGTCGTCGCGCCGCTTGAGGACGAGGCCGCCTTGCACGACCTGCTGGACGGCGTGGACGCCGTGTTGCACTTCGGCGGCGTGTCCATCGAGAAGCCCTTCTCCACCGTGCTGCCCGCCAACATCGTCGGGGCCTACAACCTTTACGAGGCCGCACGCCGCCGAGGCACCAGGCGCATCGTCTTCGCCAGCTCCAACCATGTGACCGGCTTCTACGGCCAGGGTGAGACGATCAAGGCGCATGTGGTGCCACGACCGGACACCTACTACGGCCTGTCCAAGGCCTTCGGCGAGAACCTCGCGCAGTTCTACTTCGACCGCCACGGGCTGGAGACGGTGACGATCCGCATCGGCTCCTGCCTGCCCGAGCCGGTCGACCGCCGCCAGCTTTCGAGCTGGATCAGCCACGACGACATGGAGCGCCTGCTGGTTGCCGCGCTGAGCGCGCCCGTCGTCGGGCACAGCATCGTCTACGGCGCCAGCGACAACCGCACGACGTGGTGGGACAACTCGCAGAGCAATCATGTCGGCTACCGCCCGCAGGACAGCTCCGAGCCCTGGCGCGCGGCCATCGAGGCGAAGCAGGGCGACGTCGACCCGACGCGGTCCGAGGTGAAGTACCAGGGCGGCGGCTTCGTCGTGTTGGGCCCGTTCCCGTTCGCGGGCCACGTCTGAAGGGATTCCATCCATGACGCAGATTGCTGTCGTTGGCCCGGGTGCCATCGGATGCACGGTCGCCACATGGCTGGCGCAGGGTCCGCGGCATGTGCTCACCCTGCAGGGCCGCTCCGACCTCGGCACCCTCGAAGCCGAGACGCCGCAGGGCCTGCTGCGTGCATCGCCACGGGTCGTGCGCGATGCAGCCGGCTTGCTAGGCGTTGAGTGGGTGCTGATCGCGGTCAAGGCGTACGACGCTCCCACGGTCGCCGCCAGCCTGGCGCCGCTCTTTGCCGGGCAGGCGTTCTTCGCCGTTCTGCAGAATGGCGTCGAGCACCTGGAGCACTTCCAGGCGCATCTGCCCCTTGACCGCATGCTGCCCGTCATGGTCGACATCCCGGCCGAGCGCACGGCACCGGGTCGCGTGCGGCAGCGGCGCACCGGCCGCATGGTGGTACCCGCCGGCGAGCTCGGGGCGCGTTTCGTCGATCTCTTCAGCCACACGCCGCTGGACGTCACGCAGGCCGTCGACTTCAAGTCCGAGATCTGGAAGAAGCTTTGCCTCAACGCGGCGGGCGCGCTCAGCGCCGTCGTCAAGAGACCGTCCGTGATCTCGCGCCATGCCGGCGTGGCGGCGTTGACGGCTGCGTTGATCCGCGAAGTGATCGCGGTAGGCAGGGCCGAAGGTGCCGTGCTGCCCGATTCGCTGGTGGAGACGATCCTCGCGGCGCAGCAGGCCTCGCCGGACGCTGTCAACTCCATGCTCGCGGACCGTTGCGCCGGGCGGCCGATGGAGGTGGATGCCAGGAACGGCGTCGTCGTGCGCCTCGGCCGACGCCATGGCATCCCGACACCCATCAACGCCATGGTCACGGCCCTGCTCGAAGCAAGCACGCTCGACGCCGACGCCCCGCCGCGCGGGTAGCCGCGGCGAAGCCAATTGAAACCGGAAGGCAAACCATGAAGTTCCCCTCCCGCGCCCTCCTCACAGCGATCCTGCTGACGGTCAGCGCGCTGCCCCTGACGCACGCGCAAAGTGGGCCAGTCGGCAAGCGCGTGTTCGAAAGCAACTGCGCGATGTGCCACACCGCATCGCCCGACCTTCGGTCGCTGATGGGGCCGGGTTTGCACGGCGTCGTCGGACGCAAGATCGGTGGCGTGCCCGGCTTTGGCTATTCGGCGGCACTGGCTGGGCTCGCCGCCCAGGGCAAGGCGTGGACGGCGGACGAACTGGCACGCTACCTTGCCGACCCCGCGCGCTTCGCGCCCGGAACCACCATGCCTGTCAACGTGGCGGACGCCGCCGAGCGTGCGGAACTGGTGCGCTACCTGGCGCAGCTGACGGGCGGCAAGCCACCGGTCGTGGCGCCCCAGCCAGCCAGCCGCACCAATGGGGCGACTGGCGCGAAGGCTGCCGACGAGCCGGGCCACTGGAGCGCCGACAGGCCGGGTCGCATCCATGCGCTCAAGGTGTCCCAGCTGCCCAAGCCCTATGCGACCGAAAGCGCGAGCAACAGCCCGAAGACCGTGCCACGGCCCGAGGGCACGCTGCCTTCGGTGCCGGATGGCTTCGGCGTGCAGCTCTGGGCCAGGGATGCGGACCGTGGCCGTGTCATGGTGAAGGCGCCAAACGGCGACATCTTCATCTCATCGACGCCCAAGCGGCTGGTCAAGGTGTTCCGCTCGTCCACCGGGGACACGGCAGACACGATCAGTACCTTCGCGTCCGGCATGGACCGCCCGTTCGGCATGGCGTTCTGGCCCGTCGGCCCGGATCCCAAGTATCTGTACGTTGCCTTCGTCAACTCGATCGTCCGCTACCCCTATCGCAACGGCGACTTGGTCGCCACGGGCGCGCCGGAGGTCGTCGTATCCAGGCTCAGTGCAGCGGTAGGCGCGCATTCGTCGCGCACGCTGGCGTTCTCCAACGACGGCCGCACGCTGTTCCTGTCGATCGGCTCGGCCACCAACGTGGCGGAAGGCATCGGCCGCACGCCGCCCGAGCCCATCGCCGCCTGGGAAGCCAGGCACGGCATGGGCGCGGCCTGGGGCGAAGAAGAGGGCCATGCCCTGGTGCTCGCCTTCGATCCCGACGGCAGCAACCGGCGCACCTTTGCCACGGGCTTGCGCAATTGCGTCGGCATGTATGTGCACCCCCGCAGCGGCGACCTGATCTGCAGCGTCAACGAGCGCGATCTGCTGGGGGACAACCTGCCGCCCGACTACCTGACCCGCGTGAAACCCGGTGCCTTCTACGGCTGGCCCTGGTACTACATCGGCGCCCACGAAGACCCGCGACTGGCGGGTCACCGGCCGGACCTTCGCAACAAGGTCACCACGCCAGATCTGCTGTTGATGGCTCATTCGGCGCCGCTGGGCATGGTCATGTACGAGGCGCCCGCCCATGGGCCCGCGGCTTTTCCAAGGGCCTATGACGGCGACCTGTTCCTGGCCTTTCACGGCTCCTGGAACCGGCATACGCGCACCGGGTCCAAGGTCGTCCGTGTGCTCATGAAGAACGGCGTACCCACGGGCCGCTATCAAGACTTCATGACCGGTTTCGTGATCAGCGACCAGGAGGTCTGGGGCAGACCCAGCTCGGTGGCCGTTCAGAACGACGGCTCGCTGCTGGTGGACGACGACGTGACTGGCGAGATCTGGCGTGTCTTCCCCAAGTGACCGCAACCACGCCGTTCTGGCGAGCCAACCCTGGGAACCCTGACGACCCGTCCCTCATGAACTTCCAAGACCCAACCCGTTCGAGCCGGCGCCAGCTGCTAGGCCTTGTTCCTGCGCTTGCGACCACCCAGGTGACCGCGCGCGGCGACCTGTCGAGGGCGCTGCATCCCAAGGACTGTGAATTCGACCCGTCCGCCCTGCCGGCACCGGCCCGCGTGCAGCGCTTGCTTGAGCAGAGTGCCTCCGTCGAGATTGCGCGCCTGACCGAGCAGCCCCTGCACATACCGCCCCGGCCCGGGCGTGGCATCTCGGCAAACTGGATTGCTGCGACCTTCCTCATCGGCCTGGGCCGCCTGGCGCGCGTTTCCAGCCTGCCGCACTTTCATGCCTATCTGCGAAGCGTCGCCGAGCACTACAACTTCGGCCTCTTGGGCGCCTGGTCAGCGCACAACATGCTGGACGCCGACAACATCGCCATGGGCGAGGTGTATCTGGAGCTGTACGCGCGCAGCGGCGAGCCGGGAGAGCTGGCGCCCTTGCAGGCAAGACTGGCGTACACCCTGCCCTACCTGCAGCTTGAACCGAAACCCGACAAGCTGGTTTGGTGGTGGTGCGACGCGTTGTTCATGGCGCCTCCGGTCTACGCCCGGGCCGCCGCCCTCACCCGGGACCCACGCTACCTGCGCGCGGTGGACGTGCAGTGGTGGCGCGTCCATGACCGTCTCTGGTCGTCAAGCCATGGTCTGTTCTTCCGGGATGAGCGTTTCCTGACGCGCAAGACCCGCCACGGCAGGCCGGTCTTCTGGGGGCGCGGCAACGGCTGGGTCGTTGCAGGTTTGGCGCGCCTGATTGAAGCGCTGCCCAGCGACTGGCCGACACGTCCCCGCTACATTGAAGTCTTCCGCAGCATGATGGCCAGCATCGCGGCACTGCAGCGTGAAGACGGCTGCTGGACCACGAGCCTCCTGGACCCGCAAGACCCGCCCGGCGCGGAGTCCACGGCATCGGCCTTCTTCGCCTACGCGCTTGCTTGGGGCATCAACCATGGCTTGCTTGAACGGCAGGTCTATCTGCCACACGCCACACGCGCATGGGCTGGCCTGGCTGGATTGATGCAGCCCAACGGCCTGCTGGGGTTCGCGCAGAAAGCCGGCGATCAGCCGGAACCTGCTGGCGCCAACGACCATCAGCTGTACGGCACCGGCGGCCTGTTGCTGGCGGGTCTGGAGGTGATGCGTCTCGGCACGATCGGCCACCCGCTGCCCGCGCCAGAGCCCGCCAGAGATGCGCCCGGGCCGGTCCGGCTGCCCATCCGAGACCTGCCGCGGCCCACCGATGGCGATCCAGCAAGGCTGCGCAATTGGGAACGCGCGATGGCAGAACGCCAGGCCATGCTGGATCTGGCCTTCGTTCCGAAAGCGGACGGTCGCTAGACCATGATGGCGATCCGGCGTCGGAGCGTGCTGAAACAGGCGCTATGGTGATCCGCGCCCAACATGCACGGCGCCTTCAAAAGATCAACGCAGCGACAAACAGACCGATCATCATGAAGGCGATGACGACCTTGGCGACCAGCGCCAACAGCAGGCCCAGTCCGGTCGCCATGCCCACGCGCGCGGCGGCCTGGTGGTCGCGCCGCGCGATGTATTCGCCGAGCGCCGCACCGATGAACGGCAGCACGAACACACCGACGATGCCAAACATCAGCCCCGCAACGGTGCCGATGGCCGCGCCGAGCAGCGCCAGCCGGCTGGCGCCCACCTTCTTCGCGCCAAGCAGCGCGGCCACGTAGTCCAGCACCCAGGACAGGATGGCGAGGGCGACGAGCACACCCAGCGTCCAGCCGCCAACGCGCTCAAAACCGTCTATCCACGCGCCAAGCACCGCGCCGGCCAACACCAGCGCCGCGCCCGGCAGCACCGGCAGCACGGCGCCCGCGAGACCGGCGGCCATCAGCAGTGCGCTGACTATCCAGAGGAGAACGTCGAAACTTGGCATATCGCTTGAGTTGAAGTGGCATGAGCATCAGCCGCCATGCGCGACGCGAATGTAGGACGAAATGCCGACGAAGCGGATCACAGCGTCGGGCGGCAGAAGCACACCGTCGTCAGGCCTGCTGCGCGATGGCCTGCCCGCGCGTCTTCCACAGCGACACCACCACGCCGCCGGCGATCAGGCCGAAGGTGATGCCGAGCGAGACGGCCGGCGGGAACTTGCCGATGACGTTGACGAGGAAGATCTTCGTGCCGATGAACACCAGCACCAGCGCCAGCGCGTACTTCAGGTAGTGGAAGCGGTGGATCATGGCGGCGAGCGCAAAGTACAGCGCGCGCAGGCCAAGGATGGCGAAGATGTTGCTCGTGTAGACGATGAACGGGTCGCTGGTGATGGCAAAGATGGCTGGCACCGAGTCCACCGCGAACACCAAGTCGACGATCTCCACCATCGACAGCGCCAGGAACAGCGGCGTCGCGCAGCGCACCAGCTTGCCGTCGGCGTCGGGCTGCTTCACGAAGAAGGCGTTGCCGTGCAGCTGGTCGGTCACGCGCAGGTGGCGGCGCAGGAACTTCAGCACCGGATTCCCGGCCATGTCTGGCACCTGCTCGGCGGCCAGCCACATCTTGATGCCGGTGATGACGAGGAAGGCGCCGAACAGGTAGAGCACCCAGCTGAAGTTCTGCACCAGTGCCGCACCCACGCCGATCAGTGCCGCGCGCATGACGATGACGCCGAGGATGCCCCAGAACAGCACGCGGTGCTGGTACACGCGGGGGATGCCCAGGAAGCCGAAGATCATCGCGATGACGAACACGTTGTCCATCGACAGCGACTTCTCGATGAGGAAGCCGGTGTAGTACTCGATGCCCGACCGCGGGCCCATGTACCACCAGACCCACGCGCCGAACAGCAGCGCGATGCTGATGTAACCGGCCGACAGCAGCAGGCTCTCGCGCACGCCGATCTCGCGCTCCTCCTTGTGCAGCACACCCAAGTCCAGCACCAACAGGACGGTCACGACCGCTATGAAGGCGAGCCAGGCCCAGACGGGCTTGTCCAGCCAGGGCGTATGCAACAGGGTGAGCAAGGTGTCCACGCGATCTCCGAAGTTGAAGGACGGTCGCACGATAGGCGGGCCGAGTCTTCCGTGAAAGCAGACAATTCGAGAGAAAGCTTCCCGGAAAACAGGAACATGTCCCAGCACTTCAACTACCGGCACCTGTACTACTTCTGGGTTGTCGCCAAGGAGGGCGGCATGTCGCGCGCCGCGCTTAGGCTGGACATGGCGGTGCAGACGGTCAGCGCGCAGGTGCGTGAGCTGGAGCGTGCCTTGGGCGTGCAGCTGCTGCGCCCCGAGGGCCGCGGCGTGACGCTGACCGAGGCGGGGCAGCGTGCGATGCAGCAGGCCGAGGTCATCTTCGAAGCCGGCGAGGCGCTGCCAGGGCTGCTGCGCGATCCCGACGGCGCTGGCCCTGCGGTGCGGCTGGCGCTGGGTGTCAGCGACACGCTGCCCAAGCTCGTGGTCCGCCACCTGCTGCAGCCGGTGCTGGCCACGCCAGGGTTGCGGCTGCTGTGCAGCGAGCAGCGCTTCGAGGACCTGCTGGGCAACCTGGCGGTTCACAAACTCGACCTGGTGCTGGCCGACCGGCCGGCGCCGCCGCACGCGGGCCTGAAGGTGTTCAACCACGCCATGGGCTCATCGGCGCTGGCGTGGTATGGGACGGCGGAGCTGGCGGCGCGCGCGAAGAAGCGCTACCCGCAAGGGCTCGCCGACGTGCCGATGCTGCTGCCCGCCGCCAACGCGGCCGTGCGCCCGCACATCGACCGCTGGCTGACGCAGCACGGCATCACGGCGCGCGTGGCGGGCGAATTCGAGGATTCGGCACTGCTGAAGATCTTCGCCGCCAGTGGCATGGGTGTGTTCCCGGCGCCAGCGCTCGTCCATCAGCAACTGTTGGCGCAGTACGGTGTGCGCCATATCGGAGGGCTGGATGGCGTCGTGGAGCACTTCTACGGCATCAGCACCGAGCGGCGCGTCGTGCATCCGCTGGTGCGGCGCATGGTGGCGCAGGCCGGTGTATGAGTGCGGCACCGATTCCCCTGCGCGCCACCTAACCACTCATCCGCCCCGACCGCCCGCCGCCATGTCGCCTAAACTGCCGGCCATGCGTCGCGGCTTCACGACCTTCCTTCTGATGCTCTGCATGTTCTGGCAGGCGCTTGCGCACGCCGGTGTCGCCGTGACGCTGGCGGGTGATGAAGGCCGCTCGCATGCGCTGATGCACTTCGAGGGCCAGGCCCACCATCATCACGACGATGGCGGCACCGACGCCGTGCATGAAGACCAGTCGCTCGCGTCAGCCCAACACATGGCCAGCGATTGCGGCCTGCATGCGACGGCGATGATGGGCTTCTTCGGCCTGACCCTGCCCCGCCTGCTGCCCGAGATGCCGGCCACCGCCGCCGCCGCACCGGCGCCGCAGCCCTGCCTGGCCGGGCCCGAGCGCCCTCCCAAGACCCTGTCCTGATCCGCCGCGACCCGCGCGCCTTGCCGCTCGGCCGTCAGTCGCTCAGCCCGCCTGGCCAGCTCCTGCTGGCGCCAGGCCGGCTGCGCCCACCGCATCAGGACCCTCGTGAAACCCCATCCATGGCTCGTTCCGTGGCTCGCCGGCCTGGCCCTGGCCGCCAGCGTGCCCGCCGTCGTCGCCCAAGCTCTGCCGGCGCCAGCCACCGCCGCTCTGGCCACCGACCGCCCCACGCTGGCCCAGGCCATCGACGCCGCCTGGCAGCGCTCCGCCGAGGCGGCCCAGTCACTTGGCCAGCAGCGACAGGCACGTGCCGAACAGGCAGCTGCCAGCAGCCTGCTGGCGGCGCCACCGGCGCTGCAGCTGTCCCAGCGCGAAGGCCGCGGCAGCGCGGCCGAAGGCCAGCGTGAAACCGAAGTCGGCGTGGCCTTGCCGCTCTGGGGCATCGGCGCCCGCGCCACAGCCGGCCAGGCCGCCCAAGCGGAACTCGACTGGAGCCAGGCCGCTGAGCAGGCCGCCCGCCTGCAAGTGGCCGGCCAGGTGCGCGAGGCGCTCGGGCTGCTGGCCGGCCTCGAAGCCGAACAGCGCCTCGCCGCGCTGCAAACCCAGTTGCTCGGCCAGCTGGCGGACGACGTCGACCAGCGGGTCAAGGCGGGCGACCTTGCGCCGGTCGACGCCATGGCTGCGCGCGCTGAATGGCTGACCAGCCAGGCGCAGCAGGCTGAAGCCGAACAGAAGCTGCGGAGCCAGCTGGCGCAATGGCGGCTGCTGACCGGCCTCGCCGTCACGGCCCAGGCCGAGCCGACCGCCGCCGCGCCCACCTTTGACCTCAACGAAAACCACCCGGAGTTGCAGCTGACCGCACGCGGTGTCGAACGGGCCCAGCGCAAGCTCTCCCTGGTGCAGACCCAGCGCGGCGAAGGGCCGGAGTTGGGTGTCAGCCTGCGCCAGGAGCGGCCGGGCCTGGGCAATCCAACGCAGCACAGCGTCGGCGTCGCCTTGCGCCTGCCTTTCGGCACGGCCGCGCACGCCCAGCCGCGCATTGCGGCAGCCCTGGCCGAGGTCGACCTGGCGCTGAACCAGCAGCAGCGCAGCCGGGATCGCCTGGCGGCCCAACTGGCTCTGGCGCGCGAGCAGTTGCAGGGTGCCGACGGCCAGGCCGCCCTGGAGGCCCGGCGCGCCAATCTGCTGCGCGAGCGCGCCAGCCACATCGACAAGGCCTTCAAGGCCGGTGAGCTGCCGCTGCCCGAACTGCTGCGCGCGCTGAATGCCGCCGCGCAGGCCGAAGCGGCGAGCGCTCGCCAGCAGGCTCAACTGCGCCTGGCCCAGGCGCGACTCCAACAAGCCCAAGGACTTCTCCCATGAGCATGACCACCTTGCTGCGGGCGCTGGTCGCCGGCCTGCTCGCAGCCACTCTCAGCCTCGGCGCCATCGCAGGCCCCGGCGCCCACGGCCCCGACGGCGAACACCTCGACGGCCCGGCGGCCAACAACGCCACGGCCAGCAGCCGCCCGCGCATCGAAGCGGCCAGCGATCAGTTCGAGCTTGTCGCCACGCTGGGCACCAAGGAGTTCTCGATGCTGATCGACCGCTTCGCGACCAACGAGCCGGTGCTGGGCGCCCAGGTCGAGATCGAATCGGGCGGCCTCAAGGCCAAGGCGGCTTTCCAGGCCGACATGGGCAGCTATGCCGTCGCCGACGCGGCGATGCTTAAGCTGCTCGGCAATCCCGGTGACCATGCACTCGTCTTCACCATCATCGATGGGAACGAGTCTGACCTGCTGGACGCGACGCTCAAGGTGGCGGCGGATGAAGCGCACGACAGCCACGGCGGTGAATTCCTTGGCGGCAAGGTCTGGATCGGCACGGCCGTTCTTGCAACGCTGCTGATCGGCATCGCCGTCTGGCGGCGCCGCACCCGCACGGCCAAGACCCGGCAAGGAGGTCAGCCATGAAGCGCGCGCTGCTCACGCTGATGCTGGCCGCCGGCACTGCCCTCGCCGGGCCGGGCGCCCATGGCCCCGACGGCGAACATCTGGACCACGCCGCGCCGGGCAATGCGTCGGGCTTGGTGCGCCTGCCGGATGGCAGCGTCAACGTGCCCAAGCTGGCGCAGCGCCGGCTCGGGCTGCGCACACTGTTGGCACCCGAAACCGAGGCTGCCGCCACGCTGGAGCTGCCCGGCCGTGTCGTGCTGGACCCGAATGCCAGCGGCCGGGTGCAGGCCAGCTACGCCGGCCGCATCGAACCGGGTCCCAGGGGCCTGCCCGTGCCTGGCCAGGCGGTGCGCCAGGGCGACGTGCTGGCCTGGCTGCAACCGCAATCCGAGCCTTTCGCACAGGCCAACCAGGAGGCCCAGCGCGCCGAACTGCGCGCCGCCCGCCAGCTTGCCGAACTGCGCCAGAAACGGCTTGAAGGCCTGGAAGCCACCGTGCCGCGCAAGGAGATCGAGGCTGCGCGGCTGGAGGCCGGGTCCCTGGCCGCCCGCGAGCGCAGCATCTCTGCCAGCCTGGGTGCGCGCGTGGCGTTGCGCGCGCCGGTGTCGGGCGTCATCGCCCGCTCTGAGCTGGTTGCCGGCCAGGTTGTCGACGCGCGCGATGTGCTGGTGGACATCGTCGACCCGAGCCGCCTGATGGTGGAAGCGCTGACAACCGACGTGACCTTGGGGCCGCGCATCGCCGGTGCCAGCCTGGCCGACACGGGCGGCGTGAAGCTGCAGCTGGCCGGCGTGCCACTGGCGCTGCGCGAGGGCAGCCTGCCGCTGAGCTTTCGCGCGCGCATCGACAAGGCATCCACGCTCGCGGTTGGCCAGACGGTCAACGTCATCGTCACGTTGAAGGAGACCGCCAAGGGCATCGCCCTGCCCGCCGAGGCCGTCGTGCGCAGCCCTGTCAACGAGGCGGTCGTGTGGATCAAGACCGGCGCCGAGCGCTACCTGCCGCAGCCGGTTCAGCTGCGGCCGCTGGACGCGAAAACCGTGCTCATCACGCGCGGCCTCGCGGCCGACAACCGCGTGGTGGTGCAAGGCGCACCGCTGATCGCGCAGATCCGCTGAAGGGCCGGCCATGTTCAATTGGATCGTCCAGACCAGCCTGCGCAACCGGCTCTTCGTGCTGGCCATTGCCGCGCTGCTGATGGCCTATGGCGCCCTCACCGCCTGGCGCACGCCGGTCGATGTCTTTCCCGACCTCAACAAGCCTCTGGTGACCGTGCTGGCCGAGGCGGGCGGCATGGCGCCGGAGGAGGTGGAGCAGCTCGTCAGCGTGCCCATCGAGACGGCGCTCAACGGCATGCCTGGCATCACGCGGGTGCGCTCGACCTCGGGCGTCGGCCTGTCTATCGTCTATGCCGAGTTCGACTGGGGCACCGACGTCTACGCCAACCGCCAGCAGGTGGCCGAGCGCCTGGCCCAGCTGCGTGGCCAGTTGCCGGGTGACATCACGCCGACGATGGGGCCGGTGTCGTCCATCATGGGTGAGGTCATGCTGATCGCACTACCGCTCGGCGCCAGCGGAGCCACACCAATGCAGGCGCGGGAGTACGCCGACTTCGTTCTGCGCCCGCGGCTGCTGGCCATTCAGGGCGTGGCCCAGGTGGTGCCCATCGGCGGCGAGGTGCGCACGCTACGCGTCGAGCCCGATACCGTGCGCATGGCCCAGCGCGGCGTGTCGCTGACGCAGATCGAGCAG
The DNA here is from genome assembly GCF_001425165.1 of Pelomonas sp. Root405. Lineage (GTDB taxonomy): Bacteria > Pseudomonadota > Gammaproteobacteria > Burkholderiales > Burkholderiaceae_C > Pelomonas. The sequence continues at coordinate 103,985 of NZ_LMDU01000016.1, forward strand.
GCGCTGCGCGGCTTTGCCAGCAATGCCGGCGGCGGCTTCATCGACCTGAACAGTCGCGAATACCTGATCCGACACCTCGGCCGCAGCAACCGCATCGAGGACCTGCAAGGCATCGCCGTCGCCTGGAAGGACGGCCGCCCCATCCTGCTGGAGCAGGTGGCCGGCGTGCGCTTCGCCGCTGCGCTCAAGCGGGGTGACGCGGGCTACAAGGGCGCGCCGGCCGTCATCGTCAGCGTGCAGAAGCAGCCGGCCGCCGACACCGTGCAGTTGACGCGTCAGATCGAGACCGCGCTGGACGAGTTGAAGCCCGGTCTGCCCAAGGGCCTGAGCGCGCCGCAGGTGCTGTTCCGCCAAGCGGACTTCATCGACGCGTCGATCTCCAACGTGACCGGTGCGCTGCGCGACGGCGCCATCATGGTGGCCATCGTGCTGTTCGCCTTCCTGCTGTCGGCGCGCACGACGCTGATCTCGCTGGTGGCCATTCCGCTGTCGCTGGCGGTCACAGCGCTGGTGTTCCGCTGGCTCGACCAGTCGATCAACGTGATGACGCTGGGCGGCCTGGCGATCGCCATCGGCGAGCTGGTGGACGACGCGGTGGTCGATGTGGAGAACATCCAACGCCGCCTGCGCGAGAACCGCCTGCTGCCCGAGCCGAAGCCGGTGCTGGAGGTCGTGCGCGCGGCCAGCGTGGAGGTGCGCACCGGCATCGTCTACGCGACGTTGATCGTCGTGCTCGTGTTCGTGCCGCTGTTCGCGCTGCCAGGGATCGAAGGTCGGCTGTTCACGCCGCTGGGCATCGCCTACATCGTGTCCATCCTGGCGTCGATGGGAGTGTCGATGACGGTCACGCCGGTGCTCAGCGCCTTCCTGCTTCCCGGCATGAAGTTGGCGCATGCCGACAGCCCGCTGGTGGCCCGGCTCAAACGCTGGGACGCGCTGCTGCTGGCCTGGTCCTTCCCGCGGGCGCGCCTGCTGATCGGTGCGGCGGCGCTGACCGTCGCGGTGGCTGCGGCCAGCGTGCCCTTCTTCCCACGCGCCTTCCTGCCGGCCTTCAACGAGGGCTCGCTCGTGCTGTCGCTGATGTTCAACCCCGGCACCTCGCTGGCCGAGAGCAACCGCATGGGCGCGCTGGCCGAGACGCTGATCGGCCAGCTGCCGGAGGTCACCCAGGTCGGCCGCCGCACCGGCCGCGCCGAACTGGATGAACACGCCGAGGGCGTGCATTCCACGGAGATCGACGTTGATCTCAAGCGCGATGGCGAGCCCGTCGACCGCGAGGCGGCAATGGCCCGCATCCGCGAGCAACTGGCCTCGCTGCCGGCCCAGGTCGCCATTGGCCAGCCCATCTCGCACCGGCTCGACCACCTGCTGTCGGGCGTGCGTGCGCAGGTCGCCTTGAAGATCTACGGCGACGACACCGACACGCTGCGCGGCCTGGCCGAGCAGATGCGCGCCGGCCTGAGCAACGTGCCGGGCCTGGTTGACCTGACCGTGGAAAAGCAGGTGCTGATCCCGCAGATCGCCGTGCGCCTGGACCAGCGCAAGCTGGCCCAGACCGGCCTGTCGCCCGGCGAGGCGGTGCGCGTGCTGCAGGCGCTGACCGATGGCGCGCATGGCGCGCAGATCGTCGACGGGCAGCGCCGTTATGACCTGGTGCTGCGCCTGCCCGATGACAAGCGCAGCCCGCAAGACTTGGGCACCACGCTGATCGACACGCCGGCCGGGCGGTTGCCGCTGTCCAGCATCGCGACCGTGGAGGAGACCGACGGCCCCAACCAGATCGGCCGCGAGAACGGGCGGCGGCGCATCGTCGTCTACGCCAACACCGACGGGCGTGACATGGGCCAGGTCATCGCCGACATCCGCCAGGTCATCGCCGGGACCGCCCTGCCGACCGGCGCCTTCGTCAGCCTGGAGGGCCAGTTCCAGGCGCAGGAGCAGGCCACGCAGCTGATCGTGGCGCTGTCGCTGGTGTCGCTGGCAATGATGTTCCTGGTGCTCTACACGCGTTACCGCTCGGCCACCTTGGCGGCAATCATCATGGCCAACATCCCGCTGGCGCTCATCGGCGCCGTGCTGGCGATGTGGCTGGCAGGTGTGACGCTGTCGGTGGCCACGATGGTCGGCTTCATCACGCTGGCCGGCATCGCCACGCGCAACGGCATCCTCAAGGTCAGCCACTACATCAACCTGTGCAAGTTCGAGGGCGAGCACTTCGGCCAGGCCATGATCGTGCGCGGCTCGCTGGAGCGGCTGACGCCGGTGCTGATGACCGCGCTGGTGGCGGCCTTTGCGCTGACACCGCTGCTGCTGGCCGGCGACCAGCCCGGCAAGGAGATCCTGCATCCGGTGGCCGTCGTCATCTTCGGAGGCCTCGTCAGCTCAACCCTGCTCGACACGGTGCTGACGCCGGTCGTGTTTTGGCTGGTAGGCGAGCGTCCGTTGACACGGCTGTTACAAGACGTCGAGTCGTCGGCCGAGGCCGAGCAATCGTTCTAGGGCCGTTAACACTACGGCAACGGGTCGCGTTGTGGCCAGAAAGGCCGCGCGCAAGGCGCAAAGCGGAGCCGGGTTGGACACCCGGCGAGCATTTGCAACGCCGCGCGCGGCCTTTCCGGCCACAACCCGAAGGGAAGGCCCGCCGCCAGGGGCCACTCGGCGTTGCGCCACTTGCCTGCACATCAGTGCGGGCGGCGTGTCGCGCCTTGATTGGCCCCTGGCGGCGGGCCTTCGCGACCCATTGCCGTAGCGTTAACAGGCCCTAGACCCTCGATCAGATCGGAGTACCCATGAAAACCAAGCAACTGCTGACTGCCGCCCTCCTCGCCATCAGCGCGCTGGGGATGAATGTCGCGATGGCCCACGGCGCCGCCAAGCCGCGCCACGGCGGCACGGTGCAGGTGGCCAACGACGTCAACTTCGAGCTGGTGGCCGACGCCGACGGCGCGACCATCTACCTCGTCGACCATGACGAGGACATGCCCTCCAAGGGCATCTCGGGCAAGCTGACCGTGTTGAACGGCACGCAAAAGACCGAGGTGGCCGTCAAGGCCACCGAGGGCAACAAGCTGCGTGCCACCGGCGTGAAGATTGCCCCGGGTGCCAAGGTCATGGCCGTGCTGTACAACGTCGAGGGCAGGACCGCGACCGTGCGCTTCACCGTCAAGTAAGGGTGCGCGGCGAGCCCGCTCAACGACAGCCGCAGCAACCGCCGCCCGTGGCTGCGCGGGGCGCGGCAGGTGCGCCGGTTGCTTCGGTGGGCGTGTAGCCCGCTTCCGCAATCGCCGACCTGAACTCGTCTGGGCTGGCGGCGCTGGAGCCGATCTCCACGCGCTTGGACGCCAGGTCGATGGCGACCGCCGCGTCGCTGTCGACACCCTTGACGGCCTTGGTGATCATGCTGACGCAATGTCCGCACGTCATGTCCTTCACTTCGAACGCAATCATCACTGGCTCCTTCAATACGTTGTGGTGAAGGAACTGTGGAGCTTGCCCCCGTGGCAAGGTCAAGCGGCAGATCGCGCGAGGCCAGGTCACGTCGATAGATGCCCCCGCCGAACCGAGGCCTGCCACTGCGCCCATGTGCTGTTGCAAAGCGGCTGGGATAAAGTTTCAGCATGCGTGCACTGCTCCGCTGCCTCCTGGTCAGCCTGCTGATCCTGACCCTGCCCCTCAAGGGGCTGGCGGCGGCCGGCTACATGGCTTGCGGACCGGCGCATGCGGGCGCGGCGTTGCCGCAACATCATGCGACGGCGGACAGTTCGTCTCAACATGATCACCATGCTGAGGCCAGCCAGTCCGCGATGGACGAGACGTCGGCCACGAAATGCGTGCAGTGCGCGCCCTGCTGCGGCGCTGTCGCGCCACAGGCGGAAGCGCCTAGCCTGGCAACCGAGGTCGTCAACGCGGACACGGTCCTGCAGGCGGTCCGCTCCCTCGTGGTGGGCGGCCGCATCGACCGCATCGACCGCCCTCCAAGAAGCCTGCGCTGAGCCGGCCGGCGCCCGCCCGGAGCGCCGCGACCCGCTTCAACTCGACCCCGAGATCCCGAGCGCCTGCCTGACCGGCAGCCGTTGCTGCGGGCTCTTCGATCCACTTCTTTGGACGAGGACAGCATGTTCCCCACCCCCTTGAAAGACGGCCGCACCGCCGCGCGTTCGGCTTGGCCACCGCTGACGCTGGCCATGATCGTCGCCGCAGCCCTGCTGCCCGCCCAGGCGCAGACGGCAGTTGGCAGACCTGATCCCACCGACCCGCAAGCCAGCGCGCCCGCGGTTCGCCATGACAGCGCCCTCGCGCGCTACCGCGCGCTGAAGGAAGCGCCGGCCGGGTCCTGGCAACAGGCCAACGAGGCGGCCCGCCGCGCCGGCGGTTGGCGCGCCTACGCCCGTGAAAAGGTGCAGGCGGATGACGGCCCAGCAGCCCCTGCCGCTGCGGCGTCTGCGGTCAAGCCGAACGAACGGCATGACCACCACGCGCCGCGCTGAAGGAGATCGACCGATGAAACGATCCCGACTTCCGCTTTCCCTGCTGGCCGTCGCCATGCTGGCGGGCTGTGCTTCCGTCGAACCCGGCGCCTCGCTCAACCAGGTTAGGTCGCTGACCCAGGCTCACACCGCGCCAGCGCTGACGGTTGATCGCTCGGCCGAAGACCTGGCCCGCACGCACGCCAAGGTCACGGAGTTGCTGCGCCAGCCCATAGGCGCCGACACCGCCGTGCAGATCGCGCTGCTGAACAACCGTGGCCTGCAGGCCCGGCTGCAGCAGCTCGGCATCACCGAGGCCGAAGTCAGCCAGGCCGCGCGGCTGCCCAATCCCGGTTTCAGCTTCGGCCGCCTCACGCAGGGCGATGAGATCGAGCTGGAGCGAGCGCTGCATGTCAACCTCGCCCGCTTGCTGACCCTGCCCCTGGTCAGCCGGTTGGAGGAACGGCGGCTGCAGGCCGTGCAACGCGAGGTGGCGATGGACGTGCTGAGCCTGGCCGCCGATGCGCGCAAGGCCTGGGTGCAGGCCGTCGCGGCGCGCGAGAGCCTTCGCTATATGCACCAGGTGCAGGAGGCCGCCGAGGCCAGTGCCGAACTCGCTCGCAGGATGCAGCAGGCCGGTAACTTCAATGCGCTGACGCGACTGCGCGAGCAGGGCTTCTACGCCGATGCGGCGCTCGGCCTGGCCCGCGCCGAACAGCGCCAGCGCGCCGCGCGCGAGCGCCTGGCCCGGCTGCTCGGGCTGTGGGGTGACCAGCTGGACTTCAAGCTGCCCGAACGCCTGCCGGACCTGCCGGATGCGCCGCGTGACCAGCCGGACATCGAGCGCCAGGCCCTGGCCCAGCGCCTGGATGTGCAGGCGGCGCGCCTGGCGGCCGAGCAGACGGCACGCAATCTGCGCCTGACCGAGGTGACGCGCTTCGTCAGCGTCTTCGAGCTGGGCTTGGTGCGCAACACGTCCAACGAGGCGCCGCGCCAGACCGGCTGGGAAGTCTCCCTGGAACTGCCGCTGTTCGACTGGGGCGGCGCCCGCGCGGCCAAGGCCGAGAGCCTTTACATGCAGTCCCTGCACCAGGCCGCTGCGACCGCCATCAACGCCCGCTCGGAAGTGCGCGAGGCCTACGGCAACTACCGCGCCAGCTACGACATCGCCCGCCATCACCGCGACGAGATCGTGCCGCTGAGAAAGCGCATCTCCGAGGAGCAACTGCTGCGCTACAACGGCATGCTGATCGGCGTCTTCGAGCTGCTGGCCGATGCGCGCTCGCAGGTCGCCAGCGTCAATGCGTCCATCGAGGCGCTGCGCGATTTCTGGCTGGCCAAGGCGGATCTCGACATGGCCCTGATCGGCCGCGCCACGCTGCCAATGCCGGCCGCAGCCGCTGTGTCCGCCGGCGGCGAAGCCGGTGCGGGCCACTGAAGCCTTTTCAAGGAACCCACATGACATTCAATCGACGCGCCCTGCTCGGCGGGGCCGGTGCGATCACCGCCGCCGCCTCGATGGCCTCGGTCAGCAAGGTGGCGCTTGCCGCACTGCCCGAGCCGGTGCTGCAGACCAAGCCCGACACCATGCCGCCGCTGGTGCCCAACACGGGCCGCCCCTACAACCCGGTCGTCACGCTCAATGGCTGGACCCTGCCCTGGCGCATGAACCAGGGCGTCAAGGAATTCCACCTGGTAGCCGAGCCCGTGGTGCGCGAGATGGCGCCCGGCTTCAAGGCCCACCTGTGGGGCTACAACGGCCAGAGCCCCGGCCCGACCATCGAGGTGGTCGAAGGCGACCGGGTGCGCATCTTCGTCACCAACAAGCTCGGCGAGCTGACCAGCATCCACTGGCATGGCCAGCGCCTGCCCAATGGCATGGACGGCGTCACCGGCCTGAACCAGCCCGGCATCCCGCCGGGCAAGACCTATGTCTACGAGTTCGTGGCGCGCCGCCCCGGCACCTTCATGTACCACCCGCATGCCGACGAGATGGTGCAGATGGCCATGGGCATGATGGGCTTCTGGGTCACGCATCCCAAGGGCCGGCATCCGCTCATCGACGAGGTGGATCGCGATTTCTGCTTCCTGCTCAACGCCTACGACATCGACCCGGGCGCGGCCACGCCCAAGATCATGACGATGCTGGACTTCAACTTGTGGAGCTGGAACAGCCGCATCTTCCCGGGCATCGACCCGCTCGTCGTCGGCTTCAAGGACAAGGTGCGCATCCGCATCGGCAACCTGACGATGACCAACCATCCCATCCACCTGCATGGGCATGAGTTCCTCATCACCGGCACCGACGGCGGTCCGACGCCCAAGAGCGCGCGCTGGCCCGAGATCACCACCGACGTGGCCGTGGGCCAGATGCGCCAAATCGACTTCCTCGCCGACGAGGAGGGCGACTGGGCCTTCCACTGCCACAAGAGCCACCACACGATGAACGCCATGGGCCACGACGTGCCCACCATGATCGNATCGACTTCCTCGCCGACGAGGAGGGCGACTGGGCCTTCCACTGCCACAAGAGCCACCACACGATGAACGCCATGGGCCACGACGTGCCCACCATGATCGGCGTCGATCACAGCGGCCTGGCCGGCAAGATCCGCAAGCTGGTGCCCGACTACATGGTGATGGGCGAGCGCGGCATGAAGGACATGACCGAGATGGCCATGCCGCTGCCCGACAACACGGCGCCCATGATGGCCGGCCAGGGCCCCTTCGGCGCGGTGGGCATGGGCGGCATGTTCAGCGTCGTCAAGGTGCGCAAGGGTCTGAAGAAAGGCGACTACAGCGACCCTGGGTGGTACCAGCACCCCCCCGGCACGGTGGCCTACGAGTTCAACGGCAGCCTGCCGGATGCCGCCCGCTTCCAGTCGGAAAGCGCGGGCCTGATGCCGCCGGTGAAGCGTGCCAAGACCGATGTCGAGGTCAAGGTTCGCAAGCCCAGCGGCGGCCACGGCGGCCATCACTGAGCGCCCATCATGATCAAGAGGACGAACATGAAACAACTCGCCATCGCCACGCTGATCTCGCTTGCAGGGTTGAGCGGTCCCGCCTGGGCCCACGGCAACGACAAGCACGTCAAGCCGGCCACTGCGGTGCAGAAGGAGCAAAAGCCCTGGGGCATCGCCGGTGACGCCAAGCAGGTCCGGCGCACCATCACGCTGAAGATGACCGACAACATGCGCTTCACACCCGACCGCGTCGACGTGAAGCTGGGCGAGACGGTCCGCTTCGTCGTGCACAACGACGGCAAGATGCTGCACGAGCTGGTCATTGGCACCAAGAAGGAACTCGATGAGCATGCCGCGCTGATGCTCAAGTTCCCGAACATGGCGCATGACGAGCCCTATATGGTTCATGTTGACCCCGGCAAGAAGGGCGAGATCGACTGGACCTTCAACCGTGCCGGCGAATTCGACTTCGCCTGCCTGATCGCCGGCCACTACCAGGCCGGCATGGTCGGCAAGATCCTGGTCAGCGCCCAATGAAACCCACGCCGCGTTCGCTCAACACACCGCCAAGAGGAACCCACATGAATCGCAACCACCCGCTCGGCCTGTTCGCCGCAACCCTGCTCACCGTTGTGCTGATGAACCCAGCAGCACAGGCGGCCAGCCATGGCGCACCACCCGCACAGGCCAGCGCCCCTGCAGCCAGCGCCGACATGACCGACGCCGAGGTGCGCAAGGTCGACCGCGACACCGGTAGGTTGACGCTCAAGCATGCCGAGATCAAGAGCCTGGACATGCCGGCCATGACCATGGTCTTCCAGGTGCGCGACAAGGCGATGCTGGACAAGCTTCAGCCCGGCACCCGCGTCCAGTTCAAGGCGGCCCACGACGGCGGCAAGTTCGTTGTGACCGAATTGAAGGTGTTGCCGTGATGGCCGTCGCGCTGCCTCGCCAGGCATGGCGGCTCGCCGGTCTGTCGGCGTTGCTCATGGCACCGTTCGGCGCTGCAGTCGCCGCGAACCACATCGTCGACATCGAGTGGGACGCCCAAGGCCGGTTCGCCCACCAGGCCGAGGTCCCACCGACCAAGTTCGTCGAGGTCTGCGGCAAGCTCACGCCAGGTCAGAAGGTCGCCTGGTCATTCAAGGGCGGCGCCCCGATGAACTTCAACATCCACTACCACCTGGGCAAGGAGACGGTGTACCCGGTCAAGCTCAACGAGGTGAAGGATGGCGCGCAGACGCTGGAGGTGCAGGCCGGACAGGTCTATTGCTGGATGTGGTCGAACAAGACGCCTTCGACGGCGTCGCTTGAGCTTGCCTTGAAGATCGAGCGCTGAGCGCCGGGTGGTCGGCCGAAGCCCGGCCTGGCCATCTCGCGAGCACGGGTGCTAACGCCACGTGAACTAGACTTTTTACACACACACGCCGCTGCTTGCCAAGCCGGCTGCCACAGGCGCAGGGGGCGCTGTCGACAATCTCCGCATGCATTTCGCCACCCGCTTCTTGCGCCTGTTGTGCCTGCTCTTCGCCGTGCAGCTGTGCCCGGCATGGGCCGATGCAACGCCCGCCGCGCTGCACGTGGATGGCCGCGACGACATCGCGCTGTGGCCGGCAGTGACTTTGCTGGCAGACCCCAGCCACCGATTGGGCGTTGCCGACGTGCTCCCACGCCGCGCCGAGTTCGCGCCGCACACCGGCACGCCGGGCAACCTCGGACGGCACGCCGCGGCACTCTGGCTGCATGTGCCGCTCGATGTGGCCGGGCCCGGCCCGCAGCAACGCGTGCTGGAGATCGACTACCCGTCGCTGAACCGCATCGAGGTCTACCTGGTGCGCGACGGCCGGGTGACTTCGCAGCAGTTGATGGGCAACGAGCTGGTCTACTCAGCCCGCCCCCTGCCCTCGCGGGCGCCGGCCGCGCTGCTGACGCTGGAGCCGGGCCGCAGCGAACTGCTGATCCGCGTCAGCACCCGAAGCTCGATGGTGCTGCCCATCACGCTGCGCACGCCGCAAGCTTTCCTGGCAGCGGAGTCGGCCACGCACCTGGTGCAGGGTGTGCTGCTGGGGCTGGCGCTGTGCATGCTGATCTACAGCCTGGCGCACTACATCAGCCTGCGCGACCCGATGTTCCTGCAGTACACCGCGCTGCTGGTCGGCAACCTGGTGTTCCTGCTGTCCTACTTCGGCATCGGGCCGCAATACCTGTGGCAGGACTCGCCGGGGCTGTCGCAGCAGGTGGCGCCGCTCGGCGTGCTGCTCTCGGTGGCCGCGGCGGCCTTCTTCATCAACGGCGCGCTGGTTCTGCGGGACGGCCAGCGCCTGATGTTCCACGCGATGCGCGTCGTGGCGGCGCTGGCCCTGCTGACCATCGCGCTCGCCCTGGCTGGAGTGCTGAGCTACGGCGCGGCCCAGACGCTGGCGATGGTGCTCGGCGTGGGCACACCCGCTTCGGTGCTGCCGCTGGCCTTCGTGAGGATGCTGCGCGGCGAACGCGTGGCTGCCTACATGCTGCTCGGCTGGACCTTCTACCTGGGCGGCGCGGCCATGGTGTCCATGCTGATCCGGGGCTATGTCGAACCGACCGTGCTGGCGCAGTATTGCTTCCCCGCCGGCATCCTCGTCGAGATGGCCGCGTGGATGGCGGTGCTGGGCGTGCGCGTGCAGGCCATGCACCGCAGCGCCGACCGCGCGCGGCTGGAGAGCGAGGGCCTGCGTGCGTTGGCGCATACCGACGCGCTGACCAGCCTGCCCAACCGCCGCGGCCTTCAGGACAGGCTGGCGGCCGCACTGCCGCAGGCCACGGCGCAGCGCCCGCTGGCCGTCTACCTGCTCGACCTGGACGGCTTCAAGCCCGTGAACGACCAGCACGGCCACGATGTGGGCGATGCCCTGCTGGTGGCCGTGGGCCAGCGTCTGCAGCAGCATCTGCGTGACAGCGACGTGGTCGCGCGGCTGGGTGGCGACGAGTTCGTCGTGCTGGCCGACGACCTGGCCGACGACGCCGCCGCGGCCGGGTTGGGCCAGAAGCTGCTGGCGGCCTTCGACGAGCCTTTCGTCGTGCTGGGCCACCGCTGCAAGGTGGGCCTGACCATCGGCTATGCGATGGCGCCCGCGGATGGCCAGCGCGGCAATGAGCTGCTCAAGCGCGCCGACGCCGCGATGTACGCCGGCAAGCGCGCCGGCCGGCATTGCATGCGCCGCGCCGAGCCGGCGAAGGCCGGCGCCTGAGCGACTGGCGACCTTATGCCTTGGGCGGCCGCTTGGGCGCGCGCAGCTCCCCACGGCAGATCGCTCGTACCAACGAGTAGGTGCACATCACGGCGACCGCACCGCCCATCGCGATGGGCAGCAGGGAATCGGTCGCGCTGGTCACGCCTGCGCCGATCACGATGCTGGCGATGCCGAGCAGATAGTTCAGCAGGACGGGGTGGCGGAATTTGGGCACGGCAATCGGGATGAGGGGCAAGTCGCGCCAGTATGGGCACCACCGGCGAACCCGCGCTGCCGCGGCCGAGACCGTTCGGGGCCGGTGCGTGCAAAAGGTCTCGGCGCATGCGCTGCCGCTGTTGCGGGACGACGGCCGGCTCGTCACCAGCTTCACCCGATGGGGCCGTTCGTCGCGCGGGCCATGACATAGCATCGACCCGATGACGGGCATACCAACGAAGCAGCCCAGCCGCGCCGAGCCCCTGCACGGTGGCCCGGCGGACGGCTGGCGCGTGCAGATGTACACGGTGATCTTCGAGGCCGATACGCGGGCCGGCCGCATGTTCGACCTGATCCTGATCGCGATGATCCTGGCCAGCGTCAGCGTGGTCGTGCTGGACAGCATGGCCACGGTGCATGCGCGCTACAAGCATGTCCTGAACGCGCTGGAGTGGGCCTTCACGCTGCTGTTCACGGTGGAGTACATCGCCCGCCTGTCCTGCGTCAGGCACCCGAGGCGGTATGCGGGCAGCGCGCTGGGCATCATCGATCTGGTGGCCCTGCTGCCCACCTACCTGGCGATCCTGGTGCCGGGGCTGAGCGCGCTGATCGACGTCAGGGTGCTGCGGCTGCTGCGGCTGTTCCGCATCCTCAAGCTGGGCGCTTATGTGGCCGAGTTCAGCCTGCTGGGCCATGCGCTGGCCGCGTCCAGGCGCAAGATCCTCGTGTTCATGGCCTTCGTGATGATGGTCGTCACCATCATGGGCACGCTGATGTATGTGGTGGAAGGCCCGGCAAACGGCTACACCAGCATTCCGATGGGCGTGTACTGGGCCATCACGACGATGACCACCGTGGGCTTCGGCGACATCACACCCAAGACCGATCTCGGACGCGCCATCGCGTCGCTGATGATGCTGCTGGGCTGGGGGACGCTGGCCGTGCCGACCGGCATCGTCAGTGCCGAGTTCACCGCACAACGCATGAACCGGGCGCCCACCACGCGCACCTGCCATGAATGCCTGAGCGAAGGCCACTGGCCCAGCGCCAAGTTCTGCCGCGACTGCGGTGCGCCGCTGCCGCCCTGGCGGCACGACGAGCCGGGTACCGGCTGACGCGCCATCTCAGCGGTGTCAGGTGAACGCGTTGGCGACCAAGAACAGCACCGTGCGCGCAATCGCGTAGATGACACCCGCCACCAGCAGCAGGGCCACGGCGGCGACCAGCAGGCCAAAGACCACCCACAGGCCGTCCCTTTCCATCAGGCCCAGGCACAGCACGCACACCGCGAAGGCGGGCAGCATGTTGCCCAGCGGAATCGGCAGAAAGACCACCACGGAAAGCGCCAGGCACACCAGCCCCACCAGGCGCTCGGCACTGCGCCCCGACAAGGCCCGCCAGCGGGGCCGCAACAGCCGCTCGGCGCGCTGCAGCCAGGGGCTGATGCGGGCAACGATGGCAACGAACTGAGCGTGTGACAGCGAGCGCTGCGCCACGAAGGCCGGCAGCCACGGTTTGGAGCCGAGCGCCAGTTGCGCGGCGAGCATCAGCATGGGCAGGCCGAGCACGGCCGACGCGCCGGGCGGCACAGGGATCACGTTCGGCAGAGCGAATATCAGCAGCAGCGCCGCCACGGCACGGTCGCCGAGCAAGTTCAGCAGGTCCTGCAGCGAAACCCGCTCGCGGCCGGTGTCGGCCGCGAGCGATGCCAGCGCCGCTGACAACGGCGGTTGAACGCCTGGGTCGGGACTGTTCCCGCCTGCTTCAGCGTTCACTCGTCCCGGCCGCCAGCCAGGCCGAGCAGTGCCAGCAGCGACTGGAACACGTTGTAGATGCTGAGATAGACACCCAGCGTGGCGCTGATGTAGTTGGTCTCGTAGCCGTCCTGGACGCGCTTGAGGTCATGCAGGATGAAGGCCGAGAAGATGCCGATGGCCAGCACTGAGAGCGTCATCATCAGGGCGCTGCTCTGCAGGAAGAAATTGGCGATGCCCGCGACCAGCAGCAGGATGGCGCCGATGAACAGCCACTTGCCCATGGCCGACAGGTCACGCTTGATGACGGAACTCAGCGTCGCCATGCCCAGGAAGATGACCGCCGTGCCGGCGAAGGCCGTCATGATCAGCCCGGTGCCATTCGCCAGGCCGAGCACCGAGCCCACCAGCCTCGACAGCATCAGGCCCATGAAGAACGTGAAGGCCAGCAGCACCGGCACGCCGGCAGCCGAGTTCTTGGTCTTCTCGATGGCGAACATGAAGCCGAAGGCGCCGACGAGGAAGACCATGAGTCCGATGCCCGGCGACATGGCCCGCGCCAGGCCGGTGGCGAGGCCGACCCAGGCGCCGAGCACCGTGGGCACCATCGACAGGGCCAGCAGCCAGTAGGTGTTGCGCAGCACGCGGTTGCGCTCGACGGCCGGGAGTACCGCGGCCGAATGATGGGAGTGGGGGAATGAAGGATTCATGATGGCTCCTGAAAAGAAAGAGGCTTGGAAGCAATGGGCGCCGAGGCCGCGGAGCGTTGCGCTCGCGCAGGGTCGACGCGGGTCGACCGGGAAGGCGGTTGCCGATGATGGCAACCGAGCGGATCAGCCCTTGCGGGGTGGTCTGTCGAGCCGACTGAGTATGAGGCTCGGCATGAAGGCGCGCACATGCTCGGCTGCAACCGACGGCACCGGCGAGGTTTGCCGCATATCCGCCAATGGCAATGCGCATTCCTGGGGGTCTGCGGCGTTGTCGGTCAAGGCCAGGTCGGCGTCCCAGGCGGCGGGCGCCTGCTCCGGTGAGTCGCGCTCGGCGGGCGCGGCACTGGCTTGGCAACCGTCTGCGACGGCGCTCACAACGGGCTCGCCAGCGGCAGGCGCTGGCGCCGACGCCCAGCCTGCCCCACTGAAGACAACGGCCAGCAGCAGCAGCAACACCAACAGGCAGCGGGAGGTCGACAGGGAAGGCGCGATCACGAGTTCAGTTTAGCAATCGAGGTGCCCACCGCTCGCAGGGCGGCTCTTTCGGCGCCCCTGCGGGCAGGCTGTCGGGTGCGTCATGCCGTGCCGTGGCTACACTGCGCGGCGGGTGCTGAACCGTTCCGCGGAACAGCAGGTGAATTGCGCTGGTCGGGCCGCCACGCGGAGCAACCACGTGCAACCCGCCATGTCCGACAACGTCGTCCAGTACACCGCCCTGGCCATCTTCGTGCTGGCCCTGGCTCACACGTTCGCTGCCAAGCAGCTCGAACGCCTGTCCCACCGCTTCCCCCAACACGCCGGTCTGTTCCACCTGCTGGGCGAAGTCGAGGTGGTGTTCGGCTTCTGGGCCATCGTGCTGATCATGGCCATGGCCCTGTTGCAGGGCGGCGGTGAAGCGCTGGCCTATGCCGAATCGCGCAACTACACCGAGCCCTTGTTCGTCTTCGTCGTGATGGTCGTGGCAGCGTCCCGGCCCGTGCTGCGCACCGTGATCTGGGCGGTGGACGGCATCGCCCGCGTGCTGCCGCTACCCACACCGATGGCGAGCGTCTGGCTGGGCCTGGCGGCCGTGCCGCTGCTGGGCTCGCTCATCACCGAGCCCGCCGCGATGACCATCGCCGCGCTGATGCTGGCGCCGCAGGTGTTCCGGCCGGAGGTTCCCGAGCGGTTGAAGTACTTCGCCCTGGGCGTGCTGTTCGTCAACATCTCCATCGGCGGCACGCTCACCTCCTATGCCGCCCCGCCGGTACTGATGGTCGCTGCGACGTGGCAGTGGGACAGCGCCTTCATGTTCATCAACTTCGGCTGGAAATCGGCAGTGGCGGTAGTGACCAACGCGACCATTGCCACCTTCGTGCTGCGCAAACACCTCGGTTCGGCGTCCGCGCCAGTGCAGCGGCCGGAGGCTGCCGTGCCCGTGCTGGTCGTGCTGGTGCATCTCGCACTGCTGGCCGGTGTCGTGCTGCTCGCCCACCATCCCGTCGCCTTCCTCGGCCTGTTCCTAATGTTCCTCGGCTTCGCGCAGGCCTACGAGCGTCACCAGAACCCACTCATCCTCAAGGAGGCCCTGCTGGTGGCCTTCTTCCTGGCCGGTCTGGTGGTGCTGGGGGGGCTCCAGGCCTGGTGGCTGCAGCCCATCGTCTCCAGCCTCGAACCCGTCGCCCTGTTCTTCGGTGCGCTGGGGCTGACGGCCATCACCGACAACGCCGCGCTGACCTATCTCGGCTCCCTCATCACCACCATCTCCGACGAATCCAAGTACATGCTGGTGGCGGGCGCCGTGGCGGGCGGTGGCCTGACGGTGATCGCCAATGCGCCCAACCCGGCCGGCGTGGCCTTGCTCAAGCGCGGCTTCGAGGATGAATCCATTGGCGCTGGCGGCCTTCTGCTGGGCGCGCTGGGCCCTACCCTGCTGGCGGCAGCGGCCCTACTGCTGCTTTGAACGCGCATCGGCGCCGCTGCCACGCGGCCTTGTCCGACTCCGCGGGAGCCGCGACGCCGACGGGGCTTGCAGGCGCGGCTTCCTAAGCTTCCTGGTGTGACGACCGCCATCCGAGGACGGTGGTTGCACCCCCGAAAGCAAAAGGAGAACCCGATGAAAACGCAAATCCAGAACCGCCTGCTCTGTGCCATCGCCCTGATGGGCCTGAGCAGTGTTGCCTCCGCCAACCTCACCCAGCCCGTCTATTCACAGGCCAAGGATGAAGTGAAGGCCATGTTCAAGGGCGAGCGCGACCGTTGCGGCTCGCTGTCTGGCAACGCCAAGGATGTCTGCGTCGAGCGTGCCAAGGGCCACGAGAAGGTGGCGCTGGCCAATCTTGAATACCAATACACGGGCACGGTCAAGGACCGCAATGACTACCTGGAGTCACGCTACGAGGCTCGCTACCAGCTGGCCAAGGAGATGTGCGATGACAGGTCGGGCAATGCCAAGGACGTCTGCGTCGCCCAGGCCAAGGCCAACCATGACAAGGCCAAGGCCGACCTGAAGGCGAACAAGGCCGTCGCCGAGGCGCAGTCCGACGCGATGGAGACCAAGCTCAAGGCCGATTACAAGGTTGCCAACGAGCGCTGCGACTCCCTGTCGGGCAATGCCAAGGACAGCTGCCAGGCCAGCGCCAAGGCACGCTACTTCCAGTAAAGACAAACGCCCGCTGCATTCATCGCAGCGGGCGTCACTCATACAAGCCGCCGGTCGTGAACCGGCGGTTTTTTATTGCGGCTTGGGGGCCGGCGTTGTGGGCTGCAGCGTCGGCGCAGCGGCATCGCCGACGGCGACGACCTGGGGCGCCTGCGGCAATGTCAGCCTGTTGTCGACGCCGCGCACACCCTGAGGCGCACCGGCCAGCACGGTGGCGCGTTCCTTGGCGACCGCGTCGGGCGCTGGGCCCTCCAGGCGGACGATGCCCTGGGTGGTGGTGACATCAATGCGGGGCGCGCTCAGGGCCGGGTCGGCGGCCAATGCGGTCTTGACCTTCAGGCTGATGGCGGTGTCGTCGACCGCCGTCGTGACGCCGTCCAGCGCGTTGCGCGACACATCCACGGCCGCGTTCTGTGAATCGGTCACCGCTCGGCCCGCCTCGCTGCCGATCTGGCGCACGCTGGAGACGGCATCGTCAAGCTGGGTGCCCAGGGTGCGCGGGTCGTGCATGTTCGACACAGCGATGGCCGCGATGGCCGCGCCCAGGCCGAGCGCCAGCAACCAACCACCCACCCCCGACCTTCGCCGGCGTGGCTCCGGCGCTTGTACAGGCGGCTGAACGACAGGGTGGACGGCAGGCTGGCCATACGGCGGCAGGTTGTCGCGCCAGTCGTCGGGCTTCGTGCTGTTTGAAGTTTTCATGACGGTCTCCTGGATGGGACAGGCTTCGGCCAGCCTGCAGGCCAAGTCTGGTGGGCGGAGTAGCGCCGGCCCATCAGTCGCCGCAGCCGTCGGTTGTAGGACCACGCGCTGCTGCGCGCGGAGGCCGCAACGGCTTCGCTTTGTCCGATAGCGCGCTCGGCATCCCGCCGACAACGTCGCCACTGCCGCCGACAGATCATTTGCTCATCCCACTTGAAGCGCCGCCGCCATGAAGCTCCGCCTGCTCTTCTCGCTGCTCGGTCTGTCACTCGCGCAAGCTGCTCTTGCCGAGGGCTTGCCGGCAGGCACAGCTGCTGCCGGCCAAAGCACCGGCCTGGCCGCAGCCGACCCGGAACTGAACTGGCGCGACCCACGATGGCTGAGCCGCCAGCGCGAGCAGTCGCGCTGGCGCTACCAACTCGGTGTTGAGCAGCAGCTGCGCTCACCGGTGCAGTTCGGTCCGCAGGCCGCGGTCCGCGAAGCGGTGTGGGCAGGCGTCAGCTATGACTTCACTCGCCGTCTCAGCGGCGGTGTGGAGTCGCCGGTCTGGGAGCGTGATACCGGGTGGGCGTCGCGCATGGCATTTCAGAAGTCCAAGAAAGAAGGCCTGGCCGGCCTGCGCGGCGCGTTCAGCTATCAGCTGTCGCCGCAAAGCCGGCTGACACTGCGCCCGCGGGCGCGGAACGTGATGTTGAGCTACTCGGCCACTTGGTGAAAGAATTGCGCCGGTTCGCCGGCGGGGCTCCCCAAGGCGCCAGAGCCCTCGCGATGCGAACGGCTTGTTCAGGCGGGCTTGGCCGACAGACCAGCGCAGTAGCTGATCAGCTCTTCAAGCTGGCGGCACTTGTCGAACACACGCTCGGCACCCAGCATGGCGCAGCGCCGCCGCACTTCGTCGGTGGCGTAGTTCGTCAGCACGATGCGGCGGGCCGCAACGCCAAGGCGCTGGGCCGCACGCAGCACGCCCAGGCCACTTCCTGAGTTGAGGAAGACATCGACGATGACGACGTCGGCCTTCCTGGCGCCTGGC
The DNA here is from genome assembly GCF_001425165.1 of Pelomonas sp. Root405. Classification (GTDB taxonomy): domain Bacteria; phylum Pseudomonadota; class Gammaproteobacteria; order Burkholderiales; family Burkholderiaceae_C; genus Pelomonas. The sequence continues at coordinate 121,679 of NZ_LMDU01000016.1, forward strand.
CGGCTCATCCAGTGCACCGCCGACTCCTCGTCGCCGGCGCTGCCGATGACCTCGACGTTGGCCAGTTCCTCAAGCGTGCCGGCCAGGTTCTCCCGGATGACGGGGCTGTTCTCGACGATGAAGGCACGCAATGCAGTCATGGAAACCTCGGCTCAGGCCAGCGCGGTACGTTGTTTGGGCCGCCTGCAAACCGGCTGAGCCGGCTGCAGGCGTTGGCCATCAGCTGTTGCGCGCGACGGTCAGCTGGTTGTCGACCGAGCGGACACCGTCCACCGCCGACGCCAGCGTCGTGGCGCGGGCCTGCGACCCAGCGTCGGGTGCCGTACCACTCAGCACGACGCGACCGGCTTCGACCTTGACGTCGATCTGCGTTGCCTTGAGCTTGTCGTCGGCCATCAGCGCAGCATTGACCTTGGTCACGATGCTCGCGTCAGCCATCGCGTCGGATGCGGTCGCCGTGGCGTCCTTGAGCTTGTTCTCGGCCGTGTCCATCGCCTGGCCAGCCTCGACCTTGGCTTCTGCGCCCGCCTGCTTGGCTTCGGCAATCGCACCATCAAGTTTCTGGCCGGCCGTGCGGTCGTCTTCTTGCTTGCTGCAGGCGGCCAGGGCGGCTGCGAGAGCCAGGGCGCCGAACAACGGCGCACGGAAGGTGGTGTTGCGTTTCATCATGCGTCCTTCTTCTTCATCGTTGAAATGTCGGAGACATCGATGTCCCCAACTGGGGTGACTGGTTGCGCGGCGCCATGTTGGCGGCCATGCCTATCGCGTGCCGGACGTTGCCGGCCCGCTGCGCCTGGCGCAATTGCTCGCCCTGGCGAACGTTCTCCTGCAGGGTATTGATGAAAGCCGCCATCAACATGGCACCCAATGCGGCCGCCACCATCGACGTCAGCCAGACAGGTGGCGTCACACGAGGCAGGTTGCGGGTCAGGGCTTTCATCGTTCACTCCGTGTCGGCCAACTTGACCGTGGAATGAACTGTGCAAAAAACCGGGCGATTGAGCTGCCGGTCGCTGACCCAAGCTGATGTAGGACAGAAACCGCGACCTGACTCGTGTAGGACACCGCTGATCGCATACGGCGCATGGCGTCGTTACGCTTACGCACATCCCTCAATGGATGCGGAGTGAAAACATGATTCGAGTTGGCATCGTTGACGACCACGCCATCGTGCGCTCAGGCCTACGGCAATTCCTGAGCGAGAACGTCGACCTCCGCGTCACGGGCGAGGCCGGCAACGGGCGCGACGCGCTGGAACTGGCGCGCGGCGGCGAGGTGGACGTGCTGTTGATGGACATCTCCATGCCCGGCCAGAGCGGCGTGGATGCCCTGTCCGCCATCAAGACACGCTTTCCGGACTTGCCGGTGCTGATCCTGAGCGGCTTTCCGGAGACGCACTACGCCACGACGCTGCTGCGCCAGGGCGCCAGTGGCTACCTGAACAAGGAATGCGACCCCGAGGAAATCGCCAACGCGATCCGCACCGTGGCGCGCGGCCGGCGCTACATCAGCCCGGCGGTGGCCGAGCTGCTGGCCGACGGCGTCGCCGGCGGCGCCTCCGACCGGCCCCTGCACGAGTCGCTGTCCGAGCGCGAGCTGCAGGTCTTCCTGCGCTTGGCCAAGGGCGAGACGGTGGGCGACATGGCCAAGGCAATGTTCCTCAGCGTCAAGACTGTCAGCACCTACCGCACCCGCGTGCTGGAAAAGATCAAGTTGGAGACCAACAGCGACCTGACTTACTACGCGCTGAAGAACGGCCTGATCCAGTAGGAAGCCAAGCCGCCGCTCCATGACAAACGGCCCCTCGCGGGGCCGTTCTGCTTGGTGCTGGACGCTCAGCGGCCGATGTTCATCGGCGCCATTGACAGGCTGGCGCGCGACTGAGTCGCAATGCGGCGCTCCAGGTCGGCATGGTCGATGGCGTCGGCCAGATAGCGCTCTTCCGTGTCGGACTGGGTGTCAGCGGTCAGCGCGCTGCGCAGGGAGTGCAGCAGGTTGTGGATCAGGCTCATGGCGGTTCGGGCTTGTGGCACCGTCGTTATAGGGTAAACCCGATTATAGGGTAACCACTAGTTTTTCGAGGCCCGCCTCCGAATGGTCGCCCGTGCTACGCCACTTCCAGCACGTTTCCAGCCTGTGTCCAGGCCTCAATGCCACCGCGCAGCACGCGGGCCTGGTAGCCCTGGCGCTGCAGCCACTGCGCGGCGCGAGCGGCGGAGACGTCATTGGGACAGGCGCAGTAGGTGACGAACTCGGCGTCCGCCGGCCAGCCCGCGAGTGCCACGTCGCCCAGGGCACCGAGGTCGAGAAGGCGCGCGCCGGGGATGCGGCTGGCGGGCGGCCCGCCGCGCACGTCAACGAAAACGACCTGGCAGCCCTGCTGCTGCAAGGCCGTCACTTCGGCGGGGTCCAGGCGCTCGAAGCCATTCAGCTCACGCCGCACGACAGCGCGCCGCCACAACCGCCAGGCCAGATAGGCCGCGATTACCGCCACGCCCAACGCGATGGCCGCGCTGCCCAGCCGGCCCAGCTCACGCAGCAGCGCATCGATCTGCGCATGGAAGACGCGGCCCGCCGCCAGGCCGGCGGCGGCCCAGAGCGCCGAGCCGAGCAGATTCCAGGTCAGGAAGCGCCCGGCCGTCATGCCCAGGGCGCCGGCGAGCGGCGGCGCCAGCATGGACAGCCCCGGCACGAACTTGGCGATCAGCAAGGTCAGCGCGCCTCGACGGGCAAAGCTGATCTCGTTCTGACGCACGCAGCTGTCGGGCGAGATGGAAACCCGGCACAGCGCCGTCAGCACGCGCCGCCCCAGGCGCCGGCCGGCCCAGAACCATATTGCGTTAGCCACGACCGCGGCGCCAGTGATGGCGGCGAAGGCGCGCAGCGCGAAGCCGTCACGCGAGGCCGACTCCGCACCCAGCAACAACAGCAGCGGCGTGGACGGCAGCGGCGCGCCGAGCTGATGAAGCAACACGGCCACGGCCACGGCGATCAGGCCGTGGCGGGAGAAGAGTTCGGTCAGCAGTTCCATAGCGGTTTGCGACGCAGCATAGAGCGTCAGGCCTGCCCCGGCCCGCGTCGGCTTTTCGTGATGTAGTTGATTACATTACGCGCCATGCCCGCCAATCTTTGGAGCCAGTTCGACGCCGCACCGCTGGCCCTGACGCTGCGCGTCGCCGGTGTCGCGACGGTGCTGGCCCTGCTGCTGGGTGTGGCGCTGGGCTGGGTGTTCGCCCGCACGAAGCTGCCCGGGCGCGGCGTGCTGGAGGCCGTCTGCATGCTGCCGCTTGTGCTGCCGCCCACGGTGCTGGGCTACGGCATCCTGGTGCTGATGGGCCGGCGAAGCGCTTTAGGCGGCTGGCTGCGCGAGCACTTCGACTACACGGTCATCTTCAACTGGCACGGCGCCGTCATCGCGTCCACGCTGGTGGCGCTGCCGCTGGTGCTGAAGGGTGCGAGCGGCGCCTTCGCGCAGGTGGACCGCAACCTGGAGGCGGCGGCGCGCACGCTGCGCCAGTCGCGCTGGAGCACCTTCGTGCGCGTGACGCTGCCGCTGGCCTGGCCGGGCATCCTGGCCGGCACGCTACTGGCCTTTGCCCGCGCGATGGGCGAGTTCGGCGCGTCGCTGATGGTGGCCGGGTCCATCCCGGGGCAGACGCAGACGGCGTCGATGGCCATCTACGACGCGGTGCAGGCCGGGCGTGACGACATCGCGCTGATGCTGGTGCTGGTCGTGTCGGCGGTGTCGGTGGCCATCCTGCTGCTGTCCAACCGCTTTCTGCAGCGCGCGCCGTCATGAAGCGCTTGTTGCTGCTGCTGACCGCCCTGCCCTTGCTCGCCTCGGCTGAAGCGGTCACGGTCTCGGCCGCCGCCAGCCTGACGGATGCCTTCAAGGAAATCGCCCCGCGCTTCGAGGCCACCAGGCCGGGCGTGACCGTGCGCTTCAACTTCGCCGCCTCGGGCGTGCTGCTGCAGCAGATCGCCCACGGCGCGCCGGTGGATGTGTTCGCCAGCGCCGACCAGGAGACGATGAATCGTGCTGCGGAGCAGAAGCTCATCGCGGCGGACACGCGGCGCGACTTTGCGGCTAACGCGCTGGTGCTGGTGACAACGGCCGCCAGCCCGGTCAAGGCCATGCAAGACCTGGCACAGCCCGCCGTGAAGCGAATTGCCGTCGGCAAGGTCGCCTCCGTGCCAGTGGGCCGCTACACGCAGCAGGCGCTGGAAAACGCCCAGCTGTGGGCGCCGCTGAGCCCGAAGCTGGTGTTTGCCGACAACGTGCGGCAGGTGCTGGACTATGTGTCGCGCGGCGAGGTGGAGGCCGGCTTCGTCTACCGCACGGATGCGAAGCTGGCCAAGGGCAAGGTCGTCATGGCGATGACGGTGGGCGGGCATGCGCCCATCACCTACCCGGCGGCGGTCGTGGTGGACAGCAGGCAGGCGGCGTTGGCACGCGATTTCGTCGCCTTCCTCGGCCGCGCTGAGGCGCAGGCCATCCTCGTCAAGTACGGGTTCGGCAAACCGTGATCGACATTGCGCTCAAACTGTCCGTCAGCGACACGCGCCGTCGCTTCGACCTCGACATCGCCTTCGCGACCGATGCGCCCTTCGTCGCGCTCTACGGCCCGTCGGGCGCCGGCAAGTCGCTGACGCTGCAGGCCATGGCCGGGCTGTTGCCGGTGCGCGCCGGCCACGTGAAGTTGAACGGGCGTGTACTGCTGGACAGCGCCGCCGGCATAGCCCTGCCACCCGAGGCGCGCGGCGTGGGCTACCTGTTCCAGCACTACGCCCTCTTCCCACACCTCAGCGTGCGCGACAACATCGCCTTCGGGCTGACGAGCTGGCGGCGGAGGCTGCAGCCAGAAGATGCCGCACGCGTGGATGAACTGATCGAAGCCTTCGGCCTGGCGACCCTGGCGCGCAGCAAGCCGGCCACGCTGTCCGGCGGCCAGCAGCAGCGGGTAGCGCTGGCACGCGCGCTGGCCTGCAACCCGCAGGTGCTGCTGCTGGACGAGCCCTTCGCCGCGCTGCACAGCGCGCTGCGCCGCGAATTGCGCGACGAACTGAAGCGGGTGCGCGCGCGGTGGGGCATCCCGGCGGTGATGGTGAGCCACGACGCAGACGACGTGGTCGCATTGGCCGAAGAGGTCTTCCTGTTCGACGGCGGCCACGTGACCGACCACCTGGTCGCCGGCCGAGACGATCTGCGGGCACGCCTGGCATGACGGCCAGCGACCACCCGCTGCTGCAAGGCGACCTGCGCCTGGCCGGCCGGCTCGATGGCCGCTTCTTCGACCTGCTGGCCGCACTGGCACTGACCGGCTCGCTGCAGAAGGCCGCCAAGGCCGCCGGCTACAGCTACAAGGGCGCCTGGCTGGTGCTGGACGCGGCGACCGCCTTGACCCATGCGCCGTTGGTAGCCAAGTCCACCGGCGGCGCGGGCGGCGGCGGCACGATGCTGACGGCCGAGGGTCAGGCCTTGCTCGCCGCCTGGCGCGAGCTGCAGGCGCGCCACGCCGCCTTCCTGCACGAACAGGCCGCCTGGCTGGCCACGCAACCAGCGCTCGACGCGCTGTTGAAAAGGATGAGCATGAAGACCACCGCACGCAACCAGTTCCTTGGCCGCATTGCGAGCGTGAACGCCGGCCCATCGACAACGACGGTGCGTCTCGCACTGGACGGCGGCCAGCAGGTCACCGCCTCGCTGACGACGGAAGCTGCGCAGGAACTCAAGGTCAAGAAGGGCCAGGAGGCGCTGGCGCTCGTGAAGTCCAGCGAGGTCGTGCTGGTGACCGACTTCGGCGGCTACAAGCTGTCGGCGCGCAACCAGCTGGCCGGCACCGTGTCGCGCGTGGAGCGCGGCGCCGTGTCGTCGCTGATCGGGCTCACGCTGCCGGGCGGCACGGTCGTGACGGCGAGCGTCACCAACGATGCGGTCGATGGCCTCGGCCTGGCGGCGGGCCATCCGGCCACCGCGGTGTTCAAGGCCTACGCGGTGATGCTGGCGGTGCGCGCCTGACCGCCGCTGCGCGCGCCGGCGATCAATTTTTCGATGCCGGGGTTTAGATCGACGGCCCTGCCCCGACCTCACGGTTCGATCAAACAACAGAACCGGGGATGGGAGTCGATGACCTTGTCGGGCTATCGCGCTGAGCTGGCCAGCGAGCGGCGCTTTGCGCGCCAGTTGTTCTCCAGGGCCGCGCCTACCGCACCGGTGCAGGCGTCACCGCCCAGCCGGCAGCACTTGGAGCAGTTCGCCCGGCACGACGCCGATGCATCCGGGCGTCGCATCGACCAGCAGACGGTGGACGACCTGGAGCTGCATGCCGCGACGAAGGCGGTGTTCGAACCCTGCTCCAAGGCCGGTCACTACGCGGGCTACGCGGCCCTCGTCAATGGAACTGCCGACGCACAGCGAGGCGACGTCGCCGCCATGAAGGCCGATGTGCGACGCCATGCCGACGCGCTGGCGCCGCTGCTGGAGCCGCTTCGCCATTCACCACACGACCCGCTGCCCTTCCTGTTCCTCGGCGCCCGATACCCGACGCCGGCCTGGGCCAACCACCTGGTGGTCATGCCGCTGCTGCTGCTCATCGGCATCGTGCTGGTGGCGTCGGGTTGGGCTGCGGGCTGGCTGGCCCTGGCTGCGGCAGTCGCCACCATGGCCTACGCGCAGATCCGGCTGCACGCCTTCCTGATGTCATGGAAGATGGTCAGGGCGGGGCTCTGGACGGTGCTCGCCACGGCGGAGGCGTTGATCACATCGGGGACCGTTCGCCATGCGCTGCCGCTGGCCCACATCGAGACTCTCCGGCGCGCCCTCGAACGCAGCAGGTCGCAATGGGCCTGGCTGAACGAATACCTCAACCTCGCCATGCTGCGCGAGTACCGCACGATGCTGGGCGACATCCGGCGCGTGGAGCGCGACATCGAGCTGGTTCGCAACGCCTACCTCCATTGCGCGGGCGTCGATCTGCAGCACGCGCTCGTCACGGCGCCGAGCCGGCTCGGCATTGCGTGGTCGGACGTGCAGGACGGCGAAACAGTGACCGCGTATGGCCTGAGTTTCGAGGGGCTGGTGCACCCGGGAATCGCCCGCCCGCTTCCCTTCTCCAGCCTTACTGCGGGCATCGGCGGCACATTCATTTCGGGCCAGAACGCCGCCGGCAAAAGCACGCTGCTGCGTGCCGTCGGCGTCAATGCGCTGTTCCTGCGGGCGTTCGGCGGCGCCTTCTGCACGCGCTGCACGGGCGAGGTGACCGGCGTCATCAGCTCGATCACCGCCACCGATTCCATGGCCAACCGCGAAAGCCTCTACGCCGCCGAGCTCAGGCGCTGCCGGGAGGTGCTGGCCACGGTGGCGTCGATGGACAAGGTGCTGGTGCTGGTGGACGAGCCGTTCAGGGGCACCAACAACCTGGAATCGCTCTCGGCTTCAGCCAGCGTGCTGGAGTCGCTGGGCTCACGCGCGCGCACCGTCGTCGTCACGCACAACGTCATCCTGTGCACGCTGTTGCCGGAGTTCCAGGCGCTGCAGGTCAGGCGCGCCGGCAGCCACATCTCGGTGGAGCCCGGCGTGCTGGCCGACCCCAACGGCCTGCGGCTGTTCGACGACGTCGTCCAGGACGCGCAGCTTTCCGCCCGCGCTCGCCATTGGTTCGATCGCTTGAGCGGCGAGCACCTGCGCGGCACGCGTTGACGCGTGCCCGGCGTTCAGAGCCCCAGTTCGCTCAGGCTGGGATGCTCATCCGGCCTGCGACCCAGCGGCCAGAAGAACAGCCGTGCCGACTCCGCAATGGGCAGGTCGTTGATGCTCGCAAAGCGCCGCCGCATCAAGCCCTCATCGGTGAACTCCCAGTTCTCGTTGCCGTAGCTGCGGAACCAGTGGCCCGAGTCGTCGTGCCATTCGTAGGCAAAGCGCACCGCAATGCGGTTGCCGGTGAACGCCCACAACTCCTTGATCAGGCGGTAGTCCAGCTCGCGCGCCCACTTGCGTGTGAGCAGCGCATGCACCTGATCGCGGCCGACGGGGAACTCGGCGCGGTTGCGCCAGACCGTGTCGTCCGTGTAGACGCCGACAACGCGGTCCGGATCGCGGCTGTTCCACGCGTCCTCGGCCATGCGCACTTTCTGGATGGCCGACTCAAGCGTGAACGGCGGAAGCGGCGGCTTCATCGCGTCAGTAGGTCTTGTACGGAAGGAACTTGCCGCTCATGACGATGCTGACGCGGTCACCGGCGGCGTTCGGCTCGCGCTGCAGGTCCATCTTGAAATCGATGGCGCTCATGATGCCGTCGCCGAATTCTTCGTGGATCAGCTCCTTGAACGTCGTGCCGTAGACGCTGATCAGCTCGTAGAAGCGGTAGATCAGCGGGTCTGTCGGCACGCTGGTCGGCAGGCTGCCCTTGTAAGGCACCACCTTGAGCCACTGGGCCTCGCACTCCGTCAGGTCGAAGGTCTTGGCGAGCTTGGCGGCCTGCTCGTCGTTGAAGGTCATCTGGCCCAGGCAGCCGGCGGTAACCCATTCCTTGCTGAGGCCGATGTCGGCGGCGACGTCGGCCCACTTGATGCCTTTGGCGACCTTGGTGGCGATGATCTTTTCGGTGACTTCGAGGCGGCTCATGCGGTGCTCCTGTGGATGGCGGGGTTGGTATCGAGGGGAATGACTTCGGCGGTCTGCGCAAGCCCCGGCCGAACCTCGGGCGGGTGCTCGGGCGCGCGGCCGTGAGAAAGGGTGGCGCTGCGCTCGACGAGGAAGTCGACGAGGTGGTTGCGGATCCGATAGAACTGCGGGTCGTGGTGCAGCGAGGCACGCTGCCGGTCGCGCGACATCGTGTTGACGACGATCTCCGCCACACGCGCCTGCGGGCCGTTGGCCATCAGCAAGATGCGGTCGGCGAGCAGGATGGCTTCGTCCACGTCGTGCGTGATCATGAAGACGGTCTGGCGCGTGGCGGCGCAGATCTTCAGCAGCTCGTCCTGGATGGTGCCGCGCGTCAGCGCGTCCAGCGCGCCGAAGGGCTCGTCCAGCAGCAGCATGCGCGGCTCGATGGCGAAGGCGCGGGCGATGCCCACGCGCTGCTTCATGCCGCCGGAGAGCTGGCTCGGCTTCTTGTCCAGCGCGGGCGTGAGGCCCACCAGGGCAACGTACTTCTCGACCTGCGCATCGATCTCCGCGCGCTTCCACCCCGGCCACTTGCTGCGCACGGCGAAGGCGATGTTCTGGCGCACGGTGAGCCAGGGCATCAGCGCATGGCCCTGGAACACGACGCCGCGCTCCAGCCCCGGCGCATTGACTTCGCGCTTGGCCATGAAGACGTGGCCATCGCTCGCATGCTCCAGCCCCGCCAGCACGTTCAGGATGGTCGTCTTGCCGCAGCCGCTGTGGCCAATGATGCAGACGAACTCGCCCTCGGTCAGTGTGAAGTTGACGTTATCGAAGACGGTCGCGTCGCCATAGCGCTTGGCCAGGCCTTGCACCTGGACGAGTTCAGTCGACATAGGTGATGGCTTTCTGAGCGCGGGCGAAGAGAAGATCGAGCGCCATGCCCACGAGGCCGATGACGAGGATGGCGAAGATGACGTTGGGCAGGCTGAGGTTGTTCCACTCGTTCCAGACGAAGTAGCCGATGCCCGTGCCGCCGACCAGCATCTCGGCCGCCACGATGACCAGCCACGCAATGCCCATGCTGATGCGCATGCCCGTCAGGATGGTGGGCGCAGCGGCCGGCAGGATGACCTCGAAGGCGCGGCGCAGCGGGCTGACTTCCAGCGTGCGCGCCACGTTCAGCCATTCGCGCCGCACGCCGGCCACGCCGAAGGCCGTGTTGATCAGCATCGGCCACAGGCTGCAGATGAAGATGACGAAGATGCCGCTCGCGGCCGAGTCCTTGATCGTGTAGAGCGCCAGCGGCATCCACGCCAGCGGCGAGATGGGCTTCAAGACCTGGATGAACGGGTCCAGCGCCTTGTAGATCAGCGGGCTCATGCCGATGACGAAGCCGAGCGGGATGGCCACCAGCGCCGCCAGCAGATAGCCCACGCCGACGCGGCCCAGCGAATAGGCCAGCTGCAGGCCGATCCCCTTGTCGTTGGGCCCGCGGTCGTAGAAGGGCTCGGACAAGTGATTAAGAACCGTGCGGCCCATCACCGCCAGCGTCGGAAAGCCGCTCTTCGCAGCCACCGGCGTGGCGTCCACCGGCTTGCCCATCAGCTTGGCGTACTCGATCTGCTCCGCCGTCATCACCGCTGGTGCCGCAGCCTGCATGCCGCCCAGCGTGGCTAGGTGCCACAGGCCGAGCAGGCAAAAGAGCAGCAGCAGCGACAGCAGGCCGGCGCGGAAGTTCAGGGATTTCTGCATGGAAATAGGAATTCAGGAATGCAACCACGGAGGCACAGAGGCACAGAGGAACAACAGCCGCAGAGTTTTCGCTGTGTCTCTGTGCCTCTGTGGTTGCCTTTGATTTGGGAGTTCAAGCCCGCTTGATCGCGAAGCTGGACAGATAGGCGTCGGGCTTCGCGGGGTCGAACTCCTTGCCCATGACCTTGAACTTCGGATAGCCACCCGCCTTGTCCTCGGGCACGGCCTGGCCGAGCGCCTTCATCTGCTTGCGCGCATCCGTCAGCAGGAACACCTTCTCTGCCACCTGCTTGTAGTTCACGTCGCCCTTCAGGTAGCCCCAGCGCTTCATCTGCGTCAGCATCCACACGGCCATGCCCTGCCAGGGCATCGGGTCGAAGTCGGCGCGGTCGGGCACGACCTTGACGTTGCCCAGACCGTCGGCGAACTTGCCCGTCAGCACCTGGGCGATGACGGTCTCCGGCTGGTTCAGGTAGGCCTGCGGCGCGATCACCTTGGCGATCAGCTCGCGGTTCTTGGCCTCGCGCGCCATCGCCGCCGACGTCAGCACCGCGCGGTACAGCGCGATGAAGGTGTTGGGGTTCTTCTGAATGAACTCCGTGCTCGTGCCAAAGGCGCAGCAGGGGTGGCCGTTCCACAGCTCCTTGGTGAGGATGTGGATGAAGCCCACCTCCTCGTACACCGCGCGCTGGTTGAACGGGTCGGGGCCGAGGAAGCCGTCGATGTTGCCGGCGCGCAGGTTGGCCACCATCTCGGGCGGCGGCACCACACGGATCTGGATGTCGCGGTCCGGGTCCAGCCCCGCTTCCGCCACGTAGTAGCGCAGCAGGAAGTTGTGCATCGAATACTCGAACGGCACGGCGAACTTGAAGCCCTTCCACGTCGCCGGGTCGCGCTTGTCCTTGTGCTTCACGCTCAGCGTGATGGCCTGGCCGTTGGTGTTCTGGATCGTCGCCACATTCATTGCCGTGGCCGGCGCGCCCAGGCCCAGGCTGATGGCCAGCGGCATCGGCGACAGGAAGTGCGTGGCGTCGTACTCCTTGTTGATCATCTTGTCGCGGATCAACGCCCAGCCCGCCGTCTTCACCACCTCCACGTTCAGCCCCTGCTTGGCATAGAAGCCCAGCGGGTGCGCCATGATCAGCGGCGTGGCGCAGGTGATGGGGATGAAGCCGATCTTCAGGTCCTTCTTCTCCAGCGCGCCGGTCGTGCCCTGCGCCATCGCCTGCAGGCTGGCGAGCGGCAGCACGCTGCCGATGGCCGCCATCGCCGTGTTGCGACCGACCGCCCTCAGGAAGCGGCGACGCAGCGCGTCCTGGGGGAACAGCGCCTTCACGAGCGAGGCTTCGATGAAGTTGGCCGATTCGGCCTCGAAGTCGGCGCTCTCGCTGCGCGTGCGCAGTTCGGCGGCGGCGTGGTCAGCCGCGCTGGCGTGCTGGCCGCAAGCGCAGCGCATCAGCAAGGGGCGGTCAGCGTCGTAGGGATCGTGGGTCATCGAGTGCTCCTCAGGATGGGAGCGACTCTAGGAACGACGGCGCCGTCGCGGAATCGTGGGGGGCGGCGAGTTTTTGTAGGGGTGGAACTACGAGGGATTACCTGGGGCTGAAGCGGTTGGCGGCAGAAATGTGTCTTCGCTTCCAACCTCTATGCTTGTGCCATGAAGCCAGAAGAAATCGCTGCCTATATCGGTGCCGCTGCGTGGTTACCCCAGATCGCGAGTTGGATCTATCGCAGAGTCGTGCGTCCTTCAGTGCGAATCGTGCCGAACCAATACGCGGAGGCCGGTTTCACTTCGTTGGGACCGATCTGCAACCTTCGGATGGCCATATTGGTCGACAACAAGGATGTCGTCATCGACGGAATGGAAATGGTTCTCCGCCACGAAGATGGAGACAGCCGAATACTTCGTTGGGCAGGTCTTGGGGAGACGTTCAGTGAGATCACCGATGCCGCAGGAAACAAGCAAGTCGTGAGTCGCGATCAATCGCCTATCGCTATTAAGGTTGGAACGGAGTCCTTGCTTGAGAAGTTCGTTCGGTTTCAGGAGCCCCGATATCACGAAGGTGATCGGCCATTGATCCAAACACTAGTGGGTCATTTCAACTACTTGAAGCAAGGCAAACCCGACGCCTATGTGGCCGAGACTCTCGCCAGCAAGGAGCTGTTTTCTTTGCTGGAGGCGCGCCGCAAAGCGTTCTGGTGGAAGCCAGGACGCTATGACATCGAGATCCAACTGAGTTCGCCCCAAAAGTTCAGTGTGGCAAGCGGAAAGTTCCGTTTCGACCTCACCGCAAGCGACGTGCAACTTCTTCAGAAGAACGTCTCCACGATGGAGGCGGATCTGCGGAACATCGTCTCTTCAAACCTGCCCGACTTCCAAGCGCAGCCGGTCAACTGGAATTGGGCGAACGTTGATGTACTGCGGGCGAACGACGCATAGCCCGGTGGGGGCGCGCATTGCGAACACCAACACGACCACACCGGCCGCCCCTGTTGGGGTTCAGTGCCTTCACCCCAACCTACCCCGCCTGACAGCCGGTTTGGGCGGCCTCCGAACCCTCGGCAAGACACCGAACGCGCAGCCAAGCTCCGCCACTGCTGTCGATCCGGCACAGCCTCGTTCGTCTTGATCGTGAAGCGGCGGAACCGTTCCGCCGCGCCACGACACGAAGGACCTGTCATGCCCTCCTGGACAAACACCGTGCGCGAGCATTACCGCTGGGTCATCGTCGCTGCCGGCGGAATGCTCGGCTGCGTGGCCATCGGTGCCCTCTTCTCGCTGCCGGTGCTGTTGCGGCCCATCGCGCTGGACACGGGCTGGTCGACCACCGGCATCTCCGCCGCAATGACCATTGCCTTCGCGGCGATGGCGGTCGGCAGCATGGCCTGGGGCACGTTGTCGGACCGCATCGGGCCGCGCGCCGTCGTCATGGCCGGCTCGCTGCTGTTGATCGCGGGCCTGGCATTGGCGAGCCTGGCGACGTCGCTGCTGGCCTTCCAGCTGCTGTTCGGCGCCGTTGTCGGCCTCGCTGCGGCGGCGATCTTTGCGCCGCTGATGGCCTGCGTGACCGGCTGGTTCGACACGCGGCGCAGCCTGGCCGTATCGCTGGTGTCGGCGGGCATGGGCATGGCGCCGCTGACGATGTCGCCGCTGGCCGCCTGGCTGGTGCAGGGCCATGACTGGCGCACGACCGTGCAGATCATCGCGGCCGTGGTGGCGGCCGTGATGCTGCCGGCGGCCCTGCTGATCCGCCGCCCGCCCGCGCTGGCCGAGGCTGCCGCTGCACAAGAAGCCGGCGCGGCGCACGACCACGGCATGACCGTCGGCCAGGCCGTGCGCTCCGCGCCCTTCCTGATCCTCGTGCTTACGAGCTTCCTCACCTGCGCCACGCACTCGGGGCCGATCTTCCACACGGTCAGCTATGCCGTCACCTGCGGCATCCCGCTGATGGCCGCCGTGTCGATCTACAGCCTGGAGGGGCTGGCCGGCATGGGCGGGCGGCTGGTGTTCGGGCTGCTGGGCGACCGCTTCGGCGCGGCGCGCACGCTGGTGCTGGCGCTGCTGGCCCAGGCCGTCGTCGTGCTGGGCTACGTGCAGGCGCGCGAGCTGGGCAGCTTCTACACGGTGGCTGCGCTGTTCGGCTTCACCTACGCGGGCGTGATGCCGCTGTTCGCGGTGATCGCGCGCGAGAACTTCCCGCTGCGCATGATGGGCACCGTCATCGGCGGCACGGCGATGGCCAGCAGCGTCGGCATGGCGCTGGGCCCGGTCCTGGGCGGGCTGATCTTCGATGCGACGTCCAGCTACACGTGGCTGTTCATCGGCGCGTTTGCACTGGGCATCGGCTCGTTCCTGTCGGCGCTGGCGTTCATGCGGCTGCCACGGCGGCCGTTGGCCGCAGCGATGCAGGGCTGACCGCCCCGCGGCAATCCTCAACCGAGAGGACAGAGCGCGGTTGCGCCGCCATCTAGGGGTTGCCGGGCCACAGGGGCGGGCGGAGCCTTGCGCCGTCAACTGCGAAGGAGCTGCGATGACGCTTGTTGCCTTGAAAGCCCTGCTGGCCGCCGTGCTGATGACGGCCCTGCCGTTTGCGCGAGCCGATGTCGTCACGGACTGGAATGTCACTGCGCTGGGCCTCACGGTGTCCAGCCCGCCGCAGGTCGAGATGCGGGCGCTGTCCCTGATGCACGTGTCGATGTTCGACGCCGTCAACGCCATCACGCGCACGCACCAGGCCTACATGAGCCCCGTGCCCGCGGCGCCGGCCGGCGCGTCGGCCGAGGCGGCGGCTGCGTCTGCGGCGCATACCGTGCTCGTGTCCATCTACCCGCTGCAGAAGCCGGCGCTCGACGCCGCGCTGCAGGCCTCGCTGGCCAAGCTGCCCGACGGCGCCGGCAAGAGCGATGGCAGCGCCCTGGGCCGCCAGGTGGCCGAGCAGTGCATCGCCATGCGCACCGGTGACGGCTGGAACGCGCGCGTTGCCTACACGCCAGCGACCGCGCCGGGCAGTTGGCAGGCCGCGCCGCCTTCGATGGGCGCTTTCGCATCCGTCCACTGGGCCGAGGTCAAGCCCTTCTTCCTCAAATCAGCGGCCGAGGTGACAGCGCCCGGCCCGCTGGCCATCGACAGCCCGCAGTACGCGAAGGAGCTCGACGAGGTGCGGCGTCTGGGCGCGCGCAACTCCACCGAGCGCACCGCCGACCAGACGGCGGCGGCCATCTTCACGCTGATGAATGGCGGCCAGATGTGGAACGCCGCCGCGCGCGCCGCCAGTGCCGCCAAGGGCAACTCGATGCCGGAGAACGCCCGCATCTTCGCCATCATCAACATGGCCGCGCTCGACGCCGTGATCGCCGGCTGGGAGGTCAAGCGCAAGATGGGCACCTGGCGCCCGCTGACCGCCATCCGCGCCGCCGCGAAGAACGCCGACCCGACCTGGGAGCCGCTGATCAACACGCCGCCGCACCCGGACTATCTGTCCGGTCACTCGGTGACTTCCGGCGCCTGGTCCAGGTCGCTTCAACTGCTGTTCGGCAACGACGGCGTGCCCTTCAGCGCCACCTTCAACATCGCGCTGACGCGTCATTTCAGCAGCTTCTCCCAGGCGGCCACGGAGATCGAGAACGCGCGCATCTGGGCGGGCATCCACACCCGCACGGCCGACGAGCACGCCACGGCGCTCGGCCGCCAGGTGGCGGAACTGGCGGTGCAGCGCGGGATGCCCAAGCTGCCGTGAAGCGCCGCCTCAGCGGCTCGTTGCTGCCGCGCGCGTGATCTGCACCTGAACCTCGCCGACGCCGGCAAACACGTGCCGCGACTGCTGGCCGATGCGGATGTCGTGCACGCCGGTGATCATGCCGGTGGAGATCACGTCGCCCGCCTTCAAGGTCTCGCCCTGCTGCGCGCGCTTGTTCAACGTGAAGGCCAGCGCGCCCAGCGGGCCGGGCTTGATGGCGACCTTGCCGGTGCCGACCGACTGGCCGTCGATGAAGGTCTCGACATCGACGGTTTCCAGCTCGCGCCAGTTCGTGATCGCCGGGCCCACCACGACGCCCCAGTTGTTGCCGAAATCGGAGATGACGGCCCCCGGACCCACGTCGTTCAGCGTCGCCAGCGGGCTGCTGGCGACTTCGACGCCGATGTGCATGGACTTGACGAGCGGCAGCACGGTCTCGGCCGTCCAGTCGGCCTTGCCTGCCGGCGAATCGGCGGCGACGACGATGACGACTTCGGCCTCGACGGCCGCAAAGCCGCCTTCGAAGACCGGGCATTGCGCGGCAGCGCCGGGCGCCACGTGGTGGACGTTGGCCGCGAAGGCAGGGCCGATGAGGCGCTCTTCAGGGAACTGCGCGGCGAACGCCGGGTTCACGCGCGCGACCTTCCAGCCCTTGACCGCATCGGGCCAGCGCGCGATGGCGGCGGCCTGGATGGCGTAGGCCTCGGCCAGCGTGGCGGGCGGCGTGCCGGGATATTCGGGCAGGGAGCGACCGGCGGCGCGGGCGGTGGTGAAGGCTTCGGCGATTTGCTGGGTGGCGCTCATGGAGTTCTTTCTATGCGCCGGCCGGCGCGGTCATGCATGCGGCCGGCAATGTACCGCGCAAAAACGAAACACGGTTTTACTTTGCCGGAAGGGTGCGCTATCCGGTCTGCTCCATCCGCACCGCAAACAGCGCCAGCTCCACGTCATTGCGCACGCCGATCTTCTCCAGCACCCGGGTGCGGTACGTGGACACGGTGTTGGGCGACAGCACCAGCTGCTCGGCGATCTCGCCCACGCTGCGCCCGGCGGCGAGCAGCTGGAAGACCTGGTGCTCCCGGTGCGACAACCGTTCGTGCAGCGGCTGCTCGTCGTCGGCCCGCTTGCCGCTGCCCGCGCCCACCGCGCCGGCCAGCTGCTCGGCAACGCTGGGCGTGATGAACAGCCGGCCCCGAGCGACGCTGCGCACCGCGTCGATCATCTGCTCGCTGTCTGCGCTCTTGTTCAAGTAGCCGGCGGCACCAAGCTTAAGGCTGCGCACGGCGTACTGCCGGTCCGGGTAGGTCGACAGCATCAGCACCGGCAGGCGCGGGAACTCCGACTTCAGCGCCTTCAGGATGTCCAGCCCGTCGCGCTGGGGCATGGCGATGTCCAGCAGCACGACATCCGGGCCGGTACCCGAGGCATGGCCCGCCCTCACCTGCTGGATCGCGTCCGGCCCGTTGGCCGCCTCGCCGACCACGCGCACATCTTCGGCCTCGGCCAGCACCTGCTTGATGCCCTGCCGGACGATGAGATGGTCGTCGCAGATCAGCACGCGGATCATGTCTGCTCCAACGGAATGACCAGCCGCACCGTCGTTCCACGGCCCGGCACACTTTCGATCCCCAGCCGCCCGCCGAAGTGCCCCGCCCGCTCGCGCATGCCGAGCACGCCGTAGCTGCGCGCATCGTTGAGCGCCTCGGGCGCCGCTCCCACGCCGTCGTCGCGCACCTGCAGATAGAGCACCGGCGCGGGCGGCGCGTCCACGTCGATGCGGATGGACACCTGGCGCGCGCGGGCATGGCGCGCCACGTTCGACAGCACTTCCTGGAAGATGCGGAACACGGCGATGGCCAGCCCGCCTTCGGGTGGCGCCACATCGGCGGCGACGTGCATCTTGAAATCCACCGCGCGCTCATCGCTGCCGGCGAGCTGGAACTCCTGCGCCTGCCATTCCAGCGCCGCCCACAGGCCCTGGTGGTCCAGGATGCTGGGGCGCAGGTCCGTGATGATGCGGCCCACCGCATCCACGGCGGTGTCGACCAGCCCGCCCATGCGCTGGCATTTGTCCACCATGGGTTCCCGCTGAGCGGGGTCGCCCACGCGGCGGGCCAGCCAGTCCAGGTCCATCTTCAGCGCCACCAGCAGCGAGCCCAGCTCGTCGTGGATCTCGCGGGCGATGCGCTTGCGCTCGGTCTCGCGCATCGCCTCCATGTGGTGGGCCAGCTCGCGCAGCTCGGCGGTGCGCTCGGCGACGCGCTGCTCCAGCTCGTCGTGGCTGGCGCGCAGCAGCGCCTCGGCCCGGCGGCGCGCCGAGATGTCGACGAAGGTGACGACGGCCCCCTGGACCACGCCGTCTTCGATGACGGGATAGCTCGAATACTCCGCCGGGAAGGGGCTGCCGTCGGCGCGCCACAGCACTTCGTCGTCGATGCGGCAGGGCTCGCCGCGCCGGAAGGCGTTGAAGATGGGGCAGTCGCACTCAGGGTAATGGGCGCCGTCATCGCGCGAGTGATGGATGAGCGCGTGCATGTTGCGGCCGAGCACCTCGTCGGTGCGCCAACCCAAGCCATCACAGGCGGCGCGGTTCACAAAGGTGCATCGGCCGTGCATGTCGATGCCGAAGATCCCCTCGCCGGTGCTTTCCAGCAGCAGCGTGAGGCGGCGCGTCGCTTCTTCCAGTGCGGGCGGCGGGGTCGTCAGGGCAAACGGCATGCTCATGCGGACTGCAAGCTCCATGCCACCATTTGGTGCATTCCGAATAAGGAAATAAGCAAACTGTCGTTTGGTGAATAAGCGACTTCGGGCAACCTCGCATCTTTCGTTCACCCGAAGCTCAGCCCATGCCCGCCTTTCTGCCCTCCCGCCGTGCCGTCGTCGCGCTGATCGCGGCCACTTCCGCCCTGCCTGCCCTTGCTGCCGACCCGACGCTGTTGAACGTTTCGTACGACGTTGCCCGCGAGCTCTACAAGCAGATCAACCCCGCCTTCGTTGCCGCGCAGAAGGCCAAGGGTCAGGCCGTCTCCGTCAATCAGAGCCACGGTGGCTCCAGCAAGCAGATTGGCGCCGTCATCGGCGGCCTGGAGGCTGACGTCGTGACGATGAACCAGGCCACCGACGTGGACCAGCTCGCCACCACCGGCCTGACGCCCGCCGACTGGCGCAGCCGCTTCCCGAACGGCGCGGCGCCCTATTCGTCGACGATGACCTTCCTGGTCCGCAAGGGCAACCCCAAGGGCATCAAGGATTGGGCCGACCTGGCCCGCCCGGGCGTGCAGGTCATCCTGCCCAACCCTAAGGTGACCGGCAACGGCCGCTACAGCTATCTGGCCATCTGGGGCAGCGTCATCGCCAACGGCGGCAGCGAGGCACAGGCCAAGGAACTGGTCACCAAGGTGCTGACCAACGTGCCGGTGCTGGACGGCGGTGGCCGCGGTGCGACGACGACCTTCACCCAGCGTGGCATCGGTGACGTGCTGGTGACCTTCGAGGCCGAGGTCGAGCTGATCGAGAACGAGTTCGGCAAGGGCAACTTCGAGCAGGTCAACCCGAGCATCTCCATCGAAACCGATGCGCCGGTGGCGCTGGTCGACAAGGTGAGCGCCAAGAAGGGCACGGCCGCGCTGGCCAAGGCTTACCTCGACTTCCACTGGAGCCCGGAGGCGCAGGAAATCATCGCCAAGAACAACTTCCGCCCGCGCGACCCGGCCATCTTCAAGAAGCATCAGCAGCGCTTCGCCAACATCAAGCTGTTCACGGTGGACCAGACGCTGGGCGGCTGGGCCAAGGTGAGCAAGCAGCACTTTGCCGACGGCGGCAGCTTTGACCAAGTCATGGCAGGCATCAAACGCTGAGCGAACTCAAACGCAACCACAGAGACACGGAGGCACAGAGAAACGCAGAGTTCAGGTCTTGCTCTGTGCCTCTGTGCCTCTGTGGTTGCATTTCTCTCCGCCGCGGCCAACACGGCTAGAAAAAAACGATATGGCTTTGTTCTCTCTGGGAAGACGACGCGTGCTTCCCGGCTTTGCGCCCACGCTTGGCTTCACGCTGTTCTACCTGTCGCTGATCGTGCTGATCCCGCTGATCGCGGTGTTCGTGAAGTCATCGGGCCACGGCTTCGATGTCTTCTGGGCAGCGGCCACGTCGCCTCGCGTCATGGCGTCGTACAAGCTGAGCTTCGGCGCGTCGCTGATCGCCGCCTTCATCAACCTGTTTTTCGGGCTCATCCTGGCCTGGTGCATCGTGCGCTACGAGTTCCCGGGCAAGAAGCTGGTCGACGCGTTGATCGACCTGCCTTTCGCGCTGCCGACCGCCGTCGCCGGCATTGCGCTGACGGCCTTGTATGCGCCCAACGGCTGGGTGGGCTCGCTGTTCGCCCCCGGCGGCGCGCTGGCCCCGCTGTTCGGCGAGGCCGGTCTCAAGATTGCCTTCACGCCGCTGGGCGTGCTGCTGGCACTGATCTTCATCGGCCTGCCCTTCATCGTGCGCACGGTGCAGCCGGTGCTGGAAGACATGGAAACCGAGCTAGAGGAAGCGGCCGCATCGCTCGGCGCCCAGCGCTGGCAGACTTTCCGTTATGTCGTGCTGCCCACCTTGCTGCCAGCGCTGCTGACCGGCTTCGCGCTGGCCTTCGCGCGCGCCGTCGGCGAGTACGGCTCAGTGATCTTCATCGCCGGCAACATCCCCATGGTCAGCGAGATCACGCCGCTGATGATCATCGCCAAGCTGGAGCAGTACGACTACGTGGGCGCCACCGCGATTGCGACGGTGATGCTGATCGTCAGCTTCGTGCTGCTGCTCGTCATCAACGGCCTGCAGGCCTGGAGTTCGCAACGGGGTGGCCGCAAATGAGCACCGCACTTCACCTCGCGCCGGCACGCGCGCGCGCCAAGTATCAGGACAACCCCGCCACGCGCGAATCGCCCGCAGTGCGCTTCACGCTGCTGGCGCTGGGCTTGGGTTTCTTCGCCATCTTCCTGCTGCTGCCGCTGGTGGCTGTCTTCACCGAGGCGCTGCGCAAGGGCTGGGAGGTCTACTTCGCGTCGCTGGCCGACGAGGAGACCTTCTCGGCCATCAAGCTCACCCTGATTGCTGCGGCCATTGCCGTGCCGCTGAATCTCGTGTTCGGCCTGGCCGCGTCCTGGGCCATCGCCAAGCACGACTTCCGCGGCAAGCAGTTGCTGATCACATTCATCGACCTGCCCTTCTCGGTCTCACCCGTCGTGGCCGGCCTGATGTACGTGCTGATCTTCGGCGCGCAGGGCTGGTTCGGCCCGTGGCTGCAGGCGAACGACATCAAGATCATCTTTGCCGTGCCCGGCATCGTGCTCGCCACCGTGTTCGTGACCTTCCCCTTCGTCGCCCGCGAGCTGATCCCGCTGATGCAGGCGCAGGGCAAGGACGAGGAAGAGGCCGCCACCGTGTTGGGTGCCAGCGGCTGGCAGACCTTCCGCCGCGTCACGCTGCCCAACATCAAGTGGGGCCTGCTGTACGGCGTCATCCTCTGCAATGCGCGGGCGATGGGCGAGTTCGGCGCGGTGTCGGTCGTGTCCGGGCACATCCGCGGGCTGACGAACACGCTGCCGCTGCACGTCGAGATCCTCTACAACGAATACCAGTTCGCGGCCGCGTTTGCGGTGGCGTCGCTGCTGGCGCTGCTGGCGCTGGTGACGCTGGTGATCAAGCAATTCATCGAGTGGCGCGCCAGCCAGTCGCACAGGGGCGAATGATGGGTATTGAAGTCCAGAACATCCACAAGAGCTTCGGCAACTTCACCGCGTTGGGTGACGTCTCGCTGGAGTTCCCGCGCGGCGAGCTGGTCGCGCTGCTGGGCCCGTCGGGCTGCGGCAAGACGACGTTGCTGCGCATCATTGCCGGCCTGGAAACCGCCGACCGCGGCCGCGTGCTGCTGGACGGCCAGGACGCGTCGGACACGCATGTGCGCGAACGCCAGGTCGGCTTCGTCTTCCAGCATTACGCGCTGTTCCGCCACATGACGGTGTTCGACAACGTCGCCTTCGGCCTGCGCGTGAAGCCGCGCAAGCAGCGCCTGCCGGAACCGGAGATCAAGAAGCGCGTCACCGAGCTGCTCAAGCTCGTGCAGCTCGACTGGCTGGGCGACCGCTTCCCGCCGCAGTTGTCGGGTGGCCAGCGCCAACGCATTGCGCTGGCGCGGGCGTTGGCTGTGGAGCCGCGCGTGCTGCTGCTGGACGAGCCTTTCGGCGCGCTGGACGCCAAGGTTCGCAAGGAGCTGCGCCGCTGGCTGCGCCGGCTGCACGACGAGCTGCACATCACCAGCATCTTCGTCACGCACGACCAGGACGAGGCGCTGGAGGTGGCCGACCGCATCGTGCTGATGGACCACGGTCGCGTTGAGCAGGTCGGCACGCCGCAGGAGGTGTACGAGCGCCCGGCGACGCCTTTCGTCTACGGCTTCCTTGGCGCGGTCAACCGCTTCGTGGGCCATGCGCGGGGCGGCGTGCTGCACATGGGCGAGCACCAGCTGCCGGGCGCCGGTACCAACGTGGGTGGCGGTGAAGTGCAGGCTTACGCGCGACCGCATGAGCTGCAGATCCTGACGGATGAATCGGCGCCAGGTTTGGCGGCGACGGTGGAGCGGGTACTGTCCTTCGGCGCGAGCGCGCGGGTCGAGTTGATCGGGCCGGATGGGCAGCCGCTGGAGGCAGAACTGACGCGGGCGGAGGCGGACGGGTTGCGCTTGCAGAGCGGCCAGCGGGTGAGGTTGAGTGCGGCGAGGTTGAGTTTGTTTGAGGCTGGGGCGGGGATTTGAGGTCGTCGGTAGACAGCGGTTGCTCGTCGGAGCCTCGGTTGGACTCGCTGCATTGCCGGGAGTCCCGCCCGGCAGCGGGGTAACTTTCTTCTGCGGGGCCAGAAGAAAGTCACCAAAGAAGAGGCCCTGAACCGCACACCAGCACCACATGCACGAGCTACGCCGTGCGACAGCCATTGGGCGTTCGCGCCGACGCGAGCCGCTGCGCTCTCGCTGCTGTCCTTGTCACCAGCACCATCCATTGCCGCAGACGGCCGCTTAACGCGCGGCTGCACGCCGGGCTCACGAGGAATGCGAAGACAGCGTCCCTCGGGCGACGCGACGGGTCGCGCTCAACCCCACTGGCGTCGCCCGAGCGACGCCGCATTGGCATTCCTTGGTGAGCCCGGCGTGCAGCCGGCGTTAACGGGCGTGAAGGGGCGATGGATGGCGCTCTTCACAGGGACAGCAGCGAGAGCGCAGCGGGTCGGGTATCGGCGCAATGCCAGCGGAGGTTTTCGCGCGCCGCTCTTCGCGGCGTCGCGATCATGTGCGGTTCAGGGCCTCTTCTTTGGTGACTTTCTTCTGGCCCCGCAGAAGAAAGTTACCCGGCCGCCGGGACGGGCTCCCGGCAATGCAGCGATGAGGCGCACCGCCCCACAAATGCAATCACAAAGTCCTTCGCTCGCCCACCGCATACCCACGCTCAATTTCATTCGTTCCGTAACCTAACCACGCTGAGCACACTGGCGACTCCCCATCCAGGAGCCCAGCCATGAGCATCACCGCCATCAACGTCCGCAACCAGTTCCGCGGCACCATCAAGGAAATCATCGAAGGCCCGGTCGTCTCCGAGGTCGACGTCCTCACCCGCAACGGCGACATCGTCACCTCCGTCATCACGACGCGCTCGGTCAAGGACCTGAACCTCGAAGTCGGCCGCGAAGTCGTCGCGCTTGTAAAGTCCACCGAGGTGTCGATCGCGACGCTCTGACGCCATGAGCTACAAGGCCCCGCGCATCCTCATCATCCCGGGCCTGCACGACAGCGGCCCGACCCACTGGCAGACCTGGCTGCAAGGCCAGTACCGCGACGCTCGCCGTGTCACGCAGCGCGATCCGAGCCGACCTGAACTGGAGCGCTGGGCCGAGCGCATCCAGCGCACGCTGGAGATCGCCGCGACACCACATGAACAGGGCGAATGGCTCGCCGTTGCGCACAGCTTCGGCTGCCTGGCACTGGCCCGACACCTGGCCGACCGACCGGACTCACCCATCCGCGAGGCGCTCTTAGTGGCCCCCGCCGAACCCGACAAGTTCGGCATCGCGGAGGCGCTGCCGCATCAGCGCCTGTCGCGTCGTTCTCGACTGATCGCCAGCAGCACGGACCCCTGGATGAGCGCCGCCAGCGCCGCACGCTGGGCGCACCGGTGGGGCGCCAGCTACAGCAACCTCGGCAATGTCGGCCACATCAATGCGGAAGCCGGCTTCGGCCCGCTGCCACTCGCCAAGAGCTGGATCGAAGCAGCCCGTGCGCGCGCCGCCGCACAGCAGCGGCCGCGGCATGCAGAGTTCAGCGAATGGGCGTTCGCCGTCTGATCAGGACAACGCCGCCTTGAACGCTGCCAGCGTGCGCTCCCACGCCAGCTGCGCCGCCGCCGCGTCATAGCGCGGCGTCGTGTCGTTGTGGAAGCCGTGCTGCGTGCCCGGGTAGGTGAACTGCTCGTAGCGCACACCGGCCGCCTTCAATGCGGCTTCATAGGCGGGCCAGCTGGCATTGACGCGCTCGTCGTTGGCGGCGTAATGCAGTTGCAGGCGCGCCTTGATGCGCGGCACATCGTCCAGCGCGGGCGCGCCGCCGTAGAAGGGCACGGCCACGGCCAGCTCGGGCACTTGCGTGGCGACATGGCTGGAAAGCTGACCGCCCCAGCAGAAGCCGACCACGCCGAGCTTGCCGTTGGCATCTGCCAGCGTCAAAAGCCCTCGGGCGCTGGCGACGATGTCGGCACGCGCCTTGGCCACATCAAGCTTGGCGAACGACGCGCGCGCATCATCCTCATTGCCCGGGTAGCCGCCCAGCGGCGTCAGCGCGTCGGGCGCGTAGGCCACATAGCCGGCCAGCGCCACGCGGCGGGTGATGTCCTCGATGTGCGGGTTCAGGCCCCGGTTCTCGTGCACGACGAGCACGGCCGGCAGCTTGCCCGTCGCGTTGAACGGCTTGACCATGTAGCCCTGCACCTGGCCATTGCCGTCCGGCGAGGGGAAGGTATGGCGCCGCGTCGCCAGGCGCGCGTCGTCCGGCTTGACCTGCTGGGCGGCCGCGAAGTTCGGGCTCAGCGCGGCAAGCAAGGCCACTGCGCCGGCCGGGCCGCCGGCAAAGGTGGCAGCCTGTTCCAGGAATCCGCGGCGACTGAGGTCGCCGTGCACATAGCGGTCGAACAGGGGCCAGGCCTGGGGCGGAATCGGTTCGTTCATGCACATGCTCCGGTTGAAGGACTGCCGACTTTAGGGGGCACCGCAGCGGCGCGACTGCGCAAGGATTGAATAACCATATGGCGAATGGTTCGACGACAGATGCCGGCGCAGTTCCCAGAATCGCGCCGCATGAACTTCCAGCAACTCCGCTCCGTCCGCGAAGCCCAGCGCCGCGGCTTCAACCTGACCGAGGTGGCCCAGGCCCTGCACACCTCGCAACCGGGCGTCAGCCGGCAGATCCGCGAGCTGGAAGATGAACTGGGCATCGAACTCTTCGTGCGCGTCGGCAAGCGCCTCACCGGGCTGACCGAGCCGGGCGAGCATGTGTTGCCGGTCATCGAGCGGCTGCTGCAGGAGGCCGACAACCTCAAGCGCGCTGCGGACGACTTCGCCCAGGCCGGCAGTGGGCGGCTGCGCATCGCCGCCACGCACAGCCAGGCCCGCTACGCGTTGCCGCCCGCCGTGCGCGACTTCCGCGCCCATCACCCCGACGTCAGCCTGCACCTTCAGCAGGGCTCGCCACAGCAGATCGCGCGGCTGCTGCTGGACGGCGAGGCCGATGTGGGCATCGCGACCGAGGCGCTGACGCAGTACCCCGAGCTGGTCGCCCTGCCCTGCTACCGCTGGACGCACTCGGTCGTCGTGCCGCCCGACCATCCGCTGCTCGACGGGCCGCTGACGCTGGCGCGCCTGGCGCAGTTCCCCATCGTGACCTACGAGCCCGGCTACACCGGCCGCTCGCACATCGACGAAGCCTTTGCCGCAGCTCAGTTGGCGCCGCACATCGTGCTGAGCGCCATGGACGCCGACGTCATCAAGACCTATGTGGAACTGGGCCTGGGGGTGGGCATCGTCGCGGCCATCGCGTTCGACGAGGAGCGCGACCGCCATCTGCGCGCCATCGACGCACGCCACCTGTTCGCCGACAACATGACGCGCCTGGCCATGCGGCGCAGCGCCTATTTGCGCGACTACGTCTACGAGTTCATCCAGACGTTCGCGTCACCGCTGAAGCGCGAGGTTGTCGACGCAGCGCGTCACGACCTGCCGGCCGGGCACGACACCGGCCGCGAGCCCGTGCTCGCCTGGTCAAAAGCCGCATGAGCTTGTGCGAACTCCTTCTTTGCCCGCGCTGCCCCCCGTCCCTAGAGTGAAGCGCCTCACCCCAACTCCAAGAATCATGCGCCGCCTTCTCACCGCTCTGTCGCTCGCCCTGGCCGCCACCAGCGCTGCCTTTTCCGTTTCAGCGCAAACCTCGCTGCTCAACGTCTCCTACGACCCGACGCGCGAGCTCTACCAGGACTTCAACAAGGCATTCGCTGCCAGCTGGAAGGCCAAGACGGGCGAGACCGTCAGCATCAAGGCCTCGCACGGCGGCTCCGGCAAGCAGGCGCGCTCGGTGATCGACGGCCTGGAGGCCGACGTCATCACGCTGGCCCTGGCCTATGACATCGACGCCGTGGCCGACCACAAGCTGCTGCCGCTGGACTGGCAGAAACGCCTACCCAACAACGCCAGCCCCTACACGTCGACCATCGTCTTCCTGGTACGCAAGGGCAACCCGAAGAAGATCAACAACTGGCCCGACCTGGCGCGCAGCGGCGTCGAGGTCATCACTCCCAACCCCAAGACCAGCGGCGGTGCGCGCTGGAACTACCTGGCCGCCTGGGGCTATGCGTTGCAGAACGGCGGCACGCCCGCCTCGGCCAAAGACTTCGTCAAGCGCATCTATGCCAACACCAAGGTACTGGACTCCGGCGCCCGCGGCTCGACGACGACCTTCGTCGAGCGCGGCATCGGCGACGTGCTGATCGCCTGGGAGAACGAAGCCTTCCTGGCCGTCAAGGAACTGGGGCCCGAGAAGTTCGAGATCGTCACGCCCAGCGTCTCCATCCTGGCCGAGCCGCCCGTGGCCATCGTGGACAAGGTCGTCGACAAGCGGGGTACCCGCAAGCAGGCGCAGGCCTATCTGGACTACCTCTACAGCCCCGAAGGCCAGGAGCTGGCAGCCAAGAACTACTACCGCCCGAGCGACGCCAAGGTCGCGGCCAAGTACGCCAAGCAGTTCCAGCCGGTCAAGCTGTTCACGCTGGGCGAGTACTTCGGCACCTGGCGCCAGGCGCAGAAGGCGCACTTCGATGACGGCGGCGTGTTCGACCAGATCTACTCCAGCAAGTAACGCCTTCCAGCGGGTCCGGCAGCGGTGCGGCAGGATGTGAAGTCTTGTTTCTCCGCGCCACCTGACCTCGACAGCTGACGCCGGGCGGCCTCATCATCGAGGCTGCCATGAGAAGCCTCGCCGTCAGCACCGCCCTCCTACTGAGCCTGCTCGGCTGCGCCACCACCCCGCAGCCCGCCGCAACGGCACACGGTCCAGCCCGAGACACGCTCTGGCTGGACCGTCTCACATGGGGCGCCAGCAGCACCGACCTTGCGGCGCTTCGCAGCCTTGGCCGGGCGGGCTGGCTGGACGCCCAGCTGCAGCCGCGCAACCCCGCAGCGCTGCCGGCCGCCGCGCAATCGCAGATCGATGCCCTGTCCATCACGCAGGTGGAACTGCTGCCGCTGGTGCAGCGCATGGAGGTTCAGCGCAAGGCAGCAGATGCGGTGACCGACGACGCGGCCAAGGCCGACGCGCAGAAGAACTACCAGCAGGCGCTGACCAAGTTGGCCCGCGAGGCCTCGGCGCGGGCGCTACTGCATGCGCTGTATTCGCCCAACCAGGTGCAGGAGCAGTTGACCTGGTTCTGGTTCAACCACTTCAACGTCCACCAGTTCAAGCACAACCTGCGCGTCATGGTGGGCGACTACGAGCAGGGCCTGCGAGTTCGCGCCCTCGGGTCGTTTCGCGAGCTGCTCGGCTACGCGGTACGACACCCCGCCATGCTGCGCTACCTCGACAACGAGCAGAACGCCGCCAACCGCATCAACGAGAACTTCGCGCGCGAGCTGCTGGAGCTGCACACGCTGGGCGTCGGTGGCGGCTACAGCCAGCGTGACGTGCAGGAGCTGGCCCGCGTGCTGACCGGCCTTGGCGTGAACCTGACCGACAACAAGCCCAGACTCAAGCCCGAGCAGGAGGCCCGCTACCGCCGTGCCGGCCTGGTGGAGTTCAACCCCGCACGGCATGACTTCGGCGACAAGGCGCTGCTCGGCATCACCGTCAAGGGCGAGGGTGAAGCCGAGCTGGACCAAGTGCTGGACCTGCTGGCCAAACACCCGAGCACCGCCCGCCACGTGTCAGGCAAGCTGGCCCAGTTCTTCGTCGCCGACGACCCGGCGCCGGCACTTGTCGAGCGGATGGCCGAGCGCTGGCGGCAGACCGATGGCCGCATCGCCGACGTGATGCGCGCGATGGTGCAGTCGCCCGAGTTCGAGGCCTCGCTGGGCGCCAAGTTCAAGAGCCCGACGCACTACGTTGTCTCCGCCGTGCGGCTGGCCTATGCCGACAAGATGGTGCTGAACACGGGCCCGATGATCGGCTGGCTCTACCGCCTGGGCCAGGCGCCCTACAACCGCCAGACACCCGACGGCTATCCGATGGACGAGAACGCCTGGGCCGGGCCGGGGCAGATGGCGACGCGCTTCGAGATCGCGCGCGCCATCGGCAGCGGCAGCGCCGGGCTGTTCAAGGTGGAGGGCGAGGCCAAGGACCGGCCGGCCTTCCCGCAGCTCGCGCAGCCGCTGTATTACGACGGCATCGCGCCGCGCCTTGCGCCCGCGACGCAGCAGGCACTGGCCCAGGCCACATCGCCGCAGGAATGGAACACCTACCTGCTGGCCTCCCCCGACTTCATGCACAGGTGACCTCGATGCAACGCCGCCATCTGATTCACCTCGGCTTCGGCGCCGCGCTGCCCCTGCAGCTCTGGGCTGCTGCGCCGGAAACGCCTCGCCTGCTCGTCGTCTTCCTGCGCGGCGCCTACGACGCGGCCAACCTGCTGGTGCCCACGTCGTCCAGCTTCTACTACGAGGCCCGGCCCAACATCGCCATCGCCAAGGTCGCCGCGCTGCCGCTGGATGCCAGCTGGGGCCTGGCTCCCGCCGTGGCCGACAGCCTGCACCCGCTGTGGCTGAAGAACCAGGCGGCCTTCGTGCCGTTTGCCGGCAGCAAGGACACCTCGCGCAGCCACTTCGAGACGCAGGACCACATCGAGCTGGGGCAGCCCGAGCAGGGCAGCCGCGACTTCCGCAGTGGCTTCATGAACCGGCTCGCCACGGTGCTGGGCAGCAGCACCCGCCTGGAGGCGATGGCCTTCACCGACCAGGTGCCGCTGATCCTGCGCGGCGAACGCCCCGTGGCCAACCAGGCGCTGCGCGACGTCAACAAGCCCGGCATCAACGCGACGCAGGCCGAGGTCATCGCCAGCATGTACGCCGGCACCCGGCTGCACGGGGCGGTCCGCGGCGGCTTCGAGGTGCGGGAGGAGGTGTCACGCGAGATGGCCGGCGACAAGGCCGCCGAGATGGAAGCCGCCAGCCGCGGCGCCATCGCGCCCAAGGGCTTCGCGCTGGAAGCCCGGCGCATCGCCCGGCTGATGCGCGAGCGCGTGACGCTGGGCTTCATCGACGTGGGCGGGTGGGACACGCACGTGGGCCAGGGCGGCGCGACCGGCCAGCTGGCGAACCGCCTGGGCGAACTGGGCCGGGGCCTGGCGCTGTTCGCCGACGAGATGGGGCCGCAGTGGCGCAACACCGTCGTCGTCGTCGTCAGCGAGTTCGGCCGCACCTTCCGCGAGAACGGCAACCGCGGCACCGACCACGGCCACGGCAGCGCCTACTGGGTGCTGGGCGGTGGCGTGCGCGGCGGTCGCATTGCGGGAGAGCAGGTGGAGGTGAAGGCCGCCACGCTGCATCAGAACCGCGACTGGCCGGTGCTCAACGAGTACCGCGCGGTGCTCGGCGGCCTGTTCAGGCGCATGTACGGCCTGAACGACACGCAACTGGCCCAGGTCTTCCCGGGCGCCAGTGCACGCGATCTGGGACTTATTTAGTCCAGCGCTCGACGACCGCCTTCACCCGCTCGCCAAACACCTTGGCAGTGGCGATGTCGCCCGGCACCATCTCCTCGGCCGACGCATCGCTGGGCGTCTGCGTGATGAGGCCGGCATAGCCGCCCAGGTTGTTGATGTCATCGCGCGTGGCGGCCTTGTGGTTGGGCGCCTTCATGCCCATGCCGACCCAGATCATGCTGTGCTGCTGGCTCAGCGCATGCAGGTACTGGATGGTGCTGCCCTTGTCACCGTTCAGCGTGGCCGAGTTGGTGAAGCCGGCCGCGATCTTGTCCTTCCAGAGCTGGGCATACCAGGGCTTGCTGCTAGCGTCGGCCACCTTCTTGAACTGCCAGCTCGGGCCGCCCATGTAGGTCGGCGTGCCGAAGATGACGCCGTCGGCTGCAGCCAGCGAGGCCCAGTCGGCCTCGGTGATGTTGCCCTCGGCGTCGATGGCGATCAGCTCGGCACCCGCCGCGCCGGCGACGGCCTCGGCGACCTTCTTCGTGTGGCCGTAGCCGGAGTGGTACAGAACGACGATCTTGCTCATGGTGAGTTCCTCAAGTGGGACGGGAAAAATCAGGCGGCCAGGTCGAACACCAGCACTTCGGCATCGCGGCCCGCGGTCAAGGCAAGGCGCGATGCTTCACGAACCTGCAAGGCATCACCCGCCGTCAGGTCTTGTCCATTCACGTTAAGGGAGCCGCGAACGACGTGGATGTAGGCGAGGCGGCCGTCCGCCAGCGCCAGCTCGGCCTGTTCAGCGCCGTCGAAAAGACCGGCGTAAAGCTTCGCATCGGCGTGGATGGTCACCGCGCCCTGGGCTTGCGCTTCGCCGTCGTTGGCCGCCACGAGGCGCAGCTTGCCGCGCTTGGACGCGGCGTCGAAATGCTTCTGCTCGTAGCTGGGCGCGATGCCGCGATGGTCGGGCTGGATCCAGATCTGCAGGAAGTGCGTCGTTTCCTTGGCGTTGTTGAACTCGCTGTGCATCACGCCAGTGCCGGCGCTCATGCGCTGGACATCGCCTGGCCGAATGACGCCGGCGTTGGCTGCACCCGCTTCACCGTTGCCCATGCTGTCCTTGTGCGCCAGCTCGCCCGAGAGCACATAGCTGATGATCTCCATGTCGCGGTGGCCGTGCGTGCCGAAGCCTTTGCCAGGAGCGACCTTGTCCTCGTTGATGACGCGCAGCGGCCCGAAGCCCATGCGTGCCGGGTCGTAGTAATCGGCGAACGAGAAGCTGTGGAAAGACTTCAGCCAGCCATGGTCGGCGTAGCCGCGGTCGCTGGACTTGATCAGTTGGGTGGTCATGCTTTGCTCCTTGCTTCGTTGCGATGAAGTCAATGTAGGAGCCGGGCCCGCGGCCATCGTCAAGCGGCTCTGAGGACACCGTTCAAATAGACTGAACCCATGAGCCAATCACAGGACAAGCGCCGCGCGCTGACCCCCGAAGCGCTGTCGATGATGGACACCATCGCCCGCACCGGCAGCTTTGCCGCCGCTGCCCGCGAGATGGGCCGGGTGCCGTCGGCGCTGACCTATTCCGTGCGCCAGCTGGAAGACGCGCTCGACGTGCTGCTGTTCGACCGCAGCTCGCGCCAGGCCGTGCTGACCGCCGCCGGCCAGGAGCTGCTGGTGGAAGGACGGCGCCTGCTGCAGGAGCTGGACGCCGTGGCCAACCGCGTGCGCCGCATCGCCACCGGTTGGGAGAGCGAACTGACCATCGCCGTGGACGACGCCGTCGCCCGCCGCGCTTTGTTCGACCTGATGGAGGCCTTCTATGCCGAGACGACCGAAGGGGGCGGCCCGCCGCCGACCCGGCTGAAGCTGCGTGTGGAAGTGCTGGCCGGCACCTGGGAGGCCTTGCTGCATGGTCAGGCCGACGTGGCAATCGGCGTGCCGAGCCAGTTGCAGAACAGCAGCATCCATTGCGAGCTGGCCGGTGAACTCGAGTTCGCCTTCTGCATCGCGCCCCACCATCCGCTCGCCGGCCTGCCGGAGCCGCTGAGCGCCAGCCAGATCGCCGAGCACCGCATCATTGCCGTCGCCGACAGCGCCCGCCTGCTGGCGCCCATCACCGTCGGCATGCTGCCCGGGCAGGACGTGCTGACGGTGCCGTCGCTGGCCACCAAGCTGGAGGCACTGATGCGCGGTCTGGGTTGCGGCTCGCTGCCGGTTCCCATGGTCAGCCGCCACATCGACGCCGGGCGCCTGGTGCGCAAGGCGACCTACGAAGGCCGGCGCACCGGGCTGATGCATTACGCCTGGCGTGACACGGGGCAGGCACCGGGCAAGGCGCTGGCCTGGTGGATAGACAAGCTGCGCGGGTCTGCCACGCAGCGCGCGCTGCTGGAGCAGCACGAAGGCCTGCTGCTCTAGGAGGCGCCATGTACCGAGGCCGATTCGCGCCCTCGCCCACCGGCCCGCTGCACGCCGGCTCGCTGGTGGCCGCGCTGGCCAGCTGGCTGGATGCCCGCGCGCATGGCGGGCAATGGCTGGTTCGCATCGAGGACGTCGACGGCCCGCGCTGCCCACCGGGCATGGACGACGTCATCCTCGGCCAGCTGGCGGCCCTGGGCTTGCGGCCGGATGAGCCGCCCGTCTGGCAATCCCGCCGCGGCGAGCTCTACCAGGCGGCACTGGACCGGCTGATCGCCTTGGGCCAGGCCTATGGCTGCGCCTGCACGCGCGCCGAGATCGCCGCCGCAGCCGGGCCGCGGCCCAAGCATGGTGAGCTGGTCTACCCCGGCACCTGCCGCCACGGCACGAAAGGCCGCGCTGCGCGCGCCTGGCGATTCCGCGTCAAGGGTTCGGTCGAATGGCAGGACCGCCGGCTGGGTGCTCAGTCTCAAAATCTCGAGACCGAAGTCGGTGACTTCGTGCTCAAGCGCGCCGATGGCCTCTGGGCCTACCAGCTCGCCGTCGTCGCAGATGACGCCGACCAGGGCATCACCGACATCGTCCGCGGCGAGGACCTGGCCGACAACACGCCCCGCCAGATCGCGCTGCAACGGGCGTTGGGGCTGCCCACGCCGCGCTATCTGCACACGCCGCTGGTGCTGGCCGAGGATGGCCACAAGCTGTCAAAGCAGAACGGAGCGGCGGCGCTGGACCTGGCCAATCCGGCGGCCCGCCTGCACGAGGCCGCGAGCCGGTTGGGCCTGGTGATCGACACCGCCGGGCGTGGTGCGAGCGACCTGCTCGCCGAGGCCGTGGCCCAATGGCGGACCGTGCAGTCGCGCCGCTAGCGGGTGCTGTCAGGCCTGCACGCGGCTGCCAAATAGCCGCGCGAACCAGCTGCGGCGCTCGGGTTCAGCGGCCGGCCGCGCCACACCCAGTTCAAGCAGCCTGTCCTCCACCTTGGTCAGGCCGACACGGATGGCCGCCTGCATCGGCGTGGCGGCGTCGAATTCCGAAGGCAGGTGCGGATTGGCGCCGTTCGCCAGCAGGAAGAGCGCCACATCCTGCTGCCCCGCCAGGATGGCCGCCACCAGCGGCGTGGACAGGAATTCGGGGTGCGCATAGTTGACGTCAACGCCGCACTTCACGTGGTACTCGACCAGCCCCACGTCGCCCTCGCATCCCGCCTGGTACATCTCCTTCCAGTTCCCGCCTGCTGGCATCGTTCGTCCTTGCTCGATTGAGAGACGCCGCACTCTATAGGCATGCCGCCTGCCCCGCACTGGGCATTGGCCGCGCGGCGACAATCGCGGCTTTCGCCAACTCAAGGAAAGCTCCATGAACACGACGCCCAGCGGCCTGCAATTCGAAGACACCGTCGAAGGCGACGGCAAGCAGGCCCAGGCCGGCCAGGACGTCACCGTCCACTACACGGGCTGGCTCTGGGTCGATGGCGCCAAGACAACCAAGTTCGACTCCAGCAAGGACCGCAGTGAGCCCTTTGAGTTTGAGCTGGGCGCTGGCATGGTCATCCGCGGCTGGGACGAAGGCGTGCAGGGCATGAGGATCGGCGGCAAGCGCACGCTGCTCATTCCGGCCGAGCTGGGCTATGGCGCGCGCGGCGCCGGCGGCGTCATCCCGCCGAACGCGACGCTTTGCTTCGAGGTTGAGCTGCTCGGCCTGGCCGGCGGCCCCGAGAACGTCGAGCTGAATCTGCACACGGCCTCCAGCGGGCTGCAGTACGAGGACCGTGTCGTCGGCGAAGGCGCCGAGGCCACCAAGGGGCAGCGCGTATCGGTGCACTACACCGGCTGGCTCTACAAGGACGGCATGCGCGGCAAGAAGTTCGACTCCAGCAAGGACCGCGGCCAGCCCTTCAAGTTCCGCCTCGGCGGCGGCGAGGTGATCCAGGGCTGGGACGAGGGCGTGCAGGGCATGAAGGTCGGCGGCACGCGCATGCTGGTGCTGCCGCCCGAGCTGGGCTATGGTGCCCACGGCGCGGGCGGTGTCATTCCGCCGAACGCGACACTGCTTTTTGAAGTCGATTTGCTGGCCGTCTGAGGCCTTCACCGAACCACATTCGAGCGACGAAACAGGGCTGACAAGCCCCTGTCATTCGCAGATGCTTTGATCCAGTCCGTTAACGCAGCACGATCTCATCATGTCGATTGACCAACGCCGCTTCCCCCGCGTGGAGTTCTTCCTTGTGCCCGACCAGCACGAACAACTGCCGGTCTGGGTCATCAAGCCCGAAGGCCTGGCCGCCGAGCGCGGCGGCGTGGTCGTCAACCTCAGCGAGGCCGGCCTGCAGATCCTGGCGGCGGCCGAGCCGCCGCTGGACGCACAGCACTACGAGCTGCGGCTGCTGCTCGGCGAGGACGAAGGCGTGCCCCTGTTCACCGCCGACGTGCGCCGCGCCTGGTCGCGGCCGCTGAGCCGCATCGTGCAGCTCGGCGGCTTCGAGTTCGAGACGCCCAACTCCGAAGCTGAGGAGTTCCTGCTCGCACAGACGGCGCAGATCACCGCGCGCAAGTGGGTCCGTTGCGTGCTGGTGGAGCGGATGACGGCGCTGGCCTGAGCTGTTGGCGCCTCGCGATGCTTGCCGGGTTGACCGGCAAGCACATCGCCATCGGGGCCGGCTTGGGACGGCGGCGCTCGACCCCAAATGCCAAGCCGGGGATTTCAGTCGATCGCCGGATAGTCGCCGAGCCCATCCGGCCACGGCGTCAGGATCTCGAAACCGTCGGCGGTCACGGTCACCATGTGCTCCCACTGGGCCGACAGCGATTTGTCGCGGGTCACCACCGTCCAGCCGTCGTTCAGCTCGCGGATGCCAGGCTTGCCGGCGTTGATCATCGGCTCGATCGTGAAGATCATGCCCTCCTGCAACTTCAGTCCCTCGCCCGGGCGGCCGAAATGGTTGACATGCGGCTCGTCGTGATAGACGTCGCCGATCCCGTGGCCGCCGTACTCCCGCACGACGCTGAAGCCGGCCGCGTGCGCGACCTGCTGGATGGCAAAGCCCACATCCCCTAACGTCGCACCCGGACGCACCTGGCGGATGCCGGCGCGCAGTGCCTCGTAGGTCGTGTTGACGAGCCGGCGTGCCAGCACGTTGGTCTCTCCGACGATGAACATGCGGCTGCTGTCGCCGAACCAGCCGTCCTTGGTCAACGTCACATCGACATTGACGATGTCGCCCTTCTTCAGCCGTTTGTCCTTTGATGGGATGCCGTGGCAGACGACGTGGTTGGGCGAGATGCAGGCCGTTTTCGGGTAGCCGTGATAGCCGACGTTGGACGGGATGCACTTCAGCGTGTTGACGATGTACTCGCGGCAGATGTCGTCCAGCTCCTCGGTCGTCACGCCGGGTACGACGTGCGGCTTGAGCATGGCCAGCACCTCGGCGATCAGGTGCCCGGCCTCGCGGGCCTTGGCGACCTCCTCGGGGCTGCGCAGCTTGAGGCTCTTCATGCCCGCACCGCCTTGGCCTTCGCAGGCTGCTGCGCCCAGCCCGCCAGGCGCGCCAGGTCCAGCCCGCCCTCCTGCTCGGCGCGGATCAGCAACTGGCAGATCTCGCTGTGGCTCAGCTGCGGGTGCAGTTCGGCCAGCATGCCGATGCGCATCCAATGCTCGGCCTGGGCGTTGATGGAGCGCGACAAGGCCTGGCTCGCAACGCGAAGGCTCTCATGCATCGGATCGGAGATTTTGACGATTCCCATGCCGTGACTATATACGATTCGTATACGAAACGTATATTCAGATCTTGGCAACCAGTGCACCTTCGTAGACGGTCAGGAACTCCGCCGGCATGCGCTTCGGCTTGCCGCTGCTGATTTCGATGCAGATCAGCGCCCAGCGCCCGCGCATCAGCGTCACGCCATCGCCCGCACGGCGCAGCTGGAAGCGCCGCTCCATCGTCAGCTTGCCATCGCTGGCCGTCAGCCAAGTGCCGAGCACCAGCGCCTCGCCCTCGAAGGACGGCAGCAGGTAGTCGTAGTGCCCCTCGCGGATGGCCATGGCGCGGTCCAGGCGACGGTAGTCGTCGAGCGACAAACCCAGGGCCTCGGAGTGCGCCCAGCCGGCTTGTTCGCACCACTGCACGTAGACGGCGTTGTTGGTGTGGGCCAGCCCGTCGATGTGCTCGGCCGCCGGTGTCAGCGCCAGCGTGAACGGCGACGGGTGGTCCCAGTCAGTCATACACGGAGACTTCGGGCCGCCGTGCCAGCACGGCGATGGGCGGCGCCCAGCGTTCGCCGCGCGGCTTCTTGCTGGTGACCAGTGTGATCTCGCTGGGCTCGAAGACTTCGACGTTGTGCGTGATCGGCGTCGTCAGCAGGTACTGCGCGCGGGTGCTGCGCAGGAAGTGGCCGACGAGCTGGATGTTGCGCACATCCAGGTGGGCGAAGGGCTCGTCGATGAAGACGAAGCCGCCCGGCGTCTCGTCATCCTTCATCAGGCCGACGAGCAGGATCAGGCTCTTCAGCACCTGCTGGCCGCCCGAGGCCTCGCCGTCGTTCAAGCCCACCTCGCCCTTGCCGTCGAAGTTGAACTTCACGTGCAGGCCCGCCTGCGCGAGCACGGTGTCGTCGTTGTCCAGGTGCGGCAGCACGGCCTCGGCCGTCGTGCCGGCCAGCTCGCCCAGCTCGGCGACATTCTTCTTGTAGCGGCGCACGGTGGCGCGCATCACGTCGATGTAGCGCTCGCGGGCGTTGAAGGCGGCGATGCGGGCCAACTCGTTGCTGGCACGGCGGTCGCTGAGCTGGGTGTCCTGCTCGTGCACCTGGGCGGCCATGCGGGCATGGCGGTCCACCACGCTGGCATCGACTTCCCAGTGGCCCCCTTGCAGTTCCTGGTCCACATGGTGGGCGCGGATCTCGGCCTGGCGGGCATTCTCGAATTCGTCGCGCAGCGCGGCCAGCGCGATCGAAGTGACCCAGGACTTGGGGAACTGGGCTTTCTGCTTGCGCGATTCCTGCGACGCCTTGCGCAGCGCGTCGCGCCTGGCCTCGTGCTCGCGCAGGCGGCCGGCCGCGGAACCCTCGCCGTCCTTCAGCGCGATCTGCGCACCTTCGTAGGCCTGCTCGCTGCGCGTGGACTCGCGCACCACACGGTCGTGCTCGCTGTCCAGCGCGCTCATGCGCGAGGCGGCTTCGGCGCGCGCCTGGCGCAGCACGGGCAGGCGCGCGCGGGCTTCGGCGAACTCGTCCGAGCGCTCACTCAATTCCTGTGCCGCCTTGTGGCCCACGGCCGCGCGCTGCACATCCTTGAACTGGCGTTCGACTTCCGCCTGCGCCTTGGCGATGCGGCTCAGCTCACCGTCCCAGCGGGCCAGCTCAGCTTCCAACGCGCCGCGACGTGAATCGATCGCCGAAGCGCCGAACTGGTGGTCGCGCGGCTCGACGAACACGCTGCGGCCGCCGCGGCCATCGCGGTAGTAGGCGTCGGTCGTGATCCATTCACCGCCGACCTGGGCGCCCTCTTCCGTCGACGTGACGCAGCGGATGCCGCTCAACTGGCGCGCCAGCCAGGATGGCAGCGGCGCGCTG
Organism: Pelomonas sp. Root405; assembly: GCF_001425165.1. Lineage (GTDB taxonomy): Bacteria > Pseudomonadota > Gammaproteobacteria > Burkholderiales > Burkholderiaceae_C > Pelomonas. The sequence goes on from NZ_LMDU01000016.1 coordinate 159,465, forward strand.
ACATTCAGCGCGGCCAGCAGCGTGCCAGCCGGCGCCTGCGTGACGGGCGAGGTGTCCGCCACGACGTAGTGGCGATAGCGTTGCTTCGCCGCGATGTCGAAAGCGCGGCCCTCGTCGCTGCGGTGCTTCAGCACGACCACCCAGCGCGACGGGCGCAATAAACCTTCGGCGGCAGCGCGCCAGGTCTCGTCGGCGATGTCGATGCTGTCGGCGACCAGATAGTGGGCGATGCCGGCGTCGTCCAGCGCGCGCTTCATCGGCGTGACTTCGGGCGGCGGCGGGGGCAGGCGCCTGCCGCTCAGCTCGCCGAGCGCGGTCTGCGCACGCGCGGCTTTGTCGCTGGCGCGTGTGTAGTCGGCGCGCAGGCGCTCGCGCTCGCTGGCCAGCCCCTGCATCTTGGCCGTCAGCGCGGCGGCATCGGCCTCCACATCGGCCAGCGCCTTCAGCTCGTCCTCGCGCTTGACCAGCGCCTCGGCAGGCCGTTCGGCCTCGCGCGCCGCGTCGAACGCAGCACGCGCCTCACGACGCTCGCCGTCCAGCGCCTTCAGCCGCTCCTTCGCCGCTTCCTGCGCCGTGAACAGGCTGTGCAGCGCCGCGCGCTTGTCGCTCAGCGCCTTCACGTCACCCGACGCGAACAGCCGCTGGCGGTGCAGCTCGCGCGCGTCGCGGGCGATGCGCTCGCGCGCCTCGCTCCAGCGCAGCACGGGCAGCACCTCGGTGGCCAGGCGCTCGCGCTCCTGCACCTTGAGCTGGTACTGGCGGTGGCTGTTGACGCGATTGGCCAGGTCGCTGAGCTGGGCCTGCGTGTGAGCCAGTTCGGCGCTGGCCTGCTCCACCTCCTTGCCCAGGTGCTGCTGGTGGCTGCGCGCCTGCTCGTAGCGGTCCAGCACCTCCTGGTCGCCGAACACCTCGAAGACGAGGCGCAGCAGCTCCTTGGGCGACAGCTCGCAGAGCCGGTCGGTCTGCCCCTGCTCCAGTGCCAGCACGCGGCCGATGGCACGCGTCAGCCCAGCGGCTTCGAGCCGCTTCTTCCACGCCTCGATGCCCAGCCAGTCGCGGTCGCCCTTCTCCGCCAGCTGCTCGATCTCGTGCACGCCGTCGAGGATGACGTAGCGGCGCGCCCAGTCGCCGCCATGGCGCTCGATGCGGCAGGCCAGCGTTACCTGGTCGGCATACAGCAGCGACGACGCGAACGGCCGGCTGCTGTTCTGGCGCGAGCGCGGGCGGTTGTCCACCAGTGCGCGCAGCCAGGCCGTCTCGGCGTTGGCGTGACGGGCGTAGGTCTTGTACGTGCGGCCGCCCGAGCACTCCAGGCCCAGCAGCGTGCGCATCGCGTCCAGCAGCGTGGTTTTGCCCGAGCCATTGGGGCCGGCGATGGTGATGATGGCGCCGTCCAGCGGCAGCGTGACGCGCTGGCAGTAGTCCCAGTGCAGCAGTTCGAGCGATTGCAGGTGGAACATGGTCAGTCGTCGATATCTTGTTGTTCTTCTTGCGGGCGCGGCAGCGGGTGGCCGGCGCGGGCCAACACGTCGCCCAAAGCGCCGTCGAGGATGCGCGGCGCCAGCAGGTCGTAGTCGATCAGCAGGTCCAAGAGCGGCCCCTCGGCAATGTCCTCGCCGCGGCGCGTGACGAAGCCGTGGCGCTCCAGCAGCTTCAGGTTGGTGTCCAGCCGCAGCTTCTTGCCGAGCTGGTCGCCGAAGTCGGCCAGCAGGCTGCGGTAGCTGATCAGCGGCGCGACGCTGGCGGCCTGCGGCATGGGCTTGTCGGTGGCGAAGAACTCGCCCTGGCCGGCATGGATGGCGTCGCTGCGCGCGACCTGCCGTTGCCGCTTGGGCAGCACGATCAGGCTCCACAGCACCACCAGCAACGCCACGCCGTCGCGCGGCAGGTCGAGGTTGTTGTTGGCGGCCAGGCCTGCTTCGCCGAACACGGCGCTCTCGGCCGGGCGCAGCAGCGCGACCGAGATGTGGTCGGCATGCACGTTGTCCACCAGCTGCAGGCCCACACCGGCCAGGCGGGCGCCGAGCTGGTTCCACAGCTCGGTGTCGATCAGCGCGCGCTTCACGAGGGGATGGCTGCGCGGCAGCCAGCGGCGGGCCAGCAGTTGCGCGGCGAGTTGCTGGGCGTCGTCGAGTGGGCTCATGTGGCAGGAGATTCAGGAGTGAGGACGCCGCGGCTCATCCATTTGACGAACTCGTCGTCCACGGGGCCTTGGTCGGCGGACCAGCGGACCGACCAAGGCTGGCGGGCCATGTCGCCGGTGGCGCCCTTCAGGTGACGCGCCTGCGCGTCGCCCAACAGCGGCAGCAGCTGGGCGCGGTAGGCGGAGCGGGCGTAGCTGTCGCCGAGGATGGCGGGCGCCAGGTCGCGCTCGACCGGCTCGGCCGCCCAGGCGCTCAAGAGGGTTTGCATCTGATCCATGTCCGGCGGCAGCTGCATGACGGCCAGCTCGCCGGTCGGTGCGGCCTGGCCTTGCGGCAATGCGGCAGCCTCGGCCGGCTTGGGGCGGTCGCGCTCGAACTCGGCCTCGGCCGTGTCGACGAGGTCGCGCTGCGCCACCAGCACCGGATGCACCGGCCGCTCCCAGGCGCCGTTGATGAGCGCTGCCAGGTCGCCCTGGCTCTGCAGCCAGCGGCGCACGTCCGTCGTCGTGATGCCGGTGGAGCCCAGCGTCACGCGCTGGCGGTCGGCCTGCTGCAACGCGCGGTTGAACTGGCTGGCCATCGCCAGCAGCCGCGCCTGCGCCAGGCCCAGCTCGCGCGCCAGACGCTCCAGCCGCGCGTCGCCGGCCGCTTCGGCTTGGGCAATGATGGCGCCCAACGCCTCGCCGGCACGGTCCACCAGCGTCAGCGCCTTCTCGAACCGGGTGCGCGCGCGGCGCAGCGCGAACTCGCTGCCACTGGCGATGGCGTCGGCGAACTCGTCGTAGAGCCGTGACAGCTGGGCCAGCAAGTGCTGCAGCTGCGCCGGCTGCAAGGTGCCCAGCTGATGGGCGCCGGCCACACCGGCCAGCAGCGAGGCCAGGTCACCGTCGGGCGACTGCTCCTGCGTCAGCGGCTGCAGCAGGCCGACGACCTGCTGGGCCAGTGGCGTGACGGCATAGGTCTGCGCGGTGGCGTCCCAGGCCAGCAGGTCGGCCTCGCGGAAGCGTTTCAGTACACCGTCCAGCGCCTCGTCACGCAGCACATGGAAGGCCTGGTTCAGCGCCTCGCGCGTCAGGCGCGATTCGCGCAGCGCCATCAGCTCGAAGAACACCCACAGCCGCAACCGCGTCAGCGCCGCCGAGCCCTGGAACAGCGCGCGCAAGGCGGCCTGCAGCGCGTCCTGGTGCTCCAGCTGCCACCACAGCAGCGCCTCGGCCGGCGCGCTGCCGTCGCGAAAGTAGTCCTCCACGCGCAGGGCGTCGTCGCTCTCGGGCAGGGAGGTGGGCGGCAGAGTCGGTTGGGACATGGGGCGCGGATTATCAGTTCAGCCGCTTTGAGCGCTGCCGGCAGCCCGCTTGAACCTCGGTACGGCGGCGCCGGCCTAAGCTGAAGCCATCATGAAACAGCCCACCTTCTTCCTCTCCCACGGCGGCGGCCCCTGGCCGTTCATGGACGGCGACTACCGCCGCGCGCACGCCCAGCTGGAAGCCTCGCTGCAGGCGCTCCCGGCCACGCTGCCTGAGAAGCCCAGGGCCATCCTGATGATCTCGGCGCACTGGGAGGAGGACGCCTTCACGGTGATGACCTCGCCCGCGCCGGGCATGCTCTATGACTACGGCGGCTTTCCGGCCCACACCTATGAAGTGGTCTACCCCGCGCCGAGCGACCCGGTGCTTGCCGAACGCGTCGCCGCGCTGATCGAGGCCGCCGGCCTGCCCGCTGCTCGCGACGCGCAGCGCGGCTTCGACCACGGCGCCTTCTGCACGCTGGTGCCGATGTATCCGGACGCCGACGTGCCGGTCGTGCAGCTGTCGCTGAAGCGCGGCCTCGATCCCGCCGAGCATCTGGCGCTGGGGCGCGCCCTCGCCCCCTTGCGTGACGAGGGCGTGCTCATCCTCGGCAGCGGCTTCAGCTTCCACAACCTGCGCCTTTACGGCGCGGCGGGCCGCGAGCCGTCGGCAGCGTTTGATGCCTGGCTGCAGGCGGCCCTGCCGCTGGCCGACGGCCGTGGCGAGCGTCTGCAAGCCTGGGCCCGGGCTCCGGCGGCACGCCTGGCCCACCCGCGCGAGGAGCATCTATTGCCGCTGATGGTGGCCGCTGGCGCGGCCGAAGGCGAGGCGGCAAGCTGCAACTATCACGAGACCGACTTCATGGGCGGCGTGACGGCATCGAGCTTCCGGTTCGGCCGGTGAGCTGAGCGCCTGCGAGGGCGCGGCCGCACCTCACAGCGCGACAAGCTCGATGTCGCGCGCGCGCCGGGATAGGTCCGCCAACTGCTCGGGCGTGAAAGCGTCTCCCACCACAGCCAGCAAGGCCGTGGTCGGAAAGGGCCTGGACTCAAAGTCCAGGCCAGGGCCCAGCCTGTCGATCAACGCGTTGCAGGCATGACCGTAGGCGACCAGGCGCAGCCAGAGGATGGGCTTGGACCTGACCTCCAGCTGGTGCAGCAGGTGGTCGAAGGGGGACACGAAGCCAAAGCCCTCCTTGTCGAGCCGGGCGGTGAATTCATCGAAGCGCAGCACGCGCTCGACGCCGCTGAGTTCGCGCTGGATGAGGGCCTGCGCGCAGGCCGACAGCGAATCCGCGAACACATGTTGGTGCTGACCGCTCCAATCGACGCCAGGCAGTCCTTGGACCAGGTCGTCGCCACTGAGGATGCGGGTGATGGTGCGCCGAAAGCGCAGGCACACGACCGCTGAAGGGTCCACCGCGAAATCGGCCACGCCGACCTGCCGTTCGACCAGTTCCGCAATGGACAGCGGCCGCAGCAGGCGATAGAGCGTGCTGCGGCCGTAGTAGTTGGCGATGTCGATGCGGTAGTGCTCGCGAGCGTGAAAGGACTCGATGCGCCCGGCCAGATCGCGGCAGGCCAGCAGCAACTGAAAGCGCAACGGCCCGATGGCCGTGTAGAGCCGGCGCCTGGCCTCGTACTCGTACTGGCGCTGCGCGGCCATCTGGCCCAGCTGGGTATCGACCTCGCGCTTGATCGCCGCTTCGAACAAGGCCTTGTCGTGGCCCAGCTCCAGCTGGATCTGGCCCTTGGTGCGCTCCAGGTCCTGGCTGAGGCCGAGCTTGTGGGTTTCCAGCTGGCGCGACAGCTCGGACTTGCGCTGCTCCAGCGCTTCGGTCAGGCGGTGCTGCACCAGCGTGCGCGAGAGCCAGTAGGCCCCCGCGAGCGACAGGCCCAGCGACGAGCTGGCGGCGGCGACGACGGTACCGAGATCCATGGCTTTCTCCCCAGCAGGGTGGACGTGGCGCATCGTAGGCGCGCGCTGCGGCGCCAGAATGACGCGGCTACTCTGGCCCAAGGAGGCTGCCGTGAGCGTCTCAAACGGCGACGAGATCGTCCTCGTCTCCCATCTACCGCTGGTCTGCATCGCCGCAGACAGCGTTCCGTTTGCCGGCGGCGACCTGTGGCGCATGCCCTTCGAGGTCTTCGATGCACTCACGGTCGGTGCCTTCTCGGACCACCAGAAGGCTTATGCGGCGATGGCGCCCGTGTTCCTGCGCGTCGTGCTGCGCGCCCGCCTGCCCAATGTGGTGGCGCTGCACGAGCCGCAGGCACGCAGTTCCAGCTTGCAGCTGAAGCTGCCCGAACGGTCCTGGCCGCTGCTGACGGAGTTTGGGTTGGACATCCTCGTCAGGTTCCACGACCTCGCCGTGCAGCCCGCCTGGCAGGCGCTGCTGCTGCAGGCGCCCGATGCCGTGCTGCCGCCGCCGCGCTGGTCGCTGACGCTGGCCATCGCGGACGAGGGCTTCGGCTTCAGCGGCGGAGAGCAGCCTTCGCGCGTGGCCAGCGTGCACGGCGATGCCGACATCGAGTACCTGATCAGCGACGGCTTCCCCACCCGGCACTTCGACAGTGCAGAACTTGAGGCAGCCGCGGTCTGGACGGAACGCCTGTCGGCCGCGACCTCGGTCGATGCGCGCCTGGGCCCGGCGCTGGATGCGCTGGCCGAATGCGCGTCGCCACTGCTGGGCGCTGCCGAGCGCACGGTGCTGGCAACCATGGCGCTGGAAACGCTGCTGCTGCCCGAAGCGCGCAGCGGCCTGTCCGCCACTTTGGAGCGCCGGCTGGGCCATCTGCTGGGGCGCGACGAGGCCGAGCGTCAGCACAGCCGCGCGAGTGCGCGCGCGCTCTACAAGGCGCGCAGCGCCTCGGTGCACGGCGAGACACCGAGCCCGCACGACGCTGCCGGCGGCGCCTGGCTGGCCGCAGCCATCATTGCGCTGGACCGCCAATCCACGGCCAGCGCCACGGCGGTAGCCGATCTGCTGCCGCGCCTGGACGAGCAGCCGCTGGGCGAGGCGCTGCCCCGTAGCGCCCCGCCTTGCGCGCCGGCGCTGTTGCGCGCGCGGACCAGCAGGGTCGCGATCGTCGCGCCGGAGCTGGCCTCGCCCGAAGAAGGCTGGCTGATGTGGGCACCGCTGCCAGGGCTGCTGAACCACCAGCCGCTGGCGCTGGACGACGAGCGCCGCCGGCTGCTGCTGTCACTGTCCGGCCATGAGCTGCTGATGCTGGAAGAGCGCGACATCGCGCGTGACTTCGCCGGCGCCCTGCGCGCGCAGGAGGACGAGATCGCCGCGCTGTGCCTCCTCGTGCCGGGCGACGACGAGGACGCGGCTGGCGCCATGGCCCGGCTGCAGCAGGAACGCGACCTCGCGGTGGCAGCCCTGCGCCTGGCCGGCTTGCACGGCTTCTGCGACCCGGCGCTGGCCGGCCCCGTGGCGATGCGCAAGGCGATCCGCTTTCGGCAGCCCTCGGTGCTCCGGCAATCGGTCTGGCAGATCGTGGCGCACAAGCGCGACGAGGCCACGGCGCTGCAACCCGCGCATGCCGCGCCGCTGGCTTCAGCCTGGCGCACGGTCGACGATTACCGCCGGGCGGGCGGCCACGGCGATCTGGATCGCGCGCTGTCGCTGTATCGGCGGGGCTTTGATCGGCGCTTCAACACGACGCATGCCTGCGCCGGTCTGCACTTCGCGACGATCGAGTCCTTGCTGGGCCGCTTCCGCATGCCCGGCGATGCCATGCCGCTGGAGGCGCTGGTCACGCGACTGCTCGGCGAGCAGCATGCGAGCGCCGCCTGGTTTGTCAGCGACGGCCGCGCTCTGCGCAATGCCGTGGCCCATGGGCGCGCGACGGAGGGCGTCGAGCATACGGCGCTCGATGCGTTGGCCACGATTGCCGGCGCCGCGTGGCGCCGCGCGGCGCAGCTTCAAGCCGGTGAGCCCGCCGACCCGACACGGCCGGGCAAGCGGCTGGTGCGTGCGCTGACGGCCTGAGCTGCGGCGCCGCGCCTAGACCTGGTGCGCCGCCACCGTCCGGCGCTCGCCGATCAGGAAGGCATCGGCCACCAGCTGGAACGGCCGCCAGTCGACCTCGGACCGGCCCGCCGCGACCATCTCGGCGAAGCGGGCATACAGCCGCGGGTACTCGCCCGCCAGCGCCTCGTCGGCGCCGATGGGCTGGCCGTCGATCTCCAGCGCGCCGCCGCCGTGCGACAGACGCAGGCGGCCGTTCGTGGCGACCAGCTCGATGTCCCAGGTCTGCTCGCCCTTCTGGCGGAAGTCGAACTCCGCGTTCACCGTGACGCCAGCCTCGGTGCGCAGGTCCAGCAGGGCGGCGATGGGCGCCTGCTGGTTCGCCGGGCACTCCAGCACCGCCTTGTGGACGACGACTTCCTCGGCCAGCACCTCGGTCAGCACCGACAGCGCGTTGATGCCCGGGTCGAACACGCCCAGGCCGCCCGCGTCGAAGATCCACTGCTGGCCCGGGTGCCAGTGGTGCACGTCTTCCTTCCAGATGATGCGGCCGCCGGTCAGCGTGCGGTCACGGACCCAGTCGCGCGCCGCGTCCACGCCCGCGGCGAAACGCGAATGCCAGGTCTGGAACAGCGTGCGGCCATGGCGGGCCGCCTCGGCCTGCAGCAGCGTGATCTCGCGCGTCGTCGCTGCAGGCGGCTTCTCCAGCATCACGTGCTTGCCGGCACGCAGCGCGGCCAGCGCCGCCTGAAAGTGCGCCTGCGGTGGCGTGCAGATGGAGATGGCGTCCAGCTCCGGCACGGCGGCCAGCATGGCCTCGACGCTGGTGTAGCTGGCCACGCCGTCGACGCTGGCGTTGCGGCTGGCGGTGGCCATCAGCTCGAAGCGCGGGTCGGCGGCGAGCGCCGGAATGTGTTGATCGCGGGCGATCTTGCCAATACCTACCAAGCCCAACTTCAGTGCCATGCTGTTCCCAGAAAATGCTGTCGCGCCGCGCGCTGCGCCGCAGTGTTGACGTTGCTCGCGGGCACATGGCCCGACGTACTTTCATCTTAAGGTCCGGTCCTCCGGCCACCCACTCACGCTCATGACCGAAGCCCTGATCCAGGCCCTTGTTACCGCCCACCGCAACGGCACGGCGCTGCTGGCGGCCGACTGGGTCGGCACGGTGCACGACGAAGCCGATGCCTATGCCGTGCAGATGGGGGTGGCGGCCGCGCTCGGCTGGCGGCTGGACCGATGGAAGTCCGGTGGCGCCAGCGCGCAAGGGCCTTTCAGCCACTCGCCGGTGAACCCGGTCGCCGGCACCGCGCTGCTGGGTGTCGAGGCCGAGGTGGCGCTGCGCGTCGGCGCGGATGGCTCGCCGCAGTCCATGTGCGTCGCCATCGAGCTGGTCGCTTCGAGATGGGCGGAAGGACTGGACGCACCTGCCCTGCTGCGCATGGCCGATCACCAATCGAACGCCGGGCTGCTGCTGGGCCCGTGGCAGCCGTATCGTGCGCTGGACTGGGGCCTGTTGGAGTGGCGCCTGGCGATCCCCGGTCAGCCGGACATCGTGCGACGCGGCGGGCATTCACTGGCCGACCCGGCCGGCGTGCTGCCAAGCTGGCTGCGCCATGTCACGCGCAACGGCTGGACGCCGCCAGCCGGCACGGTCGTGACGACGGGCGCCTGGGGCGGGCTGCATTCCTGGACTGGCGCGGTGCGCGGCACGCTGAGCGTTGACGGCCTGGGCGAGTTCAGCTTTTCAACAGCGGCGTGAAGACGGCGACGAAAGCAGCGATGTTGACGGCGACCGTCAGCCAGTAGATGCGGCGGAACTCGCGCTTGGCGCTCTTGTGGCGGAGCAGGTGCTGGGCGAGCAGCGCGCCCGGCCAGCCGCAGGCCAGCGACAGCCCATGCAGCGTGTTCTCGGCCACGCGCCACCTGCCGCGCGCCGCGGCACGCTTGTCCAGCCAGTAGACGATGAAGGTGGCCGTGCTCATGGCCGAGTAGGCGCCCCAGAACCAGTTGGGCAGGCCCCAGAGCAGGCGGCAGACCAGCACGAAGCCGGCGAACGCCGGGATCAGTAGCAGCACGCGGCCGTCGTCGCGCGGCGCCTGGGCCGGTGGGGTGCGGCGCGGTTCCAGGCTTTGAACATCCAGCGCGCGTGGCTTGCGCTGGGCATCCAGCCCGGGCAGATAGCTGAGCCGCTCACCGACGAAGGGGCGCTGTGCCCTCAGCCCGAACGCCTTGATGTGCACGAAGAGCCGGGCGCCGCCGCCGTCGGGCGTGACGAAGCCATAGCCCTTGGCGTCGTCCCACTGGGTCAGCCTGCCGTTTTGTCGCATGTCTTTCTGCCAAGAAAAAGGCCTGCTTGCGCAGGCCTTTCATCATCCCTCAGCCTGGGTCACAGGCCCAAGGCTCAGCGGCCGAAGCCACCCTTGCGGGGGCCGCTCGGCGGGCGGCGGTCACCGAAGGCCGGCTTGGCGCCGAAGCTGGGCTTGCCACCAAAGCCGGGCTTGGCGCCGGGCGTGAAGGGGCGGTCACCGCGCGGCGCGAAACCACGGTCGTCGCGGGGCTGGAAGCCACGGTCGTCACGCGGCGCGAAGCCACGGTCTTCACCACGGGGCTGGAAGCCTTCCGGGCGCGGCTGGAAACCGCGGTCCTCACGCGGCGCAAAGCCACGCGAATCATCGCCACGGGGCGCAAAGCCACGGTCAGGCTGGCCGAAGGGCTTGCCGCCGCCATGCTGGGGGCGGTCGTCGCGACGGAAAGGCTTGTTGCCGAAGCTGGGGCGGCCGCCGAAGTTGCCACGCGGGGCGCGGTCGTCAAAGGAGCCGGCCGGACGCGGCGGGAAGATGCGCGGTTCTTGCGTCTTGGGCTCAAGGCCCGCGATCTGCTCGACCGGGATCTGCTGCGTCGTGAACTGCTGGATGCGGCGGATCATCGACACGTCCTCGCGCATGCCCAGCGTGATGGCCAGGCCGGCACGACCGGCGCGGCCGGTGCGGCCGATGCGGTGCACGTAGTCCTCGGCCTTCATCGGCAGGCCGTAGTTGATGACGTGGCTGATGGTCGGCACGTCGATGCCGCGGGCGGCAACGTCGGTAGCCACCAGCACGCGCACCTGCTTGCTGCGCAGGGCCTGCAGCACGCGGTTGCGCTTGCCTTGCGGCATCGCACCGTGCAGCGGGGCAACCGAGTGGCCGATCTCGGCCAGGCGATCGGCCAGCCAGTCGGCATCGCGCTGGGTGCTGGTGAAGACGACGGCCTGGTCCATCTCCGGATTGGCCAGGATGGCTTCCAGCAGCTGGTCCTTGTGGTTGGGGTTGTCGGCCCAGTGCAGGCGCTGCGTGATGTTCTCGTGGGTGTCGGTGTGCGACGCGACTTCGATGCGCTGCGGGTCCTTCAGCAGGTCCTGAGCGAGACGGCCGACATGGCCGGCAAAGGTGGCGCTGAACATCACCGTCTGGCGCTCGGCCGGGGTGTGGCTGGCGATCATCGTGATGTCGTCGATGAAGCCCATGTCCAGCATGCGGTCGGCCTCGTCCAGCACCAGCATCTCGACGTTGGACAGCACGCACTTGCCCGACTGGATGTGGTCGATCAGGCGGCCGGGCGTGGCAATCAAGATGTCCAGCGGGCCCATCAGTTGGCGGATCTGCAGCGGGTAGGGCATGCCGCCCAGCACCGTCGCGACCTTCAGGCCGGGGATGAAGCGGCCGTAGGTCTGCGCGGCCTTGGCGACCTGCATGGCCAGCTCACGGGTGGGCGCCAGCACCAGGATCTTGGGACCGTAGATCTTGCCCTTTTCGCGGCGCGTGTTGTCGGCACCACGCGCGGCCAGGATCTTCTCCAGCGCCGGCAGGATGAAGGCAGCGGTCTTGCCGGAGCCGGTGCGCGCCGAGACCATCAGGTCTTTGTTGGCGATGCCCGCGGGGATGGCAAGGGACTGCACGTCGGTGGCGGTCTCGTAGCCGGAATCTTTCACGGCCTTCATCACGACGTCGCTCAGGCCAAGGTTCTCGAAACTCATGTCAATCTTTCAGTCAAAAGCCCGTCCACGCCGCTGCTTGAGCGGGCGCGCAGGCACCGGACGGCATACAGCCGTCTGGCAGTCATAGTCGCTGGGAGAAAGCTCGTGTCGGGCGGCTCGGCTTGCCTGGGACAAGGCCGGGTGCGGCACGGGGGAACAGTCAAAGCGACGGCTTCATCGCCGCCGACCGATCCACGAGGGGTGTTCGAGAAGCCACAAGAACTGTGGGCCGAACGAGGTCAGAGGAGACGTACGAAGCTCGGTTGGAACCGAGCGAAGCCGCGACTATAGCACGGCTCAGGGTTTTTACTCAAGCATTGCGAACGAGTTCCGCCGTCAGCCAGCCGCGCAGGCTGTTGAAAAATGCCAACCCTTCGGCCCGGGCGAGGTCATCGCAGGTCAGCCGGGCCTCCGTGATACGGCCTTGCGCCAGCAGTTCGGCGCGCAGCACGCCGGGCAGCAGGCCGGCGGCCAGCGGCGGCGTGAGCCATTGGCCACCAAGCTGGACAGCGAGGTTGCCAAAGCTGCATTCGGTCAGCTCGCCGGCCTCGTTCCACAGGATGAGGTCGAACGCCTCGGCCGGTTTGGCGAAACCGGCATAGATCTCGCGGCGCGTCGTCTTGTGGACGAGGAATTCAGCGGCCGGGCCGCGCGTCGCGATGGGCCGGTCGGCGAGGGCCAGCCGCACGGGTTCGGCCGTGGCCGCAAAGGCGGCCAGCGTGTGGGCGATGCGCCCTTCCGCGTCGCAGGTCAGGCGCAGCCGCCAGCTGCCTTGCGTGTTCGCTTCGGCGACCGCCTTCAGATGAGCGCGTGCCTCGGCCAGCGAGAAGCGCAGGCCGAAGTGCCGCGCCGTGCGCTGCATGCGGGCCAGATGGGCCTCGCCGCGCAATGCCACGCCGTGGTTCAGACGCAAGGTCTCCAGCGCCTCGACCGGCGCTTCGGCACGGGCCAGGAAGCGCGACTTGGCCCGCCATTCCGCAATCTCGGCGGCCGGTTCGCTGTCCAGCGTGATGGCGCTGCCGATGCCGCAGGTCAGCGCCTCGCATCCGAACTCGACAGTGCGGATGGGCACATTGAAAGTCGCCACACCGCCCGGCTGGATAAGGCCGAGCGCGCCGCAATACCAGCCACGTGCCGTCGGCTCCAGCTCGCGGATGACCTGCATCGCGCGGACCTTGGGTGCGCCGGTCACCGAGCCGCAGGGGAACAGCGCCGCGAAGGCGTCCGCCAGCGCCAGCCCGGGACGGCTGACCGCCGTGACGGTGGATGTCATCTGCCAGACGGTCGGCAGCGCATGCAGCTCGAACAGGCGCGGCACGCGCACGGTGCCGAGTTGGGCGACGCGGCTGAGGTCGTTGCGCAGCAGGTCCACGATCATCAGGTTTTCCGCCCGCTCCTTCTCGCTGGTGCGCAGATGGGCCTGGGCCGCCTCGTCGTCGACGCGGTCGCGGCCGCGCGGGGCGGTGCCCTTCATCGGCTGGGCAGCAAGCAGCCAGCTCGCCTTCGCCCCAGGCACGGGGCGCCAGTCGAAAAAGAGTTCCGGTGACACGCTGGCAGCGCCCGCTTCGCGCAGGAAAAGACTGAACCCGCCGGGCTGGCTGGCATGCAGTGCCAGGAAAAGCTGGGCCGGGTCCAGATCGCCCGCCGCCGCGCGCAGCCGCGTCGTCAGGTTGACCTGGTAGCAGTCGCCATCGCGGATGTACTCGCGGATGCGCTCGATGGCGGCGTTCGCATCGGGTTCGGCGTCCCGCCAGCCCAGCAAGCCGGTATGGGCGGCAGCGTCGTCCGGCCAAGGCTCTGGCGGCTTCTCGTAGACGGCGAACTCGGCCAGCGGCGCGGCAGCCTCATGCGTGCTGAGCGCCTTGTCGAACGCCGCGGCCGCCTCATAGCGCAAGCCGCCCAGCACCCAGGCGCCCGCACGGGCCGCGCCCTCCGCCTCGGCGATGACCGCCCTCACCTCCTCGTGTCGCGCCGCCCTCAGCCAGCGCGCGGGTGCCTCGCGCCAGACACCGAGCAGCCGCTCGCCGTCTTCGCGGGCGAGCGGATGCCGAGGGAAGTCAAACGCAGCTTGGATCAAAGCGCCAGCAGATGCGTCCGGTAGTGGATGAGCTCGTCGATGGATTCGTGGATGTCCGCCAGCGCCGTGTGCGCCTGGGCCTTCTTGAAACCCTCCAGCGAGGACGGCTTCCAACGCTTGGCCAATTCCTTCAGCGTCGACACGTCCAGGTTGCGGTAGTGGAAGAAGCTCTCCAGCTCCGGCATGTAGTTGGCGAGGAAGCGGCGGTCCTGGCAGATGCTGTTGCCGCACATCGGGCTCTTGCCCTTGGGCACGTACTGCTTCAAAAAGGTGATGGTCTGGGCGACGGCATCGGCCTCGCTGATCGTCGAGGCCTTCACGCGGTCGATGAGGCCGCTGCGTCCATGCGTGCCCTTGTTCCAGGCGTCCATCGCGTCCAACGTCGCGTCGGTTTGGTGGATGGCGAAGACGGGGCCTTCGATGCGCGTCGCGAGGTTGGGATCCGTGACGACGACGGCAATCTCGATGATTCGGTCGGTGTCGGGATAGAGCCCCGTCATCTCAAGGTCGATCCAGATCAGGTTGTTGTCGCTGGAGGCAAGGGTGTCGGACATGGTGGGCTCGCTCTGAAGAGCTGCGAATTCTCGCAGCCTAAACTTCGCACCATGTCTGCCACGCTGCTGTCCCTCGCGTTCGCACTTGCGCTCGCCGCCTCCCTTCTGGTCAAGTTCTGGCTGTCCACGCGACAGATCCGCCATGTGGCGGCTCACCGCAACGAGGTTCCCGCCGCCTTTGCCGGCAGCGTCACGCTCGCGGCGCATCAGAAAGCCGCCGACTACACGATCGCCCGCAGCCGCTTCGGCCTGTTGGCCCTGGCCTTCAATGCCGCGGTGCTGCTGGGCTGGACGCTGCTCGGCGGCCTGGATGCGCTCAACGGCTGGGTGCTCGAATGGAGCGGCGCGCTGCCCGAGGCTTGGCGGGCCATGGGCTACCAGCTCGGCCTGGTCGGTGCTTTCGTGCTGATCGGCTCGCTGCTGGATCTGCCCTGGGAGATGTGGTCCACCTTCAAGATTGAGCAGGCCTTCGGTTTCAACCGGACTACGCTGCGTCTGTACTTCGCCGACATGCTGAAGGGCTTGGCTGTCGGCGCACTGCTCGGCCTGCCCATCGTCGCGCTGATCCTGTGGCTGATGGGCGCCGCCGGGCCGCGCTGGTGGCTGTGGGCCTGGGGCGCGTGGGTGGGTTTCCAGCTGCTCGTGATGGTGCTCTACCCGACCGTCATCGCGCCGCTGTTCAACAAGTTCGAACCACTGACGGACGCGGCGCTCAAGGAGCGTGTCGAGCGCCTGATGGCCCGTTGCGGCTTCGCGGCCAAGGGCCTGTTCGTCATGGATGGCAGCCGGCGCTCGGCGCATGGCAATGCCTACTTCAGCGGCTTCGGCCCGGCCAAGCGCGTCGTTTTCTTCGACACGCTGCTGACCAAGCTGAACGGCGGCGAGGTGGAGGCGGTACTCGCCCATGAGCTGGGTCACTTCAAGCACAAGCACATCACCAAGCGCATCGCGCTGATGTTCGCGATGAGCCTGGCTGGCTTTGCGCTGTTGGGCTGGTTGGCACAGCAACCAGCCTTTTTCGCCGGCCTGGGCGTGCGCCCCTCGCTCGGCGCGCCCAACGATGCGCTGGCCCTCATCCTCTTCCTCCTCGCCGGCCCGGTGTTTGGCTTCTTCGTCACGCCGCTGGCCAGCCACTTCTCGCGTCGCGACGAGTTCCAGGCCGACGCCTATGCCCGCGCCCAGGCCAGCGGTGCCGACCTGTCATCTGCGCTGCTCAAACTGCACGAGGACAACGCCGGCACGCTGACGCCGGACCCGGTCTACGCCCGCTTCTATTACTCACACCCACCCGCTGCTGAACGTCTTGCAGCCCTCGCCTCATGAACGATCTGCTGCTCGCCCAATGTGACCCCAAGGCCGCGCTGCTGGACGCCGACACGCGCACCCGCGTGCTCGCCGCCCTGCCCGGCTGGCTGCCCGACCCCGAGGCCAAGCTGATCGGTCGGCGCTTCGGCTTCGCCAACTTCTACCAAGTGATGGCCTTTGTCGACGCGGTCGCTGAAATCGCGCATGCGCAGGACCATCACCCCGAGATGCTCGTCAGCTATGACGCCTGCACCGTCAGCTACACCACGCACTCGCGCGGCGGGCTGACGTTGAACGACGCGATCTGCGCGGCACAGGTGAGCGCCCTGCCCGAAGCGACCGCTGCATGAGTGCCGAGCGCAGGGCCGCTCCCAAGCCGGCACGCATCCCCTCGGGGGATCGGTCGATGTACTCATCGAACGAGGGGCTCCAATGAACAAGTTCCAGGCGCTGGACCTGGGACTGGTCGTGCGCGGCCACGGCCGGCACTACATCGTCGAAGACACCGACGGCAAGCGCTTCGTCTGCCACCCCCGTGGCAAGAAGAGCGACGCCGTGGTGGGCGACCAGGTGCGCTTTGCCGATTCCGGTGACGAAGGCGTCATCGAGGCGGTCGAGCCGCGGCGCAACCTGCTGTTCCGCCAGGACGAATGGAAGACCAAGAGCTTCGCGGCCAATCTCGACCAGTTGCTGGTGCTGGTCGCCGTGGAGCCGGTGTTCAGCGAATCTCAGCTCACGCGCTCGCTGATCGCCGCCGAGTCCGCCGGCATCCGCATGGCCATTGCGCTGAACAAGACCGACCTGCCCGGCACCGACGCCGCCCGCGAGCGCCTCAAGCCCTATCACGCCATGGGCTTGAAGATGTTCGAGGTCGCGCTGAAGGCCGACCGCGAGGGCTCGCGCGCGACGCTGGACCCCTGGCTGGCCGGCCAGCGCACCTTCGTGCTGGGCCCCAGCGGCACGGGCAAGAGCACGCTGATCAACCTGCTGGTGAAAGACGCGCAGGCGCAGGTCGGCGAGATCTCGCAGGCGCTCAACTCCGGCCGCCATACGACGACGACAACGCAGTGGTACTGGACGGACAACACGCGCACGACGGCGCTGATCGATTCACCGGGCTTCCAGGAATTCGGCCTGCGCCAGATCGATGCCGCTGACTTGTGGCGTTACATGCCCGACCTGCGCGAGCATGCGAACTGCCGCTTCGCCAACTGCAGCCACATCCATGAGCCCGACTGCGGTGTGCGCGCGGCCGTCGCGGCCGGGCAGATCAGCGCCGGCCGCTACCGCATCTACGGCGAAATCCTCGAAGAGCTGCAACGCAAAAGCTGGTGATGCGCCGACTGCTGCTGACCGTCGGCGCGCTGGCCCTGCTGGCCGGCTGCGCTACCCCGAACACGCCCCCGCCCGCCTCCCGAGGCTGGCAGCCGCTGACGCTGCCGGGCAAGGCGGTGACCCGCTACAGCTGGACCGAGAAGGACGGCCGCCCGGCGCTGGAGGCTTCGTCCGAGCGCTCGGCCAGCATCTGGCGCAAGCGGCTTGACCCGGCGCTGCTCAAGGTTGGCGAGGTCAGCTTTTCGTGGTGGGTGCAGGGGCTGATCCCCGACGCCAATGTGTCGGACATGGCGCGCGAGGACTCGGTTGCGCGCGTCATCTTCGGCTTCGGCGGCGATATCGACGCCCTTCCCCTGCGCACGCGCATAAAGTTCGAGCTGGCCCAGGCGCTGACCGGCGAGGTGCCGCCCTATGCGACGCTGATGTATGTCTGGGACAGCAAGCTGCCGGTCGGCACCGTCGTCGTCAACCCGCGCAGTGACCGCATCCGCAAGATCGTCGTCGACTCGGGCCCGACGGAGCTGCGCCGCTGGCGTGAGCACCGTCGCGACCTGGCCGCCGATTTCCGCCTGGCTTTCGGCGAGACAGCCGGCCCGCTGCTGTCGATGGCCGTCATGACGGACAGCGACAACAGCCGCGCGTCGGCCCGCACCTGGTACGGCCCCGTCGAACTGAGGTGAGGTTTACTGCGGCGAGCGCCGCTCGGGCGGCCGCAGCGACAGCGGCACAGCGTCCGTCACCTCGCGCGCCTCGATGTCCACGACATCGCCAGCCGGCGGCTTGTGGCCGGCCCACGGGTTCTTGTTGACGCGAAAGCTCAGGTTCGGCTTGCGGCCGGTCAGCAGGCTGATCAGCAGGAAGGTGACAAAGCCGAGCAAGGCGATCACGAAAAGGCCGAGGCCGATGAGGGCCCCGACGACGAGCATCAGCAGGCGAAACAGCGAACGAAACAGGCGCATGACCAACATTCTGAACCGGATCAACCGCGCCCGACGAAAGGCATGTTGGTGGCCATGACCGTCATGGTCTGCACATTGGCCGACAGCGGCAGGCCGGCCATGTAGACGACGGCGCGGGCGACGTCTTCCACGTCCATGCGCGGCTCGACGGCGATGCTGCCGTTGGCCTGGGGCACGCCACGCAGCATCTTCTCGGTCATCTCGGTGGCGGCATTGCCGATGTCGATCTGGCCACAGGCGATGTCGAAGGCCCGGCCATCCAGGCTCAGCGCCTTGGTCAGGCCGGTGATCGCATGCTTGGTGGACGTGTAGGGCGCCGAGAACGGCCGCGGCGCATGGGCCGAGATGGAGCCGTTGTTGATGATGCGGCCGCCGCGCGGGTCCTGCGTCTTCATCAACGCGAACGCGGCACGGGCGCAAAGGAAGCTGCCGGTCAGGTTGGTATCGACAACCGCGCGCCACTGGGCCACCGTCAGCTCGTCGATGGGCACCGGCGGCGCGCCCATGCCGGCGTTGTTGAAGAGCAGGTCCAGCCGACCGAAGCGCTCGCGCAGTTGAGCAAATGCCGCGTCGACCTGGGCCTCGTCGGCCACGTCGGCGGGCAGCACCAGCGCCTCGGGCAGGGTGTCGCGCAGGGCGGCCTCGCGCCTGCCCATCAGCGCCAGCGTCCAGCCCTTGGCCGCCAGCGCGCGGGCAACGGCCCGGCCGATGCCCGAGCCGCCGCCGGTGACGAGGGCGACCTTCATCAGCGGCCGATGGGCGCGAGCAGCGTGCGCTGCACCCAGCCGCTGAAGTTGGCGGCGTCGACCTTGACGAAGCCGTCCTTGACCTCGCCCGTCGCGACCAGCTCGTCGCTGCGGTTCAGCGTCGCGACGACCTTGCTGTCGCGCGACGGCGCGGCATAGGCCTTCACGTTGGAAATCTTGGCTGCCATCATCTGGCCGGCATTGACCGGCGCGCCGGCTTGCGTCGAAGCCCCGGCGTTGGCGTCGCCGGAAGCGCTGCCGGTGCGGATCAGGCTGCCCTGGTCACGGATGGTGAGGACGATCTTGTTGAAGTTGTCCAGGAAGCTGGCCGCGATGAGCTTGCCCTCGGCCGTGCTGGTGTAGCCGCCCATGCCGCCGATGGCACCGCCGCCGAAGCCCCAGCCGCCGATGGAGAAGTCCATCTTGCTGGCCTTGCCCTCGGCCGCGGCCACCTGGATGCTGGAACGCACATCGGCCAGCAGCAGGCTGGTGGAAGCGTCCTTGAACTTCAGGCCGCCGGCGATGGCACCGAGCACGCCGAGCTTGCCGCCCAGGAAGCCGCCGAGGCCGCCACTGGTGTTGGCGCCGATCTGCACATTGGGCGTCATGACGAAGTCGGCCGCCTGCATCTGGCCCTTGCCAATGTTGGACTCCTGACGCATCTCGCCGGCCGCCGCCAGCGAGCGCTCCTGCTGGATGTTCTGCATGGCCTGGCCGCGCTCGACCACGTCGAAGCAGCCGGACTGCTGGACCATCATCCGCAGCAGGGCGGCGGGCGAGCCCAGGCCGTACTGCGACAGGTGGTTCCAGCCATGCTGGGGTTCGGTCACCGCCAGCACGCCCAACTTCTTGGGGCATTTCTCGACGGCGGAGCCGCCTTCCTCCGTTTGGGCCATGACGGATGTCGTCAGGCCAGCCAGCATCAGCGCGCACAGGGTCTTGTTCATATCGTCATTCCTCCAGAAAACGAGGATTGTGCCCAGGCCGGCCGCTGTCGGCATCCCCTTTCCCCATGAGCAAGGTCGCCTGGATCAGGGTCGCAGCACGAAGCGGTGCGCCGTCTCGCCGGGCAGAAAGGCCAGCGGCTCAGCCGCCAGCCAGGCGGCGTGGTCGCTGCGGTAGAAGGGCGACAAGGGATGGCCGCTCTGGCCACCCGGGATGACGAGGATGCCGCGCTCCTCATGACCGGGCGAGACCACCATGCGTTCGCTCTGGCCGTGGCCACGGTCGTGCACGCGGGGCATGTGGGCATCACCGGCCATGCCTTGGGAGGCCTGGTCCAGCCAGGGAGCAAGCGGCGGCACGGCGCCGCTCAGCGGGTGGCGCATGTGGGTGAGGTTCTCAGCGCCCCAGGTGGCGGCGGCGAGGCTGCCGTGCTTGGCGAGCAGCTCCTTGCGGCTGTCGAGCACGGCGCGCTGCAGCAGCTCCGGCCAGTTCTTGAAGCCCGCCGGCAAGGTGTCGGGCCGCGCGGTCTGCACCAGTGCCCAGCCGGGCGTCTCCGGCACCAACTTCAGGTCACTCAGCTTGGCGCCCTGCGCCTCCATCAGGCCGGCCAGCGGTGCGAACAGGCTGCCGAGCGTCTTCAGGCGGAACGAGCGCACCAGCAGATAGCCGACCGCATCGGGGCGCGCGGCATCGGCGCTCTGCTCGACTTCGGCACGGTAGTCGGCCAGTCCGTTCGCGGCGACGAAGTCGGGCGTCAAGACCTGGGCCAGCAACAGCTGCCGCCAACGCTGCAGGAAGAGCGCGCGGTCGTCGAGCTGGATGGCGTGCAGGCCGGCCTCGTCGAGCTTCTCATGGGCTCGCAGGCCGTCTCGGATCTGCTGGCCGCGTGCGCCGACATCCCAGCCGCCATTGCCGACGAGCTTCATCGCCTCGCCGCCGATCATGCGGGCATTGGCCGTCCACAGCCGGCCGTCGGGCGGATCGACCAGGCGGGGGTGCTCGGCAGCGTTGAGATAGCCCTGCCAGCGCGAGCGGCCGTCGCTCCAGTCCTGCGGGCGGTCCGGGTCATCGCCACCCACGCGTCTCGGGATGGCGCCGATGACGGTCCAGGCAATGCGGCCGCTGGCATCGCCCACGACCAGGTTCTGCGCCGGCATGCCCGCGCCCACTGCCAGCTGCACGGCGTCGTCGACGCTGGTGGCGGCCTCAAGCTGCATCAGCCGAAGGTTCATGCCTTCAGCGTCATGGGCCACCCAGCGCAGCGCATAGGCCTGGCCCGCTGGCGCCTTCTGCGGCATCACGGGACCCCATTCGCTTTCCAGCACGACATGGTCGACCGCCGCCTCGCCGGCCACCTCGATGCGCTCGACCACACGGCGCAGCGGCCGCTCCGTACCGCCCGCCATGTAGTGGGAGCCGGCGGCGTTGAGCTTGAGCGTGACGACATCGGCCCAGTCGGACGTGGTGTTGGTGAAGCCCCAGGCCACGCGGCCGTTGCTGCCGACCAGCAGCAGCGGCGTGCCGGGCAGGGTCACGCCGGCGATGTCGTGGCTGCCGGCGCTGCCCTTCCATTTCACGCGGGTCTTGAACCAGGTGCCCGGCGAGCGCAAGCCGAGGTGCATGTCGTCGGCGACGATGGCGCGGCCCTCGGCACCACGCGATGCGGCGACGGCGAAGTTGTTGCTACCAAGGCTGCGCGAATCCCGCAGGCTGCAGTCGCTGCAGGCCGTCTTGGCGGCGCGCAGCGTATCGGGCAAGGGTCCGGCGGGCAAAGGCACGGCGGCCATGCGGCTGTCGTCCAGCGCGGCCTGCCAGTCGGCGCTGTGCTGGGTCAGGAAGGCGTACCAGTCGGCCGGCACAGCCTGATGCAGCAGGCCCATCGCGATGTCGTCGCGGCCCTGGGCGCCTTGCAAGTCGAGGTACATGCCGTAGCCGACGAGCAAGGTGTCGACCGCCGTCCATGCCTTCGGCACCTGGCGCAGCAGGAAGTACTCGGGCGGCCGGCTCGACAGTGCCGCCAGGCCGGCGTTGACGCCGCTCACATAGGCGTCCAGCAGCGCGCGTTCGTCGGCCGGCAGCGCGGCGACACCGGCCTCGGCGCGGTGGCGGAAGCGGTGCAGCCGGCGCGCCTTGTCCAGCGGCAGCGCCTTCGCGCCCACCAGCGCCGACAGCTCGCCGGCGGCATTGCGCCGCATCAGGTCCATTTGAAAGAAGCGCTCCTGCGCATGGACGAAGCCCAGGCCACGCGCCACGTCCAGCCGGGTCTCGGCCGTCAGCGTCAGGTAGCCGCGGGCGTCCCGCTGCGCCTCCGCCGGCGCAGCCAGCGCCGGCAGCGCCCGTTCGCCGTCGAGCTGAGCCAGGCTGCCGCGCAAGGCCAGCCACAACGCCAGGGCGAGCAGCAGCACGAGCAGCAGCAGGCCGCCAAGGACGCGCTTCAGCCAGACCATCAGAAGGTGCCGGGGAAGCTGCCGCCGTCGAGCAGGATGTTCTGCCCGGTCAGATAACCGGCCTGGGCGCTGCACAGCATGGCGCAGATGGCGCCGAACTCGGCGGCGCTGCCGAAGCGCTGGGCCGGAATGGCCGCACGCCGCTTGGCCGCGACTTCATCGACCGCGACCCCGGTCTTGGCCGCACCCGCGGCCATGGTCTTCTTCAGGCGGTCGGTGTCAAAGGCGCCCGGCAGCAGGTTGTTGATCGTCACGTTGGCGCCGGCCAGGCGCGGCTGGCGGGCCAGGCCAGCAACGAAACCGGTCAGCCCCGAGCGCGCGCCGTTGGACAGGCCCAGCACGTCGATGGGCGCCTTCACGGCGCCGGAGGTGATGTTGACGATGCGGCCAAAGCCGCGCGCGGCCATCGCATCGACGGTCGCCTTGATCAGCTCGATGGGCGTCAGCATGTTGGCGTCGAGCGCGGCGATCCACTGCTCGCGGCCCCAGTCGCGGAAGTCGCCCGGCGGCGGGCCGCCGGCGTTGTTGACGAGGATGTCGACCTGGGGGCAGGCGGCCAGCGCGGCGGCACGGCCTTCCGCTGTGGCAATGTCACCGGCAACCGCGCGCACCTCGACGGCCGGGTTCAGCGCCCGCAGCGCCGCGGCCGTCGCGAGCAGATCCGCCTCACCGCGCGCCGTGATGACGACATGGGCGCCCTCGCCCACCAGCGCCTCGGCGCAGCCGCGGCCCAACCCCTTGCTGGCGGCGCAGACCAGCGCCCAGCGGCCATTCAGTCCCAGATCCATGTCAGCTCTCCGGCATCACAAGCAGCGCGCATCATCGCGCGAGCCGAGCCGGCTGCCGCCGGTCACCGCCAGAACTTGCCGTCAGGGCCGACGATGGACACGTCGGTGAACTCCAGACCGTTGTGCTCCTTCTCGGTGTAGTTCACCTGCAGGCCGCCGAGGTCGATGCGCGAGCCTTCCAGCGCCTTGGCAAAGCTGTCGCGGCTGATGTCCTTGCCGGCACGCTTGAGGGTTTCGACGATGAGCTTGGCAGCGGCGAAGCCTTCGAGTTGGGCCGGCGTCAGCTCGCCTCGGCCGGCGGCCTTGGCCAGGCCCAGGGCCTCGCGCACCAGCGGGTTGGAGGTGGAGCGCTCGTACGGAAAAAGCTGGGTCACGACGATGCCGCGGGCGTTTTCGCCGAGCGCCTTGACGAACTCGCTGGAGGCGTTGTTGGACAGCGTCGCCACATGGGCCGTCGAGCCCGCGGCGCGCAACGCATTGACGCCTTGGACGACGGCATAGGCCGGGCCGATCAGCACGACGGCTTCGATGCCGGCCTTGGCGATCGCCTGCATGGTGGGCGCCAGGTCGGGCTTGTTGCGGTCGAAGCGCAGGTTGGACAAGGCCCGCAGCTTGAGATCGTCCAGGCCCTTGATCGCGCCCTTACCGGCGTCGTTGCCGAAGGGGTCGTTGACCTGCACGATGGTGATGCGCTTGACGCCTATGCCGACCAGGTGCTTGACCGCGCGCTCGGCCTCCTTCTGGTAGCTGGCGCGCAGGTGGTAGACCCAGGGCTGCACCGGCTCGCGCAGGCCGATGGCCCCGGTGGCAGGCGCAATCAGCGGCAGCTTGTTTTCCTTCAGGACCGGCAGCATGGCCTCGGTCGGGCCGGTGCCGCGGCTGAGCATCAACGCGAGAACGCCCTGGCTGGCCAGCGACTTCGCCGCCGCGACGGCGGTCGCCGTGTCGTACTTGTCGTCCTGCGTGACGAGTTCGATGTTCTGGCGGTTGATGCCGCCCTGGGCGTTGACGGCGTCGAAGTACAGGCGCGCGCCCTCGGCGCTTTCACGCACGATGCCGGCCACCGGCCCCGAGAACCCGGCCACCATGCCGATGCGCAAGTTGCTCTGGGCTAACGCGCCATTCATTGCCATGCAGGTGGCGAACGACGCCACAAAGCCGACCCAACGCTTCATTGTTTTTCTCCTGGCCACGCGCCGAGGAGGCGCGATCTGGCGGCGGATTGTGGGGCCGCCTCCCCCGCTGCCAGCAGCCCCGCCGCCCCAGGAAAAACCCGGGCTTCACCGGGTCCGAATGCGCATTTCGACCGCTTTTGCCGGGCCTACACTCTGGCCGCCCTCGCGCACCCCCATGCCGGAAAGCCCCCTGCCACCGCCAACCGTTCGACCGCCACAGAAGCCCGCACATCTGTTCGGCTGGCAGCGCAATTCGCTCACCTTCGCCGTCGTGCTGGCCCTTCTGCTGGGGCTGCTGCTGCCGACGACGGCCGTGCTGCTCTACGACGGCCAGAAAACACGTGCGACGGCGATGGAGGACCTCAAGCGCGACCTCGCGCGCGCCACCGAGGTGATGGCGCTGTCGTTAGCCGAGCCGGTCTGGCAGGTGTCGCCCGACCTGGCCGACCCCATGGTCAAGGCGCAGATGGATGACCCGCGTTTCGTTTCGGTGCAGGTCATTGAGCCGGCGTCGTCAACGCCTTTCCTGTCGCAGCAGCGCCCGGGCGACGTCGACAGCGACCTGGTGCTGAGCCAGACCCGCCCCATCCAGCGCGACGGCCGCGAGATCGCCAAGCTGACCGTGCGCATGAGTGCCGCGCCGCTGCTGCAGGCCAAGCAGGCCGAGGTGTGGCGCACCGTCTGGCGCAGCGGCCTCACGCTGACGCTGTCGCTGGTGCTGATGCTCTGGGTGCTGCAACGCTATGTCATGCGGCCGATGACCGAGCTGACCGGCGCGGCCGAGGCGCTGGCCGCCGGCCGGCTGGAGCAGCCGCTGCGCGTGGGTGGCGCCGACGAGATTGCGCGTGTGGGCGTGGCCATGGAGCGCATGCGCCAGGCGCTGTTGTCGGCCTTCGAGGCGCTGCGCCAGCACAACCTCAACCTCGAAGAGACCGTCGCCCAGCGCACGGCCGAACTCACGACCAGCAACGCTGAACTGTCAGAGGCGCTGGAGACGCTGCAGACCGCGCAGCGCGAGCTGGTCGAGTCGGAGAAGCTGGCCTCGCTGGGTCGCCTGGTGGCCGGCGTGGCGCACGAGCTGAACACGCCGCTGGGCAATGCGCTGACCGTGGTGTCGACGCTGGACGACCGCTACAAGCAGCTCGAAGCCATGCTGGCCGGCAACGTGCAGATGCGCCGCAGCACGCTGGAAGATCTGGCCCGCGACACGCGGCGCGCCCAGGACATCCTGCAGCGCAATGTGCAGAAGGCGGCCGACCTGGTGCGCGACTTCAAACAGGTGGCCATCGACCAGACGGCCGACCTGCGGCGCGACTTCGACCTCGGCAAGGTGGTCGAGGACGTGCTCGTCATGGTCGAACCCAGCTTCAAGCACACGCCCTTTGTCATCAACACCGACCTTTGCCACGGCCTGATGATGAACAGCTACCCCGGCGCGCTTGGCCAGGTGCTGACCAACCTGCTGATGAACGCCCTGCTGCACGGCTTCGAAGGCGTCGAGCAGGGCCGCGTGACCGTGCATTGCGCGCCGCTGAACGACATCGAGGCGGAGCTCAGCGTCACCGACGACGGCCGCGGCATGGACGAGTCGGTGCGGCGGCGCATCTTCGACCCGTTCTTCACGACCAAGCTGGGCACGGGCGGCTCAGGCCTGGGCATGCACATCGTGCACAGCATCGTGACCAATGTGCTGGGCGGCCAGATCGAGGTGCGGTCGACGCCCGGCGAGGGCACGCAGATGCTGATGCGCCTGCCGCTGGTCGCGCCTCAGCGCGCCGGCGGCGAGGCGGCGGACAGTTACTGAGACGCCGCCGAAGCGGGGGCCGACGCTGCGTCGACGGCAGCCGCCACGGCGGCAGAAGCTGCCGCGGACGCGGCCATGTCGGAGGATGCCGCTGGCGCCGGCTCATGGCTGCTGGCAATGCCATGCGATTCGCCGCTGAGGTCGATATCGCCGCCGCTCTTGGTCAGGATGAACAGCGCCAGTGCCGCAAAAGCGATAAACGCGACGATCAACTTCCACATGCTCGTGTCTCCACAGGTTTGTACTGCGGCGCATTCTGGCGGCCGAGGCTGACGCTCAACTGAAGGCGAAGCGCTCGCGGCCGCCGTTGCCGGCGCTGAAACTCAGCTCGTGGTCGCGGCTTGCGAAGTCGATGCGCAAGGCGGCCCATTCGCCGGCCTGCTGCCAACGCAGGCGCAACTCGTCATTGCCGCTGGCCTCGACGCTGAAGCCGCCGGCAAAGGCCGGGTGGTGGTTGCGCAGCTTGATCAGTTCGATAAGGCGGCGCACGACTGGGCGTTCGCAGTTGCTCGTGATCTCCGCCTGGCTGTAGTGGTGACGGTTGATGTCGCGACCGACCTGGCTGCTGGCCAGCAGGTCCATGTCGTTGTGGCCGGCCAGCAGGCCAACGTAATAGACCTGGGGCACGCCGGGCAAGAAGAACTGCAGGGCGCGGGCCAGCAGATAGGCCGTTTCGTCGCGGCCCATGGCGTCGAAGAAGCTGCAGTTGACCTGGTAGAGGTCGAGGTTGCTGGCCGCTGCACCGGTGGCCTGGCGGCTCTGGCCGCCGCTGACGGCATGGATGCGTTCCACCAGCGCGTCCAACTCCTCGGGCGGCACGAGGCCGGGATGGGCAGCGCGGTCGCTGGCATCGGCGCCGATGTCGATGATGCCGATGCCGTCATGCGTGTCCAGCACGGTCAGCGCATTGGTCGGGCGGATGGCGATCCAGCGCTTGAGCGCTGCCGCCGTCTTGAAGTTGAAGGCGTGCAGCACCAGCGGCGGCAGCGCGAAGTCGTAGACCCAGTCGACCTTGGCCGCGATCTCGATCTGGCGCTGGTGGTAGGCGTGGATCTCGACCAGCACCTCGATGTCCAGCGCCCTCGCCTCGGCCGCGAACTCGGCGATGAAGTCGAAGGTCTCGGCCATCATGAAGCAGTTGGAGCCGGCCTTCTTGATGGCATAGCCGACGGCGTCCAGCCTCACCATGCGGATGCCGTTGGCGGCGAAGGTGCGCAGGATGCCGGCGAGATAGGCGCGGCCCTGCGGGTGTTGAACGGCGATGTCGATCTGCGCGGCGGTGAAGCTGGTCCACAGGATGCGGCGCTCGCCGTTCTTCAACTGCGCATAGGTCAACGGCAGGCCCGGTCGCGGGCGGTAGACGGCCAGCAGGTCCCGCTCGGTGGCGCCGTTCGGGAAGACGGCGTCCAGCGTCAGGAAGAGGCCGGCATAGGCTGAGGCATCGCCTTTCTCTGAGTAGTCGAGGAACTGCGGCGACTCGCTGGACATGTGGTTGACGATGACGTCGGCCATCACGTCGATGCCCTCGGTCAGCGCCTTGAGGTCGGCCCATTGCCCCAGGCGCGGGTCGACCTGCGTGTGGTCGATGGGATCGAAGCCGGCGTCGGCGCCGTCGATGGCATGGAAGAACGGCAGCAGGTGCACGCCGCCGAACACGCCATGCAGGGGCGAGCCGGGCTCGCAGAGCAGGCGCTTCAGGCGCGCAAGGTCGGCGCCGTCGCGCTGGCCGCCGAGGCGGTCGACATAGGTGATGAGCTGGACTTGGTTCTTCATGATTGAGCGGGACGGACGCGCAGCACGCAGACGGCCGCCAGGGCCAGCAGCACGCCGGCCAGGCGGATGACGTTCTCGGGCCGACCGCCCAGCAGGCTGTCGTAGAGCAGCGGCAAGGTCACCGCCTGGATCAGCATGGGGATGACGATGAACATGTTGAAGATGCCCATGTAGACGCCGGCGCGCTCGGGCGGGATGCTGCCCGCCAGCAGCACGTACGGATTGCCCATGATGGAACCCCAGGCCAGGCCGATGCCCACCATGGGCAGGAAGAGCCAGGCCTTGTCATGGATACCGGGCAAGGCCCACATGCCGGCCGCAGCGC
Source organism: Pelomonas sp. Root405 (assembly GCF_001425165.1). Taxonomy (GTDB): domain Bacteria; phylum Pseudomonadota; class Gammaproteobacteria; order Burkholderiales; family Burkholderiaceae_C; genus Pelomonas. The sequence continues at coordinate 187,125 of NZ_LMDU01000016.1, forward strand.
AGGTCAGCGCAAAGGCATGCACCCATTTCGCGCCGAGGCGCTTTGTGAACGGCACCATCGCGAACGCGGCGACAAAGGCGACGGCGTTGTAGAAGCCGCCGACCTGGCCGTTCAACAAGGCGGCATCGCGGAAGCCGGCGCTGTGCGGGTCATCCGTGCCGAAGACGGTGGCGGCCAGCGTGGGCACGATGTAGATCCAGTAGCACATCATTCCGTACCACTGGAACAGCGCCATCCACCACAGCCGGCGCATCGTGGAAGGCATGTCGCGCAGTGCGGCCCAGATTTCGAGCAGCGTCGGCCCCAAGCCATGTGGGAGCGCGCGCAGGCGGGCGATCTCTTCGGCTGGCAGCGGCAACTCGGGCACCTTGCGCACGGACCACCACACCGTCGTGAACGACAGCAGCGCGCCGATGACGAAGGCCAGTGTCGTCACGACGGGGATGCCGTTGGCACCGAGCGCGTCCTTGTTCATGCCGAAGAAGACCAAGAGGCTGGGCGTCAGATAGGCCAGCGTCTGCGCCAGGCCGGTGAACGACGCCTGCGTGAGGAAGCCGCTGGCGTGCTGCTCCGGCCGCAGCCGGTCGCTGACGTAGGCGCGGTAGGGCTCCATCGTCACGTTGTTGGCCGCGTCCAGGATCCACAGCAGGCTGGCCGCGAACCACAACGCGGGGCTGAAGGGCATGGCCAGCAGGCCGAGGGAACAGAGCAGCGCACCGATCAGGAAATAAGGCGTGCGCCGGCCCAGGCGATGGGTTGTGCGGTCGCTCATGGCGCCGATGATGGGCTGCACCAGCAGGCCCGTGACGGGGCCGGCTAGCCAGAGGTAAGGCAGGTCCTTGCCCTCGGCGCCAAGCATCTGGTAGATCGGGCTCATGTTGGCCTGCTGCAGTCCGAAGCTGAACTGGATGCCGAGGAAGCCGACATTCATGTTCACGATCTGGGAGAACGACAGGTGGGGCTTGTTCATGCGCGGTCCTCCACCGGCAGGGCGTGCAGGGCTTCGCGCCACGGGACCAGTAACGCCGCGTCCGCAGGTAGCGGACCACGTGCGCCACAGATCATCGCGGCGTAGCGGTTGGCCAGGGCCAGGGCAGCGCTAAGGTCGCGGCCCAGCGACAGGCCGGCCAGCAGCATGGCCGTGAAGCCATCGCCCGCGCCGACGCTGTCGACGAAGGCCCGCTGGGCCACGCCCTCCCCCGCCGCCAGCAAGCGGCCTTGCTGGCCGTACAGCGCATAGCCCGCAGCACCGCGTGTGACGACCAGGCGCTGCAATGCGAAGCGCGCCATCAGCGCCGGCAACGTGGGCTCGAACCACGCGAGCAGGCAGTCGAGCTCATCCTCATTGAGCTTGACCCAGTCGGCCAGCATCAGCGACTCGGCAGCCAGCTCGGGCGTGTCGGTGCCCGGGCGCAGGTTGAGGTCCAGCAGGCGCGGACCTGACGCCCCCTTGACGCTCGCGCGTATGGCCGCACGCGACACCGCATGGCGCTGGGCCAGGCTGCCGAAGTAGACGATGCCAGCGGCCGCTGCGGCAGGCGCTTCGAGGTGGTCCCAGGCCGCGTCGGCATGGATCTCGAAGCGGTGACCACCGACACCGTCCTCATGCACGCCGACGCGGCCGGTCGCGTGCGTGGTATCGCGCTGGATGCCGCAAGCAGCGAGGTCGAAGCGTGCGGCGCTGTCCAGCACGAGGCGCCCGGCGGCGTCGTCCGCGCCGATGCGGCTGACGAAGCGCACCGGCACGCCTAATGCCGCCAGCGAGCGCGCCACGTTGAAGGGCGCGCCCGCAGCCACCGGGCCGTCGTGGAACTCATCCACCAGGGCTTCGCCGAGCACGAGGATCGGCGCCATCAGAAGCTGTAGCGCAGCGACGCCTTCACCGTGCGGCCGGTGTAGGCCCGCGCAGCGCCCCGACCGTCGTTGCTCTCGGTGTAGGCCAGCTCGTTGAGGAGGTTGTTGGCCGCCAGCGAGAGCGTCACGCGGTCGTTCAGCACATAGCTGGCGAATGCGTTGACGACGGTATAGGCCGGCAGCGTGATGGTCAGCGGTCCGGTCGGGCCGTCATCCAGGCTCTTGGTGGTGCCGACGATGCCGACACCCACGGTCAGGTCGTCGCCGATGTTGGCGGTGGGCGTGAGCTGGTAGACAACCTTGGCCTGGCGCTTGGGCGCACGGCCATCGGCTTGGCTTGCATCCGTGTAGGTCAGGCCGCCCAGCACATTGAAGACGCCCCAGCGCGCCGAGGCTTCCAGCTCCAGGCCCTTGCTGCGGTAGCTGTTGGCGCGAGCGACGATGGGGTTGGTCGTCACGTCGACATTGACCTCGTCAGTCTTGGCATGGAAGAGCGTCGCGAACAGGCTCATGCCGCTGCCGCGGATCTTGATGCCGGCCTCAAGCTGCTTAACCTTGTTGGTCGGGATGGTCGGGCTCTTGCCGTTGACGAGGTCGGGGTTGTTGAAGAAGGTGATGCGGTCGGCGTTATAGGCGGCACCGTCGGAGTAGCGGGCGAAGACGGAGAAGTCCTTGCTCAGCGCGTAGTTGCCACCCAACGAGTACGAGGTGCGGCCGAAGTCGTAGTCGATGACGTTGGGCTTGGTCAGGTCATAGGCCAGGCCAGCGTTGGACTGGTAGTAGGCACCGCTGGCCTTCTGGTTGTCGCGACGCAAGCCGATATCCGCCGACAGCGCGCCGGACTCCAGGTTGAGCACGAGGTAAGGCGCGTTGGTCGTGTACTTGCTGTCCTGTGTGTTGCTGCAGCAGCCGCCGAAGCCGGGCGAACCGTTGACGATGCCGGGCACGTTGAGCACACGGGCGCCGTCCTGGTCGGCCGACAGCGAGTACTGGTTGAAGTTCCACGTCAGGTCAAGCTTCTGGACCGAGGTGTACAGGCCGGCCACGGCGCTGAGCTTGGCACCACTGCCGAGCGCGAAGTCGCGCGAGAACTTGAGGTCGTTGGCCATCAGGCCGGCGTTGTCCACCTTGGTGTTGAAGACGACGGCGGTGAACTTGTTGCCGCTGTAGGCCGCACCAGCGCCCGGGCCGGTGGCGAGGATCGTGCCGGCGGGCGCTGCGGTCACGTCGTCGCCAGGGAAGATGCCGATGAAGCGGCCGGAGTTCTTGCTCCACGAGAACTTGTTCTGCAGGCGGAAGCCGCCACCGGCGTCGAGGTCCACCTCGGCGCCGAAGGCATCGCTCTTGGCGGCGAGGCCGTCGCGGATATTGCTGGCGGCGCGACCGTTGGTGTTGGTCAGCGTGTTGTCCAGCGGCCAGGCGGCGTCGTAGAAGGCGGCGCGGCGCGGGTCCAGGCCGGGGATCTCCTGGATGCTGCCGTTGACATAGCGCACCGGTGTGGGCATGAAGGTCGGCGTGTGGTCGTCCAGGTGCTTGAGGCTGAAGCGCACGAAGCTCTTGCCCTCCAGCTCGAACGTGACGTTGGCCCGCACCTGCCCACCGTTCTCGGCGCCGTCGGCGCCCTTGCGGCCACCGTCGCCGACGCGGTAGAAGCCGCCGATAAAGAAGCGGGTCTTGGGCGCCAGGCGGCCGCCGTAGCCGATGTCGACACGGGTCTGGTCGAAGTCCAGACCCTGTGTGAGCTGGAGGCTGCCGCCCGGCTCCTGGCCGGTCTTGCTGATGAAGTTGATGATGCCGCCCGGCGCGCCGGTGGCCAGCAACGCGGCGGAGCCGCCGCGCACGACCTCAAGCCGCTCGAATCCGGCATCGGCGCGCATCCAGGTGTCGGGCGTCGCAAAGGCGATGTCGCCGAACTGCAGCACGGGCAGGCCGTCTTCCTGGAACTGGATGTAGCGCGCACCGCCGGCGGAGACCGGAATGCCACGCACGGCGACATTGGCGTTGGACTCGCCACCGCTGGCCTCGGCGCGGATACCGGGCACGCCGCGCAGCAGGTCGGTCGAACTGGCGGCGGTGACGGCGGCGACCCCTTCGCTCTCGATGGTCGAGATGGCGACGCTGGAGCGCATCTTGGACTTGGCCGTCGACGTGCCGGTGATGACGACGGCGTCGAGCTTGAGGCCGTCGGCGGTCTCGCTCGCCGCCTGTTGGGCCTGCGCCGCTGCACCACCCACGGTCAGCGCAACGGCGACGGCGAGAGGCTTGAGTGCTGGGTGGCGGCGGGTCCGGACGGCGGTGGTCGGGCGTTGGCTGGTCATGGTGTCTCCTGTTGTCGGCATGCGTTCGCCTTCTGCGAGGCGGGGCGGCGGCGCGCTAGCGGTGCGCCGTCCGTGTCGACATTCTGCTCGGCCATCAATCGTTTTGCAATCGATTGCATTTTAGTGAAAACACCTATCTTCGAGAGATTCTTCTCACCAATTGACTGCAGCTTGCAAACGATAGTCAAGCGTCCCGCAGACGGGACGCGCGGTAGTTCAGCTCAAGCTCAGCCTTCGGTTTGGGGCGCGCTTTCGCGCAGCTTCAAATAGACCGGCATCGTGCGCGGCTCGGCGCGTTGCCCGCGCAGCTGGGCCAGCAAGGCCTCGACCAATTCAATGCCGGCTTCCGCCACCGGCTGGTGCACCGTCGTCAACGGCGGCTCGCAGTAGGCGGCGAGCGGCATGTCGTCATAGCCGATGACGGCGACATCGCCCGGCACGCTGCGGCCCCCGGCGCGCAGAGCCTGGATGGTCAACAGCGCCAGCACATCGCTGCAGCAGACAACGGCGTCGAAGTCACGTCGCATCGCGCAGAACTGCTGCAGCACGCCGGTCGCCACCCCGGGCTCGAAGGGGGCCGCCACTTCCAGTCCCGCATCGACCGCGAGCCCAGCCTCGCGCAGCGCCTGCGCATAGCCCTGGCGGCGAAGCCAGACCTCGGGAAGGTGGGCATCGCCAACGAAGGCGATGCGACGCCGGCCAAGCTGCAGCAGATGGCGCGTGGCCAACGTGCCGCCCAGCACGTTGTCGCCGCCGACGCTGCAGTAGAGCTGCTGCGGCAGCTCGCCGCCCCACACCACCAGCGGCAGCTTGCGCGCGGCCATCTCGTTGAGCTGGTCATGGTGGCGCCATTGGCCGATCAGCACGACGCCGATGGCCTTGCCGGAATCGAACCAGCCCGCCGCAAGATCCAGGCGCTCGGCGTCGACTCGCGACAGCAGCATGTCGTAGCCGCGGTCCGTCAATGCGTCGGCGATAGAGCCGACGATGGACAGGAAGAAGGGATCGGAGATGTGCTGGCGCGATTTGGCGTCGTACGGCACGACGACGGCGATGGTCCTGTTCTCCTGCAGCCGCAGGTTGCGTGCGCCCAGGTTGATCGAATAGTTCAGCGATCGAGCCAGTTCGGCGACGCGCTGGCGCGTCTCGGCATTCACCAGCTCGCTGCCGTTGAGCGCCCGCGACACGGTGGACACGGAGACGCCCGCCAGGCGCGCGATGTCCACCATCTGCAGCCGCCGCTGCTCGCTGGTGCTGGTATCGGTGGAACTCGGCGAAGCTTTGGACTTGGGCATCGGCGGCATCGTAAGCAGGCCCTGGCACAACCGCTACACAAGCCACGCAGCGCACAACGAAAAAAGGCCGGCGGGTGCCGGCCTTTGGGTTGAGTCGGGTCGGGCGGCGTGCTTACCGCGCGACATGGCTCATTCTTGCCAGCCGGCTCGCATGCCGGCCGTACTTCGGCAGCCGTCGGACAGGCCGCGGGGCCCATCCTCGGTGCGGCTTCAGTCCTTTGCGTAGATGTCGACGTCCTTGGTCTCACGCACGAACAGCACGCCGATGACGAAGGTCATCACGGCGATGACGATGGGGTACCAGAGGCCGTGATAGATGTTGCCGTTCTGGGCCACCATGGCGAAGGTGATCGAAGGCAGCATGCCGCCGAACCAGCCATTGCCGATGTGATACGGCAGGCTCATCGAGGTGTAGCGGATACGGGTCGGGAACATCTCCACCAGCATGGCCGCGATCGGGCCATAGACCATGGTCACGTAAAGCACCAGGATGAACAGGATGCCGATGACCAGAGGCACGTTGGCCTTGGCCATGTCGGCCTTGGCCGGGTAGCCGGCGGCCGTCATCGCAGCACCCAGGTCCTTCTTGAAGGCGGCGATGGCCTTGACGCTGGCTTCGTCGAACTTGTGCTCGGTCAGCTTGCTGGCGGTCGGGACGGCGATTTCCTTGTCGCCCACCTTGACCACGGTCGGCGCACCGGCTGGGGCCTCGACGGTCTCGGAGCTGGCCGACGACTGGGCCAGCGCGCGCTTGGCGATGTCGCAGGCGCTCGTGAAGTCGACTTCACGTGCCAGCGGGCTGCCCTGGAAGGAGCAGCTGGCCATGTTGGTGGTCAGCGTGACCTTCTGGGTCTCCTGGGCCTTGGCAAGGTCCGGGTTGGCGGCAGCGGTCAGCGCCTTGAACAGCGGGAAGTAGGTGACGGCAGCGAGCAGCAGGCCGGCCATGATGATCGGCTTGCGGCCGATCTTGTCCGACAGCGTGCCGAAGATGACAAAGAACGGCGTGCCCAGAATCAGCGAGATCGCAATCCAGATGTTGGCACTGGCCGCTTCGACCTTGAGCACCGACGTCAGGAAGAACAGCGCGTAGAACTGGCCCGTGTACCAGACCACGCCCTGGCCGGCCACCAGGCCGAAGAGGGCCAGCAGCACGATCTTCAGGTTCTTCCACTGGCCGAAGGACTCGGACAACGGCGCCTTGGAGGTCTTGCCCTCGGCCTTCATCTTCTGGAAGGCGGGCGACTCGTTCATGCTCAAACGAATCCACACCGAGATGCCCAGCAGCAGGATGGACAGGATGAACGGAATGCGCCAGCCCCAGTCGCCGAACTCCTTCTCGCCCAGCGCGGTGCGCGTGCCGAGAATGACCATCAGCGACAGGAACAGGCCCAGCGTCGCCGTCGTCTGGATCCACGAGGTGTAGGCGCCGCGCTTGCCGTGCGGCGCATGCTCGGCCACGTAGGTGGCGGCACCGCCGTACTCGCCGCCGAGGGCCAGGCCCTGCAGCAGGCGCAGGATGATCAGGATGACCGGAGCGGCAGCGCCGATGGTCGCGTAGGTGGGCAGCACGCCGACGATGAACGTCGACAGGCCCATGATCAGGATGGTGACCAGGAAGGTGTACTTCCGGCCGATCATGTCGCCAAGGCGGCCGAACACCAGCGCGCCGAAGGGGCGCACGATGAAGCCGGCGGCAAAGGCCATCAGCGACGCGATGAACGCGGCGCCAGGCTCAAGGCCCGCGAAGAACTGCTTCGCAATGATGGCCGCGAGCGAACCGTAGAGATAGAAGTCGTACCACTCGAACACCGTGCCCAGTGAGGAGGCGAAGATGACCTTCTTCTCCTCCTTGGTCATCGGCGTCGCGGCCGTGGAAGTCGCAGTTGCCATGAAAGTCTCCGTCTGTAGTCGGACCGCCCCACGCCGGGGCCGTCCTTGGGGCGGACTATTCACACCGCCTCTGACCGTGTTCTGACGCGAGTCTGAATCGAGGCTGACAAACTCCGCACGAACCCCAGGTCAACATTTCTCAATGCGGGAAATCGCGGGCGTCACGGGTAAGTCCCGAGTCTGGTTGTGAACCGAAGTTGACTAATGCCGCCGCGTGACGCCAGGGCGCGGACGGCCGGCCTCTTCCCATATGCCCGTCCGAAACCAGGGGTCACCCGCCAGCGCGGCGCGCAGCATGGGCAAGGCGTCCTGGCCCCAGAACAGGCGACCATCAAGTTCAACCGTCGGCACGCCGAACACACCGAGCGCCAGCGCTGCCTCCGTCTCGCTGCGCAGCCGCTGCTTGATGGCGTCCCCGGCCGGGTCCTGCGCGGGCGCCAGGCGTTCGGACAGTGCGGCGAGGCGGGCAGCATCGCCGGCATCCGCGCCGCCACCGCGCCAGACATGGTGGAAGAGCTGCTCGACGACCCAGCGCCCCGGCGTATCGCCCGGCTGACCTTCGAGGGCGGCGCAGGCCCAAGCCAGGCGCAGCAGCGGCAGCGGGTTGAAGGGATGCTGGGCGGGTGCGTCCAGCACGACCCCCTGGCAGTGCGCCAGCCAGGCCACCTGGCGGAAGGTCCAGCGGCGCTTGGCCTCGATCTCCGCCGGCCCTTTCTGACCCAGCGCCTGCAGCAGGGCTGCAAAGAGAATGGGCCGGTAGACGACCTCCACGCTGTGCCCCGCCAACGCTTCAGGCAGGGCCTCGAACGCCAGCGCGGCGTAGGGTGAGATGGGGTCGAAGTAGAAGGTCAGCTGTTTCACAGGCAGCCTTGCGGGTTGGTTGCTGGGCCCAGCCAGACGCCGAGGCGCTGCAGTTCGACGCGACGCGGCGGCAGTTCATCGAGCACGCGGCGTTGCACGGCATCAGGCGCGCCGCCCCAGCCGGCAATCTCGTCGAGGCTGCGAGCGCAGCCCCGGCACCAGCCGCTGGCGGCATCCATCTGGCAGACGTTGATGCAGGGCGACTTCAGCATGTCACCCTCACTGCACGACATCGATGACCGGCGCGCCAGTGAGCTTCTCCAGATCGGCCGGCGTCAGCTTGAACACGCCGTTGGGATGCCCGGCCGCAGCCCAGATGATGTCGAAGCGGAACAGCTCGCGATCGATGAAGAGCTGGGGCGCAGACAAACCGTCGGCAGGTGCGAAGCCGGCTGGCGAGACGCCGCCGATTGAGAAGCCCGTGCGCGCCTTGACGAAATCGGCATCGGCCCGGCCGAGCGGGCCGGTGTGGGGCTTGAGCTTCACTTCGTCAACGCGCTTGTCGCCCGAGGTGATGACGAGCACAGCCGAGTCGTCGCCCTTGCGGCGGAACACGACGGATTTGGCGATTTGGCCGAGCGCCACACCCAGCGCGTCGGCCGCTTCCTGCGCGGTTCGGGCAGCAACGTCCAGCCACAGCGGTGGGTACGGATGCTGCCGTGCCGCAAGCGCGGCGCTGACGCGCTGGAAGCCTTCGGGTCGGGTGTCGCGGGGTTCGAGTTCAGCCATGGCCGCGATTGTGTCGCGGCGCCTGCTCAGTCGTGACCCTTGCCATGGCCCTTGCCTTTGTCCTTGTCTTTGCCATGGCCCTTGTCCTTGCCGTGACCCTTGTCTGGGCCCTTGCCACCGTGGTCATGCCCGCTGTAGCGCTGTTCGTACCAATCCTCACGGACGAAATAGACCGGCATGCCACAGGCGTTGTAGCGCCCGCAATGCTTGGCCCAGTTCTTCTGGTGACCGGGTGGGATGCGCATGTAGACAGGCTCGACATGCACCGGCCGGCGTTGCACCCAGATGGGCTCGCGCAACACCACCGGCGGCGGTGCGTTGCCGATGTCGATGCGGCCGTAGAAGCCGGGCTGGCCAATCTGCACGGACACGCCGACATCCGTGGCGTGCACGGTGCCGGCCAGCAGAGTGGCGCTCAGGGCGAGGACGATTTTTCTCATGATGTTTCCTTCACGGCGGGGGCATGCCACGGCGGCCTTTGCCGATCATCGTCACGGCTCTGCGCCCGCCTGGCACTGCACCGATTCGACCACGCGCGGGCGTTCAGCGGTCAATGGCACGAAAAGCGGGTTCGCCACACGCACCGGAACGACGTCGAGGCTCGCACCAAGCACCGTGTAGTCCTCGCTTCCATGCCCGGCGCTGCACCAGCCCACCAGCCCCGGGCTGCGGTGCAGGCGGAACTCGAAGCCGATGTCCGGCGCCGTGTCGTCGGGCCGCGGGTTGGCCCGGTAGGCCAGGCCGCGCACTTCGGCAGCAGGGCCGTCGAGCAGTTGGGTCATCGCACCGAGGATGCAGCCATCGCCGAGGATGTCGAGGAAATAGCGGTCCGTCTCCAAGCCGGGCTTGAAGCCGGGAGCAGCCGGGTCGATGCACGGCGCACGCAGCTTGTGTGGTGCGGGCGTCGTCGCGCCGCTGGCGAGGTCATGGTGGTCGCCGCGGTCCAGGTATGACAGCCGCGCACCGCGCAGGTTGAAGGCCGGCAGGGCAGCGTCGTGGGTCGCCCCGCCCAGGTCGACGAGCAGGGCACCGCTGCCGCCCAGCACTTCCAGCCGCCCTCCCTTGATGACAACGGCCGCGTTCTCATCGACGCCCAGGCCGAGGCGGTAGCCCAGGGCCTGCATGGCCGGCAACATGCGACCGATGCGGCCGCGCTTGAGGAAATGCTGGTCGATCAGCAGCGCCGGATCGACGAAGCCGAAACCCTGGTCGTACTCGCGGCCAGCGCGCCACTGGCCTTTCAGCACGGCAAGGTTGTCCATCGCGTCACGGAACATCAGCCGGCTCATGACGGCCGCGCCCGCGCTGGTGCCAGCCACGACGCCGCCCGCCGCGAAGACGGCACGTATGGCGTCCAGCATCGCTGTCGGTTGGCCCGCCGGCTGCAGCGTGTCGACGATGAACTCCTGAGAGCCGCCCGAGAAAAACACGCCCCGGGCTGCAGTCACGCGGGCGATCAAGGCCTCATTGCGCAAGGCGGTCTGCAGGTCGACGCCTTCGAGATGCGGCGCCACCGGGATGACCTCGGCGCGTGCGCCGCAGCGGTTCAGCGCCCCGACGATCTGGGCAGCGACGCGCTCCGGATCAGCCGCCGCCGTCGGGAAGACGGCGATGGCAGCGCCGGCACCGCCAGCCTCATCGACGATGCGCTGCCAGACGGCGTCACTGTCCGCCTTGAGCGCGCCGCCGATGACGATGACGGTGCCTGCATGGGTTGGACTGGGCAAGATGGCCGCCGGGCGTTCGGGATTCACAAGCCGTCATCTTGGCAGGCCCGCGACCCGTCCGATACCGGGAGAGGTCCGGAGAGAAGAAAGGCCGGTGACCAAACGATGCCGGCGTGTCGCCGATCCAGGCTACTGGGGCGCCGAAGCGGCTGCGGCCGAAGCCGCCGAAGCCGCGGTAGCCGGTGCAGCCAGCGGCTGCCGCGGTGGCGCCCAACCGCCGTACAGCGGCATGGGCAGTCGCACGGGCGTGATGTCGAGGTAGAGGTTGGTGACGGTGAACTGTTCGCCGCCAAACTCCTCGGTGCTCCAGCCCAGTGAGTCCGAGCCTTTGTAGATGCGGAAGAGGAAGCCCAGCTCGCCGAGCGGGTCGTTGGTGCGCGGCAGCACGTCGAAGGCCAGGCCCTTGACCTCCTTGCGCACGCTGTCGATGAGCCGGCTCATCGCGCCCGAGATCGTCGAATCGCCCAGCATGTCGAGGTGGAAGACGTCGTCGGTGTAGTACGGCTTGAAGTTGGGGGACTCGGCGTCGTGGACCTCGCCGCGCAGCTTGGGCGCCGACGGCGTCGTCGAGCGCGCACGCATGTGGAAGCGGTCGCCGTGCTCCAGGTAGGAAAGCCGGGCGCCCTGCACGTTGAAGGCACCCAGTGACGCGTCGCTCTTCGCTTCGGTCAGGTCGACGATCAGCGCGCCGCGGTCGCCGACGACCTCGATCTCGTCACCGCGGATGACCGCCGCCGTGTTCTCGTCCACGCCCAGGCCCAGCTTGTAGCCCTTGGCCATCATGAGCGGGATCATGCGGCCGAAGCGGCCGCGCTTGAGGAAGTGCTGGTCGACGAAAAGGTGCGGCCCAACAAAGCCCAGGCCGCGGTCGACCTGCTTGCCATCGGCGAAGCGACCCTTGAGCACATTCATGACGCTGGGCGCGTCGCGGAACATGATGGTGCTCATGATGGCAGCCCCCGCGGAGGTGCCTGCGACGACGCCGCCCTTGCGGTAGACATCCCAGATGGCTTCCAGCATCGGCGTGCTCTGGCCACCGGGCTGCAGCACGTCGACGATGCGCTCCTGCAGGCCGCCGGTGAAGAACACGCCCTTGGCGGCCTTGACCTTGGCGATCAGCGCGGGGTCACGCACGACCTTGGTCAGGTCCACCCAGGAGAACTTGGGCGCCACCGGCAAGGCCTCGGCGACGGCGCCGCGACGCTGCAGCAGGTCGACCACCTGCTTGGCGCTGGCCTCCGGGTCCTCGCTCGCGGTGCCGAACACGACGAAGCGCGCACCCTTGCCACCGGCCAGCTGCACGATGCGCTGCCACACCTCATCGTTGTCGGCTTTGAGCGCGCCGCCGATGGGCACGGCGTAACCGCGGATCGGCGGTTCGGCATCCGGGACCGGCACCAGCGCCGATTCAACCGGCGCGGGCCTGGCAGGTGTGGGCGCGGCCGTGCGCGGTGCCACCGCGGGTGGCGTTGCACGCAGCTGCCTGCTGCTCTGTGCCGATGTACTGGCGGCCGATGTCGTCGGGGGCGCCGCCTGCACGCCCATCGCCACGGCCATTGCCGCCAAACCCGCCCAGATCCATGCCCTCATGCCCACAACCTCCTTGGTCCGTCGCGCACATGATGACAGAGCCCGCATGACGACCCGCCCCTAACTCAAACAAGCGGACACGTGGCGCGGGCGAGACGAATGCCTGCAGTGCCAACTGTGAGCTAGCGCAGCCGTGCATAGACTCGCCCCAACCCATTGGAGTGTGCCCATGCGAACCCCCTGCCCGTCTCGAATCGCCGCCGCTGCGGCCCTGCTGGTCGCCGCTTTCAACACCCAGGCGCAGCCCTCGCTCGAGCGTGTGGAGGTCACGGGCACGGCCATCAAGCGCATCGAGGGCGAGACGGCGCTGCCGGTGCAGGTCATCACGCGCGGCGAGATCGACAAGGCCGGTGTGACGACGGCGGCGGAGCTGATCGCGCGCCTGAGCGCCAGCGCCAACAACCTGACCGATGGCGGCAGTGTCGGCACCGGCGGCTTTCGTGACCAGATGGGCTTCAACGGCGCGAACCTGCGCGGCCTGGGCGTGTCGTCCACGCTGGTACTGCTGAACGGCCGGCGCATGGCCAACTTCGCCTCGCCCGGCGACGCGGCCGGCGTGGACCTGAACAGCATCCCGGCCGCGGCCATCCAGCGCGTCGAGATCCTGCTGGACGGCGCCTCGTCGCTCTACGGCTCCGACGCCATCGGCGGCGTCATCAACTTCATCACGCGCAAGGACTTCACCGGCATCGAGGTCTCGGCGCTGTATGGCGACACATCTGAAGGCGGCGGCGGCAAGCGCTCGGCGACGCTGGCCGGTGGGTTCGGCGACTACGCGCGCGACGGCTTGAATGTCTTCGCCGTCGTCGACATGCAGAAGACCAGCAGCCTGAACGCGTCTCAGCGCAAGTTCATCAAGGAACTGGACATCCCGGGCCGCTTGCCCGACCTGCTGTCCAGCTACGGCTTCCCCGGCAATATCCGGCTGTCTTCCTACCAGTACGACGTGCTGTTCGACGAAGGACTGTCCACCAACGGCAAGACCGTCATCGATGCGCGCACCATCAATCCGGCCGCCGCCACGGGCTGCCTCCCGGCGAATGGCACGCTTTACCTGCCAGACGGCATCGGGGGCGTCGATGGCTGCACCTTCGACTACATGCGGGACATCGAGCTGTACCCGAAGTCGAACAAGACCAGCGGGCTGGTGCGCGGCGTGCTGAACGTCGGTGGCGGTCACCAGGCGTTCGCCGAGGTTTCGCTGGCGCGGGCCCGCACCTACTACACCGGCACACCCAATCGCACCGACGCGGACGTGGACGTCTCCCGCGTTCCCATCCTGGCGGGCAGCGCGCTCAACAACCTCGATGCCGACGACGACGAACGCCTCATCACGCTGCGCATGCGGCTGACCGAGGCGGGGCTGCGCACCAGCGAACTGGTGTCGAACAGCCAGCGCGTCGTCCTCGGCATGAACGGCCTCGTCGCCGGCTGGGACTACGAATGGGCGTTGAACCACAGCCGCAGCAAGGTTTCGGACCGCGATCACCACGGCTATCTGAACGAGGACCTCGTGCTCGAAGGCTTCGCCAACGGCACGCTGAACGGCTTCGGCCCGTCCAGCGCGGCCGGCCTGGCACTGTACGAAAGCGCTCAGATCCGCGGCGAGGTGCGCCGCGCCACTGGCACGATGGCCAGCCTTGACATGAAAGCCTCCAAGGCCATTGCCAAGCTGGCCGGCGGCGACCTCGCACTTGCGTTCGGCGGCGAGTTCCGCCGCGAGAAGCAGCGCTACTACCAGTCCGAGGCGCTGGCGCAGGACATCATCCTTGGCGAGACCTCGCAGGGGCCCGATGCCGACTTCGGCCGCTCACGCAATGTGGGCGGCGTATTCGCCGAAGTCAGCGCGCCGGTCACCAAGCAGTTGGAACTTCAGGCGGCAGTGCGCTATGAGCGCTATCAGGTCAGCGGCGGCGCGGGCAGTCCCAAGCTGGGGCTGCGATATGTGCCGATGCCGGAGATGCTGCTGCGCGCTTCTGTCGGTAAAGGCTTTCGCGCGCCCAGCTTGACCGACCTGTACCGCCCGGTCACATCGGGGAACGCGGCAACCCTGGTCGACCCGGTCTGCTTGCAGCAGGATCCCGACGCCACGCCGACCGACTGCTCGGAAGGCTGGAGCACGCAGCACTTCAGCAACCCGGAACTCAGGCCGGAAAAGTCGCGCCAGTTCTCCATGGGTGTCGTCTTCGAGCCGCGGCGCGGCGTGAACCTCAACGTCGACTACTGGAACATCGAGAAGAGCAACCTGATCAGCACGCTGGGCGTGGATGTCATTCTGGGCAACCTCGACAAGTACGGCTCGCTCGTTCACCGCTATTGGGACACGGCCAACCTGCCGGCGGACTGCGCCGACAGCTACGACCCTGACGACTACGAGATCTGCGCCATTGACCTCGTCAAGGAGAACCGCGGCAAGCAAAAGATTTCGGGCGTTGACCTGGGCATCGCGCTGTCCGGACTGAAGACCGGGTTCGGTCAGTTCGGCCTGCGGCTGAACGGCACGCTGACGCTGAAGTCCAAGCAGCAGACCGGCGACGGCGATCCCTTCGTCAGCAACCTCGGCCGCTTCATCAACGACGGCGTCGTGCAGCGCTGGCGCCATACGGTCAGCATGGACTGGGAGCGTGGCCCGTTCTCGGCCACCGTGTCCAACAGCTTCCTGTCCGGCTACGACGACCAGCACATCATCGGCAAGCCGGACCGCAAGGTGGGCGCCTATTCGTTGTGGAACCTGTCGGCCGCCTGGGAGGCCACCAAGTCGCTCACCTTGCGTGCCGGCGTGCAGAACGCCTTCGACAAGGCGCCGCCGTTCTCGCAGCAGGCCTGGTTCTTCCTGTCGGGCTACGACCCGAGCTATACCGACCCGCGCGGGCGCTACGGCTACGTCAGCGCGAAGTACAGCTTTCGCTAACTGACCAGCTCGCGCACGCGGTCCGGCAAGCCGATGGCCTTGTCGGTCTTGGCGTCGAACCACAACGTCGTCGCACCACCCTCGGCATAGATGACGCCGGGCTCGTCGGTGCGCTCCAGCGTGATCCAGGTCTCGAAGCTGGTGCGGCCGGGGTCGCTGACGTAGTGCTTCGCCAGCACCTCGCCCGGCGCCTTCAACTGCCGATAGAAGTTGCAGAAGGCGTTGACGATGACAGGACCCTGCCCGCCCGGATTCGGCGGCGCGCCGATGGACGCCAGCCAATCCACCCGCGCCATTTCTAGATACCGGAAGTACAGCGTGTTGTTGATGTGTCCCATAGCATCCATGTCGCCCCAGCGCAACTGGACGCGGAGCTCGAAGGTCAGCTTCTTCTCGGCGGGGACGAGGTATCTCATGGTGCGATGCCCAGCTCAGCCGCGATGCGGTTGACGAGACTGCGCAGTGAAGCGACTTCGGCCCGGAGCGCAGCCAGTTCCACTTTCTGCAGGGCGACCTCTTCGTCGCGCGGCAGCGCTGCCGCCACCGCGTGCTCGACCGACGCCACCGGGCCGCACAACAGATGCGCCCAGCGTGCCTCTCGCGCACCTGGCGCCCGCGGCAGCTTGACCGCGAATGGTTGCTCCCGCGCGGCCAGTTCCTCCAGAAAACCTTCGACCGACGACACATCGGCAAAGCGATGCAGGCGCTCGGTGTTCTGGCGCAGTTCGGCGGCCGTCTGCGGGCCGCGCAGCATCAACTGGGTCAACAGCGCCATGGCGGCGCCCGGCACGCCGAGACCCCGCGGCGCGTTGTGCTCGTAGCGCACCACCCGGCTGCCACTGACCGTGTTGACGAGGTGCAGCGCCTTCAATTCCTCGACGGTGGACAGCACCTCGGCCTCGCTGACGTCCATGACCGGGTCACGCGCCGTCTTCTGGTTGCAGCCCGAGGTCAGCGCATTCGCCGACAGCGGATAGCTGTCCGGCACGGTGCTTTCCTTTTCGACGAGGACGGCGAGGACGCGCGCCTCCAGCGGGGTCAGGTCTCGCCGACCCATCAGACGCCAAACCCGTCGTCGGCTTGAATGACCGCGCCATTGATGAAATGGCTTTCGTTGGCGCACAGCATCAGCAGCGAGGTGTCCAGGTCCTGCGGCTGGCCGACACGCTTGCGCGGCAGCATGTCGATCAGCTTCTTGCCCTGCTCGGTGCCCCAGTGGTGATGGTTGATCTCGGTGTCGATATAGCCGGGGCAGATCGCGTTCACGTTGATGCCGTAGCGGCCCCACTCCAGCGCCATCGCGCGGGTCATGTGGATGACGGCGGCCTTGCTCATCGCGTAGACGCCGATCTGGCCCAGCACCCGCAGGCCGGCCATCGATGCGACGTTGACGATGCGCCCACCGATGAAGGTGCCCGGTGCCGAGCCACGGGCTCGCGCCAGCATGCGCTTGCCCACCTCCTGCGCGACGAAGAAGGCGCCGCGCGTGTTGGTGTCCATCACGTAGTCATAGTCGTTCTCGGTGACGTCGGTGAGGCGCTGGGTGCGGCTGACACCCGAGTTGTTGATGAGGATGTCGAGCGTGCCGACCTCGGTCTCGGCATGGGCCACGGCCGCCTTGATGCTGGCCACGTCGGTGACGTCGAGCTGCACGACGTGGGCGTCGCCGCCATTGCCTTCGAGCTCGGCGCGCAGGTCCTTCAGCCGTTCCATGCGCCGGCCGGCCAGCACGACGCAGGCGCCCGCCTTGCTGAGCGTGCGGGCGAACTGCGCGCCGAGGCCGCTGGATGCGCCGGTGACCAAGGCCACGCGGCCTTCGAGGTTGATGGAGTAACTCATGAGACTGCCTTGTGAGTGGGTTGCAGCCATCCTACCGACATAGGCTGCTCGCACTAAAAAAGCACGACCGTTCGATTTGCGATTCGTCCTCTCTAGAATCGCGCGCAATTCAATGCTGCTGGAGATTTGGCAATGACCTCCGAAGAAATCCTGGCCCAATTCGGCCCCCGCGAGTCCATGGAGTACGACGTGGTCGTCGTCGGCGGCGGGCCCGCCGGCCTGGCCACGGCCATCCGCCTGAAGCAGATCAAGCCCGACGCCAATGTCGTCGTGCTGGAGAAGGGCTCGGAGCCCGGCGCGCACATCCTGTCGGGTGCTGTGATGGACCCGCGCGCCATCACGGAACTGTTCCCGAACTGGAAGGAACTCGGCGCCCCGCTGAACCAGCCGGTGACCGGTGACGACGTGCTCTTCCTCAGCGAGACCGGCAGCACCCGCACGCCCGACTGGCTGGTGCCGCGCAACTTCCACAACCACGACGGCTACGTCATCAGCCTGTCCGACGTCGTCAAGTGGATGGCCCAGCAGGCCGAGGCAATCGGCGTCGAGATCTTCCCCGGCTTTGCCGCGGCCGAGGTGCTGTACGACGAGCAGGGCCGCGTGCGCGGCGTGGCCACCGGCAACATGGGACTGGGCAAGGACGGCGAGCCGACCGACCACTTCCAGCTCGGCATGGAACTGCTGGGCAAGTACACGGTGTTTGCCGAAGGTGCGCGTGGCCACCTCGGCCGCCAGCTGCTGGCGAAGTACAAGCTCACCGAAGGCAAGGACACACAGACCTACGCCATCGGCATCAAGGAACTGTGGGAGATCCCGGCGGGCAAGGCGCAGCCCGGCCGGGTCGTGCACACCGCCGGCTGGCCGATGGAGGGCGACACCTTCGGTGGCGGTTTCCTGTACCACCTGGCGGACAACAAGGTCACGCTCGGCTTCGTCATCGGCCTGGACTACGACAACCCCTACCTCAGCCCCTTCGACGAGATGCAGCGCTGGAAGGCCCACCCCGCCATCCGCGCCCACATCGAAGGCGGCAAGCGCATCGGCTACGGCGCCCGCGCCATCAACAACGGCACGCCGCAGGCCTTGCCCAAGACGGTATTCCCCGGCGGCTGCCTGATCGGCTGCGATGCCGGTTACCTGAACGCCGCCCGCATCAAGGGCAGCCACGCAGCCATCAAGAGCGGCATGCTGGCCGCCGAAGCCCTCGCCCCGGCGCTGGACGCGGGCCGCGCGCAGGACGAGCTGGTCGCCTACCCCGAGGCGTTCGAGAAGAGCTGGCTGAACGAGGAGCTGCAGCAGACGCGCAACTTCAAGCTCTGGTTCAAGAAGGGCAAGACGACGGGCCAGCTGATGACCGGCATCGAGCAGTGGCTGCTGCCCAAGCTTGGCGTCAGCAACCCGCCATGGACGCTGCACAACCACAAGGGCGACCACCAGTCACTGCGCCCCGCGGCGGAGTGCAAGCCCATCGCCTACCCCAAGCCGGACGGCAAGCTGACCTTCGACAAACTGTCCTCCGTCTTCATCTCCAACACCAACCACGAAGAGAACCAGCCGGCCCACCTGACGCTGAAGAACGACTCGGTGCCGGTGCAGGTCAACCTGGCCAAGTACGCCGGCCCTGAGAGCCGCTACTGCCCGGCGGGTGTGTACGAGTTCGTGCCCAATGAGGCGGGCGGCAACCAGCGCCTGCAGATCAACGCGCAGAACTGCGTGCACTGCAAAACCTGCGACATCAAGGACCCGACGCAGAACATCGTCTGGGTGACGCCCGAGGGCGGCGGCGGGCCGAACTACGCGGGGATGTAAACGCGCTTGCGCGCTATCTGCACTGACCGATAGACTGGTTTTCCATCCAGTCATCGGCAGGAGTCAGCGTGAGCACAGGCACCATCAGGGTCGGCATCGGCGGCTGGAACTTCGAGCCCTGGCGGGACAACTTCTACCCCAAGGGCTGGCCGCAGGCGCGCGAGCTTGAGTACGCCAGCCAGCGCCTCACGGCCATCGAGATCAACAGCACCTACTACGGTGCCCAGAAGCCGGCCACCTTCGCGAAGTGGCGCGACGCGGCGCCCGACGGCTTCATGTTCTCGCTCAAGGCCATCCGGTTCGCCACGCAGCGCCGCGTGCTGGCCGCCGGGGCCGATTCGATCAAGCGCTTCATCGACAGCGGCATTGCGGAACTGGGCGACAAGCTCGGCCCCATCGTCTGGCAGTTGGCGCCCTCGCACCGCTTCGACGCGGCCGACTTGACGGCCTTTCTTGAGCTGCTGCCGGCCGACGTCGACGGCATCAAGCTGCGCCACGCGCTGGACGTGCGCCACGCCAGCTTTCAATGCGCCGAGTACCTGGCGCTGGCGCGCCAATACAAGGCGGCGACGGTGTTCACCGAGTCCGACGATTACCCGCCGATTGCCGAGCCCACCGGCGACTTCGTCTACACCCGCATCATGCGCACCCACTCCGACGAGCCGCTGGGTTGCAAGCCCGAGGTCTTCCCACAACTGGCGGAGGCGGCGCGCACGTGGGCCACCGGCGGCGAGCCGGACGGCGTGCCGCGCATCGAGCCGGCGTCGGCCCAAACCGTGGCGCCGCGCGACGTTTTTGTCTACTTCATCAGTGGCGCCAAGGAGCGTGCGCCGCACGCCGCGATGGCGCTGCGGCGGGCGCTGGGCGAAGACGTGGCGACCTAAATTTCCAGTCGCGCCATCCACTCGGCAATGGCGCGGTCCTCGCCGCGCTCCGAAGCCGCCAGCGACTCGCGAATGCGCTGACGCTCCACGGCGGCACGGTTCTGGCTCATCTTGAGCTTGAGCTCCCAGCGCTTCACGCGGATGCGAAAGCCGACGATGGCGCCAAGCAGCTTGCGTTGGTAGTCCTCGGGCAGGCCGCGCCACTGCTCGGCGTACTCGGGCTCAAAGCGACCGATGAGGCGCTTGAGCAGCGCATCCTTGTCGGCCTGGCCGTCAATCAGCGCGATGTCGCCGTAAGCATGCAGGGCCGCGTAGTTCCACGTCGGCACGTTCTGCACGCTGTCGTAATGGCGCGGGCTGACGTAGGCACTCGGACCGCCGAAGACGGCGAGCAAGCTTTGCTGCCGAGACAGCCAAGCCCAATGCGGATTGGCGCGCGCCATATGGCCTTCAAGCACCAGGCCGCTTTCGTCCGGCACCGCAACCAGCGGCAAATGGCTGCCAAAGCTGTCGCCCGCCGCATCCGGGCCGACGAGCAGCGCCAGCGGATGCTCGGCAATCAGCCGCTGCGCATGGTCCAGATCGGCAGATTTGAATTGGGCGGGCAGGTACACGGGGGCTCCGGCAAAACGAGGTGCCTATCATCGCCGCCATGGAGCCACCAGCCGCATTGCAGACCCTCAGACCCCTGAACACCGCGGCCGACGAGGAGGTCGCCGTCGAGGTGCCCGTGGCGCTCACTGTCAACGGCATCTCGCAGGCCGTGATGCTGGCAACGCCGACGGACTTGGAGGACTTCGCGCTGGGCTTCGGGCTTGCCGAGGGCTGGTTCAGCGCGCCTCGCGACCTGCTTGACGTTGAGGTCGAGTGCCGGGCCGAGGGCATGGAGCTGGCCATGCGCGTCACGGCGGCCTGCGAGCAGCGCCTGAAGGTGCGCCGCCGCGTGATGGCGGGCCGCACCGGTTGCGGCCTGTGCGGCGTCGAAAGCCTGGCCCAGCTCGGCGCCCTGCAGCCGGCTGGCGTCGCCGCGCCGTCGTTCTCGCCGGCCGCGCTGGACCGCGCCCTGGTCAGCCTGCCCGATGCGCAGCCGCTCAATGCGCGCTGCGGCGGCCTGCACGGCGCGGCCTGGTGCCTGCCCAGCGGCGAGCTGCTGTTCGCGCGTGAGGACATCGGCCGCCATAACGCGCTGGACAAGCTGACCGGCGCCCTCGCTCGCCGCGGCGCCGACCCGCGTGACGGCTTCGTGCTGATGTCCAGCCGAGCGAGCCATGAGCTGGTGCACAAGACGGCCATGGCCGGCGTGGGCCTGCTGGCGTGCATGTCCGCGCCCAGCAGCTTGGCCATCGCGACGGCGCGCGCCGTGGGCCTGCAGTTGTGGGCCTTTGTGCGGGAGGGGCGCGCGACCCGCTACGCCTGAGGGTGTGACGTCCAAGCTTGCTTCAAGGGCCCAAAAACGAAAAACCCCAAGTCATAACAACTCGGGGTTCAGCGTTGGCGGAGTCGGAGGGATTCGAACCCTCGATGCAGGTTTTGCCCACATACTCCCTTAGCAGGGGAGCACCTTCGGCCACTCGGTCACGACTCCAGCACAGCCGCGCATTCTACACGACGCTTGGCGTCCTATTTGGAGAAATCAGGCGGCGGCCGCGTTCTCCTGGTCGAGATCGAATGCCTTGTGCAGGGCACGCACGGCCAGCTCCATGTACTTCTCGTCGATGACGACGCTGGTCTTGATTTCGCTGGTGGAGATCATCTGGATGTTGATACCCTCCTCGCTCAGCGCGCGGAACATCTTGCTGGCCACGCCGACATGCGAGCGCATGCCGATGCCGACGATGGACACCTTGCAGATTTTGGGGTCGCCAGCAACCTTGCTCGCATTGGTGGCCGGGCCGACGGTGTTCTGCAGCAAGTCCATCGTCCGCGCATAGTCGTTGCGGTGCACGGTGAAGGAGAAGTCCGTCTTGCCGTCGTGCGAGACGTTCTGGATGATGACGTCGATGTCGATGTTGGCCTCGGCGACGGGGCCCAGGATCTGGAAGGCGATGCCGGGCTTGTCGGGCACGCCGAGCAGCGTCACCTTGGCCTCGTCACGGTTGAAGGCAATGCCCGAAACGACGGCTTGTTCCATTTTCTCGTCCTCTTCAAAACTGATCAGGGTGCCGGACTTGGCTTCCTCGTTGATGTCGATGTCCCAGGGCGTGAAGCTGGACAGCACGCGCAGCGGCACGCGGTACTTGCCGGCAAACTCCACCGAGCGGATCTGCAGGATCTTGGAACCCAGCGACGCCATTTCCAGCATCTCTTCGAAGCTGATGGTGTGCAGGCGGCGCGCCTCCGGCACGATGCGCGGGTCGGTCGTGTAGACGCCGTCCACATCGGTGTAGATCAGGCACTCGTCGGCCTTCATCGCGGCAGCAATGGCGACAGCCGAGGTGTCGGAGCCCCCGCGGCCGAGCGTGGTGAGGTTGCCCAGCGGGTCGATACCCTGGAAGCCGGTGATGACGACCACCTTGCCCGCTGCAAGATCAGCCCGCACGCGAGCGTCGTCGATGCTCTCGATGCGTGCCTTGGTGTAGGACGAGTCGGTGGCGACGGGCACCTGCCAGCCTGCATAGCTGACCGCTTCCATGCCCTCGGCCTGCAGCGCGATGGCCAGAAGACCGACCGACACCTGCTCACCGGTCGCGGCAATCACATCCAGCTCACGCATCAGCGCCGGGCTGCTGCCGGGGGGCGACAGTTCCTTGGCCAGGCCGAGCAGGCGGTTGGTCTCACCGCTCATGGCGGAAGGCACCACCACCATTTGGTGGCCGGCACGCGCCCATTTGGCCACCCGCTTGGCGACGTTGCGGATGCGCTCGGTGGACCCCATCGAGGTGCCGCCGTACTTGTGGACGATCAGAGCCATGTGTTTGAGCGAAGGCTGAAGACGGAGCGGCCAGGAGAGCACGCTCGCAAACCCCTGATTTTATGCGTCATCACCGCCAGCGCCTTCGCTCTGCGGCAAGGCTGAGTCCTCCGCCCAGCGCAAGGCCAGCTGCGGTTCATCTTGGCTCGCGAAGGCACGCGCATCCATGCCCAGACCTGCGATGGCGACGAGCCGGCCGGCCTGGTCGAACAGCAAGGGGCCGCTGCGCCGCCACGGCGGCAGGCCGGCCTCCTGGCTGGCTTTCTTGAGACTGCGCGGAATTGAAGCCGGTGCACGCTGAAATTGCTCGCCACCATCGCGACTTCGCTGCGACAACTGCTCAAGGCGCGCCACCGCGATGCCCGGGCGGTTGGCCTCCACAAGCCAACTGCCCTGCCAGGCCGGTTGCGGATACCGACCTGGGCGGCTGAGGTCGATGTTTGCCGCCTCGGACGTTTGATGCGGAGCCGCGGCGACCCAGAACAGCCCATCGCGATAGGCGTGCAACTCGCCGCCCGCTGCGGGCCAGGACAGCGTCGCGCCAGGCCGCCACTCCGTTCGCAGGCGCTCGACCAAACTGGCGGGCGCCGCCGTGTGCCGCGACAACCAGGCGCGCAGCGCGTTGCTCCAGCGCGCCGGCGACAGTTCAGACAAAGCGACCAGATCCAGGCGCTCAGGTGTCGATGAAGCGGCCAGGTCATCACTTGCAACCTCCGCCGCCAGCGCGTCGGCCTGCTGGGCCCAGCGTGCCGCTTGCGCCAAGCCCGCCTCGGCAGCCGGGAAGGCCGGCCACAGTGCCTGGCGCAGACGGTTGCGCGCGAAGCGCGTCTCCAGATTGCTCGGGTCGTCGATCCAACGCAGGCCATGCCGCTCTGCATAGGCGACGATGGCTTCCCGAGGCAGGTCGAGCCAAGGCCGAGCCCAACAGATGCCGTCGCGCCATTGCACCCGCGGCATGCTGGCCAGGCCTGCCGTGCCGGCGCCGCGCATGGCCTGCAGCAGAAAGGTTTCGGCCTGATCGCGCCTGTGGTGAGCCAGCAGCAGCAGATCGGCGCCAGCCGCGGCGGCCATGTCGTGCAGCGCCGCGTGGCGGCCCGCGCGGGCCCAGGCCTCGATGCTGTCGCCGGGCCCGGGGGCACCACTGAGCCGCGTGCATTCGAAGGCGACGCCCAGTTCACTGGCCACACGCTTGCAGTGAAGCGCCCAAGCATCGGCCTGCGGCTGCAGGCCATGATGGACATGAAGGGCGACAACCCGAATGCCCTCTGCCGCGCGGGCAGTGGCATGCAACAGGGCTGTGGAATCAAGGCCGCCGCTGAAGGCGACCGCGACGGTGTCAGCGGTTCTTGGTGTCGCTGAAGCGGCCATAGGCCTGAACGCGCTCGTAGCGGCGGTCGAGCAGCTCGCGGGTCTTCAGGTCGCTGACTTGGCGCAGTGCGTCGGACAAGGCGCGCTTGAGATTGGACGCCATCTGCTTGGCATCGCGATGCGCGCCGCCGACGGGCTCGCTGACGATCTTGTCGATCAGCCCCAGCGCCTTCAGGCGATGGGCGGTGATGCCCAAGGCGTCCGCGGCCTCGGAGGCCCGCTCGCTGCTCTTCCACAGGATGGAGGCGCAGCCTTCGGGCGAGATGACGGAGTAGGCCGCGAACTGCAGCATCAGCACCTGGTCAGCCACGCCGATGGCCAGCGCGCCGCCGGAGCCGCCCTCGCCAATGATGGTGGCGATGATGGGCACTTCGAGTTGCGCCATCTCGAAGATGTTGCGGCCGATGGCCTCGCTCTGGCTGCGCTCCTCGGCACCGATGCCCGGATAGGCGCCCATGGTGTCGATGAAGGTGAAGACCGGCAGGCCGAATTTCTCGGCCAGCTTGAGCAGGCGCAGCGCCTTGCGATAGCCCTCGGGGCGCGGCATGCCGAAGTTGCGCAGCGTGCGCTCCTTGGCGTCACTGCCGCGCTGGTGGCCGATGACCATGCAGGCCTGACCATTGAACCGCGCAATGCCGCCGACGATCGCCGCGTCGTCCGCGAAGTGGCGGTCACCGTGGAGTTCCTGGAACTCGGTGAAGACTTCCGAACAGTAGTCCAGCGTCTGCGGCCGCTGTGGGTGGCGCGCGATCTGATAGACCTGCCAGGGTGCGACGTTGGAGTAGACCTCCTTGGTCAGCTGCTGGCTCTTCTTGGAGAGGCGGTCGATCTCCTCGGAGATGTCGACGGCCGACTCGCTCTGCACGTAGCGCAGCTCTTCGATCTTGGTCTCGAGCTCCGCAATGGGTTGCTCGAATTCAAGGAAATGTTTTTTGCTCATCAGTAATCCACCGGTAGGGGATCCAGGCTGCGCCAAATGTACCAAACCGCTACAGACCGGAATGGCGCCCAGGCGTCGCCGACTTCGCGCGCCTCGGCTCGTGACACGGGCTCGCCGGAGAAGTAATTCTGGCTGATGCCCTTCAAGAGGCCGACGTCGTCGAGCGGCATCACGTTGGGGCGCATCAGGTGAAATATCAAGAACATCTCAGCCGTCCAGCGGCCGATGCCGCGGATGGCGACCAGTTCTTCAATGATGGCTTCGTCGTCCATCTGCGCCCACTGGCGCGGATGGACCTGGCCGGAGTCGAAATGCTTGGCCAGGTCGCCCAGGTATTCGACCTTGCGGGCCGACAGCCCTGCCGCACGCTGCTCGTCCGCACCCAGGCCCAGCACCGCAGCGGGCTGGAACTTGGGCATCAACGCGATCCAGCGCGTCCAGACGGATTGCGCGGCCTTGACCGAGATCTGCTGGCCAACGATGGAGCGCGCCAATGTGGCGAAAGCATCACCGCGGCTTTGCAGGCGCGCCTCGCCGAACTGCGGGATCAGCTTCTTCATGACCCGGTCTCGCTTGACCAGGTGCTTGCAAGCCTCGTCCCAATAGGGCGGGATCACTTCCGGGGCGACCTCGGCAGGGGTCTTCGACGCCATCAGCTCTTCACCCAGGTCGTGCCGGCGGCACCGTCCTTCAGCGTGATGCCCTTGGCCGAGAGTTCGGCGCGGATCGCGTCGGCGCCGCCAAAGTCCCTGGCCGCCTTGGCCGCCGCGCGGGCGGCAATGCGCTCGGCGATCCAGGCAGCCTCGTCGCTGGAGCCGCCCTGCAGATAAGCCAGCGGCTCCTGCTGCAGGATGCCCAGCACGCCCGCCAGCGCCTTCAGCAGGCCGGCCAGCTGCGGCGAACGGTCGCGGTTGACCTCGTTGGCCAGGTCGAACAGCACCGCGATGGCACCTGGCGTACCGAAGTCCTCATCCATCGCCGTCTTGAAGGCTGCGGCGCTGGGCTCGCTCCAGTCGATGGCGACGTCAGCAGGCGGCACGGCTTCGAGCGCGGTGTAGAGGCGCGTCAGCGCAGTACGCGCATCTTCCAGATGGGCGTCGCTGAAGTTGAAGGGTCGGCGGTAGTGGGTGCGCAGCATGAAGAAACGCAGCGTCTCGCCGTCGAACTTCTGGAGCACATCGCGGATGGTGAAGAAGTTGCCCAGGCTTTTGGACATCTTCTCGCCGTCGACGTTCAGGAAGCCGTTGTGCAGCCAATAACGGGCGAAGTCGTAGCCGGCACCCTGGCTCTGCGCAATCTCGTTCTCGTGGTGAGGGAACTGCAGATCCGTGCCGCCACCATGGATGTCGAAGCTCTCGCCCAACAGCGCGCAGCTCATGGCCGAGCACTCGATATGCCAGCCCGGGCGGCCTTCGCCGAAAGGCGCGCCCCACTTCGCATCCGCCGGCTCGTCAGCCTTCGCCGCTTTCCACAGCACGAAGTCCAGCGGATCCAGCTTGCCGTCGTCCACCGCCACACGCTCGCCAGCCCGCAGGTCGTCAATGCTTTTGCCGCTGAGCTTGCCGTAGCCATCGAACTTGCGCACCGCATAGTTCACGTCGCCACCGTCGACGCGATAGGCCAGGCCGCGTTCTTCCAGTCGCTCGATCAGGGACAGCATCTGCGGTACGTAATCGGTGGCCCGCGGCTCGTGGTCCGGGCGTAGCAAGCCGACGGCCGCGAAGTCCTGGTGCATCGCGTCGCTCATCTCCTGCGTCAGCTGACGGATGCTGATGCCGCGCTCGACCGCACGCTTGATGATCTTGTCGTCGATGTCGGTGATGTTGCGGACATAGGTGACACGCAAGCCACTGGCGCGCAGCCAGCGGTAGATGACGTCGAACGCCATGTTCATGCGCAGGTGCCCCATGTGGCACAGGTCGTAGACGGTGATGCCGCACACGTACATGCGCACCTGGCCCGGCACGAGCGGCTGAAAGTCTTCGAGGGTGCGGCTGAGGGAGTTGTGGACGCGCAAGGACATGAGACGGGGACAGGGGCGACACCCCTAAGAAGCCACCAACAAGAAGCCCCGCACCGGGCCGGCCAGGCGGGGCTCATAGAATGAAATCAGTATAGCGGCCGACCCTCGCGCCGCTCCCCGCTACAACCCTCATGCGCCTGCCCCTCCCCACCCTTGCGCTGCCCCTGTTGCTGGTCGCAGCGTTGATCGCCCTGCCGGTCCGCGCCGATGACCTGACTGGCGCCCAGCGCCTCTGGCTGGCCGGCCAGCGGCAACAGGCAGTCGAGCAAGTCGAGCAGGCGCTCACCCGCACGCCCGACGACCTGCAGCTGCGCTTCGCCCTGGGCGTGATGCGCATGGATCTCGGCGAGCGCGCCAAGGCCTTGAGCATCTTCACGCGGCTGACCCAGGATTTCCCCGATCTCGCCGACCCGTACAACAACCTGGCCGTGCTGCGCGCCGCCGCTGGTGAGCTAGACGAGGCCCATGCCGCGCTGCAACAGGCGCTCCGCCTGCAGCCCGAACACGCGCAGGCGCAGGAAAATCTGGGCGACGTGCTGTTGCGCCTGGCACTGCGTGCCTACCAGCGCGCCCAGAAAGCCGCCCTGGCGCCCAGCGATGCATTGGCAGGCAAGATCAGCCGCACACTGGCAATGACCAGTGACCTCAACAAGACCCGCTGACGCAATCCCCTTCCTTCATGACCAAGACCGCTCTCTTTCTGGCCGCCCTGCTCGCCGCCGCCAGCGTCTCAGCCCAGACCGTCAAGCTGCAGACCAGTGAAGGCGACATCCGCATCGAACTGAACGCCGCGAAGGCGCCGAAGTCGGTCGCCAACTTCCTGCAGTACGTCAAGGCGGGCCATTACAACGGCGTCATCTTCCACCGCGTCATCGACGGCTTCATGGTCCAGACCGGCGGTTACGACGGCAAGCTCAACCAGCGCCCGACCAAACCGCCCATCCCGCTGGAGTCGCACAACGGCCTGTCCAACGTGCGCGGCAGCCTCGCGATGGCGCGCACCGGCGACCCCAACTCGGCCACGTCGCAGTTCTTCATCAACGTGGCCGACAACGTCCGTCTGGACGGAGAACCCGAGAACCCGGCCACCGGCTATGCCGTCTTCGGCCAGGTCATCGAGGGCATGGACGTCGTCGACAAGATCCGCACCACCGCGGTCTCGTCGGTCGGCATTCACCAGCACCTGCCCGCCAAGCCCATCTTCATCACCAAGGCTCTCATCGAGCCCGTCAAAAAATGAGCCAAGTCAAACTCACCACCAACCACGGCGACATCCTCATCGAGCTGGACGCCGAGAAGGCGCCGCTGTCGGTTGCCAACTTCCTCAGCTACGTCCGCAAGGGCCACTACGACGGCACGGTGTTCCACCGCGTCATCAAGGGCTTCATGATCCAGGGCGGCGGTTTCGAGGTCGGCATGAAGCAAAAGCCCACCGACGCGCAGATCCAGAACGAAGCCAACAACGGCCTGAAGAACGCTCACTACACGCTGGCCATGGCGCGCACCAACGCGCCTCATTCGGCAACGGCCCAGTTCTTCATCAACACCACGAACAACGGCTTCCTGGACTTCAAGTCCGAGAGCCCGTCGGGCTGGGGCTATGCCGTCTTCGGCAAGGTCGTAGAGGGTCAGGACGTCGTCGACAAGATCGAGAAGTCCAAGACCGCCACGCGCGGCGGCCACGGCGATGTGCCGGTCGAAGACGTCATCATCGAAAAAGCCGTCGAAGTCGTTTGATCCACACGCTGACGGCACCGAGGCAATGGCAGCAGATCGACCTGCTGTCCGACCTTCACCTCGGGCCGGACACGCCGGGCACGCAGGCGCGGCTTGATCGGCATCTCGCCGAGACGCCCGCGCAGGCGGTGCTGCTGCTCGGCGACATCTTTGAAGTCTGGGTCGGCGACGACGTGCGCCACGAGCCCTTCGAAGCCGGCGTCGCGCACCTGCTGCGCAAAGCATCGCAGCGGCTGGACCTTTTCTTCATGCATGGCAACCGCGACTTCCTGGTCGGCGCCGAGTTGCTGGCGGATGCCGGCATGACCGCCCTGCCCGACCCCACCGTGCTCGACGCCTTCGGCCAGCGCTGGCTGCTGGTGCACGGCGATGCGCAATGCCTGGCCGACGCGGCGTATCAAGCCTTCCGCCGCCAGGTGCGTTCACCCGAATGGCAGGCGCAGGTGCTGGCCCAGCCGCTCGACGCTCGCCAGGCGCTGGGCCGCCGGATGCGCGAGGGCAGCCGCGCGGCACAGGCAGCGCAGCTGATGGCGACCGATCTGGATGCCGACGCCTGCCGCGCGCTGATGGCCGAGGCCGGCGCGGCGACGCTGATCCATGGTCACACCCATCGCCCGGCCGAACACGCGCTGGGCGACGGCCGGAAGCGCGTCGTGTTGTCCGATTGGGATTTCGAAGCCGAGCACCCCCGAGGCGATGTGATCCGTTTGTCGGCCGCCGGTTTGCAACGTCTGCCGCTGTGATCCTGCGAGCCCTGCGCTACTGGCGCGAACAGCGCGCAGTGCAACGCCATTCGATTCCCGACGGGCTGTGGCAGCTCACGCTGCTGCGCTACCCCTTCCTGGCGCAGCGCAGCGAGGACGACCTCGCCGAGCTGCGCCGCCTGTCCAGCCTGTTCTTGTCGACCAAGGAATTCCATGGCGTCGACGGCTTCGAGGTGACCGACGAAGTCGCCGTCGCCGTCGCCGCCCAGGCCTGCCTGCCGGTGCTGCGCCTGGGTCTCGCTTGGTACGACGGCTTTGTCGGCATCGTCATGCACGAGGGCGAGGTCGTGGCCCAGCGCTCTTACCAGGACGAAGACGGCGTCGTCCACGAGTACGACGAGGAACTGGCCGGCGAGGCGATGGAGGGCGGGCCGCTGATGCTGAGCTGGAACGCGATCGCCGTCAGCAACGACCCGACCCAGTTCAGCGCTGACAACGTCTTCAATGTCGTCATCCATGAGTTCGCCCATGTCATCGACATGCGCGATGGCCTGGCCGACGGGGTGCCGCCGTTGGATGCCGACGAACGCGAGCGCTGGATCACGGTCATCGACGCCGAGTGGGAAAGCTTCTGCAAGCGCATCGACGCGGGCCAGGAGACACTGATCGACCCCTACGGCGGCGAGGCGGTCGAGGAGTTCTTCGCCGTGGCCGTTGAGGCCTTCTTCGCCGCGCCCGCCGCGATGCGGGCCGAGGAGCCGGCGATGTACGACTTGCTGGCCGGCTTCTTCAAGCAGGACCCGGCGGCTTGAAAAAAAGGGACGCCAAGGCGTCCCTTCTTGCACAAGCCCGCCGGTTCAGGCTGTCGCCGGCTCGGCCTTGGGCTTGTTGTCCTTGGCCGGCTTGGGCGGCGTGGGCTGGATGTCCAGCACCGTCTCGCCCTTGTCGTCCACATCCACGCTGAGCCGGCCGCCGTCGACCAGCTTGCCGAACAGCAGCTCGTCGGCCAAAGCACGGCGGATGGTGTCCTGGATGAGGCGCTGCATCGGCCGCGCACCCATCAGCGGGTCGAAGCCCTTCTTGGCGAGCTGCTTGCGCAGCGCATCGGAGAAGCTGACCTCGACCTTCTTCTCCTGCAGCTGGCTTTCCAACTGCAGGAGGAACTTGTCGACGACACGCAGGATGATCTCCTCGTCCAGCGCGCGGAAGGACACGATGGCGTCCAGGCGGTTGCGGAACTCCGGCGTGAACAGGCGCTTGATGTCGGCCATCTCGTCGCCCTGCTGGCGCGACGTCGTGAAGCCGATGGTCGATTTGTTCAGCGCCTCGGCGCCCGCGTTGGTCGTCATGATGATGATGACGTTGCGGAAATCGGCCTTGCGTCCGTTGTTGTCGGTCAGCGTGCCGTGGTCCATGACCTGCAGCAACACGTTGAAGACGTCGGGGTGCGCCTTCTCGATCTCGTCCAGCAACAGCACCGCGTGCGGCTTCTTCGTGACGGCCTCGGTCAGCAGCCCGCCTTGGTCGAAACCGACGTAGCCGGGCGGCGCGCCGATCAGGCGGCTGACGGCATGACGCTCCATGTACTCCGACATGTCGAAGCGGATCAGTTCTATGCCCAGGATGTAGGCGAGCTGCTTGGCCACCTCCGTCTTGCCGACGCCCGTGGGGCCGCTGAACAGGAAGGAGCCGACCGGTTTTTCGGGCCGGCCCAGGCCGGAACGCGCCATCTTGATGGCGGCGGCCAGCGCATCGACGGCCGGGTCCTGGCCGAAGACGACGCTCTTCAGGTCGCGGTCCAGCGTCTTGAGCTTGCTGCGGTCATCGCTGTTGACCGACGCGGGCGGAATGCGCGCAATCTTGGCGACGATGTCCTCGACCTCGACGCGGGTGATGGTCTTCTTCTGCTTGCTCTTGGGCAGGATGCGTTGCGCGGCGCCGGCCTCGTCGATGACGTCGATGGCCTTGTCCGGCAGATGGCGGTCGTTGATGTACTTGGCCGACAGCTCGGCCGCCGCCTGCAGGGCGCCCAGCGCGTACTTGACCGAGTGGTGCTCCTCGAAGCGGCTTTTGAGGCCCTTCAGGATCTCGATGGTCTGCTCAACCGACGGCTCGGGCACGTCGATCTTCTGGAAGCGCCGCGACAGCGCCGCGTCCTTCTCGAAGATGCCGCGGTACTCAGTGAACGTGGTCGCGCCGATGCACTTCATCTGGCCGCTCGACAGTGCCGGCTTGAGCAGGTTGCTCGCGTCCAGCGTGCCGCCCGACGCCGCACCAGCGCCGATCAGCGTGTGGATCTCGTCGATGAACAGCACGGCATTGGGCTGGTCCTTCAAGGACTTCAGCACGGCCTTGAGGCGCTGCTCGAAGTCGCCGCGGTACTTGGTGCCGGCCAGCAGCGCGCCCATGTCCAGCGAATAGACGATGGCGTCGGCCAGCACCTCGGGCACTTCGCCTTCGGTGATGCGCCAGGCCAGGCCCTCGGCGATGGCCGTCTTGCCCACACCGGCCTCGCCGACCAGCAGCGGGTTGTTCTTGCGCCGACGGCACAGCACCTGCACGACGCGCTCGACCTCGGCCTCGCGGCCGATCAGCGGGTCGATCTTGCCGTCCTTGGCCAACTGGTTGAGGTTCTGCGTGAACTGCTCCAGCGGCGAGGCCTTGGCGCTGGCCCCCTCGCCTTCCTCGCGCTCGCCTTCCTGCGCGCCGGGCGCCTGCCCCTCGGGGCCCTTGGGCGGCTCGGGGTCGGTCTTCTTGATGCCGTGGGCGATGAAGTTGACGACGTCCAGGCGGGTGACGCCCTGCTGGTGCAGGTAGTAGACGGCGTGCGAATCCTTCTCGCCAAAGATCGCGACGAGCACGTTGGCGCCGGTCACTTCCTTCTTGCCACTGCCCGTACTCTGGACGTGCATGATGGCGCGCTGGATGACGCGCTGGAAGCCCAGCGTAGGCTGGGTATCCACCTCGTCGCTGCCGCCCACCATCGGCGTGTTTTCCTTGATGAACTGCGTCAGGCTCTTGCGCAGGTCATCCAGGTTGGCGGCGCAGGCGCGCAGCACCTCCGCCGCGCTGGGGTTGTCCAGCAACGCGAGCAGCAAGTGCTCGACAGTGATGAATTCGTGCCGCTGCTGGCGTGCCTCGACAAACGCCATGTGCAAACTGACTTCAAGCTCTTGCGCAATCATGCGGCCTCCATAATGCACTGCAGGGGGTGGCCGGCACGCCGGGAGGCGGCCAGAACCAACTCCACCTTGGTCGCGGCGACGTCCTTGGTGAACACACCGCAGACCCCGCGACCCTCGTGGTGGATTTTGAGCATGATCTGCGTCGCCGTATCGAGGTCATGCCGGAAAAATTCCTGCAGAACCATGACTACAAACTCCATCGGCGTGAAATCGTCGTTCAGCAGCAGCACCTGGTAGAGCCGCGGCGGCTCGGTTTTCTGCGTCTGACGCTCGACGACAACCGCCCCGTCGCCTTCTTCCTTGCCCGGCTTCACAGGAGGCGCGGGCGGCGGAGGAACCGACTGGTTTTGCGTTGAGAAAACGGGGAGCACAGGCATGTCGGGATTCTATCGACGGGGGTATTCCCTCCGCCGACCGCGGGCAGGTGGCGGCATATCGCCAATTTGCAAGCGCCCCCGGGTCAACCCGGCCGGGAAGGTCCCGAATTGACGCCTTTCGTCGCGCTACCAGAATCTCCGTCCGCCTCCCTGGGAGGTGCCACAAAGAATGGAGACAAGATGATGGCGCTGGGCAAAGTCAAGTGGTTCAACGATGCCAAGGGCTTCGGATTCATCGAGCCGGAAGCCGGCGGTGATGACGTCTTCGCCCATTTCTCCGCGATCCAGATGGAAGGATTCCGGACGCTGAAACAAGGCAGCCAGGTCCAGTTCGATCTGGTTCAGGGCCCCAAGGGCCAACTGGCCCAGAACATCACGCCCATGGAAGCCGCCGCGCGCGCTGCCGAGCAGCAGCAACAGCAGCAGCAAACACTGGCCTCCTGATCTGAGCTGCCAACGCAAAAGCCCCGTGGCCTGCCGCCACGGGGCTTTTGCTTTGTGTGCACCTGGCGCCGGCAGGTGCGGGCGCCATGCCGTCGACCGGCTTGCTAGAGTTGATGCCCTGCGCGCAGCCGCCTAGCCGCAGCGCGCAGCACGGATTACCCATTCACCGGACCACGTTCATGACCGCCGAAAAGACCCAGATCGTTTACACCCTGACCGATGAAGCACCGCGCCTGGCCACTGCCTCGCTGCTGCCGGTCGTCCAGCGCTTCGCGGCGCAAGCTGGGATCGATGTCGTCACCAGCGACATCTCGGTGGCCGGCCGCATCCTGGGCCAGTTCCCCGAGCCGCTGACCGAAGAGCAGCGCGTGCCCGACAACCTGGCCGCCCTCGGCAAGCTGACGATCCGGCCCGAGGCCAACATCATCAAGCTGCCCAACATCAGCGCCTCGGTGTCGCAGCTGAAGGCAGCCATCAAGGAATTGCAGGACAAGGGCTACAAGATCCCCGACTACCCCGAGGCGCCGAAGACGGATGAAGAGAAGGACATCCGCGCGCGCTACAACAAGTGCATCGGCTCGGCCGTGAACCCGGTGCTGCGCGAAGGCAACTCCGACCGCCGCGCGCCCAAGGCGGTCAAGGAATACGCACGCAAGAACCCGCACCGCATGGACGAGTGGAGCCAGGCCTCGCGCTCGCACGTCTCGCACATGCATGACGGCGACTTCTATCACGGTGAAAAGTCCATGACCATGGACCGCGCGCGCGACGTGAAGATGGAACTGATCACCAAGAGCGGCAAGGCCATCGTGCTCAAGCCCAAGGTGTCGCTGATGGACCGCGAGGTGGTCGACTCCATGTTCATGAGCAAGAAGGCGCTGCTGGCCTTCTATGAGAAGGAGATCGAGGACGCGCGCAAGACCGGCGTGATGTTCTCCCTGCACGTCAAGGCCACGATGATGAAGGTGTCCCACCCCATCGTCTTTGGCCACTGCGTGCGCATTTTCTACCGCGAGGCCTTTGAGAAGCACGCCAAGCTGTTCGACGAGCTGGGCGTCAACGTCAACAACGGCATGGTGGACCTCTACACCAAGATCGCCACGCTGCCGCAGAGCAAGCAGGACGAGATCAAGCGCGACCTGCACGCCTGCCACGAGCACCGTCCCGAGCTGGCCATGGTCGACTCGGCCAAGGGCATCACCAATTTCCACTCGCCCAACGACGTCATCGTCGACGCCTCCATGCCGGCCATGATCCGCAGCGGCGGCAAGATGTACGGTGCCGACGGCCGCCTCAAGGACGTCAAGGCCGTCATGCCCGAGTCGACCTTCGCCCGCATTTACCAGGAGATCATCAACTTCTGCAAATGGCATGGCGCCTTCGACCCGCGCACGATGGGCACCGTGCCCAACGTCGGCCTGATGGCCCAGCAGGCCGAGGAGTACGGCTCCCACGACAAGACCTTCGAGATCCCCGAAGACGGCGTGGCCAACATCACCGACCTGGCCACCGGCGAAGTGCTGATGAGCCAGAACGTCGAGCAGGGCGACATCTGGCGCATGTGCCAGTGCAAGGACGCGGCCATCCGCGACTGGGTCAAGCTGGCTGTCACGCGCGCCCGCAACTCGGGCATGCCGGTCGTCTTCTGGCTGGACGCCTACCGCCCGCACGAGGCGCAGCTCATCACCAAGGTCAAGATGTACCTGCATGAGCACGACACGACCGGGCTGGACATCCAGATCATGAGCCAGGTGCGCGCGATGCGTCACACGCTGGAGCGCGTCATCCGCGGCCTGGACACCATCAGCGCCACCGGCAACATCCTGCGCGACTACCTGACCGACCTCTTCCCCATCATGGAGCTGGGCACCTCGGCCAAGATGCTGTCCATCGTGCCCCTGATGGCCGGCGGCGGCATGTACGAAACCGGCGCTGGCGGTTCAGCACCCAAGCATGTGCAGCAGCTGGTGGAGGAAAACCACCTGCGCTGGGACTCGCTGGGCGAGTTCCTGGCCCTGGCCGTGAGCCTGGAAGACGTCGGCATCAAGACCAAGAACGCCAAGGCCAAAGTGCTGGCCAAGGCCCTGGACACGGCCACCGGCGAACTGCTGGACAGGGCCAAAGGCCCCAGCTCCAAGACCGGCGAGATCGACAACCGCGGCAGCCACTTCTACCTGACGATGTTCTGGGCGCAGGCCCTGGCCGAGCAGACCGAGGACGCCGAGCTGGCCGCGCGCTTCAAGCCGCTGGCGGACTCGCTGACGGCCAATGAGGCCAAGATCACGGCGGAGCTCAAGGAAGTCCAGGGCAAGCCGGCCGACATCGGCGGCTACTTCCTGCCGGACGTGGCCAAGCTGGACAAGGTGATGCGCCCGAGCGCGACGTTCAACGCGGCGCTGGAGTCGCTGGCGAGCTGACCAAGCTGCGCCAATGAAACGGGGCGCCATCGGCGCCCCGTTTTGCTTTCGCGACCGTCCCGGTAACGAGCGAACTCAATGCATCCAGACCTTGCGGTTCGCATCCACGGGGGGCTGCGGCTTCAAGGCGTCCCGGACGCGCTCGACCGTGGCCGGCGAGTCCTTGTCATCAACCGACACGACCAGCCGAAGCCAGGCGGCTTTGCTGCGGTCGGCCTCGCGCCGCGTCCAGCACCAGACTTCCGCGCCCAGTTGACCCGACCGATCCGCCAGGCGAACTTCGTCGAAGTCCGCGCCCTGATAGACCAGCAACTGGTCTTCGGCCACATAGGTAGTGAGGTACTCCGGCATGCTCGGGCTCCAGACGTTGAATCGGCCGACGGCCAATGATGCGCCGCCCCGGTGGCGTCAGTCCATGTTGTCGATCATCACCTGACCGAACCCGGAGCAGGACACCTGCGTCGCGCCGTCCATCAGCCGCGCGAAGTCGTAGGTGACCTTCTTGCTCAGCACCGACTTTTCCATCGAGCTGATGATCAGGTCGGCCGCTTCCTTCCAGCCCATGTGTCGCAGCATCATCTCGGCGGACAGGATCTCGGAGCCGGGGTTCACGTAGTCCTTGCCGGCGTACTTGGGGGCGGTGCCGTGGGTGGCTTCGAACATGGCGATGGAGTCGCTCATGTTGGCGCCGGGGGCGATGCCGATGCCGCCCACCTGCGCCGCCAGCGCGTCGGAGATGTAATCGCCGTTGAGGTTGAGCGTGGCGATGACGCTGTACTCGGCCGGGCGCAGGATGATCTGCTGCAGGAAGGCGTCGGCGATGCTGTCCTTGATGGTGATGTCCTTGCCCGTCTTCGGGTTCTTGAACTTGCACCACGGGCCGCCGTCGATGGGCTCGGCGCCGAACTCCTTCTGCGCCAGTGCGTAGGCCCAGTCCCGGAAGCCACCCTCGGTGTACTTCATGATGTTGCCCTTGTGCACGATGGTCACGCTGGGCTTGTTGTTGTCGATGGCGTACTGGATGGCTTTGCGCACCAGGCGCTCGGTACCCTCACGGCTGACCGGCTTGATGCCGATGCCGGAGGTGTCCGGGAAGCGGATCTTCTTGACGCCCATTTCCTCTTGCAGGAACTTGATCAGCTTCTTGGCCTTGTCGCTCTCGGCTTCGTATTCGATGCCGGCGTAGATGTCTTCCGAGTTCTCGCGGAAGATGACCATGCTGACCTTGTGCGGCTCCTTCACGGGGCTGGGCACGCCGTCGAAATACTGCACCGGGCGCAGGCAGACGTAGAGGTCCAGCTCCTGGCGCAGCGCGACGTTGAGCGAACGGATGCCACCACCGACCGGCGTGGTCAGCGGGCCCTTGATGGACACGACGTATTCCTTCAGGACCTTGAGCGTCTCTTCCGGCAGCCACACATCGGGGCCGTAGACCTTGGTGCTCTTCTCGCCGGCATAGATCTCCATCCAGTGGATCTTGCGGCTGCCGCCGTAGGCCTTGGCGACGGCGGCGTCGACCACCTTGAGCATGACCGGCGTGATGTCCAGGCCGGTGCCGTCGCCTTCGATGTAGGGAATGATGGGCTGGTCGGGAACGTTCAGCGAGAAGTCGGCATTGACCGTGATCTTCTGGCCGCCTTCGGGCACCTGGATGTGTTGGTACATGGCGTGTGGGCTTTCGCGCAAAGGCGATTCAAGACGAAACCTCGCGAGTTTATGGCCGCGTCAGCAGGCCAGCAGCAGGCGTTCCCACACGCCGTGCGCCAGGCCCCAGGCGGCGCCCGCGGCCAGCGCGAGGCCGGCCAGGCGCAGGGCCGGCGTGGCGCCGTCGCCGCCGCGCTTGAGCAGCCGCGCCCGCCACAGCGGCGCGATGACAAGGCCGGGCGTGCTGGCCAGCGCAAAGCCCGCCATGGCCGCCGCACCGCTTGAAGGCGAGCCCGACAGCCCTGCCAGCAGCAGCGCCGCATGCAGCAGCCCGCAAGGCATGGCCACCCAGGCCATGCCGGTGGCGAACGAATGGCGGGGCTGGGGGCGCCAGCTCACCGCACCCAGCCAGGCCGGCGCGCGGCCCCGCACGAGCAAGCTCAGGCCCAGCAGCAGCAGCGCCGCCTGCAGCAGCGCCCAGGCCGGTTGAAGAAAGCTCATGCCCTGCGCGGCCCGCGCCAGCGCCTCGGCCGAGGCCGCCGCAACCGCCCCGCCCGCCGCATAACCCAGCAGTCGACCGGCAAGCAGCCGCGCCGGGCGCTTGCCACTGGCCAGCGCACAAGGCGCACTGCACATGGCCGCGCAATGCGGTAGGCCCGCCAGACCCATCAGCGTGGCGGACGCGATCAGCGCGGCGTCCAAGGCCATCAGAAGCTGCGAAGGGGCTCGGCGCGTCCGAGCAGACCGCGACAGTGCCGCCAATCAAGGCGCAAAGCACAGCCGTAGCTCGGGCTACGGCGAGCATTTGCAACGCAGAGTGGCGGTGCTGCCGCGGGATGAGCGGGCGTGCAGAGTTCGTTCACAGCTTCTCTAGATGATCTTCGAGAAGCGCTCGCGGCTCGCGTCGGCCTGGCAGTAGCGGTCGAACACCAGCGCGACGGCGCGCACGAAATACCAGCCCAGCGGCGTGACCTGGATGGCGCCCGGCTCCAGCGTGACGAGCCCCTGCTCCGCCAGCTGAGTAAGCCGGGTCAGCTCCGGCGCGAAGTAGGTCGGCACGTCGACGAGGTAGGAGGCCGCGATGGACTCGAACTCGACCCGACCCTGGCACATCAACGCCATGATGACCGCCCGGCGCAGCAGGTCGTCGCGCGTCAACGCCAGGCCGCGCTGCACGGGCAGTTGCTGCAGCTTCAGCGCGTCCTCGTACTCTTCAAGCGTCTTGGCGTTCTGCGCATAGGTCGCGCCTACGCGGCTGATGGCCGACACGCCCAGGCCGACGAGGTCGCAATCCGGTTGCGTTGAATAGCCCTGGAAGCCGCGGTGCAGCAGGCCCTGGCGCTTGGCCACGGCCAGTGGATCGTCGGGCAGCGCGAAATGGTCCATGCCGATGAAGGTGTAGCCCTCGCCCAGCAGCGCGCTGATGGCGCCCGACAGCATGGCCAGCTTGTCGCCCGCCGGCGGCAGCAGCTCGGCCACGATGCGGCGCTGCGGCTTGAAGCGCTGCGGCAGGTGGGCGTAGGCATACATGGCGATGCGGTCGGGCCGCAGCTCGGCCACCTGGGCAATGGTGCGGGCGAAGCTCTGGGGCGTCTGCAGCGGCAGGCCGTAGATCAGGTCGACATTGGTGGACGCAAAGCCCAATTCTTTGGCCTGCTGCATCAGCCTGGCGACCTGCTCCAGCGGCTGCACGCGGTGCACCGCCTTCTGCACGGCGGAATCGAAGTCCTGCACGCCGAAGGACAGGCGGTTGAAGCCCAGCAGGCGCAGGTGCGTCAGGCGCTGCAGGTCCACGGTGCGGGGGTCGACCTCGATGGACAGTTCGGCACCGGGCAGCAGCTTGAAGCGGCGGCGCAGCGCGTCCATCAGCGCACTCAGCTCGGCGTCGGACAGGAAGGTCGGCGAACCACCACCCAGGTGCAGCTGCGACACCGGCGCAACACCTCCGGAACCCGCGCCGAGCGCCTCGGCCACCAGGTCCATTTCCATGTTCAGCGCGGCCAGGTAGGGCGCGGCGCGCTCGTGGTGCTTGGTGATGATCTTGTTGCACGCGCAGTAGTAGCAAAGCTGCTCGCAGAACGGGATGTGCACGTAGACCGACAGCGGCTGGGCCGTGCCGCGCTGGCGCAGCGCCTGCAGGTGCTGGGCGCCCTGATAGGCCTCGACGAAGCGGTCGGCCGTCGGGTAGGAGGTGTAGCGCGGCCCGACCACGTCGTGGCGCCGGATGTTGGCGTCAAGCAGGTCGGCATCGAGGGGGCGTTCGGTCACAGCAGCCATGGCCGCACTGTGCCGAGGGCGCGGCGGTCGGGCCTTGATCCAGGTCAACGACGGCGCGGGTCATCCAGCAAAGAATCAGCGCCATGCTGACCACCCTGCCCCGCGCGATGAACATGCCGAGCACCCCCGACGTGTCCACCGCCGCCCCCACCATGGAGCCGCTCAAGGTCGCGTGCGCAAGCTGCAACCTGCGCGAGCTTTGCCTGCCCGTGGGGCTCAGTGCCGCCGACCTGGGCCAGCTTGATGGCCTGGTGGACAAGCGACGCAGCGTGCCGCGCGGCGAGCACCTGTTCCGCAACGGCCAGCGCTTCGAGGCGCTGTACGCGGTGCGCACCGGTTTCTTCAAGACGTGCGTCGGCAGCGAGGACGGGCGCGACCAGGTGACGGGCTTCCAGATGGCCGGCGAGCTGCTCGGGCTGGACGGCATCAGCAGCGACCAGCACCACTGCGACGCAGTTGCGCTGGAGGACTCATCCGTCTGCGTCATCTCCTACAACCAACTCGAAGGCCTTTCGCGCGAGTTCAGCTCGCTGCAGCACGGCTTTCACAAGATCATGAGCCGCGAGATCGTGCGTGACCACGGCGTCATGCTGCTTCTGGGCAATATGCGCGCGGAGGAGCGCCTCGCCGCCTTCCTGCTCAACCTGACAAAACGGCTGCAGGCACGCGGCTTCTCGGCGTCCAGCCTGGTGCTGCGCATGACGCGCGAGGAAATCGGCAGCTACCTGGGCCTGAAGCTTGAGACCGTCAGCCGCACCTTCTCCAAGTTCCAGGAAGACGGGCTGATGGAGGTCAAGCAACGCCAGTTGCGCATCCTGGATCAGGCCGGCCTAGAAGCTCTCGTCAACAACAGTCGCTGTTGAAGCCATACAAAAAAGGCCCCGCGGGGGCGCGCGGGGCCTGAGATCGAGGAACGACGGAGCTTTAGCCGACCTTGATCTCGTTGCGAACTTCCTTCACGCCCGGCACGGCCTGGGCCAGCTGGACGGCCTTCTGGGCCATCTCGGCGCTGGGGGCGGCGCCCTTGACGACGATCACACCGGCGCTGGTGCTGCTGACGGTCAGCGGCAGAGCGGACAAGTCCTTGTCCTGCTGCAGCGCGGCCTGGACCTGGCTGGTCAGGGCAGCGTCGCCAGCGGTTTGCGCCTGCGCACCCTGCTGAGCCTGAGCGGCCGGAGCAGTCGCCGGCGCCGGGTCGGCGGCGAAGGCAGCACCAGCGGCACCTGCCATCAAAGCAGCAGACAGCAGTCGGGCGAAGGTGGATGTGTGTTGCATGCAGATCTCCTGAAGAAGCGTGAATCAAAAGCGGTACCGGGCGGCACCACGGACAGGCTTAGCGCAAGGCCTGTGCCAGCTCTGCTTTCATGTTGTGAATCAATGACTTGTGAAGTTTTTCACGCGCCAGCGGGAGGCGCCGACCCGATGGCGCCGCATGTTTTGTCGCCACGCGGCGACAGTTTGGCGCCGCTGCGGCCTAAGTGCTTGATTCACCTGACATCTTCTTGTCGCCTGAACCCGACGCCAGCGCGTCGCCCGCTTCAGCGCGAAACAGTTGCGGGTCCAGCCCGTGCTTTTGCATCAGCCGATAGAACTCGGTGCGGTTGCGGTCCGCCAGGCGCGCGGCGTCGGCCACGTGGCCAGAGGTGAGCTTGAGCAGTTGGTTCAGATAGTCGCGCTCGAAACGCTGCTTGGCATGCTGGTAGTTCAGCACTTCCAGCGACGGCATCTGCAGCGCCCGCTGCACCTGGGCCAGCGACACCAGCGGCGCCGTGGCCAGCACGCAGACCTGTTCGACGGCGTTGTAGAGC
The DNA here is from genome assembly GCF_001425165.1 of Pelomonas sp. Root405. Lineage (GTDB taxonomy): Bacteria > Pseudomonadota > Gammaproteobacteria > Burkholderiales > Burkholderiaceae_C > Pelomonas. Next base: position 228,667 of record NZ_LMDU01000016.1, read on the forward strand.
TGGCGCGCATTGCCCGGCCAGGGCGCTGTCACCAGCGCCTCCAGCGCGTCCGGCGCAAAACCCTTGACGGGCTTGCGATGCCGCGCGGCCAGCGTTTGCAAGAAATGCTGGGCCAGCAGCGCGATGTCCTCCCGCCGTTCGGACAGCGGCGGCAGGCGCAGCTTGACGACGTTGAGCCGGTAAAACAGGTCGGGGCGGAACTGGCCTTCGCTCATCGCCAGCTCCAGGTCGCGGTGCGTCGCCGACAGCACCCGCACGTCGACCGCCACCGCCTCGTTGCTGCCGACCGGGCGCACCATGCGCTCTTGCAGCACGCGCAGCAACTTGACCTGCAAAGCCAGCGGCATGTCGCCGATCTCGTCGAGGAAGACCGTGCCGCCGTGCGCGGCCGGGATCAGTCCCTGGCGATGGCCTTGAGCGCCGGTGAAGGCACCCTTCACGTGGCCAAAGAGCTCGGACTCCAGCAGCGCCTCGGGGATGGCCCCGCAGTTCACGGCGATGAAGGGCTTGTCGGCGCGCGCGCTGGCCTTGTGCAGGGCTCGCGCCAGCAGTTCCTTGCCGGTACCGCTGTCGCCGCAGATCAACACGCTCGCGTCCGTCGCCGCCACCAGCCGCGCCTCGGCCAGCACCTCGGCCATGCGCGGGCTGCGGCTGATGATCTCGCTGCGCCAGGCGTCGCCATTGGTGCTGCTGCCCACCGGCGCCAGGCCGGGCGCGTTGACGCGCAGCGCCTGGTTGATCTTGCCCAGCAGTTCCTTGCCGTCGAAGGGCTTGGTCAGGTAAGCGTGGGCACCCCGCGTCGTCGCCTCGACGGCATCGGGAATGCTGCCGTGGGCCGTCAGCAGGATGACCGGCAACGACGGGTGCCGGCTGCGCACCTCGTCGAACAGCGCCAGGCCGTCCAGGCCCGGCAGGCGCACATCGGTGATGACGAGCGACGGCAAGCGAACGGCCAGGTGCGCCAGGGCCGCCTCCGCGCTGGCGACGGCCTGCACGGCATGGCCCGCAGCAGTCAAGCGCATCGTGATCAGGCGCAGCAGGTCGGCGTCGTCGTCGACAAGGAGGATGGTGGCTTGTGTACTCATCGTTTTGCGGGCAGGGTTTGCTCGATGGCCTTCAATGCTTCGAGCTTCTCGTTGAGTTGCTCGTTGCGGCGCTGGCTGTCGCGCAGTTGCAGCGTCAGCTTGTCGACGTTGTCCTGCAGCCGCCGCTGCTCGGCCAGGCGGGCCGAGATCAGCGCGGCCATGGCCCTCAGTGGTTCGGTCGGCGCGTCGGTGGCGCCTGCAAGCACTTCGATCTGCGCGGCCGCCTGCGCCAGGTCGGCGCTGCCGCGACCCTGGCTCAAAGTCAGGGCCTTGCGCAGGTCTTCGACATAGGCGGTCACCGCGCCCAGCTGATCGACCGGCGGTGCGGGCGGCTCGGGGCAGACGGGCGCAGCTGGGGTGGGGTGGGGCGCTGGCGGCGGCATGGGCATGGGCGTCTGGCAGCCCGCCAGCAACAGCAGCACGACGATCTCAAACAGTCGCTTCATTCGTTTCATCTGCATCAGGAATCTCGATCCGGAAGTGGGCGCCGCGTTCGCTGGGCATCAGGCGGCAGCTGCCGCCGTGCGCCTGCACGATCTCGCGCACGATAGACAGGCCGATGCCGCTGCCACGGCGCGCGCCGGGCGCCTGGTTCCGGCCTTGGTAGAAGGGGTCGAAGATGCGCTCGACGTCTTCGGCCGCCACGCCGGGACCGGCGTCGATGCAGTCGATGCGCGCCTTGCCGCCGTCGCATACCAACGCCAGCCTGATGGTCCCGCCCGGCGGGCTGAAGCGCAGGGCGTTGACGAGCAGGTTGGCCAGCACCATGCCCAGCTTCTCGCCGTCGGCCATCGCGCTGCAAGACTGGGCATCGATGTGGACGGTCAGCCCGCGGGCCTGCCACAGCAGGCGCTGGTCGTCGACGACTCGGGCCAGCAGGTCCTTCAGGTCGACGGGCCGGCGCCGCAGTTGCTGGGAGTCGGACGCCAACGTCTGGTAGCGCAGCAGGTCCTCGATCTGGCCCTGCAGCGCCGCGCTGTTGTCGCCGAGGATGCGCACGATCTCGGTCTGGTCCGGCGTCAGCGGGCCGGCCACGCCCTCGCGCAGCAGGGCCGCACCTTCGCGGATGGAGGCCATCGGCGTTTTGAGCTCGTGCGAGATGTGGCGGACAAAGCGCGTCTTGTCGGATTCCAGCGTCGCCAGGCGCTGGCGCAGCCATTCGAGCTGGCGCCCGAGGCGGCGCAGGTCGGCGGGGCCACCCACCTCCACCGGCTGGTCGAAGCGGTTGTCGCCCAGCCGGCCGATGGCCGCCTCGACAGCGGCAAGCGGCCGCAGCAGCCAGTGGCCAAAGCCCAGCGCCAACAGGATGGCCAGCGCAATCGCCCCCAGCACCAGCGCGCTGATCAGGCGGCGCTGTTGCTCCAGTTCCGTCAGCAGCGCATCGCTGCGCCGATCCATGGCCTGCTGGCCATGTTCTGCCAGCGTCTCGTTGACGTTGTGCAGGCGCGTGAACACCGGCGTCAGGCGCTTCAGCGCGGTTGCGCGAGTGCGGGGCAGGCCAGGGTTCTGCAGCACGCGCCAGGCGGCCTGGGCCTGCGTCTCCCACTCGGCGAACAGCTTTTGCGAGGCGGCCTCGGGCATCAAATCCGACAGCACCGACTGCGTGGCCTGGGCGTCCCGCCAGGCCAGCTCATAGCGGTCGCGCAGGCTGGCGTCATCCAGCACCAGGAACTGGCGCGCGCTGCGCTCCATGGCGACGGTGCGCTCGGCCAGGCGCTGGCCCTGGGCGGTCAGCGCAGCAGCGTCCTGCGACGCCTGGCGGCCCTGCTCGGCCACATCGCCGAGCGCGAACATGGCCTGCACCGCCGCGCCGCCCAGCAAGGCGGTGATGAGCAGGAACGCGGCCAGCAGGCACTGGTGGAAGGACAGGCCGCGCAGGCGCTGCCGGGCCGAGTCGGGGTGAGGCGCGGGCTCGGTCGGGTGGGGCGGCGTGAGTGCGGAGTCCAGGGTGTGCGAAGGCATCGTGCAGCTGCGCGAAGGCGCCGCATGCTAGGGCGCCAACCGGTCGGACGGCCCGGAGGCGTGGCCGGCTTTGCATCACGATGCAACCGGCACGCCGCCATCCGAAAACCGCCAATGCTGCAGCGCACCAAAACCAGGCGTAGGATGGCCCGCATGCGTCCTCAAGTGCTCATCGTCGGCTGCGGTTTTGGCGGCCTGGAGGCGGCGCGGGCCCTGCGCTCGGCCGATGTCGACATCACCATCGTCGACAAGACCAACCACCATCTCTTCCAGCCGCTGCTGTACCAGGTGGCCACCGCCGGGCTGTCGGCGCCGTCGATCGCGGCGCCCGTGCGCCACTTGTTCCGCCGCCAGCGCAATGTGACGACGCTGCTCGGTGAGGTCGTCGCCGTCAATGCGCAGGCGCAGACGGCGGTGTTCAAGGACGGGGCGCGGCTGCTCTGGGACCACCTGATCGTTGCTGCCGGCGCCACGCACAGCTACTTCGGCCGCGATGAATGGGCGGCACACGCACCTGGGCTGAAGACGCTGGACGATGCCTTCGAGATCCGCCGCCGCGTGCTGATGGCGTTCGAGGCGGCCGAGCGGGAGGACGACCCGGCCAGGCGCGCGGCGCTGCTGCAGTTCGTCGTCATCGGCGGTGGGCCGACCGGTGTTGAGTTGGCCGGCACCTTCGCCGAGATCGCACGCCACACGCTGCCGGGTGAGTTCCGCCGCATCGACCCACGGCAGGCCAAGGTGCTGCTGGTGGAAGGCAGCCCGCGCGTGCTGCAGTCCATGCCCGAGGCCCTGAGCGAAAGCGCCCGCAAGCAGCTGACGGCGCTGGGCGTGGAGGTCCGGCTGGGGGCACGCGTGACTGGCATCGACGCCGACGGGCTGGACATCACGACCGCCGCTGGCGCCGAGCGCCTGCAGAGCCGCTGTGTCGTCTGGGCGGCCGGCGTGGCGGCGTCACCGCTGGGCCTGGCGCTTGCCGATGCCACCGGCTGCACGCTGGACCGGGCCGGCCGCGTTGTCGTGGAGCCCGACCTGAGCCTGAAGGGCTTCCCCGCCATCCAGGTCATTGGCGACCTGGCCGCTGCGCAGAGCCACAAGCCGGGCCACGAGCCGCGGCCGGTGCCGGGCGTGTCGCCGGGCGCCAAGCAGATGGGCCGTTGCGCCGCCGCCAACATCCAGCGCCGCCTGCGCGGCGAGGCCACCCAGGCCTTTCGCTATACCGACTACGGCAACCTGGCCACCATCGGCCGCAACAGTGCGGTCGTCGACCTGGACACGCCGGCCGGGCCGCTGCGCTTTTCAGGCTATTTCGCGTGGCTGTTCTGGCTGTTCGCGCACGTCTGGTTCCTGATCGGCTTTCGCAACCGCTTCGTCGTGCTGGTCGACTGGGCCTGGGCGTACTGGACGCATGACCGCAACGCGCGGGTGGTCGCTGGCGACGGGCTCAGCGAGGCCAGCCCGGCGAGCGCCGCTGCGGCTTCGGCTCGTCGGCCGGCAGGTTGACGAGCAGCAGCGCCAGGCTGGCGCCAAAGGCGATGACGCCCCAGAAGATCAGGAAGCTGACCGTGTAGATCGCCTGCGCCGACAGCTCCACCGGCGCGGCGCCAAACCAGCGCAGCTCGTGCGGGTCGACGACGGCGAACACCAGCGCCTCAAGCACACCGGCCGACAGGAAGGACGACCAGGCCACCGCCATCGCATAGCGGGCGATGCGCGACGGCCCCGGCGTGCCGGTCACCTCTTGGCTCCCGGCACCACGCCGGTGGCGGCATGGTTGCGTGCCGCCTGGGCGGGCGCAGCATCGGTCGTCGCCCGCGTCACCAGCGGCGGGTCGGGGTGGCGGATGGCCAGCGTCACGGTCACGATGCTGGCCAGGATGACGGCGACGGGGCCCGACACGACGAGCCAGACCATCGGCTCGCGCCAGGCGGATGAGGGAGTTGCTGGATTCGACATGGTGACTTTCCCGCCGCGTCAACGCGGCACGACGAAGGTGGATTTCTCGGCGACGCTGTCACCGGCCGCGCTGGTCACGCGCCACCTGATGGGCTGGGCGCCGGCCTTGAGCTGCTGCGCGGCCTCGGGCGGCAGGCGCAGCGCGACGGTCACCCAGCGCGCTTCGGCCGGGCCCAGCGAGATGCTGGTGGCGCGACTGAGCTGCAAGCCGGGCAGGCCGTCGGCCTCGACGCTGAGCTGTTGCGGCGCCTCGGTCGCGTTCATCAGCTGCAGGCGGTAGAGGTTTTCGATCCAGCCGTCCTCGACCTGTCGGGCCAGCGTGGCGCGGTCGCGCACGATGTCGACGCGGAAGTCGTGCCGGCTCATCAGGCTCCACAGTACGGCAGTGCTCAAGCCCAGCAGCAGGGTGCCGTAGATGAGCACGCGCGGCCTGAAGATGCGGCGCCGGCGCTGGGCGGGCGTGAGCTGCCGGGCCATGCCGTTCTCGGTGTCATAGCGGATCAGGCCGCGCGGCGTGGACATCTTGTCCATCACGCCGTCGCAGACGTCGATGCAGGCGGCGCAGCTGATGCACTCGTACTGCAGGCCCTTGCGGATGTCGATGCCGGTCGGGCAGACCTGCACGCACAGGCCGCAGTCGATGCAGTCGCCCACGGCCTGGCTGCGTGCCTCGCTTTTCTTCTTGCGCAGCGCGTTGTTGCCGCGCGGCTCGCCGCGGGCCGGGTCGTAAGTGACGATGAGCGTGTCGTGGTCGAACATCGCGCTCTGGAAGCGCGCGTACGGGCACATGTACTTGCAGACCTGCTCGCGCATGAAACCGGCGTTGCCGTAGGTGGCGAAGCCGTAGAACAGCACCCAGAAGGCTTCCCACGGCCCGAGCGAGAAACCCAGCAACTCACGGATGGGCGTGAAGTAGCCGACGAAGCTGAAGCCGGTGAACAGCGCCAGCGCGATCCATCCGAGCTGCTTACCGCCCTTGCGCCACAGCTTGTTCCGCGACCAGGGCGCCTTGTCCAGCTTGAGGCGTGCGTTGCGGTCGCCCTCGAACCAGCGCTCGATGAGCACGAAGAGTTCAGTGTAGACCGTCTGCGGGCAGGCATAGCCACACCAGACGCGCCCGGCCACGGCCGTGAACAGGAACAGCGCATAGGCCGACATCAGCAACAGGGCCGTCAGGTAGACGAAGTCCTGCGGATACAGCACGAAGCCGAACACGTAGAAGCGCCGCGCGGCCAGATCGAACAGCACCGCTGGGCGGTCGCCCCAGGTCAGCCAGGGCAGGCCGTAGAACACGAGCTGCGTCAGGGCCACCATGGCCCAGCGCAGGTTGGTGAACCGTCCCCGCACGCTGCGCGGGTGGATCTTGTCTTCCGACTTGTAAAGGCGGATGACGGCTTCGGAATCGGCCATGGGTTGGTCTATTGGGACAGGCCCCAGACATAGGCCGCCAGCACGCGGATCTGCTCAGGCGTCAGCCGTTCGCCATGGGCCGGCATCTGGTTGTGCTTGCCGCCGTTGATCATGGCGACGACGGCGGACTCACCCCAGCCATGCAGCCAGACCTTGTCGGAAAGATTCGGTGCGCCCAGCGCCGGGTTGCCCTTGCCGCCCACCCCGTGGCAGGCCGCGCAGGCCGTGAACTTGGGCTTGCCGAACTGCGCATACAGCGAGTTGTGCGGGCTGCCCGAAAGCGACAGCACGTAATGCGCGAGGTTGCGCACGTCCTCGCTGCTGCCCACCGCCGCAGCCATCGGCGGCATGTTGCCCTCGCGGCCCTGGGTGATGGTCTGGCTGATGGTCTCGAAGCTGCCACCCCACAGCCAGTCCTTGTCGGCCAGGTTGGGAAAGCCCTTGGAACCCTTGGCGTCGGAGCCGTGGCAGGTGGCGCAGTTGTTGGCGAACAGCCGCTCGCCGATGGCATGGGCTTGAGGGTCCTTGGCGAGTTGCTCGGGCGCCTGCCCGGCAAAGCCGGCGTAGACAGGCGCCATGGCAGCGCGCGCCTGGGCCACGTCGGCGGCATGCTCGTCGGTGCTCGACCAGCCTAGCGAACCGGCCACACTGCCCAGGCCCGGGTACAGCGCCAGGTAGATGCCGGCGAACACGACCGTCAGCACGAACAGGCCCATCCACCACAGCGGCAGCGGGTTGTTCAGCTCGCGCAGGTCCTCGTCCCAGACGTGGCCGGTGGTGTTGTCGGCCGCCGCGGGCTGGCGCCGGCTGGCGATGACGAGCAGCACGATGCAGGCCACCAGGCCGAGCACCGTCGCTGCGGCGATGAAGATCGACCAGCCGCCGTTGAAAAAGTCGCTCATTGATCATCCCCTTGCAAGGGCAGCTCGGCCGCCGCGTCGAAGTGGCCGCGCCAGGCCCACACGACGATGCCGATGAAGACGGCCAGCGACACGAGGGTCACGGCCACGCGCAGTTCATTGACTCCCACTGGAAGCCTCCTTCTTCGCCGTTGCTGCGGCCGTGCCCAGCACCTGCAGATAGGCAATGAGCGCATCCAGCTCGGTCTTGCCGGTGGCGGCCTGCGGTGCGTCCTTGATCTCGGCGTCGCTGTAGGGCGCGCCCAGCGTGCGCAATGCGCTCATCTTGGCCGGCAGCGCCGCGCCGTCGACCGACGTGGTGGCCAGCCAGGGGTAGGCCGGCATGTTGGACTCGGGCACCAGGTCGCGCGGGTTGATCAGGTGGAGGCGGTGCCAGTCGTCGCTGTACTTGCCGCCCACGCGGTGCAGGTCCGGCCCGGTGCGCTTGCTGCCCCACTGGAAGGGGCGGTCGTAGACGAACTCGCCGGCCTTGGAATACTCGCCGTACCGCAGCGTCTCGGCCAGCAGCGGCCGGATCATCTGCGAGTGGCAGTTGTAGCAACCCTCGCGCACATAGATGTCGCGGCCTGCGACCTGCAGCGCCGTGTAGGGCTTGAGGCCCGGCGCCGCCTGCGTCGTCGAGCGCTGGAAGAACAGCGGCACGATCTCGACGAAGCCGCCGACGAAGACCGTCAGCAGCACGAGCACGATCATCAGCAGGTTGCTGGTCTCGATGCGCTGATGGCCAGTGACTCGTTCAGTGTTGTTGTTGCTCATGTCGACCTCTTCAAGCGTGAGCCAGCACGGTGGGGATGCGCACCTGCTGCGGCTTGCCGGCCTGCACGGTCTTCACCACGTTCCAGACCATCACCAGCATGCCGGCCAGGTACATCAGCCCGCCCACCAGCCGCGTCACGTAGAACGGCCAGGTGGCCTTGACGCTCTCGACGAAGGTGTAGACCAGCGTGCCGTCGGGGTTGACCGCGCGCCACATCAGGCCCTGCATGACGCCGGCGATCCACATCGCGGCGATGTAGAGCACGATGCCGATGGTGGCGATCCAGAAGTGCAGCTCGATGGCGCTCTTGGAGTGCATCTCGGTGCGGCCGTACATGCGCGGAATCAGGTGGTAGAGCGAGCCCATGGAGATGAGGCCCACCCAGCCCAGCGCGCCGGCGTGCACATGGCCAACGGTCCAGTCGGTGTAGTGCGACAGCGCATTGACCGTCTTGATCGACATCAGCGGCCCCTCGAAGGTGGCCATGCCGTAGAAGGACAGCGCCACGATCAGGAACTTCAGGATCGGGTCGTCACGCAGCTTGTGCCAGGCACCCGACAGGGTCATGACGCCGTTGATCATGCCGCCCCAGCTCGGCGCCAGCAGCACCAGGCTGAAGATCATGCCCACGCTCTGCGCCCAGTCGGGCAGCGCCGTGTAGTGCAGGTGGTGCGGGCCCGCCCACATGTAGGTGAAGATCAGCGCCCAGAAGTGGACGATGGACAGGCGGTAGCTGTAGACCGGCCGCTCGGCCTGCTTGGGGATGTAGTAGTACATCATCCCGAGGAAGCCGGCGGTCAGGAAGAAGCCCACGGCGTTATGGCCGTACCACCACTGCACCATCGCATCCTGCACGCCGGCATAAGCCGAGTAACTCTTCCACAAGCTGACCGGCAGCACCGCGCCGTTGACGATGTGCAGCAGCGCCACGGCGAGGATGAAGGCACCGAAGAACCAGTTGGCGACATAGATGTGGCGGATCTTGCGGCGCCCCACGGTGCCGAAGAAGACGATGGCATAGGCGATCCAGGACACGGCGATCAGCAGCGCGATGGGCCACTCCAGCTCCGCGTATTCCTTGCCGCGCGTGATGCCCAGCGGCAGGGTGATCGCCGCGCCGACGATGACCGCCTGCCAGGACCAGAAGTGGAACCAGGCCAGCATGGGCGCGAACAACCGCGTCTGGCCGGTGCGCTGTACGACGTGGTAGCTGGTGGCCATGAGCGTGCAGCCGCCGAACGCGAAGATGACCGCGTTGGTGTGCAGCGGCCGCAGGCGGCCATAACTGAGCCATGAGATGCCGAAGTTCAGCTCCGGCCAAGCCAGCTGCGCGGCGATGAACACGCCCACCGCCATGCCCACCACGCCCCAGAGCACGGCGGCCAGCGCGAATGCCCGCACCGGCCCGTCCTCGTATGTCATCCCGGGCTGGCCCGGGACTCTTTCATTCGCCATCGCGACTCCTCCAGTCTGATGCGAACGATTCTTCTAGGGGGCGGCCTCAGGCGCCTTGATCCCGGTCAAGCAGGATGCGTTCTGCCTCCTGATCGAAGCCATCGAGCTGGCCGTCGTTCACGGCCCAGCCGAACACCGCCACGATCAGCAGCACCAGCACGACCGAGAAGGGGATGAGGAGGTAGAGGATGTCCATCAGCGATTCAGGCGTTGCGCGTTGAACACGACGAACAGCGAACTGGCCGCCATGCCGATGCCGGCGGCGAGCGGTGGCAACCAGCCCGTCAGCGCCAGCGGCACGCAGGCGGCGTTGTAGAGCGCTGCCCAGGCCAGGTTCTGGCGCAGTACCCGGCGCGTCTTCTGGGCCAGCGCCAGCGCCTGCGGAACGGCCATCAACCGGTTGGACACCAGCAGCGCATCCGCCGCACTGCGAGCCAGCATCGCGCTCTGCCCCATTGCGATGCGCACATCGGCCGCGGCAAGCACCGGCGCGTCGTTGATGCCGTCGCCCACCATCAGCACGCGCTCGCCTGCAGCCTGCCAACCGCGCACCGCGGCGAGTTTGGCCCCGGGCGTGGCGCCGGCCTGCCAATTGTCGATGGCCAGCACCGCGGCCATGTGCGCGACGGCGGCCGGCTGGTCGCCCGACAACAGCCGCACCCGCCGGCCTTGCGCCTGCAGCGCAGCGACGGCCGCGGCCGCATCGGCGCGCGGCGCTTCGGCCAGGTCGAGCCACAGCACACAGTCGCCGCAGCCGAAGGCCAAGCGTGCGGCAGGGTCGGGTTGCTCACTGACCCAGTCGGGTGCGCCCAGGCGCCAGAGCCGCCCCGTCGCATCGCGCGCCTCGACACCATGGCCCGCCACCTCGCGCAAGTCGGCCCAGGTGCCGGCACCGCGGCCATCGGCGAGTGCACGTGCATGCGGATGGCGCGACAACGCCGCCAGGCTGCGCGCCACGGCCAGCAGCGCGTCGGCGTCAGCACCCCGGGTCCAGTGCCTGCGCAATTGCAAGCGGTCTTCGCTGAGCGTGCCGGTCTTGTCGAAAACGACGGTGTTCACCGCACACAGCCGCTCCAGCGCCGACAGGTCGGCCAGCAGCAGCCCTCGCCTGGCGAGCGCGCCGCTGGCGGTCAGCCACGCGGCGGGCGCGGCCAGCGTCAACGCGCAAGGGCAGGTCACGATGAGCACGGCCACCGCCACGGCGACCGCGCGCGCGGGATCGACCCACCACCAGGCCAGGCCGGCGGACAGCGCCAGCAGCAGCACGACGGCCGTGAAGCCCGCGGCCACGCGGTCCAGCAACCCGTGGACGAAAGGACGCTGGCTCTGCGCCTGCTGCATCAGCCGCACGATGCCCTGGGCCGTCGTGTCCTGGCCCACGCGCTGCACGCCGACGACCAGCGAGCCGTCGAGGTTGATGCTGCCCGCCACGACCGCATCGCCCACGGTCTTGGCCACCGGCGCGGATTCGCCCGTCAGCAGCGCCTCGTTGACGAAGCCCTGGCCGGACAGCACGCAGCCGTCCGCCGCGAACGCCTCGCCGGCCGCCACGCGGATGCGGTCACCGACACGCAGCGCCTCGGGCGGCACGCGCTCGCTGCTGTCGTCTTCCAGCAGCCGCTCCGCCGCCATCGGCAGCGCGCCTGCGACAGCTTCGAGCGCCTCCGCCGCACGGTGCCGGGCACCCACCTCGAACCAGCGCGCCAGCAACAGCAGCGCGACGAACATCGTCAGCGAATCGAAATAGACCTCATGGCCCAGCAGCCCGCCCGGGTCGAACAGCGCGCCGGTGCTGGCCACGAAGGTGACGGCAATACCGAGCGCCACCGGCACATCCATACCGAGCCGACCGGCACGCAACTGCCGCCAGGCGCCGCTGAAGAAGGGGCCGGCCGCAAACGCCATGACAGGCAGCGTCAATACCCAGCTGCCCCAGCGCAGCAGGCGGTCCAGGTCGCTGGAGAGCTCGCCCGCCTCGGCCACATAGGCCGGCGTCGCCAGCATCATGACCTGCATCATCAGAAAGCCGGCCACGAACAGGCGCCACAGCGCTTGGCGCCGCTCCTGCCGGCGCAGCTCGCGCGCAGGCGCCGCGACATCGGGCGTGGCGCGGTAGCCGGCAGCCTGCAACGCGGCCAGCACATCAGCCAGGGCGAGCTGCGATGGCCGCCACCGCAGCGACAGCCGGGCCGATGCCGGGTTGACGCCGGCGCCCTGCACGCCAGGCAGCTTCAGCAGCGCCGCCTCGATCAGCCCGGAACAGGCCGCGCAATGCATGCCGGCCACCTGGAACTGTGACAGCGCCACGCCGCCCGCGCCGTCGGGCCAGGTGGTGAAAGGGGCGAGGAGGCGCGCGTCGGCATCGGCCGCGTGCAAGCCAGGGGGGGAAGCGCTCACGGCTGCAATCTAGGTGGCATGCACGATCTCCGCCATGACCTGCGTCAAGCGATTGCAGGAACGCATATTGCGTGTGTTCGCGGGCCTGCAGCATTTCAGGAGGCCAGCTCATGTCGGATCTGTCGATACCCGTGGACGCCGCCAACGACGCGTCCGCCACGCAGTTCTCCCACGTCAAGCCCGGGGACACGCCCTGGCGCCCCGACGGCTTGAGGGATTTCTTCCTCTACCGCGACCTCGGCGTGGCCGAAGCCACGGGCGGGAAAGTCATCGCGCACCTTGTGAAGGCGAACATGGCCCCGGAAAAGGGCACCGGATGGCACCGCCATGAGGCGGAGTTCCAGATCGTGCTGATGACCAAGGGCTGGGCCAAGTTCATGTACGGCGACCAGGTGACGCTGGTGGAGGCCGGCGACTGCGTGCACCAGCGCCCCGGCATCGTGCATTACCTGTTCGACTACTCGCCGGACATGGAGTACCTGGAGATCGTCTCGCCGGCCGATTTCAAGACGGTGGACGCGCCGGCACCCTGCGAGGTGCCGGTGCCCGCGCCGTGGGACTGAATCAGAAGTCCATGTCCAGCTGCTCGATTTCGTCGGGCTCCAACTTCGCCGCCGCGGTCCACTCCTGCAGCTCCGGCATCGCGCTGATGGTCTTGCAATAGGCCAGGCAGGCGGGGTTCAGCGGCACGTCATAGGTCAGGAAGCGCGTGACCACCGGCGCAAAGATCGCGTCGGCCGCACTTCGCCGGGCGCCGAACAGGTAGGGCCCGCCGTAGCGGGCCAGGCAGTCGGTCCAGATCTCGGTGATGCGCTCGATGTCCGGCCGGGCACCGGCCCAGATCTTGTGGCGCGGGAAGTGGCCCTTGAGGTTCATCGGCAGCGCCGCGCGCAGGTTGGCGAAGCCAGAGTTCATCTCGCCGCAGACGGCACGGGCATGGGCACGGGCGATGCGGTCGGTGGGCCACAGGCCGGCCTTGGGGAAACTCTCGGCCAGGTACTCGGCAATGGCCAGCGTGTTCCAGGCCGTCACACCGTCATGGCGCAGGCAGGGCACGCGGATGGATGGCGCCAGCAGCAGCAGCTCCTTGCGCGCGTCCTCGTCATCGGGTGGCAGCATGACCTCTTCAAAAGCCAGCCCGGCGAAACGCGTCAGCAGCCAGCCGCGCAGCGACCAGGACGAATAGTTCTTGCTGCTCAGCGTCAGCGTGGCGGCGGGCGCCACTGCCTTGGCCTTTCGCGCGGGCGCGGCTTTGGCCACTTTGCTGGCTGGGCGGGTTGGCGTGGCAACAGGCATGGCGTTTCCTTCGCGGTCGTGGCAGAGGGATCGACGCAAGGCCCATGCCATGCTGGCGCGCTCCTTGCGTTGCTGGTGCATCGTCGGCTTCGCAGGAACGTCCATGTACCCCGCCTACCAGGCCCACGCCGATCTGCTGTGGCCGCTGCGAGCCGCCACACGCCTGGCCCTTCCCTTCCTTGACCAACCGGGCGCGGCGCACGGCGGCTGGCTGCCGGCCCGGCAGATGTCGGCGGCTGGCAAGCTCTTCGAGCTGGCCCAGGTCACCCACACCCGCCCGCCCTGGCGCATTGGCGAGGTCGTCAGCGGCGACGAGCGCTGGCCTGTCACCGAGGAGGCGACGCTGGTCACGCCCTTCGCAACGCTGCTGCGCTTTCGAAAGGCCGGCGCGCCCGAGCAGCCCAAGGTGATGGTGGTGGCGCCGATGTCGGGCCACTTCGCCACGCTGCTGCGCGACACGGTGCGCACGCTGCTGCAGGACCACGATGTCTACGTGACCGACTGGCACAACGTGCGCGACGTGCCGCTGGCGGCGGGCAACTTCGGTCTGGACGAGTACACCGGCCACCTGATCGACTTCCTGGCTGCCATCGGCCCGCAAGCCCACGTGGTGGCCGTCTGCCAGCCCTGCGTCAGTGCGCTGGCTGCCGTCGCGCTGATGGCGGAAGACGACCATCCGGCCACGCCTGCCAGCCTGACGCTGATGGCCGGCCCCATCGACTGCCGCGTCAGCCCGACGGCGGTGAACACGCTGGCGACCAGCAAGCCGATCAGCTGGTTCAAGAAGAACCTGATCAGCCATGTGCCCTGGCAGCACGCCGGCGCGGGGCGGCGCGTCTATCCGGGCTTTGTGCAGCTGTCGGCCTTCATGAGCATGAACAAGGACAGGCACAGCAATGCCTTCAAGGACTATTACCGCCACCTCGTGGCCGACGAGTTCGACAAGGCCGAGATCACGCGCATGTTCTACGAGGAGTACCTGGCCGTCGCCGACCTCGCAGCCGACTTCTACCTGGAGACGGTCGAGCGCGTCTTCCAGACCTATGACCTGCCGCGCGGCGAAATGTTCTTCAAGGGCCGCCGCGTGAATCCAGCGGCCATCCGCCGCACGGCGCTGCTGACGGTGGAAGGCGAGCGTGACGACATCTGCGCGGTCGGCCAGACACTGGCCGCGCAAGACCTGGCCAGCAGCCTGCGGGCCTATATGCGCACCCACTACATCCAGCCCAACGTCGGCCACTACGGCGTGTTCAGCGGACGGCGTTGGCAGCACCAGGTCTATCCGCTGGTGCGGCACGTCATTCAAGTCTCGCAGTGAGCCTGCCTTTGCTCTGCAGCCGACGCTCCGAGCAGGCGGGTGGGCAGGCCTGATGCGAAGGTAAAGGAGGAGGCTGCGCAGCAGCCGGAGGACACGCAGCAGCAGGTCTGCCCGCCCGCCTGCGCTCCGTGGGGCAATGACAAAGGCCGGCATCAGCCGGCCTTTGCATCGGAGCGAAACCGATCAGGCGAAGTTGCTCTCAGCGAACTGCCAGTTGACGAGGTTGCTCAGGAAGGTCTCGACGAACTTGGGGCGCAGGTTGCGGTAGTCGATGTAGTAGGCGTGCTCCCACACGTCGACCGTCAGCAGGGCCTTGTCGGCGCCGGTCAGCGGCGTGCCGGCGGCGCCGGTGTTGACGATGTCGACCGAGCCATCGGCCTTCTTGACCAGCCAGGTCCAGCCCGAACCGAAGTTGCCGACGGCGCTCTTGACGAAGGCTTCCTTGAAGGCGGCGTAGCTGCCCCACTTGGCGTTGATCGCGTCGGCCAGCGCGCCGCTGGGCTCGCCGCCGCCTTGCGGCTTCATGCAGTTCCAGAAGAAGGTGTGGTTCCAGATCTGCGCAGCGTTGTTGTAGACCGGGCCCGGGTTCGGTGCCTTCTTGATGATCTCTTCCAGCGACAGCGCCTCGTACTCGGTGCCCTTCTGCAGGTTGTTGAGGTTCACGACGTAGGCGTTGTGGTGCTTGCCGTGGTGGAACTCCAGGGTTTCCTGGCTGTAGTGCGGGGCCAGCGAATCAATCGGGTAAGGCAGCGGGGGCAGCGTGTGTTCCATCGTGGAGTCCTCTGTGTTGGGGGGAAAGGCGAACCGAAAGATTGTAGGGAGCGAGGATCACCCCTGGGTTGATGGCGTTACCCCCAGAACGCGCAAGTCCAGGCTGCCGTCGGCCAGCACGGCGCGCACTTCGGCGCCCGGCAGCAGACCGTGCACGGAAGTCACCGCGCCACCGGCGCCGTCGTCCAGCCAGGCGTAGCCGCGCGCCAGCACATGCTGCGGGTCCAGCGCCTGCAGGCGGGCATGCAGGGCGTCGAGCCGCGTGGCCTGGCGCGCGAGGATGTCGCGGCAGGCGCGCTGATGGCGCTGCTCAAGATGCGCCAGCCGCTGGCCTTGCAGCTCGACACGGCGCTGCGGCGCAGCAGCGGCGCGTTGGGCCAGCAGTTCGAGCATGCGCCGTTGGCGAGCCAGTGCGTCACTGGGGCGGGCCAGGCGCAGCGCGAGGCGGTCCAGGCGCTGGGCCAGCGATTGGAGACGGTGGTCGATGCGCAGCACCAGCGCCCGCTCCAGAGCGGCGAGTTGCTGCAGCAGCCCGTCGCGCGGCGGCGCCGCGAGTTCGGCGGCGGCGGTGGGCGTCGGCGCACGCAGGTCGGCCGCCAGGTCGGACAGCGTCACATCCGTCTCATGGCCGACACCGCAGACCAGCGGCAGCCCCGACGAAGCCACGGCGCGCACGACGCGCTCGTCGTTGAAGGCCCAGAGGTCTTCAAGCGAGCCGCCGCCGCGCACCAGCAGCAGCACGTCGACCTCCGCTCGCTCGTTGGCGATGCGCAGAGCGTTGACCAGGGCTGGCGGCGCCTCCGCGCCCTGCACAGGGCTGGGATAGACGACAACCTCGACCTGCGGCGCGCGACGCGCGAGCGCGGTCAGCACGTCATGCAGGGCCGCGCCGGCCGCCGAGGTGATCACCCCGATCCGCCGGGGGTGGCTGGGCAGCGGGCGCTTGGCCTCGGCGTCAAACAGCCCCTCGGCGGCGAGCCGCGTGCGCAGCTTCAGGAACTGCTCGTACAGCGTGCCGGCGCCCGCACGGCGCATGGCCTCGACGATGAATTGCAGCTCGCCCCGCGGCTCGTAGACGGCAACGCGCCCGCGCAACTCCACCAGCACACCCTCGCCCGGCGCAAAGTCCAGCATGGCCGCCGCGCGGCGGAACATCGCGCAGCGCAGGCTGGCGGCTTGGCCGTCGGCGTCCTTCAGCCCGAAGTAGCAGTGGCCGCTGGCGGCGCGCGTGAAGCCGGTGATCTCGCCGCCCACGGCAACGACGGAAAAGCGCTCGGCCAGGCTCTGGCTCACCGCCTCCAGCAGGCCGGCAACACCCCAGACACGTCGGCTGGATGCGGTCTCGCGAGGCTCAATCACGCGCAAACCCAATACCGGCGCGGGCCGGGAAGTCCACAGCCGCGCCAATGCTGGGCTGGCGGGCGATCGCAGCTCATTTCAGCTGTCACGGCACCGTCATGAGCACATAAGGCCTTGTTTTTCAATTCGAAAGTCCGCTGCTCAAACTTGAGGCAAGTTGTCCAAGGCCTTGATTTACCGGCCTCTGCGAGCCGACGCCGGGGCCTTGCCCACAAAGTTATCCACAGTAACGGTGGATTGTGGGAAGACGCCTGAAGAGGCCGCCGCAAGCCCCGGCATGGGCTGAGGCTGGGGTCATAATCCCGCGCACTTAGCCGGGCCGTTCGCGGCCGCTCAACTCGACTTTCTCGACGGGGACGCCCTTGTTTTCGATCATACAAGCCGCCGGTTGGCCGATCTGGCCCTTGCTCCTGTGCTCCGTGGTGGCCCTGGCCCTGATCATCGAGCGCCTGTCCAGCCTGCGGGCCAGTCGCATCATGCCGCCGCGCCTGCTGGAAGACGTGCTCAACGTCAGCGCCCAGCAACTGCCCGCGCCCGACATGGTCGACCGCCTGGCCGAGAACTCCATCCTCGGTGAGGTGCTGGCCTCCGGTCTGCGCGCCGTGACGGCCGAGCCCCAGATGCCCGAGGGCAAGCTGCGCATGGTGTTCGAGTTTGCGGGCCGCCGCGCCGTGCACCAGCTGGACCGTTACATGAACACTCTTGGCACCATCGCCACGGCCGCGCCTCTGTTGGGCCTGATGGGCACGGTGGTCGGCATGATCGAGATCTTCGGCAGCCAGACACCCGGCAGCGGCAACCCGGCGCAGCTGGCGCATGGCATCTCCATCGCGCTCTACAACACCGCCTTCGGCCTGATGATCGCCATTCCCGCGTTGATGTTCCATCGCTACTTCCGGGGCCGCATCGAAGAGTACGTGCTCGAACTCGAAGCCGCGGCCGACCGGCTGCTGGGCCAGTTGCGCCGCTACACAGCCTGAGGGCTAGCCCATGCGCTTCCGCTCCCCACACACCGAGCCGCCGGAGATCAATCTGATCCCCTTCATCGACGTGCTGCTGGTGATCCTGATCTTCCTGATGCTGTCGACGACCTACTCCAAGTTCACCGAGCTGCAGATCACGCTGCCCTCGGCGGACGCGGAGCAGCTCAAGGACAGGCCGCAGGAGGTCATCGTCGGCATTGCGGCCGATGGCCGCTTCGTCGTCAACCGCCAGGCCGTGGAGGGCCGCTCAGTCGAGATCCTCATCGGCGCCTTGCGCCAGGCCTCCGGCGGCAATGCGGAGGCATCGCTGATCATCTCGGCCGACGCCGCCACGCCGCACCAGGCCGTCGTCAACGTGATGGACGCCGCGCGCCGCGTCGGCCTGACGCGTGTCACCTTCGCCGCGCAGACCGACGCTCGCTGATCGGCTGCAAGCGCAGTGGCTGAGCGGCGGCGGGCTGTCTGCCGCGCTGCTGCCCTTGAGCTGGCTCTACCGCGCGCTGCTGGCGCTGCGTCAGCTGGCCTACCAGACTGGGCTGACACATGTCCAGAAGTTGCCGGTGCCCGTCGTCGTCGTCGGCAATTGGATTGTCGGCGGAGCCGGAAAGACACCGACCACGCTGGCCCTGCTGGAGTTGCTGCGCGCACGCGGCCTGCGTGCCGGCGTCGTGTCGCGCGGCTATGGGCGTGATGGTGATGGCGTGCACCTCGTCACCCGGGTATCGACGGCGCGCGAGGTCGGCGACGAGCCCTTGCTCATCCATCTGCGCGGCCGCGTGCCGGTGGCCGTCGGCCGAGACCGCGTTGCCGCGGCGCGGGCGCTGCTGGCCGCCGAGCCTGGGCTGCAGTTGCTGGTCAGCGATGACGGTTTGCAGCACTGGCGCCTACCGCGCCAGTTGAGCGTGCTGGTGTTTGATGAACGCGGCCTGGGGAATGGTCGCCTGCTGCCGGCCGGGCCGCTGCGCCAGCCGCCGGCACCGCTCTTGGCCAATCAACTGGTGGTCTACAACGCCGCCCAGCCCAGCACGGCCCTGCCCGGCTTTGTGGCCGAGCGCCGCCTGGCCGGTGCGGTGACGCTGGCCGATTGGTGGGCCGGCAAGCCGGCCAGCATGGACACGCTGCTGGCGCTGCGTGCACGGCCGGGCCTGCTGGCCGTCGCCGGCGTCGCGCGGCCGCAGCGCTTTTTCGACATGCTGCACGGCCTCGGCCTGCGCTTGACCACCCTGGCCCTGCCCGACCACGCCGACTTCGCAACGCTACCCTGGCCTGCCGACACAGCCGGCGTCGTGCTGACCGAGAAGGACGCCGTGAAGCTGCCGCCGCGCCGGGTCGGCGCCCTACCCGTCTGGGTGGTGGCGCTAGACTTCTCGCCCGGCGCCGGCTTCGAGGCCGCGCTGGACGGACAACTGCAAAAACTCTCCCTGCTCGCCTGATGGATCACCGCCTCATCGAAATGCTGGTCTGCCCGCTGTGCAAGGGGCCGCTGACGCTGCTGCGCGAGGGTGAACTGCCAGCGCTGGCCTGCCGCCCGGACCGCCTGGCCTTCCCGATCCGCGACGGCATCCCGTTGATGCTGGAAAGCGAGGCCAAGCCGTGGGACCCGGAAGCGCCCAAGCCGCCGGTCGTGCTGGCGCCGTGAGCTTTACCGTCATCATTCCGGCGCGTCTGGCGTCGACGCGGCTGCCGAACAAGCCGCTAGCAGACATTGCCGGCCTGCCGATGATCGTGCGCGTGGCCAGGCGCGCCGCGCTGTCAGCCACTGGGCAGATCGTTGTCGCCACCGATGCGCCCGAGGTGGCCGCCGCCTGCGCTGCCCATGGCGTGCGGGCACTGATGACGCGGGCCGACCACCCGTCCGGCAGCGACCGCCTCGCCGAAGCCGTCGAGCAACTGGGCCTGGCCGACGATGCCGTCGTCGTCAACGTACAAGGTGACGAGCCGCTGATCGCGCCGGCCATGATCGACGCGTGCGCGGCGACGCTGGTCGCGCAGCCGGACTGCGTGATGGCCACCGTTGCCCATGCCTTGATCGACGCCGCGGAGTTCTCCAACCCCAATGTGGTCAAGCTGGTAACGGACAAGGCCGGGCGTGCCCTCTACTTTTCGCGCGCTCCCATCGCCTGGTGGCGCGATGGCACCGGCCAGCCGAACCAGGCGCTGCGCCATGTCGGCTTGTATGCGTACCGGGCCGGCTTCCTGCGCCGCTTCCCGACGCTGGCGGTCAGCCCGCTGGAGCAGATCGAGTCGCTGGAACAGCTGCGCGTGCTCTGGCATGGCGAACGCATCGCGGTTCATGTCAGTGACGAGCGTCCCGGCCCGGGCGTGGACACGCCCGAGGATCTGGAGCGCGTGCGGCGGCTGATCCAGGCCTGAGCGCCCGCTCCCCCGTCAGGCCGCAGAAAGGCCGCGTGCGATACTCGACCGCTGACCCGAGCGGGCCTTTTTAACAGCCCGTTCATGGGAAAAATAGGACGAGGAGACCCATGCGATTGATCCTTCTGGGCGCCCCGGGCGCCGGCAAAGGCACCCAAGCTGCCTTCATCTGCAAGCAATTCGGTATTCCGCAGATCTCCACCGGTGACATGCTGCGCGCGGCGATCAAGGCCGGCACGCAGATGGGTCTGGCCGCCAAGGCCGTCATGGATTCGGGCGCCCTGGTCAGCGACGACATCATCATCGGCTTGGTCAAGGAACGCATTGCACAGCCCGACTGCGCCAAGGGCTTCCTGTTCGACGGCTTCCCGCGCACCATTCCTCAGGCCGATGCCATGAAGGCGGCCGGCGTCAAGCTGGACTACGTGCTCGAGATCGACGTGCCCTTCGACGCCATCATCGAGCGCATGAGCGGCCGCCGTGTGCACGTGGCCTCGGGCCGCACGTATCACGTCACGTTCAATCCGCCGAAGGTCGAAGGCAAGGATGACGAGACCGGCGAGGACCTGATCCAACGCGAAGACGACAAGGAAGAGACCGTCAAGAAGCGCCTGGATGTCTACTCCGCGCAGACGCGACCGCTGGTCGACTACTACTCGCAATGGGCCGCCACCGGCGACGCCAATGCGCCCAAGTACCGCCGCATCGAAGGCGTCGGTTCAGTGGACGACATCATGAAGAAGGCGCTGGCTGCGCTGGCCTGATCCGCCTGTCCCGTACCAAGCCGCGGCGCCTTAGGGCCCTGCGGCTTTTTTGTCTCCGCGCAGCCCTAGGACGAAGCGCGCCCGCGGTATCGATCAAGCGCTCGTGGTTGACCGAGAGGGTCGCCTTCCTCGGCCACAATTGACGTTTACGTCAATCAACCCAGGAGATCCTCATCATGGAAATTGCAGGCAAGGTGTTCATCGTCACCGGCGGCGCCTCGGGACTCGGCGAAGGCACGGCCCGCATGCTGGCCGCCAATGGCGCCAAGGTCGTCATCGCTGACCTGCAGGTCGAGCGTGGCCAGGCGGTGGCGGCGGAGATCGGCGGCGTCTTCGTCAAGTGCGATGTCAGCCAGGAGGCGGACGGCCAGGCCGCCGTGGCTGCCGCCACCGGTCTGGGCAAGCTGGTGGGCCTCGTCAACTGCGCCGGCATTGCGCCCGCCATCAAGACGGTCGGCAAGGAGGGCGCCCACCCGCTCGCGGCCTTCAGCAAGACCATCACGGTCAACTTGATCGGCAGCTTCAACATGATCCGCCTGGCCGCCGAGGCCATGGCCAAGAACGCGCCGGAAGCCACCGGCGAGCGCGGTGTGCTCATATCGACAGCTTCCGTCGCGGCCTACGACGGTCAGATCGGCCAGGCCGCCTACGCGGCGTCCAAGGGCGGCGTGGTCGGCATGACGCTACCCATCGCTCGCGACCTGGCGCGCAATGGCATCCGCAACATGACCATCGCGCCCGGGATCTTCGGCACGCCGATGCTGTTCGGCATGCCGCAGGAGGTGCAGGACGCGCTCGCCGCCAGCGTGCCTTTCCCGAGCCGACTGGGCACCCCCGGCGACTACGCCAAGCTGGTGCATCAGATCGTCACGAATGACATGCTCAACGGCGAGGTCATCCGCCTGGACGGCGCGATCCGGCTGGCGCCGAAATGACTCTGCGCTCGCAATGAAAAAGGGCCTGGTTCGCGCCAGGCCCTTTTCATTTCAAGGTCAGTCGATCAACGCTTCGCGGAACGCGACTGGATGACCCACAGGCGCGCCAAGTCGGCCGCACCGTCCGTGCCCTTTACCGAGCGCCAGGCGGCTTGCGCCTTGGCACTTTCACCCGCGAGCATGTGCGCCAGGCCGAGATAGAGCTTGGCGTCCTCGGGACGCTTCAGGTTGCCCTTCTCGATACCTTGTTCGATCTGCGAGATGCCCTTCTTGGCATTGCCGCCGAAGGCGTTGGCCAGGCCCAGCGTCACGAAGGCGTTGCCGTCCTTGGCCTCCTCGGCCGCCTTCTCGTTGGCTGCTGCCGCGGCCTTACCTTCTGCGATCTTCTTGGTCATCAGGTCGGCCAATCGCTTGTGGCGGGCACCTTCGGCACCCTGGCCCAGCACGCCGGCCGCGAAGCCCTTGTCGACGACCTGCTTGCCCTCTTCGGGATAGCCGGCCTGGGCGGCCAACTGCGCCATCTCCATGTAGTCCTCGGCGCCCCGCGACATATTGCCGGTGGCCAGGCGCAGCCGGTAGAGGTCGAGCTGGAAGCGGTTGCTGTCGAAGCTCTTCTTCTGCGGCAGGCCGCCGAGGATCTGTGCCCAGAGCTTGGGATCGGGGTAGTAGTTCAGCAGCTTCTCGGTCGCGACGCTTTCGGCGTTGGCATCGCCTTTCTTCTGCGCCGCGAACAGCAGCAGGTTGAGCTTGTCTTTGGAAGGCGCACGGCCGGCGCGCTCGTCGGCGGCGATCTCGTCCAGCGTGTCCTTGATGGTGGAGGTCATGTCGCCCGACAGGAACTGCGCGTTCTGCTGCACCTGCTTCATGGTCGGGCTGTTGCCGCCTTCCTTGAAGTAGCGCTGCGCCCAGTTCAGGGCCTTGCCGTTGTCCCTGTTGCGCAGGTAGGTGCCGGCGATGGCTTCCATGTATTGCAGCTGCTGGGCTTGCGACAGCTTGCCGGCGCCCTTCAGGACGTCAAAGGAACGCGCCATCGTGTCGGGATCACTGGCGCCCATGGCGGCGGAAAAGCGCACGCCCTCGATGGCATTGGTCTCGCCAGCCGTGCGGCCACCGACAGCCTCGGCTTCACGCAGCTTGGCCAGCGCTTCCTTGTACTTGCCACCCTTGACCAGCCTGCTGGCCTCGGTCAATGGCGTGCCGACTTCCTTGCGCACGCTGTCTTGGGCAGCCGCCTGGCTGAATCCGAACTCCGCGCCGGGTGCACCATTGAGCGACAGTGCGAGAGCGCCAACGGCGACGGCAACCATGGTTTTCAAAATCTTCAACTTGCTCTCCTGCAAAGCAAAAACGCGCCGCCCTTTCGGGCAGCGCGCATTCAACGTTTCAGCGTGCCTTGGTGCTGACCGGGATCCACGTCACTTGACGTATTGCTCGTTACCAACCATGCCCATCTTCTTGACGCTGTTGCGCTGGGCTGAGGCCATGACAGCAGCGACCACCCCGTAATCCACGAGCTTGTTCGGCTTGATGTGGATTTCCGGTTGACCGCTGACCGGCAACGCGCCGATCTCCTGCATCTTGGCGTCGACGGCGGCCTGGTTGGGCAGCGCTTCGGCGTCCCAATAGATCGTGCCGTCGAAGTCGATCATGACGGTGTGCACGACCGGCTCCTCCGTCGGCGGGTTCGAGCTCGGCGGCGGCATGTCCAGGTTGACGGTATGCAACTGAATCGGGATGGTGATGATCAACATCACCAGCAGGACCAGCATCACGTCAATCAGCGGCGTCGTGTTGACGTCCATCATGACTTCGGGTTCGCTGCTCCCCGAAGAACTTCCAACATTCATTCCCATACTCGGCTCCTGAGATCAACCGCCACGCGACGGCGGCTCGGTGACGAAGTTGATCTTCATGATGCCGGCGCGCTGGCAGGCGAAGATCACACGACCGACCGACTCGTAGCGTGACTTGTCGTCGCCGCGGATGTGCACCTCGGGTTGCGGGTTCTTGACCGATTCCTTGCCGAGGCGCTTGACCAGCTCCTCCATGTCAGGAACCAGCTTGGCACCCCAATAGACTTCGCCGTCCTTGGCGACCGAGAGTTCGATGTTTTCCGGCTTGGTGACGCGGACCTGGTTGGTCTCCTTGGGGAGATTCAACGCGATCGATTGCGTCACCACCGGCACGGTGATGAGGAAGATGATCAACATCACCAACATCACGTCCACGAGGGGCGTGGTGTTGATGGTGGAGTTAACTTCGTCCTCGCCGGAAGAGGATCCGACATTCATGCCCATGGCATTGGCTCCTGTGAGCGGCCGGGCTTAGCGCTTGGCGACCGAGCGGTTACCCATCAGCACGCCATGCAGGTCGCCCGCGAAGGCGCGGACCTGGCTCATGACGGCCTTGTTGCGGTTGACCAGCCAGTTGTAGCCCAGCACCGCCGGCACGGCGACCACCAGGCCGAGAGCCGTCATGATCAGTGCGGCACCCACGGGGCCGGCAACTTTGTCGATGGACGCCTGGCCGGCCAGACCGATGGCAGTCAGCGCGTTCAGAATGCCCCACACCGTACCGAACAGGCCGATGAAGGGAGAGGTCGAACCAACGGTGGCCAGGAAACCCAGACCGGCAGAGATCTTGGTGCTGACGTCGGCGACGGCGCGGTCGACGTTCATCGTTACCCAGCTGCTGTGGTCGATGTTCTCGGTCAGGGCGCCTTCGTGATGCTCCGAGGCCTCGATGGCCGTGGTGGCGATGTAGCGGAAGGCGCTTTCTTCCTTCAGGCTCTTGATGCCGTCAGCCAGGCTGGCCTTCTTGAAGAAGGTGGCGCGGACTTCCTTGGCTTCCGATTGCAGCTTGCTGGTGTCCCACAGGCGGACAACCAAGATGTACCAGGAACCCATGGACATCAGGGCCAGGATGACCAACACGACCTGGTCGACGACGTTTCCGTGCGCCGCGATATTGGCCAGGCTGTAGGGATTATCTTGAGGCTTCGAGGCGGCGGCGGCCGGAGCAGCGGCGGCGTCAACCACGGCCGCCGAAGCGGCGCCAGCCGGCGTTTGGTCTTGTGCTTGAACGGGCGAAACGGCCAAGGTCGCGGCCATGGCGATAGCGGCCAGGAAGCCGGTGATGCGAGAAATCATGGAGTCAACTCCTAGGAAAAATTCTGGTTTATGCGGTTCTGGAAGCGCCGGTCTGGCGCCGGGTTCGAAGCGAGGTCTCTTATTCGATCTTGAACTGGAACTCCTGCTCGAACACGTGATCGCCTGGGCATTCGTAGGTGTCCCGCAGCGTCGCTTCGATGGCCTGGACGAGGGCGCGTTGCGCCTTGCGGTCCACGCCACCACGCAGCGAGGTGATCTCGACGGCCGTCACGCGACCGGCCTTGACGGTGGCAACGGCTTTGTAGAGGGCTTCGCCGCTCCAGTTGACCGACGGCACTTCAGGCTTGCTCATCTTGGTGCAGACCATGCCGGCGGTAACCTTGGTCGGCCGGGGTGCTGCGGGCGGTGCCACCGGGGCCGGCGGCGGGGCCGGACGGATCTCGGCCACGGCGGGGGGGGCCACCTGGGTGGACTGGATAGCCGGAGCCGGCGGCGCGGGCGCCGTCACCTGGAACTCGGGCGGCGGCACGAACGGCGGCGGCGGCGCCTTGAGGTCCGGCGGCGGCGGCACGACCTTCTCGGGCGGCGGCGGCGGCTTGACCTTCTCCTCGATCACCTTGACATCGATGGGGCCGCTGACCTTTTTGACGATGTCGCGAGCCAGGCCACTGGCCAGGGCCCAGATGGCCACGACGTGGATCAGGATCACGACACCGAAGCCCGTGAACCGGGACGCGCCCTGCTTCTCCTGCGCAAAATTCATGCGCGCTCCTTCTTGCAACTACAAATCACAGTCAATGACTTCTTCCAGCAAAGCGGCCACGTCCGGCGGAAGTTGCGCTCCTGCCGTCAACGAGTTCCCAAAGGACGTGCATTCTAGATCGCGGAAGTAAGGATCCGGCTTCTTCGAAAACACGCAGTCCGCCGGGGGCGCAAGCTATCTTTACACCCGTTCTGGCCAAAAAAAACGCCCGGTGGCTGAGGCCGTCGGGCACGCGTTTCATCGCCACGAACCTGGTGCAAAAAAACACTACACCACCGGCCAAAACTGGCCATGCGAGCATCTTAGCCCCGTGATTCGCCCCCCCTCTTGGGGCTAACCCGGAAAGAGGAAACAGACTGATTACAGCGCCGAACGCAAGACGCAACTACAGCAGACTCGTGAACAACTGCCGGGGAACGTGTTTGACACACTCCCCGGCCTGGCCAGTCGCCGACATCAACCGATGCGACGACTCATGTCGGCACGGTTGCGGACGACGCGCCAATCACTTGAATTGATACGTCACGGTGCCGTAGATGAACCGGCCTCGCGGATCGGCAAAGGAGCCGGCAAAGCCTGCAGCATGCGACCCGTAGCTCGACGACGCGACAAACGGCGGATCCTGGTCAAAGGCGTTGCGCGCGCCGAGCGTCAGGCGCAGGTCCTTGAAGCCGCGGTAGCTGACAGCGAGGTTCCAGCGGCTTGTGTCCTTCACGTCGTAAGGTGCGTCGACCCCGAGGTTGGTATTGACCACGGCCGCCGATTCCTGCCAGCCCTTGGTGAACACGTTCTCCAGCGCGACGTTCCAGGAACCCAACGTCCAGTCGAAGGACAGCGTGTGCTGCCAATCGGGCACCGGCGGGTTGCCGCCTAGCGACTTGCCAACGTAGTCGGTGAAGGGCAGGTCCTTGCCGTTCTGCAACTCGTACTTCAAGGTACGGGTGGCAGCAAAGCCCAAACCGAGTCGACCCCAATCGCCGAGCGGCAGCGCAGCCCGCACGTCGATGTCGAAGCCGGCGGTCTTGAGTTCGCCCAGGTTCTCGACCGGCGTTTCGATGTAGGAGATGAAGCCGGTGGTTGGGGAGCGCTTCACGCGCGCCTTGTAGCGGGTGTAAAGGCCGGGCTCGGCCATCAGCGTGTCGCCGCTGATCACGCCGATCTGGTCACGCTTTTGGATATTCCAATAGTCGACTGCGATGCTGAGATCACGCATCGGCTCGAAGACCGCGCCCAGTGCGAACTGGCGGCTCTTCTCTGCCTTCAGGCTCTTGTCGCTGGACAGGCGCACGTTGAACTGGGTGTTGCAACGCGGATCGTCAGGCTGTGCGCTGGCCGGGCATTCCGGATCGACCTGAGGGTCGGCCGTGTTGGTGTTGGACACGGGGCTGTTCACGTCCCACAGCGTGGGGGCGCGGAAGCCGGTTCCAGCGCTGGCGCGGAACAGCATTTCCTTGCTCGGCTGGAAACGCAATGCGACACGCGGGTTGAAGCTGCTGCCGAAGTCGCTGTAGCGGTCATAACGCGCGGCGACGGAAGCCTCCCAGCCCTTCGCGAACGGCAGCGACAGTTCGCTGTAGACCGCCGAAATGCTGCGGCTGGCAGAGGTGGCAGGCACCGAGCCTTCGCCACCGATGTGCGACCCCTTGGAGTACTCGGCATTGGTCGGCTTGTCGTCGGCCTTCTCTCGACGCAGGTCGATACCCACGGCGATGGCCATCATGCCGCCGGCCATCGGCATCAGCTCACGGCTGGCCTTGGCGTCCAAAACCAGCGTCGTGCCCTTCGACTGGCGAACCTTGCCCTCCAGCGAAGCGCCATCCAGCAACGCCACACCTGCCGCATCGTTGGGACCGAAGGGGTTGACGTTGCCAGTCCGCATCGCGGCCAGGAAGGGCTCTTCGAGCAGATAGCCGCTGTAGTTCAGCGTGCCGCGGGCCTGTGCCAGGTTCAGGCCGATGTCGTAGTCCCAGCCGGAGAACAGGCCGGTCGCGCCAACGACGACGCGGTATTGCTCATTGGTGTTGTCGCTGACGCGGTTGCCACGGTCCAGTGAGCGGTAGGAGATATCCGTGAAGGCCTGTCCGGAGACCGGGTCGGTGAAGGAGGTGTAGTGCGCCGGGGTGTAGCCCAGGCGGGTCAGCAGCGCTGTCGGAAAGTACTTGCTGTTCGTCGGCATAAGCACCAACGGGTAGGTGCCGTCAGCGCGCACTTTCATTGCGGTGCCGTCGATGGGAGTGGGCGCCGCGCGACCGGTCGTGTGATTGCGTGCGGCGGAGGCCTCGACAAACCACTGGTTGTCGGCGTCGATCTTGAAGGTTCCACGCGCGAACAGATCGGTCTTGGTGCTGTCGGGCAGGTTGTCAAGCATGGCCGCGTAGACAGCGCGGCAACGCTTCACGTCATCCGCGCCGTTCGGCGTTTTGCCGGCGACCTGTACGACTGAGTTGGCCGGATCGCACGCCGCCATGCTTGCGCCGGGGTTGGAATAGGCCCCCGGCGTGATGCCGATCTCCATCAGCCGGCCAGGGTACGCGCGAAAGGAGGTCGGCGGGATGGAACCCGGCACTTCCTGTTCATGACGCCAGTACCAGCCCTGCTTTGCCGCCTCGATGCGGGTCTGCTCCTTGATGTTGGCCGTGACGAGGAAGTTGTAGCCGTCCTTGTCGAGGTTGCCGGTGCCGAAGGCCAGCGAACCGCCATGCTCCTTACCGCCGACATTCTTTTCGGGCTGGCCGTAGCGCAGCGTCAGTTCACCCTTGTCGTAGTCCTTGCGCGTGATGAAGTTGATGACGCCAGCAACGGCATCGGTGCCGTAGACGGCGGAGGCGCCGTCGCGCAGGACCTCGATGCGCTCGATGGCGGCAAAGGGGATGCTGTTCAGGTCCACCGCGACCGAGCCGCCGATGGACCCGAAGGGGTGGCCGGCCAGGCGGCGGCCGTTCAACAAAACGAGTGTCGAGTTGGCGCCGAGGCCACGCAGATTGGCGTTGCTGGTCGCATAGCCAGCGCCTTGCGTCGAGTCAGACAGCTGGGCCGAATTGACCGACAGGCGGCGCAGGATGTCCTCAATGTTCGTCGCGCCGGACTTCTCGATGGCGTCCCGCGAAATGACCGTCACCGGCAATGCGGTTTCCGATTCGACTCGCTTGATGCTGGAACCGGTGATCTGGATGCGTTCCAGCTTCTGGGCCTCCTGGGCCAGAACGGAACTGGCGACCAGGGCCAGGATGGCGCACGTGACGGTAGTTTTTTTGAACATTGAGACTCCTCGAAGAGTAGGGACCCGCCGTGATACGCGGCGGCGGTGCTGGCCCGATGGGGCCAATCCGTGGCTGAGCGATAGGCTCAGATTCCGGGCGCGGCGAGTTTGTGCGGGCGCAACATGACCCCAGCCCCCGGAAAGTCCCTAGCCAAACCGCATGCCTATGTAACTCGTTGATTTGGCTAACTAAGTATTGGCACCACCCCCTAGAGGCGAAGCTGCAACGTTGTCGCCACGCGACGTGGTTACAGCGCAGGAACAAGCAACCGCGGCACCGCCGCCAGCAGCTGGCGTGTGAAGTTTTCGCGCGGCTGTGCAAGCACCGCTGCACAGCCGCCGTGTTCGACGATGCGCCCGGCCTGCATCACCGCGATGTCATCGGCGATGTACTCGACGACGCCAATGTTGTGCGTGATGAAGAGATAGGCCAGGCCTTGCTCGCGCTGCAGTTCACGCAGCAGGTTCAGGATCTGCGCCTGCACGGACACATCCAGCGCCGACGTCGGTTCATCGCAGACGATGAGGCGCGGCTCGACGGCCAGGGCCCGGGCGATGGCGATGCGCTGGCGCTGGCCGCCGGAGAACTCGTGCGGCCAGCGCTCCAGCGCGTCACGACGCAGGCCGACCTGGTCGACCAGCACGTGCAGCCGGGCCAGGCGATGCGCCGCATCCAGGTCGGGGCGCAAAGCGATGAGGCCCTCCTGCAGCACCTCGGCCACGCGCATGCGCGGGTTCAGCGACCCGAACGGGTCCTGGAAGATGATCTGGACCTGGCGTCGCGCCTGGCGCAGCGCCTGGCCATCCAGCTTGAACAAATCCCGGCCCTCGAACATCGCCTGCCCGCTGATGCGGGCCTGGCGCCGCAGCAGCTGCACGATGGCCTTGCCCGACGTCGTCTTGCCGCAGCCGGATTCGCCGACCAGGGCCAGCGTGCGGCCCGCATGCAGCTGGAAGCCGATGCCGTCAACCGCGTCGAAGTGCCGCGGGCCGCGCGCGAACGGCGGCGCCTTCAACATGAAACGCACGCGCAGATCGCGCACGTCAAGCAGCGGCGCACCCTGCCCTGGCGGCATGGACGGCAAGGCCTTGGGCACAGCGGCGGCTCGCGGCAGCGCCTCACCCGGCTGGCTGTAGAGCAGGCAGCGCACTTGGTGTTGCGGGCCTTCCTCGGTCAACTGGGGCGCCGTGCCGGCGCAATGGCCCATGGCCTTGTCGCAGCGCGGCCAGAAGCGGCAGCCGGCGAAGTCCAGCCACAGCGGTGGCACCGTGCCGGCAATCGCTGCCAGCGGCTGGCCGCGCCGTGCGGCATCGGGCAGGGCCTGCAGCAGCAGGCGCGCATAGGGGTGCCTGGGCGCCGCAAAGAACTGCGCCGCCGGCGCCACTTCGATGATCTGGCCGGCATACATCAGCGCGACCCGATGCGCCATGCCGCTGACCACGGCGAGGTCGTGCGTGATCAGCAGCACCCCGAGCTGGCGTTCGCGCTGCAGGTCGCGGATGAGGTCGAGGATCTGCGCCTGAATGGTCACGTCCAGCGCGGTCGTGGGTTCATCGGCGATCAGGTAGTCCGGTTCGGCGGCAAGCGCGATGGCGATCATCACGCGCTGCTTCTGGCCACCGGACAGCCGGAACGGGTAGTCGTCGATGCGCCGCGCCGGCTCGGGGATGCCGACCCGCGTCAGCCAGTCGATGGCCTTGGCCCGGGCTGCAGCACCACGCAGCGGCGTGTGCGCTTCGATGGCTTCGACGATCTGGTCGCCGACGCGCATGATCGGGTTCAGGCTGGTCGACGGCTCCTGGAAGATCATCGAGATGCGGCCACCCCGCACTTCGCGCATGCGGCCCTCGGGCAGGGCCAGCAGGTCCTGCCCATCGAGTCGCACGGCGCCCGCCGTGATGCGGCCGTTCTCGGGCAGCAGCCGCATCAGCGCCAGCGCCGTCATGCTTTTGCCGCAGCCGCTCTCGCCGACCAGGGCAAAGGTCTCGCCGCGGGACAGGCTCAGTCGCATGCCGTCGATGGCGCGCACCAGGCCCGCGTCGGCATCCAGGGCCACTTGCAGGTCGTCGATCTCAAGCATGGTTGGCCCTGCGTTGCAAGACGCGGGGACGCGTCGAGCGCGCCTTGGGATTGAAGGCGTCGCGCACACCGTCGGCGAACAGGTTGGCCGCGAGCACCAGGCTCACCATGAAACCGAAGGCCGCCGCGAAGCTCCACCACACGACGGGGTCGCGCGACATCTCCGAGCGGGCCAGGTTGATCATGCCGCCGAAGCTGTTCATCACCGGGTCCACGCCGACGCCGACATAGGTCAGCACCGCTTCATACAGGATCAGCTCGGAGAAGCTTAGCACCACCGTGATCAGCACCAGGTGCATCACATTGGGCACGATGTGGCGCGCCATGATGCGAAGGTCGCCGACGCCAAAGGCCGTTGCCGCCTGCACATGGTCCAGCTCGCGCAGCTTCAGGGTCTCAGCCCGCACCAGTCGGCACAGCCCGGCCCAGCCGGTCAGGCCGAGGATGAGGCAGAGCATCAGCATCTTCACGTCCGAGCGCTCCACGGCGGTCTCGAAGGCGTCGGGGTTCTTGTCGAAGTAGACCTGCACCATCAACACGCAGGCGGCGATCAGCAGCACATTGGGCACCGAGCTCAGCGTCGTGTAGAGGTACTGAATGACGTCGTCGACCCAGCCCTTGTAGTAGCCGGCCAGCACGCCCAGCAGCAGCGCGAAAGGCAGCGTCGCCAGCGTCGACAGCGCACCGACGACAAAGGCCGTGCGCACGCTCTTGAGCGCCTGCACGAGAACGTCGTTGCCGGTGCGGTCGGTGCCAAACACGTGGTACCAGGGCATCAGCGCGACGACGGCACCGGCCAGCAGCAGCAGGACCGTCAGCGTGACGAGGATGGCGCGCAGCGGATAGACCGTGCGGTCGGCGGCCAGGTCAGCCAGCGCGGCACGCCAACCGCCGTGTCGCCTCGCCAGCAGCCCCGCGCTCAGCACGACCAGAAGCAGCGCGACGCCCAGGCCCGCGGCCAGGCCGCTGCCGGCGCGCATCGCCACATCGCGCGCCCATTGCGTGGCCGGGTCGCTCAGGTGCGCACCGGCGAACTTCAGCCGCGGATAGTCACGGCGAACGCTGCCGTCCGGCTCAACGACGCTTTCCTTGTTGAAGCCATGCGTGCCCAGCGGCAGCGAATAGCTGACCTCGCGCATGCCGATCTGGCGCTCCAGCAGCAGGTCCAGCGTGGACAGCGTGCGCGTGTCGTAGACGGCGGCCTCCCCGGCAGCCACAGGCAGCGCGCGGCGCAGATGGACGCTGTCGATCATCGTGACCAGCAAGAACGCGGCCATCACCACACCGGCGCTGGCGGCGATCGGGTCGCGCAGCACGCGCTCCCAGGTCGCACGCAGATGCGGCTGGCGTCGTACCCGCAACGCATATGCGGCGATGGCCGCCACCATCAGCCACAGCGCCAGGTCGGTCCAGAGCAGGACGAGCTTCATTGCAGGCTCACTGCAACCGGACACGGGGATCAACCCACGTGTAGACGATGTCGATCAGCGCATTGCTGGCGATGTAGAGCAGCGCACCGAGGAAGACCATGGTCCGCACGATGGCGAAGTCCTGGCCCGTGATGGCCTCGATGACGAAGGCGCCCAGGCCGGGTATGCCGAAGAAGCTCTCGAATACCAGGCTGCCGAGGAAGACATAGGGCAGATAGCTGCCGGCGCTGGTGATGATGGGGATGAGGGCATTGCGCAGCACATGACGGCTGAGTACGCGGCCCTCGGACAGGCCCTTGGCACGCGCGGTGCGCACATAGTCCTTGCCCATCTCTTCCAGGAACATGGCCCGGTACAGCCGCGCCTCGCCACCCAGCCGCGACAGCAGCGACAGCAGGATGGGCAGGGCCAGGAAGCGCACCGCATCCAGCCCCGGCGCGAAGCCGTTCATGGGCACCAGCTTGAGCACGCGGGCGAACAGGAACTGGCCGACGATGATGTAGAACAGGCTGCTGATCGACAGCATCAGCACGCACAGCACGACGCCCCAGAAGTCGATCCGGCTGTTGCGGAAGAAGACCAGCAGCAGCGCGAACGCCACGCTGACGATGACCTGCAGGATGAACAGCGGCAGCGCCAGCGCCAGGCTCACGCCCATGCGTACCTTCACCTCGTGGCCGATGTTGACGGCCTGGCGCGCATCGCTCTTGCCGAAGTCGAGCGCGAACAGGCTGACCGAGCGTTCCCACAGGATGGTGTGAGTGAACTGCTCGGCGCCGGCCTTGCTGGCGTCGAAGTAGAGCGGTTTGTCATAGCCGCGCTCCTGCTTCCAGGTCTCAATCTGGTCCTGCGTGATGCGCTTGCCGCCGATGTTCAGCCGCGCCATGTCGTCCGGCGTGTTGACCGAGAAGAACAGCACAAAGGTGAAGAGGTTGACCCCGACCAGGATGGCCAGGCCATAGGCCAGACGGCGCATGACGAAGCCGAGCATCAGCGCCCGCCTCCCAGGGCAGTGGCCGTTTCGCGCGCGCGCCAGGCGCGGCGGGTGGCGATGAAGATGGCCAGGCCGCCGGCGGCCAGCGCGAGCAGCGGCCACCAGACCGGCCGGTTCCACTCGGCGATGCTGCGCGCGCGGTCCTCGGTGTCGACACGCAGGTAGCGCGCCCGGTCGCGCACGACGACGCCCGGTTTGCCGTTGTGTACCCAGCGCTGGAAGGCCATCGCCGAATAACTCCAGTAGCCCCAGGCCCAGGGTGCGTCCTGGCGGGCGATGTCGTTCATCTGCGCCATCACCCGGGCCTTCTCGGGCCCGTCTTCCAGCGACTGCAGCTTGCGGTAGAGCCGGTCGAACTCGGGGTTGGCGTAGTTGGCCGTGTTCTCGCCCTCGTGCAGGCTCTTGGCGTTCGGACCGTAGAGCAGGAAGAGGAAGTTCTCCGCATCGGGGTAGTCGGCGAACCAGCCCCACCAGAAGATCTGGTGCTTGCCCTTGAGGATCTTTTCCTGGAACTGGTTGAAGTCGGTGGCGCGGATGTCCAGCTGAATGCCGAGCTTGGCGAACTGGCGCACCAGCCAGTCGTTCTCGGCCTTGAGTTCCGGCGTGACGACGCGTTGGAAGTCGTAGTTCAGCACCAGCGGCTTGCCGGTCTTCACGTCGCGGCCGCCGGGGTAGCCGGCTTCGATCATCAACTGGTGTGCGTCGGCGATGGGCCGGCGCACCGGCTTGCCGTCGACGAGCCGGTGCGTGACCGGGTTGAACTCGCCGGCCTGGCCCTCGCGCGAGCCGAACACGCCCGGCGGGATGGGCCCGTGGGCCGCGTCGCCACCCTTGTCGCGGAAGATGCGGCCATAGCCCTCCTCCCAGTCGATGGCGATGGAGATGGCCTGGCGCAGCGCGCGGTTGCGGCGCTGCTGGTCGGGCGTGTCGCCCTGGCCAACGACGGGGTCCAGCCAGTTGAAGCCGAGATACCAGTTGGAGATGTCGACATCCATCGGCAGCTTGAAGCCACGCCGCTCATAAAAGGCCCTGACCTCGTCCGAGTCGTCGCGGTCCACGCCCAGGGTCACGCCCCAGTCCGCACGGTCCATCTCAGGCAGGTCGAGATAGCCCTGCATGAACAACTCCCGGATCGGCACCCTCTCCTTCACGTTGATCGCCACGACCTTGTCGACAAAAGGCAGGCGCTTGCCGCAGTCGGCCAGCAGCCCGGCCTCCGCGTCACCGGGGCTGCCGTCGCAGGGGTAGGTCTCAACCCGGTAGTTCGGGTTGCGGCTCATCACGTGCCGGCGGTCCTGCACGTACTCGGTCATCATGAAGGGGCCACTGCCGACGGGCCACCGGTTCCAGCTCAGCGAGTTGGCGGCCATCCCGGCCTGGGCGTAGAAGGCATCCACCTCCCAGGGGATGGCCGCCGTGAAGGCGGTGGCCAGCCAGTATTGCCACTGCGGATAGCGGCCCTTCAGCCGGATGCGCAGCAGGTGATCGCCCACCGCCTCGGCACCGGCCAGCGGCCAGCGGCGCAGATCCAGGAAGGGCTTGTCGGCCAGGTTCTCCGGCAGGCCAGTCAGCTGTTTCTGGCTCTCACGCTTGAGCAGCGCGATGTAGTCCTTGAGCCCCACCACATGCTCCGAGAACACCGCCGCCACCGGCGCCTCCAGGCGCGGGCTGGCATGGCGCTTGAGCGCATAGACGAAATCCTCGGCCACCACCTCGCGCGTGCCCTGGTGCTCGAAAGCCAACGGGCTGCGCTTGTCGCCCAGCTCACCGGGCTTGAGCTGGTGATAGCGGTAGCGGCCCTTTGCGTCCTTGGCGAAGGCCGGGTGCGGCGCCCATCTCAGGCCGGGGCGGATGGGCACGTCGTAGACCGCCTGCGCAATCTGCTCGTCCGGCGCATCGTCGGGCAGGCGCCGGCCCTGTGCATCCAGAAAGTAGGGTTTGGCCAGCGCCGACGCCGCGCGTGGGATCAGCGTGTAGGGACGCTTGAGCGGGTGGTAGCCGTAGGGTGGCTCGCTGATCTCGTAGACATAGGTGCTCTCGGGCGCGGTGTATGACGAGGTCGGGTCCAGGTAGCGCGGCGAGCGCTCCGCGAATGCCATGTAGAGCGTGTTCTCGCGCTCGGCGCCGAGGGGGTGCGGGCTGTTATTGCAACCGGCAAGCAGGGTGAACGCCAGCGCGCCCAAGCCCCTCACCGTCCATGCGAAAACTGCCGCCACACTGCGCCCTCGAAAAACAAGCGCCCCGGCGCAGGCCGAGGCGAGGGGCCGGATCATAGACGCGCAACTCGTCTATACAAGGTCACCACACCCGCATGAGGCGGCGTGGAAAACCCGGTGTGACTTCAGTGATGGTGGTGGTCGTGGTGGTCGTGCCCAGCGTGCGCCAGGCGCGGGTCCGACTGCCAGCCGACGATGGCCTCGCGGCCCTGCACGTACAGCTCCACCATGCCGCCCACCGGCAGGCAGACCTTGGTGCGGATGTGGCCGAAGGGCAGGCCCGTCAGCACCGGCGTCTTCGTGCGGGCGCGCAGCGCGGCCACCGCGTCCTTGATGCCATAACCGCGGTCCAGCGGCGACTTGGCCGCACCGCTGAAATCACCCAGCAGCACCGCCGCTTGCGCATCGATGACGCCGGCCTGCTGCAGCTGCAGGAGTTGGCGCTCGACGCGGTAGGGGTGCTCGTTGATGTCTTCCAGGAACAGGATGCCGCCCTTGACCTTGGGCCAGTGCGGCGTGCCCAGCAGCGAGCACAGCACCGTCAGGTTGCCGCCCCAGAGCCGGCCGCGCGCCTCCAGGCCGTCGAAGCCGCCCGTCGGTTCGCGGAAACCCACCGCCTCCAGCGCGCCGCTCATCGCCTCCAGAAAGCAGTCGCGCGTGACCTCGTCGACACCGCCCTCGGCGTCGCTGCGGCCGAAGTCGTCGCAGGCCAGCGGGCCGGCCCACATCGACAAGCCCTTGTGGCGTGCGATGAAGCCGTTCTGCAGCGCGGTCAAGTCGCTGTAGCCGACCCAGCGCGTGCCATGCTCGACGCTGCGGGCGATGCGGGCCCAGTCGATCTGGTCCAGCAGCCGCGTCATGCCGTAGCCGCCGCGCGTGGCCAACGCGATGGACGGCGCGGCATCGGCGATGCGGTGCAGGGCCGCGAGGCGCGTGGCGTCGTCGCCGGCAAAGCGCTGGTGCCGGGCGAGCGCATCGGTGTCGGTCTCGACCTCGAAGCCGAACTGCGCGAGCCGCTTGGCGGCGCGCTTCAGGTTCCCCGCCCTGGCAAGCGCGCCGGCGGGGGTGAACAGCGTCAGGGAGGTCATGCGGTGTCGTCCAGGTGCGTGGCTTCGCCGGTCGGGATCAGCCCTTGTCGCTCCGCGCGGCGCGCACGGGCGGCCTCGCGGCGCTCGTTGAAGAAGTCGCGCAGCAGCTGGGCCGACGCATCGGCCAGCAGCCCGCTCTCGACGCGCGTGTGATGGTTGAGCTGGGGCTGGCCGAACAGGTCGATGACCGAGCCGGCCACGCCCGTCTTGGGGTCACGCGCCGCGAAGACCACGCGCTTGAAGCGCGCATGCATCAGCGCCATCGCGCACATCGCGCAGGGCTCCAGCGTCACGAAGAGTTCACACTCCGGCAGCCGGTAGTTCTCCAGCAACGTGGCGGCGTGGCGCAGGGCGACGATCTCCGCGTGGGCCGTCGGGTCGTGCGTGGTGATCGGACGGTTGTAGCCGGTCGCAACGACCTGGCCGCCACGCGTGATGACGGCGCCCACCGGCACCTCGCCCACCAGCCAGGCGTTCTGGGCCTGGTCCAGCGCAAGCCGCATCGCGTACTCGTCGGCGGGCGTGAAGAGGGGCTCGGTCATCAGGGGCGGCAGTTTACCCATGGCATGCTTGGCCCATGAGCGCGTTGTCCGTCCATCCCCTCGGCGAAAGTGCCCTGTGCTGCACGCTGCCGGCGCCCCTGTCGCTGGCGCAGCAGCAGCGCATCTGGCAGCTCGCGGCCGGCCTGGCCAAGGTCGACGGCGTGCAGGAGCTGATCCCTGGCATGAACAACCTGACGCTGGTCTTCGACCCGCTGTGCACCGAGGCCAGCACGCTCGAACAGGCGGTGCACAAGCTGTGGGCACAGCCACCGGGCAGCCGGCGCCTCGGCCGACTGGTGGAGATTCCGGTCCGCTATGGCGGCCCGGCAGGACCTGATCTGGATGACGTGGCAGCGCACTGCGGCATGAGCGCCGACGAGGTCGTGCAGCGCCACACCCAGGCCGAGTACGTCGTCTACTTCATCGGCTTCCAGCCCGGCTTCGCCTACCTCGGCGGGCTGGACGAGGCCCTCCACACGCCGCGCCGCGCCGAGCCGCGCGTGGCGGTGCCGGCCGGCAGCGTCGGCATCGGCGGCGCGCAAACCGGTATCTATCCGCTGGCCACGCCGGGCGGCTGGCAATTGATCGGCGGGACAACATTGGCGCTGTTCGACCCGCAGGCCGAGCCGCCCACGCTGCTGGCGCCGGGCGACCGCGTGCGCTTTGTGGCGGTCAACGAATGATCGAGATACTGCGCGCCGGGCCGCTGGCGACGGTGCAGGACCTGGGCCGCCCCGGCTGGCGCGACCTTGGCCTGAGCCGCTGCGGCGCGCTGGACGACCTCGCGCTTCAGTGGGGCAATCTGCTCGTCGGCAACGCGGCCGACGCGGCCGGCCTGGAGTTCACCCTCGGCCCGGCCAGCCTGCGTATTGACGCCGACTGCTGCATCGCCGTGACCGGCACCGACACCGAGGCGCGGCTCGACGGTCAGCCGCTGCGGCCCTGGTGGCGCCAACGCGTGCGCGCCGGCCAGACCCTCCAGCTCGCCGCGCCGCATGCGCGCATGCGCAGCTATGTCGCCATCAGTGGCGGCATCGCCGTGCCGCCCACGCTCGGGTCGCGCAGCACCGATCTGAAGGCCGGCTTCGGTGGCCTGCACGGCCGGGCGCTGCGCGAGGGCGACCGCCTGCCGCTTGACCCGCCGACCAGTGTGCCCACGCGCGCCATCGGCCTGCGCCCGCCGGACTGGAGCGCCTGCGTGCGCGTGCTGCCCGGCCCCGAACACGATGACTTCGCCGAAGGTTTCTGGGGCGCCGACTGGCGCGTCACGCCGCAAAGCAACCGCATGGGCTATCGCCTGGCCGGCCCCACCC
Organism: Pelomonas sp. Root405; assembly: GCF_001425165.1. Classification (GTDB taxonomy): domain Bacteria; phylum Pseudomonadota; class Gammaproteobacteria; order Burkholderiales; family Burkholderiaceae_C; genus Pelomonas. The sequence continues at coordinate 267,200 of NZ_LMDU01000016.1, forward strand.
TCGTGCGCCCCCGCGGCACGGAGCTGGCCTCGCACGGCGTGCTGCCCGGCGTCATCCAGGTGCCGCCGTCGGGCCAGCCCATCGTGCTGCTGGCCGATGCGCAGACGACGGGCGGCTATCCCAATATCGGCGTCGTCATCCGGGCCGACCTGTGGAAGCTGGCGCAACTGCGCCTGGGCGCCACGCTGCGCTTCGTGCCCTGCACGCAGGACGAGGCCATCGCCGCACTGCGGGCACAAAGGCAAAGGCTCGACGAACTGAGGGGAGCGCTGTGAATGTCGATCTGAATGCCGACCTCGGCGAAGGCGCGCCCGACGACGCCGAACTGCTGACCCTGGTCAGCTCCGCCAACATCGCCTGCGGCTGGCATGCCGGCAATGCGCGGCTGATGCAGGCCACCGTGAGTGCGGCGCTGGCGCGCGGCGTGGCCATTGGCGCCCACCCGAGCTACCCCGACCGCGAGAACTTCGGCCGCACCGAGATGCAGCTGGCACCCGCAGACGTGAAGGCAGACCTGATCTACCAGATCGGCGCGCTGCACGCCCTCGTGCGCGCGACGGGCGGCCGGCTGCATCACGTCAAGCCGCACGGCGCTCTCTACAACCAGGCCGCGCGCGACCCGGTGCTGGCCGATGCGGTCGCCGCGGCGGTGGGCGCCGTCGACCCTGGCCTTGCGGTCTACGGCCTTGCCGGCGGTGAGCTGCTTCGCGCAGCCGAGCGCGCCGGCCTGCGCGCCGTGGCCGAGGTGTTTGCCGACCGCGGTTATCGCGCCGACGGCAGCCTGGTGCCGCGCAGCGAGCCGGGCGCGCATGTGGACGACGTGGCCGTGGCCGTCTCAAGGACGCTGCGCATGGTGCGAGAGGGCGTCGTGCAGGCCGTGACCGGCGAGACCGTGCCGCTACAGGCGCAGACCATTTGCTTGCATGGCGACGGCCCGCACGCCCTCGCCTTCGCCCGCGCCATCCATGCGGCGCTGACGGCGGCCGGCATAGAACTTCGGCCCTGATGACGATGCAGGACCTCTTCGGACTCGACGCGCCCGTCCAGCGACCACGGGGTGTTCAAGCGGTGCCGCCGCTGGCCGCGGACATCGCCCTCGCCGCGGCGCTGTCGCCGCACATCCATCTGGGCACCTCGACCTGGAGCTATCCGGGCTGGCAGGGCCAGGTCTGGGCCGGCAAGCACAGCGAGCAGACGCTGTCCAAGACCGGCCTGCCCGCCTACGCTGCCCACCCGCTGCTGCGCGCCGTCGGCATCGACCGCGGCTTCTACCGGCCGCTGGCCGCCAGTGAGTTCGAGCGCCATGCCCAGCAGGTGCCCGCGGGCTTCCGCTTCACCGTCAAGGCGCCCAGCCTGGTGACCGATGCCATGTTGCGCAACGAGGACGGCCGGGGGCATGAGCTGAACCCGCTCTTCCTGGACCCCACACTCGCGCTGCAGGATTTCATCGCCCCGGCCTACGAAGGCCTGGGCTCGCACATCGGCGCGCTGGTGTTCCAGATCAGCCCGCTGCCCGGCCCGTTGCTGGCGCGCATGGGCGAGCAGTTCGACAAGTTGCATGCGCTGCTGCTGGCCCTGCCGAAGCCGCCTGCCGGCGTCATTGCGGTGGAAGTGCGCGACGCGGCCTGGTTGACGCCCGATCTGGTCGCCCTGCTGCGCGACACCGGCGTGCGCTACTGCGTCGGCCTGCATCCCAAGCTGCCACCGCTGCAAGAACAGTTGCCGCTGCTGCGCGCACTGTGGCCGGGGCCGCTGGTGGTGCGCTGGAACCTGAACCGCCTGCACGGCGCCTACGGCTACGAAGCCGCCGAAAAGCGCTACGGCGAGTTCAACGAACTGATGGACCCCGATGTCGAGACCCGCACCGAGCTGGCCCGCATCATCCGCGGCACGGCCGGCGCCGGGCAGGACGCCTTCGTCACCATCTCCAACAAGGCCGAGGGCTCGGCGCCGCTGAGTGTGCGGGCGCTGTCCCAGGCCATCGCCGAGGCCTGACTCAGCTTTCGGTCGCCGGCTTGGCGGCGCGCCGGGACGAGCGCTTCACCGGTTCCTTGGCCTCCGGCGGATTGCCACCTTCGGCTTCCCAGCGACTGACGTCGTCGCTGTGACGCTTGCCGTCGTCCCGCGCGCGGCGCAGTTGCTGGCCGTGGCTCAAGCGCTGCACCAGCTTCATGGCGAGCGCCGAAGTGGCGACGAGTGCAATGGCGACCTTGATGATCATGTGATGCTCCTTGGCGAGGTTGATGGATGCTCACCGCTGCGCCGCCATGCGCTCGTCGGCCGGACGCTGGCTCCGCTGTAGGAGCGGGCCTCGGCGGCGCAGCGGCTTTCAACCTTGCAGGGGCCAGCGGGCAATCACCTCATGCCGGGTCATGCCCTGCGGGCTGCTGACGAGCACGAACTCGCTGGCTGTCCAGCCTGGCAGCGTGACCTCCCAGCCGGGCGCAGGACGCTTGTCGTAGCGCAACGTCAAATGCGGCTCGTAGTCCTTGCTGGCCGGCAGGCCATGGGCAATCAGCCGATCTGCCAGCGCATCCCGCAACTCGCGCACCGCCTCCAGGCTCTGGCCGCCTGTCAGAACGAAGGGATGCTGGCGGGCGTCCGCGCGGCCCCAGCTGGCAAACCGCTCGAAGCCGACGTCGAAGGCCGGCCGCACGACCTCGGAGGCTGCCCGCATCGCGGCCTCCACGAACCGCGCGTCCGGCTCGCCGTCGAAGCGACCAAAGTAGTGCAGCGTGATGTGGAAGATGCGGCTCGGGCGCAGCCGCGGCGCCAGCCCACGCGCCTCATGCTCGGCGGCGGCGAAGCGGGCGATGCGCTCGGCCGTCTCCTCGTCCGGCCGCAGCGCGAAGAACAGCTTGTGGTCGGTCACCGCCTCAGTTCGTGGCGGCAGACGCTGCCTCGGCTGTGCGCCGGGCGGCGTCGTCGACGGCGCCCTGCACCTGCTGGCCCACCGCCTGCGGCGCCGGCAGCGCGGCACTGGCCGCCGGCGCGCCCGCCGGTGGCTTCAAGGCCGTGGCCTGCTTCTTGACGAGTGACAACACGATGGCGGCCACGATGACGAGGCCCAGAAGGCTGAAAGCGGCTCGCATGGGAGTCGTGACTTGGTTGGGTTGCAGAAGAGCATAGCCGCCACCGATGCGCTTGATCCAGCGCAAAGTGGGTCGCGCACCTGCTGTCTAGCATGGGCTCGCCTCGGGTCATATCGCTTGCGGCACCTACGACAACGGGAGACAACCCCATGCTGCAGCGCCTGCTTCTGCTCGCCGCCCTCACCGCGTCCACGCTGGCCTTCGGCGCGCCCGACAAGGTGCTGCCGGTCGTGCAAGCCAAACTGACCAGCCCGCCCTTCGTGCCGCCGCCCACGGGCCGCAAGGCGCCCGCCAAGGTCATCGTCGAGTTGGAGGTCATCGAGAAGGACATGCCCATCTCCGAAGGCGTCAGCTACACCTTCTGGACCTTTGGCGGCACGGTGCCGGGCAGCTTCATCCGCGTGCGCCAGGGCGACACGTTGGAGTTCCACCTGAAGAACCACCCGAGCAGCAAGATGCCGCACAACATCGACCTGCACGGTGTCACCGGCCCGGGCGGCGGCGCGGCGTCCAGCTTCACCGCGCCGGGCCATGCCTCGCAGTTCACGTTCAAGGCGCTGCACGAGGGCATCTACGTCTACCACTGCGCCACCGCGCCGGTGGGCATGCACGTGGCCAACGGCATGTACGGCCTCATCCTCGTCGAGCCGCCGCAAGGCCTGCCCAAGGTCGACCACGAGTTCTACGTCATGCAGGGCGACTTCTACACGACCGGCAAATACCGCGAGAAAGGCCTGCAGCCCTTCGACATGGAGAAGGCCATCGCCGAGCAAGCCACCTATGTGCTGTTCAACGGCGCAGAAGGCGCGCTGACGGGCGAGCGCGCGCTGCAGGCCAAGGTGGGCGAGACGGTGCGCATGTTCGTCGGCAACGGCGGGCCGAACCTCGTGTCCAGCTTCCACGTCATCGGCGCCATCTTCGACAGCGTGCGCTTCGAGGGCGGCACGCTGGCGCAGAAGAACGTGCAGACGACGCTGATCCCCGCCGGCGGTGCGGCCATCGTCGACTTCAAGGCACGCGTGCCGGGCAGCTATGTGCTGGTGGATCACTCCATCTTCCGCGCCTTCAACAAGGGCGCGCTGGCCATCCTGAAGATCGACGGGCCCGAGGACAAGTCCATCTATTCGGGCAAGGAGGTCGACTCCGTCTACCTCGGCGACCGCGCAGCCCCCAACCTGAAGGCCGTGGCCACGGCGACGACGGCAGCCGCCGCCGGCACGCTGACACCCAAGGACCAGATCGCCGCCGGCCAGGCGCTGTTTGCCGGCACCTGCTCGGTCTGCCACCAGGCCAATGGCGCCGGGCTGGCCGGCGTGTTCCCGCCGCTGGCCAAGTCCGACTGGTTCGGCCAGGATCCGAAACGCGCCATCGGCGCCGTGCTGCACGGCCTGTCCGGCAAGATGAAGGTCAACGGCAAGGACTACGACTCGGTCATGCCGCCGATGAACCAGCTCAACGACGACGAGGTCGCCAACATCCTGACCTATGTGCTGAACAGCTGGGGCAACGCGGGCGGCAGCATCTCGGCCGCCGACGTGAAGAAGGAGCGCGCCGCCAAGCCGGCGACGACCAACCAGGCAGGGCACTGATGAGCACCGCTGCCGCTGTCGCGCTGTTGGCCGGTTATGTGGCCATGCCGGCCGGCACGCTGAACAGCGTGCTGGCGCGCGACACCGACCGCGAGCCGACCCGCATCGCCGCGTTCGAGCTGCGCGAGACGCCGGTCACGCGTGCCGAGTTCCGCCGCTTCCTGGCTACGCATGCCGAGTGGCGGCCGGGCCGCGTGCCGGCGGCCTTCGCCAGCGCGGGCTATCTGCAGCAAGGTGTCGATGACGGTGACGCCCCGGTCACTGCAGTCAGCTGGTTTGCGGCCCAGGCCTACTGCGAGGCCGAGGGCGGCCGGCTACCAACCTGGCATGAATGGGAGTACGCCGCGGCCGCCGACGCGACGCGCACCGATGCGCGCAGCGACCCCGCCTGGCTGGCGCGCATCCTCGGCTGGTATGCCCGCCCCGCCAATGGTCCGCTGCCGGCGGTGGGCGGCGCGGCCAATGTCTATGGCGTGCGCGACCTGCACGGCCTGGTGTGGGAATGGGTGGACGACTTCAACGCCCTGCTCGTCAATGCCGACAGCCGCAGCGCCAGCGACCCCGACCGGCTGAAGTTCTGCGGCGCCGGCGCCATCGACCTGCAGGACCGGCAGAACTACGCGGTGCTGATGCGCGTGGCGCTGCTGTCCTCGCTGAGCGGCGCGGACAGCACCGGCAGCCTGGGCTTTCGCTGCGCGCGTGAGGTGCGGAAATGAAGCGGCGCCTGCTGCTGAGTTGGGTCACATTCGCCGGCGCGGTATCGGCGCTGCCCGGCGATTCCGTCTACCAGCTCGCCGCGACGCTGACCGACCAGCGCGGCCAGCCCGTCCAGCTCGACGCGGCGCGCGGCCAGCCGGTGCTGGTCAGCATGTTCTACACGAGCTGCCAGTTCGTCTGCCCCATGCTCATTGACGCCGCACGAGACACGCAGGCCGCGCTGCCCGAGGCCGAGCGCCGCCGCGTCAAGGTGCTGCTGATCAGCTTCGACCCGGTGCGCGACACACCGGCCAAACTGGCCGCCATGGCCAGGGAGCGTGGCCTGGACGCATCGCAATGGACGCTGGCCCGCACCGACCCGGCCACCGCCCGCAAGATCGCCGCGCTGCTGAAGTTCCAGTACCGCGCCCTGCCCGATGGTGAGTTCAACCACAGCGCCGAGCTGATCCTGCTCGACGGCGAAGGCCGCATCGCGGCGCGCACGGCCATGCTGGCGGGCGCGGATGCGCGCGTGGTGGCGGCCCTGCGCAAGCAGCTCAGCGCTCCAGCCAGGCCTTGAACTCCGCCGCCCGCTCCTGGCTGACGAACAGCTCGCCGGCCAGTGCCGGCCGCAGCTGCAGCTTGAGCCGCCCTTTGCCCGCCGCGGCGAAGCCGGCCACGGCGCGCGCGGCCAGCAGGGTCTGGCGGTTGGCGCGGAAGAACTGCGCCGGGTCCAGCTGGCTTTCCAGCTCCGCCAGCGGCGTCTCCAGCAGCAGCCGGCTGCCGTCGTGCAGCACGGCGTGGCTGAGCTTGTCTAGCGACACGACGTAGGCCAGCTCGTCCACGTCGAAAGCCTGGAATGCGGCGGCCCTGCGGCCCAGCAGGCGCTGCCGCCAGCGCGGGCGCTGCAGTTCGGCCAGCACGGCCATCACGTCGCTGCCGAAGCCGCGCCGCAGCCGCTCGGCCTTGGCGATGGCCTGGGCCAGTGCGGCCTCGTCGACCGGCTTGAGCAGATAGTCCACCGCCAGCGCGCGGAAGGCGGCGATGGCGAACTGGTCGAAGGCGGTCGTGAAGATGACGGGCACCGCCAGCTCATTGCCGTTTCGGCCGTCGAACAGCTCCAGCGACAGGCCGTCGCCGAGCTGGATGTCCAGCAGCAGCAGGTCGGGCGGAGGCTGCGTGGCCAGCCATTCAGCCGTCGCCCTCACGCTGTCGGCATGGCCCACAACCCGGACCTGCGGCGCGACGCGGGCCAGCGCCTCGACCAGGCGCTCACGGGCCGGCGGCTCGTCCTCGGCGATGAAGACTTTCATCAGCACTGCACGGCCGCCCGAAAGTGCTGAAGCGCCCCCTCGGGGGGCAGCGAGCAAGGCGAGCGTGGGGGCTTCGACATCAAGCGGACTGTAGGGGCACGATGACTTCAAAACGCCCATCGGCCTCGCGCACGACCAGCGCGCGGCCGGTCAGCAGCCGGCAGCGTTCGTCGAGATTGGCCAGGCCCACGCCCGCCGAGGGCAGCGCGGTGCGGCGCGGGCGGATGTCGTTGCTGACAGTCACGGTCGCATCGGCCAACGACAAGCGCACCGCCAACGGCTCCGAGGCACTCGCCTGGTTGTGCTTGACCGCGTTCTCCAGCAGCGTCTGCAAGGCCATCGGCACGATGCGCCAGCCGTCGGCCTGGACCTCCAGTTCCAGCGGCACGGCCGCGCCAAAACGCAACTCCAGCAGCCGGTGATAGCGGCGCAGGAAGGCCAGCTCCTCGGCCAGCGGCACGAGGTCGCGCTGGCGGCTGTCCAGCACATAGCGGTAGACCTCCGCCAGCGCGTCGCAGAACTCGCGGCCGCGCACCGGCTCGGACTGGATCAGGTGGCCCAGCGTGTTCAGGCTGTTGAACAGGAAGTGCGGGTCGACCTGCGCCTTCAGCGCGCCCAGCTCGGCCTGCGCACGCAGCCGCTCCGAGCGCTCGACGCGGATCAGGTCGGACTCGCGCTCGCGGATCAGGAACAGCGTCTCGTAGCCATGCGTCACGAACAACACGCAGATGACATTGGTCAGCGTGACAATCTGCAGCGTGCTGCGGTCCACCGGCATGCCGGCGACGAAGTACCACGCAAGCAGGCCCAGCACGGTGATGGGCGCCGTGTAGAGCACGTTGGCGACCACCAGCATCAGCAGCTTGCGCAGCGGGCGCTGGAACCAGTCGAAGTGCTCGCGCTGCTTGAACAGCAGCCAGCGGTTGCCGCCCCAGATGGCGGTGGCCAGCGCGATGAAGCCGACGAAGCCGACCCAGAACACGCCGTCGCCCGGCCCCCACGGCCCGTAGAGCCCGGTCAGCCACGGAATGGCCAGGCCGAAGCCCAGGCTGCCGACCGTCATGACGAGACGGTCGTCCAGCCTGACCGGACTCTGCGGGTTCAGCGTATCCAGGTCGGGGTTCGGCAAGCGGATGTCCTGTTTGGGCGCTCGGCCCCTGGCGGCGGCGACTGCCGGCGGCCAGCATCGCGGCCACCAACCACGGAGCCCCGCATGGAAGACCTTCACTTTAACTATCTGGCCATCGCCGCCGCAGCCCTTGTCTACTTCGCCATCGGCGGGCTCTGGTACTCGCCCATCCTGTTCGCCAAGGCCTGGGCACGCGAGGCCGGCATGACCGAAGCGCAGCTGCAGCAGCCGCCGCTGGGCCGCATCTTCGGGCTGTCGGCGCTGGCCGCGTTGGTCATGTCGTTCAACCTCGCGGCCTTCCTCGGCGCCAAGGCCAGCTTCAGCTTCGGCCTGTTCGCCGGTGCGGCCACCGGCATCGGCTGGGTGGCGATGGCGCTGGGCGTCATCTACCTGTTCGAGCAGCGCTCGCTGAAGCTGTGGCTCATCAACAGTGGCTATCAGGTCGTGGCCTTCACGGCCATGGGCGCCATCCTCGGCGCCTGGCGCTGACGGTCTCGCGGCGATCAGCCAGCGAGGCGGAACGCCGCCGCCATCCACTCCTGCTCCCGGGCACGAAGCTTCAGGCTGGCAGCGATCTTGGGCCACTGCTTCACCACGGCCTGGCTGCGCGCGACGATCTCGTCGGCCAGCTTCCGAGGGACTCGGAAGTACGGCGCCACCGAACGCGCGAGGTCGAGGTCCATCGCGTTGTCGACCTCGCTGACATTGAGCTTCAGGCCTTGCGACCCGGGCACCGGATTCATGTCGTAGACATCGGACAGGCGCCAGCCCTTGCCCGGCACGAGGATGAATCCGTGGTTGCGCAGGTGATCGTCGGTGTTGGAGACCAGCATGTTGAAGACGATGCGCGACCACAGCTCACGCAGGTCTGCGGCGGTGTTCGCACCGTGGTCGATCAGCACGCGGGCGATCTCCAGATAGCTCGCGCCTGTCGACGCATCGTCGCCGTCCAGGTGGCCGGTCAGCGTCATCGCCGAGGCGAAATGAAGCCTGCCAGCGGGCGTGCGGTCGAAGCGCTTGACCAGGAAGCTGTGCTGCCGGCTCGCGAACTTGCGGGCCAGGCTTTGCGGCACGGCCAGGCCGCAGCCCTTCGCGAGGGTCTGCACCACCAGCTCCCAGGCGCCCACATCGTGCTCGTCGCGCACGCTGGGGAACTTGGCAATCCACAACTGCCCCTGCGGATCAACGACGCTGGCCTTGGGCCGCGCGCCGCCGAGCGAGCCGCCGGGAGCGATCAGCAGGCGCAGCCAGTCGTCGCCCGCCGCCGCAGTGTTGTCCTCATCGCGCTCCAGCGCCAGGCTGGCCGCTTCCAGTTCGCGCAGCTGAACAAAGGGCGGTGCGGCCGTGCCGTGCTGGTTGTCCAAAAAGTCGCCCGCGTCATCGAGGCGCAAGCGCAGCGCCCCGGAACGGTAGGCGTCGTGCACGCCCAGCAGGTAGTCCGATTCGTGCAGCCGAACGGCCTTGCCCACCTGCCCTGCCCGCTGCGCCCGTTCCAGCCGGCGGCGCATCAGCAACCGGCCCCACCGGTCCGGGCTCGCATCGGCGAACACACCGAAGGTCTCGTGGCCCTGCGGCGGGTGCTGCCGGCCGCCGAAGAGGCTCAATCGCGGGTCCAGATGCAAGTTCCCGGTGGCGGGATGGGCCAGCGCCGCAGCATCGAACTCAAACTCAAAAACTTCCCGACCCGCGCCGCGCCTGGCGTGCAACCACCCCAGCCGCAGCGGCTCCGCGAGGCCCACCCAGTCCGCGTAGACGGCAACGGCTGCGGCCATGGCTTCAACGCCCCTTCTTCTTCAGCGCTGCCGACGGCTCGATCAAGCCAGCCAGTGCATCGGCGCTGGCGAAGCCGCTCTGCTTGATCCAGTCCCGCGCGTCCTCGGCAGGCTTGAGCGGCTTCTTGATCGCGTTGTTGGGCGCAACCAGCCGCTGCACTGACAGCCCGGGGCGTGGTGTCTTGCTGGGCGCTGGCAACTGCGCATCCTGAAGCTCGCGACCGACCGGGTCGGCCTTGCCGAGCAGGTCGAGGTCCTTCTCGATGCCCAGCACCTGCATGACGGCAAGGTAAGCACCCATGGTCACCCCCGACCCGCCGCGCTCCAGGCTGCGCAGTGTCATGGGCGCCATCCCGGCGCGCTCGGCCACCTGCTTGGCCGAGAGCCGCCGACGCAGCCGCGCCAGGCGCAGGCGGCCGCCGAACTGCCTCAACACTTCATCGGTGGCGGGGAGCAAAGGGGCGGTCTTTTTTGCCATGGCAGCCAATATTCTAGGTTTTTAACGGACCAAATAGCCACAATATTTACACTACTGGCCAGCCACCAACGCTTGCGGCTGCTGCTGCCGGCATCGGGTCAACCCGTCACGCAACGCGGCCGCAACGCCCCGCCGGCAGACTCGCCGGCATGACCATGGACGACAACGCCGCCCACCTGCGGACCCACGCGCCGCCGCGCCGTTGCCTGCTGACCTGGTGGTCGGCGGCGCCGGGCGAGTTCAGTGCGCGGGTGGTGCTGGAGGACGGCCGGCTGCTCGACTTCGACAGCCCGTTCGAGCTGGCGCGCTTCCTCGGCATCCCTATGTCGAACGCGCCGGCCACGTCGACCGGCCTGCGCTGACTCGCACAATCCGCGCATGCAAGAACCGTCGGGTGCCGTGCTGGAGCTGCGGGTGTTGGGGCCCGTGCGCCTGTCGCGCAGCGGCGCGCCTGTCGCGTTGACCAACCGCAAGACGCAAGCGCTGCTGCTGGTGCTGGCGCTGGACGGCGGTGCCAGCCGGCCGCATTTGTGCACGCTGCTGTGGCCGGACCTGGATGAGCCCAGCGCGCGCCGCAACCTGCGCCGCGAGCTGGCGCGGCTGCGCGAGGCGGGCGTGCCCGAGGCCTTCCGCGTCGACGACGACTATCTGCACCCCGGCGACACGCTGAGCTGCGACCTGCTACGCGCCGAAGCCAAGCCTGAACTGGCGCTCGCGCCCTGGCGGGGCGAGCTGGCGGACGGCCTGCAGCTGGACGACGCGCCGCTGTTCGCCCCCTGGCTGAGCGCGGCCCGCGAACGCGCGCTGCGGCTGCGCTTCAGCGCGCTGGAAGCCGCCGCCGCCGCAGCCGAGGCGCGCGCCGACCTGGCCACCGCGCTCGCCCATGTGCACGCCCTGCTCGACGAAGACGGCCTGCAGGAGCGCCACCACCGCCAGGCCATGCGGCTGCTGGCCGCCACCGGCCAGCGCGAGGCGGCGCTGCGCCAGTTCGAGCGCTGCCGGGCCGTGCTGGCGGCCGAGCTGGGACTGCAACCCATGCCCGAGACCGTGGCGCTCGCGCAGTCGCTGCGCGGCACGGCAGCGCCGGCCGCCGTTGCATTGGCACTCCCGCAGAGAGCTTGGCCGGAGCGCCTGCCCTTCGTCGGCCGCGCCGCCGAGGTGGCGCGGTTGCAGGGCGCGTGGCTGCGGCGCACGGCGGTCGTCATCGTCGGCGAGGCCGGGGTGGGCAAGACGCGCCTCGCGACCGACTTCGCCGCCTCGCAGGGTGCCTACGCGCTGGTGCGCTGCCGCAGCGGCGACCGCGACATCGCCTTCGGCGCATGCGCCCGCGTGCTGCGCGTGCTGGCCGGTGACCCGCCGGACCTGCGCGGGCTGGACGACTGGATCGTGACCGAGGTCGCGCGGCTGCTGCCCGAGCTGGGCCCGGCGCCTGCGCCGCTGCGCACGCAGGCCGAGCAGCTGCGCTTCGACGAGGCCTGCATCCAGGCTTGGCTGGCGCTGTCGCGCGGTGCCTTCGACGCCCTCGTGCTGGACGACTGGCAGCTGGCCGACCCCGCCAGCCGCACGCTGCTGGCCCGGGTCGCGGCGCGCCGCCGCGAGGCGGGCGCCGAGGGCGCCGTCGAGCTGGTGTGCTGGCGCGGCGCGGCCGATGACGCCGAGCTGCCGGGCTTCAGCGCGGTCCTTGCCGCCGAGACCATCGCGCTCGGCCCACTGCCGGCGGAAGCGGTCTACGAGCTAATGCGCCAGCTGTCGGGTGCGGCCGACCCGGCGCGTTTTGCCGAGCGCCTGTGCAGCGCCACCGGCGGCCATCCGTACTTCATCTCCGAAACACTGCGCGACCTGGCCGAGACCGCGGTGCTCGATGTCGACGAGCACGGCCGCTGGCGCACGCCCTTCGACGCCGTGACGCAGGACTACCGCGAGCTGCCGATGCCCGCCAGCGTGCGAGACGCCGTGCTGGCGCGCGTGCGGCGCCTGGACGCGCCGACGGCCCGCCTGCTCGAAGCCGCGGCGCTGGCCGGCGAGCCTTTTGGCGCGGCCTGGCTGGCATCGGCCTGCGCGCTGTCGGAGCTGGAAGTGGTGCAGGCGCTGGAACAGGCCGCGCAGGCCCAGCTCGTGCGCGCCCACGCGGCCGGCGGTTATGCCTGGACGCATGACCTGGCCCGACAGGCGCTGGATTCGGCGCTGGAGCCGGTGCGGCGCCGGCTGGTGCATCACCGGCTGGCGCTGGGTGCCGAAGCGCTGGGCGCCAGCGCCGAGGCCGCGCGCCACTTCGAGGCCTGTGGCGAGCCGCGCCGCGCCGTCGCCCACCGGCTGGCCGCCGGCGACGCCGCCCGAGCGCTGGCCGCGCTGGGCGAAGCGGCGCGTCACTGGCAGCTCGGCCTGGGCGACGACCCGACCCCGCCGCAAGCCGCCTCGCTGCTGGCGCGGCTGCTGGAGGCGGAGCACGGCCTCGGCCGCCACGCCGAGGCAGAGGCCTGCCGGCAGCGCCTGGAGGACCTGCGCGCCGGCACCGCGCTGCCGCCGGAGGTCGAGGTCGAGGCGGGCCATGCGCTGGCGCGCTACCTCGTGCGCGGCAAGAGCGCACAGGCGGCGCTGGCCGTGCTCGACACCTTGCCGCCGCCGACCGATGACAGCCAGCGCCTGCGCCGGCTGTCGCTGCGCATGGACGCGCTGCAGCAGCACGGCCGCATCGACGAGGCGCGCGCACTGGGCGAAGAGGCGTTGGCGCTCATCCACCCGGCCCACCCGGAACGCGCGGAGATGCTGGCCTCGCTGGCAATGTTGGAGTTCTCAGCCGCACGCTTCGATGCCGCCGTCGAGCGGGCCAACCTGTTCGTCACCGCGAGCCGGCAGCGTGGCGACGGCATGCTCATCGCCCGCAGCCTGCAGCTGCGCGGTGCCTTCGAGGCCGAGCGCGGCAACCTGGACATCGCCGAGGCCGATCTGCGCGAAGCCGCGGCGCTGGCCGGTCGCTTCGGCAACCGGCCGACGCAGCTGTTCGCGCTCTACAACCTGGCCGTCACCTTTCTGCAGCAGACGCGTGCCGGCGACGCGCTGCCGGTCATCGATGAAGGCTGGGCGCTGTGTGCCGAACAGCCGGGCAGCGAAGCGCGGACGATGTTCCGTGCGCTGTTCGTCGACGCCTATTTCATGGTGGGCGACTGGGACCGCGCCTGGGAGCACATCGAGCCGGCCATCGCGGAGGTCATCGCCATCGGCCAGCCGATGTCCATCGCCGGCATCGCGATGGCGGTGCTGGAGCCGATGGCCATGCTGGGCCAGTGGCCGCGCGCGGCACCGCTGCTGGCGGCGCTGAATCATGACGCGCTGGCGCAGTCGCCGCAAGCCGGCCACCCGGTCTGGCTGGCCTGCGCCGTGGCGGCGGTGCTGCGCGGTGATGTGGACGAAGCGCGCGGCTGGCTGCAGCGCCTGGGCCCGCCCGACGCGATCGCGAACCCGCGCGTGCGGCTGCGGCTGGCGCTGGTCGATGCCCAGCACCGCTGTCAGGAAGGGGACCTGGCTGGCGCGCTCGCGTTGCTCGCCCCGGACGATGCGCCCGGGCTGAATGACGAACTTCGGCTGCGCATGCTGGCGGTGCGCTGCCGAGCCGCTGGCGACCCGGCGGCGGTGGCCCTCGCGGGGGCCGCGCTGCTTGATCCGCGCACGCATGCGAGTGCGGCCATCGAGCTGGCGAGCGCCCTCGGCGGCACGGCGCTCGCCGCGTGGACCGAACGCCTGGGCGCGACACTGGCCGACTGGCCCGCCGTCCGCGCGAGCTTCGTCGCCACCTGGCGCTGAGCCGCCGCAACGGCGCGGCAACGGCCCCGCTCTACCGTGGCAACTCCCCCACAACAGCGCGGAGCACGCCATGAAACTGATCGCCTCCCTGACCGCCGGCCTGCTGGCTGCAAGCCTCGCCCACGCCGGCTCGAGCGTCGGCAGCGTGAGCAAGCCAGGCGGCTTCGCCAGCGCCTGTGCCAGCGACCTCAGCGCGGGCGTGGGCTACACGCCGGGGCTGGACATCACCGCGGCCTTCAGCGGCTGGACCGGACACTTCAGCTGCCAAAGCCAGGACTTCACCGGCGCCGCCGGTCAGGCCGCCGCCACCGCGCAGTGGAACGCGCCCAATGCGACCAACCAGGCGTCCATCCAGGCCCGCATGGGGCAAATCCACCTGGCTTCGAGCAACACGGCCCGCATCAACGTTCAGTTCCCGGTCGCCGCAGCCGGCGGCGGCTGGTCGGAAACGATGACGGTCAACGTGCCCGGCCACGAGGGCGAGGCGGCGACATGGCTGTTCACGGTCGACGCCACCGGCCTGCTCTCGGCCGGCGGCGGCAGTGCCCAGGTGATGGCGAATGTTTACAAGGGCAACGACGAGGTGAGCCTCTACACGCCCGGCTTCAACCCCGGCGGCTCGGACCCGCTGGGTACCGACCGCCAGCGCGTCGTCTGGGGCGTGTCGCGCAGCGGCAACCGCAGCATCGACGACACCGTCACCTTCGCCGTGCCCGTCACGCTGGGCCAGTCCTTCGTCTGGGGCGTCTACGCCACCACCCAGGCTGGCATTGCGGCCTGGACACCCAGCCTGGACACCATGGTCTCGTCCAACGCCGACTTCCTGCACACGCTGAGCTACGGCGGCTCCGCGGGCGTGCTGATCGGCGGCGTGGCGTATCACAACGAACAGATCGTGGCCGCCAGCGGCATTGACTGGACCGTGGCCGCCGTGCCTGAGCCCGGCACGTGGGCGCTGTTGCTGCTGGGCCTGGCGCTGGTGGGCCGCCTGGCCCGGCGGCACAGCGGGCGCTGAACCGCCTCGGTCAGGGTTGCAGCAGGCGCTGCGCCGCCAACGCGCCGATGCGTCGGCCCATGGCCTCGGCCGCGTTCGTGGCCGAACGGAAGTGGATGCCGCCGTGGATGCGTGAGTCCGATACCTCGCGAACGAAGTCGTCGGTGCGCTGCCAGCGGCGCGTCGCGCCCTTGGCCGTCGGGCTGCTCGTGGACAGCTCCGGCACTGCGCCACCCTTGGCATCGGCGTCGATCAACGTGGCCACCGAGGCAGCCAGGATGCTGTGGCCGCTGGGGTACTCGGGGTGCATCGGGGAGTCGATCAGCGACGTCCACGCCGGGTCGCGCGTGGTGGCATCGTTGCTGTCGATGTCGCCGTTGCGGATGGCCGTGACCGGGCGCCAGAACTGGTAGTGGTACTTGGCCTCGATGACGGCGATCAAGGCGTCGTCCATCGCCTGCGCGACCGCCGCGAACAGCCGGGCGTTCCGCGCCAGGTCGCGCTGCGGCTGCTTCGCCACCGATTGCACCACGCCGTGGTAGATCGCCGGCAGCGAGTAGTCCCAGAAGCGCGCGGCGTCGGTCTGCTCGGCCGTGCGGCGGCTGGCCGCCTTGGCGCCCAGTGTGCGCACCTCGTCGAAGTCGCGCGCCCACTCGGCACTGTTCAGCGCCGGCGGCGGGGCCGGGCGGAACTGCGCCGCGCTGCTCAGCAGCCAGGGCTTGCGCTGCGCCCATTGCGACACGGCGACCGGCGCCGTCGGCACGTAGGCGCCCGGGCTGGTCTTGGGCCGGTAGGCCTCGGGCGTGGCGGCGCCGTCGTCAAGGCGCGCGGCCAGCACGCCCTGGGCGGCGGCCTCGCCGGTGGCGATGCCCTGGGTCCTGGCGGCGCCATCGGCGACGCCATTCAGCGCAGCCTGGTAGGCGGCGTCGATGGCCGGCTGTTGCGCTGGCATCAGCCTGGTCAGCGAGACCCGGTGCGCGGCGGCCAGCGCGGCCTCGGGCGAGGCGTTGGCCTTCTGTGCGGCGTCGACGGCCTGCAGCGCAGCGGTCTGCACGATGGCCATCACGCGCACGGCGGGCGGCGTGCCCATCTTGGCCTCGGTGATCAGTTCGCCGGACTTGGTGTTCCAGTCGGTGACGGCATCGGCACGCACCTGGGGCGTGGCGAAGGCAGCGGCGATCGACAGGATGCCGATGACGAGGGGGGTACGGTTCATCTTCATGGTCAGCTCTTGTAGAAGTGGTAGTCGGCGCGGTAGGGCACGCGCAGCGGGTGGCCTTGCGGCTGGCAGGCGCCGGTGGGCGCGCTGCCGCCGGCGGTGTTGACGCGCTGGATGTGGGTGACGCCCACCAGCAGGCCGTGTGTCACGGGGCTGTCTGGGGCCGGGCGGGCTGCCAGCAGCAGCCACGGAATCGCGCCGGCCGCGGGCGCATCGGCGCGGGCGGTGACGCTGGCGACGATGCGGCTGCCGTCGGCGGCCTGCCAGAACGGGCCGGCGCCGTGCGTGCCCATGGCGCGGCCGGCGCTGTCGAACAGCTCGGCCTGGGGCGCGACGAAGGCCCACTGGCCGGCACGGCATTCATAGATCTGCACGCCACGCGCACTGGCGGTCAGCGCCAGCGTGGCGCCCGGGCCGGGGTGCAGCGCGTCGGGCATGGCGCTGCAGGCAGCCAGCGCGGGGGCCAGGCTTGCCGCGGCGAGTAAGGTTCTCAGGTTCATGTTGTTCTATCCCTAGGAAATGGAGGGAGTGGCACCGTGGATCGCACGGCCCACGCCCACGCGCGATCAGCGCTTGGTAATGACAGCTTCGAGGTAGTGGCTGGGCACGATCAGCGACGAAGCGCCGGCCGTGTTCATCGAGTCGATCAGCGCGGTCAGGTCACGCTCCAGCGCGCGCTGGCCAGCGGCGTCGAGCGCGGCGAAGGCCTTGTGCGTCGGGCCGTAGTAGTCGCGAAAGACCTGCACGAAATGCGCTGGCGACGCATAGCGGAAGTTGAAGACGCGCCGCTGGCAGTGGATCTGCGTCGCCTGCGCACCGAACAGCACCTGCAGGTGCTCCTCGCTGCCCCACAGCGACGGCGGCTTGACGCCGGCGGGCGGCGCCACGTGGGCACCGATCACCTTGAACAGGCGGCCGATGAAGCTGTCCGGCGTCCAGCTGGCCAGGCCGATGCGGCCGCCCGGGCGCGTCACGCGCAGCATCTCGCTGGCCGTGCGCTCATGGTCGGGGGCGAACATCGAGCCGAAGGTCGACAGCGTGATGTCGAAGCTGCCATCGGCAAACGGCAGCGCTTCCACGTCGGCGACCTGGAACTCGACCGCAAGGCCCTCGGCCTCGGCACGGGCACGGCCCTTGTCGAGCAGCGAGGGGGCGTAGTCGGTGGAGATGACCTGGGCGAGTCGGCGGGCGGCGGCCAGCGTGGCGTTGCCGTTGCCGGCAGCCACGTCCAGCACATGTTCGCCGGCACGCACGTCGACCGCTTCGGCGAGGTTCTCGCCGACGATCTGCAGCGTGGTGCCGACGACGGCGTAGTCGCCGCTGGACCAGGCGGCCTGCTGGCGCTGCTTGATGGCGGTGTAGTCGGGGGTCTGGGGTTTGATGGGGTCGGTGACGGTGTTCATGAGGATCTCGATGGAGGTGGTTTTCTGAAAGAAGCGCAGCCAACGGCCGCACGGAAATGGCCTGCCGAAGCAGGGGGCTGGTGAAGGGGGCGGCGCGTCAGCGCGGCAGCAGCGCGCCGAACAGGCTGGGGCGGCGGTCGCGGGCAGCCAGACCGTGAAGCTCTGCGGCGGCCGACAGCAGCTCGCTGCGGCTCAAGCCGAGGTCGCGCAGCACGCGGTCATCAAGCTGGCTCAGCACGCGGGCGGTCGCCTGGGCCTGGTGGGCGCGCAGGCGGCGGTGCAAAAGGCGGCCCAGGCCGAGTGCCGCGCCTTGTAAGGCCCGGTGCGCCTGGGTGATCAGGCCGGGCCTGAGGGGGATGGTGGTGATGTGCATCGTTCGTCTGTCCCTGTGAGGAAACGAACTGTGCAAAAGGGGGCGTTCCGCGAGCGTTCCACGCCCGGCGGGCGCCGGATCAGTGCGACGTATCCAGCAGCGAGATCAAGGCCGCATGCTGCAGCGGCGCTTCGGTGGCGATGCGCTGCAGCAGCTCGGGCAAGGCCATGCCGGGCCAGGGCGCGGCGTCAGATGGCAGGCCGCCCCAATGGGCCAGCTTGCCGAGCATCTCGTCGCGGTCGGACTGCGTCAGCTCCGGCAGCTCGCCAAAGAAGGCCAGGCAGCGGCGGGCCAGCAGGGCGTGGCCCTGCGCGTCCAGCAGCTCGGCGAAGGCCATCAAGCCCGGCGCGAGCAAAGATGGCGCGCCGAGGCTGACCGCCGCCGACAGGCCCTCGGCCAGCGCCGTGCGCGCCTCGGCAAAAGCGCCTTCGCGCACCGCCAGGCGCGCCTGGTACGAACGGGTCCAGGCTCCGATGCTGCGGTTGCCGCTGGCCAGGGCGCTCTCGCTGCTGCGCTGCGCATGCTGGCGCGCGGCGGGCAGGTCACCGAGGTACATCGCCGTCTGCGACAGGTTGGCGTGCGCCAGGGCCGCCGTGTTGACGAGGCCGTCGCGCTCGCAAAGCGCCAGCGCCTCGCGCAGCGGCGCCTGCGCTGCGGCCGGCTCGCCGCGCGTGATGTAGAGCGAGCCGAGGTTGTTCAGGCACAGCGCGATGCCGGCGACATGGCCGATGCGGCGGTGCTGTTCCAGCGATTCGAGCGACAGGCGCAGCGCCTCGTCGTAGTGGCCGAGCCGCTTGTGCACCAGCGAGAGGTTGTCCAGCGTGCCGGCGATCTGCGGCGGCCGGCCCTCCGAACGCACGCGCGCGAGCAACTGCTCGTAGCGCCGCTGCGCTTCATCCAGCCGACCAAAGCGCAACGCGCAGGCGGCCAGCACGGTCAAGGCCTGGATGCGCGCCACGCTTTCGGGCTCCTCGCGGTCGATGCGCTCCAGCGCATGCGCGGCCAGGCCCTCGGCTTCTGCATAACGGTCCAGCCGATAGCACAGGTGCGACAGGCGGCTTTCGAGCAGCACGTGCAGCGCGGCGTCGCCCTGCACGCGCGGCGCGTCGACGGCTTCGCGCATCCAGCGCAGGCCGTCCTCGATCAGGCCGCGGTGGTCGAAATAGGCCAGCAGCGCAGCGGCGCAGCCCGGCATCGCCTCGGTCGGACCGGCTTCGAGCGCCCACTGCCAGGCCAGGCGGAGGTTCTCCAGGTCGGCGTCGATGGCCCGCAGGCTGGCGCGCTCGCCGGCCTCGACCGCCGCCTGGCATTGGACCAGGCGATGCTGGAAGTAGGCGGCGTGCGCGGCCCGCGCCGCCTGGTAGCCGGCTTCGCTGAGCTTGTGCGCCGCCAGTTGCTGAACGAGCGGGTGCAGGGCCAAGCGCGGGCCGTCCTTGCGCAGCAGTGACTTGTCGGCCAGCGCGCTCAGCACCGGCAACGCCGCTTCGGCCACAGCGCGCGCGGCCTCGACCTGGAAGCCGCCGCGGAACACCGACAGCCGCGCCAGCGTGTCGCGCTCGGCCGGCACCAGCCGCTGCCACGAATGCTCGAACACCAGCTCCATGCTGGCGTGGCGCGGCGGGTGGGTCGCGCCATCGGCGCGCAGCAGGTCGGTGCCGGCGCGCAACTCGGCCGCGATCTCGGCGCACGGCAGCAGGCGTGTCCAGGCAGCGGCCAGCTCGAGCGCCAATGGCATGCCGTCGAGCTGGCGGCAGATGTCGACGATGGCTCCGGCCTCGGCTGCGGGCACCAGCGAAGGTTGGACCTGGTGCGCCGCGGCGACGAACAGGCGCGCCGCGTCAAAGGCCTCCAGCCGGTCGGCGTCCTCCAGCTCCGGGCATGGCAGGCCTTCGAGGGGGTAGAGCTGCTCGCCGGCCAGGCCCAGCCGCACACGCGAGGTGACCAGCAGCTTGATGCGCGGGCAGCCAGTCAGCAGGGCGTCGAGCGGCGGCGCCACGTCCACCAGCTGCTCGAAGTTGTCCAGCACCAGCAGCGTGCGGCGATCACGCAGCGCGGCGCTCAGCTGCTCCAGCGGCGGCGCGCGACCCTGCAGCACCAGCCCGAGCTCGCGCGCGATCCGCGTGGCCACGTCCTGCAGAGTCAACAAATCTTCCAGCGGCACGAAGGCCACATCATTGCCATGTGCCGGCGCCAGGTCGTGCAGCACGCAGCGCGCCAGCTTGGTCTTGCCCATGCCGCCCGGGCCGGTGAGGCTGACCAGGCGCACGTCGTCGCGCGCCAGCAGCTCGGCAATGCGCCGCCGCTCGCCGGCGCGGCCGATGAAGCCGGCCAGGCCCAGTGCCGGCAGCGGTGACACCGTGGCGGTGCTGGCTGTGCCCAGCTCGTCGTGCAGGGCCTGCAGCTGCGCGCCCGGCGCCAGCCCGAGTTCATCGGCCATGCGTGCGGTGAACTCGCGATAGGCTTGGCGCGCCCGCGCCGCCTGACCGCTGCGCGCCAGCGCCTGCATCAGCGCGCGCAGGGCCGCCTCGTCCAGCGGATCGGCGTCGAGCAGGCGTGACGCCAGCGCGACGCCTTCCGCCGCGTCGCTCGCTTCACCGGCCAGGTGGTCCAGCGCGGCGGCCCGCCAGGCGGCGCGCAGGCGATCGCGCTCGAAATGCAGCCAGGCCGTCCACGCCTCGTTGGCATCGTCGTCGAAGCCCTGCAGCCATTCGCCACGGCGCAGCGCGAGCGCCTCAGCATGCCGGCCGGCCTGCACCGCCACATCGAAGGCAGCAACGTCCGTGTCAGCATCCAGCCGCACTGTTCCCGGCAGCACCTCCAGCGCGGCGCCCCAGGGGCGTTCCTGCAAGCGGAACAGCGCCTTGCGCAGGTTGGTCAGCGCGAGCTTGGTCTCATGGTCGGGCCAGAGCAGCGCCGCCAGCTCGTGCCGCGCCACCCAGCCGCGCCGGTGCGCGAGCAGTACCAGCAACTGGCTGCCACGCTCGCGCGGCAACGCAGTGGCAACGCCATCCAACACCACGGACGGCGCGCCGAACAACAGGATGCGGGTGCTCATGCGGCATTGTGAAAGCACCGGCGGGGCGCGTCCAAGGAACGGCTCCTGCAAAGCGCTATCGCGCCGTCATTCCCACTCGATGGTCGCCGGTGGCTTGCTGCTGACGTCGTAGGTCACGCGGTTGATGCCACGCACCTCGTTGATGATGCGGCTGGACACTTTCTTCAGCAGCGCATAGGGCAGCTCGGCCCAGTCGGCGGTCATGAAGTCGCTGGTCTGCACGGCGCGCAGCGCCACCACGTAGTCGTAGGTGCGGCCGTCGCCCATGACGCCCACGCTCTTGACGGGCAGGAAGACGGCGAAGGCCTGGCTGGTCAGCGCGTACCAGCTCTTGCCAGTGATCGGGTCGAGCGTGCTGCGCAGCTCCTCGATGAAGATGGCGTCGGCACGGCGCAGCAGGTCGGCGAAGTCTTTCCTGACTTCACCCAGAATTCGCACGCCCAGGCCTGGACCCGGGAAGGGGTGGCGGTACACCATGTCGGGCGGCAGGCCCAGGGCCACGCCCAGCGCCCTGACCTCGTCCTTGAAGAGCTCGCGCAGCGGCTCCAGCAACTTCAGGCCCAGCGTCTCGGGCAGGCCGCCGACGTTGTGATGGCTCTTGATGGTCGTGGCCTTCTTGGTCTTGGTGCCACCGCTCTCGACGACGTCAGGATAGATGGTGCCCTGGGCCAGCCATTTCGCGTTCCTCAGCTTCGAGGCCTCCGCTTGGAACACCTCGACGAACTCGGCGCCGATGATCTTGCGCTTGCGCTCGGGGTCGGTCACACCGGCCAGCTTGCCGAGGAACACTTCGCTGGCATCGACGCGGATCACCTTGGCATGCAGGCGGCCGACGAACATGTCCATGACCATCTGGCCTTCGTTCAGGCGCAGCAGGCCGTGGTCGACGAAGACGCAGGTGAGCTGGTCGCCGATGGCGCGGTGGATCAGGGCCGCGGCCACCGATGAATCGACGCCGCCCGACAGGCCGAGGACGACCTCCTCGTCACCGACCTGCTCGCGGATGCGGGCGACGGCCTCGTCGATGTAGCTGCCCATGACCCAGTCGCCCTTGCAGCCGGCGATGTCGCGCACGAAGCGGGTCAGGATGGCGGCGCCCTGCAGCGTGTGCGTGACCTCGGGGTGGAACTGGAAGGCGTAGAAGCCGCGCGCCTCGTCGGCCATGCCGGCGATGGGGCAGCTCGGCGTCGAGGCCATCAGCGTGAAGCCCGGCGGCAGCGCCGTGACCTTGTCGCCATGGCTCATCCAGACCTTGAGCATGCCGTGCTTCTCCGGGGTCTCGAAGTCCTGGATGGCCTCCAGCAACTT
The DNA here is from genome assembly GCF_001425165.1 of Pelomonas sp. Root405. GTDB lineage: Bacteria > Pseudomonadota > Gammaproteobacteria > Burkholderiales > Burkholderiaceae_C > Pelomonas. The sequence continues at coordinate 289,422 of NZ_LMDU01000016.1, forward strand.
GGTGTGGCCGTGGGCGCGCACCTCGGCGTAGCCGAACTCGCGGTGGTCGCTCCACTCGACGGTGCCGCCCAGCTGCACGGCCATGGTCTGCATGCCGTAGCAGATGCCCAGCACCGGCACGCCGGCGTCCCACACCGTCTGCGGCGCGCGCAGCTCGTGGTCCTCGTAGGTCGAGGCGTGGCTGCCGCTCAGGATGATGGCCTTGGGCGCGAACGACTTGATGAAGTCGTCGGACACGTCGTTCGGGTGGATCTCGCAGTAGACCGCCGCCTCGCGCACGCGGCGCGCGATGAGCTGGGTGACCTGTGAGCCGAAGTCGAGGATGAGGACTTTGTCGTGTTGCATGTGGTTCTCACGCAGTTTGCAAGGCGGTGCGCTGGCGATGGAAGAAGCGGTAGGCAAGGACCAGGCCGATCAGTTGCAGCGCCGCGCAGGTGAAGAAGGGCAGGCCCATGCGCGGGTCCTCGGCTGGCAGGTGCGAGACCCAGCCCAGCAGCGTGAGGCCGATGATGGGCGCGAGCACGGCCGTCAGGCTGTTCAGCGAAGACACCGCCCCCATGGCCTGACCCTGGCTGTTGGCGCCCGCGGCGTTGGAGATGATGCTCTGCACAGCCGCCGTCGCGACGCCGCCGAGCAGGTTGAAGGCGATGACGGCGTACATCATCCAGCCCTCGGTGGCCAGGCCGAAACCCAGATAGGCGAGCGTGGCCGAGCCCATGCCGATGAGGGCGATGCGTTGCGGGCTGAAGCGCGCCAGCAGCGGCTTGAGCAGCACGCCCTGGCTGATGACGGAGACGATGCCGACGGCGAACAGCGACCAGCTGACCTCCAGCGGCCCCCAGCCGAACTTGAACTTGGTGTAGAGCACCCAGGTCATGTGCAGCATGAACTGCGACAGCGACGCCAGCGCAATCACCACCACCAGCGAACCGACGCCCTTCAGCGCCGCCAGGCCGCGCAGCGCCGAGACCGGGTTGGCCTTGCGCCAGTTGAAGGCGGTGCGCCGTTCGGGCGGCAGGGATTCCGGCAGCACGAAGAAGCCGTAGCACCAGTTCAGGACGGCCATGCAGCCGGCCGCGATGAAGGGCCAGTGGATGTCGTAGTGCCCCAGCCAGCCGCCGATGACCGGGCCGAGGATGAAGCCGACGCCGAACATGGCGCCCAGCTGGCCGAAGCGGCGCGCACGGTCCTCGGCCGGCGTGATGTCGGCGACGTAGGCGTTGGCAATCGCGATGTTGGCCTGCATCGCACCCGAGAACAGCCGCACGACGACCAGCATCCACAGCGCCGTCGCCATCGCCGTCACGAAGAAGCTCAGGCCCAGGCCGGCAAAGCCGATCAGCAGCACGGGCCGGCGGCCGAAGCGGTCGGACAGCGCGCCGAGGATGGGCGAGCCGATGAAGTTGGCGATGCCGAAGGCCATCGACACGACCAGGAAGGCGGCGGTCTGCTCGTCGTTGCTCGACGTGAAGGTGCCCACGATGTGCGGCAGGACCGGCACCATCAACCCGATGGAGATCATGTCGATCAGCACCGCGGCCATGATGAAGCCCATGGCCGGGGTGCGGGGGGATGGTGAACTCATTGCGCTTCTGAAAAGAGAAACGGGGCGATCGGCTCGCCCCGTTGTCCCGGTCGGCAGCTCACTCGCTGCGGTAGTTCGGTGCTTCCTTCGTGATCTGCACGTCGTGGACATGGCTCTCGCGCATGCCCGCGGTCGTGATCTCGACGAACTCTGCCTTCTCCTGCATGTCGGCGATGGACCCGCAGCCGCAGTAATGCATCGAGGCCTTCAGGCCGCCGGCCATCTGGAAGATGACCTGCACCACCGAGCCCTTGTAGGGCACCTGGCCTTCGATGCCCTCGGGCACCAGCTTGGACGTGTTCGGGTTGTTGGCCGACGTGTCCTGGAAATAGCGGTCCGCGCTGCCCTTGGCCATGGCACCCATGGAGCCCATGCCGCGGTAGCTCTTGAAGGTGCGGCCCTGGTAGAGGATGACCTCGCCCGGCGCTTCTTCGGTGCCGGCGAAGGCGCCGCCCATCATCACGCAGTCGGCGCCGGCGGCGATGGCCTTGGCCAGGTCGCCGGAATAGCGCACGCCGCCGTCGGCGATGACCGGCACGCCGGTGCCCTTGAGGGCCGTGACGACGTTGTCGATGGCCGTGATCTGCGGCACGCCCACGCCCGCGACGATGCGCGTCGTGCAGATGGAACCGGGACCGATGCCGACCTTGACGCCGTCGGCGCCGGCTTCCACCAGCGCCAGCGCCGCAGCACCGGTGGCGATGTTGCCGCCGATGACATCGACGTTCGGATACTGGCTCTTGACCCAGCGCACGCGCTCCAGCACGCCGGCGCTGTGGCCGTGGGCGGTGTCGACGATGAGGGCATCGACGCCGGCGCGCACCAGCAGTTCGACGCGCTGCTCGGTGTCGTCGCCGAAGCCGACCGCCGCGCCGACGCGCAGCTTGCCGTGGCTGTCACGGGCGGCGTTCGGGAAGCTGGTCTGCTTGGTGATGTCCTTGGTGGTCATCAGGCCGCGCAGCTCGAAGGCGTCGTTGACGACGACGACGCGCTCCAGCTTGTGCTTGTGCATCAGCGCCTTGGCCTCGTCGGTGGACGCGCCGTCCTTGACGGTGATGAGCTTCTCGGCCGGCGTCATGATCTCGCTGACGCGGGCGTCCATGCGCGTCTCGAAGCGCAGGTCGCGGCCGGTGACGATGCCGATGACGCGCTTGCCCTCGACGACCGGGAAGCCGGAGAAGCCGTGCTGGCGGGTCAGTTCCACGGCCTCGCGCACGGTGGCATTGGGGCCGATGGTCAGCGGCTCGCGGACGACGCCGCTCTCATAGCGCTTGACCCGGGCGACTTCACGCGCCTGCGCTTCGGCGCTGAGGTTCTTGTGCACGATGCCGATGCCGCCTTCCTGCGCGATGGCGATTGCCAGGCGGGCTTCGGTCACCGTGTCCATGGCAGCGGACACCAGGGGCAGGTTCAGGGGAATGTTGCGCGACAGTCGGGTCGCAAGGCTGGTGTCGCGGGGCAACACCTGGGAGAACGCTGGCACCAACAGAACGTCGTCGAAGGTGAGCGCTTTGCCGAGAAGGCGCATGATGGAGAAGCTCCAGACGCAAAGCGGCATTATACGGATGGCCTCAGGAGCGCCCGTTGCCCTTGGATCAACAGGCCCTAAACTGCCGGCATGCGTCTCAAGCCCCTCTTCATCGCGCTGATTGGCCTGGCTCTGGCCGCGTCCGCCCAGGCCCAATGGAAGTGGCGCGACGCCCGCGGCAACGTCCAGTACAGCGACCTGCCGCCGCCGCCCGGCACGCCGGACAAGGACATCCTGCAGCGCCCAGCGGCGGCCAACCGGCCGACCATCGTCGTTGCGCCACCGGGCCAGCAAGGGGCTGCCGCCTCAGCGCCCAAGCCGGCCGCCAGCGCGCCCACCAAGGCCGAGCAGGAAGCCGCCGCGCGTCAGAAGCAAGAGCAGGACAGCGAGGCCGCCAAGCGCAAGGAAGAGGAGCGCCGCATCGCCGCGCAGCGCCGCGAGAACTGCGCGCGCGCTCAGGCCAATCTGCGCGACCTGCAGAGCGGCCAGCGCATCACGCGCACCAACGACAAGGGTGAGCGCGTCTTCATGGATGAATCCCAGCTCTCCGTCGAGGTGGCCCGTGCGCGAGACGTCATCACCAGCGAGTGCCGCTGATCAGCCTGAATGCTTGGGCCGGTGGCGCGACACGATGCGCTCACCGCGCTTGGCATAGCGGAGCCGGCGCGCTTCCATCGGGTCGACGGTGAGCGGGCGATAAAGCTCGATGCGGTCACGTTCGCGCAAGGCGGTCTGCAGCGGCCGCACGCGGCCCCAGATGCCGATGCGCAATTGATCGAGCGGCGGGCCATTCCCGTAGGCCGCCATGAAGTCGGCACAGCCCCGCAGCGCGGACTCCAGCGTGGCGCCCTCCCCCACCTCCAGCCAGTGGTGCTGAACATCGCCTGCTGCCAAGCTCCAGACCAGCTCAACGCGCACCGTAGAGGCTTTCCGCGCGCTGCACGAAGCTGTCGACGAAGGTGTTGGCGATGCGGTCGAACACGGGGCTGACGACGGCCTCCAATGCGCCGCTGCTGAAAGCGTACTTCAGCTCGAAGACGATCTTGCAGGCGGTCGGCTCGCCTTCCGTGCCGGGCTTGTTCAGCGGCAGGAATTGCCAGACGCCGTCGAGATGCGAGAAGGGGCCGTCGACCAGTTCCATGTCGACGCTGAGCGCCGCTTCATCATTGCGATTGCGCGTGGTGAAGGCATGGCGCACGCCTGCATAGGCCAGGTGCAACCGGGCCGTGACGGCGTCACCCTCCCGCCCCAGCACATCGACCTTGTCGCACCAGGGCAGGAACTCGGGATAGCGCTCCACCGCGGTGACCAGCTCGTACATCTCGCGGGGCGTGTACCAGAGCAGAACTGACTTTTTGACCTGCTTCATAGAATCCACAAATTGTATTGAGGGGCATCGCCCCCATTTGCGACCCCATGTCCATCGCCGAGAACCGCCGCGCCCGTTACGACTACCACATCGAAGAACAGTTCGAGGCCGGTGTCGTGCTCTCGGGCTGGGAGATCAAGGCCATCCGCGCCGGCCAGGTCCAGCTGACCGATGGCTACGTGATGATCAAGAACGGTGAGCTGTTCCTGATCGGCTGCCGCATCAACGCGCTGCGGAGCGCCTCCACCCACGTCACGCCCGAAGCCGACCGCACCAAGAAGCTGCTGATGCACAAGGCCGAGATCAAGCGGCTGGTCGGCAAGGTCGAGCAGCGCGGCTTCACCCTCGTGCCGCTGAACCTGCACTACAAGGGCGGCCGCGTGAAGGCCGACATCGCGTTGGCCAAGGGCAAGGCCGAGCACGACAAGCGCAACACCGAGAAGCAGCGCGACTGGGAACGGGAAAAGGGCCAGTTGATGCGGCACGCAGCAACCGGCCGCAAGGCCCGAGACGCGTAAGCGGCGCGTTGGCACTTTCGCCAACGTGGCCAGCTCATGCGGCACAAGGTGTCAAACAAGAGCTGACAGCGCCTGCTCGATGTCTGCCATGAGGTCGGCACCGTCTTCCAGGCCGATGGCAAAGCGCACGAGCGTGCCACCGTCAAAGGGCAGCGGCAGATTGCGGCTGTGGCCCATGTCGTAGGGCACGGCCAGGCTCATCGGGCCGGCCCACGAGTAGCCGATGCCGAACAGCTGCAAGGCATCGACGAAGGCGTCCACCTGTGCAGCGCTGTACTCGGGCTTGAAGACAGCCGAGAACAGGCAGGCAGCGCCTGCGCCACCGACAGCCAGCCAATGCTCGTGCCCCGGCGAATCCGGCAACGCGGGATGGAAGACGTGCGCCACCTCTGGCCGGGCGGCCATCCAGCTCGCCAGCTCGCGTGTGACGCGGTCCTGCGCCTCGTAGCGCAGTTGAAGCGTCGGCAGGCCGCGCAGCACCAGTTCCACGTCGTTCTGGCCCAGGCCGTAGCCCAGGTGCTCATGCGCATGGTTCAACTTGTCGTGCAACTTGCGGTCGCGCGTGCAGACCGAACCCATCAGCACGTCGGCACCGCCGCTGGGATATTTGGTCAGCGCCTGCATGACAATGTCGGCGCCCAAGCCCGGGTGTGTCGCCGGCGCCGGCTCGAAGCCGTTGAAGGCCAGACCCGCGCCCCAGGTGTTGTCCAGCGCCGTGGTGATGCCGCGCGCGCGGCAGGCCGCCAGCGTGCCGAGCAGGTCGGGGAACTCCAGCGTGATGGAACCCGCCGCCTCCAGCCAGACCAGTTTGGTGTTGTCGCGCAGCGCCGGCACCGTCAGCGGGTCGTAGAAGCGGTGCGTGACGCCCCATTGCGGCAGCCAGGACTCGGTGAGGTAGCGGTTCTGCCCGTAGACGTTGTCTGGCACCAGCACCTCGTCGCCTGGGCGCAGCACGGCCAGCGACGGCAGCGTCACGGCGGCCAGGCCGCTGGGCACGAGCAGGCAATGCTCGGCGTGCTCCAGCGTCGCGATGCGCGCGGCCAGCGTGTAGCTGGTCGGCGTGCCATGCAGGCCGTAACGGTAGGTCAGCCCGTCTCGTGGCCGCGGCTTGTGCAGGTCGGCCGTGTTCTTGAACAGCACGGTCGACGCCTTGGCCACCGGCACGGGCACCGCGTCCCAGCCTTCGGGCGCGCGGTAGGGGTGGTGGATCAATGTGGTGCTGAGTGCTTTCTTACTCATCAGACCAAGCTTGCCACGAGGTCATGTCCATCCGCCGCCACGACGCGCGCACGCACGAAGTCGCCCACCTTCATCGTCTTGCTGGCCTTCTCGGGCGGCAGGATCTTCACGGTGCCGTCAATCTCCGGCGCATCGGCGTAGGAGCGGCCGACGCCGCCCTTGCGGCCGAGGGCGGGCGCGGCGTCGACCAGCACCTGCAAGGTCTGCCCGACACGGCTTTGCAGCTTGGCGGCCGACACCTGTTCGGCCACCGCCATGAAGCGTGCGCGGCGCTCCTCGCGGACCTCCGTCGGCAGCGCGCCGGGAATGTCATTGGCGCTGGCGCCCTCCACGGGCGAATAGGCGAAACAACCCGCACGGTCGATCTTCGCTTCATGCATGAAATCCAGCAGATGCTGGAACTCGGCCTCGGTCTCGCCGGGAAAGCCGGCGATGAAGGTCGAGCGGATGACCAGCTCCGGGCAGCTCTCGCGCCAGCGCAAGATGCGCTCCATGTTCTTCTCACCATTGGCGGGGCGCTTCATGCGCTTGAGCACGTCCGGGTGGGAATGCTGAAAAGGCACGTCCAGATAGGGCAGCACCAGCCCCTCAGCCATCATCGGCAGCACGGCATCCACATGCGGATACGGGTAGACGTAGTGCAGGCGCACCCAGGCGCCGAAGGGCTTGGCGATCTCGCCGAGCTGGGCGACGAGGTCCAGCATGCGCGTCTTGACCGGCTTGCCATCCCAGAAGCCCATGCGGTACTTCACGTCCACCCCATAGGCCGAGGTGTCCTGGCTGATGACCAGCAACTCCTTCACGCCGCTTTCGAACAGCGCGCGGGCCTCGTTGAGCACGTCGCCGATCGGACGGGACACCAGGTCGCCGCGCATGCTCGGGATGATGCAGAAGGAACAGCGGTGGTTGCAGCCCTCGCTGATCTTCAGATAGGCGTAGTGCTTGGGCGTCAGCTTGACGCCGTAGCTGGGCACCAGGTCGACGAAGGGATCGTGGGGCTTGGGCACATGGATGTGCACCGCGTCCATGACCTCCTGGGTCGCATGCGGGCCCGTGACGGCCAGCACGCTCGGGTGCATCTCGCGCACCAGGCTGCCGGCATCGCTGCTGGCGGCGCCGGCCTTGGCGCCCAGGCAGCCGGTGACGATGACCTTGCCGTTCTTCGCCAGCGCCTCGCCGATGGTGTCCAGGCTCTCCTTGACCGCGTCGTCGATGAAGCCGCAGGTGTTGACGATCACCAGGTCGGCGCCGGCGAAGGTTTTGGAGGTTTCGTAGCCCTCGGCGCGCAGTTGCGTGAGGATGAGCTCGGAGTCGGTGAGGGCCTTGGGGCAGCCCAGCGACACAAAGCCGATCTTGGGCGCCGCGGCTGGCGCGGCGAGGGTGACAGGTTCATTCATCGCCGCATTTTCGGCGATGTCACCGCATCAGGGCTTTTTGGGGCCGGGCGGCGCGACAAAAGGGAAGATCACGCCGGCATTTTTCAGCTGTTCCTGCCACTGCGTCATCAGCGACTTGCTCTGCTCGGCGTAGCCGCCCATCAGGCCCGTCCAGGCCTCGGGCGTGAAGGGCATGCCGCCGGGCGTCTGCTCGGTGAAACGCTGCTGCATGTCGGTGAAGGCCTGCATCTGGCGCTCCAGCAAGCCGCCCATGACGCCCTGCATCGCATGACCGTACAGGCGGATGATCTGCGCCAGCGAGTTGGCCGAGAACATCGGCACGCCGCCAGTTTCCTCCTCCAGGATGATCTGCAGCAGGATGGCGCGGGTCAGGTCCTCGTGGGTCTTGGCGTCGTGCACCTCGAAGGCGGTGCCGTCCAGCACCATGGCCTTCACGTCGGCCAGCGTGATGTAGCTGCTGGTCTGGGTGTCGTAGAGGCGGCGGTTGGGGTACTTCTTGAGGATGCGCAGGCCGGGCGTGGCATCGCCGGCTTGGTCAGTCGTCGTTGCCGCTTTCTTGCGGGCAGTCGCCATGCGGGAATCTCCTGTGCAGTGCAGCAAATTCTGGCAGACGCCTGACGCCACCGTCGGACGGGTTTACCTTGAGCCTAGGGGGCCGAGGGCGATTGCAGCCGCGCCCTGCGTTCGCCTGCCGTCACCGCAGCGGCAGCCGCACGACCGCATCCAGGCCGGCGATGCGGTTGCCGTCGAGGCGGTTGCTCAGCTCGATCTGCCCGCCCAGCGAGTGCACCAGCGCCTGGCAGATCGCCAGACCCAGCCCGGAGCCGCCGCCGGACTCGCCGGCCGAGAAGGGCAGGAAGAGCCTGTCGCGCTGTTGTGGCGTCAGCCCCGGTCCGCCGTCGGCAATGACGAGCCGCGCCCAGCCGGCGTCCACGCTGAGCCCGATGTCCAGCCGCCCGCCGGCCGGCGTGTGCTGGATGGCGTTGTGAAGCAGGTTGCGCGTCAGCTCGCGCAGCGCCCATTCATGGCTGTCAATCGCGGCGGGCTCGGTGCGGATGTCGAAGTCCAGCCCCTGCTTGGCGATCAGCGGCGCCAGGTCCAGCGCCACGGCGCGGACGATTTCGGCCCAGTCCTGCGTCGGCATGGCCTCGCCCTGCTGGCGCATCTGCTCGGCGCGCGCCAGGGCCAGCATCTGGTTGGCAAGCTGGGTGGCGCGGGCCACCGTCGTGTCGATCTCGGCCAGCGCCTGCATGGGTTCCACGTCGCCCTGGCGGGCCGACTGCACCTGCACCTTCAGCACGGCCAGCGGCGTGCGCAGCTGGTGGGAGGCGTCGCGCACAAAGCGTTTCTGGTGCTCCAGCAGCCGGGCCTGGCGGGCCAGCGCGTCGTTGGTCGCGACGATCAGAGGCGCCAGCTCGGCTGGCATCTCCGGGGCCTGCAGTGGGCTGAGGTCCTCGGCGTCGCGGGCCTGCAGCGCCGCGCTGAGCTCGCGCACCGGCCGTGTCGCGCGCTGCACCACGGCCCAGACGACGATGGCGATGACAGCCAGCAGTGCCGCCTGCCGCCACACGGTGTGCAACAGCACCTGGCGCGCCAGGCTGCGGCGCAGATCCAGCGTCTCGGCGACCTGGATGGTGGCCAGGCCCATGCCGGTCTGCCCCGAGACAGGCTGCAGCAGCACGGCCATGCGCACCGGCTCGCCACGGAAACGGTCGTCGTAGAAGTCGACCAACGCGGCATACGCGCTCTGGTCGGGCAGCTTGCCCTGCCAGTCGGGCAGGTCCTCGTAGCCGGAGACCATCTCGCCCTTGAAGCCCCGAACCTTGAAGTAAAGACGGCTGCGGCTGTCGGTCTCGAAGGCCTCCAGCGCGGCATAGGGCACCGCCGCCACCAGGCGCGCCTGCTCGCCGCTGCCGTCCACGCCGAGCAGCTCGCCGATGGCCTTGGCCGAGGCCAGCAGCGTGCGGTCGTAGGCCGTGTCGACGGCGCGCAGCGTCTCGCGGTAGAGGCTGACCGTGTTGATGGCGATCAACAGGCCGACCGGCAGCAAGATGCCGAGCAGCAGCCGGCTGCGCATGGACACGCCCGCAAGGTATCCGCTCATGCTGGTGGCACGTTCATCATGCGGGTCGAGCGCCGGGCCGCTCCCAAGCCGGCCCGCGCTGGCGATGTGCATGCGGCTGGATGCCGCGTGCATCGCGGTCCCCGCCGGGGACCGACCAAGGTACTCCTTGGGCGAGGGGCTTCAGTCATCGGCTTGCAGCAGATAGCCGAGGCCGCGCAGCGTCACCAGCTTGGCGCCGCTCGCTGCGAGGCGCTTGCGCAGCCGGTAGGCCACCACCTCGATCGCGTCGGGCAGCGCGTCGGCGGCATCGGCAAACACCAGGTCGAAGAGCTTGTCCTTGGCCACCGCCTGGCCCGGCCGCACCAGCAGCGCACGCAGCAGCGCGGCCTCGCGCGGTGGCAGGTCCAGGGGCTGGTCATGGTGGTAGACGGCGCCGCTCTCCAGGTCGGCGCGCAGGCCGCAGAAGCTCGGCGCATCAAGCGGCTTGAAGCCCTCGCTCGCCTGCCCTTGCCGGCGCACCAGCGCACGGATGCGCGCCTCCAGCTCATCAAGGTCGAAGGGCTTGGGCAGGTAGTCGTCGGCCCCGGTGTTCAGGCCCAGGATCTTGTCGCCCAGCGTGCCGCGCGCCGTGATGATGATGACCGGCGTGGTCAGCCCTTCCGCCCGCGCCAGGCCCAGCACATCCAGGCCGTCCAGCCCCGGCATGGACAGGTCCAGCAACACGACGTCTGGCACGCTCGCGCGCCAGCGGCTCAGCGCCTTGGCGCCGTCGTCGCAGATGACGATGCGAAAGCCGCGCCGCTCGAAGGAGCGCTGCAGCGTGGTCTGCATCGCGGCGTTGTCTTCGATGACCAGCAGCTTCATGGGCCGGCAGGCTAGCACCGGGGTGGGCCGTTGCCGGAGCTGAGGTTTACCCCGACGGATTCGACAGCGGATTGACAGCCTCGCTGTCGAGCATGGACTTCCCAATCAATAAGACAGGAGACAAGCATGAACTTCCAAGTGAAGCTGCTCACCGCTGCCGCACTGGCGGCTGCATCGGCGCTGGCCGCGGCCCAGACCTCCAGCGTGACCATCTTCGGCGTGCTCGACGTCGGCGTGCAGCGACTGAAGAACGGCGACAAGACCCTGAACCTGGAAAGCATCGACGGCATGCAGACCAGCCGCCTGGGCTTCCGCGGCCGCGAGGACCTGGGCAACGGCCTGAGCGCCAGCTTCCACCTCGAAGGCGCCATCGGCCCCGACGTCGGCGCCGGCGGCGACTGGCGCCGCCGGGCGACGGTCAGCCTGGCCAGCAAGACCGCGGGCGAGCTGCGCCTGGGCCGCGACTACACCCCCACCTTCTGGAGCATCAGCCGCTTCAACGCCTTCGGCACCAACGGCGTCGGCGCAGCCAGCAACCTGGTCTACGGCTTCGACGGCGTGTCGGGCACGTCCAAGACGGTGATCCGCTCGGACAACTCGGTCGGCTACTTCCTCCCCGACGGCCTGGGCGGCGTCTACGGCCAGGCCATGGTTGCCGCCGGCGAGGGCACGACCGGCCGCTACGTCGGCGGGCGCATCGGCTATGCAGGCAACGGCGTGGACGTCGCCGTGGCGGTGTCGGAGACGGTCAACACGAATGGCGGCGACAAGTTCAAGGTCACCAACCTGGGCGGCAGCTACACGATGGGCGCCTTGAAGCTGCTGGGCTTGGTGCACATCAGCAAGCTGACGACGCGCGAGCAGAAGAACTACGTCGTCGGCGCGCATTACGCCGTCGGCTCCGGTCTGATCCGCGCCAGCTTCGTCAACGCGCATTCCAGCAACAGCGCCAACGGCCAGGACTACACGGGCAAGCTCTACGCCATCGGCTATGTGCACAACCTGTCCAAGCGCACCTCGCTCTACACGACGCTGTCGAAGGTGAACAATAGCTCGACCGGCCGCTTCCTGATCCCTGGCGGTTCGACGATCACGCCCGGACAGGGTTCGAGTGGCGTCGAGGCCGGCATCTATCACTCGTTCTAATCTTCAAGACGACACGGAGACAACCATGCGTCGCGACACATTCCTGAAGTCCCTCGCGGCCCTCGCCGCCACCGGTGGTTTGCCCCTGGCGGCGGAGGCGGCCGGGGTGCCCATGAAACTGATGATTCCCGCCAACCCGGGTGGCGGCTGGGACACCACCGGCCGCGCCTTCGGCAAGGCGCTGCAGGACGCGGGCGCCGCGTCCTCGGTGCAGTACGAGAACAAGGGCGGCGCGGCCGGCGCCCTGGGGCTGGCCCAGTTCGTCAACGCCAGCAAGGGCGACCCGAACGCGCTGCTCGTCATGGGCGCCGTGATGCTGGGCGGGATCATCACCGGCAAGCCGCCGGTGAGCCTGTCGCAGGCCACGCCGATTGCGCGGCTGATCAGCGAATACAACGTCTTCGTCGTGCATGCGGCCTCACCGTTGAAAACGATGAAGGACGTCGTCGAGCAGCTCAAGAAAGACCCCGGCAGCGTCAAGTGGGGCGGCGGCTCGCGCGGCGCCACCGAGCACATCGCCGCGGCCATGATCGCCCGTGACGTGGGCGTGGACGCGGCCAAGATCAATTACGTGCCCTTCCGCGGCGGCGGCGAGGCGACAGCCGCCATCCTGGGCGGCAACGTCACCATCGGCGGCAGCGGCTTCAGCGAGTTCCAGCCCTACCTGGAGAGCGGCAAGATGCGCGCGATTGCCGTCACGTCACCCGCTCGCATCAAGGGCCTGGACGCACCGACGCTGAAGGAACTTGGCATCAACGTCGAGATCGGCAACTGGCGCGGCGTTTACGCGCCACCGGGCATCAGCGCCGAGCAGCGCAAGGCGCTGACCGACGCGGTCGTGCAGGCGACCAAAAGCAAGAGCTGGGCAGAGTCCATTGCGAAGAACGGCTGGACGCCAGCGCTGCTGGCAGGGCCCGAGTTCGACACCTTCGTCGACCGCGAGTTCGCGACGCTGCGGGCTGTCATGGTCAAGTCCGGGATGATTTGAGCCCCTCGCCCAGTCTTGCTTCGGCTGAACGCCGGCAAGCCTGGTCGGTCCCCCGAGGGGACGGCGATGCTTGGCGGATCGACCGCCAAGCACATCGCCAAATGGGCCGGCTTGGGAGCGGCCCGGCGCTCGGCCCGAAATCAACACGGAGATGCCCTCGATGAGCAGTCCTTCTTCTACGCAGAGCCAGTCAGTGGTGGGCATCGGCGTCCTGCTCATCGGTGCCGTGATGGCCTGGGGCGCCACGTTCATCCCGTCGGAGGCCGGCTATGCCGGCGTCGGCCCCAACGCCCTGCCCTGGCTGGTGTCGGTCGTGCTGATGATCTGCGGCGCCTGGCTGGTGTATGAGGCGCGCAGCGGCGGCTATCGCGAGCTGGAAGCGCCCTCGGGTGCCGCCGGCGGCGACTGGCGGGCAGTGGCGTGGGTGGTGGCCGGCGTCGTGGCCAACGCCAGCCTGATCACGACCATCGGCTTCATCCTGTCCTGCGCGCTGTGCTTTGCACTCGCCGTGCGCGGCCTGCGCATGGCAGAGGGCAAGGCCGGCGGCGGGCTGCGGCGCAGCCTGAACGACCTGCTGACCGGTATCGCGATCTCGGCGCCGGTGTTCTGGATGTTCAGCAAGCTGCTGGCCATCAACCTGCCCGGGCTGACGTCCACCGGCTGGCTGTAAACAAGGCATCCCATGCTCGACCTCTGGAACCAACTGATGGGCGGCTTTGCCACCGCCGGCACGCCCGTCAATCTTTTGTGGGCCTTCCTCGGCTGCGTGATCGGCACCGCCATCGGCGTGCTGCCCGGCCTGGGCCCCGCGGTGACGGTGGCCATGCTGCTGCCCATCACCACGCAGGTCGAGCCCACGGCCTCGATGATCTTCTTCGCCGGCATCTATTACGGCGCGATGTATGGCGGCTCGACGACCTCCATTCTGCTCAACACGCCCGGCGAGACCGGCACGATGGTGACGGCGCTGGAGGGCTTCAAGATGGCCAAGAGCGGCCGCGCCGGTGCCGCGCTGGCCACGGCGGCCATCGGCTCCTTCGTGGCGGGCACCATCGCCACGGTGCTGGTCACGCTGTTCGCGCCCGTGGTGGCCGACTTCGCCGTGACGCTGGGCCCGCCGGAATACTTCCTGCTGATGCTGCTGGCCTTCACCACCGTCAGCGCGGTGCTGGGCAAGAGCACGCTGCGCGGCATGACGTCGCTCTTCATCGGCCTGGGCCTGGGCCTGGTCGGGCTGGACCAGATCACCGGCCAGGTGCGCTACACCGCGGGCGTGCCCGAATTCATGGACGGCATCGAGACCGTGCTGGTCGCCGTCGGCCTGTTCGCCGTCGGCGAGACGCTCTACATGGCGCTCTACGAAGGCCGCAGCAAGGCCGAGATCAACAAGCTCAGCAGCGTGCACATGACCAAGAAGGAATGGAAGCGCTCCATCCCCGCCTGGCTGCGCGGCACGGTCATCGGCTTTCCCTTCGGCACCATTCCGGCGGGTGGCTCCGAGATCCCGACCTTCCTCAGCTACGCAACGGAGCGCAAGCTCAGCGACCACAAGGATGAGTTCGGCACCACGGGCGCCATCGAGGGCGTGGCCGGCCCGGAGGCCGCCAACAACGCCGCCGTGACGGCCACGCTGGTACCGCTGCTGACCCTGGGCATCCCGACCTCGGTGACGGCGGCCATCCTGCTCAGCGCGCTGCAGAACTACGGCATCCAGGCCGGCCCGCAACTGTTCACGACCTCGTCGACGCTGGTCTGGGCGCTGATCGCCTCGCTCTACATCGGCAACGTGATGCTGCTGGTGCTGAACCTGCCGCTCGTGGGCCTGTGGGTGAAGCTGCTGAAGATCCCCAAGCCGCAGCTCTATGCGGGCATCCTGATCTTCGCGACCGTCGGCGTCTACGGCATGCGGCAGAGCGCCTTCGACCTCTTCCTGATGCTGGGGCTGGGGCTGATGGGCGTTGTCATGCGGCGCTTCGACTTCCCGACCGCGCCCGTCGTCGTCGGCATGATCCTCGGGCCCCTGGCCGAGGCCCAGGGTCGCAATGCCCTGTCCATCGGCAGCGGCAACTGGGGCGTGTTCGTCGAGCGGCCGCTGTCGCTGGGCCTGCTGGCGGTGCTGGCCGCCGTGCTGGTGCTGCCCCGCCTGTGGCGCTGGCGCACGGCGGTGCGCGGGTAGGACCCATCAGCCCGCACGCCATAACAGGTTTCGGCCCACCGTGCGGCCTACAAGCCGGTTATCGCAGGCCAATGTTCTCCGCCCGAACCGTGGGCAAGTCTGTTGATAACTGCGCTGACTGGCGGCTAAGCCGTTGTTCTCAAAGGGCGGGCATCCCGGTGCCCTAAAACAAGGCAGGCCGCGCAGAGCCGGCGCCCCGGCTTCTAACCGGAGGCGCGGATCAGGTTCACCGGCACCGGCTGGCGCCCGTCCAGGATGTCGGTCGTCACCTCGCGCAGCACGACGACGGCGTGCGTCCGCTGCCAGGATTCCCATAGCGCGGCCACATCGGGATCGACGCCGGGTGAGCCGCTGAGCGCATAGGTGCGGCCGGTCTTGGTGGTGACTTCCTCGGTGTCCGCGTGCACAAAGGCAACCGCCGACGACACCTTGGCGCAGTGCTCCTCGACCAGGTAGCCCACCAGATGCCAGGTCGGCGCGTCGTAGTTTGGCACCTGTACTTCCCAGGCCCGCCACCGGACGAGCACGATCCTGGGTTCCTGAGAGAACGGCGTGGAAATCCAGAAACTCATGCCTGCCTTGCCGGGTCGCTCGGGGCGGCTAGCCAGCCTTGGGCTGGGCGTGGACCGGCGCTCGATGACAGACCCACGATGCTGCACGCGAGCGACCGAAGGCACGGCGCCACAGCGGACGCGGCACGGCGCGCTGGCCGACCAGCGCTGGGTCCGACTCGCCGAACCAGTTCGGCACTGCAAATCTGAAGGGGTATCTCATACCGGCGGCTCGACTCGCACGACCTTGTGCGCTAACGCAACGATGCAATGACGCTGCGCCTGCCAATGTAGGACGTTGTGCCGCTTACATGACGGCTGTTGTGAATCTGGACGAGGTAAAGAATTCCGTTCCGGGCCGCTGTTACAGCAGCAGCCGCTGCCGGCGGTCGGCCCGCCGATTGCCCGTTAGTCGCCCGCCACATGCCCCGATTGCCCGCACACTGGCACACCGCTCATGGCAGAGATACCCATGCAAAGTTTTGGCTTCGACAACACCTACGCCCGCGAACTGCCGGGCACCTACGCGCCCGGCAAGCCCGCCACGGCGCCCGCGCCGCGGCTGCTGTTCGCCAATCTCGCGCTGGCCGAGGAACTCGGCCTGCCGGCCGAGGTGCTGCAAGGCCCCGATGCCGCGGCGCTGTTTGCCGGCAATCTGCTGCCGCCCGACGCCGAGCCCATCGCCCAGGCCTATGCCGGGCACCAGTTCGGCGGCTTTTCGCCGCAGCTGGGCGACGGCCGCGCGCTGCTGCTGGGCGAGCTGATCGACCGCGCCGGCCAGCGCCGCGACATCGCCTTCAAGGGGTCGGGCCGAACACCTTTCTCGCGCGGCGGCGACGGCAAGGCCGCCGTCGGCCCGATGCTGCGCGAGGTGCTGATGGGCGAGGCCATGCACGCCCTGGGCATTCGGACGACGCGGGCCCTGGCCGTGGCGGCCACCGGTGAGCTGGTGCGCCGGGAGACCGCGCTACCGGGGGCCGTGCTGACCCGCGTGGCCGCCAGCCACCTGCGCGTGGGCAGCTTCCAGTTCTTCGCGGCGCGCGGCGAACTCGACATGCTGGGCCGCCTGGCCGACTACACCATCGCGCGCCACGACCCCGACCTCATCGGCGCGCCTGATCGTCAACTGGGCTTCCTGCGCGCGGTGGCCGAGCGCCAGGCGCGGCTGGTGGCGCAATGGCTGAACGTGGGCTTCATCCACGGCGTGATGAACACCGACAACATGGCGCTGTCGGGCGAGACCATCGACTACGGCCCCTGCGCCTTCATGGAAGCCTACGACCCGGCCGCCGTGTTCAGCAGCATCGACCACAACGGCCGCTACGCCTATGCCAACCAGCCGGCCATCGCGCACTGGAATCTCGCGCGCTTTGCTGAAACCCTGCTGCCACTGATGGCAGACGCCGACGACGAGCCGGCCATCGAGCGCGCGGTGGCCGACGCCATGGAAGTCATCGACGCCTTCCCCACAGCGCTGGACGGCGCGTTGCTGGCAGGCCAGCGACACAAGCTCGGCCTTTTTGCTGCAACACCAGCCGATGACGCGGCCGACGCCGCGCTGGCAGCCGACTGGCTCACGCTGCTGCACACCCAGGCGGTCGACTTCACGCTGGCCTGGCGCCTGCTGGCGTCCGCCGCCGAAGGGCAGCCCGAGCCGCTGCGGGACCGCTTCGCCGACCGCGCCGCGCTGGACGCATGGCTGGCACGCTGGCAGGCGCGCTGCGCAAGCGACGGCATGCCGGGCGCCGAGCGCGCACAGCGCATGCGCCGCGCCAGCCCGGCCATCATCCCGCGCAACCACCTCGTCGAAGAAGCGCTGGCCGCCGCCACCGCGGGCGACCTGGCGCCCTTCGAAGCGCTGCTGGCCGTGCTGCGCAACCCCTGGGATGAAGCCGCCCTGCTGACCCGCTATGCGGCACCCGCCGCGACGGACGTGACCGCGGGATATCGCACCTTCTGCGGCACCTGAGCCGCCGCGAGTCGCTACGCCCCCTCGGGGGGTGAGGGGTGTGCGTGCATCGGCAGGCCGGCGCGTCGCGCTGCACTGTCGATGGCTGCAAGCACCTCCCGCGTGGCCGTGTGATGAACCATGTGCCCGGCGCCCGGCACCGTCGTCAACAGGGCGTTGGGAATGCGCCTTGCCGCGCGACGGGAGTGCCAGTTCGTCATGACCAGATGGTCGCTTTCGCCCGCCACCACGACGACCGGCAAAGCCACGGCCTTCTCGCGAGGCAGCAGCCGCGTCGCCTGCCACTGCATCATGGCGGACTCGGCCGCGCTGGCCTTCAAGGTCAGCGGCCGCAGAGACAGCCACACCGGATAGCCCCTGCGGAAGCGTTCAGGCACGGGGGCCGGCGCGAACACGCGCTTCAGCATGAGCGGCCAGATCAGCCGCCCGATCAGCGGCGACAGCGTGTGGCGCATCAAGGTGCCGATGACAGGCAGCGCCGGCAGAGACGTCAGCAGCGTGTCAAGCCGCAGGCTGGGGGTGAAGTAGCCGGACGCCAGCACCGCCGCGCGCACGGCTTCCGGCTCGCGCAGCGCCATGGCCAGCGCCACCAGCGAGCCCCAGCTGTGCCCCATCACGATGGGCTGGCGCACCTGCAGCAGCCGCAGCGCATGCAGGAACAGCCCCGCCTGCGCGTCGGGCGTGAAGGCGCGATGAGCTGGCCGCGCGCTATGACCGTAGCCGGGGCGGTCAAACACGTAGACGCAGTAACGCTCGGACGCCGCCTCCACCAGGCCGCTCAATGCCATCTCGTCGGCCGAACCGCCGTTGCCGTGCAGCAGCACCAGCGGCGGGTTGCTGGTCTGGCCGTGCACGGTGACGTGCAGGCGCACGTCGTCGACAAGCACGAAGCTGCCACGGGCCGGGTGTCTGGCCTGGGCGCGTCGCACCATGCGGCGCGACACCCAGGCGGAGGCGCCGAGCAGGGCAGCTGCACCGAGCAGCAGGGGCCAGGCCGAGGCCCTGGCAGGAGGTGGTGTTGAGGGCAGGCGGTACATCGGGCAGTTCCTTGCAGCTGAGCAGCGCTTCGCGGCAAAGACCGTTCCCAGTCCGCGTTTTGCGGGCGATTGCGAGCCTGATGCGAACCCCGGGTCGGCTCGGATACGGTGTGAGAATCCCTCTAACGCCACAACACGTCGGCTCAGCCGACGCCGCGATGCCACAGCACATTGCCGTTGTCGATGACGAGTCGGCCATCACCGAACTGCTGGCCCACTACTTCGCGGGCCACGGCTTTCGTGTGACGCAGCGCCATTCGGGCCGCGACCTGATGGCGCTGATGGCCAGCGACCCGCCCGAGCTGGTGCTGCTGGATCTGGGGCTGCCCGGCGAGGACGGGTTCGTGATCGCCAGGCAGCTGCGTGAACATTGGCGCTGCGGTCTGGTCATCATCACCGGCCGGGGCGACGCCGTCGACAAGGTCGTGGGCCTGGAGATCGGCGCCGACGACTACGTCACCAAGCCCTTCGACCTGCGCGAGCTGGTCGCACGCGTCAAGGCCGTGCTGCGGCGCGTCGCGCCGGCCGCATCTGCGCCGGCTGCCCCGGCCGCTGCGGCGGCCCCGCCGGCCGGCGGCCATTGCGTGGGCTTTCTGGGCTGGCAGCTGGACCTGGCCGCCCGCCGCCTGGACGGGCCTGATGGCAACGAGGTGCGCCTGACGACCGGCGAGTTCGAATTGCTGGCCACGCTCGTTCAGAACCCGGGGCGCGTGCTGTCGCGCGACTTCCTGCTGGAGCAGACGCGCGGCCGCGAGGCGGCGCCTTTCGACCGCACGATCGACGTCCAGATCGGGCGGCTGCGCAAAAAGCTGGAAGCGGATGCCGAGAATCCGCAGATCATCAAGTCGGTGCGCGGCGCCGGCTACATCTTCATCCCGCCGGTCACGCCGGCCAAGGCGGTGCCGTGACGACATCAGCCCCCAATGAGCCGACGAGCGCCGTGGACGACCTGACCGTCTACCGCTCGCTGTTCTCCGCCTACCCCGACGCGCTGCTGCTGGTGGACGCTGACGGCCGCATCGTGCTGGCCAACCCGGCCGCTACCAAGCTGCTGGGCTATTCCATCGACGAGCTGATGCGCCTGGGCGTGGACGAGCTGGTGCCCGACAGCATTCGCCCACGCCATGCCGCCTACCGGCAGGCCTACGGCGGCGCGCCGCGTTCGCGGCCGATGGGCACGCAGATGGAGCTGGTCGCCAAGCGGCGCGACGGCAGCGAGGTCATGGTCGAGATCGCCCTGAGCCCGCTGCAGAACCAGGGCCTGCCCTTCGTCGTGGCGGCCATCCGCGACATCGGCGCCTATCCGCGCGTGCGGCAGGCACTGCAGCGCGCCCGGCACAGCGAGCACCTGGCGCAGCTTGGCCGCATCGCTGTCGACGAGCGCGACCCGCAGCAATTGCTGATGCAGGGCCCGGCCATCGCGGCCCAGGCCCTCGAAGTCGATTTCGCCAGCGTGCTGCTGATGGAAGCTAACCGGCTGGAGTTCAAGGTGGTGGGCTGCTTTGGCGAGATTGCCGGTGCGCAGGTCGGCACGCGCATGGCCAACCGCCCGGACACGCCTGCCGGCCATGTGCTGTCGGCCGCCCGCCCGGTCGTCGTCGACGACCTGGGCCAGGAGGGCGGTTTCGAAGTGCCGCAGGTCTATCTCGACGCGGGCATCGTCAGCATGCTGGCCGTGCCGCTGTCCGACCGCGGCCGCATGGTGGGCGTGCTGGCGGTGCAGTCGCGCAGTGCCCGGCAGTTCAGCCAGGACGAGACACGCTTTCTCGAATCGATGGCCAACCTGCTGGCCACCTGCCTGCAGCGCGCCCAGAGCGAGGAAGCCCTCAACCACGCCCAGCGCCTGGAGAGCGTAGGCCAGTTGACCGGCGGCATCGCCCACGACTTCAACAACCTGCTGACCGTCATCCAGGGCAATCTGCAGGTGCTGGAGGAACTGCCGGCGCTGGCGAATGCGGAGTTCGCCCAGCAGCTCGTCAGCGCCGCCACGCGCGCCTCGCGCCGCGGCGCTGAGCTGACGGGCAAGCTGCTGGCCTTCTCGCGCCGCCAGGTGCTGCAGCCCACCGCCGTCGACGTGGGGGCGCTGCTGCAGTCACTGTCGGACATGCTGCGCCGCACGCTGGACCAGCGCATCGCGATCAGCGTCGAGCTGCCCGACGGTTGCCCGGCCGCGCTGGCCGACCCCGGCCAGCTCGAAGCAGCCCTGCTCAACATCGCGATCAATGCCCGCGACGCCATGCCCGAGGGCGGCACGCTGCGCTTCACGGCCGCGCTGGCCGGCACGCTGCCGGCCGAGGTCCGGCGCGAGATCGACGACGCCAGCGCCCAGGACGAGCGCTTCGTGCGCATCGCCATCGCCGACACCGGCACCGGCATGCCCGAGGAAGTCAGGGAGCGCGCCTTCGAACCCTTCTTCACGACCAAGCAGGCCGGCCGCGGCACAGGCCTCGGGCTCAGCACCGTCTACGGCTTTGCCAAGCAGTCGCGCGGCGCGGTGGCCATCGAGTCGGCGCCGGGCGCCGGCACGACCATCTCGCTCTACCTGCCGCGCCCATGGACCGAACGGATCGACGCCGATGAGTCAGCGCGCGACGTTGACGTGGTCCCTGCCGGCTTGAAGGTGCTGTTGGTGGAAGACGATGCCGAAGTGCGCGCCGTGGCGCGGCAGTTCCTCGGCACGCTGGGCTGCCAAGTCACCGCCAGCCCCACCGGCGAACAGGCCTTGCTCCTGCTGACGCCGGAGGCCCGCTTCGACCTGCTGCTGACCGACATCGCACTGGGCGCCGGCATGCGCGGCACCGAGCTGGCGCGGCTGGCGCAGGCCCGCCAGCCCGGGCTGGCCGTGCTGCTGATGTCGGGTTTCTCGGCCGAGCTGCTCGACGCCGACCGCTACTCGCCACCGAGCTGGGAGCTGCTGCCCAAGCCTTACAGCCGTGGGCAGCTCGCACAGGCAATTGCGCGCGTGCTGGCGGCTGAAGGCAGTCCTAAGCCGCGCTGAGCTTCGCGGCGCGCCGCAGCGCGACCGCATCGGGCTGAGCCGCCGCGGCGGCCCGGCGCTCCAGCCGGAACACGCGCAGCGCCGCGCTCACCTCGTCGCACTGCGCCACCATCTGCTGCGCCGAGCCGGCCAGCTGCTCCACCAAGCCGGCGTTCTGCTGCGTGAAGCCGTCCATCTGCTGGATGACCTCGTGCATCTGCGAGATGCCCAGCAGCTGTTCCTGCGCGCCCCGGTCGATGTCGCCAATCATCACCGTGAAGCTCTCGACCGACTTCAGCGTCGTGTCGATGCTGGCGCTGGCGCTGCCAGTCTGGCGCTCGGCCGCCTGCACCTGCTCGGTGGAGGCCTGGATCAGCTGCTTGATCTCGCGGGCCGCGGTGGAGCTGCGCTGCGCCAGCGCACGCACCTCGCCCGCCACCACCGCAAAACCCCGGCCGTGCTCGCCCGCACGGGCCGACTCGACAGCGGCGTTGAGGGCCAGGATGTTGGTCTGAAAGGCGATGCTGTCGATGACTTGGATGATCTCGGCGATCTGCTGCGACGAGCGCGTGATGCCACCCATGGTGCCGGTGACCGAATGCACCACCTCGGCACTGCGCCGCGACACCTCGCTGAGTTCGCCGGCCACGCCACTGGCCTTGTGGGTCGTGTCGGTGCTCTGTCGCACGGTGGCGGTGATCTCCTCCATGCTGGCCGCCGCCTCCTCCAGGCTGGCCGCCTGCGACTCCGTGCGCTGGGCGAGGTCCTGGTTGCCCTGGGCGATCTCGCGGCTGACACGGTTCATCTGCTCAAGCTCGACACGCGTGTCCGCCACCAGCGAGCGGATGTTGACGGCCAGCTGCGCGAGCGCCCTCTCCAGCGCGCGGCTGTGGCGGCTGCCGCTGGGTTCGAGGTTGCGGCTGAGGTCGCCGGCGGCCAGCTGGTTGGCATAGCGCTCGACGTGGGCCAGGCCCTGGCCCTGGCGCTGCTGGGCCAGCGCCGCGGCCACGGCCGCAGCAAGCAGCACCGCCAAGCCTGAGAGCCAAGTGCCCTGGCCTGCGAGCATCAGACCCACGGCACCGATGGCGGCATAGCCCGGGGCCCGGCTCAGCCACGACAGCCGCGCCAGCGCGCCGGCCAGCCGCCCGCGCCAGTCGCGCCGCTGCAGCTGGCCGCCGTCGAGCGCATGCACCAGCTTGCCGGACCGCTGCTCGTCGCGCATGCGCGCATAGAGGGCCTCGGCGGCTTCGATCTGCGGCCGGCCGGCGCGCGAGCGCACCGACAGGAAGGCCACCGGCCGCCCTTCCTCCATCAGCGGCGTGACATTGGCCAGCACCCAGTAGTGGTCGCCATCCTTGCGGCGGTTCTTGACCAGCCCCGACCAGGGTCGGCCGGCGCCGACCGTGGCCCAGAGGTCGCGGAAGGCCTCGGGCGGCATGTCGGGGTGGCGGATCAGGTTGTGCGGCTGGCCCAGCAGCTCGTCGCGTGCAAAGCCGCTCGCGGCCACGAAGGCGGCATTGCAATGCAGGATGCGGCCCTTGAGGTCGGTGGTCGAGACCAGGTTCTGGTCGGTGGGAAGCAGGTATTCACGCTGGGTGACAGGCAGATTGCTGCGCATGATCTCTCCGGTAGTTTTGTTGGTTCCATGCGCCGGGGGCGGCCAGGCCGAGCTGAAGTGCATCGGCCGACATGGGCCGTGCGAAGTGGTAGCCCTGCATCTCGTCGCAGCCCTGCTGGCGCAGGTAGTCGCCTTGCTGCGCGGTCTCGACGCCCTCGGCAACCACGCGCAGGTTCAGCCGGTGCGCCAGCGCGATGACGGCGTCGACCAGCGCTTCGCCGTCGGGTTGGTCGCCGATGCGGCGGGTGAAGGACTGGTCGATCTTCAGAGCATCGATGGGGAACTGCTGCAGATAGGCCAGGCTGGAGTAGCCGGTGCCGAAGTCGTCGAGCGACAGCTTCACGCCCAGGGCCTTGAGCCGCTTGAGCATGGTGATCGCGGCGCCCGGCTCGACGATCAGCATGCCCTCGGTCATCTCGATCTCCAGCCACTGCGGGTGGACGCGGTGGCGCTGCAGGGCGCGCGCCACGACCTGGTCGAGGTCACCCGCCGCGAACTGCCGCGCCGCCACATTGACGGCCACGGGCACCACCGGCTGGCCGGCATCCTGCCAGGCGCGCACCTGGCGGCAGGCCTCGTCCACGACCCAGGCGCCAATGTCCAGGATCAGGCTGCTGCGCTCGGCCAGCGGGATGAACTGGGCCGGCGACACCAGCCCGCTGCCGCTGCGCTGCCAACGCAGCAGGGCCTCGGCGCCAACGATGGCGCCACTGCGCGCATCGACCTTGGGCTGGTAGTGCAGCAGCAGCTCCTGGCGCTCGATGGCGCGGCTCAGTGCCGCCTCCAGTTCCAGCCGGGTGCGGGCCTCTGCGTTCATGTCGCCCGTGTAGAAGCAGAATTGGTTGCGGCCCTGCTCCTTGGCGCGGTACATGGCGGCGTCGGCATCGCGCAGCAGTTCGACCGCCGTCGGGTGGCCCTGCTCGGGAAAGATGCTGATGCCGATGCTGGCCGTCAGGTAGGCCTCCTGCCCGCCCGACAGCACCATCGGCGCCGAGACGGCCGCCAGCAGGTGGCGCGCCAGCACGGCGACGCCGGCGCTGTCGGTGCTGCTCTCCAGGATCACCAAAAACTCATCGCCGCCCAGCCGGCCCAGGAAGTCCTCATGTCGCAGGCGCGCCTGCAGGCGGCCGGCCACGCAGACCAGCAGCTCGTCACCGGCCGGGTGCCCCAGGCTGTCGTTGACGGTCTTGAAGCCGTCAAGGTCGATGACCAGCAGTACCGCGCTGCACTCGCGCCGCTGCGCCCGTGCGAGCGTCGCTTCCAGCCGCTGCTGCAATTGCGCCCGGTTGGGCAGGCGCGTCAGCGGGTCATGGTGGAGCAGCCAGTCCGTCTGCGCCTCGCTGTTCTTGAGGCGGCTGATGTCGGTGAACACGCCCACGTAATGGGTGACCGCCGCGTTGTCGTCGCGCACGGCGCTGATCGTCAGCCACTCGGGGTAGGTCGTGCCGTCCTTGCGGCGATTCCAGATCTCGCCCTGCCAATGGCCGTCCATGCCGAGTGCGGCCCACATCTGCCGATAGAACGGCGCGCCATGTCGACCCGAGTGCAGCAGCTGTATGGTGGCGCCGATAGCCTCCTGGGCGGTGTAGCCGGTGATGGTCGTGAACGAAACGTTGACGGAACGGATGCAGCCCTGCGCGTCGGTGATGACGACCCCGTCGCGGATGTTCTCGAAGGCGGTGGCCCAATGGCGCAGATGTCGCTGCATGTCCTGCGAGAAGTGCAGCGATGCGGCGGCCTCCGCAGCTTTTTTCTGGGCGCGCAGGGCGATCATGTAGATCAAGCCGCTGGTGGCCAGCACGAACGCGATGCCCTTGCCCTGCCCGACTGCGAACAGCGTCGCTGCGTTGGGCACCGCCCATTGCAGCAGTCGGTCGGACACGACGATCCAGGTCAGCCCGAATGCTGCATAACCCATGGCGATGGGCGTGGCCGCGCTGTGAAGCATGTTTTTCATGGATCTTCTTCTCCCTGCTCTGATGTCCGCCTCGTGCGGGCGTTGGACAACTCAATGAAGGTCGCGTGCCGTGCGGCGCTGGACGAAGGCCTCCAGCGCATGGAAGTCCGGAATGCAGATGTCGCGGCGGCTGCGCTGGTTGAATGCGATCAGCCGCGCGCGGACCAACTTGGACAGCACGCGGCTGACCGTCTCCAGCGTCAGCCCCAGGTAATTGCCGATCTCGGCGCGGCTCAGGCGCAGGCTGAACTGGTCAGCTCTGAGGCCGCGCACGGCGAGTGAGTCGGCCCAGTAGTGCAGGAAGGCGACCACGCGCGCGTCGGCGGGCAGCGTGGAGATGGCCATGATCGATTCGCGGTCACGCATGATCTCGCTGCTCATCGCCTCGTGCACCATCTCCATCAGTGCGGGATGCGCAGCGCACGCACGCAGCAGGTCTTCGTAGCGCACCGACCAAACCTCGGCCGTGTCCATTGCCACGGCGTCGCAGGCATGGGCGTTGCGGGCGATGGCACCGAAGCCCAGCCAGTCGCCGCGGAACTTCAGGCCCACCACCTGCTCGCGGCCGTCGGCCGACACGCTGATGAGCTTGAAGAAGCCAGAGTTCAGCACGTGAAGGTGGGAGAAGGCCTCGCCCGAGCGGTAGATCACATCGCCTGCCTTCACGACGCGGCGCTTCGGGCCCAGCACCGTCTCGATCAACCGCAGCCGCTCGGCGATGCGCTGGCCGGCGCTCGTCGGCAGCGCGGCTGGCATGCCGAGGCCCGCGACGGCGGCGATGTCATGCCGCTTGGTGGTCGGGGTGGCGAGTTGTGCTGCGGTCGTCTGCATGGCGCTCTTTCGTGGTGTGTGGCTCGATGCAGTGCATGCTAGGAAGCCCACGCCAATGCCGTAGCAATGCGCCGCCTCAGTGCGTCGCGGTGCGTAACACTCGGTGAACGAACGGTCGCAGAAGTTCAGCACGGAACGAGATTCAAGCGGGTTGACGCTGATCAAGGCGAACGCAATGGCCTTCGCTACGCTGACGCCACATGTGTTCCCTTGCCCGTCATCGCGCCTTCAGCGCCGATCTCACCGCGCCTGAAACCGCCGCCGCGCTGGTGGCGCAGGCCTGCGCCCTGGCCGATCCAGATGCTCGGACGCTGAAGCCCCTGCACGGCAGGCGCCTGGCACTGCTGTCGCCCATGTCGGGCGATGAAGGTCAGCGCGACTTCAACGCCGCCGCCATCGCCTTGGGCGCGCAGGTGTCCCTCGTCGCGCCGGGGCTGGACGAAAGCAGCAGCGCGGCGCAGATCGACGCCGTGGCGGGGCTGCTCAGCCATCTCTACGACGCCGTCGAATGCCAGCACCTGCCCGAGACTCTCGTACGCCACATCGCCCGAAGCACGGGCATTCCTGTCTTCCTCGGGCTGGCCCTCCCCGGCCACCCGACCGCTGTCCTGGCCGGCCAGCTGGACGGCAGCCTGCCGCTGGCCGTCAGGCGAGGCTGCATCCTGCAGGCGGCCCTGCTGCTGGCCGTGAACCGGTGAGCAAGCGGCCCTGAGCCGTGCGTGGCCGCGGCGTCATGCCGTGCGGCGGCTCATGGTGATCACGTCCGGCTGGTCATGCCCGGCCTGGCGCTCGAAGCCCAGCGACGCCAGCAGATGCAGCATGGCGCCGTTCTCGTGCAGCACATGGCCGACGAGGCGCTGCGTGCCGCGCGCGACGGCATAGCCCAGCAGCGCCTGCATCAGCACGCGCCCCAAGCCCCGGCGCTTGAGGTCGCTGCGCACCATGACCGCAAATTCGGCGTCGATGTTGTCGGAGTCGCGCACCAGCCGCGCCACGCCCAGCGAGCAGGGCCCGTCGGCGCAGGCCTCGTCGACGATGACGAAGGCCATCTCGCGCTCGTAGTCGATCTGCGTCCAGCGGGCCAGATCGTCATGCGTCAGCGGATGCGGCGCCTGGAAGAAGCGCATGCGCAGGTCTTCGGGGCTGCAGGCCTCCAGGAAGGTGCGGTGCAAGGCCTCGTCCTCGGGCCGGATCGGCCGCATGCGCAGCGGCTGGCCCTGCCAGTAC
This sequence comes from Pelomonas sp. Root405, assembly GCF_001425165.1. GTDB lineage: Bacteria > Pseudomonadota > Gammaproteobacteria > Burkholderiales > Burkholderiaceae_C > Pelomonas. The sequence goes on from NZ_LMDU01000016.1 coordinate 316,464, forward strand.
AGCGGGCGGTCCCATTCGGCGGGATAGGGCCGCACCGCAAAACGCGCCACGCCGGATGGCGCCAGCGCCGACAGGCGCAGTCGCGCATCCAGGGCGACGACGCCCTGTTCATCGGCCAACAGCGGATTGATGTCCAGCTCGGCCAGCTCGGGCAGGTCGGCCTGCATCTGCGCCACTGCGATCAGCGCGTCGCAGAGCGCGTCGATGCGCGCCGGCGGGTGGTCGCGGTAGCCGCCCAGCAGGCGCGCCACGCGGGTGCGGCCGATGAGGTCGCGCGCCAGCGTGCGGTTCAGCGGCGGCAGTGCCACGGCGCGGTCGCCCAGCACCTCCACCGCCGTGCCACCCTGACCGAACAGCAGCACCGGCCCAAAGATGGCGTCGATATGGGCGCCGACGATCAGCTCCTGCGCATGCGGCCGCCGCACCATGGCCTGCACGCTGAAGCCTTCGACGCGCGCCTCCGGCCGGGTGGCCTGCAGGTGGGCGAGCATTTGCTGCGCGGCCGTGCGCACGGCCGCTTCGCCGTGCAGGTCCAGGCGCACGCCGCCGGCGTCGGACTTGTGCAGGATGGCGGGCGACACCACTTTGAGCACCACGGGCCCGTCGATGCGACGCGCCGCGTCGGCCGCCGCATCGGGCGACGCCGCCACGCGCAAGGTCGCCACGACCGGGATGCCATAGGCGGCCAGCACCTCCTTGGCATCGACCTCGTCCAGCCATTCGCGGCCGGCGGCCAGTGCGGCGTCGACGACCCGTCGCGCGCGGGCCCGGTCGGGCTCGGCATTGCTGCTGGCCGACGGCGTCTGCCGCAGCGCCACCTGGTTGCACCGGTAGGTCTGCATCAGCGCAAAGGCGCGCACCGCCTCCTCGGGCGTGTCGTAGCTGGCGATGCCGGCGGCCTCGAAGATGCGCCGCGCCGGCGCCACCGTCTCGCCCCCCAGCCAGCAGCTCAGCACCCGCCCCGGGCGCGCCGCGATGAGAGGCGCGCAGGCCCGCGCGATGTCCTCGCTGGCGACGATGGCCGTCGGCGCGTGCACGACGAGCAGCGCGCCCGCCTCGGGCGCCGCCAGCAGGGCCGTCAGCGCGTCGACATAGCGCTGCACCGGCGCGTCGCCAATGATGTCGATGGGGTTGGCGTGCGACCAGTTGGCCGGCAGCACGGCGTTGAGCCGCTGCATCAGCGCGCAGCCCGGTCGCGCCAGCGTCACGCCGAGCGCGGCGGTGGCGTCGGCCACCATCACGCCCGCGCCGCCGCCGTTGGTCACGACCATCAGCTCGTCGCTGCGGTTGTCCCGAAAGCGCGCCAGCGTCTCCGCGGCGATGAAGAGGTCCTTCAGAGTGTCCACCCGCAGCATGCCGGCGCGCCGGATGACGGCGTCGAACACGATGTCCTCACCTGCCAGCGCACCGGTGTGCGAGGCCGCCGCCCGCATGCCCGCCGGCGCACGGCCGGCCTTGACGATGATGACCGGCTTGGCGCGCGCCGCCGCCCGCGCCGCCGACATGAACTTGCGCGGCGAGCTGATGGACTCCACGTAAAGCAGGATGGCGCGGGTGTGGCTGTCGGTGGCCAAGTGGTCCAGCAGATCGCCGAAGTCGACGTCGGCATGCTCGCCCAGCGAGACGAGGTGGGAGAAACCGATGCGCTCGGCATTGGCCCAGTCGAGCAAGGCCGTGACCAGCGCGCCGGACTGCGACACCAGGGCCAGCTCGCCGGGCAGCGCGGCCGCCTGCGTGAAGCTGGCGTTCAGCCCGATGTGCGGGCTGAGCAGGCCGATGCAGTTGGGGCCGAGCAGCCGTAGCATGTGCGGCCGTGCGGCGTCCAGCGCGGCCTGCTTTTGCTGCGGGCTCAGGCCGGCGGTCACGATGACGACGGCCCGCGTGCCGCGTTCGCCGAGCTGGCGCACGAGCGCGGCGATGCCGTGCGGCGGCGTGCACAGCACGGCCAGGTCGGGCGTGAAAGGCAGCTCGGCCACGTCGCGATAGCAAGGCGCGCCGTCCAGGCGCTGCACCCGCGGGTTCACCGGCGCCACCGGCCCCTTGAAACCGCCGGCAACCAGGTTGCGCCACACCGTCGTGCCGACGCGCCCGGGCTTGTCGGAGGCGCCGAAAACGGCCACGGACTGTGGCGTGAGCAGGCGGTCGAGGTGGCGTTGGGTCATCGGCACATCGTCGCGACAAGCGCGGGCCTGCGCCTTGCGCAGCATCAATCGGATGCGTGCGCCTTTGATCGAGCGCAAGTCGGTATCGCCAACGCAACCGCAGGATGGGCGGTGTTCGCGTGAAAGCCGGAGGTGCCCGAGATGGCTGCTGAATTCAAACATCTGCTGGTGGCCACCGACGGCTCCTTGTTGGCCGACGAGGCGATCAAGCTGGCGCTGCGCGTGGCCCCCGCTGCGCCGATGACCGCCTTGCTGGTGGTGCATGACTACGGCCTGCCCGAATACCTGCGGGCGGCATGCGGCCACCCGGTCGACGCCAAGGGCCTGCGCGAAGCCATCGTCACCGAGGGCCGGCAGCGGCTGAGCGAGGCCATCGCGCGGGCCGGCGGCGACGCCGGGCGCATCGCGCAGCGCGTGGTGCTGAGCGACCGCTCGCCCAGCCACGAGATCCTGGCAACGGCCGAACGCGAGGGCTGCGATCTCATCGTCATGGCGTCCCACGGCATGGGTGGCCGGCTTGCCGGCCTGCTGGGCAGCCAGTCGGCCGCCGTGCTGGCGCTGACCCGACTGCCGGTGCTGGTCGCGCGCTGAAACCCCGACGCCATGCCAAACCGCATCCTGCTCATCCTCGGCCACCCCGACGGCGCCCGGCGCCACCTCTGCCACGCGCTGGCCGACGCCTATGCCGACGGCGCGCGCGCCGCCGGCCACGCGGTGCGCGTGATAGACGTGGCGGCGCTGGACTTCCCGCTGCTGCGCAGCAAGGACGACTGGGACCACGGCAGTGCGCCCGCCGCACTGTTGCCGGCGCAGCAGGACATCCTCTGGGCCGGCCATGTCGTGCTGTTCTTCCCGTTGTGGCTGGGCGACATGCCGGCGCTGCTGAAGGGCTTCCTGGAACAGGTCGCCCGGCCAGGCTTTGCGCTTGGCAAGCCGGGCGAGGGCGGCCTGGGCGGCAAGCTGCTCAAGGGGCGCTCCGCGCGGGTGGTCGTCACGATGGGCATGCCGGCCCTGGTCTACCGCTGGTACTTCCGCGCCCACAGCCTGAAGTCGCTGGAGCGCAACATCCTCGGCTTCGTCGGCTTCGCACCGGTCCGCGAGACCCTGGTCGGCTCGGTCGAGGCGCTCGGCGAGGCCGGCGTCGCGAAGTGGCTGCGGCAGATGCGCCGCAGCGGCGCGAAAGCCGACTGAAGTTCAGGCGAAGCTCAACACCGCGCGGCCCTCGATGCGACCGTGGCGCAGGCCGTCGAGGATGCGGTTGATGTCTGCCAGCCGGTACGTCGTCGTGGTCGCATGCACGAGGCCTTCGGCGGCGAACTGCAGCGCTTCCGCGAGGTCCTGGCGCGTGCCGACGATGGAGCCGCGCACGGTCTTGGCGTTCAGCACGACATCGAAGATCGGCAACGCGAAGTCGCCTGGCGGCAGGCCGACCATGGACATGGTGCCGCGCTTGTGCAGCATGCCAAGCGATTGGCCGAAGGACTCGCGCGACACCGCGGTGACGAGGGCGCCGTGCACGCCGCGCAGCTGCTTTTGCAGCAGGGCTACCGGGTCCTCCTCGGCGGTGTTGATGCACAGCTCCGCGCCCAACTGGGCGGCGAGCTTGAGCTTGGCGCTGTCGATATCGACGGCGACGACGTGCAGGCCCATGGCACGCGCGTATTGCACGGCCAGGTGGCCCAGCCCGCCCACGCCGACGATGGCCACCCACTGGCCCGGGCGCACGTCCAGCACCTTCAGGCCCTTGTAGACCGTGACGCCGGCGCAGAGGATGGGGGCCAGTGCCTCGAACGAAGCGTTGGCCGGCAGATGGCCGACATAGGCCGGGTCGGCCAGCACGTATTCGGCAAAGCTGCCATTGACCGTGTAGCCCGTCATCTGCTGTTCGTCGCAGAGCGTCTCCCAGCTGGTCAGGCAATGCTCGCAATGGCCGCAGGCGGTGTGCAGCCAGGGCACGCCGACACGGTCGCCCGCGCGGATGCCCTTGACGCCCGCACCCAGCGCCGCCACGTGGCCGACGCCCTCGTGGCCTGGAATGAAGGGCAGCGGCGGCTTGACCGGCCAGTCGCCGTCGGCCGCATGCAGGTCGGTGTGGCAGACACCGCAGGCGGCAACCTTGACGAGGATCTGGCCGGGTGGCACATCCGGAATGGCCACCTCCTCCAGGCTGAGCGGTTCACGGTAGGCGCGGACGACAGCGGCCTTCATGGTGGGCATGGCAACTCCTTGGGGCGGGCAATGGGCTCAGAGGGTGACGGTGTCGAGGTAGTCGGGCACCGAGGCGGGCCAGCCGAAGCGCTCTTCGATGGCCTGGCGCAGGGCGTCGGCGGACTGCGGCTCGCCGTGCGTCACGTAGACATGGCGGGGTGGGCGCTTGCGCGTGGCCAGCCAGTCCAGCAGCTGCGCCTGGTCGGCATGCGAGGACATGCCGTCGATGGCGGCGATCTGGGCGCGCACCGGTACCCACTTGCCGTGCATGCGGATGCTTTCGGCCCCGCCCAGCAGCGTGGCGCCGCGCGTGCCGGCGGCCTGGTGGCCGACGAAGACGACGGCGTTGCGCGGGTCGGGGGCCAGGGCTTCGAGGTGGTGCAGCACCCGGCCGCCCGTGGCCATGCCGCTGGCCGCGACGATGACGCTGGGGTAGGACGGCCGGTTGAGCCGGCGCGATTCGTCTTCGGTGCGAACGTAATGCACCTTCTCGACCAGGTCACGCCGGTCGGCCTCGGTCAGGTGATGCTCATCGCCATGGGTCTGAACCAGCCGCGTGACCTGCGTGGCCATCGGGCTGTTCAGGTAAAGCGGCAGATCGGGAATGCGGCGCTCAGCCTTCAGGCGCAGCAGCGCATGCAGGATGGCCTGCGACCGACCGACGGCAAAGGCCGGGATCAGCGTCGTGCCGCCGCGCGCGGCCGTGCGGGCGACCACGTCGCAGAGCGCATCGGCGTTGGGTGATCCGGCGTGGCGCCGGTCGCCATAGGTCGATTCGATGATGACGATGTCGGCATCCGGCGCAGCCGCAGGCGGCAGCATCACCGGGTCGTCGGGCCGCCCCAGGTCCCCAGAGAAGTTGATCGACCCCGCCGCGGTCGCCAGCTGCACGCTGGCCGCGCCGATGATGTGGCCTGCATGGCTGAAGACCGCGGTCAGCCCCGGCAGCGGCTCGAAGCCCTGGCCGAACTCGTGCCGGCGCACCTGCTTGAGGCTCTGCAAGGCCTGCGCTTCGGTGTAAAGCGCCAGGGCCGGCGTGTGGCGGCTGAAGCCATGGCGGTTGGCATAGCGCGCGTCCTCCTCCTGCAGCCGGCCCGAGTCGGGCAGCAGGATGGACAGCAGCTCGGCCGTGCCGGGCGTGACATGGATGGGCCCGCGAAAGCCCTCGCTGACCAGGCGCGGCAGGTAGCCGCTGTGGTCGATGTGGGCATGGGTCAGCACGACCGCATCGATGGACGCCGCCGGCACGGCGAAGGGTGCCCAGTTGCGCAGGCGCAGCTGCTTGAGGCCCTGGAACAGGCCGCAGTCGACCAGCAGGCGGCGGCCTTGCCATTCGACGAGGTAGCGCGAGCCGGTCACCGTGCCGGTGGCGCCCAGAAAGCGCAGGCTCAGCCCGTCCGGCGCGCTCATGCGCCCGCCCGGTGAAGCGCTGTTGGCTCATGTCGCGGCGTGATCGGCATCGAGGTCTCCTTGCTCAGTGGCACCAGCCTAGCCAGCGACCTGTCGCGTGGCCTTGCGCGAGATCAAGCTGCGCTGCGAACGGCGACAACGTGGCGCGCATGCAGGCCTGCGCTGAGCGAGGCGCCAAGGCCCGCCGCGGCGGCGACAGCGAACACCGCCAACATCAGGTCGCCGTAAAGCGGCAGGCCGAAGTGCAGCAGGCGCCGGGGTCCGGGCAGCAGCACGGCCGTCGCGAGCGCCGCGGTGGCCACGCCGGCCACGGCCCAGAAAGCCCGCGTGCTGGCACCCGTCAGCACGCGCCAGCCGCTGCCCATCGCCAGGTTCGTCGCCACCAGCAGCAGGTTGCCGACCGTCAGACCGATGACGCCCAGCGTGCGCGCCACGTCGGCACCGCGGCCGGCCTGCAGCGCCAGCAGGTAGATGCCGAGGGTCGCCACCAGCAGGCAGCCGCCTTGCAGCAGGCCCTGCCAAAGCATCGGCCAGCCGACCATGCCGTCGTCGCTGCGGCGCGGCGGCCTTTGCATCAGGCCCGGCGCCTCGGCGGCCCCTTCGAAGGCCAGCGAGCAGATCGGGTCGATCACCATCTCGGTCAGCACCACATGCACCGGCAACAGCAGCGGCGGCAGGCCGAACAGCAGCGGCAGCAGTGCCAGCCCGGCCACCGGCACGTGGATGGCAGTGATGTAGGTCATGACCTTGCGCAGGTTGTCGAAGATGCGCCGGCCCATGCGCACGCCGCCAACGATGCGGCCGAAGTCTTCGTCCAGCAGCACGAGGCCGGCGGCCTCGCGCGCGACATCGGTGCCGCGCACGCCCATCGCAATGCCGATGTGGGCGGCCTTCAGCGCGGGTGCGTCGTTGACGCCGTCGCCCGTCATTGCCACGACCTCGCCATTGCCGCGCAGCGCCAGCACCAGGCGGAGCTTCTGCTGCGGCATCACGCGGGCAAACACGCGCACCCGCCGCACCGCGCGCGCCAGCGCGGCATCGTCCATGCCCTCAAGGTCGGCGCCGGTCAGCACGCCGGCGTCGACGTCGATGCCGGCCTGCCTGGCAATGGCCAGCGCCGTGGCAGCGTGGTCGCCGGTGATCATCGCCACCGCAATGCCGGCCTCGCCCGCCTGCGCCACAGCCAGGGGCACGCTGGCGCGCAGCGGGTCCTGGAATGCGGCCAGGCCCAGCAGATTGAAGTCGTGGTCGCGCTGGTCGACGACGTTGCCGCTGCCGGGCACCCTGCCCTCGGCCACCGCCAGCACGCGCAGGCCCAGGTCGGCCAACTGCCTGACCCGGCCCAGCAGCGCCTCGGTGCGCTGCGGCCCCAGCCGGCACAGTTCCGCCACCGCCTCGGGCGCGCCCTTGGTGGCGAGGCGGCGCCGGCCCGCGGCATCTGTCCATTCATGCGACATGGCCAGCAGCTCGGGGCTGAGCGGGAACTCGCGCGTCAGGCGCCAGTCGGCATGCAGATGCGCGCTGCCCGCCAGTGCCGCGTCGCCCTGCGCGAGCAGCGCCCGGTCCATCGCGTCGACACCGTCGCGGCGCGAAGCCAGCATGCCGAACGCCAGCAGCCGCTGCACCGCCTCGGGCAGGGGCTGCCCGGGCTGGACCTGGATGTCGGCGTCGTCGGTGACCAGGCGGGCGAGGCTCATGCGGTTCTCGGTCAGCGTGCCGGTCTTGTCCACGCACAGCACGGTGGCGGCGCCCAGCGCCTCGATGACCGCCGGGCGCCGCGACAGCACCTGGATGCGCGCCAGTCGCCAGGCACCCAGGGCGAGAAAGACGGCCAGCGCCATCGGAAACTCCTCGGGCAGCATGGCCATGCCGATGGCGACGGCCGACAGCAAGCCCTGCATCCACTCCCCGAGCAGCAGGCCGTGGCCGATGACGATGACGCAGCAGAGCGCGGCCGCCGCGATGCCGAAGCTGCGCACCAGGCGGCGCAGCTGCCGCTCCAGCGGCGTCGGCGCCGCCTCGATGGCGGCAAGCGATGCACCAATGCGACCGACCTGCGTGTCGCCCCCCGTACCGAGCACTTCGATCACGGCATGACCGGACACTGCCAGCGTGCTGGCATAGACAAAGGCGCCGTCATTGCCTGCGGGGGGCTGCATGGCCAGGCCGTCCCGCGCCTGCCAGCGGCGCTTGCCGACCGGAACGGACTCACCCGTCAGCAGCGACTCGTCGACCGCCAGCCCCACCGTCTCGCGCACGATGCCATCAGCGGCGACCCGCTCGCCCTCGCCGACCAGGAAGATGTCGCCGGGCACCAGCTCGCGCGCCGCGATGCGCCGCACCTGCCCGCCACGCCTGACGCGCACCTGCGGCGCCGCCAGCACCCGCAGGGCCGCCAGCGCATGCTCGCTGCGCCGCTGCTGCAGCACCACCAGTCCCACCGTGACGAGGGCAAAGAAGGCCAGCAACAGGCCCTCGCCCAGATCACCCAGTACGAGGTAGATGGCCGCCGCCGCGAGCAGCAACAGGAACATCGGCTCGCTGGCCACGCTGCGCAGCGTGGTCAGCAAGCCGTGCGCGTCTTCATCCGGCGCGTCGTTGGCGCCATGGCTGGCCAAGAGCCGGACGGCCTCGGCATCGCTAAGGCCCCCGAACGGCGCGGATGGTGGAGGTGATGGAGATGCAGGTGGACTGGCGAGGGCGGTCTGTCCCTGCAGCATGCGGCTTTCCTTCAGCGTTCAGTCGATGAGAGCAGCCGCCCCATTCCCCCGCCTTGATCGTCATCAATGAACAGCGCCCGCCACCCATGTTTGATCCCGATCAAGGGCAGTGCATCGCGGGTTGCCGAAGATCGGCAGCACTTCAAGGAGAAAGCCATGCTGAAGAACGTAGGCCTCATCGACCGCAGCGCACGCGTGCTGATCGGGCTGTGCTTGATCGCGGCCACCTGGTTGGGCGTCGTCGGCAGCTGGGGCTGGATCGGCCTGCTGCCGCTGCTGACCGGGCTGGTCGGCACCTGCCCGGCCTATGTGCCATTCGGGTTCAGCAGCTGCGCGGTGAAAGACCGGCGATGACTGCGGGGCCCTCCCGCTGGCTGGCTGGCTAGGGAGCCGGCCGGCCTGGCCCCTGGGTGCCATCGGCGCGGGCCGCGAGGTAGGCATAGAGGTCGATGATGTGTGCCGTGACGGTGGGGTCGCCCTGCCAGGCCGGCATCACCAGCGCGGCTTCCCGGCCCAGCAGGACTTTTTCAACCATGGCGCTCTGCCCGGCGGCCTGCGGGTTGGATTCCGCGGCGGCGAGGATCCAGTCGTAGCGCCTGAGCACCAGGCCGACGAACTGGTGCGAGCCCATCTCGCGCAGCCGCGGCAGCAGGTCGGGGGCGGCGGCCGAACCGGTCGCCGCCGCGCCATGGCAGCTGGCGCATTTCTGCTGGAACACCCGCCAGCCGATGTAGCGCTCGCCCTCCGGCAGGGCCTCACGCGCCAGCGCCTGCGCGGGCTTGATGTTCTGCAACTCCACGGCGCAACCCGCGGCCATGGCGACCAGCGCAGCCGCGCTGAGCGACGCGAGGGCAAGGCGACGGCGCGCCCTCATGGCCGGCGCTCCCGGGCAGCCTGGCAGCCTGCACACAGGCGCACAAACGGCAGCACGCGCAGACGCGAGTCCGCAATCGCCTCGCCACAGTCTGCACAGTCGCCATAGGTGCCGGCATCCAGGCGGCCAAGCGCGTCGTCGACGTCCTGAAACTCCTGCAGGTCGCGCGCGGCCTGGAAGTCCTCGGTCTGCTGGCGCTGCAACCGCTCGGCGCCGTCCTTCAGGTCGCTCACCTCAGGGCTGCCATCCGGCTCGGCCTGACGCGCCAGCTGTGCGGCATGCACCTCGGCGCGCAGCTCGGTCTGGCGGTGAAGCAGCAGTTGCCGCAGCATGGGCAGGTGGGTTTGGGTCTGGAGTTCCATCTTGTTCGGTCCTCGGCTGGGCTCGGCAACGCCGAACTCCGGCGTCGCCCCATGCTAGGCAGTGCGATGGCGGCCGGCTTGCGCTGGATCAAGCCGAACGGCGTAAGCGGCGACGAGCACCGACTGATTCAGATCAACGACGCTGCCAGCGAAGCCGCATAGATTCGCGTCGCAACGGCTGCCCCGCAGCCCGACCCTTCGACCGGAGCCGCCCATGCCGCTGAACTCAGCCTCGCCACCAACGCACCGCTGCCCGGCCCGCCGGTGAGCCGCTGCGACCGCCAACATGAAAGTCGCGATCTGGCTGGTTCTGGGCGCTGCCGTCGCCGGGCTGTGGCTTGCCTTGCGCATCGTCCTGCTCATCGTCACGCGCGACTGAAGCGGCGGCTTCAGGCATGACGCCCGAACTCGCCGGCCGCTTCCTCGCCGCGCTGCTGATCGGCGTCCTGGTCGGCATCGAGCGGGAGAAGAGGCGACCCGCCGGACCCGCCGACACCCTCGGCGGCATTCGCACCCATGCCCTGCTGGCACTGGCGGGTGCGGCCTCGGCCTGGCTGGGGCAGGCGCTGCAATTGCAGTGGCTCTTCGTCGTGGTGCTTGCCGCCGTCGGCGCAATGGCCATCACACGCCATGTGCTGTGGCGCCACGACGGCCGCGAGGCCGCGCCCAGCATGACCAGCCAGATCGCCGCCGTGCTGGTCGTGCTGCTGGGCGGCATGGCGGCCACAGGCAACCAGGCGCTGGCCGTCGCGCTGGCGGTGACGCTGTCGGCGGTGCTGGCCTTCAAGCAGCCGCTGCATGCGCTGGTGGAACGCCTGGGCCTCGACGACATCCTGGCGGGCCTCAAGCTGCTGATCGCCTCCGTCATCGTGCTGCCCCTGCTGCCCAACGAGACGATGGACCCCTGGCAGGCCCTCAACCCCTACCAGCTGTGGCTGATGGTCGTGCTGATCCTGGCGCTTTCGCTGGCTGGCTACATCGGCATGCGCTGGCTGGGGCCTGCACGAGGCGCCGCCATCACCGGCCTGGCCGGCGGCCTGGTGTCGTCCACGGCCACCACGCTGAACTTCGCGCGCGACAGCCGCAGGGCCGGCGCCGCCGCCAACGGCAGCGCCATCACCGCCGGCATCCTGTGCGCCTGGCTGGTGATGCTCCTGCGCGTGACGACCATCGTCGCCCTGCTCAACCGGAGCTTGCTTGCCGCCCTTTGGTCGCCATTGCTCGTGATGAGCGTGGTCTCCGGCGCACTGGCCCTGCGGCACTACCTAGCCGGCGCTGCAGTCGCGAGCACGGGCACGGCCACTGCCGCACCGCTGAAGAATCCGTTCAGCCTGGGCGCGGCAATCCGCTTCGGCGCGCTGTTTGCCGTCGTTCTGGTCATCGTGAAGCTGGCCCAGCAACAGTTCCCCGCCGGCGGCCTGCTCGCCGTCTCGGCGCTTGCCGGCGCGGCAGACGTGGACGCCATCGTCCTGTCTCTCAGCGGCCAGAACGACGCCGCCGCGACGCCTGCCCTGACCGCGTGGGCCGTGCTGGCCGCCCTGCTCGCCAACACGGTGGTGAAGATGGGCATGGTGATGCTGGCTGCGCGCGGCGATGTGCGCCGGAGCATGGCCCTGGCAAGTGTGGTCATATGCAGCATCGGCGGCGGTGCCGCTTGGGCCTGGCTCTGAGCCGTGCTTGATCCAACTCTGACCTGCTGTCTGACGCGTTTCTTCGCAGAAGCGTCAACACAAACCACCGCGGTCCGCAGGCTGTCGACGCGGACGATGCCGAGCACGGGGCCGAAGATTTCTTCCTGTTGCGCATGCCGGGCGTCTGTCCGCCAGCACCTTGCCGTGCTCGTCTGTGATGAGGCGGCAGATGGTGTCAGCATGCGCTTCGAGCAGCTCCTTGAAGCGGCTCGTCACGCGGGCGCGCTTCAGCGGCGGCGTGTACGCCATGCACCTCTACGCCGGCAGCGGCCACCCCTGGTTCAAGACGACGATGCCGTGGACATCGGCCGACCTGCGGCGCCAGCAGCTCGCTGGCCTGGGCTATCACTCACCCAACCTAGCGCTCACGCACCGCCGCAAGCTGGAGCGCTCGGCCTCGGCGTCTGACCAGGAGGGTGTCATCACGCTGATCCTGACCGCCTGGTTTGTAGGTTTGCTCCCCGACCACGACGCCAAGCCCTTTGTCGCCCGCGGTGTCCGCCGACACGCTGAGTTATGACTGCAGCTTCGCCGGTATCTACCGCAATGATCCCACGCCCACCCGCGCAGCGTGGAAGGCTGGTGCAGGCGCTTGAAGCGACGCATCGCGAGCTGAGCGCTAGGAGGCCCAGAGAGGCATCGACGAGGCAGCTCGCAACGTGATTCACCGCGCGGCCCGCAGGCCTACAGCTCGGGCGGCGGCATGATCGATGCACTCTTTCCTCAGCGCACCGCACTCAGCAACTCTTCGTCGACCCAGCGCCGCAGCAGGCCGCCGACGGCGGCGGCCGCGTCCTCGGATGGGAACTGCTCGGACATTGCCGCGCATACGGCGGCGAAACCCAGGCCGGCGTGCAGGCCCGCAAGCGCGGCGGATTCCAGCGGTTGCAGGCTGCGGAAATGCGGCTGGTGGCCGCGGCGCCAGATCAGCAGCTCGCCCGGCTCGTCCAGCGGCTCCGCCTCGGGCGGCTCGCGGTCCTGGTCCAGCGCCTGCCAGATGGCCAGCGTGTTCTGACGCAGCTGCAAGCGGGCATAGGTGGGATGCAGGCTGAACCCGACATCGGCCCAGCGCTCGGGCGCGAGCGCCGCCAGGTCGGCCAGCGTGAGCACCGGTGCGTCGGGCCCGTCGAAGGCGCGGCGCAGGGCCCAGTCGAGCTGTGCCAGCTCGGCCACCTGCGGCGCTTCGACGAAGCGGGCGGCCAGCGTGTCGGGAAAGTCGTGACCGTACCAACGCAGGCTCGCATGCGTCGAGGCATGGCCTTCGACATGCGCGAGCGCGGCCGCGTTGAAGTGCTCGTCGCCCAGGTAGAGCAGCGTGTGGCCGAAGCTGTCGCGGAGCGTGTCGACCAGGCGCATGCGGTAGGCATGGTGATAGATGTGCAAACGGCGCGCGGTGCCGATGCCGCTTGCGCGAATGTGCGTGGCAATGGCCGCGTCACCGGTCAGCAAATGCCGCTGAAAGTCCACTTGCAGTTGTGCCAGCGAAGTCATGCGGCATCACGCCAAGCCGTGACCTCGGCGGCGATGCCGCGGGCGATGTCCAGTTCCGCGATCAGCTCGGGCAGCGGCGGGATGTGGTCGTCGCGTTCGATCATCGTCGGCACCGGGCCGAAGCGCCGCAGCGCCTCGCGGTACAGCGACCAGACGGCGGGCGCCACCGGGTGGTCGTGCGTGTCCACGAGGTGGTCGCCATGGTCGGTGTGGCCGGCCAGGTGGACCTGGCGCACGCGCGCGGGCGGCAGCTGGCGCAAGTAGTCCAACGCGTCGAAGCCGTGGTTGACGGCGCTGACGTGGATGTTGTTGATGTCGACCAGCAGCTCGCAATCCGCCTCGGCGCAGAGCGCGCTCAGGAACTGCGCTTCGTCCATCGTCGAATGCTCGAACTCGACATAGCTGGACACGTTCTCCAGCCCCAGTCGCCGGCCCAGCGCGTCCTGCACCTGGCGCACATTGCCGGCCACGATGCGCAGCGCTTCATCCGTGCAGGGCAAGGGCAGCAGGTCATGCAGTTGGTGGCCGTTGGTGCCGGTCCAGCACAGGTGGTCGGACACCCAGGCCGGCTGCACGCGCCGCGCCAGTGCGGCCAGGGTCTGCAGATAGCCCTGGTCGACGCCCTGCGCCGAGCCGATCGACAGGGACACGCCGTGCATCACCATCGGATAGCGCTCACGCAGCGCATCCAGCATGGCCAACGGCTTGCCGCCGGGGACCATGTAGTTGTCGCTGACGATCTCCAGCCAGTCCACGCGCTGGGGCGCGGCGAGGAAGGCACCGTAGTGCGCCGTCCGCAGCCCGAGGCCGAAGCTGTCGCTGGAGATCATCGCGGCGCGCCTTACTTCTTGGCGGCCAGGTCGCCGATGGTGCCGTCCTTGCCCAGGCATTCCTTGGCCGTCATGCCCTTGAAGCCATGGCCCTTGCAGGCGTTCTGGCCCTTGCAGGCGTTCTCGGTCGTCTTGCAGTCGCTGTTGCCCTTGCACTCATGGACGCCATAGCAATGCACCTTGTCGCTGGCGGCCACGGCCAGGCCGCTGCTTCCAGCAGGCGGCGCGGCTGCGATAGCGGCGGCGGACAGGGCGAACAGGGCGGCGGCGGCGGCCAGTGAGCCAGCGGATTGGGTCTTGGTCATGCGAGTAACTCCATGCGGGTTGCACCGGCAGACCGTGTGGCCCGCGCTGGCGACGGCTGAGGGCCGCAGACGGTAGTCGTCGAAGGTGCGCACTCCTTACAGGCGGCGTTGGAGTCCGCTCAACTCGCCCAGCCGCACGCGCGGCTCTTCGACCAAGCTCAGGCGCAGCAGACATTGGTGGCGGGGCCTGGAGCCAGGCGCCAAATGCGCTGTGCCCTTCTTAGCGGGCACACGGCCGGTGTTGTGCGAACGTGAGCATGCAATAGCAGTGCACGGCGGCGACGCGGGACAAGCCCAGCGTCGGTGTCTCCCGCGCGGGCGGGGAGGCCAGCTCGGATGCAGCGTCAGAGTGGCGGCCAGCGCTGGAGCGCCCGACCCCTGCAGCAGTTCTAGACCGACGCCTTACCTTTGGCGACGCGCCACCCAGACGCCTGCCAACGCCAGCCCAGCGAGTGCCAGGCTGGCGGGCTCGGGCAAGGGCTGGGGCACAAGGGTCGCTGCGCCGCCGCTCAGCTGGATCGAATAGTTTCCGACGTAAAGCGGATTGGGCGGGTTGGCCTGGCCTGCGCCGTCAATGGCGAGTACATATTCATTGCCGCTGATGAGCCCGAAATAGCTCAACGTCGCCGTGGCGTTGGCATAGCTGATGAAGCCTGAAGGACCGATGCCCGTGAATCCGCCCAGATCGACACCGGTGCCGGAGTACAGCTCGAATGCCGGAAAGGTGTTGCCTGGGAACGGCGTGTTCACGTAAGGACCTTCGGCGATCGTCAGCCCGCCGGCGCCCGTGTACAGGAAGCGGAAGTAGTCGACGTCGCCCGTGGTGAGCGTGCCCGAGATCGCGTCCAGGGACTGGCTGACCGGCGTGAAAGCGCTCTGCGCCGTCGCGAACGTGCCGCCCGCATCGCCGATCTCCAAGTACACGATGCCGGCCTGCGTCGCAGACGCTCCAGCGAGGACCAGCGCGCTGACCAGCGCCGAACGGACATTTGCCATCAACATGGGAATTCCCTTTGCAGGCGCAGTCCGCGGCGCGAACTTGCACCTGCGTTGAAGCACGATCCGAGCCACAGCACCCGCCAAGCCGCCGGATCGAGCGCGGTTCGCCCATGGGATACCGGCGCAGCGTGCGGTGCAAGGCTCAATGGCGACGTGGTCTACGCGCGGCGGCTTGTAAGCATTCCCGACAAGCCCGCACCGCGGCGCCGCCTGCTGCCGTTACTGCCCCGCGCTCGCGCGCAGCGCCGACAGCTCCAGCCGCAACGTCGCGTTCTCAAGCTCCAGCGCTGCGACACGCTGGCGCAGCGATGCCAGCGTGGCGTCGGACGCGGGCGTTGCACCAGTCGCCGCATCGTCTGCCGGCGCCTGGTCTTCCTGCGCCAGCGGCTTGCGCCTGGCCTCGCGCACGCGCTTGGCGGCCTGCTTGAGCTCGACGGCACCGGCCGTGGCGGCGGCGGTCTGCTCGTCAGCCGGCAGCGTGGCCACTGCGGCGGCGGCATTGATGGAGATCGTGCCGGCCTTCACCGCGGCGACCAGTTCGGGGGCGCCCTGCTTCTGGATCTTCTCGATCAGCACCACCTGGTTGCTGCTCAGCCGTGCCGCCTTGGCCAGCGCCTCACGCGTGGCCAAGGGCTGCGCGGCCGGCTCCGTCGCCGGCGCGGCGGCATCCGGCGCGGGCAAGTCCGCGGTGCTGCGCGCGCGCTGTCCGGCCACGATCTCGCGCTGGCGCAGCGCCAGCACACCACGCTGGAAGTCCGACAGGCTGCGCCGCCCCAGGTGCTGCTCGATCATCCACAGGTGCACGTCCTCGACCGACTTGAAGCGCGGGTTCTGCACCGTCTGGAAAGGCAGCCCGTGCTTGCGGCAGATGCCGTAGCGGTTGTGCCCGTCAACCAGCAGGTCGCCCCACAGCACCAGCGCGTCGCGGCAGCCTTCGGCCAGCAGGCTGCGCTCCAGCGCTTCGTGCTCCTCCGGCGTCAATGGGTCGATGTAGGCCTTGAGTTCTTCGTTGACGACGATGTCCATGGAAACCGGGTGCGCGCTTTGGGGCAAAAGGGGCCGGATTCTAGAGATCGCCGATGCCGCTACAGCGGCGCCGCGTCACCCGCCCGAGATGTCCGTGGCGACCGCGCTCAGGTCGTTGTCGAACTGGTGGCCGCCGCGCGCCAGCGGCCGGGTGGTGGCGCGGGGCAGCCGGGCCGCATGCAATGCCAGGTGAGCGAAGGGCACCGTTTCGTCGTCGCGGCAGTGATAGATGGTGATGCGCCCGACTGCCGCCAGCTGGTCTCCCAGGTCGGGCGGCAGCACCAGCTCGTCAAAGACCCACTGCTCGCCGTCCCACGCCGGCGCGGCGAGCAGGAACAGCGCCGCAATGGGCACGGGCGGCGTCTGCTCCGCCAGGTAGCGCAGCAGCATCGACCCGCCGAGCGAATGCCCGACCAGCGTCACCGCGCCACGCAGCGGCGACAGCTCGGCGGCGATCTGCGCCTTCCATGGCTCCAGGCTCGGGTCGTCTTCGCCGTGCATGCGCGGGTAATGCACCTCGTAGCCGTCGCCAAGCGCCTGCCGCAGCGAGGCCGCCAGCGGCGCGTCGGCCGCATGGGCGCCCTCGCCACCGCCCTGGATAAAGAGCACGTGTTTCTTGGTCATGCGGCGTCCTGCATTGGCTGTGAGGCGTTGGGGCAAGCGCGATGCCCTCCCGGCGGCGCGCTTGCAACGTCCCGTTGCAACTGCCGCCCGCCGTGTCCCATGAAGCAATCACAAGCGGCCCTCGCCATGGGGCAGCAAAAACATGAACTGATCAGTACAGTAATTGAACCGCTTGGTTCTTTTCGAAACCTAGCGGTTGGCCGAGCGGATGGCTTGGCTCCCGCAACAACCTCGATTGACAGGAGTCCTCATGAAATCTTCCCTCGTACTTGCCGGCGTCGCGCTGGCCGCCGGGCTGGCTGCGGGCACCGCACAGGCGCAGGCGCTGCCCATCGTCGACGGCTTCACGTCGGTGCGACTGGATGCCGCACCCACGCTGACCGGCGCGGGCGTGACCGTCGGCCTGCTGGGCAGCGCCCTGTTTTCGCCGGGCAGCAACGGCATCCCGCTCGTGTATTTCCCCGTCACCGGCGGCGCCATCGACACGGCCACCTTCGCCGGCAGCATCGAGCACGCCGGCAGCGGCCTGTCGCTGACCCGCGCCGGCACCACCGTCAACCTCAGCGACTTCGTCATCGACACCGTCGGCGGCCAGCTCACGGGCCAGGTGAACATCGGCGCCACGACCTTGTCGAACGTGTCGTTGTTCAGCATCGGCCTCACCGGGTCGCCCGCGGCGCCCTTCTCGTTGTCGTTGACAGCCACGGCCGCCGGCGCATTAACCTCGGCGCTCGGCCTGCCCGACCTGACGGGCGTGCAGGTCGGCTCGGCCAGCACCCTGCCCATCACGGCCGCGGTGCCCGAGCCCGCCACCTATGCCGCCATGCTGGGCGGCTTGGGCCTGCTGGGGCTGGTGACACGCCGCCGCGCCAAGGCCAACGCCGCGCCGGCCCTGGCGTAGTGCAGTAGCAGGCGGCCACCCGCGGCCGGCCGCCTGCTCCTTCCACGCGTAGGCGAAAGTTGACGGCCGGGGTTGGCGCTTTCTGACGCACCGCCCGTGCGGTGGCGGCCAGCATGGCCGCATGAACCTCATCGTCGTGACCGACCAGTTGCATGACTGGTTCCAGCTTCCCGCCGCCGCCGTCGTCACTGCACGCCACTACCTCGCCGACGCAGTCGCCGCGCAGGCCGGCGACGCCTCGGTGCTCAACCTTTGCCGCACCGGGCGCTACCAGGGGAGGGGCTATTACGTCTCGCTGTTGGCGGAGGCGCGCGGCCACCGGCCGGTGCCGGAGGTCAAGTCCATCGAGGACCTCAAGGCAGAGGCCTTCGTGCAGGCCATCGCCAGCCGCATCGACCCGCTGGTGCAGGACACGCTGCGGCACGACGCCAGCGACCGCTTCGAGCTGGATGTCTACCTGGGCCGCGACCCCTCGAAGCGCCATGACGCACTCGCCGAGCGCCTGTACGCCGAAGCGCGCCTGCCGCTGCTGCGCGTGCTGTTCCGCCGCGAGCAGGGCCGCTGGGCGCTCGACGCGTTGCAATCCATCGGCCTGGCCGACGTGCCCTCGCAGGACCGCGCCTTCCTGCTGCAAACCGTGCAGGGCCTGGGCGCCGCCTCGGGTGACGATGCCCCGCGGCGCCGCACCGACCGGCCGCGCCTGGCCATCCTGTGGGACCGCGACGAGCCGCACAAGCCGTCGGACGAAGCGGCGCTGCAGCGCTTTGTTGACGCGGCGCCGCTGGTGGGCCTGGAGGCCGAGCTGATCGGCCCCGCCGACCTGGAACGCCTGCCAGAGTTCGACGCCCTGTTCAACCGCGCCAGCCCCGAGGTGGACGGCATCGTCTACGAATTCGTGCGCCGAGCCGAGGCGATGGGCCTGCCGGTCGTCGACGACCCCGAATCCATCCTGCGCTGCCTGAACAAGGCCTATATGCACGAGCTGATGAGCCGGCACCGCATCGCCCAGCCGCGCAGCCTCATCGTGCACCGCGACAGCCTCGACCAGATCGTGCCTACGCTCGGCCTGCCCTGCGTCATCAAGCTGCCGGACAGCGGCTTTGGCCTGGACGTGCTGAAGATCGAATCCGAGGCGCAGCTGCGACAGGAGGCCGAGCGCTTCCTGAAGGTGTCGGAGCTGTTCGTCGCCCAGGAGTGGCTGCCCAGCGAGTTCGACTGGCGGGTGGGCGTCTACGACGGGCGGCCACTCTTCGTCGCCAAGTACTGGATGGCGCCGGGCCACTGGAAGATCCTGCAAGAGACCGAGGGCAGCGACGAACTCATCGAGGGCAAGACCGAGGCGATGACCATCGGCGAGGCGCCGCGGCAGGTGATCGAGACCGCCGTGCGGGCGGCCAACCTGATCGGGCGCGGCCTGTACGGCGTGGACCTGAAGCAGGTGGAGGACCGGGTCTACCTCATCGAGGTCAACTGCAACCCCAACATCGACGCCGGCAACGAAGACCAGGTGCTGGGCGAGGCGCTCTACCGCGAGGTGCTGGGCGTGTTCGCGCGCCGCATTGCCGAGCGCCGGCGCGGCGCGGCCGCCTGACGCCGGGCGTGGGGCCACCATGCAGCTGAGCCTTGCACGTGGCGGCCCGCTGGCAGCGCTGCGCAGCGGCTGCATCGTCGTGGGCGTGCACGCGGGCGGCCGAATGTCGGCTGCCGCCACCGCGCTGGACGAGGCCTCACGCGGGGCGCTGCAGGCGGCACTCGCACGCGGCGACCTCGGCGGCGAGCTGGGCCAGACGCTGTTGCTGCCCGGCATGCCCGCCCTGCCCGGCATCGCTGCCGAGCGCGTGCTGCTCGTCGGCCTCGGCCCGGCGCTGACCGAAAGCCGCTATGTCGAAGCTGCCGGCCATGCCGCGCGCGCGCTTGCCACGACCGGCGCGGCCGACGCCCTGCTCTGCCTGCCCGAGCTGCCGGTACCCGGGCGCGGCGCGGCGTGGAAGATCGAACAGGCGGTGCTCGCGGTCCGGCGGGCGCTCTACCGCTTCGACCGCTTCAGGCGCGAGCCACCGCCCGGGCCGCGGCTGCAGCAGCTGACCCTCCGCGTTCCCGACGACGAGACGCTCGACGTCGAACGAATGCGGGCCCACATCGCCGCCGTGGCCGACGGCATCGACTTTGCCAAGGACCTCGGCAACCTGCCGGGCAACACCTGCACGCCGACGCTGCTGGCCGAGCAGGCGCGCAGGCTGGAGCGGCTGCCCGGCGTGGCCGTGTCGGTGCTCGGCCCGCCCGAGATGCAGCGGCTCGGCATGGGCGCCCTGCTCGCTGTCGCGCGCGGCAGCCACGAGCCGCCGCGGCTCATCGTCGTCGAGTACCACGGCGCGCCGGGCGGCGGTGCGCCGGTTGCGCTGGTCGGCAAGGGCATCACCTTCGACGCGGGCGGCCTGTCCCTCAAGCCGCCCGCCGACATGGAGGAGATGAAGTTCGACATGTGCGGCGGCGCCAGCGTGCTCGGCGCGCTGCAGGCGGCCGCCTCGCTGCAGCTGCCGCTCAACATCGTCGGCCTGGTGCCTGCCGCCGAGAACATGCCGGGGGGCAACGCGCTGAAGCCGGGCGACGTCGTCACGACGCTGTCGGGCTTGAGCGTCGAGGTCGTCGACACCGACTACGAAGGCCGCCTGGCGCTGGCCGATGCCCTCACCTACGCCAGGCGCTACCGGCCCGCAGCCGTCATCGACGTCGCCACCCTCACCGGCGAGATCGTCGGCGCCCTTGGCCCGGTGGCCAGCGGCCTGTTCGCCAACGACGAAAGCCTGATGCACGCGCTGCTGCAGGCCGGCGACCGCGCCTGGGACCGGGCCTGGGCCATGCCGCTGTGGGAGGAGTACGCCGCGCCGCTGAAGTCCTCCGTCGCCGACCTACCCAACATCGGCGCCCGCGACGACTGCGCCGGCATCGCCGCGGCCTTCCTGTCGCATTTCACCGAAGGCCTGCCCTGGGCCCACCTCGACATCGCCGGCACCGCCTCCACCAGCGGCGCCGACCGCAGCGCCACGGGCCGGCCGGTGGGGTTGTTGGTGCATTTCCTGGCCGGCTGGGCGGCAGGGGCGCAGCACATGCCGTAGGTTGGGGTGAGCAAAGCGAACGCCAACACGTCATTCGCCCGCATTCACCGCCGCGCGCAAGCCAGTCAGCCGCGCCGACGCAGCGCCAGCGCCAGCAGGCCGCCACCCAGCAGCAGCGCCATCGAAGGCTCGGGAATCGGCGCAGCGGCCACGGTCCAGTCGACGCCGCTCTGGCTGCTGAGCGTGTAGCCAATCGCATTGCCACCCACGGTGACGCCGCTGATGCCTTGCCAGGTCAGCGTGCTCGCAAAGTCGCTGGTGGCCTCGCTGAACCAGTTCGGCCCGGCGCCGGCCGTGCCCGCGGACGCGCGCGAGAAGATGCCCAGCTCGAACGGCGTGCCCAGCACGACCGTGACGGCAAAGTTGACGTCCTGGTCGATCACCTGGTGAAAGGGATAGCCGCCCTGCCCCTGACCCTGGGCGCGGAACACCTGGTCCCACACCGGCGCGTTGTTGAGCCAGACCTGGCTGCCGATGCGGGTGTAGCTGTTGCCGATGGGCAGGCCATCCAGCTCGCCGTCGAGATGGACGCTGAAGCTCACCACAGCGTTTTGGCCGATTTGGGCCGGGTTGGCCGGCATCAGCGTCCACGTATCCGTCCAACCCGCCGTGCTCTCGGCGGCGGCGAAGCCGGCGCTGGCATTTGCGCGGAAGTGGGCGTACATGCCGACCGAGCCGTACCTGGCGCTGCCGTGCGAGTCGGCCTGAACGGAAGGCGTCGCCTGGCTGTAGCTGCCGCTGGCCGTCAACTGCTGCCCTGGCGTGGTGGTCGAGGCCGCGTTGCAGCTGGACTTGCCCACCTGCCAGTCGAATAGGCTGCCTTCAATCGGGAAGGCGCCCGTGGCCAGGCCCGCACAGCTCGACACGAGCGCGCCGGTGACGCCGAGGTCCTGCTGGCTCAGTTCAGCCGCGAAGGTGGGCAGGCTGGCCAGCGCGAGGGGCAGCACTTTCAGGCAGTTGCGCATGTCGGTCTCCTTGTTGGGTGACCGAAGGCTATGCCTGCGCCCGAGCGCCGTCTGCCCCTATAACCGGCTGATCCCTGGCGGGCTCGAAATACGTCTGCACACCGGCGGTGGCGCGTTCGCGGCCGGTCGCGCAACGGGGTTCCGGGGGTGGCTCATGCTATGGTCTTCGCCGTTGCCACCTTTGTGCTGGACGCCATGTTTCGATGTCTCGTCCTCGCGGCGATGCTCAACAGCGTGCACGCTGCCGAGTGCCGGCATGTGGTGTTCTCAGCCAACCCCGACTACCCGCCCTTCAGCTGGTCAGATCGCGGCAAGTTGTACGGCGCCAGCATCGAGCTGACCGAACGCATCCTCCGGGAACTCGCGGTGCCCGCCGAGGTTCGCTATCTCGGCCCCTGGAACCGGGTGCTGCGTGCCGCGAAATCCGGCCAGATCGACCTCGTGACTGCGCTCAAGTTCACGGCGGAGCGGGATGCCTATCTGCTGTTCACCAGTGCGCGCTTTTCCGCCAACCCGGTGGCCGTGTTTGCCCGGGCCGAAGCGCCTTTCGACTATCACGGCTGGGACGATCTGGTCGGCCGCGTCGGCCTGATCTCGCGGGGCGACCGCTTCGGCGAAGGCTTTGACGAATTCCTGCAAGGCAAGCTCACCGTGCAGACCAGCAACAACGTCGAGGATGGCTTCGCCAACCTGGCACGCAAACGCGGCGACTACTTCGTGACCGGCTACTACGCCGGCCGGGCCTATCTCGCCGGCAAGGGGCTGGAGACGCGCGTCGTCGCGCTCACGCCCATGGTCAACCAAGGCTCCGTTCATCACGGCTTCTCGCGGGCCTCCCCTTGCAAAGAACTCGTCGGGCAGATGGCAGAAAAGCTGAGGCGCTACGAGGCCGATGGCACGACCGAGCGACTCCTTGCGCAGTACCTGGAGAAGTGGCGCGCCACGGCGCAGAGTCGTGTGCCCTAGCCTGGCTGGCGCGACCGGGAGCGCGATCAGCCTCGCCTACAGCGAGCAGGTCGCGGCTTTGGACCGCGAAGCCGAGGCGCGTTGGCTGAGTGAACCTCTGTAGCGGGCGACCATGCCGACATACCTCTGCGCCATCGGCAACTCCTTCGCCGGCTCGCGGGTCAGCAGTTTTCAGGTTGGGGTGAACGGAGGGAACCCCAACAAGCTCTGGTGGTCAAACGTTGGGGTCAGCAGGCTCACCCGCTACCGACGACTGCCGCCGGTAGCGGGGGCACGTGGCCCACCACGACGCCCCCCGGCTTCGAGGCCGGTGTGCGGGCATTTCTGCGCAAGCTTCAGTTGCCAAGCTGTTGACGAGCTTGTCGAAACCGCGGGGGCTGGTTCGTCGTCAGTTGCCACTACCGGTCTGCCCATGCCCATCCTCTATTACTCCTCCAACCTCAACCCCCGCCTGTGCCTGGCCACGGCGCGCCACCTGAACGCCCCGGTGCGCTACCAGGCCGCCGAGCCGCTCGGCCCCAAGGCTGCGGAGTTCGCCCACCTCAATCCCAACCTGCGCGTGCCCGTGCTGGCCCGTGACGATGGCAGCACGTTGTGGGAGACGGATGCCATTGCCTGCGAACTGGCCCGCTTGTCCGGCCAGCCCGGGTTCTTTCCCGACGGCGCGCAGTTGCCCGAGATGCTGCGCTGGCTGAGCTGGACGGCCATGCACTGGGGTCTTGCCGGCTCGGGGCTGTACTACCAGCGCCTGCTGGTGTCGCGATACGGCCTGCCGCCGCTCGGCGAGCGTGAGATGACCCACCACCTGTCGGAGTTCAAGCGGCTGGCCGACATCCTTGATGCCCACCTGTCGGGACACCACTGGATGCTGGGCGAGGCGCTCACGTATGCCGACTTCCGCGTCGGCGCCCTGCTGCCCTTTGCCGAGGCCATCGACCTGGACCTGTCCGGCCACCCGCAGATTGCCCGCCTGGCCGCGCAGCTCAACGAACTTCCGGCCTGGCGAGACCCGTTCGCGGGCTTGTGAGGTCACGGCTCAGACCGGGCACCGCAGAGGCGCCGATGAGGCCCGGTAGGTTGGGGTGAGCCGTGCGAACCCCAACGATTCGCGCGACGGCTCACGTTGGCTCGTCACGCGACGGCGGCGTTGGTTCGCAAGCCCATCGCAACCGACGCGCCGCCGATCCGAGAACCCGACCGGCAACGCCGCAGACCGCCCGAAGCGGGGATGCGCTGCGCGCGAGGGACTTATTCAGCGTTGCCTTCGCTCGTCGGTTGGGGTGAGCGCAGCGCTGAAACAAGTGAATCAAGCCCGCATGGCGCAGCAGCACGCTTGCAACAGCCGACATCCACAGTGGCGGCGTTCCCACTTGAGCGTTAGCACCCATGAGATTTCATGTCATCGCAGCCTGGACCCTGCTGGCGCTGGAAGCGCTCTTCGTGATGACACTCGCGCTGCAGAAAAACATGGGCGACGACGCCGCCGGCCGCGGCATGGCCACCGGCTTCGCGATGGTGCTCGCGCCCGTTGTCCTGGTGGCCGCTGCGCTGTTGTGGTGGGGCAGCCGCAGCGGTGGCACGACCCTGGCCTGGTGGCTGGGGTTCTGCATCGTCGCCTCTCCGGTTGCCTACGGCGCGACCACCTTCGCCGCCGGCATGCTCAAGAAGACTGACCGCAGCATGTGGCGCGCCCAGCAAGGCCGCTTTGCGGACAGCCAGCTCACCGAACTGGCGCGCGCCATCGATGCGCAGGATGCGCCAGGCGTGCAGCGCCTGCTGGCCGCGGGCCCGCCCGACTGGACTGCCCGCGACCGCTGGGGCCGCACGCTGCTGGGCCACGCCGTCGTCCAGGCGGCGTCTGACTATGGCGACCCGTCACGCGCCGAGTTCGTGCGGCTGCTGCTGGCAGCCGGGGCGCCACCGGCTGCCAACGCCATTGCCGCCGAGGCGAGCATGGCGTCGGTGAGCGAGCACAACCTCGTCTATCACTTGTACGGCATCCACAACGCAAATGCCTTGGCGGTGATGGACATGGTGCTATCGGCAGGCGCCAGCGTCGACGTGGTGGACGAGGACGGGCGGCCGATCTACTACTCGACCTACACGGTGCTGCCTGCGCTCGAGATCCTGGCCCGGCATGGCGCCGACTTCAGGCGGTTGGACCCGCGCAGCGACCGCCTGCACTACAACGCGCTGATGAACGCGGTGTCGATGCAGATGTGGCCCGCCGCCCTCTTCTTCCTCAAGCAAGGGCTCTCGCCCGACCGGCAGAGCATGCGCACCATCCTCGCCGAAGTGGACGCGCCCGGGAGCAGCTACTACGGTGACGACGACATTGCGCACGGCGCGTTTCTGGCGGAGCTGGCTAGGCAGCGGGTCAAGTGACGGGCCGTAGGTTGGGGTGAGCAAAGCGAACCCCAACGCTTCATTCACCTGCGCTGATTTCCACGCCACTGACGCTTGCCCGCGAGGCATCGATGGCGCCATCGCGAATGAAGCGATGGATGCTGGAGTGCGGCCAGTCCGCCGCCCGCTGCACCCGGCCATGCTGGACCGGATTGAAATGGATGTAGTCCACATGCCGCTCGAAGTCAGCATCGTCGCGGATGAGGTGTTCCCAGTAACGCCGCTGCCAGAGACCACGTTCACCCTTGGCTGCGCTCGCCTTGCGGTATCCGACGCGAGACGCCCTGCTTGATGAGCATGATGCGCGTGGCGAAGTCGGCGTCTTCGCGCGGCAGCGTCGTCAGCAGATGCAGGTGACCCGGCAGCACGCAGATGGCGTCCAGGACGAATGGGCGTGACCGGCGGACGATGCGGAAGCTGTCCCGCAATGCGTCGATGTGCTCGGTCAGCAATTGGCCGCTGCGGTCGGCCGCATTCAGCGTGAAGAAGTAGGTGGCACCCGGCGTGTCGGCTCGGCGGTAGCGCATGAGGTGGCGTAGGTTGGGGTAAACGGAGTGAACCCCAACGACTCGCGGCGGTCAAACGTTGGTGTTCGCAGGCTCACCCCAACCTACGGGCTGCACGCCCAGGCGGTCAGCTCTCCGGTCTACCTCGTGAACATGCCCGACACGTCGCCCCGGCGAGTGCTGGTACACGGCACAAAAGACCAGGTGCGCTCGATGCTCGAAGACCATTGCCCGGTGGACTAGAACTTCACACCGCGTCCAGGCGTTGGACACCCGAAGGCCCGCAGCAGCGCGCACGTCTCCACCCCAGGTCGGCGCTACCTGCTAGCGCCTGA
This sequence comes from Pelomonas sp. Root405, assembly GCF_001425165.1. Classification (GTDB taxonomy): domain Bacteria; phylum Pseudomonadota; class Gammaproteobacteria; order Burkholderiales; family Burkholderiaceae_C; genus Pelomonas. The sequence continues at coordinate 342,361 of NZ_LMDU01000016.1, forward strand.
GGCCGATCGCGGTTCTGAGGCACGAACAGCGATGCCTGAGCTAGCCCCCTGAATGACCGGACACGGTCCATCGCTTATCTTTGAGGATAGGAGTAGGACTGTGAATATGACTAGGCGGACGGAGTCTGTAGAGATCGTG
>NZ_LMDU01000017.1 GCF_001425165.1 Pelomonas sp. Root405
CTACAGACTCCGTCCGCCTAGTCATATTCACAGTCCTACTCCTATCCTCAAAGATAAGCGATGGACCGTGTCCGGTCATTCAGGGGGCTAGCTCACCAGGGTCCGTGAAGCTAGACGAGAAGCTCCAGCTCCCAGAGCTGGCGGCGACGCCGCCGAACGAAGCACCCGCGGCTTGCAGCTGGACGTCGGCGACAGACTCTGACCACGACTGATACCAGTTCACTTCCCAGACTTGATATCCCTCAACCGGGGCCGGCTCAATAGTGTTGCTGCCGCCAGTGAAGCCGCTGTCCGTGCTGATGCTGAAGGAGGCGATGAAGTCCACCGTATCGCCTGCCAAGATGCTGACGCTGCTTGCCGAAAACGTGTCCAGTTGGCCGGTCGCCGCCGACGCCGGTTCAGCAATAAGCAACGCAGCAGCCAGACCGGTGATAAGGATCGCGGTTTTCATGGATGAAACCTCGCTTGAGGCCTAAGTACACGGGCAGCCACGACTGGTTGCTCGCAAAGGCCAGCGCATTCTTCTCCTCCTTCATCTTGGCCGGCAACACCAAGAAGTGGTACTTGATACCAGCAAGGGACGAGGAATCGGGCGTTCGGCGAGGTTCGCCTTTGTATAGCCACTCAGCAGAGACGGTGTACTTTTTGCTCGACCGTCACGCAGTCTCACGCACCCAGGGTTGGAGCCGGCGACCAGAGCTCATGCATCGCTGCCTCGAAGGCATCGCCTACGCGCTGCGGCGCCCGCCAGGGGCGAGCGCGGCCGGCCACCCAGACCGATTGCCAGGGCGAGCCGTTGCTGCCGAAAACGACGGCGTCCAGCAGGGCCTCGTCGGGCAGGCCGCGCAGCGCGTCGGCGTCGCGGTTCAGCACCAGCGCGTCGGCGCGGGCGCCGGGTGTCAGCCCCCAGGCGGAGAACCCCGCCGCACGGGCGCCGCCCGCTACGGCCGCGTCGAACAGCCGCGCCGCGCTGGATGGCTGCGAACCGGGCGCCGCAGCGACATTGCGCTGGCGCAGGGCCAGGCGCTGGCCGTACTCCAGCCAACGCAGCTCCTCCACCCAGCCGCGCGTGACCTGGCTGTCCGATCCGACCGTCAGCGGCACGCCGGCCTGCAGCCAGCGGGGCAGATCCGCAAGCCCGTCGCCGAGGTTCGCCTCGGTGCCCGGGCAGATGACGATGCCGGCGCCGCTGCGAGCCACGGCCTCGATCTCGGCGAGCTCGGCATGCGTCGCATGCACCAGCTGCCAGCGCGGGTCGAGATGACCCGCCTCGGCCAGCCATTGCAGCGGTCGCATGCCGGTCGCCTTCAGGCAATCGGCCACCTCGGCGGTCTGCTCGGCGACATGGATGTGGATGGGCAGGTCGGCCGCACCGACCAGACTGAGCAGGCGCGTGATGTCCTGCGGCGAGGCGCCGCGCAGCGAATGCAGCGCCACGCCGGCATTCACGCGCGGCAGGCCGGCGGCCATCACACGTTGGCTGGCGCGCCAGGCCCAGTCGGCATCAGCTGCGAAGCGGTGCTGGTCAGGGCGCAAGCCGTCGGCGGCGAAACCGCTGCGCGTGTAGACCACCGGGAGCAGCGTCAGGCCGATGCCGACGTCCTCCGCCGCGGTAGCCAGCGCCCAGGCCATATCCATCTCATCCTCGAACTCCTGCCCGTCTGCGGGGTGGTGCAGGTAGTGGAACTCGCAGACCTGGGTATAGCCGCCGCGCAGCATCTCGGCGTAGAGCTGGCTGGCCACCGCGTGCAGCTGCTGCGGCGAGATGCGCAGGGCCAGCGCGTACATGCGGTCGCGCCAGCTCCAGAAATCGTCATGCCCAGCCTCGCGTCGCTCGGCCAGACCGACAAAGGCGCGCTGGAAGGCATGGCTGTGGGCGTTGACGAGGCTGGGGATGACCGGGCCGATCAACCGCTCGGCATCCGCCGGCGCGGGCAGGTTGATGGTGATCTCGGACCAGTGGCCGCTCGCGTCGATGCAGAGCAGCACGTCGCGCTGCCAGCGGCCATCGATCCAGGCGAGCGGCGCATGAAGCTTCTTCAGACTGGACATGCCAGCATCTCCTGCAGCATGCGCTTGATCAGCGGTGCGACCGTGGCCGCCACGGCCTCGTCATAGGCTGTAGCCGGGTCGCCGGCCTCGTCCATGTAGCAGCGCTGACACATCTCCAGCTGCACGGCATGCACCCCCTGGCCCGGCTGGCCGTAGTGGCGCGTGATGTAGCCGCCCTTGAAGCGGCCGTTGACGACATGGCTGAACTGCTGATGCCCGGCGAGCAGCGCGCCCAGCCGCTCGGTAATGACGGGTGCGCAGGACGCGCCGTCGGCGGTGCCGACGTTCAGCGCGGGCAGCTGGCCTTCGAACAGCCAGGGAAGCTCCGAGCGGATGCTGTGGCCGTCGAACAGCAGCGCGTGGCCATGCTCCGCGCGCAGACGCGCAAGCTCGGCCGCGAGCGCCGAGTGATAGGGCTGCCAATAGGCCTCATGCCGGGCGGCGATGCCTGCCACGTCGGGCTCGGCGCCTTCGACATAGAGCGGGTCGCTGGTGAAGAAGCGCGTCGGCACCAGACCGGTGCCACCGGAGGCGCCTGGGTAGAGCGGCTGGTCGTCGGGCGGCCGATTCAGGTCGATGACGTAGCGGCTGTAGCGCGGCACGATGAGGCTGGCGCCCAGCTCGTCCGCCAGCGGGCGGTAGAGACGCTCCAGATGCCAGTCGCTGTCTTCGCTGTGGATGGCGCGTGGCACCAGGCCGGCGGCCAGCTCCGGGGGGATTTCGGTGCCGACATGCGGCAGGCTGATCAGCAGCGGCACGCGGCCCGGCTGCAGACTGAAAACGCTCATGCTTCTCCCTGATGTCCTTCGAATACCCGTTCTTGCAGCGGGTTGTGTCCAAAGCATGCTGCCAGCTCACGCGGGTGTCCGCCATCCCAGACACAGAAGTCGGCCCGCTGGCCAGCCACCAGCCGACCGCGGTCGGTCAAGCCCAGCGCCAGCGCGCCGTTGACCGTCATGCCGCGCCAAGCCTCTTCGGGCGTCATGCCGAAGAGCACACAGGCCATGTTCAGCATCAGCAGCGGCGACAGCGTCGGCGAGCTGCCCGGGTTGTGGTCGGTGGCAATGGCGATGGGCACGCCAGCCTCGCGCAACGCGGCCATCGGCGGCAGCTTGGTCTCGCGCAGCGCGTAGAAGGCGCCGGGCAACAGCACGGCGACGGTGCCGGCATCCGCCATGGCCTGGACGCCGGCGGGGCTGATGTATTCGAGGTGGTCGCAGCTCAGCGCTCGATAGCCGGCAGCGAGCTGGGCGCCGCCCTGATCACTCAATTGTTCGGCATGCAGCTTGACTGGCAGACCCAGTCGCCTGGCGGCGTCAAACACGCGGCCTACCTGGGCCGGGCTGAAGGCAATGTGCTCGCAAAAAGCGTCCACCGCGTCGACAAGTCCGGCATCGAACAGCTCCGGCAGCCAGCGACAGACGGCATCGATGTAGTCGTCGGCGTTGCTGAACTCCGGCGGCATCGCATGCGCCGCGAGATAGGTCGTGCGAACGTCGACACCCAGGCCGGCCAACTGGCGGGCGACCCGCAGCATGCGGGTCTCGGTGGCCGCGTCCAGGCCGTAACCGGACTTGACCTCCAACGTCGTCACGCCCTGGGCGATCAAGGCCTGCGCGCGCTTGGCTGCGGCGGACAACAGCTCGGCCTCGGTGGCGGCGCGCGTCGCGGCCACCGTCGAGCGTATGCCGCCGCCGGCCTTGGCGATGTCGGCATAGCTCGCACCGAGCAGGCGCTGCTCGAACTCGTGCGCGCGGTTGCCGCCGTAGACCAGATGGGTGTGGCAGTCGACCAGCCCGGGCGTCACCAGCGCGCCGTGCAGTTCCACGATTTCATCGGCAGGCGGCGCATCGGCGCTTGGCCCGACCCAGCGCAGCACCCCGTCCTCGACGAGCAGGGCGCCATCGTCGATCAGCCCCCAGCCGCTGTCGCCCGCCAAGGTGGCGAGGACACCGCCGCGCCAGAGCTTGACCGTCATCCGCCGTCGCTCCAGGTCAGCCACCAGGCGTTGCCCTCGCCGGTGAAGACGCAGCTCTGCGCGACCGGCTGTTCACACCAGGCCAGCGTCAGCGGCGCCATGGGCATCGCGCGGTGGCCGTGCTCCAACAGGCCGCCATTGACGGTGAACAGGCCGACCCAGGGTGTCCTGGGCAGCAAGACATGGTGGGCCGACTCGACATCGAGGTTGCCGCGCCGCTCCATCACGTTGAAGACGTCGGTCTCTCCCTTGATGAGCTCGGCCGCGGGTGCCAGGCCGCCCTCGAAGCGCAACGGCTCGTCGCCCATGCTCTGCGGCCAGTCGAACAGGCGCAGTCCCGCTCCGCCGATGACGGCCAGCCAGCGGTGCACGCCGGGGAAGGCGGAGAACGGCCCGTCACGCTCAACGCGGGCCACGCTGACGCGCAGCGCCCAGTCATGCGCGTGCGGCCAGGCGAGCAATTCGCGCGTCGTGCCGCCCTGGTTCTTCCAGGCCTGCGGCTGCACGGAGTCCGCGCTGACCCTGCTCCAACTCATGTTCTTGTCCTAGCTTCAAAACGCACGACGCATTTTCAGCAGCGCCGGCACGCTCGGTTCATGCCGAGAAGCTCCCTTGCAATTGGTAACGCACTCCGGGATGTGTCAATTTCACGGAAGTCACCGCCACGCCGCGGCTGTAGGTAATGCGCTTGACGACCAAGCAAGGGTCGCGCCTGTTGATGCCGAGCAACTTGGCTTCGACCTCGCCGGGCAGCGCAGCTTCGATCATGTAGCGCGCTTCCGACAGCGGCGCCACCTCCAGCAGATAGTGGGTCGGCGTGATGCGCGTGAAATCCTGTGAAAGATAGTCGGGCGCGCAGGCCGGGTTGACGGCACGCTCCTCACACTGGATGGCCACGCCGTTCTCCAGGTGCGTGATCAGGCTGAGGTAGACCGGCGCGCCGCGCTTAAGGCCCAGCTCCGCCGCCTGCTGGGGCGTGGCCTTGCCCTTGGTGAGTGCATGCACGCGCGCTTCGTGCGTGCCGCCGCGCTCGACGATCTCCTCGTGGACGTCGCGCACATTCAGCGTCGACGAGATGCGGTGCAGCTGGGCGACGAAGCTGCCCACCCCTTGCACGCGCTCGATCAAGCCTTCCTGCACCAACTCGCGCAAGGCGCGGTTGACGGTCATGCGGCTGACCTCGAACTGTCCCACCAGCGCACCTTCGCTGGGCAGCAGATCGCCGGCCACCCAGTGGCTGCTGGCGATGCCTTCACGCAAATGGTTCTTGACCTTGAGGTACTGGGGTTCGGGGCTGGTGACTGATCGCGGCATATCGGTCATCGTAGTTGACTCGACTTGTATAGACAACTAGAGTTCGCGGCAGTTTCAGGAGAGCTCATGACCGCCCTGCCCCACCCTGCCGCCCGCCCAGTCAAAGCCCCTACGGGAACCCAACTCAGCTGCAAGAGCTGGCTGACCGAGGCTGCCTATCGAATGCTGCAGAACAACCTCGACCCCGCCGTGGCCGAGAACCCGGACGCCCTGGTGGTCTACGGCGGCATCGGCAAGGCGGCGCGCAACTGGGCCGCCTTCGACGCCATCTGCGAGTCGCTGCGCGAACTCAACGACGACGAGACGCTGCTGATCCAGTCGGGCAAGCCGGTGGGCGTGTTCAAGACGCATGCGGACGCACCCCGCGTGCTGCTGGCCAACTCCAATCTCGTGCCGGCCTGGGCGACCTGGGAGCACTTTCATGAGCTGGACCGCAAGGGTCTGATGATGTACGGCCAGATGACGGCAGGCAGCTGGATCTACATCGGCAGCCAGGGCATCGTGCAGGGCACCTACGAAACCTTTGCCGAGGCGGCGCGCCAGCACTACGGCGGTGTCGCCAAGGGCCGCTGGGTGCTGACTGCCGGGCTGGGCGGCATGGGCGGCGCCCAGCCGCTGGCGGCGACCTTCGCGGGCTTTTGCTCGCTGAATATCGAGTGCCAGCAGTCACGCATCGACTTCCGCCTGAAGACCCGCTATGTCGACGAGCAGGCCTTCGACCTCGACGATGCGCTGGACCGCATCGCCAAGTACACGGCCGCGGGCGAAGCCAGGTCCATCGCGCTGCTGGGCAATGCGGCGCGGCTGATCCCGGCGCTGGCCGATCGCTGCAAGCAAGGCACGGCCATCAAGCCCGACCTCGTCACCGACCAGACCTCGGCCCACGACCTGATCCACGGCTATCTGCCGGCGGGCTGGACCGTCGAGCAGTGGAAGGCCGCCGCCGCCGACCCTGCGCAACACGCCGAGCTGAAGGCGGCGGCCGCGCGCAGCTGCGCCGACCATGTGCGCGGCATGCTGGCGTTCAAGCAGATGGGCATCCCGACGGTGGACTACGGCAACAACATCCGCCAGGTCGCACTGGACGAAGGCGTGACCAACGCCTTCGACTTCCCAGGATTCGTACCCGCCTATGTGCGGCCGCTGTTCTGCGAGGGCAAGGGCCCGTTCCGCTGGGTGGCGCTGTCGGGCGACCCCGAGGACATCCGCAAGACCGACGCCAAGCTGAAGGAGCTGTTCCCGAAGCATGAAGCGCTGCATCGCTGGCTGGACATGGCGGCCGAGCGCATCGCCTTCCAGGGCCTGCCGGCTCGCATTTGCTGGCTGGGCCTGGGCGAACGTCACATCGCCGGGCTGGCCTTCAACGAGATGGTCAGGAGCGGCGAGCTCAAGGCGCCCATCGTCATCGGTCGCGACCATCTGGACAGCGGCTCGGTCGCCAGCCCTAACCGTGAAACCGAGGGTATGAAGGACGGCTCGGACGCCGTGTCAGACTGGCCGCTTCTCAACGCGCTGCTGAACACCGCCGGCGGCGCGACCTGGGTGTCACTGCACCATGGCGGCGGCGTCGGCATGGGCTATTCGCAACACTCCGGTGTCGTCATCGTCTGCGATGGCACGGATGCAGCGGCCAAGCGCATCTCGCGCGTCTTGTGGAACGACCCGGCCACGGGCGTCATGCGGCATGCCGATGCGGGCTATGAATCGGCCGCCGCCTGCGCTCGCCAGAACGAACTGAACCTGCCCTCGCTATGAAACTGATCCCCGGACACCTGACCCTGGCCCAATTGGCCGACATCGCCGCTGGTCGCGCCGCGTTGCAACTCGACGACTGGGCGCCGGTGGACAAGAGCGCCGCCCTCGTGGCCGCCGCCGCAGCGGGCGACGCGCCGGTCTATGGCGTCAACACCGGCTTCGGCAAGCTGGCCAGCACGCGCATTGCCAAGGACCAGCTCGCGCAGCTGCAGCTCAACCTCATCCGCAGCCATGCGGTAGGCGTCGGCGCGCCCATGTCCCCCGAGGTGGTGCGGCTGATGCTGGCGACCAAGGCGGCCAGCCTGGCGCGCGGCTTCTCGGGCGTGCGCCGAGCCGTGGTCAGCGCGCTGCTGGATGCCTTCAATGCCGGCTTCATCCCGTATGTGCCCTGCCAGGGCTCGGTGGGTGCGAGTGGCGACCTGGCGCCGCTGGCCCACCTGACGCTGGCCCTGATGGGCGAAGGCGAAGCTTTGGTGGCTGGCCAGCGCGTGCCGGCGCGCGACGAACTGGCACGGCTGGAACTGCAACCGCTGACACTGGCCGCCAAGGAGGGCCTGGCCCTCATCAACGGCACGCAGGCCAGCACCGCACTGGCCCTGCATGCCCTGCTGCGCTTTGAAGGCCTGTTCGCGACGGCGCTCGGCAGCGGCGCGATGACGCTGGACGCGGCGCGAGGCAGCGACGGCCCCTTCGATGACCGCATCCATCAGGTGCGAGGCCAGCCCGGGCAGATCGAAGTGGCCGGTGTCTACCGCGAGCTGCTGGCCGGCAGTGCCATCCGCGCCAGCCACCGCGAGGGCGACGAGCGCGTGCAGGACCCGTACTGCCTGCGCTGCCAGCCCCAGGTGATGGGCGCCTGCCTGGACCAGGCAAGGCATGCCGCGCAGGTGCTGGTGCGCGAGGCCAATGCCGTCACTGACAACCCATTGGTCTTTGACGATGTGATGCTGTCCGGGGGCAACTTTCACGCCGAGCCGGTTGCTTTCGCGGCCGACAACCTGGCGCTGGCCATCGCAGAAGTCGGCGCCATCGCCGAGCGCCGCATCGCCATGTTGATCGACCCGGGCATCTCGCGCCTGCCGCCCTTCCTGACGGCCGACGCCGGCCTGCACAGCGGCTTCATGATCGCCCACGTCACCGCTGCGGCTCTCGCCAGCGAGAACAAGAGCCTGGCCCATCCGGCCAGCGTCGACAGCCTGCCGACCAGCGCCAACCAGGAGGACCATGTTTCCATGGCCACTTTTGCCGCGCGCCGCCTGCACGCGATGCTGGACAACACGGCTCACATCATCGCCATCGAGCTCCTGGCTGCGGCACAGGGCATCGACTTCCTGCGGCCGCTGACCAGCTCAGCCGCAGTAGAGGCTCTGCACGTGCGGCTGCGCGCCGAATGCGCCAGCAGCCCGGCGGACCACTATTTGGCACCGGACATCGAACGGGCTGCGGCGTTGGTGCAGGCCGGTGTGCTGAAGGCGCCGAACGCACCGGGCTTCTGATAGCTAGCCGACACCACCGGAAGCCGGCTGTTGCGGACCGAGCGCCGGGCCGCTCACCAGCCGGCCCTGCGTTCAGCGGGGCGAGACTGGGAGAGGTGTCAATACCTGCCCGCCGCCCCCGCCACGCGCAGGAAGACGTACGCAAACCAGACGACGATCGCCCGGTGCGTCAGCGCGCGCAGGCCCTTGCCCGCGCGCTCTCCCACACGCTCGGACACGGAGACGGCCGCCTCAATCTCCTGCGCCAACAGTGTCGCGAAGCCAGCGTCGCGCACGACAACATTCGCTTCAAGATTAACCAGCAGCGACAGCGGGTCAATGTTGGAGCTGCCCACCGTGGCCCAGTGCTGGTCGACGACGGCGACCTTGGCATGCAGGAAAGCCGGCATGTACTCGTAGATCTCGACGCCATGGCCAAGCAGGTCCGCGTAGAGGGCCTCAGCCGCCCAGCCGGCCAGCCGATAGTCGAGCTTGCCCTGCAGTAGCAGGCGCACGCGCACGCCGCGACCAGCGGCGTGGCGCAGGGCCTGGCGAATGCGCTGGCCTGGGTAGAAATACGGGCAGACGACGTCGACGCTTTGGCGTGCGCCGCGAATGGCGTCGGCATAGGCATGCTCGATGGTGCGGCGGCGGCGCAGGTTGTCGCGAAGCACGAAAGCGGCGCTGACCGGTTGCAGCCGCGATGGCGGCTCAGCCAGGCGTTGCGGTCCGCGCCAGAGCTGAGTGACCCACAGGCTAAAGCGCCGGCGCAGCGGTACGTAGTCGATCAGCGCATCGTCGAACTCCCGTCCCAACCACGCTCGTGACCAGATGGAGCGCACGCTTTGGGCGATGTGATCCACGATGCCGCCCCGCAGTTCCACCGCGAAGTCGAGCCGCGGCAGTTCACTGACGCCGTGGCGCATGTCCAGGCGGTCGTCGATGACATTGATGCCGCCGACGAAAGCGACATGGCCGTCGACGACGCACAGCTTCTGGTGCAGGCGGCGCAGCTGGCCGGGCTGGAACCAGCGCCACCAGCGGTCCATCGGCCGGAACACAGCGAACGCCACGCCGCTGCCGGCAAAACGCTCACGCAGCATGCGGATGCTGGCATTGCTGCCAAAGCCGTCGACGACGACGCGCACGCGCACGCCACGCCGGTCGGCAGCGATCAGCGTGTCCGCCAGCGCCAGCGAGGTGGCGTCGTGGTGAAAGATGTAGGTCGCCACCCACACCTCGGTATGGGCATGCTGGATGGCGGCCTGCATGCGAGGAAAGAGCTGGTCGCCGCCGCGCAGCAGCTCGACCTCGTTGCCGCCGACGAAGCCCGGGTCGGCGGCCTGGTGGCGCCGCCGCCTCGTGCCCAAGCGCCTCATCGATGCTGCTGGCTCATTCCAGTGCCAGCTCCACGATCAACGGCAGGTGGTCGGACATGCGCGCCCAACTGGGGCCGCGCGGCACCTGCACGCTGGTGCAGCGCAGGCCGCTCATGTAGACACGGTCCAGCGCGAACACCGGCAGCCGAGACGGAAAGGTGGGCGCCCTCGCGCGGCCGTGTGGTGGCGCCGCGCGGCGCAAGCCGTGGGCGCGCATCGACGGGTCCAGGCGCTCGCCCCAGTCGTTGTAGTCGCCGGCCACCAGCACAGGCGCGCCTGCGGGCACATGCTCGCGCACGAAGGCGGCTAGGCGGTCGACCTGGCGCACGCGACTGGAATGGATCAGCCCGAAGTGGGCGACGACGACATGCACCACCGTGCCCTGCCAGTGCACCGGCACATGCAGCAGGCCACGCTGCTCGAAGGAGTGGTCCGAGACATCGTGGTGGCCGATGTCGCCGATGGGCCATCGAGAAAGTAGTGCATTGCCATGCTCGCCGAACTTGGTCGTCGCATTGGTGCGATAAGCCACCTCATAGCCCTCAGGGGCGAGGAACTCGGCCTGGCCTTTCTCGGGCCAGCCGAACCAGGTGCGGTCGAAGAATGCGGCCTCGCGGTGGTGGAAAAGCCGCACCTCCTGCAGGCAGACGAGGTCGGCATCCATCGCGGCCACGCCCATCTGTAGGTTGTGGATCTCCAGCCGTTTGGCCGGGCCAAGGCCGCGAACGCCCTTGTGGATGTTGTAGGTCGCCACGCGCAACACGGCGCCAGGCGCGTGTGGGGTGACGGCTCTCATGGCAGCTCAGCGGCGCATGGCCGTCCAAACCCGTTCAACGCCCCGTCGACGAGCAATGCGCGGAGTGAACTTGACGGTGGTCTCATAAAGTGGCGGCGCAAAAGCGGGGCAGCTGCAGCACCGCTTCTGCATTGGACGGTGAAAAGCAGCGGTCGGCTGCCTCATGCCAAGGCAGCCAGAGCCACGATAGATGCTCGCGCGGCGCCAGGCTTGGCGTCAACGGCGCAGGCAGTTGTAGGCCGAAGACGTGTTCGGTATTGCGGGTGACGCCGGGTGCGTAGCGGTGCCGCCAATGCGGATAGATGTCGTAGACGTTGGCGAGATGCCAGTCGCGCAGTTCAGCGCCGGCGGCATCGGTGTCGAAGCCGGTTTCCTCCAGCACCTCACGGCGCGCCGTCTCGACCGGCGCCTCGTCGGGCGTGTCCTTGGAGCCGGTGACGCTCTGCCAGAAACCGGGGTGGTCGGCGCGCTCCATCAGCAGAACTTGCAGGTCGGCCGTATGGATGACGACGAGGACCGACTCGGGGATCTTGAAAGGCTTGGCCGACTGCATGCCGGCAGCATAGCGGCGGCCGTCGAGCCTTCAGCCTCCCTGGGTTTTGCGCCGCGCGACTTCGGGCGGCAGCTCCCTGGCCTGCAGCTCGCGCACTTGAACAACGAGCTGATTGTGTGCGTCCATGAATGCCGCAGCGATGACCTTGCCCTCGTTGGAATTGCTCCAGCCGGCACCCGCCGCACCACCGAGTTTGCCGACGACCGCACCACCGACACCGAGGTCCGCCACCTCGACGGAACCGGTGGCCGCGGCGATCTGCTCGGTCGTCTCGTTGTCAGTCAGCAGCAAGGCCGCCTGGGCCTGCTTCAGCTTGACCTGCTCGGCCGCGCCGACCAGTTTGTTCAGATAGGGAATAGCCTGCAGGATGCCGCCGATCTGGCGGCCGGCATCCTGCTCGCTGAACGTCAGGCTGGGCGTCAGGCTGTACTGAGCCTCATAGCCCTTGCCCTTGCTAACCGTGTTGCCCTGCTGGCGCAGGATGCCTGCTTCTTTGAGCTCCTGCTCACGCACGGTGGCCTTGAGGCCGGCCGAGCGGTCGACCACGCGGAAGCAGCCGCTCTGCTGCGCCAGCAGGCGCACCAGCGGCACGGGGCTGGAGGGCAGCTGGTAGCTGCTGGAATAGGCATAGCCGTTGGGGTTCTCAATCAGCGCCAGCGTGGCGACGGGCGCCTGGCATTTGACGAGCTCGCGGCTGGCGTTCTGCGCGCCGGCCGCGCCTGCGGAACCACTGATGACGGAGCCGCCCTCACCGAGCGACGTGGACGACTTGCCGCAACCGGCGAGGAGGGCAACGACGCCGACGGCAAGGATGGGACGGATGTTCATGCGGGTCACCTGGAGAAAGGAACGCGCGAGTCTGCCTTGGCTTGGGCGTCGACCTGCCCTTTGAAATGGGGACAGGCCATTGGATTGGAGGGCGCCGCATTTACGAGTCGTAGCGGAACAAGGCACCAGTTGGGCAGCCAGCAAAAAGCCCTGCCGCTGCGGGTCAGTCAATTCGAAGGCGAAGGGCAACGCGACGGTATCAGGGCCGCCTGTATCCCACGTTCAGGACTGCCATCTCGGCGCCTACCTCTTTAAGCTGCAAGCACAAGGTCGTTCTTATGGAGGTTCAATGAAGGTGTTCGCACGCATTCTGTCCGCAGCGGCCCTCGTTGGTTGCACGGGAGCTTATTCGCCGGCCCTTGCGGGAGCAGCCGGCTATGCCACCATACAGGGACTGAAGTTCACTCTGGTTGACCTCGATGGTCAGGATGGGGTCGCGCCCATGTTGACCCGCATCGACGACCCGAACGCCTCCATGGGAGGCACGGAATTGTTTTTACCAAGCGGCTCATGGTCAGCGGCTGCGCCGTTCGAAACGCTATCCGCGTCCTCGACGGATGCGAATCAGCGCACCACGGCGTACATCGGCAGTGACTCGGCAGGCGTCACCATGGCGTCGACATCCGGATACGTCTCTGCCGACGCTATTGGCACAGTGCGCGCATCCACTGTCCCCCCTGAGTTCTTCGGCTTCGTGCTGACGCCAAACACCAGCCTGCTGATTGAGGCTGAACTTCACACTGCCGTGGCAGCCGCCGTGCCGAGTTGGCGGGGGGATTGGGCGAACGGCATGGCGGAGATTTCGCTGTTTCGACCTTCGCCGCTCAGCGGCACTGCGACCATAGTTGGAGCCGCCCGCGCTTCAGCGAGCGCGGGCTGGAACCTGGATATTGCGACGAATCCCGAAGTCGGGTACGACGAATCGTTCCTGGCGGCGTCGATCCTGTTTACCCACCATTCCGACCAGCCGATCATCCTGGGTTTCAGGTACCAAACGAGTCTGTCGTCCGTGTCAAACACGCCGACGCCAGCCGCTATCCCGGAACCCTCGTCATGGCTGCTCCTGGCCCTGGGGCTGCTGGCCCTCGGCGCCAAGCGCGCTAGCAACGAGCGCCGTTAAACGGCTGCCAACCACCGTAGTTCCGCTGACCCTATTGCCAGCGACGTGAACGGCAGCTGACGAGCTGCCGCTTTGGACACGCGACTGAGTAATCAGCCCAATCTCTGCCTCGCGCAGCCGCGGGTCCCAAACAGGCAACGCCTGATCAGGCAGACGGCGCCGTGTTGCGCAGCCGGATGTGCAGCTCGCGCAGCTGCTTCTCGTCGACCAGCGAGGGAGCGCCGGTCAGCAGGCACTGTGCGCGCTGGGTCTTGGGAAAGGCGATGACGTCGCGGATGGACTCGGCCTTGGTCATCATCGTGACGATGCGATCCAGGCCGAAGGCCAGGCCCCCGTGCGGCGGCGCGCCGTACTGCAGCGCGTCGAGCAGGAAGCCGAACTTGATTCGCTGGTCTTCCTCGCTGATGTTGAGCGCCGCGAACACCTTGGCCTGCACTTCTGCGCGGTGGATACGCACCGAGCCACCGCCCAGCTCCCAGCCATTGAGCACCATGTCGTAGGCCTTGGCGATGCATTTGCCTGGGTCGGCCGTCATCAGATCCTCGTGACCGTCCTTCGGCGCAGTGAACGGATGGTGAACGGCCGCCCAACGGTTGTTCTCCTCGTCGTGCTCGAACATCGGGAAGTCGACGACCCACAGGGGCGCCCAGACATCGTTGAACAGGCCGTTGGCCTTGCCGAACTCGCTGTGGCCGACCTTCAGGCGCAGCGCGCCGATGGCGTCGTTGACGATCTTGGCCTTGTCCGCGCCGAAGAACAGCAGGTCGCCGTCCTGGGCGCCGGTGCGCTTGAGGATTTCGGCAACGGCTTCGTCGTGCAGGTTCTTGACGATGGGCGATTGCAGGCCTTCGCGACCCTTGGCCACTTCGTTGACCTTGATCCAGGCCAGGCCCTTGGCACCGTAGATCTTGACGAACTCGGTGTAGGCATCGATCTCGCCGCGGCTCATGGATGCGCCCTTGGGCACGCGCAACGCGACGACGCGGCCGCCCGGCGTCGTGGCCGGGCCGCTGAAGACCTTGAAGTCCACCGTCGTCATCGCGTCGGTCAGCTCGGTGAACTCGAGCTTGACGCGCAGGTCGGGCTTGTCCGAGCCGTAGCGGTGCATGGCTTCCGCGTACTTCATGACCGGGTAGTCACCGAGCTCGACATTGAGCGCCTTGCGGAAGACGTGGCGGATCATGCCCTCGAACATCGAGCGGATCTCTTCCTCGGTCAGGAAGCTGGTCTCGATATCGATCTGCGTGAACTCGGGCTGGCGGTCGGCGCGCAGGTCCTCGTCGCGGAAGCACTTGGTGATCTGGTAGTAGCGGTCGAAGCCCGAAACCATCAGCAGCTGCTTGAAGAGCTGGGGCGACTGCGGCAGCGCGAAGAAGTGGCCGTCATGCACGCGGCTGGGCACGAGGTAGTCGCGCGCGCCTTCGGGCGTGCTCTTGGTCAGCATCGGCGTCTCGATGTCGACGAAGCCATGCTCGTCCAGGAACTTGCGCACTTCCATCGCCACGCGGTAGCGCAGCATCAGGTTGTTCTGCATGTACGGGCGGCGCAGATCCAGCACGCGGTGCGTGAGGCGGGTCGTCTCGCTGAGGTTGTCCTCGTCGATCTGGAAGGGGATGGGTACCGACGGGTTCAGCACCTCGATCTCGTGGCAGAGCACTTCGATCTTGCCGGACACGAGGTTGGCGTTCTCGGTGCCGGCCGGGCGCGCGCGCACCTTGCCGACGATCTTGAGGCAGAACTCGCTGCGGACGTCTTCGGCAATCTTGAAGCTGTCGGCGCGGTCCGGGTCGCAGACGATCTGGACCAGGCCTTCGCGGTCGCGCAGGTCGATGAAGATGACGCCGCCGTGGTCGCGGCGGCGATGGGCCCAGCCCATCAGGGTCACGGTCTGGTCGAGCAGCTTTTCGCTGACTTGGCCGGCATAGCAGGTACGCATGGAAGTTCTCCGAATTCTTTGCAAAGGGTGTTCTGTGGGCGCTGGCGAGCTCGCTCGGCTCTCAGGATTGAACGCCGGCCGGGGCGTTCAACCCGGCTGATTTCGTGCCGCCTCGTCGGCGATGGCGCCGAGGTCCAGAGGGTGGGGCAGCGGCGACACGGTACCCATCGAGATGATGTATTTCAGCGCCTCGTCCACCGTCATGTGCAGCGGCCTGACGTCAGCCTTGGGCACGATGAGGAAGAAGCCCGAAGTCGGGTTGGGCGTCGTCGGCACATAGATGCTGACATGCTCGTCGTCGAGATGACAGGCCACCTCGCCGCTGGGTGTGCCGGTCACGAAGGCGATGGTCCAGCTGCCGGCGCGAGGGTATTGGACGAGGACGGCCTCGCGAAAGGCGTTGCCGCTGCTGGAGAACAGCGTGTCCGACACCTGCTTGACCGAGCTGTAGATGCTCTTGACGATAGGAATGTGGGACATCAAGCGGTCCCACTGCGTCAGCAGCCACTGGCCGAAGATGTTGGCGACGAAAACGCCGGTGGCCAGCAGGCCGGCCGCCAGGATGACAAGGCCCAGGCCGGGCACATGCTCCAGCCCCAGGATGCCGTCCCGCCAGGCGTCGGGCATGACCAGGGCAACCGCGGCCAGCATCGAGCCGAAGACGCCGTTGACGACGCCCAGCACCTGGGCAAGCACCCAGATCGTGATCGCCAGGGGAAGCCAGACCAACAGGCCGGCAACCAGATATTTGCGAAGTGAGGCGCCCACGAAGCTTCCGGTCAATGGCAGGCGCAGGAGCCGCCGCAGGAAGTGGACGACGAGGGCGCGGCAGAAGCTTCCGCCTTGGGCGCGTCGGGCTTGGCCGCTTCAGCGGCTGCCGGGGCGGCTGCCGCGCCGGCTGCGGCCGGGGCTCCGCCACCCTTGAAGTCGGTGGCGTACCAGCCCGAACCTTTGAGCTGGAAGCCGGCGGCGGTGACTTGTTTGGAAAAACTCTCCGCCGCGCAGGCTGGGCAGGTCGTCAGCGGCGCGTCGGAAAGCTTTTGCAGCACGTCCTTGGCGTGGCCACAGGCGCTGCAGCGGTAGGCGTAGATGGGCATGGGGGCTCTCGTGGATCGCGGGAGGCGAAAAGCCCGCTATTTTAGGGGCCGCTCAGCCGTGGGGCGTCAGGTGGTGGCTGACGTGCTCCTGCCGGTTGGTCAACCACTGCGGCGCCAGCGAGCCCGCGACCATGCCGACCAGGGCCGCCAGCAAGCCGGCAAGCTGGCCGGGGAAGAACTCGCCCCACGTGCTGACCTGCGGGAAAAAGGCCACCCAGACGGACACACCGGCGAAGATCGAGAACACGGCGCCCTGCGTCGTTGCACGCTGCCAGTACAAGCCGAAGACCAAAGGCGTGAAGGCTGCAACCAGCGTGACCTGGTAGGCCGCGCTGACCAGGTCGTAGATGGGCGTGCCTTGGAGCGCAATCGCGTAGGCCAGCACGGCGAAGGCGAACACGACCAGCGTCACGCGCATGGCCAGCAGCGACTGCTTGTCGCTCATGCCGGGGCGGATCTGCTTGAGGATGTTCTCGACGAAGCTGGTCGTCGGCGCCAGCAGCGTGGCCGAGGACGTGCTCTTGATGGCCGACAGCAGCGCGCCGAAGAACAGGATCTGCATGAACAGCGGCATGTGGCCCATGATGAAGCTCGGCAGCACGCGCTGGTAGTCGTTCTGCGCCAGGTCCAGGGCCTTGTCGCCCATGACGACGACGGCCGCCAGCACGATGAACATCGGCACGAAGGCGAAGGCGATGTAGCTGAAGCCACCGATGATGGCGCCGCGCTGGGCGGTCTGGGCGTCCTTGGCCGACATGACGCGCTGGAACACGTCCTGCTGCGGGATGGAGCCCAGCATCATCGTCAGTGCCGCACCAATGAACATGGCGATTTCCGTGAAGGTTGGTGCGGGGAAGAACTTGCCCAGTTCCCTTTGCTGCACCAGGTCCAGCACCTTGGCCGTGCCGCCCGCCAGGTCGGCTGAGAAAACGGCGATCACCGACAGGCCCAGCACCAGCACGATCATCTGGATGAAGTCGGTCCAGGCGACCGCCAGGAAGCCGCCGATGACGACATAGACCAGCACAGCGAGCAGGCCGACGATCATGCCCATCTCGGCGCTCATCGCCCCATCGGTCAGGATGTTGAAAACCAGACCGATGGCAGTGATCTGCGCGGCCACCCAGCCGAGGTAGCTCAGGATGATGGCCAGCGAGCAAAACACCTCCACGCCCTTGCCATACCGCTGGCGGTAGAAGTCGCCGATGGTCAGCAGGTTCTTGCGGTAGAGCTTGGCGGCGAAGAATGTGCCCACCAGGACCAGGCACAGGCCAGCGCCGAAGGGGTCCTCGACGATGGCACCCAGGCCGCCCTGCACGAACTTGGCCGGGATGCCCATCACCGTCTCGGCACCAAACCAGGTCGCGAAGGTCGTCGTGATGACCATGACCAGCGGTAGGCTGCGCCCGGCCACGGCGAAGTCCGAGGTGTTCTTGACCCGCGTGCCGGCCCAGACGCCGATGGCCAGCGTGCCGAGCAGATAGAGCACGACGAAAACGATCAGCGTGGTGTTCATGGGTCGCGAAGCGGGCCTGAAAAAGTGGCGCGGATTATGGGGGCGGCCAACCGACGGACGACTAGACGCCGAGGTCCAGAAGGCGCATCGTCAGCGCTGCCAGCGCAATGCCCAGCGCGAAGCCGGCCGCGCCCCAGAGCAGGCCCGACAGCAGGCGGTTGGTGCTGCGCAGCTCGCGCACCAGCGCGCGCATCTCGGCGTCGCCGCCGCGCTGGGCCTGGTGCTTTAGCGCATCGTGCAGCAGACGCGGCAGCTCGGGCACCAGCTGCGCGAATCGCGGCGCCTCCTTCATCAACTGCTTGTTGAAGGCCGGCCAGCCGACCTGCTCGTTCATCCAGCGCTCCAGGAACGGCTTGGCCGTAGCCCAGAGGTCGAGTTCGGGGTCGAGCTGGCGACCCAGGCCCTCGACGTTGAGCAGGGTCTTCTGCAGCAGCACGAGCTGGGGCTGAATCTCGACATTGAAGCGACGCGAGGTCTGGAACAGGCGCATCAGCACCTGGCCCAACGAGATGTCCTTCAGCGGCCGATCGAAATGAGGTTCGCAGACCGCCCGGACCGCGCTTTCGAGCGCATCGACACGGGTTTGCGGTGGCACCCAGCCCGAGGCGATGTGCAGCTCGGCCACGCGCTTGTAGTCGCGCTGGAAGAAGGCGATGAAGTTCTGCGCCAGATAGTCCTTGTCCACCTCGGTCAGCGTGCCGATGATGCCGAAGTCCAGCGCGATGTAGCGGCCGAAGGTCTCGGGCGCCAGGCTGACCTGGATATTCCCGGGGTGCATGTCGGCGTGGAAGAAGCCGTCCCGGAACACCTGGGTGAAAAAGATCGTCACGCCGTCGCGGGCCAGCTTCTTGATGTCGATGCCGGCTTCCTGCAGCACGGCAAGCTGCGAGATCGGCACGCCCTTCATGCGCTCCATGACGATGACCTCGGGGCTGCATAGGTCCCAGTGCATCTCCGGCACCATGACGAGGTCCAGGCCGTCCATGTTGCGGCGTAGCTGGGCGGCATTGGCCGCCTCGCGGACGAGGTCGAGCTCGTCATGCAGGTACATGTCGAACTCGGCGACGACCTCGCGCGGCTTCAGGCGACGGCCATCGGCGGAGAAGCGCTCGATCCAGCGGGCCAGCGTGCGCATCAGCGACAGGTCGTCGTCGATGACGTCGAGCATGCCGGGGCGCAGCACCTTGACCGCCACCTCGCGCCCATCTTGCAGCGTGGCGAAATGCACCTGCGCGATGCTGGCGCTGGCAATAGGTTCGGCGTCGAAGCTGGCGAACAGCTCCTCCAGCGGCCGGCCAAAGGCGCGCTCGACCATTTCGCGCGACAGCGACGCCGGGAACGGCGGCACCCGGTCCTGCAGTTTGGCCAGCTCCTGCGCGACGTCCTCGGGCAGCAAGTCGCGGCGGGTGGACAGTACCTGGCCGAACTTGACGAAGATCGGGCCCAGGCCTTCCAGCGCCAAGCGTAGACGCGCGCCGCGGGGCTCCTGCCAGCGCCGGCCGAGCCGCGTGAACCGCCTCAGCAGCTGAAAGCGACGCCTTTGCAGGCCGGACAAGGCCAGGTCATCGAGGCCGAAACGCCAGACTGTCCACAGGATGACCAGCAGCCGCGAGACAAACCTCATGCGCCGCTACCGGGCGCGGACGACATCGAAGGCGCGAACCGCTGGGCCATGCCGGACAGCGAGCGCCGCAACGTGCGGCCGAACTGGCCCAGCTGGCGGGCGGCCAGCGGGCCAACGATGCCTGCGAGGTCGTCCTCGATGTCCCATCGCAGGTTGTCCATCAGCCAGTGCATTTCGCCGGCAAAGGCGGCATCACCCTGCACGCTGACCGTCGGCGCGCCGCCACTGAGCGCACCCAGCGCCAGTTTCGCGGGGTTGGACGCGTCGATCTCGATGCGCAGCCCGCCTTGGCCCGCAGGCGCCGTGTCCAGGCGTTCGAACAAGCCGGCGGGCGTGACACCGAGCACCAGGTCCGGTGCCGACGGCAGCAAGCCCGGCCAACCTGCCAGGTGGACCACCAGGCCCCGCCCGGCCAGCGGTCGCAGCCGCTGGGCCGCGATGGGTTCACGAGAAACAACATGGTTGATCAGCAGCACGAGGCGGTCCTGCAGTGCCGGCATCAGCAGTGGCGAGAAGGACGGCAGAGGCGGAAGTGACCAGGGGGCAGGCATATTCAAGATTGTAGGCAGCGGACCTTGAACAAGGGACGTGGCCGGTTCGGTTGTCAAAATTGTTGGTAGAGAATCCAGGGTCGCATTTTTTCAGCCCGCCCTGTCCCCAGGTCCAAGGATCACCGAACCCGCCACGATGTTTGAGGACCGCAGCTACAAGAGGACGTTCTACAGCGCGCCGCAGTCGGTCGAGTCCCTGATCGCCGCATTTCTCGAGCCCGGCATCATCGTCCTGACCTTCCTGCTAGTGAACGGTCATTTCGACGAGCCGGTGATGCGTCCGACGTTGACGCTGTGCCTGCTGATATTCGCCCTCACCTTCCCGGGCCGCAACCGTTTCAACGAGCACCCGGCCAGCGCCATCGTGGACGTGGTGTCGTCCTGGCTGGTGCTGCTGGGCATTCTGTTGCTGTGCGGCTATGCGACCAACAGCCTGTATTACTTCGAGAACGAAGTACTGCTCTGGTGGGGCATCATCACGCCGGTCGCCCAGATGGCGGCGATCATGATCGGCCGGCGCATCCAGCAATGGCGGGCGCGCGACCCGAGCGCGCGGCGCACCGCCGTCATCGTCGGCGCAGGCCCGCTGGGGCACAAGGTAGCGCGCGCGTTGCGCGACTCCGAGGGCGTCATCTGCCTGGGTTATTTCGATGACCGCAGCCCGGACCGCCTGCATCCCGAAGCGGGCGCCTCCATCCTCGGCCCCCTGGCCCGACTCAGCGAGTTCGTGCGCGACAAGGGCGTCCGCGAGGTCTACATCACCTTGCCGCTGGGCTCGCAGCCTCGCATCGTCGAGCTGCTCGAACAGGTACAGGGCACCACGGCGTCCCTCTTCTTCGTGCCTGACGTGTTCGGCATCAGCATCATCCAGGGCCGGCTGCAGGACATCAACGGTGTGCCGGTCGTCGGCATCTGCGAGACGCCTTTCACGGGCACCAATCAGCTCGTCAAGCGCATCAGCGATGTCGTGCTGTCCAGCCTGATCCTGATCCTCATTTCGCCCATCCTGCTGGCGCTTGCCATCGGCGTGAAGCTGAGCTCGCCAGGACCGGTCATCTTCAAGCAGCGCCGCAATGGCGTGAACGGCGAAGAGATCATCGTCTACAAGTTCCGCTCGATGCGCACGCAGGACAACGGTGCCGTCGTCAAGCAGGCCACCAAGGGGGACTCGCGCATCACGCCTTTCGGCGCCTTCATCCGCCGCACCTCGCTGGATGAACTGCCGCAATTCATCAACGTGTTGCAAGGCCGCATGAGCATCGTGGGCCCGCGCCCGCATGCCGTGGCGCACAACGAGGAATACCGCAAGCTCATCAAGGCCTACATGGTGCGCCACAAGGTCAAGCCCGGCATCACGGGCTGGGCCCAGGTCAACGGCCTGCGCGGCGAGACCGACACCATCGACAAGATGGTCGCACGCGTCGAATACGATCTTGAATACTTGCGCAACTGGTCGCTGGCCCTCGATCTGCAGATCATTCTGCGGACGGTGCGGCTGGTGGTGTTTGACCGCCATGCCTACTAAGCCCCATCGCTCGCCCGTCCGGACCTCGCTCGCAGCGGCTTGCCTGCTGGCCGCCATGGCCGGAGCCAGCGCCCAGACCGACGACACCACGCCCTTCTACGTCGGCGGTTCAGTCGGCGTTTCGAAGGTCTCGAACGTCTACCGGGAGACCACCGCAACGAATGACGACACGGTCGTCAGCGTGGGCCTGCTGGGCGGCATCGACCAGCGCCTTGGGCGCCAGCATTTGACGCTGGACGGCTCCTTGCAGAACAACCGCTATTCAACGAACAGCGATCTCAACTACCGCTCCTCTAGCCTGCGCGGCGCGCTGAACTGGGAAACCATCGGCAGAATGTCGGGTGTGCTGAGCGCCAAGTCGGACCGCTCATTGGCCGACTTTAATATCGGCAGCGGCATCGATCCCATTCGCCAGAAGAACATCGAGCGCAACGATGAATACCAGGCGATCGCGCGCCTTGGTGTTGCGACCCGCTACACATTGGAGACCGGCTTGACGCACCGGCGGCGCGACTTCACGGCCGAGCAGTACGCCCGCTTCGTCTACCAGCAGAACGCGGCGTCCGTCGGCGTCTATGCAACGCCCGCGGGCAACGTCCGACTGGGCGTCGTTGCGCGGCACACCAAGGGCAAGAATCCTCGCTATCCCATCGGCCTGGCCATCGACCCGTCTACCGGTGAGGTGGTGGTGATCAGCCAGCCCAACGACTACACCCGTGATGACATCGACTTCACGACGCGGTGGAGCACGGGTGGCAGCAGCACGCTGAATACGCGTATCAGCCGCAGCAGAACCAAGAACAGCCTCGACCAGCTTCGGGACTTCAGCGGCACGACCGGCTCCGTGGCTTGGGACTGGCGGCCGACGGGCAAATTGCAGCTCAATCTCCAATACTCGCGCGATACCGGCCAGGAAAGCGTCGTCCGCGCCGCCGACCTGGACCGTGTCTACACGTCGTGGCAGCTCGGCGGCAGCTATGCATTGACAGCCAAGATCAAGCTCAACGTCAAGGCGAGCAACAACCGAGCGCGGCGCACCAGCGGATCCGGGGCACCAGTCGCGGACGCGGTCGACGACAACCAGCTCTACAACCTCGGCGTGCGCTGGGCGATCTCGCGCAGCTTCAGCCTGGGCTGCCAGTACGACCGCGTCAGCCGCGACAGCAGCGTGCCGCAATACGTCTACAACGCCAGCGGCTACGGCTGCACAGGCCAAGCCATCGTCTATTGATGACCACCGTCTTGCTCACCGGTGCGACTGGCTATATCGCCTCGCACACCTGGCTGGCGCTGCAGCAGGCCGGCTACCGCGTCGTCGGTGTCGACAACTTCGTCAACAGCTCGCCTATCGTGCTGGAGCGTCTGGCTGAGCTGGCCAGCGCGCCGATCGAGTTTGAGCGCGCCGATGTCTGCGATGCCGCGGCGATGGACGGGGTCTTCGCCAAGTACCAGCCCGCCGCCGTGGTCCATTTCGCGGCCTACAAGGCGGTCGGTGAGTCGGTCAGCCAACCGCTGGCCTACTACCGCAACAACCTCGGCGGCCTCGTCAATACCTGCGAGGTCATGAAGCGCCATGGCTGCTCACGCATAGTTTTTAGCTCCAGCGCCACCGTGTATGGTGCGCCGGAGCAGCTGCCGCTGCGCGAGGACGCACCGACGTCGTCCACCAATCCCTACGGCGCCACCAAGCTGATGGGCGAGCAGATCCTGCGCGACCTCGGCGTTGCCGATCCGCGCTGGCAGACCGCCTGCCTGCGCTACTTCAACCCGGTGGGCGCCCATGAGAGCGGCCGCATCGGCGAGGACCCGCGCGGCACGCCGAACAACCTGATGCCCTATGTCGCCCAGGTGGCCGTCGGTCGGCGCGACAAGCTGGCCGTGTTCGGCAATGACTACGCCACGCCAGACGGCACCGGTGTGCGCGACTACATCCATGTCAGCGACCTCGCTGAAGGTCATGTCGCCGCGCTTCGCTGGCTGCTGGGCAATATCGGCTCGCTGACGGTCAACCTCGGCACCGGCCAGGGCTACAGCGTGCTCGACCTGGTCCGCGCCTACGAGGCCGCCAGCGGCCGCAGCGTGCCCTATGAAATCGGCCCGCGCCGCCCTGGCGACATCGCGGCCTGCTGGGCCGACCCCACGCTGGCTCGGGAGTTGCTTGGCTGGGAAGCGAAGCTCGACCTTGCGCGCATGTGCGAGGACAGCTGGCGCTGGCAGAACCTCAATCCTCATGGCTTCAACCCCGCTTAAACAATGATCCAGGTTCAACCCGTCATCATGGCCGGCGGCTCCGGCACCCGGCTGTGGCCGCTGTCGCGCAGCGGCTATCCCAAGCAATTCCTTGTGCTGTCGGGCAACGAGAGCCTGTTCCAGCTCGCCGCGCGGCGCCTGGCTGCATTGGCTTCGCCCCAGTTCGAGCTGGCTGGGCCCTGCATCGTCGGCAACGAAGAGCACCGTTTCCTCGTGCTCGACCAACTGCGGGAAACCCGCCTTGAACCGAGCAGTGTGCTGCTGGAACCGTCGGGCCGCAACACGGCGCCGGCCTTGACGCTAGCGGCGCTGGCCGCGCTCGAAGGCGGTGATGATCCGGTCCTTGTCGTCACGCCGGCCGACCAGACCGTCACCAATGCCGCCGCCTTCACGGCGGCGCTGCAGGACGCAATCCGTATCGCGGCCGAGGGCGGGATCGCCATCTTGGGCATTACGCCGGACCGCCCTGAGACGGGTTATGGCTATATCCGCACCGCGGGCGACTCGACCGGACTCGCCGTCGCGCAGTTCGTCGAGAAGCCCAACCTGGAAACGGCCCAGCGTTATTTGGCCGAAGGCGACTACTACTGGAACAGCGGTATGTTTGTGCTGCGCGCCAGCGTCTGGATGAAGGCGCTGGAGCGTTTCCGCCCCGACATCGCCACCGCCACGCGTGCGTCGTGGGACGTCCGCAAGACCGACGCGAAGTTCGTGCGGCCCGGCAAGGCGGAGTTTGCTGCTGTGCCGAGCGAGTCCGTCGACTATGCCGTCATGGAGCGCTGCCCTGGTACCGACATCCCGCTGCGCATGGTTGCGCTCGATGCGGGCTGGAACGACCTGGGTGCCTGGGAAGCCGTCTGGCAAGTGTCCGAGAAGGACGAGAACGGCAACGCCTTCGTCGGTGACGCCCTGATCGCCGACAGCAAAAACACCTTGGTGCACGCCACCAGCCGCCTGGTCGGCGTCGTCGGCCTGACCGACATCGTCGTCGTCGAGACCGCTGACGCCGTGCTCGTCAGCGACCGGTCACGCAGCCAGGAGGTCAAGCAGATCGTCAACCGCCTGGGCGCTGAACAGCGCGGCGAGCATGCCCTGCACCGCAAGGTGCACCGGCCCTGGGGCTGGTACGACAGCATCGACTCCGGCGAGCGCTTCCAGGTCAAGCGCATCATGGTCAAGCCGGGTGCATCCCTGAGCCTGCAGATGCACCACCACCGCGCGGAGCATTGGATCGTCGTCAGCGGCACGGCCGAAATCGTCAACGGCGACAAGACCATCCTGCTGACCGAGAACCAGTCGACCTACATCCCACTGGGCCAGACCCACCGCCTGGCCAACCCGGGCAAGGTGCCGCTGGAGATCATCGAGGTCCAGTCCGGCTCCTACCTTGGCGAGGACGACATCGTCCGCTTCGAAGACACCTACGGCAGGACCTGAAATGACCATCCTCGTGACCGGCGGCGCCGGCTTCATTGGCAGCAATTTCGTGCTCGACTGGCTCCGCCAGTCGGACGAGCCCGTCGTGAATCTCGACGTGCTGACTTACGCAGGCAACCCCGAGAACCTGGCGGCGCTGCAGGGCGATGCCCGCCACATTTTCGTCAAGGGCGACATCTGTGACCGCACGCTCGTTGAGCGCCTGCTGGCTACTCACAAGCCGCGTGCCATCGTGCACTTTGCGGCCGAGAGCCATGTGGACCGCTCCATCAGCGGCCCCGGCGCCTTCATGAAGACGAACGTCGACGGCACCTTCACGTTGCTCGAAGCCGCGCGCGCCTTCTGGAGCGGCTTGGAAGGCGAGGCCAAGGCGTCCTTCCGTTTCCACCATGTGTCGACCGACGAGGTCTACGGTTCGCTGAAAGCGGAGGACCCGCCCTTCGCCGAGACAAATCCTTACGAGCCCAACAGCCCTTACTCGGCAAGCAAGGCGGCCAGCGACCATCTCGTGCGCGCCTGGCATCACACTTATGGCATGCCGGTCGTCACGACCAACTGCTCGAACAACTACGGCCCCTATCACTTCCCCGAGAAGCTGATCCCGCTGATGATCGTCAACGCCCTTGCGGGCAAGCCCCTGCCCGTCTATGGCGATGGCCAGCAGATCCGCGACTGGCTCTACGTGACCGACCACTGCAGCGGCATCCGCGCCGTGCTGGCCGGCGGCAAGCTCGGTGAGACCTACAACATCGGTGGCTGGAACGAGAAGGCCAACATCGACATCGTCAAGACGGTCTGCGCGTTGCTCGACGAATTCAAGCCCTCGTCCGATGGCCCTTATGAGCGCCTGATCACCTACGTGAAAGACCGGCCGGGCCACGACCGCCGCTATGCCATCGACGCCCGCAAGATCGAGCGCGAGCTCGGCTGGCGCCCGGCCGAGACCTTCGAGACCGGCATTCGCAAGACGGTGCAGTGGTATCTCGACCATCCGGAATGGGTCGCCCGCGTGCAAAGCGGCGCCTATCGCGACTGGGTCGCCAAGCAATACGGTTGAAGCGATGAAGATTCTTCTACTGGGCAAGGGCGGCCAGGTCGGCTGGGAACTGCAACGCTCACTGGCCGTGGCCGGCGAGGTAGTGGCGCTGGACTTCGACGACGGCGGCGATTTCACGCAGCCCGAATCCCTGCTGGCGACAGTGCAAGGCATCGCGCCCCAGGTCATCGTCAATGCCGCCGCCCACACCGCCGTCGACAAGGCCGAGAGCGAGCCCGACCTGGCCCGCCAGATCAACGCCACGACGCCTGCCCTGCTGGCCATCGAGGCCAAGCGCCTGGGCGCGCTGTTCGTGCACTACTCGACCGACTATGTCTTCGACGGCAGCGGCGACCAGCCGCGTGACGAAGAGGCCCCAATCGCCCCGCTGAGCGTCTACGGCGCCACCAAGGCCGAGGGCGAGGATGCCATCCGCGCCAGCGGCTGCCAGCACCTCATCCTGCGCACCAGCTGGGTCTATGCCGCCCGTGGCGGCAACTTCGCCAAGACCATGCTGCGTCTGGCGGCCGAGCGCGAGCAGCTCAAGGTGATTGCCGACCAGATTGGTGCACCCACCGGCGCCGAGCTGTTGGCCGACCTGACGGCGCACATGCTGCGCGCCGCGCGGGCCAACCCCGCGCTGACTGGGACCTATCACGCGGTCGCCGGTGGCGAGACGAACTGGCACGACTACGCCCGCTTTGTCATCGAGTTCGCACGCCAGCAGGGCAAAGTCATCAAGGTGGCACCGGAGCAAATCCTGGCCATCCCGACCAGCGACTACCCGACGCCCGCCAAGCGGCCGCTGAACTCCCGCCTGTCGACGGCCAAGCTGCAGCAGCGCTTCGGCTTGCAGCTGCCGAGCTGGCAGCAGGGCGTGCAGCGCATGCTGTCCGAAATTCTTTAAACGCAGTTCAGAGGTCGTTCATGAAAAGCCGCAAGGGCATCATCCTCGCCGGAGGGTCTGGCACCCGCCTGCACCCGGCCACGCTGGCGCTCAGCAAGCAGTTGCTGCCGGTCTACGACAAGCCCATGGTCTATTACCCGCTGAGCACGCTGATGCTCGCGGGCATTCGCGACATCCTCCTGATCAGCACGCCCCAGGACATTCCGCGTTTTGAGGCCCTGCTCGGCGACGGTTCGCGTTGGGGCCTGAACATCAGCTATTGCGTCCAGCCCAGCCCGGACGGCTTGGCGCAAGCCTTCATCCTCGGCCGTGACTTCGTCGGCGACCATCCCAGCGCGCTGGTGCTGGGCGACAACATCTTCTACGGCCACGACTTTGCAGGCCTGCTCGGCAATGCAACCAGCCGTGATGGCGGCGCCAGTGTCTTTGCCTATCACGTGCATGACCCCGAGCGCTACGGCGTCGTCGAGTTCGACGCCGACAAGCGCGCGCTTTCCATCGAAGAAAAGCCCAAGGCGCCCAAGAGCAACTACGCCGTCACCGGCCTGTATTTCTACGACGAACAGGTCTGCGACATCGCGGCAAACATCAAGCCCAGCCCGCGTGGCGAGCTGGAGATCACCGACGTCAATGCCGAGTACCTCAAGCGCGGCCAGCTCAGCGTCGAGATCATGGGCCGCGGCTATGCCTGGCTGGACACCGGTACGCATGACAGCCTGATGGAAGCCGGCCAGTTCATCGCGACGCTGGAAAAGCGTCAGGGCCTGAAGGTCGCCTGCCCCGAAGAGATCGCCTTCCGTGCCGGCTGGATCGACGTCGCCCAGCTCGAAGCGCTGGCCAAGCCGCTGGCCAAGAATGGCTACGGCCAGTACCTGCTGAAGGTGCTGACCGAGAAGGTTTTCTGATCGCGATGCAAGTCACACCGACCGCCCTGCCCGAAGTCCTGCTCATCGAACCCAAGGTCTTCGGCGACGCCCGCGGCTTCTTCATGGAGAGCTGGAACGAGGCGCGCTTCAATGCAGCGCTGGGCTACGACATCCACTTCGTGCAGGACAACCATTCGCGCTCATCGCGCGGCGTGCTGCGCGGCCTGCACTACCAACTGCACCCGCATGCACAGGGCAAGCTGGTGCGCTGCACGTCAGGTGCTGTCTTCGACGTGGCCGTGGACATGCGCCGCTCCAGCGGCAACTTCGGCCGCTGGGTCGGCTATGAGCTGTCAGCCGAGAACCAGCGCCAGCTCTGGATCCCGCCTGGCTTTGCGCATGGTTTCGTCGTCATCAGCGAGACGGCTGACTTCCTCTACAAGACCAGCGGCCGCTACGCTCCCGAATGCGAAGGCGCCGTGCGCTGGGACGATCCGACGGTCGGCATTGCCTGGCCGCTTGACGGCATCGTGCCGCAGCTGTCTGCCAAGGACGTGGCCGCCCCGCTGCTGGCCGACGCCAAGACCTTCGACTGACGCGCAACTCCGCGCCTTGAAAGACGCCCCCCGCTGGAGGGCGTTCTCGTTGCGTCGAGGCGGCTCAAGCCCGGCCGATGCCGCGGTAATCGATGCCCAGCATCTTCATCAGCTTGGGGTCGTACAGGTTGCGGCCGTCCAAGACCACCGGCTCCTTCAACAGGGCCTTCATCGCGTCGAAGTCCGGCGTGCGGAACTCCTTCCACTCGGTCACGATCAGCAGGGCGTCGGCCCCTTGCAGCGCCATGTCGGCGCGCTGCACCAGCCTCACGTCGTCACGCGGCCCGAGGATGCGCGCAGCCTCAGGCATGGACACCGGGTCATAGGCCGCCACTGTTGCGCCGCGCTTCGTCAGCTCATCGATGACCACCAGCGACGGCGCCTCACGCATGTCGTCGGTGTTGGGTTTGAAGGCCAGGCCCCACAGCGCGAAACGGCGGCCCTTCAAGTCTTCGCCAAAGCGGGCCACCACCTTGTCGACCAGCACGCGCTTCTGACGCTCGTTGGCATCTTCCACCGCTGTCAGAACCTTCAAGGCCACGCCATGGTCGGCTCCCGTCTTGACCAGGGCCTTCACGTCCTTGGGAAAACAGGAGCCACCGTAGCCCGCGCCGGCGTATAGGAACTGATAGCCGATGCGGGCGTCCGAGCCGATGCCGCGGCGTACCAGTTCGATGTCAGCGCCGACCTTCTCGGCCAGCAGGGCCAGCTCGTTCATGAAGCTGATGCGCGTCGCCAGCATGGCGTTTGCAGCGTACTTGGTGAACTCGGCGCTTTTGACGTCCATGATCAGCATGCGATCCTGGGTGCGGTTGAAGGGCGCGTATAGCGCACGCATCAGCAGCGTGGCCTGATCGTCGTCGGCGCCAACGATGATGCGATCCGGCTTCATGAAGTCCTCGACCGCCGCGCCCTCTTTGAGGAACTCGGGGTTGGAGATAACCGCATAGGGCATGTCACCCCGGCCTCGCTTGTCCAGCTCTTCCTGGATCGCATCGCGCACGCGATCCGCAGTTCCGACAGGGACCGTGCTCTTGTCGAC
Source organism: Pelomonas sp. Root405 (assembly GCF_001425165.1). GTDB lineage: Bacteria > Pseudomonadota > Gammaproteobacteria > Burkholderiales > Burkholderiaceae_C > Pelomonas. Next base: position 29,634 of record NZ_LMDU01000017.1, read on the forward strand.
GATGACCTTGTAGTCGGTCATGCGCTGACCGATGGATCTGGCCGCCGCTACAACATATTGCAAATCAGCCGAGCCATCCTCGCCGGGAGGGGTACCGACCGCCACGAAAAGCATGGTGCCGTGTTGCACGGCCAGATCCACATCCGTCGTGAACTGCAGGCGACCGGCGGCCGCATTGCGCCGCACGATCTCCAGCAGGCCCGGTTCATGGATGGGAATCTCGCCCCGGTCCAGGGTGCGGATCTTCTCCGCATCGACGTCCAGACAGACGACGTGGTTGCCCATCTCGGCCAGGCACGCACCTGTGACCAGCCCAACGTAGCCAGCGCCAATGGCTGTGACCTTCATTCCTGCTCTCCATCAGCTTCGAGTCACGCGTTTTTAATGTCGTCGTGTGACAGCGCTGTGGAGAGTTGTGACAAGGCCTCCGGCCGATCAGACCTTGTAGTAGTCGCGGTACCAGGCCACGAAGCGGTTGATGCCGTCGGGCACGGGCATGGCCGGCCGGAAATCGGTCCAGGCGGCAAGTTCCTCGACATCCGCATGCGTCGCCGGTACATCGCCGTCCTGCAGCGGCATGAAGTTCTTCACGGCCTCGCAGCCCACCGCCTGCTCGATGGCTTGGATGAAGCTCATCAGCTCGATGGGCGCATGGTTGCCGATGTTGAACACGCGATACGGCGCGCTGGAGCGTGCCGGGTCACCCTTGGCAGGGTCGTAGGCCGGGTCGGCCGTGGCCGTGCGGTCCAGCACCCGCACGACACCTTCAGCGATGTCATCGACATAGGTGAAATCGCGAATCATCTTGCCGTGGTTGAACACGTTGATTGGGCGGCCTTCGATGATGGCCTTGGTGAACAAGAAGAGCGCCATATCGGGCCGGCCCCAAGGCCCGTAGACCGTGAAGAAGCGCAACCCCGTCGTCGGCAGGCCGAACAGGTGCGAGTACGTGTGCGCCATCAGCTCGTTGGCCTTCTTCGTCGCGGCATAGAGGCTGATCGGGTGGTCAACGCCGTGATGCTCGGAGAACGGCATCAGCGTGTTGCCGCCATAGACGCTGGAGCTCGACGCATAGGCGAGATGCTGCACGCCGCTGTGCCGGCAGCCCTCGAGCACGTTCGTGAATCCGACGATGTTGCTGTCGATGTAGGCGTGCGGGTTCTCAATGGAATAGCGCACACCAGCCTGGGCGGCCAGGTGGACCACGCGATCGAAGCGCTGTTCGGTGAACAGCTTGGCCATGCCTTCGCGGTCGGCCACATCCATCTGCACGAAGCTGAAGCCCGGCTTGGGCGTCAGCCGTGCCAGGCGGTCGTGCTTGAGCTGCGGGCTGTAGTAGTCATTCAAGTTGTCCAGGCCGACCACCTGGTCACCACGATCCAGCAGGATCTGGCTGACATGCATGCCGATGAAGCCGGCGGCGCCGGTGACGAGTACCTTCACGATGGATTCCTAAGCTGGGGGTGGACCTTGGGCGGCTGCATTGTCCAACAGCCTCTAGTGATGGCTTTCGCGACGCGTACACCCCAGACTGCAGTCGACGGCGTCGCGGCGCACTCGTGCGATATGACCGGCTGCGGCGCCTAATGCCCAAACCGCGTGGCCTGGGTCACGTGCGCTACTTTTGCTTTCAAGTCGGAACCCCCCTATCCAAGGGGGCGGCCGCCCGACAATCCGGCCAGACGCCGGCAGCGGGCCTGGCGTGGTTGTTCCTCCGCCCCGGCCGCAAAGACATGCAATTCCTGACTGACTTCTCGCGTTCGTTCTCATCCACGATCACGCTCGTTTTTACTGCCGCCTTGATGAGCGCCTGCGGTGGGGGCAAGGATGCCGGAGAGCCATCTCAAGGCAGTGGCGCTATGGTCGTGCTGGGGACGTCTGAAACACTGACTCAAGCGCAGGTTTCCTCGACGCTGCAAGAGCCGGCCCGAAGGATTCAATCAACCGCCGGTACCGGCGACGGTGGCGCCGCAACGACCGTGACCGTGCGTGCCTACGCTGACGTTGCAGGCGGTGTGGGCGCGATGGTCTCGGTGCGGGTGGACGGTGTGGTCACCGATACCGTGGAAGTGCGGGCCACCTGGCCCACCGACTACACGCTCGCCGTACCCAGTCTCAAGCCGGGCAGCCAGGTCGACGTGGTCTACACCAACGACTCCGTCGTCAACGGCGTGGACCGCAATCTGTTCGTGCAGCAGATCAGCACCGCGGACACCGCCGTGCTGCCCACCGCTTCCATCGTCACTTTCGACAAGGGTGTCGGCAACGCTGCCTTCGATGGCGAGAACGTCGTTGCCGGCGTCAGCGGCCTTTACAACGCCGGYGCCCTGCGAGTCATTTGGCCTGCGGCCAACCTGAGCGACCGCATCACCGTACGCGCCAGTGGCACCAGCGCCGGTGGCGTCGGCGCTGAGATGAGCGTGCGCGTCGACGGCATCGTGGTTGGCTCCAGCACGGTCTCTTCCGCCGATCCGGCCGACTTTGTATTCGCAGCCCCGCCTTTGGCTGTCGGCAGCCGCGTGGAAGTCGCSTTTGCCAATGCCGGCACGGTCGACAGCCAGGTGCGCAGCCTGCGCGTGCACTACCTGATGTCGGGCACCACCGTGCTGCAGCCCGGCGCCGGCGGTGTTGTGTTCGATGCCGGCAGCGGCCTGGCAGCTTTCGATAGCATCAACGCTGCGTCCACCACGCAGAACCTGCTCACCGCCAACGGCGCCCTGCGCGGCAAGTGGCCCGCGGCCAACATGACGGACTCGCTGACGCTGCGCGCCAGCGCACGCCTGGCCAGCGATGTCGGTCCCATCGTCCAAGTTCGGGTCGATGGCGTTGTCATCGGCACAGTGGAGCTGCGCTCCACCACGCTGGCTGACGTCAGCCTACCCACGCTGCCCATGAAGTCCGGCCAGCGCGTCGAAGTCGTCTACACMAATCCTGTCCAGGACCGCGGCTTGCAGCTGGCCTATGCCATCTCGGGCAAGACCGTGCTGCGTGCGACGAACAATGTCATCGACGCCGCTTGGCCCGACGCCAACCTCACCGACTCCCTCACCGTCCGCGCCCGCGGCACGCTGGCTGCCGGCACCGGTCCGGCCATGCAGGTGTTCGTCGACGGCATCCTCGTCGGCAGCGCGCAGGTCAATTCAATCGACCATGCCGACTACCGCTTTGCCGTGCCGCCCATGACGGCAGGACGCAAGCTGGACATCGCCTTCAGCAACGCGGCCGACGGCGCTGATCGTGACCTGTTCATTGCCTACGCCACCACACGCAACACCGTCTTGCTGCCGGGCATGGCCGGCAACACCTATGACCGCGGCAACGGCGCGGCTGCCTTCGACGGCGCCGATGTCCTGTCTCCCAGCGGCAATATGTTCTGGGCCGCGCTGATGACGCTGTGGGTCGACGGCGTGGCCGTCTCCGCTGCGAACGTCACCAACGCCTCGCCCGTCGACTACCTGATGCCCACCACCGCCCTCAAGCCGGGCAGCAAGGTCGTCGTCGCCTTCTCCAACCCGGGCASCGTCGACGGCGTGACCCGCCAACTCAACGTCAGCTACCTCATCGCCGGCGCTACCTTCGTCACGCCCACCTCCTCCGGGGTCAGCTATGCCTCCGGCACGCTGACCACCTCATGGCCCACCGCCAACATCACCGACTCGCTGACTGTTCGTGCCTACGCGACGCTGGCGGGTGGTGTCGGAGCCATGATGCAGCTGCGGGTGGATGGGGTGATCGTGGGCAATGCCGAAGTGCGCAGCAGCACCCCTGCGGACTACCGATTTGCTGTGCCGCGCCTCTCGGCCGGAAGTCGCATTGACCTCGTCTACACGAACGACGGCAGCGTCAACGGCGTGGATCGCAATCTGTTCGTGCAGTACGTGAACACCGGCAGTTCCACGCTGGTGCCGTTTGCCAGTGGCGTGGTGTTCGATTCCGGTGTCGGTGAATACGGCCTGGACGGCCTTTCCGCCGCCGCCACCAACGGCGCCATGTACATCCCCGGCGCGCTGCGCTTCACGGTGCCTGCGGCCACGGCTGTCGCCAGCGCTGCCCAGAAATCGGCTTCCCGCTTCCTGCAGCAGGCGAGCTTCGGCCCCACGGTCGCCGAAATCGATCGCGTGGCGGTGATCGGCCAGGCAGCCTGGGTCGATGAACAGCTTGCCCTGCCCTTCACGGCTGACATGGTGGCGGCCGTGCAGTCTCGCTACAACCTGGGCGATGCCTACCGTCCCAACGGTGCCAGCTACACACCCAACTGGGTGGGCCAGCGCTTCTGGGCATCGGCCGCCACCAGCCCAGACCAGCTGCGCAGGCGCATGGGCTTTGCTTTGCACCACATCCTGATGGTGTCGCAAGCCGATTCGAATCTCTACCACCACGCTCGCGCCTACGCTCAATACGTCGACACGCTCAATCGCCATGCGCTGGGCAACTACCGCGACCTGCTGGAGCAGGTCGCGCTCAGCCCGGCGATGGGCATCTATCTCTCCCACATCCGCAACAGGCCTGAGAACGCGGCCGTCGGCCGCATGCCCGACGAAAACTTCGCACGCGAGGTGATGCAGCTCTTCACCATCGGTCTGCACGAGTTGAATGCCGACGGCAGCCCAAAGCTCAACGGCAGCGGCCAGCCCATCGAAACCTACACCAACGATGACGTGATGGCCCTGTCGAAGGTGTTCACAGGCTGGAGCTGGGCCTTCCCCGACGCGCAGCTCACCGAACACACCTTCCGCTACGCGAGCCCCGACATCAGCGCCGCCAACGACCAGCGAATCGACACACTGCCGCTGAAAGCCTACCCAGGGCTTCATTCGATGAGCGAAAAACGACTGTTCAGCGGCAAGCCGAATGCGGCAGTGATGCCGGCAGGCAGCAGTGCGCAGGCTGACCTGAAGACGGCGCTCGATGCCCTGTTCAACCACCCGAACGTCGGACCCTTCATCAGCCGCCAACTCATCCAGCACCTTGTAAGCAGCCACCCCAGCAATGCCTATGTGGGTCGCGTTGCTGCTGCGTTCAACAACAACGGCAAGGGCGTGCGGGGCGACCTGGCCGCCGTGGCACGCGCCATCCTGACGGATAGCGAAGCTGTCAACCCGCCGGCCAACAGCGTTGGCAAGCTGCGCGAGCCGGTCGCCCGCGTGGCGCACTGGATGCGCAGTTTGCAGGCCACGTCGATGAGCGGCCAGTACACCATCACCAACGACCTTGAACCGCTGGGCCAGCGCCAGTTCCACGCTGGTTCGGTGTTCGGCTACTTCAGGCCAGGCTACGTGCCGCCGAACACGGTCTTCTCAGGCGACCGCATCACGGTGCCAACGATGCAGATCGTTAGCGAAGCGACCACAACGCAATGGGTGAACATAGCTCAACGCATGGCTGGCGCCGGCATCGGCTGGAACGGCTCGCAAATTGACACGACTGCTGAGCTGCAACCGCTGGCCTCCCTGGTGGCCACAGGTCAGTTGGCAGCGGTGGTCGAGCGACTAAACCTGCTGCTGTATGCCGGCCGCATGAGCAGCGCGCTCAAGCAAGACCTGATGGACGCCATGATCAGCGTGAGCGGTATCGACGCGTCCAGCCACCTCAACCGCGCCCGCGTCGCCGTGTTCCTCGCGCTGGCCTCACCCGAATACCTGGTGCAACGATGACTCGATCTACCCGCACTGACGCCTCCCGCCGCAGCTTTCTTCGCGCCGTGGGTGGCTTGGCTGCCAGCGCGGCAATTCCGCACCGCAGCCTGCCCTTGGTCACGAGCCTGGCCGGCTTGGCTGCTCTGGCCAGCCAGAACAGCCAGGCGGCCACTACCAGCGGCTACAAGGCACTGGTTTGTCTGTACCTGAACGGCGGCAGCGATACCCACAACTGGGTCGTGCCCATCGATGCCACGGGTTACGCCGAATACGTCAGCGCCCGAGGCGAGCTCGCCTGGGCAGCCAACCGCCTCCAGGGCATTACCGCCACAGGCCAAGCCGCCGGCCGCAGCTTCGGCATGCCGATGGAGCTGTCCCCCCTGCGTGACCTGTACGAGGCCGGACAAGCCGCCGTCGTCGCCAACGTGGGCCCGCTGGTGCGCCCCATTACCAAGGCCGAATACGTGGCCGGCATGGGCGTGCCCGCCAAGCTGTTCTCGCACAACGACCAAGCTTCCACCTGGCAGAGCCTCGCTCCGGAAGGCGCTCCCTCCGGCTGGGGTGGGCGCATGGGCGACATTCTCATGTCGGCCAATGCGCAACCGGTCTTCACCGCCGTGTCGGCCAGCGGCAATGCCGTGTTCCTGTCAGGCAGCAGCGTCAGTCAGTACCAGATTGGCCAGGAGGGACCCGTCCTGGCAACCAGCATGAACGGCGGCAGCGTATTCAATTCCAGCAGTGCCGGTGCTGCGTTGCAACGAGCCTATGCGGCCAGCACCACCGACCGCCTGCAGACCGAATACGCGCGCGTGATGCAACGGGGGTTGAGCGCCAATGCCATGCTCCAAACCGCACTGTCGAGCGTGAATGTGCCCGCCATTCCCACTACCGCCATCGCGCGGGTCAACGCCTCCAACACCACGCTGGACCAGCTGAGCCTGGCTCGCCAGTTGCGAGTGGTGCTGCAGATGATTGCTGCCAACCAGACCCTGGGTATGCGGCGCCAGGTTTTCATGGTGCAGATGGGCGGCTTCGACACCCATGCCAACCAGATGCGCGACCAACCTGTGCAGATGGCTCAGGTTGCACAGTCGATCAATTACTTCATGACGGCGTTGAATAGTCTGGGCCTGCAGAACAACGTCACTCTGTTCACCGCCTCAGACTTCGGCCGTACGCTGCTGAGCAACGGGGCGGGCAGCGACCACGGCTGGGGCAGCCATCATTTCGTGGCCGGCGGTGCGGTCAAGGGCAAGCAGATTCTCGGCAACTTCCCCACCACCGCGCTGGGTACCGCGACCGACATCGGCTCCGGCCGGCTGTTGCCCAGCACCGGCGTGACCCAGTTGGCCGGCAGCCTGTCGGGCTGGATGGGCCTGAGCCCCACCGAGCAGCAGCTCGTGCTGCCCAACCTGTCCAGCTTCGGCGCCGGGCCAGCGCTCTTCGCTTGAAGCCAGCGCAATCCATCGAGGTTTCCGCACGCATCAAGCGCAGCGGATGCAGCCCTGCGCTCGTTTGTCTGAGACCCGTTTGAGCACCTGCTGAATAGACGAGCACGCGACGTGAGATGACCCGCCGCACGGCGCCAAAACGCTGTGCTGCGGTTTGTATCTGGGCTTCATGCCCGTCACGCTCCACGGCCGCGTGGTTTGCATCACGGCTGCAACTTTTGCTTTCGGGCCGTACACCCCCTCAAATGAGGGGCTACGCGGACAATTCCGAGCACACGCCGGCGGTCGGCCAGGCGTGGTTGTCCTCCTTCATGGCCGCAAGTCTCATGCACCTCCTGCCCCCCGTTTCGCGCCCGCTGTCATCTGTCATCGTGCTCCTTTTCATGGCGGGCTCACTGACCGCCTGCGGCGGTGGTCGCGAAGCTTCCGAGTCATCTCAAGCCAACACGGCGGCAGTGGCGGAACCGACGAGCGAGGCAGCAGCCGCGCCCCCTGTCGAGCCCCCCACAGCAGCGCTGCTGGCGACACAAGCCGAGGCGCAAGCGCGCGCCGCCCAGCAAACCGCAGAAGCGGCCTTGGCGGCCGAGAACGCAGCTCAGACGGCGGCCGCCGGGTCATACACCGAGATGTTGGTGCAGGCTGAAATTCAACCTACAGCGAGGGCCATGGCGGCCACTGCCGCAGCCGGCCCCACGCTGACCGTGCGCGCCAGGGCAGACGTCGCAGGCGGTGTTGGCGCCCTCATGACGGTGATCGTCGATGACATCTCGCTTGGCACTGTCGAGGTGACCGCAACGAGCTTCGCCAATTACCCCTTCAGCGCACCCGGCCTCAAGCCGCGCTCAAAGGTCGAGGTCGTCTACACCAACGACGGCAGGGTCAACGGCGTCGACCGCAACCTCTACCTGTCCTATCTGAGCGACGGCACAACCGTGCTGCAGTTGAATTCGGCCAACGCCATCGTCGACCGTGGTGCCGCTCGCATGGCGTTTGACAGCCTCGACGTGCTGCCCTGGGGCGGTTGCGTCTGCTGGTTCGGCGCCATGCGCATGGTGTGGCCCACCGTCACGCCTGACGCGCAATGGGCCCAGAAGGTTGATGCGGTGCGCTTCCTGCAGCAGGCCACCTTCGGCCCCACGACAGCGGATGTGAACGCTCTGCTGGGCACCACCTACGCCAATTGGATTTCGGCCCAGATGGCACTGCCCTATGCGCCGAATTATCAGAACTACGTCTGGGGCAAGTATTCGCAAGGCGATGCCTATCGCCCTCGGGGCGCCAACTACACGACCAACTGGATCCAGCAGAAGTTCTGGGAGCGTGCCACCAGTGCGCCAGATCAGTTGCGCGCTCGCACGGCATTCGCGCTGCACCAGATCTTCATGGTCTCGCTGGCTGACAGCAACCAGTACTACCACGGCCGTGCCTATGCCAACTACGTGGACCTGTTGCACAAGAACGCCTTCGGCAACTTCCGCACCCTGCTGCAGGACATGGCGCTTAGCCCATCGATGGGCATCTACCTGTCCCACATGCGCAACCGCAAAGAGGACGCTGCCACCGGCCGCATGCCGGACGAGAACTTCGCCCGCGAGGTCATGCAGCTCTTCACCATCGGCCTGCACGAGCTGAACATCGACGGCACGCCCAAGCGCGACGGCTTCGGCAATCCCGTCGAGACCTACACCAACGCCGACGTGTTGGCTCTCGCCAAGGTCTTCACCGGCTGGAGCTGGGCTTTCCCGGACTCCAAGCTGAACGAGCAGCACTTCCTGTGGGAGTCGCCCAGCACCACTGCGGCCAACGACCCTGGCATCGACGTGCTGCCGATGAAGGCTTACCCGGCCTTCCACTCCACGGCGCAGAAGAAGTTCTTCGCCGGCAAGCCCTGGGCGACCACGCTGCCCGCGGGCAACAGCGCCCAGGCTGATCTCAAGGCGACGCTCGATGTCCTGTTCAACCATCCCAACGTTGGGCCCTTCATCGGCCGCCAGCTCATTCAGCACCTCGTCACGAGCCACCCCAGCACTGCCTACGTGGGCCGCGTCGCTGCCGTCTTCAACAACAACGGCAGCGGCGTGCGCGGAGACCTTGGCGCCGTCGTTCGCGCCGTGCTGCTGGACACCGAAGCCCGCAGCGCCCCAACTGCCACTGCCGGCAAGCTGCGTGAACCCGTGCAGCGCCTGACCCACTGGATGCGGGCCATGGGTGCCAAGTCGGCCAGCGGCGAGTACACGCTGCAATGGGCCCTTGAAGACCAGGGCCAGCGTGCCATGGCGGCGCCCTCCGTGTTCGGCTACTTCCGACCGGGCTACATCCCGGCCAACACAGCCTTCAGCACGCGCGGCGCCACGGCCCCGGAGTTCCAGATCATCAACGAGACCACGGTGGCGTCATGGCTCAACATGGCCGAAGCCATGGCGGGCTCCGGGCTCGGCTGGAACGTCAGCGCCAACGACGTCGTGGCCACCTACGCATCCCAGGTCGCCCTCGCCAAGAGCACCAATCTCACCATGCTGCCTGACCAGATCAACCTGATGCTGCTGGGCGGCCGCATGACCCCTGCCCTGCGTCAGCAGATCGTCGACATCATGAGTCAGATCGACACGGCCAGCGCTGAAGGCGCCCTGTCCCGAGCCCGAGCAGCCGTCTTCCTGGCACTCGCGTCGCCCGAGTACATGTACCAGCCCTGACCCGCTCAACGCCGCCACCGCCACCGAATCGCACCATGAACGCATCTCGCCGCGCCTTCCTCTCCGCCGCCTCCGGTCTCGCCGCCGCAGGACTGGGTCGCCACGCCGCCCCCCTCGCGCTCAACCTTGCGGGCCTGGGCGCCCTGGCCGCCAATCAGGCCCAGGCCGCCACCACCGACGGCTACAAGGCGCTCGTCTGCCTGTTCATGCACGGCGGCAACGACAGCCACAACTGGATCGTGCCGATGGATGCGGCCAATTACGCGAGCTACGCCGCCGCACGCGGCGGACTGGCCGTGCCGCTGAACAAGCTGCTTGCGCTCAGCACTCCAGGGCAGGGCAGCGGCCGCGAGTTCGGCATGCCGCAGGAACTGGCGCCGCTGCGTGCCAAGTACGAAGCCGGCCAGTGCGCCGTCGTCGCCAACGTCGGCACGCTGCTGCGGCCGATCAGCAAGAGCGAATACCAGGCTGGCATCGGCCTGCCCAGCAAGCTCTTCTCGCACAACGACCAGGCCTCCATGTGGCAGTCGCTCCAAGTCGAAGGGGCTCCCACCGGCTGGGGCGGCCGCATGGGCGATGCGCTGATGGCCGCCAACGGGCAGCCCGTCTTCACTGCCGTCGGCGCCAACGGCAACGCCGTCTTCCTGTCCGGCTCCAAGGTCACGCCCTATTGCGTCGGCCTCAATGGCCCCATCCAGGTCAGCGCCGCCCAAAGCGGCTGGCACGCCGGTAGCACGGCCGTTCCCGCCGCCTTGCGCAGCATGTTGGCCACGTCATCCAGCCCCAACGACTTCCAGGCCGAGTACCTCAAGGTTGCCCAGCGCTCGCTGAACGCCTCGGCCACGTTGCAAACTGCGCTGACCGGCGCCAGCCTGCCCGCCCTGCCCACCGGCGCCATCGCCCTCTCCAGTGGCGGCTCAATCACGCTGGCCAATGAATCCATCGCCAAGCAGCTTCGCGTCGTGGCGCAGATGATTGCGGCTGGTAGCCGCCTCGGCATGAAGCGTCAGGTCTTCATGGTCAGCCTCAGCGGTTTCGACTGCCACGCGTTCCAGATGCGCGACCAGCCCCTGCAAATGGCTCGTGTCGCCCAGTCCGTGGGATGGTTCATGGACGCGCTGCAGGGCCTCGGCTTGCTCAACAATGTCACGCTGTTCACCGCGAGCGACTTCGGCCGAACCCTCATCAACAACGGCGACGGCAGCGACCACGGCTGGGGCGGGCACCACCTCGTGGCGGGCGGTGCCGTCAAGGGCAAGAGGATCATCGGCAACTTCCCAGTCACCGCCCTCGGGACAGCAAGCGACATCGGCTCCGGGCGACTGCTGCCGACGATGGGCGTCAGCCAGCTTGCCGGCAGCCTTTCGGGCTGGATGGGCCTGAGCTCGACCGAGCAGCAGGTCGTGCTGCCCAATCTCTCCAGCTTCGGTGCGGGGCCGGCACTCTTCAGCTAGCAGCCCGCTCGTCAAGGCCGTCTAGGGATAGACGGCTGGGCGCGGTCCATCGTCCACTGAGTCCTCCGGGGATCCCTTCCCGGCGCAAAGGATTCGTCATGGCCATCCCCCGCCGTTCGCTGCGGTCCTCACCCGCACGCATCGCCGCCCTTGGCGCTCTCGCCCTGGGCTGCAGCCAGGCAAACGCCCTCGTCTCCTGGGACGAAGTCACGTTCTACCTGACCTACGCCAGCTACAGCCCTGGTGATGCGGTCAGCACAAATTTCACATTCGGGACCAAGCCGGGCATCGACCTCAGCAGCTTCGAGTTCACGCTGGCCTGGGACAACGTCCTTGCCACTCCGGTCGCCAGCGGTCCCGGATCGGTCGCCGACTGGGCGGCAGCGCTGGGCACCAAAGGCAGCGTCAGCTACAGCTTTGCAACCCCGCTGTCCATCAAGGGTGCGTGGACTGCCGATCCCCTCGGCGGCGCGGCCAGCCTCATCTCGACCGACTACGCCCACTACGTCAAGGCAAGCTTCGCGTTCGAAACCAGCCCCGCGTTGAACCTGCCCTTTGTGGTCAGCATCGAGCTGACCAACATCAAGGACGCTACAGGCGACACGGTGGACACCGGCTCCGGCTTCATCAACTGGGCCACCATGACGCCCGTCCCAGAGCCCGCCAGTTGGCTTGGCATGGCCTGCGGTATGGGTGCCCTCGCCTGCCTGCGTCGCTCGCGGCGAACCGACACACAAACCACTGCAACTTCACGAACCGGATGAACGACTTCGCAGCGCGCCTGATCCTCGCCGCCATGGCCGCCATTGGCGGCACGCACACCACCACGGCGGCAGCAGACGATGCCGCAGCGCCCACGGGCAAAGGCTCTTGCCGCCTCCATGAAAGCAAGAGCTTCGGCGATGCCTGCTACGCCGCAGCCAATGCAAGGCTCGCCGATGGAGGCAATGCACAGTTCCCAAACACACGGCCCGGCTACCGGGGCAGCATCACAGCCAGTTGCAGCAACGGGACCGTCACCTGGACAGCGGGTGAGTGCGCCTCGATTTCCAAAGCCCTGGCGAAGGCCGGCGACGCCGCGGCAGCTGTTGCCAGATCGAGCACGGCAACCGCGGCTGCCTCCCCAGTCGAGGCTGGCGCGCCCAGTGGCAGCTACCGCATCGGCACCTACTATTTCCCGGGCTGGAAGAGCAACCAGTTGGGCAACGCCCGCAAGCAGCCGTGGGACGTCCTCAAGCTCTATACCGACCGCGAGCCCAAACTGGGCTGGTACAGCGAAGACGGCCCTGGCGTGATGGACCAGCAACTCCGGTGGATGCGTGACTACGGCATCGACTACGTCGTCTTCGATTTCCTGTGGAGTGGCGACAACAGGCCACTGTTGACCGCCGGCATCGACGCCTACCTCCGTCTGCCTGACCGCCGTGGCGTGCAGTTCTCGGTGCTCTGGACCAACCACACCCGCTATACGTTCTCGAAAGCTCAGTTCGAAACCCTGTTCACCTTCTGGGCGACCCAGTATTTCAAACACCCCGACTACTTGAAGATCGACGGCAAGCCAGCCGTCTTCATCTTTTCCGCCGAGACCTTGGATGCCAATGCCAGGGCGATCGGCATGACGTCACAAGACCTCATCGCGTTGGCAGAAACCATCGCCAAGCCGATGGGCATCCCGGGTATTGCCTTCATCGGCGCAAGCACCGGGTCGCGCTACAACTACGCCGGCAGCGGCTATCAGGGATTTTCAGCCTACAACTACCACAGCCCTGCTGCAGCGGCTCTCGCACCCGCACGGCCCGGCAACCTGTCCCGCAGCTTTGTCGAACTCGACGCCGCCTATCAGGACCAATGGTCGTCGATGCGCGACAAGGGCGTTGGCCTCTACGTTCTGCCCATGACCTCGGGATGGGACAAGCGCCCGTGGGGTGGCAGCAAGGACCCGCTTCACGACGACAGCCGCTCGACGCCGGCAGAGTTTCGCGACCACCTGCTCGCCGCGCGCAGATTCATGGACGGCAACCCCACGCTCACTCGCCGCTTGGGCGTGATCTGCTGCTGGAACGAATTCGGCGAAGGCTCCTTCATCGAGCCGACCAAGGTGGATGGCATGAAGTATCTGGAGCAGATCCGGGACGTGTTCGGCGCGAAGTAGAAACACCGCGGAACGGCGGCTTGCACAGCTGTCGAGTTGTCGCGGGGCAGCGTCGTGAAGGCAACGCAAGCTCAGCTCGATCTTTAGGTTAGGCAGACAGCTCGTCCACCGGTCGGGTAGGAATGAGGAATTGTTCAGGTCTTCGGGCGCCGCAGCGCGACGCCGGGCGAAGAGCGGTGGTTCGCGCGACATCTTGCGCACGCAGTACAAGAAGCCGCGGCTCACAATTCCATGAGCACGCAGTACTGCCGAAACCATGCCCATGAACGCCCCCCATCCTGCCCGCGCGCCAGCGTTGACCCCGCTTGCCGCCCTCCTTCTTTCTTGCTCGTTGATCGCCTGCGGCGGAGGCGGTGGTGGTGGCGGCGCCACCTCCAGTTCGCAATCGATCACGCCCACGACACCTGGCACCAGCACCGCAGCGGCGCCTGAGGCAGCAAGCAGCCCCGCCGGGGCCAGCAGCGCCGTCGCGTCAGCGTCAATTCCAGCATCCGGTCCTGACGTTGTGGCCAACGCCTCCAAGAGCGGGGAAGGCGTACCTGAACCCGCACCTGCTACGGCAGCCGCGCCTGCACCGACGCCTGTCGCTGCGCCCGCACCTGCACCTGCACCTGCACCAGCGCCCGTCAATGTTGCTGCGCCGGCGCCCATACCCGCCCCACCCGCAGCCATCACGCCACCCGTGAACGCCAGCACCGGCTCAACTGTGCAAGCCACCGCTCCGGTCGAGCCGACACCGGCCGCAACCACCGCAACGGCGAATGCGCCCTGCGCCGTCCGGCTTAGCAAGACCTTCGGCGAGGCTTGCTATGCCGCAGCGAGCGCCGACCTCGCCAGCGGCGGCAGCGCCACGTTCCCGAACACCCGGGCCGGCTACCGCGGTGGCATCACGGCCACCTGCAATAACGGCGCGATCACCTGGTCGGCCAGCAGCTGCACCTACATCGCCTCGGTGCCCAAGGCAGCGACGAGCGCTGCCACAACTGCCGCTGCCGCCGCCACGACGGCGTCGGCCAGCAGCTACCGCATCGGGACGTACTACTTCCCAGGCTGGAAGAGCAACCAGGTGGGCAACGAACGCAAGCAGCCGTGGGACACCATCAAGCTCTACACCGACCGCGAACCGACCCTGGGTTGGTATTCCGAAGATGGCCCCGGCGTAATGACACAGCAGCTCAAGTGGATGCGCGACTACGGCATCGACTACGTCGTCTTCGACTCCTATTGGGGCGCAGACAACAAGGCGCCCTTGACCGCGGGCATCAACGCCTACCTCAATGCGCCTGACCGCTACGGCGTTGAGTTTTCGGTGATGTGGGCCAATCACACCACGTACACCTTCTCGAAATCCCATTTCGAGGCGCTCTTCGATTTCTGGGCTGCCAACTATTTCAAACGCTCCGACTACGTCAAGCTCGACGGCAAGCCGGTGGTCTTCATCTTCTCTGCTGAGACGCTGGACAACAACGCCAAGGCGCTCGGCATGACCACCGAGGCACTGGTCGCCATGGCAGAAAGCGCGGTCAAGGCAAAGGGATTGCCGGGCATCGTCTTCATCGGTGGCGGGTCACCGTCTGCCAAGAACTACAGCAGCAGCAGCGGCTATCAGGGCTTCAGCACCTACAACTATCACAGCCCTGTTTCCATCGCCTTGACGCCGCTTCGCCCCGAGAACATTTCGCGGAGCTATGCCGAGCTGGACACGTCCTACCAGAACCAGTGGAGCTGGATGCAAAAGAATGCCTCTGGCATCTACGTCACGCCGATCACGTCAGGCTGGGACAAGCGGCCTTGGGGCGGCAGCAAGGACCCGTTGCACGACGACAGCCGCTCGACACCGGGCGAGTTCCGGAACCATCTGCTGGCAGCTCGCAGCTTCATAGACAAGTACCCCACCCTCACCCGTCGAATGGGCGTGATCTGCTGCTGGAACGAATACGGCGAAGGCTCGTTCATTGAGCCGACCAAGGTCGACGGCACCAAGTACCTTGAGCAGATCAGGGACGTCTTCGGTACCAATACCGACTGAAAGATGGCTGCCGCTCAGCGCCGCGGCAGCCACGTTTGGAGCAGCGCTTCGTACTGACCCAGGATCTGAGGCCAGGTCAGGCCTTGCTCGAAACGCTGAAGGCTGCCGGACTTCATGGAAGCCAGCGTTCCGGGGGCGGAGAGCACGGCATCCAGCACCGCTGAAAACTCCTCACCATCGCGGAAGTAGCGAGCAGCCTCTCCGGCCACCCACTTGTTGAATCGGTTGTCGTGCGCAACAACCGCGTTCCCGGCTCCCAATGCTTCAACAAGCGATGGATTGGTGCCGCCCACCTGATGACCATGCACGTAGGCCGCGCTGTGAAAGCGCAGCGCCTGCACCACCGGCTTGTCGTAGATGGCACCCAGGAAGCGCACCTCGGGCCCTGCCGCCGCCTTCACAGCGCGGTGGTAGGCGTTGGCCTCGTTGTAGTTGCCCAGCACTGCCAGCTGCATGCCGCGCGTGCGCTTGGAGAAGCCGCTCACCACCTCGAGGATGGAGTTCTCCGGCTCGGGGCGAGCCACCAGCGTCAGGTATCTGCCCGGCTCAAGGCCCAGCGCCCGAACGGCGTGGTCAGGCATCGCATCGACGCGATCAGCACCATAGGCAATGGTGGTGATCTTGTCGGGCCTGACGCGTGAGCTGAGATGGACCTTGATCTCCGGGTGGTCGGCCACGAGATGGTTGCCCAGCCAGCAACCCGCCCAGTCGTTCAGCCAGAACCAGGTCTTGGCCACGGGGCCCCACTTGGCGCGGGACCACTCGATGCCGTCCATGTTGATGACGTTCGGAACGCCCTTCAGCCGCAGCAACGCGCAGAAGATCGCGGTGTTGTAGCCCAGCGTGAGGCACAGGTCGCGGTGGCGGCTGGCATGCAGGGTGGCCTGCCAGTCGAACACGATGGTGCTCTTGGGGCCGTCGCCCTTGACCGGGATATGCACGCGCTCGACGCCTTCCCAGCGGTCCTCGAAGACCGGGCCCTCGCCCTCGTCCTGGCAATAGACGATGACGCGCCAGCCGCGGGCAGCGAGGTACACGGCCAGCTGCTCGGCGAAGGTTTCGAAACCACCGTGGGCGGCGGGCACGCCACGGGTGCCCAGGATGCGAAGGGTGCGAGGTTCAGACACGGTCACGCTTTTTCAAAGTAATGTCGATAGGCGGCTGCCAGCGTTTCGGCGGAGCGGCGCCACGTGAAAACATCGGCCCGCGCCAGCCCGCGCTGCACCAGTTGCGCGCGCAGTGCCGGGTCGGCCAGCAGGCGCTCGATGGCTGACTGCAGCGCCTGTGCATCCGTAGGATCGATCAGCAGACCCGCATCACCCACCACCTCGGGAATGGCCGTGGAGTCGGATGTGATCAGGGGCGCACCGCTGGCGAGAGCCTCCAGCGGCGGCATGCCAAAGCCTTCGGCGAACGAGGGGTAGATGAAGATCTGCGCATGCCGGTACAGCGCCGGCAGTTCGCCGTCGCCGACGTCGCTGAACAGGTGCACCTGGCGTCCTGCCGGCAACTGGGCCAATTCGGTCTCGAATTCGCCGTAGCCGAAATCCCGTTGACCCACGATGACCAACGGAGGTGGCGTGCCGGGCAGCAGCCGGTAAGCCCGCAGGAGGGCTGCATGGTTCTTGCGCGGCTCGATGCGCCCCACGGTGAGCAGATAGCCGCCCGGCGTGAGCCCACGAGCGCGCACGAGATCAGCGCCTGTCTCGCCTGGAAAGAAGAGCTGCCGGTCCACCGCGTTGTGCAGCACACCGATGTCCGCCGCGTGCGCGCCATAGCGTTGCGCGATCTCGTCGCGCGAATAGTCGCTGACCGTGAACAACAGGTCCGCCTTGCGTGCAGACCAGCGCATCAGCGTGCGCGAGCGCAGCACGAACAGCCGGCTGAAGAACTGGGGAAACGGCTCAAACAGCACGTCGTGGATGGTCACCGCGTTGCCGCGTGCCGGTTGCAGCGGGATCACGTACTGCGTGTGCACCAAGTCCAGCGCCAACTCTCGTCGCAAGCGCGGCAGCTGCAGCCCGAGGCGCACGAACGGGTTGGCATGCGGCATGCGCACACGCTCGACGTTAGGCCCCGAGAAGCCAGGCAACCGGCCCAGCGCATCCGTCTGTTCGAGCAGGAAGACAAAGTCGTACTCCGGGCAAAGCCGGGTCAGCTCGCCGAAGATGCCGATCAGGTGGCTGCGCGAACCCTGGAACTTGCCGTCGAAGACATGGAAATCGACGCCGATGCGCCGGCGCGATGTCGGTTGAGTCAAGGGCGACCTCCGATGGCCAGGCCCGTCGGGGGCACGATGGCTTGTTGGATTGCCGCGAGAAGCGCCTTGTCCGAGAACAGCGCGCGCGCGGCGGTTCGGTGTTCAGTCTCCGCCGCCGCTTCGCCCAGCCCACGCTCGATGGCTGCGCCAAAGGCTTCGGGCGCATCAGCCACCGCGAAGCACCGCCGCGCAGCCTCGGGCAAGCCCTTCACGCCGACAGAGGTGCTGACCAGCGCCGCGCGCGAAAACAGCATCTCCACGCTCTTCAGATTCACGCCACTGCCAGCCAGCATGGGATTCACCAGCACACGCGCCTGGCCCACCACCTCGGCCATGTCGGCCGGGTTCTCGATCAGCGTGATGCGGGCATCCGTCGCCAGCAGCGCACGCACCGCATCGGTCGGGCGCGACCCAGCGACGGCAATACGCAGGTCGCGCGCCGGCAACCGCGGCAATACCGCCCCCACCAGCCAGCGCAATGCCTCCACGTTGTTCGGCGTGTTGAGATTGCCGAAATACAGCAAGTCATACGGCTTGTCCGCGGGAGCCTGCGAGAGCCGCGCGGCAAAGCCGGCATCGACCAGCGTAGGCACGCAGCTCACATGGCTGAAGCCTTGGGCGCGCCAGTACTCCGCGTCCTCCAGCGAGATGTCCATCACCTGCACGGCCCGCGCCACTGTCTGGCGCTCGAAGCGCTCGAGCCCCACGCAGTTGGCCGCCAGTCCCAGCCTGCGCGCAAAGCGCTCTTCGCGAGCCTGCTGATCGTTCATGTAGCGGTGCTCCACGTTGTGCGAGCGATAGACCATGGGCGCGCCCAGCCGCCTGGCCAGCTCCCACGCCACTGCGCCGCCATACAGGCCGTCCAGCAGCACGACATCGGGTGCAAAGCCGCGAGCCCAGTCCAGCAGGCCGGCATGGCGCGACGTCACCCAGCGCGACGCCACATGACTAGGCCAGCGCCAGAGCTGCAGCAGCCGCTGGGCGATCTCGGGCAGTGACCGCGTGATGGGCAGCAGCTTTACGTCGCGGCAGACCGACTGCAGCTCCGCCAGGATCGCCGGCGATGGGGGCTCCACCCGCCCGGCATCCATCCAGCACAGCAGCGCAATCTCGTGGCCAGCGCGCCGCAGCGCCTGAAGCCGGCGCCACACATCCACCCGCCCGCCGCTCGTGGCGGGCAAGGGAACGTCATTGGCAATGCACAGTATTCGCATGGTCAGGTTCAAGTCTTCGATGCCGGCGCGCCTACGCCGGCGGAGCCGCGCTCTGGCAGGCGCAAAGGCCGTGCCACATCACGGCCGCGCCGGTGCGGGTGCGGGTGGGCGGGAGAGTTGCAGGATGCCGCGCAGCGCCGCGCCGACCTGAGGCCAGCGGCGCCGCACCGCCAGCCGTGCCACATCCAGCAGGCTGAAGTACACGACGCTGGCGACGAAGGGCCGATGAAAGCGCCACGAGAAGCGCAGCCTGTTGCGATACAGGAAATACAGCGACAACGGTGAACCGCCGCTCGCCGCCGTGCCGATGGACGCCCCCTCCTTGTGCAGCACGACGCTCCCCGGGGCGTAGCCCAGCCGGAATCGCCCGCCCCCGCGCGTGGCCCAGTCGATCTCCTCGTAGTAAAGAAAATAGTCCTCGCGCATCAGCCCCACCTGCTCCAGGAAGGCCCGGCTCACCAGCATCGCGGCGCCCACCACGTAGGAAAAGCGCGCCTCGCAAGCCGCGCTGTCTTGCGGCACCTCGGAGCGCGGCATGAAGGCTCCCACGTGGCGAGACCGCCCGCTCCACCGCGAGTAGCTGGCTCCGCCCAGGGCCTGCACCTTGTCAGGCTCATCGAAATACACCAGCGTC
Organism: Pelomonas sp. Root405; assembly: GCF_001425165.1. GTDB lineage: Bacteria > Pseudomonadota > Gammaproteobacteria > Burkholderiales > Burkholderiaceae_C > Pelomonas. The sequence goes on from NZ_LMDU01000017.1 coordinate 49,157, forward strand.
GACCCGCACAGCCCGACGCTCGGGTCCGCCTGCATGCGCTCCACAGCCTGCCCCAGCGCATCGGGCAGCACGACCGTGTCGTTGTTGAGCACCCAAACGTAGCGGCAGCGCGGGTCCCGCAACGCGAGCTTGATGCCCACGTTGTTGCCGGCGGCAAAGCCAAGGTTGCCGCCGTTCTCGATCAGCGCGAACTGCTGGCTGTCTTCCAGCCTGGCGCCGCCGTCGACATCCGCGCGCGTCAGATTGGCGAACCTCGTACCGAAACGCTGCTCGGCCCAAGTACGAATGCGAGGCACCGACTCATCGCGCGATGCGTTGTCACATACGAGCACGCGGCATGGCGTGGCACCTTCGGCGAACAGGCTGTCGAGGCATTCGAGGGTGTCGCGCCAACCGTTCCAGTTGAGAAGAACGACCACAGGCACATCGAGCAACGCGCGCTCCCAATTCAATTTCTGCCTCCAGTTGAGACAGACAAGAATTTAGGAACGACGGAGGCGAGGAACTTATAGGCAGCACCGCACAGAACAATTACAAGCAGCGCGGGCAAAAAGAACGCAAAAAGCACCTGAATCGTTCCCTCCCAGGGATAAAGGTTCACCAGAAACTTTTTCAAGGCCATCAAGCCCGGTTCATGTGCGGCGTAAAGAAAGAAAGCCGTCGCCCCCAACGCCTTGATGCTGCCAGCAATAGTTTCGTTGCGCGAGATTAATTTCCCTACCAGACTGAGCGAAGCGACGCCACAAAGCAAAAAGGCCCGGTGAATGTATTCACCCGCTTCTGAATCTTTAGCGAGAAAATCACAAATTGCCAGAATCACAAGTCCGACAATCAAGAAAGGCGCTGGTACAGGAAGTTCTAGATTACACCGCACCACCGACGACAGCCCTCCCAGTAAAAAGAAGAACAAGGCGGTGGACGACGGTATAAGCGTTACGCCATATCCAGAGAACCAGCAAAGCCCCAAGACTGCCGTGACGGTGATGAAAGCACCTCGACTCGCAAATATGACCGGGAGCGAGATGGCGACGCAGACTATTAAGTCTCTCAGAAACCAGAATTGGTAGGCGACCGGATATCTGGTAACTCCTAGCAGGAGATCTATTATCTCCACGAGCGACAGCTGCGCTATGTTCCCCACTCGGCTATCCTCACCCACAGGGACCACACCGATTCGCTGCGCCGCGTAGTAAACCAATAGAACCAACAAGCTCCAAATCAGAAAAGGAATCAATAATGTCCTAATCCGCTTCGCAACCTCGGTGACCCACCTATTTAAGCCCGAAGCAAAGGTCGACCGAAAAAAGAAGAACCCTGCAAAAACAAAAAAGGCTGGCACGCTGAGACGGGCAAATATCTGCGAAACGAAAAACATCACCACATCAGCGGCGGGGTCCCTTCCCTGCAAAGAAACAAGCGTACCGTCATACCCCTTGACGGGGTCGTATGCGTGAATGAGCACTACACCAACTATTAATGGATAGCGCAGGCATTCAATCCATTCAAGCTTTGCTTTCGCCTGATTCATTCTTTTCTCTATTCAAGCCGACCAAACAACCAAAGGCCAGAAAGAACAAGTACAAGTTCTGCGGAATAGCCACAGCTGAGAGAGTTACCAAAACGGAGACGCTTGCGGCAACCAATGCACAGGCAAAAAGGCCGGGCGGTCCTTTTGTATTAATGCCATGAGCAACCAACCTGCCAATCATCCATACCGCCAAAACGATAAATAGGACGAAACCCACTAAGCCAGAATCCAGCAGCAATGAGATGTAATGCACATCCATAGTGAGAAGGCCGCCCGAACCAGAAACGCCTGCCAGACCGAGCGCCGAGCTTTGCCCATATCCCAATATTGGGCTGTCCGAAGCGGCAGAGATCGCGGCGTTTAATTGAACCAGTCGCGTGCTACTGCTTGACGCTTCGGTTTGACTCTTACCACGAACCAACTCCTGCATTGCCATTGCCCCGACCGCTGCACCCAAGATGAGCACCGGCACGAGTGCGATAGCCAACCCTCTGAAAACGTTTGAATACTTCAACACCCTCCACCAAACCAGCAACGCCAGCACTGCAACGGATGTAACCGCAGCAAGCACGCCGGACCGCGATCCGGATTTCCAGATGCCTACCAGACATAGTAACGTCACCGCGATGATCAACCCACGATAAATAATTCCGCTACGAGACACGAAAGCGGCAAAGAGAAGCGGCAACATTGCTCCTAGGAATTGACCGAATAGGATCGGATGGCCGAAAACGGATTGAACGCGAAACGTTCCCGATCGCAATTTCTCACTGGCAATATTTGCGATCACCGACCCGAGCTGGCCTGCCTCGTCCGCTGAAGCGAACGCGACAAATCGATTTCGCTGTTCGATGGCTTCAACGATACCGGCGGCGGCAACAACAAGGGAAGCGCAGATCAACAAGTTATTCAATCGCTCGCGCCAGCCGTCACTTCTCGACAATATCAGCCCAACGAAAAATGCAGAATGAATGAACACAAACTCGCGGAATATTTCGAGAATGCGCGAGACTGGAAAATCGACGACTGCTGATGTGACAACTCGCCAGCACATCCAGCAAACATAAACGATCAGCAGTCCGCGTACTGACGCCAATCCGCGCCCCAGTTCGGCGGAAAAACTTCTGTAATGGAGAGATATTACGGCGACAAGCGCCAAAAAGAGGAAGCTGCCGAGGGTAAACGGATTAACACGGGGGAGCGACGCGACAGAAAGGAAGATGTATTGCGGCCAAATGATCGCAAACAAGAACATTAGAGAAGCGATCAGCTTCAAAATTCGATTTGGAGGCTCACGCCCTGGTAAAGATGGATATCCCCAGGCGAACGCAAGGAAGGTTAAAACGCCAAGCGCTGCGAAAGCTCGAACCGTCAACCCAGGAGGCAGGACAACCACGGCCATTCCACACAAGACCGTGAAGACCAATAGCACGCCATACTTGGCTGCGCGAAGCAGCGCCAATATGGCTTGCGGCCGATCCGGGAAGTTGAGTTTTAAGTTCATCGAAGTGCCTTTAGAACTTCTCTCAGTGCATCTTCATAACGCCGAATGCGGGCATCTACTTGATTGAGTGCGCGTCGCACATCATCCCGCAGTGTCTCCCGCTGCAGGAAGCCGTCGAGTATTTTGGTGACGACGGCTTCTCCATCTTCCTTTTTGCAATCAGCCACATGCGAGTACCCCAGCGTGCCAAACAGGCCGTTGAACTTACGGCTGTACGCCATCGGGATGACCGGCACGCCGCTTGAGAACGCGGCAATGCAGGCATGCATGCGAGCGCCGGTGAAAAAGTCCATGCCGGCGATATAGGACTTGGCTTCCGAGGGCCGGGCGAAGGTCGGGGCCACCACGATGCCAGGGAACTCTGCTGCGAGGAGCTTGGCCGCGGCCACGTCGTCCTCCACCGGCATGTGGGGCTCGATGACGTGGCTGACGAGGTGAACCTCCACATCGGACCGGGACGTGAGTTGCCTCAGCAACTCGCGCATGGTGGCGGCGTAGTCGATGCTCAGGCCGAACTGGTTGTTTCCGGTGTAGCCGCCATTGAGCAGCAGGCCGGACACGTTGATGCCCAAGCGCACCTTGCCGTCGTTGCGGGGTGCAGGGCGCGTGAAGGGCAGGCGGAAGGCGACGTCGATGGCCTCGTCGACGTTGCCGGTCATGCCCAGCTCCTTCAGATAGGCGCTGGAGAGGTTGTCGCGGGCAAAGACGCGGGCGCAGCGCTTCATCACCTGGCGTGCCAGCAGGCGGGCGATGCCGCCGTCGAAGGGACCGATGGTCTGCGGCGAAAGGATGAGAGGCCGCCCGACCGAGCAGACGATGTTCTTGCTGTACCAGTAGAAGAGGAAACGCTTGAGGCCGTAGATGTCGGCAAAGCTGTCGCCCTCGCCGATGTCGAGGACGAGGTCGCAGGCACGCACGGCCTCGCGGAACTCGGCGCGGAAGACGCGGATGCGGCGCACCTGCAGTTCATGCCCGGCAGCGGCCAGTTCGGCCGCCAGCTGGGGCACCGTGGCATCGCTGGTACCGAGCACGACGAAGCGCACGCGCAGGCCGAGTTCCTCCGCCACGCCGCGCACGATGGCGATGTTGGATTCGGTCAGCGCACCGACGCCGAGGTTGCCGGACCCGAGCGAATGCCACATGAGGCCGACGGTGACAAGCCGCGCGGGAGCGGCGGGGAGCGACGAAGAGGTTTTCTGATTCACAACGGGGACTCACCTTTGGCGCGGCGCAAGGTGCCCCACGCGTTTCTCAACCATTCGACTTTGCGTGCGTTCAATGCGTTGCGCAGCAGGGCCAGGCGGCGGTAGCGTGGCGCCTGGCGTCGGGCCAGCCAGGTGGCGATGACGCGGCCCAGCACCATTTGCTTGCGGTTGACCTGGTAGGGCTGCATGCGGGCGATGTCGTCGACGGGCAGCGGGTCGGCCGACAGGGCGCCGGCGGCCATTGCGGCCTGGATGAGGCTTTCGCCGCGGGCGGTGCGGCTGAGGATGAGGCTGCGGCCGTCGCGCTCGGCGAAGTCGGGATAGCCGTCCTTGCCGTACCAGGCGTCGGCGCAGACGATGTCGGCGAACTCGCCGGTACCGTCGGGGCAGATCTTGCAGCGGAACTGCAGGTGCTTGTTGAGCACGGTGCCCCAGGAGCTGTTGTAGTCGGTCTCGAAGACCTGGCCGTCGTGCTGGACGGCGCGCGCCATGCCGGGCCAGCCGTCTCCGCGGTAGCGGAAGCTTTTGAGCTGGTGCCGGTCGGCACCGAGCTTTGCGAGGAGTTCGTGAGTGCCGTGGAGGCTCGGGATGCCGGCGCACATGAAGGAGATCATGGCGACCACCAGCTCGCCGACGCGGGCGTCATGACGGCCGTAACTGCGCAGTGCGGCAACGTCACAGGGCTTGCCGACAAAGGCGAAGCGCTGGCCACGCTCCAGCAGTTGACGCAGGTCGGCCAAAGGCGCCGACGGTGCGTAACGCGATCCCGCTGCGGCGAGGATGTCGGCCCGGCTGTTACTGATCTGCAGGTCGTTGCGCAGCGGGTCGTCACCACTGACGGCGATCTGCGCGACGAAGTCGACCTGGCCGGTTTCGAGCAACCAGGCTGCGACAGCAGAGATGCCGCCGCCGGAGGAGCCCTGCCGACGGATTTCGGGATCGAGCGAATGGCCGGCTCGCACGCCGACGAGCGGGCCCCAAAGCGGGTGGTAGTCAGGCTGGCCCGCCTGTGTCGGAGCATGCGCGACATGGGCGCCAGGGCAGGCGTCGGCGAGCACGCGGGTCTGTTCGTCACTGAGAGCGCCGCGCTGCTGGGGCCGCAGATAGCCCTGGCTGCTGATGCGCATCTGGATGACGCCGGGCGTGGCGACGGAAGCGCAAAGGCCGCAGCCGGCACACAGGCCGTTCTGAACGACGTTCGGTATCAGGGAGACGTCAGCGGACATGGAGCGTCAAACGTGGAGGCACGGCGTCTACCGCGGCACATGAAGGAAAGGCAAGAAGCTGGCCAGCGCGAGCGTGGCCAGAGCGGGTTGGCGCCAGCCGGCGCCTGAGAGCTGCCTGCCACGCCACACATAGGCGACGGCCAGCAACGCATTGCCTGCAGTGAGGCAGATGAGCCAGCCGGCGACGCCATGGCGGGGCACGACGACCAGGCTGAGTGCGCCAATGAAGACCCAGTGCACGGCGTTGATGGCAGCGCGAAAGCGCTGGGCACCGGCCGAGGTGAGCAGCACGCCCCAGGACGACGCGAAGAAGCGGACGAAGAACAGCAGGCCGAACCAGGGCATGAGCGCCACCAGGCCGAGGTACTGCTTACCGAAAAGCAGCGCGACCAGGGGCTCGGCCAGGGCGCAAAGGGCGAGGCCGAACAGCAGCCCGACAGCGACAAAGGCCCACTGGATGCGAACCGACTCCTTGCGCAGACTGCGGCCATCGTCGGCAGCACCTGCCGCAGCCGCAGCGCGCGGCAGGAAAACGTTCGCGAGCACACCGGCGGCCTGCGCGCCCCCGTTGAAGAGGCGCATGCCGGCCTGGTAGATACCGACTGCCGCGGGGCCGGCGAAGTGGTTCAGCACGACACTGTCGATTTGCCCCAGCAGGCTTTGCAGGCCGAAGTCGACGGCGTAGGCACGCGTTGAGCGAATGCGCGCCCAGGCTACCGAAAGCGTCGCTGGCCGCAAGGCCGCGAAGTAGCGCTGCTGCGCCAGCCAGGTCAACAGCAGCACGGACAGGCGCGATACCAGGAAAGCGAGCGCGGCCATCACGGGCGTTGCCATCCACCAGAGCGCCAAGGTGACGATGGCGCACTGGAGCAGCACGGCTACGGAAGCGATGCGGGTTTCGTCGGCGAACCGGTTCGTCGCCCGAAAGCCGACATTCAGGAATTCGGTCAGCGCATCGGCCAGCTGGGCGCCCAGCAGGAGCAGGAAGATGGTGCGCGAGCTGGGCTGCAGCCATGGCAGCGCTGCGCATGCGATGAGCAGCACAACGACGGTCAGCAGCAGCTTGGCCGACAGCACCTCGGCCATGACTTCGCCGGCCCGGTCGGGCGCGGCGCCGATCTCACGCAGCAGGAAGGGAGTGAGCCCGTAGTTGGCCAGCAGCGCCAACAGCGTGGCGACCGACAACCAGAGCATGACAAGACCGAACTGCGTCGGCCCGAGCATGCGCGCCATGACGACGAAGGTCAGCATGCCAAAGCCTAGGCGCATGGCAGTGCTGGTCCCCATCAGGGCAAGATTGCGGACGATAGACATGCGGAAGCACGGCTGCGGCGAGGGCCGGTAGAAGCGTTAAGAAACTGGAGCGCGAAACGTCAGGCGATATGGTCTACGCCGGCGAATCGTCCTCTGACGCCTTCGGGGATGGCCTGGAGCAGCGCGTTCGAGAACTGGTCTTGCAGTGCGAAAGCTGCATTGGTGTCGCGATCAATCGACGACACGCGAAACAGCAGGCCGTCAGGGATCAGGTCGCGGAAGCCGTAGCGCATCTCCGCGAGCTTCTTGTCGATACCCCCGAGTACGGCGGTCTCACCGATGACGGTCCAGTAGGTGACCGGCTCGTAGCGCTGGTTGCCGAAAACAGTTTCGAGGCGTCTTGCCGGGATGGTGGCCCCGGCCAGCTTCAGCTCGACCTTGCTGTTAGCGGCGAGGCGGAAGCCCTGGGCCGGGTAGCAGACCTCGGGATAGTGAAGCTGCAGCCCGTCGCGCTGGTCGTTGCCATAGGCGATGGACAGCATCACGCGCTGGCCCACTCGATTGATGTAGGTGCGCGAGAGGATCTGGCTGTAGAGCTGCTTGAGCAGTTCTTCCTGCTGCGGGTTGACCACACCGCCCGTGACGGTGAGGTCGACTTGCCATTCGCCGAATTGCTTCGGGATCATGCTTTCGAGGTTCATCTCGCCATGCAGGCTGGCCATTCGCTGCGTGGGCGTCAGGCGCCACGCAGCGATTGCCGCAGCTCCCATCAGGAGGCTGGCGATCGCGGCGCGACGGGTCTGGCCCTCGACAGAAAGTTCGCCACTTGGTTTGATGGCTTCGCTCATGCGTGCCCCTTCTCAGTGACCCGCCGCGTACCGAAGCGCAGCATGCCGTCCGTCGCGATGATGAGCAGCAAAGCGCTGATGAACAGCACCATGCCGGCGAATCCATGCAGGAAACCCTGTCCGGCCTCGTCACCAAAGTAGTAGGTGATCAGCGTCAGCGTGCACACCCGGATGACATTGGCTGCAAAGCTGATCGGGACGATCAGGATGGCCAATGCGATGTTGCGGAACAAGGAGGAGTGCCGAACGATGTTCAGGTAGAGCAGGCCCAAGGCCTCCAGCGTGAACAGCGTGTGCAGGCCGGCGCAGGCATCGGCAACAAGCAGTTGGTAGGGGCCGATCTGCAGGATGACGCCACTGCGGCTGATCGGGTAGCCAACTGCATGGAGCATGCTCTCGGCCACGTAGGAGACGGCCATCTTCATCGGCTGCGTCAGCGCATCAACGATGGCACCCGGCAGCGGGATCATGAAGAGCATGAAGAACAGCGCGAAGGCAATCAGCCGCACATGGGCAGTGCCGCGCAGCAGCAGCACGATGGCCGAGACGACGAGGATGGCAGAGCCGACCTCGAAGACCCAGATGCCCTGGGAGCGCCCGACCGCGTACAGGAAGGCCGCGATGACGAACAAGGGCCAGGCAAGCCCCGGCCTCGGCTGCGCCGTACTGGTGTCCATGAGCTGGGGCCAGCGCCGATAGATCAACCAGATGCTGATGCCCAGCACGATGGGGCCATGGCCCTGGGCATCGGAAGCCCAGATGGTGCTGAACAGGCTGATCAGCGTCGGCACATACAGCGCGAGCAGGCCGAGGCCAGCTACCAGCCAGGGAACCAGCGCTGCCCGACTGCCGCGCGCCGGAACCATTGAAATCCCCAAGGTCGACACCTCAATACTCGTTCATGACGACGCCTGCGACTTCGGTAGGCGTATTGCCCAGCGCGGCGACGAGACCATTCAACGCGGTGACGCGGGTTACACCCTTGCGCGCAATGGCCAGCGCCGCGCCACAACGCGCCGCGATGACGGCGTAGTCGGCGCCGTGGATGGCGGCCGGCGTATCGACGATGACGTGATCGAACTTGGACACCAGCTCACGCATCAGCAGCGCAAACGCGGGGCGCTCGACCAACTCCGTCGGGTTGGGCGGCAAAGTGCCGACCGGCATCACGAAGAGGCTCGGCAAATCGCGGATGGGCCGGATCACATTGGTTTCGGAACGTCCCGACAGGATGCCCGACAAGCCGGAGCTGTTTTCCAGCCCGAAGATTTCGTGCTGTCGCGGGCTGCGCATGTCGCCGTCTACCAGCAAGGTGCGGCCACCCAGCTGACTGAATGCAATGGCGAGGTTGGCGGCAAAGAAGGTCTTGCCGTCCCCGTCGTCCGCGCTGATCACCGCAATGGCCCGCCGCGGCGCATCGGCCGGGTAGAGCTTCATGTTGATCTGGCTGCGCAGCACACGGAAAGACTCGGCCTGGTCGCTGAACGGTTTGGCAGCCAGCACGAGTTCATCGTTGGGCGCCGGCCCGCCGCCGGCGGCATAGGGATAGTGGAACTGCTGGCTCAGCGCCCACAGCACATCCTCGCCCTTGGCCAGCCCGAGCGACACGGCCGCCTCGCCGAAGCGCAGGCCGTGCGACTTCTGGTGGGCCAGGATGCGCTCCACCTGTTCGGTGGTGAGGTTGTTGGCTTCGGCAATGATGTCGCCGATGGATCGGTCATGCAGGGCCGAGGGACGGACCTCTTCTGCGGAACGGCTGCTCATGTTGTTTTGCATTGGTCGACTCGTCAGGCGGCTTTGGACACAGGCGCGGAGCCGAGAAGTCGCTGGCGTTGCGCCCCGCCAGCAGCGAACCCAATCGAGCGCTTGGATTTCGGACCTGGCAGCACGCCGATGATCGAAAGACCCAGCAGTTCTTGAATGTCATCAATCTCGCGCACACGACGGTCGCGCAGCTCGGCAGCCATGACCACGCCGACCGCCAGCAGGGCGCCAACGAAGATGCCCAGCGCGATGTTGAGCGGGATCTTCGGGAAAGAGGCCTCGATGGGCGCCGACGCCGAGGTGAGGACGCTGGCATTGCTGGAGGTTGCCTGACTCTCGATGCTGGTCACCGACTGGCGCTGCATGATGTTGTCGTAGTTGCGCTGCGCGTTCTCGATTTCCCGGGTGATGACCGCGCCCTCGTCCCGCACCTGCTTCAGCTTGAGCACCTTGGCGCGCTGCGCCTCCAGGTCAGCCCGCAGCTGTGCCTCGCGCTGGCGACTGATGTTGCCGCTGATGCCGACGCCCGCGGTCAGACGCTTGACCTCGGCATCGATGCGCTGGCGCAGCTCGTTGATGCTCGCCTTCAGCTCGATGACCTGGGGATTCTTGTCACCCAGGCGTGCGCTGATCTCCTGCAGGCGCGCTTCAGAGCGCGACATGTCCGCACGCAGCGATGCAACCACCGGGTTGCTGGTGATCTCGAACATCTTGTCGCCGGAGCCGGCGTTGGCCTGGGCCTGGCGGCTGCTGGCTTCGGCAGACAGCGACTGCACCATGACGAGCTGGCTGGAAATCTCGTTGAGTCGCTGGTTCTCAACGTCCAGACGCTCATCCGTCATGATGAGGCCATGCTCGTTCTGGAAAGCGCTGAGCTTGCTCTGTGCTTTCTCGAGGGCCTCACGCGCCTCCTTGGCGCGACTGTCAAAGAAGCTGCTGTACTGCTTGGCGGGGTCGACACGCAGCTCGACCGAGGTTTCGATGTAGGCCTGCACGAAGGCGTTGGCCAACGCGGCGGCAAACCTGGGGTCCGGCGCAACGTACGACACGTTGATCACACTGCTTTCGCGGCCCGGCTTGACGTCGAGGTCTCGCTGCAGGCGGTCGATCAGCCAGGTCTCGATGTCGCCTTCACCGTTTTGCGCTTCTTGCCATTGCTGCCGGACCTGCGGCACTTCGGTCAACCGGAGCGTGCGCACTGCGCGGCGTGCCACGCGCTCGCTCTGAAGGATGTCGATTTGCGTGGCGATGACGCCCGGCGTCATCAGCGACTGATACGCGATGGCAGACAGAGGATCGGGCTTGACGTCGACCACGACGCTGGCCACCGCGGTGTAGCGCTTGGGCAGCAGGAAGCTCAGCGCCACAGCAGGTATGAGGACGCCCAGCAGGATGGCGATGAACAGCCGTTTGCGGGCAACCAGGATCGAAAGGAATTGGCGGAATGTCATGCGTGGCCCCTGGAAATCAGAACAGGCTTTCCTTGACGTAGACGACATCGCCGTCCTTGACGCCATCGTCCAGCGCGGCCTGAATCACCTGGACCTTGCCGTCAGCACCCTTGCGGTGCACGCGAATGCCGCGCTCGGTACCACGCTGGGTCAGGCCACCGCCGGCCGCCAGGGCCTGCATCAGCGTCATGCCACGTTCCAGACGGAAGGGGCCGGGCCGCTGCACTTCACCATAGATGTACACAAGCGGTGAGCGATCAACCCAGAGCACGTCACCGTTCTGGATCAGTACGTCGTTGGCACGGTTCTGGTCGGCGCTGAAGACGTTGGGAAGATCGATCTCCATGCGGAAGGGCTTGCCGTTGCGGACGCCGCTGAGCACGAGCATGTCGCCGCCGGTCGTGGCCACGCCGCCGGCGTTGGCCAGCAGATCGGTCACGCGCATGTCGGCCGTCTCGATGGGATAGCGGCCCGGCCGGTTGACCTGGCCGAGCACGCTGGCCTGGTTGCCCTTGACCTGCAGCAGCGTCAGGGTGACCTGGGGCGACTTGACGAAGTTGCCGTTCTTCAGGCCGTCGGCGATGAGCTTCTCGGCCGCGCTGACGCCGAGGCCGCCGATGCGCACATTGCCCAACAGCGGAAAGCTGATGACGCCGGTCTCGGAGACGCGGGTCTCGAGCGTCAGGTCCGGGTTTTGGTAGACCATGATGCGGATGACGTCGCCAGACCCGAGGCGGTACTCGGGCGAGACGGCCGCGGCCAGTGCTGCCGGCCGAGTGGCCGCGGTCTGAGCCTGTGCGCCCAGGGCAGCCAGGCCGAGAACGGTGGCGAGAAGCAGTTTTTTCATACGCATCATTTCAGGCCCATGCCCTTGGAGATGGAAGCAGGATCCAGGCCACTCGCTGCCGGCGCGGGAGCGACCGGCGCTGTAGACACCGGGACTTCGGAAGCGGCAGGCGCCAGGGGAGCCGGCGTCGTCGGGGTCGCAGCAGCTGCGGCAGGAGCGGGCTCGGCGAACTTGCCGACGTATTCGATCTTGGAGGTGTCGCGCAGTGCCTTGATGTCCTTCTGCACGGCCTCGGCCTTGCGCTGGTTCAGCAAGAAGGCTTCGATGGCCGGGCGGGCGCGCACCTCATCGACAGGCTGGCTGCGCGAGCCAACGAGGAAAAGCACCGTCAACCCGTTGGGGTTCTGGCTGATCATCGAATCGCCGTCTTTCATCTTGGAGATGGCGTCCAGGCTGGCCAGCGGCAGTTGCTCGGCTGCACGCACGGCCTGGTTGCCGTTGAAGCGCATCTCGGCCGACTTCAGGTACTCGGCGAACTCGTTGAGGTTCTTGGCCGCGGCCAGCTTGGCGCGGATGGTTTCGAACTGCTCGGGCTTGGCCTCGATCTGCAGTTCTTGCAGGCTGTAGATGCGGCGATCCTTGAACAGGCCCGGCTTGTCGTTGTAATACTTGGCGATCTCGTCGTTGCTGGGCTTGGAGACCGACTCGCCGACGCGCTCGGCGTAGGCGCGCGCAATGATTTCGCGCTTGGCGGCCTCGATCTGTTGCACCACGCGCGGGTCGCGGTCGAGCTTTTGCTCCTGGGCCTTCTGCACCGCGAGTTCCTGGTCGACCAGGCGTTCCAGCACTTGGCGGCTGGCCGTCTCCGCCTGTTCGGGCTTCAGGCCGGGCTGGCGCTGCAGCACGAAATTGATCTGGTGGACGGTGATCTCTTCCTTGTTGACCTTGGCCGCCGTTTGGGAAGCTTTGTCACTCTTGTCGCCACCGCAGGCGGTCAGCAAGGCCGCGGATGCGACGATGGCCAGCAGCAGGGAGGCCCGGTGATTGATGAGTCGCTTTGCCATCTGATGAGGTCCTTGTTATGTGGAGGAAGGGCTCCCCGCCCAGTGAACGAACGAGTGTAGTGGTGCGATATGTCGCTTCTGTGGGCGCCACGCCCCCATTACTGGGTTCGTGAGCCGCCTGCGTTAGAGCGAAATCAAGCCGGAAGTTCCCGAGACCCCCACGTTCTGGGGGGAGCAATTCAGTCGGCCGAGGATAGCGCCGTCACGGCGCGGTCCGTTTGCTGGTTAGCACTTGATGCCGGCGTGCAGGGCGACGATGCCGGCGCTGAGGTTGTGCACGTCCACGTGGCCGAAGCCGGCCGTCTTCATCATGGCCTTGAGCGTGGCCTGGTCGGGGTGCATGCGGATGGACTCGGCCAGATAGCGGTAGCTTTCAGCATCACCAGCAAACAGCGAACCCAGCTTGGGCAAGATGTTGAAGGAGTACCAGTCGTAGGGCTTGCGCAGCGGCTCGGCGATGCGGGAGAACTCCAGCACCAGCAGGCGGCCGCCCGGCTTGAGCACGCGGCACATCTCGGCCAGGGCAAGGTCCTTGTGCGTCATGTTGCGCAGGCCGAACGCGACACTCACCAGGTCGAAGCTCTCGCTTTTGAACGGCAGCTTCTCGGCGTCGGCCAGGCTGGTGGGCAGGATCAGGCCTTCATCCAGCAACCGGTCGCGGCCCTGGCGCAGCATGGCTTCGTTGATGTCTGTGTGGACGACCATGCCGGTCTCGCCGACTTTGCGGGCAAAGGCGCGCGACAGGTCACCCGTGCCGCCGGCAATGTCCAGCGCCCGCTCGCCGGCCTTCAGGTTGGCGACCTGCACGGTGTAGGCCTTCCATGCCCTGTGCAGGCCGGCCGACATGACGTCGTTCATGAGGTCGTACTTGGAGGCGACGGAGTCGAAGACGCCGCGAACCTTCGTTGCCTTCTCGTCCTCGTCGACGGTGCTGAAACCGAAATGCGTTTGACTCATGGGATTCAGTGAGAGTGGCAGGCGCCGCCGCCCTTGGCCGGCATCGGCTCATCGCGAACCTTGCCGGCCGCAGCCAGGCGCGCTTCGTAGTCGCGCCACAGCTGGTCTTGCTGGCTGCCGAGCTTGTAAAGATAGTCCCACGTGAACAGTCCGCTGGCGTGGCCGTCGGAAAACGTCGGTCGCACGGCGTAATGCCCGACCGGCTCCATGCCGGTGACGACGACACTGCGCTTGCCGGTCTGCAGCGTCTCCTGACCCGGGCCGTGGCCCATGACTTCAGCGGACGGGCTGTAGACCCGCATCAGCTCGAACGGGATGCGAAAGCGCGCGCCATCGTCGAAGGCGATCTCCAGCACGCGCGAGTGCTGGTGGACGGTGAGCTCGGTGGGCGATGCCATTCCGGCAGTGTAGGTGGCGAAGCTCAGAACGACTGGTAGGCCGGCAGTTGCCCGTCCTTGGGACGCACCTGCGTGAAGCGTGCGGCAAGGCGCGACTGCACGTTGGTGGGAAGAGGCGCAAAACCGGAACCGCGCGTCAGGGCGTCGCCGTGCATGAAGCACCAGTAAAGGAACTTCAGCGCACCCAGCGCTTTGGCGCCGGTCGCAGGCTCGGCGTCGACGAGGGCAAAACTGGTCAGCGTGATCGGCCAGGCGTCGGCACCCGGCCGGTTGAGCAACGTTGCCAGGTCGTCGCCCTGGCGGTGCATGTCGCTCTCCAGCACCGCGGCGCTGAAGCCTCGCTCGGATGGCGCCACGAAACGGCCGGCCGCATTGCGCAGCTTCACCGCAGCCAACTTGTCACGCAGCACGCGGTCATAGGACACATAGGCGATGCCGCCCGCCGTGGCCCGCAGCGCCTGCACCATGCCGTCGTTGCCGTCGGCCTTCAGCGGCTCGCCGGGCCAGGCCGGCGCCTGGCCGGCCCCGGCCTCGGTCTTGAATCGCTCCGAAACGCCGGCCAGGTAGCGGCTGAAGCCGTCGCTGGTGCCCGACTTGTCGGCACGCACGACGCGCTTGATCGGCCAGGCCGGCAGGCTGGCGCCCGGATTGAGCGCAGCGATGCGCGCGTCGCTCCAGAGCTTGACGCGGCCCAGGAAGATGTCTGCCAGCAGTTCGCCGTCAAGCTGCAGTGGCGCACCGAGGCCGGGCAGGTTCACGACCGGCACGACGCCACCGACGAGCATGGGAATCTGCACCAGCTTCTGCCTGGCCAGCTCGGCGGCGGGAAGCGGCGCGTCGGTGCCGCCGAAATCGACTTGGCGGGCGCTGATCTGCTTGATGCCGTCCCCCGAGCCGGTTGCCTTGTAAGTCACTGCGCCTCCGCCCGCCTGCTGGAAGGCGCGCGCCCAAGCGTCATAAACCTTGGACGGGAAAGAGGCGCCCTGCCCTTGCACGGGCTGGGCAAATGCCGTGGTGGACAGCAGCAACGCGGCGACGGGCGCCAAGATCAGACGAAGGGGAAAGGGCATGGCCAGACGGCTTGGTAGAAACCCTCAATGATGCCCTGTGTCTTCCTGCTGGCATGGCGGGGCGGCGCTCTAATCTCACGTTTCCACCGCTCGCCTCTTCCTCCATGACGCGATTCAACCGCCACCGCCTGGCCAAAGCAGCGACCCTGCTCAGCCTGGCCGCCACTGTCACCACCAGCCAGGCCCTCGATCTGAGCGGCCTGTCCAAGGAGGTGCAGCCCTGCGACGACTTCTACGCATTCGTCAACGGCAACTGGGAGGCCGCTACCGAGCTGCCCGCCAGCCGCGCCCGCATCGGCAGCTTCGAGCAGCTGCGCCAGGCGAACGACGCACTGCTGGAGAAGGCGCTCAAGGAACTGGCCGACAAGCCCACCCTGCAGACGACCCCCGGCCTCAAGCTCATTGCAGCGTATTTCTCCAGCGGCATGGACGAAGCCGCCATCGAGGCGCGCGGGCTGTCGTCGATCACGCCGTTGCTCAACCGCATCGACGGCCTGCAGCGACGCGAGGATCTGCCTACGCTGCTGGCCCTGCTGGCCCGCAGCGGCGTCAGCGCGCCGCTGGGTTACAGCGTGCAGCCCGACCGCAAGGACACGCGCCGCCATGTGCTGAGCCTCAGCCAGTCGGGTCTGGGCCTGCCAGACCGTGACGATTACTTCCGCAGCGACGAGCGCACCCGCAGCGTTAGCGCCGCCTACCGGGCGTTTGCCAAGACCCTGCTGGGCACCTCGGGCCGCCCAAACGGTGATGCCGAGCTGGACGCGCTGATGGCGTTTGAGACCCAGCTTGCCGAGGTCAGCCGCGAGCGCGCCCGACTGCGCGACCCCAACGCCAACTACAACCCGATGAGCCCGGCCGAGCTAGCCACCGTCGCGCCCGGCCTGGACTGGAGCGCCTACCTGGCCGTGCTGACGGCCGGCGCCAAGATGCCGCAACGCCTCCTCGTCGGCCAGCCCGAGTTCGCCACGCGCGTGGCCAAGCTGGCGGCCGAGACGCCGCTGGAGGTCTGGCGCAGCTATTTGGCGCTGCGCGTGCTCGACACGACCGCGCCGAGACTGCCAAAGGCGTATGCGAACGCATCATTCGAATACCGCGGCAAGGCCATCACCGGGCTGCAGGCACCGCCGCCGCGCAACGAGAGCGTCATCTTGCAGATTGGCGGCCGCACCGGCACCGAGC
Organism: Pelomonas sp. Root405; assembly: GCF_001425165.1. Lineage (GTDB taxonomy): Bacteria > Pseudomonadota > Gammaproteobacteria > Burkholderiales > Burkholderiaceae_C > Pelomonas. The sequence continues at coordinate 65,392 of NZ_LMDU01000017.1, forward strand.
CGGTGGCGCTGGCGCTGGGCGAACTCTTCGTCGCTCGCGCCTTCTCGCCCGAGGCGCAGCGTCGCTCGCTGCTGCTGGTGGAAGACATCCGCGCCAGCATGAAGGAACGCATCGAGAAGCTTGAATGGATGACGCCGCCGACCAAGGCCAAGGCCCTGGAAAAGCTGGCCGCCATGCAGCCGGTGATTGGCGCGCCCGAGAAGTGGCCGCTGTACGAAGGCTTGCAGCTCAACAGCACCGACTACGCTGGCAACTGGCTTAAGACGGCGCTGTGGCACAGCGAACGCCAGATGAAGGATCTGGACGCGCCGGTGGACCGCGGCCGCTGGCGCATCAGCCCGCACATCGTCAACGCCTTCGCTGGCGGGCTCAACCAGATCATCTTCCCCGCCGGCATCCTGCAGCCGCCCTTCTTCTCAGCGACGGCCGACGACGCGACGAACTACGGTGGCATCGGCATGGTCATCGGCCACGAGATCACCCACCACTTCGACGACAGCGGCCGCAACTTTGACGCCGGCGGCTCGCTGACCGACTGGTGGACGTCGACGGACGCGGCCGGCTACAAGGCCCGCGCCGACAAGGTGGCCGAGCGCTATGCCGCCATCTCGCCGCTGCCGGGCTACACCATCAACGGCCGGCTGACGCTGGGCGAGAACATCTCGGACATCTCAGGTCTCCCCATCGCTTACGAGGGCCTGCAGCGCGCGCTCAAGCGCAGCGGTACGGCGGACAAGAAGATCGATGGCTACACGCCGGCCCAGCGCTTCTTCATCAGCAACGCGCTGGTCTGGCGCACCAAGGTCCGCAATGAGTTCCTGATCAACCAGATCCGCACGGACAGCCATTCGCCAGCCAAGTACCGGGTGCTGACACCGATGAGCAATACGCCGTATTTCGCGCAGGCGTTCTCGTGCAAGGCCGGGAGCGGCATGGTGGCGCCCGACCCGCTGACGGTCTGGTGAAGTCGGCGCATCCACCGCCGCGCGGCGGCTGATTCCGGCCGGGCTGTTTAGCGAGCGTCCGATGAGCCTCGTTGGATGCTAGTCTTGGCCACAGGCGAGCTACGAAGGCGGCGCTGCGACATGGATCTCCTCAGCCGAGGCACGGATGAGAAAGAGAGGCTCTTCATGAAGAAGCTTGCGTTCGCAGGGGCGGCTGTGGCGCTCGCCGTCAGCCTTGGCACTGCGAAGGCTTCGACGATCGCGTTCGATACCATGGGCCCGTCGGGCATCTTCGACCCATACGCCGGATGGAACATAGGGGGCGGGGCGAACGGGTCGCTCGATTTCAACAATCTCCCGGCCGCGCAGTTCACCTCGCTGGCGTCGGGGACGGTCTCGGAGCTTTCCGCTGCGATATGGCGCTTGGACGACGCAGCCACGCCAATCTACTTCCAGCTACGCGCTGACAGTGCTGGCCTGCCCGGCTCGGTGCTGGGGCAAGCATTGGTATCGGCCTCGAACGAGCGCGAAGTACAAAAGGTGTCGTTCCAAGGAATCGGCGTCGCACTGTCTGCCGGAACGAACTACTGGTTCAGCATTGAGGCCATCGAGCCAGCTACCGAGGCAGCGTGGATGTTCAACACGTTTGGCGTCAATGCCCCACTGGCGATCTTGCATTCACCGTTGACCCCTCCCGGATCGGACACATGGCATTTGAGTTCGTCCGCCACTGCACCCGCGTTTCGTGTGGACGTCGCGCTGGTCCCTGAGCCGACAACGGTGCTGCTGCTGATGATGGGCTTGTCGATCATCTCGATCCGCTTAAGCCGCCCGAGTGGCACGTAAGCTTTGACGGGGTTCTCAGACGGAAGCGGCCCTCGGATTACGGCCGGCTGCTTCGCACCGGTTTCCCGAAGCACAGCGGCACTCGCGGCTGCACGCCGGCAAAGCGCTTGTTCACCAGCAACGTGCTGGTCTGCCTCACCAAGGTCCGCGACGAGTTGCTGATTAATCACCAGCCAAGTAACAGGTGCCGACGTCGATGAGCAACACGCCCCGTGCGCACCGACGTTCAGCAGCAAGCCGGCAGCGCGATGGTGGCGGCGTTCACCGTCTGGTGACACGCGTCCAGCTTCCATGGAGCAAAAGGGCGGGCAGATCGTCCGGAGGGAGGGCGTTAACGTCTGAACGTGGCGCTTGGGCCAGCGACAACTGGTCATCTAGGGATCGCTCAACCAAAGGGTTAGTAAAACACTGCTGTCCCGTTTACCAACCAGGGACTACTGCGATGAAACTTACGCCATGGCTTACGGTCGCCTGTCTCACATTGAGCGCAATAAGCGCCAATGGGGCAGTTGTCTACAGCTATCAAGGCAATCCAATGCGCTTCGATGGAGAGCCGTGGAATGGCTTCGTGGAGTCAGGAATCTACGCGAAGCTCGAGTTTTCCGACAATGGAACCCAGCTGCTAAATTGGGTCATCGGAAAGAAGGGTCTGGCGCCGTACGGAACGGTTGAACTGACGAAGTCGACCTTAGGCACTCAAGCCGATTTCTTCTTCAAGACCGACGCAGCTGGCAACGTCACAGACTGGAATCTTGCAACTTTCAGCTATCTGGTCGACGGCTATATAGGCATGACCACGAGATTTAATCCGGGTCCTTCTGCACCCCCCCCCGACAACACGACTGACAGCGCGGTTGCGGCCAAGTGGATCACGCCTGAATTCTTGTACTACAACGGTGCGAATCCTGGCACCTGGACCAGGACGGGCGACCTGCCCCATCTCGCCCTCGAATGGCACGCGGCGCCTGTTCCAGAATTGGACGCCGCTGCGATGCTGGCTGGTGGTTTGGGCATGGTTGGATGGCTCACGGGACGTCGAAGGCGCACAGCTTGACGCGCCTCAATGAAGGTGCGCGGAACTCCTCGGCACAAGACCGAGAAGCTCCGTTTTTTAACGGCGCCTGCTTAGACGCGATGCCGGCTTACCACTGCAGCTTCAGCGTGTAGGCCCCCGTGCCGCTGTAGCGCAACACCTGCACATACAGCGTGATGGCGCTGGAGCCGCCGTTTGCATACGACGTGCTGTCGGTCAAGCCGGCCGCCCTTTCGCTCTTGGCCAGCGTGGTGCCCGCGCTGTTCTTCACGTAGAGGTCGAAGTCCGGCGTGCTGCCCATGCTCAGCGTTGCGCTCAGCGTCTTGCCGGCCGGCAGCGTCACCCTGAAGTAGTCGGTGTCGCTGCTGGAGCCGATGGTGCCTGCCACGTTGGCCGGTGCCGACACGGTGTTGGCCGTGCCGATGGTGCCGTTGGACTCTGTCTCGTTGACCGTCGGCAGACCGCCCGTGCCGGTGATGGCCTGGACCGCCGCTTGCGCGTTCAGGATGCCCGTGCCGCAACCCGAGCAAGTGCCCGGGAACGCGCGCGCGCTGCTTTGCAGGGCCGCCTTGATCTGGTCGGGCGTGGCGGTGGGCTTGGCGCTCAGCATCAGCGCGGCCACGCCAGCCACGTGCGGCGCGGCCATGGACGTGCCCTGGTAGTAGGCGTAGTTGTCCGCCCCAGGCGCCTTGGTGCCGGCATTGAGCGTGCTCAGGATGCCGTTGCTGGCTGACGAGCGCACATCGCCGCCGGGTGCGGCCAGAGCCACGACGTTGCCGTAGTTGGAGTAGTAGGCCCGCGCGCCGTTGCGGTCAGTCGCCGCGACGGCGATGACGCCCGAGCAGTTGGCCGGGCTGGAGTTGCTGGCGTTCTGGTTCTCGTTGCCGGCCGCCACGACGATGACGCTGCCGCGCGAGCGTGCGCTGTTGATGGCGTTCTGCGACGTCGTGTCGCAGCTGCCGCCACCACCGAGGGACAGGTTCAGCACCTTGGACGGCGTGGCGTTGGCAGGCAGGCCGCTGACAGTGCCGCCGGAGGCCCAAATCATGCCGTCGGCGATGTCGGATGTGTAGCCGCCGCAGGTGCCGAGCACGCGCACGGCCTGCACCTTCGCGTTGAAGGCGATGCCGGCGATGCCGGCGCCGTTGTTGGTGCGCGCGGCGATGGTGCCGGCCACGTGCGTACCGTGCCAGCTGGAGTTGCTGGCCGGATCACCCGCCTGACACTGGTTGGCGTTTGTCCAGTCGCCCGGGTCGCTCGGGTCGTTGTCACGGGCATTGCCGTCGTTGGAGACGGCGGTGTCCTTGATCATGTCGTAGCCGGCCACGATCTGGCCAGACAGGTCGGCATGTGGGCGGATGCCGGTGTCGATGACAGCGACGGTGACGCCGGAGCCGGTGGCCAGGTCCCAAGCCGCCGGCGCGCGGATGCCGCCGGTGTTCTCGAACAGGTCCCACTGCGAGTTGTAGCTGGTGTCGTTGGGCGTCAGCAGCGGGTACATCTTGCGGTCGGGTTCCGCGTAGGCGATGTTGGGGTCGGCGGCCTGGAGTTCGGCGGCCACGCGCTGAAGGTCGCTGTGCGACAGCGCCTTGTCGAGCTTGAAGACGTGGGCGCCGGTGCCCATCTGGCGCACCAGGCCGGCCTTCACGCCACGCAGGGCGAGTGCAGCGTTCAGCGCCGCGACCCGTGACGACATGGCCTGAGCGGCAATGCCGCGGGCGCGCAGCACACGGGTGTCGGACGCGTCGGCCTCGGACGCATCACGGTAGCCAATGATCAGCCGATCGGTGACGGGCGCTGCCCGCTGGACGATGCTGGCAATGCCGAGGTCGACTTGGCTGTTGGAGACGCCGGCCTGGACTGACCCGGCCGCGACGAGGCTGCAGGCCAGCGCGAGCAGGGTTCTCTGGTTCGCAAAAACAAAGCTCATTTGGTAGTTCCGAAAAGTCACCGTGACGGACGGCATGCCGGCTCGGCCCATGGGATCTCCACGCGAAGCGCCGCCGTTTTTCTTCAGCTTGCCGGCTGGGCTCGTCATCCCAACAACTTCAACGTCCCACCACCGGCCTGGCGCCATCCGAAGCAGGACCAGTGTGTTCGTCGCACGAAGCCAGCCTTGTCACTGGCCGCAGTGACAGAAGTCACCTGAGCGGGGAATCACGGATGACAACCCCCGTGACGAATGGCACGCACACGCTCAAACACGTGATTTGGCCCCGACGCAATTCAGCTGCGGTTTTCTGCGAGTCGTCGCATGCCACCGGCAACTCATCGCTTGCTTCTTGGGCCCGCTAAGTCTGGCACCTAGCCTGAGCACAGGTCGACGTCATTCACGTCGATTTCCGGACCCAACCCCCAAGGAGCTCGTCATGTCCATTCGCTACTCGATCGCCCAACGCACCCCGTCTCTCAACAGCCTGTTCGCCGGCCTGGCCTGCGCCATCTCGCTGACGCTCACCGCCGGTCCCGCGCTGGCCCAAACCGAAGAGATGGGGCGCGTCGAAATCAGCGGCCGCGTGGTCGAGGCGCCCATCCGCTACGACGTGCATGCCAACTGCCAGGGCATCGAGGACCAGCTGCAAAGCGCACTCGACCTGACATGGCTGCGCGAAGGCCGCTACGGCGAAGTCAAGGTCCAGCTTGCCCTCGAGAACGGCGAGGTCAGCGGCGTCGAAGCCAAGGGCATTTCCAACATCGTGGCGCGCCAGGTTCGCAACGCGGTGAACCGTCTGGATTGCGGCCCGCAGTCCACCAGCGGCACGCAGATCTACAGCTTCAGCGTCGACTTCATCGATCCCGCCATGCCCGCCAGCGCTGCGCAATATGCGAAGGCCAAGCGCACCGGCACACGCATCGCGCTGGTCAGCCGCTGAACACTTGCAGCGCCTCGCGCATGGCGGCGTCCACTACCGCCAGCGACACCGGCAGGCGCGCCTGCGCGCCGCCCGGGATCTCGTCGCGCTGGGCGGCGGCCCAGACGGGTGCGGGAAAGTGACTGTCCCAGTCGAAGCGGGCGATGACGTGCCAGTGAAGATGCGGCACGACATTGCCAAGGCTCGCAATGTTGACCTTGGTCGGCGCCAGCAAAGACCTTAGAACCCGCTCGATCTCGGTGACAGCGTCCATGCTGGCGTGTCTATCGGTGACCGAGAGGTCGCTGAACTCGGCGACATGGTGGTTCCAGATCAGGCGATAGAAAGCCGGGAAACGCCGCGCTTCGTCGCCATCGACGACACGCACGACCCGGAACTGGGTCGTGCGGGCGATGACAAGGCCGCCATCGGTGGTGCACAGCGGGCAGGTCATTTGATTCAGCCTTTCAGTACCCAGCCGACGGACAGCACATAGCGGCTGCCACCTTCCACTCGGGTGACGCTATGCTCGCACGCGTCGGGTCGAAAAAACTTGATGCGCCGGCTCTGCCAGATCGGCGTCGCGCACACGAACTCCCCGCCGCGCGGCGAGCGCTTCAGCACGATGTTGAGCCGGTAGTGGCGCCCGGCCTGCACGGGGTCGGTATGCGGTGGGATGGCGCTGCCTGCCGGGTAGCGGATCAGGTAGCTGTCGAACGGCAAGGGCCACGGCGCCGTCAGCAGCAGCATCTTGTCGTAGCCGCTGCCCTGCCGCCCACGCTGCCACCGCAAGGCGGAGCGCAGGTAGCCAGACAAACTCACACCAACACCCGCTCGATGCCGCCGTTATTGGCCTTGGCGACGTACTCGGGCATCCAGTTCTCGCCGAGGATCTGGCGTGCCATCTCGACGACGATGTAATCGGCTTCCAGCAAGCCGTTTTGCAGGTCGTTGCCGTAGCGCGAGAGGCCCTGCAGGCAGCTCGGGCAGGACGTGAGGATCTTCAGGTTCTCCTGGGCGCCGACCTTGCCGGCGTCGCGCAACGCCGTCTCGGCCTTGAGCAGCTCCTCTTCCTTGCGGAAACGCACCTGCGTCGAGATGTCGGGCCGGGTCACGCCCAGCGTGCCGCTCTCTCCGCAGCAGCGCTCGTTCTTGACGACGTTCTCGCCCACCAGCGCCTTCACCGTCTTCATCGGCTCCTGCAGCTTCATTGGCGAGTGGCAGGGGTCGTGGTACAGGTAGCTGGTCTTGGAGCCGAGCGTGATGCCCTTTTCCAGCAAGTATTCGTGGATGTCGATGATCCGGCAGCCGGGGAAGATGTCCTCGAACTTGTAGCCCTGCAGCTGGTCATAGCAGGTGCCGCAGCTGACGACCACGGTCTTGATGTCGAGGTAATTCAGCGTGTTGGCGACGCGGTGGAAGAGCACCCGGTTGTCGGTGATCATCTTCTCGGCCTTGTCGAACTGACCCGAGCCGCGCTGCGGATAGCCGCAGCACAGGTAGCCGGGCGGCAGCACCGTTTGCACGCCGGCATGCCAGAGCATGGCCTGAGTGGCCAGGCCGACCTGGCTGAACAGGCGCTCCGAGCCGCAGCCGGGAAAATAGAACACGGCCTCCGTCTCGCTCGCCAGCGATGGCGGGCGAATGATGGGCACGTAGTCCTTGTCCTCGATGTCCAGCAACGCGCGCGCCGTCTTCTTGGGCAGACCGCCGGGCAGCTTCTTGTTGATGAAGTGGATGACCTGTTCCTTGATCGGCGCGCTGTTCAGCGTCGCCGGGGGCGCGCTGGTCTGCTTGCGCGCTGCCGGCTTGAACAGGTCATGGGCAAAGCGCTGCACCTTGAATCCGATGCCCACCATGGCCGTGCGGGCCAGCTTGATGGTTTCGGGGTTGGTCGCGTTCAACATGAACATGGCGGCCGCATTGCCGGGCCGGAAACTCTTCTGGCCCATCTTGCGCAACAGGTTGCGCATGTTCATCGTCACGTCGCCGAAGTCGATCTTGACCGGGCACGGGCTTTCGCACTTGTGGCAGACCGTGCAGTGGTCGGCCACATCCTCGAACTCCTGCCAGTGCTTGATCGACACGCCGCGGCGCGTCTGCTCCTCGTACAGGAAGGCCTCGACCAGCAGCGAGGTGGCCAGGATCTTGTTGCGCGGGCTGTAGAGCAGGTTGGCGCGGGGCACATGCGTGGCGCAGACAGGTTTGCACTTGCCGCAGCGCAGGCAGTCCTTGATCGAGTCGCTGATGGCGCCGATGTCGCTCTGCTGCATGATCAGCGACTCATGCCCCATCAGGCCGAAGGACGGCGTGTACGCGTTGCGCAAGTCGGCCGGATGTGCGGCATCGCGGAGCAGCTTGCCCTTGTTGAAGCGGCCTTCCGGGTCGACCCGCTTCTTGTAGGCGGTGAAGTTGGCCAGTTCGTCGTCGGTCAGGAACTCCAGCTTCGTGATGCCGATGCCATGCTCGCCGGAGATGACGCCGTCCAGCGAGCGCGCCAGCGTCATGATGCGCGCCACGGCCGTGTGGGCCGTCTGCAGCATCTCGTAGTTGTCGCTGTTGACGGGAATGTTGGTGTGCACGTTGCCGTCGCCGGCGTGCATGTGCAGGGCCACCCAGACGCGGCCGCGCAGCACCTCCTTGTGGATGCGCTTGCATTCGGCCAGCAACGGCTCGAAGGCCGCGCCGTTGAAGATGGCCTGCAGGGGCTTGAGGATCTGGGTCTTCCAGGACGCCCGCAGCTCGTGGGTCTGCAGTCCTTCGAAGAAGCCGGTGTCCAGCCCGTCCAGCCACCCCTGCCAGAGCTCGCCCACCTCGCGCAGCAGCGCAAGCGCCTGCTGCACGCGGTCTTCCAGCAGCTCGGCGCTCGGGATGTCGCCGGCGTCGTCGCTCTTGCCCAGCGGCAGCTTGCCCGTCGTGAACAGCGCCTGCAGCGCCGTCACGAGCTCGAGCTTGTTGCGCAGGCTCAGCTCGATGTTGATGCGCTCAATGCCCAGCGTGTACTCGCCCATGCGGTGCAGCGGGATCACCACGTCCTCGTTCACCTTGAACGCGTTGGTGTGCTTGCTGATGGCCGCAGTGCGCTTGCGATCGAGCCAGAACTTCTTGCGCGCATCGGCACTGACAGCGACGAAGCCCTCGCCCGAGCGGCCGTTGGCCAGGCGGACAACTTCGCTGGTGGCGCGCGCCACGGCGTCGGCGTCGTCACCCACGATGTCGCCCACCAGCACCATCTTCGGCAGGCCGCCGCGCTTGCTCTTGGTCGCGTAGCCCACCGCCTTGAGGTAGCGGTCGTCCAGGTGCTCCAGGCCTGCAAGGAGCACACCGGAGTCGGCAATCGAGAACATGTAGTCCTTGATGTCGACGATGCTGGGTACGCAGTCCTTGGGGTTGCCGAAGAACTCCAGGCAGACGGTGCGCACATGGGCCGGCATCTTGTGCACGATCCAGCGCGCGCTGGTGATGAGGCCGTCGCAGCCTTCCTTCTGGATGCCCGGCAGGCCGGCAAGGAACTTGTCCGTCACGTCCTTGCCCAGGCCCTCCTTGCGGAAAACGCGGCCGGGGATGTCAAGGCGCTCGGTCTTCTCCAGCTTGGTTCCCGAGGCGTCGAAGTAGCGCAGCTCAAAGCTGGCCAGCTCCACGTCGTGGATCTTGCCGAGGTTGTGGTTCAGGCGCACGACCTCAAGCCACTTGGCCTCGGGCGTCACCATGCGCCATGACGCGAGGTTGTCCAGCGCGGTACCCCACAGCACGGCCTTCTTGCCGCCGGCGTTCATGGCGACATTGCCGCCGATGCAGCTGGCCTCGGCGCTGGTCGGATCCACCGCGAAGACAAAGCCATTCGCCTCCGCCATGTCGGCCACGCGCTGCGTGACGACACCGGCCTCGCTGAAGATGGTCGGCACCTCGCGGTCCAGTCCCGGCAGGACCAGCATCTCGACGCCGCGCAAAGCTTCCAGCTTTTCGGTGTTGATGACGGCGCTGTTCCAAACCAACGGGATCGCGCCGCCCGTGTAGCCGGTGCCGCCGCCACGGGGGATGACGGTCAGCCCCAGCTCGAAGCAGGCACCCACCAGGCCGGCCATCTCGGCCTCGGTATCGGGCGTCAGGACGACGAAGGGGTACTCGACGCGCCAGTCGGTCGCGTCCGTCACATGCGACACGCGCGACAGGCCGTCGAACTTGATGTTGTCCTTGGCCGTGTGCTTGGCCAGCGTCTTGGAGGCGCGTTTGCGCAGCACTGAGACGCGCTCGAACATCGTCGCGAAGTCCGCCACCGCGCCGCGCGCCGCTTGCAGCAGCTCACCCACGGCCGCGTCGCGCTGCGCGTCGGCACCCGCATCGCGGCGCTTTTCCACCTCGGACAGGCGGTGATGCAGCGCGTCGATCAGCTGGCCGCGGCGCCTGGGGTTGTCGAGCAGGTCGTCCTGCAGGTACGGGTTGCGTTGCACCACCCAGATGTCGCCCAGCACCTCGTAGAGCATGCGCGCGGAGCGGCCGGTGCGCCGCTCGCCGCGCAGCATGTCCAGCAGCTCCCAGGCCCGGGAGCCGAGCAGGCGGATGACGATCTCGCGGTCCGAGAACGAGGTGTAGTTGTAGGGAATTTCGCGCAGGCGAGGCAGGTCGCTGGCGTGGAGTGTGTCGGTCGCGTCAGCGGCGGCCGGCATCAGGGGATGCGGGGCATTCATAGAGGGAAAGGATCGTATCGCAGGGGGGTTTTCCCTTCAGAATCATTGGCATGACGCCTTGGCCCTATCCCTTGTGGCTCGCCCACCGCGGCGCGGGCAAGCTGGCCCCGGAGAACACCCTGGCCGCCTTCCGGGTCGGCGTGGGTTTCGGCTACCGAGCCTTCGAATGCGACGTCAAGCTCAGCCGCGACGGCGAAGCCTTCCTGCTGCATGACGACACCCTGGAGCGCACCTCCAGCGGCCTTGGCTCGCCGGCCGACGTCGACTGGGTCGAGCTGGCGCGCCTGGACGCTGGTGGCTGGCACAGCCCGCCGTTCGCCGCCGAACCCCTGCCGCGCCTGGCGCAGATCGCCGCCTTCTGCCTGGCCAATGGCTGCGCGCTGAACATCGAGATCAAGCCGTGCCCGGGCGCCGAGCGCCTGACCGGCGAGGTGGCTGCGCGCGAGGCCGAGCGCCTCTGGGCTGGCAATGCGGTGCCGCCGCTGCTCAGCTCGTTCAAGACCGAGGCGCTGCTGGGCGCCCGCGCCGCTGCCCCCGCCCTGCCCCGGGCGCTGCTGCTGGACAAGCTCTGGGACGGCTGGCAGGACGCCGCCGAGGCGTTGGGTGTCGTCGCCGTCATCACCAACTGGCGGCTGATGGACTCGGCGCTGATCGATCGCCTGCACGCCAAGGGCTGGCGGGCTTTGGTCTACACCGTCAACGACAGCGCGGTGGCAGAACGGTTGATCACCGACGGCATCGACGGCCTCATCACCGACCGTGTGGACGCGCTCGACCCGCGCTGACCTGCGTCACCTCGCGCCGAGGCGCGACCAACCGGCGTATCAGACGCCAGGCTTTGGCGTGCGGATGAGGTCCACGATGGCTATCAGCAGGGGGGCTCCAATGATCCAGACAGGAATGAGCGCGCTCATGATGGGTCTCCTTCGAGGAAGCGGGGACAAATCGCTCCCGTTGCTTTGCGCCGCGGGCGTGACATCGTGCAAGGCGGACATGAACCCGCGTGCAGGACGACACGCAATGGTCAGGTAAGACGCCAGCGGGTGGCACGGGCGCCGTAAGGTTCGCAAGCACTGCCGCTGCGGCATCATCCGGTGATGAACACGACGAGCCGTCCGAGTCTGACCGCGCGACTGAAGGAAGAGACACGCGACCTTCACGCCCTGGCCGAGCGCAGCGGTGTGATGCCCGATCTGCTGCGCGGCAGAGCCAGCCTCTCGGTCTACTGTGCATTGCTGCGTCATCTCCATGCGATCTATGCGGTGCTGGAAGCTGCGCTGGACCAGCATGCGTGGGATCCCAGGCTTTGGCGACCTGAACTGCGGCGCCTTCGGGCGCTGGAACAGGACCTGGAGGCGCTGCAGGCCGGCGAATGGCGCGATGCTGCCCTGACTCCCGCCTGTCGCGTCTACGTGCTGCGCCTGACCACACTGGCCAAGGCGGACCCGACAGCCCTGGCAGCACACGCCTACCTGCGCTACTTGGGCGACCTGCACGGCGGGCAGATGCTGGCCCGGCTGGTGCGGCAACAGTTCGGGTTGACGGACGCTGCAGGAACGGCCTTCTATGATTTCGGCCCGGCCGAGCAGGTTCAGGCGCTCAGGCAGGACTTTCGCGCCGGTCTGGACGCGTTGGTCCTAACGCCGCCGCAGGTTGACGCCTTTGTGGCAGAAGCCTGCGAGGGCTTTCGCCTGCATCAGCGCATGTTCGAAGAGCTGCAGGCCGACGTACCGGCTTAAACCGAAAAGCTGCGGATCTGCGCGTACAGCCCAGCCGCACGGCGGGTGGAAGTTTCCAGCTCCTGCAGCAACGGGGCCACCGGCGGGCCGCCGCGTGCATCGGCAATGTCCATGGCCGCCAGGCTGGCGTTGGTCAGGATGGCTGAAATGACTTCATCGGCCTCAAGGGGGCTCGCCTGTGCGGCCAGGCGCAGGGCGCTTTCCAGATTCAGCCGCGCCGTGTCGGCACGGCGTGCCTCACGCAAGTCGAGGAGGGTGAGCACATAGCCCAGCAGCTTGCCGTCCCGGCCATGCACCGGCTCGGCATGCACCGCCATCGGCAAGGCACCGCCGTCATGGGTCAGGAAGTCCAGTTCCCGCCGCCATCCGCTTTGCACGCCGCGCATGTGCTCGAGCGCTTGCTGCACGGCGGGTGCCGCGGCGAACAGCGCTGCGATGGCGCTGCCCTTGTCCACGCCCTGCCCGCGCAAGGCCACCAGGGCATCGTTGGCAAACACCGCCTCCCCCTTCGCATCGGCCACCAGCACCGGTTCCCGCGAGCCCGCCACGGCGCCGCGGATCTGCACGAGCTGGTGCTCGGCAATCAGCAGCCGCACCGCGTGCACCTGCACGATGATGTCCACCAGGGCCACGCCGATGCCGCGCGCCAACGCAACCTCAGTGGTGGACCACGGCACGGCCGTGCCACGCACGATCTCAGACCAGGCCGCGAAAGAGCGCCGGGGCGACAGCTCCAGCGGGTTGTTGGCCACCATGGGCTTGGACGGGTCGCCAGCCCAGGTGACGCTCTGCAGCTGCTCCTTGCGGAACCAGATCAACCAGTCCGGGCTGTTGGTGGACAGACGCACCGCGAGCACGCCGCTGGCCGTCGGCGTAAGACTGGCCAGCCCAGGGTTAGCCTGGCCGACCGAAGCGCAGGCAAAGGGAGCATCGCCAGTCTGTGGCTGGGCCTGCACCCAGTCCAGCAGCGCTCGCAGTTCAGGCGTCGACGGCGCCTCGCCGGTTGTCAGCACTTCGCCTTCGCAGAACAGCGCGGCGCCAGTGGCCTCCAACGGCTGCAGCAGCGTTCGCGGGTTGCGGAACAGCGCGTAGCGCCAGTCGCCTTCCGTCGACGTGGCTTCGACGAGGCGCTGTTCCAGGCGGCGCACCATCAGAGCGACCTGGGCATGGGCGTAGTTTTCGATGGCCGAGATGCGTGTGGAAGCCACCTCAGCCAGCAGATCGGCGGCCGCTCGCACCGTGCAGCGCAGATAGCGCGGCGAATAGTGGTGGGCCGCGATCAGCCCCCACAGCTGGCCCTCACGCACGAGCGAGGCTGTCAGCGTGGCCGTCACGCCCATGTTGCGCAGGTATTGCAGGTGCAGCGGCGACATGCTTCGCAGCTGGCAAAGCGACATGTCCAGCGGCTCACCCGTGCCTGGCAGTAAGGGCGACTGCACCGCATCGACATCAACCAGCATGCGCACCCGGTTGAGCAGGTAAAGGGCGCGGGCGCGTTGCGGGATGTCGCTGGCCGGATAGTGATGTCCCAGCAGTGATTCCAGCCGCGGGTGGCGCGCCTCGGCAATGACCTTGCCATGGCCGTCGGGGTCGAACTTGTAGACCACGACCCGGTCATACCCGGTCAGGTGGCGCAGCACCTCCACGACCGCGTCCGCCAACACACCGACCGAGGGCGCGGCGCCAAAACGCTGCAGGGCAGCGGTCAGCGTCTCGGTCATGACATGGGGCGCGAGGTCTTGCAGTTCAACGCCGTCGGGCAGGCTGGTTGAAGGCTCCAACTCCAACACCAGCTCGCCCGTCGCGATCCGGTGCAGGGCACCGTCGAAGCGGCGCAGCGACGGCCCGATCCGGCATTGCAGCGCAACGGCATCGCGCAGGTCGGCATTGCCTTGCAGATGCGCCACACGGTCGGCAATATCGCCTCCCAACACGGCGAGTGGCCGCTGAAGCAGCGCGTCGGGTTCCACGCCAAGCAGCCGCGCCACATTGCCGCTGACTTGCAGCACGCGCAGATCCGCCTGGGCAAGCACGAGCAGCGCGCCATGCGGCTGAACAGAGCCGGCCAGATGGATGAGCTCGCGTTCGCAGTTGGTGAGGTCGGCCTGACCGAAGGCGGGTGCCGCTTGCATCGCTGCCCTGTCGCTGTGGGTTTTCTGTCAGTGATTCAGTTGAACAGGGGCGGCTTGCCAACGACGTCCGTCGGATAGCCCATGCCGGACAGGCCGTGCCGCTGGATGCGCAGCTCCAAGGCCTCGGGTGACATGCCCAGAGCGTCGGCGGCAGTGGCGCGCTGTCCACCGGTGCGCAGCAACGCACTTTCGATCAGCTGGCGCTCCGCCCGATGGGCCACCTCCACCAGCAGGTCGGCCAGCGGCACGCGCCCGACCTGATCGAGCAGGCCGGCCAGCACGTCATCGCCTGCCAGATGCGCGGGCAGCCGGTGGCCCGGCCGCAAGATGAAGCCCAGGCAGGCCTGTTCGCTTTCTGCCATCAGCGCCGCGGACACCCGCACGACTTGCGGGTTGCCGTCCAGCGACCCGACCGCCAGCGCGGCGTTGGACACCATGCCGGCCACGCGCACCCGTGCCACCAGCTTGGCCCAGCTGCCGTCGGCGTCAAGCAACAGAGCCGGCAATGCCTGGCCCCGCAACCGAACTTCATCGCTGCAGCGGCTCAGACGCAGGAAGGCCGGGTTGGCCATCAGGATGTTGCCCACCGAATCGGTGATGACCACCGCATCGGGCGTCGTCTCGACAAACTCGGCCATGCGCGAAAGCGCCAGGCTGTCTGCCGAGTCGACCACCGTTCCCGCCACCGCTTCATCGCGGCGGGCGCGCAGCAGCAGTTGCTGCTGGTCATCGACGAGGAACGGCGTTGCCGAGATATCAAGCGCCCCGGCCGTGGCGAGCGCGCGCACCCGTATCTCTCCGGCACGACCGGTGCTGCGCGCATTCGCCAGCAGCTCGGCTACGGCGACTCGCGCCGACGGGGGCAGGCTGTCGACCAGCGGCCTGCCTTGGATCAAGCTGAGCTCGTGGCCGAGCAGCACGGCACTGGCGGCGTTGGCCTCCAGCACCACCAGGGTATTGGCGTCGAGCGCCAGCACGGCGTCGTTGGCGACCTGGAACAACAGCTGGTAGCGCGACTCGGCCTGGCGACGGTTCCAGTAATGGCGCTCCATGTCTTGCTGCGCCTCGACGAAACGCTGCTGAATGGCGGCCACGACCCGCAGGTCGCGGCCTACGGCCAGCACCGGTCCGTCGACGCCCAGGCGGATGGCCGACCAGGTGACGGGCAGTTCCTCGCCACCCGCGTTCGGGTGCGCCGGATGGCTGACCTCGCGGCGCCGCGACACAATCCCTTTCTGGCTCACCTCGTCGAGCAGGGACTGGATCTTGGAGCGGGTGCTGGTGCTGACGGTGTCGACCCAGCGCTGGCCGACCCACTCGCCGCAGCGATGCGCCTGCACGGCCGCGCCTTCGGCGACGGACGAGATGACGCCGTCCTTGTCAATGACCAGGGCGATGTCGCTGGCCACCCGCGCAATCGTCGTCGCCAGCTCGTTGGCCAGCGGCGACAGGGCACTGAGGTCGGGTTCAAGAGGCGTGGGCACCGGCGTTCTCGATCAGGTGATGACGCCCCGGGGCAACTGCTGGCCCCGGTGAAGGCGTCATGAATTATCACAAACACGCTGATCGTAGGCGCGGTCGGGTGCCGCACTTGGCTAAATGCAGTGTGGGCGGTTCATCCCGGGGCGGCTGGCTTGGTCACGGCGGCTGGCAGCGTCTCCAGCGCCTTGAGGTCATCGGGGGTCACGGTGGCGACGCCCGATGCGGCGGTGGCGGCCGGCATGGCCGTCATCAGCAGTTCGGGGTGATGCTTGGCCATCTCGGCGCCGTAAAGCGGCTTGTGCGCGCCCTGGTGGCAGGTGGCGCAGTTGACCTTGGCCACATCACCACCCGGCCCCAGGCGGTTGGCCGGGAAGGTGCTGGTCAGCGGCACCATGTGCTCCAGATTCAGTTCGCGCGCCATGCGGATGCCATGCCAGGCGCTCAGCCGCGGCGGCGAGCTGTTCTCCCAGGATCCCAGCGAGCGGGTGTTGTGGCACTGAGTGCAGTTGACGCCCAGGGACTTGGACATGTGCATCATCAGCCCATAGGTCCACTCGGCCTGCTTGGTCGACTGCCGGTTGCCGGCGGGCAGCGCCTCGGTGCCGGCCACGCGGATGTTCTCGTCGCCGAGCAGGAAGGGTGTGAAGGGGTCGTTTGGCAGCGAGCTCAGGCCCACGCTATCGGCCGGCGCGTTCTGGCCTGCCTTGTTGCCGGCAAAGTCGTTGGCGCCCTTGGGCATCAGCGGCTGGAACCAGACCTCCTTCGGCACGGGTTCGCCGCGGTGACACGTGAAGCAGGTGACGCCGGTCTTGGCGACATGCGATTTCCAGTCGCTGTTGATCTTTTGCGTCATCACGAGCATGCGTCGCGCGACGACCTTGGTGTAGAGCGAATCGTCGGCGAAGTTGGCGGCGTTGTGGCAGTGCACGCAGCCCTGCTTGGGCGCCACCCAGTTGGTCATCGCCACCATCGTGCGGCTGAACTCCGCCACGCTCTGGTTGCCCAGCACCTGCACGTTCTGGTAGACCTGGCTCGCCTTGGGCCCGTCCGGCGAAGCCGGCTCCAGCGGCGCTGGCGCCTCGTTGTTGGCGGCTTGCTCGGCCAACAGGCGCGGGTTGTAAACCTGCTCCATGCCGGTGCCGCGGTAGCCACGCTGCACGGTGTCGACCGGCGGCCGCTCGCAGCCGGCGAGAAGTACGCTCAGGCCCATCAGCGCCAAGTGGATTCGGTTCATGCTTGCACTCCCGTTTGGGAAGCAGCCCGACCTGCGCGCGCGGCGCCTGGCGGGGGTGATACGGGCGGCACAGCGGATGCCAGCGCCGGGACATGCGCCTGGATGGCCTGACACAGCGCCGGGCCGCACAGCCCCTGGCTGAGACCCTCCGACACGCCGATCGCCCAGCGCCTGAATTGAAGCCGGCTCATGGCTGCACCCCCGGCACGACCAGGCTCGGGTCCGCCACCGGCGGGAACACCGCCGGATACATCGGCGCGATGCCGTGCTTGACGCCCCACAGGTACCAGTTGTCCACCACCGTGCCGGTCAGCAGGATGCCTATGCCGCCGGTCAGCGGGCACAGCACCGCGAACCACCAGGCCCACTTGTGGATCGACTCCATCGTCGCGTTGAATCCCATGGTCCAGCGCCAGAACAGCGCCGCGCGCTCGCTGGCGGTGCCACGGTCGGTGATCTGCTCGATCTCTCGCTCGCCACCGAAGCGGCTGACCGCCAGGATGGTGGCACCGTGCATCGCGAACAGCAGCGTCGACCCATACAGGAAGGCGATGCTGAGCATGTGGAAGGGGTTGTAGAACAGGTTGCCGTAACGCAGCGAGAAGGCCGCTGTCCAGTCCAGGTGCGGGAAGATGCCGAAGGGCACCGCCTCGCCCCAGCTGCCCATCAGGATGGGGCGGAAAAAGCCCAGCACCAGGTAGAGCCAGATGGCCGCGGCAAAGGCCCAGGCCACATGCGTGCCCATGCCGAGCTTGACCGCGCGGCGGTACATGCGCGCCCACCACAGCAGGATGGAAGCCGTCAGGAAGAAGCCGGCCAGAAGCCACCAGCCGCCCTGGTTGAGCGGCGGCAGGCTCAGGCCGTAGGCCGGCGGCGGCGGCTCCAGCGCCAGCCAGAACAGCTGGCGCGCGAACTGCACCGGGTCCCAGCCGACCGAGGCCCACATGTTCAATCCGATGATCTCGATGGCGATGAAGCCGCAGATCAGCGAGCACACGCCCAGCCAGCCCAGGTAGATGGGGCCGAGCTGCGCATCGCCGATGCGGCCCAGCAGGTGCCAATGCAGCCCCTTGCCCTCGCGCTGGTACTCGTCACTGCCCAGCGGCACGCCCGGGTACGAGGGCGCCGCGACCTGGACGCTGGTGAAAAGGTTTTGGTATTCAGCCATGGTGGGTTCTCCTCACTTCCAGACCGGCAGGTTGAGCCACCAGCTCCACCATTCGGGCCAGCCGCGGGTCCAGAACGGCCCGCTGATGACGATGCAGACGGCGCTCCAGAAGCCGGCGGACAAAGCCAGGAACAGGCCCAGCCGGTGGATGCCCAGCGTGCCGATCGAGTAGCCGATGGCATCGCGGAAGAATGTGTTCTCGTGCTCGGCCGTCTTCACCACTTGACCCTTGCCGGGGTTGGTGGCCGACAGGATCAGAGAGCCGTGCAGCGACAGCGCGAAGGTGGTGGCAAAGAAGAAGCTCACCGCCAGCATGTGCGCCGGGTTGTAGTGGAAGTGCAGGTACTGGTAGCCCGTGTTGGAGACCCAGTCCAGATGACTCATGATCCCGTAGGGGAAGCCATGTCCCCAGGCGCCCATCAGCAGCGGCCGGATGATGACCAGCGTGACATAGGCCAGGATGGCCACCGCGAAGGCAAAAGGCACGTGATAGCCAATGCCCAGCTTGCGGCAGATCTCCACCTCGCGCAGCGCCCAGGACACGAAGGAGCCGGTGGCGCAGACGGTGATCAGCTGCCAGAGGCCGCCTTCCATCAGCGGCGCCATGCCGAGACCGTATTTCAGGTCGGGTGGCGCAATGTTGATCTGCCAGAGGTTCCAGGTACCGCCCTGCGAGGCGCCCCAGACGATCAGCAGGATGCCGACGAGCGAGAAGAATGCCGTCGTCAGACCGAAGAAGCCCACGTAGAAGGGTCCGACCCAGAAGTCGAGCAAGTCGCCTCCCAACAGGGTCCCGCCGCGGACGCGGTACTTTCTTTCGAAGTTCAGCATGGCCATGCTTGCCACCTCAGGTGGAGAAGGCTCCGCGGTACGTGGAGTCTCCGGTGCATTCAGGGCACGACGCGGGGCAGAGCCCGCGCCGTGTTTTTCATCAGCGCGACGACTACTTCGGCGCTGGCGCAGGCATCGATGAGTTCTGGCTCACCGCCTGCGTCCGGGGCCCGTCGAGCCAGTTGAACTTGTTGGTACTCAGCAGCACGAAGTGAATCACCAGTGCCAGTACGAACAGGAAGGCAAACAACGCGACCAGCGCTCGGCGCGGGTCGAACAGCAACCAAATCTTCCACATGCTTCTATCTCCTAGTTCAGGTGGGACAGGAAGGTATAGACACCCGACCGCACACCCTTGATCAGCGATTTCTCGCCCTCGGCGCCAGGCAACCACGTGCGCCACTTCAGGAACAACACCTGGGCAGCGAGCGCGATGAAGAACACGAGCACAAAACTCACGAAGAACAGCGCCTCGAAAGTCTTGGAGTCCTGCACAGCAGGGTGGCTCACAGGAACGGTCGTGATCTCAGCCATGGCGACAACCTTTCAAACAAGGCTCAAAGCCAGGGACGCCACATCCACACCAGCACATGGGCCACCGCGGCAATCGCCGTGAAGCCGATGAAGCTGGTCATGAAGATGCCGTGGAATTCCCGGGCCTCGTTGTCCGTCAGCCCGGACAACGAGCCTGTTCTGTGTTCAGCCATATCGATAGCTCCTCATCAATGACCTGGGGAAGATTCCTTCGGCCAACACCGCGCAGGTCCCGCGCGGCAGGGACTTCCGAGGCTGCGAGCCCACGGCAAGTCGTTCAGGGAAGGCGTTCAAGCCAGCGCCCCGATGGCCGCCGCGGCCAGCTGCCGCGTATGACCTTCAATGTCTTCAACGCCCACCGCCACGGCACCACGCGCACGCGCCGCCACCTCGGCGCGGTCACGCAGCCGCTTGGCGGCCGAGATGCGCACCAGCACCGGCTGCGCCTCCAGCAGTTCGTCCAGCAATTCCTTGGCGCCGTCGCTCCAGTCCATCTCGGGCACGGCCCGCGCGGGCGTGGGCGCTGCGCGGTCGAGGTCGGTGCCCAACGGCAGGATGTGGAAGAGCGCGTCGAACAGCGCGTTGCAGAACTCCTGCACGAGGTATGTGGCGCCGGCATAGCCCATGAACGGCGTGCCGGTGGCGCGGCGGATCAGCGCGCCGGGGAAGGACGCGGGGATGAAGGCCGGCTTCATGGGCCCGGCGCTGGACGCCTCGGCCAAGTACATCCGCTCGTTGAAGCTGCCGTACATCACCAGCGGCGGCTTCTCGTGGACGAGGGCACGGATGGCGGCGTTGTCGGTCTTCTCGCCGGGCTTGCGGGCGACGGCGAAGTTGCAGGGCAGGCCCAGCTCTTCCTCGAAGAAATGACGCAGGCCGCGCGAATAGGTTTCGCTGGCGACGACCGCAAAGCTGGCCGTGCCGAAGAAATCCTGCGTCACCGATCGCCACAGGTCCCAGATCGGCTTGATGGTGGTGTGCTTCTCGCGCTCGATGAAGGGCTCGGGGTCGAGGTGCAGCAATTCGCCGAGTTGCCGCAGGAAGGCCGTGGTGCTGTGCAGGCCGATGGGCGCCTGCAGATAGGGCCGGTCCAGCGCCTCGCAGAGCATGCGACCGAACTCGCGGTACATGCAGACATTCGCGTCCGCGTCGGCCAACCGGGCCACGTCGGCCACGTGGCTACCGAGAGGGAAGGCCATGTTGACCTCGGCGCCAATGCCCTCGATGAGGCGACGGATCTCGTGCAGGTCACTGGCGCTGTTGAACTGGCCGTAGCAGGGGCCGATGATGTTGACCCGCGGCTTCTCGCCAGCCGGTCGCTCGGCAAAAGGCTTGCGCGCCGGCACCTTCTTGACGCCGTACTCCGTCCACAGCCAGAACATCGCGCGGTTGGCGCATTGCCACTGGTCTTCGTCGATGGTGCGCGGCAGGAAGCGGGCGATGTTGGTGCCCTCGGGCGTCACGCCCCCGCCGATCATCTCGGCGATGGATCCAGTGACGACGACGCTGGGCAGGTCAGGGTCGAGCGCGGCGTGCGCGCGCTTCATGGCGCCCTCGGTGCCTTCGCGGCCCAACTGCTCCTCGGCCAGGCCCGTGACAACGATGGGCAGCTCATGTGGCGGCAATGCGTCGGTGTAGTGCAGCACCGAGGTCACCGGCAGGTTCTCGCAACCCACCGGGCCGTCGATGACGACCTGCAGGCCCTTGATGGCAGTGAACACGTAGACCGCGCCCCAATAGCCGCCGGCACGGTCGTGGTCGAGAACGAAGTTCATCAGACCATCTCCTCGGCCTTGCGACGCTTCTGGATCTTGATGACCTGGCGCCGTGTGTCGGCGCGGAACTCCGGGTGCATCACGGGTGTCTCGGTCCACACGCCGGCGCGGTCGCCCTGCCCCGTCTCGCCGAAGAATTCGCGCATCTGGTCGAAGCGGTGCTTGTTGGCCATGGCAGCGTTAACGACTTGCGCCAGCGAACCGGCGCCCGCCGGGCCCATCAGCGGGCGGGCCGAGATGAGGTTGGTGAAGTACAGCGACGGCAGCGCCATCTGCTTGGCCTTCTGCACGACCGGCGTCGTGCCGATGGCCAGGTCGGGCTTGAACTCGGCCACCGCCGCCAGGTCCTGCTCCAGCGAGGCGCGGTACTGCACGTGGACGCCACGGGCCTGCAGCCATTCGCGGTCGGGGTCGCTCCAGCGCGTGCGCGGGCAGGCGGTGCCCACGTAGGGCACGTGGGCGCCGCTTTCAATCAGCAGGCGCGCCACCAGCAGCTCCGAGCCCTCGTAGCCGCTGACCGTCACGCGGCCATTGATCGGGGAGCGGGCGAGCGCCGCCTTGATCGCCGGGAGGAAGCGCTGCTTGGCCGCGTCGATGTTGGCCTGCGGCACGTTGGCCGCCATGCCGATGGCCTGCAGCCAGGCCTCGGTGCCGTCATGGCCCACCGGCGCAGAGCCGATGACCGGCCGGCCGGCCGCCTCGAACTCACGCACGCAGGCCGTGTAGAAGGGATGGATGGCCGCCACGACCGAGCAGTCCAGCGCGGCATAGAGCTCGCGCCATTCGCGCGTGGGCACCACCGGTCCTGCGGCGAGGCCCATCGGCTCCAGCAGCATGCCGAGCACGACCGGGTCCGCCGGGAACATCTCGCCGAGCAGGCTGACCGTGGGTCGACCTGATTGGCGCTTCTCCTGCCAGCCGGTGGGCGCACTTACCGGACCGGTCTCGGCCTCGCCGCGGGCGTACTTCAGCATCGCGCCGGCCAGCACGTCCTTGGCCTCCGCATGCGTGGGCACGCCGAAGCCAGGCACGTCGATGCCGATGATGCGCACGCCGTTGATCTGCTTGGGCAGCAACTGCAGCGGGACACCGCTGGCGGTCGGCACGCACAGGTTGATTACCACCAGCGCATCGAGCTTGGCCGGGTCCGCCTGCGCATGCACGGCCTCACGGATGTCCTCGAACAGCTTGCCCGTCACCAGGCTCTCGCTGTTGAAAGGCACATAGCCCACGCTGCGCTTGGCGCCGTAGAAGTGCGACGTGAAGGTCAGCCCGTAGACGCAGCAGGCCGAGCCGCTGAGGATGGTGGCCGTGCGCCGCATGCGCAGCCCTACGCGCAGTGCGCCGAAGGCCGGGCACATGCTCTGCGGCTGGTCATGCGGGCCCTTGGGATAGTCGGCGGCGTAGCGCTCCAGCGTGACGCGCGTGGCTTCGCTCTGGGTCTGGCTTTGAGCCAAGGCCATTTCGGGGGTCGAGTGGCAGTTGCTCATGGTGAACTCAGGCGGCGTCGTAGACCACTTCGAGCGTCGGCTTGACCAGTTCGGTCTTGCCCACCATGTCGAACAGCGTGGCCGGCTCCATCTGAAAATCGCGGCCGGTCACCTCTGCGGAGAACAGCCCCAGCAGCTGGTCCTGCGTCTGCGGCTTGGGCCGAACGGGAGGCGCCTCGCCCACGTTCGTGGCCAGCGTCTCGAACAGCGACGCCCACTGCGTGCCGGGCCGGCCGATGATTTCGTAGCTGGCGCTCTTGCGGCGGATGTCCTCGTTGGCGGGAATGGCCGCCAGCACCGGGATGCCGGCCGCGGCGGCAAAGGCGGTGGCCTCGCCGGTGCCGTCGTCCTTGTTGATGACCATGCCGGCCACGCCGACGTTGCCACCGAGCTTGCGGAAGTACTCCACCGCGCTGCAGACGTTGTTGGCGACGTAGAGCGATTGCAAGTCGTTGCTGGCGACGACGATGACCTTCTGGCACATGTCGCGCGCAATCGGCAGGCCGAATCCACCGCAGACCACGTCGCCGAGAAAGTCCAGCAACACGTAGTCGAAGCCCCAGTCGTGGAAACCGAGTTTCTCCAGCGTCTCGAAGCCATGGATGATCCCGCGGCCGCCGCAGCCGCGGCCGACCTCGGGGCCGCCCAGCTCCATCGCGTAGACACCGTCGCGCTTGAAGCAGACATCGCCGATGGCGACTGCCTCCCCGGCCAGCTTCTTCTTCGAGCTGGTCTCGATGATGGTGGGGCAGGCCTTGCCGCCGAACAGCAGGCTGGTGGTGTCGCTCTTCGGGTCGCAGCCGATCAGCAGCACCTTCTTGCCCTGCTGGGCCATCATGTAGCTGAGGTTGGCCAGCGTGAAACTCTTGCCGATGCCGCCCTTGCCGTAGATCGCGATGATCTGCGTGGTCTTGGTGACCGGGCCGGTAGCGACGGCATCGGGCTCGATGGCGGCCTCGGCGCGCAAGGTTTCATGGCGGGGCTGGAAACGCACCGGCGCCTCAGCCGGGATCGTTGAGGTGCTCATGCTTGGTGTCTCCAGTCCAAAACCATCTTCAGGCAGCCGGCGTCGCGGAACGCTTGGGCATAGGCGTTGCCGGCGTTCTCGGCCGGTTCGCTGTGGGTGAGCAGGCCGTCGAGCGACAGCCGGCCGGCATGCAGAAGTGCGTTAACCGCCAGCATGTCGGGGCGCTTCCATTCGGCGGCGACCCGGATGCGCGCCTCGCGCATGAAGGCTGGTGCGAAGTTCAGCGATAGCGGCTGCGAATAGAACCCAGCCAGCACCACCTCGCCGCCGTAGGAGAGTCGGCCGATCAGGCTGTCGAGCAGGCCGGCATCGCCGCTGACGTCGTAGATGGCCTTGTAGTCACGGCGCTTGTCGTCATCCGGGTGCAGCACGGTGTAGCCCACGGCGCCTTCAGTACGGGTGGGGTTGGTTTCCCAGACGGTGAAATCGGTGATGCCTGCTGCGACGTTCATGCGCGCCAGCAGGCGGCCCAGCACGCCATGGCCCACGATCAGGTCGGGCGGCGTGTGCGGCTCGCCCTGCCCGCCACCGGCCACGCTGTGATAAGCGGTCGCAGCCAGTGCGAGCAAGACGGCCTGCTCGCCCAGGCGCTCATCAACCGGCACGACGCGCTGACCAGGCACCACCAGCCGCGAGGCCGAGCCGCCGAACAGGCCCTTGACCTCGCCGAAGCAGCGCGCGCCCGGCACGAAGACCCGCTGACCCACCCACTGCGAGCTGGCTGGACCCACGGCAATGACGCGGCCCACTGCCTCGTAGCCCGGCACCAGCGGATAGCCCATCCCCGGGAACATCGGCATCGTGCCGGTCCAGATCAGGCGCTCGGTCCCCGTGCTGATGCCACTCCATTCGACCTGCACCACCACGTCCTCGTCTTCCATGACCGGCAGGCGCAGCTGGGAAAGGCTGAGGTGCTCGGGGCGGTCGATGACAACGGCAAGGGTGTTCATCAGATTGCCTCCGGCGATGCACTTCCGCGGTGGCCCAGGCACTGGGGCTTGGCGGCTGCGGTTCTTGATCTCATGAGAGTCATACTACGCTTACATTGTTAAACGTCAACTCAGATTTACACTTGATCTGCGGTCTGCCTCGGCGACAAGAACGCTCGCCTGTAGCGGCACGCGGGTCGCCAATCGACGGACGCGGGTGAACCCTGCCTCAGCGAGCAGTTCGCGCAGTCGAGCCTCGGTGCGTGGCTCACCGCGGCCCATGGCCAGCAGGTAGAAGCCGAAATAGCCATGCCCCATGGCCTCGGCGCCTGCGGTATCGGCGAGCGGTTCAGCGAGCAGCACGCAGCCGCCGTCGGCGAGCGACCGCCGCACGGCCCGCAGCAGATGCAGCACACGGGCGTCGTCATGGTCGTGCACGATGCGAAGCAGGGTGATCAGGTCGGCGCCTGCGGGCAGCGTGTCGCGAAAGAAGTCACCGCCCTGGGCACTGCAACGGTGGGCCAGCCCGGCCTGCTCGAAGCGCGACTGCGCGCGCGCCGTCACGCCGGGCAGGTCGAACACCTGGACCTGCAGCTGCGGCGCATGCCGCGCGGCCGCGCACGCAAATGCGCCATCGCCCCCGCCGACATCGAGCAGCCTGCGATGGCGCTGCACGGGATAGGCCTGCAGCACCTGCTCCGCGACCAGTGGCTGCGAAGCCGCCATCAGCGCCGAATAGGCGGCCACCTCGTCGGTGCCCAAGGCGTCGGGTGACTCGGTGCCGGCATAGGGCCAGAAGCCTGCCAGCCGACCCGCTCCCGGCTCACCGCGAAGTAGCGCCAACGGGTCAGCCAGGTCGCGATAGAGCGCGCCGTGGTGCTCGATCATGGCCATCAGGCCGGCATTGCCCGCCAACGGCGCCCCGAGCGGCCCGAGCCCGAAACGCCCGTGCGGCCGCACCTCCAGCAGGCGCAGCGACACGGCGGCGAGCACCAGTCGCTCGGTGGCTGCAGGTGCCAGGCTCAACTGGCCCGCCAGCGACTCCAACGTCTGCGGCCCCCGTACGAGCAGCAGGTCGAACAACCGCAGCTGCACACAGGCCAGCAGCACCTGGGAGTAGACGAAGCCGGCGACCAGGTCAAACACCTGGGCTGCGCGGCGCCGGGCGATCCAGCGCGTCGGCGCAAACGCCTCGGCCCAGCGGCGAAAGCGCGCGCTGCCGAGCAGCCGATCGCGCCAGGCCAGCGCTGCATCGCTCCAGTGGGCCGCAGGCATCAGCCGGGCGCCCATGTTCAGGCCACCGCCGCGACGCGCTCCGCTAACTGTTGCGGAACCAGGCGATTCGCCTCCTGCCGGATCAATTGCCTGAACTGTGCGGAGCCCGGGCAGACCGGCACCGTCAGCAATGTGGCCTGCACCAGGCGGTGGAACTCGGCCAGCGCGCCTTCGAGCCCGAGCGCGCGCGCCGTGCTGGGCCTGCCCAGGGCGACATCCTGCCCCCCGGGCTTGCCCATGGCACTGGCATCGAGCAGCACGTCGCGGATGTCGTCGGCCACCTGGTACGTCTGGCCGAGCTGCTCGCCCAGCGCCCGCCACGGCGCGCCGTCGGCACCGGCAGCCTGTGCGCCAGCCATCGTGGCGGCCGCGAACAACGCGCCGGTCTTGGCCTGCTGATAGTCGCTGAGCAAGATCTGCGGTTCGCATTCCCACGCCTGACCGGCCACGATGCCCATGGGCATGCCGACGCCTTGGCTGATCGTGCGCAGCACCAAGGGCAGGCGCGACAGATGGCGCCGCGCGCTGCCGCCCAACACGTCGAAGGCCGCCACGATGAGGGCATCGCCCGCCAGCACAGCCAATCGCTCGCCGAACGCGCGGTGCACTGATGGCCTGCCTCTGCGCGTCTCCGCAGCATCGAAGCACGGCAGGTCGTCATGCACGAGCGATGCACAGTGCAACAGCTCGATGGCCGCCGCGACGCCGTCAGTCAACGCGCGGTCGTCCTCGCCGCAGGCCATCGCCACGGCGATGGTCAGCTGCGGCCGGATGCGGGCGCCCCCGGGGAATACCGCGTGCTGCATGGCTGCCGCCAGCCTGGGCGGATGCCCGGCTTGGAAGCTGGACGCCAGGCTGGCCCGAAGGGCCTGCTCGATCCGGTCTGCTGGGGACATGAACGCCTTTCTGAGCGACGAGAGGCTTGTTTCTCTCGAATTACACTAACATGTGTAAATCAGAATAGACACATCGCGGACGGGCGTCAATGAGGCTTCCTGCAGTGCCGCTTTCTTTCCACGGCACCCGGCCACCGCGTGTGGTCGTCGTTGGCGCGGGCGTGGGCGGTCTGGCGGCGGCGGCCCTGCTCGGCCGCGAGGGCTTCGCGGTCGAGGTCATCGAAAAGGCTGCAACCCCTGGAGGCAAGATGCGGCAGGTGGCGGTCGCCGGCGGTCCTGTCCTGGATGCCGGTCCCACGGTGCTGACCATGCGCTGGGTGTTCGATGACCTGTTCGACCGCCTGGGCCAGTCGCTCGACAGCCACCTCGATCTGCGCCGCTGCGACGTGCTGGCCCGGCACTGGTGGGGGCCTGGCGAGCAGCTCGACCTCGCGGCCGATCTGGAACAAAGCGTCGCGGCGATTACCGCCTTCAGCAGCGCGGCAGAAGCCGGCCGCTACCGCGCCTTCTGCGCGCGCGCCGAGGCCGTCTACCGCACGCTGGACCGCCCCTTCATGCGCAGCAGCCGCCCCACCCCGGGCTCGCTGGCCTGGCGGGTGCTGCGCCAGCAAGGCCTGCCGGGCCTGCGCCAGCTTTTGCAGATTTCCCCGTTCACGACCCTTTGGCGCGAGCTGGGCCGCTACTTCCACGACGCGCGCCTGCAACAGCTTTTCGGCCGCTATGC
Source organism: Pelomonas sp. Root405 (assembly GCF_001425165.1). GTDB lineage: Bacteria > Pseudomonadota > Gammaproteobacteria > Burkholderiales > Burkholderiaceae_C > Pelomonas. The sequence continues at coordinate 92,991 of NZ_LMDU01000017.1, forward strand.
CACCTACTGCGGCTCCTCGCCCTTCGACGCGCCGGCCACGCTGATGCTGGTGGCCCATGTGGAGCGCGAGGCGGTTTGGCAGGTGCAGGGCGGCATGTTCCAGCTGACGCAGGCGCTGGCGAGCTGCGCGCAGCAGCAGGGCGTGCGGCTGCACTACGGCTGCGAGGTGCGCCGCCTGCTGATCGCCGACGGGCGGGCCAGAGGCGTTGAGCTGGCGGATGGCCGGCGCCTGGACGCCGCAGCGGTCGTCTTCAATGGCGACGCCCAGGCGCTCGGCCAGGGCCTGCTCGGCGCAGAGGTGCAACAGGCGCTGGGCCGGCCGTGGGTGGCGAGCCCGCCCAGTCCGTCGCTGTCCGCCCTGACGTGGCACTTCGAGGCCGAAGCGAGAGGCGCCGAGCTGTCCCATCACAACGTGTTCTTCGGTCGCCCCCTGGACTATCGCGCCGAGTTCGACGCCATCGCCAATGGCGGGCTGCCGCAAACCCCTACGGTCTACGTGTGCGCTCAGGACCGCGATGGCCAGCTGCAGGCGGGTCGGGACGGTGCAGGCCGGCCGGAGCGGCTGATGTGCCTCGTCAACGCACCAGCGAGCGCTGAAAGGCGCCAGCTCACCCAACAGGAGATCGCGCAATGCGAAGAGCAGATGTGGACACAGCTGAGCCGTGCGGGACTGCGGCTGTCGCACAGCCCGCAGGCGCCGGTGCTAACGCGCCCGCAGGACTTTGCGCAGATGTTCCCGGGCAGCCGCGGGGCGCTGTATGGACCGGCCAGCCGGGGCTGGCAGGCGAGCTTCTTCGCGCGCCCGGATGGCCGCACGCGGGTGCCGGGGCTGTGGCTGGCGGGCGGCTCGGTGCACCCGGGGCCGGGCGTGCCGATGGCGGCGCTTTCGGGCCAGCTGGCGGCCGAGCAGGTGAGCGCGGCCCTGCGTTCGACCTCGCGCTCGACGCCGGTGCTTATGCCTGGTGGTACCTCGACGCGCTGAGCGACCCACAGCCCGACGGCAGCGCCCACGCGCTGACGCTGATCGCCTTTGTCGGCAGCGTGTTCTCGCCCTACTACGCCTGGGCGCGGCAGCGCCACGGTGACGGCGGTGCGCGGCCCGAGGCGCACTGTGCGCTGAACGTGTCGCTCTACCGCCGCCCGCCCGGCCACAGCCGCTACCAGCGCCTGTGGGCCATGACCGAGCGCGGCGACACGCAGCTGCAGCGCAGCGAAGCGCACCTGCAGATCGGCCCGAGCCGGCTGGCCTGGACCGATGGCGGCGCGCTGCACATCGACGTCGACGAATGGACGGCGCCGTGGCCGCGCCGCCTGCACGGCCACATCCGGGTGAAGCCGCAACGACTGCCCGGCAAAGCTTTCGCGCTCGACGCCGCGGGGCGCCACCGATGGCAACCCCTGGCGCCGCGCGCACGGATCGAGCTGGACTTCGACGCCCCGGGCCTGCGCTGGCAGGGTGACGCCTACCTCGACATGAACCACGGCGCGCGCCCGCTGGCGCGCGACTTCACCGGCTGGCAATGGTCACGCCGCGCCTTGCCCGACCACGCCAGCCGCGTGCTCTACGAGGTGCAGTGCGCCGACGGTAGCGAGCGAGCTGTGGCGCTGGACATCGACGCCGCTGGCCGCATCCACGCCCGCCCTTTGCCGCCTCCATGCGCCCTCCCCGGCACCGCCTGGGGGCTGGCGCGCAGCACGCGCGCAGCGCAGGCGCCCGAGCTGCTCGCCACGCTGGAAAGCGGGCCGTTCTACAGCCGCTCGCTGTTGCGCGACGCGCACGACGGCGCGCTGTCCGTGCATGAGAGCCTGTCGCTGCAACGCTTCAGCCAGCCGTGGGTGCAGGCCCTACTGCCCTTCCGAATGCCACGCCGGCCGAGCTGGGTCGCGAGCTCGTGATGCCGCAACGCGTGCTGCTGCTCGGTGCCACCGGCACCATCGGCCGGGCCACTGCCAAGGCACTGCTGCGGCGCGGTCATGAGGTCGTCTGTCTTGTGCGCCCGAACGCAGGCGTGGGCGGACGCCTGCAACAGCGGGACATCGAGCGGCTGCTGGCAGGCACCGTCGTTCGCCTCGGAGATGTGGGCGACCCGGCCTCGCTGCAGCGCGACGGCGTTCGTGGCGAGCGATTCGACGCGCTGGTGTCCTGCCTGGCCTCACGCACCGGCGCGCCGCGCGACGCCTGGGCCATCGACCACCAGGCCCACCTGCAGGCGCTCGCCGCCGCTCGGCTGGCCGGGGCGGGCCACATGGTGCTGCTGTCGGCGATCTGCGTGCAAAGGCCCCGGCTCGCCTTCCAGCAGGCCAAGCTCGCTTTCGAGCAGGCGTTGATCGACTCGGGCCTCACCTATTCCATCGTGCGGCCGACGGCTTTCTTCAAATCGCTGTCGGGCCAGGTGGAACGCGTCCGGCAGGGCAAGCCCTTTCTCGTGTTCGGCAGCGGCGAACTGACGGCCTGCAAGCCCATCAGCGACGGGGATCTGGCGGACTACCTGGCCGACGGCCTGCACCTGCGCGAACGTCGCAACCGTATCCTGCCCATTGGCGGTCCGGGGCCCGCGCTGACGCCTCGTGCGCAGGGCGAACTGCTGTTCGCAGCACTGGGGCGCGAACCGCGCTTCAAGAGCGTGCCGGTCGGGCTGCTGGACGCCGTCATCGCGACGCTGTCCGCCCTCGGTCGCATCGCCCCCCAGCTCGCCGAGAAGGCCGAGCTGGCGCGCATCGGCCGCTACTACGCCACCGAGTCGATGCTGGTGCTGGACCCGCTCACCGGCCGCTATGACGCCGCCGCCACGCCGTCCACGGGGCGACAGACATTGGCGGACTTCTATGCCGACCTGGCCGGCGGCAGCGAGCAGTTGCCCGAACGGGGCGACCACGCGGTGTTCTGAGGGTTCACTGCTGGTCAGCTGGCGGGGGCGTGCGCACCAGCACCCGCAGGATCCCGTCCAAGGCCTGCATCGCCCGCTGGCGGTCCCGACCCATCTCGGCCAGTGTGTCGGGCAGCTCCGTCCTGGCGCTCAGGCCCGCCCAGGCGGCCACCTCGGCGGCGGTGGCGCCGACATGGGCCATCGTCCAGTCAGGGAACGCCGCGGCCCCGATCTCGTGCGCCTGCAGCACCGTGACGGTTTCGTGGCGGGGATCGCGGCGGATCCTGTCCATCAGCGTCTGCACCGGCCCGGCCGGCCCTTCGAGCACCTGCAGAAAGCAGCCGTCCACGTACACCAGCGCGCCAGTGATGCCGGCGGCGGCGTTCTTGCGTTGTGCCTGCGCCAGCAGTGCGTCGAGGTCCTCGCTCTGCATGGGCGTCGTCGAGGCGGACGAATAGATCACTTGATAAGGCATGTCGCCCTCCTGAGCCTGCGCTTGCTGCTATTCGTCCGGGTCGCGCGACTTCTGCCGCTTGCGCCAGCGCCGCCAGTCCCACCATTGCCAGCCGGCCCAGCCGAGGACCAGGCCGAAGACGAGCAGCAGCTCGATCAGGCCGAACCAGTGGCTGCTCACGCGGTCACTCGCGCACCGCGGCGGGCCGCAGGAAGAGCCGCTGCACCGAGTCCATCCACTGCTGGTGGGCAGGGCCAGCACTGCCGTGCAGCTCGCTTAAAGCGCCGTGGAGCATCTTGCGCGTCAGTGCGGCCGACAGCGTCTCCATCACGGCGTCCACGTCCTGCCCCTTGGCCAGCGCGCGGCGGGCCTTGGCCAGCTCCGTCTGGCGCCAGTCTTCGGTCTGGCGCTGCAGCGCCTGGATCAGCGGCACGCTGGCGCGCTGCTCCAGCCATTGCGCAAAGCTGTCCACGCCCGCGCTGACGATGGCCTCGGCCTGAGCCACTGCGGCCTGGCGGCGCTCGCCGCTGGTCTGCACATGGCGGGCGAGGTCGTCGACGGTGTAGAGGAAGACCCCGTCCAGCCGCGCCACCTCGGGCTCGATGTCGCGCGGCACGGCCAGGTCCAGCATCAGCAGCGGGCGGCGCTTGCGCGCCTTCATCGCGCGCTCCACGGCGCCCAGGCCGATCAGCGGCAACATGCTGGCGGTGCAGCTGATGACGATGTCGAACTCATGCAGGCGCTCGCCCAGCTCGGCCAGCGGCAGCCGCTCGGCACCCAGCCGCTGCGCCAGACGCTCACCGCGCTCCCGGCTGCGGTTGGCAACGGTCATCTGCAGCGGCCCCTGCGAAGCGAAATGAGTCGCCGCCAATTCGATCATCTCGCCCGCGCCGACGAACAGGATGCGCGTGTCGTGCAGGTCCTCGAACACCTGCTGCGCCAGACGCACGCCCGCTGCCGCAAGGCTCACCGCATGCGTGCCGATCTCGGTGCTGCTGCGCACCTCCTTGGCCACCGCGAAGCTGCGCTGGAAGAGCTGGTGCAGCGTGGTGCCGAGCGCTCCGGCACTGTCGGCCTCACGCACGGCGACCTTCATCTGGCCGAGGATCTGCGGTTCACCGAGCACCATCGAGTCCAGCCCTGCGGCGACGCGGAAGGCATGGCGCGCGGCGTCAGCCCCCTGCAGGAAGTAGCTGTGGCTGCGCAGGTTGTCGGGCCGCGTGCCGCCCTGCTCGGCCAGCCATTCGATGGCGGGCTCCACCAGCTCCAGCGCATGCCGCGGGCAGCCGGTCGGCGGCAGGCCGACGTACAACTCGGTGCGATTGCAGGTGGACAGGATGGCGACCTCGGGTTCGGCGCGCGCCAGGTGGCTGCGCAGCCCCTGCACGCTGCGCCCAAGCGCCTCCAGCGGAATGGCGAAGCGACCGCGGAGATCGAGCGGCGCGCTGCCGTGGTTCAGGCCCAGTGCCAGCACACTCATGCAACGCTCCTGCCCATGCCCGCCTGGCGATCCTGCCGGCCCAGGCGGTCGAACAGGCCGATGACGAAGTCGACCTTGCGGACCGGCGCCGCCGCGGGCGTGGCTGCGACCGCGGCGAGCAACGGGCGGTTGGCGCGCAAGGGCGGTGCGTGCAGCCGCGCCTGCGCCGGCCACAGGCTGATGGCGGCCTGAAACAGCAGCCGCTGCTTGCGCCGGCGCGGCACGACCGCGCGGCGGCTGACCGAATCGCACCCGGCGCGCGTCACTTCATGTCCGACAGCGGCATATAGCAACCGCGCCGCGTTGATGCCCGGGCGGCATGCGAGCGGCAGGCTGGCCACGCCGGAAGCGGCACGGGCGTAGAGCGCATCGGCGGCATCCAGCAGGCGCTGAACCACGCCGGCCAGGGACGGGCAGAAGCGCGGCGCCGCCAGCCAGGCGGCCGGGTCCAGGCCCGCCTCGCGCAGCCACTGGCGCGGCAGGTAGAGGCGCCCCATCGCGGCGTCCTCGCCGACGTCCCGAGCGATGTTGCTCAGCTGCATGGCCACGCCCAGGTCGCAGGCCCGCGCCAGCGCATCGGGCGAGCGCACGCCCATCAGCAGACTCATCATGGCACCCACCGTACCGGCCACGCGGGCGGCGTAGTCCTGCAGGTCGTCCAGCGTCTCGTACTCGCGGCCTTCGACGTCCCACGACAGGCCTTCCAGCAACAGGTCCAGCAGCGCGCGGGGGATGGCGAACTGCGCGACGACGGCCGCCAACGCGCGATCTGCAGGCACCGGCTGCGGGCGGCCTTCGAACACCCGGTCCAGCCGGCGGCGCAGCTGCGTGATGGCCAGCCGCCGACCGCCCTCCACGTCGACCGTGTCGTCTGCCAATCGGCAGAAGCCGTACAGCACCGTGGCCGGTGCGCGCACGGCAGGCGGCAGCAGCAGCGAGGCGGCGTGAAAAGTCTTGGAGTTGTGCGCGAGGCTGGCGCGGCAGGCGGCCAGATCCGCGGCGAGCAGCGGCGGGCAATCATGCAGGTCGGACATGGGCGAAGCCTTCCTCAGCCGGGAGTTGATGGGTGCGCGGCAGTTCTCGCGCGTGCGGCACGATGGCATCGAGCACGCGGGCCGACGACAGCACGCCGGGCAGGCCGGCGCCGGGATGCGTGCCGGCGCCGACGAGGTAGAGGCGCTCCACCTCCTCGCTGCGGTTGTGGGGCCGGAACCAGGCGCTTTGCGTCAGTACCGGCTCCATCGCGAAGGCGGCGCCCTTGTAGGCATTGAGCCGGTCCTGAAAGTCCTGCGGCGTCAGCATCAGCGAGCTGACGACCTCGTCCTCCAGCCCCGGCAGCAGCGTCTCGGACAGGCGCTTGGCGATGGCCGCGCGGTAGGGCTCAGCGCGCTCGCGCCAGTCCACGCCGGCGTCGAGGTGAGGCACCGGGGCCAGCACGTAGAACGCGTCGCAGCCGGGCGGGGCCAGGCTCGCGTCCGTCGCGGTGGGGCGGTGCAGGTAGAGGCTGAAGTCGGCGGCGAGGTGCTTCTTCGTGAAGATGTCGTCGAGCAGGCCCTCGTAGCGGGGCCCGAGCGAAATGGTGTGATGGGCCACATCCGGGTATTGCCGCTTGGTTCCGAAGTACCAGACGAACAGGCTCATCGAATACCGCGCTTTGGCGATGCGGTTGTCCGTCCAGCGACGCCGGTAGCGCCCGGGCAGCAGGTGCTTGTAGGTCCAGGCCGCATCAGCGTTGGACACCACCACGTCGGCCGCCAGCCGCTGGCCGCCGGCCAGCTTCACGCCGCAGGCCGCGCCGTTCTCGACCAGTATTTCATCTACCGACTGGCCACACAGCACCCGTCCGCCCTGCCCTTCGATCAGCCCGACGAGACCGCGCACCAGGCTGCCGGTGCCGCCCATCGCGAAGTGCACGCCGAAGCGCCGCTCCAGGAAGGCGATCAGGCAATAGACGGACGTCGTGGAGAACGGGTTGCCGCCCACCAACAGCGACTGGAACGTCAGCACCACGCGCAGCTTCTCGTCCCGCACGTGCTTGCAAGCCAGGCCGTAGACGGTGCGGAAGCCCTCCAGCTTCAGCAGGTCGGGCAGCACCTTGGCCATGCTCGTCCAGCTTTCGAAGGACACGTGGCCGAGCTGCTCGAAGCCCACCTTGTAGATCGCTTCGCTGGCCGCCAGGAAGCGCTCGTAGCCGGCTACGTCGCCGGGCGCCAGCCTGGCCACTTCGGCGCGCATGGCCTCGGCGTCCCCGCTGTAGTCGAAGCTCGCGCCGTCGTAAAAGCGCACGCGGTAGAACGGCGCCACGGGGCGCAGGTCGACGTCGTCGGCCAGCTTCTTTCCGCACAGCGCCCACAGCTCCTCGAACAGGAAGGGTGCGGTGATGACGGTGGGACCGGCGTCGAAGGTGAAGCCGTCCTGTTTATGCACGTAGGCGCGGCCCCCGGGGGCATCGAGCTTTTCCAGCACGCTCACCCGGTAGCCCCGCGCGCCGAGGCGCACCGCCGCCGCCAGGCCGCCGAAGCCGCTACCAATGACCAGCGCGTGCGGGCGCAGGTCGCCTGCGGCGGCGTGCGAAAGCGACTGGCCATGTGTCAACATGAGCCGGATACTACGAGTGTCTAGTTTTGTTTACAACCGGGTTTAGGATGAGTCGCGATAGCGCACTGCCTTTGGAGCTGCAGGCCGGCGGATTGCGCTGGCGGCTGCTGCGCATGGGCAATGAGGGGCCGGGGCTGCTGCTGCTTCACGGCACAGGCTCGTCGCTGCAGTCTTGGCGCGCCTGCCTGCCCGGGCTGGCGGCGCACTTCAGCCTGCTGGTGCCCGACCTGCCCGGCCACGGCGGCAGCGAGGCCTTTGCCGACCGCCAGGCCAGCCTGCCGCGCATGGCCGCTGCAGTCGGCGACCTGCTCACCGCGCTGGACTGGCAACCCACGCTGGTGGCCGGGCATTCGGCTGGCGCGGCGGTGATGGTGCAGATGAACCTGGACGGCCGCCTGCCGCAAGCGCGCGGCCTGCTGGCTGTCAACGGCGCACTGAAGCCGCTGCCCGGCCTGATGGGCCTGGTGGCGCCGGCCGTGGCCAAGCTCGCATCACGCAGCGCCTGGCTGCCCGCCTGGGTGAGCCGCCACGCCGGCCAGCCCCGGGCACTGACCAACCTGATCGCCTCCACCGGCTCGCGCCTGGACGACGCCGGCGTGCAGCACTATCGCGAGCTGCTGAAGCAGCCCGAACATCTGCGCGGCGTGCTGGACATGCTGGCGAGCTGGCAGCTGGATGATCTGCAGGCCCGCCTGGCCGAACTGCACACGCCGCTGTGGCTGGCGGCCGGCCTGGCCGACCGCACGGTGGCGCCGGTGCAGGCACTGGAGCTGGCTCGGTGGCTGCCGGGGGCGAGCTTTCATCCGCTGCCGGAGCTGGGGCATCTGGCGCATGAGGAGGCGCCGGAGCGGATCAATGCGTTGCTGTTGGCGTTGCGGGAAGCGACCTGCGATGCGCGTGAGGGGACTGTCAGTGCAGTTCTGCCGCGGCCCCGCAGCACCTCTTGAACTTCTGGCCGCTGCCGCAGGGGCGCGGCTCGGTGCGGCCGACCTTGGTGCTGATGCGCGGTGCCGGCTCGCGCTCAAGAACCGCTTGCCCCAACAGCAGCCAGAACCCGTGGATGCTCAGCAGGCTCTCCTCGACCTGCTCCGCCAGCGCCGCGCGTTGCACGGCGGTGCGGCTCAGCTCATCCTGGTCGGGTGAGAAATCGACTTCGCCCAGCAAGCCGATAGGCCGGTACCAACCCCGGCGGTCAGGGTGATCGAATAGCGCCTGCCAAGCCGCAGTGCTAAGGCTCACGGCATCGGTGAAGCCAAAGGTCCAGGCTTCTGCATCCTCAAATTCCTCATCGATAGCCGTAGAGCATCTCCAGCGTCATGTTCTCTTCGGCATCCAGCTCCAGCAGGAACATGTCCAGCTGTTCAAGCTCCTCCTTCGACAGCGGCTTCATCATGTCTTGCATGCCGGGCTGCATCGCGGGGTGCTCGATCTACGACAGCCGGCGCAATAGCTCGGGCTCGTCGGTCACGGAAGCGTGAACCCCACCTTCCGCCTCGGTCGCCTCGAACGCCGCAGCCAAGGCGGCGGTGTCGGTCTCGAAGTGGTCGCTCCACACGGTGGACGTGCCGATCTCTTCTTCAATCTCCAGAATCCATGGCTCCCCCGCGCCACGGTAGATCTCGATGAGCAGCGTGTGCCCCTCGGCGCTATCGGTCTGAGACAGCGATGAGTAGATGAGTTCGATGCCCTCGCCGGCATGGATCTGCTCGGCGAGCTTGGCCAATGTCGACATGGGCGACTCATCGAGCAGCGTGCCTGCCCTCGATGCGCGCTACAGGTTTGGCGACGCCGTGGGGCTCCGGCTAGCCTGGCGCGGGTCCATGCCCGACGCCAGCGCGCTACCTGGAGAGGCCCGGCGTTTTGCTGGCGATGAACTCGGCGCGCTGCGCCTTCAGATTCGGGCCATCGATGTATTGGGTCATCTGGTCCAAATCGCGTTTGCTTACGCCGAGCCCCCGGAAGAACTCCTTCCATCCATCCACAGCGACTGCCACGCCCGTGACAGTCTCCACCGCCACGTCCTTGGTGAGCCCAAATGCTTGCGCCTCTGACAACGCATTTTCGATCGACGCATCGGCTTGGTCCTTGCCAACCCTGAGCTGCTGTTGACCAAGTCCCTGAACCGACGGCACCACGTCATAGGCCGGGGACAGGTCGTAGAACCCGTCTGCCGCGCGCACAAAGGCGTGGTTCTTTTCATGGTCATCCGTGTTGTCCATCAGGATGTTGAAAACCATGCGGCTGAACAACTCCTTCTGTTGCCCGCGAATGGCCTGCGCTCGGCCGATCCGACGCAGGCTTTGCGCGAGTTCGGGGTAGCCCATGGGCAGGCCGTTGGCACGCAACACGGTGTTAGCCGAAATCACATGCGAGCGTGTATCACCGGAGCGATCGAACCGCCTCACTGCGATCGCGTGCCCGCGTGCCAAGGCAAGGGCGCGCGTCTGCGCAACGTTCAGCCCGCACTGGCTGGCCAGGCGCATGGTGGCGTGCTCGACAAGCTCCGTGTTGAAGTCCTCTCCTTCGGAGAACTTCACGACCCACTGCGCGCCTTCCATCTCGATCAAGGACTTGGGCCGAGCGCCGCCAAACGACGGGCCGGGCTTGACCAAGCGCACCAACCGCTCGTCCACCTTCTCGTCGGCCAGGACCGCAGCAACCGCACGCTGCATGTCGTCGAGGTTCGCCAAGCTGGCGATGGCACCCCCGCTGCTGGGCCGATAGCCGCCGGCATCTGTCGACACACCCAGCGCGCCGAAGCGGTCATCGCCCGCAAAGTAGAGGTACTCCAGCACCGACAGCCGTGAGGGTTTGTAGAGGTTGCGAATCACACGCTCGCCCCAGCGATCCGGGCGCGCATCGTCAACGGCGCCGGCAGCCATGTCTCGCTCCTTGGGCACGTAGACGCCGCGGCCCAAGGGCAGGTCTTCGCTGAGGGGGAAGCCGTACCGCAGCCAGTCGGCCGAATACTCCAGGCCGACTTTGCGGTTGCCCTCGGTCAGGAATATCTGGCCGACGCTTCGCGGCGACGCCGGCCCGTCACCAAGCCACCACAGGCTCATGGTGTCTTGCGGCTTGTAGGCGCTATTCACGGCGTCGGCTCCCCTTCTTCTCAATGGCCAGGATCTCCTGCGCCAAAGCCTGGGCGTCGTGCTCTGGCGCCGCCAGATCCCGCAGCGCGCCATCTCGGCCGAGCAGCCACAAAGCGGTGGCATACACGCCCATACTGACGCGTGGATCGCCTTTCTCCATTGCAGCCAAGGTCGGAACGGAGACATCCATCCGCAAGGCCCAAGCGCGGAGCGACTCCTTCCGTCGCTTTCGGCCGAGCCGCAGATGGCCTCCAAGGACTTCTAAGGAGATCTGTACAGGACCGGGCAGGCTCGCTACTGAAAAGGCGGCTTTAGGCATTAATCAAGATTACACAAGAAGCCTATTTTGTGCAATTTTGGTTTTACAAACTGCAATGCCACCGAATGCCAGAAAGGACAGCAGGTCTGCAGCCTGCACAACCGCCTGGCCGACACCATCTTGAGCTGACTCCGCTGGACTCCGAGTCGAGGCACGAGCTCGCTCGACGTGATGGCAGAGACGGTCAGCCGGCCGGCGTTGTCGTTGAATTTGCCCGTCACTTGATGACAGAGATGGCGGAGTTCGTGTCGCGGGTACTTCAACATCGCGGCACAGCCGTCAGAGCGCCTCGTGATTCGGCTGCTGCTGGTCGGCGCGCGTCGCCATGAAATCATCCGAGGCGCGGCGACCGTTCTTGAAGAACTCGTATTAGCTGTGGCGCACCGGCGAAATGATGAGTTCGAGGCCTCGGGCGTGCACCTGCACCTTCTTGACGCCGTCAGTCAGCGGCGCGTCCGCCGGCAAGCGCACAGCGTGGGAGCCGTTGTTGGTGAAGACGGTGGTGATGCTCATGGGCCATCCTTGAAGGGACATGACGGAAATACATGGCGCTGCCACCCGACCGTTAAACCGCTACCGCCACCGCCACCGCGGCATAAACATCCACCGCCTGCCCCTGCGGCAACGGCACATAGCGCGCCGCCATCGCCTGAGCCAGCGCCATCGCGGCGGGCTGGGGGCGGGGGGACGTGTCGATGAGCACGCTGGCCAGGCCAGCCGCGCGCAGGCGACGGGCGGCGGCCAGCGCATCCTGCATGGCGGCGCCCCGGCCGGGGCTGCCGTCGCGGGCGATGTTGGCGCGGGCGTCGGTGAGGAAGACGAGCACGGCCCGGCCGCCTTCGCGCGACTGCAGACTGCTGCCGAGCAGCCATGCGGCTTCGATGCCCGCTGCCAAGGGCGTACCGCCGCCACCCGGCAGGCCCGAGAGCGAACGCCGTGCGTGGACCAGCGAGCGGGTGGGCGGCAGCAACACCTCGGCGCCATCGCCGCGAAAGGCGATCAACGCCACGCGGTCGCGCCGCACGTAGCAGTCGGCCAGCAGCAGTTCCACCGCGCCCTTGGCCTCGGCCAGGCGGTTGAGCGCCTGGGAGCCGGAGGCGTCGACGACGAAGACGGTGGTCGTCTCGTCGGGGCGGCGGTAGCGCTTGATGTGGAAATCGTCGCGACACAGCAGCAGGCGGGCCGGCGCCGGGCCGAGGCCTCGCTGCTCCCGCTCCAACAGACGGAGGCGCTGCCAGGGGATGGCGGCGCGCATCGTGGCGAGCAGGTCCAACCGGGCGCTGGCGCGCAGGCTGCCGCGACGCGAGGCCAGCGGCCGGCCGCTTTGCGCCGGGCGGGCGGCGGCACCGCGCCGGCCGGCGCCTGCGCCGCCTTGGGTGGACGTGCCGGCCAGGCTGTCCAGCAAGCCGGGCGGAATGGCGGCCTGGGTGGCGGCGATCATCTGCTCTTGCACCGCCTTGGCCTGCTGCGCCCCGGCGCTCGGGTCGGGCGGTGGCGCGTCGCCAGATTCGGCCTCGGGCTGTGGCTCCAGCGGGTTCAGCTCGGGCGGCGCGGACGACTCAGGTTCGGGTGCAGACTCGTCTTCCGCCGACGACTGCGGCAAGGCGCGCGCACGCGGCGCCAGCACCAGCCGCGCGGCCAGTTCGGCATCGGCCTGCGTCACTTCATCTCGCCCCGCGATGGCCGCCGACGCGCAAGCCGCGCGCCAGGCCTGCCACGGCGCGCGCAGCGACCGCAAACCCAACGCGGCGGCCGTGCCGCAAAGCGCCTGCACGGTGGCGTCGTCGTAAGGGATGCGGGCCAGCCGCTGCCGCGCTTCGACCAGATCAAACGGCAAGCCCTGACCCTCGCCCAGCCGGTCGAAGCCCGCCGCAAGGTCGGGCGCTGCGGGGCTCGCGATCAACGCCAGCCGCTCCAGCAGACTATGCGGCAACTGCTCCTCGGCCGACTGGCCTTCGTCCAGCGCCACGACGCAGAAGCGGGACGAGCCCTGTTCCAACGCGGACGCGAGCTTGGCCGCCAGCCCGGCATCGACGCGCTCCGCCATGGGCAGCACCAGCACGCCGCCAGCGGCCTCGGCCAGCAAGCCGGCCTGCGCCACGGGCCGGCCGGCGGCCAGGCTCAGGCCGAGGTCAAGGCCGCCGAGCAGGCGTTCATCGTCGACCTGCAGCGGCAGGCGGCGCCAGGGGGTATCGGCAGGCAGCGCAAGGCGCAAGGTGGCCAGCAGCGCGTCGCGCGCCGGGCCGGCCGGGCCGCGCAGGCACAGGCCGCCCAGGCCCGCTGGGTCGACCGCCAGCAACCATGTGGCCTGGGTGGCGGGGTCGGCGGCGGTCATGCAGCGTGGCCGGGGTAGGTTGGGGTGAGCCTTGCGAACCCCAACTTCGAGCGATGCAGTCGGCGTCGGAGTTCGCGGGGCTCACCCCAACCTACGAACCCATGCGCTTTCATGCCCACAGCTCAGCGACCGCACGCTCGATGCGCTCGCCGGAACCGGTGTCGTCCAGCGGGTTGCGGCGCAGCCGGTGGCGCAAGGCAGGCACGGCGATCTGGCGCAGGTGGTCGAGCGTGACCTCGGCCGCGGCCTGCAGCGCCGCGAGCGCGCGAGCGGCGCGCATGAGCGTCAGCTCGCCGCGCAGGCCGTCGCTGCCCACGGCCACGCAGAGTTCGGCGGCGCGGTGCAGGATGACGTCACCCACGCGCAGGTCGGTCAGCCGGTCGCGGGCTTGCAGGATCTGGCGGCGGACCTTGGCGTCCTGCTTCGCCCAGGTCGTGGTGAAGGCGACGGGGTCACGCTCGAAGGCATCGCGGCGGCGCACGACCTCCACGCGCTGGGCGATGTCGCTGGGCGTGCGCACTTCAACCGACAGGCCGAAGCGGTCCAGCAACTGTGGCCGCAGCTCGCCCTCCTCCGGGTTGCCGCTGCCCACGAGCACGAAGCGCGCGGGGTGGCGCACGCTGAGGCCCTCGCGCTCGATGACGTTCTCGCCGGACGCAGCCACGTCGATGAGCAGGTCGACGAGGTGGTCCTCCAGCAGGTTGACTTCATCGATGTAGAGAAAACCGCGGTGGGCGCGCGCCAGCAGACCGGGCTCGAAGACCTTGATGCCTTGCGAGAGCGCGCGCTCCAGGTCCAGCGCGCCGAGCACGCGGTCCTCGCTCGCGCCCAGCGGCAGGTCCACCACGGGCACCGGCAGGTCCTCGGTCTTAATACGGCCGGCGGCCTTCAGCCGCGCGCAGTCCTCGCACGCAGATGAGGACGCCGGGTCGCAGTGGTAGCGACAGCCCTGCACGGCGCGCATCTTCGGCAGCAGCGCCGCCAGGCCGCGCACAGCGGTGGACTTGCCGGTGCCGCGGTCGCCCAGCACCAGCAGGCCGCCGATCGCCGGCTCCACCGCGGCGATCAGGATGGACAGCTTCATCTCGTCCTGGCCGACTATTGCCGAGAAGGGGAACGGTGTGCTCATCGCAGTCTCAGACGGCCTCTTGGTCACTTGCACGCCGCCGGGCACGGCGAACCGCCCGGAATGCCAGCAGCGCCAGCACTGGCACGCTCAGGCCCACGAACAGGTCCACGTCGAGCGGGGCGCCCAGCGATTGCCCGCCCTTGGCGAGGTAGCCCACGACGCCGGCCATGTAGTAGACGATGGCGGCAACGGACAGGCCCTCGACCGTCTGCTGCAGCCGCAGCTGCACCTTGGCCCGCCGATCCATCGAGGCCAGCAGCGCATGGTTCTGGTGCTCACGAGCGATGTCCACGCGGGTCGACAGCAGATGACTGGCCTGGGCGACGCGTTCGGACAGGTCGCGCATGCGTTGCGACACGGTCGCGCAGGTGGCCACGGCCGGCGCGAAGCGGCGCGACATGAACTCGTCGACAGTCTGCAGACCGTGCAGCCGGCGCTCGCGCAGCTCGGCGATGCGAGTGCGCACCAGCTCGGCGTAGGCGCGGCAGGCGCCGAAGCGGAACTGGCTGGCCGACAGGCCGCTCTCGATCTCCGCGGCCAGGCGCGTCAGCTCGTGCAGCAGGGTCTCGTCGCGGCCGCCGTCGCGGGCAATGTCGTCGGTCAGGCCGGCGAGCGCGCGCTCGATGGCCAGCAGGCGCGGCGACAGCCGGCGCGCCACCGGAAAGGCCAGCAAGGCCATCGTGCGGTAGGCCTCGATCTCGAACAGGCGCTGCAACATGCGGCCGGCCATCAGCGGCGTGAAGCCCTGGTCCACCAGCAGCAGGCGGCCAAAGCCGTCGGGCTGGATCAGGAAGTCGGAATAGGCCAGGCCTGCCCCATCGCCGACCGCGCTGCCCACAACGGGGCGCCCGCCGAAGAAACCCTGCTGCAGTTCGGACAGCGCCTCGGGCGCCTCCTCGGCCTGCAACAGTTCGGCATGCCCGGCATAAGCCGTCATGCCCGGCACCGCGGCCAGCCAGCCGGGTGGCAGATGAACAGCCGGGGGGTCGCCGAAGGGAACGGTAGCGCGCCCGGGCATCAGCAGCGTGTAGCTGGAGAACTCGCCATGCCGCTCCCACTTGAGCCGCACGTCGCCGATGTGGCCGCTCCAATGCACGGCATCCGGCGGCGGCGCAGGCTGGCCGTGGGCGCGGCACAGGCGGGCCAGATGCGCCAGCTCACGCTCGCGCTCATCGGCGTCGACAAGCACCGCCACATAGCTTGCGCGGCCGGGCGCCGCCAGCGGCTCGGAGGGGCGCGCATGCACCTCCAGCGACAGGGCCGCTCGCTCGGGGAGATCGGCCGGCAGCAGCCTCATGCGGCGATGCTGTCAGCCACTCAAGGCTTCTTCGCGTAGGCGCTGCACCAGCCCTTGGCCGCCACCTGCTTGCCCTGGAAGAGCGCACACGGCCCGGCGGCCGAGCCGGCCTTGCCCTGGTACAGCGCACAGTTGCCGCACAGCTGGCCGGCCGCGTACTTGGGGTACTTGGCCTTGTTGACCTTGGTGGCGTCGGCCACGTAGCCGAGCGAGACGGCCATCGGGTCTTTCTCGTCCACCATGGCCTGGGACCAGGCGCTGGTGGCCAGCAAGCCGGCGCCTGCAGCGGGAATCAGGCGGATGAAACGGCGGCGTGAATTCATGGTGTTGGCTTTCCTTGCCCGGTGGGCGGGATGGCTGAAAAGACGTCAGGGTGGCGTCGGCGTGCCAGCAGGTCCAGCAGATGGGACAGGCCGGCGGCGGTCAGGCAGAGCACGATCAAGGCGCTCGCTGAACCCACAAGGCTCAGACGCAGCGCCAGGGTCAGGCTCAGCCCGGCGAGCAGATTGGGCGCCAGATTCGCCAGCCCCGTAGGACGTCGCAGGCAAAGCCAGAGCAATTCGATCAGGCTGACCGCCAGCACCAGGTCCACCAGGTACAGCAGCAGTTGGGCGTCGATCAGGTCGGCCATCACACGCGAGCCAACCCGAGCAGGTGGGCCACGTCCTTGAAGAAGATGCGCGCATGCGCCATGGGCCGCGCGCGCACCAGGCGCTTGTGCATGTAGGCGTCGAAAGTGAGCTGCTGCACGTCGCGGTCGCGGCAGATGCTGACGAAGCGCTCGCGGCGCTTGTCGCTGCTGTACCAGAAGCGCTGCATCAGGCCGAGGATCCAGAACACCCGGCCGTGCTCACGCATGAAGCGTTTGCGGGCCAGGGCGAGCGACTTCACATCGCCGGTCTGCAGCAGCTGCTGCACCGCCTCGGCAGCCAGGCGGCCGCCGAGCATGGCGTAGTAGATGCCCTCGCCCGACGCCGGTGCGACGACACCGGCGGCATCGCCGGCCAGCACGACGTCGCGGCCGTTGTCCCAGCGCGGCAGCGGCTTCATCGGAATGGGCGCGCCCTCGCGTCGGAGCGTTCGTGCATGTGCCAGGCCGGCAGCGGCGCGCAACTGCATCACGCCGCGGCGCAGCGAGAAGCCCTTGTCGGCGCTGCCGGTGCCGATGCTGACGCTGGCGCCATGCGGGAACACCCAGCCATAGAAGTCGGGCGACAGCTCGCCGCGGTAATGCACCTCGCAGCGGCTGCCAAGGTAGCCGGCTGGCGCCACGTCGGGGACGGCGACGATCTCGTGATACGCGAACACGAAGCGGCCCTGGTCTGCGCCGGGCACGCACTGCTGCGCCACCTGCGAGCGTGCGCCGTCGGCGCCGATGACGGCGCGGGCGCGCACGCTTTGCGACCCGCCGTCGGCGCTGTAGTGCAGAACGCTGATGCCGTCCGGATCGCGGGCCACGCGCTCGAAGCTGCCGGTGCGGCGCACGGCGCCATGCGAGGCGGCGCGCTCTCTGAGCCATTCGTCGAAGTGCTCGCGGTCCACCATGCCGACGAAGCCGCCTTCGATGGGGATGTCCACCTCGACCGCGCGTGGGGAAATCATGCGCGCCGCTGTGGCGCGCGCGACCAGCATGTGCTCGGGGATGGCGAAGTCCGCTATCAACCGCGGCGGAATCGCGCCGCCGCAGGGCTTGATGCGGCCGGCGCGGTCGAGCAGCAACACGCGCAGGCCCTGCAGCGCCAGGTCATCGGCCGCCGTCGCGCCGGCAGGACCACCGCCGACGACCACCGCATCAAAGTCCACCGGCTGGCTGAGGTTCATACCGCTCTCCCAAGTTGATGCGCGCGGACCTGGCTCAGGCTCCACGCGCGCGGCCAGGCGGGCAGCCCACAAGAACAGCGCCGCGTCGAGCAGGAAGACCAGCGCATAGGCCATGCCGGCGTCGGCCAGCAGCCAGCGCGTCAGGTCACTGGCTGCGGTGCCCAGCACACCACCCAGCGCAAAAGCCATCGCCTGCGCCGCGCCCCACAGGCCCATGCGCACGCCCTCGTGGCCGCCTTCCGGCGCGTCACCGGCACCGGCCAGGCCCATCATGGAACCGATGGCCGCGATGGAAAACGCACCGGTCGCCAGGCCCAGCGCAAAGACATTTGCCTGAAGCGGCCAGGTCGGGCCCACCAGGCTGGCACACACCAGCCCGCCCAGCGCCAGCGCCGAGGCCGCACAGCCCCAGACAGTCCAACTGCGCAGCGAGCCCCACTGCCGACCCGCCCAGCGGCTGCCGGCCGCGGCGGCCAGCAGCATGCCGACCAGCGCGCCGCCATGCTGTGTGCCGGACAGCTTGGTGGTGGCGCCAGGGGTCAGGCCGAACACCAGGCCAGCGAAGGGCTCCAGGATCAGGTCCTGCATGCTGAAGGCCAGCATGGACACGAAGACGAAGATGGTGAAGCGCCGCGCGCGCGGCTCGGCCCAGGCGTCCTGCAGGGCTTGCTTGAAGGACAGGGCGACGGCTGGCTGGGGTGACGGTTGCGCCGCCCCTTCCAGGCCGATCAGCGCCAGCGCGGTCAGCAACACGGCCGACACCGCCACGCCGCCCGCGACCCACAGCAGCCGCTCGGCCGAGAACGGGTCGAGCAGGCTGCCAGCCACGCCCGCCGTCACGACGAAGCCGGCAATCATCATGATCCAGACTGTCGTGGCCGCCGCTGCGCGCCTGTCGGCCGGCGCGCGCTTGGCCAGCAACGCCAGCAGCGAGGTGCCGCTTGCGGCCACGCCTAAGCCGATCAGCGTGTAGGCCAGCACCGCCAGCGCGATGCCGCCGGCGGTGCTGCTGCCCATCCACACCGTGGCCAGCGCCGCCAGCCAGCCACCTGCGGCGAGCGTGACCATGCCGCCCATGATCCAGGGCGTGCGGCGCCGGCCCAGGTCCGAGCCATGCCCCATGCGCGGACGACTGACCTGCACGACGTAGTGCAGGGCCAGCAGCAGGCCCGGCAGCAGCGCCGGCAGCGCCATCTCCACGACCATCACGCGGTTCAACGTCGACGTGGTCAGCACGACGACGGCGCCGAGGCTGGCCTGAACGAGGCCAAGGCGAAGGATGCTGGCCCAGCCGAATGAGCTGCTGCTCATGACACCACCCCGCGCAGCGCAAAGGCGCTCACCAGCATCCCCGACACGTACAGCGGAACGCCGGCTCCGCTGTACCAGACGGCGCGCTCCAACGGGCTGGCGACGAAGCGCTTCATCATCAGCAACTGCACACCCAGCAGGCCGACGACGGCCAGCCCGTGCCAGCCCTGCCCCCACTGCCAGAGCAGCAGGGCCACCAACACCTGAGGCGCGGCCATGACCAGGGAGGCCACCCAGGCGGCCCGCGAGGCGCCGAGCATGACGGGCAGGGAGTCGATTCCCATCTGCCGGTCACCCTTGATGGATTTGAAGTCGTTGAGGGTCATGATGCCGTGCGCGCCCAGGCTGTAGAGCAGCGCCAGCGTCAGCGAGCGGGCATCGGGCCAGGTGCCCATGGCCATCACGGCCGCGCCGGTGATCCAGGCCAGGCCTTCGTAGCACAGGCCACAGGCGGCGTTGCCCCACCAGCCATTGCGCTTGAGGCGCAGCGGCGGCGCGCTATAGGCCCACGCCAGCAGAAGGCCGACCACGCCGGCCAGAAAGCCCGCCGTGCCGAGTTGCCAAGCCAGCAGCAACGACAGCAGCGTCCAGAGGATCGCGATGTACAGGCCCCAATGGCCAGGCATGCGGCCAGATGGGATTGGGCGCTGCGGTTCGTTTATCGCGTCGACATGGCGGTCGAACCAATCGTTGACGGCCTGACTGGTGGCACAGACGAAAGGCCCGGCCAGCAACACACCGGCGACGATCAGCGGCCAGCGCCCTTCGACGGGCATGCCCGACGCCACGACCCCGCAGGCAAAGGCCCACATCGGCGGAAACCAGGTGATGGGCTTGAGCAGTTCGGCGACAGCCGAAAGAGCGGGGCGCTGCATGCAGCCTATTCTGAGCTGACGCAGTCAAATGTCAATCTAGATTTACACAGGCCGGAGGAACGGCCCGCTGACGCTACTCGGCGCCGGCCGGTCCCATGTCCTGGATGCCGTAACGACGCAGCTTCACATAGAGGCTTTGCCGCGACAGCCCGAGCATTTCGGCAGCAGAGGCCCGGTTATCGCGGGTCAGCTCCAGGGCCGCCTCGATGCACAGGCGCTCGATCAGGTCCGTCGTCTCGCCGACGATGTCCTTGAGCGGCAGGCGCCCCACCAAGCCGGTGAGCTGCTCGGCCGAGCGGGGCAGCTGACGGCTGGAACGCCCATCCGCCGGCAGGCGGCGTGCGACATCGCGGATGGAGAAACCCAGGCAGGCCTGCGGGCCGTCGGGCACGGCCACCGCCGAGATCTCGACCGCGCCCGGCTCGCCGTAGCCGTTACGCAAGGTGGTCGGGAACAGCCGCAGAACACCGTGCTGGCGCAGGTTGCCGATCAGCACATTCAGGTCCACCGAGGAGCGACCCAGCCAGCGATCCAGTGACTGGCCGACGACAGACTCGCCCACGCCCAACTGCAGCATGTCGCTGAAGGCTTGGTTGGCACTAAGGACGCGGCCTTGCATGTCGGTCAACACAAAGGCGTCAGGCATCGCGTTGACGACATCGAGCAGCGACGGCACGTTCGGCGCATTGCTCGCAGCGGGGCCGACGATCAGCGCACCCGTGGGCGACAGGCGTACCAGCAGCGAGGTGGTGCTGTCCTGCTTGAAGACGGTTGCGGCCAGCTTCAGCTCGGTATGGCCATTGGCCAAGCGAACCAGCATGTCCGTACTGCGCCCAGCGCTGCGCGCCTGCGAAAACTTGGCGTAGGCCTCGGCCTGGCTTTCCACGGCCAGTAGTTCGGTGAAGCTGCGACCGACGATGCGCTTGGACGAATCGCCGAGCACGCGCGCCGCCGCAGCATTGTGTTCGAACACGACGAGCGAGGTGGCGTCCAACACCAGGACGGCCTCGTCGACGGCTTCGAAGAGCAGACGGTAGCGTGCCTCGGTGTGACGCAGGCGCAGGTAGTCGCGCTCCATGGACTGCTGGGCGTCCACCAGGCGCTGCTGCACGGCAGCCACCTCGCGCAGGTCGCGGCCCAGGGCCAGCACGTGGCCCTGAACGCCCATGGGCACCATGCTGTAGCTGACTGGCAGTTCGAGGCCACCTGCCAGCGCATGGTTGACCTGGCGCTCCGGCCGCTCGCCCTGGTTCTCGGGGCTGTTGCCGGCCGTCGCCGCAGCCAGCATGGCCGTGACCTTGCCGCGGTTCTCGATGGTGACGGTTTCAGCCCAGCGCCGGCCGACCCATTGACGAAGCTCGCCGAGCTCCTTGGTGTGGCTGGTCCCCAGGGAGATGTCGCGGATCACGCCTTGGCTGTCCAGCACCAACGCCAGATCAGCGGCAGCCGCGACCACGGCGGCAAGGACGTCGGCATTCAGATCAGCAAAATAAAGCTCGGGAGCTTCAAACAGCTGATTGGTGGCCGATGTGCCAAGCTTGTGCATCGAGCTCCCTGAGTTGCGAGAGGCAGCATCAGGGACGCCGCCGGAAGATATAGAAGACAGCCGGGACCGCTGGGGCGATGCATTTCAGCACCAGTCAGGCTGGCCTGACGCTGCTGACGCCGGCGTTTGCGGCTTCGACCGCGCTGCAGGCTTCGCTGGCCATGGCGTCGGCACCGCAGAGCGCTGCCAGATTCGCCAATTCGCCGGCCATCGGTCCGCCGACCATCACAAAAAGATCGCGATTAGCTGACGCTTCTCGCATGTCAAGAATAGCAGACGCTACGTGAGGAATGCTGTCCCCCGTGGCGATGGACAGTCCGAACATGTCGAACCAGTTGCCGGTCAGCCGGCTCCGCAAATCTGTCCAGTCGGCCTTGGGTTCGCATTCGACGTCCCAGCCGGCCCGGCTGAAGAACTCCGCCGCCATGACCACACCGAAGGTGTGTTGCGCGCCCGGCACAGCGGCCAGCAGGGCGCGATGGCTGTCGGCATCGGGCCGGGCCACCTGGTTGAATCGGCTGCCCTGCTCGTGCAGGACCCTCTGCAGACGCCACAGGCCGATGGTGACCTGCGAGAAATCGTAGCGATCCTCTTCCCACATCTCACCCATCCAGCGCGCGCAGGGCGCCAGCAGGTCCAGGAAGACCTGCTCCTGCGACGCGCCGGCATCCAGCAGCGCCCGCACATAGCTGCTTGCGCTGTCAGCATCGCCTTCGGCGGCCAGTCGCGCCAACGTGTGCACATGCTCCGTCGTCAAGGTGAGCGGCGGCAGCGGCGGGCGGTCCTGCAGGGGCTGCGCGCTGTGCATCAACATCAGGCGCGGGATGATCTCCAGCTCGACGATGCGTGAGAGCTGCATGTCCTGTGATGTGTTGCTCGCCACCAGATGCGGTGAAGTGAGGCGCGGCCTTTCGCCGTCGTCGAGCGGCGCCAGCCGACCTGACAACTCGGCGCTTTTAAGTGCCAGCATCTCTGCCAGCGTCAAGGGGTCGGCCTGAATCGGCAACTGACCCCTGGCTGCACCGCGGGAAGCCGCGGCCATGGCACGCGGCGCTTGCTGGCGCTTGGCCAGCCTGTTGATCGTCCATCCAGCCACCACGGTCTCCTCGTGGGCTGGTTGGCAGCAAGGGTTCCATTTGAGCGGCCGGAATCGTCTGTTCCAGTCCTCGGCGCTGGGTGGCGTCAGAAATCGCTACTGCTAACCGTTTTGTTCGTTGATCTGTTCTTGTTGATGACTGCGGCGTCGCGCGCCAACGGGGGCTGACAGGCGGCTGAGGCAATGTCGAGGATGCCGCCGACTTGCGTCAAGCTGATTTTCCCGATTTCTGGTTATTTGTCTAGTTTTGTTTACGTCAATTCTAATTGACAGTCGGCTGCCGCAGGCCTAGATTCGGCTCCATGCTGAACCAAGCCGCTTCGCCCGACGTCCTCAGTCCGGGCATGGCTCGTCAGCGCACCGCACGGCCGCCTCTGTACACCCCTGAGCAGCGCGCCCGCCGCGATGCCAGCATCTGGACGCTGATCCAGGGCCTGCTGGCCCCCGTCCAGTTCCTGGTCTTCCTGGTCAGCCTGGTACTGGTGCTGCGCTTCCTGGCCACCGGCGTGGGCGAACAGGACGCTGCGCTGTCGGTGTTGATCAAGACGCTGACGCTCTACACGATCATGGTGACCGGCTGCATCTGGGAGAAGGTGGTCTTCGACCGCTGGCTGTTCGCCCCCGCCTTCTACTGGGAGGATGTGTTCAGCATGCTCGTGCTGGCGCTGCACACGGCCTACGTGGTGGCCTGGCTCACCGGCTGGCTCAGCACGCCGCAGCAGATGTGGCTCGCACTCGCCGCCTACGCCAGCTACTGCATCAACGCGGCTCAGTTCATCCTCAAGCTGCGCGCTGCACGGCTCGACCATGCGGCAGCCTTGCCAGCCGGAGCCTCCGCATGAGCGCCGTCATCCCGATCCACGTTGATGCGGGCTGCACGGATGCCCCCGTGCTGATGGAGCGCGGTCAGCGCGAGGTCTTCTGCGGGCTGACCGGAATCATCTGGCTGCACCGCAAGATGCAGGACGCCTTCTTCCTGGTCGTCGGCTCGCGCACCTGCGCCCACCTGATCCAGTCGGCAGCCGGCGTGATGATCTTTGCCGAGCCGCGCTTCGCCACGGCCATCCTCGACGAGCGCGACCTTGCCGGCCTCGCTGATGCGCAGGACGAGCTCGATCGCGTCGTCAAGCGCCTGCTGGAGCGCCGCCCCGACATCCGGCTGCTGTTCCTCGTCGGCTCCTGCCCGTCGGAGGTCATCAAGCTGGACCTGTCCCGCGCCGCCGCGCGTCTCAGCCAGGAATTCATGCCGCAGGTCCGGGTGCTCAATTACTCCGGCAGCGGCATCGAGACCGCCTTCACGCAGGGCGAGGATGCCTGCCTGGCCGCCCTCGTGCCCGTGCTGCCCATCTCCATCCAGCGGCAGGAGCCCGAGCTGCTGATCGTCGGCGCGCTGGCCGACGTCGTGGAAGACCAGTTCAGCCGCCTCTT
This sequence comes from Pelomonas sp. Root405, assembly GCF_001425165.1. Lineage (GTDB taxonomy): Bacteria > Pseudomonadota > Gammaproteobacteria > Burkholderiales > Burkholderiaceae_C > Pelomonas. The sequence goes on from NZ_LMDU01000017.1 coordinate 116,639, forward strand.
CACCGCCATGGGCGTGAAGCGCTTCGCCTTCTTCCCGTCGCGCACCTCGACCGCCCTGCCCTCGGTGGGACCGCAGACCCGTTTCCTGCTGGCCCAGCCCTTCCTCGGCGACACCGCCAAGGCGCTGGAGGCGCGCGGCGCCGCGCGTGTTGCCAGCCCCTTCCCGCTCGGCGCCGAAGGCACCACCGCGTGGATGCAGGCGGCCGGCGCGGCGATGGGGCTGAACGCCGATGGGGTCGAGCAAGCCATCGCCCCGGCACGCAGGCGCGCCGAACAGGCGCTGGCCGCCCACCGCACTGCGCTGGCGGGCAAGAGCATCTTCTTCTTCCCCGACTCCCAGCTTGAAGTGCCACTGGCGCGTTTCCTGAGCCGCGAGCTGGGCATGACGCTGAGCGAAGTCGGCACGCCGTATCTGCACCGCCAGCATCTGGCGGAAGAGTTGGCCTGGCTGCCGGCCGGCACGCCGCTGTCCGAGGGGCAGGACGTGGAACGGCAGCTCGACCGCTGCCGCGCCGCGCGACCTGACATGACGGTGTGCGGCCTGGGCCTGGCCAACCCGCTTGAGGCCGAAGGCTTCACGACGAAGTGGTCCATCGAGCTGGTGTTCACGCCTATCCAGGGCTTCGAGCAGGCCGGCGATCTGGCTGGGTTGTTCACCCGCCCTCTGACACGACGCGCGCTGCTGGCCGCCTGAATCGAACGCACCATGCAACTCACCCTCTGGACCTACGAAGGCCCGCCCCATGTCGGCGCGATGCGAATCGCCACGGCCATGCGTGATGTGCACTACGTGCTGCACGCGCCGCAGGGCGACACCTACGCCGATCTGCTGTTCACGATGATCGAGCGCGCCAACAAGCGCCCGCCCGTCACCTACACCACCTTCCAGGCCCGAGACCTCGGCGGCGACACCGCGCAGCTGTTCAAGGACGCCGCCCGCGATGCCTACGAGCGCTTCAAGCCGCAGGCGCTGCTGGTGGGTGCCTCCTGCACGGCCGAGCTGATCCAGGACGACCCCGGCGGCCTGACCCAGGCCCTGTGCCTGCCGGTGCCGGTCATTCCGCTGGAGCTGCCGGCTTACCAGAAGAAGGAAAACTGGGGCGCTGCCGAAACCTTCTACCAGCTGGTGCGCCACCTGGCAGTCAAGCCCTCGCAGCCGCGCGTGGAGGGCGACAAGCCCCGCTGCAACATCCTCGGGCCTACGGCCCTGGGGTTCCGCCACCGCGACGATGTGCGCGAAATCCGACAGCTGCTGGAGCTGATGGGCATCACGATCAACGTGGTTGCGCCCCAAGACGCGTCGCCCGCTGACCTGGCGCGGCTGGCCGATGCCGACTTCAACGTCGTGCTCTACCCCGAGGTCGCGCACCAGGCCGCCAGCTGGATGACACGCAACCTCGGCCTGCCCGCCACCAAGACCATCCCCATCGGCGCCGCCGCCACGCGCGAATTCATCCGCGAAGTGGCCGCGCTGGCCGGGCTCGACCCCGACCTGACCGCTGCACAGGCCCAGTCCCGCTCGCCCTGGTACGCCAAGTCAGTCGACTCCAACTACCTGACTGGCAAGCGCGTGTTCGTTTTCGGTGACGCGACGCACGCCATCGCCGCCGCGCGCGTGGCCGCCACCGAGTTCGGCTTCAAGGTCGTGGGTCTCGGAACCTACAGCCGCGAGTTTGCCCGCGACGTGCGCGAGGCCGCCGCGCGGTACGGCGTCGAAGCCCTCATCAGCGACGACTACCTCGACGTGGAAGCCGCCATCACGGCCGCCGGCCCCGAGCTGGTACTGGGCACGCAGATGGAGCGCCACATCGCCAAGCGCCTGGGTCTGCCCTGCGCGGTCATCTCGGCGCCGGTGCATGTACAGGACTTCCCGGCGCGCTACTCGCCGCAGATGGGGTTCGAGGGCGCCAACGTGTTGTTCGACACCTGGGTCCACCCGCTGATGATGGGGCTGGAGGAGCACCTGATCGGCATGTTCCGCGGTGACTTCGAGTTCCACGAGGACGCCTCGCCCTCCCACCTTGGCGGCGCGGCCATCAAGCCGCAGGCCGCGCCGGCGCTCATCGAAGTCCCAGCGGAGGCGCCGGAGGTGAGCGCAACCCCGACCGCCGCAGCGTGGGCACCGGACGCCGAAAAGGAGCTGCGCAAGATCCCCTTCTTCGTGCGCGGCAAGGCCCGTCGCAACACCGAGGCCTACGCGCTCAGCCAGAGCGTGGCGGTCATCACCATCGAGACGCTGTATGACGCCAAAGCCCATTTCTCTCGTTAAGGGCCAGGCGATGAACGTGGTCATCGTGACCATGGACAGCCACCTCGCCAGCGCGGCAGAGCGTGCCAATGCAACGCTGGTCAGGACCCTGCCCGGCCTGCGTCTGACCGTACACGCTGCCGCCGAATGGGGTGACAACACGGAGGCCCTGGCCCGCTGCCGCGCCGACATTGCGCGCGCCCACATCGTCATCGCGTCGATGCTGTTCCTGGAGGACCACTTCCTGCCCATCCTGGCCGACCTGCAGGCGCGCCGCGAGCACTGCGACGCCATGGTCTGCGCGATGTCTGCAGCCGAGGTCACCAAGCTGACCCGAATGGGCAAGTTCGACATGTCGGCGCCGGCCACCGGCGCCATGGCCTTCCTCAAGCGGCTGCGCGGCAAGCCGCCCGGCAAGGCCGACGGCAACAAGGGCACGGCGGGCGCGCAGCAGATGAAGACGCTGCGCATGCTGCCCAAGATCCTGCGCTTCATCCCCGGCACCGCTCAGGACGTGCGCGCCTATTTCCTGACGCTGCAGTACTGGCTGGCCGGCTCGCAGGACAACATCGCCAACATGGTGAGGCTGCTGGTGGAGCGCTACGCCGCCGGCCCGCGCAAGTCCCTGCGGGCGGAGGCTCAGCCACAGCAGCCTATCGAATATCCCGAGGTCGGCCTCTACCACCCGCGCATGAGCCACCCGAGCGCCGTCGGCCTGATGTCCACGCTGCCCGAGGCCCTGCCCAAGGTGGCCACCACCGGCACCCGTGGCACGGTCGGCCTGCTGCTGATGCGCTCCTACCTGCTGGCCGGCAATGCCGACCACTACAACGGCGTCATCACCGCGCTGGAGGCACGCGGCCTCCGAGTCATTCCGGCCTACGCCACGGGGCTGGACCAGCGGCCCGCCATCGCCAAGTACTTCCAGTCGAAGGACGGCCGCACCCTCGTCGATGCGCTGGTGTCGCTGACCGGCTTCTCCCTCGTCGGCGGCCCCGCCTACAACGACGCCAAGGCCGCCGAGGAGGTGCTCGCCGCGCTCGACGTGCCCTACCTCGCCGTGCACCCTGTCGAGTTCCAGACGCTGGACCAGTGGGGCGGCTCCTCGCGCGGCCTGCTGCCGGTGGAGTCGACCATCATGGTGGCCATCCCCGAGCTGGACGGCGCGACCGGCGCCATGGTGTTCGGCGGGCGGGCCAACGCCGCGCACATCGCCTGCACCGGCTGCAGTCACGGCTGCCGCTTCGAGAACGAAGTCGACGCGCACGACATGCACAGCTGCATCGAACGCGCCGACGCCCTCGCGGCCCGTGTGGGCAAGCTCGTCGACCTGCGCCGCAGCGAGCGCGCCGAGCGCCGAGTGGCCGCGGTCATCTTCAACTTCCCGCCCAACGCGGGCGCCACTGGCACGGCCGCCTTCCTGTCGGTGTTCGAGTCGCTGTTCAATACGCTGGCCGCGATGGCGCGCGAGGGCTACACGGTGGACATGCCGGCGTCGGTCGATGCGCTGCGTGAAAGCATCATCACCGGCAACGCCGCCCGCTTCGGCGCGATGGCCAATGTGCACCACCGCATTCCTGCCAACGAGCATCTGCGCCGCGAAAAGCACCTCAAGGAGATCGAGGCGCAATGGGGCCCGTCGCCGGGCAAGCAGCAGAGCGACGGCAGTCACATCTTTGTGCTGGGCGAGCGCTTCGGCAATGTTTTCGTCGGCATCCAGCCGGCGTTCGGCTACGAAGGCGACCCGATGCGCCTGCTGTTCGAGCAGGGCTTCGCCCCGACGCATGCCTTCTCGGCTTTCTACCGCTGGCTGCGCGAGGACTTTGCCGCCCACGCGGTGCTGCACTTCGGCACCCACGGCGCGCTGGAGTTCATGCCTGGCAAGCAGGCCGGCATGTCGGCCCGCTGCTGGCCGGACCGCCTCATTGGCGACCTACCGAACCTCTACCTCTACGCGGCCAACAACCCGTCCGAAGGCAGCATCGCCAAGCGCCGCGCCGCCGCCACCTTGATCAGCTACATGACGCCGCCGGTGACCGAGGCCGGCCTCTACAAGGGGCTGGTGGAGCTGCGCGAGATGCTGGAGCGCTATCGCAGCCTGGAGCCTGAAGCGCAAGCGGAGCGCGAAGCGCTGGTGCCGATGATCCAGACCCAGGCCGCCACGCTGGACCTGGCAGCAGCCGAGCCGGCCTGGGGCGCCGCCGATGAGGCGCGCATCACGCGGCTGAACGACGCCGTGCTGGAGCTGGAGTACACGCTGATCCCCTACGGCCTGCATGTCGTCGGCCAGGCGCCGAGCCAGGCTGAGCGGGTCGACCTGCTGATGTCCAGTGCCGAGGCATCGCACGGCTTCAAGCCTGAGCGAGCCGTCATCGAGGCGCTGGTCGCCAACGGCATGCCGACCGGAGACGACGACCTGGAAGACCTGGCCCTGCTGCAGCAGCTCTGCGACATGGACCGGCTGATGGCGGAGGACCGCGAGATCGACGGCATCCTGCGCGCGCTGGACGGCCGCTTCCTGCGCCCCGCCCCCGGCGGCGACCTGCTCCGCACGCCGGCCATCCTGCCCACGGGCCGCAATCTGCACGGCTTCGACCCCTTCCGCATCCCGAGCGCCTATGCCGTCAAGGACGGCTTCGCCCAGGCCGGACGGTTGCTCGACAAGCACATGGCCGCCGGCAACCCGCTGCCCGAGTCCATCGCCATGGTGCTGTGGGGCACCGACAACCTGAAGAGCGAAGGCGGTCCCATCGCCCAAGCCCTGGCGCTGATGGGCGCACGGCCGCGCTTCGACAGCTACGGCCGGCTCGCTGGCGCCGAGTTGATTGCCCTGGCCGAACTGGGCCGGCCGCGCATAGACGTGGTCATCACCCTCTCGGGCATCTTCCGTGACCTGCTGCCGCTGCAGATCAAGCTGCTGGCCGAAGCCGCCTTCCTGGCCGCGCAGGCGGACGAACCGGCCGAGCAGAACTTCATCCGCAAGCACGCTCTCGCCTACCTGGCCGAACACGGCGGCGACCTGGAGACCGCGGCTCTGCGCGTCTTCGGCAATGCCGAAGGGGCCTACGGCGCCAACATCAACAGCCTCATCGACAACAGCCGCTGGGAAGACGGCGACGAGCTCGCCGAGACCTACAGCCGCCGCAAGGGCTTTGCCTACGGCCGCGGCGGCCGGCCGGTGCAGCAGGCCGAGCTGCTGCAAAGCGTGCTGGCCGATGTGCAGTTGGCCTACCAGAACCTCGATTCAGTCGAGCTGGGCGTCACGACGGTGGACACCTATTTCGACACGCTGGGCGGCGTCAGCCGCGCCATCAAGCGAGCCAAGGTGCGCCGCGACGGCGATGGCGCGCAGATGGCACCGGTCTACATCGGCGACCAGACGCGCGACCGCTTCGGCGGGGGCACGGTGCGCACGCTCAGCGAGCAGGTGGCGCTGGAGACCCGCACCCGCATGCTGAACCCGAAGTGGTTCGACGCGATGCTCAAGCACGGCTACGAAGGCGTGCGCCAGATCGAGGTGCACGTGACCAACACGATGGGCTGGTCGGCCACTACCGGTCAGGTGGCGCCGTGGGTCTACGAGCAGCTCAGCGCCACCTTCATGCTCGACCCCGCCATGCGCGAACGCCTGGCCCAACTCAACCCCACTGCTTCCGCACGTGTGGCCAACCGGCTGCTGGAAGCGTACGAGCGCGACTACTGGCAGCCCGATGCCGCCACGCTCGAAGCCCTGCGCCAGGCCGGCGACGAACTGGAAGACCGCCTTGAAGGCGTCATCCCCACGAAAGAGAAGGCAGCCGCATGAACATGGTCACCGAAGTTCCGATCCAGGAGATCGGCAACCGGCGCCAGCCCGACGGCGCCGGCAGCGTGCAGGTGCAGATGGACCCCGCCGTGAGCATCGGCACGGCCAAGTGCTTTGCCATCTACGGCAAGGGCGGCATCGGCAAGAGCACAACGTCCAGCAACCTCTCCGCCGCGTTCTCGAAGCTCGGCAAGCGCGTGCTGCAGATCGGCTGTGACCCCAAGCATGACTCCACTTTCACGCTGACCAAGAAGATGCTGCCCACCGTCATCGACGTGCTCGAGACGGTCAACTTCCACTCGGAGGAACTGCGCGTCGAGGACTTCGTCTTCGAGGGCTACAACGGCGTGATGTGCGTGGAGGCCGGCGGCCCGCCGGCCGGCACCGGCTGCGGCGGCTACGTGGTGGGCCAGACGGTCAAGCTGCTGAAGGAACACCACCTGCTCGAAGACACCGACGTGGTGATCTTCGACGTGCTGGGCGACGTGGTCTGCGGTGGGTTTGCCGCACCGCTGCAGCACGCCGACCGCGCGCTGATCGTCACGGCCAACGACTTCGATTCCATCTTCGCGATGAACCGCATCGTGCAGGCCATCGGCGCCAAGGCCAAGAACTACAAGGTGCGCCTGGGCGGCGTCATCGCCAACCGCAGCGCGGCGACCGACCAGATCGACAAGTACAACGACAGGATCGGCCTGAAGCTCGCCGCGCACTTCCCTGACCTGGACGTCATCCGCCGCAGCCGGCTGAAGAAGTCGACGCTGTTCGAGATGGAGTATTCGCCCGAGCTGGAGAAGGTGCAGGCCGAGTACCTGCGGCTGGCCGCCGCGCTGTGGTTGGGTGGCGAGCCCTACAACTGCGTGCCGATGAAGGACCGCGACATCTTCGACCTGCTGGGGTTCGATTGATGGACTCCCCCAACTACACCGCGCGCCGCGGCGAGATCGAGACCTACTTCGACCGCACCGCCGCCGATGCCTGGGCGCGGCTGACGTCCGATGCACCCGTGGGCCGCGTGCGCGCCACCGTGCGCGCCGGCCGCGACCGCATGCGCGCCACGCTGCTGTCCTGGCTGCCCGATGACCTGCGCGGCCGCCGCGTGCTGGATGCCGGCTGCGGCACCGGCGCGCTGGCCGTCGAGGCGGCCTGCCGCGGCGCAGAGGTGCTGGCCGTCGACCTCTCGCCCACGCTGGTGGACCTGGCCCAACAGCGCCAGCCGGCGTTCAACGGCGGGGGGCGCATCGACTTCCGCTCGGGCGACATGCTGGACCCGGCACTCGGCGAATTCGATTTCGTCGTGGGCATGGACTCATTGATCCACTACGAGCCCGCCGATGCGGTCGAGGTCATCGCCGGTCTGGCCCAGCGCACGCGGTGTTCGCTACTGTTCACTTTTGCACCCAGCAGCCCGGCGCTGCAGTTGTTCAAGGCGGCCGGCAAGCTGTTCCCCCACGGCAACCGTTCGCCGTCGATCGTGCCGGTGGCCGAGCGCCAACTGCACCGTCGCCTGGACGCCCACCCCGGGCTGTTGGCCTGGGACGTACGCCGCAGCCAACGCGTCTCCAGTGGGTTCTATACCTCGCAAGCCATGGAGCTGGTGCGGTCATGAAATCCGTTCTCCAGCTCAACCAGCGCCTGGCCCTGAAGTGGTCGCGGTTGAGCGTGGAGTTCCTGCCCTTTGCCGATGTGGCCAGCACCGAGCTGCCGCTGTCGCGCCTGCTGCGGCTGGCGTTGTTCCAGGTGTCGGTGGGCATGGCCTATGCGCTGCTGGTGGGCACGCTGAACCGGGTCATGATCGTCGAGCTGGGCGTGCCGGCGTGGCAGGTGGCGCTGATGGTCGCGCTGCCGCTGCTGGCCGGGCCTTTCCGCGCGCTTGTGGGCTACCGCTCGGACACGCACCGGTCCGCACTGGGCTGGCGGCGCGTGCCCTATCTGTGGTTCGGCTCGTTGCTGCAGTTCGGCGGCCTGTCGATCATGCCGTTCGCCCTCATCCTGCTGCAGCCGGGCGCCGAGGCCAGCGCCCAGCCGGGCGGCGTCGTTGTCGGCCATCTCGCCGCTGCACTCGCCTTCGTCATGGTGGGCGCCGGCATGCAGACGACGCAGACCGCCGGCCTCGCCCTGGCCACCGACCAGGCGAGTCCCGAGACACGGCCACGCGTCGTCGCCCTGATGTACGTGATGCTGTTGCTGGGCATGGTCATGGCGAGCACGGTATTCAGCCTGGTGCTGCAGGACTTCAGCGCCACGCGCCTGGTCGGCGTGGTGCAGGGTGCGGCCCTCCTCACCGTGGTGTTCAACGCCGTCGCGTTGTGGAAGCAGGAGGCACGGGGCAGTGCTTTGCGCGGCGCGGGCGCACGGCCCGAGTCTTTCGCCGATGTGTGGCAGCGCTTTGCCGGGCAGCCACGCACGCGCCGTTTCCTCGTCGCCGTGGCGCTGGGTACGGCGGCCTTCAACATGCAGGACATCGTGCTGGAACCCTACGGCGGCGCCATCCTGAAGCTGTCGGTGGCCGCCACCAGCCTGCTGACGGCGGGCATGGCGCTGGGTTCGCTGCTGGGCTTCGCCATCGCGGCGCGGCTGCTGCAGCGCGGCTTCGACGCGCACCGCCTGGCGGCCATCGGCCTGCTGGTCGGCATCTGCGCCTTCTCCGCCGTCATCTTCGCGGCGCCGCTCGATTCGGGGCTGCTGTTTCGCTTCGGCAACTTCCTCATCGGCTTGGGCGGCGGCCTGTTCGCCGTCAGCACGCTGGTCGTCGCGATGGGGCTGGAGCAAAGCGGTTGCGCAGGGCTTGCGCTAGGCGCCTGGGGCGCCATGCAGGCCACTGCGGGCGGCATTGCCGTGGCGCTGGGCGGGACGCTGCGCGACGGCTTCGAGGCGCTGGCCGCTCACGGCTGGCTGGGCACGGCGATGTCCGAGCCGCAGGTGGCCTACAGCGTCGTCTATCACCTGGAGATCGCGCTGCTGTTCGGCACGCTGATCGCCATCGGTCCGCTGGTGCGCCCCGCCGGCGCGCCCCATTCATCCCGCCAGCGCTTCGGCCTGGCTGAGTTCCCTGGCTAGGAGATCCCTATGCAAACCGGTGCCATCACAGGCTATGTCGACGTTGCCCAGCTCGTGCTCTACGCGTTCTGGATCTTCTTCGCGGGCTTGATCTACTACCTCCATCGCGAGAACAAGCGCGAGGGCTACCCGCTGGAGTCTGACCGCTCGCGGTCCATCACCGTGCAGGGCTGGCCGGCCGTGCCAGACCCCAAGACCTACCGCCTGGCCAACGGCGACACGGTGCAGGTGCCCAACCAGCGCCGCGACGACCAGCCGCCGCTGCATGAGGGCGCCTACCGAGGCGCGCCGCTGCAGCCCGAAGCCAGCACGGATGACCTGCTCTTGGCCGGCGTGGGGCCAGGCAGCTGGAGCAACCGCGCCGACGTAGCCGACCTGACCTACGAAGGACTGCCCAAGATCGTGCCGCTGCGCGCTGCAACCGGCTTTGGCGTGGCCCACCAGGATGTCGACCCGCGCGGCCTGCCGGTGCTGGGCGACGACGGCGCCGAGGGCGGCCGGGTGGTGGACCTGTGGGTCGACCGCTCGGAGATGCTGTTCCGATACCTGGAGCTGGAGGTCGTGGGCGGCGCGCGCGTGCTGTTGCCGATGAACTTCGCCCGCGTCGAGCAGCGCCGCATCCGCGTGAAGTCCATCCTCAGCCACCAGTTCGCCCGCGTGCCCAAGACGCGCGTCGCCGACCAAGTCACGCTGCTGGAGGAAGAAAAGATCATGGCCTACTACGGCGCCGGCACCCTCTACGCCACGCCGGGCCGCCAGGAGCCGCTGCTGTGAAGGCCGTATCCACGCTGGTGGACGTGCTGGCTCCAGCACACGAACATGAGTTCGAAGCCACCCACGGCTTGCCTGAGGCGCTACCGGCCAACGAGACGCAGCTCTGGCAAGGCAGTCCCGATGCCCTGCTGCTGGCGCGTCAGGCCCTGCACCTGGACCTGGTGCTGTACTACTTCGGCACGCTGCTGGCATGGCGCGGGATCGGCAGTGCGTACGACGGCGCAGGCGTCGGCCCGACACTGCTGGCGATGGCGGGCATGCTGCCGCTGATTACGTTGGCACTGGCCTTGCTGGGCGGCATCGCCTGGTTGATGGCGCGCACAACGGTCTACACCGTCACCACCCGGCGCATCGTCATGCGCGTCGGCGTGGTGCTCAGCATCACCTTCAACCTGCCGTTCTCGCAGATCGCCTCGGCTGGCTGGCGCCCGCGCGGTGAACATGGTGGCGACATCGTGCTCAATCTGGCTGGCGATGACCGCATCGCCTACCTGCACCTGTGGCCCCACGCACGGCCCTGGCAGCTCAAGCGCACCCAGCCGATGCTGCGCGGACTGAGCAACGCCAAGGCCGTGGCCGAGATCCTGGCCACCGCGCTGCAGCAGGCCGAAGCGGCCCGCGAGCACCTGCCGTTGCGGGCCGTTGGCAGCGTTGATGCACACAGCGGCGTGCCCACCCTGGTCGCCAGGCCGCTGGCCCACGCCTGAGGCGCGCATCATGAGCACAAGCCTGCAAGCCCGATTGCCCGTGTTTCCGCTCACGGCCATGGCCGCCCTGGTGCTGAGCTGCCTGGTCGGCGTCAGCGCCGTGCGCTTGTCCGGTCAGAGCGCCGTGCAGCAGGCCGACGCTGCCACGGCAAGCAGCCGGCAACTGCGCTTTGAAGACCGCGATGACGGTGGCATTGCCGTGCTGGACGCGGCCAGCGGTCAGCTGCTCGATACCGCAGCGCCCGGTACCAACGGTTTCCTGCGCAGCACCATGCGTGGCCTGGTGCGCGAACGCAAGCGCCAGGGCCTGGGGCCAGAGCTGCCCTTCCAACTGCTGGGCCGGGCCGATGGCCGGCTGACGTTGCTCGACCCGGCCACCGGCCGCCGCATCGACCTCGAATCCTTCGGCCCCACAAATTCGGCCGTATTCGCGCGGCTGCTTCCCTTCCCGCAAGGAGTCGACCATGTCGCCCAGCGCTGAACTGCACACCCCCGACGACGCGGCCAAGCTGGCCAAGGCCGAGACGGTGCTGACGCCGCGCTTCTACAAGACCGACTACGCCGCCATGGACCGCTTGGACATGAGTCCCGTGCGCGCCGAGTGGGACGCGATGCTGGCCGAGTACGAGGGCGACAACAACCACGACCACTTCCAGCGCACGCCAGCGTTTGCGGCCGAGGTGGCGGCGCTGTCGGCGCAGTGGTCGCCGCAGCTCCGCCAGGACTTCCAGGAGTTTCTCGTCAGCTCGCTGACCAGCGAGTACTCGGGCTGCGTGCTCTACAACGAGATCCAGAAGAACGTCAGCAATCCCGACATCAAGCAGCTGATGCGCTACATGACGCGCGATGAATCGCGGCATGCCAACTTCCTGAACCAATCCCTGAAGGACTTTGGCCTGGCCGTCGACCTGGTCAACCTCAAGCAGAGCAAGGCCTACACCTACTTCAAGCCCAAGTACATCTTCTATGCGACCTACTTGTCCGAGAAGATCGGCTACGCGCGCTACATCACCATCTTCCGCCAGCTGGAGCGCCACCCCGAGAAGCGCTTCCACCCAATCTTTAAGTGGTTCGAGCGCTGGTGCAACGACGAGTTCCGCCACGGCGAGTCGTTCGCGCTGATGATGCGGGCCCAACCCGGCCTGCTGCAGGGAGGCAACAAGCTGTGGATCCGCTTCTTCCTGCTGGCCGTCTACGCCACCATGTATGTGCGCGACCACACGCGACCGTGGCTGAGCGAGGCCCTGGGCATGGACCCGACCGACTACGACTACCGCGTCTTCCAGATCACGACCGAGATCACGCGCCAGGTCTTCCCGATCAGCCTGGACACCGAGCACCCGGTCTTCCGCGCAGGCATGGACAGGCTTTGCGCCATCTCCGCCGCGGCCGAGCGCGCCAAGGCGCGCGGCGGCTTGCTGGGGCGGCTGCAGCAAGGCGTTTGCGCCGCACGTGCTGCGCTGTGCTTCGCGCGCCTGTTTCTGCTGCCTACGCACAAGCACGAGCTGCCTCGCGAGATGCGTGTGGCGCCGAGCTGGTAGGCCGCGCCGCGCAACGGAATCCTGTGATGCAACACGGCTGGCCTGCGCTCTACACCTTGCTGCTATGGTGGTTCAGCACCGGCGTGATCCTCTACTTGAACGGCCTGCCGCGGGCCACCCATCGGTGGACGATGGGCGCAGCGACCGTGCTGCTCGGCGTATCGCTGCTGGGCGTGGCCGTGTCGGCGTCTGACACACGGGTCACCGGCGCCTACCTGGCCTTCACGGCCGCCTTGATGGTCTGGGCGTGGCAGGAAATCGGCTTCCTGCTCGGCTATGTGACCGGTCCGCGCCGGCAGGCCTGCCCACCTGACGCGCGCGGCTGGCGCCGCGCCGGGCACGCGGTGATGGCCATCCTGTATCACGAGCTCGCCCTCATCGTGCTCGGCGCAGCCATCCTGGCGCTGACCTGGCAGCAACCCAACCAGCTCAGCGCCTGGACCTTCGGCGTGCTGTGGCTGATGCGCCTGTCGGCCAAGCTCAACGTCTTCCTGGGCGTGCGCAACCTCAACGAGCAGTTCCTGCCCGAGCACCTGCGCTACATGCACAGCTACTTCCGCCAGCGACCGAGCAATGCCCTCTTCCCGGTCTGCGTCATCGCGATCACCGCGCTGGCGGCCTGGGCCTGGCACAGCGCGGTGGCGACGCAGTTGGGCGCCTTCGAGGTAGCCGCCTGCAGCTTCGTCGCGATGCTGCTCAGCCTGGCACTGCTGGAACACTGGTTCATGGTGCTGCCACTGCCGAGCGAGAAGCTCTGGGACTGGGGCATGCGCTCGCGGGCGCCTCACGCCTGAAACGCAGGGCACGGCCGCTCGAGATGGGCAACCAGGCCTTCAGCTTGTTCCAGCCCTGATCTGCGAATACACGGCTGTGTCGCGCAGTGTGCGGTCCACGGCGAGCGCCTCGCAGCGCAGAACGCCCTCCAGCTCGAAGCCACAGCGCTCCGCGACGGCCCGGCTCTTCAGGTTGCGCGTGTCGCAGCGGATCTCGACACGCCTTGCGTCCAACTTGTCAAAGGCCAGCGCCGTCAGCAAGCGCACCGACTCGCTGACATGACCCCGGCCGGCCGCCTCGGGGCGGATCCAGTATCCGATCTCGAACTTGCGCACCACCCAGTCCATGCGGTGCAGACCGGTGCCGCCCAGCAGCCGGCCGGGGCTGCCGTCCGCTCGCCGGGCATAGATCTGGAAGCACAGGTCGCGGCGAGCGATGAAGTCGGCCTGCATGCGCCGCACCACCAGCTCCGAACTCTCGGCCGTCGGCGCGTCCTGCGCCCAGGGCATCCATGGCCGCAGGTGCGACAGCGACTGCGCGATGACCACGGCCATCTCCGCACCGGTACCGGCGCGCGGGGCGAGCAGCAGCGTGCGTTCGCCTTCCAGCCGCTCAGGGATGTCGATCAACAGGGGATCCGTCATGCCGTCACCACTTCAACAGGCTTGGGCAGCTCGCGCACATCGCGGATGACCTCATTGCGCCAGGCCCACAGCGCCAGCAGGCAGCCGCCCGCACCGGCAAAACCCAGCGCCGCGCGCAGGCCGACATGCTCGCCCAGCCAGCCGCCGATCAGGGCGCCCGGCCCCGCCGGCAGCAGGATGAGCCAACGCATCGTGCTCGTCATGCGGCCCAGCATGGGCGCGGGCGTGACGGCCTGGCGCAGCGAAAGGAAGTTGATGAAGATCAGCACCGCGCCAAAGCCAAAGGCGAACAGCATCACGCAGAAGCTGACGACACCTGCCGCGCCGGCGGGTGCCAAGGCGAGCTGGCCCCAACCCAAGCCGCAGGCTGCGTAACCCAGCACCAGGCAAGGCCCGGGGCCGATGCGGCGGCTGATGCGATGCCCGAAGATGCTGGCCAGCACCGTGCCCGCTCCCAGCGCGATGTATGAGAGGCCGACAGTCTGCGGTGACAGTTTCAGCTCGCGCGTGGCGAACAGGATCTGTGCGACCAGGGCCGCGTTGTGAAAGAGCTGCCAGCCGCCAGTGGCCGTGGCGAGGCTGACGAGCAAGGGGCGCTCGCCCACAAACCGCAGGCCCGCCTTGAGTTCGGTCCAGAAGCCCTGGCCGCTGCGCGTCGCCAGCGTCTCCTTGACCTGGATGCCGCGCAGGATGGCCGCCGACACCAGCAGCAGCAGGGCATCCACCGCGAGGGCCAGCGGCGCACCGAAGAGCTTGATCAGGGCGCCAGCGACGCCAGGGCCGGCCACCTCGGCACCCGAGGACGCCAGGGCATTCTTCGCATGCGCCTCGACCAAGCGCTCTCGCGGGACGACCTGGGTCAGCACGATCTGGGCGGCGCTGCCAGCCACCGTGTAGACACAGCCAAGCACGAAGCCGACGACATAGAGCCAGTGCATGCTCAGCACGCCCAGCCAGGCCGCCAGCGGCACGGTGGCCACGGCAACCGCCAGCAGCGTCTCGCCCCAGATGTAGACGGGCAACTTGCGCATGCGGTCCAGCAGCACGCCGGCCGGCAGCGAGAACAGCACGAACGGCAGGATCTCCATGGCCTGCAGCGTGCCCATCTGCGTGGGGCTGGCGTTGAGCAGCACGGCCGCTGTCAACGGCAGGGCCAGCATGGTGATCTGGCCACCAAGCGAGGAGATGAGGATGGACGACCACAGCCGCCGGTAGACCGCGTCGCGCAGCAGGTCGCCGGGCGCGAGGGTGAAGAACTTGGAGAACATGACGCTGAAGGCTCCGACAGGACTCGACAGGCGGGAGAGCCCCGCCGGGATGGGCGACGCGTTGAAGCGTCAGTCGAGGTCGAGCAGCTTGGTCATGCGCCGCATGCTAGCAGCGCGGCCGAGCGTCAGCTGTCGCGAACGCGCAGCTCGGCGTGGCCGGTGGCGGCGTCGAACTCGCGCCCGAGCGAGCCGGCCGGCAGCGGTGATATGAGCAGTTCGACCGTCGTGCGCACCTCGCAGCCCGCGCAGACGTGGCCGCCCAGCACGCGCCCCGAGGCGTCGGACACGCTGGCGTGCAGGTGCGCACCATCGCGCGTCAGACTACCGCTCAGCGTCAGGATTTCGAGCGGTCCGTCGATGCGGGTGGGGGCCAGTTCACCCGCGAAGCGCAGCTGCGCATGGGCCAGGCTGCCGATGCCGGCGACGACGAAGCCGGTACGCCCATCGAGCTGCAAAGCCAGCCGCACGTCATCGCCCGGCTCTAGGCGCAGCGCCTGCATTGTCAGTAGCCCACGGCGGCGCCATCGCGGCGCGGGTCGCTGGCCGCCACATAGCCTTCAACACTGGTATCGCCCAGCCGCCAGATGAACTGGCCGGCGCCGAAGTCCTGGTAGCTGTCGTGGATGTCGCCGATCTCGTGGCCCCGCGCACGCAGGCCCTCGATGGTGGCGGCAGGCATGTGCGGCTCGATGTTGATCGACAGGCCGTCGTTGAAGCGCCAGCGCGGTGCATCGCAGGCGGCCTGCGGGTTCTGCCCGTAGCAAAGCATGCGCACGAGCGTCTGCATATGCCCTTGCGGCTGCATGTTGCCGCCCATGACGCCAAAGCTCATCACCGGCACGCCGTCTTTGGTCAGGAAGGCGGGGATGATGGTGTGGAAAGGCCGCTTGCCCGGTGCGACCTGGTTGGGGTGGCCGGCTTCCAGCGTGAAGCAGTGGCCGCGGTTCTGCAGGCTGACGCCGTAGCCCGGCAGCACCAGGCCGGAGCCGAAGCCCATGTAGTTGCTCTGGATGAAGCTCACCATCATCCCGGACTCGTCGGCCGCGGTCAGATAGATGGTGCCGCCCTTGATGGGGTTGCCGGCGCCATGGACCTGGGCACGGGCCGGGTCGATGAGCTTGACCCGCTCGGCCAGGTAGGCGGGGTCCAGCAACTGCGCCGCGCTGATCTTCATCGCGCCCGGCTCTGCCACAAAGCGGTAGACGTCCGCAAAGGCCAGTTTCATCGCCTCGATCATCAGGTGCTGGGCCTCCGCGCTGTCCACAGCATGCGCCGTGACATTGCAATGCTCCAGCAGCCCCAACGCCATCTGCGCGGCGATGCCCTGGCCGTTGGGCGGTATCTCGTGCAGCGTGTGCCCAGCGAAGTCCTTGGCCAGCGGCGTGACCCATTCGGGTTGGTAGGCGGCCAGGTCGGCCTCGGTCAGCGCGCCGCCGGTCTCGCGCGCAAAACGGGCCAGCGCCTGCGCGATCTCGCCCCGGTAGAAGGCCTCGCCGCCTGATTCGGCGATCAACCGCAAGCTGCGCGCCGCATCGGCAAAGCGGAACAGTTCGCCGACTTCCGGCGCACGGCCCCGCGGCAGAAACGCTTCGGCAAAGCCGGGCTGGGACGTCAGGTCATCCAGTGCCGCGGCCATCGCCCATTTGCCCTGGACGATGGGCGGCACGGCATAGCCACGCTCGGCGATCTCGATGGCCGGCTGCATCAGGTCGGCAAACGGAAGCTTGCCAAAGCGCTTGCTCAGTGCGGTCCACGCGCCGACCGCACCCGGTACCGTGACCGAGCCCCAGCCGCGCTTGGGCATGGTTTGACCCGAGAAGAACGCCGGCGTCCACGCGGCCGGCGCCGGCCCCGAGGCGTTCAGGCCGTGCAACTGCTGCCCGTCCCACAGGATGCAGAAAGCATCCGAGCCCAGGCCGTTGCTGCAGGGCTCGACCAGCGTCATGCAGGCCGCGGTGGCAATGGCCGCGTCGACCGCATTGCCGCCCTGCCTGAGCATCTGCAGGCCGGCCTGCGCTGCCAGCGGATGCGAGGTGGAGACGATGTTGCGCGCGAACAGCGGGCTGCGACGGCTCGGATAGCCGGCAGCCCAATCGAAGCGGGACGTCATGTTCATGAGGCGCTCTCAACGAAGGGGGGGCAGTTCACGCAGGGCCTTCACCGCGCCTGCGCCGACGCCCGCGCCGAAGCGCTTGGCCAGGCGCTCGGCGACATTGTCGCGTGGCGTGTAGTCGATGACCTCCTCGGCCTTGACAACCTCACGGGCCACGTAATCGAGATTGCCCTGGTGGTCGGCCAGGCCGAGCTTGACGGCCTGCTCGCCGTTCCAGAACAGGCCCGAGAAGGTTTCGGGCGTTTCCTTCAGGCGCTTGCCCCGTCCTTCGCGCACAACGGCGACGAACTGCTGGTGGATTTGGTCCAGCATGGCCTGGGCATGGGCGCGCTGCTTGGGGTCTTCGGGGCTGAACGGGTCGAGCATGCCCTTGTTCTCGCCGGCGGTCAGCAGACGGCGCTCGACGCCAAGCTTGTCCATCAACCCCGTGAAGCCGAAGCCGTCCATCAGCACGCCGATGGAACCGACGAGGGAGGCCTTGTCGACGAAGATCTCGTCCGCCGCGGCAGCGATGTAGTAGGCGCCGGATGCGCACATCTCCTCGACGACGGCATAGACCGGCTTGTCGTACTGCTTCTTCAGGCGCTTGATTTCGTCATAGACGATGCCGGCCTGCACGGGGCTGCCGCCCGGCGAATTGATGCGCAGCACGACGGCCTGCGAGCCCTCGTCCTTGAAAGCGTCCTTCAGCGCGGCCACCAGCAGCTCGGCGCTGGCCTCGGTGTCGACGGCGATCTCGCCGCGGACCTCGACCAAGGCTGTGTGCGGCGCCGCGGATGGCGTGACATGCCGCCCCTGCAACCACACGCTGTAGACCAGCAGCGCAGCGAGCACCAGCCAAAACAGCCGGAACACCGTCCGCCAGCGCCGCTCCACGCGCCGCTCGCGCAGGAAGTCGCGTGCCAGCTGGGCCAGCACGGCCTCCTGATGCGGCGCCACCGCGGGCGGCGGCACGCCGACGGGCTCTTGCATGGGGGGCGGCAGGTCGTCGTTCGAGGTGGTCATGTCAATCTTCGAAAGCGGGTTTGGTGTCGCGGGTGGGCTGCCAGTAGATCTGGCCATCACGCTCGCTGAGTTCGATCTTGGTCAGGCGGCCGCGAGTGCAAGGGCCCATCAGACAGTGGCCGGTCAGCGGGTCGTAGACGGCGCCATGGATGCTGCACATGATGAAGCGCTTGTCGCCGTCGAGGAACTCGCCTTCCTGCCAATCCATCTCGGTGGGCACATGGGCGCAGCGGTTCAGGTAGGCCACAGCCTGGCCGTCGAAGCGCAGCGCGAAGGCGCGCACGGGCTCGCGCCACTGGATGACGTCGAAGCTGACCGCCTTGCCGCGCTCGGGCAGTTCATCAGAAGCGCACAGGCGCTGCAGCGGTGCAATCTCTGGCTCAGGCATGCGTGATCAGCCAATCGTGCAGCTCGCGCGTCGAATGGGCGACGAATAGCGGGTTGAACTCGGCAAAGGTTGCATGGTCATGCGCGCCGAAGCTGACGGCGACGCACGGCGTGCCGGCGTTCGCGGCCAGTTGCAGGTCGTGCGTCGTGTCACCGATCATCAGCGTGCGCTCGGGCTCGGCGCCGAACTCGCGCATCAGCTCAAGCAGCATCTGCGGATGTGGCTTGGAACGCGTCTGGTCAGCCGTGCGGGTGGCGTCGAACAGATGGCCCAGCTCGCTGGACGCCAGCACCCGGTCCAGGCCCACGCGGTTCTTGCCGGTGGCCACGGCCAGCCAGTGGTGGCGCGCCTTGAGCGCCTCCAGCATTTCCAGGGTGCCTTCGAACAGCGACAGCTCGTGCTCGGAGGCCAGGTAGTGGTGGCGGTAGCGCAGGCCCAGCTCGGGATAGCGGTCTTCGGCCAAGCCGGGCACGGCATGTTCCAGCGCATCGCGCAGGCCTAGGCCGATGACATAGCGGCAGTTCTCGAAGCCAGGCTCGGGCAGGCCGATGTCGACTGCGGCCCGCTGGATGCAGCGGGCGATCAGCGCGGTGGAATCGAACAAGGTGCCGTCCCAGTCGAAGGCGATCAGGTCGAAGCGTTGGGGGCGGGAGGTCATGGGTCGGATTTTCAGCGCTGCGGGACCTGCCTGAAGTGGGAGGGGTCCCCCGGCATGGGTTCAAGCCGGCATTGCCAGCCGCTCAACGCCGCGCCTGGCGTCGTCATGGCCTTCACGCCAGGCGATTCAGGCATGACACCTGAGGGGCTGAGCAACTGCCAGAGGCTTTCGAAGCGCGCGGCTTCCTCTTCCGGCCAGTTGGCGCAGTAGGCGCTCACGAGCACCGTGGCAAAAGGATCGCAAGCGGTGGGTCCCCTGGGGGGCTTGTAACTCGGGTCGACGCCACGCACCCAGTTCGAGACATGGGGCAGCCAGGCCCGGAACCTCTCTTCGGTGGCTCCGATATATCGGAAGGCGCCGTCCACGAGGCAGGCCTTGGCGGGCCCGGCGGCGTCGATGAGCCGGCCAAAGGATTCCAGCTCACCCCGCTCCGCGGCAACACCGACAAGCCATTGCTCCTGCGGGCCGGCGGAAGGCGCAAGGTCGCCATAGGCCTTCATCACCTGCGGTTCGAGCAGGCGTCGCTCGATCACGGCCCACGGGAGAGGGCTCGCGATCAACGCGTCCGCTGCGTAGGCGCGCTCGTCGACCGTCAGCGTCCCCTCACCCAGGCCTTGTTCCAGGCGCTCCACATCCTCGTCGTCGCCGATTTGCCAGCTCGTCCGCAGCCATTGGCGCCGGCGCGCGGGAAGCTCGCGCCGCGCGATCTCGGCCACCAGCCAATGGAAAGTCGCTTGGCCACGGGCGCATGCCTCGCCTTGAAGGCAGTAGGCCTTGATGGCCAGGGGCAGCGCCAGCTCACGCCGGCCTTCGTGTGTCATGCGCCGCCAGAATGCGGGCGCTCCCAGGGCGGGGTTGTCGACGTAGCGGCCCATGCTGTCGGCCCAGACCGCCAAGTGGCGCCGCTTGTGGCCGCTGCACCAAACACCCTGGTCGGAATCCACCGTTGCCCGCACAAACTCGCGGTTGCGCGCCGCCCACTTGGCAGGTGCGAGCGCGTAAGTGGGCTGCAGCCCTAGCTGCCACAGGCGGCGACGCACACTGTCTAGCCGCGCGGTGGCCAGTTCTGCGGGCAGCGAGGCGTCGTGCCGCAGCTGGATGCTGATCTTGTCGGCTGAACACTCGGCGACGCGCAGTGCCAGACTGTCCACAGCCACCTGGCCATCACGGGTGAGGCGGCCGCGTCCTGCTTCGAAGCCGATGGCGATGGGATCGGGTTCCGCCAGGGTCAGCGCCACGGCAGGCGCCATGCTCAGCAATAGCGCAAGCGCTGCAACGAGGTGGCGCATCAGCTTCCCACTTTCAGGAGCACAAGACAGGCTTCAGGCAAAGGCGCCTCGCAGGTCACCGCCTCCCCCGTCGCCGGATGCTGGAACTGAAGCCTCCGCGCATGCAGGAACATCCGATCAAACTTCTTCGGACCGCGTGCCAGCTCACGGTTGCGCTCGAAGTCGCCGTACTTGGGGTCGCCCACTATTGAATGGCCGGCTTGTTGCAGGTGGACGCGGATCTGGTGGGTGCGGCCGGTCTTGATGGTCACATCGAGCAGGCTGAACTGCGGCGTCCTCTGCATCACCTTCACCAGGCTGATCGACCGCTTGGCGTCTTCTTCATCCAGCTTGCCCGGGCGCACCCAGCGCTCGCCGTCGCTGCCGACGAACTTCACCAGCGGCACGTCGATGACCTTGAGCTTGGCCGGCCAGTCACCCCAGACCAGGGCGGCATAGGTCTTGCCGGTCTCGCGCTCGCGCAACTGGTCCTGCAGGGCAACCAGGGCGCTGCGCTTTTTGGCAATCATCAAAAGGCCCGAGGTTTCCTTGTCGAGCCGGTGCACCAGTTCCAGGAACTTGGCCGTCGGCCGTGAGCGGCGCAGCGCCTCGATGACGCCGTAGCTGACGCCCGAGCCGCCGTGCACCGCCACGCCGGCCGGCTTGTCGATGACGAGCAGGTGTTCATCCTCGAAGATGACCGGGAACTCGCGCGCCGGCGCTTCCGGCAAAGTCGCGCGTTCGGGCAGGCGCACGGGCGGGATGCGCACCTCGTCGCCGATCTCCAGCCGGGTATCGGCATGCGCCCGGCCCTTGTTGACGCGTACTTCGCCCGCCCGGATGACCCGATAGACATGGGTCTTGGGCACCCCCTTGAGCTCGCGCAGCAGGAAGTTGTCCAGCCGCTGGCCCGCCGAGCCCTCGTCCACCGTGACCCGGCGCACGGCCGGTGCCGTGCTCGCTGGAGGCGGGGTTTGCGTGGTGTCGGGCGGCACTTGGCCTGCCCCTATAATCCTTTTCACCACGTTGCTGCCGTAAGTATTTGATTTGGTTGATTTTAGCGGCGGCAACGTGTGGTCGACGCGGCTCAGCCGCGGCGACCACAGGCGATGCAACGCGAAAGGCGGTCGGCAGGTTTCCTCCCCGAGTGAGTGAACGGCCCACTGCCCGACGCGGCAGAGCGATGACACAAGAACCCGTGAGTCCCGCTGCGAATCAGCAAGCGGCGCTCACAGACAACAAGGTTTCCATGGCGACAGAACGCTCAGGCCTCACGGCCGAGCGAGCTGTCACCAGCGTCCAGCAGCCCACGCGGATGAGCATTCCCCTCCCCCCACACGCACCCCTGCGGCCCCGGCTCGATGCCGGCGTGGCCGCCCTGCCCCGGCCTGCCTTCAGGCATGCCGGGCGGGTGCGCGCGGGAGCCGGCGGCTCGGCTCGCTTGAGTGCTGCTGAGGCGCACGCGCCAACGCCGAGGGCAGGCTGACCCTCACGGTCAGCTGCGCTTTCGGTCCAGGGCGATTCCTTCCTCGGTTCTCAGCCATCGCCCGTGCATCTTGATGCTGCCTTTGGCAGCGTGATGAACGTGCGCGTTTTGCGGCGGCTCGATGCCAGCCCGGCGCGCGAGGAGATGACATGAAACGCATGCTGATCAATGCGACGCAGCCGGAAGAGCGGCGCCTCGCAATCGTTGATGGCCAGAAGCTGTTGGACTTCGAGACCGAGATCGAAGGCCGCGAACAGCGCAAGGGCAACATCTACAAGGCCGTCGTGACGCGGGTCGAGCCTTCGCTCGAAGCCTGTTTCGTGGACTACGGTGAGGACCGCCACGGCTTCCTGCCGTTCAAGGAAATCTCGCGCTCGTTCTTCCGCGAAGGTACCGACGTCAAGAACGCGACGATCAAGGACGCGATCAAGGAAGGCCAGGAACTGCTGGTCCAGGTCGAGAAGGAAGAGCGCGGCAACAAGGGCGCGGCACTGACGACCTTCGTGTCGCTGGCCGGCCGTTACCTTGTGCTGATGCCCAACAACCCGCGAGGCGGTGGCGTGTCGCGCCGCATCGAGGGCGAGGACCGCGAGGAACTCAAGGAGAACCTCGACCAGCTCGAGTACCCCAAGGGCATGAGCCTGATCGCCCGCACGGCCGGCATCGGCCGGTCGGCGCCCGAGCTGCAGTGGGACTTGAACTACATGCTCAAGCTCTGGACCGCGATCGACGACGCGGCCAAGGGCGGCAAGGGCGCCTACCTGATCTACCAGGAGTCGTCGCTCGTGATCCGCGCGATCCGCGACTACTTCACCGCGGACATCGGCGAGATCCTGATCGACACGGATGACCTGTTCGAGCAGGCCCACCAGTTCATGAACCACGTGATGCCCGACCAGGGCCATCGCGTGAAGCGCTACCGTGACGACGCGCCGCTGTTCAGCCGCTTCCAGATCGAGCATCAGATCGAGACTGCCCACAGCCGCACGGTGACCCTACCGTCCGGCGGCGCCATCGTCATCGACCACACCGAGGCGCTGGTGTCTGTCGACGTCAACTCGGCCCGCTCGACGCGCGGCACCGACATCGAGGAAACCGCCACCCGCACCAACCTCGAAGCGGCCGACGAGATCGCCCGCCAGATGCGCCTGCGCGACCTTGGCGGCCTGATCGTCGTCGACTTCATCGACATGGAGGAGAGCAAGAACCGCCGCGACGTGGAACAGCGCCTGCGTGACGCGCTGCGCAGCGACCGCGCCCGCGTGCAGTTCGCCTCCATCAGCAAGTTCGGCCTGCTCGAAATGAGCCGCCAGCGCCTGCGTCCGGCGCTCAGCGAGGGCAACCACATCACTTGCCCGCGCTGCAATGGCACCGGCCACATCCGCGACACCGAGTCGTCGGCCCTGCAGATCCTGCGCATGGTCCAGGAAGAGGCCATGAAGGACAACACCGCCGCCGTGCACGTGCAGGTGCCGGTCGAGGTCACTTCATTCCTGCTCAACGAGAAGCGCACCGAGATCACCAAGATCGAGCTCAAGCAGCGCGTGACCGTGCTGCTGGTGCCCAACAAGCACCTCGAGACGCCGAACTACAAGCTCGAGCGCCTGCGCCACGACGATCCGCGCCTGGAGAACCTCCAGGCCAGCTACACGATGATCGAAGAGCCGACCGACGAGGTCGGCATCACGCGCCGTGGCGACGTCGAGAAGAAGAACAAGCAAGAGCCGGTCATCAAGGGCATCCTGCCCGAGCAGCCCGCGCCCATGCCCGTGCCTGCACCGGTGGCGCCCGCCCCCGTGGTGGCTGCGCCTGCGCCGGTCGCGGTGGTCGCGCCCCCGGCCCCAGCTGCCAAGGGCTTCTTCAGCCGCCTGATGAGCTTCTTCGGCGGTGGCGAAACGTCTGAGGCGGCACCGGCGCCGGTTGTTCAGGCCCCTGCCGCGGCACCGGCCGCAACCGACAAGCCCAAGCGCGAAGGCGGCCGCGACGGCCGCCGCGACGGTGGCCGCCGTGGTGAGCGCGGCGAACGTGGCGAACGCAGCGAGTCGCGTGGTGGTGGTCAAGGTGGCCGCCGCGACGGCAAGCCGGGCGAGCCGCGTGCCGAGCGCGCCGAACGTGGGGACCGCGCTGAGCGCGGCGACCGCAGCAAGCGTCCTGAAGCCGCGGGCGACAAGCCCGAGCAGCAGCAACGCCCGGAGCGCGCGGAGCGCGGTGAGCGCGGTGAGCGCGGTGAGCGCAACGACCGCGGTGGTGAGCGTGGCGAGCGTGCTGAACGTGGCGAACGCCGCCCGCGCGGCGAGCGCCAGGAACGCCCGGCCACCGAGACGACGGCCGCAATGTCGGTTGCCGCGCCCTTGAGCGATGAGCTGGCCGCCGTCCACGACGCGCCGCCGGCTTTCGTGGACAGCCAGGCCGAGGCCGCCCTGCCGCCGACCGGTGACACCCCTGCCGGTGAAGAGCGCCAGGGCCGTGGCCGCCGCCGCCGCCGTGGTGGCCGTGACCGTGAGGACCAGGCCGGTGCCGACGGTGGCGCCGAAGTGGGTGCGGAAGCAGGCGCCGAAACGCCGGCTGAAACCACCGCGAGCGTTGCCGACATCGCCCCCGAAACCGCACCGCAAGTCGAAGGCGACGACAGCGGCGAAGGCCAGGGTCGTGAGAGAAGCCGCCGTGGTGGCCGCAATCGCAACCGCAATCGCCGCGAGGAAGGCGCTGTCGACGGCCAGGACGCCCCGGCCAGCGAGGAAGCTGCCGTTGCCGCCGACACTGCGCCGCTGCAGAGCTCGCTGATTGAGAACGCCATGGCTG
Source organism: Pelomonas sp. Root405 (assembly GCF_001425165.1). Lineage (GTDB taxonomy): Bacteria > Pseudomonadota > Gammaproteobacteria > Burkholderiales > Burkholderiaceae_C > Pelomonas. The sequence continues at coordinate 141,180 of NZ_LMDU01000017.1, forward strand.
GCAGTGCTGCGCCTGCGCCGGCACCGGTCCCAGTTGCACCGGCACCGGTTGCAACTGCACCCGCACCCGCTCCAGTCGCCGCCCCGGCGCCCGTGGTTGAAGCGTTCAAGCTGCCGATGGATCAGTTGCAAGCCATCGCCGAGGGCGCAGGCCTTCAGTGGGTCAACTCGGACGCCGACAAGATTGCCGCCGCTCAGGCCGCCATTGCTGCCGAGCCCGCGCCCACCGCGCCGGGCCGCGAGCCGGCGGCTGTGGTCAGCGTCGACGAGGGCCCGCTGGTGCTGGTCGAGACCCGCAAGGACTTGAGCCAGGTGAAGCTGCCGTTTGAAGCCTGACAAAGCCTGATCTACAGCTTTTGATCTTCCCCATGAACGCCGCCGGCCAAAAGCCGCGCGGCGTTTTCTCTTGAGCCCCACGACCACGAGGCTTTCATGACGACGACCACGACCGCGGCCAAGATGCCGCCTCAGATCCCCTACATCATCGGCAACGAGGGATGCGAGCGCTTCAGCTTCTACGGCATGCGCAACATCCTGACGGTCTTCATGATGACCAGCCTGCTGCTGGCCATCCCCGAGGACCTTCGCAAGGCCGAGGCCAAGGAGGTGTTCCACACCTTCGTCATTGGCGTCTACTTCTTCCCGCTGCTGGGCGGCTGGCTGGCCGACCGCTTCTTCGGCAAGTACCCGACCATCTTCTGGTTCAGCGTCATTTATTGCGCCGGACACGCCTGCCTGGCGATCTTCGAGAACAACCTCAAGGGCTTCTACTTCGGCCTCTTCCTGATCTCGCTCGGCTCAGGCGGCATCAAGCCGCTGGTCACCAGCTTTGTGGGCGACCAGTTCGACAAGAGCAACCGCACGTTGGCGCAAAAGGTCTACGACGCCTTCTACTGGATCATCAACTTCGGCAGCTTCTTTGCGTCGCTACTGATGCCGGTTGTGCTGAAGCACTATGGCGCCAGCGTCGCCTTCGGCCTGCCGGGCCTGCTGATGCTGCTGGCCACCGTGATCCTTTGGAGCGGCCGCAAGAAGTATGTGCACCAGCCGCCGCGCGGCGCCAACCCGCACAGCTTCATGTGGGTGGTGTGGACGGCGCTGAAGGCCGGTGGGCTGGGCATGGGCGTCGCGGCTCTGGGCCTGCTGCTGGCGGCTTTCAGCCTGAGCCAGATCGGCAGCCTCGGCATCGTCGCGGCCGTCTGCCTGGCGCTGGTGCTGGTGATGGGCTTCGGCGGTGTCGGCGCGTCACTGCAACTGCACCGTGCGCGCGGCATCCATCCCGATGAGGCCGTGGACGGCGTGCGTTCGGTGCTGCGCGTGCTGGTGCTGTTCGCGCTGGTCACGCCGTTCTGGTCGCTGTTCGATCAGAAGGCCTCGACCTGGGTCCTGCAGGCCGACCAGATGAGCAAGCCCGAATGGTTCCAGTCGTCCATGATGCAGGCGCTGAACCCGCTGCTGGTGATGATCCTCATCCCCGTCAACAACCTCGTGCTCTACCCGCTGCTGGAGCGCATGGGCTTGCGCGTGACGCCGCTGCGCCGCATGGGCGCTGGCATCGCACTGGCGGGCTTTGCCTGGATCGCGGCCGGTGTGCTGCAGCTGTGGCTGGACGAGGGCTCGGCGGTGAGCATCGTCTGGCAGGTACTGCCCTATGCGCTGCTCACCCTGGGCGAGGTGCTCGTCTCGGCCACCGGCCTGGAGTTCGCTTACAGCCAGGCGCCGCTGACGATGAAGGGCACCATCATGAGCTTCTGGAGCCTGTCGGTGACGGTGGGCAACCTGTGGGTGCTGCTGTCCAACGTCAGCATCAAGAGCCCGGCGGCGCTGGCCGCGATCCAGTCCACAGGCTACAGCGAGACGGCCTGCCTGATGTTCTTCTTCGCCGGCTTCGCGCTGGTGGCCGCCGCGCTGTTCGCGCTGGTGGCGCGGCGCTACCCGATGCAGAACAATTACCGCGGCTGATGTCACGGCTGACGCTGCAAGGGTGAAATTACCTTCGCCCGCTGAGGCGCGCCCTGCCCGCCGCGATCTACGATGCCGCCCGGTGGCCTGATCGGCGGCATCTTCTTGACGGCATTCGCGTGACTGAGCGTCCCTACATCGATCCCACGTCGGCGGCTGCTGACGGGCCGCGGCCACCCACCCAGGCGCCACCGGCGGCCTGGCAGCAAGCCTCGCACCGGCCACGGCCAGCGCCAAGCCGCCGCCCGCGCGTTGTCCAAGTCGCCACCGGGAGTTATTTCAAGCGGCACTGGCGGGGCGAGCAGAGCCTGCCTCGAAGCTATTGGGTCAACAACTTCCTGATCGCGGTGCCGCTGTCGATGGCGCTGGCAGGCGTGATGAGCTGGATCAGCGTCAAGGGCGACTCATTGCAGGTCAGCGCCATCGTGCTGCTGCTGGGCATGCCGCTGCTGCTGGCGCTGGACGCGTGGTGCAAGGTCGGCGCATGGCGCGCCGCGACGAACTACCTGCGCGAAAGCGGCTCGCTGCTGTGGGGCTGGCTGGCGCGCATCACGCTCGCCCTGGGTGTGCTGCACCTGCTGCTGTTCACGTTGTTCGGCTTCTTGCCCGAGGTCGGCGAATACTGGCAGATGGCGCGCGGCATCGACCCCATCGGCCACGCCAAGATGAGCTTGTCGGCCGACGGCCGCAGCCTGCGGCTGGACGGCGTCATCGGCATGGGCGACGGCGAGCGCCTGAAAGCGATGTTGGGCAGCGAGGCGGCACGTGGGCTCAAGCGTGTGGAGCTGTCATCACCCGGCGGCCGCGTGCGTGAGGCCGAGCGCATGGCGAGCGCCTTGAAGGAGCACCGGCACGAGGCCCGCGCCGTCGGCACCTGCGCCAGCGCCTGCACCCTGGTCTTCCTGGCCGGCAGCCCGCGCCAGCTGGCGCCCACGGGTCAGCTTGGCTTTCACCGCGCGTCCACCGGCACCTACAACCCGGTGTTCGAGGAGCTGGCCAATCAGGAGCTGGCCAAGACCTATCGCGAACTCGGCCTGCCGCAGGTCATGATCGACAAGACCCTGGACACGCCGTCGCGCAGCATGTGGTTTGCGCCTCGCGCGGACCTGCTGGCGTATTCGCTGATCGCGCCATCGCCGCAGACGCTGGCCATCCCGTTGCCGGCGGCGAATGCCGGCCTGGCCGATTTCGATGATGCGCTGCGCATGCACCCGGTATGGGAGGCGCTGGCGCGGCGCAATGCGGGCACCGTTGAGGCGGTTGCCCAGCGCATGTTGGCCGCCCGCTCGGCAGGCGCCGCCGATGAGGACGTGCAGGCCGCCGCACTGCCAGCGCTGGCCCAGCAGATGCCGGCCCTCGTCAACGGCAGCGACCCGATCTTGCGCCGGCGCTATGTACAGCTTGTCGCCGACCAGGTGAAAGCGCTGCGCACGCCGGCCAAGCCCGGCACGCGGCCGCCCTGCCGCGACCTGCTGGACGGCCTGCTGAGTGCACGCCAGCAGCTGCCACTGGCTCTTCAGGTGCGCGAGGCCCAGTGGCTGCTCGACGCCGCCAACGGCGCACCGCCGCGTTGGCTACCCCGTCCACCCAGCGCCATCGAGGTTGAGGTGCTGAGTCGCACCGTCGGGGCGAACGCCCTTGGCATGCTGGCCCGAATGTGGGCCGATGCGCCGGACACGACCAACACCGCTGCGGGCGCGTCGTGTGAGCCGGTGATCGCAACGCTGGACCGCCTGCCCGCCCAGCCACCCGCGCGGCGGGAATTGGCCGAGCGTTTGGTGTTTCAGACGCGTTGAGCTGCCCCGGCAATACGCTCGACGACGACAAAGGCGACCGCGTAGTCCTGCTCGTCACTGACCGTCACATGGGCGCTCAAGCCCCGCGAGACGAACCAGTCGGCCAGCTCACCATGCAATGCCACCTCGGGCTTGCCGCTGGCAGCCTTGACGACCTCCATGGCCCGCCAGGTCATGGGCATGCGCATGCCCATGCCAATCGCTTTAGAGAACGCCTCCTTGGCGGCGAAGCGCGTCGCGAGGTAGGCCACGCCCCGCGCCTCGACCTTGCCGCGGCGCTCACGGAACACGGCCAGCTCATGCGGGCCCAACACCTTCTCCGCAAAGCGCTCACCGCGCCGCGCCAGCGTCTCGCGGATGCGGCGGATGTCGCAGACGTCGGTGCCGATGCCGTAGATCACTGGTTATAGGCGCCAGCGATGGCGCGCAGATAGCCGCGCACGGTCTCGGCATAGCCCAGCTCCAGCGCATCGGCGATCAGCGCGTGGCCGATGGACACCTCTTGGACGCCGGGCACTGCGCTCAGAAAGACCGTCAGGTTGTCGCGGTTGAGGTCGTGACCAGCGTTGATGCCGAGGCCGACCTTCAGCGCAGCCTCCGCCGTGGCCGTGAAGCCGGCCAGCACCGCATCGCCGTTCGGCGTACCAAAGGCACTGGCGAAGGTCTCGGTGTAGAGCTCGATGCGCTCAGCGCCCAGCTCGGCCACGGCAGCCATCGCGGCCGGATTCGGGTCCATGAAAAGACTGACGCGCACGCCGAGATCCCGGGCCTCCTGGATCAGCGGTCGCAGACGCTCGGCATCGGCCGGCAGCGTCCAACCGTGGTCAGACGTGAACTGCTCTTCGGAATCCGGCACGAAGGTGACCTGCTGCGGTCGGTGTCGACGTACGAAGTCCATCAGGTTCTGCGTCGGGTTGCCTTCGATGTTGAACTCGGCCTGGGGCCAGTCCTTCAGGAAGGCGGCGAGGTCGTCGACATCGCTGGCGCGGATGTGGCGCGCATCAGGCCGCGGATGCACCGTGATGCCGTGGGCGCCGGCCAGCAGGCATTGCTCGGCGGCACGCAGCACGCTGGGGATGCCGAGGTGGCGCGTGTTGCGTAGCAGCGCGACCTTGTTGACGTTGACCGACAGGGCGCAGCGGGCGCCGGCGTGGGCGAAGGGATTCATGGGCCGGCATCGTAGTGGAGCCGGCCCGCCCGCGCGGCCTGTGCGGGGTCAGCGCGCCGGGACCGTGCGCAGCACCATCAGCAGGCCGTCGCGCACCTCGCCGGCGGCCGGCAGCCAGACCACGGCGAAGCGCTGGCCGGCGTCCTCGGCCGCCGTGAAGCGCTGCTGCCGGGCCGGATTGGCGGTGTCGACACCGGCAGCGCCGGTCTCAGGTCGCCAATGCGGACCAGCGCTCTGTTTGTAGTGATCGAGCAGCTGCTCCCAGCCGACATCACCCGGGAGGCGATAGAGCCGGGTGTCCACCGCCGAGGCAGCGCCAGGCGCCTGCAGCGCGCGGCTCGCCGCCACGTTGGCGCGGCGCGCCGTGGACAGCGAAGGCTCGCCAAAATGGTCCCAGTCCACCGCCTGGGCACCGGGGAGCGGCGCCGGCAAGGCGATGGCGGGCGCGGCGATGGCCATGCCGCTGATCATTGGCAGACCAGCCAAGAGCAGGCTGGCGCCCGTAAGCAGGTGGGCGCGACGGGTGGGATGGGCGGGATGGGCGACGGAGTCGGTGTCATGGCTTGGCATGTTCGCGGGTGACGATCCAGGTGCCGTTGAAAGCCGAGCCGGCGCCACTGCTGGCAGCCTGCTCCAGGTCAGGGCGACCGTTCGGCAGCGTACGCGAAGCGACGCTGGGCACCAAGGCCCAGAACAGCTTGTCGTCGGCGCTCACCTGGCCGCTGATCTTCGCGTCCATGGCCGCCTTGACGCCAAACTGCGTCCATTCCTTCAGCACCGAGGCGCCGATGCCGACCGCTGGATGGGCACGGCCGGCGGTCTTGTCGACGATGGTGAGCACGCTCTTCAGCGTGGCGTTGATCAGGTCGCCCTGCTCCTTGGCGTCCTGGGTGATGTCCTTGACCGCCGCGCTCACGGCGCCCGCGTAGTAGCCGGCCGTCTCCGCATTGACGAAGCGCTGGCCGCCGCCGGGCGCCTGCACCTGTGCCTCGAAGCGCGCGACGGGGTTCTCGTTCTTGGCATTGCCAAGCGAGATCTGCGCCTGGATTTCGCCGAGGGCGTTGAAGTCCTCGGCGTTCAGCGAGGCCTTGGCGTAGGAAGCCAGCGCCGAGCCATTGGCCGTCTCGCGATTGGCGGCCAGTTCGCGCATCACGCCGTTGGTGTCGCTGAGGATGAGTTGGCCCATGGCGCGCCGCACGTTCTCGGCGGCCTCGGGACGGCCGCGGCCGGCGAGGTCGGTCATCACGGACGCCGCGTCGGCGAAGACACGGGCCTTGGTGTCGGCGTCGCCGATGCCGCTGGCGACCTTGAGCAGTTGCTCCAGCGGCTTGGTGTCGGTGAGCACGGCACCCGAGCCGCCCATGGCGCCCCCCACCCGGAGGACCTCGTTGGTGGCCGCCTTCAGCACCGCCTGGCGCTGCTCGGGCTGCAGGCTCTGCAGCGCCTGCTGAGCGGTGGCGGGGCTGTTGCCCATGCTGCCGATGACTTCGGCGATGGCGCGTGCCTGCGGGTCGTGCAGACGCGACTCCTGCATCGTTTCGATGGACGACTGATCGGTCGAGGCGCCGGCCAGCTGGCCGATGAAGTCCAGCTTGGTCTGGTTGCTGCCATGCTGGCCGACAGCGGCGCCGAGCGCGGTGATGTTGTCGTCAGCGAGCAGGCGGTCGCGCGATGTCTGGCGCCCTGTGGTGCGGTCGAAGGCCTGCGACAGCTTGGCCAGCTCTGCGCCGCCGAGGTCGCGCGCCATCTCGTTGAAGAAGTCCCGGCGCTCGCCCTGGCTCAGCCCGCCATTGCCGAACCACGAGTCATCGTTCATCTCGTCGGCGATCTGGCGCAGCTCGTCGGCGCTCAGCTTGCCGACCACCGCACGGGTGTCGGCCGCGTTGAGGTTGGACAGGATGGACTTCACCGTCTGGATTTCGCCGTTGGTGATCGGGTTGATCCAGCCGGAGGTGTCCATCTGCTGGCGGATGTTGCTGACGGCGGTATCGACGGTGTTCGGCGGCATGGGGCGCTTTCGGGGTGGGATCCGCCCATTGTTCGCAGCAGCTCAGATGGCCGAAAGCTGCGTCTGGCCCTAGTCGCGACGCAACCCTAGCTGGGGCCGACCCTAGCCATGGTCCGTTCGGCCTGCTCAGCTGTCGAGCAGTTGCTGCACATCGACCATCAGCGCGCGCGTGCGCAGCGGCTGGTGGCCGAGGTGGAAGTGAAGCAGACCGCGCAGCGTCGTCTTCAGGCTGGGCTGGTCGCTCAAGCAGGCGTGGCGCAACGCTGCCGGGCTGCCGTGCAGCAGGGCGGCTTGCAACTGGATCAGCAGGGCGCCGGGCAGGCTGGCATCACCGGTCGGCGGGATGAGCCCGGACTCGGGCGAGAGCTGGTAGCGCCGCGCCGGGTCGACGCTCGCCTGGGTGGGGGTGACGACGCTGAGGTCGGGCAGCAGGCCCAGCTCGGCCAGCAGCTTGAGCTCGAAGGCGCGCAGCGCCGCGTCGCCTTCAGCCAGGTGGGCCAGCGCATCGGCATAGGCATCGAAGAGCTGGGGATGCGGGTCGTGGCGAGCCAGCAGCTTGAGCAGCAATTCGTTCAGGTAATAACCCGAAAACAGAGCGGCACCGCTGGGCAGCGTGGCACCGCCACCCCATTCTGCGCTTCGCAACGTCTGCACCTCACCACCGTCGGCCTTGGCGGGCTTGCTGAGGCTGACCGAGATGCGCTGCAGCGGCAGCAGCACCGCTCGCAACTGCGAATAAGGGCGCTTGGCGCCCTTGGCCGCCACAGCCACGCGGCCGGACTCCCGGGTGAACAGGTCAAGGATGAGACTGGACTCGCTCCAGTCGTGCTGGTGCAGCACGTAGGCGGGCTGGACCGCGGGCGGTCTCGTCAGCCTCATGCCTGCCGCTCAGGGAACAAGCCCAACTGGTCGATCACTCGTAGCCGTAGCTGCGCAGATGCTCTTCTGTGTCCGCCCAGCCGGAGCGCACCTTGACCCACAGCTCCAGGAAGACCCGGCCGTCCATCAGGTGCTCCAGCTCCTGACGCGACTCCGAGCCGATGCGCTTCAGACGCTCGCCGCCCTGGCCGATGATCATGCCCTTGTGGGCATCGCGCTCGACGACGATGCTGGCGCTGATGCGGCGCAGCTCGCCCTCCTCTTCCCATTTGTCGATGACGACGGTGGAGGTGTAAGGCAGCTCGTCGCCGGTCAGTCGGAAGAGCTTCTCGCGGATGATTTCGCTGGCGAGGAACTTCTCGCTGCGGTCGGTCAACGCGTCCTCGGCATAGAACCAGCCCTGCTCGGGCAGGTAGGGCTTGAGGATCTTGAAGAGGCGTGTCACATCGCCCTCCTTCTTGGCCGACAGCGGCACGAACTCGGTGAAGTTGCGGCGCTCCTGCATGCCCTTGAGCCAGGGCGCCAGCTCGGCGCGGCGGTGCACGGCGTCGAGCTTGTTGGCGATCAGCACGACCGGCTTGTCCTCGGGCAGCAGGCCCAGCACCTTGGCGTCGTCCAGGCCGAAGCGGCCCGCCTCGACGACAAAGAGCACCAGGTCCACGTCGCCCAGCACGCCGTGCACGGTGCGGTTCAGCGTGCGGTTGAGCGCGGCGTTGTGCTTGGTCTGAAAGCCCGGGGTGTCGACGAAGACGAACTGCGCCTCCTCCACGGTGCGCACACCGGTGATGCGGTGTCGCGTGGTCTGCGCCTTGTCGGAGGTGATGCTGACTTTCTGGCCAACGAGGGCGTTGAGCAGTGTCGACTTGCCGACATTGGGCCGGCCGACGATGGCAATGAGGCCACAGCGCTGCGGTGGGCCTTCGGCGGCGGGGGGAACAGCGTCGGTGGTCATGGTTTGCCTCGTTCGGCGGTCAATCGGTCCTGAAGGCGATCAAGCAGGCGGCGGGCTGCCTCCTGCTCGGCGGTGCGGCGGGAGCGACCTTCGCCCAATGCGGCCACGTCCAGCGCAGGCACCGCGCATTCGACTTCGAAGGTCTGCGCGTGAGCCTGGCCGCGCGTGGCGACGATACGGTAGCTTGGTACGGCGATGCGGCGAGCCTGCAGCCATTCCTGCAACGCGGTCTTGGCGTCCTTGGCGAAGTCGCCGGCGCTGGAGGCCGTGGCGATCGTCTCTCCGAGCAAACGGCGCAGGATGGCCAGGGCCGCGTCGTAGCCGGCGTCGATGTAGGCCGCGCCAAGCACGGCTTCGACCGCATCGGCCAGGATGGAGGGCCGCTGCGCACCGCCGCCGCGGGCCTCGCCGTCCGACATCTTCAGCACCGCCGGCAAGCCCAGCGCGAGGCCCAGCTTGTGCAGGCTTTCCTCGCGCACCAGGTGGGCGCGAACGCGCGTCAGGTCCCCTTCGTCGGAGCCGGCATAGCGTTCGTAGAGCAGGCTGGACACTGCCAGGCTGAGCACGGCGTCGCCAAGGAATTCGAGGCGCTCGTTGTGGTCGGCGCCATAGCTGCGGTGGGTCAGCGCGCGCGCCAGCAGCTCGGGTCGCTGGAAACGATGCCCCAGGCGGCGTTGCAGGTCGTCCAGCGCAGCGCTCATCGTCGCGGCGGCACCATCAACGGAGTCAACGAGACTTGCCTCGGTACTTGATGAGCAGATAGACCGGCCCGGCCAGGTCGACTTCCTTGTCCCAGGCGAACTCGATGACGACACGGTCGTTGCCATCCTTGGTGACTGTCAGGTCGCTGCCCTTGATGCTTTGGATGGAGTACTCGACCTGGGTGGCGGTGTCGAACTGCTGGCGCACCTGCGGCACCGTGGCGGGGTTGCCGGCCGCGATGCGGTCGACCACACGCTGCACGGTGTAGTACTCGAGCACGGTCGGGAAGACCTTCATGGCGACGACAGCCATCACGGCGATCACGCAGCCCCAGAACAGCAGACCCATCAACGAGAGACCGCGTTGATGCTGCCGCGAAGCGGCAGGGATGGTGCGAGCAGTGCAATGGCTCATCTGTATCAATCGAAGAAGGTGCCGACGCGCTTGAGGTTACCGAAATTCATCCACACCAAGAAGGCCCTGCCGACGATGTTCTCGTCGGGCACGAAGCCCCAGAAGCGGGAATCGCGGGAGTTGTCACGGTTGTCGCCCAGCATGAAGTAGTGGCCGGCCGGCACTTTGCAGGTCACGCCTTCAATCGTGTAGCGGCAGTTCTCGTTGAACGGGAAGGGGCCGTCGGCACGGTCGGCGCGGAAATAGCGCTGGGCTTCTGGCTGGACGAGGATCTGGTGCTCCTTCTCACCGAGCTTTTCGAGGAAGCGCTGCCGGTAGACGCGACCGTCCTCGTCGTAGTAGTTGCCCAGCGACTGCAGAGGCGCCGGCTGGCCGTTGATATAAACCTTCTGGTTGATATAGGCCACTTCGTCGCCGGGAATGCCAACCACGCGCTTGATGAAGTCGGTGCTGGTGTCTTCGGGGTAACGGAAGACCATCACGTCGCCACGCTTGACGTCGTTGTTGGCGACGATCTTCTTGTTGATCACCGGCAGCCGGATGCCGTAGTGGAACTTGTTGACGAGGATGAGGTCGCCGACCAGCAGCGTCGGCACCATGGAGCCGGACGGGATCTTGAAGGGCTCGAACAGGAAACTGCGCAGCAAGAAGACGACCAGGATCACCGGGAAGAGGCCGGCGGTCCAATCCAGCCACCAGGGCTGCTGCAGGATCTGCTGTCGGGCTGGCTCGATGTCCCCATCGACGCGGGCGATGCCCTGCGCCGCCAGCGTTTCGCGGCGCTTGGCGTCGCTGGCCGCCAGGGCATCGGCGGCCGCACGGCGGGCCGGTGCGAAATGGAAGCGCTCGGCCAGCCAATAGAACAGCGTGACCGAGGTCAAAACGAAAAGCAGCAACGCGAAATTGCCGTTCCATCGACCGATATACCAGCCGCCCAGATAGGCCACCAGGGCCGCGTACAAAACACCGGTCAGAGCGCTCATCAGGGAGGTTTTCAAGGCGGAGGATTCGGGCAGTGGGGATTCAGTCATCGACCTGCAGGATGGCGAGGAAGGCTTCTTGCGGCACTTCGACGGAGCCGATCTGCTTCATGCGCTTCTTGCCGGCCTTCTGCTTTTCGAGCAGCTTGCGCTTGCGGGTGATGTCACCGCCATAGCATTTTGCCAGCACGTTCTTGCGCAGCGCCTTGATGTTCTCGCGGGCGATGATGTTGGCGCCGATGGCCGCCTGGATGGCCACGTCATACATCTGGCGCGGGATCTGCTCGCGCATCTTGGCGGCCACGCCGCGGCCACGGTACTGGCTCTGGCTGCGGTGCACGATCATCGACAGCGGGTCGACCTTCTCGCCGTTGATCATGATGTCCACCTTGACGACGTCGGCCGCGCGGTATTCCTTGAACTCGTAGTCCATGGAGGCATAGCCGCGCGAGGCGCTCTTGAGCTTGTCGAAGAAGTCCAGCACGATCTCGGCCAGCGGGATCTCATAGGTCAGCATGACCTGCTTGCCGTGATAGGCCATGTTGAGCTGCACGCCACGCTTCTGGTTGGCCAGCGTCATGACGACACCGACATAGTCCTGCGGCATGTAGAGGTGCACCGTGACGATGGGCTCGCGGATCTCCCGCATGGCGCCGATCTCGGGCATCTTGGACGGGTTCTCGACCTGGATGACCTCGCCGGTGTTCAGCTCCACCTCGTAGATGACGCTGGGCGCGGTGGTGACGAGGTCCTGGTCGAACTCGCGCTCCAGGCGCTCCTGCACGATCTCCATGTGCAGCAGGCCCAGGAAGCCGCAGCGGAAGCCGAAGCCGAGCGCCTGGCTCACTTCCGGTTCGTAGCGCAGCGAGGAGTCGTTCAGGCTGAGCTTCTCCAGCGCGTCGCGCAGCTGGTCGTACTCGCTCGCCTCGGTCGGGTACAGCCCTGCGAAGACCTGCGGCTGGATCTCCTTGAAGCCGGGCAGCGCCTCCGTGGCCGGGCCGGCATTGTTGGGCAGCTTCTTTTCAAGCGTGACCGTGTCGCCGACCTTCGCTGCGGCCAGTTCCTTGATGCCGCAAATGATGAAGCCCACTTCGCCGGCCTTCAGGGCATCGCGGTTCTCGCTCTTGGGCGTGAAGACGCCCATGTGCTCTACCGGATAGACGGTGTTGGTGTTCATCATGCGGATGCGCTCGCCCTTCTTGAGCTCACCATCCACCACGCGCACCAGCATGACGACGCCGACGTAGTTGTCGAACCAAGCGTCGATGATCATCGCGCGCGGTGCGCCGTCGGGGTTGCCGCGAGGCGCCGGCATGCGGGCGATGACCGCCTCGATGATCTCGTCGATGCCCATGCCGGTCTTGGCCGAACAGGGGATGGCATCGTCGGCGTCGATGCCGATGACGTCCTCGATCTCGGCCTTGGCGTTGTCGGGGTCGGCCGACGCCAGGTCCATCTTGTTGAGCACCGGCACGACCAGAACGCCAAGGTCCAGCGCCGTGTAGCAATTGGCCACGGTCTGGGCTTCCACACCCTGACTGGCGTCGACGACGAGCAGGGCGCCTTCGCAGGCCGACAGTGACCGGCTGACTTCATAAGAGAAGTCCACATGGCCGGGCGTGTCGATGAGGTTGAGGTTGTAGATCTGGCCGTCTTTGGCCTTGTACTGAAGCGCGGCGGTCTGCGCCTTGATCGTGATGCCTCGCTCGCGCTCAAGGTCCATCGAGTCCAGAACCTGCGCTTCCATCTCGCGGTCGCTCAAACCCCCGCAGCGCTGAATGATGCGGTCGGCCAACGTGCTCTTGCCGTGGTCGATGTGGGCAATGATGGAGAAGTTGCGGATGTGATTCATGGAGTCTGCAGCGCGCGAGGCCGGAAGCTTCAACGGCGCGAGCCGTTGCATGGAAGGCTCATATCGCGCAGCGATGTGAAGGCGCAAAAGGCGCCGTGCCGAACATAAAAAAAAGGCACGTCGAAGAGGCGACGTGCCTTCCAACAAAAGGTATGGCAACTGCTTGTTGGGCCTTCATTGTAGTCAAAAGGCCCGGCCGGGAAACCGCACCAGCATTGGTTTTCCGGCCGTTGCAGGCTGCCAACAAGAACTTTAACCACAGCTTATCCACAAGTTCTTGTGGATCACCTGTGGATCAAATCAGGTCCGCCAGAGAAGCTGGGAATTCAACCGCGGAACGTCATTTTTCGAACAAGCCGAGAACCCATTTTAGCGGCTGGCGCGAACAATCCGCCACCCGGCCCTCAAGTTAGCCGGTGCCAACTTCGCCAAACGGTGGACAACCTGTGGAGGGTCCGAATCGGGCTTGCCGCATCGCGGAAAGCCCGACCTTCGAGCAAAGGTTCTCCAGGGCTAGCGCCCTGGCTTAAGCAGCACGAAGCTGACAACGTCGTCCCGGCGAACCACCAGATTGATGACCTTGGCCTTGTCGGCCTTGGCAATTTGGGCTTGGAAGACCTTGACCGAGGGCACTTCGACGTTGTCCACCGACAAGATGAGGTCGCCCTCACGCAGGCCGGCGCGCGCAGCGGCTCCGGTCGCGCCATCCACCTTGACGCCACCCTTGAGCTTGAGATCCTTGCGTTGCGCCTCGGTCAGCTCCGACACCTTGAGGCCCAGCGCTGCGCTGGGCGCAGAAGCGGCGGGCGCTGGCTCCGCGCTGCTCTCCGCGCTGCCGCCCGGCTTCCTGCTGCGCTCGTCCTCACCGATGGTGACGACGAGATCCTTGGTCGCACCTCGGCGGAACACCGTCAGCGTCGTCTTGGCACCGGGCTTCACATTGGCCACCAGCCGGCGCAGGTCGGCCGCCTTGTCGACGATCTTGCCGTCAACCTTGGTGACCACGTCTCCACCTTCCACGCCGGCTTTCTCGGCCGGGCTGCCCGCGATGACCGAGCGAATCACCGCACCTTGCGGTTTGCCCAGACCAATGGCCTCGGCAACCTCCTTGGTGATGTCGTCGGGCAGCACCCCCAGATAGCCGCGCACGACGCGGCCACCCGTGCGTAGCTCGTCAGCCACGCGGATCGCCTCGCCGATGGGAATCGCGAACGAGATGCCCATGTAGCCACCGTTCTGGCTGTAGATCTGCGAGTTGATGCCGATCACCTCGCCGCGCAGATTCACCAGCGGCCCGCCCGAGTTGCCGGGATTGATGGCCACGTCGGTCTGGATCAGCGGCAGCAGGTCGCCGGTGTCGCGCTGCTTGGCGCTGACGATGCCGGCCGTCACGGTGTTCTCGAGGCCGAAAGGCGAGCCGATGGCCATGACCCATTCGCCGACGCGGACCCGGTCGCTGTCGCCAACCTTGACGAATGGCAGGCCGGTGGCCTCGACCTTCACGACGGCCACGTCGGACCGCTGGTCAGCGCCGATGAGCTTGGCCTTGAGCTCGCGCTTGTCGGTCAGCGTGACGATGACCTCGTCGGCGCCCTGCACGACGTGAGCATTGGTCAACACATAGCCATCGGCGCTGAGGATGAAGCCCGAGCCGACGCCGCGGCGCATCGGGCCATCGTCGTCGGGCGTGCCGCCACCTCGCGGCGCACCGCGGCGCTGGTTGGGCACGGGGATCCCGAAGCGGCGCAAGAACTCCTGCATTTGCTCGTTCATCTCCGCCTGACCCTCGGTCATCTTGACCTTCTCGGCAGTGCGGATGTTGACGACGGCCGGGCCGACACGCTCGACCAGTGCGGCGAAGTCCGGCAACTCTCGCGTCTGCGCCGTGGCGGGCGCCTGGCCCAGCGCCAGCGCAAAGGCCAGGACCGTGCTTGAAAGCAGGAAGCGCGCGCGCGCGGGATGGAGGCGGGTCTCAGCGTGCATGTTTGATTTCCAGGGGTTCAGCGAGAGGCAGGACGAAAGCAGCAGATGGGGTGGCAGGGCGGCGCTTCAAGGACGCGGCTTCAACGGGCCGGCTGTGAAGCCGCGGGCTCGGGCAGAGCCAAGCCCCAGTCGATGGTTTCCGGCGATTGATCGCCGGGCAAGCCGGCCTCCCGCTCACCCACCACCGGCAGCGTACGGCCAGCCGCCGTCTGAGCAAAGCTCAGGCCGCTAAGCCCTTGCGCACGGGGTGGCGCGGCGGGCGCTGCAGCGACGACGGCGTCCGGTGTGGGTGTTGGTCCCAACACACTGACGCCGAGCGCCATGGCCACAAAGCTGGCCGCCACCGCAAAGGGCGCGAACCAGCGCCGGCGTGGCTGCTCGGCAATCGGCGTCGGCAGCTGCGCGTGCAGTGCCGCAAGCAGCGCCTCCGGTTCACGGTGCCGGCCCGGCAACTCCGCCGAGCGCAGGGCGTCTGCCGCCGCCTGCCAAAGCGCCCAACGCTCGCGCAGGCCCGGATCAGTCGCCCAGGCCGCGTTGACGCGCGCCCACTCCGCCGGCGTCGCCCGGCCGTCCATGACGGCGGACAAGGCCTCACCCACGCGGTCGTCGACAGCGGTCACCATCGCCGCCCTCCTCTATCGCCTAGCAGCGGCCGCAGCCGCGCAGCGACGGCCTCGCGGGCGCGAAAGATTCGCGAGCGCACCGTGCCCGCTGGGCAAGCCAGCAGATCGGCGATTTCTTCGTAGCTCAAACCATCCACCTCTCGCAGCAGCAACGCCCGGCGCTGGTCCTCGGCCAGGGACTCGACCGCCTCGTCCAGCTCTCGCGCCAATTGGCGGCTTGCGAGCAGGGCTTCAGGGGTCGCATCGTCGCTTGGAGTCGCATCGGTGCCGAAAGTTCCCCCGTCGTCGTCCAGTAATTCGAGCGGCCGCCGCCGGGCGCGGTGACGCTTGGCGGCATTGATCGCGATGCGGTAGATCCAGGTGTAGAAGGCGCTCTCGCCGCGGAAGGCTGGCAGCGCGCGATAGGCCGACAGGAACGCCTCCTGGCAAAGGTCGGCGACGTCAGCGGGGTCGTGCACGCTGCGCGAAAGCAGTCGCTCGACACGGCGCTGGTACTTCAGCACCAGCATGTCGAAGGCGGCACGGCTGCCCGCCTGCGCCTCGCGGACCAGCAGCGCGTCGGCGTCGGCGTCACTCATTGCGGCGCCTGCGGGGCTGAGAACAGCGTCGCACGCAGCGCCGTCCATTGCGCCCGCTGCTGGCGGCGCGACAACGGCAGCCAGCGCGGGCCGGGGCTGGCGCGCAGCAGCAACCAGGTGTCCAGGTCGATCAGCACGGCCAGCTGCACCTCGGCCTCGTCAGAGCGGCCGGGCTCGGCCAGCCACCACGCCTGGCCATCCCAGCGCAGGCGGCGCGGCAGCACGGACGCTGCGCGCCAAGCCCAGACAGCGGCCAAAGGCGCGGCAAGCATTAGGGGCCACGCGAGCGGTTGGTGACCGATCGCCGCGGCGGCAGGGCCGCCGCAGGCCAGCGTCGCGATCAAGGCAACGAGACCCTGAACAGCCGGCTGGGCTTGCAGCTGCACGGCGACCGGCGGCGTGCGGCGCATCGCCGGGGCGCAGCGTCGTCAGACGCGCTTGAAGATCAGCGTGCCGTTGGTGCCGCCGAAACCGAAATTGTTCTTCGCCGCGACGTCGATCTTCATCGGCCGCGCCTCGTTGGCGCAGTAGTCCAGGTCGCACTCGGGATCCTGGTTGAAGATGTTGATCGTCGGCGGGGCGACCTGGTCTCGGATGGCCAGGGCGGTGAACACCGACTCGATGCCGCCCGCGCCGCCGAGCAGGTGGCCGGTCATGGACTTGGTCGAGCTGATGACCATCTGCTTGGCGTGGTCGCCGAAGGCCAGCTTGATCGCATTGGTCTCGTTCACGTCGCCGAGCGGCGTGGACGTCCCATGGGCGTTCATGTAGTTGACCTGGTCAGGATTCAGCCCCGAGTTGCGCAGCGCCGCGCGCATGGAGCGCTTGGGGCCGTCGACGTTCGGCGCGGTCATGTGGAAGGCATCCGCGCCCATGCCGAAGCCTGCCAATTCACAGTAGATCTTGGCGCCACGTTTCTTGGCGTGTTCGTACTCTTCGAGCACCAGCACGCCGGCACCTTCGCCGAGCACGAAACCGTCGCGGTCCTTGTCCCAGGGGCGGGACGCGGTCGCGGGGTCGTCGTTGCGGGTGGACAGCGCCCGGGCCGCGGCAAAACCGCCGATGCCCAGCGGCGACACCGCGCCTTCGGCACCACCGGCGATCATCACGTCGGCATCGCCATACTCGATGAGGCGGCCGGCTTCACCGATCGCATGCAGGCCCGTTGTGCAGGCCGTCACGATCGCCAGGTTGGGGCCTTGGAAGCCGAACTGGATGGAGACGTGGCCTGAGATCATGTTGATGATCGAGGCCGGGATGAAGAAAGGCGAAATACGGCGCGGGCCGCGGTTCACCAGCTCGGTCTTGGTGTCCTCGATCAGCGGCAGGCCACCGATACCGGACCCGACCAGCACGCCGATGCGCTCGGCCTGTTCTTCCGTCAGTTGGTCACCGGTCGGAAGACCGGCGTCGCGCACCGCCTGCATGGATGCCGCCAGGCCGTAATGGATGAAGTTATCCATGTGCCGGGCTTCCTTGGCGGGGATGTAATCCTCGATCTTGAAGCCCTTGACCTCGCCCGCGAAGTGGCACGCCATGTTGCTGGCATCGAAGCGGGTGACGGTGGCAATGCCGGAACGCCCGGCGAGGATGTTGGCCCAGCCCTCGGCAACGGTATTGCCGACGGGACTGATCAGGCCAAGACCGGTGACGACGACGCGGCGACGGCTCATGCGGTACGGATCAGAGTTGCGAGAAAAAAGGCCTTTAGGCCTTCTGGTGCTTGACGGCGTAGTCGATCGCCAACTGCACGGTGGTGATCTTCTCGGCCTCTTCGTCGGGGATCTCGATGCCGAACTCGTCTTCGAGGGCCATCACCAGTTCCACGGTGTCCAGAGAATCGGCGCCGAGGTCGGCAACGAAGGCCTTCTCGTTCGTGACGTCGGCTTCCGCCACGCCAAGTTGCTCGGCGATGATTTTCTTGACTCGTGCTTCGATATCGCTCATGACACTCCTCCGGGAGGGGTTTGCAGAAAACAGCCCGGCATTCTAAGGGCTCTAGATGGGCGTCCCTAAATCAGGACTCCCGGGCCAAATCAGCCCATGTACATGCCGCCATTGACATGCAGCTCAGACCCGGTGATGTAAGCACCGCCCGGTGACGCCAGGAAGACGACCGCTGCGGCGATCTCCTCGGGCGCACCCAAGCGGCCCAGGGGGATCTGCGACAGCAGCGCGGCCTTCTGCGCCTCGGGCAGCACTTCGGTCATGTCGGTGGCGATGAAGCCCGGCGCGATGCAATTGACCGTGATGTTGCGGCTGCCCAGTTCACGGGCCAGCGAACGCGTCAGGCCTGCGACGCCGGCCTTGGCCGCCGCGTAGTTGGCCTGGCCCGCATTGCCGGAGGCGCCGACGACCGAAGTGATGTTGATGATGCGGCCCGAACGCTGCTTCATCATCGGCTTGGTGGCCGCGCGGGCGAGGCGAAAGACCGCTTTCAGATTTGTATCGACGACGGCATCCCAGTCGTCGTCCTTCATCCGCATGGACAGGCCGTCGCGGGTGATGCCGGCGTTGTTGACCAAGACATGCAGGCCGCCTTCCTTGGCGACGATCTCGTCCACGGCAGCCTGGCTGGCCGCCGCGTCGGTCACGTTCAGCACGATGCCGCGGCCGCCTTGCGCAGCCAGCGCCTCGGTGATGCCGGCGGCGCCGGACTCAGACGTGGCCGTGCCGACGACACGCCAGCCTTCTTTGGCCAAAGCCAGCGCAATCGCGCGACCGATCCCGCGGCTGGCGCCGGTCACGAGGGCGACGCCCTTGCTCAGCGGTTCATTCATCAGCCACCCCCGAGGAGATTACGGGCCTCGGCGAGCGAGGCGGGATCGAAGACACAGGCGGCCTGCAGTTCGGCGTCGATGCGCTTGGCCATGCCGGTCAGCACCTTGCCGGGGCCGGCCTCGATGATGTGGCCCACGCCCTGCCTCTTGAGCGCCTGCACGACCTCTACCCAGCGCACAGGGCCGAAGGCTTGGCGGTACAGCGCGTCGCGCAGCGCATCGTCGCCGCCGGTGATCGCGACGTCGATGTTGTTGATGACCGGAAAGACCGCAGGCCGGAACTGCACCGTGGCCAGCCTCTCCTTGAGCCGCTCGGCCGCCGGCTTCATCAGGCTGGAATGGAAGGGGGCGGACACGGACAGTGGCAGTGCGCGCTTGGCGCCAGCGGCCTTCAGGATTTCGGCGGCCTTGTCTGCTGCAATCTTGCTGCCGGCGATCACCGTCTGTTTGGGGTCGTTGAAGTTGACCGCTTCAACGGCCTCGCCTGTCTCGTCCGCCGCCTGGGCACAACCCGCGCGCACCGCGTCGCCGTCGAGGCCCAGGATGGCGTACATGGCACCTGCGCCGACTGGCACGGCTTCCTGCATCGCCTGAGCGCGAAAGCGCACCAGGGGCAGCGCGTCGGCCAGGCTCAACGCACCGGCGGCAACCAGGGCCGTGTACTCACCCAGCGAATGGCCAGCCGCGGCGACGGGCACCGCGCCGGTCTCGGCGACAAAAGCGCGCCAGCAGGCGATGCCGGCCGTCAGCATGACCGGCTGGGTGTTGGTCGTCAGGTCGAGCTGCTCCTTGGGGCCGGCGTGAATCAGCGCGGCCACGTCCTCACCGAGGGCGTCGGACGCCTCTTCGAGGGTGCGGCGGACTTCCAGATGGTCGCCCCAGGCGTCGAGCATGCCGACGGCCTGCGAGCCTTGGCCGGGAAAGACAACGGCGAAAGGTGCAGTCATGAGATCAGTTCCAAATCAACAGCGGTCGGAGCTGCCGGTGCGGCAGCGCGTAGACGGCTAGTATTTCAGCAGGGCCGCGCCCCAGGTGAAGCCCCCGCCGACGCCCTCCAGCATGATGGTCTCGCCGCGCTGGATGCGCCCGCTGCGCACGGCGACGTCCAACGCCAGCGGCACGGAGGCGGCGGAGGTGTTGCCATGCTCGTCGACGGTGGCGATGAGCTTGTTCAAGTCCAGCTTCAGCTTCTTGGCCGTGCCTTGCATGATGCGGATGTTGGCCTGGTGCGGGATGAGCCAATCCAGGTCGGCCTCCGTCAGGCCGGCCTTGTCGAGCACGGAGCGGGCGACCTTCTCCAGCACGCCGACGGCTAGCTTGAAGACCGCCTGGCCGTCCATCTTCAGAAACGGGCTGCCCACAACCTGGCCGCCAGCGACCGTACCGGGCGTGCACAGCACGTCGACATGCCGCGAATCCGCATGCAACTCGGTCGAGAGGATGCCCGGCTCGGCGCTCGCACCAAGCACGACGGCGCCGGCGCCGTCACCGAACAGCACGCAGGTCGTGCGGTCCTTGAAGTCGAGGATGCGCGAGAACACCTCGGCACCCACGACGAGGGCCTTGTTGGCCGCACCGCTCTTGATCATCGAATCGGCCACGCTGAGGGCGTAGACGAAGCCCGAGCAGACGGCCTGCACGTCGAAGGCCGCGCAACCGTGCACGCCCAGCTTCTTCTGCAGCAGGCAGGCGGTGGACGGGAAGACCATGTCCGGCGTGGACGTGGCGACGATGATGAGGTCGATCTCTTCAGCAATGATGCCGGCGGCTTCGAGCGCGGCTTGCGCCGCCGGGAAGGCCAGGTCACTGGCAGCCTGGTCGGGGGCCGCGAAGTGGCGCGCATGGATGCCGGTGCGCTCGACGATCCAATCGTCAGAGGTCTCGATGCCGTCGGCCGCAAGACGCGCGGCCAGGTCCTGGTTGGTCACGCGGTCGGCAGGCAAATAGCTGCCGGTGCCGAGGATGCGGGAATAGCGAGGGGTGTGGATTCCAGTAGGGCTCATGCGGCCTGCGCGACGGTGATCGCCGCGTTGTCTCCAGCATCGATCACCTTGGCTTGCAGCATGGCGACGATGCGGTCGTGGACCCGGTCAAGCAGCCGGTTGCGGGCGGCATCATAAGCGCGGGCCAGCGCCATCTCGAAGGCGAAGGCATCGGCCGAACCATGGCTCTTGAACACCAGCCCACGCAGACCCAGCAGCGCTGCCCCGTTGAAGCGGCGATGGTCGACGCGATGCTTGAAGGCCTTCAGCACGGGCATTGCGACCACGGCGGCCGCCTTGGTCAGCAGATTGCGGCTGAACTCCTCCTTGATGAAGGCGCCAATCATCGTGGCGAGGCCTTCGGAGGTTTTCAACATGACATTGCCGACAAAGCCGTCGCAGACGACGATGTCCGTGGTGCCCTTGTAGATGTCATTGCCCTCGACGTTGCCGAAGAAGTTCAGTTGGCCGGCCGCACCGGCCGCGCGCAGCAACTCGGCTGCCTGCTTGATCGTCTCGCTGCCTTTGATGGCCTCTTCGCCGATGTTCAACAGACCGACGCTGGGTTCTTCATTGCCCTCGACCGCAGACACCAGGGCACTGCCCATGACGGCGAACTGCAGCAGATGGTCGGCGGTGCAGTCGACATTGGCACCCAGATCCAGCACGGTCGTGAAGCGCCCGCGCTGGTTGGGCATGACGGTGGCGATGGCCGGGCGGTCGATGCCGTCCAACGTCTTCAGCAGATAGCGGGCCACCGCCATCAGCGCCCCGGTATTGCCGGCCGACACGCAGGCGTGGGCGAGCGCTGGATTGCCGTCCCGGTCGGCCTTAAGCTGCTGGATGGCGACCCGCATCGACGAGTCGCGCTTGCGGCGCAAAGCCACCTCGACCGAATCCTCCATCGTGACGATTTCGCTGGCTGCGACGATGCGGCAGCGCGGCCAGGCCGCGGCAGCCTTGAGCTCGTCGGGCTTGCCGACGAGGAGAAGTTCAGCGCCGGGGTGCTTGTCGAGGAAGGCGCGGCAGGCCGGCAGCGTCACCGACGGGCCGTGGTCGCCGCCCATGCAGTCGACGGCCAACCGGATCGGTTCGGGCAGGGGCGAGGTCATATCAGTGGTTTTTGTGAGCCACAAAGACCAAACCCGGCGCTGCGCGGTACGCAGGCCGGGTCGGTAGATTCTTCAGTCGGGCGGCGCCGCAGCAAGCGGCACCCGGCACCATCAGGCCGCGTCGGCCTTGCTCTTCAGCACCTTGCGCCCACGGTAGAAACCGGTGGGGCTGATGTGGTGACGCAGGTGCACTTCGCCGGTCGTCGGCTCGATGCCGGTACCCGGGGTGACCAGCGCATTGTGCGAACGGTGCATACCGCGCTTTGAAGGCGACTTCTTGTTTTGCTGAACAGCCATGAAATTCTCCAGACTCTGCGGGATTTGGGGGCGGACCATGGGGACTTGGGCCCTTTGAAGGCACCACCCCGGGGAGCGAGAATAAAGCTCGAACTCCAGGCCGCAGAAAAGCCCGCGAGTGTAGCAGTGGATGACCAGATCGCCAAGCCTGACTTGATTTAGAGCCTGCATGGGCTGGCCTGGACATGGCTTCAGCCGTCCCGGCGCTTCAGCGCGGCCAGCTTGGCGAAGGGATTGGGGCGTTCCTCCACTTCGGGCTCCGGCTCGTCGTCCACATGGGTCAGCGGCTCAGGGCAGACGTCATGGCGCGGCACCAGAGGCAGCGCGAGCAGCAGTTCATCTTCGATCAACTCACGCGCATCCAGATGGCGCGGTAGGGCAAGTACATCGTCATCGCTGTCGACATCCAGCGCGGCCGCTTCGGCCTCCGTGTCGACGAAGCGAATCCAGCGGTCAACCGCGATGTCTTCGTGCACGGGCTTCAGGCAACGCTGGCAGGTCAGCGCGACCTGAGCCCCCGCTGTCAGATGGAGCCAGGTCTGGGGCTTGCCGGCCTTGGGTTGCCGCATTTCGCCGTGAAGGCTCCACCGCAAAGCGGGCCAGCCGGCGGCAGGAGCTTCGGGGGCGGCCGAGTCGGCCAGGCGCTCAAGCACCGTGGCGGACCATTCGCCCGCCAGACTGGCGTCGTCTTGGGCCAGCGCGGCGACATCGAGCTTCTCGGGAACAAAGGCGCGCGATTTCATATCCAGGAGTTTAGGCGGGCGAGAATGCCGTGATGCCTCAGTTGATCCTCGCCTCGACCTCACGCTACCGGCAGGAATTGCTGGCCCGGCTGCGCCTGCCTTTCGAGGCCGTCGCACCCGAAGTTGACGAAACCGCCCATCCCGGCGAGGTGCCGGCGGCACTGGCCGAACGGCTGGCGCTGGCCAAGGCACGCGCCGTCGCTGGAACACGGCCGGGCGCCATCGTCCTGGGCTCGGACCAGGTGGCCGATCTCGGCGGGGAGGCGATCGGCAAGCCCGGCAATCACGAGGCTGCGGTCGCACAGTTGCGGCGAATGAGCGGCCATGAGGTCATCTTCCAGACCGCCGTCGCCGTCGTTGCCCCCGGCCTTGCGGCCATTGAGAGGGCCGAGGTGCGTGTTCGATTCCGAGAGTTGAGCGAGGCGGCCATCGAGCACTACCTGCGCGCTGACCAACCCTATGACTGCGCTGGCAGCGCCAAAGTCGAAAGCCTGGGCATCGCACTGCTGCAGGCGGTGGAGTCCGACGATCCGACGGCGCTGATCGGCCTGCCGCTGATCCGCACCTGTGCGCTGTTGCGTCGGGCCGGCCTGGAGCCGCTGGCATGAAGAACGGGCGCTTGATCCTGATGCCCAACACGCTGGACTTCGGCGTGGATGATTCCCTGGATTTGCGCGAGGTGCTGCCTCAGCGTGTCATCGAGCAGGCCGCGCGGCTGACGCATTGGGCTGCAGAAAACGCGAAAACGACGCGGGCATTGCTCAAGCGTGTGGACGCCATCGCACCCTTGGCCCAGCCGCTGCAGTCGATGCAGATCGCGGAACTGCCGCGTCCGCCCAAAGGTGGCAAACAGGCGGCGGACGATACAGCGGCCTGGCAGTCGCTGCTGGCCCCCGTACTCGCCGGGCACGACCTGGGACTGGTCTCGGAGGCCGGCCTGCCTGCGGTGGCCGACCCCGGTGCGCGCTTGGTCGCGCTGGCCCATGAAGCTGGCATCGAGGTGGTGGCGATGTCCGGGCCGAGCTCCCTGCTGCTCGCACTCGCCGCGAGTGGACTCAACGGACAGAGCTTCGCCTTCGTCGGCTATCTGCCGGTCGACGCGACGCCGCGCGCCGCGCGCATCCGGGAACTGGAGGCGCTGTCGGCGAAGTTCCAGCAAACGCAATTGCTGATCGAGACGCCCTACCGCAACGAGGCGATGCGCCAGGCACTGCTGGCGGCCTTGAAGCCCGGCACGCGTTTGTCAATCAGCGTCGGCTTGACGCTGCCCAACGGCTGGACGCAAACCGCCACGGTGGCGGATTGGCGAAGCAATCGCACTACCCTGCCCGACCGCATCCCGGCGGTGTTCTCGATCCTGGCTTAAGAATCGGACGGCGCCGCGGAACTGGGCTTGCCGCCGAACAGTGCGGCCACCTGCTTCTTCGGCTTGATGTAGCTGGACAGGCCCTTGCCGATGCCTCCCGCCGGTGAGGCGGCCTTGGTTTTCTCCCAGGTCGGCGGCTCCTCGCGCGAACTCGCTTCGTAGGGCTTGTCGAAGAAGGGGTCCTTGGCCGGCGCCGGCGGGCGATAGGCAGGTCGAGCAGGCCGCTGCGGCTCCGCGCGCTCCATCACCTCTTCACTGCGCGGACGCTCGAAACGAGGCGGGCGGCTGTCCTGCAGCTCGAAGGGGTCGAGGTCGATCTTGCGCTTGATCAGCTTCTCGATGTCAGCCACGAGGCGTGCATCAGACTTGGCGACCAGCGTGACAGCCAGGCCCGAAGCGCCTGCACGGCCGGTGCGGCCGATGCGGTGGACATAGTCCTCGGCGTTGAATGGCACGTCGAAATTGAAGACGGCTGGCAGGTCGGCGATGTCCAGGCCCCGTGCCGCCACGTCAGTGGCGACAAGCAGGTCCACCTCGCCGCGCTTGAAGGCGTCCAGCGACTTCAGGCGCTCGTCCTGGGATTTGTCGCCGTGCAGCGCCGCCGTGCGCAAGCCGTCGCGCTCGAAAGTGCGGGCCAGGCGAGCCGCGCCCAGCTTGGAGTTCACAAAGATGATGGCCTGCGTGATCGCACGCTCCTTGAGGATCTGCTTGACCACCGCCCGCTTGTCGTCGTCGGTCGCGGCGATGAAGCGCTGCTCGACATTCGCCGCGGTCTGGTTGGGCCGGGCCGTCTCGACAAGGATCGGATCCTGCAGATAGCTCTGCGCCAGGCGCTTGATCTCAGGAGAGAACGTCGCCGAGAACAGCAGCGTTTGGCGCGTCTTGGGCAGGTAGCTGAGGATGCGCTGCAGGTCGGGCAGGAAGCCAATGTCCAGCATGCGGTCGGCCTCGTCGAGGACGACGTACTCGACCTGGTTGAGCACGCAGTTCTTGGCCTCGATGTGGTCTAGCAGCCGGCCTGGTGTGGCGATCAGCACCTCGACACCGGCCTTGAGCGCAGCGGTTTGCGGCTTCATGTCGATGCCACCGAAGACGACCACGGAACGCAGATTCGTGTGCTTGGCGTACTTCTTGACGTTCTCGGCGACCTGGTCCGCCAGTTCCCGCGTCGGCGCCAGCACAAGCGCACGCACCGGATGGCGGGCGGGTGAAACGCTCGGGTTCTCGTGCTTGAGCATGCGCTGAAGCAGCGGAATGGAGAACGCCGCGGTCTTGCCTGTGCCGGTCTGCGCCGCTCCCATGACATCCCGGCCTTCAAGCACGATGGGAATCGCCTTGGCCTGGATGGGTGTCATCGTCAGGTAGCCGGAATCGGCGACCGCGCGGAGCAGCTTGGGGTCCAGCGGCAGGGTGTCGAAGCGGGCAGGCGCGGGCGCCTCGTCGGGTACCGCAACTGCGGACTCAGGGGTTTCTTGCATCCGGCGATTATCCCGGATGAAGAAAACCTACTCTGGTCGAGCCACCGGGGGCTGCGGTTCGGGACGCGAATTGAGGACCATCCAGCGCGGCGTGCGAAAGCGAACGATGCGCCAGTACAGCAGCACATAGCTGACGACGAAGAGCCCCAGGATGATCTGCAGCATGACTGTGTCGTCCCACCAGATGGTGGCCGGCACAACCGACAAGCTGCAAAGAACCCACAGATAAGGTGCCGTCAGCGCGTTGCGACGGGTCAACACTGCCGCGTCCTTGCTGCCGAGCGCCCAGCGCATCAGGCGGCGGTAGATCAGGCTGTGCAGATGGATGCCGTCGGGCATGCCCACGGGGCGGCCACGCACGAACTTGCGGCGATACATGGAGAACACCGTCTCCCAGACCGGATAGGCGCACAGCAGCAACGGGAACATCGGCGACACGTCGGGATTGCGCACGAGCAGCAGGATGGCGAGTTCCGAAAGCATGAAGCCGAGGAAATAGGCACCGCCATCGCCAAGGAAGATCAGGCCGAATGGATAGTTCCACATGAAAAAGCCGAGTACCGCTCCAATGACGGCGATCGCCATAGCGGCAACGAGCGGGTCACCCGCCTGCAAGGCCACATAGGCCAGGCCGGCCAGCATGATGGCCGAGCACATTGAAGCCAGGCCGTTCATGCCATCAATGATGTTGATCGAATTGGATACGCCGCTGACGACCAACAGCGCCAGCACGTAGCCGCCCACTGCAGTCGCGGCGATCTGGTCAAGGCCGGGAATGGACGTGATCTTGATCTGCGCCCCCAGTAGCCAAGCCCCGAGGGCAGCGGCCAACAGCGTGGCAAGCATGCGGCGCAGCGGGCTGACGCGCTTCGTCAGGTCCTCGATGACACCGGAGATAAAAGCCGGCGTACTGCAGACCAGCAGCAAGGCCGCCGAGTTCCTCATGCTCGGATAGCGCCAGGCCAGGAGGGCGGTACCTACGGCGAAGCCGCCAAATATCGCAAAGCCGCCGATGCGCGGCACCGGCCGGGAGTGGAACTTTTGCGGGCCCGAGAGGTCGTGGTCGGCCGACAGCGCACCATGCAAGTGCGAAGAGCGAATGATGAGCAGCGTTGCGGCGGCCGCAATGGCAAAGCTCAGTGCAAGGATAGGAAGCATGCGGTTTAGCGGGTCATGGGTCAGAAACTTCGGCGACCTACCCGCCTGTCGACTCAAATCGAAGTGTAGCCACCAGGCATTCGCGCACTGAAGCAGAGCTCAGGCGCTGGCTAGAATCCGCGCCGCCTTGTCCGTCCTCATGTGTATGTGACGCGTGCAAGCAGTCCATCCATATGAGCTTCGCCAATGAACATAAGAGCGCCCAGAAATCGAACACCGTTTTTTCCAGGACGACTAAACGCGGGCGTAGGCCGGAGCGGGCTTTTCAAGCGTGTGACTGAGTTCGCCTTGTGCGCTTGCCTCGGCCTGCATAGCATGGCAATGTCAGCGGAGGAAAACTCCGATTCCAGCGCAGTTGGACCTGTACGGCTTACAGCGCCAAATAGGCTTGCGACGACCGGAAGCCCCGATGCCGCGCCACTGACGCCTTCACAGCGCGAGACCGTGCTTCAGCAGCAGCAACAAATGCTGCTGCAATTGCAGATGCTGCTGCAACCCATACCCGGCCAGCCGTTAACCCGCGAGCAATTGTCTGCCCGCGCCGCACAGCAGAGCGAATTTGAGCGCTATGTGCAGCGCGCGGTTGGCGATGATGTGGAGATTCGGCGCTTCGGCTCAGATCTGATGACACCGGCTTTGCCGCAGCCCTATGAACTGCAGCAGCCCTACGAACGGCAGCGGCCGGCGGCGGCGTCGATGGGAGAAACGTCGAGCCAAATCCCTCCAGACTACGTGATCAGCATTGGGGACGAAGTGCTCGTAACGGTGTGGGGCACCGTCGAAGCCGATTTGCGGTTAACAGTGGACCGTAGTGGCCGCATCAACATCCCGCGGGTAGGCCCTGTGTTGGTGGCTGGCGTGCGCTACAGCGATCTGAATGCCGCTATCGAACAGCGCGTCGGCCAAATGTTCCGCAACTATCGCCTCAGCGCGTCGCTAGGGAAGCTTCGCAGCATCCGTGTCTACGTAACCGGCTTCACCCAGCGCCCCGGCGCCTACATCGTGAGCAGCCTGTCCACAATTGTCAACGCGGTGATTCAAGCCGGCGGCCCGTCAGGTTCGGGCAGCTATCGCAGCCTGGAACTCCGCCGCGGCGGCAAGCTCATCAGCACATTCGATTTTTACGAATTGCTGCTGCGAGGCGACCGAAGCAGTGACCGCCTCCTGCAAGCCGACGACGTCCTCCACATCGGTCCGGTCGGGCAGCAAGTCGCGCTGATCGGCAGTGTCAATCGCCAAGCTATTTTTGAGCTGAAGCGGGGCGAAACCGTCAACGACTTGATATTGATGGGCGGTGGCCTTAGTGCTGCAGCCGACCGGGGACGCGTGGCCATCGAAAGCGTCGAGAAGCGCAACCACGGCCGCGTTATCGAACTGAATCTTTCACAGCAAGGCAACTTGCCACTACAGGGCGGCGATATCGTGCGTGCCTTTAATGCACTCGACACAGTGTTGCCGCAGCACAAGCAGAACAAGCGAGTCAAGGTCGATGGTGAGGTGCAACGCCCCGGCGAATACATACTGCCGCCAAGCAGCACGCTGAACGATGTGATCCAGGCCGCTGGAGGACTGACGCCTGCAGCGTTTATCTACGGCTCGGAGCTAAGCCGAGAAAGCGTGCGCCTCACGCAACAGGCGCAGTACGACCGCGCGATACGCGACCTCGAGAGCGAATTTGCGCGAGCCACCTTCAAACCGCGGGGGCCGGCAGTTCAAGAGGATCCCGCCTCGCTTAGCAACCGGGGCCAGACAGCCGGTCGGCTGATCGAACGGCTACGCGCGGTCAAGCTGACCGGCCGCGTTGTGATGCAGATCGCTCCCGCAGCGGCGAGCCTGCCTGAATTGGCGGTCGAAGACGGAGATCGTCTGACTATCCCATCACGACCGACCACAGTCGGCGTGTTCGGCAGCGTCTACAACTCCGGAAGCTATGCGTATAGCGCAGGGGCCAGCATTGAGGACATGCTACGACTGGCTGGAGGCCCGACGCGGGGGGCCGACTCCCGCAGCGCCTTCGTCATCCGGGCAAACGGCAATGTAGTGAGTTCAATGCAGCAGAACAGTGGCTGGTTCAGTTCCGGCTCCGGCCTGGCGACGGTCAGCGCCCAGCCCGGAGACACGATATACGTTCCGGAAGACCTCACGAAGGTCACCTTCAGCCAAGAGGCAAGGGAGTGGACGCAAATCCTCTATCAGTTCGGTCTGGGTGCAGCGGCTCTGAACTCTCTGAGGAACTGAACATGACCAGTTCTTTGATTGGCATGACGCCCGAAGCCCCGAGCGAGGGGCCCTCTCTGCTGCGCATTCTGTCTCCGCACTGGCGCGAGATCATTGCGGCGACTTTCGTCGGCGGCGTCATCGGCGCGGCGGGCAGCTTCCTGATTCCTCCGACCTATACAGCGCGAACATCGTTTATCAGTCCCCAACCCCAGCAGGGCGGAATCGCGGCGGCAGCACTCGCGTCCTTGGGCGCTCTGTCGGGTCTGGCGGGCGCAGTGACAGGAGGCGGCAAGAGCCCGGCTGATCAATACGTCAGCTTGCTACACAGCGTCAACCTGTCGGATCGCGTGATCGACAAATTTGCGCTCATTGAGGTCTATGACGTCAAGTACAAGGAAGATGCTCGCAAGAAACTCGCAATGAACACCCGCTTCGGTGTCGGAAAGAAAGACACGATCATCGCGATCGAAGTGGACGATCACGACGCCAAGCGCGCAGCCGACATGGCGAACACCTATCTGCAGGAACTGCGCAGCCTGACTGAAACGCTGAGCCTTACAGAAGCCCAGCAGCGGCGGGTCTTCTTTGAGAAACAGTTGAAGGAGACGCAGGCAAACCTGAGTGCCGCCCAACTTGCGCTGCAAAAAAGCGGCTTCAACGCTACAGCGTTGAAGTCCGAGCCGAAATCGGCGGCTGAAACCTACGCCCGTTTGCAAGCTCTCGCGACGGCTGCCGAGGTCAAGTTGCAAGCGCTTCGGCGCAGCATGAGCGACGCCGCGGCTGAGGTCCAGCAGCAGATGGGCATCGTTACCGAACTACGCGGGCAGTTGCTCCGGCAAGAGCGTCCGGTGTCGACGCAATCCGACCAGGACTACGTTTCGGCGTATCGCGAGTACAAGTACCAGGAGGCGCTGTTTGACATATTTGCGCGCCAGTTCGAGGTGGCGAAAGTGGATGAGGCGCGTGACGATCACGTCTTCCAAGTAATTGACGTGGCGACGCCGCCGGAGCGCAAGAGCAAGCCTAAGCGGCTCTACGTGGCGCTTGGCGTTGCCTATGTTGGCTTCATGCTCGCCTGCTGCTGGTTCTGGCGGAAGCACCAAACGCGACCTGCCGTCAGCTGAGCCGTTGTGCTGCGCCAGGCCAGCGTCTACTTCCTGTTCCGCGCCGGCAACGGCGTCGTGGCCTTGCTGAGCCTGACGCTGCTGACGCGCCTACTGACGCCAGAACAGTACGGCCACTATGCCTTGGGCATCTCAACCGCCAACGTCATCGCTGCGCTTGGGTTCCAATGGTTAAACGTTTCGGTGGGGCGGTTCTATACCAGCCCTACCGTCTCGCCCAATCGGTTGTTGGACGCCGCGTACCGCCATGCCGCCAGCATCGGTGCGGTTGTGCTACTCGGCGCCTTGATCTTGGCAAGCAGCACAGCATTCGGCTCCACGCCATTCACATTCATCATTGCGACGGCCTCGCTGGGCGTCGCACTGGGATTTCATAACCTCCACCTCCAGCTCCTTAATGCGCAGCAGAACACGTTGCGCTACGGTTGGCTCTTGGCCACGCGCGCTTGGCTCGCGTTTGCCTTGGCGATCGCCGCCGTGTGGTGCGGTGGCCAAGCCACGGGAGCGCTCACTGGGATCGCGATCGGCAGCGTGGCCGCTGTGCTTGTGCTAGGCGCGCAGCGGCCTTCCGCGGACGCCACTGGCTGCCAAACGCTAGAACAAGATGTCGGCCGCAGACTCGTGCGTTTCGGCCTACCACTTTCACTGAGCTACCTGTCGATCGTGACGCTAGATTCCGCGGACCGATACATGCTCAATCATTGGCAAGGCCCCGCCGCCGTCGGCGCCTACGGGGCCGCCTTCGACCTTATCCAGCACACCATGGGCGCAACCCTGAACGTTCTTTATGTTGCTGCCTACCCAAGAATCGTCGCGGCGTGGGAGCAAGGCGGCGCCGAGGCGGCCAGCACGTTGCTGCGCCCGTTGAGGTCAGCGATGCTGCTCGTCGCACCGCTCGCCGTGGTGATGTTCTCAGGTCTTGCCTCTGAGATTGCAAGCCTTGTCCTTGGCGAAAGCGTTGCGGATCAGTCGGCGGCGCTCATGACGCCCCTGGCACTTGCAGTGGCGTTCAGCTGTCTTCGAGCCTTCTGCTTCGACATTGCGCTGCATCTGCGTCAATCAACGCGAATGCAAGTTCTGACGACAGCGCTGATGGCTGGCATCAATCTGGCACTCAATGTCCTGCTGATTCCTCGCTTCGGGGCTTTGGGTGCGGCGTGGGCTTCGGCCTGCGCCTTTGGCTGTGGCATGGCGGCCAGCCTTTGGTTCGGGCGTGCAGACCGGCTCTTTGCTGGCGTTGGACGGGAGCTTGCTATCGCCAGCTTCGCGGCAGCGCTGGCGCTCCTCGTAGCCAACACTGTGCCCAATCCCTTTGAAGCGGCTTTCGCCATCGGCTTGACAAAGGCATTGGTACTCGTCGTGACGTTCTTGTTGGCGTTTCATAGCGCAAAGACCCTTTTGACCAGGCTGGCATGATCGCCGTCGTCTTCGCTGTCACCTTCACGCTGATGCTCGTGCGTAGCACAAGCCGGTTTCAGACGCGAGCCACACTTGCAGTCCTTGCGGTGAGTTTCGCGGTCGCGGCCGGCCTGCGCACGGGAGGGTTCGATTACGACGAATACATAGAGCTGATCGAAACGCTGCGTTCCAACCAGGAACTGGAATACGCGGTGCGCTTGTATGTGGCCAAAGATCCCCTGTTCTTGGCGTTCATCGATGCGACCAATCTGTTTGGCTTAGCGGACAGCGCCTCGGTACTTCTGCTATTTGCCGTAGCGTCGCTGGCGTGCCGATATTTTTCTGCCCTGCCCTTGGGGCGGTGGGCGGTCGTCTACTTGGGCACTTTTATCCTCTTGTTGGCGCCAGCGCTGGAACTCGCTGCCATGCGCGCCGGGCTGGCGATCTCGCTATTGGTATGCGCTTTCGCCTATCGACAATCGGTTTGGGTGCGTGCACCCCTCGCCATTCTCGCTACGCTGTCGCACATCTCCGTGCTGCCGGCGGCCATCCTTCTGATATTCGGCAGGATATGGAACAGCCGAGTCAGCATCCTGGCGCTCAGCTCGGTCGCAGCGGCGCTCACTCTCGTAGGCACAAACTTTCTAGCCGACCTTGTCCGTGCCGAAGGCTTGACGAACAACCGCGGCAACCTCACGGCATTGTTGTTTCCCACAATCACTGTGCTGATCCTAGCGGCGCAGTTACGCCTCACTCGCGCCAGTGACATCCGAGTGCACGCGCTGGCAGGTCTATTTGTGGCGCTGTCGTTGGGTACCGTACTGCCCGCGGTCACCATCTCGATCCGGCTGCTCGAGATTGGCTGGTGTCTGATGCACTACGGCATGTTTGCTGACTTGCAGGCTCCAGAGAACCAAAGGATCCAAAAGCCACTGAAAAGTACGCTCGGCGCTTTCTTGTCCATGCTTGTGCTCGCCAATCTGCTGCGCAATACGTGGGTAGCTGCCCTGGCGCTCTAGCTTTGAATGAACAGAATCGCTGCGCTCACCCAAGGCGCCCATGTTCCGTCAGCACGTTTTCGGATCAGGCAGTTGATCTCCGCCTGGCATGCGCAGGGGCTGAACGTCCGTGAACTGGTAGCCCAGCCCTCCGCCTACCCGCCAGCGGGCCGACTGGCTCGGCTCGCCTGGGCGCCGCAAGCCTTGGCCGACGCCACACACCGCGTACTGCGAGCTAACGCATTCGATGCCGTCATCGTGCAACGCGAGCTAATTTCGACGCTGCCCTCCGTCGAGGGCCTGATTCGACGGCCTCTGATCGCCGATGTGGACGACGCCATCTGGCTGCACCGCGGGGGCCACGCGGCCCATCACCTGGCGAAGCTGGCTACCCAATTCGTCGTCGGCAACAGCTATTTGGCCGAGCACTTCAGCCGCTATGGGAAGCCTGTGTCGGTCATTCCGACGGCTGTCGACGTGCAGCGCTTCCACCCTGCTCCCCGCAGCGACGCCACGCCGCGCGTGATCGGCTGGTCAGGAACCTCAGGCGGCTACCGTTATTTCGCGCCCCTACAGGATGCGTTGGCCGCGCTGCTGCGGCGCCACCCGGACTGGCGGCTGCGCTTCATCTCCGATCGGCCGCCCACGCTGGAACGCTTGCCAGCGGCCCAAGTCGAGTACCACGCCTGGAGCCAAGACACGGAAGCGGCCCTCACGGCCGACATGGACATCGGCATCATGCCCTTGGACGACAGTCCCTGGTCGCTCGGCAAGTGCAGCTACAAGATGCTGCTCTACATGGCCTGCGGCATACCCGTCGTCGTGTCCGACCTTGGCATGAACCGCGACATCCTCGGCATGCGGGAAGTCGGCCTGGGCGTGCGCAGCCCCGATGATTGGGTGGAGGCGCTCGACGCGTTGATGGGCGACGAACCGTGCCGCCAGCGCATGGGCCGCGAGGGGCGCAAACTGGCCGTCGAGCGATTCAGCCTGGCCGTCGCTGCCAGCCAGTGGTGCGAAGCAGTCGCGAGCCTGCATGCGCGTTGAGCTCGGACCGTCCATGACGCCGCCCCTGCATGCTCAAACCGGCCCTGCTCGGCCGAGCAGGCCAGAGGTCCTGCATGTCATCACCGATCTCAGGCAGGGTGGCGCCGAGGCCATGCTCGAGAAGCTGATCCTCACCTCGCGTGCGGTGACGCCGGAGATCGTTCACCGCGTGATCTCGCTGCGCACCATCGGCACGGTTGGCCCACGCCTTGACTCGGCCGGCGTCCAAGTGGATGCGCTCGGTGCGACAGGGCTGCAGTCGCTGCCCGCCTGTCTGCGCCAGCTCACCGCGCTGCTGGCCCGCACGCCGCCGCCCACCGTCGTGCAGACCTGGCTCTACCACGCCGACCTGCTTGGTGGCCTCGCCGCGTGGCGTGCAGGCCGCACGGTCGTCTGGAACATCCGGCAGACAGGCCTCGAGCGCGCAGACATCGGCCGCACCACGCGAGCGGTTGTGCGCACTTGCGGCCTGCTCTCCAGGCACATTCCGGCTCGCATCCTGTGCAACGCCAGCGCCGCGATCCCGGCACACGCGCGCATGGGCTACGACCCGGATCGTTTCCAGGTCATTCCGAACGGCTTCGACACCACGGTGTTCAAGCGCGACGAAGCCGGCGCCAGGCAGGTCCGCGCGGCCTGGGGCCTGCGCGACGATGAGGTGGCGATCGGCCTGGTCGCACGGCTTGATCCGCAGAAGGACCATGCCACCTTCGTCCGCGCTGCAGCGATCGCTGCCACCCACATGCCAGCACTGCGCTTCGTGCTGGTCGGGCGCGGCATTCCCGACAGCACTGCGCTGCGTCAGGCCATTGCCGAGGCCGGCCTGTGCAAGCACTTCGTGCTCGATTCGGAGCGCAGCGATATCCCGCGCGTCATGAGCGCGCTCGACGTGTTCTGCCTGTCCTCGCGGGCCGAGGGCTTTCCCAACGTGCTCGGCGAGGCCATGGCCTGTGAGACGCCTGCTGTTTCCACCGACTGCGGCGATGCGCGCATCGTTCTCGGCGACGACACGTACATCGCGCCCGTTCAGGATGCGGCAGCGCTGGCCGGGTGCATCATGGAGGTCGCCATGCTTTCTCCGGCGCAGCGGCGCGCCCTCGGCGCCCGGCAGCGCGAACGCATCGTGCGCGAATTCGACATTCGCGAGGTCTGGAATTCCTACCTAGCGCTTTACACAGAGCTCGTCGGCGCGCCCTCCGCCGGCCAGCCCATTTGAGGACAAGAACAATGTGCGGAATTGCTGGAATCCTGTCCATCTCCGACGTCAGCCAAGAGTCACTGCTGGGCACCGCAAAGGCGATGTCGGATGCCCTTCGCCACCGCGGCCCGGATGACGATGGGCAATGGGCAGACGCGGACAACGGCATCGCCTTCGGCCACCGCCGCCTGGCCATCGTTGACCTGACGCCGCTCGGCCATCAACCCATGAAGTCAGCATGCGGCCGCTATGTGCTGGCGTACAACGGCGAGATTTACAACCATCTGGCGCTGCGTGCGGAGATCGGTGCCTGGAACTGGCGCGGCCACTCGGACACGGAGACCCTGCTCGCGTGCATCACGCTCCACGGACTGCAGGCGACGCTGTCCAAACTGGTCGGCATGTTCGCGATCGCGTTGTGGGATCGGGAGCGGCGCGAGCTCACGCTGGCGCGCGACCGCATGGGAGAGAAGCCGCTCTACTGGGGCCGGCTGCCAAGCGGCGACATCGCCTTTGGCTCCGAACTGAAGGCGCTGCGCGCGCATCCGCGCTGGCAGGGCGAGATCGATCGGGATGCGCTGGCGCTCTATATGCGCCACAACGCGATCCCTGCTCCTTACAGCGTCTATCGCGGCGTCCGGAAATTGCGGCCGGGCGAATGGCTGACCGTCAAGCGCGACGGCACGACGCGCAGCGGCCAGTACTGGGACTGCATCACGGCAGCACGCTCGGGCCACGCGTCGCCGCTCGGTCTTGACGATGCGCAGGCCGTTGATGCGCTCGATGCCGTGCTCAGCGCCGCCGTGAAGGACCAAATGGTCGCCGACGTTCCCCTGGGCGCCTTCCTGTCGGGCGGCGTGGACTCGTCACTGATCGCCGCCATGATGTGCCGCCACGCCAGCGCACCCGTGCGCACCTTCACTATCGGCTTCACCGAGTCGGCCTACAACGAGGCCCATCATGCCAAGGCTGTGGCGGCTCATCTCGGAACCGATCACACAGAGCTGTACGTCAGCCCGGAAGATGCACTGGCCGTCATTCCGAAGCTGCCGGCCATCTACGACGAGCCTTTTGCAGATTCCTCGCAGATCCCCACCTTCCTGGTGGCCGAGATGGCGCGTCGACACGTGACAGTGGCCCTGTCAGGCGATGCGGGCGACGAGCTGTTCGCGGGCTACAACCGCTACCTCCTTGCCGACCGCGTCTGGCATCGCCTGGCGCGTCTGCCGCTCGCCGTGCGTCAAGTGGCCGCCAAGGCTGCGCTGGGACTGAGCCCGGGCGCGTGGAACGCGCTGGGCGGGCTGCTGCCCGCCACGCGTGCGCATGGCAATATTGGCGACAAGGTGCACAAATTCGCGCAGACGATGCTGCCCGCGCAGACGCAGGCCGAGATGTACCGCGCACTGGTTTCGCACTGGAGTGAGCCGGCGCGCACCGTGCTGGGAGCCACCGAACCGCCGACTCTGCTGCAACTCAAGCGTGAATCGTTCGCAGGCTTCTCTGACATCCAGTACATGAGCCTGCTCGACCAGATCACCTATCTGCCGGACGACATCCTCGTCAAGGTCGACCGGGCTGCCATGGCCGCCAGCCTCGAGACCCGCGCGCCACTGCTCGATCACCGCGTCGTCGAGTTCGCCTGGCGCGTGCCGATGCATCAGAAGATCCGCGGCGGCAAGGGAAAGTGGCTGATGCGCGAGTTGCTGTACCGCGATGTGCCGAGGGAACTGATCGAGAGGCCCAAGCAAGGCTTCGCCGTGCCGCTCGACGCCTGGCTGCGCGGGCCCCTGCGCGATTGGGCGGCCGACCTCATCGAACCTCGCGCACTGCACCGCGGCGGACTGTTCGACGTCGCAGAGGTCCAGCGTCGCTGGCAGGAACACCAGAGCGGAAAGCGCAACTGGCAATACCAGATCTGGGACGTGCTGATGTTTCAGGCTTGGTATCGCGAGACTAGCCGCGATTCGGGATTCGAGCAGTGCGGGGCTTCTCCGGCAGCTGAAGAGGCCTGCACCACGTGAAGATCGCCATCATTGCGAACTCGGCCTGGTATCTGCACAACTTCAGGCTCAACCTGGCCCAGGAGCTGCGCCAGGCCGGGCACCAGGTGCTGTTCATCAGCCCCATGGACAGCTACACCGGGATGCTGCAAGCCGCCGGCTTCGAGCATTTCAACTGGGACGTTGCCAGCGCCGGCATGAATCCACTGGCCGAGCTGGGCGCCGTGTGGCGGCTGCGCCGGCTGCTCGTCAACCAGCGTATCGACGCACTGCTGTCCTATACCCCGAAAGCCAACATCTACAGCGGCCTCGCGCTGTGGGGCCAAAAGACGCTTTTCCTGCCCAACATCTCCGGCCTCGGGCGTGCGTTCATCCAGCCCTCGGCCATCACCCTGCTGGTCGTGCAGCTCTACCGGCTGGCGCTGCGCCAGGCTCACCGGGTCATCTTCCAGAACATGGACGATCTGGGCGTGTTCACGACCCGAGGCGTGCTGCCGCGCAGCCAGGCGGTGCGCGTGCCGGGCTCCGGCGTGGACCTGCGGCGTTTCCTGCCTTCTCAACGTCCGCCTAGTCCTGGGCCGCAAACGCATTTCCTGTTCGTGGGCCGCCTGCTCAAGGACAAGGGCGCCGTCGAGTTCGCTGAGGCGGCGCGCATGCTCAAGCGCGACCATCCAGGCCTGCGCTTCACCATGCTGGGCTCGTCCACCTCCGACAACCCCACCGCCGTGCGCCCTGATCAGCTGCGCGAATGGAAGGACGCCGGCCTCATCGAGCACCAGGAGCACCTGGATGACGTGCGCCCCTTGCTCGACGCCGCCGACTGCGTGGTGCTGCCGTCCTACCGCGAAGGCGTGCCCCGCAGCCTGCTCGAGGCCGCTGCGATGGCCAAGCCCCTGGTGACGAGCGACGCGCCTGGTTGCCGCGACACCGTCGTCGACGGGGACAACGGCTACCTGTGCCAGCCTCGCTCGGTGGAGTCGCTGGCCCAGGCGATGCATCGCTTCGTCGCCCTCGACGCAGACGGCAAGCGCGCCATGGGCCTGCGCAGCCGGGCGCTGGCAGAGACGACCTTCGACGAACGGCGCGTCATCGACCAGTACCTGTACCTGTTGAGCCACCCCACGCCGCCGCGGGTGGCGTCCCAGGGCCCCGCAGAGCCGATGCCATACATCAGCGGACTACCGACGGTCCACGTGCTGCTGGCGACCTATTGCGGCGAAGCTTGGCTGGACGACCAGCTCGACACCCTGCTGGGCCAGCAGGGCGTGAACCTTGCCGTCACGGCGGGAGACGACGCTTCCACGGACGGCACCCTGAAGATCCTGAAGCGGCGGGCCGCCACGGACGCACGCCTCACCGTCACTGTCAACGACAAGCGCCTGGGCTCGGCGGCAGCCAACTTCTATCACCTGCTCAAGCGCTTCGCCCGCAGCAGCACCGCCGACTACATCGCGCTGGCCGACCACGACGACGTCTGGGAACCCAACAAGCTGGCGCGGCACATCGCGTTGGCACGCAGCCAGGCCGCCGCGGGCGTCTCTTCAGACGTCATCGCGTTCTGGCCCAATGGCCGCCGCATCTATATCCGCAAGTCGCATCCGCAGCGACGCTGGGATCACCTTTTCGAGCCGCCCGGCCCGGGCTGCACCTTCCTGATGACGCGCGCGTTTGCCTGCGAATGCGCTGACTGGATAGAACAGCTGGAGCGCAGCGGTGTCGGGCCATTGCCGAAGCACGACTGGTTTCTTTATCTCGTTGCGCGCTCCAGTGGTTACCGGTGGCACGTAGAGAACGCCAGCAGCATGTTCTACCGCCAGCACCCGCATAACGAAGTGGGCGCCAATGCCGGAGTCAAGGCGGCATTCCTGCGACTGCGTGAATTGGCCCGTGGCGGCTATCACCAGCAGATCCGGCAGGCTATCCACGTCTCGCGCATCGTCGCCGAGCAGCGTCGGCAACCGCTGCCGCCCGCCCATCTGAACGCGCTGCAGCTGCTGCGCCATGGCCGGCGACGCCGCCATGAGGCCTTGTTGCTGGCCGTGTTTTCCCCGTTTGGCATCCGCGCGAGCGCATGACGGCGCCTTCCATGCCCGACGCCCAGCTCTCTCTCTGGCAACGCGTGATGCGCCGCCTCGGCCACGCGATGGACTACCGCTGGCTGCACTGGCACCGGCTCGGCGAGCATCAACAGGCTGACTATCTGCGCCGCCTCTTCGACAGGCTGGACATCGACCTCGTCATCGACGTCGGCGCCAACCGCGGGCAGTACGCCGACTTCATTCGACGGCGCGTCGGCTACCGCGGCGAGATGGTCAGTTTCGAACCCATTCCCGCGCTGGCTCGGGACCTGAAGCAGCGAGGAGAGCGCGATGCGAAATGGAGCGTGCACGCGTGCGCCCTGGGCGCGCGCGCAGAGACACGCCCGTTCCATGTCGTCCAGAGTTCGCCGATGAGTTCGCTGCTGACGCCCTCCACCGAAGCGACGTCGCGGCTTTCCGACTTCACCACGGTGCGGGAGACCCTGGAGATCAACGTCGACACTCTGGACGCCGCGCTGACGAGCTTCCCGCACAGCCGCAATGTCTACCTCAAGCTCGATGTCCAGGGGTACGAACGCCAGGTGCTGGACGGCGCCATCGCCAGCATGCCGCGCATTGCGGCCCTGCAGGCAGAACTCAGCGTCGTGCCGATGTACGAAGGCCAGCCCCACTACCTCGACCTGATGACCCACATCGAGTCACTGGGCTACGTCCCTTCGCTGATCCCAGCCCACGACGCCAAGTTCTTCCCGCTGCTCATCGACTTCGACTGCCACTTCGTCAGCCGCCAGCGCCTTGCCGACCTGGGTGTACTGAACCGTGCCTGAGGTGCATCTTTTCGCGCCGCCGGCCCAGCTCAACGACGCGACCCACCAATACCTGGCCAGCCTGTCCGCCGTGCTGGACGAACTGGGCCACCAGCTCGTTCACACGCCCGATCTGGCCGCCATTCCGCACCGTGCCGATGTGCTGACCATCGAGTGCAAGAGTGCCGCCCGGATCAGCCTGCGCCGGCCACAGGCGCGGCTCTGGCAATGGCTGCAAGGGCTGTATCCGGAGGAGGCTCGATGGCAGTTCGACAGCCCGCTGCGGGAGTTCGCCTGGAACCGGGTCGAAGGCTGGGCCCTGCAACGCAGCCGCGGCGCGCTGATGGTGTCGCAGGCGATGCAGCAGCACTTCGCAGCGAAGTATCCGAGGCTGCAGCTGGACAGCGTCGTCATGCCGTGCGTCAACGCCACGCCGGTGCCGGACGCCTTCCGAAGTCCGGGCAAATATCGGCGCCCCGCCTTTGTCTACGCTGGCGGGCTGCAGCGCTGGCAATGCATGGCCGCCACGCTCACCGCGTTCGCGGCCGTCCATCGCCTGTTGCCGGAGGCCACGCTGACGCTGCTGACCGCCGACCAGGAGCAGGCCGCGGCCCTGGTGCAGTCCCTCGGCACGCCGTCGACCCGCATCGCCTACGTGCCGGTCGCGGATTTGCCCCAGGCGCTCGCCGCCTTCAAATACGGGTTTGTGCTGCGCGAGGACCATGTCGTCAACCGCGTCGCCACGCCCACCAA
Organism: Pelomonas sp. Root405; assembly: GCF_001425165.1. Classification (GTDB taxonomy): domain Bacteria; phylum Pseudomonadota; class Gammaproteobacteria; order Burkholderiales; family Burkholderiaceae_C; genus Pelomonas. The sequence goes on from NZ_LMDU01000017.1 coordinate 181,575, forward strand.
GGTGTCGAGCTACATGGCCGCCGGCGTCATACCGGTCATGACACGCGCCGCACAGGACTTCGCGCAACGCCTCGAACCGACATCACCCATCGTCTGGCTCGATAACCTTGATGCCGCGCACATCCGTCAGCGGGTGCTTGCGCTGGAGGCGCTGCCGCTCGACGCCGAAAGCGTGCTGGCCGCCTACCGCGCCGCCTTCGACCGCTACCTCGACCCTGCCGGCTACCGGCCCGCGCTGCGCGACTTCTTCTCGCGAACCGGCATGGGAGCCGCTTGATGGCCATGTGGCGGGAATTGCTGTCGCGCTCGGCCTGGCTCACCGCCGGCAGTGTTGTCGGCCGCCTGGCGCCCTATGCCGTGCTCATTGCACTCGGGCGGCAGCTTGACCCCGTGGCCTTTGCCTCGCTGTCCATCGCATTCGCCTGGGCGTCGGTGGCGGCCAGCCTCGTCACCGCCGCGCTGGGCGCGGTAACCACGCAGCGGCTGGCGGCCGACCCCGGCCCCGGGCGGCGCATGCTGGCACTGCGGGCGCTGGGCCAGGGCGCGGCCTGGTCCGGCCTGCTGACGATCGCCATCGCGGCCCTCGGCGCTCCGGTCGCCGTCCGCGCTTTCGGCGATCACCTCGATCCGGCGGCCTTCTGGCCCGCGCTCGCGCACGGCCTGGCCTGGTCACTGACGCTGCTTGTCGGCGCCCTGCTCAACGGCTTGCATGCGGTGCGCCGCTCGGCGCTGGTGCTTGGCGTTGGCGGCATCGGCCAGGCGCTGGGCATGGGCTTCGGTTTCGTCACCGGCCACAGCCTCGGCGCATCGCTTTGGGGGCTGGCGCTGGGCAGCGCCGCTTCGCTCGCCTTGGGGCTCGTCTTGCTGCATGGCGCATTGCCGCCGGCTGAGCCCTGCGCGCTCCAGAAGCCACGGTTTCGACTGGACGTGGCCTGGGGCACGCTTGCCAACGCTGCCGTGACCCCCGTCGCCTTTGCCGCCGCTGCGCTGGTCACGCGGCATGGCGCGCCTGCCGAAGACCTGGCGCAATACCAGGCGCTGGAACAGGTCCATCAGCTGCTGCTCTTCGCACCCGGCCTGATCGGGCAAGCCCTGCTGCCTCTGCTCGCGGCGCACGACCGCGGCAGCGAGGCGCAGCGCAGCCTGCGCCCGTGGGTCTACCGCAGCGCCGCAGCGGGCCTGCTGGCGGCCACCCTGATCGGTTGGCGGCCCGAGTGGGTCCTGCACGCCCTCGGCAACCCGGCACTGACCGATCTGTGGGCCACGCGCTGGATGCTGTGCAATGCCAGCCTTGCGCTCGCACTCAGCCTGCTTCACAACGAACTGATGGCGCGCAGGCTCTATGCTCCGGCGGCCCTGCTCAGCCTGTCGTGGGCGGCCGTCTTCCTCGGATTGGGCAGTCTGTTCGGCGGCGTGGCGGGCATGCAGGCGGGCCGGCTCGTCGCCTCGCTGCTGCTGTTTGCCGCCGTCTGCGCCCTCACCTCGCGCCCCTTTCGATCCGCATGACCCGCGTCCGCATCCTCACTGTCGTCGGCACCCGGCCCGAGGCCATCAAGCTCGCGCCGCTCATCCAGCGCCTGCAGGCCCATCCGGACGTCGATCACCTGTTGTGCGCCACCGGCCAACACCAGGAGATGCTGGCCCAGGCCCTTAAGGCCTTCGGACTGACCCCGGACGAGAACCTGGGGCTGATGCAGGATCAACCCGACCTGAATCAGCTCACGGCCGGCACGCTGACCGGCATCGGCGAGCTCATCCGCACCACGCACCCCGATCGCGTTGTCGTGCAGGGCGATACGACCACTGCCTTTGCCGCCGGCCTTGCAGCCTTTCATGTCCAGGTGCCGCTGGCCCATGTGGAAGCCGGGTTGAGAACCGGCCAGCGTCATTCGCCCTGGCCCGAGGAGATCTACCGCCGCACCCTGTCGCTGCTGGCCGACGAGCATTTCGCCCCCACGCCGTGGGCCGCAGCCCAACTGCGCCGCGAAGGCATTGCCGAAGCGGCCATCCACATCACCGGCAACACCGTCATCGACGCGTTGCAGTGGGTGTGCGGCCGCACCGACCTGGATGCGCTGCTCGAGCGGGAGCTGGGCCCCGAGCTCTGCGCCAAGCTGGCCCAAGGGCGGCGCCTCATCCTGGTCACCGGCCACCGGCGCGAGAATCTCGACCATGGGCTGGCGGCCACCTGCGCCGCGCTGCGCCAGCTCGCCGCTCGTGGCGATGTGGACATCGTCTTCCCCGTCCACCTCAATCCTCGTGTGCGCGAGACTGTCGCCACCCTGCTGGCCGGCACGTCGCACATCCACCTGATCGAACCGCTGGACTACCTCGGCTTCGTCGCGTTGATGCGCCGCTGCCATCACATCATCACCGACAGCGGTGGCATCCAGGAAGAAGCGCCCGGCCTCGGCAAGCCCGTCCTGGTCACCCGTGACACCACCGAGCGCCCGGAAGCCATCGAGGCCGGCACCGCCCTGCTCATCGGCCAGCACACCGAACCGCTGGTCGCGGCCAGCAACCAGTTGCTCGACAACCCGGCCGCCTTCGCCGCCATGGCCCAGGCCCGCCACCCCTTTGGTGATGGGCGAGCCAGCGAGCGCATCGTCGCCGTCCTGCTGCAGGCCGGCGCCCGACGATGACGCCCATCTACACGCTGATCACGCCGCGGCTCGACGCCACCGGGCCCAACAACGTCGCTGCCGAACTCGCGCGCGCTGCGCTCGCGAGGGGCTGGCAGGTGCGCTGGCTCTATCTTTCATCCGGCCCCGGCCGCGCCGATCTGGCGGGAGTGCATGAGGTGCGCCGCTTCCGGCTTGCCGACCTCTGGCGCCTGCGGGGTCTCGTCCACACCCACTGCCTGCGTCCCGACCTGCTCGGCGCGCTGCTCGCCGCCTCGCCCCAGCGCCGCGTGATCACCACGGCGCACAACAACTTCCTGGCCGACCTTCGCCATGGCTACGCGCGTTGGAAAGTCCGGATCGCCTGGTCGCTCTGGCGCCGCGCCGTCGCGCGACTGGACCGACGCTTCTGCGTCTCGCGCGCCAGCCAGCGACATTACGCACGGCTGGCGCCGGAACTGAGCTTCGACGTGGCCTACAACTTCCGCGCGCCGGTCGCGACGGCACCCTTGCCCCGCCCGGTCGCCGCGTGGCTGGCGGAGCAGCGCGCCGCGGGACGCACGGTCCTCGCCTGCGTCGGCACGCTGTCCACGCTGAAGAACGTCACGGCGCTGCTGCCCGCCCTGCGCGCCGATGCCACCCTGGCACTGGCGCTTTGTGGCGACGGCCCGCTGCACGCCTCGCTCGAGTCCGCCGCAGCCGAGTTCGGCGGCCGTCTTTTTCTTGCCGGCCATGTCGCCCAACCCGGCCCCGTCCTCGAAGCGGCCGATGCGATGGTGCTGCCCTCGCTGACCGAAGGCCTGCCGCTGGTCGTCGTGGAGGCGCTGCGCGCCGGCTGTCCCTGCCTGCTGTCCAACATCGCCGTCCATCGGGAGCTGGCCGCGCTGGGCGCGGGCCTGACCTTCGACCACCATCGCTTGACCGATTTCCATACCCAGCTGCGCACGCTGTTGACTCGTGCGACGCCGGAGCACCGGGCCGGGTTGAAGCGGCTATGGGAAAATCGGTTTTCGCCGGTGGTCGGGTTCGCGCCCTACGCCGTACTCGCCCGCTGATGCTCATGCCCTACGCCTATCAAGCCCTGGACACCCAGGGCCGCCTGCAAAAGGGCGAACTCGACGCTTCTACCGAAGACGAAGCCACTGAAGCGCTGGCCCGGCAGGGGCTCAGCCCCATCGAGCTGAAACCATTGCGCAAGCGCCGCACTGCGCAAGGCCGCAAAGGCCGCCGCGAGAAGCCACGCGTGGCCGCCATGCTGCTGGTGCGCGAACTCGCCTCGCTGCTGCAGGCGGGCGTCACGCTGGAGGAGTCGCTGCGCACCCTGCTCGATGGCCGTCGCGACGTTCCCCAAGGCGAGCCGCTCACTGCCGTGCTGTCGGCTGTGCTGTCCGGGGAACGATTCTCCGCCGCACTTCAACAGCAGGCCGGGTCTCCCGCCCTGCCACTGCCACCCTATGTGCTCGCCCTGGTTGCAGCCGGTGAATCGACGGGCGATCTGCCCGCCGCGCTGACCCGCGCTGCCGAGCAACTCGATTTCGATGAACAGATCCGGGCGGAGACCTCCGAGGCGCTGGTCTATCCCAGCATCCTGATCGGCGCGGGCGTATCGGCCGTGCTCTTCGTGTTTTCTTTCGTCGTGCCGCGCTTCTCCAGCCTGCTGGCCGGCAAGAACGTCGAACTGCCCTGGCTGTCGGCGGCCGTGCTGACCGTCGGCACGTTCTTCAACGAGCATGTCGTCGCCGTCATGTTGGGCATGGCGGCTACCGTTGCTATTGGAATTGCGGTACGCCGAGCGCTGGGGCCCCAGCGCATCAGGAGCATGTTGTCGCAATGGCCGCTGCTCGGTCCCTGGCTGCATCAGCAGGAGCTGTCGCGCTGGACCGGCATGCTTGCGCTGATGCTGCAAAGCCGGGTGCCCATCCTGACTGCACTCGACCTCACGGCCGCTGCCGTCAGCCTGCCCGATATCCAGCACGGGCTGCGCGAGTGCGTCGCGGACATCGGCCGTGGCGAACCGCTCTCGCGCTCGCTGCAGGAGCGCCAACTGCTGCCTGCCACCGCCCTCAGCATGGTGCGTGTAGGCGAACGCACAGGCCAGCTCGGGCAGATGATGGGCCACGTGGCCGCCTACTCGCTGGAGGCGAACCGCAGCACCCGGCGCCGCCTGGTCGCGCTGATCGAGCCGGCGGCCATTTTGGTGCTGGGCGGTATCATTGCGCTCGTCGTCGTGGGCGTTGTGCTGGCCCTCACGTCCCTGTCTGAGGTGAAGTTCTGAACATGTTCAACAAGGCCCGCCGCACCCGCGGCTTCACGCTGCTCGAAATGCTGGTGGTCCTCGTGATCATTGGCTTGGTCGCCGGCCTCGTCGGCCCGCGTCTTTTCGCTAAGGTCGACTCCTCCAAGGTGCAGACCGCCGGCGTGCAGATCAAGCTGCTGCGCGGTGCCGTCGAATCCCTGCGCATGGACATCGGCAGCTACCCGACGACCGAGCAAGGTCTGGATCTTCTGAGCACGCCGCCCACCGACCCCAAGCTGCGGGAGCGCTGGAAAGGTCCCTACCTCGATGAGGCCGTGCCGCAGGACCCATGGAGCAATCCGTATCAGTACCGCGTACCGGGCGAGGATGGCCGCGCCTTCTCCATTATTTCGCTTGGCGCCGACGGCAAGCCGGGAGGGGAAGGCATCGATGCGGACGTCGGCACCACCAAGAAGCCGGGCGCCGACGCGCCGAACTGACCCCGCCACGATGCCCGGCCGCCTCCGTGCTGACGGCGGCTTCACGCTGATCGAAGTCGTCGTGGCGCTCGCCATCATCGGCCTGGTTGCGGCCGTGGCCGTACCCGCGCTCGCGCGGCGGCTGGACGCCGCCTACCGGGCCGCTGACCTAGCCCAGGTGGTTGGCAGCGCCCGCTTGCTACCGGTGCGGGCTGCTGCGATGGGGGCAGAACTCAAGCTCGACGCTAGCGGTCTTATCCGCCCGATGGCTGATGGTCAGCCGCCGATGGATCTCCCACCTGGCTGGACGCTGGTGCCGCAGGATCCCCCGCCACGCTTGGGCCGTGCCGGTAGCTGCACTGAGGGCAGCCTGCTGTTGACCGCCCCGACACCCGTGCGCACTTGGCGCCTACATTTCGGCGCACTGAGCTGTGAGCTGCAGGTCACCGAGCTGGGAGGCGGTTCGTGAACACTGTCCGCGGCATTGCGCTGCTTGAGGTCATCGTGGCTCTGGTGATCGTCGCCACCTTTGGCGCCGGGCTCTTCAGCTGGGCGGGCCAGACCTACCGCACCGCCAACCGCGCGGTGGAGTTGCTTGACGAGGCCGAGATCGAACGCAACCTGATCGAGTTGAGCCAGGCTATCAATCCCGCCAATCAGCCGCAAGGCAAGCTGCAGACCGAACTCTACGTCTACGACTGGCAATCCGAGCCGCTGCGCCCACTGGTGGACCAGGTCCGGCATCCCATGGGCATGAGCCCCTACCAGGTGGCGCTTTACAAGGTCAACCTGCGCGTGCTGCGCCGGGCTGACGAGGTGATCGTGCTGCAGCGTGACTTGCAGGTCGCGGGACACAGGGCCGCGCGCGCAAGGCCCTCTGGCATCTTCGGCGCCAACCCGCCATGAGTCGCTCCCGGCCGTTTCACCGGCAACTCGGCCTGTCGCTACTCGAGGTATTGGTTACCGTCACCATCTTCGCCATGCTGTTCGCCGTCCTCACGCTCGGCTGGCACCAGAGCCTGAACGCGCAGGCCAAGCTTGGTGCTGCCGCCGAACATGCCCGCACCCACCAGCAACTCGCGCTCTTGCTGCGCCAGTTGATCAGCGAAACACTTGTTCCGGACTACCAAGCCGGCGTGGAGTTCAGTGCCGATGACAAGGGCTTCGTCGCCGAGACCAGCACCTCGCTCCTCGCCACCATCGGCGCAGCACCGCTGCCCACCTCCGTCAAGCTTGAAACCACCGACGCTGGCCGACGGCTGCAGATCACCCATGGCGACGCCGACAGCCAGCCCCTGCCCTGGCGCTTCAGCCAGGCTCGCTGGCGTTACCTCGACCAAGCCGGCGCCTGGCACGACGCCTGGCCCCCACCGTCGCCGCAAGCCGGCATGCCGCTGCCGATGGAGCGCGACAGCTATTTACCGGTGCTCGTGGCCTTTTCGTACACCTTCATCGGCGAGACCCGCTCCCACGAACTCCTGGCCGCACCGCGGGCCTCCAGTTGGCGCCTGAGCGAGCCGTCCTCGCCCATCGCCGACTTGAACAGTCCATGAAAGCGCCTCAAGCCTGCAGCGGATTCGTGCTGCCCGTGACCGTCGCCATCCTCGCGCTGATCGCGGTGGGCATAGCGATGATGGCCCAACGCAGCGACGAATTGCGCCGGCTCGTGTTGGCCATCGAGGCAGACCGGATCGCTACCCGGCAAGTCGCGGAAGCGAGCGCCGACGCTCTTTTTCTCAGCGGCGCCCTCTACCGCCGCGGCGACAGCATGGGATCGATCAAGCTCGACGGCCGGCCCTATCTCAGCAGCTCCGGCGCCGTGGTCCGCTACACCGACGCCGGCGCGCTGCTCGGCCTGCGCCGCGCACCCCGCCAGGACATTTATCAATTGCTTGTCGCCCTTGGCCTGGCCGACCACGGCCAGATCGAAAGACTGACGGACGCGCTGCTCGACTACACTGACAAGGACGATCTGGAGCGGCTCAACGGCGCCGAGTTGCCCGATTACCTCCCCGCCAAGCTCCCGCCCCCTCGCAATGGCCGCGTGCTCACCCCGGCCGAGCTGCAGCGGCTTGTCGGTTGGCGGGACCTGCCGCAGGATTTCCTGGAACGCTTTGCCGCCAACGTCCACACCGGCCCGGTGCGCTCGGTGAACCGCTACACCGTTGTAGGTCCGGTGCTCTCCGCCATGACCGGCCTCGACCGGACCGTGGCGGACGAACTCGTGAAAGCTCGCGTGCCCGGCACCTTCCTGAACATTGACGCCCTGCCGACGCTCGCCGAAACCAGTTTCTTAGCCATGGGCCGTTACATCACCGTCCCGTCCAGTGAGGTGTTGGTCACAATCTGCCCTTTGCGCGTCGACTGGTGCCAGCACCTGTCAGTGTCGAGCACGGGCGAGAGCGCGTTCACCCCCTGGCATGTCAACTACAGCTACCGCCAGCCGCGCCGACAACCGCTTCCCGACCCCAAACAGCTCCAAGCCCTGCCAGACCAGTTGCCCGACACGCCGCCGCCGCCGCTGTGGTCCCCCTTCAGCAACGACCTGTCCAGCCCCCCATCTCCGCCCTGACGCCGTCGCCGAGGAATGTTCAGCCGCCCCAGCTTTGTCCCCATCGAGCGCAGTGAGCTGCGCCATGTGACGCTCAAACTTCCGCCGCTGAAGGGGCGCGCGCTGCAGTCTGCGATGCGCCTGCAGCTGCTGCCCTACGCTCCAGCCGGCGCGCGACTGGCCTTTGTCTATCGAGAGCAGGGCGACGGTCAGACCCATGCCTGGCTGTGGCAGCCAGCTGCCGATGTCCAGGCCAGCAAACTGCGACAGCACTGGCCAGAACCCTTGCTCGAACAAGCCGGCCAGGGACCGCGCCTGCTGGCTCGCGGCGCGGGCAGCGAAGCGCAGTACTGGGTCGACGGTGAACTTCGACTGACCCGCTGGTGGCCCTCCTTGCCCACAGCGCAGGACTGGGCCCTCTTCGTGCGTGCCGCCGGCCTGCAACCCGACGATCACCCGCTTCCGCAGCGTAGCGCGCCTGCCAAGCTCGGCGCTCCCTCTCAGCAATGGCTGCGCGGCGACAACCTTCCCGCGGCAGACCCATGGGCCGGCTGGCGCTGGCAGGCCGCCGTCTTGCTGCTGGGCGGCCTGATCGCCTTCGGCATTGGCGCGCACCTGCAGACCTTGCACCAGTTGCGCGACGATCAGGCATTGCTCAAGCAACTGCGCAGCGAGCGGGAGCAGGCCCTGGGCCAGCGCAGCCGTTACCTGTCGCTGCGCGACGACTTCGATGCACTTCGCGCACTCGCTCCACGCAGTTCGCAGCTCGAGCTGCTGGACAAGGTGGTCGCCAGCGGCATCCTCGCCGCGCCACCTGGCGTGCCGCCAGTAGCGGCGTCCGCCCCGCCAGCCACGCCGGGGGCCATTACCGCCCCCCCAACCAATGCCGCGGTCGCCGCGCCGGTCGCCCCCAGCCTGGCCGAATGGGACTACCGCAACAGCCAGCTCAAGCTCACGCTCGACATCCCCGAGGGCCAGCTCGTCATGCTTGACATCACCCGGCGCATCGAACGGCTGCAAGGCTTCAGCGACGTGCGCATCGGCCTCGACTCATCCAACACCAGCCTAATCCTGAACATGCGTGTCGTCGGCCCATGAGCACGCTCGCCACTCAACTTTTGTCCCAGTGGCGGCAGCTGCGCGCCCAACTGCGGCCCTCGCCCCAGAACCGCACGCTGTGGCTTCTGATCGGCCTCGGCCTGCTCGCCGCAGGTGGCGAGCTGGGCATGCGGGCCTGGGAGTACCAGCAGAAGCTCGACCGGGAACTTGCCGCTCAGCGCAAGCGGGTCCAGGCCTTGCAGATCTCGGCCGACCGCGTCGACTGGGTGCAGTTGAGCGACCAGCTCGGCACCGCGCAGCAGACGCTGCAGAAACAGCTTTGGCACGCGCCCTCCGAAGCGCAGGCCCAGGCCATGCTCCGAGATTGGCTAAGCAGCATGCTGAAGGAGGCGGACATTGCCCGCCCCACCCTGCGCCTGCAGCCCGTACAGCCTGCCACGCCGGCTCAGGCGGCTTCGGCCAGCGAGCCCGCCGAAACCACGACACCGTCTGGCCTGGGTGCTCGGCTGGCCCGCGAGGCCGTGCGTGCGCGTGCGCAGATCAGCTTCGAACTCGCGCCCGGCACGCTGGAAACCGTGCTGCAGCGCATCGAGCGCGGTGGCCAGCTCGCCAGCGTCGACGCGTTGTCGGTCTCCAAGCGCAGCCGCCGCGTCGAGATGAGCGTCTCCATACCCGTCATCATTGAAGCTTTGCCTGCGGACAACGCCGTCGCCAAGCCTGCCACCCGATGAACGCCTTGCTCACCCATCCGCTCGCCCGCCTCGCTGCGGCATGGATCGCCTGGGCAGGCCTGGCCGCGCTGGGCTGGTGGTGGCACCAGCCTGCACCGCTGCCCGGGCCGGCAGCGGCTGCCGCGCAGCCGCCCGCGCCGCCCGCAATCCGCGGCACGGCCGATCTGTCGCGCGACCCGTTGGCCTCCCGCCTTCAGGCGCTTGACCCTTTCGCACTGAAGCGGACCGCCGCAGCCCCGACACCTGGCACCGCTACGACGGCGGGCGCAGGTGGCGACGACATAGTCTGGCGCTTCGCCGCCCTGACCGAAAACCGCGGCCAACGCCAGCTGGTGATGACCGCCAATGAGCATCCCCCGCTGCTGTTGAAGGCCGGGGACAAGCTGCCCAACGGCGAACGCATCAAATCCATCGGCGCTACCGGCGTCCTGCTGCAGGACGCCAAAGGCCGAAAGCGCACCATTCAGTTGATCGAGCCATGACCAAGCCCGCCCCATCCACGCCTCACCTGTTGCCCCGCCGCCTGATCGCCACGGCCGCGGCCGCCTCGGTGGCGACACTGCTCGCCGGCTGCCAGCATCTGACGTCCCCCATCCTTCCAGATCGTCGTGCCGAATCGGCGGAGCCCTTGCCCATCCGGGGTGCGCCCGCAGGAGCGCCTGCTTCCGCCGCGGGCGCAGAGCAGGCCGGCAACGTCCGCCTTTTCCAGACCCCCGCAGCCCAACCCGGCGGGCGCAGTGCCACGCGCGCAAACCCTGCGCGCAGCAATCCTGCCGAGCCCGATATCGAAGCTTCGGTCGCGCTGGAACAACTGCCACTGCCCGTCTTCATCGACACCGTCTACGCCACCATCCTCAAGCGCAACGTTTCGGTCGACCCGGCTATCGCCACGCGCAAGGAACTGGTCTCGCTCAAGTCGGGCAAGACGTTGTCCGCAACGGCGCTGGCCGAGGCCGCGCGGGCGGTGCTCAAGAGCTACGGCATAGCCGTTACTGAGTTCGACAACCTTGTGCGGGTTACACCCGCGGGCGGCAACGCCGGCTACCTGCCCGAACTGCAACGTGGCCGCGCGTCTGCCGACGTGCCGCAATCGCTGCGCCCGGTGTTCTACATGGCCGAACTGGAAAGCGTCAGCCCCAGCAACGTGAGCAGCTGGCTCAAAACGTTGTTCGGGCAGCGCGTCAACGTGCAGGACGACTTGGCTCGCCAAGCCGTCTTGCTCAGCGGCCAGACCGATGACGTGAACGCGGCCCTAGAGGCCATTCAGGTGCTGGACCAGCCCCTGATGCGGGGCCGCACGAGCGCCCGCATCGCGCCCCTGTACTGGTCGGCCGACGAACTCTCGAAGAAGCTGACCGATGTTCTTCAGGCCCAGGGTTACAGCGTCGGCAACAGCGGCACCGCGCAGGCCCCGGTCATCCTGTTGCCCATCGGCCCATTGAATTCCGTCATCGTCTACGCCACGTCAGACAACGTGCTCAACCACGTGCTGCGCTGGGCCACGGAACTCGACCAGCCCGCCAGCGGCCGTGGCTCGGCCGGCTATTTCACCTATCCCGTACGCAACATGGATGCGGGCGAACTGGCCAAGACGCTGCAGGAGGTCATGAATCCTGCTGCTGCCCCCGGCCCGAACAGCACCGCGGTCAAGTCCCGCGTGGTCGTCAATGCGGCCAGCAACACCCTCATCATTCAAGGCAGTCCCACCGAGTACCAGCAATGGTTCGGCCTCTTGCAGGAACTGGACCGCCCCGCCCGAACCGCGCTTGTTTCTGTCACAGTCGCTGAAGTCGCGCTGGACGACACCGAGACCCTGGGTTTCAAATGGATTCTTGACCAGTTCCGTATCGGTGGATTCAACGTCAATCTGAGCAGCCTCACCAGCACCGGCAGTAGCGCGGGCATGGTGGCGCAAATCACCAGCCGCACCAGCAGCACCAACGCGCTGTTGAACGCGCTCGCCGTCGCCAGCAAGGCCCGCATCCTCGCCAACCCCAGCATCCTGGCTCGAAATGGAGAGACCGCGTCCATCCAAGTCGGACAGGACGTGCCAATCATCACCCAGCAGCAGCAGGCCACCAATGGCTCCGGCGTGCCTGGTGGCGGCTCGTCGGCCAATGTGCTGCAGACCATTCAGTACCGCAACGCCGGCGTCATCCTCAACGTCAAGCCCGTCATTCACGCGGGTGGCCGTATCGACCTCGACGTGAGCCAGGAGGTCTCTGCAGTCGTGGCCACCGACCTTGGTGTTCAAACAACCCCCACCTTTTCCAGCCGCAAACTCACGACCAAGCTCTCTGTGGCAGACGGCACAACCGTGCTGCTCGGCGGACTCATGCGCATGGACAACACCGTATCCAACAGCGGCATTCCCATGTTGAAGGACATCCCCGTGGTCGGCCATCTCTTCAAGAGCAGCACCGACAAGCGCGTCCGCACGGAACTCGTCGTGCTCGTGACGCCGTACGTCATCAACGACGAATTCGAGGCGCGTGCCATCACTGACGCATTCCGCCGGCAGTTCAGCTGGGACAACAGCACGCCTTTGCAACAGTTGCGCCCACCGTTGGTCGACCCCGTCACTCGCCCGCCCGCGGCGATTCGTCCCGGCGATGCCAACGTCGGCAAGCCTTATGAGCTACCGCCCGTCGAAGCCGAGAAGCCCTCGAGACCAAGTGCAGCCGCCTCCGGCGTTGGCACGCAACAACAATCCGCTCAGGACTTTCCCCTGGGTACAGCCACCCGACCGGCCGGAGTCCTCGACTCTTCCGCTAACGTTCGCTCCCAAGCCGGCGCTCCTGCGACGCCAGCCTCTGATCCCCAGCCCCGCCGGGCCGGTGACAAGCCGAATTCGGGTGCAGGGAAGCCTGTAGAAGACCCACAGCTACTGAAGGAGCTCATGGATGCCGTGAACCGCAAGCGATGACCACCAACCCTGCGGTGCCTCGGTTGTGTCTCACACAGACGTAAAGACCGCAACCATCCCTTCAGGGGTTGAATAAACCCCTCAGACAAACCCGATACTTTCAACAAAACGAGCATTGCATAACGTTTCGCCATTGCCGCCCCCTGGGCAGTGGGTATACTGCTCGGTAGCTGTCACATCAACCAACGGTGCAGCGGTGTGTCCGGCAAACCTAGGTCCGGCATGCTTGTTGAGGTGTCAACTTCAATCGTTCTCTTGATCGAGGAAATTTCAATGAAACAAAAGCTTCTTTCTGCACTGGTCGTGGCCGCTGTCGCTGGCATGGCTGTCAATGCCAACGCTGGCGTGATCCAGTCTTCTTACAAGAACTACGCCGCTGAAGTCTTCGGCGACAACACCGTTGTTCTGACCGCTCCGACGATCGGTTACGCGCTGGCTCTGCCGCTGACCGGCACGCAAGCCAACCCCAACAGCTTCACCATCAGCTGGACGCTGTCCGGTGGCGCTACTTGGAACGCTGCACCCGCTGCCGCCACGATCGTGCTGGCCCAACCTGATGGCACGGTGCCCGTCGCTGGCCCCACGACCTATCAAGTCGCCGCTCCCACGCTGAGCGCTGACAAGACGACGCTGACCGCCGTCATCACCGTGTCCTCGAACTTCACCACCGGTTCGCAAGTCGTTCTGGGCGGTGGCGGTGCCGTGCAAGTCACCAAGGTTGGTACCACACTGGGTGCTCCCGCCCTGTCGACCGACGGTTGCAGCGATGCAGTCGCCTCGGTCAACGTGACGGCCAAGCTGACGAACGCTGCTGGCACCGAATTCGATTCGAACTTCACGCTGGCTCCGCTGCTGAACACGACCCCCATCGTGCAGTCGCGTCGCGCGCTCGAAGTGCTGGCCCTGAGCTCGTCTGCCTTCCCGCGCACGACCCTCGGCGCCGTGGACACCGACATCGAGCAATCGAGGGTCGATGTGCTGCAGCCTTCCGGCGGCAAGCTGTTCCTGAACAACCCGGTGGATATCACGAACAGCACCACCGTGCTGAACCTGGGCCAGGTCATCGTGCGTGACCGTTCCGTTCTGTTCGACCTGAACGGCACGAACGCGTACAGCGTGGGCACCGCCGCCTTCGGCACGAACCCGGCCAGCGCCGTCGGTATCGTCGAAGCCAATGGCATCACCTTCAAGGTCTCCGGCAAGTTCGCTACCGGTGCCACGGTGACCGTTGCGCGTAACTCGATTGCCGCCACTGGCGAGACGGTTGTGGGTGCTGCCATCGCGTCCACGACCACGTTCAATGCAGACCGCACGGAAGCCACCGTCACGGTCGCTGCCGGCGACCTGACCGATGCCAACTTCACGCAAGACGGCAACGGCGCCACGGCGACTGCTCGCCGCCTGAACGTGCTGTACACCGTGCCTGGCACCTCGGCGGTTCCGGTTACTCAGTTCAAGCTGGTCAGCGGTCAGCTGAACAAGTTTGCCTCGTCGCTGGAAGCACCGAACGTTGCCTGCCCGGGTAACCTGTACAACCTGATCGCCAATGGCGTGCAAGTTGACGTGCGCAACTACGTGCCGGACGTCGCTGCGGCTCCGTCGGGTGGCTGGAAGAGCATCGTCCGTATCATCAACACGGACGAATCGCAAACGGCTGACGTGAACGCTACGGTTCTGCATCGCAATGGCGACCTGGGCGCTTCGGCTCTCCTGGTGACCCTGAAGCCGCGTGAAGTGGTGTACCTGCAAAGCGCTCAGATCGACGCCAAGCTGAATGCTGCCGCTACCGCGACCGCCACCAGCTTCGGTGCTGATGACATTGGCCAGAACGCTCGCCTGCGTCTGACCGCTGCCAACTCGTCGATCCGCGTCCAGAACTACCTGTTCAACCCGGCCAACGGCAACTTCATCGAAGGTTCGTCGGCTCAGGGCGACGAAGGCCCGGCGCTGGCAGTTCGCGATTCCGTGAACAAGTAATCTCTTCGGAGATTGCACCTAAAGCGGAGGGCTTCGGCCCTCCGTTTTTTTTTGCCGACGCTGTATTGGCGACAACTGCGGCAGCTCTATATGTTTGCTTGAAGCGCCCCAGGGCATACCGCGCGGTAGCAGCGCCGCGGAGACGCTGGCCGAGCCTTTACTGGATCAGAAGATCCGTGAATCGGCCGTCCACACCCAGCCGCTTCCACACGGCGTCAAAAGCGGCCTCAGAAACCGGTACTGCGCCTCCATCCAGCTCAAGGTCGTGGAAGCGCGTGTAGCCCGCCTGCAAGACAGCTTGCTTCAGTGCGTCATACGAGCCGTTGCGCTGCATGCCGTACGGCCAGAATTCGACGACCAGCGGCGGTCTGCTCTCCAGACTGCGGGCGGCGCCCTGCAGCACAAAGCCCTCGAAGCCTTGCGTGTCCATCCAGATCAAGCAGCCCTGCAGGTCACCGTTGATCTGGCTGTCCAGGCTTTCGCAACGCACCACGGTGCGTTCGCGTCGCGCTTCACTGAACCGACCGTCCAGCGTGCCAAAGCTAACGCGATGATCACCGAAGTTGTCCTCCGACAGCTCAAACAGAAGTTGCTCGCCATCCCGTGCTCCCAATGCCATATTGCGCGCCTCGACGCGGGACGCCAGTCCATTGAGATGGATATTTGCCGTCAGTAACGAGAAATTGAAGGCCTCGGGTTCGAAGGCAAGGGCTCTTTCGAACAGCCCACGCTTCACCGCGGCGATGCAGATGCAGCCAATGTTGGCCCCGATATCCAGCAGCAGTGCGGGCCGGAATGTCGGCCCCAACAAATGCATGACCTTCTCGAATTTTTCGAAATCAAACTGCCCCTTGACATACAGCTCACGGGCAATGGCCCGGTCCGCCGACGACACCAGATAGGTCTCCTGGCCCCGTTGGCTAACCAGCACGGCGCCGGCAGGAGCCGCGTCGAATACCGCCATGCGCCAGGATGCGCTGCGCTGCAAGCCTGCCCAGTGCAGCGCACGCGCCAGCGCTGTGGCCACCTCGCGCAAGCCTTTGCGCAGCAAGCGCTGCCGTGGGGCGGAAGAAGTGGAAGCAGAGGAACTGGGAGCGGAAGACATGCAATGGGTGGCGCGGGTGCGCGAAGCAACGCGCGATTCTAGGAAACGGCCAGCCGGCAACCGAAGTCCATTCGTGCCCCCGCCTATGATCCGGGCCGCGACGTCCCATCTTCTTCGGTATCCATGCGCCTCGGTGAACTCCTGATTGAACGCAACTTGCTTGATGCAGCAGCCCTTGGGCAGGCGCTGCAGCAGCAGGCAGGCAACGCAGCCGGCCAGCGACTGGGTGCGATTCTGGTGCGCATGGGACTTGTCTCGGAGCCAAGCCTCTACGGGGCTTTGTCACACCAGCTCGGGCTGCCGCTGTGGGATGCCAAAGAGCAGCCGGAGTGGCTGGAGCAGGCGTTGACGCCAGCAGCCGCCGCGTCCCAGTTGCCCGCCGCGCTGTCGCGGCGCTGGAGCGCCTTCACGGTACCCGCCGATGGCTCGCTTCTGCTGATTGCGCGCGACCCGCTGCTGCCCGAATTGCAGGAATTTGCGCAAGGCTTGGCCGGCTTACGCCCCTTGCACCCATGGCTGGCGCAGAGCGCCGATATGGCCCGTGCCTTGGCCAAGATTCATGATCACGCAGCACCGGCGGCAGTCGCGTCCAACGATCTGCGCCAGCTCGCTCAGGATGCACCTATTGTCGAGTTCGTCGCGACGATGCTGTCGCGGGGCACGGATCAGCACGCGTCCGACATCCACATCGAACCCGCCGAGGGGGTCTTCCATGTGCGCTACCGCGTGGACGGCCAACTGCGTTCCACGGAGAGCCATGCACGCGAGCGCTTCGATGCAGTGGTGAGCCGCATCAAGCTGGTGAGCGGACTGGACATCGCCGAGCGCCGACTGCCTCAGGACGGCCGCTTCTCGACAAGGGCTGCAGGCATCGAGACCGAGGTGCGGGTGTCGGTTATTCCGTCCGTCCATGGCGAATCGGTGGTCATGCGCCTTCTGCCAAAGACCGCCCATCGGCGCTTCCGTCTGGACGTGCTTGGCTTCGAGCCTGACCACCTGGCGGCCCTGCAGGCTTCGCTCGCAGAGCCGGACGGCATCATCTTGGTGACCGGCCCGACTGGCTCCGGCAAGAGCACGACGCTGTACGCCGCGTTGGCTGCGACGGATACCGCCACGACCCGGGTACTGACGGTGGAAGACCCGGTGGAGTACCAATTGCCGGGCATTACCCAGTTTCAGGTGCAGTCAGATATCGGCTTCACCTTCCCGGCGGCCCTGCGCTCCATCCTGCGGCACGACCCAGACACGGTGATGATCGGTGAGATCCGCGACCCTGAAACGGCCAGCATTGCCATCCAGGCGTCTTTGACGGGCCACAAGGTGCTTTCGACGCTCCATACCAATGATGCGCCGTCGGCCTTCGTGCGCTTGATCGACATCGGCGTGGAACCGTTCCTGTTGGCGGCCAGCGTACGCACCGTGATTGCACAGCGGCTTATTCGCCGACTTTGCCCACATTGCGCGACACCCGTGGCTCGAGAGACGCTGCCTGCCAGCGTACGCAAGCACGCCGAGACGCTCGGACTGGCTGCCTCCGATTACGCCGGTCGTGAGCCCCAGGGCTGCCCCGAGTGCGACAACACCGGTTATCGAGGTCGCACAGCCGTGCACGAGGTTCTGGCCGTGACGCCGGGGCTCCGCGCTGCGCTGTCGGGTGGGCGCATTTCCGATCACGAGGTGCGGCAGCACGCGCAGCCGGGTTTTCGCAATCTCTCGCAGGATGCGCTGATACGATTCTGGCGCGGCCTGACAAGCGTTGCCGAGGTGATAGCACTGGCCAGCAGCCAGGCTGAACTCCGCGAACCGATCTGAAAACGTCCTTCGCGCGGCTCTCGCGCAGCTCATTCGCTACCCCATGTATCGCCATCTCTTTCTCCTGTTCATGGCCGGGCTGACTGCCGGGTTCGCCGTTTCCACAGCTTCAGCCCAGACCACCCTGGCGCCTGTGAAGGCCGCCGCTTCTGCTCCTGCCACCGTCGAACGGCAGGAATGGGAATTGCGGCGCCAACGCTTCCTGCAGACCATCCAACTGCTCAAAGACAATGATGTGATCGCCCGCCGCGACTTTGAGCGTCAGGTGCGCGCTTTTGAGCGGCGTCCGTTCTCGCTCACGCCGTTGGAGGCGATGGATTACATCGGTGCGGTGTTTGTGCCTCAGGCCGGGGTCGAGAAGCTGCTGCCCCTGATTGCCGCGCAGGCGGCATTGGGCCTGTACGACGTTGATCGCTTCGGCAGCACATTGAGTGAGGCCCACCTGGTTCAGGTTGAGGGATTTCTGCGCCTGCCTTTGACCATGGTCGGTCCGGAGCAAGCAGAGAAGTCCCGGGCCTTCCTACGCGACCATCCCGAGCGCGCTGCGCAGCTTGTGCGAGATGGGTTGGAACTGGCGAATGGCGAGCGCATTGGAACCGCCTACGATGCACGCTGGGTGCGCGCCTTGGGCCGTTGTGCGCCGGAAATTGCCGCCACCTGCCCTCAGCCGCGCGACCTGCCTGCAACCGAGTGGGACGACGTTTGGGCCAAGGTCAAACAGCGCGTGACGCTGTACTACCGTGTCGAGCCCAAGGGCGCTCCGGCGCCCGGCGCGCCAGCGTCAGTGCCGCGCTGATTTTTCAGGGCCGCTCGGATGGGGCGTATTCAGGCAGCCACTGCTTCAAGCGCGTGCGCAATTCCGCCTCGCTCATCGGGGGCTCGGCCGCGGCGCCCTGCGCTGCTAGCCATTGCACGATGACAGCGCCTGCCGCCGCGTCGCCAGCTGCCCCCAACTGTGCAAGCCGCAATGCAGCGAACGGCGTGGCCAAGGTTCTGTCGCCGTCGGCCAGCAGTTCCTCATACAGTTTTTCCCCACGCCGCAGGCCGGTGAACTCCACGCGAATCTGATCCGAGGAATGGCCCGAGAGCCGGATCATGTCGCGCGCGAGGTCGACGATCTTGATCGGCTCGCCCATATCGAGCACGAACACTTGACCACTGTCACCGATGGCGCCAGCCTGCACCACCAGTCGAGCCGCCTCGGGAATGGTCATGAAATAGCGCGTGACATCTGGATGGGTCACTGTAACGGGCCCCCCGCGGGCGATCTGCTCCTTGAACTTCGGGATCACGCTGCCGCTGCTGCCTAACACGTTGCCAAACCGCACGGCCATGAACTTCGTAGCGCCCTGCTTCCCAGCCATATGGCCGACGACGAGTTCTGCGGCGCGCTTGGTCGCACCCATGACGTTGGTCGGGTTGACGGCCTTGTCGGTGCTGATCAGTACAAAGCGCTCCGCTCCGCTTTCCAGAGCAGCCAGGCTGGCGTGATACGTTCCCAGCGTGTTGTTGCGCAATGCCGCCCACGCGTTCTCTTCCATCAGTGGCACATGCTTGTAGGCGGCTGCATGGAAAACGATCTGCGGACGGTACTTGCCGAAGATGAAGCGCAGCTGCTGCCGATCTTTCACGTCGCCAATTACCCGCAGCAGCGGCAGATGAGGGAATTTCTCGCTGAGCTCCTGCTCTATGGTGTAAAGCGCTAGTTCGCTCAGTTCATAGAGCACGATCTTCGATGGGCCGTAACGCGCGACCTGCCGGCACAGCTCGGAGCCAATAGAGCCGCCTGCGCCTGTAATCAGCACAACCTTGCCGTTCAGGCATTCGCTGATGCCGCCCTCATCCAGTTCCACCGGCTCCCTGCCTAGCAAGTCTTCAGGCTCGATGTCGCGGACCTGGTTGACTGCGCGGCCGGATAGCAGCTCTTCGCTGTTCGGCACCGTCAGCACCGGTAGTCCCACTTTTCCGGCCATGTCCAGCGCATAGCGGCGCTGGGGCACGCTGGCCCCTGGCATGGCCACGATGACGTGCGTGATGCCGTGCAACGTCGCGAACTCGGCAGCCTGCGCCAGCCGACCGAGCACGGGCACCCCGGCGACGCGAGCGCCCTGCTTCTCGGGCGCGTCGTCCAGGAAGCCGACGATCACCCAGCCCTGCGTATGCTGCAGGCCGGCCACCAGGAGCCGCCCGGCGTCTCCGGCCCCCATCACCAAGGCTCGCCGCTGCTCCAGCGCGCTGCCGCTGATGCGGCTACGCATGTGTTCGTAAAGCATGCGGTAGCCCATGCGCATCATGGCCAGCAACATCAGCGTGAAAAGCGGATGCAGGGCCAGTACCGCCCGCGGTACGCCGTAGAGCCGGGCCATCTGCACCAGCGTTGCAGCAACGAGACCAGCGCTGGCGCAGGCCAGCGCCAGACGCTTGACCTCGCCAAAGCCCGAAAAGCGCCACATGCCCTTCGGCACGCGCAGTGCCCGGAAGGCGATGGCGTAGATGAGAAGTAAGCCGAGCAAAACCGCACCGTCGTAGGCCGGGCGCGCGGCGAACCAGCGCTCGAAGCCAAGTCGAAACAGGTAGGTAGCCTGCCAAGCAACGACGACGACGGCGACGTCCAATGCGAGTGCGATTGCCTCACGGTGAGCGCGTAGGCGCGTGAGAAGGGTGTCGAGAAACTGCCAGTTCATTGAGGCGGGATTGTCAGCGGTGCAGTACCCGCGCTAGCGTCGCCACGATCAAGCGCAGGTCGGTCGCCAAGTTGGCCCTCACCGCATAGTCGGCGGAGATCCCCAACTTGGCCGGCAGCACGACCTCGCGGTACTCGCGTTCGGGGTCAGCGGCCTTGGCCAGCAGATCAGCCTCGTGCCTGAATGCAAGCGACGCCGGGTCGGTGATGCCCGGCCGCACCGACAGCACACGCTCGCGCAGGTCAGCGGGATAGAGCTCGACATAGCGTGGTAGCTCCGGCCGCGGGCCGACGAGGCTCATCGTGCCGCGCAGAACATCCCAGAGCTGGGGCAGCTCGTCGAGCTTGGTATCACGCAGCCATTGACCCGCGCGCGTGATGCGCGGGTCGGCGCCCACGGTGATGGCCGAGCCAGGCTCGGCGCGCATGGTGCGGAACTTGTGGATGGTGAAGGGCACACCAAAACGCCCCACCCGCGTCTGCCGGAATAGGACGGGGCCGGGGGAGTCGAGCTTGATCCAGGCGGCCGCCAGCAGCAGCAACGGCGCCAGCAGCAGCAGGCCCACGGCAGACGCTGCGATATCGAACAGGCGTTTGCTCAAGCCCGTACTCAAACGAACATGCCGCGCACCGAGGCGACGACGCGCTCCACATCCGCGTCGCTCATCGCCGTGTACAGCGGCAGACTGACCGTACGCTCGTAGGCCTTCTGGGAATGCGGGAACTGCTCGGGCGTCAGGCCGTACCGGTCGCGCCAGTAAGGATGCAGGTGCAGCGGCACGTAGTGCACGCTGCAGCCGATGCCGGCGGCATACATGCCTTCGATGAAGGCATCACGCGTGATGGCCGCATCGTCGGACAGACGCACGACGTAGAGATGCCAGGAATGGGTATCGCCTGCCGGAGCGTCCGGCGGCAGGATCAGCGGCAGGTCGGCGAAGGCTTCGTGGTAGCGCCTTGCGATCTGCTCGCGGCGCAGCTGAAAGCCAGGCAGGCGCTTGAGCTGGTGCAGGCCCAGGGCTGCGGCGATGTCGGTCAGGTTGTACTTGAAGCCGGGCGCGACGATCTCGTAGTACCAGCTCGGCACCTTGGCCGTGAAGCGGTCGAAAGCGTCGCGGCTCATGCCGTGCAGGCGCATGACGCGGGCACGCTTGGCGAGTTCGGCGTTGCGTGTGACCAGCATGCCGCCCTCGCCCGTCGTCATCGTCTTGTTGGCGTAGAAGCTGAAGACCGTGGCGTCGCTGCCCAGCGTGCCGATCAGCTCCTTCTCCAGCGTCGTCGGCAATGCGTGGGCTGCGTCCTCGATGACGCGCAGACCGTGGCGGCGCGCGATGTCGAGGATGGCCAGCATGTCTACGGCCAGGCCCGCGTAATGCACTGGCAGGATGGCGCGCGTCTTGGGCGTGATCGCAGCCTCGATGGCGGCGATGTCAATGTTCAGCGTGGCCGGGTCGATGTCGACCAGCTTCACGTCGGCGCCGAGGTAGCGCACCACCTCGGCCGTGGCTGTGAAGGTGTGGGTCGTCGTGATGACTTCGTCGCCCGGCGCCAGGCCGATGGCTTCCAGGGCCAGGTGCAGGCCGGCCGTCGCCGAGTTGACGGCGATGCATTCGATCTGGGGGTCGCCGAGGAAGTCGGCGAAGGCCTGCTCGAAGCGCTTGGCCTTGGGACCGGTCGTGATCCAGCCGGATTTGAGCGTGTCGACGACCTCGGCAATCTCGTCGTCACCAAGATCAGGCAGGGCAAAGGGGAGGAAAGGAAGATCGGTCATGAAGCCAGCGTGACGAGGTGTTCGGGCCGGGCGCCGGGCACGGCATGCAAAGGGATACCGCGGTCGAAGGTGACCAACCGCAACCCGTGCCGCACCGCGAGCGCGAGCAGGTAGGCATCGGTGATCTGGCGGGAGCCGGTGATATGGCTCCAGTTGAGCACGCCCTGGTCAAGCAGGCTGAAATCGTCAGCGTAGAAGCGGTGCATCTCGTGCGCGGTGGCCTCAGCCAAGCGCTCGCGCACGGCGTTGGGCGTTTGCGCGTTGGGATGTCCGGGGCGGCTCAAGATGCGCAGGCAGCCGTTTTGCGTCAGCGGGCAGGAGGCCCAGCCACCGTCCCAGTGCGCGCCGAGCCATTGCATGGCAGCGGCATGGTGAACATGCGCTTGATCTTGCAACGCGAGAAGGACATTGACATCGAGAAGAGCCCGCATCAGGTGCCTTCCTCGTCGCGAAGCTTGTTCAAGATGTCGTTGGTGACCACCACGCCGGCCTTGGCGGCGAAGGGGCGGAAGCCCGGCACCGCATAGCCAGCCGCCGGCTCGGCCACGACTTGGCCCGTCAGCGCCTGACGCAGCAGCCGCGACACCACAGCGCCCGCCGTGGTGCCCTCATGGCGAGCCAGCTCCTTGGAAGCAGCCAACAGGTCATCATCAATGTCGATCGTGGTCCGCATGACAAATCATCAGATGCAGTGATGCACAGATGTTAGCGCTGAATCCAGATCAGCCGGTGGGTGCGCAGAAAGGGGAAGAGGTTGAGCACCCGGTAGGCAGAGGGCAGCGCCCGCGCCAGAGGTGGCGCGAGCGTCACGCGCCGAACGGTGAGGCGCCCTTGCGGGAAGAGTTCGCGCACCCGATTGAGCGGTACGCCGCGAACGTCCGGATTACGCGGGTTGTTGATCGTGAAGTCGTACCAGACGATGGCGCCGCCAGGCTTGAGCCACCTCCACATCGCGTCAGCCACGCGCCGCTGCAAGGCGTCATCGAGGATGGAGGAGAAGACGGTGGACTGCAGCACCATGTCCTGGCTGGCGGGTGCGATGTCCGCCTCCGACGCATCGCCGGCGATCAGGCGCACACCCTCCGGCAGGGATGCCCGCGCGGCGGTCAGGCGCTCAGGCAGCAGCTCGATGCCGCTCAGGTGGCTTGGCAGCAAACCCAAGCGCAGCAGGTCCAGCAGATTGCCGCCGGCGCCACAGCCGACCTCGGTGGCGCGCCATTCGGACGGATGGCCCGGGCGCCGGGCTAGCAGCTTCAGCAGCTCGCGCTGGCGCTCCTGCCACATCTGCCAGACCTCGGGACGCAGCAGGCTGTAGCGGTCGGCCTTACCGCGATCAGCGCGGCGGGCGTAGCGCTGAGCGATCTCGTCCAGCTCGCTCATGACAGCGCTTCGATGAAACGGGCGGCGAGAACGGGATAGGCGTGATGCGCCATCGCAAATGCGCGGCCCCGGTCGCCCATAGCCGCGCGCTCCGCGGGAGTCAACATGGTGAGCTTCAACAGCCCTTGGGCCACGGCGCCGGCGTCTTCCGGCGCGACGGTCAAGCCGGCGCCAGCTTCGGCTACCGGGTCGTTGCCGGCCTCGACCGAATGCAGCACCGCCCGGCCGGCCATCAGGTAGTCGATGAGCTTGTTGGGCGCGATGCCGAAGCGGTAGATGGGCGTGCGCTGCCAGCCGATGTAGGCGATGTCGAAGCGCGCCAGCAGCGTGGGTATCTGAGCCTTCGGGATGGGGGCGAAGAAGCGCACATTGATCAGCCGTGCGGTCGCCGCCCGGTCAGCCAGCCGCGCGGCTTCGTGGCCGCTGCCGACGAGCACGAAGCTCAACGGCGAACCCTTCAAACGCGCGGCCGCGTCCAGCAGCACATCCAAGGCATTGGGCAGGCCCATCGAGCCGGCATAGCCGACAACGACACGGCCAGCGGCGTGCTCTGCGTCGAGATGAGCCGCCAGCGTCGCATCCAAAGGCGCCGACTCACCCCGCCATTCCTCGGGCGCAAAGCCGTTGGGCACGATGTGCAGCTTGCTCAGGTCCAGGCCCCTGGATGCCATGTGTTCATGCACGCACGGCAGCATGGAGACGACGACCTGGGCGTCGCGGTAGGCATCGGCCTCGGCTTTGCCGCACATCAGCGCAAACGGGTGGCGCGGCGACATGCCCGACAGCTCGATCAGCGATAGCGGCCAGAGGTCGTGCACCTCGTAGACCAGCTTGGCCTTGGCCAGCCGTGCCAGCTTCTTCGCCACCCAGACGTCCATGGGGTAGGTGCTGGAGGCGATGACCGCATCGGGACGGAACTCACGCGTCAGCCGCCAGGCATCGGCACGCACTTGGCGCAAAAAAGACAGGATGTTGCGCAGCCGACCAACGCCGTTGCCCGCGTAATGCGGCGTGGGCAGCCAGCGATAGCGGATGCCGTCGATGAGCTCCTCGCGCGGCTCCGCGCCGACCTCGGGCTGGACAGCACGCACATGCGAATAACTGGCCGCGACGATGGTGACCTCGTGCCCTGCCCTCACCCACTCGCGGGCCAGGTAGTAGGGCCGGAACTCCATGCCGTGCGCGGGTGAGCCGGCGTAATGGTTGATGAGGAGGAGCCTCATGCCGGGGTCAGCTCGCGCAGCCGGGTCAGGAAGCGCTGCACGTGCGGCTCGAACAGACCGTTCGCGGCAATCCAGTCGCGGTTGACGACGGCGAGCTTGGCCGTGTCCAGCGTGGCCATGCGCGCGGGCAGGTCGTCCAACGCCCCAACGATCAAGCCTCGCGCCGAATCGCCAATCAGCTCGCGGTTGGCGGGCAGTTCGGACAGCAGCGGCACGCAGCCATGGGCCATGGCTTCGAGCACGGAGACGGAGACGGCGTCGCTCTCGGGCATGCTCAGGAACCAGGTCGAGCGCGCGTACTGGCTGGCCTGCGCGTGGGCATCGAGCCGACCAACAAAGCTGACTTTGTCCGCCAAACCGCGCGCGGCGACATCGGCTTCCAGGGCGTTGCGAAGCGAGCCGTCGTTCGCCACGACGAGCCGCGCCTCCGGCTGCGCCGCCGCAATGCGCGCGAACGCTTCGACGACGCGCTGAGGCCGGTAGATCGGCTCCAGACCTCGGTTGGCGAAGCACAGCCAGGGCTGCTTCTTCGCGTTCTGCTTGGGCATGGCTTCAAGGCCGAAGGGGAAAGTCATGACCTCACCGGCGCCCAGCTCGCGCATGCGTTCGGCCATGTAGACCGAGTCCGACGTGGTCAGCGTGCAGTTGCGCAATACCTTCTTCGTCATCCAGCGCCAGGCGCTGCCGCGTTGCGGGGTGACGAGGATGTCGCTGCCCCAGGCCGAGCCGGCGATCTGCGCGCGCAGCCGCCAGCCCATGCGCGCCGCCCAGGCCAGGCTGCCGTGGGAGGTCAGGTAGTGGGCGTGCAACCAGTCGGCGTCGGTGTCGGCCAGCCAGGCGCCGATCTTGGGCAACTGCTTGATCAGGGCAACGTTGCCGCCAGCGTGGTCGGGTTCAGTGTTGAGCGCCAGGCGACGCGCATCGGGCAGCAACTGGTTGAACTCCGGCAGGAAGCCGCGTGACGAGATGGCGTGCAGCTGCACGCGCGGGTTGAGCGCGCGGGCCCATTTCAGCAGGTGCGGGCTTTCGCCGTCGCCGATGAGGACGAGTTTGAGGCCACCGCTCAGGCTCATGGCTGGCGTCCAGCCCAGGCTTCATAGGCTTGGCGCAGTTCCGGATGTTTTGCTAGCAGCGCCGAGTCGCGCTCACGTGTGTCGCCCACCTGACGGGCAGGCTGGCCGGCCATGATGGCGAAGTCGGGCGCCGTGCCGCGCAATTGGGAATAGGCGCAGAGGATGGCGCCTTTGCCGAGGCTGCTGCCAGGCTCGATGAGGCTGTGCGGGCCGACAAAGCTGTATGCGCCCAGGCGGATGGGCGCCTTGCGGTAGCCGGGCAGCTCACCGCCCAGCGTCGCCGTGCGGCGGCCGTTGACGCGCAGTGCGTTGTGGGTGCTGTGGGTCACGATGGAGCAGAAGTTGGTGATCTGCACGCCTTCCTCGATGACGAGGCCGGCGCTGGCGTCGATGAAATTGAACTGGCCGATGAAGACGTGATCCGCAAGCTGCAACCCGGCTTCGCCTTCGATGCAAGTGCTCGGTGCGATGCGCGAATGCGGCGCGCCGGGCTCGCCGAAGAGGATGCGAAACCCCAGCAGTCGCACGAGGCGGCGGCGGCAGCGGTTGATGAAGGCCCGGCTCATTCCCACGTCCAGAGTGCCCAGAAAAAGTAGCCGAAGTAGAGCAGCATCGCCGCCGACACGCCCCAGCCGGCACCGGCCAGGCCGCCCAGATGCAGGCCGGCCGCCAGGCCGCCCACGAACAGCACCTGCCCCACGAGGGCCAGCTTGAGCCCCCAGGCCTGCGCGCCCCAAGCCATCAGCACGACGGACAGTGGCGAAGCGATGAAGTGCAGCGCGATGTAGGGCGCCAGCGACCTCGCCAACTCGCCAGCGCCCCGCCATTCGGGGCCGAACACGGCCTCGAACAGCCAGGGGCCCAGCGCCAGCAGCGCCAGCATCAGCGGCAGCGCTATTGCCCCCAGCAGCAGCATGTTGCGCCTCACCAGCGAACGCGCCTCGGCGAGGCTGGCGGCCTGCGTAAGGCGCGGATAGAGCACCTGGGACAGCGACCCGCCGACCAGCGACGCGGGCGCCTTGAGGTAACGCAGCGCCAGCGCCCAGGCGCCCGCCTCCGGGCTGCCCAGCCAGGCGGCCAGCATCGCAATGGCCAGCGTGTCCTGCAGCGCACCGGCAAAGGCGTGCGGCGTGTTCAGCAGCGGAAAGTCGCGGTGCTTATGCGCCAGCGCGCGCAAAGGCTGAGAGTCGAGCAGACCGCCCCAGCCCCCCGCCGGCGCCGGCCGGGCCTGCAACGCAGCGGCGGCGGCAGTCGCCAGCATCGCGCCGCCGATCAGGCCCCAGGGCCCGGCCTGCAGCAGCCCGAAGCCCACCTGCGCCAGCGCGCCGCCGCCCCATTGCACGACGCGCCCCCAGGCGAGCGCCATAAAGTGGCCAGCGCGCGCCGCCCATTGCGACAGCGCCTGGCTGGCGGACGCGACGAGCACGATCAAGGGCAAGGCGGCGGCGAGCGACAGGTCGGCCCACGCCATCCAGGCGGCGCCGACGAGGACGGTCATCGCCGTCATGGCGAGAAGCATTCGCAGGCACAGGGCCAGCAGCGACGCCGCGTCCTTGTCGCCAGTCTCCAGCGCCAGCGCGAACTCGTAGCGCGCACAGCCGACAACGGCCAGGTTGCTGGCCACCGTCCAGACAAGCGAGAACTGGCCGTACTCGGCCGGCGTGTAGAGCCGCGCGATCCAGGGGCCCAGCAGCAGCGGCAGGGCTTGAGCCAGCGCGCTGCCGGCCAGCAGCGTCAGCGCCGAGCGCCGCATGCCGCCTTGCGACGGCGCCATGTCAGCCGGCGGCCAACGCGTGCCGCAGCGCGTCGACGACGACGTCTTGCTGCGCCTGGCTCAGATCGGCACTCATGGGCAGGCTCAACACGCGCTGCGCGGCGACCTCGGCATGCGGCAGCGGCCAGGCGGGCGGGAAGGACTGGTAGGCCGGCTGCTGGTGCAGCGGCCGCGGATAGTGGATGGCGGTGGGCACGCCTTGGGCGGTCAGCGACACCTGCACCCGCTGGCGCTGTTCGGCGTCGGTCAGCAGCAGCGTGAACTGCGCCCACACGCAGTCGCGGTCCTCGCGAACGGCGAGCCGCTGCACGGGCAGGTTGGCGAGCGCCTGCTGGTAACGCTGGCCGATCAGCCTGCGCTGTTCAAGCTCCCAGTCAAAGCGCTCCAGCTTGGCCAGCACCACGGCGCATTGCAGCGTGTCCATGCGGCCGCCCAGGCCCACGCGGGTGTGGGTGTAGCGCTGGCTCTGGCCATGCACGCGGATCTCGCGCGCGGCCTGCGCCAGACCGGCGTCGTCGGTGAACATGGCGCCGCCGTCGCCGTAGCAGCCCAGCGGCTTGCTCGGGAAGAAGCTCGTGGCGCCCCAGGTCGACAGGCCACAGCTCTGGCGGCCGCCGTAGGTGGCGCCAAAGCTCTGCGCCGCGTCCTCGATCACCGCCAGGCCGTGGCGAGCGGCGATCGCATTGATCTCGTCCATGTCCGCGACCTGCCCGTACAGGCTGACCGGCATGATGGCCCGCGTGCGCGGCGTGATGGCCGCCTCGATCAGGGCCGGGTCGATGTTGCAGCTGTCGGGCTGGATGTCGACGAACACCGGGACGGCGCCCAGCAGCACGATGACCTCGGCCGTGGCGGCAAAGGTGAACGGCGTCGTGATGACCTCGTCGCCGGGCTTGATGTCCAGGGACATCAGCGCGATCAGCAGCGCTTCCGTGCCGCTGCATACGGTCACGCAATGCGCCACGCCGACGCGGGCGGCCAGTGCGGATTCAAGCTCCTGCACCTCGGGGCCCATGATGTACTGGCCGTGGTCGAGGACACGCTGGATGCGCGCGTCGATGCTGACCTTGAGGGCCTGGTACTGGGCCTGCAGGTCGATGAAAGGCAGAGCCGGTTTGATGGCGGCGTTCACTGGGCGGGGCCTTCCGAAATCAGTTCGCATTGCTCGCCGACGAGCCGGTAACGGTCACCGGTGTGCGGGCAGCTGGCTGTCCCGTCGGAGTCGAAATTGAGCCGTTCGCCGAAGCGGCTCATCCAGCCGATCTGCCGGGCCGGCACACCGACCATCAGCGCGAACGCAGGCACATCCTTCTGCACGACCGCGCCGGCGCCAATGAACGCGTGCAGGCCCACGGTCACACCGCAGACGATGGTGCAGTTGGCGCCCAGCGTCGCGCCGCGGCGGACCAGCGTGCGGCGGTACTTGTCCTTGCGGGCGACGGCCGCGCGCGGGTTGTAGACGTTGGTGAAGACCATGGACGGCCCGCAGAAGACGTCATCTTCGAGCGCGACCGCGTCGTACACCGACACGTTGTTCTGGATGCGCACGTTGTTGCCGATGACGACATCGTTGCCGACGAACACGCCCTGCCCCAGTGAGCACCCGTCGCCGATCAACGCACCGGCGCAGACGTGCGAGAAGTGCCAGACGCGGGTGCCGTCGCCGATGCGGGCGCCGTCGTCAACGACGGCCGATTCATGCTTCCAGAAGCTCATGTCAGAACACCAGCGGCAGGCCGACGCGGCGGGCGTCACGCGCGCTGCGGTAGCAGGCCACCAGCAGTTCCAGCGACCGCAGGCCTTCATAGCCGTCCACCTGCGCCTCGGCCTCGCCGCGCAGCGTCTTGAACACGTTGTCGTAATAGGCCGTGTGGCCGAAGCCGTAGACGCTGGGCGTCTCGTAGCTGGCCGACTTGATCGCCTCGTCGTCGGGATGCACGCTGTCGAAGCACCAGTGCTCGATCTTGTTGACGGCCGTGCCGCCGATCTTGACGGTGCCCTTCTCGCCCAGGATGGTGATCGAGCCCTCGAGGTTCTGCGGGTAGGTCAGCATGGTGACGCTGATCGACGCCAGGCCGCCGTGGCGCAGGCGCAGGCTCATGACGCCGGTGTCCTCGGCCTCGATGTCGCGCGCCAGCGTGGCGGTGTAGGCATGAACGTTGTCCACCGGGCCAACCAGCCAGTCCAGCAGGTCTACGTAGTGGCTGGCCTGGTTCATGAAGGCGCCGCCGTCCATGTCCCAGCGGCCGCGCCAGCTCGCCGCGTCGTAGTAGCTTTGCGGGCGGGTCCAGAACACGTTGACCGTGCTCATGTAGACGCGGCCGAAACGCCCGGCAGTCAGCGCCTGCTTGACCGCCTGGACGGTGGCGTTGAGGCGGTTCTGCTTGACGACGAACAGCTTGGTGCCCGCATCCCGGCAGGCCTGCACCATGGCCACGCCGTCCTCGAACTTGGTCGCCATCGGCTTTTCGCTGAGCACATGGCGCCCGGCGCGCGCGACCTCGATGGCCTGCTGGGAGTGCAGCCCAGAGGGTGTGGCGAGCACGACGATGTCGGCGTCGCTGTGGGCCAGCAATTGGGTCAGGCTGCTGAAGCCTTCCACGCCCGTACGCTGTGCCGCCGCCATGAGCGTCTGCGGGTTGGTGTCGCAGACAGCCACCAGTTCGGCCTGGTCCTTGTGGCGGGCCAGCGCCTCGAAATGGTTGCTTGAGATGCGCCCGCAGCCCACGAGAGCCACGCGAATCGGTCGACCCAAGATCGGGAGCTGGATCGTCATTGCGGCGAGCCGGGCCGCTTGCAGCAGCCTTTTGTAGTGGAGCCCGGCATTCTAGGAGCGTGTCGGGCGGCCCGGCCGCGCCGCATAAAATCGCCGCTGGACACCGACCGACACAATGACTCAAGCACAAGCGCCCAGCCCCCTCGACGAAAACCAACTGATCGCCGAGCGCCGCGAAAAACTGGCCGCCATCCGCGCCACGACGGCGGTGCCCTTCCCCAACGACTTCAAGCCTCAGCACCGCGCCCAGCCGCTGCATGAGCTGTACGGCGAACTGGAGAACGAGGCGCTGGAGCCGCAAGCCGTCAAGGTGACGGTGGCCGGCCGCATGATGCTCAAGCGCGTGATGGGCAAGGCGAGCTTCTGCACGCTGCAGGACGCCACCGGCCGCATCCAGCTGCGCGTGACCGTCGACAACCTTGGGCCCGAGCTGTACGACCAGTTCAAGCACTGGGACCTGGGCGACATCATCGGCGGCGAAGGCACGCTGATGAAGACCAAGACCGGCGAGCTGACCATCACGGTCACCACGCTGCGTCTGCTGACCAAGAGCCTGCGCCCGCTGCCGGACAAGTTCCACGGCATGAGCGACCAGGAGCAGAAGTACCGCCAGCGCTATGTCGACCTGATCACCGACGAGGACGCCCGCAAGCGCTTCACGGCGCGCTCCAAGGCCGTGTCGGCCATCCGCAGCTTCATGGTGGACCACGGCTTCCTGGAGGTCGAGACGCCCATGCTCCACCCCATCCCGGGTGGCGCGAACGCCAAGCCCTTCAAGACCCACCACAACGCGCTGGATCAGGAAATGTTCCTGCGCATCGCGCCGGAGCTGTACCTGAAGCGCCTGGTGGTGGGCGGCTTCGAGCGCGTGTTCGAGATCAACCGCAACTTCCGCAACGAAGGCATCTCGGTCCGGCACAACCCAGAGTTCACGATGATGGAGTTCTATGCGGCCTACTGGACGCATCACGACCAGATGGACTTCACCGAGGCGGTGTTGCGCCACGCAGCCATCGCCGCGACCGGCAGCGCCGCACTCACCTATGCCGGCAAGCCGGTGGCGCTGGACAAGCCTTTCGCGCGCGTGTCGGTGCGGGACTCGCTGATCCAGTTCGCCGGCCTGACCGAGGCCGAGGCCGGCGATGCTGACGTGCTGCGCGCCAGGATCCTCGCCGCCGGCGAGGAAGCCCCCGCCCGCTGGAGCCTCGCCGAGCTGCAGTTCGGCCTGTTCGAGGCCGTCGTGGAGGAGAAGCTCTGGGAGCCGACCTTCATCATCGACTACCCCGTCGAGGTATCGCCGCTGGCCCGCGCGTCGGACGCGAACCCGCAGATCACCGAGCGCTTCGAGCTGTTCATCACCGGCCGCGAGTACGCCAACGGCTTCTCGGAGCTGAACGACGCCGAGGACCAGGCCGCGCGCTTCCACGCCCAGGTGGCTAACAAGGATGCCGGCGACGAGGAAGCGATGTTCTTCGACGCCGATTTCATCCGCGCGCTGGAGTACGGCATGCCCCCGACGGGCGGCTGCGGTATCGGCATCGACCGGCTGATGATGCTGATCACGGACTCGCCGTCGATCCGGGATGTGATCCTGTTCCCGGCGCTGCGTCGAGAGGCTTGAAACGACGGTCGGATCGAGCCACGGGCTGGCGCCGTTAGCCGATAAGTTCAGCGGGCTAGCTGATGACGCTCAGCGTCTTGCCTTCATCGTGGCTCGGATCGCCCTTGTTCCCATATCGGATGGAAACGATCTTTCCTTCGCGGATCCGGACCACGGCCACCAGATTGCCGGGTCCTCGGTCGTATAGCCACTCTTCAGTCACGACACACGTCACCTGAGAAACATGCGGTGAACCATAGGGAGCGGGGTGAGCGGGTTGCAGAACGCGCACGCAGTAGGCGTCGGAGATCGAGGGTTGCCCGCAAGCTCGGAGCAGCCACACCTTGGCGTCACCTTCGCTGACGCTGGTATCAGCGCAGCGAAGAGAGTCAGCATGGGCTCCGCCAGCCGTCAGCAATGCTGCCAGGGCCAAAGCACCAGGGCTGAAAAGCCCGCGAGCCAATCGATTCATACGGCATTCCCGGAAGCCTGAGCGAAGGTCGAGAAACGTCCTTCGGTCTTCCGGCGTTGACGCAATCCTGCGCAGGCGCGATGGCCCTACCCAGTCAATGCGCCGACGGCGCCTTGCCCGCAATGATCATCGCCAGCACCTCGTCCTCCGTCACGTCAGAGGTGCGGCAGACGCCCACCAGGCGGCCGTTCTTCATCACGGCCAGGCGGTTCGACAGCGCGAACACATCGGGCATGTCGTGCGTGACGAGCAGGATGCCCACCCCCTCGGCGCTCAGGCGGCGAATCAAGTCGTGGACCATCGCCGTCTCGGCCGGGCCGAGCGCCGCGCAGGGTTCGTCCATGATCAGCACGCGGGCTTTGAACTGCAGCGCCCGGGCGATGGCGACGACTTGACGCTGACCGCCGGACAAGGACATCACCGGATCGGCGATGTTCTTGAAGTTGGGGTTCAGTCGCGCGAACAGCGGCACGGCCGCTGCTCGCATGGCGGCGTCGTCTAGAAGCCCGAAGCGGGTGCGCAGTTCTCGGCCGAGGAAGAGGTTGGCGACCGAGTCGAGGTTGTCGGCCAGGGCCAGCTTCTGGTGAATGGTCTCGATGCCGGCCGCGCGTGAGTCGGCCGGGCTGGCGAACTTCGCCCGCTCGCCACTCAGCAGCAATTCACCGCCATCGAAAGGCAGGGCGCCCGCGATCATCTGCATCAGCGTGGACTTGCCGGCGCCGTTGTGGCCCAGCACGGCCAGCACCTCGCCGGGCGCGAGGCTCAGACTGATGCCGTCGACCGCGTGCACGCCGCCAAAGGATTTGCGCGCATCGCGCACTTCGAGCAGAGCCGTCATTTCTGCACCACGCGATCAAAGACGACGGCGGCAACCAGCACTTGACCCAGCACCACCATGCGCCAGCCGATGCCGACATCGGTCAGCAGCAGGCCACTGTCGATGCTTTGGATGATGAGGGCGCCCAGCACTGTGCCGCCGACGCTGCCGCTGCCACCGGCCAGACTCACGCCGCCGATGACGGCCGCCGCGATGACGGTCAGCTCCATGCCTGTGCCCATCGAGTTGGTGCCCGCGTTCAGCCGCGCCATGGCAACCACGGCCGCCAGTGCCACAAGGGCCGCCAGCAGCAGGTTCAGCTGGATCATTACGCGCTTGACCGGGATGCCGGCCAAGCGCGCCGCATCCGGATTGCCGCCAATCGCATAGACGTAGCGGCCGAAGCGCGTGTGCTTGGCAATGAAGCCCAGCACCAGCACGACCACCACCCAGATCACCAGCGGCAACGGCAGGCCTTGCCCGTGCTCCTGGCCTTCCAGGCGGTAGGCGTTGAAGACGGCCACGCAACCGAACACCGCCACCGCCGCGATGGCGCCTTTGAGCAGCTCATGTCTGATGTCGCTCGGCACGCCGCCAGCGCGCTGCTGCGCCTGCCGCTGCACGGCCTGCCAGCCCCACAGCACGGCGATGAGGCCGATGCCCAGCAGCCAGCTGCCACGCTCACCCAGCGAGCCGTCGATGCCGCCCCCCAGCGCCAGCAGCCATGGTTCGCTGACGGGCTGGGTCTTGCCATCCGCGATCAGGAAGGCCACGCCGCGAAGCGATACCAGGCCGCCGAGGGTCACGACGAAGGATGGGATGCCGATGACCGACGACAGCCAGCCCTGGAAGAGCCCGACGAGAAGCGCCAGGCCCAGGCCGGCCAGCAGCGACGCACCGACGGACCAGCCTTGCGTGTACTGCAGCCATGCCATCAGCACGCCGACCGCGCCAAGCAGCGAGCCCACCGCGAGGTCGATCTGCCGCGCGACGATGATCAGCGCCATGCCGCTGGCGACGATGCCGACCACCGCCGTCTGCTGCGCGATGTTGTAGAGGTTCTCCGCCGTCAGGAAGCTGCCGGTGAGCACGTGAAAACCGATGGCAATCGCCACCAGCACGGCCGCCATGACGGCAAGCCGCTGGGTCTGGGCGCTCATGCCGTCTCCTATTTGCAGGCCGCGGGCGCCTTGGCCGCGTCGACACCCTTGCAAACCACCGCCTTGGGCACCCAGCCGGCGCTGATGACCTGGTCGAGGTTGGCCTGCGTGATGGCCACAGGCGCCAGGAACTTGGCTTGCAGCGAAACCTTGCGTTCACCACCCGCCCAGGCTGTCGCACCATCGACTTTCTTGCCGGCAGCCAGTTGGACGGCGGCCGCCGCGGCCTCCCTGCCCAGCGCACGCGAGTCCTTCCAGACCGAGACGGTCTGCGTGCCCAGCGCAATACGGTTCAGCGCCGCGTGGTCGGCATCCTGGCCGCTGACGGGCACGCCCCTGAGGCCACGCCCAGCAAGAGCGGCGATCGCACCGCCCGCCGTGCCGTCGTTGCTGGCCACGACGGCGTCGACGCCGCCCTTGAGGCGCGTCAGGATCTGTTCCATGTTCTTCTGCGCCACTTCCGGCTTCCAGCCGTCGGTGTATTCCTCCGCGACGATCTTCACGGCGCCGCTCTTCACGGCGTCGGCCAGCGCATCCTGCTGGCCGGCACGCAGGAAGTCGGCATTGGGGTCGCTGGGCGAGCCCTTGATCATTACGTAGCGGCCCTGCGGCTTGACTGCCAGCACGGCCTTGGCCTGCAGGCGGCCGACCTCGCGATTGTCGAAGGTCAGGTAGAAAACCTCCGGCGCCTCGATGAGGCGGTCATAGGCCAGGACCGGCACCTTGCGTGCCTTGGCCTTGTTCAACGCCGGCTGAATAGCGTCCTTGTCCATCGCCAGGATGATCAGCACCTTGGCGCCCTTGGCGAGCAAGGACTCCACATCGCCGATCTGCTTCTCGGGCGACCCGCCCGCGTCGGCGCTCAGGTAGCTGCCGCCAAGGCGTGCCAGTTCGGCCTTGATCGCCGCCTCGTCGGTCTTCCAGCGTTCTTCCTGGAAGTTGGACCAGCTCACGCCCACCACCGGACCGGCAGCCAACGCTGTCATCGAGGCCATCAGCAGCGTCGTCGCTGCCCACATTTGCTGCATTCGCATCTTGTCTCCAACGCCCGTTCTGTCCGGGCCGCGGATTCTAGGAACGCAGACAACAAAAAAGCGACCCTCTCGGGTCGCCTTTCATCAGCTTGAAACCGCTTTGTTTCAACGGCTGGCCAGCGCAGAGGCGCGGCGAGCGACCGGTGCAGGGAAATCCCCCAGTTCGCGGGCGGCGTTCTCGCCGTGATCAGCGGCCAGCGCAGCGGCGAGCTTCTGGTCAGCACGGACTTCGGTCGGCTTGATTGTCAGAACGGCCTGGCGGGGCAGCTGGACGGTGGCAATCGCGGCGGCCTTGGCAGCGGCGGGTGTCGGCGCGTCGATGCCTTTTTCAGCTTGGAAGGCGGCCAGTTCGCCGCTGTTGCGGGCAGCAATCAGCTCGGCAATGACGGCTTCGCGGGTCAGCGGGGCGGTTTGGGCGGATGCGGCACCGGCGGCGATCAACAGGGTGGCGGCGACGATGGTGGACAGCTTGCTCATGACGGGCTCCTTCAGTTCTTGCAGGAACGTCCTGCTTTCGGTTCACTTGGACATCGCGACCGCGGTGTCCATGGGCTGAACTGTAAGCAGGCATCCTAAGTAGAAACACTAGGCTCGCACGAACTGACTATTCAACTTTCGCAAACATTCACCCCTAGTTCGTCATCGATTCGCGACAGAAATGCGTTCAGCGATGCGCGAAGTCCGGCGCGCGCTTGGCCAGGAAAGCTTCCATGCCTTCGCGCTGGTCATGGCTGCCGAACAGCGCATGAAAGTAGCGCCGCTCCACCGCCACGCCGTCGCTGAGCGGCGCCTGATAGGCCAGGTTGACCAGCTCCTTGATGAGCATCACCGAGGGGCCGCTGAAGCCGTTGATGGTCTCTGCCGCGGCCAGCGCCTCTTCCATCAGCTTGTCCGCCGGCACGACGCGCGACACCAGGCCAGCACTTTCGGCCTCGGCGGCGCCCATCATGCGCGCCGTCAACAGCATGTCCATGGCCTTGCTCTTGCCGACGGCGCGCGGCAGGCGCTGGGTGCCGCCGGCGCCCGGCACGATGCCGAGCTTGATCTCCGGCTGGCCGAACTTGGCGGTATCGGCCGCGATGATGAAGTCGCACATCATGGCCAGCTCGCAGCCGCCACCCAAGGCAAATCCGCCTACCGCGGCGATCACGGGCTTGCGCACCTGCAGGATGGTCTCCCAGTTCTTGGAGATCAGGCCGCTCTTGAAGGCGCTGGCGAAGGTGTGCGGCAGCATGGTGGGGATGTCGG
Organism: Pelomonas sp. Root405; assembly: GCF_001425165.1. Taxonomy (GTDB): domain Bacteria; phylum Pseudomonadota; class Gammaproteobacteria; order Burkholderiales; family Burkholderiaceae_C; genus Pelomonas. The sequence continues at coordinate 218,083 of NZ_LMDU01000017.1, forward strand.
CGCCGGCCGCGAACGCGCGCTCGGAGCCGGTCAGCACGATGCAGCCGATGCCGTCGTCCGCGTCGAAGGCCAGCAGCGCCGCCCCCATCTCGTCCATCAACTGGTCATTGAGCGCATTCAGCGCCTTGGGGCGGTTCAGCGTGATGAGTCCGGTCTTGCGCGGGCCGTCGCCATGGACGGCGGTGATGATGCATTCGTAGGTCATTGCGAGAGTCTCCTTGGGATGCCGTCGGTTGATTCTGGCGCGGCCTGCAGCGGCGCACTCTTGAGCATGAGGTCGATGTAGGTGCCGGCATCCTGGCGGATGACGAGGCGCACCGGCAGGTATTGCAGCGAGGGCGCGAGCCAGACCTCGGCAGCGAGGTCGTTGCCACGAGCCGGCTGGCGGGGCCGCAGGTGCCAGGCCGCAAGCGGGCCCATGGGCGTGTTGAGCACCTCCTCGCCCACCACCTCGTACTGCCAGTCGTAAGGGCCGCTGGGCAATTGCAGCGGCAACTGGATGACGCGCCCTGCTTCCAGGGTTTCGCGGCCGGTCAGCGCGAGCCAGGTCAGTTGCACGAACTGGCTGACCGCGTCCTGCGGCGCGCCGCGTCCGCCAGGTGCCCATTGCTCCCCACCCAGGAAGGTGAGGTTGAGGCGCCGGGGCTCGCCGAAGATCAGCTTGGTCTCCTCGTCATAGCGCTGCGGCGAAATGCCGCCTGGTGTCAGGCGGCCGTGGCTGCTGATGCGCCGGGTGATCAGCGGCGCGAAGCTGGGGCCGACACCGACGTCGAGATGTATCTGGTAGTCGCGGCCTTTGCGCAGCCATTCGACTTGCGCCTGGCCAGTGACTGGCCCGCGGTAATTGCCGGTCAGCTCGTAGCTCAGCCGGGTGGACAGCGGCCATTCGGGGCCGGGCTCGTCACTCGGTGCGGCAGAAGCGGCTGGCGCAGCGAGTTCAGCAGGCGCCGCCTCGACGACCCTTTCGGGCGCAGGGGCTGGCTCGGGCGCTGGCTCTGGTGCGGATGCCGGCTCTTGCGGGGCCGAGGCCGCAGTCGTTGCCGGACTGGCCACGGGTCGGGGTGCGGGCGGTGGCGGCGGGACCGGCCGCGCAGCGGGCGGCGTCTGCAGCGCCATCTCCTGCACGAATTCCACTTGCATGCGGGCGGGCGTGGTCGGCGGGCTTTCGCTGACCCAGCCATCGTGGATGCGCTGCACCTCGCGGCCGAGCAGCAGGTGCACGGCCAGCACGGCCGCCACGATCAGCCACGGTGGCCGCGGCGTCTTCATGCCAGGCTCAGGCGCCGAGCCAGCGACGCCGCATGACCTGCGCGCCGTCGGCCAGCGTCAGCGCCACAGCCGCCGGCTGCGCCGGTGGCAACACCACGGCGAGGTCGACCAGGCGCTGGTCGCGGCTGACCAGCAGGCGCAGCCGCGCATCGCCCGCAGCCAGCAGCGCCGGCGCGTCGTCCAGCCGGCGCAGGCGCCAACCGTTGCAGCCGATGATCTCGTCACGCGCATTGACCCCGGCCGCTGCGGCCGCTCCACCGGTCAGCACGTGCGTGACATGGATGCCCGTCAACGCCGCCTCGCGCACCCGCAGGCCCAGGCGCTGAGCGACCGTCTGGCGGCCCTCGTCGCGCCAGGCGATGCCGTGGCTCTCCAGCAGCTCGCGCAGCGGCAGTTCATCGGTGCCATGCACCCAGGCATGCAGGCTGTCGGCGGCCTCTTCTCCGCCCAGCGCGCGCACGGCACCTAGGATCGTGGCCTCACTGACGGGGCCGCCCGCGCTGTCCAGCCACAGCCGCTGCATCAGCGCGTCCAGACTGGACTCGCGCGCGCGCAAGACGAGGTCCAGGCACAGCGCCACCAACGCACCTTGCGCGTAGTAGTTGCTCGTCGAGTTGATGCTGTTCTCATCGGGCCGGTAGTACTTGGTCCAGGCCTCGAAGCTGGCGGACGCGAGCGGCTGCACACGTCGGCCCGGCGCGGCGAGCACGCCGTTGACGGACGCCTGCATCAGCTTCAGATAGCGCGGCGCGTCGACCAGGCCGGCGCGACACAGCATCAGCTCGTCGTAGTAGCTGGTGAAGCCCTCGAAGAACCACAGCAGCTCGGTGTAGTTCTCGCGCTGGTAGTCGAAGCGGGCGAACTCCGCTGGACGCAGGCGCTTGACGTTCCAGGCGTGGAAGTACTCGTGGCTGAACAGGCCGAGCAGGCGCACATAGTTGTCGCTCGGCGCTGCGGGTTCGGCGGCCGTCGGCAACTCGCGCCGCGCGCAGATCAGCGCCGTGCTGGCGCGGTGCTCCAAGCCGCCATGGCCATCGTCCAGGGCCCACAGCAGGAAGCTGTAGCGCTCGAAAGGCGCGCTGCCCCAGAAGGCGATCTGCGCCTCGCAGATGCGCTGCACATCGGCCAGCAGGCGCTCACCGTCGAAGCTGGGCCAGGCACCAGCGACGACGATGCGGTGCGGCACGCCGGCAGCCTTGAACTCGCCCTGCCAATGCGGGCCGATCTCGAAGGGATGGTCCAGCAGCTCGTCGTAGTCGGCGGCCTCGTAAGCGCCCTGTTGCTCGCGCATCTCCGTCGCGATCTGCCAGCCGCTGGGTACGCCCGCCAGTTCCACGCGATGCGGCTCGGCCTCGCGGCCATGCGCGCGCAGGCAGACGCTGCTGGCATTGAAGAAGGCGCGCTGGCTGTCCAGCCAGGCGGTGCGCACCGACGCGTCGAAGGCATAGACGTCGTAGCTGAGCACCAGTGCCTTGGCTCGCGCCCCGCCAATGCAGCGCACGCGCCAACTGGCCTTGTCGATCTGCTCGATGGCCAAGTCGCGGTCGCCCTGGCGGGCGGTCATCCCGCTCAGGTGCTTGGCGAACTCGCGGACGAGGTAGCTGCCAGGGATCCACACCGGCAGGCTGAAGTCCTGCTCGGCTGCCGGCGACGCCAGCGTCAGCGTGACGCGAAAACGATGCGCCGCGATGTCGGCCAGCTCGACCTTGTAGCTCGGTCCGGTCATCAGCTGCCCGCAGCGGCGAGGAAGCAGCTCAGCGCGGCGACGGCGGTGAGCCGAAAGCGCAGCGTCAGCCAGTCTCCCGCACCCAGTTGCGGATAGACGCGTCGGTCGATCGCATAGCAGACGATGAGCACACCGCCATGCAGGGCCAGCCCCGCATAGGGCGCCATCAACACACCCAGCCAGCCGAGCAACGACGCAAAAACGCCCCAGACCAGCGGCTGCCGGCCAGGCAGGCCGCGCGCGAACGACAGGCCCCAGTGAATGCCGCCCAGAAATGAAATTACCAGGCCGGCGTAGGCCGACATGGCGAGGCTGACAAAGGCGTGTTGGTCGAGGTCGCGGTCGCCGATCAGCCAGATCAGCGCGCAGCCGACGACAAACGGAATGAGTCCGGCGTAGGCCAGCCGATGCGCGAGTTGGCGATGGTCGGCGCTCATCGGCTCAGGATTTGCCGGTCGGCGCCGCGAGGGCCTGCAGGCGCTTCTCGAGCTCGACCGCGCCGACCGCGCCGGGGATGCGGTTGCCATCTTCGAGCAGGATGGCGGGCGTGCCGTTCACGTGGATGCGGCGCGACAACGCGAGATTGCGCTCAATGGCGCCGTCATCACAGGCGGCGGGCGCCTTGGGCGGCTGTTCGTTTCGCAGCATCCAGCCGAGCCAGGCGCTCGTGCTGTCCTTGGCGCACCAGATGGCGCGCGTCTTGTCCGCTGAATCGCCGCCCAGGATGGGAATGAGGAAGGTGTAGACCGTCACGTCCTTGAGGTCTTGCAGGGACTTTTCGAAGCGCTTGCAGTAGCCGCAGTTCGGATCCGCAAAGACGGCGAGGCGGCGCTTGCCGTTGCCACTCTTCCAGACCACGGCATCCTTGAAGGGCAGCGCAGCGAAATCGACCCGGTTGAGCTGGGCGACGCGCTCGTCGGTCAGATTCTTCCTGGCCTTGAGGTCGATGAGCTCGCCCTCGATGAGGTAGGTGCCCGTCGGGTCGGTGTAGCGGATTTCGTTGCCAATGCGGATCTCCCACAGGCCAGGCATCGGGGCCGGCCTGACTTCGTCGATCTTCGGCGCATTGGGCATGCGCTCGGCAACGGCCTTGCGGATGGCGGCCTCGTTGGCGGCGGCAGTGAGGCTAGACAGGAGCAGGGCGGCGGGCAGAAGGAAACGGTGCAGCACGATGACGTCCAGGAAAGAAGTCAGAGCCCGAGGGCCCGCTGGGTCAACCAGCGCTTGACGGGGGTAAGTTGGTTGAGCGCATCCAGTCCGCGATTGCGCAGACCACGGACGGCAGGCGAAGGATGGGCAAAGAGACGCTGCAGCGCGTCGGTCATCTCACCCATTGCCAAGGTCGGGGCGAGGCGCTCGCGGGCATAGCGACGCAGCAGACGCTCGTCGCCAAGAGGGCGCCAGGGCTCGCGCGCCGCAAGCACTTGCGACAGCGCCGCGACGTCGCCAAGGCCCAGGTTCAGCCCTTGGCCGGCCAACGGATGAACGAGGTGTGCTGCGTCCCCCAGCAGCGCCCAGCCTGGTCCGCTGACCGCTTCGGCACGCGCCAGCGCGAGTGGCCAGGTTGCTCGGGCGCCGGCCAAGGACAGCATGCCCGCCGCCCCCGCCGTCGCTGCATTGAGCTCGCGCTCGAAGTCCGCCTGCGGTAGAGCCAGCAGCGCCTGAGCACGCTCCTCGGCGCAGGACCAGACCAGACCATAGGACTGCGACGAGCTGGGCCTTTCGAATGGCAACAAGGCCAGCACTTCGCCGCCAGCGCCGAACCACTGGCGGGCGACGCCTAGATGCGGGCGGTCCGCCACGAGTCGTGTCGCGAGGGCTCGATGGCCATAGGCCTTGGGCTTGAACTCGACGCCCAACGCCTCACGCGCTGCGGATTCGCGGCCTTCGCACAAGGCGGTCAGCGCGGCAGGCGTGCTGGTGTTGACGTTGTGAACATGGGGCGAGAACCGCAATGCCGTTGCCAACTGGGCATCGAGCGCGGCGGCGTCAACGATGACGGCCAGCTCACGGAGTCCTTGCTGCCAAGCCGAAAAGCTCAATCGACCGGCAGGCAGGTCGGCAGCCGCGTCGCCGCAGATGACCATGTCGTAGACCGGGCTGACGGCATCAGCCGGCAAGCCGTCCCAAACCTTCAGGTCCCTCAGCAACTGCACGGACGCGGCGTTCAGGGCATAAGTACGCACGTCATCAGTACGCGGTGCCTCAACCGTACCAGTCAAGCCGACCGTCAAGCCTTGGGCGGCGAGGCTGAGCGCGAGGCAGCTACCGACTGCCCCCCGCCCTTTGACCAATACATCCACGCTTTGCATGCGGCGATTGTAGGCAGCGGGTGCGAACGCCTAGAGCGGCGGGAGAGCGTGAGCCCGGCCGACTAAAATCACGCACTTCGGCACCGGCCCGCCGCCGGATGCCTCCCCACAGAAAGCCCTGCCATGAGCCTCAAATGCGGCATCGTGGGCCTGCCCAACGTCGGCAAGTCCACGCTTTTCAATGCCTTGACCAAAGCCGGCATCGCCGCCGAGAACTATCCGTTTTGCACCATCGAGCCCAACGTCGGCATCGTCGAGCTGCCTGACCCCCGCCTTGCGGCCTTGGCCGAGATCGTCAAGCCCGAGCGCGTCGTACCGGCCGTGGTGGAGTTTGTCGACATCGCCGGTCTGGTCGCCGGGGCGAGCAAGGGTGAGGGCCTGGGCAACCAGTTCCTGTCGCACATCCGCGAGACGGACGCCATCGTCAACGTCGTGCGCTGCTTCGAGGATCCGAACGTCATTCACGTGAATGGCAAGGTCGATCCGATTTCCGACATCGAAGTGATTCAGACGGAACTCTGTCTGGCCGACCTGAGCACTGTCGAGAAGAGCCTGCACCGTTACAGCAAGGTTGCCCGTGCCGGCGACAAGGAAGCCATCGCGTTGGTCAAGGTACTGGAAAAGTGTCAAGCGGCGCTGGACCAGGCGCAGCCCGTGCGCACCATCGACTTCAGCAAAGAAGAGCTGGGCATCCTCAAACCCCTCTGCCTGATCACGGCCAAGCCGGCCATGTTCGTCGGCAACGTCGCTGAGGACGGCTTCGAGAACAACCCGTTCCTGGATCGCTTGAAGGAGTACGCGGCGGCACAGAACGGTCCGGTTGTGGCGATCTGCGCCAAGACCGAGTCGGAGTTGTCCGAGATGGAGGACGAGGATCGCGCGATGTTCTTGGCCGAGATGGGTCAGGACGAGCCGGGCCTCAACCGCTTGATCCGCGCCGCCTTCAAATTGCTTGGCCTGCAGACCTACTTCACAGCCGGCGTTAAGGAAGTCCGCGCGTGGACCATCCACATCGGTGACACCGGGCCTCAAGCTGCGGCCGTTATTCACACGGACTTCGAGCGCGGCTACATCCGCGCTCAAACCATCGCATACGACGACTTCATCCAGTTCCGCGGCGAGCAAGGTGCCAAGGACGCGGGCAAGATGCGCGCGGAAGGCAAGGAGTACGTCGTCAAGGACGGAGACGTCCTGCACTTTTTGTTCAACGTCTGAGCTCGGCAGGGCGCCAGGGCCTTCGGCGGGCTTGTGATTGCGCCCGCGATCAAAGGGCATCGATGGCCACGCCCCCCCACGAGCACGCGCGCTATTCACTGCGCCGCCTAATGGCTGAAAGCGCTAAGGAGCCAGCACATGGAACCAGCCAAGGTCTGGGGCGCTTCTGCCGCCCGAGTTCGGCATCCATGCCAACGGAGTGGCACTGATTCATCCCGGCGGTGAGGTGCAAGTGGGCTTGTGTCGCAGCCGCCGCTCCGGCGCTCGCGCCCCTGGTTACTTTCCGCCGCATTCACCCGTCTCGGATACTCCGCACATTCTCGAATTGCGGCACAAATATCAAATCCGCCGCGCAAAGCAAAACGCCCAATCTCTTATCGAGACTGGGCGTTGGCTTGGGTAAATAGCCTGACGATGACCTACTTTCACACGGGAATCCGCACTATCA
>NZ_LMDU01000018.1 GCF_001425165.1 Pelomonas sp. Root405
TGCGTGCGGTCACGACCAACGCCCTGCGCGGCCTGTCCAGCGACCAGGTGCAGAGCCTGGCCAGCGACCAGGTCGCCAACATGTCCACCGGCCAGATCGGCGCGCTGACCAGCGCCCAGATCGGTGGCATGAACGCCGCCGACATGACGGCCATGACGTCGGCCCAAGTCGCCGTGCTCAACTCGGCCCAGATCCAGGGCCTGAGCACCGACCAGCTGTCCGCCATCGACGCCGCCGACATGCGCGCCTTGTCGACGGTCGCGCTGCGCTCGATGTCCAACGCCCAGCTCGACGGCCTCACCTCCGACCAGCTGCGCGCGCTGACGACCGCCCAGATCAACTCGCTGACGACGGCTCAGGTGCAGAACCTGAACACCGACGACCTGAACAGCCTTACCAGCGACCAGTTCGGCCGCCTGGCCACGGCCCAGGTGCAGGCGCTCAGCGCCAACCAGCTTGGCAACCTGGCCACCGACAACCTCAACGCCATGGGCTCGGCCCAATTCGCGGTGCTGACGTCGACCCAGTTCAGCGCGCTGACGACCGACCAGCTCTCCAAGCTGGAAACGGCCGACCTGCGTGCGGTCACGACCGCGGCTCTGCGTGGCCTGTCCAGCGACCAGGTGCAGAGCCTGGGCAGTGACCAGGTCGCCAACCTGAGCACCGCACCGGCCAGATCTCTTCGCTGACCAGCACACAGATCCAGGGTCTGCAAGCTGCCGACATGGCAGCCTTGACCACCGGTCAGGTAGCGGTGCTGTCCTCCGTCCAGGTCCAGTCGCTGTCCACTGACCAACTGGCCGCCATCGAGGTCGGTGATATCCGCTCGCTGTCGACCGCGGCCATCCGCGCCCTGTCAGTGGCCCAGCTCGACGCCCTGACCAGCGACCAGTTGCGCGCCCTGAGCAGCGCCCAGCTGAACGCCCTGACGACGGCGCCCCAGATCGCCGGCATCACGACCGACGACTTGAACGTGCTGTCGAGCGACCAGATCGCCCGCCTGTCCACGGCACAAGTCGCCGCTTTGACGACCGACCAGCTGAACAACCTGGGCACCGACAGCCTGAACGCGCTGGCCACCAACCAGTTCGCCGTGCTGAGTTCCACCCAGTTCAGCGCGCTGACGACCGACCAGCTTTCCAAGCTGGAGACCGCCGACCTGCGCGCGGTCACGACCGCGGCACTGCGTGCCCTGTCCAGCGACCAGGTCCAAAGCCTGAGCAGCGACCAGGTCGCCAGCCTGTCCACCGGCCAGGTCGCCGGCTTGACCAGCACCCAGATTCAGGGCCTGCAAGCCGCTGACATGGCGGCCCTTACCACCGGCCAGGTCGCCGTGCTGAACTCGGCCCAGGTGCAGGCGCTGTCGACCGACCAGCTCGCGGCCATCGAAGCCGGTGACATCCGCTCGCTGTCGACGCTGGCCATCCGCGCCCTGTCGGTCGCCCAGCTCGACGCTTTGACCAGCGACCAACTGCGCTCGCTGACCAGCGCCCAGCTGAACGCGTTGACGACGGCGCCGCAGATTGCCGGCCTGACGACCGATGACCTGAACGTGCTGTCGAGCGACCAGATCGCCCGCCTGTCCACCGCACAAGTCGCCGCTTTGACGACCGACCAGCTGAGCAACCTGGGCACCGATAGCCTGAACGCGCTGGCCACCAACCAGTTCGCCGTGTTGAGTTCCACCCAGTTCAGCGCGCTGACGACCGATCAGCTGTCCAAGCTGGAGACCGCCGACTTGCGTGCAGTCACGACCAACGCCCTGCGCGGCCTGTCCAGCGACCAGGTGCAGAGCCTCAGCAGCGACCAGGTCGCCGGCCTGTCCACCGGCCAGGTTGCCAGCCTGAGCAGCGTGCAGATCCAGGGTCTGCAAGCCGCCGACATGACGGCACTGACCACCGCCCAGGTGGCCGTGCTGTCCTCGGCGCAGGTCCAAGGCCTGTCGACCGACCAACTCGCGGCGATCGAGACCGGTGACCTCAGGTCGCTGTCCACAACCGCCCTGCGCGCCCTGTCCAACGCCCAGCTTGACGGCCTCACCTCCGACCAGCTGCGCGCGCTGACGACCGCGCAGATCAACTCGCTGACGACGGGCCAGGTACAGAACCTGAACACCGACGACCTGAACAGCCTCACCAGCGACCAGTTCGGTCGCCTGGCCACGGCCCAGGTGCAGGCGCTCAGCGCCAACCAGCTCGCCAACCTGGCCACCGACAATCTCAACGCCATGGGCTCGGCCCAGTTCGCGGTGATGACGTCGACCCAGTTCGGCGCGCTGACGACCGACCAGCTGTCCAAGCTGGAGACGGCCGACCTGCGCGCGGTCACGACGGCAGCCCTGCGCAGCTTGTCCAGCGACCAGGTGCAGAGCCTGGCCAGTGACCAGGTCGCCAACATGAGCACCGCGCAAATCGCCGCGCTGACCAGCACACAGATCGGTGGCATGGACGTCGCTGACATGACGGCCATGACGTCCGCGCAGGTTGCCGTGCTGAACTCGGCCCAGGTTCAAGGGCTGTCGACTGACCAGTTGGCAGCCATTGACGCGGCTGACATGCGCTCCCTGTCGACCGTCGCCCTGCGCGCCCTGTCCAACGTCCAGCTGGATGGACTCACCTCCGACCAGTTGCGCGCGCTGACGACGGGCCAGGTCAACTCGTTGACGACCGCCCAGATCACCAACCTGAACACCGATGACCTGAACGCCTTCACCAGCGACCAGTTCGGCCGCCTGGCCACGGCTCAGGTGCAGGCACTGACGGCCAACCAGCTCGGCAACCTGGCAACGGACAACCTCAATGCGATGGGCTCGGCCCAATTCGCGGTGCTGAGTTCCACCCAGTTCGGCGCGCTGACGACCGACCAGCTCTCCAAGCTGGAGACGGCCGACCTGCGCGCGGTGACGACCACCGCCCTGCGCGCGCTCAGCTCCGACCAGCTCGGCAGCCTGACCAGCGACCAGGTCGCTGCGATGAGCACCGGCCAGATCGGCTCGCTGACCAGCGTGCAGATCCAGGGTCTGGCAGCCGCTGACATGACGGCCCTGGGCAGCGCCCAGATCGCCGTGCTGTCCTCGGCCCAGGTGCTCGGCCTGTCGACGGACCAGCTCGCCGCCATCGAGACCGGTGACCTCCGGTCGCTGTCCACGGCGGCCCTGCGCGCCCTGTCCAATGCCCAGATCGACGGCCTGACCAGCGACCAGCTGCAGGCGCTGACGACGGGCCAGGTCAACAGCCTCACCACCAGCCAGCTGGCTGCGATGAACAGCGACGACCTGAACGCGTTCACGACCGACCAGTTCGCCCGCATGAGCACCGGCCAGGTCGCGGCGCTGACGGCCGGCCAGGTCGGCACGCTGGAGACCCAGGACCTTGTCGCGATGGGCACCAACCAGTACGCCGTCATGAGCTCGACGCAGATCGGTGCGCTGACGACCGACCAGCTCAGCGTGCTGGAGACCGCCGACCTGCGTGCGGTGACGACGGCAGCGCTCGGCCTGCTGAGCTCCGACCAGATCGCCTCGTTGACCAGCGACCACATCGCCGGCATGACGACGGGCCAGATCCAGTCGCTGTCGGCGGCCCAGCTCGATGGCTTCGAAGCGGCCGACATGGCGGCGCTGTCCTCGGCCCAGATGGCGGTGCTGACGACCGCCCAGGTGGTGTCGCTGTCGACCGACCAGATCGTCGCCATCGAGTCCGATGACATCGCCCGGCTGTCCACCGCATCCATCCAGGCGCTCACCAACGCCCAGCTGGCCGCGCTGACGACCGACCAGTTGACGGGTCTCGGCGGCCGCGTGACGGTGCTGTCGACCAGCCAGATCGCCAACCTGTCGACCGAAGACCTGAACAGCTTCAGTGCCGCGCAGTACTCGGTCATGACCTCGACCCAGGTGCGTTCCTTCACGAACGCCCAGGTGGCGGCCCTGGAGACGGACGACCTACGCGCCCTGACGACCGCCAACATCGCGGCGCTGACGAACACGCAGATCCAGTCCCTGGTGACCGACCAGTTCGCAACATTGAAGGCCACACAGATCACGGCCCTGACTACGGCGCAGGCGGCAGCGCTCACGACCGACCAGATGCAGTCGATCACGACCGACCAGATCGGCGGCCTGGAAACCCGCGACATCGCCGCGATGAGCATGACCCAGCTCGATGCGCTGACCGGCGCGGTCATCGGCGAGATGACGGCCGCGCAGCTGAACGCCTACCTGGCGGTCACCCCGATCGCATTGGATCTGGACGGCGGCGGCGTCAACACGTTGGCGGCGGCCCAAGGCGTCGACTTCGACTTGCTCGGCACTGGCCAGGTCAACAAGGTCGGCTGGGTTGCGGGCGGTGACGGCCTGCTCGTCATGGACCGCAACAGCGACGGCGTCATCAATGACGGCAGCGAACTCTTCGGCATGGGCACCACCCTGGCCAATGGCAAGCGCGCCAAGGATGGCTACGTGGCCATGGCCGACCAGGACAGCAATGGCGACGGCACGCTCGACGCCAGCGACGTCAACTGGAAGCAGCTGCAGGTCTGGGTCGACGCCGACCACGACGGCAAGACCGACGGCGGCGAGCTGAAGTCGCTGGCCGACCTGGGCATCGTCTCGCTGGACCTGAACGCGGCCAAGGGCACGGGCATGGACAACGGCAACCTCGTGGGGCTGGTCTCCAGCTACACGACAACCGATGGCAGCAGCCACCAGATGGCCGACGTCTGGTTCGCCAAGGACGTGCAGCCCCAGCAGGCCAGCGCGCCCACGACGGTCAGCCTGACCGACGTGCTCGCCGGGCCGAGCGACCCGCTGCTGGGCGGGGCCCCGGCCGAGCTGGCCAAGGCCGGCCTGCTGCCCACGGCGCCCGACGCTCACCTCGCGGCCATCGACCGCAAGCTGGCCGAGGACGACGAGCAGCGTCGCAACGGTGCGAACTGGATTTAATGCCGGCTCAGACCGACTGATCTCCTGACGCCGGCACGGCGGTGCCGGCCCACCCAGGCCCTGTGGAGCAATCCGCAGGGCCTGTTCTTCGTCTGCTGACCGCAAGTCGCCCGCCCGCCTGCGCACGCCGTGCCGACCGTCGACACGCGGCTGTCGCACGCGGCTGCAGTTCGTCGCAGCCGTCATGCAGCCCGTCGGCACGGCGGCGACCGGGTTAGCGCTGTCCAAAAGAATCCGCCCCGTCGCAACGCCACCGGGAGACACCCATGATCACGACCACCCCTTCCACGCCACCCAGCCGTCCGGTCGCCGCCGCGGCCGGGCTCTGGTTCCTCGTCGCGGCCACCGGCCTCGTCATCTTTGCGAGCTACATCGGCATCAGCTACGGCCGCGCTGCCCTCGGTGGGCCGCCGGGCGAATCGCGTTGGGTGGCCGGCGACTGGTTGGGCAACTCGCTGCTCAGCGTCCACCTCGTGTTCGCACTGCTGCTGACGGCCATCGGCGTGTTGCAGCTCCTCCCCGCGCTGCGCCGCCGCGCGCCAGCCGTGCACCGCACGATGGGGCGTGTCTTCATGGTCGGCGCCGTGCTCGGCACGCTCAGCGGCTTCTACCTCGTCTGGGTGAAGGGCACGGTGGGCGGCACGGCCATGCATCTGGCGATCAGCCTGAACGGCGTGCTCATCGTCGCGTTCGCATGGCTGGCCTGGCGGCATGCGCGGGCCCGCCGCTTCGACGCGCATCGGCGCTGGGCACTGCGCCTGTTCATGGTGGTCAACGGCGTGTGGTTCTTCCGCGTCGGCCTGATGCTGTGGCTGATGGTCTGGCAGGCGCCGGTGGGCTTCGACCCCAAGACCTTCACCGGCCCCTTCGTCTACGCGCTCAGCTTTGCGCAGTTCCTGCTGCCGCTGGCGGTGCTGGAGCTTTACCTGCGCGCCCGTGGCCGCGGCATGGCACTGGCCTTGACGCTCGGGCTGCTCACCCTGGCCACGGGCGTCGGCATCGCCGGCGCGGCGATGGGGATGTGGCTACCGCGGATCCTCTGACGCCCAATCAGGGCCGGTCGTTCAGCAGCTCCTCGCACTCAACCTGGGCCGCCGCGGCGGCCTGGGCGGCGATGCTGGCTGGCGCTGCGCTGACGCGCTCGCCGCCCTCGACGAAGGCGGCCGAGAACTGGCGCATGACATGGTCGACACCGCGCGGTGACACCTCGCGCAGGTCGTCCTCCAGGTACTGCCCGAAGCTCTGCGCCGACGAGATGATCTCGAAGGACGGAAAGTAGTCGACGCCGTCATGCGCATCGGCGAAGCGCCCGGCCACCGCGCGCAGCACGGCCTTGGAATAGCTCGACGCGACGATGACCGGGTGCTGCGTCGCCGTCGCCACCAGCGGCACCGGCGACACGGTGACGATCCAGCGCATCGCCGGGTTCACGCCGGCGACGAACTGGCGCACCCATTCCAGGTCGGCCAGGATCTCCGGGTAGTCGAAGTTCACGAAGGCATGGCGCGCGGCATCGAACTCGCCCGCCGCCGTGCCGGGGCAGACCGGAAAGACGATGCCGCTGCCCTGCTCCACCCAGGCCTCGGTCAGGCCGAGGGTGAAGACGAAGACATCGCATTCGCTGAACAGCCGCCGCACCTGGGCCAGATGCCAGGCGCGGTCGGCGCGCAGGTCGGCCAGGCTGTCGTAGCCGCCCGGCTGGATGCGCGGACGCAGGCCGTCGAAGCAGCGGCCACCATCGGTCAGCACGGGGCTGTCGTCAGCGCGCAGACCGAAGGCGAACTCGACGAGCTGGCGCAGCTGGCGCACCGTGTAGACGTTCGCATAGCGGGCCGAGAACACGCCGTACTGGAGCTCCCGGGCGCGCTCCGGCGTCAGACCCGCAGGAGCCTGTTCCACCACCCAGTGGCTCAGACCGAAGCCCTCCAGCCGCCTGGCCATGTGCTGCGCAAAGCAGGAACCGGCCGTGGCGATCTTCAGCGCAGGCGTCAGCTTGAACTTGGTGCTCGGCTTGAAGTCGAGCTGGCCCCAGGCCTGGGCGCTGACAGTCTTGCGCCAGAAGGCTTCGGCGCCCATCTGTTCATAGGGATGCGACATGCGTCAGAACCTCAGTCATTTGAGCGGCCAGCCCTTGGGCGTAGAGATGGTTGCCATGCAGGCAGCCACGCGCGCATTCAGCCTTCAGCCCACCGGCCGGCGTCAGCGCCTGGACCGGCGGCGCCAGGCTGGTGATGCCGTGCTCGGCCAGCTGGCGGGCCAGCTCGGCATACATCAGCCGGTAGACGCGCAGCCGCATCGCAAAGGGCTTGACGCCGTGCGCGGCGAACAGCGGCCCGAAGCCTTCCGCATTGGCCAGGACATGGGCCGCGTCCTCGATGGGCGGCGGCGCTGGCACGTGCACGATGCGCGCCTGCGGGAATTGCTGGCGCAGTGCCAGATGCGTCGCCAGCAACGGCTCGGCGATGCTGCGCACCCAGGCCAGCGCGTCCTCGCGCGACATCCAGCGCCGGCCCGCCTCGAAGCCGCCGTCGTCACCGATGAAGTCGGCATGCGACGGGTCGTCGACAAGCTGTGAGACGGCGAACTCCTGACCGCGCAGCAGCGAGAAGATGACCTCTGCGCCGGCGGGGATGTGGCCCAGCACGGCCGTCAGCTCGGGCGGGATGTAGAGCACCCGCTCCTTGAGCAGTGGCGCGGGGCCGGCCACCGGCGTGTTGTAGAGCACGAAGTCGCCGCGCCAGCCCGGCACGCCCAGCGGCAGCTCGGCAACGAAGGGCTGGCCGGTGTCCCAGACCGACTGGAAGCGGCCCGACTCCATCGGCGCGACGTACTGCTGCAGCAACCCGAACAGGTGCGAGCTGCCGATGGCCGTGAAACGGCGCATCAGCCGCCGCCCAAGCGCGCCATGAGGGCCTGCTCGGCACGCCGGTGATCCGGCAGCCAGGCCGCCATCACACGCGACATCTGCGGCATCAGTGCCGCCGCGACACCCGACAGCGACGCGCAGGCTTGCGGTCCGGCGCGCTGGAACTCTTCCAGCAGCGCGGCCCCATCGGCTCGCGCGAAGTGCTGGACGAAAGCGTGGATGTAGTCGCGCTGCGCCTGCACGCCGACCAGGGTGGCCGGCGCATACGCCATCGGCTCGCGTACGGGCACGACGCCGCCAGGCACCGCCCGCACGCCGCTGACCATGCCCTCGGGCACATAGTTCAACAGCTCCAGCACCTCGTTGGGCACCAGGATCTTGTCGGTCCAGAGGGCCGCCGGCGGCTGCCAGTCGCGCAGGCCATAGCGCTGCATCAGCGACTGGATCTGCTCGGGCGAATCGATGAACTCGCAGACGAAGAGCTGGGCCTGCTCGGGCGACAGGCCCAGGCGCTCGCGCAGCGCGAGGACCGATGCGCCGGTGCCGCACAGGTCCACCAGCCATGCGGCGGGCCCGATCAGCTCCTTGCAATAGGCGTGGTAGCCGGCGTCGCCGCTGGTACGCGCCAGGCGCGAGCTGTACCAGTAGTGGCTACTCGGGTGTCGCCCAGGCAGCACGGCGGCCAGCGCGTCGTAGACGGTCTGCAGATAGCGCGCATCGCGGGCCGAGAACAGCAGGCGCAACTGCGGCAGCTCGCCGGCCGTGGCGAGCAGGTGCAGCGCGCTGACCATCAGCACCGGCAGGTTCAGCTCCGACTGCAGCCGCACCAGGTCGTCCGGCAACGCGCCGCGTGCCGTGCCCAGACGCGCCACGCGCAGTGTTTCGGCCAGGCGCGGCAGGCCTGCGGCCAGCAGGGCCGCCTCGGTGGGCGTGGGCAGCGCCTGCGTCGTCAGCCGCGCCTGCATACCGTGCGCCTGGGGTTGCTGCACGTCGGCAGTGGGGTTGTCGCCCAGGTGGGAGAGCGCCTCGCCGCCCGACTTCAGCGCGGCCCAGACCTTGCCGCTGCGCTTGCCCGCGGCGCTGCGCAGCAGCGTCAGGTGGCCGGGCAGGCCGGCGCGCCCCAGCAGCTGTCGAATGACGGGCTCGGGCAGGTACATGTCGGTGATCAACAGGCTGTCGTCCTGCACCTGCGCGATGGCGTCGGCCACCGGCACGACGTTGGCCAGTTCGACGTCGACCTCCAGTTGCATCAATGCCTGCGCTTGCGCTGCGTCCAGCCTGAGGGCCTGGGCGACCAGCGCATGGATGTCGGCGAGCTGATATTCCTGCTCGGCCACCGTGCGCTCCGCCCACAACCGCGCGGCCGTGAAGCCGGCGTGGCCGCTGCGGCGCTCGACCTCGGCGAACACGCCTTCAGGCCGAATGCAGCGCCGTGCGATCAGCGTGTCGAAGATGTCGAAGCTGCGGCGCACGCCGGGCGCTGCAGCCTGCGTTTGGAGCAGGTCGAACACACCGCGGTCCGCAAAGATCAGGTTGTAGTCCGTGCGCGCCACCTCGACATAACGCTTGGACTGCATGACCTGCAGGAAGCCCGTTTCGGCGTCGTGGTGGTAGTGGCGCGAGGGCTCGGTGATGACCAGCCAGGGCCGGCGCTCGAAGGCGCAAGCGGCAAGCACGGCCAGGTCGATGCCTTCGATGTCGATGGACAGCAAATGCGGTGCGCTGTCGAAATGCTCGGCCAGGATGCGGTCCAGCGTGATGGCCGCGACGTTCACCGTCGTGTCCACCGCCGCAAGCTGGCCGAAGGAGCGCAGATGCCCTAGGTCGACCGACGACAGCTCGGTGTTCTGGGCCACGTTCAGCGTCACCTGCGTCAGGCCCGGGTCGGGCACGACAGCCCGGTGCAGCACCTTGTCCTGCGGGCGGGCGCGCTGCAGGTCGTCGATCAGCGCCGGGTTGGCCTCGACCAGCACGCCGCTGCCGCCCCATTTGCGCGCCAGCAGATAGCTGTTGCTGGTCTGCACCGGATGGTTGGCACCCACCTCCAGGTAGCGCACGGCCGAGAGCGCCAGGCCCCGCGTTGCAAACGCCGCCTTCAGCAGGCCCTCGACGATGAGGTCTTCGCCAAGCTGGCCGTACTGCTCCTGCAGGAAGGTCTTCAGCCGGTTGGGCGCCAGGCCGAGGCGCACACATTCGGCGGCAATCCAGGGGTTCTCGATCTTGCTGTCTTCTTTCATGCTGCCGCTTTCGTGGGCTGGCCGACAAAGGGCAGGCGCCCGTTGAACTTCTGCCGTATCGCCGCGTTCTCGCGCGTCAACAGTTCGACGACCTTGGGCTGCAGGTCCTCACGGGTGCGGTAGTCCACCGTGAAGGCACCCGAGCAGCCGAAATTGGGGAAGAGCTGCGACAGCGCCGCGTAGAACACCCGGTCCTGGCCCCAGCCGCCATGGAAATAGCTGGCCACCTTGTGGGCCACCTCGGTCTTGAGCAGATAGCAGTTGGTATCGACCAGCGGATAGGGCTTGGCCGAGCCCCAGGGGCCGACGCTCTGCGATTCGTCGTCCAGCAGCGGCTCGCCAGCCGGCGTGACGACGCGGCGCAGCGCGAACGCCCAGTCCCAGCCGCCGCCCGCC
Organism: Pelomonas sp. Root405; assembly: GCF_001425165.1. Lineage (GTDB taxonomy): Bacteria > Pseudomonadota > Gammaproteobacteria > Burkholderiales > Burkholderiaceae_C > Pelomonas. Next base: position 10,442 of record NZ_LMDU01000018.1, read on the forward strand.
AGCGCCGCGGACAGGTCGGCCAAGTGCTCGGGATGAAAGCGGTTGTCCTGGTCCAGAAAAGCGATCAACTCGCTGTCGACGAGGTGCGAGAAGGCGGCATAGATGCGGTGACCGTAGAAGCCACCCGCGCCAACATTGACCGGCAGCGTGACGACATGGCAGCGGCCCAGGTCCATGCCGGCCGTGGCGGCCTCGAAGGCCGGAGCAAAGCGCGGGCCGTCGATGACGATGAAGGGCATCACGTCCGGCGCGGTCTGCGCCAGCACCGAGGCGATGGCCTCGCGCACCAGCGGGTCGCCAGTGGTGGGAATGATGACGGCGATGGAAGCCACAGCCTCTCCAGGAAGTTGGCGGGATATTACGAGCCGCCCAAGGCCGCGATGGGTCGAACTGCAGGGCAACTGCGGCACAACATTGCTGCGCGCCCCGCCGGCACGGGGCTAGCATGGCCGGCCATGAGCGCGCCCCTCGCCCCCTTCTTCTCGGTCGTGATGGCCACCCACAACCGCCCGGCCACCCTGGCGCGCGCAATCGCCTCGCTGCGCGCCCAGACCTGCGCGGACTTCGAGATCGTGCTGGTGGCCGACGCACTGGATGCCGACACCGCCGCCGTCGTCGCCCGCGACCTGGGGCCGGCCGACACTTTCCTGAAGCGCACCGGCGTGAACGGCCCGGCCGAGAGCCGCAACCGGGGCCTTGCCATGGCGCGCGGCGAATGGGTGGTCTTCCTGGACGACGACGACAGCTTCGAGCCGCATCACCTTGCGACGCTCAAGCCGCATTGCGAGCGGGCCGACACCCGCGTGCTGTTCACCGACATCACCGTCGTCACCGAGGACCGCGCCCAGCCCGGCATTCCCGAGCTGGGTCGCCAGAGCAGCGCGCTGGGCTTGAACGACCTCAACACCTTGTGGGTCAAGAATTTCATCCCCCTGCACTGCCTGGCCTACCGACGCAGCCTGCTGCAGGGGCTGACGTTCGACGCTCATCTGGCGTCACAGGAAGACTGGGACTGGCTGCTCGGCGTCTGCTCGCGCGCCATGCCCGTGCATGTGCCCGGCGGCGGCGCCGTCATGCACAAGGACTATGTGAATCCCGGTGCGCGGCGCGGCCAGCAGGAGGCGTCGAACAACACGACCGTCGTGCTGGACTTCCTGCATGTCTACCGCCGCTGGCCGGCGCCGACGCCCGAGCTCAAGGCAGCGCGGGCGGGGCTGCTGCAGGGCGTCGGGCTGGCGTTGCCGGTGGAGTGGTTCTAGCCGGCGGAGGATACGGGTCGGCTGGCCTACAGGCTGCGCTCACAGCGCATGATCAGTCTCCCCACTTGCCGATGTACTTCTTGTAGTTCTCCAGCCAGCCGCTCGACCCGAACCCACCCTCGCTCTGGTGCGTGATCGCAATGGGCCAGGTCGCCAGGCGCAGCCCCGCGGCGCGGGCGGAGCGGCAGAAGTCCATGTCGTAGAAGTGGAAGTCGAAGCGCTCGTCGAAGCCCACCTGCTTTTCACGCAGCACATCGCGCCGCGCCGCCAGCAGCACGCCGTCGAGCAGCTCGCATTCGGCCGGCACCGGGCCGAAGGCCGAGATGGTGCCGAAGGGCGATGGCCCGTGCGAGACGACGCCGCTCAGGTTGGCGCGCTCGTCCCATTCAAACTTGATGCTGGGGAAGGCCCAGGACGGCTGCTGCGGCGCTCGGCGCTTGTTGCCGGCCACGCCGATGACGTCGAAGGCATGCACCGCCGCCATCACATGCTCGTAGAAGAAGTAGTCGTCCAGCCAGACGTCGTCGTGGATGAAGGCGAGCACCGGCGCGGCGTCAGCAGCGGCGATGCGCTCGTTGTAGAGCGCCGGCAGGCCGCGGCGGTTCTCGTAGAAGACGCGCGCCTTCAGCCGGTCGTCATGCACCATGCGGCGCAGCGACAGGCCCAGGGCGGAGCGGCCCCAGAACTCTTCGGAGGTCAACCGGGTGGCGCAGACAAGGTCGATCAAGGCGTGTCCTTTCAGCCCGCATTGTGTGATCGAGTGCGGGCGGCGAAGCGCTGAAGCGGCCCGCAAAGCCGGTCATTTGGGTCGCCATGAAGGCCAGACCCCCGGCCTACACTGCCGCGCATGGCCGAACTGCCGCTGAGCCTTTTCCACATCGCCTATTCGCCCGAGACGCTGGCGCAGATGGAGCCGGGCTACGAGTTGCTCGACAACCTCGACAACCCGCGGCCCGACTGGTTTGAGTACTGGCCCATCCGCCGCTGGCTGCTGACCCAGCCCATGCAGGAGGACCGCTTCTACGGCTTCTTCTCGCCCAAGTTCAGGGCCAAGACGGGCCTGGGCGCCGAGCGCGTGGTGCAGCAGTTGCAGCAGCACGGCGCCAATGCCGACGTGCTGCTGTTCTCGCCCTTCCCCACCCAGATCGCCTGCTACCTGAACATCTTCGAGCAGGGCGAATCCTCGCACCCCGGCTTCATGCAGACCTGCATGGCCGCGTTGCAAGCCACCGGCCGTGCGGCGCCGCTGCCGCAGCTGGTGATGGACAGCCGGCAGACCGTGTTCAGCAACTACTTCGTCGCGCGGCCGGCGTTCTGGCGCGAATGGTTCGCCTGGACCGAGCCGCTGTTCGCCCTGTGCGAAGACCCCGCGTCCGACATCGGGGCGCGGCTGCGGGCGGAGACGTCCTATGCCGGCTCGGTGCAGCTCAAGGTCTTCCTCATCGAGCGCATCGCGTCGCTGCTGCTGACCCTGCAGCCCCGCTGGCGCGTCGTCGCCCACAACCCCTTCGGCTTCCGGCATGCATCCGAGCCCACCGCCGTGCCCGACACGCTGGCCGTCTGCAGCGACGCGCTCAAGCAGGCCTTCCGCAACCAGGGCTTCGACAGCTATCTGCAGGCCTTCATGAGCGTGCGGCAGAGCATTCTTCAAGCCCCGAAACCCTGAGCCGCAGCAAGAGCACCGGGAATCCCCGCGTCATCCGGTCTTCGCACCCGCACGAGATGCCCTCTACTGCCCGATCAACCCATCTCCACCGCAACACCCCATGGCCCACGTCCAACAGTTCTTCTACGTCAACAGCGTCAAGCAGTTCCTGCCGGAGTACTTCAACAAGGCGCGGGTGCTGGAGATCGGGAGCCTGAATCTGAACGGCTCGATCCGCCAGTTCTTCCAGGACTGCGACTACATCGGGCTCGACGTCGGCGAGGGAAAGGATGTCGACGTCGTCTGCCCCGGCGAGCACTATGGCGCGCCGGCCGAGAGCTTCGACGTCGTCGTCAGCTGCGAGGCGATGGAGCACAACCCCGGCTGGCGCGTGACCTGGCTGAACATGCTGCGCCTGCTCAAGCCGGGCGGCCTGATGATGATGACCTGCGCCACGACGGGCCGCCGCCAGCACGGCACGGCCGAGTTCCTGCCGGGCGACTCGCCGCTGACGGTCGGCATGCAGCAGAACTACTACCGCAACCTGGTCGCCGAAGACTTCGCCGCGCTCGCCCAGCTGCCGGCCTGGTTCAAGGAGCACGGCTTCCACACCGACTACGCGGTGCACGACCTCTACTTCTTCGGCGTCGGCGCCCAGGCCACGCCCGAGCAGCAGGCCCGCGCGGCCACGCTGCGGCGCTCGCTGGACCAGTATTACCACGACAAGAACCTGCTCGGCCGCTATTGAGCGCCTGCAGGCCTCAAGCAAAAGAGCCGGTCTGTCGACCGGCTCTTTTTTGTTTCCGAAGCGAAGGCTGCTCTCGACTGCGCCGCGATGCGCCGGCGCATCCCGGCTCTTCCCGCAGCTGTTTGTGGCGGTCAAACGAGTGCAACGAAAGCAGGAGGACGGGTAGGCCTGATGCGTAAGTAAAGGAGGAGGCCGCGCAGCGGGCGGGGGACTGAGCCCGGACTCAAACAGTCCTGAGGACTGTTTGTGCCTGGCGAAGGATCGGGCCTCTGGCCCGAGCAAGGGAGCATCAGGCCTACCCGTTCTCCTGCGGCCCAGCGAACCCCGCACGTTTTGGCGTCAACGCAGCGGCGTCGACACACCCCGCCCCATGCTCCAGATCAAGGCGACGATCTGCTGAGCGTCGAACATCGCGTTCACGTGGGCCACGCGCATCGAGTAGTAGTCGCCCTCGGCCGCCATCACGTCGAAGAGCGAGCGGCGGCCGAGCTGCTGCCACTGCTGCAGCGTTGAGGCCCGCACTCGGTCGCTGTTGCGCAGGATCTCGACGATGCGGCGTGCGCGGTCCAGCGTGGAGGTGCCGACCTCGTGCATTTCCAGCAGGCGGTAGCGCTTGGCCTCGATGGCTTCGTCGCGCTGCAGGACGGTCGCGCGATAGCGATGCACGGCGGCGCTGGCCTGGGCCTGGGCGCCCGGCTGCAGGATGGGGATGGTGACCGACACGCCCGCACCGATGTCGGTCGAGCGGGACTCGTTCGGGCCGCCACCGGAGCGGAACAGCGCGCTGGCGCTGCCCGTCAGGTTGACCGATGGCTTCTGGCCGGCGATGACCGACTCGGCAAAGCTGCGCTGCGAACGTGCCTGGGCCTCGGCCTGGGCGACGTCGGCGCCGAGCAGGATGTCGCTCTGCATCTGCTCCAGGTCGGGCAGCAGCGACAGCGCCGCCGTCATGCCGATGCTGGGCGGCAAAGGCTCGCCGACCAAACGCTTCATGCGCACCTCCGTCTGGCGCAACGCCGACATGGTCTGCTCCAGCGACAGGTCGGCCTGCTGCAGGCTTTTCTGCGCCTGCACCAGCTCGCTGGCGCGGCCGCGGTCGGCCTTGGTGATGATTTCCAGCGCGTCGACCAGACAGGACATCTTGCGCACGTACTGCGCATAGACCTGGCCCTGCAGCACATAGCGGCTGCGGTCCAGCGCCATGGCGACGGCGTTCAGCGACAGCTGCTCCTCGGCACTGCGCTGGCCTTGAGAAGCCACCTCGGCCAGCTCCTTGCGCCATTCGGTCAGCTTGGCGATGCGGCCGAAATCCCAAAGCGGCATGCCGGCGCTCAACGTGGCGCCGAGCTGCGCGCCGCGCCCGACGTTCACGCCACCGGTCGTTGCGTGCACGCCGTTGGCGCTGAGGCTCAGCGTCGCCGTCGGCATGGCCAGCGCGCGCGTCTCGTCGAGGTCGAAGCGGGCCGCTTCGGCCAGCAGCCGCACGGCGCCCAGGGCCTTGCTGCGCGACAGCGTGCGGTCGATCAGCACCTGCAGCGATGCGCGCGGATCACCGTTGGTGGTTTCCAGCGCCGTCATGTCGCGGCCCAGGCGCGACAGCCCGGCGTCTTCCTCGTTGCAGCGCCCTTGGGAAGCCGGCGCCTCAGCAGCGACCGGCGCGGGCGGCGGGGCGGCCTTCTTGGCTGGGCGCGTCTGCGCCAGCGCTTGGGGACTGAGTGCGGTCGACGCTGCAATGGTGGCAACAGCGACGGCGAGGAGATGGCGGATTGGGTACAGCATGGCCCCGTCACTAGACCATCCGGACCCCTTCTCCAAAGCCCGGAAAAGGGCCGGCGCGGGCGTGGTTTTCGGTGGTGAGGCCAGGTTGGCAACAACGCTGGTCCGGCCGGACGGCCGCGAGTTAGGGGCTACGCCGAGTCGCCAACCAGACTGCGCGGCCAGCTTGCTTTGCCTACCGTCGCCCGACGGCGCCAATCGATCGAGCGCCGGCACCCAACTGGAGACATCCGATGAACCCGATCCAAAACTGCCCAACACCGCGCGTACTGGGCGTCTGTTTAGCCGCAACCCTGGCCTTGAGCGCCTGCGGCGGCGGTGGCAGCGACGCACCTCCGCCACCGCCCCCCGCGCCAGCGCCCGCGCCGGTCCCCGAGGACACTCGCCCGCAGGACGCGCGCACCTTCACGCCGGTGATGGAGACTGGCTTCGCGGCGCTCGCGGGTGCCGCCGACACCGACCGCTGGGTCGGCGTTCTCAACGGCTCCGCCTACCGCATCGAGGTGCCCAAGACCGGCTGGAACGGGCAGCTCGTCATGTGGGCGCACGGCTATGCCGGCACTGGCGCCAACCTCACGGTGGGCAACCCCATCATGCGGCGCTACCTGCTCGCCAACGGCTACGCCTGGGCAGCGTCGAGCTATTCCAAGAACTACTACGACGTAAGGGCGGGCGTGGAGGACACCAACGCCCTGGCCAACAAATTCGTCGCCCTGGCGGCTGCCAATGGCCGCACACTGGCCGCGCCGAGCAAGATCTTCATCACCGGCGTCTCGATGGGCGGACACATCACGGCAGCGGCCATCGAGGCCGAGGCGCAGGCCAACGCGGTAAACAAGGTCAAGTACAACGGCGCAGTGCCAATGTGCGGCGTGGTGGGCGACAGCGAGCTGTTCAACTACTTCGCCGGCTACCAGCTGGCCGCGCAGCAGCTGGCAGGCCTGCCCATGAGCAGCTTTCCACAGGCCGACTTCTCGGCAATAGCGCCCGCGATCCAGGCCACGCTCTGGACGACGTTCCCGACCCAGACCAACGCCATCGGCGACAAGCTCAAGAACATCGTCGCCTACCTCAGCGGCGGGCCGCGCCCGTTCTATGCCGAAGGCTGGGCCAACGCCAGCAACCAGGGCAACATCTGGGCGTCCATTGGCGGCGACGGCACGATCAACGGCATCCTGACCGCCAACGTGCTCGACACCACCGCACTGACCTACAAGGTCGATGCGTCCAGCGCCAGCACCACTGCGCTGGACACGGCCTTCAACAACAGCATCTACAAAATCAAGCCTGCGGCCGACGCCAACCGCCTGCGCCGCGACGGCCTGCGCTGGATTCCGCAGGTGGCGGGCGACTTCAGCGTGCCGGTCGTGACCATCCATACGCTGGGCGACCTGTTCGTGCCGTTCAAGATGGAGCAGGTGTACGCAGCGCGCGCCAAGGCCAAGGGCAACGACAAATGGCTGGTGCAGCGCGCCATCCGTGATGTGGGTCACTGCGCCTTCACCGCGGCCGAGGCCGCCAAGGCCTTCGACGACATGGCGAAGTGGGAGGCTGGCGGGCTTAAGCCGGCGGGTGACGACGTGAGCACGGCGGCGACCGTGGCCCAGCCCGGTTATGGCTGCACGCACACGATCAATACACCGAGCGCAGAGGACTACACCGCCCCGGCAGCCCGTGCGGCGTTGCAGGCCAACTACCCGGCCTGCCCTTGACGGCCCAACGCTGCGGGCCGGAAGTCACCGCTCCCGCAGCGCTTCCTGCGACTTCATCATCGGCCGCAGCAGGTAGCTCAGCACCGAGCGCTCGCCGGTCTTGATCTCGACCACCGAGGTCATGCCGGGGATCACGGGCAGGGTCTCGCCCTTGTACTTGAGGTTGTTGCGCTCGGCGGTGATGGTGACGCGGTAATGGCTGTCGCCCGCCTTGTCGCCCTCTGAGACGGCATCGGGGCTGATGTAGGTGACCTTGCCTTGCAGGCCGCCATAGGTGTTGAAGTCGTAGCCGGCCAGCTTGACCTCGGCTGTCTGGCCCAGGCGCACGAAGCCGATGTCGCGCGGCTTGATCTTGGCCTGCACCAGGACCTGCGGACCAATGGGCGAGATCTCGAGAATGGGCGCGCCGCTGGCGATGACGCCACCGATGGTGCCCGCCTTGACCGTCTTGACGACGCCGTGCACGGGCGACTTCAGCACCGTGCGCGTCAGCGCGTCCTGCCGCACGACCATCTGCTCGTCCAGCTGGGCCAGCTCGTTCTGCACCCGCACCAGCTCCTGGCTGGCTTCCTGGCGGTAACGCGACAGGCGCTCGGTGCGCTGCTGCTGGATCTCGTTGACCTGGCGGTTCAGGCGCATCACTTCCACGTCGCTCATCAGACCGCTCTTGGACATGTCCTGGGCGAGCTTGAGCTCCCGCGAGATCAGCCCCAGGCTGCGGTTGATGGCGCTGACCGCTTCGTCCAGCAGCCGCTTGCGGGCCTCGAAGGACTCGGCCTCGCCCTGGGCGTAGCGCGCGCGGGGGTCGACCTCGGCCGGCCATTGCACGCTGGCCCGGCCATTGGCCTCGGCGGTCAGCCGCGCGGCGGCGGCCATCAAGGCCAGCCGCTTGACCTGGCCTTCGGCCTGCTGGGCCTCGACACGGGTCGGGTCGAGGGTGGCCAGCTCCTGGCCGACCGTCACTTCCTGGCCTTCGCGCACCTTCAGCTCGCGCAGGATGCCGGCGTCAAGGCTGGCAATGACCTGCTCGCGGCCGTCGGGCACGATGCGGCCGTCGCTGCGCGTGATCTCGTCCACCTTGGCCAGGGCCGACCAGGTGATGGCCACCGTGATGACGGCGCACAGCAGGTACAGCGCCCAGGTGGCACGTGGGAGGGGTTCGTCGATCTGCGCGGCATGGATGGCGCTGACGAACACGCCCTCTTCCTTGGTCAACGCCGACGTCATACGGAAGCGCTGCGCTGCACGGGCTGGGCGGATGGATGGAGGTGAACGCCTTCGGCAGTGCCGCCGCCGGGCGCGGCTGGGCGCACGCCGGACAGGGCCGCCAGCACCTGGTCGCGCGGGCCGTCCATGACGATGCGGCCGCCGTCGACGACGGCGATGCGCTGCACCAGCTCCAGCACGGCCGGGCGGTGGGTCACGACGACAAGGGTGGCCGTGCCGGCCGCGTCACGCAGCTGGCGCAGGAAGGCCATTTCGCTCTGCGCGTCCATCGAGCTGGTCGGCTCGTCCATCAGCAGCACCTGCGGCTTGGTGACGAGGGCGCGGGCCAGGGCGACGAGCTGGCGCTGGCCGCCGGACAGCAGCTGGCCCATCTCGCCCACCGGCAGGTCCCAGCCCATCGGGTGGCCGGCGACGACACGGTCCAGGCCGGTCAGCTTGGCCACCTCGACGAGGCGGCCGGCATCCAGGTGGGCACGGCCCATCAGCACGTTGTCGCGCAGCGTGCCGACGAACAGGCGCGGCTCCTGGCTGACGAAGCCGACCCGGGCGCGGTACTCGGCCGGGTCGATCTGCCGCAGGTCGATGCCGTCGACCTCGACCATGCCCTCGGTGGGCTGGTACAGGCCGCCGAGCAGGCGCAGGATGGTGGACTTGCCGCTGCCGATGCGGCCGAGGATGGCCACGCGCTCGCCGGCCTCCAGGCGCATCGTGACATTGCGCAGCACCTTGGGCGCGGCCGACTCCGCCGCCGGCTGGGCGCCCAGCGTCGGCTGCGCGGGGTAGGCAAAGCCGACGTCGTGCAGGCCGACCTTGCCACTGACCTGGGACAGCGGCACGTAGTTGCGGCTGCTGTCGCGCTCCACCGGCGCGTTCATCATCTGGTTGAGCGACAGCATCGCGGCGCGCGCGCCCTGGTAGCGCGTTGCCAGGCTGACGAGACTGCCCAGCGGCGCGATGGCGCGGCTGGCGAACATGACCGAGCCGATCAGCGCGCCCGACGAGATCTGGCCGTCACGGATCAGGTAGACGCCCCAGACCAGCAGGATCAGGTTGACCGACTGCTGCAGCGTGCTGGACAGGTTCATGCTCCAGCTCGACAGCGTCCGCGCGGTCATCGCCGAGTCCGCCACGATGGCCGTCGTGCGCTCATAGCGGCGCAGGAAGCGACCTTCGGCGCCCGAGGTCTTCAAGTCTTCCAGCCCTTCGAGGGACTCGACCAGCGTGCCGTGCAGGTCGGCCGTCTCCTGCATGTTGGTGCGCATCGCACGGCGCAGCGAACTCTGGATCGCCCAGCTCAGGCCCATGATGACCGGCACCGCCAGCACCAGCACCCAGCCCAGCGGCCCGCCGATGACGAAGGTCATCGCGATGAAGATGAACAGGAAAGGCAGGTCCGACAGCGCCGACAGCGTGGCCGACGCGAAGAACTCGCGCACCATCTCGACCTGCGCCAGGTAGTGCGCATAGGAGCCGGCCGACGCGGGCTTGTGCTCCATGCGCACGCCCAGCGTCTGGCGATAGAGCTTGGCGCCGATGACGAGGTCGGCCTTGCGGCCGGCCAGGTCGATGAGGTGGGCGCGCAGCTGCCGGGCGAACAGGTCGAACAGCAGCGCCACGCCGGCGCCGATGGCCAGTGTCCACAGCGTGACCATGGCCTGGTGCGGGATGACCTTGTCGTAGATGACCGCCGTGACCAGGCCGGACACCAGCATCAGCACGTTGGACAACAGCGCCGCGATCATGGACGCGCGGTAGTAGGGCGTGAAGCGCTTGAGCGTGCCCCACAACCAGTGCGCCTCCAGGCCCTTGTCGCCCATCTTGAGCAGCGGCGCCTCGGCGCGCGCGCCCTGCGCGGTCTCCAGCGGCGACACGGCCAGCATGAAGCCGCTGTACTCGGGCTCCAGCTCGGCCGTCGTGGCCGGCACGGCCGCGGCCTCGGGGCCGGGGAAGACCACCTCGTAACGGCAGGCACCGGCGCCGACCGCGGCCGGGTCGTCCAGGCGCTTGACCAGCACACAGGCGTCGCCACCGTTGAGCAGCAGCACGGCCGGCAGCAGCAGGCCGTGGATGTCGTCGATGGTCTTGCGCAGCAGGCCGGCGTTGTAGCCCGCCTCACGCATGACGCGGATGGCGCCGTCAGGGGTGAGTGCGCCCTCGACCGGCGCGCCGGCGCGCAGCGACTCGGCCGAGCGCGGCTTGCCGTGGTGGCGGGTCAGCCAGGCCAGCGCCTGCAGCAGCGGGTCGCCGGCTGGCTGGCTGGCCAGGTCGGCCAACGGGTCAGCAGGCGCCGGCGGCTCGCCATTGGCGGCCAGGCGCAGGCCCGGCGCCTGGGGCTGGCCGTCAAAGAAGGGGTCGTGGGGGCGTGGCATTGGTCAGCACCCCGCCCATGCAAATGCAACCACAGAGGCACTGAGGCACAGAGAACGCATTGCCTCTGTGGCTCCGTGCCTCTGTGGTTGCATCTCCGTCAACCTGCGCATCACGCCTCCCTCGTCCGGGCCTGAAGAGCCAGGCGCTCGAACTCGCGCTCTATATCGCGCACGATGGCCGGTATGTCAAACAGCGGCGAGCCGCGGCCGTGTTCGGCGAGGTAGCGCTTGTAGGACGCCGCGCGTGCCGGCTGGCGGCCGATCTGCACGGCGCGCTGCTCGTACTCATCCAGCGTCGTCGTGATCAGGTCGGGCAGGCCCACGGCGGTCAGCAGGCTGCCGGCCATGCGCGAGATATAGGTCTTGCCCGATCGCGTCAGGATGGGCGTGCCCATCCACAGGCAGTCGCTGGCCGTCGTGCCGGCGTTGTAGGGGAAGGTGTCCAGGAACAGGTCGGCCAGCGTGAAGCGGGCCAGGTAGTCGGCCGGCTGGGCTCGGCCAGCGAAGACGAGGCGCTCGGGGGCGATGCCCTCCTCCACGGCGACGCGGGTCAGGTTGGCCTGCGCGAACGGGTTGTCCGCCAGCAGCCACAGCACGCTGCCCGGCACCTGGCGCAGCACCCGCATCCAGCAGCGCCAGACCTGCTCGCTCATCTTGTGGTTGTTGTTGAAGGCGCAGAAGACGAAGCCGTCCTCCGGCAGCCCGGCCTGCGTGCGCGTCGGCGGCGTGTTGGCCACGCGCTTGCGGTCGCTGACCTGGTAGCTGTTGGGCAGGTAGATGGGCTTCTCGGTGTGATACGGCAGCGATTCCGGCGGCATCACGAAGCGGTCGGCCAGGATCCAGTCCACGCCCGGCAGGGCCGACGTGGCCGGCAGGCCCAGATAGCTGACCTGGATGGGCGCACCGCGGTGGGCCAGGATGCCAGGCCGCGCGCCGCTGGTCAGGCCTTGCAGGTCGACGAGCACATCAATGCCGGCTTCGGCGATCAGCTCGGCAGCGCGGCGGTCAGGCACGCCGTGCAGCGGCGTGTAGCTGTCCATCGCCCCCTTGATGCGCGCGCGCAGCGGCGTGCCGTCTTCACGGCTCCAGCTGAAGGCGTGGACCTCGAACTTGCTCTTGTCGTGGAGCTCGTAAAGCTCGGCCGTCAGCAGACCGACGGCATGCATGTGCAAGTCGCCGGACAGGTAGGCGATCTTGATCTTGCCCTCGCGCTGGCGGCCCTTGTGCAGCGGCGCGGCGCTGACCTTGGCGACCTTCTCGTGCACGAAGCGCTGCGCCGTCAGCAACTGCAACGCCGGGTCGTCGCTTTCGTCGAGCATGCCGAGCAGCGAGGTGCTCATCAGCAAGTGGTTGTGCGTGACCTCGCCGACGGTCTGGTAGACCGGCCAGGCGCATTGCTTCTGGCGGATGTGCACGTAGTGCTGGGCGACATCGCTCTGGTGCGGGTCCAGCATCAGCGAGCGGCGCATCAGCGCCTCGGACTCGTCGTAGCGCTTCTGCTGCTCCAGCAGGCGCGCGGCGTTGTTGAAGGCGTGCAGGCGCAGGCTCAGCGGGTCGGTGCCCAGGCCCTCGGGATTGTCTTGCTCGTAGACGGCGCGCCACTCGGCCAGCGCCTCGTCCTCACGGCCCTGGTGCTCCAACTGGTGGCCCAGGTTCAGGCGTGCTTGCGCGAAGGTGGGCGCCTGGCTCAGCGCCATGCGGTAGACGGCCTCGGCCTCGGCGTGGCGGCGCTGCTCGCCCAGGATGGCACCCCAGTTGAAGCAGGCCACGTGGCGCAACGGCGAGGCCGTGGCGTCAACCCAGTTCTGGTAGAGCAGCACAGCGGCGTCGGCGGCGCCGGCGGCCTGCAGCCGCGAGGCCGCGTCCATCACCTGCGGCAGCGGCCATTGGCCGCTGCGGGCCAGCCCGAGCCATTGCTCCACGAGAGCAATACCCTGGTGGCCTTCAGGCTGGGCGGCAGTTGGCGTCGACATGTCCATGCGGGGCGGGCGGCTTGAGCGGATGTTCTCCTGATTCTCAAGCCGCAGCACCCCGGCGGGAGCGGGGATAAGGCTGCGGATTGCGCAGCATTTCCCGGCTGGCGCGCCTCAAACTGGGGGGCGGTCAGCCTCCAAGGTAGTCCAGCTTGCCCAGCGGCACGCCGGCTTGGCGCAACAGGGCGTAAGTTGTCGTGGCATGGAAATAGAAGTTGGGCAGCGCGAAATGACGCAAATAGGTGCTGCCGTCGAACTTGAACGGATCGCCGCTGCGGCGCGGGATGCTGACCTCGCGGCCCTCGCTGCCCTCGAAGGCCTCGGCCGGTACCGACAGCACGAAGTCGCGCGTCTTCTTGATGCGCTCGGCCAGTTCGTCCAGCGTCGCCTCGTTGTCCTCGTAGGCCGGAATCTCCTGGCCGGCCAGCCTGGCGACGCAGCCCTTGGCAGCGTCGCTGGCGATCTGGATCTGCCGCGGCAAGGGCAGCATGTCGGGCGCCAGGCGCAGCGTCAAATACACGTCGGTCGAGAACTTCTTGGCCTCGGCGTGGGCCTTGGCAGCCTCCAGCCAGTTGAGCATGTTGCCCAACATCTTGGCAAAGGCAGGGGCGCTGGCGGCGTGCATGGAAATCGGGGTCATCGGGTGGTCTCCATTGAGGGAAACCGATGGTAGCCAGCAGGCCGATGGCCTGCATCGCCCCGGGGCACAATGCCCCGCAACTTGAAGCCCAATCCCCGCGCCCCGCGCCGTTCGCTGCCCCAGCCCGCCAGGCCGCGCGTGCCCCGCCCATGAACGTCATCATCCTCGACGACTACCAAGACGCCGTGCGCAAGCTGCGCTGCGCGGCCAAGCTGGAGCCGCTGAACGCCAAGGTGTTCACCAACACGGTCAAGGGCATCGGCCAGCTGTCGGTGCGGCTGCGCGATGCCGAGGTGCTGGTGCTGATCCGCGAGCGCACCGCCTTCCCGCGCCAGCTGCTCGAAAAACTCCCCAAGCTCAAGCTGATTGCCCAGACCGGCCGCATCGGCAGCCACATCGACGTGGACGCCTGCACGCGGCTGGGCATCGCCGTGGCCGAGGGCGTGGGCAGCCCGGTCGCACCGGCCGAGTTGACCTGGGCGCTGATCATGGCGTCGATGCGTCGGCTGCCTCAGTACATCGGCAACCTCAAGCACGGCGCCTGGCAGCAGGCCGGGCTGAAGGCGGCCTCCATGCCGGCCAACTTCGGTGTCGGCATGGTCTTGCGCGGGAAGACGCTGGGCATCTGGGGCTACGGCAAGATCGGCCAGCTCGTGGCCGGCTACGGCCGCGCCTTCGGCATGACGGTCATCGTCTGGGGCAGCGAGGCCTCGCGCCTGAAAGCTGAAGCCGACGGCTACCAGTCGGCCGCCAGCCGCCAGGCCTTCTTCGCGGAGGCCGACGTGCTGTCCGTGCACCTGCGCCTGTGCGACGCCACGCGCGCCATCGTCACAGCCGAGGACCTGGCGCAGATGAAGCCGACGGCCTTGTTCGTGAACACCTCGCGTGCCGAGCTGGTGGTCGAAAGCGCGCTGGTGTCGGCCCTGAACCGCGGCCGCCCGGGCATGGCCGCCATCGACGTGTTCGAGAGCGAGCCCATCCTGCAGGGCCACCCGCTGCTGCGGCTGGAGAACGCGGTCTGCACGCCGCACATCGGCTATGTCGAGCAGGACAGCTACGAGATCTACTTCGACGCCGCCTTCGACAACGTGCTGAACTTCATCAATGCCCAGCCGACGAACATCGTCAACCCCGAAGCGCTGAAGGTTCATCGCTGAAGCCATCGTGCTGAACCGTCCGGCGTCCCTCACCGCGCTCTTCCTCGCATTCACGCGGCTCGCGCTGCAAGGCTTCGGCGGCGTGCTGGCGGTGGCGCAGCGTGAGCTGGTCGAGCGCCTGGGCTGGCTGAGCAAGGAAGAGTTCGTCGAGACCCTGGCCATCGCCCAGGTGCTGCCCGGCCCCAATGTCGTCAACCTGTCGATGATGATCGGCGACCGCTTCTTCGGGCTGCGTGGTGCGTTGGCGGCACTGGCCGGCATGCTGGTCGCGCCGGCCGTCATCGTGCTGGGCCTGGCCATCGCCTATGGCGAGCTGGCCCAGCATCCGATGGCCGTGAACGCGTTGCGCGGCATGGGCGCGGTGTCGGCCGGGTTGATCCTGGCCACGGGCATCAAGCTCCTGCCGGCGTTGGTGACCAGCCCGCTGGGCCGGCCGTTCGCCTTCGGCCTGGCTGTGCTGGCCTTCGTGCTGATCGGGCTTTTGCGCTGGCCGCTGATCGCCGTGCTGGCACTGCTGGGCGGCGGCGGCATGGCCATCGCTTGGTGGAAACTCAAGTGACGACGCCGGTCGATCTCTCCAGCCTCTTCCTGCACTTCCTGACGTTGTCGCTGCTGTCCATCGGTGGCGCCATCTCGACGGTGCCGGAGATGCACCGCTTTCTCGTCGACAAGACCGGCTGGTTGACGGACACCAGCTTCACCTCGTCGATTGCCCTGGCCCAGGCCGCGCCGGGGCCCAACATCCTGTTCGTCGCGGTGCTGGGCTTCAACGTGGCGGGCGTGTCGGGTGCCGCAGCGGCGATGGCCGGCATCATGCTGCCGTCGAGCGTGCTGACGCTCACGGCCACGCGCTGGATGCGCGACCACCGCGGCCACCTCGGCCTGCGCGCCTTCTCGGCCGGCATGATGCCGCTGACCCTCGGGCTGATCATCGCCACCGGCTGGCTGCTCGCCCTGCCCTTCCTGCGCGCCGAGGCGCACCGCTGGGGCGCTGTGGCGCTGATCGCCGCGACCGTCGTGCTGACGCTGAAGACGAGGCTGGGCCTCGTCTGGATGGTGCTCGGTGGTGGCGTGGTCGGCGCCTTGGGTTTCGTTTAAACGCCGATGCCGGCCTGCACCGTGGCCGAGCGCTTGGTGACCGGCGCCGTGCCCAATGTCACCTGGGCATAGACCTCGTCGGAACGCGGCATGTAGATGGGCGTGTTGATGTCCGCCCAGCCGACGATCTCCTTGCCGGCATCTTCATCGAGCTTGGCGGTGTCGATGGCGCGCTTCTCGGAATAGTTGACGGCGCCGGCCGCCAGCACGGTCACGGCCTTGTAGGAGCGCAGCAGGATTCCGCCGCTGACCCACATGAAGGTGCTGATGAGATCGTCCGCCGTGCTGTCGCCTGAGGGCAGGTTGTCGCCGGACAGGTCCTCGCCGTAGAGCTTGATCTCCAGGCGATAGGTGCGGTCGACGTCGCTGGCGTCGAAGTTCATCGTGCCGGCGACGGTCACGTCGCGCTTGTCGCCGCTGGTGCTGCCGAGGGTGACGGTGGGGGTGGAAAGTGTGGCCATGACGGGCTCCTTGATGGGTGAGTCAGGTGGTGGCTTGCCAGGGTTCGGCTTGCCTGCCTGTACTGACGCAAGGGCGCGCCCCCAGGGATCAACGCATCGATGGTGAAAGTTCACCCTGCGACGGCGCCACCCGGTCGAAACGCCGCAGGCGGGCGGCCCAGCAGCCGCAGGAAGGCGCGCCGCATGCGCTCGGTGCTGCCGAAACCGCAGTCCAGCGCCACCCGGAGCACCGCCGCCGACCCGCTCTCCAGCGCCGCGCGTGCCGCTTCCACGCGCAGCCGCTCGACGGCCTGCGCGGGCGTGGCGCCGGTCTCGGCATGAAAGCAGCGCGCGAAGTGGCGCGGGCTCATGCAGGCCTGCGCGGCCAGGTCCTCCACGCGGTGGTCGCGCGCCAGGTCCCGCCGCACCTCGTCCAGCAGCGCGCCGAAGCGGCCGTCGGGCCGCTGCAGATCCAGCAACGGCGAGAACTGCGACTGCCCGCCGGGCCGCCGCCGCTCCACGACGAGCTGCCGCGCGGCCTCGCGGGCGATGTCTTCGCCATGGTCGTGGGCCAGCAGCGCGAGGCACAGGTCGATGCCGGCCGTCATGCCGGCACTCGTCCAGAGTTCCGGCAGGCCTTGCCGGCGGACGGCGGGCTCGCGCACGTAGATGCGGTCGGGCTGCAGGCGCACCGCAGGGAAGTCCGTGGCGAACTGCCGGCTGCGCGACCAATGCGTCGTCGCCGTGCGCTCATCCAGCAGGCCGGCTGCCGCCAGCAGCAGGCTGCCGCTGCAAATGCTGGCCACGCGCGCGCCCGAGCGGCTGGCCCGCTGCAGCCAGGCCACCAGCCGTGTGTCGCTGCAGGCGGCGTCCACGCCGTCGCCGCCGATCACCATCACCAGGTCGAGATCGCCCAGCCGGCGCGGCAGCCCTTGCACAGGCCAGGCCACGCCGGCAGAGCTCCGCACGGCGGGCCCGGCGCTGGCCACCAAGCGCCAGTCGTAGCTGCCCGGCCGCGCCAGCCGGGCCACCTCGAACACGGCCATGGGCCCGGCCAGGTCCAGCTGCTGAAAGCCCGGGAAGAGCACGAAGGCGATGCGGCAGGTCATGACCGCATCTTGGCAGAAAAGGTGGGAACTGCGTCATGGCGGCCAAGGTCGGCTCGCCGCAAACTGACCGTCATCAACAAGCGCAGGCGGCAGGAGGCCGCATCACCATGAACGTTGGCATCCTGGTTTTCGACGAGATGGAGCTGCTGGACATGGCCGGCCCCTACGAGGTGTTCACCACGGCGGCCCGAGTGCATGCACGAACGCAGCCGACGGCCGCTGCACCGCTGTTCACGGTGACCACGCTGGCGCGCAGCGCGGCCCCTGTGCGCGCTCGCGCTGGCCTGCAGGTGCAGCCAGACGCGACGCTGGCCAACCACCCGCCACTCGCGTGCGCCATCGTGCCGGGTGGCGTCGTGGATGCCGAACTGCGGCAGCCCGAGACGCTGGCGTGGATCGCCGCCCAGCGGCACACGGCGCAGGTGCTCGCGTCCGTCTGCACGGGTGCCCTGCTGCTGGCCGAAGCCGGCGTGCTGGACGGCCTGGCCGCCACCACGCACTGGGAAGACCTCGATGCGCTGCGCGAGTTGCGGCCAGCGGTGCATGTGCGCGAAGGCCTGCGCTGGGTGGACGAGGGCGCGGTGGTCACGTCCGCCGGCATCTCGGCCGGCATCGACATGTGCCTGCACCTCGTGCAGCGCCTGCACAGCCGCGAGCTGGCCCTGGCCACTGCACGGCAGATGGACTACGCGTGGAGCGAGATGCCATGAGCGCCACGGACCACGACATCGGCCACGACCTCATCACCATCACGCACCGCCCCGACACGGTCTTCGTCTCGGGCCAGGGCGCGTGGCTGGTCGACGAGGGCGGCAAGCGCCATCTGGACCTCGTGCAGGGCTGGGCCGTGAACAGCCTGGGCCACAGCCCGGCTCTCATCACGCAGGCGCTGCTGGCGCAGTCGCAGCGGCTGTTGAACGCCAGCCCCGCCTACTACAACCGGCCGCTGCTGGACCTGGCCGCGCGGCTCGTCGAATTGAGCTGCTTCGACCGGGTCTTCCTCGCCAGCTCCGGCGCCGAGGCCAACGAAGGCGCGGTGAAGCTCGCGCGGCGCTGGGGCAGCCGCATGCGCGGCGGCGCGCACGAGGTCATCGGCTTCGAGCAGGCTTTCCATGGCCGCACGCTGGCGATGATGAGCGCGTCGGGCAAGCCGGGCTGGGGCGACCTTTACCCGCCCATGCCCGGCGGCTTCGTGAAGGCGCGGCTCAACGACATCGCCTCGGTGGAGCGCGCGATCTCGCCGCGCACGGCGGCCGTGATGATCGAGTTCGTGCAGGGCGAGGCGGGCGTCGTCCTGGCCGACCCGGGCTTCGTGCGCGAGCTGCGCGCGCTGACGGCCGAACGCGGCGTGCTGCTGATCGCCGACGAGGTGCAGACGGGCATCGGCCGCTGCGGCCATGCCTTCGCCCACGAGCACTTCGGCATCGAGCCGGATGTGATGACGCTGGCCAAGGGCCTGGGCGGCGGTGTGCCGCTGGCGGCGCTGCTGTGCAAGGAGGCCTTCAACTGCTTCCTGCCCGGCGACCAGGGCGGCACCTTCTGCGGCAACCCGCTGATGGCGGCGGTGGGGCTGGCCGTGGTGAACGAGGTCTGCCGCGAGGACTTCCTGGCCGGCGTGCGCGAGCGTGCCGCGCAACTGTCCGCCGGGCTGCAGGCGATTGCGCGCGACCACGGCCTGGTGGGCGAGCGGGGCCTGGGCCTGCTGCGCGCCCTGGTGCTGCCGTCAGACAGCGCGGGCGAGGTGGTGGCCGCCGCCCAGGCGCTGGCGCCGGTGGGCCTGCTGCTCAATGCGCCGCGCCCTCACCTGATCCGCCTGATGCCGGCGCTGAACATCAGCGCGACGGAGATGGACGAGGGGCTGGCACTGCTGCGCCGGGCGCTGCGCGAGGTGCTGGGCTGAAGGACTAGCCTTGCGTGGTTCCGAAGATCTTGTCGCCCGCGTCGCCCAGGCCCGGAATGATGTAGCCGACCTCGTTCAGGTGGCTGTCGATGGCGGCCGTCCAGCAGCGCACGTCAGGGTGGGCGCTCTCCAGCGCCTTCACGCCCTCCGGCGCCGCCACCAGCACCAGCGCGCGCACGTCCTTGCAGCCCCGCGCCTTCAGCAGGTCGACCGTCGCGATCATGCTGCCGGCCGTGGCCAGCATCGGGTCGATGATGAGCGCCGTCCGGGCGTCGAGGTTGCCGACGAACTTGTCGAAGTAGTTCACCGGCTTGAGCGTCTCGTGGTCGCGGGCCAGGCCGACGACCGACACCTTGGCGTTGGGCAGGATGTCCAGCACGCCGTCCAGCATGCCCAGGCCTGCACGCAGGATGGGCACGACGGTGACCTTGCGGCCCGCGATCTGGTCGATCTCAGCGGGGCCGCTCCAGCAGTTGATGGTCGTCTTCTCCAGCGGGAAGTCGGCCGTCGCCTCGTAGCAGAGCAGCCGCGCCACCTCGCCGGTCAGCTCGCGGAACTTCTTGGTCGAGATGTCGGCCTCGCGCATCAGCCCGATCTTGTGCTTGACGAGGGGGTGCGTGACTTCGATGACGGCCATGGCGGGCTTCCTAGTTTTTCTGAGTAGTCAGAATTATCGACGCTGGCGCAGCACCTCATACAAGCAGATGCCCGAGGCCACCGACACGTTCAGGCTCTCGACCGCGCCGGCCATCGGGATGTGCACCAGCTCGTCGCAGGTCTTGGCCGTCAACTGACGCATGCCTTCGCCCTCGGCGCCCAGCACGAAGGCGATGGGGCGCTTCAAGTCCAGGTCATAGATCGAACGCTCCGCCTGATCGGAGGTGCCGACCACCCAGATGTCGCGCTCCTTCAGCTCATTCAAGGTCCGTGCCAGGTTGGTGACCATCAGATAGGGCACCGTCTCGGCCGCGCCGCTGGCCACCTTGGCCACCGTCGCGTTCAGGCCCACGGCGCGGTCCTTGGGCGCGACGACGGCATGCGCGCCCGCCCCATCGGCCACGCGAAGGCAGGCACCGAGGTTGTGCGGGTCGGTCACGCCGTCCAGCACCAGCACCAGCGGCGGGCCTTCCACCGCATCGAGCACGTCGTCCAGCGAATGGAGCTGGGCCAGCGCCTGCACGCGGGCGACCACACCCTGGTGGCGCGGGCTGCCGGCGATCTGGCTCAGGCGCTCGTCGTTGCTCTCCACCAGCTTGGCGCCGGCCTCCTTGGCGCGCTCGACGAAGGCGCGCATGCGCTGGTCGCGTCGGGAGGGATCGAAATGGACCTCGGCGACCGAGGCCGGGTGGGTCTTGAGACGGACGGTGACGGCGTGGAAGCCGAACAGGACAGACTTGGCAGAGCTCATGACTGCATTGTCAGCGCCCCGCCTGCTTGCGCGCGTTCTCCATCACGTTGACCATGGTGTCGGTCCACAGGCGCGCCTTGTTCTTCGCCAGGTGATCGAGCAACTGATCGTGCGCCTCGCGCGTGACGCTCAGGTGCTCGGCGCCGACGCCGTGAAACAGCAGCGACACCAGCGCCCGCTGGGACGCGGCCTTCTCGACGAGGGCGATCAGCTGCTCGCCGCTCCAGCCCTCGACGAAATAGACCGGCATCGCATACGGGTCCATTTGTGCCGCGTCGGTGACCATGCCCGGGCCGGCCGCCCGGTAGGCGACGAAATGGGGCTTGAGCGCCGCGACGAAATCCTGGCTGCCGGCCTTCATGTCCAGGCAGGGGGGCGTGAACGTGCGCTTGGTCTTGCCGTCCAGCGACTGCAGCCAGGTGTTGGCTGCCAGGATGTGCTCCTGGACCTGAACGGGCGTCTGCTTCTCCAGATCGCGGTGCGGCAACACCCACTCGCGGCCTGCCCCCTTGGCCGAGCAGCCGTGGAACAGGCTGTGGTTGCCCAGCTCATGGCCCGCTGCGGCGGCGGCCTTCCATTCGTCCTGGCGGGCGGGCAGCGTCGGGCTGTTGATGGGCAGATAGAAGCTCGCCCGCAGGCCGCGCTTGTTCAACGCCGGCACCACATGGTCGAGCTGGCTGGCCAGCCCGTCGTCATAGCCCAGGCTGACCGCCGCCTGCGCCCCGCCGGGCCAGGCAAACGGCGCGGCCGCGGCCGTGGTGGCGACAAACAGGCACAGCGCGGCCACAAGCATCTTTCGCATCGACCATTCCCTCAGAACAAGGTTTGAACCGCCATCAGCACGCCGATCAGCACGGGCTGGTGGACCATGTAGAAACTCAGCGACCAGCGCCCCAGCAGCACCAGCGGCCGCGGCGCGCCGCCCGCCCAGAGCTGCGGCCACTGGCGCGTGGCGACAAAGCCCAGCAGCATGACGCCCAGCCAGGGCAGCACCGGCACATAGTCTTCGGTGACGGGCTTGCGCGTGACCAGGCCGGTCCAGTTCGCCCAACGGCCGTCGAACAGCGGGTGCTGGATGAAATGCGGCGCCGCGATGGCCAGCACAGCCAGCGCCAGCAGCACGGCATTCGGCAGCCGCGCCAGCCCCAGGCGCAACAGCAGCAACATCACCGCGATGCCGTGCAGCACGCCAAAGCTGATCCAGCTGTTGGGGAACATGAACCACGAACCCAGCGACACCAGCAGCGCGCAGCCCGCCACCTGCAGCCAGCGCCGCCAGAACCGCCCCGCGCTCTGGCCGTTCAACATCGCATAGGCCTGGCCCGCGCCGGCGCAGAACAGGAACAGGCTGACGATGGCCGTGCGCTGCCAGGTCCAGACCGGGTCGCGGTAGAAGTCCTCGCGTATCCAGCCGAAGTGGTTGAGGTCGAAGCAGAAATGGAAGACCGCCATCCAGACGATGGCCGCGCCGCGCAGTGCGTCGAGGCGGTCCGAGCGGGAGGGTGGCAGGAGCATGGGCGGCAAGCGGTCAGGGCGTCGGCGTGGAAGCCGGATTCTGACCACGGAGCAGGCTCCGCCCGGCTTGACGCTCGCGCAGCCTGTCCTCCGCGATGCGGCGGCGCGCGATGCGGTCGCCCTCGTCGGGGTCGGCCGCGCTGTGCATGGCCTCGGCGCGCAGCCGCGCGTCACGGCGGTCGCGGTCGCCGGTGTGGGTCTGCCGGGCCTGGGCGTCGCGGCTGATGGCCCAGTCAGCGTCGGTGTAGCGGCCCTGGCCCTTGCGGCACTGCCAGGCGCGCCGCACTTCGTCCTGCAGGAACTGGCGCTCGCGGTCGCCCAGCGTCGTCGAGTTGGCCCGCGTCTCCATGCCGCGGATCTCGCTGTCCCCGGGGCAGACATTGCCAGGCGGCCCTGCCGGCGCAGATGCTGCCACCGCGGCAGGCGGCGCAATGGCAGCGCGCGCCACCTCCGGCTTCAGGCCCTCGGCCATATTGGGCTGCAGGCTGCGTTCGGCCACCGGCTGGCCGCTGCCCGGGCAAGGCTTGTCGCTGAAGCGCACCTGGCCGTTGACCTCGCATTTCCACACCTGCTGCGCCGCTGCGCTTGACAGCAGCATCGCCAACACCAGCCCCAGTCCCGTCTGCTTCATCCCCGTCTCCCGAACTGCAACCAAAATGCGGCCGTCGACAACCGCCGCGCCGCCCACGCCATGTTCCAGCGCCTGCTCATCCTGACTCTCGCCGCATTGTTCAGCACCGGCTGGGCCCATGCCCAAACCAAGGCCCAACCGCGCGCCGTCAGCGCCCGCGGCGCGCTGGACGCCGAGGAGTTGAACAACATCGGCGTCTTCAAACGCGTCAGCCCGTCGGTGGTGCACATCACGACCCTGGCCGTGCAAAGAGATTTCTTCTCGTTGCGCACCAGCGAGCAGCCCAGCGGCACCGGCACCGGCTTTGTCTGGGACGACGCCGGCCACATCGTCACCAACTTCCACGTCATCCAGGGCGGCGACCGCGCCACGGTCACGCTCAACGACCAGAGCAGCTACCCCGCCAAGCTCGTCGGCGCCTTCCCCGACCGCGACCTTGCCGTGCTGCGCATCGAAGCGCCGCGCGACAAGCTGCCGGCGATTGCCGTCGGCGCCAGCCGCGACCTGCAAGTCGGCCAGAAGGTCTACGCCATCGGCAACCCCTTTGGCCTTGACCAGACGCTGACCACCGGCATCGTCTCGGCCCTGAACCGCGAGATCGAGTCCGTCACGCGCCGCACCATCCGCGGCGCCATCCAGACCGACGCGGCCATCAACCCGGGCAATTCGGGCGGCCCGCTGCTGGATTCGGCGGGGCGACTGATCGGCGTCAACACGGCGATTTACAGCCCGAGCGGGGGGAGCGCCGGCATCGGCTTCGCCATTCCGGTGGACGAGGTGAACCGCATCGTGCCGCGCCTGATCCGCGACGGCCGCTTCATCCGCCCGGCCCTGGGCGTCACGGCCGGGCCGCTCAACCTGGCGCAGGCGCTGGGCGTGCCGAAGGGCGTGCTGCTCGTCAACGTGGCAGACGGCAGCCCGGCGGCGGCGGCCGGTTTGAAGCCTTTCGCCCGCGACCGCAGCGGGCGCATCGTGCAGGGCGACGTCATCACGGGCCTGGACGGCCAGCCCGTGGCCGACCTGGACGACATGCTGTCGCTGCTGGAGACAAGGCAGATCGGGGAGAAGGTGACGCTCACCGTGTGGCGGGCGGGGCAGACGAGGAAGGTGGTGGCGACGTTGGGGAGTTCGGATTGATAGCGCAGGAAATGAACTGGAAGCCTAATGGGTGAAGCGTTTGCGTCGGACGTAATAAAACTCATCTGGCTATGCATTGCCTGGCTAATCGCCATAACCATATCGTTCACAGCGCTACTGCGGCGGCGCCATGGCGTCACTAGCGCTATTGTGCTTATGGCATCCATAGCAAGTCTTCCTGTCTACTTCGCGGTTTCCATCTGGCATGGAAATTACCGAGACAAATCCAGTACAGATGCGAAAAGAGCACTTGCAGAGGATGAATCCGTTCGGTACCAAAAGCTTTGCTCGAACGAGCAGCAGCTCAGCGTTTCTAAGACCGTTCCAAGCGCCAAAGGGCTAACCATCCGTATTCACGAAGCGTCGAGCGCACATATGCAGCCGCTTGACATTATGAAACCCGTGCAAACTAAAGACGGCATTTGCTGGACAACGCGTGGAGATCACTCATGCACGACTTTGGAAATAGAGAATATTGAATGGGTCGAATGGAATCCCAGCCAATATGCTTCGTGGTGCACCGAGGCCGAACATTCAAGGCCCTGCCACCGCATATTGCGTTACGCGACGAGAAAACAAAGCATTTCAGAAATCAATAGTTTTACGGCAACACTTGAATTGGATGCGTCGAGATCGGAGCGCATCTCACCATTAATTGATCGATTTCGGATTACGGTCAAAGAGCCCACCTCACCGACCGTGCTCGCAGAAACATTCATATATAGAAAAGCTTGGTTCACCGACCTCGGTCCCAATCCCAATCAAGCGCGAGAGCCAACTCATTGCCCGGACCGCGACGTCGCGATCGGCAAGCTGCTTGACGCAGTCACTGCTCCAGCAGACGGCAACGCCAGCCCGTAAAGTAGCGCCCCGCCCAGGCGCCGTCAGCGCGGGGCTCACCAATACAGGAACACCCATGGGCGCGCAATGGAAAGCCAAACACAAAGACATCGCCGCCAATGCCAAGGGGCGCCTCTTCGGGAAGCTGTCCAAGGACATCATGATTGCGGCGCGCCACGGCGCTGACCCCAAGGACAACGCGCGGCTGCGGCTGGTGGTGGAGCAGGCCCGCAAGGTGTCCATGCCCAAGGAGACGCTGGACCGCGCCATCAAGAAGGGCGCCGGGCTGACCGGCGAAGTCGTCCACTTCGAGCAGGTCATCTACGAAGGCTTTGCGCCGCACCGCGTGCCGGTGATGGTGGAGGTGCTGACCGACAACGTGAACCGCGCCGCGTCGGATATGCGAGTGCTGTTCCGCAAGGGGCAGCAAGGCACGCCGGGCTCGGTGAGCTGGGACTATGACCACCTCGGCATGATCGAGGCCGAGCCCGCCGCGCCGGGCGCCGATGCAGACACCGCCGCCATCGAGGCCGGCGCCCAGGACCTGCTGCCCGCTGACGAGGACGGCGTCACCGTCTTCCTGACCGACCCGGCCGACCTCGACCTGGTCAGCCGAGCCCTGCCCGACCACGGCTTCAAGGTGCTGAGCGCCAAGCTGGGCTACAGGCCCAAGAACCCGGTCGACCCGGCGAGCCTCAACGCCGAGCAGCTCGAAGAGGTGGAAAGCTTTCTCGCCGCGCTCGACGCCAACGACGACGTGCAGCACGTGTACGCCGGGCTGGCAGGCTGAAAGCCGCAGGCGCCAAGCTGGGCAGCGACCACCCGATGCCATGACCTTGCCCGAGCATTCATTCGCCAGGACCATCGAGCGGCGCGGCGTGACAGCGGCGGTGTTCAAGAACGAGATCGTCCCCGCCAACCGGCCCGTCATCCTGCGCGGGCTGATCGAGGACTGGCCCGTCGTGCGGCAGGGCCAGGCTTCCCAACAGGCGGCTTGCGAGTACCTGTTGCAGTTTTACCGCGGCAAGACCATGCCGCTGGTGCTGGGCGACCCGGCGAGCCAGCGTCATCTGTTCTACCGACCCGACATGGCGCGGCTCAACTTCGTACGCCGTCCCGAATCGCTGCTGGACTGCCTGCGCCTGCTGCTCAGCCAAGTGGACAACGCGCAAGCGCCCGCGATCTATATCGACGCCCAGCCGCTGCCCGATTGCCTGCCCGGCTTCACGGACGCGCACACCATCCCGATGCTGGATGCGAACGTAGTGCCCAACATCTGGATCGGCAATGCGGTCAAGGTGCAGACCCATTTCGACCTGAAAAGCAACATCGCCTGCATCGTTGCTGGCAGCCGGCGCTTCACGCTGTTCCCGCCCGATCAATTGCCCAACCTTTACCCGGGCCCGATCGACTTCGCCCCGGGTGGCACGCCGGTGAGCATGGTGCCGCTGGACAACCCTGATTTCGACCGCTTCCCCAAGTTTCGGCACGCCATGGCGGTGGCGGAGGTGGCCGAGCTGGAAGCGGGCGACGCGCTCTACCTCCCGTACGCTTGGTGGCACCACGTGCAGTCAATGGCCGGGTTCAACGTGCTGGTCAACTACTGGTGGAACGACGTCCAGCCGGCAACGCCGCTCTACGACTCGCTGCTGCATGCGGTGCTGGCGTTCCGCGACCTGCCCGCCGATCAAAGAAGGTTCTGGCAGGGCATGTTCGAGTACTTCGTGTTTGAAACCAGCGGCGAGGCGCTGGGCCACCTGGCGCGCGAGCATCGCGGGCAGATGGGCCCGGCATCGCCGGAGCGCGCCGCAGCCATCAAGGCCATCCTCGCGGAGGCCTTCACCAAACCTTAGGTCGCCAGACCCGTGGCCTCCTGCAGCAGCCAGTGCACGAAGGACTTCACCGCCGGCCGCGACTTGGCCGCCGGGTCGACGATGAGACGATAGGCGCGCGCCGACGCGATGCCGGCGTCGAACGGCGTGACGAGCTGGCCACCGGCCAGCAGCGCGTCCACCAGCGGCCGACGCCCCAGCGCGACGCCCTGCCCCGCCACCGCGGCGGCAATGGCCTCGGAGTAGCTTGAAAAACTCAGCCGCGCCGCCGGCCGCAGGTCGGCCAGGCCCCAGGCGCCGAGCCACGGCTCCCATTCGGCCGGCATGCCCGCGCTGTCGCTGTCCATGGCCAGATGCAGCAGCGTGTGCCGGGCCAGGTCGGGCGGCTCGCGCAGCGGCAGGCCCAGTTCACCCACCAGCCGCGGGCTGCAGACGGGCACCATGGCTTCGGCAAACAGCTGCCGGCCCTGGGCGGCGCCGACCGGGCTGTAGCGGATGGCCAGGTCGAACCCCTCGCTGGCCAGGTTGCGGTTGGAGAGGCCCGCGTCCAGCCGCACGTCGATGCCCGGGTGGGCCCGCGTGAAGGCCGTCAGTCGCGGGATCAGCCACAGCGATGCGAAGCCCGGCGTCGTCGTCAGGGCCAGCACCTGGCGCTGGTGCGGCTCGCGCAGCGTGCGCACCGCCACGCGCAAGCCGTTCAGCGCCGTCGCGCAGGCCGAGTACAAGCGCTGCCCGTCATCGGTCAGCGCCAGCGCGCGGTGGCGGCGCTCGAACAGCGGCACGCCCAGTTCGTCCTCCAGTGCGCGCATCTGCCGGCTCATGGCGGACTGTGTGATGAAGCGCTCGGCAGCGGCCTGCGTGAAACTCAAATGCCGCGCAGCGGCCTCGAAGGCGGCCAGCAACTGCAGCGGCGGAAGACGGTCGGCGGGCTTGGTTGACATGATCTGAAGGAATGCGAAGCCTTCCGAATCATCGTTTGTCGGCCAGGGCGTTGGCAATCACCATTCGCCCCGAGCGTTGATTCCCGCATGCCAACCCGGCATGCGAGAGGGCCTGCTCAAGGAGCACATCATGCTGATCGACGTCCCTCGCACCCGGCTGCTGCTGCAACGCGGCCAGATCTCACGCCTGCCCGAGGCGCGCGCCACCCACCTGTGCAGCGCCAGCGGCACGTTGTGGATCACCATCGACCACGACGCGCGCGACATCGTGCTGGAACCCGGGCAATGCTTCGTCGTGCAGACCGACGAGGCCGTGACCGTCAGCGCGCTGAGCGGCCCGGCCGTGCTGGACCTGCGGCCCGCTGCAGCCGCGGCCCGGATGTGACGACGCCGGCGCGCTAGCCGGCGGCGATCATGCCGGCATGCGACGACGACGGTTTCTCATCGCCGGCCTGGGCTTGCTGGTAGCCGGGCTGGCCCTGAGCCTGGCCGCTGGCGAAATGCTGACGCGCCCAGCGCGCGCTCATGTCGGCCCGCCGCCGCCCGGCTTGCAGGCCGAATCGCTGCGCATCCCCTACGGCGACGGGCAACACCTGGCCGGCTGGTTCCTGCCCGGCCGCAGCGGCCAGGGCGCGGTACTGCTGCAGCACGGCGTGCGCGGCAACCGCCTGCAGATGCTGGCGCGCGCCCGCTGGTTGCAGCGCGAGGGCATCGCCAGCCTGACCGTCGACCTGCCGGCCCATGGCGAGAGCAGTGGCGAGCGCATCACCTTCGGCCGCCACGAAGCGCGCGGTACCGAGGCCGCGATGGCCTGGCTGCGAACGCGTCTGCCGGGCGAGAAGGTCGGCGCCATCGGCGTGTCGCTGGGCGGCGCGTCGCTGCTGTTTGCCCAGCGCCAGCCCGAACTGGACGCGCTGGTGCTCGAATCGGTCTACCCCACCATCGTCGACGCCGTGCAGGATCGCCTGGCAATGCGCCTCGGTACGGCCGGCGCCTGGGTCGCGCCGCTGCTGCTGGTCCAACTGCCATTGCGGCTGGGCATCGACGCTGAACAACTGCGGCCCATCGACGCCGTGGCCGGCGTTCGTGCGCCGCTGCTGATCGCGTCCGGCACGCTTGACCTGCACACGCGCTGGCCCGAGACCGAGCGCCTGTTCGCCGCGGCCGTTGAACCCAAGGCGCTGTGGCCGGTGCAAGGTGCCGCCCATGTGGATCTGCACGGCTTTGACCCCGCCGCCTACGAGGCGCGCCTGCTGCCCTGGCTGCAATCACATCTGCGCAAGTCCCCACCCTGACAGGGCCAAGTCGCCACCGGCAAGATGCCGGCATGTCTGCCCTGCCCCCGCTTTCCATCCTCGACCTGGCGCCCGTCGTCGAAGGCGCCACCACCCGTGAAGCGCTGCTGAACAGCCTGGACCTCGTCAAGCTCGCCGATGGGTTGGGCTACACGCGCTACTGGGTCGCCGAGCACCACAACATGGAAGGCGTGGCCAGCTCGGCCACCGCCGTGCTGATCGGCCAGTTGGCCGCGGTGAGCCAGCGCATCCGCGTCGGCGCGGGCGGCATCATGCTGCCCAACCATGCGCCGCTGACGATTGCGGAGCAGTTCGGCACGCTGGCCGAACTGTTCCCGGGCCGCATCGACTTGGGGTTAGGCCGCGCGCCCGGCACCGACCGCCCGACGATGCGCGCGCTGCGCCGCAGCCTGGAGACCAGCGGCGAGGACAGCTTTCCTAACGACGTGCTTGAGCTGCAAAGCTTTCTCGCGCCGGAGGCAGACAGCGCGGTGGTGCGTGCGGTGCCGGGCCAGGGCACCGAAGTGCCAATCTGGCTACTGGGCTCCAGCCTCTACAGCGCCCAGCTCGCCGCCTATCTTGGCCTGCCTTTCGCCTTCGCCTCGCACTTCGCGCCAGAGATGCTGATGCAGGCCTTGCAGATCTACCGCTCGACCTACAAGCCCAGCAAGCGCCACGCCAAGCCGCATGCGATGGTCGGTCTCAACGTCATCGTCGCGCCGACCGATGAGGAGGCGCGGCTCCTGTTCACATCGGCGCAGCAGCGATTCCTCGGCATGGTGCGCGGCCGGCGCGGCAAGCTGCCCGAGCCGGTGCCGAGCATGGACGCGCTGTGGTCGCCCGCCGAGCGCCTGCAGGTGGAGCGCATGCAGAGCGAATCCATCGTCGGCTCACCCGAGACCGTGCGCGCCGGCCTGGCTGCGACGCGGGAGCGTACCCAGGCGGATGAGTTCATCGTCGCCTGCGCGGTGCATGACCATGCGCTGCGGCGACGCTCGTACGAGCTGCTGGCTGCTTTGACGGTCAGCGGCTGAAGATCACCCGGCCGCCACGCAGCGTGCATTGCACGTTGGAGAACTGTCTGACCAACTGGGCCGGGTCGCCGCCCAGCACCACGATGTCCGCCTCCATGCCGGGCTTGAGCTGCCCGCGCCGCGCGGCCTCGTTCCAGCGCTCGGCCGGCGTCGTCGTCAGCGACGCAAGGATCTGCATCGGGCCCAAGCCGGCCTGAGCCAGCAGCTCGTACTCCTCGCTCGGGTCGCTGTCGGTCATGTAGTCGACGTCGGTGCCGAACAGCAGCTTGCCGCCCGCGGCGGCAAAGCGGCCCGTCTCGCGCACGCTGTCCTGCAGCACCGGCTCGGCCTGCGGCGCCGGCACCTTTTCCTTGGTCAGCTCGTACCTGAGCAGCTTCAAGGTAGGCACCATGTGGACGTTGGCGGCGCGCAGCGCATCCATCAGCTCTGCGGGCCACGGGCCCGGCACGCCCAGCGGCGGGTGCGCCAGGATGTCCACGCCCGCGCGCAGCGCCGCGCGCACGCCGTCGAGGTCGGTCGGGTGAGCGAACACCAGGTGGCCGCGGCGGTGCGTCTCGGCAACGGCCGCCTGGGCGATGTCTGCAGCCATGCGCTTGGGCGGGCCGTTGCGCTGCGGCGTCACCAGGAAGAGCTTGGTCGCTTCAGCGCCGGCATCCAGGTTCTGCCTCACCGTCGCCAGCGCAGCGGACACCGAATCGGGCTGCGGCAGCTTGGCGAGGAAAGCGGGATCGAAGTGGTCCAGATAGACCGGCAGCCCCTGCGGCGGAAATAGCGGCAGCCCCGCCGTCAGCAGGCGCGGCCCCTTCAACTCGCCGCGGTTGACGCGCGCCCGCAGGGCCAGGGTGTTGTCGCGGTCGGACGCGATGTCGAAGGCCGTCGTGAAGCCATAACGCGTCAACAGCGCGGTCAGGCCGCCCTCCAGCGTCGTGGCCTTGGCCGCCTTCGCGTTGGCAAAGGCGGGACCGTTGAGGTGCACATGGCTGTTCTGAAAACCGGCCATCAGCACCCCGCCGTCGCAGCCCGGGGCCAGCGGCGGCACGCCCGCCAGCGCGGGGTCCCGTGGGCCGATGTTGACAATGCGGCCGTCCCGCACCAGCACCTCTGCGTCGTCAATGGCTGGCGCATCGGGCGCGGGATAGGCCTTCACGCCGCGCAGCGCGCGGACGGCAGTTTCGGCCGCCTGGGACGACGAGATCGCCATGCTGCAACACAGCAGCGCGGCGGCGGAGATCCGGGCGATTGGCATGCGACTTTTTTGCATGCGCGGCAGCGTATCAAAGCAGGCAACGTGCGCAAGCCATCCGAGGGCTACATTGCGCGCAGCCGACCCGTGTCCCACGCCAGCGCATGCACCCGCAAACCTATTACGCCGCCACGGCACCCTGCCTGAGCTTTGCGCCGCTTGCCGGCACCGGCGGCAACGTGGAAGTCGCCGTGCTGGGTGGGGGCTTTGCCGGGCTGGCGACGGCGCGGGGCCTGCAGGAACGCGGCATCACCAGCGTCGCCGTGCTGGAGGCGCAGTCCATCGGCCATGGCGCCTCGGGTCGCAACGGCGGTTTCGTCTTCGGTGGCTACAGCCGCGACGCGGCGGACCTGGTGAGCGACCTGGGGCTGCAACCGGCGCGCGAGTTCTACGCCCGCAGCCGCGACGCCGTCGCGCTGATCCGCTCGCGCGTCGCCGCGCATGTGATCGACTGCGACAAGGTGGAAGGCGGCGCGCTGCTGCTCAACTGGTTCAAGCACAGCACCCGCGCCGAGCGCCGGCTGCGCGAACAGGCGCGCTGGCTGGCCGAGCACTTCGGCGTGGCATGGGACGAGATCTCAGCGGCGCAGGTGCGCCGATGGCTGGACACAGACCGCTACGGCGGTGCGCTGCTGGAGCGCGACGCCTTTCACTTCCACCCGCTCAAGTACGCGCTAGGGCTGGCGGGTGTCATCGAGCAGGCCGGCGGCCGCGTGCACGAGCACAGCCCGGTGACGGCCATCGACTCGCGTGATGCCGGCGGCTTCGTGTTGCGCACGGCACAAGGCGCCTCGATCCGCGCGGCGCAGGTGGTCGTGGCGGGCGGTGGCTATCTTGATGCGCTGCTGCCGGCCCTGACCGGCGCCCGCCTGCCGATCGCGACCTATGTCATTGCGACCGAGCCGCTGCCGGAGCGCCTGCGGCCCATCCAGACACCGGCCGCCCTGTACGACAACCGTTTTGCCTTCGACTACTACCGGGCGTTGACCGACCACCGGCTGCTGTGGGGCGGCCGCATCTCCATCCAGCAGCGCGAGCCCGCCCGCATTGCCGAGCTGTTGAAGGCAGACATGCTCAAGGTTTTTCCGCAGCTGGCTGCGGTCCGCATCGAGCATGCCTGGGGCGGGCTGATGAGCTATGCCCGCCACAAGATGCCGCAAGTCGGCCGCCTGGCGCCGGGTTTGTGGTTCGCACAGGCCTTCGGCGGCCATGGCGTGGCACCGACGACGGTGGCCGGCGAGTGGTTGGCCGAGGCCATTGCTGGCCGGATTGACCTGCCCGCTGCATTGCAGCGTTATGGGCTGACGCCCGTGTTCGGCCAGGCGGGGCTGCTGGCGGCGCAGGCCAGCTACAGCTGGGCCGAACTGCGCGATGCGCTCAGGGAGAGGCTGCCCGGCTGATCACTTGATGCGCTGCTTTTCAAGCTTGCGCGCCAGCGTGCGCCGGTGCATGCCGAGGCGGCGCGCGGTCTCGCTGATGTTGAAGTCGGTCTCGGCCAGCACCTCGTGGATGCGCTCCCATTCCAGCGTCTTGATGGACGCGGTGTGGCGTTCGGTCACCTCGACCTCGGCGTCGCCCTGCCGGCGCGCGAAGGCGGCCTCGATGTCATCGGTGTTGGCCGGTTTGGCCAGGTAGTGGCAGGCGCCGAGCTTGATGGCTTCCACGGCGGTGGCGATGCTGGCATAGCCGGTCAGCACGACGATGAGCACCTCCGGGTCCCAGCCGTGCAGGTACTGCACGCAGCTCAGGCCCGAAGCCCCGCCGGCGAGCTTGAGGTCGACGACGGCATGGCCGACTTCCTCATCCTCGGGCAGCGCATCGAGCAGGGCCTTCATGTCGTCCAGGCCGGTGGCGCGCACCACCCGCCAGCCACGGCGCTCGAAGGAGCGAGTCAGCGTGCGGGCAAAGCTGTCGTCGTCCTCGACGATCAGCAGGAATCGGTCTTCTTCAGCGGCGGGCGGCATCGGGCGGGGATTGTCGTGGCAGCAGCGAAGCCAGCGGCAGCGTCAGGGTGACGGCTGCGCCGCCCTCGGCCCGGTTGCGGGCCTCCAGGCGGCCTCCCAGCGTGCGCGCCACGTTGACCGACAGGAACAGCCCCATGCCACGACCGGGCTGGCCCTTGCTGCTCTCGTAGGGGTTGCCGAAGCGCTCCAGCATCTCGGCGCTGAAGCCGGGGCCGCCGTCGAGCACGCTCAGGGACAAGGTGTCGGCATCGGGACAGGTGGCGACGAGCGTCAGCCCTGCGCTCGGGGCGGCCTCGGCGGCGTTGTCGAGCAGGTTGGCAATGACCTGCTGCAAGGCGGTGTCCGAAATGATCTCGAAGGCGGGCAGGCCGTCGCGTTGCAAAGCCAGCTCGGCCTGCGGGTGTGAGGCGCGCCAGTCGGCGGCCAGGCGGTCGATAAAGGCCTGCAGGTTGGTGACCCTCGGCGCCTCGCCACGCATTTCGCCGGCCGACATCAGGATGCCGGTCACGATGGCTTTGCAGCGCTGGATCTGGCGCTGCATCTCCTCGATCTCCTCGCGCAACTCGGGCTCGCCGGCAAAGGGCGCCATGTGGGCCCAGTCTCCCAGGATGACGCTGAGCGTGGCCAGCGGCGTGCCGAGTTCGTGCGCTGCGCCGCTGGCCAGCAGGCCCATGCGCACGATGTGCACCTGCTCGGCGGCGCGTTGGCGCAAGGCGGCCAGCTCGGCGTCGCGCTGGCGCAAGTTGCGGTTGATGCGCACGATGAAGACGCTGAGCAGGCCGACATTGAGCAGGAAGCACAGCAGCAGGCCGCCGAGGTAATTGGGCGACAACGTCGTCGGCGAGGACGGGTCGAGCAGCAGCGGGCGATGCCACTGCGTCAGCAGCACGAAGCCGCTCAGCGTGCTCAGCACGATGACCAGCAGATAGCTCGGCCG
Organism: Pelomonas sp. Root405; assembly: GCF_001425165.1. Taxonomy (GTDB): domain Bacteria; phylum Pseudomonadota; class Gammaproteobacteria; order Burkholderiales; family Burkholderiaceae_C; genus Pelomonas. The sequence continues at coordinate 44,272 of NZ_LMDU01000018.1, forward strand.
CAGCAGCACCGAGGCGACCGCGACCTGCAGCAAATAGAGGTAGATGAAAGGGTTGTCGCTGCCTCCGGCCAAATAGAGTTGGCCGGTCAGCACGCCGACGTCGACCAGCAGGGCGATGCACAGCTCGATCTGCGACACCGGCTGGGCGAGCCGGTTGCGCCACTGGCTGAACAGGTTGAAGACGACGAGCACGCCGAGCAGCGTGAGCATCTCAGCCCACGGCAGCAGGATGCCCAGACCAACATGCACGACCAGCACCGTGGCGAGCTGGCCGCCGACGGCCAGCCAGCGCAGCTCGATGAGCTGGCGCAGGTTGGCACGGCCGGCACGGCGCTCGGGCGCGATGGCGACGGGTTCTGCGGTGGTCAGCGGTTGGGTGCTCAAGGCTCGGATCGCCGACGCTGCTCGCGGATGAGGTAGCCGGACGCAGCGGCCGCCATGACCGCGAGCGCCAGCCAGGTGGCGGCGTAGACGGCGTGATTGTTGGCGAAACGGACGACCGTCAGCCCTGGGCGCGGATACCGCTGCGGCTGGGCGGGGTCGGCGGCCTCGTCGATGAAGAAGGGCGCGGCGCGCTCGGCCACGCCGAGCTGGGCCGCGATGCCGGCCACGTCACGCGAGTACCAGCGTCCTTCCGCCGGCACGTTCTTGCGCAGGGGGCCGCCACCGGTCTCGGTCAGTCGCAGCAGGCCGGTCAGCTCGAGGGGGCCGTCAGGCGCGGCGTGCTGCTCTGGCGCACGGCGGTCGGGCGGCACGAAGCCACGGTTGATGAGGATGGCGCGGCCGTCGTTCAGCCGCAGCGGCGCGAACACCCAATAGCCGCCACCGAGTTCCGTGTTGGCCTGTACAAGGGCCTCGCTGCGTTCGAACTGGCCGCGCAAGCGGATGCGGCGGTATTCGTCGTCCTTGGACGCCACCCGCGGCGGCTCCAGCGGTTCAGCCTTCAGCCGCTGCTCGACGCGGGCGATGAGATCCTGCTTCCAGCCCAGGCGTTGCCACTGCCAGGCCGCCAGCGCCAGGAAGCCGATGCTGGCGAGGACGGAGGCGGCGATCAGCGCAATGCGCGCGGCTCGGGCCATGTCAACGGCCTACGGCTCGCGGGTGGTGTTGTTCTTCTTTTTCTTCCCTTGGTCGTAATGCCACTTGATGGCCAGAAACATGCCAGTGCAGAACACGACAGCCTTGAAGGTCACGAGGACGACCGGGATCCAATCCATCTTCCGAATACCTTTCAGTCAACGGCTACATGTTCCGCATCGCGGCGGGATCAGGCGTCGGCATCATGTTGGTGTTCATGTGATACATGACCCAGACCGAGCCGGCCAGCATGATGACGACCAGCGCCGCCGTGAACAGCAGCGCAAGCATGGACCAGCCCTGCTCGACCTTGGCGTTCATGTGCAGGAAATAGATCATGTGCACGACCATCTGCACGGCCGCGAAGCCGAGGATGACGAAACCGGTCATCTGCGGGCTGGGCAGCACCTTGGCCATGACGAGCCAGAACGGGATGGCGGTCAGGATGACCGACAGGATGAAGCCGGTGGCGTAGCCCTTGTAGCTGACGTGGAAGTCAGCCTCACCGTCGAGGTGGTCGTCGTGATCATGCGCGTGGTTGGCCGCCATCACAGCACTCCCATCAGGTAGACGAAGGTGAAGACGCCGATCCAGACGACGTCCAGAAAGTGCCAGAACATTGACAGGCACATCAGGCGCCGGCGATTGGCGGGCGTGAGGCCGAGCTTTTGCACCTGCACCATCAGCGTGACCAGCCAGATGCAGCCGAAGGTGACGTGCAGGCCGTGCGTGCCCACCAGCGTGAAGAAGCTGGACAGGAAGGCGCTGCGCTGTGGGCCGGCGCCCTGGGCGATGAGGTGGTGGAACTCGTAGATCTCGATGGCCAGGAAGCCCAGGCCGAGCACGCCGGTGACGGCCAGCCAAGCCAGCACATGCGACTTGCGGCGCGCCTGCATCGCGATCATCGCGAAGCCATAGGTGATGGACGAGAACAGCAGCAGGGCTGTGTTGATGGCCACCAGTTGCAGGTCGAACAGGTCGGCGCCCGAGGGCCCCGCCGCATAGCTGCGGCCGAGCACGGCGTAGACGGCGAACAGCACCGCGAAGATGAGGCAGTCGCTCATCAGATAGAGCCAGAAGCCCAGCATGGTGCTGTTGGGCGGATGGTGGGCGCCGGCCTGGTCGTAGTAGACCGGTGCGCCGTTCAGATGGGTGGCAACGGTTGTGGACATCTTGTCGTCTTCCGATCAGGCGGCTGAACGCGCAGCTGCGGCCAGGGCGCGGGTGCGTGCGTCCTCGGCGAGGGCCACTGCGTCGGCCTTGATGTGGTAATCGCGGTCGTAGTTGAAGGTGTGCACGATGGCGGCGATGACGGTGGCGGCGAAAGTCGCGGCGGCGATCCAGTACATGTGCCAGATCAGCGCGAAGGCCATGGCCGTGGCGAGCATGGAGATGATGAAGCCGGCGCCGGTGTTCCTCGGCATGTGGATATCGACGAAGCCCTTGACCGGGCGCTCGGCGCCGCGCTGCTTCATGTCGTACCAGGCGTCCATCTCGTGCGCGATGGGCGTGAAGGCGAAGTTGTAGTCAGGCGGCGGCGACGAGGTGGACCACTCCAGCGTGCGGCCGCCCCAGATGTCGCCCGTGGTGTCGCGCAGCTGGTTGCGGCGCAGGATGCTGACGCCGATCTGCACCAGGAAGGCGGCGATGCCGACGGCGATGATGCCCGCGCCGACGGCGGCGATGACGAACCAGATCTGCAGCGACGGGTCGTCGAAGTGGCTGACACGGCGCGTGACGCCCATCAGGCCCAGCACGTACAGCGGCGTGAACGCGACCCAGAAGCCGATGAACCAGCACCAGAACGAGACCTTGCCCCAGAAGGCGTCCAGGCGGAAGCCGAAGGCCTTGGGGAACCAGTAGTTGATGCCGGCGAACACGCCGAACACCACGCCGCCGATGATGACGTTGTGGAAGTGGGCGATCAGGAACAGGCTGTTGTGCAGCACGAAGTCGGCCGCCGGCACGGCCAGCAGCACGCCGGTCATGCCGCCGACGGTGAAGGTGACCATGAAGCCCACCGTCCACAGCATCGGCACCTCGAACTGGATGCGGCCGCGGTACATCGTGAACAGCCAGTTGAAGATCTTGGCGCCCGTCGGGATCGAGATGATCATCGTCGTGATGCCGAAGAAGCTGTTCACGCTGGCGCCCGAGCCCATCGTGAAGAAGTGGTGCAGCCAGACGAGGTAGGACAGGATGGTGATGACGACCGTGGCGTAAACCATGGATGCATAGCCGAACAGCTTCTTGCGGCTGAACGTGGACACCACCTCCGAGAAGATGCCGAAGATCGGCAGGATCAGGATGTAGACCTCCGGGTGGCCCCAGATCCAGATCAGGTTCACGTAGAGCATGGCGTTGCCGCCGAGGTCGTTCGTGAAGAAGTTGGTGCCGAGGTAGCGGTCGGCGGTCAGCAGCGTCAGCGTGGCGGCCAGCACCGGGAAGCTGGCAACGATCAGCACGTTGGTGCACAGCGACGTCCACGTGAAGACGGGCATCTTCATCATGGTCATGCCGGGCGCGCGCATCTTGATGATGGTGGCGATCAGGTTGATGCCCGACAGCGTCGTGCCCACCCCCGCGATCTGCAGTGACCACAGGTAGTAATCCACCCCGGGGTCGGGGCTGGCCAGAATGCCCGACAGCGGCGGGAAGGCCAGCCAGCCGGTCTTGGCGAACTCGCCGACGAATAGCGAGATCATGACCAGGATGGCGCCGCCGGCCGTCATCCAGAAACTGAAGTTGTTCAGGAAGGGGAAGGCCACGTCGCGTGCGCCGATCTGCAGCGGCACGACGTAGTTCATCAGGCCCGTCACGAAGGGCATCGCGACGAAGAAGATCATGATGACGCCGTGCGCTGTGAAGATCTGGTCGTAGTGGTGCGGCGGCAGGAAGCCGGCGTTCTCGCCAAAGGCCATGGCCTGGTGGGCGCGCATCATCAGCGCATCGGCAAAGCCGCGCAGCAGCATGACGATGCCCAGCAGCATGTACATGATGCCGATCTTCTTGTGGTCGATGCTGGTGATCCAGTCGTTCCACAGATGGCCCCAGAGGCGGAACTTGGTGATCAGCGCAAACACGAACAGGCCGCCTAGCACGACCGTGATGAAGGTCGCGACGAGGATGGGCTCGTGGATCGGCAGGGCATGCAGGCCAAGCCGGCCAAAGACCGGGTGGAGCTCTTCAGGGTAGACGGTCATCCGGCTTCTCTCAGTTCTTCAGCGCAACGCCGTTGACGGCGGCGATCTCAATGGGCAGGCCCTGCGGGTTGGTGGGCGTGCACAGCGCCGCGACGACGATGCGATCGCGCTTGCCGCCATCGGCATCCCGCCACGGGCTCTTCATCGTGCTGGCCAGGCCGCCCTTGCCGGCGCCGCCGGCCGCGTCGATGGCCATCATCTGGCTGACGCACATCTTCTTGCCGTCGACGCAGCGGTCGACGATGGCGCCCCACAGGCCCGGCTCCACACTGGCGAAACGGCGCACCGGCTCCTTGGCGCTGGGCTGTTCCAGCTTGAGGTAGTCGGCCCGCGTCAGCGAGGCGCCGCCGGCCTTGCTGGACTCGACCCAGCGCGCGAAGTCTTCATTCGACAGGCCATGGAACTTGAAGCGCATGTCCGAGAAGCCCTCGCCGCTGTAGTGCGCGGACAGGCCGTCATAGACGCCGGCCTTGTTGATGACGGCGTGCAGCTGCGTCTCCATGCCGGGCATCGTGTAAATCATTCCCGCCAGAGCGGGCACGTAGAAGGTGTTCATCACGTTGGTCGACGTGAGGCGGAAGTGGATGGGGCGGTCCACCGGCGCGGCCATCTCGTTGACGGTGGCGATGCCCTGCTCGGGGTAGATGAACAGCCACTTCCAGTCCATGGAGACGGCGTAGACCTCCAGCGGCTTGACGCCCGGCACCAGCGGCTTGTCTTCGGCGATGCGATCCAGCGGGCGGAAGGGGTCGAGCTTGTGGGTGCTGATCCAGGTGATGGCGCCCAGCGCGATGATGATCAGCAGCGGCGCGCCCCAGATGACGAGTTCCAGGCGCGTGGAATGGTCCCAGTCCGGCGCGTACGTCGCCTCCGGGTTGGACTGGCGGTAGCGGAACGCGAAGAACAGCGTCAGGGCAATCACCGGGACGATGATGAGCAGCATCAGCAACGTCGACGTGACAATCAGCTGGGCCTGCTGCTGCGCGATGTCGCCATGCGGCTTCATCACGATCCAATCGCAACCGGACAAAGCGAAGCTGGCTGACAAGACCAGGGCGCTGTTGAGGAGAGACTTGTTGGGGTACATCCTGAGGTGCGCGCAAGGGTTAACGATCTTGCCCACAGCGATGGAATGTAAGTTGATTGAGGTAAATCAACGATTGGACATTTTGTCCAAGGCATAGACGGAGACAAGCCCGAAATGGCAATGAGCAGTACGTTCCAGACCCCCCAATCCGGCCCGCTGACGACGCGCACCGACGAGGATCTTGCACCCGGCGACATTGCCGTCGGCGTCATCATCGGCCGCGCTTCCGAATACTTCGACTTCTTCGTCTTCGGCATCGCCTCGGTGCTGGTCTTCCCGCAGGTCTTCTTTCCCTTCGTCGACCCGCTGACCGGCACGCTCTACGCGTTCCTGGTCTTTGCGCTGGCATTCCTCGTCCGCCCGGTCGGCACGCTGATCGGCATGGAAATCCAGCGCCGCTTCGGCCGCTCCGCGAAGCTGACGGCCGCCCTCTTCCTGCTCGGCTGCTCCACGGTCGCCATGGGCCTGCTGCCCAGCTTCGCCGCAGCGGGCAGCACGGCCATCGTGCTGCTGGCGCTGTGCCGCGTCGGCCAGGGCCTGGCGCTGGGCGGCTCCTGGGACGGCCTGCCGTCGCTGCTGGCGCTGAACGCGCCGCCGCACCGCCGCGGCTGGTACGCCATGCTGGGCCAGTTGGGCGCGCCGCTGGGCTTCTTCGTCGCGTCGGGCGTGTTCCTGTACGTCTACAGCAGCCTCGACAGCAAGGACTTCCTGTCCTGGGGCTGGCGCTTCCCCTTCTTCACGGCCTTCGCGATCAACGTCGTCGCGCTGTTCGCCCGGCTGCGCCTGGTCGTCACGCACGAGTACGAGAAGCGCATGGAGGAACACGAGCTGGACCCGGCTCACCTGCACGCGCTGCTGCCGGCCCAGGGCCATCACATCGTCATCGGCGCCTTCGCGGCGCTGGCCAGCTACGCCCTCTTCCACCTGGTGACGGTGTTCCCGCTGTCGTGGGTGGCGCTGTCCGACCCGCAGGGCATCGACGATTTCATGAAGATGGAGCTGCTGGGCGCCGCCTTTGCGGCGGCCGCCATGCCGATGTCGGGCCTGATCGCCGACAAGATCGGCCGGCGCAGCTATCTCGGCGCGATGGCGATGGCCATCGGCGTCTTCGCGCTGTTCGCACCCTTCATGCTGGGCGGCGGCAAGCCTGGCCAGGCGGCTTTCATCCTGATCGGCTTCGTGCTGCTGGGCCTGTCCTATGGCCAGTCGGCGGGCTCGGTCACTTCCAACTTCCTGCCCCACTTCCGCTACACCGGCGCAGCGCTGACCGCCGACATGGCCTGGCTGCTGGGCGCGGCCTTTGCACCGGTCGTGGCGTTGTACCTGTCGTCGCGTTTCGGCCTGGTGTCGCTCAGCGTCTACCTGCTGTCGGGCGTCGTCTGCACGCTGGTGGCGCTGCGGGTGAACAAACGGCTGCGGGCGGCGCCGGTCGTTCAGGACTGAAGATTGCCTTGATGCAAAGCGGGCTTCGGCCCGCTTTTGCTTTGCTGGACAGAGAAACCACCATGACGCTGACCCTGCACTATCACCCGCTGTCTTCCCATTGCTGGAAGCTGCTGATCGCGCTGGCCGAGAACGGCACACCTTACGAGGCAAGGCAAGTCAACCTGGGTGACCCGGCAGAACGCGCGGCCTACGCGGCGCTTTGGCCCACGGCCAAGATCCCGCTGCTGGTGGACGGTGATCGGGTCGTGCCCGAGACGTCTGTTCAGATCGAGTATCTCGACCGACGCCACCCCGGCCGCTTGCGCATGTTGCCGGAGGACTTTGACGCCCAATTGCAGGTGCGGCTGTGGGACCGTCTGTTCGACTGCTATGTCATGGACCCGATGCAGCGCTACATCGCCCAGTTGCTGCGCCCGGAGGCAGAGCGGGACGCCAAGACGATGACGGCTGCGGTCGACGCTCTCGGCATGGCCTACGACATGATCGAAAGCCGGATGGGCGACCATGCCTGGGCGGCAGGCAGGGACTTCAGCATGGCCGATTGCGCGGCAGCGCCGGCCCTGTTCTACGCGAGCACCGTCCGGCCGTTTTCAGCGGGGCAGGCGCGGCTGAGCGCCTACTTCGAGCGCCTGCTGGCGCGCGGCTCCGTCTGGCAGGCCATCGTGCAGGCGCAGCCCTGGTTCCAGTACTACCCGCACCGGCAGGCACTGCCGGCGCGCTTCCTGGTGGCTTAGCCCAGCGCCTTACGGGCGTTCTGGAACATCCGCAACCACGGGCTGTGCTGCGCGCGGTCGCCGGAAGTCCAACTCATCTGCACGTTGCGGAAGACGCGCTCCGGATGCGGCATCAGCGCCGTGAAGCGGCCGTCCGGCGTGGTCACCGAAGTCAGGCCGCCCGGGCTGCCGTTCGGGTTGAACGGGTAGGCCTCGGTGGCCTGGCCGTGGTTGTCGACAAAGCGCATCGCGGGGATGACCTTGGCCGCATCGCCCTGGCGAGCGAAGTTGGCGAAGCCCTCGCCATGGGCAACTGCGATGGGCAGCCGGCTGCCCGCCATGCCCTGGAAAAAGACGCTGGGGGACGCCAGCACCTCGACCAAAGACAGCCGCGCCTCGAACTGCTCGCTCTGGTTGCGCGTGAAGCGCGGCCAGGCGTCGGCGCCCGGGATGATGGGCGCCAGCGCGGCCAGCATCTGGCAGCCGTTGCAGACGCCCAGCGCCAGCGTGTCTTGCCGCGCAAAGAAAGCGCGGAACTGCTCGGCCAGCACCGGGTTGAACATGATGCTGCGCGCCCAGCCTTCGCCCGCGCCCAGGGTGTCGCCATAGCTGAAGCCGCCGCAAGCCACGAAGGCCGCAAAGCCATCCAGCTTGACCGCGCCCGACTGCAGGTCACTCATGTGCACGTCAAAGCTGTCGAAGCCGCCGAGCGACATCGCATAGGCCATCTCGATGTGTGAATTGACGCCCTGCTCCCGCAGGATCGCGACCTTCGGTCTCGCGCCCGTGGAGACGAACGGTGCCTCTGGTGTGAACGTCAGCTGCACATGCAGGCCCGGGTCGTCAGCCTTGCCGGCGGCGGCGTGTTCTGCATCTGCGCCGGCCGGGTTGTCGCGCAATTGCGCGATGCGCCAGCTCACTTCGTCCCAGGTCTGTTGAAGCGCGGTCAGCTCCGCGCCGAAAACCTTCTTGGCATCGCGCCAGACTTCCACCTGGCGCCGCGTGTTCGGCTTGGCGACCACATGGGAATGCCGGGAAAGGCCATGGGCACGCAGCACCTGCATGACCGCGTCTCGGTCGGCCGCACGCACCTGGATCAGCGCGCCGAGTTCCTCGCTGAACAAGGCACGCAGCGTCAGCTCCTCGCGGCGGGCGCTGACCTGGGCGGCCCAGTTCTTGGAGTCGCCCATGTCGGCGCGGCTGTCGCTGATGCCGTCGCCTTCGGTGACCAGCATGTCCACGTTCAGGCTCAGGCCAGTCTGGCCGGCAAAGGCCATCTCGCAGGCCGCCGCCCACAGGCCGCCGTCGCTGCGGTCGTGATAGGCCAGCAGCTTGCCGTCGGCACGCAGCTCGTTGATCGCGTTGACCAGCGCGACCAGTTGTTGCGGCTCGTCCAGGTCGGGCACATCGCTGCCGAACTGGTTCAGCGTCTGCGCCAGGATGGAGCCCGCCATGCGGTGCTTGCCTTGGCCCAGGTCGATCAGGATGAGCGCCGAATCCTCGCGCTGCAGCTCGGGCGTCAAGGTGCCGCGCACATCGCCCACGCTGGCGAACGCCGTGACGATCAGCGACACCGGCGCGGTCACCTGCTGGCCATCCCACTTGGTGCGCATCGACAAGGAATCCTTGCCGACCGGGATCGAAATGCCCAGCGCCGGGCACAGTTCCATGCCGACGGCCTTGACGGTGTCGAACAGCGCCGCGTCCTCGCCCGCTTCACCGCAGGCCGCCATCCAGTTGGCGCTGAGCTTCACGCGCGGCAGCTCGATAGGTGCCGCGAGCAGGTTTGTGATGGCCTCGGCCACGGCCATGCGGCCCGAGGCCGGCGCGTTGACGGACGCCAGCGGCGTGCGCTCGCCCATGCTCATCGCCTCGCCGGCAAAGCCGTTGAAGTCGGCCAGCGTGACGGCGCAATCCGCCACCGGCACTTGCCAGGGGCCGACCATCTGGTCGCGGTGATTCAGGCCACCCACGGTGCGGTCGCCGATGGTGACGAGGAAGCGCTTGCTGGCGACAGTCGGGTGGCGCAGCACGTCCAACGCCGCCTGCTCTAGCTTGACGCCCGACAGGTCCAGCGCACCGCCGCTGCGAGCCACGCGCTTGACATCGCGCTGCATCTTGGGCGGTTTGCCCAGCAGCACGTCCATCGGCATGTCGATGGGGTGGTCCGTTACTTCCGTGTTGCCATCCACCAGCTTCAAGTCACGCTCTTCCGTGACGACGCCGACGACCGCGAACGGGCAGCGCTCGCGCGCGCACATGGCCGCGAAGCGGTCCAGGCTGCCGGGCGCGATGGCCAGCACGTAGCGCTCCTGGCTCTCGTTGCACCAGATTTCCTTGGGCGCCAGGCCGGACTCCTCCAGCGGCACCTTGCGCAGGTCGAAGCGCGCGCCGCGGCCGGCGTCGTTCACCAGCTCGGGGAAGGCATTCGAGATGCCGCCGGCGCCCACGTCGTGGATGGCCAGCACGGGGTTCTCTTGCCCAAGGCCCCAGCAGTGGTTGATGACCTCCTGCGCACGCCGCTCGATCTCGGGGTTACCGCGCTGCACGGAATCGAAGTCCAGGTCGGCCGTGTTCGTGCCCGCCGCCATCGAACTGGCCGCGCTGCCGCCCATGCCGATGCGCATGCCGGGGCCGCCCAGCTGGATCAGCAGACTGCCGGCCGGGAATTCGATCTTCTTGGTCAGGTCGGCGCGGATCTGGCCCAGGCCGCCGGCAATCATGATGGGCTTGTGATAGCCGCGGCGGATGCCGTCCACCGTCTGCTCGAAGACGCGGAAATAGCCCGCCAGGTTCGGCCGGCCGAACTCGTTGTTGAAGGCCGCACCACCGAGCGGGCCTTCGATCATGATCTGCAGCGCCGACGCGATGTGCGCCGGCTTGCCCACCGGGTTGTGCTCCCAGCTCTCGGCCAGGCCCGGCAGGTGCAGGTTGGAGACCGAGAAGCCGGTCAGGCCCGCCTTGGGCTTGGAGCCGCGGCCGGTTGCGCCTTCATCGCGGATCTCGCCGCCCGCGCCTGTGGACGCACCTGGGAAGGGCGAGATGGCCGTCGGGTGGTTGTGCGTTTCCACCTTCATCAGCACCTCGGCCTGCTCGGCGCGCGCCGTGTAGGCGGAGCCCGGCGCATCGGCGGCCATCCAGCGCTGGATGGCGTGGCCTTCCATCACCGCAGCGTTGTCCGAATAGGCGATGACCGTGTGCTGCGGGTTCAACTTCTCGGTGTTGCGGATCATGCCGAAGAGGCTCAGCGGCTGCGCCTCGCCGTCGACGATGAAACTCGCGTTGAAGATCTTGTGGCGACAGTGCTCGCTGTTGGCTTGGGCGAACATCATCAGCTCGACGTCGCTGGGGTTGCGGCCGAGCTTCCTGAAGTTGGTGTCGAGGTAGTGGATCTCGTCGGCCGACAGCGCCAGGCCGAACTCGACGTTCGCCTTCTCCAGCGCCGCGCGGCCCTGGCCGAGCACGTCGACATGCGCGAGCGGCTCAGCCGTGCGCTCGTCGAAGAGATGAGTCGTGGCCTCGCGCTTGAAGCAGACCGACTCGGTCATGCGGTCGTGCAGCAGCGCGGCGCAGGCGTTCAGCTCGTCGGCGTTCAGCGGCTTGGCGCCACCGAGCAAACCGCTCTTGGTCGCGATGCGGTACTCGACAACGCGCTCGACACGCTTGAGCGCCAGGCCGCAGTTGCGCGCGATGTCGGTGGCCTTGGACGCCCACGGGCTGACCGTGCCGAAGCGCGGCGTGACGACGACGAGATCACCTTCGGCGCCAGCAGCGGCCGGCTCGCCATAGGTCAGCAGCGCGGCAAAGCGCTCACGGGTTTCGCTGTCCAGCGGCGCATCCGTCCACACCCAGTGCACGGCGCGCGCGCTGATGCCGGTGACACGGGCACTGACCTCTTGCAGCCGGGCCAGCAGGGCCTGGGCGCGGAAATCGGAAAGGGCGTTGCCGCCCTCGAAATGGGTCAGATGCGGGGTCAGGGCCATGGGGATCCGGGGAAGCTGGGCGCGGCGCGGGGCACGCGTTTCTCTGGAGGCACCGTCCCGGGGCGAGGGACGGCGTGCGGGCGCCCGGGATTCTACTGAGGCCGCTCGTCGGGCTGGGCGGCAGTCGTCGGAGCCACGGTCTTCACGAGCCGGTGAACGGCGACCCAGCAAGGCGTCAGAGTCCCTGCAGACGGGAGGGAAGTTGGGCGCATTGCGGGGAACTACGGAGCACGAGGTGCAGATCGGTCGATTAGGATAGCGCTATCCAATCGAGTCCGAGCAGCTGGCGATCATCTGGCCAACCCTTGCTTGGAACTGCTTCCTGCCCGAGTCCATTCCCCGTCCATGACCCTCCATGCGCCCGAATCCCTTATCGTCATGGGCGTTGCCGGCTGCGGCAAATCCACACTGGCCGCCTGTGTCGCGGACCGCATGGCCCGGCCGCTGGTCGAGGGCGACCACTTTCACAGCGAGTCCAGCCGCCTCAAGATGGCGCAAGGCGTTCCCTTGAACGACGACGACCGCGCCAGCTGGCTGGCCAGCCTGTGCCTGCAGTTGAAGCAGCACCCGAGCGGCGCGGTGGTGGCGTGCTCGGCGCTCAAGCGCAGCTACCGCGACCAGCTCCGCCGCGCATCGCCCGGGCTGCGTTTCGCTTTCCTGGACATCGCCAAGGCCGAAGCCTGCCGGCGCGTCCAGGCACGCAGCGCGCACTTCTTTGCTGCCAGCCTGATCGACAGCCAGTTCGAGACGCTGGAGCCGCCCGTCGGTGAGCCCGGCGTGCTGCGGCTGGACGCGCTGAAGCCGCTGGACGAACTGCAGGCGGATGTCTGCCAATGGCTGGGCGCCACATCATGAAGACACCCAAGCTGACCAAGCGCGAGATCGTCGGCTACGGCCTGGGCGACATGGGGTTCAACTTCTACTGGACCAACATCTCGACCTTCCTGCTGATCTTCTATACCGACGTGTTCGGCATCACGGCCGCCGCGGCCGCAACGATGCTGTTCGTCGTCAAGATCTTCAACGCCTTCACCGACCCCATGATCGGCGCCTTTGCCGATCGCACGCAGACGCGCTGGGGCAAGTTCCGCCCCTACCTGCTGTTCATGCCGTTGCCGCTGGCCGTGTGTGGCGTGCTGACCTACTCCACGCCCGACTTCGGCCCCACCGGCAAGCTGGTCTGGGCCTATGTGACCTATCTGCTGTTGATGACGGTCTACACCAGCGTCAACCTGCCCTACAGCGCGCTGTCCGGTGTGATCACGGGTGACGCGCGGGAGCGCAACGCGATCAACGCATCGCGCTTCGTTGCCGGCTTCGCAGGCGGGACCATCGTCACGTTCGTGTCGCCCAAACTGGTGGCCTGGTTCGGCGCCGGCGACCCGGCGCTGGGCTGGACGCTGACGATGGTGTTCTGGGGCATCGCCGCCGCGCTGATCTTCGCCTTCACATTCAGCGCGACGACCGAGCGCGTGCAGCCGGTGCAGGCCGCGCCGTCGACCGTGCGCCAGGACCTGGCCGACCTGCGCGCCAATCTGCCGTGGATCCTGCTGTTCTTCCTGGCGCTCATCATCATGCTCAGCATCACGCTGCGCATGACCAGCGCGGCCTACTACTTCAAGTACGTGGTCAATCGCCCCGACCTGCTCGCCACCTTCATGCCGGCCTATCTGCTGGCCGCCGCCGCGGGCACGGCCTGCACGCCACTGCTGACGCGCTTCATCGACAAGCGCAAGCTGTTGATCGTGCTGATGCTCATCTCCACCGTGCTGTCGGCCGCCTTCCTGTTCGTCGACGCGGACCAGATCTGGCTGATGTATGCGCTGCAGATCGCGCTGGGCCTGGCGCTGGGGCCGAAGTCGCCGCTGAACTTCTCGATGCTGGCCGACTCGGCCGACTTCAATGAATGGCGCAACGGCCGCCGGGCCACGGCCATGACCTTCGCGGCGAGCTCGTTTGCGCAGAAGCTCGGCACGGCGGTCGCCGTCGCCGTCATTGGCGCGCTGTTCTCGGTGCTGGGCTACGTGCCCAACGTCGCGCAGTCGGCCGAATCCCAGGCCGGCATCGTCTGGCTGATGTCGGTGATCCCGGCGGCCTTCACGCTGATCGCGGCGGTCCTCATGATGTTCTACACCCTCGACAACCCGACCATGGCGCGCATCCAGGCCGAACTGGCCGCGCGCAAGTCTTCCATTTCACCGGCCTGACGAACATGCTCCGTCACATCCATGGCGGCGAGCGCTGCGAGCTCACCAGCCCTACCGCCCTGCCCAAGGCCGGCGGCTTCCTCTGGAACCGCCGCATGATGATCCAGGTGACCTGCCGCGGCTACGCCACCGCGCAGTTCATGCAGCCCGAACCGGCCAAGTATGCGCATGCGCCCAACCTGGAGGCCAAGACCTTCATGCAGCCGGAGCAGGCCTATTACGCCCATCACCCCGGCCGCTTCGTCTACGTGAAGGACGAAGACACCGGCGAGCTGTTTTCAGCGCCCTACGAGCCGGTGCGGGCGGCGCTCGACAGCTTCAGCTTCGTCGTCGGCCGGCATGACCTCAGCTGGACGGTGGAGCACCTGGGCCTGCGCGTGGAGATGACGTTGGGCCTGCCCACCGACGATGTCGCCGAGCTGTGGGAGCTGCGCGTCACCAACGTGTCCGGCCGCCCGCGCCGCATCAGCGTCGTGCCCTATTTCCCCATCGGCTACATGTCGTGGATGAACCAGTCGGCCGAGTACCGCGCCGACCTCGGCGGCATCGTGGCCAGCAGCGTCACGCCCTATCAAAAGGTCGCCGACTACTTCAAGAATCAGGCCCTCAAGGACAAGACCTATTTCCTCTGCGAGCACACGCCCGACGGCTGGGAGGCCAGCCAGAGCGCGTTCGAGGGCGAAGGCGGCCTGCACCGGCCGAGCGCCTTGCAAGCCGAGCGGTTGGCCGGCGGTGATGCCCGGTACGAGACGCCTGTCGCCAGCGTGCAGTACCGGCTGGCGCTGGCGGCTGGTGGAAGCCAGACCTATCGATTCCTGTTCGGCCCGGCGCTGGATGACGCCGAGATCGCCGGCATGCGCGAGACCTACCTCAGCGAAGCCGGCTTCGCCCGCGCCCGCGCCGCCTACGCCGACTACATCGACAGTGGCCGCGGCTGCCTGCGCATCACCACGCCGGACGCCGACTTCGACCGCTTCGTCAACCACTGGCTGCCGCGCCAGGTCTTCTATCACGGTGACGTCAACCGCCTCAGCACCGACCCGCAGACGCGCAACTACCTGCAGGACAACCTCGGCATGGCCTACATCGCGCCCGCCGTCACGCGCGCGGCGCTGCTGCATGCCTTGAGCCAGCAGGAGGCCAACGGCGCCATGCCCGACGGCATCCTGCTGATCGAGGGCGCCGAGCTGAAGTACATCAACCAGGTGCCGCACACCGACCATTGCGTGTGGCTGCCGGTGTGCCTGCAGGCCTACCTCGATGAGACCGGCGACTTCGCGCTGCTCGAGGTCGCCGTGAACGACCTGACCGTCGCCCAGCGGCTGGATGCCGCCATGGCGTGGCTGCAGCAGGACCGCGACGCGCGCGGCCTGAGCTTCATCGCCCAGGGCGACTGGTGCGACCCGATGAACATGGTCGGCTACAAAGGCCGTGGGGTGTCGGGCTGGCTGACCGTCGCGGCGGCCTACGCGATGACGCTGTGGGCCGGCATCAGCGCCGATGCCGGTCGCGCCGATGCGGCCGTTCGCTGGCGCGCCGCCGCGCAAGAGCTGAACGACGCCGCCAACCGCCATCTGTGGGACGGCGACTGGTTCGCCCGCGGCATCACCGACGACGATGTCGTCTTCGGCGTCAGCAGCGACACCGAGGGCCGCATCTACCTCAACCCACAGTCCTGGGCCATGCTCAGCGGCGCCGCGAGCGAGGAGCAGCGCGTGAAGATGCTCGCCGCCATCGACGAACAGCTCGACACGCCGCACGGCACCGCCATGTTTGCGCCGCCCTACGCCGGCATGCGCGACGACGTCGGCCGCGTCACGCAGAAGCATCCGGGCTCGGCCGAGAACGGCGCCGTCTACAACCATGCGGCCAGCTTCTACATCCATGCGCTGTACGACGTCGGCGAGGCCGACCGCGCCTGGCAGGCGCTGCGCCGCATGATCCCCGGGCCCGACCAAGCCGACCTGCTGCAGCGCGGCCAGTTGCCGGTGTTCATCCCGAACTACTACCGCGGCGCCCACCAGCAGTACCCGCGCACCGCCGGCCGGTCCAGCCAGCTGTTCAACACCGGCACGGCAGCCTGGGCCTACCGCTGCGTCATCGAAGGCCTGTGCGGGCTGCGCGGGCATGCCGAGGGGCTGCTGGTCGAGCCGCAGCTGCCGTCGGACTGGGACAGCCTCAGCGCCGAGCGCGAGTTCCGCGGCGCGCGTTTCCACTTGCAGGTGCGGCGCACAGGCGTGAACCGCGTGTTGCTGGATGGTCAGCCCCTGCCCGACGGTTTGGTGCGGCGCATCGAAGCCGGCCGCGAGTACCGCCTCGACGTCGAGTTAGGCTGAGGCCCGCTTCACCACCTGGAAACCCAAGTCCAGGTTCGGCTCGTCCACCGGCTGGCCGCGCATCAGCTTCATCAGCATCTGCGCCGCCTGCTCGCCGATCTGGCGGCGCGGCGTGGCGACGGTCGTCAGCGGCGGCACCATCTGGTCGCTGCCTGGCAGGTCGTTGAAACCCGCCACGGCGACACGGTCCGGCACGGCAATCCCCAGGCGCAGCGACGCCAGCAAGGCGCCCTGGGCCAGGTCATCGTTGCAGAAGAAGATGGCGTCGGTCTCCGGCGCCTCGCGCAGCACCCGCTCCAGCATCGCGCCGCCCAGCGCCATGGACGAGGGCTCGGCGCTCAGCACCTTGCGCACCTGCCCGGCCATGCCCGCCTGCGCCAACGCCTCCTGGTAACCCTCGCCGCGCTCCAGCGTGCGTGGGTCGAGCTGGGCGGCCACGTAGGCGATGTGGCGGCGGCCTGAATCGAGCAGGTGCTGGGTGATGGCGCGGCCGGCTTGCCGTTGCGAGAAGCCGACGCTGTAGCTGCCGGGCTCGGTCGCGATCTCCATCACGTGGACGCAGGGCACACCGCTGCCTTCGATCAGCGCCGCCGCCGCCGGGCTGCGGTCGCGGCCCGTGACGATCAGCCCGGCCGGGCGGTGGGCGAGGAAGCTGCGCAGCACCGCCTCCTCTTCACCCGCGTCGTAGTGGGTCACGCCGATCAGCGTCTGATAGCCGGCCGGCACCAGGCTGTTCTGCACGGCGTCCAGCAGCTCGACGAACAGTGTGTTGCTAAGCTTGGGGATGAGCACGGCGACATGTGAGCTGCGGCTGGATGCCAAGGCACGGGCAGCCGGGTCGGGCACGTAACCAAGCGCGGTTGCGGCAGCCTGCACCCGTTCGCAAAGCTCCTGGGCCACTGCGCGCTCGCCGCGCAGGGCGCGCGACACGGTGATGGGGCTGACGCCCGCCGCCTCCGCAACGTCCGCCAAGGTGACCCGGCCGGTGGCCCGCGTGCTTCGAGTGGGGGTGGCTGAAACAGGCTTGCGAGGGGGCATGGCTAGATGTTATCCCCCATATCGACGGGGTCATCGCGCTCCTAGGATAGCGCAATCCCGAAGCGGGCCGCCCAGCTTTACGGCAGTTCGAACAAGGCATGGCAGCGCCAGCACCGCAACGACGGGTCGGCCATCGCCATTTTTTTTGATTGCACCGGATAGCGCTATCCATTCCGTACTGAACGAGCAAACCAGGAGACAAAACATGCGTACCCCCGGCCATCGAACCCTGATCCACCTTGCCGCCCTCGGCGCCTGCGCCAGCCTGGCCGTGGCGGCCCACGCCCAGGACGCTGCACCCGCTGCCGAAGCGCAGCCGGAGGTTTCTACCAGCGGCTCCAACCTGCTGAGCCCCGTCGTCGTGACGGGGTCGCGCATCGCGGCGCGCGGCTTTACCCAGCCGACGCCCACGACACGCATGGTCGCCGCCGACCTGGAGAAGACCGCCAAGCCCAACCTCTTCAACGCCATCGCCGAGCTGCCCGCGCTGCAGGGCAGCACCGGTCGCACCACCAGCACCAACAGCACCAGCAGCGGCATCCAGGGCCTGAGCTCGCTGAGCCTGCGCGGCCTGGGCCCCATCCGCACGCTGACGCTGCTGGACGGCCAGCGTGTCGTCGGCGCCAACGTGACCGGCGTGACGGATGTGAGCCAGTTCCCGCAGCTGCTGGTCAAGCAGGTCGATGTGGTGACCGGCGGCGCCTCAGCGTCCTATGGCTCCGACGCCGTCGGCGGCGTCGTCAACTTCATCACCGACACGCGCTTCACTGGTTTCAAGGCCAATGTCGAGGGCGGCCAGACCAACTACGGCGACGACAAGAACGGCACGCTGCAGGCCGCGTGGGGCCGCGGCTTCCTGGGTGGACGCGCGCACCTGACGGCCAGCGCCGAGTACAGCCGCGAGAAGGGTGTGCCCTCCCCGCGCTTCGGCGGCGCTGGCGCCAATGGTCGCGACTGGTTCAAGAACCCGGCCTTCCAGGTTCGGCCCATCGCCCAGACCAACGACGGCAAACCGCAGTACATCTCCATCGAAAACGCCCAGCAGTTCCAATACGCCAAGTACGGCCTCATCACCAACGGCCCGCTGCAGGGAACCGCCTTCGGCCCGGGCGGCGTGCCGATCCAGTTCCAGTACGGCTCTAACGGCGTGCCCACAGGCACCGGCGCCGTCACGGGCTGCATCACGCCCTTCTGCATCGGCGGCGATCTCAGCGGCACCGTCGGCGGCGGCACCACGCTCGGCATGAACATGACGCGCCAGGTGGCCTACACGCGCGGCAGCTTTGAACTCAACGACGACCACGAGGTCTTCTTCACGCTGAACTACGGCAAGGTCGACTCGCTCTTCACGCCCAACCCCGGCGCGGCCAAGAACGCCAACCTGACCATCCAGTGCAGCAACCCCTTCCTGCCGGCATCCATCGTTGCGGCCTGCGCCGCCAACAACATCACCAGCTTCCAGTACGGCGTGGCCAACGCGATCTTCCCCAAGGACATCGAGGTCAACCCGGTGCGCACGCAGATGCGTGGCGTGGTGGGCGCCAACGGCAAGTTCGACGCCTTCGGCAAGCCGTGGACCTATGACGCCTACGCTGCCCACGCGCAGAACACCATCGACATCCGCGTGGCCAACATGACGCTGAACGCGCGCTACAACGCCGCCATCGACGCCGTCCGCGCGCCCAATGGCAGCATCACCTGCCGCAACCCGGCCGCCGCAGCGTCGGGCTGCGTGCCACTGAACGTCATCGGCGATGTGCCCATCGACCCGGCGGCCTGGGCCTACATCGCCCCTGCCAACGGCCCGCAGCAGCATTCGCGCCAGCGCCAGTCCGTGGCTGCCTTCAACATCAACGGTGAGCCGTTCTCACTGTGGGCCGGCCCGGTGGCCGTGGCCTTCGGCGCCGAAGCGCGCCGCGAGCAGTACTACGTCATCGGCGACCCCTACGGCAACGGCGTCTTCCCCGAAACGCCCAACACGCCCCAGTACCCGGCCGACCCGCTGCTCAACACCGCCATCGGCAACAACTGGTACGCCGGCAACTACCACAACGCCAAGGGCGCCTACCACGTCAAGGAAGCCTTCATCGAGCTCAACCTGCCGCTGTTCAAGTCCGCCACGCTGGGCGAAGCCAGCTTCAACATTGCCGGCCGCCAGACCGACTACAGCACCTCCGGCAACGTCGACAGCTGGAAGCTCGGCGCGACCTGGAAGACCGGCATCGACGGCCTGCGCCTGCGCGCCGTCACGTCCAAGGACGTGCGAGCGCCCAACCTCAGCGAGCTGTTCGCCGCGCCGCTGGTCGTCAACAACACGGTCAACCACCAGGGCACGACGCTGACCGTCCAGCAGCGCACCATCGGCAACACGCAGCTGCGCCCGGAGATCGGCCGCAACACCACGCTTGGCATCGTGCTGGCGCAGCCCAAGTGGGCGCCGGGCTTCAGCGCGTCGGTGGACTACTTCGACATCAAGGTCGACGACGTCATCTCCTCGCTGACCGCGCAGCAGGAGGTCGACCTGTGCAACGCCGGCAACCAGGAGATCTGCGCGGCGATGGACCTCGTCAGCGCCACCAAGTACGTGACGCTGCAGGCCTTCAACCTCGCGTCGATGCGCAACAAAGGCTTCGACCTTGAAGGCGTCTACCGCTTCAACTTGGGCGGCCTGGGCCTGCCAGGCAGCGTCACGCTGCGCGGCCTGGCGACGCACACCAGGACTTTCAAGACCAACTCCGGCGTCGTCGGCACCATCCCGAGCGAGGCAGCCGGCGTGAACCTGGGCAACACGCCGAAGTGGAAGGGCCAGTTCTCGCAATCCTGGGAGAACGACACGGCGAGCTTGACGCTGTCGCAGCGCTGGATCAGCGACGGCGTCTACAGCAACGAGTACATCGAGTGCCAGACCACTTGCCCGGTCTCGACCGTCACGCGCCCCACCATCCTGAACAACCAGATGAAGGGCGCCTTCTACTGGGACATCGGCGGCTCGTACAAGCTCAACAAGAACCTGAGCGTGTACTTCAAGGTCGACAACCTCACCGACGTCGACCCGGTCGCCGCACCGCAGACGGGCACGGGCTATGGCATCAACCCCTTCCTGTACGACGTCCTGGGGCGGCAGTACCGCGTCGGTGCGCGGATGCAGTTCTGAGGTCGGTCAGCCTGCCTGCATGCGGCCGACGACATCGCGCACCTCGGCCAGCAGCGCGGGCACGTCGATGGTCGTCGGCTGGCGGTCGCGCAGCACCTGGCGGCCGCCCACCCAGACGTTGCTGACCTGCTCGCGGCCGGCCACGTAGACCAGCTGCGCCGCGGCGTTGTAGACCGGCTGGCATTCGATGCTGTCCAGCGACACGGCGACGCAATCGGCCAGCTTGCCGACTTCCAGCGAGCCGAGGTCATCGGCACGGCCCATGGCCTTGGCGGCGCGGAGGGTGGCCATCTCCAGCGCCGTGCGTGCGGATGCGACGGTCGGGTCGCCGGTGATCCCCTTGGCCAGCAGCGCAGCCGAGCGGATCTCGCCGAACATGTCGAGGCGGTTGTTGGACGCGGCGCCGTCGGTGCCGAGGATGGTGTTGACGCCCGCCGTCTCCAGCGCCTTGAGCGGCATCACGCCCGAAGCGAGCTTGAGGTTGGAGTTGGGGTTGTGCACGAGGTGCACGCCCTTCCGGGCCATCAGCTCGATCTCGGCCTCGTCGAGGTGGACCATGTGCACGGCCACCATGCGCTCGCTGAACAGCCCCAGCTTGTCCAACCGCGCGATGGGGCGCACGCCATGCGCCTTGATGCCGTCCTCGACCTCGCCTGCCGTCTCGTGGATGTGGCAGTGCATCTGGATGTCGAGCTTCTCGGCCAAGTCGCGCAACTTGATGAAGGTCTCGTCGGACACCGTGTACGGCGCATGCGGCGCGCTGGTCCAGTCCAGCAGCTTCTCACCCTTGTACTGCTCGTAGGCGGCGATGCCCTTGGCGATGTAGTCGTCCGGGCCGGACGCATAGCCGGTCGGGAAGTCGATGACGTTCATCGACACGGCCGCGCGCACGCCCGAGTCCACGGCGGCGCGTGCCATCGCAGTCGGGAAGAAGTACATGTCGTTGATGTAGGTCGTGCCGCTGCGCAGGCCTTCGGCGGCGGCGAGCTTGCTGCCGAGATACGTCCAGGCTTCGCTGACCCACTTCTTCTCCAGCGGCCAGATGTGGTTCTGCAGCCAGTCCATCAGCGGCACGTCGTCGGCAACGCCGCGCAGCAGCGTCATGGCGGAGTGCGCATGGCCATTGATGAGGCCAGGAATCAGGATCTGCTCGGGCAGCTCGACGCGCTCGGCCTGCGGGTACTGCGCCAGCAGCGTCTCGCGCGGGCCGACGGCGGCGATGCGCTCGCCGTCGATCAGCAGCGCGTGGTTGTCGAGCACGGGTTCACCGGGCTTCATCGTCAGCAGCCAGCGGGGCAGCAGCAGGGTCTGGGACATCTCTTGTTCTCCTTGTGGGATTCAGCTTGTCGTGGCGAGCAGTTGATCGACTTCGGCGCGGCGCGGCATCGCATCCTGCACGCCGGGGCGCGACACGGCCAGGGCCGCGGCGGCCTGGGCAAAGGCGAGCGCGTTGGCAATCGGTTGGCCTTCGGCCAGCGCCGTGATGAGAGCGCCGACGAGGGTGTCGCCGGCGCCCACGGTGTCGACAGCCTTGACGGGCCGCGCGGCGACATGGCGCGGGCCATCGGCATCGACCCAGCACAGGCCGTCGGCGCCGAGGGACACGAGCACGGCGCCCGGGCCCTTGTCACGCAGGGCCTGGGCCAACACGCCGGGTTCCGCCGCACCGCCGCCCAGCGTCGTGACGAGGGCCTGGGCCTCCAGCGAGTTGACGACCAGCAGGTCGACGAGGTGCAGCAGGCTCTCGCTGCCGGGTCGGAACGGCGCGGCGTTCAACACGGTCTTGACGCCAGCGGCGCGGGCGCGCTCGAAGGCGCGGGCAATGCTGGCCAGCGGCAACTCCTGCTGGGCCACCAGCCAGCGCAGGCCGGTCATGTCAAGGGCTTCGACCTGGTCCAGCGGCAGCGTGCCGTTGGAGCCCGCGACGGTGACGATTTGGTTCTCGGCATCCTCGGCGCCGACGACGATCAGCGCGACGCCGGGCACCTCGCCGGCAGGCTGCGCGATGGCACGGGTGTCAACGCCCTCGCCTTTCAGCTGCTCAACCATCGCCGCGCCGTTCTCCAGCAAGCCGACGCGCGCAGCCAAGGCCACCCGGGCGCCCAGGCGCGCCGCAGCCACTGCCTGGTTGGCACCCTTGCCGCCAAGGCATGAGCCAAACCTCTGGCCGCGCAACGTCTCGCCGGGCAACGGCAGGCGCGGCGCATGCACGATGAGGTCGCGGTTGACGCTGCCGAGGACGAGGATCTCAGGTGCCGACATCGAGTCTCCACTAGGTTCTTTGCGCGTTCAGCCATGATGCCCGGTGTCGGCACGATGCCAGTCTCCCCGGCGATCCACGTGAAAGCGCTAAGAACCCTAAAAATGAAAGAACCCCTCGGGGGACCGAGGGGTTCACGGGTGAGGCGTGAGCGGATCAGCGCTGGGCGATGGGCTTGACGTCGCGCGGTGCGGCGCCGACGAAGAGCTGGCGCGGGCGGCCGATCTTGTACTCGGGGTCGCCGATCATCTCATTGAGCTGGGCGATCCAGCCGACCGTGCGGGCCAGCGCAAAGATGGCCGTGAACAGCGGCACCGGAATGCCGATGGCGCGCTGCACGATGCCGGAGTAGAAGTCGACGTTCGGATAAAGCTTGCGGGCGACGAAGTACTCGTCTTCCAGCGCGATCTTTTCCAGCTTCATCGCCAGCTCGAACAGCGGGTCGTTCTCCAGTCCCAGCTCGCTCAGCACCTCGTGGCAGGTCTCGCGCATCAGCTTGGCGCGCGGGTCGTAGTTCTTGTAGACGCGGTGGCCAAAGCCCATCAGCTTGACACCGGAGTTCTTGTCCTTGACCTTGCTGACGAAGTCACCGATGCGAGCGACGCCGCCTGCTTTCTGGATGTCGCCCAGCATGTTCAGGCAGGCCTCGTTGGCGCCGCCGTGGGCGGGGCCCCACAGGCAGGCCACACCGGCTGCGATGGCCGCGAACGGGTTGGTGCCGGACGAGCCGCACAGGCGCACGGTCGACGTTGACGCGTTCTGCTCGTGGTCGGCGTGCAGCGTGAAGATGCGGTCCATCGCCCGCACCAGCACCGGGTTCGGGTTGTAGTCCTCGCAGGGCGTGGCAAACATCATGCGCATGAAGTTGCCGGCGTAGCTCAGGTCGTTCTTCGGGTAGATGTAGGGCTGGCCGATGGTGTACTTGTAGGCCATGGCCACCAGCGTCGGCATCTTGGCGATCAGGCGGATCGCCGCGATCTCGCGGTGCTCGGGGTTATTGATGTCGGTGCTGTCGTGATAGAAGGCCGACAGCGCGCCCACCAGGCCGGTCATGACGGCCATCGGGTGGGCGTCACGGCGGAAACCACGCAGGAAGAACTGCATCTGCTCGTTGACCATCGTGTGGTGCATCACACGGTCTTCGAAGTTGGCCTTCTCGGCCGCGTTGGGCAGCTCTCCGTAGAGCAGCAGGTAGCAGGTCTCGAGGTAATCGCAGTTCACCGCGAGCTGCTCGATGGGGTAGCCGCGATACAGCAGTTCACCCTTGTCGCCGTCGATGTAGGTGATGGTCGAGTTGCACGACGCGGTCGACAGGAAGCCCGGGTCGTAGGTGAACTTGCCGGTCTGCGCGTAGAGCTTGCGGATGTCGATGACATCCGGGCCGATGCTGCCCTTGTACAGGGGCAGGTCCATCGAGGGGCTGCCGTCTGAGAACGACAGGGTGGCTTTCACGTCCGACGGGGTCATGGTGCGGTCCTTTGGGAGGCTTTAAAAAACGGGAGTCAGGGTCGCAGCTCGGCGAGAACCTCGCGCACCGCAGCAGTGTCGATTTCACCACTGGGCTCCTTGCGGCGCAGTAACAAGTCGAGCAGGTCGTTGTCGCCCAGGTCCATCAGTGCAGTCAGTCCGTCAGCATGGCTGACGCTGATGCCGCCGGCGTGGCGGTTGAAGAAGCGCTCGATCAGCAGATCGTTCTCGAGCAGGCCCCGGCGGCAACGCCAGCGCAGCTTGGACAGCGCGCGTTCGTCGATCATCGAAGCCACTTCACTCATCGCTCGTCAGACCGCGCGGCGGACCATCAATTCCTTGATCTTGCCAATGGCCTTGGTGGGGTTCAGGCCCTTGGGGCAGACGTCCACGCAGTTCATGATGGTGTGGCAACGGAACAGGCGGTACGGGTCTTCGAGGTTGTCCAGGCGCTCGGCGGTCGCTTCGTCGCGGCTGTCGGCGATGAAGCGGTAGGCCTGCAGCAGCCCGGCCGGGCCGACGAACTTGTCGGGGTTCCACCAGAAGCTCGGGCAGCTCGTCGAGCAGCTCGCGCACAGGATGCACTCGTACAGGCCGTTGAGCTCGTCGCGCTCCTCGGGCGACTGCAGCCGCTCGGTCTCGGGCGGCACGTTGTCGTTGACAAGGTAAGGCTTGATCGAGTTGTACTGCTTGAAGAACTGCGTCATGTCGACGATGAGGTCGCGCACGACGGGCAGGCCCGGCAGCGGCTTGAGCACGATGGTGCCCGGCAGCGTGCGCATATTCGTCAGGCAGGCCAGGCCGTTCTTGCCGTTGATGTTCATCGCGTCCGAGCCGCAGACGCCTTCACGGCAGGAGCGGCGGAACGACAGGCTCGGGTCGACAGCCTTGAGCTTGTTCAAGGCGTCCAGCAGCATGCGCTCAGAGCCGTCCAGCTCGACCTCGAGGGTCTGCATGTAGGGCTTGGCGTCCTTGTCCGGGTCGTAGCGATAAATCTGGAAAGTGCGCTTCATGATGTGTTGAGTCCTTGGTCGGCAGGCCGTCAGAAGGTGCGGACCTTGGGAGGCACCGATTCAACGGTCAGCGGCTTGAGGTTGACCGGCTTGTAGTCCAGGCGGTTGCCCTCCGAGTACCACAGCGTGTGCTTCATCCACTGCTCGTCGTTGCGTCCGTTGGGATGGGCCGGCGTGTCGCCGTAGTCGTTCACCGTGTGGGCGCCGCGGCTCTCGGTGCGGGCGGCGGCCGAGACGATGGTGGCCTGGGCGGCCTCGATGAGGTTCTCCACTTCGAGCGCCTCGATACGCGCCGTGTTGAAGACCTTGGACTTGTCCTTGAGCGTGATGTTCTTGACCCGGTCCGCAATCGCCGCGATCTTGGACACGCCTTCGTTGAGCATGGCCTGGGTGCGGAACACGCCGGCATGCTGCTGCATCGCGGCACGCAGGTCGTTGGCCACGTCCTGGGCGTATTCACCGCTGCTGCTGCCGTCCAGGCGGGCCAGGCGGGCCAGCGAACGGTCCGCCGCGTCGGCCGGCAGACCCTTGTGCGACTGCTTGCCCAGGTTGGCCGCCACCAGGTGGTTGCCGGCGGCACGGCCGAACACCAGCAGGTCGAGCAGCGAGTTGGTGCCCAGGCGGTTGGCGCCGTGCACGCTGACGCAGGCGCATTCGCCCACGGCGTAGAGGCCGTTGATGATCTCGTTGGAATTGCCGTCCTTGGGCGCCACCACCTGGCCGTGGATGTTGGTGGGGATGCCGCCCATCTGGTAGTGGATGGTCGGCACCACGGGGATCGGTTCCTTGGTGATGTCGACGTTGGCGAAGTTGTGGCCAATCTCCAGCACCGACGGCAGGCGCTTGGCGATGGTCTCGGCGCCAAGGTGGGTCATGTCGAGGTTGATGTAGTCCTTATTCGGACCGCAACCCCGGCCTTCCTTGATCTCCTGGTCCATGCAGCGGGACACGAAGTCGCGCGGTGCCAGGTCCTTCAAGGTCGGCGCATAGCGCTCCATGAAGCGCTCGCCGTTGGCATTGCGCAGGATGGCGCCTTCGCCGCGGCAGCCTTCGGTCAGCAGCACGCCGGCGTTGTGCACGCCCGTCGGGTGGAACTGCCAGAACTCCATGTCTTCCAGCGGGATGCCGGCGCGCGCTGCCATGCCCAGGCCGTCGCCAGTGTTGATGAAGGCGTTGGTGCTGGCGGCGAAGATGCGGCCGGCACCGCCGGTGGCCAACAGAACGGTCTTGCCCTGCAGGATGTGGACCTCACCGGTCTCCATCTCCAGCGCGGTCACGCCGACCACGTCGCCTTGGGCGTCGCGGATCAGGTCCAGCGCCATCCATTCGACGAAGAACTGCGTGCGCGCCTTGACGTTCTGCTGATACAGCGTGTGCAGCATCGCGTGGCCGGTGCGGTCGGCCGCGGCGCAGGCGCGCTGCACGGGCTTCTCGCCGTAATTGGCGGTGTGGCCGCCGAACGGGCGCTGGTAGATGGTGCCGTCGGCATTGCGGTCGAAGGGCATGCCGAAGTGCTCAAGCTCGTACACGACCTTGGGCGCCTCGCGGCACATGAACTCGATGGCGTCCTGGTCGCCCAGCCAGTCGGACCCCTTGACGGTGTCGTAGAAGTGGTAGTGCCAGTTGTCCTCGCTCATGTTGCCAAGCGAGGCGCCGATGCCGCCCTGCGCAGCAACGGTGTGCGAGCGGGTCGGGAAGACCTTGGACAGGACGGCCACATTCAAGCCGGCCAGAGCCAGCTGCAGCGAGGCGCGCATGCCGGAGCCGCCGGCTCCGACGATCACCACATCAAACTTACGGGTCGCAAGCTGCGCCATCAGAGTCTCCACAAAACCTGGATCGCCCAACCGGCGCATCCCACAAGCCAAACCATCGTGAGCACCTGCAGCGTCAACCGCACGCCGACGGGCTTCACATAGTCCATCCAGATGTCGCGCATGCCGACCCAGGCGTGATACGCAAGCGACAGGATGGTCACGAAGGTCAGCAGCTTCATCCACTGCTGCGAAAAGATCGCCGCCCAGCGGTCGTAGCCGAGTTCGCCGGGCATCAGCACCTGGGCCAGCAGCACGACCGTGAAGATCGCCATCAGCACCGCGGTGATGCGCTGCGCCAGCCAGTCACGCAGGCCGTAGTGCGCACCGACGACGATGCGCTTGGAACCGTAAGTAGTCATTGTTGTTGTCCTCGGGGGCTCAATAGAGGCCGAACAGCTTGGCACCCAGCAGCACCGTCAGCAGCGTGCTGAGGACCAGCGTGACCAGCGCCGAGCTGTGGCCCTGGGCTTTGCTGACACTGTGCGTCGCGTCCATCCACAGATGACGCACACCGGCGATGAAGTGGAAGAGGTAGCCCCAGATCAGCCCCAACGTCACCAGCTTGACGAACCAGCCCGGGATACCGGCGAAGCCAGCCACGAAGACATTCGTGAAGGTCTCGAACGAGATTTCCGTGCTCAGGCTGGTGTCCAGCATCCAAATCGCGAACGGCAGCAACGCGAACAACACGAAGCCGCTGATGCGGTGAAGGATGGAGACGATGCCGGCCGGCGGGAGTCGATAACTGACGATCTGCGTGACGTGAATATTTCGGTAAACCGGTCTTGCTTTCGCGCTTTCCGCCATGTCGAGCCCGTAATCAATGTGAAACCGAAAGATTCTAGGTCAGAGACAAAGACCAAGCTTCGTGCTTGCTGCAGTGCGGCATTGTCAGTTTCAGTTCAACTCGTTGAGGTAGTGGTCGGCTTGCGTGTGGTAGAGCCCACGCCGCAGTTCGACCGCGCGATCGCCGTAGGTGTAGGCCACGCGCTCCACGCTGAGCAGCGGCGCGCCGTCCGGCACGCCCAGCAGTTCTGCCGCCTCGGCGCGGGCAGAAACCGCGCGCAGCTTCTCCTCGGCGCGCACCATGTGCACTTGGTAGCGCTCCTCAAAGAGAGCGTAGAGCGTGCCCGGATAGGCGTCGATCACTTCGCCGCTCAAGCCCTCGAAGTGGCGCAGCGGCAGCCACAGGTCGTCCAGCACCACGGCCCGACCGCGGCGCAGCAACAGCCGCCTGATCTCGATGACCGGCTCGGCAGTGCGCAGTTGCAGCGCCCGCGCCGTCTCGGCCGTGGCGCGGGCGCGCCGGCAATGCAGCAGTTCGCGCGTGAAGCCGGTCACGCCGTCATCGGCAACCAGCCGCAGGAAGCGATAGGAGTTGCGCGGTGCGGTGTGTGTGGCAACGAAAGTGCCGCGCCCCTGGCGGCGCTCGACGACATGCTCGGCGCTCAACTCGTCCAGCGCCCGCCTGACCGTGCCCGGGCTCGCGTGGAAGCGCTCGGCCAGCGCCGCCTCGCTGGGCAGGGCGTCGCCAGGCCGCCACTCACCCGCGGCGAGTGCGGCCACGATCAACTGGCGGATCTGCTCGTACAGCGGGGCTGGCGACTTGGGCATGGGCGCATTGCAGCACAGGGTATGCCCGTACACTTGCCCGCCTTCAGGCGGCGCGCTTGGCGCCCCTCGACGTCAGCTTTATCAACTGTCCCCGGAGATCTCCATGAGCAAGAAACCCGTTCGCGTCGCCGTCACCGGCGCAGCAGGCCAGATCGGCTATGCCCTGCTGTTCCGCATCGCCTCCGGCGAGATGCTGGGCAAGGACCAGCCCGTCATCCTGCAACTGCTGGAGATCCCCGACGAGAAGGCCCAGAACGCGCTCAAGGGCGTCATCATGGAGCTGGAAGACTGCGCTTTCCCGCTGCTGGCCGGCATCGAAGCGCACAGCGACCCGATGACCGCCTTCAAGGACACCGACTACGCGCTGCTGGTCGGTTCGCGCCCGCGCGGCCCGGGCATGGAACGCGCCGAGCTGCTGTCGATCAACGGCGCCATCTTCACGACGCAGGGCAAGGCGCTCAACGCCGTCGCCTCGCGCAACGTCAAGGTGCTGGTGGTGGGCAACCCTGCCAACACCAATGCCTACATCGCGATGAAGTCGGCCCCGGACCTGCCGGCCAAGAACTTCACCGCCATGCTGCGCCTGGATCACAACCGCGCCGCCAGCCAACTGGCTGCCAAGACCGGCAAGGCCGTCGCCGCCATCGAGAAGCTGACCGTGTGGGGCAACCACTCGCCCACGATGTACGCCGACTACCGCAACGCCACCATCGACGGCCAGTCGGTGAAGGAGTTGATCAACGACGAGCAGTGGAACCGCGAGGTCTTCCTGCCCACCGTCGGCAAGCGCGGCGCGGCCATCATTGCCGCTCGCGGTTTGTCCTCGGCCGCCTCGGCCGCCAACGCCGCCATCGACCACATGCGCGACTGGGCCCTGGGCACCAACGGCAAGTGGGTCACGATGGGCATCCCGTCGGGCGGCGAATACGGCATCCCCAAGGAAGTCATGTTCGGCTATCCGGTCACCTGCGAAGGCGGCGAGTACAAGATCGTGCAAGGCATCGAGATCGACGCCTTCTCGCAGGAGTGCATCAACAAGACGCTGAAGGAACTGACGGACGAGCAGGACGGCGTCAAGCACCTGCTGTAAGCCACTTCAGCAAGAACAAAGGCCTCCCTCGGGAGGCCTTTTTCGTTGCCGTGCCGTTCAGCGCGTCGCGGGCAGGCGGAAGGTCGACACCGTCTCCACCAGTTGCTGGGCCTGCACCTTCAGCCCGTCGGCCGCCGCAGCCATCTGCTCCACCATCGCGGCGTTCTGTTGAGTGGCCTGGTCCATCTGGGTGACGGCCGCCCCGACCTGCGACACGCCCGAACTCTGCTCGGCGCTCGACGAACTGATCTCGCCCATGATGTCGGTCACACGCTGGATGCTGCTGACCACCCTGTCCATCGTCGCGCCGGCCTGGTCGACCAACGTGTTGCCGCGGTCGACCCGCTCCATGCTCTGCGAGATCAGGTTCTTGATTTCTCGCGCCGCCTCGGCACTGCGGCCTGCGAGCAAGCGCACTTCGCCGGCCACGACCGCGAAGCCGCGCCCTTGCTCGCCTGCACGCGCAGCCTCGACGGCGGCGTTGAGCGCCAGGATGTTGGTCTGGAAGGCGATGCCGTCGATGACCGAGATGATGTCGCCGATGCGCCGCGAGCTGTCGTTGATGCCCTTCATCGTGTCGACGACCTGCTTGACGACCTGACCGCCCTCGGCCGCCACATGCGAGGCGTTCTGCGCCAGCTGGTTGGCTTGCTGGGCGTTGTCGACGTTGTTGCGCACCGTCGCACCCAGCTCATCCATGGACGCCGCTGTCTGCTGAAGCGCGCTGGCCTGGCTTTCGGTGCGGGCGCTGAGGTCCTGATTGCCGCTCGCGATCTCCGAGCTGGCATTGGCGACCGACTCCGATCCGTCACGCACCTGCTTGACGATGCTGGCCATGCTGTCGCGCATCGCGCTGACGCCTTGCATCACGCTGGCGTGATCGCCGGCCTGCAGTTCGATGTCGACACCGAGATCACCCTCGGCCAGCCGGCGCGTGATCGCGTTGACCGTGGCAGGTTCGCCACCCAACTGTCGGGTGATGCTGCGGGTGATCGCCAGACCCAGGGTCAGCAGCAGGGCGACGAGCGCCAGCACGCCGAGGCCCACTTTCCACACGCGCTGCAGGATGGCGTCGTTGACGGTGTCGACATAGACGCCCGAGCCGATGATCCAGCCCCACGGCGCAAAGCCCTTCACGTAGGACTCCTTCGGCACCGGCTGGTCGCTGCCAGGCTTGGGCCACATGTAGGGAATGAAGCCGCCGCCCTGCGCCTTGACGATGTTGACCATCTCGACGAACAGCGCCTTGCCGGTCGGGTCCTTGCTGGCCGAAAGCGGCTTGCCGTCAAGCTCCGGCTTCATGGGGTGCATGACCATGACCGGCGTGTTGTCGTTGATCCAGAAGTATTCGTTGCCGCTGTAGCGCAGGCCCTTCACGGCGGCCAGAGCCGCCTTCTTGGCGTCGTCATCCGCCAGCTTGCCGGCGGCCACCTGGGCGTGAAAATGCGCGACGACGCCATGCGCGGCTTCCACCGCCTGACGAACCGCCTGCTGACGCTCGTTCATGATGAGGGCGCGCTCCGAGAACAGCAGGAAGCCGGCCACCAGCAGCACGCCCAGCACTGCGCCCAAGGTCTGTAACGCCAGGCGGCGGGAACAGCTGAGCGATTCGAGCTTGATCATGGGGTGTCTCCACGTGTCGTTGGTCGCTCATGCTGTCACGCATGGCTCAGGCGGAACAGTGCATGAAGCCTTTAGAACCTCGCGAATCCGCGACCACCATCACGCTGATGCGTCTCCTGCGCTGAGTACAGTGGCGTGATGAGCGCCCTCCTCCACCCAAGCAAAGCCTTGTTCGGCAATGAAACGCCGCGCACCGCGCTGCCAGTCGTCGACCACTATTGCGGCGTCGAGGCCCGCATGCGCAAAAGCCTGGCCTTGCAGGCCGAGCTGGGCCCGGTCTTCGACATCACGCTGGACGCCGAGGACGGCGCCCCGGTCGGTGGCGAGGCCGAGCACGCGCTGTTGATTGCCGAGTTGGCGACCAGCGCCGCCAACCGCTTCGGCCGCGTCGGCGCGCGCGTCCACCCGTTCGGCCATGCGGCTTTCGAGGCCGACGTCGACACGCTGCTCAGCAAGGCCGGCCAGCGCCTGGCCTACTTGATGATCCCCAAGCCTGAGAGCGCCGCCGACGTGGACCGCGCGGCCATTGCCATCGACGCTGCCTGCGAACGCCACGGCCAACCGAAGCTGCCGCTGCAGGTGCTCATCGAGACCCACGGCGCATTGCGGGAGGTCTTCCGCATCGCCGCCCATCCGCGCATCGAGTCGCTGTCCTTCGGTTTGATGGACTTCGTGTCCGCCCACGGCGGCGCCATCCCGAAGGCCGCGATGGAATTGCCCGGCCAGTTCGAGCACCCGCTGGTCGTGCGCGCCAAGCTGGAAATCGCTGCAGCCGCGCATGCCTTTGGCAAGACACCTTCGCACTGCGTCGTCACCGAATTCCGCGATGCCACCGCCTTGGCCGGCGCGGCCCGCCGCGCCGCGCGCGAGTTTGGCTACACGCGCATGTGGAGCATCCACCCCGACCAGATCCGCACCATCGTCGAAGCCTTCGCGCCGGCCGCCGACGAGATCGCCGAGGCGGCCGAACTGCTGCTGGCGGCGCAAAGCCAGCAATGGGCGCCGATTTCCTTCCGTGACCGATTGCACGACCGCGCCAGTTATCGGTATTTCTGGACCGTGCTCGAACGCGCACAACGCACGGGGCGCGCGCTGCCGGCCGAAGCCCGATCGGCGTTTTTCCCCGTATCCATCGGGTAAAGCACGGAGCGAAGGGGGCGTCCGGTACGCCGGACAATCCCAACAACTCTTCACCGTTGCGCGGCCGGATTGCAGCCACCATGCGCCGCACCCGCCACCTTTCACCTCTCCACCCGACATACCCGATGCTGCTTTCCTCGCTTCGCGGCTGCGCCGCTGCCCTGATCCTTTGCGCCACCCTCCCCGCTCTGGCCCAGACGGCGCCCGCCAAGCCTGTCAAACCCATCAAGCCTGCGGTCAAGCCCAAGACAGTTGCAGCCAAGCCGCTCCCGAAGAAGGCGCCTGAGCCCCCGCCGGCGCCGGTGCTCATCGACGCTGACGAAGCGCAGCTGGCGGCGTCCGAGCGCGCCCACTTGGGCGACTACGCCTGCGAGTTCAAGCAGAACATCCACATCGAGAAGCACCCCGAGGTTGCGGGCTACGTCAACGTGGCCTGGCAAAAGCAGGTTTTCACCATGAAACCGGTGCTGTCGTCCACCGGCGCATTGCGCCTGGAAGACGTGACTGGCCGCACGCTGATGATCCAGATCGCCAACAAATCCATGCTGCTGGACACCAAGATCGGCCAGCGCTTGGTGGACGAGTGCATCCACCCCGAGCAGGAGAAGCAGATGGCCGCCGCTAAGGCCGCGCTGATCAACGATCCCGAAGCGCAGGCCGCCGCCGCCGCACGCAGCAGCCTGGGCATCGCGCCGGCAGCCAAGTGACTCATCCGGGTTGATGCCCTAGCCTCCGGTATGTAGAATGAATGCATACTTTCTGATGCATACCTGAGACGCGCCTTCGCAGCGGCTCAGCCGCTGGAGGCGCCATGGAAGCCACTGTTGCCGAACGCGGGCAGATCACCCTGCCCAAGGCCGTCCGGGATGCCCTCGGCCTGACCAAGGGCACGACGCTCAAGGTCGAGCTGGACGGCGGCCGCATCATCCTGCGCAAGGACGTGGGTGATGCGCTGTCCAAGATGCGCGGCCGCATCAAGCTGCCCGCCGGCACGACGACGGATGACGTCATGCGCGAGTTGCGCGGCCGTGCCCCCGGCGACCCCTATCCCCCACCGGACGAGACTGAGTGATTGCAGTCGACACCTCCATCCTCGTCGACTACATCGGCGACGGGCCATCCGCGGATGAAGCCGAGCGACTGCTGCGCGGCGCGCTGTCGACTGGCCCTGTCGTCGCTTGCGAGGTCGTCGTCAGCGAGGTGGTGGCCGGACTCGGACACAGCGACATCGTCCTGGAGACGCTGGAAGCCATCGGGATCGGCTTTTCGCCGCTGGAACTGCGCGCCGCGCTGCGGGCCGGCGAAATGCAGCGGCGCTACCGTCAGCGGCTGCCGACGACCGCCACTCCCCACGACATCAAGCGTACCGTCCCCGACTTCCTCATCGGTGCCCATGCCCTGCTGCAATGCCAGGGACTGATCACCCGCGACGCCGGCTTCTTTCGTGATTACTTCAAGGGCCTGCGCGTCATCGCGCCCAAGGCTTGATTCCTTTTCGTCCCCCGTTTCAGGAGTTCTCCCATGCTCACCGCCTACCGCCAACACGTTGCTGAACGCGCCGCCCTCGGCATTCCGCCCCTGCCCCTGGAAGCCAAGCAGGTGGCCGAACTGATCGAGCTGATCAAGGCGCCGCCGGCCGGTGAAGGCGAATTCCTGCTGGACCTGTTGACTCACCGCGTGCCCCCGGGCGTTGACGATGCCGCGAAGGTCAAGGCCTCGTTCCTGGCCGCGGTCGCGCATGGCGACGTCAGCGTCGGCCTCATCTCCAAGGCCAAGGCGACCGAGCTGCTGGGCACCATGGTGGGCGGCTACAACGTGCATCCGCTGATCGAGCTGCTGGACGACCCCGAAGTCGCTGGCGTCGCAGCCGAAGGCCTGAAGAAGACGCTGCTGATGTTCGACTTCTTCAACGACGTCGCCACCAAAGCCAAGGCCGGCAACGCCAAGGCCCAGGAGGTGATGCAGTCCTGGGCGAACGCCGAGTGGTTCACCTCGCGCCCTGAAGTCGAGAGGAAGATCACCGTCACCGTCTTCAAGGTGCCCGGCGAGACCAATACCGACGACCTGTCCCCCGCGCCTGACGCCTGGAGCCGCCCGGACATCCCGCTGCACTACCTGGCAATGCTGAAGAACACGCGGCCCGACGCGGCGTTCAAGCCCGAGGAAGACGGCAAGCGCGGCCCGATGCAGTTCATCGAGGACCTGAAGAAGAAGGGCCATCTGGTCGCCTATGTCGGCGACGTCGTCGGCACCGGCTCCTCGCGCAAGTCGGCCACCAACTCGGTGGTCTGGGCCACGGGTCAGGACATTCCCTTCGTGCCGAACAAGCGTTTCGGCGGCGTCACGCTCGGCGGCAAGATCGCGCCGATCTTCTTCAACACCCAGGAAGACTCCGGCTCGCTGCCCATCGAGGTCGACGTCGGCAAGCTGGAGATGGGCGACGTCATCGACGTGCTGCCTTACGACGGCAAGCTCGTGAAGAACGGCGAAACCGTGGCCGAGTTCAAGCTGCGCAGCGACGTGCTGTTCGACGAAGTGCGCGCCGGCGGCCGCATCAACCTCATCATCGGTCGCTCACTGACCGCCAAGGCGCGCGAGTTCCTCGGCCTGCCCGCGTCCACGCTGTTCCGCCTGCCGGCGCCGCCCGCCGAGACCAAGGCCGGCTTCACGCTGGCCCAAAAGATGGTGGGCCGCGCCGTCGGCCTGCCCGAGGGCCACGGCGTGCGCCCGGGCACCTATTGCGAGCCCAAGATGACGACGGTCGGCTCGCAGGACACGACCGGCCCGATGACCCGCGACGAGCTGAAGGACCTGGCCTGCCTCGGCTTCTCGGCCGACCTGGTCATGCAGTCCTTCTGCCACACCGCGGCCTACCCCAAGCCCGTGGACGTCAAGACCCACCGCGAGCTGCCGGCCTTCATCAGCAACCGCGGCGGCGTGTCACTGCGCCCGGGTGACGGCGTCATTCACAGCTGGCTGAACCGCCTGCTGCTGCCCGACACCGTCGGCACCGGCGGCGACTCGCACACCCGCTTCCCCATCGGCATTTCCTTCCCCGCGGGCTCGGGCCTTGTCGCATTCGGCGCCGCCACGGGCGTGATGCCGCTGGACATGCCGGAGTCGGTGCTGGTGCGCTTCAAGGGCCAGATGCAGCCCGGCGTGACACTGCGCGACCTCGTGCACGCGATCCCGCTGTACGCCATCAAGGCCGGCCTGTTGACCGTGGCCAAGGCTGGCAAGAAGAACGTGTTCTCGGGCCGCATCCTCGAGATCGAAGGCCTGCCTGACCTGAAGGTCGAGCAAGCCTTCGAGCTGAGCGACGCCTCCGCCGAACGCTCGGCGGCCGGCTGCACGATCAAGCTCAACCCCGCGC
Source organism: Pelomonas sp. Root405 (assembly GCF_001425165.1). Lineage (GTDB taxonomy): Bacteria > Pseudomonadota > Gammaproteobacteria > Burkholderiales > Burkholderiaceae_C > Pelomonas. Next base: position 79,913 of record NZ_LMDU01000018.1, read on the forward strand.
CGATCAAGGAATACCTCACCAGCAACGTCGTGCTGATGAAGAACATGATCGCCGACGGTTATGCCGACGCGAAGACGCTGCAGCGGCGCATCGAGAAGGTCGAGGCCTGGCTGGCCAAGCCCGAGCTGCTCGAAGCCGACAAGGACGCCGAATACGCCGCCGTCATCGAGATCGACCTGGCCGACATCAAGGAGCCCATCCTCTGCTGCCCCAACGACCCGGACGACGCCAAGACGCTGTCCGAAGTCGCCGGCACCAAGATCGATGAGGCCTTCATCGGCTCGTGCATGACCAACATCGGCCACTTCCGCGCCGCGGCCAAGCTGCTGGGCGGCCAGCGCGACATTCCGGTCAAGCTGTGGGTGGCCCCGCCCACCAAGATGGACCAGAGCGAGCTGATCAAGGAAGGCCATTACGCCGCCTTCGGCACGGCCGGTGCGCGCACCGAGATGCCGGGCTGCAGCCTGTGCATGGGCAACCAGGCCCAGGTGCGCGAGGGCGCGACCGTGGTGTCCACGTCGACCCGCAACTTCCCCAACCGCCTGGGCAAGAACACCAACGTGTTCCTCGCCTCGGCCGAGCTGGCGGCCATTGCCTCGAAGCTGGGCCACATCCCCTCGGTGCAGGAGTACCACGAGGCGATGGGCATCATCAACAAGGACACGGCCAGCGTCTACAAGTACCTGAACTTCGACCAGATCGAGGAGTACGCCGACGCCGCCAAGGCCGTGACGGCCTGAGCCTGAAGGGCTTCAAGCCAGCCCGCCGCGCGCAAGCCCGGCGGGCTTTTTGTTGCCTTCGCAGCGCTCAGCGCAACGCGTCGATCAGGTCGCTGTGCCCTTGCGCCAGCGCATGCTCGGCGGCCGTCCAGCCCTGAGGATCGCGGTCGTTTTGGCGGGCGCCGGCGGACAACAGCAAGTCCACCATCGCACGTGAGCCACTGCGCGCGGCCAGCATCAGCATCGTGTGACCCTGCGCATCGCGCCGGTGGACCGAGGCGCCCACCTGCAGGGCGGAGCGTGCCGTTGACAGATCGGCGCGTTGGACTGCCGCCAGCAGCAAGGCATTGGCTGACGTGATGGCCTTCGTCGATGCCGCAGCGTCTGAAGCGGCCAGGCTCTGCACGATGTGAGGCGCCGAGCTTCGCTGGGCGGCGATTCTGTTTGAAAGCGCACCGGACCGCGCCAAGGTTGCGGCTTGGTGGGACGCCTCGGCTGACGCCGCAGCGATCACCGGCGCGGCCGGCCGCGCATCAGCTTCGGCCCCGGCGGCGGCGCTCGCCTCAATCTCTCGCTGCGCATGCGGCAAAGCTGCATCGGCGACGATCACGGGCGCGGGTTGCACGGCACTTGGCTTGGCCGGGCTGCCCTTGGCCACCGCCCGGGGCGCTTCGGCAGCGGGCGCCGGCGGCGGCGCGACCACCGGGTCGGCTTGAGCCACCACGGCGGCGGTCGACGCGGGCTGGGCGGCCGCCAGCCGCGGATCGGCTTCCTGTCGCGGCTCGGCGTTGTGCCCCTTCAAGACCAGCACGGCCGCCACCAGCAGTCCCGTCATCAGCACGCCTAGCGCATAGGGGCGCCACCGCCAGGCGAGGCTGTTGTCGGAGACCAGCACCGTTGCGGCCACCTCCGGCCGAGGCAGCGCCGCCATCAGCCGAGCGCGGCGATGCGCGCGGCTCGCGTCGTCGTCGAGCAGGGCTTGGGCGTACGCGGCCTCATCCGCGTCCTTGGGCGGAATGGGATCGAACTCAGCCATCGCACCACTCACGCAGACGATGCCGTAGCGCCTCGCGCGCATAGCGCAGCCGGGTCTTGGCGGTTTCGGGGTGGGCCTGGGTCACGTCGGCAATCTCGGTCAGGCTGAGTTCGACCACGGTGAAAAGCAGGAAGGTTTCGCGCTGCTCGACCGACAAGCCCAGCAAGCCGCGTTCCACGGCCTGCACCAGACGCTTGTCGACCAGACGTTGCTCGGGCCCCGCCGCAGGTGAAGCCAGTTGATCCATGTCGGTCTCGTCGTCTCCAGCTTTCGGGTGGGCCCGCCAATGGTCCAGCACCCGGTTGCGCAGCACGGTGTAGAGCCAGGTCGAGAACCTGGCCTTGGTCGGCGCAAAGCTCCCGGCCTTGGCTGCCACGGCCAGCCAGCCTTCCTGGTGCAGGTCCTCCACCGTGGCGCGGTCCGTGGGATGCAGCATCTGGCGGACGAACGCGAAAGTCCTGCGGTCGTGCCGGCGATAGAGCCGGTCGAACGCCCGCACGTCGCCGCGCAGATAGCTGGCGATGAGCACTTCATCGGCGGGTTCACTCTCGGCCATGCGGCGCGGATGCTACGCCCCGCCCTCACCAACGCGCCGGCGGGTCCGGCACATAGCCAGCGCTGCTGTTGGGAAAGGCGTGTGGCAGTCCAGGCGACGTGGCGAACGACCTCGGCATGACGCCCGCGGCGATCAGATTGGCCTGGCTGTCGTAGTGGATCTCCAGCAGTTGCTCGGGCCGGCTGGTGCGGCGCTTGAAGCCGGTGTGCCGGATGGGCGACCACTCCGACGCGCCATGACCGGTGCCGAGCTTGGCGCTCGCCGAGCGCTCGGCCTCGGCACGCCCCGCGTTTTCGCGCGCTGGCGCGGCCTGGGCGGCATCGGCCGCGGCACTGTTCAGCCGGCTCAAGAGGCTGGGCGCTGCAGCGGCGGGCGGGGCCACGGAATTCTGCAGGGCCGGCGCAGCGACCACCAACTCCCGGAACACCGCCGCGCCGACCACTCCCACGTGGGCCGGCCGCCCGGTGCGTGCGGCATAGGAGTCGGCCAGCGACGTGAACTCGAAGGTCGCGATGTGGTTGTCGCTCTTGCGCCAACCGGTGATGTCATGACTCTCGCCCGCGTCCAGCACATAGCCCGACTGGCTCCATGCCGCCGTATCGCCGGTAATCGCATTGACGCCGTCCACCGCCAGCACCACCAGCACCCGCTCCGCGCTGCGATTGCTAAGCCGGATGGCATAGCGCGCGCCGGGCGCGCCCGGACTGAACTGCCGGCCTCGGCTGGCGTAGCGTGCCAGCGCAGCGCCGCTGTCGCGGTCGATGAGCTGCATGTCCAGCAGCGGCGGTGACACGACGGCGGCGCAGCTGGCGTGCAGGCCGGCGAGGCCCGTCAACGCTGCCAGTTGGAGCAAGGCGATACGGCGGCGCGGGCGATGCAGCGAACTCATGGCGAATCCTTGGGGTGGGGACCTCTGCTTGTACGGAGCGGCACCGCCAACGGGGTGAACAAAGTTGGCAGACAAAGAAAAAGCGGCCCGAGGCCGCTTGTGTCGTTGGTGGCGGGCCGCTCAGGCCTTGATGTCCAGCAACGCGCCCGTCGTGTTGATCTGCGTCTGCAGCACCTTCAGGTTGGCGACAAAGGCGTAGGCAGCGGACTGCTGCTCCACGACTTCGTTGGCCGGGTTGATCTCGCGCTGGGGGATCTTGTCGACATTCGTCGGCTCGACGCTGGGGCGCGACTGGTTGCCGGCCGCCAGGTTGGCGATGTTGGACGCCGAGGCACGCAGGCGCTCGTTCGCGGCAGAAATGCCGGACAGGGCGGTGGACATAGCGACGTTCATCGGGATTCAGCTTTCAAGCGCTCTGACCGCTACATCGGCCGGGGTGGAGCGAACTTTAGAACATTCGGCAAAAAACCCCGCATTTCCGGGGACCGCCGCGGCGCCGAGCGTGCAGTTGTTCCGGGCCGAGCGCTGGGCCGCTCCCAAGCCGGCTCGCCTGGCGATGTGCGAGCGGCTCAACACCGCAGGCATCGCCGTCCCCTCGGGGGACCGGCCAAGGTACGCCTTGGACGAGGGGCCGCCGATCAGCCCGCCAGTTCCTCGAAACCGCCGGCTGAGACGAAGACCCGCACGCTGTCGCCACCCGCCGCCTTGGCCTCGGTGCAAGCCAGCGCACCAGCGCCCAGCACGGCGTCCACCGTCGTCAGGGTCGAGTGGATCTGCACGACGCCCAGCGACGCCTTGACCCGCGTGCGGTGCAAACCCCAGCGCAGCCGATAGCCGGCCACGGCGGAGCGAACCTTCTCGGCAATGATCTGGGCGTAGTGCTGGTCGCAGTCGGGCAGCAGGATGGCGAAATGGTCATCCTCCAGCCGCGCGACCAGGTCCGATGCCCTCACCTTGCTGATCAGCATCTGCCCCAGGCCATACAGGAAATGGTCGCCTACCTCGGTGCCCATGTCCTTGATGACGTCGCCAAACCTGTCCACGTCCAGCCACAGCACCGACACCGGGTCGCCGCGGCGGCTCCCCACATGCTCGCCCAGGCGCCGCTCGAACTCGCGACGGTTGGCCAGTTCGGTGACGCTGTCGTGCTTGGCCGTCCAGGTGGGCTGCAGGCGTTGGGCGCGTGCGGCCGTGACGTCCTCGACGATCCACAAGGCCTCGCCCGCCGGCGCTTCCCAGTGCACCGGCGTCGCCTGCAGCCGGCCCCAGAACCGGTGGCCGTCGCGCTTGACGTACTCGATCTCTTCGTCCAGCGGGCGGCCGGCCGCAAAGGCGGCGGCGGCGCGTTCGCTGAAAGCGGTGTGCGCCATGTCGGTCGTGTGGACAGCCCGCGTGCCCTGGCCGGACAGATCACTGTCGTCGCCAAAGCCGAATAGGTGATTGAACTCCTCGCTGACGACTTCGAAACGCTGGCCGGCGACAAAGGCGACGGCGGTGGGTGCGCGTACCAGCAAGGCACGCAGCCGGGCGGCGGTGGGGTCCACTTGACGGTCGGGGGCGGCGCTGCTCATGGGAGTCTCCGGGTCGATCTTCTAGGCCCGACTATCGCAGGACTGCCGGCTTTCGGCCATGACGCTGATCACGCTGTCAGACGCCACGCATCGCTGCCGCGCGGCATCAAGGCGCGATCTGCTCGGCGTAGTCGTACAGCGCCGAAAGGATCTCCTCGCCGCGCTCATCGGCCGCCTCGCCAAGCTGGTCGATGCGCTCCATGAACGCCGCCAGCGTTTGAGCGCCGCCCTCGCCTTCATGCAGCCGCGCGGCCATGTGAGCCTGCCAGCGCTCGGCCTCTTCGATGGAGAGCGTGGTCGGGAAGTTGCGGGCGCGCCAGCGGAACACCAGCTCGTCCAGCCGGCCGTCCTGGAAGGCCAGCTTGCCCTGGGCGGCGCGCTCGGCGAGCTGCTCCGGCGGCGTGGTGCGCACGCGATTGAGCGCGCGACGGTCTTCGTTGCCGATGAAGCCGCCGTAGAGGTCTTCGTCCACATCGGCCGCCTCGAACGGCTCGCGCTGGAACACATCGGCCCAGAGGCCGTCCAACAACCGGCCTTTCTCGGCCAACAGCCGCGCGTGGACGAGCTGGGCCTCGATGTCATGGCCCCAGCGCTCGGCCATCGCAGGCTGCAGCGTCTTCAGGTTGCCGATGACGATGGGGCTCTTGTTGACGTGGATGGTCTTGATCGGCAGCCGGGTCACGCCTTCCGGCAGAGCGTCCTGCTTGCTGAACATGCGCTCGCGGATGGCGGCGGCGTTCAGCGACAGCAGCTCTTCCGGCGAGACCGAGCAGTCCCAGACGATCAGTTCGTTCTTGTTCGTCGGGTGCGGCGCCAGTGGCCAGACCACGGCGATGCAGCCGCGCTCGGGGCCGTACATGCCGGAGATGTGAAGGAACGGCTTTCCGATCCCGATCTCGTCCCACACCGCCTGCTTGCCGCGCAGCTTGACGCAGAAGTCCCACAGCTTGGGCTGAGCCTGGCGCAACTTGCGCGCCAGGGCCACGGTGGCCCGCACGTCCGACAGCGCATCGTGCGCCGCCTCGTGGGCGACGCCGTTGGCGAGGGTCAGGTGTTCAAGCTTGAAGCTGGGGCGGCCGTCCTCGTGCTTGGGCCACACGATGCCCTCGGGCCGCAGCGCGTAGGCGCAGCGCACGACATCCAGCAGGTCCCAGCGGCCGCAGGCGTTCTGCCATTCACGGCCATAGGGATCGATGAGGTTGCGCCAGAACAGGTGGCGCGTGACCTCGTCGTCGAAGCGAATGGAGTTGTAGCCCACGCCGACCGTGCCCGGCAGCGCCAGCACGGTCTCGATGGCGGCGGCGAACTCATGTTCCGGCACGCCGTGCTGCAGGCAGTGCTGGGGCAGGATGCCGGTCAGCAGGCAGGACTCGGGATCGGGCAGGTAGTCGGGCGCGGGCTGGCAAAACAGCATCAGCGGCTCGCCGATCTCGTTGAGCTCGGCATCGGTGCGCAGGCCGGCGAACTGGGCCGGGCGGTCGCGCCGCGGCACGCGACCGAACGTTTCGTAGTCGTGCCAGAAGAAGGTCAGGTCGCTCATCAGCGCTTTTTCACCACGACGCTGCCGATGGAGTAACCCGCGCCGAACGAGCAGATGACGCCCGTATCGCCTGCGGCCAGGTCGGCGCGGTGCTGGTGGAAAGCGATGATGGAGCCCGCCGAGGCGGTGTTGGCGTATTCGTCCAGGATCAGCGGCGCGACATCGCTGCCGGCGTCGGCGCCGACCAGCTTCTTGATGACGAGCTGATTCATGCCCTGGTTGGCCTGGTGCAGCCAGTAGCGGCGCATCTGTGCCGGCGCCAGACCGAGCTTGCCGAGGTGGGCCTCGATGTGGGCGGCGGCCATGGGCACGACTTCCTTGAAGACCTTTCGGCCCTCTTGGTAGAAGGTCAGGTCGCGGTCGCTCGGGTCACGGTCCTCGGCGCGGTTCATGAAGCCGAAGTTGTTGCGGATGTTGCTGCTGAACTGCGTGGCGAGCTGGGTGCCGAGGATCTCCCACTGATCGGCGCCGGTCGCGGTCTCGGCACGCTCGATGATGACGGCCGTGCAGACGTCGCCAAAGATGAAATGGCAATCGCGGTCGCGCCATTCCAGGTGGGCGGACGTGATCTCGGGGTTGACGACCAGCACGCATTTGCTCGCGCCCGAGCGCACCGCGTTGACCGCCTGCTCCAGCGCGAAGGTGGCCGACGAGCAGGCCACGTTCATGTCGAAGCCATAGCCGCCGGCGCCCAGCGCCTGCTGGATCTCGACCGCCATCGCGGGGTAGGCGCGCTGCATGTTGGCGCTGGAGCACAGCACGGCGTCGATGTCGGCGCCGGTCTTGCCGGCCTGTTCGAGCGCCTTGCGGGCGGCGTCGGCGGCGATCTCGGCCATCAGCGAGATCTGGTCGTCGCCGCGCGGCGTGAAGCGCGGGTACATGCGCGTCGGGTCCAGCACGCCGGCCTTGTCGATGACATAGCGCTGCTTGATGCCTGAGGCCTTCTCGATGAACTCGACGCTGGAATGCGTCAGCGCGGTGCGCTCACCGGCGGCTATGGCCTCGGCGTGCTCGGCGTTCTGCAGGTCGGCATAGGCGTTGAACGCCTCGACCAGCTCGGCATTGGTGATGACATGGGGCGGGCGGTACAGGCCGGTGCCGCTGATGACCACGGCCGGGAATGAAGCTTGCATATTGAAGACGGAAGCCGCCGCCTGATGAAGTACGAAGCCTGAAAGTTTATCGAGACGGCTTGCCGCCCTCTCTACGCACTAGCCTGGGGCCATGAACGAAGACAGCCTGCTACCTCCCGACGATGCTTTGCGTCTGGCCTTGCACAACGAGGTGCATGCCCGGCCGCCGGCGCGCATCCGGCTGCCGGCCGTCATCGTCCACGTCGCCGTGCTGAACGACGGTGTCAGCCGGGCCGACGAGCATGCCCACCTGCAGCGCCTGCCCGGCCAGCACGCCCTGGCGGCCGATGCGTTGAATGCCAACTTCCTGCGCCTGCGCTGCGGCGAGTTCTCGCTGAAGTGGGAGCGGCATGCAGAGTTCACGCGCTACGCGGTAGTGCAGCCCCTGCCCGCCGATGCCGAGCCCAGCGCGCAGACGCTGGACGCGCTGACGCTGCGCGTGGCCAGCGACTGGCTGGGCCGCATCCCGGGGCGCACCTTTGCGGCCATCAAGCTCGTCATGATCGAGCGGCCGCTGACCTTCGCGCCCAGCGCATTGGCCGAAGCGCGCGCCTGGTTCGGCGCGCATGCCGTCGTCGCGTCGACCATGGGCGGGCACTCCCTGGTGGTGACCGACTTCTGCCTGCGCGCCACCGGCTTCGAGCACATCGTCGTGCTGGCCGAGCCTGGCACGCCCGAGACCCGCGCCGGCCGCATCTGCCAGCGCCTGCTGGAGCTGGAAACCTACCGGCTGATGGCATTGCGCGGCCTGCCCGCGGCCAAATCGCTGGGCGCGACGCTGGCCGAGGTGGAGGCCACGCTGGCCAACATCACCGCGCGGCTGGAGCAGCGCGGTGCCTCGGAAGGCGAGCTGCTGGACGACCTGATCTCCACGGCCGCGCGCATAGAACACGCGACGGCCTCGCACCAATACCGCTTTGCCGCGACCCAGGCCTACCAGGCGATCGTCGATCAGCGCATCGCCGAGCTGCACGAGGGCAAGGTGGCGGGCACGCAGTCGCTGGGCGAATTCATGCAACGCCGGCTCTCGCCGGCCATCGCCACGGTCAACGCGACGGCCCAACGCCTGGCCGGGCTGTCGCAGCGCATCTCACGCGCCAGCGCCCTGCTGCGCACGCGCGTCGACATCGCCACCGAGGCGCAGAACCAGCAGCTGTTGACCCAGCTCGGCGAAGGCCAGCGCACCCAGCTGCGCATGCAGGCAACCGTCGAAGGCCTGTCGCTGGCGGCCATCACCTATTACGTCGTCAGCCTGCTGCTCTATGGTGCGAAGGCGCTGAAGGCCGAGGGCTGGTTGCCGTTCAACCCCGAGCTGGCAGCCGGCGCGGCGATTCCCATCGTGCTGCTGGCCGTCTGGCAGACCACGCGGCGCATCCATCGCAAGATCTTCAACCAGCACTGACGGAGCCGCGCCAGTGACACCGCCCAACCCACCCATGCCGACAGACACCGAATCCCGCATCACCGACCTGCCGCTGGCCGAGCGTGTGCGCGTGCAGCAGGTGAAGCTGCTGTCCGACAACTGGTACACGCTCAAGACCACCCGCTTCGACTTCCTGCGCAGCAATGGCGAGTGGCAGACGCAGGACCGCGAGACCTACGACCGTGGCAATGGCGCCACCATCCTGCTCTACCAGCGCCAGCGCCGCTGCGTGCTGCTGACGCGGCAGTTCCGCTACCCCGTCTTCGTCAACGGCTGGCAGCAGCTGATGGTGGAGACGGTCGCCGGACTGCTGGACGAGGCGGACCCGGTCAGCTGCATCCGCGCCGAGGCAGAGCAGGAGGCCGGCGTGCATCTGCGCGAGCCGCAGGCGCTGTTCGAGGCCTACATGAGCCCCGGCTCGGTGACGGAGAAACTGCATTTCTTCGCGGCCGAGTACGACGACACCGACCTCGTTGGCGAAGGCGGCGGCCTTGTCGACGAAGGCGAGGACATCGCCCGCTTCGAGCTGGGCTTCGATGAGGCCATGCGCCAGGTCGAGGCCGGCGTGATCGTCGATGCCAAGACCATCATGCTGCTGCGCTGGGCCGAGCGCCATGTCTTCGGCCCGCCGGCGCGACAGGGTCCGTCGCTGGTCTTCATCGCCGGGCCCTACCGCAGCGGCACCGGCGACCGTGAAGAAGCCATCGCCGCGAACGTCCGGGCGATGCAGGACGCCGCCGTGCAGGTGGCCGAACTGGGCCATGTGCCGCTGCTGGGCGAGTGGGTCACGCTGCCGCTGATCGAGGCCGCCGGCGGCCGGCGCGGCGATGCGGTCTGGGATCGCTTCTTCCATCCTCACGCCCAGGCGGTGCTGGAGCGCTGCGATGCGCTGCTGCGCATAGGTGGCGAGTCGGCCGGCGCCGACGCGATGGTCAAGGCTGCCTTGGCCTGCGGCCTGCCCGTGCATTACGGCATTGCGTCCTTGGTCGCGCGGCCTGCGTAGAATCAATCACCGGGCCCAAATTTGGCGTCCGGTTTTTTTTGTCCGCTGCAAAAACGGACGACGGAGCCGGCAGAGCCAGTCAAGCGCTCGCAGCCCAGGCACGCACTGCAATAACGCGCGCCGCAACTTGCGATCTTGAACATGGAAATCTTCGACTACGACAACATCCTGCTGCTGCCGCGCCGCTGCCGCGTGGAAAGCCGCTCGGACTGCGACACCTCGGTGCAGTTCGGCCCCCACCGCTTCAAGCTGCCGGTCGTGCCGGCCAACATGAAGACGGTCGTGGACGAGCCCATCACCGAGCTGCTGGCCCGCGAGGGCTACTTCTACGTGATGCACCGCTTCGACCTCGACAGCCTGGCCTATGCCAAGGACATGCGCTACAAGGGTCTGCTCGTATCCCTGAGTGTGGGCGTGAAGCCGGCCGATTTCGAGCTGGTCGACCGGCTTGCGGCCGAGGGCGTCGGCGCCGACTACCTGACCATCGACATCGCCCACGGTCATGCCGAGAGCGTGCAGCGCATGATTGGCCACATCAAGCAGAAGCTGCCCGAGACCTTCGTCATCGCCGGCAATGTCGGCACGCCCGAGGGCGTCATCGACCTGGAGAACTGGGGCGCCGACGCGACCAAGGTCGGCGTCGGCCCGGGCAAGGTCTGCATCACGCGCCTCAAGACCGGCTTCGGCACCGGCGGCTGGCAGCTGTCGGCGCTGAAGTGGTGCTCGCGCGTGGCCACCAAGCCCATCGTGGCCGACGGCGGCATCCGCCACCACGGCGATATCGCCAAGAGCGTGCGCTTCGGTGCCAGCATGGTCATGATCGGCTCGCTGTTCGCCGGCCATGAGGAGTCACCTGGCCAGACGGTCGAGGTCGACGGCAAGCTCTACAAGGAGTACTACGGCTCGGCGTCGGATTTCAACAAGGGCGAGTACCGGCACGTTGAGGGCAAGCGCATCCTGGAGCCGGTGAAGGGCAAGTTCGGCGACACGCTGCGCGAGATGCAGGAGGACCTTCAAAGCTCGATCTCCTACTCGGGCGGCACGCAGCTGGCCGACCTGAAGAAGGTCAACTACGTGATCCTCGGCGGGGAAAACGCCGGCGAACATCTGTTCATGTGACCGCCCGCGAAGCGGCAGCTTGCCCTAGCTAAAACGCACGCTCGCTTCGAAGCCCGGGCTGGCGTTCCTCAGCGCCAGCCCGCTGCCATGCGCCTCGGCCACCAGGCGGCACAGGCACAGCCCGAGGCCCACACCGCCCTCGTGCCGGCTTCGAGCAGCATCGGGACGGTAAAAGGGCTGACCAAGTTGCGCCAGGGCTTCGGGCGGCACACCGGCGCCGAAGTCGCGCACGCACAGGCGAACGCCGCCTCCCTCTTGGCGGAGCGAGACCTGCACGTCGCCACGCGCTGAGTCGTTATGCCTCAACGCGTTGTGGACGAGGTTGCGCAGCAGAAGCTGGACGCGCAGCCGGTCCAGCTTCAAGGTCGGCAGATCGGCCTCGATGTGCAGCACCACGCCCGGCTGCGCCTGCTCGCGGGCCAGTTCCGCCAGATCGCAGTCGACGAGCTGCAGGGCGCTGTGTCCGCTGCCCAGGCGCTCGCTTTCCAGCAGCGCCGTGATCAGGTCGCGCATTTGCGCCAGCTCGTCCAGCAGCGCATCGCGCGACTCGCCTTCGCCGACCATCTCGGCGTGCAGACGTGCCCGGGTCAGCGGGCTGCGCAACTCGTGGCTGATGGCCAGCAGCAGCGCGCGCTTGCCGTCCAGCATGGCCTGGATGTCGGCCGCCATCTGGTTGAAGCGCGTGGCTAGGTCGCCGATCTCGTCACGATGGATGACCGGTACGCGATGCGAGAACTGGCCGCGGCCAAAGGCCTCGGCGCCAACAGCCAGCGCATGCAGGGGGCCCACCATGTGGCGGATGGCGCCGAAGGCGCAGCCGGTGACCAGCAGCACCGCCGGCACCGCCCACAGCAGGCCGTAGGGGTTGCCCATGGCCCCCCACAGGATGACGCTGCTGGCCACGGCCAGCACAAGAAAGACGGCGATCAGGCGGGCGCCCAGCGAATGCTTGAACTGCGCGCGCTGACGATGCCAGCGCTGGTGCCAGCGCTCATGCGCCCGCCAGCGCCACGCGCGGTCGCGGCTGAAGCGCTGGGCGCGTTTCTTCTGCCTGCGCTCGCAATGCTCGCGCCAGCGGTGGTCATACGGGTGATGCTTCATCTGACTGGCAGCGCGAAGCAGTAGCCGGCATTGCGCAGTGTCTTCAGCGCCGCCAGCGGTTCCAGCTTCCGCCGCAGCCGGCTGACGAGGATGTCGACCGCACGCGTGAACAGCTCGGCCTCCTGGCCGCGCAGCCGGTTCAGGATGTCATCGCGCGAGAACACCCGGCCGGGCTCCCGGGCCAGCATCAGCAACAGCTCGTACTCGGTACCCGTCAGCTCGATGGCGCCGTTGGCGCCCAGCACCTCGCGGCGGGTCGGGTCGATTTCCAGGCCCTCGAAACTCAGCCTGCCGCTCGTTGCAGGCGCAGCGGCCGCCACCAGCCGGGTGCGCCGCAGGATGGTCTGCAGGCGCGCCGCCAGTTCGCGCGGCTCGAAGGGCTTGGGCAGGTAGTCGTCGGCGCCCAGTTCGAGGCCGACGACCCGGTCAGTCAGGTCGCCGCGCGCGGTCAGCATCAGCACGGGCATGTCGCGCCAGGCGTCATTGCCGCCACGCAGACGCTTGCAGAACTGGAAGCCGTCCATCTCGGGCAGCATGCCGTCGAGGATGAGGGCGTCGAAGCGCTCAGCGGCCAAGCGCGTCAGCGCGGCGCTGGGCCGCGTGACGGCTTCGAGCTGGAAGTCGAAGCGGGCCAGGTATTGCGTCAGCGGCCCGGCCAGCGCCTCGTCATCGTCAATCAGCAGCAGTCGGTGCATGTCGCGGCCCATTCTGCCCGGCACTCTGCGAGGCGCCGGCGGCCCCGCTGCGCTGGGTCATGAAGCGCATCGCCTGGCGCTGCTCGTCGTCCAGCGAATCGAAGAACTCGGCGAAGGCATCAATCACATCGGGTCCGGCGGCACGCATTGCATCCAGCCTGGCATGCAGGAGCTGCTGTGCCTGCTCGCGCTGAAACTGCTCACCCGCGACCAGGGCGGCCAGTTGCGGTGCGCGAGCCAGCGCCGTCAACGCGTCGCGCTGCTGCTGCACCTGCTCGACCCAGGCGGCAAAGCGGCGGCGCTGCGCGTCGTCCAGGTCAAGCCTTGCGCCGACTCGGGCCAGCAGCAGGTGGGCGAAGCCGTCAGCATGGCGGCTGAAATGATGGCCGTGATGGCCGTCCCCAAAGTGATGGCGAAATTCATGGTGGGCGTGCCAGCGACGAAAGAAGTTCATGGGGAGGCTCCGCGGGCTTGTTCAGCCCAGTGGTTGGGACGTCGTCATCATTCCGAGCGCCTCTGCAGAGAGCATCTCGACGCGGTATCGCCGCGTTTCGTTTTGTATCGACGCCCGCCCATAAAATCCGCCGCTTCCCACCGCTGACGACCACGCCCCGTGACCGAACTCGCCAAGTCCTTTGAACCCGCCGCCCTGGAAGCCCAGTGGGGCCCCAAGTGGGAAGCCGCCGGCCTGTACGAGCCGACGCTGGACCCGGCAAAAGCCTCCTTCAGCATCCAGCTGCCGCCGCCCAATGTGACCGGCACGCTGCACATGGGCCACGCCTTCAACCAGACGGTGATGGATTCGCTGACGCGCTACCACCGCATGAAGGGCGACAACACGCTGTGGGTGCCGGGTACCGACCATGCCGGCATTGCCACGCAGATCGTCGTCGAGCGCCAGTTGCAGGCCGCGGGCACCAGCCGCCATGACCTGGGCCGCAAGAACTTCGTCGCGCGCGTGTGGGACTGGAAGCAGGAGTCGGGCAACACCATCACCGGCCAGATGCGCCGCCTGGGCGACTCGGTCAGCTGGGGCCATGAATACTTCACGATGGACGAGAAGCTCTCGGGCGTCGTCGTCGAGACCTTCGTGCGGCTGTACGAGGAAGGCCTGATCTACCGTGGCAAGCGCCTGGTGAGCTGGGACCCGGTGCTGCAGTCCGCCGTGTCGGACCTGGAAGTGACGAGCGAAGAGGAAGACGGCTCGCTGTGGCACATCCGCTATCCGATGGCGGATGGCAGCGGCTCCCTCGTCGTGGCGACGACGCGTCCCGAAACCATGCTCGGTGACACGGCCGTCATGGTCCACCCCGAGGACGAGCGCTACGCCGCGCTGATCGGCAAGCTCGTCAAGCTGCCACTGACGGACCGCGAGATCCCGGTGATCGCCGATGACTACGTGGACCGCGAGTTCGGCACCGGCGTCGTCAAGGTCACGCCGGCGCATGACACCAACGACTACGCCGTCGGCCAGCGCCACAACTTGGCCGTGATCACGGTGCTGGACCTGCAGGCCAAGATCAACGACAACGCGCCCGAGACCTACCGCGGCCTGGACCGCTTCGTCGCCCGCAAGCGCGTCGTGGCCGATCTGGAAGCGCAAGGCCTGCTCGTTGAGGTCAAGAAGCACAAGCTGCAGGTACCGCGCTGCGAGCGCACCGGCCAGGTCATCGAGCCGATGCTGACCGACCAGTGGTTCGTCGCCGTCACCAAACCCAGTGCCGACGGCAAGAGCATCGCCGACAAGGCGATTGCCGCCGTCGAGACCGGCGCGGTCAAGTTCCACCCCGAGCAGTGGGTCAACACCTACAACCACTGGATGGGCAACCTGCAGGACTGGTGCATCTCGCGTCAGCTCTGGTGGGGCCACCAGATCCCGGCCTGGTACGGCGCGGGCGGCGAGCTGTTCGTCGCGCGCAGCGAGGAGGAGGCACAGGCCCGCGCCAAGGCCGCCGGCTACCTGGGCGAGCTGACGCGCGACCCCGACGTGCTGGACACCTGGTACTCGTCGGCGCTGGTGCCGTTCTCCACACTTGGCTGGCCCGAGAAGACGCTGGAGCAGGAGCTGTTCCTGCCCTCCTCGGTGCTCGTCACGGGCTACGACATCATCTTCTTCTGGGTCGCCCGGATGATCATGATGACGACTCACTTCACCGGCCAGGTGCCGTTCAAGGACGTCTACATCCACGGCCTCGTGCGCGACTCGCAGGGCCAGAAGATGAGCAAGAGCGAGGGCAATGTGCTGGACCCGGTGGACCTGATCCAGGGGGTTGACCTCGACACGCTGATCCAGAAATCCACGCTGGGCCTGCGCAAGCCCGAGACGGCGCCCAAGGTCGCGGCCCGCGTGAAGAAGGAGTTCCCCGAAGGCATGCCCGCCTATGGCGCCGACGCACTGCGCTTCACGATGGCGTCGTATGCGAGCCTGGGTCGCAACATCAACTTCGACACCAAGCGCTGCGAGGGCTATCGCAACTTCTGCAACAAGCTCTGGAACGCCACGCGCTTCGTGCTGATGAACACCGAAGGCCAGGACTGCGGCCTCGCGCACGAGCAGGGCCAGTGCCCGCCGGGCTATATGAAGTTCAGCCAGGCCGACCGCTGGATCAGCAGCGAGCTGCAACGTGTCGAGGCTGCCGCCGCCCAAGGCTTTGCCGAGTATCGCCTCGACAATGTCGCCAACGCGGTCTACAGCTTTGTCTGGGACGAGTATTGCGACTGGTACCTGGAGATCGCCAAGGTGCAGATCCAGACCGCCAAGGATGCCGGAGATGAGAGCCAGCAGCGCGCCACCCGCCGCACGCTGATCCGCGTGCTGGAGACGACGCTGCGCCTGCTGCACCCCATCGCACCCTTCATCACCGAGGAGCTGTGGCAGACCGTCGCGCCGGTGGCCGGCCGCAAGGCGACCGACTTCATTGGCCAGGCCGCCTACCCGGTCAGCCAACCCGAGCGCATTGACGCGAAGGCCGATGCCTGGATGGCCCAGTTGAAGGAAGTCGTCGGCGTCACGCGCAGCCTGCGCGGAGAAATGGCCTTGAGCCCGAGCGACCGCGTGCCTCTGCTGGTGGGCGGTGACTTGAGCTTCCTGTCCGAAGCAGCTGCTGTGCTCAAGGTGTTGGCCAAGCTCAGCGCCGTCGAGCTGATCGCCGACGACGCCGAGTTCGCCAGGCAGAGCGCCACCTCACCTGTCTTGGTGTACGGCGCGGCCAAGCTGGCGCTGAAGGTCGAGATCGACGTCGAGGCCGAGCGCGCCCGCCTCACCAAGGAAGCCACGCGCCTGGAAGGCGAGATCACCAAGGCCGAAGCCAAGCTCGGCAACGAGAGCTTCGTCGCCCGTGCACCGGCCGCCGTCGTGGAGCAGGAGCGCGCGCGCGTGGCCGGCTTCAAGGAGACGGTGCTGCGCCTGCGCGAGCAGCTCGCCCGCTTGCCCGCTCAGTAGACGTCGGCTGCTTTCACGGGGGCCTTGTTGCCCGCCGGCGACGGGCGCAGCAGCTCGTCAAGGCAGCGCGCCACCGCCCAGGCCGCACGCACCCGGGACTCGCGCGTCGTGCCCGCCAGGCGCGGTGTGACCTGCAGCGTGGCGATGCCGTGCAGCGCCCGGCCGGATTCCAGCCAGCCCGGCTCCAGGCTGTCGAACCAGGCCGCGCGCAGCTTGCCACTGCGCAATGCCCCGGCCAGCGCTGCCTCGTCCATCAGGCCGGAATGGCTCAAGCCGACGACGACCTGGCCGGCACGGGCGCTTTCCAAGTGGCGCTCGCCGATCAGGCCGCGGAAGCGCTCGAAATAAGGCAGCAGCAGCACCAGGCCGTCGCTCTGCGCCACCAGCTCGCTCAAGGAGACGGCTTCGATGCCCCAGCGCGCCCAGGTCGCGTCGCTGGGATGCAGGGCGGGGTCGTAGCCCACGACGCGCGAACCGAAGGCATGCAGCAGCTGCGTCAGCACCTGGGCCGCCGGCGTCAGGCCCAGCAGGCCGACAGTCGAACAGCCGAGCTCGCGACCGACCTTGAGGCCGTCGCTGCCCTCGATGGGCACGCGGCGCAGCAGGCTCAACAGCGCGCCGATGGCGAACTCCGCCTCGGCACTGGCCGTTGAGGCCTGGGAGCGCACAACTTCCACCCGGGCTTTGCGGCAAGCATCGAGGTCGATGTTCTCGGCGCCGCCGCTGGCGCGGCCGATGGCCAGCAGTGTCGGCGCACTGCGCAACAGCTTGGCGTCGATGCGGACCTCGGGCGGCGCAATCAGCGCGCGCGAGTCGCGCAAGGCGTCGAACAGGCCATCCGTGTCTCCGATGAGTTCGGGCGCAAAACGGGCGTCGTGGCGCTCGGCAAGCCACTGCACCACATCGGCTTCCAGCGGTTCGAGGATCAGGACAGTCATGAGTGTGGCGTCCAGCCGACTGGCGGGCGGGCGCCGGGGTGTTCGTTTCAGGGATAGGGCCGGCGTCCTACGCAGACCGTCACACCCTGCATGACAGAATCCGCGCGCCCCCCGTCAAACGAGTTTACGTTCATGGCCTCTTCGCCCAAATCGCCGATCACCAAAGCCATTTTTCCGGTCGCTGGCCTCGGCACGCGCTTCCTGCCGGCCACCAAGGCCCAGCCCAAGGAAATGCTGCCGGTTGTCGACAAGCCGCTGATCCAGTACGCGGTGGAAGAAGCCTATGCCGCTGGCGTGCGGGAAATGATCTTCGTGACCGGCCGCCACAAGCGGCCCATCGAAGACCACTTCGACATGACCTTCGAGCTCGAAGTGGCCCTCGAAAAATCCGGCAAGCAGGACCTGCTGGACGTCGTGCGCAGCGTCAAGCCCGACGACATGGAATGCATCTATGTGCGCCAGGCCCAGGCCCTCGGCCTTGGCCATGCGGTGCTCTGCGGCCAACGACTGGTCGGCAACGAGCCGTTTGCCGTGCTGCTGGCCGACGATCTGATGGTGGGACCGACCCCGGATCGGCCGATCCTCAAGCAGATGGTCGAGCAGTTCGCCGACTGGCGCGCCTCCATCCTCGCCGTACAAGAAGTGCCCGCCGAACACACGCGCCGTTACGGCATCGTCGCCGGCACCCAGGTCAACGACAACCTGATGGACGTCAACCGCATCGTTGAGAAGCCGGCGCCCGAGGAGGCGCCGTCGCGCCTGGGCGTGGCCGGCCGCTACATCCTGACGCCGGGCGTCTTCCACGAAATCGCCAACCAGCCGCGCGGCGTTGGCGGCGAGATCCAGCTGACCGATGGCATCGCCGGCCTGCTGCGTCGCGAAAAGGTGTTTGCCTATCGCTATGACGGCAAGCGCTATGACTGCGGTAGCAAGGAAGGCTTCCTGCAGGCGAATGTGGAGCTGGCCCTGGCCCATGCGCAGCTCGGCCCCGGCTTCAAGGAATTCCTGCAGGGTCTCGACCTTTAAGGCATTGCGGGGCAGACCCGCCCTGTTCCCGGCCGACCGCCCCCCCCGCTCAGCGCCTGCGCAAGACATGCATGAACTCGTCGCCTGACGAGTTCTGCTCCACCAATTCATTGCCGGTCTGGCGCGCAAAGGCCTGGAAGTCGCGCGTCGAGCTGGGGTCGGTAGCGACGACGCGCAGCAACTCGCCGCTCTGCATCTCGGCCAGCGCCTTCTTGGCCTTCAGGATGGGCAGCGGGCAGTTCAGGCCCCGGGTGTCAATTTCGCGTTGGACATCCATCGCTTCAGTCTTTCTTCAAATCCATCCACTGCGGCTCGATGCCGCGTGAGCGCAGCCAGGTGGCCAGCGCCTGGCCGGTGCCCTGCGGCCAGCAGCGTACATCCTCAGGCGCAATCAGCTTGTACTCGGCCAGTTCCGGCGACAGCCGGATGTCGCCCCGCGCCGCCGCATGGTAGGCAATGATGATCTGGTTCATGCGCTGGAAGTCCCAGACGCCGAGCAGGCTCAGGCTGTCGACCTCCAGCGAGGTTTCCTCGGCGATCTCACGGCGGATGCCCTCCTCCGGCGTCTCGCCGGATTCCATGAAACCGGTGATCAGACCGAAGAAGCGCCCCGGCCAGGCTGCATTGCGGGCGAGCAGCACCTGCCCGTTGCGGTCCGTGCATTCGATGACCGCGGCCAGCACCGGCGTCGGGTTGTTCCAGTGCGTGAAGCCGCAGGCCGGGCAGCGCAGGCGCTCCTTGTCGCCGCCATCCTCGGCTTGCGTGATGAGGGCCAGTTCGGTCGCGCAGTCGGGGCAGAAGCGATACGGCTTCATGCGGGAAACACACCCGTCGACAGATAGCGGTCGCCACGGTCGCAGACGATGAAGGCGATGGTCGCGTTCTCGACGCGGCGCGCGATCTGCAGCGCGACCCAGCACGCGCCGGCGGCCGAGATGCCGGCAAACAGGCCTTCCTCCCGGGCCAGGCGGCGCGCCATGTCTTCGGCATCGCTCTGGCTCACCAGCACCAGTTCGTCCACGCCGCTGGGCTCATAGATTTTGGGCAGGTAGGCCTCGGGCCATTTGCGGATGCCGGGGATGCGTGAGCCCTCGGCGGGCTGCGCGCCGACGATGCGCACGGCCGAGTTCTTCTCCTTCAAGTAGCGCGACACGCCGGTGATGGTGCCGGTCGTGCCCATCGCGCTGACGAAATGGGTGATGCGCCCGCCGGTGTCCGTCCACAACTCGGGGCCGGTGGTCTCGTAATGCACGCGCGGGTTGTCGGCATTGGCGAACTGGTCCAGCACGCGGCCCTTGCCTTCGCCGGCCATCTGCTCGGCCAGGTCGCGGGCGTATTCCATGCCACCGGTCTTGGGCGTCAGGATCAGCTCGGCACCGAAGGCCTTCATCGTCTGTGCACGCTCGATGGACAGGTCCTCCGGCATGATCAGCACCATGCGATAGCCGCGGATCGCGGCGGCCATCGCCAGCGCGATGCCGGTATTGCCCGACGTTGCCTCGATCAAGGTGTCGCCGGGCTTGATCTCGCCGCGCTCCTCGGCGCGCTTGATCATGCTGATGGCGGGCCGGTCCTTCACCGAGCCGGCCGGGTTGTTGCCTTCGAGCTTGGCCAGGATCACGTTGCCGCGCGCATCGTCACCGGGCAGTCGCTGCAGGCGCACGAGCGGCGTCGCACCGATGACGTCTTCGAGGGTCAGATAGTTCATGACGCTGATTGTGGCAGCGCACGCGAAACCCGAGCCTTGGCGAGTGCATAATCCAGCCCCTCGCTGCCTCCAGCGAGAAGCTGTTTCCGACGGGCCCGGGTGGCGAAATCGGTAGACGCAGGGGACTCAAAATCCCCCGCCGCAAGGTGTGCCGGTTCGAGTCCGGCCCCGGGCACCAGGCGAAACAGCAGGCCGGCATGTGCTGGCATACTCAAAACGGTAAGCGCCGGCTCTCCCGGTGCATGCGCCCCCTGAGGGCGCGCCGCCCCACCCTCATGCCTCCGCTGCCCACGGTCACCAAAGCCTTCCTGCTGGCTTGCGTCGGTGTCTTCTGCTTCTTCATCCTCTTTCCCAGCCTCGCCTTCTGGTTCGAGCTGTGGCCGCTGGCCTCGGGCGCCTTCATGCCCTGGCAGCTGTTGAGCTATGCCTTCCTGCATGGTGACTTCACGCACCTGCTGTTCAACATGCTGGGCCTGTGGATGTTCGGCGGCGAGCTGGAGCGGGTCTGGGGACCGAAGCGCTACACGCAGATCCTGATCGCCAGCGCGCTGACTGCCGCCCTGGTGCAGTTGCTCTTCACCTGGTTCATCGGCGCCCGCTCGCCGACGGTGGGCGCCTCGGGCGCCATCTTCGGCCTGCTGCTGTCCTTCGGCATGCTGTTTCCCAACCGCATCATCGTGCCGCTGATCCCGCCCATCCCGATGAAGGCCAAGTACTTCGTCGCGATCTTCGGCGGGCTGGAACTCATCCTCGGCTTCAACCGCAGCAGCGGCGTGGCGCACTTCGCACACCTCGGCGGCATGCTCGGCGCCTGGCTGCTGATCCGTCACTGGCGCTCGCCGCGCCGCCGCGGTTAGAGCCCTTCCGCCGGCGTCGGATAGCGCAGCCGCAGCCGCAGCTCACGCTTCAGACGGGCATTGCCCAGCCGGCGGGATTCGCTCCAGAAGCTCAGCTGCATCGCGCTCATGCGCTCGGCGGCTTCGGCGCGTGAGATCCGCTCGGGCCGTGGCAGGCCGGCGAGGTCGGCAGCAAGGTCGAAGTAGTCGCCCATCAGCAGATTGCTGTCGTCGCAGACATTGACCGCCCGCTGCGGCAGGCCGCGCAGCAGCGCGAGCAAGCAGGCACGGGCCAGGTCGTCGGCGTGAATGTGGTTGGTGAACACATCGTCCTCGCGCCTGAGCACCGGCGTGCCGCGTGCCAGGCGCTCGCGGGGATGGCCGCCTTCGCGGTCGCGCGCATAGATGCCGGGAATGCGCAGCAGGCTGACGCGCGTGCCATGGTGGCGGCCGAAGGCGCGCAGCTGGGCCTCGGCGTCGACGCGGCGTTGCGCGCGGTCGGTGCCCGGGTTCAGCGCGCGGGTCTCGTCGATCAGCGCACCGCCGCAATCGCCATAGACGCCGGTCGTGCTGCCATAGACCAGGACTTCCGGCGGCCGGCATGCCAGGGCGGCCAGCAGGTGCCGGGTGCGTGAGTCCGACGCACCCGTGCGGGCCGGTGGCGCGAGATGCAGCACCCGGTCCGCCAGGCCGGCCAGCCGCGCCAGCGTCGCTGGCTCGTCGAGATTGCCGATCAGCGGCACCGCCCCGGCCGCGCGCAGTTCGGCCGCGCGCGCCGGTTGGGAGGTCAACGCGAAAACGCGCCAGCGGCCGGCCAGCGCCCCCAGCACGCGCAGGCCGACGTCGCCGCAGCCGATGATCAGAAGTCGTGGGGTCAAACGGGCCTCGGGCAAAATGCGGCGCAGTCTACGGCCCCGGGATCTCGCGCGGGGCCGCTGCTTTTCAGGAAGCCATGTCCCACCAGATCACGATCCAGCCCGCCGGCCGCGTCTACCAGACCGAGGGCGACGACACCCTGCTTGCCGCCGCCATCCGCAACGGCGTCGGCCTGCCCTACGGCTGCAAGGACGGCGCCTGTGGCTCCTGCAAGAGCAAGCTGCTCGAAGGCGCCGTCATCCACGGCAACCACCAGCCCAAGGCGCTCTCGGCGGAGGAAGAGGCCGCAGGGTTCGTGCTGACCTGCTGCGCACGGCCCCAGACCGACTGCACCGTCGAGGCCCGCACCGTGCCCGGCGCCGGCGAGTTCCCGGTGCTGAAGCTGCCCACGCGCGTCGCCGCGATGCTGCGGCCGGCACCCGACGTGGCCGTGCTGACCATGCAGCTCGCGGCGAACCAGAACTTCCAGTTCCGGGCCGGCCAGTACGTCGAATTCATCCTGCGCGACGGCTCGCGCCGCAGCTACTCGATGGCCAACGCGCCGCACACGCTGCCGGGCCAGATCGAGCTGCACATCCGCCACATGCCCGGCGGCAAGTTCACCGACCATGTCTTCGGCGCCCTCAAGGAGAAGGACATCCTGCGCATGGAGGGTCCGTTCGGCAGCTTCTTCCTGCGCGAGGACAGCGACAAGCCCATCGTGCTGCTGGCCAGCGGCACCGGCTTTGCGCCCATCAAGGCCATCATCGAGCGCGCGCGTCATATCGAGTCCAAGCGCCCCATGGTGCTGTACTGGGGGGCGCGCAAGCAGGCCGACCTCTACCTGAACGACTGGGCGGCACTGATCGCTGCCGAATCTGCCAATGTGGGGCCGCAGCTGACCTATGTGCCGGTGCTGTCCGAGCCCGACGAGGGCTGGACGGGCCGCACTGGCTTCGTGCACCGAGCCGTCATGGAAGACTTGGCCGACCTGTCGGGCCACCAGGTCTATGCCTGCGGTGCGCCCATCATGGTCGACTCCGCGCACAAAGACTTCGTTGCGCAGTGCGGGTTGCCTGACAGCGAGTTCTATGCGGACGCCTTCACGTCAGAAGCGGACAAGCACTGATGTTCGAGCCGCCGTGGACGCCGCCCGCTGAACTGGTCGACGCGCTCAGGCGCGATGGGGAGGCCGTCCTCGCGCCGGCTTCGCTAGATGCGCTGGGCGCCTGCGCCGCCGACCTCGACGCGCTCAAGCCCTGCTGGGACGACCTGCCGCCCGACGGCTATCTGCGCGACGGCGGCCGCTACCGCTTCCGGCGTCATGGCTGCTTCGTCGCCGACGGCGGCATGCTGACGCTGAGCCCTCACCGCGCCCACTGGCAGCCGCTGGACTACAACGCACTGCACGGCGGCATCCAGCGCTGGTTCGTGCCGCTGGCGCAGGAGATGGTCAATTCACCCGCCTGGACCGCCCTGCTGCTGGGCCTGGCCAAAACGGCCTCGGCGCTCAAGGGCGAGCAGCCCTGGTTCATCGAAGCCCATCCCTTCCGCATCGACACCAGCGACGGCATCGGCCGGCCCACGCCCGAGGGCGCCCACCGTGACGGCGTGGACCTGGTGGCCGTCCTCTTCGTTGGCCGCCACGGCGTCAAGGGCGGCGAGTCGCGTGTGTTCGAGGCGCACGGCCCGGCCGGCCAGCGCTTCACGATGACCGAACCGTGGACGACGCTGCTGCTGGACGACGCCCGCGTCATCCACGAGACCACGCCCATCCAGCCCATCACCGCGGGCGAGCGCGGCT
This sequence comes from Pelomonas sp. Root405, assembly GCF_001425165.1. GTDB lineage: Bacteria > Pseudomonadota > Gammaproteobacteria > Burkholderiales > Burkholderiaceae_C > Pelomonas. The sequence goes on from NZ_LMDU01000018.1 coordinate 103,307, forward strand.
GGCGCGACACGCTGGTCATCACCCTCCGAAGCGGCGGCTTCCAGGGCCCCTGACCGCGATGCGCCGATAAACTGTCGACGGCCGCGCCAAAAGCGTGGCCGTTCTTCTTTCACTGCCGCGCCAAAAGCGCCGACCGTCATGAACCCCACCTCCCTCTTCGGCCTGCCCGAGCAAGCCGCCCACGAGCGCGTGCTGCTCGCCACCGACCCGGCCACCGGCCTCAAGGCCATCCTCGCCGTGCACAGCACCGCCCGCGGTCCCGCCTTCGGCGGATGCCGCCTGTGGCACTACGACAGTGAACTCGCCGCGCTGAACGACGCGTTGCGCCTGTCCCAGGGCATGAGCCTGAAGAACGCGCTCGCCGACCTGCCCTTCGGCGGCGGCAAGGCGGTCATCCTCAAGCCCGAGGGTCAGTTCGACCGCGCTGCCCTCTTCGCCGCCTTCGGCCGCGCCGTGCAGTCGCTGAACGGCGCCTACATCACGGCCGAGGACGTCGGCACGACCACTGCCGACATGCGCGGCATGCAGGCGCAAACGTCCTATGTGAGCGGCATCCCGCGCGAAGGCGCCTTCGGTGGTGACCCCAGCCCGAAGACGGCCTGGGGCGTGTTCGTGTCCATCCAGGCGGGTGCCCGCCTGGTCCTGGGCCGCTCCTCGCTGGACGGCGTGCGCGTCGCGCTGCAAGGCCTGGGCGCCGTCGGCTGGCATCTGGCCGAGTTCCTGCACAAGGCCGGCGCCAGGCTGGTGGTCGCCGACGTCGATGCCGCCAAGGTCGAGCGCGCGGTGGCGCAGTTCGGCGCGACGGCCGTGAGCGTGGCGGACATCCTCGCCGCCGACGTCGACGTGCTGGCGCCCTGCGCGCTGGGCGCTTCGCTCAACGAGCAGACCGTGCCGACATTGCGCGCCAAGCTCATTGCCGGCGCGGCCAACAACCAGCTCGCCACGGCCGCCGACGGCGACGCGCTGCAGCGCCGGGGCATCTGCTACCTGCCCGACTACCTGGTGAATGCCGGCGGCATCATCAGCGTCGCCCGCGAGTACCGCAACGAGGGCGAGGAGACGGCCGTGATGGCCGAGGTCAGCAAGATCGCTGAACGCGTCGAAGAGCTGCTGCAACGCGTGCAGAAAGCCGACTCGACGCCCGCCCGCGTGGCCGACGACTGGGCACGGTCCAAGCTGGTCCGGCTTGGCTGAGCCCAGCCTCTCGCCCCTCGCATCGAGACGCCCGTCCCCCCGGGCGTTTTCGCATGCCTAGACTGCTGCATGCTTCCCTATCGCGTACTGGTCATCGGCGGATATGGCTTCTTCGGGCGCCGGCTTGTAGCGCGGCTGGCTGGGCAGCCAGGCCTGCACATCACCGTGGCCGGCCGTTCTGTGGCTCGTGGCCAGGCGTTGATCGATGGGCTAAGCCATCAGGCGCATGCAAAACTGAGCTGCACCGCCCTGGATGTGCATGCCCCTGCCTTGGCCGACAAGCTCAAGGCGATGGAACCCCAGGTCACGATTCACACGTCGGGGCCGTTCCAGGGGCAGGGATACCAGGTCGCCAGGGCCTGCATCGAGGCCGGCTCGCACTACATCGACCTAGCCGACAGCCGTGAGTTCGTCAACGGCATCGGCAGCCTGGATGAGGCGGCTCATGCCCGCGGCCTGAGCGTCATCAGCGGTGCGAGTTCGGTGCCTGCGCTGTCCGATGCAGTGGCGAACGAACTGGCACGCGGGTTGGTCCACATCAATCATCTCGACATCGGCATCAGCCCGGGCAACCGCACCGAGCGCGGCCTGGCGACGGTCAGCGCCATCCTCAGCTACTGCGGCAAGCCGTTGCCGTCACCGGCCAGCCGCACGAGCTTTGGTTGGACCGGCAGCCGCCGGCACAGCTATCCGGCGCCGGTGGGCGACCGGCTGCTGTCGCCTTGCGATGTGCCGGACCTGGTCCTGTTGCCCGCGCGCTTTGCCGGCCGCCCCTCGATCATCTTTGGCGCCGGGCTTGAACTGCCCTTCCTGCACCGCGGCATGAATGTGATGGCGCTGTTGACCCGGCTCGGCGTCGTCACCGACTGGTCGCGCCACGCCGCGCTGCTCAAGCGCATCGCCGACCGTTTCAGCGCGCTCGGGTCGGACGCCGGCGCCATGCATGTCAGCGTGAGCGGCGAGACCCCCGAGGGCATCAGGCGCACGCGCACCTGGCACCTCGTCGCGACGCAGGGCGACGGCCCCTTCGTGCCCACTTTGGCCGCGGCAGCGTTGGTTCGCAGGCTGCAGCAGGGCGATGCCGGGCTGACCGGTGCCAGGGCCTGCGTGGGCCTGCTGTCGCTGCAAGACTTCGCCCGAGAATCCGAGGGACTGCACATCACCATGAACGAAGCGCCGCCCGTCGACCACCAAAGCCTGTACGAACATGTCCTGGGCCCGAGCTATGCGGCGTTGCCGCCGGCGTTGTCGAGGTTTCATCGGCTGACCGGGCATACCGTGTTGCACGGCTGGGTGGAGACCGAGGCGCCCGGCTCGGCACTGGCGCGGCTGCTGGCGCGCTGCCTGGGCACGCCACTGCGGGAGGGCAGCGGCGCACTCAGGTTCGAGCTCGACGCCAGCCCGCATGGCGAATGCTGGACGCGCCATTTCCCGACGCGGACCATGACCTCGCGCATGCGCCTGGTCGCCGGCAAGATCGAGGAAAAGCTGGGCGCCGCCCGGCTGACCTTCGGGCTGAGCGTCGTCGAAGGTGCGCTGAAGATGCGGCTCGAACGCCTGCGCTTCTTGGGCATTCCCTGCCCGCGGTGGCTAATGCCCGAGGTCGTGGCCGAAGAGTCCGGCAGCGAGAACAAGCTGCACTTCCGGGTGGCCGCCAGGCTGCCGCTGCTCGGCACCGTCGCCAGCTACCGCGGCCACCTCGACCTCGGCGAGGCGCCCTCGTGATCATCGTCTTCGACGCCCAATGCCTGCTCTGCAATGGCTGGGTGCAGTTCATCCTGCGCCATAACCGCGCGGCCAGCTTTCGCTTCGCCTCCATGCAGGGTGCAGTGGGCCAGCGGCTGCTGGCGGCCGAAGGCTTGAAGCCGGAAGGTCTGCAGACGCTGTTGCTGGTCGACGGACCGCGCGCCTGGCAGCACACCGCGGCAATCCTGCGCGTGCTGGACGGCCTGGGCTGGCCCTGGCGCCTGGCCTGGATCACGTGGCTGGTGCCGGGCTTCGTGCGGGATCCCTTGTACCGGTGGGTCGCAAGGAACCGCTATCGCTGGTTCGGGCGCTCCGACGTCTGCCTGCGCCCTGCACCCGAGCACGCCGCCCGGTTCCTGGATTGAACCGGGCGGGCGATGCCGCTTATTCGCCCAGGTAGGCCGCGCGCACCTTGGGGTCGTTCAGCAGGGCCTTGCCCTCGCCTTCCATCGTCACCTCGCCCGACTCCATCACGTAGCCGCGGTTGGCAAGCTGCAGCGCGCGGCTGGCGTTCTGCTCGACGAGCAGGATGGTCACGCCCTGCTGGTGGATGTCGTTCACGACCTCGAAGATCTTGTCCACCATGATGGGCGACAGGCCCATAGACGGTTCGTCCAGCAGCAGCACCTTGGGCCGGGCCATCAGCGCGCGGCCCATGGCCAGCATCTGCTGCTCGCCGCCGGACATGGTGCCGGCCAGCTGCTTGGCGCGCTCCTTCAGGCGCGGGAACAGGCCGAATACCTTGTCCATGTCCGCCTGGATCTCGCCATCCTTGCGGTTGTAGGCGCCCATCTGCAAGTTCTCGATGATGGTCATGCGCGTGAACGTGCCGCGGCCCTCGGGCACCATGACCAGGCCTTGCTTGGCCAGGTCCCAGGCGCCCTGGCCCTTGATGGGCTTGCCGAGGTATTCGATGCTGCCGGCGGCCGGCGGCTGCAGGCCGGTGATGGCCTTCAGCGTCGTCGTCTTGCCGGCGCCGTTGGCGCCGATCAGCGACACCAGCTCGCCCTCGTTCACCTCGAAACTGACGCCCTTGACGGCCTGGATGCCGCCGTAGGCGACCTTCAAGCCGCTGACCTTGAGAAGGGTTTGTGCCATGTTGTTCGTTCCCTTCAGTGGTTCTTGTGACCGGCGCCGAGGTAGGCCTCGATCACCTTCTCGTTACGCTGCACGTCGTAGGGCGTGCCCTCGGCGATCTGCTTGCCGTAGTCCAGCACCGTCACACGGTCGCAAAGACCCATGACCAGCTTCACGTCGTGCTCGATGAGCAGGATGGTGCGGCCGTCGTTGCGGATGCGGTCGATCAGCTCGCGCAGCACGACCTTCTCGGTGGCGTTCATGCCGGCGGCCGGCTCGTCCAGGGCGATCAGCTGCGGGTCGGTCGCCAGTGCGCGGGCGATCTCCAGGCGGCGCTGGTCGCCGTAGCTCAAGGTGCGGGCCTTGAACTCCGCGTACTTGCCGATGCCGACATAGTCCAGCAGCTCCTGGGCGCGCGACTTGATGGCGGCCTCCTCGGCCTTGAACTTGGGCGTGCGGAAGACCGCGCCGATCAGGCCGGAGTGGGTACGGACATGGCGGCCGACCATGACGTTCTCCAGCGCCGTCATGTCGGGGAACAGGCGGATGTTCTGGAAGGTGCGCGCGATGCCGGCCTTGGCCACCTGGTGCACGGCCTGCGGGGTGTAGGGCGTGCCGCCCAGCACGAAGCTGCCGCCATCCGGCGTGTACAGGCCGGTGATGACATTGAAGAAGGTCGTCTTGCCGGCGCCGTTGGGGCCAATCAAGCCATAGACCTGGCCGCGCTGGATCTGGATGCCCACGTCAGACAGGGCCTGCACCCCGCCGAAGCGCTTGGATGCGCCGTTGACGTTGAGAACGATGTTGTCATGTTGGCTCATGTCGTCCTCCTCACTTTGCGGCGGCCGGAGCCGCCTTGCCATGCTCGGGCGCCGGCCACAGGCCACGCGGGCGGGCCAGCATGATGCCGATCATGGCCAGGGCCACCAGCAGCTGGCGCAGGATGGATGCATCCAGGCGGCCGTCAGTCATCTGCTGCAGCGGGCCGGCGACATAACGCAGCACCTCGGGCAGGGCCGACAGCATCAGCGCGCCGAGGATGACGCCCGGGATGTGGCCGATGCCGCCGAGCACCACCATGGCGACGATCATGACCGACTCCTGCAGGCTGAAGGACTCGGGCGACACAAAGCCCTGGAAGCTCGCGAACATCGCACCCGACACGCCGCCAAAGGTGGCACCCATGCCAAAGGCCAGCAGCTTGAGGTTGCGGGTGTTGATGCCCATGGCCTTGGCGGCGATCTCGTCCTCGCGGATGGCCATCCACGCGCGGCCGATGCGCGACTGCTCCAGGCGGTAGCAGATCACCACGCCCGCCACGACCAGGGCCAGGAAGAGGTAGTAATACAGCGTCACCGACGGCAACGTGAAGCCGAAGACCTCCCAGGACTTGCCCAGGTCCACGCCGAAGATGCGGAAGGAGTCGATCTGACCGATGCCGCGCGGGCCGTTGGTCACGTTGATCGGGTGCTCCAGGTTGTTCAGGAAGACGCGGATGATTTCGCCGAAGCCCAGCGTGACGATGGCGAGGTAGTCGCCACGCAGCTTCAAAGTCGGCGCGCCCAGCATGACGCCGAAGAAGGCCGCCAGCGCCGCAGCGGCCGGAATGACGATCCACAAGGGCGAATGCAGGCCTGCGGGGAAGGCAGCCCGGATGGCCTCGAAGTTCTCGCTCAGGTGGGGGCTGGCCATCAGCGCGAACATGTAGGCGCCGACCGCGTAGAACGCCACGTAGCCGAGGTCCAGCAGGCCGGCATAGCCCACGACGATGTTCAGGCCCAGCGCCAGCAGCACGTAGAGCAGGGCCAGGTCGATGATGCGCACCGGGCCGTTGCCGAGCTGCTGCGCGAACAGCGGCACGACGAGCAGCCCCACGGCCGCGAGAAGGAAGGTGATGATTTTCTTGGTTTGCATGGTCTTGGCTCCTCAGGCGCGATCTGCAACGCGTTCGCCCAGCAGGCCCGACGGCCTCAGCGTCAGCACGAGGATGAGGGCGACGAAGGCGAAGATGTCGGCGTAGTGGCTGCCCAGCACGCCGCCGGTCAGGTCACCCAGGTAGCCTGCGCCGATGGCCTCGATGAGGCCCAGCAGCAAGCCACCGACCACCGCACCGGCGAGGTTGCCGATGCCGCCCAGCACGGCGGCGGTGAAGGCCTTCAGCCCGGGCATGAAGCCCATGGTGTGCTGCACCGTGCCGTAGTTGGCCGCCCACATCAGGCCGGCGACTGCGGCAAGCGCCGCGCCGATGACGAAGGTGGTCGAGATGATGAAGTCGGGCTTGACGCCCATCAGGCCAGCCACGCGCGGGTTCTCGGCGGTGGCGCGCATCGCCCGGCCCAGCCGCGTGAAGTTGACCAGGTACATCAGCGCGGCCAGGATGCAGACCGTCAGGCCGAGAATCAGGCACTGCGTAACGGTGATGACGGGGCCGCCCAGGTCGAACGGCGTCGTCGGCAGCAGCAGCGGGAAGGGCTTGGGGTTCGGCTTCCAGATGATCATGGCCAGCACCTGCAGCAGCAGCGACATGCCCATCGCCGTGATCAGCGGTGCCAGGCGTGGCGCATTGCGCAGCGGCCGGTAGGCGATCTTCTCGACCGCATAGTTCAGCATCGAGCAGATGATGATCGCGGCGGACAGCCCGATCAGCATCAGCATCCAGCCGGGAATGCCGGAATCCGCCAACAGCGTGACCAGCGTCCAGCTGACCATGGCGCCCACCATCAGGATCTCGCCATGCGCGAAATTGATGAGGTTGATGATGCCGTAGACCATCGTGTAGCCCAGCGCGACGAGGGCATACATGCTCCCCAGCACCAGGCCGTTGATGATCTGTTGAATCAGAGTCTCCATGAGGGCTCCAGTAGATTTTGTTGGGCGCAGCATGCGCCACGCGACCTGGGTCAAATCGCAACCCTCGTGCCAATCACGGCGTTTCAAGGGTATTCACCGACGGCTTGAAACTGCCAACCGTTCGATCCGGCCCACGGGGGCAGCAGCGGTCGGATTTCACGAGTGTGGAGCAGCCCAAGCTGGGCGGAAATCCGCACAAACCGCACGGCCGGCAGGCGGTTCTCCGCCAGCCCCTAAAAAACCCTCTCGGGCCGTGTCCAGGCCGGCCCGGCGTGGGCAAACTACACGCCCCTCTGCCATGGCCGTGCCCGACTCCTTCCGCCCCCGCGCGCTGCGCCTGCTCCGGCTGCTGAGCCGGCCAGGCTTCCATCTCTTCCTGACCGGCCTGTTGATGGTGCTCGGCTTCGTGCTTGCGCACCGACTGAGTGAACGCAGCGGCCGCGACCAGCTCTCGGCGCTCAGTACCGAGCGACTGGAGCTTTACGCGTCCAACCTGGCCGCCGAGCTGGGGCGGCATGCGTCGCTGCCCAGCCTGTTGGCCATCGCGCCGACGCTGCAAGCGCTGATGCAGGCCCCAGACGACGCACGGGCCCGCCGCGACGCGAGCCAGATGCTGGCGCGCGTCAATGTGCGCGCCGGCACCCACCAGATCTTCGTCGCCGCGCCCGGGGGCCAGGTCTTGTCCGCCAGCGAGGCGCTGGCGCCGCCGGCCCGCCTCAGCGAGGCATTGGCCCAGGGTCGCAGCCACTTCTTCGCCGCCGACCCCAACACCGGCAGCACCGACTTCTACCTGCTGCACCCTTTGCGCCAGACGGGCGCGGCCGCGGGCGTCATCGTCGTGCGCTTCAACCTCGCGCCGCTGGAGGCCACCTGGATCGACCTCGGCCTGCGTTCGCAGGGTGAGCGCATCCTCGTGGCCGACGACCAGGACGTCGTCATCATGAGTTCGGTGCAGGCCTGGAAGTACGCGGTGCTCGACCATGCCGACCCGTCGCGCCGCCAGGCCCTGCAGGCCAGCGCGCGCTATCCGCAGCCCATCGGCCCCGACCTGGACCTGCCCGCGTCGCTGGAAGTGCACCAGGGCCAGCAGGTCAAGCTGCCCCTGCCCGGTTCCTCGGGTGCCAAGCCCATGCTGGCCCAGCAACGCCAGATCGTGCCGCTGGGCCTGCGGCTTGTCGCGCTGTCGGACCTGACCGAGGTGCGTCAGCGGGCCCAACTCGCCGCCTGGGGTGGTGCCGCCTTCGGCGCCAGCATCGGGCTGCTCGCCCTGTATCTGTCGTCACGCCGGCGTGCGCTGCGGCAGCTGACGCAGGCCCAGGCCGACCTGCGCCAGACTCACGCACAACTGGAGCAGCTGGTGGACAGCCGCACGGCCGAGCTGCGCCAGACCAATGACGCGTTGAAGACCCAGATCGCCCAGCGCCTGCAGACCGAGGGCGAGCTGCTGCAGGCCAGCAAGCTGGCGGTGCTGGGCCAGATGTCCGCCGGCCTGTCGCACGAGGTCAACCAGCCGCTGACGGCACTGCGCGCCCTGGCGCGCAATTCCATCCGCCTGCTGGAAACCGGCCGCCAGGACGCGGTCGCCACCAATTTGCAGCTGATGGACGACATGGTCGAGCGCATGAGCCAGATCACGCGGCAGCTCAAAAGCTTCGCGCGCAAAGCGGACGAGCGCGTCGAAGGATCGGCCGCGCTGCTGGACTGCGTGCGCAATGCGCTGCTGCTGCTGGAGCACCGCAGCCGCGCGCTGGACGTCATGACGGTGATCGACGTGCCGGCCGGGCTGCGCGTGCGGGCCGAGGCGAACCGGCTGGAGCAGGTGCTGGTCAACCTGTTCGGCAACGCCATCGACGCGATGCAGAACGAACCCGAACGCCGATTGCGCGTGCTGGTCATCAGGCAGGAGGGCGGGCGCCGCGCGCTCGTGCGCGTGCAGGACAGCGGCGCCGGCGTCGGCGAGGCCGACCTGCAGCGGCTGTTCGAGCCCTTTTTTACTACCAAGCCGGCTGGCGAGGGCCTGGGACTCGGCCTGGTCATTTCAGCCAAGATCGTGCACGAGTTCGGCGGCACGCTGCGCGCCGAACGACTGGAGCACGGCATGAGTTTCGAGTTCGACCTGAGTGTCGACACCTGGGAGCACCAAGATGTTTGAGGGCTACAAGGTCGTGTTCGTCGAGGATGACCTGCCGGTGCGGGTCAGCCTCACGCAGACGCTGGAGCTGGAGGGCTTCAGCGTGCAGCCCTGCCGCACGGCCGAGGAGGCCCTGCCCCACATCCAGCCCGGCGCACCCATCGTCGTCATCACCGACGTGCGCCTGCCCGGCATGGACGGCCGCGCGCTGTTGGCCCATGTGCAGGCCACGGACGCCGGCATTCCCACCATCCTGATCACCGCTCATGGCGATGTGACCATGGCCGTTCAGTCGATGCGCGCCGGCGCCTACGATTTCATCGAGAAGCCGTTTGCGCCGGAGCGCCTGGTGGACGTGGCGCGGCGCGCGCTGGACCTGCGCACGCTGCGTCACTCGGCCGACGAGCTGCGCACCCAGCTGCAGCGCGCCAGCGGCATTGAGGCTGCGCTGCTGGGCCAGTCGCCGGCCATGCAGCAGTTGCGCCGCCAGGTGCTGAACCTGGCCGGCACGTCGGCCGACGTGCTCATCGTCGGCGAGACTGGCACCGGCAAGGAACTGGTGGCGCGCTGCCTGCACGACCAGAGCGCGCGGCGCGATCGCCACTTCGTCGCCATCAACTGCGGCGGTCTGCCCGAGGCGCTGTTCGAGAGCGAGCTGTTCGGCCACGAGGCCGGCTCGTTCACGTCGGCCGCCAAGCGCCGCATCGGCAAGATCGAGCACGCCAACGGCGGCACGCTGCTGCTCGACGAGATCGAGACCATGCCCATCGCGCTGCAGATCAAGCTGCTGCGCGTGCTGCAGGAGCGGCGCATCGAGCGGCTGGGGTCCAACGAGGAGCTGCCGATCAACGTGCGCTTCATCGCCGCCAGCAAGTCCGACCTGCGCGAGCAGGCTCAGCGCAACGAGTTCCGCAACGATCTCTACTACCGCCTCAACATCGCCACGCTGAAGTTGCCACCGCTGCGCGAGCGCCGCGAGGACATCCCACTGCTGTTCGAGCATTTCGTCGCCCAGGCCTGCACCCGCTACGAGCGCGCCGCACCCGAGCTGACGCCCGAGAAGCTGCGCGAGCTGATGGCCCACGACTGGCCCGGCAATGTGCGCGAGATCCGCAACGCCGCCGACCGCTTCGTGCTGGCGCTGGACGACCTCGACCCGCAGGCCGCCCTGCAGGCCCTGCCCTCGCTGAACCTGGCCCGGCAAATGGACCTGATCGAGAAGACGCTGATCGAGCAGGCACTGCGCCGCTGTGGCGGCAAGGTACCCGCGGCGATGGAGCTGCTGGGCACGCCGCGCAAGACGCTGTACGACAAGCTGAACCGGCACGGCATCGTGCTGGACAACTTCCGCTAGCGGTACCTCTCCGGGTCCGGCGAGTCGGTCGGGTTCGCGATGACGCGGCGAAAGGCCGCGCTCATCGGCAGCTTCAGGTTCAGGCCCTGAGTCGGCAAGGGCTGCTCGAACCAGCGGCGGTAGATCGCATGGATCTCGCCGCTGCGGTAGAGACCCGTCAGCACCTCGTCAACCAGCGACTTGAATTGCGGGTCGCCCTTGCGCAGGCCGATGGCATAGGGCTCGACGGTCAGCGCCTGGTCGGAGATGCGGTAGTCGTCCGCGCCAGGCCCCTGCTGGGCCAGCAGGCCGCGCAGCAGCACGTCATCCATCAGGAAGGCCGAGGCGCGGCCGCTGCGCAGCATCTGGAAGCCTTCGGGGTCGTCCAGGCCACCGAGAATGCGGATGCCCAGGCCCAGTTGCTGGTTGACCTTGGCCAGATGCTGGATGCTGGTCGTGCCGATGGTCGACGCCACGGTTTGGCCGCTCAGGTCAGTCAGCCCTTGCACACGCTCCCTGGAGCGCGTCATCAGCCGCGTCTCGGCAATGAAGATGGTCAACGAAAAAGCCTGGTGGCGCGCCCGCTCGGCCGTGTGCGTCGTGATGCCGCATTCAAGGTCCAGCGTGCCGTTGATGACCAGCGGCATGCGCGTGGCCGAGGCGACTTCCACGCGGCGCACTTCCAGGTCGGGCAGCTGCAGCTTGGTCCGCACGGCGGCGACGATGTGGTCGCAAAGTTCGACCGTGTAGCCGGTGGGGCGCAACTGGGCATCCAGATAGGAAAACGGCAGCGAGGCCGGCCGGTAGCCGATGACGATGACGCCGGTGTCGCGCACGCGGGTCAGCGTCGGGCCGTCGGCAGCTTGGGCTGCGGCCATGCACAGCGCAAGGAGTGCGCCGCTAAGTCGCTTCATCGTCCAGGCGGCGAAGCTCGGCCAGCTTGTCGCCGATGCGCTGCTCCAGGCCGCGCGGCACGGGCTCGTACCAGCGCTGGCCTTCCAGCCCGTCGGGCAGGTATTGCTCGCCGGCGGCGTAGCCACCCGGCTCGTCATGGGCGTAGCGGTAGGCCTTGCCGAAGCCCAGCTCCTTCATCAGCCGGGTCGGCGCGTTGCGGAGGTGCACGGGCACCGGGCGCGTCTGGTCCTGCTTGACGAAGGCCTTGACGGCGTTGAAGGCCTTGTAGACAGCGTTGGACTTGGGCGCCACGGCCAGGTAGACGACGGCCTCGGCCAACGCCAGCTCGCCCTCGGGCGAACCCAGGCGCTCGTAGGTGTCGGCCGCATCCAGCGTGATGCGCAGCGCGCGCGGGTCGGCCAGCCCGATGTCCTCGCTGGCCATGCGGATCAGCCGGCGTGCGATGTAGCGTGCGTCAACGCCGCCGTCGACCATGCGCACGAACCAGTACAACGATGCGTCGGGGTTGCTGCCGCGCACGGACTTGTGCAAAGCGCTGATGACGTCGTAGAACTGGTCGCCGCCCTTGTCATAACGGCGCAACTGCTCGCCCAGCGTGCGTTCCAGCAGGGCCTCGTCGATGGGCTGGCCGTTGGCGAGGGACGCGGCCGATTCGAGGGCGTTGAGCAGACGGCGCGCGTCACCGTCGGCGTAACCGATGAGGCGGTCGGCGGCCTCTTTCGTCGGCGGCGGAATGCCCAGCTCGGCTGCCCCCCGCTCGATCAGCTCCTGCAATTCGCCCGCGTCCAGGCTTTTCAGCACCTGAACCTGGGCTCGCGACAGCAGCGCCGAGTTGACCTCGAAGCTTGGGTTCTCCGTCGTGGCGCCGATGAACGTGAACAGGCCGGACTCGACATGCGGCAGGAAGGCATCCTGCTGCGCCTTGTTGAACCGGTGCACCTCGTCGACAAAGACCACTGTGCGGCGGCCTTGCTGTGCGGCGACCTGGGCGCGCTCGACGGCTTCCCGGATGTCCTTCACGCCGCCGAGCACCGCCGAGATGGCGATGAACTGCGCCTCGAAGGCGCCAGCCACCAGGCGGGCCAGCGTCGTCTTGCCGACGCCGGGCGGGCCCCACAGGATCATGCTCTGCAGCCGACCAGCCTCGAAGGCCGCGCGCAGCGGCATGCCGGGGCCGAGCAGGTGGCGCTGGCCGATGACCTCGTCCAGCGTCTTCGGCCGCAGCCGCTCGGCCAGCGGCGGCGCGGGCGGCTCGGCGTCGAAGAGAGACGCTGTGCTCACTGCTCGATGAGGTCCGCTCCGGCCGGCAGCTTGAACTGAAAGCGCTCGGCCGCCACGGGCACGTTGGCCTGCACGGCGCTGAAATCCAGCCGCGAGCGCTGGCCAAAGCCGTCGACGATCTCCATCGCCGCCAGTTCCTTGGTGCGGAAACCGAGCTTGAGCGACTGGATGGTCGAATCAGCCTGCTTGGGCGTCGCCTGGACCCAGTCGATGCCGCCCTCGCTGGGCTGCGCCTTCAACGCGAAGTCGCGCTCAATGTTGGTGCCGGCCAACAACGCGGCTGGCGTGGCGCCCAGCGCTTCGGCCAGCTTGCGTGAGCTGGCCTGGTTCAGGTCGGCGTCGTAGATCCAGACCTTGGTGCCGTCCGCGACGATGACCTGTTCAAACGGCTTGGCATAGGCGAAACGGAACTGATTGGGGCGCTGGAACTCGAAGCTGCCCGACGAGACCTTCTTGCGCTTGCCGTCCGGTGACGTGACGGTCTGCGTGAAGTTGGCCTTGCCGCTCTTCACGTCGCGACCGAACTCGCGCAGCGCGTCGACCGCGTCGGCATGGGCCGCACTCGCGATGAGCACAGCCAGTGAGCACAGGAGTTTTTTCATTCGTCTCAAATCATTCGTCGCGTTTGGGGATGATCAATTCACGGCTGCCGTTGGACGCCAGTGCACCGACAAGCCCTGAGTTCTCCATCTGCTCCAGCAGCCGCGCGGCGCGGTTGTAGCCTATGCGCAGATGGCGTTGCACCAGCGAGATCGACGCCTTTCGATGTTGTAGGACGATGGCCACGGCCTGGTCGTACATCGGGTCGGCTTCACCGGCGGCCTCGCCCGGTGCGGGCGCTTCGCCGTCGATGCCGTCGAGCACGCCGCCTTCGAGGATGCCTTCGATGTAGTTCGGTTCACCTTGGGACTTGATGTACTCCACAACGCGGTGGACCTCGTCGTCGCTGACAAAGGCACCGTGAACACGGATCGGCAAACCGGTGCCCGAGGGCATGTAGAGCATGTCGCCCATGCCCAGCAGCGCCTCGGCGCCCATCTGGTCAAGGATGGTGCGGCTGTCGATCTTGGAGCTGACCTGGAAGGACAGGCGCGTCGGGATGTTGGCCTTGATGAGGCCGGTGATGACGTCCACCGACGGCCGCTGCGTGGCCAGGATCAGATGGATGCCGGCGGCGCGTGCCTTCTGCGCCAGGCGGGCGATCAGCTCTTCGATCTTCTTGCCGACGACCATCATCAAATCGGCCAGCTCGTCGATGACGACGACGATGAAAGGCAGGCGCTCCAGCGGCTCGGGCTCGTCGTTGTTCAGCGCGAACGGGTTGGGAATGCTGATGCCGTTGGCCTTGGCGTCATCGATCTTCTTGTTGTAGCCGGCCAGGTTGCGCACGCCCATCTTGGACATGAGCTTGTAGCGCCGCTCCATCTCGCCGACACACCAGTTCAGCGCATTGCTGGCCTGCTTCATGTCGGTGACGACCGGCGCCAGCAGGTGCGGGATGCCCTCGTAGACGCTCATCTCCAGCATCTTGGGATCGATGAGGATGAGCCGCACGTCGCGCGCCTCGGCCTTGTAGAGCAGGCTGAGGATCATCGCGTTGATGCCCACCGACTTGCCCGAGCCGGTCGTGCCGGCCACGAGGCAGTGGGGCATCTTCGCCAGGTCCGCGACGATGGGCAGGCCGACGATGTCCTTGCCCAGCCCCATGGTCAGCTGGGATGACGCGTCAGCATAGACCTGGGAGCCGAGGATCTCGGACAGGCGGATGGTCTGGCGGCGCGCGTTGGGCAGCTCCAGCGCCATGTAGTTCTTGCCCGGGATGGTCTCGACGACGCGGATGGACACCAGGCTCAAGCTGCGCGCCAGGTCCTTGGCCAGACCGACGATCTGCGAGCCCTTCACGCCGGTGGCCGGCTCGATCTCGTAGCGCGTGATAACCGGGCCGGGCGAGGCGGCGACCACGTGCACCTCCACGCCGAAGTCGCGCAGCTTCTTCTCGATGAGGCGGCTGGTCATCTCCAGCGACTCGGGCGTGACCGTCTCCTGGCGGCCAGGCGCGGCGTCCAGCAGGTCGACCTGCGGCAGCTTGGCATCGCCGGCATCGATGAACAAGGTCTGCTGGCGCTCCTTGGCGACCCGCGTCGACTGCGGCACCTCGACGACCGGCGCCTCGATGACCAGCGGCGCATGTTCGGCCTCGACCTGTCGCTCGATCCGACGCTCGACCTCGACCTCCTGCTCGCGCTCCTTCACGGCCTGCTCGCCAAACCTCTGGTCGGCCTTGATCTCGCGCTTTTCCAGGTACTGCTCGCGGAAGTGCTCGATGCGCTCGCCGATGCGCTCAGCCAGGTGCCCCCAGGAAAAGCGGAACGCCCAGGACAGGCCGGTCAGCAGCAACACGATCCAGACGACGCCCGAACCAGCAAAGCCGAGGCCCTTCATGCCCAACGGGCCGAGCGTGTAACCGATGATGCCCCCCGCGTGGCCGGGCAGGCGCGGCTCGACGGCGTAGAGGCGGCTCCATTCCAGCGCGCAGCTCGCAGCAATCAGCAGCAGCACGCCGGCCCAGCAACGCAGCCGCCGGCTCCAGCGCCACGGCTCCAGCGCGTCATGCCGCAGCAAGCCGGCCAGGCCGCGCAACCAGGCTCGCAGGGCCAGCAACGGCAGCCACCAGGCCGAGAAGCCGAACACGTACAACAGGCCATCGGACACCCAGGCGCCGAACGAGCCGACCCGGTTGCCGACGAGGTCGCGCTGGCCGCTGAAGCTGAACGCGGCATCGCGCACATCGTGCGTGGCAAGGGCCAGCACCAGCAGCGCCAGCAGCATGGCCGTCAGCGCGAGCCAAAGTGGCGTGCGCAGCAGCCTTGAGGCCGCCGATGGCGGCGCTACGGCGGGCTTGGGCGCCTGGCGGCGCGTGGGTTTGGCAGGGCTGGCGGATTCGCTGGCGGCCCCGGCGGCATCCTGACCGCCCAGCAGTGAACCGAGGGGAAAACTCATCCCCGCATTGTCACTGTCAATCGTGGGTCAGGCGTTCCTTGATGACGACCGAACCGTTCTCAAGCGTTTCGATGACGCCGCGCTCTTCCAGATCCTTCATGACGCGGCTGACCATCTCGCGCGACGCGCCAACGACCTTGGCCATGTCCTGCCGCGAGACCTTGCCGCGGATCAGCTTGATGCCCTTCTCGTCCTCCGACATGTCCAGCAATGTGCGGGCGACGCGGCCGTAGACGTCGAGCAGCGCAAGCGATTCGATCTGACGGTCGGCGTTGCGCAGGCGCGCCACCAGGCCACGAAGGATGCCGTAGGAAAGGCTGCTGCTCTCAGGCAGGCAGCGCGCAAACTCCAGTCGGCCCAGCACCAGCATGTCGGTCTGCACCTCGGCACGCACGGTGGCCGAGTGAGGCTCGTTGTCGATCAGGCTCATCTCGCCCACATAGTCGCCCGACTGCAGCACGGCGAGGATGACTTCACGCCCGCGGTGGTCTGCCGTCAGCACGCGTGCGCGGCCGTTCAGCAGGATGAAGAGGGCGTTGGACTTGGTACCTTGTTCGACGATCAACTCACCGCGCTTGAAGCGGCGTTTGACGACGCTGTCGGCGATGGACTGAGCCTGGTCGGTGGTCAGCATCGAGAACAGCGGAACACGCCGGATCAGGTCCAGATTGGAAATCATCGCCATATGCACTCTCCAGGTTTGGGCCTCAGGCTAACGGCAGAAAAGCCGGTTGCCTAAAATGGCGTGCATTGTGCACACGTGGCAGGTATCTCTGCACCGGGTTAGGCCTGGGTTTTCACCCCTAGGACGCCCTTGCGAGACGCCCATGTCGCCCTCACCTCTTCGCTATGACTGCAATTACCCAACATCACGGCCTGCTCATCCTCGGCTCGGGCCCCGCCGGTTACACGGCCGCCATCTATGCCGCCCGTGCCAATCTCAAGCCGACGCTGATCACCGGCATGGCGCAAGGGGGTCAACTCATGACCACGACCGAGGTCGACAACTGGCCGGCCGACGTCATGGGCGTGCAGGGTCCCGAGTTGATGCAACGCTTCCAGCAACACGCCGAGCGCTTCCAGACGCAGATCGTTTTTGACCACATCAACGCGGTCGACTTCTCCAAGCGCCCGTTCACACTGACAGGCGACAGCGGCGCCTACACCTGCGATGCCCTGATCATCGCGACCGGCGCATCGGCGAAGTACCTCGGCCTGGAGTCCGAACAGGCCTTCATGGGCCGCGGGGTGAGTGGTTGCGCGACCTGCGACGGCTTCTTCTATCGCGGCCAGGAAGTCTGCGTGGTCGGCGGCGGCAATACGGCGGTCGAAGAAGCGCTCTACCTCTCCAACATCGCCAGCACCGTCCACCTCATTCACCGCCGCGACAAGTTCCGCGCCGAGCCCATCCTGGTGGACAAGCTGATGGAGAAGGCTGCCGCCGGCAAGATCAAGCTGCACCTGTTCCAGCAACTCGACGAGGTGCTGGGTGATGCCTCGGGCGTGACCGGCGTTCGCACGCTCAACGTGCACGACGGCAGCAAGGCCGAGATCACGGTGCATGGCTGCTTCATCGCGATCGGCCACCAGCCCAACACCGACATCTTCAGGGGTCAACTGGAGATGAAGGACGGCTACATCCTCACCAAGAGCGGGCTGAATGGCTTCGCGACGATGACCAGCGTCCCCGGTGTCTTTGCAGCCGGCGACGTGCAGGACCATGTCTACCGTCAAGCCATCACCAGCGCCGGCACGGGCTGCATGGCGGCCTTGGACGCCCAGCGCTTCCTAGACCAGGAAAACGGCTGATCTGCAGCCTCGGCGCCGTCCCGAGAAGAGCATCTGCGGGTTTGCCGCTATACTCGCGGGCTTGCCTGCCGGATGGATCGCGCTTTTCCCCGTCGAAATTTCGCCGGGGCGAGGTTTAGCAGGCATTTGCGGTCAAGGGGCTGTTCGCAAGAACGGCTGGTCAACGAAGTCAAACCGGAGAAGCGTCAATGGCACGCGTCTGTCAAGTCACGGGCAAGAAGCCCATGGTCGGGAACAATGTTTCCCACGCCAACAACAAAACCAAGCGTCGGTTCCTGCCGAATCTGCAATACCGCCGCTTCTTTGTGGAATCGGAAAACCGCTGGATTCGCCTGCGCATCAGCAATGCCGCTCTGCGTTTGATCGACAAGGTCGGCATCGACCAAGTCGTCGCCGATCTGCGCGCCAAGGGTGAGCTGTAAGGCGAGCCTGATCGACGTTCACTGACCTACTGAAGGAATACGACCATGGCATCCAAAGGCGGACGCGAAAAGATCAAGCTGGAGTCCACTGCGGGCACCGGCCACTTCTACACGACGAACAAGAACAAGAAAACCACGCCCGAAAAGCTCGAATTCATGAAGTTCGATCCGAAGGTGCGCAAGCATGTCCTGTACAAGGAAATCAAGCTGAAGTGATGTCGGTAGGCGCAAGCCGACCAGACAAGCACTCATGAAAAACCCGCCAAGCGGCAACGCTTGGCGGGTTTTGTCTTTTGGCGAGACTGAAACTTAGCGCACAGCAGCCATCTTGGGGCTGAACTCTTCCTTGAACCAGCGGTCGATCATCCGCTTTTCGGCGCGAAGCGTGTCGCTGTTCGAATAGCCGTAGAAGCCGTCCTGATAGTTCATGTCACGCAGCTTGACCTCGCCCTGCTGAACGATCTTGTCACCCTCGCGAACCTCGTAGTTGAAGACGATGGAGGGCAGCGTGATGTTGCGCATCACGCGCAACCACTCCATGCGACGACCGAAGGGCTCGACCTCACCGGCCAGGTCCACATCCGTCACGTTGATGCGCACATCGCGACCGGGCAGGCGCTTCGCGGCCTGCTCGACCAGATGGGCTTCGATGTCTTTCAGCAGCTCCAACTGCTTGAAGCCGTGGTTGTCCTTGATGTCCGAGAACTTCTCGGGTTGGACGAAATTCACCTGCACGTCGGCACGTGCGGTGGCCGCGATGGCCACCAAGCTCAAAGCGATCCAGCGGTATTTCATGGCATGCCTCCTAATTGAGCGTCTGCACGCTCCGAGTCTAGGCCAGACCAAGAAAAAAGGGCGCCAGAAAGGCGCCCTTTACACCGGAGAAACGCCGGTCAGACGTGCGCAGCGCGCAGGCGCATCGAGAAGGCCTGCAGTTCTGCAATCCCGCTTTCCTCGGCGCGGCGGCACCAAGCCTGCAGATCGGCAACCAGTTGGTCGGCCGATACATTGGTGCGGGTCCACAGCTGACGCAGCTCTTCGCGCATCGTCACCAGCTTGTCGATGACGGGGCTGGCGGCACGAACATGGGCAAGATCGCCGTGCACCTCAGCCGGGATGCGGTCTTCATCGCGGTGCAGCCAACGCTTGGCCAGCTTGAATTGCGTGAAACGCTCGCTGTGCCTGCCACCGTCGGCCTTTACCTTGGCCAATTCAGCGGCGCAAGCTGCCTTCAGACTGCGGGCGTAGCTGGCCATGACCTCGTAGCGGTTGGCGATCAGCGCTTCCAAGGTCCGTGCATCGGCGGCCGGCTTGATTTCGCCCAGGCTGAGCTTGGGGGCGGTCTTTCGGACCTTGGCCCAGCCAATCATTTCCATCGCGCGGATATAGCCCCAGCCGATGTCGAACTCAAACTTCTTGACCGAGAACTTTGCAGAGGTCGGGTAGGTGTGATGGTTGTTGTGCAGTTCCTCGCCGCCAATCAGGATGCCCCAGGGCACCACATTGGTCGACGCATCCGGGGCTTCGAAGTTGCGATAGCCCCAGTAGTGGCCGATACCGTTGATGACGCCGGTCGCCCAAACGGGAATCCACGCCATCTGGATGGCCCAGACCGTCGCGCCGATGGCGCCGAACATCAGCAGGTCCAGGATCAGCATCAGCGCCACGCCCTGCCAGGAGAAGCGGGTGTAGAGATTGCGCTCGATCCAGTCGTCCGGCGTGCCCAGGCCGTACTTGCGCATGGTCTCTTCATTGCGCGATTCCGCGCGATATAACTCGACGCCGGTCAGCAGGAGCGCCTTCAAGCCACGCGTCTGCGGGCTGTGCGGGTCTTCCTCGGTCTCGCACTTGGCGTGGTGCTTGCGGTGGATGGCGACAAACTCCTTGGTCACCATGCCGGTCGTCAGCCAAAGCCAAAAACGGAAGAAATGCGACGGGATGGGGCCGAGCTCCAGCGCGCGGTGCGATTGAGCACGGTGCAGGAAGATCGTCACCGCCGAGATGGTGATGTGCGTCACCACCAAGGTGAAGGCCAAGACCTGCCAGCCGCTGGCACCGATCAGGCCATCGCTCAGCCAGTTCACCAGCCCGTTCAGAATTTCGTTCATGCGTCCAAGACCTCACCCAACGTGGGTATGCGAAGGAATGGCAATTGTAGGGGAGCGCCCCCAGAAATCAGGGTCAGCGGGCACCGCAATCGAGCGTAGACGTGCGATGCGGCGCGCATCCTTGATGCGGATCAAGCCGACCGTTCCCACGCCACGGCGAAAAAGCCGTCCGTGGCATGCCGGTGCGGCCACAGGCGAAGAGCGCCGTTTTCCACAAGTTCGTCGGCGCGCTCGACCTGCGCCTTGGTCAGCGCCTCGTCCGCCGCCAGCGGTTTGAAGCCGGGATGGGCCGCGGCGAACTCGGCCGCGATCAACTCGTTCTCGGCGTCCAGCAGGCTGCAGGTTGCGTAAACGAGCCGGCCGCCCGGTTTGACCAGACGGGCGGCGCTGGCCAGGATGGCGCGCTGCTTGGCCTGCAGTTCAGTCACCGCCTGGGGCGACTGGCGCCATTTCAGGTCGGGGTTTCGGCGCAGCGTGCCCAGGCCGGAGCACGGCGCGTCCACCAGCACACGATCGATCTTGCCGGCCAGGCGCTTGATGCGGTCGTCGCGCTCGTGCGCGATCTGAGCCGGATAGACGTTGGACAGCCCGCTGCGCGCCAGGCGCGGCTTCATCGCCGTCAGCCGGTGGCCGGACGTGTCGAAGGCATAAAGCCGACCGGTGTTGCGCATGGCCGCGCCCAGGGCCAGCGTCTTGCCGCCGGCGCCGGCGCAGAAGTCCACCACCATCTCGCCGCGCTTGGGTGCCAGCAGCAGGGCCAGCAGCTGGCTGCCTTCGTCCTGCACCTCGACGCCACCGCTGGTGAACAGCTCCAGCTTGTGCAGCGCCGGTTTGCCATCAATGCGCAGGCCCAGCGGTGAATACGGCGTGGGCACCGCCTCGATGCCGGCAGCCTTGAATTGCTCCTGGGCCTCCTCGCGCTTGAGCTTGAGCGCATTGACTCGCAGGTCCAGCGGCGCCGCCTCGTTCAGCGCGGTGGCGAGCTTCCAGAACTCCTCTTCGCCCAGGCGCGCCAGCAGCGGCTCAGCCAGCCATTCGGGCATGTTGTGGCGCATCTTGGACGCCAGGCTCATCGGGTCGATGGCCTGGACCTGGTCCAGCCAGTGCTGCTCCTGCGGGCTGAGGGCGCCGCGCAAGAAGGCCGCATTGCCGCGCCAGGCCAACATGGCCAGGCGGCGATGCATGGAGCCGCTGCCGCTCTGGGCCAGGTTCTGGAACTTGATCCGCTCGCGCAGCAGCGCGTAGACGGTCTCGGCGAGGGCGGCGCGCTCGCGCTGACCGAGGTTTTTGTGTTGTCGAAAAAAGGCGGAGACGGTGGAGTCGGCCGGGGCGTCGAGCTGGTTGACGTCGGCGATCAGCTCGGCGCACAGCTCCAGGAGGGCATTCGGATGCATCCCGGCATTATCCCGACGCGCCGTTCACGTCAGCAGCAGTTGCTGGGCTGCGCCGTCGCGGTGCGCGACGCGCTCGCCGTCCCACACCAACGCATCGTCGACAAACCAGCGCACCGATTGCGGATAGATGCGGTGTTCGACGGTCAGCACCCGGGCGGACAGCACCTTGGCGTCGTCGCCCGGCCCCACCGGCACCACGCCCTGCATGACGATGGCGCCGTGGTCCAGCTCAGCGGTGACGAAGTGCACCGTCGCGCCCGCAATCTTGCAACCCATCTCCAGCGCGCGCTCATGCGTGTGCAGCCCTGTAAAGGACGGCAACAGCGACGGATGGATATTGAGCATGCGGCGCGCATAGCGGGCGGTGAAACCGGGCGTCAGGATGCGCATGAAGCCGGCCAGGATGACCAGATCAGGTGCAAAGCCATCAATGACGCGGGCCAGCTCGGCATCGAAATCATCTCGGCTGGCGTAGGCCTTGTGGTCGACAACCGCGGTGGCAATGCCGTGCGCGGCGGCGAACTGCAGGCCGCCCGCATCGGGCCGGTTGCTGATGACGGCGGCCACCTCCGCGGGCCAGCCTTCGGCCGCACAGGCCTTGACGATGGCCTCCATGTTGGAGCCTCGCCCCGAAATCAGAATCACCAGTCGCTTCATCACCGGGCAGTGTAGGGGCGTCGCCCACGCATGAGCGGCAGGCGACAATCCGCGCCCCATGTCGAACCCAGCTCAGAACCTCCAGCCAAGCCGCCCGCGCGTCCTCTCCGGCATGCGCCCGACCGGCGCCCTGCATCTCGGCCACTACCACGGCGCCATCAAGAACTGGGTGCGGCTGCAGGACAGCCACGACTGCTTCTTCTTCGTCGCCGACTGGCATGCGCTGACCACGCAGCGCCCGAGCGGCGAGGCTCTGACGCGCCATGTCTACGAGATGGTGACCGACTGGCTGGTCGCCGGCATCGACCCTGAGCGCTGCACCCTCTTCCTGCAAAGCCGCATGCCCGAGCACGCCGAGCTGTTCACGCTGCTGGCCGTGTGCACGCCGTCCTCGTGGCTGGCGCGCATGCCCAGCTACAAGGACCAGGTCGCCGCCGACCCAGAGCTGGCCACCTATGGCTTCCTGGGCTATCCGCTGCTGCAGGCGGCGGATATCCTGCTCTACAAGCCGGCCGGTGTGCCGGTGGGCGAGGACCAGTCCGCGCACGTCGAGGTGACCCGCGAAGTCGCGCGCCGCTTCAACCGGCTCTATGCGGAGACCGCGCCCGTCTTCGTCGAGCCCCAGGCGCTGCTGACCGAGACCGCGCGGGTGCCGGGCCTGGACGGCCAGAAGATGAGCAAGAGCCTGGACAACGCCATCGCGATGCGCGAGGCGCCCGAGGTCGTTGAAGCCAAGGTCCGCACCATGCCGACCGATCCACAGCGCGTGCGCCGCAACGACCCGGGCGAGCCGGCGCGTTGCCCCGTCTGGCCGCTACACCAGATCTATAGCGATGAGGCGACACGCGCTGCCTGCGAGACCGGTTGCCGCACGGCGGGCATCGGCTGCCTGGACTGCAAGCAGCCGCTCATCGAAGCCATCCAGCGCGAGCAGGCGCCCTGGCGCGAGCGCGCCGCGGCGCTGGACCCGCAGCAGGTGCAGTGGACGCTGGAAGTCGGTACCGAGCGCGCCCGTGCGGTGGCGCGCAAGACCCTGCGCGAGGTGCGCGCGGTGATGGGGCTGGTGGCTTGAGTTCTGCCTCCATTCACGTCACCGACCTCGAAGCGGCCATCAACTGGTGGCGCGAGCGCGCGCCGTCGCCCGACGGCATCAGCGCTGCACCCGAGGTGCGCGCGCTGGCCGAAGCCTATGCCGTGCTGGCCCTGAGCCGCGCCGCCGAAGTTGAGGCCGCCGCCCTCAAGCCCAAGGCGCTGGACGCCTGGATGACCTGGTACGCGACCACGCCCGATTCGCCCTGCATCGCCATTTGCTCCACCGCCCAGGGTGACGCCATCTGCAAAGGCTGCGGCCGCAGCTTCGACGAGGTACAGCACTGGCCCGCGCTCGACCCCTTCGAGAAGCGCGTCGTCTGGCATCGCATCGTTCAGGAAGGCACCGCCTGGCGCTTCAATCGCTACGCGGAACGGGTCACGCGATGACCAGGATCAGGTTCACCGACAGCGTCCGCCGCCTCGTCCCGCTGGCCTGGCCCGTTCTGGTCGGGCAGATCGCCGTGATGATGTTCAGCACCATCGACACGCTGATGATGGGACGCGTTGGCCCCGAGGACCTGGCTGCGCTGGCGGTCGGCTCGGCGGCCTATGTGACGATCTTTGTCGGCCTGATGGGCGTGGTGCTAGCCATCGGCCCCATCGCAGGGCGGCAATTTGGCGCCGATGACCTGCCCAACGCCGGCGAAAGCTTCGTCCAGGCGCAGTGGCTGGCCGTGCTGCTGTGCGTGCCGGGCTGCCTGATGCTGTGGTTCCCCGATCCCTTCGTGTGGCTCGCCCAGCTAGACCCGACACAGGCCGCCAAGGTGCAGGCCTATACCCGGCCCGAGGCCTTCGCGCTCCCGGCGGCGTTGCTGTTCACAGCCTTCCGCGGCTTCTCGACGGCGGTGAGCCGGCCCAAGGCCGTCATGGCGATGCAGCTGACGGGCCTGGCGGCCAAGGTACCGCTGAATGCCGTGCTCGTCTTCGGCTGGGGACCGATTCCTGCGATGGGGGTGGCCGGCTGCGGCTGGGCCACAGCCATCGCGATGATCGGCCAGGCCCTGGTTGCCATGATGCTGCTGCGCCGCGACGCCTTCTACCTGCCTTTCCAGATCCAGCACTTGTGGCAGACCCGGCCGGACTGGGCGCAGCTGGCAGGCCTGGTGCGGCTCGGGCTGCCGATGGGCGGCTCCATCCTCGTGGAGGTGACGGGCTTCACCTTCATGGCCTTCTTCATCGCCCGGCTCGGGGCCACGCCGGTGGCCGGTCACCAGATCGCCGTCAACCTCGTCGCGATGATGTTCATGATCTCCCTCGCGCTGGCCATGGCTGCCCTCACGCTGGTGGCCCAGCACCTGGGCGCCGGCCAGAAGCGAGAGGCGCGCATCGTCGGTCGGCATGCGATGGTGCTGGGCGCCCTGGTCGCCGCGACCGTGGGCGCCGTCGTCGCGCTGGCGCGCGAGCCCATCGTGGCGCTGTACACGTCCAACCCCGAAGCCGCCGCTGCGGCGCTGCCGCTGCTGGTGTGGGTGTGGTTCTTCCACCTCGGCGATGCGCTGCAGACGGTGGCGGCGCATGTGCTGCGCGCCTACCAGATCGCCACATTGCCCATGGTCATCTACGTCATCGCGCTGTGGGGCTTTGGACTGGGCGGTGGCTACTTCCTCGCATTCGGCGCGAACGGCAACGGCGCGCTGGGCTTCTGGCAGTCAGCAACGGCCGGGCTGATCGCGGCGGCGGTGCTGCTGAGCCTGCTGCTGAAGCGCGTTTTTGACGAGAACCGCTAGGCCTTCGCCGCCGGCAGGAAGAGCACGAAGCGGCTTCCGCCACCATCGCGCGCCAGGCAACGCACGCTGCCGCCGTGGCGTTCGGCGATTTGCTTGACCAGGCTCAGCCCCAGCCCGACACCGCCAGCCATCTCGGCATGGCCGGGCAGGCGGTAGAAGGGCTCGAAGATGCGCTCGCGCTGGTCGTCAGGCACGCCCGGGCCGCGGTCGGCAACGACGAGTTCATAGCCGCCGGCCACCGGCCGGAGCGTCAGCTCCACATCCGGCCCGCCGTAGCGGCGTGCGTTGTCGAGCAGGTTGCGCAGTGCGCGACGCAGCAGGCGCTCCTCGCCGTCAACGCGGGCGGAGTCGGTCGCCGGCTCGAAAGCCGTCTCGGCGCGTGCGGCCTCTTCGGCGCCAAGTGCCAGCAACTCCACCACCTGGGTCTCACCGACGGCGCTGCCCGCTTCCAAGCGGCTGGCCAGGAGCACTTCCTCGACGAGGGCATCCAACTCGGCGATGTTGACGTCGATCTCGCGCCCCAGGCGCTCTCGCTGGGCCGGCGCCGCGCCGTCCAGCATCGCAAAGGCCATCTTCAGCCGTGCCAACGGCGAGCGCAGTTCATGACTCGCATTGGCCAGCAGGGTCTGGTGGGAGCGCAACAGCGTCTGGATGCGATCCGCGGCCTGGTTGAAGCTGGTCGCCAGCGCCGCCACCTCGTCGCGGCCGCTGTCATCCACGCGGTGGGCGAGCTGGCCGGCGCCGAACTGCTCCACACCGCGCTTGAGCGCCTCCAGCCGGCGCGTCAGCCGGCGCACGACCGGGTAGGCGCCCACGGCCACGCCGATGAATAGAAGCAGCAGCACAACCGCCAGCGTCGACACGGCTGGCGCGCCGGGCGACACGGGGCGGTGCAGCCAGGGGCTGGTCCAGGGGCCTTCGTCCGTCCTGGGCGGGCCGGCTGCCGGACCGCCCGGCCCCGAGGCGCCACCCGGCGCGCTGGGCGGGCGCATGGTGCGCACCATCTCCAGGCTGCGTCCGTCGCCCAGCTCGGCGCTGACGATGATGGCCGCAGGATCGCTGGCGCGGCGCTGGAACATGCGCGTCGTCGCAATGCGCTTGCCGTTGGCATCCTCCAGCGCCAGCGGCATGCGCAGGCGCTGGCCCCAGTCGACGAAGACGGCCGCCTGGTCCTCGCGCGGGGCCGTGACTGGCGGCAACGCCAGCTTGAGCAGCCCGGCCATCGCATTCAGCCGCTCGCCGGCCGCGATCTCGACGTTGCCGCGCTCCTGCTCGATGTGGCGCTGGAACAGCCAGGCCGAGCCGAAGCCGAACGCCAGCAGCAACGCGACCAGCGTCAGGTAGATGCGGACGTAGAGCGACTTCAATTCAGGCGCTTCAGGCGATTCAGGCGGAGTCTGAGTCGGCGTCCTGCTTGCGGGCAAAGACGTAGCCGGCGCCACGCACCGTCAGTACGCGCCGAGGGTTCTTGGGATCGTCCTCGATGACGGCGCGGATGCGCGAGATGTGCACGTCGATGGAGCGGTCGAAGGCTTCCAGCGGATGGCCCTTGAGCGCGTCCATGATCTGGTCGCGGCTCAGCACGCGGCCTGGGCTTTGCGCCAGCACGACGAGCAGGTCGAACTGGTGGCTGGTCAGGTCGCAGATCTTGCCGTCCAGGCGAGCGACGCGGGCGGCAAGGTCGATCTCCAGGCGGCCGAAGCGCAGCACCTCGTCACCGTCCAGCTTGGGCTCCAGGCGGCGCAGCAAGGCCTTGACGCGTGCCTGCAGCTCGCGCGGTTCGAAGGGCTTGGCCAGGTAGTCGTCGGCGCCCAGCTCCAGGCCGAGGATGCGGTCCATGGGCTCGCCGCGCGCCGACAGCATCAGCACCGGCTGGTGGCGCCAGCGCGGGTCGCCCCGCAGGGAGCGGCAGAAGTCGAGCCCGTCGCCGTCCGGCAGCATCAGGTCCAGCACCAGCAACTCGAAGCGGCCATGGGCCAGGGCCTCGCGGGCCTGGGCCAAGGTGCCCGCCGTGCTGACCTCGAAGCCGGCGGCACGGAGATAGTCGCCCACCATGCCGGTCAGGCGGGCGTCGTCGTCGATCAACAGCAGTCGGACACTCATCACCGGGGCATGCGAGAGGGAGGGAAGCCGGCGCGCATCGGCGCCGGCCGGTCGGGGCTCAAGCATCGCAGAACTCCTGGTTGCCGATCAATCAACCGGCCTGGCGGGCGGCGTGGCGGGCCATGCGCTTCTTCATGACTTCACCGATCTTGCTGCGCTGCTCGGGCGTCAGCACGCGGGCGGCCTCGATGCTGGCCTGGCTCATGCGCTTGGCGGCGGCCTCGCGCTGGGCGCTCATCTGGGCGCGCACCGATTCGATGGCCGCGGCGTCAATGTTGGGTGCGGTGTAGAGCGTGGCCATTTGCTGGTGCAGCTTCTTGCCGGCGTCGCGCTGGCCGGAGAGATCCTGGCGCGCCGCCTTGAAGATGGCTTCGATCTGGCTGCGCTGCGAGTCCGTCGCGTTGACCATGTCGAGCATGTGGCCCAAGTGCCCACCGAACATGCCGCCCTCGGCCATCGCGGCATGGCCGCCACGGTGATGACCGTCATGGCCGCCATGGCCACCTGCCTGGGCGGCAACGCCACCCAAGGCCAAAGCGGCGGCCACGGTGCCGACGCGCAACAGGTTGGGGATCTGGAAGGCTTTCATCAGAGGTCTCCTGGAAGAGGATGGGGTGAGGTCATCTTCCAGGGCCCCTGTATGGGTTCGTTGGGGCGGGGGTAAAGAACTGTGTCCCGTTGTCCGCCCTCGGTAATCACTTGATCGGCTTGAAGCGCATGCGCTTCGGGCGCGCGCCTTCCTCGCCCAGGCGCTTCTTTTTGTCGGCTTCGTACTCATGGAAGTTGCCGTCGAAGAAGAACCACTGCGAGTTGCCTTCGCAGGCCAGGATGTGGGTGCAGATGCGGTCCAGGAACCAGCGGTCGTGGCTGATGACCATGGCCGAGCCGGCGAACTCCAGCAGCGCTTCTTCCAGCGCGCGCAGGGTTTCGACGTCCAGGTCGTTGGACGGTTCGTCAAGCATCAGCACGTTGCCGCCCTGGGCCAGCGTCTTGGCCAGGTGCAGGCGGCCGCGCTCACCACCGGACAGTGCGCCGACGAGCTTCTGCTGGTCGTTGCCCTTGAAGTTGAAGCGGCCGAGGTAGGCCCGGCTCGGCATGATGAACTTGCCGACGATGATGTTGTCCAGGCCGCCGGAGACGTCCTGCCACACCGTCTTGTCGGCTTCCATGCTCTCGCGGCTCTGGTCGACGAACGCCATCTTGGCCGTCTTGCCGATCTTGACCGTGCCGCTGTCCGGCTGCTCCACACCCTGCAGCATGCGGAACAGCGTCGACTTGCCGGCGCCGTTGGGGCCGATGATGCCGACGATGGCGCCGGCCGGCACCTTGAACGACAGGTTGTCGATCAGCACGCGGTCGCCGAAGCTCTTGCTGACGTTCTCGAACTCGATGACCTCATTGCCCAGGCGCTCGGCCACGGGGATGAAGATTTCGTTCGTCACGTTGCGCTGCTGGTATTCGACGTCCGAGAGTTCCTCGAAACGGGCCAGGCGCGCCTTGCTCTTGGCCTGGCGGCCCTTGGCGTTGGAGCGAACCCACTTCAGTTCCTCCTTCATGGCCTTCATGCGCGCGTCTTCGGACTTCTGCTCGGTCTCCAGGCGCTTTTCCTTCTGGTCCAGCCAATCGGAGTAGTTGCCCTTCCAGGGTATGCCGTGGCCGCGGTCAAGTTCGAGAATCCACTCGGCGGCGTTGTCCAGGAAGTAGCGATCGTGGGTGATGGCCACCACGGTGCCGGGGAAGCGCTGCAGGAACTGCTCCAGCCACTCGACCGACTCGGCGTCCAAGTGGTTGGTGGGCTCGTCCAGCAGCAGCATGTCGGGCTTGGACAGCAGCAGGCGGCACAGCGCGACACGGCGCTTCTCGCCGCCGGACAGCACGCCGATGACGGCGTCCCAGGGCGGCAGGTTCAGCGCGTCGGCGGCCAGTTCCAGTTGCAGGTCGGTGTTCTCGGAGCCGGCGGCGGCAATGATGGCTTCCAGCTCGCCCTGCTCGGCGGCCAGCGCGTCGAAGTCGGCGTCTTCCTCGGCGTAGGCCGCGTAGACCTCGTCCAGGCGCTTCTTGGCGGCCAGCACGCCGCCGATGCCCTCTTCCACGGCCTCACGCACGGTCTGGTCGGGGTTGAGGCGCGGCTCCTGCTCCAGGTAGCCGATCTTGATGCCCGGCATCGGCGTGGCCTCGCCTTCGTACTCCTTGTCGACGCCGGCCATGATCTTCAGGATGGTCGACTTGCCCGAGCCGTTCACGCCCAGCACGCCGATCTTGGCGCCGGGGAAGAAGCTCAGCGAGATGTCCTTGAGGATGTGGCGCTTGGGGGGAACCGTCTTGTTGACGCGGTTCATTGAGAAGACGTACTGGGCCATGGGCAAATCCTGTGAGGCTGAAATGGCGGCAGGCCCCCGAGGGGCCTGCGTTGCCTGCTATTGTCGCCGAGCCCGGAATAAGGAAGCCAGATGCACCGTCTTTTCGCGACCCTGCTTGTCCTCGCCACCAGCCTTGCCCAGGCCCAGACCTTGCGCTGGTCGGCCCAAGGCGACCTGCAAACGCTGGACCCGCACTCGCAGAACGAGTTGCTGACGACCTCGCTGAACAACCAGATCTACGAGTTCCTGC
Organism: Pelomonas sp. Root405; assembly: GCF_001425165.1. Lineage (GTDB taxonomy): Bacteria > Pseudomonadota > Gammaproteobacteria > Burkholderiales > Burkholderiaceae_C > Pelomonas. The sequence continues at coordinate 132,756 of NZ_LMDU01000018.1, forward strand.
TCCGGCGCAACCGCGACCAGACCCTGGGACCCTCGTTGGCCACCGAATGGACGCAGGTGAACCCGCTGCTGTGGCGCGTCAAGCTGCGCGCGGGTGTCAAGTTCCACGACGGCAGCCCCTTCAGTGCCGAAGACGTCATCTTCTCGATGCAGCGCCTGCGCGATCCCAACTCGCCATTCCGCGTCTACGCCAACGCCGTCGGCATCCCCAGGGCCGTGGACCCGCTGACCGTCGAGTTCGTCCTGCCCAAGCCCAACCCGATCTTCGGTGAGCACCTGATGAACCTGCTCATGATGAGCAAGCGCTGGTGCGAGCAGCACCGCGTGACCCGGCCGCTGAACTTCAAGGAGAAGGAAGACAGCTACGCCAACTTGAACGCCAATGGCACGGGGCCCTTCATGCTCGTCAGCCGCCAGCCGGGCGTGAAGACCACCTACAAGCGCAACCCCGACTGGTGGGGCCGCAGCGCGCCCGACCAGGGCAATGTCCAGGAGTTCAGCTTCACGCCTATCTCCAACGACGCCACCCGCACCGCAGCGCTGATCACCGGCGAACTCGATCTCGTGCTGGACCCGCCCTCGCGCGACATCGAGCGGCTGCGCCGCACGGCCGGGCTCAAGGTCGTCGACGGCCCGGAGAACCGCCTCGTCTTCCTCGGCATGGACCAGACGCGCGACAGCTTGCTTTATGGCAAGGCGCCCGGGGGCAAGAACCCGTTCAAGGATGTGCGCGTGCGTCGGGCGCTCTACCAGGCCATCGACATCGAGACCATCAAGACCAAGCTGATGGCCGGCTACTCGTCGCCGACCGGCGCACTGACGCCGTCGCCGCTGGGCAGCTACAACGACCCCGCCCTGGAGACGCGGCTGCCCTACGACCTCGCCGCTGCGCGCAAGCTCATGGCCGAGGCCGGCTATGCCGATGGCTTCGAGGTGACGATGGACTGCCCCAACAACCGCTACATCAACGACGAAAAGCTCTGCGTCGCGGTGGCCAGCATGTGGGCGCAGTTGAAAGTGAAGGTGCGCGTCAACGCCATGCCGCGCACCCTCTTCTTCCCCAAGGTCGAGAAGCACGACACCAGTCTCTATCTGGCCGGCTGGGGCGGCGGCACCGTGGACGCAGAGGTGATGCTGACGCCCGTGCTGCGCAACCGCGGCGAACAGGGCGTGGGGGTCGGCAACTACAGCGGCATCATCAATGACAAGGCCGATGCGCTCGCCGCGGCGTCCAGCATCGAGACCGACCCCGCCAAGCGCGAGCCTCTGGTCAAGGCTGCGCTGCAGGCCTATCGCGAGCAGGCCAACCTCATCCCGCTGCACCGCCAGGTCATCCCCTGGGCGATGAAGGCCGGCGTCAGCGTGTCGCATTCCCCGGCCAATTGGCTCAGCGTCGACTGGGTCAAGATTTCTGCCAAGTAGAATGCCGCCATCCGCCGCGCTTCTCAGTCTTGCGCGGCGTTCTCTTTTCAGCCCCTGCACGCCGCCCGGCTGCCCGAAGACTGGTTGCGACTCTCCGTTGCAACGGCAGCCGATGCGAACAGGCGTGCTCACTTCCCAACTCGATGACTTTCGAAACTCTCGGCCTGGCCGAGCCCCTGCTGCGCGCCATTTCCGACGCGGGCTACACCACCCCCACCCCCATCCAGGCCCAGGCCATTCCCGCCGTCTTGAACGGTGGTGACCTGCTGGCCGGCGCCCAGACCGGCACCGGCAAGACCGCCGGCTTCACGCTGCCGCTGCTGCACCGCCTGTCCACCGGCGAGAAGGTGCTGAACAAGCGCGGCAAGATCGCCATCCGCGCCCTCGTGCTGACGCCCACCCGCGAGCTGGCTGCCCAGGTCGAGGAAAGCGTGCAGACCTACGGCAAGTACCTGCCGCTGAAGAGCATGGTCATGTTCGGCGGCGTCGGCATGCAGCCGCAGATCAACAAGCTGCGCGACGGCGTCGACATCCTCGTCGCCACGCCGGGCCGCCTGCTTGACCACGCCCAGCAAGGCACGCTGGACCTGTCCCAAGTGCAGATCCTGGTGCTCGACGAAGCCGACCGCATGCTCGACATGGGTTTCGTGCACGACATCAAGAAGGTGCTGGCCCTGCTGCCGGCCAAGAAGCAGTCGCTGCTGTTCAGCGCGACCTTCAGCGACGAGATCAAGAACCTCGCCGACCGCCTGCTCAACGCCCCGGCGCTGATCGAGGTGGCCCGCCGCAACCAGACCAACGACGCCATCGCGCAGAAGGTGCATCCGGTCGGCCGCGAGCGCAAGAAGGAACTGCTGGCCCACCTGATCAAGGGTGGCCAGGATGGACAGCCCTGGCATCAGGTGCTGATCTTCACGCGCATGAAGCATGGCGCAAACCGCCTGACCGACTACCTGAACGACCAGGGCATCAGCGCCATGGCCATCCACGGCAACAAGAGCCAGGGCGCGCGCACCAAGGCGCTGGCCGACTTCAAGGCCGGCGACCTCACCTGCCTGGTAGCGACCGACATCGCCGCGCGTGGCATCGACATCGATCAGTTGCCGCACGTCGTCAACTTCGAGCTGCCCAACGTGGCCGAGGACTATGTTCACCGCATCGGCCGCACCGGCCGTGCCGGCGCCCAGGGCGAGGCAGTCAGCCTGGTCTGCGTCGACGAGAACGGCTTCCTGAAGGACATCGAGCGCCTCATCAAGCGCGAGATCCCGAAGGAGATCGTGCCCGGCTTCGCACCCGACCCCAATGAGCGCGCCGAGCCCATCGTGCTGGGCCGCACCGTGCTGAACCCGAACGGCAGCCGGGGCCGCAACCCCAACCCGCCGGCTGGCGCCAACGGCCGCGGTGGCCGGGGCGGTGGCGGCGGTGGTGGCCGTGGTGGCGACAGCCGTGGCGGTTCGCGCGACGGTGGCCGTGACAACCAGGGCCGCTCAGGTGGCGGCGGCAGGCCCGCCGGCCACACCGGCGTGGGCGGTGCCAAGACGGCGCCCAAGCCGCATGCCGAGCATGCGCCTCGCGCCGCAGGTGCCCAGCCTGCACGCGGCAACAACGGCGGCGCCCCGCGCCACAACAACGGCCCCCGCCTGACGCAGCCCAAGCGCTGAGTCCAAGGCTTCGCCTGCACAGCCTGTCCCTCACGGGGGCAGGCCGTTTTTGCTGGGCGACCGCTGCGGCTCATGGCTCGCACATCGCCAGCTGGCCCTCAAGGCAGCTGCGTGGCGGCCCGGCGCCTGGTCCAGCCGAGGCCCAGCAGACCCGCCAAGACCAGCGACGCGGTACCGGGCAGCGGCAGCTCATTCGCGCCGTCACGGGGTGGCAGGTCCCTGCTCGTCAACGCGGTGATCTCGTAGCGGTACTGCTTCTCGTTGGGCATCTGGAAGCGGATTTCATGACGGTACTGGAAGTCCTCAAGATACAGGTAGGGCATGGCGCCCGTCGTCAGCGCATCCACGCCCACTGTCCCCTGCAAGGACAGCTGGAAGACGGGCCACGGATCGTTCAGGTCAATGAAGCTGAACAAGCTGTCCGTATCCGCGTCGACGAAGATCCGCTTGCTCTCATTCGTGTACGCCATGCCGTCCTGCACGCCCCCAGAAACACCGCCCGATATCTTGGCGCCGCTGTTGTAGGCACCGCGCGTGAGCGCCGGATCCGAGTCGACGGCATTCATGTCCACCACCAGGCTGCCCGACAGCGTTCCGCCGGTCGCCGCGTCCAGGCCTTTGGCCACGAAGCTGTAGTTGACGAGGCCCGCCTGAGCCGCGGCGCTGCAGGCCAGCGCGACCGCGCCGATGAGGATGTGACGCAAAGACATGGTGATCTCCCTGTGGGGTTTGAAACGGTTCACGACGACGTGTCGCGATGCAGATCAGTGTCTGGATCGGCGGTATCAAGGCCGTTTCCCCAACGGGTGCGATGGTTTCAATTGCAGCAGGCGGCTGCCGCTTGCCGAAACCGTTGAAACGCAGGCGCCGCCGACCCGGATCCCCGGGAGGGGCTGATCTAATTCCGCCCATGGCCCGCCCCCCGCTCGACCCGCTACTCCAGTTCAACCTGTCCGACGGCAGCGTCGTCACCGCTGACGAGATGCTGCGCAAGATCCAGGACCTGAAGGCCGCGCAGCGGAGCCAGCAGCTCGCCGACGCCCTGCCCGAGGCCGACCTGCAGACGCTGCTCGACGCCCTGCTGCTGCTCGGCGGCACCGCCAGCATCAACGCCGGCATGAAGTGGCTGTCGCTGACCGGCCGCGAGCGTGCCAACGGCGAGACCTTCGATCACTACGCCACCCGCGACGGCCTGCAGGCCCTCGTGTTGCAAGGCCGCGCCGAGGGGCTGGCGGGCAAGGGCACGCGCGTCTCGCTCGGCGACCATGTCGAGCGCCTGCAGGCGCTGCTCGCCGCGCCCGGCGCCGAGCGCTATTGGCGCCAGCGCCTGTGGCTGCTGGGCTCGGGCCGAGGCGATTGGCAAGACCCTATCGGCTGGGTCAACTTCCGCGGTCCCGATGACATGCGCACGATGCTGCGCCTGATGATCTTCTCGGGCATGCCGGGGGCCGAGTTCCACGAGCTGCTCGCCACCCGTCTGCAGGAACTGAGTTCCCCGATGCTGGCCGTGCAGGCGCTGGTCGACCCGTGGTGCCCCCGACTGCTGGGCCAGATCGACGCCGACCTGCGCGACGGGCTACTGGGCCAGCTGCTGGACGTGTTGCCCGCCGGCCATTCCATTCGCGCCGAACTGCGCGCCGCGCTGCAGGCCACCACCCAGCCGCTCAGCATCCCCATGCGCGTGCGCCTCGCCGAGGCCGACATGCTGGCCTTGCAGCTGGACAGCGCCGAGCAGCACCTGAGCGGCCTGGCCGGCCCCGGCGTCACGCTGCTGGCCGCCACGGGCGCCCTCGTCGCCGGCCGCTGGGCCGAGGCCAGCGCCGGTTTCGAGACCGCCATCAAGGCCATCCACACCGCCAGCCGCAGCCGCCGCAACGCGCTGTCGCTGGACACCGCGCGGCTCTATCTGCTCAGCCTGCTGGCCCAGGACGACCCCAAGGCCTGGGCGCAGGCGCGCAAGTACGCGATTGCCGAGTCCGGCAGCCGCAGCCCGACTGCGTACGAGAGTTGGGGCCTGTGGGCACACGGCATCGGCGTCAAGCTGGGCGAGGACAGTTGGCTCGAAGCCGCCTTCCATCCCCGCGCGCCGGGCGACGCCGCGCCGGCGGACCGCCTGTTGCTCGCCGCCTGGCTGGGCAAGCCCGCGCCGGGCTGGACACCCCAGCTTGCGCAAACCCTGCTCACCCGCCTCGGCCCCGATGAAGCGCTGCTGGCTGACTATCTGAGCGCAGCGCTGCAACGCCTGGAGCTGGCCGGCACCGGCCCGACCCGCGTCGCCAACTACCTCGGCCAGCCGCGCCAGGCTTGGCAGGATGCGCTCGCCGCCATCGCCGCCCTCAGCGACGACGGCAAGCCCGCCGGCGCCGCCACCAAGCCCGAGCTGGCCTGGCAGCTGAAGCTCGACGGCGCTGGCCGCGTGCACACGCTGGAGCCGCTGGAGATCAGCACCAGCGCACGCGGCATCACCAAGTTCAAGGCCGTGACGCTGGCCAAGCTGAAGAAGCAAGGCGCCCAGCGCAGCCGCGACAACCTGGTGCTGCGCCACATCGAGCGCGATGCCTGGGCCGGCGTGCACGACCTGCGCCTGGACGTGAGCCAGGCCCTGGTCGCGCTGATCGGCCACCCGCACCTGATGTTTGCCGACGCACCGGGCCAGTGGGTCGAGCTTGCCGAAGGCCTGCCGGAGCTGGAAGTCCGCCGCGTGGGCACACCGCCGAATGACGCCTTCGAGTTCCACCTGCACCCGCCGCTGGTCGCCGCCGAGCCGCCGCATGCCGGCATGCTGCATGGCGCCCAGGCCGACGCCGAGCGCGAGCGCCGCAACACCCAGCGCGTGCTGCGCGAAGGGCCTGGTCGGGCGCGGCTGATCCGCATCACGCCGACGCAGCGCCGCGTCGCCGAGCTGGTGACCCAGGGCTGGAAGGTGCCGGCCCACGCCACCGCCGAACTGGGCGCGGCGCTGCAGGTGCTGACCGGCCACTTCCAGCTGCACAGCGACGCGGACGCCGGAGAACGTGTGTCAGGCGACAGCCGGCTGCATGCCCGCCTGACACCGCAAGGCGAAGGCTTGTCGCTGCTGCTGGTGGCGCAGCCCTTTGGCGACTTCGGCCCCGCCGTCACGCCAGGCTTGGGCCGCGCGCGGCTGATGTGCCTGCACGAGGGCGTGAGCCTGGCGACCGAGCGCGACCTGGGCGCCGAGGCCGGCCACCGCGCCGCCGTCATCGAGGCCCTGCCCTTTCTCGACCCCGAGCAGCCGCCCGACCAGCCATGGTTATTGGCCGATGCCGAAGAGGCCTTGGCTGCCGTCGAGCGCCTGCCCGGGCTGCCCGGCATCGCCGCGCTGGACTGGCCCAAGGGCAAGCCGGTGCGCGTGCTGCCGGTCGACGGCGCAGCGGTGCAGATCCAGGTCAGCAGCGGCCGCGACTGGCTGGGCGTGGCGGGCGAGGTGCAGGTCGAGGAAGGCCGCGTCGTCGGTCTGCAGGAACTGCTGTCGCTCAGCCGCGCCAGCAAGAGCCGCTTCGTGCGCATGGCCGAGGGGCATTACCTGGCGCTGTCGGAGCAGTTGCGCCAGCAGCTGCGCGACCTGGACTCGCTGGCGCAGACGAGGAAGGGCGAACTGCAGCTGCCCCATGCCAGCGCGGCGTGGCTGGACCAGGGCCTGGCCGGGGTCAGCCTGGGCGGCGACAAGGCCTGGCGGGCGCGGGTGGACCAGCTCACTGCAGCCGCCGCGTTGCAGCCGCAGCCGCCCAAGTCCTTGCGCGCCGAGCTGCGCAGCTACCAGGCCGAGGGTTACGCCTGGATGAGCCGCCTGGCCGCCGCCGGCTTCGGCGCCTGCCTGGCCGACGACATGGGCCTGGGCAAGACGGTGCAGACGCTGGCGCTGCTGATCGACCGCAGCGCCCAGGGCCCGGCCCTGGTGCTGGCGCCCACGTCGGTCTGCGGCAACTGGGCGGCCGAGTGCGCCGCGTTTGCGCCCGGCCTGACCGTGCAGGTCTACGCCGAAGCCACTGACCGCAGCGCCATGCTGGCCGCAGCCGGCCCGGGCGATGTCGTCGTCGCCAGCTACGCGCTGGCGCAGATCGACGCCGAGGGCTTTGCCGCACGCCGCTGGGGCACGCTGGTGCTGGACGAAGCCCAGGCGCTGAAGAACGCCGCCACGAAGCGGGCCAAGTCGGTTGCCGAGTTCGATGCGGACTTCCGACTCGCGCTGTCCGGCACGCCGGTCGAGAACCGGCTGGCGGACCTGTGGTCGATCATGAACCTTATCAACCCCGGCCTGCTGGGCACACCGCAGCAGTTCAACGAGCGCTTTGCCGGCCCCATCGAGCGCCAGCAGGACGCGGCCGCACGGGCTCGGCTGCGCCGCATCGTCGCGCCCTTCCTGCTGCGCCGGACCAAGGCGCAGGTGCTGCAAGACCTGCCCCCACGGACCGAGATCGTCCACCGCGTGGAGCCCTCCGAACAGGAGCGTCACTTCCTGGAAGCGCTGCGCCGCGATGCGCAAGCCGCCGTGGCCGCAGCCGCAGCGGGCAACGAACGCGCCGCGCCGATGCAGGTGCTGGCCGAGCTGATGCGCCTGCGCCGCGCCGCTTGCGACCCGCGCCTCGTATCGCCCGAGCTGGGCCTGGTGGGCAGCAAGATGATGGAGTTCGAGCGCATCGTGCGCGAGCTGGTGGACGGCGGCCACAAGGCGCTGGTCTTCAGCCAGTTCACCGACTACCTGGACCTGCTGGGTGAGCGCCTGACGCAGATGGCCCTGCCCTTCCAGCGGCTGGACGGCAGCACACCGCAGCCCGAGCGGACGAAGCGCGTCGCGGCCTTTCAACGTGGCGAGGGCGAGGTGTTCCTGATCAGCCTGAAGGCCGGCGGCTTCGGCCTGAACCTGACGATGGCCGACTACGTGCTCATCGTCGACCCCTGGTGGAACCCCGCCGCCGAAGACCAGGCGGCCGGCCGCGCCCACCGCATGGGCCAGGCAAGACCCGTCACCGTCTACCGGCTGGTGACGGCCGGCTCGGTGGAGGAGCGGATCATCGAGCTGCACCGCGACAAGCGCGGCCTGGCCGAGGGCATGCTCGAAGGCGACGGGCAGGCCAGCCCGCTGGACGCGGCGGCGTTGGCGGCATTGCTGGACGACGCGTAACCCGGCACGGCCAGCAGGACCGAATTCGGTCTATATTCCGTCCACACTAACCAAACCGCTCCGCCATGCTCACCGCCCAAGTCAAGCCCATCAGCTACCTCAAGAGCCACGCGGCCAGCATCGCCAACGACATTGCAGAGTCTGGCGAGCCGCTGCTCATCACGCAGAACGGCGAGGCGCGGCTGGTCGTGATGGACGTACACGCCTATGAGCGCCAGCAAGAGACCTTCGCGCTGCTGAAGCTGCTGGCGCTCGGTCAGCGTGACATCGACGCTGGGCGCTTGCGCGATGCCGACGAGGTGTTTGCTGACCTGGAAAAGGACGACGCCGCGTGAGGGTCGTCTTCCTGCCCGGCGCGGAGCAGGACCTGCGGGACATTCGCCGCTACGTGCTGAAGAAGTTCGGCCCGCCGGCCTGGGCCGACACGCTGGCCCGGTTGCGCGCCACGGTCGATGCGCTCAACACCTTCCCTTTGTCGGGCGCCGTGCCAGAGGAACTCGCCGACCTGGGCAGCGAGCGCTACCGCCAGCTCGTCTCGGGCAAGAACCGCGTCATCTACGAGCCGACCGCCGAGGTCGTCTACATCCACATCGTCTGCGACGCGCGGCGCGACCTGCGCGGCCTGCTCGCCCGGCGACTGCTGGGCGTGGCGCGCTGACGGCTGCGAGGACTGAACCCTTGAAGCTCGAACCCAACTTCGTGGCCCCCGAGGCAGCCGCACGACGCGTGGCGCTGCTGGACTGGGCCGAAAGCAACGCGGTGGGCGCACTCTGGTCGGCCGAGGACGCCCGCTGGGCCACGCAGCAGGCGCGGGCCGAGGGTGCCACCGTCGACTTCCGCCTGGCCCGGGCGCGCCATGCGGCGCAGCGACTCGGCGAGCGTGATGACCGGCTGATGGACCTGCTGGCGCGGCCGCTGTGGTCGGGCAGCTGGGCGTTGGCGGCGTTGGTGGTGGGCCTGTTGCTGGGCCTGGGCGTCGACCGACTGGGCGGCCAGCAGCTGAACCTGCTGACGCTGCCGCTGTGGGGTGTGCTGGCGCTGCAGTTGCTGTCCTACTGCCTGCTGTTCGTGCTGGCGTTCAGGCGGCCCCAGTTGCAAGTCAAGGCGGGGCCGCTGCTGCGCCTGTGGCAACGCCTGCTGACGCCGGGCGCCCGGGGGCGCGCCGGCCAGGCGCTGGCGCACTGGTGGCGGCTTAGCCTGCCGCTGCAGGCGGCCCGCAGCGCGCTGCTGTGGCACATCGCGCTGCTGGGGCTCAACCTCGGGCTGATCGCCGGCCTCTACCTGCGTGCGCTCGGGCTGGAGATCCTGATCGGCTGGGAGAGTACGTATCTCGACGCAGCCCAGGTGCAGCGCCTTGCCGATGTGCTGCTGGCGCCCGCCGCCTGGCTCACGGGCCTGGCCGTGCCCGACGTCGCCCCGCTGCGCCACGGCGCATTGCAGGGACCGCAGGCGCTGGCGGCGGACTGGCTGCATCTGCTGGCGGCAACGGTGGCGCTCGTGGCCCTGCCGCGCCTGCTGCTGGTGCTCCACGCCGCATGGCGCAGCTGGCGTCTGGCGCGCGCGCTGCCGTTGCACGTCGGCAGCGGGCCCGCCGACCTGCGCCTGCTGCTGATCGACCCGCAGCGCCGCCTGGCCGGCAGCCTGCTCGGCCAGGCCGGTGAACGGCTGAGCAGCCCCGAAGGCGACCGCCTGCTGGTGACGCAGGCCGACGCTGCGCCCGACACCGTGCCGGCCACCTGGAGCGAACGCGCGCTCGCGCTGCTGCACGCAAGCCCTGACCCCGCCCCTGCCTTCGACGCCCACGTGGCGGCCGACAGCCTGCCCGCTGCGACGCCGGGCTGGCCGGCGCAGCGCCGCCAGCTGCGTGCGCTGGGCAAGCTGTGGCCACCCGCCCGCCGGCCGGCTTGGCAGCGCCTGTTCGAAGCCTGGGAGGCGCCGGTGCGCGAACGCGAGGGGCAGGCGCGGCAGCTGATGGCCCAGGCGCTGGCCACCCTGTGTCTGCAGCCGCTGCACCTGCCTGAAGGCGCGGACCCGCAGGCGCAGCTGCGCAAGGCGGTGGAGCAGCAGCTGCAGCTGCTGGCCGACAGGCTGCGCGAGCTGTACGGCCAGGATGCCGCCGCCGATGCGCTGCCGTCCGCCGCCGAGCAGTGGCCGCACCAGGTGGTACGCCCGCGCCCCGTCGTGCGCAACTCGGTGCTGGGCGGCGCCATGGGCGGTGCGGCGACCGGCCTGGGTGCGGACCTGGCAGCAGGCGGCCTGACGCTGGGTGCCGGCGCGCTGATCGGCGCCGTCGTCGGTGGCGTGGCGGGCAGCGGGCTCACGGAATGGTTGAACCGCCGCCAGGGCCGGCGCACGACCTCGCTGCAGGTCGATCTGGTGGAGGCCGCGCCGCTGCTGGTCGGCGAAGTGCTGAATGTCTGGCTGGCCCAGATCGGGCTGCGGCTGCCGGCTGCGCAAGTAGACGCCGCCATCGGCGCGCGAGCCTGGGTCGACGCGTTCAAGCACGCACCGACTGAGGTGCCGACACGGCTGCAGCCGCTGCTCGCCCAAGCCTGCGAGCGCCTGCTGCGGGAGGTCGACGAGGCGGCTGAACGCGACAACCCGAGCGCCCACAATTCCGCCCATGTCGCCCGCTCCTGAACCCATCTGGCTGGCCGGCGCGACCGGCCTGGTCGGCCGCGCGCTGCTGGCCGAGTTGCCCGGCGCCATTGCCCTCGTGCGCAAGCCTCAGGCGGGTGCAATGACGGTGGACTACGCCCGGCCCGAATCCTTCGCTGCGCTGCCCGCACCCGGCAGCCTCTACATCGCGCTCGGCACCACGATGGCCCAGGCCGGCTCGCGCGAGGCGTTTCGCGCGGTGGACTTCGACGCCGTCGTCACCGTCGCGCGCGCAGCACGCGAGGCCGGTGCCACGCACTGCGGCCTTGTGTCGGCGATGGCCGCGAACGCGCGCTCGGCCGTCTTCTACAACCAGGTCAAGGGCGAGGCGGAGGACGCGCTGATCGCGCTGGGATTCCAGCGCCTCGTCATCGCCCGGCCGTCGCTGCTGGACGGTGAGCGCGAGCGGCTCGACCAGCCCGCGCGCCGCGGGGAAGCCTGGACGCTGAAGCTGGCCCGCCCGCTGGCCGGGCTGATCCCCGCCGCCTGGCGCCCGATCTCGCCGCAACGCGTGGCGCGCGCGTTGCATTTGGCGCTGGATGCGCCCGGCCCGGCGGTGCGCATCGTCGAGTCTGCCGAGATGCAGCGCCTGGGCGCATGAAGTCGCCGGCTGTCGCGCCCGCCGAGGTCGAACCGCCCGACCCGCACGCAATGGATCGGGCACGCCGCGTCTTCATCGCCGGCAACGGCCTGCCGGGGCGCTGGCAAGGGCGCGAACGCTTTGTCGTGCTGGAGACTGGCTTCGGGCTGGGTCATAACTTCCTGGCGACCTGGGATGCCTGGCGGCAAGACCCGGCACGCTGCGAGCGGCTGGTCTTCGTCAGCGTGGAACCCCCCCCCCCAGATGCGAGGACCTGGCGCGCGCGCACGCCGGCTGCGTGTTGGCTGCGCAACTCGTTGACCGATGGCCACCGCTGACCGCCGGGCTGCATGCGCTGAGCTTCGACGGCGGCCGCGTCGAGCTGCTGCTTGGCCTGGGCGACACGCGCCACATGATGCGCGAACTGGTGCTGCAAGCCGATGCGATCTACCTGGACGGCTTTGCACCGCAGCACCGCCGCGAGCCCTGGGACGAATGGCTGCTCAAGAGCGTGTCGCGGCACGCAGAGCCCGGCACCACGGTGGCCACGTCGCACATGTCGCGCGCCATGGGCAAAGCGCTTTCTGCGCTGGGCTTCGAGATCGGACCGGTACCGGGTCTGGCCAGCAAGCCCGAAGCAGGCGCCGCCCGCTTTGCGCCGCGACACGCCTTGCAGCGCCCGGCCGGACGTGAGCCGCTGGCGCCTGGCGCCCGGCGCGCCCTCATCGTCGGTGCGGGCCTGGCCGGCGCAGCCTGCGCGCTGGCGCTGTCTCGACAGGGCCTGGCCTGCACCGTCATCGACGCCCTGCCCGGCCCCGCGCAGGCCAGCTCGGGCAACCCGGCCGGGCTTTTCCACGGCACCGTCAACCCGGATGACGGGCCGCATGCGCGCTTCAACCGGGCTGCGGCCCTGGCGACGCAGCGCCTGCTGGTCGAGCTGGGCGTGCCGCACAGCCAGGGCCTGCTGCGGCTGGAGACGCGGCTTTCGCTGGCGCGGATGCTGGCAGCGCCGGGTTATGTGCAGCCGCTGTCCGCCGACGCGGCGGCCGCGCTGGCCGGCACGGCACTCCGCCATCCGGCCTGGTTCTATCCCGGCGGTGGCGCCGTTGACCCAGGCGCCTACACGCGCGCCATGCTGGCCGCGAGCGCTGCCGAACTGCGGCTGGGCACCGCCGTGGCTGCGCTTGAGCCGCATGCCGATGGCTGGCATCTGCTCGACGCCGCCGGCCAGCGCATCGCCAGCGCGCCGCTTGTCGTGCTGGCGGGCGGTCACGCGCAGCTGCCCCTGCTTGGCGAGCTGGCCGAGGACCTGGTCGTGCAGCGCGGCCAGATCAGCCACCTCACCGACGCCCCCTGGTGCCCGGGCGTGCCGGTAGCGGGCGACGGCTACGTGATCGCAGACGGCCGTGGTGGCCTCTGGTGCGGCGCCACGGCGCAGGACGGCGACCTCGACCCCGCGCTGCGCGAGGCCGACCAGCTCGACAACCTGCAGCGCTACACCCGCCTTGCCGGATTGGGCGAGGTGCCGCCCGCGCCGCTGGCCGGCCGCGTCGCGTGGCGCCTTGTCGCGCCCGACCGCCTGCCGCTGATCGGCGGCCTGGCTGCGCCGGGCCCGCGGGCCGATCAGCTGCGCCTGCAGCCTCGCTGCGCCGGGCTGGCCGTCTGCACCGGTTTCGCGTCGCGCGGCATCGGCTGGGCGGCCATGGCCGGCCGGCTTGTGGCGGCGCTGGCGCTGGGTTCGCCGCGGCCACTGGAAGCTGAATTGCTGGATGCGGTGGACCCGCTGCGCTTTGCGCTGCGGCGGGCGCGCCGAGCAACTAATCCCGGTTTAGCCGGCTGATCGCGGCACGCCAGACGGGCCGGCGAGGCAAACTGCTTCGTTGCTTCAGGCCCCTGAAGCGCCCCTCATCACGGAGAACGGCATGCCGCACAGCCCCACGCAACGTCTGACCCTGGCCCTGGGCTTGGTTCTGGTCCTCACGACCATCGGCGGGCTGATGGCCTACTCGGCCTTGGGCGACACCGGGTCGACCAAGCTCTGGCTGGGCGTGACCCTGGGCTTGGCCTGGGTGGCCGGTATCGCGGCCGTGCTGACCTCGGGCGGCGCCGGCGGAGCCAGCTTGGCCAAAGCGGCCGAAGCGGCCGAGGCGCTGGCCCGCTTCGACCTGACCCAGCCGATTGGCAGCGGCGGCAGCGGCGAGATGGGCCGCCTGATGTCGGCGCTGCAAGACACGCAGTCTGCGCTGCAGAAGATCATCACCGACGTGCGCAGCGCCGCCGACAGCATCAGCACGGCCAGCTCCGAGATCGCGACCGGCAACTTCGACCTCAGCCAGCGCACCGAGCAGACGGCGAGCAACCTGCAGAACGCGGCGTCCTCCATGTCCGAGCTGACGGGTACCGTCAAGCAGACGGCCGACGCGGCGATGACCGCCAATCAACTCGCCAGCTCTGCGGCCACGGTGGCCCGGCGCGGCGGCGATGCGGTGTCGCAGGTCGTCTCGACGATGGAGGAGATCAGCCAGAGCTCGCGCAAGATCAACGACATCATCGGCACCATCGACGGCATCGCTTTCCAGACCAACATCCTGGCGCTGAACGCCGCCGTCGAAGCGGCGCGGGCGGGCGAGCAGGGCCGCGGCTTCGCGGTCGTGGCCGCCGAGGTGCGCTCGCTGGCGCAGCGCTCGGCCGGCGCCGCCAAGGAGATCAAGACGCTGATCAGCGCCAGCGTCGAGCGCGTCGACTCCGGCACCCAGCGGTGCAGGCGGCCGGCAGCACGATGACCGAGATCGTCGCCAGCGTGCAGCGCGTGACCGACATCATTGGCGAGATCAGCGCCGCAGCGCGCGAACAGAGCGAGGGCATCGGCGTGGTCAACGGCTCGGTCGTGCAGCTCGACCAGATGACGCAACAGAACGCGGCGCTGGTGGAGGAATCCGCCGCCGCGGCCGAAAGCCTGCGCGAGCAGTCGGCCCGCATGGCCGAAGCGATTGCGGTGTTCAAGCTGGGTGGCTCGGCACCGCGCCCGACGGCGCCCAAGGCGGTGACCCGAGCAGTGCACAAGCCAGTCGCCAAGCCCGTGTCGAGCCCGCCCACCAAGCCCGCGATGGCGCCCAAGCCCATGGGCGGCGGCATCGCCAAGCCCGCCGCGCCGGCACGCAAGGCCGAACCGGCACCGGCCCCGGCGCCGCGAGCGGCGGCACCTGCAGCACCCGCAGCCGCCCCGGCGGCCGACGGCGATTGGGAAACGTTCTAGGAACGTTCTGTAAACCTGTTGATCGGCGCACCGACGCTGCAATGAAAAAGCCGGGGCAAGCCCGGCTCTTTTGCATGTCGGTCAGTGCAGTCAGAAGGTCAGCGTCCTCACGCCCTCGGCACTGCCGAGCAGGCAGACCTGGGCCTTGTGGCGTGCGAACACGCCGACCGTGACGACGCCGGGCCACTGGTTGACTTCGGTCTCGAAGGCCAGCGGGTCGGTGATGGCCAGGCCGGTCACGTCGAGGATGTGGCCGCCGTTGTCGGTGACGACACCCTGGCGCAGCCGGGCGGCGCCGCCGATGCTGGCGAAGCGCCGCATCAGCTGGGCAGCGGCCATGGGGATGATCTCGACCGGCAGCGGGAACTTGCCCAGGGCCGGCACGAGCTTGGATTCGTCGGCAATGCAGACGAAGCGCTCGGCCAAGTCGGCGACGATCTTCTCGCGCGTCAATGCCGCGCCGCCGCCCTTGATCATGTGGCCCTGGGCGTCGATCTCGTCGGCGCCGTCGATGTAGACGGTCAGGCCGGTCACCTCGGCGGCTTCGAGCACGCGGATGCCGTGCTTGGCCAGGCGCAGCGTCGACCGCTCGGAGCTGGAGACGGCGCCCGCCACCGCAAGGCCTCCCTTGGCGATTTCGGCGGCCAGGGCGTCGATGAAGCAGTCGACCGTGGAGCCGGTGCCGACGCCGACGATCTGGCCGGGTGTGACGTAGTCAAGGGCGGCACGGCCGACGAGTTGCTTGAGCTGGTCTTGGTTCATGGCGCCGATTTTGCCGGGATCGGTGCAGAGGTAGCACCGATCCCGTCGGCCTACTTGACGACCGCCTTCTTGGGCGCCGAATCCACGGCCACGCCGCGCGTTGCATCCCAGGCGGTGAAGCGGTACTCAACGACGTCGCCCTTTTTCAGGCCGCCCGCCGTGTAGCGGCTGGCCTTGCCGTCCTGGCGCATGCGCACGGTCTGGGTCTCCCCGGCGTTGACGCTGTAGTGGACGTCGACCCAGCCCGAGGACGCAGCGGAGAACTCCAGCGTGCTGGCGCTGGTCTGAGCCGAATCGGCCGACACCACTGCCGTCTTCGCCATGGCTGGCTTGACCGCCACCTGCGGCGTGCCGGCGACGCCCGAGTCCCAGATGATGTCGTCGAAGGCGATCTGGAACTGCGCGTTCGGCAGGGCGGCGTCGACGCTGAAGAACTGGAACATGTCCAGCATGGACTGCAGCGCGATCTTCGGGCCGGCGATCTCGGCCACCGGAATCGTCGCCGTGCCCCATTCGCCGTTGCGCACCAGGCCATAGGCGGTCGTGTTGGCCGGAAAGGTCACCGAGTTCTGGTTGGTGTAGGTGTCCTGCATGCCGATGCGGAAGGCGACGTTGGCGGGCGCTTTGATCTTCAGCTTGATGTTGCCGTTGCGGAAGCCGCTCATGTCGCGCACCTGGCGGGACTGGATGCTGCCGCCGAACCACTGCCCCGGCGCGAAGTAGCGGAAGGCCAGCACGCCCGCGCCCTCATAAGGCGGAATGTCACCGGCCGTCATGGAGCCCTGGTTCCAGATGTAGACGTCGGAAGACACGCCCGGCACCTGCTTGTTGTCGACCGGCGTGTTGTCGGTGAAGACACCGAACTTGCCGACCTCGGGCTCAATGCCCAGCCCCAGCTTGACCTCGCCCTTGCCGTCAAGTTCGTAGACGCGGACGTAGTCGACATAGGCGGTGCCCGGCAGCGGCGCGGTGATCTGCGCGGGCGTGGCGGCCGGGGTGAAGTTGCCGCCCACGGCAAGGTTCAACAGCAGGTAGAACGGCGCCTGCAACGCGGGCGAGCCGACTGTGGAGATGGGCGCCTTGTACATGTCGACCTCGCGGCCGTTGTCGAGCACGCTGAAGCGGATCTGCGTGTCCGTCCAGTAGAGGCGGTAGGTGACGAAGCGGTTGGCCAGCGACCGCGACGGCGTGTACCAGTTCTTGGTCTGCCAGGCGGTGGAGGCGGCGCAGCTTTCGTTGCCGGGCACGCAGGCCGCGTCATTGAAGGTGATGACGTTGGCGCCGACGAACTGGTCGGGCGAGATGGGCGGCAGGCCGGCCGGCTGGCGGCCGCCCATCTCCATGATGTCGATCTCGCCCTTGCGCGGCCAGACCTGCGGGCTGGTGCCCAGCATCCAGGCGGCCGGCCACAGGCCCACGCCTACCTTGGGCGTGGCCATGCGGACTTCGACCAGGCCGTACTTGACCTGTACCTTGCCGGACGTGTCGATCTTGCCGGAGGTGAACTGGTTGCTGCCGACGACCTCGCGCTTGGCCGTGATGGCGAGCGCGCGCGTGGCCGGCTCGAAGGGCACGTTGGTGATGCTGAGGTTGTTGGCGCTGTAGTACTGCAGCTCCTGGTTGCCGTAGCCGCACAGGCCGATCTGGCAGCCGTTGCCGGTGGTGGCGGTCCAGACGCTGCCGTCGAGGCTGGCGCCGTTGAATTCCTCGGACCAGAGCAGCTTGCCGATGACGGGGCTGGTGACGCTGGCGGAGGCGGCGACGCCGGTGGCCAGCAGCAGGCCGCCGGCGGCGGCGCGCACGATGTGTTGATGCTTCATGGGGGTCATCCTTGCTGGCTGGCGTTGGACTTGCGGCGGCGCGCGGCAGCTGCCAGCAACAGGCCACCGGCGAACATCAAGCCGTACGTCGAGGGCTCGGGCACGGCGCTGGTGACGGTGATGCGGGCGGCGGGCATGCCGATGAAGGGCGAGTCGACCGTCACCCAGGCGCCGGTACTGGTGCTGCGCGCCCAGTTGGCGGTGGGGTCGCTGGTCGCGCTTTGCCATTGCCCGATGAAGCCGCTGTCGGGCACGGCGACGAGCCAGTAGCTTCCAGCATCGAGCGCCCAACCCGAGGGGGTCAGCAAGGTGTTGACGACGGGGTTCGCGAGATGGGTGCTGTAGAGCCAGTTGGCGCCGGAAGGCAGCGCGCCGCCGCGAGCGAGGATGCCCACCGTGACGCCGCCGCTGCCATCGGTGCGCTCGATGGAGGTCAGGATGGACTGGATGGAGGTGGCGTCGGCAAGCGCGAACGGGATGGCGATGTCCTGGCCCTGGGCCAGCGGGTTGGGCCAGCCGTCCAGCCAACTGATGTCGGACTGGTAGGTGTCCAGCACGACGGTGCCGGACGCGTGGGCATGGGCGGCCAAGCCGCAAATCAGCAGGGCAGCGGCGACCTTGGAGAGGGTGTGGGTCTGAAGTGTCATGGTGGTCTTTCCGTATCAGGCGCGGCGGCGGCGAGCGATGGCGCCCACGATGCCGAGGCCGGCGATCAGCAGCGCATAGGTCTCGGGCTCGGGCACGGCGGCGGTGGTCAGCGTGAACTGCACGTCGTCGAGGTAGACGGCATTGACGCGGCCGTCCAGCAGCGGGCCGACGGCAGTGTTGATCTCCAGGAACAGCGACTTCGTGCCGGCGGGAATGGCGGCGGCCTGGAAGCTGATCTGCGTCCAGCTGCTGCCGTTGATGTCGTTCTGGAAGAAGCGGTTGCCGCTGCCCCACAGGCTGCCGTTGTCGCCCATGTAGCCGAGCGAGAACATGATGTTGCCGGTGGTGCTGACATCGCCCTTGACCCAGAAGCTGAGCACGGGGGTGTCGCCAACGTTGGCGGCCGTCAACGCCGGCAGGCCGCCGTGGGCGAACGAGTCCTGGAACAGCGTGGATGCGCCGAAGCCGTTGGGCACTGTCAACAGCACGGCAGCGCTACCGCTGTGCGCGTCAGCGGTGGGCATGACGGGATTGCCGGTGGGGGCCGTCAGCCAGCCCGCCGCAACGGCGCCGCCGGGCGTTTCAAATCCGCCGTTGGCGAAGCCATTGGTGGTGGCCGCGCTGGCCGCGCCGGCCAGCAACAGGGTTGCAAGCGCCGTGTAGGTCTTGAAGTTGAGCATGTCGTCTCCTTGGTTTTTCGGTGAAAGTCGAATCGATTCAAAACGAGGCGACGACGAACTGCCATGCCGGCCGCCAATCATGAAACCGCTTTCTGAAAGCGCTTTCAGGACGGCGGACCATAGGGTCAAGGGAAAAGGCTGTCAATGCGGCCTGCCCTTGATCTCAGGGTTAGTCAGGAGCAGCGGCGGATGCGAAAAAGCCGCGCGGCATGGCTGCTGCGCGGCTCGCGGCTGACCTGACGCCATGCTTCTCAGGTTGCGTAGAACCTGCCGTGAAATCCGTACGGAACCCAGTAGGGCAACCAGGCGCGAGCCACCGGCCCCGCGGCGAGGGCCATTGCGTCGAAGACGCTCAAGAAACTGCGCTGGCGCTTGATGTCGTAGCCCATGCCGACCAGCCAGCCCTCACCTTCTTTGGTGCTGCCGGGCCGGGCGACGAGCACATGCTCTTCGACCACGGTATCGGCGCCGAAGCTGAAACGCTCCCGCGCGCCGGTCTCGATGTTCAGCCGCATCAGTCCGTTGAAGCCCCAACGCGCCCCGGTGTCAACGGCCGTGGGATACCAGACGAAGCGATGCCGCTGTGCGACGACGCGCGGGTCGACGACCGGGAACTCGACCGCCTCGTCGCGCGCAGCCACGCGCAGGCGGCCGGTCTGGAGATCGATCTCCAGCACACGCGGCATGGACACCTCGCGCGCCGTGCGCTGGCCGCGCATGATCTGCTCGGCGGCGACATTGAACTGCGGCAGCGGCACGCTCTCGACATAGTCCAGGCGCAGCATGCGGCCATCGTCCCAGGCATTGCCGAAGTGGAATACCAGGGCGGCGGGCATCTCGAAGATGCGCTGCCTGCTGAAGTCAGCCTTGTCGATGACGAGGACGCGGGTCGGGCCAGCCGGGTTCCAGCCCATGGCGTCGACCATCGACGCGCCGGCGCGCACCGCTGCCATATCCATCGTGATCGGTGCCAGCAGAAAGACGAGGTGGCGCTGCGACACGACGAAGTCATGCAGCATCGCGGGCGCGCCGACGTCCAGGACCGCGTGGCGGCGCACGCTGCCGGCGGCGTCGATCTGGTAGACCGCGAGCCGGCCGTTGGCGGTGCCGAAGTTCCACACCGTGCCGTCCGCCTCGACCTTGGGATGGGCCGAGAACGGCATGCCGCGCAGCTCGGCTGACCAGGTCTTGACACCCCGGGTGGCCAGCGTCGCCGGGTCCAGCTCATGGGCGCTGCCGCCCTCCCAAAGCGCGTAGAGGCGGTCACCCTGCAGCAGCACACTGGTGTTGGCGACGTTGAGGCTGTCCGGGCCGCGCACCGGGCGCTCGGCATTGATGGCGGTGCCGAAGGCGGGCAACAGGAAGCGGCCGGCCTGCTGTTCCGCACGGAACTTGTCGGTCTGCACAAAGCGGCCGCGGTGGCTAGCGCGGCCGTCGCCCAACGTCCAGGCCTGCATGAAGCCGTCGCCGTCGAACCAATGGCGGTAGCGTTGGTCGGCGCGCTGCATCAAGCCGGGGCCGTTGCGGAAGTAGCGCCCGCGTAGCGCCGTGGGCAGGCGGCCTTCGACGATTGCGCTCGCGGTGTCCAGACCTTCTCCATCGAGGCCCCGAAATGGCGCCAGCTCCGGCGCATCGGAAGCAAACCCATCGGCCGATAGGCCCAGGGCAAGCAACTCGGGGTTGAGGCCGCCGGCCAGCAGCGCGGTCAGCAGGGAACGACGTGTGGTGTCCATGGCCGCCACCCCGTCAGTTCATCCGAACCTTGATCGTCACGCCGGCAGCCGGCGTCATGACGGCCTGCTCGAACTTGGGCGGACCGAAGCCACCGTCGGCGTTGTTGGAGAAGCCATAGGGTTCGGTGGGGATGCCCATGGCGTTCATGTCCAGGCGGCCATTGGCATTGGCGTCCTGGAAGAGGCTCAGCGCCAGCGGGCCGTCGGGCAGGTCCTTCAGCACGACGCTGACCTTGCCGTTGGCCGCTTCAGCGCCCAGCACGAATCGCTGTCCCGACTGCGGTTGGCGCAGCCAGCCGGCGGGATCGGTGAACACCGCCACCATCAGCGTGGCGCCTGCCAAGCGGCTGGCGTCCAGGCCTTCGACTTCAAGGGTGACGTCGGCGGCGTGGCTGCACAGCGGCAGCATGGCGGTCAGGGCGGCGGCGGCAAGCGCTTTCTTCATCACGGTCTCCAGGTTCAGCAGAAGGAATGGCTGAATTCTGGAAACCGGCTCGCCGCGACGCGAGCGCACTGCGACAGCCGGGCGCCGGCTGGCGCGAGCGGGGTCAGCCGCGCCGTGTGCGGACCGCCGCTGCCAGCTCTTGCAGCAGCGGCTCGGTCTGCGCCCAGCCAAGGCAGGCATCGGTGATGGAGACGCCCGGCTTGAGGTCGGCCTTGGTCTGGCCTTCGGCCAAGTCTTGCCGGCCGGGTTGCAGATGGCTTTCGATCATCACGCCGGTGATGCGGGCATCACCGCCCGCGATCTGACCCGCGACATCACGCCCCACATCGACCTGCCGCTCGTACTTCTTGCTGGAGTTGGCGTGCGAGAAGTCGATCATGACCTGCTCACGCAGGCCCGACGTCTTCAGCGCAGTGCAGGCCGCGTTGACCGACGGCGCGTCGTAGTTGGGCGCCTTGCCGCCGCGCAGGATGAGGTGGCAGTCCTCGTTGCCGCGCGTCTCGAAGATGGCGGCCGTGCCCATCTTGGTCATGCCCATGAAGGCATGCGGCGAACTGGCGGCCAGCACCGCGTCGCTGGCCACCTTGATGCCGCCATCGGTGCCGTTCTTGAAGCCCACCGGGCAGCTCAGGCCCGAGGCCAGCTGTCGATGGCTCTGGCTTTCGGTCGTGCGTGCGCCGATGGCGCCCCAGGCGATCAGATCCGAGATGTATTGCGGCGACAGCAAGTCCAGGAACTCGGTGCCTGCCGGCAGGCCCAGCGCGTTCACGTCCAACAGCAGCTGGCGCGCCAGGCGCAGGCCCTCGTTCATGTGGAAGCTGCCGTCCAGCCGGGGGTCGTTGATGTAGCCCTTCCATCCGACCGTGGTCCGCGGCTTCTCGAAGTAGACACGCATGACGACGAGCAGATCTCGGCTCAGCTCGTCACGCGTGGCCTTGAGCAGGCGGGCGTAGTCCATTGCCTGGTCGTGATCATGGATGGAGCATGGCCCGACGATGACGAGCAGGCGGTCGTCCTGGCCATGCAGGATGGCGCTGATCTGCTGGCGGGCCTGCTCGACCAGCTCCAGCGTCGCATCCGGGATGGGCAGCTCTTCGAGCAGCAGCGCCGGGCTGATCAGCGCACGCACGGCACCGATGCGGGTGTCGTCGGTGCGGGTCGTGTCGCGGGTTTCGTCGCGGGAGCCGCGTTCATCCTCAAACGGACGGCGGTCGGGGTGGGGATGGTCGAGAGAGGTCATCGCGGGGCTCCAGGCAAGCCCCGCATTTTCACCGCTTGGCGGCAGCGAAACACACCGCCAGCGCGGACAGCGCAAAGCCGGCCAGCGCCAGCGGCTCCAGACGCTCACCGAGCAGCACGAAGCCCATCAGCGCCGACACCCCGGGGATCAGGAAGAAAAGCCGCGCCACCTGCCCCGCCTGGCCGCGGCGGATCATGATGAACATCAGGCTGAAGGCGCCGATGGAGTTGACGAGGCCCAGCCACAGCCAGGCGCCGACCAGCTCGGGCGTCCAGTCGATGGCGAAGCCCTCCAACGGCCCGGCGACGGTGGCAACGGCGAGTGCCGACACCGCCATCTGGATACCCGCGCCGCTGCGCAGGTCCATGTGGGCGCAATAGCGCTTTTGGTAGAGGGTGCCGGCGACGAGGCCGAGCAGGCCGAGGCCGGCCACGGCATAGGCGGTCCAGGCGCCGCCGAGCGGCTTGTCGGCGATGACCAGGCCCACACCCGCCAGGCCGCCAAGCAGGCCGAGCATCTGCCGGGCGCCGATGCGCTCGGCCAGCCACAGGTGCGCGCCCAGCGCCATGGCCAGCGGCATCAGGCCGATCAGCAAGCCGGCCACACCGGCACTCAAGCCCCAGCGCAGCGCGAAATAGATGCAGGAAAAGTGCAGCACCTGCATCAGCAGGCCGACAACGGCGAGATGGCCCCAGTCCGCGCGCCGCCGCGGCCACGGCGCGCCGGTAGCGGCCGCCACAGCCAGCAGCACCACCGCCGCCAAGCCGAAGCGCAGCGTCAGCAAGGTCATCGGGCCCGTGTGCGGCAGGGCCAGCTTGCCGGCGACGTAACCGCTGCTCCACAGCAAGATGAAAACCAGCGGCAGGCTGGCCGCAACGAGCCCGGCGATGAGGCGGTACGGCAGGCTGGGGCGTAAGGAGCGGGCCGGGAGGCAAGGTGACAAGGTGGTCATGGCAATTCCTTCAAAGGCGTGGCGTCACTCTAGGAATTAGCGATATAGGACACAATCCTTCAAAAATTCGATTCAGAGTTTCCAAACGGAGCACACTGATGGGCCGCCTCGAAGACCTGCAAGCCTTTGCCCGTGTCGTCGACGCCCGCGGTTTCTCGGGCGCAGCCCGCCTGTTGGGCACCACCAAATCGGCCGTCAGCAAGCAGGTCGGCCGGCTGGAGGACCAGCTCGGCACGCGGCTGCTGCACCGCACGACGCGCAGCGTCAGCGCGACCGCCGAGGGCCGGGCGGTCTACGAGCGCGCGCTGCGCCTGATGGAGGATTCGCTGGCGCTGGAGACCGAACTGGCCGGCCAGCGCGACGAGGCGCGCGGCGTGTTGCGCCTGTCCACGTCCACGGCGTTCGGCAACCTGCAGTTCACGGCGCTGATGGCCGAGTTCTGCGCCCGCCACCCACGCCTGGAAGTGGTGCTGGGCCTGAACGACCGCTACGTCGACCTGGCCGAAGAAGGCTTCGACGTCGTGATGCGGTTGACGAACAGGCCGTCCGACGGGCTGGTGGCACGGCGGCTGGCCACCATCCGCTTCGTGCTTTGCGCCGCGCCGGCGTATCTGCAGGCCCACGGCGAACCGAGGTCCGTGGCTGACATCGCCGGCCACCGCTGCCTGCGCTTCGGCTATCTGCAGTCCCCCGACCGCTGGCGCTTCCGCCATGCCCCACAGAGTGAGGTCGCCGAAGTCGAGACCCGCGGCGCGCTGCGCTTCGAGAGCGGCTTGACGGCCAACAGCAGCGAGTCTCTGCGCGTCGCTGCACTCACCGGCCTGGGGCTGGCAGTGCTGCCGACCTATGCCGTCGGCGCCGACCTCCGCGCCGGCCGCCTGCGTGCCGTGCTGCCCGGCTGGCAGCCGGTGGGCGGCCTGGCCGATGCCGACACGCTCTACGCCGTCTACTTGCCAAGCCGCCACCCGGCGCCGAAGGTGCGGGCGCTGATCGACTTCATGCTGGAGAAGATGGGCGACGTGCCGCCGTGGGATCGTGACTGAGAGAATCGGGGGCTATGCCGCTGATGCCCTACGCCCTCGTCCGCCCTTTCCTTTTTGGCCTCGACGCCGAACACGCCCACGAACTGACGCTGAACAGCATCGCCAAGCTGCAGAACACGCCCGCGCAGCTGCTGTGGTGCGGCGAACGCATCAGCGATCCGGTCACCATCGCCGGGCTGCGCTTCCCCAATCGCATCGGCCTGGCCGCCGGCCTGGACAAGAACGGCCGCTGCATCGACGGCTTCGGCGCGATGGGTTTCGGCTTCATCGAGGTGGGCACCGTCACGCCCAAGGGCCAGCCAGGCAACGACAAGCCGCGCATGTTCCGCCTGCCGGAGGCTAACGCGCTGATCAACCGGCTTGGCTTCAACAACGAGGGCTTGCCGAGCTTCATCGCCAACGTGAAACGTGCCCACAGCTTCCGCAAGGCCGGCGGCATCCTCGGCCTGAACATCGGCAAGAACGCCGCCACACCCATCGAGAACGCGGCCGACGACTACCTGCTCGGTCTGGACGGCGTGTTCCCGCATGCCGACTACATCGCGGTCAACATCTCCAGCCCCAACACCAAGAACCTGCGCGCTTTGCAAAGCGACGAGGCGCTCGACGCCCTGCTGTCGCGCCTGCAGCAGCGCAAGCTTCAGCTGGAAAATCAGACCGGCCGGCGGGTGCCGATGTTCGTCAAGATCGCACCGGACCTGGAGGAGGACCAGGTCGGCGTCATCGCACAGACGCTGAAGGCCAACGGCATGGACGGCGTCATCGCGACCAACACCACCATCGCGCGAGACAAAGTGCAAGGCCTGGCCCACTCCGGCGAGACCGGCGGCCTGTCCGGCGCTCCCGTCTTCGAAGCCAGCAACCGCGTCATCCGCCTGCTGCGCGCCGCGCTGCCGGCGGGCTGCCCCATCATCGGCGTGGGCGGCGTCATGAGCGGCGCCGATGCACGCGCCAAGATCCAGGCCGGCGCTGATCTTGTGCAGGTCTATACCGGCCTTATCTACAAGGGCCCGGCCCTTGTCAGCCAGTGCGCGAGGGCCCTCGCACAAGGTTGAAACATCATGCGCTTCGCCCTCCTCGCCATCTGCGCAGCCGTTCTCACCGGCTGTGCGACCCTGGACCGTGATGCGCGACTGCAGCCCGGCGTCAGCAGCGAGGCGGAGGTGGTCGCGATCTACGGCCAACCGCGCCGCGTCTGGCCTGAAGCCGATGGCGGGCGCACGCTGGAATATTCAAGCCAGCCCATGGGCCGGCACAGCTATATGGTGCGCCTCAATGCCGACGGACGGCTTATGGGCATCCAGGACGGCCTATCACCCGCCAACCGCGCGCGCATCGAGCCGGGCATGACACCCGAGCAGGTCAGCCGCATCCTCGGCACCGAAAGGAGCCGCGTGTTCTACCGCAACAGCGGCGAGAATGTCTGGGACTGGACCATCGAGCCCGACCAAGCCGGCTACGGCATGCGCTTCAACGTCCACTTCAAGGAAGGCCGCGTTGTGCGGGCGGGCCAGAGCATGGTGTTTCCGAGCCGGTTGTTCCCGGGCATGGACGACTGATCTGCAGGGCGTGGGCGTGAAAAAGGCCCTGGAAGCTTGCGCTACCAAGACCTTGAAGGATCATGAATACCAACGAACCTCAGGTTTACGCCCGAGGTCGCTGAAGACGAATCCTGAATTTTTGGGGGAGCGTTGGCGCTCCTGAAGCGCGCCCCACCAGGGGCGCTCATCCCAAGTTCCGATTAACGGTCGTCGCGGCGGCGACGCGAAGCGACGAAGCCGATGATGCCGAGGCCGGCGCCCAACAGGGCATAGGTTTCGGGTTCCGGCACCGGCGTGGCAGCCGAAGCGATGGCGTACGAAGCCGTGCCGGCTGCGCCGCCCAGGACCGAGTAGTAGTAGCTGCCAGCGCCCAGGGACACGGAGTTCGTGCCACCGAAGGTCCAGGCGCCGATGCCGACGTCGTCGCCGCCGCCGATCATGCCGTCGCCACCTGCGGAGTACAGGCTGTAAGCGCCGCCCACGATGGTGCCGAAGGACAGAACACCGCTCTCCACGTTGGACGCAGTGCCCAGCGAGAACGAGAAGGTGTCGAAGATGGCGCCGCTGACGGTGTTGCCACCGAGCTCAAGGGCGCCGTGCGAGCCCCAGTTCCAAGATGCGGCTTGGCTGCTGAGGGCGGTGAACGCCGCCACTGCGGCGACGATGGTTTTCAATTTCATATGCGTAGCTCCTGACTTGGGACGGTCAAGCACAACCGCCGGAAACTATTGTGCAGTGCAACGAAGCGGTAGAAAGTCTCAAACATCCCTTGGCCTAGGGGTACACCCTCTTTTACTTGTAGCCTCTTGTAAGTACACGCCCCAGCCTTGTCACTTCTGCACCAGTGAAGCGCTGGCTGTCACCAATTCTGTTCATGGCAACTCGGCAGTGAGGCGCGCGACCTTTTGCAAGCCATCGACCGCCTTGCCCTTGCGAGCCCGCTTGGACGCATGAGCGGCCAAAGACTGGTTCTTCAGCAGTTCCTCGCGCGGCTTGCCGCCACGACCGCTGCCGAGCACGCGGAGATGGGTCGTGAAGCAGGCAACGGAGGCCAGCGTGTCTTTCGCTTCCAGGTCCATCAACATCAACCCCTTGCCGCCCTTGGGCTGATGCTTGAGTTCGTCGAGAGAAAAGGTTAGCAAGCGCCCCTGCGCGCTCAACACGCCGAGCTGGACCGCCACCACGGTCGCGGGTACCGCAGCCACCAAGGGCTGTTCGCCTTCATCAAGCGCCAGGAAGGTCTTGCCTGCCTTCTGCCGCCCGACGAGGTCGCCCACCTGCGCGATCAGGCCGTAACCGGTCGACCCAGCCATGACGAGGCGCTGCGACGCTGCCGCCGCCATGTAGTGCGCGATCTGTGACCCGCTTTCGAGCTCGATCATCGTCGTGATGGGCTGGCCGTCGCCCCGCCCGCCGGGCAGTGTCGAGACAGGCACCGAGTACACGCGCCCATTGCTGGCGATGACGACGAGCGGGTCGACGCTGCGGCAGCGGAAGGCACCCCGGAGTGCGTCTCCGGCCTTGAAGGTCTGGGCGGCGACATCGACCTCGTGACCTTTCAGCGCCCTCACCCAGCCCTTCTGGCTGACGATGACAGTGACCGGTTCATCGACGATTCTGACCTCCGCCGTGATGCGCTTCTCCGCCTGGATCAGCGTGCGGCGGTCGTCGCCGTATTGCTTGGCGTCGGCCTCGATCTCCTTGATGACCGTGCGGCGCAGCGCGGCGGCCGAGCCCAGGATGTCTTCGAGCTTGGCGCGCTCGTCCCGCAGCTTGGCCAGCTCCTGCTCGATCTTGATGGCTTCGAGCCGCGCGAGCTGGCGCAGGCGGATTTCGAGGATGTCCTCGGCCTGGCGGTCGCTGAGCTTGAAGTGCGCAATCAGCGCCGTCTTCGGCTCGTCGGACTCCCGAATGATGCGGATCACCTCGTCGATGTTCAGCAACACCAGCTGCCGGCCTTCGAGCACATGGATGCGGTCATTGACGTGCGCGAGGCGATGCTCGGTGCGCCGGCGCACCGTCACCTGGCGGAAGCCCACCCACTCGGCCAGCATTTCGCGCAGGCTCTTCTGTGTCGGACGGCCGTCGGCGCCGATCATGGTCAGGTTGACCGGTGCGCTGCTTTCCAAACTGGTGTGGGCCAGCAACGTGTTGATCAGGTCCTGCTGCTCGACGGTGCGGCTCTTGGGTTCAAAGACGATGCGCACGGCCGCGTCCTTGCTGGACTCGTCGCGCACGACGTCCAGCACCGCCAGCAGGCCGGCCTTGAGCTGCAACTGGTCGGCAGACAGCGTCTTCTTGCCCGCCTTGACCTTGGGGTTGGACAGCTCCTCGATCTCCTCCAGCACCTTCTGCGCGCTGGTGCCGTGGGGCAGTTCGGTGACGACGAGTTGCCACTGGCCGCGCGCCAGGTCCTCGATCTTCCAGCGCGCGCGCAGCTTGAGGCTGCCGCGACCCGACGCATAGGCCGCGCGGATTTCCTCGGGCGCGCTGATCAACTGGCCGCCGCCAGGGAAGTCCGGCCCCGGGATCAGGTCGTAGAGCGCGTCGTCGCCGAGCTTGTCGTCCTTGAGCAGCGCCACGGCGGCCGCGGCCACCTCGCGCAGGTTGTGGCTCGGGATCTCGGTGGCCAGGCCGACCGCAATGCCGCTGGCGCCATTCAGCAGCACGAAGGGCAGGCGCGCCGGCAGCTCGACCGGCTCCTGCGTCGTGCCGTCGTAGTTGGGGCGGAAGTCGACCGTGCCTTCGTCGATCTCGTCCATCACCAGGCGGGCGATGGGGGCGAGGCGCGCTTCGGTGTAGCGCATCGCCGCAGCGCCGTCACCGTCGCGGCTGCCGAAGTTGCCGTGGCCGTCGATCAACGGATAGCGCAGCGAGAAGTCCTGCGCCATGCGCACCAGCGCGTCGTAGACCGACTGGTCGCCGTGCGGGTGAAAGCTGCCGAGCACATCGCCGACGACCTTGGCGCCCTTGACCGGCTTGGCGCCTGAGTTGCCGCTCCAGCCGAGGCCGAGGCGATGCATGGAATAGAGGATGCGGCGCTGCACCGGCTTCTGGCCGTCGGCATAGGACGGCAATGCGCGGCCCTTGACGACGCTGAGCGCGTATTCGAGGTAGGCCTGCTGTGCGTAGGCGGCCAGCGTCAGCGCGTTGGCGTCGTCGCCCTCGGTGGGCAAGTCGAAATCGATGGGGGTCTGGGAACTCATGGATGCAAGGTCAGGCGCTGCGCGCGGGCCGGCTGGCTCTGCTGCAGCAAGGCCCAGTACAGCTCAAGGACGAGCTGCACATGGGCCTGGGTTTCATCGATGTCGGGCAAGCGGTTGCCGGCGCGACGTACCGCGCCCTCGCCGGCATTCCAGGCGGCCAATGCCGTGTCGATGGGAAAGCGGCGCAACAAGTCGGCCAGCATGCGCGCGCCCGTGTGAATGTTGATGCGCGGCTCGATCAGCCGCGCAGCGTCGGCCGGCGTCGCGTAACGGGCCGCCGTCTCCGGCGTGATCTGCATCAGGCCCATGGCGCCCCGCGGCGATACGGCCGCCTTCTGGTAGCCCGACTCGACGGCGATGATGGCCTTGAGCAGTTCGGCGTCGACGCCATGCCGCGCGGCGGCCTCGCGCACCCAGGGCTGGACGGCTTTCACTTCCGGCGCAATATCCAGCCAGTTCAGCAAGGCCAGTCCGGCGTCGGTCTTGCCGGGCACGCGCTGCATGCCGACGCTGCCGAGCACCGGCTTGTAGCGCGCATCGAGCTGGCGCGGCGCGAAATGAGCCACACCGGCCGCGTCGACAAAGCCCCAAAGCTCGGCGTGCACGGGCAGCGCAAGACAGGCCAGCAACACCAAAAGCCAGGCCCTCATGCGGCCTCCAAGCCGAGCGCCACGCGCGCCTGGTATTCGCGATCCAGCAGCGACATGACGATCAGCGAGTCGTAGCCATCTGCGCCGTCGGTCGTCACGCGCACGCTCTCACGCAGCCGGCCCTCCTCGACGAAGCCTTCGCTGCGGTACAGCTCGAAAGCGCGCGTGTTCAACCCCTTCACGTCGAGCCAGAAGCGGTGAGATTTCAGCTGCGTGAAGGCCATCGCCTTGAGCTGCCGCACCGCCGCCCGCCCCAGGCCGCGGCCCTTGGCCTGCAGCACCAAGCGCTTCAACTCGACCGAGCCGTTCGGGTTGCGGCAGCCCTGCAGGATGACAAAGCCGATGCGCTCCAGTGCGTCGCCCTCCTCCAGGATGAAGTGGCGCGAGTCCGGAAAACGGATGGCGCCTTCGTGCTGCGTCCTTTCCCAGGGCGTGATGAAGGGCAGGTTGGCACCGTCGCGCTCGACCGAGACGACCCAGTCGAGGTCGGACAGCATGGTCGGGCGCAATCTGAGGCTCATAGGCCTTCCCGCCGGGCCGTCCCAAGGAATGACCAACCCCCTCGGGGGGCAGTGAGCGGAGCGAGCGGGGGGGTTGTCATGCAGTCTCAAATCCGCCAAGCACGGCAACGACATTGCGGCCGATGGCCTCGGTCGCATAACCGCCTTCCTGGATGAACAGCGTCGGCGCGCCGAAGGCGGCGATGCGCTGGCCCATGCGGCGGAACTCGGGCTCGTCGAGCTTGAAATGCGAGATCGGATCGCCGCCGTAGGTGTCGACGCCGAGGGACACGATCAGCAGGTCGGGCCGGTAGACCGTCAGCCGCGCCAGCGCCTGCTCCAGCGCAGCGAACCAGCCATCGTTCGCGACACCGACCGGCAACGGGAAGTTGGCGTTGAAGCCCGCGCCCTCACCTGCGCCCGTCTCGTCGGCATGGCCGAGGAAGAAGGGGAACTCGGTGCGCGGGTCGCCATGGACGCTGGCGTAGAACACGTCGGCGCGGTCATAGAAGATGGCCTGGGTGCCGTTGCCATGGTGGTAGTCCACGTCCAGGATGGCGACGCGTGCGAGGCCCGCATCGCGCGCGGCCTGCGCGGCAACGGCGGCGTTGTTGATGAAGCAATAGCCGCCGAAGAAGTCCGCGCCGGCATGGTGGCCGGGCGGGCGGGTCAGCACATAGGCAGACCGCTGGCCGGCCAGCACCAGGTCCAGCGCCGTCAGCGAAGCCTGCGCGCCGGCATAGGCCGCGGTCCAGCTGCCCGATGTGAGCGGCGTGCCGCTGTCCATCGAATACAGGCCCATGCGCGCCGCGAAGCTCGCCGGTTCGACATCGCTGCGCAGCGAACGCACCGGCCACACGGCCGGGAAGGCGTCGCCTTCTCCTCCCAGAGCCAGCCACTCGGCATGCGCGCCCTCGATGAACTTGAGATAGCGCGCCGCGTGCACCCGCGCGAGCGGCGCCAGGCCATGGTCGACCGGCACGAGCACGTCGCCCAGCCCGGCCGCCTGCAGGGCCTGCAGGATGTAGTCGGCCCGTGCCGGGATCTCGAACGCTGGCACCAGCCGGCCGCGGAAGAACTCGTGCGTGGCCGCGTGCTGCGCGTGCCCGGTGTTGTAGACCGTTCGCATCAGCCCTCCGTTCGACGTGGCAGCGCGCAGCCACGGCCGCCGGGCGGCGTCAGAGGCGAGGGGATCAGGGTGGGGGCGGTCATCACGGCGCGGGATTGTGCAACGCTTTGATGCCGCCCCGTCAGGGCGAAGGCCGCGGCCTCAGCTGCCGCAGCCCATCGTGGCGATGCGCTGGTGAGCGGCCTTGGCCTGCACGAGGCCGTTGCCGTAGTAGTCATCACGCCCTGCGGTCCCCAGGTCGAGGGTGCTCTTGTTCAGCGAGGCGCGGAGCTGAGCGGCGGTGCAGCCGGGGTTCAGGCTCCAGACCAGAGCCGCGACCGCGGACACATGGGGCGTGGCCATCGACGTGCCGCTGTAGGCCGCGTACAGGTCCGGCAGGCCGAAGACGCCGACCTCGGCCGACTGGCCGAGCTGGCCGAGCAGCGTCGCGCCATCGGCCTGCGTGGCGCCGACCGAGGGAATGGCCGTCACCGTCTCGCCGAGCGTGCCGACCAGGTCGCCCGCCGTGTTGTTGTAGACCACCGCCCCAGCGCCGCCGCTGGCCTGGCAGTTGCCGACTTTCTCCGCGAAGCTGATCGTGCCGCGCTGGATCAGGCAGACCTTGCCCGTCATGCTGCCGGCCGCGGCGGCCGTGCCGAGGCCGAAATCGGCCAGAGCGCCGGTCGCGGTGCTGCGCGGCGAGCCCTCCATGGACTGCTCGGCGTAGCCGCTGCCGGCCACGTCCAGCGACGCGCCGGTCTGGCTGAAGGCCGGCACCGTCGACATCACGGCCACGCCCGGCGCGGCCAGCTCGACGTCGGCGTTGAACTGCGAGAAGCCCGCCACGACCTTGTCCGAGTCGACGGCGGCAACCGAGACGACCTCGGGAAAGGCGGCGGGATAGGACAGCGTGTTGTCGCCATCGTTGCCGGCCGCAGCGATGAGCAGAACGCCCTGCTTGGCCAGGCGGGACACGACGCGGGCTTCGAGCCTGCTGCCCTCGGCCCCGCCGAGCGACATGCTGATGACGTTGGCGCCGTTGCGGGCGCAGCTCATCATGGCGCGGGCGATCTGCGGGTCGGTGGCGCTGCCGCTGGCGTCGAAGACCTTGGCGATGAAGAGGTTCAGCCGGCCCGACGGCGCCACGCCGACGACACCCACCGCATTGTTCAGTGCCGCGATGGTGCCGGCCACATGGGTGCCGTGGGAGTTCTCGTCGCTGTTCCAGGTGCCGGATTTGGTGAAGTTCTCGCCGGCCATCGGCACGCCCGCCAGGTCTTCGTGACCGGCGTCGATGCCCGAGTCGACGATGCACAGGCGGCGATTGCCGGCCTGGCTGTCGGGCAGCTTGTCGGCCTGCACCATGGCGATGCCATAGGGTGCCGCCTGGGCCTGGCTCCCGGCCACCCGGATGCTGCGGCTGCCGAGGACGCGGCGGCGCACGGGCGAGTCGACGAAATCGACCTTGCCGTTGCGGGCCAGGGCCTGGGCCGCAGCGCGCGGCATGGTGACGACCAGCGCGTCAACTTCGGACAGGTCGTGGTCGACGCGACCGCCGCCACGGTTCACCTCCGCGCGCACGCTGCCGCCGGCATTGGCCTTGTGGCCGACGATGACCTGGACCTCATCCTTGCCGGCTGCCAGCGACGGCAGGGCCAGCGTGCTCAAACCCAGGCACACGGCGAGGGCACGAGGGAGCAATCTTCGGGCGAATCTGTGCTGGCGCATGGCAGCTCCATGGAATTGAAGCCACCCATTTTTCGCCTCGCGCCGCCCGCGTCAACGGGGGCGGGCCCTGTCCCTCGTATCGGGGGCAGCCCGCTTCACACAGGCGTCAGACGTCCACCTCGACGGCGTCGCCATGCAGCTCCATCAGCTCGCGCCGCGACGCCGCCTCGCCCTTGCCCATCAGCTTGTTGAAGGCCTCCACCGTGGCACCGAAGTCGAGCTGGCCGTAGTCGACCCGCGACAGCCGCCGCGTCTCGGGGTTCAGCGTCGTGTCCCACAGCTGCTCGGCATTCATCTCGCCCAGGCCCTTGAAGCGGCTGATGCTCCATGAGCCTTCACGCGCGCCTTCCTTGCGCAGCTTGTCCAGCGTGGCGGTCAGCTCGCCCTCGTCCAGCGCATACAGCTTGGCGGCCGGCTTCTTGCCGCGGGCCGGCGCGTCCACGCGGTACAGCGGCGGGCGGGCGATGAAGACGTGGCCGGTCTCGACCAGCTTGGGGAAATGGCGGAAGAACAGCGTCAGCAGCAGCACCTGGATGTGCGAGCCGTCGACATCGGCGTCCGACAGGATGCAGACCTTGCCGTAGCGCAGGCCGCTCAGGTCGGGCGAGTCGTTGGGCCCGTGCGGGTCCACGCCGAGGGCCACCGAGATGTCGTGGATCTCGTTGTTCTTGAACAGCAGATCGCGCTCGACTTCCCAGGAATTCAGCACCTTGCCACGCAGCGGCAGGATGGCCTGGGTTTCCTTGTCGCGGCCCATCTTGGCGCTGCCGCCGGCCGAGTCGCCTTCGACGAGAAAGACCTCGTTGTGCAGCAGGTCGCGGCTCTCGCAGTCGGTCAGCTTGCCTGGCAGCACGGCCACGCCGGAGCCCTTGCGCTTTTCAACTTTCTGGCTGGCGCGTTGCCGGGTTTGTGCCTGCTTGATGACCAGCTCGGCCAGCTTCTTGCCGTGGTCGACATGGTGATTCAGCCACAGCTCCAGCGCCGGCTTCACATAGGCCGAGACCAGCCGCAGCGCGTCGCGCGAGTTCAGGCGCTCCTTGGTCTGGCCCTGGAACTGCGGGTCCAGCACCTTGGCAGACAGCACGAAGCTGGCGCGCGAGAACACGTCGTCGGGCATCAGCTTGACGCCCTTGGGCAGCAGCGAATGCATCTCGATGAAGCCCTTGACCGCGCCGAACAGGCCGTCCTTCAGGCCCGAGTCGTGCGTGCCGCCGGCGACCGTCGGGATCAGGTTCACATAACTCTCGCGCAGCGGTGCACCGTCTTCGGTGAAGGCCACGCACCAGCTGGCGCCCTCGCCTTCGGCAAAGTTCTCGCTCTCGCCGGCGGTGGCGAAGCCCTCGCCCTCGAACAGCGGGACCAGCGGGTCGCTCTGCAGCGACTGCGCCAGGTAGTCGCGCAGGCCGGCCTTGTAGAGCCAGGTCGTCGTCTCGCCGGTCTTCTCGATCTTGAGCGTGACGGTCACGCCCGGCATCAGCACGGCCTTGGAGCGCAGCAAATGCACCAGCTCGTGCTTGGGCAGTTCGGCGCTCTCGAAATACTTGGCTTCGGGCCAGACACGCACCGTCGTGCCCTGCTTGCGGTCGCCACTGGCGGCCGGGCGGGTGACGACCTGCTGCACGACATCGCCGTGCTCGAAGGCGATGCCGGCCACCTGCTTGTCGCGCCAGACGGCCACTTCCAGCCGCTTGGCCAAAGCATTGGTCACCGACACGCCCACCCCGTGCAGGCCGCCCGAAAAGCTGTAGGCGCCGCCCGAGCCCTTGTCGAACTTGCCGCCGGCATGCAGGCGGGTGAAGACGATCTCGACGACCGGCACGCCTTCCTCGGGGTGCAAGCCGAAGGGAATGCCGCGGCCATCGTCGGCGACGGACACCGAGCCGTCGACATGCAGGGTGACGTCGATGCGCTTGCCGAAACCGCCCAGCGCCTCGTCGGCGGCGTTGTCGATGACCTCCTGGATGCAGTGCAGCGGGTTCTCGGTGCGGGTGTACATGCCCGGCCGCTGTTTGACGGGCTCAAGGCCCTTCAACACGCGGATGGAAGCTTCACCGTAAGAGGCGGGAGAGGAAGGCGGACGGCTCGACATAGGGGCGCGATTCTATGAAGGCGCTCCGGCTAGGATTCGCGGCCCCCGAAGTTCGCCTGATCCCGCTTGAGAATCCTGACCGCCTTTTTGCTGCTCGCCTGCGGACTCGCACAGGCCGAAGCCCCCTACCAGGCCAGCGCCCCACTGTCCTGGGAGCTGAAGAACGCCCGCTGGTTCGACGGCCGCCAGCTCCAGCGTGGCAACCTCTATGTCGAGAACGGCGTCTTCGTCGCCAACAGGCCCGCCAAGGTCAACCGCAAGATGGACCTGCGCGGCCAGCAGATCCTCATCAATCCGCTGGCCGAAGCCCACAACCACAACCTGCAGACAGCCTGGGGCTGGGGCCAGTTCGCGGACAAGTACATCGACGAGGGCGTCTTCTACGCCGCCATGCTCTGCGGCGACCCAGCCGGCGTTGCCGAAGTGCAGCCGTTGGCTGCCACGCCAGGCGCGCCGGACGTCAGCTTCGTCACCGCCTGCATCACCTCGCCCGACGGTTATCCGCTGGCCGCGGTGCTGCCCGAGCCCACGGCCGAGGCGGCCGCGGCGCAAAAGCAGATCGTGCTGGTCGACAGCCCCGAGCAGGCCCACGCGCAGTGGCCAGCGATCCAGGCGCGTGGTGGCCGCTGGCTGCGCATCGTGCTGGCGCACAGCGAGCGGCCCGAGCTGCGCGGCCGGCCCGAGAGCTTCGGCCGCCTGGGACTGCGCCCCGACACGGCCAGCGCGTTGACACGGCTGGCCCAGGCCGACGGCCGCCGCGTCGTTGCCCATGTGGAAACTGCCGCCGACTTCGATGCGGCGCTGGCCGCCGGCGTCGACGCCATCGCCCACCTGCCCGGCTATGCCAACACGCTGGACCAGGCGCCCGAGCGCTTCGTCATCAGCGACAGCGCCGCCTCCCAGGCCGCGCGCCAGCGCACAGCCGTCATCACGACGACGGCGGCCACCGCCCTCTTCAAGCTCGACGCGGAATCGCTGGCGGCCATGCGCGAGGTTCAGCGCGCCAACCTGGCCCGGCTGCAGGCAGCCGGCGTGCCGCTGTTGCTGGGGTCCGATGTGTTCATCGGCACCGCCCGTGCCGAGTTGCATGCGCTGAGCGAGTTGGGCATGGACCGCGCCACGCTGCTGCGCCTGGCCACCCGGGACACGCCACGCGCCCTCTTTCCCGATCGCAAGCTCGGCTGTTTCGAGCCGGGCTGCGAGGCGAGCTTCCTGCTGCTGGGCGGCGACCCGCTGGCCGATCTGGCCCATGTCGACATGCCGCTGCTGCGCGTCAAGCAGGGACGGCTGCTGACCCGCCTGGCGGAGGTGGCAGCGTCCAGCTCGCAGGCCAGCACGTCCACGGCCGACCCGCCGAAGAAGAAGGCCGCGGCGAAAAAGAAGAAGACCGGCAAGGCCAAGGCCCAAAGCAAGCCAGCCAGCAAACCGAAGCGGCGCTGATTAAAGTCGGCCGATGAACAATCCCCGCCCCGCTTCGACAGGCCTGTCCGTCCAGCAGGTGCTGCTTTGCGGCGCCCTCATCGTCACCCTGTCGATGGGCATCCGGCACGGCTTCGGCTTCTGGCTCCAACCCGTCATCACGGAACGTGGCTGGACACGCGAGACCTTCTCCTTCGCGATGGCCATCCAAAACCTGGCCTGGGGCATCGCCGGCCCGATTGCGGGCATGCTGGCCGACCGCTTCGGTGCCTGGAAGGTGCTGATCGGCGGCGGCCTAGCCTATGCACTCGGCCTGGTGCTGATGGCCGTGACCAGCCACCCGCTGAGCTTCACGCTCGGCGCCGGCGTGCTGATCGGCGTCGCCCAATCCGGTTCGACGTATGCGGTCATTTACGGCGTGCTGGGCCGCACCGTGTCGCCCGAGAAGCGTTCCTGGGCCTTCGGCGTCGCGGCGGCTGCCGGCTCGTTCGGCCAGTTCGTCATGATCCCCGTCGAGACCTGGCTGATCAGCCATCTCGGCTGGCAAGGCGCCTTGTGGCTGCTGGCCGGCGCGGCGCTGTTGATCGTGCCGCTGGCGCTGGGTGTGCGCGAACGCAATGTGGCTGCCTTCGGCGGCGTGCACCAGAGCATCGGCCAGGCCCTGCGAGAGGCCTTCGGCTACCGCAGTTTCCAGCTCTTGATGCTGGGCTATTTCGTCTGCGGCTTCCAGGTCGTCTTCATCGGCGTGCACCTGCCGAGCTATCTGAAGGACCACGGCCTGGGGATCGGCGTGTCGACCGGTGCACTGATGTTGATCGGCTTGTTCAACATCTTCGGCACCTACACGGCGGGCATGCTGGGCCAGCGCTTCCCCAAGCGCTATCTGCTGTCGGCCATCTACGGCCTGCGCGCGGTGGCCATCGTCATCTTCATCTCGGTGCCGCTGACGCCGCTGAGCGTCTACGTCTTCGCCGCCGTCATCGGCTTCCTGTGGCTGTCCACGGTCCCGCCGACCAATGCTGTAGTTGCGCAGATCTTCGGCGCCCAGCACCTGTCCATGCTGGGCGGCTTCGTCTTCCTGAGCCATCAGGTGGGCAGCTTCCTGGGCGTCTGGCTGGGCGGCAAGCTATATGACGCCACCGGCAACTACGACATCGTCTGGTGGCTGTCCATCGCGCTGGGCATCATGGCCATGCTGGCCAATCTGCCGGTGCGCGAAACGCCCATCGCGCGGGTGCAGCCGGCATGAAGCCGCGCCGATGGATCCTGCCGGCGCTGGTCGTCGCCGCCTTGGTGGCCACCGTGCTGGCCTACCGCCACCCGGCGGTCATGATCCAGCTCAGCGAGCAGGTCTGGTCCTGCTTCGGATGACGGGAGCGCTCTCGCCCTGGCTGCAGCGCTTTGCGCCCCGACCGGCGGGCACGGCGCTGGATGTGGCCTGTGGCTCGGGTCGCAATCTGCGCTGGCTGGCTGAGGCCGGCTGGCGCGTCACCGGCGTCGACCGTGACACCGGGGCCACCGCCCCGCTGCGCGATCTGGCCGAGATCGTCGACGCCGACATCGAGAGCGGCCCCTGGCCGCTGCCGGAACGAACCTTTGACCTGGTTGTCGTCTGCAACTACCTGTGGCGCCCGCTGTTGGACAGCATCAAGTCGGCCGTCAAGCCCGGCGGCTGGCTGGTTTGGGAAACCTTTGCCGATGGCCAGCAGACCATCGGCCGGCCGTCGCGCCCCGATTTCCTGCTGCAGCGCGGCGAGTTGCTGCGCGTCTGCGCAGACTGGCGCATCGTGGCTTACGAAGATCTGTTCGACGACAGCGTCAACCCGCGCTTCGTCCAGCGCGTTGCCGCCATTCGACCGCCGCCGGCAGCCTAAAATCGCCGGATTCCTTAAGACATTCCCACCATGAAGCCCATCCTCGGCAGCATCGTCGCCCTCGTCACGCCCATGAACGAGGACGGCAGCATCGACTACCCGGCGCTGCGCCGCCTGATCGACTGGCATGTCGAGGAGGGCACGGCCTGCGTCGGCGTCGTCGGCACGACCGGCGAGTCGCCGACGGTCAGCATGGAAGAGAACCGGGAAATCATCCGTGTCGCGGTCGAGCATGCCAAGGGCCGCGTCCCCGTCCTGGCGGGCACCGGCGCCAATTCCACCGCTGAGGCCATCGAACTCAGCCGCTACGCCAAGGAAGTCGGCGCGGACTGCACGCTGTCCGTCGTGCCTTACTACAACAAGCCCTCGCAGGAAGGCATCTACCAGCACTTCAAGGCGATTGCCGAGGCCGTGGACATCCCCATGATGCTCTACAACGTGCCGGGCCGGACGGTGGCCGATATGGCACCCGAGACCGCGTTGCGCTGCGCCGGCCTGCCCGGCGTCTTCGGCATCAAGGAGGCCACCGGCAACATCGAGCGTGGCGCCTTCCTGATCAAGCACGCCCCAGCGGGCTTCCACATCTACTCGGGCGACGACGGTACCGCGGTGGCGTTGATGCTGCTGGGCGGCCATGGCAATGTCAGCGTGACGGCCAACGTCGCGCCCGGCGCGATGGCCGAAATGTGCCGCCTGGCGCTGCAAGGCAATGCCGTCGAGGCCCGCAAGATCCACCTCAATCTGTTGAACCTGCACAAGCAGCTGTTCTGCGAGCCCAGCCCCGGCCCGGCCAAGTGGGCGCTGTCCCGACTGGGCCGCTGCGGCGCCGCGCTGCGCCTGCCCATCACGCCGCTGACGGCGGCTGGCCAGGCCCTGGTCAGCCAGGCCATGGTCGAAGCCGGATTGCTCTGAAGGCTCTGGTCTAATGCGCGGCTGCGCGCCGGCCATGCCCGGCGTCTTTGTTCCCCGGAGATTTCCAGCGTGATGTCTGTTTCCTCGCTCCGCCCCACGGCGACCCGCCTGGCCTGCACGGCCTTTGTCCTGTCGCTCGCGGGCTGCAGCACCATCGACGGCCTCTTCTCGACGGACAAGGTCGACTATCGCGCCGCCTCGCGCCAGACCCAGGGCCTAGACATCCCGCCCGACCTGACCCAGCTCGCCAAGGACAACCGCGCCCAGGTGCAGGGCGGCTCCATCACCGCCTCGGCGCTGTCCGCCGCGCGCCCCGCCGCGCCCACGGCGCCTGGCCAGACGATGGCGGCCAACAGCGTCGCGCCGAACACCGCCGGTGACGTGCGCCTGGAGCGCAGCGGCAACGAGCGCTGGCTTCACACCACAGCTGCCCCCGAGCAGGTGTGGCCGCAGCTGCGCGCCTTCTGGCAGGAGCGCGGCCTGGACCTCACCAAGGACCAGCCCGAAGTCGGCATCATGGAAACCAACTGGGCCGAAAACCGGGCCAAGCTGCCGCAGGACATCATCCGCTCGACCATCGGCAAGGTGTTCGACGGCCTGTACTCGACCGGCGAGCGGGACATGTACCGCACCCGCATCGAGCGCAGCGCCACCGGCACGGACATTTTCATCAGCCACCGCGGCATGCAGGAGGTCTACACCTCCCAAAGCCGTGATTCGACCTCCTGGCAAAACCGCCCGAGCGACCCGACGCTGGAAGCCGAGATGCTTTCACGCCTGATGCTCAAGCTAGGCGGCCAGGAAACCGCAGCCAAGGCCGTCGTCGCCGAAGCGCCGGCCGCCGCGCCTGCGGCCAAGCCGTCGCCGCTGGCCGTCGGTGGCGAGGCTGCGCGCCCGCGCCGCGCGCTGTCCGAAGTGCCCGACAGCCTCAGCGTCAACGACGGCTTCGACCGCGCCTGGCGCCGTGTCGGCCTGTCGCTGGACCGTCACGGCTTCACCATCGAAGACCGCGACCGCGCCGCCGGGCTGTTCTACCTGCGCTACGCCGACCCGGAGCAAGCCGGCAAGGAAGAGCCCAACTTCTTCCAGCGCCTGCTCGGCGCCAAGTCGGCATCGCCGGTGCGCTACCGCGTCTCGGTCAAGGCCGACGGCGTCAAGAGCACGGTGCGCATCCTGGACGACCGTGGCCAGGCCATTGCGGACGACAACGCCAAGCGCATCCTCAGCCTGCTGATGGATGACCTGAAGTAAGGTCACCGCCTGCCGTGATGCGCTTTTGCAGCCTCGGCAGCGGCAGCGGTGGCAACGCGACGCTGGTCGAAGCGAGCCAGGGCATCACGAGCACCCGGCTGCTCGTCGATGCCGGATTCAGCGTTCGGGAACTCGTCAAACGACTGGCTCGCGCCGGCTGCACGCCCGCGGACGTCGACGCCATCTTCATCACCCATGAGCATGGCGACCACATTGGCTGCGCGCTGGGCTTCGCAACGCGCTATCGCATCCCGCTGATCACAAGCCGCGGCACTTGGCAGGCCGTGGGCAATGCCGAGTTCGACCCTGCCCTGCTGCACATCGTGAAGAGCGGTCAGGCCATGGCCCTGGGCGACATGGAACTGCAGCCCTTTTCGGTGCCGCACGACGCCAACGAGCCGCTGCAACTGCGGCTTGACGATGGCGCGCTCCGGCTGGGCATCGTCACCGACCTGGGTTGCGCACCAGCCGGTGTCGCGGCGGCACTGGCGGGCTGCCGGGCGCTACTGCTGGAATGCAATCACGACGAGAGCATGCTGCGCGCCGGGCCGTATCACCCTGCATTGAAGAAACGCATCCTGGGCAGCCATGGACACCTGTCAAACGCTGCCGCTGCTGACCTGCTGGCTCGTTGCATGCACGCGCAGCTGGGTTTCATTGCTGCGGCTCACCTCAGCGAGCACAACAACACACCCAATCTCGCCTGCGCAGCACTTGCCGAAGTGGTCGGCGCGTCTGGCTCCGATATTCACGTCGCGCACCCTAAGCATGGCCTGGACTGGTTGACGTTGAATTGACCCGCAGCCCACAGCAGTTTGGCTGGAGGCGCACATAGTCGCCCCAAATTGGCGGCATCGACTAAAAGCAAAGAAAAGAGCCGTCGCTGCTTGCGCAGCGACGGCTCTTTCTTGGGGACGAAGCGATTACTTCGAAGCAGCGGACGCAGCAGCGTCGGCAACCGACGAAGCAGCGTCGGCAACGGCGCTAGCGGCGGCCGAGGCAGCCTCAGGAGCCGGGGCCGGGGTCACGACCGCAGCCGGGGCCTCAACCTTGGGTTCTTCCTTCTTGCTGCAAGCGCTCAGAGCAACGGCAGCCAGCAGGGAAGCCAACAGGATCGACTTATTCATACTTGTCCTCAAACGTTTAAACGACGGTGCACACCATAACTTTGGGGTCGAGCGCCGGTGTTTTTTCATGCACCAACGGGCGACCCCCGACAGACAAGACGCGGAAAACCTCGAGCGCTTCCCTCGCCTAGCCGGTAATTATAGGGGTGCATATGTCACAGACGCTCATAGTCCCAAAGTTGTAGGCGCAAATGAATCGCTGGAGCGTTGCGCCAGGGCATCAAACCATTCCAGCGCACGCAACCGCTGGGCCGCGTCCACGCTGATTTCGCCTCGCCAAAGGTGGCGATCAAAGAGACGCAGTGTCAGTGTCGACTCGGCGCCAGCAGCGAGCAGCAGGCTCTCGGGGGCCGCATCCACGCGGACTTCCGGATCAACGGCGCGCGCGGTCACGCAATGCGCGTAATCACGCCGCCAGCGAACAAAGCGCGGGTGACGCCGCAAGACGTCGTCGTACTGCAATGCCAGCAGATGCAGCTGCCGGCCCGACCGGGCCCAGGTCGCCAGCGCGGCAAGGGCTTGCGCATCCGAAAGCGGCCAGTCGACGAAGCTGGCATCCCACGCATGCAGTTCGCGACAGCCCTGTTCGGCCGTCCATGCCAGGGTTTCGATCAGCAGACGCTGGAAGTCCGCGCGGCCGGCAAAGCTCTGAGCCTTCATGGTGTCATCGGCTGCACCCAGCCGTCCTCGGTCCACTGATCGAGCAGTTCGCGCGCATCCGGCGATAAACGTGCCACTTCGGTCGCGCTCAACAGGCGCTGGTCGGCCAGACAACGCATCAGCGCCGCGTCACGGCCGCCGGCGCGAAAACTCTCACCGTTGAGGAACACGTGGGCCGCGTCGTAGAGCATGCGACTGCGGCGGTCGAGCACGGCACCCTGCCCCGGCGGCAGCGGCTCACCGGGCTCGAACCAGACGGTCGGCTTGGGTTCCGTCAGCGTCTCGCCCAGGGCACGCTCGAGCGCCTGCGGCCGCTGCAGCGCTGCCTCGACGGCGCGGCGTGCAAAGTCCAGCAGCGCCGCTGGCACGCAGCCCGGCTCGTTGACAGCCTCCTGGCGCGGGTCGGCGTAGAGCTTGCCGCCTTCATCGATCTCGTCCATCAGGCGCGGCAGCAGCTCGGCGGCCAAGCCCTCGGCCGTCGGCGCACGAAAACCCACCGAGCCGGTGATGCATCCCCCGCCGACGGCGACGCCGTCGTGCGCCCAGCCGGGCGGCAGGTAGAGCATGTCGCCAGGTTCCAGCACGAACTCCTGCTCGGGTTTGAAGTTCGCGATGATTTTCAGCGGCACATCGT
Organism: Pelomonas sp. Root405; assembly: GCF_001425165.1. Classification (GTDB taxonomy): domain Bacteria; phylum Pseudomonadota; class Gammaproteobacteria; order Burkholderiales; family Burkholderiaceae_C; genus Pelomonas. The sequence continues at coordinate 175,497 of NZ_LMDU01000018.1, forward strand.
CATGCAGCACGGCATCACGCTGCGCGCCGATGCGCCACCGGCGCCGGCCGGCGAGCTGGATCAGGAAGACGTCGTAGGAGTCGAAATGCGGGCCCACGCCGCCGCCATCGCTGGCGACGGACAGCATCAGGTCGTCCAGCCGCGCATCGGGCACGAAGCGGAACTGATCCAGCAGCGCGCGAGCTTCGGGCAGGTGTTGATCGAGACCTTGCACTAACAATGTCCAGCCCGGCTTGCTCATGGCCGGCAGGCGCGCGATAGGCCCCTGCTTGAGTTTCCACTCGCCATCGAAAGCGGTGACCAGGCGGGACTCGACGTCGTCACGGGCGGCCAGCGCCGCCAGTTCCTTCAGCGAAGCGGGCGGCTGGACATTGGCAAAGGCCTGGCGCACGACCAGCGGCTTCTTCTGCCAGTGCTTGCGCATGAACTGGGCGGGGCTCAGGCCGGAAAGCATCGGGGTGGGGAGGTCTATCTGCATGCGGTCATTGTGCCGAGGGCCGCGTGCGAAAATCTCGCCCATGCAAGCGACCCGCCCCTGTGTCGTCTCCCTGCGTTGGAGACTAGAAGATGCTCAGGGCCAGCTCATCGACGAGTTGGCCGAACCGATGGAATTCCTGCTCGGCGGGGAAGACCTGTTTGCCAAGGTCGAGGCCGCGCTGGAGGGGCAGGAGGTCGGCTTCGAGACCGACCTCGCGCTGCAGCCCGAAGAAGCCTTTGGCGACTATGACTCCAACCTCGTCTGCTTCGAGGCGCGCAGTCTCTTCCCCGAAGGCGTGGAGCCGGGCTTGCAGATCGAGGGCTTGCCGGAAGGCGCCGTCACCGAAGGCATGCCCGATCAGGTGGTCTACACCGTGACCGAGGTCTACCCGGCGCATGTCGTGCTCGACGGCAACCACCCGTTGGCTGGCATCGGCCTGCGCATGCACCTGACGCTGCTCGACGTGCGCGCGGCGACGGAAGAGGAGGTTCAGGCCGGCTCGGTCGGCGAGCCCATCTTCATGGTGCAGACCGGCGCCCCGCCGGACGAACCGATCCACTGAGCCGAAGGCGCCTCTCGGGCGCCTTCTTGTCTTCAGGCCTTGCCTGTCGAGCCAAAGCCGCCTGCGCCGCGGGCGGATGCATCGAAGCTGTCGACGCGCCGGAACTGCGCCTGCACGACCGGCACGATGACGAGCTGCGCGATGCGCTCGAAGGGCTGGATGGTGAATTCGGCCTGGCCGCGGTTCCAGCAGCTGACCATCAGCTGGCCCTGGTAGTCGCTGTCGATCAGGCCTACCAGATTGCCCAGCACGATGCCGTGTTTGTGACCCAGGCCCGAGCGCGGCAGGATGATGGCCGCCAGGCCGGGGTCGGCGATGTGGATGGCCAGGCCCGTCGGGATCAGCGTCGTCTGGCCCGGTGCCAGCTGGACAGCCTCATCCAGGCAGGCGCGCAGGTCCAGGCCGGCGCTGCCGGGCGTGGCGTAGGCGGGGATCTGCTCGGCCATGCGGGCGTCGAGCACTTGCAGGTCTATCTGGGTCATCAGAGTCGTTTGGAAAGTTCTGCGATCAGCTCGCGCGCGAGGCTGAGCTTGTCTGCCCGGGGGAGTTCGCGCTGCCCCTGCGCGTCAATGAGCAGCAGCGCGTTGTCGTCGCGGCCGAAGGTGGCCGGGCCGAGGTTAGCGACGATCAGCGGGATGCCCTTGCGGCGGCGCTTGGCATCGGCATGCTCGGCCAGCTTCTCGCTTTCAGCGGCGAAGCCGACGCAGTAGGGCGGCTTGGGCAGCCCGGCGACGGCAGCGAGGATGTCGGGGTTCTCGGTCATTGCGATGGTCGGCGCTGTGGCGCCGCCTTCGGCCTTCTTGAGCTTGTGCTCGTGGGTTTCGGCAGGCCGCCAGTCGGCGACGGCAGCCGTCGCGATGAAGGCGTGCTGGTGGGCCGCGAGCGGCAGTACGGCGTCGAACATCTGGCGCGCGCTTTGCACGTCGATGCGCTGCACGCCACGCGGCGTAGCCAGGTGCACGGGGCCGGCCACCAGCGTGACGTCGGCACCGGCCTCGGCCGCAGCCCGGGCGATGGCGAAGCCCATCTTGCCGCTGCTGTGGTTGGTGATGCCGCGCACCGGGTCGATGGGCTCGAAGGTCGGGCCTGCAGTGATGAGCAGCTTCTTGCCGCGCAGCATCTTGGGCGCAAGGAAGGCCTCGACGTCGTCGAAGATCTCCTGCGCCTCCAGCATGCGGCCATCACCGATCTCGCCGCAGGCTTGGTCGCCGTTCCCTGGCCCGATGAGGACAGCGCCATCGGCCTGGATCTGCGCGACGTTGCGCTGCGTGGCAGGGTGGGCCCACATCTCGCGGTTCATCGCGGGCACGACCAGCAGCGGGCATTCATGGATGCGGCGGGCCAGCGCGGTCAGGCTGACGAGGTCGTCGGCTCTGCCCTGCGCCAGCGCGGCAATCGCGTCGGCGCTGGCGGGCGCCACCAGCATCAAATCCGCCTCGCGGCTCAGGTTGATGTGCGCCATGTGGTTGTCGGGCCGGGCGTCCCACTGGCTGGTGTAGACAGGCCGGCCGGACAGCGCCTGCATCGTCACCGCGGTGATGAACTGCTCGGCGGCCTCGGTCATCATGACCTGCACGGTTGCGCCGCCCTTCACGAACAGCCGCGTCAGCTCGGCAATCTTGTAGCCGGCGATACCGCCGGTCATGGCGAGGAGGATGTGCTTGCCGTGGAGGGGTGATGTCATCAACGCTTCCTGAACACCAGGTCCCACACGCCATGCCCGAGCTTGATGCCGCGATTCTCGAACTTGGTCAGGGGACGGTAGGCCGGCTTGTCAGCGTAACCTGTTGCAGCGGCCGCCGTGTTCTGGAGCGTCGGCTCGGCGGATAGCACTTCCAGCATCTGCTCGGCATAGGGCTGCCAATCAGTCGCCAGATGCAGGTAGCCGCCCGGCCTGATGTGCTGCACCAGCCTGGCGACGAAGTCGGGCTGGATCAGCCGGCGCTTGTGATGGCGCTTCTTGTGCCATGGGTCGGGGAAGTAGATGTGCACGCCGGCCAGCAGGTCGGGGCCGATCATGTCGCGCAGCACTTCCACCGCGTCGTGCTGCACGATGCGGATGTTCTTGAGTTGCTTCTCGTCGATGAGCTTGAGCAGCGCGCCGACACCGGGCTCGTGGACCTCGCAGCCAATGAAGTCGTGGTCAGGCAGCGTGGCGGCGATCTCGGCAGTGGCGCCGCCCATGCCGAAGCCGATCTCCAGCACCAGCGGGGCCTTGCGGCCGAACACCGTCTCGGCGTCGACGCGCTCGGGCTTGTAAGGCAGCACGAACTTCGGGCCCAATTCCGCCAGCGCCTTGATCTGACCCGTGCCCATGCGGCCGGCGCGGGTGACGAAGCTTTTGATGGCTCGGCGCGGCGGCTGATCGTTCTCGTCCATCAGCCGACCTCGGCCATGACCATGGGCGCGGCGGCGATGTCGACGTCGCCCAGCGTGCAGGCAGCCAGATAGGACGCGACGGCGCGGTCGGCGGCGGCTTCATCGGCCGCGTGGATCAAGGCCAGCGGCTCGGCTGCGGCGACGCGGGTGCCGAGTGGCTTCACTTCAGAGAAGCCGACGCGCATGTCGATGGCGTTTCCCGCCTTGCGGCGGCCACCGCCCAGCTCGACGATGGCAACACCGAGGTCGCGGGTGGACATGGTGGTGATAACGCCGGCGCGCGGCGCAGGCACCGGCTTCACGACGGGCGCCGCGGTCAGATAGGCTTCGGGCCGCTCCATCAGGTCGGCCGGGCCACCCAGGGCGACGACCATCTTGGCGAACTTCTCAGCAGCGGCGCCGGAGTCCAGCGCGGCTTGCAGCTTCACGCGCGCCGCGGCGGTACTCGCCGCCAAGCCACCGAGCACCAGCATCTCGGCGCACAGCGCCAGCGTCACCTCATGCAGGCGCGGCTCGCGGTGCTCGCCCTTCAGGTAGCGGATGGTCTCGATGACTTCCAGCGAGTTGCCGACGTCGGTGCCCAGGATCTGGTTCATGTCGGTGATCAGCGCGCGGGTCTTCAAGCCCGCGCCGCCCGCCACCGCGACGATGCTCTCGGCCAGTTCACGCGCGAATTCGGGCGTGGACGCGAAGGCGCCGTTGCCGCACTTGATGTCCATCGCCAAGCCTTCAAGGCCGGCGGCGAGCTTCTTGGACAGGATGCTGGCGGTGATCAGCGGCACGCTCTCGACCGTGGCTGTCACGTCGCGCGTCGCGTAGAAGCGCTTGTCGGCGGGGGCCAGGTCGGCTGTCTGGCCGATGATGGCGCAGCCCAGCGTGCGCACGATCTGGTCGAAGCGCACCGGGTCGGGCGTGGTCGTGTAGCCGGCAATGGCCTCCAGCTTGTCGACCGTGCCGCCGGTGTGACCCAGGCCCCGGCCAGCGATCATCGGCACATAGCCGCCGCAGGCCGCCACCATGGGCGCCAGCATCAGGCTGACCTTGTCGCCGACGCCACCGCTGCTGTGCTTGTCGAGCACCGGGCCGGGCATGTCGGGCCAGCGCATGACGCGGCCCGAATTCATCATCGCGCGGGTCAGCAGCACGGCTTCGTCACGGCCCATGCCCTTGAGGAAGACGGCCATGCCGAGGGCGGCCACCTGGCCTTCGCTCCAGGAGTTGTCGACCAGGCCGCGGACGAAGTGGTTGATCTGCGCTTCGTTGAGCGCCTGGCCGTCGCGCTTGGCGCGGATGATTTCTTGAGCAAGCATGTCAGTGGTGCCCGGCCGCCCGAAGCCACTGACGCACCCCCTCGGGGGGCAGCGAGCGACGCGAGCGTGGGGGCGATCGTTTCATCAGTAGGCGGAGGTCACGGCGGCCGATTCGGCACCGGCCAGCACAGCTTCAATATCGGTCAGCAGGCCGCTTGCGCCAAAGCGCAGACGTTGCGGGTTCAAGGCAGCGGCGCCGAGGGCGGCTTCGGTTTGGGCGATGTAGCCGGCGGCATCTGCCACCGAGCGCACGCCACCCGAGGCCTTGAAGCCGGCGGCGGACAGGCCACTCGCGGCGATCTCTTTCAGCATCACCGCAGCCGCGGCCGGCGTGGCGCCGACCTGGGTCTTGCCGGTGCTGGTTTTGACGAAATCGGCACCTGCCGCCAGCGCCAGGCGCGTGGCCTGGGCGATGCGCTCCGGCGTCTGCAGCTCACCCGATTCGATGATGACCTTGAGCGTCAGCGGGCGGCTGGCGAAGCGGATTTCAGAAAGGAAGTCGCCCACGTCGTTGCTGTTGCCGGCCAGCAGCGCGCGCCAGGGCAGCACGATGTCGACCTCGTTACCGCCGGCCTGCGCGATCTCGGCCACATCGGCAAGTGCAGCGGCCAGATCGATGGCGCCGTCGGGGAAGTTGGCGACGGCGGCCACTTTGATCGACGCCGGCAATGCCGCGCGCGCCTGGGCGACGAAGCGCGGCCACACGCAGACGGCGGCCACCGGGCCGTGAACGGTCTGCGCGCGGCGGCACAGCGCGGCAATGTCCTCGGCGGTGTCGGCGTCGTTCAGGCTGGTCAGATCCAGGCAGGCCAGCGCCGTTCGCGCGGCGGCCTTCAGATCCGTCGTCATAGCGTCAGGTCCGCAAAGCTCGCGACCAGCGCCGCCAGGAAGGCCGACGCGCGCTCGCCGGAAATCTGCGCCTGCTTCAGGGTCAGGTCATGCGTCAGCGCCTCGGCGGACAGACCGGCGGCCATGTTGGTCATCAGCGCCACACCCATCACCTTGAGGCCGGCGTGGCGGGCCAGGATGGTCTCGGGCACGGTGCTCATGCCGACGGCGTCGGCGCCCCAGGCGGCAAACATCCGGATCTCGGCCGGCGTCTCGAACTGCGGGCCCAGGGCCCAGCAGTAGGTGCCTTCGCCCAGCATCAGGTTCTCGCGCTTGGCCAGGGCCAGCGCGTGCTTGCGCAGCTCGGGGTCATACGCCGCGCTCATGTCGACAAAGCGATGGCTGCCCTGCTCGCCCACCAGCGGGCTGCGCTGCGGCGCGTTGATGTGGTCGGCAATCAGCATCAGGCTGCCGGGTGGCATGTGGCCGCGCAGTGAGCCCGAGGCATTCGTCTGCAACAGCAGCTTGACGCCCCAGCGCTTGAGGGTGCGCAGTGCGCCGGCCATGCCGGTGCAATCGCCGCTCTCATAGGTGTGGGCGCGGCCACGCAGGAAGATGACGCGCTGCCCGCCGATGTTGCCGACGACGATCTCGTTGACGTGCCCCTCGACCTTGGGCTGCGGGAAGGCCGGCAGCTCGGTGTAGGGCAGGTTCTTGGCGGCCTGCACATGGCTGACCGCGCCGGCCCAGCCGGAGCCGAGGACGACGGCGACTTCAGGGGCGGTGCCGAACAGGGATTGCAGCTTCTCGACGCTCGCGGTGATCGCGACGTCGAGCTTGTTGTTATCGATCATGAGGAACCTCAGAAATTCAAATGACTGGGCCCGAAGCTGTGGGGCAGCAATTCGGCCAGGGTCCAGCGTTGGCGGATGCCGCCAGGATCGCCGGCAATGATGACGAGCTCTTCGGGCACGGAAAACTCCCGCAGCTTCTGGCGGCAGCCGCCGCAGGGCGTGATGACGTCGGGGCCGGGGCCGGTCACCAACACTGCTTTCGCCTGCTTGCCGCCGGCCATGATCATGGCCGTCAGCGCCGAAGGCTCGGCGCACCAGCCCTGCGGGTAGGACGCGTTCTCCATGTTGGCGCCGAGATGGATGCGGCCCTGCTCATCCAGCAGCGCCACGCCGACCTTGTATTTGGAATAGGGCGAATGCGAAAACTCGCGGGCGCGCAGCGATTCGGCGAGCAGGCGGTCCAGCAGGTCTTGGGTCAGTTCCATCAGCGTTCCTTCACATACGGCTTGCCCAGAGCCTTCGGGGCGATGGCAGACCCGATGAAGCCAGCCAGCAGGACCACCGTCAAGATGTACGGCAAAGCCTGGATCAGCTGCACGGGTACTTCACCGATGCCCGGCAACTGCACGCCCTGCATGCGGATGGCGACGGCGTCCAGGAAGCCGAACAGCAGGCAGGCGGCCATGGTCGGCAGCGGCTTCCATTTGCCGAAGATCATCGCGGCCAGCGCGATGAAGCCGCGGCCGGCCGTCATGTTGGGAGAGAAGGAGGCGTTCTGCGCCAGCGTCAGGTAGGCGCCGGCCAGGCCGCAGAGCACGCCGTTCATCAGCAGCGCCTGGTAGCGCAGGCTTTGCACGGACATGCCGGCAGCCTCCACCATCGCCGGGTTTTCGCCCACCGCGCGCAGGCGCAGGCCCGGGCGGGTGCGCTCCAGGAAGAACCAGACGGCCGCGACCATCAGGAAGGCGACGTAGACCAGCACGTTATGGCTCAGCAGCCCATGGCCGAAGACCGACGCGAACCAGTTGCCCGGCTGCGGCTCGGCAAAGCCCTTGGCAATCGCTGTCAGGCGCACGTCGGCCTCGATGGGCGGTGTCTGCCCGCCCTGCTGGAACCAGGCGATGCCGAGCACGACGGTCAGGCCCGCCGCGATCATGTTCAGCGCCACGCCCGAGACGACCTGGTCGCCGCGGTTGCTCACGCAGGCAAAGCCGTGCACCAGCGACGCCGAGCAAGCCACCGCGATGGCGGCCATCAGACCGAAGGCGGTGGAATGCGTGACCGAGGCCGTCGCCGCGGCGGCGAAGGCGGCGAACAGCATCTTGCCTTCCAGGCCCAGGTCGACGACGCCGGCGCGCTCGGACAGCACACCGGCCATCGCGCACAGCAGCAGCGGCGCGCTGACGCGCAAGGTCGACGCCAGCACCGAGGCGATCAGGACTTCATCCATCAGCGGCCTCCCTTCACGGCGGCATAGAGGCGCGCGAACAACGGTGCGCTGACGGTGGCCATGGCGCCGGAGAACAGCACGATCAGGCCCTGGGCCGTGACCACCATCTCGCGGCTGAAGCCCGGCAGCTCGAAGCTCACCTCGACGCCGCCCTGGTAGAGCACGCCGAACAGCAGCGAGGCCAGCACGATGCCGACCGGGTGATTGCGGCCCATCAGCGACACGGCGATGCCGGTGAAGCCGGCGCCGGCCACGAAGTCCAGCGTGAGCTTGCCTTGCACACCAGAGATTTCGTTGATGCCCACCATGCCGGCCAAGGCGCCGGAAATCGCCATCGCGACCATGACCTGGGCGCGCGGCCGGATGCCGGCGTAGTGGGCCGCGCGCGGCGCGCTGCCTACCGAGCGCACGGCATAGCCGGCGGCGCTCTTCCACAGGAACCAGCCGACCGCGACACAGGCGATCAGCGCGATGACGAGGCTGAGGTTGAGCGGCGACGACGGCAGCTCGTAGCCGAAGGCGGCGGCCATCTGGTGCAGGGCCGGCATGCGCGCGGCCTCGCTGAATTCCGCGGACTCGACCGACATGCTGCCCGCCGGGCGCAGCCAGTTCACCAGCAGGTAGGCGTTCAGCGCCGCGCCGAGGAAATTGAACATGATCGTCGTGATGACGATGTGGCTGCCACGCCAGGCCTGCAGATAGGCCGGCAGCGCCGCCCACAGCATGCCGAAGAAAGCAGCCGCGACCACCAGCAGCGGCAGCAGCACAACGGCCGGCAGCGAGGCGCCCAGCGTCAGCGCGACCAGCGCGACACCGACGCCGCCCAGCGTGGCCTGGCCCTCGCCGCCGATGTTGAACAGGCCGGCGTGGATGGCGACCGCGACCGCCAGGCCGGTGAAGATGAAAGTCGTTGCGTAATAGAGCGAATAGCCCAGGCCGCGCACGCTGCCCAGCGCCCCGTTCAACAACACCGTCAGCGCCTGCCAGGGACTGTGGCCGATGACCGTGACGACCAGGCCCGCCACCAGCAACGCGACGGCCAGGTTCCACAGCGGCAGCAGGCCGATGTCGATCCAGCGGGGAAGTTGCAGTGGTTGGCTCATGCCGCGGCTCGTTCTTCTTGTGCGGCCATCAGCAGGCCAAGACGCTTCTCGTCGCAGTCCTCGATGGCCAGCTCGCCGGTAATGCGCCCGCAGTTCATGACGACGACGCGGTCCGCCAGTGCCAGGATTTCGTCCAGCTCGCTGCTGACCAGCAGCACCGCGCAGCCGGCATCGCGCAGCGCGCGCAGTTGGCCGTGGATGAATTCGATCGCACCGATGTCGACGCCGCGGGTCGGCTGGCCGACCAGCAGCACGGTCGGCTGCTCACCGATCTCGCGCGCCAGGATGAGCTTCTGCTGGTTGCCGCCGGAGAATTTGGACGAGCCCAGGTTCTCGTCACGCGGGCGCACGTCGAAGCGCTCCTGCATCGCGCGGGTCGCGTCGCGCATGGCCGCATGGTTCATCGCCGCGCGCTTGCGGTACTTGGGCAGGTTCTGGTAGCCCAGCACGGCAGATTCCCACGCGGGGAAGCTCATGACGAGGCCCACCGCATGCCGGTCCTCGGGCACATGGGCCAGGCGCAGCGGACGTGCGCGGGCCGTGTCCAGCCAGGCCTCGGGCGCGAACGACGCACCGCCCAGCTCCATGCGGCCACCTTCAGGCGCGCGCAGCCCGGACAGCACTTCGAGCAGCTCGCTCTGGCCATTCCCCGACACGCCGGCCACGCCGACGATCTCGCCGGCCTTCAGCGTCAGGCTCACGTCCTTGAGCGCCGGCACGCCGTTGGCGTGCTTCAGGCTCAGGCCGGACGCTTGCAGGCGCACCTCGCCGGCGTGCACTTCCAACCCCTCGGGCCGGCCCAGCGTGACCTTGCGGCCGACCATTGATTCAGCGAGCGACTCTTCGCTCCATTCGGAGATCGACCGCGTCTCGACCACCTGGCCCGCGCGCATGACCGTGACGGCGCTGCACAGGCTCATGACTTCGCGCAGCTTGTGCGTGATGAGGATCAGCGTCGTGCCGCGCTCCTTGAGCCGGCGCAGCGTGACGAAGAGCTGGTCGGTCTCCTGGGGCGTCAGCACCGCCGTCGGCTCGTCCAGGATCAGGATCCGGGCGCCGCGGTACAGCGCCTTCAGGATCTCCAGGCGCTGCAGCTCACCCACGGGCAGGTCGGCCACGACGGCGTCGAGTTGCACGCTCAGGCCGGTCTCCTGCATCAGCGCCTGCAGCTTGGCACGCACCTTGGCCTTGGACGGCGCCAGGAAGAAGCCACCCTCGGCGCCCAACATGATGTTTTCCAGGCAGGTCAGCGTGTCGACCAGCATGAAGTGCTGGTGGACCATGCCGATACCCAGCGCAATCGCCTGCTGGGAATTGGCGATGTGAACCTGCTTGCCGTCGACCTCGATATGGCCGGCGTCGGCGTGGTAGTAGCCATACAGGATGGCCATCAGCGTGCTCTTGCCCGCGCCGTTCTCGCCGACGAGGCCATGCACGCTGCCCGCGGCGATGTCGAACGACACCTCGCGGTTGGCTTGCACGGCGCCGAAGCGCTTGGAAACGCCCTTGAGGCGGACGGCCGCGGCCATACCGCTCAGTACTTGCAGGCGTTGTCGGCCATGTAGTCGGCCACCTTCACCTTGCCCGCAATGATGTCCGCCTTGACGGCGTCGACCTTGGCCTTCAGCGTCGGGTTCAGCAGCTTGGCGTTGTGCTCGTCGGCGGCGTAATCCACGCCGCCTTCCTTCAACCCCAGCACGCTGACGCCGGGCTTCCAGCCTTTGAGCACGTTGTAAACCGCCACATCCACGCGCTTGACCATCGAGGTCAGCATGGTGCCGGGCTGGATGTGGTTCTGGTTGCTGTCGACGCCGATGGCGAGCTTGCCGGCGTCCTTGGCAGCCTGGTAGACACCCACGCCCGTGCCACCGGCCGCGGCAAAGACGACGTCCGAGCCCTTGGCGAACTGAGCCTTGGCGAGTTCGCCACCGCGGGTCGGGTCGTTCCAGGCGGTCGAGGTGGTGCCCGTCATGTTCGAGAACACCTCGATCTTCGGGTTGGTCTTCTTGGCGCCCTGCTCGTAGCCGCACTGGAACTTGCGGATCAGCGGGATGTCCATGCCGCCGACGAAGCCGACCTTGCCGGTCTTGCTGACCATGGCGGCCATGGCGCCAACGACATAGCTGCCCTCGTGCTCCTTGAACAGCAGCGACTGCACATTGGGCAGGTCGACCTTGGCGTCAATGATGGCGAACTGGGTCTTGGGGAAGTCCTTGGCCACCTGCTGCAATGCCGAAGCCTGGGCGAAACCGATGCTGATGATGGGGCTGGCGCCGCGCTCAGCCATGCGGCGGATGGCCTGCACACGTTGGGTGTCGTTGCTGATCTCGAATTCGAGGTACGTCTTGCCAGTTTCCTTCTTCCACTGCTCGGCGCCCTGGTAGCCGGCCTGGTTGAAGGATTTGTCGAACTTGCCGCCCATGTCGAAGATCACCGCGGGCTGCTGGGCCTGGGCCATGGCCGACGCGACCACCAGGGTCAAAGCGGCAAGACGGGGCAGAGAAGACGTCATGGGGTGGACTCGGGCAAGGCGAAAGGGGCGCATTGTAGAAAACATCCCTCAAGTTTTACTGGGTAGGAAAATACGGATTCCCCGCGACTCAGTGGACCCGGCTGTGGCGCAGGCGCCGGTGAGCCGCACGGGCGTGGGGCAGCCAGCCGAGTGTCGCCCAACGCCGCCACATCAACAGGCCGCGAATCCATTCATCAGCGGCATAAGCAATCCACACGCCAACCAGGCCCCAACCGAGGTGGACGCCAAGGAACCAGCTGCCGCCGGCCAGCACGATGGCCATGGACGCCGTGCCCACCATGACCGGATAGCGCGCGTCCCCGGCTGCGCGCAGCGCGTTGATGACAACGAGGTTGAAGCTGCGCCCCGGCTCGACCAGGACCGTCCACCACAGCAGCGTGCAGCCCAGCGCAATGATGGCGGGGTCAGCCGTGAAGCGGGTCAGCAGCCAGGGCCCGGCCAGTGCAAAGCCGCATGAAACGACCAGCGCCAGGACGATACCCAGCGCCAGCGACCGCCGCACCAGCCGGTTGGCCGCATGCAGCCGGCCCGCGCCGATCATGTGGCCGACCATGATCTCGACCGCAAAGCTGATGGCCAAGCTGAACATCAGGATCACGTGCAGGAACTGCATCGTGTAGGCGTGCGTTGCGAGCGAGTGGGCACCAAGTTGCGCCACGGCGGCGAGGCTGGTCATGAAGGCCAGCCGCCAGGAGATGTTTTCGGCGGCGCCGGGGATGCCGATGTGCAGCACCGTCGCCAGCGGCGCACGCACCAGCCGCCACCAGTCCGACGCGCGCAGGCGCAGGTCCAGGCGGGTGCGCCACAGCAGGATGTGCATGACCAGACCGACGCCGCGACCAACGGCGCAAGCCAGCGCATAGCCCACCAGGCCCAGGCTCGGCATGGTCAGCAGGGCCACGACCAAGGTGATGACCTGGATGACCACGACGACGAACAGGGCCTCGCGGCTGCGCAGGTGCGAGCGCATGACGCTGGACATGTTGGCGTTCCAGGCATCCAGCATCAGTGCCGGCGCCAGTGCCTGAAGCAGCATCTGCGCGAGCGGGGCCACCTCGGGCGGCGCATTCACCAGCGCCAGCAGCGGGCCGGCGGCGATCAATGCCGCCACGGCCCCACCCAGCCCCAGCCAGGTGCTCGCGCCGACGACGGCACGGGCCACTGCATCGGCCTGGTCGCGCCGGCCGGCGCCCAGCGCCTGCGTGACCGCCACGCTGACGCCCGCACCGATGACGCGGAACAGCACGAAGAGGGCCGCAAACACCTGGTTGGCCAGCCCGAACGCGGCGCCGCTGTTGTCGGACAGGCGTGCAGCCAGCCCGGTGCCGATGACGCCAATGCCGATGCCCAGCAGCAGCTCCAGCAGCATCGGCCAGGTCAGCGCGAACAGGCGGGGGCGAGCAAAAGGGGCCGTCATGGCAGGGTCCTAACGGCGGGATTCACACAAGTCACGGCAACTCGCCAGAATGGCCGGGAATCGTAAAGGAGTAACCATGCCGAAACCCGCCGCCGCCCACGCGTTTGCCAACACCCGAGCCGAGTTCAAGACAGCGTCCGGCACACCCGGGCAGTTCTTCTCGCTGCCCAGGCTGGCCGAAACGCACCCCAACGTGGCGCGCATGCCGGTGTCGCTGCGCATCGTGCTGGAGAGCGTGCTGCGCAACTGCGACGGCAAGAAGGTGACGGCCGAGCATGTCGAGCAACTCGCCAACTGGAAGCCCAACGCGGCCCGCGTCGACGAGATCCCCTTCGTCGTCGCCCGCGTCGTGCTGCAGGACTTCACTGGCGTGCCGCTGCTGGCCGACCTGGCCGCGATGCGCAACGTGGCGGCTGCGATGGGCAAGAACCCGAAGGCCATCGAACCGCTGGTACCGGTGGACCTGGTCGTCGACCACAGCGTCATGATCGACCACTACGGCAACAAGAAAGCCCTGGACCTGAACATGAAGCTGGAGTTCGAGCGCAACCGTGAGCGCTACGAATTCATGAAGTGGGGCATGCAGGCCTTCGACACCTTCGGCGTGGTGCCCCCGGGCTTCGGCATCGTCCACCAGGTCAACCTGGAATACCTCGCGCGTGGCGTGCACAAAAGCAAGGACGACGTCTACTACCCCGACACCCTCGTCGGCACCGACAGCCACACGACCATGATCAACGGCATCGGCGTCGTCGGCTGGGGCGTCGGCGGCATCGAGGCAGAGGCCGGCATGCTGGGCCAGCCGGTCTACCTGCTGACGCCCGACGTCGTCGGCTTCGAGCTGACGGGCCAACTGCGCGAAGGCGTCACGGCGACCGATCTGGTGCTGACCGTCACCGAGATCCTGCGCAAGCACAAGGTCGTCGGCAAGTTCGTCGAGTTCTTCGGCGAGGGCACGCGCACGCTGGCCCTGCCCGACCGGGCGACGATTGCCAACATGGCGCCCGAGTACGGCGCAACGATGGGCTTCTTCCCCGTTGACGAGAAGACGGTCGACTACTTCAAGGGCACCGGCCGCACCCCGGCCGAGATCGAGGCGTTCGAGGCCTACTGGCGCGCCCAAGGCCTGTTCGGCGTGCCCACGGCCGGCGACATCGACTTCACCTCCGTCGTCTCGCTGGACCTTGGCAGCGTCGTGCCCAGCCTGGCCGGACCGAAGCGCCCGCAGGACCGCATCGAAATCACCCACCTGGCCTCGACCTTTGCTCAGCTGTTCAGCAAGCCCATCGCCGAGAACGGCTTCAACCAGCCGGCGGAAAAGCTGGACCGCAATTTCGTCACCGAATCCGGCATCCCGGTCAAGAACGGCGACGTGCTGATCGCCGCCATCACCTCCTGCACCAACACTAGCAACCCGGGCGTGCTGCTGGCCGCCGGCCTCTTGGCCAAGAAGGCCGTGCAAGCCGGCCTCAGCGTGGCGCCGCACATCAAGACGTCGCTGGCGCCCGGCTCGCGCATCGTCACCGAATACCTGGAGAAGGCCGGCCTGCTGCCCTACCTGGAGACGCTAGGCTTCAACGTCGCCGCCTATGGCTGCACGACCTGCATCGGCAATGCCGGCGACCTGACGCCCGAGCTCAACAAGCTCATCCAGGACAACGACCTGGTCTGTGCCGCCGTGCTGTCGGGCAACCGCAATTTCGAAGCGCGCATCCACCCCAACCTGAAGGCCAACTTTCTGGCCAGCCCGCCGCTCGTCGTGGCCTATGCCATCGCCGGCAACGTGACGCGCGACCTGATGACCCAGCCCGTGGGCCACAACGCCCAGGGACACCCGGTCTTCCTCGGCGACATCTGGCCCAGCAGCGACGAGATCTACGCGCTGATGAAGTACGCCATGGACCCGCAAGCCTTCAAGGCCAACTACGACAAGGTGGCCAGCGAGCCCGGCAAGCTGTGGGACGCGATCAAGGGCGTGAAGGGTCAGGTCTACACCTGGCCCAAGAGCACCTACATTGCCCAGCCGCCTTTCTTCGAGGGTTTCACGATGGTGCCCGGGCAGTTGGTCAGCGGCGTGCAGGGCGCCAAGATCATGGCGCTGTTCGGCGACTCCATCACCACCGACCACATCAGCCCGGCCGGCTCCTTCAGGGAGACGACCCCGGCCGGCAAGTTCCTGACCGCCAATGGCGTGCAGAAAGCCGATTTCAACTCCTACGGCGCCCGCCGCGGCAACCACGACGTGATGATGCGCGGCACCTTCGCCAACGTGCGTGTCAAGAACCTGATGCTGCCCGCCCGGCCCGACGGCTCGCGCGAGGAAGGCGGCTACACGCTGAAGGACGGCCAGCAGACGACCATCTACGACGCCGCGATGGCCTACATCGCCGAAGGCAGGCCCACCGTCATCTTTGCCGGCGAGGAGTACGGGACCGGCTCCAGCCGCGACTGGGCCGCCAAGGGCACGCAACTGCTCGGCATCAAGGCCGTCATCGCACGCAGCTTCGAGCGCATCCACCGCAGCAACCTCATCGGCATGGGCGTGCTGCCTCTGCAGTTCAAGCCCGGCACGAGCTGGGAGTCCCTGGGCCTGACCGGCGCGGAGACGGTGGACATCACGCTGGCCGGCGACATCAAGCCTCAAGGCGACGCCGCGATGACGATCACACGCCCCGACGGCACGACCCAGACCATCATCCTGACGCTGCGCATCGATACCGCCATCGAGGTCGACTACTACAAGCACGGCGGCATCCTGCCCTTTGTGCTCAGGCAGCTGCTCGCCGCATGACCCAGAAGTCCGACGAGGTGCAGCTGCGCGACCTCGCCCGGCTGCGCCGCGTGCGCGACCGCATCGACCGCGAGTACGCCCAACCGCTTGACGTCGAGGCGCTCGCCGCCGGCGTCCATATGTCGGGCGGCCATCTCAGCCGGCAGTTCCGCCTTGCGTATGGCGAGTCGGTCTACAGCTACCTGATGACACGCCGCATCGAGCGTGCGATGGCGCTGCTGCGCCGCGGTGACCTGAGCGTCACCGATGTTTGCTTCACCGTCGGCTGCTCGTCGCTGGGGACCTTCAGCACCCGCTTCAGCGAACTGGTCGGCCAATCGCCCAGCGCCTACAAGCGCGATCAGGCGCTGGCCACGCAGGGCATGCCGGCCTGCGTGGCACGCCAGGTCACGCGACCGGTCAGGAATCGAGAAGCGGCCCAGGAGAGCGAAACCTAGACTGCCTGCCGTGCCCTAACCTCCCACGGAAACTGACCCATGGACATCAGCATTCACTCAAGTTTTCTGCCCCAATCCGACCCCGAGGCGTCGCTCGCCTTCTACCGCGACACCCTGGGCTTCGAGGTGCGCAACGACGTCGGCTACAACGGCCTGCGCTGGATCACCGTCGGCCCCACCGGCCAGCCGGGTACGTCCATCGTGTTGCACCCGCCGGCCGTCACGCCCGGCATCACCGAGGACGAGCGCCGCACCATCACCGAGATGATGGCCAAGGGCACCTTCGGCATGCTGATCCTGGCGACGCCCGACCTCGACAAGACCTTTGCCAAGCTGCAGGCCCAGGACGCCGAGATCGTCGAGGAGCCGACGATGCAGCCCTATGGCGTGCGCGATTGCGCCGTGCGTGATCCCGCTGGCAATCTGCTCCGCATTCAAGAAAGAAATTGAAGCCCCTCGTCCAAGGATTACCTTGGCCGGTCCCCCCAGGGGACGGCGATGCTTGCGGCATCGAGCCGCAAGCACATCGCCAGGGCGGGCCGGCTAGGGAGCGGCCCGTCGCTCGCCCCGCAGGAAACTGAAATGACCACCGCAGACAACCACGACCGAATCCGCGTGCAAGGCGCGCGCGAGAACAACCTCAAGGATGTCAGCGTCGACATCCCCAAGCGCCGCCTGACGGTGTTCACCGGCGTATCGGGCTCGGGCAAGAGCTCGCTGGTCTTCGGCACCATCGCGGCGGAGTCGCAGCGCCTGATCAACGAGACCTACAGCGCCTTCGTGCAGGGCTTCATGCCGACGCTGGCGCGGCCCGAGGTGGACGTGCTGGAGGGCATCACCACGGCCATCATCGTGGACCAGGAGCGCATGGGCGCCAACGCCCGCTCCACGGTCGGCACGGCGACCGACGCCAACGCGATGCTGCGCATCCTGTTCAGCCGCGTCGGCAAGCCGCAGATCGGGCCGCCCAGCGCTTTCGCCTTCAACGTGCCGTCGGTGCAGGCCACCGGCGTCATCACGGTCGACAAGGGCGGCGCCAGCAAGGCGGTCAAGCAGACCTTCTCTCGCACCGGCGGCATGTGTCCGCGCTGCGAGGGCATGGGCTCGGTCAGCGATTTCGACCTCGACCAGCTCTATGACGCCAGCAAGTCGCTCAACGGTGGGGCCATCAACATTCCGGGCTACAGCATGGAAGGCTGGTACGGCCGCATCTTCCGCGGCTGCGGCTTCTTCGACCCTGACAAGCCCATCGCCAAGTTCACCAAGCGCGAGCTGCATGACCTACTGCACAAGGAGGCCACCAAGATCAAGGTCGACGGCATCAACCTGACCTATGCCGGCCTGATCCCTTCGATCCAGAAGTCCTTCCTGTCCAAGGACGTCGACGCCCTGCAGCCCCACATCCGCGCCTTCGTCGACCGCGTCATCACCTTCCAGACCTGCCCCGAATGCCACGGCACGCGGCTCAGCGAGGCGGCGCGGTCCTGCAAGATCGGCAAGCACAGCATTGCGGACGCCTGCTCGATGCAGATCAGCGACCTGGCCGACTGGGTGCGCGGGCTCAAGGGCGCCGAAGTCGCGCCGCTGCTGAAGGCGCTGAGCCACCTGCTCGACGCCTTCGGCGAGATCGGCCTGGGCTATCTGTCGCTGGACCGGCCGACCGGCACGCTCTCCGGCGGCGAGGCCCAGCGCGTGAAGATGATCCGCCACCTTGGCTCCTCGCTGACCGACGTCAGCTATGTGTTCGACGAGCCGACCACCGGCCTGCATCCGCACGACATCCAGCGCATGAACGAGCTGCTCGGCCGGCTGCGCGACAAGGGCAACACCGTGCTTGTCGTCGAGCACAAGCCCGAGGTCATCGCGATTGCCGACCATGTGGTCGACCTCGGGCCCGGCGCCGGTGCGGCTGGCGGCAAGGTGGTCTATGAGGGCAGTGTGGCCGGTCTGCGCAGGAGCGGCACGCTGACGGGCCGCCACCTGGACGACCGCGCGGCGCTGAAAGACACCGTCCGCAAATCCAAGGCCGCGCTGAAAGTGCGCGGTGCCAGCACGCACAACCTGCAGAAGGTCAACGTCGACATACCGCTCGGCGTGCTGTGCGTCGTCACCGGCGTGGCCGGCTCGGGCAAAAGCTCGCTGATCCACGGCTCAGTGTCCAAGCTGGACGGCGTCGTCGCCGTCGACCAAACGGCCATCCGCGGCTCGCGGCGCAGCAACCCGGCCACCTACACCGGCCTGCTCGACCCCATCCGCAGTGCTTTCGCCAAGGCCAATGGCGTGAAGCCTGCTCTCTTCAGCGCCAACTCCGAGGGCGCCTGCCCGACCTGCAATGGCAATGGCCTGATCTTCACGGACCTGGGGCCGATGGCCACCGTGTCCACCGTCTGCGAGGACTGCGGCGGCAAGCGCTTCCAGGCGGCGGTGCTGGAATACAAGCTCGGTGGCCGCGACATCAGCGAGGTGCTGGCCATGTCGGTCGCCGAGGCCACGGCGTTCTTTGCCAAGCTGACCCCGGCCGCACACGCCATCCTGGCGCGCCTGTCCGACGTCGGCCTCGGCTATCTCAGCCTCGGCCAACCGCTCACCACGTTGTCGGGCGGTGAACGCCAGCGGCTGAAGCTCGCGACGCAGATGGCCGAGAAGGGCGACATCTACGTGCTGGATGAGCCCACCGCCGGCCTGCACCTGGCCGACGTGGCGCAGCTGCTCGGCCTGCTGGACCGGCTCGTGGATGCCGGCAAGTCCGTCATCGTCATCGAGCATCACCAGGCAGTGATGGCCCATGCGGACTGGATCATCGACCTCGGCCCGGGTGCGGGCCATGACGGCGGGCGCGTCGTCTTCGAAGGGCCGCCCGCCGATCTCGTCAAGGCGCGCTCGACGCTGACGGGCGAGCACCTGGCTGACTACGTTGCCGGCGCCAAACGAAAGCTCGCTTCATCGGCAGCATCGCGCCAGGCGCCCTCGCGAGCACCCAAGTGAGGCTCGCACACAGCCAGGCAGACCACAGGCTGTGGCTCACGAAATGAGCGCCGCGGGCCCACTGCGTAAAAGACGCCAGCAAGCCAAAGCCGAACAGCGTCGCGCAAGCCACCGGCCAGCGCACGCCCAGGTCGTGTCGCCACGGTCGCCACAGCCAGAGCCAGCTGCAGAACGCGAACACGCCGGCGCTGTGACCTGACGGGAAGCAGTGGCCCGGCCCGCCGTCGGCCAGCAGCCAGTTCCAGTGCGACACCCAGGGAGCCGAACCCCCAAACGGCACCAGGCTCCACGGGCAACTGCTGCTGCTGATCGACTTCAGCGCGGGCACCAGCAGCAGGGTCAGGACGCCCCCGAGCAATGCCCTGCGGCGCTGGCCGCGCGAAGGCCCGAACGCTGGCCGCTGGCGGCGCATGGCGTCGGCACCCAGCAGCAGCCACGCGGCGGCTTCCAGCCAGCGCAGCGCATCGTGCAGCAGGGTCCTGGCCCAAAACGCATCACGCATCGCAAAGCCCCTGGCATCGCCGAGCTGGTGCGCCACGACAAGGTCCAGACCGCTGGCGTCCCAGGCCAGAACCACCATCAGCAGCACCGCCAGCATGCGAAGTTCGCCCCGCCGCCCGCTCATGCCGCGCACGCCGCGAGCAGGCTCCAGCGCGGGTCTCGCAGCGCAGTGCGCACGTCGAGCAGGTCCAGCACCGTATGGAACAGATGCTCATGCGACGCCGGCTGCTCGGGCAGCCTTCCCAGGCAGTCGCCGCCCCAGCCTCGCGCGGCCGCCCAGGACGGCGAGATGCCCATCAGCATCGGAACCTGCAGCTGTTCCCTTGGGGCGATGGCATAGGGCAGGCCATGCAGGAACAAGCCATGCTCGCCCAGGGATTCACCGTGATCGGGCAGGAAGATCATCGCGGTGTCGACCCCTCCGTTTGCTGCCTTCAAGCCCTGCCAGAGGGAGGCCAGCAGGACGTCGGTGTAGCGCAGGGCGTTGTCGTAGGCGTTGACGATGGCAGCCCGCTCGCAGGAGCCGAATGCATCCTCGCTGCACACGGGGGCGTAGGGCGCGAACTGCTCCGGCACGCGGCGGTGATAGGCCGGGCCATGGTTGCCGAGCATGTGCAGCACCAGCAACTGGGTGGTGCTAGGACGGGCGTCGCGCAGCACCGCCTGCACGCGGTCGAACAACGCGCCATCCAGGCATCGCCCGCCGTCGCAGGCCAGCACTTCCTCGGTGGCCGCGTCGCAAACCCCCTTGCATCCGCTCTGGTTGTCCAGCCATCGCACCTGCACGCCGGCCCGCGCCAGCACATGCAGCAGCGATTCCTGCCGGCGGATGCGCGACTCGTCATAGTCCCGGCGCCCGACGGGCGCGAACATGCAGGGCAGCGAAGTCTCGGTGTCGCTGCCGCAGGTGCTGACGGCGGGCCAGTTCAGCAGGCCGCTTTCCTGCCGCAACAACGGCGTGGTGTCGCGGGTGCCGCCGTCTTCCAGCTCCCGCAGCCCCCAGTTCGCCGCGCGCACGGTCTCGCCCACAACCAGGACCAGCACCCGCGGCCGGGCCGTGGCGGACCAGCTGGGGCCGGCCTTTGCATCCAGGCCGATGGGCTCGCGCGGACCGGGTGCGGCTTGCGCCGCCTTCATGCTGCGCGGCAGAGACCAGATGGGTGCAGCCGGCATCAACTGGTAGCGCAGTTCGCGCTTCTCGCGCATCAGCCCGGACAGCGGTTGGTAGGCGCAGGCCAACAAGGCCGATGCCGCTACCGCCGCCAGCAGCCAGCGCCCCAGCGCCGGCAAGGCAGCACGCCAGCCCTTGCCTGCAGGCACCAGCTCCACCTGCAGCGTGAACCACCAGGCCGGCACCAGGACCACCAGCACATGCGCGAACAGCCCGCCACTGAGCAGCTCGCGTGCCTCCGGCCAATCGGTGCGCATCGCGTTGCGGAGCATGGCCGGGTCGAACGCCGTGCCGAAGGCCTGCGTGAAATGGCCGCCGACCGCTGCGACAAGGCTCAGCAGCATCAGCGCCGGCTTCGCCCAGCGCCGCTGGATGAGCGGCGCCAGCAGCACATAGTGAAGCAGCGCAACCAGCACGACCAGCAACACAAGACTGCCCGGCTGGCCTCGCCAAGCCTGATTGGCTGCAACGAGAAAGGCACGGTTGCTGGTCATGGCCCAGTAAAGGCACATCAGCGCCAGCAGGCTGTCGGTGCCCAATCGCAGCCGCAACGCAAAGCGGCTGTCGACGGCAGCTCGGAGGATGTCTTGCATGCAGGCATTGAAAGAGCCAGGACTGAAGCCAAACTGAAGCGGCGCATTTGCTGACGCTGCTCAAGCGCGTCGAGGCGCCTGCGTGATACGGTGCCCGCATGCGATTGCTGCTGCTTGAAGACGACCGCCTGCTCGGAGAAGGTCTGCGCGATTTCCTGTGCACCGAAGGCCACGTCGTCGATTGGTGCTGCACCGTGGCGCAGGCACGGGCCGCGCTCCGCGGTGACCCCTTCGACGCCTGGCTGCTGGACTGGCAACTGCCCGACGGCTCGGGCCGGCAACTGCTTGCCGAGCTGCGCCGTGGCAACGCGCGCACGCCAGCGCTGATGCTGACGGCGCGTGACGCGCTGGCGGATCGCATCGACGGGCTCGACAGCGGCGCGGACGACTACCTCGTCAAGCCATTCGCTCCCGAGGAACTCGCAGCGCGCATCCGCGTCTGCCTGCGCCGGCTCCAGGCCGAGCCCCAGGGCCTGCGGCTGCAGGCGCAGCTCCAGGTCGGCCTGGCAGAACGCCAGGTTTGGTGGAAAGGCTCGGCCGTTGAACTGACCGCGCGCGAGTGGACCCTGCTGGAGGCGCTGTGCCTGCGCGCGGAGCGTTGGGTCAGCAAGTCCGATCTGGACCGGCTGGTCCACGGCTTTGATGGCGAGCCCGCTGCCAGCAATGCACTGGAGGTCCATGTGTCCAACCTGCGCCGCAAGCTGGGCCGCACCAGCATCGAGACTTTGAGAGGCATGGGTTACAGGGTTCGCCATGAGCGCTGAACCGCTGCCGACCATTGCCCGGCGCCTGCTATGGGTGACCGCCGTCGGCAGCTTGGTGATCGCGCTCGCGATGAGCGCGGCGGCGGTGCTGACCGTCGATGCCGAAGTGGATGAGCTGCTGGACGACGGGCTGCAGGCCAGTGCGGCACTGCTCGCCCCATTGCTGATCGAGCCAGGCGCCGCGCTGGCGCCCACGCCGCCCGACCCGGAGGGCGAACTGCGCTTTGCCTGGGCCTGGTACGACAGCGCGGGCCGCCTGGTGCGGGCCAGCCCGGGTGCGGAGCCTGGCGCCTGGCAGAGTGCCGGCAGCGGCTTCTCGGATCGACACCATTGGCGCCTGTACGGCCTGGCATTGCGCGGCGAACAGGGCTTGCTGGTTGTCGCGCAGACGCGCGCAGAGCGTCACGAGGCGCGCCGCGAGGTCAGCAGCTACGCCTTGCTGGCGGGGCTTGCGATGACGCTGCTTTGCCTGCCGCTGCTGGCCTGGCGCGCCCAGCAGGAGCTGCGGCCGCTGCTGCGCCTGGGCGAGCGGTTGGCGGACTTCGATGCCGGCCGAGCAGACCCGCGCCGCCTTCCGGCCCAACTGGGCAGTGCGGAGCGTGGCGAACTGCTGCCTGTCCATGAAGCACTGGCCAGCATCTCGCTGCGGCTCGGCGAGCGCCTGGATTTCGAGCGCGAGTTCAGCGCCCAGGCGGCGCATCTGTTGCGCACGCCGCTGGCCGGCATCGAGGCGCAACTCGCGGTCGCGCTGCGCGAGCAGCCGGATCAACTGCGGCTGCAGCGGGTGCGCCAGGCCAGCCAGCGCTTGCAGCACCTGGTGCTGGCGCTGCTGCGGCTGTTCCGTGCCGAACCCGAGTTGCAACGCAAGCCGCTGGAGGTGCGGACCTTGCTGACCGGCCTGCAGCTTGGAGAGCTGGAGTTGGACGATGGACCGCCCTGCCCGCTCGATGCCGACCCGGAACTGCTGGCGGCCGCGCTGCTGAATCTGGTGGACAACGCCCAGCGCCACGGTGCAACGCGGCTGACGCTGAGCGCCATACCCGGCGGGCTCCGGCTCGTCGACAACGGCCACGGCGTCACGCCCGAACGGCTTGACGCGCTGCGCGCAAAACTGCAGCCCAACCAGCATTCATCGGGCCTGGGCCTGCGGCTGGCCCTGCTGGTGGCGCGCGCCCACGGCGGACGGATCGAACTCCCCGGCGTGGAGCGGGGCTTCGCCGTCGAACTCCATCTGCAGGCCTGAGCCCGCGTCCATCGTCGACGCGGCCGGCCTCGCCGCGCCGGCTTGTCAGGCCTGCACCGGCACGCTGATCTCGAACCAGAAACGGCTGCCCTGGGCCAGCCGGCTTTCAAGGCGGATCTCGCCGCCCATCATGCGCACCAGTTGCCGGCTGATGGCCAGCCCCAGGCCGGTGCCGCCAACGCGCTGCTCGGCATTGCCGGCCTGCTCGAAGGGCTCGAACAGGCGCGCGATCTGGTCCTCGGCGATGCCGACGCCGGTGTCCTGCACCTCGAAGCACAGCCTGACATGACCCGGCTCCTCGCCGGTTGAGGGCAGCGTGCGCGCATGCAGCGTCACGCCGCCCACGTGGGTGAACTTGACCGCATTGCCCAGCAGGTTGAGCAGGATCTGGTTGAGCCGTTTCTCGTCGGCCAGCACGACGGCCGGCAACTGCGGGTCGAGCTGCAGGTCCAGCGTGATGTGCTTGTCCTCGGCCATCACGCGCACGATGTCGATGACGGCCTGCAGCCGCGGTACCAGCTCGACGGGCGCGATGCGCAGCTCGGCCTTGCCGGCCTCGATGCGCGACAGGTCCAGGATGTCGACGATCAGCGTCAACAGGTGCTGGCCGCTGCTGTGGATGATGTCCAGGCCGTTGCGCTGCTTGGCGCTGAGATCGGCGTCCAGCTTCAGGATCTGCGCATAACCCATGACGGCGTTCAGCGGCGTGCGGAGCTCGTGGCTCATGCGCGCCAGGAACTGGCTCTTGGCGCGGTTGGCGATCTCGGCGCGCTCCTTGGCATGGCTGAGCTCCAGGGTGCGCTCGCGCACCAGGTCTTCCAAGTGGTCACGGTGGGCGCCGAGTTCGGTTTCGCGGTCCTGCAGCACGGCCAGCATGCGGTTGAAGCTGTGGGCCATGGCGGCAATGTCGCGCGGGCCGCCGGCGGGCGCGCGCACGTCGACCTCGCCGCGCTCGACCCGCTCCATCGCGTCGGACAGCGCGACCAGCGGGCGCGTCAGCCGCAACGCCAGGAAGCGCACTGCGAACAGGAACAGCGTCGCGAACAACAGCGCCACGCCGAAATTGGCGATGAACAGCGAGGTCTGGGTGCGGTGCAGCGTCGCCTTGCTCTGGATGACGCGCACATGCCCGAGCAGCTGCGCCGGCCGCAGCGTCGCGTCGAAGGGTGAGGCCTCGGGGCGCGTCCAGACCGGCGCAGCGAAGGCCCAGCTGTCCTCGGTCTCCTGGGCCAGCCAGGGCGCACTGGATGCCGGGTCTGGCGCCACAACCGCCGCGCCTGCCAGGGGCAGGCGGTCGCGCTCGGCGCCGAGCGACAGCAGCAGGCGCCCGGTGGTGTCACGGATCTCGATGGCCATGACGTCGGGAAAGGCCAGCGACGCGCGCACGGCTTCCTCGGCGTTGTCCGCGGCCGCGTACAGCAGGGCCAGCGAACTGTTGGACGCCAGGTTGGCCGCCACGCGCCCGCCCTGGTCCATTAGCATGGCCCGCACCTCTCGACCGCCCTGCCAGGCGTTGACCGCTGCCACCAGCAGGGCCAGGCAAAGCGCGCCCAAGGCAACAGCCACGCTGAGATGGCGGCGGAAGGGAACTTCACGCAACCAGCGCGCATACACGTTCAGCGGCCAGGGGCGTTGTCGGCCCGGCGGCACGGCGCCCTCGTCCCGCAGCAGGGCGGGCGGCTGGGAGTCCAGTGGAAGAGGTGGCGTCACGCTTTGACCCTTAACTGGTGGGGTAGACCAGGTCGAACCCGGACTGCACTGCCGCGACATCGATGCCCAGATGCGCGGCTGTGCGGATGTTGATGGCGGCCCGCGCCTGGCGCAGCGGGAGTACCCCGGCCGTGCCTGCCCCGCCGGCACGCGAGCCCGCGGCCAGGCGCTGGGCCGACGTGGCCAGCGTGCGGCCCAACTCGTGGTTGTCGGGATAGAGGGAGAACAGGGCACCGCGCTTCACATGGGCGAGATGGCTGGAGAACACGGCGATGTTGCGGTTCCAGCCCTCCTTGAGCACGAGGGGCAGCACGGTGCCGTCGTCCACCGAAGTGAGGTCCTGCGGCAGCCACAGTGCGTCGCGCGCGGGGTCGGCCGCGGCCAGCAACTGGGTGTAGGCGCGCAGCGCCCCGGCTTGGTCGGCGGCCTCCTGCGCCAGCAACTCCAGCCCTTCGGCACGGGCGGCATCACGCGCCAGCTTCACGAGCCAGGCATTGAGCTTCGGGTCATAGACCAGATGCACCCGCCGTGTGCCGGGCTTGAGGCGTTTCAGCCGTGCCAGCAGCAGGGCCGGGTCGGGCGCCAGCGTGTGAATGGGGAAGCCGCGCGCCTCGGATTCCTGCACCGACACGACGCAGCCGACCAGCACCGCCAGCTCATCGGCCAGCGCCGCCGCGATGCGCATGCCGCCGCGGCCCAGACCGATCAGCACCTTGGCCTCGCGCCGGCGCATGTCCTCGGCAATCTGCGCCGGATTGGCGTTGTTGGCGACGGCCAGGCTGGTCACCGCACCGCCCAGCTTGTCTTCGATGCCGCCGATGATGGCGGTGAAGATCTGCCGGAAGGGCTCGCCCAGCTCCGGGTAGACGACCACCAGCGAGCGGCCCAGCTCCGCCGCCGGCGCGGCGCCAGCGGCGAGCGCCACGGCAGCGCCCAGGGCCTGTCGCAATGCAGCGCGGCGCGTGGCTTGGGCGGGGCAACCGGGCTCAGTCAAGTGAAGGGTGCAACGTGGAAGGGCGATCGGGGCCGGGACGGGTGGGCGGCATTATGCAAAGGCCAGAGGCTGGCGACGGTACACGGCGCGCACGGTGACGCCTCCCAAATAGACCGCCAAGTCGTGCACGATGCCCACCGTCCGCATCCCCCGGGCGCAGTGCTCGCTTCAAGTTCAGGCCGCGTACCACGTTTGGGCGCTGCCGGCACACGACTTGTCGCGCGTGCACAGTTCACGACGCGCACCACACGCCCATGGCGCCTGCTCCTGCGCGCACCACGGCGGCGACAGCACAATACGCGCCCACACCTTTCACCTCGGAGAAGCCAGCAATGCGACCTTTCTTTGGCTTGGTGATTCTGGGCGGTCTCTGGTTTGCGGCGGGGGCACCGGCCGCCTTCGCGCAGCCGGCCAGCGAGGAAGAGGAACTGGCGCAGGTCTACGGCGACAAGACCACCGTCAGCATCGCCACCGGCGCCGCGCAGTCGCTGCGCCGCGCGCCGGCGGTGGCCACCGTCATCACGGCGCAGGACATCGCCATGATGGGCGCGACCGACCTGGACCAGGTGCTGGCCACCGTGCCCGGCATCCATGTGGGCCGCAACAACCAGGGCTACAACCCGCTCTACATCGTCCGCGGCATCTACAGCGAGTTCAACGCGCAGACGCTGGTGCTCTACAACGGCGTGCCGATGACGACGATGTTCATCGGCAACCGGGGCACGATCTGGGCCGGCATGCCGGTGGCCAACATCGCGCGCATCGAGGTCATTCGCGGTCCGGGCTCGGCGCTGTACGGCGCGGACGCCTATGCCGGCGTCATCAACATCGTCACCAAGGGGCCGGCCGACACCGCCGGCCTGGAGCTGGGGCTGCGCGCCGGCTCGTTCGCCAGCCGCGACGCCTGGGTGCAGTACGGCGGCGAGATCGGCGCGCTGGCCGTGGCCGCCTATCTGCGCGCGGGCCGCACCGACGGCTTCAAGGAGCTGGTGCAGGCCGACGCACAGACCGGCCTGGACGGCCTGTTCGGCACCCGGGCCAGCCTGGCGCCGGGGCCGGTGAACACCGGGCACGACGCGGTGGACGCGCATGTCGAGGGCAACTACGGCAAGCTGCGCCTGCGCGCCGGCTACACGCTGCGCGACGACGTCGGCACCGGCGCCGGTGCCGGCGGCGCGCTCGACCCGGTCGGCAAGGGCCGCAACCAGCGCTGGAACGCCAGCGTGTCGCTGTCGGACCTGGAACTGGCGCCCCAGCTGCTGCTCAACCTCAGCGGCAGCTACTTCCAGTTCAGCAACCAGTTCACGAAACCCCTGCAGGTCTTCCCGCCCGGCTCATTTGGCGGCAGCTTTCCGCAGGGCATGTTCGGTGCGCCCAACACCTGGGAACGGCAGAGCCGGGTGGCCGCCGTGGTGGCCTACACCGGCTGGGCCGGCCACCAACTGCGGCTCGGCGTGGGCCATGACGACCTGGACATGTACCGCACGCAGGAGTTCAAGAACTTCACCATCATCGACTCCGGACCCGCCAAGGGGCTGCCGATGCCGCTGCCGGGCGGGCAGCTGGAGGAGTTCCCGGTCGACAAGTCCTTCGCGACGCCGCAGCGGCGCCGCGTCAGCTATGCCTATGTGCAGGACGAATGGAGCGTCGCGCCCGACTGGACGCTCACCGCCGGCGTGAGGCGCGACCACTACAGCGACTTCGGCGCCACCACCAACCCGCGCCTGGCGCTGGTGTGGGACGCCAGCCTGGACCTGACCGCCAAGCTGCTGATCGGCCGCGCGTTCCGCGCACCGTCGTTCTCGGAGGAATACAGCATCAACAACCCCGTCATCCGCGGCAACCCGCTGCTGAAGCCGGAGCGAATCAGCACGGCCGAGGCGTCCGTCAGCTGGCAGCTGGGCGAGGCAGCACAGCTGCAGGCCAGCGCCTTCCGCTACACGATGACGGACATCATCCGCGCGGCAAGCGTCGGCGGCGGCACGTCGGAGTACATGAACCAGGGCACGCAGCGCGGCCACGGCTTTGAGCTGGAGCTGGTGGTGGACGTGGCGCGCAACCTGCGCCTGGCGGGCCACTACGCCTACCAGCGCGCCATCGACGAAAGCACCAACCACGACGCCGGCTACGCGCCGCACCAGATGGCCTATGTGCGTGCCGACTGGCACTTCGACAAGGGCTGGGCGTTGAGCGGCCAGGTCAAGCGCGTGGCAGGCCGCATGCGCGCCGCAGGCGATGCCCGGCCGCCGGTGCCCGACTACACCAGTGCCGACCTGACGTTGCGCACGGCGCTGCGCCAGTCCGGCTGGGACCTGGCTGTCTCGGCACGCAACCTGTTCAACGCCGACGTGCGCGAGCCCAGCCTGGCGAGCACCGGCGTGCCGTACGACCTGCCGATGGCGGGCCGTGCGGTCGACGTGCAGCTGGTCTACCGCTTCTAGGCGCCCCAGGCTCGGGGCGCGGCGCCCTCATACGTCACGTTGTCGCAGGCCAGCGGCAAAAGCGTGCCGGCGGGCTTCTCGCTCGCCTCGATGTAGCAGGGCTGCATGCCGGCCAGGAAGGCCGGGAAGCCGTACTGGTAATGCTGGCGCGGCGTGAAGCCCATGTCCGACGTCAGCGCGGCGGTCAGCGCGGCGTAGTTCATGCGCAGCCGCCAGCGGCCTTCCTGCAGGTGCTTCTCGACGGCCAGTGCCGCCTGCACGTGGGCGCCACCGGCCAGCCCTTCCCGCTCCACCAGACGCAGCATCGGGCCAATGCGCTCGTCGCCCGCCGCGATGGGCCGGCCGTAGCCGGCGATGGCGCGGTGGCGCTGCAATTCCTCGCGCACGCAGTCGTCAAGGCCTGACCCCGACGCGATCACCTGCTGCGCGCGCTGGATGAAGCTGGCGGCACGGATGTCGATGCCACGGCCGTAGATCTCGGCCTCGGACACCGCCAGCGCCGCCGCCACGGCCAGCGTGCCCGAGCTGCGGGCGCTGCCGGCCAGCGCGGCCACGCGGTTGTTCCAGATGCGGGCGTCCGGGTAGCTGGTGTGGACCCAGATCGCATGCAGCACCTTCAGCTGCGCCGGCGTATAGCGCTGGCCAGTGATGCCGAAGACATACAGCGCCAGCCAGTCCATGTCGCCCAAATCGGCATGCAGGTCATGGCCGCGGAACACGGCGCGCTGGCCCACGAAGGCGCCACCCATGCGGGTGCGCAGGCGGCCGGCGTGCTCTTCAAGCGGCGAGGTCTTCTGTTCGTTCATGCCGCTTCCTTCAGCGGGTCGTCCTGCAGGTCCAACGCGAAGAACGGGAAGTCCTTGTAGCTGCCGGCGCGCTGCTCCAGCGCATGCGCCGCCGCACCCGGTAGGCGCAGCAGCAGGTGCAGCATCTCGCCCTGCTCCGGGCTGAAGCCGAGGTCGGCCAACGCTGCGGCAGCGACACCCGACATCGCCAGCGGCAGGCCCACGGCCGCCCCGACGGCCGCGTGATGCGCCGCCAGCCAGCGCAGGCGCGGGGTGTCGGCTATGTCGGCCAGCCGCTGCAAGGCATCACGAACGATGCCGGCCGTGACGACGCCGTTGGGCTCGAAGCCCGGCGGGTGCTCGGCGTCGGGCCAGATGGCCGACGTGGGCGCCGCGGACGACACCCAATGCGTCGCCAGCGATGCAACGTCCAGCGGCGCGTCGGTCCACAGCGTCATCGCCGCAGCCACCTCCTGCGCCCCGCCATGCCGGCCGGCGCCCACGGCCAGCGCGGCCATCAAGGCCGCTGCGGCCGGCGAGCGGCCCAGCCCCGAGCACATGGCCGCGTGCACGGCCGCATCACGCGGGCCCGCGTTGGCCAGCGCCACCGCCAGCGCCTCCAGCAGGCGCGCCTGCGCCTCGGTCGGCGCGTCCTCGCGGAACAACAGCCACAGCATGTCGACCCAGCGGGCGCGACCCAGCATGTCGCCGTACACGTCGTAGCCGCGGCAGTGCGCGGTGCGCGTGGCAAAGCGGTCGGCGGGCTCCGCCTCTTCGCGCCAGATGCGCGTGCGCACCTGCGCCATCACATCAACTGGCTGAAGCCGCCGTCCACCACCAGCTCGGCGCCGACGACATAGGACGAAGCCGGCGAGGCCAGATACAGCACCGCGTTGGCGACTTCCTCGGCCGTGCCGAAACGCTGGCTGGGCGAGCGCTGCGTCAGGTCGGCGCGCGCGGCGTCCACGGCTTCGCGGGGCACGTTGTCCCAACGGCCGAAGCCGGGCGTGTCGATGGGGCCGGGGCTGACCGCATTGACGCGGATGCCGCGCGGCGCCAGCTCCAGGCTGGCGCTGCGCACCAGCGAACGCGCCGCCGCCTTGCAGGCCGCGTAGGCCGAGAAGCCCGGCGCGCCGACCTGGTTGGCGATGGACGTCGTCACGACGATGGACGCCCCCGGGCGCAGCAGCGGCAGCGCGCGCTGGATGGTGAAGAACACACCCTTGAAGGCGACGTTGTTCATCGCGTCGAACTGGTCTTCGCTCATGAACTCGATGGGCATCGGCGAGCCGCCGGTGGCGTTCAGCACCAGCAGGTCGAGGTGGCCGAACCTGGCCTTCACCTGCGCCATCAGGCGGTCGATGTCGTCCAGCTTGCCGGCGTCGCTGCGCTCGGCCAGCAGGTCGTGGCCCAGGCTGTCGCGCGCCGCAGCCAGCGTCGCTTCATCGCGGCCGGTGATCATCACGCTGGCGCCCTGCGCCATGAAGAGCCTGGCCGTGGCCAGGCCGATGCCGCTGTTGCCACCGGTGATGAGGGCCGTCTTGCCCAGCAGTGATCCGGTATTCGTCATGTCGCTCATTTCGCAGTCCCAAGGGTTTTCATTCGAAGATTCATCGGCGGCACTTCCTCGCCGTCGATGCGCACATCCAGCAGCGTCGGCCCGCCGCGCGACAGGATGGCGTTGAAGTCCAGCGCGTCGAGGTCGGCCGGCGAGCGCACCACATGGCCCGGGATGCCCATGGCGGCGGCCATCATGGCGAAGTCCACCTTGGGCAGCTGGAAGCCGATGGGCTCCGCACCCGCCAGGCGCTGGCCGTGCTTGACCATGCCCAGCGCGCCGTCGTTCAGCACGACATAGAGCACCGGCAGGCCCAGCTCGGCGGCCACGGTGATCTCCTGGCCGTTCATCAGATAGCTGCCGTCGCCCGTCAGGCAGACGACCGGGCAGCGGCGGTTGGCCATCGCGATGCCCACGGCCGAGCCGATGGCCCAGCCCATGGGCGCGAAGTCCATCGTCACGCGCAGCCAGCTGGACGGGCGCGTGCGCCGTTCCTGGCCCGCCGGCAGGTAGGGCCCGCCGGGCAGGCGGCCGCTGCGTTGGTCATGCGGCGCGAGGTAGTGCACAGCCCAGGCGGCGCTGTTGCCGGCGTCGGCGACAAAGCGGGTCTGCGGCGGGCAGCGCTCGGAAAGCGTGGCCAGCAGGCGCTGCGGCTTGACCGGCGTGCTGTCGCTGTGGATGGCGGTCGGGCTGTCCACCATGGCCTCGTAGGCCTGGCGTGCTTTCTGTGGATGCAGGAAGGGCAGCACGGTGGCGTCCTGCCCGTTGTTGGACGGCGCCAGCAAGGTGATCAGCTGCTCGCACACCGACTTGATATGGCCGCGCACATGCAGCCGCGCCGTCGGCGAGCGCATCAGGTTCTCGTCGCTGTCGTCCACATGCACGAGGCGGCTGTTCAGCAGGTGGGTGGACCAGCCACCGCTGTTGAACTCGCCGAAGCCCGTGCCCAGCGCGACGACCAGGTCGGGCTCGCTGGACAGCAGCTCGGCCGCGCTGGCGTGGCCGCCAAAGCCGAACACGCCGCGAAAGCGCGGGTGGCGCGGGTTGATGAAGCCCTTGCCGTCCGGCGTGGCGATGAAATGGCCGTCGGTCAGCTGCACCAGCTGCATCAGCTCGTTGGCGGCCTCGCCGCAGCCGTCGCCGATCAGCCAGACCGGCGCACGAGCCGAGAACAGTAGGCGCGCCAGCTGGCGCACGGCGGGCAGGTCCACCAGCGCCGGTGCGCGGCGCAGCAGGCCGGAGAAGTCGGGCGTCTCCAGGTCGTGCGGCAGCGGCTGGCGCAGGATGTCCACCGGGATGGACAGGTGGCTCGGCCCGCTCGGCGCGCGCTGCGCATGCATCAGCGCGTTGAACAGCTTGATGGGCAGCTGCTCGGCATGCGAGACCAGCGAGTTGTAGCGCGTGCACGGGCGGAACATCGCCATCGTGTTGATGCCCGTGCAGCTCGACTCCTGCAGCGCGCCCTTGCCGAAGTTCTTGATCGGGGGCTGGCCGGTGATGACCAGCATCGGCACGTTGTTGTCATAGGCGCAGGCCACGCCGGTGATCAGGTTGGTGGCGCCCGGCCCGGAGGTGGCGATGCACACACCGATCTTGCCGGTCTCGCGGGCATAGCCGTCAGCCATGTAGGCGGCACCCTGCTCGTTGCGGGCGACGACGGCCTGCGGGCCGCCGCGCCGGCCGCTGCGGGCCAGCGCGTTGTACAGCGGCTCGATGGCGCCGCCGGGCACGCCGAAGACGTACTCGACGCCGAGGGCCTCAAGCGCCTCGACCAGCATGTCGGCGGCGTCACGGGCAGCGGGCTGGTGCGCCGAGTCGGGCGCGGCGGCATAGAAAGGGGCAAGAGCAGTGTTTGATTCCACGGTGCGGCAGCGGCAGGCAATAGGACACCGCAGCGGGCTGCGGAACCATTGCTTGCGCAAAGGCACCTGGCGGGTCCGCACGGCATCTGGAACTGGATGAGTCCACCGAGGCGGACCCTTGAACGGCCAATGGACGCAATGTCCCAACGGCCTTGCTCCCCCTGCGTGTGCGCGGTGGACCTGACTAGCCCCGCGTCATCTTTAGTCTGCGCATGAAGCCGTTAGCACCGCGCAGTGGACGCAACTGTATCGAGGTGAAACTTACCCACATCCCCGCGAATGCGGGAAAACACGGGCCGGCCAGGGCCCAGTCGTGAACTAGTACCGCACGGCGCGGGGTCAGGGCTTGCCTAGGGCTTGCCTCTTGCGCCGGTCAGCCGCGCGACAGCGGCGAGTGTGGTCTGCGCCGCGTTCAGGCCGAGCAGGAAGTCCTTGTCCGAGTACGTGTCGTACAGATCGGTCGGCTGGTGCCAATGGGGGTTCCAGCCCGCGCCGATCTGCATGCCGCGCTCGTTCTCGCGCACCGAGACGGCGGGCGCATGGTCCATGAAGGGCACCGAGTCGGTGTTGGTCATGCGGTTGCCGACGGCCACAGGGTAGTCTGTCGCATAGGTCTCGTTGGCCGCGCGCATGGCCCAGGCCAGCTTGGCGGACGCATCCGCCTGCTTGGAGTTGACCTGGAACTCCACATTCACGTCCGCCTCGGCGCGCTGGGCCGAAGGCGCGGTGTAGACCGGCTGGCCGCGCGCGTCGAGCACCGGCTTGCCTGCAGCGTCGAGCTTCGGGATGGGCATGCCATGGTCGAACAGCAGCATGTCGTGCTGGATGACGGCCAGCCACCTGGGCTCGGGGTAGCGACCCGAGCCCTTGGGCGATTCGATGCCCTGCAAATCTTTGCGCTGGGCCACATAGGCATGGGCACCGTTCAAGCCGCTCTCTTCGTTGTTCCAGAGGATGAAGCGGATGGACCGCTCCGTAGTCACGCCCGGCGCATTGAAGACGCGCGCCAGCTCCATCACCAGCGCCGTGCCCGAGCCATCGTCATTGGCCGCCTCGCCGAAACCGAGGCCGTCCATGTGGGCCGACACGATGACCATCTCGTCGGGGCGGGTTGCGCCGACCTTGGTGCAATAGACGCTCTCACGCGGGCCGGTGCCCAGCGGCGTCAGCTCCGAGTTCAGTGCCCGCAGCTTCTCGTCCGGTTGGGCCATCGGGTCGTTGTTCACGCCGATGGGCGCTCGCTTGCCAAACAGCGTGCCACCGCCCTGCGCCGCCGGGCCGGCTGCACGCACCGGCTGCAGCTGCACGGGACCACGCTTGGCCGGCTCAGTAAATTCGTAGCGCAGGCGCTCGGTGGCCGTGCAGCCATAGCTCTGCAGCTGCGCCTCGATCCAGTCCAGCGCCGCCCGGTTGCGCGCCGTGCCCTGGCGCCGGTCGCCGAACTGCGTCAGGCCCTTGATGGTGGCCTTGTACTTGTCGAGTTCCAGCTGGTTGACGAGGGGCGCCACAGGGTCGGCCGTGTCGACGGGCGCCAGCTGGGCCATGGCGTTCAGGCAGGTGGTGGCCAGCAAGGCGGCAGCAAGAGCGTGTTTGGAGCGCATCGTGAGCAAGTGGGAGTCGGGTGTGGCTCATCCTAGGCCCGCTGCGGCGGCGCTCGACGACCGTGGTCAACCGCGCGGATCGGCCAGGCTCGCCGACAGCAGCAAGGCGGGCTCGTCGCGGTCATCGGGGTCCGTCACAAGCAGCAGCTGCAGCACGCCGTTCGCCTCGGTCACCGCGATGCCCTCGGCCTTGCAGCGCAGGGACAGCGGCCATACGCCAAGCAAGCGCCCGTCGGCCGCCACGACACCGACGGCAGATCCCCGGCAGGGACCGTCCGCGTAGTTGTCATCGGTCGCCTCCGCCGCCGCGCAGAACACCCAGCTGCCGTCCAGCAGCGCCGCGCCGTCGGTGAAGCACAGCGGCACGCCCTCGATGGCCCCCAGATCAATCGGCGTGCTCGCCACCGGCTCGGGCGCCCGCCCTGCGCCGTCCAGCCACGCCTGGATCGCCAGCCAGTCGTAACCGATGAGCCCGTTGACCGGGCTGGCCTGGTTGCCCCGCTGCAGCAGGCAGAAGCGGCCGGCAGCGACGAAGGCGCCTTCGATGTTCAGCTGCGCGTGCCGGGCCTGCAGCGGCTCGTACAACGGCGAGAGGTCGATCACGCGAACGGCGCCGTCGATGTCACCCGCCTCGTTGAACGCCAGCAGCGCAGCGCGTTGGCGTTGCGGCCGGGACCCGGAACCGAGGGCCAGCAGCGCGCCGTGCGGGCAGTGGGGCGAGGGCGGCAAGTGCGCCAGCGCCTCCAGGTCGGGCTTGGCGGCCTTGCGGGCCTTGGGCTCGTCGGGCAGCTCGCCGTCGAAGAGCCGGTGCAGCCGGCCGGAGTGCTCGCCCCCGAGATCAAACGCGGCCAGCGTGTGCTCGTCGTCGGCAACGACAAACAGTCGCTGGCCCAGCTGAACCAAGCCGCTGGCGGCGCTGAGGTGGCCCAACGCGGCGTTGGTCTCGACAGACAGGGTGCGGGCGACTCGGACCTTCAGCATGGCAACGCTTCCCGGGAGTTTGCGGGCGATGCTAGCGGGGCTGCCGCTTTGCAGCGGTTGCGGGCCCAGGTGGCCACGGCGCGCGGCTCCCATTGCCATCAATTGCCCGCCGCGTGAGGTCCCGCCGGACCTGCCCCAGGGCATTCACGCCAGACATGGCACCATCCAAACGTGCAAATCCGCGTGCGGGACCGTGTGAAGGAATGAGAGTGAGACACAAGCTGTTGGGGTTGATGCTGGCCGTTGCGGCCGCAATGCCGCTTGCCACCGCTGATACGGCGCTGGCTTATCCGCCGCTGCTCGAGCCCGGCGCGCAGGACGCCAAGGCGGCCCGCCTGGCGGCGGACCTGCTGTCGCGCTACCACTACAAGGCCATGCCGCTGGACGACGCGCTGTCGAGCCAGGTGTTCGATCAGTACCTGAAGCTGCTCGACCCCGAGAAGCTGTACTTCCTGCGGTCCGACATCGACCGCCTGGCGGCTGACCGCACCCGGCTCGACGACGCCATCCTGAACGAAGACCTGCGCACACCGTTCGCGATCTTCAACCTCTACGAACGCCGCGCCGCCGAGCGCATGGCTTTCGCGCGCAGCCTTCTGGCCAAGGGCTTCGACTTTGAGCGCAACGAGACGCTGATGATCGACCGCAAGGACCAGCCCTGGCCGGCGAGCGAGGCCGAGGCGCAGGAGCTCTGGCGCAAGCGCGTCAAGAACGACTGGCTGCGCCTCAGGCTCGCCGGCCGGGACGACGCGGCCATCCGCAAGCTGCTGGACAAGCGCTACGACAACAACGCCAAACGGCTGGCCAAGATCAACAGCGCGGATGCCTTCCAGGCGTTCATGAACGCCTACACCACGGCGATCGAGCCGCACACCAACTACCTCGGGCCGCGCGCCGCCGAGAACTTCGACATCGCGATGCGCCTGTCGCTGGTGGGCATCGGCGCCGTCCTGACTGAAAACGACGGCCACATCACCATTCGCGAACTGGTGGCAGGCGGGCCGGCCATGGTGTCGGGCCAGCTCCAGGTGGGCGACCGCATCGTCGGCGTCGGCCAAGGACCGTCAGGCCCGATGGAGGATGTGGTCGGCTGGCGCCTGGACGACGTGGTGGCGCTGATCCGCGGCAAGGCGGCGTCGACGGTGCGGCTTGACATCCTGCCGGCGGACGGCGGGCCCGACGCGCCGGTCAAGACCATCGCCCTGGTCCGCGACACCATCAAGATGCAGGACAGCGCGGCCAAGGCCAAGGTGTACTCGGTGACGACCGGCGACGGCAAGCGCCGGGTCGGCGTCATCACCCTGCCCTCGTTCTACGAGGACGTCGCGGCCATGCAGAACGGCACCAAGGACTACCGCAGCGCCGCGCGCGACGTGGCCCGGCTGTTGCAGGACCTGAAGGCCCAGCAGGTCGAAGGCGTGCTGATCGACCTGCGCAACAACGGCGGCGGCTCGCTGCGCGAGGCGGTGGAGCTGACGGGCCTGTTTCTCGGCAAGGTGCCCGTGGTGCAGACCCGCAATGCCAAGGGCGAGGTCTCTGTCGCCACCAATACCGATACCGCGGTGGCCTGGCAGGGGCCGCTGGCGGTGCTGATCAACCGGGGCTCGGCATCGGCATCGGAGATCTTCGCGGCCGCGGTCCAGGACTACGGCCGCGGCCTGGTCATCGGCGAGCCCAGCTTCGGCAAAGGCACGGTCCAGACGGTCGCCCGGCTCGACCAGATCGCCAGGAATGCCAAGCCGACATTCGGCGACCTGAAGTTGACCATCGCGCAGTTCTTCCGCGTGAATGGCGGGACGACGCAACTGCATGGCGTGACGCCGGACATCCGCGTCCCCGCGGTGGGCGACGACAGCCCGTTCGGCGAGTCGAGCTTCGGCAACGCCCTGCCCGGGACGCGCATCCCGGCGGTCGACCACCAACCCGTCGGCGACCTGAAACCCCATCTGCCCCGCCTGAAGGCCTGGCACGAGAGCCGCGTGCAGCGAGACCGCGACTACCAGGACCTGGTGGAGGACCTGGCCAAGGCACGGGCGCAGCGCAAGAACAATGTGATTTCGCTCAACGAGGACGTGCGGCGCAAGGAGCGCGCCGCGCAGGAAAAGCGCCTGGTCGCCCTGCTGGGGGGCGCCGCCGCGAGCGCCGCGTCGGGCGCGGGCGGCACCCTGGCGGACGACGGCCTGCAATTCAACGAGCGCCAGCTCGCCCGCAACCTCGCCGCCCAGAAAGCCCGCGACGATGCCAACGACGCCATCCTGAATGAGGCCGTCAACATCGTGTCCGACAGCGTCGCGTTGAAGGCCGGCAAGTCGCACGTGGCGGCGAGCGCCTCGTCGACGCGCCCCACGGTGATCAAGGCCCTGCTACTCCCGGGTTCATCGGAGCAATAGCGCTGGGCGGGCAGGGGAGTGATCCGGCGGGCTCACAAGTCGACGTGCGCTTCGCAGCGACTGCTGCCCGTCAGACTGACGCCCCGAAGGTCAAGTCTCGGCCGGAGCCGTCATCCATGAACGGCTGCTATGCGGCCACGAGCATGGCAGCCCGGGAGGCCTCGTTTGCCAGCGCTGGCCCGGAAATTCCACCGTTGCGGCGGGTTCGAGCGGCTGGCAAAGTCGTGCCAGTGAACGCCGCTTTCCCGGCATGGCGTGCTGGACTAACTAANGCTGGCCCGGAAATTCCACCGTTGCGGCGGGTTCGAGCGGCTGGCAAAGTCGTGCCAGTGAACGCCGCTTTCCCGGCATGGCGTGCTGGACTAACTAACAGTTGGGCCATAGAGGAGGGCAAGCAGTGATACCGAAAAGTTGCCTGCTTATCGAAACGAAGAAGTTTCCCATCCTGTCGGGCGAGGACCAAGAGCTTACGAACGAGCGTATGTACGGCAAAGCCCTCTGCCTGTACCTCCAGTCCCATTTACCCGGCGCCGGCATCAACGTGCCGTCGTTCAATAACGAGGACTGGGGTTGGTGGGTAGATTTAGAACGCGGTGGTTTC